>OZ244728.1:2792500-5555318 GCA_965219105.1 Bryobacteraceae bacterium | reverse complement strand
GGGTTCCCCCCACGCCGCAAATTACGCGGCTCCCCCCACAAGAGGGCACGGCCCCCTTGTGCATCCCCCGCTGGCTTCAAAAATCCATCGAAACGCGTGACAGCGAACGGAAAACTGAAAGTCAAACTTTAACTGAGTCAAAATAACGAAACGCGTTTACACAAAAACGCTTGACACTACCCCAGCTGCGCTCCCATACGTCGGCTACCACCTGGTGCTTCGGGTATTTGCGCCGGAACTCGCCCAGCGCCCTTTCGGCCTGCTCGGCGCTAGAAGCGCGGTAAATCGACTTCAAATCTGTCGCCACACTCTTGCGCTCTTTCCAGTTCACGAAGTTGAGGCTGGCGCGGATCAAATGCACAATGCAGGTCTGCACCAGCGTGCTCGGAAATACCGCTTCGATGGCCTCCGGGAAGCCTTTCAGCCCATCGGTGCAGATCACGAAGGCGTCCTTCATGCCACGGTTTTTCAGGTTCTGCAGCACCGACATCCAGTACTTGGCGCCTTCGTTCCCACTGGCCCACAACCCCAGCACCGACTTCTGGCCCTCCAGGTTGATCCCGATCGCGGTGTACACCGCTCGGTTCTCCACCTTGCCGTCCTGCCGCATCTTTACCATCAGCGCGTCCAGATACACGATCGGGTAGAGCGCTTCCAGCGGCCGCTCCTGCCAGGCTTTCACTTCCTCCATGACGCTGCCCGGTGACCTCCGAGATCAACGCGGCGCTCACCTCGACGCCGTATAAATCCTGCAGGTGGCCCTGAATGTCACGCGTCGTCATGCCGAGCGCGTACATCGATAGAATCTTCTCATCGAAACCGGCAAAGCGCGTCTGGTGCTTCTCGATCAGCTGCGGCTCGAAACTGCCGTTGCGATCGCGCGGCACCGCAATCTCCATCTCGCCGGCTTCGCCTTTCAACGTCTTCGTACTCTTGCCGTTCCGCGAGTTGCCGCTGTGGTAGCCGGCTACTTCGTGCTTCTCATAGCCCAGGTGATGGTTCAGCTCGCCGGCCAGCATGCGCTCCACCAGCGCCTTGGTCAGTTCCTTCACCAGACCGTTCGGTCCGATCAGGCTTCCTTCGCTACTGGCGATCAGCTCGTCGATCAGTTCTTTCTTGATGGCCATTCGGGTTCTCCTATCTTCCTCTTCTCGAGAACCGCGTTTACACAATCCTTTTTACACCCTCCGGAACTGTATGAGGAAATTATCGGCAGTCAGCTGTTGGGATTTCACTGTTCCGAGTTGGACTTCTGGTTCTGTGGCGCTGTTGTCAACGATCTTTTGTCATCAGCACCGATACGACGATCAGCGTCGGGCTCTATTTGGGTTGTATTTCTCGCGATTGATGAGGGCGTAAAGCCCTAAGGGCCGTTCGGTCGCCAACTTTGTTCCCACTACGACCGCTACGACCTCGAATAGCTCTTCTAGTTACAACCGCAGTCCGCCCAGATCCTCATGGCCGCGCTCCCCAGAGTTCCGATTGGCCCGAAAACCATCCGCGCAGCGAAAGCCCTAACTCTCCTGGATCGTTTCATCGGCAGAAGAAAGAAATGAGATGGTTATCCGCTATCTCCTTCATGACTTCAGTAGGAGTGCCTCCTCCAAGATCATGAAAGTCTCTGATCAAGTGCATCTGGTCGTAATAACCGACTTCGTGGGCGATGTCCAGCCAACTAGCGGAGCCTGAGCGGCGTTTCTGGATGGCGCGCTGGAAGCGGGAAATTCGTGCGAACAGCTTTGGAGAGACTCCAGAACACGCATGCGATCGCCGCTCAAACTGGCGCTCACTGACCCCGATCTCCTCTGCGGCAGCCGTCACGCTCCATCTTCCAGAACCCACCAGACGCATTGCGAGCGCCGCCGGTTTGAGCGGATCCGATAATTGCAATCGGTTCAGGAAGAAGCTGTCCAGAATCTGCACCCGATCGGCAAATCTTGTAGCGTTGCCGAGGCACTCATGGAGAAATGAGACCTGCGGCCCAAAGACCGCGTGTCCGTCAGCGCCGCCTCCAGCAAGCGGCGAAATCGGCACGCCAAACATTCGGTACAGCCCCAGGGGCCGAAAGAGCACATCCAGCGACTGCACATGATCGTGCAGAATTAGCCGCGTTCTGCGTAAATCTATAGGCCCGATAACGGTTGCCGCCCAGGAACGGCGAAGTTGTTCCGTCTCGTACTCCTTGACCTGATAGGTTGCCGCGAACTGAAAGATAAGCATCGTGCCCGCGCGAGGAAACACCGGCTCAATGATCTCTCCGGCGTTGGGGACCGTCTCGCGCTGCACATACCACTGGACGAATGGCCGAAGGACCGGATCCGGCGGCGCGCTTTGCGTTGTCAGCATTGTGCCTCCATGGCAAGGCTAAGATCTCTGCCCTGGGTTCGAGTAAGGCAGATCCATCTCCTCAACATTGTGCAGGTCGACCTGAGTCGCTCTCCAGCTGCCGCCCTCTTCCAGCAGCGTGTACGACACAACCATATCGTTTTCCTTCGCCAGATCGAGCTTGCCGTCTGGATTC
Source organism: Bryobacteraceae bacterium (assembly GCA_965219105.1). Taxonomy (GTDB): domain Bacteria; phylum Acidobacteriota; class Terriglobia; order Bryobacterales; family Bryobacteraceae; genus Bog-105. Next base: position 5,552,797 of record OZ244728.1, on the reverse strand, counting down.
ATTACCGGGCTCTTCCATCTCGCCTGCACAATCATCACGTTCGGCGAAATCTGTCGAAGGTCGATCAGCTGCAAGGGCGGCGCGGTGATGTCATGATACGGCCCCCCGACGCCGTGAAGAAAACCGAGAGCCTTCTCCAGCGCTTCATGACCTTGCACGAGTGTGCCATGCCTGTTGACCGTGTTGGCATCAGGCGTATGGAGCAAGCAGAGTTGGTGCGCGTCATGGTTGTTCCAGGCACGTTCCCACTTTCTCAGGAACTCTTTGGCAGATACATCGGCAGGCGGGGTGGTTAGAGCTTCACTATTCAGGAAAGGAGCCGCCTTGAGAGAGGCTCCTGCCAAGACAACTTTGCGTGGAGTAGTCGAAGAAGTTTGCATAAAGAAAGCTTAGTTGCTCACAAAAGCCAAAGCCTAGTACAAACCCGACATCACGGAACAGAATGTTAGTTGACGCGGCAAAGGAACCTTCACCATCGGGAAGAAGGGAGACATACAGGGGCGGGTCAAAACGCCCTTTTCTCAAATTTCGAGTGGACCAGTTTGGGTTTTGGGTCAGATCCCTCGTGGATTCGGTCGCCGAATGAGCCCTGACTTGTCCTCAACGCACACAGACGTTAGATGCCCGTCGTGTTTGCCCATGCCTTACGTGAAACTGAGGAAATAATAAAGACATTTGCTGGGTTCAGTCGGGTATTACTTCGCTCATGCTGCTGTCACAGAGAAGTTCTGCTCAAGTCTGGCAGGATCTCGACCAGGCACTCATTACTACCATTTCTGACCGGACATTTAAGCGGACGTTGAGCCAGTCAATCTGTGACGCTTATCTCCTCTTCAATTTAGCGCTACACCTCTGAAATAAAGCAGTTTAACGTTTTGCTGGAGTATCTTATGGAAGTGGACACAGAAGCGGACATCGTAGCGGACCGCAGCGAGCCCGTTTCCTCCATGGAACCCCTAATCGTCAGCCACAGGCATCGGTCCGAACTCGCCGACCTCGCCCTTGATCTCACACACAAATCCGCCAGCTTCCGCGCGAGTCTTCCTCCCAGTACTGTTTCCTCGCTAGCCGACCTGGTCCGTGCGATGAACTGTTACTATTCGAATCTCATCGAAGGACATAACACACATCCCGTTGATATCGAGCGCGCCTTGCGCGGCGATTACAGCCATAATCTTCACGACCGCAATCTGCAGCTTGAGGCCAACGCGCACATGGCCGTACAGAAATGAATCGACGGCGGCGGTCTCAAAGACCGCGCTGCCTTAACGCCAGATGGAATCAGTGAAATTCATCGGCGCTTCTGTGAGCTGCTGCCGGAAGAGATGCTGTGGGTGGAAGATCCCGAAACAAAAACGCGCGCGTGTCGTGCCGGGTCAACTACGCGACCGGGACGTGCGCGTCGGGAACCACATCGCCATAAGTCCGGGCGCCCTGCCCCGCTTTCTCGCCCGCTTTGCCGAAGTTTACGGAGGCATAGGACGGACCGAAGCGATCCTCTCGAAGGCCGCCGCTCACCACCGGTTTCTCTGGATGCACCCTTTCCTCGACGGCAACGGACGCGTCGCCCGCCTCATGTCGCATGCGATTCTGCTCGATGCGCTTGATACGGGCGCGATATGGTCCGTCGCCCGCGGCCTGGCGGGCCGTGTGTCGGAGTATAAGAGTCATCTGTCCGAATGCGATCTGCCTCGCCGCAACGACCTCGACGTCCGTGGAGCACTGAGCGAGGAAACGCTTGTCTCCTTCACTCGCTTCTTTCTTGAGGTTTGCATCGATCAAGTCGCCTTCATGGAACAACTCGTCCAGCCGGAACGGCTCCGCAGCCGCATCCTGAGTTGGGTGGACGACGAGATAAGACTCAACGGATTACCTCCCAAAGGCCAAGCCCATTCTCGAAGCTGTGCTCTATCGCGGCCGAACTGCCGCGCGGCGATGTCGACGCGGTCGTGGGCACGGGCGACCGCCAAGCGCGGCGCATCGTTTCCACCCTCACCGATAAGGGCGTACTCATCTCTAATCATCCGCACGCACCGCTCCGCCTCGTGTTCCCCGCCGCGCTTGCAGGACGTTGGATGCCGGGACTGTTTCCCGAGCAGCCGTCGTAATCTTCCGTAAGGTTTCGTCCGATTTATGATTCGCCTCAGCAATTGGCTCACCGCTCATCAGGGTTATCCATTCTCGGAATGTTAAACCTCGATTACTTGCGCGGCAAACGTCACTACGCGATGGTGACAACATTACCGGGTTGTGATCTCAGGCGTCCCGGGCTGTCGGCCTTCTCGCTACGAGAACTGCAACGACGTGAGGAACACTGGTCTTTGCTGACGTCGTAGGCAAAGGAAGGCATGTACGGGCTGTGCCGGTTCCGGATTGGCTTGATGAAGCGATTCAAGAATGGCTCTCCGCGCTGCGGGTATACATGTAGGCCCGATATCTTTCTTACCATCAATAAAGCCGGAAGGATTGCGCCAAGCGAGTTTAGCCTTAAGGTCATCTCGGGAGTTGCAAAAGAAGCAGCGTCGAAATGCGGTCTCCGAGGCGCCGCTCCTCACGGCCTCCGGCGAACGTACGTGAGGCTTTGCCACCAGGCAGTTGTCGAGCTGGATCTGCTTCTCGCTTATCAAGTTTGGCTACAGCGGCTTACCGATCTCCCAGCGATGCCCGAGCGGGTCTACTACTGAGCCATCACGCCATCCGTAGTCGTGATTCTGCATCGGGGACCGAACCACCGCGCCGGCAGCCACGGCCTGATCAAACACGGTATTTCGACTTACAAGCGCGTGTATTACTCGGTTTGGGCGCGCGGGCAGGGCGGATCGTTCATGTGGGAACTTTCGGCGGACTACGATGGCAGGTCGCAAGAGCTGCTGGAAGGAATGTATGCGGCAACGCTCGGGATCGGGCGCAACACAAACCTTCCATGAGCCCCACATTCAAGCTCGCTTGCAACTAGCCGACATTTACTCCCGGGTCAGCTCTTAACGCCGTTCTTCGAAGCCTGCGAGCCGCTGCGATCGTTGAGTCCGCGGACCTTGGCAAAAAGTTCTCCCATATCCATACCTGAGAGGGTTTGAACGAGTTCGGGAACTTGCGCGGCGATCTTGGTCATGTCTCCAGTGATTTTGTTGAGGCCGGTAGCAGAGCCTTCGCCGGTGGAAACGATCGTGATTTTGTCGACATTCGACAGCGGCGCCGCCATTGCCTTGACGACTTCGGGCAAGCCGGTGATGAGCTTGTCGAGAACGGCCGCCTGGTTCCACTCCTGATAAGCCTCGGCCTTGACGGTCATGGCTTTGGCTTCGGCCTCGCCTTTCTTGAGGATGATTTCAGCGTCGGCTTCACCCTGCGCGCGAGTAGCGAATGCTGCGCCTTCGGCTTCGATGGTCATTCTGGTACGAGAGGCTTCGGCGAGCATTTCGATGCGCTGTTTTTCGACTTCCGCGTTCTTGAGAACCGTGGCGATCAGCTCCTTTTCGTGGCGGAGGATTTCGGCTTCCTGAACCTTGACCTCGCCTTCCTTCTCGACCTGGCGAATCTTTACGGCTTCGAGGGCGACCTGCTGCTGCATGGTGTTGGCCTGGATATCGTAGGCTTTATCGGCTTGTGCCTGCTGGCGTTTGACGAGCTCGGTGTATTGGGCGCGCTTGATTTCAAGGTCACGCTGGGCCTCGGCTTGAGCGGCCATGGAGAGCGCTTCGGCAAGCACGCGTTCCTGATCGGCTTGCGCCCTGGCGACGGCAGAGGCACGCATCGCTTCGGCGCGGCGAATCGCGGTATCGCGCTCGGCTTCTGCTGTTGCAACGTCGGCATCGCGCTTGATGCGGGCCACGTCAGGCCTTCCCATGTTGGTGATGTATTCATTTTGATCGCGGACCTCCTTGATGGTAAAGGAAATGACCTCGAGGCCCATTTTGCTCATGTCGTCGGCACAGGTGGCGCGCATGCGGTCGCCGACCATCTCGGGTTCTTTGACGATTTGCTCGATCGAGAGTTGGCCGATGATGCCGCGGAGGTGGCCTTCCATCACCAGGCGGATAAGACCTTCGCGGGCTTGGTCAGACTTGGTGAGGAACTGCTCGGCGGCGGTCTGAATGGATTCCGGATCGCTCTTCACTTTGATCTGCGCCACGGCTTCAACGGTGACGGCGACGCCCTGTTTGGTGTAGAGGTCCTGTTGAGGGGCTACATCGAAGGACATGAGCTGGAGCGAGAGCTGGCGATAGCTTTCCACCATGGGGAAGATCACGGTGCCGCGCCCTTTCACGATGCGGGTGCCACGCAGGCCATACACAATCAGAGCCTCATGCGGACCGGCTTTTCGAAACAGCGTCGCCAGCGTGCTCATGGCAAAAAACAGCACGAGCACAATTACGATCGCGATGATTATTACTTCACTCGACATCTTTGGTCTCCTTGAGCAATGATTCCGGGACGAAGCTTTCGTTTGCCCGCTGGGTGAGCATTGCATCCCAGGTTTGTACAAAAACAACACTCTTTTCGAAACGGGTCACGACGACGTCGGCTCCGCGAGGAATGGGAGTTCCATTTTCGCTGCGCGCCGCGGCGGACCGGCGCACCCCATGCTGGACGTAGAGCACTTCGCCGATGCCGTCCGGGCGAATGGTGCTGCTGACGCGGGCTAAGGTTCCGGGCAGATAGAAGTCGGCCGGATCGAGCGGCTTTTCCTTGGATTGGAGAAAACGCAAGAACGAAGCCACAGCGAGCGCGCCGATGACGCCGAGGCCGCCCGCGATGGTGAGATCGAGCCAGAATTCCAGGCCGGTATGCCGCGTGAGCAGGTATCCCATGCCGCCGAACCAAGTGAGAAACACTCCTAGACTGGGCGGACTCACGAAGTAGAGAAGCAGAGACCCGCTCGAAGCAGAACCGGCAGGTTTGGCGTGGCCGGCGTGCGAGGAGTGCGGGGCATGAGGAGCGTGGCCGTGGGCAGTGCCGGCGTGATGGCCCCCCGCGTGAGAGTGGCCCAGGTGCCCTGCGCCTAACAGCCACGAAGCGATCGTCCAAACAGCGCCGAGCACGAAGCAGAAGAGCAGAATGTTGGACGCTGTCATAGGTCACTCGTGGATGGGCCAGGCTGCTGTTTCACAGCCGCGGATAATTGGCCGATCAGACCGGGGGCTTTGAGGATATCGGCCAGCAGCAGCAGGCAACCGCGAGTGTCCTCGTGCTGAGCCACTTGCAAGAGGGATTCGGCGAGTGCCGGATCCTTGCTGAAGCGTTCAGCGCCTCCGATTAACCAGAGATCGAGCTTTTCTTCGCGATCGGCAGGGCTCGAGAGCGGGCTTAAATGGGAGTCGTCGGGATCGTCGACTAAGTAGCCGGGATGAACCTGAAAGAACTTGGCCAAAACCCGACGAGTGGTGTTGGTGAGGTGTTTACGCTGCCCTCGTTCGAGTTGAGACAGGTAGGGTTGGCTGATTCCCTTGTCCGTCTCGCCGCTGAGCGCGCTGACCAGTTCCTTTTGAGTCATTTCGCGGCCGAGACCTCGGCGATGACCTTCGACAAGGCGTAGGTGGCGAATCTTTTCGGCGACCCGCATGGTGTCTCCATCCCCATTATATTGCAATTTGCAATCTGAAACTAGGGTTTACGCGGCGGCTTTGGCCTGTTTGAGGGAGTTTCGATAGAGTTGGGCGGCGCGGGCACCGTCGAGAAAGGCTTGGACGTCCTCAAGTGGAAATTCGAAGCCATGGTCGGCGGGATCGAAGGAGCGGCCGTCGTGACGGGCGGCGGTGTAGAGCATGGCGGCCTCTTCGAGTTGACGGCGTTCTTCGGCGACGCGGGTTTGCTGGAGAGATTTGAGTTCGGCGAGATCTTTTTCGCGATGGCGGCGGAGGCGAGCTTCCTGGAGTTGCAAGTTGCGCAGCTGCTTTTCGTATTGGAGGAAGGTTTGGAGGTCGGCGAGGCCGGAGTGTTCGGCGGTTGTATTTTCTGCGCGGCCGCGGGCGTAGATGGCGGATTCGAGCGCGGGGATGCGAAGGAGACGCCAATCGGTGTCGGCGATCGATTGCACGAGGACCGATTCGCGGGCTGTGACGGGTTTGAGTTCTTCGGTGAAGCGTTCGAGGTGATGGCGGTAGAGGGCGGCGTCGTCAGAGGGGAGGAGCACGGTGCGTCCGGTGAGCGCAGTTTTGACGGCGTTGATGGCCGAGCGTGCTTTGCCTTCGGCGGTACGGGGACCGGTGGAGCGTTGCGCGTTGGCACGGTTGGCGGCGAGGCGAGCGGGTGATGATGGGGCTGAGGCCGAATCCGGTTCGGCGGTCAGTTCGGTTTCTGGCTGGTCAGCTAGGATTTCGGTGGGGGCGGACGGTGGCAGGTCCGGGTGAAGGCTGGCGCCTTGCGCTTCTTTGCGGGCAAGCTTTTTGGCGCGGCGTTCCTGGGCGCGGCGGATGGTGCGGTCGGTCATGAGGGCTCCTTGCGTATGGGAGTTTGGGCGAGTTGAGGGTAGCAGATGAGGGGGCATCGCTTGAGGAGCGGGAACAGACTTTCGGGGGTAAGTCTTGGCGGGTCAATGGCGGGAGCAAATTTTGAAAGTTTGTGACTGACGTTTGGCGGCTGTGGTGATAGAGGCTGTGTGAGTATCTGGGAGTCCGGATTGAGGCGCGGAACTGCGGCGGATTGTACCTCAACTGGATACCCTTGCCACTCGGCAAGGACGTTCTGGGGCGAGTGAGCTTTTTGCGTGCCCGAATGCGCTGTTGACCAGGTTAAGGTCTTGATCCTTGCGCGTTTGTGCGTCGTGTTCTTCCCGGTAGTTTTGCTGCAAGGTGCCATTCAATCAAGTTTTGATTCTCAGTGCTGCAATTAGAGTCATTTTGGCTAGAACATCTTTATCGATTTGAACGGTTGTTTGCTAGTGGACCTGGTCAGATACAGCACGCGAGTAGCGGATGCCATTCGTTCGGGTGGCAATGTTTGGCATTCGGGGTCATGGTCCGATTGCCGTGGACAAACGAGGGTTATGCACGATGGATGCAGAGGCTCCGCGTGCGCCGGGGACTTAACAATTTGGACGAAACACGTGTCAAGTTGCTCAGATCGCAGGGTAGTGTCAAGCGTTTTGTGTAAACGCGTTTCGTTATTTTGACTCAGTTAAAGTTTGACTTTCAGTTTTCCGTTCGCTGTCACGCGTTTCGATGAATTTTTTAAAGCCAGCGGGGGATGCACAAGGGGGCCGCGCCCTCTTGTGGGGGAGCCGCGTAATTTGCGGCGTGGGGGGAACCCGCCCGCCCCGGCCTTTCCCCTTGGGGAAACGGGAAAGGGGAAGTGAAATGCTTTCTGCTCCTTGCTGCCGCAGGCTCGTCTGAACCCGTTCATGCCCGCGCCTGCTCCATTCGTTCCGGCCAGCGGATCGCAAACTGCCGCAGCGCCTCGCGCCAACCTTGCACCGTCTGCCACTTTCGGGACACTTTTTGCAGCGCCAGGTAGAGCAGTTTGATCGCGGCGTCCTGGGTGGGAAAGGAGCCGCGATTTTTGGTCACTTTGCGCAGCGTCATATGCAACGATTCCACCGCATTGGTCGTATAGATGATCTTGCGGATCTCTTCGGGAAAGTCGAAGAACGGGATCACCCGCTGCCAGCTGCGCTCCCATACGTCGGCTACCACCTGGTGCTTCGGGTATTTGCGCCGGAAATCGGCGAGCGCCGCTTGGGCCTGCTCGGCGCTGACGGCCCGGTATATCGATTTCAAATCCGCCGCCATACTCTTACGCTCTTTCCAGTTCACAAACTGGAGACTGGCGCGAATCAGATGCACAATGCAGGTCTGCACCAGCGTGCTCGGAAATACCGCTTCGATGGCCTCCGGGAAACCTTTCAGCCCATCGGTGCAGATCACGAAGGCATCCTTCATGCCACGGTTTTTCAGGTTCTGCAGCACCGCCATCCAGTACTTGGCGCCTTCGTTCCCACTGGCCCACAAGCCCAGCACCGACTTCTGGCCCTCCAGATTGATCCCGATCGCGGTGTACACCGCTCGGTTCTCCACCTTGCCATCCTGCCGCATCTTCACCATCAGCGCGTCCAGATACACAATCGGGTAGAGCGCTTCCAGCGGCCGCTCCTGCCACGCTTTCACTTCTTCGAGAACGCTGTCGGTTACCTCTGAGATCAACGCGGCGCTCACGTCCACGCCGTACAGCTCCTGCAGATGGCCTTGGATATCCCGCGTCGTCATGCCGAGCGCGTACATCGATAGAATCTTCTCATCGAAACCGGCAAAGCGCGTCTGGTGCTTCTCGATCAGCTGCGGCTCGAAACTGCCATTACGATCGCGCGGCACCGCGATCTCCATCTCGCCGGCTTCGCCTTTCAACGTCTTCGTGCTCTTGCCGTTCCGCGAGTTGCCGCTGTGGTAACCGGCTACGTCATGCTTCTCGTAGCCCAGGTGATGATTCAGTTCTCCGGTCAGCATCCGCTCCACCAGCGCCTTGGTCAGTTCCTTCACCAGACCGTTCGGTCCGATCAGGCTTCCTTCGCTACTGGCGATCAGCTCGTCGATCAGTTCTTTCTTGATTGCCATCCGGTTCTCCTATCTTCCTCTTCTCGAGAACCGCGTTTACACAATCCTTTTTACACCCTCGATCGCAGATTGCCCTAGACTTCGCGACTAGGGCGGATCTGTTCCCTATAAGGCATTCTGGACCGCAAATCTCAACACGGCCGACTCTACCGACAAATGGCTCCTCTAAACATCGCCGTCACACAAGCTCTATTCATGGCCTGAGCCTCACGTGTAAGGTTTTGCAAGTCTTTCGTGCCGCTTAGCGCCTAGGCGCGATTCGATGCGAACTGAAAGAATTTCCAAAGACGTCCATTGACGATTTGCTCCACCTCGCCGTACAGGCCAACGGAGTAGGAGGAAATGACAGTACGCCAAAAGGTGACGGCGGGTGCGTTAGCGCCCAATACCCTGACGAGCCATTCTCCCGGATGTTCGTTCCAAAGAAAAGTAGCCATCCCCAGGCCAATGCCTCGGCGTCGAAACTTGCGCAGTATGAAGAAATCGTGAACGTCATGTGCGCCAAAATCGCCCAGCCACTCGTCCGCGGATCCAACGAGCGCGAAGCCAGCTAACGAGTCGTCCACCTTCGCTAAGTACGCGTCATAACCTTTCACCCAGACCGAGCCTGTGTCGTAGGAATAGCGTCCGTCGGCATCTGTGTCAAGGTCAAACCACTCTGACATGTCGTGGCAATAGTGCTCAGCTAAGTTCCGGAGCACGACGTCAGATTCCGATCCGATTTTCGAAATCACGAGATTAGGTGACATGGAGTGTCGCTGGACATCTGCTCGATTTAAGTTTACTTTCGATTTGAAGTAGCAGGGCAATCTCGATTTCAACTCTTTGACCGCGACAGCGTGATGCTATGTTGTTCACCGAAAATTGAAAGTCATCTCGTATTGCGGTCAAGGGCAGAGCATTGTCTGAAGTCGGACATTCTCCCGACCCGGTAATGGAAGTAATTAGACTGCGGGGTGTGGCTACACTCCGCAGTCTAGTTCGGTGTCAGTCGCAATCGATTGGAATTAGGAGGAAAGCGTGAGTGTCGCCAGTCCCTCTTTCCGTGCCGTAGCCAGCGATCTGACCACGGTCGTTGATGCCGAAACCGGCATTCAGATAAAGCGGAGAGTCAGCCGTAATAAGGCTATTCAGGTCTAACATTTTGCCATCGCTCCACAGGTAGGCCCGGCACTTCGGGGGAGCTTGTGCAGTGAGGGGATTGGCATTGCAGGATAGCCCAACCACTTGTCCTTTGTTGTTAATGCCACCCATACCACCTGGTATGCTGGCCACGTCCTTACCGACTGTCCCCAAATCGTGCATGCCCCGTTCCTTGGTCCAGAGAAAGGTATGGATCGATTTGTTGCCGGGTGTGCTTGCTCCGCCCACCACCTGGCCGGAGTCATTCAGCGCCGCCGCCGTATTGACCGTGGTACCGCCGAGCGTGCCCAAGTTGGTCGGCGTTCCATCGCGATCCCAGACGACGGCGTGTGGCCCTATCTGCAACGGCACAAACGGTGTTGTCGCACAGGCTCCGGAAGCGCCTGCGACTTGCCCAGCATTATTGATTGACAGCCCGAATCCCACCGTGTCGCCGGCTAGCGGACGAAGCTCATGGACGTTGCCCTTCGCATCCCAAGTGACGGCTCCAAAGCGTTCCACCTGGCCCGGAGTCGCGATCGAACAGTCCGGATCAAGAACACCTGTTTCCGAATAGCCAGTCAGTTGACCGCGGTTGTTGATGCCCACAGCCTGGCTGTTGGTCCCCTTGCCGTCGTCGCTGGTGAGAGTGGGCAGAGCTGTCAACGCGCCATGCCGCCATACGGCCGCCAAGCAGATGTGGCCGGTTCCGAAGCCGCAGAAGTTTTCTAAGTTAGGGTCGGTGGCCGCGGTTTCTGCTGAGACCGGTACCTCATCTCGCTCATTGGGGCCGCTTCCAAAACTATTCAAACCGCCTAGCGTGCCAAGGTCCTGCAGTCCTTTGTGTTCTGTCCACAGGAACGCATGCAAACTCCCGCCGGCGGTGGCGGCGTAGCCGCCCGTGTGCCCTTTCCTGTTAAGGCCATACGCTTGGCTGAACATGGCGCCCTCGAATGTGCCCAGGTCGATGACTTCATAGCGCGTTTCCCTGTGCTCCTGTGCCTTGACTAGAGACGGCGCAAAAATTAGCGTGCACAGACTCGAAGCTGCCGTACACACCAGTAGTGAACGTTTCATGTTGGTCTCGTTTCCGGGCCTCCCTGCTATTGCAAGTGCCCTCGATCAGAGAAGGCGCAAACGGCGCGTCAGAACTATCACGAGCGGACATTCAGTTCGCGTTATAATTCAGGTCTCACGTTGGAGAGGGAAGGGACAGCGCGGCAGCCTGCAACTCGATACCTCATCGGCGAACGTCAGCCGACTACTTCAAGCCTGGAGCAATGGCGATAAGGCTGCGCTCGACCAACTGACGCCCATCGTATACAAGGAGCTGTTGTCACTGGCTCGGCGCTATTTGCAAAGAGAGCGAGCGGGCCATAGTCTGCAGGCCACGGCGCTGGTGAACGAAGCTTACGTGCGGCTGGTCGATTACAGCCGGATGCAGTGGCAGGACCGCGCACACTTCTTCGCTGTATCCGCACAGTTGATGCGTCGCATTTTGGTGGATCATGCCCGGCGACGTAATCTGAAACGCGGCGGTGGTGTGGCACACCTTTCGCTGGATGAAGTGCCACTCGTAGGCGGCAGCGACCGCGGCGCAAACATCGTGGCGCTGGATGACGCACTTTCGGCTCTCGCCCAAATAGATCCGCGGAAGGCGCAGGTGGTCGAGTTGCGCTTTTTCGGCGGGCTCAGCGTGGAAGAAAGTGCTGAAGCACTTAAAATTTCTGCGGTCACGGTCATGCGCGACTGGAGCACAGCCAAAGCCTGGCTCTACCGTGAGATGACGAGTGGGGCTGCCGGTGAATCGTGAGCGGTGGATTCAGGTGGACCAAGTGCTTCAGTCCGCTTTGCAGCACTCCCCACAGGAACGCGACGCCTATTTGCGCGAGGCTTGCGCCGGCGATCAAACCATGGAGGAGGAGATCCGTTCGTTGCTGAAGGCACAGCACGAGGCGGGAAGCTTCCTGGAGACTCCGGCGTTCGAAGTAGCGGCGCCATTCGACGCGACCGAAGAGTTCGCAATGGGGAACTCCACCGATGCGCTTATCGATGCCGAGTTGAGCCACTACCGTATTGTTGAAAAGCTCGGAGGTGGAGGGCAAGGCGTCGTCTACACAGCGGAGGACACCCGGCTACACCGATGGGTCGCGATTAAGTTCCTGCCCGACAAACTGGCGCGAGATCCTGAAGCGCTCGGCCGGTTTGAGCGGGAGGCGCGAGCGGCTTCGTCACTGAATCACCCGAACATCTGCACGGTGTACGACATTGGCGAGCAGAACGGCCGCACCTTCATCGTCATGGAGCTTTTGGAAGGCGCAACGCTGAAGCATCGCATTGCGGAAGGCTCGATGGCGATTGACAATGTCTTGGCGCTTGGAATCGAGATCGCGGATGCGCTCGAGACCGCCCATGCAAAAGGAATCGTGCATCGCGACATCAAACCCGCCAACATTTTCGTTACGAAGCGGGGCAGTGCCAAGGTCCTCGATTTCGGGTTAGCAAAGATGGCCGGCGCCGAACCTGGTGTGCCGCCAGCGCCGGCCCACGATGTGAATCCTGTCGAGCGAGACCAACTCACAGCAGCCGGTACGATGTTGGGAACTGCCGAATATATGTCGCCGGAACAGGTCTTGGGCAAACCGCTGAATTCGCGAACCGACCTTTTCTCTTTTGGCTCTGTTTTATACGAGATGGCAGCAGGAAGTCGTCCTTTCACCGGCGAAACTTTGGAGGAGATTTTCCATTCGATCCTGCACCAGGATCCACTTCCATTGCGCGGCCGCAATGTTCTTGTCCCGGAGAGATTAGAGCAAGTCATTACGAGATCACTTCAGAAGGATTGCGACCTACGCTACCGGCATGCCTCTGAAATGCGCTCTGAGCTTGAAGCCCTGAGAGTGAAGAGCGCATTGCCCGTTTACGCACGGTGGAACAAGTTTCCGGCGCTAGTCGTGGCTTCGGTAGTGGGCGTATTCTGGCTGTCCTACTTGTTCTATTTCTTGCTGACGCCACCGCCACCGCCGCACGTCTCGGGGTATGCGCAGATTAGCAAAGATGGGCAAGCGAAAGGCGGTCCGTTCGGGGACATGGTGACGGATGGAACCCGCCTGTATTTTGCGGAGGCCTCCCGTTTCGTTCAAGCCCTGGCCCAGGTCTCCACATCCGGCGGAGAAACGGCGTTGCTGCCGACGTTATTGATGATCCCAGAGGTGATGGATCTTTCGATCGGTCGCAGCGAGCTTCTGTTCGCAAATTTCACACACAAACTTGCCTGGCCGCTGTGGACCTTGCCACTGCCGGCAGGCACTCCTCGCCGCGTGGGGAACATACTGGCAACGGCTGCGGCCTGGTCCCCGGACGCGCAAGAGATTGTCTATATCCAAGATCGCGATCTGTATCGAGCCCGAAGGGACGGGAGTCATGCACGAAAGCTCACCAGCCTTCCAGGGCCCGCTTTCTGGATGCGCTGGTCTCCCGATGGCGCCCGGATCCGTTTCACGGTAGGCAATCCTATCGACAGGACCGGTCTACTTTCACTGTGGGAGGTTTCTGCCGAGGGGAAGGGACTGCATTCCTTGCTGGCAGGATGGAACCAGCCCCCATCTGCATGTTGCGGTAACTGGACCGCGGACGGAAACTATTTTGTCTTTCAGGCAACCCGCGATGCGAAGACCGAGATCTGGGTCATTCGAGAAAAGAAAGGCTTGCGAGGTTGGCTGGTCCGTGCGCCAGAGGCGCCCGTACAACTGACCTCCGGCCAACTCCATTCACTCGCCCCTGTTCCTAGCCCCGACGGGAAGAAGCTTTTCATTATTGGCCAACAGCTACGTGGCGAAGTCGTTCGATATGACTTGAAGTCACGCACCTGGGCTCCTTATCTCGACGGTATCTCGGCGGAGTTTGTGACGTTCTCGCGAGACGGTCGATGGATCACGTATGTCTCTTTTCCCGATGGAGCTTTGTGGCGGAGCAGGGAAGATGGAAGTGAACGTCTACAACTGACGAATTCACCGATGCAAGCTTTACATCCGCACTGGTCGCCCGATGGCAAGCAGATCGTGTTTATGGGCGTCTCTCCTGATACCCCGGCGAGGACCTATATTGTGCCGGCCGCCGGTGGAACTCCCCAGATGGTTTATCAGGAGCAGCGCAATCAAGAACACCCCAACTGGTCTCCCGATGGAAACTTGGTTTTGTTTAGTTATATGCACTGGCTGGAGAAGCACCCCACTGGTATTAGCCTGGTGCATCTGAAAACACACACATTGGAGGAGATACCAGGGTCAGAGGGGCTCTGGGAAGCTGATTGGTCGCCTGACGGCAGATACATCGTTGCTCGGACGTTCGATTCGCATACGCTGATGCTTTTTGACTTCCATACGCAACGGTGGGAAGAACTATTGAGAAGCGAAGTGGGCTGGTTGGCTTGGTCCGCCAGCGGCAAATACGTGTACTTCAAGGAGGTGGGAAAGCGCACCGCATTCATGCGTATCGAGCGCCAGAGCCGCAAGGTGGAGGAGGTAGTGGACCTCAAAAATATGAGAAATACCGGCTGGGGCGGCGGCATTTGGGTTGGTTTGACGCCAGACAATTCACCGTTGTTGCTGCGTGATACGGGTACACAGGAAGTGTATGCACTGAATTGGCATCCACGCTGAGTATCTTCGGCGAAGCTCTACGATCGCGGTAAAGCTTTTCTCGCGACCGCTTTGAGAGTATGTACCGCCGTTGCTTCCTGAGGCGTGGTCACCCTCAGCACGAAGCGCCCCTGCTTGGCGTACAAACTTGCCAAACCTTCGAAGTCAGGGGTGAAGAAGGCATCTTTGGCCAAATTCGGGCTGCAACACGGGATTGGCGCCGCCGTTCCGGTCTTTCCAGTAACTGAGTTGGCCTCCCTGTAACCGATGCTGACCCAAGCGGGCGTCTTACTTGCCTTGTACTCGCACGATAAGTCACCAGACGTTATATCGCCTGATGTGCAGGTGCCTTGAGAGGCCCGGCAATGTGCTCGGAACTCAGCAACGGTCATCCAACTTACAAGGATCAGGAAGAGCAGCAGCGGCATGTGTGACGGGTACAAAGCTGCCCACGACGACAGCCCGCATTCCAAAACGCCACAACCGTAACGAAAACGCGCGATTGGGCTCATTATTTCCTTGAGCAGGCCGTGTGCCCGGAAATCGAAGCCCAAGGTGTATGTCGTCCAGAGACGGTGTACAACCACCATGGAACCAGCACCGACGCCACCAGCATGCGATCGTTCCTACGGTGGCATAGATCCTCGGGGACGGCGTACTGTTTGGTAATCCGCCGTGCCTGAGTTTCGAGCGGTTCCTCTAGACATCGCGACTACACGCGATCTGAGTTCTCTGGGCGTCTGCTCTCCGGTTATTCGAGCAACTGCGCGGAAGCGCATGCCATGGGGTGTGCGTAGTATGAGAACTTGAATATCGCTTGGCCCAAGCATCTCAATTAAGAGTTCATCGAGTATAAGGTTGCCAGAGATGCCTTCAAGAGACGGTCACTCACGAAAGGATTGGTCACTGCAATGAGTCACGCCGCAATACGGATAGCCGTCTGGAGGTGCCGCCCAGTGTTTATGTTGCTGTGCTTGCCGTCATTGGCAATCAGCGCCATGCGACTTCCCGAACTTGAAGGAACGGTTCCGGTGAGCAGACGCGCATTTATCTGGACAGATCCTTCCAGATTCGAGGATTCAACGATCCCTGATAAAGACCCGAGACATCTGTCAGTGTTCGTGTTCTACCCCGCCGTAGCAGCGGGTAAACCAGCGGAGTACCTGCCTGGCTTCTCGACAACCGAGGAAGGTACAGCAACGGTGGGTTTGAAAGCGCAATTCTTAAACAGCTGGGACGACGTAAAAAACGACAAGATCCAGACGAGATTCTCCGAGAATGCCGCCCTTGCACCATCAAAAATGCCGTATCCTGTGCTGATCTTTTCTCCTGGCCTTGGCGTGCCAGTGCTCGCCTATACAATCCAACTCTCGGAGTTAGCAAGCCATGGATACGTGATATTTGCACTAGACCACCCTTACGACACAGCCGCCGTGAAACTGTCAAGCGGCAAGCTCATAGGATTTGCTGACCGTCACAGTCCGAAAGGACCTCCAAGTGCCGCTGCGTTCCGCATTGACGCTGAACGCGAAGCGGTATGGGTAGCGGATACGCAGTTCGCACTGCTGGAGATCGCGAAGCTGAACTCAAGCGACAAGAGCTTCAGAAACCTGCTCGACGTTTCCAAAGTAGGCTTGTTCGGTCACTCGATGGGTGGGCGCGCACGTGTGAGAGCCTGCCAAGTAGTCACTGGCGCCCGGGCGTGTGTCATCAAGACGGCGGATTGTTTGGCGTTGACTTCCGCACCGGCGAAACGGTCCCGTTTGTGGCGGCACACACTCCGACGAACGGTGCTTTGCTAAATTTCGACCTGCCTATTCACGTTCCGCCCGGCCAACTGGATGCTGAAGGGCAGAAGATGTTCGAAGTTTGGCAAGCAAGAAAATCGAAGCTGGTACAAAATTTTCTTGCCCAGAACACGAAGGCTACCTACGCGGTTGTGGATAAGGGCACGAAGTTGACGCATGGCTCTTTCATGGATGTGCGCTTCCTCAACGCACTAACCGAAGGATCCGACCCGCAGCCGCATCTAGAAGAGCTTCGGGCAATCAACGAGATGAATGTCGCGTTCTTCGACGCCGCTCTGACAAGCAACTCTGACAAGCTACATAAGTTGTTTGCTCGCGGTATTTCAGGTCTGTCTTTCGAACGTCTGCATTGACTCTCGTTGGATGGCCAAGGACGTTGTGGAACGAGTGGGTTTTTTGCGTGCCCGAATCCGCTATTGACCAGGATTGAGGCCCTGTTGCGGCGGCGCAGCAACGAAATGGTTGCGCGTTTTCGGGTGAAAGCCATACAGAGATCCGGATCGATCTTTCCTACTTGGAAAGCCGTTCCTTGGAATCCAGACCGTCGTGCACAAGCCAACGGTGCTTTGAAAATTCTGGCTTACGCTGGGCAGTGGAGTCGGTGGGCGGCCAACTTCCGGATGGCCCGTCATCCAAGCACAAGCGAGAGAGGTTCGGCTTCAGACACCCTCGCCGTTGCCCGCTCCGCTTGTGCCGCCACGCATGGCCAGGGCTCCGGAGCCCTGGCTTCATTTCCCTTCGTTATTCGAGCTTTGCTATCGATCGCATTTGTATTTTGGAACAAGTAGCAAAGCGTCCGGCGAACCATCCGGGCTGGTCGCGTTCACGGTGATCTCTCCCAGATCGTTGATGGTTCCCGTGTTGTAGGTGAGAGGCGGCGTGTTCGCCGGAACCAATGTCTGAAGAGCGGTAACTGTACCGTTCTCCCAAATTGCCGATAGTTGGGAGACGAAATTCCCGTTGTCATCGTAAATCTGGCTCACGCCTACGATCTGTCCCAGTTCGTTCACGTTGTAGGCTTGAGCATCCGTATCAGGCGGTAGCAGAGGCAGAGCTTGCAGCCCGTCCCGCCGATCCCATAGAAAAGCGGGGCCGTGAATATTCCCCGAGTAAAGCGAGTACCCGACTACCTTGTTGAAATTGTTAATGCCAAATGCCTGCCCCGTCTCTCCGCCCAGAGTTCCGAGATCCACCGCAACGTACCCGGCCCCATTCCAATACCACAGGCAAGGAAGTTCGCTTGTGGCTGTGAATTGCCACCCAACAATCACACCGAGGGCGTTGATCTCATTTGCCCAGCCGCCATCTTCCCCCGGAAGCAGGGGAAGCGTATGAATCGCACCGCCGTACCAGGCGACCGGCGTGGGAAATTCGTTTTCATTAGGAGCAGACACACCCACGACTTCGCCAAAAATGTTGACGTCCAGGGCCTCCGAAATCCAGCCCGCATGAAGGTTTCCAAGGTTCACAGGCTGCTCGTGATTCCACAACACGGCGGTTTGAATCAGATTGCCGCTCGCATCCACATTATTGGCAGTGCCGGCGACTTGATCCCGGTCGTTAATGCCGAACCCGAACGCTCCGGGCCAGCCGCTGAGTAAAGGAAGCGCTTCGAGCTTACCGTCGTGCCAGATGAAACCTTGAGCTGTCGCCGCTCCCTTCGGCGTAAAACCCTCGGCATAGATTAAGGAGTACCCGGTGACGTGTTCGCGATTGTTGACGGATCGGACTATGGGTAGGAAGGAAGTCGTCTTGCCCGGTAGCACCCCAATCCGAACTACCCGGTAGCGCACCTGGTTATCGTCGTCGCGGTCAGCCTGATTGAGGATTTCCGCGTTGCCGTTCGAGATTGCCGGCGATGGCTGGTTTTTTTGTGACGGGAGATTGCCGCCGAACCACATTGCCGAATTGTTGTGGGAGCGCGGCTGCTGCGCGAAGGCAACAGCCGCCATGGTAACCGTCACCATACCGGTAAACACCATGGATCGATAAAAGGTGCGAGTTTTCATTTGCTGTCTTCCTCTCTTTTGGCTACTGGAACTGTTCTTGTTATTTGACCGTGAACTTCGCGGTCGTGCTGTGCGAGAGCGAGCCTGAAACACCGGTAAAGGTGATCATGTACGTGCCGTCCGGCGTGTTCTTTGGGAAGAGGACTCCGGAGATGGCATAGACCGTGCCGTTAACGTGGACCGTTCCGGGGAGGTCCGCGCATTTCGTTCCCGCCGGACCGCCCGAGCAACTCAACGTTACGTTTGCGTTGAAGCCGTGTACCGATTGAAGCTTGAGAATCACGCCGCCCAGCCTCTCGCGATAGACGACTTCAGCGGGCGGAATCGAAGTGATGGTGAAGTTGGCGATCGCGATGCCGGTGCCTTTCAAGGTAATCGTCTGCGTTGCCGGGTTGCCATTCAGCGCGTTGTCCGTCAACGTGGCCGCGCTCTTGATAGGACCGCTCCCCGTTGGAGTGAAGCTGATGCTCAGATTGCAGCTTGCCCCTGGCGTCAGCGAGAAGCTGCTGGTGCAATCGGCGGGGGTGCCCGAGCCCGCGACTTGCTCGAAGTTCGGGCCAATCGTCAAACCGGGAGGAATGGCCGCGAGCGTTGCGTTACCGATGCTTTCGATTTCGACCGATTGCGGGCTATCGCTGCTGGTCGAGCCGACGTTGGTGGGGGCGAAGGTCAACGTGGGTGGCGTCGAGCGGTTCAGTTCCACCACCCGGCTGTTGACCTTGTCCGCGATGAAGACATCGCCTGCCCCATCCACCGCCACGCCACTGGAAAATACGCTGGCGAGTACCGTGGTCTGGACGCCACTGGACGTCAGCTCCACCACGCGGCTGTTGAAGGTATCCGCGATGAAGAGATCGCCCGCGCCATCCACCGCCACGCCATAGGGGCTGTTCAATCCGCTGGCGGGTACCGTGGTCTGGACGCCGCCGGGCGTCACCTCCACCACCCGATTGTTGTTAGTGTCGGCGATGAAGACGTCGCCCGCGCCATCCACCGCCACGCCGAAGGGGCTGTTCAATCCGCTGGCGGGTACCATGGTCTGGACGCCGCCGGGCGTCACCTCCACCACCCGATTGTTGTTAGTGTCCGCGATGAAGAGATCGCCCGCGCCATCCACCGCCACGCTAAGGGGTTGGTTCAATCCGCTGACCACCGTGGTCTGGACGCCGCCGGGCGTCACCTCCACCACGCTGTTGTTGTTCGTGTCCGCGATGAAGAGATCGCCCGCTCCGTCCACCGCTACGCCCATAGGTTGACCCAATCCGCTGGCGACCGTGGTCTGGACACCGCCGGGCGTCACCTCCACCACGCGGTTGTTGAAGGCATCCGCGATGAAGAGATCGTTCGCTCCATCCACCGCCACGCCGAAGGGTTGGTTCAATCCGCTGGCGGGCACTGTGGTCTGGACACCCGGACCGAACGCGATCTGCGGCCCCACGCCGATGCCGTGAATGTAGGTCGTCGCCAGCACGTTCCCGCTGTTGTCCACAATCTGGACAGCGCCGTTACGCGCTCCGGCGAATTTGGGCCTAAACGTCACATTGATCGTGCAGGATGAGCCGCCCGTCACGCTGCCGGTACAGGTACTGCCGCTGGCGAGAGTGAAATCCAGGTTGGACGCGCCCTCGGTCAATACACTGGGGGTGCCGAGCGTTTCGCTGCCCTCAACGTAGTAGTTCAGCGTCAGCGTGACGCTCGATCCGATGTTCACGCTCCCGAAATTCACGGAAACCGTTTGCACCTCTACCACGCGGCGGTTGCCGGTGTCCGCGATAAAAACGTCGCCCGCTCCGTCCACCGCCACGCCGAAGGGATGACTCAGTCTGCTGCCCACCGTGGTCTGCGGGCCCCCGCCGGCCGGAATCTTCACCACGCGACTGTTCTGGGTGTCCGCGATAAAAACGTCGCCCGCTCCGTCCACCGCCACGCCATAGGGTTGATTCAGTTCGCTGCCCACCGTGGTCTGCGGACCGCCGCCCGTCGGAATCTCCACTACCCGGTTGTTGCCGGTGTCCGCAATGAAGACATCGCCCGCTCCATCCACTGCCACACCATGCGGATTATTCAGCTCGCTGGTGGCCACTGTGGTCTGCTGGCCTCCACCGGCCGGAACCTCCACCACCCGGTTGTTGAAAGTGTCCGCAATGAAGAGATCGCCCGCTCCGTCTAGCGTCACCCCGTAGGGATGACTCAGTCGGCTGCCCACCGTGGTCTGCGGGCCGCCACCGGCCGGAATCTCCACCACGCGGCTGTTTTCGAAATCCGCGATGAAGACATCGCCCGCCTGATCCACCGCCACGCCAAAGGGATTATTCAGTCCGCTGGCAGGTACCGTGGTCTGCGGGCCGCCGCCGGCCGGAATCTCCACCACGCGGTTGTTGTACGTATCCGCAATGAAGATATCCCCGGCCCGATCCACCGCCACGCCATAGGGATCATTCAGTCCGCTGGCGGGTACCATAGTCTGAACACCAGTAAACGTGACTTGAGCGTTGCAGGGCGAAGCCAGCAGACCCATGCCGATCAGCAGCGGTGCGGCAAATCCAAGCAGGGCTTGGCGGGAGAGTTTTAGTCGAAGCGAAGTAGTCATACACCTCATAAGCGAGTGAATTCCACCGAAAACTGCCATTCCACAAAACTTTTTTCTGGGACTCATGGAGCCTGCCTCAACGCGAGCTGATGACGGCGTTCACCGGCGTGCTGTCCGTATCGTTGCCTATAGTCAGCGAGACAGTTACGGGGTTCTTGACACCGTTCCAGACAACCGGCGAACCGGCAGCGTCGAATTGATAATTCTTGCCGCCCAACGGGATGATGCCCACGACCAGTTTCGTGCCGTTGATGGTGCCCTCGTACCCGTAAGGCGCTTGTGAGCTGTTCCAGAGCTTATGGAAGGATCCGGCCGGAATCGTCACCGTGTAAGTGGCGATCTGCAGCGTCACCGCTTCGGTGAGCGGACGAATACCATCGCTCGCGCTCCCCAATGTGAACCACGCGCTGAGGGCAAAGCCCGAGTGTTGGCCCGTTTGGATCGCCAGAAACGCGTCGAAGTCGGAGAACGAGACAGCTTGGACGAGCTCGTAGGCGCCGATGTCGCATCCTGCACCTTGCGGGCGCGTAACGCCGCGCTGATCGGTCTTCACCGGGTTGCCGTTGGTATCGGTGCAACTCGCGACCGGAATGGCATCCACTGCCGGACTGGTAGGCAAAAGCGCAATGGTTTGGGTGGGACCGCCGTTGTTCTGCAGGCCCTTGGGGTCGAGCCCCGCCGGCGTGTTGTTTTTGTCGGTCGTTAGGGTGAGCCAGCCTTCGCAGGTTGTGTCATCCGAAAGGTTGTAACCGAGCGAGGTGGATGTACCCCCGACAAAACAATTCCCGCCTACGCCATTGTTGGCGAGCAGAGTGCTCTTAAGCGTGAGCGTGCCCTCGGAAAGTCCATCAAGTGAGCCAATATAGATACCGGCGCCCGTGCCGCTGGGCGCCGAGTTCCCGGATACGGTGCTGTTGATGATCGTGAGCGCGCCGGCGCTCGCGATGCCGCCGCCTACGCCTGTAGCCGAGTTGCCGGACACGGTGCTGTTGATCAGCGTGAGCGTCCCGTTGTAGTTTCGGATGCCGCCTCCCTCGCTGGCCGAATTACCCGAAACAGTGCTGCCGGTCAGCGTGAGCGCGCCATAGCTTATGATGCCGCCCCCTTCGGAGCCCGGGGCCGCGTTGCCCGTTACGGTGCTGTTGATCAGGGTGAGCGTGCCCAAGTTTACGATGCCGCCGCCGGCGTCGGAAGTACCGTTGACAGTTGCCCCGTTCTCAACGGTCAGGCCGGAGATGATGACGCTAGCGCCCGAATCAATAAAGAACACTTTGAAAGACGTTTTGTTGCCGCTGATGGCCAGTTGCGCCGCGCCCGGCCCCGTGATGGTCAGGTTCTTATTAATTTCGAGTTGGCCGCTAGTCAGGACGATAGTGCTTGGATTGGGCAAGTTGAAGTTAATAGTGTCGTTCGAGTTAGCCGTCGCAACGGCGTTCCGCAGCGATCCGGCGCCCGTGTCGTTTGCGGTGGTGACCGTAATAGTGGCGCCGAAGGCGGGTAGTAGGCCGGTGAAGGCCAGTGCTAAGGCGAAATAACAGAGACGCGGAAAGGCTTTGACAGACCGTGTGAGTGGAAGTGAGGTGGTCATATACTTCTTAAGCGAGTGGAGGCCTGCAAAGACTGCCACGTCTTGTCAAAAATATTTTTTCCGGCGTGGGCTAAGATGGACGCGCCCCTTTTGTTACTCGGATCCCGGATAAAATAAGGGCTACGGGTGCCGCCCCAGCAAACTTCAACTACGCTTGCTAGTCTGATGGCCCGCTTCCGATCGGGGGATCGCGAAGCGGCGGACCAGCTCTTTTCACTTCTCTACCCGGAACTGAAACGTCTGGCGGCCGCCAAGATGAATGCTGAGGGAAGCCAGCACTCCTGGCAGCCCTCATTGCTGGTCAACGAGCTCTATCTCCAGTTACTGAGAGTGAAATCGCTGCCGGCTCACGAGAGCGACGGCCGCCCGGAACGGGATCACTTCTTACAATTCGCTGGCCACGTAATGCGCCACCTGCTGATCGATCACTCCCGTTTGTTGTCGCGCCGGATCACAAAAATCGATATCGCGCACTTCGACGCTCCCGGAGCGGAAGACGGAAATGCGACGTTGCAGGAAATCGATGACCTGCTCGAGAAACTGGCAGCCCTCCACCCGCGTCTTCGCAGCATCGTCGAGATGAAGGTTTTCGAGGGTCTATCCATGGAAGAAATTGCCAACCGGCTGGGCATTGCCCCGCGCACGGTAGCGCGCAACTGGGCCTTCTGCAAACAATGGCTGGGGGAAAAATTGCAAGCGAGCTAACTATCGCTAATGGTGTGGCATCTTCGGTAGCCCCGCACTCGCTTGATAAATATGGAGCACTCTCTTTGACCGACGAACAATGGCGCGCCGCCTGGATCCTGTGCGAAACAGCCGGTGATCTGGATGCGCAGATACAGCGGGAATACGTGCGTGGCGCCACCATCGATCCGGATGTCGAAGGCCGCGTGCTCTCAATTCTGGAAGAACTGGAAGACGGTCAAGTCTACCCTCCTGTTCCAGACCGGCGGGCCGGGGACACCGTCGGTCGCTACGTCTTGCTCGAGCGCATCGGCCAGGGTGGCATGGGCGAGGTGTACTCGGCCGAGGACACGGAACTGCGGCGAACCGTCGCCTTGAAGTTTCTGCCAAGCGCGCTCGAGGCGGGAGATGCGGCCGCCGCACAAGTGATCTCGGAGGCCCGGTTAGCTTCCCGTCTTAATCATCCGAACATCGTTACCGTTTACGAGTTGATCCAAACGCCCTGGGGCTTGGGGATTGCGATGGAACTGGTGGAAGGACAGTCGCTCCGAAAGCTTCTGAAGTCGACCAAACTCTCAACCCGGCGCGTGATTCACATCGGGCGGCAAATCGCGAGTGCTCTGGCCGCCGCGCATGAGAAGGGCATTGTTCATCGCGACATCAAGCCCGAGAACGTCATGGTCCGTGAGGATGATGACTTCGCGAAGGTTCTCGACTTCGGCCTCGCGCAGAACATTCGCGACCAGGCTGCGGCCAACCGCAGCACCGACCTGCCGGTGGGTACCGTGCGCTACATGTCGCCGGAGCAGAAAGCAGCCCGGCCCGCCACCTCGGCCAGAGACATTTACTCACTCGCGCTGGTTCTGGAAGAAGCCGGCTCCTGGAAGCATCCGATCCTGGCTCGCATGCGCAGCACAGAACCGCTGCGGCGTCCCACAGCGAGAGAAGTCGAGCGGCTGCTCGCAGAGCTGGAAACACCTTCGCACAAGCGGCTCGTCCTGGCTTTTCTGCTTTGCCTGCTGCTCGTTGTGTTCACCGGAGTGTATTGGCTTCGCAGCTCGAAAAATCCTCCCGATGCGCATCTCGAGCAGGTCACCCGGTTCAGCAGCGGCGATGATGTCACGGCCGCCGCGGTATCGCGCAGCGGTAAACATCTGGCATACGCGACAATCGATGGTGGGTTCTTCCTACGCGACAATCTCACCCACAGAGTTCGCGAACTGACAGGGCCTGAACACCTGGCCTGCTATCAATTATTGTTTCCGAGCGACCGGCACCTGCTGGCCATCGGCTCGGCAAACGAAAAGTTTGAAGCCTGGCAGATTCCGCTCAATTCGGGATCGCCTCGGCGCCTCTCGGACGATGTACAACTAGCTGCCGTTTCGCACGACGGCAAGCAGATCGCCTGGTTGAACGGATCTCACCAGGTGTGGGCGGGATCGGACCCCGGCGCACCGGCACGCCTGCTGATGCAACTGCCTGCCGTAACCCATGTGGCTGCGTTGTTTTGGTCCAGCGATGACAAGCGGCTGTGGTTCCACAGCCTCTCGGGTTGTCGCGACGGCACAGATCATCCCGACATCACCGTCAACCCCGATTTCTGCGAATCGAGTGACCTGGTGACGGTAGCTCCTCAGGTGAGTCATTCCACGGTTTCTATTGGACCACTTCGTTTCAGCTCGGGATTTTTCACGTCTTCAGGCTTCGTCTTCTTGCGACAGGATTTCGCACGCAGAGCTGAAGGATTTAACATTTGGACTTTACCGCTAAACTCGACCACAGGACATGTGAGCTCGCTTCCAAAACAGATTTCGCATTTCTCAGACGCGGCGCTTTCCGATTTGACCGGTACGCCGGATGGTAACAAGCTCTTCATGGTTCGGACCGACAGCTATGCCCAGACTTATACGGCTGAATGGCAGGCGAAACCGAAACCCTCACTGCGCCAGTTGCATCGCCTGACGCTGGAACAGAGCACCAATTTCCCTCATACCTGGAGCGCCGATAATCAGTCAGTCATCTTTGAATCCAACCGGAACGGACATTATGAAATCTTTCAACAGAACCGAAGCCGCCGTGAACCCGAACTCCTGGCCTCCTCGGAGCGGGAGAATTATTATCCGCAGCTCACTCCCGACGGTAAGTGGATTCTGTTCATGTCTGCCAAAGACACCCGGGATGCCGGGTTCACCGATTTCCGGCTGATGCGCATCCCGGCAAACGGCGGCCCGATAACACAGGTCCCCTTGGGCGAATCACTGGATGAATTTCGCTGCAGCGTGCCCGGTTCCGGCCACCTCTGCGTATTGCGCACGACGCATGCTGGCCAGCAAACGTACTACGAACTGGATCCTGTCACGGGAAAGGGGCGAGAACTTGGCCGAACCAGTTTTGTGCTCCTCGGCCTGGGTCGCTGGGCGCTCTCCGCAGACGGCGCGCACATTGCGATCCCAGATCCGGGGCATGCCGGCCGCTTCACCGAATTGCATTTAGATCCGGACCCTTCGAAGCAATGGCAGAGGTCGCGGCAGATCGCCGGTATCGACACCATAGAGGGCATGAACCCCGGTCCTGCTCGCGGCGAATGGCTTGCCTGGGGCCCGGGAACCCGCACCGTCCGTCGGGTGATCCTTCCTCCTTTCTTCTTAGATCCGTCACACTTTGCCGCTCTTTGTTTCGTAGATTCTCATTTGCATGCGCACCTGCTTGAGAACGACAGTATCCACGCTTTTGGGGTGTTCTCGAATAACGGGAAGTACATGGCTACGATTCACGACGACCTGACGAGCAATCTCTGGAGCTTTGATCACTGATCCATTGCTTTCACGATCGGGAGCGTTAGGCGTGGAACCAGCAATGACCGAATGCTTGATATGACATGCTCTCTTCCTTCGTTTGGAATCTCGCTGGTGGATTGTCGGCAATCCGGAAAGTGTAAGCCAGATACTACTCATAAGTCCCCTTGGGTCCGCTGTGTACCAGTGATGACCCGATCGAGGCTGCGTTCTAGCAGAACTGATCGCCGGAGATATATGCTTTGCTACGCTCATCCGGTGGATACCCCGTTCCAACAAATCCGCGCGGCAAATACACTCCCTCCCCAAGCCGTCACGGTGCTTAACACCGACGGGTTTCTGACCATTCCTGGTCCGCTCTCCGGTGACGATTTAACAACTTGGCCGAGGCATATGACCAAGTGATGGCCAAAGCGTGCGTACTCGACCTTAATGTCGGAAGCAGCACGACCCGAATGTCTGACCTGCTCAGTTTCAACTCAGTATTCGATGAGGTCTTTCTGTACCCGCCTTTGCTCGAAGCATGCAGCCACTTTATAGGCGAACCCTTCAAACTGAGCTCCTTTCTGGCGAGAACTCTCCGGCCGGGAACGCCCGCACAGGAACTTCACGCCGATCTGTCCCGAACATCGGAAGATGCTCCGTTGTTTGGGTTCATTCTCACCGTGGATGCCTTCCGGGAAGAGAACGGGGCGACTCGCTTCGTCCCTGGATCGCACGATTGGCCCGATGTTCCAAGCGATAGACTTTCCGACCCTCGGGCGGAATATCCCGGCGAGATTGTTGTATGCGGGGAACCGGGAACGATGATCCTCTTCAACGCCGCTGTCTGGCACGGTCATACGGCCAATGTCACTGAAAGGCTCCGCCGTTCCATCCAGGGTTACTTCGTCAGAAGGAATGCAACACAAGGGTTCTGTTTTCGCAGCCGTTTGACCGAGCACATCCAGACGCGTCTGAGCTCCCTCGCCCGTTACCTACTAGCAATCGATGAATAATCGTAAATCAGTCTCGAGAAGCCCCCCTGTATCTTTTTATCCGCTTATCCGCCTCGAGAACCGCGGCACGATCGATAAAGTCGACGCACGCTGACTAGAGTCCCTGCTCCAACCCTGTCCGACCTTCGGGACGAGCCCGCACCTAGGGTGGGATGTCACACGTGTTGGCTGTCGCCGCTTACAGCTTAGGGGTTTTTTATCCCCTGAAGTCCTGAAGGTGAAGGAGGCGCATGGAAAAACAGCAGCAACGAAGCTTGCTCGACACCATTGGCGGCGAGCCGCTCGACGGGTCCGGTTTCGAAAGCGAGCAACCCACTATCGAAGATGAACCCGCTGTCAGAATACCGGCTGATCAGCCGAGGGGGGATGGACTATGAGTTCTCCCGCACCGGCAAACCAAAATCAAATTCCCGAGCAGCCGAAACGAGACCACCGTCAAGAGGTTACGGATTCGATCATCAGTCTGCTCGAACAGGGCGTCGCGCCGTGGCAGAAGCCATGGGAAGCCATCGGAATGCCGATGAATCCAACCACGGACAAGGCTTACCGAGGAGGCAAGGCTGTTCACCTGATGGCGACGGGTCTTCAGCGCGGCTATGATGATCCGCGCTGGCTGACGTACAACCAGGCCAGCGAGAACAATTGGCAGGTCAAGAAAGGAGAAAAGGGCACCCGGATCGAGTTTTGGGAAGTGAAGGACGCATCCGACGAAAAAACCGAGCCCGGGCCGCCGTCCATTGACGGCGAGGAAAAGTCAGAGCGCACGTTCATCCACAAGATTTACACGGTTTTCAATGCCGAGCAGATCGAAGGCATTCCGCCCCATGTTCCAAAAGAGCGAACACCCTTTGAGGCGATAGAAGCCGGTGAACACATTCTGGCGAATTCTGGAGCGAAGATCAAACACGATCAGGCAGACCGATGCTTCTATCACCGTGGTACGGATAGCATTCATCTCCCGCCCAAAGAGGCGTTCAACGATCCGCCGGGCTATTACGGAACGGCGCTCCACGAACTGTCACATTGGACCGGGCATCCCTCGCGACTGAATCGTTCAACGCTAAATGAATCCTACCGCTTTGGCGATCCTGCATACGCGAGGGAGGAACTACGGGCTGAACTATCGAGCCTCTTTCTTGCCGCCGAAACAGGCGTTCCGCACAACCCGGCAACGCATGCTGCGTATGTAGGCTCTTGGATCAAAACCTTGCGAGAGGATAGAAACGAGATTTTCCAGGCGGCAACGGACGCTGGCCGCGCTGCTGACTTCTTGATCTCACTCGAGCGCGAAAGATCGGCCACAGCGCAACAACTCGGGGCAGAGCCGGCCACAATGAATGTCACGCCCAGACTGGATCTGAACTGCGAGACTGCAGACCTCTCTGGCACGACGAATGTAGTTGCCGCAAATAGCGGAAATGCCGAGCAGTTCCATCAGCATGAAAGCAACTACTCGCGTTTTAGGCCCGGTGACCAGATCGTTGCTTTTGAGCCTTACCATTACGGCGGGACACCGAAGAAAGAACCTGAAACGGCAGGCATTGTTCAATCTGTTTATGCGAATGGCGCTTTTGTCTCCTACATGCGGCTGGATGGTAACGGAGAGCTACGCGAAAACGGCAACAAGTCAGTAGATAGCAAAGAACTTCGCTTGGCGGACCAGTTCGATTTGAGTCAATTCGAAAAGCCCTTTGCCCAGCTTCAGAGCAAGTATCGCGAACGAAACCATCACGATCCGCAGAGTGGTACGAAGGCTATTCACGAGAAGCAATCGAGCCCAGATCAGAGAGGTGCAGGAGACGACTCGGCACTTCGATTGCAGCGGACATCTCCCAAGGAGGTACAAAGCTTGCGAAACTCATTTTCTGCAGCTCAGGCTATCTCCAAAGAGCTACTAGGCGAGTTGGCCAAAACCTCAGTTGCGAACGCTGATGTGGGCACCTACCGCGGACAAGTCCTTGCACACACGGATTTGCATATTGTTCAGCGACTGAACGACAGTTCCGCAGTTACGCACATGAAGCACCTATTGAGGCGAATTCCCAAGCCAGGCAGCAACGTTCTGATCCAGTATTCGAAGGATTGGGCACGAGTGGAAGATATGCCGACACGGTCCGCTGAGTCGGCACGGGAAGGAGACCGCTTCGTAGCGCGTCTCGAACCGGGTTCTGGCACTGTTGCCGTTCACGACAAGCGCTTTGGCAACGATCATCACACTCCCATCAATCAAGCCAGTCAATCCGCCAATCCATCGTCAGGAGTTCGGAAAGGCAACCGTAGCGAACTGAGCGAATCATTCCAAGACGCACGCTCGCTCGCCATTAAGGAACTTGGCCAGGAGGCTCGAACTTATGTGGCTCAAACGCACAGCGGAATCTATTGCGGGAAGATCATCGGTGAAACGGATCATCACGTTTTGCAACGTGTCTCCGGGCAAACGGCCATCGCACACCTGAAGGAGCTTGTAGGCGCCAGGCCGGAGATCAACAGCAACGTAGCAATTTCCTATCAAGCCGAAAAAGTGCGCGTTCGTGATGTTCCAGAACGCAGTAGAACTGCCGAGTTGACGCGATGAATGTTTACAGAACGCCGGCCGATCCCGGCGGATTTCCATTCGGGTATAACTGGCGAGCCACTCTCACAGGGCTCGCCTTTCTTGTTTTGTTCAATCTGGCAGCCACGCAGTACGTCGCCTTCCGCTTTCATTACCAGTTGGCTCTCGGGAAGCCGCTGCTGAGCACTCGCAATGCGGCGATTTACCAACCATTTGCCTGGTGCCTTTGGGGCTTTCGCAATTCGATTTCTCGCGATCCACGCATCCGTAAACCGCTATTCGAGGGAGAAATGATGGTCTTGGTCGGCTCGATGCTGTCCATGTTTGTCTTCTTTGCCGCAGCGAATCGGCGCGCTCGTCGCCTATCCGAAAATACTGAGGACCTTCATGGTTCTGCACGGTGGGCTTCTCCGAAGGATGTGGATGCCACTGGATTGGCGCAAGCAAAAGCTGGCGTTTATGTTGGGGGCTGGTACAGCGATTCCAAGCGTAAGCTGATCTACCTTCGGCACAACGGCCCCGAACACATTCTTGCCTTCGCACCAACCCGCTCTGGCAAGGGCGTCGGCTTGGTCATTCCAACCTTATTGTCCTGGGATGAGAGCGCGGTCATTTACGACATCAAGGGCGAGAACTACGCGAAAACGGCGGGCTTCCGGTCAAAGAACGGGCACATCTGCTTTAAGTTCTCTCCGGTAGAGGATGGCTCATCATCGCGGTTCAATCCACTTGCAGAGATTCGGCTGTTCACGCCCCGCGACGTTTCAGATGCACAGAATATTGCCGACATGATCGTGCGTAGCGGCGAAGACAGCCCGATGGAACGCCACTAGGAAGACACCGCCGCATCTCTGACAACCGGCATGATTCTGCACGTCTGCTATAGCGCCGCGAGCGAAGGACGAGTCGCTTGTCTTGCCGATTTGGCGGGACAGTTCACGCGTCCTGGCATCGACTTCCGGGAAACCTTGAATGAAATGCTTAGTTATCCGCACGATCCGGCCCTGAAACGCGGCTGGCGCACTACAACTGGACTTCAAACCGCGACCCATCCTGTCGTGTCGGAGAAAGCGCAGGAAATGCTCGACAAAGAAAATAAGGAGCTGTCGGGCGTACTATCGACGGCGAAGACGGCACTCGCGCTGTACAGCGATCCACTGGTTGCCCGAAACACCAGTGCGAGTGTTTCACCATTGACGACCTGGTCAACCACGAGCGGCCGGTTTCTCTTTACTTGGTTGTGCCTCCTTCCGACAAGATCCGTTTGCGGCGATTGATCCGGCTAATGTTCACGATGGTGGTGAACCGCCTGACCGAACGCATGGCATTCGACGGGGCCGAGCAGAAGCGCAACCGGCAACGGTTGCTATTTCTGATCGACGAGTTCCCGAGCCTGAACCGGATGGAGATCTTCGCGGACGCACTTTCCTACATGGCCGGATACGGGATTAAGGCGTACCTGATTACGCAGGACATTAGGCAGATCGTGGATGCTTACGGTCAAAACGAAAGCATAGTTTCCAACTGTCATGTTCGAATCGCATATGCTCCTAACCAGGTTGAAACGGCGGAGCTGTTATCTAAAATGACCGGCACCACAACCGTTCAGAAAGCCAGTTTCAATTTTTCGGGATCGCGTTTCTCGCCGATCATGTCGCACGTAAACGGAAGCGTGGATCACGTCGAGCGCCCGTTGATGACTCCAGATGAAGTGATGCGGCTGCGGCCCCCACAGAAATCAGGCGATGGTTCATCCGAACAAATCACGGCGCCTGGCGACATGCTCATCTTCGTGTCTGGTCATTTTCCGATACTCGGCATGCAGATGCTGTACTTCTTCGATCCTGAGTTGAAGCGTCGCGCGGCAATCCCAGCTCGGGCCGTATTACAGAGCTTGGCGGGAGGAGCGATTACTGGTCAGACGCCGATCAATCAAACTAACAATCTCCTCAGCAAGCCCGAAGCCGTCACCACCGAAGACGCGACTAGCCACTTGGAGCGGGGCTTCTTGGAGGAACTTCAGTCCGGCGACTAGCAGAAGACAGTGGGAGCAAGCATATGCAGAAGAACAGAATCGAACTCGCCGGTTATCTGGTAACTAAGCCGGAAGCCCGCTTTCTGCCATCAGGCACAAAGGTGGCGAATGCCCGGCTGAAAGAAAGCTACCGTTTCACCGGTATCGACGATAAACAGCAAACACACGCAAATTGGCACAGCCTTGTCTTCTACGGCGAGATGGCAGATCTTGCTCTCTCTTATGAGAAGGACGACAACATCTATGTGGAAGGCTCGCTACAACAGCGAAAGTTCACGCCAGCCGATGGCGTCACGCGTACGGTATTTGAGGTCCATGCGCGGAGCTGCCATCAGATTGCGTCAGCAGGGCGAGACCGGGAAGAACCACTCAGGGCCAATGAGGTCGCGAGCGAAGGAGCAAATCACGATGATCCATCGTGGCCTGTTGGCCCCGCTTAGCGCCGGAATCTTGCTCGGAGGTCTCTTCGCGACGTTTCAGATTGGCAGAGTTCGGGTCAATGCTTCACCGTCTCTCCCGATTGGACTTTACCGAACTACTTCGGACCCAATGTCCAATCTGGTCGAATTTTGTCCATCTGAGCCGTTCGGCGCATTATCGTCAAGCCGCGGCTACCGCGGAAAAGGAAACTGCCCGGACGGAGCAGAACCACTCATGAAGCCGCTAGTAGCCGTTTCAGGTGACATCGTCAAAGTGTCTGCCAACGGTATAGCAGTCGACGGCAGGCCGATACCTAATAGTGCGCCGCGTCCGTTCGATACTTATGGCCGGCCGCTTAAACACTGGCCTTTCGGCACCTATGGCGTGTCACCCGGCACCGTATGGGTGATTTCTTCGTTCAATGCCCGCAGCTTCGATTCCCGCTATTTTGGGCCCGTAAGTGTCCAACGGATCCGGGCCCACCTGAAACCCTTGTTGACTGAATACTAGCCATTATTGGATCTACAGCCCCGCAGTCCTGCCACATTGCCCTCTGTATCCAATTGGAATCTAACCAACGCTGCGTGGCATGGCATTATCAGTCCCGTGCTGGAGGCGGCTCAACCTGAACTGCGCTAAAGTGCAACACGCCAACGCGCACGATCAACGTTCCATAACCGTCTTTGAGTGATCTTTTAGCTCGCGCACGAGGGGCTTGCTTTTCGAATAGACTATGGAAAAACTCTCGCCGACCGTTGGCGACTGGCCTGGTTCGAACAGTGCTTTTTGATGCGCCACAACGGCGCGTGCGGAAAGTCGTTGCAGCACCAAATCCGAAGTCTCGGCCAGTATCGGGCCGCGATAGATGCCGCTATCAACCTGAGCCGGGATCGTTCTTGCAGAGCTGCCGAGCATTGTTGAAGTGAGGCTCTCAGCCCTTTTGAAAGCCTCAGTCGCAGAACTGAAAGTGGCGGAGTTCACCGATTGCGTTCCCGCTTGTGAAACAAGCGTTAGGACCGACGCGTTGGGAGCCCCGACAACTGTGGATTCTACCTTCGGCGTTTCCACTTTCCCCTTGCCCGTCAAGGCTGCTGAATGCAAAACTCTCTCGGCAGTCTTTAGCTGCTCTTCCACCCAAAGCGGTTGTGGCGCTGCTCGTTTCTCTGGAGTGAAAGATGGATCCAGAGTCAATTGGAACCTGTACTGCGCCTGGCTAATATCTCGAACCCAATCTATTTCTTTGACGATCTGATTGACGTCGGGTCGCTGCTTCAACGCCGCGTTAAAGGTTTGGTGGCGAAAGGAGAGGTGGTAATCGTAGGGTTCGAGTTGACTGGAAATAGCGCGTTCCAAGATGGCCGCCCTTTCTCGGGCAAGCGCGGGTGCTGGAGCATCGATTAAATTCTGCACGGTCTGACCATAGGCTGGGTCTCGAACGATGCGCTGCTCGCCCGGCGTTAGATGGCTGCGCAAATACTCGTGCTGCTCTTCTGACAGATCGGAGAAAGCCTTCTCGATCGGAATGCCTCCATCGGCATATTTCCTGTACTCCCTGTCGGGAACAACGAATACGTAGTCTTGGCGAGCTTCCTTGTCAAATTTCGAAATCTCAACCTGGCCCTCACCGCTAAAGACGCGGACGCGTTCTGCTTTTCCTGCATTTGCTCTTTCTGGTTGGCCCTGGTGCTCCAATGTGTCC
Organism: Bryobacteraceae bacterium; assembly: GCA_965219105.1. Classification (GTDB taxonomy): domain Bacteria; phylum Acidobacteriota; class Terriglobia; order Bryobacterales; family Bryobacteraceae; genus Bog-105. The sequence goes on along the minus strand of OZ244728.1, from coordinate 5,519,309 downwards.
TCCCGCTGACCGACAGCTCTAAGCTGTCAGTCACGAGCGCGAGCATCCGTGACAGAAGGCCTAAGGTCGTTACTCTTACAAGAGTAGAGACGGGGCGTTTTGAGGTGCGCGGCGTCCCTCGCAGTGCATTCACATGCACCTACTAACGTTTATGAGGGCCACAGGCGACTCTTCGACAATCTGGCGGGTTGACGACGTTCAGGCGTATGCCGGCTGGTCCCCTCGCAGGTATCACAGGGCGGTGCGGCTCCGTCGCTCGCGCCCGAAAACCCAAGGCAGTCGAAGCGGCCGTTCGTATCGGCTACGCAATGCGGGTCGTCATCTGCAATTTCGAATGAAGGTCCCGAAAAAACACCCAGTGTTGGCGTACATCGCCGATCGCTTTGGGGTGTTGTGCTGGAGCACCACACATCTCGTTGTAACGATCGTCTGGGCCATCATTCCGGCATTCTCTTCTGGAAACGCGCAAATACTCGCTCAGCAATAAGCTCCGCGAGCTCTTCGAGGTCGCGTTGACTCAGCGTCACCTGCGACCGAGATGATTTGTCAATTGCGGTCGCATACACCGGATTAACATCGGTCAAGTCGCGTTTCAAGCTTGAGATCAAAGCGTCTAAATCAGGGTCAGTCTCACGCATCGACTCAATGCGCTGGATTCCATGAACTACGGTCGAGTGGTCACGGCCATTATAGAAGCGTCCGATTACTGTCGTGCTCCAGCGCCCGATGCGACTGGCCAAGTACATCGCCACTTGCCGATTGAAGCAAGCTGGCTGCGAATTTCCGAGTCCCTTCGTAGGACCGAGACGCGCGGACACAGTTGCATCAATAATCCCAAGTGGAATGCGGCGGCGTGAAGCCGAATCCGGTGCAAAGGAAGGTGACGCCATTTAGGCTCCTCTCTCTGACAAGGCAATGGCGGGCTGAACCAGTATGTGGTCGCCATCTGATGTGATGCGAGCCGGACAAGTCGGCCACAACGTTCGGACTAGGTCGATCCACCTTTCCAATCGCTCTCGGAACTTGCGAGGGCGCGCATAATCGGCGTTCCCCAGCTGATTTGCCAATCCGAAGTCACCAAAGATCGGAACTCGCTCTTGTCCTTTCGCTGTGAAACAGCGATACGACAGCCACATAAAAAGGTCCAGAGCCGCAGGCGAGGACGAAAGCGCCTTTGCTGCTTCGAGATCAGTAGGAATTGAATGGGCGGTCACCTCTCGGAAAAACTCGTCACTGAGAACAATCTCGTTTTCGAAGCCGCCCGGCAATACTGTCTGGTTGGGGTCACGCGAATACCAGATCCGCGCTTCCTGCATGAAGTTGAACCGGGCTTGGTGCATGACGGTCGCCCTCTGCCTCTGTATGTCCGTTCCAAAGAAGATAGTTGAACCGAACACCCGTTGAAATGAAGTAATCAGGCGGCGATACTGCGAGCCACCTTGCTGCAGGCCGAAGACGTCGAGCATCTCGGCGGCGCTGCGGAAGGTGATGGTCTGTTTCTGCTGCCGCACGGCGAGTGTGGCCAGAAAAATAGGAACGAGGCGATCCTGGCCCCAGGGCAAACCATAGGTGGGATGACCAGTCACCTGTAACAGAAACTGACCGTTCCGGCGCTCGTGGAGTAGGACTCCCCGTAGAGGTCGCTTGATGGGCAACCCGCAAAGGACGAATGGTCGCGACGCGAATCCTAGGTTCGGCGTAGCGCTTTCCCGATTTACCCGGACCAGCTGAACCGATTCGGCCTGTCGCAACTTCCGTTTTGAGATCCGAAGCCCACTCGGAAGGCAGCGGGCAATTGATCCTGCCGCCTCTAACGAACCAAACTTTTGCCGCTTTCCGGCAATCTCGATAACAGCCACGCATCGCGGGCGCGACCCCTTGTCTGTGCCACTACTGTGTCATTGAAGACTAACAATCCCATCCAACTGGGCCCGATCTGCGGCTGCAAGTTGTTGAAACTGCGTCCAATCGGATAGGACAGTTAGATTCAGGTTCTAGTGGGGGAAACTTCGTGGAGGTTCAAGTCCCCCTCTCCGCACCACGTTTAACCCTTTTCACTGTTTCAACTTAGCGGCTTCCGGCAACTCCTGGCCTTCTCCCCTTCCCGAATCGGCGTGCCACGATTCATGCCACAATTCTTTTTCCTCCAAACGCGGCTGCGCCGCCCGGGCCCGCTGCAATCGCTGCGCCACGCGCTTGACGTCCTCTTCCTTCGTAATTGAATAGCGATGCAGTATAGAGCGGTCTAGGTGCCCGCTGAGGGCCAGTGCCTGAATTCCGGCACGCCCTCGCGGATCAAGTTGGTAACGGCCGTGCCGTGTCGCGCAGGCGCGAGTCGGGGTACGCATCCAGCTGATCTTTCCCGAGGACCTTGGCATCTCGGGTGCCGATCCGCGGGCGCAGGTACTTCTCGATCTTCTTTTCTACGATCGGCGTCTCGGCGCGTTTCTTCTTGCCATGGTCGGCCAGCTAGCCGTCCAGCAGATCGCCCATCGAAACCGCTGGGCCGCTGTTTTCTTCCTCGTCAATGCCGTCGACCTAGCGGCGCAGCGCCCGGTCCGCCTGCTTATCGCTGACGGCAGAAACAACGTGCGTCTTGCCTTGATATCGCAGTTGGTACCGACTAACCGTTCGGCCACTACCAAAACGATCCGGTGCCGAACGTTCCTTTCTTCATGCCGCACTGGCCTCGCATTCATGAGCGCGCAACTCGCGGGCGCCCGGCTTGGCGCCGCAGGTTTTACATTTCCGCAGCTTCTTGGGCCGGCCGGGGTGAGGCTCATAGCCCCACCTTCGAATCGCGCCTGCAGCCGGATCTTCTCGTCCCGCAGCTGCAGAATGCGCGCGTACTTCTGCTCTGATCAAAACAAACTCGCAAATGTTTTATCAGACAGAGGCTCCAGCCTGTGCCCCGTTGACGAGCTAAAACCTCCTGGCACCGCTTATAAACCAAAACACCTTGCCTGTAGACCGGAGGAACTAAGCGGACGCCGCGTCAACTGCATACCGTCGTTCTGGCGTCAAATTACGTTGCCCGAATGCCTGCCATTATACCCGGGGTTTGCCGTGCAAGGGGCGACTAGCTAATCGGATATCTGCATATGTTTTTGGGTCGCTTTGGCTCGAGTGCGATCGGGGAACTCGCGAGCAATCTTGCCAAAATACGTTCCTCGTTTTCGCTGCAATTTGCTGCAACCTGCGCCAGTGGTGTTCATGTGATCGCAGGTGGTTGACACCTTGATTCAGCGGCCGGGATCGTCCGGCTTAAGGTAGTCGCTTGCATTGCTCTCCATCTTAGTGAAGGCTGTCGCCGGGACGCTCGGGGTAGCCGGGATCATCGAGGATCTGCACGGCGGTGGCGGGGCCAAACTGCTTCCAGTCCTGCAGTACCCAGACGACTTTCTTATCCGGGGTCACTTCGACGAGCTGGGGGCCCTGGTCTTTGCCGCCACGCGAGCAGATGATCGTATTACCGTTCGCAAGGCGAGTTGCGGACTGCGCATTCTCATACCAGTACTGCGGCGGAATATCCTTCTTGGTCAGCTCCCAGACGGTCTCTTTTTTAGGATTGACCTCGCGGGAAAGGACATCCTTTTCGTCGGTGATGAGAGTGTTGCCGTTCTTCAATCGGATGGCAGCCCACGGACTTTGTATGTCATAACGCCAGATCTCCTTGAAATTTTTGTCGTACTCGACCACGCGATTCATCATGAGAAACGAGGCGAGATACGTTCCCTGCGCGGTCACGCGTACTCGACGAAACTGGGGGTGGACGCTTTTGGGGTCAGTTGTGCTGAGGTCGGGGAGCGCGTGCTCCAGTACGACTGCCGCCGTGCGAATGTTAACGATCATCAGCTTAGGATTAGGCAGTCCGTTGAGAACGAACATGACCTTGTCGAAGCCGATAGGCTGGCACGTGTGAATCTCGGTTCCCTTCGGTGCGTCGTAGCGCCAGACAACCCTCTTGTCCGGCGTAATCTCAGCAATGTACTGCATGCGCGTGTAGAGGACGTTGCCATTGGAGAGCATCCATATGTCATCTAGTTCGTTGCCGCCTCCTGTGGAGTAGGTCCAGGCGATCCTGCCATGATCGACGAGAAAAATTTTGTTGTAGCCTTCGCCTATGTAGAGCATGGGACGCTGTGAGGCTCCCTTGTCGGGAAGGTTCGTGGGCGCGGGATGCTTAGCCACGAGCGGCTCGACCGGCAGTTCCGCAGGACCCACGGCGGGGACGCCGGCGGCGGTGAAGCGGGGCAACTGCTTAAGCAGCGGCTTGGCGTTGTCCTTCGCCTGCACTGTCGATCGTGACACTGTGAAGATCGTGGCGCAGACCGTGGCAACTACGAGCGCGGATGCGATAGAGAAAGGTTTCCTGTACACAAGCTCTCCTGAATAGATGATGGCCTTCCTTGAGTCCGGAACGCATGGACGTTGTTTCGTTCAGCTAGATCGTCTGGCTTTCTGCCGTAGCAATCGTCGTGTCCTTTGCAGCACGCGACCAGAAGATGCGCAGTTCGGAGACGTTGCGCAATGTGAAGTTAGGTTGCCGGGGAGCGGTGATGGCGAAAAAGTCGGCGCGCCGCACGTTTTCGAGCCAGAATGCCGGTCGTGGATCGGCGTTCACTGGCTCAATTTCCACATGCGACATCTCGAGGTTTTTGAGATGGCGGATAAAGAAGCCACTGCTCGGCGTCGGACCGAAGCTCGATAGCTCCGGATAGCCATTTTCCTGCTCGGGAACCTGGATCGTGCGCCAATCGGGCATTGGCCTGGAGCGTTCCCCCGTGCCGATCGTAGTGGGCAGGCCGCGATGGCCAAAGAAGCAGTCGCTTAACTTAACGTCTTCGATGAGGTTGGACGCAATACCCGAAAAGATCGACGATGTGGCGGAGCTCGAGTTGGAACTAACGAGGTTTGAGATCAGTATGCGGCGCAGCCTTCCCGGCCGTATCGTGTCGCTCGGCCCGCGGTTGCGCAGATTAAGGCGTAAGAAGAGTGGCGCATCGATAATGTCCCGCATCGTGTTGCCTGTGATGGAGATGTCTTCGAGATATGCACCGTCGGACGTTTCAAGAGCTATGCCCTTGCAGCCCTCGATGACATTGCCGCTGATCGTAATATTTCGAAAGCCGCCATTGGACTCGGTGCCGCACTTGATACGGCCCTGGCGGGGGTGTGCGGGTTCGGTGAACTTCTTCCAAGTGCCATCGATGACGGTCCCGAGTTCGTAGGTTCCGGTGACGTAGTTGTTGGATATTGTGACATTGTCGGTCGAGCGTACGTACCCCAGGGCAAAGCTCGACTTGGGACAGATCGCGTCGTCCCACGGCGAATTGACAGTGCAGTTCGAGACCCGCACGTTGCGGCAGCAATCGAGGTCGAATCCATCACGGTCGGTATCGATCAGCAAGTTGTCGACAGTCAGATTGTCGACTCCGCTGGCAAGCAATGCAAAATGACCACCCTTCAGGACCGCGAAGTCGCGCAGCAGGATGTTGTGACAGTTCTTGAGGGCGATCGCTTTATTGCCGACACCGGACTGCTCGGCCTTGAACCCTGCGTAGTTGCCGCGAGTTCCGCCCTGACCGAAAGAAAGTCCCTTGCCATGTATCAACCCGGGGCCAACGATGGAAAAGTCGCTGATCCCCTCGCCGTAGAAGAGCGAATTGGGCCAATGATTATGACCGTAGTCCTGATATCGCTCCCACGCTTGCGCGGGCCCTGCGGGATCGTAGACTCCGCCGTTGTAGCCGGTGGCCTCACCGGGTTTGGGCGAATCCGCAGCGAGAATGGTGCAGCCCGAAGAGAGATGAAGGCTGACCTTCGATCGCAGGCGAATAGTAAAGCACACGTAGGTTCCGGCCGGGAAAAACAGTGTGCCTCCGCCGGCCGCGGCTGCGGCTTCGATTGTCTTGTTGATGGCGGGCGTATCCACCGTTCTGCCGTCGCCCGTCGCTCCGTAGCTCCGTACATTGAAGAGAGCTTCGGCACTGGCCGATCCTGGAGATTGGACGGGCGCCGCGCGGCCTACAACCGCCGAGGCAAGGGCAAAGGGCGAGAACTTCAGGAGATTGCGGCGTTGCATTGAATTTACTTCCATTGACTTTCTCCGCGTGAGGAATCGAGCGCTTCAGCGTGGCGGCCTAGAAGCGACGCCGCTCGCTCGATGAGGCAATAATCCATAGACGACGACAGAGTCATCATAATTAGGAACGTAGACTTTTCCATCGACGACGAGCGGCGGGACGAATTTAACGAGGGTACCCAGCCGGTCGCGCTTTGCATTTTGCTCGCTGTTCCAGATTTCTTCCAACGTCTCCGCGTTGAACGCGTGCAGAACGCCGGCGGCATTGCCGTGGTCTGCACTTTTGCCATTTGTCACGGTAGCCCAGAGCACGCCTGTGCCCGCCGTTGTTCCATCCGACGAGATGGTGAGAGCGCCGCCGGGCGACCCGTGCGAGGCTACGTCTCCTTTGGCGAACGGCCTCGTGTCCATCGAGGTCCCGTGAAAGTGAAACGCCTTCGGGACGTCCGTTTCAGTCCACACGAGGAGCGCTGGACCGTCAGGGCTGTTCCAGAATGATGGGCCCGCCAATACCCGGCCTCCATTCAGCGCGACAGATTGGAGAATACCCTGATCGTTAGGCTTGAGATGCCCCAATTGCGTCGAATTTAAGAGGAACAGAACGCCCAGTTTACTGCCGCATAACAATATATCCGTGCCGGGAATGAGTAGCGGTCCAGTCGAGCCGACGTCGGCGTCTCGCGAGTTCAAGTCCTGATAATTGTGTGGGGTAAAAAAATCCTCAACCGAAAGGCCGTCTTCGGCAACATGAACTTTGATGGCGGAATTGCCGAAATTCCGCCGGCCATCCCAACCGCCATTCCCAACTTCAAAGTAAGCCGAGCCAGTCTCATCAACGGCCGGTCCTCTGCCGGACTGCCAGATACCGCCATCCGCCGTATCGGGCGTCATGCATAACGCGCCCGTTTGTTTCAGAGTGTTCGCGTCGTAACTCATAATCCAGCCGTGATACGGGCGCAGATCTTCATGAGATGCCCAGGCGATTAGAATTTGGCCGTGATCGAGCGCGAGTGCGGGCCTTTGATTTCCCGCTTTCGGGTCGAAATGCACAAATCCGTTAACGGCATCGCGAGCGGAACCTTTAACACTCGCTTCGATCTCAACGGGTGGAATTTGATCGTTTCCGTTCCGCAAGTCAAGCCGGTGCAAGCGCTGAACGTAGCGACCGCTCTCTTTAGTTCGCGCCAGAAGATAGATTGAATTTGTGGCGAGATCGATGGCTGGCGTGCTCTCAATACCTACATTCCCGACGATATTCAGATTGTTGTCACCTGTGATATCAGCGATAGGCACAGGCGTAATGCCTGCCAGCTCGTTTGTGAAATCGCGCATCCAAAGCGGCGCACCGGGCTCATCCGCATCATATTCATAGACCTTGTCGTTCATGGTCGCAACGTAAAGCACATTGCGCGCTCCTTGTCCGGGCATCTGCAAGCGCACATAGAGGGGCTGGGCATAGACAGCGCCGTCTACGTAGTAGCTGTAAAGTTTGCCGAAACGTGCGCCGTCCACGTTCCTTGCATTCAGCGTTTTTTCGTATGCGGTTGCTCCGGTCGGAAACCGGTCATACCGGTTGCAGAGGACGTCTCTGGGCGGCTGTGCCGAGACAAGTGAAGAAATAAGCAGCGGCAGCAGGCCGCGAAAGCAAATTCGGATCGAAAGTATCGCGCAATCCATTGAAGTTCCAGATTATCGTCAAGTCTACCCTCGCTCGGGCTTAGTCGTCACGCGGAAACAATCTTTCCCGTTAGAGATCTGCAGATATCTCAGCTTCCTTGACCAAGTCGACTCTTGTCCATGTAGTTCCGCTGAAGCGTGTCGGTTAGGCGGCGACCGGCATACCGCCGCATAGAATGAGATCGCGGTAGATGTCGCTCAAACCTTCCTACGGATTGGTCACAGTCACATCGGGAAGTTGTTCGGCGATAGTGACACATCGCGAGATCGTGAGGCACAAGGGGAGCTCGAAGGGGACAGCCTGACCCGCCTCTTTCGACAAATTTGCGAAGGAGGCAGAGCGCTCTGACACTTTCGTGAAAAGGCCCGTTTTGCTCAACAAGTTTAGTTATAAAACTCGGTTGTAGACCCGAGCCGGAAAGATGTCGTTTGGCGGCGATGCTCAACCTTGATTGTAGACGCCGATAAACGTGGAATAGCTAACACTTCAGAGCCGAGTCAACGGCAATGTCTCTCAAGTTTGCGACGCTTCTGCTCAGAAACTCGCGAAGGAGGCAGAGCGCTCTGCCTCCTTCGCCGATTTCCTGAAAGAGGCGGGTCAGGCTGTCCCCTTCATGCCACTCATAGCAGTCTTACGACACTCAGATCAATTCTTCCGGACCGAAGCATCCTCTGATCAACGTTTCCAATCCAGTGTAAAGTCTCGTTGCTGCAGACCGTGCGCGGCCGCGTATTCGTTCCTACTCGCGACTACCTTGCTAGCCCATGCGTCCATTGGGTAGAGTAGCTCGCGGTAGACAAGATAGTTCATGTCCGCTGTGCGGTCCGGTAGATGGTCTTTAACGTCGTCAAGTTCGTGGAGAAAGGTTCGGCCGTTTGCTTCGGCGACCCGAGGCTGCCAACTCTTGTACCAGCTTGCCGTCGCATTTGATAAAGATTTGTCCCGTGCATCACGCATCTCTTTCGCCTGATCTAACGCACGATCAAGCGAACTCACGGCTTTTGCCGATTCTGCTCTTGAGGCCTCGGCTTGGGCTGCCTTCAACAAGCCTGCAATCCGGCCCAGATCTCGAATGAATAGCAAATTTTCACGGTAGAGTCCCGCGATTGCGAGGTAAACTTCCAAATTGTAGCGATTGAACTGGATCCGTTGCAGGTTCTCGTATAAGAGATCCAGTAACTCGCTGTTTTGCGCGAGCGATTCGCTTGCAAGATTCAGGCGATTCTGGTTCTGAGAGAGCCAATCGGAGCCGAGTTTCAGGAGATCGGGAGAGGGCGTCGGCAAGGGCGGCAGAAACTGATCGCGTGCAGGTCGCTCAGGTCGGAACCGGCTGTAGGAATCGCCCCAGATTGGTTTTCGCGCGGTAGACGGACCCGTATCCCAGCTGTCCTGCCAGAACTGCGCCCCTTCGCTCATCAGCTGGTATAGCCTGCCGATATTCGTCGCGCCCCGCCCATAGAAAAGCGAATAGAAAGAGCTCTCCATCTCCTCCGAGCTGCCTGGCTGCCGATTCCAGCCGGCGGCTGTGCCGGTTGCGTAGCCAAGCCAGAACGTCTCCGGGTGAACCCCTGCGTCCGCCCATCCAGCCACGAAGACTCCGAACGGATTTGAAACAGAAGCCTCCGAAATCGGGTCGAGCATATCTTGAACTCTTCCTTGTCCGCTGTCCTCCGCTGTTTCATGCAAGCGCAACTTGTTGGAAAGCAGATAGTACTGCGGGAACATTCGCTCTTCGCCTTCGGTGGACGTGTAAATCATTTGGAGAATGCCGTGATTTCGAAAAACAGAATCGAACTGCGGTCCGTAAAGTTCGCCGTTGATCAGGTAAGCGGGGAGAGCGCCGATGTCATTGGGCTTGAGCGGATACTCGCCCCAAAAAATCACCGTCCGGCCACGCTCGTGCAAGTAGTTTGCAGTTTTGGTGACGAACTCAGCCAAGAGCTTACCCACGCTTCCCAATTGCTTGGCACGATTCGCTTCCGCGCATTGCGAGTTATTCGCCAAACCCACATAATAGGGTTCATCGGTGGATAACACAAAATATTTGCCACCCTTGTTGGCTGCCAGCAGATCGTCAAACATGCTGTCGAAGAGCCGATACGTCTTCGGATTTGTCGAGCAAAACTCATAATTGCTATCCGGGTACTCTCGCAGGTCCGCATATTCAGGATGCTTGAGGATGAAGGCATCGTGCGCGGGTCCGTCGAGGTAAGGAATCAGCTGCACGTGATACTTAAGGCCGTAGTCTGTCAACTCCTGCATTTCAGAAGGGCTCAGCGCGTAAGGATCGACCACCGGCTTCGCATGATCGTACTGAAAGTGGCCTTCGAGCTTCAGCGCAAACCCGTTCACCTTGTAAAAAGACGCTTGGCGGAGGGCTAGCTTCAATTGCTCTATGTGCTCCAGGTGATGAGCATCGTCCCAGTAAATAACGCGCAATTCCGTGGAGGGCCAGTCCTCAATCGTTACCTCAGGCAGCCAAAGCTTTCCCGCCTGCTCCTTCAAGAGCTGCACAAAAGTTATAACGCCATAGAAGAGCCCGGTCGCTGTATTGCCGGTAATCGCGATCGCATCTGGAGCGATAGTCAGTCGATAGGCTTGCGCTTCAAGCGCTTCTTTGTCCTGATCGGATCCTCCGGTGACACTGACGCTTTTCGGGGCGACGGTAAGATGAATCGCGGCGCCGCCCTTGCTGGCTCCGAGCCTTAATCTGAAGCGTTCCGCCAAGAGCTGATTCAGTTCGCTAAGCGCAATGTCGTTCTCGACTCCCGGTCCTGGTTGAAGCTGCCATGCTTGCGTAAATTCAATGTCCTTCGCCCCAAGCTCTACTCTTTGCGGCGAGGGCAGCACGGTGTATCCCCGGCTGAAGAGAGGCGAAAGCGTGGCGGCGAGCGCACAAGAGTGGCAAACGAGCAAAGAGACGCTGGCGAGCAGACAGGGTTTCATAGCGCCTTATTCCGCTGCCAGAATCACTGCCTGGTTCCGTACGTTCCCGCCTGCCTTTATTGTGAACTGGCGTTTGCGAGTGGCCGCTGGAAGTTCCTCCTGATGTTCTTGGCGGCGGCCATTTTCGACCCACACCTGAGTGAGCTTGAGCCTACCTTTCGGAGCAGCATCCCGTGCGTATGCAGCCAGGCGAACGCTATCCAAGGCTGGCCCCGAGCTGCGGAATCTCACGAACACATGCGAGGTGCCGGCTGGCAAATCACGCACGGTTTGGAAATACTCGGGCCACAGTAAGAGCCGGTCAATCGGGTTGTGGTCTCGCCAGTGCAGTTGCTCGGGATAGTGTGCGAGCTGATGAAACGGACCGTCAGGCGACAGTGACCATTCCATCGAAGCTTCTCCGCGCTGCGTATCCATGCCGGATTGACGTGTCTCCGCCGTGAGTTTGTCCGGAGCCAGTCCGCCGCGCAGATCTAGGAATCGAACGCCTGCATCGAACCCTGTCAGCGGACTGCCGTTCGCATCTAATTCGTAGGTCACCTCGCCTGTGGCTGCCTTGGATGGAAGAAGGAACTGCTGCCCGTTTTGACTAATCAGTTCAAAACTACTTTTAGGCATTCCCCCGAGCGGCGCTGAGATCGCAACGCGCCGAATCGGACCGTCCGCTGAGTACACGAACTGGTTTTCCCCCGGCTCTACCGCCGGCAGAGTTCTTGGATTCAGCTGGATGCGGGATACCAGCTCAAGCGCATTGATGCTCGCACCCTGGCTCTCTGGCTTGGTGATACGAACCTTGTACCCGTACGTACCGCTCACTGCGGTGAACCTTCCATGTGCGGTCTTCGCAATCACTTCTGGTTCCGTTGTCCATCTGCCATGATGCGGCCCCTGAATTTTCCCCGCTAGCGCCCACGTACGTCCTCCATCGGTGGACGTTTCCACCCGCAGCTTCGAGTCGCCAGTCGGCAGCTCAACGCTCATACTGAACTTGGCGTCGATGATCACATAAGGACTCGGCATATCGATAACCACAGCCGGTTGATTTGCTACTGAACGAGGCGTGTACTCGATCCGTCCGGTCGCCCACAGGCGGCCGTCCTTCTGGCTGCGCGGTCCATCCGAAGTGCGTATCTTGTATTCCGCAATCTCCTTAGGAAATTCCGTCCACTGCTTTCCATCAAACTTATATGGCAGATAAAAAAGTCCCGGCTCCTCAGGTTCGAAGTAGCGAATCAGCTGTTCACCCGGGCGCAATTCAAAATCCATGGTGTGCCCTACTGAATAGCGAGTGTACGGGTATAAGTGATTGTCGTTCGCTGTCGTGAACAGGTTTGCAAGATCACCCATTGCCTTGGCTCTCACGTCGGCTGGGTACCAGGGGTTATCGACGACCCCGGCCTTCACCTTATTCGGTGCGGCAAGCTTGCCCAAAATGATGTTTCCGTTGCGTTCCAAATCATGCACAGAAGAGACCGGCTTCCCCTGAAACGGGCCATCTCCCGGAACGTTGTAACCCATCATGTCTGAATCGAAGTAGTGGTAGCCGCCATCGTAGAAAACTTCAGCAACTGTGTGCCCGGTCAAAAACCAGGAGCGAGCGTCTGAGAAACCGCCCGCTTTGAAAACAGCTTCGAGCAAGGGCGCGATGTGGTAGCAAAGCCCAAATCCATAGCTATTGAGCAGCTTAATCGGGTCGAGGACCTCTCCTGTGGGCTCCTCATAGGTCCAGCCAGCGATGTGATACCAAAATCCAGGTTTCACGAATCGCCCGTCAGTCAGAAAGAATCGCCAGATCGCTTCCGCCTTTTCTCGATCCGTACGTGCGCCGGCTTGCGCAAAAATTCCAGCGGCAAATTTCTTCAGATCCGTCGAATCGGGCTGGCCTTTGCGCAGGAGATTCGGGGAGTAAACCTGGCCATGCAGCGTGAGCGCAAGCGTCAGCGCGGCCAGCAGGCGAAGGTATTTCATTGGGGGCGGCTCCATGTCCAGGTAAATAGTCGATGGCGATGTAGTTGAAATGCCTGAAACAACGGTTCGAGGCCAAAACGCACGTCGGGAGTGAAGTGAAAACTCCACTCTTCGCAATCGAGAATCAATGGAATCGACACACCACCCGGCGTAGCTCGTGAGAGTCTAACCAGGCTGGTGCGATTCTGCGCGCTTGTCCATTCAAGCTGCTTTGGTTCTTCTATATCCGCGACTTCGGTTATCCACGGCGAATTCGAATAGACCTTCGCCCTGCGCCAGTTGTTTTTGTCGAAAGGATCAATACCTTGCCGGACTCGGACCCAAACGGTGGCCTCTTCACCCGGCTCCAGAATGCCGTTTCCATTGCCCCGGCCTTCGGTCACGCTCCGCTCAATGCTCGAACCGCCCCCTGTGTTTCCGCGTTGGCGGAACACTGGGAACGTTTTCGATCTGCCATCGAGCACCGCGATCTCGTCAGGCGCGGGTATGTTTTCCGGCGCAATCATCACATCGAAATACTTTGACGTCTCCGTCGAACTATTTGCGGATAATTTCAAAACGAGCCGGGCTCGTTCGAATCCGCCTTCGCCTGCTGTAAAACGGACCTGGAACGCCTGGCTAAGATCAGCCATTGCGCCCGGCGTAAGCGACAACATCTTCGATTTTGCCCGTATCACGTCCACAGTCGAATACGCTGACGTCAGCTCCACCTGCACATTGGTCTGGACAGTCGAACGAGGATTGAACAGTCTGATCGGGAGCGGCAAGTTCTGGTTCGGAGGAAGCCTTAAAACATCTTTTTCTGTGACGGGCAGAAACACAGGGTCTTGTGCTCCAGTCCCAGGTCCATCAATGCCGATCTCATGCCCAGCGCAATCGGTGAGAATTTTCAACCGGCCCTCGCGGGTGGCTCTCAACTGGTGTTCCTCAGTCTTGCCGGAAGCCTCGCTGAAGTCCAGAATTCGATAAGAGGCATTAGAGCGATATAACGGAGCCGTTTCCATAACGAGCGATGAGCAGGCGGCAGCCGGTCCATCAGGCGCCCATCTCCTGGTGCGTATCCCGAAGCCGCCCTGCGTTACATGATCCAGATACGTAAGGGCCGGCTCGCTGACATCGCTTGTTACGTGATAGTCATGCGCCGCGAAATCGCGGTAAGCATTCGAATAATTCCAAAGCGTGGCAGTGCTGTCCAAGACCGGCGTGGCGAATGCTCGCATATGAAACTCAAACGTTTCCGCAATCGATGTTGCCCAATGCCGGTGATACTCGTCCTGACGAAACTCAAAGTCGACGCTTGGCGTTCTGGCATAGGCGGCGCGGGTTTCCTCCGTGTACTGGCTGATGTAGTCCCCGCTCGCACGGATCAGGCGAACCATTGTATGTTCGTGATCGAGCACTTGGTCTTTGGGCCGCCACAACGAACGGCGTCTCATCTCGCCTACAAAGAATTCCGGCCCGGGATTGAAGGCCGAAGCACTACCGATTAGGTCGGGAAAACGAGCGCTGAGATACAAGCTCATGAATCCACCCATGCTTAACCCGGAAGTGGCCCGGTAGCGGCGCGAAGTGAGCGTCCGGTACTTCGCGTCGATCAAGCGAACGAATTCTACGAAGTACGCCCCAAAATCCAGATTGCCGCCGTCGCGCCGTAGATCATACGGATCGCCTCCATAGAAGCCTGTGTATTGTTCGGCGACATAGCCGTCGGGAGCTGCCACAATCACCTCGTGAGTAGCGGCAAACGCCGAAATCTTCGGCACTGTATCGAGTCCGTGGTCGTAATCTTCAAGCGTATAGCGATCGCTATGGCCGTGAAAATAATAGATCACCGGATAGTGCTTCCCGGAGGTCTCATAGTCAGGCGGCAAAAAGATCCGGTAATGCCGCGCTTCGCCGAATAGTTCTGAGTAATAAATGCGATCGTGAAACGGTTGAGATGCCCTTAGCGGGGCGAGAAACGGCTGTCCTACAAAGAATGCCCCGAATACCAGCAGTCTGCCTGTCAGACGCATCATGCTTCAGCTATGCCACACCACTCGGCAACGAGCAACAGGAGCGCCTTCGCCGCCGCTATCATCGAGTCGGTCTCGACATATTCGTCCGCGGCGTGCGTATTGCCTCCCGACGGGCCCCAGATAACGGCCGGGATGCCAAAGCCTTGCTGAAAGACGAACAGATCACAGGGACCTTCGATTCCGGCAATCGTCGGAGGGGCGCCCAGAACCGCGGTCGCGCACTCCGACAGCTGTCGAACGATAGGTTCCGTGCGGGAGATCGATGACCCCGGAAGCCAGCGAAACGGGAACTCTACTTCGGGGTTAGCAGGGAAAATCTTCGGAGAGCTCTCAACCAGGCGCTTAAACCACCCAAAGAACTCATCCTCGACCTCGGCCTGAGTTTCACCCGGCATCAGCTGCCAGTACAGTTCTATTTTCGCGCTCTCAGGAATTGTGATCGGCTCGCCGTATCCCCACGGCGCCGAGAATATTTTAGTGATCGAGACCGGCACAGGATCGGCGTGATCGGCGTACATCTCATGTCTGCGAACTTGCGTGTTGCGCCCGCTCGCAAAGCTTGGAAGGGCGGAGAGAAAAGCGGAAACCTGGGGGGCGATTCCTGAAGACATGTTGTTCTCAAGAACTCCCCCTGCGGAGGCGCGAAACGTGATGTGGGCTGTCCGGCCTCCCCGCTGGGCCGGGCAAATCCGCAGCGACGAGGGCTCGGTAAGAACTGCAGCATCGGCGTTGTATCCGCGCAGCCGGCCGGCGAGCGTTCCGTTGCTTCCGCCAAACTCTTCGTCCACCACTGTTTCAAAAAGCAGATCGCCGGAAAGCAGAAGATCGAGTTCCTTCATGCACTCGATGACGAAAAGATTGATCGCAACTCCTGCTTTCATGTCGTTGGCGCCGCGCCCGTAGAGCCGATTGCCTTCTATTTCGCCTCCGAAGGCATCCCGCTGCCAATCCTGCGTCCCGCGCGGAACAGTATCGATGTGGCCGGAAAGCAGCAATGACTTGCCACCGCCAGTTCCTTTCAGTCGCGCACCCAAATTTGGCCGCCCAGCGTAATCACGGCCAGGAAAGAACAAGGGGTGCTCGTGGATCCCCGCAACCTCATTCGGCGTATAAAGGTCAGGCGCCAGTCCGCAATGGGAAAGAGTGTTCGCAATCCAGGTCTGACACGCTTTCTCCGCTCCAGCCGGCGGCATATTCTCCGAGGGCCTCCGAATAAGCTCGCGGGCTATCGCGATCAAACGATCGCTCCGCCGGTCAACGCAATCGGTGAGCGAACGCTGCAAATCGAGAGGTGTATTCATAAGGGAATGCCGCGGACCGTACGGGCGCCTTGCGTCACCGGCTCCCTCGGTACCGAACTTAGTTGTCTTTCGCAAGTAAGTCTAGGCTAACTTCCTCCGGTTCGTCAAGGCAAAGATCCCCGAAGCGTATCATGAACGATATCGCTGGACAAGATTAACGAACCTTGTCATAGGGGGCTCGCCCGAGATGCCGCACAACAACTATGTTCTGATCGTACTCGACAGCTGCCGCTACGATGCGTTCGTCAAGGCGCGCCCAAAGACCATGCGCAAACTCGGGAGTTTACAGCGGCGATGGGCTTACGCTTCGTGGACAGCGCCCTCCCATTACAACCTGCTGATGGGCTTGATGCCGCATTCCAGCCCTCGGGGCATCTTCGCGTCTGAATACTATCAGCGTGACTTCTTGAAGTTCAATGAGCGGCTCGGCGCGGAAGGGCTCGAATTCAAAAAATTCGTTCCACGTCTCTACCTGCCCGTCTTGTTGCAAAGTCTCGGCTATAAGACGCATGCGATGGTTTCGCTTCCCGTGCTCAACCCTCTCACCGTTCTCAACACCGGATTTGACGAGTACAAGTTGATGGACCGCCACAATGACATGCGAGCCATGCTCCCCCAGATGAAGTTCCACGACGACCGTCCTTCGTTCTACTTGCTCAACGTCGGCGAAACTCACTATCCTTACGCGCTTCCCGGCGAACCGCCCGAACAATGGCCTCGCGTCAGCGGCGTGCATGGCGTTTTCCGGCATCTGGACGACCATGTCGTTGGCGGCAGGCTCCGCCGGGCGAGAACGGAAGCTTTCAATCGGCCGAAGCTGCTCGAGCTTAAACACCGCCAAATTGAGGCGGTCAAGTACCTTGACACTGTCATAGAAGAATTGTTCGATCTGTTGCCTCCAAACACCTATGTGACGATCACTTCCGATCATGGGGAATTATTCGGCGAAGACGGCTATTTTGGCCATGGCCCCATACAACATGAGAAAGTCTTGGAAGTGCCTTTTCTCGAGGGCAAATTACGATGAACTTGAACGGCCCTATCGAGCTTGCTTATATCGGTCCCGGCGCCGGGTTTGCCTTTCTGGGATCCTTTCTCACCATCGTTCTCTCTCTACTCGCGAGCCTTATCTCCCTCCTGGTTTGGCCCTTCCGCATGTTGTGGCTGGCGCTCAGGCGGCGCGCTGGCAAATCCCAAGCAAAGAAAGTAATATTTCTGGGGCTGGATGGCCTCGACCCAGGTCTGACAGAAAAATGGATGGCGGAAGGCAAGCTACCCCACTTAAGCCGTTTACGTGAACAGGGAACCTATCGTCGGCTTCGAACCACCTTCCCTGCTCTTTCCCCAGTCGCTTGGTCGACGTTTGCCACCGGAGTCAACCCAGGACGTCACAACATCTTCGACTTCCTCAATCGCGATCTGCGTACTTACGCTCCTGAACTTTCTTCCGCCACCGTCAGACCGCCGGCACGATTCTTCAAGATCGGCAGATGGTCCATTCCCCTCTCCCGCGCCTCTGTCGAGCTGCGCCGGAAAAGCGAGCCTTTTTGGAAGATCTTGAGCCGCTATTCGATTTCGAGCACCATTCTGCGCGTGCCCATCACCTTCCCCCCCGAATCGTTTGACGGACGCCTTCTATCGGCGATGTCTACGCCGGACTTACTCGGTACACAAGGAATGTTCTCCTGGTTTTCGACGCGCGCTACTTCTGCCAGTTGTCAGGGCGGGATCCATGCTCCGCTAATGCAGAGCAACGGCCTTCTTCTCGGTTCGCTTTCCGGACCCAACCAGATGTCGCTGCCATTTACAATCAGGCCGGGCGAAAACGGAAGCTCCCGAACGCTCGAAATTCAGGGCCAGACATTCCTGCTGTGGCTCGGTGAATATACACCCTGGATTCGGCTCCGTTTTTCCGGCGGCCCGTTATCGTCCGCCCGCGGCATCGTTCGTTTCTTGTTGACTGAAGTCGAACCCGAGATTTCTATCTACGTCACTCCCGTCGAGATCGACCCCGAAAATCCCGCGCTCCCCATCAGCTATCCAAGCCACTATGCCGTGTATCTCGCTAAGCTCCTGGGCACGTTCGCCACGCTCGGCATGGCCGAAGACACCTGGGCTCTTAATGAAGGCGCGATCGACGAAGCTGCATTTCTGGACCAGGCGAAATCGATCCAATGCGAGCGCGAAGCCATGTTCTTTAGCGCTCTCGAACGTACGCGGCGGGGTGTGCTGGCCTGTGTCTTCGATACCCCTGATCGCATCCAGCACATGTTTTACCGCTATATCGATCCTGCGCGCACCGAGTGTCGAGAATCCCCGCACCGCGACACCATCGAGCAGCTATACCAGGACATGGATTGCCTTGTCGGCCGTACTCTCCGCTACGTCGATGCCGATACGGCTCTCTTCGTGCTTTCTGATCACGGGTTTTCCTCATTTCGCCGTGGGGTCAATTTGAACAGCTGGCTGCACCGCAACGGCTACCTAACGCTCCTCGCCGGAACGGAGGAGAGCGGCGACTATTTCGAAGGTATCGATTGGGCCACAACCCGCGCGTACACATTTGGGCTCGGCGGCGTGTATCTCAACATTCGCGGAAGGGAGGGGCAAGGCGCCGTGATGCCCCACGAAGCCGCCGCCCTCAAAGCGGAACTCATCGAAAAGCTAGAAAGTCTCTGCGATGACCAGACAGGCGAAGTGGCCATCCGTCATGTCTACGATTCGACCGCGATCTACAGCGGCCCCTACCAGGATGCCGCTCCCGATCTCATCATCGGCTATGCACCCGGTTATCGCGCATCCTGGAGCGCCGCCGTTGGCAAGGTAAGCATTTCGATCTTCGAGGATAATGCTAAATGCTGGAGCGGCGACCATTGCATCGATCCGGCCGCTGTTCCAGGGGTACTGTTTGTGAACCGCAAGCTGCCTCCTGACACGCCGGGCCTGGAGAATCCCGGCATTGAAGATATGGCGCCCACGGTACTCGGATTGTTCGGCATAGAAGCGCCTGGTTGGATGGAGGGGAAGCCGCTCATACGCGTCTAGTTATGGCCTCTAGAACAAGCGTCAAACTCAGTACCCAGCTTTGCAATCGCGCCCGCACGGTAGTCGAAAAGGCCGGCTATAGTTCGCTCGAGGAGTTCATCGAACAC
Organism: Bryobacteraceae bacterium; assembly: GCA_965219105.1. Lineage (GTDB taxonomy): Bacteria > Acidobacteriota > Terriglobia > Bryobacterales > Bryobacteraceae > Bog-105. Next base: position 5,500,161 of record OZ244728.1, on the reverse strand, counting down.
GCGGTTGAGAGAGACCTCGCGCGCCTGGAAGAGAGCCAGTCCAAGGAAGACCTGATCAAGAAACTGAAGGGCCTCGGATACCTCGAATGACGGAAGGTGAGCTGGGCGTCGAAGCGTTCTGGCTCGTCATAGCGGCTGGCGCACTTTCTGGCTTTGCCTCGTGGTCGTTCTTCCGGCGCTGGTCCGATCCTATCGAGCTGCGCAAAGCGATCAACGGCATCGTTGCTCATCTGTTCGAGCTGCGGCTTTTCGCTCAGGAGCCCGTCCTTGTTTTGCGCGCTCAGCGCGATCTCTTAACCGCCAACTTTTATTTTCTTCGGCAGGTGATAACGCCTTCCCTGATCCTTGTTCTTCCATTTGCCATCCTGCTCGTTGCCCTGGATTCACTCTTTGGAAAAGCTCCTTTGCAGCTCGGCAAACCCGCGATCGTAACTCTGGAGCTCTCGCATTCCGCCAGACCAAAATCAGCTGAAGCAAAGCTCGATGCGCCTCCCGGGATCGCGGTAGAAACGCCTCCGGTCCAGGTTCTCTCCATGTCTCAAATCAGCTGGCGTTTACGACCGGTTCGCGCCGCGAAAGGTGAATTGCGCCTGCGATATTGCGGCCGCGTGATCACGAAGTCCATCTCGTCTGAACCGGGTATTCAATGGTTGTCCGGCACGCGCGCCGGCTCCGTGTGGCGCTTTCTAGAAAATCCATCCGAACTGCCCTTCTCCAGCTCGGCGATCGATTCAGTTTCGATCAGTTACCCCGCGGCCTCGATCCTCCATGTGAACTGGCTTGTGTGGTTTATGATCTCGTCACTTGCAGGAACACTTGCCGCTCCTTTCACATCTCTCTTAAGCGGGCTGTTCCAGTAATGGCGTCCACTTACTTGTCGTACTAAACTTACTGTTTATGGCCAAGCAGGCGTCGGAAGCCAAGCGTGTCCTTCGGCCTCTTGAAGTGCGTGGAGCCAACCGGGCGGCCATACTTAGCCTGCTGCAGCAAAACGACTACATGTCGCGCGCCGATGTTTCGCGCCAGAGCGGTCTTTCAGAAGGAGCTATCTCGCGGATTGTAAATGGTCTGATCTCCGACAGGCTGGTTCGCGAGGACGGAGCCGAAAACTCCACCGGTGGACGCCCGGGCCGTCGATTGGCGCTCGAACGCGGGCGCGTCATCTTTGGCGCGGAGATCCAAAACTGGGAAACCCGTTGCGCTTTGAGCACCATTAATGGCCGCATCGTGGAAACACGACACTTTCGAACTCGCCCGGCCGCTGAAGAGACGCTAGCCGAGATCTGCTCCGAGTTCATCGCTCTACGGAAGAAGCTCGGCGCTGATCGCTTACCCGGCATTGGCATTTGTGCGCGCGGCATTGTCAATAGCGAAACCGGAATGCTCATGCTCGGCGGCCGCTCAGATTGGCGTCGTATCCCCATCCGCGAAATACTCGAAGCACGCCTCGGAGAACCGGTGTTTGTTGAGAACAACGTCCGCGCTGCCGCCCTCGCTGAATATACCTATGGTCCAGGCGAAAGCAGCGGCGGTCATTGCTTCATCTTCGTCAAAGTAGATGAAGGTGTCGGCATGGGCGTTCTCTTCGATGGCAAGCTGTATCACGGTCCCCACATGGCGGCTGGCGAGTTCGGCCAGATGGTGATTGAGAGCTCGCCGAGTGAAGAGCGGCACGATCGCCCGGGATGTATCGAACGGCTCATATCGAACGCCGCCATCTGCGATCGCTATGCCAGCCTTACAGGAGCTTGGCGCCAGCCGAGCACGGGCGATACCTCGGGCCGTGTTCGCCGCATTGCGGAATGGGCGCTCGCCGGAGATCCTGCCGCGCGCCAGACCACCGAAGAAACCGCACGCTACCTAGGAGTTGGGATTTCCAACCTCATTTGGGGGCTCGATGCCAACACGGTTGTGATCGACGCAACTATCGCCGAGGCTTGGAAGCTCATCGAGCCAGTCTTGCGACGGCAACTCCCGGAGAATGGCGAGTTGTGGGGCTCGCGTAACGTGCTCGTCAGGCCTTCGGCCCTGGGCGGAGAAGCAGCGTTAATTGGTGCGGCCACATTGCCGTTGAACAGGATTTTCGCGGGCAGTTCTTCTTCGATTCCACTTCGGATTCAGGCAAACGGATGAGCCAGTCCCGTTCCTCTCTGAAGCGGGTTCTCACACGCCGGGACCTCATCCTTTATGGCTTGGTCATTCTTACGCCAACCGCGCCTTATCCCGTGTACGGCATCGTGCAGCAAGTCTCAAACGGCCATGCTGCCCTGGGCTATCTGGTCGCGATGGTTGCCATGCTCTTCACTGCCGCGAGCTACGGAAAGATGGCTAGCGCCTTTCCCGCGGCGGGTTCAACCTATACCTACGTACAGCGCGCCTTAAACGAACATGTAGGCTTTCTTGCCGGATGGGCCATGATTCTCGATTACTTTCTCATCCCGCTCGAGAGCATCATCTACGCCGCGCTAACGGCTCACCGCATGGCGCCTTCGGTACCGTACGAAGTCTGGGCTGTCGCTTTCACTTTAGCTTTAACGCTGATCAATATTCCCGGGATTCGGGTCACCGCTAGGGCGAGCGAATTCTTGATGGCGATCATGACCGTCTGCGCAATCACTTTCATTATTCTTGCCGCTCACTACGTCGTTGTTCGGCATGGCGTGAGCGGATTATTCGACACTGCCGCCCTATTCCGCCCCGAGACATTTGCCCTCCGGCCTTTAATGTTGGGGGCTGGCGTAGCGGCGCTCTCCTACATCGGTTTCGATGCAATTTCCACGCTTGCCGAAGACAGCGTTGACCCAAGGCGCGACATTGGCTTCGCAACCGTGTTGGTCTGCATCCTGCAGGCTGTCATCTGTGTCGTAACTGTTTACCTGGCCGCCCTTGTTTGGCCGGACTTCCACAGCTATCCGGAAACCGAAACCGTGATCCTTGACATCGGGCGTAGAACTGGTGGCGTTGCGATGTTTGGCGCGCTCATCTTTGTGCTGCTTGTGGCTGGCCTGGCCAGTGCGTTGACTGGTCAGGCTGGAGCCTCCCGGCTGCTTTACGGCATGGGGCGCGATGGCGTGCTCTCCCGCCGGGTCTTTGCCTACATTCATCCGCGTTTCGCCACGCCCACCCGCGGTATCTATCTCATGGCAGCTGCCTGTCTAGTCGGCGTGCTCTTTATGCGCTTTGAGATAGCTGTCGAACTGCTCAATTTTGGCGCCTTCGCCGGTTTCATATTGGTCAACCTCAGCGTGATTCGCCACTTCTATATCCGCGAACGGCGAAGGCATGGAGCGGACCTTTTGAAGAATCTTGTTTCGCCCGCTCTTGGTGCTGCTGTTTGCCTATACCTCTGGATGAGCTTGAGCGGCAAAGCGAAGATCGCCGGATTTATTTGGCTTGCCATAGGCGCAGCCTATCTTGCCATCCTTACTCGTGGATTTCGAATCGCTCCGAAATCCCTCGGGTCGCTCACCGAACTCTCCGATACTCCCAAATGAAACAACTGCTCTGTATCTGCCTGCTCACCGCGGCTACCGCGCTCGCCGAAGCGCCCGTGAGAACCTACGACACTACAGTCTCTATTCCTACCTACGAGCATGTGGGTCGTGAACTGCAGCCCCCCCTATTTACCAGTTCCAGCGTGGCCGGGATGTACCCCTTCACCACGTACATTCCAGAATTTAAGCCCGGGCCAGTTTCGCACGACTACCACGCTGTCATTGTCGAGAATGAATACCTCAAGCTGACCTATATCCCCGATTTCGGAGACCGCATCTTCTCTGTTTATGACAAGCTACGCCGCCGCGAAATGCTTTATCGCAACGATGTGATTAAGCCAGCCCCGTACAATCCCCGTAACAGTTGGCCGCAATCCGGTATGGAGTTGACCGGGCCTCATGACCTTCACACGCTCACCCTGCACGCGGAACCGTATTGGGCTAACAAAATCGTCCGGCGCGATGACGGTAGCCTTTCGTTGGTGCTCGGCGAGATCGATCCGGTCTATGGCATGAAGGTGGATCTCTCCGCAACGCTTCATCCCGGCATCGCCGCCCTTGAAATAACGGTCTTCTGCTACAACACTCGCGACGGGCGCAAACCGGAAATGTTCTGGATCAACACGGCCATCGAGTCAACGCCGAAAACTCGTTTCATCTATCCGATGAGCCGCACCGTTGGTCACACCACGGCTGAAATCGCAGATTGGCCTCTCTATAACGGCATTGATTACAGCTGGGATCGCAACAACAAAAACATGCTCGGTGTCTTCGGCATCGATATCTACGACAATTTCCAGGGTGCATATCAGTTCGACCGCGATTACGGCATCTTCCGCTACGCCGACCGTCGCATCGTCCAGGGTATGAAGTTATGGACCTTCGGCTATGGGGAAGGCTCCAAGAACTATGAGAGCGGGTACACAGATCACGCTGGGCCCTATGTCGAACTCCAGAGCGGACGGCATGTTTGGGATGGCCATTACGAATGGGTCGCTCCCCATAAAGTCGAAGGTTGGAGCGAGTGGTGGATCCCGGTCTCACAAACCGAAGGCCTCACCACGCTTACTCGCGATGCCGCCCTGAAGCTTAACGTTCAGCCCGACGCCAAGGGAACTGATTCGATTGTGAAACTCGCGGTTGGCGCAACACGTGTTGTCACCGGTGCAAAACTCTCAATCAAGGCTGATTGCGGAACTATCTTCGAAGGCGGCATCGATCTCGATCCCGCCAAGCCCATTCACAAGGAAATTGCCGGCATTCGCGCGAGCAGCGACGGTCTTCATCACTTAACCGTTACGATTACTGACCCAACCGGCCGCGAACTGCTCGCCTACCAGCGTCCCGACGATAACCCCGGACGCAAAGAGTATACGCCGTTCACTAAACCTCTCGAACAGCCGCGCAAGTCTCCCGGCGAGATGAGCGTTGAAGAGCTGACGCTCGCGGGCGAATACCGCCTGAAAGAACTCGATGAGCCCGGAGCCAATGCGCTTTTCGACAAAGCCTTACAGCATGATCCTGGATACTCCCGGGCTCACTTGCTCATCGGCATCACGAACTTCAACGACGGCCGGTATGAAGAAGCTATCGCTCATCTGAAGAAAGTCATCGAGCGCGATCCTTACGACACCGGGGGCTACTTCTATCTCGCAATGAGTCAGTTTGCCGCCAGTCAGGAATCGGCCGGTGAGCGCAATCTCTACTACATTTGGCCGGACAGCGCCTACTACGGCGAGCGCGAGTATCAGCTTGGCCGCCTCGCCTTGAAGCGGGGTGACTGCGAAAACGCGATAACACATTTCCGCCACGCGAGAGACGTCAATGCCGAGGATCTCTTTGCCCGTCTCGCTCTCGCCGTTGCTCTCCGGCAGAGCGGAGACAAGTCCGCCGCCTTGAAAGAACTTTCCGCGGTCGCAGCTATCGATCCGACCAGCCGGCCGGTCGAGGCGGAGCGTTGGTTCCTGACCAATGACCATGCTGCTCAAGCTGAACTCCTGCGCCTGTTAGGTGGTCAAACTCAGGAAGCAATTGCCGTCACAACGTTCTATCGGACGCTTGGCCAATGGAAGGACGCTGCGCAGATCCTAAAGCTCGTCGAGGGAGATAATCATGATCCCTGGGGCGTGACTCCGGTTTTCTACTACACTCTTGCCTATTGCGAACGCCGCGCTGGTGATCCAGGTGCTGCCAATCTATCCCTAGCGAAAGCGCGTGCTGCTTCTGGCAAGGTCGATCGCTTTCCTTATCGCGAGGAGACCGAAGCTCCCCTGGCTGAAGCTGTGCGCCTCGATCCGAACGATGTGACCGCACGCTTCGAACTCGCCTGCCTGCTGTACTTTCGCGGCCATCCGCAACAAGCCATTGATCAATGGAACGCAGTCCTACAAATCCATCCTGACGATTTCTCTTCGCGCCGCGCCCTCGGCTTGGCCTATGCCGAGCAGGGCGATTTGCTGGATAAGGCTGCCGCGCAACTGGAGCGCGCCGTCGAGTTGAAGCCCGCTGATCTCTACACGCTCGATGATCTAAGCGCTGTCTACGCCCGTGCGGGACGCTTCGATGATGAGCTGGCGTTGCTCCGGAGGTCTCTCGACCGTTCGCCATCGAGCGACGATCTTGCCGAAGGCTTACTCACCGCCGACCTGAGTATGGGCCGCTACAAGGATGCCGAGCAGCTTATCGCGACTCACGATTTTGCGATCCGCCACCGCAGCTACAGTCTTCGTGACAAATACCGCCTCATGTGTTCTGGCATGGGGGCCGATGCGTTTAACAGCGGTGATTACGCGAAGGCGCTCAAACTGTTCCAGGCGGCTTTGCATCCGCCGGTTTCGCTCGGTGTCGACACTTTCGCAAATCAGGCCTCTCCTCGCATCGAATACTACATCGGCCGAACTCTTGACGCCCTCGGTCGCAAAGACGAAGCGCGCCAGGCTTACTCGAGGAGCATTGCCGGCCTTCCACAACTATCGGGAGATCGCGACAGCTGGAGCGCTGACAACTTCTTCATGGTTTTAGCCCTCGATCGCCTCGGCCGTTCGGCGGAAGCTTCGCGCCTCGAGCAGCACTTCGCCAACTTCGCCGAAACCGAGCGCGATGACAAACAACCCATCCACAAGTCCGCAGCCCTTTACTTACTCGCGCTGATCAGCCAGCATGATCAGCATCCCGAACAGGCGCGCGCCCTTCTCGCGCAGGCGCTAAATGCCCGCCCTGATTTGCTCGCCGCGCGCCTCTCGCTCCGCGGCGATGTTATCGATCCCCTTACGAAATTTAAATAAACATGCGCAAGCTATGTCTAACCTCGTTGCTCTTCCTGCTCTGGTCCGCGCTCGCCCCGGCAGCCGAACTCATCTTCCCGGGTAGCCATTCCGGGGCTTCTACGATCGCCCTGGAACGCGATAAGCCCTTGATACTGATCTACAAAACAGGACTCCAGGCGACGGGCAAGGGCGAACTCCGCGTCAAATGGACCGATGTCTACGGCCGCGTGGTCGTCGATCAGAAGCTTCCCGTTGAGCTCACCGACGAAAACGAAATCCGCTTTCCACTCGATCTCAGGCGTGCGGTCGCCATGCAAAATGAGCTTCACGTTCATTTCTCTTTCAGCGGGCTCGATAAGAAGGGCAGGAAAGATCTTCGCGAAGAGGATGCCGGTGCCGCTTTCGTTGCCCGTCCGCCCGATCGCGGGTGGTCTGACTACATGATCATCATGTGGCAAGGCGGTACCGCGGAGCACTTCGCGCAATTGGAGAAGGTGGGAGTCAATGCCGGAAAATCGAGTGAACATTCCAACGAGCTCCCTGACTTTCTCCTCAAGGATAATCTCCGCTGGTATGTCGAAAATATGGCCACCGATTTCTACTCGGCCTATCATATTTTTCGGCCCGACCGCCCCTACAACTACGCCATGCTTCAAGCCAAAGAGCTTTACCGAAAAGATCCTTCGAGCAAAGAGGCATTTAAACGCCACCCCAGCTTCTCTGATCCCGCGTGGCTATCGCGAATCCACGATCGGCTTGTCGCAAGCACTCGGGTTTACTCCCCCTACCGCCCCATCTTCTACAACTTGGCCGATGAATCCGGCATTGCCGAGCTTGCCGAATTTTGGGACTTCGACTTCTCCGATCACTCGCTTGACGCTATGCGGAGCTGGCTCAAAAATCGCTACGGTACACTCGCCGCCCTAAACGGTCAATGGGGGACTGACTTCACCGACTGGAGCTTGGTCACCCCGAATACAACTCGTGAGGCGATGAAGCGCAAAGACGAAAACTACTCGTCCTGGGCTGATTTCAAGGAATGGATGGACATCGCCTTCTCGCGAGCGTTGAAGATGGGTGTCGATGCAATCCATTCAGTCGATCCGCACGCTTACGTTGGCATCGAGGGCGCTCAGATGCCCGGATGGGGCGGCTATGACTACGCCCGGCTCAGCTCCACCCTTGACGTTATGGAGCCTTATGATATCGGCGACAACATTGAGATCGTTCGATCCCTAAACCCTCGTCTCGCCTTCGTTACGACTGCCTTCGCCACTGGTCCCGAGGAACAACACCGTATCTGGTACGAGCTACTGCATGGGGCGCGCGGCCACATCATTTGGGACGAGAAGAACGACATTATTGAACCCGGCGGCAAACTCGGACCCCGCGGCAGGGACGTGGCTGGTTACTGGAACGAACTGCGCAACGGCATCGGTGCGCTGATGATTGCGAGCGTCAGGCAGCACGATCCGATCGCCATCCATTACTCGCAAGCAAGCATGCGAACAGATTGGATGCTGGCTCAACGCTCCAAGGGCGATGCCTGGATGAATCGCATGTCCTCGACCGAGCGCAAAGACAGTGACTTTCTGCGTCTCCGCGATTCCTACTGCCGTCTGATCGAAGATCACGGCCTGCAATATAATTTCGTCTCCTACGGCGGGGTCGAACAGGGCGAGCTCTTAAAGCGCGGCTACCGCATTTTGGTGCTGCCTCGCTCGAGTTCGCTTTCCGAAGCCGAAGCGGCGGCGATCACAGAGTTTGTTCGGCAGGGCGGAACTCTAATAGTCGATGGCGAAGCCGGTACCTTCGACGAACACAGCCGCCGTCTACCCAAATCAAGTCTCGCCTCAATCCTCTCTGGCGACAGCGGAAGGGGCAGAGTCATTCACCTGAACGCACTCGATTACGCCCAGCAGCGCATTCTGGGCACTGGAGCCCAAACCTACCGCGCTATGGGCACTGCAATCACAACCGCCGGTGTGCATCCTCAGTTTTCAGTCGTCGATGCGCAGAACGCGCCCATCCCCGGAGTCGAAACCCACACTTTTCGGAATGGCGGCGTCACCATCGTCGGCCTTCTCACGAACCCTCCCATCGAAATCGATGGACTCGGACCTTTGCAAGTAGCATCCGAGCGCCGCTTCGAGAAAGTTCAGCAAGTTCGCCTGATCGCGCCCGGAGAGCTCTATGCGTTCGACGTTCGCCAGTCGAAGGCCTTGGGCAAGGTCAAACATCTCGCACTTACGCTGAATCCCTATGAGCCGCTTATCATCGCCTTCAGCCCTACGCCGTTTCCGAAGCTCACGCTACATGCGCCGCAACGTCTGGCGCGGGGCGAAACCGGTCATGTCGGCCTCGAGCTTGAAAGCGGTTCTTTCGCCGGAACCTCCGTGTTTCACGTCGAAACCCGCGGCCCCGATGGCCAACTCCTCCCCGCCTACTCCGGGAACGTTCTGTCCCCCGGAGGATCCGCCGAAGTAGCTCTACCGATCGCCCTCAATGATCCACTAGGCAAATGGACAGTCCAGGTGAAAGACCTGCTCGGCGCAGGCAAGCTGAAAACCTCTATCGAGGTTTTTTGACAGGCGTCGCAGTACCCTTCGACCCCGAGCAACAAAGGCTGCCGGAACCACCCATTTTCTTGAATTCTTTTTACAACCTTTTCAGTTGACATGCTCCCGGCAAGCCTGTTATCCTCCCCTCAATCCGTAGTCACTCAAGGGAGAGGTTACAAATGCACAGTTTCTTGCTCAGTGTAAGAAAGCTCCTCGCAGCCGTCGTGCTTCTATATGTTCCGCTTTCGGCCCAGACCGGCCTTGGAACTGTGACCGGCTCCATTCAGGACCCGTCCAAGGCGCCGATCGTGAACGCCAACATAACACTGAACGATACAGCCACCGGCGCAGTCCGCGCATCCAAATCTACCGGCGCCGGGCTTTATACCTTCGGAAGCCTGCACGTTGGCCCGTATCATCTCGTCGTTGAAGCTCCCGGCTTCGACAAGTGGGAAACGAGCTTCACCATCCAAGCCGGACAGACGGTCACTGTGGATCCCAATCTGCAAGTAGGCACGGTGCAGTCGAAAATAGAGGTGAACGGCGCAGCTTCTCAAATCGCCACTGAAGGTGCTCAACTCAGCGATGAGAAAACGGCGCAGCAGATCCACGATCTGCCGTTGAACGGGCGTCAGATCAGCAATCTTTTTAATCTCACCCCAGGTGTCGAAGGCGGCCAGAACACGCAGGGAGCTCCTTCCCCGCGCACCAACGGCATGATGGTTGGTTCGACCGACATCCTGCTCGACGGAATGTCCTATGTCGATCGCTTCGGCGGCGGCATCTCGCGCGTTCAGCCTGGCCTCGATACCATCCAGGAGTACCGCGTCGAGACAGCCGGCTCCGGTGCGGCCTTTGACCGTCCCGCCACGATTGAACTAGTCACCCGGAGTGGAACCAATCAATTTCACGGTGGCGCATTTGAGACTCTACGCGATAACTATGGCGGTTTGGTCGCCCGCGCTGTTCAGGATGGCAACACGCCCGCCAAGCTCATTCGGAACGAGTTCGGCGGTTTCGTCGGCGGCCCGATCGTCAAAAACAAAGCCTTCTTCTTCTATGACCAGGAGTTCCTGAAACAGCGACAGCAGCTCTTTCAGCAAACCGCCGTGCCGACCGCCGCCATGTGGGCCGGTGACTTCAGCAACCTTACCGATACGAGCGGCGATAAATTCACGCTGTACAATCCGTACACCACAACCGCGACCGGCGCTCGGTCCCCGTTCCCGAACAACATCATTCCAGCGAACCTCCTCAATACGCAGGTGTTAAACGGATTTAAAGGCGTCACGCCTCTGCCTTCCGGGCCAAATGCCAGCGCGAACCCTTGGATTGCGCAGAATTATCAGACTTACTACCCTCAGAACACCGACACCAACTCCATAACCGGCCGCTTCGATCAGGTGTTCTCTGAGCGAGATACCCTGTCGGTCCGCTTTACACGATCCCACTATGACTTTTTGCAGGACGGAGGTCACTACGGTTTTCCTCCGCCCGGGCAAACCGATTCCACCGGCAGCTCCGCTCAGAACTCGGACGTCTACAACATCACTGCCCATTACACTCACGTGTTTAGTCCATCCTTGCTCAACGATTTTCAGGCGGCTGGTGTCCGCTCTAAGAACGGACAGGGAACCGGCGCGGATAGCGTCAATTGGGATTCGAAGCTCGGCCTCCCCAACCCGTTCGGCGCTACAGGCTGGCCCACTGTTTACACCGATGCCTACAACATGTTTTACGGCGGCGGTTGGGATTCCGATAATCACAAGGCGCAGAACATGACTCAGTACGAACTCGACGACAATGTCACCTGGGTCAAAGGCAAGCACAGCATGAAGTTCGGTTTTAAGGGCAGGCAGGAATACAATAACGTCGAAGAATTACAGCAGGCGCAAGGCTCCGAGTTTTTCGGCAGTAATTGGACCGGATTGTATGACCCTTCCGCCCAGGCGATCACGCCATTTACCGGATCCGGCTTGGCTAGCCTGGAACTCGGCATCCCCTCCTACCTTTCCAATCAGTACAATCGCGGCTTCTTCTATTTCCGCCAGAAAGAGATCGGCCTCTTTGCCGAGGACACCTGGAGGCTCTCTCCCAAGCTGACCTTGAGCATGGGTCTCCGCTGGGAGTTTTGGACTCCGTACAAAGAAAAATATAATCGCCTCGACACCATCGACTTGAATTCTCTAAGTCCCACCTCGATGCAAGTTGTCTTGCCGACATACACCACCCTGAACACGATTCCCGGGCTTCCGCAGCCGGTCATTAACGCTTGGGCCAATCGCGGGCTCACCGGTGTCTCGGCGGATTCAATCGGATTTCCTAGCGCTCTCACGCCCAACGTACTGACAGATTTCTCGCCACACGCTGCCGCTGCGTACCGCTTAAGCGATAAATGGGTGATTCGCGGCGGCTACGGCATGTACTACTGGCCGCTGCCGCTTTCACAGATCCTTCAATCGATGCGCGTCAATCCTCCGCTGAACTTGCGCTATCAGAACAATCTCGACACTCTCCAGGGAGCAAACGCCGTCTATTCCCTCACGGCTGTTCCCGCCTCGAGCGACATGCTCGGCGCCGCTGGAACGGCGAACGTTGCACCGGGAGCCATAGATAGCTCCGCGCAAGGGTTCCTCGCTTTGGACGCCCATCATTGGAATGACAACCGGATGCAGGAATGGACTTTCACAATCGAACACGAACTCGCTCAGAACCTGATTTTAAAGCTCGCCTATACCGGAAATCACGGCAGCAACCTTCAGCAGAACTGGGACGTTAACGCTCCGCTCTCCAAATACAACTATCAGCTGCAAACCGGCCAAATTGCTCCGGTTCTTTACTATGACCGTCAGCTAGACCCAAACTGGAATCTGAATAGTTTGAACGGCGGCGCCTACGGTGCTGTCCGGCACAACGGTTACTCGAATAGCAATGGTTTCCAGGTGGTTCTTGACAAGCGTTTCTCGAGCGGACTTTCCTTCCAGTTCTTCTATGCCTACACGCATACTCTGACAACGAACGATGCCGGCGGCTTCACTTTTGGCGGTAGTGGCGGAATCAACGCCGTCTCAAATGGCGGCGGCAACCAGGGCGGCGGAACTACCGGATCGGTTCCGGCCAACAACGAACTCGTCGGCGCTCCCAACCTCAGCGACAGCCAGCGGCTTCGTCTTCTCTATACAAATTCAAGCCAGGTTCCGCCGCAAAGGATTACCTGGAACGGCATCTATCAGCTTCCTTTCGGCAAAGGCAAGAAGTACCTTGCAAATGTAAATCGCGGAGTTGACGCGCTGGTCGGCGGCTGGCAGGTCGCTTTTATCGGCACCTGGGACAACGGATTCTGGATGGGCAACAGCGCCAACGAGTATCAATTCGGCAATCCCGCCCTTGCTTCCGGTAAGCGCTTAAATCTCAATATATTCGGGCAGAATCAGAAGCTTTGGTTCGCGGGCGACTTCGATCCCACGCAGGCCAGCGCCGTCAATCTCTCCGCACTCGAAACGATCGTTCCTGTCGATCGCGGTGCCCGCGCGATTCATCCACTCGGTTCCAACTTCGACAACTATGTCTCTCAGAACCTTGCCGACGGATCGGTGGTCCCCACCTTGATTACCGACAATCTCAGCTGGAACCGGCGCAATTACATGCTCGGTCCGTCCGCCTGGAATCAGGACATCTCGGCGTTCAAGTACTTCACAATTACAGAACGAGTTCGCCTTCGTATGAGCGGAGATTTCTTTAACTCCTTTAACCACCCAACGCTGAACAATCCGAATGCAACTACAGGGCTCATCAACCTCAGCTCACAGGCCAACACGCCGCGTATCATTCAAGTCGGAGCACGCATAGAGTTCTAGGCGTCATGATTCGCTCAAGCAGCACCGGCAAAACGGTGATGATCGGAGCTACGATATTTCTTGCGCTCTCTTTGTAACTTAAGGCTGACGGGACTTTGCCTGGCGGCCTTGTCCCAGTCGCTCTTGCTTGGTCAGGCGCTGCGTCTGAGTGACCGGCTAGCTGAGGCGAAAATCTCGGCATCGCCTGCCACCAGCGCTGCCGTGGCTGCCGAACCCGTCGTCTGGCAGAACTTCTACTCCACTTCGGATATCGGCTGGCAGCTGATCCGGGGCCGGATCGGAGTAAGAAATGGCGACCTGATGCTCAAGGGCGAGGGCTCAACACCCGTCATCTTGGCCCCGAGGCAGCCGGCAATCGATTGGAGCCTCTACGAGGCCGTCGAGATCAGAATGTCCGCCCAGGGCGGAAGCGAAATCAAGATCAAAATCGGCGACTTCGAAGCAAAGCAGAAGCTCGGACCGCCCGGCCAGTATAACGTCTACCGGTTCGATATCAATGTCGATGCTCCAAAAGGGGGTCGTCTCCTCGGTATCATGCCGACCGACAGCCTCCAGGCCCTTGTCGGCATTCACTCGATTAGATTAATCCCGAAACCGGCTGCGTTTGTCCACCGCTTCGATCGTGCGAACCTTGGCAAGCGGGACGAATATCGCGACGCCATCTACATTCACTCCCCGTCCAGCATGAGCTTCGCCCTTCACATTCCGAGCGGCGCTCACTTCCATTTCGGCATGGGCGCCACAGCGAGAAACAGTAGGATCAAGTTCACAGTTTCGGTGGTCGGTTCATCCGCTGACCTCTTCTCAAAATCCCTGGACGATCCCGATACGTGGCAGGATGCGGACATCGATCTTTCACGCTGGAATGGCCGCGCCATCACTCTTCAACTCCGGACTGAGTCGGAGCGAGAGGGAGACGTCGCCCTATGGGCCAATCCCGTGATTACGAGCCCACTAAAGTCTCGGCCCAACGTTCTCATCTACACGATCGATACCTTGCGGGCCGATCACGCAAGCCTCTATGGCTACTCTCGCAACACCACGCCGTTTCTCAAAAAGCTCGGAGCATCTGGCATTGTGTTCGACAATGCTCAGGCACAAGCCACCTGGACCAAACCGTCGATTGCCTCCTTGATGACCTCGCTCTACTCGTTCACCCACGGCATCGTGTCCGACGCCGATACCATTCCCGCCGGATCCGCAACCCTCGCCGCTCAGCTCCGCACGGCCGGATACGTCACGGCCAGCATCGTGTCCACCCCATTCGTCGGACGAGCCACCGGACTCGACCGCGGTTTCGACTATATGCTCGAGTATCCGGTTGTTCTCCGTCAGGTGAACGCTCGAACAGATCGGGCCACCGATTCCGCCGCTCTCAATAGAGTTGTGTTCCCCTGGCTCGACCGTCACCACGACGAGCCGTTCTTTCTATACGCGCACGCAACCGATCCGCATGCTCCCTACGACCCGCCTCCTCCCTTCGAATCTGTCTTCGCCAAGCCCGCCGAAACGTCGACGTTCGAGCGCGAGTACGCCAGCTTCAAAACCAATCACGAGTACGGCGGAGGCGCAGTCATCAACCGCGCGATGTGTGAAAAAGCAGGCATCGATCCTGACCGCTTCATACATCAGGCTGAAAATCGCTACGACGGCGAGGTCCTCCGCAACGACAGTAGTTTCGAACTGCTTATCAAGAAACTCAGACAACTAGGTGTTCTCGATAACACACTCATCATCGTCCTCTCGGATCATGGTGAGGAGTTTTGGGACCACGGCTGGACGGCCCACGGTCACTCTGTCTACGAAGAGCTTACCCACGTGACACTGATGATGTGGAACCCTGCCCTCTTCCCAAAGCCCCGCCGCATTAGCGAGCCCGTGCAGTTAATTGACGTGATGCCGACCGTGCTCGATCTGCTCGCACTGAAAACTCCACCTGTTGCGGAAGGGCAGAGCCTCGTCCCTCTGGCCCGTGGCCAGGAGTTCAAGCGCCGCGGTCTCGTCCTCTCTTCGAAGTTCGCCGCAGTGCGCCCGGAAGGTCTGGTTCCCGAGAATTCAACCGACAGTTTCTCCATCATCGATTCGCAGTGGACGTTCATCTACCGCAATAAGGCCGCAAAAGCCGGAATCAAAAAGGTCGAGCTGTACGATCGCAAGACAGACCCCGCGGAGCAGCATGATCTCTCGGCACAACATCCTGATGACGTCGAAAAGAAAATCGCCACTCTTACCCAATGGATCGATGCCCAGAACAAACTTCGCCAGGTGATCGGACATACCGGCACGTCCCAGCTGGATCAAAGAACACTGGAACGATTGCGAAGCCTGGGCTATCTCGGTGGTCCGTGAAGCTTGAGTTCCGGCCGCTCGCTTGTCTCGCCGCAGTCTGCTTCGTTTCTCTCATTGGATGCAGCTCTGTCCATCGATCCCATCCCGTTCCGCGGTTGATTGTGCTCGGTATCGACGGAATGGATCCTGGCTTTGTCGAGCGCCACTGGGCCGCGCTGCCTAACCTTGCGAAACTCCGCCAGCAAGGCCGCTTCAGTCGCCTCCAAACCACCACGCCTCCGCAGAGCCCAGTCGCTTGGTCAACTTTTATTACCGGGCTCGAACCCGCCGAACACGGCCTCTTCGACTTTATTCATCGCGATCCGAAAACTCTTGAACCGTTCTCTTCGATGTCGCGCACCGAAGAGCCTCGTTGGCAGTTGCCGGTCGGTCCCTACGTCCTCCCGCTCTCGAGTTCGCGCGTGATTGCGCTCCGCAAAGGAACGCCATTTTGGCAGACCCTCTCCCGCCGTGGCTATCCGGTCACAGTTGTCCGCATGCCTACCAATTACCCGCCGATCGAAGCCGGTCATGCGCTCTCCGGTATGGGTACGCCCGACCTGCGCGGCACGCTTGGTTCCTTCAGCTTCTATACCGACGATCCGGAAGAGCTCTCGCATTCTGTCTCCGGCGGCCGTATCATCAAGGTCCACTTGCAAAAGGGCCATACTGTACTGCCGGTTGAGGGTCCTCCGAATTCGCTCCGCAAAGACCAGCCATACACATCGGTGAATCTAGCGGTCGATGTGGATCCTGATGCTTCGGTCATGCGGTTAGCACTGGGAAAGGACATCGTTATCCTGCGCCAAGGGGAGTGGTCTGGTTGGCTGGTCGGCGATTTTTCATTGATCGCTCACGTGTCTTCTGTCCGCGGGGCCTTCCGCGTGTTTGCGAAACAGATCCATCCCGGCTTCCAACTCTATGTCTCACCGGTTAATATCGATCCAGTCTCGCCTGCTCTCCCCGTTTCCGCTCCGCCGAACTGGGCTGCGGATGTAGTTCGCGAGACCGGACGATTCTACACGCTCGGCATTCCGGAGGACACCTCCGCGCTTCGCCAGCACGTCTTCGACCTCCCCGAATTTCAATCGCAAGCTCGGCTCGTTATGCGCGATGAGCGCAATCTGCTGCGCTACTCACTGCGCCATTTCACCGGCGGCCTGCTCTTCTTCTATTTCTCCTCCATCGACCAGAATTCCCATATGCTTTGGGGCCGGCATGAGCGGGAACTGCTTGACGTTTACCGCGAGGTTGACGAGTGTGTCGGTGAAGTTCGCCGCGCGTTTCCAGCCACGCAGCTGATCATCCTGTCCGACCATGGATTCACCAGCTTCGATCGCGCTGTTCACCTCAATGCCTGGCTAAAGGACCGTGGCTTTCTGTCTCTCACCGGGCAGCCCGGTGACGATACAAACCTGAACAGCGTGGCATGGCCTTCGACAGAAGCTTACGCAATCGGGTTAAACGGCCTTTACCTCAATCGAATCGGCCGGGAAGCCCACGGAATCGTTGCGGACGGCGAGCAAAGCCGTTCGCTACTCGCCAACTTACGCGAACAACTTCTTGCCTGGCGTGATCCCGTGAACGGCCGCCCGGTTGTCAACTCTGTGTACGTGGAGAAGCCGTCTCCTCAGAACGCCTCAGTGGCTCCTGACCTGATCATCGGCTATGCTCCCGGCTATCGCGCGTCGTGGGAGACCGCACTCGGCGGCACACCTGCCTCAGAGATTGACGACAATACCGATTCTTGGATTGCCGACCACTGCATCGATCCCGCCGCGGTTCCCGGTGTTCTATTTACTACTTGTCCTTTGAACCTCAAGCATCCAAGGATTCAAGACGTGACTTCACTAATTCTGAGCCTGTTCAGGTAGGCTCACGCAATCCGGCCTCAGTAAACCTGTCGTGGAAACTCGTTGTTGCGGGTCGTGGTTATTGACCCGATCTAATACTTGATTCGCGTAATCGCTCTTTTTCGGCGCGCTAGAAATGAGGCAGCACCGTCTTCAGTTTGTCTGCCGGTTTCGCCTCATCGAGCGATTGACTGCATTCTCTGGCCAGTCCGCACTCGTGATTGAAAACCCCGGGGCGCACCACCGTCAAGCACAAGAACGCCCTGTTCACCCGTCACTTCCAGGCGGAACGGTGTTGCATTCGCCGGACAGCCGCCGGCTACTTCCAATGACAGCGCCGCTCTATTCTTCATCCGTGCCTGAGTCAAGAGGTGATCGGGTATCGAACGTGCCTGCCGGATTCCTTTGTCCCTGATCTCGATCTCGGGATGTTGAGTGGTCCCCAGCGCTGTCGCATCTTGTAGTGGACCCAAGACAGCGATAGCGAGATCGATTGCATGGCCCCCGTGAATGCTCACCAATGTGGCGCCGTTCTCTGCGTCTTCCAAGTACACATCTGCCACGGTAATCTTCGATGAAAAAGCAACAGTTCCGGAGTAAAGCCGGGCACTGAGCGGCCGGCCGATCGCGCCCGAGCCAATCAACTCGCGTGCTTGGAGTGCCGCCCGATTTTTCCGCGTTTGCAGGCCGATGGCCGCATGCACTCGCGCCTTCTCAGCCGCGGCTGACACTTCCTCTGCTTCCGCCAGGTTGCGGCCAAGCGGCCACTCGCAGTAAATGTGCTTGCCCGCCGCCACCGCTCCCAACACCAATTCTCGATGGTCAGGAACCTTGACAGTGATCGTAACCAGGTCGATGTCGGGGTCTTGCACTAGTTCCTTCGCGTTCACGTAAGCTTTCTTTGCACCGAGCGCTTGGGCGGCTGCGTCGGATTTGGCTTGGTCACCTGCAGCTACCGCCGCCAACTCAAGCCCCTTTAGTTTTTGGACTGCCGGAACATGCGATTCCCTTCGCCCATCCGCGTTCAGCGCTGGCGCCGACCATACCTACTCTCAAGATTTCCGTCATGCTTCCATCACTTGCTTCCGCTAAAGAAACGCAGAAGTTCGTCGAGTACGCGCTCTGGCCGCTCTTCAGCCAGGTAATGACCGCAATCGGCTATCATCACGCTGTCCAACTGGTCGGCAAGCGGTTCAATTTGCCCCTGTAAGTGAGCTCCGAAGCTCGCCGTTCCGCCAATGGTTAAAACCGGCATGGGAAGCTTCGTCTTCGCGTGCTGACGATTCCGTTCCGCATCGATCCGGTGTGCCCGGAAGTATTCAATTCCGCCGCGCAGGGCGCCTGGCGCGGAAAGATGGCGCGTGTACTCATCCAGCGCTGCTTCGTCCGGTCCTGTGGGGTCATAGGTCTGTTGACGCATAAAATGCGAGACGAACATCTTTTCCCTTCCCGTAATGAGCGCTTCGGCGAGTCCATTGGGTGCTTCGAACAACGGAAGGTGATACATCCTTGGATACTTCACTGCGTCGTACAGCTCTTCTAAACCCAGGCCTGGCAAAGCTGCTTCCATCAACACTAGCCGACTCACTTCTGCCGGGTAGGTGGCTGCATAAGCATAAGCAACCATCATGCCCACGTCGTGACCGACCAGGTGAATGGGGCCTAGATTCAGATGTTTCGCTAGTAAATAGACGTCCTCTGCAACGGTCTGCTTGTCATACCCGCTGCCCGGTCTGTCCGAGTCACCGCAGCCTCGCAGGTCTGGCGCTATCACGGTGTAGTGCTCGGCCAGCCCGGGCATTACTTTACGCCAGGCATAATGGGTTTCGGGAAAGCCGTGCAGTAAGACGATGGGATCACCGCATCCTGCTGTCACATAGTGCAACCGTATCCCATTCACCTCAACTTTGTGATGATTTATTGACGATTGGCCGGTTATGGTGTCGCTCATGCTGGGGGGACAGCGTCTGTGCTACTGAGCAACGTTGAAATGACTCCCCCACAGGGAAGCGGCTAACGAAGACTTACGAATACGGGAGCGATGTAGGCACGATCTACACCGTGCGCAACGTTGCGTACTACCCGGTGAATTGCTGAAGGCTCGCCTTCGCCTACATGCTAAGGAAAATACCCTTAGACACGCCACCTTCTTGCGCAATCTTTTCCCGCAAGCAGCAGAAAGTGGGGCAGGAATTCTCTTGACCATTGATGCATTGATCGCACTCGAAAGTGTGAAGCATTAAGTCATCACAGAGTTCCTCTGCGGATTTGCCGATAACGGTATCAAGATCGGGCATACCAAGGTTGGGAAGAAACGGCGCTGGGGTAACGGAGTCATTCAGAACAGAAGGCATTGGATCTGCCACACTCAGTTGCAATTTTAGATCCACTATTCCGGCCAATCTCATGGGAGGGGTAAGTAGAAGAAAAGAGAGAAGTATAAAGCCCGCAAATGCCCTGATAGCGTGAAAATTTTCCCACGTGGTGTACTTTTTTGCTAATCATTATCCTAATAGTTAGAACCGGAATAGTCCGGTGGGGCCATGGTTACCTTACTTCGTCTACATCGGAAGTATGAAGGTGCCCGTGAGGTTCGGGGATAGGTGAATCATGACTGTGATGCTGACGCCGGAGTAAACCCGTTCGCTCGAGCAAAGGTAAGTCGTGCAGGAGCCGGTAGGGAGTGATTTCAGCCGCGAGCTGCCCGCCCTGAAGTATGAGACAGCGATCGGCAATACTATCGATAGCGTTCAGGTCGTGGGTCGCCGTGATCACCACGCGCGAACTACCGGCCCAGGATGCAAGCAGCTCAAGAATCCCATCCTGACTGGCCGGATCGAGCGCGGCAATGGGTTCATCGAGAAGCAAAACTTCCGGATCGGTGGCCAGCACCGAAGCCAGCGCCACACGCTTCTTTTCTCCACCTGAAAGGCGATGGGGAGCGCGGTCGCGCAAGTGCGAAATCTTCATCAGCTCGAGGATCTCTTCCACTCTTTGACGAACTTGTTTGCCAGGCCAACCGAGTTGCAGAGGGCCGAAAGCAACTTCCTCAAAAACACTGGCGTTGAACAGCTGCACATCCGGATTTTGAAAGACAACTCCGACGCGGCGGCGGAAGGCGTAAAAGAAAGCGGCCTGCTCGAGCGCGCCCTCGGTGAGCGCGACGCCGTCGAAATGGACTTGGCCGGTTGCCGCAAACGCCAGCCCGGCTAACAGGCGAAGCAGGGTAGATTTGCCGGAACCGTTCGCGCCAATCAAAGCAACGCGCTCGCCCAAAGCAAATGCAGCTGTGAAATCCTTCAGCGCGGCGACTTTGTTGTACGAATACGAGACTCCGGAGACTTCGATCAGGGCAGATGGCATCGTTTACCGGCCTATCCAAATAGCGAGGGCAGAGAGCGCGGCGGCAGTAGACAGTTGAAGCCAGTCGATCCGCGTCATTGCGAGATCGTCATACAGCCGGATATCTCCCCGGAAGCCGCGCGCCTGCATAGCGAGGTGAACGTCATGGCTGAGGAGAAAACTGCGCTCAAGCAGCGCTCCGGCAATGGAGGAGGCACCAGCACGCTGGCCAGCTCCGTCCGACGGAGCAAGCAGGCGAGTGCGGCGCGCTTCAAACATCTCCTGAGCCGATTGTAGAAAGGCAAAGATGTAGCGGTAGGTCATCTGCAGAATCACTACCACCGCGGCGGGCAGCCGAAGAATACGCAGCGCCCGAAGGAGGCGGTTCCAACTGGTAGTTACAACCAAAACACTCAGGAGCGTAGCGGCGGTTTCGGCGCGCAGCAGCAGGAACGCAGCGGCCGCAATGCCTTCGGAGGTGACCGGCCAGGCGACGAACGGAACCACGGCCAGTGTCCGGCCGCCCGTCAAGAAGATCGCCGGCAGCGCAATCAGCCCAGTAAAGGCAAGCACGCCCATCCAGACTCGGCCGACTAATCGAACTGGAAGGCCGCTTCCAAGCACAAGCAGAACGGCGAAGGCGAACAGAAGGGCGACCACCGCAAGCCTGTGCGCGGCGAGCACCGCTGAAATCCAACAGGCGATTCCCACCAGCTTGACGCGCGGGTCCATCTGCTGAAGCCAGCCAGAGCGCTGGGCAAACGTTTCCGCAAAGAGCGCTTCTTCGGACAGACGCAGCAGTGTCGCGACTGTTTTCTCGACAAAGCTCGGGCGGAGGCGAGAGGATCCAGGAAGTCGCGCGAAGAGCCAAGCCGTTGCGGAGGCGAACAGGATGATGGCTCCTGCGCCGAATAGGGCGGAGAGGAAGTATCCAAAGCTCGCGCTGCGAATAGCGGAAGGTGCGTAATCGGGAAACGGCGCAGTCCAGAGCTTTGAGAGCCGCGCAAGCCCGCTGGGAGTTTGCCCGGGCGGAGCTAAGCCGCCCGACGCGGCTGCGATGCCCGCCCGGCTGGCCGGATTTGCGAATTGCTCGGCGCGCCATTCTCCCCAGGCGCCTCCGGCAGCCAGAATGCCGAGCGGCGTGAGCACGAGAAACAGGCCAAGAACGGCCCAGAGTTTGCCAGACGCTCTAGGCTCTCCCGCGACGATCGAGTCCAGCTTCGGCCCGGCAGTTTCCCCTTCGTCCACGCCGGGAGCGGTGCGGCGCAGCAGCGAAGTATCGGCCCGCTGCAAGTAAGCCACCAGGCCAGCCGAAAGCACAAACTCAGCGAGACCGGCGAAGGTGAGGTGCCCAAGCAGCATAGCCGGGATGGCGATGTGCAACGGATAAGGGGCATAGAGTGGAACCCCCGAAGCAGTGTGAAACCAAAGCGGCTGGACCCCGAACTCAATCGCGGCGGCCAGTGCGGCCAGATTGATCGCAAGGTAGCCGGCAAGTCCCGCGGCCACCACGCGCCTCCTGGCGGTGAGCGCGGCGCCACGAGCGATCACACGGTATACGGCATACGAGGCGAAGGACCCGATGATTGCCATGTTGAAGCAGTTCGCTCCGAACGTTGTGATACCGCCATCGCCAAACAGGAGAGCTTGAATCAGCAATGCTGTCGAGACCGAGAGAAGAGCAAACCAGGGGCCGAGCACAATCGCGGCGATCGCCATGCCCACCGCATGCCCAGTGGTTCCGCCCGGCAGCGGCAAGTTGAACATCATGATCACAAACGAGAACGCAGAAAAAACTGCGAGCAGCGGCGCCACTTTCGTTTGCAATGCACGGCGCATCTTACGAAGCGCCACGTACCAGAAGGGCGACGAGGCTGCGTACAGCGTGGCGCAGGTGGAAGGGCTCAGGTAGCCGTCTGGAATATGCATGAAGCCGGGCGCAGCTTCTGTCGAGTAGCACGTACAAGCGAAATCGTGCTACGGCTCCGCATTAGTATTGTATAGAAGAGCTCGCGCCTATATGCCAGAACTCAGCCGAATCGGTGTTGCGATCGACGCAGGACTCCTGGAGCGTTTCGATCGATTTATCGCGAAACAGGGTTATACAAATCGTTCAGAAGCGTTCCGCGACCTGATCAGAGACCGCCTGGTCGGAGCCGCTGTGGAAAATCCGGGATCGATTGCGGTGGGCACTATCACACTGATCTACGATCACCATTCCCGTCTGCTGCCGGAAAAGCTGATGAACATTCAGCATCAATATCACGGATCGATCATCTCGACAACTCATGCGCACCTCGACCACGATACGTGCCTGGAGGTGATCATCGTACGCGGAACAGCGCGACAGATTCAGAAGCTGGCGGATCTACTGATCGGCACAAAGGGCGTAGGGCACGGGCGGCTCGTGATGAGTTCCCCGTCAGCCTGTATGTCCAAGTCTGCTTGAGCGCGCGAATGAACGCCACCCTAGTCAAAATGGAGCGGCCAATCCTTCGCAGTGACGCGGGTGACGCTGCGAAGAGTTGAAACGGGCGGCGCAGAGCCGAATACGAAAGGAAGTGGTCGCACGTCTAAGATGGGTTTTATTGGTTTGGATGTCCACGCGGGGACGATTGCGGTAGCGGTGGCGGAGCCGAGCGGCGAAGTGCGCTCGCTTGGGATGATTCCGAACCGCCTGGAACCTATCCGCAAGCTGGTGGCGAAGCTCGGCCCGGTGAAGCAGTTGAAAGCCTGCTATGAAGCTGGTCCGGCCAGGTAGGTTTTGTATTGGCAGTTGACGCAGTTGGGCGTGCACTGCGAAGTCATCGCGCCGTCGCTGGCGCCGGGCCAAGCAGGAGATCGGGTCAAGACCGACCGGCGCGATGCCGAGAAGCTGGCCCGGTGTTATCGCACCGGTGACCTCACAGCGGTCTGGGTTTCCGGATGCGGCCCACGAAGCGCTGCGCGATCTGGCATCGATATTGGCAAGAAGGTAGTCGCGGTTTGCGTTCTCACCAGCAACGGAGAGCAGACGCCAAAATCGGTGACAAGAGTATTCGGGACCACGGTCACAGACCTGACCATTCTGAAAGAGTGGTTATTGGAGTGTGATTGCACCCAAGTTGCGATGGAGAGCACGGGATGTTATTGGAAGCCCGTGTTCAACATCTTGGAAGAGTCGGTCGAAGTCCTGTTGGCAAACGCCCAACATATCAAGAATGTGCCCGGACGGAAAACCGACGTAGGAGATTGCCAATGGCTGGCCTATCTGTTGCGCCATGGTTGGATGCGTGGGAGTTTTATTCCGCCTCGGCCTATACGTGAGCGACGAGACTTAACCCGGCGGCGAAAGCAATTAGTCGGTGAGGGTACGGCGGAACGGAATCGCATCCAGAAAGTTATGGAGATGCAAATCTGAAGCTTGGCGACGTGCTGTCCGACGTTTTCGGGCTTTCCGGGCAGGAGATGCTGGAAGCGCTGATTGAGGGTCAAAGCACACCCGAACAGGTTGCTCAACTAGCACTACGGAAGCTGCGGACAAAAATTCCGGAGATCGTAAAGGCAATTGAAGGGCATGTGCTGGGCGACCCTCATCGTTTTCAGCTCAAGCAAGGCATCAGTCACCTCCGGTTCTTGGAACAGCAAGTGCAGGAACTCGACCAGGAGATCCAACGAAGGCTGGAAGCCTGTCGCGAGCCCTATGAGTTGATGAAAACGATACCGGGCTTGGGCAACGACTCGGCCGCGACGATTCTAGCGGAGATCGGAACCGACATGAAGCAGTTTCCTTCGGCTGCTCACCTGTCCTCGTGGGCCGGCGTTTGCCCTGGAAATAATGAAAGTGCCGGCAAACAAAGGAGCGGGCGCACTCGCAAAGGAAACTCCTGGTTGCGGGCCGCGTTGACGCAATCGGCTTGGGCAGCCACCCGAACCAAGAAAGCATAGTTTCGAGCTCGTTATGAGCGGATTGTCGGTCGGCGTGGGAAAAAACGAGCTCTTGTGGCGACGGCGCATTCACTCCTGACGGTGATCTATCACGTGCTCCATCGCGGGACGGCCTACCAGGAACTTGGCATAACCTACTTCGATCAAGGGGAAAAAGAAGCTCAGATCCGGTATCACCAAAGATGCGTGCGGCAACTCAGCAAACCGCCACCTGCACAAGCGTCCGCATAGTGGGAAGATGTTTTCGGAGCAATAGGGTGCGCGCAGCCGAGCCGGGAGGGGTAGGCAGAGCGAGCCAAACAGGATCTCCTTACACTGTTTTTGTCGAGAAAACTTCAAAGGAGAAGAAACCGATGGCCCGCAAGAGCAACGATAGCGAACCGAGAGAGGCATGGCAAGGAGCCGCGGCAACCGGCGACGACGGGATGCGGCGGATGGTAGAGCGAGTGGTGCAGCAGGTGCTCGAAGCCGAGATGACGAGTTTTTTAGGGGCGGACAGTTACGAGCGGACTGGGGAGCGGCGCGGCTACCGAAACGGATACAATCCGCGCACCCTGAAAACACGGGTGGGCGAGTTAGAGCTGATGGCGCCCAAGGATCGCGACGGGGAGTTCCAGACCGAGCTGTTCGAGCGCTATCCGCTCAGTGAGAAGACATTGGTGCTGGCTATCACGCAGATGTACGTGGAAGGCGTTTCCACGCGCAAGGTGCGCGACATCACCGAAGTGCTGTGTGGTTGGAAATCAGCAAGAGCCAAGCATCGGCACTGGCGCAGAAGCTGGACAGCGAAGTAGAGCAATGGCGCGAGCGGCCGAATGAGAAGGCATTCCCTTACTTGATGATCGATGCGCGGTACGAGAAGGTGCGGCGCGGCGGCGAAGTTATCAGCCAAGGCGTGCTGCTGGCGGTAGGAGTCAGCGAGGAGGGCTACCGGGAAGTACTCGGTGGGTGGGTGGCCGATTCGGAAAGTGAGGCGAGCTGGGGCGAGGTGCTCAGCGACCTGAGCCGGCGCGGGTTGCGCGGGTTGCGCGGTGTGCGCTACGTAGTTTCTGACGATCATCAGGGCATGCTGCGAGCCATCGAACGGCATTTTCAAGGCGTGGCGTGGCGGCGCTGCCAGGTGCACTTCGTGCGCAACATCCTGAATCACACAGAGGCGCGCGAGAACGCATCGGTGCTGGCCCAGGTAAAGACCATCACAGAGGCGCCGACGCTGGTGGCTGCGCGTAAAGCGCTGAGCGAGGCAGTAGAGGCGATTGGACGCAGAAGCCCGCGCGTGGCTGCGCTGCTCGATCGACACGGCGAAGAGATCCTGGCCACTTACCAGCTGCCCGAAGCACACCGCAAGCGCCTGCGCTCGACCAACATGCTTGAGCGTGTCATCCGCATCTTTCCCAATCAACAGGCCTGTGTGCGCCTGGTGAGCACACTCATGATGGAACCTCAACCACGAGTGGATGGAACGGCTGTATCTGCGCATGGAAGAGACCACAACCGCCTCCTCCGAAACGGAGAAAAAGATGGCTTAGTTCATTACTCACAGGAGTTCTGAATTTACAGATCATTTTGGGCTTGACTGCGAAAGACTCACCCGCTTAACTTCCCGGTGAGCGCGCAATCCAGCAGCTTACTGAAATCGGGAACGTTTCACTAATCGAAGGTTCTGTGATCACACGATATAATTTCGTGCAGCCATTTGGAGGACGAATGTCGGATATTGATAAATCCGTAGCCAAGTCAGCTTCACAGCCTCGCGGCTTTCCTTCTACCCTCATTGACATCAATCACGAAGCGTATGACGGGGCACGCCGGGTTTGGAATGGAATGATTGATCGCAGACCCTCGTGCATTGCGCGCTGCTCGTCTGCGGAGGAGGTGCGGGCCGCTGTAAAGTTTGCGCGATCGGAAGGACTCCGGGTAAGCATTCGCGGTGGTGGACACAGCGTAGCGGGCAATGGCGTGTGCGAAGGCGGGATAATGATTGACCTGTCACAGATGAAGGAAATTACGGTTAATCCGAATAAACGAGAGGCCATTGCTTCCCCTGGTCTACTTTGGGGCGAATTCGATGCTGCTACGCAAGCGTATCGCCTTGCGACGACCGGCGGTCAGGTTTCGCACACAGGCATTGCGGGTTTAACGCTCGGAGGAGGCCTTGGGTATTTGATGTGCCAATTCGGGGCAGCATGTGACAACGTTCTCTCGTTGGATGTAGTCACGGCTGATGGCGAAATGCTTACGTGCAGCGCCACTCGAAATCCCGATCTGTTCTGGGCAATGCGGGGTGCGGGCGCCTCGTTTCGCTATCAGCTTCATCCGTTAGATGAGATCCTCGCAGGCCTTCTCCTTCATTCGGTAGAGAGGGCGCCAGAACTTGTCTCGTTCTACCGAGATTTTATTAAAGGCGCGCCAGACGAACTGGATACCACTTTAGATTTCCTTTATTCATCGGAAGGTGTGCCACTAGTCGGGGTCATTGCCGTTTATGCAGGCGCGCCTTCAACGGGTGAGCGCGTACTAGAGCCGCTTCGCAAATTCGGACCTCCCATCGCAGATCTGATCCGACCGATGTCGTACCTCGAAGCTCAGAAGATGGCAGACGCGCTTCTACCAATCGGGAATCGCTACTACTGGAAGTCGAGCTTCGCATCAGAGGTCTCCGACGGTCTTGCCGAGGTTCTCGCTCTGGGCGTGAAGAATATGCCTTCGCGTCGCTCAATGATTCTGATGTTCCAAATCGGCGGGCAGATTCGACGCGTACCCCGCGAAGCCATGGCCTTCGACCAACGGGACAACAGTTTCGAGCTTTCGATCATCGCGAACTGGACAGACCCGTCTCGCGATACCGAAAACATCCAATGCGGTCGGGAAGTTTGGGAGGGAGCACAGCCATATGTCTTGCGGGCGGGCTATGTCAATCACATGGCCGCGGACGAACCACAGGAGCGTGTGTTGGCGGCCTACGGTGTTCAAAAATATCGAAGGCTTGCTGAGATCAAGCGTTCTTACGACCCGGATAATTTCTTTTGTCTAAATCAGAACATTCAGCCCGCTCCGGCTTGACGATGTGGTCACAACGCTCGAGCAGGCAAAGGCAGTCCGTGGTCGGTTGGTCGCCATAGGAACAGAACTGGTCATTAGGTCAATAGATCCACTCTCTTCGTGAATTGTAAAACTACCCTTAGCCGTAAGCACTTTTATGAGAACGGACTCCGAGTCAAGCTGGCAAGCCTACATCAGTTCCGCGATTCTGCGGCGACTCGTAAAGCCGCGATTCGCGCGGGCAAAGAACATTGCTCAGTTGCGCAAACTGATGAGATCAGCGCCATTCAAAGTGCCTGTAGACGTACGGATTATATCGGGAAGCCTTGGTGGCGTTCCGGGTGAATGGGTAGAAGGATCGCAAACCAGCAGGGCAACCCTGCTCTACTTCCACGGTGGCGGATATATCGCAATGTCAGCAAAAACCCACCGGCCAATCACAACCGCATTTGCCAGACGTGGCTTTGTGGTATTTGTGCCGAGCTACCGGCTTGCCCCGGAGCACCGGTTCCCAGCGGCAATTGAAGATGCAGTTACTTGCTATCGGGCACTACTGTCATCCGGAACAAACGAAGGCGCTATGGTGTTCGCTGGCGATTCCGCTGGCGGCGGTTTGGCGCTGTCAACGCTGGTCGCATTGCGGAATGATGGAATCCCGCTCCTCGCGGGTGCGCGCTGTTCTCACCGTGGACAGACCTCGCGGCCACTGGCGACTCTATTCGATCGAATGATAAACGATGCGCATTATTCTTCGGTCACCTGCTCGAGTTGTGGATGCATCAGTATCTGGGTGACCGAGATCCTCGCGATCCGCTTGCCTCGCCGTTGTACGCCGATTTGTCTGCCATGCCACTGCTAATGATTCATGTGGGTGAAAACGAAGTCTTGTTGGATGATTCTGTTAAGCTTGCACAGCGCGCATGCTTGGCGGGCACGGCCGCCGTCTTAAAGATTTGGCCAGTCGTTCATCACGGCTGGCAGCTGGCCCCATTTATCCCGGAGGCAAGACAATCAGCGAATGAGGCTTGCGACTTTCTGATTTCCGCGATAGAAGGCCGGCAGGCAGCCCGCGTCGGTACAAACCAGCTCCGATGGCTCAATTCCGGGTGGAGGCCCTAAAACGCTTTTCTCGGATCTCAGTAATGAGTAGTCGTTACCTTGATCGGGAGCCTCAAACGTGTTTTGGTACCGCACAGGCCTTCCAGCAATGCCCTGGGTACGCGGGCAAGCTGCCGGAATGGGTTTGGGTAACACGGAAACCGCCGCGCAACACGCTTGACACAACTTGGCAAAAAGAGGGCCGATGGAACGGTAAAGGCCGCGCGGCAGCAGGTACTCGAGGATTGTCTCAGGGCGGCATCGCTGCCGAATGAAATTTTCTCTCTCTCGGTTCCGACGGGCGGCGGGAAAACGCTTTCGGCGATGGCGTTCGCTCTGAAACGAGCGGCCTTGCAGCCGGAGCGTTTCCGGCGAGTGATCGTGGTAATCCCTTTTCTGTCGATCATCGAGCAGAACGCCGAGGTCTATGCGAGCGTATTTGGCTCGGACGCGATTCTAGAGCACCACTCGGGTTCATTTGCGGCGCTGAAGATAAGGAACGACCACTTCGAGCCAGTGGAACAGCAGGCGGAAGCGTATCAGCCGCCGTTCAAGCGTCCTGAAACGGAGAATTGGGATGCTCCGCTGGTGGTGACCACAAGCGTTCGCTTTTTCGAGAGCTTGTTTTCGAATCATCCTTCGGATCTGCGCAGAGTACATAACATCGCACGCTCGATCGTGATTTTGGACGAGGTGCAAGTGCTGCCCAGGCCTCTACTCGCGCCGTTGTTGGGAATGATGAATGAACTCGCGCGCGATTGGGGCTGCTCATTCGTGCTTTCCACGGCAACCAAGCCGGCCTTTGAGAAGCAGGAAGGCGCGGGCGCAAAGGACTTGCGATGGGCTCCCGGGACAGTTCGCGAAATCGTCAGATTGCCGGAAGAATTGCACCGGAGTTTGCGGCGAGTATCGATCGAGTGGCGGATCGATAAGCAGGCCGACTGGCCCGAGGTCGCCCAGTGGATGGCGCAGCAACAGCAGGCGCTTTGCGTGGTGAACCTGCGGGACCATGCTGCCCGGTTATATGACGAACTGGAGCCACTGGTGGAAAACGGGTCGTTGTTTCATCTCTCGACGCGCATGTGCCCGGCGCATCGCCTCGATGTGCTCGCCAAAATCCGGCAGCGATTGCGCGATCGTCTTCCTTGCTCGGTTGTCTCGACGCAATTAATTGAAGCCGGGGTGGACGTCGACTTTCCGGTTGCGTTTCGAGCCTTGGGACCGCTGGACTCGATTGTGCAAGTCGCCGGGAGAGCCGATCGGGAAGGTTTACTGACAGCAGCGCTCGGCAGGCCGGCCGGGTTGCTGGTTGTCTTCAAGCCGGTAGACCACAGAACGCCTCCGAACGAGTATGAGACGGCCACGGCAATGACCGAAACGCTTGCTAAGACAAGGGTGATTCAGCCGGACGATCTGGATGCGGTAGCTCAGTTCTTCGAACAGTATTACGGGCACGCGGACCTAGGGTCAGCCCTGCAAGCGATGCGGGAGCAGGCGAAGTTCAAGACGCTGGCGGAAGAGTTCGAGATGATCAGTTCGCGCACGCAGGATGTATTTGTGCCTTACGGGTTGGGGGCGGCATTGATCGATGAGCTTTACAAGATCGGCCAGTTGACGGCAGACCTCCGGCGGCGATTGCAAAGGTTCACGGTAGGCTTGCAGCCCTGGGAGTTTCAGAAAGCGAAGGAAAGTGTCCTTTCGGAGCTGAGCGAGGGAAGCAACGTATGGATCGCCGGGAATGCCGCATACCACCCGGTGAAGGGATTTGGGGAGAGCGCCAAGGCGCCTGAGTTGATCGTCTGACAGAGATAGATTTTTCCGACTTTGCAAGCTAACACTGTTCGTGTGAAAGTGTCCGGGGAATTCGCCTGTTTTACCCGGCCGGAAGCGAAAGTTGAACGCGCTTCCTACCCGCTGCCGACGCCTTCGGCAGCACGAAACATTCTCGACGCAATCTGCTGGAAGCCGGAGATGCGTTGGGTCGTGACGAGCGTCACGCTTCTCAAGCCCATCAAATACGCGTCGGTGCGGCGAAACGAGGTGCAGAGCAAGGTCTCGCCAACCTCGATCAAGCGATGGATGGCCGATCGCTCGCTTTACGAGCCTCTTGCGGCCGGCGCCGGAATGGGCACCGATGCCACACCCCGGAACACGCTGCTTCTGCGCGATGTTGCTTACGTGATTGAGGCATTTCCGCTGGTTTTCGATCAGAGCGGGGACAATACGCCGCAGAAGTACGCTTCGATGCTCATGCGGCGAGCGGAGAGGGGGCAGTGCTATCAGCGGCCATCGCTCGGCTGCCGCGAGTTTGCGGCGCGATTCGAGCCCGCCGACGCTCGCGAGACACCTCAGCCTGTATCGGAGGACCTTGGCCGCATGCTCTACGACATCGTGTTCCGCCCGGAAGGCAACCGGCCGGTTTTCTTCCCGGCGAGGATCGAGAACGGAGTGCTGGATACGCGGCCGGAGATAGTTTTGAAAGACGCGGCGCAGCGGGAGGAGGTGCTGAAGTGTTCGTACAAGCGTTAGCCGAGTACGCGGATACCTATCTTGCCGATCAACTGAGCGACGAAGCTTGGGAGGAGAAGCCTGTTCCGTATTTCATCGCGCTCGACAACGCAGGAACCTTTCTGAACCTGATTTCCCATCATGTGCAGGCAACACGGGGCAAGAAAACGGTATCGGTTCCGGCGCTGTTAGCGGTGCCTCGTTCGCCGGTACCGCGCAATGCGGGGCTGTATCCGCTGCTGGCGGCGGACGACATCAAGTACGTGCTGGGGGTAGGCGCGTGGACGGGCAACAAGGACGAGCAAAACCATCGTGAGCGTGGGCAGGCGTTTGTCGAACTGATCACTAAAGCTGCGCCGGAAACAGATGACGAAGGGCTGCGGGCGGCGGCGAATTTTTATCAACGGGCCGGATCAGGTGGAAGCCGCCCGAAGCGCCCTGGCTGAAACGAAGTCAGGATCGATCATCGCGCTGGCTCTGCTGAATGAGCCGCTTGTACGGCGTCCGGCGGTGAGAGCGTACTGGTCGAAGCTGTACGGCTTAGCGGCTTCCGGGCGAGTCGCAAAAGGCGGCGACGCTGAATGCCTGATTTGTGGAAAAGTCGGGCCGATTGCGCCCACTCACGAGAAGATCAAAGGCCTGGCGAGTCTGGGCGGGCAGGCTTCGGGCGTTTCGCTGATGTCGTTCGATAAAGAAGCGTTCCGATCGTATGGGTGGGAGCAGAATGCAAACAGCCCGGTTTCCGCAGACCGTGCCATGGCGTACGTGCTTGCACTGAATGACTTGCTGCGGCGCGATAAAGGCCGTCGCAAGGACATCGCGGATGTCGGATTCATCTTTTGGACGAAGAAGAAGACCGAATTCGATCCGATGGCAACGGTGGATCAGCCGGACCCGGACCAGGTACAAAGGCTGCTGAAGTTTAAGCCTGACGCCGTGGAAGATCCCAACATGTTTTACATGGCCGGCGTGGCCGGCAATGGCGGGCGAATGCTGATCCGCTACTGGGTAAATGAAACCTTAGCATCCGTGAAGGGCAATCTCAAGGAGTGGTTCGAAGGATTGCAAATAGCGGATGTGTACACGGGCAAGCTATCCGATGCACCGCCTTTTTGGAAGTTGCTGTATGCGATCGAGCGGGAGGGCAAGCCGCCGGCCGACCGGGTGATTTCACTGGTAAGACGTGCGATGGAAGGCTCAGCTCAGCCGCTCGGCTACCGGATGCTCAGTGCTGCTTTGGCGCGGCTCAGAGTGGGGTCGAGCAATCGCTTAGATCCGGTGCGAGCGGGGTTGATTCGGCTTTGCTTAAACGACAGTATTCGATTGCGTAAAGCAGGAGGTTCAGAGATGACGGCGAGTTTAGATTTGGAACAGAAGCACGGAGCCTATCTGTGCGGGCGGCTTTTGGCGGTGTACGAAAGCCTGCAGTATACGGCGAGCGGAGAGGTGAACCAAACGGTAGCGGACCGCTACTTTACTTTGGCCTCTACTTATCCGTCGCAAGCCTTTCCCAAACTGGAAGATTTGGGAAACAAGCACTTGCGCAAGCTGCGGCGTGACAATCGCGGCGCGATGGTGAGGATCGGTCAGGATATCGATCATCTCCACGTGGAGATAGAACAGGCGAGCGGCTTCAAATTCCCGCAGGCGCTCGATCTGGACGGCCAGGGCCGTTTTGCGCTTGGCTATCACCATCAGCGGGCGCATCAGATGGCGCAGGCTCAGGCAAACAAGAAATTGAAGGCGGAAGAAGAAGCATAGGAGCTAAGAGAGGAACAAGAGATGGGTACAGTCAACAATCGCTACGACTTCGTGTATTTATTCGATTGCACGGATGGGAATCCGAATGGCGATCCGGACTCGGATAACAGTCCGCGAGTGGATCCTGAGACGTTTCAGGGTTTGATTTCGGATGTATGTTTAAAGCGCAAGATTCGCGACTACGTGTATCAGAGGCAGCAGACGGCCGAGGGCGTTAAAAGAGGCTATGACGTTTTCGTACTGGCCGGAAATACGCTGGAGAGCCGGCAGCGTATGCCGTTCGATCACCTGAAAGGCGAGCTCACGCCAAAGGGCAAAGAGACCAAGGCGGAAGATGTACGGCGAGCGCGCGACTGGATGTGCGAGAACTTTTTTGACGTGCGCGCTTTCGGCGCTGTGATGAGCACGACGGAGTTCAATTGCGGTCAAGTGCGCGGGCCGGTGCAGTTGACGTTTTCGCGTTCGGTGGATCGCGTGTTTTTGACCGAGCACACCATTTCGCGGCAGGCGTTTACGGGAGAGAAGGACATCAAGGCTGGAGCGACGGGCACGTTCGGCCGTAAGCACACGCTCGCCTATGGTTTATACGTCGCTCACGGCTTCGTGAATCCGGTATTTGCAAAGCAGACCGGGTTTTCCGAAGACGATTTAAGTTTGCTTTGGAGGGCGCTCGAAAACATGTTCAGCATCGATCGCTCAGCCGCTCGCGGGCTGATGTCGCCGCGAGGTCTGTATGTGTTCAAACACGACTCGGCCCTCGGGGAAGCGCCGGCACACCGGCTGTTCGACCTGGTCGCGCCAAGACTCAAGGAGGGAGTAGTCAGTCCTCGCAAGTTCGGTGATTATGAGCGGATCGAAGTAGACTCGTCCAAGCTTCCAAGCGGGGTCGAACTGATTACGCCGTTCGAGGTGGCGGCGGCGGCTTAGGCTTTACGGGAGAGTAAATCTCTTTCCGGCTGCTTCGAGACGAAAGCGTGTTTTCCGAAGACGAGTTGCTTCCCCTCTCCGGCTTGCAGCACATGACGTTCTGCCGCCGGAGGTGGGCGCTCGTGCAGATCGAGAGAGTGTGGGAAGACAATCGCTTTACGGCGGAAGGCAAAGTCCTGCATGAGAAGGCTCACTCGGGAGCGATTGAGAGCCGTCCGGGCGTGCTGGTCCGGCGGACGCTGCCGCTGCGCTCGTACCGCCTCGGTCTGGCTGGACAGGCGGACATCGTTGAATTTCTTCCAGCACGCGCCGGTGAGGCGGGAGTGCCAATGCCGGAGAAGCGTGGGCTGTGGCGTCCCTACCCGATCGAATACAAGCGCAGCAAGGACAAAGCGGGAAGTCTGGCTTACCGGGTACAACTCTGCGCGCAGGCGCTGTGCCTGGAGGAGATGCTCAAAGTGGAAGTTTCGGAGGGCGCGGTTTACGATGGCCAAACGAAACGAAGGCAGGCGGTGATGTTCGATGAAGAACTGCGCGGGGTAGTGGAGGAGACCGTTCGCGATATGCACGCGCTTTTTGGCAAGGGAGATGTGCCGGCGCCGGTGTTTACGAAGGTCTGCCGGAGTTGCTCGCTCGAAGATCGATGCCTCCCCGAAGCGCTCGACGGCCGACGCTCGGTAGGGTCCTACTATCGCGGGTTTCTGTCGGGGGAGGAGTAAGATCAAGCCTCTTTTGAATACGCTTTACGTCACCGTGCAGGGCGCCTGGCTGGCACGGGATGGAGAAACAGTCGCTGTTCGACTGGAACAGGAGACCAAGCTGCGCGTGCCCATCCACACCCTGGAGGGAATTGTCTGCTTCGGGCAGGTGAGCTGCAGTCCATTCCTGATGGGGTTGTGCGCGGAACACGGCGTCGGCGTCTCATTTTTGACCGAGCACGGGAGATTCATGGGCCGGGTATTGGGCCCGGTTTCCGGCAACGTTCTACTCCGTCGCAAGCAGTACAGGATGACCGATGACGAAGCTTCTACGGCGGCGATCGCAAGGGCGGTTGTACTGGCGAAGGTCTCGAATTGCCGGACCGTGCTGCTGCGGGCGGCGCGGGAGCGAAACGGGGGCGCGGAAGATTTGGAAAGAGCCGCGCTGCGTCTGCGGCGGATTCTGGAGGAGGTGGAGACGGGAACGGACGTGGATCGGATTCGAGGTCATGAAGGAGACGCGGCGGCGACCTACTTCGATGTGTTTGACCGGCTGATCCTGACGGCCAAGGATGCGTTCTTTTTTCGCGGGCGTTCGCGCCGTCCGCCGCTGGACAACATGAACGCGCTGCTGTCATTTCTTTACACGTTGCTCACGAACGACATGGTGGGGGCGCTCGAAGCGGTCGGACTCGATCCGGCGGTGGGATATCTGCATCGCGAACGGCCCGGGCGGCCGTCACTTGCATTAGATCTAGTGGAAGAGCTACGGCCTGTGTTGGCGGACCGGTTGGCGCTCACGCTGGTGAATCGGCAGCAAATCGATGAGAGCGGATTTCGGACGCTCGAGACGGGCGGAGTTGTGATGGATGACGAGACGCGTAAGACGGTGCTGGTGGCCTGGCAGAAACGGAAGCAGGAAGAGATCGTGCATCCTTTCCTGGGCGAGAAGATAGCGCTGGGACTGGTTCCTTATGTACAGGCGACGCTGCTGGCGCGGCATTTGCGAGGGGATTTGGATGGGTATCCCTGCTTCTTTTGGAAGTAAGGCCCGACGCACGCCATGATGCTGGTGGTGGTTGCTTACGACGTGAATACGGAGACTCCCGAAGGGAAGCGGAGGCTGCGGCGAGTGGCTCGCATCTGTGAGGATCATGGCCAGCGAGTGCAAAACTCGGTGTTCGAGTGCTGGTTAGACCCGGCGCGATGGGTGGGGTTTAAGGCGCGTCTGGTGGGGGAGATTGCGGGCGAGCGCGACAGCCTGCGATTTTACTTTCTTGGGAATAATTGGAAGGGGCGGATCGAGCATGTGGGGGCAAAAGAGGGCTACGATCCGGAGGGGCCTTTGATTTTGTGAATGCGTTAGTTACCAGTGCGCGGACCTGAAGGAAACGGCCAAGAGCCGGTGGAGGCGCGATACGTGTAAGTTGATGAGGGGTTGACTTTTGCAGGCGAGTGGCTATTTTGCGGGGGAAGGTTCGGGTGGATTTTGAGGGGTTGCGCGGAAACTCGCTTATTAGTCGTTTGGATTGTTTGAGGTACAAGTTAGGCAGTTCGCTCCCGTGCGGGAGTTACCAGTGCGCGGACCTGAAGGAAACGGCCAAGAGCCGGTGGAGGCGCGATACGTGTAAGTTGATGAGGGGTTGACTTTTGCAGGCGAGTGGCTATTTTGCGGGGGAAGGTTCGGGTGGATTTTGAGGGGTTGCGCGGAAACTCGCTTATTAGTCGTTTGGATTGTTTGAGGTACAAGTTAGGCAGTTCGCTCCCGTGCGGGAGCGTGGATTGAAACTATCAGGTTGCTTACTAGTTGTCAACAAGTTGAGTTCGCTCCCGCGCGGGAGCGTGGATTGAAACCTTTCAACCGGCCCGATGGATTTTTCACTCAGCGTTCGCTCCCGCGCGGGAGCGTGGATTGAAACATGACGACGCTGCGGTCGCCATCGCGCGGTGTGGCGTTCGCTCCCGCGCGGGAGCGTGGATTGAAACATAGATCAATCCCCGGCGGGAACGCTCTTCCATGTTCGCTCCCGTGCGGGAGCGTGGATTGAAACGGATCGGTTTCCTCGCGCGGATTGAACGTAATCCAGTTCGCTCCCGCGCGGGAGCGTGGATTGAAACCATCCGCTGCTCACGGCCGTAATGGGAGACTCTGGTTCGCTCCCGCGCGGGAGCGACACCGGGTGTCCCTCCCGATGCCGATCAGAGTACGTTCCGACTTTCGGTGGTCTACGGCGACAAATTTGCCATAGCTACTTTCGAGTCATCCGCAGCTCGATCATCATGCGCTCCTGCCCTCCGCTACCGATCATGAAATGGCGATGAAGGAGAACGCGGCCGCCTTCTTCAAGGTGCGCGCGGGCGACGGTCTTACGCCCAGGATCGTCGGGATCGAGGGCCGTCGCCCATAGGACGATGTTCTTGCCGTCGAACGTGCCGTCACTCTGGCGAATGGAGATAGTCGTCTGCCGTGAGTCGTACCATACCGTCGTAAATCGATTGGTCTTTGAATCGAAGCCGGAGATTCCCGTGCCACTGCTTTTTGTTCCGCCGGGACTAAAGAAAGTAAAATTCGATTGCAGAAATTTGCCGTCCTGAATCATGTACTGCTTACACGTGCCTTTGGTGACGATCGGCTTCCCGTTTCTTGGGAAGAACGTCTTGACGACATCCCAGTCGCCCGCAAATTGGGCAAGCAGCTTCTGACCGGCACCCGTCCCATTTGGCGGCTCATATTGATTATGAGTTTGCTGCCCAAGCGCGGCCGTAGCAATTAGCAACGTCGCGGTAATCCATTTCTTCATGTCCACTCCGATGATATGCATTGAGCTCTAATGCGGCGCTCCGGCCTCTGTCAACTGCCGATGGATCTTCCGCTCCGCTGCCGCTCGATCGGGCTCTCCCAACCGGTCATACACACGCGCTAAATGATAATGCGGCATCGCCTGACGCCCATCTAGTTCAATGCTCCGCGTGAACTCCGCCGCCGCAGTCTTGTAGTCATGCTGGTGCGTCAAAAGCAGACCTAACTCGTAATGCGATTCCCACTCGTTAGGATCGAGTTGAATAGACCTCCGCAGTAACTTCCCTGCGCGCTCGCTTCCTGGATCGGACTGCAACAGGACTTTCGCCAGCACTAGCGAACTCTTCGGATTTTGGGGCTCTTTCGACGCCCAAGTTTCGCAGTCTTTCTCGATTGCGGGCAGCCGCGAACCCGCCTGATCGAGCATTTTGCCAAGAAAGATGTACGGCTGCTCAATCGACGGATCGATACTAATCACCTCCAGAAACGAGCCGATTGCTTCATCGAAACGGCGCTGTCCGTAGCGAGCCACCCCGAGCGCGAGAGTCAGCTGCGCGTTGTTCTTGTCGGTTTGCATTGCTTTCGAAAGAACATCAGCCGCTTCCGTAAAATTTTGCTGCCGGAGCATCAGTTGCGCATAGTGAAATGAGAACAAGCCCAACGCATGAACCACGACCGGATTGCCGCCCCCAATCTGCCCAGCCTTCTCCGCTGCAGATTTTGCCTCCGCCAAATTTCCGGTGCGCAGATACGTTTCCGCCAACGCGGTCCACACATAGGCGTTCTTCGGATCCGCTTGGGAGGCTTGTTGCAAAGTGGTCCGTGCTTCAGCAAATTGACCGTGCTGCAGCGCCAATAACCCTTTTTGCAGGAGCGATTTTGCTTGAGCCGGATCGGCGAAAAACAGCAGGAGCCAAGAAACGAAGAGCAACT
This sequence comes from Bryobacteraceae bacterium, assembly GCA_965219105.1. Lineage (GTDB taxonomy): Bacteria > Acidobacteriota > Terriglobia > Bryobacterales > Bryobacteraceae > Bog-105. The sequence goes on along the minus strand of OZ244728.1, from coordinate 5,461,766 downwards.
AACAAGGTAAAACACGAAGGGCTGCCATGCCGAAGCAGGCAGCCCTTTGTAGTTAGATCGAGCGGCGATCAGAATTGCAATCGCAATTGAAACTGGATGTGCCGTTCGCTGCCGGCTTGCGTGCTGGTGATGCGCCCGAAGTTTGCGTCCTGCAGCGAACTGTCAGGCACACTGTATTGCGGTGTGTTTCCTAGGTTGGTCGTTTCAGCCCGGACCTGCAGGGCGAATCGTTCGGTGAAGGCAAAACTCTTGAAGATTGAGAAATCCATCGTCCGAGTGGGCGGCCCATAGTTAGTTTGGAGACCCACGTTGCCCTGCGAGAGCGGCGCGGGCCTCGTGAAGTTTGCGGTGTTGAACCACTGGCTGGGAGTCCGCCCTCCAGCAGGTGCGTCATTAAACCCGCCAGCGATAATATCCGGACCGCAATGCGCGCCATCGCTCACCACTTGGCAACCGCTCGCACCGAGTGTATAAGGCACCCCAGTTCTGAGGCTGAGAATCCCGTTTACTTGCCAGTTTCCGGCGACTCCCTGCACGATTCTGTTCATGTTCGCGCCATACTGTTTGCCGCGTCCGAAAGGAAGCTCGTAGTTGAAGGCAGTCGTAAAATTGTGCCGGATATCCCAGGCTGCGTTCGCGTAAGACTCGCTGATGTTCGCCGGATTTAGATTTCCGTTTCCCTGCGAGCCGGACAGCGTCGTACCGGTATTTGCAAGGGCATGCCCATAGGTGTAAGCAGCTTGGAATTGCAAGCCCTGACTGAACCGCTTCTGCAATGAGACAGTCAACGCATCGTAGTTTCCAAAACCAAATGTAGCGGTGTTGGAGACGCTCCCGATATTAGGCTGGATGCGGAGAGCATTACAAGTGATGCTCGGGTCTGTCGTATACACGTTGGGGCAAAAGTTGTTATCCCAATTGAGCAAACTATGTGATTGATGGTTGCCCTGATATCCAACCTGAAACACCATCTGTCCCGGAATTTCCTGCTGCACCGAGAGGTTCCACTCCTGCACCATAGGATTCCGGAAGTTATTCGCCACACTGCGGAACTGAAGGGATGACACCGGAAATCCGTTGAACACGTTGAGCGGGTAGCCGACTGCCACGCCACCTGTCGCGTTGCCGTTCGCAAAGAACGGATCTGGCTGGAATGAGGTAACGCCAGCCGGTCTATTCAGCTGCGGAGATAAGTTGAATGGCGCCGACTCACCTCGGTTAGGGCTACCTCCCTGGTTTTCCTCGCCGCCATAGAAAATGCCAAAGAAGCCGCGGACTACCGTCTTGGGGAAAACATTGTATGCAAACCCAAGACGTGGCCCAAAGTCCGTTTTATCCCAAGGAATCAGGTATGGTCCGACCGCCCCTCGCGAAACAGTAACGTTCGGGAAAAGGGCTGGGAACTGGATTCCGTTAATTGACGCAGGTGTGTTGAAGTTAGGCGGCAATGGGGCATTTGAGTTCGGGCCCGCCGGAATGTCAAGCGTCAGGTTGTCCAGATTGAAGTTCGATTGCCGGGAGAACTGCTCGCCGATGGGCGAGAAGATCTCATAGCGAACGCCCAATGTCAAGGTGAGCTTGGGAGTAGCCTTCCAGCTATCTTCCGCATACATTGCAATTGCTTTTTTAGTGGACGAGATGAAGTTGGTGGTGGAAATATTGCCACCATTGATGGCGCCCAGTAGAAAGGAAGCCAGTTCATCGCCAGTATCGGAGCTGAAGGTCCCGTTTTTACCTCCGGCATCGTTCCCATTAGAAGGGAAAGCCGTCTCATTCCTTGAGAAGTTCATTTCGCCGTGGGGGTAAGGCACCTGGAAAAACGGGAAATGTAGAGACCGGAACTCGCCGCCGAACTTGAACGAGTGGTTCCCTTTGATTACTGAGACGTTGTCGATCAAGTCCCACTCGTTGTTGTACTCCGTGGTGGGCAGCCAGTCATTTGCGCCGACCTGGCTGTAGCGGCCTAAGCCTATCTGCGGAATGCCGCCGTTCAAACTGGCAGCATTAGTCGGGTTATAACCACCGATACCGACCGCTGAATACTCATCCGAGGTTGCGTTGCCCTGTGTGCGAGTAGTCACCAAGCGGGTGAACCCGACGCGAGCCTCGTTTACCAAGGTTGGAGAAGCGATGTGGGTCCAGCTAATCATTCCGTTTCGGCCTAAATCCTGCTCAGCAACGCCATTGAAGTTACCGCCGTCGAGTGCTCCCTGGAATGGTTGCTGGCTAGACTTGTTCGTATTCGACCAGCTAACCGCGCCGAAGATGCTGTTATTGTCGTTCAAGCGGTAATCTACGCGTGCATCACCCTGATCCTGGTTTGAGCTGCCAGGCGTCACCGTGTAGTAGTCGTTTTGCGGATAGACGCCGCTCGGAATCGGTTGGTTGGTTGCGGGATACAGGCTCGCGATATTTCTTGCTGCCGGATCCATGGCGGTGATCGGAATCCTGTTCCCTGGATATGGGCTGCGAGTGTAAGTTGGCTTGGAGCCGGCGATCGCGGTGAGCGTACCCGGCACGCAGCCGCTGGTGCAGGCCGTCGAATTCGGGTTGAAGATTTCATTCTGCAGAATATTTTGTCCATTGACTGTGCCGATGGATTTTCCTAGCAGATTCGAAAAGTCGCCGTTCACCATAGCTTGCGTGGGGATTGTGTAGAAGCCGCCATAACCGAGGTTCTGAATCGAGCCTCCCGCGGTGCGTATGCGCGTGCCCTGATAGTCGCCGAAAGCGAACAGTTTATTTTTGATGATCGGGCCACCGATCGCTCCCCCAAACTGGTTCTGTTTGAACGGGTTCCGCGGAACACCGGCTAGATTGTTCTCCCAGCGGTTTGCGTCAAGCACCGTGTTCTGCAAAATCTCAAACGCCACGCCATGCACTTGGTTCGTGCCGGACTTGAGAGACACATCGATCACGCCCCCGGCCGCGCGGCCGTACTCGGCGCTGGCTCCGTTCGTAATGACTTGCACGTTTTCGATGGCTTCCACCGAAGGTCCGATCACAAACGAGGTCTGATTCAGAAAATCAATCACGTTCACGTTGTTATCGACACCGTTCAACAGGAAGTTATTTTCCCCGGTCGAACGCACGCCGTTTGCCGAAAAGCCGCCGCCTAGTGAATCACGCGCCCCTGGTTCGGCCGGCACAACACCTGGCGATAGGCGCGCCAGATAAGTGAAAGTGCGCTGCCCGCCTAATGGCAACTCGCTCACCTGAGCAGCATTCAATTGAGCCCCTACCGCAGGAGTTTCGGTCTGCAGCAATGGCGCGGCTGCCGTTACTTCGACCGTTTGGGATGCATTGCCGACCTTCAGAGAGACATCGAGTCCAATTGGCTGGCCCGGACTGACAAGAATGCCCTTTTGCTGGGCCCTCTGAAAACCGCTGGCCTCCACTGTCATCGTGTAGGTGCCGGGTGTAAGCGCAGGAATCGTAAACGAGCCTGCCTCGTTCGTAACGCTGTTATTTACGATGTTTGTTGCATCGTTGACTAGCGTGATCTTGGCGTTCGGGATCGAAGCGCCTTGAGCATCGGTGATGGAACCGCTGACGGTACCGAGATCCCGCTGCGCCAAGCCTAGGCTGCAGACAAGAAAAAATGAGAAAACAAGCGAAATGGAGCGATGCCGACTGAGCATAGCGTTCCTCCCAAGAAAGTTGAACCTGAAACTGAGGAAGATACTATCACAGCACTAGCGACTAGGCCAGGAATCAACTAGTCCTTTAGTTTGGTACCCGGGTAAAACTCCGGAAACAACTCGCAACATGGCCGTTCACCATGCCTGCCGCCTGCATGAGGGCATAGCAAATTGTCGGGCCTACGAACTTGAATCCACGCCGTGACAGATCTTTGCTCATCGCGCCCGCGTCGGCCGAAAACTGCCAGATATAGCGGTCGAAGCTGCCGAATTCCCGCTGCACAGAAAGGAATGCGGCGGCGTTAGCGATGGCTGCCCGGATCTTCGCCCGATTCCTGACAACCCCCGCATTCGTCATTAGCCGCTCAAATTCCGGCTCGCCGTAAAGAGCAATCTTCTGGGCATCGAATTGGTCAAAGGCCTCGCGGTACGCATCCCGCTTTTTCAAGATAGTCGACCAACTCAGACCGGCCTGTGCCCCTTCTAAAATCAGGAACTCGAAAAGCTTTCGATCGTCGTGTAAGGGCACGCCCCATTCTTCGTCGTGATAGCGAATCATCAATGGATCTTCTCCGACCCAGGGGCAACGAACCAGTTCATTCATTGTGCGATCGTTGCGCCTGGCTGATACCGCCATGCGGTTTGATTGCCCGCTCCCTCTGAGAAGCGGACATCAGTGTAATCGGAAAAATCGATCTTGTCTGTGAGCAATCCTGTTTCGATCATCATGTCGCGCACGAGGTCGAAATCCGCCTTACGCGGCGCGAGCGGACTGTACATCACACGGGTCATGGGCTTCGTAAGCGCCCAGCGCAACAGCGACGGCCGCTGTCCGTAGTAGTAGCGGCCGACGAAATCCGCCGCGTCGTCACGATTCGGTTTGCTCTTATCAAGCCACAGACCCGAGCGCGCAATGCCGTCGACCAATACCTGAACCACATCGGGCCGGGTATCAATAAGATCCTGCCGGACAACTAAGATACAGGACATATAATCCGGCCAGTACTCACGAGCTTGAAAGAGCACGCGCCCGTATCCACCAAGCTCGGCTTGGGAGGGAAACGGCTCGCCCATTGAGAACCCGTCGATAGCTCCGGCCGCGAGCGCGCCCGCGACATCCGGCGGCGGCATCTCCACCATCTTCACTTCAGCCGGCTTAATCTTCCACGCTTTCATGGCGCGAAAGAGCAACAAGCGTTCGTCCGAGAAGCGCGTGGGAATAGCGATCGTTCTTCCACGAAGGCCGGCTACGCTGCGTATGTTTCCGTTCTTCCCGACCACAACCGCGCTGCCGTAACGATGCCCCAGATACACTACTTTGATCGGCACGCCTTGCGCCTTCAGTGCAATCGCCATCGGAGCAACAATGAACGCCGCTTGCACCTTGTTCGCGATGAGAGCTTCTTTGATCTCCGGGAAGCCGCCAAACATGCGCGGTAGGAATGATTCGCCGCTCGTCGAGAATTTGGAGATGTAATCGGTCACCGGGCAGGTCAGCTGACAGGTGACCGGAAGGTAAGCAACGGTAATTTTACGCTTAGCCGGCGGCTGGAAATCGTTCAGCACAGCACCCCAGTTGACGTTGAGATAGCTGTGAAGCGCAGAGATCACAATCAGCCAGCCGATCGCCACTAGCAACACTTTTCTAGCCGGCATGACTGAAGCCCCACCGCACAGAGCGCAACTTTTCTAACTGCCGGATCAGGGTGTCGAGCACGAGCCCGATCACTCCGATCAAAATCATCGCCGCGACCACAAGATCGTAGCGCTTGCCTGCATTTCGGGAGTCGATTACGAGATAGCCGAGTCCTGAATCCACGGCAATCATCTCCGCCGCGACGACCACCAACCATGCGATGCCCAATGCGATACGAAGCCCGATGAGGATTTGCGGCACTGCCGCCGGAAACACTACATGAGTCAATTGCGCGAGCGGCGAGAGGCCGAAGTTGCGGCCCGCCTGTCTGTAGACGACCGGCACTTCCGCCACGCTCGCGGCAGCAGTGAATACGATCGGAAAAAAAGCTCCTAAGAAGATGAGAAACACCGCGGCACGGCTGCCGATGCCAAACAGCACAATCGCAACCGGAATCCAGGCGATCGGGCTAATCGGCCGAAGCAATTGAAGCACTGGACTCACCGTGCGATTTGCGACCGGCTGCGCTCCCAGCGTTAAGCCAAGCGGAACTCCGATCAGCACCGCCGCTCCGAATCCTAATGCCACGCGCCAAAGCGAATCGAGCATATAGCGCCACAGCAGGCTCTTCTCGGATAATTCACGAAAAGCCTTCAACACGGCAAGCGGGGATGGAAAAATTTTTGTTGCGGTCCATATTACGGCGAAATGCCACAAACCGAGCAGTAGAGCAGCCGAGAAGACCGGCCAGAACAAGCGCTCCCAACGGCCTACGTTCGGACTCCTCACACGCGGTGCGCCAGTCCAATCTGGGCGAAGATGCCATCGCGCAGTTCGAGATAACGCGGCGAACTGAGATCGCGCGGATGCGGCATATCGATCGGCACAATTTGCTGCACGCGAGCCGGCCGCGCGCTCATCACAACCACGCGATCGGCAAGCTGCACCGCTTCGTCGATATCGTGCGTGACAAAGATGATCGTCTTGCGCTCCGCCTCCCAGATTCGCAGCAGCTCCGCGCGCATGGTCAAGCGAGTGATGGAATCAAGTGCGCCAAATGGCTCATCGAGGAACAGCATATCCGGCTTGACGGCGAGCGCGCGCGCTACTTCCAGGCGCTGCTTCATGCCACCGGACAGCTCCGCCGGATAAGCCTTCTCGAACCCTTTCAAACCGACCAGAGCGACATAGTGCGCGATCCGCCGTTCGCGCTCAACCCGGGACTCGTGAAACAGGCCGAATCCGATGTTTCCTTCCACGGTAAGCCACGGAAACACGCCGCGCTCCTGAAACACGAAGATCCGCCTTGGGTCCGGCCCGTTTACCGGCTCGCCGTCAATCTTTACCACGCCCGAAGTGGGCTTGAGGAATCCTGCCAGCGTGCTCAACAAAGTCGACTTGCCGCAGCCTGACGGCCCGAGCAGGCAAAGAAACTCTCCCTTTGGCACGCTCAGGTCGATGTTATCCAGCACCTGCCTTGCCGAGGCACCCTTCCCGAACGTAACGTTGATCTGCTCGGCGCATAACTTCACCTGTGTTGCCACTGGCGCAGCGAAGTAGATGTCAGCGATTGCCATAACTCCAGCGCGGTGACTCGGAATTCATCAGGGAACGCATGGCCCAGTCGAGCAGTAAGCCGATTACGCCGATGATCAGCATGCCGGCCACTACGAGATCGTACCGGTTACCCGCGTTTCGCGCATCGATGATCATAAATCCGAGACCGGAGTTGACCGCAATCATCTCTGCCGCCACGACGACCAGCCAAGCCACTCCAAAAGTGATTCGCAGACCGACAATGAGCCGCGGCATTATTGCAGGCAGCAAAACTCTGGCGAGCAATGCCGGGGTGCGAAGGCCAAAATTACGGCCAACAGCGACGTAAACGGCGGGCGCGCTCCGTACTGCTTCCATGGCGGTCAGCATGAGCGGCAAAACACATCCGATGAAAATGAGAAAGATAGCTGCCCCGTCGCCCACTCCGAACCAGAGGATCGCAATGGGTATCCAGGCAAGAGGCGAGATAGGCCGCAGCACTTGAAGCAGCGGATTGATGGCAACTTCGGCTCGCGCGAACCAGCCAGCCAGCAAGCCGCAAGGCACCGCAACGATCGCCGCGAGAACGAAGCCCCATGTCACCCGAAACAACGAAGCGACGACGTATTTGAGAAGCAGTCCGCTTCGAAACAGATCGAAGGCGCCGCGCCACACAGCGAGCGGGCCCGGCAACAAATGAGTGGCAGATCGGGCTGCGCCAAACTGCCAGGCAAGCAACAGCACTCCGGCAAACACACCGGATGAAAGATAAGCTACGATTCTGAAGCGATCCGAGTAGATGTCCCATGATCGCATTGCAGTTTCAGCTCGCGCCTTCGGTATGGTAGTCAGGAGAGAGCTATGCAGAACCGCGGAATTCAACGATGGACGGGTTTGGTGATGGTGGGCGACGGACTGGCTGGGTTAATCTGGCCGCGCGAGTACCTGCGCAAGCTTGAGGTCGGGCCGAAAGTCATCAACGACTTGCTCGAGACGTTTGCCGAACGCCCGAGATTGACGCGGGCACTCTGCGCAATCGAGGTCGGGTTGGGCGCTTGGATCTTTACGAGACCTGGGCCGAACCTTTAATGCGGACTTCTTCAAACCGCGGCAGCAGCAGCTGAATGATCAGCAGTGCAATCAGGTACATGCTTCCGGCGATGAAGAAGATCGGCGCGTAGGAGTTGCCGGAAAGATCGAGCCAGCGGCCGATGGCCTGTTGAGCTACTGCGCCGCCGATGGCTCCGCCCAATCCACCAAGCCCGACCACTGAACTGACTGCGGCTCTTGGAAAGCAGTCAGAGACTAGAGTGAATAGGTTCGCGGACCAACCCTGATGCGCCGCCGCCGCGATTCCAATCAGCAGCACGGTCAGCCATAGACTTCCCGCCGCGCGCGGAACATAAATTACGAATGTTACGCAAAGGGCGCACACCAACATAGCGGTCTTTCGTGCTTTTCCCACGGGCCAGCCACGCTTCAGCAGTCTCGAAGAGAGCCATCCGCCAGCGATCGATCCAACAGCCGACAACGCATACACTGCAATCAGCGGAGCCCCGAGATGCGTGAGATCCACATGATAGTTATGGCTTAAGAACGTCGGCAGCCAGAACAGATAGAACCACCAAACCGGATCGGTCAGGAGCTTGCCGATAAGGAAGGCCCAGGTAGCCCGCTGATCGATGATCTGGCGGTAGGGCACAGAGACATTTGTGGCCTGTTCGTGATCCGAGCGGATCCAGGCTAGTTCCTGACGCGAGAGTTTCGGATGCCGCTCCGGCTCGCGATAGATGAGCAGCCAGAGAATGACCCAGGTGAAGCTGAGCGATCCGGTGAAGATAAAGGCCGCATGCCAGCCGAAGCGCACCGTGACGACAGGCACCAGCAAGGGAGCAAGCACCGCGCCGAGGTTCGAACCGCCGTTGAAGATTCCAGTGGCAAAGGCTCGTTCGCGGCGGGGGAACCAGTCTGCCACAGCTTTGATACAAGCTGGAAAGTTGGCTGCTTCGCCTATGCCGAGGCCAAGACGCGCCAGGGCGAACTGCGTGCCGGTCTTGGCAAACGCGTGCGCTATGGACGACAAGCTCCATACCAGAGTGCTTAAGGAGTAACCAAGCCGCAGTCCGAGCCAATCGATCAAGCGTCCAGCGAGCGGCATCATCGCCGCATAGCCGAGTTGGAATACGGCGCTGATGGTGCCGTATTCGGTGTTGTCCCAGTGGAGATCGCGCGCAATCGTGGGTTCGAGGATGCCCAACACTGCGCGATCCATATAATTCACGGTTGTGGCATAGAGCAGCAGGCCGCAGATGTACCAGCGGAAGTTGCGGATCGTTCCCGCTTGCGAAGCAGATGCCGGTTCAGGCGATGCTGTGGCGCTCATCGCGATTGCCGGGCTTCACCCAACGCTCAAAATTGGTCCGAAAGAGCAGTTCGACATCGCGCCTGATCTCTCCTTCGGTGACTGGCCGCCCGTCGTCGCTGAGAAGTTTATAGGAGTTCGTCAGAATCGGCGCGAGCGTACGCCGCGTATTGTGCCATTTATAGATCACTTGTTCCAATACGCGAGCATCCGAGTGCTGCGGAATGAAACTGGGGCCAAGCATTTCGATGCGTTCGCGAGTGATCTCTTCTACAATCGATGGATTGTTCAAAAACCACCAGCAGCCGAAGGGCAGGAGATTGCCGAATTTTCTGGCGTACACACATAGCTCATGCTGATTTTCGCGGCTGAGTACGCTGGCCAGGAAACGGTTCTGAGGAAAGCCGGCACAGAGGTGCTCGAGCGCGCGTAAATCTGCTTCACCAGAGGCATCGCCCGCCAAGCGGATCGCAGGGTTGACCTGGTAACGGACGCCGATCATCAGCGAGAGAGGAATGTCGAACTCGCGGGCAACCGGTAGAACGGCCTCGCTTAGTAACTTTGCGCGGGAGTCTGCCGCCGGAAAGGCGAAGGTGTCGGGCAGCGAGCAAGCCATATAAACCGGATGCATGCGTGCGCACCAATCGGAGAGGAAGCGCTTCACTTCGTCAATCGAAGACCCGCTTACATTCGCGTCGACTCGATAGCCTTGCTCTTTAAGAATCTGCCAGTGGGCGTCCCATTTGTTGAGGATGCGATCGAGGCGCAACACAGGATGAAAGCGCTTATCCTGGCCAACGCCTTTCTGCCACAAGGGCGCTTCTGAAGAATCGAGCGGATCGTTGGTCATCACGGCCTCACTAATCCCGGCCAACTCGAAAACGCGGGTGATGTGCTCGTCTAGGGATTGGCTCTTGAAGAACTCGCGCGCTTCACGTAGATCCTTGGCTTGAGTATTCAAGTGAAAGGCATGCATTACAGCGATGACGCCGCGAGTCGCTTCCGAGAGCGGCGTGTTCTCGATGAATAGTGTCTTCCAGATCAGATCGGCTTGTTCGCGCTTGGATAAGGCCCAGTATCGATCTGGCGTGATGCTCGAGAAGCGAAACAGCTCAGCTTCGAGGTAATGATACGTGATGAGTTCATCGATTCCCCACAGGCCTAAGCCACCGAGCGAAGGCATGAACAGATGCGTATGAACGTCAATGAACTTGGTGGTGTTTAGAACGCGGGCCACAGCTTCGTCAATTTGCGTGGCAGCGAGCGGGGCGTCCGAACTGTGGGAGGTAGGAGTCGATTCCGCAGTCATGGCAGGCATCGGAACCAATGCTAACGCATTTGGAGCGCTGGAATCAGCGAAGAGCCTGGGCAATGGCCTGCTCGGCCAGCGGGGACATCACGTTGTAGCCTTCGACAGTCGGGTGTACGCCATCTTTACTCAGGCCGGGCTTCATGCCGCCTTGATTGTCGGCGAGGGCCGAATAGTAATCGAGATACACGTAGCCTTTTTGGGCGGCGTAGTTCTTGATCCACTCGTTTAAGAGGCGAATTTTGGGGGCCGGTTGTGAACCGGGCCGCCACGGGAAGGTGATCGCCGGGGTGATCGACGCAAGCACGACACGGATCTGGTTCTGCTTGGCAATATCCGCCATGGACATAAGATTGTTTTCCGTATCTTGAGGGGTCATCGGGCCGGTATTCCCCGCGATGTCATTCGTGCCCGCGAGAATGACGACTACCTTGGGAGAAAGCGCAACCACGTCCGGGCGGAAGCGAATCAACATTTGCGGAGTGGTTTGTCCGCTGATGCCGCGGTTAACATATGGCTTTCCTGGGAAGAATTGGCTGCCCGGAATATGTCCCCAAAAATCGGTAATAGAGTCTCCCATGAAGACAACCCGGTTCTCTCCCGATTTGGGAGGACCCAGCTTCTCGTCGTCCTCGTGATAGCGGGCAAGGTCCGCCCAGTCCTCCGTCTTTTTTTGCGCCTGGGCCGAACTACCGGCCACCAGCAAAGAAGAGCCCATCAGTAATAGCCTGCGGCGGTCGAATATGGTCACGGTCTTAAGTTTAGTGCGTCGGCGAAATGCCGTGCAGTAATGGACCTATCACGTTGGACATTCGATAGCCGTTGCGCCGATCTTCGTTGATCGCCCAGAACATTGCGCCTAGAAATTTTGGGTAGGCTGCCGGGCGGCGCAATTTGTACGAGCCGCCGGTGAACGCTTTGCCTTCGATCAGGTAACGCAAAGCATCTTCAACTTGCGGAACTGCCGTGTAATTGCGCGCGGACGTAGGTGTAGCCGGAAGGCCGATCGCGACTTTCTCCGGCGGTAGTGGAGGGAAGAGGTGAGCGCTATTGCCGCCTACCGGAAAGCCTTGCAGCAGCATTTCCGAAAGCGCAACGTGATAATCGGCATGACCGGGGAAATAATAGTTGCCATCCAAGCCTTCCAGTGGCGGCGTGTTGTAGTCCTGCGCATCGACGAACGAAAGGATATCGCGAGTTCCGTAAATAACCGGCAGAAAGCTGCCGAACTGTCCGCCATAGGCCTGCATTCCGGCTTGGGCTTGCGCTGCCTCAGGCACTTCCGTGATCATGAACTTTGCGCCGAAGTGATCGTGGAGTTGATGCATGGCCGCAATCAAATTCACTACCGAAGGCGTGGTTGGATGGCGAAAATCATCGTCACCGGCATTGATCAGGAGAGAAGGCGTTTCAATATCCAGATCGACTCCATCGAATCGATACTTTTCGACGATGGATGTGACTGAGGTCACAAAATTGTGCAGGTCCTCGGCTGTATTGAGCGTCACTACTTGCCCTCCGCCGCCGAGCGAAATTAAAACTTTTCTTCCATGGCTCTGCAGATAGGCTACGTCGGATTTGAACCGTTGTTCGCCAAGTTCTGCGGGAGGTTCGAACGCGAGCAGACTGGTGGAACCTTTCACGGGCGCCGCGAAAGTGGCGATGACAATGTCCCATTGCGGAGAAACATCGCGCAGCGGAGTTTTTGTGCCCGCTGACTCGTAGCCTTCCCAATAACCGATCAGCGAGTGTGCATTGGATGAGCCGTGCCGCGGGACCGGTTGAGCTGTAGGTGCAGCAATACTTGCGTGCTCATCGCGGCTCCTGCAGGGCTGTGCCGGTGCAGTTAATGCTCGCCGGTCCGGAAAGCTGTAGGAGCTGTCGTTTTTGCTGGAGGCTTCTTTCTGTTCAAACCAAGGCAGCAAGGCTACGTTCTCCAGATGAATGTTTCGCCCTTTGAACTGCACGGCCATCGAATTTGAATTAGGTAGGTAATCTGTGGGCTGTTCCAGCAAATACGCACTGCTCTCGCCCGGACCGCCACAGTTTACGTTGGCAGCCGGCTCAAGCCAGCGCGGAAACTCGTTTGGAGCGACGTTGTGGAGCGGATCGTTGATCCATTCCGCAATTTGCTGGCTGATCGCCTGCAGGTCCGAGAAATGAGGCATGACATTCTGATCGAAGTACGAGCCGATTACGAAGGGCTGCCCGGGCGATCCTGCGCCAACGCCGTGAGAACCTACCGAGCAGCAGACCGTGACATCGCCGAGGACGTAGAACGCTACGTTCTTGGTGACCGCGATGAGAAGCGCATCCGGCGCGATGCCCGCCTTGGACAGCTGTTGGAACAGCTGTTTCTGTACAAACTCCAGATCGGCAATTCCAAGCGACTTGCCTGTGCTTCGGGAGTGTAGAAGATAGCCATTTGCCACTGGCACTTCGATAGAAACCTCAGGCATGATCTTTGGAGCAGCAAACAGCGTATGCCAGCTGCCGGCCGCCGAGTCTGCAAATTGAGCGCGCTGTAATGCGTCCCCATATTGCAGCTTGCCGTTCGGGAACTGGAATGGCTCGAACAGCGGAGAGTGTACGACCTCCTGCACATTCTGACTCGCGCTCAACACCACACCAGGTTTCGATCGGAAGGAAAGCGTAACTGGCACGATCGCGACTGGAATCGTGGTGACGCCTCCGGATTCGGGCTTGCCTCCCGCCATGGTGTACGAATACTGTTTACCGCCAGAAATAAACGAGCCGGTAAAGGTTGGGATTGCGAGAGGAGCTTGCGCCGATGCCCAGGAGGACGCAAGCAAGAGCGACAGAATGATCTTCATGTTTGCTACTTGTGATTGTCGTTCAGGCGCTCTGCCCGGCGGCCTTTACGCTTTCCTGTTGTACGCGGCTATGTTTGACCGAATACCCGAAGTAGATACACAAGCCGACAAGCAGCCAGATCAGCAACACGCTCCAGGTAAGGAGAGGCAGCTTGGTCATTAGATAGACCGCGCTGATCATGCCTAATATCGGAACCAGCGGCACCAGGGGTGTGCGAAACGGCCGCTCTAATTGCGGATTGCGCTTGCGCAGAATCCAGACACCGGCGCATACGATGGTGAACGCAAGGAGCGTACCTATGTTCACGAGCTCGCTTAACCGGTCGATGGGCAGCAGCGCCGGCAGAAACGCGACCACTCCGCCCACCAGTGCGGTAGATATCCACGGTGTGCGAAATCTTGGATGAATGGCGCTGGCCCACTTCGGCAGCAGCCCGTCACGCGACATAGAAAAGAAAATGCGCGACTGGCCGAGCAGGAAGACGAGCATCACGGTGCTTAAGCCAAAGACCGCGCCTATTTTGACCAGTAGACTTCCCCAGGAAACGCCCGTGGCATCGATACCAACTGCCACGGGATCGGGTACATTCAGCGCCTTGTAATTCACCAGGCCGGTTAAAACCAGTGAGACAGCAATGTACAACACAGTGCAAACGACCAACGATCCGAGAATGCCGATCGGCATATCGCGCTGAGGATTACGCGCCTCCTGAGCGGCAGTCGAAACCGCATCGAAGCCAATGTAGGAGAAGAAGACAGAGGCTGCGCCAGCGGCAATACCGTTCCATCCAAACGCGCCGGCAGAATTTTTGGGAGGCACGAAGGGATGCCAATTTGCCTTTGCGAGATCCGCGTGATGCAGAAGAAACCAGATGCCGATTACGAGAAAAATGGCAACCACGGTCAGCTTGACCGCAACAATGATGGCGTTCAAGGTTGCAGACTCCTCGACACCCAGGATGAGAACAGCGGTGACCGCTAGGATCGCCAGAAACGCGATCAAGTTAAACAGACCTGTTGCGTGGGGAAGCGTTTGAAGCGCGAGACCAGGCGGTAAAGCCGCCGCTGTCTGCCACGTTCCCTTGTATAGATACACAGCGCTTCCGTAGGTGGCCGTGAACTGAGGCGGCAGGCGGAGGTGCAGTTGCCCGAGCAAGCTGACGAAGTAACCCGACCAGCCCGAGGCGACAGTGGCTGCGCCGAACGCGTATTCGAGCACCAAGTCCCAGCCGATGATCCAGGCCACAAATTCGCCGAGCGTGGCATAGCCGTAGGTATAGGCAGAGCCCGCAATCGGAATGACCGAGGCAAACTCCGCGTAGCACAGACCCGCAAAGGCGCACGTGATGCCGGCCAACACAAAGCTCAAGGAAATGGCGGGTCCGGCGTGCTTGGCGGCTGCCTGTCCCGTCAGGACGAAAATGCCTGCTCCGATGATGGCGCCGATGCCAAGCATGATGAGATGCAGGGGACCGAGCGAACGCTTGAGCGTGCCCTCTCCCTGTTCGTTTGCTTCGACTGTGAGCTGATCGAGCGGCTTAATAGCGAACAGGTGCGGCATCCAGCAAGGGTAGCTTGCCTGATGCGAGCCTGACAACTTTCATTTGCAAAGCGGATAAGATCTGAAGAGCGAATGACACTCTCAATCCCGGAGGACGTCGACGATTTCCAGGCGAAAGCCGGCGCGAAAACAATCTCGCTGACGAATCTACGCAAGGTGTTCTGGCCGGAGCTTCAAAAAACAAAGCGCGACCTCTTGCTTTATTACGCCTCGATTGCCCCAGTGTTGTTGCCGCATTTGCAAGAGCGCGCCATGGTGATGAAGCGCTACCCAAATGGCATTCACGGCAAGTTTTTCTTTATGAAGAGAACTCCCGATTACAAGCCGGCATGGCTTCAGACCTGCTCGATTGAGCACGGATCGGGAAGCATCATCGATTTTCCGATTGTCGAGGATCTTGCTTCCCTGCTCTGGATCGTGAATCTGGGCTGCATCGATCTTAACCCGTGGTACGCACGCTGCGATGACACAAATCGTCCGGATTTTTTGCACTTCGATCTCGATCCGGTTGAACCGGCCGGATTTGCTCAGGTATGCCAGGCCGCTTTGTTGGTGCGGGCGTACCTTAGCGATCATCGCGTCAGCAGCTTTGCAAAAACCACTGGTTCGCGTGGTATTCACATCTATATCGCGATCGAGCGCGGACCGGTGCAAAAAGATGTATGGCGCGTTGCTAAATCGATTGCATTCGAGCTGGCGAAACAATTTCCGGATGTGATCACGGCCGAGTACCGGATAGCAAAACGCCCTGCCAACCGCGTGTTGGTCGATTACAACCAAAATGCCTGGGGACGTACTCTTGCTTCGGTGTACTCGGTTCGCCCGAAGCCTGAAGGGGCCATTTCCACGCCGCTTCGGTGGGAAGAAGTCGAAGCGAAGATCGATGCCGCCGCTTTCACGATGGATACCGTGCCGGGGCGGGTTGCAGAGTTGGGGGACTTGTTCAAACCGCTCCTGCAGAAACGCGGCCGTTGCAAACTCGAGATGTTGCAATGAGTCTCCCACTGAAAAGCGACCTGCCCGCAATGGAAGCGGAGACGGCAAAAGCGATCCCGTCGGGAAGCGAGTGGCAGTACGAGCCAAAGTGGGATGGCTTTCGCTGCCTGTGCTTCCGGGATGGCGAACTACTTGAGCTGATGTCCAAGTCCAGTCAGCCGCTCGGCCGTTACTTCCCGGAACTGACTGAGGCTTTGCTGAAACTGACGGCGGCGCATTTTGTACTCGATGGCGAAATCATCGTTACAGCGGAACGGTCGCTCGATTTTGACGCATTGCTGCAGAGGATTCATCCCGCAGAAAGCCGCATCCGCAAGTTGGCTCACCAGACGCCGGCTACGCTGATGGTTTTCGATTTACTGGTCGACGACCAAGGCGCGGATCTCAGCAGCCATGCGTTGGAGGATCGTAGAGTTCATCTTGAGCAGTTCGCGGCAAGTTATTTGACGGGCAATGATCGCGTACGGCTTTCACCTCGAACCCGGGACTTCGAAACGGCAAAGAAATGGTTCGAGCGCATGGCGGGTCCGCTTGACGGCGTGATCGCGAAGCGCGTGGATCGCCCGTACGGCTCAGGCGAGCGCGGCTCCATGCTGAAGATCAAGAATCTACGTACTGCCGATTGCGTGGTGGGAGGTTTTCGATACGCGTCTAAGGGCGGAGTAGTGGGCTCCTTGCTGCTTGGGTTGTATGACGAAGCGGGCTTGCTGAATCATGTAGGCTTCACATCGGGTCTGGCGATCGCGGACAAACCGAAACTGACGAAAGATTTGGAAGCGCTGATCGAGCCTCCAGGATTTACCGGCGCAGCACCCGGAGGTCCGAGCCGCTGGAGCACGGAACGCAGCGCGGAGTGGAAGCCGCTTGCGCCGAAGCTTGTGGTAGAAGTGCAATACGATCACTTCTCGGGCCATCGCTTCCGGCACGGGACCAAGCTGATTCATTGGCGTCCCGATAAGCGTCCGCAGGATTGCAGCATAAGTCAGGTACTTCGCGAGAGCCAATCGCCACTCACTCTGCTCGATTAGCAGTGCCCGAATCTATTGAGGAGCGAGCGCGGCATCGGCTTCGTGCGGCGCGGAGGAAGGTTGGTTGCTCTTCTCGTCCTTGTTTTCTTCTTTGTCCTTGGTAAGCCAGAGGTAAAGCATCGGCAAGATGTAGAGGGTCAACAGAGTCGCGGTGACTAATCCGCCAATCACGACCGTAGCCAGTGGCCGCTGCACCTCCGCGCCTCTGGATGTCGATACCGCCATCGGAATGAAACCCAAGCTCGCCACCAGAGCCGTCATCAGTACCGGGCGCAGGCGATCGCGAGCGCCTTCGCGAACCGCATCTGCGATCTTCTTTCCGGCGTTCCGGATGGAATCGATGTGGCTCACCATCACGACACCATTTAAAACGGCAACCCCGAACAGCGCGATAAAGCCGATGGAGGAGGACAGACTGAGATTCAATCCGCGGATCCAAAGTGCCGCAACGCCGCCCACTAGCGCAAATGGCACAATCATCAGGACCATGAAAGCATGCCGGACCGAGCGGAAAGTAGCGTAGAGCAAAGAGAAGATAATCACAATCGAGGCGGGCAGTACGAACATGAGCCGACGATTGGCGCGACGCTGATTTTCGAATTGCCCTCCCCACTCGACCGTGTAGCCAGAGGGAAATTTCATCTTTTGTGCGATTTGACGCTGCGCATCCGTTACGAAGCCTCCGAGATCCCGCCCGCTGACGCTTGCTTGCACGGCTACGCGCCTCCGGGCGTCTTCACGATTCACCATCTCGGGGCCTTGAATCACCTTAAGGTCGGCAACCTGACGGACCTGCACACGTTCGCCTCCGGGCGCGGTGAGATACAGATCGCCCAGCGCATCAACGTTGTTGCGGTACGTCTCAGGCAGGCGCACCGCGATCGAAAAGCGCCGCTCCCCCTCCACCATTTCGGAAACCGGCTTGCCACCCAACATCGTCTCGATTAATTCCTGGAGATCGGAGACCGTCAAACCATATCGATCCATTTCCGGACGGTTAATTTGAATCTGCAGTTCGGCCACGCCCATCGAGCTATCCTTCTGCACCTCCGCCGCACCGGGCACCTGGGAGAGAATGCCGACCGCTTCGGTTCCGAGCCGGTCGAGCGTGTTCAGATCCTCCCCGAAGATCTTCAGAGCGAGGTCACCCCGGATACCCGTGACGACTTCATCCATCCGCATTTCCATCGGCTGCGTAAAGACAAAGGCCGCGCCCGGAACTTTCGAGAGAGCCTCTGACAGTTTGTTGATCAGTTCTGGTTTAGTCTTGCAGCAGCGCCAATTCTTTTTCGGCGCGAGCGTGAGATACGAATCGGTTTCTTCAATGCCCATCGCCTCTGTGGCGCGGTCCGGCCGGCCCAGTTTACTGACTACGTGAGTGACTTCAGGGAAGGAGCGAATGACTTTTTCAATTCGATCGCCCAAGAAGATGGATTCGTCCAGCGAAATCCCCGGAAGCTTGCGCGAGGTCACGACGATTGAGCCTTCGTCGAGCGTCGGCATAAACTCCGATCCTATAAATTTCAGCGATACTCCGGCAGCTACGACCAGCACAGCCGCAGCCGTCAGGATGGTCTTGCGATGGGAGAGCGCCCAATCGAGCGACGCAGTGTATCGCTGCCGTACCCAGTTGAACCAGCCGCGTTTCTCATTGGATTTCGATCGGCGGACATGAGTAAGCACAAAGCTGGAAACGGTCGGCACCGCAAACAAGGCGAGTAACAGGGAGCCGGTCAAAGCCGAGCAAACCGTGATAGCCATTGGATGGAACATGCGGCCCTCTAATCCCTGCAAGGTAAAGATGGGAAGGTACACGGCGATGATAATGGCGACGCCGAAGGCAATCGGGCGAGCCACTTCAGAGGCCGCGCCGCTGATGATTTCACGCCGGTCCTCGGATTCGCCCAGTTCGAGTTTGCGGACCGCATTCTCGACCATGACCACCGACCCATCGACGATCATCCCGAAATCCACCGCGCCAAGGCTCATCAGATTAGCCGAAACCCCAAACAGCGCCATTCCCAAGAATCCAAACAAGAGCGCTAGCGGGATCACGGCGGCAACGATCAACGCCGCGCGCCAATTGCCGAGAAAAACCAGTAAGACAATTACCACCAGCACACTCCCCTCGATCAGGTTGTGTTTCACTGTGCTGATGGTGGCGTCGATCACATCGCTTTGGTCATAGAAGGGCGCGATCTTCAAGCCGTCCGGGAGTTTCATGGACGCAACTCTCTGCTTCACCTCTTTGATGAGATCCCTGCTGCTTGTTCCCTTGGTGATGATCACCATTCCCGAGACGGTCTCACCCTTGCCGTCATGCATCACGGCGCCCTGTCGAGGATAGGGCAGCGGGCGTATCGTCGCCACATCTTTGAGCAGCACCGGAACGCCGTTTTTTGCGCGCAGCGGAATGTTCTCTAGATCCCGTATGCCGGTGGCGCGGCCCAAACCGCGAATGGTGTACTGCTCTTCGTTATGTTCAATGAATCCGCCGCCAAAGTTTTGATTGTTGCTTGCGACCTGCTGCACAACGTCATGCACGGTCAGGTTGTAGCGCCGCAGGGTCATGGGCTCGACCTCCACCGTGTACTGCTTGATGTAACCTCCCCAGGTATTGATCTCGCTGACGCCGGGAATGGTCCGCAGCGCATAGCGCACATCCCAATCGAGGATTGTCTTCCGGCGCATTAAATCAACGTTCGGCCCCCCTTGTAAGGTGAATTGATACACCTCGCCGAATGCCGTTGCAAGAGGCCCGAGTTGCGGCTCTAGACCCTGGGGCACTCTCGACCGAACCTGCCCAAGGCGCTCACTGACTACCTGGCGCGCAAGATAAATATCCATCGAGTCATCGAACACAACTGTGATCATGGATAAACCTAGCTTCGATACCGAGCGCACAACTTGGGTGCGCGGCATTCCGATGAGCGTGGACTCAATAGGAAAGGTGACTAATTGCTCGACTTCGACAGGCGACATGCCGGGCGCCTCAGTCGTGACGACAACTTGAATGTTTGTCAGGTCGGGATACGCTTCGATATTGAGGTGGAACATCGTGTAGCCACCCGCAACAAGAAGCGCGAATATGCCTACCAGGACAAGCCATCGATTGGCGAGAAAGAATTTAACCACGGTCCCTACCTATTCACCGATTTGATTCTTGAGCATCTCGGATTTGGCTACAAAGCTGCCCTTCGCAATAAGCGAGTCGCCCGCCTGGAGCCCCGCACTGACTTCCGCTTCGCCGTTTACACGCCGGGCGATTTGTATCGGCTGAGCGGTGAAGACACCGTCCTGCTTCCGAAGAAACACAAACGAGCCACCATTGATATCTTGAATCGCTATCTCCGGTATGAAGATGGCCGATCGCGACATGCCCCCAAAGATATGCGCCGTGGTGAACATCGCGATGCGCAGCTGCATACCGGGATTCGGCACCAGCAATCGAACTTGAAGGGTGCGTGTATTGGGATCGAGTTCCGCGCCAAGGCGCGTCACGCGAGCCGGGAATTGGCGGTCGGAATAGGCTTGGGAAGTAATCATCGCCCGGTCCCCCACCTTCACCTTGGAAATGTCCATTTCGTTAACCGCAGCCATCATCCACACGCTGCCCAAGTCCGAGACTGTATAGACCTCCTGGCCTGGCTCGACCACCGAGCCAGGTGTGATCAAACGTGCCGTTACCATGCCCTGAATGGGAGAAATTACAGGCACCTGCTCCCGCGTTTCGTCGATATTTTGCAGCTGGTCAGGCTGGAGGTGGAGAATGTCGGACAGGTGCGCGGTTTCCCGGGTGACTGAAATCTGTGCGTCCGCCAAACTCGTTTCGAGGCTGCGCACGTCGGTTTCGGCCTTCTCCACTTCCTGCAGTGAGGCAAATTTGAGCGCGTATAGACGCCGCATCCGATCCCGCGTGCGCTTGCCAAAATCTAACGCATTGCGCTGCCGCGCGACGTCCTGCAAAGCGGATGAATAGGCCGCAACGGTCTCATGCACCTGATGGCTGTGCATGCGGGCCAGAACCTCACCGCGGCTCACCGGATCGCCGACATTGGCGAAGACTGCTGTTACGCGTCCGTCTACATACGTGCCGACATGGGCAGTTCGTTCTTCATTCGGCACGAGTTGGCCTGCGGCCATGATCGATTGCGGCACACTGCGCGGCTGTACGGTCACAACCTGAATGCCGGCCAGCTTCTGCGCATCTGCATCGATATGAACCGTTCCCGGCGCCGTGGCTGGCTTTTTGGCGGACGAATCCTTGTCGCTTTGCTGCTGCTTTTCGCCGCCTCCCCGTCCGCATCCGCAGAGAAAGGCGAAACAGAGAAGCACGCTGAGGACGATTACCTTCACTTGCCTAACCCTCCCGCAAGACCGGCGCCAGTTGAGTATTCGAGGGTGCCGAGGCTTAGCTGAAAAGCGGCGAGCGCCCGGGCGTATTCAGTCTCAACTTGTATGAGAGTACGCTCGGTGTCGATCAGGAGCAGCAACTGAATGCCTCCCTCACGATACGCAGCCCGGGCGCGTTTCTCGGAATCTTCGGCATGAGCAACAGTTTCCGGCATGGCCGCCAGCAATTGCTGCTGATCATGGTACGCTCTGACGGCCGATTCGTAATCGGCCCGTACCGCGTTGGTCTCCGTTTGTAATCTGGACTGGGCCAAATGCAGCTGCGCCTCCGCAGCACTTATATTTCCTTGATTACGGTTGCTAACCGGAAGATCTACTTGAACGGCCACGTAGGCAGTGTCGTAGCCAATGTTGCGCTTGTAACCGAGGTACACTTCGGGGTCTGGCTTGCTAAAGGCGTGCTGCAATCGAATATTGTTCTCGGCCTCTTCTACGGATCGGCTTGCTATCGCAATCTCCGGCCGGTCAGTGAGTACTTGCGCGAGGGGCGGGATGCCGGCCATGCGCCGGTCAGCGAGTGGAGTTGTCAAGGTCAACGCCGGAAACTCAGTTCTGCCCATTGCGCGAAGAAGAGCGATTGCTGCCTGGTCACTGTCGCGGCGCGCCTGTAAAGCTGCCGCGCTAGCACGGTCGCGTTCTATTTGGAGCCGTATCAGATCACCCTCCGATGCCACTCCTTCTTTCACGCGAGCAGTGAGATAAGCTACGTCGGCGTCGTAAGTTCGCAGACTTTCCCCGGTTAGATCGTGGATGCGGCGCGCCAGAGCAGCGTTCCAGTAAGCAACGCTAACTTGTAAGGCCAACTGACGGCGGAACAACTGGTCTTGAGAATCCGCGATAGCGATGTTCGAGCGGGCAACATCCATCCTGCGGCCGCGCTTTCCCCCCGTTTCAATTGGCTGCCCCAGCAGAAAGTAGTCTTCTGTGCTGTTGACATAAGAGAACGGCGCCGCTGCTGTTCCCGGCCGAAGGTCTTCGGTTTGTAAAGTAATGCGGGGGTTCGGCCTGAGAGACGCTTGTTTTAATTGATCGCGGGCTATCTCGGTCTGAGCCTGAGTGATGCCAAGCGCCGGGTTTTGGGTCAGCGCCACTTTTATCGCGTCGGTCAAACTTAGCTGAAGCTCTTGCGCGAGCAGATCCCGCGGAGCAGTCAGATAGAAAACGGCAGCGGTCACAAAAACAAATGCCGTCTTGTTCGACCGCACTGCCCAAGCACTGATCATCTTTCCTTACGGTAGCGGGTTTGAGATAAACCGGAGATAAAATTAGCTCGTCAGCCGTTTATGGTGCGTTCATGCTCCGAGCGTTACCGTACGTATATCGGGTATGCGGCTACTCTTAGTCGAAGACGAAAGGCAGACTGCGGCAATGCTGGCTCGCGGTTTGCGCGAACAAACGTATGCGGTCGACGTGGCATCCGACGGTTTGGCGGCGCTGGAGAAGGCCGCGCTCAACCGATACGATCTCATCCTTCTCGACCTCCTGCTGCCTCACATCGACGGATTCGAGCTGTGCCGCCGCTGGAGGGGGGAAGGAGTCGCTACTCCCATCCTGATGCTAACCGCGCTCGATCAAGTTTCCGACCGCGTCCATGGTCTCGATGAAGGCGCCGATGATTACCTCTCGAAGCCGTTCGAATTCGAAGAATTGCTAGCCCGGATTCGCGCCCTTCTCCGGCGGGGGCCGAAGCTGGTTAACCCAGTTCTAGAGGTCGAAGACCTGGTTGTAGACACACGCACCAGGCGCACCAGACGCGGAATCCGCTGGATCGATCTTACGGCTAAGGAGTTCGCGCTGCTTGAGTGCCTGGCTCGCGATGCCGGGCGCGTGATGGGTCGCGAGGAGATTTCTCAGCGAGTCTGGGACGAAGATTACGATGCATTTTCAAACTTGATCGAGGTGTACATTCAGCGGCTCCGCCGGAAAATAGATGGCGGCGAGCCGCGGCCGCTCATTCATACCAGAAGAGGCGAAGGATACTACCTTGGAGCGGAACCAAGTGATCTTTAATTCGGTGCGCACCCGCATCGCCCTGCGCTACAGCGTGCTGTTTGCGCTGCTTGCGCTCTCAATTGGCTTCGGCATCTACCGGTATTTACAGCAGGACGCCTACTCGCGGTTGGATGACAATACCCGCACCCTGCTCGCCGTCGCCAGATTGGAGGCCACTCATGAAATGGAAGAGCATTCCGGCAAGCTACGGGGCGAAGAAGCACTGCGAAACGTTCTTTCTACCCTGTACCAGACTTCATTTCCGCAAGAGCAAGCCGCCATTTGGGACGGAAAGCGGCTGGTGGCTTACAAGCCCAACCTCGGGCGGCCGCAGGACGATCTTCGCCGGATCGACGTAGGCTCGCAATCGAGAGTTTTCAATGCAGGCGACCTGCGGGTGGCGACGTCGAGCTTCTACGTTCCGCAGGCGCGCACAACCTACCGGATCGCCGTGAGTACTTGGCTGGGTGACACACAGAATGATCTCTCCGCCATCCACCATGGGCTGGAATTGCTGCTCCCGCTTTTGTTTCTACTTACCGCAGGCACTGGATTTTATCTGGCGCGCCGCACTTTGGCACCGCTCACTGAGATTACGCAGAAGATGGACGCGATTAGTTGCCAGAATCTGAGTGAACGCATCACAGTTAGCAGCTCGCAACATGAAATCGTGCGCCTCACGACGGGGTTCAATCAGCTACTCGATCGCCTGCAAACCACCTTTCAACAGCAGCAGCGATTTATGGCCGATGCTTCTCATGAACTGAAGACGCCGGTTGCGGCAGCGCTGACGGCGGCGCAAGTCACTCTGCGCGTACCGAATCGCACAGCCGCGCAATATAACGAAGCCCTGCGCATCGTAGAAGAGCAGATGCTACGCCTTCGACGGATCGTGGAGGATATGTTCCTGCTGGCGCGCGCGGACACCAACTCCATGCACTTACGGCTGGAGGAGTTTTATCTGGATGAGTTGCTAGCTGAGGCTTGCCGGGCCATGCGCCTGCTTGCCGAGCGCGCCGGAGTAACGTTGACTCTGGCTAAACCATTGCCCGAAGTGCATCTGTGTGGTGATGCTGGGCTTTTACGCCAAGCTATTATCATTCTGCTAGACAATGCCTGCAAATACAACCGGGCGGGTGGCGCTGTCCATGTGAGCCTTCAGCCAAACAACGGCGACTGTGTTCTTCGTGTTTCCGACGCCGGACCCGGGATTCCGCAAGAGGCGATATCGCACCTGTTCGAACGATTTTTTCGAGTGGACGCTGCCCGGTCGAGAGACGATCGAACTAACTACGACTTCGGCGGCGCGGGACTTGGCCTTGCGATTGGCTCCTGGATTGCCGAACAACATGACGGGCAGCTGCTGTTGGAATCGACGTCCGCAGCCGGCAGCACCTTTGCCCTGCACCTGAAAACAAGTTCCCGTCGAACGGCGCGACCGAACCGAACCGCTTTCCGCCGCTGTCTTATAATCGTCTAAGTCCTTCCCATTCGGGCGCGTAGCTCAGCTGGTTAGAGCGCCTGCTTCACACGCAGGAGGTCCGGGGTTCGAGTCCCTGCGCGCCCACCATTTATCTCCCAATCGTTGGCAGTGCAAACGCTGCGGGCGAACACCAGCATTTACAAGAACAGCCATCATACTCAATGAGATGATTAGGCCGGAGAGATAAAGAAATGCGAGACGAGCAGGTAATCGAACAAGAGTTGATGGAGATTAGCGCGATCCAGGATGACACGATCAAGCTGGAAAGAATCGTTGTGTGGTGTGCTACTTATCCGGACGAAATACCATTCGCGATGCGGTTTTTTCGAGGGCGCTCTACGCAACCACCGCCGGCGGACCAGCAGTAGTCATCAGTGCTCCTGAGCGGTCTGCCTTTGCAATCTGATCGGCATTCCAGGGAGCGCTTCGGTCATCTTGCCACCCGCAATCACGGGAACGCCATTCACCAGGACGTACTTCATGCCGATCGATAGCTGATTCGGCTGGGCAAAGGTGGCAGCGTCACGAATCGTCGCTGGATCGAAAACTACCACATCCGCCCACATCCCGGTCTTCAACACCCCACGATCTGTAAGCCGCATTCGCTGGGCCGGCAGCGCGCTAAATTTTCGCACTGCTTCTTCCAGCGTCAGCAGTTTCTCTTCACGTACGTACTTTTTCAGAATGCGCGGAAACGTACCGTAAGCTCTGGGTGAGGGTGTTCATGCGACAAGGGTCCTGTCGGAGCGGTTCCCTGGGAGTCGTTATCGACTGACACCCAGGGCTGTCTGAGCGCGTCTTTTACGTCCTGCTCGGACATGCCGGAAACGGCCACCGACATCGAGGGGTCCTCCACCAGTAGGTCAAAAATCGTGTCGATCGGATCCTTGCCTTGTTCGGCCGCAATCTCCGCGATCGTCTTTCCCTGCAGTTTCAAGAGTTGGGGCTTGCTCACCACACTCACCAGGATCGCCTCAGGCCCGGGAATCTCGAGCCATTCGTTGTCCCATCCCGAAGCGTCTGTCATCATCTGCTGGCGGATGCGCTTTCGGCTTGCCGGATCTCTCAACCGCGCGACCAGCTTCGCCTCGCCTCCTTCATGCACCCAGGGCGGCACAAACGCGGAGAAAGAATTAAACCAGGCCGTGTAGGCGTAAGTATCCGCTTCGACATCGATACCCTCACGCCGCGCTTCATCGATCCGCTCGACCACATGCGGCATTTTGCCCCAATTCGCTTTTCCGGCCACCTTCAAATGCCAGATCTCTACTGGAATGTGCGCCTCGCGCCCGATCCGGAACGTCTCATCCAGAGCGGCGTCGATGGCATCTCCCTCGCTGCGCATGTGCGTGGCGTAAATCCCGCCGAACTTGGCAGCTTCCCCGGCGAGCGCAATCAGCTCATCGGTGGTAGCGTAGGGCGCGGGCGCGTATTGAAGAGCGGTAGAGAGACCCATTGCGCCCTGCCGCATCGTCTCATTCACAAGCACTTTCATGCGCCCAAGTTCCGCGGCGGTAGGCGCGCGATCGGCGTAGCCAAGCACCAAGCGACGCACCTGTGTGGCTCCTACATACGTACCCAGATTGATCCCCATCCCGCTTTTCTGAAGAGCCGCGAAGTAGCTGTTGAGATCGGTCCAATGAGCGTTGCTGCCGTAGCGCAATAAGGTCTCGGCGTCTGCCTGAAACAACTCAGGCGTTGTCGGCGCGACCGAGTTTCCCTCCCCGGTCATCTCGGTCGTAATGCCTTGAAAGATCTTGGAAGGCACATGTGGATCGATCAGCATCGAAACCTCTGATTGGCCCAGCATGTCAATAAATCCCGGTGCGACGGTCAGTCCTTCGGCATCGATGTTCTGTGTTGCGTGCGCGCGGCTCAGGTTTCCGATCGCGGCAATGCGTCCGCTCCGGATGCCGATATCACCCGAGTACCAGGGCGAACCTGTTCCATCTACAATGTGCCCGTTTCGAATTACAGTGTCGAACTGCTGCGCGTAAAGGGGCGGAGTCAACACCCATGCGAGGCAGTAAAGGAAGGAGAGCTTCAACAATTGCGTGGTGGGAAGAAGGGGCCGGCTGAAGACCCCCTCCAGGCTGATAAGGGAAGTTACTGGCCCGAACTGGACGGCTGCTGTGAAAGCGAACCGACGCTTTCTTTGTTTACAACAAACGCTCCAGTGTCTACGAACGTCGGATAGGGGGAGTACACATTTTCGGCCCAGTTTCCCGAAAGCGGTTTTGCCGGATGAAGATGTATGTCACCGAGCAATTTCGCGCCGTAATAAGCCATCGTGAATGGTTTCTGCGCGATCGTTGCTGAGATCACACCTTTGTTAATCCATTCGATTGTGCCCGGATCGGTATCCATTGCCACAATCTTCACCTTTCCGGCCATACCTGAGCGATTCACCACGTCCGCAACAGCCGGGCAGGCCAAAGCTTCAAGGCAGATGAACGCATCCGGTTTATTTTTCGACTCCAGGAGCTTCTTGGCCGAGTCAAAAGCAATATCCGAATTACCGTTCATATCCACGGTCTGCATCACTGTCACATCCGTGTGATCGGCGAAGGCGCTTTGGTAGCCCTGTAAGCGATCTTTCAAATTGTTCTGCCCGGGTATGGTGTAGATGACTACCTTACCCTTGCCGTTGAGCAGTTTGGCGGCAAGTTTCCCGCCCAACACTCCGGCGTTGTAGTTATCGGTACCTACAAAGAAGAGCCTCTTGCTGTCTGGCGCGTCCGCGTCGATGGTCAAGACCGGGATGCCCTGATCGACTGCGGCATTGATATCGGTACCAAGTAAGGATGCATCCGAGACAGAGATCAGAATGCCCGATGGTTTTTCCGCAACCGCACGCTTGAAGGCATCGTGCTCGCCTTGCGGATCGTGCCCGTCTGGGCCTTGCACCTCCGACTTCACCTTCATCTCAGCGGTCGCGTGATTCAATCCGCGCACGGCAGTTTGCCAGTAGGGAATCTTGATGTTGTCTGCAACGAGTATGTATTTCTCGCTGGGGGCGTGAGGCGTACTCGTACAGGAACTCAAGCAGAAAGCGGCCGGTATCAAGGCCGCAGTGATAAGGAGCCGGGCGTTTCGCATGAACTTTACTCTTCTCGGGAGTCTACCATGTCGTTTTGAAAATGTTTGCATCGCATTGTGTGCGCTCTCCTCCGACTAAACGTATTGCGGTTCGAACTGGGGGTCAGGTCGTCAGGGACGGCAAATCCCAAGTCACAGATGGACTTCGCCCCGCCCTCTTAGCGGCCTCAAGTTGACTCCTCCACCGTTAGAGCTTTGCGTCTACATGAACCCGTTCCGCTCAACGTCCTGCGCTTTCAGGATGCTATAGGCTCGTCCGAGCGAGTCCACTCGCTGTCCCGGTCATCGGCGCAGTAGGGCCTTCGCTCCGAATCGTTTCCCATCGAACTAGGATCTGTTAGTCGGCCTACCCGTCATCGCTCTGATCAGTCCGCAGATTTCGCCGAAGAACGGCCGTGTTGACGAGGTGAAGCCGCATGGGTCAATCCAAAGAATGGTTTTAGTACTCCATTACAAATCAATGTCATCTTCCTTGTAGGTTGACGCTGGCAAACGTGGTAAAACTCAGTCAACACGCAGGGTTTTTCGTCAGCTTTTCGGGATGTTTACTGGAAAACAGAGGCGCTAGCGAGTAAATCGGGGACTTGCCGACTTACTTTTACTAATCCAAGGGAAATCGGTATTCGTATCATTGATGCTCGACACTTTCCCGGCACGCTGATCGAGCGTGTTTCGCTCCCGGGCGACTTACTTGCCGGGTATGGCGTTCGAGGCGGAGTCTGACCAGAAAGGGCTAGTTAAAGAGAAGACGGTGTAGACAGGATGACTTACCATCGCTGGTTTTGCTCTGGATCTTATCGATTACTAGGCCATATAGATATCCCTGAAAGTCCAACGACTTCGCCGGGACTGCTCATCGTGCCGCCATTTGGTTGGGAAGATATCTGTTCCCATCGACCGCTTCGAGCACTCGCCCGCAGTTTGGCTTCGCAAGGAATTCCTACTTTTCGCTTCGATCTTCCGGGAACCGGTGATAGTTCCGGGAGTGCGTTGGATCACGATCTATTCCGGGCCTGGATTGCGGCCGTTAAGGATGCCGCAGCCGAGTTTGTTGAGACAACCCGCGTTCAAACCGTATCGGTTCTCGGCATTCGGCTCGGAGCAATGCTTGGGTTAGCGGCTGTTTCCGAAGGTCTTGCCGTCGACAACCTGGTTTTGTGGCACGCTTCCGCGAACGGACGTGCTCTCCTGCGTGAACTGCGCGTGTTCCACACCTTCGAAAGCAAGGAAGGTGCTCCAGCAGGCATTCAACCCTCTCCTATAAGCGGTCTCGAAGTAGCCGGCTTTCTGCTAAACCCCGAAACCGAACGTGCGCTTGGAAGTTTCAGCGCCGCGGACCTTGCCCCGATGCCGGGACAGAAAGTTCTGCTGCTTTCGCGTGACGATCTTCCTCACGATGCTCAGTTGATTGGATCCCTCGAACATGCCGGCTGTGAGGTCGCCATGAAACCGGGCGTGGGCTACCAAGCCATGATGACGATTCCAGATGAGACATTTTCATTAGCTGTCACCAACGAAATAGTTCGTTGCTTGCAAATAAGTCAGACGCCTGCACACGCGGCAAGTTTACGTGAAAGCCGAGCCGACGATCGCTCTACTTGCTTGCTCCACTCTGAAGTCATCGAGAGTGTGTGTCGCATCCCTTCCAGGGAGGGCGCGCTATTTGGACTGGTCACCGTACCCGTGAATAGTTCGGCAAAGTCTGACTGGTGCCTAATGTTTTTGAACGCTGGCGCGGTACGGCACGTCGGGCCGAATCGTATGTGGGTTGAGGCAGCGCGGCGCTGGGCCGCTCAAGGAATTCCTTCCGTTCGTTTAGACTTCCTGGGCTTGGGCGAAAGCGAAGGCCACAATCCATTAACCGCTGCCAGCATGCACGGTGAGGATCTTGTGAAGCAACTCAATCTAGTCCTCGATGCAATCCGTTCACAGGCGGAATGCCGCCGATTTCTTGCGATTGGCCTCTGCTCCGGCGCTTATGCTGCCTTTCAGGGAGCATTGCAGAATCCGCTGATTCAAGGTGCGATTGCGTTAAACCCGGAGCATCTATTCTGGGACCCGGCCGTTGACCGCCGGCGCCTGAAACAGCGGATCGGGAGAGGACTTCGCGACCGTTCCGAGTGGCTGCGGTTGGCCAGGGAGAAAATTCAGCCGGGCTACTTTAAACGGCTCGCGAGGAGTGTGTTTGGACAGAACCGGGTTTCCGACCTGCGATCTAATGGCAAGACTCGTAGTGCTGCCGAAGCGATCGCAGAAGCTTCGGACATCTTGCAAGCGCGCGGGAGCGAAGCCACGCTCGTATTTGCCGATGGCGAACCGCTCTTACGGGAAATGACACAGCAGCGCCTCTTACCGCTACCGAATGAACTATCAATACGCTGCATAAAAGCCGGGAATGTGGGACATACCTTCCGGCAGCTGTGGGCCCAGCAGTACGCCCACGTTTTCCTGGATCAGGAGATCTCACAAATCATCCACAGAGACCTTTGCTCGGAGCATCAACGCGCTTTATCGAGCCAGAGCGATGC
Organism: Bryobacteraceae bacterium; assembly: GCA_965219105.1. GTDB lineage: Bacteria > Acidobacteriota > Terriglobia > Bryobacterales > Bryobacteraceae > Bog-105. The sequence goes on along the minus strand of OZ244728.1, from coordinate 5,431,348 downwards.
TGTCGCAGTATAAAACTTTGTTATCCATTTCTCTTCTTTTCACCATGATCTTGCTGTTGATGGCTGTGGACCTCTCGAAGCAGGTTATTAGTTTGGCGGTTGCGAGTTTCCACATTCCTCGTTTTAGTACTTCCGCGAGAGTTTTATAGGACGGCTAAGTGAACAAATCACCTCAATCATCGGTAAAATTCAATCAGTAATCAAAGAACAAGCGGTATTACTCTTCTAAATCTGGAGAGAAACCGGGGTTGTTCTCATTTGGACGGAGGCGAGCGCGATGCACGGTGTTTTTGCCGGTATTAGTAAGCAACATGATCTAGTAAAGCAATTTGTACTGTTCCCTGTCGCCACAATCTAAGCCAGTAAGCCTTTCTTCCGATTACCTAGTCTGCATACCAAGTCACGCCAGCAGTGTTCGCTTGAACATCGCTGGACCCGGGTGTTAGGTCCCGTTAGTTATCAGAAGGTTGCCAAGCTTGGCAAATAGAAAGTGTGTGAATAGTTATGAGTTCGACCGCAACAAGTTATACAACCACGAGTGCAGCTCACATTGCGCCAGTAAGCTCCGCTCAAACAGAATCAATTCAGGTCTTCCTCAATCACATTGCGGACGATTTACTCCTATCGCTTCCGGCTCCCGGCGAGCTTTCGAGTAAGCAACGCCGTGACATGATCGCCCGCTACAGCGCCGTGCTCGAAGGAAACTTTATCTACTGGATGACAGGCGCCTACATTGCAGCCCGATCTGACCAGGCAAAAGAAATCATCATGGAGAATCTGCTCGAGGAGGTTCGTGATTCTCACCCTCATATGCTGCGGAAGTTCACCGTGGCGGCGAACGCCCAGCCGACCGATACCGATGCGATGGCTGTCAACCAGAATTTGTCGGAGGTTCGCTTATTCATCGGACGGTTATCGGCTGCACCGATTCTTACGACCATGGCTTTCTTCGAAGGCTTCATTCAGCGCTTCATGTCTTACCTGGAAGAACTTGCCGAAAAGCAAGGATCAACGGAGACCGAATACACGCGGGTTCATGGTGTATGTGACATCGCACACTCGCAGGAACTCTATCACGCATTAGAAGTTGAAATGGCGCTCGCCTCCGATCCTCGCGATCCGGCTGATTACTTATACGAGGGAGTCTACTTACTCCGAGCGTTGCTGAAGAAGATTCTATTTGCCGAGCCGGCAGTGGCGGTATAGAGGAGTAAGTAGACCGCTCCATGTCTATACGGGCGACTGTCATTGAACAATTCAAGGAGGTCGGGCTAGCCTCCAAGAAACCCTTACGTCCGCTGAAGGACGACTTGGTTCTCCTGGACTCCGGCCTGGACTCTCTGGGGCTGGCTATTTTAGTGACCAGGCTTGAGGATGCTTTAGGTTTAGATCCGTTCACAGAGTCCGAGATCACCGTTCCCCCGGTCACCCTCGGAGAATTCATTCAACTGTATGAACACGCTGGCAAATCCCGTCCCGTCGATCAGGGAAGCGCTGAATAGCGCGAATCGCCACCGCTGCCCTGTTTTGTGCAGCGCAACCGCTCGGATTACAACCGGCGAACTCCGGGGCAGCTCTGTCCTTTGTTCCAGCGGTCCGGATGATTTGGCAGGGCGGTCTATTCTGCTCGTGACCAACGACCCGCTCACCTCCGGACTGGCACTCATGGAACTCGACGGGATAGCGGATCGAATCGTGATCTGTCCTCCCGATACCGGTCCGGACTACTTCCCTGCACTGGTTCAGAAGGGCAGGATAGACACTGTCGTTTCCGATTACACTCCGGCTGGTCGTAATTTCCTCGCCGGACTGTCTCATATCCGCTGCAGCGATAGCGTGCGGCGGATAGATCGCCATCCAGTCGAGCCTCGACAGACAGAGTGGGTGCTCCTAAGCTCCGGAACGACAGGAGCACCCAAAATGATTGTTCACAATCTCGCTAGTCTTCTAGCGCCGATCCAGCCCGGCGCGAATGCGGGCACCGAGGTTGTGTGGGGTACCTTCTACGACATTCGCCGCTATGGCGGTCTCCAAATATTTCTTCGTGCGGTGATGGGCGGCGGCTCGCTTGTGCTGTCCAGTGCCGGCGAAACCACGGGGCAATACCTCACGCGCGTTGGCGAGTGCGGCGTCACACATCTCTCCGGTACGCCTTCGCATTGGCGGCGTGCACTGATGAGCCCGGAGGCCCGCCGGATATCACCCTCCTATATACGTCTTTCGGGAGAAATCGTCGATCAGGGAATCCTAGACGCTTTGCATTCCTTTTACCCAAACGCCGCGATCGGCCATGCCTTCGCTTCCACCGAAGCGGGTGTGGGATTTGAGGTCAACGACGGTTTAGCAGGCTTTCCGGCAGCCCTGCTAGAGGGGTGCCCTTGCGTAGACATAAAGACTCGCAACGGCTCGCTTCGCCTCCGGTCCCCTCGGACAGCCTCCCGATATCTGGACAGCGACGACGGCGTTCTGACAGACGCCGAAGGTTTTGTCGATACCGGCGACATGGTCGAACTGCGTGGGAATCGCTATTACTTCCTTGGCCGAAGAAACGGAGTGATCAATGTGGGCGGCCTGAAGGTTTATCCCGAAGAAGTGGAGGCGGTGATCAATCGTCACCCCGCGGTGCGAATGTCGGTGGTACGGCCGAGAAAGAATCCCATCACCGGTTCGCTCGTCTCAGCCGACATCATGCTGAAAGAAAGTTCTCAGCCGGGGGATGGCACGGACGCGATCAAAACTGAAATTTCAAAAATTTGCCGGCAGAATCTCGCGCCTCATAAAGTGCCTGTGATTCTTCGCTACGTGCATTCGGTGGAAGTCGCCGCGACTGGAAAATTGGTGCGTGCCGATGCGTAACGTCATCGTGACAGGCGGGAGCCGGGGACTCGGCCTGGAGGTCGCCCGCAGGCTGGCCACTACGGAATACCGCGCGATTACGATTGCACGGGCGACCAATGACGAGTTGGCGAAAGTTATCGGCGAAGTGCAACTCTCCGGGCAAGGATCCCTATGTTTCGTGCCCTTCGATCTCAGCAATATCGAGGCAATACCGGAACTGGTCAGGAAGCTCTGCAAAGAGTTTGGGCCTATTTACGGGCTGGTGAACAACGCCGCTCTTGGTTCGGACGGCGCTTTGGCGATGATGCCAAATTCGCAAATCGAGAGCTTGATCCGGCTGAATACGTTGTCGCCGATCGTATTGACGAAGTATGTGGTGCGCCGCATGATGTCAGACGGCGGGGGGCGCATCGTGAACATTGCCTCAATCGCCGCGTTCACCGGCTATAGCGGCCTCTCGGTATATGCCTCCACTAAGTCGTCAATGGTTGGGTTTACCCGATCCCTGGCGCGGGAGGTCGGCCGTTTAGGCATCAACGTGAATGCGGTTGCGCCGGGGTTTATGGATACGGCGATGACACGAACGATGGAGGAGGAGCAGCGGCAAAAAATCGCGCGCCGGAGCGCACTGCGCCGCTTTCCCGATTTAGGAGATGTGGCCGACGCGGTCGAATTCCTGCTTGGGGATAAGTCCAAGAGCATCACCGGCACCGTACTGACTGTGGATGCCGGAACAACGGCCTAAGCGCAGTGAAGATATGCCCATAAGTTTGAGCCAATGCGAGAACACGCCGGCAGCAGCCGCCGGAAATCGTTCGCCAGCCAAAGCATGGCTGCGCGCGCTCGAACTCACCGCGCCCATAGCCGACCAACCGGAACGTCTGCTTTCCTCCGTCTTAGAGGAGTGGGCCGAGACATCCGGCGATGCTCCCGCTCTGCTTTCAAGCGGCGAGTGCATGACGTACCGGGATTTGGCGGAGTGTTCTAACCGATGCACCCGCTGGGCGCTTAGGTATCGCCTCGCAAAGGGAGACACGGTCTGTCTGGTGATGCCGAACCGGCCCGCTTACATGGCCATTTGGCTTGGCATTGCACGCTCCGGCTGCACGGTGGCGCTGGTGAACAGCAATCTCGCCGGACATTCCCTTGCGCACAGCATCAATGTCGTCGCGCCAAAACACATCATCGTGGCAGCCGGGCTCCTCGATCGCTTGACGGCAGCGCAGCCGTACTTCTCTCACTCGCCAAGAGTCTGGGTTTACGGCGAGAGCCACTCCGGATTTGAACGCTTCGACCTCGAGCTCGAACGGCACTCAGCTGAAAAGCTTTCCGCCGCCGAACGGCCGCTCGTAACGATCGGGGATCGTGCCCTCTACATTTACACTTCTGGAACAACCGGCTTGCCCAAGGCGGCAAACATCAGCCACGCCCGGCTCATGCAGTGGAGTCACTGGTTCGCTGGAATGATGGATACCGGCCCGGGCGATCGCTTGTACAACTGCTTGCCCATGTATCACAGTGTCGGCGGCATTGTGGCAACCGGAGCCGTCTTAGTCGCCGGAGGCTCTGTCGTCATTCGGGAGAGTTTCTCGGCAAGCAAATTCTGGGACGACGTGGTCCAGTGGGATTGTTCGCTGTTTCAGTACATCGGCGAGTTATGCCGGTATCTCTTGCAAACCGCGGAAAACCCGCTAGAGACGCAACACCGCATTAGAATGTGCTGCGGCAACGGGCTCAGGCCAGACATCTGGAATAGCTTCAAAGACCGCTTCCGCATTCCCCGCATCCTGGAGTTCTACGCCGCAACGGAAGGCAATGTCTCGCTGTTCAACGTCGAGGGCAAGCCCGGAGCCGTCGGCCGCATCCCCTCCTATCTGGCGCATCGATTCCCTGCAGCGCTGGTGCGCTTCGATATTGAACAAGAAGAACCGGTGCGCAATGAGCAAGGCTTCTGCATTCGCGCAGCTTCGGATGAACCGGGCGAAGTCATTGGCCGCATCTTCGAGGACCCCTCAAACGCCGGCAATCGTTTCGAAGGCTATACCAGCAGCGAGGAATCCGAGAAGAAGATTCTGCGCAACGTATTCAAACCGGGCGACGCCTGGTTCCGAACCGGCGACTTAATGCGAAGCGACAAGCAGGGCTACTTTTACTTTGTCGACCGTATTGGCGACACCTTTCGCTGGAAGGGGGAAAATGTCTCGACCACTGAAGTCTCAGAGGCAATCTGCACATTCCCCGGCATCCAGCAGGCGAACGTCTATGGTGTTGCTGTTCCCGGCGTGGAAGGAAGGGCTGGAATGGCCATGATCGTCGCCGGTGACGAATTGGACCTTGCCGGCCTTCGCACTCACCTGTGCAATTGCCTTCCTGAGTACGCGCATCCTTTGTTTTTACGCTTGCGCAATCAGCTGGAAACGACAGCGACGTTCAAATATACCAAGGGAGGGCTGTCGCGAGAAGGATTCGATCCAGCTGTGGCAGGCGATGCTGTCTTCTTCAACGATCGCCAACAGGGCGCGTTCGTGCCGCTTGAGGCCGATCTCTATGGGCGCCTGCAAACTGGCCAGGTGCGCCTATGACACATTCGACACGTTCGTGGGAAGCAGATCCAAGTTGCCTCCATATCGGCTTGGTCAACAATATGCCGGACTCGGCTCTCGAAGCAACGGAACGCCAATTTCGAACCCTGCTCCACGAAGCGGCGGATGGAATGGCGCTCCGTTTGTCTCTCTTTGCGATACCGGAGATTCCGCGCTCAGACAAGGCAAAGCTTCGCATCGATGCTTCTTATTCGAACCTCGGAATATTGTGGGACAGCCATCTCGACGGTCTTATCGTCACCGGCGCCGAGCCCGTAAGCCCAAACCTGGTCCAAGAGCCATTTTGGGCAACCTTGGCGCAGTTGATCGACTGGGCTGACCAAAACACATACTCTTCCGTCTGGAGCTGCCTCGCGGCGCACGCAGCGGTGTTACGGATGGACGGCATAGCGCGGCGTCCACTCGGTGAGAAGCTCTTCGGACTCTTTGAAAGCGCGCACCGGCCAGGCCGTGCTCTGACCTTTGATGTTGCTTCGCGATTTACAACGCCGCATTCGCGGTGGAACGACCTTCCCGGGGATGACTTATCCGCCTGCGATTACCGGATACTTGCGCAGTTGCACAACGGATCTCCCGATCTGTTCATCAAGCAGCGCAAGAGTCTCTTCGTTTTCTTTCAGGGTCATCCGGAGTACGATGCAGACTCGCTACTGCTGGAGTATCGGCGAGACATTCGGCGTTTCCTCTGTTTCGAAAGAGATGTCTATCCTGCCATGCCGCAGGGCGTTTTAGACCAGCATACTGCCGCTGCCTTCTCCGATTTACGAGCGCGCGCTCTGTCAAATCGCCGGGAAGAGACGATCACAGATTTTCCGGCCACCAGCCTGAAAAATATCTGGCGTCCTCAGGGCGTTCAGCTCTACCGCAATTGGCTGTGTTTTCTATCCGAACAGAAGTACAACAAGGTGAAGAGCCGGCCAAAGGCGATGGCTTACCATCTCGACGGCGTTGTAACTCCTGGACCAAGCCTGGTGCAAGGAGCCGACGCAGGATGAAACAGTCGGCCATAGCGCCGGAAGAATGCGCTCTCGATCCAGCTGCACTTATCGCAATTCGCGAGGCAGTCTCGCGGCTCGAGGAGCTTATCGCGGACGGGCCCATCGTCCCGACGGTGACGCCGGAAGAGATTCGTAGCCATCTCGCTTCCCGCTACAGCTTCACCCAGCCTCTTGCCTTAGAAGGCGTCATCGCTGATGTGGAACAGATGCTGCGTCAGTGGCAGGTCCACGTGACGCACCCGCGCTACTTCGGCCTATTTAACCCCAGTGTTACGCCGGCGTCGGTGATTGCCGACTTGCTGGTGGCAATGTATAACCCGCAATTGGCGGCTTGGCGCACCTCGCCCGCTGCCAATGAGATCGAGCGGCATACGCTCGGCTGGCTCGCCGGTCAGTTCGGCTTACCTCACGAGGCAGTTTCGAACTTTACAAGCGGCGGGGAAGAGTCCAACTTTTCCGCGGTCATCGTCGCGCTAGCGCAGCGATTCCCCGATGTGGGCGAGTGCGGCCTGCGGCAGCTCCCTGCATCGCCGGTTATTTACCTTAGCGGCGGAGCGCATCATGGCTTTCTAAAGATTGCGCGCATGGCTGGATTGGGCCGCGCTGCCCTGCGGACAGTCGCAATGGATGGCGACTTGAAAATGAACGTGGAAGATCTGGCAAAAAAGGTGAGCGAGGATCGCCAGGCCGGGTTGCTTCCCCTACTTGTTGTCGGCACCGCGGGCACCACCGCAGCCGGCGTGATAGATCCCCTGCCGGAGATCGCAGGCTTCTGCCGCGCTGAGAAGTTATGGTTCCACGTCGATGCGGCATGGGGCGGCGCAGCCATCGTTTCGCCGCACTTGAGGCATTGTCTGACCGGGATCGAGAACGCGGATTCGATCACCTGCGACGCTCATAAATGGTTCTCGGTACCGATGGGCGCGGGCATGTTTTTCTGCCGCCATCCCGACGCAGTTTTAACGGCCTTTGAGTCGCAGGTCGCTTTTATGCCGGGAAGGACGGCATCCGTGCTCGATCCCTACAATTCGACCACGCAATGGTCCCGCCGTTTCATCGGATTGAAGCTCTTCCTCGCACTAGCGGAACGCGGCGGCTGCGGCTACGCGGAGATGATCGAGCACCAGAGTCGCATGGGAGAGCTGTTGCGCACATTGCTCCAGCGTTCCGGCTGGCGTATCGTGAATAACACTCCGCTGCCGCTGGTCTGTTTCACCCGCGACGGCTTGATCCCCTCACACTTTCTGGCTGAACTGTATAAGCGTCAGATCGCCTGGCTGTCCGAGGTCGAACTCGACAGCGGAGAGCCCGTTCTGCGAGCCTGCATCACAAGTTACCGCACGACCGAACAGGATATTGAGTGGGTTGTCGGCGAGATGAGCCACATCTTGGCCGCGGCCAATTAACCCCCATGAAAACCGAGACAATAGCCATCCACGCCGGCTATGAAGATGATCCGACGACGCACGCAGTGGCCGTCCCGATTTACCAGACAGCCGCTTACTCATTCGATAGTGCCGACCACGCTGCGGCGTTGTTCAATCTTGAATGCGAAGGCTTCCGCTATTCGAGAATCAGCAATCCAACCACGGCTGTGCTCGAGCGGCGCGTCTCGGCGCTAGAGGGTGGCCTCGAAGCATTGTGTGTCGCCACAGGTCAAGCCGCTGTCAATTACGCGATCCTCAATCTCACTGCCTTGGGCACCAACATCGTTACGGTCCCTCAACTCTACGGCACCACACAGACTCTGTTCGCTCATGTTTTGCCAAGCCAGGGAATCACAGTGCGCTTTGCCGAGTCCGACCGGCCGTGCGCGATCGAGAAGTTGATCGATGAAAATACGCGAGGGGTGTTCTGCGAGAGCGTAGGCAATCCCGCCGGCAACATCTGCGACATTGAAGCCGTTGCTCAGATCGCTCACAAACACGGCGTCCCCTTGGTAATCGACAACACTGTGGCGACGCCTATTCTGCTGCGCCCGATCGACTATGGAGCCGACGTCGTAGTGATCTCTCTGACGAAGTTTATGGGTGGTCACGGGACCACTCTCGGCGGCGCCATCGTGGATAGCGGCAAATTCCCCTGGAAAGACCACGCCCGGCGCTTCCCTGCTTTCAGCCAACCCGACCCTTCGTATCACGACCTGGTTTACACGGACCACTTCAAAGAGGCCGCTTACATTGGCCGCTGCCGCGCTGTGTATCAGCGAACCTCCGGCGCCGTCTTATCGCCTCTGAGTGCTTTTCTGCTGCTGCAAGGTATAGAGACGCTTCCCTTACGGATGGAGCGACACATTTCGAATGGCAAAGCTGTCGCGGAATTTCTGTCCGCCGATCCCCGAGTCGATTGGGTCAATTACGCAGGGTTCGCGGACAGTCGGTATTGTTCGCTCGCGCAAAAATATCTCGGTGGACACGGTTGTTCTTTAATGACGTTCGGGGTCAAGGGGGGCTTTGAAGCCGGCAAGAGGTTTTACGACCGGCTCAAATTAATTAAGCGCCTGGTCAATATTGGAGACGCCAAGTCATTGGCCTGCCATCCGGCTTCCACAACTCACCGCCAGATGTCCGCCGAACAGCAGATCCGCGCCGGGGTGACGCCCGAAACGATGCGGCTCAGCGTGGGCATCGAACATATTGACGACATCATCGCGGACCTCGATCAGGCCCTAGCTGGCGCGTCTATATGAATGCGATTCAAGACATAGTGCCGAGCAAGTTTAGAATGCCGCCTACTGGAATCTGTAACCAATCGGGACGGTTGTTCAACTCATACGCCACTTCGTAAAGCGCTTTCTGCAGCAGGAACGCATCGAGGAAGAGTTTACGCTCACTCCAACTCGCCGGAATGAACTCCGCGGGTCCACTCTCCTCGAAATAGCCGCGCAAAAACGCCGTCGAAACCGCATCGTTCCAGACTGCCGCCCAATTCTCAATGGCGCCCCGTGTTTCGCTCGTGACTCGCACGCCCGGCACTTGGCCGAATAGCACTGCAAAGGCCGCATATTCGAACGAGCGCAGCATCCCCGCCACATCACGCAGCGCCAGCGATTTCGCGCGCCGCTCAGTCAAGGCCCGCGCCGGCTCTCCTTCAAAATCGATGATCATAAAATCATCGCCGGTGAACAATACTTGGCCAAGATGGTAATCCCCGTGATGCCGAATGCGCTTGGCAGTACTCGGTTTGTTTTCGAACTCCTGCAGCCGCTTGGTCACGGTCGGCTCGAGCGCAATTAATACCCGCACCTTGCCTGCTAGATCTCCGCTTAGCGCATCCTGTTTCTGCCGCAGCAGCGCAAACGTAGTCGCCGCCTGATCGAGGAGATCAGTGTAAAGCTTCTCTCCATCTGCCGCCGTAAAAACTTCTGGGGCAAAATCAGCGCCTCCGCCAGGATCGGCCAGTGCAGCGTGCATTTGAGCCGTCCTTTGACCAAGTAGCGCTGCGGCGTCGAGATAACCGCCAATCAGAGAACCGGCTTCCGACGAAACAGGCTGCTGCATTCGCTCGATCGGGTCGCCTCCTTCGCGCTCTGGCGGTTCGCTCTCGCCCTTAAGCGCGCGTGAGAAAAACCCTTCGAGACTCTCCAGGGTATAGGCCCAAACATCGCCCTTATTTGCGACAAAGGCCTGTAGAATGCCCGCACCGAACTCTTCTCCGTTGGCTTTCGACTGGTAGGTCAAGCTGCCCAGCGCCGTTGGCGTGTTGCGAAAGCCTCTCTCGGTCAGGAACCGCCCAATCTCCAAATCCGGATTGACGCCCTGCTCCAGCTTGCGGAACAGCTTGAGAATAAATCGATTACGATAGACGATCGAGGTGTTGCTCTGTTCCGCGCGAGAAACAAAGCTCTCCAGTTTTGGCGCCTCGCTATCGCATTCCATCTGGAAGGCCGACGTCCTAGTTGCTTGCCACGCGCCGAGCCGTCCTTCGCTACTCTTATCACAGGCAATTGCTTGAATGAGTTCGTCTCGAAATTCTGCATCGTTCAGAGCGCTGAATAGTAATCCGCTTTGGCCGTTCGCGTCAGTCAGTTTCGCGACCACTTCGTCGCGTTCCACAGAGGCGTCCTCGGCCAGGGTGAGCGGAAGCACGTAGCGGTCCGGTTCCCCTTCCGCATACTCAATGTGCAGCACCAGAATGTATGTCCGCCCGCCGCTCATCGGCACCACGTCCTCAACCGCCAGCTTGCGAACGCTGCGTGCCTTGGCTCGAAACCAGCGTCGGCTCGTCACATAACCTGGGAGCGCGTCGGCTAGTTGCGTTGCCAGATCTCCCCCGAACGGATCGTTGATTGAGGCAACAGAAAACGTCGCAAGGCTCTCGGTCACGAGCTCGCTCCTTTCTTTCCTGGCTTATTCTCAAGCAAGATATTCAAAACCATCCTCCGAATGTCACTAGCGGCCTATCTGCAGAATGTGGCCCGGCAAGCGATCCGGCCGCAGCTCCACATAGTTACGTCGGCCGTTCCAAACGTACTTTTCGTCAGTGAGCAAATCATGCACTTGGTAGGGTCCGTACTCTTCGATGCCAAGCTTGTCTAGCGGCAAGTTCACAAAACCGGATTGCACGTAATTCGGATCCAGGTTGATTACAACCACAACCAGATTGCTGCCGTCCGGAGCGCTCTTGCTATAGCAGAGCAGTTGGTCGTTATCGACCGGGTGAAATTGCAGCGTCCAATCGGTCTGGAAGGCGGGATTGTCTCGCCGGATACGATTCACTAGCCCGATGAATCCGCTTAAGCTATCAGAACGTTGCAGGTCCCACTCACGAATCTGATACTTTTCAGAGTCCAGATACTCTTCGCTGCCGGGCCGCACTGCTCGCGATTCGAGTAACTCGAATCCAGGACCATAGATGCCATAGTTCGCGCCCAGCGTACTAGCAAGCAGATAGCGAATCAAGAACGCGGACCGGCTGCCGATCTGAATGAACTCCGTCAAAATATCCGGCGTGTTCGGCCACTGATTGGGACGGAAGAAGTCGCGCACCGGCGTTTGCGTCAACTCAGTTAGATATTCGATTATCTCCGCCTTCGCATTCCTCCACGGGAAGTAGGTGTAGGACTGGCTGAATCCCAACTTTGCCAGCCGGTACATGATCTTCGGCCGCGTAAACGCCTCAGATAGAAACAGCAGCTCGGGCGTCTCACGCTTTAGGTCCGTGATGGCCCACTCCCAAAACGGAAAGGCCTTCGTGTGCGGGTTATCGACGCGAAAAATCTTGACGCCCTGCTTGACCCAGAACGTAAACACGTCCTTTAGCTCGTGCCATAGCGCCTGCCAGTCGCCTGTTTCAAAATCAAACGGATAAATATCCTGATACTTCTTCGGAGGATTCTCCGCGTATTGAATGGTGCCGTCGGGCCGCTTCTTGAACCAATCCTCATGCTTGCTGACATAGGGATGATCGGGCGATACCTGGAAGGCAATATCGAGCGCCACTTGCATGCCAAGTCCCGCCGCTTTCTCCACAAAGCGCCGGAAATCTTCGAGCGTGCCGAGATCGGAATGTACAGCCTTATGGCCGCCATCGGCAGCGCCGATCGCCCACGGACTGCCTACATCCTCAGGCGTTGCAACTACCGAATTATTCTTGCCCTTTCGGAACTTCGTTCCAATCGGATGAATTGGCGGCAAGTACACTACATCGAAACCCATCCCGGCGATGTAGGGCAAGCGGGCTTCGCAGTCGGCAAACGTACCATGGCGTCCCGGCTCGGGCGAGGCGGAACGCGGAAAAAATTCGTACCAGCTGCTGAAGCGTGCCCGCACTGGGTCCACCACAATCACCAGCTCATATTCATATTCGGTGGCGAAACGCCGGTCCGGATAGCGCTGCATCGTCCCATTCAGCTTTTCATCGAGCGCCAACGCTCTTTGCGACGACTGTTCAGTCTTTTCCCGGAGCCCTTTGGCTTGATTCCTGAGCCATTTCGCGTCGTCACCCGATGCACGTTCGCCCGCCTGCTCCATTAGATCCGCGCCAATCAAGTAATCGATGGGAGTGTCCGAATCAGCCTGAATCCGCTTGCGCAGATCGCGCAGCCAAGTCTCCCAGTGATCGATCCACGCCACCACGGTAAACACATACCGGCCCAGCTCGTCTACGAGAAACTTTCCTGTCCAGCGATCGTTGACCAGCGCAGTCAAAGGGCTCTCGATCCAGTCCTTGGCGCCCTCTTTCTTATGGCGCACTACCGCCGCTATGGAATCGTGACCGTCAGTGAAGATCTCCACCCCGACCTCGACCGTATCGCCTATCGTGCGTTTCGCTGGAAACCGCCCGGCGTCCACAGACGGCGTGAGCGCCTCAATGACAACGCGCCGCCGGCCATCTTCGCCCGCTTCGAATATCGCCTTCTTCGGCTCGGTGAGCTCGTCCACTTCTGCCTCTTGTCGTTTCATCTGTGATGGGACAAAGCTTTGAACTGCGCAGTTACACGCAACGTCTTCCGCTGTCCGCTGTTCCTCACTTCGGCGCTCCCGCCGTGCGCTGCTGCTCAATCAAACTCCGGTATAGTGCAATCGTCTGGTCAGCGATGGCGCTCCAGCTGAACTTTTCTTCGGCCCTGCGCCGTCCGGCTTTTGCGAACTGCTCGCATTTTTCCGTGTCTCCCAACAGCTCGGTGAGGCGCTTCGCTAGATCGCGCGCAAACCGCTCGGGGTCTTTTGGAAAACCAGTGACCGGGTCTGAGTCGAAGGGCACCAGGTAACCGGTCTCACCATCCACGACTACTTCCTTGATACCGCCTGTTGAACTCGCCACCACCGGCGCGCCGCAGGCCATTGCTTCTAGATTGATAATCCCAAACGGCTCGTAAACCGACGGGCAGCAGAAGACTCGCGCGTGACTGTAAAGCTCGATCGCCTCCGGCTTGGTCACCATCTGTTCGATCCAGATTACTCGCGAGTTCCGCGTCTTTGCGGCAGCCACCTTCTCCCGCATCTCAGCCGCGATTTCAGGCGTATCCGGCGCTCCAGCGCACAGCACAACTTGTGTATCGGGCGGCAGATATGCAATCGCATCCACCAGGTGCGTGACGCCTTTCTGACGCGTGATCCGGCCGACGAAGAGAACGTAAGGCGACCCGGGATCTACACCGTACTTGTCCAGCGCGCCTTTCGTGGTCTTCTTCGTGTACTCCTGAAGATCGATTCCGTTATAAATTACATGGATGCGCTCCGGCTTCACCGGATAGGCCCGCAAGATATCGTCCCGCGTTCCATTTGAAACCGCAATCACCGCATCGGCATCGAGCATCGCCGTTTCTTCCATCCACGAACTCATCGCATACCCACTGCCGAGTTGCTCCGCTTTCCAGGCGCGCAGCGGTTCCAGGCTGTGAGTAGTCAACACGAACGGAACGCCGTACAGCTTCTTCGCCCAGAAACCAGCCATCGAGGCATACCAGGTATGCGTGTGTACGATGTCGGTCCCGTCCAGCGCCTTGATCTGCGTCAAATTCAAACTCAGCGCCTCGAGCGCCGCCTTGAATTTTCCGTTCGTACCTTGGCTGATCTCGCTCCACGGCTCATTGCCCAGCACGCGCAAATTACCCTGCTCGGCCGCCTGTTCGCCCCAGCAATGCACGTCCACCTGAACCTTCTTTGCAAGCTCCCGGCTCAAATACTCCACGTGTACCCCCGCTCCTCCATACACGTTCGGTGGATATTCCCGCGTAAAAAGTCCGGCCCGCAAACCGATTCCCCCTTTGTTCATTCCGAACGTTAGCATGACGGCCTCTTTGGCCTTGACAGGTGAACAAGTCGGCTATGTCGGCTAAGATCAGGTGATTAGCGGGAGGAGTTTGCAATGCTCTTGGCCATCTTGCGGCGAATTAGCCCAATTCTTCTTGTTACCGCTATCGGAGCCGGTCAAACCCGAACCGATTCCCGATCGGCAAAGGCAGAGCTTGATGCTTGGATCGATCGGGCAGCGCAGGCGAAAGACAGTGTTGTTTGGGCGAACGATTTGATGCATGCGGATGAGGCGGCCGCGAGGTTGGAGCAAGATAAGCCAGCAGGCTGCTGCGGGGTGCGTTGCTTGCGCGTTGGAAACTTCGAGCTGCATTATCGTTTCAACAGCCTATCGGGCCAAGAGGAGTACCAGCACGACATTCTGCAGTCGATCGTCATGGTGCATGAGGGTTCAAAAGATGGCGCGGATGCTCTCGTGCGTCTGCTTTCGACCGGCTGCGAGACGTTCTCGAGTCAGTGGGTCCCGTTGTTTCGGACGGTGCTCGGAATCCTTGAGCAGAAGCGCTGGAAGGACCTGGCCGATCCAAGGCTTACGGAAATCCGGGGAGAGGCGTATGAGACGTGGTGGTCCTTGTCGAAAATTCCTTCCGATGACTGGCTTATTACCGATGGAAACCTAAATCGGGCAGATTTCGCGGACGGAGAGAGCGTCGCTCGTACCCGCGCAATCGCGGACTACGAAACTCTGGTGAAAACGCACCGGGCCAGTGCCGACGTTGTTCGCAGATTGGCAGAATTGCGATCCGGGCATGATACGGAAATGCGTAAGTGGCTTTGCTGGGGCGATTGAAAGCTAACTGCTCGGCTTGCGCTTCACGTCGATATTGAGCCGCTTGATTTTCTGGTTTAACGTCGACAGCGGAATCTTCAACGCTTCCGCCGCTTCGGTCTGGCTGTAATTGAACGCTTCTAAAGACTCGATGATCTTCCGCCGCTCGAAGTCCGCCACGATCTCAAACAGCGACGCATCCGGCGAGAGCAATCCATTCGGATCGCGCGTGATGCGCATCCCGCTCGCCTGTTGCAGGTAGTCCGGCAAGACATGCGCGGGCACTGCCGGAGACATTGCCAATACCACGGCGCGCTCGACTACATTCTCCAGTTCTCGCACGTTCCCGGGCCAATTGTGCTCAAGTAGAATTTGCATCGCCTCTGGCTCGAAGTGTAGCGTCGCGCGCCCGTCGCGATCAACGAACTTCTCGTTCTCTTTACAAAAGCGTGTGAAGAAGTGGTCAGTCAGGAGCGGAATATCATCCTTGCGGTCGCGCAGCGCCGGCAGATTGAGGTTGATGACGTTGAGCCGGTAATACAAATCCTCACGGAACTTGCCTTCGTCGACCAGCTTGCGCAGATCGGCATTTGTGGCCGCGATAATCCGCACATCCACCCGCACGCTGTCGTTCGATCCGAGCGGCATGAACTCACGATCCTGTAAAACACGCAGGAGCTTGACCTGAATCTCCGGACCGATCGTTCCGATTTCATCAAAGAAAATCGTGCCCCGGTTTGCTGACTCGAAATAGCCTTTTCGATTGGCGATCGCTCCCGTAAACGACCCCTTTACATGCCCGAACAGTAAGGACTCGAGCATCTCAGAAGGCAGCGAGCCGCTGTTGACTGGAATAAAAGGTTGATCCGCGCGCGTCGAGTGCCCATGAATGGCTTTGGCAATCAGCTCTTTTCCGGTCCCCGTCTCCCCCGTAATCAGGATGGTGGCCCGGCTCGGGGCGACTTGCGCCACCTGGTCCAGCAGCCGGATCATACGCTCGCTCTTGCCCACAATGTTCGGGAACGCATAGCGCTGCTTCAAGGCGCGCTTCAGCTGCGTGTTTTCTCGCTCCAGACGCCCCTTCGAGATCATCCGGTCGATCTCGATCAGCAGTTTGTCGTTGTCCCAGGGCTTCGCGAAATAATCGTTCGCGCGCGCCTTCAAAGCCTTGACCGCGATTTCAATCGACCCATAGGCCGTCAACATGAAGATCGGCGTGTCCAGGTCCCGCTGCCGGATGTCGGCCAGTACTTCCAGCCCCGAGCGGTCCGGCAGCATCAAATCGAGCAGTATCAGATCGTAGGAACCAGCCTCGAACTTTTGCAGCCCGGCGGTCCCGGTCTCGGCAAGTTCCACGTCATAGTTCTCTCCGGTAAGAAGCAGTTCAAGGCTCTCCCGGATATCGGCTTCATCGTCGATGACAAGGATT
Source organism: Bryobacteraceae bacterium (assembly GCA_965219105.1). Taxonomy (GTDB): domain Bacteria; phylum Acidobacteriota; class Terriglobia; order Bryobacterales; family Bryobacteraceae; genus Bog-105. The sequence continues at coordinate 5,414,954 of OZ244728.1, read as the reverse complement.
CGCCTACGCTCAGGAGCGCTCACGCGATCCACCGGCAAATCTTCCATAATGGTAGGCACTACAGTCGTTGTATCAGATACGGGCGTTCGCCTGACTGCTTGCCTTAAGCCGGTAAAGCCTGCCGGCGCGCGGCAACGGAATTCATTGCAGGAAATTCCAGGTGAAAACGAGTTCCGCGGCCCACTTCGCTATCGACTTCGATGATTCCGTTGTGCTCCTGGACAATCCCATAAGTGATCGAAAGACCCAGCCCCGTGCCTTTCTTAGGGCCCTTAGTGCTGAAAAACGGGTCATAGATACGCGGCATATTCTCGGCGGCAATTCCCTGCCCCGTATCGGCTACTTCCACGTGCGCAAATCCGTTTTCGTTCCAGGTCCTGACCGTAACCCTTCCTCCCGAGACCATGGCGTCTCTCGCATTGATCAACAGATTTAAGAAGACCTGTTGCAATTTGCCTGAGTTGCCTCGAATCTTCGGCAGGTCATCGGATAGGCTCGTCTCAGTAATTACGCCGGTTTTTTGAAATTGATGCTCGACCAGCGACACCGTCTCGCGGATCACCCGGTTCAACTCCATCTCGCTGTACTCAGTCGGCGACGTCCGGGAGAAATTCAGCAGCGAGTTCACGATCTCGCTCGCCCGGAATGTCTGTTTTGCGATCTTCTCGAGCAGCTTCGATTTATGGTCATCTTCCGGCACTTGTTTGGTGAGCATCTGCGCGTAAGTCGAGATAACCGCCAGAGGGGTGTTGACTTCGTGCGCCACACCCGCTGCCAGCAGCCCGATCGAGCTGAGCTTGTCGGCCTGCACCAGTTTGCGTTCCAGTTCATCACGGTCCGTCACGTCATCGAATATGATTAGACGGCCGATTTGCTTGCCCTCTCGCGAAATCAGCGGGGCGATGGCTACATTCACCATCGATTCACGCTGCGGCGGCGTTGGATGGGCCAGCTTCAACCCGCTCGTGCCATTTAAAGGCAGGCTCTCCGCCTGATCGTCATTGATCTCAAGCCGTCGGCGTAGGGGCGTTTTGTAGATGTTTTGAACCCCCGATTGTTCGCGCAATTCCTCGAAGCGCTCGTTAAGCTCTATTGGAAAGAGGTCGGCCAAGCGGTGGCCGATTGCATCCACCCGGGCAATTCCGGTCAAGCGTTCAATTTCCGCGTTCCAACTCTCCACTCGATCGTCCAGTCCAGCGGCCAAGATCCCGACGTTGATCGACTCCACAATGTTTTCACTGAACTCTTTCAGCCGTTCATACTCATCGACTTTGTGCTGCAAAGAGCTATAAAGGCGCGAATTTTCAATGGCAATGGCCACGTAGTTCGACAGCGTGACCAATAATTCGATGTCGTCGAGCGAGAGAAAATCGCCCTCCGTCGTGCGGCTCACGCCGAAGTACGCGATGGTACGTCTACGCGATTTACAAGCTACGTAATACGTGAAATCGAGCTCGGATATGGTCTCCCGCATCGAAGCCGGCCACGTCTGGGAGACGAAGTCCCGCAAGTGCTTTGGCTGTTCGAAGAAGAGATACGGACGATCGGAAGCCTGGTCCAGGAACTGCAAATCCAGCTGATTCACCAAGCCTTTCGGGTTGCGCCCAGGCTTTTGGGTCAGGGAGTGCAGTTGAAACGAGCCTGTGGCATCATTTAACAAGAAAAACCCAACGTGCTGAATCGAGAGCGTCCGGCGAAGACGGTCGGAAACCCTCGCCAGCATAACGTTCTGGTCGGTTTCGGAGCCTAATTCGCGCGCAAACTCGATTAGCGTCACACGAGCGTCATACCGGTCGCGATAAAACACCCGCCGATCTAACTGCTCCTGAATCCAGCGCCGAATCGGCTGGAACACGAACGTCGCAAACGAAATCAGCACCACGAAGGCCGGCGCGGGTACCGTCTGAGTATTGAAAATCAGAAAGATAAGAACGTAGAACGTCCCGATCACGGCGAGCGTCGCCAACGTATAAACGTATCCCTGCTGAAAGATGATGTCGACGTCCAGCAGCCGGTATCTGGTGATTGCATAAGCCCAGGTCAGCGGAATAAGCCCCATCGAAAGCACGCTGAGCGAAGCAAGGTGTCCCGGAACCGAACCGAAGGCGTAAGGCAGGGCATACAGCGCGGCAAACGGCAAGACTCCCAGAAACGCTCCGTTACGCAGGTATTTCAATTGGCGGCGGGCCATCGGATCCTCAGACCGGCGATAATCGACGGCAAGAACCAGGGCTCCAAGCGCGTACACCAGGACCGCATAGCCTTCCATTAGCCGGTCGAATAACAGCCGGACCTCTAGAAGCGGACTGCGGAAACTCAATAGGCCCGAAGCAGTCAGCGCCACGAGTCCGAGGAGAACAAGAGACGGCAAATAAAGCAGTAACCAACTCCAGCGCCTCGCCAGCCAGCCTGGGGTCTGCCGGAAAGTGAGACAGAAATGCAAAAAAATCGCCGGAGCGAGCAAATTGGCAGCCAGGTTTCCCCAGTAGATCAGCTCGTCGAAAGTGTTGAGCTTGCCCGAATAGTGAAAACAGCTCCCGATAAAGGAGGTGAGACAGAGCAAATAGAAGAGGCGTGACTTGGCCGCGCTGGTGCGCCGGTAATAAACGAACAGGCCAATCGCCAGGTAGAACGCCCCGACAAAATATTGATAATAAACTGCGGAGTCGTGCGGAGCCGCCTGGATATACACCCGATTCTTACGGAACGTAATCCCATCCCGACGGAGCGTGTACTCGGTCGGGCCGGGCAGCGAAATAGTCCCGAGCGCTTGCGGCACGGCCAATGCTTTTCGAATCGGAGCTCCGCCAATTGCCTCGAGTTCGTCGCCTACCCGGATATCGGCCCTCTCGCCAGGGCCGCCGGGTGTGACATAAGCCGCGAACGGCGCCAGATTCCCGTTGCCCACGCTCCGGTCAATCCAGGTCACCCCGTCGTCGTGCAAAGGATAGGCGCGCAGGTTCCTGAAGCTGATCACGGCCGCGACAGCCGCCACCACCGTTAGGATCAGCAGCAGAGTTCCGGAGAGTTGACTACGTGACTCGCTCAATCGCCACCCGCAAGAGACTGCAAACTCGGACGCGCCTGCGAACGTCTATGAGTCGCCCGCATCCTTTCGCCCGTCATTCTACGCCTCTCATTTCCGGAAGGAGTTGCTGAGCACGCAGCCTGCCAATTCCCACTCGTCGCCTTTAGGCAGGAAAGCGTACATTCTCCCTTCGGATTCGATCGTTCAGAGTACCTGCACTCCTCCAAACAGTAACGGCGCTACCGAATAATGTAATTCTGCTTGCTTTTTGTTCCAACCGACGGATCACTCGCTTTCCACTCACCGACTCGCCTGTAACCAGTGCGGCCCGTAACGCGTCGCAGGCGTTGACGTTAAATCGAAAGACACTTAGACTGGGTTTGTAGCCCTCTCAGCCTACATAAGGTGGTTTTCCTATGAAGTATCGCTCTGCCTTCCTGCGGTTTGCAGTTGGTGCGTCGGCAGTCTCATTCGTCGGCGCGGCCCTGATCGCTCAAAGCAGCACGCAAAGCTCCTCCAGTTCGAATGAAACGGTCGCCAAGCCTCTGACCAAGAAGCAACTTGCCCGTAAACAGAAAGAACTGGAGAAAGAACTCCAGGGCCCATGGAAGAAGTGGCTCGATACTGACGTGGTGTACATCATCACGGACGAGGAAAAGCGCGCCTTTAAGCAGCTCAAGACCGATGAGGAACGCCAGCAATTTGTCGAACAGTTCTGGCTCCGCCGTGACCCCACTCCTGACACGGAAGAGAACGAGTACCGGGACGAGCACTATCGCCGCATCGCGTATGCCAACGATCATTACGCCTCCGGTATTCCCGGCTGGAAAACAGACCGCGGCATGATCTACATCAAATACGGCGCCCCGGACGAGATTGATTCTCATCCCTCGGGCGGCAGCTACGAGCGCCCGATGGAGGAGGGTGGCGGCGAGACGTCCACCTACCCGTTCGAAGACTGGCGGTACCGCTATATCGACGGTGTCGGCACCAACGTCAACATCGAGTTTGTTGATACCACCATGTCCGGCGAGTACCACATGAGTCTCGATCCTGAAGAGAAAGACGCGCTGTTATACGTGCCCGGCGCCGGCCTCACCATGTCCGAGCAAATGGGAACGGCCGATAAAACCCAGCGCTTCCAACGAACTGACGGCACCCACCTCGGCACCGGCGGCCAGCCGCTACCTGAAAGCATGAACGAGTTCACGCGGCTGGAACAATACGCCAATCTGATGAAGGCGCCGACGATCAAGTTCAAGGATCTCGATTCGATCGTCAAATCCAATATCCGTTACAACACCCTGCCGATGCAGGTCCGGGTCGATTATATTCGCGTTACGGACGCGACTGTGTACGCCAACATTTCGGTTCAATTCAAGAACAGCGACCTGAACTTCGCGACCAAGGACAAAGTTTCCAAAGCAACAGTCAACCTGTACGGTCGCCTGACCACGTTGACCCGCCGCTCGGTGAACTGGTTCGAAGATACCGTTAATGCAGAAGTTCCGGCCGAGATGCTGCAGCAGGCCATGAATGGATCGCAGATTTACTCCAAGCGGGTTCCGCTCGCGCCGGGCACCTATCGACTCAACATCGTGGCGAAAGATACGGTCGGCAATACCGTAAATAATTACGAAACAGCGGTGATCGTGCCTCATTACGACGATGACCAGCTTGCCTCAAGCAGCGTGATCCTGGCCGATGAACTCGAGCGCGTTCCTACCAACAGCATCGGCGCAGGCCAGTTTGTCATTCGCAGCTCGAAGGTGCGGCCGCGCATGAACGAGACGTTCAAGCAAAACGAGACTATGGGCATCTACACCGAGTTCTACAACTTCGGCATGGACCAGAAGACGAAGAAGCCCGAGGGGACAGTGACCTACGATGTCGTCAACGCGGATCACAAAACCGTTCTGACCCAGACCGAATCGGTAACGGCGATGCCAAATGCCTCGGCGTTTCTCGTTACGGTCGAGAAGAAACTCCCGCTCAAATCGCTGGCCCCCGGCAAGTACACCTTGAAACTGGTGGTCACCGATAAGGTCAGAAACCAGAGCGTTAGCCCCGCTGCGCAATTTACGGTAACATCATAGTTTAGGGCCGGTGATCGCAGGAAAGGAACTCTTGAGGCCGGAATTGACGGGCAGACATATCGCTTCGTTTATCACTCTGGCTGGGTTGCTGGCCTCATTCGGAACGCTCCACGCCGCCGATCTCTCCCTTCCTGTTACCGGTGAGCTACTAGGGACCGTTGTAGATGACGCCGGCATTCCGCAGATGGGCGCGGCTATCCGCGTTCTCAACAAGTACCAGCGGTTTATCGGACGATCAGTGACCAATTCCCAGGGACGGTTTGCCTTCTCTGGTCTTGCGCCAGACACTTACGCAGTCGAAGTTTCGCTCACCAGCTTTCTGCCTGCTGTCCGTGATCGCATCGAAATTAAGCCTGGGCTGAACAGCGTCCTCGAGATCCATTTGGCGACCTTGCTGAGCAACGTCGAGGTGAGTTATAAGGTTCCCACCAGCGCCATGTCCGAAGACTGGAAGTGGGTGCTGCGTTCTTCGCCCGCCACACGACCTGTCAACCGTCTCCTCGAAACGGAGCTTCCCTCGGAAACAGAGGCGAGCGTGAAGCCGCGTGTCTTCTCCGACACTCACGCTATGCTCTCGGTCTCCGGCGGCGACGGCGGACTCCTTGACTCTACCGATGCCGGGCTCGACCTTGGCACGTCTTTCGCTCTTTCTACAAACGTTCTCGAGAAGAACCAACTGCAAGTGGCCGGCACCCTTGGGCAAAATGCCTCGTTCGGACCGGCCGCAGTTGCGCTCTGCGCTATTTACAGCCGGAATGATACGGGTTTGCTTGCCGCGCCGCCTGAGATTACGCTGACAATGGCCCAGATCGGAGGGCTCAGTTCTCAGTTGGTGAATAACGCCCCCAACGCAGCGAGCGTCAGTCCAGCCGGCGTACCGACGCTGCGAACAATGTCGCTCAGCATGTATCAGGTAGCTGACCCGATAGACGGCGTACATCTCGAATATGGCGTGACTGGCGAGACCGTCGAATACGTTCAACACGCCAGCCGTATCAGTCCCTTCGCGCGACTGACGGTCGATCTCGGTGACTTGGGATCCGTTATCGCTGCTTACAACGACGGTGGAAGGCCCGATGAGCTCGCGGCTCACCAGCGGGATCGCCGCGAAGCGGTCGATGGCGAAGAAACCGATAACGATCTGTCCGCCCCGCTTCAGAGCCTGTCGAGACTTCCTCAGGTATCGGATCGGAATGGCGAACTCCGCCTCCAGCGAAGTCAGGACTACGAGATCGGCTTCGAGAAAGTATCCGGTACCCGGACGTTCGCAATTAGCGGTTTTTCGGAGCGAGTCTCAAATGGCCGCCTGAACGTTACCGGAGATCTTGCGCCTCTCGATGGCGGCGATCTGTTCTACGATGGCATCTCGCCTGTGGCTACACTGAACGTCGGCAGCTATAGCCGTACAGGCTATCTCGCTTCGGCGGATCAGCGGCTGAATGAGTTTGTAGATTTCGGCGTCGGTTTTGGCCGGATAGGCGGCTTTACGGCAAATGGCGACTTGGGCTCGCTAGACGCAGTAAGTTCTTCCGACGGCTTCCTGTCGATCAAGGAACATAATCTTGCCACGGCTCACGTCAAGACCACTGCTCCCCACACCGGTACCCGCATTGTTCTCAGCTACGGTTGGAGCGATCCTCGCGCGATTATCCCGCGTCACGTCTTCACAACTCAGGACGCGATCGCAACGCCGGGTCTGAATGTGGCGGTGCGCCAACCGTTGCCCACACTCTTCGGCTTTCCGGGACATTTCGAACTGACTGCCGATCTGCGAAATCTAACCGCTACCGGTTACACTTCTATCGCTGCCGGGGGCGGACAGCAGGTGCTCCTTGTCGAGAATCCCCGCGCGATTCGCGGCGGAGTCAAATTCACTTTTTAACACGTGTCTCGAACACTACGCCTTTTTACTCTTCCGGCTATTTTCGTAGCTGTGACTATTTGTGCACGGCCCTCCGTTCAGTCCTCCGACTTGACCGGACACTCTGTCAACCCGGTAGCTTCCTCGGCCGGAGCTCCTGCAACCGTCCTCTTGTTCCTTCGGACCGACTGCCCTGTGTCGAAACGTTATGCGCCTGAGCTGGCCCGCATCGGCAAGGAGTTCGAGAGCAAAGGCGTAAAGTTCTGGCTCATATTTCCTGACCGGTCCGAAACCGCCGCAAACGTTCGCCAGACTATTGCCGACTACCACTTTCCGGGAACGCCGCTACTCGATCCGCATCACCAACTCGTTCGCGAATCGCACGCCGAGACGGCTCCGGAAGCGGCTGTGTTTAACAAAGCAGGCAAGCTCGTTTATCACGGGCGGATCGACGATCTTTATGTCGACATCGGTAAATCCAGGCAGACAGCCCAGGTACACGATCTTGAAGACGCGATCGATGCTGTGCTCGACGGCAAACCTGTTCGCCAAGCCGAGACGCATGCAGTTGGATGTTCTCTCGCCGACGTCGAATAAGATCGCCGGCGTTTGCTGGTGGAGTGATCGCGCTCTGTTGCGTGCAGCCATTATGCGCTGCGGCTGCACTCACCTTTAATCACGATATCTCGCCGATAATCTTCGCTCACTGCGCGCCCTGCCACCTCTGCGAAGTGTCGGCCGCTTGCAGGAAGCAATCGCGCAGTTCGAGCAGGCACTTGGTCTAGACCCCAACTACGTCGAGGCTCGCTACGATCTTGCCACGTCACTAGCCCGCAGCGGCAGATTTCCGGAGGCGATCGCCGCGATGCATAGAGTGATCTCGTCGTTCCCCGGCAACGCCCGGCTCCATAACGAGCTTGGAGAGATGCTCGCACGCACCGGTGATCTACACGGCGCATTGGCGGAGTTCGACCGCGCCCTAAGGTTCGATCCGGCTGACAAGTACGCGGTCCAGAACCGTGAGTGGGCCAAAAGTCATCTTGCGTCCAACCCACCCGCAGGCAGCCGCTAGGTCAGTGCGCCCCGGCTGCGGCTCCGCCTTTGCCTTTCACCTTCTTCAGTCCCCAAACCAGCGGCACACAGCAAAAGCAAGCCAGCGCCATGTAGCGCAAATCGTCGACATACGACCACACTTGCGCTTGTTGAGTGAGAATACGCCCTGCCTGCGCAATGGCCTGGCGCTGCGCGGTCGCGTGGCTCGCTGCTTGCGAGAAAATGTTTGTGTAGTGCTGCAAGCTCTGCTGGTAAGCGGTTGAAGTCGGCGTCATGTGCTGAACCATTTCATTCTGGTGCAGCTGCTCATGGCGGGAGAGAATTGTTTGCACAACTGAAATACCGACGCTCCCTCCAACGTTTCGCATTAGGTTGTACAACCCGCTTCCGTTCCCTATCGAAGCGGGCGCCAGATCCCCAAGAGTCGTCACCGAAAGCGGAACGAACACCAGCCCAAGAGCAAACCCGCTGATCACAATGGGAACGAGCATCGACCAGGGAGACATCTGCATCGTCAACGTGCCCCAAGTCAAGCTACAAAGTGCAAATATGAAGAACCCGCTGGAGACCAGAATGCGCGAATCCATTTTGGCGACGAGAAATCCCACGAGAGGCATGGCCACGATAGAACCCAGGCCACGCGGAGCAACGGCAAAACCGGCCCACCCGGCCGAATAATCCATCACGGATTGGTAATAAAGCGGAAGGAGCGTCACCGCCGCGTACACAGAGCCACCGAACATAAAAATCAGCAGACAACCCATGGTGAAATTTCGATTTTTGAAAACCGATAAATCTACCAAAGGATTGTCTTTGGTGAGCTGCAAAATGACAAAGGCAACTCCGGTAATCACCATGGCGAAGAACGCATACCGGATCCAGGTCGCTCCGAACCAGTCATCGATTTGTCCTCGATCGAGAATGATCTGCATAGTGCCAAGAGCGATCGCGAGCAGACCGAAACCCATCGTGTCGAGCTTGCCGACCTTTGCATTTGTGATGTAAGGCGGATCCTTGATGTAGCGCAGAATCAAGAAGATCGCCAAGACGCCGATCGGGATATTGATGTAAAAGGCCCAGCGCCAGGAGTAGTGATCGGTAAGCCACCCGCCGAAAGTGGGGCCGATAACCGGCGCAACCACCACGCCCAAGCCGTAGATTCCCATCGCCAAGCCCCGCTTTTCCGGCGGGAAGCTCTCCGTCAAAATAGCCTGCGAAAGTGGCTGTAATCCGCCTCCACCAGCGCCCTGCACTAGACGGGCAATCAAGATGACCAGCAGGCTAGTAGCAGCCCCGCAGAAGAATGAAGAAATTGTGAAGACTATGATCGACGCTATCAGATAACGCCTTCTCCCGAAACGCAAGGAGAACCAAGCGCTGGCGGGTAGAATCACTGCATTCGACAGCAAGTAGAATGTCAGCACCCAAGTGGCTTCGTCATTCGAGGCAGACACGCTTCCAGCAATGTACGGAACACATACCGAGGCGATCGAGGTGTCCATGACCTCCATAAAGGCCGGTAAAATGACTGCCATTGCAATCAGCCAGGGATTTGCGCCTGGCTGCATGTTTTGCGATGAGGTATCTTCTGCCATTACCCGAGGGGATTTTTCAGCATGTCCTTCTATGATCGCAGGTCAAAATGATGGAGCTACTCTGCTATTCGACAAAGTTTGCCCCAGGTCACAGACGCGACTGAGCGGACACGTGCCGATGGACTTGCGACCCTATCTTTCGGTCTTCTCGGGAGGCGGCTGAGCTCCAGGGAAGAGATCTTTCAAAGGGGAATTCTGCTGTTCTAGCAGTTCAGGGTGCGGAAACGGTTTGCGCGGAATCATCTCGTCGCGCATAGCGGTGTTGTAGACGAAGGTCGCCTCGACCACAGCCAATTGCGCGAGATCGCCCGGCTGCAGTCGCTCGTAGGTGTCCATGTTGGAGTGGTGAGAACGGGTTTCGTACGCGAGCGGATCCTGGATGAATTGAAATCCGGGCAGACCCACAGCGTCGAAGGAAAGGTGATCGGTACCGCCGGTGTTGCGCATGGAGATGGTGGTCACCCCTAAGTCTTTGAGGGGCGCAATCCATTGCCGGAAGATCGGCTCGACCGCTGCGTTGCCCTGCAAGTAGATGCCCCGCGCGCGGCCGCTGCCGTTGTCGACGTTGTAATAGGCGTCGAGCGTTCTCCATTCGGGCTTAACTTCTATAGGACCGCCTGCGCTTCTCAGATACTCAGGCATCTTTAGTTCGGCGGGCGCGGTGGACAATGGAAATGATCCGAAATGTTCCTTCACGTAGCCTTTCGATCCGAAGAGCCCTTCCTCTTCGCCGCTCCAAAGCGCAATGCGAATGGTGCGGCGCGGCTTTATGTCGAGAGCCTTCAAGATGCGGACCGCCTCCATGGCGACGACTGTACCGGCGCCGTTATCGGTGGCCCCAGTAGCCGATGCCCAGGAATCTAGATGACCACCGAGCATGACGATCTGATTCTTAAGTTTCGGGTCGCTTCCTTCGATTTCGGCGACCGTGTCGAATCCATGCTCATCGTTGCCCGTGAACTTGGTTTCGACGTTCATCTCGACGGTCACAGGAACATGCTGCTCGACAAGCCGGTATAAGCGTCCGTAATTTTCAATGGCCGCTACCACGACGGGGATCTTGACCGCCTTGTCTTTCTTGTAGGGAGTGAGCCCGAGCGCTGCGCCGTTATCGTCGAAGAAGGTGCCGCCGCTTCCGCCGCCATCGCGTCCATCACGGCTCGGCAAGATCACACCGGCGGCTTTCTCTTCGAGGAGGAACTTTGGAAGCCTTTCGCGCAGGCCGGCACGTTCGCGATAGCGCGCGAGCCTCTGTGCCAAGTCCCGCTGCTGTAATCCGCCCGGGAATGTTGCAATTTCATTCAACTCGCCATCGGTGTACCGGCGAAAAAGCGGCTGGTTCACCGGCGGTACCGGGCGCATGGCTCCGAGCAGCACGATCTTGCCGCCAAGCTTACCTTTGTATTTGTCGAGATCTTTCTCGCTCTCAACGGCGGCTTGAACAAGCTGACCCGATATGGGACCGTTTGTGGAAGGCGACCACGGAGTAGCCTGCACAATGAGCGGAGCAGTGTCGGGAGACGTCATACGCGCCCATACATTCAGTTGCTGCCAACCCATTCCAAACTCACCCCAGTCATCCAGATGAGCATTGGTCAAGCCTAGACGAGTCAGTGTGTCGCGCGTCCACGCATTTGCTTTTGCCATGTTCGGCGAGCCGGTGAGTCGCCCCCCGATATCGTCGGCCAGCGCGGAGGCAAGCTCCATGACGTGAGAGTGATTCAAACCTTCGTCCCGTATGCGGCCGTACATGACCAAGTCGATCTTTTCGCTCTCCGGCTGCAACTGCTCTGCTTCCGGGCTCTCCACCGTCGCTTGTCTGGACTGAGCAAATAGGTGGCCGCCCAGAAACATCGCCGCGCCGAGTAGGCCCGCGCCCGCCAAACTTCTTCTCATAGAAGCAAACCTCCTATCAGCAAACTTACGTGAGACAACGTGGGCTTAGATTCCCGAGGATAGCAGGTGCAGACGGAACGGGCGAACCGCGGTTGAGAAATCGGGAGAATTCTTATAAACTCACTTACTTTCTTCCGAATGATGTAGTATCCTCATGATTTCCGAACGTTGGCCAACTCTTCTGCCTGCGCTTCGTAGCGCTTCCTCTTACCCTAACCCGCTTCCAGCTCCCTGCCCGAGCACTTACTAACTTCCGGAGAACTTTAACTATGTATTCCAGAGTGGTCCACTCTGTCTTCCTGTTACTTCTCACAGCTGCTTTGCCCATTTCTGCACAAACAGCTGGCAAGCTCATTGGCCAAGTAGATGACTCCTCCCAAGCGGCGGTTCCAGGCGCAGAGATCACGGCTACCGCTAAGGCAACGGGGCTGAAGCGTTCGGCGACAAGCGACTCGCGGGGCAGTTACGCCATTGCCGACCTCCCGATTGGAACCTACGACGTCAGCGTGACCCACCCGGGCTTCAGCACTGCTCAACATCACGACGTTTCCATCACGGTTGCGCAGACCGCGACCGTCAACGTGGTGCTCGAGCCCGGCACTGTCAATCAAGTGGTGGAAGTACAAGCGAGCAACGAAGCCGTCGATGTTCAGCCTGGAGAAACGCTCACTAATGCGCAGGTTGAAAATCTACCGATAAACGGACGCGACTTCGCCCGTTTCGCCTTTCAGACGCCGGGCGCAGTGGCGCGGAGTAACTATATCGCCGATATGTCGTTCAATGGACAACATACAGTGCACAACCAGTTTGCTATCGATGGAGTGGACGCCACTCGAGTGGATCAGCCATACATGTCGAACGGTTTCGAGCGGGGAGCGCGCTTGCTTACAGGCAGCCAGGAGACGGTGGCGGAGTTTCGGGTGCAAACATCGGATTACCAGGCCCAATACGGCCGCGCGGCAGGCTCGTTCGTCAATATTGCCTCCAAGAGCGGCACGAACCAGTTTCATGGGACGCTGTTCGATTACTTCCGTAACAATTTTCTCGACGCCCGGAACTTCTTCAATACGAAACCAAATCCACAGGCGCAGTTTCGTTATAACGACTTCGGCGCGAATCTCGGCGGGCCAATTCGCCCCGACAAAACGTTCTTCTTCGTCAACTATGAAGGTTCCAGGCAGTCAATAGGCGTCACGGGTAGCGGCACTACCTTGAGCGCTCTAGCCCGCCAGGAAACGCTGGCCGCCTCGCCCGCGCTTGCTCCCATTGTCGGCTTGTATCCGATTGGCACCAGCCCGTCTAGCAATCCATTGGCTGATAACTACACCACGGTGCAGAGTCTGGCGGTGCAGGAGGATACCGGAAGCTTCAAGCTCGATCATAACTTCAGCGAAAAAGACATGCTGTTCTTCCGAGTCAACATCAACGAAGGCGACGTCAACGGTCCGCTGTTCGGCGTGAATGCGAGCGCGCTCGGGGTGTTGGATCATCAGACCGTGCCCACCCGAACGTCAAACTTTGCAGTGCATGAAGAGCATATTTTCAATCCACACCTGCTGAACGAAGTACTGATCGGTATGCAACGCTTTGCAAGCAACATTGGCTCCGAAGAACCTTACCCATTAATTAACTTGAACCAACTCACCATCGATCCGGGCACCCGAGGCATTTACAAAGAAATCAATGCCAGTTATCAAGTGAGTGATTCGGTCAGCCTCACTGTTGGCAGACACACATTGAAGTGGGGCGGTATTGCGTATCGCGTACAGATCGATAACTACTCGACAACTACTTCAAGCCTGACTTACACTTCGCTGGCTGACTTTATCGCAAACCGGGCGTCGACCGCAAACGTCTCAGTGGGCAATCCCGGCAGCGCGACTTGGGCCTATCAGGTCGGCGCTTACGCACAGGATACATTTCAGCTCACTCCTACGATCACGCTCGACTATGGTCTGCGTTGGGATTATGAGACGCCGCCCTTCGACCCGGCCAACCGGGCGCAAACATTCGATACCCGGCTCAACGCGCTTGGCCCTCCGGGCGACACGTACTTCAAGGCAAATCATCATGATTTTGGACCGCGCTTCGCGCTCGCCTGGCAAGCCGCGCCGCACGTGGTGATACGAACTGGTTACGGCATTTTCTACCAGGATTACCCGGTCGGCTTCGGCGCGTATAGTGTTCCGACGAATAACATACCGGGAAACACGACGTTCCTTCAATCGCAGATTCCGACGCTTGGATACCCGCTTACGCAGTATCTGTCGCAAGGCAGCGCGCCGACGCCCAGCGTCTCCGGATTTAATTACAACAAGCCGGATCTATACGCACAACAGTGGAACTTCACCACAGAGTTCCAGCTCGGTAGCGCCTCTAACCTTCAACTGGCATATGTTGGCAATCACGGCCTGAACTTCCGCCGGGATATTAACATCAACCTGTTCGACCCGGCGCTGAATGCCAGGCCAAATCCAAATTTCGCAGATATCTCGATAGAGACGGCAAGCGGTCAAAACGTTTACCATAGCCTTCAGACCAGTTACAACCGGCGCCTCACGAGCGGCTTGCAATTTAGCGCGAACTACACTTGGTCGCATGCGATCGATGACGTGGACGACCAGGGTCTCTTCGATGCGCAGCCTCAAGATGTAAACAATTACAGGGCCGAACGCGGCAACAGTTCGGGCGATGCGCGCCACAGCGGGTCGTTCAACCTCCTGTACCATCTGCCTTTCGGCCGTGGACAGCGCTTTTTCGGCGGTGTGGGCGGGGTGGCTGACAGGCTGATCGGCGGCTGGGAGTTGGCCGCTCTCGCGCAAGCGCGGTCCGGTATCGCGGAGACTGTCTACATCCCGATCAGTCAGACCGGGAATGAGCAGACAGCTAATCAGCGTCCCGATGTAGTGCCCGGACAGAGCATCTATCCAGCGAACCAATCTATTACGAACTGGATCAATCCCGATGCCTTCGTAACTCCGGCTGCGGGCACCTTTGGGGACGCGGGACGAGGCATCGTGTACGGGCCGCGCCTGTTCAATGTCGACATTTCAGCCATTAAGAACACCGACATCACCGAACGCGTAAAGTTCCAGCTGCGCGGCGAATTTTTCAACGCGGTCAACCATCCAAATTTTGGGCAGCCCGGGTCTACCCTTGGGAGTTCGGGTTTCGGCGTGGTGTTCAACACTCTGGGAAGAACAATCGGCTTCGGCACTTCGCGGCAGATTCAGTTATCGGCGCGTTTTAACTTCTGATTCGCGTTACTTGCTGAAATTCTGAATATAGCTGTCGCGCGGCATTCCCTCTCGAACCGCCCGCTGCTTCATCTTCGCTGCACTCTGGCGATCCATCTGCCCCCCGGCCACAACAAGATAAGGCCCGCTCCCACCGTTTGGAGTAAGCACATCTGGACGGAGATCTGGATGCTTCATTCCTAGAGCTCGAACCTTTGAACTCGCATCCTGTTCACGGTTATACGTGTAAAGGACCACTCGCCAGATCGTGCGCGAAGCAATGCTGGAAGGCGCAGTTGCAGTGGGCGGAACGGCAGTTGATGGAGGAGCCGCACTTGCTTTGTTGTCCGGGGCTAATGTCTTGGTTGGCCATGCAGTGTGCGCGGTGGGCGTTGGGGATGCAGCCGGCGCTGAACCCGCAACCGAGTGCGGTCGAGTCGTATGCGAACGGAAAAACCACAGCAGCAGGAAGATAAATGCAAAAGCCGCCAGTGCGTAAATCCATCCTGACCTTCGGGGCGTCCTCTCTTCCGCTTCTCTGTCACTTGCCCGCGTCGTTAGGCGCACTGGACCGGAGTAAGCTGCTCCCCGCTTTTCTTGAAATCGCGAAGCGCCTGTTACACTCGCTTGGCCTACATTCGATGGCGCGCTGTTCCTTGGAGTAAATTCAGATTGTTTTACCGGAGGATTCGCCAGCCCAGTCGCCGCAGTGGCCGCCCTGCTCGCCGGCACAAAAATCACCCTGTCAGCGGCCCTTGAAGCTCCTGAACCGTTGCTGGATTGCACGCCTTCCGGCCCGGCCCCTACAGCTGTTGCGCGACTCGCTTGACCTTCGCTCGTTGCTTCTGAGGCTTCCTGTACCGGCACGATCACCGGCTTCGGCTTCGGTGCAGGCGGGTTCGATCTTGAGATACGATCCAGGTCCGCAAGCTTGCACCGCTTCTCAGGATCGGGCTCGAGACAAGCCGTGGTTAAAACTCCAAACGGATGCTTGAGGTCTTCGGCTTGCGCAAATAGCGCTGGCTCGTATTGCTTCTGCGTAAGGGCCTCAAAAAGTGTCGCGCCCAGACACCAGGTATCTGCCGCAACGGTCACATTCTGCGATCCACTTTCGGGCGCTACGTATCGAGCCGCTTTTCTCGTCAGTAACGGCGAACCATCTATTCGGCGGACGCTTGCAGTTGAGCACCGAATGTAATCGTCAACTGCCAAAATCTCATCTGCCGACAGACTGCCGTGGACAAAACCAGCTGCATGTAATTCCGACAAACCCTGCGCTACCGAGCGCAATGCCTCAAGTGCCTCTTCCTGTTTCAGAGGCCGCCCTTTGATGACGTCTCCCAGCGTTTCATCCGGCGATTGAAACACCAGATAAGCCAGCGTCGAGCCATTCAACAAAAGCCTGCCTGCTCCCAACGGCACGGATAAATGGCTTTGCTGTTCCAACCGATGAACCGCCTGCCATACGTTCACCTGCTCCTGGGCCGTTGCCTTATCGACTAAATAAAATCGCGCCAGCGCTCGCAAGGTATAGTCGCCCAGTACGCGGACCCGAAACGTAGCCAAACCTTGCTCAGCCTCCACAATTTCCTTCAGCTCGTAACCGCCGTCGAGCGTTGTGCCGCTGAGGCTCTTCCAGTCGGGTTGATTGCCCGTGATCTGTGGTGAAGTCATTCGCTTGTCTGCAGCTCTTCCTTTCTCGTCATCAACTCTTGAAACTTTCCAACCGCCTGCGTGCAGACGTCAAAGTTCTTCCGGCGAAGGTCATGCCCCGCATTTTCGACAATCATAATACCGGTTACGCTCGGGATCATCGTCACAGCGGCGCTCAATTCCTCAACCGAACCGAACGGATCCTTACTGCCGTGCACGAACAGCGTCGGCACACTAATCTTGTGGAAGTGTTCGGTACGGAGCTTGCTTGGTTGCTTGGGAGGATGCAGTGGATACGATAACAACATCAACCCGTCACAGACTTTTTGCTGTTCCGACGCTAAGATACTGGCCTGCCGTCCGCCATACGAGTGCCCCGCTAAGTAGACCGCGCCTGGAGCAAACTTTCGAACCGCCGAAGCAGCCCCCGCCAGACCCATCCTGTCTCTTTCACCGTTGCCGCGGGGAGGCCCGGTTGCCCGCTGCTGCCGGAAGGGCAAATCGAAACGCAGCACATATGCTCCACGGCTACAAAAATCCTCTGCGAATGCAACAAGCAATGCCGAATTTGCATTTGCGCCTGCACCGTGTGTGAGCACCACGCCATCTCCATTAGCATGCGCGGGAACGTGCCAGTATCCGCCTGCCCCAGGACTCAAGGTTTGTGCTACAAATTCGTCCAAACTCCAGCTTACGCTGACAATCGCCCGCTAGGAAAGCGTATGCTGACTGCAAATCGCCGTTCCAAGTTCTACTCGTACCGTAGCGCCTCCACGGGATCGAGCCTTGCTGCTTTGCTGGCCGGCCAAATACCGAAGAATAGGCCGGTTCCTGCCGAAACCAGCAGTCCCGCTGCCGCCGCCCAAAGCGGAACGCTCGCTGGCAAACTCGGGAAGATTAAACGGCTGATGAGCGAGACCAGCCATCCAAATACGATTCCTACTATGCCGCCCATACCGGTCAATACAATCGCTTCGAGCAAAAACTGCAGAATAATGTCGCTCTTCTTCGCCCCAATCGCTTTCCGGACCCCGATCTCCTTCGTCCGCTCCGTCACCGATACCAGCATGATGTTCATGACTCCAATTCCGCCCACGAGCAGGCCGACTGAACTCAGCACAATCATGACGAGCGCCACCATCGCGGTGATTTGCCGAAATTGACTCACCATTTCGTCTGCTGTTGAAAGAGCGAAGTTGTCGGGTTTAGAGTAAGGCACACGGCGCGCCACTCTTAAGATCACCTGCACCTGATCCATAGCTCTCGGCAACTGACCCTGTTTAGCATTTACGACGATGGCCATGTCTTTGGAAGCTGGATAGTACTTACGCAGCGTGAAAAACGGAACAATGACGCGCATGTCATCGGATCCAAAGAACGACGCGGCCGGGCGGTTCATAGTTCCGATCACTTGGTACTCTTTGCCATTTACGCTGACCGGCTTGCCGATCGGATCGCTTGCCCCATATAAGCTCTTCGCAATATCGGCGCCTAAAACCGCCACCGCTGCTCGCCGCCTGTTGTCCGCATTGGAAAGGAACCGGCCCGTGTGCATGTCGGCTTGGCCTTCTTCGGCATAAGACTCTTCGACGCCGAGATAGTTCACACCGACTTGGTCGTTACCCTTGTAGCGCGCCTCGATCGTTCCGCGATTAACAAACAACATAGGCGATACCTGGTCGCACGCATCGCACTTGTCCCGGATATCGACTACGTTTTGATACACCAAGTCCTTCCGCGTCCGTTCCTCCGCGCTGAGCCCGTGGGAACGAAAACCCACTGGAAACTTGAAGACAATAATGGAGTTTGGACCGAAACTGCTCAACGCGGCCGTGATGGATTTGTCGAACCCGGTCAGAATCGATCCCACTCCAATGATGGTCCCGGTTCCCATAACAACACCCAAAACGGTAAGCAGCGCCCGAGTTTTATGAGCCTGAATCGTTTGAATCGCCAGATGAAAGGCGTTGAGAAGAGCCAGCCAGTTCACTTACTTCTCCGCCCTGAGAGCAACGATTGGGTCCAGCTTAGAAGCCTGCTTAGCTGGGTATATGCCGAAGAAAAGTCCCACGACCGCCGACAATCCGACTCCGATAGCAACAGAACTCAGCGGAAGGGCCATTGGGATCGAAGCAGTATTTCGTATGACGACCGCGATAAGCCACGCGATGACTACGCCCACCAATCCACCGGACGCAGAAAGGGTTGCCGATTCAACGAGAAATTGGTTCATAATATCTGCCCGACGCGCGCCGAGGGATTTTCTAATGCCGATTTCATGGGTGCGCTCCGTTACCGCCGCAAGCATGATGTTCATGATCACAATGCCTCCAACGACCATGAACACCGAGACAATCCCCACCGCGGTAGCCGCAATCGCTGCGGTCAGGCGCTGCCACAGCTCCACAAAGGAGTCTGACGACATAATCCCAAACGTATCGTCCTGCTCGGGACGTAGATGCCTAAAGACGCGGAGCAGCATTGTTGTCTCATCCTTCGCCTGCGCAAGATGGCCCTGATCGATAGCTTTGGCCACAATATCTATGCCTCTACGCGAGTTGAATAGCTTGAAGTAATTGCCAATCGGGATCATCACGAAATCATCCTGCGATTGACCAAACACGCTGCCGAGAGGCTTTGCGACGCCCACTACTTCGAATGGAGAGCCATTGATTTGGATCGTCTTGCCTATAGGATCACGTGTTTCGAAGAACCGTTTCCGTACGTCATTTCCAAGAAACGCCACCGGGGCGCGACGTGCAATCTCCCCTTCGGTAATTTCCCTGCCGCTTGATGTCTGCACGTTGCTTAAACTCGGAATCGCGCTGGTGATCCCCTCTATGGAAACGCTCGAATCGGTGGATTGTCCCTCAAAGGAAACTCTTCCCTCATCGGAATCTTCCATCCCGACCTCACGAAGTAAGGTAGCGTGCTCGCGAAGAAACGCGAATTCTTCCGGCCGAATCTGCGGATTTCGTTTCTGCATCAGCAGCATCTTCTTGGGATCTCGTGGTCCGAACCAGGACATCCTTACTACCCGGAATCCGTCCGAACCCATATCCGACACTTTGTTCGCAACATACAGGTTCATGCCGTGAATCAGCGCCGTAACGGAGATAAGCGTGGTAGTAGCAAGAATGATTCCGAGGAGTGTTAGAAAGCTCCGCAGCTTGTTCTTATTGAGAGAGTCGATAGCGATCCGTCCCGCTTCCCAGAACGATGCGCCACGCCGAACTTTGATATTTTCTGACACTACTCTGCCTCAACCAGACGCAAGTTGCATCTCATTTGTTCCCGACAACAGCAGAGCCTGCTTTGTCTGCTGTTGAACCCAGTCCATCGCGAACTGGTCTAACCAAAATCGCCGCTTCCCTCTCGCTAAGAATCCAAGGTGACCGCCGTGTTCGGGTGCGACAAGGGTAATAGCAGAATTGGTGGCAAACACTGGATCCTCATAGATATGGAAGGGCACAAGAGGATCGTCTTGAGCGGTGATGATCAGTGTAGGAACCCGAATGGCCGAAAGAAATTTCTTTGCGGATTGAGTAGCGTAGTAATTGGCGGCACTGCCGAAGCCAAAGAGCGGCGCAGTGAAGCGATCGTCAAACTCCCAAATACTCTTTACGTCCGCGAGCCCAGCCGGATCGTATAAGTCGGGGGAAGTTCGGCTCTTTGTGCGTACTCGCTGCCGCAGTCGGTTTAGGAAGCGCCGGACATAGAGAAAATTAGCTGGTCTGTCAATGAACCGAACCGATTCCGCCAAATCGATCGGCGCGGAGACGGAAACAACGCCGGATAGTAAGTCTGTGCGTCCTAATTCACCGGCAAGCTTAAGCGCCACATTTCCGCCGAGTGAAAATCCCACCAGAAACAAAGGTTTGGCCTCTTGCCGCCGCAGAATCTCGAGCACCAGCCGAGTGTCCTCGGTCAGCCCGGAATGGTACATCGTCTCGCAGAGGTGTTCGGTGCCACCGCACGTTCGAAGGTTCAGCCGGTGTACGCCAAAGCCACACTGAAGTGCCTCCTGGGCAAAGCTAGCGATATAACCAGCATCTGCAGATCCCTCTAAGCCATGGAGGCATACAATTTGTCCCAGGGCTACTCCTGGTGGCTGATGTTCGAACGCGACCACGGTAACTTTCTGATCGACACGATACTCGCGACGAACCCAAGGGAAGCTGCGGAGGTTAATCTTACGTGGCCAGAAGTTCCCGGCAACAGTCGCTATGTGCGGATTTCGAAAAAGAGGCTGGAAGTCGGGCCGCAACCTCGATTGTAGCGGCTCGAATCTACTGGAGACGGTCGCTCTTTCGGTTGAGGTCTTCCGAAAGGATAATTGCCTCCGCCAACTCGCGCATGGGACGCCGTAAGCGGCGGCTCTCATTTCGAAGGCGCAGGTAGGACTCCTCCTCTGTCAGACTATGGCGTTGCTGTAAAATCCCTTTGGCCCGCTCCACAATCTTACGGGTTTCAAGCTGCCGCCGCATTTCTGCAGTTTCTTCTTGAAGCCTCACATTTTCCTCGGCTAGAAAAGACTTTGTGATCGCACCACCCATTTGCTCGCCAACAAACGTCAACAGAGCGATCTCGTCGGGAGTGTGAGCATGTGGCTCGCGATGGTGTACGTTGATGACCCCAATCACGTCTCCGCCAGTTACAAGCGGAACCGAAAGGAAGGCCTCGTATGTATCCTCCACTAAGGCTTGAAAGCGCTTAAAACGTGAGTCAGAACCAGCATGTGAGGAGAGCGCCACCACTGAGTGATGCTCCACTACCCAGCCCGTTACACCCTCACCCACCTTCAAACGGATATTGCCAAGATCGCCCTGATGAGGCACTTGAGAAGCACGCAATACGATCTCGTTCGTTTCCCTTTCAATCAGGTAAACCAGGCAGGCATCGCAATCTGTCACTTGCACCGTTAGTCCGACAACTTCCCCTAACATTTCGTCAAGGGAAAGGTCCGAACTCACGATATTGCTGATCCGGTGTAGTAAACCGACTAAAGTTGCGGGAGGCTCCATACGGGTAGCTGTGGCCATACCAAACAATAAACCTCCTGGCAGGCGGCACGCAATCAAAATTATTAATCCAATGTATCTTAGGCAATACTTAGGCTTGGATCGCCCAGAGCCGCTCTTGCTGTTCCCCTGTCACCTCGGCGTGGTGCTCAGCAACGTAAAGATTCACCTCTGATCTGATCCCAAAGTCAGACAAGTAGATGCCCGGCTCTATCGAGAAACAGGTCCGGGAGATTACCCTCCGCTCGTCATGAGATTCGAAGTTGTCCATGTTGGCCCCTGTCCCGTGAACCTCAGTCCCGATACTGTGACCGGTTCGGTGAAAGAAAAACTCTCCGAATCCTCTGCTTTCAATCTCGCTTCGAGCTTCGTCATCCACCTGATAGCCGTGAATTTCCTCACCTCTAGAAATGCAGCGGATCACAAAATCGGAGGCCCTCTTCCGGGCATCCCGGACTACTTCGAAGACATTCTGCATTTTGCTTGGCGGCTCCTTTCCACAGAAGCCTGTCCAGGTCACGTCGTAATAAACCGCATCGGGCTCCTGGAGTTTCGCCCACAAATCAATTAAGACCAGATCGCCTTTTGCGATGGGTGAGTTCCGCTCAGCTGTCGGCTCGTAATGCGGATCCGATGCGTTCTGGTTAACCGCTACGATTGGGCCATGGTCGGTCGCAAGCCCGGCAACTTCGAATTTGCGTCTGATGAACTGCTGCACTTCGTACTCGTTTACCGTGTTGCCGCCCGTCAATCTTTCGCCTATGAACTGAAAAGCAGACCGCCGGACTTCATCCACTTCTCTGCCCGCGGAAAGATGTTGTTGGTACTGGTCTTCCGTCCAGCGCGCCTCAAACTCCTGCACGAGATCGGCTGAACTTCTAACCGCCACTCCAGTCTTTATAACCATTTCCAGCGTTCCCGCGTCCACCAGAGAAACATATGGAATAGCGCAATCGGGCGAATACTGCATTGCGATTGTATCCGTCCCGGACAGGATACTCGCAAGCATCACCTGCTGTTCGGTCCAACGCGCATAACTCAGCTTTCTGCCTGGCAAGGAATCGAGCGCCGCAGCTTCGATGCGGTGAACTAGTTTCTTAGGCTCGCCGCGTGCGGGGACGAAGTAATACCATCGACGACTTCCAACTGCAGAAATCGGCAAACCAAGAATCCTGTAGGCGAGTGGGTCTCGGCGGTGATGATCGAAAAAGAGCCAGCCATCTAGCTGATGTTGCCGAAGAGCTTCCTGTATACGCTCAATAGTCACTTACTGAAGATTGTACGCGGGCCCGTTACGTCCTTGGAAGTAGACTTTGTGCTCGTCAATAGGCTGACACCGATCAGTGTGACTACAGAACTAAACAGCGCCGGGTAAATCGCATCCACCGAGCCGATAAGATTCTGTACGCCATTGGACCCATACTGCTGCAAGAGCTCCCAAGTCACTGTGATCACCGTGCCCAGCAAAATGGAAGTGATCGCGCCTGCCGCTGTAGCGCGAGGCCAGAAAAAAACCGCCATTACCGCTGGCGTCACTGCCGCACCGTAAACCGTATACGCGTAAAGAGACGCCTTCAATATCGATTGAAACTGCGTTGCCTGCAGCACGGCGAAGATCCCTAGAAAGACGACCACCAGGCGAGACACAACTAAGCTGCGCCTTTCGGACGCATTGGGATTTATGAAGCGATCGTAAACGTCATGAATCAGGTTCGTGGCCGGCGAGAAAAGATAGTTGTTCGCCGTGGAAATCACCTTCGCGAAGACACCACCAAGGAGGACCGCTCCAAGAACAGCCGGCATTGCTTCCTTCGCCGCGAGCGGGATAATTTCGCGTGGCCGGTCTGTATGAAGCTTTGAGCTCGCAACTACGGCCAAGGTAATAAGAAGGGTCTCGAGCAGAATCGTTCCGATGATCCACCCAAGCACTGATTTTCTAGCGTCGCTCTCCGATCGAGCGGAAAAGAACTTCTGGTACATGCCTTGGTTTCCGATTAAGAGAAGCATCGTGGGGAGCATGAGCGCAATTGCACCGGACAGACTGTAATTGCCAAGAACCTGAAAGTGCGTCGCAGGAAGGGCGCGGTGAACCGCCTGCCACCCCCCCACGCGAAGAAGAGTCACAGGGACCGCCACAACCACGGTCAATGTTACAAGCGAACCAATGACGAGGTCCAGGTAGGCAATTGAAGCCATTCCTGCCGCAGCAGTAAAGAAAACGACAAAGACGGCTACTATGTAGAGTCCTACTGTGCGCTCAACCGATGGGAAGATCAGGTGCAAAATATCTCCCCCACCGATAAGTTGATAGCTCGTAATGATAGTGCTCGAGATCACAATTGCGATCGATCCGAGCACCCGCGCCGTTGCGTTGTATCGAGTTTCTAGTAAGTCCGGAATAGTAAACTGTGCAAATCGCCGCGCCCGCCCTGCGATTAGAGCTATGAGGATCAGCCCAAGCCAGCCCCCAAGTGGTTGCCACAAAGCTACAAACCCGTTCCTGTAGGCGTTCTCTGCGCCAGCCAGCAGGCTACCCGCACCGATCCACGATGAAAGCAACGTAAAAACGAGTACGGGCCAGCTTAAGCTGCGGCCGGCGACTAGGAAATCAGCTTTGTTCTTGACGCCGACTGCCTTGTAAACAGTGACTCCACAAAGAACGAAGACGACCGAACCAACCGCCACTATGTACAGCATGAAGCGACCATCTTAACTGGTGATCGCTTTTCATCTTCGTCGCCTCAGAAACGAAGAGTAACCGAAAGGTCTTGCGCCGGGGTTGGTGTACTCGCAGAGCCTATCACCGGCACCAAGGACAAATTCATCGTCAGTGCCGCTCCTTCACTAAGGGGCAGTACCGCGAGGCCGTCGAGCATCGCCGTCGTGGTCCCTGCCGGTATCGAAAGGCTGCCGTAAGCCGCGCCGTTCTGTAGAAGGCCGATTGCGATGTTATATCCCACAGCTGGCTTCAACACCGACGCCCGAATATCGCGCACAGCGTGCGCCGCTTGCACCAAGATCGAGGGTCCTGCATTCTGTTGAGTCGCTAGAAACCCGCTTACCTGGAAAGCTAACTGCCCACCAGAGAGGGTCCGCAAACCCGGTTGCTGCGGCGACACGTAACAGATCTGATTCGCATCCCCGTCTCCGAACGAGTTCGTTACGTAAAGAGATGCTGCGAAGATACGCTGATCGGGCAGACTGATCGTATGCACAAAATTCTGCGAAGCCTGAGTTTCAAAAAATCCCGGCGCAAAAGGAATGATCATCGTCTCTGCGCTCAGCATCAGTACCGGATCCCCGACAGAATGGATTTCGGCGCTTGACCGTAACGCCGCTCTATCGACCGTATAGCTCCCCATCGCCGCTAGCCCCCGCACCGTTATGAGCTCGCTTCCTATTGCTAAGACCTGACCACTCAGGAGATTGATCGGCGGTGAGATCTGTAGCACAGAACCCGCTGCGTCGAGCGATGCCGCCACGGTGTACGGACTCTCACCCAAAAGTTCATTCCACGAAAAGAGTTGCAGCGTCCCACTCGTGACGGACGAAACATTAGCGAGGTCTCCAAACCCAACTTGGGTCATCGTTACAGCGCCACCTCCCGGTACATTGAGCGTGAAGTTCGGAGCGGCGGTTAGACCCACATCCTTTTGAATACCTCCCAGCGTCCATCGCGTAAGCGGAGAAAGGTCAGGGCTGCATTCTTGATTCGCTACATTTGCAGCCCTTCCTAGTATTTGGATGCTTGTCTCGCCCCGGTAAGGAATTTCAAACCTGGCCGGGCTAGTTGCAGATACTGCGGCAAACTTCCATGAGCCGTCAGCAATCACAAATGTGCTTGAACTGTCCGGAAGAGTTGACCAAGAGGAAGAGACTGAAAGCGTATTCGTGGTGTTGCTCGAAATTAAGCGCTCCTGACCACGTCCACTTCCTTCGATTATCCTTACAACCAAGCCCGCATAGGAGATGTTCGTGGCGCCCAGATCACTTGAGCCGATCGTTGAGCTCGACACGATATCGGCAGCGTAGGTCGCCGAATACTCATAGCGATAATAGAAATTCGCGTGATCGAAGCTAAAGTCCGGCGGCCCAATCCCCAATTCGGAGCTGCCCACATCTGTGAATGTTGAGGCTATAGGTTGAGGAGAGCCGGTAATTCGGTATAGTTCCTGCGGTGTGGTTCCGCGGTACACGTGAAACCGTGACGCTGTCTTGGGAAAACTCAGTTGTTGTAGCGTTATAGCATTCGTGTTGGCCACTGAAAGGGTCTGCGCAGGAACGGTAAACGAGAGCGGCCCTTCCAACCCTGCTTGATCGACCCCACTGATTGCATAGTAGAAATTCGCACCCCCGGGCAGTGTTCCCCCAGTTACAGCAATTTGAGGGCTCAAACTAACCAAAGGCACATTTGTCACATTTTTACTCGGGCTTGCCGGCGGTTGAAACGAAACACTCAGAATGTCCGTTGCCGATCCATCGCTCGCTGCTTGTATCTGCTCCGAAATGCCGAAATCAAAATACTCGATTCGTTGATTGGAATCCAAGTGTGGAACGGTTCCAATCAAAGGACGAGGAAGGCCAAGCTGCGCGCTCGGTTGTCGCCCAGCGTTCATCAGCACCGCAACGCTGTCACTGTACCAGTCATCGTTATGGATCTGTGCCTGGATCGTTACGGTCTGATAGTTCATCGCCGGAGACATCTTCGTCACTCGAAAGAGCGCTCGTGAGAAGCCTTCTTTCAAATAAGTGAGCGCAATGATGTCCCCGGGCCGAACCTTCAAAGCTCTAAAGCTTGTCTCGAATTCGACGAACAGATTTCCTTTTGTCGTCTTATCGAGTTGACGTAACAGCACACGAGTTGCCTGGCTGAAGTTGGCGATTCCTATGGCAGTGGATTGGCTGCTGATCTCATACCCTATTAACGCGCAGTCATCTGCGTCCACAATAGATAGACTGTCCTGCTGATACTCGTTCGAGGCATCCTGGAATTCGACGCTTAGCCGGTTCGATGTTTCCGACGCTGTTCGACTACTCAAGCGCAGGCTCGATGCTCCATCGGAATTACGTACGATCCCCGAGAATGGCGCCGAGTTATCGCTGAACTCATATGCCGGCCAGCCATCCTCTAGCGTCTCTGTACTATTACTTCCATCGGGCAAATTGGGCTGTTGCGCTGCCAGCGTCGTCTCGGGTAATAACTCAAGCAATCCTGTCGGCCCGTATCGCAACATCAGGCTTGACGCTACACGAATCCCTCTGATGACGCTAGCCGCACTCTGGCGTCTGGACAGCATGAGGTTGCACTCGTAACGCGGCACACTTACAGGATTGCCGTTTAGGTCGGTTGTGTTGATGAGTTCCTGACAAGATGCAGCCGCTTTCGTGAAGCTCTGCAAGTTCATCTCTGCGGGAGACCAGCCGCATCGCAACAGTAAGTCCAGAATGATCCACGCTGGGTTATTGGTGTAAGCGTTACCTGCAAAGCTTCCCTCTTCGTTGTAGCTATCGAGCTGCAATCCTTGGAGCAGAACCTCTACATTCGGTAGCGATTGACCGGTACTGATGCGGTTTGGAACGACGGTCGACAACACAGCTAAGCTACCGTAGGGATCTCCGAGCGCGTTCCCGTTGGCATCGACAAAATCAAGATCGAACTTTCCTTGTCTGGTTCCGGTCGTGATCGCTTTATACCAACCGGTCGCGGTCATGTCCCTTCCAGGCAGATAGACCGGAATTTCGACATCATTTACTACGACTTTGAGCACTCCCTGTATAGCGCCAGCACATAGCAGCACTTCCATATGGGTTAGATTGCCGTCATTCCTGGAAAATACAAGAGGAGCCTTCAGCCATCCTGTCCCATACACTAACGGAACCGGGTCGTTGAACTTCGCGGCGTTTTCGAGGAGTGGAGAAAGGTGAGAAGTCTTGTCTCCCGCCGTACGAACGTTGATTGCCGAAGGGACAAATTCGAAGCCGCCGTATCGCGCAGTCGGATTAGGCTTTGCATCGTGATAGAACATCCCGCGCTGAATACACTGTGCTCGCGATTTATCGCAGGACGTAAATGGTTGATTGCCATTAAGATTGCCAACTCCACCCGGCACGTCCGCTGAATAGCCGCATCGAAAAAAGCGTGAGAAGCGATCGCTAGCGCCGCCGGTCCCTAGTGCTTCTGCCCGTTGCTGCAGCGTGGCTGGGAAGTTCCATGGGCAAGTCCTCTGTATGCGGACTTCAGGGACCGGTATCCGCTGGAGATTGAGCTTGTTTGAGAAGCTCAATGTCAGCGCATCCTCCGTAATTAGGTCGGGATCTCCCGCCACACCGCGGAACAGTACCGCGCTCTCAGTGGTGATGGTTCCCGAGGGCAAATCTGCGAATGCAAAATAAACCGTCAGCTGAGAGCCTCTTAAACCTACGATCGCTCCGGAGCCTTGAGCCAGCGTGGCGTTAAGTTCAGATAAGTAGGAATCCGCATTTGCAAGAGTAACTGAAAGCTGTGATATACCATCCATCGCATCGTCGGCAGAGAGTTGCAGGTCGAACAAATTATGCTTCAGTATGCGCGCCGAGTATGCAACTCCATTGAAGACGATCGAGTGAGTACTCCAGTACTCGGTATCGCCACTCGGAAGGGCGCATTCGAAAAACAGCAGCGGCGTATCAGCTTCGGTCATTTGCTTGACCAAGTTTATTGTTCCCATGGAGCTCACCTATGTAGTAGTTTCAATACTGAACGCAGTTGAAAACAGATTGGGCGCGTCTGCCGAAATCGGCAGGTCATCCACACCCCAATGGGCGTTTAGATACACTCCACTGCCCTGAAACGTTGGCCTATATCTCGAAGGCTCCCGTTGCGCTTCCAATTGAATTCCGAAGATAGAGATTTGCTGTCCGGCCGCAAGGCCGACGCCAACGGTCAAGCTACTCCCGGCATCGGTAAGCCGACCGCTCGAGTTAAGCCGAGCCCACTCCGTGTCGACCGTCTGACTTGCATCGTCGCGCGCATTCGCTCCCGACCTGAAAATTGTAATGGTCGAAAGAGTAGCGCTGCGAGCGTACAAAGAAAAGCAGTATTGATAACTGCTTGGCGCCGGCGCCGTCTGCGTAATCTCTTGGTATAACTGGGTGTTGTTTGTGACCAGGATGCCTGTTGAACCGCCGTTTGGATCTGGTATTCCCCCCGCAAAGCTCACACCAGTGGGTACCAGCCATCCCCCGCCCCCCAGATCTGAACTGCTTACTAACATGTTGTCTGTCGGGTCGATGAAAGTGAAGGCGTGTAGTCTTCCCTGGCACGCGGCGAAGAAGTTGGTTAACCCGTTCACCTCGGCTATCGTCAATCCGTTATACCCAAGTTGCCAGATAATACTTCCACCGCGCTGATCAGCCTTCAGGATCATGTCACCACCCGGAAGAACATTCCGGATCGTGCGTGTGCTTCTCGTTTTAAGAATGGGATACTGAGCGAGCGCCCCGCTTGCGAGCTCAGGAAAGTAGAGTTCAGCCATTTGTTTCGATAACCCAGAATGACGTGCTGCCAGTATCTAAATCGGTCCAGTCCAGTAGCAAAGCGTCCTGGCCGAATCGGCAGTTCGGTACCGCGGAGCCACTGTAAGGATCGGGGAACGTGAATGTCGAGAAACCGCCCAGTTGCTCGAAATAGAAACCCTCGACCGCTGCCAGTTCATCTTCATTCAAAAGCCTGAGATGAATTTGCCATCGGCGCAGCATACGCCCGTGGTTCAGGTAACGCTGATCCAATCCGTCGATGAATCGGATGACTTGCGTCAGCCCGCTAGTCGTCACACCGAGCGGAAACTGAACAATAGCCCCAGTACATAAGATTGGAAAAGTGGCCATTAGATCTCCGCAATCACGTCGTTCAGAGAACTCGAGGTCAGCAGCGCCTGCTTCACTGCCTGAGCTATCTGCTGGCTCTGCGCTCCAACGTTTGACGCCGTCGGCACTCGGCTCTGCGAAGCCGCGTAGATACCCTCTCCGTGTCCAGAGGTCGCCGAGTATGCACTTCGGTTCTCCTGCGTCCCACTAGCATTCCGTGTGATCGAACCTGTCTCCTGCTGAGGTGCAGCGAGCCTAAACTTCGTCAACGGCTGAGGGGCCTTCTTCGATTCGCCAAACAATTTAGCTACGCCGGACACCAATCCTTCGATTCCACCCAAAGCACTCAGCAGACCTCCTCCGAAAGCATTTGAAACTCCACCCGAAGCAAGATTTTTCAACAGTCCCTGAAGGCTGCTGCTTCCGCTGGTTGCTTTTGTAGCTCCGTTCGGCGCCTTTCCGAAATTGATCCCACTCGACGTCGGACCAAACGACCCCAACGACAGAGCTGTCATAGCATGCGATGAACCGGGTCGGCTTGCTCCTGCGCCGCGACTAACTTGAGATACTCTCGATTCGTTCACATCAGACACTAGTCGGCTGATTGAACTCCCATCACTTCTTACGCGTGAGACTTGGCTGAATAGCTTTGAAGTGTACTTACTATTGCTCATTATTTTGCTCCGCTAACCACTCCTGCTCCAGGAGGACTATTGCCTCAACGGTCTTGGCATTCATAGACAGATCACAACCGCCCCCAAGCTGCCTCCAAGACGAAAACAATTCAAGATACTGTAGGCTCTGTGCAGAAATCATCGATTTCGGGCACTGCGTAACCACTAATCGCTTCCGGGCCCAAACAGCCTTCTTGCCGGGTTTGTTATCCGGTACCCAAGCGCAATTTCGAATTGTCACCAAGCCGCTTGCCCTGCAGGTATCGCATTTCCACGCGGCCGGTGATGAAAACTGGAAATGGAATGCGATCAGGAGTTTTTTCGTTCGGCTTCGCTTAGGCTGCTTTCTCTAATCACTGCATCCGCGATCTCTTCCGTCAATTCTTCAGGGCCTCGTTCGATCAGGAGGACCGGATTAGCAGGCTGACCATCAATCGTCAGGCCTTCCAGCGCCGCCAATCCCCACTCCACGTAAAGCCGCCTGACCAGCTGTTCGGAAAGCGAGGCGCTCAGCTGATCCGTTGCATCGCCGGCCTTTAGGAACTCATGCGCACCTAATAATTCCCTTGCTTTAGCTGTGAGTTCGATGCGCTGACCCAGAGACGGTCTGCGAACTGAAAATCTCACGCTTGGAAATCGCGTACTCTTATGCCACGAAGTACTCGAGTATCTCAGCTCGTTAGGCAAACGCAAAAAAGATCTCATCATTTCCTAGCCCCTGTGCAACATTGTTCGCGAATTCCCACTGGAGGCGCGGTTCCGCGTCGTTATAAATTGGGATCTCCGGCATCATCGCCGGCATGTAGACCGCCATAAGCTGTCCTTGCTGCTGCCCTAGTTGCAGCATCGCCGGGATCGGGCTGCGCAGTTTCGCAGCGTAGTACAGAGCGGTGGTCTGTGCATCGTCTTGGGCCAAAATAGAGAACTTGCTCACTACTTCGCGATTGCCCGCTGCGATCGCTCTCGGTACCGAGGCCCCGAACTCCTCGTTGCGCAACTGAATATTGTTCCCAACTTGCACGCTTGCCGACGTCATCGTGAAGAATTGACCAGCTGGATTGCCCAGCCACACTTGTCCTAAGTGCCCTGGAACAATGGAATAGTCGAAGGCCGTCAATGACGGCTCTGCTGGATAGCTGTTCAGCCCGGAACTGCCTGGCGCGAAGGTACTTGAATCCAGCAAGTCCGCCGCAGGTCCGCTAAAGGTAAACTCGTGAAAGTCGCCGTTGATGGAGAACATCATCGTATTCACAGCAGACCCGGTTATAGCTCTGCTGACCGCAGTGATTGGGTCCCAGTAGTCATATAAAGTCAGGCTCGGCAGCAGATTCGCCAATCTATAGCTGAGCGCTGGATTCAGAACCGCACCAGCGTATGGTGTCGCGGTAAAAGGCGCGTTCAAGGAAAACGTATGGGCGTCCTGCACTCCTGCTACGAATCGAATTTCGTTGCCATACGAAACGCCTATTCCGTTAGAAAGCCCATGCGGGGTCGTAGTCTGCAGTTGTAAGACCCCTGTAATTGCTCCCACTTGTAACCCGGAACTCAACACCGGAGGCGCGCCGAGTGCGGCTTGAAAGAGTGGGCTATATCCCGGAACTCCGGTACCCTTCCACGACGTCAAGTACGTTTGTACTTCGAACCATGTCTTGCGCCGTCCGGTATTTGGGCTTCCTAAATACGTTCTCGTCCCGGTCTTGTCCATTCTCTTTGCGAGCTCTAAAGTTTGATGTGCCTGCATCCGAACCGCTGGAAACCGATTGGATTGGTCGATTGAAGCTGCTTGTCCATAGGCCGCCTCTACAGCTGCGTAGAATCGGTTGGCATTGGAAGCTATATAGGTGCTCATATAAATCTCCGTTCAGCTCAAGCTCGCATGCAAGCTGAGTGTCACTTTCGCTGATTCGACAAAGCCGAGACCACCTGCCTTTGGCGGTTGAAAGGTTATTTGGTACTCACCGGAAAAGAATATTCCGTCGTCCCAGTCACCTCTGTTTCTCTGTATAACGCTTGCTAACCCTTGGGTGTAGAAATGAATCGATTGATCTACATGATCAATCAAATCTCCGCTCGCCCAGATTTCAGCTATCAGATCTACTTGGCCCGAAAAGGAGCGAAACTTCTCAACGAGCGTGTTCTTTAAGATCCCCGGATAGATGCAGATCCGTGGGTAGATCAACTGCAAGTTCCTGTCTCCCATTGCCGGAGTAACAGCCGACACCAACACTTGCGCCCGGGCGATAGCAGGAACCGCAACGCCGGCAGCATTGGCGGCTGTCAATACCTGAACCTGGAGCGCGTCGTCTTCTGTGAGAACTGCGGCCAGCTTCTGTGCGGCTAACAATGTAAGCGGTATCATTTTAGCCTCTTAAAATCTGTCGTGAAAGTGCGACCGTAAATGACGGCATTTGCCCGCCGATCGGAATCGCACCTACTATCAGTCCGGAGGGAGAAAGCTGCCATGTGGAACCAACCGCCAACGGCGCTGTGTTCTGCCTGCTCAGACTTGCTGCATCAGAGCCGCAATACACATTCCATCCTTGAGCCGCGATCGGCGCATCCAGTACCCCCTCGGACATAGCTACCGCAATGTTCGAGGCTGGGGGTAATGTTTGTGCATTTGCGGAGCTCAAGGCACTCTCCGCTCCACTGGCGTCCACCCATGCGGTTTGCACAAAGATGTCCTGTGCAGGCGAATTACCAGATTGAACCGAAACTAATGGCATCGCGGGCTTCGGAAGCGCGTTCATCACTATTCCAATACCTGCCCGAAAGCAGAGGTCCGAAGCATTTTTAGCTTCTTGCTTGTACTCGGACCACTTGCCCTGATATCTCGTATTAAGCTGAACGTTGTAGACCTCGGCGAAGAAGCGCGAGAGCGATTCAAAACACATCCATCGCTTGAGTGGCGAACTCACAACTACCGTGCTCAAGCCAAGCTGCCGCCGATTCATGAACTGCGGATCCGACGCCCCTATATTGAGCAACCAGAGCATGAGCTTGTCACTGATTGCGTTGGATGCAAGTTTGATCTTTGTATCGACGTCGATGCCATGAGTCGAAGACACTTGAACAAGTGAACTCTCGAACTCGAGTAGGTCATCGGTCGTGATTACCGCGTAATCAGTGAACAAGGCCATATATGTGTCCTATTTCTTGCCGATCGAGCGCTCACTGTCTGCAATCACGGTTACTTGCAAACGCCGCGCCGCCTCTGCCCTAATGGCGGCTTCCCGTTCCGTCTTCTGCCGGTCCAGAAATCTGTCCCGATCCGAAGCGCTTGTAAGCGCAGCACGCCCTTCAGCGATCATCTTGGCTGCTAGGTTACGCGGCACTTCAGTGATGATCCCGGCCTTGCCGCCATCCGCTGTCTCGAGACTAGTCACAAGCAAATGGGGCTCCGCTATAGTCGCCTCCACTTCCCGAATCTTTTGAAAATACTTCTTTAAGTCCACTGTTCCTCCCCAAGAAAAAAGGACCCGTCTCCGAACCAGCAATGCTGCTCGAAAATCGGGTCCTCCGAATCAATCACCGGTCACACGTCACCGGTCCTAACGCTCTTCGTTTAGCTATTTACCTGAACAGCGAAATTGTTCCGCAGAACTCCGGCGCCATACAGCACGTCGACCGTGAACTGTTGAGCCAAGGTGTTCGGCTGATAGCTCATCACAATGCGCATGCCGAAATTGCCCATCTCGGCGTATTCAGCAATTGCTCCAGTACCAGGTAGAGGCTGAGGCAACCGGCGCACAACCAACCCCATCGCGTCGCGAGAGAACGCCAGATTATGAGTGTTAACTGGAGCCGTGCCAGTCGCCTGAACGAACTGCGAGCGGAAGATAAAGAAGTCCTTCATCTTGCCGACATTACCTTCAACTAGCGCCTTCAAACCGGCCTCGCCCGATGAATAATACTCGCTAAACCTCGGAATCTGGCGGATCTGAGAGTAGGTGTTCGAATCTACCACCAGATATTTGGGAGCTGTGGCCGGCACCTTCGCTGCAAACAAAGCGGTTTCCGCAGCATCTATCGTTGCTTCGGTAACCGGGCTCCCGGCTGTCCCAACCGGTGTGTTCGCGCTAAAGTGGCCATACAGATTGAGTAAGTCGCCTTCGATTCGTTCGGCGATAGCGATCACAGCCGGCTGCAGATACGCCTTCAATAGCTCTGGGTACGCCAGAACCTTAGTGACATCTGGGATCTGGAAAGACGCTTCCGCATGCGTGTTCAGCACGATCTGAGCATTCTGCAGACTCGGACTTTGCGTTTGAACAGTTCCGCCTTCCGCAATGTTGTTCGCCACCAGCACCGGGGGTACCGGCACGTTGACCGTGTCGCCGCTATTCGCCAGCACCGGTTCGTAATCGCGATTCACAAGGTTACCCATGACCAGATTGCCCACCAAAGCTGGCAGTGCATCGGCAGCCACTAACTTCACGATGGCGTTGGTCAGATTGGCAGATGTAATAATTGACATAATTCTCCTAAGTTGTTTTCACGACATCTTCAACGTCGTAGGCTCTTTGTGACTTACATACAAAGTGCCTCTCACGGCACGCGCCGCTTCAAGCGAACCCGCTAGTTGCCTTCGCTTGTTTAACCGATATCTTTGTTTCGCCTAGACTCCGCGAAGAGCCTGGGAAGCGAGCTTCGCAATGTGTTGCCGTACTCGCTCCATCTCGTCTTTGCTCATCCCAGGCTTGATGCTTTCCAGCGATATTGCGGCTTCCGGCGTTACTTGCCTGGACGGGCTCTGCGCTCCGCTGCCCCCGGCGATTCGCGCTGGAAGTAACTCCGGATTGTCCTGTACGAAGCTTGCTATGTAATCGTGCAGCGACTTTCCTTCACCACCGCGCGCCTGCAGCCGCCCATCTTCCGCCCGCACGATCTCATCCTTCACCGCTCTGAACGCAAGGTCGACTTTTGCTATCCCGGTTCGCTGAAGTTCGCTCCTGATTTGCGTATGTCTGTCGGCTTCTTCCGCCGCGGCCCTGGCCTTGCGGTTTTCTTCCACTAATTGATTAAGCCGGGCTTCTAGCTGCTCCCGGCGCTTGCGTTCATCTTGCAATTCGGTCTTGTAAGCGGGTTCTGCTTGCCGCTGCTCGGTACGTACGTACTCGTCGATTGCTTGTCGCACGATCTCTCGCACTTCCGACAACGCTGCTGGCTGCTGATCTGTTGACGTTTGCTCTGTCATTGATTCCTTTTTCCTACTTCTTGAGTTGCGCCTCGATTTCCTGCGCGATCTGGTTCTTTACACTCTGCCTGGCATCATTTAAATACTTCATTGCGAGACGCTGGTAAATTTGCGATCTCAACGTGGGCGATTCAATGCCCAACTGAAGAAGGCTTGCCGCTTGCTGAAGTTCCGTTCCAAAATCAGCTATGTCTACTTCGTCAAGTCCCGCCACGCTGACAACCACACCGTCTTCGCGCGCTTCGCTGATGGCCAAAGCTACATTGCGAATGCAATCCTTTACAACCGTTCCGTAAGCGCGCAGAATCTCATGCGTAATCGTGAAATCCATCTGCTTGCTGGCAGCCGATTGTGCGTGCCCGCCGATCATCTCGCCCGATGCTTGTGACAGATAACACACCCTGTAGATTTCTTCTTTCAGAGACTCCAGGTTTTGTGCCGCAATCTGATACACTTTTCCGTCTGGCTCCGTCCAGCCAAATTTGTCCGTCGGACCAAGCTGAATGAAATAACTCTCGCCCACGATTTGGTTCCACTCGCGATCCGAGTAAATCACCGGCATTGCGAACAGCCCCATCGTTATAGCCCAGCTCAACGCATTTGACTTATTAAAGTGCTCCAGTTGGAGATGGGCCGCCTTGTTCATCAACCAGAGCCCCTCGCTCACTTCCAGATCAATTAGAGGAACGCGGTTCTGCCGGCTTAAGCCGTGCAGACCTTGCGCTACCAACTCGATCGGAGCGTCGTCCTTCTTTCCACTGATCTGCCGGTAACTCCTGTATTCCTGTCGATCGTAATACCGCCATTGCGTCTCTTCTACGACTTCGTCGCTGTGTACTGCTAATTGCCGCCGTACCTTGTGCCGTAGCACCACCCAATCGTATTCACCGCGTTCGTTACGGCTCCAGTTGATCAATTCCTCAGCCTGGTATGCAACTAAGAATGCGCGCGATAATCCCGCCAAATCCTCCTCGGCTCGCGTCGTGGGCCTCGCTGGACATTGAGGAAAGTCGATCAAGATGTGGCTTCGCCCGGCAATAAGCGCATCTACGAAGCGTTGTCGGAAAAATGAGCCCAGCCCGGTCCTTCGCAGGTCGACGTCGTCCGTAAAGTCTGTCAGAAATTCTCGCCCCGACGTTAAACCATCGGCCAGCTGAAGGCTCGGCTGTCTGCGAAAGAGCGTCGATCCGAACCAGTCGATGATTGAACCTGCGTAGTTCTGGTAAAAAACTTTTTGCAGTCGCTCGCTGTAGACATCCAGCGGTTCTTTCTGCCGCCTTAGCAGATAGTCGGAAGCCCGGTCATGAAACTCCTGCCCACCTGCGTACAGATCTCGATACGTGCGCCACATGTGCCGCTTACGTTGAAAATCAGGATGTTCTTGATTGATCTCTGTCATGTGATTTTGCCGTGCTCTGTCGTTCAAATGAGGCGCCTATTTACTTCGCCTGCTTTTGCTTTCTCGCCAAATAGCTGCCAAATGACGTATCCAAGCGCATCTGACGCATGCGTTCGCTTCGGATCCCGCAGTTTGTCCACGACGCCCGAATCCGTCTTGAAAAGCACCTCTTCTAAGTCCCGAATCAGTTCTCGACATCGCGGATCCACTTGTAACTGCACTTCTCCTGTGGCATTCGTCAGCAATGCGTTCACTTTTCTTACTCTTTCCAACACAGGCGGATTACTCGACGGTACCTGGGTTCGGACACCTCGAAAACCTGCTCGCGTCAAGCAACTCTGCACCGTCGAGTAATCGTTAGTACCCGTCGTGTGCATGTTCCTGCCGCTCGCATCGCCATATATCTCCAAACCGGCCCCGTGTCCCTTGTATCGGTTTTCAAACTCCAGGCAAGCTTCTGCGGTCGTCGCTCGCTCGAGCACAATTTCGTCGATAACGGTCAAGGCCGAAGACTGCCACTGCAACAGCACTGAACTCATCGGAGACACGTTAAAGTCAAGCGCCCAAAGCAGCGGCTTTGTCCTGTCATACACTTGCTTCGAGACATGCACATTAGCGTTGAAGCAGTGATAGACCCGATCTCCACGGCTGTTGAGATACTCGCCCAGCACTTCTTGCTTATAGAATTTCGGGTCGTAACTGCTCTCTAAGCGCTCGTAATAGTCCGGCGTCTTTTCTAGCAGGAAACGATTTTCAAATGGCTGAGCTTGTACGCATCCATAGCCGTTCACAGGATCCTTAATGAATCGCCGGTAGATCCAGTCATGTCCTTGCGGAGTCCAAACAGCAAAACCGCACAGTCGGCTCGCTTTCGGATCTCGAAGCCTAGCTTCGAGCCGTAGCCATCCTTCCTCCCGCGTGTACGACAGTTCGTCTATTCCAAACCAAGCCAGATTGGTGCCGCGCAGCCTTTCGGGTTCGTCCAAAGACCGCAGTAAGATGCGGCTTGCCGCTCCAGCCAGCAAGACTTCTCCGTCTGACTTCCGCAATTCATACGCTATATCGGCGTCCCCCAGCATCTGCAACAGCGCGCAGAGGCTCGCATCGCGCAGCATTGCTAAAGTAGGAGCCGCCAACATTCCATGTCGTCCGCGATTCACGAATGCGCTCCGAATCGCCTCAAAGGAAAGCGCTGCGCTCTTGCCTGACCCGACCGGACCCGAAAACCCCTTGAACCGTGCCGCACATCCTAGAAACACAGATTGCGACGGCAGCGCTACATACGACCAACACAACGCTTCGTGCCGCGGTTGTTCGTCCGCCTCTTTGTCCGCTGCACAAGCTCTCATTCGCCCACGAGCTTAACGAGCGAGCACCCCAGCTGATCCGCGTTCACTACACGCAAGTTGCTCATATAAAGCAAGATAAGTTTTTTTAAAAGTTCGTGACCCACTTGCAAAACTCGGGCCTGAGGGCTCGACAAAGCATGGTTAGTTGTAATTTGGAGCGACGGGCGAGGCGCAAAAGTGAGGAACGCAGGGAGAAGTTGAACCGCCCACGCCGCAACGGAGCCCCACCCGGGCGCGGTCTGGTTTCAGGAAGAGGGGAGAGCTAGCCGGTAAGCTTCAGCAGCTGATCGACGGTCATTTAGGCACTGCGCACGCGAAACAGGCGTGCCCCAATCTCGTCTTTGAGGCGGCTGAACACCCGTTCGACCATGGCGCGTTCGCGGAAGCGATCCTGCTCGGCCCAGGTCATCTCTTGGGCCCGCAGTTCCCATTCCGGGACGATCTTCCTGAAACGCGAGTTTTTGTGCTCTCCGGTTTTGCGTCTTCGCTGGGGGTGATCGGTAAGGGGCCGGTGCCCCAGTTTGAGGCTGTGCTCACGAATGGCGGCGGGATCGTAAGCCGAGTCCATCGGATCGTATAAGTACGTCACGCGCTCGGTGCTGATGGTCATCAGCGGAATGGCGGCTTGCGAGTCATGCACGCTTGCGCCCGTCAGCAGGGTGCTGATGGGGAATCTGGCCGTCGGCGACATCCAGATGCAGCTTATAGCCGCGCCAGTAACGGAGGTGGCCTTTGCTGCTCTTCTTCACGCCGATGCCGCACCCGCGGCAAGGCCGCCAGCTGCTGCGCCAACGTCTGTTTCCGCTGGCGCTCTAAGCGTGTGCAACGTTCGCCTGCTTTGGCGCGCTTGGGCCGGCGCTGCTTGCGCGTCTGTTCGGCGGCGGACCGGGCGTCGGGAAACTTCTCGCGCGCCTCAATCGCGGTCGAGTCGCGCGCAATATGGCCGATGATCCGGTCTTTCTGCGTGCATTCGATCAGTGCCGCGGACAACCGCTGCGGCAGTTCGCTTTGGCTACTCGGCAAAGGCACGAGAAGGTGGCTTCGTGCTGCAGGCTCCGGACAGTATTCCATGCGCATAGCTGCAGCAACTGGCGATCGCAACGCAGGCGTCTCATTAACTGGCGCGTGATGTCCAAGCCATATACGGCCTTCGCCACGAAGGCCGAAGCTAATGCCCGCCTAAGTTTGGCAGGCTTTCCCCAGCCATTCTCGGCTGCATGGAAGGTGCGCCTGCACCGGCACCAGCCCTAATACCGGAACCAGCAGTTTCGCCTGTGCCGACAACTCCCCACTTCGCGCTTCAATCCCGACTAAGTCTTCTTGCGAATCGGCAAACAGGTTCAGAAACCGGCGCGGTCTGCTCTTTCTTTACTGCTTGGAAACAACAGAATTCAGGAAATCCCTCCTTTACCAACATTTCTTGCCAGAGGTGTTCTAACTCTTTTCCACAGCCAAGCTGCTTTGAAAGTGCCTCTAGAAACCCTTAGTTCCGATAGCTGCTAGCCCGGATATCTCACAAATAGATGGCAAAGGGCCGCCATTTCTGGCATAACTGAGTTTCCAGACAACAGTTTGCGAAGAAGGAGACGGCCCGAATGCTTGCTACAGAGCGTACCCAATCGAGTTTTGAGTTTGCAGGGATCTGGTCAAGATCGGTCGTAGCGCGTTTCGACGGCGGCAAGATTACTTCGAATGGGGGTGGCTTGCTACTGCAACAAGTGGATCAACGCATTGGCCTGTTAAGCCGCTTGAGCGGCTGTTTTCTGGACGCGCGAGATCAGAGGCGCGTCCGGCACGGTGTGCGCGAGATGCTGGCGCAACGTGTCTACGGCCTGGCTCTCGGGTACGAAGACCTCAATGATCACGAGCAGTTGCGCGAAGACCCGTTATTGATGCTGCTGGCAGGGAGCGCACAGCCGGACAAGCCCTTGGCCGGCAAGAGCACGCTGAACCGGTTGGAACTGGGCGCAGAGCTTGCGGCGGAGGACCGCTACAAGAAAGTACATTACGATGCGGCTGGGATCGATGAGTTACTGGTACAGATCTTTCTGGAAGCGCACCGCGAAGCACCGCAGGAGATTGTGATCGATCTGGATGCGACCGATCTGCCGCTGCACGGCCATCAGGAGCAGCGTTTCTTTCATGGCTTCTACAACCACTACTGTTCCTTGCCGCTGTACATCGTGTGCGGTGAGCATCTGCTGGGAGTGCGTTTACGGCCTGCCAATATCGATGCTAGCGCCGGCTCGCTCGAAGAGATCGAACGCATCGTAGGGCAGATCCGGCAAGCGTGGCCTGACACCCGGATCATTCTGCGCGCCGACTCCGGGTTCTGCCGGGAAGCGCTGCTGTCCTGGTGCGAAACGCACCAGGTGGACTACCTCTTGGGCTTCGCGCGCAATGAGCGCCTACGGCGGATCATCGATGGCCCGATGCAGCAAGCCGCTGTGATGCAGCAGCGCACAGGACAGGCGGCGCGCGTGTTTACCGAGTTTGCCTATCAGACCAACGATAGCTGGAGCCGCCCGCGGCGAGTGGTCGCCAAAGCCGAGCAGATCGAGGGCAAAGAAAATCCACGCTACGTGGTTACCTGGCTTACCGCTGATCACTGGCCACCACAGAAGCTCTACGAAGAACTGTACTGCGCACGCGGCGATATGGAGAATCGAATCAAGGAACAGTATTCGTTGTTTGCCGGACGAGTGAGTGCCGCCACGTTACGGGCCAACCAATTACGTCTGTACCTGTCGGCGGCTGCTTACGTGCTCCTGTCCGGGTTCCGCCGCTGGGCGCTCTCCGGGACCGGGTGGGCGCGCTAACCAGTGCCACACCATTCGCTTACAACTGCTGCGTATCGGCGCTCAAGTGCGCCTCACCGCACGCAAGGTCTGGGTGTCTCTGGCCAGCAGTTATCCGCACTGGCGCGTGTTTGAACACGCCTACAGGCAACTCCGTTCCTGAAGCGTTAGCAGTACCGTTCTTTGACAAACCGACGGCCCGAAACACATCATCCAATGGCGGAGCTTGCCTCAAAACCCTGAAACTCTGTGCCTCACCTCGCCGATCAGTGCCACTCTGCCGCCGCATCACTGATCAAATGTATTAAGCCGCTGGTGAGAAATCCGGGCTAGACCTCCTGCTGTCGCTTACGGCGGAGAAGTTTGCGAAGGAATGGCTTGCAAGGGGCAGCCAGAAGAAGCGCCGCAACTGCGGTGCCGTGTCGGGCATGCGTGAGCGATTCAGGCCCGGCGTGCGTCGTTTGTAGCCTTGGTTAGGAATCCCAAGAGTTTGAACTGAGTTGACCTCGGCGGTGAAGGCCAGGGTTGTTTTGCTACGATGCTTATAGTAGTGTGTTCGCCCTGATTTGAGTACAAATCCTTGACGGCTGGATTCGGGAGCCGTTCCGCTAGCGGGAGTAATTCAGCGGTAGAATGCCAGCTTCCCAAGCTGGACGTCGCGGGTTCGATCCCCGTCTCCCGCTCCAAATTTTCAATGATTTAACGATGTTCGGAGCTGTGATCGAAAATGCTTAATGGAGTAACGAGCAGAACAAATAGCCCGAATAAGCCATAACTGAGCGGTTTCCCCAGGATTTTCAGACTGGCATTCATTTGGCAACTCCGTCAGCCGAATCAAGTTCAGCGCAAACGTTGCCAGCTTCCGCCAACAAAGATTGTCAGCAACTTGAGTACAGCCGCCTTGGAAAACAACAACCTCTGTAAATCGGTTGATTCTTGTTATGACACTTGCAGCTTCTGGCATGTTATTTCCCTCCCGGAGTTCCGGTAAGTGACAGATGATACCCATTCCCAACTTGTACCGGGCCGCTTTCCTTGCGCTTGTGTAGAGCGCTGGGAAGGACCGCTTTGGTTTTATCCCGCACTTCCATCCTGCTCCGATATCAGCACCGCGCCCAGGTTGCGCGGCAGAGACACTCCCTCGTTCTGCACGTTCCCTCTACGGCCTGCGGCGCTCCGGATAACACAAAATGCGTTGGGAAACCCTCCTGACGATGGTCGATTTATTTGTGATTGCATTGAGCAACTAGAAAATCGTCTCTAGCTACTCGTAACACGCTAACGAAGTGAGTCGCTCCCAATTGCCATGAGCAAAGAGTTCCTTCTGTTCTCGACTGAGCGAAGATTTCTCAATGAAGCTTCTTCCCGGTTTGCCCGGCCTGTACTGGTAAGGGTAATCCGTCGAGAACAGAATCCGCTCTGGCCCAACGACCTCAAGGGCGCGTTGCAGGTAGTCAGGACTCCACATGCCGCTGGGAGTCACATATAGTTTCTGCCGGAAATAGTCGGCTATCGGTCTTTGCAGTTTGGCAACACGTGCCAAAGAACCAAGCCGCTCCAGATAGAAGAGGACGACTTCGCCCCAGTGGCCCAGGATCAGCTGCAAATCAGGATGTTTGTCAAACACGCCCGCCAGGATTAAGCGGACAACTTGGATTGCCGCTTCGTAGTGCCACCCTAGCCCAAACGCGGCAAAGGCGGTGTCAACCTGATCACTGAACCCGGAGTAGAGGGCGTTTCTTACCGCGCGCTGCGGG
Organism: Bryobacteraceae bacterium; assembly: GCA_965219105.1. Taxonomy (GTDB): domain Bacteria; phylum Acidobacteriota; class Terriglobia; order Bryobacterales; family Bryobacteraceae; genus Bog-105. The sequence continues at coordinate 5,372,496 of OZ244728.1, read as the reverse complement.
ATCTGAGGATGGATGTAAAGCGGAACCCGGAGCCTGGCCGCAGTTTCGAAGAGGGGAAGGAAGTCTGGATGGTCCAGGTTTTTATCGCGTGTGCGACCGCAGAGCATCGCACCGGTAAACCTCAGCCGAGTTATACAGCGCCCGAGCTCTAATGTTGCTTCGTCCGGAGCCGCTGTTGGCAGTGTGGCAAAGCCTTGGAAGCGTGTGGGATGTGCGGCGATTGTGGCGGCCACTAAATCGTTGGTCTCCTTGGCCAGTCTTGTACTCTCTCCCGGTTCGAGGTTGTGCAGGGCGGGCGTGGTCACAGAAAGCACTTGGGCATCAACACCGCTCTCGTCCATCAGCGCTAATCGTTGCTCACCGAGATCGGCAAGCCTATCCTTAATCTCACCTTGGTCGAACACCCCTATACCGTCTTGTCCGATCTCAGAAGCGCCCCAGGCAGCTCGTATGTCCGCGGTAACAAAATGCTCCTCAATACCGATTAGCTTCATCATGCTTAGCTCGCTTGCGTCATCAGCTTGAATGATCTAAAAATTGGTCTCGATCCTTTAAGCTAGGTCTACAGCTTCATAAGTCGACTAGTATTTCGCCAGGAGATCTTTTCTCTCGTGTCCGCCGAGATGGGTGTTTTGTCGAACCATAGTCCTGCCTGCTCCATGCTCTCGAATGGATGGTCGACGGAATACAATATGTTTTCGTCACCAATCTCCGCAAGTGAGCACAACAGGGGCTGGTCGGAAAAAACACCCGAGGTTGTGATAACTATGTTCTTCTTGAAGATTTCGCTGGGCGTGATTGTCGGGCCAGTGGCGAACGCTTTGGTCCGCCGATCAATGCGCCATAGGAGAAAAGGTAGAGTCTCCCCCATGTGGCCAAGAATGACCTTAACATCAGGGTACTTCGTCAGGGTGCCATTGAAGATGAGGCGCAAAGCGTGGGCAGCAGTTTCAGCAGTCCAACTCCAAATAGCTCCTGTGAGTTGCGGGCACCCGTCGTAGGTCACCGGAGGCACAAGGGGGTCCGCTGCGTGAAGATAAACAGGCACACCCAGAGCCTGGACCCGCTCCCAGAAGACGCTGTATCGGTCGTCGTCCAGGTAATGACCATTAGTCTGGCCATTAATCAAGGCGCCCTTAAAACCAAGCTGCGTCACGGCTCGCTCAAACTCGTCGGCTCCCGCATTGGGATCTTCCAGTGGAACGGTCGCAAAACCTGCGTAGTGTTCTGGCGTTTGCTGCACTATCTTGGCAAGGTAGTCGTTTGATTCTCTTGCTAGACGGAGTGCCGGGGTAGGATCCAGGACGTTCTGAACAATCCCCGCGTCCGATAGGATAGCCAAATCAATGCCAGCTTCGGCCATGGCTTCCAATCGTCTTTCTCCGACGTCGACCAACGAGGTCAAGATCTTGTCAGTGACGGAACTAGGCGCCGTTGGGATAAGGCTCCTCCAGCGGTCGACGTGTTCCGGTTCATTCATTACAAAGTGTTCTTCTAATGCAATTCGACGCATGTTTCCTCCTTCGGCTCAGGTGTTAAGACGGAGCAACCCCGGGGTGGATAACCTCGGCTACACAACCGGCTGGCTTCAGGAGAGTACGTTCGAAGCGTCTGTGAAAAGCTGACACGAAGCGACCGAATGAGCCAACTCCTACGTCTCAGGCTTAGCTCTGACCCAGCAGCTTGAACCTGTCCAGGTGATTGCGACCACGAGCCTAGTGACATAATTGCGATCCTAATGATCAAGAAAGCCGCTAGGCCGTTACTGCTTCGGTGGTCTTACCCTGCGCAGCGTTCGAGATGTCTTCCCACGCTTCCCAGGTAGCAATCCGATCGGCGTACGCTGCGCGCGCTGTGGGCAGAAGTGAAGATCCAAGCGCAACCCGCAAAGGCGGGTTCTCTGCATCCACAATCTTGAGAATGGCGGAGGCAGTTGCGTGCGGGTCGCCGCGCTCTAGAGTGACCAGGTGCTCCATAATCTGTTTGCGGAAGTCTTTGTAGGCTTCCATCGGAGTAGCTCGGTTTGCCGACTTTCCGAAGTCGGTTGCGTATGCACCAGGCTCGACGAGGGTCACCTTGATACCGAATGCCTTTACTTCTTGCGCCATGGTTTCGTGAAGTGATTCGACTGCCGCCTTGCTGGCGCAATAGAAGCCAATGAGCGGCGCCGGCACAATGCCGAGTCCACTCGATACGCCCAAGATGTGACCGCTGCCCTGTTGTCTCAACAGAGGCAAAGCCGCTCGGAGCACTCGAACCAGACCGAAGTAATTCGCGTCGAACAGGTCGTGGATCTCAGCATCGGTAGCTTCCTCAACAGTCGCAATCAGGCTAAAGCCTGCGTTGTTGACCAGAACGTCTAACCTGCCGAAATGCTCGTGCGCCTTCTGAATTGCTTGCTTAACCTGACCGGGATTAGTGACATCCAGTGCCAGCGGCAGGACAGCGTCTCCAAACTGCTGCTGCAGCTCGGCGACGTCGGCGAAATTGCGAGCAGTAGCCGTGACCTTGTCGCCACGCTTCAGTGCAGCTTCGGCCCAGATGCGCCCAAGACCGCGGGAAACGCCCGTGATAAACCAGACTTTGCTTTGCAAATTCGTTCTCCTTGTAACCCGGTCCGTTGCCTTCTGTAAAGAATCATGGGCTGACCTAGGCACTCAATGATCCATTTGGCGCGTACTCGTGGCACCATAGGTCCCAGGCGCGGCCGGACTCCGGCATGACCGAAGCATTCGCGCTCTGTGCCTCTCCCTCGCTCAGATAGCGTGGCTGTCCAAGTTGCATCGCGTGGCGTTGCACCTCGCAATTAAGTGAGGTATAGATGGCTCGGAACACCGCTTCGGGAATGCCTGAGCCGACAACGGTGTAACCATGCCCTCGCATCAGCACGACAGTAGCTTCTCCGAGATGCTCCGCGAGCGCATGACCTTCATCGCCGCTGCGGATGAGTAGGTCGCTTGCCGGACCAGCATGGTCAGCAAGATCGAACGGCGAAGGCATGCCCTGAAGAAAGCCGCACATATGCGAAATGACTCTCACCGGCACAGAAGGTACGGCGGCAAAAGGCAGAACACCGGGCGCGTGGCTATGCACGACGGCTTGCACCTCCGGGCGTTTGCGATAGATCTCTGCGTGTATGAACCGCTCGAGGAACAGCTTGGCATCCTTCTCGCAAACAGCGACTCCGTCCAGATCAAGTTCCACGATGTCGGCAGGCACTACGAGAGCGGGTGCCATGTTCCGCGGAATGAAGAATCTATCCGGGCGATCGGGATGGCGGCGACTCACATGGCCATAGGCATCGAGAATTTTTTCGCCCGCAAGGATTCTACTTCCTTGGGCAATTTCAAGCCGGGCCTCATCGGTCGCTGTCATTACGATACCGCCAGCGTATCGGCAAACAATGCGGCCGTGGCTGCATCGGCCCGATTTGTCGCCTCTGCGTTGAAAGCATCGCCACCGCGGCGAGCGAACGCGTGATCCACTCCTGGGTAGGTCATGATCCTGACACCGCTGCGCTTTCCAAGAGCCTGCTTGATTTCTGCCTGTGCTTCGGGCGGACAAAGGTGATCGTCTTCAGGAATGTGCAGCAGCAGCGGGCATCGAATTTCATTCGCTTTGTCGAGAGCACCGTAGATTGCAATCCCGTAGTAAGAAACGGCGGCATCCACACCCGGTTTGGTCGCGACCAGATACGCGATTTTTCCGCCTATGCAGTAACCAACGGCGCCCAGCTTGCCATTCGCTCCTTCCAGTTGACGTGCATAGTCTCCTGCCGCCACAGCATCCTGTGCCGCAAGTTCCTGGTCCATGCCCTTCATCAGCTCCATCGCTTGCTTTACTTCGTCAGGTTTATTTGCACTGAGTTGAACACCTGCTTTTTGCCGCCAGTAGAGATCCGGCGCGATCGCATTGAAGTTACGCGCTGCATAGTCGTCGGCAATAGCGCGGATATTCGCATTTACGCCGAAGATCTCCTGAAGAATGACCACGCTCGGCGCCGGTCCGGTGCCACGCGCGTTCGCAAGATACGCGGGCATTAATTCACCTGAGGACAATTTGATTTCAATATCATTTGAGGCCATAAGTTAAGTTCCTTTCTCGTTCGACTACTTGTTCAGGATTCGACGCTAAACACGGCCAAGGGTGCATCGTGAGCCTACGCTTCCGCACGTAGCACCTGTGCCGTGTACGGGTTAAGTTCTATTGCTTGGTTGTCACTCACGATGACAGTGCCCCCGATCGTGACCAGATGGCGACCAAAACCACAGCTTGGCTCAAAGGCGAAGGTCATCCCGGGCTCAAGCAGCATTTCTCCTAATTCCGTCGAGTTGGCTTCAGCCTTCGGGTATCGATCTGCGCCGTCAACCTGTTCGAGGCCGCCAAAGTCTCGGCAGAAGGAGCCAAACGGGTTTAACCCGTGAATCTGTGGACCCCGTACATAACCCCCGGCTGCCTCCACAGGCGCGAGCATCGCTTCTGTCACTTCGTCGAACCGTCTTCCCGCTCGCAATCTCTCTAGCCCTGCTTCGTAACATTTGCGTGCGATGACTGCTGCTCGTTCGAAATCCTCGTGTATCTTTCCAATCGCAATTGCGACCTGATGCTGCGTCTGGCGCATACCAAAGCCGCAAAAGACCTCCGTAGCGATGTAGTCGCCCTGTTCGAGTATGCGCGGTGCTTGGGGGCGATACGCCCATTGTGGTGGCCCGGAGGCCGCCGGTGCCGACCCGGTCCACATGTGCATTCCCGCTACCACGGTTCCGCTCCGGTGAGCCACACCTAAACCCGCAGCGTATACCTCCACTTCAGAGACTCCAGGCTGAGCGGCCTCAACCATGGCCTTCGCCATCGCGTCTCCGATCCGGGCAGAGTGACGAACCACTGCGATCTCTTCTGCGCTCAGCGGCATCATCAAGCGCGCAAAATCCGCACCAACCGGCTTGAAGCCGATCTTTGGAACCTGTATCAAAAGGTTCTGCCAGAAGCGGTAAGGGACAATTCCTTCTGGAAGCCAGGGAATATACGGCTCGAGACCAATGACGCCGATCTTGGCACTCGACAGCCCTGACTTGACCAATGTATCTGCAACCATTCCTGACAAGTTACCGAGCCGAACGTTTTCCGCTTTGATCCAACCCTGATCACCTCTCCGCCAACCTTCAAGATGGTCAAGGATGTAGGTCTTGATGGGCGCAAATACAATGGGATCACCGTCCCGGAGAAAAAGTACGATCATCCCCGCGCGCTCGTTGGTAAACCAGGTGTCAAAGCAAAATGGGGCAGCACCCGCGTCCTCGTGCTCACCGAAAACGAGAAGTGCGTCGAGGCCCTCACGTTCAAGAAAAGTTCGCGTCAATGTCCAGCGGCGGTCGCGCTCCGCGAAAGAGTAGGTTGGTATGTCTAACAGCAATTGCGTACTGGGCGGCAAATCGGGTCCCTTGCGAAACGTTTGAAGTCAATGGTTGGAATGCGTTTCCATCGAGAGGTTTTGGTCTAAATCTCGATAATGCTTGGCGGGCGTTTGCCCAGCCGGCGGGCACCCGTCGCAGTGGCTACGATCATGTCTCCCCAGTAAACGCGTTTGCTGTTGTCCGGGGTTTGTATAACCGGTTTCACAATAAAGGTGGCGTTCTCCTCAATCTTCCAATCACGCATGGTCGCGTCGCGTGGAGTGTAGATACACATAGGAGAGTCGTCGCCCAGACCTCTACAGTGCATGATGAGCTTGCACTGGAACTCTTTATTCGTGAAGGAAGCAGCGATCTCGGCAATATCTCCAAGTGTCTTCCCCGGATGGATATTTTCGTAACACTTCGCGGTTGCCTCCTGCTGCAAGGAAAACATTCGCTTGAAGTCGTCCGGCGCCTTGCCGATGAAAAACTGCTGCGTGTTCTGCCCGACATACCCGGCCCAGCGTGCCTCGCATTCGATTGTGATTGCGTCGCCGACGCACAGTGGACGGCGAGAAGGCATATACTGATTCGAAGGGGGCTGCGGCCAACCCGCCGACCACAGAATCATCGTCGGCAGTTCTCCTCCTCCCTCCACCATGCTCGCGATCATGCGGGCATACACAACGTTTTCGGGAACACCAGGCTTGGCCTCGCGGACCAAAACGTCGATCGCGTCGTAGACCAGCTCGTTTGCCTTGGAGATAAAGGCGATCTCTTCTTCGCTTTTCACAAAGCGCACTTGCTCCATCAGCATGTTCGCGTTCACGATATCGGCGTCGGGCATCAATTCGCGCAGGCGGTTGTAGATACCGAGAGATGTAACCCCTTCGGGGTACCGGGTATTACCAGACAAGCCAGTCACGCCAATACGGCCCTTTTCCAGATGGAGTTCGCGCAGCCGGTCTACGCTTGCATCGGCGTAGCCCCAGCCGCTGCCACCTGGTCGCACATCGGTGATCCAGCTCTGCCGCTGCAGCCAGAACTCCGTCGCGACGTCGGGGCTTGTCAGCGCGGTGACCTCACCCTCGAGTGGGAATACTGCGCCGGCCAGGGCGCTGTTCCCACCGATTCCGGTCAGATATCGGACGTTGGCCTGGAACTGATCGAAGAAACCTGTGTTCGGCGGTACAAAAATAGCATCGATTTTTTCGCGTCGCATGGCCTCCCTGACCTTCTGCCAGCGTTGGTCGCGCTCGGTCTGTGAAAAATGGGGAACATCGGCTACAAGTGTCTGTGACATGGAATCTCCTTAGTTGAAGGTGCAGAGTAGAAGCGGTTGAAGGTGCGGGGTAGAAGCTGGTGACGCTACATCAGCTTGTCGAGCGTGATTGGAAGGTCTCGTATGCGTTTTCCGGTTGCGTTGAAAACCGCGTTTGCCACTGCAGCGCCCACGCCAGTCACGCCGATTTCTCCGACGCCGTGCGCGCCCATCGGGGCGTGAGGGTCAGCAATGTCGGTCCAGATGACTTCAATCTCAGGAACGTCCATGTGAACGGGCACATGATATTCCGCAAGACTCGGGTTCATAATGCGGCCGTTGCGCTCGTCAAACTGCGTCTCTTCCATCAGCGCCAAACCCAAGCCCATGATGATGCTGCCGCGGAATTGGCTCGCGGCGGTTTTTGCGTTCAGAATGCGGCCGCAATCAAACGAACCGAGGAATCGGCGGATGCGCGTCTCACCGGTTATGGCGTGAACACCAACCTCACAAAACTGAGCGCAGTGCGAATGCATGCACCAGTGCATCGATTCGAGCGGTGGTGGTGCGCTCGCCTCAACAGTGATTTCATCACGTCCGGCATGGCTCAGGATGGACGAGTAACTCTCGTGCCGCTCAGGTTCGTCGGCTTTAGCCAAGCCGCCGTTCAGACCGATCAGCTGCTCTGCCTTTATTCCCGCAAGTGGTGAGTCCTTGCGTAAAAGCTTCAGAAGCTCTGCTACCAGCGCCTGCTGGACCGCCACGACCGACGCACCGATCACCGCGGTCTGACCCGAACCGGCAGCCATGACATTGCCCGGTAGAGTCGAGTCGCCCAAAATGAAAGTGACTTGGTCAAGCTCCAGCCCAAGCCGTGCCGCGCTGACTTGGGTATGCACTGTGGCTGTGCCCATACCCATCTCGTGAGCGGCCACACGGATCGTTGCATGACCTGCCTTGGTCAAGGTAATGCGCGCCGCGCCGCCGGGTGCACGGGCGTATGGATAGGAGCCGGTTGCGCATCCCATGCCCACCAGCCAGTCACCTTCTCGAACTGTGCCTGGCACCGCATGTCGCTGGGACCAGCCAAACCGCTCGGCACCCTGACGGTACGCTTCGACGATATTGCGCGAAGCAAAAGGCAAACCCGAAGTCGGATCTTTATGGGGCTCGTTGAGAGTTCGCAACTCAATCGGATCCATCCCGAGCACGAAAGCAAGTTCGTCCACTGCGGACTCCAGAGCGAAGGTGCCCACGGCCTCTCCAGGTGCGCGCATAAAAGTGTTTGCGGGCATATCCATGTACGCGACTTCCACCTTCAGTTTGAAGGCGTCTGCTGCATAGGCGCGCCGCGTTGTCGAGATGAACGGTTCGGGCAGTGCGTTGTGCCGGGTCATCGCCACAGTTCCCGTGTGGATGATTGCTTTGAAACGGCCATCGTGACTTGCTCCGATAGCAACTCTCTGTTCCGTGGTGGTGCGACCGCCAACAATGCGGTAAACTCCTTCGCGCGATAGGGTGATTCGGACCGGCCGTTTCACGAGCTTGGCTGCTGCGGCTGCGAGCGTTTGATGCTGCCAAAGAAACTTGCCGCCGAACCCTCCACCTACGCACGGAGAGGTCACGTGAACCTGGTCCTCCTTGATGCCAAAGATCTGGCTCAGTGTCCAAGCGGTCATCGTGACGCCCTGAGAGGAGTCATGTACCAGCAGCTTGTCACCCTCCCAGGCCAAAGTCGCCGCATGTAGTTCCAGGGCATTGTGGTTTTGTCGGGGTGTGTGATAGACCTGGTCAACCTTGATCGCAGCTGCTGTCAACACCGCCTCCGCATCGCCGATCTCAGTCAGCAGTGGACCCATAAATGCGCCAGGCTCGGTGCCATTTTCTTTTGCTTTGGCGAAGCTGGTGGTTGCACTATCCTCGTTGTAAGTCATGCGGATGAGTGATTTGGCGTGGTCGGCTTGTTCCTGCGTTTCAGCAAGCACCACCGCAACCGGCTGGCCGTTCCAATGAATGCACTCGTCCTGCATGACGGGCAGGTCATCTCCAGACCCAGCCTTGTCGCTGGTCATAAAAGCCGGCGGCCTCGCCATGCGCGGCGTGTTGCGGTACGTCATCACTAGCACCACTCCGTCTGCTGCCTCGGCTTCCGTAGTCTCTAATGTTGCGATCCGGCCTTTGGCGATCGTGCTGAAAGCGAGCGCCGCGTACACCATGTTGTCCATGGGGAACTCGGCCGCAAAGACTGCTTTGCCGCGCGATTTGAGCGGCCCATCCAGACGGGAAATCGGAGCTCCGACCAAACCGTCCCTTTGCTGGATAAGCAGGTCCGGTTTGCCGCCGGGAAGCCAGCTTTCCGGGGCCACTTGGGCGGCCTTCGCCATTACTCCCTGCAAAGCACCTTGCACGGCTTGTTTAAGATCGTTTACCGCACTCATAGAGAGCCTTTCGACAGATCACATAAGGCTGCTGTCACGCTGCGTATTGCTAGTTCGACCTTGAAGCGGTTGTCGCGCAAGGTGGTCGCGTCCGCGAGCTCAGCTTGCGCCGCTTCGCGGAATGTTGCTTCCGTGGCAGGCCTGCCTGGCAGAAAGTTTTCTGCCTTCACAGCGCGCCAGGGCTTGGTGGCAACACCGCCAAGAGCTATCCGCACGTCTCGGACACAACCGTTCTCCGCCTGGAGAGCGGCGGCCACTGAGACAAGTGCAAAAGCGTAGCTCGCTCGATCTCGCACCTTGGTGTAACTGGAGCGCATTGCCTCAGGAAATGCTGGAAGCTCAACCGCTGTGATGAGTTCGCCAGGTTCTAGAGTAGTCTCGATATCCGGGTGCTCGCCCGGTAAGCGGTAAAGTTGGGTCAACGGCAACGTACGTGCAAGCTCTGGACCCAGGAGGTGCACAACAGCATCGAGCGCGACAAGCGCCACGCACATGTCAGACGGATGAGTCGCGACGCATGCAGGAGACGTACCAAGAATTGCATGGATCCGATTGAAGCCGCCGATAGCGTCGCAACCTTGGCCCGGCGAACGCTTATTGCAGCGCGAACCTTCTGTGTCATAGAAATACCCGCAGCGAGTTCGTTGCAGAATGTTTCCACCCACCGTGGCCATGTTGCGAATTTGCGCGGAAGCTCCTGCAAGAATGGCGCGAGCAAGCATGGGGTAGCGGGTACGCACAGCCATGTTTTCAGCAAGCGCAGTATTCTTTGTTGCCGCACCAATCAGTAAGCTGCCATCAGCGCGTTCTTCCACAAAAGAGTGCAGCTCCGATACATCGACAAGCGACGTCGGCCGTTCAATGGTTTCACGCTGCAGATCGACCAGATTCGTGCCACCACTAAGATATTTGGCTTGCGGCGCGTTACCGAGGTGAACTGCTTCCTCCGGGCTGTTGGCACGTTCGTAAGTGAAAGGCGTCATTTGGTAGTCCCCAATTGGTGGGTCTCGGCAATCGCTCGGATAATGCCGTTGTACGCTCCGCAGCGGCACAGATTGCCGCTCATGCGTTCGCAAAGCTCGTCTCGGTTAAGTGGAATCACATCCTGTGACAGGTCAACTGAGACGCGGCTCGGCAGACCGCGCTTCAGCTCGGCTTCCATGCCGATTGCCGAGCAGATTTGGCCCGGTGTGCAATAGCCGCACTGGAAACCATCATGCTCGATGAAAGCCTTCTGGAGTGGATGCAGACCATCGCCCTCGCATAGTCCTTCAATGGTGGTGACCTCTTTACCCCGCTGTTGAACAGCAAGTGCGAGACACGACAAGATGCGCGCTCCATTCACTAGAACGGTGCAGGCGCCGCACGCACCCTGATTACAGCCCTTTTTAGTGCCATAGAGGTGAAGGGTCTCCCGCAATAAATCCAGCAGCGAAACGCGTGGGTCCGTCGGCAGATCAATATCGCTTCCGTTGACTCGGATGGAACCCTGTTCAGTAATCATGCAGCCCTTTCACGCGATCAACGGCTCGAACCGTCTCTGGCCAGCAGGAGAGTAAGCCAACACAAGTAGAGGGCTGGCACATTCATCAACCGACTTGCACCTAACACTCACGAGAGTTCTCGTTGACAAGTGGTTGGCGGAACATGGACCATCCAATCAAGCAATCACAGTACAAGACTGCTGCCTGTTCGATAGAGCACATGTTTTGGCATTTCCAAGACTACAGCAGCGCCGGAATTTATTCTAGTGCTAAATATTGCGGAATACGGGACCGAAGTTGCTCTAAACGACTCGTTCAGTCTTTATGGCCAAAAGAATCGCGCCGATACATGGAGGGGCTTTTTAGAAAGCGTGTTTTGAAGGCGTACGCAAATCGACCAGCATTGGAGTAGCCACATTGAGCCGCTATGGAGGCAACGTCCAGATCAGTCGCAAGCAGGAGATCAACCGCCTTTCTCAACCGCAATTCGACTAGATACTCGTGAGGAGTATAACCAACCTTACGTTTAAAGAGCCTCACAAGATGAAATCGACTGATACCCGCTTCTCTCGCGAGCTGGTCGAGGCTTATCACCTGCGTTGCGTGCTGCTGCATGTACTCAAGAATTCTTGACAAACGACGGTCTGTTAAGGGTTCTATGTGCCGGCTAAGATCTGCTTCCTTCACCCTTCCGCCTAGCAGCAGCAAATGGGTCGCGAGTGTACGGCATGCTGAGTTGCAGTAGAGATCTGGTGCGTCCGACTCCATGCCGCGAACGAGGGCGCGAACAGTAGCAAACACGAAAGGATCTTTTACGCTGAGGAACTCCAGTGGTGCAGAGACGTACCGACTACCCGCGCGGCGATATTCTTCCCCGGCCTCTTGCAAGAAGTCGTCGGGTAAATACATCTGGAGCGTGATGATGGGAGTCAATTCCAGCGATTGTAATCGAAGACGGCTCACGTGCATCGGCGCGGTTGCTCCGCCCATGCCAGGACCTTTTTGGGCTGACCGCCAACTGCCTTGAGAAAAGCACTCCAGGTTATATCGGCCTTGTGCTGTGAGAACAAGCGTTTGATCCGGTGTCGCCACTGTTGAGTATTCCTCGATTGTGGCTGGATGCTTCCAGACTTCCAGTAGTGCTGAGCTCCAGCCAACAGATTCGCTGCACAGCACGCGGGTTCCGGTCTGAACCGCGCTATTGGCTTTACTCGCAAGGGCGTACATATTCATGACTCCACTCTTCTCGACGGTAATTCTGTCGCAGGCATCTCATCTACAAGGTAGCTAACAGATTTAGCTTCGGACACTCCCGCCAGCGTTCTTTGCGGTCAGCTTCCCCCAGTTCCGTGAGTAAACACAGCTCTTGCGACATCATCCAGACCACAATCCTCAAGAGAGAGACAGGCGGCAAGAGGGTGGGGTGCTGAAGATTTCTGTCTCCGACTCTTCTGCAAACTATGCTCCCGCTACGGTCAAGCGCCCCCAAAGTCCCGAACTAGTTGTGAGGCTCCGTGCATTCCGTTCAGTTACGGTCGCGACAGTTCATTAAGAGTCCTTTCATTTGATCACCAAGAAGGTCGGCGACTCTATTAGCGAGCCGTTTCAAGTCTTCATCGTTCAATCGATATACACGGCGGGTAAAGTCAATTCGCTCAATGCTCTGCGGCATTTCGCCCTGCTTGACGAGTTGGGCTTTGCGCTCGCTTAGCAAAGCATCAACGTCGGGATCGGAATCGCGCAACTCCTCGATCCGCTGGATGCCATGACAAACCGTTGAATGATCGCGACCGTTATAGAAACGACCGATCACAGTCGTGCTCCAGCGGCCGACTCGTGCTGCCAAATGCATCGCCACTTGCCGGTTGAAGCAGGCTGGCTGCGCGTTGCCGAGCGTGCGCGTAGCACCGAGCTTAGCCGATACGACCGCATCAATCTCAGCTAAGCTGAGGCGTTTCTGCGAGAGTGGTTCCGGCGCAAACGAGAGCGTAGCCATCTACGCTCCTTTTCCTGTGAGTGCCGCAGCTGGGCCAATTAGCAGATAATTGCCGGCCTTAGCAATGCGCGCAGGACACCCCGGCCACATCGCCCTGATTACATCGAGCCAGCCCTCCAGCTTCTCGTGAAATCTCCGCGGACGAGCATATTCGACATTACCCAATTGAGCCGCAAGGCCGAGTGCACCGGAGACCAGTAAGAGAGCCACATGAACAGATCTAAGACAGCGGGCGAGGCAGCAAGTGTCCGGACGGCATCGAGGTCGGTCGGTATCGGGTGCGCTGTGATCTCTTGGTAGAACTCAATGCTGAGGACAATCACATTCTCGAATCGGTCGGAGAGCACGGGCTGACCCGGGCGTTTGTTGTACGAGAGTTGAGCTTCCCGCAAGAAGTTGAACCGGGACTGCTGCACCATCTTGGCTGTACCCCGAAGTTGATCGGTGCCAAAGAAGATGGTTGCGTCGAAAATCCGCTCAAAGGCTGCAACCAGGCGACGATATTCTGTGCCGCCTTTGTGCATACCGAAGATCTCCAGCATCTCCCCGGCGCTCCGGAACCGAATGACTTGGCTTTCTGCTGGACGGCCAGCGTTGCCAGGAAGATCGGCACAATACGGTCCTGTCCGAATGGCACTCCAATCTTGGGATGCCCAGTGGTTTGTAGCACAAACTGGCCATTCCGCTTTTCATACATCAGCTGCCCTGCTGGCAGGGCTCGGACTGGCAAGCCACACAATACGAAAGGTCGGGAAGCGAAGCAGAGCTCCTGCGTCCGCTGCTCGCGATTCATTTTCACAAGGTGAATTCGACTCGCCTTCCCGAGTTGCTGTTTAGAGACGATAAGCTCGCGATGAGACCGACCGAGAATGGCAGAAGCCTTCTCGAAGCCGCTGTGAGCGGGTGAATTCTTGTTTACTACACTGCTGTTGATGGACAAGCGAAACGCCTTCCTAGGCCGCTTGAAAACGGCAATGTTGTGCGTTTCGGAAGGGGGTCGTTCGGGGCTGTTTGGACCCGACTCTTAGGGAGCAAACGCTGTTACTCCGTTTACTCCATTAAGGGCGATTTTCGAAGAAGAGCGCGAAAACTCAGTGGATGCTAGTTGTCAGAAAGCAAACCCTCGGACGTGTAAGTTGTTTATTACCAACTTCCATCCAAGTTCCCAAGCTGGACGTCGCGGGTTCGATCCCCGTCTTCCGCTCCATGTTTTCAACGACTTACGAGCCTCCTATCAATTTCTCGGCCTGCTTAACGCATTAATCGCATTAACGACGGGCCGCAAAACTTTGCATTCCATTAACGTAAGACGATCGAATGCCAGCCAAGTACGCTGGACCTCGTGGTCCTCGAGTCGGGTCCCGCAGTCGGCTGAAGTCCGCAGTTGCAGATTTGTACATCCGCTTGCCATGGTCGCCTTACAGCGAGATCGACGGAGCTCCACCAGGCGGAACTTCTCTCCGGAGCACTACACGCCCGCGATCAAGTCGTTCTACAACTAACTGGCTTTGTGATAAGCGGCGGGATCGGTGAACGCATCCCGGACTAGGCACGTCATCCACAAGACTTCGTCTCTGACGCGGCAACTACACGTCCGCCAAACCGACCTCACGTGACCGCCATCGCGAATCACGAATTACGACGCGCCTGTGCGTCCCCCCAGCCCTCCGGTCCTATACTTTGGCGAGGCCCTGTTTGACTAAGCTTGATCTTTACGCACTGATTGCGAAGCAAAGACTTAGTGTGCTGGGCACCATCCACTCCAACGGCAAACCAGCCGGCTCTGACCGGGGTTGCAATCACACCGTAGCTGCAGGTCGCCTTCGATACAGTCAAGAGTTCACGCAAGTACCCGAAACCTTATCGCCCGGCCAGGCTGCTGTCTCGTGATAGGCGGCTGGGAGACGGGCGAGCAAACTATTTCAATACGAGGGCGAAGCCGTCGAACTCAATCACCGGATTTGACGCGATATCAGGACACGTAGTTCACTATTTGGTCTGACGGTCCGCGCGCATGGCGTGGAAGGAATCGTGTGCTTTTGTCGCCCGTCCACGGTGGATTCGCTTTAGCGATTTCAATCAGAATCCACCCCTCTCATCCGAGTTCACATTCGACTAGCCTGTTGAGGCTGTAATGAGCTACTCATAAATCCTGAAGGCCCAGCGTAGATCTACCTTTCCGGACCAGAACGAAGCAGCTGGCGCGGCGGACGCCTGCGGCGTAAGGACTATTCGCGACTGATTGGCAGACTCCACTTGTCGGCCTCAAACGACACACAAATCGCCATTGCGGAAGCACGTTACCTTGATGAGCTTTTTTTAGCGACTTTGGAGTCAGGCTCTGCGGTAGACCGGAACTTCCCGAACTTCATCGTGTGGGAGGTTCAATTGCCTCGGGAGCATCTAGCAGTGCAATGACGGCTTGGATTACCTCGGAACAATCCTGACAAACGCGCAGGTGCTGCTCGACGCCCTTCAAGTCGTCGGGGAGCGGGCCTGTTCCCGAAAGCCGAAACTCGACATAGCGGTGCACAATCGCCCTGGTCTCTAGGCAGTTCAACTCTTCCTCGGCGGTGTCAACCGTCCAAGCGAGTAACTTGCGCAGACTATCGTCAGAAATGTTCATCAAAGTTCGTACCGTTGAAGGCTACCCAGCTAAGACGGATCTTACTTCTTCCTCGGTAATTCCTTTCGCCAGCAGGGCCCGCTTGAGTTTTTTTCGGGCATCATGGACCATTTTGTATAGCGCATTCGAATTCGTGTTCAGGTGACGAGCAACCTCCAGAAAGGGCACCTTCGCCAAAGCGGCTTCTATCGCGAATTTCTGCTTATCCGTCAAATCGTTTTCCAGGGCCTCCTTCAACGCGGCGAATACTTTGTCACGCGTGGTATCAGCTTCGGCCTGGGCCGCAGCCGTAGCTGGTTCATGTCCGCTCGCCGATCGATTCCTTCCAGTTTGCAGAAGCTCATCGAATGGAACGTCCTTCCAGTGAGCGCGCCTAAGTTCGGAGTAGGCGGCGTTGAAAGCCACCGATGCAGCCCAGGTGGTAAATCGGCTGTCGCTCTTAAAGTTCGGCAGGCCCTTGAGGATACGTAGCGTAGCGTCCTGGGTGACGTCCTCGACGAACCCCGAGTCGCAGTCTCTTCTCCGCCCGAAACTGCGTTGAATAACCCGATGGACAAACAGATGCAGATTTTCGATCACCTCGTTCGGTGCGGCCTCGCCTTCCGTGAGCAGTTTGTCCCACCAGCGATCACTTGGCGACGAAGGACGATCCGCACAGGTTGAGGGGACGTCTTCGATCGAATTGGCATCCGACGACTGCACTAACCTGAGGGTAACGTAAACACGCTTGCGTCGTCTGCCAATTCTTAACGTTCAACCATCTAGCTGGGAAAGGCTTGGGGCACGTTCTGACACGACGTCATCCGAGGCCACAGGTGGGACGCGGCCCGACATCCGGGAGAAGTTCGTGAACTGACCTGTCGATTGCAAAAAATGATATCTGGTGGCCTCGGAACGGGTAAGGTTTTGGACCGTGAAGCGACAGATAGGGCATGAAAAGGACGCACCGTTAGGATCAATCCTGAAGACGGCGACACCCTTACTCGGAATCTGCCATGACATCACATCGCCATATCACTGTCGACGGAGTTGACATCTTCTACCGTGAGGCTGGGAATCCTCAAAACCCAACGCTGGTCCTATTGCACGGCTATCCGTCGTCATCGTTCATGTTCCGCGACCTGATCACAAACCTGTCCCATCGGTTTCATCTCGTCGCTCCTGACTACCCGGGATTTGGGAACACCAGTACGCCTCCACCAGCAGAATTCAATTACACGTTCGATCACCTGGCTGAGATCATCGATCACTTTCTGGAAGCTTTGAGACTTGATCGCTACAGCCTCTACGTTCAGGACTACGGAGGACCGATTGGATTTCGCATTGCGGCTAAGCACCCGGAACGTGTCCAGGCGTTGATCATTCAGAACGCCAACGCCTATCAGGAGGGCTTCACGCCCGCTTGGGCGCCTTTCCAGGCTCTATGGCAAGGTCGCAACAAGGAGACGGAGGCTACCATTTCGAGCTTCTACGCCCCCGAAGTCACCAAGTTCTTCTATGTCCAGGGAACACGGGATCCCGAGGCTCCAAATCCGGACAGTTGGAACATGGATCAATACTTTATTGATCGCCCGGTGAACCAGGCAGCCAATATGGAGCTGTTTTACGATTACCGTAACAACCCGCCGCTGTACGAGCACTGGCACCAATATTTTCGCGACCACCAGCCTCCGGCGCTGATCGTTTGGGGCAATGGTGATCCCTTTTTCGGGCCTGAAGGAGCCGCGGCGTTTCGGAAAGACTTGCCAAACGCAGAGGTCCACATGCTGAACACCTGGCATTCGGCATTGGAGGAGGACGGCGAAGCCATAGCAAGCCACATTGAGAACTTCTTCACCCGGCATGTGTCTGCTGAGCCTTTCGATCACGCAGGACGAACGACGAATATCGGAAGCTGAGCTTCGTACTCGTGCCTACCGTGTAGGCAGCTCATTTTGCATCACCGCTGATCTTCTTGGAGAAGAGTTGACCGGCGGCCCACAGCGAGAGCACAAGTCGGTCGCCGCGGCCAGGTCACTCTGATGCATCGCCAAGCGGTGAGGTGTTTTTGGCTTCTAGCTCAAATTGCGGGATAGCACTCAGGACTGCCGGCGTACATACAGAGTGGAGCAATCGAGAAAAGACTCGTCTGGCTATGGACGATCATGCATAGGGCTGAAGCGGCGAGAACCAGAGAGATAAGGAGAATCTCAAGAGGGCGACGTCATGACTTTGCAAAAGTCAATTCGAATTCTGGTCGTTGAGAATCATCCGGTATTCCGGGAAGGTCTCAACACCATCCTAGCGTCTCAAACCGATATGGCCCTAGTCGCGCAAGCGACGACATCCACCGAGGCGATGGAACAATTCCGAGTCCACAAGCCCGATATTACCCTAATGGACCAGAGACTTCCTGGCCCCACCGGGACGGATACTCTGGTCGCTATCCGTGGCGAATTCCCTTTCGCGCGCATAATCATGCTAACGGCCTGCGATGGAGATTTGATCATCCAGCGCGCGCTTCGCGCGGGTGCTTCTGCCTATGTGCTTAAAAGCGCTCCTAAGAACGAGTTATTGAAGGTCATTCGTTCAGCTCACAGCGGGCAGCGATACATCCCGGCAGATGTGGCAGGTCGACTGGCGGAACACTTCAGTGCAGACGAACTCTCCCCTCGCGAACTAGAGGTGCTGACATTGATCCGGGACGGACATCGGAACAAGCAAATCGCGTATCTGCTATCGATTGCTGAGACAACCGTCAACTTCCACATCAAGAACGTCGTGGATAAGCTCCGGGCAACTAATCGATCGCACGCCATGGCAGTCGCAATGCGAAGAGGTCTCCTCGAGGGGTGATCTCACTTTTATCTGGGCGCGCACCGTGCCACACCGGCCTGCTCGGCCTTGGCATAGAGTTCGCCGGAGTAGGAAACTTCGGCGCGTATGCGTTGCTGAAGCTCTGAAGAAATAGATAGGTGGTGGGCAGTTGTTTTGTGCGTTTCCAGGATGGAATCAGAGAGCAGAATGAAGGCAACACAAACTATGGGTTCTTCCACGGCCGTTGATGAGATTCGTTTGAAAGAAACTGCCTCAAAGGCACACACTCTCGGAGTTCTTATACTTCGTTATGGTCTGGTGCTGGTAATTGCTTGGATTGCCGCGATGAAGGCCACCGACTATGAGGCCAAAGGCATTCAACCCCTCGTCGTGCATAGTTTACTGCTCAGTTGGGGTTACAAGATCTGGACCGTGCGACATTTCGCCATGCTGATCGGAACTGCCGAGCTGCTCATCGCCATTTTAATCGCGCTGCGTCGTTGGTCTCCGAAAGCATGCGCCATCGGCAGCGGGGGAGCAGTTCTGATGTTCCTGACCACACTCTCATTTCTGTTCTCGACTCCCGGGTGGGAGCCTAGCCTGGGAGGCTTCCCGGCACTCTCGGGCGATGTGGGAGAGTTTCTGATCAAGGACATTGTATTGCTCGGAGCGGCGCTATGGTCACTAGGCGAGTCTTTAGCTTCCGTAGACCAGCCACCAAGGTTTAAACCCCACATCCAATAAACCAACTCCACAGGCAAATCTAAGATCAGGAGGAAAACACGGTGTCCGAACTGTCACTTCTGACATGGTTGCCGGCGGAAGCGAGCATCAAAGTATGAGTATGCCCTTGGACCGCGCAATCAGCTATGAGCAAGAATGGAAAGCCTTCCTACAAGTCCATTGCAGCTCTGTGTTTCAGACGGCTCTCCTGCTGTCGGCAGACGGTCACGTGGCGGAAGCGGCGCTGGTCGATAGCATCAGCGACCTGGATCTTTCGAACCAGCCTGAAATACACAGCCTCGAGATTTGGGATAGAGCGGTAATGACGAGAAGCATCGCAGCCCGCGAACGCGCTTCACTTGACGAAGGTTCGATGGCGCGAACTATGCTTCAGTCTGGCCTCTGGCCGGTTATCGAGATCGAACGCCATCCCCGGATCTGCTTTGTCTTACGCGTCTTGCTTGGCTATTCGGCTGCGTTCTGCGCCCAGACGCTTGGTATAGCGGACAGCGAAGTACACACGCAGCTCCAAAAGGCGCTCACCGAACTCTGCCGTATCAGAGCGGCCGCCTGAAGAAGACTTTAGTGCTGCGGCAGTCGCCTTCAGTGCGGTGATGAAGTCGGATACAAGCCAAAGTGGTCATATCTCGAGCTGGAGGCACTCTCATGGAGGAGGGTATTTCCTACTGCGCCGACCCTATCCGGCGGGCACAGGAATTCGCGTTCGGGAAGGCCTCGGTGTTTTAAGCGAGGCCAACGCCGGCCAACAAGGTTCAGTTCGCGCGGCCAAGCCGATTACCAGGACCAGCAGTTATTTGCAAGGCGCATGACTTCGGCGGACGTCTTGAATAATCGGACGCAAAGCAGGTCACCTAAAGGAGATGTAATGGCAACACCAGTCGATACAGTTCGTGATTTTATTTCGCAATCGCAGCGGGCGACACCAGGAGGATGGTTGACTTGATGGCTGCCGACATCGAATGGATCTCGGTCGTTGATTTCGGTGTTCAAGACAAAGGTCCTGCAGAGGTGATGAAGAAAGTGTTCGCTCCACTAATGCAGGAGTGGGAGAGCTTCTCGCCGGCTCCTTCGGAGTTCCTTGTCGATGGCTCGACAGTTGTATCGCTGGGTCGATTTGCAGGCGTGCACCGCACAACGCACAAACGCGCCGATGTCGCATATGCGCATGTTTGGAACATCCAGGATGGCAAAATCAAACGTCATCGTCAGTACATCGATAGTTTAGCGCTCGAAGCCATCAGGCGTCCCTAAGGCATTCAAAGGAAGCTCTTCACGCCGATGCTCGATGAGGTTGCGGGCTCGAACGTCGTGCCTTGACCATCGGGTCATTGAGCGACGCAATTCATTCAAGAGATAGATCGCCGAACCAGAGTGGCCAATATACTTGGAGCCCACTTCTCCGGCCGTGTTACCTGGTTCTTGTGGCGGGCCATTTAGCTCAGTAATATGCCCCACTTTGAAGAGAAGGTCAGGGTAGCTTTCCATTGCACTCTCGACCTGCTATTCACAAAAGATCTTGTGCCAGCTCTCGCTTTGCGCGCCGCAAACGTTTCGCACACCCCAGGGGACGAACACACTAGGGAAACGGTCTCCGACTCACATACCTAACGAAATCCACAGTGCTCTAACTGTCGGATTGGCGGTGTGATCAAGTCGGAATCCCGGCACAGTGGGAGATGAGAGTAGGTTTTGTCGCCACACTCATAAGCTCTTTCGCTGAGCGAAGCAAACACAAAAGGAGAGTTGAATGGTTAGAAGAATCCGTAACATAGTTGCGATGGCTATTGGGGTTGTTGCTGCTGCGACTGCGCAGTCCACCGCAGCCGGGAGTCTCGTGGCTCAAGCACCGGCGCAGAGCGCTTCAACGCCACCCACCTCGGGAGGTAGTTCTACGATGGTGGAAACTCACAGACGCGCGCAACCACAAGTTCCCGAACTGGAAGGAGCGACGGTTTCGAACTCCAATGAAGCGCAAGGCCCCGGGCCGGGTCCGATCGGCCCTGGTCCAGGTTGTAACGTATTTCCTGCGTCGGCCAATATCGGAACGAAAGTAAGCCTGTCATATTTTGGCCCGTCTCCATCAACTGATAACCCAAGTCTGGTGGGACCGGAACAACTTTTGAAGTCCGGAACAGTTGATGCGTCGAGCGGGACGATCACAATACCTCTCTATCTCGGCTATATGGCCGGCACTAAGAAAAAGGTTTGGTACATTTTGACGGACGTTGACGATCAAGGCGTGGCGGCTGAGCTTGGACTTAACGAGGGTATAAAACATTTTGTGTAAGGAGCGTTCTCCGAGAATAGAGGAGAGCGAATGAACGAAGAGAACGTAGGATTGAATGCAGCGTTGGACGAACTGCTGCGGGGCAAGACGACCGAGCAGATCGCCGGGCCGAACGGATTACTGAAGCAGCTGACCAAAGCGCTGCTGGAACGGTCCATGAACGCCGAATTGAGTCATCATTTCGGCTATGAGAAGGGCCAGCCGGAAGGGCGCGGCAGCGGCAACAACCGCAACGGCAAGAGCCGGAAAAGGGTGCAGGGCGACTTCGGGACGCTCGATATTGCGGTGCCACGCGATCGCAACGGGAGCTTCGAGCCACAGATCCTGCCCAAGCACGAACGGCGCTGGACGGGCTTCGACGACAAGATCATTTCGATGTACGCCCGTGGCATGTCGACGCGCGACATCGAAGGGCATCTGCGCGAGATGTACGGCGTGGAGGTGAGCGCGACGCTGATTAGCCAGGTCACCGAAGCGGTGATGGAGGACGTGCGCGCATGGCAAAGCCGGCCGCTGGAGCCGCTCTACATGATCGTGTATCTGGACGCGCTGGTGGTCAAGATGCGGCACGAAGGGCGGGTGGAGAATCGGGCCGTGTTTGTGGCCATCGGCATTACGCAGGAAGGCTCGAAAGAAGTGTTGGGCTTATGGACCAGCGCAACGGAAGGGGCCAAGCTCTGGCTGCAGATCCTGACCGAGATTCGCAACCGCGGCGTGGCGGATATCCTGATCGCGTGTGTGGACGGCTTGAAAGGCTTTCCCGAAGCGATCTCGACCGTGTATCCACGCACGGAAGTGCAGCTTTGCATTGTGCACATGGTGCGGAACAGTTTGGCGTACGTGAACTGGAAGGAGCGCAAGGCCGTGGCCGAGGACCTGCGCGGCATTTACCGCGCTCCGAGCGAGGAGGCCGGCATGGCGGCGCTCGAAAGCTTCGAGCAGCGCTGGAACAGCAAGTATGCGGTCATCGGGAAGCTCTGGCGGCGGCACTGGGCCGGCATCAGCCCTCAGTTTGCGTACCCGGAAGAGATACGGCGGGCCATCTACACCACGAACGTGGTCGAGTCGCTGCATATGACGCTGCGCAAAGTGATCAAGACTCGGGCGTCGTTCCCGAACGAAGAGTCCGCGCTGAAGCTGCTGTATCTAGCGTTGCGCAATATCGCGCAGCGCTGGCGCGCCGCCCCGAACTGGCGCACCTCGTTGAATCATTTCTTGCTGCTTTGGGGCGACCGCATCGAGGCCGCTGTGGCGAGAGTCGGCCGCTGACAAAAGCCCTCCGCGCCTCCGGCGCTCCGGCCTTTGTCAGCAAACTAGGAAGAAGAACACTTACTATCTAAAGAAAGGAATACACCCGGAGAACAGCAACTTACACAAAGCTCGGGACACTACCGACTTAACTACTCCGCAAAGTTAACCTTCGCTGCCAAGGGTGCGAGAACAGCGAACTTTGATAAAGACAACAACCTGATTTTTGATAAAGGCACTGTTGATTTCAGCCCGATTCGCAAGATTGTTCCGGGTCCATCAGGTTCTGAGTTCCCGCCCGTTTCCGCACAGCCAGGCTCTGTCGGCGACAAAAACTACAGCCCTTTGGTTCGTGTGTTAAACGACGGCGGAACCATCTACAATGCGTCTATTGTGGCTTTCGGGGTAGACGCAGATCAGATTAACTTTCCAAACGGAAATGTCGATTACACCAGAGTGCACGACCAGGTCGTAGCTATTGACCCGATTAACATGACTGTCACGCTGAACCTGATCAACGGATTTAGTTTTGGTCGCCCCATCTGGTACTTGTCGATGGATGCGAGTATACCGTTATCGGCAGCTATCGAACACAGTACGTATGCTCCACTGCAAGCGACTCTCCCGTTGGGAGACGACGACAGTTTCTCGAGTCCTATCGAGCGAATCTTCATCGCGACGAACGGTGCGGAACAGGATAGCTGTGACAATCCGAAGAGACAGGGGCTTTCTGCAGACCTAGCCGACGGATACCGCCCCAATAATACTCTCGGGGGAATTCCAACAATCGCCCTTGACTACAGTCCGATCTGGGACGCCAATCTCTATGAATGGACGCCCGATGCAATCAGTAAGGGCTACCGCGAACAGCTGCGAGAGGAATTCCAGATTCTCACTTTTGTAAACGATGGTTTGTTGACGGGTCCCGGGGGTAAGCCCTTCGGCAGCGCCGGATTTTCCATCAACTGTCCCATTGTCATTCGGCTGGACTGAGTTGCACCCAGCAAACGCCTTACAGCTGATCGAAACCATCCAAGTGCTTCTACATCGATCTCATCATCACGAGACGAGATCGGCAGTTTACAACGACAATACATCCCGTATAGCCCCGGCAGCGACATAAGCCCGGGTTCAAGTCGAGGTGGCGTCTGCCACCTCGAGGCATCTTCGGTCCGCACCCCGAAACTGTTTTGCGCACCGCTGCGGGAACGGACATATCGGGAATCGGCCTCTGACTTACACACCTGAAGAAAACCACAGTGTTTCAACTGTCGGAGTTGGAGGTCTGATCAGTCGGAAACAGGCCAAAGTAAGAGATGTGAGTAGGGTTCAAACGCACGCTCATCAGCTCTCTCGTAGAGCAAAGCAAAACGCAAAAGGAAAATTATGAGTTTGATTAAACACTTCGCAATCGCTGCGGCCGCCGCCAGTCTACTATCTGGCGTTGTTCTTGCCCAAAACGGCAACATCGTGGCAACGGGCACTTTCCATGGCGCAGCGCACAAGACATCGGGTCGTGCCACCATCTATTCGGTTAACGGAAAAGAGACGCTTCGCCTCACTAACTTTAAGACGTCTAATGGACCGGACGTACACGTGGTGCTGATCGCGGCAAGCGATGCGCAAGACAACGACAATTTTCTAAACAAGAGTGTAGAACGTGTCGAGCTCGGCAAGCTGAAAGGGAACCAAGGCGACCAGGATTATGCAATACCCTCTGGAACAGATCTGTCCAAGTTTAAGGCGGTGTCCATCTACTGCGAGCGCTTCAACGCAAACTTCGGAGCCGCTCCTTTGGAGAAATAAGCACGGTGAGAAGACAAATGGCCGTGAGCAGCAGCGGAAACCAGCTCTCCATCTGGCGTAAGTACCGCATCCTGGTTATCTGTTTCGCTCTGGCGGTGCTTGCTTGCTTCTGGTTGCTATTTCGTCCGGAGCGGTTGTTTATCAACATGCGCGTAAACGAAGCGGCGCCCGTCGGAATCGCCGCGCTACAGCCTGTGTTCACTGGAGAGTTGCATGCAGTCAGTGGTGCCGCCGCGACGCACGGCAGAGTAAACATCATTAAACAGGGCAGCGGTCTGCAACTGCAAATCTCCAATTTGGAGAGTAAGGCGGGATCCTCGTTTACTGTTGCGCTCACAACCAATGCTGGCTCCACGTCCGGCGGCGCAAGTCTCGGTTCCGTCACAGTCTCGGGCAATGAAAAGTTGGCGATTCCGACTGGGCTTGATCCGGGCAGCAACACCACGGTCCTCTTGATTGATCCATCGCATCAGGTTGTCGCAAGCGCGACTCTTGAGCCGTTTTAGTGCCCGCTCGAAAGCAAGGATCCAGGTAAGTTACCAATGGCGCATCTAAATGAAGGCTACAGAATCAAGTGCGCGGAGATCTGGGGAGGAGTTGACAACATCAGAACAGACCTTTGCACGAATGGCATCGAAGTCAGTATCTATAGCCAGTCGTCGGAGGGTGTGGCGGGCGGAGACATCTACTACTTCTCGGTCTGCAATCACGATGTCCTTACCCGGATCCTCCTGGCGGATCTGCAGGGATGGAATAGAAGTGACTCAGCTAAGCCGCTGGATTTACGATATCCTGCGCAAACACATCGACAATCCAGAAGGGCGATCCGTGCTTGCGTCACTCAATGGTCTCTTGAACGAGCAGGGAGTCAAAGCTATAACGACGGCGGTTTTGGCAACGTTCTCAGCAGCGGATCTCACGCTTCGTTTCTCTATCGCCGGCCACTCTCCCGGGCTCTTCAAGGCCTTCGATCTAAGCCCGTGGGTTCCGCTTTCACTGACGCCGGCTACGGAACAGGCAAACTTGCCCTTAGGTGTGCTTAGAGCCATGGTTTACGACGAAGGAGTTATTCATCTAAGGCGCGGCGATCGTCTGGTCTTCTACACGGACGGAGTCACCGAGTGTCCATCTCCACTGGAAGAGGAGTTTGGAGAGGAGCGATTACGCGAGGTCCTTGCGGAGTCCAGCGCCAATATCACGTTGGCCCGGGATCGCCTGCTCACCGCCCTCCTTCGGCACGCGAAGGGCAACCTTACTCACGACGACACGACATTCATACTCGTCGAAGCACGTTGAAGGAATTGTCAGCGCCGGTGCAAAAATCCCCATAGTGCCGTTTGAAAATTCCCCACCCCTTTTGGTCGAGTGGTGTAACCCCAACTCTGGGAACCAGAGGAGGGCGGACACCTGTTCAGGGGGAAAGACGTGGAAGAGATCAGCGAGCTCAAACGAGAAGGGTTGAGCATTCAGGCGATCAGTCAGTTGACCGGTTTCGATCGTAAGACGATCCGGAAGTACCTGCTGAAGCCGGAGGGAAGACCGGTGTATGGACCGAGATCGGCTCCGGTAAGCAAACTGGAGCCGTTCAAACCATATCTGCAGGAACGGCTTCAGGCCGGCGTCTGGAATGCGCAAGTGCTGCTGCGCGAACTGCGGCAATGTAATTACAGCGGCGGCTACACGATCCTGACGGACTGGCTTCGGCCGCAGCGCGAGTCGGCGCGGGTGGTCGCCGTCCGGCGGTTCGAGACGCCGCCAGGCAAACAAGCGCAGGTGGACTGGGGACATCTCGGAGTGTTGTCGGAATCGGGAGAAGAGCGCATGCTGTGGGGCTTCACGATGACGCTGGGCTACAGCCGCATGATGATGGCGGAAGCTGCCACGGACCAGAAGCTGGGAACGCTCTTGCGCATGCACGAAGCGGCTTTTCAACAATGGGGCAGCGTGCCCGAAGAGATTCTCTATGACCGGATGAAGACCGTGTGGACGGGCACGGACGAACGCGGCGAGATCATTTGGAACGCCGTGTTTCTGGACTTCGCCCGCTATTGGGGATTCACGCCACGGCTGTGCCGCCCTTACCGGGCGCAGACGAAAGGCAAAGTGGAATCGGGCGTGAAGTATGTGCGGCGAAACTTTCTGTGCGGTTTGCAGGGCCGCGAGCCGTCGAACCTGGCCGATCTCAACGCGGAGTTACGCCGTTGGGTATCGGAAGTAGCCAACCAACGCGTGCATGGAACGACTCGCGAACAGGTATTGATTCGCTGGGACGAAGATCAGTTCAGTATGCAGCCGGTGAACGGCCGTCTGCCTTACCCGTACGCCGATGACGAGCAACGCAAGGTAGCGCGAGATGCCTATGTTTCCTGGCAGGGCAGCCGCTATTCGGTCCCCTGGCGCTATGCGGGCAAAGAGGTCTGGGTTCGCGAGCAAGGCCGCGATGTAGAAGTGCGCTGCGGTGCTGAACTCATTGCCAGACACGCGCCAGCGGTAAGACGCCATCAGGTGGTCACTCGAAGCGAGCATCACGAAGGCATCCCGCTCGGCAACAAGCAAACCGGCAAAATGCTCATCCACATTCAACAGAGTGCTCCCGTGGTGGAGCGGCGTTCGCTGGATGCTTATGAGAGTTTGGCGGCGGGAGGCGGGCGATGACACTGGAACGGCTGCGAACCACGCTGGCGGCATTGAGCTTGACCGCCATTGATGCACGTCTGGAAACGCTTCTGGAAAGCGCTTCAAAGAAGGAACCCGCCTACGCCGATTTCCTGCTCGAAGTGATGAGCGCGGAAGCCGATGCACGGCGGCAGCGTTATCTCAAGACCCGGTTGCAACTGGCGCATCTGCCGTACGTGAAGACATTCGATCAGTTCGACTTTGCTTTTCAACCCTCCATCGACGAGCGGCAGATTCGCGAGCTGCGCACGCTTCGATTCGTCCACGAAGCATCGAATGTCATTTTGCTGGGGCCGCCAGGCGTGGGCAAGACTCATCTGGCAGTGGCGCTGGCGGAAGCCGCTATTCAATCCGGTCAGGCTGCGTATTTCATGACGGCGCACGATCTGGTAACCGATCTCGGACGCGCCTACAGAGAAGGCCGCCTGGACCGCCGGCTGCGCATCTATCTCGCTCCGAAGGTGCTGATCATCGATGAGATGGGTTACCTGCCGCTGGATGAGTTGGGCGCGACTATTTTCTTTCAACTGGTCAGTGCGCGTTACGAAAGGGGCAGCATCATCCTGACTTCGAACAAAAGCTATGGCGAGTGGGGTTCGATCTTCGGCGACCCGATCATCGCGACCGCGATCCTCGATCGCCTGCTGCATCACTCCACGACGGTGAACATCCGCGGAGAAAGTTATCGGCTCAAAGAGCGACGTAAAGCGGGACTGCTCCCTGCCCCGGAACCGCAACATGCTGACCCGGCCGCTGCCCTCACGAACACTCGCGGCAAGCGAAGCCATTCGGTGTGAGTTTTTGAGGCATGGGCAAATCTATCAATCCGATGGGTACTTCTAAGATTCGAGGCGAAGCTGTTTCTGGCTCCGCCCCGAGCCCCATCGTCTTGATGAGTTTGCAGCCAGCTATTCCTTGGTGGGTTGCACTCCTGCATTGCCCGCCTCCGCTTCACCGGCCGGATTCTATGTTCCATCCTCCGGCCGAAACTGTAAACCACCACCGCCCGAGGGCTGGGAAATTTTCAACCGGCAGAATGAGGAATTTTCAACCGGAGTTGACAGAATCGCTTATCAATTCGTCGGAAGGACGAACCCAAGCGTTCCACAGAATCGTTCATTCACATCATCGGGATACGTACTAAGGAAGAAACTCACATGACTACTTACCAGCATGCCGCCATCCAAGGGCACAAGATCTTCTACCGCGAGTCGGGCTCAACAACGAACTCGACCATCGTTCTGCTTCATGGCTTTCCATCCTCGTCGCACATATTCCGGGAACTGATCCCAAGGCTCGCCAGCCACTTCCACGTTGTTGCGCCTGACTATCTCGGCTTCGGCTACAGCGATGCTCCCGCGGCAGCTGACTTTCGATACACCTTCGACAACATCACCGCAAAAATCGAGGAGCTGCTCTTCACAACACTGAGCCTGAAGAAATTCAGCATCTACGTTCAGGACTACGGCGCGCCCGTCGGTTTCCGCATCGCCTCCCGTCATCCGGAAGCGGTCGAAGGCATCGTCGTGCAGAACGGCAATGCCTATGTGGAAGGCATCAGCGCCGCTTTTGAGCCGCTGAAGCCTTTCTGGGCGAATCGGAACGAGGAGACAGAGAAGGGGCCGCGCACTCTGCTGACCAGGGAAACCACAATCTTCCAGTACACGCATGGTGCGAAAAATGCAGCGGCGGTAGGCCCGGACGGCTACACCTTCGACCAGGCGCTGCTCGACCGACCCGGCAATGACGCCATCCAACTCGACCTCTTTCACGACTACCCCTCGAACGTGGCGCTCTACGACTCGTGGCACGAATACTTCCGCGAGCACCAGCCGCGCACACTCATTCTCTGGGGACAGAACGATCCTTTCTTCATCGTGCCGGGAGCGCAGGCGTTCCTGCGCGATTTGCCCGAAGCGGAACTGCACCTCATCGAGGGTGGCCACTTCCTGTTGGAGGAGCACAGCGAGCTCGTCGCAGACAAGATCATCAGCTTTCTAGCAAAAGGACAGAAAGCGGAGGAGGGTGAGTGAACGCCTCTGCGCTCAACTCGACTCTTGAGAGTGAGCCTCATCCGGCAGCGCGCACCTTGTCCGTCTCTCGCGCCATCCTCTATGCCACGCTGGTGGTTGGAGCCTTCGATGCAGCCGATGGCGTCGTCTTCCGCGGTTTGCAGGGCCAAAATCCGATCCAGGTGCTGCAGTACATCGCAAGTAGTCTGCTGGGCGCACGGTCTTTCTCGGGCGGGCTCGCAACTGCGGGACTTGGCCTCGTCGTGCATTTCGCCATCGTGCTGGTAGTCGCAACGATCTATATCCTTGCGAGCCGACGCGTCGCCGTGTTGCATACGCAGTGGGTGCTCCTGGGGCTGCTGTATGGCGCTGCCGTGTGGGCGGTAATGAACCTGCTGGTATTGCCGCTGACCGCGGTCACTCCCAGCGCAATCACGACCGCGGCATTGGTCAACGGCGTCATCGGCCACGCCCTCTTCGTCGGCCTCCCCAGCGCGTTCTTCGCGAAAAAGGTGAAAGCGGCATGAACGGCATTGTCAAGCGCTACCTTCCCGACTCAACAGGAACATCCCAGTGAATCGCTTACCGAAATACGTTCTTACCACGCTTCTTGCAGGCACGCCACAAGTGATGCCACTTCCTTCGACCAACGCTACGACCACCTATCAGCGGGTGGAGGTCGACGGTGTCAGTATTTTCTATCGGGAAGCCGGCCCTGAGAACGCCCCAACCATCGTGCTCTTGCATGGCTTCCCGTCGTCTTCGCGTGAGTTCGACACGCTCATTCCGTTGCTCGCGACAAAGTATCATCTGATCGCTCCGGATTATCCCGGATTCGGTCTGAGCGACGCGTCCTCGCCGACGGCGTACACATACACGTTCGATCATCTTGCCCAGACGATGAGCGATTTCCTGGCGAAGCTCAACGTCACGCATTGTACGATGTACCTTCACGATTACGGCGCACCGATCGGCTTTCGCATCATTGTGGAGCATTTCGATCAACTGCATGCGCTCATTATTCAGAACGGCAACATCTACAGAGCGGGCCTTGGAGCCAAGTGGACCAAGATTGCGGAATACTGGGCCGATCCAAAGGCTTATCCTGAGGTGCTCAACGCTTTCGTTTCGTTCGACGCAACCAAAGATCGGCACATCGCTGGAACGTCCCATCCGGATCGCTACGATCCGGATACCTGGATCAACGAGTATGCTGATCTGTCGCGGCCCCATCAGCGCGAAATTCAAGGGGAACTGCTATACGACTATCGGACCAATGTCGCGTCCTACCCGAAATGGCAAGCTTGGCTCCGTGAACACCAGCCTCCGACCCTTGTGGTGAGAACGATCGTTCCTTCATCCCGGCGGGTGCAGAAGCTTTCAAGCAGGATCTACCGAATGCGGAAATCCACCTGCTCGACGCTGGGCACTTCGCGCTAGACGAAGAGACGGACGAAATTGCTGGCCGGATTCTCCAATTTATGGCCAAGCATCCCGGATGAGGGCCTAGGTTGCCAACTCGAATACAGTCTCAAAATGTGGAGTAATGACAAATGACAAACCCTGCTGAAATTGTTCGCAGCTTTTACGACAAACTGCGGGTAGGAGATGCCCCCGGCGCGCTGGGTCTAATGGCCCACGATATCGAATGGATCACGATGTGGCATTACAAGGTGAACGGCCGTGGTCCGGAGCGTGTCGCTGAGGGCTTATTCAAGCCGCTAATGGCGGAGTGGTCGACTTTCGCACTGGAACCCACCGAATTCATCGTCGACGGAAACATCGTGGTATCCCTCGGTCGCTTCACCGGCGTGCATGGGAAAACCGGTAAGCAGGCCGATGCCGCATATGCGCATGTCTGGACGGTGAAGGACGGCAAGATTGCGCGCTTCCGGCAATACATCGATACGTTGGCGATCGCCGAGGCGCGCCGGTTATGAGCTTGCAAATCGGCGCGCGAGCTCGGTCTTGATTGGCAGTTCGACGCCGCGGGGCTGATGAAACCGCGCCTCGCGAGCATCAAAGAACATCCATCACCGATGGCTGGACGCAAGTATCGCGGGCCAAGGCGTCGTCGGCCTGACAATCAGCCGGGGTTGAGCGATTTGAATCGCTGAGCAATCCCGGCGCTTTTTCTCGGTCAACCTCTAATTCCAGGAGACGTGCCATGAGTAATTTGCTTTTTGTCCAAGCCTCCCCACGTGGGATGCAATCGAAGTCGATCCAGATCGCGGAGACATACCTCTCCGCCCTGCGCGAGCAGAATCCAGACCTGAACATCGATGTCCTTTCCCTGTGGGATGTGGACCTGCCTGCGTTCGACGGCGATAAGGCTGCCGCCAAAATCAACGTCATGTTGGGCCAGGAGCACAACGCCGTGCAGAAAACAGCTTGGAATCAGATTGTTGAGATCGCCAGCCGGTTCATTGTCGCGGATCGGTACCTATTCGCCGTTCCAATGTGGAATAGCGGTGTTCCCTACCGTTTAAAGCACTACATCGATGTGATCCATCAGCCAGGCCTGCTCTGGGGCTTCAAGCCAGAATCGGGCTACTTTGGCCTGCTTGAGAACAAGCACGCGACCCTAGTGCTTACATCGGGCGCTTATGCACCTTCTTTTCCCTCCCCGGCGTTTGGAGTAGACCATCACTCCACCTATCTGCGTGCTTGGCTGAGCCAGGCCGGAGTGAGAGAAATTGACGAAGTGCGGTTTGAGCCAACGCTACTGACCCAAGATCCGGAGGGCGACTTTGAACGAGCTAAGCGTATCGCTTCGGAGCTCGCGCATACACACGGCCGTATATAGAGCCTTGTGACTCGGAGCAAGCATACATGAAAGGTCAGAACATCACACGATTGACCGAGTTTGGCTGTGCATGGTAAGGCGGCCGCAATGGAAGCAAAGCACGGAAGTGACGAACACCTTCGTTTCAGAAAAGGACAGCAGGGAGCGCAAGCTTGGCGAGGACTCGTCAGCAGTGTTGCTCAACGGTGTCAAAGACCCAATAGGATCGATGCAGCTCCTTGGCGCTTGATGGCACCCGGCAATCTGCGCAGCCTACAGATATGAACGAGCCTCAAGAGGAACTCACCGCAGCAGCCGAGGCTGTGTCACCTCAACCGTCTACTTCGTCGAGCGCGAACGTTGCGTTTCGCCGTGATCTAGCATTTCCCCGTTTGAACGAAAACATCCTTAACAGACTTGAGGGCTATGGACGAGAGGAGTCCGTTCCGAAAAACACGTGTCTGTACACGTATGGTGATCGTGACACAGACATGCTTGTTGTTCTCTCAGGGGAGGTCGAGAGCCTACTATTAGTCAAAGACGGTGGATCGAAGCTCTTCCGCTTACTGCACACTGGCGATTTCAGTGGCGAGCTGAACCTCCTAAACTCGCAGAGATCTATTGCCGAAGCACGGACGACAACTGCCAGTCGGCTGCTGCGTATCTCACGCAAGAACTTGCGCACGTTGATGCGGGCGGAAGGCGATCTAGCCAACATCATTGTTTCAGCCTGCATATGGCGGCGTATTGGCATGACCGACGATCCTTCAACTGGGGTCGTCCTTCGAGGGTCGGAAAAGAACCCAGATCTACTTGAACTTCGCCGCTTCCTTGTTCGTAACTACTATCCGCATCGAATCGAGAAAGGGGGATTGAACGATGAACGTGACGGGGGTCTGGCTCACGAGCAGACGCCTGCGGTCGAGCTGCTAGATGGTCGTGTATTGGAACGTCCGACCATTTCTGATCTTGCTGACGAATTGGGCATTACCGAATCGCCTGCCCCCGATACGATCTACGACGTCGCTGTTGTCGGAGCTGGTCCGGCAGGGCTTGCTGCCGCAGTCTATGCGGCTTCCGAAGGCTTGTCCACGATTGTGATCGAAGGGATTGCCCCGGGAGGACAAGCGGGTACTAGCTCGAAGATTGAAAACTATCTTGGATTTCCTACAGGAGTCTCAGGAACGCAATTGGCGAGCCGCGGCCATCTCCAGGCTCTCAAGTTTGGTGTTCACTTCGCCATCTCCCGGGAGGTTGTAACTGCAGCACAAGGAAACGGCGTGCACTGGTTGACCCTTGCTGGTGGCGTGATTGTTTGCACTCGTTCCGTTGTGATCGCGAGCGGAGCGCGATACAGACGACTCGAGGTGGAGAATCATTCGGATTTCGAAAACAGGGGGCTCTACTACGCCGCGACAGCCATGGAATCGCTGCTGTGCCGGGATTCAGAGATCATCGTTGTAGGGGGTGGGAATTCCGCTGGGCAGGCTTCGGTCTTCCTTTCGGAGTCTGCAAAGCACGTACATCACATCATCCGAGGTCCTTCTCTGGAGAGCACCATGTCGCAATATTTGATCGCTCGAATCGAGCATTCGCCGCAGATCACTCTCTATACAGATACAGAAATCGTCGGGCTTGAAGGGGAGACGGCACTTGAGTTCGTTTCTTGGAGAAACCGCAACACCGGCGACTCCATTAGAAAGCCACTCTCCAGTGTCTTCGTGATGATCGGAGCGGAGCCGAATACTCGCTGGCTACAAGGCACGGTCAAGCTGGACAGCAAGGGATTTGTTCTTACGGGTGGAAGCAATGGATTTGAGGTCACACCCTACGCGACTAGTGTTTCTGGAATCTATGCTGTCGGAGACGTGAGAGCTACTTCGGTTAAACGTATTGCATCGGCCGTCGGAGAAGGTTCTGTGGTCATATCTGACATCCATCGCTACCTGACTCAGAATCGCGTCGACTTGACGGAGCAGGTTGCACTCGATAGAGGTAAGTCTCGGACTTGAGCTGATCACTTCGGTTAGATCTGCTTTTACGTAACCAAGCATGCCGTCGGGACACGATTTTCCACTCTCGAGTGAATCTTGATTGCGACGACTCGTGCCGTCTCTGGGTTCCTCCTTCCGGGGCGGCTCGCCAGAGCATACACCAACAGCTTTTGAACCCGCTCCGCTCTTCGAAGAGCGCACTAAAATGCTGCCACGATTGAGCGTCAACTGGTCCAAACCGGAGTTGCTCCACTCTCATATTGTCTGATGCGCTCTGCTCTTTTAAGAGGATACTCGCGAGTGACGGCGATGTGGAGACCAATAATTTGGGTCTCGCAAGCAAGCCGTATGCGGTCAATTCCGAGATGGCAGTGTTCACGCCCAGGATCTTCAAGCGATGATTGGAGAAGCAACGAACACTGGCTTCGATCCTTTGTGCTAAGCACGCTTGGCTCCGACCATCAGCTGTTGCAACTCGTTACCCGGTGCAAATGCTAGTTGTATGGTCGCTGCGTTTCTCGAGATCGATGTTGCTCAACTAAAACTTTGATTCGAGTAACTGACCGGTCCTATTCTTCTTCTTCCCACCCCGTCGTTTGGCACAGCTTCGGGCGAAAACCCTGCGCCCGACGCCGGCGTCCGTTCTGCTTTCTTTGGAAGCACCCCAACAATTCGCTCTTGGCTCGCACGCTCGCGAAGGCTGGCGGGTGAAATTCTTGCGGTCCCCGGAAGAAAGCACTCACTGGGTTTGGGAGCAGCCGCCACTCGCTTCAGAGTGCCCCGACAAACGGGCAGAAAGAAAGAAATCACATGAACCTCAATCAGCTTACGATCATCGGATTCATCGGTCGCAACGCCGAGATCAAAGACCTTCCAAACGGCACGACGGTTACAAAATTCTCGGTTGCAACCACCCGGTCCTGGAAGGACGATAAAGGTGAGTGGAATGAGAAAACGCAATGGCACAACGTGCTCGCGTTCGGACCGGGCTCCGCCCAAATCGCTCCACGCCTGTTGAAGGGCACTCACGTCTTCGTGCAAGGCGAACTCAGCACCCCGCGAGTACGATTGCACGATCACGATTCCCAACGGTAAGGATTCCATCGAGTACGTCATCCAGCAACTTGCCGTCGAGCTAAAGGCTGATACGATGCGGATTCTGGATCGCTCCGCTAAATTCCGAATCCGACGAAGCGGCTCAACCGGCCGGAGATGAGGACGTCCCCCTCTAAGGGGGCGCCTTCGTCCGATGGTGATTCGGCTATAGCCCTTTGGTGGTGCGTTCTCGTCGGTCGCGATGTGCAGTCCAGCGCGCCTGCGCGTTTTTCCTCGCGCGCTCGCGCTTCTCCTCCGGGCTGACCGTTGCCCAGTAATTACGGGAGACCTGTCCCATGGTTCGGCGAAAGACTTCCGATTGCGCTGGGCTCTTGATGTTTCGGTTCAGGGCAGAGCTGCGCACTTGGTCCTCACGGAGTAATGCATCCAAGCCACGGCTAAGAGCTTCGTAACGGGAAAGCCGGCACTCGCAAGCAATCCGATCCAACTTCTTGTAGAAGGAATCGGTGGCTTCTAGCCAGACGGGCCGTCGCGGATCATCTGTCTCCATGTCACGTTTGGGGGCTGTCTTAACAAGAGCGTGATCATTCTTCATCGCCGGGCCTCCCCAACTCGCTCTCGAGTTCCTCGATCGTCGGTAGACTCCCCTTCAAGTCGGTTGGTAGCGATTCCGCCAGTTTGTATTCGGAAATGCCGATGGGAGTGGTGGTGTTCCTAAGCGCATATTCCGCTACGACGCGATCCTTTGTTTTGCAGATGATCAGGCCGACACTCGGCTTGTCATCCGGATGGCGAAGCAGATCGTCGACGGCGGAAAGATAGAAATTCATTTTGCCCACAAACTCTGGCTCGAATGCCTTTACCTTGAGATCAATGACCAGGTAGCAACGGAGCCTCAGGTGATAGAAGAGCAGATCGACAAAGAAGTCGTTTCCCCCCACGTCGAGTCGATACTGGCTGGCGACGAAAGCGAAACCAACGCCGAGT
This sequence comes from Bryobacteraceae bacterium, assembly GCA_965219105.1. Classification (GTDB taxonomy): domain Bacteria; phylum Acidobacteriota; class Terriglobia; order Bryobacterales; family Bryobacteraceae; genus Bog-105. The sequence continues at coordinate 5,336,907 of OZ244728.1, read as the reverse complement.
TCCAACAGGAAATCTCTCAAGTGTCCGAGCAAGCCTCGTTCGAGCTCTCGCTCATGAACGTCCTCACCGATCGTGAGGAAGTCGAACGTGTAAGGGTCCTTTGTGATCTGCTGAGCGAGATCGGACTGCGACGGTGGAAGCGTTCGTCCGAAGTTCGTAACGGCGGCACCAGCGCGCTTGTGCGCGCCGCTTTCAATCTGGTGGACTAAAACGTTGCGGCTCCAGCCATGTTCGACGGTGGCCTGGACGTACCACTCCCGGGCGCTGCGGTCCTTTACGTAATCGAGGATGCGCACGTTGTGACCCCAGGGGATTTGTGCAACAGCGTGTTGCACAAATGCCTCTTCCGGCCAAGCCTCCGCAAACGCGCGCATGTACTTGAGGTTTCTGGGCGAGAAGCCCTTCATCTCCGGGAAGGCCGTCTTTAGGTCCGCGGCCAACCTATCGATGATCTTCGCACCCCAGTTCTCTCGTCCTTGCCGAACCAGAATGTCCCGCCCGATCCGCCAAGACAGCATCACCAGCTCGCGGTTGACCGAGAGGGATGCTCGCACCTGCGATTCCCGGATGCGCTCTTTCAACTCCTGCAGAAAAGCCGGATAGCTCTTCGGCAGCGATTCGCGCTCTTGCACCTGTTTTGATTGCTTATCAGTTGGTCTCACGGCAGATCTCCCTTATCCGACCTTCTGCTCGACGAGCACGGCAGTGGCTCGATCGACCTCTAACCCTGTGCCGGCTGGGCTGATTCTCGCCGGGCACTCCGGCCAGAGGATGCGAATCGATTCCAGCCACCCATCGAGCTTCTCGCGGAACTTGCGAGGCCTGGCGTATTCAATCGATCCAATCTGACTGGCCAGGCCGCGCGATCCAAACAGCGGAATCGTTTCTTTGCCCTTTGCGATAAAGCAGCGGTACGAGAGCCACATGAACAAGTCCAGCACGGCCGGTGCGGATGCTAGCACCTTCACGGCTTCCATGTCTGCTGGAATCGGATGCGCAACAGTCTCCCGGTAGAATTCATCGCTGAGCACAATCACATTCTCAAACTGGTCCGAAATGGGGTACTGCTCCGGGTCGCGACTGTACCAGATCTGGGCTTCGTTGAAGAAGCTGAAGCGCGATCGCTGACCGACCCTGGCCGTTCCGCTAAGTGTATCGGTTCCGAAAAAAATAGTGGCTCCGAAAATTCGCTCGAACGCTGCCACCAGACGCCGATATTCCTTGCCGCCTTTGTGCATCCCGAACGTCTCCAGCATCTCGGCCGCAGTTCGAAAGCGAATGGTCTGACTCTGCTGGCGCACAGCAAGCGTCGCAAGGTAAATTGGGACGACGCGGTCTTGTCCGAACGGGAGACCGTAGTTGGGATGACCGGTAACCTGCAGCACGAAGTTGCCGTTGCGGCGCTCATACACCATCTGGTTCTTCGGCGGCTTCCGGACCGGCAATCCGCATAGGACAAATGGTCGCGAACTGAACCCCACGTTTTGCTTTCCCTCCTCACGCTTTAGCCGTACGATACAACTTCCTTCGGCTTGCCGGAGCTTCTGCTTCGAAACCACCAACTCCGGGGCCATTCGTTTGAGAGCGGCCCCGGCGGGCTCCATGCCGCCGCTACCGCTATTGCTAACTCCGAACACACGTCGGGCGTTTGCGTTTTGCAACCCTCACCCCGCGTCAGCACGGAACCCTAGTTCAGCGCGCGTTTGGCGAGCGTTTTGGAAGTGATTCCTTGCTGTTTCGAGAGCTCAAAACATCCCCGGCTTCAGGAATGCGTTTAATGCATTAAGCCGGCGTTCGCAGAAAAATGAGGAAACTCCATGAATCTCTATGCACAGGGTTGATCTCCATGAACGCCGTTGTCGTTTATTTACAAACGATGATCGTATTCCCAAGCTGGACGTCGCGGGTTCGATCCCCGTCTCCCGCTCCATGTTTTCAATGGTTTAGCATATTCGTCGTCGGTCTCCCAGATCCTTAATGGAGTAACGAGCAGAACGAATAGCTGAAGTACCTCAAAAGTGAGCATTTCTCCACGATTCCGAGCTGGCATTCATTGGCAAACTGCGTAAGCTGAATCAAGTCCGAGGCGAACGCAACGTCGTTTTCAATGAACAGAACGTGATGAGCTCGACGAAATGCTCCAGCACATCCGTGCTGAGCGAAAATTGCGTTCTCCGGTCGTTAAGTGCTCCAGTTGTGGACATATCGGCGAAGGTGCAGCGCCGCACGTCAGTGTGAGCGCAATGATCCTGTCAGTTATTCGATTCGAGATCGACAATGGAACCCAACTCGGGCCGTTGAGAAACAGTGGAAGGCGTACCAGAAAGAGAATCGCCTGGATCTGAACGGCAAAATCGCCGATCCTGGCGCTGACCGGCCTGATTGAAGCCCAGACATTCGCATTAGCAAAATCCGAACTTGTGGCTTGAGATCGGGGTCCTTAACTCGTGAAACGGCGTGTCCAGAAACGCCCGCATAGTGCGATTGAACTCGCAAACTAAACCCTAAGCCGTCTCGGGAGTCTCAATTTCCGGGTTGCCGTCATTCTGCCACCATGCGGGGTGATGAAATCTTCCTGAATAGTTGGGGCCCCTCGCGACCCTATTGATCTCTCGTTGTGGATCGATAGCGGACATTGAACTTTGATGTGAGTTGCTACGCATACTTGGATTGACGGTTGAAGCGGGTTGCATAATCAGCGGCGCTGACGCCAAGCACGCGCAAGAACGTCCGGCGCATGGAGTCCGCGGATTGGAATCCGGAGGCGGCCGCGATTTCCTTCAGGCCCATGGAAGAGCTGTCGATCATCTGTTGCGCGGCTTCGACGCGCATTCGATCGACGAACTGGCCAGGGTTCATTTTCGTTTCGCGGAGGCACACGCGAGTGAACTGTCGCGCGCTCATTCCCAGTCGATCGGCAAGTTTTTCCACGGTGAGATCTTCACGCAGGTTTTCAAGCATCCAGACCTGAAGCTCCCGCAGAGGCTTGGAGGTAACCGCTTGCCGCAAAAGCATGTGGCTATACTGCGCTTGGCCGCCAGGCCGAACCAGGAACATCACTAGAAATCTGGCGACGTTCAATGCCACTTCATGTCCATGGTCTTCCTCAACCAGCGCAAGACAAAGGTCTATTCCGGCTGTTATTCCTGCCGAAGTGTAAACAGAGCCGTCCTTGAGATAAATCGGTTCTGGTCGTACGATCGCCTTCGGAAACTCCCTGGCGAGCTGATCGCAGAAGCTCCAATGAGTCACTACCTGCTTATTTTCGAGAAGTCCTGCGGCTCCCAACAAGAATGCACCGGTACAGATTGACGCCACACGACGGGACCGCACAGCTGTTTCTGCAATCCAGGAAATGAAGCTGTCATCGTAGACACCCGTCTCAGCTCCTGGTCCGCCCGTGATAACGAGCGTGTCAATGGAGCCGACGATTTCCGCTATCGGCGTAGCACCTGTCAGGGCCACTCCCCGGTTGGTCAGCAGGCATTTGTTTCGTCCCGGATTGCCTAGCTGCACTTCGTACTCGGGCGCGTTCGAGAACACTTCGAGAGGACCAGTTACGTCGAGGATCTGCACCGGGGGAGGACCAACGATAACCACCTTACGCATCTCATGATTCTCTCTCTGATGTCCTAATTTGCTGCTTCAGCGTCGTGGCTGCAAACCTCCGTTTCGAACTACCGTTGGATTGTAAGCACTTTGAAGGAGACAGTTAATGCATCCGGCCTCAACAATAATTCAGATTCCCGATACTAGGCTCGCGAGGGAAGCGCACGATATTTTGCGTGAGTTTTCAACAGAGCTTCTCTACAACCATTCCAATCGCGTCTACCTCTTCGCAGCGGAACAGGGCCGTCAACAGAATTTGCCCTTTGACCCAGAGCTCTTATATGTCAGTGCCGCTTTCCATGATCTCGGCCTTCTGACCGAGTATTCGAGCGAGACGGAGCGTTTTGAAGTTGACGGCGCTAACGCCGTCCGCCAGTTTCTTCTCGCACACCATATCCCGGAAGAAAAGGTACAAACAGCATGGGAAGCCATTGCACTTCACACGACACCTGGGGTGACACAGTACATGCGACCGGAGGTCGCACTACTGTTCACGGGAGTAGGACTCGATGTGCTCGGCGAAGGTCTGGATCGATTTCCAGCAGATTTTCGGCACACCATCGTGGAAGCTTACCCCCGAGCGGATTTCAAATCAGGGATTGTACATGCGTTCTTCCACGGTTTTGCACACAAGCCCATGAGCACATGGGGCACGGTCAAGGCCGATGTCTGTGAGCGTTTCATTCCGGGATACAAGAGCCCTAACTTTTGTGATCTGATCGCGAACTCTCCGTTCCCTGAACTCTCAGCCGTAAGGAGCACCGTTTAAAATGCGATCCCAACTTGTTGGTCCTTCAACAACAGCCATCAGCCCAGGAGCAAGTATGATTTCTACTCAAGAAGCAGTTTCGGTACTGGGAGCGAATCGCCTTTTCACATTCGCAGCAGGTTTCGATCGGTTCGGAATCGGGCTCCTACGCCTAGGGCTAGTGATTGTTCTTCTTTGGATTGGAGGATTGAAGTTTGCCAGCTACGAAGCCGACGGCATCGTTCCGCTGGTGGCGAATAGCCCAATGGCCAGCTTCCTGTACCACCATCCGGCGCCGGAGTACCGTCGGCATATGAACAAGGAGGGTGAAGTGAAGCCAGCTAATCAAGAATGGCAGCACTCGAACAATACTTATAGTGTTTCCTACGGTCTTGGTGTGATTATCGTAAGTCTAGGCCTGTTGATCGCTGTCCATCCGGTTCTGCCCCAAGCCTCAACAATCGGCAGCGGTCTCCTTGTCGTGATGTCGCTTACTACGCTTTCTTTCCTCGCTACAACACCAGAGGCTTGGGTGCCGGCTCTTGGTGACGCGCATCATGGCTTCCCTTACTTATCCGGAGTGGGCCGACTCATCGTCAAAGACTGCATTATGCTCGGCGCAGCAGTTTTGACCATGGCTGATTCCGCCAAGTCCTACCTTCATCGCCTGGACACCAATGCGCGATCACGGTTCTAACTTCTGCTACCAAATTACAGTTTCGGAAAGCATATAATTCGTAGAAACTTTCTGTCCCAAGGTGCTGGCATGCTGGCATATTCAATGAACGCTTCAGCGATAGAGCCTCACAAAGATTTCAAGATGACGAGAATGCCGCAAACCACAGTACATCGTGTTCGGGCCGATGGTGTGAACTTCTTTTATCGGGCAGCCGGGCCTATTGATGCCCCGGTCGTGCTGCTGCTGCATGGCTTTCCCACATCTTCGTTCCAGTATCGGAATCTGATCCCATTGCTTGCTGACCGTTACCGGGTCATTGCGCCTGATCTTCCGGGCTTCGGATTTACTGAGGTGCCGCCCGAGCGCAAGTACACATATACCTTCGACAACTTGGCTCGTACAGTCGAGAACTTCACCGAAGCGCTCCAGTTCAAACGATACGCACTCTACGTCTTCGATTACGGAGCGCCCACAGGTTTTCGCATGGCCATGGCACACCCGGACCGTGTCACCGCGATTGTTTCGCAGAACGGTAATGCCTATGTGGAGGGGCTCGGAGACGCTTGGGCTCCCATTCAGCGCTACTGGAAGCGCCCGTCAGTTGAAAATCGCGAGATCCTCCGGCGAGCTCTAGACCCAGCAGGTCTGCGCTCGCAGTATACGGACGGCGTGCCTCAACCCGAACGAATCGACCCAGTTGGTTACACGCTGGATGCAGCCATGATCGCAAGGCCGGGGAATATGGATATTCAACTGGATCTGTTTCTCGACTACGCCAACAACGTGAAGCTCTACCCAGCGTTTCAGGAGTATTTTCGTCGCGTCAAGCCTCCCCTGCTTGCAATCTGGGGCAAGCATGATCCGTTTTTTATTCCAGCTGGTGCTGAGGCTTTCAAACGGGATACTTCGAACGCCACGGTGCAGTTCCTGGACACGGGACACTTCGCCTTGGAGACCCACGTAGAAGACGTTGCTTTCGCGATGAAGCAGTTCTTTGCGCTGCCAGCCAATCGTGTCTGGTGAACTTCGGAACCGAGGGGGACATGCAAGTGACGGTTGTTAACAGGGCGCACGCACAGAAAGAGGATTTTATGCCCCAGGTTTGGCTTATTACAGGTAGTTCTCGTGGCCTTGGACGTGCATTTGTAGAAGCGATTCTCGAAGCGGGTCACTGCGTGGTTGCAGCAGCCCGCAGTCCAGACCAACTCACCGGCCTCACAAGCAGGTACGGGAAGAACATTCGGACAGTATCGCTCGATGTCACAAGCGAAACGCAGGCCAAAAACGCCGTGGACGCGGCCATTGCGAGCTTCGGCCGACTGGACGTACTCGTCAACAATGCAGGTTACGGGAACGTCGGTTCGGTGGAGGACACATCCGTTGAGGACTTTCGAGCTCAGATTGAAACCAATCTCTTCGGCGTCATCATCGTGACTAAAGCCGTCCTGCCACATTTTCGAGAGCGAAGGGCCGGACACATCATCCAGGTCACGTCGATCTCCGGACGCATCGGGCCCATTGGTCGCGCTCCGTATGCAGCTGCGAAGTTTGCCGTTGAGGGCTTTTCGGAGTCCCTTTCCAAAGAAGTCGGGCCGCTCGGCGTTAAAGTCACCATCGTGGAACCGGGCGGCTTTCGAACAGACTTTGCGGGCTCCTCCACTGAGCTTCGTGAGGGACGCCCGGAGTATGACTCTACCGTGGGCGCGACGGTCCGCTTTCAGAGAGATTACAACGGAAAACAGCCGGGCGACCCCGTCAAAGCAGCTGCCGTTCTCCTCCACCTCGCATCGCTCCCAACGCCACCGCTTCGCCTCCTACTGGGAAGCGACTCTTACGCTGCTGCCGAAAGAAGTGCTCTCGCCCAGCTCGAATCGGACCGGCAATGGAAGAGCCTTAGTGTCTCGACTGACTACCACTCCTGAGAACCACCTCTTCTCGCAGGCCAGGCTAAACTCGACGCGCCACCGGCCACCATTTCCGTGCCTCGCGATCGGCACCTGCTTTTGTTCCGTCCACACATGACTCTACATCTGCATTGCTGCGAGCAGACTGGGATACCGTCGTGAGGCGTGTCCTGATCTGCTGTATTTGTGTCGTAGGAAATAGGTCTCATCCGAGCTACTGTGATGTAGGCAAGAGCATGCCGACGGTTACCCATATCGCAATAACTAGGAGCCACAACAAATGAAAGCATGGACATTAGCAGACATTCCTCCGCAAACAGACCGATTGTCAGTGGTCACGGGAGCGAACAGTGGAATCGGATGGCACACAGCGCTGGAACTGGCACGCGCAGGAAGCGAGGTTGTGGTTGCAGCACGGACGGCTGCTAAAGGCAACGACGCGGTGGAGCGTATCAGAAAGCAAGTACCCGATGCGAAGGTCAAGTTTGAAGCATTGGATCTAGCTAGCCTGAACTCTGTGAGAGCATTCGCCAAAGCCGTAGATAGCGAAGCTAAGGTAGACTTGCTCGTTAACAATGCCGGTGTAATGCGGGTGCCGACACGCGAGTTGACCGAAGATGGCTTTGAAAAGCAGTTCGGAACGAACTTCGTGGGGCCTTTCGCGTTGACGATGCTCCTCATGCCCTCGCTATTGCGTTCGAAGGCCCCACGGGTGACTACCCTTTCTAGTGGCGCGGCGAACATGGGCCTCAAGCGGATAAACTTTGAGGACCTGCAAGGCAGCAAGGCGTACGGCCCTTGGAACGCGTACTGCCAATCAAAGCTGGCGAATCTGATGTTTGCTATCGAGTTGGGCCGCCGTACCCGAGCCGCCGGACTGCTCGTGATGAGTAATGCAGCCCATCCTGGATGGGCGCGAACAAATCTGCAAACCTCCGGCCCCGGCAGGGAGCTGAATGCGATTGAAACATTCCTGACAGGCTTCATGTCACAGGATGCAGCTCACGGGGCCTTACCGACACTGCGCGCCGCGACAGCGGCGGACACGTCCTCAGGCAGCTACTACGCTCCCGCGAAGCTGTTCCATCTCAACGGGGATCCTGTGCTCGTCGAGATTCCCAAGCCTGCGCAAGATGAAGATGTGGCCAGCCGGTTATGGGCAACGGCTGAACAGTTGACCGGAACAAAATGGTCGTTTTAAAGAAAGAGGAAGCGATGCAGATTCTAAACGGCAAAATTGCACTTGTCACGGGCGCTTCGAAAGGAATCGGCGCGGAGATCGCGAAGGGTCTTGCAGCGGCGGGAGCCGCGATCGTAGTGAACTACGCTTCTGATAAGGAAGGTGCCGATCGTATCGTTGCGGAAATCGTAAGTAGGGGCGGCAAGGCAATCGCTATCCAAGCAGACATTTCAAAGGGCAACGAAGCAAGGCGCCTAGTCGCCGAATCAGTGGAAGCTTGGGGGTCGCTCGATATTCTCGTGAACAATGCCGGCGTGTATTCGTTTGGCCCCTTGGAGTCAGTGACGGAAGAGGAGTTCCACCGTCAGTTCAACACCAATGTTCTTGGCTTGATGCTTATAACTCAGGACGTCGTGAAGCACTTAGAAGGCAGAGGCGGAAGCATCATCAACATCGGAACCGCTGCCTCGCAGACAGGCTCGGCAAATATGGTGATTTATCTTGCGACAAAGAGCGGCGTCGATTCAGTGACTCGCGTGTTGTCAAAGGAGCTTGGACCTAAGAACATTCGTGTCAACTCAATCAACCCAGGCGGAACGAATACGGAAGGTGCTCGCACACTAGGAGTGATCGGAAGCGACTTTGAAAAGAACCTTATTTCGCAAACTCCGCTTGGACGATTTGGTCAGCCTGGCGACATCGCTCCAATTGCAGTGTTCCTCGCCTCAGACGCATCAAACTGGCTTACCGGAGAGATCATCCATGCTTCTGGGGGAGCTCGTTGATTAGCCGGGTTATCAGATGTGAAGTCCCAGTGACAGCAAGCAGAGAAGCGCTCTCGAAGGCGATTTGCGCCTTCGGGGGAAAGCCGCGCTTTATTCTGGTCAGCCGTCATAGTTGTGACGCAGCTGCGGAACAAATATCGTCTGTGTGCAGCGATTTGTTCGAACACTATTGTGAGTGAATCATCGGCCATCCGGACAAAGCCGGCCTTGCGTCTGATGGATCCCCCTGGTCCGGATGTGCTTACCGATCCCAAATTTGTCGGTGTCCGAGTTCTACGAGGATTACGGGCTTGTCGGCCGCATAGATCGCGAAGTACGGCCATGTGTAGATCTAGGCTGCGCAGCTCCAGCACTCAACGGGGCAAGCAGCAGGGCGGTTCAGTTGCGATCCTATGCTAAGAGAATGAGTCATCTATCGGACGCATTCTCGGATGCTCAAGGGGTGGCGCGTTATGCTGAAGATCCGCCGCGTAAGGTGCTTAGGTTCGCTGATCTACAGCGAATGAGGACTCTGCTACTGGAGGAGCGCGCCGCCAAGGAAGCAAGCATCCTCGTTCTCGGGGCAAGTGGTGGCCTAGACGTTTAAAGAACGACAAGACGGTCCCGTCCGCAAAGGGTCGCGTGGTCTGGGCATATGCGTTCAGGGCCATGTCGTTACCGAGCACGACGCGAAGCTCGTTTAGCGGCTCGCTCCCGAGAGCTGGTGCGATCAGCTTCCAATGCCGGTACTCCGAGGGAATTGTGACGCCAAAGATGGGCGACGCTGCACCCCCGCCCGCGGCAGGTTTGCCGCGGGCTGCGCAGATCAGGAACCCGGTGATGGCTATGTTTGTCAATCTCGCAAACAGGCTCCTCACGACCTTGCTTGTGCCGCAACGTCGATCATGGCTTTTGCAAAGTCACGCGGAGCTTCCTGCGGCAGATTGTGACCAATACCGCCCGTGATCACGCGATGTTCGTACTTGCCGGTAAACCGCTTGGCATAACTCGCTGCCTCGGGATGTGGTGCGCCATTCGCATCGCCTTCCAAGGTGATGGTAGGCAGGCTGATTGCCGGCATACGGGCGAGTTGCTTTTCGAGTGCGTCGTACTTGGCTTCACCATCAGCCAGCCCAAGACGCCACCGATAGTTGTGGACCGTGATACTGACATGATCGGGATTATCGAACGCGGCTGCGCTGCGGTCGAAAGTAGCGTCATTGAAGTTCCATTTTGGTGATGCGGTTTTCCAGATTAGCTTTGCCAATTCTTTGCGGTATTTCTCGTAGCCTGCGCGTCCGCGCTCGGTGGCAAAGTAAAACTGATACCACCAGGCAAGCTCAGCATTAGGCGGCAATGGCGGCTTGTTCGCTTCCTGGCTGCCAATCAGGTACCCGCTGACCGACACAAGCGCCTTACAGCGTTCCGGCCACAACGCAGCCAGAATGTCGACGGTGCGTGCTCCCCAATCAAAGCCTCCAAACACAGCGGTCTGAATTTGAAGAGCATCCATCAAGGCGATGGTGTCCGCCGCTAACACGGCCTGCTGACCGTTCCGCATTGTTGTGTTCGAAAGAAAGCGCGTCGTGCCGTACCCGCGCAAATAGGGAACGATGACGCGGTAGCCTTGCGACCCCAGCAGTGGCGCTACTTCGGCGTAGCTGTAAATGTCGTAAGGCCAGCCGTGCAGAAGAATGACGGCAGGCCCATTGGACGCCCCGGCCTCGGCGTAGCCAATGTTCAAATCACCGGCGTCGATCTGCTTCAACGGACTGAAGGACGTGTTGGCAAGAAGCGGGCGACCGGCGAGTAGCGCGGCGGCAGAAAGGCCTGTCGTCGCAATAAGGCGGCGGCGTGAGAGGTGTGTCAGTTGTGAGTTTTGCAAGGTGTTTTCCTTTTCTGGGTTTTCGAACGGTTCTCCCACGAATGGCATCCCGATCAACCGAAGGTGAAATCGAGCACTTGAGCGCCCGGTGCCATGAATTCGATCTGAAACTGCCGATCCGTAATTGAGTTTGGCTGGCGAATCAACTGGTAGAGGCGTGGCTCTGATAGAGTGCCGTAGCCTTCACCATCGACGTCAAGGCCGTGAGCAAGCCCGGGTGGCTGGCCATTAAGAGACACGCGGAACCGCACCGAAGCTCCCGGAGGCGCAGCCATAACCATATGAAGATCGCGGGCGTGAAAACGATAGGCGACCCGCCCATCCGCCCCGTTCAGGATAGCTGCCTCCTGGCCGACCTTCCAGTCTCCTTCCAGGGCCCAGTGGTCGAGCTTTAGCTGTGAAGGTATCTGATACGAACGCCCCCAGCGTTTCGAGGCGAAGTTCTGAGCGAGAGCGGCACCGACATAGCTTTCCGGCGACTGCAGGCTCGCCCAGTCCGGGGCGGCTTCGATCCCGTACCCTCTGGCCGGCACGAGTGCGTGGCTGACATTGCCTCTGCCGGCTTTTCGTAGCAGTTGCTGGATGGCGCTTTCCATCCCTTCGTATGCACCTTCGCCGAACTGATGGTGGCGAATGCGGCCGTTCTGATCCGCGAGGTAAAACGCGGGCCAATACTGATTTTCGAAAGCACGCCAGATGGCATAGTCGCTATCAACGGCAATTGGATAATCGACGTGAACCTTCTTCGCCGCCACGCGAACGTTAGTAATGTCGTGCTCGAAGGTGAACTCCGGTGTGTGTACACCGATGACCACCAGCCCTTGACGCTGATACTTCTCCACCCAAGCCCGCAGATACGGCAGAGTGCGCAGGGAGTTGATGCAGGTGTATGTCCAAAAATTGATCAGGACCACTTTCCCATGGAGATCGCTGTCCGTGAGTGGCTCCGAGTTCAGCCATCCCACGGCACCTTGCAAAGACGGGATCTGCCCTTTCACAGGCAGGCCCTCAACCGGCAGCCGGAGGTCATCTCCATTCAGTTGTCGCGTGTCAGATAGCGTAAGACCCAGCGCACCCGTCGTCACACGCGCCGCAGCGGTTAAGAATCGTCGTCGGTTCACAATCATTTACTAGATCCGCTCTCACATGATGCAAGCCGAATGCCGTTCACAAGTTGCTGCAAACGCGTGAATGGTGCACGGCTGCCCGCCGACTACGCAGCGAAATGCTGACATTTGGGCATGCTGCTGGTGGTATGCATCTCTCTTTTCAGAGCTTTGTCAGTGGGCACCCCCTTGCCTGTGTAACGGCAAGGAACTCATGTCCAACTCAAATACCTGTGAACAGAACCTTGTCGAACGCGTTCGCCGAAACCAGGCTCATCTGCGGTCGGCGTTAAGGATTTCTTACAACTTCATCGTTTGCGGATCGGGCTCATCCGGCTCGGTGGTGGCTCGCCGGCTGGCTGAAGACCCAGAAGTGAGCGTGCTCTTACTTGAAGCCGGTGGCGAAGACGATGCTCCGAGTGTGACGGAGGCTGGCCAGTGGCCATTAAATCTTGGAAGCGAACGCGACTGGAGTTTTCACGGCCAGCCGAACCCGTATGTGAACGGGCGTTCCATTCCCTTTTCCATGGGGAAAGTCTTGGGCGGAGGATCCGGTATCAATGTGATGGTCTGGGCGCGTGGGCACAAGGCCGACTGGGAACTGTTCGCATCCGAAACCGGCGATCCGAACTGGAACTACGAATCAGTGCTGAACCTGTATCGGCGCATTGAAGACTGGCATGGTGCACCCGACCCCACGTATCGCGGAAGCGGGGGACCGCTCTTCGTACAGCCTGCACCGCATCCGAATCCGCTTGCTCCGGCCACTGTAGAGGCGGCGCGATTGGCTGGTCTGCCTACGTTCGAGAGTGCGAACGGCCGCTTGATGGAAGTGGCCAGAGGAGCCTCTATCTCGGATGTACTCGTGCGCAATGGCAAGCGCGAATCCGTTTTCCGTTCCTACGTTTATCCGATTATGGACCAGCCTAACCTCACTGTCCTGCCGAGCGCCCTTGTGACGCGAATCACTTTTCGCGGCAAGCGTGCGACTGGCGTGGAGGTCGTGTATGGCGGTGCAACCTACAGGTTCGGAGCAAGCGCGGAGGTGGTTCTCTCTCTCGGTGCAATCCACACACCAAAGGTGCTCATGCAATCCGGCGTCGGAGATGAATCCGACTTACGGAAGTTGGGCATTGAGGTGGTGCAACATCTTCCCGGAGTAGGCCGCCACTTCCAAGATCACGTGGCGTTCGATTGCGTGTGGGAGTACCAAACCCCGCTCGCTCCGCGCAACAATATGTCCGAAGCGATTCTGTTCGGCACAAGCAAAGCGGGTCTAGAGGCGCCGGACCTGTTTATGTGTCAAGCCGAGGTTCCCAAATCGACTGCAGAGAACGCGGCGCGCTTCGGTCTTCCAGAATCGGGGTGGACGCTCTTCGGCGCCGTCGCGAAACCTGAAAGCCGGGGGCACCTCCGCTTAGCCGGACCGCGCCCGTCAGACCCGATTTTGATTGAGGCCAACACACTTGAGGAATCCGCTGATCTGAAAACGGCGATGGCATGCATCGATCTCTGCCGCGAGATCGGCAACTCGGCTCCGCTCCGGGCGTTTGTAAAACGTGAGGTGATGCCTGGTAATCTCAAAGGCCCGGGGCTGGAACGGTTCGTTCGCGATGCAGCTACCAGCTTCTGGCACGAAGTTGGAACCGCCCGGATGGGCCGCGATCCTTTGTCGGTGGTGGATAGCGCTCTCAAGGTGTATGGAATCGACAATCTGCGGATTGCGGACGGATCAATACTGCCACGAGTGACGACCGGGAATACCATGGCGCCTTGCGTCATTGTGGGCGAAAAGGCGTCTCAAATTATATCGGCTGCTCATGCGTTGCCGATGTTGGCTATGCGCAGGGGCGATTGAGCCGAGTCACTTTTCCTGACCGTAACGATCAATTCCAAACTTACGGATCTTCGACTCGAGTGTCTGCCGCGGAATGCCAAGCTTCGCGGCAGCGCCCGATGGTCCGGAAAGGCGGCCACGGCTTTGGGCGAGTGCAGCTTCTATGGCTTCGATTTCACGTTTAGCCAGCTCGGAAACTCCCTTGCGCGGCTTCGACGCGGGTAGGTTGGAGGTGAACCAACTCTCATCAACCATGAAGGTATCAGTGTCCGCCAGAATCACAGCGCGCTCGACGACATTCTGCAGTTCGCGGATGTTCCCCGGCCACCGATACGTCTTGAACTGATGCAGCGCCTGCTTGGTGATGTGCCGAATTGTTTTGCGGGCTCGCTGTGCGTAGTGCGCCACGAAATACTCGGTCAGCGCCGGAAGATCTTCCACCCGCTCCCTCAAGGGCGGAATGGTGATGGGAAATACGTTTAAGCGATAGAACAGATCCTCTCGAAACGTTCCGGCTGCGACTCCGGCGTACAGATCCCGGTTGGTTGCGGCAATTAGGCGAACATCGATGGGAATGGGATGGTTACTGCCAACTCGTTCAAATTCGCGTTCTTGCAACACTCGCAAGAGGGCGATTTGCGTCTCCATAGGAAGGTCGCCAACTTCGTCCAGGAACAGCGTTCCGCCGTTTGCCGCCTCGAAGCGGCCAACTCGCCTCTGGATCGCGCCTGTAAAGGCACCTCGCTCGTGCCCGAACAGTTCAGACGCGATCAGCGCTTCGGGAATCGCGGCGCAATTTACCCGAATGAACACACGCGACGAACGATTCGAGCGCCGGTGCAGCGCTCGCGCGATCATCTCTTTGCCAGTACCGGTTTCTCCCAGAATCAACACCGTTGCGTCAGAAGGCGCCACCTTCGTTACCTGCTCCAAGACGTGACGGATAGGTTTGGATGTTCCGACGATGTCATCAAACATTGAGAGGCGGTCTACATCTTCCCGCAGCGCAAGATTTACATTCCGAAGACTCTCTTCCTCCCTCTTACGTGCATCAATATCGGTTCCGGATGCATACCATCGAATGATCTGTCCTGAATCATCTTTTTGGGGATTGTATTGGACCAGATGCCAACGGTATAGCCCGTTAGTTGTGCGGACGCGAACTTCGAGTTCAAACGGAACTCCACCCGCTAGTCCCTCGCGGCGTTCGGCACGAATTCGGCCGACGTCATCAGGATGAAAGGGACGCCAGAATGAATCTTCTTCCTGTACCTCTGCCATCTGGATGCCGGTGCGTTCAAGCGCTACCTGGTTGACATAGAGTACGGCGCCATCCGGCGCTATCACAACGATGTATTGAGAAATAAGATCAGTGATGGCTCGGAACTGCTGCTCACTTTGACGCAGCGTTTCCTGGATGCTCTTTTGCTCCTCGATATCAAAGGCGAGCCCGCACGTGCTTTCCTCGATACGGTCGGTATCAGGGTAAGCTTCCGATCGAAATAAAAACCAACGATACGAGCCATCGTGACGCCGCAGGCGCACTTCCGCTTCGGCATGAGAAGACCAATGACTGAGGAGCTTCTCACGGTCATCGGGATGAACCGCGGCCTGCCAGCCGAAGCCCTGTGAGGCTTCGACAGAGAGGCCTGTGAAGTCGCACCATTGTTTGTTCCAGAATCGAGATGAGTCAGTCGAAGTGCCCCACCAGGCGATTGCCGGGATCGCGTCGACCAGCGAGGGGGCTTGCGCCGCTGCAATCCTCTTCATGTCTTCACCTTAGCTTGCTGCGCCGCCCTCAAGATCCAGGCGTGAAGGCCACGTCTTGTTCGGACCCTTCGCGCTCGCCGCTACGCCGGTTCTCCTTGCGTGTCGACTAGCGTAGCGGACGGAAGGCTGCGCGGACTTCAGCTGCGAAGACTTCAGGCTGCTCCCATGCAGCAAAGTGACCGCCCTTGTCGACCTCGTTATAGTAGGTGAGGTGCTGAAAGGCCCGTTCTGTCCAGGTCTTCGGAGCACGGTAAATCTCACTCGGAAAAACCGTGACCGCAACAGGAAGTGAGATCTCCCATGTCTTCTGCGCCGCGGCACTAAAATTGTTGTTGTTGTTTTCCCAGTAGAAGCGAGCAGCGGAAATCGCGCTGTTAGTGACCCAGTACAGCGTAATGTCATCCAGCATTTCATCCCTTGTCAATGATCGCTCGGGTACGCCATCACTGTCGGTCCACTGAGCGAATTTGTCGTACATCCACGCTGCGAGGCCGACGGGAGAATCCGACAAGCCATAACCGACCGTTTGCGGACGAGTCACCATCAGGGCTCCATATGCGGCGTTCCTGGTGAAGAAGGTACGCAAGGTGTCGTACGCAGCTTTCTCGCTGATAGGCCCGCTGGCGCGGGATCGCCACTGCTAAGGGCTTTCGCGGCATCCTGCGGTACCGTAGCAGGCATTGTGAGGTGAATCCCGAGCAATCCGGCCGGAGCCTGTCGCGCCATCACCGTCGAGATGACTGAGCCATGGTCTCCTCCCTGGGCCACATAGTGCGTATATCCCAAACGCCTCATGAGCACGTCCCAAGCTCGGCCGACGCGGTCAGGTCCCCACCCTGTTTCCTTCGGTTTGCCGGAGAAGCCGTACCCCGGGATGGATGGAATGACAACATCAAAGGCGTCTTCCTTGCGTCCACCGAAGGTCTCAGGATCGCTGAGGAGATTGACGCACTTCATGAACTCCAAGATAGAGCCCGGCCAGCCATGCGTGAGGATGATGGGTAGCGCGTTTGCGTTCTTGGAGCGGACGTGAATAAATTGAATGTCAAGCCCGTCAATCTTGGTTACAAACTGCGGCAAGGAATTGAGCTTTGGCCTCGACCTTTCGCCAATCGTATTCCGTCCCCCAGTAATGCATCAGTTGTTGCATCTTTGCGAGTTGCGCGCCTTGCGAGGGATCTCCAACGGTTTCCTGATCGGGCCATCGCGTCGCCAGTACGCATTGGCGCAGGTCCATAAGAGTAGCTTCTGGGATGGCGATTCGAAAGGTCCGGATTGCTGTATCTTCTGTAACCAGATTGGGATGGAGCGGAGCCGACCGCATGGAACCAGGCGACGCGAGCAGCGCGAGTGCGATGACCGTCGCCCCTGAGGATGCAGCGAGAGATCCAAAGAGCTTCATTTGGGGATTGATCATTATCGATTGCTTTCGCTTGCACTGTGAACCAACTCAGTTGTCCTCACGTTGAGCGCGACGTTGATGTTGCCGCGCGTCGCTTTCGAGTAAGGGCAGGTTTCATGAGCTGCCTGCACTAGATCCTGCGCAGTTTTCAGTTCCAAGCCCGGGAACACGATGTTGAGACGAGCCTCCAAGAAAAAGCCATCTTCGCTTAAACAGAGGTCCACCTCGGTGTCAATGGCTACGTCCGGCGGGAGCGCGATGTTCTTCCTACCGGCAGCCAGCTTGATCGCCCCGATGAAACAGGCCGACCAGCCGGCAGCGAACAACTGCTCGGGATTCGTTCCGATGGCCAATGTTCCGGGAGGAGAGAGCTTTACGTCGAGCTGCCCATCGGCGCTGCGTGAGGAGCCGTCACGGCCGCCCGTAGTGTGGGTCTTCGCAGTATAAAGAGTTCTTTCGAGTTGTGTCATAGCACTGTGCATTGGGCAATCCATCTTCCACGCCTATGTTGTTGAATCCGCGTTGTGAGCGATGGAACCCACTGCCCGGGTTTCGGCGGTTTGCCGAACCCGCAGCATTGAGCGATCAAATTGAGCGATCAATCTGGCAGACGAATGCCTATGGCCGCGTTCTCTTCAGGGCTTCCCAGCCAGTAGCCGTACTTTGCGTTCGCTTCTATGAACTTTCTCAACTCCTCCGGCGATGGTGGGGTCATGGCAGGCGAGGGGTTCGGGTCAGCAGGCACCGCGAGTTCACGGAAGAAGTAGTACAGGTCACTGCCGGTGAAGGCAATGGTCGTAACATCGCGTGTGGTTGTGTTTCGGAGCGCGTGCTTGTGGTTGCCCGGAATCACGACAACTTCACCAGTACTTGCGGAGTGCCAGCCCCTGCCTTCAATAAAAACTTCCAGGGCGCCGGCGACAACATAAAGCAGCTCCTGGTCCGCATGGCTGTGAAGCGGGATGATTAGACCGCCCTGCATCGTTCCGCGAACCAGTGCAGTATCAGTCTGGGTGTCGGCAGGTTTGGCAAGGAATTCGATAAGGACTCCGAGCACATTCCATGTACCCGGTAACAGTGTTTCGTGGCGTTGTCTCATGTCGCAGGTTCTGTATGCATGCCATGCGCCAGGCGTATCTCGTTGGAGCAGAGTGATTCGCGATTAGAACTGCCGCTGATTCTTCAGCATTGTGCCGAATGCGCAGCTGTCATGATTCGGCACAGGTGTCAACAGTCCGGGGCATTGGGGAGCTCAAACAAGGGCAGGAGCCGGAAATTTTTGTTAGTTCGAAGGCTAACGAAAGATTCCGGCTCGTTTCTCTCGTTGAGCAGTCTTTTGTCTTTCCTTGCGCTCCAAGGGTTCTAAGCTTGGGATCAGCTAGATGATCCCGCTTCGGTTGAGGGCCCCCAAAGTCCCGGGCTGTTGACCGCTGTGCCGAATGATGGCGAGAGCCTTGGCAGTGTCGAACTGCCGCCTTGCGGTCCACCCATTGGGCCCATCGCGGCGCTTGGCCATCTGATGTTCTCCCGATGCGCAATACTCGACATCGACGGCACTTCGATCTCGATACTTCAGCCGATCCGGATTACCTGGCCCGATTTGATGGAATCCAGTGCTTCTATCGTCGCTGGGACCAATGGCTTCAGGTCAGCGAGCCGGTTTGTTTGCGCGCACAAGACCACGATTGCGATATTCCGGCCAGCCAGGTTCTGCTGATATGGAATCTCCTGATCCGTGGTGATGATGACCTCGAAATCGGCCGCTTCCGCTGCCCGCGAGTTTGGCGTACGCCGCTGTCTCGCAGTCGTGTCCTGAGAACAGGGATCGGAGTCTTTGGTCAACGCACTCATCCAGCAGAATCTTCACGATACGCGAGCAAGACGGAGCTCTTTTGATTCTTCAAGGACCTGGACGGCGAGTTCACGGCTCACCGTGGG
Organism: Bryobacteraceae bacterium; assembly: GCA_965219105.1. Taxonomy (GTDB): domain Bacteria; phylum Acidobacteriota; class Terriglobia; order Bryobacterales; family Bryobacteraceae; genus Bog-105. The sequence goes on along the minus strand of OZ244728.1, from coordinate 5,318,085 downwards.
GAATCCTTTCAGGAAGTCATCGAGAGAGTCACCGTTCTCCAAGTATTCGAACATCGTTTTAACCGGTACACGAGTGCCTCTAAAAACCGGCGTTCCGTGCATCAGCTCAGGATGTCGGGTGATCGGTTCCTGCATGCTTCGATTGTCGCTCAATGGCCGGCCGTGGAGCGCAGTTCATGCCAAAGTACGAGAGGCTCGTCAGGCAGACACCTGGGCATTCGATCTCCTTTTACGCTTGCCCGCCAGGTATTTGCGTACTACGGTCTCCATCGACGGACGTCGGGTGCTCAGCGACAAAGCGAACACGTCCGACTTCGGAACTCGCTCGAATCCAAGCAGCGACCAATGCTTGCGTAGCTTGGCTTCTGCAGCCGTCCAACCCGGAATCTGATCGCCGCGACTCCTCGGGCGGGCGCCGGGGTCCCGTGGTGGAGCATTCTCGAGCAGTTCATAAGGAGCGGGAACGCACGCTACCACGCCGTTGGCGGCGAAACCAGTAATCATCAACTGTGCTGCGTAGAGCCCATAGCCGCTGCCTCTGTATTCCGGTTTAATACGAATGCGGTCAAGTATCAAAAGGTCACTTCCAAACGGTTCAAGAGTGGATTCACCCAGTCGCTGTAGCAAGAGCCGCCTACTTCGAAAAGGTCAATGTACATTGCTGTATCTCCACTACGTGCATCCAAGACGTCGAACCACGGCACCCCGTCCTCGTCCGCCTCACCTAGGTGGACAGAGTGTGCAGACACCGTTCCGACGCGCACTTTCTCATTCATTCCCTCGCGGGACACTAGGATCTCGCCATCCAAATCCGTTATGTATGTATCCGGTTCCACCGACCGTCTCCCAAGTCTGTTGGATGCGGCTACTGAGTTCCAGATAGACCCTGGCGAGTTCCATCTCTTCGTCTCGACGGGTTGGCAACTCGTGACGAACACGATCGTCGTTATGCGTTGAGCAATTCGGTCAGCGACTTCCTCGAGCCTCATTCCCGGGCAGCCAACGTCCGACTCGCGGCAGTCGTTCTCGATTCTCGGATCGGCGCCAGCATTTGCGAGCTGCTGTTTCAGCTGAGTGACAACGGCATCCACTTCAGGATTGCTCTCGCGTAAAGCCTCAATCCGTTGCATTCCGTAGCAGACGGTTGAGTGGTCACGGCCGTTGTAGAAGCGGCCGATCTCCGTCGTGCTCCAGCCACCGATTCGCGCGGCCAGATACATCGCCACTTGCCGATTGAAGCAGGCAGGCTGCGCGTTACCGGGAGTACGTGTCGTCCCGAGCTTAGCGGACACAACTGCATCGATCTCGGTTAAGCCGAGGCGTTTCCGGGCCAGTGGTTTCGTTGGCAAAGACAAGGGCGGAGCCATCCTATGCTCCCTTCTCGACAAGGGCCGCAGCCGGACGAATCAGAAGACAATTGGCGGCATTGTCGATGCGCGCGGGACAATCGGGCCACATTGCCCGGATTACTCCAAGCCAGCTCTCTAGCTTCTCGCGGAACTTCCGAGGACGTGCGTATTTGACATTTACCTAGTTGGGCCGCAAGACCGAGTGCATCGAAAATTGGAATGGATTCTTGCGACCTTGCAGCGAAACACCGGTAGGATAGCCACATAAACAGATCCAAGACGGCGGGCGAGGAAGCAAATGTCCGGACTGCATCGAGGTCCGTCGGAATCGGATGCGCTGTAATCTCCTGATAGAACTCGTTGCTGAGGACGATTACATTTTCGAAGTGATCAGAGAGTACTGGCTGGTCAGCGCGCTTGTTGTACCAGAGCTGAGCTTCCCGCAAGAAGTTGAACCGGGACTGCTGCACCATCCTGGCTGTACCTCGGAGCTGATCGGTGCCGAAGAAGATTGTCGCGCCGAAGATGCGTTCAAAGGCGGCGACCAGGCGACGATATTCTGTACCGCCCTTATGCATGCCGAAGACTTCCAGCATCTCCCCGGCGCTCCGGAACCGAATGACTGGACTTTTTTGTTGCACTGCCAGCGTTGCCAGGAAGATCGGCACAATACGATCCTGCCCGAATGGCACCCCGAACTTTGGATGTCCGGTGATCTGCAGCACGAACTGGCCATTTCGCTTTTCATACAGTTAATTGACCAGCGGGCAGAGCTCGCACGGGCAGGCCGCACAAGACAAATGGCCGGGAAGCAAAGCAGAGTTCCTGGGTTCGCTGCTCCCGGTTCATCTTGACAAGATGCATTCGGCTCGCTTTGCCAAGCTGCTGTTTCGAGACAATGAGCTCGCAATGGGACCGCCCGAGTATGGCTGACGCCTTCTCGAAGCCACCGTGAGAGGCTAAATTCTTATGTACTAAACTGCTGTTGATGGACAAACGAAACGCCTTTCTTAGGCCGCTCGAAAGCGGCAATGCTGTGCGTTTCGGAAGGACGTCCTGCAGGCCTTTCAGAGCCGCTCTCACAGAAGCAAACGCCGTTACTCCGTTTACTCCATTAAGGGCGATTTTCGAAGAAGAACGCGAAACTCAGTGGATGCTGGTAGTCAAAAAGCGGCCCCTTGGACGTTTAAGCTGTTTATTATCAACTTTCATCCAGTTCCCAAGCTGGACGTCGCGGGTTCGATCCCCGTCTCCCGCTCCATGTTTTAAATAACTTAACCGTATTTGGCGTTCCATTCGAAAATTCTCAATGGAGTAACGAGCAGAACGAACGCCTTGGAATGGGCTGAAACTGGGCATTTCTTCACGATTCCGGACTGGCGAACTGCGTAAGCCGCATCAAGTCCGAGGCGAACACAACCCCTTTTTACGAACAAAACATCTCAGCAGCGCCGAAGAAATCGGAGCTGAGCAGGAACTCGGACGCGTCATGGAATACGAAGGCCGCCTGCTTCAACAGGGCATGAGTCCTGCCGACGGCCTCGCGCTTTTCATCGTCCTCGCTACCCATCAATGAAACTGATCTGCTTTTGCCGTCGGCCCGTGAATCTTTTGCGCGTTTGTAATCGCGTCGCATGCTTCTGTACTTCCCGTGTACGAGGGTCGAGGACAACGACGGACGCAACGTGAACCGATAGGGAGATACGTGAAATGGACGGGATATTGAAGGTGCTGCTCGATAATTACGTCGCCTACCTCCGCGATTTGGCAGAGTTCGTTGTTATCCCGTCGGTGAGCACCGACCCGGCCCACGAGAGTGACGTACAGCGAGCCGCCGATTGGGTCGTCAACTTGCGGTTCATCTTCGAGGCGGAGGAGGAGATCGGGAGCGTGATCCTCCCCAGCTGGTGCGCGAAAGGCGCGAGGCGTTGGCCTGCGACCTCGTGCTATCGGCCGATGGCGGAATGTGGAGGCCTGAAATACCAAGCATCACTGTGAGTTCGCGCGGCTTGGCCGGACGTTCATTCACCGTACAGGTTCCTGAAGGATTTGCATTCCGGCCGCCACGGCGAAGGACTAGCTAATCCATTTCATGCTGCCGCGGAATTTGTCGCCTCGTTACATGATGGTGAAAAGTCGCCGTAGCGGGATTCTATGACGACGTTGAAGCGATTAATCCAACCCCGCGAAGAGCGCTCGATCAGCTGTCGTTCGATGAGAAGAAGTGCTTGCACACGTGGGCACCTCCGCCGGATTTCGCGAACCAGGCAACGGTATGCTGAAGCGCGAGGGGTATCGTCCGACGCTCGAGGTCAATGGCCTCTATGGAGGTTATCAGGGTCGAAGATCGTGCTGCCGAGCGAAGCACATGTAAACCTGACTTGCCGCCTCGTCCCCACCAGCGGTTGGCTGATGTACTTGGCAAGGTGCGGCATCATCTCAAACAGCATTGCGCTCCCGGCATGAGTCTAGCGATGGAGGAAACGCTCGACGGCTCCATTGCGTGCGTGTTTCCCCCGACAGCCCGGCAGTGTGCGCAGCTGCCGACAGACTTGCGCAATCTTCGGAATGCCTCCCGACTTTGTCGGCATGGGCGGCACCGTCCCAAACACGACAACTTTTCGGGAGGTGCTCGGTGCCGATACAATTTTTTTGTCCTTCAGCACCGTGAGGAGGATATCCATGTCCCAATGAGTTTTACCGTCCCGAGCTTTTCCGCGTGGGTCTTGAGGCTTGGCTCTCATCTGGCGCAATTTGGCGAAACAGCTGCACGGCCGGTAACATGCCCAGATGCGCGTAAGCTCCCTCTGTGATCGCCCTGATGTTCCTTTCCCTGGTGCTGCCTGTATTCGCGATTTCATGTGCAACGCGCTGTGTTTCGATCTGTTTTGTAGGCGCGAGCCCTAAGTCGGCATCGGATTCGCCGCGGGAGTACTGATCCCGAAGTCCGTTTCTGGCCAGCAATCAAGCAAAAATGAAACTTTCCGACATGACTAACGATGTGAATCGCTGATTGCTCTAAGCTTCGCGATCACGCAAGTGAGCCGAAAGGTTAGTGTTCGAGAACAGCACCTTCAGTGCACAATTGACCGTAGAAGCGTCGTCCAGTCCAACCTTCTATTCAAAATTATTGGCAGCACTTAATAGTAACTGTATCGCGACAGATCTGGTTTCTTGGGAAAAGCCGTGCGCCGCCGTGGGCTGCCATCCGGACGCAAACGCTCATAGATGTGACTTTTTAAGCTGTAAATTCGCGGGTTTTCAAGGTGCCAATCCTCCTTCGCTGGATGAGGTAACGACAAATCTGTTTTAGATGATGGATGTTCTCGAGCAGGATACTGCTCAACAATTTCCTAACGCGACGGATGTGAGGCACCGTTGGCTGCCGAGACCCAACCGGTTGTTCAATTCGAAGTTCTTAGCGCTTCTTTCGGCCGAACTTGCGTTCGAAATCCGGCCAAAACTCCTTGAGAACGTTGGCAGCAGCATCCACACCAAGTTGCATGCTGAGTTTCGATACTGCATCGGAGGCTGTCCGCTTATCCGAGTAGTAAGTATTTGAGATCGCTACCGCGGTTGAATTTCCAATCAATTCCGAATAGTTGACTTCCAACTCTGCAGAATCTCCGCGTGTCCAGAAAATCTGGCCCGTCGCATAGCGTAATCTCGACCAGGTGGTTCCGGTGCCGCGTCGAAAGTAACGCGGATCTTGGTGGAGGAGGCTGGGGTAGATCGCCTCGGTCATGAAATCCCCGATGACGAAATCAGCAAACGCAGTGCCATAATATCTGCCGTAACCAGCCGCGCCCTGCCCGAATGCCCTATTGGCGTTGGTCAGTTGGGCTTCGCCGGCAAATAGACCGGCGAGCACGAAAGTGCCACGGTCAGAAGCATCGTCGAAAGCAACTTTAAACTTTTGCTTAGTGGTTAACGGCTTGAAGTCATTCAGACTCGGAGAGGTTCGGTAGTTCGGAACAATCCCAAAAATGCGCTTGCTCTCTGTCTGAATGGGACTTTGGTTCGCAGCGCCCGCCATGGTACCGGGCTGAACACGATCACGTGGGAAAGCCTGTTGAGATTGCGAAACGGATGTGAAGAGCATCAATGCAACGCTCACACACAGAATGCGATGAAACACAATAACTGATTTCCTTTCGATTTCCGGGAATTGATCCGTTTGCGTAGCAAGCGATTTCCCAATGCTCTTCACGGATGAGGAGTCACTTGCCGTAAGATTTGTTTGCCGATCCAAAACGAAGGCCAAGCTTGCCCAGTAAGGTTGTCGGAGATCTAGAGAGCCGATAACGTTCACCGGACCGAGTGGCGTGCAGAAGAATTTCGTGCAGTAGCGGCGCCTTGGTCCGCAAAATCGAGACCTGATCCTACGCAGGATCCGGAGCCGGCGCCCGAACACAGGGCGTCCTGAGTTCGTCGAAGAGATGTCGTCAGCGAGCTTCTGGATACTCGGCGCACAATCGGCTCAACTATCCAGCGCAGGGAAACTGGAATATCGCGGCTCAGCGCCATCGCTTCGAGTTCGATGTATACCCCGTCATCGCGTTCCTCGTAGCGAGTGATCTCCGCCAATTGCCAGATGAACCCGCTTGCTTCTGTCCGGACCAACGTGCGTTGACCGGGCTCGCCATAGTTTGCTATCTCCTGGACGCGAGTAGTTTTAGCGACGCTGTACCACTGCTTTTCAGTCACGCGGACATATGAACATTCAAACTCACTCTCGAGTGCCGCCTTGAAGAATATCGACTTGTTCATGAACACGATCGAAAACCGATCCTCTCGCTCGCCTCGAGAGAGAATTGTGGAATTGATCACGACTGGGCGATAGAGATCCTTATAGCGGTTGTAATCGCGGACCACAGACAACACTTCGTTGATCGTTGTATGTGGGATAAAAGCGACGGCCAGCCAATCGTGAATCATCCCCGCCGGAACTTTAACAAGGCCTTGTGAGCTGCCCGGCACAACCAGAATCTCCCCGCTCCGGACCTTCTCGCCCCAATCCTGATCTGCGTTTACTTTGAGGAAAGGGCCTCCTGCGCGTAGGTTCTGCCGCATCCGGGCCGTTGCTGATAGGACATAAGCCTGCCATGCTTCAAGCGATTGCTGCTTCACCTCTGCCGCCCCAGCGGTGAGTACGACGGTGAGCAAAAGAGACGTAAGGTTGACCTTCACTGGTTATTGCGCCCCTGATTGGTCGCATGGGTAAGTTTCGAGGCGCCTGTGGTTACAAGGACTGCCGTTGCAAGCCAGACCATCCAGTTGGAGAGTGGGCCCGCGGACCAAAGGAACGTACTTGTGAGACCCACATTTGCCGCTAGACTCCAGCCAGTAAATACAAAGGCAAACAACACAGTTGGGCCTGTGAGCAAGTGTGCAATGAGAGCGGCATAGTACTGCCACGCGTGATTTGCGCGGGGAGTATTGTTATTGCGCGTTCGTTTCATAATTCGTGGAGTGCAATTGAACTGCCAAGATCGGCAAAGGTGTTCTGGCTGAAAACAAAGACATCGAGGTGAAACCCCGCAAAGAACCAGGGCGACTGGCTGCCAACATTTGGCGAGATATCGGCAATTGGGGGAGTTGAGCCGATCAATTTGATCCTGCTCTCCTGCCGTGCCTTGAACATCGCGGGAATGTTAGTGCCATCCAACAAAACGTCTAAGCCGACGCTCTTATTAAATGAAAGAAAGCACTTACACCTCTCGTGTCGCGTGAATACCCGAAAGAGGTACTCTCCTTTACTCAGAAGGAAGGTATCGACGACACTTACTCGCCCGTAATCTGGAGATAGGACTCCGATGGGTTACTGCCAGGCGGCCAACTGATTAGGCCTTAGGAGGCATGACACACAATGTATTGTTTACGCGAAGCGACTGGAAGGCGTGACGCTGGTAACTCGCTGACGTGGGCGGACGTGTTCGCGTCGAATCTAGATCGGCTATTCCAGACGGCGCTGCTCCTGGTCGCCGACCCAGACGAGGCGGAGAACACTTTGAGGAAAGCGATCGGCGATCTAGATATGTCAAAGCCGCCGGCGCAAGACGCAATCGCAACTGTCACCCGCTACATCGTGGTCAACAGCGTGCCGATTAAGAAGCCACTATCTTCCGTTCCGATCACAACTGTGCGACGGATGCTTCATCCGGCTTTATCGCCCATCCTCAGACTCACTAATGCTCCGCGCGTTTGCTTTGTATTGCTCATCTTGCTGGGCTATGCGACCTCTTCGTGTGCCCAGATACTTGGGCTGGAAGAGCACGTTGTGCGAATGCTGCTCCACTTAGCTCTGCTTCAGCTGCGCAGTGCCGTAATGATCACGCCTAGGAGTATCGAACGCATTACTGTGCGTAAGCAGGACAGTTCGCGGGTACCGCTCTTCTGATACGTTCCGCTGGTCCAATGAATATGTTAAAGAAAATGATTGTTGCGCTGAATGAAACTCGGGAGTCGAGCCGCGCTCTCACTTCCGGCATTGCGCTTGCAAAGCTTTTGCAAGCCGATTTGCGAACGGTAACGGTGATGCGCGAGCTCCCCGCGTATACGGCATACGCGGTTGCAGCAGATCCGGCTGCGCTGATCACTCTAAGAGAACAGCGGAGAGGCGTCTATGAAGCTTTACAAAAGAAGGCCCAGGAAGAAGCGAAACGTTTAGGCGTGGAGTTAACGGGATCTCTGTTGGAGGGGAGTGAGAGCCAATCGATTGTGGCCTTCTTAATAGATCAGAAAGCAGACTTGCTGATTATTGGGTTACACCAGCGGGACCTTTACCTTTCTCGTCTCTGGAGTACGGTTTACAGCCTTGCCCAAGGGTCGCCGTGTAGTGTTCTGGGCATTCACTAGCAAACGAGCAAATCGTCTCGCAAACCTGTTGATCTTCGCCGAGAGTTGATCCCCACTAAAGTGGGGATTCCCAGTAACGCTATGTCGGGTCGCTCTTGCGGTGGATAACAGCTAACTTCATACCAGAAGGATTGAAGCGAAGTACCAAGGGCTCGAGACATACAACACCCGGTTGGACTTGGAACCTGAACGCTAAGCATGGACCGATGATTCCGCATTGCAGAGGAAAGGCATGATGCCAGCCAGTACTATATCCGAACACGAACAAAGCCCGGCGATTTCAGCTTCGCAGCCGAACGCGTCGCGCTTTCCGTCCTGGGCCGTGACGCTCTGCATTTTGTTTCTCGCAGTCAGCTTGTTCCTTTTGGTTTACGGCAATTGGAGTAAGTGGGAGAGCAGCCGGAGCGTCCAGCGCACCGACGATGCTTACGTTCGTGCTGATGTTACAGCTCTGAGTACGAAAGCATCCGGCCTGCTGGCTCGTATGGACGTTTCGGAGTATCAGCATGTCAATGCTGGCCAGGTGATTGCATCGATACGCGATGAAGACTACAGAGCGCAACAGGATGCAGCGGAAGCGGCTTTGGAAGGAGCGAAGGCGGCCACCGCTGAGCTTCGGCGTCAAGAGCAAGTGGCAGACGCAAAGGTCCAGCAGGCGCAGGCCGGTATTGCGGCAGCAGAAGGACAGATCGCCTCGGCTCAGGCGGGCATGGTTGCCGCGAATGCAACAATTCGCACCGCCAAAGCAGCTCTCATCAGTGCACAGGCTCAACTACAGAATGCGAAGGAAGAAGACGATCGGCAGAGCGGCTTGTATTCGAGCAAGGCGACAACCTTACAGAAACTGCAAAATCAACGAGCTCTGACCGCGGCGGCGAATGCGGCGTTCGAGAGCCGGGAATCGGATCTGAAATCCGCGGATGCTCAACTCCAAGCGCGTTCAGCAGACCTGGAGCGAGCGCAGGCAGGTCTTGAAAGCAGCAAAGCGGATTTTGCTGGCGCAGTAAGTTCAAGGCACCTATTAACAGCGAAAGAGGAGCAGGTCCAAGCGGAGATAGACGCCCGCCGCGCTGCGCTCGAATCAGCGAAGATTGCGCTCGGCTACACCGTGATCGTGGCGCCGGTCGCAGGATATGTCGCATCCCGAAATGTTCTCCCCGGTCAGATCGTAAGTCCGGGAACGACGGTTGTCTCGCTGGTGGAACAAGCTCCCTGGGTGCAGGCGAACTTCAAAGAAACACAGCTGACTCACATGCGGCCGGGCGATGTTGCCGAGATCCGACTAGATACATTTCCGTCGCGCACCTGGAGAGGACATGTGCTTCTCATTGCACCCGCAAGTGGAGCGCAAACGGCCCTGCTGCCTCCTGATAACGCCACCGGGAACTTTACAAAAATCGTTCAGCGCATTCCGGTAAAGATTAGTATCGATTCAAACCAGAACCTCGAAGCGCTCAGACCAGGCATGTCTGCCACCGTGAGCATCAGAGTGGAGACGCGAGGCTAAAGGATGGCTGAACAAGTATCCCTACGGGCGAAGGCGAAACCGGTGTTCTTACCGTTGGGCATCTTCGCGGTTCTCCTGGGTGGTCTACTTTCCACTCTGAACGGACGACTGCTTAGTGTCGCACTTCCAGACCTCCGCGGGGCACTTAACCTATCGGTCGATGAGGGCGCCTGGATTCCTACTTCGTACAGCATGGCCATCATGTTCATCGGAGCCTTCTCGGTTTACCTTGGCGGCCTGTTCGGTCCTCGCCGCATTCTGCTCTTCTGCAGCGCAGGGTACGCGGTTGCATCTCTCCTCATTCCGTTCGCGGCGGGCTACCGAGCTCTATTGGTTCTCGAGGTTATTGCGGGGCTCACCTCAGGCACGTTCTACCCGCTCACATTGAGCTTTGTTCTCACGAACCTGCCGCTTCGCATTGCCCACATTGGCTTGGCAGCGTACTCGATGGCAATCCTCTTTTCCGTGAACATTGCATCGTCACTGACAGCCTGGGACACAGGCACCCTCTCGTGGCGATGGATCTTCTGGACGGCTGCTTGCCTGGCTCCGATGATGTTCGCGTGCGTTTACTTCGGCATCCCTCGAACGCCTCTGCCCAAAGCTCAAGGACCTCGACCGAGTTGGAGAGGTCTTCTGTACTGGAGTTTTGGGCTCGCGCTGATTTACGGTGCACTCGACGAAGGCGAGCGAGTGCACTGGTTCGACTCACCGAACTTTTCTGCCCTGCTGATAACCGGCCTGTTTCTTATCGTGATCTCGATCTTACGTCGGAACCTTGATCCAAATCCACTGATTACGGTTCCGTTCTTACGCAATCGCAGCACGATTCTCCTCTCTATCTTGTTGTTTGGTTTCAGGTTTTTCATACTTGCGACAGCGCTTCTCGTCCCGCAGTTTCTTTTCGGTGTGAGAGGTCTCAGAAATGAGCAGGTCGGTCCTGTGTTGGGGCTGGTCGGCCTTTTGCAGTTTGGCGTCGCCTGGGTCGTGGCGCTGTGCTTACGGGTGGTGAATGCGCGGCTCATCATGGCTTCTGGCTTCGCGATCGTGGGCGTAACAGCGTTTCTCTGCGCACATCTCACGGCGGCTTGGGGTCCGCACACGTATCTCCCATACGCGGTGCTGTTTGCGATCGGAGAATCGTTCGCCATGCTGGGCCTTGTCGGGTCGGTTGTGCTTCAGGTGATTGGAACCGGAGCCGTTTCAGTTTTCGGAAAGCCACAGCGCCCCGCGGAAGTGCTCACGTTCTCCGCGTTCTTTCACACCGTGCGCATTATGGGCGGACAGATTGGGACGGTACTGTTACTTCATCTATTGAGCGATCGCACCAAGTTTCATGCCAATATTCTGGAACAGGAGACGGGATTGGCTCGATTGCCAGTCTCTGATTTCCTGCGCGGCACAGCCTTTGGCTTCGGCAACGTAACTGGCGGTCACTCGCACGCGACCGCTCTAGGTGGCTACCTTCTCGGCGCGACAGTTCGGCAGCAAGCCTCCACGCTGGCGTTCGCCGACGCTTTTACTGCGATGGCGTGGGCGAGCATTGCCGCTCTGCTTCTGACAGTCTTCGTTCGGCTCTCGATTTCGAGCTTGGAGGAACTCGCCTAATGCCCTTGCGATGTTATCGGATTCTGAGCACCCGTGTGTTGCTGTGTGCAACATTGGCTTCGATAATCGGTCTCTGCACTCCTGTTGTCTCGCCGTCGCAGGAATTTCGAAAAGTAACTTTGACCGAAGCCATTGATTTAGCCCTTAAGAATAATCATGGACTGCTGATCGGTATAGACAAAGTCTCGGAACTGCGCAGCGCCACGCGTGTCGCCCGAAGCAGTTATTTCCCTCAACTTACAAACTCGTCTTCATACCTTCATTTCACGCAAACCGATGTCCTGGAGTTTTCTCCTGGCGCCTTCGGAACCTTCGCGGGACTTGGAGTTGTTCCCGCCAGCAACCTGCAAGTTAAACAAGGAGAGGTGAATAACGAAATCAGCCGGACCCAGTTCACCCAGCCGCTTACACAGCTGTTTAAGATACATGATGCCCACCGGATCGCCGAAGCCGATGAGAGTGCCAGCCGAGATGACCTTCAGTCGCTTCGAAACCAAGTGGCACTAGTTGTTCGGCAGCTTTATTATGGGCTTCTTACAGTGCAGTTGGAGCAAGAGACAGCAGCGAAAGAGTTGCAGGTTGCAGAGGAGCAAGTTGCCGAATCAGAGCAAGATTTTAGCCGGGGCAATGCCCTTGCGGTGGCGCTTATCGGCGCCAAAGCGTCCGCCCTGGAAGCGAAACAGAGCGAACTTACTGCGCGAATCCGCCATTCTGATCTAGAGGCTCAGTTCAACGATGTGCTCGGACTGCCGCAGGGCAGTCGCCTCGAACTCGAGGAACAGACGCCTGCGCCGCTCGATCTGCCTGGCAGAGAAGAGTGCCTTCGCCTTGCAGAATCAGCCGCTCCTGAGATCAAGTCGGCTGAGCAAGTCGTCCAGAAGGCGCAAGCCGCAGTCGACGAAGCCAGAGCCGAATACATCCCGGACATATCTTTCTTTGCGCGATATGACTACCAGAATGGAGTGCCTTTTCTCTTCCACAATTACGGCGTAGTTGGCTTTAACTTCACTTATACGCTCTTCGACGGTGGAAAGAAAAGAGCCGTGCTCCGGGAACGGGAGGCTCAACGTGCGCAAGCACTTGAGAATCTCCAACGGCTCAAAGATGATGCCGGAGTGAACGTGCAAAAAGCGCTCAACAAAGTCGAACAGAGTCGAAGCTTAATCGACGTTGCCCGTCAAGCGGTGGCGTTGCGTGAAGAGGCAGACCGGCTCGCCGGTGCACAGCTTCACTACGCGGTTATTCTCAATTCCAAAAGGTCGCAGGCAATCTCCGATCTGACAAAGGCTCGGGCCGACTTGTTGAAGGCAGAACTGGGATACATGGAATCACAGGCGGAGCTGACAGCAATCATCGGGCGCTTACCCAGGTAATGGAAAAGTGTCTGAAGTCGCTACAGTGACGGCTCGAAATAGACTTAGGACGAAAGTTCTACAGATCAGGGAACGGGACGGCATAGGGTGTTCGTCATGAACACGACGCTCATCAGCGCGTTGGCAGCTTTGGGCGGCTCGTCCATCGGCGCGATTGCTCCACTATTAAGCAGCTATATGCTCCAGCGAAGCGTTGGTCAGCGCGAACACTCCAGCCGGGAAATTGCCTTGCGAGAAGCTCTATATTCCGATTTTATCAAGGAAGCCAGCCATCTGTATCTGGTTTCGCTTACGCACGTGCTTGAAGATCTTGATGACCTGGTGCCTCTCTACGCGCTGGTGAGTCGCATCAGATTGTTCGCTTCGGAACCCGTTATGCTGGCCGCCGAGGATTTAGTGAAGCGGATTGTGGAGCACTACGGTAATCCGAACATGACCGTTGACCAGATCCGAGCCGCCGCTCTGGCCGCAACGCCAGACCCGCTCGAGGTGTTCAGCTGCGCGTGCCGGAAAGAGCTTCGAAATTTGTTGAGACGAGGGCTCGGGCCCGGAACAATAAGGTCTTAAGTAAAAGGGATGAGCTTTGACTAGCGCTTTCGAATTTGTCGGGAATGTCAGCCGCTTTGGCATGCGCGGGCTGGTCGATCTGTTTCGGCGTCCTTTCGAGGGCGGCCAGATTGAGCGGCAACTAGCGGAAGTGGGAGCCAGTTCGCTTCCTCTTATCGTGGCCTCCGGCTTCGCGCTTGGCGCAGTGATGACGCTGCATACTCGCAGCACGCTGGTCACGTTCGGAGCCACTTCGCTGATTCCCACCGTCCAGGCATTGGCCTTCTTTGTTGAGATTGGGCCTTTGGTGGCGGCTTTGTTGGTAGCGGGCCGCGTGGGATCGGGTATTGGAGCTGTGCTGGCAAACATGAGAGCCACCGAGCAAATCGATGGCATTGAATCGCTCTCGATTGACTCGTTCAAGTTTCTGGTTGTTCCGCGTATTCTTGCGTGTGTTGTTGCGATGCCGCTTCTCACAATCTTCATGGACTTCTCCGGCCTGCTGGGTGGCTTTGTGGCCGAACATGCCGCCTCCGGGATTTCATTTCAGCTCTACCTAACGCGCGCTTTTTCGGCTTTCGAGTGGTCCAACTTTGTCCCGCCTACCGTCAAGACAGCCGTCTTCGGACTCATCATCGGAACGGTCTCGTCGTACTTCGGATACACAACCAATCGCGGCGCGCAGGGAGTTGGACAGGCAGCGACAAACAGCGTTGTGGTCTCGTCGTTACTGATCATCCTGGCCGATGTGATTCTGATCAAGGGCATCTTCTTTCTGTTTCCGGAGAGCGCCCTGTGACGGAAAGCGGGAAACCGGCAGTCGCTTTCGAAGGGGTCTCGAAAGCGTTCAGTGCAAAGCAGGTTCTGCGGGATGTTTCATTTGAAGTCCCGAAAGGTCAGGCCCTGTGCATCCTTGGCCGAAGTGGGACCGGCAAGAGCGTGACGCTGAAGCTGATCATGTCCCTTCTAAAACCCGACAGCGGAAGCATCTGGATTGGAAAAGACGAGATCACGCGGATGAAGCCTTACGAGCTGTCCGGTGTACGCCGCAGGATGGGTTTCCTGTTCCAGGACGCAGCTCTGTTCGATTCCTTAACGCTGTATGAAAACCTGGCTCTGCCGCTGCTCCGGCTGACCCGCAAACCACAAGAGGAAGTGGATCTCGCGGTTCACAAGGTCCTCCGCCAGGTAGGCCTGCAAGCGGATGAGGCGAAGATGCCTTCGGAGCTTTCGGGGGGAATGCGCAAGCGCGCTGGCCTGGCGCGGGCGTTGGTGCTGGAACCGGAGATCCTGCTTGCGGATGAACCCAGCAGCGGACTGGATCGGATAACCGCCGCTGAGATTGACCAACTGATGTTGGAACAAAAGGCCCAGCATCAGACCACTTTGATCATCGTCACCCACGACGTTCATGGCGCGAAACGAGTGGGAGATCGGATTGCGGTCTTCGATAAAGGCGACCTGATTGCGCATGGAACCGCGCAAGAGGTCGCGGCCAGTGAGCATGAGACGGCGCGCAATTTAATTTCGGAGCAATAGAGAATGAAAAACAAGAACCGGATTGTCGGGATTTTCGTTGTCGCTGGGCTTCTGCTCTTCTCAGCCGGACTGTTTCTGATCGGTGACCGGCATCAAGCTTTCTCTCGTCACGTTGAGTACTACGCGGAATTCGTGAACCTGGCCGGGGTTTCCAAGGGTTCAAAGGTTCGGGTGGCGGGAGTGGATGCGGGTCAAGTGATTGGCATTCGCATTCCCGGATCACCGACTTCTAGGTTTCGTCTTGCCTTGAGAATCGACGAGAGTCTACGAGGCTTGGTGCGAACGGATTCTGTCGTCACGATCGGAACTGAGGGCGTGGTAGGTGATGTTTTCTTGTCGATCCGATCAGGCAGCCCGCGTGCTCCCTCGGCTGCTCCCTTAAGTACCCTGCCGACCAAAGAGCCGCTGGAAATGGCTGACATCCTGGCTAAGGGAACTGGTCTGCTCGACGATACCGATGGAGCGATCAAACGAGTGAGCGGCAAACTTGATGGGACTCTGGACGACGCTCATACTGCTTTGCTGAACGTCAATGACGTGGTTGTCGGATTGAAGGCAGGCCGTGGCACAGCCGGAATGCTGCTTCGAGACCAGGCGCTAGCTGCCAACGTTCGGGAAACACTCAAGACCACTACCGCCAACGTCAACGATATCGTCGCCAGCTTGAAGGCAGGCCGCGGCGCTGCTGGATTACTGCTGCGGGATCAAGCGTTGGCCGATAAGATTCAGGGGACAGTTGCTGACCTCAACCACGCAGCAGGACAGGCCGACGCACTGGTATCGAATCTGCAGTCTCGTCACGCTTCGGAGAAACTCGATCAACTAATCACCAGCGCAAGGGATGCAGCTGCAAAAGCTGATGATAGTGTCGGGCAAATTCATCAAATCATCTCGGAGGTCGCCGCTCCCGACGAACGAGGAACAAGCGCGGGAACAAATATCAGAGAGTCACTGACGAATCTAAATGCGAGTACAGATAATCTGGCGGACGAAACAGAAGCACTGAAACATAATTTCCTAGTGAAAAGCTTCTTTCGGCGGCGCGGCTACTACAACGTAGATCACCTGTCAGCGGAACAGTACCGCAAAGACCAGTTCTTCACAAAACCCGGGAACTTCCGTGCCTGGCTACCTGGGCCAGACCTGTTCGAAAAGAACTCTACTGGACTAGAGGAACTGTCTGCCCGCGGTAAGGCCTTGCTGGATTCCGCCCTGACCGAATATGGCAATTCGTTATTTGAGAGCCCAATCGTCGTCGAAGGCTACTGGGATGGTGATGATCCGGTCCACAAAGTTGCACTCTCGCGTGATCGCGCCATTCTTGTCAGCAGATACCTGGAGAATCATTTCCATGTCGATTCGGACAATATCGGCATAGTATCCATGAAACACTCACCACCGTCAGGACTCGGCCACGCCACATGGGACGGCGTTTGCATCGTCATACCCCGCAAGGGTTCTCGTTCACCCTCGCAGCTCACCGCCGCCCAGTAACTATAAACATTGGCGAAGATAGCGGATTACGAACAATGCCCATCTTAGGCCCAATCCATAAAGTAAGAGTGGCCGTCAGAGGCTGGTTAGTTATCCGGAAAGCTTTTTACGCGTAGTAAGTTTCCGGCATTGTTAAGAGCAAATGTAGACCGTTTGGAGGATTCTTGGACGCCTTAACGCTCCACCGCATTCACTTTGCATTCACGATCACGTACCATTATCTGTTCCCGCAGCTCACCATGGGGCTTGCTTTGCTGATTGTGGTGCTGAAAACTCTCGCGCTGAGGTCTGGCGACGTTCGCTACGATCAGTCGGCTCGCTTCTGGTCGAAGATCTTCGCCGTGAACTTCCTTCTTGGTGTCGTGACCGGGATTCCAATGGAGTTTCAGTTCGGCACGAATTGGTCGGAGTTCTCGCGGAGAACAGGCGGGGTTATCGGCATGCCGCTTGCGATGGAAGGTATTTTCTCATTCTTCCTGGAGTCGGCTTTCCTCGGGCTCTTTCTATTTGGCGAGGGGCGGCTTTCCAAACGGATGCACTGGCTGTCCGCGTTTCTGGTGTTTGCCGGCTCGTGGATATCCGGGTTCTTCATTATCGTGACAGATGCGTGGATGCAGCATCCCGTCGCGTACCGCCTGCTGCCGAATGGTACGTATGATGTCACCAGTTTCTGGGCACTGTTGTTCAATCCGTGGGCATGGCTGCAGTATGCGCATAACGAATGCGGCGCTGTTATTACGGGTTCCTTCGTTATGTCGGCGGTGGGAGCGTTTTACCTCTTGCAGAAGCGAGAAGGTGACTTCGGCCGTATTTTCCTGAAGATCGGCGTCATGGCCGGCATGATCTCCTGTTTAGCGCAGATCTTTCCAACAGGAGACCTCCAGGGCAAGTATATGGCAAAGAATCAACCTGCTGCGGTAGCGGGCATGGAGGGTCTCTTCCATTCCGAGAAGGGCGCCCCCATGGTGCTGTTGGGTGAGCCCGATATCGAGGGACAAAAGATTGATAACCCTCTGGTGGTGAACAAGGTGCTCAGCTTCTTGATCTACGGCACCACGACCGCGGAGGTAACGGGACTCGATCGGATCCCGCGCGATCAGTGGCCTTCCACCCTGCCGCTGCTGTTTTACAGCTATCACATCATGGCGGGCCTTGGCACTTACTTCGCGGCATTGATGGGCCTGGCAGGCCTTCTGTTGTGGCGAGGTACGCTCTTTGACACGAAGTGGGCCTTGTGGCCGATTCTGTTGAGCTGGCCGCTGCCTTACATCGCAAATACCGCAGGATGGATGACGGCGGAGATCGGTCGTCAGCCGTGGCTGGTGTATGGTCTGATTCGTACTTCCGAGGGGTACTCGAAACATATCGGCGCAGGCACAAGCTTGTTTACCCTACTGGGCTTCCTCGGCATGTACTCGGCGCTTTCCATTCTCTGGATCGTCGTTATCTACAAGTTTGTCGAAGAGGGTCCTGCGGTGCCTGTGTATAAACCGGCTGGAGAGATCTTGGCGGAAGCGTAGGAGAGATGCATGGGTACACTTTGGTTCTGGATCGTCGTTTTGATGTTGGCGGCCTACGTCGTACTGGACGGTTTTGATCTCGGGGTGGGCGCAATTCACCTGTTGATCGCAAAGACCGAAGAGGAGCGCCAGCAGACTCTGCGCGCAATCGGTCCTGTGTGGGACGGCAATGAGGTGTGGCTGCTGGCTGCCGGCGGCACGCTTTTCTTCGCCTTTCCGCTACTTTATGCGTCCGCGTTCAGTGGATTCTACCTGCCCCTGATGATCGTGCTCTGGCTGCTCATCCTGCGCGGTATCGGAATCGAACTGCGCCACCAGTCGGACGATGCTCTGTGGCGCACGTTCTTCGATGGCGTATTCTCATTTTCGAGTGTTTTGCTTGCGATCTTCTTTGGAGCGGCGCTTGCGAATGTCGTCCGCGGGGTTCCACTGGGTGCCGACAATTACTTTTTCCTTCCGCTCTGGACTGACTGGAGGACCGGTCCTCATCCGGGCATTCTCGATTGGTACACCGTTCTAGGCGGAGTGCTGGCTCTGGTTGCGCTCGCAATGCATGGGTCGTTGTACTTGGCCCTCAAGACAGAACGCGACCTCGAAAAGCGGGCCCTCGCGTGGGCAGGAAAGCTCCTGCCGTGGGTGGCTCTCCTCACCCTTCTCAGTCTTCCTGCAACTGTATTGGCCCGGCCGAGTTCACTCGACCACTACAAGGCGCACCCGCTTGCATTCATTGCACCCGCTGCTGTTTTGGCTGGTTTTGCGATTATTTTCGTCTCGCTCCGAAAACGAGCGTCGCTCGAAGCATTCTGGGGTTCCTGCTTGTATCTTGCCAGCATGATTGCCGGCGCTGCGCTTGGCCTATTCCCGGTTCTGCTGCCTGCGGTTGGCAAGGAGGGCCAAGACTTGACAATCGCTCGCGCCTTGGCTGGCCCTCATACTCTTCAGGTGGGACTTGTCTGGTGGGCCATGGGCATGGCTTTGGCCGTACTCTACTTCCGCATTGTGTACTGGCTTTTCAGGGGCAAAGTCTCCCGGCAAGCCGTTTATGAGCACTAATGCTAGCCATCCAGGAAACCGCGCCGCATGGCGATGAGGTCCTGTCATTGGCCTGGAGAGGCTGCGGGCTAGAATGTACAGTACTCGTCATGCTGGTACGCGGGTTCAAGCTTGCATCCAGGGCAACAGGCCTGTGTGATCCGATAGCCATCAAGTCGTTTTCTCTTTGCGTGTCAGCGCCGGTGCAAAAATCCCCATAGTGCCGTTTGAAAATTCCCCACCCCTTTTGGTCGAGTGGTGTAACCCCAACTCTGGGAACCAGAGGAGGGCGGACACCTGTTCAGGGGGAAAGACGTGGAAGAGATCAGCGAGCTCAAACGAGAAGGGTTGAGCATTCAGGCGATCAGTCAGTTGACCGGTTTCGATCGTAAGACGATCCGGAAGTACCTGCTGAAGCCGGAGGGAAGACCGGTGTATGGACCGAGATCGGCTCCGGTAAGCAAACTGGAGCCGTTCAAACCATATCTGCAGGAACGGCTTCAGGCCGGCGTCTGGAATGCGCAAGTGCTGCTGCGCGAACTGCGGCAATGTAATTACAGCGGCGGCTACACGATCCTGACGGACTGGCTTCGGCCGCAGCGCGAGTCGGCGCGGGTGGTCGCCGTCCGGCGGTTCGAGACGCCGCCAGGCAAACAAGCGCAGGTGGACTGGGGACATCTCGGAGTGTTGTCGGAATCGGGAGAAGAGCGCATGCTGTGGGGCTTCACGATGACGCTGGGCTACAGCCGCATGATGATGGCGGAAGCTGCCACGGACCAGAAGCTGGGAACGCTCTTGCGCATGCACGAAGCGGCTTTTCAACAATGGGGCAGCGTGCCCGAAGAGATTCTCTATGACCGGATGAAGACCGTGTGGACGGGCACGGACGAACGCGGCGAGATCATTTGGAACGCCGTGTTTCTGGACTTCGCCCGCTATTGGGGATTCACGCCACGGCTGTGCCGCCCTTACCGGGCGCAGACGAAAGGCAAAGTGGAATCGGGCGTGAAGTATGTGCGGCGAAACTTTCTGTGCGGTTTGCAGGGCCGCGAGCCGTCGAACCTGGCCGATCTCAACGCGGAGTTACGCCGTTGGGTATCGGAAGTAGCCAACCAACGCGTGCATGGAACGACTCGCGAACAGGTATTGATTCGCTGGGACGAAGATCAGTTCAGTATGCAGCCGGTGAACGGCCGTCTGCCTTACCCGTACGCCGATGACGAGCAACGCAAGGTAGCGCGAGATGCCTATGTTTCCTGGCAGGGCAGCCGCTATTCGGTCCCCTGGCGCTATGCGGGCAAAGAGGTCTGGGTTCGCGAGCAAGGCCGCGATGTAGAAGTGCGCTGCGGTGCTGAACTCATTGCCAGACACGCGCCAGCGGTAAGACGCCATCAGGTGGTCACTCGAAGCGAGCATCACGAAGGCATCCCGCTCGGCAACAAGCAAACCGGCAAAATGCTCATCCACATTCAACAGAGTGCTCCCGTGGTGGAGCGGCGTTCGCTGGATGCTTATGAGAGTTTGGCGGCGGGAGGCGGGCGATGACACTGGAACGGCTGCGAACCACGCTGGCGGCATTGAGCTTGACCGCCATTGATGCACGTCTGGAAACGCTTCTGGAAAGCGCTTCAAAGAAGGAACCCGCCTACGCCGATTTCCTGCTCGAAGTGATGAGCGCGGAAGCCGATGCACGGCGGCAGCGTTATCTCAAGACCCGGTTGCAACTGGCGCATCTGCCGTACGTGAAGACATTCGATCAGTTCGACTTTGCTTTTCAACCCTCCATCGACGAGCGGCAGATTCGCGAGCTGCGCACGCTTCGATTCGTCCACGAAGCATCGAATGTCATTTTGCTGGGGCCGCCAGGCGTGGGCAAGACTCATCTGGCAGTGGCGCTGGCGGAAGCCGCTATTCAATCCGGTCAGGCTGCGTATTTCATGACGGCGCACGATCTGGTAACCGATCTCGGACGCGCCTACAGAGAAGGCCGCCTGGACCGCCGGCTGCGCATCTATCTCGCTCCGAAGGTGCTGATCATCGATGAGATGGGTTACCTGCCGCTGGATGAGTTGGGCGCGACTATTTTCTTTCAACTGGTCAGTGCGCGTTACGAAAGGGGCAGCATCATCCTGACTTCGAACAAAAGCTATGGCGAGTGGGGTTCGATCTTCGGCGACCCGATCATCGCGACCGCGATCCTCGATCGCCTGCTGCATCACTCCACGACGGTGAACATCCGCGGAGAAAGTTATCGGCTCAAAGAGCGACGTAAAGCGGGACTGCTCCCTGCCCCGGAACCGCAACATGCTGACCCGGCCGCTGCCCTCACGAACACTCGCGGCAAGCGAAGCCATTCGGTGTGAGTTTTTGAGGCATGGGCAAATCTATCAATCCGATGGGTACTTCTAAGATTCGAGGCGAAGCTGTTTCTGGCTCCGCCCCGAGCCCCATCGTCTTGATGAGTTTGCAGCCAGCTATTCCTTGGTGGGTTGCACTCCTGCATTGCCCGCCTCCGCTTCACCGGCCGGATTCTATGTTCCATCCTCCGGCCGAAACTGTAAACCACCACCGCCCGAGGGCTGGGAAATTTTCAACCGGCAGAATGAGGAATTTTCAACCGGAGTTGACATGCGGATCGTCTCGCGACACTCTTACACCAGACGGAGCTCAGAAGATCCTCATTCGCCATGGGCCAATGTGAATTACTCCTACCCGATCGTGTAGTCGAAGGATACCCACTCCGGGGATTGTTCCAGGCTTATTACCGACGCATACTCTAAACACGTTTCGGCAGTGCTCCTAGAGAACACTGCCGGACTGACAAAGAGTGGCCCGTAGGGCTCCGTTATTTATGAAAGGAAATGTGATGAGTACAATTACAACAAAAGACGGCACTTCAATCTACTACAAGGATTGGGGCAAAGGGCAGCCAGTAGTCTTTTCTCACGGCTGGCCGCTGAATGCAGACGCATGGGACCCCCAGATGCTCCACCTGGGCGAGCACGGTTTCCGCGTTATTGCCCACGATCGCCGAAGTCATGGGCGCTCGGCCCAGACGTGGGAAGGCAATAATATGGACACCTATGCAAGTGACCTCGCCGAACTGTTTGAGGCGCTCGACCTGAAAAATGCCATCCTGGTCGGTCATTCAACTGGCGGTGGAGAGGTTGCGCGGTATCTCGGTCGCTACGGATCGAAGCACGTTGCGAAAGCGGTGCTAATCAGCGCCGTTCCTCCTTTTTTGGTGAAGAGCGACACAAGACCGGACGGCGTTCCAGTCGAGGTATTCGACGGGATCCGGCAAGGAATGGTGAACGACCGTCCGCAATACTTTAAGGACTTCAGCACTGCCTTCTACGGCTACAACCGCCCGGGCGCGAAGGTCTCCGAGGGCGTGCGCGAGAACTTCGTGTTGCAGGGATTGCAGGCCGGCATCAAGGGCCTATACGATTGCATCGCGGCATTCTCGGAAACAGACTTCACCGAAGACTTGAAGAAGATTGACGTCCCGACTCTGGTGCTGCATGGAGATGCAGACCAGATCGTTCCCTTTCCCATTTCCGGTAAGCTCACTGCAACGCTGGTAAAGAATGCCACGCTCAAGGTCTATCCTGGCTTTCCTCACGGCATGTGTACCACCGAGGCAGACACAATCAATGAGGATTTGCTGGCCTTTGTTCGCTCCGAGGTGTCACGCGTTGAGAAAGCAGTGGCGCAGGGTATGGTCACCGTTTGATAAAGCTTCCGCGAGAGCCTCGATTCGTTCGGGGCACCTCGCGGTCAGCCTCACCAGCAAAGCGGCTTGGCTTTGCGCTCGCAGTCGAGGAATCAAACAGATTCGGATTTAGTAAAGGGCTACGTAAACTCTACGAAAAGCTTTCTGTACACATGTCGAAGCCTTTTGCCCAAAGAAGATGGCCGTACATAAGCGATCGAGGAGCGAAGGGTAACTTCCACCTCAGTTCCGTTTCCGGGAGTGCTCCAAATCTCTAAAGTGGCGCCGAGGCTTCGCGCGCGCTCCTTCATGCCGGTGATTCCCCAATGCCCTTTTTTGCCCCCGGCACGAACAATCGATGCAGGTATTCCTACGCCGTCGTCCCTGCACTGTAATCGGAAAGCATAGCGCCCGTATGAGATGGCAAGCTCAATGCGTGCGCACTTCGAGTGTGCAAGAGCGTTGGCGAGACACTCTCGGGCAATTCTGCAGAATTCCTTTTGCACGTTGGGTTGCAAGGGGCGCCGAGTACCTTCTTCTGAAACCTGGACCTCCGTGGAACTTTCCTTCCGCAGTTCATGAACCATTTGCGTGAGGGTTTGGGCAAAAGTTTCCTCTTTGTCGAGTTCGCCCCGAAGGTCCTGAACGCGATTCCTCCCCTCTAGAATAAGAGCGTCGGCCCGGTCCAGAGCGCCTTGCAGCACAGGGCGGTTCGGGTGGTCCGGCTCAAGCGCCTCGGCGGCAAAGTGGAATCGCAGCACAAGTCCGTGTATGGATTGCAACAGGGTGTCATGCAGTTCCCGGGCGATGCGAAGGCGTTCGTGCTCACGCTGTTTAAGGCGATCTCGAATGCGTGAGGTGACTACCTGCACCCGTAAGAGATAAAGCAGCCAGAGGATAGCGATCGAGCAGGCGGCACAAACGACATCAAACCAGATGGTTTGATAAAAAGCCGGTCTTACCAACAGATAAGCCGGCGAAGCGGCTTCATTCCACTGATCCTGGCCATTGGAGGCAGCCACACGAAATGTATAGCGGCCGGGCGCGAGTCTGGAATAGAAGGCTTGGCGCTGATTACCAGCTTGCCGCCAGTCGGTGTCTTCGCCGTCTAATTTGTAGCGGTACACGACGCGTTCAGGTGTGCTGAGGTCGACGCCGACGAAATTGAATTCGAGACGATTCTCCTTGCCGCCCCGCAGCGTCAGCGGTTGCTCAACGGAAAAGGCGCCAGCAACGAAGTGGTCGTCCAGGCGCACGCTAAGGATCTGCGTTGCAGGGGGTGACAGGTGTTCCTGAGCGACCGTACCGTCGATCGAGACAAGAGATCCGCTGGTGGCAAACCATAGCGTGCCTTTGGTGTCCTTAATTGCAGAGGGCGTTGGCTTCAGTTGCGCCGGTGGACCTAAGATGCCGTCGGATTCGCCATAGACGGCCGCCTTGGCCGAATAGGTTCGGTCAGTCAGCGAGCGCAGCAATTCGCTTGACGCGATTCTGGCGACGCCGGCTCCGCCGTTCAGCCAAAGATTGCCCCGACCGTCGAACACCATGCCGGAGACGCCTTTGGTCAAGCTTGATGGTTCTGTGCGAAGAGGTTCGAAGTGGCCATGATCGAGATAGACAACACCGTTGGATCCACCGGCCCAGATCCGTCCATTGACTTCCAGAAATGTGAGCACGGTGTCTATATCGATGCCCTTTGCAGCGGTATCAAGGACGACTCGATCTCCGGAAAGAATCGCGATCCGATTATTGGAATAGCCGCACCAGATCCGCCCGTCGGATGCCTTCATCAAAACAACAGGCGTATCGTGAGGCAATCCCGGACTCATAACAGGATCCCAGCGACCGTTCCAGTAGCGCCACAGGCCGCGGTTTTCGAACGCGATAAGAAGCGCACCAGAACTTTCGGAAGTGATGCTCTGTGCTGCCATGTCGCGCACCGCCTCAGGAGTGTCCATTTGAAGAATCTGACGTCCGTGGGGCCCATAACAATGAAGGCGGTGGTCCCATGGATCACGAAGCCAGAGGTCATCCTTCGCATCCACATACAAAGGACTACTTCCACGTTTAGGTTGCACGGTAAGAGAGGTCTGGTTCTTTATCAGAGCGAGCGGGTTGCCATGAATGGCGACCCAAACACCGCCGTCTTTTGTAGCCGCGAGAGAAGGGTAAAAATGGAAGTTCTCGTGCGAGTAAGATCGAAAGGCGGTCGGCCGAAGTCGATCCAGGCCTCGGGCGGTACCAATCCAGATATTCCCGTCGCGATCTTGCAGCAGCGAAAGCGTATGATCTGACGAAAGTCCCTGCTGGGCGGTGAAGTGATCCCGTTGTAGAGGTAACCCGCATACAGGCGCTTCGGGCATGGCGACTGATACTCCGTAGTAGTCTTCTGCGATCCATAAACGATTTGAGGAGTCAATCAACATCTTGGCCGCGCCCGGGAGGTGAACCGGATAATCGCGGCATGTTGATTTCAATGGATGCATGCCGGTCCAGGCTTCTGCGATCCAGATTTCGCCATTTCTGGATTGGACGAATTGGGTTACCGAGAATGCCTTATCGAACAGGCAAAAGCGTTTTGCATCGCGCCGAAGGACCCAGAGCTGATGACGAGACGAAGTCCAAAGGTTCCCCTCGCGGTCGAAAAAGATGGTGAACACTGTATCCGCCGGAAGGCCGTGCTCGGCTCCATAGTTGTGCCAGCGGGAGCCTTGCAGGTGCATAATCTTCCCCCCCGTTACGGTCCAAACAGAACCGTCAGCCCTGCAAAGAATCACGTCCGTAGCCGTGCCAGCAACGTCTGCGGTTTCGGGGAAGTTAGTCAGCGAATTGCCAGAGAGGCGAGAGACGCCGCCGTGCCGGTATCCAATCCAAAGCGCGCCAATCCGATCGACAGCCAGCGCGGAGATATCTCCTGAAGGAAGCTTGGGCGAGTTTGGCGAAAAAGGATAACCGGCGAATCGCAAGCCATCGAAGCGGTAGAGCCCCAGCGGGGTTCCCAACCAAAGATAGCCATCGTTAGTTTGCGCGAGAGCCGCTACTTCCGAAGGTGCTCCGTCGCGCGAGGTCCAACTCAAGTGATTGATACTAGCGGAGTGAGAGGAAAAGATTAAAGTATCTTTTGCTCGTGCGGAAATGGCAGCTGCGAGATAAACGATAGCGGCAATTCTTACAGGAGCATACAGGCGCACGTTAGGTGTTATATACCGCTCTCAAGCGTCACTGCGGAGGTATCCGCGTTTAATTGCAATAAGTACGGCGTGAGTCCGGTCGTTGGCACCCAGCTTGGCCATGATGTTCCGCATGTGACCCTTGACGGTGTCTTCGCAGATTGAAAGATCATTCGCGACAACTTTGTTTGCGCGTCCGGCTGCTACGCTCCGCAGTACTTCCACTTCGCGAGCGGACAGGGCGTCGGCACCAAAACTTTCGGCCATCAGTGACGCAATCTCTGCCGGAATCTTCCTTTTACCGGCATTCACATCGCGAATAGTGCCGATCAACTCGGTCCGGAGCATGTTCTTCAGAAGATATCCCGATGCTCCGGCTTTAAGTGCCTGTACCGCTAGTACATCGCCCGAGTAGGTAGTTAAAACGATAATTTTCGCCCGGGGCCACTCAGTCCGG
Organism: Bryobacteraceae bacterium; assembly: GCA_965219105.1. Taxonomy (GTDB): domain Bacteria; phylum Acidobacteriota; class Terriglobia; order Bryobacterales; family Bryobacteraceae; genus Bog-105. Next base: position 5,291,917 of record OZ244728.1, on the reverse strand, counting down.
ATGATCTCTATGGCCTCAATGCCGTTTGTACCTGGCATCTGAATATCCATCAACGTGATATCTGGAAGCCATCTGCGGAAGGCTACGACAGCTTCCTCACCGCTGGTAGCTTCGCCAATCAATTCCATGTCGCTTTGCGACTGTAAAGCGAAGGCAATCCCATCTCGCAACAGAGGGTGATCGTCGACGCATAAAATACGTATTCTGCTCGCCTCTGTCATCGTCCCAGTCCTTTTTCGACCAGTCTGGCCCGCAATACTCCGATCGACGGGGCCAGACAAATCGACGATATCACCTCCATTTGGGGCTGTAAACACCTGAAAGTGTAGGAACTCAGTAGTTCTTTTTAACGTCGGAAGCTGGCGAGTTGTTTTGGAATGCTAAATAAGTGCCTGCGGTTTCAGACTTTCCACGCGGCCGGCCGGGTGTCGGGCTGTTGCTGCTAAGAGTGGCTCTTGCGACTCTCCTGTTGGCGCATAGCAAAGGGCTGGACGCACTAACGGAACCGCACGTAATTCCCATAGTATTCGTCGGCTTGGCCGTTTTACTCTGCTTGGGCTTTTGGGCGCCTCTGATAAGCGCGGCGGCAATATTGGACGAAACTGCCTTTCTGCTTTGCACCCCACCTGCTAGAACCGTGACCGCAGTTGTCATCGGTTTGTTCTGTTTGTCAGTAGCGCTGCTAGGCGCTGGAGCATATTCGTTGGATGGCTTGATCTACGGAAAGAGACGGGTCATTTTGTAATTACCAGGGGAAGAGTGCCGAATGAGGAAAGTGTCAATCCCGCCATCGCACCAAGCGGCCCGAAAGAAGGAACCCGGTGAGCCATCAGCCGAAGCTGCAGATGAACCCCTGCCCTGGAAATCCCGGCATTTCGCGGCGGCGCCTAGTCCTCAGCGCTTCTGGAACTCTTCTCGCCGGATGCCGTTCGCACACACCGCACTCGGCGGTCTCGATCACCTTCACAAGAGTTCCTCGAGCGGACGAAAGTGCCCGAGGCGAGAACGACATCATACAGGGAACTGTGACGGGAGCTCGGCCCGGGCAGCGGATCGTTCTATATGCCAAAAGCGGAGCCTGGTGGCTGCAGCCGTTAGCAAGCGAGCCCTTTACCGACATTCAGCCAGGTTCTAAGTGGGTTAACGCTACTCATCTGGGAACAGAGTATGCGGCTCTGCTGGTGGAACCTGGATATACTCCCCTGGCATCAATGAATGAACTGCCGATGCCAAATGGTTTGGTAACTGCGATCGAAAGCGTGAAGGGACAACGCAAATCACCGTCCCCGATCATTTCCTTCAGCGGATATGAATGGAGGATGCGTAACGCGCCCAGTAGCCGTGGAAGCACATACAATGTCTACGATCCAGCGAACGCCTGGGTAGATGCGCATGGAGCGATGCACTTGCGGACTTCGAAGCCTTCTGGCAAATGGACATGCGCGGAAGTTAGCCTTACTCGCAGCTTAGGGTTCGGAACGTATCTGTTTTCCATCCGCGATATCTCCAACTTGGACCCGGCTGCGGTTTTTGGAATGTTCACCTGGGATTACGCAGGCGGAGACCAGAACAATCGCGAAGTCGACATTGAAATCAGCCGTTGGGGAGATCCGAACAGCAAGAACGCGCAATACGTTATGCAGCCTTCGTATGTGCCCGCGAACGTGTTTCGATTTTCAGCGCCGGCGGGGCTTATCACGCATTCGTTCTCCTGGCAACCTGGGCGAATGTCGTTCAAGAGTGTTCGAAAAAACGGAAGCCCTATCGCGTACTATGATTTCACCTCAGGAGTGCCTTCTCCCGGTTTGGAATCCATTCGTATGGTCCTTTACGTCTACCGAGGCGGGAAGATCCTTCCCGAGAAAGAAGACGAGGTAGTAGTTGAGAGCTTCACGTATCTCCCGTAGAGTCGCGACGATTGGTGCGTGGCGAAGATTAGCCCGCTGCTTCGCGGCGGCATTAGCCCTGGCATGTTTTTCACCCACAGCAAACTCCTTGGATCTGGATGCGGCCACGTCTCATTACATACGCAACGACTGGGGAAGCGAGCAGGGCTTTCCGGGTGGGCCAGTTCACGCCATATCTCAAACAAAGAACGGGTACTTGTGGATCGGCACAGAAAAAGGCTTAGTCCGCTTCGACGGTTTCAACTTCCGAGTATTTGACCAGACAAACTCGCAGGGGTTGCTATCCAGAGCAGTTCAGGGACTGACGACCGATGCTGAAGGCAATTTGTGGATCCAACAACAGGATACGACGCTGCTGCGGTATAGCGGAGGCAGGTTCCAAGATGTTCTACGGGACCTCGTTCACCCTGGAAACGGCGTTACGTCGATGTGTCGAGGCATCAACGGAGAAATATTCTTCCCGGCGCATTCACGTGGCATTCTCGCTTATGGGCGAGGCGGAGTGAGAACCGTTTCTGTTCAAGCCAGCTTGCCTGGACTTCTGATCATTTCGATGGCGGAAATGGCAGATGGCAAACTTTGGTTGGGCACGCGCGACGCGGGACTTTTTTCTCTGGGCCAGGGCCAGTTTGCGAGTTTTGCGAAAGGGCTTCCGGACAAGAAGATTAACAGCCTGCTAGCCGTCAACAATCGAGATTTGTGGATCGGTACTGACGGGGGCGCGGTGCGCTGGAATGGTTTGGCACTGACAAGAGTTGGTATTCCAAGCGTTCTCGATAACGCCAAAGTTATTGCCCTAATGCAAGATCGCCGATCTAACATCTGGGCCAGCACTTCTAACGGGCTTCTTCGGGTTGACTCGAAGGGCTCAGCCGTGTGGGAACAACGCTGGCGCACACCTGGCGACGCGGTAACTGCGCTCTTCGAAGGTCAAGAGGGAGACGTGTGGGTGGGGACGAAAGACGGGCTCGAACGCTTCCGCCAAAGCCCATTCTTTTCTTATCCCCTAACGGAGGGACCGGAATCGGAAAACGACGGACCTCTGTATTTAGATGACGAGGGACGCGCATGGTCGGGGACTCCGGATGGCGGTCTAATGTGGCGACGAGGACCAGAACAGCGACGGATCACGCAGTTTGGTCTAAACGCGGATGTCGTCTACTCGATAACAGGGCGAGAAAACAACGTGTGGATCGGTCGACAGCGAGGCGGATTAACTCATTTAAGTCTCCATAACGGCGCGTTGAACGCTGAGACGTACACGCATGAGCAAGGACTCGCTCAGGATAGTGTCTACGCCGTTCACCTGAGCTCGGACGGATCAGTTTGGGCCGGAACTCTAACACGCGGCGTCAGCAGGCTTTACAATGGTCGCTTTACTACATACACAGCGGCGAACGGCCTGATGTCCGATACGGTCACAGCGATCGCGGAGAGCCCTGATAGAACCATGTGGTTTGGAACACCAGACGGCCTGAGCGAGCTTTCGGCGCATGGCTGGAGAAGTTTTGCCGGTAACGACAGACTTCCGCCGGGAGGTGTGAACTGCCTCTTTATCGATTCGGAAAGCGTGGCATGGGTTGGCACCGGGAAAGGCCTGGCATCGCTCCGCGATGGTCGAATTCAGGATTATCGTGGTGTCGCCGGCGTTTTGGACGACGGTATCCTTGCGATCGCGGAAGACAAAAACGGTTGGCTGTGGGTTGCGACGACGAAGCACATTTTACGAGTGAAACGCGAAAAGCTGCTCCAGGGCGCACTCGACGACGGCGACCTCTCCGTGTACGGGCTTGCGGATGGGTTGCTGGGCGACGCCGGCGTGAAGCGCCAGCAATCGGCCGTTCGTGATTCCAGCGGACGTGTCTGGTTTTCAACGGACCAAGGTATCTGCGTTGTCGATCCCGCCCGGCTTATCAATGACTCACATCATGTCATGGTTCAGATCGAATCGATTTCCGCGGATGGTGATCCGCTTCCGGCCGGCAACCAAGTTCAGATCCCGGCAGGCCGGAGGAGGGTCATTCTCGGATATGTTGGATTGAGTCTCTCGTCTCCGGAGCGTGTAAGGTATCGATACAAACTCGACGGATTCGATAAAGACTGGACCGATCCCATTTCAGCCCGCGAAGCGGTGTACACGAACTTGAGTCCAGGCATTTATCGCTTCCGCGTGGAAGCTGGCAACGAGAATGGCGTGTGGAACCGCACGGAGGCGACCGTTGGATTTCAAATCGAGCCAGCTTTCTGGCAAACCTTGTGGTTTCGAGTCTGTCTTGCACTAGCGTGCGTGCTCGCGACAGCGGCGACCTATCGATTGCGCCTGAATCAAATGAGTAGTCACATCAAGCGTCGATATGACGAGCGGCTCTCAGAGCGGACGCGTATTGCGCAGGAACTCCACGACACGTTACTACAAGGATTTCTGAGCGCTACCATGCAAGTCCATGTGGCCGCTGGGCGTTTGTCTTCGAGTTCGCCGGCAATGCCTCCTCTGACCCGCGCGATGGAGTTGATGAATCAGGCAAGCCTTGAAGGCCGAACCGCGCTGCGGGGGCTTCGCTCACCACAGAGCAGTTCCCTGAGTCTCGAGCAAGCATTCTCACGCATACCCGAGGAACTCGATGTTCCTGAGGGCGTTCAGTTCCGCATCACCGTGGATGGCAAGCAGCAACCTTTGCAGCCGCTGCTGCGGGATGATGTATATCGAATTGGCCGAGAAGCGTTGATCAATGCTTTCTGCCACTCTCGCGCAACCAACATAGAAGTTGAGATGTACTATGCCGCAAACCAGTTTCGTTTCGTGGTGCGAGATGACGGTTGTGGCATCGATGCTCAGACGCTTCAGTCCGGACGTGACGGACATTGGGGAATGACGGGTATGCGCGAACGGGCAGAGGCGATTGGAGCAAAGCTTCGTCTTCGGAGTAGCGCTATGGCAGGAACAGAAGTGCTTCTCTACGTGCCTAGCTCCGTCGCATTTCAGCTTGTGCGTTCGAATTGGTCGCTAAGGTGGTTGGGCGGATTGTTTTCGCGTGACGCCGGGAAATGATTTTGGGAAGTTGAAAGGAATAGCGAATGAAAAATGAAGCACGCATTCGGATTTTCAGCGTGGACGACCACCCTCTGCTTCGCGAAGGCATTGCTGCAATTATCAACGATCAATCCGACATGTTGGTCGTCGCCCAAGCAGCCAACGGGCATGAGGCCATACAGGGATTTCGAGTGCACCGGCCCGACATTACCTTAATGGACCTAAGGCTTCCCGATATCAGTGGAATAGAGACAATGATCGCGATTCAGAAGGAGTTCTCGGATGCCCGCTTCATCATGCTGACTACATTCGACGGAGACATCGAAGTGCAACGCGCACTTCAGGCGGGGGCCCGCAGCTACGTACTGAAGAGCATGTCTCCCCCCGATTTGCTGAGTGTGATCCGACAGGTTCACGCGGGAAAGAAACACGTCCCCAGTGAAGTTGCGGCGCAACTGGCTGAGCACCTGGGTTACGACATGCTGACCGAGCGCGAAACAGACGTGCTCAAGCATGTTGCCGGCGGAAACCGAAACCGCGACATCGCCCAAAGGCTCTTAATCGCCGAAGAGACAGTCAAGGTACACATGAAACACATCATGGACAAGCTGGGCGCTAGCGACCGTACACAGGCGGTTGCGATCGCAGTGCGTCGCGGCTATATTCAGCTCTAAACCAAATCGCTAACACTAAAGCGGTATTAAACAATCCCGCGTCCGGGTGTTTCGCATTTCTCTTCCAGCCTTTACCATATAAATGCCGTGCCGACTGAGTTGTCACACGGGAAATGAAAACTGGGAGATATTTGCTGTTACGACTGTTCACCGCGTTTCCGGATGGGCTGCCTGGTGTGGGTCTTCTGTTACTGAGATTGGCAATCGGTTCTGCAACTGTGATTCAAGGCGTGCGGTACTTTGAGAGTTCTGGCCCCGTGACGCTGACAATGATGTTGTCAGGCGCCGTAGCTTTGGTGAGCGGTTCAATGCTCATATTGGGCTTTCTGACCCCGGCTGCCGGAACCTTAATTGCGCTCGGCATTAGCGGCAGTGCTCTTTCGTGGCTTCCCTTCTCCCCGCGCCATCTGACGGACGGTACCTTGGAAGCCCTGTTCTCGGGAACCGTGAGTGCCGCCATTGTTCTTCTTGGCCCAGGCGCTCTTTCAGTGGATGCCAGAATCTTTGGCCGGCGGGAAATTATGATTCCCAAGATGCCGCATTCCCCAGATAGAGGAAAGTGACCGGTTTCACTTCAACGCTTGGACTGCGGGATCCTGGTGATTCTTTCACAATTTAGCGCGGGCATTGTTATCTTGGGTTATTAAGTCTGCATCAACCGGGCAGTGCATCATCGCCCTTGGACGATGCTCTAAGCGTCCTCTTTTCTGTTACTCGGGCTTCTTCGCTTTGTAATTTGCGGCTGAGTCGCTTACATAGCAAGGAAATAGTGGTAGCCTCCTTTTACTGGAAAGGGTCAATCGATCTCCACACTTTTGCAGCTGTAAGACAGACCGTAAGTTCGTTAAAGTTGATTATCGTCAACTAGAGGAAGATCAGCGAGTAAGCACAGGAGTCCGAACGGGGGTCTCAGGCTCTTTGGGCTCTTAGCAGTTCTTGAACGAGGCGAATAAGATCTACGGGCAAAGCCGAAACTGGCAGTCAGAAGAAAGTCATGAGCAGTTCACCGCAAGCTTTCCACACCAACGATGAAGGAAAGACTCTCGATTTGTTAGATCTTCCGCAGCGGCCCTTGCACCTGCTGTTGGATCTGGCCGGACATGGGGTTCCAAAGCACAAAGTGGGCGAACTACTGAACACGCTCCTAGCCTGCATACAGCGTGAGGTCGAGTGTGAGAACGCCAGCATCATGCTGCTAGATCCGAAAGACAGCTCGGCGCGCCGCATGGAGAAGAGTCAAATAACGCCTCTAAGAGAAGAGCTTCCCTGTGAACGAGTGCACAACGAGATCGTCACCGGGACAATGTTCGAGGAGATTGTCGGTTCCTCAAGAACGCTAGTGAGAACGTTGGAGCATGTGGCAAGAGTGGCGCCGACAGATTGTACGGTCCTGATCACTGGTGAGAGCGGTACCGGCAAAGAATTGATCGCCCGTGCAGTACACAAGCGGTCCCGCCGTGCAGCCCAGCCTTTCGTCCGCGTCAACTGTGCAGCCATACCGCCGTCGCTAATCGCGTCCGAGCTTTTCGGTCATGAGAAGGGAGCATTCACCGGAGCGACCGACCGTCGTCTGGGTCGATTTGAGTTGGCGAACAACGGTACGATCTTCTTGGACGAGATTGGCGATATTCCCGCCGAGACCCAGATCGCCCTACTCCGCGTGCTACAAGAACGAGAGTTTGAAAGAGTCGGCGGCAGCCGCGCTATCTCGGTGGACGTGCGAATACTTGCAGCTACAAACCAGGACCTGAAGGCGGCTGTTGACGCTGGCAGATTTCGCTTGGATTTGTTTTACAGGTTAAACGTCTTTCCTGTGGAAGTGCCTCCACTTCGCGAACGTGGAGATGATATTCCGTTGCTGACAAGCCACTTCATTAACCGGTACGCGAACATCGCAGGAAAGAAGATTTGTAAGATCCCGAAGTCCGTACTTCACTTATTTCAAAATTACCAGTGGCCAGGCAATATCCGCGAATTGCAGAACGTGGTTGAGAGAGCAGTAATTCTCAGTGATGGTGAACTGCTTTCTGTCGACGAGAGCTGGATGCATGGGGAGAGGCGCGAGACAACTGACGTAGCGAATTCCTTCACAGAGGCATTAGTCAGCAGGGAGAAGGAAATGATTGAATCCGCTCTTGAGGAGAGCCGAGGCCGGATTTCCGGCCCATCCGGTGCAGCATGGAAGCTTGGCATCCCCCGCTCTACGCTCGAATCAAAAATTAGAAGCTTGCAAATCAACAAGCACCTGTTCAAAGCCTAAGCGTGTTGAAAAATGACTATAGCGAGCGATTGGTTGTCTAAGGCTGCGGATTTAGCCGGTGTTGCCATTGCACTACTCGGCTAACAACCACTGTTCATGCCCATTGCCTAGGCTATTCGCGGTCAGGGTCCGCTTAGCTTCGTAGCGGCGGTCCAGCTCTTCCTGACAATGAACACAAAAGGCGGCCCATGGAATGATGGCAAGCCGCTTAGGGTGAATCTCAGTTTCGCACTGCTCACACACGCCGAACGTACCATCAAGAAGCCGACGCAAGGCAGCACGGGCATTCCGAAGATCTTGGCTTTCCCGGTCAAGGTTCGAGACCGCGAGGGCGCGTTCCGACGCACGCTGGAGTTCCTCCACCAGATCCGAAGTTCGTTCCACCGCAATGCTATCGCGGCGCCGGACTGCTACTTCCAGTTCGCGAATGCGGTTCTCCAAAAACACATGGAACTTATTCAAACCGTAAGCTGTCGATGATTTTTGGGGCACAACCCATTCCTGGCAATTGGGCAGCCAAACTGTAACTTCGCTGGAAGGTGAGTAATCATAGGGCTTTTAATAGAGGCAACACCGGATCTGGCGATTCCTCGCACCGTGATTTGCCAGAATCTCGGCATTCCTCCAAATCCCGCCCTCTTTCTCTTCTAGACATACTCGATGCTTCATTGTCAGCAACCACTTCAGTGCGCGTCAGATCTCTCATCAGCCTCGAACAATTGCCTCTGTGCGTTGATCCCGGAACGGATTTGAACCCTTCGAAGCCTCGATCTGGACCATAACCAAAGGCAACTTTCGGGCGGAGACAATCTCGTCCAAGAATTTATCTGTTCCTTCAACGCGCGACGTTGAACTTTCAGCAGGCATTCAAGCCGTAAAACTTGCTCTTGATCAAAATGCCAGAACTCGGCAATTACCCTAAGGCCAACTCTGGTGATTGCTGCGCTGACCGCGGCAATTGCGTCGTCCTTTGCTCCTCAAGGTTTCCGCACCTAATTGCGTTGATGCCGGAACCTCGCCAATTGTCGAGAAGTCACGAGCCACAGCATAAGTGAAAGGCTCTGCTTTCGCAGAAAACAAAGGCAGTTAGGCTTTGCAACTTTTGGACCTGCGGGTGCTTTGTACGGAGACGTAGCCACAATGTGGCTTCTCTCAAATGACCAAGCAATTAATCTCAAACGACAAACACCTCTCAGAAGCCGAAGTAATCGATCAATTTCTCGACAATCCGAACGAGGAGTCTTTCGCCGCGGTTTTCAAGGTTTTCAATCCGCAAGTCGTTTTGTTCTTTCGAGCGCGAACACGTGAGCTCGCCTCTGCCGAAGATCTGGCGCAGGACGTGATGATCACGGTTTATGCCAAAGCTCGACAGATCCGTGACCGCTCGCTCTTTCGTGGATGGCTGTTCAAGATCGCTCATAACGCACTCTGTCGGCACTACGGGAGCTTGACACGGGAGGTCGAGACGGTGGACCTCACGGATGTAGAAAATCGCTTGGTAGCGGCCAGCCACAAGCCCGCCGGTACGCACGCCTTCGAATTCCAGGATTGGATGACCTTCCTAGATAAATGCGAACGCGATGTCATGACGTTGCGTTTCGTTGAACAGTGGGAGTACCACGAAATCGCCGCTGCGCAAGAGACGCCCATAGGCACTGTGCAATGGAGAATCTTCAATTCGAAGAAGAAGCTTGCAAGGCATTTGTCAGTCGCAGTGCTGAAACATCAAACGAACGCCTCTCGATAAAGAAGCCCGAAAGAAGAATCAAGCTTTGCACGATTACGCGAGGCTGTCTGCCTCGGTCCGCTGAAGTAGAAAAGTAAAGGCACTTAGCGGAGGTGGAGTTTGGGCAGGCGAATGCCTATGGAGGTGGGGCTGCAAAGGGCTCCTCCTCTTTATGATCAACGAACTCGTTTAAAACGAAAGAATCCCTCTCGCCGCCAGGTATGCCCAAATCTTCTTTGAGATCGCCGGCCGTTACCATGGCGTGCTTCAGTCCTTTCCCCTGAGCGGCTGGCTTGCTCGACACGATGCGGAAGCAAACTTACCTGAACCTTCTCCAGAACTCAGTGACAATGGGCATCGTTACCTGACGATTATGCATTTCGCCTTCATGCTCCATGAGCTCTGCTATCAGTCGGGGGATCTGTGGTCCATTTTGAAAGCCGAACACCACCAAGCAGTCGCCATTCCGCTGTTTGTGCGAGAGTGACGTCAACTGCGGATGGATTCGCGACGTTCCCGCGATTTGTCAGTTACATCAATTCCATCCAAGTTCATGTTCGTGAACTTGATCCTGGCCGACAAAACAGCGCCAGAGGCGCCGATGTCCGCGACGAGGTAACATGCCGAGCCACGAAGAGGGGATCTGCCTGACGCATGGCCTAGCCAGAGTGCGCGGTGTCGGACTGATGCGACCAATCGACGCCTGGACGGTCGAGGATGGCATCAACATGAGTATGTCCGAAGTACTCCCACGCCCACTCTAGAAATGTCTCTACTTTTGCCCGGGCGGTTGTCAGAAGCAACGCGTGAACGCCGAGCCAAGCGGCGAAGGCCAACGTTCCGGTGACAGTGTGACGGCTGGATCCGATTTCAGCGACGGCGGCATTTCTTCCGACCATCGCCATAATGCCCTTATCGACGTACTCGAAAGCTTTGCCAGCCTGCCCACTAGCCGCGGCTATTATGTGGCGTGCACAATACCGGCCTGATTGTTGGGCCACGGAAGCCAACTGAGGTAGCGTTTCCCCGCTTTTGGCGTGGATATTGGCGAAATCTCCGAGAGCGTAGACACCGGGAAACCCGGCAACACTTAAGTCCGGTTGTACGTCCAGCCTGCCGCCACGGCCTGTCTTGATCCCGAGCAAAGCAGAAAGTCCGGACGCTTTCAATCCTCCAGCCCAGATGACGAGCCGCGCGGGAATCACGGAGCCGTCCGCGAGCGATACGCCCGTTGCTGTTACCTCTTTCACCGTGACCCCAAGTTGCAAGTTCACTCCCCGCTGCTGGAGTATCTCCGCCGCATACTGCTGTGAGTGCTTGCTGAAAGGGCCGAGAACCGTGCTCGCCCGGTCGATTAACGTAACACGGGCATGCGCCACGTCCACGTGTTTAAAGGCTTGACATGCCGTGCGCTGAAGCAGATCGCCAATGGCACCCGCGATCTCCACCCCTGTTGCGCCTCCACCAATCACTACCAAATCAAGGGATTCGTCTCCTCCCGCGCGGTCGGTGTCCTCCAGGACCTCAATCAAGCGAGACCTCAGGCGTTCCGCATCTAGCAGTGAGTACAAGGGCAGCGCGTGTTCACGAACTCCAGGGATGCTAAAAAAATTCGCCTCCGCTCCGGCGGCCAGAACAAGGAAGTCTCCCGTATATTCATGTCCCTTGGCGGAGTGAGCAGTGCGTGTCGTCAGATCCACAGATTGAATTTCCGCCATCGTGACGTCGACGTTCTCGTGGATCGCCAGCACAGTCCTGAGATTGAAGGCCGCATTGTCGGGCGACAGCGTGCCCGTCGCTACCTGATAGAGCAACGGTTGAAACTGTTGATAGTTGTTCCTGTCGAGAACGGTGATTTGAAAGTCATCGTGAGCGGCAAGGTGTCGTGCGCAGTTCAGGCCGGCAAAGCCTCCTCCAACGATCACCACACGTTTGGTTCCACTTGACTTGGTCATGGTAAGTGGTGCTTGATCTTTCCCACCTGCCAGCTTAGAGGCACAACCCAGTTCTTTTGTTGGGGAACTAAGTAAACTGTCATCCGCGCGCGAGACGCGTGCTCCGATCCGCTATTCTTCCGCACTGTCTACGATACGCAAACAAAAAGTAGCAGCTGACGCTCTTGTCCTACGAAGCGTCTCTTATGCAGCAATCACAATTCAAATCGCTGAAGCGTGTGTGCACTCCGCTTGGCTCGATATCCGGTTTGCGCTTCGCGCAGTAAACCAAAGCAAACATGGACAACGCACTTCCTGTTATCTACATCGCGCGGCATGGCGAAACCGCATGGACCGTCACGGGCCGGCACACAGGGCTCACCGATCTCCCGCTCACTTCGCAGGGAAAGCGTAACGCTCGAGGATTAGCGGACCGGTTGAAAGGATCGGTTTTTGGCCAAGGTTTTTACCAGCCCTTAAAGCGCGCTCAAACAACATGCGCGCTAGCCGGCCTTGGCTGCACCTAGGGGATGATATCCGGACCAGCCTTGAATACTGCACAACTTAACAGAAGGTACTCCCTGGCTAAATCAGCTTAGACTGGCGCCTGATGAGCCCGCCGTGGAATCTGCCGTTTGACGCCGAAACCCCTTTCCATTAACCCAAAAGCATAACTACTAAGTCCTTTGCGAATGAATCGAGATGACATGAAAGCGACACAACGACTCCACGACTTGGGGCAGAGCCTCTGGCTCGACAAGATTACACGCGACTTGCTGGACAGCTCTACACTCGAACGCTATATTGAGGAACTGTCGGTCACAGGGCTCACGTCGAATCCATCGATCTTTGACCATGCGATCAAGAACAGCAGTGCCTATGACGCGCCAATCCGCCAGAAACTAGGAGAGGGCAAATTAGGCGAGCCACTCTTTTTCGAACTGGCGCTGGAAGATCTCACCAGGGCAGCCGATCTGTTCCGGCCGATCTACGACAGGACAAATGGAGTAGATGGCTGGGTATCGCTTGAGGTATCGCCGCTGCTGGCGCACGACACAGCGCACACGCTCGCCGCAGCGAAAGATTTGTTTGAACGTGCGGCGCGACCGAATGTTTATATTAAGGTCCCAGGCACTGCCGAAGGTTTGCCGGCCATCGAGGAAGCGACCTTTGCCGGCATCCCAATTAATGTGACTCTCCTGTTCTCGCGCGAGCAGTATCTGGGCGCTGCCGAAGCATTCCTGCGCGGCATTGAGCGGCGAATCGATGCTGGACTCAATCCGGCTGTCAGCTCCGTAGCGTCCGTGTTTATCAGCCGGTGGGACACAGCCGTCATGGGGAAAGTGGTTGAAGATCTCAAAGACCAGCTCGGCATAGCGATTGCAAAGCGAATCTACAAAGCGTACAAATCTGTCCTCCATTCACAGCGCTGGGAGCGCGCATACAACATGGGGGCGCGTCCGCAGCGTTTACTCTGGGCGAGCACAGGAACCAAGGACCCTAAAGCTTCGGACACTCTCTATATCATGGCTCTGGCATCACCGTACACAGTGAACACTATGCCTGAGGGCACGCTGAAGGCGCTTTCGGACCATGGCGATGTGGGCGAGAGCATGCCCGCAGATGGGGGCGATTGCGAGCAGATTCTGGCTAAGTTCGCGGGAGCAGGCATTGACATCGATGCCCTGGCCACACGGCTTCAGGACGAAGGAGCCGCATTGTTTATCAAATCGTGGGATGACCTGATGACTGTTATTGCCTCGAAAAGTGCTGCGCTTAAGAAAGCAAGTTAAGCCGCTGGAACCCGTCATGAATGTAGACGATTCCGGAGCGGCGTTCCGATAGGGTCGCCTCTCACTCCAGCCAACCTTACAAAAAACAGAAGGAGCACAGATATGTCGACAGTAAAAGAACAAATCATAAATAGCCCGCTCACCGGGCGGCCAGCATGGAATGGTCTCAAGCGCCATCACGAAAAGATGCGCGATCTTCATCTACGGCAACTCTTTGCGGATGATCCACTGCGCGGAGAGCGCATGACCGCTGAAGCGGTAGGCCTTTATTTGGATTACTCCAAGAATCGAGTTACCGGCGGAACGATAGAACTCCTTCTGCAACTCGCCGAAGAGTCAGGGCTCCGAGCGCACATCGACGCCATGTTTCGGGGCGACAAGATCAACATTACCGAGAACCGAGCGGTACTGCATGTGGCTCTCCGGGCGCCCCGCGGGACAAGCGTCGTCGTTGATGGAAAGAATGTCATGCCGGAAGTGCATACCGTACTTGAAAAGATGGCCGGCTTCTCTGAGCGCATCCGGAATGGTGAGTGGAAGGGCCATACCGGCAAGCGCGTTCGAAATATCGTCAATATTGGAATTGGCGGCTCCGACCTGGGGCCCGTGATGGCTTACGAGGCGCTGAAGTACTTCAGCGATCGCGCATTGACATTTCGCTTTCTTTCAAATGTTGACAGCACTGATTTCGCGGAAGCCGTCCACGATCTCGATGCGTCGGAAACCCTCTTTATCGTGTCTTCAAAAACCTTCACCACCCTCGAGACGATGACCAATGCTCATACCGCTCGGGATTGGTTACTCAAAGAGCTGGACGGCGACGAAAAGTCAATCGCCAAGCACTTTGTAGCAGTCTCGACGAATGCAGCGGAAGTGTCGAAGTTCGGCATCGACACAGCCAATATGTTCGAGTTCTGGGATTGGGTCGGCGGCCGTTACTCCATGGACTCGGCGATCGGACTTTCGACGATGGTCGCCATTGGCCCGGATCATTTCCGCGCGATGCTCGGAGGCTTTCACCAGATGGACGAGCACTTCCGCAGTGCTCCGTTCGAGCGCAATCTCCCTGTACTTATGGGATTGTTAGCTGTGTGGTACAGCAATTTCTTTGGCGCGGAGACCGTCGCGGTCTTGCCGTATGAGCAGTACTTAAAGCGATTCCCAGCTTATCTCCAGCAGTTAACGATGGAGAGCAACGGGAAACATGTGACGACGAGCGGCGCGGCAGTCACTTACCAGACCGGCGCAATTTACTGGGGTGAGCCCGGAACCAACGGTCAGCACTCTTTCTATCAACTCATTCACCAGGGCACCAGGCTCATTCCTTGTGACTTCATCGGGTTCGAGCAAACGTTGAACCCTCTGGGCCAGCATCACGACATGCTGATCGCGAATGTATTTGCACAGGCCGAGGCACTGGCGTTTGGCAAGACACGCGAGCAAGTGGAGGCTGAGGGGACACCGAGTTGGCTGACTCCCCACCGGGTCTTCGAGGGCAACCGCCCGTCGAACACGATCCTTGCCGAACGGCTCACACCGGAGACACTAGGCAAGCTGGTGGCGCTTTACGAACACTCTGTCTTCACCCAGGGCGCCATCTGGGGGATCGATTCGTTCGATCAGTGGGGAGTGGAGTTGGGAAAAGTGCTCGCCAAGCGCATCGTCTCGGAGCTAGAGAGTCCGGATGAGCCAAAACTCGATCACGACAATTCGACCAACAACTTGATTCGCCGCTACCGCAAGCACAAGGAGACCGCATGAGAAGCGTCGGCTACGAAAAACCACTTTACATTCTGCCCTTCGATCATCGAGGCTCGTTTCAGACCAAGCTATTCGGTTTGACCGGCAGTCTGAGCCTTGCGCAGACACGCCAAATCACAGATGCCAAGCAGGTGATCTACGATGCCTTTCGGGCTGCCCTGCGGGCGGGCGTGCCTGAGCATAAAGCCGGGATTCTGGTGGACGAGCAGTTCGGTGTGGCTATCCTTCGCGACGCCCGAATCCACGGTTACTCGACGGCGTGCCCGGCCGAAAAAAGCGGGCAGGACGAGTTCGATTTCGAGTATGGCGAAGATTTCGCTGAACACATTGAAACGCTCAAACCGACCTTCTGTAAGGTTCTCGTCCGGTACAACCCGGAGGGCGATCAGGCCCTCAACAGGCGGCAGGCGGAACGACTGCAACGGTTGTCCGACTACTTGCATGAGAAGAGCGAAAGCCGGTTCATGTTCGAACTGCTTGTGCCGGCAGAGAAGGCACAGCTGGAGCAGTTCAACGGCGACAAGAAGGCCTACGATCGCTCGCTCAGGCCGCGACTGATGGTTCAGACGATCGAGCAATTGCAGGACGCCGGAGTTGAACCAGACATCTGGAAGATTGAAGGACTGGACCGGCGCGGCGATTGCGAGAACATCGTCGCCGCTGCGCAGCGTGACGGCCGCGACAAGGTCGGATGCATCATTCTCGGGCGCGGCGAGGACGACGGAAAAGTGCGAGAGTGGCTGGCAATGGCGGCCGGGATTCCTGGGTTTATCGGCTTTGCAGTGGGGCGGACGAGTTTTTGGGATCCACTGGTAAGCTGGCGGGACAAAAAAATTACACGCGAGGCTGCGGTCAATGACATTGATCGCCGCTATCGCGAATTTGTCGGGATATTCGAGGACCAGGTCCATGCTGCTTAGCGTTCAGAGATCAGTAAAAGGAGAGAGGTCATGCAACTAGGAATGGTTGGTCTTGGAAGAATGGGCGCCAACATGGTGCGGCGGCTACTCAGGGGAGGGCATCGCTGTGTGGTCTTCGATATGTCGCCGAAAGCCGTAGAGGAGCTAGTTGGGGAAGGCGCAGTCGGCAGCTCTGGTCTTTCAGATTTCGTAAAAAAGCTCGAGAAGCCGCGGGCAATCTGGCTAATGGTACCGGCGGCAGTGGTCGATCAAAGTATCTCTGAGCTCGTGCCGCACCTCGACGCGGGCGACATTCTCATCGACGGCGGAAACTCTTATTATGTCGACGACATCCGGCGCGCGAAGGAACTCGCGTCAAAAGGGATCCACTACGTCGATGTAGGCACGAGCGGCGGCGTCTGGGGTCTCGAACGAGGCTACTGCATGATGATCGGCGGCGAAGCCGCAGTGGTTAAACATCTCAATCCTCTCTTCGAGAGACTCGCGCCCGGTGTCGGTGACGTTCCTCGGACACCGGGGCGCGCGAAAGTGGGCGGCACGGCTGAGTCGGGCTATCTTCACTGCGGTCCCAACGGGGCCGGCCACTTCGTCAAAATGGTTCACAACGGCATTGAATATGGCCTGATGGCGGCCTATGGCGAAGGCCTGGCGGTTTTGCGCGAGGCGAACGCAGGCAAACAGAAGGGTGTGATCGACGCCGAGACCACGCCGCTGCGCGATCCCGAGCACTACCAGTACGATCTGAATCTCGGTGATATTGCGGAGGTGTGGCGCCGGGGCAGCGTTGTTGCTTCCTGGCTACTGGATTTAACGGCCGCCGCACTTGTCGAAGATCCCGCGCTGTCAAAGTTTGCCGGCCGGGTATCGGATTCGGGCGAAGGCCGCTGGACCATCAAAGCCGCCATCGATGAAGCCGTGCCGGTGCCCGTTCTGTCTACGGCCCTGTACCAGCGCTTCAGCTCGCGCGGCGACGCGGACTACCAGGACAAGCTGCTCTCCGCGATGCGTTATCAATTCGGCGGACATCTCGAAAAGGCGGCCGCGAAGTAGAGCCGTGAACAGGAGACATCATGAGCGATTCCCATTCTGACGCCCTTGTGTTTTTCGGCGCGACGGGCGACCTGGCCTATAAGAAAATTTTCCCGGCGCTCCAGGCTATGGTCAAACGCGGCACCCTCAGCATGCCGATTGTCGGCGTCGCGAAATCCGGTTGGAACATCGACCAGTTTCGCGCGCGAGCGCAAGACAGCGTCGAGAAACATGGCGGTCTGGATCGCGACGCTTTCGACAAGCTATGCGGCTTGCTGCGTTACGTCGACGGCGACTATAACGACGCGGCCACCTTTCGCGAGATCAAGAGAGAGCTTGGCTCCTCCGAGCGACCCGCTCACTACCTTGCGATCCCGCCAGTGCTGTTCGGGCTGACGGTGGAACAACTCGGCAAGTCGGGCTGCGCGAATGACGCTCGCGTCATCATCGAGAAACCATTTGGGACGGACCTGGAATCTGCACGAGCTCTGAATGCGATTTTGCTCGCGACCTTCCCGGAACGGGCCATATTCCGCATCGACCATTACCTTGGAAAGCGGCCGGTTAATAACATGCTTTACTCCCGTTTCGCGAATTCATTCCTGGAATCGTTTTGGAATCGCGACCACGTGGAAAATGTTCAGATCACCATGGCGGAAGACTTCGGCATCCAGGGCCGCGGCGGCTTTTACGATCAGACTGGCACGATTCGCGATGTAGTGCAGAATCATCTTTTTCAGATTCTGGCGAATCTGGCAATGGAGCCGCCGGTTAGGACAGACAGTGAGTCTATCCGCGATGAAAAGGTAAAAGTCCTGAAAGCCATCGCGCCACTTGATAAGAACGATCTCGTTCGCGGACAGTTTCGCGGATACCTCTCAGAGAAGGGCGTTGCGCCGGATTCGAAAGTCGAGACTTTCGCCGCTTTGCGGCTTGGTATCGATTCCTGGCGATGGCAAGGCGTTCCTTTTTTCATTCGCGCCGGCAAGTGCCTGCCGGTTACGTGCACGGAGATTCTGATCCGCCTGCGACGGCCACCGAAGCTATTCTCTTCCCATGCGCCAGCGCCAAACCATTTCCGGTTCCGCATCAGTCCCGACGTGACAGTTGCCCTCGGCATGATGGTGAAATCACTCGGCGACGAGATGACCGGTGAAACGACGGAGATGCTCGCCGTGCGCCATCCTCAGGCAGATGAGATGGAGGCGTACGAACGAGTGCTTCGAGATGCGATGGCCGGCGAGGCCACGCTGTTTGCTCGCGAAGATTACGTGGAGGAGGCGTGGAGAATCGTCGATCCGGTGATAAAGGCAGACACGCCGGTGTACAAATATGAGCCGGCGACGTGGGGACCCGCTGAGGTGGACGAACGAGTTGCACCGCGCAACGGCTGGCATAATCCGGTGACCGCAGCTCAGCCAAGGAAAGCTGCAGAGGTTCATGCCGCATGAACATCAAGGTGCTTGGCGATGCCGATGCAGTCGCTCAAAGGGCCGCGCCGATCATTACCGAAGAGGCAAGGGTAGCGATCACCGAAAGGGGACGCTTCGTGATGGCGGTAAGCGGTGGTCACACGCCGTGGGTCATGTTGCGCGCGCTTGGGACCGCGGATATATCGTGGCCTGCTGTGCATCATGCTCCGCTGCATCCCGAGCAAATTCACGAGATGCCCGTTCAATCGCCTGATCTGGAGAACTCGGCGGCGAAGTATGCTACGACTCTGCGGCAGATAGCCGGATCGCCGCCGGTTCTCGATCTCGTTCATTTGGGCCTCGGCCCGGATGGTCACACCGCTTCACTGATCCCGGGCGATCCGGTTTTGAATGTCAAAGATGTTGACGTCGCCACGACCGGGGCCTACCAAGGCAGGCGCCGGATGACGTTAACGTTTCCGGCGATCAACCGTGCGCGACGAATCCTGTGGGTCGTTACCGGCGGAGAAAAAGTTCCAATATTGAATCGCCTTCTAGAGGGCGCGGAATCTATTCCAGCGAACCGGATTTGCCGCGAACGAGCCCTGCTGCTAGCTGATCGCGCGGCGGCGGGAAATTTGGTGGTTGAGCGGACAACGGGAGCTTGAAATGCGCGTAGGAATCGCAACGGATCACGGCGGGTTTTCTTTGAAGGAAGAGTTGATGATTCATGTGCGCGAAGGAGGCCACGAGCCGCTGGATATGGGCGCGTACAACTTGAATCAAGCCGATGATTATCCCGATTTCGTCATTCCGCTTGCCCGCGCGGTGGCCGAGGGAAGAGTCGATCGAGGTGTGGCAATCTGCGGCAGCGGAGTGGGCGCGTCCGTCTGTGCAAACAAGATTCCGGGTGTCCGCGCCGCACTGATTCACGATCACTTTTCAGCCCAGCAGGGGGTTGAGGACGATCACATGAACATCATCTGCATGGGTGGCAGAACCGTGGGACCGGCAGTGGCCCGAGACCTGGTGGATACGTTTCTGTCGGCGGAGTTCAGCCAAGCCGAGCGACACGTCCGCCGGCTCGGTAAAGTGGCCTACCTCGAAAGCTCGCATGGTCAGCCGGAACTTACTCGTTAACAGACAGCAAGGAGAGCAAAATGAACGCGAATTATGTGGCCGAACCACTTACTGCGATCGAGATGGATCAATTGTGTATCAACACCATTCGGACGCTTTCGATGGATGCAGTGCAGCAGGCCCAGTCAGGGCATCCGGGTACGCCAATGGCACTCGCGCCTGCCGTATACACGATATGGAACCGGGTGATGCGATTCGATCCGCAAGATCCAATCTGGCCCAACCGCGACCGTTTCGTGCTCTCTAATGGCCACGCGTCGATGTTGCTATGGTCGGTGTTGCACCTGACGGGCACGCAGTCCGTGAACCCCGATTATGAGTGCTTGGGAGAGCCGTCGGTAACGCTCGATGCTATTCGGCACTTTCGTCAGCTGGACAGTAAGGCCCCCGGGCACCCCGAGTATCACTGGGTATCGGGTGTTGAGACCACAACCGGCCCGCTCGGCCAAGGCGTGGCGACAAGCGTGGGAATGGCAATCGCTCAGAAATGGCTTGCCGATCGGTACAATCGCCCCGGCTTTGCGGTATTCGATTACAAGATCTACGTTGTCTGTGGAGACGGCTGCCTGATGGAGGGCGTTTCCTCAGAGGCGGCCTCGCTCGCCGCTCATCTAGGCCTCGATAACCTCTGCTGGATTTACGACAACAACCACATCACGATCGAGGGGAACACGCGCATCGCCTTTACCGAGGACGTGGCAGCGCGATTCCTGGCTTACGGCTGGAACGTGCTGAGAATCGGCGATGCG
The DNA here is from genome assembly GCA_965219105.1 of Bryobacteraceae bacterium. Taxonomy (GTDB): domain Bacteria; phylum Acidobacteriota; class Terriglobia; order Bryobacterales; family Bryobacteraceae; genus Bog-105. The sequence continues at coordinate 5,271,581 of OZ244728.1, read as the reverse complement.
AACGACACGGACCGGATCGAGCACGCGCTCGAGATATTCCGCAAAACGGAGAGTAGGCCCACGATGATCGTTCTCGACAGTCACATCGGCTATGGCTCGCCGCATAAACAGGATACTTCTGCGGCCCACGGCGAGCCTTTGGGTGAAGACGAGATCCGGCTCTGCAAGCGCAGCTATGGATGGCCAGAAGACGCGAAGTTCTTGGTGCCCGATGGTGTGTATGAGCACTTCGCGGCTGGGGTTGGGAGGCAGGGCGCCACGCTTCGGCGCAACTGGACAGAACTGCTGAAAACGTATCGCACGAACTATCCTGAACTCGCAGCTGAGATTGACTCGATGCAGCACCGTCAACTACCGGCCGGGTGGGACCGCAATTTGCCCGTCTTTCCGGCTGACCCCAAAGGTGTCGCAGGCCGGGATGCATCAGGAAAAGTTTTGAACGCCCTCGCGCAAAATATCCCGTGGTTTCTCGGAGGCTCCGCGGATCTCGGTCCTTCGAATAAGACAACGCTGACCTTTGCTGGTGCGGGAGATTTTCAAGCTGAAACTCCTGGCGGGAGGAATCTCCATTTCGGCATTCGCGAACACGCCATGGCCGCAATCATTAACGGGTTGTCGCTCTCAAAGATTCGAGCGTTCGGAGCAACCTTTTTCATCTTCAGCGATTACGCACGACCCGCGATTCGGCTTTCGGCTCTCATGGAGTTGCCTGCCCTGTTTATCTTCACGCATGAAGCGATGGGCGACGGAGAGGACGGACCGACGCACCAGCCGGTCGAGCAACTCGCGTCGCTGCGAGCCATTCCCGGCTTGGTTGTGGTTCGACCCGCGGATGCAAACGAAGTGGTCGAGGCGTACCGCTACGTCATGCAACTGCGCCATGAGCCGGCGGTGTTGGCGCTGTCGCGACAGCCCCTGCCAACGCTAGACCGCACAAAGTATGCATCAGCGTCCGGAGTCGCGCAGGGTGCGTATGTGCTGGCTGATGCTCCGGGCGGCGATCCGGAGGTGATCCTCATCGCGTCCGGCAGCGAAGTTGCGCTCGCGCTGGATGCTCACGACGAACTGACCGCCGAAGGCGTCCGGTCAAGAGTGGTATCCATGCCGTCTTGGGAGATCTTCGAACAACAGCCGCGGGAATATCGAGATAGGGTGCTCCCCCCTCAGGTGACAGCACGCGTGGCTATCGAGCAAGCTGCCACGTTTGGATGGGAGCGTTATATTGGGCACTCCGGCCGCATGATCGGTATGAAGACCTTCGGAGCGTCGGCGCCTCTTAAAGAACTGCAGAGAAAGTTCGGCTTTCAGCCCGAATGCGTCGTGGTAGTCGCGAAAGAGCTCCTCGCCAGAGCGTAAAGCTTGCGAGGAGGAGACCCGCGGAATGTCTGATCTCGCAGGGCGGAGCTATCCTCTGGGAGCAACCATCGCTCCCGATGATGCCAACGTCAGCTTTTTCTCCCGGCCACCAGGCATAGTGTCTGTCCTCCATTGATTCGGTGGAACTGAGTCAGCCTTGAGGAAACAGTCCTGCGGCTCAAGCTACGTAACCCAGAGAGTCCAAGGGGTTCCGGGGGCGCCGCATGCTTATGGCGGCCTTGGACCGGCCGGTTCCAAGGAAAGGATATCGCTATGAGGATCAGCTACACCTCATCTCGTGAGCACAACCCAAAAAATCTGTTTGGCATTGAATGCGCCAAACAAAATAGAAGTCGCTGAGACTCTTCCTTTATGAAGTATGTGGCACCGGTATTACTCGGCGATTCAGAATCCAACGACGCACTTTGCGTTGTTGTTGTTCCCCATGGCGATCAGGGCTGGTGCCGCACCGGACCCGTCATTAAGCTCAACCAATATCTTTGCCCCTGCGTCCACACCGGCAAAGGCCATCTTCAATCTGTCGATGTTTGTGCTAGCCGTGACGGCAATCATATTCTTGATTGTCGGTAGCTTGCTGGTTTACGCGGTCGTGAAGTTCCGAAGCCGTCCAGGCGACGCCGAGCGCGAACCGGCTCAGGTATACGGAAGCACTCAAATCGAACTGGCCTGGATAGTCATCCCGGTCTTGATCGTCGCCGTTCTGTGCGTAGCAACTGCCCGGGTGATTCACACCGTCCAGGACGCGCCGAAGCCCGCCGCCCATCTGGATGTGACCGTCATCGGTCACCAGTTCTGGTGGGAGTTTCGATATCCAAAGCTCGGCATTGTCACGGCCAACGAGCTGCACATTCCAGTAAGTGATGCTGCGCATCCCACACCTACGTTTCTGAGGCTGCTCTCGGCAGACACGGATCACAGCTTCTGGGTCCCGGAACTCGGCGGTAAGAGCGATTTGATTCCGAATCGTGAGAACACGATGTGGCTCGACCCTCCACGTCCAGGAATCTATTTGGGCCAGTGCGCGCAATATTGCGGAACGCAGCACGCCAAGATGCTGCTGCGCGTCTACGTGGACCGGCGCTCAGACTTTGCCACTTGGGTCAGCGCACAGCAAGAGAACGCGGTCCACAATACACAAGTACGGGCGGGAGAGCGCGTGTTTGAGACGACCGCATGCATCAACTGTCATGCCGTCAGCGGCACGCCTGCGACCGGACGCTTCGGTCCCGATCTGACGCACTTGATGAGCCGGAGCACACTCGCTTCAGGAGCGGCCAATAATACGCGAGCCAACCTTCGATTGTGGATACAGAATCCGGAAACGATCAAGCCCGGTTCGCTGATGCCTGCCATGAAGTTGGCCGATGCCGATCTGGACGCCGTCACGGCATACTTGGAAACGCTCCGATAAGTAAGAGACTTTGGAATACCCATGTCAACGAATGCGATCGCGATTGAGAATCTTCAGAGTGACAGCTAATCATGGACGGAGACCTTGCACGATTGGGTGACCACCGTAGATCATAAGCGGCTCGGCATCTTCTATATCCTGTACTCTCTTTTCTTCCTCTTAATTGCCGGTGTCGAAGCGTTGATCATTCGTGTCCAGCTAATCCACGCGCATAACGATTTCGTTTCGCCCCAGGTTTTCAACCAGATGTTCACGATGCACGGAACCACGATGATTTTCTTCGTGGCCATGCCGATCCTGTTCGGATTTGCAAATTACCTGGTTCCTCTGATGATCGGCGCGCGTGATATGGCATTTCCCCGACTGAACGCTTTCAGCTTTTGGCTAACAGCGCTCGGCGGCATTGTGCTTTATTTCAGTTTTCTGGGCGGCAATGGCTTATACGGCGCCGGCAGTGCACCGGACATTGGATGGTGGGCCTATGCGCCGCTTACCGCGAAGGCGTTTTCACCAGGCCACAGCTCCGATTACTGGACCGTCGCTCTGCTGATTTCGGGATTCGGCAGCATCGGTACCGCCATAAACATCATCGCTACCGCTTTGTGTATGCGATGCCCCGGAATGAGCCTTGATCGCATGCCGCTATTAGTCTGGCTGAATCTAGTGATGTCGGGCATGGTTCTCATTGCAGTGACTCCGCTCTCAGCGGCGCAACTGATGCTACTGGTGGATCGTTACCTCGGCGGCCACTTCTTCGATACCCAAGCAGGCGGTTCAGCGGCGCTCTGGATGCATTTCTTCTGGATTTTTGGCCATCCAGAGGTCTACATATTGATCCTGCCGGCGTTCGCGTTTGTGTCGGAGATCGTGCCGGTCTTCTCCCGCAAGCCGATCTTCGGATATCCGGTGATGGTCGGCGCGACTATCTTTATCGGGTTCGTCAGCATGAGCGTGTGGGCACACCATATGTTCACCATCGGCATGAACTCATACGCGAACAGCTTTTTCACCATAACCTCGATGGCCGTGGGCATTCCGACCGGAATCAAAATTTTCAATTGGCTCGGCACCATGTGGGGTGGACGCATCCAATTTCAAACTCCTATGCTGTTCTGCCTGGGGTTCCTTTTTCAGTTCTTGATTGCCGGGCTTACAGGGATCATGCTCGCGTCGTCACCTTTCGATTGGCAGCTCGGCAATTCGTATTTTGTCGTAGCACACTTTCACTACGTGATTGTCGGTGGGCTTTTGTTCGCTCTCTTCGGTGCGTTCTATTATTGGTACCCAAAAGTTACCGGGCGCATGATGAGCGAGTATTTGGGCAAGATGCATTTCTGGCTATTCGTGATCGGCTTTCATTTAACCTTCGATCTGATGCATATACCGGGCGTTCTCGGTATGCCTCGCCGCATCTACACATACGAACCTGACCGCGGCTGGGACGCGATGAATTTGGTTGTGTCAATCGGCTCCGTTGTTCAGGCGATCGCGATTCTTATTTTTGTTTGGAACCTGATTCGTTCTTACTGGAAAGGAGCGGTAGCCGGGAGTGATCCCTGGGACGCTTGGACGCTCGAATGGTCTGTCAGCTCACCGCCTCCTTCTTATAACTTCGCCACGGTTCCTGTCGTCAAAAGCCGCCGGCCGCTGTGGGATCGGAAGCATCCAGAAGACCCGGACAGCCGCTACGAGTAACAACCTGACCAAAATGAGCGTACTTACATTTCCTATCACGCAAGCTCCTCGATCCTGGATTCTGCCCGATCGCGGCAAGGTTGCGATGGCAAGTCTCATTATTGCGGAGTCTGCCATCTTCACGATCTTCGTCGTGGCGTATCTCTTCTACATTGGGAAGAGCATCACGGGCCCTACTCCGAGCGAGGTGCTGGAAACGCCGATCTTCTATAGCGTTTGCCTGTTGTCAAGCAGTATCACCGTGCATCTGGCCGGGAAATCTCTTGAACAAGGCAAACAGAACGCCTTCTTAAGCTTGTGGTCCTTTACTGTGATTCTTGGCGGTGTATTTTTGTTCGGAACCGGCCAGGAGTGGCATCGGCTCGTCTATGAGAAGGGCTTGACGATCTCCACGAATCTTTTCGGGACGACCTACTACTCATTGGTTGGTTTACACGCTTTCCATGTCACAGCGGGGCTCGCCATGCTTCTGGTCGTCCTTATCTTTGGCTTAACCGGCCGAGTCAGTCAAGATCAATCGGGCCGAATCGGAGTCCTTTCCTTGTACTGGCACTTTGTCGATGCGGTCTGGGTCGTCGTTTTCACCGTAGTTTACATTCTCGGACGCTGAGGAGAAAGAAAAATGGCCACAGTGCAATCAGTCGCGGAGACCGGGCAAATATCGCAGTCCCCAAGAGATATCGAAGTACCCGCATCGACAGCATGGCCGCTTGTGTTGGCGTTCGGATTTACTTTGATCTTCGCTGGCCTGCTGACGAGTGTGTCCGTTAGCATTTTGGGAGCAATCCTGGCCGGCGCGGGTTGCGCAGGCTGGTTCCGTGAAGTCCTGCCCCGCGAGCATGAGATAGCGGTGTCAACAATGCCGGACGACACTGTTGTGAGCACGAGTCGCCGAATAGTTGATCGTGTTCCTGTGGCGCCCGATCAAGTTCGTGCGTGGCTTCCCTTGCACACGCATCCTGTGTCTGCCGGTCTAAAAGGCGGGTTGGTAGGCGGCGTTGCAATGGCAGTCCTGGCATTCACTTATGGTGTCTTAAAGACCGGCGGTATTTGGTATCCGATCAACCTTCTCGCCGCATCCGTCTACGCGGAGTCGGTAAAACTCACCGCCTCGCAGTTGAACGTGTTTCATGCGGAAAGCTTCGCCGTTGCTTTGGTCCTACATGCGGTGATTTCCTGTGTCGTCGGGCTGCTTTACGGAGCGATGCTCCCGATGCTCGCGCACAGACCCATCCTGCTTGGAGGCTTGATCGTTCCGGCACTGTGGTCGGGGCTCTTGTACTTCATGCTTTCGCTTTTGAATCCGTTGCTGCAGAGCCACATTGATTGGCTCTGGTTCGTCGCATCCCAGGTGGCTTTCGGTGTCGTTGCTGGATTAGTCGTGATCCGGCAGCCACGAATGTTAACGGTCGAGAACGTCGCATTTGCCCTCCGCGCGGGAGTGGAGGCACCCGGGATCACTCCTCCGCATATCACGGAAGAGGAACTGCCGTGAAAATGCTATCTCTCTCGTTAACGCTCGGAGCAGTTCTCCTCTCTGGTTGCGGAAAGCCTTACGACCAGCTTCAAACCAAGGCGGAAGCACTCGCGCCGAGGCAGGTGCTGGAGTTCACCACGTTATATTCCGAAAGTTGCGCGGCCTGTCATGGCGAGAACGGCAGAGGCGGCGCCGCGATTGCGCTCGCAAATCCGGTCTACCTCGCCCTGGCCGATGATCGCGCAATCCGCAATGTTATTGCCAACGGCGTGCGCGGAACCGCTATGCCGGCATTCGCAGAGAGCGCCGGAGGACTGCTGACCGACAAACAGATCGATGTGATCACCGCAAAAATGCGGGCGCGGTGGAGCAAGCCCGGCATTCTCGACGGCGCTAACCCGCCTCAATACGCAGCGAAGTCGGCGGGCGATCCCCAGCGCGGTCAAGGCGTGTTCAATACCTACTGCGAATCATGTCACGGCCCGGATGGGCACGGCGGCCCAAAAGGCAGCACCATCACCAACGACTCGTTTTTAGCGCTGATCAGCGATCAGGGACTGCGGACCGTCGTCATCGCTGGTCGTCCAGAGTTGGGCCAGCCTGACTGGCGTGGAGACGTTCGCGGCAAGCCGTTATCAGACCAGGAAGTAACCGATCTTGTGGCTTGGCTGGCTTCGCGCCGAGCCGAAGTCCCTGGTCAACCATACGTTTCGGCTAATTACCCACAGCGATAGGAGTCAGAAATATGCCAGACGAAACAATACTCTCCCGGCGCGGGCTGTTCATGAAGATGGGCATACTCTTCAATGGCTTTGCCGCCGCCGTGCTCGCCGTACCGATTGGGCGATTCCTGCTGTCCTCCATTACGCGCGGACGCGCCAAGGGCTATCTCGATTGGGTGCCGCTCGGGCCAATCGTTCACTTCCCGGAAGGGGAGACGCGGCTAGCCACATTCCGCAATCCTTTAGTGATGCCCACTGACGGCAAAACCGTGGATACTGCATGCTGGGTCCGGCGCATAGAAGGCGATCGATTTCAGGTCTTCGCGGTCAACTGCGCGCACTTGGGTTGTCCTGTCCGATGGTTCCCGCAGTCCGGCCTATTCATGTGTCCGTGTCATGGCGGAGCATACTACCGTGACGGTTCGCGCGCATCTGGGCCACCGGAGCGCGGCCTGTTCGAATATCCCAACAAAGTGGCGAACGGTCTGATTACGATTCAGGCCGGCGAAATGCCAACTCCAGGGCCAAGCGCATCGCTGCTAAGAATAGAATCCCCATGCGCCTGATTTCCAACATTGCTCACTGGTTTGACCAGCGCCTGCAGCTCGCCGCGCCTATTCGGGAAGCGGCCGGGCATCCAGTGCCCCGCAACACGGCAAGCTGGTGGTATGTGTTCGGCAGCGCCGCGATGACCGTCTTCTGTCTTCAAATCGTTACCGGCATCATGCTGGCTCTAATCTATGTGCCTTCAGCCGGCGAGGCATGGAGCAGCCTTCAGGCCCTCAATCACGAAATCACACTGGGCTGGTTCATTCGCGCGTTGCACGGCTGGGGATCCAATTTCATGGTGGCGATCGTTTTGATCCACATGGTGCAAGTCTTTCTATTTGGCGCCTACAAATTTCCCCGTGAGCTCACCTGGATCATCGGCATCTTTCTGTTGCTCATGACGCTCGGAATGGCGTTCAGCGGACAGGTACTGCGTTTTGATCAGGACGCATATTGGGGGCTGGGCATCGGCGCCTCGATCGCCAGCCGCGTTCCTCTTGTGGGCCCCGCGATCGTGAAGTTGATGTTAGGCGGCCCGATTATTGCGGGTGCCACACTGTCTCGATTTTTCACTCTGCATGTCTTTGTGATTCCGGGGTTGCTTATTGCTTTCGTGTGTCTGCATGTGCTGATGGTGCTCAAACTAGGCATTAACGAATGGCCGATGCCTGGTCGCATTGTCAAGCGCACGACCTATCTGAACGAATATCACGAGTTGACAAAGCAGGACGGAGCTCCTTTCGCTCCCTACGCGATTTGGAAAGATATGTTCTTCGCGGCCTTCATTATCTTGGCCGTTGCAGCCTGTGCGGTCTGGTTCGGTCCATTTGGGCCGTCCGGGGAGCCGGACCCTACAATTATCCAGACCGTACCAAAACCCGACTACTTCTTCCTATGGCTGTATGCGTTGCTTTCGCTACTTCCGCCGTCGCTCGAAACACCGGCACTGCTTATTGGGCCAGCGGTGATTATTCTTGGACTGTTGCTGCTTCCGTTTCTGTCGGGCGAAGGAGAAAAGAGCTGGAAGCGGCGGCCTATCGCGGTCTTGACCGTCATGTTGATTGCCGTCACCTTCGGGACTTTCACACATCTTGCTCAATACGCGCCGTGGAGTCCGCAGATGAATGCCTGGAGCGGTGCTCCTGTGCCGGCAAAATTTCTGCACGCCACAACCGCGCTCGAGCGGCAAGGCGCGCTTGTCTTCCAAGCCAAACAGTGCCGCAATTGCCACTCCATCGGAAAGCGTGGTGGGCAGCGCGGTCCGGCCCTGGATAGCGTTGCGTTGCGGTTAACTCAGGATCAACTTATCCGCCAAGTGATTCAGGGTGGTGGCAACATGCCGGCATACGGGAATAATCTGAACCCTGCGGAGACCACTGCGCTGGTCGCATTTCTCAAGACACTGCATCCAGAAAGACAAGCACCCGCGCACGATGCTTCCCGGGCCTTCGTCCAGGGGCAATAGATCGGTACCATGCCAGCCATCATCCTCACAGGTTCGATTGTCTTCGTGGGAGCGATCTACCTACGTGGCTGGCGCCAGCGTCGCTCGATTCCGCTCTGGCGAGCTCTAAGCTTCCTTCTCGGCCTGCTCGCGACGTGGATAGCAGTTGTCTCACCAGTTGCTTCGTTGGACAGCCAAATGCTGACGGCGCACATGATCCAACACTTGCTACTCATGTCCATCGCTCCGCCGATGATCTGGCTGGGAGAGCCATTGATGGCGGCGCGGACGACGAAGTGGCCTTTCCCGTCGTTTCTTGGAGGATTGCTCGGACACCCCACTTTCTGCTGGTTCGCCGCCGCTGTGGTTTTGGTCGCATGGCATGTGCCAGCGATTTTCAGGCTGGGCATGCAATCGCCAACGTGGCATTTCGTCGAACACACCTCGTTTCTCATAGCCGGGCTGCTCTTCTGGTGGCCTGTGATCCAACCCTGGCCATCAGTTGCACGATGGCCGCGATGGACGATGTTGCTCTATCTCTTTTTTGCCACGCTCCCATGCGATGTCCTTTCCGGCTTGCTCGTTTTCTCCGATAAAGTCGCGTACCCTATGTATCTCTGTACTCCACAAAACGGCAGCCTGTCTCCTCTTGAGGATCAGCAGTGCGCTGCAGGGTTGATGTGGACCTGCGTGACGGTTGTCTTTTTGGTGGCCGGAACTGTTCTCTCGATGCAGATACTCGCGCCCAAACGCAGACATCTGGAGGCCATTTCGGTATGAAAGCGGGCGGGGCCGGTCGCGGAAGGACTGACATGCGAGATTACCTGGAGTTGACCAAGCCGCGAATCACGCTGCTTATTCTCATCTGTACAGCTGTCGGCTATTGGTTCGGCAGTGATCCCTCGTTTCACTGGACGATCCTGACTCACGCTCTCCTCGGCACGGCCTTACTGGCTTCGGGCACCTCAGCACTGAACCAATGGTATGAGGTGGACTCCGATGCGAAGATGCTCCGCACGCGGAAGCGTCCTCTACCTGCGGGAAGAATGAAGCGAAGCCACGCGCTCGCCTTTGGACTGCTGCTTTCTGCTGCCGGTTTTGTGGACCTATGGTACGGAACGAATCTGCAAGCTGCAGCTTTTGCTCTACTGACGCTACTCGTGTACCTTCTGGTCTATACGCCTCTGAAGCAACGCTCATCGGCGTGCACGACCGTGGGCGCAATTCCGGGGGCTATGCCGCCGCTGATCGGCTATGCGGCTGCGGGCCACGGTATCGATTGTCGAGCACTGGCATTGTTCCTCATTCTATTTGTTCGGCAATTTCCGCACTTTGATGCCATTGCCTGGTTGTATCGAGATGATTACACCCGCGGTGGCATCCGCATGCTTCCTGTCGTTGATCCGGATGGCGAATCCACGGGCAAGCGCGTTGTGGTGTGCTCACTCATCTTGATACCCATTAGCCTCATACCAATAATCCTCGGGATGACGAGTTCACCGTACGCCGTTCCCGCCATCGCGGCGGGACTTGGTGTTTTCTACTTCGGAGCACGATTGAAACGCGAGAAAACTTCGACGCGGGCCCGTGCGCTGCTTCTGGCGACGGTCTTCTATCTGCCTCTGCTATTCGCCGCGATGATGATAGATCGCTCTGTGCTTTGAGCGCTCACGGCGATACTGCTTCAATCTGTCGACTGCTTGTGCCGAATAATCACGGCTCCGAAGGAGCTGGTGTCGTTCCTGCCCGTGCTGGCCTTAGGGACCGGGTATTCTAAATCCTAATTGCCGATAAGCCAATTATCCTTTCGTTAGTCTTGAGCTAACGGAAGGTCCGAGCGCATTCCTTTTGTTGGGCTTTCCTCCGGCGCTCAGTAGTGCTACCAAGTTCTAACCGCCAAGATCGGCGAGAGGATCCTCCCGCTACGGTCAAGCGCCCCAAAGTCCCGGACCAGACGTAAGCCTCCGAGCATTCCATTCAGTCACCCTCGCGACATTCCATCAACAATCCCTTCATTCGGTCAGCAAGAAGGTCGGCGACTTTATTAGCGAGCCGTTTCAAGTCTTCATCGTTCAGTTGATATTTCCGGCCAGGAAAGTCGCTTCGCTCGATGCTGTGCGGCGTTTCGCTGTGCTTCACGAGTTGAGCTTTCAGCTCGCTAAGCAGAGCATCGACGTCTGGATCGGAATCGCGCAACTCCTCAATCCGCTGAATGCCATGACAAACCGTTGAATGATCGCGACCGTTATAGAAACGACCGATCACGGTCGTGCTCCAGCGGCCGACCCGTGCTGCCAAATACATCGCCACCTGCCGATTGAAGCAGGCTGGCTGCGCGTTGCCGAGCGTCCGCGTAGTACCGAGCTTAGCGGATACTACCGCATCGATCTCGGTTAAGCCGAGGCGTTTCCGCGCCAGTGGTTTCGTTGGCAAAGACAAGGGCGGAGCCATCCTATGCTCCCTTCTCGACAAGGGCCGCAGCCGGACGAATCAGAAGACAACTGCCGGCATTGTCGATGCGCGCGGGACAATCGGGCCACATTGCCCGGATTACTCCAAGCCAGCTCTCTAGCTTCTCGCGGAACTTCCGAGGACGTGCGTATTTGACATTACCTAGTTGGGCCGCAAGACCGAGTGCATCGAAAATTGGAATGGATTCTTGCGACCTTGCAGCGAAACACCGGTAGGATAGCCACATAAACAGATCCAAGACGGCGGGCGAGGAAGCAAATGTCCGGACTGCATCGAGGTCCGTCGGAATCGGATGCGCAGTAATCTCCTGATAGAACTCGTTGCTGAGGACGATTACATTTTCGAAGTGATCAGAGAGTACTGGCTGGTCAGCGCGCTTGTTGTACCAGAGCTGAGCTTCCCGCAAGAAGTTGAACCGGGACTGCTGCACCATCCTGGCTGTACCTCGGAGCTGATCGGTGCCGAAGAAGATTGTCGCGCCGAAGATGCGTTCAAAGGCGGCGACCAAGCGGCGATATTCTGTACCGCCCTTATGCATGCCGAAGACTTCCAGCATCTCCCCGGCGCTCCGGAACCGAATGACTGGACTTTTTTGTTGCACTGCCAGCGTTGCCAGGAAGATCGGCACAATACGATCCTGCCCGAATGGCACCCCGAACTTTGGATGTCCGGTGATCTGCAGCACGAACTGGCCATTTCGCTTTTCATACAGTTAATTGACCAGCGGGCAGAGCTCGCACGGGCAGGCCGCACAAGACAAATGGCCGGGAAGCAAAGCAGAGTTCCTGGGTTCGCTGCTCCCGGTTCATCTTGACAAGATGCATTCGGCTCGCTTTGCCAAGCTGCTGTTTCGAGACGATGAGCTCGCGATGAGACCGACCGAGAATGGCGGACGCTTTCTCGAAGCCATCGTGAGAGGTTGAAGTTTTGTTTACTACACTGCTGTTGATGGACAAACGAAACGCCTTTCGTAAGCCGCTCGAAAGCGGCAATGTTGTGCGTTTCGGAAGGAGGTCGTTCAGGCTATTGGGGGCACCTCGGAGGGAGCAAACGTCGTTACTCCGTTTACTCCATTAAGGGTGATTTTTAAAGAACAGCGCGAAACTCAGTGGATGCTAGTTGTCAGAAAGCAACCCTTGGACGTGTAAGTCGTTTATTATCAACTTTCATCCAAGTTCCCAAGCTGGACGTCGCGGGTTCGATCCCCGTCTCCCGCTCCAACATTGTCAAACACTTTGGGGGTAATCGGTAGTATCCCGATTTTGTGTAAGTCGCTATTCTCCAGTTTGGTTCCTTTCTTAGATCTTAAGAGTTGCTCTTCCTCATTCGTTAACCAGGAGCCGGAGCGCCGGAGGCGCGTAGGAATGTGCGCCAATTTGGAGCCGCGCGCCAGCGTTGCGCAATGTTGCGTAGCGCCAGGTACAACAGCTTGAGCGCGGACTCCTCGCTCGGAAAGGACCCTCGCGTCTTGATCACTCTGCGCAACGTGATGTGCAGCGATTCGACCACTTTGGTGGTATAGATCGCCCGCCGGATCTCTTCCGGATAAGCAAACTGCGGGCTGATGCCAGCCCAATGACGACGCCACAATTTGCCGATCAATGCGTACTTACTGTTCCAGCGCTCTTCGAAGCTGTCCAGTGCCGCCATTCCCGCTTCGACCGTCGGCGCGCGGTAGATACCGCTCAGATCCTCGGCCACCGCCTTGCGTTCTTTCCAGTTCACATAGGCCAGGCTGTTACGCACCATGTGCACAATGCAAAGCTGCACCTCGGTGCGCGGGTATACCGTTGCTATCGCGTCCGGAAAGCCTTCAAGCCGTCCACGCATGCAATCAGGATGTCCGCCACGCCGCGATTACGGATCTCGGTTAGGATCTGCAACCACAGCTTGGCCCCTTCTGTCGCGCTGGTCCACAGTCCCAGCACTTCTTTCGAGCCCTCCATGGTCACGCCAATCGCTACGAACACCGCCCGGTTCTCCACCCGGCCCTCGTGCCGCATCTTCACCACCAGCGCATCCAGATACACGATCATGTAAAGCGGTTCCACAGATCTCGCGCAGGTGTCCTTGGGACATTTCACCTGTGTACACCGAGCGACTCACAAACGTGCAGATTCAGCATACGCACACGTGTGGGATATCAAGGGTGGCAAGATTGCACGTTTTCGCCAGTATATCGACACAGTTGCAATTGAAGAAGCCCGCCGTGCCTAGCGCTCAGGTTAAGTGTCCGGAGATGTCAAACCCAGCTGCTTCACTAAAGTTCTTGAACGGCCTCCCACGCTCCGCAGGGTTATCTGGACATAAAGAACAGCGCAACAGCGAGCATCGGCCAGAACATTACCATAATGAATCGCATTTTGAAACAAAAACTCCCTAGGAGCGCAGGTAAAGACCCGGCGCTCGCCCCTGCCTTATTTCATTAGAGGCGTCAGAGTGGGAAAAGGCTCAGCCTTGAACGCGGCGGAAATGGACTAAGGGGTACCCGTCCTTACGGACTATTCCCAGTCTAAAATTCGAGTACCGCGCGGGTATCGATCCAAAGTTCCACCCACTCTCTCCCCAAACCACCAACCCCCTCGGGGACGCCCCGGCCTAGCTCAGAACCCACTCGCTCCAGTCCGATCAGGCAGGCGCGTCCCCTCGCTCCACACTCCCACCCCACTCTCTCCCCGAACCCACAAACCCCCTCGGGGACGCCCCGGCCTAGCTCAGAATCCCACTCGCCCCAGTCCCATCAGGCAGGCGCGTCCCCTCGCTCCAAACTCCCCACCCACCCTCTCCCCTCACAGGAGGAAATGATCAGACCCCAATCAATGGCAACATCAGCCGTTTCAGATCTGCGTTTCCAATCAAACACTCTTGGTGTAATGGCCGCGCTGGTGTCCTCTATCGGAGTCGGACTGGATGCCGCAAGAACGAGATTGCCCTGATCAACGGGTCGACAACCCTCCACTCCTCCGGTTCCTTTAACGAAGGAACGGTACACCCGGTCTCTGAATTACCGGTATTCCCTTCCGCAAACTCAAAGCTGATCTGGTAGCACACACCGTTCTGAAATGTGTGAAAGTCTCTAAAGCTGGAAAACGTTCCCCCACCAACGCCGCCACCCGAGAAAGCACTATACTCGATATGCCCGACGAACCTGCGAGACGAGCGCACGCGGGAACCTTCTCTTCCGAACTTTACGCAGCTCTGCGCATTGGTAGTTCGCCGGTTTACAAAAATGCCGAACGCTCCGCCGGCAAAGTTGCTTTTGGGTAGAGTTCAAGCGGCATCTCATACCTGGCGAGCACTATCGCACCCGCATTCGCGGCGAAATTGGGCCATACCATACTCTGTTCCGAATCCGGCAAGCGAATCCACGACGGCGGATGAGCGTAGCTAATCCCGTACAAAGAATTCGTCTCACGTTTCCAAAGCGACGAGTCAGCAAATGAACCGCTCAAGGTCGGTCGCCGAATCTCGAAGACCTGCTTCACGTCGAGCACGCTGAACGACGGCCAGGGATGAGTCGACTCATTTACTTTGCCTTCGAGTCTGACCTCTCTCTCCACGTACTTGTTGAGCGGCGCCGTGTTGCCGGTCAATTTATACACCTGAGCCTTGCCGGGAACCTCCAGGTAGTAACCCATCGGGCCTCCGCCGTTCACACAACCACGTAGCACAACCGGTTCCGCGGCAAACGCCCTCGCACAAACGCATGCCAACAGGAAAGTCACATAGAAAATCAGCTTCCGCCTCATGGCATCATCCCGCCGGATACTAGACCGGAATGTTAAGTCTACAAGGAGTTCCTGTCCCACCAATCTCAGTCACAACCAACTTCCTCCACACCCTCAGTCACTTACCTCCAAACGCTTGCTCGGGCATGTTACCGTGTCAACGCTCGCCCACCCAACCATGTCCACCGCCGCTCAACTCCAAGCAAACCACCACAACGCCGCGCTGTCCACCGGCCCCAAGACTGCCGAAGGCAAGTCCCGCTCTTCTCTGAACGCTGTCAAAACCGGCCTCACCGGTCGCACCGTCCTCCTGCCCAGTGACGACGCCGAAGCCTACCGTGCCCACCTCGCGCAACAGGAAGCCACCTGGAAACCGGCCACCCCCGACGAGCGCAACGTCGTGCAGCTGATTGCCGATTCGCTCTGGCGTCTCTTCCGCATTCCCTCCCTCGAGTCCGGCATCTACGCGCTCGGCCGCATCGAGTTTGCCGGTCTCTTTCCTGAATGCAACGAGGCACAGCGCTCCGTCCTGCTCGACGCGCACATTCACCGCACCTACCGCCGCGATCTCTCCAACCTCCTCATCCAGGAAATGCGCCTCCGCCGCCAGCTCGAACACGATACCGATTGGCTGCTCGAGCTCCAAACCAACCGCGTCGAAGCCGAAAAAGCTCGTCTCGCCGAAGCCGCTCGTCTCTGCCGCGCCGCCAAACAGGAGGGCAAATCCTTTGACCCCGCCGCTCTTGGCTTCGAATTTTCAAAAGCCCAAATCGAGACCCGCATCGCCGAAGAAGACAAGCGAAAAGCCGCTCATGCCATCGCCGACGCACGCAGCTATGCCTTCATGCAGCAAGTTATGTCCCAACGCTGAACACCTGACCGCCGATCGATCAGGGTTGCGGCACTGTCGAAAGCGGGTAGTGCGCCACGCGTATCCGCTTTCGGTTCCATGTGTAGCTGACGGCCACTTCTCCATTCGCCAATTGAATAATCGATGGGTACGAAAACTCCCCCGGGCCCTGCTCAAGCACCGCGAATGGCCGGAAATGTTCTCCGTCCCGGCTCACTGCCAAGTTGAGCGGTGTCCGCGCGCTTCCGCTGTCGTTATACGCGAGCAAAATCCTGCCGTCACCAAGCTTCACTGCATCGATGCCGGAATTCGGGTTCGGCACATCCAGCGGCGTTGCCGCGCTCCAGCTCAATCCGGCGTCGAACGAGTCGGCAATGCAAATATGCCCAATCTGCTTGGTCGCCCGCATGTACAACCGCAAATGCTTGCCTTCCAGCTGAATCACCGACGGTTGAATCAGTCCATACGGGTCGTGCATCCCCGGCGGTGCAATCCCGTTCGGCGGCCGGGGCGAGGCGATCGGCCCGATTCGTGTCCAGCTCTTTCCGTTATCGGTGCTGCGCTCGATCCAGCAGGCCCATGATGAGTAGCTTTCTACTGAGGTGCCGCTCACGATCGTTCCGTCCGTCATGACGAGCGGCTTTGTGCGAATTGGGCCGTACAACCCCGCCGGCAGGTGCTCAACCGGCGACCAGCTCTGGCCATCGTCCCCGCTGAACCGCCGTCCCGCCGTCCAGTCGCTCGGGAACGGACCGAACTTGTAGTAAAACCATAACCGCCCATCTCCGGCGTAGAACACCACCGGGTTGAAGCAGGCGATGTTTGGTTCGCGTACCAGCACCGCTGGAGCCGACCAGTGGCCGTCGTGCCGTCTCGCGCTCCAGATCGCTACGTCGGGCTTGCCTTCGCCCGATCCGCCGAACCAGGTCGCGAACAAGTCCCCGTTTCGCAGTTGCACCAGATTTGAAGCATGCGCCGAGGCAAACGGCGCGTCCGTGAATATAAATTCGCTTGGCGGTGTCCCAGCCATCGTCATCGCCGCCGCCAGCAGGAAAGGAGCAATCATTAGATCAACCGGCAGCGGCGTACAAGCCGAACTCAGAAAGCGCGGGAGCCGCCGCCGATTCCAAGCTCAGCCGGACGCGGTTGGTCTCGGTCGGCTTCGCCAGTCGAACGATGCGCCCGATCCCCACGCTCGTACCCTGCGCTATCCGCGACCACGCTCCGTCTCCCCAGGCCTCGATCGTAAACGAACCGATGCGCTGGCCCAGCGGCGTGTATTCGCGAAGCCGCGCAAAGTCGAATCGGACCGGTTGCGCGAAGTCGAACATCAGCGACGCTGTCTTTGCGCCCTCGGCGGTGGCCCAGTACGTCTCCCGCTGTCCGTCCACCAGCCGCTCCAACGCATGAACCCCATCCTCGCGGGTGTCGCTCGCCTTTGCCGAAGCCCGCTTTGCCAGATTGTCTGAAAACGTATGCTGCACCCGTTTGCCAAACTCAACCACCGACGCTGCATCGGTCTCGAACAGCTGTCCGCGCCGGTCCGGCGGAATGTTCAGCAGAAAACTTGCGCCCCGGCCCACCGAATCCAGATACAGCTGAAACAACTCTGCCGAAGTCTTGACCTTGCCGTTCTCACTCGGGTGAAAAAACCATCCCGGCCGTATCGAAACATCGCATTCCGCCGGCATCCAATACTTTCCATCGCGTGTTCCCGCCGTCGATTCCGCTGCGATCACGTCGCCTGGCGAACCAGGGCCGCCGTTCGGCGAATGCGGCGTGTAAGTGGCCCAGCAGGTCTCTCCGGCCACGCCCTTCTCGTTGCCTACCCACCGCACGTCCGGTCCCACGTCGCTAAAGAGTGCAGCGCCCGGCTGCAGTCGGCGTTCGAGCGCCCAAGTATGCGGCCAATCATAGTAATGCAGCTTGTCGATGATCCGCTTCTCGCGAGCGCCGCCATAATACCCGTCACCCCCATTTGCGCCGTCGTGCCAGATCTCGAAAATCGGCCCATAATTCGAGAGCAGCTCCCGCATCTGCCGCCGGTAGATCTCGATGTACTTCGCCGTGCCGTAGCTGGCCTGATTTCGATCCCACGGCGAGAGATAGACCCCAAACCTCATCCCGTGCCGGTGAGCCGCCTCCGACAACTCTCGAACAATGTCGCCCTTCCCGTTCTTATAAGGGCTGCGCTTGATCGAGTGGTCCGTCGTCGCCGTCGGCCACAAGCAAAATCCGTCATGATGCTTGCACGTCAAAATAAAGCCCTTGCTGCCCGCCTTCTTCAGCGTCTCCGCAATGCCATCCGGATCGAATGCAGTCGGATTGAAAACGGCCGGATCTTCATCCCCGTAGCCCCACTCTCTGTCCGTAAACGTGTTTACGCTGAAGTGCAGAAAGTTATAGAACTCGAGTTCGCTCCACGCCATCTGCCTTTGCGATGGCAAAGCCCCATACGGCCTCCGCGATGTCCCGGAACCCACCGCCAGCGCGGGAACGCCGCTAGCTGCCGCCGCAAGAAACGAGCGCCGCGAAAGCGTCATGATTGCGTCTGTATAGCCGGCTTTTCGGCCACATCGTCGATCGCCGTTCGCCGTCCCGCTATCGAACGCGCGCCTCCCTCAAACAGATCCAGCACCACAACCTCATTCCCGCCCGCATGCAGCCACTCCGCCGGCACAAAATTGGTCCGCTGCGGTCCATCCGACCAATACCGCCCGCAATTGTGGCCATTCACCCAGACGTATCCCTTGCCCCAGCCGCGCAGATCGAGAAAACTATACCCGGCGGTCTCCACGTGAAAGCGACCGCGATAAAAACAGGGCCCCGCTACATGCTCCTCGCTGAAGCGAAGCTGGGACAGATCGGTCAGCGGCAGCGAATACATCTCCCAGGGGCCAAGCGCCGCCCCCGCAAGCGTCACCTCGCCAATCAGCCCTTTCCGCGCGTCCGTAAGATACTTCCCGAAGTTGACCCGGCCCATGGCGTCCACCAGAATGTCCAGTGGAGCGTTCGCTTTGAGGTCGAGCTCCAGATCATGCTGCCCATACCGCCGGTCCAGCGTGCCAAGATGCCGGCCTCCCTGGTAAAGCAACGCCAAGTCGCGCGCTTCTTTGGCCGTCAACTGTCCTTTCTGCGCGGCCTTCATCCCGGTACGGTACAAAACAAGTCCATTCGCTTGCCCGAGCGACTCCAACGCTTGCGGCGTCGCTGCTCGATGCGGCTCGCCGAGCATCGACCAAAGCGAAGCCCGCTCGGTCAGAAACAGCCGTGGGATCTCGATCGCGTTCTCCGGCTCCGGCAGCGCCGCGGGCTTCGCTGTCTGCTTGGCATTTTTCTGAATGATGTCTTGGATCGCGAAGAACTTTTCGGTCGGGCAGCCCGCCTCGTCCAGCGGCGCGTCGTAGTCGTAGGAGGAAACGTCCGGCTCATAAAACCGGTCCCGATTCGCCCCGGCCATAAATCCAAACGAGGTGCCGCCATGAAACATGTAAAGATTCACCGAGATCCCATGCGAAAGCATCCATTCCAGATTCCGCCTCACCTCCGCGACCGTCATGCCATTATGCGTTTCGCCCCAATGATCGAACCAGCCCACCCAGAACTCTCCGCACATGCGCGGGCCGGAAGGCCGTGTCTTGTCCAAGGTTGCAAACTGCTTCTCGGCGTCTTCGTTCGCCCCGAAATTGATCACCGCGGGCAAGTCCGGAAACGAACCCCGGGCAACCCTGCTCGGTCCATCCGAGGTATAAAAGCTGTGGGCATCGAAGCCGGCGTCTACCAGTCCTTGGCGGATCGCCTTCTTGTACGCCATGTCGTCGCCATACGATCCGTATTCGTTCTCAACTTGACACAGAACAATAGGACCGCCCTGCGAACACTGAAGCGCTCCCACTTGTTCGCCCATGCGCTTCAGATACTCGCGTGCAGGCTTCAAGAATTTCGGATCGGCGGAGCGAACTTGCATTGTCGGATCTCTCATCAGCCAAGCCGGGAAGCCCCCGAAATCCCACTCTGCGCAGACGTACGGTCCGGGACGGAAAATCACCAGCAAGCCCTCGTCTCCGGCCATCCGAATGAACGTCTTCACATCGAGGTTCCCGGAAAAGTTCCACTGCCCCGGCTCGGGCTCGTGCGCGTTCCAGAAGCTATAAGTACAAATCGTATTCAACCCAAGAACCCGCGCTTTACGAAAGCGATCGGCCCAGCACGAGCGCGGCACCCGCGGGTAATGCATCGATCCGGATACGATCTGAAAGGGCTTGCCATTCAAGCTGAAGCCGCTCTGGCCGACTTGGAACGAACGTGCTGCCTTTGCCGTAGATTGGGCCTCCATCAGAGCGGGCGTTAGCAGTGAGGCGGCCAGAAATTCACGACGGTTAGGAGCCATGGGAGAAGCGATCACCCAAGTTGTATCAAATGGAGAACGATATGCAGTCACAAGAGCAAGTCAAATCTTTTCAGGTCAACCATGCACTGGTCAGAGTGTTTTCATCAAGCGCTGGTCTCGGACGCGCCGCAGCCGCTGAAGCCAGTCGCATCTTAGCCGAAGCAATCGCCAAACGGGGCAAAGCCCGGGTAATCGTCGCCACGGGAAACTCGCAAATTCCGCTCGCCGATGCTCTCGCCGAGCAACAAATCGATTGGCCGCATGTAGAAGCTTTTCACATGGACGAATACGTCGGTCTCCCCGCCGATCACCCCGCCAGTTTCCGCCGCTGGATCCGCGCCCGCATCGAAGACAAGCTGCATCCCGGCGCAATGTTTTACCTCAACGGTGACGCCGGGGACCTGCCTGCTGAAATCGAACGCTACAGCGCCCTGCTTCGCGCTGAACCTGTCGACCTGGCCTTTGTCGGCTTCGGCGAAAACGGGCACATCGCGTTCAACGATCCCCCTGTCGCCGATTTCCGCGACCCTGCCACCGTGAAGATCGTCACCCTCGATGAAGCGTGCCGCCGTCAACAAGTCGGCGAAGGACACTTCCCCGCCCTATCCGCCGTGCCTGCCCAAGCCCTTACCGTGACCTGCCCTGGCTTGTTTGCCGCCGTCCATTGGATCAGCTGTGTCCCCGATGAACGAAAGGCCCGCGCTGTCCAGTGCGCGCTCGAAGGACCGGTCTCTGAAACCTGCCCCGCTTCACTCGCCCGCACGCATCCCAACACATCGATTTATCTCGACCTGCCCTCCGCGTCCCTTCTGAGCAATCAATGAGTCGAGTACATCGCCATCACGTCCTTGCGCAGAGCCGCCTGGCTCGCGGGCCGCGTGTAAAACATGTGGCCGCCCGGATACTCTTTCACCTGCACTCGCGTCTGGTCGCCCATGATCGGCATTTGATCGACGCTCAGCAGCGAACCCATGAACGGACACGACAGATCGGCCCAGCCGTGTACGATCAACACCCGCAGCTTTGGGTCGGTCGCAACCGATTCGCGCAGCTGGCCGACCGAGCCGCGCTGCAAGTCTTCGCCGCGGTCCCACTGCCGGTTCACCTCTTCGCTCAAGGCGTTGTATCGCGCGTCCACTTTCCAGCCGAGCACTCGCGTGATGAAATCCACCATGGCCGTCGTCGTCGGCGCAATAATGCTTTCCAGTATCGGATCGCTGCTGCGCTGATAAGGCGCATACGGGAACGGATCGTACGCCGTCACGTTCGGATCGTAACGGCTTCCAAGCTTGCCGGTTTCACGGAACTCTTCGCGCAGGAATGCCTGCGTCTCCAGGCGTCCGCCGGACTGCTTCACAAAGCTCGGATCGAGCCCCGTCATCTCGGTCACCCGCTTCACAATACGCGGCGTCGCCTCCGGATCCGAATGGCCCTTCAGCAAGTCCGTGACATACTCGCCCCGCGTATAGCCAATCACCTCGTCCATTCTTTTTCGAGTCAGTTGGTCGTGCCGCTCCAGATTGGCGGCCGTAATCGAAGGCAGCGTCATCATCCACGGCAGCGGCGAAAGATCCTCATTATCGTCAATAGCCGGATTCAAATAAGGCGATACCAGCACCAATCCGTTGACCCCCACGCCCAGCTGCGTCTGCAAGTAATGCGTAATGCGCGGCCCGCGAAAACCGCCGTAGCTCTCTCCCACCACATACTTCCTCGAACCCATGCGCCCGTTCTTGAGCAGCCACGTGTAGATCACGCGCGACAGATACTGAATGTCCGGAGTCGTGCTGTAGAACAGCTTCTTCGATTCGTCTTCCTTCACCAGCGAGCGGCTGAAACCTGTTCCCACCGGGTCGATAAACACCAGATCGGAGAAGTCGAGCCACGTGCCGGGATTGTCCACCAGATTCGCCGGGTCGGACGGGCTGTCGCCGTTATCTCCGAAGGCAACATGCTTGGGCCCGATGGCCCCAAAATTCAAAAACACCGACGACGCGCCCGGGCCCCCATTGAGCGCAAACGTAACGGCCCTGTCTTTGCCGGGCATCGTGTAAGACGTCACAACCACATCGGCCACCGGATGCAAGTCTTTGTTCTCGACAGGCAGCGCTCCCACGGTGACCGTGTAATGCAGGGTCCTGCCCTCGAATTGCATGCTTTGCTCGGCGTGAGCCGGCGCCGGCAGCGGCGGTCGAACCTCTTTCGAAGCCTCGGCTTCACTCTTAGAAGGCCCGCCTTTCGGATCGTCTCCATAGGCCCCGGAAACGACCGCCAAAGCAAGACAGGCCACACTCATGCCCAACCCAAACCGAATGCTTGTCATAAACAACCTATGGTACGGAACTGCCGTTCAAACTTGACTGAATATGACCTCCTTTCTCTGATGTATTGGAATCGCAAGCTACGCCCCATCTGGCTAAGCATGTCCTTCGACAACGTCCGGCGTGGCGCTCGGGTACGATGAACTCATCCATGAGCTGGCTGCTCTTCGGGCGAGGAGTGCGTCTTGCATTTTTCGTGCGCGTTCCGCTGCTTACGCTGTTACTGCTGGCGGTCTTTGGCCCGGTTTCTCAATTCACAGGCGCTCATGCGCTGCTCGGAAATCTATTCGACCAGCAGAATGACGCGGGCGCCGTCTGGCTCAACGTGTTTGCGGTTTCGTTTGCGTCTTTCCTGCTGGCTTTTACCGCCGTCTGCACGCTCAATCTGACTCTGCATTACGGCTCTCTCCGGTTTACCGATGAGCACCCCGCAGCGCGGTTTTCGCATCACTTCGAAGTGCAGCAGAAGCACCCCAGTCTCACGTTTACCGTCGGGCTTCTAGCTGCTTGTTCGCTGATCGTCACGGTGATTTGGTGTACCGGAGGCTCTTACTGGATCGAGAGCGTCACCGCCGCGCTTGCCGCCTTTCTAGTTGCTTCGGCGTTTACCGTTTTCGCCAAACTTGCGCAGCTGGCCTTGACCGATCCTGCCGTGACGCCCTATCCGCCGCCGATGCTCGTGTTCCCGGCCAATCGCGTTCCCGCGCTAGACCGCTGGTTTCAACGAGCGTATTGCTGGCCTGGAGAAAGCCCGAAGGCACGGCCCGCCAAATGGTTCCGCGGGATGAAAACCTCTGTCGGCCACGCCAGTCAAGTTCCATTCCGCCTCTTGCGGCCGGCGAGTCAGGGTTACCTCGCCAGCATCGAAACCGCCGAAGGAGAGCGTCTCAAACTCCGCTCGGGACACGTCTTCGCCCTTGCGCTCGCGTTTCTGGCGCTTGCCACCTACATCCTGGTTGGCTTCGATAAGGCGAACATCACCGCTCGCCCGGCGCAAGTTCCGGCGCTCGCGTACGTTCTCTTGTTCTTGATCGTGGGCTGCTGGTTTCTCTCGGCGCTGGCGTTTTTCTTCGACCGGTACCGCTTTCCGCTGATGTTGAGCGTAGTGTGTCTGGCAGTGTTCACCGCGAACATGCCCGAGTCGGACCATTTCTTTCGCGTTGAGACTTCCGATACCGTCCAGCGCCTGAAAGATCTCGATGTCAGCCGTCAGTACTTGACCCCTGATGCCTATCTGGCCGAACGCGCCCGGGATCGCGGACACCGGCGTCTTATCTTTGTGGCCACGCCCGGCGGCGGCATTCAAGCGGCAGCCTGGACGGCCAAAGTGCTGCAGGAACTCGATGCTTACTTTCCTGATCGCAACGGAGCGGGCGGGTTTCGTCACTCTGTGGCCTTGATCAGCTCCGTGTCAGGCGGTTCGCTAGGCTCGCTGATCTATGCGGCTTCTTTTGCCGGGCGCGTTCAACCGGACTGCGTGGCGCAAAACGCGCGCGACTCGGCAATCGATGAAGTCGCCTGGGGTTTGACCAGTCCCGACTTCTGGCGCGCCGTGTTCCCGGAGTTCCGTCGGCCGTTAACGGTGGACCGTGGCTGGGCCCTCGAACAGAAATGGGCCATGGTCAACGGCCTCAGTCCTGAACCGGCGTGCAGGTTCTGCTCCTCGCGCGCTGTGCTTCCCTGCGCGGCGGCTCGGTCTGGCGTCGCATCTCCGTCGCCGGACAACGACACGTATCTGTCCGACTGGGCCGCGAAGAAAGCTATAATTCCGGCTTTGATTTTTAATTCGATGCTGGTCGAGCGCGGCCAGCATGTGGTCTTTTCGACGACCCGTTTCCCCCCCGCTCATGATCCGAGGGGAATCGCGAACTTCTACGATCTTTACTCCGATATTCATAAGCCGTTCGACGTGCGGGTCAACACGGCCGCGAGGCTTTCGTCTTCATTCCCCTATGTCGCGCCGGCGGCTCGCTCAAATCTTCGCCCTCCGTCCGTCGGCGATTTGCATTTTGTAGATGGCGGTTATTACGACAACTTCGGGATCGATGCCCTCATCGGTTGGATCTCGCTTGCTTACACAAATCGGCCCGCGCTGCGGCAGCAGTTTCCTGAGATCCTTGTTCTGCAGATTCGCCACTTCAATCCCACTGCTTTGGCGCAAGGACGTAAAACCGGCTGGGGATTTCAGCTGGTTGCACCGCTCGTGGCGCTGCTCGATATGTGGACCAACTCGCCCAGCTATCGCGACCGCAATGAACTGAAGCTCTTTATTCAAGACTCGCAGCTTCCCGGCCATGGACCGAAGATTGAGACGGTGACAATTCCGTACTGCGGCCTTGACTACAGCCGGCCCGGTGACAAAGAGAAAGATCTGCAAGCCTGTTTTGCTTCGACCGCCGCTGGCCGGCTTCGCCCATCGCCGCGAGAGCTGATTCGAAGGGCGTTCGCGGGCCGCTCGCAAAGAGAGCATGTAAATTGCGCCGATCCGCCACTTTCCTGGAAGTTAACGCAGGCTCAGAAGAACTGTATCGACGATACATGGAGCGACTACGCGAGCAAAGATCCGAACGGCGCCTTACAAAGTATTGGGAAGTTTTTGCACGGCTCGGGCAGCTAGGCTACGTTAAACTATGAAGAGCACAGAGGCCACCCTAGCTCAGTTGGTAGAGCGGCTGATTCGTAATCAGCAGGTCGCCAGTTCGATCCTGGCGGGTGGCTCCAATTCTTTCGATTCCTGGCGCATGGCGATCAAAACGAAATTCGGCAAGTGGTCGGTACATCTTGCTCGCTAGCCAGGTAAAAGGCAATCGCCCCGTACGCTTGGCCCAACCTTAGAGAAGAGTAATTCTAGCAGTCTCCGGCTTAAAAGAACCAATACCTGAGCCGTTCAGCTGCCCCGCTCGGCTAAGTTACTAACGCGGCTTGCAGCATGGCCTTTGCATAGCCGACGTTATAAGCAAATGCGGTGTAACCGCCGCCGCCTGGATAGGCCGACTTGAAACTTGCTTGGTTGAGATCCGCATCGATCAGCCGGGGGTGCTCGGGATAAACCAATCTCGGGTACTTCAGCTTTACGAGTTCCTTCATCACGGCGTACATGTTGTTTTCGCCCTCGTCCAGAAACACTTCCGTGTACCTTTGGCGTGGAATACTCACGCGGACGTTTCGATAGTGTACGTGGTTGATGCGGTCCCTTGTCCCGAAATAGCGGCAGACTTCCACTGGGTCGTGACCTAGTTCGCGTGTAACGCCGCAATCGAATGTGATGCCGTTCGACTTACTGGGCACGATCTCGATCAGATGTTTCCAGCCCTCCAGCGAGCCCATAATCTGCTGAGAGCCGCGACTGACCGGCGCAGGCGGATCGTTCGGATGCAAAGCAAGACGTACGCCCGATTGCTCCGCTATCGGCACCACTGCTTTCAAAAAGTAAGTAATGTTCGCCCACATTTCCTTGAGAGTGTGCGCGCCTTCCTGAGGCAGCGGCGGAAGATTTTTAATTCGCGCATAGTCGAATCCAGTCCAACCGGCGCCGCCTCTATCGGTATCCACTTCGGCGAAGTAACCTTCCACCGCGCGATGAGCGTAGAAGTTGTACTCAATTACCGGTAAGCCTACTTTCCCCGCGGCGCGAATCGATGCCCGCACCTTCTCGATTTCCTCATCGCGGCCCGGCCGTCCGTAAATTGCATTCGGAAAGCCGCCGATCATCAGATTTCCCAGAGTGAGGCCGGCGGCGGCAACGGTCTTCATCATGGAACGGAGCTGCGGCTCCGTCCAGGGAATCTTGGGACCTCCGCTGAGCACATGGTTCACGCCCAATTGCTTCACGCGGCGCAATCCCGCGGCGTCGATCGATCCTGCCGAGAGACGACCATCCCCCACCTCCAAACATAGCTTTGGAATGCCGGATCCTTCCAAATTGAGGGCTGGCATATCTGCGCCGCCCTGCAGACTAGGACCGAGCACGCTCGCTGCGGCAATTCCCTGCAGCAGCGCTCTCCTCGAAGTAAATGCTTTCATCTGTAGCTCCCTTCACCTGCGAAGCATATCGAAGAAGTACTGCTCCATGGCGCGGGCCATTGTTTCGGGCCGGTAATATTCGGCGTGCCGCGCCCTTGCATTCTCGCCCAAGCGGGCGGCGAGTTCGGGTTGATGGAGGAGTTTTAGGATTGCCGTAGAAAGCGCGTCTGCGTCCCCAGGGGGAACCACCAAACCGGTCACCTCATGTTGGACGAGCTCGGGAATACCGCCGGCGGAGGTCACCACGGCCGGTTTCCCCAGCGACATACCTTCCGCAATCGAGATCGGCAGCGAATCGAATAGCGAAGCATGAACATGCAGGTCGATGGCTTGCCAGACGTCGCCGATGGGTCCAGGGTATTCGGTAATCACGAAGCGGTCAGCGATGCTCAGTTCTTGTGTGCGCCGAATTAGCGATTGCTTGTAAGCATGGTCGCGCGTGTAGCCCACGGCCAGGAATGCGGCGTTCGGCTCTTGAGCCAGCACCCGCTTGGCAGCCTGAATGAGAACTTCATGCCCTTTGTACTCGATCAGTCTCCCGATCATGCCAACAATGCGGACGCGATGATCTTCGGGGAGGCCAAGCAGGCGGCGCATTTCCGCTTGAGAGCGCAATGAGCCCGGTTGCGGAATGCCGTTCGGAACTACGCTGACTTTTTGCGAATTTTTGGGCAGCAGCGCCCGCATCTGGTCAGCACGAACACGCGAATCGGTCAGAACTGCGCTAGACAAGCGAAGCGCCCAGCGCGTGGGCCGGGGCCAGACCATTTCAGAGCCAATTCGGGCGCCGCAGTAAAGAGTGATAGAAGAGGGTCTGCCGGTAATCCGCCCTGCCATGGCGCCCACCAGACCGGCCGACTCCAGATGGCCATCGATGATGTCTACATTCCAGCGTCGAATCAGTTTGGCGAGCCGGTGCGCACGCCGCACGATTCCTGTTTTGCGGTACAGACTCGCGGGCAGCATGGGGACAGGCGAGGGACGCTCAGGAACGGCTTCCGACAGATCATCTACGGCTAGACCTGCATTCACGTATTGCCGGCGGCGTGCCTGGAACTCATCGGCGCTCGAATAGGCCAGGGGATTTACTGTGAGCACCGAGTGAGAAAAGCGGTCACGATCTAAGTTCTGAGCGAGGCTCATGAGCCTGCTCTCGTCGCCAGCAAATCCAAGCCCATCAATGACGGATAGGAGTCTCACCCGCTTGGACGAGGACTTTTCAAGGAGCTGTTCCGGAAGTGCGGAGGCAGTCATGCAGGTTTAGTTGCGGAAGACCGGGCTATCGAAGCGCTCGCCTGGATTTTTCCTGACGAAATGCGCTATCTCGGCAATGCCGTGCTCGACGGTTCGCTCGGGGGCAAATCCAAGCCGCCTGGAAATCTTGTCGAAGCAGACGCGATAATTGCGCAGGTCGTCCGCCTTCGTGATGTATTCCACATGGGCGTCTGACGAATGCGCACAAATGAGATTGACCAGATCCCGCTTCCTGAAGTTTTGATCGGTCGCGCCCACATTGAAAACCTCTTGATTTACATGCTGCGGAGTGTGTAAGACTTGCACAATAGCGCCCGCCGCGTCCCTCACATGAACGTAAGGGCGCCAGGACTGTTCGCCGAAGACGACCAGGTGTTTCTTGCAAAGAATGTCGAGAGTAAATTCGTTTACCGTCAGGTCGAAGCGCATACGAGGCGAGACGCCATACAATGTTGCAAAGCGAAGCGACACCACCGACATGCCGTCGCAAGGCAGCGCAAGAAGCTCTCTTTCGAATTCGACTTTTGTATCGGCATAAACAGAAAGCGGCGCAAGCGGCGAAGCCTCGTCGACATACGCGTTACAGCCGGGCATGCGGCCATAGTTACTGCAGGTCGAGGCGAAGATAAAACGGCGCACGCCCGACCGGCGAGCTTGCTCGAGCAGCAGGCGCGAGCCTAGTAAGTTGATGTCGCGAGCCTCCTCCGGATTACGGCTGCACGCTGGATCGCCCACGATAGCGGCGAGATGAACGACTGCTTCTATGTCTTTCAGGGCGGCGCTGAGCGCAACGTGGTCCCGGATGTCTCCTTCGATGAATTCAAGATTCGGGTGACGAAGAACCGGCTCCAGCGGCTGGATTTTATGCAGCAGAGAATCGAGCACGCGGATTTGTGCGCCCGTGATTGCCAATAGATTGACCAGCGTGCTTCCGAGATAGCCGGCGCCGCCGGTAACCAGTATGTTCAAGCCTTTACCTTCCTGAACCTGTTTGCAAACCGCTGAGTCTCGATTGTAGTCACAGGCTGCTGCGATGTAAAGGCCGATCGGCAAATTATCGACTGCAAGCAAACAAACAATCCGTGTACAAACTAAATCCAGAGATGTACACTGACTCAATGCGCTCAGTGGCCGTCTCGCCGGAGGTCTCCCGAAGGGTCTCGCGATACGACTACGGGCAGCAACTTGAGGACATAGATAGCCTACTTACGGACCTGAAACAGGTGATGTTAGAGGGTAACTATATCCTCAGCAAGGATGTTGCGGTTTTTGAAGCTTCATTCGCGGCTTACTGCCAATGCCAGTTCGGGCGCGGTGTAAATAGCGGGACTGATGCGTTATTGATCGCGCTGCGAGCGCTTGGGATTGGGCCGGGAGATGAAGTGATCACCGTGGCCAACACATTTCACGCGACCGTAGCGGCAATTGAACTGGCAGGCGCGACTCCGATGCTGATCGACGCCGATGAAAGTACATTCCTGCTCGATGACCGGCAGCTTGCAGCGGCTGTTTCGCCCCGCACCAGAGGCGTTATACCCGTCCATCTGTTTGGCAAGCCGGTCAAAATGACGCCGCTGCTGGAGTTTGCCGAACGGCGCGGGCTCTTATTGATCGAAGACGCGGCGCAAGCGCATGGAGCGTGTACGGACGGGAAACGGGTCGGCTCGTTCGGCGCGGCCGGCTGCTTCAGCTTTCATCCCAGCAAGAACTTAGCGGCGGCCGGTGACGCGGGCGCGATTGTGACGAACGATGCGGAACTGGCTGACAAAATCGATCTCTTTCGCGCGCTCTGCCAAAGAGCGCAGAATGACCATGTCGCGATCGGCTTCAATAGCAAATTAGATGGGATACAGGCTCGCATCCTCGATTGGAAGCTGCGGCGGTTGGATGAATGGAACCGCTCGCGCGCATCGATTGCCGGCAGGTATCGAGAGGCTCTTTGCGATCTCCCAGTATCCTTTCAGGCGACCGATCCAACCGAGATACATGTTTACCATCTCTTCCAGTTGCGGCTTGAGCAGCGGGACGGCTTATTGGAGTATCTGAGGACACGTGGGATCGATGCAGTGGTGCGATATCCCACACCGATTCACCTTCAACCTGCCTTTCAGCGGCGAGGTTGGAAACGCGGAGAGTTTCGGGTATCGGAAGCGTTGGCGGACCAGTTACTCTGTCTTCCAATCAGGCCTGTCATGCACGAAGAGGAGATCGAAACTGTGATCGAGGGAGTTCGGGCGTTCTTCTCGGAAGGCCGTGGGTGATAGCGCACGCATGAAGAGGTTGATTGTCCCTGGCAAGGAAGCATTAGCGGAACGGCAAGCCGATCATGGCGGAGTGGGACCGATTCTCTTTCAGCGTCTCCTCCATGGTGGCGATCTTTGCTCGGCGATCGACTTTGTAGACCACACGCTGGTTCTGCCGGGGAGCACGATAGGGAAGCATCATCATGGGAAATGGCATGAGCTGATAAACGACACCGAAGACAACGTCGAGATCTTGGTTGTGCAAGCGGCGATTCAGGAGTCGGGCGGCTGAATGTCGAACGGCATTCTTGTTTGCGAGAGGATTGGCGCGGATGCAGTAACGTGGGCCGGGCAAATGATTAGGCAGTCCGGTGGCCCGCTCGTTCGCGCGGTTGTAGTTGTTGACCCGGAGACGCCCGCTGTTCCTTCGATAGAGGCTCGATATCCCCGGCTGGTGATTCGCATGAACCGGCCAGCGGCGATCGGCTTCGCGCTTCCGAACGATTGGGATCGATTCTTCGTTGTTGAGATTGAACCGCAGTTGCGTGTTACCGCTTGCAGGCGTACTGGCATGGAGCTGTGTTGCGAACCGCTAAATATCCCGACACTCGAAGATCTAGATGCGGCTTGCCGACTGTTCGGAATAACGCACTGCGCAGTCGTAAGCGGCTTGCCTTTCACAGCATTTCCGATGGCGCATCTGTTCGAACGAATCGAACGGCTCGGCAGTGAGGATTGGGTAGAGGGTGCATCGAAATACGCGGCGGCTGGGGAGATTCGCTCGGCTTTGGCAGCGCGGCCAACTCCTTGGTATGAAGAAGCCATAGGGCCACTTCTTCTTCGGATCGCAGGACGGACTGCACAAGTGGACCCATTCGAGCGTCCGTTTTTCCTCTCGACAGCAGATGAGACGGGAGAAGTTTCGGAACGCCCGTATTTGTTTGAAAACGGCTCGTTCCGAGCGCTTGCCATGGCTGAGCCGCCGACTGCGGTTCGCGCTTTCAATCAACGCTATCTCGACTATGAACAGCAAGCCGCCACAAGTCTCCACAAGCCGAGCGCGCAAAGTATCGCGAATGCTTTGGCGATTCATCCCTGGGTGAACGGGTATCGGACAGCGAAAAGTTTAGCCGATACTCTATGGCGTCATTTCTCAATGCTCTCGGAAGGTGAGGATCAAATGCAATGGCTCAATTAAGGGTGGGAATTGTAGGCTGTGGACGAATGGGTCGAGAGCGTGCCCGATGCAGTGAGGCGTCCGGTGCGCAAGTTGCGGCAGTGTTCGATATTGAGCCGGAACGAAGCAGTGATCTTGCGAGCAAGTATGGCGCGGAGAGCCTTAACCGGCCCGAGGATTTCTTCGGCCGCGGCCTCGATGCGATCTTCGTGTGTACCGCGCCGGGCGCCCGCGGGCCCGTGGAGGGCGATTGCATCCACGCCGGATTGCCCTTCTATGTGGAGAAGCCCATCGGCATTTCTTTAGAACGAAGCAGAGACACTCTGGCCCGGCTACAGCAATCTCCAGTGCTGAACGGCGTAGGTTACATGAATCGCTACCGGCGTTCGATTGCGCTGGCGAGAGAGGTGCTCAAGACCACCGAGGCAATCGGTTTCTCTGCTTATTGGGTGTGTAAACGCTATGGCGTGCCCTGGTGGGAAAGCGAGATCGATTCGGGCGGTCCCCATAATGAACAGGCCACGCATCTGTTTGACCTGTGCCGGTATCTATTGGGAGACATCGAGCGGGTGCAAAGCAGCTTTCGGGAAAACTCACAGGTCTCGAGCTTGCTGGAATGCCGCCGAGGCGTTCTTGGCACCGCCTTTTACTCTTGCGATGGGAACGAGAAGAACATCGGCTTACGGATATTCACGCGGCACGGAAGCTTGACGCTGTCCGGCTGGGATTTTTGTCTCACCGAGAACACCGTGGACGGCCGTTTGGTCGAGGAGAACGAAGACATCTTTCTCGTGGAGACCGCCAGCTTCCTGGAGGCTGTTCAATCGGGCCACACAGGCTTGGTAAAAAGTGACTTTTTCGATGCCGCTCAAACACAAGCCGTGATGGACGCTGTTCGGGAAAGCGGGCTCATCCGGCACTCGGTGGGAGTCGAAACAGTGCGAGGCGTTGCGGCATATGCGTAGCGATCTGCACCTGGTCCGAGATGGCACAATGCCCGGAGCCCTCTCATTCCCCAAAGCAAAGCCCGGCGTTGCACTTTTGATGGCCGGGGGCAAATCGGAGCGGATGCGCGCGGGTGGGTGCGTGACGCATAAGGCTCTTCGAACAATCGGCGGACGAACCCTGCTGGAACAAAATCTGGACACGCTGTTCTCCTACGGATTCACAGAAGTGGCGGTGGCGGTCAATCAGACGGAACAGGACCTGCTGACAGCCGTTTCCGAACTGCAGCCCTTCGCCGCCAGCCGAAAAGCTGTATTGCGTGTTTTGAAAGAAAGCCTGCCATTGGGAACCATAGGCGCTGCCGGCATGATGGCGCTGCACACAGACGACCTCCTGGTCCTGAATGTCGATAATGTGACCGATCTGGATCTGGACATGTTCTTCGCACACCACTTGCAAAGCAAAGCAGCACTGACTGTGGCATGCCACAACGAGCCGTTTCGCATTCCGTTCGGTCAACTCGAGGTATCCGAGTCACGGGTGCTTGCCTGCAAAGAGAAGCCGGTGATTCCGGTGTTGGTTTCGAGCGGCGTCTATGCGCTTGGCAAGCGAGCGATCGCCGCGATTGTTCCCGATCAAAAGACGCAGGCGCCGGATTTGATGAACTCGCTGATCGCGGACGGTGAACCAGTGGCTTACTTCCAACACAACTCCCGCTGGATTGACATAAATGATGAACACGCGCTCGCCGCGGCCGAAGCGGAATTCGCGCAGCCATTGAGAGCCAGGTTCGCGTCCGCTTAAATGACGGCCACGTTGCGCGGTTGGAGGATAGGTGTGGCCGGTGCAAGTGGGTTTATCGGCTCCTCAGTTAGTAAGTCACTGCTGAAAGCGGGCGCGGATGTTACCGGCTTCTATTACGATGACGGTGCGGGGGCGCCGCAATCTTTACAGTATCCATCGGTAGTGGCGGATCTTGGCGACGTTTCTGCTGTAAGTCAATTCGTTCAGAAACAAGAGATAGTGATTCACTTAGCAGGGCCGCCGTCCGTTGCGGCTTCCTTTCAAGACCCGGCTCGCTACATGCGGGTTCATGCGGAGGGAACGGC
This sequence comes from Bryobacteraceae bacterium, assembly GCA_965219105.1. GTDB lineage: Bacteria > Acidobacteriota > Terriglobia > Bryobacterales > Bryobacteraceae > Bog-105. The sequence goes on along the minus strand of OZ244728.1, from coordinate 5,238,394 downwards.
CAACCTGCTCGAAGCAGCGCGACAGGCAAATGTCCGGCGCTTTATCTACGTTTCATCCGCGGAAGTATATGGCCAATCTCAATCGGAGTACGTCACCGAATGCGAACGACTGCAGGCAAAGTCACCCTATGCAGCGGCAAAGATTGCTGCCGAGCAACTGGTAACCGTCTATGGGCAAGCCTACGAGCTCGAAACGGCGATCTTGCGGCCGTTTTCTGTATACGGACCAGGTTCTTCGCCCTTCTCAGTGGTCAACAGAATCCTAAGCGCAGCACGCGCGAATGATCCGATTCTGTTGAACGACTTGCGGCCAGTTCGCGATTATATTCATGTGGACGACGTGGCCGCTGCTGTCCTCAAAGCTTGTGTATTGCCTGTGCCGGGCCAGGCATTCAACGTTGGGACTATGCAAGGTACGAGCATCGCGCAGTTGGCGGAGACGGCGCTCCGAGTGCTTGGCAAGTCTTTGCCAGTGCATCAAAACTCAAAGGATCTCGACAGCAGACCGGCCTCCGCAGATATTTTCCGGTTGGTAGCCGATAACAGAAAAGCGGCTCGTGACCTTTGCTGGAGGCCGGCAATGACGCTGGAGGACGGTCTCCGTCAACTTGCATGAGCGCTGAACCTCTCACGACGTGGTTCGTCACGGGTGCGCAAGGATTTATCGGCCGGTATCTGACGGCGGCGATTCTTACATCGTTCCCTGCCGACCGGGCGGTTGGAGTCGGGCGCTCGCCTTGTCTGCCGCACTCTTTTTCGCACTCGATCAGCAGTCCAAATGGAAGCGCGGCGGCGCCTCTGCCGCCCGACGTTCGAATCGCGCTGGAAAGTTCCCGTTACTGCTATCTCCCAGCGGATCTGCTCGATTACGAACGCATAGCTGCATTGCTCGACCGATTCCGGCCCCGCGTGATTATCCATCTGGCTTCCGGTCTGCGCGACGATGCGCGGAAGACGCTCTTCGCGATCAACTTCGAAGGCACGGGCGCTTTACTGGAAGCCGCGGCCTCGGTGAAAAATTATGCGCCTACTGTCGTGCTGGGGTCAACCGGCGGAGTGTATGGCCGTGTGCCGGCGCATGAATTGCCGCTCTCCGAGGACCGGGCTTGCCACCCGATCGATGAATATTGCATCAGCAAGCTGGCGGCTGAGCTATTGGCTGAGTTGCTTGCGGACCGTTTTAGATTCGACTTGAGAGTTGCGCGCATCTTCAACGTGATCGGTCCCGGTCAGGAGGAGCGCCACGCGGCGGGATACATAGCCGCTGATCTGCAGCGCATCAAAGCAGGACGGCAGACCAAGCTGCGTTTGGGCCCGCTCCACACAACGCGAGACTTTGTCGATGTACGCGATGTTGCCTCGGCTTTGGTGGCGCTTGCGGAAGAGAAGGTTGGCCCTGGAGTGTTCAATGTCGGGTCAGGACGGGAAACGCCGATGGAGTCCTTGCTGGCGGAATTTTTGCAAGTAAGCGGTATGAGTCCAGAAATTGAGCAAAAGGAGGCAAGGGCGGCAGATATACCGCGTCACTTCGCCGATGTCGATCGCGTGGCGCAGCTCGGTTTCCGTCCAGGCATAACGCTGGCCGCAAGTGTCAGGGCAGTTTGGGACTACTATGAGGAGCTATGGACCGTGCCTGATTCGAAACTTTCCAGGCTGAGAGCATGTCTGCTATAAGAGCGCTCCATGACTAAGGCGATCACCGCATCTCGAGTCGACAGATTCCGGGTCGATGCGCTCACACCCGAAATTGTCGATCCGCGCTTAGCCGATGTGGAGGCGTTGGCCCGCTGGATGGATTACGCTTTTGCCTTGCCGGGGGGATTCCGCTTCGGGTTTGCCGGCTTCATCGGTCTTATACCGGGAATTGGCGATGTTCTGGATGCGGTGCTATCGGTCTATATCGTCCTTCGGGCCACTCAACTCGGAGTCCCACGTGTCACGATCGCTCGCATGCTCGTGAACATTGGCATTGAAGGTCTCGCTGGAGCCTTCCCCCTGATCGGTGATCTCTTCGACGTCGTCTTCAAGGCCAATCGCAGAAATTATCAGCTGCTCAAAGATCACATCTCGAGTCCGCGAAGGCAAGGCATAGAGGATTGGCTGTTTCTGATAGCGACTGCGATGCTCGCTCTGGTTAGCATCGCGCTTCCGGTGCTCGGCTTTATCGAACTGGCTAGGCACCTTCGCTTTTAATGGTTGTCAAATCTAACTAACATGACTCCGAAGCCCGCAAAAAGAACTACTCTGAAGCAATGGGTGTCGCTGCTCAAAGAAACCTACGAAAAGTGGAGCGATCACCAAGCGCCGCGATTGGGTGCCTCTGTCGCGTTTTACAGCCTGCTGTCGTTCGCTCCGCTATTGGTGCTAATTACAGGCATTATCGCCTTAGTGTTCGGTCAACAGAGCGCTCACAACAGCTTGGTGAACACGGCGAGGCAATACATCGGAGACCGCGGAGCTGATACCGTGAGCGAGTTGCTGAAAAACGCCAAGAAGCCCTCGACAGGAATCTTCGCCAGTATCTTGGCATTCTTAACTTTGTTATTCGGAGCATCCAGCGTGTTCACCGAGTTTCAAGAGGCGCTCAATGTGATCTGGGATGTGCCGAAAGGCAGCGATACCGGCTTCCTGTCAATGATCAAGCAGAGATTGTTTTCTTTCGGCATGGTGCTGTCTATCGGGTTTTTGTTGCTCGTGTCGCTGATGCTAAGCGCGGCGCTTGCTTTCGTTGGACACGGCTTCGGTAGCTTGATTCAGCTGCCGGCCCCCGTCCTCCAGGCGATCAACTTCACAGTGTCATTTGTCGTGGTCACGGTGCTTTTCGGTCTAATGTTCAAGTATGTTCCGGATGCAAAGGTCTCCTGGCGCAATGTCACTATAGGAGCGATCGGAACAGCCTTGCTGTTCACAATCGGAAAATTCGGGTTGGGTTTGTATCTTGGAAAGGCCAGCATCGGATCGACTTACGGCGCGGCAGGATCCTTCGTCGCCGTGATCATCTGGATCTACTACTCAGCGCAAATCTTCTTCTTCGGAGCTGAGTTTACACATGTACACGCTGAGACGCATGGAACGGCGGAGAATGCAGGAAAGCCAAAGCGCCAGGCCGTCCCGAGAGCGAATGCTGCCGGAACCGCTAAGTAACTGAGGTGTCTCCGGGCGGTTCGTGGACATGACCAGGGACCGATAAACGGCTCTTCGCTCAAGCGGTTGTCTAATCGCTAAAACTAAACGAGATAATGTAGAAGCGTTGATGTCCCGATTCGTTCTATTTGCGTTGAGCCTTTTTGCGCTCGCACCCGCCATTACCGTTGCCCAAAACCCGAGCGGCGCCGCCCAATTGCCTGACTCTCCCGGGCGCGATACGCTCAACCGGATTTGTTCGGCGTGCCATCCAGCACAGATCGTGATGGGCAAGGGCATGTCGCGCGAGCAATGGGGAAGCATTGTGTCGAACATGATCAGCCGCGGAGCCAAAGGCAGCGATGAAGAGTTCGGACAAATCGTTAACTACCTGGCGAAGAATTTTCCTCCAAACGCCGTGGGCCACGCTGCGCCTGCGGGTAAGAAAAGCGGCGGGCTGCTCGACCAGGCGGGCGCAAGCGATAAGCAGGTGGTCGATGAGGCCGCCGCCACTCGCGGCAAGACCTTTTACATTGCGCAATGCATCAGCTGTCACGGGCCTAAAGCGAGAGGGAACGATCGCGGACCCGATCTGGTCCGGTCGCTGGTAGTGCTTCACGACCGGTATGGAAGCGTTATCGGGCCGTACCTACTGAAAGGTCACCCGACACAGAGCGGCGAGCCGAGTTCGAGCTTCACGCACGACCAGATCGTAGACTTGTCTCACTTCCTGCACCAGAAGGTGGGAGACACGCTGCGCACAGGGCCTTACAACACGGTTTTGAATGTTCTTACCGGCAACCCCCAGGCTGGTAAAGCTTACTTCTACGGCGCCGGGAAGTGCAGCACTTGCCACTCTCCGACTGGAGACTTGGCGCATATCGCAAGTAAGTACGAACCTTCGGTCCTGCAGCTGAAAACGGTGTTCCCGCAGACCGTGGCATTCGGCCGCCACGCAACGAGAGGTTCGAAACAGCCGGTCACGGTGGCGGTGACGATGCCATCCGGCGAACAGGTGTCGGGCGACCTGGTCGAGATCGATAACTTCAGCGTCTCGCTTCGAGAGGCGAACGGTCAATATCGAACGATCGAGCGCAAGCCGGGGGTGAAGGTCGTGAAGCACAATCCGTATGCCGCTCACATCGCACTTCTGGATCAGTACACTGACCAGGACATCCATAACGTAGTTGCTTATTTGGAAACGCTGAAATGAAACGTATTTTTCCGATTTTTCTTGTCGCCGCTGCGCTGTTGGCCGGCGATGGCGATGGACTCAATCCTGCAAAGCTGGGACAGCCTCCGACGGACTCGTGGCCGACCTACAACGGCGACTACTCGGGGCGGCGCTTCAGTACGCTTACTCAAGTAAACGATTCAAATGTCAAATCGTTGAGCCTGGCCTGGATCTACCAGATGAACAGCGCCAACGATCCGTTCGGTGGAGTGATCAAAGCGACTCCGCTGGTTGTGAACGGCATCATGTACTTCACCGTTCCGGACAAAGTCTGGGCGATTGACGCCCGTACTGGACGCGAAATCTGGACTTATACGTGGGCCTCGAAGGGCGGCATTCATCTCGGCAATCGCGGAGTCGGCATTTACGAGAACTGGCTGTACTTTGAGACGCCGGATTGCAATCTGGTGTCTTTGAATCTCAACACGGGCAAGAAGCGCTGGAGCACTCCAGTGTGCGACCTCGACCAGATGTATTACGCCTCGGTTGCGCCGGTCGTGATCAAGAATCACGTGATTACTGGCGTAAGCGGCGACGATCTCGATCGGCCTGGATATCTCGAATCGCACGATCCGGAAACCGGTGCGGTGCAGTGGCGATGGTCATCGGTGCCGAAGCCGGGCGAACCCGGGTCGGAGACCTGGCCCAACGCCGACGCTATGGAGCATGGTGGAGGCATGACGTGGGTGCCCAGCACTTACGATCCGGAACTGAACATGCTGTTTGTGGGAACAGGCAATCCGCAGCCTGTCATCGCCGGCAGTGGACGCAAAGGGAGCAATCTGTTTACCGAATCGATTGTGGCGCTCAACGCGGACACCGGCAAAATGGTGTGGTATTTTCAACCGTCGCCGCATGACACGCACGATTGGGATGCCGTGCAAACACCTGTTCTTTTTGATGGCGAGATCGATGGGCAGCAGCGCAAACTCGTGGGACAGGCAAGCCGCAATGGCTGGTTCTTCGTGCTCGACCGAAAGACTGGTAAGAATTATGTATCCTCGCAGTTCGTGAGGACGAACTGGGCAAAGGGTGTAGACGCCAAAGGGCAGCCGATTCCGAATCCGGCGAAGCAGCCACAGACCGACGGTGCGCTTGTCTCGCCCAATCAGGGTGGTGCTGTTAACTGGCCCCCGCCCAGCTTCAGTCCTCAGAGCGGTTTGTTCTATGTGAACGCCACGCGTGCGTTCAGCCTGTATTACATCTTCGACGAAGATAAAAAGCCTGAGGGTTGGGGCGGCAACGATCAGGGTGGTTGGGGCGAATCGATGCTGCAGGCGCTCGATTACAAAACGGGCAAGGTCTGCTGGAGCCACAAGTGGGAGACGGCGGGCGTTCGCTCAGGCGTGTTGAGTACTGCGGGAAACTTGGTATTTACCGGCGACCCGGCGAACAATCTTGTGGCGCTAAATGCAAAGACGGGCGAAGCGCTTTGGCACGCGAACCTTGGAACCGCTGTGTCCAATGGGCCGATTACGTACGAGCTCGATGGGTCTCAGTATATCGTCGTCGGCGCCGGGGACAAAATGCTGGCGTTCATCATGAATAGCCACTAAGAGCTTCAAGAGCTGGCGCCATAGGCAAGAGTGCAAGAGGCAACCAGCTCTTCCATCCGCAACTGCTGGCGGGCAAGCTCGTCGGCTAACGGCTGATAAATGTTGCGTTCGCCACGGATGTCGCAAGAGTCCCACAATCCGGCGTGACAGTGACGGTCATCGTCCCACCCAGGGTAATTCAATATCGGGTAAAGGCAAATGCCTTCCACGGGAATTCCGCGCTGAATTGCCTCGGCAACTTCGTCGCACACGTAGCGCAGCCATTCGGGTCTACGCTCGTCTTCAATGCCGGTCTCCGCGATAAAGATGGGCCTCCGATAGCGCCGGTGAAGCTCGGCTAGCATCTCGTGCAGCGGCCGGTAGCGGGCATCGGTGGGCTCGATAAACCGGCCTCCCTGAACCCACTGGTTGTGCACGTAATAGTTGGCGCCGACAATATCGAGGTGATTGGGGCTGCCTCCTAAATCAGGGCGTAAACGGCCCGACAGCATATCCCACGCACTCCATTGGGCGACGTTATGATCGGCCGCTGCTTGCCGTTCCTGATCGTCCATCCAAGGGTCGGTAGTGACATGAATGAGCGGATCAACCTGCACAAAACGCGCGCGCCGCTCGACTGATCGGATGGCGTCTATTGCTTCCACGCTAGCCCGTACAATCTGGGCCTTTAGCTCTTCGCCACGGCCTCGGTCGAAGGGTTCGAAGATCGATACATCGCCTGCTGCCCAGGAAAAAAACGAGATCTCATTCACTGGACTGAAATAGGGCGCGCTGTCCGTCTCGTCACACACAACCCGGGCAGCTTCTCCCGCGAAGGCGGCAAACCGGCGTACAAAGTCCGGGCTGAACACATCGAGATCCGGCGGCCAGCCATAGTGAAACACGTCCCAAATCACCTGCATACCTGTCCGGCGTGCCGCTTGCAACATGGGTCGAAGCGACTCGAAATTATACCGGTAGGGAGAAGTTTCAATCAGGTGCCATCGCATACCGTCGCGGGTGGAAGAGATGCCCACCTCTCGTAGCCTTCTGTAATCGGACTCGTAGAAAGAGCCGTGCCCGGTGGCTGCGATAAGGTCAAGCTGCTGGCCGTCGCGCCGCCGGTGACTCGAACATTCGAACCCGCCCAGGAAGAAGCTGCGAAACTCACACTCGCTCTTCATACTGTTCCGATTCTAACCATCCCCACTATTAGGACAGGTGAATCGGGATTTTCCGATCTCTTATTCGAATGAAAAGTTCACCGGAGCGTAAAGGTTCTGAGCAGGGCCGCCGATTGTCTCACAGTGCTTGCCTCGACGCAGGCGCTGCAGCTTATATCGGAGAACTTTGCATGTTAAACCGGAATCTTCTGAGCACCCTCGCTTCGGTCGCTTTTGTCTTCTCATCTTCTGCCAGTGCCCAAACATTGACAAGTGCGCCCACCGCGCAGCCATTTGCGCAGACAGCGGTGAGCCCATCTACGCCCTCGAGCCAGACGATCGGCTACAGCTTCACCGGCTCAGTCGCGCCGAGTTTTTCTCTGCACTCCGGGCTGGAATTTGTAATCAAGACTACTACTTGTTCAGGATCGACCGCTTTGAACTGCTCCGTGACCGTAAGCTTCTCGCCCCGCTTCCCCGGTTTGCGGCAGGATGCGTTGCTTGTGAAGAACGGTTCAGGGGTTTTGCTTGCGACCACTCCTCTCTCCGGTATCGGTTCGGGTCCGCAAGCGCTCATGTTTCCCGGAATCATCTCGTCCGTTGCGGGTAATGGGAGCTGGGGCTACTCCGGAGATGGCAATCTCGCCAGGCTTGCTACGCTCCGCAATCCGCAAGCAGTTGCGGTTGACGGCGCCGGGAATGTGTTCATCTCCGATTCGATTAACCAGTGCGTGCGTGAGATCAGCGCTTCCACGGGGCTGATGAGCACGGTCGCCGGCTCACTCAATGCAAATTATTCGGGCGATGGCGGTCTTGCTACCAGGGCTCTCCTGAACAATCCTGCCGGTCTGGCGTTGGATGGCGCAGGAAACCTGTTTATTGCCGATCAAGGCAACAACGTCATTCGCCGGGTCGACGCCGTGACGCAGATCATCACCACGGTGGCCGGCGGTGGACTCTCTCCTTCGCGTGCAGACGGTCTCGGTGACGGCGGCCCAGCAACGAGCGCCCTCCTGAGCGGACCTTTGGACGTAGCTGTGGACGCTGCTGGTAATCTCTTCATCGCTGACTCCTTTCACGGCCTGATTCGCCGCGTGGACGCCGCCTCCGGGGTGATTACGGTAGTAGCGGGGGGCGGTACAGCGGCCGGCAGCGACGGGTTCGGCGATGGCCTTGTGGCGACCTCAGTTTTTCTCCACGACCCGCGGTCGATCGCGCTGGATGTGGCCGGCAACCTCTTCATTGCCGAAAGCGGAAACAGCCTGGTGCGGCGCGTCGATGCTTCGTCGAAGATCATCACGGCCGTTGCGGGTACCGGCGCGAACGGATACAGCGGCGATAACGCTCTGGCCGTCTACGCTCATCTCGGCACTCCCACGGCGGTTCGGCTCGACCCGGCGGGAAATATCTACATTGCCGACTCGGCGCAGAATGTTGTTCGCCAGGTGAACGCCGCGACGGCGATCATCACGACTGTGGCCGGCTTGGGGGCAGCACGATACACGGGCGACGCGGGCGCTCCTACCGCCGCGACACTCTCATCTCCTTATGGGCTCGCGTTCGATAACTCGGGCAACCTGTACATCGCCGACTTGGGCAATAACGCCGTTCGGAAAATCAACCTGCAGCCCTCCCCGCTGAGTTTCCCGTCTACCGTAGTGGGCCAGGCGAGTCCGGTGCAGCCGGTCGTCATTACGAACGCCGGCAATGCGAATCTAACGGTTTCCGCGCTTACCTTCAGCGGCAGTTTTTCGCAAAGCTTGTTGAATATCGCCGATTGCAACTCTAATTCGGTGGTCAGCCCTGCCGGTTCCTGCACAGTGGGCGTGCAGTTCGTTCCCCTGAGCGCCGGTAATGCGGCAGGCAGCTTGACAGTCAGGACCAACTCACTCAACGCCTCTGCTTCCCATGTGTTTACCCTAAGCGGTTCGGGCGCGGCTGGTGCGACGCCGGCGTTGACGTTGAGTACGACCAGCATGAATTTTGGCTCGCTGGCTGTTGGCGCGTCCTCGACGGCGCAGAGAGTGACTGTTTCGAACACGGGTAGCGCGCCCCTCCTCTTCTCAGGCATTGCTCTGAATGGCGCGAATGCCGCCGATTTCGTGCTGAGTACGACCTGTTCGACGGTTGTCGCAGCCGGAGCAAACTGCACTCTGTCGATTACATTCAAGCCGTCTGCGGCTGGGTCGAAAGCGGCCAGTCTTGTTTTTTACGCGAACGTTGCCGGTGTCCCGCAAGTTGCGCTGACAGGAGTTGCGTCGGGCACGCCGCAGGCGGCGTTGAACGCAACTGCGCTCTCGTTCGGCAGCCGTGCGATCGGTGCAGCGGCTTCTTCAAAGAGCATCACGCTTTCTAACGCCGGCAATGCGCCGCTCAGCCTCTCGGGCACCTCAATCTCCGGCGCAAACGCGCAAGATTTTACGCTCTCGAGCAGCTGCGGAACCTCGCTTGCCGCGAGTTCAAGTTGCACCCTGACCATTGCCTACAACCCTCACGGTCTTGGCCTCCGGCGGGCAACCCTCACGATGACAGATAATGCCAGCCCAAGCACGCAGACTGTGGCTTTGAGCGGTAGTGCCGTCGCACAGTCTTTTCCTGCGGTCTGGAGGCCTTCCAATGGAAATTGGTATGTGACCTCGCCGAAGCCGACCACGCAATGGGGCTGGAGCGGCGATGTTCCAGTACCCGGAGACTACGACGGCGACGGCCGCACCGACATCGCGGTCTACCGTCCCTCGAATGGAACATGGTGGATCGTACCGAGCAGCACTCAGCAGGCCTACGAACTACAATTCGGACTCCCGGGAGACATTCCGGTTCCCACAGACTACGACGGTGACGGCAAGACAGATCTGGCTGTCTGGCGGCCATCCAATGGCACTTGGTACATCGTGCCCAGCACGACTGGCGCCTGGTACTCGACTCAATGGGGTTTTGGCGGAGACATCCCTGTTGCAGCCGACTATGATGGCGATGGCAAAGCTGATGTAGCTATCTATAGACCTTCAAATGGCACTTGGTGGATTATCCCGAGCAGCACCAGGCAAATGTATGTCCTCCAGTGGGGTTTGCCGGGAGACGTGCCCACCCCTGCTGATTACGACGGCGACGGAAAGGCCGATCTGGCAATCTTTCGCCCTTCGACCGGATTTTGGTGGATCGTTCCTTCCGGGACGGGTCAGGCGTATGCTTTGCAATGGGGTCTGCCCGGTGATATCCCGGTTACAAGCGACTTTGATGGCGACGGCAAATCCGACCAAGCTGTTTTTCGGCCTTCAAACGGCACATGGTGGATTGTGCCGAGTTCCACAGGAATTGCTTACGAGTTGCAGTTTGGCCTTCCTGGCGACAAACCCCTTTCGCGGTGCCCTAATTAAAAACCGTTGTCGAGGATTACTTCGTAGCGATTGCCTGCCAACCGCCAGCGAACTGCCGCTGTATGCTCTCGGGCAGCTGATGAAAAACATGCCAGATGGGGGAGTTTCTCGATTCAGTGTTTCTCCAAAATGTGAGAATCTCCCCGACTCTCGTAGCGCTGAACAAATCGGCAGCCTCTTGCCGGCCGGCTTTCCTGAAACCGAATTCCATCTCGGAAAGCAGCCAGGACAGCGAGTAAATCGGATTGAAGTTACTCGACACCTTCACTTCTTCCACCGTCAGGTTTCGAAGCCACTGCCGGAGCCCAAATTCTGTACAGTTGAAGAAGTGATACGGCGCCTCGTGCAAAGGCTGAAGGAACGCCGTTTGGATTAGCCCCCGTCCACCCGGCTTCAAGACGCGGCGTAGTTCCTCCATAGCCGAATCGGGCTGGCGATAATGCTCGAAAGCGTTCATACAAACCACTGTTTCGAAGACGTTGTCCCGGAAAGGGAGACGATGAACATCGCCTGCTACATCGGTGTTCTTGAAGATCGTGTATTCCAACTCGATGACGTTCGAAAACTTTTCCGGGCTCGCGCCGGCGCTCAGATTCAGGACCAATCCCTGGCTGGATTCGATGAGTTGCCGTGCCTTGTCGGGCAAGGCGTTGCTGACATGTGTTTCCGGTTGCAGAACAATTGCCTGAGCCTCCGGCGTAAATACTGGAACCCCTCTTACGATGGGCCATGAGCGGCTACCCGACTTCGTAACCAGCTTTGTAAAATCTTCTAAGACCAGTTCCTCCCCGGTCTCCGGACATTGCAGGATTGGCAGTAGGCGTTGTAGAGTCTCGCTGTAATTTCCCGAAGCGTCTGCCTCCCCACCCCGCACGTCTTGATTCAGCTCAATCCGCCTCGGAAGTTCGTTCTCAAGTCGAAGCCAGGGATGGCGGGCACTTAACTGGCGGACCACTTCTACTTTGTTCACCGGGACTTCAGTCGTCGTGGCCAGCATGGAAGTTCCATGGACCCGATATCTCGCCAAAATGTTCTTTGCGCCGATTCCCTCAAAGCCTCTCTCGAGGAGCTTGCACCAAAAGTCGTAGTCTTCCCAGCCTGGCGGGTCGAGCGGCGCGTAGCCGCCCACAGCAGTCCAGCAGGCTCTCCGCACCATAGCCATGGCGTCGATATAGTTCCCAAATTGGAAGGCGGTTGGATCAAATTCGGCATTGCCCAAAATCCCGCCCCGGTCTCCAAAAATTTCGATGGTTGGATAGGCGAACGCCGCGTCTGTCTGCTCAAGCAGCTCTTGAAGTTCCGCCACGCAGTCCGGCAGCAGCAAATTGTCAGGATCGAGCGGCAGAAAGAATTCAGTATCGCTGTAGTCTACAGCGGCATTGCGTGTCTTACCTAGTTTTGAATTACGGCGGTTTCGCAACAGGGCGACAAAGTTAAATCGGTAGGCGTGTTCCCTCAACCATGACTCAGCAACCTTTACCGAGTCGTCACTCGATACGTCGTCAACAATGATCAAGTCGAGATCTTCGACGGTTTGATCAAGAACGGAACTGAGTGCCTCTTGGAGAAATTGCTCATAGTTGAACAACGGCATCACCACTGAAACGCGGGATAGACCCCGGCGGCCAGCTTCGAATACGACCTCACATTCCGGAAGCGCGACAGGCGGAACGTGTTTGCGCTCTTCTCCTTTTGTGTTCTGAAGGAACAGCTGAGATTTATACTTTGCAGGCGCAAGCATTTGGTTGAGCAACTGCGTCATGATCAGTGCCCTTCGCTCCGGTCCGTAAAGCCAGAGGATTTCGCGCCTGGCGTTAAGCGCAACTTGTTTTCGCTTCGCGTGATTGGTGGCCAACTCCCGCAAGGCGGATAACCACTCTTCCTCGCTGTTGGCTAGATATCCGGTTTCCCCATGGCGAATTGCGTTGCGGAACGGCGCGGTAGGCGAAGCAATGGTGGGCACCTCTACTAGAGCTGCCTCGAAGTACTTCAGCTCGCTTTTCGCCTCGCAAAAACGGTTGCCGACCTCAAGCGGTGCAAGATTCACGTCGAAGCGTGCGTATTCATAGGGCAGTTCACCAACCGGTACAAGATCGCGCCACTCAATTTGCGAAGCTCTGGCCTCCAGTTCTGGGAACTCTTCCAACTCGATCTGGCCCTTGTAGAGAACGAGACGGAGGAATTCAAACTCTCCTAGCGCTTTGGCGATTGCGCGGGCCGCAACACCTAAATCGCGTTGATGCGTTCGGGTCCCAGCAGCATACCCGATCCGGACCAGCCCGTCCTCCCGTTCGCGTTCGCGTTTGCGCAACGCTAATTTGGATGCATCCATTACTGCGCGGTCGAACCCGTTCGGGATCACCGTTGTGGCCTTCCGGAAATCACGAAGTTCGTTCAGCAAGGCCGTGGTCGGAACGGTGCAATGATCGGCATTAACTAGAACGGCCTGAACGCGGGCATAAAACTCCTCGACCATCGTCTCGCTGAGCGATTGCGTTCGTATTCCGTCGATGATCTCCACTTTTGCGAGTTCCGGCCTGAACATCAGGTCATCGACGTCGAAGATGATCTTTGCGCCTTGCTTTCGGGCTGATGAGATCAGCTCGGCGGTTGAATCAGACCAGGTCATGCGCCAGAGCCAGACGATATCGGCGCGCCGCAGTGCAGATCTATGTTGCCCGGCATCGAGCGCGCTGATTACTTCCGTGTCGTACGACTTGACTGGTAAGGCGCCAGCTAAGTTCAGCACGCGATACTTATGTCCCGCGGTGTGCGGCTCGCCTGAAACAAAAACAACTCGAATCCGTTCGCTCCTGTCCGTCTTGCTGAATGACGCTGAAGGTTTTAAGCCTAAGTGCCGGCCAACGGTCAAGTAGTGCACGAGTGGATTTAGGCCCGATGCCGTAACCGCGGGATACTCAGCCAAATACCAGGCCGCATCGAAGCCGGGATGAGGGTCTAAGCCCTCGGAAGCACCGCGAGACAAGTAATCGGATATTGGATTTCTCCGGGCAGACTCCCTTCCGTTCGTCTGGTCAAGGTAGTAAGGCACGTCGAACATCGGATTGGGATTCCTGCCCTCCTCTAATCCGTGGCTTACGTAATGGATGAGCGGTTTGAATCCGGAATTGGACACATCTGGATAGGTTGCGAGGTACCAATCGTTGTCGAAAAGCGGATGCGGATCCCGGCCTTCGCGCCAACCTTGCTCCAGATAGTGCTCGAGTGGATCTACACCCACGGCAGCGACGTCAGGATTCTGCGCAAGATAGAACTGCGGATCGAATAGTTCATTTGGACACATGCCGGTTTGCCAGCCTCCGGTCACGTATCGCACCAGGGGACTTACAGTGTTGCCGACGATCTGAGCCCGGCACCAATCCTGATCGAATAGTACGTGCGGCGTTCTTCCCTCTTTCCAGCCGTACTGCAGATAGTGGGCGAGCGGGTTGAGTTCAGCCGTTGCAATGTCTGGGTTTTGACGAATGTACCAGTTGCTATCGAAAAGCGGGTGTGGATTCGAACCCGATCGCCAGCCTGTTTCAGCATAGTGCGTGGCTACCGGCACGGACTGGGCGATATCGCTGTTGCCGTTTCGTAAGTAATAGCGCGGTGCAACCAGCGGATGAGGAGCGCGTTCTTCTTTCCAGCCTTGCAGAAGATAATGCACCAGCGGATTAACACCCGCGGCGAGTATGTCCGGATTTTGGTTCAGGTACCAGCACGTGTCAAATAGTGGATGCGGGTTCCGGCCTTCGCTGGCGCCCCGCTCTAAGTAATGAGTGATCGGGTCGGCTCCCGAGGCAGCCACGTCCGGGTTTTCAGCCAAATAATAATCACGATCAAATAGCCGGGAGGAAGCAATCAATGCCTTGAACCGCCGAGCAGCTAGACGATCCGGAAGCTGCATCGTAGCGGCCCACCAAAGCAGCTTTGGAGATTTCTGAAGTAGACTACTTTTGCTGCGATAATTGGCCGGTGCGACGGCTATCTCTTCGGGTTGAATTTGCGATGTGGCTTGCACAATCGGGTAGGCTGGCAAGCTTTCGGGTTCAATGGCCTGCTCTCTAAAGGCACGGTTTTCTTCCCATTCCTTCTGCGCCGTTTCTAAACGCTCGCATTGCGCGCGCAGTTTGAGATTTTCCTGGAGAGCCGAGCGTCCCACTTTTTCCGACAGCCGCAGGTCGGCAGCCATTTTCTCCAGTCCGGACCTTTCCACGCGCAGCCGTTTTAATTCCTGCTCCTTTTCGGCAAACTGCCGCTTGTGAGTAGAGAGGAGTTCATCAGACTCGAGCAGTTCCTTTCGCAAATGAAGGTACATGGCGTCGAGTTGAAGGTGGGCTGCCTTCAGCTCGTCATACATACGAGTGAGCTGCTCGTGCCTGGCGGCGAGTTCAAGATTTGCGGCATTGATTCCCGCCAGCTCCGCGCTGAGGCGCTCGGTTTCGGCGACGTCTGAACCCTTTATGGTCACAGGTTCGGGCAGTGGAAGAGGGGCGGACAACAGCGCGACCCGATCCTCAATGGCAGTTCCGAGCCGCGAATACACCTTACGCACAGATTCAGTCGAAGCTTGTTGATCTGCCAGCGCGAAAAGATCACGCAAGTCTTGCGGTAATTCGCTGCCGTATCCGAGAACTCCCAACCCATGGCCATCGAGGAACTCAAAATTCGGAAACTCGGACGTTAGTTGTTCCCAGAGCAGGTCGACTCCGAACCCGCGAGTCCGCACGTTCGTGTCGTGGAACAGGACCACGGCTCGCGAGGAGAGCTTCGGCTTCCACGTTTCGAAGTCGTGTTTCACGTCGTTGTAGAAGTGACGGCCATCGATGTGAAGCAGGTCGATAGAGCCGTCTTCGAACTCATTCAGAGCGTCGTCAAAAGTACAGCGGAGTAATTCGGAGAAGTCGTTGAAATGACCGATATTGTAAGTCTTTACTTGTTCGAATATCTCATCGCCGTAGTAGCCGGCATGTTCGTCACCCTGCCAAGTGTCTACTGCGTAGCATCTACCTTTAATCTGTAACCGTTTGATAGCCTGAGCGAAGACAAAGTAGGAAAATCCGAAGTGAGTCCCGAGTTCAACGACAACTTTAGGCCGGTGTACACTCATTAGCCAGAAGGCGAAAGGTGCATGCCTGGTCCACGCTGAGGGCGCAAGAGAATCAGGCATCCAGAAGGATGCTTCATTAAGAAACTTTTCCATGTGAAACGTGGCTTGTAACTACTTTATACTTGTCTAAAACCGGTAGAAATATTGGGGACCACGGCGAAATACACGCTTATGGGGTAAATGGGTATAAAACACGGAGTGCTCGGAAATGTTCTGGTGACCGGTGGAGCCGGTTATGTTGGTAGTCATGCCTGTAAGGTGTTGGCTCAGGCGGGCTACCTGCCCATTACGCTCGATGACCTTAGCACCGGTCACAGCGAGGCGGCGCGCTGGGGGCCGCTGGTAATCGGCGACATTGCCGATCCTTATGTGTTGCGGCGCACGATCCAGTCGTTCAACGTTTCGGCTATCTTGCATTTTGCCGCGTCCGCGTATGTCGCCGAGTCGTGCGCGGAGCCGGCGAAGTATTTCAATAACAATCTTGTCAAGACGATCCGGCTGCTGGATTGCGCGATGGAGGCGGGTGTAAATCGGTTCGTGTTCTCGTCCACCTGCGCCACTTATGGCGTTCCGCAAGAGATGCCGATCAGGGAGACACATCCGCAGAATCCAATCAATGCGTATGGCGAATCTAAACTTTCGGTAGAACGCGTGTTGCAGTGGTACGGCCGCGCATACGGATTGCAATGGGTAACGCTGCGGTATTTCAACGCGGCGGGCGCAGACCCTGATGGCGAAATTGGCGAGTCGCACGACGAAGAAACGCATCTGATTCCTCTTGCCATCGAGGCAGCTTGTAATCCGGCCAGATCGATCGCGGTGTTCGGGTCGGAGTATCCGACGCCGGACGGTACAGCCATTCGTGATTACATCCATGTTACTGACCTGGGAGTTGCCCATAAGTTAGCCCTCGAGTATCTGGCGAGCGGCAGTGAAAGCCGGGCTTTCAACCTCGGAACAGGGCGAGGATATTCGGTTCGAGAAGTCCTGCGCGCAACCGAGCGAGTGAGCGGGCAAAATATTTCTGTTCGCGAAGCTCCGGCTCGTCCGGGCGATCCTCCTGTGCTTGTCGCCGACGCATCGCTCGCGCGGGAACAACTTGGATGGAGTTGCGCGCACTCGGAGCTTTCCCACATAATTGGCACGGCTTGGATGTGGCATACCCGCAGCCGAACTCAGTCCAAGCCTGTGGCCGCCACCCTCGCCGCAGAGGTTTAGGCTTAAGTTCAATCAAGCCGCGACTGTTGAGGCGCAGAACTTGCATTTGCGGGCCAGGAGCGGAATTTCGCTAAGGCATTCGGGACAGGCTTTTGTGGTAGGCGCTGCCATTTCGTTGTGCTTCAGGTGGGCCAGTACTTTGGTCATCGGTAGGACAACGAAGAAGTAGACCGCAACGGAAATCAGAAGAAACGAGATGAGCTCGTTGATGAAATTGCCGATCAGAAATTTGCTGCCGTTTACCGTAAACGCGAGAGCGGAGAAGTCGGGTTTACTGTCGAAGATGCCGATGATCGGCGTCAGCAAGTCCTTCACAAAGGCTGTTACGACCGCCCCAAAAGCAGCGCCCATAACTACCGCGACCGCGAGGTCGATTACATTGCCTCGCAGGACAAACGTTCTAAATCCTTTTAGCATCTTTCTACTCTAGTCGAAGTCTGGACGGCAGTTCCGTACCGTAAGTTCTTTATGACAAGAACTCGGGTGCAACTGTAATTGAGTGTGGCCTGTCTTGCTTTGGCGAATTGTGCCCCGAGGCTTCTGGAGGCGGCGATCCCAAAAGGCGGATATCCAAGTTTTGATGGGTCGAAACGAGATTGCTCAAGTACGAGTACCCCTTGCATTCACGCCGAAACTGAAGCACAATCCAGATAGGCGAACAAATGGCGAAAACAACTCGCACGCTACCCCGGAGCGACTTTTGGAAAAACGCATCGGAACTTAAACCATTACTGGAGGTTTCTCCGTATCCGGCTATTCGTTTGAATAGCTTGCAAGATGTTTTGCCTCACGGTGTCCCTCGCGGGGCAATTACTGAGTTGCACGGTCCCCGCTCTTCCGGCCGAACCGCTATCTGCCTGCATGTGCTGGCCCATGCCACGCAGAAAGGAGAAATCTGCGCCGTGGTGGATTTGCACGATAGCTTCCATCCGGCATCGGCAACCGCGGCGGGAGTACAACTAGAGCGTTTAGTCTGGGTACGCTGCGGTGGCAATGCGGAATTTGCGCTACGATCCGCAGATTTACTGCTACACGCCGGAGGCTTCGGCGCGGTCACCCTGGATCTCTGCGAAGCCCATGCGCGGGTGCTGAATCGAATCCCGATTTCCTACTGGCATAGGTTTAAAAAAGCGATCTGCCATACGCCCACCGCGCTTCTCGTCTGCTCTAACACAGCACAAGCTAAGTCGTGCGCTAAAAATGACTTGCAAACAAAACTTAAAGCTCCGATATGGCGCGGCGCTCCCCGCTTCGCTTTGCTCGAAGGCATCGAGACGTATGCTACCTCCGGCAAAGTCGCCTCCATTCGGCCCAAAACCCTGATCTTGCAAAGCGCGCTTTAACCGAAGGAGCAAGCATGTACGCCTGTCTTCATATTTTGGCGGAAGCAGAAGCACCAGCGCTCTACGATCTTGCCCTGGAGTTCTCCCCGAGTGTCGAGCGAACCGATTCCACTACGGTGGTGTTCGATATCGACCCTCTCCGCAAGTTGATTGGATCGCCCTACCAGATCGCATCCGATATCTCGCGGGCCGGCTATGAACGAAAACTCCAGGCAAACCTGGCAATCGCGGCTAATCCCGATACAGCCATCTTGCTGGCCTATAACTTTACCGGCGTAAAGCTGGTTTCGCCTGGAGAAGAGCAGCAGAAGCTCGGCTCCATTCCCCTAGCCTCCTTATTCAAACAAAAGGCTCCGGAAGCTAAAGCATTACTTGATATTTTATGGCGCTGGGGTCTTAAAACATGCGGAGAACTCGCCGCGCTGCCCCCCGAAGGAGTCACCGAGCGGCTGGGCCAAACCGGAGTCTATCTTCGCAACTTAGCCGCCGGACGCATTCACCGTCCTTTGCATATTGCTCCTCCCCAAACGCCCTACCGGGAACGCCTCGAACTGGAACACCGGGTAGAACTGCTTGAGCCTCTGCTGTTTCTCCTGGGACGGGTCTTGGGAGAGCTCTGCACCCGCTTACGTTCTCAATCCCGGGCGGCGCGGTTGCTAGCGGCTCAACTGGAACTCGAGGACCGCCCCGCCTACGAGTGTCAATTGGAATTCCCGGTACCGCTTGACGATCACCACACCATGCTCAAACTGCTGCAGCTTCATTTGGAGCGGCATCCGCCGGAAGGAGCCATACTGGCCTTCAGCCTGCGCGTGGAACCGGTGGAGCCGAGGCGCGTGCAAGGAGGCATGTTCTTACCGCCTACTCCGCCCGCCGACAAACTGCAGCTGACGCTAGCTCGGATTGCCGGGATGGTCGGCCAAGAGAACGTCGGCACCCCCTCGCTGCTCGATACCCATCGGCCCGATGCTTTCCAAATGCATTCCCTACCCGCTTTGAACGCTCAGGCTGATTTAGAACAAGCTGGTTTTGACGAGGCGCAAAAAGCCACCGCGATTTTGCGGCTGGCCGTCCGCTTATTCCGGCCCGCGCTGCCGGCCCGCGTACGCCTGATTGAGTACGCCCCGCAAGCGATTCTGGCAACCGGGATCAAAGGGAAAGTGCTGCGAGCCGCCGGTCCTTGGAAAACGTCCGGCGAGTGGTGGGCCGCTACCTTCTGGCATCGCGAAGAGTGGGATGTCGCCTTGGACGATGGCGCGCTTTACCGCATTTACCAGGATGTAGAAAACGGGTCCTGGTTTGTACACGGAGTGTACGACTAGGGCACGCTTGTCCCGCAAAAAACCGCGTTACTTCTTCTTGGCTGCCCGTTGCGCGCGCGCCGCAGAGTTGGCCGCAACCGCGGCGCGGATGAGTTGCTTAAAGGCCGCCTGATTAATCTTCTCCCCTTCACGAATATCAATGGCACGCCGCGTATTCCCTTCCAGGCTGGAATTGAAGAGCTCCTTCGGGTCTGGAAGCGAAGCTCCGCGAGCAAAAGTAAGCTTCACCACCTGCTTGTAGCACTCTCCCGTGCAGACAATTCCGTCATGGGACCAGACCGGGGTGCCGGGCGAAGTGGGCTTCACCCATTTCCACTCCTCCTGGATTTCCGGATCGGCATCGTGAATCAACTGGCGAACCTGAGCGAGCGTCTCTCCCCGCCAATCACCCAGATTCTCGATCCGCTCGGTGATGTTTGCCGAAGCCGCCTCGTCATGCGATCCGGTAGTCGGCTTCCTGTTCTCATCCATAATCGAAATCCCGATAGGATCATTGTAAGAAGTTTTGCCGGCGGCCACGAGAAGTCTACTTGATGTGGCTGTCAAACCAATCGATGATTCGTTGCAAGCTGTCGATCTGGTGCTCGCGCTCAGTGAATATATGCGGCTCCCGAGGATAACGAACGAGCTGAGACTCCCGGCCCAGAAGTTGCAAGCCCTTGTAAAACTCTTCGCCCTGAAACGTCGGAACGCGCCGGTCTGAATCGCCGTGCAATACCAGAGTGGGGGTGTGGCACTGTTCGATAAAGCGCATGGGCGAGTGCTCGTCATATAGTTTGCGGTCGCTTGCAAAACCGCCGAAGAACTCGCGCAGAAAATTTGGCGAGATGTCGGTGGTGGTGCTCATGCCGTAAAGATCCGTGACAGCGGCGCCCGCGACCGCTGCCTTAAAGCGGTCTGTGTGCGTTACGGCCCAGGCAGTCATGAATCCGCCGTAGCTCCAACCCGCGATTCCGAGCCGGTCAGGATCCGCGATTTTCTCTCGGACCAGCAGGTTTACGCCATCCATAACGTCTTGAAAATCGCCGCCGCCCCAGTCTTTGTAGTTGGCTTCTTCGAAGGCGTTGCCCTGACCCTGCGAACCCCGGGGATTTGGCGCTAACACCACGTATCCATGCGAAGCCAGTAGCTGAGCCCACTCGTACCAGGTTCCAAGCCAGCCCGTTTGCCACGCCTCGAACGGGCCCCCGTGCGCATGTACGATCGTCTTATGAGGCGTTCCCGGCTGGTAATCCGGAGGCAGCACCAACACGCCATAAATCTTCCGGCCATCTTTGGAACTGGTCCAGCTGATCTCTTTCACCTTGCCGAGACTCCAGCCTTCCGCCTGCGGATTGTGATCGGTGAGATTTTGGGTACCGGCACCCTTCGTGTAAGTCCAGACTTCATTGGGCCGTTCCGTCGTCTGGCCCAGATACGCAATGGTTTTCCCATCGTCGCTCTGAGTAAATTCGTAACCATCGGCAGTAACTTCGCTCAATTTGCGAGTAGCTCCGGAAGTTACATCTAAGACACCAAAGAACGGCTTTGTTCCGTCGACTCCTTCAAAAGTGACGCTGGAGCCCTCGGGATTCCATTGCGCTGTGCGAATCGTAGCTTTAAGTTGCGCGGCCAGCGTGATCTTCTTCCCGGTAGATAGGTTGGCCACCACCGGGTTGCTCCCAATACCGCGCTCTGTGTCCTCTCCGTACAGCACCTTATCGCCGCCGCGGAACCAATGAACTCCGTCTGGAGCCGCCCGCCCGGTGAGCGTATGAATGATTTGTCCCGAGGAGAGATCCAGTACGGCAATCTTCGAAACGTACCAGTAATCGTTTAAGCGGGGTGTCGGCGAGAGTCGAACCACTGCTTTCGAGCCGTCAGGAGACAAGTCAAAGTCATCCACGTTGACGTCCGATTCCGTGACCAACCTCGCGGTTTTGGCTGCTCTATCGTAAATCCAGAGGCGATCGAAATGGTAGTTACGGTCAACCAGGATCTCATCTTCTTTGCGCTTCTTGCGTTCGGTCTCCTCCTTGGTATCACCGTCCGTACGAACGAAAGCGATGAACTTCCCGTCCCTTGACCACTTGAACGATTTAACTCCGCCGGGGATATCGGTAAGCGGATATGCTTCGCCTCCGCTTAGAGCCACGGCCCAGATCTGCTGGTCGTTCTTGCGCGAGTCTTCTGTTTTGGTCCACGCGCCGAGATCGGACCGGTTCTCCGCGCCTCCAACTAATTTGAATGAGAAGCCGTCGTTCGCGATGCGGGCGAGAGGATTGGCGCGGTCCGACAGAAACGCCAAAACGCGTCCGTCCGGCGACCAGCGCGGCGAGGTATCACTGCGGGCGCTCATTACAAAGGGCCGTGCAGTCTCTCTCTTCCCGGTCGAGACAAGCCAGATATGAGCGTTCTTCTGAGCGCCTGACTTTTCGGGAAACTCGAGAACGTAGGCTATTTGCTTACCGTCGGGGGAAATCTGCGGATCCATCACCTTCCGGATATCCACGAGATCAGCTGGCGTGACGGTTTTCGGTTCCGCGAAAACGGGCGCAGCGGCCGACAAGAAGAAAACGAAGGCAGTAGCTTGTAAACGGCAAAGGGGCATGGTGAATGATTTGGCGAGAGGGCGCGCCAAGAAGGCGTAAGCGCCAGGCAACGGAGCCGCTGGAAAGTTAGGAAAGCCGAGCAGGGGCCCGGGCGCAAGGAGCGGAAATGACGGTCCGCGGCAAGCAACCCGAATTCACTTTGCGCTAATCCTAACACAGGGTTTAAGCAAGCTAAAGCTTCGTTTCACGCGTCGTCAAAGTACACTACACTTTCAGGATGAAGATTGTCGTCTGAACCCAAACCTGCGCTTCCGCACTCGCGTTTTGCCGGCACGGGCCGCCGCGTTGCTGCTCTGGCGGAGCAGGCGGCCATCTTTGAGGCACAGCGCTGGTTCGCCCGCGAACGGAGCTGGATCAACGAAAAGCACTTGCAGCTTTGCCGGCAATCCAGAGATCTTCATAGATTACGTTAGTGGACGAACGGCGTATGCGAACCCGACACCGTTTGAGCGCTCGTCTCTTGGGATTTTTATTGACTGCTGTCGCTTTATCGGCCCAAATTTCTACGCATCGGGTGCCTGACGCCACTAACGTGGACAGTAGTAATGGCGGGATGCACAAAGACGACGATTCCAGCCCGGAACCGAATCAACGGGTTCACGGAGAGATCACCTTCGCTGAGGGGCAAGGCCCGATTCAACTGGTAGAAGTAAATGCTGTGTGCCCGGCGTTTACTCGACTTATGGCAATTCCGAATGCAAAGGGTAGATTTAGTTTCAGTTTTGACCCAGATCGCTTAACTGATCGTGAATTGGCAAACCGCTGCACACTCCAGCCCCTTGTGGACGGTTATCGGTCCGAGCCAATACGACTGGATGACCTAAACACGCGGTCTGGAAGGAATCTCGGCAAGATTGCGTTGACGCTGATCTCGCCTGATCGCCGAGCTGTGAGCGGGTCGACCGATGGCCAGACAGATTCAGATGCTAGAAGGGTCTTCAGCAAAGTGGCAGATAAAGCATCTAAACAGGACTGGACCGGTGCGGCCGAACTTTTACGAGAGAGGATCGCCAAACATCAGACAGATAGTCATGCGTGGCTAAATTTGGGCATTCTTGAGCAAATCCAGGGTGACGACGCTAAAGCAGAGAAGTATTACCTCGAAGCCGCTAAAGATGCTCCGCAATTCGCTGTTCCCCTCCTTCATGCGGCTTCACTGGAACTTACGAAGAAAGAATATGACGCGTCGCGGTTACATTCTCAGGCTGCCATTGATCTAAACCCAAAAGCTTTCCCGAGAGCGTACTCCCTGAATTCCAGCGCCAATCTTGCCATTCGACACGATAAGGCTGCCGAAAAGAACGCTCGTGCTGGGTTAGAACTGGACACAGCGCATCAATATCCAGAATTGGAGTTTGTGCTGGGGTCCGTGCTTTACGGTAGGCATGAGCTAAAAGGAGCCACTGAACACCTGCGCCGGTATATTCAATTGCTGCCTAATGGCGTCAATGCTGGTACCGCAGCCAACCAGCTATCCAGAATCCATCAAGAAGCCAATGCCCTGATAGGGCTGACTGGAGCAGCAGCGGAGGCGAGCACCGGCCCAAGATCATTGCTTCTCAGCTCTGGAACAGCAGCGGGGCTGCTTTCCGTGCAGAAGACGAATAACGCTCTACTAGCGGGGGCAGAGACCTATACCTGCTTAGCGAGCGTACTTTCTCCGAGTGGGAGCATACGAACCGGTGCCGCGGATATAAGGAGGTCTGATATCGCAGTATCCGATGGTAAGGAGATATACGGCGCCGTAGATGGCAAGCAATTCTCCAAAAAATTAAACGAGCTAACCGGGGATCATTTCAGTACAACCGGGCTGTTTAGCTCGATAGCGCGAGTTGTGCTAGCTGCTAAAAAGGTAGCCGTTAGCCCAGCCGGAGAAGTGAATTTGGCTGGAGAAACTGAGTTGCGCTTTAACTTCCACTCCTTGCCTGGATCAGCGGACTGGGCGATAACGAACAATCAACAATCGGCTACGGCTGGAGAAGAAGGATGGTTTTTGATTGATAAGGGGACTCTGGAGCTGCGGACGGTATTCGTAAGAGCGATCAACATACCAGATACTCTCCGCTTGCTTTACTTAGATGCCTTGATTAGTTATCAATCTGAGACGTTGGCTGGAAGGCGAGCTCTACTGCCTAATAAAGCAAGAGTCGAGGTCGGAGAGCTGGATGGCGTGAAAAGAGTAAATCTGATCTCGTTTGACCACTGCCAGGCTTTCACAGCAGAATCGACTGTGCTATTCGCTGAACCAACTACCCATGTTCAGGTCACTCATACCGCTACCCAGAGTGTTTTGCCTGACGAGCTAGACATAGTCGTTACACCGTTAACCTCCCTGAGTCTTGCCACTTTGGGGCAGCACGATGTGATAGCTGCTCAGGTAACTCAGTCCGTACGAAAAGGCGGAAGAGAGCTGATCGCGAGTGGAGCGCCAATAGAGGGGCATGCGTGGGCAATTAGAGGGCAAGAAACGATGGTCATACAGTTCGACAGAGTACTAACCAAGGACGGCTGGCGTCCCTTTTACGCGCGACTGCTCTCACTAGAGCCTACAAACAAAATGACTATCGAGACTGGCCCATACGTTAGCTCGTCGATGTTGCCAGAGGATGCTGATAGCTTCAATCTCGATGTTCCGGGAGTCGCCACGATCCGGTTGAATTCCCAGGCTTCGGCGCTAACGCCCGGCATTCGTATGGTCTGGAAGACTGAACCTCTTCTTAATAGGCGCAGTGAGGGGCGTTTACCTCAAATGAGCACTTCTGGCGATTTAAAGTAACGACTGCGCTAGGAACTTTGGCTAATGCCAATGCATTTTAGCCTGTCAACCTGCGCCCCTAGAACTGGTTCGATATTCGCTGGGATTCGGAACAGGTGACCCGCCCCGCAAAACACAGGGTTTAAGCAAGCTGAAGCGTTGTTCCGCGCGGCGTCAAAGTACACTACAGTTTCAGGATGAAGATTGTCGTCTGAGCCCAAACCTGCGCTTCCGCATTCGCGTTTTGCCGGCGCGGGCCGTCGCGTTGCTGCTCTAACGGAGCAGGCGGCCATCTTTGAGGCACAGCGCTGGTTTGCGCGCGAACGGAGCTGGATCAACGAAAAGCACTTGCAGCTTTGCCGGGTAGCCGCGCCGACATTCTTCGAGCAGGCGCGCGCCGAGTGGTTTCGGGTGCAGCTGAACGACCTCGGTTGGGAAGCGCGGCTCGACCGTGCGGGTAACGTGGTGGCGAACTTCGCACGATCCGGCGAGCCGCCGGCCCTAGTGGTCTCGGCGCACCTCGACACCGTCTTTGCGCCAAGCCGTCCAGAGGAGGTTTACTTTGCGCCCGATGGCCGGCTAATCGGCCCAGGTGTCTCCGACAACGGGTCGGGGCTGGTTGCGCTTCTGGCGCTGGCGAGGCTGTTCTCCGAACGGTCCGACTTGTCTCAATTAGCCGGGCGAGTGCTGATTGTGGCGAACGTCGGCGAAGAGGGCGAAGGCAATTTGAACGGGATGCGCTATCTGTGCCGCCAAACACCGGAGCTAAGTGGCATCCTCGGCTTTCTGGTTTTGGATGGTCCTTCCATCGATCACGTGACGGCGCAGGCGCTCGCGAGCAAGCGTTTCGAGATCAGCTTCCACGGTCCCGGCGGCCACAGCTGGAACGACAGCGGCAATCCAAACCCGGCTCATGCGGTCGGCGATTTGATCAGCTTCTTTCTCAATGCGGCCGAAGCCCGCACATCGGCCGATCGGAAGGCGCGCTGCTCGTATAACTTCGGCGTTCTCGAAGGCGGAACAAGCGTGAATGCCATTCCGGCGACGGCTCACACAAAACTCGATTTGCGATCGGAAGACCCTGCCCTGCTCGATGAAATGGCGGCGCTGCTGACGCCGGCTGTGGAGCGGAGTCTCGAGCGGGAGAATCGGCCCTTGCGCACGGCCCGGCTGACGGCAAAAATTCGTGAACTCGGATCACGTCCGGGAGGCAAACTGGCGGATGGCTCGGCCCTGCTCGAAGCAATCCGCGCGGTGGATAGCTACCTTGGCATCCGGTCAAGAGTGAACTGCGCTTCGACCGACGCCAACGTTCCCCTGTCGATGGGCTTGCCTGCGATCTCTATCGGGGCGGGCGGCCATGGCGGCGGAGCCCACACGGCCGGCGAGTGGTATCAGCCCGAAGGCCGCGAACTCGGCCTGCGGCGCATTCTCTTGTTGCTGGCTCTCATGCAGGACGCGATCCGGGAGCAAGACAGCCCAAGCGGCCCGCAGCCGGAATGACATCTTTTCAACCGAAGCGCTGGCAGGCCGATTTGGGCCTTGCTTCCGTGGCGTTCGTGTGGGGCACGACCTTCGTCGTGGTGAAAGGCGCGCTCGCCGACATCTCGACCGTCTACTTCTTGGCATTGCGGTTTTCGCTGGCGGCACTCTGCCTGCTGCTTCTCTTTGCCGTACCCTTCAGCCGCGATTCGCCCCGAACCGTGTGGCGCGGCTTGCGCGGAGGCATGGCGGCGGGCTGCTTCTTATGGCTCGGCTACATGCTGCAGACCTTCGGACTGAAATACACCAGCGCGGGAAACTCTGGCTTCCTTACCGGCCTTTACGTCATCCTCACGCCGATCATCGGTTTTTTCGTTTACCGGCGTGCGCCGCGCCTGAACGAGATGGCCGGGATAGTCACGGCCACTGCGGGAATGCTTTTGCTGACCGTGCCGAACGCACATGCTTCGCTGACACTTGCATCGCTGACAAACGGTTCGGTAACAAATGGATCGCTGCTGCGCATGAACAAAGGCGATTTGCTGACGATCGCTTGTGCCGTTGCCTTTGCGTTTCACTTGCTGGTGCTCGGCTACTTCTCACAGCGTGAAATGATCCAGGCCGTAGCACTGGGGCAGGTCGCAACTTCCGCTGTACTTTCGAGCCTTGCGCTCTTAGTCGAGCCTCCGGTGGCAACCTGGACTCACAACTTGATCGGCGCAATTGTGCTCACCGCCATCTTCGCAACGGCCCTCGCCTTTGCCGTCCAAACGTGGGGACAGAAGTACACCACTGCGACCCGGACCGCGCTGCTGTTTGCCCTCGAGCCGGTCTTTGCGCTCGTCACCGCGGTGCTTGCCGGTCATGAAAAACTAACTTTTGCTGGCGTCTCCGGAGGGCTCCTGATCCTGGCGGGCATTCTCGCTGTGGAACTGAAACCGCGCGCCGGGCTGTGAGATCCGAGAAGGATGGGCGTTCCAGCGCACTCGCTTCCTGAGGGAATCTGGTGTTTTCTCTATACTGGGAACGTAACCTGGCGGAAAGGCGCTTGGCTCCATGCCGTTGTCTAAGAAATTAACGCAGCCCAAGCTGGTGAGCTTCGGTTTGCTTCTCATCACCTTGGCGGTTGGAATCGTGATTGGCACGCTTTTCAACACCGGAGTCAAGGCCGCACGGCAGTCCGCTCCACCCAACGCGCAGGATGCCACGCCATTGAGCGTTCCGCAAGCTGTTCCCATTTCAAACGAATTCACCAAGCTCACCAAGCGCGTGGAGCCCTCCGTGGTTTACATCGAGTCCGATTACCTGCCAAAGCCTGGACAGAATGGCGGCAAGCGAAGGGACGATCCCGAAGACGATAACGGCGAGGAGGGCTCTCCACGCGGACACGATCCGCAGGATATGTTCAAGCGCTTCTTCGGCGATTCGGAGCCGAAATCTTTTCGCAGCGAAGGTTCGGGCACTGGCTTCATTGTCGACAAGAACGGCTACATCCTGACCAACTACCACGTAGTTAAGAATGCTGATCGCATCAAAGTGAAGCTCGCCGGAGAGCCTGACACTTATCGCGGCCGTGTTGTCGGCTTCGATAGCGAGACGGATCTGGCGGTCTTGAAAATACAGGCGCGGAATCCGCTCGAACCGGTGCGCATCGGCAATTCGGATAGTGTGCAAGTGGGAGATTGGGTCATTGCAATCGGTTCCCCATTCGGATTGCAGGCGACCGTGACAGCCGGCATTATCAGCGCGGAGCGCACCAGCCGCGATCTGCCGGGGGCGCAGCCGTTTCAGAACTTTTTGCAAACCGATGCCGCGATCAACCCGGGCAATAGTGGTGGACCGCTGCTCAATACCCGCGGCGAAGTCATTGGCGTGAACAGCATGATCGCGACTCGAAGCGGTTATTCCGAAGGGATCGGCTTTGCACTGCCTTCCAATCAGGCCGTCAAGGTTTACAACGACATCATTCGCCAGGGTCGCGTCGTTCGCGGCTCCTTTGGACTGAAATGGATGAGCAGCGCGAGCCAGAGCGATGCCTTACAGGCGTTCGGCCTGGATCACGGCGTAATCGTGGACACCGTGAAGCCGGACGGACCAGCCGGTAAAGCGGGAGTGAAGCCGGACGACATCATCCTTGCCATGAATAAAATCCCTGTCAAAGACGGCGAGGAGTTGGTGACGAAGGTCGCCGGCATGCCCATCGGATCTACAGTCTTGTTGACGCTCGACAGGAACGGCAAGCAGCTGGATCTGCCCGTGGCGGTAGTGGACCGGTCGGTCGTTTGGAAAGACGATCCGCAGATCGCTCAAGCGCGGCCGGAAGCGCCGCAATCTAAAGCATTGAAGCCGGCCAAGTTCGGCATCACCATCATGCGGCTGACCGAGAAGGAACGCAAAGACCTGCAGATCGGAGACCGGAGCGGTGTAAAGGTGGTCTCGGTCGATCCCGGTTCATTTGCCGACGATATCGGTTTGACCAACGGAGACACAATCCTTTCCATCAATCGCCAGCCTGTGGCCTCTCCGGATGACGTCGTGAAGGCGCAAACGAGCCTCAAGGTCGGTCAGCCGGTGGCTGTGCGCGTTGTGCGGAGCAGCGGTCCTGGTATTGGTTCTGAGCCACAACGGATGTATCTGGCTGGGCGATTACCGGAGGAGTAAAACTCTGCTCAGGCGAGTAGGCGAGCTGCTGGTTTGGCGAAGTAAGTCAGAGTAAATTGAGCCCCGGCCCGTCGAATGCTAGTCAGCGATTCCAGGATGGTGCGGTCCAGGTCGAGCCAGCCATTGGCAGCGGCCGCCATAATCATGCTGAACTCGCCGCTCACCTGATAGGCGCCGATGGGAACTTGGAACCGCTCGGCAGCCGCATGAATGATGTCGAGATAGGCTAAAGCGGGCTTCACCATAATCATGTCGGCGCCTTCTTCCAGGTCCAGGGCGATCTCGCGCAAGGCTTCCGTGGCGTTTCCCGGGTCCATCTGATAGCTGCGGCGGTCTCCAAATTGCGGCGTCGATTCAGCCGCTTCCCGAAACGGCCCATAGAACACGGAGGCGTACTTGGCGGCATAGGACAAAATCGGCGTCACAGCATGACCCGAATCGTCGAGCGCCTTCCGAATCGCGCCAACCCGCCCGTCCATCATGTCGCTCGGAGCAACGATGTCGGCGCCCGCTGCAGCGTGCGAGACGGCTGTCTTAGCGAGCCATTTGAGTGTCGTGTCATTCTCCACGTCGCCGTTTTCGATCCATCCGCAGTGGCCGTGGCTGGTGTACTCGCAGTTGCAAACATCGGTCATCACCAGCAGGTCCGGCACTTCTTTTTTGAGCGCCCGAACCGCCGTTTGCGTAATCCCCTGCGGGTCGTATGCGCCTGAAGCGAGTTCGTCCTTTGACTCGGGGATACCGAACAGGATGACACCTCCCAGTCCCAGAGCCCGGCACTCCTCAGCTTCGCGGACCAACTCATCCACCGAAAGCTGAGCATTGCCCGGCATGGAGCCAATCGCTTTGCGGACACCTTCGCCCGGACAGACGAACAACGGGAGCACGAACTGCGATGGGGCGAGGCGGGTTTCGCGTACCAACCGGCGTATGCTTTCGGAAGATCGGAGGCGGCGCGGCCGATGGACGGGAAAAGGCATTCTTTGCCTTCAGTGTGGCAAATGGGCAATGGCTGACAATGTTCTGCATGGAACAAAGGGCAGCGAAGCGGTGGCTGGTGAAGGGGATGGTGCAGGGCGTGGGATTCCGCTTCTTCGTGCAGCACAAAGCGACATCGCTCGGTTTAACGGGTTGGGCGCGGAATTTGGACGATGGCGACGTCGAGGTCTTTGCAGTAGGAACCAAGGCGCGGCTTTCGGATCTCGCGGCGGCTCTGCATGTAGGGCCCTCTATGTCGCGAGTGCGGAGCGTGCACGAGGAAGAAGCGGCACTCGAGAATGCGAGCAGCTTCTCAATACGCTAGCTCTCTTGGGGCTTCCTTAGCGTTGCTGAATCTTCAAGACGATATCTTCTGAAAACGTGGGAGTAGCGAGCGTGCGGGTTGAGTTCTGTTGCGTAAATTGGAACCGGCTTAGAACGGCGCCGGTCTTCGGTTGTATCCACACCCCGCGGTAACTTCCCAACGGCAGGTCTATAGAAACAGTTGACGCGCGCGCGGTTGCGTCAACCTTGAATCGCGGCTTCGAGTCAGGTTGAATACTCGCGCGATCGAGATAGACGACATACGTTTTCCCCGGCGCGGCTAGTGCATAAAACGCCGTGGAGTCGCCCGGGCTAACCTTTACCAGACCTTGCGCGGGATGGAGCTCTTCCAAATCGAGCGACCGAAAGAACTGTACCAGAATGCCGAGTTGTTTCCGTAGCGCAGGCCCTCCTCCCCCCGGAGTTTGCTTGTCGAACCGGTAGTCTCCACTCTCGTGCCCCACCGTGAAGGAGTAATCGAGATTGTTGTAAAGCGCGCCGCCCGCCGCAAGAAAGGCCCAAGCCTGTATGCGATACGTTGAGTCGGCCTGACCGTCAAACCCGGTTTCGTTAAAGCCGATCGGCCGGTTCAAATCATAGTTCTGCGCAATACTCAGTGGCGGACGCGAGTAATGAAAGTTGAAGATCGAGACGTTCGGATCGGGCGCGTCCACCTTTCGGGAGCCGTTTGCAACGTTCTGCGAGATGAGATGACGTTTTGGCAGATGCTTCTCGGTATCGGCAATGATCGAGGAGATGTGGCGCTGCCAATCCGGTTGAACTTTGGTCGCGTAAGGCTCGTTGCAGATTTCGAAGTAAACGTTATCGAACCGATTCACTTCGGTGACGATCTTCCGCACGTAGGCGTCCTCTACTTCGAGTAAGTCGCGGTGCGCGGTCGATAAAACCTCCGCGCGGGGCACGTTCCCGATTCCGTTTACATTATTGGCTGCGTTCAACGGGCTCGCCTTCCACATCGAATCGTTATAAAACGAGCAGAACAGGTTCAGCTCGACCACAATGTTGCGCCGGGATGCTTGCTTGAGAAAATCGTGCAGACGGCGAAAGTAGTCTGGGTTCCAGCGGTGCAGATCGGCCCGCTGTTCGCCGCCGGACTGCAGCCACGGAGAGATAAACCGGCTTGGACGCGGAGCGAGCGTGTTATTGCCGATTCTGAAGTCGCCCGGCAGCTCCCGGTACGTTCCGCTCCAGACGCGAGTGAGGTTCAAGTGATCTTTTGCCAGCTCTTCCAGGTAGCGGGTGTAGTCGAAGTCCTGGTTAATCACCGCCCCATAATGCTCGCCCGAGGTCACCAGAACTGCCGCTCGGGACTCATATTCGAAATAATGAGGATTTTGGCGGTTCAGCGAGAGGGGCGTCGCGAATACGGAGGCTGAAATGAGCCCGGCAGCACAGAGCGCTACTTTCACTCTGAATATTGCCAATAATCGCGCACATTTTTCTTGTAAGTCAGATTCATGCCCTGTATTATTTACGTAAGTAGATCGCATTACTAGAAACGTAGCGCTTTAGGCAGCGTCGCTGTTTGCAATTCCTATCTTTTAAGCCTGGTCAGGCTGCGGGAGCATTTCGGGATGCGTTTTTTGAAAGCACTCCGGAGCGTTCCCGCCTTTTCATCATTCTCCACTATTGGCTAAGCTTCGGTTTAGAACTGTGGTCGGCCTGCCGTGTAGCCGCGAAACGCCTGGCGCGCCGTCCCGGTTTTTCGCTGGCGGTGGTTGCTGTCTTGAGCGTGGCCATTGGCTCCAACACGCTCGTATTCTGGCTGGTACGCGCTGTCTTACTCAATCCACTTCCCTACCCCGCGCCTTCCAAACTTCTGCATGTAACTACGGCCGAAGGAACGAAGTTTGGCGGTGCAGGCTGCCTCTCTTTTGCGCATCTGCAAGCTCTGCAGAGCGTCGAACCTAAGTTAGTGGAGGTTGCGGGTTACGCCAATGAAACGTTCAGCCAGGCGGGGCGCAACGGTCCGGTAGAGCGCGAAGCCGCGCGTGTCTCTTCAAACTTCTTTCGTGTCTTAGGCGTCCAACCCTTGCTTGGACGGAGCTTCGTGCCCGCCGAAGACGGCGAAGCAAACGCCTCGGTCGTCATCTTGAGCGATCGCTTCTGGCGACGCAACTTCGCCGGCGACTATCACGTCATCGGCCATCTGATCAACCTCGATTCACGCCTCTATACAGTCATCGGCGTGCTGCCGGCCAGCTTTCAATTCGGCTTACTCGGCTCAGGCGTGGACGTGTGGGTGCCAGATGTGACCGAGGCGAGTATCGTCACTCCGCAGCAGGTTCAAACCGGCGCTTGCTACCTGAACGCGGTGGCGCGCGTAAAGCCGGGCGTGGACATCCGAAAAGCCAAGGCTGCGTTCGCCGTTCGCCAAAGACGCTTTCTCATGGACTTCTCGCAATTCAGCGATGCGGATCCGAAACGCTCGCTCGAGGCGGTCCCGCTCACCGAAAAACTGGTGGGAAACTACCGGCCGTTCTGCCTGCTGCTCGCGTTGACGGTGGCCTTGTTTCTGCTGGTCGGATGCGCCAATGTCGCTTGCCTGTCGCTTGCACGGTCTGCCGGGCAAATGAAGCAGCTCTCGGTTCAGGTTGCACTGGGAGCAACACGAAGGCGCTTAATTCTCGCTTCGCTTCTGGACAACTTGTTGCTCGCCTTCACGGGAGGTTCGCTCGGCGTGCTGTTCACTGCGGTGGCGCGGCATGCCGTAAGCCGCTTGATTCTCGAAACGCTGCCGGGCGTACACGATCTGCAAGTAAACGAGAATGGAAGCTTCCTTCTTCTGGCGGTAGGCATCTCCATCGCGGTCGCTTTGCTTTGCAGCGTTGTCCCGGTCCTTCATCTGTTCGGCGCGAATCTCGAGCAGAAGCTGCGCGAGGCGGGTCGCGGCACGGCGGGCGAGAGTAGGCACGGAGGCTTCCGGCGCGCGCTTGCTACCGGACAAGTGGCGGTAACAGTGCCTTTACTGGTCGGCTGCGGATTACTTACCCAAAGCTTTTTGCACTTACGTAATCAAAGCTTGGGCTTTCAAGCAGGCGCGCTTCTAACAGCTAATATCTCGCTTCCCAAGACAAGGTACGGCTCGCCGCAACAGATTCGCAGGTATTTCGAAGCGATCACTGACTCTCTGCGGCGGGTGCCGGGCATTGGCGGTGTTGCGGCTGCCTCGGCGCTTCCGCTCCACGAATCGCGCTTGGCTCACGTGCTTCCCGAAGGCGAAGCGGCGGTTCCGGTGGCCAGCCGCCGCTTAGTTGCAATGCAGTCGATCAGTTCGAGTTATCCAGAGGTCATGAAGATTCCGCTGAAGGCCGGCCGGGCGTTTACCGATGCCGACAAGGGGGGCGCTCTACCCGTGGCAGTGGTCAATGAGTCGTTCGCCAGAGAGTTCTTTCGCGGTCGGAATGCGCTCGGACAGAGGCTTTGGTTGGGCAAAAACCGCGCGCCATGGCTGATCGTGGGCGTGCTGGGAGATGTGAAAAACGAGGGGCTGGCGGCTGCTCCTCAGCCCGAGGTCGATGTGCCGTTCCTGCAGCAGCCGTGGCCAAACATGTATCTGCTGTTGCGCTCGGGTCAGGCAGGCAGCCCGGCGTTGTTGAATGCTGTTCGCACGGAGATCAGCAAGCAGGATCGGGAACAATCGATGGCAGATCCGCGCACGCTCCAAAGCGTAATCGATGAAGCGTTGTCCCAGGCGCGCCTGGCGGCGAAGGCAATCGCACTTTTCTCGGCGCTCGCGCTTCTGCTTGCCGCCACGGGCATCTATGGCGTGATGGCATACGATTCGGCAACGCGCAGGCGGGAGTTTGGGGTGCGAATCGCTGTCGGAGCGACGCGCCTCCAGCTACTCGGGCGCGTCCTGCGGCGCGGGTTGACGATAGCGGTTGCGGGGATCGCGGTGGGCCTTGTAGCTGCGCTTGGGATGACGCGCTTGATCGGGCATCTACTATTTGGCGTCGGGACCTACGATGCAGTTTCGTTCGCCACGGGTCCACTGTTATTCCTAGCGGTCGCTGCGGCGGCCTCGCTCTTACCTGCTTGGCAAGCTACGCGTTTTGAAGCGAACGAAATCTTGCGGGCGGAGTAATCAAGGGCGAGCGAGTGTTTGCGCTACCAGGTCAGGCTACCTTCACCAAGATGGAGCGGGAGGGTGCCGGAATCGGAATGCCATCTTCACGCATTCCTTGCAGATGAAGCTCGATTGCCTCGCGGATGTTTGCTGCAATTTCCTCTTCTGTGGCGCCGGTAGTAACGCATCCATCCAGGTCTGGCACCCAAGCGCTTAAGTTGTGCTCACCCTTTTCGATAATGACTGGATATTCAACCACGAATGTTTCTCTCGAGCTTTGCCTGTTTCAGAATACTCCTTTCGAGCTTCGGTACTCTGCTAGTCGGGATCTCCGGGCACATCTACAACGCACTACTGAACTCGGAACACTTTCATAACTTCATCGCCAAGATGGTTGATCACCTTGACCGCGATGCGGCCTGAAACAGGTTTAGGGAACGGCCGTGAGGTGTCGCTGTTGAGCGTGGCCCAGGCGTCTTCGTTGATCTCGGCTTTCAGCGTCGTTTTGAGCGACTTGTAGGGATCGTTCGCGCCCAGGAAATAGGCGTGGCGGACGAAGAAGCTTTCGCCGTTGTAGTCGGTGTCGATAAACCAGCAGGCGATGCCTTCGGCTCCGTCGCTGCGGACTTCGCCGGTGTTGGGGTGGAACACGTCCACGCCGTTGATTTTTACCTGCACCTGATTGTTTTCGGCCGGAACAATGTCGATATCGGGCTCGCCGAAAATGACGAAGAGGTTGCCTTTGCCGGTGTTCTTGAGGTCGGCGGCCATGTGGAGGTCGGCGTTCATACGGGCTTTCAGAATGGGGACGCGGCCGAGCTTCTTGAGTTCCGATGAGTGAGCGTCATAGTTGAAGGCGCAGGCAATCAGTACGTCGAAACCGGCGTCGCCAGCCTCACGGGCTGCTGCGACTAGGTCGGCTCGCGCAACGGTGCCGAACTCGGGGCCGATCAGGATGGCAGCACGCTTTTCGGCGTCTCCTTCGGTGTAGCGCCCTTCGGCGGCGACCAGTTCGCCGGGCCAGGGCGTGAGGGAAGAGAAGACGATTTTGTCTTCCTTGTGCGCCTGCTGCACGCCGGCGATTTTGAGGTTCTCGAGAATGACAGTAGCGAAGTCAGGGCCGGATTTCGGGTCGCGGATGATGTCGTCGTTCTCATCGACTGCGAGAGCGCGGTGCGGCGAAAGGCTTTCTACCGTGAACGGCCCGGCCACGCGAACTTTTTTGTTGTCCTCGTAGGGCTTGTCGTAAAGGTATTCGTAGTCGGCTTTGGCGGCAATGGATTTGTCGATTTCTCTCTGGCGCGCGATACGCTGCTCCCACCATTTTGCGTGCGCCTCTTTGACGGCTGGCGGCCATTTGTCGTCGGCTTCGCGCGGGATCTGCCACTCTTCCCATTGCTGCTTGAGCTCGGCGTTGAGCTCGAGCCGTAAGGGTTCGAGGATCTGCTGAAAGGTTTCCCAAATGACGTCGATTTCGGCGTTGTTGGCGATGGATTTGAGCGTGATGTGCGGGACGCGCTCGTAGACGAAGCCTTGGCGGAGGTTATTGTGCGTGGGTTTAGATACAGGTTCGCGGCGGGTGACTTCGGCCTCTTTGCGCTGGCCTTCCGGACTGTCGGCGAGGAGGTAATACGGGTAGCGGGCGCCCATGATCCGGGCGCGTGCCAGAGCGAGAGCGACGCGGGAGGTATCTATAGTGATCCAGCGGCGTCCCCACTGCTCGGCGACGTAGGCGGTTGTGCCGGAGCCGCAGGTAGGGTCAAGGACCAGGTCGCCGGGATCGGTGGCCATTAGGAGGCAACGCTGCACTGTTTTCCCCGGTGATTGCACAACATATACCTTTTGTTCGCTCCGACTCGACATCATGGTGTCGACCCATACGTTGGTGACCGGGGCAACCGGGTAGTCGGCAAAGTGTCGGACGTACGCTAGCGTGTATCCCATTGGGAGAACACGGCCCGCTGACATGAGTCGGAACATACCCGAAGGCGGCGTTGCCCATTGCCGCGATCCAACGGGGTATTCACGTCCCCGAAATGAAGCTGTATACCGGGTAGTATTTGCATTAGTCTGCGACGTCAGTTGGTCTCTTCTGAAGAGCCGAACGGGCACCCTGCCCGCGTTAAATGCGCTATGCTCTGAAGGACTCAAGGGCCGAATAATCCCGTCCTCCTCTATGATCTGACGGTATTCTGAAGCGCCTGCATCATTCTTTTCTTGAAGCGGTTGTCTATACTTTGCCGCAGATTTGTCTCTTGCGTACCAGAGGACAAAGTCAGCAACGTTGTCGATATGCTGCATACCAGCTCCGCTAGTCTTGCTGACAACTACGACGCTGACAGAGTTTTCTGGCCCGAATATCTCATCCATCATCGACCGTACGCTGTGGACGTTCTCATCTCCAATCTGCACGAAGATCGAACCTGTATCCGTCAACAAATCTCGTGCCACGGTCAATCGATCGCGCAAATAAGTCAAATAAGAATGAATGCCGTCCCGCCACGTATCCCGAAAAGCCTTCACCTGCTCCGGTTCGCGCGTGATGTGATCAACATTGCCATCCTTCACATCGCGACTTGTCGTGGACCATTGAAAATTTGAATTGAACTTAATCCCATACGGCGGATCGAGATAAATGCACTGCACCTTGCCGCGCAAGCCCTCGCGCTCGGCCAGCGACGCCATAACCTGCAGGCTGTCGCCGAGGATCATGCGATTGGTCCAGTTCGCATCGTGCTGGTAGAACTCAGTCCGGGCGTCTTCGCTCGGCAAACCGTTGAAGTCGGCGAACAATGCGTATTGATCGATTGCGGCTTTCTCGTCTTTCTCAGTCCGGCGCAGCAGATCGTCGATCAGGACCTTGGGATGCACCTTTTCCTGGATATACAGCGGAGGCGCCTGCACCACCAGGTCGCTCCAATCCTGCTCGTCCTTGCCGCGCCACACCAGCTGGGGATCGAGGTCGCGATTGCGCTGCTGCTTCTCGTCTTCCAGAGTCTTGTTCCCGCGCTCGTACGCGACGCGCACCGGCCGCTGCTCTTCCCGCTGCATCACCGATTCGAACTCGGCGGTCGGAATGTTTTTGCGGGAGGCTTCTTCGTGGGTCAGCGTGACCACGGTCTTCTTTGTTTCGCGAGGTTCTTTCTTGGGCAATTTTGCTTCCTAGACGCTCACCGGCTCGGCAATGGAATCGATCACGGTCGAAACGCCTGCTTCGACTTTCTTCTGAAGGTCAGGGTCCATTTCATGAACTGCGGTCAACTCGGCAAAGGCCCAGCGGCCAT
Source organism: Bryobacteraceae bacterium (assembly GCA_965219105.1). GTDB lineage: Bacteria > Acidobacteriota > Terriglobia > Bryobacterales > Bryobacteraceae > Bog-105. The sequence continues at coordinate 5,200,801 of OZ244728.1, read as the reverse complement.
AGCGCCCGTCGTTGTTGACGCCCGGAATCCAGTAGGTCTCCATCGTGTTCTTCTTGTCTTTCGCATTCTCGCTGCGATAGCCCTTGATTTCGACGATCAAATGCAGCAGATCGTCTGCGCCGCGGCCGTCGTCGACGAGCACGATGAAATCAGGCAGGTACTTCCTGGTGTCAGGACCGCAGCGATAAGGCACTTCCAGGCCGAGGTTATGATTTTTGACATAGGCGCGCACGCGATCGTGCGACTCGAGGACACGGCAGAACTCGGCTTCCCAATCGCTGTCGTAGACGACGTAATTGATCGGACAGAGGCGCGAATCGGTTCGCCAAAGCTCAGCGCGAGTCGTGTTGAAGCGAACGTGGCGCGTGGAGCCCACCGGATTATACGGATCAAGCACCGCTTTGACGGGACGCTTGCCGCCTTCGATCTCGCCGCGATTGATAGCCGCCATGATGCGCTCGCAGGCGGTCTCGAGCAAAGCTTCATAGAGCAACTGAGCAGGAAAGGCGCCGCCGGAGCATTTCAGGTAGCCATCCATCCACTCCTTGGCGATGCGCTTCAATTGGCCGAACAGATAAAGCTTGGGCTCTTCGCCGGGATCGCGGAAGCGGGTGTAGAGAAGGTGATGAGTAAGGCGGTAGAGGATGGTGAGCGTTCGAGTATCGCTGGTGTGCTTGAGCGTTAGGTCAATGCCTTCGCCGATGATGCCTTCAACGCGCGTAATGGAAGGCCCAATCAGGGCCGGCGTGAGCTCCAGAACGGAGTCGGCGTTGAAGCTGGCGGTGAGACGATCTTCAGGCAGTTCGACGCGATAGCCGGAGACGCGGGGAAAGCGGATCTCTGAGCGGTCGCGATCCGGGGAAACGGCTTCAATCCGGGTAGTCTTGGGAGGCGTCTGCGGCTTGGCAATGACCGGTTTAGCCGTGAAGTCGAAGGGAATGCCCAGAATGTCCGCATATTCGGTGTCAAACAGGCCCTCGTTGTTGAGCTGATACGATTGACGCCGCAAAGCCCGGCCAATGACTTGTTCGCACAGGAGCTGAGTGCCGAAAGCGCGGACGCCGAGCACATGCGTAACTGTGTTGGCGTCCCAGCCTTCGGTGAGCATGGAGACGGAGACCACGCAGCGAATGGATTCGCCCAGGCGGCCCGGTTTGCCGACGGTGTTCAAGACGCCGCGCAGCAGGTCCGTGTCGCTGAACTCTTCGGCAGCTTGCGGATTCCCGGTACGTGCGGCGGTTTCTTCGCGCAGGACTTCGATCTCGGCCGAGGCCGCGGTTCGGAAATTATCATCAAGGCCTTCGCCGGATTCAAGCTGCTGGCTATCGATGAGCAGGGTTCGGGGACGCGCGTAGGCATTGCCGCGCTCGTCCTCGGCATTGCGGAACAAGGGGAGACGGCCGGGGATGTAAGTTTCGGTTCCGTCTTCATTGGTTCGCCAAAAGCCGGAGATGTAGTCATATACCAGCTTGGAAGCGGACGTATTGTTACACACGATGATGAAACAGGGCGGGACATCGAAACCTGCTTTCTCCCAGGCGGCAAAGGTCTTTTCGTATTGGCCGTAGAGCGCTTCAAGAGCGGTTTGAAGCTTGTTCGGGATTTTCAGCGGGTCGAGGTCATCCGTCTTGCTGCGCCGCTTCTTCGGCATTTCGGCGCGGATGTTTTCCCACAGATTGCGGAAGATGGGAACCTCCGCGCCTGGAATATTGTCGGCCACCGGCACGCGGGGGAGTTTGACGATGCCGCACTCGATGGCGTCCATCAGCGAGAAGTCGCTGGCGGTCCAGTGGAAGAGAGTGCCTTCGGCGTACCCGGAGCCTCGCAGAAAGAAGGGAGTGGCGGAGAGGTCGAAGACGCGGGTCACGCCGAGCTTGCGATTGACCGCTTCAAGGCCGGAGATCCAGAGGCGTGCGGCTTCGCTGTTTTGTTTTGCTTCTTCTTTGTCCTCGCCCTTCAAGTCTTCCTCTTCGCGATCGCCGGGCTTCTCGCGATAGCAGTGGTGGGCTTCGTCGTTGATGACCAGGATGTTCTTGAGACCCATTAGCTCTGGCATGACGCGCTGCATCATCTGCCCATCGGATTCGAGCGTATCGAGCGGGTCGCCGCGCCCTTGCAACAAGGAACGGGTGCCTCTTGTAGCATCCAGGCGCTCGTGTCTCTTGAAAGCGTGATAGTTGATGATGACGAGCTTGGCGCGTTTAAGCTCCGGCATCAGATCGGAGGGAACGAGTTCGCGCTCCTGGTAATAGTTGTTCAGATCGTTCGGCTGCAAGACGCGCAGGCGTTCCTTGACGGTGAGTCCCGGAGCCACAATGAGGAAGCCGCGAGTGAACAGCTTGCTGCCCGGACGGCGCGCTTCGTTAATCGTTTGCCAGGCGATCAGCATGGCCATCACGGTTGTCTTCCCTGCCCCGGTTGCCAGCTTCAGGGCCAGACGAAGTAGTTCCGGGTTGGAGTTGCGGCTGGCCTCGTCGACGTGCTGCAGCAGGCTTTTCATCGCCCTGGTGCCCTTAGGGGCGACCTCGGTCAACCAGATCGCGGTTTCCACCGCTTCGACTTGGCAGAAGAACGGGCGGATGCTGTTGAACGGGTGATGACGCCAGTGCTGAAGCAGGCGTGCCGTTTCCGGCGTGACGAGCCAGTCGCCAGGACTCGGAAGCTTGCGCCACTGGTCGACGTGAAAGCGGATCTCGTTGACGATCGAGGTCGTTTCGTAGTTCTGTTCGTCCGTAGAGAGCCCGTGACCCTCGTCGAGGCTCAGCCCTTTCTGGCCGGGCTTGCGTTTCTTCGGCTGCGGAATAGGAGTGACGTACTTTGCCTGCCGCCGGCTTGCGATAACGCGCTGTGTAGGCTGCCCCAGCTCATCGAGTTCCCAGTGCTGACTCGGGTACTCGTACGGCGAATTGAGGATCGGGTGCTCGAAAAACGGATTGCTCAAAGGTGGTGGTGAATTATGGCGCTGCTATTCATTGCCGATGGATATTGTTTTTTGGCCATGCTCAAGGGCATTCTTTGAAAACAGAAATATCATATCGCTAAAGCATTGCCCCTTTGGCGGGTGAGCGTTAGCGGTAGCCGGCGGCCTGGAGTTCGAACAGTTCGGAGTATTTGCCGCCGAGAGCGACGAGTTGGCGATGTGAGCCCTGCTCCACGATGCGGCCGTTCTCAAGGACCAGGATGCGGTCGGCCATGCGGACCGTAGAGAAACGATGGGAAATGAGGACGGCCATCTTGCCGGCCGTTAAATCGACGAAGCGCTGGTACACCTCGAACTCGGCGCGGGCGTCGAGGCTGGCGGTAGGCTCGTCCAGGATCAGGATCTGAGCGTCACGCATGTAAGCGCGGGCTAAGGCGATCTTCTGCCACTGGCCGATGGAGAGGTCGACGCCACCCTCGAAGCGCCGGCCGAGCATCTGAGAGTACGTTTGAGGAAGTTGGTCGATGACATCGGCCGCTAAGCTCTTTTTTGCCGAACGAACTACCCGGTCCACGTCGCCGATGCTGTCTACACGTCCAAACCCAATGTTTTCAGCAGCTAACGCGTCATACTTCATGTAATCTTGGAAGATTACGCCGATTTCGCCGCGCAGATCTTCGACTTGGTAGTCGCGGAGGTCGACGCCATCGAGCAAAATGCGGCCTCCGGTCGGATCGTAGAGCCGGGCGAGCAGTTTGACCAAAGTCGTCTTCCCTGCCCCATTTTCACCTACAAGTGCAATGCGCTCAGCGGGATAGAAGCGGAAATTCAGGTTCGATAAGACGTGCCGGTTGCCTTCCGGATAGCCGAAGGAGACGTTTGAAAACTCGAAGCCATCGCGGATTGGGCGGGGGGCGGGGAGAGCGCCAGGGGCGGATTGGATGGCTGGCTTCGTTTCGAAAAATTCGAAGAGGTCCTTGACGAAGAGAGCCTGCTCAGAGATTCCGACCAGTCCGGAGACCAGGCTCTCCATGATGCTGCGAGCCCGGGAGAATGCGCCGACAAGAAGCGTGAGATCGCCGACAGTAAGAAGACCGGCGAGAGCGCGAAGGATGATCAGGGCGTAGGCGAAGTAGTAAGCGGCGGTGGGGATCAGGTTCAGAAGCGTTCCATGCCAGGCCCGATGGATCGCCAGATGCTTGTTCTCGGCATAGAAGCGTTCGAAGAGCGCCCGGGAGCGCCCAATGAGGTATCTGCCGAGGCCGAAGATTTTGATCTCCTTGGCGCTCTCGTTACTGGCGCCTAGGTAGCGGAGGTAATCCAGCTCACGGCGCTCAGGAGTGTAGCGGTAAAGCATGGAATAGTTCAGCATGGCGAAACGAGTTTCACCCAGGAAAACAGGAACAGTAGCAGCGGCGAGCAGGAGCAGGAGCCAGGGATAGTAGAACAAGACGGCGGAGAGCAGAGAAAGCAGCGTAAGCAACTGCTGACCCATGCCGGCGAGACTAGCGAGCATCCCGAGGCGCGCAGTGGTTTGGCGGCGAGCCCGCTCCATTTTGTCGTAGAAGACGGGATCTTCGAAGGACACCAGGTCGAGGCTGATGGCGTGCTCCATCAGGCGAATGCTGACGTGATTGGTGAAACGGTCGCCGAGGAGGCTGTCGACCAGCGAGATGAGACGGCTGAGAACGTCCGATCCGAGGGCGAGGACCAGTTCGAGAGCGAGCAGGACCCAGATGCGGGAGTGGGAGAACGGTTGGTGACGGATAGCCCGCACGACCAGGTCGACGATGAGCTTCGAAACCCAAAGAGTGGCCAGCGGGAAAAAAGCGGCAAAGCAGCGCAGGAGGAGCGTGGAGACGGCCAGGACCGGGCTGGTGGTCCACACCATCTTGAGAAGCGGAGGAACGTTGCGAAGGGCGGCGAATCGTTCCCGCCAAGATTGCGGAGAGTCGGCGGCTTTGGGCGGAGGAGGTCTCACGTGAGCCTTGAATGAAGCGCTAAGTAAAAGAAAATGCTCATCCGAAGTGAATGAGCATTGTTCTTCCTGTTACCAGGCCCCTGCTCGAGGCAGGGGTTACGTTTAATGGGAGAATCAGATCCGACGGTTTCGCAACCATCAAAACCTGTTTGTGATTGGAGTTTAGGTCGAGCCGATGGTGAAGTCAAGCGTATTTTTGGCAGCCAGAAGAAAGCCGCTGTAAGTTCCAGTCTACAAACCATTTATCGGAACGGAAGATTTTGCGAAGTAGGCACCGGGAGCCAGACGCAAGGAAGGAAGCCGCCTGGGCATACGCGCAAGTGATTGCAAAAAAATCAGTTACGCCTCTTTACCGGCCCTCGCAATAACTCGATTTGCCAAAGAAGTCAATCGCCCGTTAGGTGGAGGGTGGTCATTGCCTCGTCAGCGTCGAGGGTTCCGTAGCGACGCCGGTAGATGCGCATCGCAGCGTACATCAGGCCAGCCGCCAGGCACAGAGCTGAGAGCAGGACACTCAGGTAGATGATGTTTTGAAGCAGCTGGTAGAGCGGTTTGATCGGGCTCGGAGGGGGAACATCGTCCCAAACAATTTTGGCCTGGTACTGGATCCGGCTGAGCAGGGTATCGGCAACTGAGGGCGAGGGCGGGTTGAGGACGATTGCAACCAAGACATCCGACCGCTTGGCTTGGACGTTCGACAACTTGGCGAACTGAGCGGCATGGATGCGGGCCATCTCCGGAGACGGATAGTTGAACAGGATGAGGCGGGCCGGAGCAGTCTGACCCTTGAGGCGATACTCGGCAAGCTGGGCTTCCGCACCCTCGTCGAAGCCGGGATGGCTGGAGGCAAGTTCAGGCACGAAGGTTCGGAGCGAGTCGGGGCCTAGAATATAGCGGGCGGTACCGGGCAGCAAATCCTGCCTGGGTAGAAAGGTGAGGAGAGCGGACCATACACCCGGGCGCTTGTCGGGCTGCTCTTTGAAGAGCGCCTGAACCTGCTCCTTAGACGGCTTTGGCCCGTTGAGGACGAGGACATAGTTGGCGTCGGAGACCAGCGTTCGACGGCCATCCTGGCTGCACAGATCGGCAAGCGAACAGGTTCGGCCTTGGGGAGAACGGAGCCATTCCCAAGCCGCTAACGCGCCAGTGGCATCTTTCAGCTGATAGGAAGTGATATCGAGCTTGCCCTGCTGAGAAGTAGACGCGTGAACAAGCCCGTATTCGCGCCAAATGGAAGAGTCATCGGCACGCAGAACGAAGGTGGCGAGAAGCGGGAGCAGCGCTAAGCAGTGACGCCATGGCATTTTTTGTATTTCTTTCCGCTGCCGCAAGGGCAAAGATCGTTGCGGCCCACCTTGGGACCCTTATGACCATTGGACGCCGGTTCCGGCTGGGCAGTTCCGTTCGAGCCGGTGAATTGCAGGCCGGCAAGTTCGCGATCTTTCTTCTTTTGGATGTTGCGGGTGAGATCGACGACGGATTTTTGGGCTTCTTGTTTACGCAACTCGAGGCGTTCGGCTTCAAGGCGGGCTTGTTCCGGATCGGTTTCGAGGCGGCGAGCGGCGCGGGAGGCAGGAAGCGAGTCGCTATCGGCGGTATCGGCGCCTTCGAAGATTTCTTCCTCGTCGTCTTCGTCCTCCAACTCCGGATAGGGCAGCGGCGGCTCGGACATGCCGCTCTCGATGCGCATGAAGAAGAGGAATTTTATGGTTTCATCTTCGATACGGTCCATCATTTCCCGGAACATTTCGAAGGACTCTTTCTTGTACTCGATCAAAGGATCTTTTTGACCGTAGCCGCGGAGGCCGATGCCTTCTTTCAAGTGGTCCATCGAGAGCAAGTGGTCTTTCCACTGGTTGTCGACGACGTTCAGCATGATGATGCGCTCGGCCTGGCGCATGTTTTCTGGGCCGATCATGCGTTCCTTGGCGTCGTAGCGCTCGAGCAGAAGATTGTTGACCGAATCCTCGACCTCATTGCGGTTGAGAGGAGCGAGTTCATCGGGATCGAGCTTCGCGCCAAACTGATTAAGGACGGCGGTTTGCAGGCCGACGAGATCGAACTGGTCCGGGCGGGCGTTTTCCGGGCAGTACTGATCGATGAAGCTACCGGTGATGCCGGTGACGATGCTGTTGATGCGCTGCCGCTGGTTATCGCCTTCGAGCAGTTCGCGGCGCATTTTGTAGACGGCCTGACGCTGCTTGTTCATCACGTCGTCGTATTCGAGAACGTGTTTACGGGAGGCGAAGTGCTGGGCTTCGACTGCGGTTTGAGCGGAGGCGATGCGGCGGGTGATGAGTTTCGACTCGATCGGCATATCCTCTTCCATGCCGAGGCGGAGCATGAGCTTCTGCATGCGTTCGCCGCCGAAGATGCGGAGGAGGTCGTCTTGTAAAGAGAGATAGAAGCGGGAGCTGCCGGGGTCGCCCTGGCGTCCGGCGCGGCCACGAAGCTGGTTATCGATACGGCGGGATTCGTGGCGCTCGGTGGCAAGAATATGAAGACCGCCGAGAGCGAGCACCTCCTCGCGCTCCTTCTCGATGGTTGTTTTCAGTTCCTGCCGAAGGGCTTCGAGTTCGGCAGGCGGCATGGTCTCAGGCGATTTGCCGAGACGGACGAGGCGATCTTCGAGCAGCACATCGGGATTGCCGCCGAGCAGAATATCGGTGCCGCGGCCAGCCATGTTGGTGGAGACAGTGACAGCGCCTTTACGGCCGGCTTGCGAAACGATATGGGCCTCGCGCTCGTGATTCTTGGCGTTTAAAACCTCATGGCGAACGCCCATCTTCTTCAAGATGCCTGACAGTTTCTCCGATTTATCGACCGAGATGGTGCCAACCAGAACGGGCTGGCCCTTCTCATGGAGGGTTTGAATCTCCTTGGCGGCGTTGCGGAACTTTTCCTCTTCGGTGCGGTAGACCATGTCCGAATTTTCGAGGCGGATCATGGGCTTGTTGGTGGGGATCTGGGTAACTTCGAGCTTATAGATGTTGCTGAACTCAGCGGCTTCGGTATCGGCGGTGCCGGTCATACCGGAGAGCTTGTTGTACATGCGGAAGAAGTTCTGGAAGGTAATGCTGGCGAGGGTTTGGGTCTCGCGCTCAATCTTGACGCTTTCCTTGGATTCGACCGCCTGATGAAGACCATCGCTCCAGCGGCGGCCGGGCATGAGGCGGCCGGTAAACTCATCGACGATGATGACCTGGCCTTCTTGAACCACGTAGTCGCGATCCCGGAGATAAAGGATATGAGCGCGCAGCGACTGCTGCACGTGGTGATTCATCTCGATATTGGCGGGGTCGTAGAGATTGCCGGTATCGAGCAGCTTTTCGACTTTGAGAACGCCCTCTTCGGTAAGCGCCACGCTGCGGTGTTTTTCGTCTACGGTGAAGTCGCCGGTGGTGTAGGACTGGCCGGGTTCTTTCCCTTCGATGACCTCGCCGCGCTCTAGAAACGGAATGATGCGGTTGACGCGGTAGTACTTGTCGGTAGATTCTTCGCTGGGTCCGGCGATGATGAGCGGGGTGCGGGCTTCATCGATCAGGATGGAGTCGACTTCGTCGACGATGGCGAAGTTGAAATCGCGCTGGACGTAATCTTCCAGGCGAAATTTCATGTTGTCGCGCAGGTAATCGAAGCCGAATTCGTTGTTGGTGCCGTAGGTGATGTCGGAGTAGTAGGCAGTGCGGCGTTCGGCCTCGTCGAGATCGTGAACGATGGTGCCGACGGTGAGGCCGAGCGAGCGATGGATGCGGCCCATCCATTCAGAATCGCGGCGGGCGAGGTAATCGTTAACCGTGACGACGTGGACGCCTTTGCCTTGAAGGCCGTTCAGATAGCTGGGGAGGGTGGCGACGAGCGTTTTGCCCTCGCCGGTTTTCATTTCGGCGATACGGCCGCGATGAAGAGTGATGCCGCCGATGAGCTGGACGTCGAAATGCCGCATTTTGAGAACGCGGCTGCTGGCTTCGCGGCAGACGGCGAAGGCTTCAATAAGGATGTCGTCGAGAGAGGCGCCGTTGGCGAGGCGCTGCTTAAAATCCTGTGTCTTCGAGGCTAATTCGGCATCAGAAAGTTTCTGCAGCGAGGGCTCAAGATCGTTGATCGCCGAGATCATTGGGCGAATGCGCTTGATCTCTCGATCGTGTTTCGTGCCAAATACTTTGGCTAGCGTACGTTCGACCATAAATATAGGACTGTAACTTCCAGTGTAACTGGACAAGCGGGTCGGGCGCGGCCTGGTTTTCGGCGGGTGAGGCGAGGAACAATGAGGAGCGATGAAGAAAGAAAAGCCGACGGCGGCAGGCGAGCAAAGGTTTACCGGATTTCCGGCAGAGGGTCTGCGGTTTCTGAAGGAATTGAAGAAGAACAACGACCGGGACTGGTTTCGCGAGCGGAAGGCGGTGTATGAGGAAACAGTGCAGGCGCCGATGGCGCGGTTGGTCACCGAAGTGGCGGCGGAGTGCCGGAAGCGCGGCTTGATGGTGGCGGCGAAAGACAAGCAGCCGGTGATGCGGGTCTACCGGGACGTGCGGTTCAGCCCGAACAAGAGTCCCTATAAGACGCACGTGGGAGCAAGCTTGAAGCCGGTGCAGGCGCAGGTGGGGGAAATTTACATGCACGTATCGCCGGAAGAATCGTTTGCAGCAGCTGGATTCTGGATGCCGGAGCGCGGCTTTTTGCAGGCATGGCGCGAATCGATAACGCGTGACGAGGGCAAGCGGTTTCTGGCGGCTGAGAAGAGCTTGAAGAAGGCGGGTTTGGCGTTGTCGACCGAGGGGCGGTTGACGAGGCTGCCGCGCGGGTATGACGCGCATGCAGAGAGCGCGATCGCGGATGGATTGCGCCTGACTTCATTTGTCGCGGTGCGGGACTTGAGGCTGGAGGAGTGCAGGTCGGCGGAACTGGTGGATGTGATTTGTGAGTTTGCGATGGGAGCAAAGCCGCTGCTCGAGTATGGATGGGGCCTGCAGTATGCGCCGAAGCGGGACATTTTGGAAGAGGGCCGGCGATAGGGTTTTGTACGGTGCGAGGCTAGCTGAGATTGTGGCGCCTTGACGATGATGCTCGTGCGTGACGAAAAGCCGGTAAAATATCAAGATGGAAGCGAAGTTCTGGAGTGACTGTCCTTTGGTCGAGACGATCCCCGGCAAGCTGGATGGCCGACCGGTGATCAAGGACACTCGCGTCGAGGCGGATCTAGTTCCCGAGTCAATCGAGCTTGACCAGACGCCGGAAGAGATTGCGGCGACCTATCGCCTCAACTTGAAGGACGTGCTGGGCGTCAAGGATTACTACTTCGCCCGCGTCGGAATCACAGCGCCCGTTCGTTGAAGCGGGTTCTGTTCGACCATAATGTACCCGGTCCTTTGGAGCGCTTTCTTCGTGCCTATCACGTGCAGAAGGCCGACGAGATGGGCTGGGCAAAGCTGAAGAACGGTAATTTGCTTGACGCCGCTGAATCTGCTGGGTTCGATGTGCTTTTATCGAGCGACAAGACGATCAAATACGAACAAAATATGATCGGCAGAAAGATTGGTGTAGTCGCGATGAGCGACAAGCATTGGCCGTTGGTCGGTAACTACGGATCAGCTATTGCAGAGGCTGTAAAAGCAGTGAAGCAGTGAAAGCTGGAGAGCTCCCTCGAGGGTGTAAAAAGGATTGTGTAAACGCGGTTCTCGAGAAGAGGAAGATAGGAGAACCGGATGGCAATCAAGAAAGAACTGATCGACGAGCTCATTGCAAGCAGCGAAGGAAGCCTGATCGGACCGAACGGTCTGGTGAAGGAACTGACCAAGGCGCTGGTGGAGCGGATGCTGACCGGAGAACTGAACCATCACCTGGGCTACGAGAAGCATGACGTAGCCGGTTACCACAGCGGCAACTCGCGGAACGGCAAGAGCACGAAGACGTTGAAAGGCGAAGCCGGCGAGATGGAGATTGCGGTGCCGCGCGATCGCAACGGCAGCTTCGAGCCGCAGTTAATCGAGAAGCACCAGACGCGCTTTGCCGGTTTCGATGAGAAGATCCTGTCGATGTACGCGCTCGGCATGACGACGCGTGACATTCAGGGCCACCTGCAGGATTTATACGGCGTCGAGGTGAGCGCCGCGTTGATCTCGGAGGTCACCGGCAGCGTCATGGAGGAAGTGAAAGCGTGGCAGGAGCGGCCGCTGGAAGCGTTGTACCCGATCGTCTATCTGGATGCGCTGATGGTAAAGATGCGGCAGGACGGCAAGGTGGAGAACCGCGCGGTGTACACCGCGATCGGCATTAATCTGGAGGGCCAGAAGTCGGTGCTGGGCTTGTGGGCCAGTGGGAACGAAGGCGCCAAGTACTGGATGGCGGTGCTGCAGAACCTGAAAAACCGTGGCATGAAGGATGCCTTCGTGATCTGCACCGATGGGCTCAAAGGCTTCCCGGAGGCCATCGAAGCGGTGTTCCCGAGCACGCTGGTGCAGACCTGCATTGTGCATTTGATCCGCGCCAGTCTCCAGTTTGTGAACTGGAAAGAGCGTAAGAGTATGGCGGCGGATTTGAAATCGATTTACCGGGCCGTCAGCGCCGAGCAGGCCGAAAGGGCGCTGGGCGAGTTCCGGCGCAAATACCCGAAGCATCAAGTGGTAGCCGATGTGTGGGAGCGCAGCTGGCAGCGGGTCATTCCGTTCTTCGACTTTCCCGAAGAGATCCGCAAGATCATCTATACGACCAATGCGGTGGAATCGTTGCATATGACGCTGCGCAAAGTGACCAAAAATCGCGGCTCCTTTCCCACCCAGGACGCCGCGATCAAACTGCTCTACCTGGCGCTGCAGAAGGTATCCAGGAAATGGCAGACGGTGCAAGGTTGGCGCGAGGCGCTGCGGCAGTTTGCGATCCGCTGGCCGGAACGAATGGAGCAGGCACGAGCATGAACGGGTTCAGACGAGCCTGCGGCAGCAAGGAGCAAAAAGCATTTCACTTCCCCTTTCCCGTTTCCCCAAGGGGAAAGGCCGGGGCGGGCGGGTTCCCCCCACGCCGCAAATTACGCGGCTCCCCCCACAAGAGGGCACGGCCCCCTTGTGCATCCCCCGCTGGCTTCAAAAATCCATCGAAACGCGTGACAGCGAACGGAAAACTGAAAGTCAAACTTTAACTGAGTCAAAATAACGAAACGCGTTTACACAAAACGCTTGACACTACCGCTCCCTCCCGTGTTCTACGGCCGCTTTCTTCGGCGCAAACTCAGGAACTAGCCTAAACCCGAAAAGTTGCTGTTTAAATTGCTGATTCCGCCGATTTTTCGGCTTAGCAGCGTAGACCCAGGGTTGGGCGTACCGGCACCTTGACCTGAGCTCACGCGGTATCGCTGCAGTTCACCCGGAATGATGTCCCGTCACAGAAAAGCGAGGAGCGCCTTTACCTGAGGATCGCGGGCGGCGGTGTTGACATTTCCATTTGCCCCTGCTCGGTCGCGTTCGCTCGGGCGGCGCACAGACCTGATAGGGATCCCGATGAAGAATAGCGCCGAGAACCTCCCGAGATCGGGAACCGCAGGAACACCGTTTTTATGCCCGTCCTCTAGAACGGGAATAGGCCTCAATACACTGAAAAGCCGCTTTATTTACCTCACGGTTTCGCCAGCCCGAGCAATACATTGATCGCCTGCGCCATCACCGCTCCGATGCAGCCGCTGATGACCGTTCCGGTTAGGCTCCACCACTTGCCGGTTTCAGCCACCTCATCGGGGAAGTGTCACGGGAGGGGAAAAAGGAGAAGATACGCCGGAGATTTCGCCAAGAGCATGGTGGGTCTGTGTCCGGCACGTCGAAAGACTTTAAAGCGGAAATAGCCGTGCAAGCGGGGTTTTCACCGACGATCTCAGGTGGGAACGTAGGAGCGATGCCCCAAACAACCGGATGCTCCTCCCGCAGCCAATTGATGCCGTTGGCGTGTTTATGTGCATAATCTTGATACCAGCCCTGATAATTCGGAGCTGCCCGCCAACCCAGATAGCTTTTCTTGAACAGCCCCGCATAGAACACCATCTAGAGGCAGCCAGCAATCAGTAGAGAGCCGATCACAAGCTGGTGCAAGGCCTTCAACCATATTTCGCCCATCGCGTTGTGCCGTTTATCTTACGACAGGAGTTCGCAGACTTGAGCCATCGGCGGAGCTTCAGAAGTGCTGGCTCAGATCGAAGGCGTGCAAAGTGAAGGTAACTAAGCTCGGATTCTTCGGCGGGTTAAGCGTAGAAGAGACGGCAGAGGTCCTGGCGATTCCCACAGAGTGGGATGCGCGATTGTAAGATGGCACGGCTTGGCTTCTGGCGCTTTGATACGTCCGACGATACGCGGTGATGTTCAAGAAGGGCGGCATGCCCGGATGTACGCTGATCGCTGGACAAACCGCTTCGTACTTATGCGAGGAAACGGTTGTATCTAGGGGCTATCTGACCTTCTAGCGGTTAGTCAAATTTCAGGGGAGCGACAGTTGAAGCACACGAGTATGTTCTGGTTGATGACGGTGGGTTTGGGACTGGCTTCGAGCGTTGCTGTGATGGCGCAGCCGGGCGGGCGGCAGCTGACAGAGGTTTACCACAACGACGATTTCCAGTTGACTGGGGTCAGCGTGTCGAAAACCGGTCGAGTATTTGTTAATTTTCCACGATGGTCGCCGGAGTATCTGAACGCGGTGGTCGAGGTGATGCCGGATGGGTCGGCGAAACCGTTCCCCGATAAAGATTGGAACCGCTGGGATTTAACGCCGGAGACGGCGGGAAAGCACTTGGTTTGCGTGCAGAGCGTGGTGGTCGACGATACAGATTCGTTGTGGATCCTCGATCCGGCTGCGCCGATGTTGATGAGTATCGTACCGGGCGGGCCGAAGCTAGTCAAAGTAGATCTGAAGACCAATCAAGTTACAAGGGTAATCCCGGTTGGGCCAGACGTGGCTAAGACGAGCAGTTACATGAATGACGTGCGGTTCGACAACAAGCGAAACTTTGCTTATATTACGGATAGCGGGCTGGGCGGGATCATCGTGGTGGATCTGGCGACCGGGAAGTCGCATCGGGCACTCGACGGAGATCCCTCCGTGATGCCGGACAAGAGCGTAAAAGTGGTGATCGACGGTAAACCGGTGCTCGGTCCTACCGGAGAGACTCCTCCGTTTCATTCAGACGCGATTGCGCTATCGCCGGATGGCGAGTATCTCTATTATCAAGCGATTGCTTCGACGAAGTTATACCGCGTGAAGACCGATGCGCTGCGCGACCCGAACGGGAAGCCTACTGCTGAGAAGTTTGCCGATACGTTTCCGGTGGATGGAATCTGGATGGACTCGAAGAGTAATATCTATCTTAGTAACTTGCATGAGAAGGGCGTAACGCGGTTAACGCCCGATAAGAAGATGGAAACGTTAGTGACAGACCCACGGCTGGAGTGGACGGACACCTTTAGCGAGGGGCCGGACGGTTCGATTTACATCACAGCTTCACATATCAACGAATCGCCCACTTACAACATGGGGAACAGCACGAGAAAGCTACCGTACGAGGTATTTAAGTTTCAGCCCTAGCTAAGTAATGGATGTCCGCAAAGGCGCTCGAGGATGCTGACCGGCGCGCACTCGGGATGAGCCATTGAGCTGCGGGAGACGATAAAGGTTTGCTCGAGGGCGTGCTGGCCGGAGTGAACAGAGTGCGGGAGCACGTCTGTGAAGGTGAGCCAGGTGGAGCCGGGGGGAAAGTCGAAGCGGTACTTCGGGCAGTTGTCTTGAAACTCCGTGTTCCGCTTCAAATACTCATGAAAATGGAGCATGAAGCGGTCGTAGGGCGAGCGGGGAGTAACAGGGAGACCGAAGCCTTTCAGGAGCTGCGCGGATTGCTTACGAAAACGTCCTGTGGCGGAAGAAGCCGAGGATGCGATTTGCGTTAGTCCGGCATCACGCGCGTATTTTTCGGCGAGTAGGGCAAAGGGGTCGGTGGTGATCCAGTTACGAGTCTTAGTGGGGTTGATGTTAGTAAATACGCGTAAGATGAGGTCGCCGTCCGTGGGCCGTGAGGGGAAAGCGTCGGTGTGGAGCAGATCGTTGCGCTTGTTAACGGGCAAGTCGCGGCCTTGTTCCTCAAGGGGCCGGAAGCTCGCGTAATCGAGTTTCCAAGCGCGCGCGTAGGCAGGCAGGAGTTCGGCGGTGAATTGCACGACGGAGCGGGAGTAATCGCGCATCACGGAGGAGAGGCGGGCAGCTTGGGCGTCATTGGCTTCGATGCCGGTGACTCGATCAGCAGCCGGACGATAGGCGATATTCTTGTGAACGGCTCCGCCGGCGAAATTCAGGGCGCGAAGGAACTCCTGGGAGGCGGCGGGAAGCACAAACGGGGTTTGCGGGAAATAGAGAACGTTCCCGTGTTCCAAGTGCTCCCGGTAATCGGTGTTTTCCCGGCCAGGCCAGTCTTCGACAGTCACAAACTGCATATACACAGGTTACTTTCCCGGCGTATCGATGCTGTTGCTGGAAAGCGGCTGAGAGAAGCACGACCGGTATAATGCAGGTATTCACGCTAGCTCCCATTTACTTTCATGAACCTTTTTAAGACCGTTGCTATACGGCGTTCCGTTACTTCCGCGGCAGTGCTGGTCAGTTTAGCCATCGCCTGTTTTGCGCACGCGATTCTGGTGGATTCAACGCCCACGGCGGAACAGGTGGTTAAGCCCGGAGATCTTGCGATCGCGCTGCATTTTAACTCGCGAGTGGATGGAGCGCGATCGCAGCTGACGTTAATCTCGATGGCGGGCGACAAGAGGATAGCGCTCGACAAGCAGAAGGACCCGGACCGATTGTCCGCGACCGCGGCGGGCTTGAAGGTGGGGGATTACCGGTTGGTGTGGCAGGTGTTGGCTGCGGACGGGCATTTGACGAGGGGTCAAATCCCGTTCAGAGTCAAGTAAACCGGTGCGGTTCTGGAAGGTTTAATCGACATTTTCGGGTTCCTCGCGGTCATCCTGCGAGGCATCTGCTTATCTCTTGAAGCGCTTTTGATTGGCGGAAGCGTGTATCTGCTGTGGACGCGGCGCTTTGGGCTTGCGGAGCAGCGGCAAGTGTTTGCCGGGCGTTTGCTGGTGGCATCAGCGGCCGGCATGATTGTCGCGCAGGCAATCTGGCTCGGCGTGAACTCAGCGCTACTGCAAAGTACGACGGGCATTCCATGGGCAGAAGTGTTCGGGGCAGGCTTTTTCGGAGCGGGGCTGCTCGAGGTAGGCGGCGCGCTGGTGATTGGAGCAGCGTTCCTGCTCGGGCGGAAGAGCATGTGGCCGTATCTGCTGGCCGATGTACTACTGGTGCTGGGGAGCGTGCTGACGAGCCACTCCGCAGCGCGGCTAAACGACCGGGCCGCGATGATGGCGGTAACAGCGGGGCATCAACTTGGAGCAGCACTATGGATTGGTAGCCTGCCCTTTCTGCTCTGGTCGCTGGTCCACCTGGAAAACAAAGAAGAGCGCGGCCGGGTGCTGAGCGCGTTTGCGTGGCAGGCCGCTACGGGTTTCGGCGTGCTGGTGGCGTGCGGGATCGTGCTTGCAGTTGTGTATATCCGGACATTTCAGCTACTTTACGGAACCGCTTACGGCGTGATGACGGTTGCCAAGATCCTCCTGCTGTGTTTGACCGTTGCAATCGGATGGAGAAGCAACGCGGCAATCAAGCGAGGGTTGATCGATGGCGTTTGGCGGCTGAGGATGCGGCGGTTTACCGAGGTCGAAATCGGCATCGGCTTCACGACGATCCTGGCGGCTGCTTCGTTGACGTCGCAACCGCCGGCGATCGATCAACAGGCGAGCCGCGTGCCGGCTTCGACGATTATTGCGCGATTCACGCCGAAGATTCCTTCGATGAGAACGCCTCCAGCGGAGGCCCTCTCTCCGGCAACGCCACTGGATGCGGCAGAGGCAAAGCGATTTCATGTGAGTCCGCTAGATACTTACGTGCCGGGCGCAACGATGGGGGATTTCAATAAGCCATCCGACATCGAATGGAGCGAGTACAACCACAACTGGGCGGGCTTGATCGTGCTGGCGGCAGGCCTGCTGGCGTTGATCTCGCGCTTTCGTTGGGGCAGGTGGGCGAAGCATTGGCCGCTGGTGTTTATCGGGCTGGCAGTCTTCCTGCTGCTCCGGGCCGACTCAGAGAACTGGCCGCTGGGACCGCGTGGCTTTTGGGAGAGCTTTGCCGTAGCCGAGGTATTTCAACACCGGATGTTTGTGGTGTTGATCGTGTTGTTTGCGGTGTTTGAGTGGGGCGTTCAGAACAAGAAGATTCGATCGCAAAGGGCAGCGCTCGTGTTTCCGGTGGTGTGTATTGCGGGAGGCACGCTGCTGCTGGCGCATAATCACTCATTGACGCGAGTGCAGGATGAATTGCTGGCTGAGCTCAGCCACACGCCGATTGCGATGTTGGCGCTGATGGCGGGATGGTCGCGATGGCTGGAGATTCGACTACCAGGAAAACCGCCGAAGTGGACCGGCGCTGTGTGGCCGATGTGCTTTGTTGCGATCGGATATTTTCTAATGACGTATCGCGAGCATTAGAAGGTCATTCCGCGTCGCGTTTAGCAGGGGCGTCGCGTTTAACCATAGGCTTCAGGATGTCATCGAGATAGTCGGGGCCTGAGCTTTCGCGGACCAGATGCGGATACCGCTCGCCGCCATGATAGTCGATAGACAAGACTTTGAAGAAGCCGTTGTTTTCCACGATCAGTTGAACGGCAGGCCCTTTGTCTTTCGCTTGCGCTATCGCTTTCCGGAGTAGATCGTCATTACTTCGGCGGCCGTTCACGGCGATGATTTTCATGTCGGGACCGAGACCGGCCAAGTAAGCGGGAGAACCGATTAAAACGTCGCTAATGGTGTTGTCTTCCACGTGAAGGCCCAGTGAATACCAGGCATTAACGCCCCGGTCCCGGCTTTGTTGTGCTGAGGTGAATTCATTGGGCTTGCCGGTGTACTCGATGCGGTAGCCGCCTTGCGTGATCCCGTTAAGGGGGGCGTGATCGGCCTTCGAGTGAAGACGTTCTTTGAGGAAAGCAGCCCAGTCGTTTTTCTGGACGGCATTGAGGTTGGCGACGATGTCGTCAAAGGTGTAGGGGAAGACTTCGGGAGGGGTGTTGCCGCGAACGCCGAGGAAGCGCGCGCAGAAGTCATTGAGCGATTTTTTGTCATGGGATAGATGGCGAATCGTGGTATCCACATCGAGCCAGATCAGTTCGCCTTCCGGATAGTAATCGACAGAACGACGCCAGTTGTCCCACTGTGAGGACGTAGAGTAGAGGATCTGCGCGGAGACGGCAGTGTCTTCCAGATCGCGCCAGGTGCGGCCGGGACGATGGTCCATTTCGGCAGCCGAGCCGGCGAGATAGGCGCGGAATTGCTCGGGAGTCCAGAGACCGCTGCGGGCGGCTAGAACATCGCCCAGATACTGGGTGAGACCTTCATAGACCCAGAGCAGATTTCCTTTCATGGGCTGCCCGTAGTTTTGAGTGGCGAGGCCGGCAGGACGGCGGAATTTGCCGTTCCAGGAGTGAGTGAACTCGTGAGGGAGGAGGTCTCCGTTGAGCATGACCAGTTCGTCATCGACAAGGCCGCGCGCTTCAACGCGATCATCGCTCGATTGATGATGCTCCAGGCCGAAGTGGGCAACACTGTCGCTCAGCGTGACCAGGAAGTGATAGCTGAGATAGTGACGGGACTTATAGAGCGCGCCCGTTTCGCGGACGAGATTGCTCCAGGAATCGATGAGAGCAGTGGACACGTTCAAGTCTTCGGGGCCATCGCCAGCGAGATCTACAAAGTGTTTGGGAGAGACGTCCGGGGCGAGAGGAATTTCGCGGAAGAAGCGGCCGGCGAGAATCGGCGAATCGACCAGCATCTCGAGAGAGACCGGTTCGAAGGAGACGGTATCGCCCGCTGTATTGGCGGGTTTGAGAGCGGTTCCGAACTTCCAATCGGCGGGCAGTTTGATGGAGGGCCGGTAGGTGACTTTGCTTGAGGCCACCCCGTCGGGATAAAGCGCGAGTTCATTCCAGCTGACGACGGCCAAGTTGGGACCTGTCGATGCGCCGGCAGAGAAGCCGGAGGGGGCCGCGGTAGCGAGAAAGTCGACCGATGCGTCAAGCTCGGTTGCGCGTTGTGGGACGACAAGGTGGAAGGCGAACATGTTGACATCGTCACGACGCCATTGCAACTGGACGCCGTTCGCGGTGAAGATGAGTCCGGCGAAGTTGTCGATAGGCCCAGTGGGAGAGTGTTCGCCGGGAATCCACTGCGGAAGATCGAGAGTCAGCGGGCCGGGATGGACGGGGATCTTGAGATGCGCATGAAGGATCTTGCGGGGTGCGTCGGAGAGATCGAGCGCGATTTGAATGGGACCGTCGACTTGTGCATGGGCAAGGGGAGCGGCAAGAGTGAGGAGCGCGAGCGCGGAGAAGAGCTTGTTCAACTTTCATCATAGTGGGAGGGTGTTTGAACGGCTAGACTGAGAGCTTGTGGTCCATCTTGTTTGCAGACATTGGCGAGCCTTCCGATGAGTTGATTGCGGAGCTTTGGGAACGAGGCACGCAGGGTTTGATTCAGGACGAGAGCGGCGTGCGGGCGTTCTTCGAAGACGATGTGGCGGCTGCGCGGGTGGCTGAGCTGGCGGGGCCGGGAGTGGAAACGTCTGTGCGGCGCGAGAGCGCAGAGGCGGCGATTTGCGCGGAGGGCGATTGGGAGCCGATTACGGTCGGGGAGCGCTTCTATGTGATGAGCGCGGCATACAGAGGCGCGATACCGGACGGGAGATTGGGGCTCAAGGTCGGCAGCTCGATCGCATTCGGCACGGGACGGCATGAGAGCACGCAGCTCTGTTTACGCGCGATGGAACGGCTCGTGAAACCAGGGCAGCGAGTAGCGGATATAGGGTGCGGGTCGGGGATTCTTTCGATGGCGGCGGCGCTGCTTGGGACGGGGCAAGTATGGAGTTGCGATATAGACGCGGAAGCGTTGAAGACAGCGCGCGCGGCCTTGAGTAGTCCGGTGTTTGAAGGATCCGCGGATTCGATGGCAAGCAGGTCGGCGGATGTGGTGCTGGCGAACATCAGCGCGCGAGTGGTCGACAGGCTGGCGATGGACTTGCGGCGGATCGTGAAAGAAGATGGGCTGGTGATTGTGTCGGGATTTATCGAGCGAAATACGCCGCTGCGGTTTCGGCCAAGCGAGAGCCTGGAAATGAATGAGTGGCTGTGCTGGGTGTGCCGGCCGGAAGATATACAAGCGGATGAGGGCGGCAATTCAGAGGGGTTGAAGCATGACCCGCAGTGGTGGATTTGAACGGAGCGGAAACGATATGGCGGAGACATCGGTTCGGCACTCGGTGTGCGCTTTAGACTGTCCTGATTGTTGTTCGCTGCTGATCGATGTGGATAGCGAAGGGCGGGGATCGCGGCTGCGGGGCGATCCGGCGCACCCGATCACGCAGGGCTTTTTGTGCGGCAAGGTGGCGCGGTATCTGGAGCGAGAGTACTCGCCGGAACGGCTGCTATATCCACGGAGGCGTACGGGCAAGAAGGGCGAGGGCAAGTTTGCGCGCATTTCGTGGGACGAAGCGCTGGATGAGATAGCGGAGCGAGTGAAGTCGATTGCAGCCGGGCATGGGCCGGAAGCGATCCTGCCGTACAGCTTTGCGGGCTCGATGGGACTGTTAAACGCGAGCGGCATGGACCGGCGATTCTTTCACCGATTGGGAGCATCGCGCCTGGAGCGGACGATCTGTTCGGCGGCGGGCGGCGCGGGCCTGATGCAGGCACTCGGGGTGAAGTACGGCACTGAGCCGGAACAGTTTCGCCACTCGAAGCTGATCGTCGCGTGGGGAGCGAACATACTGGCGACGAACGTGCATCTGTGGCCGTTTATTGTCGAAGCGAGAAGGAACGGAGCAAAGTTATACACCATTGACCCGGTGCGGCAGAAGGTGGGCGAACTGGCAGACCGGCATTTTTCGATTCGACCGGGGTCGGATGCAGCGCTGGCACTTGGGCTGATGCACGTGATCATTGGCGAAAGGCTTTTCGATGCTTCGTATGTAGAAAAGCACACAGACGGGTTCTCCGAGCTGGCGGAAAAGGTGCGAGAGTACACGCCGGCGCGCGTGGCGGAGTGGACAGGCTTGAGCGTAGAGGAGATCGTTGCCTTGGCAAGAGAGTACGCGCAGACGAGGCCCTCGGTGATCCGGCTGAACTATGGCGTACAGCGGTCGGAGCGCGGAGGGATGGCGGTTCGGTTGATCTCTTACTTGCCGGCGTTGACCGGATCCTGGCGCGACTGCGGCGGCGGCTTGCAGTTAAGCACATCGGGCGCGTTTGCTTTCAAGAAAGATAGCTTGGAGCGTCCCGATTTGCAGCGAAGGGCTTTGGGGCGGCCCGCGCGCGCAATCAACATGAGTCTGCTAGGAGAGGCTTTAAATCAGGCATCGGAGCCGGGCATAGAGGCCCTGTTTGTGTATTGCTCGAACCCGGCGGCGGTTGCGCCGGACCAGAATAGCGTGCGGCGGGGATTGGCGCGAGAAGATTTATTTACGGTTGTGATCGAGCAGTTGCAGACGGACACAGCGGACTGGGCAGACCTGCTGCTGCCTTGCACGACGTTCCTGGAACACACCGATCTCTACTTGGCGTATGGGCACTACTACGTGCAGATGGCGCGTCCGGCTGTGAAGGCGCCGGGCGAATGCCGGTCGAACGTGGAGATCTTTCGCGCACTTGCGAAGAGGATGGGTTTCGAGGACGACTGCTTCGACGAATCGGAGGACGATATGATCCGAAGCTTGCTCGATTCGGGTCACCCGTTTCTGAAAGGAATTACGCTCGAGCGATTGGAGCGTGAGCGATTCGTTCGCCTGCAGATTTCGGATGAGGGCGAGCCGTTCCTGCCGTTTGCAGAGGGGGGATTTGGGACGGCAACCGGCAAATGCGAGTTCCACGCCGAGACGATCGGTTACACGCCGCCGCTCGAATCGCGGTTGGGAGATAGGGAGTTGCGGACGAGGTTTCCGCTGGAGCTGATCTCGCCGAAGAATCACGGGAATATGAACTCGACGTTCGGGGAACGGGATGGAGAGGATCGCGCGACAGCGGCGGCGACGCTACATCCGGCTGATGCTGCAAGCCGCGGGATAGAGAGTGGAGACGCTATACGGCTCTTTAATGAGCGCGGATCGTGCTTGCTGAAGGCGGTGGTCAGCGATGCGGTTGCGGCGGGCGTGGTGAGCGTGCCTTCCGTGCGATGGGCCAGGAAAGCGGTGGATCAGCAGAACGTAAATGTGCTGACAAGCCAGAGATTGACGGATCTGGGCGGCGGTCCGACGTTCTACAGCTGCCTGGTGGAGGCGGAGAAGCGCGATTTAAGTGGTGGGTTGGAGGGAAGGAGCAAGGTTTTCGAGGCCGAACGAGGTGTGGAGCTGGTTGACTACGTAGCTCGCGATCTCTAGCGAAGCAGTGGCAGCGGGCGAAGGGGCGTTGCAGACATGGAGTGCGCGATGGCTTCGTTCGAACATGAAGTCGTCGACGAGCGCGCCGCTCGGTAGGAGTGCCTGGGCGCGAACGCCGGGATGCGCGGGTACCAGGTCGTCGGGTTGGACTGCGGGGACGAGCGCCTGGAGACTTCGGACAAAAAGATCTTTGCGAAACGAGCGTGCGATTTCTTCGAAGCCCTCCTTGCGGTAGCGCGCGGCGAGCTTCCAGAATCCGGGGTAGCTGAGGGTGTCAAAAGCGTCGGTCCAGTTGAAGCTGAGCCGCGAGTAGCCTTCTCGCTTCAAGCTTAAGACGGCGTTCGGACCGGCGTGGATGCTGCCGTCGATCATGCGCGTGAAGTGAACGCCCAGAAACGGAAAAGCCGGGTTCGGAACGGGGTAGATCAGGTTCTTGACTAAGTGGCGGCGGTCGGCTTTCAGCTCGTAGTATTCGCCGCGAAACGGGACAATCTTAGCTTTCGCCGGAGCGCCTTCGAGCTTTGCGACGCGATCGCTATGGAGGCCGGCGCAGTTGATCAAGTATTCGGCTTCGAACGAGCCGGAGGCGGTGTCGGCGACAATCGAGTGCGGCTGGTGATGGATGGCGCGAACAGCGGCGCCTAAGCGAAGATCGGTTCCGGCAAGCTTCAGTTCGGAGACAAGAGCTTCGCAGACCTGGGTGTAACTCACGATGCCGGCGCTTGGGACGCGAATAGCCTGTAGGCACTGGAGGTTCGGCTCAATCTCTTTCGTCTCAGCGGAACTGAGAAGGGTGACAGCGAGTCCATGGTCGAGCCCTCGCCGGTAGAGGATTTGCAGCTGGTCGAGCTGAGAGGGATGGGTGGCGACGATCAGTTTGCCGCAGATGTCGTATTGGATACCGTGCTGTTCGCAGAAGGACACCATGGCGCGGTTGCCGCTCCGGGCGAGCCGGGCTTTGAGGCTTCCTGGCTTGTAATAGATGCCCGAGTGAATCACACCGCTGTTGCGGCCGGTTTGATGGGCGGCCCAGGTCTGTTCTTTTTCAAGGACAGCGATGCGCGCCGACGGGTCCAGTTGAGAAAGCCGGCGGGCAACGGACAAACCCACGATACCGCCACCTACAATGACAAACTTATACATACGAAATAGAGAGATATTCGGATGTTATGCTTTTACTTCCGTGTGAATCATTTTTAGGCATTTCCATGCTTAAACTTATCTACACCGGCATAACTCCATTTACTAGCTAACAAATCTACTGGCTGGTTCACAGCACGCCAAAAGAGCGCTTCCGTCGGGCAAGCTAAGAAACAGATAGCGGCGGGCGCCACAAGCGGCATCTTGGAAGAAGTCCATAAGGGGGCTTTGTACAATTTCGACGGGCAAGTGCGCGATCCATCCTGGACAGCAACCATTTGGAAGCATCAGACGAAATTCAGAGGGCGCTTCCGCGCAAGACCAGAAGCTCACGTACGGCATCGGTTGTTTACATGCCATCGAGCGTCCACACAGATAGGAGAGGAGGCATACGGAGGAGCTACGCGGGAGGCGGAAGCAGTGGTGCAAGACGAAAGTACGAAAATACAATTAAGAATGATTTAGCTTAATTTTTCGCTATTTAATTATTTTCGTACGACGCGGTTCGACAGTAAATCAGTTTACGTACTAAGTTTCCGACAGTACTTTCAAGCGTTGACATCCCGCGTTCCATCGACGAATCTGTAAGTCACAGAGACCTATGGAATGGGAAAGTTCTGCCAGTCGGAGTTGGTTTGCGCTTCAGGTGCGCACCAATTACGAAAAAGTAGTGCAGCAGTTGCTCGATCAGAAGCAATGCGAGTCGTATCTGCCGAGCTATCGGGAGCGAAGGATGTGGTCGGACCGGATTAAGCATATTGAGCGGCCGTACTTTCCTGGATATGTTTTTTGCCGAATTCATGAGGAAGAGCGAGTACCGGTTTTGCAAACTCCCAACGTGATCAATCTAGTCGGAGCAGGACGGAAGCCTATTGCCATTGCGGACGATGAGATGGCGAGCTTGAGAATTTTAGTGGATGCGCAGTGCCGGACCGAGCCTTGGCCTTTCCTGAGCGTTGGCCAAAAAGTAAAGATCGAGAAAGGGCCATTGACCGGAGTGGAGGGCATTTTGCAGGCAGTGAAGACCGGGTACCGGATCGTGGTGAGCATTTCGTTGCTGCAAAGATCGGTTGCGGCAGAGATGGACCGGAGTTGGATTAGCGCGATCCGGTAGTTGTAGGCTCCTTCGGTGAACATTTGGAAGGGCGGAATGTGCCGCCCTTCTTGTTGCTCAGGTTCTTCTCAGGGCAGCGGCGAGACCGATATTTGGCCGAAGGTCACGTCCGACCGATGCGCTGCCAGTACGATCGATCCCTGGCTCACATCTCCGTCGCTCTGCACATTCCAGGCAGAAGGCTCTAGTGTCCCTGAAGGCCATACCTTAAAGGCAAAGTGGCTGCTCGTACCACCAGTGTTGAGAGTCACTTGCGCTTTAAAGATGTATTTTGTCTCGAACTGAAGAGCGAGCCCGCTACTCGGCTGGTAGGCCATGACCTGCTCGGGATGGCTTGCTGTGTTTTGGTAGAGTTGTAAAACAGATCCGTACCCGTCGACAGAACTGTACCAGGCTACTGCCGGAAATGGGTGGCCCAGATTTGGTTGAACGTTTTCCGGGACGCCAAAAATGTCTGGAGTGTGACCGTGCCAACCCATTATGATTCCAACGCCGAAATCGGAGTCGATGTGATTGGCGGGCGGGCCGATATTGGGATCGCTGATGTAGTGTAGCGTGACTTCGGCAGTGACAACATAATCGTTCCAAGTAGAAGTGTCGCCAATCGTCAGTAAGCGATCGTAGCCCACTTCGGAATCACGTATACCCGAGCCGTCGGGCTGCACCTGCCAGTTTCCATCGATGATTTGGAGCACACTCTGCGGGTTCGTGGAGGCTGTCCAATTGACCGTGTAGGGCAGCGGCCAGTTATGCCCGGACACATAATTTACAGTGACAGTGTGGGACGAAGTGTGCCCTGCGACGTCGGTCGCTGTGATGACCACAGTATTCGCTCCGGAGTTCAAGCCGGAGTAAGGAATTTCTATATCGAAATCTCCAGGTTGCGGAAGGCGGTAAGAGGTGGCACCGACTGAGAGGGGCTGGGCCGGTCCGCCATTGAGCGTGTACTGAAGTGTCGAGACCGCTCCATTCGGAGACAGAACGTTTCCTAAGACATTCACCCAGGTCTGGGGAATGCCGTTATTGCCGAAAGTCTGGTTATCGCCATACCAGAGCGAAAAAACCGGGTTCGATCCGCTGACACCGTCTTGAGGAACGATTGGCGAGGAGGTACTGAAGAAGAAATCCACTGATGCGGTAAAAGCCGGCGCGGTAAAGCCGCAAGCGTTATTACTGGCAAAGGGACCGATCTGCTTCACATTGAGCGTTTGGGAAAAGCTGGCGAGCGTGGTCCAGTTGCTGCCATTCGTCGAGCGCTGATACGTGAAGGTATTTCCACTCCGAATCACCCGGAGGTAGTACGGCACGGGGGTGACATCGCCGATGCTGCTATTCAGTTGAACGGTGGGTGAGCCATTGGCAAAGCTGGCGGAGAAGGCTCTTACGTTGGGGCCGTTTGAGTACACGTCAAACCGCATGTAATTGTTGTCATCCTGTTGCACCAGCAAGCCTTGAGTTTGACAGGCCTGATCCACCGCGGAGTCGAATTTCACCTGGACATCAAAATCGGAGTTGGAAACCGATTGCAGAATGCGGGCTGAGTTGTTACCTGAAGTCCAAACATCGTGCGAATTGCCTGCGGGAACGCTCAGTAAGGCGTGAGTACCGTTAAGGCGTACGGAGCCATCCCCTACCGGATTGACAAACGTCCATAGGCCCGTATTGAGTGTGGTGGAGTGGAAATCGTCAGAGACGGGAGCGCCGCCTGCCCCGGCGGCGCCGATGGTGGTTGGGTCGCTCGCCGCATCGTTGGCCGTGTTGGTTTCGCCGCCGCCCGAGACTGTGGCCGTGTTGGTGAGGTTGGAGGGGGCATTGCTTGCGATGTTCACCGCGAGGGTAATCGCGGAGGAACTGCTGCTGCCCGCGATCGAGGTGGAACTGGCGCAGGTGACGGTCTGGCCGGAGAGCGTGCAGGACCAGCCGCTGCCGCTGGCGGCCGTGGGCGTCAGGCCGGAAGGCACCGGGTCGGTGACCGTCACGGCGCCGCTCGACGCCGCGGTGTTCACGTTCTTCACGATCAGCGTATAGCTGCCCGTGCCGCCCTGCGTAAAGCTTCCGGCATGGCTCTTGGTGAGCGTCAGGTCGGGCGCCCCGGCCGCGCCGATGGTGGTTGGGTCGCTTGCCGCGTCGTTGGCCGTGTTAGTTTCGCCGCCCCCCGAGACTGTGGCCGTGTTGGTGATAGTACCCGAAGCGCTCGACGAGATGTTGACGGCGAGCGTAATGGGCGGAGCGCTGCTGCCCGAGCCAAGTGCGGCCGTGCTGGTGCAGGTCACCTTCTGCGCGTTGATCGAGCAGGACCAGCCGCTGCCGGCGGCGCCGGTCGGCGTCAAACCCGACGGCACGGTGTCCACAACCGTGACAGGGCCGCTGGCGCCAGCCGTGCCGGCATTGTTCGCGGTCAGCGTGTACGAGCCAGTGCTGCCGGCGGTGAAGCTGCCGCTATGCGATTTGGTGAGCGTCAGATCAGGGGCCGGTATCGAGCTAGTCGATAGATTGTGGAAGTAGTCCACCGCGGCGGTAAAGGCCGGCGGGTTGGACCCGTTGTTGGCCGCAAACGGGCCGATCTGCGCGGCCGTCATCGTGTAGCTGAACGCCGCTCCGGTCGTGTAGTTGGTTCCATCGGTCGAGTACGACGCGGTCCAGGCATTGCCTTGCCGCTGCACCCGGATCCAGAGCGCGCCCGGCGTGGCAATGGCCGTGTTGGCGTACACCGTCGGGTTGTTGTTGACGAAGCTGGCGGAGAAGAAGTTCGCTGTCGAGCCCGACAGGTAAACATCGAACCGCAGATAGTTATTGGCGTCGGTTGCAACAATCAGCCCTTCGTCCTCGATCGAGCCGGCCAGCCCGGAATCGAACTTAGCTTCCACATAAAAATCGCCGTTCGCAATAGGCTGCAGGATGCGCAGCGACTGGTTGCCGCCCGTCCATAGATCGTGCGCCGTGCCCGCGGGCAGCTTCAGCAGCGCCTCCGAGCCGTTCAAACTCACCGTCCCGTCGCCTACCGGGTTCACCACCGTCCACAGGCTCGTGTTCAGGCTTGCCGCATTGAAGTCGTCCGACACCGGAGAACCTTGAGCTCCTCCTCCGCCCTG
The DNA here is from genome assembly GCA_965219105.1 of Bryobacteraceae bacterium. Classification (GTDB taxonomy): domain Bacteria; phylum Acidobacteriota; class Terriglobia; order Bryobacterales; family Bryobacteraceae; genus Bog-105. The sequence continues at coordinate 5,173,058 of OZ244728.1, read as the reverse complement.
GCTTCCAATGGTGGTTGGGTCGCTAGCCGAATCGTTGCCGGTGTTGGTTTCGCCGCCGCCCGATACGGTTGCCGTATTGGTCAAACTGGACGGGGCATCGCTCGCAATGTTCACCGCAAGCGTAACTGGGCTGGCCGAAGACGCTGCCGCGAGCACAGCCGTGCTTGTGCAAGTCACCGTCTGGCTCGAGATGGAACAGCTCCAGCCGCTGCCGGAGGCGGCGGTGGGCGTCAAACCGGAGGGCACCGAATCGACCATCTTGATCGTGCCGCTCGAGGCGACAGTCCCCGAGTTGTTGGCAACCAGCGTATAGCTGCCCGTGCCGCCTTGCGTAAAGCTTCCGGCATGGCTCTTGGTCAGCGTCAGGTCGGGCGCCCCGGCGGCGCCGATGGTGGTTGGGTCGCTCGCCGCATCGTTGGCCGTGTTGGTTTCGCCGCCGCCCGAGACTGTGGCCGTGTTGGTGAGGTTGGAGGGGGCATTGCTTGCGATGTTCACCGCGAGGGTAATCGCGGAGGAACTGCTGCTGCCCGCGATCGAGGTGGAACTGGCGCAGGTGACGGTCTGGCCGGAGAGCGTGCAGGACCAGCCGCTGCCGCTGGCGGCCGTGGGCGTCAGGCCGGAAGGCACCGGGTCGGTGACCGTCACGGCGCCGCTCGACGCCGCGGTGTTCACGTTCTTCACGATCAGCGTATAGCTGCCCGTGCCGCCCTGCGTAAAGCTTCCGGCATGGCTCTTGGTGAGCGTCAGGTCGGGCGCCCCGGCCGCGCCGATGGTGGTTGGGTCGCTTGCCGCGTCGTTGGCCGTGTTAGTTTCGCCGCCCCCCGAGACTGTGGCCGTGTTGGTGATAGTACCCGAAGCGCTCGACGAGATGTTGACGGCGAGCGTAATGGGCGGAGCGCTGCTGCCCGAGCCAAGTGCGGCCGTGCTGGTGCAGGTCACCTTCTGCGCGTTGATCGAGCAGGACCAGCCGCTGCCGGCGGCGCCGGTCGGCGTCAAACCCGACGGCACGGTGTCCACAACCGTGACAGGGCCGCTGGCGCCAGCCGTGCCGGCATTGTTCGCGGTCAGCGTGTACGAGCCGGTGCTGCCGGCGGTGAAGCTGCCGCTATGCGATTTGGTGAGCGTCAGATCAGGGGCCGGTATCGAGCTAGTCGATAGATTGTGGAAGTAGTCCACCGCGGCGGTAAAGGCCGGCGGGTTGGACCCGTTGTTGGCCGCAAACGGGCCGATCTGCGCGGCCGTCATCGTGTAGCTGAACGCCGCTCCGGTCGTGTAGTTGGTTCCATCGGTCGAGTACGACGCGGTCCAGGCATTGCCTTGCCGCTGCACCCGGATCCAGATCGGCGCGCCCGGAGAGCCAATCGCCGTATTCGCATAGATCTTCGGGTTGTTGTTGACGAAGCTGGCGGAGAAGAAATTGACCACCGAGCCGCCCCGGTAAATGTCAAAGCGGATGTAATTCTTAGCATCCTGCGCCACAATCAGCCCTTCGTCTTGAATGACCAAGGGAATCGCCGAATCGAACTTGGCTTCCACATAAAAATCGCCGTTCGCAATAGGCTGTAGGATGCGCAGCGACTGGTTGCCGCCCGTCCATAGATCGTGCGCCGTGCCCGCGGGCAGCTTCAGCAGCGCCTCCGAGCCGTTCAAACTCACCGTCCCGTCGCCTACCGGGTTCACCACTGTCCACAGGCTCGTGTTCAGGCTTGCCGCATTGAAGTCGTCCGACACCGGAGGACCTTGAGCGTACATTGCCGGCGCGGCAAACAGGGTCAGAACGAGTGGAAGCTGAGGCAGAAGGCGTAATAAATAAGGGAGCGAAGATCGAGACATAAGAATTAGAAAGAACGAACTTTCTAACTATTACGAGAAGGAAGGGTAACGGTAGTCAAGGTCTAAGGGTCTGGCGGGTACTTGGCGTACCAATTGGAAAACGATCGGTGTCGACCAGATCGCGGACAGCGTGCGGATTAAACAGTATCGAATCGCTCGTGTGGGCTCACGAGGTGGTCGTCAATTCCAGAGCCGCTTCGAATCTTTCTGACCAAGCTGGCCGCCATAACACCGAACAAGATCGTGCTCGTAATGGAACCGCATATGATGACCCCCCGTAGCCCAAACAGGTAGACAAGCGGCCATCCGAGAACAGCCTGGGTGATTGTTCCGGAAATGGATGCGGTAAAAATAGACTTCGGCGATCGCACGGCGCGAAGCCCCAAGTCAAGTGCCTGGGCCGGAATGCCAAAGAACACCAGATTGAAGGCGAACCATGGGATCAGTTGGACTAAACCCGAAAACTTTCCGTGATAAAGGTGCTGGGCTAAAAAGCGGCCAAAGAGCGTGAGGACCAAGCCGTATGCCACCGTAGCGGACGTGTATAGAACCACAAGGTTCCGCACAGAAGCACCTGCCGCATGGAGCCCACGATGCTTGGCGACCGTGGCAAGATGAGGAAGGATGAGCCGGCGCAAAGCCGTCAGCATCTGGTTCAGAGGCAAGAAAAGAGTAGTTAGAGCTTTGAGGACTCCAGCCTCGACTATTCCCAGTAGAGAGCCGGTGATGGCGTAGGCAACGTTTTCGGAAACCCAGTCAAAACCGACTTTGGACAACTCCCATTTGCCAAAACTCCAGTGATCGCTCCATACCCGGTTCAGCCGTTCCTTTGAAAGCTGGAAGTGAGGCTTGAGCTGAAGAAGCAGCACAAAGCTGACCAGCGCGGACGCAACGCCCATGATCAAAAAAGCCCTGGCAGTGGAGAGCGAGTGACGCGGTCCAAACACCGAAACGCACGAGAGAATGACCACTGTGTATAGCAGAGAACTCAAAGCGGCGCGCGCAGAAGTGAGGACGATATAAGTAGCGCCCCGCAGCAGTGTAAACAGCAGCATGAACGGTACCGCGGCCGCGAGACCGAACAGAGGCGCGCCCATGTGATGCAACGATCCAAATTGAAAAAAGATGAAACCCGTACCAAGGGCGAGTGCGGAAGCGGCGGCGCCGAGCAGTGCTTGAATACAAAGCACAGATCCCAAGTAGGACGAAAACGAATCCCGGTACTCTCCAGTACCGAAAATGTAGAGCGGTTCGAGGATAGCGGCTTGAAAGAAGCCCAGAACAAATAGATAGACCGAAAAGACGAGGGCATATGCACCGTATTGGCTAGCCTCAAGCCACCGGGCCAACAGCACGTTCAATACAAAATTCGCGCCCGAGATCAACGCTTGGTCAAGCATCGCGTAACTGCCATTTCGAAGCCAACTGAACAGCTTGGGCGGGAGAGCGAAGCCGGAACTTTGTATGGGCGGAGAGGTGATCATCCTAAGTTACGAATCCCGGCCAGGCAGAGAAGTTGCACTGCCGCATAGACTCGCCGGGGGGGGGGACGAGAGTGTATCGAGACTGCTGTCCGGAGCAGCAGTTGATTGTGTTCGGTATCAGCTTAAATCGATTGCTTCTTGGCAGATTTTGGACTGGCAGGTGAACCCACCAAAAATTGCTCGGCGGCCATGATGAGGTCGCGGCCAAGCTTTGGCATGTTAGCGACGGCCCAGCGGGCCAATTCAAGGAGACAGCGAAACTTGCCGTAGAAGCCGAGCGGGGCTCTCAATACCGAACTCAGGTTTTCGCGCATCGCTCGCCACTCGGGGAAGTGAATCATTCCCTTTTTTGATGGATCCCACCACTCTAATGCAGGCAGCGGCCCGACACCGATCCAACGCCAGAGGCGAGTACGTCCGGAAACAATCCGGCTAGGCAAGACGCGAGAAGATCGCGAACTATGCTCGCGAGAATAAAACAGAAACTCCGGTATGCGGACGAATGTTCCGAGCATCAGGAGGCGTGTTAAATAAACCCGGTCTCCGTGGACGTAGCTTCCCATGGGACCGGCCCATTTCAAAGCAGCGCTCCGAATCACGCCATAGATCTCAAGGCACTGGTACCGGCGGGAGTCTGCGCGAAGAATCGCGCCGTAGCGCTTCCACACCCGTTCGGCGTCTGTTGCTACGGGAAAATCATAATGCAGCACAGTGGATCCGGCAGGATCGATCAGGCGAGCCTTTGAGTAAGCAATGATAGCCGAGGATTGGCTTTCGAGCGCCTCGACGCATCTGGAGATGTAGGTGGGATCGGAACAATCATCGTGACACGCCCAGCGAAAATAAGTTCCCGTCGAGCGATCGAATACAAAGTTGTGGTTGTCGGCCGGGCGCAGAATCTGAGGCTGGCGAAAATAGTGGATACGAGAATCTCTCGCCATGTATTCGCGGCAGATTTCCGCGGTTTCGTCCGTGGATGCATTATCCGAAATGACGATTTCGAGGTTCTCGTACGTTTGGTTGCAGATGGAATCCAGCGCCTCGCGCAGGAACTCAGCTCCGTTATAAACGGGAAGGCCGACACTAACTTTGGCGTTCAAGCGCGACACCCAGCGCAGTCAGGAAAAGAATGATTTGGGAGCATGGATCTCAAGAAGACCTAGGAGCGTCGTACAGCGACAAAGCAGGGAGCGGAATACCTTTCGCACCTTTAGGGCTAGCCACAATTCGCTCATAATATTCGACTGCCATCTGCGCGACGTTATCCCAGGTCAAATACCGCCTAGCCCACTCCTGCGCGCGCCGCCCCATTTCGGGCCACTCGCCGCTGCGCTGCATGGCATCTGACAAGCCTTGTTCGATAGAAGCGATCTCGGGGCGGACATGGAATCCAAAAGGCTGGCCATGAATCCAGTCATAGGTGCCGTTGTTGTCGGACACCAACACGGGCGTTCCGACCGCGAGAGATTCGATCGTCACCATCCCGAACCCATCGTAGCGGGAGCAAAGAAGGGTCAAATCGGCTGCCCGAAGCAGATCCCAACGGTCGGCGCCGTTGATTGGCCCGGCAAAGCGAGTATTCTTATCAATGCCAAGCCGGGTAATCAAAGCGGCCAGCGTGTGACTTTGAAAGCCGGGTGGTCCGGCGAGCGTCAGGACTGCCGTGGAAGGAATGGCGCGTGTTCGCAAACCAGCCGCAAAGGCCTGCAGAGTCAAGTCAATCCCCTTGTGGTAAACGTCAAGACGGCCCAGGTACAGAAGCTTGGGATCGCCTGCAAGCAGGGGCGCAGCGTTCCCAGCTTCCGGTATGGTGCTCACGTCCAAAGCATTCGGGATGGCAAAGATGTTCCCCCGTATGGTCATGCTGTGTAAAAGGTTTCTCTGCCGGTTGGAGAAAACCTGAATCGCGGCGGCCTGCTGAAGGTGGCGTTTCTCAAAGAGAGAGCAATACAGCTCTTTCCGAAGCCGATGCTTAGCCATCAAAATAGGATCGTAAGGGCCATGCGGGACCACGACATACGGTAATCCGGCTTTGCGCGCTGCTCTTCCCACCCAAAAATCGGGCAAGCTGAACATTCCATGCACAAGCAGGAGGTCGAGCTTATCCTCGTTGCGTTGAATGCGATCGAGCAGGAGGTGCGAAACCGTCAGCGGATGAGTGCTTGTCTCATCGAACCATTTCACCGTCCAGCCGGGTACGGACCTGAAATCCCCGTGGCGAGGATAGCACCCATACACGAAGCTTTGATGGCCCGCGTTTGAGATTGCCCGGGAAAGACCCGCAACCACATTTGTGATTCCGCCTGGCTCAGGAAACCCGGAATGGAAATGTCCTATTCGCATCGGTCAAGCGGAGCATTCGAAAAGTCAAGCGGTCGGCGAGCGTTAAATAAGCGGGGAGAGCAACCGATTGGGTAGGCGCTGCCCACCAGGTCACACGTAGGCGGGAAAACCGGGAGTTCTACCTCATTGAGACGGAGCATACCGCGCCTAACCCTACGCCGGACAGATTAACCAATCCTCGAACGCCATCCAGCTACTTGTCAAGGCCGCGAACGCTTTGGGAGTCCTGCTATAGACAGACCGGTTTTAGTACCTCAGTCTGCCGGAACCAGCGTTGCGCAAATTCTCGCCGAACAAGGCTGGGGGATGAGCTGGCGATGGCTCGTATTTTCTGAGAGACACCTGGCAAGAACGGCACGAAGTGTACGAAGTCTGCAGAAATTGGAATCCGGTACCGAGACCGGCACGCTGACCGTGCTATTCGCAGCGTGACCTGTCGCCCGGCGGCGAGCCGGAGTACGGTTCCCTTCTCTGCGGACACTTTTCCATTTCCAATCACGTTCGGCCCCGCCACAGCCCGGCAGTTCTGAAGAGTTGTCGCGGGGTGCAGTCAGGAGACACATGAGTTTCAACGGCGCCCTTGCGCCCCGACCGGAGGAGTTCTGCGTGCCGGCACGGCCCCACACTCCTTTGCGCCACAGGAAAGCGAACCGAAGAGTAGCTTGCCTGTTTCGGATCTGCTTATTGACCGGCATGGCTTCCCTGCTCGCGGGAGCGGCAACACCTGCGGGACCGGTTTCCGATGACTTTTCGGGCTCGACGCTCAACAGGAGTATTTGGACGTTGATCGCTCCGGCAGGCGGCAGCGCAAATGTCGCTAATGGATCGTTGACGTTATCGGTCCCGGGCGGAAGCAATCACGATCCGCTGGTGGGAGGAGATCACGCGGTTCGCGTTATACAAACGATTCCGAACGCGAACTTCTCGGTTGCGGCAAAATTCAACACCGCGGTGAAAGCCGGGTATCAAAGCGAGGGCATCCTGGTCTCGCAGGATGGCTCGAATTATCTGCGAATTGAAGCGATGTCCGATGGATACGGATCGTCACTGTTCGTATCGAGTGTCGCTAACAGATCGCAAACGGTGCAGCTGCAATTGGGCTATTTGCAGCTTGGGCCACCGTTCTGGCTACAGGTCGCGCGAGCTGGGAACACCTACTCGGTGAGCTACTCAACCGATGGAAAGACATACAGTTCGGCGGTCAGCTTCGCGAACCCGCTGAAAGCTGTGCATGTAGGCGTTTACGCGAGCAATTATAACGGCAATCCGGCGAATGCCCAGGCACTGCAGGCGCAAGTGGACTATTTCTACAACACAGCCAATTCGCAGGGTCCAAATCCGCCACCACCGCCACCAACACCCACACCGAATCCTCCCCCCGATCCCACGCCGACGCCCGGGGCGACGAACGTAACGTACGCAACGCCGGATTTCGTGTATCCGCCGGACAGCAACCTTTTCAACGTGAAAAACTACGGCGCTAAGGGCGATGGCGTGACCGACGATACAGCGGCAATTCAGCGCGCGGTGCAGGATGCGATTGCGCACCGGAACACGGTGTATCTGCCGGCCGGAACCTATCTGGTCTCCGACACAATCTGGTGGTACAGTGTGCCGTCAAATCAGGCCGTGATCACGGCGAACGTCAGCAATGGCTGCATTACCGGATTCAACGTACTGGCGGGCGGAAGCGGCTACCAGCGTTCGGCTTTCGGCGGCAACGGCGGGCTGATTATCACGGGCGGAGGTGGGACGCCTTATGCTCTCACCAGCACTCTTCTCAACGCAAGCGGCAGCGTGACCGGCGTAAACATGAATGGTCAGACCTGCGTGGGGCATGGCTTTACGTCGGCGCCGACGGTGAAAGCGGTAAATTGGTCGGCCTTTGTACGGCTGGAAGGGCAGAACAAGTCCAAAACCATCATCAAGCTGAAGGACAATGCACCGGGGTTCACCAGCGCTGCCTGCAACATCGGCAACCAGGACGCCCCGAACCAGCCCTTGTGTAAGGCCGTGTTTTGGACGGCTTCATCGGAAGCGCCAAATGCCAACGGGGCCGGCCAAAATGCCTACTTAAACGACATCTGGAACATGACGCTCGATCTCGGGTCGGGCAATGCGGGTGCGGTCGGCATCGAGTGGCAGGAGAGCAACCGAGCCGAAATCAAGAACGTAGACATTACCTCGAATGATGGCAAGTACCGGGCAGGTGTCAATCTGGGGATGGTCGAACTGTCGGGCGCGGGTACGGGTCCTGGGTTAATCAAGAACATGGGCTTCTACGGGGGCGACTATGGCATCTACAACGAAACTCTCAACGATCAAACGGGCAACACGCACGAGTATCTGCATTTCCAGAATCAACATGTTGCCGGGCTGTTAAATGGCTCGATGAATACCTGGGTGCGTGAGGTGTCAAGTGTGAATGCGGTACCGGCGTTCATCAATAACAACGGAGGCAGCTTAACAGTGATCGATGCAAACTTGACGGGCGGCTCGAATCAGGTGAGCGCCATCCAAAACGAGGCGACCAGCAGCGGCGGCGTAGCCTTTTTCCGGAACGTGACCACGTCCGGGTATGCCTCGGCGATGAGCGTGGGCGATTCGGAATCGCCTGCCGGCGGGGCGAACATCAGCGAGTACGCCTATCCGGCACCGGTCAGCGGCGGCTTCGGAGGAACTCCGATGACAAGCCTCAATCTCCCGGTACCGAAAACGCCCGAGTACGTTTCGACGGATCTGTCGGAGTGGGCCAACGTGCAGAGCTATGGACCGGCGTGCTCCTCGAACGGATCGCAGGATGCAACAGGCTGTATTCAAGCAGCGATGAATTCTGGATTCCCGGTCATTTACTTCCCGTTCGGGTCCTACTTCATCTCCTCGACGGTGACCATACCGGCTAGTGTGCGGGTCATTCAGGGCATGAACTCCTACCTTTTGTTTGCGCCTTACCCCGGCTCCTGGCCGAACGACGATGGGGCTCATCGGGCCAACTACGACGCGTTCCGAATGGTGGGCTCGAGCCAGTATCCGCTCGAGTTTCGCAACATCAACTGGGACATACAGAATACACCGCCTAACAGCCTGCGCAACTCGTCGTCGCGAGACGCGGTAATGGCCGACATGTTCAACGTGTTCGCTTATGTGAACGATTCCACCAGTAACGGGACCGTTTACATGGAGGATGTAGCGATCGTGGGCTCGTCGGTGTTCACAAACTGTACTGCGTACCTACACCAGTACGACAGCGAGCGCGGAGGCTTGCATGCCACGGCAAACGGCGCGACGATATGGCTATTCGGCTTCAAAACCGAAGACAGCACCGGCACCTTATGGAACATCGTCAATTCGACCTACGAATTGATGGGAAGCTATAGCTCGGCAAACCAGGGCAACCGCGGTCAGCCCGGATGGAATGTGACCAACAGCAACTTTAGCCTTGAAGGTGCAACGACGTACGATGGCTGGACACCGATGGTCTTGGAGAATCGAAACGGCGTTACGCACGGGACCGCTTCGAACAACAGCTGGCATGGAGGCAACGGGTTCGGTCTGTACTCGGGAAGGACGAAATAAGCCGGTCAAGAAAACGTAAGCAGATCTCCCTCTTAGAGCCAGAGGCCTGAGAGCGACACGTCGGGCGCGCTGCGAGTTTGTGGCGCGCTCGAACTATTTATTTATAAACCGAATACTTGAGTGCCCGGACTGTGACACAATAACAAAAACTTATCGATGAATAACTCACGCCGGCACCTACTTACCTATGGAGCAGCGATCGCGATCCCAATCCTGCTTGCTTCTGTCTATCTCCGAACCTGCGCAGCCGAACCGAAGATGGGCGGCCAGGGATTTCGAAACATGTCGGACGGGGCATTAACGGCTCCGTCGAATGTGACCTATAGCACGGCAGACGCTGTGTACCCGGCCGATGTGGGCTATTACAACGTACGGAATTATGGGGCGGCGGGCGATGGATCGACCGATGACACGGCCGCGATTCGGGCGGCGATGTCTGATGCGCTGGGCGGGCTGCATCAGCCGAATCATGGGCCGGGCTCACGCGGATCGACCGTCTACTTCCCTTCGGGGACTTACCTGGTCAGCGATTCTCTCGTATGGGCCTCGTACGGCCATCACGACGCTCAGGTCTCCGCCCAGGTCGACCCGCAACGCGGCTGCGTAACGAGTCTCCAAGTGGTGGCAGGCGGAAGCGGGTACGGTACGAGTTGGAATGGGGGCCCAAGTCTGTTGTTTTCAGGAGGCGGCGGGTCGGGTGTAGACGCTTACACGAGGATTGCGAATGGCTCGGTGACGAGCATCGCCTACGGGTCGTACAACATTGGCACTCCGAGTTGCGCGGGCCATGGATACGCGTCTGCGCCGACAGTGACAGTATTGAACTGGCGCGCCTACTTGCGCTTTGAAGGCCAGAATAAAGACACAACGTTCATCCGCCTCAAGGATCACGCTCCGCATTTCTCCAACGCAAACTGCAACGTGGCAATGGCTGGGGCCGCTGCGCGGGAAGTTTGCCAGGCTGTTATTTACACTGCTTCTGAGATTGCGAGCGGATCCGCGGGTTTGGGCGAAGATGCTTATACCAACGACATCTGGAATTTAACAGTGCAAACGGGTTCCGGCAATCCCGGCGCGATTGCGCTCGACTGGGTCGCCTCGAATCGGGGCTCGATCAGGAACGTAAACCTAGTCTCCGGCGACCGCCAGGGACGTTGCGGATTGAATGTGTCGCGGAGCCACGGCAGCGGCAACGGCCCCGGGTATGTGAAGAACCTCTCAGTGACAGGCTTCGATTACGGAATCGATGCCGATGCGGATGCAACCGAGGTAGGTCTCACCTTCGAGCACATCAACCTGGCAAGTCAGAACGTGTACGGCGTGTGGAATTCCGGCATGCCCAATTGGTTTCGCAGTGTGTCCAGCAACAACGCAGTGCCGGTCTTCCTAAACCAAGGAGCGGGTAGCTTATCGGTGGTCGATGGCCAATTTGCCAACGGCGATTCAGGGGCGAGCGCGATTCTGGATCAAAGTTCCGGACACGGGTTGCTCTATGCGCGAAACGTGGCAACATCGGGATACCGTTCGGCTTTGGCAAGCGGCTCGAGCAACGCTGCAGTAGACGGCGCAACCATCGCCGAGTATGCGTCGAACGGGGTCGCGTCCTTGTTCTCCTCTGCGCAGAGCTCGCTGAATTTGCCGATCGAGGAAACGCCGGAATGGGTAGATAATAATTTTGCCGATTGGGCTGACGTCACTGCCTATGGAGCGCAACCAAACGAATGGCGCGATGTGACGGACGGAATTCAGGCAGCCCTGAACTCGGGGAAACCTGTCGTTTTCTTTCCTTATGGTAATTACTCCATCACCAGAACTCTACACATCCCCAGCACGGTGCGCAAGATCATGGGTTCGAACTCGTTCCTCAATGGCGTAAACGGCCAGCACCAGAATGGGCCGGTGTTCTCCTGCGACTCGCAAAGTGGCAACCCGGTTGAGATTCGGAACTTCGGATTAGACACCGCCACTCTTGGCTATCCAGGTGTCCTCAACAATTGCTCGTCGACTCTGGTCTTGGCGGATATCCTCAATGCACGGGGCTATGTAAATACCAGCGCGGGAACGGGCAAGCTATTCCTGGAGGATACGGCGCTGCCGGGGTTGGTCAACGTGTCGAACCAGCAGGTTTGGGCACGGCAACTCGATATCGAAGATGGCGTGAACCCGCATATGGCCTACACCGGCGGGAAGGCCTGGATCTTGGGTTACAAAACGGAGGGAGCGAGCAGTTTGCTAAGCGCAACCAACAGTCAGGTTGAGGTAATCGGAGCGTTTCATTCGAACAATCAAGCTGTGTCCCCGCTTCCGGCGTATACCTTTACGAACACCGCATTCAGCCTGGCCGGATTGTCGATGTATAACGGTTGGCCGACCGTCGTCTCCGAATCCCGCGGGGGAGTGGTCAAGAACATAGGAAGTAACAATGCGTGGCAAGGCGGCCCTGGATTCTCTCTGTTTTCCGGTCATCCCTAGCCGTCTGTAGACGCCAAGAAGCGAAACGGCCGAGTGGCTATCAGTGAGGGATAGCCTGCTTCTGTTTCATTCGATCCGCGAGCTTCAACAGCACTAAGTCGCCGTCGGCGTATTGCACGGTGGCGCTATCTTGCAGAGAGCGAACGACGCTGGGCCAGGCCGGCGTCCACTGTTCGCTGAACAGCACATAATCAGGGCGATAACGTGCGAGGATGTCACGCCGGGCACGGGCTCCGGTGTCGGGCGCAAAAAAGCGGGCGGCATCCGAGTATCGGCGCGTCGCGTCGAGAAACATTTGAGCATGCTCGGGCGGGTAACCGACGACCTTTCCGCCGAATACCGGGACCTTCAGAGACGAGTGAATGTCGGCCATGACGGTTTGGCCCTGCCCGACCGCGGAGCGGAGAAATTCGAACTCGCCATAACTATTCTGGAAAACCGGGATCGCCGGGAGAGCGCCCGGCAGCACGCTCAGCACAGCCAGGCCTAGGACAGCGTGTGCCGCGACCGTACGCCGAAACCTCCTGGACCGCCGCGCCGTGGCGAATGACGGCCACGGATGCTTGGCCAGCCAGTCAGCGAACGCCAGTTGGAAACAGAGCAGCAGGACCGAGGCAACGCGCCCCAGCGTGAACTTGCCTGTCAGCCAGCCGAGCGCGTAGGCGGCGGAAAGACACAGGGCGAGAACGACTAGAAAATCACGGTGTTTCGTCCGGAAGCGTCCGACCAGCGCCGGGACGCCAAGCAGCGCAAAACAGGTCATTTGGAAAGACCGGACCAGTCCCGGGTACACCCCGCGATTGGGCAGATCGAAGGCGTGCGAACTGCCCAAGAGCATCTGGCGGAAGGAGTAGTAAGGCCAGGCAAACGAGAGGTCGAAGGCGAGGACGCCCAAGAGCGCCAGGAGGCTCATGGAACGGATCGTCGCGCGGCGATCCACCGTAAGCGCAAATAGTCCGGTGAGCAGCGCCACCCCGGTTATCGGATGCACAAGCAGAACGAGACTAGCGCCGGCAGTCGCCAGAGCAAAAAGCCCGGGTGAGCCGTGGGCAAGAAAGAGTGAATACCAATACCAGACAAGAAGAGTAAATCCAAGGGCAAAGAACGATGGATAGCTTGCTGTCTCGATCGCCAGGCCGAGGTGAAGGAACCCGCTCATCATTGTGGGGAAGAAACCCCAGAGCGCAAGCAAACAGAGCAACGCGTAAAAATCGGTGCCAGGACCGGGCAGCATGCGCCGTACAAAGAGGCGCAGCGAGCAGACCAGGAGCAGTACGTTGGCAAGGCTCGCAAAGCCCAGAGAGTTCACCGCCGAGAGGCCGGTCAGTCGCGAGAGTAGACCGAGGGCCAAGCCGTAAGGACTGAAGAAGGGGTGCGGCGTGGAGACGTCGAAGATTGGGTGAGCCGGATGGAGAGGGTGAGCCGCCAGTTCGCGCACCACAGCGGCGTGTTCCCAGAAATCGGACACAAACAAACCGTTAGCCCAGTAGCCAGCCACGGCCGCAAAGAGGAAACCGGCGAGCAGGGTGTAACGATGCTTCCGCGCCCAGCGGAACGCACCGGAGTTACGGATGGAGTTTCGCGTGCCAGGACGTCGCCTTCCGGGGCGGTTTGCGAGTAGACGCCCGATGAGCAAAAAAGCGACGAGCACCAGCCCGGACTCGAGCACAACTGTCTTGCTTGCCCGAAGCGAGAGGACGGCAGCCCGGTCCTGCATCTCGCGCAGGAAGTGCGGCATGGCTGCGGCCAGTACTAAATTCGTTGCACAGGCCACCAGAAGCGCGGCGAGCACAGCGGAAGCCGCCGGGGCGAGGCGGAGCGAACGGAAAGCTCCGCCGGCCAGGAGAGCCGCAGCGACGACTAGAGCCGAGAGAAGCACAAGCCATTCGAGAAGCGCTGCATGGGAACCGGCCGCCGCCACAATGGGCCCCCGTATGCGAAGCTTTGCGACCAACCCTGCTTGAGCCGGCGTGAGCAGAAAAAAGCGGGAGAGAAGAGCCTTGGCTCGTTCTTGCGCCGCCCGATTGGGTGCATTGACCAGCACGCGCAACCAGCGGACCGGTGAATCTTGCGTGAGCCAATTCATCCCGACGAGCGCAGGTTCGTCGCGGTAAGAGATGTAGAGGTCTGGCGCAGGACGGGGGTTGGCCTCGGGGCTTGCGAGCACTCCAACCACTCGAAACGGAATACCCTCCAGTTCGACCGAAACCTCCGCTCCAGGAGCGGTCGAAGCGAAGAGGCGGTTCCAGGCTTGCTCGGTCAGCAGAGCCTCCCGGCAACCGGCCGCCGTGCTGCGATCGCAAGCGAGATCGCGGCCGCGCAGGGGTGTGGAACCGGTCACGGACTGATAACCAGAGGTGACGGCTCGCGCGGTGACATTGATTCGGTCTCCGGCCGACGAGAGATGCACCGGGAGATCGCCATATGCCGCGAGCCTTGCTTGCCCCGAGAGGCTTGTGCGAAGGGTTTGGAATTGGCTGGCCGAGAAATCACCCGATTGGCGGCTGGTCAATCGGGTCTGGAAGACGCACAAGAACGGGGAGGGAGAAAACGCAACTCCTGCCAGCAGCGCGGAGACGGTGAGGGCGGCACCGAGCAGGCCGCCGGCCAGAAAAACCGCGAGAATGATTTGAGCTGCTGAAGATAGTGAGATAGGGGGGCGAAGAGGCGGCGCGGCGGAAACGGAAGGGGGATACAGAGGAGACATGGCTGCGGAGAGCTGTCCGTCCTACCAATGGACTGTAAGAATGCAAGAGGCGCCGGGGGTCATCCAGCGGCGGCGCGAGAGCGATCCGCCCAACCGGCGCAGCACCGGTCGACCGACTGAGCGGCGCGTTCGGCACAGGCTTGCGCGCTGTAGAACTGAATGATCTCGCGGCGTTCGGCTAGCGGGATTCGTCCGGGCGGGTTTTCGGCGTAGCGTTGAAGGGCCTGGCAGAAGGCGTCGAGATCGGTTGGGTTGACCACCACTCCGGCGGCTTGGCGGGCTCGCAAGTCGGAGGCAGCGCCGTTGAAGGAAGAAAAGATCTGCGGCAATCCGGCCGCAGCTGCTTCGAGCGCCACCAGGGACCAGTTATCGTCCAGCGTGGGAAGCACAAACACATCGCCGGCCGCGTAGAAGCCCGGCAGCGCGTCGGGTTGCTGAAAATCGACTATCGCTGCGACTTGGGACGGGTGGCGACGCTTCCAGTCTTCGAGGAGCGCCCGGTCCGGACCGTCTCCGAGCAAAAGCGCCGAAAAGGGAGCAGCGGTGCGGGCGGCGAGCCGCTCGAGCGCGTCCAGGAACTGAACGATGCCCTTATGTTTGATGAAGCGCCCGACGAACAGAAATACGACGCCGCGCAGACCCAAGCGTTCACGAAACTCCCGGCGCCCGGCGAGCGCGCGCTCGGTTTCGCTCGAGAGCCACTCGGTATCGGTGCACATCATTGCCTCATCGATACGGCTCGACGGCGCACCATAGGAGCCGAGCAGCGTAGACGATTCGGCGCCATTGCTCCAGAACCGGGCCGCCCGTCGAATCAAGTAACGGCGCAGAGACACTTGCCGTTTGCCGACCCAGCCCTCGGTATGCGGCGTTCCCTCCCACCAAATGAACAGCGGCTTTCGGGCGAGAGCGCAATACAGATGGGCCTGCAGCGTGCGAATGCCGAGCTCGGCTGAGATGACGATGTCGGGCCGGAAGCGCAGGAGGGCGGGAATGAGCTGCAGAGAGAGTTGCCGGAAGCGCTGCTCGCCGGGAACGCCATCCTGCCGCTTGCGCTGATACGCCAGGACGCGGCTGGCGAGGTAACGATGAGGGAAGCGCAGGGCTGCCGGGGGGTTCCACTTCCGATTCGGCTCGGAAGCCGCATCGAAAAACACTTTCAGGTCGTGATGCTGCTGCAACTGATTGAATAATTCGACCCGGTACGGGGCCGGAATGTTGGTCAGGAGCGCTACTTTACGCCGTGGCATAGAGGAGGAAAGCGCATCGGTGGAAAGATCGGGCGCGAACATGGGGGTCGACACTGCCATTTTAAAAAGAAGGACGCCAGCTGACGATATCCCACCAGCCAAGCACCTTTTGACGAAGCGTTTCCGCCGAGTCGAGTTCGGCAATGAAGCGCGGCAGGGCTAAAGGCGAATCGCCCGGCCGAACGCCCCGGAATCGCACCAGGGCCGCGAACTCATAGCCAGTTTCGGCCGCAAGCGACAGCGTTTCCCGGTTCACCGACTCGCCCAGGACGCCATAGGGATAGGCCAAGCTTGTGATGGGCTCGCCGCAACGATCTTCGAGCCTGTTTTTAGAGTCGGTTAACTCGGCCCGAACCGCAGCCGCGGGCAGAGACCCGAGCACGGGATGAGAGACGGTATGGGCGCCGATCGACATGCCGGCCGCGCGCAGTTCGCCTACTTGCGTCCAGGAAAGGGGCTCAATCTCGTTGCCAGAGACCTGCCACGCCGTGCCGAGCCGTGCCGCCACTGCCGGGTCTCCGTCGACAAAGCCGGATGTCAGGAAAAACGTCGCTGTCATGCCGTATTTCGCAAGCAGCGGCAGCGCTATCTCGTGATTGTCGCGGTAGCCGTCGTCGAAAGAGATCGCTACCCGCGGCCGGTCACTTGCCTGTTGACGCAGCACGTCTTGAAGCGGGATCACGGCGCAGTGCGCAGCCAGCCAAGCCAAGTGCGTTTCGAAGACTTCCGGGCGGAGCGCAAATGAGTGCCGCGGGTGAATCGAGTGGTAACACAGCACCGCCACGCGACTCTCGGCCGGACCGGCGGCAAAGCGGCCCGCAGCTTGGGCGGACCATCTCTGCAGGCGGGTTTTCGAGCGGCGCGAGAGCGGCACAGCGCGGGCGCTAGGCTGACGCGGTGAGCGCTTCTACGGGCTCAACGGCGGTAGCGGGCAGGCGGCCCTCCTCGGCAAGCTGCGAGGAGATCCAGGCGTAGGTTTTCGCAAGCCCGGCTTCGAGGGAGATGGCAGGCTCCCAGCCCAGCACCTCGCGCAACCGCGTGTTGTCACTATTGCGGCCGCGCACGCCCTGCGGCTTAGTCAAATCGTGAGTTTTTCCAATGGATTTGCCCGCAATTCGCGCCACGATGTCGACCAGCTGATTGATCGAGATCATCCGGTCCTGCCCAAGATTGAGCGGCTCGCGATACTCCGACCGCATCAGGCGATAGATGCCTTCGACGCAATCGTCGATATAGCAGTAGGAGCGGGTCTGCTCGCCATCGCCCCACACCTCAATTGAGTCGCCGCTATCGGCCAGCGCGACTTTACGGCAGATCGCGGCGGGCGATTTCTCGCGCCCCCCGTCGTAGGTGCCAAGCGGTCCAAAGATGTTATGAAAGCGCACCACGCGCGTCTCGAGGCCAAAATCTTCCGTGTAATGGCGGCAGGCCCGTTCGGCATAGAGTTTTTCCCAGCCGTAGCCGTCCTCTGCGTCAGCCGGATAGGCGTGCTCCTCTTTGAGCGGAGTCACATCGGCAGATTTTTGCAGGTACCCGGGATAGATGCAGGCGCTCGAAGTATACAGGTAGCGGCTTGCGCCCTGGACGCGCGCTGCTTCGAGGGTGTGCATGTTGATCATCGTGTTATCACGGACGATCAAGGCCTTATTCGACTCGATGAACCCGATGCCGCCCATATTGGCTGCCAGCGCATAGACCTCGTCTATGCCTTCGGCCGCTTCGAGGCACGGCTCCCAGTAGCGCAAGTCGCGCTCGAGAAACTCGTCGGCCGCGGTCGGCTCATATTCCGGGCGTTTCACGTCTACGCCGCGCACCCAGTAGCCTTCCCGCTTCAAAAAGCGTGTCAGGTGGTGGCCGATGAAGCCGCCCGCGCCCGTAACGAGTACCTTTTTCTGGTCATTCATAAAATCCTCTCCGAATTGTGACAAACGTTCCAACGAAAACTTTGGGCCACCGAGGGCCTATGCTCCGGGCTGGCAGGAGCTGAAGCGCGCAAACGGGCGCAGCAGCCCGAGCTTCTGCAAAGCCCATAGCGGCAGGAAGATGGGCGTGACCAGCAGATACCGCCTCCAGAGACGGCGCGGCTCAACGCCCAGGCGAAACAACCATTCAAGGCCCGAGCGCTGCATCCAGGGCGGCGCCTGGCGCAGCATGCCCGCGTGAAAATCGAAGGCAGCGCCGACGCCGACCAGGATTGCGCCGGGCAGACGGTCGCGATGAGCGCGCATCCAGCGTTCCTGTTTGGGCGTGCTGAGACCGATAAAGACCAGCCGCGCACCCGAGGCGCGGATTTGGCCGGCGATCGCGTCGCTCTCGGCTTCGGTCAGCGGGCGGAAGGGCGGCGAGAGCGTCCCGGCGATTTGCAGCCCGGGAAACTGGCGAACTAGGTTCGCCGAAAGGCTGGCGAGCGTTTCGGGACGGCTGCCGTACAGGAAGATGGGCAGGCGTTCGCGCTCGGCCATGGCGCAGAGCTCGAGCGTCAAATTAGGACCGTATACTCGCTGCTGCGCGGGGTGCGCGAAGGAGCGCAGCGCCCACACCACAGGCATGCCGTCTGGCGTTGCAATATCGGCCTCATTGAGACACTCGCGAAAGGCGGGTTCCGAGACCGCCGAGACGATCCCGTGGACCGAGGTGACGGTGATGTAGCGGCCGCGCTGCCCGCTCGATTCCGGGGCCACGCACCAGGCGCGGCACACCTCGACGACTTCTCTGTAAGAGGTAGGCGTGATCCCGACGCCGAGGATGTTTTGCTTCGGGAGACGGGAGGGAACGGGAATCGGCATAGCGTTTACCGGGAGTGCGCAGTGGCCACAGCGGCCAAGCCGGGCGCCTGCGGCATCAAAACTGAGTCATAGACTGCCGCAAGCATCGAAAAGTTCCGTGCCGGCGTGTAGTGGGCTAGGTACTCCTCGCGGGCCCGTGCGCCGAGCCGGTCGGCTAGATCAGGGTCGGATAGAATCGTCGAGAGCGATGCGCCCAGGTCGGCCGGGTCGCCTGGCTGGAATTTGAGTCCGGTCTGCCAATCGTGAACGAACTCATCGAGCGCGCCGATCCGGGAGGTTAAAACCGGGCGGCCCGAGCAGTAGGCCTCGAGCACGCTGCGGGGGCAATTCTCAAAACAAAGCGACGGGATAACGACCGCGCGGGCGGCGGCCATTTCCTCCAGGACGCGGGAAAGCCGCAGGGGGCCGAGGAAGCGCACCCGCTCGGGGTCCAAGCCAAGCGATCGGGCTTGCGCTTCCAGGTCCGCGCGAAGCGGGCCGTCGCCGATTATGACGAGCTCGCCGCGAGCGGGTGAAGCCGCCTTCCAAGCCTCCAGCAGAGTGTCAAGTCCCTTCTCGGGGGCCAGCCGGCCCACATACACGATCGTATGCGAAGCCGAGGCGCGTCCACGCCCTGCCCCTTGCAGGTCGTCGACAAAGTTCGGCTTGACGGAGATCTTCGCCGGATCGAGGCCGCCGGCGATGAACTTCGAGCGGGAATGGCTGCTCAAGGCGATGAAGGAGTCCACTTGACGGTCCCAAGTTTCGAGGCTGCGGTGCCGCGCGATCATGCGCGCGACCGCCGCCGAAGCCAGAAACGAATCGCGATAGCAGCGGTGCAGAACGCCCCGCCAGGGACCCTCCCCTAAACAGTCAGTGCAAACTTTGCCGTCGCGCAGAAAATCGCCGCGCAGACACAGCAGGCGAAAGTTGTGCAGCGTTTGGACCACGGGGATACCGGCCTCCCGGCACGCCGTATGCACCGAAGGCGATAGGCGCATCCAAAAGTTGTGGACGTGCACGACATCCGGCCGCCAATCCGCGCAGAGTTTTTTGACCAGGCGGTAGGAAGGCTCCGACCAAGCCGACTCGCGCCCCAACTGGACGGCGCCGGGAAGCCCCGAGGCCTCATTGCTGAGCTGCACATCGTGGACCTCGACGCCGTAACGGCGAAGCAGGGCGATTTCGGAATCGACCACGGCATCTTCACCGCCGGCATACCGGTATTTCGTATGGAGAACCAGAACTTTCATAAGGAAGGGACCGTGCGGGATGAATGCGTAAAAGGGTGCGCGGAAAGAGAGTGCGGACGAGTGCCCGCCGCAAGAGCGGAGATCGCCAGAGTGACTAAAACGGAAGTTGTGGCTCTTAGGCCACCAGCGAAGGACGGAAGCGGAGCTCGCCGGGCAAGCGCGTTTGGGCGGCCGATTCGCGGCGGGCGAGGACAGCTAAGCTGACGATCAGGCCAACCAGCAGCGTGAAGGCAGGCTCCTCAAGCCAGTCGTACACGCAGCCTAGGCCGAGCACCATCACCAAAGATCCCTTGGCTGCCGCCGAAGGCCAGGTCTTTTCGCCCCCAAGCGCTTTCCAAAGCCCGCGCGCCATAAAGAGGTAGAGAGCAAGACCGGCCAGTCCCAGATCGCCGAAGAGACCGAACCAGCTGCAAACCGGCGACCACACCGAGGAACTGCTCCAGATGTAATTGGACTGGGACAAAGCGAGTAGCTGGCGAGTTTCGGGCGCTGTTTTGAGCCCCAGAGCCGCCACCGAAGATCCGGGATCGAGGTCGGCATCGGGCGTCAGCAAGGCAACGCGGCTGACCGTGTCGCCCGGGCCCAGGCCGAGCAGCCAGCCGCCGGGCCGCCTGGATAACATGCTGGCGATGGTGGTCGCGCCTTCGGCTTTACCGGCCAGACCTTCGGCGACAAACGGCTGGTTCGCGATGATCTGCAACGGTGGGTAGAGCAGGAAAGCGAGATAAAACAGGAGGCTGGCGAACCCGAGCGGCGCCAGCAGCTGCGAAGGCCGCAGCCGGGTACAACTGAGAATCGCGAGCAGCAGGCCCGGCATAAAGCACAAGATGACCTGTTTGGCGTCGGCAATGACGGACAGCCCGAGCAGCGGTGCGGCCATTGCAAAGAGGAGAAGGCGGGCGCGCATCTGCTTCGCCGTGCAGGCCTGCGAAACCGCGACCATGACCCCGAGCAGAACAACGCTCCCGGCCACATGGGCGCCGGTGCCCGACCGAATGAACGAGCCCTGGACCAGATCCGGATTGCCATGACTGAGGCGCTGCCACTGATAGACTCCGAGCACCACCTGCACGAAACCGAGCGCGAGGATCAGCCGCCATAGTTTCGGAATCCAGCGCGCTTCGGGAGCAGCCTTGAGCAGCGCGTACACCAGCAGGAACGGCTCGCTCAACACGAGCCAGTTCAGGACCGGCCGAAGCGGCTCGCCGCCATTGATCAGCCAGGAGAGCAGATTGACCGCCAGGAAGCCCAGAATGCCTGCCCCGAGCATCCGCGCGGCAGGGCTTGGCGACCGGCCCTTCCAGCTCGCCACCAGCACGGCGCCCGCTACTAGCGGAAAATGCGCGAAGTTAAGGAAATGCGGCGCCCCGATCGCCACAGCGGCGCGCGAGAGCACTGCAGCAAGAATGGCCCCCAGTACCCAGTAGATTGGCTCGATCTCAAACAGTGCAAGTGCTGCCATGACCGAGACCAGAATCCAGACCTTCAGCGGGGCGCTCGCCACCCAGACTCCAGCCAGCAGAACTAAGCCCGTCAGCAGAAGCTTCGGAAGCCAAGGGCCGAAGCGGCCCCGGACGGCGTTGATCATACCTGGCAGGCCAACCGGCCCGGCTCCTGCTCGGAGGAAGCGGCTACCCCGGGCCGCCGGTAGAAATCCGCGAGTTTTTGCGCCTTGCCGGCCCAGGAGAACTCGGCGCGCACCCGGGCCCGGGCTGCCGTTCCGAGGCGAGAGACAAGAGCACGATCTCCAGCAAGGTCACGCATAGCCGCAGCCATCGCGGCGAGCGCCTGCGCCGGGTCGGTGGCCGGTATTTTAAACCCGGTTTGCGAGGTGACCTGCACGCCCGGGCCGCCCAAATCGAGACAGATCACCGGACGCGCCGCCGCCATCGCTTCCACGCACGCCCAGCCGCCGGAATCGTGCAGACTCGGATGCACCACCACATCGCACGAGGCAAGCGCCTCTTGCACTTCCGGGCGGGACCGCCAGCCGAGAAATGTCACCTTGCCGGCAATGCCGAGCGTGCCGCACAGCGCTTCGAGACGCGGGCGCTCGGGCCCGTCGCCCGCGATCCAGTAGGTCGCCTGCGGAAACTCACCGTGGATTTGTGCAAAGGCCCGCAAGCCCAGCTCAAAACCTTTCCAGTGCAATAAACGGCCGATCGACAGAAACCGCACGGGCTCCCCCGTTCGGACCGGCACGCACTCAAGCCTGGCCAGTTCGTCTTCCGGCAGTCCGGCTTCTGAGAATATCTCGACCGATCTCGCCCCGAGCGTTTGGATCCGAGCGCCCGTCTCGGCGGTCTTGGCGAGCGCAAGGCGCGACCGGCGGGCCGTTAACCGCAGCCAAGGGTCGGACTCGGCCACCCAGTGGACCAGCGAGCGGAGCACCTCGACGAGCCGTGCCGACCAGGGCAGGCTCCGCGCAAAACTGCGCGGCGTGCGTTCTGCGCCTCCAACGGGTCCCCACAGAAACGGAATGGGAAGCAGCGCGAGAAAACTCGGTTTCCAGTGTGCGCCCAAAGTTAAATGATGAATCGCATCGAAGCGCAGCGTGCGATGCATGCGCCGGACGTAAAAGTAAGCCCAGATCTGCCACAGATGGTAATGGAGGGCGTAGCGCACCACCGTGTCCTGATTGCTTGGCCGGATCCGGCGCGGCAGGTCGACGTGCAGGAAGCGGAGTCCGGCGGGAAGTTCGCTGGCCGGAAAAGCCTCAATGGAAGCCCGCTCGCTTTCCGGCGTCAACACCCACACATTGTGGAAACGGGCGACCTGATTCGACCAGTGCCAACCCACGCCCGGCTCGGAGCCGCGGCCTGGGCCACACCCGTAGGCCGAAATCAGTATATTCCTTCTTGGTTCCATGCGGCGGAACTCCGAGTGGACAGCTATAGCGCCGTCCAGACCTGGAGAGGGTTAGCGAAGCCAGTTTCGAGTAGGACGCGAGGAAGCGGGCGCCGCGGCCGGCTCGCCGTAGTACGAGTAGTAGCCTTTGTAGTCACGGCTGCCGCGCGGGTCGAAGTCGTTTAGGATCGTACCGAAGATACGGGTGCCGTCCGAGACCAGTCGCTCCACCGCCATGCGAGCGCTTTCCCGATCCGTGGTACCGGCCCGGCACACCAGCACGACGCCATCGGCCTGGCGGCAAATCAGCCGCGCATCGGCCACGTCGAGCACAGGAGGGGTGTCAATGATGACAACTTCGTAAGCCCGCCGCAGCTCTTCGAAGACTTCGCCGAGTTGGCCGCCGTAGAGCAGACTCCAGGCCTGCGTGCGCACCGTGCCGACTCCCATGACCGACAGTTCGGTACCGGGCGCTTTCTGCACGAAATCGGAGAGCGGCGCCTTGGCAAGGCCGGCTTTGCTCAGCAGCAGATCGCTGAATCCGCGGCTCTCGGGCAGATCGAACAATTTATTCAGGCGAGGCTTGACGAAGTCGCCGTCCACCAGCAGCACTCGCTTGCCGACTGAAGCCAGAGTCAGTGCCAGATTCGATGCGGTGCTGGTCTTGCCCTCTTTGGCCCGGGCGCTCGTGACGGTAATGATGTGCGGCGAGTGCGCGCGAGCCGACGAAACGTTCAACGACGCAAGGATGGCACGGAAGGAGTTCGCAACCACGCTCGCCAGTGCGTCCTGCGCGGGGTCGCCTGCCGGGGCGGCAGTCCGGTTGAACGGCAGAATGCTGGACGTCTTGGACGACCCTGCCGGAAGCGAAGCGCCGCGCACGGGAGCGATCCCCATCCGAATGCTCGGCACGGCTCCCAGTTCGGGAATCCGCAGCAAGGTCGATACCTGGCCGGGCGTTTTGAGGCTCCGGTCCCAGCGGTGCTGGAGAAAGAAGAATAGCGAACTGATCAGCAGCCCGCCCAGCATCCCGATCAGGCCATTGAGCAAGGGGCGCGGCTCGAACGGATGGTTGGGCACCTCGGCCGGATCGAAGATTGCAATGTTGCTGGCATGCATGGCGGAGGCGATACTGACGTTCTTCACCTTCTGTAGCATCGAATCGTACAGCTGCCGGTTGGTCTCGACTTCGCCTTTCAAAATGTTGTACCGGCTCGCCTTCGCGTCCTGCCGGGAGACGAGTCCTGCCTGCTGGTTATAGGCCCCTTCGAGCAGCGATTCGCGGCGCTGCGCGGCTTCGAATTCGTTGACCGTTTGACCGATCATCTCCTTGCGCGCCGCAGCCAGCGAAGCTTGCATCTGCGCGACGCGCGCCTCCAGCTCTTTTACTTTGTAGTGATTGGGCGTATAAAGCGCCTCGGCATCGGCCAGCTGCTGGCGTCCATCGGCCAACTTCGATTCGTATTCGCGCAATCCGGCATTGTCGGTCAATTGACCCAGCCCTTCCGGGCTCGCCTTGCTGAGCAGCTCATATTTAGACTGCTTAGAGATCCGGTCGGCCTGCGCCGACGACAGCTCTCCCTGCAACTGCTTCAGCTTGCCTTCGGCCACGCTGTTCTTTTCGTCGGTAAACAGCAGCCCTTGCGCCTGTCCGTACCGCTGCAGCTCATCTTCGGACGCTTGCAGTTTCGCGCGCAGGCTGTCGGCCTGCTTGAGCAGCCAATCGCCCATGCGTTCGCTCGACTGAATGCGCATCTCAATCGATCGCGAGACGAAATTCTGGGCCAGCGCATTGGTGAAGGCGGCTGCGAATTTCGGATCGGGCGAGGTGTACTGAATGTTGACGATGCGCGCCGAGCCGCGCGAGGCGGCCACATCGAGGCTGCTGCGCGCCTCCGCGATTGCCTGCTCGAGCGGCGTATCGAGCGAGGTGCCGGGCGCGAGCAGCCGCAATTTGAGCTGCTGATAGCGGCTCGGCGGCTTATCGGTAAAATCCTCCGGCATCTGCAGCTGCTTGGCCACGCGTGAGAGCAGCGCCGTGCTTGTCAACTCTTCAATCTCGGTTTGGACATAAGCCTCGGTCGAGTCGCTGTGCTTGGAGACCGGTTGAAGGTCCCCCATCTGCAGAAAGTTGTCGTTCAGGTCCTGAATTTCGAGCGAGGTTTTAGCGCGGTAGAGCGGCGTCTGAAAATACGACGCCGTCAGAGCCGCCAGCGCACAGAGCAGGCCGCATCCTAGAATCCACCATTTGCCAGGCCACAGCACGCCGGTCACACTCGCCAGAGCGCTCGACGCTTCGTCCGGGCCGGTTGGTGGAGACGCTGGGAGCCAAGCTGCGAGAGCTGGCCGTTCTGGCCCGGGCAGGATGGCAGGATACGCTGGATCGTTATTCATAGAGAAACTGATTTACCGCCAGATCAGCAGGCCGGTGCCGACCTGGATTCCGGTTTCGAGAGCTTTGAGTCCGGCATTTTTTCCGAGATTGCCGGGTACATACAGGATGTCATCGGGCCGCATCACCGAGTCTTCCGATTTCCCATCGATCACGTGGCTGAGGTTTACCGCGATCTCCTCGCGCCCGGTTGAGCTCGGCTTCGGACGCAGAATCCTCGCTTTCTTCAAGGAGCCGAACTGGCTCGGGCCGCCGGCCATTGAAAGCGCCTGCAGCGCAGACACCGTCTGATCGGAATTGAGCACGTAGCCGCCCGGCTTATTTACCTGGCCGAGCACGTAAACAAGACGTGCTTTCGGCACCTCGATCACGTCGTTTGGGCAAATCGTGATATTGTTCTGCGGATCTTTTGCTTCGGCCAGCGCATGAATATCGATGCGGGCGACCGAAAATTTGCCGCTTGAATCCTCGGTCGCGCCCGCCACCGGGATCGCGCCCCACTGCGAACGCCGTGTAATCACGGCGATATTGCCAGCCTCGGGCAGCGGCCCGCCGGCCAGCGATATCACTTCCAGCAGCGATTTGCCGCCCTGCAGCTGGTGCACGCCCGGCTGCTTCACCGATCCCAGAACCGACACCGGCTGGCTGCGAAACTCGGCAATGCTGACCGACACATCCGGCTCCCGCACGAACTTTTTCAGCTTCTCCATCAGGTCGGCTTTGAGCTGTTCGGCTGTCCGTCCGGCGACGCGGATGCGCCCGGCCAGCGGAAAATCCACATACCCGCCAGGCGGAACCACATAAGGCTTGCCCGACATCTCTTCGGCTCCGAGAGCCCAAACCGTGATCACATCGCCCGCGCCAAGTAAATAGCCCTCCTGACTCGGCCGCGCTGCGAACGCCTCTGCCGCCGCTTCGGGAGGCGTTGCCACCGCCTGCGCGCCCGAGATCGCGCCGCTCCATGGCAGCAGGCAAGTCAGGCTCAGCCAAGATATCGCAACCCGGGAATATTTCGCTAACCGCATACTCTTTGTTCTCGCAGATATCCTAAGCAAAAGCTATGCCGCCAGTACTTGGCACGAGTGAACCGCCCGGCACCTAGTACCGGCTAAACCTAGCCGGTCGAGTTCGGCCCGGATCTCAGGTTCGTAAATCGGGTTCAGCACGATCGCTAAATCCGGCCGCAATTCGGCGAGGCGTTCGGGCGGCACGATTTCGGTTCCCGAACCGGGCAGAAACAGGCCGTGCTTTTTCGGGTTGAGATCGACCGCATAGCCGATAGCCCCTGCGCCCGGTACCGCATTCAGGAAACTGACCGCTTTTGCGCCTGCGCCCCAGAGGACTACTCGCTTGCCCGCGCCTAGCTCGCGCTCCAGCTCGGACTGCCAGAAGGCGACCGTTGCGGCATAGGTTTCGGCAAACAACGCGGCCGTCTTTCGTAACGCTTCGAGCTCGCCCGGATGGGCATTTTCGCCAGCCGCGCCCCTGATGGCTTCGAGACACAGGAATTGGCCGCGAAAGGCAGACTCGACCGCCAGCGGAGAAAACCCTGCGCGGGCAAACAACGTGCGCAGCGAAGACCGGCTGAAGTACGACACGTGAGGGTAAATCAAGTCCCAGACCGAGCCGTCGGCAAACAGAAAATCAGCGTTCGGCACTTCAAAATAAAGGCCGCCCTCCGCGCGCAGAGCCGGAGCAAGCAGCCGCAGCAGCTCTCGCGGCGCTTCCAAGTGTTCGAGTACATGACGGCAAACCAGAAAATCCGCCGTAATGTCTCGGTACCGGTCGCTAAACAGGTCGCGGATAAAGGTCAGGTTCGGCGAGGACGCCGGCAGCGCGCTCGGGTCGAAGCCGGTGCCGCGATTGGCCCCAAGCTCGCAGAGGGCCCGCAAGAAGTCGCCGCCCCCCGATCCGATCTCGACAATATCCTTGCCGAAGAGCCCGAACGTGGTGACCAGGCGCTCGGCAAGTGCGGCAGCGTACTCGCGGAATGTCGCCGAGAAGTAGAGCGAGTTTTCGTAACCCTCCGCATACTCGACCAGTTCCGCGAGAAAGGCCGTGTTGAAGCTATGTCCGCAGCTTTCGCAGAAGACCAGCTCGATCTCGCCGGTCGGCGCGGAGCGGGCCGCTTCGGCATCCGGCCACAGCACATTGCAGTGAACCGGCACGCGCGGCAGCGAAGCGATGGGGCGGCTGGCCTGCGCTTCGCAGACCGGGCAGGGCGGACTCATGAGCGAGGAAGAAGAAGCCATCAGAGTGCCAGCAAACGCGTCGCAAGCCCCATGCGGTCGAGTTCTCCCTGGATTTCGGGCAGATAAATCGAGTTCATGGCGATGGCTACGTCCGGCCGGTATGCGCGAAGAAAGTCAGGGGAGACAATTTCCTGGCCGGTGCCGGCCATGAACTTCCCGTGCCGGTACGGATTGATGTCGACCGCGTAGTCAATCGCGCCTTCGTCTCCGAGCGCCGTCAGAAACGCGACGCCCTTCGACCCCGAACCCCAGATGACCACCTTCTTGCCTTCTTCCCGGTATTGACGAACCTGCTCGCGCCAGGTTGTGATCGTGTTCTGGCACGAGGCGGCAAATCGCTCGATTTCCCGTTCGAGGCGCGCGATCTCGGCGGCCGGGCGTTGCGGCGTGAAGCCAGGCGCGGCCGGCCTAGCGGTAATCGTCAAATACTGATCGTCATACTCGGTGCCGGTCGAGAGCACCTCGAAGCCGCACTTCTCGAACAGGTAGCGTAGCGAGGCGGCCGTGAAGTAAGAGCAGTGCTCGTAGTAGACGTCCCAGAAGGCATAATCGCGCAGTACGCGGCTCATGTCCGGGATCTGGAAGAAGACGGTGCAATCCCCGCGATCGCCGATCGAGCGCCGCACGGTCGAGACAAACTGAGCTGTGTCGGGAATGTGCTCGAGCGTCATCTTGCAGCACACAAAGTCGCCTCGTACGTCGACATACTTCTCCGAATAGAAGTCCTTGATGAAGGTGACCGAGCCGTCCTTCACCGGATTGCGTTCCGGCACAAAGGCCAGATCGAATCCAGTGCCGCGATTGCGACCGCCTTCGCAAAGCAGCGCCAGAAATTCGCCCTTGCCGCAGCCGATCTCGATCACATCTTTCCCGTGAAGATCGAAGCGCTCGCTCAGCGACTCGGCCAATGCGCGATGAAACGCGCGGAAGGTCGCCGAATAGCCTTGCGTCTCCTCGTACTCACCCGAATACGAGTGTACGGAGGGATCGAAAACCATGTTGCCGATGAAACCGCACTCGGTGCAAAAACCGAGCCGGATATCGCCGCGCGGGAAATTCAGGGCGATTTCGCGCTCGGGCATCAGCAGCACACTGTGCACGGGCGCCTGCCGCACCTCGTAAAAGGGCCGAAAGACACCCGATTCACAGTTCGGACACCGGACGCTTCCCGCCGCGGGAGAAGCAAGTTCGGCCGCCGCCGGAAGCGTCGCGGCGCTCACTGCGCGGACGCTCCTGCCATCGCCGGCGCGTAAACCTTCGTGCCTTCGAGCGAACTGCCCGCGTCGTACTTCGACACCACATCCTCCGGCAGACGCTCCAGATCCGAGCCGCGCATGAAATCCCGCAGCGAGGTGCCCGTACATTCGGAATCGTGGTTCGGCGCGCCGCGCATCGCCTGCACGTCATCGCTGTTCACGGTGCGGAAATCAATGCTGTAGCGCGCAAACCCGGACGTGTTCGGCACTGTCGAATGCATCTGCGCGGCCGAGAAGAGCACCATGTCGCCGGGCGAGAGCACGATTCGCACTTGCGGATCGAGTTCCATGTCCTGCTCGGGCTTCGGCTGCACGCGCGTGTCGGTCTTGATGTGCTTGGCTGCGTTTGCGCGCCCATCCGAGTTCCACCGGTAATAATCGAACGTATGGGAGCCGTTCTTCACCGCCTCTCCCCAGTAGCGCGGGTGAAAGGCCATCGAACACTCCGATTCGATATCGTAGATCGGCATCCACCAATTGATCTGCGACAGCGGCGCCGAATACCATGTATCGCGGTGCAGGTGATGCGCATACCCTACGCCCGAAGTGAGATAGCCGTCGCTGGTCACCATGCGAAGGCGCGGGACATCGAGATAGGTCTTCTCCAGATCGCAATGCAGCTCGCGCAGCATGCCTTGAATCAGGCGCTTCGATTCCGGGTGGTGAATGAAGGCCGGCTTCAGCGGCGCGACGCGGTTCACGTAGTCTTCCACACTCATGTCGTACTGCGCCACACGTGGGTCAAGGCCCGGAAAGGCGCCTTCGATCATCGCGCGCGCGTGTTCGACCAAGGCGGTCGAACTCGGTGTCGCTTTGTAGACGAACAGCTGGCCGTCATAAAGACGCTGCCGCCTGGTTTCATCGCTGGCTTTCGAATCCAGATAGATGCTGTGCATAATCGTTTCTCCTTAGGAAAATGTGTTAGACGATGGCGGGCTCAGGTATCGGAACGATGAATTTGCCGCCCAGTTCGCGGTAGGCCTGCTGCTGCTCGACGATCTCTTTCGCGAAATTCCAGGCCAGGATCAACACGTAATCGGGCCGGTCTTCAAGCAGTTTGGCCGGCGAGTAAATCGGGATACGCTGGCCGGGCATATAGCGGCCCTGCTTGAACGAGTTCAAGTCGACGATGTAGTCGAGCGTGTCATGGCCGATGCCGCAGTAGGACAGCAGCGTAGTTGCCTTTGCGGCCGCCGCGTAGCCGGCAATCTTCTTGCCGCTGGCCTTCAACTCCCCCAGCATCTTGCGCAGCGAAGACCGGACGCTATCAACTGCGGTGGCAAAGCCGCGATAGTACTCGATCGTATCGACGCCCGCCTGCTTTTCTTCGTCGAGCAAGTCGAGCAGCCGCGGCGTTGGATCCTCGCGCTTTTCGACAAACAACCGTAGCGAGCCGCCATGAATCGCAGTACGTTCCACGTCGTTTAAAAACAATCCATGGCTGCGGAACAGACGATCGAGCGCGGTCACCGAGAAGTAACACAGGTGCTGATGGTAAATGGTGTCGAACTCGCACTTGCGCACCAGGTCCACCAGATAGGGCGCCTCCATGACGGCCACGCCCCCGTGCTTTAACAGAACCTTGATGCCGTCGACGAACCCGTTCAAATCGGCCACATGCGCGAGTACGTTATTGGCAAGAAACACATCGGCCGCTCGTCCTTCGGCAGCCAGTTTTCTGGCCAGCGCCACGGTAAAGAAGTCGTTGATGGTGTCGACGCCGCGCTCGACCGCCTTGCGCGCCGGGCCCTCCGCCGGATCGATGCCGAGCACTGGAACGCCGTGCTCGACGAAGTTCTGCAGCATGTAGCCGTCGTTCGAGGCCGCTTCGATCACCAGGCTTCGGTCATCGAGCGCCCGCGAGCGGAGCAGCGAACGCGCGCTGGCGCGGAAGTGCTCGAGCAGGCTCTTCGATACCGAAGAGAAGTACGGATAGTTGCGGCAGAAAAGAATCTCGGGCGGCACTGTTTCAGTGATCTGCACGAGGCTGCACTCGGCGCAGAAGGCCAGGTCGAGCGGCGCGGTAATGTCTTCTTCGCCGAATTGATCGCGCGTGATGAGGGCGTCAGCCAGCGGCGTTTTTCCGAAGGTGAGAACGGGCAGCAAACGATCCGATTCGCAGGCCCGGCAGGAAGTCCGTTGCATATGCCTTACGCCCCCACGCCCGCCGCGACAGGCACATTCGCCGAAGCTACGCGTAGATCGCTCGATACGGTTCCTTCCGCCATCAGCCGGCGCAGGTGCGCAATCCGCTTGTAGCGCTCTCCTTCGAACTCGTCCTGCGTGAGGCCGACCTTCCGGTAGGCCGCCAGCAGCTCTTCGGCGCCCTTACGCGCGTCCCATTGCGGCTCGAAGGCAGGCACGCGGCGCAGGATCTTGCTGCAATCGACGCGATAGCAGCGCTTGTCGGGTCCCGCGTCCGCCGCGTATTCGATTTCGCAGCCAGGCACAGTCTCCTTCACGATGTCGGCCAGCTCGCGAATGCGATAGTTCTGGTCCGAACGGCCCACATTGAAGGCTTCGTTCCAAACCGCTTCTTCCGGCGCTTCCAGCGTGGCGAGAAATGCGCGCGAGATATCCTCGATATGCACAATCGGACGCCACGGCGTGCCGTCGCTCTTGATGAAGACGCGCCCGGTGGTCAACGCCCAGGCCACCAAATTATTTAGCACCAGATCGAAACGCAATCGCGGCGAAACTCCGTATGCCGTCGCGTTGCGGAGAAACACCGGGCAGAACCGCTGGTCGGCCAACTTCGCCACGTCCTGCTCGACCAACACCTTCGACTCGCCATACGGCGTAACCGGGTTGAAGGCCGATTCTTCGGTCAACATGTCTTCCCCGCCCGCCCCATAGTTGCTGCAAGAGGACGAAAAGATGAATCGCCGGACGCCCGCTTGCTTGGCCAACTGAGCCAGCCGCGCCGAAGCCCGGTAGTTGATCTCGTAGGTCAGCCCCGGATTCAGATCGCCGAGCGGATCGTTCGACAATCCAGCCAGGTGCAGAATCGCGTCGAAGCCTTCCAGGTCGCGCCGCTCGACATCCCGCACGTCCTTCTGCAATGCCGGGATCGCGCGCGGTTCTTCGCCGAACGTACACCGCCCGAAGAGGTTGCTGTCTAGGCCGTGAACCTCATGGCCGGCCTGCAACAGCATGGGGGTCAAGACCGTTCCGATGTATCCCTCGTGTCCCGTCAAAAGTACTTTCACTTTGCTCTCCTGAATGTTCTTGCTCCGACCAGGTCTTCCAAGGGGCGTGTCCCGACTCCCAAAGCGACTCCAGATACTTCTTCTCGCGCAGCGTGTCCATGCACTGCCAGAACGAATTGTGCTGATAGGCCATGAGCTGGCCTTCGCGCGCCAAGCGCTCGAGCGGCTGCTTTTCCCAGTGCGTGTCGTCACCCTCGATGTAATCGAACACCTCGGGCTCGAGCACGAAGAAGGCGCCGTTGATCCAGCCTTCACGCGTCTGCGGTTTTTCTGAAAACTCGACCACCTTCGCGCCATCGAGTTCAAGATGGCCGAAACGCGCCGTGGGCCGCACCGCGGTCAGCGTGGCGAGTTTGCCGTGGGCGCGGTGAAAACGAAGCAGATCGTCCAGGTCAATATCGGACACGCCATCGCCCCAGGTCAACATAAACGTCTCGTTGCCGATAACCCGCTGGAGACGCTTGATTCGTCCGCCGGTCTGTGTATTCATCCCCGTGTCGATCAGATCGACATTCCAGTCGAAGCCCCGGTCTCCCTGCATGCTCACCAGACCTGTCCTGGTATTCACCTTGAGATCGCAGCTTAAGGCGGCGTAGTCGAGCATGTACTTCTTGATCACTTCGCCTTTGTAGCCGAGCGCGAGGGCGAAGTCGCGGAACCCATAATGCGAGTAGTGCATCATGATGTGCCAGATGATCGGCTTGCCCCCGACTTCGACCATCGGCTTGGGCTTGATTTCCGTTTCTTCAGACAGGCGTGAGCCAACGCCGCCGGCCAGAATGGCAACTTTCATAACAGTCCTTTCGCGAGTTGGTGCATATGGGTCAGTACGCGCCCGCGCCGTTCAGCACGAGCGCCGGCGTTTCGAGCAGGATTTGGACATCGGTCAGCAGCGACCAGTTCTGGATGTACTCGATGTCGAAGCGAATCATCTCTTCAAAAGCAAGCGCGCTGCGTCCGCGCACCTGCCACAAACCGGTAATGCCCGGATGCACGCGCGACCGCTGCTCCGCCCAGAGACTGAATCGCCCGCTCATGCCGTCCGGATCGAGATCCTGCGCCGGCAGCGGACGCGGACCCACCACGCTCATCTGCCCCCGCAGCACGTTGAACAATTGCGGCAGCTCGTCCAGACTATAGCGCCGGATGAAGCGCCCGAGAGGAGTCACACGCGGATCGTTCTTCAACTTGAAAATGTGTCCGTCTTTCTCGTTTTGCAGAGCGGTCCGGTGGACATCGGAATCGACGTACATGGAGCGAAACTTGAGAAACGTGAAGTACCGGCCGCCCTTGCCGACGCGCGGAGCCTTATAGAGAACCGGGCCCTTTGATGTCAGCTTCACCAGCATCGCAATCGCGATCATCAGCGGGCTAAAGGCAAGCAACAGCGCCGCCGAGAGCACGATATCCATCACGCGTTTGATCAGCTCCTGCCAGAGCGAGAACGAGACCGGCGTCAGCTCGATCAGCGCCACCCCGTGAATGGTTGTCAGCTGCGCTCTCTGGTAAACCGGTTCGTAGCCCACGGCGCGGCTCACCGCGACCCCCATGCGCCGGGCTACCCTGTTGCATGCTTCGAGCTCGGGTTGGGGAAGAGAGTGATCGAGAATAATCAAGCGGCTCAGCCCTTCGCGATTGATCAGCTCAGCAAGCCGGTCGGTGCGGCCGAGTATGCGGAGATCCTGCCTTTGGTGCGCAAATTCCTCGGCATCGCGCGGAACGATCAGACCGCGCATCCGCAGCATGCCCGTCTTCTGTTCGAGTTGCTGCATGAGCCGCGTCGCAGCCTCGGTTTCGCCGAGCACCGCCACCCGCTCCCGAAGCGGCCAGCGGGCATGCACGTAGCGGCTTGCCGGTGGCGAACCCCAGCGCGCCAAACTGAACAACAGTAGCCCGATCGGCACGTAAAGCAAAACGAAAGTGCGCGACACTTCATCGCCAATGCCGCGCGAGAAAAACGTTGTGACCACCGTCAGGCAGCCGAGAAGCGCAGCCGCGTCGATCGCGCCCCGCGCCACGCGACGCAAGCTTCCGGTAGCCGGCTTGGCATAGAACCGTAGCCAGGTGGAAGTCGCCACCCAAAGCAACAAGATGGTAACCAGCGAAGGAGCCCACAACCCGGAACGGGCCTGGTCGAATCGGACAGGCACGTAGGGATTCATCGCGACTCGCGCCTGCACCGCTAGCTGCCAACCGAGGCAAATCACCAGAAGGTCGAAAAGAAATAAAACGACCTGCGTGGGATCTTTTGTTTTCATGTCGAACGGGGAAGGAGGTTCGAATTGCCAGAACCCGGATCAAAGCGCGGCCGATTCATCGCAGGAAAGTCGTTGCTGGATTATCAGGCAGGTTATCAGGCACTAGAAGCAGGGTGGCGAGGCGGACGGCGCCAAGCCTTCAAAGAAGTGAATCGGGAAATGTGGATCCGGGTGCCGCTACTGAGACAATCTCCCATAGCTCACGCAAAACCAGTCCCGTTTACTAATATCTCCCAAACAAAACGCCAACGAAGAGTTTATTTACAGAATTTATTCCGTAATAAGCGATATGCTGAGAGTTCTCGTTTGGATAAACCCATGTTGAATTGCGATGGCTTCCGCTGTCAACAACCAATCGGCTCAGTTCCCTTGCTTCCAGTCCTATCGATGGAAGTACTAGAACCAAACGTCGAAAGCTCGTCTGACGGAGGTAGCTGCTCTTTCCTCAACAGTTACCACTCACTTCTTTCTTTGCCGGTTGTCCGTTACGGTACTCCAGCGCAATTTGAAAGGGCGACAATTTTCCCCAGCAGTTTCCGCCGGGCGGTCCAGGTCTGATATCGCATCGCGCCTATGCCCTCTAGTGAGCAGCCTCTTATAAAATTCTGGTCGTGCCATGAGGCGCCGGAAACTTACCGTTCTTCGATACCGCACAAATTCCGGGACGGGTGGGTCGCTGTTCTTCCGCCAGAGCTGTTCCGTGATGTGGCGTTCGCTCAGCTGCTCGGACACGGTCCGGACCGGGCATTGATAGCGCTTGCCGACGGCAGCGGATTGGCCGTCGGACTCTTCGGGGAAAGTGCAGCGCAGATGGTGGCGCTACTCTCGGGAGTGGCTCGTCCCTCCGATCGCAACTCGCAGTAATTCAGAAGAGAATCCCCAAACGCCGGTCGCCGATCCCGCCCAGGATGGCTGAAAGGTACAGTGAAGTAGCTTACCGGAAAGCAGCGCGGCCTGACATGGTCCGCTTTCCGCAGACTGCCTCGTTGGGGGGGAAAAATGAAAAATAGAAGAGTGAGCGTGCCGAAAGTCTGGAATGCGGCAGCAGCTTTCGCCGCTCTCTTCTCAATCGGGACGGGAATCTTGCAGGCTGGGCAAGCTCCGGGACAAGCGCCCGCGGCTAACAAGATTGGTCACGTCATCATCATCATGCAGGAGAACCGCTCCTTCGACCAGTACTTTGGGACCTACCCGGGTGCGGATGGCATTCCCATGCAAAACGGTGAGCCGGCGGTCTGCTCGCCGGATCCGGCTCGGAATACCTGCATCAAGCCGTATCACAATCCTTTCGATTTGAATAATGGCGGCCCGCACAGCGCTGTAAACGCAACCGCGGATGTGGATTCAGGCAAAATGGACGGCTTCGTAGCGCAGGCCCAGAAAGCTTCCAGTTGCACAAACCCCTTCGATCCGGGCTGCGCGGGTTCCATTGACGTCATGGGCTATCACGATGCACGCGATATCCCGAACTACTGGGCTTACGCGCAAAACTTCGTGCTGCAGGACCGGATGTATGAACCCAACGCCTCCTGGAGCCTGCCCGAGCATCTCTTCATGGTTTCCGAATGGTCCGCAGCCTGCACCGCGCATGACGACCCCGGAAGCTGTTCGAATGCACTCCAGAGTCCCGGTTTGCCGCCCGACTTCTCGCACAAGAACATCATTCCGATCTACGCCTGGACCGATCTCACCTACCTCATGCATAAGAACGGCATCAGCTGGGGCTACTACATCGTGGAGGGCACTGAACCGGATTGCGAAAAAGACGATGACGAGGTGTGCCCTCCCATTCAACAGAATGCGAAGACTCCGGGCATCTGGAATCCGCTGCCGTACTTCGACACAGTTAAAAACGATGGCGAACTTGGAAATATCCAGCCGATCACGACCTTCTTGGCCGAGGCAAAAGCGGGCACGTTGCCGGCCGTCTCGTGGGTTGTACCGTCGGGCGAGGTAAGCGAACATCCGCCCGGACTTGTTTCGGCTGGGCAGTCGTATGTCACGGCGTTGATCAATGCGGTTATGAGCGGACCAAACTGGAACGACTGCGCGATCTTTCTTGCCTGGGACGACTGGGGCGGCTTTTACGATCACGTTACGCCGTTACCGGTCGACGCCAATGGCTATGGTCTGCGCGTTCCCGGCTTGGTAATTTCGCCGTACGCACGGCAAGGCTATATCGATCACCAGACGCTCAGCTTCGACGCCTATGTGAAGTTCATCGAAGACACGTTCATGGCCAGCCAGCGTTTAGACCCGGCGACCGATGGCCGGCCGGATCCTCGGCCCGATGTGCGGGAGAATGAGCCGGCCCTCGGA
Source organism: Bryobacteraceae bacterium (assembly GCA_965219105.1). Classification (GTDB taxonomy): domain Bacteria; phylum Acidobacteriota; class Terriglobia; order Bryobacterales; family Bryobacteraceae; genus Bog-105. The sequence goes on along the minus strand of OZ244728.1, from coordinate 5,136,842 downwards.
GACTTAACGTCCGATTTCGATTTCACGCAAGCACCGCGAGCGGCGGTCATTCTTCCCGTTCACCCCTCGACAGGTCTACTTCCAAACATTCATCGCACCGAAAAGATTAAGTTCTATACCGACACGCCGGGAGCGCAGAGCGGACCCTTTCTCGGTTCGGCTACTTTTGCTGGTTGGGCGACCGACAACGCCTCTCCGATCCTAAGCGTCAGCGCGTCAGTGGATGGCGTTCCGATGGGCGCGGGAGATTATGGGGCTGCGCGCCCCGATGTGTGCGCGCTCTATCCCAACCAGGTGAGCTGCCCGAATGTAGGCTGGTCGGCCACCATCGACACCACAACTCTGGCAAGCGGGCCGCATGACCTGGAAGTTACCGTAACCTCCGCCAGCGGCCAGAAAACAACGGGCAACAGCACGTTCACAGTGGCAAACTGGCAGCCGGGAGCAGTAGATCCGATGCGGATCACCGTCGATTCGCCCGGTTCAGGCAGCCAGCCTCTCAGTGGCAGCGTGGGGCTAGGGGGTTGGGCGATCAATGACGTCGCGTCGGTTTCCCAGGTCTCGATTGCGGTCGATGGAGCTGACTACGGTGCTGCGACTTATGGCGCCGCCCGGCCGGACGTTTGCAGTGTTTTTGCGGGGCGAGCCGGCTGTCCCAACGTCGGCTGGACTTTTCTACTGAATACAACGCAGATACCCGACGGCAACCATACACTCGCTGTCACGGCAACGTCGAGCGGCGGCCAGCATTCGACTGTCACGGCTCCGTTCAGCGTCTCGAACGCAGGCGTGCCAAGTCCAATTCGCCTTTCGGTCGACCAGCCCGCCGCGCAAAGCGGCCCTCTCAGCGGCGTGTCTGATCTTGGCGGCTGGGCGCTCGATACGAATGCGGCGATCGGCTCGGTGAGCGTCGCGATCGACGGTCTGCCGTTCGGCCAGGCCATCTACGGCGGCACGCGTAGCGATGTCTGCGCAGTGGTTTCGAACGCGGTTGGCTGTCCGGGTCTCGGTTGGAACTTGGCACTCGATACCACCACAGTGCCCAATGGGAACCATACGCTCGCGATTACCGCCACGGCCGCCGATGGCCTACAGAAGACGACCGCAACGCCGTTCACCATTGCGAACGCGACCGCCGGCAATCCAACCCAGCTCTTTATCGATCAACCGAGTCCGCAGGCTTCTTCCGTGATCGGTGGAGCGACTATTCGCGGATGGGCAATCAACAATACCGCGCCTATCGGACAAGTTGCGATCACCATAGACGGCGCCTCCTATGGGAATGCCACCTATGGGTTGAGCCGGGCCGATGTTTGCGCGGTTTATACGTCCGCGCCCGGATGTCCGAACGTGGGCTGGAGCTCTCTGATCGACACCACTCAGCTCTCAGATGGCACACACATACTTGCGGTCGACGCAGCGGCGGCAAATGGTCAACATGCCGCATCGAGCATGACATTCAACGTGGCTAACTGGTCGACAGCGAATCCGATGAAAGTCAACATCGATAATCCGAACGTGCAGAGCGGACCAGTCAACGGTGTCGTGAATTGGGTAGGATGGGCAATCGATGACTTGGCGCCGATCGCGGGCGTGACCGTTGCGATTGACAGCGTGCCTTTCGGCAATGCTTTCTACGGAGCGCCGCGGACCGATGTATGTAACACCTTCCCAGGGCGGCCGGGCTGCCCGAACGTCGGTTGGAACATATCGCTCGACACCACCTCGCTTGCCGATGGCATTCACACGCTAGCCATAACCGCGGCCTCCGACGGCGGCCAGCACACCACAGCGAGCGCTACCTTCCAGGTGGCTAATCTGTCCGGAGCGAATCCGATCCGAGTCAACATCGATAATCCGCCGGTGCAGACCGCAGTGTTGAGCGGGACGGCCGGTCTTGGGGGTTGGGTTGCCGATACAACTAGTTCGGTGACAGGCGTGACGGTGCTCATCGATAGAGTGCCGGTTGGAACTGCCACCTATGGACAAGCGCGTCCCGATGTCTGCGCCGTCTATACGACCGCGGCCGGATGCCCGAACGTGGGCTGGAACTATCTGCTCGATACGACGTCGCTCAGTAACGGCAGTCATTCGCTGCAGATTAACGTGACTACCGCCGATGGTAAACAGGGTTCGCAGAGAATCCTGTTTACGGTTGCAAATTAAGCGCGGCGGCACCGGAAGCTTTTTAGGCCGCGGAAGCCGCTTCACTCTGGCTTTTTAAGATCTGTTTGCTCGCAGATTCTTGTGCCGATGAAGCGGCTTTCCCGGCCGCTCTGTCACAAATGGCTAGCTGCTTAGACCACCGCCTGACTTCGGCGGCGCTTCCAGTAGGTGAGCGCTCCCATTAATAAGCCGCCGGCAAGTAAAGCCACGCTCGCGGGTTCAGGAGTAGCCGTCGAATAGATAAATTCCTGCTGTGAGTCACCTCCCGCCTCCGTGATGATGCCAAACGCGCTCGCGTCGAAAGTGGGCGCATTCTTCAACGCAGTGTGGATATCGTTCTCCACCGTGGTTTCCTTGCTGCTGTAGACGTATTTGTAGGAGTCCGGATCCATAATGGCCCACGCGGCATCCTGCAAGCTCACGCGATCTGCATCCGGTTTGATGATCTGGCTGAAGAGGTAAGCCTCGGCTTTGTAAATCTGGGCGTTGTAATACTTCGTTCCCCCAACACTAGTGCTCCCGTTGTGTAGGTATGTATTCGACAGATCCCTGCTGTTGGCCTCCGTCACGTTCGCTTCCCAGGTGCCGCTGGAATATTTGAAATCATCCATGCACATAGCGGCAACGTTGACGCCGTTCACAGTCAAGGTATAAGGGCCAACTGGGTAGCCCCGGGAGTCGGATTCCCCAGGGTTACCGCCATTGACGAAAGTCACGGTCACCGGCGCAGCCGATAGGACTGTGCCAAGCGCAAAAATAAAGAGAAGAGAAAGTTTCATTGAATCCTCCAAATAAGACACGCGACCCTGTATCCCAGGGATCGGTGATGCTGGTCTTATCGGCGGGTCAACAAAAAGTCCGCTCTTTTGGCGGCGCTGCGGGTACCGGGACCGCCGGAGGGCTAATTAAAAACCGCCTCCGGGGAACGGACTAGGCTTGCAGAGGCTTCCTGGTCTAGGCGTGCGAAAGCCGGAAGGAGAGATCGTTCCAGCGCAGCTCGTTCTTAAACGCGCGCAGGGTTGTTTGGCTATCGATTAGAAGCATTTCGATGCCGGCCATTTCCGCAAAATCCTCCAGATGCTCCGGCGTTAGCGCAAGGCTGAAGCCGGTGTGGTGAGCCCCGCCGGCAAGAATCCAGGCAGTAGCCGCCAGCTTGAGGTTCGGCTGCGGATTCCACAGAGCGCGGGCGACCGGCAATTTCGGCAACGCGTGCTCTGGCTCGGTGACATCGATGCAATTCACGACCATGCGGAAGCGATCGCCCATGTCCACAATCGAAGCGTTCACCGCCGGTCCCGCAGCCGCGGTAAAGACCAGGCGAACCGGGTCGCTCTTGCCGCCGATGGAGAGTGGATGAATTTCGGCGCTCGGCTTATCGCGAGCAATCGATGGACACACCTCCAGCATGTGCGCTCCAAGCACCTGTCCGCCGCCTGCCAAATGGTAGGTGTAATCTTCCATGAAGGACGTGCCGCCCTTGAGGCCCGCAGCCATGACCTTCATCGAGCGCACCAGTGCAGCAGTTTTCCAGTCACCCTCGCCGCCAAAGCCGTAGCCGTCGGCCATCAGTCGCTGCACGGCGATGCCAGGCAGCTGCTGCATGCCGTGAAGATCTTCGAAAGTGTCGGTGAACGCATGAAAACCGCCGGCCTCGAGAAATCCGCGCAAGGCGAGTTCAATGCGGGCAGCTTCACGCAAAGCTGGCCGTTGCGCGCCTCCTATTTGCAGCTCGGGCGCAACGGTGTAGCTTTCGTCATACTCGCTGACTAACCGCTCCACATCGGAGTCCGGAATCTCAGAGAACCGATCGGTCAGGTCTCCGACGCCATAACCACGAACCGTGTAACCGAGGCGAATTTCGGCCTCTACTTTGTCGCCCTCCGTAACGGCTACGTTGCGCATGTTATCGCCGAATCGAGCGACCCGCAGCCGCGCCGAATCGTGCCACGCCGCGGCAGCTCGCGACCAGGTCCCGACTTCCGATTCGACGTCCGGCTCCTGCCAGAATCCAACCACCACTTTGCGCCGAAGCCGCATCCGGCTACCCAGAAATCCGAATTCGCGATCGCCGTGCGCCGCCTGATTCAGATTCATGAAGTCCATGTCGATGCTTGACCACGGAAGTTCGCGGTTGAACTGAGTGTGGAGATGAAGCAACGGTTTTTGAAGCGCCTTCAGCCCGCCAATCCACATCTTGGCGGGCGAGAAGGTGTGCATCCATGCGATCAAGCCGATACAGTTCGGATCGGCGGCGGCTTTGCGGCAGAGCGCGAGGATGGCTTCCGAAGTGGTCAGTACGCCTTTGTGGACGACGCTAACAGGTATACGGGACGAATGATCCAGACTAGCCGCGACTTCCGCCGAATGCCGCTCCACCTCGCGCAGCGTCTCTTCTCCGTAGAGGTGCTGGCTACCGGTTACGAACCAGACTTCCATTTCTTTGAAGTCAATCATGTTTGTCTAGAGGACCAGTCATGTACCGGTAAGCGAAGTCGCAACTGGCAATTGACTCTCCTTTAGCCTACTCTCAGTGCAAGCGGTAGAGTTCTCAACCATCCCCGTCGCCCAACCGTCCGCCGGCCGCTCAAATTCTACGATGCAATGCTCGCTTTCCGCGCCTCGCCTTGCGCCGCGTTCGAGATGTTCTGCCACGCTTCCCAAGTGGCTATGCGCTCCGCGTATACGGCACGTGCCCTTGGCAGAAGTGTAGAGCCAACCGCAAATCGCAGAGGCGGATTTTCGGCGTCAACGACCTTGAGAATCGCATCCGCGGTTGCCTGGGGATCGCCGCGTTCGGCATTGACCAGCTTCCCCATGACTTCCTTCCGGAAGCTTTCATACGCTTCCATGCCGTCCGCTCTCTTTGCCGACTTTCCGAAGTCGGTCGCATAAGCACCGGGCTCAATCAGAGTTACCTTGAGACCGAACGCTTTCACTTCCTGCGCCATCGCTTCGTGAAGCGCTTCAACCGCCGATTTGGTGGCGGAGTAAAAGCCGATAAGCGGCATAGGCACAATCCCAAGGCTGCTCGAGACGCCGAGGATGTGCCCACTGCCTTGTTTCCGCAGTAGAGGCAGAGCCGCTCTAAGAACCCGGACCATACCGAAAAAGTTCGCGTCGAACAGATCGCGGATCTGATCGTCACTCGCTTCCTCGGCCGTCGCGATCAAGCTGCTGCCGGCGTTGTTGACAAGCACATCCAGTTTTCCGAAATGTGCATACGCCTGCTGAACGACCTGCTCCACCTGTCCGGGATTGGTCACGTCCAGCGCCATCGGCAGAACGGAATCGCCGAAGCGCTCCTTCAGGTCGGCAACATCTTCTAGTTTGCGAGCGGTAGCCGTGACCTTATCTCCACGCTTCAGAGCAGCTTCGGCCCAAATTCGTCCAAGACCGCGGGAGGCGCCCGTGATAAACCATACTTTGCTATTCATTCCGTTCTCCTTTTACAACAGCGAGACCTGCAACAAATCTTTACGGTGTACACTTGCAACACGGAAAGCGTCTTGTGGAAGGCCTGTAGAGATCATACACGGGCTATCTTAACGCTGTCAACATTTGAACCGAAATATGCCGAAAAAACGTGTCACGTACCACCATGGCGATTTACGCGCCGCCCTTATTAAGGCTGCCGACGAGATCATCGCCAGAGATGGGATTGAAGGCTTCTCGCTGCGCGCGGCCGCTCAACGCGCAGGCGTCTCTCCGGCCGCTCCAGCACACCACTTCGGGAGCGCACGAGGACTCCTCACCGAAGTTGCACTTCTAGCCTTCGAACGAGCCGACCGCTACATTGAGGACGCCGGCCACTCGAACGATGTTGTGGCTGACGTGCGCGCAGTAAGCCTCGCCTTTATCACGTTTGTTCTTCACCATCCAGGGCACTTTCGGCTGATGTTCCGGAACGATCTGGTGAACCGGACTGACCCACGCTTTGCTGCGGTCAGCGAAAGGCCCGGTATGCGGCTCAGCCGTGCAGTTCTCGCTTACCGCGGCAGGCTCAATGTCGATCCGGACAGCTTTGACGACTCCGCCGATATGTTGTCCGGCTTGGCTACCCTGCACGGACTCGCGCATCTGGTGCTGGAAGAGAAAGCTGCCCATTTCTTCCGGAAGGCGAACTCCCGGAACTTCGTGAAACAGTATCTGCCCAAGATCATCGAGCGGTTGTACCCCGATCGCACGGGCATGACCGGGAGATGAGCTGATTGTTTTCGGGCCCTGTCGCAAAGCGGGTAAGTCCCCCGCTGGATCGGCGCTAGAGAAACTAAGATATGCGAAAAGGCTTTACGAGAAAGCCGCAAACTGACGAACCCGCGACGCAAGGCAAAAACTACATAACGCCGAGCGGCCTGCAGCGCCTCAAAGAAGAGCACAGGTTTCTGCTCACCAGGGAACGCCCGGCCGTGACGGAGGTGGTGGCGTGGGCTGCGAGCAACGGTGATCGTAGTGAAAATGCCGATTATCAGTACGGCAAGCGGCGGCTGCGCCAGATCGATGGGCGGCTTCGCTTTCTCACGAAGCAAATCGAATCGGCGGAAGTAATTGACCCGGAACGTCCGCGAGCGGGGCAGATGGCCACGAGTGCATTCTTCGGAGCGACCGTGCGCTATGCCAATGCTGCGGGAACCGAGCGAGTGGTGAGCATCGTAGGCACTGACGAGGTCGATCTCAACCGCAACCACATCAGTTGGGTATCGCCTCTAGGACGCGCACTGATAAGGTCGACAGCGGGCGATAGCGTAATTCTCCAAGCTCCGAGCGGAACAGAATACCTGACCGTGCTGGAAGTGTCTTATGAGCGCATCTCGGTGGAACCGTTCCGGGTACCACCTGGAGCCGAATCCTCGTCAAGGGACTCCCTAGCCGACGCCAATTCACCCGACGAAATTTAGCGAAGCGGCACATGAACATGCAGCAGGCCGCGATGTCAGAACGGCTGTGAGCTGACTGTATGGCTACTATTTCCGCCGCTGTTCAACGCCACTCAGGATCGCTCACGCGTGACGTTTGGACTAAATGGTGCAGCACTTCAAAGAGAGCCGAATCAGCATGGCGTCTGTGATCCGGTTGTCCTAGGCTCAGCGCTTATGGGGATGCGCCACCAGATTTGCTGCGGCCTTCTTGAGCTTTTCGTCACCGGCTGCGTTAGCGGGCAACGGCTGGGCTTGGAATGCTGGCAGCAGGTGCTCCCACACAGCATCTAGTTCGCCTTGCATGTTGCCGGTATCGGCAGTGATGGCGATCACTGCATCCTGGTCGGGCATCATCACGATGAACTGACCGCCTGCTCCGTCTGCCCGGAAGGCATTGTGACGGCAGCGCCAGAACTGAAAGCCGTAGCCTTGGCGCCAGTCAGGACCGATACGCGCATGACTCTCATCCACGCTTAATATCTCACGCGAGGTCGCTTCTTCGACCCACTTGCGGGGAACCAACTGCTTGCCCTTCCACTCCCCGTGCTGCAGCATGAGCTGGCCGAACTTTGCCATCTCTTCGGTGCGCAGGTAAAGCCCATAGCCCCCGAGCGAATAGCCTTCGGGGCTGCTGTCCCAACGAGGATTCTCAATCCCGAGCGGATCGAACAACCGTGGCTTGAGATAGTCCAAGACAGTTTTGCCAGTCACTTTCGTCACGATCGCCGAAAGGACATAGGTGCCCATCGTGTTGTAGACGAAATGCGTTCCTGGCGCGTAGGGAAATGGCTGAGCGAGAAATTGTTTCACCGACGGGCTGCCTCCAACGGCTTTGGGCTCGACGCCTTGACCGCTGGACATCGTCAGCAGATCTCGCACCTTGAGCGCCTTCAGATTGCCGGAAGGATCTGCGGGAGCGTCGGCGGGAAAAAACTTCAACACGAGATCGTCAAGATATAACTTATGGCTCTCGATTGCGAGCCCAACAGCGGTGGAGGTGAAGCTCTTGCTGACCGAGTTCATAATATGCGGCTGGCCGGCAGCATTGGGCTTCCACCAGCCCGCAGCTATCGCCTTACCGTGCCGGACGAGCATGAAGCTGTCGAAGGTGTTCACGTTTTTGTCGGCCGCTTGGACGAAGTCGACGATTGCTTGTGATGAGATACCTTCGGCTTCGGGTGTGCTTCTTGGCAAAGCTGCGCCGCCAGCATGAGCCCACGGCACGCAACCGAGCAGCACTAGCAGTCCCGCTAGAGGACTTGATTCATTTCTCATTGCATCTCCTGCACTTAAGGTATGTATGAGAGGAGTGCTCGATCGTAGCCATCCCCCAAACCGACTCCTGAAAACGGCCGTGCCGATTCTTGGAAAAACCTGGGAAGATGTTGTGGGACCTCTTGATCGAAGCCGCTTCATAAACGACAGCGTCTGCTCGAAAGATTACGCTCGCTTCAGACTTTCAGGGCCTTCAGGTAAGGCACGCTCAGCGGCATCAGCGCCGGATCCTCTTCAAGCTCGACGAAATAATTCTTCACGCCGCCTGTCTTTGCAGCTGTAAAGACCGCCTTCCAATCCACAACCCCCTTGCCCAACGCAACCTGGCGAAAGCCAGACTTAGTGGAGGGGTCCTTAACCCAGTCCTGGCAATGCATGGAAAGATAGCGGCCCGCATACTTCTTAAAGTAGGTCACTGGATCATAGCCTTCCTGCATAGCAGACACTTGAAACTGTAGCTTTGTGGTGGCGGGATTGAGCTCAGCGATCATCATGTCGTAGACCGGTTTGCCGTCGATGTATTTCGAAACGAAGCCTTCGTTGTGCAGCAATGCAACGATCCCCGCGGCATGGGCTTTCTGGGCAAAGACGTTGAAGGGTTCGACGTAACGTTTCACGTCGTCAACTGTCGGGATGGCCGTAGAATTGAACGGTCCAAGCGCGGCGATTGCCATCTGCGTCATGCCAAAGTCCTTGGCGTAGGCGATGCTTTCGTCCGCTTTTTGAAACAGCTCATTGGGCGCCCAGTGCGCCGAGATACAGCCAAGTCCCCAATCGTTCAGCATGCGCCGCAACTCCTGCGGCTTATATTTCTGGAGGCTCGAAAAATCATCGTAGCCGTAGGGCGAGCACAGTTCAATCTGAGTGAACCCAGCTGCACGCAATCCCTTCATGGTGCCGGCGAAGTCCGTACTAATAGATTTGCGCACAGGATACGTCTGGCAGCCGATCGGCAGGCCAAGCGGATTGCCGGACACGTATTGCGCGCCTGTGAGGAGAGCCGAGGCAGCAGCCCCTCCCCTGAGAAACATTCTGCGATTGATCCTATACATGATTCCTTTTTAAGTGATCGAAAAAACTATAGCACCCGCAGAAACACTGCCCGCACGCAGCAGGTTCACCGCAGATCGAGAGCGGTCTCACCATGAGCGGTCGGTAACGGGAAGAGCAGAAGCGGCGCTTCCTCAGCACTGCAGGTGAGGGTCTGCAGCGATTCATCGACAACGCGCTGGCATTCCCGTGAAACCTTCTGCATCGCGCGGATGTGTATCGAGTACTGCCGCGGCCAATAATCAACCGCGATCCACGCTCCCGCGCAGAATGCTCACTTTAATCAGCTAGCATCGCGCAGGCCTGTTCGCTTAACAGGTATCCGCCGTCTCCGGGCGGTCCCGCTCAATCCGCTCGTCGGTCGTGTGGAGTTCCAAAATCACGTGTCGGATCACGGGTAACCTGCAGGATCAGGCGTCCGGATCATTGTCTGAGGCTGGTTCAGCCGGGTGCATGTATTGCAACCGCTCTTTGTTCTGCCTTTCCAGGAGAGCCTTCTCCTGCTTATCAGCTGCCGATTCGATCAACGATTCGACATGTTGAACGTCTACTGCTAACTCGTTTTGATCCAAGACGCCTACGTGACTTCCTTTTACAACAGCGGAGCTCAGCATTTGGAAATCTTGTCCCACGATCCCTATAATTCCGGTTGCCAGATCGTAGGCCGTTGTGAGCAAAGCGTGAGAGGCATCATCTTTCTCAAGCAGCGGAACCATTTTGGAAAGCGATCTGACCTCAGCAACGATGTCCCTTTGGCTTGGAAAATCGGCTAGGAGAGGACCCATTAAGTGATAGAGCTGTTCCAGCTCAGGCAGGGCACTTGCAAAAAAAGAGGCGATGCTGACGGTGAGCGACAACCTCTCACTTTGAGACATCTGTTGCTGCATGTTCAGGACGTTAGCACATGCTCAGGCCAAGCGGCTAGGCCCTCAGTCTTACACTGCCGCGCCAGGCGCCAATTCGTCCGGACTTCTGAGGCTTAGGAAGCTGGGTACGTGCACGAGGTCAGACCGAGGGTGTAAAAAGGATTGTGTAAACGCGGTTCCCGAGAAGAGGAAGATAGGAGAACCCGAATGGCCATCAAGAAAGAACTGATCGACGAGCTGATCGCCAGTAGCGAAGGAAGCCTGATTGGGCCGAACGGCTGGTGAAGGAACTCACTAAGGCGCTGGTGGAGCGCATGCTGGCCGGCGAGCTGAACCATCACCTGGGCTATGAGAAGCACGAAGTAGCCGGCTACAACAGCGGCAACTCGCGGAACGGCAAGAGCACGAAGACGTTGAAAGGCGAAGCCGGCGAGATGGAGATCGAGGTGCCGCGTGATCGTAATGGCAGCTTCGAGCCGCAGTTGATCGAGAAGCACCAGACGCGCTTTGCCGGTTTCGATGAGAAGATCCTGTCGATGTACGCGCTCGGCATGACGACGCGTGACATTCAGGGCCACCTGCAGGATTTATACGGCGTCGAGGTGAGCGCCGCGTTGATCTCGGAGGTCACCGGGCAGCGTCATGGAGGAAGTGAAAGCGTGGCAGGAGCGGCCGCTGGAAGCGTTGTACCCGATCGTCTATCTGGATGCGCTGATGGTAAAGATGCGGCAGGACGGCAAGGTGGAGAACCGCGCGGTGTACACCGCGATCGGGATCAACCTGGAGGGCCAGAAGTCGGTGCTGGGGTTGTGGGCCAGTGGGAACGAAGGCGCCAAGACTGGATGTCGGTGCTGCAGAACCTGAAAAACCGTGGCATGAAGGACGCCTTCGTGATCTGCACCGATGGGCTCAAAGGCTTCCCGGAGGCCATCGAAGCGGTGTTCCCGAGCACGCTGGAGCGCAAGAGTGTGGCGACAGATTTGAAGTCGATTTACCGCGCGTCTAGCGCCGAGCAGGCCGAAAGGGCGCTGGGCGAGTTCCGGCGCAAATACCCGAAGCACCAGGTGGTAGCCGATGTGTGGGAGCGCAGCTGGCAGCGGGTCATTCCGTTCTTCGACTTTCCCGAAGAGATCCGCAAGATCATCTATACGACCAATGCGGTGGAATCGTTGCATATGACGCTGCGCAAGGTGACGAAAAATCGGGGCTCGTTCCCCACCCAGGAAGCAGCCCTTAAGCTGCTGTACCTGGCACTGCGAAGCGTATCCAGGAAATGGCACACGGTGCAGGGCTGGCGCGAGGCGCTGCGGCAGTTTGCGATCCGCTGGCCTGAGCGTCTCGAACAGGCGCGGGCGGCGTAGAACCAATACCTTCCGAAAAAGACAAGCGATCACGGCATGAAAGGAGCGAACGAAAACGAGCCTGCGGCAGCAAGGAATTGAAACCCCCTTTCCCGTTCCCCCGAGGGGAAAACCGGGGCGGGCGGGTTCCCCCCACGCCGCTAATCGACGCGGCTCCCCCCACAAGAGGGCCGCGGCCCCCCTTGTGCATCCCCCGCCGGTTCTTTGTATGGAACAGCCGGCAACAATAAAACCGTCGGAACTCGAACTCACGAGCGTCGCATAACCAGAACCCGTTTACACAAAATTCTTGACACTACCCGATTCCTCTATAGATCCTGTGACTGGATCGCCTCACATTCATAACCATCAGGTTTCGCCCCAAGGCAATTCGAGACCCTTGTCGGCCCGCACGGTCTTCACCCGGCCTTTCCAATACATCAATTACCTCATCTCGCTCAATTGATAGCCAAGCGTCAACGTTGAACGGTGTTGTAGTGTCAAGCGTTTTCTGTAACGCGTTTCGTAATTTTTACTAAGTTAAAGTTCGACTTTCAGTTTTCCGTTCGCGCTCCATGCCGTTTTGATGAAGGGTCGAAGCCAGCCGGCGGGGATGCAAAAGGGGGCCGCGCCTCTTGTGGGGAAGTCGCGTAATTTGCGGCGTGGGGAACCTGCCCGCCCCGGCTTTTCCCTTAGGCAACGAGAAAGGGTGACGTGACAGCGCCTTTGTTGTGGCGGCTCACCGTCTTTAATAGAGGAAGATTCAGGTGGAGCAGACCGCGAGGACTTTCTAGCTTATGCATTACTCGTGGTAAGAGCGATCAGCCTGGAAAGACGAAGATTTGGGATGCTATGACTCAATGTTCAAGAGCGGCGTCTGTCGTCTATGCATTTGTTCGTGTGAGCTGTTGAGACAATTTGGGAGGATGTACATGGCCGAAAAATATGCACTTGAGCAGCGACAAGACTTAGCCGTCGCGACCACACTCACGGTCAACGGGAATACCCAGACGTTGCAGGTCGAGCCCTGGACCTCACTGCTCGATCTACTGAGGGAGCAGCTGCAGTTGACGGGAAGCAAAAAGGGCTGCGACCACGGCCAGTGCGGTGCCTGCACCGTGCTGGTGAATGATGTCCGCGTGAACAGTTGCCTTTGCTTGGCCGTGATGCACGATGGCGATGCCATCACAACGATAGAAGGGCTTGGCAGTGCGGGTAACCTTTCGCCGATGCAGCAGGCGTTTGTCGATCACGATAGCTACCAATGTGGCTACTGTACGCCGGGGCAGATATGCTCGGCTGTCGGCATGTTGAAGGAAGGCCACGTAGAAACCGAAGCGGACGTTCGCGAACAGTTGAGCGGCAATGTTTGCCGCTGCGGAGCGTACCCGAATATCGTCGCTGCGGTACGGCATGTGATGGCGACAAGCCAGAAAGGTGCGCAATGAACAATTTCGAATACGTGCGAGCAGAAGGCTTGGACGGAGCAACGCGCTTTGTCGCTGGGCACACAAGCGCAAAGTTTATTGGCGGCGGAACAAATCTTGTCGACTTGATGAAGTACAACGTCGAGAAGCCCACGGCGCTAGTTGATCTGAACCGGCTGGCCATGCGGGAAGTCGCTGAGCTTCCAAATGGCGGTCTGCGCCTTGGTGCGCTGGTGACGAACAGCGATGTGGCCTACCACCCTCTTGTCTCCGCAAGGTACCCGCTGTTGTCTCGGGCAATTCTGGCCGGGGCCAGTGCTCAACTGCGCAACAAGGCCACAACTGGCGGAAATCTGCTACAACGCACACGGTGCGTGTATTTCTACGACACAGCGATGCCCTGTAACAAACGCGAGCCCGGCACGGGGTGCCCCGCAAAAGAAGGCATCAACCGTATTCTGGCCATTCTAGGCACGAGCGTGTCATGCATCGCGACGCATCCATCTGATATGTGCGTGGCGCTGGCCGCGCTCGGCGCCACGGTGCAGGTAGCCGGGACTCAGGGTAACCGCAGCATACCGTTTGCGGAGTTTCATCGGCTGCCGGGGGACCAACCTGAGTTAGACACAACACTAGCCGCCGATGAGATTGTGACCGCAGTGGACCTGCCCGCTGTCGGCTTCGCGGGACACTCTGCATACATAAAGGTTCGAGACCGGCAGTCTTACGCCTTCGCTCTGGTGTCTGTTGCGGCTGGGCTTGAGATTGGGGACGGCATAATTATCAAGGCGGGAGTCGCTCTTGGTGGTGTCGCCCATAAGCCGTGGCGCAACGTGGAGCTTGAACAGAGTCTGCTGATAGGCAAACCTGCCAACCGCGATACCTACCATGCCTTCCAGCTTGCACTTCTGTCTGGTGCACAGGGGTACGGCGAAAACGACTTCAAACTCAAGCTAGCCCCCGTGGTCGTGGTACGCGCACTGGAGCAGGCCGCGCACGAAGGAGAACAGGCATGAACACGCATCTGATCGGAACAGACGTCAACCGGATCGACGGACCGGCAAAAGTTTCTGGCGCAGCCAAATACGCCGCAGAGTTCTTTGCGCCAGGCCTGCTGTATGCGGTCGTTGTTTCCGGCGCGATTGCCCACGGCGAGATCGACACGATCGACACCGCAAAAGCTATGAAGGTGCCGGGTGCGGTCGAAGTCTTTACCCATGAGAATAGGCCCCATGTTTCTTGGTTCAACAAGTCCTACCTGGATGAAGATGCGCCCACCGACGGCAAACCCCTGCGGCCCCTCTATGACGCAAGTATCCTCTTTAGCGGTCAGCCTATTGCACTCTGCGTAGCAGAGACGTTTGAGGCCGCCCGCTACATGGCTCGGCTGGTTGAGGTGCATTACAGGTCATTGACGCACCAGACGGACATGAGGATTGCAGTGCAGGAGGCGAAGAAGGTGGAAGCCTCCAATCGCGCTGGAATCGAGCCTCCTCCCAAGCCTCGCGGTAACTCGGCCCAGGCGTATGCCGATGCGCCGGTGAAGATCGCAAAAGAGTACCTGTCGCCGACCGAAGTTCACAATCCGATGGAGTTATTCGCGACAACTGTGGTTTATAACGACGACGACACTCTGACGATCTACGACAAGACGCAGAGCGTCACTAATAGCCAGATGTATGTGTGTCATGTCTTCGGCTTGTCAAAGGACGAGATACGCGTCGAGTCGCCGTTCGTGGGTGGAGCGTTCGGTTCTGCCCTGCGCCCGCAGTATCAGCTCTTTCTTGCAACGCTTGCCGCCAAAGCGCTGAAGCGTTCCGTGCGACTGACCCTCACACGCGACCAGATGTTTACCCTGGGCCATCGGCCCGAGACCCTGCAAGAGATTCGCCTGGGTGCGACTCAGGCGGGGCAATTGCTTGCCCTGCATAACGAATCCATGCAGACCACCTCTCGCTATGAGAACTATTTTGAAGTGATCGCCAATTGGAGCGGACTGAGCTACCACTGCGAGAACGTCACTATGGAAGAGAAGACCATTTCCATGGACACGTCGACCCCGGGTGACATGCGTGCACCGGGTGCCGCACAGGGGGTGTGGGCCATTGAGACCGCGATGGATGAATTGGCCGTGGCCACAGGAACCGACCCCGTAGAGTTGCGTCTGCAAAACTATGCCGAGAAGGATCAGAACCACGACAAGAAGTATTCCAGCAAGGAGTTGAAGGCCTGCTATGCACAAGGGGCGTCGCTCTTTCGCTGGCATGAAAGGAAAGCGGCTCCACGCAGCGAACGGCGAGGAACGGCGTTGGTTGGCCGCGGTATGGCTGGCGGTGTGTGGGAATCGCCGCAGATGCCGGCCGCAGCGAAAGCGACGCTCGCTGCGGATGGCACGCTCACCGTCGCCAGCGGAACATCGGATATTGGTACCGGCACCTACACGATGATGGCGATTCTGGCCGGGGAAGCGCTGGGCCTCCCGCTCGATCGTGTTGTTGTGAAGTTGGGCGATAGTGAGCTGCCGGTGGCACCCCTGGAAGGTGGTTCCTGGACAGTCGCATCTGTCGGTACGGCTGTGGCGGAGGCGTGCAAAGCCGTTGCGGAGAAGGTGTTCAAGCTCGCTTCGGGGATCAAGGATTCTCCGCTGAGGCACGCTTCGTTTAAAGACGTGGAGTTCGTCGACGAACGAATCCTCCTGCGCGAAGATTCTTCAAAGTTTGTTACTCTCCAGAGCGCGTTAGCGGAGGGGGACGGCAAACCCATTGAGGAAAAAACCAAGAGCGGACCCAACCTGTTCAAGCAACATGGCTACAAAAGCTACACACACTCAGCGGTATTTGCCGAGGTTGAAGTCGATGAGGATTTCGGCACGGTGTCGGTCTGCCGCATCGTCAGTGCGATTGCCGGTGGCCGCATCATCAACCACGAAGCCGCACAGAGTCAGATTATCGGTGGCATCGTCTGGGGCATCGGTATGGCGTTGCAGGAGCAAGCTGAAACCGATCACCAGTTCGGCCGCATCATGAACCACAACTTCGCCGAATACCACGTTCCGGTAAATGCGGATGTGCATAACATCGAGGTCATCTTCGTAAAAGAGGAGGATGACATCGTCAATCCGATTGGAGCCAAGGGACTTGGGGAGATCGGTCTCGTCGGGGTTGCTGCTGCTATTGGAAATGCAATCTACAACGCGACAGGAAAGCGAGTCCGGGAACTGCCGATTACATTAGACAAGTTGATTTAGAGGCTTAATTCTTCAAAATATTCTGAGTTCAGGTGATCAAAGACATTGAATTGACCGGGGCATCGCAGCGTGTCGCGAGTGAGAAGATGCGGTTGAACAAGGGCGTATTGAGCTGATTCGAAGCGTCGAATCAGCTCACTGTGAGAAGCAACGCGGATCCTATGTGACTTTTTTGCCGAGCGACAAAGGCATCAGCGGATGTATTGGCGCCACTCGGATGGCAGCGTTCGCGATCCTTCCATTGCTTCGGGAGGGGCGGTCCAGGTTTGTCCGCAGAAGATGCAAAAATACTAGGAATTGCCTGGTTCGGCATGCTGCGGCTACTTCTTCGCGGGTGACTCGTGGAGATACGTCGTGACTAGATAGCCGGGCATTTAATTAGAAGCAATCGCCTAGAGGATTGATCACTCATACTCACCAGCTCTTGTGATCCATAAAGCGCTTGCGGGCAAGAGCTGTTAGCTCATTCCAATCGGCCCGAAGGGGTTTCACGCCCAATTCTTCAATCGCGAACCAAACAACGTCTTCCAGCGGAACGCGGCCAGTGGGCACATGGGCTTTACGGTCAATAAGGGACTCGGTCCCGATCACGAGCGCTCTGAAGTGTAGGTGCGGAATTTCCACTGTTCCAGTCGGGTCCCAATGGTAAGCCAGCAACTCGCGGCCGGCGCTGTTTTCGAGAGCATACTCATAGGAATCCGTCTTCACCTTCCAGTCCTCTTCTTCTTCGCGATAGATCAGATGGAAGGACTGCCGAAAAAAGAGATAGAGCCCGAAATTTCGGACCGAGATCATTTAGCCCGCGGTAGTCGCCCAGCGTAGAGTAATGAAGGAAGGAGGTGAGAATGGTAGTTATCTAAGCGTGTCTGCGATGCTGCTGTTTGCGAATCAAGTCAACGACAACACCCATCACCATGTAAAGAAACCCATTAAGCAAGACGAAGGGAACCATTCCTAGGGGTGCTCTGCGGCCGAAAAGCAAAGCAGGCGCCGTAAGCGCGACTAGATTGGAATGCCCCAAGTTGTAGCCGCCTGGACCAGTCAGCAGACCGATGACTACCCAACAGCAAGCCACCGCAAGCCCAGTCAGCGTCCATAAAGTAACCATCCGATTCATTCGGTTTGCCTCCGAATCAATCATAAGCCTTTTGCCGCTTCAAGAATAAGCATCGCTAAGTCCCCATGACCCGGTTGCTCATGCGCTACTATCCATGGGAAGGCGGGCCATCTTTTCGGCATGATGTGGTGTCGGTCCAAGCGGTCTGCAACTTCCTCAAAGCCGAACAGCGGAGAATACCTTACAGAATCAGTTGTGTTTGTGAGTGAGCAGCCTGGAGATATTGTTGCGACACATTGTCGCCACAATATTGGAATCGTGAACCTGTTTTCCCTGAGTGTTGCGCGAACTCAGCAGATGAAGTAAGAGAGTTGTGACGCCAGCGTCGTGGAGTCGCGGAGAGAAACTCGCGAAGCACCTGCCTGCTTAGCCAGAGCTTGGCTCTGAGGCTATCCAACTCGTTCAGCCGGGCACGAACAGCAGCGTGGAAGGGAGTTTCGGGGAAAGTTACGTATAGCCGGACGTTCGTGTCGACAAAGATAGTGCTATCTGCCGTCGGGACCATAAATGTCTCACGCCGGAAGCTTATGGCTTGATCCGCCAGGCGGCCCGGCAAAGTAGCCAACCTCTCGGCAATGGGCCGAGTTTTCCCGACGGACACATTTGAATCTGGAAGATTATCACTAGGAACGAAGGAGCGAAACGCAATGCCCATGAGAAACCCGCCTCATCCTGGCGATTTTATTCGGACCGAGATCATTCAGCCGGCGGGCTTATCCGTGACGGCCGCGGCCGCTGTGCTTCACGTATCGCGCCCGGCCCTCTCCTGCCTGCTAAACGGCAGCGCCGATCTTTCCGGCGACATGGCGCTTCGCATCGAGAAGGCATTCGGCGTGACGATGGACACGCTGGTGCGGATGCAGTCTTCTTACGATATTGCCCAAACACGTAAGCGCGAGAAGCAAATCCGTGTTCGGCAATTCCATCCGCCTGCCCGAGTCCAAGTTAAGTGAGCATCCAAGACGCGTAGTTAGATGTCGAAAGGTGAGCAGCCCGCCGGGCCGTTCCATTGGTAAGTGACCCGGTTCGCGTTCCGTTCGGCATTCGGGGCCGTTAGCCAGGTTTCTGGAGTCGTATCGCGGAACCAGTAGGCGGGGCGGGCGTGCGCGGTGTTCGACGCCGACACTTGGAAAGCCTCACGGATGGCGCGACGCTGTTCGTCTTTAGTCGCGGCCGGGTCAGGAGAGACAAACAGAGCGGTTCCACTTTGTGCAATCAGGTCAAGCCACTGGCGATTCAGATCCCAGGGAATCTGCTGCGTGATGCCGACACAATCGGGATCGATGGCAAAGAATGTATTGTGCTGCGGCAGGCGAAAGGCAAGAGTGTTGACGCCCATGCGACGGGTGCGCTCCCAGTCACGGCCGCTAGTGTCGTCGCCCGAGCGCTGTGCTTCGAAGAAACCTGCGCCGAGTTGGCCGACCGTGTTGCAGCCGATAAGAAGAGTTTGGTCGCCGGCCGCGCGTCGCAGAGCAGCATAGAGATCTCGAATGACTTCGGCATTGGTACGGCTGCGATCGTGCAGATGCCAGCCGTCGGAGGTGGGCTCGGCCCCCATTTCCCTCCCCCAACGGCCGAGTAAATCGTAGGTCGAGAAATCGTGTTTCACGAGCTCATAGCCCCAGCCCACCGGATCTGTCATCTTCTTTGTGACCAAGGCGAGCGCTTCGGGTATTGTCGGATCGTAGGCCAACTCTTTGGCGCGGCCGGTCAGTTTACCGAAACGTTTGGACGGCAGCAATAAGCCTTCCGGTGTGCTGCGGGGCGCTTCCAGAGGGCGGATCCAAAGACCTGGACGTACTTGGAGCTGCTTGATTTGCGACGCAAGGCCGGGCATGGACGGAAAGGCTGGCGAGCCTTCCCAACCCATGTCGATGACGGTGAAGGGGCGAGGCCCATGAGCAGGCGCAGAAGCAGCCATCAGTTCCGCATCGCGCAGCGTTTGCGAGGCGCTGTTGTGCCCGTAGGCGTAATACCAATCGTTGCTGCCGTAGATGGGAGCGTCTGGGAGGCGAGGATGCGGGCACATGAGGCGGCAGAAGGCGCGCGCGGCCTCCATCGGATCTTCGCTCGCGCTTCCCTTGCGAGTCACGACGGTTGCGGCGTGTAGGGCACGATCACCGAGGGTGACTCCGGAGCCTCCATTTCGCACGTCGAGCCATAAGGAAACGCCTTGTGCGTCGAGCTGCCAGAAGCAGAGAGCGCTTGCGCCGGTTTCGACACCGTAGCCGTGAAGATATCCGGGATCGGAGACGAGAAAGTACCAGGGCATTACGCGTTCGGGCACGAGGGAGCGCCAAGCGAGATCTCCGTAGCTTCGTTCCCAGGCATCGCCGAGGATGAGCGGCTGGCCGGAGACGGGTGAGTCCCAGCGAAGGTGGAGGCGCAGGAGCTCGATCTTCGGCGCGGATACGGTGATCGGCAATTTGGCAGCAGACGGTTCGACTTTCACTTCGACGCCGCTGCCGGTCCAGCGCGAGCCGGAGCGGTTCATAGCGCTCAGAGGTTCGGCTTCGGTTTGGACGGCGAGGTAATCGGGCGAGCGCAGGAGATCTATAAACGAGGTCGAAGGAGCCGCGTGGAGTGTGGCGCGCACGGCGACGCCGGTGGCAGTGGCGGCTAATGCGTTTGAGAGGAGCGAACGTCGGCTGAACATTACCTTCAGTATCGATTGTTTATTGTCGTGGAGTCCTCACCTGAAGGAATACCGTTGCTGGGCGATGTAGAGGATGCTCACGCAATCACGGCGCGTGATTTATTCAGGAAGTAAATTCAGATCGACGTGTCGACAAGACACTAAGCGAAGCTTCGTTTTGTTGCCGCCCTTTCACGGCGCCTCGGCACATCCCGCGCGTCAGGAACCCTGAGGCAAGACTTGCCTGTCATTTAGGGGTTGTAGGACACGCCCATATCCCCGGCAAGGGCATCGAGACGCGAGTCTACGGTCCACAAGGGAATTTGTAAGACAAGAGCGGAAGCCAGCAAATGAATATCTATCCAGCCCACGCCACGACCGTGCAACTTGCGGTAGCGAACGAATTCAACTACCTCACCGTGGGGAACCATTTTCGCCTGTGGCATCAGTTGGTAAGCAGCTAAAATCGCCCGGCGTCCGCCGCGATCACCAGCAAGAAGTTCTCCAAACACCAACTCGTGTCCTGCGACCTCATTCTCATCTAAGAGTCTTGCCAACTCTCGTGCGTTAGGTGCGCGATTTGCCAGGAATCGAATCCAGATCGACGTATCGACCAGAACCATTAAGCAATCCTTCGATTAGTTGCCGGCCTTTCACGGCGCCTCGGCACATCCCGCGCGTCAGGTTCACTTCCGCGCAGACTTCGGAGGCGTTCATAGGCGGCGCGGCGCACTAAAGCCTCGAGACCCAAACGGACCGTCTCGGTATCGGTCGCGCCACCGCACGCTGCTTTCGCGTTGTTGAGCAGCTCGTCGTCAATGTTTAAAGTCTTCTTCATACAGACGATTTTCCCATACTGGTACGGATATTGCAGCCAATCGCAGGTGGCTATTTTCCTCTTGGCTACGGCTAAAAGTCTTAGCGGGTCGCAAAAGCCCTGCAGTTGCGAAGGCTCGATCTGCCGCAGAGCGCAGGATTGGCCTGATTTCCCCGCTTGGGTCTGAATGCTGTTCCAGCATGAGAATCGGCGATCTTGCCGACCGATTTTGCGCGATCATGCGGCGCTCTATGGCGCAGTCGATGGGTACTAAGGCGGCCTGATCGTGAAAAATGTGGCAGTGCTGTTCGTCCAGAGCATCCCCGGATGACGGGCTGCCGATTGTCCGCCCGAGAGCGCGGGATTCCGCTTTCAAGGCTCACGACGCAAGTGAGAGCGTGCCGACAAGCGGCCGATACTAATTACACCTCAGATTGGTGCGACAACGAGATTGCGGCCCGAAGCCGCGACGAGCCGTCCTACCTCGCGCTCATCGCCGGTAAGAATCAACGCCCTTTGGCGAACGGCTACCGTCACCACAACGGCATCGACCACATCCGTAGTTTTACTCTTGCCCAGCAGTCGTCCTGCTTCATGCGCTTCGGTTTCGCCAAGAGGAACGATTGCGCAACCGGTCAAAAAACGCCTAAGTTGCGCCTGTTGCGGCGACCGGCTGACCTGAGCCAGTACCGGAGCAGGGACCAGCGGAACTACGCCAAATTCCAATCGCGCTTTGTGTTCTGCCCAGATACGCCGGTCATTCCTGTCCGCTGCCACGAGAACGGCAGCATCGTAGAGAACGCTGCTCATGCCAAACGCCGGACAGTTCGCTTCGGCAGTTGCGCTCGCACGCTACGGCGAGCTTCTTCCATTTCTTCCGGGGTGAAGGGTCCGTGCTGTTTTTCCCAGTCGGACACCGCCGCCAAACCGGCCCGCCGCTGTAAGGCTACACGGGCCGCCTGGGTCATCCAGGCCGAGACGCTGACCTTGTCGCGGATGGCTGCAGCAAGTATCTCTTCATGAATCTCGGGATGTACGGTTATCGTAAGTTTGGGTGATGGGTTGCCGCGCGGCATGCAAGTATACTACCGCAGTACGATAGTTTTTAGCGGCAAGCAGATGCTCGAGTTATGCAGGATTCGCCATAGAGCCAAGTGGCGCATCTTCTTTATCCACGACCCCGTCCATTTCTTTCGTGGCGTTCGGAAACGCCTGGCGGATAGCATTCACCCCGCCCTGTGGATGCGCATAAGCCGCCAGATCCTTTCTGTCCCGGCGTTTTTGATTCGAGTCGATGCCGTAAGTTTTTTCCATGTTCGAGAGGATGCATCCGCGCATCTCGTCATCATGATTGAAGGACCAGGCGAGTAGAGCCGGTCCCAGCGGAAGCGCATCCCCGGGCTGATCCACAGATCCTGTTTTCCACGTGTGCCACGTCTTTCCATAGCTATTGATCTTGTGTTTCATAAATTCGTGCTCTGCGAAGTCGGGCAACCCGGGTGCAACAAGAGTGCCGGAAAGAATCTCGTAGTTGTGAGGGTGCCAGTACTGCCGTTCCTCTTCATCCAGCGTTTCGTAGAGCTTTTCCGAGATGATGTATTCGAGGCCGTTCACGTGTGCATCCGAGGTGTTCCCACTGAACAGGATGCACTGCGTCAAGTCTTCGTTAACCTGACGACAGAAGTGGTGCGCTTCCATTTGGTACCCCGGATCGCTTTTCATCGGGTGGAAGCCAACCATGTATATATCGAATTGACTGAGCGGCGTCATCGGTTGCAGAACTCGCGCACCAGCCTCGAGAGCTGTTGTCTTCAGTCCTTTGGTTGCCCCGGCCTCACGCATGTTGGCCGCGTCGTGTTTAGGTCGAGTTTTCCTGAATGTCAATAGAGCTGCAACACCACTGGCTCCCAGAACAGCTCCGACTGCCAAAGATTTTCCGTTCATATTGCTTCGATCCTCTCTTCTTGGATCGCTTGCGGCGCTGAATGAGACCTCGTAAGATCACCGACCGGCGGACTGTCACTGAACAGAGATCACTATGCGAAGCTAAAGCCCTGCTTTGTAATCGGCAAGGTCCGAATTCGTTCGCCAGTCAGCGAGAATATTGCATTCGATACGGCGGGCAAAACCGGCGGCAAGGGAGGCTCACCAAGTCCAGCAGGAGGGTTGTCGCTTTTGAGAAAATGTACTTCGACGGCCGGGGCTTGCGAGATTCTCAGCATAGGATGGTCCTGGAAGTTGGACTGCACGACGCGACCCTCCTTGAGCGTGATCTCCTGAATCATCTCGCTCAAGCCGTCGATGATGGCGCCATGCACTTGATTTTCGGCCCCACTCGGATTGATGATCTGGCTGCCAATATCTCCCGCGACCCACACCTTGTTGATCTTGAGCTTCTTGCTCGCGAGCAAGGCAACCTCGGCCACCTCGGCGAAGTAACCGCCTTGGCAGACGTGAAAGGCAAACCCGAGTGCGACGTCTTTCGGCAGTTGGCGCTTACCCCAACCCGACTTTTCCGCCGCGAGTTGGATAACGCCTGCGACCCGGGATGGATTGAAGCTCAACGCTCTCTGAATACCGGGGCCTCTTTGCGGTGCTGCCGCCGGCGCAACATCCGGCTTCGGCGGTACACGTCTCTTGAGTAGATCCAGGCGAAACTGCACTGGATCCTGGCCGGCAGCGCTCGCGAGTTCGTCAAGGAAAGACTGGATCACCCAAGCCATGCTGTTTGAGCCAGGGGCACGGAGCGCGCCGGTCTTCAGACCAAGCGGCATCGTCGATGCATGCACTAAGAAATTTTCCACATAGTCGGCGGGAAACTCACTTGCGTTGAAGCCGCCGTCATGAACGAAGGCGTTACCCTCGCCATAGGCTACGAAATGATCCTGCCACGCTACGATCTTGCCGGTGCGATCGAGCGCCGCCTTCAGATACTGAAAGCCGCCGCAACGATAGTAGTCGTGCTTGGTGTCATCCTCGCGCGTCCATAGCAGCTTAACGGGGGCTCCAACGGTCTTCGAAATCCACGCCGCTTCGCACATCGAATCGTTGTAGGCGCGGCGTCCGAATCCTCCTCCGCCGCGAAGCATGTGAATCGTGATATCAGATTCCGGAACATTGAGCAGGCGCGACACGGCAGTCCGGCCAGGCGCTGGAAATTGGCTAGTGGACCAGATCTCTAAGTGGCCCTCCTTATAATGCGCCGTGCAGTTCTGAGGCTCCAACGTGGCGTGAGCGATAAAGGGAAAGACGTACCGCGCCTCCACGACTTTCAGGCCATCGCGCTTGAAGGCGGCATCCACATCGCCGTCTTGGCGCAAGGTTCTGCCGGCTTGTCTGGACAGTTCATCCGCTTTGCGGGCATTCTCATCGCTATTCTGTGCCGCCCATTTGCCGAGATCCCACTTGACCTCGAGCTTTCGTCTGGCCGATTGCGCTGCCCAGAAGCTCTCGGCTACGATGGCTACGCCAGCCTCGAAACCTGGTCCTTCAAAGAGATAGTTCGGATAGCTGCTGGAGAGCGGTATGCCGTCCACGACGAAAGCATGCTTTACGCCCTTCATGGACTTAATGGCGTCTAAATTCGCGCCCACCACCTCGCCGCCCAAAACAGGTGTCTTTTCAAACATCGCGTACAGCATACCCGGCACAGTCACGTCGATTCCAAAGATGGGTTTGCCGACGACCAGGTCTTTTGTTTCGACGCCGAGAGTGCTTTTGCCGATGATCTTGTAATCCTTGGGTTCCTTGAGCTTGAGCGATGCGAAAACGGGCACGGGCATCGCTGCGGCTTTCGATGCCAGTGCGCCGTAGCTCAGCGAGCGGTTGGACGCGCGATGGTAAACGATGCCGCTTGCTGTCGAACATTGCTCCGGCGTTACGCCCCAGGCTTGCGCCGCTGCGCCAATCAGCATCTGCCGCGCAGCACCGCCGATCTGACGCATAGGCTGCCAAGCGGCTGGCGTCGCCATACTGCCGCCCATCAACTGCATGCCGTATCTCGACGCCACACCGGAACGAACGACCTTCACGGCCTTCCAATCCACGTCGAGTTCCTCTGCGATCATCATGGGCAGCAAGTTCAGCGTGCCCTGCCCTAAATCCGGGTTGCGTGCGACGATTGTCACCGCGCCGTCCGGCCCGATACTGACAAAGTCAGCGGGGGATAGAGCCTGGTTTTGACCCGGGAAGCCTTGCGCCTTCGCTTCAGGTGTGGAGTACAGACCAAGCATAAAGCCGCCGCCGGCCAGCGCCGAAGCACGAAGAAAGAAACGTCTATTTATTTTCATGAGGCCTCCTGGCTATTCCCGTCTTGTGGTTCAGCGCTGGACTGGGCGGTGGACCTGGAATCGGATAACCGTGCGGCTTGGTGCACGGCAGCGCGAACCCTAGTATATGTGCCACAGCGGCAGAGATTGCCCTTCATTGCGGAATCGATCGCGGCGTCGGTGGGATGCGGAGTTTTGGACAGGAGTGCGCACGCCGACATGATTTGCCCGGCTTGACAGTAACCGCATTGCGGCACATCGAGCGCTACCCACGCCTGCTGCACGGGATGGGAACCATCAGGCGAAATGCCCTCTATGGTCGTGATCGATTTACCGGCCGCGCCGGACGCGCTGGTGACGCAGGAGCGGGCAGGCTCGCCGTTCAAGTGAACGGTGCAAGCGCCGCAAAGTCCGATGCCGCACCCGTATTTGGTTCCCTTCAGGTTCAACTCATCCCGAAGGACCCAAAGAAGCGGCATTTCGGGGTCGCCGTCGTAGCGCTGCGGCTTGCCATTGAGATTAAACGTGATCATAGAATCGCTTTCTCTGCCTGTCCGCTTGCCTCTTCAGCGCCCCGACATTTTCAGGACTGCTTCAGGAAGTCGAGCACCTTGAATTTTGATTTTCGATGCGGCCTCTTCTATCTCTCCTAGATCGTCCGCGGTCAGCTCGATGGTGGCTGCGCCCAGGTTCTCCTCAAGACGGTGAAGCTTGGTTGTCCCAGGGATTGGCACGATCCACGGTTTCTGAGCAAGCAGCCAGGCGAGCGCGATCTGCGCCGTTGTGGCATGCTTCCCTTCAGCGATGCGCTTCAGCAGGTCGACAAGCGCGAGATTCGCGGCACGAGCCTCAGGCGCAAAGCGCGGAGATATATTACGGAAATCGGTGCTGTGGAACTCTGTGGCTGTTCCGATCTTGCCGGTTAGAAAACCAGCGCCTAAGGGACTGAACGGCACGAAACCGATTCCCAACTGCTCGCACACTGCAAGGACGCCGTCCTCTTCGGGATCGCGGGTCCACAGTGAATACTCGCTTTGGACAGCCGTGACCGGCTGAACGGCATGCGCACGCCGGATTGTTTCGGCGGCCGCTTCCGACATACCGAAATGCTTCGCTTTGCCCCGAGCGATCAGATCTTTCACCGTGCCCGCCACATCTTCAATCGGCACATTCGGATCGACCCGATGCTGATAGAGGAGATCGATTGTTTGAACGTTCAGCCGCCTGAGTGCTGCATCTGTGACCTGCCGGATGTGTTCGGGCCGGCTGTCGAGACCATAACGAGTGCCGTCCGGGTTGATGCCAAATCCAAACTTGGTGGCAATGACGACGCTGTTGCGGAGAGGCGCAAGGGCTTCTCCTACGAGTTCTTCGTTGGTGAAAGGACCGTAGGACTCGGCCGTGTCGAAGAGCGTGACACCGCGCTCGGCAGCGGCTCGAATGATCGCGATGCCCTCTTGCCGTTCCGTCGGCGGCCCGTATGCGGCGCTGAGCCCCATGCATCCAAAACCAAGGGCGGAAACTTCAAGACCGCTACTTCCTAACTTGCGCTTTTGCATTCTGCCTCTTAGTTTTGAGTCTAGGAAGAAAGGGCAAAGGACCGGTACCCTGATCCTGCCGAATCATTGCCTGATCCTGCCGGATGGCATCAAGCTTCTTGCCCGCTCACCCAGATTTGTAGTTATGCTGAGTAAGAAAGGGTGCCTCGTCTCTCTTGAAAATCACAAGCAAGCAAGCCGTTGCAGCGGCGGACGGAACCGAGGAACTAAAGGCCGAGCTCGTCTCGAACATTGCTCGACACATCGGCTCTTCAGAGAAGTTGGCAACAGCAATCCCCCGGTTGAGCCTGCACCGGAGAACGGCTCCTACGGCAGGCTGCCTGATCACGTACGAGCCCAGCGTGATTGTGGTTCCACAAGGCCGTAAAGAGGTGAAGGTTGGTGGCGAAACCTTGACCTATGATTCGTCCAAGTATTTGCTCACCTCCGTCGACTTGCCCACCGTTGCCAGAGTGGTGGAAGCAAGCGAGCAAGAACCTTGCCTTGCGCTCAACCTGAAGCTTGACGTCTCGATCGTGCGCGAGTTCCTCAGCCAGGAGGAGTTCCATACGCTCGAGGAGCGACCAGAGAGTCCCGCAATGTCTACCGGTCCAGTAACGGCAGAGTTCCTCAGCGCTTGGTGCCGCTTGCTCGACCTGCTCAATCATCCTGGGGACATCCCGTTTCTGAGCGGGCTGATTGAACGGGAAATCCTGTACCGGATCCTACGCGGGCCTGAAGGCGCACGGCTGCGCGCAATCGCGACGTTAGGAGACCAGAGCCACCGCACTGCAAAAGCAATCGCCTGGATCAAGGCGAATTACGCGAGGCCACTGCGCCTTGAGGAACTGGCGCAAGTTGCGGGCATGGCGGTGTCCACTCTTCATCACCACTTCCGCGCGATCACAGCAATGAGTCCGCTTCAATACCAGAAGCAGATTCGGTTACAGGCCGCGAGAGCGCGAATGCTCGCAGAGGATGTAGACGCGGCGACTGTGGCCTTTGAGGTTGGATACGAAAGCGCGAGTCAATTCAACCGCGAATACAGCCGCTTGTTCGGTCAACCTCCTATGCGTGATAAGCGGACACTGCTTCCGCCAAGCGCTCCGAAACTCGAAACAGTCACCACGGTTTGACAGGTGTCTCGATTCCGGGCAAAACGAAGTCCTCTTGCGGGGTGAGGGCTTGCCAATTAGCGCTTGACTCGCGAATCCCGGCGCTATAAGCTAAGAATTCTGGGTATGGGACGCAAGGCGCAAAAGAACGATTCGCTGCCCGGTTCGCTGGACATGCTGATTCTGCGGACGCTATCGCTGCGCGATCTGCATGGATACGGCATAGTCCAGTTCATTCAACAATCGTCCGGCAACGAGCTCCTCGTCGAGGAGGGCTCGCTGTACCCCGCTCTCCAGCGGCTGGAGCTCAACGGCTGGATCAATGGTGTCTGGGGCGTGACGCCAAACAACCGGCGGGCGAGGATCTACAAGATCACGGCGGCTGGCCGCAAACAGCTGGCGGTTGAAACTCGAAAGTACGCCAAACTCACGCTGGCGATCGGCCGTGTGCTGGGAGCGGAGTGACGGGCATGTTTATACGGCGGTTGAGGTATTGGATATCGAGCGCCAGGCGCAGCGAGGCACTGCGCGAGGAAATGGAGTTCCATCTTACGGAGAAGGCCGCGGAACTGGAAGCAGACGGCATGAGGCCGGAGCACGCCAGGACTGAGGCGCGCCGGCGATTTGGGAACGTTGGATTGAAGCAGGAAGAGGCGCGGGAGATCTGGATCAAGCGGTTCTGGTCGGAACTGGGCCAAGATGTCCGCTATGGCTGCCGCACCATGCTTGCCAACAAGGCGTTCAGCGCGCTGGCGGTTTTGTTGCTGGCGCTCGGCATCGGAGCCAATACTGCGATCTACAGCTTCATGGAGTCGATTCTGTTACGCTCGCTGCCGGTGGCTGATCCCGAGTCGCTGGTGGTTTTGAATTGGCATAGCCCGCCGCCCTTCAATGCCAGCAAGCAATGGGTTCACGTCATGCACGGGGTACAAGGCACTGCCTGGCCGGGCGGCAAAGGCGTCATGGTCAGCGGGATGTTTCCGTACGGCGCGTTCGAGACGCTTGGCGAGAAGAACCCCGTCTTTTCCACGCTCTTCGGATACTTCGACGGACTGACCCGTACCCTGGCCGTGCGCGGGCAGGCCGCGAGCGCGAACGCGGAGTACGTCACTGGCGGGTATTTTCAAGGCCTCGCGGTGCCGCCAGCCGCGGGACGTTTGATCGATGCCGCAGACGACCGTCCGGGCGCAGCGCCTGTCGCCGTCATCAGTTTCGCTACCAGCCAAGACCGGTTTGGAGGAGCGCCGAATGCGATTGGACAGCCAATCCTCGTTGATAACGTTGCTTTCACGGTGATCGGCGTTGCGCCGCCAAAATTCGTCGGAGTTGACCCTGCGGTTGCGCCGGGCCTCTATCTTCCGTTGCACACTAATGTTCTCCTGGACGGCGCCGAAGCGGCTCGCATGTACGGCAACAGAAACTTCTACTGGATCGAGATGATGGGCCGCCTGCGTCCCGGGGTCAGTTTGGCTCAAGCGCAGGCAGCGCTGGCTCCTCGTTTCCATCGCTGGGTTGCCATGACGGCGACCAGCGGCGGTGAGCGCGCCAAACTACCCGCGCTGATTCTGGCTCCTGGCGCCGAGGGTCTGGGCAGTCTGCGCCGCCAGTATTCAAAGCCTCTGTACGTACTCCTGGCGATGGTGGGATTGATCCTAGCGGTGGCGTGCGTGAACATCGCCAATCTGCTGCTGGCCAGGGGCGCCGCGCGACGCCGCGAAATGGCTATCCGGCTCAGCTTAGGAGCGGGACGATTCCGCGTTGTGCGGCAGTTGCTTACCGAGAGTTTGATACTGGCCTCTCTCGGCGGAGCATTGGGAGTTTTGCTTGCGATCTGGGGCGTGCGAGCGCTGACGCTTCTGCTCTCCAGAGGGCAGGAGAACTTTACGCTGCACGCGGAATTGAATTGGAACGTGCTGGGCGTGACGGCGGCTCTCTCCGTGGTTTGCGGCCTGTTGTTTGGCCTCGCTCCAGCGATTCAGTCGACGCGTCCGGATGTTATGCCGACGCTAAAAGACGGCCGCGGGGGCGGACCGCGACGCCGCTCGCAGCACGTGCTAGTGGTCGCGCAAATTGCAATCTCTTTTCTCCTCCTGGTCGCCGCGGGTCTGTTTGTTCAGACGCTTAACAGGCTGCACTCGGTCCACCTGGGTTACGCCCGCGAGAACATCCTTCTGTTCTCGTTGAATGCGCGCCAAGCCGGCCATCGCGACCCGGAGATCGTAAATTTCTACGCGGACCTGCGTAAGCGCTTCGAATCGATACCCGGAGTGCGTAGCGCGACGCTTTCGCAATCGTCGATCATGAGCGCCGGGCACGCCGGGAAGACATACAGGGGAACAATCAAGATTGGCGCGGCTAGCATCGACGGTGTAGGCGTCCTGACTGTCGGACCGCGGTTCTTGACGACGATGCAGATTCCAATCCTGGCCGGGCGTGAGATTGACGACCGCGACCGGCCCGGCTCCGCGCCGGTTGCAGTAATCAGCGAGCGGCTGGCGCGGACTTACTTCGGGAGTGAGAATCCGGTGGGCCGGCGCATCACTTTCGTCGACGACAAGCGCGATCTTGAAATTGCCGGCGTCTCGGCTAACGTGCGGTACGGGGGTTTGAAAGAGAACGAGAATCCAATGACCGTGTTTGTAGCGGCAAGCCAGTTCTCCCCCGGCCAAGTGACCTATGCGCTGCGCATTGCGGGTGATCCGCTGAGGTTTGTCAAAAGCGTGCATGAGATCGTGCGGAAGGCAGATTCCCGCATACCGGTCACCCACGTGGTCACACAGGCTGCGGAGATCGATCGAACGATCAGCCGCGAAGTCATGTTCGCGAAATTGTGTACGGGTTTCGCGGTTCTCGCTCTGCTGATCGCGGGCGTAGGGCTTTACGGAACGATGTCGTACCAAGTCGCGCGGCAGACCGGCGAGATCGGAACCCGTATGGCGCTGGGCGCGCAACGCGGTGCAGTGGTATGGATGGTTTTGCGCCGCGTTCTGGTGCTGGCGGCGGTGGGACTCGCGATCGGCGTGCCTGTCGCGTTGAGCGCGTCCCGGCTTGTCAGATCGTTCCTGTTCGAGACACAGCCCAACGATCCGGGAGTTCTAGCGCTGGCCGGCGCCGTCCTCGTAAGCGCTGCGATTTTTGCCGGCTATGCGCCGGCGAGGCGAGCGTCTCGAATCGATCCGCTGACGGCTCTGCGGCACGAGTAAGACATGGACGTTCGCACCGCAATTAAGGATGGGAGTAACAGTCGCGTTGAACATTGGTGCGAGCCAGCATCGCGAGGACTCTATCGAGTCTGCTTCGTCGCGGATCAAGCTCGAAGGGGCTCGATATCCGGCTTTTCACGCAAAATTAGTGGGTAGGTGAAGGAGGATCCATGAAAGCATTTAGCCTTGCAACATTTGCCTTTGTAGTGACGGTGAGTGCTGTGACGGTAAGCGCAGTTGCACAGACCCGGTCTACAGCCCGGAATGGCCTCACTCATAGCTCCGACAAGGAAAGCTTGATTGGCGCCTGGCGTGTGGCCTCCATCGCGGGACCCGACGGGAAATCTGTTTCTGTAGCTTCGCCCAAAGGCATGGTGATCTACACGCGCGACGGGCATATGTCGGTGCAGCTCATGTATCCCAGGACGGCAAATGCGCGATCCAATGAATACGTCCAAGATGGCTACGAGGCTTCATTCGGCAGCTACACCATAGATGAAGCGGCGCATACAGTGACCCACCATGTGCAGGGTTCTGTAACACGCGACCTGCTCGTAGGCAAGGATCTGCCGCGGGTTTACCGGTTCAGCGCCGACCGGCGCCTGATTATCAAATCGACTCGTTCAGATGAGCACTGGTCGGTTACTTGGGAGCATTATTGATGGCAGCATGGTTTAGAAGTGAACTGATGAAGATCGCTGAAGCCGACGACTTTGCGTGTTGCACGGCTCCGTGACGAGGTAGCGAACTACGGCATGCCAGTGAACCCTACTGGGGGCTAAGCGGAGCACAACGTTTGTAATGAATCGAATTTACAATGTCGATCGCCTCAAGAATCGTTTGATGTAACTGTGGGTCATCCGGCGGCGGAAGTTGTTCCGGAATCTTGGCATCTGTGGTGAGCGAGTAGCTCTTTTCCCCGCAGTCTTCACCTTCGGAGCCAAAGAAGTAGTCCTCGTTTGCACTGAAGTATCCCGCATACCAACGATCACCCCCAAAATACTCGTGTTTTCCCGCCGTAACGGATTCGCCGAAGCCCTTCTTGATTCCACAAGCTTTGTTGACCTGCGACCCGCCCGGGCGAAGAATGAGATTCATAAAGAGCAGCTTTGAGTTAGCGGGTTGGGGAATACGCTGGAAGTATAAACTACATGTCCAAGCCTGCATAACGTTCAACCATGGAATATTAAGTGCTTCAATAAATCGTCCTGGGCCGGCATGGCTCGTGTTGTAAGCCAACGAAAGAGTGTATTCATCTTTTTGAAGAAGAATTTTGCCTTGGGCCTGAATCGCTGACGATTCCACGACGATTTTCCCGTTGATCTTGTACGGTTCTATTGCAGGATGTGGAAGCATCGCAGGTCGCCATTGTTTGGGGATTTCGATCTTTATCTCGTCGTCTTCGTAAACCTGTGCAGACTGTCGATGACTCGCCTCCGTTGCACTGCTTGCTTTGTTTGGCGTGGCTCTCGAGGAACTTTGCGCAAGCAACACGAGGCTGGGAAGTACGAGCAGAAGAGCAGAGAGAACCGGCATGTTGGAAGTTTCAGTAAGCGGGACGCCTTTGCATCATAGACGAGACGTGATCCTTTCGGGTCTGGATTCTGCTACGGAAAGCGTCGGCCATCCTGCCTGGGAGTGGACAATGGGATCGAATGGCAGAGACAAAAGCTTGGCGCGTGCTGGGTCTCGAGCGTGGGTTGACGGATTACGGGGATGCCGATTTTGCGCGATATCTGCGGCGCTCTATGGCGCAATCGATGGGCTACTCGCAGGAGCTGCTTGGAAAGCCGGTGATTGGTATCGCAGGGACGGCGAGCGATTTCAATAACTGTCATCGGGGCGTGCCGGAGCTGATTGCGGCGGTGAAGCGGGGGGTGCTTGCGGCAGGTGGTTTACCGCTCGAGTTCCCGACTATATCGCTGGGCGAGACATTCCTTCATCCGACGAGCCTGTTCTTTCGGAACCTGATGTCGATGGACACCGAAGAGATGATCCGTGCGCAGCCGATGGATGGCGTGGTGCTGGTGGGCGGATGCGATAAGACGGTTCCGGCACAGTTGATGGGCGCAGTTTCGGCGGGCTTGCCGACGGTGCAGCTGGTGACCGGGCCGATGAGCACGGGGCGGTGGCGGGGCGAGCGGCTGGGCGCCTGCACGGACTGCCGGCGATTTTGGGCTCGCTATCGAGCGGGCGAAGTCGATCAAGTGACGATCAACGAGGTAGAGCAGAACCTGGCAACCACGGCGGGAACCTGCGCGGTGATGGGTACGGCAAGCACCATGGCAGCGATTGCGGAAGCGCTGGGGATTAGTTTGCCGGGCACGGCGGCAATACCGGCGGTGCACGCGGACCGGCTGCGCGCGGCAGAGGCGTCTGGTCGAGCGGCCATGGAACTGGTCAAGGCCGGTATGACGATTCGTGAGATCATCACGCCGCGTTCGATCGAGAATGCCGTAAGAGTGTTGCTTGCCATCGGCGGCTCAACGAATGCGGTGATTCACCTGGCGGCGATTGCCGGGCGCTTGGGAGCGGATCTTAGCCTCAATCGCTTGAACGAGCTGTCCGATGAGACCCCGGTTCTGGTCGATCTGAAGCCGACTGGCGAGTTCTACATGGAAGACTTTCATGCGGCGGGCGGAGTCGGCGCGGTGCTGCGCGAGTTAAAGCCGCTGCTGCATCCCGATTGCCGGACGGTGAGCGGCGAGACGCTGGCCGAGAGATTGTCGAACGAAGCTGCATACGTGGATCGCGCTGTGGTTCGCAGCTTGCAAGATCCGCTGCAGCCGCAAGGGGGATTAGTCGCCTTATTTGGGAATCTCGCGCCGAAGGGAGCTCTTTTCAAACGCTCAGCGGCGAGCGGGAGGCTTTCTGAAATGGAAGGCCGAGCCGTCGTTTTCTCCTCGCTGGAAGAACTGGCGCGGCGGATTGACGATCCAACGTTGGACGTGAGAGCAGACGATTTTCTTGTCCTGCAGAATGCCGGTCCATCGAGCAAGTCTGCCATGCCGGAAGCAGGCTATCTACCGATACCCAAGAAGCTAGCCGAGGCGGGAGTGAAAGACATGGTGCGGATTTCGGACGCGCGTATGAGCGGGACAGCGTTCGGCACGGTGGTGTTGCACGTGAGTCCGGATGCAGCTTCGGGAGGTCCGCTTCGATTGGTGAAGAGCGGGGACCGGATTCGGCTTTCGGTGAGAGAGCGACGGCTCGATTTGCTGGTCGGGGATGAGGAATGGCGGCGGCGGGAAGGACAGATGCCGCCGATCGAGCCGCTGCCCGCACGCGGTTATGCGCGGTTGTACCAGCAGGAGATCTTGCAGGCGGACCAAGGCTGCGACTTCGATTTTCTACGTAGTCGTCCCGGGCGAGGCTAAATTTTCGCATCCAAACGAGGCTATCTGTCACCATAAAAGAGACGGAATGCCAGAAACAAACGCCCAAAAAACTGAACGACTGAAGGTCGAAAGAAATCCCTGGGAGGCGCTCGACGAAATTCGTAGGTTTGCCAAAGAGGGACGCTCGGCCGTGCTACCGGAGTGGGCGAGCTTGTACTTCAAGTGGTGGGGCGTTTACACGCAAGGCGACGGACTGGGCGCGCTGGGCGGGAAAGGCGGCGAGGGTAACGCCACCGAGTACTTTATGATGCGCGTTGCAGCTCCGAACGGGCGCGTGACTTCCGGGCAGGCGCGCACGATTGCCGATCTGAGTAGAAGATATGGGCGCAATCTGGTGGATATCACAGTGCGGCAGAGCATTCAGCTGCACTGGCTGCCGATTGAGGCGATTCCCGAGGCGATCGACACGTTGGCGGCAGCGGGCATGTCTCCTAAAGGGGCATGTGGCGATGTGGTGCGGAATGTGACGGGCTGTCCGCTGGCGGGAGTGGCGGCTGACGAGTGGTTCGATGCGTCTCCGGTGGCGGTGGAAGCGGCGAATTTACTGGCGGGGAACCCCGCGTTTTATAATCTTCCGCGAAAGTTCAAGATTGGCATTACCGGATGCTCGCACTGGTGCTCCTACCCGGAGATTAACGATATTGGGTTGACGCCGGCTCGGCGGGGCGATGAACTGGGCTTTTCCGTGCGGGTGGGCGGCGGACTTTCGGCCGACCCTCATCTGGCGGTCAAGCTGGATGCTTTCGTGCAGATGGACCAAGCCGTGGAGGTGATGCGCGGCGTCACAGAAATTTTTCGCGAACAGCAGGGGCTTCGCGAGCATCGCGACCGGGCTCGGATGAAACACCTGTTCTTGCGGGCTGGCTGGACAGCAGAGCGATTCTTGGACGAGCTGCAGGCTCGATTGCCATTTCGATTGGATCGTGCGGCCGAGGAGACGATACCGAGTGGAGCGGATCGAGATCACGTGGGAGTTCACAAACAGCGTGAAAACGATCTTTACTACGTGGGCGCGGCGGTGTTGCGGGGACGGATAACGGGCGATCAGTTAGCGGCGGCGGCAGACCTTGCGGAGCGATTCGGGGATGGCGAACTGCGTACGACGGTGACGCAGAATTTGCTGTTCCTGAATATCCCGGAGCGCAACGTAACGGAGCTAGTGAAAGAACTCGACGCGATCGAGCTGCGCGTAGAGGGTTCGGCGTTTTGGCGAGGCACCGTGACGTGCACGGGCACGGAGTTTTGCAAACTTGCGATTACCGAGACGAAAGATTTCGCGCGCTGGGTGGTGGACGAGATGGAGAGCCGCTTGCCCGGATTCGATCAGAGTTTGAAGCTGCATGTGACAGGGTGCCCAAACAGCTGCGGCCAGCACTGGATCGCGGATGTGGGCATTGAAGGCAAGCGGATGAAGCAGGACGGCGTGCTGGTGGACGCTTACTACTTCTGTCTGGGCGGCGGCGTGGGCCAGAAAGCGGGGATTGCGCGGCCGATCGGATATCGATGCCCGGCCACCGAGGTGCCCGAAGCGCTGGAGCGACTGCTGGGAAATTACATGCAACGGCGGAGCGCCGAAGAAGACCTGCAGAGTTTCTTTGCAAGGCACAGCAACGAGGAGCTGCGCGGGTGGCTCGCTGGAGAAGCGATTGCGCCTGTGCAGCGCGATCAGCCGAGCAGGATGACGCCACAGGGCGTTGCCGATTGACGGAAGCTGCTCCTCTTTTGCCGGTCTTCATGAAGATGGAAGGCAGGCCGTGCCTGGTGGTTGGCGGCGGCTATGTCGGTCTTCAGAAGATCCAGAGCCTGCTCGAGTGCCGGGCTGAGGTACGTGTTATTTCACCGCGGATTGTGCCGGAGATTGCAGTTTTAGCGGAGAGCGAGCGGATTGAACTAGAGCTGCGGGAGTACGTTGAGTCGGATCTCGACGGCAGGCAGGTGCTGATTGCAGCAACCGACAAACCAGATGTCAATCACGCGATCTTCGAGCAGGCAACTGCGCGCCGAATGTTCGCCAACGTGGTGGACGATCCGGAATATTGCGACTTCTATTTCGGATCGATTGTCAGGCGCGGCGCACTGCAGGTTGCGATTTCGACGCGGGGCGAGAGTCCGGCATTTGCACAGCGATTGAAAGAAGAGATCGATGCGGCGCTCCCGGATGATACCGCAGAGTGGCTTGAGAGGTTAGGCGAGTTGCGCAGGCATGTGAATCAGGTTGTGGCGCCCGGACCGGAGCGAATTGCCCTGCTTCGGGAGTTAGCGAAGCGAGAGACGTGCGATCCGGCGACGTGTCCTTGCCGGCAGTTAGCTTAAGGCTTCTGCGTGTTCGTCAGCGCGCCGGCAGTTCTTTGAATGGATTGAAGACCTTCAGGCCGGGCCGACGAAAATCCCGATCATTGCCGGTGACAATGGTGAGCCCATAACGCTTTGCGGTCGCCGCGATGTAGCTGTCTTCGACTGGCATCCGCCGCCCCGCCCTTTCGAGAAGATACTCCTGCTCTGCCCAAACATGCGCCACGGAAACGCTGAATCCGTAGATGCGGCCGTGCATTGCCTCTATTAGGCGCGTCAGCCAAGTTTGAAGCGCCAAGCGCTGTCGGCCTTCCTTTGTGCGCACCCAGAAAGCGAGCTGCGCAACGACGACCGTGCTGGTATAGCAATCGTTCTTTTCCTGCTCCAACCATTCGACAACGGCCGGATGATTGTGCCGTTTGGCGGGTTGGCAAATCACGTCGGTATCGAGCAGCCAGCTCACAGCTTAGGGCGGCGAGCCATCTCTCGGCGGCGCGGAGGAACG
Organism: Bryobacteraceae bacterium; assembly: GCA_965219105.1. Classification (GTDB taxonomy): domain Bacteria; phylum Acidobacteriota; class Terriglobia; order Bryobacterales; family Bryobacteraceae; genus Bog-105. Next base: position 5,099,667 of record OZ244728.1, on the reverse strand, counting down.
TCATCCATTTTGACAGGACATTCTTTGAGTACGGTCAGCCAATCTTCCTTTCCAGAGAGGCGTCGAAAAACGATTACATCCTCGTCTGGATCGAACCGAGCGTCAAAGTAGTCGCCTGGCGATGTGGGCGCCAACGCCGTCGGAATCGTCAGGCGACGCTTGGAATCGAGAGTGACGATCATGGTGGGATTATCCCACGGTTCGCCCTGGGTGATGAAGCGGATTCGGTTGCCTTTAAACAGGAAGACGTAGGTTTTCGCGTTTGGCGCTAATAACTCTCGCGGCTCGTTCGGCGGCGGCGTAGACGAGAGGGCCCATTTTTGGGGACTCGGGGGCAATGTCGGGAACGATTCCATGCTCGAGCAGAGCTTCACTCATGATGGGGCCGACCGAGGCGACGGCTACGTGTTCGCGGAGAGCCGATAGCAACGGCGCGCGCAGGTTCTCTTCGTCTGCAATTTGCAGGAGATGATCGGCCTGAATGGAAGAGGTGAAAAGGATGACGTCGGCCTGACGAGCGGCTATCCGATGAACGGCGGCACGCAGCGGTTGAGTGTCCTCGGGCAGTTCCCAACGATATAGAGCAAAGGTTTCTACCGTTGCGCCGAGCGACTCGAGAGCGAAGACAAACTCCTGGTTGGGACGGCCGTATTCCTGGACGGCGATGCGGCGTTCCGGACGGCGCGCGACCGCCTCCACGACTTCCCGCCAAGTGTTCGGTTCAGGAACAGTGACTTGAGGAACAAGGCCAAGCGTTCTTAAGACTGCGGTTGGCTTGGGGCCGCGCACAAGGAGGGTGGCGGTGCGAAGGGCTTCAATAGCGCGTTCGGGAGGCAAGCGATCGCCGACAACATCCTTCCAAAAACTCAGGCCAACGCCGGTCGTGAGGATGAGCATGCCGAATCTGTGCTGTTCGAGGCCTTCGAGCATTTGGAATGCGCCAGCATTATCCGACAGCGCGCGTTCGCGTACGGAAGGAGCGACGAACGGTTCCCCGCCCTGCTTTCGAATGAGCAGTTCAATTTCGGCAGCGCGGCGGCTTTCGAGACTGATGACTTGCAATCCTTGGAAAGGCATGAGGGACGATCGACGATTGTCTATCGACATTAGCAGGATTAGTCGAAGCGGTCAAATGAATCTTTATCGACTTACTAGAGAATCGTGCTACGCTTTCGGTGTGGCGACCAGCGGGCACCTTCGGCAGCTTGAAGCGGAGAGCATCCACATTTTCCGGGAAGTGGCGGCTGAGTGTACACGCCCGGTGATCCTGTATTCGATCGGGAAAGACTCTTCGGTGCTGCTGCGATTGGCGCAGAAGGCGTTTCACCCGGGGAAGATACCGTTTCCGCTGCTGCATGTCGATACCGGGTACAAATTCCGGGAGATGATCGAGTTTCGCGATGCGTATACGGCGTCGATTGGGGCGAAATTGATTGTCCACACGAACCGGGCGGCTTTGAACGAGGGGGCGAACCCATTTGCGTGGGGAACGCAGCGGTGTTGCGGCGCGTTGAAGACGGGCGCGTTGCTCGAAGGTCTACGAGAGGGCGGCTATGACGCGGCGATTGGCGGCGCGCGGCGCGATGAAGAGAAATCGCGAGCCAAGGAGCGGGTGTTTTCCTTTCGAGATTCGCGCGGGCAGTGGGATCCGCGCAACCAACGGCCCGAGCTCTGGAGCGTTTTCAATACGCAGGTAAAGCCGGGCGAAAGCTTACGCGTGTTTCCGCTGTCGAACTGGACCGAACTGGACGTCTGGCAATATATTCACTCAGAGAATATTCCAGTGGTGCCGTTGTACTTCGCCAAGCCGCGGCCGATGCTGGTGCGAGGCGATTCGCTGTTTCCGATCGAGCAGCCCTTTATGCCGCGCCTGCCGGGGGAAGAGCCGCAGATGGTGATGTGCCGGATGCGATCGCTGGGGTGCAGTCCATGTACGGGAGCGGTGCGGTCGGAGGCGTCGACGATACCCGAGATCATCGAGGAACTGGCGGCGGTGAAGCGCTCCGAGCGGCAGAACCGGATTATCGATCATGACCAGGATGGGTCGATGGAGATCAAGAAACAGGAAGGGTATTTCTAGTGGCAGCGGCGACCAATCTGGCTGTGGCGGCTGCGCCTGTGCCAGTTGATTCGGAGGAATCGGGACAGGAGAGGGACCTTCTGAGATTCACGACGGCGGGGAGCGTGGATGACGGGAAGTCGACGCTGATCGGGCGGCTGCTTTACGACTCGCGTAACGTGTACGAGGACCAGATCGATTCGGTTCGAAAAGCATCGGTGGGGCGGAATGCGGGCGCGATTGACTTTTCGTTGTTAACCGACGGCCTGCGGGCGGAGCGAGAGCAAGGCATCACGATCGATGTGGCGCATCGCTATTTTACGACCGCGAAACGCAAGTTCATCATTGCGGACACGCCGGGACATGAGCAGTATACGCGCAACATGGTGACGGGCGCGTCGACGGCGGAATTGGCGATTGTTCTGGTGGATGCGCGGAAGGGCGTGCTGGTGCAGTCCCGGCGGCATGCTTACATTGCATCGCTGCTCGGATTACAGAGAGTGGTCGTTGCCGTGAACAAAATGGATTTGGTCGATTACCGGGAGGAGGTCTTCGAGCAGATCGAGCGTGATTTCCGCGCATTCCTGAAGCCGTTTCAGGCGATTGAGCCGTACTTTTTGCCGATCAGCGCTCTGGCCGGTGACAACGTGGTGCATCGAAGCGGCCGGATGCCGTGGTTTGAGGGTCCGAGTCTGCTCGAATATCTGGAAGAAGTACCGTTGCGCAAGCGCGGCGCGGCGCAGGCATTCCGTTTTCCGGTACAGCGGGTGGTGCGTCCCGATCACACGTTTCGCGGCTATGCGGGGACGATCGCTTCGGGATCGGTGAGAGTTGGTGATCAAGTGACGGTATTGCCCTCGGGGAGGCAGACGCAGATTGCGGAGATTAACACCTTCGATGGGAGCCTGAACAGGGCGGAGGCCGGCGATGCGGTGACGCTGGTGCTGACCGAGGAAGTCGATATCAGCCGGGGCGACTTGCTGGCAAAGGCCGAGACGCTGCCGACCGTCTCGAACAAGTTTGAAGCGACGATTGTGTGGTTGAACGAGCAGCCGGCCGACCTGAAGAAACGCTACCGGATCAAGCAAAACACGCGAACCGATTGGGCGGAGATCGCGGAGCTGAAGTTTCGCATCGACATTAACACGCTGGCGCATGAAGAGGCGGCTACGCTTGCGATGAATGCAATTGGCGTGGCGCGGATCGAGACGGCGCGGCCGCTGATTTTCGATTCGTATCGGGCGAATCGCCTTACCGGTAGTTTTATTCTGATCGACCCGGTCACGAACGCAACTGTGGCGGCGGGGCTGATCGAACGTGAGAGCACTGGGGCAGACGGAGAGACAAGCCGGCCCGCGGCGATGAGTTGGCAGACGAGCGAGGGAGCTATTACGCTGCGACTGCCGGATTGGATGCTCGAAGAGGCAAGCGGCGAGATCCGGACGGCCGACGATGGAGAAACGGCTCGGTTGGTGACCTTGCTGCTTAGACGGCTTGGCGTGAACTTCGAACAAAAGGAATAACACTCAATGTCTGTGTTGGCAATTGATAGTCAGCTGGCTGAAGCGCGGGCGGTGGTGAAGGAAGCGCTCAAGGCCAATGAGAACAGCTGCGTGACGTGCAGCTTTCAGACCGAAGACATGATCGTGGTGGAGTTGGTACGAGAGCTGAAGCCCGATGTGCCGGTGCTGTTTCTGGAGACGGGCTATCACTTCCCGGAGGTGTACCGGTATCGCGACGAGATGGCGGCGCGGTACAAGCTGAATCTGGTAAACGTTGCGCCAGAAGAGACGCTTGCCGACCACGAAGCGGCGTTTGGATTGCTGCACAGCACGCGTCCGGATGAATGCTGCAAGCGGCGTAAAGTGGGTCCGCTGTTTGCAGCGCTCGCTCAATACGACACATGGTTTACGGGACTGCGGCGGGTGCAATCGCCGACACGGGCTAGTTTGCAGGCGATTGACCGGTTCCCGCTGCCTTCGGGTAAGGAACTGGTGAAGGTGAGTCCGCTGGCTAGCTGGAGCGACGCGGAAGTGTGGGAAGCGGCGCGCGAGCGAGGGATACCAGTGCTACCGCTGTATGACGACGGATATACCAGTATTGGCTGTGCGCCGTGTACAGCGAAGCCGCTTGATCCGGAGAACGCACGCTCAGGACGTTGGGCGGGGCGCAAGCTGGAGTGCGGGATTCATATCGCCGGGGCTCACTGAGGTGGAGATCGCGCTCGGCTTTGTAATTGCGCTGGCGATCTCGTTAACAGGTGTGGGCGCGGGAAGCATGACGACCCCGCTGCTGATTCTGCTGCTTGGCGTGCCGCCTGCAGTTGCGGTGGGGACAGCGTTGACGTTCGCGGTGGTGGTGAAAGTGATCTCCATTCCCGCATATGTGGTGCGGGGACAGGTGAACCGCCGGGTACTGTTTTACCTTCTAGCGACTGGCATTCCGGGTGTCATTGCCGGGTCGATTTTACTGAGGTCGCTGAAGACAAGCCGCTATGAAGGGTTGCTCTATGCAGCTTTGGGCGTTCTCATCATGGCGACGGCTGGGTTCCATTTGTACCGGACACTGCGTCCGCGCACGCGCCGCTCGGAGAAGGACCGGTCGCATCTGTTGCCATGGGTGGCGCTGCCGATTTCGGCGGAGGTGGGATTTTCTTCGGCGGGAGCGGGGGCGCTGGGATCGCTGGCGCTGTTCGGATTTACTAAGTTGTCGCCTGCCGAAGTAGTGGGGACGGATCTGTGCTTTGGCTTGGTGATCTCGGCAATTGGCAGCGCGATTCAGTTGAGCGCGAATAACTACGATGGCATCTTGTTGGTGAAACTAGTGGCGGGCGGCGTTTTCGGGGCGTTGATCGGTTCGTTACTGGCTGGACGAATTGCATCGATGCCGATGCGGGTGGCGGTATTGTCGATGCTGGTGTTACTAGGATCGCAACTGGCAATGCACGGACAGACGCAACGGCCTCCGCTCAGGGCTGCGCTCCACTGGACCGATAGGTAGGCCGAACGAAGATTTGGTTTGCATTTTCGGGAGAATGTTATTACTATTGTAATAACAGGAGTGAGCGATGCATGAGTTGAAGGTTCGGAAATTCGGCAATTCGTTGGGCGTGGTTCTGCCTAGGGAAGTAATTGACCGGTTGCACACGGGCAACAATGAGCGGCTGTTTCTTGTAGAGTCCAGTGACGGCGCTTATCAGCTTACGCCGTACGATCCCGAGTTTGAGGCCAAGATGGCGAAGGCCGAGGACATCATTCATCGATACCGGAACACCCTTCATGTTTTGGCGAAGTGAAGGAGCCTGTTTGGATTGAAGAACGGGATGCGCTTGGACTTCACAACCGCTTAATCGGTCTTTATGGAGGGCTAGCCGGGCTTCGTGACAAAGGCCTGCTGCAATCCGCTCTAGCCCGCCCACAGCAGCTTTACGCATACGCCGAGCAATTCGATTTAATCGATTTAGCCGCAGCTTACATCACCGGCATCGTCCGGAATCATCCCTTCAACGACGGCAACAAGCGGACCGGTTTCGTGGCGGGTGTGTTGTTCCTCGAGATTAACGAACGCTTTTTCGTCGCGAGCGAAGAGGAAGCCACCCGCGCGGTATTGGGGATTGCGGCCGGAGACATGGGGGAATCCGAATTTACGCTGTGGCTGCGCGCAAATGTTCGCGGCTGAGGCAAAGCCGCCGTCACTAAAGCTTTCCTTGACATCTTAGGATTCGTTCAGTAATCTTCTCCTATAGTGGATAGGAAAGACAACAAATCAGCCGAACTGCTGCAGGGAACGCTGGATCTACTGGCGCTCAAGGCAATTTCGCTAGGGAGGATGCATGGCTACGGCGTGCTGCTGCGGATCGAGCAGATTTCAGGGCAGGCGCTGACGATCGAACAAGGTGCGCTGTATCCGGCGCTCTACCGGCTGGAGCGGCAAGGGATGCTCGAGACCGAGTGGGGTGTTTCGGACAATAACAGGCGGGCTAAGTTTTATACGCTGACCAGCCGCGGACGTGCGCGATTGAAAGAAGAAGAGCGCAGCTGGAGCAGGCTGGTGGAAGCGATCGGTACGGCGTTGAAGGCGCTGCCGAGCGAGGTTTGACGACACTCGCGCTCCTTCAAGGGGCATCTACGTGCGGCTCTGCAATGGTTGAGAGATGGACTCGAGCGACTTGCCGGCCGCTTCGACGCCGATGAACCATTCCGCGATAGCGCCGGCTAGCATCAGTGCGGCGCCGAGCAGGTATCCATAGCCGACGTTCCATTTAGAGCCAGTAGCAATGAGGACGCCAAAGAAGTAGGGCGCGCCCACGCCGCCGATTAGGGTGCCGACGGCATAAAAAACAGCGATGGCTAGAGCGCGAATCTCCAAAGGGAAAATCTCGCTAACAGTCAGGTAAGAAGCGCTCGCAGCAGAGGAAGCAACAAAGAAGATGACGGTGAAAAAGACGGCGAGGCCTCTTTCATGAATGGCACCCGTAGCGAACGGAAACACGGTGATGATCAGTAGAATGGCGGAAATACCATAGGTAATCGAGATCATGGGTTTGCGGCCAACCGTATCGAAAAGCTTCCCGAGAACGATAGGACCGGCGAAGCTGGCGAGCGCAAAGGGCAGAAGTTGAAGCGGCAACTGCTTCGCACTCACGTGGTAGAACTTGACCGATACCAGAGTGTAAGTAAAAAACACAGCATTGAAAAAAAACGATTGGCCGACCATCAGCGCCAGCGCCAGAAAGGATCGCTGCCGATTGTCGATGAACATGCTATGGAAGATTTCGCTGAGCGGAGTATGATCGCGGACTCTGATCTTAAGCTTGTCGCCCTCGGGCTCATCCAGATGACCTTTCTGTTCAGTGATAACTCCTTCAATATCGTTAACGATCTTGCTAGCCTCTTCTTCTTTGCCGCGCAGCATAAGCCAGCGCGGACTTTCGGGCACGGAGAGCCTGAGAATCAGCACACCGAGACCCAGTGCCGCTCCCACGCCAAAGGCCCAACGCCAGCCGGAAACAGCCGAGACGAACGTGCCTTTTAGAAGTATGTAGGACGCGAGACTTCCGACAGTTGCGCCAACCCAGAAAGTGGCATTGACAATGAGATCGACCCTGCCGCGAAGCCGACCTGGAATCAGCTCATCGACCGCTGAATTAATGGCTGCGTATTCGCCGCCGATGCCTAATCCCGTGACCACGCGGGCGGCTGCAAAGAAGGCGAAGTTAAAGGAAAGCGCAGTAGCAAGGGTAGCCAGCGAATAGGTCGCCAGGGTGACGAGAAAAAGTCTGCGGCGCCCCAGCCGGTCGGTTAAGTAGCCGAACAGCAGCGCGCCGATAACTGCTCCAGCGAGGTAGGCTGTCGCGCCGGCGGCCACCTGTTGGTCGGTTAAACCGAGCGTGGATTTATTCTGCAGGATTCCGGCCAGGGAGCCAGCAAGGGTCACCTGAAGGCCGTCAAGCATCCACGATGTTCCGAGGGCAACAAGTATTTTGACGTGCCAACTGCTCCACGGCAGACGGTCGAGCCTGGCAGGAACGTCAGTTTCAATGGTTCGTTCTTCAGTCATGGTGCTTGGAGGCGCGGACGCATAGTAACTGTGTAGAGGGTCGATACAAGTGACTGGTTACCGTTGCTTTTGAGGTGAGTTTTACTAGTGATCATCCAGCCCCAAAAATGACTTGCGCGGTACGTAAACGACCCAGGATTCTTTATTTTTGACTTCGTGGCGAACGCAGTTAGAGGTGCTGTAGAAAAGGGTTGCTGCGCTTTTCGCGACCTATTGTGGTCTTAAGGCCGTGGCCTGGAATGACGACGGCGTCGTCTGGCAGATCGAGCAGTTTCGTTTTGATAGACCGCAGGATTTGAGATGCATCGCCGCCAGGGAGGTCTGTCCGTCCAATGGAATCGCGGAAGAGCGTGTCGCCGGCGATAAGTTTGGACTCGCTGGGGATCCAGAGGCATTGGCTGCCTGGCGTGTGGCCAGGCGTATCGAGCACGTGAAAAGCCGCTTCGCCCAGAGTCAGGATGTCGCCCTCGGCGGAGGCAAAATCGATATCAGGCCGCGGCGGCGTTTCCACTTGCAGCCAACCGGCCTGGACGTCGAGATGATCGAGCAGAAGCTTGTCGTTTGCGTTCATATAGACTGGCGCCTGGTAAAGCTCACGCAGACGCTCGGCTCCCGCAACATGATCGATGTGGGCGTGGGTAATCACGATCGCCTTCACCCGGAGATGGTGCTCTTCAAGAACGGCGACGATGTCGGCCGGCTCGCCTCCCGGGTCGATTACGATGGCTTCGCCGGTCGCGGTGTCGCCGAAGATAGAACAGTTGCATTGTAAGAGGCCGACCGGCAGAACGACGTGAATCATATTCGTGCCTTCACGATAACCGGAGCCGATCGCGATATTTGGTTGGAAGGCGTGTAGGACGCCACTCGCGGTTGAGCCAGATGTGACGGGTACGGCCCTCAGCTAGGAGACGCCCTTGCTCGACCGAGCGAATGCGGTAGGCAAATTCTATCGAACGGTCGGTCGCCTTGGCAACGGTGGTTTCGACGCCGATTTCCTGATCGTAGCGGGCCGGGTATACGTACCGGCAGCTCGCTTCGATGACCGATAGATAAAGCCCTTCAGAACGCTCGAGCTCTTTGTATTCAAGTCCGATGGAGCGAACCAGTTCCACGCGGCCAATTTCCATCCAGACCAAGTAGTTGGCGTAATAGACGACCCCCATCTGATCTGTTTCGGCGTAGCGGACACGGAAGCGAGTCTCATGCGCGGGAACGGCTGGCTGCTCGTGGCTCAAAGAGTTCAATCCTTCATCAGAGTAGCTCGGCACTTCGCTTGCTAGCATTTGGACATGCGGGTCAGAGTGCTGTTTTTCGGCGTGCTGAAAGATCTGGTGGGGCGCGCGGAAGAAGTGGTGGAAGTGGCTCCCGGCTCGACGCTTGGCAGTGTCTATGCATCCTACACGGAACGCTTTGCAACCTTGCACGACAAGCGTTCGTCGATTCTATTTGCGAGGAACCAGGAGTTTTCCAAGCCAGAAACAATGTTATGCGATAACGACGAGGTAGCGTTTTTGCCGCCGGTTAGCGGCGGGTCGGGAAGAGATGCCGAGGAGCAAGCTGGCGGGGATATCTTCACCATTATTCGCGAGGCGATCGACTCACAGGAACTTGCGCGGAGATTGCAGCGCCCGGAGGACGGAGCATGCGTGATTTTCGAAGGAATCGTTCGGAATAATAGTAAAGGACGTGCTACCTCTCACCTGGAATACTTTGCTTACGAAGAGCTTGCTCTGAAGCAGATGAAGCGCATCGGCGCCGAGATCGCCGAGCAGTTTCAAGTGGGACGGATCGGCATCGTACACCGGTTGGGGCTTCTTCAGATTGGTGAAGCAAGCGTGGTGATCGTGGTGACGTCGCCGCATCGCAAGGCGGCGTTCACGGCGGCACTGGAGAGCATTGACCGCCTGAAGCGCGAAGTGCCTATCTGGAAGAAAGAGTTCTTCGCCGATGGGGAAGAGTGGGTCGACGGCGAGTGGTCCGCCGACTTGGCGCATCAGCACGGCTAGCATGAACTCCGGTTGTTTGCGAAGACTGCGGCTGGATTTGCCGCTAGTGCTCTGCCTCGGAGCAATCGCAGCGCAGTTTAAGCCGGCCGAGCCTAACGCGCAAGCGCCTCCAATCCACCCGCTTCCCCGAAAACTGCCCACCGCTCCGCCTACCTTTGCAGTAAAAGTCAACCTGGTCCGGTTGCTCGTCACAGTGAAGGATGAACACGGGGCGCTGATCTCCGGACTTTCGAAACAGGACTTCGCCGTCACAGATAACGGGAGTCCGCAGCAGATCGCGGTGTTCGAGCGCAACACGTCGTACCCGCTTTCAGTCGCGGTGTTAATGGATACGAGCGCAAGCGTGCAGAACGATCTCCACTATGAAGAAGAGTCGGTGTTGAACTTCGTGCCGGCCCTGCTCGATTCTGGAAACCCGGAAGACACCTTCGCGCTGTTTACGTTCAACTGGACGACGAGTCTGCAATCGGACTTCTCGCGTAGTAAGAAACGGGCGGAACGTGTGCTGCATGGGCTGCATGGAGAGGGCGGAACTTCGCTTTACGATGCGGTATATCTGGCGAGCGATGCGTTGACGGGGCGAGAAGGGCGGCACGTGCTGGTGGTGGTCACCGATGGCGGCGACACGACAAGCTTTAAGAAGTACGACGACGCCTTAGCCGCCGCGCAGCGGGCCGACGTGGTGATGTACCCGATCGTTGTAATACCGATCGAAGGGGACGCGGGGCGTAATACGGGCGGCGAACATGCGCTCGCTACACTGGCCGCATCGACAGGCGGCAGGATCTTCTATCCGGAAGGTTTCGAACGGCTCAATCAAGCATTCGACGAAATCATCCGCGAGTTGAGGACGCAATACCTGTTGGGCTATTATCCGCAGGACGCGCAGGCCGAGGTTCGCCGCTATCATCCGGTTACAGTTGCTCTTAAGAATCCATCACTCAGAGTGTTTGCACGGGCCGGCTATTACGAGCCTTGAGCAAAGCACAGCCGCGACGGTGTGTTGAACTGGAAAGATGAGCGAGTACCTGGATGCGGCAATCGAAATTGCCAGCGAGGCAGGACAGATTCTGTTGGCAAACCGAGGCGTGTCATTCGAGTTAAAGGGCGATTATGACCTCGTGACGGCAGCCGATAAAGCGAGCGAGCAGCTGATTGTAAAGCGATTGCGTGAGCGCTATCCGAAACATGGCATTGTGGCAGAAGAAGGCGGCAGAGTGGAGATGGAAGCGGAGCTGAGGTGGTATGTGGATCCGCTCGATGGCACTACGAACTTCGCGCACGGCTATCCGGCGTGGAACGTAACGCTCGCACTGGCCGACAAAGGCGAGGTGATTGCCGGTGTGGTTTACGATCCGCTGAACCGTGAACTGTTTGCGGCTGAGCGGGGCGGCGGCGCGCGCTTGAACGGAGCGCCAATTCATGTGAGCCGGGCGCAAACATTGAACGATTCTCTTCTCTCGACGGGATTTCCAAGCCGCAAGCGTAATCAAAACGTCAACATTCACTTTTATTACCAGTTGGCGATGTTGACTCACGGAGTGCGGCGCGGTGGATCGGCGGCAATCGATCTGGCATACGCGGCGTGCGGGCGACTGGAAGGATTTTGGGAATTCGGATTGAACCCGTGGGACATGGCGGCCGGTAGTTTATTGGTGGAGGAAGCTGGCGGCAAGGTGAGCGGCATGCAGGGCGAAGCCTACGACGTGAACGGACGCTATGTGGTGGCGGATAACGGGCTGATACACGGTGAGCTGCTGGAGCTATTTGCCGAAGTGTTCGCAGGCAGGTATCGATACGAGATGCCGCAGTTGCCAGCGGCCGAATGGGAGCTGCGCCGTGATTGAAGTGCCTGCAGTTCCGCTTACGCTCGAAGGCTCCTACGTTCTGCACCAGATGTTTCGTATTCGCCGGGCCGCGTGGCGATCGTTACCGGCGCCGCGCAAGCAGGAGGTGCTTGCTCCAGCAATCGAGTTGCTCCGGCGCTTGGAGGAAGGCTCTTCCACAGGGCATCCAAATCAGTCGGCTGTCTATTCGCAGATCGGGCATAAAGGCGATCTGATGCTGATTCATTTTCGCGATACGCTCGAGGACGTTCATCGCGCCGAGTTGTCGCTTGCAGCGCTGGAGATTTCCGATTTCTTCGAGCCAGTTCACTCTTATATCTCGGTAACCGAGCTTGGCTTGTACGAATCGAGCGCGAAGACTTATGCACAGCTGGCCGAGCGCGGACTGGAGCCGCATTCGCCAGAGTGGAATGCAGCAGTGGCCGAAGTAACGGCGAGACAGCAAGCGGCAATGTCTCCGCGCCTGTATCCAGAAATTCCTCCGGCGAAGTACCTGTGTTTTTACCCGATGGACCGGAAGCGCGCCGAAGAGAAGAACTGGTACGCGGTGCCGATGGCGGACCGGCAGCGGATGATGCACGATCACGGCATGATTGGGCGACGCTACGCCGATTCGGTGCGGCAGATCATCACGGGCTCGATCGGGTTCGACGATTGGGAGTGGGGCGTAGATCTGTTTGCCGATGATCCACTCGTTTTCAAGAAGCTGATTTATGAGATGCGTTTCGACGAAGTAAGCGCGGTTTACGCCCTCTTCGGTAAGTTCTATCTGGGGGTTCGGACAGGGGCGGCGGACCTGGAAAAATTGCTCAGCCCTGAGCCCGTTTGAGCCCTCAGAAAGCGGCTTTAGGGGCCGCTGCAATGGACTGCCAAACCATTGAGAATGGTACGCTTATTATTCGTAAATGCGTACTGTCGACCTGATCCACCGTAAGCGGGATGGCGAAGAGCTTTCGCCCGAGGAAATTCATTTCCTAATTGATGGATATACCCGCTCTGAAATACCCGATTATCAGCTTTCAGCATTCTTGATGGCGGTTTATTACTCGGGCATGACAGACCGTGAGGTCAGCGTGCTTACCGATGCCATGATGAACTCCGGCTCCATCGTGGACCTTTCTTCGGTGCCGGGCGTGAAAGTCGATAAGCACTCCACGGGCGGGGTGGGCGATAAAACGAGCTTGATTGCGTCACCGATTGCAGCGGCGGCGGGCGTGATTGTCCCGATGATTTCCGGTCGCGCATTGGGGCACACAGGCGGCACGCTGGATAAGCTCGAATCGATCCCCGGTTTCCGCACCGATTTATCGATTGACGAGTTTCGCGAACTTCTGATGCAGCACGGATTGGCGTTCATCGGGCAGACAGCGGAAGTGGTGCCGGCCGATAACAAGCTGTACGCGTTGAGAGACGCCACCGCGACAGTGGAATCGATTCCGCTGATTGCGTCTTCGATCATGTCGAAGAAGCTGGCGGTGAGTCTCGATGCGGTGGTGCTGGACGTTAAGGTTGGCTCCGGCGCGCTGGTGAAAAAGCAGGTCGAAGCACGGCGACTTGCTCAGATGATGGTTGGCATTGGACGACGCCTGGATAAGCGAGTGCAGGCGCTGATTACCGATATGAGCCAGCCGCTCGGCTATGCGATTGGGAACGCGCTCGAGGTAATGGAGGTGTCGCAGACGCTGCAGAACGCGGGGCCGGCCGATCTGACGCGCATTTCGCTGGAGCTTGCGGCTCGCATGATTTATTTGGGCAAGATCACAAAGACGCTGGAGGAGGCCCGCGAAGTGGCGCAATCGAACCTGCTCGATAATTCCGGCTTCCAGAAGTTCCGCGACGTGATTGCGGCACAAGGCGGCAATCCGCAGGTGCTGGACCGCTTTGAGCTGCTGCCGAACGCAACGGGAGCGCAGGAGATTACGACGCCGCGCGCCGGGTATGTGAGCGGGATCGATGCCGAGTTGATCGGGCAGGCGTCCGCAATGATCGGCGCTGGAAGAAACACGAAAGAGGATTCGATCGACCCGGCAGTGGGCGTGATTCTGGAAGTGAAGGTCGGGCAGAAGATCGATTCAGGCAGTATTCTGTGCCGAATTTATTACACGAGCGATCAGCATCTGGAAGAGGCCGCCGAACTGGTGGAGGACGCGTTCAAGATTTCGCAGCAGCCGGTGGATGAACGCGATTTGATCCTGGAAGTAGTGAGCTAGCGCCGCACGGCAGAGCCGATGGCACGGTTTGACGGCCTGGTGGGTCTGGTCGCGATTGTTCTTTCGGCTTATTTTTTTTCAACGAATCGCGCGGCAATCCGGCGACGCGTCATTATCTGGGGCTGCACGCTGCAGTTTGCCTTTGCGTTTCTCGTTCTGAAGACAAGTTTCGGGAAGATCTTCTACGGTCTGAGCCTATTCGTAAACGCGCTGCTGAATTACACAACAGCGGGCTCAAGCTTTGTCTTCGGCGACAAGCTCGGGCTACGCAACGATCAGTTCGGAACGATCTTCGCGTTTCAAGTGCTGCCGATCGTGATCTTCATTTGCTCGCTATTTGCGGTGCTGTATTACATAGGCGTCATGCAGGTGTTCGTGAAGGCAATGGCGGTGTTCATGCAGCGCTTTATGGGGACCAGCGGAGCGGAATCGACGTGCGTTGCGGCCAGTATCGTGATGGGTCAAACGGAAGCGCCCGTGACCATACGTCCGTTTCTCGAGAGCCTAACCGAATCCGAGCTTTTCACTGTAATGACCAGCGGGATGGCGCACGTATCGGGCGCGGTAATGGCCGCTTATGTTGCGATTGCCGGAGTGTCGATCACTCACTTACTCACGGCGGTGCTGATGACAGCGCCAGCGACATTGATGCTCGCAAAAATGTTCGTACCCGAGACGGGCTCTCCGTTGACGGCGGGTACAGTGCGGGTAGAGATCGAGCAACAAGGCGTGAACCTGATCGACGCGGCGGCGCGAGGGGCTGGAGACGGATTACAACTTGCGTTGAACATCGCGGGAATGCTGATAGCATTTCTGGCACTGATCGCCATGTGCAACGGAGGCCTTGCCTGGGTTCACGGCTATGCGCATTGGGTGCCGCCTTCGCTACAACAGATATTGGCGTGGCTGTTTGCGCCGGTGGCGTGGGCGCTGGGCGTGCGGTGGCACGATTGCGCAACGGTCGGAAATCTGTTGGGAACGCGCATGATCTTGAACGAGTTTGTGGCGTTTGTCGATCTGGGCAAAGTGAGAGGCATCCTGGACAACCGCTCCTTTGTCATCGCGACTTTTGCGTTGTGCGGTTTCGCGAACCTGAGTTCAATCGCGATTCAAATTGGGGGAATCGGAGCGCTTGCGCCGTCCCGCAAATCCGATCTGGCGAGGCTTGGACTGAAGGCGATGTTTGTGGGTACGCTGGCCAATTTCATGTCGGCATGCATTGCGGGAATCCTGCTGTGAAATCGAGAGAATGGGCGGTGTAGCTCGCAAACAGCTTGGTCAGTTCCATGTTTTGGAGGTGTACAGTTCATCGATTGACCTTGATGACTGCGGCGGTGTCCGCGGGCATTCTTTTCGGCGCGCCGGCGCAGGCTCCTGACCTGACAGGCCAGCGAGTCATACAACATTTGAACGAGACGATCGCCTGGTATGGGCGCGTGACGACGGCAAATCAGTCGGGGATTCTGCCGCAGAACACCGTGCTGCAGGATAGCGTTCGGCAATCGTCCGCTTCGGTGGTGAAAACGGCTTTCGCGTTCGCAAATGCCGAAGCGGCTCTGCTGGGAAAACAGAAGCCCACCTCGACGGCTTCGCCGGGCGGCAATGACGTATCGGGTGTAAATCTGGCGCAGGTCGCGGAACGATCGAGAAGTAGGATCGCAAACCTGCAGTCAAGCATTGATGACATTAACCAGCAACTCGCGAAGACGCGCAAGCGAAAGCAGATGGAGACGCTCAATTCACAGAAGGCGGCTCTGGCGGCCGACCTTGATTTCGCAAAGATCTCGCAGGCTTCGCTGAAGGAAATGCTTTCGTTTACCAGCGACACGGGCGTGGGGAGCGGCCTCGCGGGCCAAATCAGCTTACTGGCCAGCTCGCCAGCTGTCTCCGCGGCTCTGAACAATGCTCCGCAGCCTGCGCCCGCCAGTGCTCCTAGGCCGATACCGGCAGCGTTTCATGCGGAGACCGCTGGAATCTTTAGCCTGCTCAGCAACAGCTTCAGCGTCACTCGGACCCAGAGTGAGATTCGTTCTCTGATCGGCACCACTGAGAAGCTCACCACTGAAACCGATTCGTTATCGAATCCTCTTCGGGCACGCGCGAGAGCCTTGGTCTTACAGAGCGATTCGCTGGCAAGCGCGGTAGCCGGCGAAACCGATCCGGACAAGATCAATGCGGCTCGCCAGCAGTTGCAGGCGCTCACGTCAAAGTTTAAGTCTTCCATCGCTCCCACTCTTTCGCTAGCAGAACAGGGCATTGCCCTTCGCAACACGTCGAACAGCCTAGCGCAAGCGGATTCGGTTTTGAGGGAGCAATTGCATACCGTGCTCGGCTATCTTGCGTTCCGGCTCGGGACAGTAATTGCGGCTATTGCCGTCATCTGGTTCGTATCGGAGATCGTACGCCGCGGTACTTTCCGCTACATCAAGGAGACGCGCCGCCGCAGACAGATCGTTCTGATGCGCCGCGTCGTGTTTGGGGCGTTGACTACGCTGATCGTGCTGCTGGCTTCGGTAAACGGGTTTGGCTCGTTCGCCACGATGGCCGGCTTCATCACCGCAGGGTTGGCGGTTGCGCTACAGAACGTGATCCTTTCCGTGGTCGCCTACTTTTTTCTGATTGGGCGTTATGGATTGCGAACGGGCGACCGGGTGACCGTCACAAACGTTCCAGGACAAGTGATCGAGGTGGGCCTCGTACGCTTCTATCTTATGGAGCTTGCCGGAACGGGCGCCGATCTTCATTCCACGGGGCGCGTGGCGGTGTTCTCCAACTCGGTGATTTTTCAGCCGGCCGCACTCATCAAGCAAGCCCCCGGGACTGAATACACCTGGCACAGCGTGTCAACGACATTTACTGACGACGTGGTTTTGGAGGAGGCGCGCAGGCGCGTATCCGGAGCGGTGTTGGCTGTCTACACGAAATACAGCCAGACTATTCAGAACCAGCAGGAAGCTTTCGAAAGGACCGCGAATATTCAGCTGACGAATCCCGAGCCAGTGAGCCGCGCCCGTTACACCGATCAAGGCGTGGAAGTGTTGGTTCGGTATCCAGTGGAGTTGACGCAGATGTCGGAAGTCGACGAAGAAGTGATTCTTGCCGTGATGCATGAGACGCAGAAAGAGCCGGCGCTCAAGCTGTCATCCGGCGGTTTTCCGAAAGTGTTGACCACCTAACCCGATGGCAAGCGCCGCTCAAATCCAGGCCGCCAGAGACAAGGTTTACGCTGCAACAGCGCTGCGGCCACGGGTAGGCGTTGTGCTCGGAAGCGGTCTCGGCGCATTCGCGGAGTCGCTGGAAAAGGCGGTACGGATTCCTTACGGGCAGATGAATGGTTTCCCTGTCTCGACAGCGGCCGGGCATGCCGGCGAGCTGGTGATTGGACGCTTAGCGGAAGAGTCTCAATCGCCAGTGGCGGTGCTTGCCGGAAGATTTCACTTGTACGAAGGCTACAGCGCTGCGGACACAGTAAGCGGCATCCGGCTGCTTCATGCGCTTGGCGTCCGAACGGTGATTCTTACGTGCGCAGCTGGCGGGCTGAATCTCGACTACGGCGAAGGCGCGCTGGTCTTGATCTCGGATCACATCAACCTACAGGGCAGCAACCCACTGGTTGGGCGAAATGACGAACAGCTCGGGCCCCGCTTTCCGGACATGACGGAAGCCTATTCCGCTCAGCTTCGACAACTTGCATTCAACACAGCTCGCGAGATTGATGTTTCACTCTACGAGGGAGTTTATGCGGCGATGCTGGGTCCAAGCTTCGAAACTCCGGCAGAGATCCGTTTCCTGAAAACGATCGGCGCGGATCTGGTCGGAATGTCGACGGTGGCAGAGACAATTGCGGCGAACCATCTGGGCATGGGAGTTCTGGGTATCGCATGCGTGACGAACCTAGCGGCGGGGCTCAGTCCGAACAAGCTCACTCATGCGGAAGTGCTTGCAACCACCGAGCGCGTTTCCGGCACGTTCCTGCGGCTTCTGACTCATCTGGTTGCAAGACTTGGCGGGTGATGCGACCGGGCGTCAGCTCTCCGCCATTGCGACGAGCTTGGCGAGCGTATTTAAGTTGCGCGAAGTAGCCGGCCCGGCGGCGTTCAGCCTCAGCTTCGAGCGGCCCATCCCTTCGGGATAGTAGATAAACAGTTCGCGAGCTGCCAGCTTAATCTGTTCTCCGCCTGGCGTGCGTATTTGGGTCGTCAGATCGAGTGGAGGAGCCTCCACCAAAAACACGACCATGACTTTGGAGGGCTCGGCTTCGACGAACGGATTGGCTGCGAGAAGCGCGCGCAACTCCGACGCCGTCCGGACAAACACGTCGACGTGCCGTCCCATGCTCTTGGTAAGCGCCGCTTCCAGACGAACACGAATTTCCGCTTCGGTGAGGGAGCTTTCGAAAACAATGTTGCCGCTTTGAATGTAGGTGCGAACCTTTTCGAAGCCGAGACCGGCACAGATCGCAGTCAAGTCCTTCATCGCGAGGATGCCCGTCCCTCCTACGTTGATTCCGCGCAAGAGCGCGACATAACTTTGCACTTTAGTTTTCCGTGTGGCTTTGCGATGCTATTGTCGCAAGCTTAGCCAACCCGGAGAAGATATCCCAAAGCTCCGGCGGCTGCCTCACCACGATTCGACAACCGAAGCTGAGCAGCATCGCAGCGAACATCTCCAGACGTTCGCGCCCACAACAAATCACCGTTCCCCCGTCCTCTTCTCTCATGGCGACTCTGCCGGGCGTGAAGCGCTTTTCCATTTCTTTCAGCGGCAGCTCCAGCCACACCTCGATCCGGTACACGGACTGGAAGAATGGCATGTTGGTTTGAAAATAGGTGAGCACATCGAAATCCAGCGGGCGGGTAAAGCATTCCGGGCACTGCTCCAGCCCAGACATTCTGTCGAGTCGAAACGTTCGCAGCGCCTGCCGCAGGAGACAGCGGCCGATTACATACCAGCGCCCGTCGGTATGAAGGACGCCATAAGGTTCGATGAAGCGCTGCGATCGATCACCACTATGGGAGTTGTATTCGAAGCCCAGCTGCCGCCTTTCCCGAACTGCGATGGCGACGCGTATCAGAGAGTCGGCCGAGGTGCTTACGGTCCAGGGGCCCGGCTCCAGCGCGACGACTTCGGCTACCGTGCGCATGCTTTCATTAACGGGGGCCGGCAAGACCCGTCGCAGTTTGGCGGCGGCGCCTTCTGTGGCGGGAGCGAAAGCAGAAAGGCCGAGATGGCGCAATGCCCGAAGCCCTAACGTAAGTGCGAACGCTTCTTCGTCGGTAAACATCAGCGGCGGCAATCGGAATCCTGGTTTCAGCCGGTACGAGCCGCCGACTCCGCGCGAGGCTTCCACCGGGATGCACAGATCTTGCAGCCGTGCGATGTAACGCTGGACTGTGCGTGAGCTTACTTCCAGCCGGTCTGCCAGCTCAGCGCCGCTCACGTGATCCTTCGCTTGCAAGATTTCCAAAACGGTGAGGACTCGCATGATCGGATCGTACATTTCTCTATGCTGCCACCGAATTACGACAGGGATCGTCGTGAATTGCCGTTAGGATTGACTCTGGCGACGAAACTCGTCAGAAAGGAACACTATGGCAACAATTGAAGCAGTTCGGCCAATACTAACGCCCGAAATGCTCTTAACTCACTGGCAAGGTCACCGGCGATTGACGCGGCGCACGATCGAGGCTTTTCCGGAGGAAAAACTGTTCGGCTTCTCGATTGGGGAGATGCGTCCGTTCTCAAACATGGCGCTCGAGTGTCTCAAGCTGGCCGCGCCGACGGTGCGGGGCGTGGCCACGGCGAACTGGACAGAAAGCACGGTGGCGGCGCCTACGGGCAAGGCGGGGCTGTTGGCGCTGTGGGACGAAGCAACGAACGAAATTAATGCACTGTGGCCAACGATTCCGCCGGAGCGTTTCCGACAGATCGATAAGGCGTTCGGCAAATGGGAATCGGATGGGGTCGGGATGATCCAGTATGTACTTGAGAACGAGATCCATCATCGCGGCCAGGGTTACGTGTATCTAAGGGCGCTCGGGATTGAGCCGCCGCCATTCTACATTCGAGGTTGATTCCTTTGGGCGCTCCCTTAGCGAGCGCCATGCTAACCTGCACGCTTACAGGCATGCAGAGACCGGGCGAAAAGGCCGCACTCACAGACGCTGAAGCAGATTCAGGCTTTCTGCGCGAACTCGGCCTTTTCGATTCCACCATGATCGTCATGGGCGCGATGATTGGGTCCGGCATCTTTCTGGTGCCGGCAGATATGTCGCGCAATCTCGGCAGTCCGGGATGGCTATTAGTCGCGTGGCTATTCGCCGCGGTGCTGGTCATCTCGGCAGCGCTCTCCTATGGCGAACTGGCCGCCATGATCCCCAAGGCCGGCGGCATGTACGTCTATCTGCGCGAAGCTTTCTCGCCGCTACTCGGGTTTCTGTACGGATGGACGCTGTTCACAGTCGTCCAAACCGGCACGATCGCAGCAGTGGCGGTGGCATTCGCGCGTTTCACCGGCGTTCTGTGGCCTGCAATCGGAGAGAGCCGCTACTTAATCGCGCCGATCTCGCTTGGGTCCGGCTATGCGATTTCGCTTTCCACGGGACAGCTGCTCGCGATCGTTGTGATTGCAGTTCTCACCTGGACTAACACGCGCGGCGTTCACTACGCCAAGCTGATTCAGAACGTGTTTACTTCAGCCAAGGTTGTGGCGCTCGCTGCACTCATTCTTCTCGGGCTGATTTTCTTTCAGCATGCTGCCATTGCCGCAAATTTCGGTAGCGCGAGCGCATTCTGGACCCCGCGCGATGTGACGCCGCTTAGCGCATCCGTGAACGCCTTATCCAGCTTTGGATTGCTGGCAGCGATCTGCGTATCGCAATCAGGCTCGCTGTTCTCAGCCGATGCCTGGCATGGGATCACGTTTGCAGCCGGTGAGGTAAAGAACCCGGCCAAGACTCTGCCGAGCGCGCTGGCGCTGGGAACCATGTCGGTGATGGCGCTGTATCTGCTGGCCAATGTCGCCTATCTTCTGGTACTACCGCTTCAGGCAATCCAGCATGCGCCTTCTGACCGTGTCGCCACCGCGATGCTGCAGGTGATCTTTCCGGGATGGGGAACGGCGTTGATGTCGGCCGCCATTATGGTCTCTACTTTCGGCTGCATCAACGCGCTTACGCTCGCCGGACCTCGCGTGTATTTTTCGATGGCGGGCGACGGGCTGTTTCCAGCGCGTGCAGGCATTCTCAATAAGGCGCATGTGCCGGCGGTCTCAATCGTGCTGCAGGGTATCTGGGCCGCCTTGCTTGTACTGCCGCGTACTTACAACACGGCAACGCACACGTACGGCAGTCTCTATAGCAATCTGCTCGATTATGTGATCTCGGCCGAATTGATTTTCTATATTCTGACCATCGCGGCAGTGATTCGGCTGCGCCAGACCAGACCGAACGCTCACCGCCCTTATCGAGCCTTTGGCTATCCGGTTTTGCCTCTAATCTATATTGCAGGAGGCACGATCGTTTTGGTCAGCCTGTTTGCGTTCCGCCCCGCGACCACTTGGCCCGGCCTGCTGATTGTGCTCTGTGGACTGCCCGCGTACTACTTCATGCGCTCTCGTAGCCGCACAACTTAGGCTTGTGCGGCCGTCGAGTGCTGGAAGTTCTCGATAGCGCTCGCTTCGTCGTCGCTGAGCCGGAATTGCAAGGCGCCCTTCACGCCTTCAGCCTGATCGGCGCGGCGCAATCCAACAATAGCGGCTGTGACGGCGGGGTTGTGCAGCGTCCAGGCGAGCGCCACTTCGCCGGGCGTTCGGTCATGCGTTTGCCCGATCTTCTTTAGCAACTCCACCAGTTCCAGATTCTGAGACAGCTTCGGCTCTTGAAAATCTTTATCGCGGCTGCGCCAATCGTCTTGCGGCAAAGCCTGTGCCCGTTCGCGAGTCATTTTGCCGGTTAGTAGCCCGGCGCGCATCGGCGAGTACACGATCACGCCGATATTATTTTTCTTCGCAAACGGCAAAATTTCGGGCTCCGACTTACGAACCACTAATGAGTAAGGCGGTTGCAGCGAAGTGATGGGAGCGATCTTTTGCGCCCGCTCCATCTGCGCGACGTTGAAGTTGGAGACGCCGATCCAGCGCACTTTCCCCTCGTCCTTGAGGCGCGCCATCTCGGTCCACCCTTCTTCAATATCGGCCTCGGGCTCCGGCCAGTGAATCTGGTAGAGATCGATGACGTCAACGTTTAAGCGCCGCAAGCTGTCCTCGCACTCTTGGCGGATCGAGGCCGCTTTGAGGGACGGGTAGATTTTTCGGTTCTCATCCCATCGCCGCTCGCATTTGGTGAACACATACGGCTTGTTCGAGAGCTTGCGCAGCGTGCGGCCTACGACCTCTTCCGAATGACCGAGGCCATAGACCGCCGCAGTATCGATCCAGTTGAAACCGGCATCGAGAGCCGCTTCGATCGCGGCAGCGGAATCGGCATCGTCCTGCTCACCCCAACCGAACTGCCAATCGGCGCCGCCCATAGCCCACGCGCCAACGCCGAGCGCGGTGATGTCCAGATCGCTATTCCCAAGCTTCTTTGTCGGATTCATTGTGCTTGCCTGCCCTGATTGTCGCATCGGAAGAGAAGGCGCCACGTCCGCCCGGGAGCATAGGCAAGCGTTTGACTCGGGAACACGTTTGCGATCGGGAGCAAGCCACTGCCGCCACTGCGCGTGCTAGAGGTTCAAGCGCTTCGACTTAAACCCCTGAACACTTCGCCGCATTGCGACGAGTCAATGTGATGTAGCTCCTGGAAACTTCCCGCCAAGATCCTGAAACTCGACGCGCAGCAGCTCCGCTGGCCTTGCTCCATCCGGCGGCGGAGAGGCAGTTCCGCCGTCCATGAGGAAATAGGCAACTTTGCCGTAATCTCCTTCGCCCCTTCTCCATACGCCGCTCGAAGGCCCGATCAACTTATCCGTATAAGGATTGCCGGCGACGCTCTGCGTAAACCCGCTGTTCAGCCCCGGATCCATCGAGACTACGTCGATCGTGTTCTGGCGGTGCGTAGTGAGATAGATCACCTTGGCATCCTCATCGATACAGAAGTCATCGGCCATCCTCCCGGCAACCACTAACTCCGGCGAACTCGCTGGCTCGAGCGTCTTAGGGTCCACCTTAACCCGCATGAACAGTTTTTTCGCGGTAGCCGTGTAGTACAGGTAGTTCGTCTTGGCCGCGTAACGGACGCCATTGACGCCGGGCTGCTCGGGTTTCATCTTGCCCGGAAAATAACCCATGCTCTCGTGCTCCAGCCATACACGCGCGGAAGGCTTGCCGCCGTTGGGAGGAAAGTCAAGCCGCCAGATCAGGCTCGCAAAACAATCCGCTACCAGAGCGACGTTCGGTCCGATCAGGCAACAGCCGTTCAAGCCGCGCGCTTTCTCCGGTAGCTGGCAAAGGAGCTCTGGACTGATCGGCGTCGGCGGTTTCCAATCACGCAGGTCGAGCCGGTGCACGAACGATTCATGCGTCGTGTAGATATTTCCAGTGAGGATCACGAATACATCCGGCTCCAGTTCGATAATGCCCGTTGCGACTTGCTCGAAGGTGTGAATCCGCACGGGTTCTACTGTTTGATCTCCTTCAGCAGGAGGGACGTACCATAGCTCCTTGCGGTTCGCCACCGTCACCAGCACCGAGTTGTCCTTCCTTACGGCAAGGTTTTCAAGAAAGTACTCAACCGGAAATCTTGCCACCGTGCTGAGGCGCGCTTGTGGAGCTTTATTGTGGGACATTGAAATTCCTCCTGTGTTGTTCTTGCTTCATTCTTCAAAGGGCCGGAGGCTTAACCTTGGCCCGTGTTTGCTTGAGGAGCAGGCACCGCGAAGGCATTCAACAGCGAGGAGACAGTGTCGTAGCAGCCCGCAAGGACAATCATGTCCACAATGCCGCGCACTCCGAATGCGTCCTTAGCTGCATCGAACAGGTCTTGCTCGATCCGGTTGTCTGCTGTTAATTGCTTCGTAAAACGCTGTGCCACTTTCTCTTCCGCTGTGAGTTCCGTGGCCACATCGCCGTTCGCAAGTGCGGCAATAGCGCTGTCCGGTAAACCCGCCTTTCGTGCGACGGCCGTGTGAGCATAACGTTCATAGTCCGATTGCCAAACCGCGCCGACGGTCAATATGACTACTTGCCGGACGCGCTTACTCAGGCTGGTGTGCTCTTCTTCGGCGCCTTGCAGCTTCAGAAACGCAGCCCCAAGCTCGGGACTCTGAAGGACTAGATTGAAGGGGCCAATCAGTTTGCCATCGTCCAGCTTTGCCTGGAAGCCGGCGGCTTCGGCCCAGGGAACCATCTTCTGGTTTATCGTGTCGTAAAGAGATTGCTGTGGCGGCGTCAGTGACTGTGGATCGGATAGCGGTATGCGTCCGCCAAGATTCTCGTTGGTCTTAGGCATTGTCTCCTCCTATTGCTTCAGCCCGACAGCGTCCGATGGCACGTCGAAAGCCATCAGAGTGAGACAGACCATGGTGAACCAACCCATCAGAACCGTGACATCTACGATCCCGGCGTCCCCCAGCAGCTCTTTTGCCCGCTTATAAAGCCCTGTGGGCACGACCCGCTGAGCGGCAAGCGTTGAGGCAAGCTCATACACGACCTGTTGCCGCGGATCGTCGAATGAGGTAGGAAGGCCGGCGATGAGAGCCTCCACCTGCCTGGGCTCGAGATGACCCTGTTCCTCTCCGATCTTCTCGTGCTCGTAATTGGCATACGCTGCCCGCCAGCGGCCGTTGATGATGCTTGTGGCGATTTCAATTTCAGCCTTCTTCAGTGTCGACTCTTTCTGGTAGTAGTAGCCGGTGGGCACGATGGTTTTCGATAGCGTGGGATTTGCTATCCAGATCTTATGCGGGCCGGGTACTAGCCCACGAATCTTCAGTGTGTAGTCGTACGCGTCCTTCATCTCCGGAGACATCTTGTTGACCGGAACCTCTTCGTATCGTCCGAAGGTCCCGAAATCAGGATTATCAGCCATCTCTATGCTTCTCCTTTGCTGCGGCTAGGCCGCATGAGTTCAAAATTACTCTGGGCTTCGATTGTTAAAAACACGAACAACTCGCCTTAGACAAATGTTTCGACTCCTAACTGCCCTGATAGCGAGCGGCCCATCCCAGCACAGCTTCTGCGACTGTATCGGGCTGCTCGGGAAACAGTGCGTGCGATGCGTCTTCTACGATTGAAATAGTCACACGGCTGCCAAGCTGTTCGCGCATTTCGTTCCGATACTCTTTGGGGCTAAATGGGTCGTACTCGCCGATGACCTGCAGCAGAGGTACAGTTCCGCAGGCCCAAAATTCACTCAGTTGGCTTCGCTCCACTGACTCATGCTGCATCTTCAGTGTCGCGGGATACCATCCGCGCAGCCAGATCCTCGCATCGTGATTGGGAGCGAAGAATCCTTTCCTCAGCGCCGCGAGCCGTTCCGGTTCGGGTGCGGAAGTATCGCCGGCGACAAAGGGTGTCTTGGCGATATCCTCCGGGACTTTTGAAGCTCCGGCAGACGCCAGCACAACAGCTTTCACGAGGTCCGGATGATCGGTCGCCACAGCACGAGCGACGAAATTGCCGAAGGCATGGCCGAGTATGACCACCGGACGATCACACAGCCGGCGAATGCACATCGCCACGTCTTCCGCCAAATCGTGAAGAGTAAGACCATCCATCGGACCCTCCGAACCGGCCACTCCACGAGGCTGCGGGCGCAGGATCCTCCATGCCTTTCCGGCAAGCCGATCGGTGATGTCGTCAAAATCATCACCACCATCGCGGCCATAGGAAGGGAGAATGACGAAAGTAGATCCAGCACCGTCGATGTATGTCTCAATACGTACCTCATCACCTTGAATCAACTCGCGAGTTCGTATCTGTCCGGCCATGGACCCCCAAAGAACATTGCTTGCTAGACTGCCAAAAAGGGAGATGCCTGTTGAGCGAGCATAAGGTCGTCGCTTTTTACGATCATCCCGATCACAAAGGACGATCAGTATGGAACTTCGGCACCTTCGATATTTCACAGCGGTGGTCGAGGCAAAGGGCTACCGCGAAGCATCACGCCGCCTGCACATTGCCCAACCCGCTTTGAGCCAGACCGTTTCCGACCTGGAACAAGAATTAGCGCTGGAGTTGTTTGTCAGGAAGGGTGCGAACATCTTGCTCACTCCGGCTGGCGAAGTGTTCTACGAAGAAGCCAAACGTACGCTAGAACAGGCCGAACATGCCAAGCGGGCAGCGAAACGGGCGGATGAAGGCAAGACTGGCTCACTCGCCATTGGTTTCATCCCTACTGCCACGCAACACTTTCTTTCGGAACTGATCCACACCTTCAGGCAGCAGAACTCCGGAATCGAGCTCACCGTACAAGAACTGACTCCCGCTGGGCAGATGGATGCCTTTGCAAAAGGTGAACTGGATGTTGGTTTCACGCGGGACGTCAGCACTAGTCAGAAGGTGCTGTTCTCATCGCGCCTCTTATTCTGTGTACCGTTGATGGCGGTTTTACCGGCGTCGCGTACTGTTAGAGACGGGCGTATTCAGCTTAAAGAATTGGCTCACGACCGTTTCATTCTTCTCGATCGATCTGAATCGCCTCCTCTGTTTGACAGCATCATGGAACTCTGCCACAACGCCGGTTTCGCGCCGCAGTTCGACAGTCAGGCGCATTTGGTCGAATCGATACTCATGCTGGTCAGGGCAGAGGAAGGGGTTTCGATCGCGCCTGCCTGGGCTCGGGCCGTTTCTACCGAGGGCATCCAATTCGTTGAACTGCTCCCTTGCACGGCGGAGGCCGAGTTGGTTCTGCTTTGGAAGCGCGACTCTCCGTCGGTTGTGCTGCGCTCGTTTCTGGCGCTCGTCGAATCGCAGCTGCCCCACATTCAGGAGCTGACAGACCGCGAGTTTGGGAAGCTGGCCGTGCGCTAGTGGCCTGTCGCAGCAACTTCTTTAGCATGAGACTGAACGCACCAATCGCTCCCGCTCATGGCTCCGCTTCAGGAATCCGCTCATTCAGAGCCGTGAGCGTAGCGACCGGAGTATCGTGGCAGACCGCCTGCCTGATAATAATCTCTCCGGTCGCGGTAGGGACGACCATCGCTGATCGCCCCCCGCACAGATCCGTACGTGCGCTGCTCACGCATACGGCTCCTACCTTGGATGCATGGCGTCAAAGCGAACATTCGGGTAAGGATGTAAGATGCGCGGATAGGGCACCCAGCGGTCGAACATCGAGCAATAGCGATCCCAACGCATTCGTCTTTCACTGCGGCGGCCAACGACCTTCCACCACAGCCAAAAGAGTCGATGCCGGAACCGCCCGAGCGTTGCGCTGTTCCCCGGGACCGCATGGTATTGGTAGTAACCGCGTTGCACACTTCGCCGCCACTGGCCGACTTGCGCTAGCGGCTGATGCATCCGGCGTCGAAGCTCCTGCTTGAGCTGCTGCAGTTTCGCTCGCATCCGTTTGCTCGCCGTCTTGCGCCAGACAATCAAGCGGCCCTTCTTAGTCCCACAATAGTGCGTGAATCCCAAGAAGTCGAAGGTCTCCGGTTTTCCCTCACCACGTTTTCCGCGGTTGGTTTCAGCGTTTCGCCCGAACTCGATGAGTCGTGTTTTATCCGGATGTAGTTCCAGCCCGAACTTCGCCAGGCGTCCCCGGAATGCATCCAGCAAACGATCGGCGTCCTCGCGGTGCTCCAAACCCAGCACCAGATCGTCGGCATAGCGAACGACGATGACTTCGCCCTTCGCCCACCGCTTCTGCCCTGCTTCTATCCACTGGTCGAAGACGTAATGCAGATAGATGTTCGCTAGCAACGGTGAGACCACCGCTCCCTGCGGAGTCCCTATCTTCGTTTCCGACCCGCGCCTTCCTCGCTTATCCCCGCCTTCAGCCATTTATGTATCAAACGATGAATGCGCGGGTCGGCTACGCGATGCTGGACAAACTTCTCCGTCCATTCGTGGCTCATGTTGTCGAAGAACCCTCGAATGTCGGCATCCAGAATCCAGCTCACGCGCTTCCGGCAGATGCCCACATTCAGCGCGTCTAGCGCTTGGTGCGGGCTGCGCCCAGGTCGAAACCCGTATCAGAATCCCTTGAAGTCCACCTCGTAAATCGCATTTGAGGATAGTCACCACCGCCTGTTGAACAATCTTGTCCTCCAGGCTGGCGATGCCTAATGGCCTTTGCCGGCCATCGGCCTTCGGTATGTAGACTCGCCGCGAGGGTTGGCTGTGCAGATCGATGAGCCGATCCTCCAACCCGGTTTCATACCCCTGCCAACTCACGCCATCCACTCCCGGTGCCGCTTGCCGCTTTAACACGTAGAAGCTTTCCCGCAGCAGATCGACGCTCAGATGGTGAAGCAAAGCCGTGAACCGTTCTTGCTTCCTTTCCTTTGCTGCTTCTCGCACACCCCGCAATCCCTGGGACACGCCTGCCTCGCTCTGTGTCGAAGACGTGTGTGATCGCAAGGTGTTCTCCTTGGTCCGCTCTCTTCCCCAATCTCCGCTGCCGCCCACGTTTTCCATGATTCGGCTTTGTTCGACTGGTTCATAGGTACTACAGAGCGGTCCGACTCCTCGGCATTGTTCATGCGGGCCGTTTGGCTTCTGCCTTCTCCCGCCGGACTGAGCCGCTCCTCGCGGCCAGTCAATGCCGAGGTCTCCCGGTTCTCGTGCATGCAGTTTCTCAGCGTGCTCGGGGTCTACGACTACGCAGGGCTGGCCAGCCGCTCGCGTTATCGCTGCCGGTCCTCTTGCCTTCCCCTTCTGTCTACAGGGTCAGCGCCCCGAATTCGTTTTACGAAGCTCAATACCCGGCCCACCGATACCTTTGTCTACGCTTCACCCGCCGCCTCACGACCACCAGCGCAAGACTCAAGGCCAAGATGGTTCGCTATTCCTTTCTTGTAGCACTCTTTCATTCCCAACTACATGCCGGTTTATCCCGGCGCACAGACAGGCCTCTAGTATTTCTCGTTCTGGATTCGCTTGAGAATGGTCATGAGTTGAGATATTGCGCAGGGCTTAATGGCCGGTCGCATGTATGTTGAACTCCAGGGTGTAGAATCCACTGGTGTTTTTACCCCCGAGCGTGGCTGGACTGAACGTCCACTGTTTGGCGGCCGCCAAACAGGCGTAAGCTAACGCCGGTGGAACATGGCCTTTATTGATCACGTGAGCTTCGGTGACGCGTCCATCGCTATTTACTTTCACAACTAGATTGACGCGCGAATCCAACGAAACTGCGAAAGCGGGGCCGAGCGCTCTGAGATCGGGGCTCACCTGCCTGATTGGCTTGGGCGGAAGAAAGCTGCTCGAGAGGTTTTGAGTGGCGCCTTTGTTGATGGATGGCGAGGGAGCTATCGTTGGCGGCACTCTTGGCGCAGCAACAGATTGCGTAATCTTCTCGCGTGAGGCATTGAGAGTGGGTGGCTTCGGCGCCTCGTCCGTAACCTTAGACGGATTTGAAAGAAGGCGGGGCGTTGGAGGAATGACGGCTTCCGTTGCAACGTGGCGCGGCGGCGGGGGAGTCGATGACGTTAAGTTTGGCGGTGTAACGGAGCTGGCTACTGTCCGCTCAGCAGCGTCGCTGTGCGAAATGGCTGGGGGATGAGACGCAGGTGCTGCAATAGGCAGGGTTGGCCTTGTTTCACGAGCGGAGCTCACTGGGCGGTCCTGGCTAAGTGCTTGTGCGGGGTATGAAATGCGCGGCGTCGCTGCGGGCGCTCGGGTGGCAAAGTGGCGAGGAGCCGTTTCCTGCGGCGGGGCTGTTTTGACACCATCAATTACACGCATAGTTTCGACGAGTGCGGCGCCTTCCTGGCGTTGTACTTCGAGCCGAAAGCTTACGTCGTCCGATCCCAGGCGGTAAAGAATGGATCCGCTTTGGAGCTGGCTAGGATCGAGCGGAATGTCGCGATGTTGAACGCCATCGTCGATGTGAAGAATGCCTCCCCGAGAGGAACGCACAACCGGATTAGCATGATCCCAAGTGAGCAGGACACGATCGCCCTGGCCCTGAATCCGCAGCTCCAAGCCTTTCCCCGGCAAGGTGGACGGACGACCGGCAAGTGTAGTTGCGGTTTCTCGAGGGAAGCTTGTCCTGTAGAAAAAGGACGCAATCGCGACGGCGGCAAGCGCAGCGATGAGGATGGAGGAAAGCAAAACGAGATTGGGCTTCCGAGGCTTGGTAAGGGCCGATGAAACGGGAGGGGCGTGGATCTGTGGGGCAGATTCGCGAGGAGGATCTGGCGGCCGCTCGTGGTCGCGCGTACTGTTTGCAGCTGGAGGCCGAGTAGGAGAGGCGGTGGGCTGAGCCGTCCAATGCGCGGCGGGTCGAACGAGCCCGGAGGAGACGGCGGAGGCAGCAGCCGCTTGTGCGAGTGGGGACGGTCGCACCGGTTCTTGATCCGCAGCTTTTTTGGGCCGCTGCCTGAAGAGGGTCTGCATGCTACTTCTAGCAGCTGTACTGAGCCAAGCTTCGGGCTTCTCAGCGCGATCCAATGACCTGCTGATGTCGTACGCCCTTAAATACAGATCGTTGTTCGTTTTCGATCCCAGGATGACTTCTATAGGCGCCTTAACGAGAGAACCGATGGTGAGGCTGAGCGACCCTGAAAGATACTCTTGTTGTGAAAGAGGGTTTCGTCCGGAGTTGCGGTAGATTTCGAAGAGGACGGTCGCATTCTGTTCAAGCCGAAGGATGAGAGCAATCCCGTTCGCCTGCAAAAAATAACGATTGTGAAACGCAAGGTCGTTCTCATGAAGACCACTGGTGGGGCGAAGAGCATACCAGCCGATCAACGCAGATGTTGCCGATTGAGGGTCCTTGCGGGAAGCGGCCAGAACGTCTTCAACCGCGGCGGCAGAGAGACGTCCGCTCATAGCCGTCTGGAGAGACGCTTTGAAACTTTGGACCTCGCTTAGATCCGACTCGACCTGTCCAAACAGCAGGCCAGCGACATCGGCTCCGGTGAGGGCCGCCCTTTGCAGCGATTCAAGGATCTGATTGGCAAGTTGCGGCGAGAACGTGACTGTCGAGTGAGAACCGTGGAGTAGTTCTATCAGCCGACCGTTTTGATCCGCAACACTCATAAGCGATGGAGACGTTCCGCCCCTTACACGGGCAAGCTAGTTACATCATCGAACTGTGACATACAAGACAGGGACCTGAAACCGCTTCGGCTCTTTAGCGATCATTCAAATATATCCCGGTATCAGGAAAAATCCAGCTCTTTTGCAAAGATGTTCCTTGGGCAACCGCCCAATAACTCTGGCGAAGCATCGGGCCGTCATTTGCCTCTCCGTTTCAAGTAAGATCGCCCAGAAATGATAATTACAACAAGACAGAGAAGCAATAGGATCAGGAGTTGATTATTCATCTGTTATCAGATTACCGACATAGAAGTGCTGGAAGCCACCCGCCCCAGTCCGATCAGGTAGGCGCGTTCCCTCGCTCCACACCCAAGCGGGCTTCGGAGCGGCACTTCTGAGTTACTAAACCGAGCCGTTTTCATCGCGCAAACCATCGCGGAACTTACTATTTGCTCCGCTTCACAATCTGCAACGACCGTCCCCCGTGGCTCTCAAGACCATAATCGAATTTGCCCGTGCCGCACATGGGGTACGAAGCGCCTCGATAGAATTCGAAACCGTACTCAAGGTCGCGGTTGACCCAATTGCTGCAAACAGAGCCGGGTATGCGCTCCACGGCGGGCCACAGTCCGCGTGCCGAAACGGTTCGCTCCATCACTGGATAGGCAACGATCTTCACGAAAAATCCGCCGGCAATAAAACAGAGCACCAACAGAATGCCCGCCCAGGAGCGGCGTGCGAAGAGAACGACCGCCAGGGGAGCTGCCATGTAAAAGAGAGTGGTGGGTCCAAGATGAAAGCCGTGAGGAACCGTAAGCCTGCCGGCCGCGATCATCTGCGGCATGACACGCGCCATGAGCGGAACGAGGGCGATCAACACTGCTATAGGAGCGAGCCACAAGCGATAAGAACGCGTGGGCCGTCCCCAATCGACGCCGGCGCCGACCAGCGCAAAGAGCGGCGGAAGAAGCGGCAGCAGGTAACCCGGCAGTTTATTAAGTGAAATGCTGAAGAAGAGTAGACCGAAAGAGAAGCAGGCAGCAAGGAATCGCAGGCGCTGGTCCCACGGGCGGCGGCGTACCGCGAGCGCGGCAAGCAGCGGCGTCCAGGGAAAAATCGCACCGAGTAGAACGGGCAGGTAATACCAGGCAGGCTGCACATGCTGCAACGAGCTGGAATAGAGGCGCTCGAAGTGATGCTTCCAGAAGAAATCGTAAAGAAATGCGGAGCCAAAGCGATGGTACATCTCGACGTACCAAGGCAGCGCGACAGCGGCCATCGCTAGTAAGCTCAGCCACCAGCGCCTCCAATGCCGGCGCAGGTACCAGGCAAACGGAGCAGCGAGCGCGATCGGGACCAGGCCCTTCGCCAGCGTGGCCAGGCCCAGGCAGACTCCCATCGCGAGGAAGCGTAAGGAGTGCCGTTCCGATACCGGCGAGTTGATGAGGCCGAGCGCGGCAAAGCAGGCGAGCGCGTAGAAAACCGAAAGCGGCAGGTCAGTCAATGCAAGACTGCTGAAGGCGATCCACCAGGCGGAGGTCGCAAGCAACACGGTGGAGATAGCGGCGGCTTGCGCTCCAAACTCACGCCGCAGAATGGCAAACATCGCGGCCAGGAACGCCAGGCTCAATAGAGCTACCGGCAAACGTCCGGAGAGTTCAGGTCCAAGCTGCAAAGACGTGCCGAGCGCAGTCATCCAATAGAGCAGAGGCGGCTTTTCGAACCACGGCACACCCCAGAGTTTAGGAACGAGTAAGTTGCCGGTTTGCCCCATCGCTCTTCCGACTGCTAAGTAACGAGGCTCATCCGGACCCAGCACGCCCACCGAACTCAATCCGTAGAGATAGAAGCAGAGGATTGCCAGGACGAGCGTAAATGGAGGAAGGTACCTCCGAAGAGAGGACAACCCTCAGTATAAAATCGCTGCCGCCCGGCTACACTTGAGACGAAACTATGCCTTCTTTGCGCCCTTGCCTGATCGTGCTTGCTCTGCTCTCGGGTCTTTCAACTACGATCGCTTCCGCCGCCATGTCAGGCTCAGTACCGGCGATCGATAAGCAGAAGCTCGAATCGTATTTGCGCTATGCGGAGGGATTCACGGACACAGTGAAATTTTCGATCGGCGACCCGGAACCGCTTCCCTTCCCTGGGTATTTCCGCTTGCCGGTTCACCTCAGCATGGGCGAAGCAAAGCAGGACAAAACGTACTATCTGACCGCGGATGGCAACCACATCATGCCGGGGCCGGTTTGGGACGTGCAGATGAATCCGTTTGCCGAGATGCTTTCCCGGGTACCGGCGGACGGTCCATCATTCGGGCCGGCTGACGCCCGGATCACGATTGTCGTTTTTAGCGATTTGCAGTGCCCGTACTGCCGGGAGTTTGCCCGCACACTGCGTCAGAATTTGCCGCAAAAGTATCCCCGCGACGTAAGGGTCGTTTTCAAGGATTTCCCCATCGCCTCGCTTCACCCGTGGGCGATGGCGGCATCCGAGGCTGCTCACTGCCTCGGCGATGGCAATTCCGAGGCGTTCTGGTCGTTCCACGATTGGGTTTTTGAGCACCAGCAGGAAATTAATGGGAGTAATCTTCGCGAGAAGACACTTACTTTCGCGAGAGAACATAAATTGGACGAAGCAAAGATTGCTGCCTGTATCGATACACACGCGACGAAAGCTGAGATTGAGAAAGATCTCGAGCAAGGGCGCACACTCGACGTACAACAGACGCCGACTTTCTTTCTGAATGGCCGGATGGTGCCGGGCGCGGTGCCGTGGACCTCACTGAACACGCTGATCCAAATGGAACTGCACCGGCCGAGCTTTATCCCCGGACCGGCGGCAAAATAGCTTAGGCTGCCCATCGAAGACGCAGATGCAGTCTGAATCTCGTATTACAAAGTGAGAACTTGCCGATAACTCTAAGGACGAGTATTGAATGCTTAAAGTCCAGAAAAGGTTGCTGCTGTGCTTGAAACCGACGATCTAAACCAGACCGCTGTCAACCAAGGAGCGTTCCAGCTCCCGCCTCTTATTCTGCATCCTTTTTCGAGCATCGATGAGAATTCATTGCTGGTCGAAAGCTCTCGCGCGAGCTTGAGTCTGCAGGGCTTAGCGCCGGTAGAGCCGGGCTCGGCGGCGGATTTGGATAACAAGTTGCTGCGCGGGCGCTATGCCGAACTGCGCATGCTCTTTTACATCGGCAAAGATGTCGTGCGGTGGACAGAGCAGTGTGTGGAAACGGCTAAGATGTCGCCGGTCTACGAGAATCACCGGGTTCGTCCGGAAACCTTCGCGGTCTACCTAGTGCAATTCATTCCTACGCTGGTTCGCATGAAGCTCGAATCTTGGGGCGTCATGGATTTTCGCGCCTTATTCCGGAGATCGCTCGGCATTCATGCCGTGTTCAGCGAAATGCCCGGGAAGGAGTTGCTGCAACCCGACTTCATCCGCCGCTATCATCGCCATCTCGACCAGTGGTACGAATTGAAGCTGCGAGACTGTCTGTTCGATCGGCCGGAACCGAACGAATTTCAATTCGACCTCTACGCCTCGGGCGAGTACACCACCATGCTGGAGAAGAGTTGGGAGGATGCAGGTGTCGCTCAGGTCAAATAAGACGCCGCCGGACCGATAACGAAGCAAGTATGCTGGAAGCATGAATCTTCCCAGATTCGTGCTCGCCCAGCAGCAAGTTCCTGATCGCGCTCTGTCCGATATCCCCGGACACATTCGTAATGAGCTGGCCTCGTCAGACATCGCGTCGAAGGTACGACCGGGTGCCCGGATCGCGATCGGCGTCGGCAGCCGCGGCATATCGAATATCGCCACGATCGTGCGATCGGTTGTAGAGTTTTGGAAGTCGAAAGGCGCCGAGCCGTTCCTCTTCCCTGCGATGGGCAGCCATGGAGCAGCCACAGCCGAGGGTCAGGCCGATGTTCTCGCGCACTATGGCATCCACGAGGCGACGATGGGCGTTCCAGTGCTCAGCTCGATCGAGGTGGTCCCGCTTGGCCGGACGCCGGACGGCATTGAAACTTTCATCGACAAGAAGGCGTTCGAATCGGACGGAATCTTTCTTGTGCCCCGGGTGAAGTGGCACACCGATTTCTCAGGGCCGCTCGAAAGCGGACTGTTCAAGATGATGGCCATCGGGCTGGGAAAGTTCGCCGGCGCGCAAAGCTATCACAACTTTGCCTACCGGCTCGGCCACGAGCGCATGATCCGCAGCGTCGGAGAAAGAGTGTTTGCGAGCGGGAAAATTCTGGGAGGGTTAGCGATCCTCGAAGGCGGCCACCACGAGACTGCCGGATTGATCGCGGTCAGCGCCGCCCAGGGTATCGAATCGATGATCGCCCAGGAAGAAGAGCTGCTCAGGCGCGTCAAATCCTGGAAATTGGAGTTGCCGGCGCCAGACATCGACATTCTGATTGTCGACGAGATCGGCAAAAACATCAGCGGTGCTGGGATGGACACGAAGGTAATCAATCGGGGGGTTAACGCCCACTACAATCCGTTCCCGGATGTGCCGATCGTGCACCGGATCTATGTGCGCGGGCTTAACTCGGCCAGCTACGGCAGCGCGGTGGGGATCGGCATGGCGGACGTGATACACGAACGTATCTTGAAGGATGTTGACTGGAAGCCGACCTATATCAACTCGCTTACAGCGTCTACACCGGCCTGTATCCGTACTCCTATCCATTTTGCGAGCGATCGGGAAGCGCTTGAAGCAATAGCGCCCACGGTCGGCAAGCGCGACTTGAGCGAGGTCACCTATTGCCGGATCCAAAATACACTGGCGTTGATCGACCTGTCTGTGAGTGAAAATTTAATCTCGAGTTTGTCTCCGAACGTGAAGGTTGTGAGTGAACCGTTTGAGCTTGCCTTTGACGGACGCGGCGATTTCTCGGAGTCGGCGACGCCGAAAGTTGCACATGCCAGGACTGAAAGTCTGGCGCACTCTTAGCGGCGAACAAAAACAGAACACGGGTCTGCAATCTGGCATCTAACCAGCTGAAGCGGTGGAGATTAAGGCCAAATTACGAATCCTGGCAGATGCAGCCAAATACGACGCTTCCTGCGCAAGCAGTGGCTCTAAGCGAGGGCGCGCGGAAGGCGGCTTGGGGAACACCACCGGAGTGGGAATTTGCCACAGTTACACGCCGGATGGGCGCTGTGTTTCGCTGCTGAAACTGCTTCTCACCAACTACTGTATTTACGATTGCAGCTACTGCGTGAATCGGATCTCGAGCGATACGCCGCGCGCGCGGTTTACGCCGGAGGAAGTGGTTTTTCTCACCACGGAGTTTTACAAGCGCAATTACATCGAAGGGCTCTTTCTCAGTTCGGGCATTATTCAGAGTCCGGACTACACGATGGAGCAGTTGATTCGAGTGGCGAAGCTTCTGAGGACCGAGCAGCGATTTGGCGGGTACATTCACCTCAAGGCGGTGCCGGGCGCTTCGCGTGAGCTGACGCTCGAGGCCGGGCAGTGGGCCGATCGTTTGAGCGCGAACGTTGAGTTGGCGAGAGACAGCGATCTGTGTCAGTTAGCGCCGGCAAAGTCGCATCGGGAGATCGAGACCACG
This sequence comes from Bryobacteraceae bacterium, assembly GCA_965219105.1. Lineage (GTDB taxonomy): Bacteria > Acidobacteriota > Terriglobia > Bryobacterales > Bryobacteraceae > Bog-105. The sequence continues at coordinate 5,063,246 of OZ244728.1, read as the reverse complement.
ATGAAACAGATTGCGGGCGGCATCCTCGAGGCGAAAGACAAGACGCTGCAAACCAAACGGCGGAAGCGGTTTGCGCCGGCCGGCCAGAGCACGCAGTTCATCGTGGGCGCCACGGCAACGCCCGACGCCGAAATGCTGGGCAAGTCGGCTGCGCTCTACAAAGAGTTCGGATTGCGGCGCGCTTATTACTCTGCCTTCAGTCCGATACCGCATGCGGACCCTACGCTGCCGCTGCAGAAGATTCCACTGGTGCGGGAGCATCGGCTGTACCAGGCGGACTGGCTGTTGCGGTTCTACGGTTTTTCGCCGAACGAACTCGCTACCGACGAGAACCAGAATCTGCCGCTGGACAAGGATCCGAAGCTCGCTTGGGCGCTGCAGCATCGTGAGTTTTATCCGGTGGATGTGAATAAGGCGGGCAAGTCGGCGCTGCTGCGGGTGCCGGGTTTCGGGGTGAGGAATGTGAGCCGGATTTTGAAGATTCGGCGCTACCGGGCGTTGAGCCTGGCGGATCTGGCGAAGCTCAAGATATCGGTGAAGAAGTCACAGTATTTCGTTGTAACGACAGACCATAATCCGGCGGCGGCGCAGATTGACACGGCTGGGCTTCCCAAGCGTTTTGAACAACCGGAACAACTTGGGCTGTTCGAATTGGCGGCTACGGCGAGGTCAGGCGAGTTGTGATCGCGGTTTCGGCGCAGAACTTCGAAGAGTGGCGGGAGGTGGCGCGCAAACTGCTCACTGCGGGTGTTTTGCCGAACGAACTCCACTGGAGCGGATCAGCGCCCTCGCTCTTTGAAAATACGAACCCAAACCTGCCGACAGGGACGGTAAACGTTCCGAAGGAATACCTGGAGCTGGCCAAAACTGTTGCGCTGCATCGGAGTGAGGAACGCTGGGCGCTTCTCTACCGGGTCTTGTACAGAATCACGGCCGGTGAGCGGAATCTGCTCAAACTCCATATAGATGACGATGTTCGACAGCTTCGCCTGATGGAAAAGGCGGTAAACCGGGACCTGCACAAGATGACGGCGTTCGTGCGGTTCCGAAAAGTGGAAGGCGTCGAGCCCGAGCAGTATGTAGCTTGGCACAGACCGGATCATTACATTGTGGAGCGGATCGCGCCCTGGTTCGCGGCGCGCTTCGGGAGCATGCGGTGGTCAATTCTGACGCCGGGGCGGAGCGCGCATTGGGACCTGGAGAAGCTTACGTTCGGTCCCGGGGTGCCGCGTTCGGAAGCGCCGGAGGGCGATGTCCTGGAGGACCTGTGGAAGGACTACTACGCTTCGATTTTCAACCCGGCGCGCGTGAAGATCAAGGCAATGAAGACGGAGATGCCAACGCGGCATTGGGCAACGCTGCCGGAGGCGCAGATCATCCCTAAACTGCTGGCCGGGGCAGATCAGAGAGTTACCGAAATGGCACTGAATCAGAAGACATCGGCTACCCCGTGGGTGCCGGAGACGCGCGACATTGCACAGCTGCGATCGGCCGCCCCAGGCTGCCGGGGTTGCGACCTATTCCAACACGCAACACAGGTGGTGTTTGGGGAAGGGCCGCCCGATTCGAAGGTGGTGATGGTGGGCGAGCAGCCGGGTGACGAAGAAGACATAAAGGGTCACCCCTTTGTAGGCCCGGCGGGCAGGCTGCTCAACAAGGCCATGGAGGAGTCGGGGTTAAAGCGCGAGGGGATTTACGTCACGAACGCCGTGAAGCACTTTAAGTTTGTAGAGCGCGGCAAGCGACGGATTCATGCCAAGCCGACCGGGATCGAGATTTCGGCCTGCCGGCCTTGGCTCGAAGCCGAATTGAATGCCATCGAGCCGGAACTGGTTGTTTGTCTGGGCGCGACCGCCGCGCAGGCGCTGATGGGCCGCGAGTTTCGAGTGACGACAGATCGCGGCAAGTTTTTCCCGCACCGATGGGCGAAAGAGTTGGTGGCTACGATTCACCCATCGGCCATTTTGCGCGCGCCGCCGGAGCGGCATCAGGAAGAGTACGACTTGCTGGTGCGGGATTTCCGGCTGATTGCGAAGCGTGTGGAAGAGCTCAAGCTTGCGGGCTAAGCGAGCTAATTCAAGCCCGCTTTCCAGCGTTCGATCATAACCAAGTGCTTTTTGACTTGTTCGCTGTCGGGCGAGTTCGGCTCCAGACGCAGGTAGGTTTCGAAGTCTGTCTTGGCGGCGCGGTGGTTGGATTGGCGCAGGTGAACGAGACCGCGGTGCCGGTATTCTTCGGCGTAGTCGGGCGTGGCTTGAATCAGCAGATCGAGCACCTGGCGGGCTTTTTCGAACGCTTCGCCGCGAAGGTAAAGCGCCTTCAGATTGCTCAGAACGCGCACCAGGATTTGACGTTTCGATACGGGCGCGAGTACGGCGGGATTGGAGCGTAAATCCACGCCAGCGGTTTGCTTGGCGAGAGCGCAACAATCGGCGAATGAGAGGATGCGGCCTTTGTTGAACGGGTCGATCCAATACCGGCTGCTTGCATCTTCGTAGGCAACGATGAAGTGGCCGGGCAAGCCAACGCCGAAGACTGGCTGCTGCAAGCGGCGCGCGACCTCCAGGTAAACGATCGAGAGCGAGATGGGGATGCCGAGCCGGCGCATGAGCACCGAGTTCAGACAGCTGTTGCGGGGGTCGTAATACTCTTCCTCGTTGCCGCGAAACTGAAGCACGTCGAACAGTAGTTCGTTGGCTCCTTTCACGAAGTCGAGTCCGCTCGCGTCCGGGGAGAGTTGGGCGCCGATCTGCTCGGCGAGGTTATCCAAGCGGAAGAGGGCGGCATCGACATCGATCGCCGGGAACTCTATCGCTGCTATCTCAAGCGCGGCGAGATCGAGCGGGACGGTCGAGCGGTCGTCGCGAAGAGCATCGAGCAAGCGGTGCACGCGGAATAGCTTAGCATTGTGCGCGTCCGGCCGGGCTTAAGCGGGAGCGGTATAACGCTCTTCGATTACTCTGACGATCCGGGCGCGGCTTTCGGCGGGACCGAGACCGGAATCCTGCTCGACTGCGAGCGCATCGGAAGCCAGTTCCCTGTCTTTGATGACGTGTTCGAACCAGGTTGAGAAGTCGTGGCGGCGAAGATGAAACAGCCACGTTTCGTCATCGACTCCCGAGGCGAGCAGCGAAAAGATGGTAAGGTTTTGAGCGCAGAGATTTTGATTTCCGGCGGGCCCACGAAACCGGAACGCCAAGTTCTCGGCCAACTCTCCTTCGGCATACTTGCGGCGATGGCGTTTGCGTTCGGCTTTGCCTGGAATGGTCTTCATGCAGGGCACGAGGCGGTTGGAATCGAGGAACCAGACCGCAGCTTCGCCCGCCGGCAGATCCTTCCCGGCTAATTCGGGGGCCTGCTTTCCGATCTTGGAAGCAAGCTCGCGCAAGATGGAAACGGGATCTTTTCCCACGACCGCCACGACGTCTACTTTGTGGAGCGCGGCAGGCGAGACGTGTTCCGGATGAACCGTAACAAGCAACAGGCTGGCGGTTTGGGCAGCCACATCGGCGGAAGCAGGCGCCCACTCGGCGGGCAAGAGATGATGCGCTTCGTCAATCACCAGCCAGTGGGGACGTCCGCCCAACAGCGCCCTCTCCTGCAGCTTGGTCAGCAGGGAGGCGAAGAATGAGGGACGGTCGCGCATCTTAACGCCGAGAAGATTGATGACGAGGTTCGGTTCGGGCTGATCGAGCAGCTGAAAAATCTGTTCGAGAGGCGGCGCGTGATCCTCGCTGCCAACGGTGAGAAATCCCGGAAGTTCTTCGTAATCGCCCTCTGGATCGATTAAGCAGGTTTGATAGCCGCGTGCGATCAGGCGCTCGACAAAGCCGGCAACAAAAGTGGATTTTCCGCCACCAGACTGCCCGCAAAGAAGCAGATTACTTCCAGCAGCCGGCATCGAGATCTCTTCCTCACCGGCAAAGCCAAGCGGAAGCAGGTGAGATCGTGCCGGTTCAAGCGATTCCAGATCGTCTTCGAGCAAGCGATCGATCAGTTCGACTACACCTTCGCCGCGAGCGCCGGCGGTAACCCAATCAACTTGATCCTTCACGGCGTCAATTGCGTTCGAGACACCAACCGAACACTCACAACAGCCGAGAAATGCCAGATCGTTTTCCGCGTCGCCTACGCCCACGACGTTGTGACGGGACAATTTGAGCTCGGCCAGAGCTTTGTTGAGTCCGGTCATCTTGTTGACGCCGGAGGGGAGCACCATCACGGCCTCTTTATTGAAAATGACGTGGAGGTCAAGGCCGAACTGTCTGATGCTTTCGAGCACAGCGGCCTCATGGGGATGCCACGTGGCAACGATGACATCGCCGACGCTGAGTTCGTTTACGCCGCGCGCTTTGAGATCGTCCAGGAAGCGATTAGGCGGGCGCTCGGCAAGCAAACGCTTCTCACGCGTGACGGGATTGAACAGGAGCGCACCGTTTTCGGCGACGACGAGGTCGAAAACCCCAAGTTGCGGGAACACGCTTTCCAGTTCCGGCAGTTCCCTGCCCGTAACCAGGATCAGCTTACGGCCAGATTGGTGAAAGCGTTTCAGCGCTTCGACGGTTTTCTCGGAGACCACTCCATCATGCGCGAGAGTGCCGTCATAATCGGAGGCGAGAGCCAGATACCTCATAAACACTGATTTTGGACTTCTTCCACTTCAGTTTGATGACAGTTTTGCGTCGGACCTGCTTAGGGTTGAACGAGCTTGCAGGACATCCGGTCCATGATCGAAGCTATTTATACGGTTGCCTGACCAATGATGAAGATGAGTGAGCACCAAGCCTTCGCGACCAGTAGCGGCGTTCGCGAAGCACCTCGGCAAAGAGGCGTTCCAGACCGACTCCCCCAGAAGCCTAGCGCTCTGGCGCCGCAGCCTCAGACGACCGGGCTGATGCGGCGCATAACGTCTACCACCCGCCCTGGATAGCTTTCGTCGGGATTGTAAAGCCGCAGTTTCCCAAGAACGTCGTGACGCCGGTACAAGCTGCTCTGCGCAAGCTTAAACGCCACTGTAGAAAGCCCGGCCCGGATCGAGGGAAACGGCTGCAGACCATCGATTCCCCATCCAAAAATGTTGTTGTTGCGGTACTGCTTCCCTCCGCCACTCTCGATTACCGAAATACTGGGGAGCAGCCGCCAATCCAGATGGTTCTCATCGGCTACTGCCACGAAATCAGGCGCTAGATATGCTACCGGACAATGCAATTTCGTCAGGAAATTATGTAAACGATCCGCCCGCGTATCGGACACAACCCTCGTCTGAACCAAATTGGTGGGGGTGTCGGCTTTTGCGGTGGATCGCTCCATCGTGAACGTAAGCGGGAGCAGGAGTACAGCGGTTGCCGGTGCGGTTCGTCTCGCAAGAGTCGTTACCAGCGAGCGGGATCGCCTATAAGCTGCGTGCATCCACGTATATTAGCAATCCATGGAATTACACTTGCCTAAGGCTAGTATCAATACGTAGCCTGGAATCGTCTTTCATCTCCAAATTACAGACAAACCTTGTGCTCGATACGCAGGAAAATGCTCATCGCCGCCGACCAGAGGCACATGTTCGACAATAGCTGTAGCAATCAGCATGCGATCGAATGGCTCTCGGTGGTGCAGCGGCAAGTCGAACATTTTCATTGCGTGCCGCGAGACATAAGGAATCATTTCTAGTTTCAGATCTGCCATTAAGCTACGCACCTGCTCCGGAGTGGCCATAAGCTTTCCTATCTTTGCCTTTATCGCAATCTCCGTCAGGCTTACCGCGCTTAGGAATTTAGTGACGTCTGTCGAGGCTATTAACCTCCGGGCTGGGCTTGGAAGCTTTTCAATGCCGTTAAGACCGATCGCCAGGAACACCTGAGTATCCAATAAGACTGCATTCAATCAAAGCGTCCTTCAAGCCAAGCGATCAAGTCCTCTTCGGTTTCCGGGCCTTTATGCCAGTCCGGATCATTAATGATGATCTTGCCCTTCATCGTGCCGAACTTGGGCGCTTCCCGCTTCTTGTGCTGGGTCGGTATCAAGTCCACTACCGGCTCTCCGCTTTTACAAATCGTCACCTCCTCGCCATCCAGCACGGCTTGCACCAGTTGGCTAAGTTTATCCCGGGCGTCGCCTAAATTGATCTGCATACAGACAAGATATCAGCGTGTAGCCAAGTGAGTTGGCGACCACTGTTCCAGAAAGCTATTCCCCTGTTTTCACAGCCGGGGCCGTTGTGCCCGATGCCGCAGTTACCGCGATCGCCGACCGCGGGAATGCAAACTTTCGGCCGAATTCATCGATCAAGTTCACCTGGGCCTCGTACCGCCCCGGCTTAATGCCGGCCGTCGGTACCTGTAGCCAGACCGGCAAAGTAGCGCTTCGATTCGCCAGCAGCCGGGTAGCCTCGAGCGGCTCGGTCTCGAGAATCTTTCGAGTACCGTTGTACAGCGCCAAGCTCACCGCCACATCTGCCCTCCGAAAATTCTCCGGCAATCCGTCGGGAATCTTAGGATCGTAGACCTCCGTATAAACCAGCATCTTCTGGCCCGCTGAAAATACCTTCGTCACGTTGGGCACCAGCCGTTGACCACCCTGGATTAACGGATTGTTCGCCAACAATTTTTGGCTGTTCTTGACGCCGCCCACCTGCTCAGACACCGGCCCGCGCTGGTCGCTGAAAATTACCGAACTTACCCGCAGCGCGTTATCGCTCGACAGATCCGGCACCGTAAACGGCGTCTCAAACGTGCCGACCTTTCCTTCCCCGTTTTCCCGCGCCACAAATCGCAGCTGGTATTTCCCTGGAGCAAGCGTCACTCCGGTGTCATATTGCACGCTCCTCTGGATGACCTGGCCCGCCACGTCGCTCGCCACCTTCAGTGGAATCGTGTCGCGCACGGTGGCCGCGAGCCGGCTCTTGTAATCCCGAACCTCCGCGATGAAATCCAGTTCCGTCGCCTGCTTGGCGCCCTTCTTGTGAAAGGTCAGCGCCGACCCGGCGATCTTTACCGTGATCGGCACGAAGTACTTCGCCTTGTCGAGCCGGAAATAATCGACCTCGACCGCCATTGGCAAATCGGTAATCGGGTTGTCCGAAATCAGCGCTTGCGAGAGTTGCGCTTCTTTATCTTCGTCGCGCATGTGCGCAAAGGTGGTCGGTCCGTAGTAACCTTGCCGGTAATCGAGCTTGGCCCGTAAACCGGCAAGCCGCGGCGAAAGCTTCACCTGAATGCGCCGGTATCGTCCGTCCTGCGCCGTATTGGAAGACACATAGGTCAGCACATAGTAGCTGTTCAGATCGTGTTGCACCTGGCGCATTCCATCAATCAGGTCGTTCGAGTCGAGCAGCGCTTTCCCGCCAGTGTCGAGCGCAAGCGTGGCCAGCGTCTCCTGCTGATTGTTGAAGTTCTCCTTCACTCGGTTCTGCCCTACGCCGTTATACAGGTTATTGCCGGCCGCGCCCGCCTGTGTAGCGTCCCCGCCGGGCACCAGCGCACTCAGGCCGCGTGCATCGATTGGATAAAAAGCAACGTTCGCGCGAATCGCCGTATTCACGGTCGCTCGCAGCTGCGACTGGTTGTCTACTCCGTTCTTCTGGATGCCGCTCGAGATGTACACTAGCGCTTTCTTCTCCGGGTACTGCGCCAGATTCCGGGCCGCATCCTCTAAGGCCGCCAATTTTTGATCGGCATTGAAGATGTTGAACTCTGTCTCGTCCGCCACAAACGATCCGCTCTGGTCCTGCGCGTCCGCTCCCACATCGGCAAAGGTTGCGTTCTCACTCGAATCGCCGACACGGAATTTATTAATCGCACTGATCAGCAGATCGCGGTCGGACGTGAAATCCTGGACAGTTTTGAGCGAGGCACCGTAAACTTGAATCTCCACCGTGTCGCTCGCCGTCATCTGAGTCGTCAGAAACTTGATCGCTGCTTGTTTGGCACGAATCTGCTCAGCCGGTTCCATCGACGAGAAATCGAACAGCATCACGATCAGCCTTCGGTCCTGATACTTCGAAGCCAGATCCGAGTGCTGCACCGCTTTCTCCGCCTCGGGATTGTAGCCCTGAGGAGCAGCCGGTTCCCGTTGCACAAGAGCCTTATCGGCCAGAGGCAGCGCGCCGTTACTCAAATGCTGAAAATCGACCGCCTGCAGCTTCTGCAGCTTTCCATCTTCGTACACCTGAAAATCCTTCGCCTTGAGATTCTCCAGCGGCTTGCCGTTGCGGTCCAGCACGCTCACATTTACGATTACAACGTTCGTCGTAGTCGAAAATGTGGGGCGCTGCGCAGCTGCCGGCGCCACTACTAGGAGGTAAGCGAGAATCAGCGCACCCAGTCGTCTCAAAACCGGAACCTCACCACCGCATCCACTGTCCGCATCCCGCCAGCCGCGCTCGGGAGTCCGTAATTTACCGCATTCACTACCGTATACAGATTCGTGTAGTTGACATGGTTGAGCACGTTGTTTGCCTCGAAGCGAAACTCGAGGCGCTTTCGTTCCGCAAACGCAAATGACCGTCCAAAGGCCAGATTCAAGCTGAACAGGCCCGGCCCTGGGATTGTATTTCGCCCGGCATTGCCGTACTGTCCGGTAGGAACAGTCGTAAATGCATCCAGATTAAAAAATTCGCCGCCTGAGCCGATCGGCTCCCCGGTCGCGTCCGCTCTTCCTTTGCCGACGCCCCCGGTTTGCGCCAACTGCTGGCCGTTGCCTAGCACGCGCGCAGTCAACGGATTGCCCGTTTGCGCTGTAATGCCCCCGCTTAATTGCCAATCTTTCAGAAGACGTCCCACGCCGCTTTGCGGCGCGATGTGCGAGCCCGGCCCGGCTACTGGCGAAGTCCACACAAAATTCGCGGAGAGTTGATGCCGCACGTCAAAACTCGATAAGCCCCGCTCTGCCGCAATGTCCAGCCAGTTCTGCGCCACCGTATTCAGACTCCCGCCGAAGGTAGACGAGTCATCGATCGACTTCGCATACTGGTACGTCGCGATCAGAGAAATCCCGCGATTGAACCGCCGATTCAATCGCAGCTGCAAGGCATTAAAAATCGAGTTTCCGGCAGACTGGTCATAGGTAAACCCGGTCGCATTCAGCAGTTGCGTTCCGGAGGAGATGAAGCTGCCTGACGGCGACTGGTTCGGTAGCGTTCGCACATCGAGCCTCGTCCCTTTTGTGCCTAAATACGTCGCTTCGGCGAAAAACCCGCCGCCAAACTCGTGCTGCAGTGCGAAGTTCCATGTGCCGGCATAGGGCGTCCGGTAATTCCTATCAACCGCGAACGTATTGGTCACATCCGCCGCCGTAGCCGTCGTAAACCCCTTGGCCAGAGTCAAAACGTTCGAAGTGCTTGTATTCACACTATTCGACACCGCGAACGGCGGTTGATATGCCAATGAACTAGCAAACTGAACATACGCTTGGCCGTTGTAATAGATTCCGTAGCCAGCCCGCAGAATGGTCGACCTCTTAAACCATGGCAGCTTCCACGCCAAACCTAATCGCGGCGACCAGTTGTTGTAATCCGGATCGATCAGCCCTCCAGGAAATGCACCTGTGAACGGCCCGGCTTTCTCGGGCGTCACCTGCGCGACCGCCATATAAGCCGGCCCGATATCCAGGTTCGCCAGACGCCCGTACTTCTCGCTGAACGGCGAAAAATATTCATACCGCACGCCTGCTATCACCGTCAGTTTCGCCGTCGCCTTCCACTCATCCTGAAAGTAGCCGTTCCACTGGTTGGCCTGAAAATATTCACTGAATCCGCTGTACTGAATCGAACTCGACTGTGGGTAGCCCAGCAGAAAATCCGCAAGGTCGTAACCTGTCCCGGTCAGCGGCTGCCCATTTGCGTTGAGCTGGCTTGTCGCAACGCCCGTAAAGTTAAACGTGCCGCGCCCGTTCGGGTCCGTTTGCGCTGCCCGATCCACGCGCGTGTACCCGCCCCCCACAGTTAAGCTGTGCTTGCCATGCAGCAGGCTCACGCTGTCGGTCAGCCCCTGTGATTGATTCCTGTTCAACGTGGCATTCGAGTCACTCAGCGATCCGAAGTTCGTGAAGTCGAGGGTCGGCGGCCCATTGTCGAGCGGATTTGACGACGTGCCCGGTATCCTCAAATCGCTTGCTACGTCTGGCAGCTTCGAAAAGTACGGAACGATGCGCGTGTAATTTCTATTGAAAACCAAGCCCGCAGTGTTCACCGCCGTCGCCGACAAATTACGCGTCCATCGGAGCTGTGCGTTTAGCCCGTAGCCGTCGGTATTATCCGCATAACCGAACGGTTGCGCTAGAGTGCCGCTGCGGTCCTGATACTGAAAATTCAACGAGAGCCGGTCCACGCTTGTCACCTCGCGCTGAATCCGAAAGCCTATGTTATCGGCGTTCGAAGCTTGAGCGGTTTCGAATTGATAATTGTTTGCCGCAGTCGGCTGATTCGGGCTCGGATAGAAATTCAGCAGCGCCATCGCCGTCGGGTTCAAAAGATTCTGTGGAATCACATTACCCGGAAATGGCTGCCTCGTCGCCGGATTGAAGATGCTCACCGGCACATTAGTCGCCGACGTTCCAAGCGACTGCACAGCGCCCGAGAAATTGCCAGCCCGCTCGGCAGCGCTTGGTACTGTTTCCGCAAATAGCTCCGGTGTCTTCGCGCGGGTTCCGAAATACGTGAGGAAAAACTGCGTCTTCGGATCTTTCACCAGCTTGGGAATCACAAGCGGACCGCCCAAAATTAAGCTGAAGCGCGTCTGCGCATACGCAGCCTGCGGAACGTCAAGGCCGTTCAATGAAAAAGGCTTAGCATTCAAAGCCGAATTCTGGATGGTAAACGAAGCCTGCCCGTGAATCTGCTGATTACGGTTGCGCCGATTCCCAAAGTAACCCGCATTCTGTCCCGGACGCCTTCCGCCTCTGCTCCCGCCGGATCGTCCACCGCCCCCAAATTGTCCACGCCTCCCGAAACCTCCACCGCCTCCAAACCCGCCGCCTCCCCCTCCCGCCGAACTACCGAATCCCGGCGCTGCATCACCTTCTGAAGCTGCGCCAAACTGCCCCAACTCTCCACCCGGCATCCGCGAACCAGGCCCCGAATCGGCCTGTGATCCCGCCGCTAACCCCGGGCTCAAACTTCCCGAAATCAGAAACGAATCGTTACTCCCCGACTGCGCTGAACTGTTCGGAACTACGCTTTGGGGTTCCGCAATCGATCCGGTTCCAAACTCGCTCGTTTGACCTCCACCCGCCCTTGCTGCTCTCTGACCAAACTGCGCAAGCCGTTGCGCGGCGGCCGACTCCTCCAGTTTCAGCTCGAAGTTTACCGGCCCGGAACTCGCCAGGTAGTTCACTGCTTGCTTAGCCGGCTCAAACCCGAACATCGAGATCGATACCTGCCAAGCGCCCGGCGTCAAAGGTGGAAAACCATAATGACCGTCGGCATCCGTCGTCGTCGTGAAACTCTGCAATCCCTGGCTCGCCGTCACGGTCGCGCCCGGAATTGCTTGTCCGCCCGACTTGACGAATCCACTCTGGCCATAGATCGCCTGTGCACAAATTGCGAACCCTAGAACAAGACAGCTACGAACCAATGCGAACCTTCTCCTCCGAATCCCACTTACAAAACCGTTGGGGGCACACTTTTTCCGTCCAAACCCGCTCAAGCCGTTCGCCCCCGAACCGAACAGCTTTGTCCCTCTTCTACAACTCATCGGCACATTCTGCGAATCTGATAGGTTAAAAACCGATGCCTCAAGATCTTGAGAAACTGCGCTCTGAAATGGAGACTTACCTGCAGCAGTCCGGGCTGGTCGTCTTCTACGGCGTTCATCACACATTAGATGAGTTGCTGCAGGTCTCGTGGGACACCGAACGGCACTCCGACTTTCGTGAATTCCTCCGCACCGCCGAAGCTGCCGCAGTTAAGTTGATCGTCTTCAACCAGCAGTCGTTCTCGCTGGTCCAGATTGATGCTGCTTTGGACCAACTCGAAGAGTGCGATTTCACCCGCGAAGAAAAGCGCCAGTATGAAAGCCGCCTGCGCCAGCTCCAATCTTATGAGGGGTTCACCTCGGCCCTAAAGCTTTCCTTTTCACTTGAGGGTCAAATCTACTTCTTCCAAGCTCATACCGACTGGTACGAAGCGTTTACCGATATCCTGGGCGAACTCGACGCCGCATCGGAAGAACAGCCAATAGACGAAGACGGCTCGCTCGGGGGTTACTTCTCCAATAACTAATTCTCTTCAAAGTGCAAATTTTAGAACAGCCTACCCGGCCGCGCCCATCGTCGCATTGGGTCATGCCGCAAAGCCGCCCCGGCGCCGCGGCTGCCTTGCAGAAGGAATTGAATCTGGAGCGAGTGGCCACCGAAATCCTCGTTAGCCGCGGCTACTTAGACCCTGCAGCGGCCCGCGAGTATCTCCATCCCGATTTGCAAGAACTGCACGATCCGTTTCTGATGCGCGGCATGAAAGAGGCCGTCACCCGAATCCGAACCGCCCTCGCGCAGCGCGAACCCATCCTGCTATACGGCGACTACGACGTCGACGGCACTTGTTCAATCGTCGTCCTCAAGAAGACCATCGAGCTGCTCGGCGGCTCAGCCGAGTACCACATTCCCAACCGGACCAAAGACGGCTATGGCATGCGCGCCGAGGTGATCAGCCAGGCTGCGTCTTCCGGTATTCGCCTGGTCATCAGCGTCGATACAGGGATTCGCGCCGCCGAGGTCGTCCGGCACGCCCGTTCTCTCGGCGTTGACGTGATCGTCACCGATCATCACCTGCCCGAACAGGAACTTCCGCCCGCTCTGGCTGTCCTAAACCCCAATCAGCCCGGTTGTCCCTACCCCAACAAGCACCTCTGCGGCGCCGGCGTTGTCTTTAAGCTGGTTCAAGCTTTGCTCTCGAGCGCCGGGCTGGCCGAGTCCAGGCGCGATGCCCTCCTGGACTCGTTTCTGAAGCCCGTCGCCATTGCCACTGTCGCTGACGTCGTTCCTCTGATCGGCGAAAACCGGGTCATCGTCAAGCGCGGTCTGTCAGGTCTTCGCCAGATCAAAAACTCCGGCCTTAAGGCTCTCCTGGCAGTCGCCGGATTCGACGACGGCGAGATACCTTCCGCCCACCAGGTCGCCTTCCGCCTTGCTCCGCGCATCAACGCCGCCGGCCGCCTTGCCACTGCCACCGCCGTCGTTGAACTCTTCCTTACCGACAATGACGGCCGTGCCCAGCAACTTGCCGCTCAACTCGACAGCTGGAACAGTGAGCGTCAAAAGATCGAAGCAGCGATCGTTGACACGATAACCGAAGCCTGCACCGCACTCCCCGCCGGCGATACCAAAGCGGCCCTAGTTTTTCGAGGCGACGATTGGCACCTCGGAGTCCTGGGTATTGTTGCCAGCCGTTTGGTCGAACGGTTCTGCCGTCCGGTGTTCATCCTCAGCCGGTCCACCGATCTCGATGAGCGGGGCGAGCGCTATCTCACCGGCTCCGGGCGCAGCGTGCCTGCTTTTCATCTGCTCGAGGCCCTGGAGAGCATGCCTGGTTTGTTCCGCAAATTCGGAGGCCATCGCCAAGCCGCCGGGTTGACCATCAGCGCCGCTCATTACGACCAGTTTTGCGAGCAACTTCATGCCTTCGCAGCCGCTCGATTATCCGAAGATGACTTCCGTCCGCGATTCCAAATCGACGCACTCGCCGATCTCGGAGAATTAACCGAGCGCACAGCGTCCCAAGTCCTCTCGTTCGGGCCCTTCGGCTTCGGCAATCCTTCGCCGATCCTATGCTTCACCGGTGTGCAAGTTGCAAGCGCGCCTCGCACCATTACCCCCGGCAAGCACTTCACGATCCCGCTCGAAAGCCGCGGCCGTACTCTCTTTTGTAAGGCCTGGAACTTAGGCGATCGAATCGCTGCATTTGAGCCCGGCGTTACTCTCGACGTACTGCTCCAACTCGAAGACGACCCTGTCTCCCGTAAACGCGGCTACGGATCCTGGTGCGCCTCGCTCAAAGATTTCAGAGTCAGCTGAAGAGAACCGGTCAATCCTGTAGAAAGGCAAGCTGGGTTTTTCGCTCGCCCGGTTCATCATCGGCTGGAACACCGCGTGGATGCACCCACCCTGGTTGCGTTTCTGGCTTACTGTGTTCAGGTCACGTGGAGCACCGGTTGACCGAGCATGCGCCCGGTTGACGTGGGCTGCTGTGCTACATAAATCATCTGCGATCCAGATGATCGACGTTTGGGCGCCGACGGTGGATCAGCGCTGGCTGATCCACCGTTACACACAGCCGGAGAAAGACCTGCCGCTGCTTCTGCAAAAGCTTCAGCTTGAGCTACGGGCACAGCCTCCGCCCCGCATCACTTCCCGCCTGCTCGTCTCGGAATCTCGCGCTTTTCCGGCCCGCTGACCCAGTTTGTGGTGAACGACTGGCGATAGCCACCACTAAACTCTAGAGGACTTTTTCCTCTTCACTAGTTCGAACTGCGAAAGCCGGGTTCGCGCTGAGCGTTGGTGAAGAAATCAACCAGGCTCTGAGGCGCTTTGGGGCCGAGACAAACCTGAAGGACCTCCTGCGCCGCCGCAGCCTCGGACGCGCTGCGGGTAAACAGATCTTTTTCGTACGCCCTGAGCGCAGCTTCCACGTCACCAGGGTTACTGGCGATAGCCTTCCCGAGTTCAGCGCCATCGAACATGGCTAGGTTGGCTCCTTCGCCAGACGGGATCATTAAATGCGCTGCATCGCCGAGCAGTGTCACACCGGGCGCGCGGTCCCATCTATGCTCAATCGGAAGCGCATGAATGGGGCGAGGAACAGGGCCGGTCTCACCGTCGGTGATGAGGGCTGTGAGCTCTGGAGCCCAGCCGTCGAACTCTCTAACGACGTGGGCCACCGCAGTTGCCGGGTCGGAAAAGTCGATCTTGTCAATCCAGTCCTTTGGCTTGTTCAACTGCACGTACGTGTGCAGCGCACCATTGGGCTCACGATGCGCGAAGATGCCTTTCCCCGGCGCCACTGCAAACAGTGCGCCACCGCCAACCGCCTTCGCGCTCGCATTGTGACGAATGTCGCTGTCAAGCAGGTACGTCTCGACAAACGAGACGCCGACATACTCCGGTTTCGCATGGGAAAGGAGTGGACGAACTCTCGACCAGGCGCCATCGGCGCCCACGAGGAGGCCGGTAGTGACCGTTGAGCCGTCAGCAAAGGTCAACGCGTGCCGGCCTCCGCCAATCGAAGATACCGCTGTGACTTTCTGCCCCCAGCGGACGGTGCCGGCCGGAAGCGAGTCAAGCAGGATTCGACGGAGTTCTCCCCGGGGTACTTCGGGTCGACCGCCGGTGCCGTCGTCGGGCTCATCAAGCAGGACGTTGCCCTTCCTGTCGAGTACCCGCGTTGCCTGACCTCCAGGGTGGATGATCTCGAGAAACTTTTCGAAGAGTCCTGCGGCCTTGAGTGCGAGCTGCCCGTTATTTTCGTGGATATCGAGCATGCCTCCCTGCGCTCGCGCGTTCGCCGAGGCTTCTGCTTCGAAGACGGTCGCCGCAATACCGTGAACGTGTAGGACGCGCGCCAGTGTCAGGCCTCCGAGCCCGGCGCCGATGATCGTGACAGGAGCATTCACGCTTGTTTCTCCGTCGCTGTAGCCTGACGGCGGGAACTCGGCTGGCGATCATGGAACATCATTCCATAATTATGGAATGATGTTCCAGATCTGTCAAGATGGAGCATGGTCAAGCAACCGCAAAGCACTCCGCGACGGGAAGAATCGCTCTCGCGCAAGCGCATCATTGAAGCGGCTATTGCGTTGCTCGACGATAGCGGAGAAAATGGCTTGACATTCCGCACCTTATCCGAACGTCTCGCCACCGGTCCTGGTGCTATCTATTGGCACGTCGCCAACAAAAGCGATTTGCTGACCGCTGCCTGCGACGCCATCGTCGCTCGCACAATGGAGGCGCGCAGGGTCGGCGCAAAGCCCAAGGCGGCGATTCGCGCTCTCGCGCTGGGCATGTTCGACGCGATTGACGCGCATCCGTGGGTTGGCTCGGCGCTCACACAGGCTCCGGGGCAGTTGCCGATGGTGCGCATCTTGGAAGGCATAGGGCAGCAGGTTCGCGCACTTGGAGTGCCCGACGACACACAGTGGGCAATCGCGTCCACGTTGTTGAACTACATCCTAGGCGTGAGCGGTCAAAACGGGGCTAACACGCACGTCGCACGGGTCCGAGGTCTCGACAGATCAAATGCTCTAGAAGCAATGGCGAGCGACTGGTCTCAGCTCGATCCGGATTATTATCCGTTCACACGCAGCGTAGCAGGACAGCTGCGGGTTCACGACGACCGATCGGATTTTCTCGCCGGGATCGATCTTATTCTCAGAGGTGTTAGATGAATACGATGCCGGTGAAGAAGTCCGAGTAAGCACGCCCGCCGAACTCTATGCAATGAAGATGGCTATTTCGGAGCCTCCGCCTTCTCGCCTGCGGTGTAGGGTTCCATCACGCTAGCTGTTTGGCTCATTCTGCCTCTCCTTGCGCCTCGGCTTCGCTCGCCCCTATTTATAGGATCCTAAGGGCAGAATCCGTTTTTAACAAAGCCTGTCGTTTAAGCTTTTAAGTGCACACAAGAGAACTATCATGAACAACCAATCGAGTCTCAGCCGCGACCAATTCATTGCAGCGCTCAACGCAGATCTGTCCCGCGAGTACCAGGCGATCATCGCCTATGTGAATTACTCCCAGGTCCTCACCGGGGCGGCTTATATGAACATTGCCGATGTATTGGAAACCCATGCAAAAGAAGAGTTGTCGCACGCGCTGAAAGTCAGCAATGCGGTCGATTACCTGGGCGGAATGCCGTCAGTCGAGCCGCGCCCGGTCAAGACGTCAAAGAAAGCAGAAGACATGCTGCAATTCGACCTCGACAACGAAACTGAGACCATACGGCAGTATCGGCGGCGCATCCGGCAGGCCGATGAACTGGAGGAGTTCGCAATTGCAGAGACAATCCGGAATATCTTGCTCGATGAACAGGACCACCTGATTAAATTGGCAACGGCGCTGGGGATCGATCCGCCAAGCCCAGGCATCGCTCCAGCAGAGCCCGAAAGCTGGAAATAAGCGTGTGTCTATTTCGGAGACTCCGCCTTCTCGCGCACATCGAGCTCTTCCCGCAACCTCACCAGTGTTGCTATTTCATTCGTGCCGGCGGCATGCCGTTCAACAACGTCCAACACCCGGCGAAGTCCTGCCATGACGAACCGGTCGCCCGCGGCGTAGATGGCGATATGCCCGACTGTATCGTCTAGAATTTCGGGAACGGTTGCTGTCAGGAGGATCAATCTCACGATGCCGTTTTTATCCTGCCGGTTCCCCGCGACTCTTACGCGCTCGGTCAGCAGCAACATTCCGCTTGCTAGTTCGTCGATCCCGTTCATAGCCGTAAACGGATCGTTGATGCCAGGCGACAGGGCCCGGACTACTACGTCGGTCAGCTGTTGAAACTGAAAGCGAACGTCTTGTAAGGGAGTCCGCTCGCCGCCCAACTCGAAATCCTCAACGACTCGCTTCAGGTCTTCTTTCGACAACTCGTCCGTGCCGAAAACGCGAGCGATTTGATCGCCTTGCACCAGATGGTCTCCTGGTTTGACAAGCAGTTCGATTGTGAGGTCCTGTTCAGTTGCAATCTTCAGCAGACTGTCCAAGTCGATCACCTGCAGGTATCCGCTCTTTGCGACGGCAACGGTCATTTGCCCCCGCTCCGGCCCGACACGGGATTGATTACCCTTTACTATGGGCTGCCCTGTACTGGACGGATACAGCTTCGGGATTGCTCCTTGCATGTCTTCGGCAATGACGTGAACGATGTGGGACGCCTGGATGGATGTCGAGACGTGGTGGATGAAGTAGATCAGCAGGATCAGGCTGGCCAATGAGAGCGCAATCGCCGCGGTTACCGAAATGGCAGGAACGAACCCGCCCGATACATCGGAGCCGCGGATCGAGCGCACTACCAGGACGCTATAGATGAAAGTCGAAACGAAGGTTCCCAGCAGAACCTGCGTAATCCGGTCCCGCATGAAGTTGCGCAGCACGCGCGATCCGTACTGCTGAGAAGAAATCGAAAGCGCTACCGATGCCAGCGAAAACGTCACACTGGCTGCGGTGATCATGGAACCGGCGATGGTGCTGAGAAGCGAGCGAGCGCCCTCCGGGCCTCCGGAGTAAGCCCAGGGAATCTGCGATTTGATTCCCGGATCGAGCCGCTCATCCGCGTACAAGAGCAACAGCGCTAACCCGCAGGCCAGCGCCAGCATGATAATGGGAACGAACCAGAAGCCGGTTCGCAGCGCGTTCAGCCATCGAGATAATCTTGCGTGCATTTAGTCGGGGTAGAGCCCGAGGCTGCCTGGCGACTTGCGTCACCGTGCCGGCCCATTAGCAGCTTACTAGCTCGCGGTGTGTGAGCGGCATCATGACCCAACCGAGTAGCGCGCCGGGCGATCCACACGGCTCCCGCGAAAGAAAAAGTAGATGATGACGCTCACAAGAGCCGCATAGGCACACCACAAGGACGTAAACGCGTAGGATTTGATGAGCAACACGACGATCAAACCGGCGATGTTTAGACATCCCAGCGCGACAAGGTAACGATAGCCCGAGAAAAACAGTGCGCCACAAGTGGCGATCACATAGGGAACCGCGACGACCATGGACGTTGTTACTGCATTTTGATAAACAATGCTATGAGAACGCAAAAAGATGTGCAGAGGATCTGCAATAAGGCCCCATAAAATGTAGAGCGCGAGTACACCTCCGAGAATGAGGAACCCGAGCATTCGGCGGCGACGGTGCCGAGTCGGCTCGAGCAGCAGGACGCTCAACGGCAGTAAGAATGGCAGCAGACCTTGTGCATATAAGACGAATGCTGCTCCAGCGTCTTGTGTCACCACGGACGAAAGCCTATGATCTAATCCCAGCCAGACGAACCCTTCGGTGAACTGATGCAGCGCAAACAAGCACGGCACTGCCGCAAACAGCAACTCTCGCCGGTGCCTTACTTCCGTCAGCGTCGCGACGCCGATCGCACCCAGCGCTCCGCTCCCGACAAAGTTGGCCGTAGCCGAAAAACACATAGATTCTCCTCCATTACTGTAGCGGCAAGGGTGACGCCAGGAACTTATCTGTAAAAGTAGAAGGCTGTCCAAGCCGCAATGAAGGCAAAGTAGAGCGCGACGAGAATAACTCCCTGGTTCCGAGTCAACTTCGAGCTATGCGCCGAGAGAATCACGGCGATTGCCGTCATGAAAACGAGCCAGCATAGATCGAGAATCACCAGCGAATTGGGCGAGTGCTCGCCGAAGATCATGGCGGGCAGCAACAGGCCGACCACGATGTTGATGGTGTTGCTATTGAACGTCTCGGTGAGCACGGCGGCGCCTTTGCCATGCTGGGCCAGGCGAACCGCAGTGAAAGCGTTCGGCAGTCCGGTTAAGCTGGCCAATATGAAAGTTCCAAGCACGGCATCCGGCAGCCAACCTTTGCCGATAGCCGTCGCGTATTTCACCATGCCGATACTGCCCAGCACGATGATGGCTAAAGCAGGCAGCACCAACCAGGCGGGCTTCCAGGACTGCACATCGGTCTCGCCTTCCTCGATCCGCTTTTCGCGCTGCTCCTGTTCCGCCTCTTCCGCGATCTGGCGCGACTCCTGCTTGGCTTGCGACCCTGCGGCAACCAGAAAGCGCTTCCAGGAAGACGGAATCGGCAGTTCCCTGACCCGGTTGGGGCCAACCGCCAGAACGTAGAGGTACGGAATAAAGATCAGCAACACCAGTGCCGTCGCAACGAGAGGACTGATTGATCGTGTGATCAATGCGGCACTTACCAGAGTAACGGCAAGGGCGACAGAGCCATTGAAAATGGTCGCGGCAGACGGAGCGCGTACATAGCCTGCAATGACAGCACCCAATCCGAGGAGCGCCGCAAGATTGAAGAGATTGGAACCGAGCACGATGCCGACCCCGAGATCCCGTTGGTTGGAAAGCAGAGCGACGACCGCGGAAGAGATCTCAGGCGAATCAGCGCCGAGAGCAGTTAAGACCCCGAGGAGTTCATCGGATAAGTGAAGCTTGCTCCCGAGCCGGTCTAGACCCTTCGCCAGAAGTTCGCTCGCCCAAAGCACCAACGCTAAACAGGCGCAGAACACAACAACGTTTAGCGCCATGCGTCACTGCAAAACCAGGTAAGCAAAGCTTGCCGTTCTCCCCTCAAAGCTGTGGCAAGCACATTCTGACGGGACTGCCGGACTAATGCGCAGAATAGTAGTAACAGTTGCGGGATTCATCCTAACTCTGCCCGACAACTAAGCTGGGATCTCGTGATAAAGACAAAGCGTAAATGAGTAATAGGAGCAGGCGCTAGGCAAACGCCAGGTTTATGTTCTCGATGGCTTCATCGATCTCCGAATTATTCTTGTAGCCGACCGTGACAGCAGTGACTCCGGCGTGCCGGAAGGCAAAGCGCATGGCTGTCTGACGGTCCTCGCGTTTCGTGAAGCGGCCTTCGCCCACAAGCTTCATGCTGATGATGCCCATCCCGGCCTCGCGAGCCTGCTTCACGTGGTCGACAACGGCAGGAACGTTTCCAGGACCGGTCGTGTCATAATTTTCCGCATCCATCGCGGTGCCTTTCTGATTCATTCGAATCATGGCAACCTGAAGCCATTTGTCGGTGGGCACTTGTCGCAAAGCCGGGAGGCCATGCACGGACGCGCCATGGGAGAGCACAGCCTTTTTCTCCTGCGCTTCGAGAATCCCGTCCTGCCAGCGTTCACTGTCGGTCGGCCATGAAGCGGTATGCTGCCAATGCAGCAACATAATGTCAAAGTATGGGGTGTTCGCCAGCTTGCGAAGCTCGTCGATCTTGGCCTGTGGATTGGCGTTATCACGCGTCGTTACTTTCGACATCAATTGATAGGAGTCGCGTGGGATGCCCTTCAACGCTATGCCGAGCATGCGGTGCATATCGCCGTAGGACTCAGCCGTTTCATAGAAGCGAATACCTCGATCGTAGGCGTAGCGGACTAACTTAGTAAAGTTCTCCTGCCCTAAGTCGCGCTGCACCTTCCCGCTGAAACTGCCCGTGCCAAAAGCGAGCCGGGTGACCTTGATATCTGACTTTCCGAGTGTGACTAAATCGGTAGCGCTTTGACGCTCCACTGCTTTGAGCGGCAGACCAGCGGCGCCAACAAGCGCGCCCGCGGCAAGTCCGGTTTTCAGGAAATCTCGTCTGGAAGAGTGAGCCATACGTATCTTATCCCCTGCGCGAATCTTATCATGTTTGACGGGCGCTGACGCCTCGATTGATTAACAGTAGGATCGGCAAGCGAAATCGTAAGCCCATCGCGTAGCGTTTTAGCAGTTAGCGCGATCCGTTTCGACTTCTCCTTAGGGAACGAAGACCACACGCATGCAGTTATCCTGCTTTTCTTTGAACATCCGGTAGCCCTGGGGAGACTCTTCGAGCGAGACGCGATGGGTAGCCAGAAATGACGCATCGAGCTCGCCACGCGAGGTATGTTCGAGCAGCCGTGGCACGTACTTCTGCCCGTGTTGCTGAGCCGTTCTCACCGTTAAACCTTTGTTCATAATGACGCCGAGCGGGAACTTGTCCATAATGCCGTAAACACCCAGGATCGACAGCGTTCCGCCTTTACGGCAGGCCATGATTGCCTCGCGGACGGCGCTGCCGCGGTCAGTCTGCAAGTGAAGCCACTGCTTGGCGCGGTCGTACTTGTATTGCACGGATTTGCCGTGAGCTTCCATCCCGACTGCGTCGATGCAGGAATCGGGTCCGCGTCCGCCGGTCATGTACTGCAACGTATCGAGTACGCTATCGACCTCGTCGTAGTTGATGGTTTCGGAGCCGACTTTCTCACGGGCGGTTTGCAGCCGGTCCGGGAAGCGATCAATGCCGATCACTCGTTCGGCTCCCAGCAGGAAAGCGCTCTTTTGAGCCATGAGTCCCACGCCGCCGCATCCCCAGACTGCCACTGTGTCGCCAGGATGGATGTTGCAAAAGTCAGCTCCCATATAACCGGTCGGAGCGGCATCGGATAGAAAGACGACCTGCTCATCGCGTAGACCTTCCGGAACCACGAAGCAATCTACATCGGCATGGGGCACGCGGACATATTGAGCGTGCGAACCAGCGAAACCACCGAACGGATGCGTGTAGCCGTAGATGCCTGCCGTAGCCTGCCCGAAGACGCTCGACTGCATCTCGGCATTGGGGTTGGTGTTGTCGCAAAGCGACCAGAGCCCCTGATCGCAAAACCAGCATTCACCGCAGCAGATGAAGGAGGGAACCACAACGCGATCGCCCTTCTTCACCTTCTTGACTTCCGCTCCAGTCTCAACGACCTCTCCCATAAACTCGTGCCCGATCACATCGCCAGCGCGCATGCCAGGGATATAACCATCGATGAAATGCAAGTCTGACCCACAGGTGGTGGACATGGTGACACGCAGGATTACGTCTCGCGGAGAAGTAATCTGCGGGTCTGGAACTGTCTCCACACGCAAATCGTTTACGCCGTTCCAACAAAGTGCTCGCATGGTTCTGTCTCCTTAAAAGCTGTCTGAATTGCCACGGGCCGAAGAGTTGTGCTCGAGTGTTGGGATTTCGCCTGTTTCAAACAAGCTTTTAAAGCGCCGCAAGGATGTTCCGGTAATCGCTCTCGGAATGAAGTCGAGCGCCTTCGCTACTTGCAACCCGACGACGCCGAGAGGAGGCTCGAAAAACACTTCGACGCTGACGACCGATCCAAGATGGTTTGGAGCCTCGCTAAATGTAACTACTCCACGATTGGGCAACTCGGTTCCGGGCAGTGTCTGCCACGACAGCTTGTGACCCGGCTCATCATCATGCTGCTGACTGTCCCATTCGAAGACTTGGTGCAGCGGGCCTCGAACGCTCCAGTGCGTTATGCCCGGCGACACAGGAGTCACGAGCGCATAATGCGCCATAATGCGGGCCAAGTTCTTTGGATCGCTCCAGAATGCATACAGCTCCTGAGGAGAACCCTTGATGGTGATGGACCGCTTTGCGCCGGGCGCCGAGCGAGATATTTGAGACCCGGGCTTAGTGGCCGCAGCGGTATTTACTCCAAGCGCCTGATACAGCTGGCAGTGGCCACTGACGCCGCGATAGGCGAGATCGGCTCCAAGCAGGGCTCCCGCAACACTCCCAAAGGAGGGTTTGCGTATGGCCCGGAGTATTAGAAGCGATCCTGTCGCGGCAGAAGCCACTCTCTCGAGCGCACCTACATTCGTTTTGCCGGTGGCGGCATGATTGTCTGTCATTCGCGTTTCGTCTTCAGTCAAGTAACTAGACGACGCCCGTGCCGCGATAGCTTCGAAAGCTGGTGGCCGGTAAAAGCAGCAGTGTTCAGCGGTTACTCTGCATGGAGTTGGCCAGCGGAGAAAAAGTCCAGCAGCGCGGCGTTTACTCCAGCGGGCTCTTCATGCTGCAGCCAGTGGGTGGCGTTTTCAAACCAGAGGAGGCGTCCGTTTTGGCACTGCTTCAAGCTGGCTGGAGCTAGAGAAGGAAGCAGAAAGCGATCATGCTTGCCCCATAGGATCAGAGCCGGTACATCAATCAGCCCGACACGGCTGGCCGAAGGCGTGCGGAATAAAGCGCGGTACCAGTTGATCATTGCTGTAACGGCACCGGGTACGCTCCAAGCTGCCCGATACCGACTCACATCTTCTTCGGTAAAAGTTCCGGGAAGACTCGTCGCGCGAAGAGACCGGACCCCAGCTTCGAAGTTGCGCCGCCGAAAGATCCATTCCGGTGCATGAGGCACTTGAAAGAAGAACACGTACCAGCTTCGGACCAATTGTCGAGGATGGGTGAGCAGGAAGCGCCGAATTACGGCGGGGTGTGGCACGTTCAAGATAGCCAGACGAGTGAACCGTGCAGGGTGCCATCCGGCGGCGCACCAGGCTACCAATGCGCCCCAATCGTGACCTACAAGAAATACTTGGCTCCTGCCTAACTGATCGGCCACGGCAATTAGGTCAGATACTAAGTGAGAGAGCGAGTATTGACTTACTTGCCGGGGCTTGCTGCTTTCACCGTAGCCTCGCCCGTCAAGGGCAACTACCCGGAAACCGGCTTGAGCCAAAGGGAGAATTTGCTTACGCCAACCATACCAGAATTCAGGAAAACCGTGTAACAACAAAACGGCTGGTCCATTTGTAGGACCAGCCGCTACAGCATGCAGATGGATATTGCCGTTTTTGAAACTTAGATGTTCGAGAGTTTGACCATCGAGCTCCACCGGCGGGGCTGTTTAAACCGTGGCTGCGGCCTGCGCGTTGATCTGAGACTCGGCGATATTGGTGAGCTTTTGATCGGCAGCTTTCTCTTCCTTCAAGGTTTGCTCAAGGATGGAAGCCACATCGCGGCGGCCGAGTTGCAATGCGAAGGTACGAGCGGTGCCGTAACCGGCCATCTCATAATGTTCCACTCTCTGCGCGGCGGCAATCAACGCAGCGTCTTTCACCTCCGGATTGCCTTTTGCCTCAATAACAGTGGAGCCTTCCTCGATGATTCCCTTCATCGCAAGGCAAGTCTCACGCTTAGAATCTTTGCCGATCTGGCGGAAAACGTCTTCCAGGCGGCTGACGTGCCCTTCGGTTTCACGAAGGTGGGACTCGAGTGCTTGCTTCAAAGCAGGCGAGTGAGCCGCGTCGATCATCTTAGGAAGAGCCTTTGTGATACGGTTCTCGGCGTCATAGAGATCCTGAATCTGGTCCAGGAATAGATCGTCAAGGGAATTGAATTCTTTGCTGGTAAATAGCGTCATGGAACTGGTCCCGCTCATAAGACCGAATCAGGCTGGATTGAGTTACGCGCTAATTTCGGGACCAGCCACTGGCAATCTCCACAGCAGTTTTCGGTGAGATTGCCCGGCGCGCGCCTTCATGTAAGTAGGCAGGGATAACTTCACATGGATACTCAGGGAAAATTTGCGGTGGTGACTGGGGCCTCTTCGGGCATAGGCTATGAACTCGCGAAGCAATTTGCTCAGAACGGGTTCGATGTTCTCGTTGCTGCCAAAGATGAGGGGATCACGGCAGCCGCACAGTAGATTGGATGACCGAACCGGACTCAACGAAGAAGCAATCGAGAGGCATAATGGTGGCTCTCTTCGGTTGAAAGCCACACACTTTTATATTGAGGCTTTCGTTGGAATCCCGTGCAGGAACGTGCCGGAAGGCGAGAGGTTTTTCCGCAGGGGAGGAGGCGTCATATCGCGTTTCTCGGACTTGCCGAAAATACTCTCCGCTTGTGAGATAAGGTAGTCGCCAGTGCGCGCTGCAAGGGCCTGAATAGTGAGCCCCGGGTTCGCTGAGCCTTGCGTAGGCATCAGGCTGCCGTCGCACACGAAGAGGTTGTCGATGTCGTGCGTGCGCCCGTAGCGGTCCGTAACAGATGTGCCAGGATCGTTTCCCATGCGAGCCGCGCCGACCAGGTGGGCATAGCGCGATTCCTGCACCACTTCTTTGGCCCCGGCCGCGCGCATCACATCCATTACCTTGTTCTTGCCGTACTCGATAAGCTTTTTGTCGTTATCGTGCAAGTTAAAGGTCACTTTGGCAACCGGGATACCGAACTGATCTTTATCTTCGGCCAGTTCCACGCGATTATCCTCCCAGGGGAGAATTTCTCCGAGAAGGCCGAGAGTCGCCCAGTGGTTGTAATCCATCATGGCGCGCCGCAAGCCCCAGCCCCAGGCTCCTTTGGAGGCCATCATCTGCTTGCCGAAGGCAATCGGAAGTGGAGCTACGGTTTGGATCGCAAAGCCTCGCGCAAAGCCGCGCTTCGGATCTGTCTCGTAGAACTCTTCGGTAAGCGCATGAGCGGGCGGCGCCTTATACATACGGATCAAATCGTCAAAGCGGCCCAGGATAACGTTGCCCGCCTGAGCCATCAAGTAGCGGCCGAGCGTGCCGCTAGAATTCGCAAGACCATTTTCATGGCCGGCGCAGGCTGAATTCAGCAGAAGGCGAGGAGTCTCAATAGCGTAGCCGCACACGATGACCGCCTTGGCGCGCTGGAAGTGAGAACGCCCGTCGTGATCGTAGTAATGCACTCCGGTGACACGGCGTTTGCCTTCGGTTTCGACGCGGAAGGCCATGGAGAGATCGCGAATCTCGGCGCCGTAGCGTATGGCTTCAGGAACGTGAGTGATGAGGGTGCTGGCCTTCGCGCCCACTTTGCAGCCCTGGATACAAAAACCGCGGTAGATGCAGTGGGGACGGTCACCATGGGAGCCGGACAGGATGGCGACTGGGCCGCCGGCGCAGGTGCGAATGCCGAGCTCGGTGCAGCCGCGCACGAGCACGTCGCCGATTGCGCCCATCGGATGCGGGCCATAGGGGTAGCCGTGCGGATCGCCCCAGGGAAAATGAGCCGGACCAGCTACGGGAATCTCGCGCTCGAGCAGCTCATAGTAGGGCTTGAGTTCGTCGTAGGAGATGGGCCAATCCGCGCCCACGCCGTCTTGCGTGTAGACGCGGAAGTCAGAGGGGTGAAAGCGCGGCGTGAAGGCAGCCCAGTGCACAGACCCGCCCCCGACGCCCTTGCCGCTATTGTTCTCGCCTAGCGCGAGCGGATCTTTTCCGCCAGTGACGCGCAAGTCAGTCCAATAAAGTTTGTGAGAGCCAGCTTCATCGCTGACCCAGTCACGTTCAGTGTCCCAAAAGGGACCGGCTTCGAGGCCGACCACGCGGAAGCCTGCCTTTGCGAGTCTCTGCAGCAGAACGCCGCCGCCTGAACCGACGCCCACTATGCAGAAATCTACCTGGTCTGATTTTCCGAAACGCTTCATGCCGTCCGGAAGGCTTTGCATCGGCCCTAGCTTGTGTTTTTTCTTACGAGGCGGCTCGAATGCGCCAAGTACTGGACTTTTCAATGCGTGCCCCCTTGCGCCGGGTGGCTCTGCTGCTCGGAGGCTTCGCCCGGCTCGAAGATGTCGGAGAGCGAAGTGGTGGGAGCGGCCCATTCATAGCGCACCTCATCGACTTCCCAAGGCTCGGGCAATCCGTTCTCCAGACGCGTGTAGGCGCGCGGATAAGCCGGACCTCCAAAGCCAACCTCATCCCAAGCCCATGGATGCGAGTAGTAAGCCTTTACGCAGTCAGTGACCAGCATCGACCAGAAGTGACTGATCGACATCCTTTCCCAAATCTCCTGGGCGGCGAGCTTCTTGCTGTCGTGAATCGATTTGAGGACTAAGTCCTGCTTGATCGGATCGAGTTCAACAAAGGGCGCCCCGTGAATAGCCTTTGCGGTCTCGTCAACGGCCTGAATACCGAGCCGGTACGCTTCACGGTCTGAAGGCATGCTCTCAAACCGGTAGCCGTCAATTTTGTTCTCAAAGAGCCGCTCATCGAGCTGGTTCACGATGGGGATTCTAGACTCGGGGATACGATCGTCCTGAGGCAGGATGCGGTCACAGATTGCGGTGATGACCGGAATTTCTTCCGCTCGAAAGAAGCGGATCGGGGGCACATCGCGTACTCGCTTCTCGATCATCTCACGCGTGGTGACGTCCCAAAATTTGCGTTGAGATAAGGTGCTGTAGCCCGGGTAGTAGCCAGGCTGACGGCGCTGCGGCATGATCTTGCCGGTAAGCGCATCGATCAACTGGCGGTTTTGGTCTTGCGAGCGGTCAGAAGACATTAGCTAGTCGCCTTCCCTTCGCAGAACGCTGGCCAGCAGCCCGAGCGCTCCACAGGCAGCGAATAATAGCGGGGCAAATATAGGGGGTCCATATAAAATGTTATAGAGCCACTTCTTCCTGCCTCCCGGGCGGCGAAGGACTCCGCGTGCGTGATAACCAAAGCCGATCACGCCGTCAACGGCAGCAAGAGCAGAAGCGGCGGGCAGCAGAGTTCGCGCGGCGCGGCGATTGAAGTAAGCGGCAGCGCAGGCGGCGACCTGTACCGGCGTCAAGATGATAGGCGACCACTGCGCAAGGTAGCGGAAGCGGTTCTTGTAATGCGAATACCAGGCTTCAAAACCGGAAAGCACCGCCCAAATTGCAGAGACGACAGCGAGGTGTTTCTGAAATTTGCCGATCGAGAGTTCGTAGCGCCAGTCACGCCTCGCTTCGCCGGGCGGGGGCTGCTCTTCGGGCATACGCGGAGCGTTTTCGGGCCTTAGATAAGAGGCAAGAACGCCCAGATAAGCGGCTGTTCCAAACAGCAGGGGGGCGAAGATAGGCGGCCCCATGATGATGTTGACGAGCGGGAGACGCCACCCTCCAGGTTTACGTTGAATGCCGCGGATGTGAAACCCGAAGCCGATGATGCCGTCGGCGAGCGTAAGGGCAGACGAGTAGCGCAGCAAGGTTTGGGCCGCGCGCTCGCTGAACATTCCCGTAAATCCAGCTACGGTGACGACGCCACTCAAAGCTACCGGCGTGTACATGACTGGATTACTGTAACTGCCCTTGTAATGTTCGTAAGCGACTTCAAGGCCACTTACAAAGCTCGATCCGGCAGCTACGAAGCACATGGATCGTTGAAAGCGGCCCTCTTGGATGTGTTCGAGGACCGTCTTAGTAAGATTGCGTAACGCGGGCACGTTGCTACTTACAGCTTGCGGTAATGAATCGGGCATAGTGTTGTCTATCAGGCGAAATGCTCTAGGTCCCACGCGACTGCGCGCGTCCATGCACCGCCCGTTCCAGTAAGTTTGACAGGAAAAGCAGAAAACCAGCGCATCTTTCCGTCGACGATATCTTCGGGGATGGCGAGATCTTCGATGATTAACTTCTTCGCGCCCAGGAGAACTTCATGAGCGGGAGCACCCGTCCCCTTTTCAAATCCACCGATACTTAAACAATCGATGCCCACGCCCTTTACTTTGCGGCTAACTAAAAATTGAGCCGCATCGCCTGTTAGATAGGGGTAAAGTAACAAGTATTCCTTCGTCTTTGCGCGCTTCTCGCCCCAGCCGGTTTTCAGTAGAACTATAAGGCTGGGCTGTTCAAATCTGGTCAGCGGCTGTAAGTCTTCCACGCCGATCGTGCTACCCGGTTGTTTCGGTCTCACATCAATCACCACGGCACGGGAAACGAAATGATCGAGAGGAAGTTGATCGGCAGTTTCCGCCGCATCGTCGAAATGGAAAGGGGCGTCGATGTGAGTACCGCTGTGGGTAGTGAGAGAAACGCGCTCGGCATTGAAGCCATCGAAAGCTCTTTTATATTCGAGTGTAATGCTCGTCGAGCGATACGTCGCCCATTGTGGAGCATCGTGAAAGAGCGGCTGGCTCAGGTCATAAATCATCGGGTTTCGGCGGCAACTACTACACGCGAGACGCTCCCCTCGGCAAACCGTTTCGGTGTCAAATGGATTGGTTCAGGTGCGCGTGGGGCTTAACCGATAATTTACCGTCACACTTGCCGCGCCCCTGAATCTCTGAAAGAGAAGGCGAGACACACATCATGGCGCAAACGGCAGGCGACGTAATCATACAGACCCTTATCAAGTGGGGGGTGGACACAATCTTCGGCATTCCCGGAGATGGCATCAACGGGCTGATCGAAGCGCTCAGGAAAGCGCAGGACAAGATCAAGTTCGTTCAGACCCGGCACGAAGAGTCGGCTGCTTTCGCGGCTTGCGGTTACGCAAAAGTGACAGGAAGGCTCGGTGTTTGCATTGCGACGTCAGGTCCCGGCGGCATTCATCTCTTGAATGGCCTTTATGACGCGAAAATGGACGGCCAGCCTGTGCTCGCAATCACCGGCTTGCAGTTTCACGATCTGGTGGGCACGCATACGCAGCAGGATGTCGCCCTGGACAAACTCTTTATGGATGTGGCGATCTATAGTGAGCGGATCATGGGCGCGGCTCATGCAGAGAACGTAACCGATCTGGCCTGCCGCATCGCTCTGTCGCGCAAAGGCGTCGCGCATATTACGATTCCTACTGACTTTCAAGAGCAGGAGGTCAAGGACGACCAGCGCTCGATGCGCAACAAGGCGCATCACGTATCGGAAGAGTTTTCGATAGGCGCCCGGCACCCAACAACCGGAGACATCGCGGAAGCGGCGGAGATCCTGAATGAGGGGAAGCGGGTGGCGATTCTGGCCGGCCGGGGCGCGCTCGATGCAGGCGCCGAACTGGAGCAGGTAGCAGAACTGCTAGGGGCGCCGATCGTGAAATCGTTGCTCGGCAAATCCTGTGTGCCGGATGACAGCCCTTACACAACCGGCGGCTTAGGACTGCTTGGAACCTTGCCGTCCGAAGAGGCAATGGAGAACTGCGATGTGCTGCTCATCGTGGGTTCGAGCATGCCGTACATCGAGTTCTATCCGAAGATTGGACAGGCAAAATGTGTACAGATTGATCGCGACCCGATTCGAATCAGTTTGCGTTATCCAGTGGACGTGGCGCTGGTAGGTGACAGTGCAACAACGCTGCGAACGCTTATTCCGCACCTGAAGCAGAAGAACAAATCGTTTCTTGAAAAGGCGCAGAAAGGCATGAAGGAATGGGGGGAGACGCTGGAGACGCGCGGAACGGCGACGCAGGTTCCGATGAAGCCGCAAGTGGTTGGCTATGAGCTTGGCAAACGGATTCCGCCGCATGCCATTGTCACAAGCGATTCCGGTACGAACACGACGTGGTGGGCGCGTTATGTGCCGTCACTCAAAGGCGCGATGCACACCTGCTCAGGCAATCTGGCAACCATGGCTTGCGGTTTTCCCTACGCGATCGGTGCACAAGTGGCGTTTCCCAACAGGCCGGTGATTGCCTTCGTCGGCGACGGCGGATTCACGATGCTGATGGGCGAACTTGCTACGTGCGTGAAATATAAGCTCCCGCTCAAAATCTTCATCATCAAAAACGACGTGCTGGGGCAGATCAAGTGGGAACAGCTGGTTTTCCTGGGAAATCCCGAGTATGTATGCGACCTGCAGCCGATCGACTTTGCAGGCGTGGCGCGAGCCTTTGGGGTGCCGAGCTTCACGATCACGCAGCCGAGTGAATGCGGGCACATTATTGAAACAGCATTGAACATGGCGGGGCCGGTGCTGCTGGAGTGTGTGGTTGACGCGAACGAACCGCCGATGCCGGCAAAGATCAAGCCCGTACAAGCAGTACACTTCGCGGAGTCGATGGCAAAAGGGACAAAGGATTGGCAGAAGATCGCGGCAACGGTTGCCAAGGACCGGGTGCGCGAACTCGTATAACTGCCAAGCATCACGTGCGGCATGACAGCGAAACGAACTAGCCGGTCCGCTCGCAAGGCAGGACCGGCCAAATCATCGGCAAAAAGAAAACAGGACGTGCTGGCGGTTGCAAGGGCGCGGTTTGGATTTAGCGAGCTCCGCCCGGGACAGGAGCAGGCGATACGGTCGCTCCTATCGAAACGCGACACGCTTGCGGTGATGCCGACGGGTGCTGGCAAGTCCGCCATTTATCAGATCGCGGGATTGATGACGGATGGAACTGTGTTGGTCGTCTCGCCACTCATCGCACTACAGAAAGATCAGGTAGATGCTATCAATGACGCCAGCCATGGCAAGGTAGAAGCGATAGTGATCAACTCGACTCTGAAGGCCGCTGAGTTTCGCGAGAGTCTGGCGCGCGTTGCAGAGCAGTGCTGTAAGTTTGTGTTCCTGGCTCCCGAGCAGCTGAGCAAAGCTGAGACAACGGAAGCGTTGCACAAAGCTGGCATTTCACTCATTGCGATCGACGAAGCGCACTGCATCAGCGAGTGGGGTCACGATTTTCGTCCGGATTATCTCCAGTTGGGGCGGGTGATCGAGCAGCTCGGCCATCCGCCGACGGTAGCAATGACAGCGACTGCTTCCGAGCGTGTGCGGAACGAGATTGTGGAACGGCTTGACTTGAAGAAAGCGCAAGTCATCGTCACTGGATTCGATCGTCCGAATATCTATCTCCGGGTGGATCATTTTGATGAAGAAGCGAAGAAGTTGGAAGCGCTTCTGCACAGGGTTCGTTGGGCTGACAAACCCGGGATTGTGTACTCGGCTACCCGGAAGGATGCCGAAGCGATACAAGCAAGCTTGCAAGAAGACAACGTGAGCGCGCTGGTGTATCACGGCGGCATGAAGGCAGAAGACCGCCACCGCATTCAGGACCAGTTTATGTCTGGGGAAGCGGAAGTAATCGTTGCCACTAACGCGTTCGGCATGGGGATTGATAAAGCCGACATACGATTCGTGTACCACTTCAATGTGCCGGATTCGCTCGATTCGTACTATCAGGAAATCGGGCGCAGTGGACGTGACGGGAAACGGGCTGAAGCTGTCTTGTTTTTCCGGCAGGAAGATATCGGAGCTGTTGCCTTTCACACTTGTAGCGGCAAGGAGAATCTGAAACAGCTGGACCAGGTAGCCGAAGCGATCGCCGCGCAGGATCAGCCTGTCACCGCCGAGGAGATCGGCAAGGAGATGGACCTTTCACCGCGGAAAGTACGGTCCTCTATCCAGAAGCTCGCGGACGCGGGAGCGATTGAAATTCTGCCGGATGGCGAGGTGCAGCTGGCTTCTGAAGCTGACTTGGAACAAGCTGCGCAGACTGTAGCGGAACAGCAAGAAGAGCGGCAAGACGGGAGCAAACAGCGGCTCGAGCAGATGCGCGAGTACGTTGGCATATCCGGATGCCGCCGTGAATACCTCCTGTCTTACTTCGGCGACACCTTTACCGGGCCGTGCAACCACTGCGATAATTGCGAAGCTGAACGTCCTGCCATCCAGGTGGATGCCGGCGTAGGGACACGGCGAGAAGTAGCTTGATGAAAGAAATCCGATTTATGTTTTCTACTGAAGCTTCGGCACGCAACGCCTGGTCTGGGCTCGCGGTGGTAGCGCTGGGAACTGGCGCGGCCATTGCTCTGAAACGCAGGAAGAAGATGGCGGTGGCAAACAAAGTCGTCGTTATTACGGGCGGCTCGCGCGGGCTTGGCCTGGCGTTGGCGGAGGAGTTTGGCCGTCACGGCGCGCGCCTGGTGCTGGCCGCTCGCAAGCAAGAGGAACTGAGTGAAGCGAAACACCGGCTCCTGAGCAGCCGGGCGGTGCGCTCAGAGGATCGCGTGCTGCTGGTGCCGTGCGACTTGACCGAGCACGGAAGCGGGCAACGTCTGGTGAGCGAGACGCTGGCGAAGTATTCCCGGCTCGACGTGCTCATCAACAATGCTGGTGTGATTCACGTGGGTCCCATTGAAAAGCAGCCGCTTGAAATGTACTTCGACGCGATGAACAGCAACTTCTATGGCATGTTGCGGACCACGTATGCGGCGCTGCCTCATATGCTGCGGAACAAGGCTGGGTCCATTGTGAACATTGCCTCGATCGGCGGGAAAATTCCGGTGCCGCACCTGGCGCCCTATACAGCAAGCAAATTTGCCGCGGTTGGGTTCTCGGAGACGCTCCATGCCGAATTGAGATCGAAAGGCATCCGGGTCACAACGGTAAATCCAGGGCTGTTGCGAAGCGGTTCTTACCCGAACGCGATTGTGACCGGGCAGAAAGAGAAAGAGTACGAGTGGTTCGCTCTCTCGGCGAGCATTCCGGGTGTCGCTCACTCGGTGGAGTTCGCCGCGCGCAAGATATTCAAAGCGACCGTTGCAGGACGGGCCGAAATCGAAGTGGGGCTGGACGCTTATTTAGCGGCCCGTGTTCACGGCCTTGTGCCGTCGGCGACACAAGCGCTTGGCAGCCTGGCCGACCAGATCATTCTCCCGGCAACGGGAGGCGATCAAACGCCGGTTGAAGCGAAAGAGCTACCGGCTCCCGGCGGTGGCTTGTGGAAACAGTGGAGCGATAAGCTGACCAGCCAATCGAACGAACCTTCGGCTTGAGTCGGCATCTTACCGTCGAGCTGGAAAGTGGAACGGTCTTTCGCTCCGGACGGTCACGCAGTCTTAATGCCCGTTATAAGTAGGACGGTATGGGATATCGCCTCGATTGACGTGGCGAGCGTGTCAAACACGGATTAAAGCCAAACCCGATTCCGGATCGTGCTCTTTCTGTAGCGCAACCGGTGACTCGGTCAGAATGAGCTCCAATGTCGGTCGCACGTGCGCCTCCATCAGGTGGCCGCCATGCGCAGTTCCGTCCCGCTTCCCGACAACCATATGGGCGTGAACTTCCGGGCTGCCATCGAGCAGCGCCACATCGCCAATCAGCGATAGAACTTCTACTTGCTCGCGGATGTCGCCGGAGACTTCATACTTCTTGGTTTCCCAGTTGAACCAACCTACCTTCGCGTCCGATAGAGCTCCGATCGCTTTGAAGCTGCCATCAGACAGCTTGTTATCTTTTGCGAACTGCTTGAGCGTGTTCGCCACTTCGTCGCCGGTTTTGAAAATCAGAGCAAAGGTGCGAGGCTGTTGCTGGATCAGTTTTGCAGTCATGATAAGTTCTCTCGTACGGTGATGCCGGAACTAGCTGCCAAGATGCCGCGTTTGACGCTTGCTAAAATCAGCGCGTGTCCAGCGTCTCTACTCAGTCCGCCGTCGCGCCCAGTGACGCCAAGTTGGATGAGCTCAAATCGCTTATCCGCGAAGTGCCCGATTTTCCCAAGCCCGGCATCAATTTCTACGACATCACCACGCTGCTCAAAGACAAGTCCGGCTTTCGGGAGACGGTCGATTCCCTAGCCGCCCATTATCAAGGCCGGTCGATCGATGTCGTTATTGGCATTGAAGCCCGGGGCTATTTCTTCGCTCCAGCCCTGGCGCTTGCTCTCGGCGCAGGCTTCGTGCCGGTGCGTAAACCGAAGAAGCTGCCGCATACCGTTCGCAGCATCGAGTACCAGCTCGAATACGGCACCGACCAGCTCGAGATTCACGCCGACGCCATCCAGCCCGGCCAAAGCGTCCTGATCATCGATGACGTCCTAGCTACCGGAGGTACCGCCTCGGCTGTCGCCCGCCTGGTGGAGGAAGTGGAAGGCAAAGTAGTCGGCCTCGGTTTCGTAATAGAACTCACTTTCTTGCCCGGCCGCGAAAAGTTAGGCGACCACGACGTTTTCTCCTTGCTCCAGTACTAGCCGTGACGGTCACCGTTCCGTCGCTTGCCAAGCTGAACCTCGACCTTCGCGTTCTCAATAGACGCCCGGACAGCTTTCACGAACTCCGCACGGTGTTTCAAACAATCAGTTTGGGCGACCATCTCTCAATCGACTTCAAAATTGCGAAACGAACCCAGATTGACCTAAGTAGTTCGATTGAGATAGAGGACAATTTGGTAGTTCGTTCGGCAAAGTTGGCCTTGGACCACCTGAAGATCAATGCCCTCGTGCGTTTCTCGCTTGTCAAGCGCATTCCTATGGGCGCAGGCCTGGGCGGCGGCTCGAGCAATGCGGCATCCGTCCTGCTGGCCATCCCAGCGCTTGCCGGCAAGCGCCTGCCGGGTACTGAATTGGTTCGTTTGGCAGAATCGCTGGGCTCGGACGTTCCCTTTTTCCTCTTTGGGGGCACCGCGCTCGGCATCGGTCGCGGCACCGAGCTCTATCCCCTGCCTGACCAGCCTGCCGCGACCGCGCTGGTGGTCGCGACGGGCGTTCACGTCTCGACTGCTGATGCGTACCGTACTCTTGGCCGTGATGTGACGAATCCGTTGACTTCGCAGCCCGACTCTCTTATTCTGGGAGAGTTTCAGACGGCTGCCTGGGCACTGACAGACCAGCGCCTGGAGCAAATCCCGCTGAAGAATGACTTTGAAGACGCTGTATTCGGGCTGCACCCGGAGCTGGCGCGGGTTCGCCGCAAATTGATCCGCCTCGGCGCGAAACCGGCGTTGATGACGGGCAGCGGCTCTGCCCTTTTCGGCATCTTTCCGAATCAGTCGGAAGCGCTAGCCGCCGCGTCGCATTTCCCCACCGGAACGGCTTTCCCTGTTCGCTTCGTCACGCGCCAACGCTACCGGGCGATGTGGCGCAGAGCCCTTGGCGCGGCCGCCAGCGCGAGTCACTTTCACGGTCCGTTTTCCCGCACAGGAGAGAAGCCCGATGTCCGCTCCAAAGCCCGCTAGAGCCCTGTTTACTGACTTCAAAGTCTTCAGCGGCACAGCCAACAAGCCGCTCACCGAAGAGATTTGCGAGGCTCTTTCCTGCCCAGTCGGCGAAATCATGATCAAGCACTTTGCCGACGGCGAGACTCATCTCCAAATCCAGGAAAACGTGCGGGGTGCCGACGTCTTCGTCGTGCAACCGACCTGTACTCCGGTGGACCACAACCTGATGGAACTACTGCTGACGATCGATGCTCTCAAGCGCGCCAGCGCCGAGCGCATCACGCCAGTGTTACCCTATTATGGGTATGCAAGGCAGGACCGTAAGGACCGGCCCCGCATGCCGATCTCGGCAAAACTGGTAGCGAGCCTGATAGAACGGGCAGGGGCGAGCCGGGTTCTGGCGCTCGACCTGCACGCCGCTCAGATTCAGGGCTTCTTCGATATTCCGGTCGATCATCTGTTTTCCGCGCCGGTCATGGTGGATTACTTTTCAAACCGGTATAAGCGCGGGGAGTTGATTGTGGTTTCGCCGGACGCGGGGGGCGTGGAACGAGCCCGATCGTTCGCGAAGTATTTGAATGCGCCGCTCGCCATCATCGATAAGCGGCGGACCGATGCGAACGTAGCCGAGGTGATGAACATTATCGGCGAGGTGCGCGGCAAGCACTGCCTGATCGTAGACGATTTGGTCGATACGGCGGGAACTTTGGTCAAGGGCGTGGAAGCGCTGCTGGGTCAGGGCGCAACTAGCGTAACGGCTTGCGCAACTCATGCGGTGCTGTCCGGGCCTGCGGTGGAGCGAATTAACGGGTCGGACTTGCTGGAGTTAGTGGTGAGCAACTCGATCCCGCTCAACAACAAAGAGAAGGCGTGCCCTAAGATTCGGACGCTTTCGGTCGGGCCGCTGCTGGCAAGAGCGATTCAATCGATTCACGAAGGTGGATCGGTGAGTACGCTGTTTATATAGGTGGAAGCAAGTGCCCGGTCCTTGAGGGAGCGGGCGAATCGAATCCGGGTTCCGGCGGCCAGAAGGCAGCCGCCCTGGTGAAGAGGTGAAAGATGAGAAAAGATATAACGGTCGCCGCCGAACCTCGTGAGTCGCGCGGCAAGAACGAAGCGCGACGTTTGCGCGCCAAAGGCGTGATGCCAGCGGTGGTGTATGGCGGAGAAGCGGGCGCAGTCGCCGTCGCCGTGAGCCCGAAGGAACTCACCCGGATTCTACATAGCAAGACCGGGCACAACACAATTTTCAATCTGGGCATGAACGGCGATAGCACACCGGTTATGGTCATCGACTGGCAGTACGACCCGATTCGCGATTCGCTGCTGCACGTTGACTTGAAGCGGATCGATCTCAATAAGCGCATCACCGTCAAAGTGCCGGTGCTCACGCAGGGCGATCCGAAGGGCGTGAAACTGCAAGGCGGCATTCAGGACGTTGTCACGCGTGAGCTCGAGGTCGAGTGCCTTCCCAACGACATTCCCGAACAGTTCACGGTAAACGTGGCCGAGTTGACGATCGGGCAAGCCATCCGCGCCGGCGATATCCCAATGGAAGGATCGCTTAAGCTCCTGACCCTTCCCGACACCGTAATCACGCACATTGTCTCGATCAAGGCCGAAGAAGAAACAACGGCGGAAACCGGTGGTCCGGCGGCGGCTGGTTCGGAGCCCGAAGTGATCAAGAAGGGCAAGAAGGAAGAGGAGGGCTCGGAAGCTCCCAAGAAGAAGTAGGGCGGCGGTCTGTCTGTGGGTGAGCAAACCGAAGAGCCCGATGACGCAAGCGGCCGCGCGATTTGCGTGGTGGGTTTGGGCAATCCGGGTCCGAGATACGGCACAACCCCGCACAACGTCGGGTTCCTGGTGATCGATGAGCTCTCCAAGCGGCATGGCATTCCGGTGACCAAGCTGGAAAGCAATGCGTTCACGGGTACAGGGCGCATTTTCGACCGGAACGTGCTGCTGGTGATGCCGCAGACCTTTATGAACCGGTCAGGAGAAGCGGTGGCTCCGTTATTTAGCTATCGCAACCTGACCCATCGCGATCTACTGGTCGTGTATGACGAGTTGGATTTGCCTTGGACCGCGCTGCGGATCAAGAAGTCCGGTTCGGCGGCTGGACACAACGGTGTCAAGTCGATTATTGCCGCGTTGAAGACCGATGTCTTCACTCGCATTCGGGTGGGTATACATCCCGGACACGAAATCGATGCGGCTACGTATGTTCTCGCTCTCTGGGAGCGAGGATTGAGGGGTGAGATAGGTAAGGTGGTGTCCTATACCGCGGACGCAGCCGAATCTGTCATTGCCGAAGGCGCCGATAAGGCCATGGCGAAATTCAATCGCCGCGCCGGAGGCAGTTTAAACGAGGACGAATGAGAATCTACGAAGAACTCTTCATCGTTCGGCCGGATGCTACAGACGAAGAAGTAGACCCGGTGATCGAACAGTTGAAGAATGTGATTACCAATGCGGGAGGCACTCTCGATAAGACCGAGAAGTGGGGCATTCGCAGACTTGCTTACCGCGTGATGAAGCAGGCCGAAGGGCAGTATATTCTGCTGCAGTTCACTGCCGGTGCGCAAACGGTGAAAGAGATCGAACGCCGGCTGCGAGTGTCCGATCTGGTGATGAAATTCATCACGGTGCGCATTGATGAAAAGATGAAGCGCATTGAGAAGAGGCGGAAGGCGCGCGAGAAGCGAGCGGCGCGGAAACCGGCCCCGCCGCCGATGCCTGCTGCCGTGGCTTCGCCGCTGCTTCCGCAAGACTCGCCCGCGCCAATTCCCGGAGCCCCGTCGGGTGCTGTTGTTGAGACGCCCGAAGCGCCTGGTCCGGAGTCACCGGAGACAGCCGCTGAGTAGCGAAGGAGAATATCATGGCAGAATCTAGAGGCGGCCGCCCAATTGCGGCCTCACAGCGGCCCACCGGAGGCGATAAAGCGATCGCTACCGGGAAGAAGCAATACTTCCGGCGCAAAAAAGTTTGCCGATTTTGCGTGGACAAAGTCGACGACATCAATTACAAGGATCCGAAGCTGCTAGGCAGCTTTATATCGGAACGCGGGAAGATCACGCCCCGCCGTATTTCGGGCGTGTGTACGCCTCACCAGAAACGTCTCAGCCAGGCAATCAAGCAGGCCCGCAACATCGCGCTGCTGCCGTTTGCCTCGCGCATGTAAGGAGAGAATTCATGGAAGTGATATTACGAGAAGACCTGGAGAAGGTCGGGGCACGCGGCGCGGTTGTGAAGGTAGCGGATGGCTTTGCCCGCAACTATCTGCTTCCCAAGCGCCTCGCCGTTGCCGCGACTGAGTCGAATAAGAAGATCGTCGACCAGGAGCGGGAAGCGCACCTTCGCCGCGACGCTAAAGTGAAGAGCGAAGCGGACGATTTGGCGAAGTTGATGGCGAATGTGACGGTCACGCTGCGCCACAGGGTCGGCGAGAACGATCACTTGTTCGGTTCAGTGACGGCGAAGGATATTGCGGAGGCTCTGGAGGCGCAAAACTTCCACATCGAGCGCCGCAAGATCCAACTGGAGGAACCGATCCGCACGGTGGGCGAGCACAAAGTGCCGGTTCGTCTCCATCGCGATGTGTCGGTCGACGTCAATGTTGTCGTCGAGCCAGAGAAGTAGCCGGGCGCCATTGTTTCCCGACCCAAATCGCCTGCAAGAAGTGACCCCGGCCGAGGTTCTGGATGCGGCCGCATCCGGACACCTCGGCCTCGATCACCGTTTTCTACACGCTATTCTCGACCGGCCGGAAGAGTCGCTGCCAGCGGTACGTGCCATGGCCGAACGCGACCGCAGCGGCGATGCGATCGACCTCGCGCCTGAGATCATTGCGATCCTGCGGCATTGGAAGACGCCGGGTTCGGTCCCATTTCTCATCGACTACTTGAAAGAAGATCCGGCTAACGTCCCGGACGAGCTGATTGAAACCCTTGTCTCGATGGGACGCGAGGTTCTCGATCCCTTGCTGGACGCTTATCGTGAGATGGAAGAAGATGAGTCGGGTGAAGTCGCGTTCGTGCTCGCCAGCCTGGGGATACGCGATAACCGAATCATGCAGGTTCTGGTTGATCGGCTCGAGTACGATCTTCCTGACACCTTGCTGCTACTCGGAATCTATGGAGATCCGGTAGCTATTCCGGTTCTCGAGGCGATTCAAGCGAAGTTGGGCGATAACGAAAAACAGATCAAGCAGGATTTAGCCGACACGCTCGAGACTCTACGCCGGGACAGCGTAAAGGAACCTGAAGAGCCGGAGACATTCGACATTTGGGCACTCTACCCCGAGACCGAAGAACTTCCGGTGGATCAGCTTGGAGAGGACGAGCGGATTGAACTGCTGGCACATCCCACGGAATGCGTGAGGGCCGAGGCCGCTCATTCCTTCTTCAACACAGAGCTGACTCGCGAGGCACGCCAAAAGCTGCTGGACATGGCCAGGAGCGATGAGTCGCCGGCGGTTCGTGGGCGCGCCTGGGAAGCTCTAATCAATTCGACCGAAGATCCTGAGATCGTGGAGGCGATGCTAGCGGCCCTGCGCTCGCCGGAGCTGCCGCTTGCTGAACGGGGCGGTCTCCTGGTTGCCCTGGCGCCCGAAGCCGATCGTAATGAGGTGCGCGAGGCCATCGTGAACCTCTACAACATGCCGGACCAGCGGGCGAAAGCTCTCGAAGCCATGTGGCGATCCATGCACCCGGCGTTCCGCGATTACTTTGCTTCGAATTTAGACGACCCTGAACTCGAGGTGCGGCGCGGCGCCATTTGGGGCGTTGGTTATTACGGTCTGAAGGCTGAACTCGATCGACTGCGGAAGTTTTTCACCGATGAAGAGCTTCGGTCGGATGCGCTGTTCGCTTACTCGCTAGTGCTGCCGGCCGAACTTTCGCGGGGCCGCATGAAGGGCTTGCTCAGCCGAATCGAAAAAGACGCGAAGGGCTTGTCGGAAATGGAAGAGGAGCTTGTGAAAGCCGCGCTCGATGAGCGGCTTATGCTCGCCGGCAAAGAGCCGATTTTTCGCCAGCAGGAAGACTAGCGGGCCGAATCGCTCAACCCGCGATACGCCTGCCTGCATCTTTACTAGTGTGGCCTTCCAACCCATTGAGAATCACGCAGCGATCGGCTGTCTCTGCACGACAGCGCTTGTCGCGATAGATGGAATGATCGATTTCTTCTGTTTCCCTTCATTCGATTCCCCCACTGTATTCGGCGCTCTGCTTGACGACCGCACAGGAGGCCGTTTCAGTCTGGTTCCCGGCACTCACAACCTGCAAGTCAAGCAGATGTATCTTGACGAAACGAACGTGCTTGTCACACGATTCTTGTCGAACGCCGCCGCGTCGGAAGTCACCGATTTCATGCCCGTCACTGCCGCCACTCAGAAGAATCGAATCGTGCGCATTGTCCGATCCATTCACGGCGACGCGAAATTCGAGGTGAACTGCCAGCCGGCTTTCGATTACGCCCGCAGCAGGCATAAAACGGAGTGCGAGGACGGCAGCATTGTCTTCGTGCCCGAGAACACCGACTGCCCAGCCATGCGCTTGTCGGCTACCGTCCCGCTCGCCGTTCGGGAAGATGCGGCAACGGTGACGTTTACACTGCGCAAGGGTGAGACGGCGGTCTTCCTCTTCGGTGCAGCCCAAGATGTTGAGGCGCAGATCGATAAGACGCAGGTAGACCGCGATCTTGAGGACACGCTTACTTATTGGCGTTCTTGGATTAGCAAATCGTCTTACAAAGGCCGGTGGCGGGAAACGGTGAACCGGTCCGCTCTTGCGTTGAAGCTTCTAACCAGCCGCGAACATGGAGCATCGGTAGCCGCAGCCACATTCGGGCTTCCTGAGACTCTTGGGGGCAGCCGGAATTGGGACTACCGTTATGTTTGGCTGCGCGACTCCGCATTTGCTCTTTACGCTTTTATGCGGCTCAGCTTGCGCGAAGAGGCCGAAGAGTTCTGGAGCTGGATGGCCAATGTTCTTCCGCAGACACCTCAAGGCCCTTTACCTTTGCAGATCATGTACGGCATCGATGGCCGGCACGAACTGAAGGAAGAAACGCTCGATCACCTCAGCGGATATTGCGATTCGAGACCGGTGAGGATCGGCAATGGCGCCTGGAACCAGATCCAACTCGACGTCTTCGGCGAGCTCATGGATGCCGTTTACATTTATTCCAAGTATGGTCACAGTATTGATTACGACAGGTGGCAGGGCGTGCAGCAGATGCTTCACTGGCTTGGCGAGAATTGGGAGAAACCGGATGCAGGAATTTGGGAAGTTCGCGCCGGTGAGAAGCATCTCCTGCACTCTCGACTGATGTGCTGGGTGGCCTTCGATCGCGCGATCCGCCTGGCAGGTAAGCGCTCGCTGTCTGCGCCGTTAGAGGACTGGTACAAACATCGCGACGCGATTGTACACGACATTTACAAGAACTTCTGGAGTGACGAGCTGAAAAGCTTCGTGCAGAGTAAAGGTTCAAAGACGATGGATGCGTCCGTGCTGCTGATGCCGCTCATGCGTTTCATCAGTCCGGTAGACCCGCGCTGGCTTTCCACGCTCGACGCGGTTGAGAAGACTCTTGCCGAAGACGCCTTTGTCTATCGCTATCGCAACACTGAAAGCAACGATGGACTTGAAGGCGAAGAGGGAAGCTTCACCTGCTGCTCGTTCTGGTTCGTGGAGTGCCTGGCCCGCGCCAACCAGGTCAATAAGGCCCGCCAGCTGTTCGAAAAGCTGTTGGCGCATGCGAATCACGTGGGCCTGTTTTCTGAAGAACTGGGCCGCGATGGGCACCAGCTCGGCAATTTTCCGCAGGGTTTGACTCATCTGGCACTCATCAGCGCCGCTTCCTATTTGGACCGCCGCCTTTCGGGCGAAGCGCAGGAAGCTTGGGGCTGATTCCGAGGCGAGCTGTGGCCCACGGCAAGCCGCGTTCATTTACCATATAGCTGAGCTCATGAGTGAGGCACTACAATCACACCGCGTGACCGTGAACGAGTTCGTGGTGCGCCCGGAGCGCTGGGATGGGTGCTTCGAAGAGCTGATCGATGGAGTGGTTTACGTGTCTCCAAATGTGAAGCCACGGCATAACAACGTGGTGCGCCGAGTCGAGCGCACGTTATTGCCCCTCGAAGAGCAAGGGTTCATTGTATTAGGCGAGGTGGCCTGTAAGCTAAGCGAGGATTCTTTACCCAACACCGACGCTTGCGTGTTCCGGCGCGAACGTTGGGAAATGGTCGATCAGGACAGATTTATCGAGGAAGCTCCAGCCCTTGCTATTGAGGTAGTTTCTCCCGGTAACCGAAACAGCAAAGTCCTGCGCAAAACCGCTCTGTATCTGGATCACGGCGCCGAGCAGGTGTGGATCGTTAATCCGAAGACACGCTCCGTACGAGTAGTTACTCTAGACGACGATTATCAGGCCCTTGGCGACGAACGCATCGAGTTTCATGGCCTGCACGTAACCGTATCGGATTTGTTCCGATAGGATTGTGCCCCAGTAACGGCGAGTTCGATTCAGTCCTGCCTCAGTGCCTTCATAGGTTCCACTTGTGCGGCCCGGCGCGCAGGAATCCAACTAGCTGCCAAACCAACGATCAGCAACAGGCATGCCGAGCCCGCTAGAGTGGCAAGGTTTTCGGCGCGATGCCGTAAAGCATCGATCTTATAAGTCCCATCAGTAGAAAGGATGCAGCCACGCCGGTTGCAACTCTTTTCCCTGATACCCAGGAAGCTTCGCGCAATACCATCGTGATCAC
This sequence comes from Bryobacteraceae bacterium, assembly GCA_965219105.1. Classification (GTDB taxonomy): domain Bacteria; phylum Acidobacteriota; class Terriglobia; order Bryobacterales; family Bryobacteraceae; genus Bog-105. Next base: position 5,019,429 of record OZ244728.1, on the reverse strand, counting down.
CATGTCGGGGAAGCGCGCCGAGCGCCAATCGAATGCCAATTTCATGAGTTCGCTGGGCCACGGAATACGCTACGACTCCGTAAATGCCGACCGTGCCCAAGATCAAAGCGAGAACACCGAAGCCGGACGTGAGCGAAACAAAGAGCCGCTCCTGTTGCAGGTCTGCAGCAACTTGCTGATCCTCTGTACGCACGTTGATCAATGGAACGTCCGGATCGGTTGTCTGGACGACACGGCGCACCGCGGGGAGAATAGCCTCGGGCTTCACCCGAGTGCGGATTTCATAAGTCATGCCGCCCACTTCCGTTTGCTGAACACAAGGAATGAAGAACTGCGGGGGCGGTGCTTGGCGCAAATTGGTGTATAGAGTATTGCCACAAAAGCCGACGATCTGAATCGGTTCGGTGGCTAGTTTGCCGCCGTGACCGTCACGGTTATGTCCGCCTATAGAGACTCTCTTGCCGATTGGGTTCTGATTCGGAAAACGGCTCTTTGCCAGACTCTGGTTGATGATCCCGACTTTCGGAGATGTAGCGGTATCCCTCCGTCCACAGGCTCGTCCAGCAAGGATTGGAATGTGGAGTGATCGAAGAAGCAAGTTCCGACAGCATTGTATGCTTCGGCCTGATGCTTGTTCGGGTCGCTTGCCTCGCCTTCCGGCAAAAAATCGGTGGTCGACAAATCGTCGGAGAGATACGATTCCATCGCCGGAGCGACGCCGGGGATGGCGCCTATCGACTGCTCAAGCCGCTGATGAAAAGCAATATCGCGGCCGGCGCGATAACGGTTTTGCGGCAGGGGAAGTAGAACAGGAGCAGATTGTGAGTGCTGAAGCCTGGATGGATCGCGCTAAGCCGGAGAAGGGTGCGAATGAAGAGCTCAGCGCCGATGACGAGCAGCGTGGACAACGCTACCTGAAAGCCGACCAGCGTGCGGCCGCCCATTCCTTTGCGTCGCCGGGATGAAGTGGCGGCGTTTTCCTTCAATCCAGAGTTGACTTCGACACGCGCGGCCGACAGGGCCGGTGCTAAGCCGAACAAGAGGCCTGTGAGAATGCTGATCGTTGCCGCAAATGCGAAGACCTGCCAATCGAAGTGCACCGGAAGCTTCCATCTCTGCCACGCATTGACTGTCAATTAGGAAATGGCAATGCGGCCACCGAATCCGATGAGCAAGCCAAGCATTCCGCCGATGCCTGCCAGCAGAAGACTCTCAACCAACATCTGCCTCACAATGCGAGCGCGCCCGGCGCCCAACGCGAGACGCACACTCATTTCGCGCTGCCGGCTGGCTCCGCGAGCCAGCATGAGTTTGGCAATGTTGGCGCAAGGGCCAGCGACAGAGACGCGGCTGCGGTAAAGCCCGGGCTCTTGGAGAGGATGCGTATCGCGTACCGAAGGTCCGCAAAGAAATCTTCGATGAACGGCAATCCTTCCTCCCGACGATATTCCTCCCGGATTCCAGCAAGGCCGCCAAACTTTAGCGCTGCTTGACGGCGAGCTTCGGCAGGCGGCATGCCCGCGCGAAGATTCGCTTCCGTTTCCAGAGCCAGATGTTCTGCTATCTCTTTCCGCAGCCGTTGATCACTGCTGCGGCGCAGCACGGAATTGTTGACACGCACAAAAAGACGCCGGAGAGCCCTCATGAGAGGTCCTCCGCTTTTGCGCTGAGGAACTTCGCGATGATCTCTGTCGTGGTGCGCCACCCGTTTGCCTCAGCCGCTAATTGGCGGCGTCCGTCGCGGGTCAACCGATAAAACCGCGCGCGCCGATTATTTTCCGACGTACCCCACTCAGAGCTGATTGCGCCCTCCTGCTCGAGCTTCAGCAGCAGGGGGTACAGAGTGCCTTGGTTGACGGCCAACAAGTCGCCGCTAATCTGCCCGATACGCTGGGCGATTCCATATCCGTGCAGTGGGCCGAGTACATCAAGAGTTTTTAAGACCATCAATGCCAGAGTGCCCTGCTGCACCTCTGTTTTTGCTCTTTTGCCAGCTTCCATTTGGCATCCCAATAGAAGCATCTCACATTCGCTTTGGAAAAGGAATGCCAACCTTGGAGGCTTGTCGCACCGGGCAAATTCACGTAAGTAATTTGGGCTACCACGTGCAGCAAAGTTGTCGTAGACCAGCCGTTACCAAAAACATCAAAGAAGAGTGTGGGTCAAGGCCTTTGGTGCGGTTCTGTACTAGAATTACCTCGTGCCGATTGTTATCGGATCCGCTCATTGGAGCGAGCCAGAATTCCTATCCGCTTTTGAGGATTGCTCGCTTCCGTTATCCTGCTTTCGGCACGGGGATCACCTGCGATTTGCCTGGATTCACCTGCAAGCGAAGTCCGTGGAACAGGCGATTATTGCCGTCCGCCATGGAATTAAAAACTATGCAGCGCGTCACAGAGTGGCTCACCTGTTTCATGAGACGATCACCGTCGCCTGGGTGAAGCTGTTATCGACGCACGAGGAAGGCAGCTTCGAGGAGTTTATTCAGGTCCATGAGCACCGCCTGACGCGAGAGTTGCTGTATCAGTTCTGGACGTTTTCGCTTCTTGACAGTGACGCGGCTCGGGTAAGCTGGTTGCCACCGGACAAAAAACCCCTTCCGTAGTACCTTACCAATGCCTGTCGTTAACCCCGAATTAAGGCCTTCCTGAAAACTGAGAATGTTCTAATCGGTGGAGCGCGATGCGCAGGCTTGAGAATGACTTTGATCGCGAGGCCGCACGCCAGTGCCGTCGATCGGGCGAACCTCGGAAGAGAGCGCAATCAGCGTCGAAGTGTAGTCTCGGGCCGCTCGGCTCTCGCTGGATTGAGTTGGCTATGCGATCGGCTGTAGAGAAAATAGACAACCAGGCCAATCAGCATCCAACCGAGCGCGGTGAGCTGCGTCTGCCGGTCTAACGATACGATCATGCCGCCGCAGATTACCATCCCGAGAATCGGGAACAGCGGCACCAGCGGCGTGCGAAATGGGCGGTGAATCTCCGGGTTCGAATGCCGCATGATCCAGACCCCGGCGCAAACCACCACGAATGCGAATAGCGTCCCAATCGAAGTGAGATCGCCAGCCAGCGAACCCGGAATGAAGCTCGCAAAGGCTCCCACAAACAGGAACAGAACCACATTCGATTTGTAGGGCGTCCGAAACTTCGGATGAATTTCCGCGAACAACTTCGGCAGAAGTCCATCGTTTGCCATCGAATAGAAAACGCGGCTCTGGCCCAGCAGCATGACAAGAATTACCGACGAAAAGCCCGCCAGAATGGCTACGGTGACCGCCGTTGCAAGCCAGCCGTAGCCGGGCATGTAGTGCTGGATCGCATAGGCGACCGATGCCTCTTTCCCAGCCGTCCCGAATTCCTTCCAATTACAAATGCCGGTTAATACATATCCGAAAGAGACGTACAAAATTGTGCAAACCGCCAGCGACCCCAAGATGCCGATGGGCATGTCGCGCGCGGGGTTTTTGGCTTCCTGCGCGGCAGTCGATACGGCGTCGAATCCGATAAAGGCAAAGAACACAATGCCGGCGCCGCCCAGCACTCCACCCCATCCATGCTTGAATAGCCCGGCATGCCCGGGTTCGGTAGCCGCGATCAGGAACGGCGTATGATTTGCGGGGTTGATGAAACGCCAGCCAATGATGATGATGGCAATCACGATGGTGAGCTTTACGGCCACAATGATGCTGTTCACCATGGCCGATTCCTGTGTTCCCTTGATCAGGATCAACGTCAATATCAGGAGGATGCAGAGCGCGGGCGCATTAAACAATCCGTGAACGCCGGTTGTGGAAACCTCCATCGGTGAGTGGCACCACTCAAACGGGATTCGGCCGCCGAGTAAGTTGTTCAGGTACTCGCTCCAGGCTATCGCCACCGTAGCCGCGCCTAAAGCGTACTCGAGAATAAGCGCCCAGCCGATTACCCACGCCACAAACTCGCCCATCGTCGTATAGGCGTACGTGTAAGCGCTCCCGGCAATCGGAATCATGGACGCAAACTCGGCGTAGCAGAAACCGGCAAAGGCGCAACCGATCGCCGCAATGAGAAAAGAAGCAGTGACAGCGGGACCAGCCGCCTCGGCCGAAGCCGCCGCCGTGCGCACAAAAATGCCAGCCCCGATCAGCGCTCCGATGCCCAGGGCGATCAAGCTGGTCGCCGTCAGCGTCCTCTTTAGATTGCTTTCGCTGGCTTGCTCAAGGAGCGTGCTAAGGGACTTTTTCCTGGTCAGGCTCATTGCGATAAATCGTTAGGCTAGCATAAAGATCGAGTTTTAAGCGCGCAAGGGCCCACTCTGAGTCGGCTATACTCCGGTTTGCGAATCAAACCACCTCCCCTCTCTGTTGCCGCACTTCTCTGTTGTTGTTTAGCTGTAAGCGCTTCCGATCCCAACCGAACGCGGATCTCAGCGGCTGTCCCTTCCGCTACACGAGCAGCGCTCGCGACCATCACTCCCAACGATCTGCGAGGCGATCTCTCCTTTATCGCTTCGGACACTCTTCAAGGCCGCTACACTCCTTCGCCTGGACTGGACGCCGCGGCCGAGTTCATCGCCTCTCGCTTTCGAGCAGCTGGACTCGAGCCTGGCGGCGATGCCGGCTTCTTTCAAGCCGCTCACATGATCGACCGGCGTCTTCCCGTCCTCTCCTCCGCTGTAGAAATCACCGCCGGAGGCAAAAGCTTTAGGATTTCACCAAGCTCCGTTTCCATTCTTCACGCCGATCGAGGCGTTTCACTCAACGCCATGGAAAATATAGCTGCCACGAACACGGACCCGGATCTCCTCAAGGAGTCCAACATCAGCGGGAAGGCCGTAGTGGTCGCCGTCCCCGATTTTGGCAAGCTCCCGCAGGACCAGAGGGCGGCTGCTTACCGCCGCTTTCGTTCGTTCGAACAGGCCTTGATGAATTCGCCCGCTGCCATCGGTGTGTTGGTAAGCGGTTCGCCTCTCCGCTTGGCTAAAACTCAGCTGATTCCGTCCAAGGACACCGATCAAGCGAAGGTCCCGATCGTAAACGTTGTCGACAGCGGATTGCGTTCCTGGATAGGCGGCGGCGCACACTCAACGCAGTCCGGCAAGATCTCAATCAGCTTCCCGGCTCCGGTCGATCATGCCGTGACTCTGAAGAACGTCATAGGCGTGCTGCCCGGCAGCAACTCAAAACTAAAAGACACCTACGTTTTGCTGACCGCACATTACGACCATATCGGCACGTCCGATACAGGCCTCGATATGGCTTCGCCTACCAAGCCGAACGAGCAGGGGGACCGCATCTACAACGGCGCGAACGACGACGGGAGCGGCACGGTCTCGGTCATCGCCATCGCCGAGGCTCTAAGCCGCTTGCCGGTGCATCCAAAACGCTCACTCGTCTTCATGACCTTCTTCGGCGAGGAGCGCGGAGAATTAGGTTCGGAGTTTTATGGCAAACATCCCGCCTTCCCCTTGGAAGACACGATCGCTGACATCAATCTGGAACAGGTCGGGCGCACTGATTCCACCGACGGCAAACAGGTGAACACCGCCAGTCTCACTGGCTACGATTACTCTGACGTCACAAAATATCTGGAACAAGCCGGCCGCCAAACCGGCATCAAGCTCTATAGAGACACCGAAGCGAGCGACGCCTATTTCACTCGAAGCGATAACAACGCGCTCGCACAAAAGGGCATCCCGGCACACTCCCTCACCGTTGCCTTCGATTATCCTGATTATCACGGTTTATCCGATACCTGGGACAAAATCGACTACGACAACATGGCTCGCGTCGATCGCATGATTGCGTTGGGCTTGATCGACATTGCCGATGCAACTGTTCCGCCCAAGTGGAACGCCTCCAATCCTAAGGCAAAAACTTTCCTAAAGGCGCAGCAAAAAAGCCAGTCGCGCCGGTGAGTTAAAGGCAGCGCTCCAACTTACTCGTGGCGAAGAGCGCGCATGGGGTCGATGCGGGCGGCTCGGCGGGCGGGGAGATAGGCGGCGAAGGAAGCGAGGATCCCGAGCAGGAGAATCGCGGCGGCAATGGCGAGCGGATCGACGGCGGGAATGCCGAAGAGGAAGCTCTTGAGCCAGTGTGAGGCGGCCAGGCCGAGAGGTAGGCCGATGAGTACGCCGGCGCTAATCAAGAGTGCGGAATCACGCAAGACAAGCCAGATGACGTGCGAGCGTTGCGCGCCGATGGCCATGCGAAGGCCGATTTCCGCTTCGCGACCGGCTACCGCGTAAGCGAGCGTTCCATAGATGCCGATGGAAGCGAGCAGGAGAGCGAGCCCGCCGAAGATGCCGCAAAGACTGGTGATCATCTTCTGCTGCTTGAGGGACTGTTCGACTTGGCGGTTCAAGCTGGTGACGTCCAAAACGGCGAGCTTGCTGTCGGTTTGATTGAGCGCGCGGCGAACTTCGGCGGACACGCGCTCAGGTTCGCCGAAGGTGTGGAGGACGAGTTCGAAACCGGAGACGGGGCGCTGCCAGATGGAGAAGAAGCCCATGGGTTTGGCGTTTTCGCGCAGGTCGTAGTAGCGGGAATCGGCAACCACACCGACGATCTCGAAACCTGGCGCTTTGAAGGGCGACCCCAACGAAATATGCTGGCCAATCGGGTTCCGATTGGGTAAGTATCGGCGGACGAAAGTCTCGTTGACCACTGCGACGGGATTGGAGGCGGGTGTGTCTCGCGCGTCGATGGTTCTGCCGAGCAATAACGGAATGCCGAGCGTTTTGAAGAAGTGGGGGGCGACCGATAGATCATAGACGTTCAGCTGTCTGGAAGCGGCTGCACTGAAGCCCTCGATGCCGAGGGATCCGGAAGAGTCGTTGCCGCTCTCGGGCGCAAAGCGGGCAATGGAAGCGGAGATCACGCCGGGAAGCCGATCGATGCGTTCGCCGAGAGCACGATAGAGCGGGAAGAGCCGATTCGGTTGATAGCCGGCCAAATCGGCGTCGGTTCGGACGAGCAGGATGTTGTCGCGGCGAAAGCCGACGTTTTGACGCTCAAGGGCGAGCAGGCTATGCGCGAGCAGACCGGCGCCAAGGAGCAGGACCAGCGAGAGAGCGACCTGCAGCGCAATGAGGGCGTGCTGACCGGTGAAGCGAAAGCCGCCGAAGCTGGCGATGCGGGCGACGTTGCCCGGGCGGGGGTCCATGCGGCTGAAGCGGAAGGCGGGCACGATTCCGAATAGAATGCCGCTGAGAAGAGATACTGCGACGGCGAAGGTGAGCACGGCGGGGTTGGGACTTACTTTGACTACGGAGGAGAAGTGCAAGAGGACCTGAAGGAGGCGTACGCACCACCAGGCGAAGGCCGCGCCGACTAAGCCGCCGAGCGTAGACAGCAAGATACTTTCGGTGAGGACCTGGCGAAGGAGTCTGGAGCGGGAAGCACCGAGGGCAAGGCGCGTCAGAAACTCAGGACGGCGTGCGGAGGCGCGAGCGAGCAGAAGCGTGGCGACGTTGGCACAGGCGATCAGAAGTACCAGCGCGACCACTGCCATGAGGACGTGGAGAGGTTTCGAATAGAGATAACGGAGGCCAGAGATTCCGCCGCCGCCCGGCTTCAGTTCGACATGGACATTTTCGATCTTGCGGCGAAGCTCGGGCGAGAGATGCGAGCCTGCCTGTTCCGAATAAAACTGATGGAGACGAAGGTTGACGGAGGCTTGCGCCGTTTCGAGACTGACGCCCGGCTTCAGACGACCGATGAAATTGAGCCAATATACGTCGCGCGCATTGAGCCACATGGCGCGGTGATTCTCCCAAGCGTCGCGCTGTAGAAGTTGGGGCTGAGTAGAGAGCGGGACCCAGAAATCGGGAGCGCTTTCGATCCGCTCGCCGAAGAAGCTGCGATCGGCGACACCAACGACTGTGAAGGAGACTCCGTTTAGGACTACCGATTGACCCAGAACCGAGCGGCTGAGATTGAATCGGTCGCGCCAGAAGTTATAGCTGATGACGGCGGCACGAGGAGCGGATACAGTATCATCGGAGGCTTTCAGCAGGCGGCCGAGCGCGGCGTTCACGCCCAGGGTGTCGAAGTAATTACCTGAGACGAGATGGGCGGTCGCCCGTTCCTGCGAGCCTGCCTGGGATTTGCCTGCGACATGCAGGACGACTTGATCGGTGTCCTGGCGGAAGGCGCAGAGGCTGGTAAATGAGTCGTTGTGCGACTGAAAATACTGGAAGGAAGGATAGGAGAATTCGATGCTGGAGAAAGCGTCACCACTCGTGACGCCGGTCGAGATATCGTCGTTGAAAAGAACCAGGCGGCTGGGGTCGTGCACGGGCAGCGACTGGAGCATGACGGCGTCGATGAGCGTGAAGATTGCCGTATTCGCGCCGATGCCGAGCGCGAGAGAAAGGACGGCCACAGCAACGAGAACAGGCGATTTGGCGAGCTGGCGGACGCCGTAGCGCAGGTCTTGCCAGGTGGTCTCAAGCCATTGCACGGTGCTGGCGTCGCGCATACGATCCTGAGTCACCGGTCGAGTTGTTGAAGACTGGCGAGCCTGCGTCGCTGGAAGGCTCGTTCGAACGAATTGGCTGTTAGATGCATTGCTGAGTGACGAGCAGCGCTGGGATGCGTTTCAGCGGAGAAGGTCTTCGAGCGTGTGCGCATCAAGCACGCTAAGGCCGAACTGCTCAAGCTCGGGACCGGAAGATTGCAACAATCGCTGCTCGGCCCAGGAAGGTAGAGCACCGAACTTATGCTCGATGAGTTGACGCAGGAGGATGACCTGTCCTTCGTGCAGGCCTTCTTTGCGGCCTTCTTGCAGGCCTTCTTGCAGGCCTTTCTCGTGCCCTTCTTCGACAGCTCGTTTATAGGCAGGGCCCAGAACTTTGTTCTCAGAAATATCGATGGCCAACATAATTTTTGCTTCCTCCTGAACGACCTTTTCTAGCCCGCGCAGTCCCGCTAAAATCAACAAAGCCCGATAGTAGAAGTCAGCCTGATCCCGCTGCAACTTCGACAGACTTTCGAGAATGCGCCGGAGCGCAGTCCGGTGATCTTCGAGCCTCGTAAGAACACCCAATACATTATCGCTCGGTTCCGGACTGGCTAGCAAAGCTTCTCCGTTGAGAGTGAGCATGTCAATCAGCGTGAAGCGGGCTTCGCCGTCAGCCCATTTGAACTCACTCGCCATTTGCAACGGCTGCTTGCCGACGTAGAGAACAATCTGCTTGGGCACACGCCCGTGCAGGCGCGTTATGACGACCAGATACTCCAGCATGCGGAAAGGGATGCCTGGATCGTTGGTGCTTTGAACTTCGATTTGTATCAGCTCGCCGCCGGAGGTTTCGCCGAGCAGGTCGATGCGAAGATTCTGCACTTTTGGAAGCTCAGTGGGCAGCCAGCGAGTGATGGTACTGCCGGTGATCCGATGGAGAGACTGCTGCAGCAGGATTTTCAGGACAACATCGTACTGATGCATGAGCGATCGCCGGATTCAATTCGAGTAAGACGACGGAGCTTTGCCCCAGCCTCCGCCGCCGGGAGTTTCGATGCGCAGCCTGGCTCCGGCGGGAACTTGCAGACTGTGTTTAGAGGGCAGTTCGGTTTCGGCGTCTTCGGTGATCAGGAAGCTGCGGCCGGGAGCGCCGTCTTCCCCGCCCCCAAGCCCGTATGGCCGCAGGTGGCGACGATCGGAGAGGAGTGTTACTTGCGCTGGACCGAGGATTTCGAGTTCGCGCACAAGTCCGTCTCCGCCGCGATGTTTGCCGACGCCGCGGGAATCGGGGCGGAAGCAGTAGCGAACAACGCGAAACGGGTACGCGTACTCTAAAGCCTCGACGGGAGTATTGAGCGAGTTGGTCATGTGGGTGTGAATGCCGGAGACGCCAGGGCCGGTTGGGCACGCGCCGGAGCCACCCGCGATGGTTTCGTAATAGGCGTAGGGCCGGCCATTGCGAGGATCGATGCCGCCGATCGTGAGGTTGTTCATCGTGCCTGAACTGGCGGCTGGTATGCGATCGGGAATCATCTGCGCCAGCGCGCGAAGAATGACATCCACGATTCGCTGTGAGGTTTCGACGTTTCCTCCGGCCACAGCGGCGGGAGCGACAGCGTTGACTACCGAGCCGGGCGGCATGACGAGAGTGACGGAACGCATGAGACCGGCGGTGGCGGGCGCTTCGCCGGGAAGCAGACACCGAAGAACGTAGAACACTGCGGAATAGGTGATGGCGGCTACCGCGTTCAGGCTGCCGCTCACTTGCGGAGCGGAGCCAGTGAAATCTAAGGCGATGCGGCTGTGGGTTGGGTCGCTGGTGATCTTGACGGCGATACGCACAGGTTCGTTCGTGACGCCATCGTCATCGAGAAAATCTTCCGCTGCGAACTCGCCGGCGGGAAGCGCTGAGAGTTCGGCGGCCATGAGCGTTTCCGAGTAATCGAGCAGTGCGGCGACGTTGCGGTTGACACGATCGCGGCCGTATTTGGAGACGAGTTCGAGCACGCGGGTTTCGCCGATGCGGCAGGCTCCGATCTGGGCGGTAAGATCGCCTTCACGCTCGGCGGGAGTGCGGACATTGTTCAGGAGCAGCGCCAGGACAGAGCGGTCCATCGCGCCGGATACCAGCAGCTTACAGGGCGGAATGCGGATGCCTTCCTGATAGATCTCGCGGCAAGGGCCCATTGAGCCGGGATACATGCCTCCCACGTCGGCATGGTGTGCACGATTGGCAACGAAGAAGGCAGCGCTAGGCTCACCGGGCACGAAGACGGGCAGAACGAGCGTGATGTCGGGCAAGTGAGTCCCGCCCGCGAAGGGGTCGTTGAGGATTGCGATGTCGCCTGGATTAAGCGTGAGCGCGTCGAGAGCGGCGGCTACGGACATGGGCATGGAGCCAAGATGGACAGGCATGTCGTCGCCCATCGCGATGACGTGACCGGCGTGGTCGAAGACTGCGCTCGAGTAGTCACGGCGCTCTTTGATGTTGGGCGAAAAGGCAGTTCGCCGGAGGGCTGTGCCCATCTCTTCAGCGATGGAGTGAAGCGCGTTCTTGAAGATGGCGAGTTCGATGGGATCGTTCACTTGTGGTCGTGTCATGCGGTTAGTTGAGGGGCTCGAGGAGCAGGCTGCCGGAGGGCGTGACATGGCAGGTCCAATCAGGGGGAAGAAACGTTGTTGCGCTGTACTCGACGACGACGGCGGGTCCCGTGAGATAGTGGCCAGCGAGCAGCGAATGGCGGTCGTAGACTGCGCCGTCACGCCATGCGCCATCGCAGTAAATCTGTTTGCGGCGGAGCGGGACAGGAGGTTGGGAGGACGCAGCAAGAAGCGGCGGAACCAGAGGCTCGGTAGCAGAGATGAGGCGCACGCGAAGGTTGACCACTTCAACAGGGCGATGAGGATCGGCGTATCCATAGCGCGCCTGGTGGTTTTGATGAAAGCGCTCGACGAGGTCAGGGCCGGCCTCGACTGTCAGTTCAAAACCTTGTCCGGCGTAACGGAGATCGACAGAGCGGAGCGATACGCCTTGAAGTTGCTGCGCGCGCATTTCGGATATGCCGGCCGCTTCGATCTCGGCGAAATGCGTATCGAGCGCGGGGTGGCCGGGAGGGAGCATGACGGTTCGGGAATAATCGCGAATGAAATCGGACACAAGGATGCCGTAAGCGGACAATGCGCCGGGCATGGGCGGGATGAGGACGCGAGGGATTTGCAGCCCCGCGGCCAGAGCGCAAGCATGGAGCGGACCTGCGCCACCGAAGGCGACAAGCGTGTAATCGCGGGGATCGCGCCCAGACTCAACCGAGATGTTGCGCAAGGCTCGCTCCATGTGGGAATCGACGATGCGGACAATGCCCTCGGCGAAGTGTTCCGGGCTTTGCAGGATGCTTTTAGTTCGGTCGAGAAAGGTGCGGGCGCGGTCATCATCAAGCTGCATGATGCCGCCGAGAAAAGCGTTGGCTTCAAGACGGCCGAGCACGAGATCGGCATCGGTGACGGTGGGCTCGAGGCCGCGACCGAAGCAGACCGGCCCAGGGCTGGCCCCAGCGGATTCGGGCCCCACTTTGAGAGCGCCGCCACGGTCAAAACCGGCCAAGGAACCGCCGCCCGCGCCTACGGTGTGAATACGGAGCATGGGAACGGCGACCGGCATGCCGAGAATTTTCGACTCAGTGGTGGTGCTGAGTTCTTCGCCATCGACCAGAGAGACATCGGTGGAAGTGCCGCCCATGTCGAAGGTCAGGAGGCGGTCGAAGCCGGCGCTGCGGGCCATGGCAATCGCGCCCACAACCCCGCCCGCGGGCCCTGAGAGTATGGTGCGGACCGGCTCAGTGGCGGCAAGTGAACCGGGCAGGATGCCGCCAGTCGATTGCATGACTTGCAGGCGCGATTGCGAGCCGGCAAGCTCGGAATCGAGACGTTCAATGTAGCCTCTCATGCGGGGAACGAGATAGGCATTGATGAGCACCGTGGAAGCGCGTTCGTATTCGCGGAATTCGGGCAGGATGCGATGCGAAAGAGAGATAGGGATGTTGAGCGGCGCAAGGGCTTTGGCGACGGCGCGTTCGTGAGCGGGATTGGCAAATGAGAAGAGAAGCGAGACGGCGATCGATTCGGGATCCGCGCGGCGGATGGCGTCGATGGTTGCAGCAAGCGCGTGGGGATCGATGGGCTTGAGGATTGAGCCGTCGGGCGCGATGCGTTCTTCGATGCCGAAGCAAAGGCTGGAGGAGACGATAGGTTCTTCGCGGGTGAAGAACAGGTCGTAGAGTTTTGGGCGAGCCTGCCGGCCGATGGCTATAGTGTCTTCGAAGCCCGCAGTGGTGAGAAAAGCGACGCGGGCGCCCTTACGTTCGAGCAAAGCGTTAGTACCTACCGTGGTGCCATGCCGCACTTCCACTGGGGCCATTCCGGCGATTTGGCGGATGGCGTAAAGGACGGCTTCTGCAGGATCGGATGGCGTCGAGGGGAGCTTGAGAGTTTCAAGGCGGCCGTCAGCGAAGTAGACGCAATCGGTAAAGGTACCGCCTGTGTCGATCGCGATACGTGAGGGAAGCGTCACGAGACTGCGCCGCCGGTGGGTGTCATGTCTATAGACCTGATACCATACGGCATCTCCGGGCGCCTGTGACACCAAACATTGAGCATTCCGACACGTCTGTGCAGGCGTTTCGCTGGCGGAACACCACGCGTGAGCAAAGACGCACAGTGGTAGCGGCCGGTCTGGGATGGATGCTTGACGCATTCGACGTGATGCTTTATTCGATCGTGCTGGCGACTCTGATGCGCGAGTTCGGCATGACGAAAGCAACGGCCGGACTGCTGAACACGCTGACGCTGGTGGCATCCGCGATTGGCAGCTTCGGGTTTGGCTTGTTGGCGGACAGGCTGGGACGCCGGAAGATGCTGAGCTTGAGTATTGTTACCTACTCGATCTTCACCTTCGCTTGCGGTTTTTCAACCAGCATCACGGGGCTGGCAGTGTTTCGCTTTCTGCTGGGTTTGGGGATGGGTGGGGAGTGGAACTCTGGCGCGACGCTGGTAGCCGAGACCTGGCCGGCTGCGTGGCGGGGCCGTGCGATGGGCATCGTGCAGAGCAGTTGGGCAATCGGATATGCGCTAGCGGCGCTGGTGGCGGGGGTGATTCTCTCGCGGGGATCTTGGCGATGGGTGTTCTTTGTGGGTGTACTGCCGGCATTGGTAACAGTCTGGATACAGCACGATGTTCCCGAGCCAGCGATTTGGAAGGAGGAGAAGCAGCGAGTTACGTCCCCCGCACAAAGGGCTGCGTTGTGGAAGGGGGTCACGCGGAGATTGATTGCGCTCTTCAGCATGAATACATTTGGGATGTTTGCCTGGTGGGGACTCTTCACCTGGATACCGGCCTATCTCTCGCTGCCGGTTGCGAGCGGCGGACGAGGGTTTAGCACGCTTGGGTTCACGGCGTTCCTGATGGTGTTGAACCTGTGTGGGATGTTGCCGGGCTACTTGCTCTTCGGCGTGTTGGCGGATCGATTCGGGCGGAAGCGGACGTTGATCGTTTATTTAGTGTTCGCGGCGATCTCGGTGCCGGCGTTTGCAGTGGCGAGGTCGCCGGGCGCGATTCTGGCGGCTGCCTGTGTAAGCGCATTTTTCGGGACTGGTTTTTTCACCGGCTCCGGGATTATGGGAAGCGAGCTTTTTCCCACGGCGATCCGGGCAACGGCGCTCGGCGTTTCGTACAACGCAGCACGGGGAGTAAGCGCACTGGCGCCTTTGATCATCGGGCGACTGGGAGAGACGCATGGCCTCGCTTGGGCATTCGGTTTGTGCGCCCTTGCCTTCGGCGCGGCTGCAGTATGCGCTTTGGCTTTGCCGGAGACGAAAGGTGCGGATCTCGCCCGGACGATGCCGCTGAAGATGACAACGCGGCTACAATGAGCCATGCCGGTCGAGGTTTTACTGTTCGGCGCGCACCCGGACGATGTGGAATGGGGCGCTGGCGGGATACTGCTGCTGCTCAAGAAGCGAAGCGTTTCATTCGCGATAGTAGATTTAACACGCGGCGAGATGGGTTCGCGCGGGACGCCGGGCGAGCGGGATGAAGAGGCCAGACGAGCAGCGGATTTTGTAGGCGCAACTGCGCGAGAGAACCTGAGCATGCCCGATTGCGGGTTGCAAGATAGTCCGGCAACTCGGATGCAGATCGCGGATCGAATCAGATATTACAGACCCTCGATTGTGCTTGCGCCTTATTGGGAAGACCGGCATCCGGATCATGCGGCGGCGGGCGAGATGGTGAAGAACTCGGCGATCCTCTGCAATGTAGGAAAGGCACGAAGCGAGCATCCGCCGCACAGGCCGATGGCTTTTCTTTATTTTCTGCTGCACCATTTCGAAGGGCCAACTTTGGTGGTGGATGTCACGGAGGTGTACGGCGAGAAGCTGCAGTTGATGAAGCTGCACGAATCGCAGTTTGGAAAAACAGCCGAAGAGCGTGGACTGGCGCCGAATGGGTTGGGAGATTATCTGTTCGGGCTGGAGTCACGGGACCGCTTCTTCGGGTCGCTGATCGGGAGACACTTTGGAGAGGCACTGGTAAGCGACAGGCCGTTGCGATTGAGCAGCGTGGATCAGCTATTGAAACTCACTTCTTAGCGAAACCGGAATCATTTTCGAGTAGAGACATAGAACAGTTGCCTATGCTGTAAGTAGGGGTCTTTGGGTGCGATTCGGTCAAAACACGGCGCAAGCGACGGTTACGGTGTGCGTCACGTTACTCGCGGCATTCCTGGTGACAGGCTTTGCGAGCTCTGCGTACCATCGCGAACAGCGAGCGTTAGGTGAGCAACATTATCGTCGCGGGCAGGCTCTGCAAGCGCGGGGGCAGCTGGATCCAGCGCTTGAACAGTACCGGCAGGCGCTCATTTTTACTCCGATGAACACCGATTACAGACTCTCGCTGGCAACGGCGCTGCTCGATACAGGGCGCCTGGACGAGGCGCAATCGCATCTGGAGCAATTAGCGCAAGAAAACCCGACTAGCGGAAGGATCAACTTGCTTCTAGGCCGAGTAGCGCTGCAGGAGCACAAGCTGCCGCTGGCCGTAGATTTTTACCAGCGAGGGGTGTACGAATACTGGCCTGAGTCAGATCTGCCGCTGAGACGGCAAGCGCGCTGGCAATTGGCCACTCTTTTAAGCGAAACCGGAGACCGGAGCGGGTTCATCGCGGAGCTCATGCAGCTCTACACAAATCTGCCCCTCACTGCGACGGCGGACAAGCTACGGGTGGGCTACTCGCTGCAAGCAAGCGGAGCAACTTCAGAGGCGCAGCGCGTGTTCCAAGATCTAGCTAAGCAGGCGCCAAATAATTCACAAGTGCATCGCGGATTGGGCGAGGTGAATTTCAGTTCGGGGCAGTACTTAACAGCTCGGCACGAGTTTCAGAAGGCGCTGCACCTCGACTCGAAAGATCAGGCGAGCGCGCAGGGGTTGGCGCGGACAAACGAGATGATCGAGATGGATCCGGCGATGCCTTATATATCCGCGGCCGAGCAATTACGGCGGAGCAGGAACCTGTTGACCCGGGTGCTGAAGGACTTGGAATTGTGCAATCCGGGCGGTATGGACGCAGTAACTGCTGCCGCAGCGGCAAACAGCTCGAAAGCACAAGCGCCGGGAGGGCCGCCGCCTGGAACGCCCCCGCCGGTCGATCCGTATCAGGAAAAGCTGCTGGATGCCAAAGCCCTGCTGGCGGCAAACCAGAAAGAGGCCGATCTAGCATTCACGATGCAGAAAACTGCAGGACAACTATGGGCGGACAAGGCGCACTTTTGTAAGCTGGCGCCAGCGCAGGATCACACCCTAGACACGTTGTTCGCAAGGATCGGGCAATGAGTGAACATGCAGCGAATCCCGGCGTGGGCGGGATGTTTCGCATACCGCGCGCGCAGTTTAAGTTTTTGCAAGGCGCCTTTGGGCATCTTGGCCTGAGCGAGACGCAGCGGTTCCTGCTGCTCTCGTTGCTGATCGGAATCTTCTCCGGTTTGCTGGTGGTGTTATTTCATATCTCGATCGAGGTACTGAGCTGGTCGACGCTGGGAGCGCTGGCGGGGCGGTTTCATCTTGTGCGATTGCTGACGCCGGCGGTAGGCGCGATTGTGGCGGTGCTGATCGTGCGCATTGTCTTTCCCCGGGCAAAGGGGAGCGGCGTGAATCAGACCAAGATCGCTATCTACAGCTCGGACGGCTACGTTTCTTCGAGCACGATCTTTGGCAAGTTTCTCGCGTGCGCGGTTTCGATTGGAACTGGCAGCTCGCTGGGGCCGGAGGATCCTTCGCTGCAGATGGGCGCGGGCGTGGCCTCCTGGCTGGGGCGGCTGTTTCATCTTCCGCGCAACAGCATGCGGCTGATTGCACCGGTGGGCGCGGCGGCTGGAATCGCAGCGGCCTTCAATACTCCGATCACGGGAGTGTTGTTCGTCATGGAAGAGGTGCTGGCGGATTGGAGCGCGACGGCTGTCGGTTCGATCGTATTGGCGGCGGTATCAGCGGTGGTTACGATGCGAGCGTTTCTAGGCAATCAACCGCTGTTTCAGATTCCGGAATTTGAGCTGGCGAATGCATCCGAACTCTTGATTTATGCAGGCATCGGGCTGGTCGGCGGAGCGCTGTCCGCGCTTTTCATTTCGCTGATTGAGCGCCTGAAGGTTCACGTTGAAGAGTTGCCGCACTGGCGTTATTACGTCCTGCCAATCGTGGCGGGTTTTCTGACCGGCGTCGTTGGCTTGTGGTTTCCAGAGGTGATGGGCGCGGGGTATGAGGCGATCAATAGCGCCTTGCATGGGCAGTTCGTATGGCAAGTGCTGCTGTATCTCGCGGTGGCCAAATTGTTTGTGACGCTGCTGGCATTCGCGGCCGAAACGCCAGGCGGAATGTTTGCGCCCGCGCTCTTTGTGGGAGGCATGGTGGGCGGCGGGTTGGGCGGATTTGCGCACCGGTTTTGGCCGCTCGGGGCAGCTCCCGCGGAGGCTTACATGCTGGTCGGTATGGGTACGTTTTTCGCGGGCGTATTTCGCGCACCGATCACTTCGATTTTCATGGTGTTTGAGCTGAGCGCAAGCTACGTGATTATTCTGCCGGTGATGATTTCCAACACAACTTCGTATTTGATCTCGCAGCGGATCAAGAAGACACCGTTCTTCAAAATGCTCGCGCAGATCGAAGGCGTAAACCTGCCCTCGGCCGAAGAGAAGCGTAGCTTTCAGCCTTTACGCGTAGAAGATGCGATGCAGCCGACGACTTCGGCAGAGGGCCATAACGAGGCAACTTCGAGGCTTTACCCGGATGAGCCGCTCGACGCAGCACTGAGGCTGCTTTCAGTAGAACCAGCCATCGATGTTGTCAGCCGGCTGGAACCCGACGAGGTTTTGGGAACGCTCACGCTCGAAGATGTACATCGCGCTTATGGGATTGTGGGAGAGAGGGTCGGACAGAGGGCGAAGAAATGAGCCAGGTAACAACAGCAGATAACGAGACAAGAGTCGAAACGGCAATCAGGGACAGCTCGCAGGCGGAGAGACTGGACCGGTTGGCCGCGGTGGCGGTGAATGTTGGCTTGGGGCTACAGCCCGGGCAAGAACTGGTGATGACGGCGCCGCTGGACGCAGTGCCTCTTGCGCGGCGCATTACCGAACACGCCTATCGCGCTGGAGCAACGCTGGTGACCACGTTGTTTGCAGACGAAGAAGCGGTACTGGCGCGGTTCCACCATGCAATTGATGCGAGCTTCGACAAGTCTCCCGAGTGGCTGCATAACGGTGTCGCCAGTGCTTTTCGGAGCGGAGCGGCGCGGCTGGCAATCACCGGCGCTGACCCCTCGCTGCTTGCGCGGGAAGACCCGAAGAAGGTGTCACGCGTGAACGTGGCCAATTCAAAAGCGATGCGTCCAGCAATGGAGTTGATCACCCGGCACGAGATCAATTGGACGATTGTGGCGAGCGCGACTCCGGCTTGGGCGAAGGCTGTGTTTCCGGACCAACCGGAAGACTGCGCGTTGCAGCTTTTGTGGGATGCGATTTTTAAGACCACGCGGATCGATGCAGCAGACCCGGTGGCGAACTGGCGGGAGCACGATGAGAAATTACGGCAGCGAGCGGAGTGGCTGAACGGCAAGCGGTTTTCTGCCCTTCATTTTCGCGGCGCGGGAACTGACTTAACTGTGGGTTTAGCGGACGATCACCTGTGGCTAGGCGGCGGCACAACGGCGGGCAATGGCGCTCCCTGCATCCCGAATATGCCGACCGAGGAAGTTTTCACGACGCCGCACAAGGATCGCGTGAACGGATTTGTAACAAGTACAAAGCCGCTTTCGTATCAAGGAACGTTGATCGAGGGTATCGCGGTAAAGTTCAAGAACGGCAGGATCGTGGAGGCAAAGGCGCGACAAGGCGAAGCAGTGCTGCAAAGCATGATTGGCACGGATGAGGGCGCCCGGCACTTGGGAGAAGTAGCGCTTGTACCGCACTCGTCACCGATTTCAAAGAGCGGCTTATTGTTTTGGAATACGTTGTTCGATGAGAACGCGGCGAGCCACATTGCGCTCGGGCAGGCCTACAGTACGTGCGTCAAGAACGGTGACTCGCTCGATGAAGCCGCTCTTGCGGCGAAGGGCGCGAACAGCAGCCTGATCCATGTGGACTGGATGGTCGGTTCCAATTCGATTGACCTGGACGGCGTCACTCAGGACGGGCGCAAGGAACCGGTCATGCGAGCGGGTGAGTGGGTTTCGTAGCCCCGCCGGTGCGCTCGAGATGAAACACGCCTTTGCCCCAGACGGTTTGGCGGCCGACTCCCGTCCACGCACCGATCGATAGCAGCGGAATGAAGGGAGCGATGGGGCCACGGTAGTCCGCCCAGCCGGTAAACCCGCCTAGAGAGTGAGTCGTGTTCGAACGGGCGCTTCGCCGGCGGGATTCGGATCTACTCCAATCGTGCGCAGTAAGTTCAACTTGCTCGGACAAAGCGACGGGCAGATTGAGGCAGAAATCAGGCGGCCACCCGTTGTAGAGCATTCCCAAAGCCCAAATACGTTCAGCGAGACGGGCTATCAGGACGGAGAACTCCGGACGACCGGCGACCACGCCGCGGTCTTTGAGCTCGACGGGCGTGTCAAAGCAAATACGGAGTGTATCGATCAATCCAGGAGCAGCTGTTTCGTGCGGCGCCTCAGTGGAAAGCTCGAAGTGCTGGGCTGAGGCCAATCTCGCCGCTTGGTCCGAGGCGAGATGACCGAGTGCTGTCAGCATGGCGCTTGTAAGTTCGTCGGTAGGCCAGAAGTTTGCGAAGACGATCAGTTGAAAGGCCGCGCTTGCCGGCGCTTTGTGCGGGACAGCTCGCAAGACAAAGGGCCGGGGAGCTTCACGATATCCGCTTGGACCCTGTTGCCAGCGCGGCGTAAACCAGCGCCGGTAGCGGCACTGACGACCTTCAGGGCACGCTACAGGATCGATGCAAGCGCTCGTGCACTCGGCTCCGCGCAAGGCGGCTCCGATCGCCCCACGCAGCACATTCAATGCACGCGGAGATCGAAGAACAGATTCCGGACCGGTCACGCATTCAAACTGAAGCGCTAGAAAAGAAAATTTCAACGAGAAGCACGGCGGACAAGAATTCGACCGGCAAGCACCTCGCCTAAGCCGATCGATCCGATGCCAAGTAGGACGTGAATTACCTGTATGACCCAATGGCTAGCGCCTAGCATGACTTTCAACTGCGCGATGCCGATTACCGGAAGCAGCACAGCCCAGATAAGAGAGAGGAATGGAAGCGCAACAGAAACGCCGGAAAGAAAAGCCAGGATCACGAGCAGCAGTAGATCGAAAGTGATGATGAAGCCGAGCCACATATGCAGCGAGAGATAGGCGGTGGCGTGGCCGGTCCAGAGGGCTATACCGAGGATGAGCGCGATGAGGAAGGCAATGCGAAGGATCCAGCGAAGAGAGGTGAGTAAGGCGGCCATGAATTTGGGAACCTCTTCAATCTAGCAGCGTTAGCGTGATGCCTTTTTCGAGGCGGACGATTCGAGAGCGGCGGTGATGCCGGTGATGATCTTCGTTTCGCGCCCGAGTGCGGCGGCTTCGCGAGGGATTTGGGATTCGGCTTCCGCCCAGTCTTTCCGGTCAAGTGCTTCTAGCACGCCGGGAAGCGGTTTGGCCGCGTAACCGGTATAAGCGCCGGGTGCATAGATCATGTTCTTGAACCACGGGCGATGGGGCAGGCCGGCGGGATCGGTCAGGGCCGGACCACTCTGCATCAAAAGCTGGTTCACACGGGCAAGCGTAGGCGAAGGCAGCACCCAGCCGTTCGACTGCGCCTTGCTCCAGGCGGCGGAGAGTTTGCCGGCGCTTTCAGTGAGTTCGTCGAGAGCATTTTGCAGTGGAGCGAAGTTGAAGTGCGGTGGAATCTTTTCGGCGGGCGGGGCAAGGGTCGGATCTTTGGGATCGCTATTTGCATTAAAGACGCCCGCTGCAATCTCGGCATTGCGCTCGCGGATATCGGCCTGGCTCTTCTCGAGCTGCTCCTCAACATCGGAGACGTATTTCTTGACGGTGTCGGCAAAGCCAGCGAAATCGAACGGAATAACATCCGCGTCGGCAAGGCGCAGGACGGCCGTTCCCATCACTTGCGATTCAGCGCGCTCATAGGCGAAATCAGGGTCGCCGAAGTGCGTGTACCAGTAGAAGTCGTCATAGATGGAGTGATAAACGCCCTCTTTGGCTTCGCCACCGAATCCAAGGTCGGCGGCAGGGATGCCAAGATGATCGATAAACGCGGTGTAATCGGAACCATCGCCTAACGCGCCAATTTTCAACTCGGTTTGCTGGCGAGCCTGCGAGCGGGCTTCGGTATCTTGGGACTCTTCGACGTTATGAAGGCGGGCTCGTTCCAGGATGGACATCGACTTTTCGGGATCGGGCACCGTGCTTGCGACGTCGTTGATGAGCTTTTGCAGGATGTGCGAGCCATCGGCATTGAAGAAGCCGCGCGCGTTGGAATCGCTGTTGAAGTAAGCCACGGCATGCTGCAGCAGTTCGGAGGAATGAGTTTCTACCCACTCGGTGGAGCCGAGTAGCCCGGGTTCTTCGCCGTCCCAAGCGCAGTAGATGATCGTGCGCTTCGGCTTCCAACCCTGCTTTGCAAGTTCACCGAATGAGCGCGCTTCCTCGAGTTCGGCGACCAGTCCGGAGATAGGGTCTTCAGCGCCATTGACCCACGCGTCGTGATGGTTGCCGCGAATGACCCACTGGTCGGGCAATTCAGCCCCTTGTAGCTTGGCGATGACATCGTATAGCGGCTTCTGATCCCAATGGGAGGTGACCTTGAGATGAGCTTTCGCGGGACCGGGACCGAAGCGGTAGGTGAGCGGGAGGCCGCCGCGCCAGCTTTGCGGAACAACAGGTCCGCGCAGCTCAGCTAAAAAAGGCTGGGCATCGGCGTAGGAGACCGGCAGCACAGGAACCTTCGAAAGGGTCTGGGCTTCGCTAATCGGCAGACGCTTTGCTCCGGGAGTAGCGCCGACGCCGGGAGTTAAAGGATCTCCGGGATACTCGGTATCCATGACAGAGCCGCGCTGAACCCCGAACGGCGGACGAAATGGACCTTTTGGGAAAACATCGCCTTGAGCATAGCCGTCATTGTGAGGATCTGAATAGATGATGCAGCCGACGGCGCCATGCTCGGCCGCAACTTTCGGTTTGACTCCGCGCCAGCCGCCGCCGTAACGCGCGATGACGATTGCGCCTTTGACCGAGACGCCATAGCGGGCCAACACTTCGTAATCGGCAGGCATGCCGTAGTTGACGTAAACGAGCGGACCGGTAACGTCGCCATCGATCGAGTAGGCGTTGTAAACCGGAAGCTGCTCGCTTTTTTGTGAAGTGGTCGGATCGACGGCAAGCGCAGGCTCCTCAAGCTTCGCGGTGAACTTGTGAGGTTCGAGAAGTTCGAGGCGATTTTCCTTCGGCGTGGGGAAGAGCACGTTGAATGTTTCGATGTGAGCATCGAATCCCCATTGTTTGAACTGAGCCAAAAGCCACTCGGCGTTGTTCTTGTCGTAAGGAGAGCCGACGTGATGCGGCCGCGCGCTCAAGCGCTGCATGTAGGAGCGCTCATTAGCAGCCGATGGCATCGCCTGAAACTTGCCTTCCAGAGTACGCTGAGCATCGGCATTGGCGGGCGTGTAGCCATCGAGAGGAGCGTCCTTTGTCGCACTACCCGCGGCGCAGATCGTGAAAGACAGCGATGCAACTAAGGAGGACTTGAGAAGTAAATTCATAGAGTTCAGAAGTGGCGGAAGCGATCACTATCTCAGGCGAGCAATGTCAACCACTCTTCCGCACGGCGGCGGAGAGCTTTGCGGCTCGTCTCTTCGGGCAGAATACCGGAGATGATGGCTAGGGAATCGGCCTTGGCTGCGACTACGTCTTTCGCGTTTTCCAGCTTGATGCCGCCGATAGCGACTAACTGCTTGGCTGTCAATTCGCGGTGCTTCACGAGTCGTTCCAACCCTACAACCGGATCGGGGCGCTCCTTGGAAACAGTGGAAAAGACCGGTCCGATCGACAGATACTCGACCGGCTCCTCGTCACCGGCTTTGAGCTGTTGCGCGTTGTGAGTAGACCAGCCGATAATCTCGTCGCCGACGACCTTACGAGCCGCGACTGGCGGCAAGTCATCCTGGCCGATATGAAGCGCCGAGCGCAAAATGCGGGCATAATCGGCGCGGTCATTCAGCACGAACAAGACTCCAAGATCCTGGCACTTTTCAGCGAGCCTCTCTGCATCGTCAAAGTGCTGCTGAGTCCATTCGTCTTTATGCCGGTACTGAAGGACGCGCACACCGGCATCGAAGAGTGCGTCGGCGGCAGTCAGAACAGGACAACCTTTTGACGCCAGGACAGCGGTGTCGAGGATGGGATAGAAGCGAGGTAATCGAAACGGTACAGGCATTCGAAAGAGCGAAGAAATTATAGGCGGCCGACAGTGAACCAGATGCCGCCGTAATGCAAGAACGTGTGGCCATCGGGCGTGGCAAGCAGCGTCCCGAGTTCGACGTTCACGGCGCTGACGTAGCGAGGGAGGCTTAGCTCGGCTGGATCGGTGGTGAAGTCGAGCCAGAACTCACGAGAGTGCGTGTCGTAGGACTCTTGGCTGAGCAGCGGCGTGGGGAACGGTTCTTTCCAGGACATGACCTTCTTGTTCCAGAAGTCGACGCGGCTGCCGCGAATCAGCAGGTGAGAGCCGATGAGGCGCTTGCGTTTCTGGCGCTCGAGCCATCGCACTCGGGATTTGCCGGCGATACCGGTAACGATCCACTCGCCTTGCGGGTTGAAAGCGACAGGCTTGACGATGTTTTCGGAGTAGGGAAACTGTCTGGGCGAATCGGCAGCGCACGCAAGCGCTGAGAGAAACAGGATGGCGGCGAACAATCTGCACATGCGGTTTGACTAAGAGCCAAGAGAGAAAGGGATTTGGCGGGTGATTTGAATGCCGAAGCCTTCCAGGCCGACCACCCTGCGGGGATGATTCGTGAGCAGATGAATCGTGGAAAGACCGAGCGCCGAAAGAATTTGCGCGCCGAGACCAATTTCATGCTGCAGAGGCGGGTTGCGTTCCGCAGGAGTCGATGAAGACTGACGTTGGTGGGGAACGATAATGCGATCGCCATCGCGCCATGCAATTTGCAGGCCTGGGCTGCTTTGATGCAGATACACGAACACTCCGCTACCCTCGCGAGCGATGGCGGCCAGAGCCGAATCGATCAGTTGGCGGCAATCGCAGTCTATCGAGCCGAACACATCGCCATAGGCGCAATGGGAATGGACGCGCACCAGCACGTCACTTCGGCCGGCGACCTCGCCCATCACGAGTGCGAGATGGCTTTGATCATCGAGCCGGCTGACATAGCGCAGCAGTTTGAAGTCGCCGTGAACGGTGCGAAGCACGCCGGTTCCATCCAGCTCAATGAAACGCTCGGTCTGCATACGGTAGCGAATCAGATCGGCGACCGAGATCATTTTCAGGCTATGGCGGTTGCAAAACTGAACCAGTTGCGGCACCCGGGCCATGGTGCCGTCTTCGTTCATGATTTCGCAGATGACGCCGCCAGGAGAGAAGCCGGCGAGCCGTGCAAGATCGACGGCGGCTTCGGTTTGACCGGAGCGAACCAGCGTGCCGCCGGGCCGGGCACGCAGAGGGAAAATATGGCCCGGCCGCGCAAGATCCTGTGGCTTACTCGCGGGGTCCATCGCGACACAGATGGTGCGCGCGCGATCGTAGGCCGAGATGCCGGTGGTAACGCCTTCGGCCGCGTCGATCGCTTCGCAGAACGCGGTTGAGAAACGGGCTGTGTTCACAGCCGACATCGGCTGAAGATCGAGGCGGCGGCAGATGTCGGCATCAAGAGCAAGGCAGATCAGGCCCCGGCCGGCGGTAGCCATAAAGTTGATGACTTCCGGCGTGACTTTTTCGGCGGCAATGGTCAGATCGCCTTCGTTTTCGCGATCCTCATCATCGACCACCACCAGAATCTTGCCTTGGCGAAAATCGTCGATGGCCTCTGGAATGGACGCAAAGTTCATGTTCGAAAGCGCTGCGCGATCAGAGCGCAGTCCGGTGGCCGGATCAGGCAGCAGCGGACGCCATTCCTGCTTTCACGCGCCACGGCTTAGCCGTCCTCACGGCTGCGTTAACAGCCTCAATGTTCTTCACGCCTTCATCGGACAGCCAGTCTTCGAGAGCTTTGACGCCGTTCTTGGCGTAAACCGCGACGCCGTTCTTCCAAGTGGCACGGCCGCAGAGAACACCGGAGTAGTCGGTGCCCGCCTCGGCAGCCATTTCGAGCGACTCGACGAACTCGGGATTGGTCACGCCGGCGCTGAGGTAAATGAACGGCTTTTGAGCGATGTCGGAAGCTTTGCGGAACAGATCGAGAGCTTCTTCGCGAGTGTAGGCGCTCTGGCCTTTCAAGCCCTGGCTGCCTTCCACAAATTTGGCATTCACCGGCACTTCGACCTTCAACACATCGACGCGATACTGCAACTTGCCGAACTCCTGCATAGAGCCGATCACGACATCCGGTTTCTTCTTGGCGTACTCGAGGCCCTTCTCATCTCCGCCCTGCGGATCGTAGCCCACGAATTCGAGAAAAAACGGAATTTCATTGGTCTCGCACTCGGCGCCAATGCGCTCGATGAAGGCGTGTTTGATCTCGTTGATCTCGGGCTTCTCGAAGGGCGAGTAATAGAGCAGAACTTTAACCGCATTCGCTCCATGCGCCCGTATGCGCATCGCGGAGAGGTCAGGCAGCAGATCGGGAAGGCGCCCCGGTTTGTTGTTGTCGTAACCACTCTCTTCATAGGCGAGAAGCAATCCGGCATTCCTCGCGCGCACTTCGGCGGCGGGCAGTCCATACTCGGTATCGAGCAAGATGGCGCTCGCATAAGGCGTAAGAATTTTGCTGACGGCAGCCTTAAACTCCTTGAGCATGTCGTCGGCGACATCGTCCTCGGAGACATTCTTCCCCTGTGCGATCATTTTGCGCAGACTTCCGCGCTGGTCCATGGCGGCGGCGGAGATAATGCCGTCCTTGTTCGAGAGCGCGTTGAGGTGGTTGATTTTGCCCTGAGAGAGTTGCATACAAGTCCTAGTGATGGATCCGTATCGACGGCAAACTCAGTATACCGAAGGAACCGGTGTAGCCAGACGTTTAGCATGCCGCCAATAGGCCTCGGCCCGCGCCACGTCTTTCAGGATTTGCAGTTTAAGAGAGGCGGCGTCCGGGTAGGTCTGCTCGCTTCGTAAGAAGTGGCGGAACTGTACCTCGATATTTCGGGGAACTGGATGGTTGAGAGGAGTAAGAAGGTAGGTTTCGATTGTGAGATCGGTCGCGCCGAAGGTGGGGTTGTGGCCGCAACTGGTGACCGAGGGCCAGCGGCGGTGATCGTCGAGATCGACCGTTTCAGTGACGAAGATTCCGCGCGGCGTGATCACGTTCGAATCGGGCCGAAGGTTCAGCGTGGGAACCGCCTGCTTGGATCCAATGCCGCGGCCCGAGACAACCGGGCCGCTAGAAGCATAGCAGCGGCCCAGCAGGCGCGCCGCCTCGACCACACGACTTTGGCTCAATGCATTGCGAACTGCGGTGCTCGAGACCATCTCGCCGCGGTAGGTCACCGGCGGCAGGAAATGGATGGAGCAACCGAAACGCCGGCCGAGTTCTTCGAATACAGCGGGCGTACCGGCTTGCTTGTGACCGAATCGAAAATTTTCGCCAACAAACACAGCGCGCGCGTTGAGCGCTCCTATCAAGATTTGAGAGACAAACTCTTCCGGCGAGAGGCGAGCAACATCGGCTGTAAAGTTCAGTACGAAAATGTGTTCCGCTCCGGCCCTGCCAATCAGATCAAGGCGGGTAGCAAGCGAGCAGATGAGAGGAGGAACACGTTGCGGAGCCACGACGGCCGTGGGATGAGGATTAAAGGTGAGCACCGCGGGAATCAACGAGCGCTGGCGGGCCAGACCGGCGGCCGCGCCAATCAGAGCTTGATGGCCGATGTGAACGCCGTCGAAGTTACCAATCGCCAGGGCGCAGGGCCCGAAGACGCCCCGCGCTTCGTCGAGGGAATGAAAGACAACAGGCTTCATACCGGCTGGGGAGCTACATATTCGGTCTGCGCGAGGCGATCGCCCCAGCCGATGGAAATCTCAAGCCCGTCGTAGGCCAAGCGCACATGGGGAGGCAGACGCGCTTCGGTGACAGCATGGATGAGGTCGTGCGAGATGTGAGTAAAGAAGGCGCGTTTGGGCTTGAGGGTTTGGACGCTGCGCAGCGACTCTTCCACTGTAGAGTGCGTTGGATGCGGGTTGGACCGGAGCGCATCGAGGAACAAAACATCTAGATTCTGGAGAAGAGCAAGGCTTTCCGGTGGAATCTCGCTGTGATCGGTTAAGTAGGCGCAGTCGCCGAAGCGAAAGCCGTAGACGGTTCCTTTGCCGTGGATCGCTCGAACCGGCTGGATGCAAATGCCGGCGACAAGAATAGGTTCGTTCTCGAAGATGTTCGAGGTCAGGCGCGGGCGGCTCGATTGACTGGGAGAGGCATCGAACACATAGCTGAAAGTGCGTTCGATAGCGACAGCAGTATCGGCCGAGGCGAAGAACGGAATGTTGTCGCGCTGCATGAAATTAAACGGGCGCACATCATCGAGACCGAGAATGTGGTCCGCATGCGAATGGGTATAGAGAATGGCGTCTAGGCGCTCGATTCTGTGGTGCAAAGCCTGATAGCGGAAGTCAGGCGAGGTGTCGATCAGAATGCGCTTTTCACCCAGGCGCAGCAGGATGGAAGGGCGCAAGCGGCGATCGCGCGGGTCTTTCGACATGCAGGCTTTGCAGTGACAGCCAATTACCGGAACTCCCAGACTGGTCCCGGACCCGAGCACGAGGATCGAGGCATGCTCGAAATCGGGGAGCATTTACGACGTTTTGATTCCTTTGCCACCATCCGGAGTAATGATCAGCGGGCGATCGTCATCCTTCTTGTCGCTCGCGCTCGGTGGAATGACGATGCTCGGGGCTGTCTTGCGCTGCTTTTGTTCGTCGGCCACTTGAACATAGCGGAAGCGCAGTTCAGTCAGGCCATTTTCGAGCAGGCGCTGCTCTTCGGTGGTGAGATTGCCGCGAGTTTTTTCCGAAAGCATGGCCAGCATGTCAATCGAGTGCTTGGCGAGCGGGAGATTCGGCTCTGCGTCGTCCGGCTTCTCGCCAAACTGAAGCAAGCCGAGCTGCATTTGGGTCTGCATCAGGACCGATTCGATCAGAAACTCGAAAGTGGCCGGGGGTAAGGGAAAGTCCTGAGTGAGGTTGTCGTCGTTCTGTGCCATACAACATTTTCATCATAACGAGGCAGCGAAGGGGACAGCCTGACCTGCCTCTTTCGAGAAATTAACGAAGGAGGCAGAGCGCTCTGCCTCCTTGGGAGATTTCGACAAATTTGGTTTACTTTCCCGGGAAAAGGCTTCGAAAGAGTGGGCGTACAGGCTATGTTTCTGCCGTTACGCCCTTCAGATTGGAGGTCACAAGCGCACGACTGTTTCTCATGACGCATGAGCTTTGAACGCACTGCTAAGCCATGCCACCCCTAATCCGAGGCTCCAAAGTACTTATTTTGATGAGTTTACGTGGGCCTTCCGGTCAGCGGAGTGCCAATTCGGACTGTAGCCGCAAGCGGCGTATCGGGCGAAGGAGGCAGAGCGCTCTGCCTCCTTCGTTGTTTTAGCGAAGGGATCGGTTCAGGCTGTCCCTTTCGATCTCCTATAGTCGGAGACGAGGTGATGACAATGGCGGGGCGTAGCAGGCAGGCTGGCGAGAAATTCGGGGAGCTGGTGAGTTTGATGGAGCGGCTTCGCGCACCAGGAGGCTGCCCGTGGGACCGCGAGCAAACGTTCGACACGATTAAGCCCTACCTGCTTGAAGAAACCTATGAGGTGATGGATGCCATCGATGCTCGCGACTGGACAGGGCTTGCCGAAGAACTGGGCGACCTGCTGTTACAGCCAGTCTTTTTCGCCGAGATGGCCCGCGAGCAGGGTCTCTTCGATCTCGCCGATTCGTTAGATGCAATTAACCAGAAGCTGATCCGCCGGCATCCGCACGTGTTTGGCCAAGTCTTCGCCGAGACGGCCGATGACGTAAAAACGCGGTGGGATGAAATTAAGAAGCAGGAAAAAGCTGCGCGCGGAGCTGTTAGCTCAGCCTCCATTCTCGACTCGGTGCCGCGAGCGTTGCCCGCCTTGGTGGAGGCCGACAAGCTTGGGCACAAGACCGCTAAAGTCGGTTTCGAGTGGAAGGATATCGCGGGAGTTCTGGAAAAGCTGCAGGAAGAAGCAAGCGAACTTGCTGAGGCGCAGGCGGGCGGCAATTCGGCCGCGATTGAACATGAACTCGGCGATCTGCTGTTCAACGTGGTGAATCTGGCTCGGTTTCTTAAGGTGGATCCGGAGCAGGCTTTGCGTAAGACGAACGGACGGTTTCGAAAGCGGTTCGCGCACATCGAACAAGTACTGATTGAGCAAGGAGTAACGCTCGAGGAGGCTCCGCTCGAGCAAATGGAAGAACTCTGGCAGGCAGCTAAGCGGCTTGAAGCCTCCAAATTCTGAAACGGTCGCGTTTATACTCGCTCTACAATTGGCCGTTGTTCGCGCTCTGCATCCCCGCGGCTACCTTTTCCACTTGACGCATGAGCCGCAGGGTGTTCCCTCCATAGATTTTCTTGATGTCGGCGACCGAGTAGCCCTTCTCGAGCAAAGCCCGGGTGAGGTTAGGAAATTTGGAGACGTCCTCCAGCCCTTCCGGTGCGCAATCGATGCCATCGAAGTCGCTGCCGATTCCGATAGCGTCGATGCCGGCGACCTGTCGAATGTGATCGATGTGCGCCACTACGTCCGCAATCGATGCGTGAAGGGGAGCGCCTTTCGGAGCATCGGCGGCCTGTCGATTGAGGAAGGCACAGTAAAAATTCACCTGAATCACGCCGCCCTTCGCCGCGAGAGCGCGAATCATATCGTCGGTCATATTGCGCGGCACGTTCGCTATTGCGCGAGCCCCGGAGTGGGAGGCAAGCAGCGGCGCTTGGCTGGTCGCAAGAGCATCGTAGAAAGTTTTGTCCGCCACGTGAGAGATGTCGACGATCATGCCGAGGCGATTCATCTCGCGTACGACATCTTTGCCGAACGGCGTGAGGCCGTTGTGGTGCTCAACACCCGGTTTGTCGATGTCACCAGAAGAGTCCGCCCAGTTGTTCGTGTTGGTGTGGGTCAGCGTCATGTAGCGGACACCAAGGCGATAGTAGTCGCGAAGCAGGCGCAGGCTGTCCTCAATAGCGTGACCGCCTTCGATGCCCATGAGGGCCGCGATCTTATGGTGCTTGTGCGCTTTAACGATATCGTCGGCCGTGAGAGCAAGCTGGAACGTGCCGGGGTACCTGCCAATGATGTCCTGCTTGACGGTATCGATCATCTGCAAAGTGCGGTTGGCTGAATGATTGCCGTCCACGTACTTCGCAGCCACGTAAACGGAAAAGAAAATCGCCCCGACACCGCCCTGCTTGAGTCGCGGGATGTCGGTCATGGTTTTGGGCGAGTGGCCGATGTCAGCGCCGTCCACAGTAAAGCTCGGGATGTCGTTATGAGTATCGATCAAGATAGCGCTTTTTGTAATCCACTTCACCTCCGCCTCAATCTTCTTGCGATCGGGAGCAGCAAACATAAGTGGCAGACAACTTGCAAAGAAACCGATAAGAATAACGAGACGACGCTTATGCCGAAACATATAGTTAGAAACTCAGAATACAATTAGGGGGAACGATGGAAGCAGCGCTCAAGCACACACAAGAGGTCCCAGTGGCGGATCGACAGGCGAACGGGAAGAAAATTGCGGCCGCCACAGCCGCCATTCTGTTGGGAATCGTATTTGCCGTTTCAGGTGGTTGGAAAGTGCTCAGCCCATTCAAAACCGGTGAACTGCTCGAGCAGGCGCAAGTTCCCGGAGGTTGGGGAGCGATTGGAGCGGCTGCTTTAGGAACGCTCGAATTGCTAGCCGCGTTTCTTTTGTTCGTGCCGCGATTTCGTCGATGGGGCGGCATGATCGGTTCGGCGCTGCTCGTGTTTTTTATCGGCTGGATCGGGTATAACTACAACGTTCTAGTCGGCCATGAGTGCAGCTGTTTCCCGATTATCAAGCGCACTGTTGGGCCGGGATTTTTCGTGGGCGATGGCGTGCTCTTATTGCTCGGGTTGGCGGCCTGGGCCTGGTCGCCGCGTATCGCGCGCTGGAGAGTTCCAGCCGTTGCATTCGCCTCACTTGCCGTGTTCGCGCTGGCAAGCTTTGGGGCGCAGGCCATTCAACGGAAGAATGTTCAAGTTCCCAATCCCGTGATCGTGGATGGCAAGCCACAGAATTTAACGGAAGGTCAAGTGTTTCTATTCTTCTACGATCCTTCCTGTATGCACTGCGATGCTGCGTCCAAGTTCATGTCGAAGTTGAACTGGGGCAGTACCAGGATCGTGGCCATACCAACCATCAATCCGCAGTGGGCGGCAAGCTTTTTGCACGATACGCATTTAAAGGCGGGAACGAGTTTAGAACTGGCGAAGCTAAAAAAGGCGTTTCCGTTCGTGGATCCACCGTTCGGAGTGGCTCTTGACGACGGCAGAGTGAAGCAGACCTTCGGTCAGGCTCAATTCGATGTGCCCCTTCCGGAACCGCAGCTGAAAAAACTGGGATTCGTGAAGTAGATAGCTGTAGCCGGACAGCCTACCTAGCGTCTGTCCGGCGAAAACTAGGAAACGCCTGCGTGCTTGGACTGCTCAATCATGTCGAGCATTTCGTCTTTGACCTGGAGCTTGAGCTTCTTGAGACGCTGCTCCTCAATCTCGTCGTCGCCCGTCACGTGCGACTTGGCTTCGATTTCCTCGACTTGATGTTTTAGCTGTGCATGCTGTTCGGCAAGCGCCCGGAACTTATCGCTTGTCTCTGACAGATGCGCCTTAAACTCTTCGTCCGTATGGTTCTCCATGAGAGGACTCTCCTGTTTGGCAGTGCGGGCAGTCACTGGAACCGGCTGCTCCCGATCCAGTATTAACATCATTTCACTTGCATCACAATAGCGGTTTCCGTAGGCGCGCGGTAATAGTGCGCGCGGCGGGAAATTTCCCGGAAACCGAACTTCTCGTATAGGCGCCGCGCGGCCGTGTTCGATTCGCGGACCTCAAGGAAGTACGTACTGCCTAGCTGGAGTTCGCTGGATAACAGAACCGATGCAAGCCCAAGTTGACGGAAAACCGGGGCGATGGCGAGATTTAAGATCTCCAGCTCCGGAGGGGGACCGTGGAATAGCTCACGCATGACAACAAACCCAGCGATCCGCCCTTCGGCTTCAATTACGGTACAGCGATAGCTTAGAAAGTCTTCCTCGCCCCAGTGTTGAGACGGAAAGGAGTCCCTCTCAATCTCGAGCACAGCGGGCAAGTCTTCAGTTGTAGCCGGCCGAATAGTTGCGTTCACCGGAGTTCAAAGCTGGTGATCTCGCCGGCAGTGTGCAGATTGTTGTCTGGCGAATCGTGGTACTTGAGCGAGATGCGCGGGGCCTTGGTTTGGACGCCGCAAGGAAGTGGAGAGGTGAGGTTCTCGGGCGCAAAAAGTTCGGTAATGACGCCACCCTTCGCTCTTACGCGGAACCGCCGCCCGTGAGCGAGACAATCGATGCGCGTAAGAGTGCCGGAGAGTTCCTTTTCGCGCGCAAGATCACTCCAGGCCACTGCATCGGAGGGGTTGCTTACCCCTCCAGCGCCTGCCACTGCGTCATTCGCCTTTTGCTCTGCGGCGCGAATGCGATCGGATTCGGCTTGCTGCGCTTGTTCGTCATCCAGGCGCGCCGCATTTCGCTCACGCGCGACGGCAGCGGCGGCTGCATCCAGGCGTTCGGTTTCCGAGCCGGTTGCAAGCAGGTGAATGCGTTGGCGCTCACGTTCGTTAGCAGCAGAGTCCTCCGCGCGAAGCCAGGAGCCCTGCGCCGCTGTCGCTTCGCCGAGCCCGGTCTGAACTTTGGCAAGCTCGATCCAATACCCGGTGGCGCGCGGGTCAAGCTTTAACGCTGCCTTCAGGAGCGATTCCTTGGCGCCGGGCGTATCGGCGAAACCAGCTTGGCGGTAGACGGGAACAGCCCATCGGCTATTCAGTTGGGCAGCGCGCTTAAGTAGGGGAAGAGCCTGACTTTCAGGTAAATCTTTGGCAGCGTCGACGTATACCGGAGCACTCAGGCTATCGGCGCGAATCGCGTCTTCCAAGAACTCTGTAGGAGACCCGCCGCTTGCTTGGGCCACCCGCGCCAAGCCCTCGTAGCCGAGCGCGGCTGCAGTCCCGCCGGCTTCGACCGCAGCTCTGTAGGCCGGCTCGGCCAGCTTAGGATCGCGGGCTAGATTCCAATCGGCAAGATAGACGTTCGCTACGGCTTCACTCAGAGAGTGCTGCCCCAGGTCGCGCTTAGGATCGAGCGGGCGGCCGGATACGGCCACCGCATTCCAATGCCCTTTCGCCAGGTTGGCCTGCGCTTCGGCTTCCAGGTCGCCCGCAGATTTGCCAAAGGCATCCTGCTCGGCGGCCGCGAGCGTGCTGCCCCCCTTGAGCGCGGTCAGGAAAATATGAAAGCTTGCGCCGTACTCGAACTTGGTTGCAAACAGCTGCATACGCGCCCAGGCAAGATCCGGGCGAGCCGGTTGGCCGCCCCAGGTGACGTGACTGCCATGAGCGTGCAGGGTTGAAAAGAGCTGGCGCAGGCCCGATTCGACTCCTGGCGGAAGGTGT
This sequence comes from Bryobacteraceae bacterium, assembly GCA_965219105.1. Taxonomy (GTDB): domain Bacteria; phylum Acidobacteriota; class Terriglobia; order Bryobacterales; family Bryobacteraceae; genus Bog-105. The sequence goes on along the minus strand of OZ244728.1, from coordinate 4,985,580 downwards.
GGCGTATTGGCGTCAAGCAGGATCCCCGCCGCCTCGCCAAGCGGCACAGGCTTATCTGCGTCGAGCAGCAGTACATACTGGCCGTTTTGCCAAACGAACTGGCTGGGTTCGGCTTGAGTGGGACGGCTCGATAGAATCTCGCTGGTGAAGCCGGGATGATCTCTGTCCCGCTTTCCTCGAATGATGACCCGGATAGGCCAGACACTCCGCAAGTCATAGTTTTCAAGCAGGTTACCCAGCACCCATCGCATCTGCTCGAGCTGAACTAAAGCGTCTGAGGCGGCAGGCTCGTCGCTATCGGTCAGGACGTAAAACGGACCCAAGTTGAACTCGGTCCAGGATTCTTTGGCTGTGGCGAACGGGATGAAAAGCACGCTGCAGAGAAACAGTGAGAGCGCGTGCCGCAAGAGCGAACTAAGGGCGAAGACCTGTCGTGATAACAATGGCCCGCGCCGGCTCCTCCGAGCGTCCGGTGTAGGAATGCGGTTCGGAGGAATCGAAATAGACGCTGTCACCGGCACCCAGGAAGTACTCGTCCGATTGGTAGTTTACCGCGAGCGCACCCTGCAACACATGCAGGAACTCAGCGCCATCATGCTGATGCGGCTTGGTCGATTTAGTATCGCGTTTATCGAACTCGGCGAGGTATGCGCCAATCGTCTTTTCAGTAGCGCCAAAAGCCAAGACTTCGAAAAAATATCCGGGGACGGGGCTGTCGGGGAGATCGGGAAAGCGCAGACGCTCGTTCGCTCGTACGATGGAAAACGTCCGGCGAGCGCGCTTATCCAAGAAGAAATGTTCCAGACCGACATCAAACACGGTGGCGATGCGAGCCAATGTAGGCAGCGTCGGGACGAGCTTTCCGTTTTCCAGTTGGGACAACATGGAAGCCGATAGACCGGTGTGCTTTCCCAGGTCTACCAATGCAATTTTTTTGCGCAAGCGCAACTGTCGAAGTTTCGGGCCAATATCGTAGCCCTGAAGGAAACGGCGGACTGAATCATCGCTGCTTTCAGTCAGCTTCAAATTTGTTTTACTCTCACCATTGTCGAAGGCTGGACTTTTTATAGCACTGAAATCCGTTTCAACGGCTTCTACTACTGGGTTGTTTTGAGGACTAGATTCATTCATAGAGGCCTAAGTCATGGATTCTTGTGAAAGGCAGCAGATGCAAAACCGGGGTGGGTATCGGGAAGTGGCCGATGACGGTTTAGTTGAAAAATGCCAGAGCGGCGATAACCAGGCGTTCGATGAGCTGATGAGGCGTCATCAAACGGCAGTTTTGAAGATTGCACTTTCGATTGTGCGCGACAAGCAGGACGCCGAAGATGAAGTACAAAACGCGTTCTGGAAAGCGTACCAGCACATCAATCAGTTTCAGCGCGATTCGAAATTCTCGACGTGGCTGACCCGGATTGTGGTCAATCAATGCCTGATGCGATTACGGCAGGGGCGAAGGGCGAAGTTTGCCTATTTAGACGATGTGCTGCCCGGCGAGGAGATTGCGGCGTTCGAATTGCGGGACGTGCAGCAATCGCCTGAAGAGAGTTTCGGGCAGACCGAAGTAGCCAGCGTTCTCTCCAAAGAGATTCGCAGGACGCCGCCGCTGTTGCGAACTGTGTTTTTGTTGCGCGATGTAGAAGAGAAGCCTATGGCTGAGGTCGCAAAGGATCTGGGCATCTCCGTAGCGGCGGCTAAAAGCAGGTTGCTGCGTGCGCGGACCGAGTTGCGAAGCCGGATGGAGCGCCATCACGGGCAGGTTGGGCCGGCCACACTCATGGCTTAAGCGGGCACCCGCTTAGCCAGCCTTGATCGTGGTTTTCACTTCCTGGTTTCCCCAAGCCATTGTAAGCGGAACTTCCGAACCCGACGCCTTGCCTAGCGTGATCGTGAACTGCTCGACATGCGAAGGCGTTTTCTCTACTGGAACGTCGAACCGGCCGGAATCGTCGGTTTCCTTGTAACTGAAGGCACCCCACTGATCGGCCACTTTATTGACGATAATGGTCCATTTATCGGGACCGGTAATCGCAAATAGAGAGTAGCTCCCGGCCGCTAAGTGGAGTGCCGAGCCAATTACAACAGGCATTTCTAAGGTCAGTTTAGTTGCTTCATCGGCGCCCAAGCGCCAAACCTTGCCATCGAGTGTTAGGGAAGCCATGTTACGCCCTTTGAGGTAGGGCCGGCCGTACGAGATTTCGATTTTCTTATCGTTGAGCTCGGTCGAGACAGTCTCATGAGGGCTCAAGCGTTTCTTTTGACCTTGAAACCCGAGCGCGGGAAGAGCGAACGGAAGAGTCGAGGAAGCTAGTAAAAGCGCGCGTCTGGTCATTCTTAACGTTATACAGGAAAAGCTTTGAGGAAAGGGCCGGACCGGGCGCCGATGGAGCGGGCGCCCCCAGCACGTGCTACTGCGTAATTCCAACTTGACTGAGCATCCAGGCGTACTCGAAAGCCATACTTTTCAGGCGATCGTAGCGGCCGGAGGCTCCACCATGACCGGCCGGCTCCATCTTAGTCTTCAGCAGAAGCGGTTTATCGTTTGTCTTAAGTCGCCGCATGCGCGCAACGTATTTTGCCGGCTCCCAATACATCACCTGGCTGTCGTTGAAGCTTGTTGTCACCAGCATGGCCGGGTAAGTGCGCTCTTCTAAGTTATCGTACGGGCTGTAACTCATCATGTAGTTATAAGCAGCCAGTTCGTTTGGATTTCCCCACTCGAGATACTCGCCAACCGTCAAGGGAAGACTCGCGTCCAACATGGTGTTCATTACGTCCACAAAGGGAACGGCCGCATGGACAGCCCGGAATAGATCGGGACGCATGTTGACGGCAGCGCCCATCAGCAAACCACCCGCGCTGCGGCCTTCGATGACCAGGCGATCGCTCGACGTCCATTTCTCCCCGATGAGATACTCGGCGCAATCGATGAAGTCATAGAAGGTGTTTTTCTTCTTCATCAACATGCCGTCTTCGCGCCATTGTTCGCCCATTTCATCGCCGCCACGAATGTGAGCAATCGCATAGGACATGCCGCGATCCAGAAGACTGAGGCGCGCGCTCGAAAACGTGACGGGCGTCCCATTGCCGTATGAGCCGTACGCGTAGAGGAACAAAGGCGCGTTGCCGTCGCGCTGCAGACCTTTCTTGTAAACAAGCGAGATCGGAACCTTCATGCCATCACGCGCGGTAGCCCACAGGCGTTCGGACGCGTAGCGCTGCGAATCGAAGCCGCCGGGAACCTCCTGGCGCTTCAACAGGTGCGAATGGCCGGGGCCCGTATCGTATTCAAAGACGCTCGGCGGAGTAACGAAGCTGCTGTACGTGTAGCGATAGGTCGTCGAGTTGAAATCCGGCGTGTTCCCCGGAGAGACCGAGTAAACCGGCTCGGTGAACGCAATGTCACTCCACTCAGCTTTGCCGAAGTGGTAAACACGCAGGCGTTCGGTTGCCTCTGATTTCTCAACCGTCACGGCAAACGTCCTAAACAGATCGATGTCGTCAATCAGTGTGCCGCTCTTCGCCGGCAGGAATGGCTTCCAGTCGGCTTCCGCCCGTTTGTCCTCGGTTGCCGTCATGATGGCGAAGTCGCGGTTGTCTTTGTTGGGGCGGATGTAGAAGAGGCCTTCGCGGTGGTGAACGTAATACCGGTGCTTCGCGCGCCGCGGCAGGAACACAGCCATGCTCGCTTGGGGCGAGTGAGCCGAGAGATACCGGTATTCCGTGGCGTCTGTACTCGAGCTTTCAGCAAAGAGAAACTGCTTGTCGCGCGACCTGATCAACTCCAGATCGTAAAGCTCGTCCTCCTCTTCGTAAACTAATTCGAAGTCGAGCGAACCTAGCGCATGCCGAAACATCTTATTGGATCGCTTCGTCACGGCATCTTCCGAAACGGCGAACAGTGTTCTGTTATCGGCGGCCCAGGCAACGGAAGTCACGCGCTCGAAGGTGTCGGGTAAAGTCTGGCCGGTGCGAAGATCTTTCACGTGTAACGTGAATTGCCGGAACCCTGTGTAGTCGAGCGTGTAAGCCAGCAGGTTCTGATCGTCACTGACCACAAAATCGCCAAGACCGACAAACGTCCGGTCTTTCGAAAACTCGTTGAGATCGAGAAGGACCTCTTCATCCGCTTGCATGTTGCCCTTGCGGCGGCAGCGGATCGGGTACTGTTTGCCTTCCTCGGTTCGCGAGTAATAGCAGTAGCCGCTATCTTCGACCGGAACGCTCAAGTCGGTTTGCTTGATGTGGCTGAGCATTTCCCGGTAGAGTTTGTCCGCAAAAGGCTGAATGTCCGCCGTCAGGCTTGCGGTGTATGCGTTTTCTTCGTCGAGGTACTTGGCAACAGCCGGGTTAGATTTTTCGCGGAGCCAGTAGTAATCGTCGATGACGGTTTCGCCGTGGCGCGTTTCGCGATGCTCGACAACAGGCGCGACAGGCGCCGCTGGCTTGGTAGAGGTCTGAGCAGAGAGTTCGGGAAGCTGAGTACTTGACATAACGGGCGAAGGCGAATCCAACTTCCATTATCGAAGCTCGCACCTAGAGCACTGGATGGCGACTCTCAAGCGACGTGCGAAGCGTGTTTGCGGGCGGGTTTCGCCGCTTTCGACTTGGTAGTTTTGGCGGCTCCCGCAGCAGGCTTGGCATTGCGCGCTAAACTCTGCTGAAGCGCTTGCATCAGGTCAATGACAGGCGCTACCTTCGGCTTCTTGGTAGCTGTAATCTTGCGGCCCTCACGTTTGGCTTCAATCAGTCGCTCGACGTTTTCACGGTATTGATCATGAAATTGTTCGGGCTCGAACGGGGCGGCAAGCGTTTCGATGAGTTTACGGGCGAGTTCGAGCTCCTTGCGATCGTATTTCGCGCTAAGGTCTGTTTCAGTGACACGCTCGGCGTGAAGTTCGTCCACAAAGTACATGGTGTGGAGCACAATCCCCTTGTCCGTGGGACGCAGAACCACGATGTGCTCCCGTCCGTGCATCGCGACTTTCGCGATCGCATCGTAAGCGGTGTCGCGCATGGCCTGCAGCAAGAGGCCATAAGGGCGGCTGACAGCTTCCTCGGGAGCAACGTGATACGAGGTCTCGAGGAAGATTGGGTCAATCTCGCTGATGCGCACAAACTGAAGAATTTCCATGACGCTGGCCGTCGGTGGCGCTATTTTTTCCAGTTCTTCCGGCTCCACCACCACATATTCATCTTTCGCGTACTCGTAACCTTTGACCAGATCCGCGCGCTCCACCGGCTTGTCTTCACGAGCGCAGAACATGACTTCACGCACCCGGGAAAGATCCTTGTTATGAAGCAGATGGAAGTGAACGGTCTCGGCGCGCGCGGCGGCGTGAAGACGGATAGGGAACGACACCAGGCCGAAGGTGAGAAAGCCTTTCCAGACAGTTGCAGGCATAACAAAACGCAGGCAAGCGAACTGCCATAGTGAAGAAGGAGGCGTGAAATGGCGAGCATTGGGGAAGAGACCAAGCAAATCTTAGATGAACTAGGAGTTCCTCAAGAAAAAGTACAGGGCGGATTGCTGCCTGTACACACACCGATTAGCGGCGAGATCCTGGCACATTGCGCTGTAGCAGATCCAGACATGGTCGATGGAGCTGTGCAAGCAGCAGACCAGGCGTTTCGCGACTGGAAAAAGATTCCAGCGCCGCAACGCGGGGAACTGGTGCGCATTCTAGGCGACGAGTTAAGGACTTCCAAAGAGGCGCTCGGCAGATTAGTCACGATCGAGGCCGGCAAGATCGCGTCGGAGGGCCTGGGCGAAGTGCAAGAGATGATCGACATCTGCACGTACGCCGCGGGACTTTCGCGACAACTGGCCGGCATGACAATACCGAGCGAACGGCCGCATCACCGGATGATGGAGACCTGGCATCCGCTTGGAGTGACCGCGATTATTTCAGCGTTCAACTTTCCCGTTGCTGTGTGGTCGTGGAATGCAGCGCTGGCGCTCGTGTGTGGCAATTCGGTGATATGGAAGCCGTCCGAGAAGACTCCGCTCACGGCGCTCGCAACGCAGGCAGTATTTGAACGCGCGTGCAAAAAGTTCGGGGACGCGCCTGACCATTTAGCTTCCGTGTTGATCGGCGACCGGGAAGCCAGTGGCGCATTAGCCGACCATTGCTCGGTGCGGCTGGTCTCTGCAACAGGTTCTACGGTAATGGGCAAGAAGCTCGCCCCGCGCATCGCAGCGCGTTTTGGGAGAGCGATCTTAGAGCTGGGCGGCAATAATGCGGCTATCGTTTGTCCGTCGGCCGACTTAGCGTTGGCAGTTCGCGCGGTGGCGTTCTCCGCCATGGGCACGGCGGGTCAGCGATGCACGACTCTGCGGCGATTGATCGTTCACGACAGCGTTGCGGATGAGCTCTTGAATAAGCTGAAGCCGGTCTACGAATCGGTTACGATTGGCGATCCCAGAGACCCGGGAACGCTGGTGGGGCCGCTGATCGATGGCCAGGCCATCGAAAACATGCAGGTAGCACTGGCCGCAGCCGAAGCGGAGGGCGCGCGCGTGACCGGCGGTAAGCGAGTCCAAGTAAGCGGCCTGCCAGACGGCTGTTATGCGCAACCGGCGATCGTGGAAATGAAGAGTCAGACAGCGCTCGTCGAAAAAGAAACCTTTGCACCGATCTTGTACGTTCTGCGCTACACGGATTTCGAGCAAGCACTGACGATACACAACGCGGTGCCTCAGGGTCTCTCTTCATCGATCTTCACGAGCGATCTGCGCGAGGCAGAACAGTTTCTCTCGAGCGAAGGCTCGGATTGCGGAATCGCCAACGTGAATCTCGGACCTTCGGGCGCTGAAATCGGCGGCGCATTCGGCGGCGAGAAAGACACCGGCGGTGGACGGGAGTCCGGGTCGGACGTCTGGAAAACTTATATGCGGCGCGCGACGAACACCGTGAATTACGGGCGCGATCTGCCGCTTGCCCAGGGTGTTCGTTTTGATGTCGATGCTTAGAACAGAAATGCCTAGAACAGAAAGCGGGCGCCGAGCTGAATCTGCCTGGGCGTACCGCTCCCAGTTGCGCCCTGATTGACGGTCGTCGTGATGACGCCGAAGTTTCCTGCCGTGGAGAGGTTTGCGTTCGGCTGGCCATACTGCGCGCGATTGAAAATGTTGAATACCTCGGCGCGAAATTGAAGCCCGAGCCGCTCGGTCAAGCTGATTCGCCTGGCAAGGGAAACGTCGGCCTGCCATAAGCCGGGACCTGAGATTGCGTTACGTCCTAGGTTTCCGAAAGTATCCTTCGCAGGAACAACGAATGCGGCGGGGTTGATCCAGCTGTTTACAGTTTGGTTCAGCGGAGTAACAGAGACGCCCGAAAGATAATCAGGTCTCTCGGAACTGGGCACGGCGTAGCCTCCCGGGACAGAAGAGTTGGGGCGATTCACCGTCACGTTCACCGGCAGCCCGGTGCGCGCCGTTCCCACTCCGCTCAACTCCCAGCCGCCCAGTACGGCTCTCGCAATGCCAGGGCTGCTCAGGAAGCGGCGGCCTGCGCCGAACGGCAGTTGGTACACCACGGAAGTATTAAAGAAACTGCGGACATCGAAATCGCTGCTCGCCTTATCGCAGGCGCGGCAGAACACATTCTGAACCGTATCCGACTCGCCGCCGCCGATGCTGCCGTCGTTGATCGAATGCGACCACATGTACCCGGCCGAGAGGAGCCATCCTCCGCTGAAAGCCTTTCGCATTTGATATTGGAGCGCGTGGAACGTGCTATTGCTCGTATTCCCGCGCCACGCGACCACACCGAACGCAGGATAGGGACGAAGCCCCGTTTCGGGGTTGATTACATTTACGTAAGTCGTAGTTAGTAGATCAGTCCCTTTGTTTCCCAAGTAAGTCGCAGTTCCTACTAAGCCGCCGATGAACTCCTGCTGGAAGGAAGCAGTCCAAGCCGCGACATACATGTCCTTTCTATTCCGGTCCAGTAGCCGGGGCGAAACAACACCGGACGTGGCGGCTAAGAACGGTTGCAAGGGGTAACTCAAGCCGGGCGAGCCAGCGGCAGTCAACGAATAGCGCGTGTAGTCATTCGAGATGGGAAGGTTCTGATCGTCTTCCTGTCCATCGCTGTGATAAATTCCGCCGCCCGCGCGAAATACTGACTTTTTAAACGACCAAGCCAGGGCAATGCGCGGGTCCACATCGTTGTATCTGGGGAAGCTGAAGTTACTTCCGCGCGGGCAGTAGCCGCCGGGACCGCAACTAGCGAAATCGAACGGTATGGCGCGGCCGTCTGTCTCATGAAAGACATTGAAGAAGTTATAGCGAACGCCAAGATTGAACGTGAGGTTCTGCCGGGCTTTGTAAACGTCTTGGATGTAACCCCAGTATTGAGTTTTTCGCAGACGCTTCAAAGGCAGCTCTGATATGTATGTGGCGCTATCGGCTTGGTTAGCGGCAAAAGCGGCGGGAGACAAAAAGGTGAGTGAACCGCTCGACGAAGTTCCCTGGTTCAGCTGGATCCAGCGGATTTCATAGCCGACTTTCAGGATGTGCTTTCCCTTCACCCAGGAAAGATCATCCAGGTTTGAAAACGTTTTAGCGGCCGCATCCGACGAGGATCGCCCGGCGAGTGGACTGAATTGCGAGACCGTGGCGGTGAAGGCGCTTTGCGACACATTGGCCGAGTGATAGATCTGTTGATTCACGCCGAATTTGGCATCATTCACAAGCGTCGGCGAAATGACGTGCAGCAGGTCCACAACGCCGTTGCGAAAATACGTGGTGGCAGCAGCCTTCACGTTCAGTGCGCCAGTCGGGATGGCGTCTGCTGCGTGATCCATGTTGAATCGCACGAACGCCGTAGTCTTATCCGAGAAATGCTGGTCGAGCCGAACCATGCCGGCGTCCTCGTTGTCGACCTGATTCGCTTCGACATTGTAGTTCCAGACATTCGGATTGGCGGTGGGCGAAGTTCCATGAGGATAGGTCGAAAGGATGGGCAGGAGCGCCGGCGAAGCTGCGGATGCAAGGGAAACGAATGCTGGACTTGGCACCAGACCCACTTGCGGCTGACCGAGCCGCTGGCGAAGACCCTCGTAATTCATGTAGAAGAATGTCTTGTTGTGAATGACTGGGCCGCCCACGTTTCCGCCAAATTGATTCAAGAGGAACGGATCCGGCGAGGGGCCGTCAAACGGAGAGCGTGCGTCAAGGGCGTTGTTTCGAAAGAAGTCGAAGGCGTCGCCGTGAAAGCTGTTGGTGCCGGATGGCGTGGCCACTGCAACTTGGCCGCCTGCAGTCCCGCCTTCCATGTCTGCACCGAAGTTCTGCGATTGCGATTGCATCTCCGTAATGGATTCGAGAGGGATGGTCAGGCGCACGTACTCGCGCTGTTCCTGGTTATAGATAGCGGTGGCATCCACGCCGTCTAAGGTAATGTTGTTGTCGTCCAGACCGTGTCCGGCAAACCGGATCGTGCGCTGGTCGTTCGCGCCTGAGTCGATTGCGCCTGGAGTAAGTGCAGTGAGGCTCGCCCAATTACGGCCGTTGAGCGGAAGCTGTTGCGCCTGAACTCGCTCAATGGAGGTTCCCACCGCGGCATCGCTTCGATCAAGCTGCACAAAAGGCTCCGTTACGGTGGTTTGTTCGGCTGAGCCGCGAGCCAGCATCATCTGTACATCGAGTGTTTTTGTCCGGCCGGCCACTTCGTCCACATGGCTGGCGAGGAAATCGCCAAAGCCGTTGCAAGTAAAAGAAAATGAGTAAATACCGGCCGGTAAGTGATCGATGAGGTAAGTGCCTTGCGAGTTTGTCAATGTTTTTCGAAGGGCGCCAGTTTCACCCTGCACAGCAGTAACTTCGGCGTTGGGAATGCGGTTACCACCCGGGTCCGTCACAGTACCGCTCAAGGAAGCCTGGGCGACTTGTGCCTGCGCCGGGGCAGCCAGGAGAAACACACAAAGAAGAATTGGAGCGCTCGAAGCAAGAACGCTCCGAGCGCCTTTGCACGTGATCATCGTCTTCCGGCGCAGCAGTTAAACGGCTTGGGAAGACTTCCGCCAGAGGATAATGGCGGCAAAGATGCAAGCTCCAGAGAGGAACATACCGGCCGGTTGAGGCTCAGGCACTCCCGCCGAAATAGTGACAGCTGAGTTCGAGGCGCCGTGCGAGTCAAAATTCAGGCTATCAGAATAGCTCCAGCCGCTAAGTGGGTAATCTCCGGCTAAGATCGTCGGACTAATTGTCGAGCCTGAGAAAGCCTGGCCACCGGAGAAGCTGAACTCCGGAACAACTATTCCGTTCGAGTCAAAACCACTCTCCGGGCCGAAGAAGAGCGTAAATAAACCAAGATTGCCTGCCGTGGCAAAGCGCACGTAGTCAGGGACAGCCGAAACTTTAGAACCGTTGAGCTGGTACTCGAAGCCTGTAAAAGAGGTATCGAAGCCAAGGCTATCGGTGTTGGAGGCCATCGGGGTGGAAGGGACATAGAAGCTAATCGCGAACTTGCCACTCGGAGCGGCTAACTGGGAAGGACTGACAGACGACGAAAATTGGCCGCTCACGGCAACGTTTAGATCGCTTGCGGCAGCAAGTCCGCAGGCGGAAGAAAGTAGGAGGGCTGTTATAAAAGCAAATCGCATAATTGTTCTCTTCCTGAGTTTTAGTCGGATACTTAGAAGCTGCCCGAGGGCCTTGCTCCCAAGGTGTTGGGATCGGGTTGCGTCCGCGCGGCATTCGTTTGCGACTCGGCATAACGTTTGAGCAGCTCAGCTCGATTCCGGCGCAGGTCGAGACCGTTTGAGGCTTCCGGGTATGGTTTGTCTCCCATCAAGCCTTCCCAGAGGATGTGGTTATAGCGATTGAAGTCGATATGATCTTCTACACTGAAGTCCATCCCTTTCGTGACATTGGCCCAGTAAGCAGCCTCGTGAGTGGATTTGGGAACGTTCGAGGCGTTCTTAACGGATGGGGGCAGCGGGAGGCTCGTTGCATTTAGCATTGTGGAGGCCGTGGCGGTGTAAGTCCACTGTCTCTGGTTCAGATCGAACACGTCGGTCATGGGAGTGGCAATCGAATCGTTCAAATTGAGCGGGGCCAAGCCCAGGATTTCTTCCATCGTTCGGATAAAGTCCACGGTGTTGTAAGAACTCGAGACAACGGCATTCTGCTTGACATAAGGCCCGACTACGAAAGCGATGCTCCGATGAGAATCCACGTGATCGCCGCCGTCTTGCGAATCGTCCTCAATGATGAAGATAAGAGTGTCGTCTTTGTACTGGCTCTTGGCGATTGTTTGCACGAGTAAGCCTACTGCGTAGTCGTTATCGGCCTCCTGCAGCTCCGGCGTGTTGACCCCGTCTATTGCCGTGCTGAAATTTCCGGTGTGATCATGCATCAAGCGGACGAAGCTGAGTTGCGGCAAGTTACCGGTCGAGTATTTAGTTTTGAATTCGCGCTGCCACTCTGTGAAGCGATAGTAATCGGGAAACGAGTTATCGAAACCACGAAAGTAAGGGTCAGTGTAAGGCCGCAACGCCGCGTTGGTGGAGTAAGCAACTTGAGTCTTCGAAGCGAACGGATCCTGCAGCTCAGGAATCGAATACTTCGCATACGCCGCTGGGAGATTGTAGCGTGCCAGATCGATGAAAAAGCCGTAGTTGCGCAGGCTCACTTTAGCGCGAAGAGCGGCATTCCAGAGATAACCTTGATTCTCCTTATCGCCGGGGCCGTCAGGAGCTGCAGTGTCGGTTTGGCCAGGCAGCACGTCAGGATCGGAGGGAGTCAGCGGGTCTGCCTTTTCCCGATCCGCTTGCGAAGCATAGGAGACGTTCACATTGCGGTTGGTGCCCTCCGAATCGTTCGACAGGCCGCGGCCGGAATAATTGACGGTAACTTGCCTCTCAACTACGTCAGGAGCACGCGCCGAAACTGACCAGGGCCAGCCATCCATGCTCACTTCACTGCGGTCGTAAAAATTGTCGAGATCGACAAAGTTGCGCGCCAGAGCATGCAAATTTGGCGTGGTAGCGGCGCCGAATTCCGTGAGACTAGGATCGCCATTCCCGCGATCTAGATCACCGAGGATTTGGTCGTACGTTCTGTTCTCCTTAATCACGTAGATGACGTGCTTAATCTTCGACCGAAGCGCTGCCATGGTCGCCAAATCCGAAGCGCTTTCAGTACGGCCATAAGAGTTGTTTGCGGCGACCTGCTCGGTAAGCCCAGCCAATTGACTCAGTTGAGGAGTAGGCAAGCTGGCCAACCCTGCTTTTAGCAGCTGAAGGTCATAGCCGTTACTCGCGTTGCATTCGGCGGCGCTCTTCCCAGGAAGTACATCGCCATGACAGTATCCGGGATTGGGACCAGTGCGGGACTTCCCGTTCACGATGTACATGTAATTGCCATCTGCGCTGAAGCTGACCGAGTTAGGGTACCAGGCTGTCGGAATAAGCCCGGTTACGGTGTGAGTGGAAAGGTTTACCACGGAGACATTGTTGGTGTTACCGCTAGTCACGTACAGTGTGCTCCCATCAGGAGATAGCGTGACGCTATTTGGGTTGTTACCGGTGTACGCCGCGCGCGAGGGAGGCAGCAAGTTAGCCGGTGCACCGATCGGAAACTCCTCTAGAAGACGATTACTGGCCGTATCGATCACCGCGACGCTGTCGGATTCGTCTTCGGCAACATAGAGAGTGCTTTGGCTTGCGTTCAGCACCATCTTATTAGGCTGACCTTTCAGCTTGATGCGCGTTGTGAGGGATGGATTATCCGATTGAAGATTCAGTACGTCGATTTCGCGGTCGCGAAGGCTTGAGACGTAAGCGGTTGCTGTCCCTTTTACGGTCACCCAGAACGGATACTCACCTCCAGGGACACCGGTTTGAGCGGGATTGATTTTCCCAGGACGAAGATCCAGTTCTCCAGTCTTACTCCAAGTCCCGGAACTCTTAGTCAAGATACTCACCGAATCGTTGTAGTAATTCGCAACGACCAGCTTATTGCCGTCATTTGTAATGGCGATCCCGGCAGCCTGAGGCTTTACAGCAAGACCGATCCCCGCAGGGTGGCCAAGCGCGACTGGACTGCTGCTTCGTTCCGCCCATCCGCTTGCTCCAGCATCATAGATGTGGACGTTGTCATTCACGCCGCCGGCAACGTAGAAGGTCGTCCCGCTCGGATCGAACGTAATGCCGTTGTAAGTATTTGGGACTTGCAGAACTTGTACTTTCGCCGGAATCTTATTGGCGATACCAAAAATAAAGACGTACTGGTTCGAGTCTGCCTGAATCTGCTGACCGGAACGCGGTCCGGATGCAACGTTCAGAAGATTATAACCAGACGTAAGCACCAGCAAGGTCCGGTTATCTGGACTTACGACTGACGTCACGGCTTGACTTGCCACATAATTCGGGAAGTCCTTTAAGCCGGGATTGAGCGTTTCAAATCGCGTGCCGCGCGCTGCCAGCGGCGTGATTCGCTGGCCGGTATTGGGGATCACTTGCCCGCCGGAGCGATGATCGTCATCACCCTGGAACGGATGGCCGCTCAATGGAGCAGCAGTCAATCCCAAGCAAAGCACGACAGTCGCCGTGGCGCGAAATAGTTGATGGCAGTTCATAGACAAACTCGAGGGGAAGAGATTCAGAGTTCCTCAGATAAGAATGAACGTGGAATATTACGCGCGAATGACGATTGGATTCCCCAGTAAATATTCCTGCTTGTTATGCATCTTTGCCATGAGATTGCCGTCTTCGAATTTGTTAGTAAGTGCCTGCCTAAATTGATGAACTTGTAACATTCTTCTGTAATTCTCTGTAGCGGGAGGTACATCTTGAAGCGAAATAGCTTAGGAACAATGCTATGCGCCTCGCTTGCGGCACTGACAACGGTGCTTCAGCCGGTTGAAGCCTATGGCGCGCAGTTCGAAAAGATGGTGGAGGTCGGTCCGAAGTCGAGCGACGCTGTGGGTCGAATGACGATCGATCTCGAGACGGAAGCCGTGTTATCGAAAGCGCAGAAGCTTAAACTTCTGCAGGAGAAGGTAAAGTACATATTCGTTCTTTTTCAAGAGAACCGTTCGTTTGACTTCCACTTCGGCACGTATCCGGGGGCGAAAGGGCTTTACTCACAGCCGGCGAGCCAGACGGCTGGATTCAATCAACCGTTTGTAGATACACAAGGGAAGATAACAACGATTCACCCGTTTAAAATTCCAGCGTCGATCACAACTGCAGCTGGCGGCGTAGTTCCGCTCTACCCGGCCGACACAGCTTCAGTCGATCACTCGCACACCGGCATGGATCGAAAGCTCGACATCGGCCCTGACGGCATCGCGCGAAACGATCAATACGCTCTGGATGAAGAAGGTGTGCAGATCCTGGACGGAAAGCCATCGGCGATCCCTTCGCTCGAGCGCGAGCAGTTTGGAGAGTTGGTAATGTCGCATATCGACTGCGATACAGTTCCATTTCTCTGGAACTACGCGGATCGCTTTGTGCTGTACGACAACTTTTTTGATACTGTGATCGGGCCGTCCACGCCGAACGCGATTGCAATGATTGCAGGCCAGTCGGGCGAGACGCAATGGGTAAAGCATCCGCAGCTGGGTAGCAACATCACCATGACCAACCAGGCATTGCCGGTGGTCTCCGATCCGGATCCGTACTGGGGCTCGTCGCTCGATGTATTCAGCAACCCACAACAGCCCGAGCCGGGACGCACATCGAATCCTGCAGCGAACCTCACCTTTGCCACGCTTCCGCTTTCGTTTATGGGTATGGACATACAGATGACCACGCAAGCGGACTATAATCCCGCGTTCGACCTGGTGGACGTACAAAGTGACATTCAGAAAATTGCAACCGACAACGTAACTCCCATCAACTGGGGCTGGTATCAGCAGGGCTATGACCATGAACCGACGGACGGGAAGGGTCCGGCGACTAACAATGACTACATTGCGCACCACAACGGCCCGCAGTACTTCGGCTACATCTCGAACAATCCAAAGGTGACCAAGCACCTCCACGGCTTGGGCGATTTCTATGCCAATATGAAAGCACGACGTTTGCCGGCGAGCGGCGGCGTATTCTACGTGCGCGGCGGATACAACAATCTGGATGGGTTAACGCCGGTCGATCCAAATCCGAAGCTGGCGGGCGTTTACAGTGGCGACGACGACCATCCCGGGTACTCGGACGCACAGATTAGCGAAGCGCTGCTAGCCGACGAAGTCAACGCGATCGCGAGCAGCCCTTACTGGAAGGAGAGCGCGATCTTCATCACCTACGACGAGACCGACGGGCTCTACGACCACACCTCCCCAAGGATCCGCTCCTACGATCCGGAGAAGAATCCGCTCGACCAGGGGCCGCGCATTCCAACGATTCTGATCTCACCCTACGCCGCAGTTCATTCCATTTCGCATGAACGCTCGGAGCATAGCTCGATCATCAAATTCATCAACGAGATGTACGGCTTGACGCCGCTCGCCGACTTGCCGGATGAAGCAAGCGCGCGCAAGCGAGGCATGAAGCTCTTCGGCCAGGCGAACCTCGGACCGGCGGACGACAAGGTGATGGGAGTAGGCGACCTGCTTACAGGCTTCGACAATAACCGCTTGCTGGGACTTGCTCCTATCCTGCCTGCGCGTTACGCCATGATTCCGCAAGCGCAGGTGACCTCACTGCCGCACTTTGGCGGAAACGGATGCCGCGTGTTGCAGATCGTACCGACCGACTTTGGGAGGGAGGAACCAGTTCCAGCTGATTTCAATCCCCGCCCGGATACAAACCCAGGCATTCCGGCTTCGGGCACCTGGATTCCCTAAGCTTGGCAACAGCGGCAACGCACTTTCCGGGGATCAGTCGATCTGATCCCCTTCTTTATTTCTAGAAAGCGAAACGATGAACATAAAGTTTCTGGGGCTGCTGGCATTAACTGGAGCATCGCTAGCAAGAGGCGGGCCGATGCTCGACAAAGTGAAATCGTCCCACGTACTCAGCTGCGGATTGGTGAAAGAGGAACCGGACTACACCAAGCGCGACGCGCATGGAAACCGGGCTGCTTTCGATGCAGATTTCTGTAAAGCCGTGGGCGCTGCCGTGTTGGGCGATCATGCGCGGCTTACTTTAACTGCGTATCCCGATGAAGAAAGCGCACTGAAGGCATTGAGGGCGGGCGAGATCGCTCTGGTGGCAACGGCGACGCCAAATCTTGGAACGGCTTCGGGCTTGAGCGGCATTCGATTCGCGCCGGTTTTGCTGTTCGACGGACAGGGCTTTCTGGTGCCTAAGGCGCTTGGTATGAAAGACGCGCGGCAACTGAGCGGCAAGAAGATTTGTTTTCTGGCGGAGACCGAAGTAGAAGAGAACCTCCATGGGTGGGTCGAGCGGGAGAAAATTGACTTTGTGCCATTCCCATTTCAAGAAGAGGGCGAGATGGCGGCTGCCTTTGTGACTGGCAACTGCGCGGCACTGGCTGGAGATGTAACCCATCTGGCCTTCACGAGAGCGTTGTTTCGTAGCCGGGCGAAAGAGTACGACATTCTGCCCGACTTGATTGCGCTCGATCCGCTCGCGCCGGCTTACCGTGCAGGGGATGAGCAATGGGCCGCAATCGTCGATTGGACCAGGGCGGCGTTGGTTCAAGCGGAGCAGAGCGGGATCACGGCCGCTAACCTGACGACGATGAAGCAGTGCAAAGATCCGGCGGTACGCAAGTTGCTTGGAACAGAGGCGGGTGTTGGGCGCGCAGTTGGACTGGATGATCGATGGGCAGCACGAGTGATTCAGGCGGTCGGCAATTTCGGTGAAATGTACGAGCGGGACCTTGGAGAGGGATCGCTGCTGAAGATTCCGCGGGGGCCAAACTCACTGTGGAATCGCGGCGGGACAATGTATTCCTGGCCGTTTCGCCCTCAATGAGGCAATTGCTTGCGCGAGAGCGGCAAACTCAGAAAAGTGGTACTCTGAAGCCTCGTAGTAGTGCCCGGGACTGCCTTTTTGGAGCGCCGGACATTTCCCCCCTTGTGCTTGGGAAATCCTTCCTAAGGAGCATCACCTGAATGAAAGTAGCTGAGAAGGACTTAGAAAACGCCGGCCAGGATGTCGATACAGTGCCTGAGGGCGCGGACATGCAAGAGCAGATCGCGAACCTGGCTTACGCCCTGTGGCAACAGCGCGGGCAGCCGGTCGGAACTTCGGAGCAGGACTGGACTGAGGCAGAAGGCCAGATACGCTCGTGGGGAGACAAGTTAACCGCGACCGCGCGCTAACGAACTTCCAGTAGACGGGAGGGCGGGACAGGAACGGTTCCCCCTCCCTTTTTGCATCATTCGCCTGCCTGAAGTAACCCCGAGTGTGGCGTGCAGCATCTAAAACTTTGATCTATGCCCTGGAGAGCGGCATTTGAGGTAAGTTTTCGATGATCAGAGTTGCGTGTCTCATGGCGTTCAGCCTGCCGTTGGCAGCGTTTCAGATCGGAGGCGGGCAGTATCCGCCAGGCCAGTCTCCCAACGGACAATACCCGCCGGGGCAGTATCCGCCTGGACAATATCCGGGAGGCCGGTATCCGGGGAGCGGAGGCGGCATTTCCCTGCCCCATCGCCACGGTAAGAAGAACAGCAAGCAGGATCCCGCGGCGGCACAGCAGCCCACAATCGCTGCCGACGGGTTAACGCTTTCGAACGACGGCAAGACCTTGAAGGTGGGAACCAA
This sequence comes from Bryobacteraceae bacterium, assembly GCA_965219105.1. GTDB lineage: Bacteria > Acidobacteriota > Terriglobia > Bryobacterales > Bryobacteraceae > Bog-105. Next base: position 4,967,892 of record OZ244728.1, on the reverse strand, counting down.
GGATGGTCGAATTCTCACCATGACAATCGCGCCGACCACACAATGGAAGCGCGGGGAAGGCACAATCGCTGGAAACCTTATCATTCCGCGGACGACGGTACACATCGAAGCGGCTGAGGATGACGAGGCGTTTCTGACGGCGGTAACGGTAAACCTCTTGAAGGACGCGCCGACGGAAGAGGACCGTCCGGCAATCACACAGGCTCACCGAACAGGGGCTCCCGCGCCGGATGAAGAGGAGATGGCGAGGCCGACAATTCTGAAAGCGCCCGATGCACCTGGGCGTCCGGTATTGCATCGCGGGAAACCGACCGCTGACGACACGATCTCGGCGGGCAATACACCAGCCAGCGGCGATGGTGATGCGGGTGCAGGCAAAGCCGCCAAGGCGGCAGCCGCCAAGACACCGGGACCGACCGACGGCCCGGTCGATTTCACCATTGACAATCAGGCAGAGGCAGCCGACGCGAAGAAACACGCCAACGCCTATGACGAGCTCATCGGCAAAACGCGTGAATGGGCGCTGACTTTCACCGAAGGCCTGCCGAATTTTCTGTGCAACCAAAGCACGACGCGGTACGTGGAGCAGTCGCGATCAGCCGGATTTGAGCCAGTTGACGTGATCACGGCGAAAGTGCTTTACGAAGACGGGCGCGAGCGATATAGCGCCATCACGGTGGGCGGACACAGAACCAACAAGGGAATGATGGAGCTGGGTGGATCGACCTCCACGGGTGAGTTCGCGTCCATACTCGGAGGATTGTTCGAGGCCGGAACGCAAGCTCAATTCAAGTTCTTTCAATCGACCACTGTGGAGCGTGAACCGGCGGCGATCTACGACTTCAAGGTAGCTCTCCCGAGATCGAATTGGTCGATTCAGGTGGGCGGGCAATTGCTCAGACCGGCCTATAGCGGAAGCGTGTGGATCGACAAGGCGAGCGGGCAGGTGCGGCGTATCGAGATGCAGGCGGACAACATTCCGAAAGACTTTCCAGACGACACCGTTGCTTCGGCGGTGGATTACTCGGAGGTGCTGCTGGGGGCAAAGAAGTTCCTATTGCCTGTGCATGCCGAGAATTTGAGCTGCCAACGCGGAAGTCCGATCTGCAGCAAGAACGCGATCGACTTCCGGGATTACCACAAGTACGAAGGCGAGAGCACGATCGAGTTCAAATAGCAACGCGAATACTGGAACGATTCACGTCGCTTTAGGACGCCAGACAGCGTTGGGTTTCCAGGTAGGGCGTCCATTCATGTTCGCGACCTGGTAGCCGACTTCGAACAGGATCTGCAGGTCTTCGACTGCGCCGCGTAAGTCCCAATCGGGCTTAATCACATCGGACGGTTGATGGTAATCGTGCTTGATGTATTCGGTCCGTTTGGCAGCGCCGTAACCTGCGGGCTTGCCGACATAATCGATGCCGGGGCTGGTTTCAAGCGAGGGAACGCCCTTGCGGGCAAACTCGTAGTGGTCGGACCGGAAGTAGAAGCCTTGCTCGGGAGCGGTGTCTCCGGTAAGTGTACGGCCTTGGCGGCGCACTGCGTCGGCGGTGAGATCGTCGAGGGTTGAATTGCCGATGCCGACAATGCTGAAGTCGTGGGTACGGCCCCAACCCCAATTGCTGAAGTAGTCGAGATTGATGTCGGCGACAGTTTCCGATAGAGGATAGAGCGGATGCTCGACGTAGTATTTGGCGCCGAGCAATCCTTTCTCTTCAGCGGTCGGCCAGAGGAACAACATGGTGCGCCGTGGCGCGGGATTGAGGCTGTGGAAGGCGCGCGCCAGCTCGAGCACACCCGCGGTTCCGGCCGCATTGTCGCTTGCGCCGTGATAGATCTTCGAGCCCACCTGGCCGTGATGATCCCAATGCGCGCTGTACACAACGTACTGATGGCTGAGCTTCGGGTCACTGCCGGGAATTTTGGCGACTACGTTGGCGGAATCTACTTTTCGGACCTTGCTTGTGATGTCGAACGAGGCTTCGCCTTCGAGCGGTACGGCATGGAAGCCGGGCTTGGCGGCCGCGGCGCGCAGGGCATCGAAGTTCTTTCCGCCGGCTGCAAATAGTTTGCTTGCACGGTCCATGCTGATCAGCGCTTGTGCTTTGACTCGCTTGCGCTCATCGGGGCCGCGCAGGATCATCACTTCGCGGCTGAAGTTCTCGAACAAATTGGCGCCCAGGGTACGCGTTGAGTAGATCATGACCACGGCAGCGGCTCCGTGCTTGTAGGCGGTCTCAAACTTTGAGCTGGAGCGGCCGTAGTAGGTGAGGGCGCGGCCGAGGAACATGCGTTCGTCGAGCTGCGAAGGATTTGCCGGATCGGCCACGGGCGGGTCACCGCTGAGCAGGACGACGGTCTTGCCGTGGACATCGATGTCCGCGTAATCATTCCAGTGATACTCCGGAGCGACGACGCCGTAACCGGCGAAGACCATTGCCGTTTGCGGCACTGTGATTTTTTCATCCGGGATGGAGGACCACGCCACGTAGTCTCTGCCGGAGGTGAGCGGAACGGTTTTGCCGCCGCTTGTGAGGTGCAGGACGCCATGAGCGAGCATGCCCCAGAGCGGGACCATCTGTTTCCAAGAGCCGTCAGGAGCGCCGGGCTCGAGACCAATCGCGCGGCATTGCCCGATCACGTAGTCAACGCTCTTGGTTTCTCCTTCGGTGCCCGGTGCGCGGCCGGTGTATTCATCGGAGGAGAGCACTTTGATGTGACGGAGGAGATTGGATCCGGTGATGGAGGCTTCGGCAGGCTTCAGGGCTGCGAGGTTCAGCGGGGCTGCGTGTCCCTGCAGAGCAAACAGGAGGAGAGCAGGAAGAGTTCGTCGCGCAAAACGGTTCGGCTGCATGGATAGAGTGTAGCCGCCGCGCCGAGTACACATCTAGTGAGAGCCGCCTATGTAGTCGAAATTGACCAAGCCGTTGCGGTAGTCGATTGTAAGGCGGAACATGGAGAGCACGGGCATGCCAAGGATGCCGGAGGTGCGGACCAGATCGGGAACAGGCGAGGAGCCGTTGAGATCGAACGAGGTGAGACCGACGTTTCTTTGGCGAAAGCGGGCGAACTGAAGCTCGGCTTTATCTGCCTCGAAGACCTTGGCAACAGAGCCAGAGACGCCGCTGGCGTGCATGTAAGAATCGCCATGAATCTTGGTGGAGAGGCGAGCGAAAGTGGAATCGATCACGGAGGTATTCGAGCCGGTATCGAGCAGGAAGAGACCGGTTTGTCGGCCGTTGACCTTCGTGGAGACCAGGAGGTGGCCGCCAAGCTCGAAGACGGGTGTAAAGCTGGCTTCCTCGGGGAGAGGCTGGCGATCGTAGCCCTGAGCATCATCGGGCCGGGCAGGCAGCGGCTTCAGATGCAACAGGTCGCGCGCGAAATCGATGGTGACAATGTAATCGGAGAAGAAGCTCGCGCCGATCAGCCCGTCCACATCGAGCGAAGACTTGCCTGCGAGGGCCCCAACGACGCAGGTTGTGAATTGAAGGTTTGCAATCTGGCAAGTATCGGCGAGGGAGGCAAAAGTGGGACGAGCTCCCTTATCGCCGATGCCCCAAGCGATGCTCGACCCGAGGTGCTGGAGGCCGAGGTGATCGATGGTGCTTTGCTTGAGGAGAATGCCGGAAGCGCCGGTATCGAAAAGCACATGCAGAGGACGGCTGCCGTTGAGTCGGAGTTCAAGACCGACTCCGCGGGAATGCCTCGGATCGGTCAGGAGTTGGATGAAATGAAGCGTGGTCTCCTGACGAGCGCCCGCGAGCGCATAAATGGTCCGCTTGCCGACAGCCTCCTGGATGGCAAGAGAAGTGGCATTGGCAGAGTCATATAACTTGTAAAGCCATGGATGAGCGGCGGCGAACGGGTCGAGCAGAGACTTGCGCTTATCGGCAGGGACGTAGTGCAGCCACTGGCGGGTGATGAGCGCGTCATCGGCATCGAGGATGTGGGCACGTAAGCAGTACAGGCGCGCCGTGTGGTGAAGAGAAGCAGCCCTGCAAAGTAGAGACATTCCGAAGATGGCTCGGGCATTGTTGTCATCGAGCTGGATGGCGGCCTTAAACAGATGCTCGGCGGACGGAAAGTCGCCCATGTGGTAGGCCCATTCGCCTCGGGCAGCGAGCACCGGTGCAGAGTTTGGGAAAACCGTAGACAGGCGGGCATCGAGAGCAGCGGCTTCATCGATCCGGTTGAGTTGTGTGAGCGCGGAGAGCTCGGCAGCTTGCCAGGAGGGATCTTGGGGAGACGCGGCGGCAGCAGAACGCAGGAGCGGGAGAGCCGCGGCAAAGTCAGCGGATTTGTAGGCAGCGAGGGCGGCGGCGCTATCTTCGGCGGCTGCGCCGGCCGCCAAACCGCAGACGAAGCACAAGCTCAGTAACAGGGAACGCACGATGGACAAACAGTGGGGGCTCAACAGAGTTTTTCTCCGGCGAGAAATGGGCTCTGGAGTTCGGTTGCGGCGGTCAATGGGCGTAAGCGTTCTTCGATGACTGAAGCGAGAGCGTGCGGAGGCATTTTCATCCCGCTCGCGAGTGCCTCCTCGTAAGCGCGGCGAGGCCAAAGGCCGATCAATTCCGTGGCTTCGATGGTTGCGCCGTGAGCTGCCGCCATTTCGCGAACGGCGGCATAGACCTCGTGGACAGGGGTTTGCTCGTAGTCGGTGAGGTTCATCGACACTTGGACAAGATGCCGCGATGGGAGCGGCAAGCCGAGAGCTTTAACGGCGGGAAAGCCTCCGCTGCTGGTGCGGATCGTCCGGGCGATGAGCTTGGCGAGAGGGAGATCGGCAGAGCGCAGGTTGATATTGAAGGCGATGAGGATCTTACGTGCGCCGACAACGGTTGCGCCGGCCGTGAGATGGAAGGCGGGGCCGCCGGCATCGGGCGCGCGGGAGGGATCGGAGAGGGCGGCTTCGCGAAGCGCTTCGAATTGGCCATGCCGCACATGTTCGAGGAGACGGCGCTCGGGGATAAGAGCCGCTTCGCCGTAGAAATAGACGGGAACCGCAAGCTCGGCGGCCATGCGACTGCCGACCGCGTGAGCGAGTTCAACGCATTGCGCCATTGTGGCATTGGCCAGGGGAACGAAAGGCAGAACGTCGAGGGCGCCCAGGCGCGGGTGAACGCCGCGGTGGGTGCGGAGGTCGATGAGGTCGCGAGCTTCACGGGCGGCAACGAAGGCCGCCTCGGAGACGGCGTGGGGACGTCCGGCAAAGGTGATGACGCTGCGGTGGTGATCCCAATCGCTGGTGCGGTCGAGAATCAAGACGCCGGGGATGCGGCTCACGGCGGAAGCGATGCGGTCGACGCGCGCAATGTCGCGGCCTTCCGAGAAGTTCGGGACGCATTCGATGATTGCGTCTTTCAAGCGGCGCTCACTTTCCAGCCGGTGCGATTGAAGACGATGCGGCCTTCGCGGACGACCATGCCGACGTGATTGATGCCGAAGCGGCGCGGGATTTCGCGATAGTCGGGGAGATTGAGGACGATCAGATCGGCGCGTTTGCCGACTTCGAGAGTGCCCACAGAGTGAGAGATTCCGAGGGAACAGGCGGCGTTCACGGTGGCGGCGACGATAGCCTCTTCGACCGTCAATTTTAGCCGCAGAACCGCTAGCGCAATAGCTAGCTGAAGATTCCACATGGGCATCTCCTCTGAATCATAGCCGCTGGACATAGCAAGCGGTGCGCCGGCATCGGCGAGGCGGCGCAGGTTGCCATCCGGCGCGGGTTCGAGCATGGCAAAGGCGGGCGAGAAGACGACGGGCACCGCGGAAGCAGCAAGCAGTTCGCATTCGGCAGCCGAGAGAGCGGCCAGCCGGTCGATGCAGTGGGACTGGGCGGCATTGAAGAGGTGCGGAAACCCGTTGGGCCAAGTGAGACGCAGCAGTAAGTTCCCCTCGCTGGCGGAGTGGGCGACAAGCTCGCTTGAGCGGCAGTCGAGATGAGGACCGGCCTCAATGCTTGACACGAGTTTTCGCTTACTCAGCAGGCGAGCGGCATTGACGAAATCAGAGGAAGCGGCGGGACCAAAGGCAAAGCTCTCTTCGATGCGCCAAGTGCGCAGGGTAGTAATGGGGGAGTTGCCGATCCCGGCAAGCTGGCGCAGGAGCGAAATATCGGCGTCCACATGCAAGCGGCTGCCGCTCACCTTGAGCTGAGCGTTCAAGGTTCCGTGTTGAAGACAAGAGCGTAACAAGGCTAGGTTCTGTTCGTGATACTCAGAGATTTTGCGGCGCTTGAGGAGCGCGGCGGGCTTCAGGGAGCGCAACGAGAGGCCGGCGTCGACAAAGCCGGGCATGACGATCGCGCCAGAGACTTCGATTTCCGCGGCAGAGCGGACTTCCTTGAGGTTTTCAAGACGCCTGGTGGTGCCGACCTGCGCAATTAAGCCGTCGCGGATCAGCACCGCGCCGTCTTCGATGAGAGAGAGTTCCCGGAGAGCCGCTCCACGACGGAGTCCGCTCGGGCCGCGCAACGTAAGCAGTTGTTTTGCACCCCGGATCAGGAGAAGCTGTGCCGGCAAGCGATTCGAGGGGGAAGCTCTATGATAGCCGGAAGTTTAATACAGCATGAAAGACCAGAGCGTGTCACCGGTAGCCGCGAGCACGTACTGGTGTCCGTCGAGCATATAGGTTTGAGGCGGGTTGCTGACGCGCCCGATGCGCGTGTGCCAGAGCGGCTTGCCAGTGGCAGCGTCATGAGCGACCAGCGAGCCTCCGCCGTCACCGGCAAAGACGAGGCCGCCAGCAGTGGCGAGGACGCCGCCACCACCGCCGTAACCGTAATAGGGGTGTCTCCAGGCGACTTTACCTGTCTTGTAATCGATAGCAGTGAGGAAGCTACCAGCGGACCCGATTTCGGCCTCTTCTTTACCGCCGAGTCCCATGGAACCGCGCGGATCGAGGTCGGTGAGATAGAAGACCGAAAAAGTATTGTGTTCAGCGACGTAGAGCAGGCCGGTTTGTGGGGAGAAGGCCGGCGGTTCCCAGTTGATGGTGCCATCGGAGTTCGGGGAGACAAGCGAGCCACCGACCGAGGCATCCTTTTCCGGGTCTCGCTTGGGGCCGTTGTACTGATTTAGGCCGTGCGCCCAATTGGTGTACATGCCGTACTTGCTGGTGACGAGATGTTCGCCGGTGACTCGATCGACAGTGAAGAAGTAACCGTTGCGAGTCGCGGTGATGCAAAGCTTCCGCATTTTGCCGTTGAACATGGCGTCGATGAGAACAGGCGTTTGGGCCGAATCGTAGTCGTGCATGTCGTGCGGAGAGGTTTGAAAGTACCAGGCCATTTTGCCGGTATCGACGTTGACCGCGATGAGAGAGCAGGTGAAGAGATTTACGCCTTCGCCGCGGGTGCCGGTGGTGAAGGCAGGAGTGGGATTACCGGTTTGAAAGATGTAGAGCTTGGTTTCGGGATCGTATGCGCCGGGAACCCAGGTCTGCGCGCCGCCATGCTGCGCGGCATCGAGACTCTTCCAAGTATCGAGGCCAGGATCGCCTTTCTTCATAGGCACGGTGTAGTGCTTCCATTGCAGATCGCCGGTTTCGGGATCGAAGGACTGGAGAAAGCCGGGTGAATCGATATCGTCGCCTGTTCCAACGAGGACGTGATCGCCCACAACGACCGGGGCGGGAGTCGAGAAGTAGCCCGCGTCCAAGTCAGCGATGACTTTGTGCCAGCGTTCTTTACCTGTTTTGGCGTCGAGCGAGACGAGATAGTCGTCCGGCGTTTCCATGTACAGATAGCTGTGCCACATGCCGACGCCGCGATTGCCGATGTGGGTGCCGCCTTTGGTTTTCCAGAAGTAGTGCCACAGCTCATGTCCATCGCGTGCGTCGACGGCCCAGGCATTGTCGGGCATGGTGAAGTAGAGCGTACCGTCGACTTGCAAAACGGAGGCTTTGATGGAGCCGCCTTCGGTTGCCATGCCACCCGGACCTTCCCCGCCTACGATGACAGGAGCCTCTTGGGTGACGCGACGATGACCGGGATCGTCGGGTTCACCGCTGCCGGCCGTGTAGCGATTCATCCAGGCGAGGGTGAGATGAGTGACGTTGGTCCGATTGACTGCGTGGAGCGCGCTATAGCGTTTGCCTGAGTAATCGCCGTTGTAGGTTGGCCAGGAATCGGCGAGCGGCTTCGCGAGGTCAGATGGAGTGACGCCTTTGCCCTGAGCCAGCAAAGCGGATGGCACGAGAAGCGCCGCGGATAGGAAAGCGAGAGAGGTAAATTTCATTTCAGGGTCACCAGGTAGGCGGTTACGTCGTGCATGTCTTTGTCGGTGAGCTGCGTGAGCATTTCCTGATGTGCTTTGAGCGGATCGTGGACGACGACCTCCGGCGAATCGCCGTTTCGAGCGAAGCTTTGCTGTGTTCCATCGGCGAGTTGGAGTGTGACGAGGAAGTCGTCGATTTTGACAAGCTGGCCGTTGACCTCGCCGGATGGCGTGGCCACTGAAGCGGTGACGGTACTGCGGCCGGGCGGGTCTCCTGGAGCTGTCCGGCGGGCTTCGTCGCTCTGGCCGCCCACAATCCATGCGTCTTGCAGTTTCCTTTGATCGGTGATTTTCGAGGCGAGACCTCCGAGGTCGCCAGTGGCAGAGTGGCAGCTGCTGCATTTGGCATCGAAATAGGATTTGCCTTCGGCGGCGTTGCCGACCAGGATGCTGACGACTTGCTCGCCGGCTGAGGGCGGTTTGCCCTGGCCGCCGATGGTTTCGATAACGCTGCGCACATAGGCGGCGACGGCCTGGGCATCTGGGGTACGGAGGCCGATATTGGGCATGCCCTGCTTTTGGCGGCTGCCTTGGATGATGGGAACGATAAGTTCACCATGCAGGTCGGAGAGGGCGGCCTGCGAGCGCAGGAGGTTGGGACCGCCGAGATCGCCGCCGCGCAGATCGTGGCCGTGGCAGCCGCGGCAGTTGATCTCGAAGAGCGTTTTGCCGCGAGCTACTTGCGCGGGGTCTTCCGGAGCGCGTTTCTGGCCGGGCACAAAGCCGCCTTCATGGGGTTGAGCCGGTTCGGCCGGAGGCGGCGGCGCGCCCGGGGAAGGTTTGGCTTGAGCGGGCGGTGATTGCGGCGCTTGCGACTCCAGCGGACCGACCGAGGCGACCGTCAGAGCTACGCTCATACAGACGACGCCGAACGGCAGATGTTTTACGGACAATCTTCTCTCCTTAAACAGAACTCGTACTTGCAGATTCGATAAATCGATGCACTCACCGGTGCAGGCGTTTGAATCTGAAAGAGTGATGCAGGCCTGAAAACAATAGTGTACGTGGCGGAGGATTCAGGAAATTCGCAGCTCGTGATTCTATGAGAACCCCGGCCCTGTAGACATCGATAGCAGGGCCCGTGCCGCGGGCATAGGCGTGGAGGAGGCCTAAGTGAAAGAGCAGCAGGGATCAATTCGGCTTGGTCTCGGGTGATGGAGGGAAGGGTGGTTCTGCCTCGGAGTTTGGGGCACATTTTGGACCAACGGCAGGCATTCCGCCCTGCACTGCGCAGAACTAAAGTTGTCGCGGTGCGCGCCGCGCAGGTATGATACTGGTATGACCAGGTCGAAGATCGCCATCAGTTTGCCCAGGGATCAACTGGTGAGAGTGCAACAGGAGGTCCGGGCTGGACGAGCGGACTCGGTTTCGGGTTACATCACACAAGTGCTTACGGAACAAGAGAAGCGCGAGTCTCTCCGGGCGCTGCTGCGGGATTTGGTGGAACAACACGGCGCGCCAGAGGCCGAGGACATCGAATGGGCCGAACGCGTACTAGCGCCGCGACGGGGATAACGCTGGATGCGGGCGCGCTGATCGCCTTGGATCGCGGAGATAAAAGGGTAATTGCGTTGCTTGATCGGGCATTAGCTCAAGGCCGGGTATTTCGGGTGCCTTCGGGCGTGCTGGGGCAAGTTTGGCGCAATGGTCGTGTGCAAGTTACGTTAGCGCGGTTCTTGCGGACTGAGGACGTGAAGATCGTTCCCCTTGACGAGCAAGTGGCGCGTTCGTGTGGGGAACTCTGCGCAGCCACAAACACGTCGGATATCATTGACGCCTCCGTTGTGATCGTCGCCAGGGAGCGGCGTGACCCAATCGTTACAAGTGATCCAAATGATCTACGGCGTTTAGACCCGGAGGCCACCATTTTTTCGGTCTAAAGCAATTCTGGTTTTGACACCAACGAAAAATCTAAATCCATGCGGTATGAAGCCACAGGTTGACCGGTGGCTAGGGGCTTCACTTCTAGGACCGAAGTGTGGCCTACGTTCCTGGCCGGACAGTTCAGGCTCCTCCTAATGTGCGGACAAGGTTGAGGTAGGAGCGGAGGTCCTGGAGGAAGCAGTAGAGCGTTACGGCAATGGCAACGCCGGCCAGGATGCGCCACAGGGATTCGCGCGAAGATCCGGGGATGCCGGGCAGTCCGGCGAGCAGACCGACTACGAAGCCGCCGAGAAACCCGCCGATATGAGCGGCGATGTCAATGCCGGGAAAGACGCTGAGCACGATGCCGATGATGGCCCACTGGGCGTAGTGGGCTCGAACTGCTTGTGTAAGCGGGTCGGCGCGGCTGCGCAGTCCCATCGAGAGCATGATGCCGATCATTCCGAAGCAGGCGGCGGACGCGCCGAGAGATAAGCTGGCGGGGGACCAATAGAGGCTGAAGAGAAAGCCGGTAAAGGTGGAGAAGACATAGGCCACGATCAGGCGGCTGGTGCCGTAGAATTGCTCGACCTCGCGAACGAGGATATAGAGCGACCACGAGTTGAGCGCGATGTGCATGAAACCACCGTGGAGAAAACCGGCGGTGATGAGACGCCAGTATTGACCGGCATGGATGAGCGGAGCGTACTTTGCGCCGAGCAGGAGAGCGACTTGACCGCTGATGTCGGTGCTATGACCACGCTTGTAGCTGATGGCAATCTCGACCAGATAGAAAGCGACGTTGATCAGCAGGACGATGATGCTGGTGAGGTTGGCTTGCGGAATGAAGGAGGCAGCAAGCTCGTTTGGACGGAGATCGACGGCGCGTGGACCTAGCTGGATACCGCAGTAAGGACAAACACGATCAGAGACTGTGATGAATGCCCGGCAATTCGGGCACATGCGGCGTTTTTCCACGGCTTCATTGTAGCGATGGAACGCTGCCGGGCCTTGCTAAAATCGGTTTCGCATGAACAAGACCGAGCAGGAGCACCGGGAAGACCTCCTTCGTGTCTGCCACCTGATCTACGAGAAGGGCTGGGTGGCGATGAACGATGGGAACGTCAGCATCCGGCTTGACGGCGAGCGGATCCTGTGCACGCCGACGGCGCTGAGCAAGGGCTTCGTCCGGGCAGAGGACTTGATCGTGTGCGATTGCGCGGGGAAGAAAGTGGCGGGGGAGCGCGAGTGCACGAGCGAGATCGCGATGCACCTGACGATTTACTCGGAGCGGCCCGATGTGCGAGCGGTGGTGCATGCGCACCCGCCTACAGCCACAGGGTTTGCGAGCGCGGGAAAGGCGCTCGATAAGGCGATGCTGCCGGAAGTGGTCATTCAACTGGGCGCGGTGCCGCTGGCGTCGTACGGGCTGCCGGGAACGCCGGCTTTGAGCGACGGCATGCTGCCGTGGATTGGGCGGTACGATGCGATTCTCCTGGAGAATCACGGCTGCACGACATTCGGACGAGACGTATGGGAAGCGTTCTTCCGGATGGAGATGGTGGAGCACTTCGCGCGCATCACGTTTGTGGCGGAGATGATGGGCGGGGCGCAGGCGCTGCCACGGGAAGAAGTAGCGAAGTTGTTCGAAGCGCGAGCTCGTTACAACGTAACGTCAAAGGCGCAGATGGAGCCGGGCATGCCGCTGGTGGCAGAGGATCTGGCTGCGATGAAGAAGTAGCCGTATTGGCAGATTCCTAACGCTGGGACATACCGTCAAAGGACCGGAAGAATTTCGCGCTCGCGGAGGACGTTTCCGGCAAGACCGCCGATCGGGAGTTCGACAAGTTGATTTGCCGGGCGATCCCTTGCCAGTTTTACTTTAAGAAAGTTGGTGGTGAGAGCGAATCCGCGTTGCTCGAGTGTGACGGCGGAGAGCGACTGACCGATCATACGGCCGAGAAACTCGCGATGCTTGCGGTCAGAGAGTTCACGGAGGACCCGGGTTCGCTCCTGACGAAGCGACAGGGGAACTGAGCCGGGGTAGGACGCGGCAGCGGTACCGGGACGCTCGGAATACGTAAAGACGTGCAGATACGTGAAGGGCTGTCCGTCGATAAAGCGAACGGTTTCGGCGAACTCGGCATCGGTTTCACCGGGGAAGCCAGTCATGACGTCGGCGCCGATGGCTGCGTTGGGCAGGAGTGAGTGAGCAAGAGCGATGCGGCTGGCGTAGTGGCGGGTGCGGTATTTGCGGTACATGCGCTTGAGGACGGCGTCGGAGCCTGATTGGAGCGGCATGTGGACGTGGCGAGCGATGCGAGGGTCGGAGGCGAAGAGTTCAAGCAGCTCGGTTGACCAGTCCATTGGCTCGATGGAGCTGATGCGGAGCCGGCGGATTTGGGTTCCGGCGAGCAGGGTTCCAAGCAGGTTAATGAGGCGAGTTTGCGGGGTGAGATCGCGGCCCCAACGGCCCAGGTTGATGCCGGTTAGTACGATTTCGCAGTAACGTTCGGCGAGGTCCTGCACTTGCTCGAGAACGCTGGCGAGTGTGGCGCTGCGGGAGAGGCCGCGAACGCTGGGGATGATGCAGAAGGAGCAGCGGTTACTGCAGCCGTCTTGAATTTTCAGGTTGGGGCGAGTGCGATCGCCGCGGATGCCGCGAACGGGCGTGGCGGAGAAGGCGCGGAGCTGCGAGAGGTCGTCGACTAGGATCTGGCCGTGATAGTTTTCGGTCGCCTCTTGGTTCACGAGACCGTCAGGGGCGAGCAGACCGGCGATTTCAGTTTTGCGGCTGTTGCCGACGACCCATGAGACGCCCTCGATCTCGGCGAGTTCGTCGGGAGCGCGTTGGGCGTAGCAGCCGGTGACAAGAATCTGCGCATGGGGGTGGTCCCGATGAAGGCCGCGGATCACTCGGCGCGTGTCTATGTCGGCGTTTGCGGTGACGGTGCAGGTGTTGAGGACCACGAGGTCAGCTGCGGCAGCTTCGCGAACGGTTGTGAAGCCCTGGTGTTCGAGAGAGGCTTCGATCGCTGCGCCGTCGGCTTGGGAGGCACGGCAGCCATAGCTTTGTACGAAGACTCTTTTCATGAAGTTGGGCTGCTAATACGACGGTAGCAAGCGAAGCTCAAGCGGCTTTTTTGATCGCTTCGGGGGCGGATTGAGGCGCGGAGATGGGTTGCGGGGTGGTGGACTCAGGGGTTTTGGGAGCAGTTGAAAAAACGAACTCGATGGGAGTAGGGACGGATGGGGCCGAGGCGGTTTTGGTAGTGGATTTAGCGGTGGCTTGGGCGGCGGCTTCGGTGGCGGCTTTGCGTTCGGCTTGGAGGCGGCGGAGTTCAGCGAGGTCGAGCGTGTAGCGGCGGTAGAGGCGGGACTCTTGCAGCTGGAGATTGCGGAGCTGCTTTTCGTAGCGGAGATGGACCTCGAGGTCGATGAGCGAGATGCGTTCGGCTTGCGGGAGGTTCGAGTACATTTCGGCGGATTCGTGACGGCCGCGGGCGTAGAGGGCGAATTCAAGGGTGGGGATGCGGGCGAGCCGCCATTGAGTGTCGGCGAGCGATTGGACGAGCTCGGATTCGCGGGGTGTGGCGGGTTGGTGATCGTCGTTGTAAGCGGCGAGGTGCTGGCGGTAGGCTTCGGCGTCGTCGGTGGGCAGGAGGACGGTGCGGCCGGTGAGTCCAGTCCTAACAGCATTCATGGAGGCAATGCGCTTGCCTTCGGGTGTGCGGGGGCCGCCGGTTCGGAGGCGCTTTTTTTGGGCCTCGAGTTCCTGCAGAGTAGAGCTTTTTTCGATGAGTTTGAGCTCCTTCTCGTGTAGTTCGTTCAGGCTCTTGAAGCTGAAGGGATTGAGCGTGGGGTTGGGCATGGCCCAACGGTAACAGCGAGAGGGGCGAAAACGTACCTTCGCCCAGAGGCGAAAGCGGGGGTAAGTGACGGCGATTCAGGAGAATGGGAATATTTCGCTGGGCTGTGATCGGCTTGCGGGCAGAGGGCAGAAGTCAGAAGGCAGAAGACAGGAGACAGAAGTCAGAAGGCAGAAGACAGGAGACAGAAGATGGGAGGCAGAGGGCAGAAGATCGGAGACAGAAGGCAGAAGACAGGAGACAGGAGACTGAAGATTGGGTTTTTGATTGCGCCGATCAGCACCGTCCAGGGATGGGAGCACAAACAGGTTAGAAAGAATGTCGATGATTGTACCGGGTAGTGTCAAGCGTTTTGTGTAAACGCGTTTCGTTATTTTGACTCAGTTAAAGTTTGACTTTCAGTTTTCCGTTCGCTGTCACGCGTTTCGATGGATTTTTGAAGCCAGCGGGGGATGCACAAGGGGGCCGTGCCCTCTTGTGGGGGGAGCCGCGTAATTTGCGGCGTGGGTAGTGTCAAGCGTTTTGTGTAAACGCGTTTCGTTATTTTGACTCAGTTAAAGTTTGACTTTCAGTTTTCCGTTCGCTGTCACGCGTTTCGATGGATTTTTGAAGCCAGCGGGGGATGCACAAGGGGGCCGTGCCCTCTTGTGGGGGGAGCCGCGTAATTTGCGGCGTGGGGGGAACCCGCCCGCCCCGGCCTTTCCCCTTGGGGAAACGGGAAAGGGGAAGTGAAATGCTTTTTGCTCCTTGCTGCCGCAGGCTCGTCTGAACCCGTTCATGCTCGTGCCTGCTCCATTCGTTCCGGCCAGCGGATCGCAAACTGCCGCAGCGCCTCGCGCCAACCTTGCACCGTCTGCCATTTCCTGGATACCTTCTGCAGCGCCAGGTAGAGCAGTTTGATCGCGGCGTCCTGGGTGGGAAAGGAGCCGCGATTTTTGGTCACTTTGCGCAGCGTCATATGCAACGATTCCACCGCATTGGTCGTATAGATGATCTTGCGGATCTCTTCGGGAAAGTCGAAGAACGGAATGACCCGCTGCCAGCTGCGCTCCCACACATCGGCTACCACTTGATGCTTCGGGTATTTGCGCCGGAACTCGCCCAGCGCCCTTTCGGCCTGCTCGGCGCTGACGGCCCGGTAAATCGATTTCAAATCCGCCGCCATACTCTTACGCTCTTTCCAGTTCACAAACTGGAGACTGGCGCGGATCAAATGCACAATGCAGGTCTGCACCAGCGTGCTCGGGAACACCGCTTCGATGGCCTCCGGGAAGCCTTTGAGCCCATCGGTGCAGATCACGAAGGCATCCTTCATGCCACGGTTTTTCAGGTTCTGCAGCACCGCCATCCAGTACTTGGCGCCTTCGTTCCCACTGGCCCACAAGCCCAGCACCGACTTCTGGCCCTCCAGATTAATGCCGATCGCGGTGTACACCGCGCGGTTCTCCACCTTGCCGTCCTGCCGCATCTTTACCATCAGCGCATCCAGATAGACGATCGGGTACAACGCTTCCAGCGGCCGCTCCTGCCACGCTTTCACTTCCTCCATGACGCTGCCGGTGACCTCCGAGATCAACGCGGCGCTCACCTCGACGCCGTATAAATCCTGCAGGTGGCCCTGAATGTCACGCGTCGTCATGCCGAGCGCGTACATCGACAGGATCTTCTCATCGAAACCGGCAAAGCGCGTCTGGTGCTTCTCGATTAACTGCGGCTCGAAGCTGCCGTTGCGATCGCGCGGCACCGCAATCTCCATCTCGCCGGCTTCGCCTTTCAACGTCTTCGTGCTCTTGCCGTTCCGCGAGTTGCCGCTGTGGTAACCGGCTACGTCATGCTTCTCGTAGCCCAGGTGATGGTTCAGTTCTCCGGTCAGCATCCGCTCCACCAGCGCCTTGGTCAGTTCCTTCACCAGACCGTTCGGTCCGATCAGGCTTCCTTCGCTGCTTGCAATGAGCTCGTCGATCAGTTCTTTCTTGATTGCCATCCGGTTCTCCTATCTTCCTCTTCTCGAGAACCGCGTTTACACAATCCTTTTTACACCCTCGCGGCGTGGGGGGAACCCGCCCGCCCCGGCCTTTCCCCTTGGGGAAACGGGAAAGGGGAAGTGAAATGCTTTTTGCTCCTTGCTGCCGCAGGCTCGTCTGAACCCGTTCATGCTCGTGCCTGCTCCATTCGTTCCGGCCAGCGGATCGCAAACTGCCGCAGCGCCTCGCGCCAACCTTGCACCGTCTGCCATTTCCTGGATACCTTCTGCAGCGCCAGGTAGAGCAGTTTGATCGCGGCGTCCTGGGTGGGAAAGGAGCCGCGATTTTTGGTCACTTTGCGCAGCGTCATATGCAACGATTCCACCGCATTGGTCGTATAGATGATCTTGCGGATCTCTTCGGGAAAGTCGAAGAACGGAATGACCCGCTGCCAGCTGCGCTCCCACACATCGGCTACCACTTGATGCTTCGGGTATTTGCGCCGGAACTCGCCCAGCGCCCTTTCGGCCTGCTCGGCGCTGACGGCCCGGTAAATCGATTTCAAATCCGCCGCCATACTCTTACGCTCTTTCCAGTTCACAAACTGGAGACTGGCGCGGATCAAATGCACAATGCAGGTCTGCACCAGCGTGCTCGGGAACACCGCTTCGATGGCCTCCGGGAAGCCTTTGAGCCCATCGGTGCAGATCACGAAGGCATCCTTCATGCCACGGTTTTTCAGGTTCTGCAGCACCGCCATCCAGTACTTGGCGCCTTCGTTCCCACTGGCCCACAAGCCCAGCACCGACTTCTGGCCCTCCAGATTAATGCCGATCGCGGTGTACACCGCGCGGTTCTCCACCTTGCCGTCCTGCCGCATCTTTACCATCAGCGCATCCAGATAGACGATCGGGTACAACGCTTCCAGCGGCCGCTCCTGCCACGCTTTCACTTCCTCCATGACGCTGCCGGTGACCTCCGAGATCAACGCGGCGCTCACCTCGACGCCGTATAAATCCTGCAGGTGGCCCTGAATGTCACGCGTCGTCATGCCGAGCGCGTACATCGACAGGATCTTCTCATCGAAACCGGCAAAGCGCGTCTGGTGCTTCTCGATTAACTGCGGCTCGAAGCTGCCGTTGCGATCGCGCGGCACCGCAATCTCCATCTCGCCGGCTTCGCCTTTCAACGTCTTCGTGCTCTTGCCGTTCCGCGAGTTGCCGCTGTGGTAACCGGCTACGTCATGCTTCTCGTAGCCCAGGTGATGGTTCAGTTCTCCGGTCAGCATCCGCTCCACCAGCGCCTTGGTCAGTTCCTTCACCAGACCGTTCGGTCCGATCAGGCTTCCTTCGCTGCTTGCAATGAGCTCGTCGATCAGTTCTTTCTTGATTGCCATCCGGTTCTCCTATCTTCCTCTTCTCGAGAACCGCGTTTACACAATCCTTTTTACACCCTCTTGTACCGGCGAGAACGACTAATTCAAAACGCTGGGTTGGGGAAAGTTCGAAAGCGTAAAGATTCCAAACCCGGCGGCAATGGGCATCCGAATAGATAAAACTCGCCATTGTTCCTGGCGTGCAGCAATCCATGCGTTCCAACCTTTTTGCCATCTTTCTTGACGCGCCGCATGCCGAAGATTAAATCGACCACGGAATCGATGGCGATCCCGATGCAAATGTTAGCAGCCGGCGCCGAGATGGTGTCGGTAGGGACGTGAAGAGACCGATGCCGCCGAAGATACCGGCCGGTACTAAGCTGAGACTGAAGATCATGGCGGGCTCGGTTCGAAGCTCCCGGCCGACGATGAAGGCAATCACGGTGAAGAACACGGCGAGCCAGCACAGGCCTCGCCTCAAACTCTTAGCCACGAGCTAGGCAAGTTCGCCCGGGCAGATAATAGACACCTCCGACCAGTGCGGGGATGAAATCGTCTTTCGCACGATAGCCTTGATGATGCTTCGGCGAGTTCATGATTTCAGCAGGCGGTCCCAGCTAAAGAGGAACGCAAAGGCATGACGATGTCCCTCCAGCAAGCAAGAGATAAGTCATTCGCGAACACGCATTCCAGGCCGCGAACAGGCCCGCCCTGAACTCTGGAGGCAAGCTCCTGACGGACAGTCGGTTCACGGCCCTAACTCGAAACAGCAGAGTTGCGAAGTTTGCTTGAGATTCCTATAACAGCTATTCAGCTCTCTTTAGATTTTGGGCCATGTTTTCATGTGCTGCATCACTGTCTTTGAATTTCTGGACTAGCGCTTTGAGCTGAGCGTTCTGAGTATTGTCAAGTTCCTTCTGTTCTTCACGCATGTCCTCGCTATTGATCTTTTTGGCGCTTTTGAGGTAGGCCGTATCAAAGGAATTTCCGCTCAGATTCTTAAGCTTCATCATGGTTGACTTATCACCAGCTTTCATCCCTTCTGGTATAGCCACTTGATGCTCGCTGGCAAAACTCTTAAGCTGCGGATCGAGTTGTTCATGATCATCTACCAGCTTTTGCGCGTATTGCTTCACATCTTGACTGGACGCTTTCTGCGCGGCTAGCTTGGCACTGGCAAGTTCGAAGTTCCCGCCTTGTGCTGCTTCCATTACGAATTTCTTGTCCGTCGAGTTTAACGAGCCTGAGCCGGAGTTTTGAGCACTCAGAATGCCGCAACTACAGGCGGCGCAAGCAAACGTCAATACAAATTTATTCCCGGTCATAAAACTAACTATGTCCTTTCTTCTGCTCTTCCCAACGACGAGCTCTAATTTGTGGACCGATCTTTAGCTGATAAGAGCACCTGGGAAAATTTCGGCGGAATTGTATCGTGGTCCGCGGCGAGGGTGACATACTTTTGCGGGAGGGTTTGCGAGTTATGAGAAGAGACCAAGTTTGGATTCCGCTCTTGGCGGTGAGTGCTTTGCTGTTGGTTCCGCGGGTGGGGAGTTCGCAGGCGCCGCGCGCACCGGGGCAGAACCCGAACGGGATGCATGTCTATCTTTGGACGGGGTTGAAGTCGCACTTGGTGGGGCAGCATGATTATCCGCAACTGCTGGCGGATTGGAGCAAGCTGTTGACCGAGCGTGGGGCGGTGGTGGATGGAGCACTGCATGGGCCTAGCGCCGAAGACCTTGCGAAGACGGACGTGGTGGTGATCTACAAGGGCGACGCCGGTTACATGAGCGACGAAGAGAAGACAGCGCTGATGGCGTATGTGAAGCGCGGGGGCGGCCTGGTAAATTTCCACGATTCGCTGTGCGGACCGGACCCGGATTACATGGCGCTGCTGCTCGGCGGCGGCAAGAAGCATGGAGAGGTGAACTATACGCTCGATGCTCCGATTCACTATACGGTTGTGGACAAGTCGGATCCGATCATGAAGGACATGACCGACATCACGATTTTGGACGAGGCGTTTTTTAAGATGACGTGGGCGCACGATCCGAAGATTCATGTGCTGGCGACGACGAGCATTCCGGGGACGCCGAGCGCGGGCGAGCACAAAGGCGAAGTGGTGCCGCAGATCTGGACCTATGAGCACACGGTCGAGGGCGGGCAGTCGGCTCGGGCGTTTGTGTGGATGCAGGGCCACATCTATGCGAATTTTTCGAATTACCAGATACAGCGGACGCTGCTGCGGGGCATTGCGTGGGCGGGCAAGAAGCCGGTGGATGAGCTGGTGAACTATGTGGCGCCTCCACGGCCGGTTCACAAGATCCGAACCGGCCAGTAAGAGCGGCAAGTTGGCGACCAAGCTATTTTGGTAGTCACAACTTTTCATGAAGACACTTGTTCGTTGGAGCGCGGCGGCGGGCCTGGTTCTCGCCGCGGGGATGGCGCAGGGGCAATCTTTGATCAATGAGCCGCTGGGGCGCGCGGCGAATCAGCAGGTTGACGAAGCGTATACGAAGAAGATTGCGCAGTATACGACTGCGCCCGAGTTCAACTCTCCGCTGACGAATTACCTGCCGGCTTCAAAGGTTCCTACGCCGGACAAAGTGCTGGGCGATGTGGCGGGCGCTCCGAACATGTTGCCGTATGCGGAAGACGTATATAAATACTTTCGATTGCTAGCCGCGAATTCGCCGCGCGTGAAGGTTTACACGATCGGGCATAGCGAAGAAGGGCGGGAGATGATTGCGGCGGCGATTGGGGATGCATCGCTGCTTGCGAAGGCGAAGGAGAACGACGAGCGACTGGGGAAGCTGGCCGATCCGCGCACGCTGCACATGGACGACCAGGCAGCGGCGAAGCTGATTGGGCAATCGTTTCCGGTGTACTACATTACGGGGACGATTCACTCGCCGGAGACTGGAGCGCCGACCGCGCTGATGGAGCTTGCCTACAGGCTGGCGGTGGATGAGAGCCCGTACATTCAATACATCCGATCGCACATGATTGTGCTGATCACACCGGTAGTGGAAGTGGACGGGCGCGACCGGATGGTGGACATTTACCGCTGGCACAAAGCGCATCCGAGTGAAAAGTGGCCGCGGCTGCTCTATTGGGGGCATTACGTGGCGCACGACAACAATCGGGACGCGATGGCGATGACGCTCGATTTAACCAAGAACGTACTTGATACGTATTTAAAGTGGCATGCGCTGGTGCTGCATGACCTACACGAATCGGTTCCGTTTTTGTATGACAACACGGTGGGCGACGGGCCGTATAACGCCTGGATCGATCCGCTGCTGGCCGATGAGTGGGCGGCGCTTGGATGGAACAACGTGGCGCAGATGCAGAACTTCGGGATGCCGGGCGTGTTCACGCATGGTCAGTTCGATACATGGAGCCCGGGATACCTGATGTTCCTGGCGGGGATGCACAACGGGATCAGCCGGCTGTACGAGACGTTCGGCAATGGCGGCGCGGACACGGAGAAGCGGATTTTGTCACCGCAGCAGTACTCGCGGACGTGGTACCGGCCGAACCCGCCGTATCCGACGGTGATGTGGTCGCAGCGCAATAACAACAATTACGAGGAGACGGCGCTGCTGACGACGCTTTCGTATTTTTCGCACAACACGCAGCACTTTCTGAACAATTTTTACGTGAAGAGCAAGCGGTCAGTTTCCAAGCCGGAAGAGGCGGGACCGGCGGCTTACGTGTTTCCGCACGATGAGGCGGCGCTGAACCGTCAGCTTGCAGTGCTGAAGGTGATGGCAAAGCAGCATGTGGAGATTTCGCGGCTGGACGAAGAGGCGAAGGTGACGATGCGGCCTGCGCGGAATGTGGGGTCGGACGAGAAGGCCCGTTCGGCAGCGGCGCACGTGGAGACGGTCGCGGCGGGCAGTTACGTGATTCGCATGGATCAGCCGTACTCGCGGATTGCGGATGCATTGTTAGACCGGCAGTTCTGGTCGCCGGAAGATCCGCAGAAGCATCCGTATGACGACACGGGATGGTCGTTCGGAGATCTGTTTAATGCGCGTCTGCTGCGGGTGACGGACAAGACGATTCTAGGCGTCAAGATGCACACGATAGGAGTGGAGGAGCTGAAGCCGGCGGCACTCGAGGGAGCAAAGACGGCAGGGACGTATGCGATCGACAATACGGGGCAGATTTCGCTGGCCGCTCTGGTGTATGCGCGGAAGAGCGCGAAGGTGACGGTTGCCGAGCAGGCGTTTGAAAGCGGCGGGCATCACTTTGCGGCCGGCACGCTTTTGATCGAGGATGGGGACGCAAGCGGATTGCGAGACGTTTTAACGCGGCTCGATTTAACGGCGGTGGCGCTCGACGGCAAGCCGGCTGTGAAGGCGCATGCGGCGAGTGCTCCTCGCATTGCGTTTATGCACACGTGGATCTACACGCAGACCGAGGGATGGTGGCGGTTGGCATTCGACCAATTGCAGGTGCCTTACGCATACATCAATACGCAGACGGTGGCGCGGGAGAGCGACTTGCGGAGTAAGTACGACGTGATCATTTTCGCGCCGGCGGAGGTCTCGACGCAACAGATCGTGGAGGGACTGCCGATGTACGGCAATGCGCTTCCGTGGCAGAAGTCGGAGCTGACGCCGAATCTGGGGAGGCTGGATCATACCGAAGACATGCGTCCGGGACTTGGGTTCAGCGGTGTGGAGCACTTGAAGCGGTTTGTGGAGAACGGCGGGCTGTTAATCACGTCGGAGGATACGGCCGAGTTTGCGATCGATGAAGGATTCGCGCCAGGAGTAACCGTCGCACCGAAGAAGACGCTGAAGGTGGTGGGCAGCGTTTTGAATGCGGTGCCGGTGAGTAAGACGTCGCCGGTGATGTATGGTTATGGGCCGAACTTTGGGGTGTATAGCGCAGAGGGGCTGGCGTTTGACGTGAGTAACATGGCGGAAACGCATCGTGATGTTTTGACGGCCAAGGAGTACAAGCGCGTGACGGGGCGCGGCGGCCCTGAGGAAGAGGACGAACCGATGGGCCATTCGGTGCATGAGGCTCCGCCGCTGCCCTCGCCGAAGCCTTGGCAAGCAGCGCAGCTGAACGAAGATCAGGAGCGGAATAATCCATACGTGATTCCGGAGGCGATGCGGCCGGAAGTGATGCTGCGGTTTGGAGAGGCAAAGGGATTGCTGCTATCGGGGTTGCTGGACAATCCGGCGTCGATTGCGGAGCACGCCATTGTGGTCGATGCGCACTTGGGTAAGGGGAATGTGTTGCTGTTCGGGAACAACCCGGTGTATCGGGGGGAGACGATCGGGAGTTATCCGCTGGTGTTCAATGCGATTTTGAATTTCGGGCATTTGGGGAGGGCGGATTGAGAGGTGGACAATAGAGTCATGGAGCAGTGGTGGAGGCGTCCGATCAAGGGCAGCGTTCCGGACGGGCGGATATGACGGTAGTTATCCCGGACGATATTTTACAATCCGTATCACTAACTGAGTCAGAGTTAAAAGCGGAACTGGCTATTGCCCTGTTTCAACAGGAACGGCTTACACTGGGCCAAGCGGCGCAACTTGCCGAGATTCCACAGCTTGATTTCCAGCGTTTTCTTGCGAGGCGACGGGTTCCGGTCCACTACGGCCTCGATCAGCTCGAGCAGGATTTGAAGCGAGCTGCAGAGCTGAGTTGATTTGCTTGTTGTCTCGGACTCGTCACCCATCCTAAATTTATCCGCAGTGGGGCAGGCTCACATTCTTCGTGAGCTATACGGGGTCGTTTATATTCCGACAGCGGTAGACCAAGAACTCGCACGCAACGCTGTCGAGCGCATGCATTGGGATTTGGGTATTCTCGCCGAATGCGATTACGAGGGGTGTGACCGCGGGACGTGTCAACTGATACTGATGTAAGAGCGCCGTTATGTACTTGACATACCTAATCAGATACTTGACAGTGAGGTATGGCTTCAATCGACGCCCGAGCCCACGATGAACATGCCGCACGGGAACACTTGTGAAGAAACTCGCTGGCCGGATGGTCCAATCTCTCCGCATTATGGCGCCAACCATCATGCCTACGAACTTGCCGGAAAACAACTCGTAAGGGCCTTTACAAGTACGCTTTCTTCCATCAGCCGTTTACTGTCACTATCGGAGTCAATCTTGAAGACTGGCATTTCCGGTCAATAAGTGGCTACTCGCCATTCAAGTAGTGCGCTCTGGAACAAGGGCATCAGCGCCCATCACTATGGCGCAGTCTTTGGAACGTGGATCCTGAACTGGAAAACAAAAAGCTCTTATCGCACGGCTGGGTTACGACTCATCGCATGGGCTTGATGCTAAGGCAAGAACCGTTAGCGTCCAGAACAAATGGGAGTGCGGCATCCAGACATATGGAGCGCGCCATGGCTGAAAACCCAGTACCATGATGCTGAATATTCAGCGCACATCAGGCCAGATACCAGCTCAGCACTCCAAACCCACACCACTGAGTACCGTTGAGGGAATCTAATTTGTTGTGAAGAAGCGTCACTTAGCACCGCAGCAATCAGTCATGCGGGATATAGATCTACGAGTTGCTATGCGTGCACTGCTTAGACGAGAGTTCGGTCAGGATTCTCGGTTTTTGGAGGAAATGGTGTTGTCAACCGAGCGTGCTCCCCGAATTGACTTGGCCGTTGTAAACGGAGCCCTTCATGGATTCGAAATAAAGAGCGATGTTGATACGCTGCGCCGGCTGGAAACACAGTTGCCTGCGTATGGAGCCGTTTTCGACTATCTTAGTATCGTTGTTGGTCTTCGCTATATGGAATCGTGTAAAAACTGCATTCCAGACTGGTGGGGATTGTACCTTGTGACCACCCAAAGCGGTTATCCCCGGGTGAAGTGCGTTAGAAAGCCCTCTAGGAATAAAGGTATCAGCGCTTACGCACTCATACGACTTCTTCGCCGAAGCGAGTTGGAAAACTTAATTAGGCAGATTGGCTTCAGCGGCTCCGTCCGAAAACTCGAGTGTTTCGAGATGGAGCAGATGGCGCTACAGATTTCGGTAAAGACAATCCAAGAGCATGTCAGACACTCGCTGAGGACGCGGCTTGACTGGAAAGCTGCTCAACCACGAAGTGAAGATGGTGACTCGTTCCAACCTCCCTCCATCTTGCTAAGCCGATAGAGGGTGTTTTGATGCCATTCGCGCAATCGGCAATATACTCGTCGGCAAACGAAAAATCCTTCCCACAAAACTGCTCATTGTTGGTTAGGACAGAACACAGATGCCTATACTCCGCTTCCTTTTTTGCTTTGGGGTGACGAGCGCCAAGAAGCTGCCCCTTCAGCACGATCCAATGGGATTTTGAAGCGTATCGGATGTTGCTGTAGCCAGCAAATCCTCCACTAGGAAGTGAGGGATTTTGGATCCCGTAATCTGCAAAAAGCAGATTCTTGCGAAGCGATAAGGATCCTGTCACCTGAGACCAAATCGCCCATTCTAGTCTTTGGATTGAATTATATTCTGGACCAAGCCCGGCCAGAGATGCAGGAAAGCTTCCTCCCGCCAACGAAAATGAACGCCATTGCATCAAGGCAGACAGTTTCGGGAGGCCGTCTTTGAGAGCCAGAGAGATCTCATGCACCCGTGCATCTCCTCCCTGTATGTATCCGCAGTCGACCAGAAGATCCAGCTGATGCGGTGATAACGCGCTTCTGTTTACAAATTCGCCCACACGTTTTTGGCACAATGGATCATACAGATCCGATGTTCGCAACCTAAGGCATAGCGACGCTGCCTTGCTCAAGTGCTCCATTGCGGAATCGAGATTGCAGACTGGAACGACAGATATCTGTTTCGCCTCACGGTCGAAATAGGACATGGCCCAGGCCATTCCTTGGTCGGCTTGCTCCTTGAGAAAATGGGTATCTAGGAGAATGCGAGAATCCAAGGCCCATGC
Organism: Bryobacteraceae bacterium; assembly: GCA_965219105.1. Taxonomy (GTDB): domain Bacteria; phylum Acidobacteriota; class Terriglobia; order Bryobacterales; family Bryobacteraceae; genus Bog-105. The sequence continues at coordinate 4,942,612 of OZ244728.1, read as the reverse complement.
TTTAGCTATCGCTTTGCATTGTTCCTTAGCTCGCACCTCAGTTGTCTTAGCTGGTACGACACTGCTTCTGCTTGTCAACTTGGCGTTGAGGCCGTCTCTCCCTTGTGGTGCCGGAACCAACTCAAACAACGGAAGCAACTGCGACTTCATGTAAGTTGACAATGACCGAATGGCGGCAATTTCTCCGGGTTTAGCTTTAAGAATCGGAATGTAATGGTGTGCCATATCGTTGGGCATCGAACAGTATATCTGCCTATCAACAGAGAAGAGCGCCGTCGAGGGGAATGATTAACATACTCCACCACACTTTAGCCGTGATCACGGTCTCCGTCGCAGCCGTTTCGCCCAACAGTATCTAGTGACATCTTTCCAAAGTACATGTCAGTAGCGGGACAGACATATCGTTGGCAACTTAAACGGCGGAATCAGAGATGCCAAACCCGGCGACGAGAAACAGATCCCGTTGTCAGAAAACTAAGTCCTGCGCCTTGCTTGCAGGTAGAGCCGGTTAAGAAATGCCCGAGGGCGGGGTAGATGGAGAGAAAGGTAAGACTGAAATGGAAGAAGGCCTAAAATCAAAACCTCACAGGTAGTTCCTGTAAGATTTCTCTCGGCTCCGGGAAGCAACTAACTTCCTCTTGGAATAGCTCTCGACGAAGAATGAACCGTCGCCGAAATTTCATGCCTTTTGAATTTTCAAAGCGCACGGACAGCGGCAATAGTTCTGAGTCAGTCGCAAGGAAGTCTCGGATTGCCCTTCCATGCGTTGAATTGGGGGCTATCTCTTGATAAAAATGCGCCTTGAGATTCTCTGCTGCTTGAGCCTGTATGAACGGTACAGACCAGGGAATAGCTTGAACCTTAATTTGCTCGTCTGGAGACTCTTCCAATACTATATTTATTGCCGACTGATCTCCCTCGTTGATCAGGCGGATGATTTCAAAGTCCAACTTGGGAGTAACCAGCTCCATCAGCAGGTTTGGCCCAATCTCGCGTTCCATTCGTTCGCGCTCTTGTTCTGAAGCGGTAAGTTTCTTTATCAGGTCGTTCTCTACCCTTCGATTCTCCTCGCGCGATTTCGAAAGCTCTTCCAAAAGACCTCGGTGGACCTTCCAAGGTCCTCTTATAAGGATCGAAACTATATAAAGTGCACCGAGCACAAAGTAGGGCAAGATCGCGTGCAGAAAGATTGTCCAAGCTGATAGAGCTCGACTGAAATCTCCATCTCGCCATTGCAGGGACGTACTGAATACGGCTAAAACGAGTCCTATCAGCAGCTGATCACGTCCCCAGTCAAAACCGTCAACCCATATCTTACGCGCTACGTTGCCATAATATCGCCTTAAAGGCAGCACCGCGCTATCTTACCATCGGATGGTATGTCAAGTGCATCATTCCGAAATGATCCGAGACGCGGGATTTTGGATCGGGAGGCATTTGAGGGAGCGGTTTCTTGCGGGAGTTGAGGAAGCGAGTTAATGCATGTCGGCGAGCGTGGCGCGGGCGTGTTCGAATGCTTCGGCGCCGACGTGGACTGAGCCTTGAAAAGGGCGATTGATGTCGCCGATCGCGACCAGGATAGACGAAATCAGCAGGGACAACATGATGACCTGGATTACGTGGAGCCGAAAATCGGAGGTGCCGAAGAGGCAGGCCGAAAGGATGGTGACCGTCGCTCCGAGGATGAGCACCAGCCAGAGAATCTCTGGCAGATTCGCATCGACCTGCATTTGACGAAGGCGGCGGTACTCGGTCATGCGGGCGAGTTCACTCATGGTGTGGTCGAGGCTGGTCTGTTCGAGGCCGGGGCGTTCCTCGGTGGAGATGAGGCTAGCCCAAAGCTGCTGAACGATGGGGTGAGACGCAGGACTGATCTGACCATGGCTCATAGCGGGCCACTCCTCAGCGATCATGATGCGGGTGTAGGCGTTCGCGAGGCGGAGAATCAGCGCCCGTTGCTCGGCGGGCAGGCCGCGAGAGGAGCGCGCTACGCTGACCAGGCAATTGGCTTCGGCTTCAGCGTTGGTGTCAGCGGTTTGAAAATTTGTCCAGACTGCGAAAAGCATGAAACCGAGGATGACGGCGTAAGTGCTTCCGAGCACGCTGACGTGCCATCCGATGAGATCGTTGTGCTGGCGGCGCAGGTCGCTCGGCCAGATGCGCTGGAGAAGAAAGAGGAAGGTTACGGCGGCTGATACGGTAGCCAGCATAAGGAGCATGCTCTGGTAATCGTTCAGCATTTGGAGTGTCCGAGCATGCAGGCGAGTTTAGAAGCCCAGTGAGTTGACGACATCGCGGATACGGTTCGCGCTGGCTTGAAGTCCGGCTATCTCGGCGGCGGTCATGGGAAGCGGGATGACGCTCTCGACGCCGCAGCGATCGACAATGGCGGGAACAGAGAGGCAGACGCCGGAGATGCCGTGGTAATCGTGGACGCGTGAGCTGACCGGGAGGACGCGGCCTTCGTCGTGAAAGATGGCTTCGAGGATGCTGACCGAGGCGAGACCGATGGCGAAATTAGTGGCGCCTTTGCCGACAAGCATCTGATGGCCGGCGGTTTTGACGTTTTCGAAGAGCTCGTGTTTCTCGGTTTCGGAGAGCGGGCGGCCGTATCCGCTGACATTCCATTGATCGAGGAGGACGTTGCCGATGTTGGCGCTTGACCAGAGCGGGATTTCCGAGTCACCGTGCTCGCCGGCGATGTAGGCGTGGACGCTTTGGACGGAGACGCCGAAGTGTTTCGCCAAGAGGAAACGGAAGCGAGAGCTATCGAGCACAGTACCGGAGCCGAAGACACAGGCGCAGTCGTGGCCGGTGATCTGGAGGGCAACTTCGGTGAGCACATCGACGGGATTGGCAACCATCAGGATCAGCGCGTTAGGAGCGACCTGCTGAATTTGAGGAAGAAGATTGCGGCAAATGGCGGCGTTAGATTGAGCGATGTCCATGCGGGTCTGGTCGGGGCGATGGGTCGCGCCAGCGGTGAAAACGATGACGTCGGCGCCGGCGAGAATCTGTATGTCGTCGGAACCTTCGACCGAAGCCATGGGGACGAACATGAGGCCGTGATTGAGGTCGAGAACTTCGGCGGCAACGCGGGAGGCGGTGGGGTCGTAGAGGCTGATCTGTTTCGCGAGGCCTCGGATGAGGGCGGCGTAGGCGACGGTGGTACCGACGCGGCCGGCTCCCACGATACCGACTTTGTTGCTGCGCCGGGCAGGCTCGTGACGGTGAGGCGGAGGCTGGGAGCTTGGGGACGGCGGAGTGGGGTCGGGCATGGTCAGGAGTGAAGAGGCCCGAGCGGACGGGCTGAGGGAAAGTATACTCAAGATGGTTCTGCGCCGCTGGGCAGCCGCTGGATGCTTCGTAAGGAGTGTCGGGAGGAAAGTCCGGTCTTCATAGGGCAACATGCCGGCTAACGGCCGGGGGTGTGCGCTCAAAGCGTACGTTACGGAAAGTGCCACAGAAAATATACCGCCTGTTTCGGCTTTGAGATCTTCGCCTCGCTGAGGGGCGCGGGCTCAATAATTGAGATCTTCGCCTCGCTGAGGGGCGCGGGCTCATAATTGAGATCTTCGCCTCGCTGAGGGGCGCGGGCTCATTAGTCGAGGCCAGGTAAGGGTGAAAAGGTGCGGTAAAAGCGCACCGCGGGACGAGCAATCGCGCCTGGCAGGGCAAACCCCATGCGAAGCAAGACCAAATAGGGGAGGAGGAGCGGCCCGCTCCGTTACCACTTCCGGGTAGGTCGCTGGAGCCAGTCAGTAATGGCTGGCCTAGAGGAATGGCTGCCGCCGCGGCTAGCGTCGCGGAGACAAAAACCGGCTTACAGGCGGCGTAGAACTTTCAATCCGCGTGAAGTGAAGGAATGCCCTCGCTTCAGATCAGAGCGGTTAGATAAGACCTGCCGAATCGCGGGCCTTTCAATGTGGTCGAGTCAAAGGCGACGGCTGGGGGCCTTTCCGCTCATTGGTCCGGGATAATCCGCCGGCATACCACGTTTTATCGACTTGCGCACTAATTTCAGAGAGAGCGGCTGAGCGAAAGCCGGAGTTTCCTGGTACCAGGAACTCTTATTCCCGCTAGGACAATTTTCGCAACTGCCGATGAGGAAGGAAGCTGGACTCAACGGGGACAGCAAATCTTCCCGACTTATTCGGAGGCAGTTATGAAAAAGGCGATTCTCTCTTTTATTTTTCTCGGCACGATGTTGAGTGCCGCACCAGTGAATGTAACCCTGCTCAATGCAGGCAACGGAGCAGTCGATTCGACACGCCAGTATTACGTCGGACCGTATACGCTGACGATCAATGGGAAGGCGACGCCGGCGATGTGCGTGGACGACTTCATCGATAACGGGATCGGCGCGGCTTGGAAGGCGAATGTGACGGCGGCGAACAGCGCCGACTTGAGCAACACCTATCTGGGCAATAACGGGAAAACGATTGAGGGGTACTCGTTTACGAGCACTCAGATTTATCAGGCGGAAGCGTATTTGTTCAGCGAGATCATAAAGCCCGGGGCGGATCAGGCCGATATTCAGGAAGCGGCATGGTTCATCATGGATCCTAATAATCCGACATACGCCAACAATACGGGCGTACAAAATTATTTGAATGCGGCTTACTACAACTCGCCAAGCTTCGATGCAAGCGGCTTCAGCATCGTTTCGAATGTGGATCACGGCGGCACACAGGAATTCATTACGGCGGCGAGCGCTCCCGAGCCGGCTTCGTTTGCGCTTTTTGGCGCAGGTCTGCTGGCGGCGGGCGCGGCTCGATTTGCCCGGCGGAAGAAGGTCGCGGCGTAGTTTGAATATTTTGGTGGAAACAGAGCGGAGCGTGAACGAACATTTTCGCTTCGCTTTGTTTTCAGGCGAACCACACTCACTTTGAGTGCCTGCGGAGAAGCGCCTTCAACGCTGATAAAATAGGGCTTTCAAATGGCAGTCAGCAAAGAGCTTCTGGAAATTTTGGTATGCCCGGTGTGCAAAGCAAAGGTTTTGCTCACCGAGGATGGGAGCGGACTCAAATGCGTATCGTGCCACAGGGTATATCCGATCCGGGATGACATTCCGGTGATGCTAAAAGACCAAGCCACGATTGAGCCCTAAGGTGTAACGATGACGGTTCTGGAGCAGCTGCCGCAAGGGTCGAGAGTCGCAGTGATTCGATTGCGCTCGCTAGGCGATTGCGTGTTGACGACGCCTGCGCTTTGGCTCCTGAAGAAGGCGAGGCCGGATCTGGAGGTCGGCGTTTCGGTCGAGGAGAGATTTGGGGAGGTGTTCGCTGGAAATCCGATTGTTGCGAACACCCTTGAGCCGAATTGGCAAGCAGTACGCGCGTGGAAGCCCGCGTTGTGTCTGAATCTGCATGGCGGAACTCGCAGCCAGTGGATGACGGCGCTTTCGGGAGCGCGGTGGCGGGCCGGATTTGCGCATCACAGCACGACTTTGGCCTATAACGTGAAGATCCCGCGGGCACAGCAGATTTTGGGCGTGCATCGGAGAGTTCATACGGCCGAACATTTGGCATCGGCCATGTTTGCACTGGGAGTACCGGTGGCGGCAGTACCGAGAGCGCAGCTTTTTGTGAGCGAGCCATCGGTACCGGAGCGGCATGCGGTGTTACATCCCTTTGCCTCTACGCCGGCGAAACGCTGGCCGGCAGAGCGGTTCACCGAAGTGGCGCGCTACCTTGACCTTTGGAAAATCAAACCCGTGTTCCTAGCGGGACCGGATGACGACATTGAGCCCTTCCGCGCGCACGCGGTGATGCGGGGAACGCTCGCGGAGGTAAAGGCAGCGCTGGCAACAGCGGTTTTGTTTGTGGGAAACGATAGCGGGCCGGCCCACATGGCGGCGGCCTTCGGCGTTCCGAGCGTGGTGCTGTTCAGCACATCTGATCCTGCGATCTGGGAACCGTGGGAGACCGAATCGGAGGTGATCGTATCGCGCGAGGGCCTGGATAAGGTCGGGGTTTCGCGCGTGATCACTGCAGTCGAGAGGCTGCGAATGCTCACCGAGGCGCACGCTTGAAGCAGTTGTACCGGCTGCTTCGCTATGCGCGCTCATATGTACCGGCACTGATTGCTTCAGTTGTGTTCATGGCAATTGTGGGGCTGTCGCAGGCGCTGGTGGTGAAGCTCATTCCGCTGGTCTTTGCGCGGGTGCTCGATACGAGCGCGCCGGATGCGCCGGCGAAGTTGTTTACGATGCCGGTGACGCATCGCGTGTTTTATCTGAATGATCTTTTCCCGCAGTCTGTACACAATATCTGGACGATCGTGGCGTTCAGCATTGTCGCCTGCTTCCTGGCAAAGGGGGTGTGCGACTACTGCGGCAACTATCTGGTGAATTGGGTGGGGCTCAGCGCGATCACAGATTTGCGGATGGAAGTATTTGACCGCGTGCTGCATCAGGACTCGCGCTTTTTCGAAGCACAGACAACGGGGCGGATCATGTCATCGATCATGAACGACATCGACCAGATTCAGGTATCGGTCTCGACTATGTTGGCAGATTGGCTGCGGCAGACATTTACCGCGATTTTCCTTTTGCTGGTGATGGTTTCGATGAATTGGCGGCTGTCGCTGATCAGCCTGCTCGTGTTTCCTTCGGTGGCATTGTTGACGGTGCGGCTGGGCAAGCGGATTCGGAATACCACTCGGCATGCGCAGGACATGACGGCCGGGTTGAACGAGATCGTGCTGGAGACCGTAACGGGACATCAGGTAGTGAAGAGTTTCGGGGCGGAAGACTTCGAATCGAGACGCTTCCGGCTGGCTTCGCAGCGTTGGAAAAGCGGCAATTTGAAGTACATTGCGCAGCAGGCGCTGGCTTCTCCGATTATCGAGTTGTTTGGAGCGTCTACCGTGCTGCTGCTGCTGTATCTCGGCCGGCAGCAGGCGAAGACCGAGGGAATGACGGCCGAGACGTTCACCGGTTTCGTGGTGGCGCTGGTAATGCTGTACGAACCAATCAAGCGGTTAACCAACATTCACAACATTTTTCAGCAGGGATTGGGCGCGGCGCAGTCGGTCTTTGGATATCTCGATGCTCAGCCGTACGTGATGGACGCGCCGGGCGGGTTGCGGCTGAGCCGGGTGGGGAACGCCATTGAATTTCGCGACGTGTGTTTCGCCTACCCTACAACGCAAGGCAAACCGGTGCTGGACGGGATCACGCTGGAGGTAAAAGCAGGCGAGGTGGTGGCGCTGGTGGGCCAGAGCGGCGCGGGTAAGACGACGCTGGTGAATTTAGTTCCGCGCTTTTACGACGTGACCGGGGGTTCAATCTCGATTGACGGACGGGACGTGAGGGAGTACAAGCTGAGCAGCCTGCGGGAGAACATCAGCATCGTGTCGCAAGATACTTTCTTGTTCAACGAGACAGTGTTCGACAACATTGCCTACGGGCGGCCGGATGCGAAAGAAGAGGAAGTGATCGCGGCGGCGAAGACGGCGTTAGCGGATGAGTTTATCGGGCGCTTGCCGGACGGGTATCGGACCGTAATCGGCGAACGGGGATTAAAGCTCAGCGGAGGCCAGCGGCAGAGACTGGCGATCGCGCGAGCGCTGCTGAAGGATGCTCCGATCTTAATTCTGGACGAGGCAACATCGCACTTAGACAGCGAGTCGGAACGGCTGGTGCAACGGGCGCTGGCGGCGTTGATGCAGCAGAGGACAGTGCTGGTGATTGCGCATCGGCTTTCGACGATCCGGCAGGCGAACAAGATTGTAGTGCTCGAGAATGGGCGCATTGTGGAGACCGGCTCGCACGAGCGGCTGCTAGAGGCGCACGGAGCCTATCAGCGCTTGTATGAGATGCAGTATTCGACCGAGGTGTGAGGTGCAGCCGGAGGGATTTATGGAAGGTGCAGGCAACTGTGAGGGGTGAGTGAGCGGCGGTTCGGTACGGAGCATGACCGGGTATGCGGTCGTGCGACGGCAAACCGAGTTGGGCGATCTTACAGTAAGTCTGCGGTCAGTGAATCACCGTGGACTCGATTTGCATTTCTATCATGGGCAGGAGTTTGGGCCTTTTGAGAACGAAATGCGGCAGGCGCTGAAGAAGGGGCTGGCGCGCGGGCATGTCGAAGTACGGACGGCGCTGATCAGGACAGGGGCAGCCGGGCAGCAAGGGCTGAATAGGCAGGCGCTGCGGCAATATGTGGCAGCTTTTCGGGCGGCCGCAGAAGAGTTCGAGTTGGAGGGTCAACCGGATCTGAACCGGTGGCTAGGTTTGCCGGGATCGCTGGTGGATAGGGCGAACGGGCAGGAGGATCTGCCGGACGGCTTTGGCGCGGCGCTGTTCGGAGCGGTGCACGAGTGTATCGGCGAGCTGAACGATACCCGGGAACGGGAGGGCGCCGCATTACGGGAGGCGATGGCAGAGCAGGTACGGGAGATCGAGCAGCAGACAGCTTCGATCCGGCAGATGCGGGGGGAGGCGGTTCGGCAGTTTAACCGGCGTTTGCGGGAGAGACTAAGCGAGCTGCTCGAGAACGCGCACATTTCGGAGGCAAGGCTGGCGGAAGAAGCAGCGATTCTGGCCGACCGATCGGATATCGAGGAAGAGTTGACGCGGCTGGCCGTTCATACGGGCGAGTTGCGGCAGTTGCTGGAGCGTGGTGGCGAGGTGGGGAAGAAAGTCGATTTTCTCTTACAGGAGATGAACCGGGAGACGAATACGGCACTGGCGAAGTCGGCGAACGCGGGCGAACCGGGGCTGCGAATCACGAGCCATGGCTTGGCGATCAAGGCTAGTATCGAAAGGATCAGGGAACAGGGATTGAACCTTGAATAGGAGCGCGGCTCCGGACATGGAGATGGCCGATAGTGTGGCGGCGATGCACATACCGACGGTGTTTATTATTTCGGCGCCTTCGGGGTCCGGCAAGTCGACGCTGGTAGCGCGACTGATGGCGAGCGACCCTGGGCTGCGCTTCTCGGTGTCATATACAACGCGCAAGCCGAGAGGGATGGAAAAGCCCGGCGAGAGCTACGTATACATCACGCACGAGGAGTTCCGGAGACGGGTGGAAGAAGGCGAGTTTTTAGAGCACGCGGAGGTCTTCGGGAACTTGTATGGCACGCACCGCGAGATATTGGAACAGGCAGCGGCGGAGGGCAAGGACCTCATACTCGACATTGACGTGAAGGGTGCGAGACAATTAAAGGAACGGATTCCTGAAGCGGTGACGATTTTTATCCTGCCGCCTTCGCGCGACATTCTGGAACAGAGATTGCGGTCACGGTCAGAGGATTCGGAGACGGTGATCCAGCGGCGACTGCACGAAGCAGCCGAAGAGCTACGGAACTACCGGCAGTATGATTATGTGCTGGTCAATCACCAGCTGGAAGAATCCAGCGGCACGCTAGCGGCGATCGTGCGAGCCGAGCGGATTCGGCGAGCGCGCATGGAAGAGCGGATTCGGCCGATTTTAAGAAGTTTCGAAGAGAGGCCGCCTACGCTCTTCGATAGCGATTAGCAAAGTATAAGTAGCAGAAAGGTATTTTATGGCAGACAAACCAAGACCGAACGCAATGCACAGCATTCCAGAAGACGAGCATGCGAGTACGTACCGGTTCATTATTGTGGCGGCAAAGAGAGCGCGTCAGTTGCAGAACGGGCAGCGAAGCGTACTGCCGGCGGCCAATAAAAAACCGACAAGCCTCGCGATGGAAGAGACCCGACGGGGATTGGTGCCGTTTACCGATCTCACTCAAGAGCTGGCCCCGGCCGAAGAAGTAGCCGCAGAGTAGAGCAATTGCGCGATGCGCGTCGTGGTGGGGGTGGGCGGCGGGATAGCCGCTTACAAATCGGCAGAGTTAGTGCGAGCCTTGCAGGTCAAGGGTCATCAGGTGCAGGTAGTGATGACGCGGTCTGCGACCGAGTTCGTTCAACCGTTGACGTTTGCGGCGTTGACCGGCCGGAAGGTAATCACAGCCCTCTTTCCGGACGGCGGAGCCAGCGAAGCGCTTGACGCAGCGGTTGAGCACATCGCGGTAGCGCAGTCGAATGACGCTTTGATCGTCGCGCCCGCGACGGCGGATCTGCTTGCGCGAATGGCCACCGGGCAGGCCGATGATTTTCTTACTACCTTGTATCTGGCGTTCACCGGACGCGTGATTCTCGTGCCGGCGATGAATACAGCGATGTGGGAGCATCCAGCCACCAAGTCGAACTTACAAATTTTGCGCGCGCGAGGCTGTTTCGTGGTGGATCCGGACGAAGGCTGGCTGGCTTGCGGCATCGTAGGAGCGGGGCGTTTTCCAGATCCAGAGCGGATTGCGGCCGAGTTCGAACTGCTAACCGAGCCGAGGAAGGACTTGGCGGGTGACTCGGTGCTGATCACGGCGGGACCGACGCAGGAAGCGCTCGATCCGGTGCGGTATGTGAGCAATCGCTCCTCAGGCAAGATGGGCTTTGCGATTGCTGAAGCAGCAGCGCGCCGAGGAGCGCAAGTAACGCTCGTTTCGGGTCCAGTTCACTTGCCTGCTCCGATCCATGTGCGGATGGTACCGGTTCGGACGGCTCAGGAGATGCGGCAGGGAGTGCTAGAGAACCTCGAGGCGTCCACGGTGATTGTGAAAAGTGCGGCTGTGGCTGATTACTATCTGGCCGATGTGCCGCAGCAGAAGTTGAAGAAGACTGCAGCGCGGCTTTCGCTCGAGCTCGACCCGACGCCGGACATTTTGGCGGAGGTGGGTCAGAAGAAAGGCGATCGGCTGCTGATCGGCTTTGCGGCGGAAACGGAAAACCTGATTGGCGAGGCCCGGCGGAAGATGATTTCCAAGCAGTGCGACATGGTGGTGGCGAATCTGGTCAACAAAGCCGGTTTGGGGTTTGAGTCGGACCAGAACGAGGTGGAGATGGTTTTGCGGTCGGGTAAGACGGTACACGCCGGACCAGCGCCGAAAAGCGAGATCGCCGAGCGGATTTTAGACCAGATTGCGGTGCTGCGTTTGACGGTGCGGGAAACGGTCTAGCGAGCGGCTGTGCGCATTCAGGCCTGAGCGGGATGACAAATTTAACACGGGAGCAGATTCGGGATTATCTCGAGTATTACCGGGATCTAGGGATAGAGGATGTGTACTCGAGACCGGTTCCGCCGGCCTCGATTGCCTTGGACCCGATAGAAGGCGCAGCCGAGGCCCCTGTAATCGCAGATGCTCTGCCGGGCCTAGCTCCGATTGGTGACACGCTCGATCAGATCCGGCTGGACATAGGCGATTGCAGGCGGTGCCGGTTGTGCGAGCAGCGAAATTCGATCGTGTTCGGATCGGGGAGCGAGCAAGCGGCGCTGGTGTTTGTGGGCGAAGGGCCAGGCGCCGATGAAGACGAGCAAGGGTTGCCGTTCGTCGGGCGCGCGGGGCAGCTACTGACCCAGATGATCGACAACACAGCGGCCAAGGAAGGGCTGCCGATCCGGCGCGAGGACGTTTATATCTGCAACGTGGTGAAGTGCCGCCCGCCGGAAAACCGGACTCCGCAACCGGATGAGATGCAGACGTGCGGACAGTTTCTCTACCGGCAGCTGACAACGATTCGGCCAAAAGCTATCTGCGCGCTGGGGGCAACTGCGATGAAGGCGCTGCTCAACACGAAGGAAGGAATCACGAAGCAGCGCGGGAAGTGGCACAAGTGGCAGGATATACCGTTGATGGTGACCTATCACCCGTCGTATCTGCTTCGGCAATACAATCAGCAGGCGCGTCGCGAGGCCTGGGAAGACTTAAAGACCTTGTTTCATTTTGTGTATGACTAGTGGAATACGTTGATCAGAAGCGTGGCGTCTTTCTATCGTTCGAGGGGAGCGAGGGAAGCGGCAAGAGTACACAAATGCGAATTTTGGCAGAGCGGCTTCGGTCGCTGGGGCGATGCGTGGTGGAGAACCAGGAGCCTGGCGGCACCGAAATCGGCAAGCAGATTCGGCGGATACTGCTCGATCCGGGAAACAGCGGGATGGACGCAACGGCGGAGTTGCTGCTGATGTTTGCATCGCGGGCGCAGGCTGCGGCCGAAGTGATCCGGCCGGCGCTCGAGCGGGGCGATGTGGTGCTAAGCGACCGGTTTACGGATTCGAGTTTGGCGTACCAGGGGCATGCGCGCGGATTGGGGGGCGAGGCCGTGCTGGCGGCGCACCGGTTGGCGGTCGGGTCTCTCGAACCGGATTTAACGATTTGGGTGGATGTCGATTTGAAGACCGGCCTACAGCGGGCGCATAGAAGGAACAGCGAGGCCGGACGCGATGGACTGGAGACGCGGATGGATGAGCAGTCGCTCGAGTTTCACCGGCGAGTTGTGGATGGATATAGCGCGATTGCCAAGAGCGAGCCGCAACGTTTCCGGAAGGTGGATGGAAGCGGGCGGCCGGAGGAGGTAGCCGGGCGAGTCTGGGACGCGGTGGTGGCACTTTTCGGTGAGCGATGAGCGTGTATCCAGGCTTTTTCGGCAATCAAGCGGCAGCGCGCACGCTGCGGCAGATGGTGGACGACGGACGGCTCGGCCAGGCGATTCTGCTCAGCGGCCCCGAGGGTGTTGGCAAGGCTACGCTGGTGCGGCGGTTTGCGGCCGCGCTACTGGGTCAGGCAGAAAAGATCGAGCAAGACGATCTGAGCCTGCCAGCGAATTTGGAGGCGATCGAATCGCGAGAGAAGTGGACGGCGGACAAGCGGGGGGAAGATCCGCTGCTCTTTTCGACGCATCCGGACTTCGTGACATTTGCGCCGGAGGGACCGCTGCGGCAGATCACGATTCAGCAGATGCGTTCGCTGCGCGAGCGGGCACAGTTCAAGCCGCTGCATGGGGCATACCGGGTGTTTCTGATCGATCACCTGGAAAGGGCAAACGAACAAGCGGCGAACTCCCTTTTGAAAGTGCTTGAAGAACCGCCGGATCACCTGATTATCTTTGCCACGGTGGAAAACCTGTACGATCTGCTGCCGACGATACGGTCGAGGTCGCTGGTGCTGCAGCTGGGGCGGCTGAGCGATTCAGAGATGAGGGATTTCGCCGGGTCGCGCCAGTTGCCGGACCAGGAGTTGCGAATCGCGCTCGCGGAAGGGTGCCCCGGGGTTGCCGCGAAGCTCGATTTGGAGGTATTCCGGGCAAGGCGCGGACTCATGCTGGCGGCATTCGAATGCGCGGCAGGGTTGATTCCCTTCTCTGCCTGGGTGCAGCAATCGGAGTCGTTTGGAGCGCGGAAATCGGAGAAGCTGGAGCTTTTCACGCGGCCGGGTTATGACGTATTGGAAGACGTGCTGCTGTCGCGGTACGGCAAGGCTCCGGCGCGGAACCGAGATGTAAGAGCAAGGATCGAGGCGCTCGCGGGGAAAACGAACGTTCGCTGGCTGGAACAAGCCGTCAAGGCGATGGATGAAATTGTAGTAATGGTACGACGCAATATACAGAAAACAGCGGCACTTGACGCTATGATTGTTAGATTGCGAAACCAGCTAGAACTGTCGGGCAGCTAATTGAGCGGTAAGGGTTTGGAAGCTTCGGCAGGGGTTGGAATAGGCGGAGGAGGAGAGCGTGGACTCGCTCAGCAGAAAACCGGTTCGAGCTTTAACGGGGGATTCGAAAGACGCGGGGCGCCGGCCACCGGCGGCTAAGAAGACTACGCCTCCTGACCAGACCAACGCCGAGCAGTTTTACTATTCCAAGCAGATGCAAGGCAAAACGCATATGGTTGTTTTGTTGACTGACGGAGAGCAACTGGAAGGCGTGATTGAATGGTACGACCGCGACTGCCTGAAGCTGAACCGCATTGGAGCGCCGAACCTGCTTTTGTACAAGCATTCAATTAAATACATGTACAAAGCGGATCCGGAATAAACACGGTTGGCGTGCGCGACCGGATACGAGTCCGCGCAAGAGTTCGCTATTATAGAAGAGTTCGGATACCCATCCAACAAATGGACCAGGTATTGCCACGGAGCATGTTCGCGGAAGAGGCAAAGATACCTGGGCGAAACCCAAATAAAGGCTCATAATGTACGCAGTGATTGAGACAGGTGGCAAGCAGTATCGCGTCAAGCCTGGCGAGACGATTGAAGTAGACACGATTGCCGGCGATGTTGGCGCGGCGGTGGAGTTCGACCGGGTGCTTTTATTGTCGAACGACGCAAGTGAGCTGACGGTGGGCGACCAGCTACGCAGTGCGCGGGTGCGCGGCAAGATCGCCGCACATGGCCGTGGCGACAAAATTCTGGTGTTTAAGTTTAAGCGCAAGAAGCAGTATAAGAAGACGATCGGTCATCGGCAGAATTTTACGCGCGTGCAGGTGGAGGAGATTGTCGCTTAAGCGAGACAGCTTAGGCGCGCGGTGATTTGCTATGGCACATAAAAAAGGGTTGGGCAGTTCCAAGAACGGCCGTGATTCAAACTCTCAGCGGCTGGGGATCAAGGTTTTTTCAGGCGAGGTGGTAACGGGCGGGTCGATCATCGTACGGCAGCGAGGGACTCGATATAAGCCAGGAAAGAACGTGGGTCTGGGTAAGGATGACACGTTATTCGCCACGGTGCCGGGAACAGTTGAGTTTCGAGATCGCGGCCGGCTTGGGAAGTTTGTGAACATCATCGCGGTAGAACAGTAGGCGATTCTGTTTGTTTGTCTAAACCGGTCTTCAGATGTGGAATCAGACCGGCTAAATAGGTGTCCGCGTGTTTATCGACGAAGTTGTAATTTCCGTTAAAGCAGGGGATGGTGGGAATGGCTGTTTGGCTTTCCGGCGGGAGAAGTTTGTGCCGCGGGGAGGGCCGAGCGGTGGCGATGGCGGTCGAGGGGGAGATGTTGCCCTAATCGCGAGCGATCACTACAACACTCTGCTTCATTTCCGATTCAATCCAGAACATACGGCGGAGCGCGGTCGGCATGGGGAAGGCAGCAACCGTACGGGACGCGATGGCACGGGGGTTGAGTTGCCGGTTCCGGTGGGAACGATCGTCTATGACGCTGAGACGGGTGAACAGCTGTTCGATTTCACCAGTGTCGGGCAGAGCTATACGGTGGCGCAGGGTGGGCGGGGAGGGCGCGGGAATGCGCGTTTTACCAGTTCCACACACCAGGCACCGACGGAGCATGAAGAAGGTAAGCCCGGACAAGGGTTCAAGCTGCGCTTAGAGTTGAAACTGCTGGCCGATGTAGGGCTAGTAGGTTTCCCGAATGCGGGCAAGTCTACTCTGATTTCCTGTCTTTCCGCTGCCCGGCCGAAGATCGCCGATTATCCATTTACTACGCTGCAGCCCAACTTGGGCGTGGTGCAAGCCGGGGAGCAGACATTTGTGCTTGCCGATGTTCCTGGACTGATCGAAGGCGCCCATGAAGGGCATGGCCTCGGCACACAGTTTCTGCGGCATATTGAGCGGACGCATCTGTTGGTGCACATGGTGGACGTCTCGGATTACAGCGGACGCGACCCGGGACAGGACTTTGAGGTGATTCAAGCAGAATTGGCGAAGTTTAGTGGCGACCTGTTGCGGAAACCGATGCTGCTTGTGGCGACCAAAATCGACGCCTGCAATACTACGTCCCGCATCGAGGAGATTCGCCAGAAGGCTCAGGAGCATAACTTACCCTTCTTTGCGATCTCATCGGCCTCCGGAAAAGGGTTGGACGAACTGCGATTTGCAATGGCTGCTCGCCTATCTCCTGTGCCTGAGCCAGTCGAAGTACACGCTGGAAGCTAGACTCTGCCGGTGCAGGGCCCGGTCTTCAAAACCGGAGTGCGGCACTTTTGAATGTCACGGGTGGGTTCGACTCCCATTAGCTTCCGCCATCAATCTCATCTCACTTCGCTCGATCGAAAAGACGAAAATCCCACCAAACCCGTTCGGGCTCACTTGCGAGTAGGGCTGAGAAGTCTGAATGGGCAGGATTGATAAGAACATTGTTCTCTCGCCCATTTGTGACGATTCCGGGAACCAGCAGCACGGCGGTTCTTGCTTCGTCTATCCAGCGGTCGCCGAAGGATCGGGAGACACTCAGGTCTTCGCTATCCCATCCCTGAAGCTGGGAACTCGTTATACGCTCGACCGCGACGCTTTCCGGCACTTGGATTTCCACGACCATGTGATTCTTTGGAGGATGTGGGAGGTTTGCGTGTACCAGGGTTTCCAGAAGAGCTCCCGCGTATGTTTCAGCCGCGTAGATCACTCTTTGGCCCACCGAGTTCCAGCGGCCGCCGTGGAGCATGGCGCCCGTTGCATCGTAAATCGGATGCCGACCGTCCGCAATGCGGTAGGCGAGCACTAGACCGGCAAACCGAAGAACAGTTTATCCAAAAGGTTTTCTACTTGGCGGGCTCCCAATTCGGACCGGGCGGCTTCGAGCGGAGTGACGCCGTTCAATTCGGGATGAGGTTTACGCATCCATTCGCGGGCCTGCTCACGATCGTCCCAGACATACTCCGCAGCCGCAAGCACGCGGGCCAGGCGTTCGGTCTTTTCGCTTTCTTCCACTGAGAGACGGTTAGTTCGGCGCTTCCAAGTGGCAGGAGGCACGACTTGAAACTTGTAAGCGCTGGCCTCGCGAGTATCTTCGTAGAGGCGCGAAGCGAGATTTTCGAGCGAACTCTTCGGGAGACCGTCGGAAACGGCCGAGGCCAACTGTTGTAATGAGCGGACGGATTTTTCTAAGCCGAGGATGTCAGCGATGGTGTTGGGAGTGATCATGGGGCGAGGCCTTTAGGATCAGTATAGCCACATGTGGGGATCAAGTGGCAGGGGGAGGGTGAGAAATTCTGTTGCGATGTTCTGGACGGGGGTACTGAGCGTACTTTTGTCAGTGTTCGTCTTGATATTCGTAACATGGAAGCCGCTGGATCAACATCTAACGGTCGATTAGAAAGGTTACAATTCGACAAACACTATGGCTACAGCGAACGATATTAAAGCGAAGTACAGCAGTGCTCTGGATTCAATGCCACAGGAAGGCGTGCAGGCCACCGAGATGAGGATGGAAGACGGCAAGTTGTACATATTGGCGTTTGCACCTTCTCAAGAGGCGAAGAACAGGGTTTGGGACAAGATCAAACAGATCGATAGTTCGTACTCGGACTTAACGCTGGACATCCGGGTGGGGACGCCGGAATCGGAGGTTAACAATGCTCCTCCCCAGTCATTGGCGACTGGATTGGCGGGGGCATTCCAATCGAGTCAGACACCTGGGTTTGGCAGTATGCTATCGGGGTTGTTTGGGCATTCGGACCCGCAACAAAAGGCGGGTCTATTGAACCACCTTCTGGGCGCTGCGGGTCCAAGTTTACTCGGTTCGGCTCTGCCGGGTCCGCTAGCCAGTTTGCTGCAGGGTGGCGGGAGAGTTTCGCCTGAGCAGGCACAACAGATTTCGCCGCAAAATTTGCAGGAATTGGCCGAGCATGCTCAGAGAGCGAACCCATCGGTCGTCGATAACGTGAGCAGCTTCTACTCTGAGCATCCAAAGGTGATTCAGGCCTTAGGCGCGGGCGCACTGGCGATGGTGCTTTCGCACATGAAGAAGAGCTAAATAAAGAGCAGGTCAAGCAGGCGGGGTGGGTGGCAGGAGTTCGTAAACTTGAACCTGACCCCGCTCCCCGGCATCCGATACTCCGGGAAACTGGCCGAGCAGCCGGAATCGGCTGCCGTCTTCCTTCAACAGGCGCCTGACAAGTTTTTCATGCGGGAACTGATCGGAGCTGGAGAAGGTGTCAACGACTAAGCTCTTGACGTGAGCTCGGCCGAGGAATTGCAGCAATTCTGAGGGGTCTTGGTAGAGCATTTTGTAATGAGAGCCAAGCCAATCGGCGTGTGCGAGTACCTTAGTGCCCCGAAGAATCGTTGTTTGAGGCCGGGGCTGACGCATAGCGACTTCCGAGATGAGAAGTCCCTCGCCGATACTGCCAGAGGATACCAGCATCGGGGCGGCCTGCAAGTGTGGGTCTGAGGTCAGGAAAGAGGCGGCCTCTTTATACCCGTAATGAAAGTCTTTGGGGACGGTGAAGACCGTGCCAAAGAAGATACCGGCGGCTGCCGCCGAGATCAGCGGCGACTTCCAGCGGGCAGATTTCCCGTGAGGCGGAATCGAGCGCGCAAGCCATAACCCGCCCTCCAGGAGAAAGTAGATCAGCGCCGGAACAGCCATGATCATCTTGCGATTCTCGACGCCGGCCGGGACGAGCGAGTGAAAGATCCAGTCGCCAAACAGCAGCCCGAACAGAACCGCCGGCGCGGACTGCACATGGCCGCGCAGGAAGGGTGTAACTACCGCGATCACAATGCCGGCGCCGACCAGCAGGATTAGAACAGGCCCTGTAATATCGACCGTGACCCCGAAGAACTGCCAAAGAGCAGAAAGCGTGTACCCAACACTCGGATGGGAGCCGCCGGCCCAGCCACGCTGGGCAGAACGAAACGTAAGGATCTGCCAGGGAAGGCAGAGAACCGCGGCGAGCAAGAGGCCGAGCCAGTACGTTTTGGAGCGGACCAAATAGACCTTGCGAGTGAGCAGCAGCGCGAACACGGGCACGAACACGAGTAGCCATGCGCTGCCCTTGGTTAGAACGGCGAGGGCAAAATACAAGCCGAACAGCAGGGAATCGCGGAGCCGTTCTGAATCGAGAAATCGACCGAAGTAAATTGTGCTCCAGAAGCAGCAAAGGGCCAGCAGCGTTTCGGCCATTTCCTGGTCGGTCGATTCCTGCACGAGCGGAAGGCACACCAGCAGGATTGCGCCAAGTAGAGCGGGCACAGAGCCGAGCCACCGGCGCACCTCATGCCAGAGCGATAGCCCGAGAAGGGCTGTAGTGAAGGCAATCTCCAGCCGCACGGACGCGCGAGCAGCTGAGAACAAAAGCATCCAGAACGCCTGGATCAGGTAAAAGAGGGGCGGCCAGTGCCCGAAGGCGACCTTCGGGTAGTGCGCATAGTAAGCCTGCGCAAACTGAACGGGCGAGAAGGGATGGGGCCCGATGATGTATTCGCGCACCATCAAGGAGGTTACATAATGAGCTGGCTCGTCTGGATATGCGCTGAACTCGGAATGGTAGGCGCCGCTCGCGACCTGAAGGAGCACAGCCAATAACAAGAGACCGCCGAAAATAGCCAGATAGAGCCAGATCGATGACGGTCTGCTCCTCGATACGGCAAGAGCACGCGATCGGCGAACCACTGGGGGACTGATTTCCACGCTATCGGTTCTCATGGATTAAGGGCAAGCATGTTTCGATTCAGAATGAGTGACTCATCCGCGAACCGATTAGCTTCGAATGTAAATCGAACAGGCGGCTGCCGATAGCGGACCAGTCGTATTCCCGGGTTACAAGTTTGCGAGCCGACTGAATGATATTTTGTCGGAGCCCGGGGCTTGAGACAATTCGTTCCAGAGAATTGGCCATATGTTCCGGCGAATCGGCAATCAAGATCTCGGATCCGTCTACGGCTGAGATCCCTTCGGCTCCAATCGCGGTGGAGATAACGGGCACACCCACGGCCATGGCCTCAAGGATCTTCAGGCGCGTACCGCCGCCCACTCGAAGAGGAACGACAACCGCAAGAGCATTGGCGTAATAAGGGCGCACGTCGGCAACAGTTCCGGTGACCTCGACCCGGTCAGAGGCTAACATTTGGACAGCCGGCGTGGGGGATCGTCCTACGATTTTAAACTTAAGTTGCGGGAATTGCCGGGAAATTTGAGGCCAAGCTGTTTTGATGAACCAAGTGACAGCATCAATGTTGGCGTGATAATCCATTGAACCTACAAACAGGAGACTATCGGCGTCGGGTGTTTTCTCAATCAAAGTAAAAGCCTTGCTATCCACGCCATTTGGAACGACGCTGACCTGAGCGGAGGCACTTACACTCAACAATTGATTTTCCTCGGGTTCGCTTACAACCGTATGAAAATCGCAAGCAGTTACAAGTTGCGCCTCCAGCTTGCGCAACAGTGAAGCGGTGCGAAGACCGACGAGCTTTTTAGGCAGGCTGCCGGTTTCAGCGGCAAAGCGCGACATCAGTTCGGATTCGATATTGTGCCAATCGAGCAGCACGGGAGGAGGCTGAGGAGAGTTCCGTATCAGCGGCAGATAGGAAGACAGATGACTGCTTTCCAGTTGCACCGAATCGAAGCGCTCGCTTTCGAGCAGCTTGGCGAGAACGCGGGAGACTTCCGCAGAGCGGTAATTTAATACGGTAAGCGGGACGGGTCCGACCAGACCTTTTACTATCTTCGAGGGAGTGTAACTGGCGTCCTTCGGAACGGTTAGGCAGGCTTTGAAATTCTTCTGAGTCTCGTCCTCGGTGACCGGCTCATCAGGCTGAATAATCTGCAAAAGAGTGACCGAGCAGCGGTCAGCTAAGGCGTGAGCCAGATGAAAGTTCCGAAGCCTCGAGCCCGAATTGATAGGCCAGAGCTGGTGAGGGGTGAAAAAGAGAATTTTCAAACGGCGCTTTCACATATAAGTGCGTGAACTTAGGCGAACCTTCTCGTATTCTACACTCCAGGGAGCACAATTCGGCGCTGATTTTGCGTGCGCAAGAGAGCGGAACGAGGGCGGGTATTGGGCAAATGCGGCCTAATTTCGGACGTGCAACATTCCGCAAGGCCCTCTCGACAACGATGCTGAAGACGATGCGCAACTTGGGTGCGTTTTCGTTCGCCGCGGAGTCGGGAAATCGTCGCAACTCGCTCCTGATCTTGTGTTACCACGGGATCGCGCTGAGGGACGAACACCAGTGCTGGCCAAGCCTATTCATCACGGCCGAACAGTTTCGAGAAAGACTCAAGGCATTGCGGCGGTTTGGCGCCTCGGTACTGCCTTTGGGAGAGGCGCTCGAGCGGCTCAAGCGAAACTCGCTGCCGCCGCGAAGCGTAGCGATCACGTTCGACGATGGTTTTTACGACTTTCTGAGCTTGGGCGTACCGATTCTTTCAGAATTCCGGTATCCCTGCACGCTGTATTTGACAACGCATTACTGCGATTACCGGCTGCCGATTATTGGGCTGATGCTGCACTACCTGTTATGGAGGAGCGGGCGACCGTCAGTCCGGCTGCCGCAGGTTGGGATTGCAGAGATGCCCATCGCTAACTATCACGAACGGCAGGAAGTGGTGACCCGGCTCTTGAAACTAGCCGACCAGCAGCGTCGCTCTACTCTGGCAAAGGATGAGATGGCGCGAGCTCTCGCGGAACAATTTTCGATCGATTACAACGAGATTGTAGAGAGCCGAATTCTTCAGATCCTGAACCCTGCGGAAGTGGCGGACGTGGCGAATGCCGGGGTGGATATACAGCTCCATACGCACCGCCACCGGACTCCCCGGGACCAGGCTCTGTTCATGCGCGAGATAGAGGACAACCGGCGGAGGATCCTCGAATTTACGGGAAAGGCGCCTGTGCATTTTTGTTATCCAAGCGGCGACTATGCCCCTGAATTTTTCAGCTGGCTCGCCGAGTGTGGAGTCGAGAGCGCAACGACCTGCGATTCCGGGTTGGCCGGGCGGCGGTCCGCGTGGATGAAGTTGCCGCGGGTGCTAGACGATTGCGGCATGAACGCTTTACGTTTTGAGAGCGTGTTGTCCGGCGTGTTTGTTTAGAACAGGCATCGCTCAGGATCGCGCTTTGGTGGCGGTCGCCTCTTCGCCAAACCGGGCGTCCTGGCGGGCTTCGTTCCGGTGTACCCGCTCGATCAATTCAGCAACCTTGTGTGCATGGCTACGGGCATTGAAGCGGTCTTCGAACCAGGAGCTGGCTTGAACCGGGCTGGTGTCCAGCTGAAAGAAGTCAAAGATCACCTCGTCGAGCCGGTCGGGTGGCATGGACGGATAGAAGCACCGGTAGGGAACGCCGCTTTGCGACAGAATGCGTTCGACGGGCGATTCGGGCTGCACAAAGGCCAAGATCGGCCGCCCGATTTGGATGTATTCGTAAAGCTTAGCGGGAACTTGCAGCCGCGACTGGTTTTGAATCAACAGCAAGTAATCCGCGGTCTGGATGATCTGGTGGGCGGTGTCTTGAGCTACACGTTCCGGGTCTGACGTCAGCCAGCCTTGCGAGACGGCTTTGCTCATGAACTCGGTGTCTGGTGTCGAGCCCGGGACAGCAGGACCGACGAGGCGGACAAGCGTTTCGCGAGGAGAAAGGCGGCCGCGATCAATAAGACGTTGAATCGATTCGAGCACGGGGCAGACAGTCCGTCCGCCATATAGCTCTCCGACGTGGGCAAGCACCTTGATTGCGGGATTGGCGAGCGGCAGCGGTCCAACACGGACTTCAGGATCGAAACCATTCGAGATCATCTGGATGCGGGCAGCGTGATTGGGATACTTGCCCTTCAGATTGGCTTCGGCGGCATCGGTATTGGCGATCGCGAAGTCGTTGGAGGTGACAAAGATCTTCTCCAGTCTGCGGAAGACATCCTGCTGAAAGCGGTTCAGCTGGTCATGGATTGAGTTATCGCCGACCGGATCGCGGTAATCGGCAATCCACGGTAGATGGCGCTGGCGGGCAAGCCAATATCCGGCAAAATGCGTGCCAATGGGCGGAAACGTCGAGAAGATTGTGACGCGATAGCCGGGATTGCTGTCGAGAAACGACAGTGCTGCTCGGTAGGCACGGGCGGACCACTGTGAACCGGTGACGCCGGGGAGGAAGAATTTTCGGATAGCGCGTTCGACTTGCCAGCCTGTTCCGCGGCGCGGCTCGTCGACAAAAGGATCGGGAACGCGTTCGGCGTCCAGATCTGGGAGTTGCGATACATGAGCCGCGGTAAAGACATGGCAGCGATAGCCGAGGCGAGTCAGGTATTTGTAAAAACGGTACGGCCTTAATGCGCCAATCACATTTTCCGGCGGGAAATGGTAGGCAAACATCAAGACCAGGTCTTGCGGCATCTATTCGATTGTATAGGTTTACAGCTGTTTTTCTCGGAATGCGAGTAACTGCATGCCCAAGAAATGAAACAGGTTTAGAGCGGCGCGGCGATTACTTTGCCCAGCGGCCTTTTTCCTCTAATTGCTCGCGGTAAATGCGGCTCATGCGAGCGAGCGCGGCATCCATACTGAGCTCGTTCGCGGCGAAGGCCGCGGCGGCGCCGGCGTAACGTTTACGAAGCGCTTCATCTTCGATCAAAGACTTGAGCTTAGAGACAAGATCATCGACGTTGCCGCTCTCGAAGAGCAACCCACGTACGCCGTCGGCGATCAGTTCAGGAGTGCCGCCGACGCGAGAGCCAACCGGGCAGCAACCGCACGCCATGGCCTCCAAGATGGAGTTTGAAAATGCCTCAGAAGATGAGCAGGAAGCGAAAATGTCGATGGCGCGAAGATAGGGAGCAACGCGCTTTACGGCTGGAAAGAAAATGCAGTCGGCGCCGAGGTTGAGCTCGTCCGCTCGGGCTTGCAATCTGGGCAACTCAGGGCCGCCGCCTATGATAAGCAGCTTTATGCCGGGCCGCAGGCCGCGTACCGAAGCGAAAGCTTCAACGAGCATTTCCATGCGCTTTTCAGGGCGCAGAACGCACACAGAACCTATCACAAGCGAAGCGTCCGCAACCGGCTCCGGCTTGGGCTCGGCAAGCGGAAAGAATTCGGAAGTCTCCACGCCGTTGTAGCTCAAGAGAATACGGTCTGGCGGGAAGCCGTAATCCTCCATCATGTGGCGTTCCATGGCGCGGCAGTTCACGACAATCCGGTCGATCAGGCGGTCGGCAATGGCCAGATGTTTCTTCACTTTTGCGCTGAAGAGATCGCGGTGGCCGAGAGTGCTGCCGAGTATCACCGGCGTACGAACAGCACGCGCGATCGGAGCGCAGAAGAAGATCGTGCCGTCAAAAGAGTGCATCAGCCGAATGCGCCGTTTTATCAGCCATTGAGCAAGCCGGGCAGCAATGCTCAGCGCTCGCGGGGACGTGAGACTGGCGACGCCCATATTGAAGATCGGGACGCCGGCGCGCTGCACTTCGTCGTAACGGAGACCGCCGGGTTCAAACACGACGACATGCGGAGCGAATAGGGTTCGGTCAAGTCCAATGGCAAGCTTTGCCACGTCACGCTCAATGCCGCCCCAATCGAGCTTTCTAACGAACAAGGCAATGGGAACAGGCCTTGAGGCCACCGTCGAATCAGCCATTTTCAAGCAGGTAAGCAGGGTGGGTAAAGCTAAGCGGGCTGCTGCTCTCCGTACCGCTTTACCATTTGATTGATCGCCACGGTGATCGCGCCGACAACCAGCATGGTGAAGCGATACCCCTGCGCAAGGAAGATCAGGGAACCGCTGAATCCGGCGATCATAATGGCGAGAGTCCTGGCGGTTTCGGGAATCACTGGCAGTTTGGTGCGACTGGCACGCCGGAGCGAAGTAAAGGCCACGTAGATCGCACTGATGTAGAGGAGAAAAGCGGGGATGCCGCACTCAGCCGAGAGCTGAGTATAACCGTTGTGTGTTTCGTGCCACATGCCTTTTTGATTGGATTCCGCGGCGAGACCGGCCTGATACTCCTGGAAGGTGCCGGGGCCGACTCCAAAGAGTGGATGAGTAGCGGTAGCCGTCAGACTAGCCATTAAGAGAGCACGACGCGCGTTAGAAGACTCGCGCGCGGATTCACTGGCCTCACTCGAATCAAAGAGCGATAGGATTCTATCTCGTGCCTGCTGTGGCACAAGCGGAAAGGCGCACAGCCCTACAAACGGGAGACCGAGGAAGACAGCAATCTTCATCTTGCTCGAACCAGTTAAGGCGATGTAAGCGGTCATGCCCATCAGCGCGACAAACCCACCGCGCGAACCGGTACTCATAATTTCGACGAGACCCGCAGCGATAATTAATGCTCCAAAAGCCTTGACGAAAACCGGGCGGCCCTTCGCGAAGGCATACAGAGCGATGACCGGCAGCATGATCAGCAAGTGCGCGGCAAAGTCATTGGGATCCTGAATGGTGCTTCCTTCCGAACCCACATCGAGACGCCCCTCTGAGAAGTTGCGATGAACCAAGCCGAACAGAATGGTAGTGGTTCCCGCATACGCCAGAGTATTCATCACGCGTTTCAGATCTTGCGGCCTGCTGACGACAGCCGGAATCAGAAGCATCAACGGATAGACAGTCCGAATGTAGGACAAGATGAGGGGGGCTGAACCGCCGCGCCAACTGCTGGTGACCGTGGCGACAAGCATCCAGCCGACCAGACCGGTCCAAAGCCAGGCGAGCCGCTCACCGAAGGCTGCAAACATGTTGCCGGCTACAAACCAGGCTAAATACGACAGAACGCCGAGAATGATCAGGATATGCGTATCCACGTGCAGCATGGAGGACGCGAACTCGTGCACGAAGCTGAAGCGGAAGTAAAGGAACAGGAGCGTGCAGCGCAGGGCGAACTGGCGAGCGGGATTGGCGGGCTCATCGAGCGCGAGCTTCGTACTGCTTTCAGGGGAGCCTTCCACCATGGCAGCCGTTGCCGTACGCCACTGCTCTGGGGAAGTACGGGCGGGCTTGCCAGACAGGACGGCAGCAGCGCTGCCGGAGGAAGGCAAGGTTCCGCGACTAGGTTTGAATTTGGACACGTTCGAGAGCTGAGGACAGACGCAACTTGGACGAGAAATACCTTACAATTGCTGTAATTCCTTGCTCTGTCGTTACACTAGTGTACTGTAAGGCAGGAATCCTCTCAAGCCTCGCACCGCCGAATGCCCGCGGCTTGAAAGACTGTTCGGCTATTATTCGCAATTCATTCTGCTACTTACCGCACATTTTGTCCACAATTAAGAGAGCATGGCGTTAGTCGAGCCGCAGAAGCCCGAAGAAGCAGAAAATCTGACGCGTAGCGCAGTGAACGGGACGGCCTGGTCGGGCGTGTCGACTGCCGGCCGGCAGATTCTCACGATCGCCTCCGTATCAACCGTGGCGCGGCTGCTCGGCCCCAGCGCTTACGGCGTAATGGGCATGGCGAACCTGCTCATGGTCTTTATTCTGAACTTTCGCGATCTCGGCACCGGTTCGGCGATCATTCAGCGTAAGACCGTTTCCGGCAGACTGCTTTCCAGCCTTTTCTGGTTGAATTTCTTCCTGGGTCTGGCGCTTGCAGGTTCTGTTTGTGCCCTCAGTCCTCTGGCTGCCCGGTTTTTCAAGACGCCCGAGCTGGTGAGCATTCTGTGTGTGTTGTCCACGTCGTTCTGGCTGATGTCTTGCGGCGTGGTGCATAGCTCGATCATCATTCGCGAGATGAGATTCCGGGCTTTGGCTACTGCCGATCTCAGCGCTGGAGTAATGGGCTTTCTAGTCGCGTTGACATTGGCCTACAGCGGATTTGGCGTATGGAGTCTGGTCTGGGCTAACGTAGCAAACGCATTGACATCTTGCGCGGGTTACTGGATCGGTTCGAAGTGGCGTCCGAAGTTGCAATTCGATAAGGCCGAAGTGCGCTCGATCGCACATTACAGCTTGAATCTTTCGGGATTCGGGCTGGTCAATTACTTCTCGCGAAACGCCGACAACATCACAGTGGGTAAGCTGCTTGGCAAGACGCCGCTTGGCGATTACGCGATGGCATACAACCTGATGTTGACGCCCATACAGAACATCAGCTCAGTGATTGCGCAGGTAACCTTCCCCGCGTTTGCACGCATTCAGGACGACAACGCGCGGTTTCGCTCGGCGTATGTTCGCAGTTGCATGCTGATCGGACTGATTACCTTTCCAGTGATGGCTGGGCTGGGCGTGATTGCCGACCCGCTCATTCGAACGGTGCTCGGGGTGAAATGGGTGGGCGCCATCAAAGTGTTTCAAATTTTAGCGGCAGTTGGGCTCGTTCAGTCGGTTCAAACCACAGTTGGCGCGATTTATAAAGCGAAGAGCCGTACAGACTGGCAGTTCTGGTTCGGCATTGTTTCCTGCTGCGTGCTGGTGGTCTCCTTTTTGATTGGAGTCCGCTTCGGGATCGTGGGCGTCGCGTCGGCCTACTCGATTTCGTTTCTCGGGATTTTGATGATCCCGGGGTTTGTGGTTCCGTTCCGGGCGATCGGACTCAAGCTGTCTGAATTTGCATCGGCGTTGCTGCCGCAAGTGCTGATCACGGCAGCGATGGCGCTCAGCTGCTTTTTGTGGCTGCGCTTTCTTCCGGCGATCGGAATTGAGACGCCTTGGATTCTGCTGATTTCCACAATCCTGCTGGGAGTGGCCGTATACGTCACGGCGATGCTGATGATCTGGCCCAAGGTCATGCAGGATCTGGAAGCAGCGATGCATACTGCCGGCCGTAGCAGGGTGGCGCTTGCGTTAGCGCGGACACGAGGCTTTGGAATCGTAGGCCCAAAGCTACCAGGAGCAGACCATCGCCGGTGAATAGGCCGGTACCCGTAGCGGCAGGTGAGGCACGTCGATCCGAACCGGCAGCGACACATAGAAAATACTTCTTCTTCTCGCAATGGGCTGTGAAAGAAGGCAGCGGCGTCAACAACGTGATGGTGGGGCTGGGCAAATCTATGCGGGCCGACTACCAACCGGTGGTGGTCGTGACCGGCTGGACCGAACCCCCGCCCGATCAACAATGGATGAAGCTTCCGAACCCAATGTTCGGGGTTCGTTCCCTGGTTGGCTCGATTCTGCATCTCGCGCCGAATCTGATCCGGCTGCGCAAAACCGTTCGAGGGGCGGCAGCGGTCAATCCTCACTTCTTCGGGACGGAAGTTTTTCCGCTGGCCATTCTCCGTAGAGCCGGGATGACGCCGCCTCTGATTCTCTCGGCTCACGGGGCGGATGTGACGTCGATCCGGGCAGGTTCGTGGTTCGGCAGAAAATTGTATGCCTGGATTTGCCGCAGCGCCGATGTTGTCGTCACCTGTTCGCATGCGCTAGCGGCAGAAGTGAAAGAGCTGAGTCCGGCTGCAAGAGTGGTTGCGATCTGGAATGGCGCATCGACTCCGCCGCTCGAGTTCGGCGATCGTCCAATCGAAGCGCCTTACGTCGTCTCAGTAGCTGCTTTCGTGAAGAAAAAAGGTCACGACACGCTGCTGGATGCATTTGCGGAGATTGCGGACCGGTTTCCCCGGCACCGGCTCGTCCTGATCGGCGGCGATGGCCCGGAGCTTCCTGCGATCCAGGATCAAATCGAACAATTAGGCTTGGCAAACCGGGTCGATGTCTTGCTCGACGTTCCTCACGATGTTGTCTGGAACTGGGTGAAGCATGCAGAATGCTTTGCGCACGCGGCACGCGAAGAGCCTTTCGGGCTCGCCGTTGTCGAAGCGGCACTCGTGAAGACGCCTATAGTAGCAACGGCGGTGGGCGGCGTGGCGGAGTACTTCGCCGATCAAGTGGACGGGTTTTTAGCGCCGCCGGATGATGCACACCAATTTGCACAGCTCATAGCCATGACCTTAGAAGATCGAGCAGCTGCACGGCGGCGGTCCGATGCCTTCTTCGAAAAAGCCGCAAAGTTCACTTGGGACGCCGCTTGGAGCGGTTATAAGCAAGCGGCAAAGCTCGGCGCCGGCCGGTAACTTTGCCGCCATAGAAAGCGCGGCGCGTTTAGGTGCCGCCTAAGTAGACGATCTCGAGTCCGTTTACAGACGCCCCACCTTTGTGGCCGATAAAGTTGATCGTGAGTGTTTTGTCGGTCACCTCGGTATCGAATTTCTTATCAGCCGCTGCGCCAGGTCCGTTGACGGTATCGAAATCGAAGTTCTGGAGCACCTTCTTGCCATTGATGACCACGTCGAAATCGTAATGTCCGGCCTCTTTGAAGCTGTAATCGGCAAACATCAGAGTCACGGCATAGCGGCCATTCGGCAGGTCGAACTTGTAGTCGAAGTTCTGGTTCGAATAGCGGTAGCGAGCCGATTGATAAAGGTGCTGCATGTCGGGGGACACACCCTTGATCGGAGTCAATTGTGTATAGCCCATCGTGTTGGCGCTGAAGCCGTAATCGGCTAGCCAGGTATTGCCGGCCGCATCTTTGAACGGTCCACGAGCGCCGGAGTCGATGCGAATCGTTTCCGGCTTGGCCTTCACGTTGAGGGTAGTGGAGGCAGTCTGATCCGGCACTGCTTTGCTCTTGGCGGTGACCGTAACCGTTGCATCAGAACTCATGGCATTCGGGGCGGTGTAAACCCCATCCTGAGAAATTGTGCCGATCTTCGGCTCGATGGACCAGGACACGTCAGGATATTTCGCGCCGGAGAGGTCGGCGGAGAGCTGGGTGCTTAGGCTTCGATAGAGAGTAGCTGACTCGGGTGTGACGGTGAACTTGCCGAATTGGAAGGTCATGCCGGCTGTCGCGGTCTTAGAAGGATCGGCGATGCTTTTGGCCTCGACTACAACTTCCTGATTGCTGGACGGCGGGGTGGAAGGGGCCTGGTACACTCCGTCCTCGCTGATCGATCCAGGGCCTTTGACGATCGACCATTTCGCTTTATCGTCCATATACCAGCCCACTGTTTTAAACGACACCTTTTGAGCGAGAGTCAACGTGGAAACCTTTTCCGGAGTGATCGCAAGGTGGGGAGCGGAGTCATCCGGCGCGATCGAATAGGCGCTGAGAATAGGAGAAGGCATTTTGTCGCCTTCGCTGATCCTTCGAAGGGCGAAATATAGTGACTGGTCTTTCACCACAGCGGGCATGGAGACCGAGACGGGCGCTAGACAAGCGTTTCCGATGCCCGCGCCCATGTCAAAGCGTGGAATCTCGAGCTTGCCTTGGGTCTCCAGATGGAAAGGAATGCGCATCCAGTTCGGGAACGTTGTCTTGCATTGGGGTTGAGCAAACAGGAGCGTGATCTTGTAGCGTCCGTTAGGAACGGTGTAGCTGTAGACCATGTCTCCAAGGGCGTAGCGGCTGCTGTAGTAAAGCTGAATATCTTTGGTCTTCGGCCAAGGTTCACCCCAGTCGTCGACGCCCACACCCCAGGAGACTTCGCCAGCCTGGTCGCGCCACCACATGTGTCCTTCTGAATCCGGACCATAGTCAGGAGCAGAATGGTTGGGCGCTCCCGGGGCGCGCGTCGCGTTTCCAACGTCAACACGGATTGCGCCCTTCGGCATGACGGTTACTTCGACGCGGGCGAAGGACTTTGGATCGGACTCGCTAGCCGCAGTGAACTGAGTTTTTGTGGGGTGATCCACATCGGGGGCAGTAAACAGACCATCAGAGGTGAGGCGCCCTAATTCCGGCTGCATCGTCCACTTCAGATGTTTGCCGGGCGAGCCATTCACCCAGCCTCTCATGCGAGTAGTAACCCCGGCCTGAATCCATTCGCTCGGATTTGGGACGCCCACGGTGACCCCTTCGAGGATCACGGACATTCGCGTGCTGTCCCCGCCTTGGGCAGTAGCGATCACGGTCGCCGATCCGGCTGGGACCGGTATGCCTTCGGCCTGCTTCACACTGCCGCTTCCGGGATCGGCCTTCAGCCCGCGCTCATCCACCACTTCGAAATCGCTGGAAGTAGGACCGCGGCTGTACATCTCTCCAAACGCGTTTTCCACCTGCGGATCTTCGGTCACATCGGTATAGGTGCTGACGTTCCAGTTGTTGCCACCGTCCGCGACGATGAGGCCGTACTCTTTCAGCTGCTTCAGCAGGATCTGCGTATAGGGATGAAAGCGGGAGATGTCATACGAAGCCTTAAGCCGGAACCTGGTGCCATAGGGAATCTTGCCCCACGCGCCCGCGTTGGCGCGCGCAGGCCAAACGAAACGGGGAGCGATGAGATTGTTCTTGAGCGTAACCCGGAGCGCATGATCGATTTCTCCCCGGCGCATCTCTTCGAGCCCCAAGGTGAGAGGAGTCAACAGCAGTCCGGCGGCATCGACAGATCCGTGGGGAAGGTCGGAACTCATCGCATTGTAATGGAGGCCGCTTTGGGCTGTACAGGTGGGGCAAGTCTTGTTCTGGCCCTTGGCGTAAGCGCTATAAATTTCGAAGATGTCGCACGTTTGCGGATTGATGGCAACTTCGTGCCGGTCAAGGCCGGAGTGCGGATCCGTAAAGACGCCGGATTCCCGCTTTAGGTTCGGCCACTGGACCATTTCAAACGTCCCATCGTTCTGAGGCGTGTAGAAGAAGTGCATCTGCTCTTTGGGGGTAGCCTCGTCAGCCAAGTTCAAGCCCCAGCCCGGGTAGTAGCCGACGCGGGTCGGCGTAATCAGCGACACCCATTCGGCAGAGTTCGGCGACAGAGGCAGCGAGTCCACCCGCATGTTGAAGATGTGATTGTTGCCCAGAATCTGGCAACCCGCTAACACGTTGTTGACCGGAATGGCAGCAGGTGCATGGTAGGTGCCGTCGGCGTCAATTTTACCGAGGCTACCGGGCGCCAGACTCCAGGTGACCGGACCATTGGCTTTGAAATGAACCGAGCCGCCGGCGTGCACCACGGGAGGTTTGTCCGGTGATATTGAAACAGCAGCCATCGAGGGGATTGCGAGCAGTAAGTAGACAAGAAAAGACGATTTCGCCATCAGCTGAGCGGTTCCACCCGCTACACAATCGTGACAGAAATGGACGGCTGAGTGCAGAGCTTTTCGCAAACGGTCCGGAGTAATCCGGAGAGAATTAGCCGCTTGCGGCAGCACTTCCGGTCAAGGCAATCGGAATTGTGGAGACCTGTTAATCTGCTCATACCAATTTCGTGGGATCGCTTACTGCAAGCGCCCGTATTCTTTGCTTCTCATGCCGGCAACCGAGAAGCGATAGGAAGTCACGCCCCGTTGAAATTTTCTTGCAACCACACTTGTTCGATGCAAGTTTCTCATTCCACATTATTTGGGGCGTCATGGATCCAGCGTGCAAGGAACACGGGAAAATCAGGCCGCCTGCTTCGATGATTGGCTTGATTCTGAAAGGATCACGAAGCCTTGCAGTATTTCCAACATGAGTGGTCTAGAGTCCGGAGAATCCTCTTCGGAGCTGATCGAAGCCAACTCTCAAGAACAGAGACGAATGCCGCTCCCGGCCGGTTGCGCCTGGTAAACGGTCTTAACTGGTTTAGCCTTACCCGGTTCGGCCGTTTAGCGAATGCGTTCTTGCTGGCGTCTGTTTTCGCCCACGCGCAAATAACCAGCATCAATCTAGCGACACAAGGCCGGAACGCGGATTTTTCGGCGTTTCCATTCACGCGGACTGTGACCGTCGGCACAACGCTCCCTTCCAGTTGTCAGGTCGGGCAACTCTTCTTCAACAGCGCAGCCGCGGCAGGGTCGAACTTATATGGATGCACCTCCGCGAACGCCTGGACGTTGCTCGGCGGCGGCAGCGCAGCCAGCCCGGCGGTTACATTGACACCGAACAGCCTTACCTTCAACAGCCAGACGCTAGGCAAAACCAGCAGCGCCTCAAATGTGACACTGCAGGATAGCGGCACATCCTATCTTTCGCTATCGGCGGTCAGCGTGACGGGCACAAACGCAGCTGATTTCCTGGCTGCAAGCAGTTGTGGGGCAACAGTTCCGTCAGGCGCGAGCTGCACGATCTCAGTCAGTTTCAGGCCTTCGGTGGTGGGGTCCGAAGCGGCTTTCTTGAGCATTGCCGGCAACCAACCCAACTCGCCGACACTGATGCCGCTAACAGGAACCGGCTCCGCGGCAATCACGAGCGGAGGTTTGGTTCTTACTCCCTCCGCAACGGCTGCCGGCGAAAATGGAACCGTCACCTTTAGCGCAAACCGGCCAGTCAATTGGACGCTAGCGGCGGGAAGTTCCGGCACTCTAGCGGTGAATGGCTCGACTGCCGCTTCGTTTCAAGCCCCGGCATCAATCTCCCCCACCAACGTCATCGGTGGATGCCAGGCAATGCCGACCGATTCGGTCTTCAACACGCGCATCGATGCTGTGCCGGTGGAAGCAAACTCGGCGCTGTGGACCGCGAACATGGGGACAAACGGTATCAGCTTCTTAACGGCATGGGGCACAAACATCGCCGATAGCACCACACCATTGAAAGCGATGTCGTTCTACTACACATCTCCCTACAACGGACCATTCGTTTCTCCGCAGTGGCCTGCGCTCAAGAGAGAGAACGGAACGTTTATGACCCGGCTAAACAACACGGATCATCACAGCATCACGGTTCGCAGGGATAACTGTCAATTCTATGAAATTTACAACGACTGGCTGACGGCCGGCCCCTGCCGAACCGGATCGCCCACCGTTTGCAACGCGCAAAGCGGGCTGACCTACAGCTCCACCGGCTACGGGCTGCCTACCGCGGGTTCGACCGATGCGGCAGGCCTTCCGCTGGCGCCGTTGACGGTTCACCTGGATGAAATCAAAGCGGGTGCAATCAAACATGCCATGCGGTTTACCATCGCCGGGGGATTCATCCATTCAATGCCGTACTGGCCTGCGAACACAAGTAATGGGTGCGCAGCTTGCACGAACAGCCCTCCCTATGGCGCACGTTTCCGCCTGAAAGCCAGCTTCAATATCAGCGGCTTCAACGCGACAGCTCAGGTGATGCTGACGGCACTGAAGCAGTATGGAATGTTTCTTGCCGATGCGGGAACAGGACCGGCTATCACGTTAAGTACAGACGTGTCGGAAGATCCGGCGACGATGGCCGCCATCGGTCAAATTTCGGCCGCAAACATCGGTATTTCGAATTTCGAAGCGGTCGATGAATCCAGCTTTGTCGTTAGCGGCAACTCAATGGAAGTGAAACCGGGCAACGGATATGTGACGCCGGCCTCGTTTGCTGTGGTGACCGCGACCGATCAGACCAACTCCAATTACCAGGTCAGCTTCCCGGTTGCGCTCCAACCGGTGATCGTCGGCATTCCATCGCCGACTCTGTTCATCATGGCAGGCCTGTCCGGGTATCAGCTCACATCCTGGGTCAATGGCACGAGCAACCAGAATGTGACGTGGTCTGTTGTGTCAGGCGTGGGTTCGGTCACGGCGGGCGGCGTGTATACGCCTCCGGCAACGGTGTCCTCGCCTACTGCGGCGGTTTTGCAAGCGACGAGCGCTGCCGATCCGAGTGCTTCGGCATCGCTTTATGTGAAGGTGCTGCCTGTGGGTAGCAGTCCGACGGGAAGTATTCGCATCGATTCCGGAAGTCAGACGGGTCTCACCGACAGCACGGGCAAGGTCTGGCTAGCCGACCAAGGCTTCGAAACAGGCGCCTATAATCAGCAGGCGGGCGACTATCCGGGATGGGCAACTATGCAGAACAATCCGGAGCAGTTCGTCTACCAGAGCTCAGGCCACAGCTATGGCAACGACCTCGTTTACAGTTTCGTCGTTCCAAACGGTAACTACAAGGTACGGATCATGCTGGCTCAGCCTTACAACGGCTGCACCGGGACTTGCACCACGTATAACCAGACCTGGCATGCTCCACTCTTTATCGAAGCGAACGGGCAGATTGCGTTGCATAACTACGATTTCGGTCTGCCGATCAACTGGGCTTACGCGACACCATCGGACGTTTACATACCGGCGCAAGTAACGAACAACAATTTGTACGTTGCGCTCCGGGTGAACCTACCGGACGTGGCTGTTCCGCAGATTCCATCTCCGACGATTAACGGATTGGTGATCACTCCGGACAGTACCGCCCCTTACCTGGCCATCGATACCCAGCAGCAGACGAGCGTAGCGGCGGGAAGCACTCTGCAGGTTTATGC
The DNA here is from genome assembly GCA_965219105.1 of Bryobacteraceae bacterium. Taxonomy (GTDB): domain Bacteria; phylum Acidobacteriota; class Terriglobia; order Bryobacterales; family Bryobacteraceae; genus Bog-105. The sequence goes on along the minus strand of OZ244728.1, from coordinate 4,908,020 downwards.
GACCGGCTGGTACATGAGCAACGCTGTAAGGTGGTCGATCTCAGGACCGGGATCGATTGACCAAAATGGCTTGTACACATCGCCGGCCATGGCAACTACTACCGCGCAAACGGTTACGATCACTGCGGCCAGCACGGCCTCACCAGGGGTGCAGGCTACAACCACGCTGACCATACCGGCGAGCGGTTCCTGACCCGCGCGGGCACGCCTCTGAGGTGCTGCCACAATAGCGGGTGAAGTGATGGGAGGCCGTTCGACCGGGCGGCCTCCTCTTTTGTTCGATTGAGATGAATGTTTTCTCTGCGATATTTCTAATTAGTGCGGCTTTCTTCTGCTACGTATTAGCGGGCTATCCGCTTTTGCTTTCGATTTGGGCTCGCCTTGCCCCGAAGAAGATTCTCAAAGGATTGGCTCCCTGCCCGATCTCTGTCATCATTCCGGTTTACAACGGGGAGCAATGGATAGCCGCTAAATTACGGTCACTGTTCGACTCCGATTATCCTTCTGAATATCTGGACATCCTTGTTGTATCGGACGGGTCGACCGACGGCACGCACCGCATCGTCGAGTCATTCGAACCGAGCGGAGTGCGCCTGTTGGTGCTGCCAAGAGCAGGCAAGGCCATTGCTGTTACGCAGGGCTTGAGGCACGTCTCCTCCGACCTGATTGTTCTCACCGACGTGCGGCAGCCCTTCGATCCACCAGCGCTCCGGCGTTTGATCGCGTGCTTCGAAGACCCTACCGTAGGCGTGGTCACCGGAGAGCTGATCATTCGCGAAGGCAACTCGAGCGAAGAACACAACACAGGCCTCTATTGGAAATACGAAAAATGGATCCGCAAAAACCTGAACCGGATAGACAGAATGCTAGGCGCGACGGGCTCTATTTACGCGATCCGGAAGCAAGCCGCGGCGCCGATCCCGCCCGAGATACTACTCGACGATGTGTACCTGCCCTTCGTCGCAGCGTTTCGCGGATATCGAATCTACTTTGAGGATCAGGCGAAGGCTTTCGACCTGCCAACTTCGCTGCAATCGGAGTTCAGGCGGAAGATCCGAACGCAGGCCGGCGTGTACCAAATTATTCGTTACTTCCCTTCCCTGCTATGGCCAGGCAATCGCCGGTTCGTGCATTTCTTTTCGCATAAGTTCGGGCGCCTATTGCTGCCCTTTTCCATGATCGTCATGGCTGTGGCGAGTTTCGGGTTGCCCGGTCCATGGCGCGTGATTGCGCTGGCAGGCCAGGGTGCGTTTTACTTGGCCGCGTTAATAGATCCGCTTGTGCCGGAAGGATCAGCGCCCAAGCGGATAACGGCAGTGATTCGTGCGTTCACTGTGTTAGTAACGGCCGCACTGTGCGCGTTGGCAGTGTTTTTTATGCCCGCGCAGAACCTTTGGAAAGAGACAAAGGTCGCGGCGGCGCGCGGCACAGATCACGCAGCCTGAAAACGAAAGACCCGCCTCGCACTAAAGCGGGACGGGTCTTAGTTTAAGAAAAAAAGCGGCTACTCGATATCACGAGGACGCTTTTTACGATTACGCTTACGGGCGAGTGCTTCTTTTGTCCGGCGTTTTTCGCCGGGCTTCAGGTAGAAGGAGTGACGCTTGATCTCTTTTACGATGTCTTCCTGCTGCACTTTTCTCTTGAAGCGGCGCAGGGCGCTTTCGAGAGTCTCGCCATCCTGCAGATGGACTTCTGCCAACTAAAATTCACCACCTTCCAATGCTGCCGCGTTACGCGACGGCCGAAGTTTCAGTGTACCGCGAACGAGGATTTCGCCCGTATATCCCGCAAATATCGCCTGATAGAGTGGAAGTTCGCGCCCTCACCAAAAGCTTCAATACAGCGGTCTGCGAACGCGATTCGAACCTCTTCAGGATAGGAAATTCAAAACACTCAGCATGGAAATCGTCAAGGTATTAGGCAGGGAGATTCTTGACTCGCGTGGCAATCCCACCGTGGAAGCAGATTTGTATCTGGCGGACGGAACCGTCGGCCGCGCGGCTGTGCCATCGGGCGCTTCCACAGGCGAACACGAGGCGGTTGAACTTCGCGACAACGACAAAGGCCGTTACCTCGGCAAGGGCACTCAGAAAGCAGCGGAGAACATCAGCAAGCAGATCGGTCCGGCGCTTGCCGGTGTAGATGCGGCCGATCAAACGGCTGTCGATGAGAAGATGCTAGCGCTCGACGGAACATCAACTAAAGCCAAGCTGGGCGCGAACGCCATTCTAGCGGTGTCGATGGCTGCGGCAAGGGCTTCGGCCGAGTCGGAAGCAACCCCGCTGTACCGTTACCTTGGCGGCGTCAATGCGCGTGTACTGCCTGTTCCGATGATGAACGTGATCAACGGCGGCGCGCATGCGGACAACTCAGTGGACCCGCAGGAATTTATGATTGTTCCACTCGGCGCGAAGAAGTTTTCCGAAGCGCTGCGGATGGGCGCGGAGACTTTTCACACGCTGAAAACCGTTCTCAAGAAGCGCGGCTATTCGACGGCGGTGGGCGATGAAGGCGGGTTTGCACCGAATTTGAAGTCGAATGAAGAGGCGCTCGAGGTGTTGACTGAGGCGATCTCGAAGGCCGGCTACAAACCGGGTGAAGAAATTGCCATTGCGCTGGATCCAGCGGCCAGCGAGTTCTACGATGCGGACAAGAAGAAGTATGTGTTCAAGAAGTCCGATAAGAGCGAAAAGACTTCCGATCAGATGGTCGACTTCTGGGTGAGCTGGGCGAAGCAGTATCCAATCATCTCGATTGAAGACGGTATGGCCGAAGACGATTGGGAAGGCTGGAAGGCTTTGACCGATGCACTGGGAAAGAAAATCCAGCTTGTCGGCGACGACTTGTTTGTCACCAATACCGAGCGTTTGCAGCAGGGCATCGACAAGGGTATCGGAAACTCGGTTCTGGTGAAAGTCAATCAGATCGGGACGTTGACGGAAACCTTGGCGACGATGCGTCTAGCGGCAGCGAACGGTTACGCCAGCATCGTGTCGCACCGGTCCGGCGAAACCGAAGATCCGTTCATCGCGGATCTGGCGGTTGCCACTAATGCCGGCCAGATCAAGACCGGTTCGGCGAGCCGCACGGATCGTATCGCGAAGTACAATCAGCTGCTGCGCATTGAGGACGAACTAGGCGAAGGCGCATTGTTTCTTGGCAAGAAAGCGTTTCGTCAATAGATGGCGAACCCGCTGGTTTTAACGATTCTTGACGGTTGGGGACACTCGACAGCGACGGAAGGCAATGCGATCGCACTCGCGCGCACGCCCACCTACGACTTCCTGCGGCAACACTATCCGAACACGCTCGTTCATACATCGGGGCCGTATGTTGGATTGCCCAAAGGGCAGATGGGAAACAGCGAAGTCGGGCACATGAACATGGGAGCGGGCCGGGTGATTTATATGGATGTCACGCGGCTCGATCTGGCAATTAGCTCGGGCGAGTTTTACAGAAATCCGGTGTTGTTGAATGCATTCGATAAAGCGAAGGGGCACCGCCTGCACCTGCTTGGATTGTGCAGCGATGGCGGCGTACACGCACAGCTGACGCACCTGTACGCGCTGCTCGAAATGGCCAAACAGCAAGGGCTGAAGGATGTATTCGTCCACTGCTTCACGGACGGGCGCGACACTCCTCCCGAGAGCGGCGCAAAGTATATCGAGCAAGTGGAGAAGAAGCTGGCCGTCATAGGCGTAGGGCGGATTGCGTCGGTGTCCGGGCGCTACTACGCGATGGATCGCGACAAGCGTTGGGAGCGCATCGAGCGGGCCTTCGGCGCGATGGTGCTGGGGAACGGAATTACGGCAAGGTCTGCTTCGGAAGCGGTAAAGCAATCGTACGAGCGCGGTGTGACGGACGAGTTTATCGAGCCGGTCACGATCGTAAATGAACGCGAGGAGCCGGTGGGGCTGGTGCGGGATGACGATAGCCTGATCATGTATAACTATCGGGCGGACCGGGCGCGCGAAATCACGATGGCTTTTACGGACCAGACGCTGACGCAGCCTTCGCGTTCGCTGGCGCCAAAAAATCTGACTTATACGATGATGACGCAGTACGACAAGAGCTTCGGACTGCCGTTCGTGCTGCCGCCTGAGCATCCCGATAACATTCTGGCCGAGGTGATGGAACGCGCCAACTGGAAAAACCTGCGCGTGGCGGAAACCGAGAAATATGCGCATGTCACCTATTTTTTCAACGGCGGCAACGAGAAGCCGTACGCGGGAGAAGAGCGGGAACTGGTAGCGTCGCCGAAAGTGGCGACGTATGACTTGCAGCCCGAGATGAGCGCCAGTTCAGTGACCGCCAAAGTGGTCCGCGCGATAGAGTCGGGTGGGTTCGATCTGATCGTGATGAACTATGCCAACGCCGATATGGTGGGCCACTCGGGCAAGATCGAGCCGACGATCAAAGCCTGTGAAGCGGTTGACGCGGGGCTGGACGAGATACACAAAGCTCTGCAGCGGGCGGGCGGTTCCTGGATTGTGACGGCCGACCACGGCAATGCCGAAATGATGGTTGACCCCGTCACTCATGGCCCGCATACGTACCACACGACAAACCCGGTACCGTTCATTTTCATGAGTAACGAGCCGGTGCAGTTGCGGCCCGATGGAGCGCTACGCGATATTGCGCCGACGATACTCGGCGCGCTCGGCTTGCAGCAGCCCGAGCAGATGAAGGGCGAAGATCTCAGGCTTCGGTCCGGCGGCTAAACCCCCTCTACTTGACAGGCCAGTGGATTCGGGTGGAGACTTGGAAACAGGTCTCCACTTGAATGCAAGTAAGCGCAATCTTAAAACTGAAATACTGCAGGGTACGCTCGACCTGATCGTGCTGCAAGTGCTTGCCACGATGGGGCCGCAGCATGCTTACGGGATTACGGCGCGGCTCGAACAGATCTCGGGCGATTCGTTCACTTTAAATCAAGGCACGCTATATCCGGCCTTGGTGCGGCTCGAGCAAAATGGCTGGATTCGCGGCAACTGGCAGAAGACCGAAAACAATCGCGACGCAAAGTATTACGGGCTGACGGCGGCCGGCACAAAAGCTCTCGATAGAGAGACGGAGCGCTGGCGGCGATCGGCGGGTCTGGTCGAGAAGCTCATTGCGGAGGGCGGCAAGCTGTGACGGGGAAGCGCGCCGCGGCCAAGCTTCTTAACTTTTTGAGCGCGAGACGTGCGGAAGACGAGCTTGAGCGTGAAGTGTCGTCGCACCTCGCGCTGCTTGAGGATGAGCATGTAAGGCGCGGGATGAGTCGTGGGGAAGCTCGCTTAGCGGCCAAACGCAGCTACGGCGGTGTCGAACAAGCAAAGGAATGCCAACGCGAGGAGCGTTCGTTTGTCTGGCTCGAGCAAACGCGCCGCGATGTTCGGTCTGCGCTGCTTCTGTTTCGAAAGAGCCCCGTGTTTACCGTTGTCGCTCTGTCGTCGCTGGCGCTGGGGATTGGAGCGAACACAGCAATTTTCTCGGTGATCGACACGGTTCTCTCCAGGAGCCTGCCGGTGAGCCATCCGGACGAGCTGGTGCTGCTTAGCGAAGCGGTGGGCAACAAGGAAGTGAGCAGCGTTCTGTCCTACCCTGTCATTCGCGAGTTGGAATCACGGAATCATGTTCTCGCCGGGCTGGCTGGACGATACCAGACACGGATGAACTTGAGTTCAGATGGCGCGGCGAAGCCACTCAACGGAGAGCTGGTGACCGGTGATTACTTTCGCACGCTTGGCATTCGTCCTGCGCTTGGCCGATTGCTGAACGATAACGACGTTTTGAACGGCGGAGCGAATCCGGTGTGCGTGATCAGCTACGGCCTATGGACGCGCGAGTTCGGCGGCGATCCGGCAATTCTAGGCCGGAAACTCACCTTAAATTCCCGGCCGTACACGGTGGTTGGAGTCACGCAGAAAGGGTTCGAGGGCTCTCGACTGCAGATCGCTATTGATATTCAAGTGCCGGCGTCGAGCATGAGTGATTTTCTACCCGGGTTTTCGAATTTCGGCAACGGCCCGGCGTGGAGATCGGCGCACTTCAAATGGTTAGCTCCGATCGGGCGTTTGCGACCGGGCGTCAGCCGAAAACGGGCCGAGGCAAGCTTACAGGCGCTGGCTCACGTGATTGCGCGGCAAAATGCGGAACCGGGCGAAGACCCGGACCGGAGCCAACTGCAGGTTAAAGACGGGAGTCAGGGCACCTCGGCGAATCATGACGAGTTTGGGGCGCCGCTTACCGTCCTCATGGGCGTGGTGGGACTGGTGCTATTGATTGCCTGCGCCAATCTTGCGAATCTACTTCTGGCGCGGGCGGCGACGCGGAAGAAGGAGTTTGCATTGCGCTTGGCGCTTGGGGCGTCGCGGGGCAGACTGGTTCGGCAGCTACTAGTCGAAAACTTCATGTTGGCAGCGGCGGGCGGGGTTTGCGGATTGATGCTGTCGTTTTGGATCGTTCAGGTTCTGGTTCGGTTAGCCAAAGGCGGAACGTGGCAGGTTGCCGTCAACACTCACGTGATTGGCTTTGCGGTCCTGATTTCCTTCGCCTGTGCGCTGCTGTTCGGATTGGTTCCGGCCTGGCAATCGGCTCGACCGGATGTGCTGCCGCAGTTGAAACGCGTGTCAGCGGGCGATTCGTTCCGGCGGGAAAGCCTGGGCACGAGGAAGCTGCTTGTCGTCGTTCAAATTGGGTTATCGATTGCGGTGGTGTTCGCCGCTGGGCTGCTTACACGAACGTTGAGCGATCTGCAAGCTGTTGATTTAGGATTTCAGGCGAAAGGAGTGCTGGCGCTGTCGCTCGACAGTTCCGCGCGACACTACTCGGAGGGCGAAACAGACCGGGTATTCGACAGCATTTTGACCCGGCTCCGGGCACAGCCCCAAATTGCGGCGGCGAGTTTTGCTAACATCGTGCCGCTCGAAGGAACTGACATTCAGCTAGGTGTGAAAGTGCCGGGACGCGAGAGCAAGGCCTCGGATATCGGGCCCGGATTTGACCTGGTGAGTTCCGGGTACTTCGCGACGTTGAGGCAGCCGGTCTTCAGAGGACGCGAGTTTTCAGACCGAGACGGAAGAAGCTCGCCGCGGGTTGCAATCGTCAATGAAGCGTTTGCGTCGCAATACATGCCGGGTGTGCAACCGGTAGGCCGGCACATACAAGCAGCAGGCGGGAACGTCGAGATCGTGGGACTCGTGAAGACTGCTCATTACGTTGATTATCGGGAGGCTCCGAGGCCGCAGGTTTATCTGCCGCTGAAACAAGCGCACAGCTCGGGCGCGACTCTGCTCGTGAGAACGGTGCAGTCGCCGGACGCAGCGGCAAAGGCGATTGAGGCGGTGATCCACTCGGTGGATAAAAGTTTGCCGGTCACCGAGGTCAGCGCGCTGCAGGAACAGATCGAACGCGGGATCTGGCCGGAGCGCACTCTGAGCTTCTTATCTTCGCTGTTCGGCGCGATCGCGATGCTGCTGTGCGCAATCGGTCTTTACGGGATTGTGTCGTACGCGGTGTCGAGCCGGACGCGCGAGATCGGAGTGCGGTTTGCGATTGGGGCGAGCAGGAAGAACATCGCGTGGCTGTTCGGGCGGGAGATGATCGTGCTGCTTAGCTTGGGAGCGGCGGTGGGTATCCCGGCGGCACTGGTTTCGACGCGTTACTTGAAGAGCATCTTATTCGGTTTAGGGCCGTCCGATCCAACCACGCTGCTCCTGACGTTGGCCATTCTCCTGGCTGTGGGACTGATCGCTACGTTTCTGCCGGTCCGGAGAGCCGCAGCGATCGAGCCAATCACCGCGCTGCGGTACGAATAGCGATTTAGCGCGGGCGCGGAGTACGCAGATATCGCACGATGCCACGGGAATCGCGCAACCAGTGCTTGGCCATAAGGTCGATGGTCACGTCGCCGGGCGGCACAGTGACGACTGCCTGGCCAGCTGCCTTCTGCTCGCTGGAGAGCGTAACCCAGCTTCCATTGTTTACTTGGAGAGCGGCAAAATCGGAGTGATCGGTTTGGGAGGCGGGCCACTCGACCAGAAGTTGAGCGCCTTGTTCGCGAACTGTGACCGGGATGACTGGGGACGGCAGCTGCAAGTACGCCAAGTAACCGGCTAAACAGCCAAGAAGCGCCGCGGCAAGCAGGACGAGCACAGACATGCCGGAGAGTCCGAGGAAGGTGCGCGGTTCCTCAATGGCGAGTTGGCGGCGCGGGGTGATGGGCAAGTCGTTGAGCGGCGGGAAGGGGGCGGCAGGGGGTCTCGCGGGAGGCTCGAACGCGGAAATTGCCGAACGAACTGGCGGCGGGTCGGCAGAAGGCGAAATTACCGAACGAACTGGGGGCTCGTAGACGGGTTCCGGCTCGCGTTCCGGCTCGCGTTCCGGCGGTCGCGGCCGAAGGACACGAGTGGCCTCGCCAACAGGAGCGACAGGTTCTTCGATGGGCGGCTTCTCAGGCGCGGGGACCGGCTTAGGCGCAGGTATGGATGGCGCGGGGCGCTCCCGGGCGGGGCTGGAGCCTTGGGAGAGCGGCAAGATGATGGCCGTGGCCGCTGCATCGCGCGGCAGTTCGATGCCAGGCAGTCGCAAGAGGAAGCCGAACAGGGTCGGCTGGAAGCGCTCGGGTTTGACGAGAACGGTGAGGCTGCCCTCGTCCGGGAAGAGAGAATCGAACCACTGGGCCTCGCGTTCGGTGAGCAGCAGGGGCGAGCGCGTATGACCGACAAACCAGCCTAACGAGACTAAGCCGCTCAGTTCGGGATCCTCCGTCGCCTTCTCCATCTGTTCGCGAATGCCGGCAAGGTCGCTTTCCGAGAGAACAAAGCTGGGGCCATAGGCGTGTTGGCATTCGATGGGCCGGAAGGCGTCGATTTGCACTGTGTCTTCGGTGAGTTTGCCGAAGAGGAGACCACCGGTTTCTACGCCGCCATGCGGAATGCGCCGGTAAGCCTCGTTGACCACGCCATCGATTTCATGGAGAACAGCAAGCGAGTACAGCACACGGGAAACCCCATCCGGCGCTATCCAATAGGCATATCCGGCGATGGGTTCTGAATTATTCATGCGGTGAAGAGAGGCGAGGCGAAAGCACTGTGAACGGCCGAGGGCGTATTCGAATCCGAATCCCCCGACTCCACTTGCATCGCATAGAAGTAGGTGACGACTCCCATAATTATGACGATCACGACGATAGCGGACAGCCACCTGGTGGAACGAAGCGTCCAGAGCGAGTCTTGGGCGATCAAAGAAGCGGAGTACACCACGATGCTGGCCGCCAGCGCAAAGCTTAAGCCGAACTTCCAGCCCCAACTCATCAGGTCGAGCGTGGCTTGGCCGCCGATTTCGGACCAGGAAGTGAAGATGGCAACGAGCGCAAGCAGAAATTCACAAGCGTAGACGAGACGCATCAGGTTTGAACTCATTACCAAAAGAACTCTCATTCTACGATGGGAATGTAGTGCAACGAGCGGCGGATGGCGGCGCGGTTGTATAGCTTGGGAGTGCAGGGAGACTGATGAAGTTTGTCGTAGACGGCATTGAGTTACATTTGGCGCATCCGGATGAGCTCCATGCGACGTGGATAGGGCAGGACGAGGCGCTGCGGCAGTTGATGGCGGCTTGGATGGTAATTCACGACCGGGATGTACCGATGAACCCGCGGCTGCTCGGCAAGCCGGGCGTTGGCAAGACCACGCTTGCGTATGCTGGGGGCAAGCGGCTGGGGCGCGAGGTTTTTATCATGCAAGCGACTGTCGATACCCGACCGGAAGACTTGTTGATCACACCTGTTATAGAAGGAGCGTCACGGTTGAAGTATGTGGCGTCGCCACTGGTGACGGCGATGATCCGGGGCGGCGTGGCCATTCTCGATGAAGGAAACCGGATGAGCGAGAAGAGTTGGGCGAGCCTTGCGCCGCTGCTCGATGGACGCCGTTATATTGAGTCCATTGCGGCGGGGGTGAAGATTAAAGCGCATCCGGATTTTCGATTGGTGGCGACCATGAACGAGGACTCGTCGACGTTCGATTTGCCGGAGTATATTCACTCGCGTTTGCAGCCACAGATACTGATCGATTTTCCGGAGCGGGAGGAAGAGCTGGCGATTTTGCGGGAGAACATTCCGTTTTCGCCCGAAGAGGTGCTGCAGTATGTCACCGATTTTCTTCAGCAGGCTCACGCGGCGGATGAGAGCTACACGGTTCGCGATGGAGTAAACATTGCGCGCTATGCGTTGAAGCTCAAGGCGCAGCAGGATCGGCCGGCGCGTTTGCTGTTGACCGAATCGATTTTGGCGGTGCTAGGCGAGGAAGCATTGCGGTATTCGGTTTTCAGGTAGCGAGCTGACGGGCTTGGGCCTTCGACATTTTGCGGATCGTTCGTTACCGAATGTTGTCCCTGATTGCGCACACACCAATGCCGCCGTTGTTCCGCTATATTACACGAGACTCAACAGTAAGGGTACGTAGCGCGGTGGCTCCCCAAAAGAGCTGCTGGCGGAGGAGGGAAACCTGTGTCCAAAGAGTACACGAACGCTAAGCGAACGCTCGAAATATCGCAAACAGAATGCGTACAGCTTGAATGTTCTCGCTCATTTTTTGTCGTTGTTGGATCGATACGTTCAAGGACAACCTATCGGGCGTCCTTTGTATATAACACCTGTCTCATTACTAAAAAACGCAAGTTCGCACTCTGATGCTTGAGTTCTGAATACCGATAGCTGGAGGGTGTAAAAAGGATTGTGTAAACGCGGTTCTCGAGAAGAGGAAGATAGGAGAACCGGATGGCAATCAAGAAAGAACTGATCGACGAGCTCATTGCAAGCAGCGAAGGAAGCCTGATCGGACCGAACGGTCTGGTGAAGGAACTGACCAAGGCGCTGGTGGAGCGGATGCTGACCGGAGAACTGAACCATCACCTGGGCTACGAGAAGCATGACGTAGCCGGTTACCACAGCGGCAACTCGCGGAACGGCAAGAGCACGAAGACGTTGAAAGGCGAAGCCGGCGAGATGGAGATTGCGGTGCCGCGCGATCGCAACGGCAGCTTCGAGCCGCAGTTAATCGAGAAGCACCAGACGCGCTTTGCCGGTTTCGATGAGAAGATCCTGTCGATGTACGCGCTCGGCATGACGACGCGTGACATTCAGGGCCACCTGCAGGATTTATACGGCGTCGAGGTGAGCGCCGCGTTGATCTCGGAGGTCACCGGCAGCGTCATGGAGGAAGTGAAAGCGTGGCAGGAGCGGCCGCTGGAAGCGTTGTACCCGATCGTCTATCTGGATGCGCTGATGGTAAAGATGCGGCAGGACGGCAAGGTGGAGAACCGCGCGGTGTACACCGCGATCGGCATTAATCTGGAGGGCCAGAAGTCGGTGCTGGGCTTGTGGGCCAGTGGGAACGAAGGCGCCAAGTACTGGATGGCGGTGCTGCAGAACCTGAAAAACCGTGGCATGAAGGATGCCTTCGTGATCTGCACCGATGGGCTCAAAGGCTTCCCGGAGGCCATCGAAGCGGTGTTCCCGAGCACGCTGGTGCAGACCTGCATTGTGCATTTGATCCGCGCCAGTCTCCAGTTTGTGAACTGGAAAGAGCGTAAGAGTATGGCGGCGGATTTGAAATCGATTTACCGGGCCGTCAGCGCCGAGCAGGCCGAAAGGGCGCTGGGCGAGTTCCGGCGCAAATACCCGAAGCATCAAGTGGTAGCCGATGTGTGGGAGCGCAGCTGGCAGCGGGTCATTCCGTTCTTCGACTTTCCCGAAGAGATCCGCAAGATCATCTATACGACCAATGCGGTGGAATCGTTGCATATGACGCTGCGCAAAGTGACCAAAAATCGCGGCTCCTTTCCCACCCAGGACGCCGCGATCAAACTGCTCTACCTGGCGCTGCAGAAGGTATCCAGGAAATGGCAGACGGTGCAAGGTTGGCGCGAGGCGCTGCGGCAGTTTGCGATCCGCTGGCCGGAACGAATGGAGCAGGCACGAGCATGAACGGGTTCAGACGAGCCTGCGGCAGCAAGGAGCAAAAAGCATTTCACTTCCCCTTTCCCGTTTCCCCAAGGGGAAAGGCCGGGGCGGGCGGGTTCCCCCCACGCCGCAAATTACGCGGCTCCCCCCACAAGAGGGCACGGCCCCCTTGTGCATCCCCCGCTGGCTTCAAAAATCCATCGAAACGCGTGACAGCGAACGGAAAACTGAAAGTCAAACTTTAACTGAGTCAAAATAACGAAACGCGTTTACACAAAACGCTTGACACTACCGATAGCTGATACGTTGTTCCATCCGCCGACTTGTCTACATGGAAAGTCCATTGCAGCTCTCTCAATGACTGAGGCCGATTTGCCGTACTAGCTGTTTCTGTATGGCGCTAAGCGCTCCCGATCCAAGATCTCCTTATCGCTTGCAAACTGTCCGTGCGATTGCCTGTATTTCAGTTCGGCAGCATTGAACAACTTGGCGAACGTTAGTCCGACGGAAGGCCATACACTCATTTCTGACGCCTTCGCCTTCCCCACAGCCCACTGACTTACTGCCACAATAGCGATACAACATCCCAGCCTGTGCACCTCTGTAATTCCCCCTTAGGGCATCTCTCCACATCACCCTCGTGGGCGCTAGCTCCCTGGCGAAAGCGGTGTGGACTGCCGATTTTGTTACGGACTAAATCATGACTTTTAATGGGTGGCTTCGCCGCGGCCACTCAAAGCCCCTTCGGCTTAACCGTCTCTGTTTATTGATGCCCTCTGTTGAGCGCCTCTCTTATCTCCCGCAGCAGTCGAAGACCTTTAACTCCGAGCACCATATACACAACTGTTGCTATAATGGCAATCCCTGCCGCTACTTCTCCAATTTGTTGCACCGGCATCATCTCCTCCGCCCTCCCTACTTTATAGCCATTTCTTGCTTTTAACCATCGATGCTACTCCGGTCTTCGCAAAGCGCCGGATTATGCCCTTAAAATCCTGTAAATAGGGGCGCGCGAAGCCGAGCCGTAAGGCGAGGGCCGATGGCTCGCAAGAGCAACGATAACGAACTGAGAGAGCTATGGCTAGGAGCAGCCGCAGACGGCGATGACAGGATGCGGCTCGTGGTGGAGCGGGTCGTGCAGCAGATTCTGGAAGCGGAGATGACGGCGTTCGTGGAAGCCGATAGTTATGAGCGGACGGGCGAGCGGCGCGGATACCGCAACGGGTACAAGCCGCGCACGTTGAAGACAACGGCAGGCGAGTTGGAGCTGATGGTGCCCAAAGACCGGGACGGACAGTTTCACACGGAGCTGTTTGAGCGCCATCAGCGCAGCGAGAAGGCGCTGGTGCTGGCGATTACGCAGATGTATGTGGAGGGTGTGTCCACGCGCAAGAGCGCGAGGCTGCCATGAACATGGCCGTCGCCGCGCAGCTCACTCTCATTGGCCGCAACAACCTGGCTGGGACTTCTATCGACGAAGAACTGGAAATGCCCAAAATGGGTAGCGACTTCAAATCCGTCGTCGAGGGGGCGTCCGCCTTCCTGGCGATACAGAACGCCGGTATGGAAGAGGCGCAAGCGACCGTTACCTGCTTCGACCGAGGCATTCCGGCCCAAGTGACTCTCCAAATCCCGGCCAACAACGTTCGCTTCCTCCACAACTGCGAACCGCTCACAGGCAATCTCGCCTCGGCCAGCCATGCCCTGCCCGAATTAGCCTTTCGTCCCGATCCTGTCACGCCAAAGCAGTCAGGCAGAGTGGCAGCCTTTGAAGTGAACGGCGGCATGTCCGAGTTGACAGTCTTCGGCCTCACCGCTTCCTCCGCTGAGAAGGAGCGCATTGGCGGCGCCATCTTCGTTAATCAATCGGACTTTACCTCGCGCTCCACGGTATTCGCTGGTATGCCGGTTGGTCCTTACGCTCCTCTTCCCGGCGCGGTCTTCACGCCCAGCTTAGCCATGGCTAATCTGACAAACTCTGTCCGTACCGTCACCGTCAGAGCGGCTTTCGAAGGATCGCTCGAGCCGCCGCGCGTGCTCGGGACAATGACGCTGCAGCCATTCGAGACCCGTCGCTTTGAGATGCCGACAGATAGCGCCGATGCCGCAGCTATGGTGAACATCTTGGCCGACCAGGACGGACGCCCTGGCGATGTAGTTTTCGCCCTTTCCGACAAGGACAGTCTTACGGCTGCATCTGCGTTAAAACCTTTGCCGAAATTTCTGACTCATGCTAATAACGGAGGCGGCCATCCGTGGAGCTTGCGCCCGGGCACATCCTCTACGCTCGTGCTATTCAATGCCAGCGCGAAGAAACAGTTAGTAAACCTCAACCTCGGAGCCAACGGGATAGCCTGGAGTAGGACAGTCACCCTCGAACCGAACCAGACCTTCTCGATGCCGATTCAGCAGATTATTGATGGAGCAAATGCGGATCAAAAGTCACCTGAGAAGAAGATCAAGGCGCTCCAGGGCGAGATCAGCTGGTTCACGCCGGACCAAGCGGATGTCTTCGGACGGGTCCTCATCGCACGTGACGATGGCGCGAGTAGAGCGCTCGAAAGCTATAGCTGCGGCAGTAACATTGTGCTTTGCGGTCTCAGTATGAGCAACTCGTTTGCTGCCATAAACTACCTTTCAACCGGCTTTCTCGGACCGCTGGCTCCTCAATTCTGCGCATCTTGGGCGCCCACTCAGTGTTCAGGAACTCAATATGGCGGTGGAAATGTTTCGTCGTATAGCTGGAATTCGATCAACATGAGTACAACGCCCATATCAGGCTCCTCTAATCAAATGTGGGGCTCTACGGGCAAAATATCGGAAGCGGCGGAGCGAACGGATTCGTTTACGCTGGAAGCTGTTCCGAAAGCGCTGGAGGTACCGCAATGGTAGAAGGCATTGTTGTCAGTAGTAATGGATCTCAGCTGACAGCCACAAACCCTACGGCTTACGTTTCTGCATCTCCCCAAATGCCGGCAATCTCAATGCAGCTTTTCGGGATTAGCTCGACCTCCTCAGTGCAGTGGAATTTAAGAGTGACCTACTCAGCACAGGATAAACCGTCATACTATTCATCTGACACATTTACTGGCACTTCTACCGGGAGTGGCAGTTGGACTCCAAATTGGAACAAACTTTTTAGAGGTGGAACGGGCATTGTGACTGCAACAGCGGGTGGTGTTAATTACACCGACACCTTTTTTATTCACGGCTTAAACCCGCCCGCACAAGCAGTTGATTCGTACATTGGCACCACTGACCATCCGTGGTTTTGGCAATTTATACTCAGCTGGGAGAGTCGTCAAACCTATCGGCAGTTCGATCAGAACGACCTGCCTAACTGGAATAATAATCACGGCTTCGGCATGTCTCAGATTGATCCTCCCGCGAGCGCACAGGATCTGTGGAACTGGCAATCGAATATAAGTGACGCTGCAACTCGCCTTAAGGACAAAAAGGACGGGGCGTACCAATTCAACGCAAGCTAGATACAGCAATGGAACACTTGGAACTCCCAGCATCCCACTCAGCAAGTAGCAGCCCAACCGGATGATAACGAAGGCGGCCAATGTTACTTTACCTTGCCGTGGCGCGGCGGAAACACTCACGGCTTCGACGATGCTAACTGGATCAAAGCCTACAACGGGGCGAGCCAGATGTATCTAATCTGGAATAACATTCAAGGTGGTGTTCCCTTCTGGCAGATCGCGCCAGGAGTCAACAACTACGTTCACAACGTCTGTAATGCTCCTTTGTTGTAGGACTGAGCTCATATGTACTTTCACCCTCACCAGAACTTCCACATGTCATTTTTAGCGGTTCTCCTTTTGGGTACTGGTGCGCTCGTTGGCAGCACCCAAACTCCGAACTTGGGCGACTGGATGTTTCTAGCCGCTAACATCACCTCCAAAGGCCCGGATGCCTTCCCGGCGACCTTGTTTGTGATCGATTCGGCGGCTCATCGGCTTGCTCTTGTTCGAGAAGTCGTTCCGGCCTCTAGAGGCGTATACTTCGTCCGATCCGGCGAGGGAGTCTTGAGCATCGGAAGTCCACACATTTCGCCCGATCGCCTGAGCGTCGTGCAGCGTGTCGGACACTCGGTCAGAACAGTCGATATTGCGCTGCCCAGAGAATCTGTGCCGACCGATAATGTGCTTGCAGTAGCAGGTAAGACACAGCTTGAACTGCTCAGGATGGTCAGAGTTCCATCAACTCCTCCTGTCACTGAAGATGTTGCAGTCTCTCTTACACCGACTCAGAAGCTTCCCCAAATTGAACACTCGCGGACGATCAAACAGTTTTCACATTTCGAAATTGGAGGTGCAACCGCTGGCTTTTTCGGCGAGTGGGATGGATTCCAGACAGACCTTCTTCCCGCCGGAATCAGCGGTCTCGACTGGCCTGGAATCCCTAAGATAATCGCACCGCCTCCCGACCAGCTGCGGGATTTACAGCCCACGCTGACTTCGGTAGCGTGCGCGAATAAGCGATTTATTGCGATCATTGTAGCCCGCGACCACAAAGTGATCGAGACAGCAAGTCAGCTCACAGCATTTGTCTTTGACCGGAACCTGAACAAGTGGCAATCTCTATCGTTTGAGGGGAGCTCCACTCGGCTGAGACTGTTTGACAAATGGTTGGCGGCCATGACCATTACGGCACAAGGTTCAGCAACCCAGAAAGCGCAAGTCTCGATTCCGCCCGCAACAAGTGAGTTAAAGAGCCCATCCAAGAGCAACCGAGAATATGAGGTCATGCCCGGTACAGAGATCCCTGGCAAGCTAGTGCTAGTCAACTTAGAGACAGGAGAACGAATCAACCTGACGACAGGGAAAGCTAATAGTGAAATTCTCTCGGTGAAGGGGGGTTCCGTTCTGTACCGGGTCGACGATCAATTATTGCTGGCACAGATAAGCGGAACAAACATCGGTGCTGGGCAAATCATCGCGACCGACGAACGGGCGAGCGACATCCATTGGGTGCTGGAAGACATAGCGCCCCCACGGAAATGAATATCCACACACGCTAGTATCATGAGCGGGACTTTGTTTCCAAATCGGGAGACTTTTTGGAGAATAAAATCGGCGTCACGGCTAAAAGGTGCAGCAACGGGCCGTCAAGTTCGTCGCTTGCAGGTATTGAGCGACTTCCGTGTTACTCATCAGCTTGGGACGACTTACTTCGGCGCTTGATCGGACGGGTGTTCTCACGGTCCGTGCCGCCTGGTTGAGGAGTTTAATCCCGATGATACAACGCTGTTTCGTGTTCCTACTGCTAGCGACCCTGGCAGCGCACGCACCAGCGAATTACGTGCACACGAAGAAATCTTTTGCCTGGCGGATAAGCTTCGATCCGATCTCTCCTACGTATTCGAAGTCGGATGCCCATAAGTACTTGAACATCCAACTTAGTAATATTACGTCGCAAACGCTATGGGCTTTCGAATCGAATCCGCTCAATGATTACCGGATCTCCGTCACGAACGCTTCAGGAAAGGTCGTCCCTCTTACTTCAGAGGGGCGTCGAATCCAAGAACGTGAACAGAGCACTTTTACCCGCACAGGCTTCTTCCCGATGCCGCCTGGTTGGAAGTATAATTCAGGAATCGATTTACAGGAACTCTACAACTTGCCTCCGGGCAAATACATGCTTCAAGCCACCTTTGTCTCCACGAACCAGGATGTCGCAGACTCGCGGACCGGTCCCCGTAAGCCGAATGCGGTAGACCCGTCCGGCTCAGTACGGTTCGAGATCACCCCGTGATAAATCCTCCTCAAATGGGGAACAGCGGGTCATCTTTGGCCCAAAACTCAAACACTGGTCCATTCGAAACTTGAGAAAAGAGCGTATGCGTGGTTCTCTGAAAGCAAGCCAGAAAGATCAGAACAGCTGCCGGGAAAAGAGAGAGGAGACGAGCGGATCAGGCGCGCCTTGTTGCAGGCGAAGCGGACGAGAAGGCCGGTTGCTGCTCATGGGCAATGCACCTCTCGTCCATTAACGTTGAAGGTCGATTGCAGGCTCTGTATGTTGAAAACGAAGTTAGCGGTATGTTTATTTGCAATATCCTCGATCAAGGCGCGGGATGTGCCATCTGTCAATTTACAGAGGCAACTCATCTCTATTTCAGTCGATAGCAATATTCTGCTTGCTTTGAGCAAGTTCGGAAGTGAGGCGCGTGTCCCGATTGGGATTGTTTTCGAAACGAACAAACCACATCGACTGTGCGAAGAGAAACGTCACGTCACCAAGAGAAGCAGGCCCCTATCGGAATTCCTAGACGCGCTTCTGGCCCGCTCGGATTACACCTGGTCGGTCGAGGACGGTGTAATCGTGGTCCATCCAACCCATGTTGCCGACCAGCTTAGTCGTGTGCTGAATATCAAGTTCAAGGAGTTCGGGTCGCTCAAGCCACCGCCAATTACGATGCAAGGTTCAGGCATCATTCTAGCCAACTGGGTTTATGGCCGGCTCCATCCAGAGGTCAAGGGCTTCGCAGGTAGTATCCTGTCTTCGCCGGACGCGGAGCAGTTTTCTAACTTTTACGTGCAGAATGCATCGGTAGAACAGATTCTTAACGGGATCGTCTCACTCGGAAGCAAAGGCATGTGGTTCTTTCGATTGAGTCAAGATTTTGAACGCAAAAAAGACATAAATCTCCACACCTATTCTTATAAAGGCGACGCGAACGCGATACAGACGATTTGCAGCGTCGGCAGCCATTGAACAGTTGCCGAACTATGGTCCGAACATCCGCTCGGCTGGATGTATGACCCCGCAGTTCAACGAAGAATCGATAACATACAGGGAGGACCCTTGTAAGCGTTGACTCTTCGTTCCAGAAACTGACTATGTCTCCGGCCATCGACAGCGGCGCACGCTACACGAGAGGCAATCTTGTGTATTTACCGGTCGTTCCGGGAAGGATCGAATTCGCGCTGCATGTGCGGCGATCGCTTTTAGAACTGCGGCCCTCGGTTGTGGCGGTGGAGCTTCCGCAAACGCTTGACCGCGAGTATCTGCAAGCCGCGGCGCGGATGCCGAAGCTGTCGGCGATTCAAGTGGCGGATGAGGAGGACGGGGAAGAAGAGCCGGAAGCGAACTTCCTGGTGGTCGAGGCGGGCAATCCGCTTGTGGAAGCGCTGCGCACCGCTCAGGAGTTGGAATCGACGGTGTTGTTCCTCGAGCCGAACGCGCCCAAAGCCGAGACGCAGGAGTATTATCCGTCGTCCTATAGCGCGGAGATCATTGGCATTGATCGTTACGTAGAGGCGTTCCGGTTGCAGAGGCCAGCCATGAGCGAACCGCTGCGTGAGCGGGCGGCGGCGATGGCATGGAAGCTGCAAGGGGCGGATCCGCTGGCGCTGACTTGCGTGGTGCTACCGCTCGGGAGTTTGGATGCAGTGCTCGACGCGATGGATGTGCCGCAGGACGAGCCGCCGGCAGGGCGCACCCGGCTATTCCGGCCTTCGAAACTTTTTAATCTACATCCGGATTGCCTGGCGGAGGTGACCGTCGAGATTCCGAATTACCAGCAGCGTTATGAGCAACTGCGAAACGCTGGGGAGGCGCTCGCTCGCGTGGATCGCCCGCGCTGGCAGCTGGACTTATTGAAAGAAGCCGAGCGGGAGTATGCCGTCAACACAGGCGATGCGATGCGGTCGTGGCAACGGGTGGCGCTGGCGAAGTTTGCGCGTAATCTGGCGCTGCTCGACCGGGAGCTGACGCCGGGCGCTTATGACCTGACGGTGGCAGCGCGTTCCCTGGTAGACGACAACTACGGGTATGAAGTGTGGGAGATTGCAAACCGGTACAGTGTGCAGTCGACGGATGACGAACAGCTCGAGACGCTGAATCTTTCGGGCGGTCAGGTGTGGAACCATACGCGTCAGCTGCGGATTCGCAGGCGTTTACCGAGGATGAAGCAGCGGATGCGCCCGGCGGGGCTGCTGAAGCGAAAACGGGAGGAGGCAGCGGGGGAATGGGCCAAGCAGACTGACGGGAGTTCGATCTGTTCCTATCCGCCCGAAGATCTGGTGATCGAATCGTACGGCAAGTACGTGAAGCAGCATGCCAAGAGCGTCCTTGAAACGGAAGCGGCGCGCGTGGAGCCGTTTCTGTCTTCGACCCGGGACGGTATCGATCTGCGCGAGACAGTGCGCAACTGGCATGAAGGCAGGCTGTATGTGCGCGACTCCGGGCAGGCGTCGGCGAATGTCGGCGCACTCGTGATTATTTTCGATGAGGATCGTGCTGACCGCTACCGGTATTTGACGACCTGGCTGGGCGAGCATCAAAACGAGTCGGACATGGCGTTTTATTCGACCGAGCCGTTCGAGCACCTGGTCGGGCCCGGGGTGGGCCGGGCAGAGTATGGCGGGTTGCTGATGACGCTTCCGCCCCGGCGTTTGTATGACGTGTGGAGCGATCCGGATTACGATTCGGCGCTGACCAAAGCCGAGCGCTTACTGATGGCGGCGCTCGATTATTCGACGGAGCCTCACGTGGCGTATGTGGCTGCGAAACCGCCGCGTTCTATTTTCCGGTCCATGGCGGCGCGGCTTAACCGGAAGATCGTGTATGTGCCGATCGGGCAGCTATCGCCGACGAAGTTGAAGAAGATTCGGGTGGTGCATGTGCTGGATAGCTATGCGCGCCGGAGCGACGCTAAGCAGTACATCTGGTGAGATTGCTGGCAGTGAAAACGGCGACCAGGTTTTGCAATGACAGCAGACATGAAGGATCATGCGTTTGAAATCGACTGTTAATTCTCTTGCCAGATCTACCGGGCAGAAGCGCCATGTTCAAGCAGCAAGGCTTGATCTGTTTTCGACATGTCCACTCACAGTCTCAAATCGGGGCAACTTCACACACCGCATTACTGCTCCATCCATTCAGGCGGATATACGACTGTTCCACTCACGTTCGCTAGTCCGTTCGGGGACAGAGAAGCGATCATACAATTTTGGGCTCGTACGTTGAAGCTTATCTTTATAGGGTACGAGCTTAGCGGCATGTACCCGAACCGGGCGTAGTAATCAGGTATTCCAATAAGAACGATCGAGGAAAAGCCCAAGCTTCGCGCTCGTTGGTGAGCGTCTTTGATTAGCGTGCCGCCAACACCTTGCTTTTGAAACTCCGGAACAACCGACAGCGGCGCTAAGGCAAGCGAGGCGACGGATTTTGTTTGATCCCTGATTTCAACCTTCGTGAGAAGAACATGCCCAACGATCTCGCTAGCCACTTCAGCCACAAGAGAAAGTTCGGGGAGATAAGACATAGAGCTTCGTAACCGCTCAACCATCAAATGCTCTCTATGGTTGCTGTAAGGAACGTCCTGATATGCGCGTTTCACCACGTCAGCGATTGCATCGACGTCAGTCGCTTTCTCCTGTCTAACCGATATGTTCACAGCGAAGAATCCAATGCAGGACCGCGACACGGTTGAAGGGCCGCAGGCGTCCGTAGAGGCTGAAGTGAGAAGTCCCAAGTGAGAAGTAAGAAGCTAGAAGTCAGAATTCCCATAGAAAGCCAAGTATGGCAAGAATAAGAGACTCCAGCTGTTTTTTGCTACGGCGCGGGATCGTAGTTGAGATTGGGACCGAGCCACCGCTCCACCTCGCCGACCGTCATGCCCTTGCGCTGGCCATAGTCGGCCACTTGATCGCGATCAATCTTGCCCAGATCGAAATAGCGCGACTCCGGGTGTGCAAAATAAAGGCCGCTGACGCTGGAGCCGGGCCACATCGCAAAAGACTCGGTAATCAGCATGCCTGTGTTCGCCTGGACATCAAGCAAGTGCCACAGCGGTCCCTTCTCGGTGTGATCAGGGCAGGAGGGGTAACCGGGCGCCGGCCTGATTCCACGGTACTTTTCATGAATGAGATCCGCAGGGCTTAGCTTCTCCGCACAGCCGTAACCCCACTCGTCGCGAACCGTTTTGTGCAGGCATTCGGCGAAAGCCTCGGCCAGGCGGTCGGCAAGGGCCTCGGCCATGATGGCGCTGTAGTCGTCGTGCTTCGCTTTGAAGCGGCTGCAGAGGTCTTGGAGGCCGATACCGCTTGTGACGGCGAACCCCCCGATGTAGTCTGGCAGGCCGGTTTCCTTAGGCGCAATGAAATCGGCGAGAGACCTGCAGGGCTCCTTGCCCTCGCGGTTCGATTGCTGGCGCAGGAAGTGGAACCGCTCGAGCACGTGCGTGCGCGATTCATCGGTGTAGAGTTCCACATCGTCGCCGACAGCGTTAGCCGGAAAAAAGCCGTAGACGCCGCGGGCGGTGATGGGCGCTTCCTCGACCATCGAATCCAGCATCGCATTTGCTTCCGCGAAGATCTGGGCCGCCTGGTCGCCGTACTTCGCGTGTTCCAGAATGCGAGGATAGGTGCCCTTGAGACCCCAGGTTTGGAAGAGCGGGGACCAGTCAATGAACTCGCGAAGCGAGCTCAAGGGAAGATTATCCACTACGCACACGCCAGTAAAGGCGGGAACCGCAATATCTTCGGCGCGCCACTCGATAGGGGTCCGGCGGGCTCGCGCTGCCTCAAGCGGGACCACACTCTGCTTGGGCGCCGAGTGCGACTTGCGCAATGCCTCATAATCGGCACGGTGCGCAGCTACGAACGCCGGCTTGCCTTCCTCGCTTAGAAGACTGGTGGTGACCGGCACCGCCCTGCTTGCGTCCAGCACATGAACCACAGGCTCGCTGTAATGGGGCGCGATCTTTACAGCGGTATGCGCGCGGCTGGTGGTGGCTCCGCCGATGAGCAGAGGCAGCTTGAATCCTTGACGCTCCATCTCCCGAGCGACATGCACCATCTCGTCCAGAGACGGCGTGATCAGTCCGCTGAGTCCGATGAGGTCCGCGTTCTCGGCTCTGGCGCGTTCGAGAATCTTTTCGCACGGGACCATGACCCCCATGTCGATTACTTCATAGTTATTGCAGGCCAGCACCACGCCCACTATGTTCTTGCCGATGTCGTGGACATCGCCTTTGACAGTGGCCAAAACAATCTTTCCCTGCGCCTTGATTTGTTGACCGGCCGCCGCCATGGACGCTTTCTCGGCTTCCATAAACGGAGTGAGATAGGCTACCGCTTTTTTCATGACGCGCGCCGACTTGACCACCTGCGGTAAGAACATCTTGCCCGAGCCGAACAGATCGCCCACCGCGCCCATACCGTCCATGAGCGGCCCTTCAATAACTAGAAGAGGACGACCGAGTTTGGCGCGGGCTTCTTCGGTGTCGACATCGATATGGGTGTCGATGCCCTTCACAAGGGCGTGAGAAAGACGTTCCTCGACGGTGCCATTACGCCATTCTTCTGTCTTTTTCTCAGCTGCCGTCGTGCCGGCGCCGGCGGCCTTCAACGCTTCGCCATGCTCCACCAGGCGTTCGGTGGCGTCGGGACGGCGGTTCAGCAGAACATCTTCCACCAGTTCCTTGAGCTCCGGCTCGATCTCTTCGTAGACCTCCAGCATGCCGGCGTTGACGATCCCCATATCCATGCCGGCAGCGATGGCGTGGTAGAGAAACGCGGAATGCATCGCCTCACGCACTTTGTTGTTGCCGCGGAAGCTGAACGATATGTTGGAGACGCCTCCGCTCACCTTGGCATGCGGCAGGTTGGTCTTGATCCATCGCGTGGCATCGATGAAATCAACGGCGTAGTTGTTGTGCTCCTCCATGCCGGTGGCGACGGTGAGAATGTTGGGGTCGAAGATAATGTCTTCGGGCGGAAAGCCTACCTCATCGACCAGAATCCGGTAGGCACGTTCGCAGATGCGGATCTTTTCCCCGTAGGTCGCGGCTTGCCCCTGCTCATCGAAAGCCATCACCACAACCGCCGCACCGTACTTCAGCACGGTAGCCGCATTCTGGCGGAATTTTTCCTCGCCCTCTTTGAGCGAGATCGAGTTAACAATGCCCTTCCCCTGCAGGCACTTGAGCCCCGCCTCGATGACCTCCCACTTCGAGGAGTCCACCATAAAGGGGACCTTGGCCACCTCGGGCTCACTGCCGAGCAGTTGCAGGAACCGGGTCATAGCAGCGACGCCGTCGATCATGCCTTCGTCCATGCAGATATCGATAACGTTGGCTCCGTTTTCAACCTGCTGACGGGCGATGCTGACGGCCGCCTCGTAGTTGCCTTCCTTGATCAGCTTGGCGAACTTAGGCGAACCGGCGACGTTCGTCCGTTCGCCAATCATCATGTAGACGCCGGGTTGCTGAACGAAGGGCTGGGAGCCGGAGAGACGCAGAGGCTCGGGCTCGGCTGCTTTGCTTTCGACAGACGGCTCGGGAATGCTCACCACCGTCCGGGACTCCGCAGCCGCAGCATCGTTTAACTCGCGCGGATGTTTCCCTCCGAGCGCCTTGGCAATAGCCGCAATGTGTTCGGGAGTATTGCCGCAGCAGCCGCCCGCGATATTGATCAATCCCGCGCGGGCAAAGTCGCCGAGATAGCGGGCCATGTCGGGCGGCTCCAGATCGAAGCCAGTGGGCGACAGCGGATTCGGCAAGCCGGCGTTGGGGTAGCACGAGATGGCCGCACTCGACTTCTGAGAGAGGTCTTCTAAAAACGGATACATCAGGTCAGGACCGAGCGAGCAGTTGAGCCCAACGGACAGCGGATTGACGTGCTGTACTGAGTTCCAGAAAGCCTCAATGGTCTGCGCCGAGATCATGGTCTCCCCGCCGCGCCCGACGGCCGCCGAAACCATGACCGGAAGTTCTTTGCCGTCCTGATCGAAGACTTCGCGGATGGCGACAAGCGCCGCCTTGGCGTTTAGAGAATCGAAGACTGTCTCGACGAGAAGCAGATCCGAACCGCCCGCGATCAGAGCGCGCACCTGCTCGACGTAGGCGGTTTTCACCTGATCGAAGGTCACCACGCGAAAGCCGGAATCGTCCGCGTCTGGCGAGTTCGAAAGAGAGACGGTGAGCGGGCCAATCGCGCCGGCCACGAATCGCTGCCGCGAAGTGGCGTTGCCGACCCGATCGGCCCACTCGCGGCACTGCCGGGCGGATTGTTCGTTGATCTCCCACGCAAGATTGCGAAGAAACGGATCTTCAATAACCTTTTGATAGAACGCCGGATCCTTGCGGCCGCCGTGTTCGCGCGGATCATCCACAAAGAACTCGCTTTGCGTGATGCTGGTGGCGCCGAAGGTGTTGGTCTCGATGATGTCGGCGCCGGCTTCCAGGAATCGGCGATGAATGTCGCAGATCATCTTGGGCTGCGTCAAAGAAAAGAGATCGCCATTGTTCAGCAGATCCTTCTTCGAATCCTTGAAGCGCTCGGCGCGGATGTCTAGCTCGGCCATGCCGTAGGTGCGAATGGTGGTACCCATCGCTCCATCGATGATGGCGATTCGGCTCTGAAGGATCTTACGAAGAGGATGTTGATCGGCTGTGGTCATGTCTCCCTAAGGTGTTCGACGGGCAGTCATCGCCGACACCAATCTCTTGATGGAAGGCGCGGTCTTTCACTGAGAGTAAAGACGCTTACTCTTATAATAGCGGGTCGGTGGAGTGCGGGGGCAGTGTGTCAGTTCTCTAGTTTGGGAGTAGTCGAAACGACCAAGAGGTTTTTTGAGTCGGTCGTCACAACAAGAAGGCCTTAGGCGGAATTCGATTCTCGTGCCGTACATACAAGATTATGTACGATGAGGACAGTTGGAATTTGAATGGGACGAGGCGAAGAGCGAGAGCAACGTGCGGAAGCACGGCGTCGATTTCGATCTGGCCTCAACCGTGTTCGAAGATCCGCAAGCAATCGGCTTGCAACATCGCCTGGTTCGTGGCGAACGGCGCCACGAGATTGTAGGCGCGAGCGAGAGCGACTTGCTTCTGTTCGTGGTTTACACCTGGAGGCACTATGAACGAGAAACCGTCTGCCGCATCATCTCGGCCCGAAAGGCCGGTAAGAAAGAGCGCCAGCGATATACGAGCCTATCGTAAATCGCCGAAGTTTCTCTCGGACGTGGAACGCTTGCGCGAGCACACTGCTCCGTTCGGCGGCGAACCGACGCCGGTAGACTTGGCCGCTATGCCCGAATGGACCGACGAGGAATTGGCCGCCGTCGAGGCCATCGTTCCGAAACAAGCCGTTACGATGCGTCTGGATACGGACGTGGTCGCGTGGCTGAAAGAAGGCGGTCCGAAATACCAGACGCGCGCGAATGCTTATCTGCGATCAGCAATGAAAGCCGCGCGCCGCAGACGGAAAGACCGGGAGGCGAACAACGAACAGCAAAGCAATATCGGTCAGTAAAGGCAACCGCCGCGCTGTCATTGAGACGGAGCGAGGAACTCACCGCGAAGGCGGGTGAATCATCAATGCCCTTGGCCAGCCAGTCGCGCCGTAGAAGCTCGGGCGCTGCCCGCTTCACGAGCCCGGAACCTTTCGCAACGATTGTTGGCTTGTGCCGTCGAAATAGTAGCGGGACGGTTGGGAAGCGCCCCCGTTCGTTATACTTTTGAAAGAAAGCTCCGGAATCTGGTAAATGAATAGCCGTTTTAAGTGGATCACCGTCGGCAGCTCCACGGTCGTGGTGGTTTTGCTGCTTGTTGGAGCCAAAAGCGGGCGTACGGTGCCCACCGACGATGTGTACGGCCATCTTCGCGTCTATACGGAAGTGCTCGAGCATATCAAGCTGGAGTATGTGGAAGAGCCCGACATGAAAAGCGTCACTTTGGGCGCGATCAATGGGCTCCTGGAAGCAGTCGACCCGTTTGCCAGTTATTTGAACGCGGATCAGTTCCGGCAATACGAAAAGAGCGAGGATTCGGCAAAGGCGGGCGTCGGGCTGGTGCTCGCCAAGAGGTTCGGGTACGTGTCGGTGGTGGATGTACTGCCGGATTCACCGGCTGCGAAAGCGAACATCTCGAGCGGGGATTTGATCGAGAGCATTCATAATGTGGCGACACGCGATATGCCGCTAGCGTATGCCGAAGAACTGCTACGGGGCGCTCCGAACACGAGCATTGATCTGACCGTGCTGCGAATGCGCGACCGTGATCCACAGAAGGTCACTTTGACACGGACAGATGTTCCGCTTCCGCCCGTGACGGCGAAGATGATGCCCAGTGAGGTGGGCTATCTGCATGTCGCCAGCCTGTCGGACAGCCGTCTGGCTCAGGCGAAGACCGACCTGGCGGATTTGAAGAAGCAGGGGGCCAAGTATATCGTTCTCGACCTGCGTCATAATTCGACGGGTGAGCAAAAGAATGGAGTGGCGCTCGCGAATCTGTTCCTTGATTCCGGGGAGATCACCTATCTGCAGGGCCAGAAGATGCCGAAGAAAGACTTCACGGCGGATCCGGCCGATACCGTTTGGAAAGGTCCGTTGGTTGTAATCACCGACCGGGCGACGGCAGGTGGAGCGGAGATTGCCGCGGCTGCGCTGCTTGACGACAAGCGGGCCCAAGTGGTCGGGGAGAAGAGCTATGGCGACGCGAGCCTTCGGAAGACTATTCAAATGGACGATGGCGGAGCGGTGATTCTTTCGGTGGCGAAGTATTATTCCCCGTCTGGAAAAGCCATTCAGGATACAGGCGTGACGCCCACGGTGCAAGTGGCGGAAAACGATAATGCTCCAGAGCTGGATCAGGATGGAAATCCGCTCCCGAACACAGCACCCAAGAATAAGGAAGATAATCTGCTGAAGCAGTCGGTGGAACTGGTGACGGGCAAGACAACCATTGCGCAGCTGACAAATTCGGCCAACGAACCCAGCATCAACGGTGTTCAGCATCCGATCATCCAGAAGAGTCCGCCGGCGCATTAGCGCAAGGAATTTCAGATGCCTACTTATGAATACCGATGCGATAAGTGTGGTGACCTATTTGAGGTCCGGCAGAAATTTGCGGACGAGCCGCTAAAAACGCACGAGGATTGCGGCGGGGAAGTTCATCGCCTGCTTTCGGCGCCGGCCCTGCAGTTTAAGGGCAGCGGGTTTTACATTACCGACTACGCGAAGGGCTCCAGTTCGGGATCGAATGGGCCGAGCAAGGGCGAGTCCGGCGCCAAAAGCGAATCCGGATCTAAAGACAGCGGTTCGTCGAGTGAGAGCTCCAAAGGAACCTCCGAGAAGCCGAAGAGCTCGACCTCTACTGAGACCAAGCCGACCAAATAGGGCGTTTCAGGAAGAGACGCGTTCAACCTGCGCTCCGGCCGCGACGAGTTTGGTTTCAATGCGCTCGTAGCCACGGTCGAGGTGATAGACGCGATCGATGGTGGATTCGCCGTGGGCGATCATGGCGGCCAGGACGAGCGAGGCACTGGCGCGGAGGTCGGAGGCAATGACTTGCGCACCGGTCAAGCAGTTTTCTCCAGCCACGATTGCCTGACGCCCTTCGATGCGGATATTCGCTCCCATGCGCGCGAGTTCCTGAGTGTGCATGAAGCGATTTTCGAAGATGGTTTCAGTGACGAAGCTGATCCCGCGGGCAACGGTCATCCAGGCCAGGTACTGAGCCTGCAAATCGGTGGCGAAGCCGGGGAACTCTTCCGTGGTCACGTCGACCGCAGTGGGCCGTCCGGACGCGCGTACACGCAGGGCGGTCGGGCCGCAGTTCTGTACTTCCGCGCCGGCCTGTCTCATTTTGGCTGTGAGAGCGGCAACGTGTTCAGGCTGACAATCGCGGATGAGAACGTCGCCTTGAGTAATGGCAGCGGCCAGCATGAAAGTGCCTGCTTCGATGCGATCAGGAATGATCTCATGTTCGGCGCCGCTGAGGCGGTCCACGCCAGTGATCTTGATGGTGGATTCACCAGCGCCCTCGATCTTCGCTCCCATGGCAATCAGCAGAGAGGCAAGATCGGTTACTTCCGGCTCACGGGCGGCGTTGCCGATGACGGTTTCCCCTTTGGCCAGGACAGCAGCCATTAGAACGTCTTCGGTACCGGTCACGGTGATGCGGTCGAAGTGGATGTTGGCGCCCCGTAATCCTTGTGGCGCACGCGCTTCGACATAGCCGTGAGTCTGTTCAATTTCCGCACCAAGCTGCTCGAGCGCGGTGACATGCATGTTGATGGGTCGAGCGCCGATTGCGCAGCCGCCGGGCATGGAGACGCGGGCGCGTCCGGTACGCGCTACCAAAGGTCCAAGGACGAGGCTTGAGGCGCGCATGGTTTTGACAACGTCGTATGGGGCTTCGGGACGATCAAGCGTGCGCGCTTCCACACAGACCATGCCGTCTTCTTCACGCACCGATGCGCCGGAGTAGCGCAGAAGAGTCTGCATAGTGCCGATATCCTTGACCTTCGGCACGCGGCGTAAAATAACCGGCTCCTCGGTCAGCAGGCAGGCAGCCAAAGCGGGTAGCGCGGAGTTTTTGGAGCCGCTTACCGGCAATTCGCCATGAAGCGGATAGCCGCCCCGGATTTTTAGTTTGTCCATGTAAAGTTTCCGCCGCGCGACCCGTTTTTAGACGGCTTCAAGCGCGGTCCGCAGCCGTCCTTGCGACTGGGCTAATTTGGTCTCCGCGTCGGTTCTGCTCAAGCCTGCAAGGTGCATCAGGATGGCTGTACGAACAGAGCCGCCACCATCGGCAAGAAGCCGTGTCGCCTCATCATAGGACACGCCGGCAATTTGAGCAATGATCCGGCGCGCGCGATCGGTTAATTTGCCGTTAGTCGGCTGGACGTTGACCATCAGGTTGCCGTAGACGTAGCCGAGTCGAATCATGACGGCGGTGCTCAGCATATTGAGGACGAGCTTGGTAGCGGTACCGGCTCGCATGCGCGTAGAGCCGGTGACGATCTCGGGGCCCGGCGCGGGGGTGATCGCGATAGCGCTGGCGGCGGCGACTTCGGAGTGAGGGGTACAGCTAAGGCCGATGGTAAGAGCGCCGATTCGCCGGGCAAAGCCGAGACCGCCTAAGACGTAGGGGGTCCGGCCGCTCGCGGCGATACCGACCAGGGCATCGCGGGCGGAAAAACCGCGGGCCGAAAGATCACGTTCGGCCTGGTCCGGATCGTCTTCGGCGTTTTCAACGGAAGTACGCAGCGCCTTGTCGCCGCCGGCGATGATTCCCTGGACCAGGTCAGGAGGAGTGTGGAAGGTGGGCGGACACTCAGAGGCGTCGAGCACGCCGAGACGTCCCGAAGTTCCTGCGCCGATGTAAAACAGGTGTCCACCGGATTGGAGGCGTTCCACGACTTGATCGACGGCGCGCGCCAGCTGCGGAAGCTCCCTCGCCACGGCAGCAGGAATTTCGGCATCGGCCTGATTGATCACATTTAGCAAATCGACAGTCGGGAGCGAATCGATGGCTAGCGAAGTGGGGTTTTGCTGTTCGGTCAGGAGATCGTGCCGCATTTCGAGGGATGCATGAAAAAGCCGCAGAGCTTTCGCCCTGCGGCCGTGACTACTTAGACTGGTTGAAAGTTAGGCGCTGAACGAGCTACCGCAGCCGCAGGTCGACTTCACATGAGGATTGTTGAACTTGAAACCGGAGCCTTCGAGCGTTTCCACGTAATCGACTTCCGCGCCGTCGAGGTATAGCATGCTGGCTTGGTCTACGAACACCTTCAGGTTGCCAAAATCGTAAGTTTTGTCAAGCATGTTGGGCTGAGTCTCAAAAGCCATCGAGTAGCTGAAGCCGGAGCATCCGCCGCCTACGACGGAGATCCGCAACCCGGCGGGCTTTGGCTCCTGCATGGACAGGATTTCGGTTACCTTGCCAACGGCAGTTTCTGTGAGCTGAATCATTTGGAAAATCTCCTCAAATACCTTGCGGTTGTTTCTAGTTTACAACCGTCATCAAAGATTTGATGCAAGCCGCCACTCGTCCGGTGCTTGCGGGACGCGATCGCAGCGCCTTCCGGGGCCTTACACGTTGGTCGCGCTCCGCCGGTAGAGTAGAGGTTGTGGCAACCCAACCCAAAATCTTGATTAGCCCCGAAGATTATTTAAAGCGGGAGCGAAAAGCCGACAGCAAGAGCGAGTACGTGGCTGGGGAAGTATTCGCGATGGCGGGCGTCTCGCGACCTCACGACGCCCTTGTGAACAACCTTTTCGACCTTCTGCCGCAGGCAAAGCTCAAGGCCTTCGGCTGTTCCCGCTACAGCGCGGATATGAAAGTGTATCTGCGCAGCGTGTGTGTGTACTGCTACCCGGATCTGTCGATCTGCTGCGGCGAGCCGAAGTTTCAGGACGAATATACCGACGTTCTGCTAAATCCAACGGCTGTTTTCGAGGTCCTGTCGCCATCTACGAAAAACTATGATCTTGGGGATAAGAGCTTCTACTACCGTCAAAACCCGTCTCTGCGGCATGTTGTTTTGATTTGGCACGATCGGATGAGGGTCGGGCATTGGGTTCGGCGTTCGGAAGAAGAGCCTTGGGCTTTCGATGAGTATGCAGAAACTGATGCGATGATCGCCCTACCGGAGATGAAGCTTGCTTTGCCCCTTAAAGAGATCTATGCCGACGTTCCGCTCTAATGGGCTGGTCTAATTAGCGGGACTGCTTGCGTAATCGATGCGACTCTCCACGGCGGTGCGCCGGAAGTTGACGTTTTCGCCCGATTCGGTGAACGTGCGATTGAACAGGTAGAGGGCGTGAACGGCAAACTCGGTACCGTAGCTTGACGGGAACCAGAGATCTTTGTCGACGCGTTTGTAGCGAATGTTGAAGCCGAGACCGGGCACGTCTACGCCAAGCATGGTTCGCACGGCCCGGGGAAGCCGTCGAGAGAGACGAGTGTAAATTGAGACGGGCTGGAACTCCTGCTTATCGATCAGCGCTTCACCGGTCCAGCCATAGTCGCTCGGATCGATTGGGCGGAACTGAATGCGGTAGGCGGGCCGGCCCTCGACGATTCGTTCGCCCGCAAGCTCGAAGGTGTACTTGGCCTGCTCGTCCGTGGTCAGCGGAAAAAACTCTTTGTCCAGACCGTCGCGGGTGCCTCCGTCCTCGTCGTCATCGAAAACAACCGTCAGCATGCCCGGTTGGGGCTCTGGTTCACCATCGAAGGACAGATAGCTCCCTTTGTGCCAATACCGTCCTTTCACGGATAGAAGCTTCTTGTGGGTTCCTTTTGCGTTAGGAGTTACAGTAAACGTGCGATACTCCTCGCGCAGCAGCTTGCCATCTTTGCGCCGCATCGTCCGATGCACCTTCTGCTCGTAGACGAATTGATTACGAGCGAGCTGTTCGCGATCCTGGTTTTGAGCGACCCGCTTCATGATGCCGGCGGGAGCAGGCTGGGCCGGGCCGGCGGCGATGGGATTGCCGGGGAAAGCACCCAGGATTGCCAAGAGGAGAGCGGTGGTCGGCATGTTGAACACAACGATTCTGAACCAAACACGACGGAAACGCCCAGGAAGATTCAGAATTTGCCCGGGATTGTATTCCGTTGAAACTTTCTGCAACCCATTCAAACCGATACCCGTCGTGAACGTCATATGAACGGGCTGACCACAAGCCTTCCCTTCCCCCTGATCGGCGGAGAAGCGGCTCAAACGAAGAGCAAATTGGATCATCGAACCACCGACGAGGCGGCGTTAGTCCGGCGTGTGCAGGCCCAGGATGAGCTGGCCTTCCGGGAGATCGTCGAGCGCTACCAGTCGAAGGTGTTCTCGATCATCTATGGCATTCTCCGCAACAGGAACGACGCGGAAGATATTGCACAGCAGGTATTTGCAAAGATCTATTTCTCGATCAAGAACTTCGATTTCCGGAGCTCGCTGCTGACCTGGATCTACAAGATCACGGTAAACGAGTGCTACGACTACTTGCGGAAGAAGCGCGTCCGAAAGCTTGTGTATGAAAGCGACTTCTCGTCAGAAGAGACGCTGCGGATGGAGGCGACCGAGCCCGCCAGCTCGCAAGCGGTCCCGGTGGATCGCCAGTTGGCGCAACACGATTTGCTTCTGAAGTTGCTCTCGAAGCTTTCTGAAGAGGATCGCTCGCTGATTCTGCTGAAAGAGGTGGAAGGTCACTCGGTAGAAGAGCTTTCTGAGATGACTGGCATGAACGAGAACACCATTAAGGTGAAGCTGTTCCGGGCGCGCCAAAAGCTTCTCAAAGCGGCACAGCGTCTAGAACGAGCTCCGTTGGTACCGTCGATTTAGCTTTTCGTTCGGCTTCGGCGGGTGTAGATTATTTACAAGCGAACAAAGATTCGCGCTGAGTGGTTGGTTTATTAGAGGGAAATATGCACGGGCCCATTCGGGATCGGTTAGAGGATCTGTTGTCAGCAGATCGATCGCAGCCTGACCGGATTATGACAGAAGATCACTTGGCCGCCTGCGACGAGTGCGCGGGCGAACTGGAGGAGATGCGCAGGCAGTCGACTCAATTTAGGATGCTGCGGCCGTCGGACGATCTGGAACCAGTGGCGGGCTTTTACGCTCGAGTTTTGCAGCGGATCGAAGAGGGCCAAGTGGTTTCGTTCTGGTCCGTATTCATGGATGCGACGTACACCAGGCGTTTCGCTATGGCCACATTGACGGTGTTAGTCGGTTTGGGCGTTTATGCTGCGGCCGGCGATATGCGTCCCCGGACGCCGCAGAGCCTAGTGGCGTTCAGCGGCAGTGAGTCTCATTACGATGTTCCAGTTACCGGAAGCACCTTGCAAAAGCGTGACGCTGTGCTCGAAAACTTCGAAACGTACCATCTAGTCAACGCGGAAGGACAAGCCCGATAGCCTCCGCCGCTTCATTCTCGCGTCCCGCTGCCCGGCATGGCAATGCCACCTGGTCGAACCCGAAGGTGCTGTCCACGCTGTGTTTGATTTTCCTGTGTGGCGCGGGCTTCGGAGCCGTCGGCATGCAGCAGTTTCTGCGGCTCCACTGGGCTGCCGCTGTGAACCCAAGCGGAACGGCCGCTATAGAAAAGGCGCGCCATGTCGGCGTAATTAAGCTTAGGGAGCAGCTAAGTTTGTCCCCCAGCCAAGAGCAGACCGTGATGAAAATCCTGGACGACTACGGCAAGTTCTATCAAAATATCGAAGACGAGCGGGAGGATGTAGCAAACGAAGGCCGGAGACAGATTTTGAGGGTGCTCTCGCCGGAGCAGCAGAAGCAGTTCAACAAAATTATTGGGCCGATTCGGCGTTAAACCTTGTTCGGCTGATTGGCCGCAGCGTCGGCTTTCCCCTGCGTCTGTTTCGCAGGTTTGCAAGGCCCTTCTACTTCCATTTTCTTTCGGATCGCTTGCATCAGCCTACTTTGAATGTCCTTTGGAACCGCGTGCGCTTCCATTCCCTTATAGACCTTTAGAGTCTTCAAAGTTGTGTCGCAAACGACCCAGCAGTTGGGGCACTCATTAACATGCTTCTGCAGAATCTCGCGTTCGCCAGGATCCAGAGTCTCGTCGAGATAATCGTTCAACTCGCTTAGAAACTGTTTACAGGTAAGCAAAAGCGCTGTCTCCCTTGTTCTTGAACTGCCGTGTAAGCTTTTCCCGCAGCTGCAGGCGCGCTCGAAGGAGCCTACTTTTAACCGCGGATATCGACAATTTCAAAGCCTCAGCCGTTTCTTCTATGGACAGTTCTTCGATGTCCCGCAGAATAAAAACGGTTCGATAAGCTGGCTTAAGACTTTTCACTGCATCGTCGAGCAACTCGCCTAACTCTTCCCGCGAGTAGGTCTCCTCTGGATTCTCGTCCCAAACGGCGATTTCGCGAGCGACCTCATCCTCGCCGGTATCGATCGGCTCATCGAGCGGCACGGAACGGTCCGAACGCCGTTTGCGGAGCTTCATAAGGGCCTCGTTGACCGCGATCCGCACGATCCAGGTATAGAACTTAGAATTGCCTTGAAAGTCGTCGAGGTGAGTGTAGGCTTTGAGAAACGCCTCTTGGAGGACGTCCTCGGCATCGTCGTCGTTTTGGGTGATCTGCTTGGCCATTCGAAACACCCGGCGATCGTAATGCCGGACGAGTTCCGAGAATGCTTCTGCATCTCCCGATTTGGCTTGCGCGACGAGCGCGGTTTCATCGAAGACGGGCGGTGAACTAGAAGTGCTCACAGATTCGCCTTCAAGTCTAGCAATCGAATGGCTCGTTGCCCAGGAGTAGTAAGTACTCGGACCGTTGAATCGGGCGGGTCTGATACGCTCGAATTACCCTGAAAATGAGCGGTTTTATTGTAACTTTGCCCGACGGCAGCCAGCAGCCGTTTGCGCCCGGCACGCGCCCGATCGATGTAGCCAAATCGATCAGCCCACGCCTGGCGAACGACGCCATTGTGGCGCGTGTAAATGGCGACTTATATGACCTGACACGGCCGCTTGAGGCTGATGCCAAGCTCGAAATCCTGACGACCAAAAGTCCGGAAGCGCTGCAGGTATACCGGCACTCGACTGCCCACTTGCTGGCGGCCGCAGTGCTCGAGCTGTTCCCCGAAACGCAGTTGGGTATCGGCCCTCCCACCGAGACAGGTTTTTATTACGATTTCGATCGCAAGGAAAAGTTCACGCCCGAAGACCTGGACAAGATTGAAGCGCGGATGCACGAGATCCAAGCGCGCAATCTCCCGTTCGATCGTGAAATGACCCGGAAGAGCGAGGGCCTGGAGAAGTATCGCGGCGACTGGATGAAGCACGAGCTCATCGAAGAGCGGGCCGGTGAGGTGTTCTCGGAATACACGCTAGGGCCCGATTTCATCGATTTCTGCCGGGGGCCGCACGTTCCGACCACGGAAAAACTGAAGGCGTTCAAGCTCCTGTCTATCGCCGGAGCTTACTGGAAAGGCAACGAAAAGAATCCACAGCTGCAGCGGATCTACGGAACGGCTTTTTTTACTCAAAAGGAGCTGGACGAGTACCTGCGACGGCTGGAAGAAGCCAAGAAGCGGGATCACCGGCGGATTGGCAAAGAGCTCGAGCTATTCACCGTAAGCGATCTGGTCGGCGCCGGACTTCCGTTATGGCTGCCCAAGGGAGCTGCGGTGCGCCGGGTGCTCGAGGACTACATCGTCGAGAAAGAACGCCGCCAGGGTTATCAGCATGTGTATACGCCGGACCTCGCCAAAGTGGAGCTGTATCAGCGCTCCGGGCATTGGGAGCACTATCACGAAGATATGTTCCCGCCGATGGACCTCGAAACTGAGCAGATGGTCTTGCGTCCGATGAATTGTCCGCATCACATCCTGGTTTATAAGTCTAAGATGCGAAGCTACCGTGATCTGCCGGTGCGCATTGCCGAGCTCGGCACGATGTACCGGTATGAGCGTTCAGGCGTGCTCAGCGGCCTAAGCCGGGTGCGCTGTATGACGCTGAACGATGCGCATATCTTCTGCACGCCCGAACAGATCAAAGAAGAGTTTTCCGGAGTGATGCGCCTTGTTGAAAGCGTTTACAAGGATCTCGGCATTACCGAGTACAGCTATCGCTTGTCGCTGCGCGATCCGGCAAATAAGACGAAATACGTCGATAACGACTCTATGTGGGAGTTAGGGGAACGAGTTCTGCGGGAGGCGATGGACTCTCTTGGATTGCCTTATGTTGAAGCGCCGGGCGAGGCAGCGTTTTATGGACCCAAGTTAGATATACAACTGGCCGACGTGATGGGGCACGAGGAGACTTACTCGACCATTCAAATTGACTTTCATCTGCCGAACCAGTTCGATTTGTCTTACATCGGCTCGGACGGTCAACCGGCGCGACCGGTCATGATTCATCGAGCGATCGTGAGCACGATGGAGCGAATGATCTCGTATCTGATTGAGCTGTACGCGGGAGCGTTTCCTGTTTGGCTGGCGCCCGTCCAAGCGGCGGTTCTGCCCATTACGGATCGCCAGACAGAGTACGGCAAGCAAGTCTATGAAGAACTGATGGCAGCGGGCTTTCGCGCAGAGCTCGATTCGCGCAGTGAAAAGGTTAATTTGAAGATCCGGGAAGCACAGCTGCAGAAGATCCCATATATGCTAGTCATAGGGGATCGCGAAGCGCAAGCTGGACAGGTATCTGTGCGCAATCGAAAAACTGGCGACCAAGGGGTGGTCACAGTACAACAGTTTCTCGAACAGCTTAATCAGGCGGTAGATAGCAAGAGCCTTCGCGAATGAGTCTTGATCGTTGCACTGCTGCTGTTACTCGGCTGTTGGATTTATTTTGTTCTAGCCATGGCTGCCGCCTGGATTACCCGGCGGAGCATTGCTGATGTAGGGGGGCCGGAACACCCGAAGATCTCTATTATCAAGCCGCTTTCCGGCTTCGATGAGGGCCTCGAGCAGAACCTAGAAAGCTACTTCCTCCAGAATTACAAATTTTTCGACTTGTATTTTGCGGTCACTTACGCTGACAGCCTGGAAGCTGAGTTAGTGCGCGATCTGCAACTCCGGCATCCAGAGGTCCGGTCCCAATTACTTGTGACTGGCAACTCACCTTACCCGCACGACAAAGTTTATAAGTTACAAAGCATGCTCGACGTGGCGGATGGGGATCTGATCGTGATGAGCGATAGCGATGTCCGGGTGGATTCAGAGCTGTGCCGGAAAATCGCGGCGGAGTTTCAGGATCCGGCTTGTGATCTAGTGACCTGTCCTTATCGAGCGATTGCAGGGGCGAGCTTATGGTCGCGATTGGAAGCGCTTGCCATGAACACGGACTTCCATGCCGGCCTGTTCACGGCTGTGTTGATGGAGGGCGCGCGCTTCGCGGTAGGGCCGACCATTGTGGCCCGCCGGGAGGTATTGCGAAAGCTTGGCGGGATGGAGCGGTTCAAAAGTTACTTAAGCGAGGATTTCGAACTAGGGCGAGCGGCAGCCGAAGCCGGTTTCGGCGTACGCATGTCACAGTATGTCGTGGAGCACCGGATCGGTTCGGAAACGTTCATCCAGAACTTTGCGCATCGATTGAGATGGGTGCGCGGCTCGCGCCGGTCGCGGCCAGCCGGCTATTTCGGACAGTTTTTCACGTATCCGACAGCAGCTGGCCTTTGCCTAATCTTTCTTCATCCTCTGTGGAAGATTCTCCTTCCGCTCACGATCCTCTTACGAGTGGGGCAAGCTTGGGCGGTATCCGAACGAACGCTGAAAGCGGCAGTGCCCTGGTTGCTGCTGCCGATTCACGATCTGCTGAGTTTCGGCTTCTGGGTAGCCGGCTTCTTTGGAAACACAGTGCTTTGGAGGGGCCGCCGGTATTTGTTAAACCGCGACGGAACGCTCGAAGCGGCCAGCTAGCCTCGCTTATTCGGCGGGAGCTTTCTGTTTAGCGCGTTCGGCGTCTTGCTGCTGTTTCAACTTTTCGGCTTCAACTTCTTCGCCGTCTCGAATGTTGTTCATAGCGAAATAGCCTTCGAGCGACTGATGGCTATCGACCTCATCTTCCAAGCTGCGCGCCTCCTCGGTCTCCTGGTGCGGGCTCTGCACGAGATTCTCAGGCTTGTCGTGATCCTTTTGGTTTTGCATCTACCCTGTAGGACTCGCCCGCTTCCCAGAGGTTTCCGCCCGGTCTGCAAAGACAGAGAGAACTATTGTTGCGGGACGACGCGCAGTGTATCGACGCCGTCGATTTTATCGAACTCCATGGGAAAACTTTTTCCAACGTAGTAGTTCGGCCACTGGTCCCGATAGTGCTTGGAAGCGACATGCCCTGATTCGCCGACTGTAAGATTTTGGACCGAGTTGTCCCAGTGAGACAGATCGGCCACCATGCGTTCGGACGGCCCGAGAGTCGCGGTAGTTTGCTTCACGGTGGTTCCAGAGCCGCTCATTGGTATCGGCCCAATATCGAAGTAGCCGCTGACGAGCGGAAGGTGCGAGCCAACGGGGTGATTGAACTGCCAGACAAGAGAGTGGCCCCATTTCCAGCGCGAGATCGGGCTGCCCTGTTGACGCCGTCCTGCTTCCAGCGCATTCACCAGATTTGCGATCAGCCACTTGTTCCAGTTATCGCCGGGAACCCAGCCTTTGGGCCGCTTAGTCAGAAGGCGTTGAATGACCAGGGGACGCGGCAGGATGGAGATAGGGGGACGCGCCTCCCGGCTTGACATGCCGCTAGCCACCGGACGCCTGCCGGTTTTCTCGGGCGTGGACTCAGGCTCGGAACGATCTCCGGATCTAGCCGGCGATTCCGGCTGGACAAGGCTCTGGACCAGGGCTCGGCCCAGCTCCGCGTTGAGCAGCTCGGTAATGAAAGGCGCGGGCTTATCTTTGTCCATCTGCCCATTCCATGATCTCAGCACATAGACAGCCTCGCCGACGGATGCATTTGCGCCTTCCTGACCGGCCGCGGCGATCACCTGCTTGGCGAGAAACGAATCGTAAGCCGAATATACATCCTTCTGGACGGCTAGCATGTCATCGACCGTTAGCTTCTGCTTGGCGTTCAGGCGCGTGCGAATCTGATTCACGCGGTACGGGTCGCTGAAGGTGCCATCCACTTCATACGGGTAATCAGGCGGAAACGGATTCTGGTTTGCGGTCGCAATCAAGCCGGATGGAGGATTGTAGATGCTGGGCATCTGGTCGAACGGGATGAAACCGGCCCATTCGGAACGGCCGGACGCGCCGTCGAGCACCGTATCGCTTTGGTAGCCCTGGCGGATGGGAACTTTGCCGGTTGCTTGATAGCCGATGTTGCCGTCGCGATCGGCGTATACGAAGTTCTGCCCCGGCCCCCAGAAATCCCGAAGCGCCGCGCGAAATTCGGTCCAGTTCCGGGCGCGATCCAGATCGAAGAAAGGCAGCTCAAAGCCGCCCGCGGCAGTCCATTGCAGCGCCAGAAATTTTCCGCCGTCGTCGACGAGAATGGGCCCATGCCGCGTGACCCAGATGTCCATGGCGACAGGTTTGGCGTCGCGAACGCCAATCAGTTCTTGATCGAGCGTGGCTTGTTCGACATTGCCTTTGAATAAGTAACGGCCCGTTCGGCGGTCTAGCTGTTCACGATACAGATCGGCGGCATCGACCTGCGTGTTGGTGACTCCCCACGCAATCCGATCGTTGTGGCCGGTGATCACGCAAGGCACTCCGGGCAAAGCAGCGCCGATCACGTGGAGGCCGGGCGCCTTCATTTCGACTAGATGCCAGGTGGAGGGAATGCCGTAGGAGAGATGCGGATCGTTTGCCAGCATCGGCACGCCGCTATAGGTGCGGGCCCCAGAGACGGCCCAAGCG
The DNA here is from genome assembly GCA_965219105.1 of Bryobacteraceae bacterium. GTDB lineage: Bacteria > Acidobacteriota > Terriglobia > Bryobacterales > Bryobacteraceae > Bog-105. The sequence continues at coordinate 4,867,994 of OZ244728.1, read as the reverse complement.
TTTGAGCCCGGGCTGACGATCATGCCTTGCACTGCGGGAAATAGCGTTCGCGCGCGCACCGGATCGTTATTGTGGGCAAAAAGCACACTCTTGTTCAACTCAAATTTCCAGCTGTCGGTGAGGTCGCGGAACATGACCAGCCCGACCACGAGCGAATCGGCCACGGTCCACGGACGTGGATCGTAGGAGTGGCCCGGCAGAGCAAATTCGAGCGCGTACCGGCCCCGATGCGTGTCGATGAAGTAATTCACTCCGCGCGCGTATTGCACGAGCACCGCGCGATCGGAAGGCCGCAAGGTGAGCGCTTCGGCTTCCGCAATAGCGCGAATGCGCATGCGCCTGGACTCCTCGTCTGAGGGCAGCGCCTTCGGTCCAAAGACTTCGGCCAGTTGGCCTGAGCCGAAGCGCCGAAGGACGTCCATCTGCCACAATCGGTCTTGTGCGGTGACAAAGCCCTGTAGGAAGATTGCGTCCTGCCAGGAAGCGGCGTCGATATGCGGTATGCCGCGAGCATCGCGACGGATGCCAGCGGAAGCGGATATTGGTGCGGTTAACTCGCCCGTAATCTTGGGCAATGGCCGGTACGCATACCAGTAAACCGCGGCACAGGTAAACAAAATAATGCAGGCAACGCCCCAGTTGATGAAGCGCACAAAGCGAGACAGCACGATCAATTTTACTTTGCAGGCCGCGCCGCGAAGAAGAATCGCGTTCTGACCAGCGTTGTATGGCTCTTCGCCTCTGCGTATTGATTCTTATTCTTGTTGCGAATGGCTTTTTTGCGGCTTCAGAGGTCGCTTTGGTTTCCGTGCGTCAATCCCGTCTGCGTGAGCTGGCGGAAAGCGGGCAGGCAGGCGCGCAAAGCGCTCTCAATCTCCTGGCTAATCCGGGCCGCCTTCTCTCGGTCACGCAGATCGGCGTAACTCTAGCGAGTTTGGGCGTTGGATGGGCCGGCGAAGACACGCTCTATAAAATCTTTCGAGGAGTGCTCGACCCGCTCCACTGTGCATGCGCCCGCCGCGCTGATCCACGGCATTGGCGTTCACACTGGCTTTTCTGCTGATCAGCTATTGCCACGTAATCATCGGCGAAGTTGTCCCGAAGAATCTTGCTATTGAGAAAGCCGACCGGTTGGCCGTTATTGTGGCCCCAGCGCTGCTCTTGTTTTACCGGATCTCGCAGCCGTTTGTCTTCGTGATCGAGCGGACATCGGCGGTGCTGTTGAGGGCGCTGCACATTACGATGAGCCAAGCGCATGGCGGACACTCGGCCGAGGAACTGAAGTACATCATCAAATCAGTTCGCACTGCGGGAAAACTGCAGCAGTTCGAAGAGGATGCCATTCAGCATCTGATCGACCTCTCGGAATACATCGCGCGAGAGATCATGACGCCGCGCCACAGCATCGTTTCATTACCTGTCGACGCGGATTTGGACACCGTCATGGAGACCATGACCGAACATCAGTTTACGCGCATGCCAGTGTATGAAGGACGACCGGAACAGATCATCGGCATTGTGCATTACAAAGATTTGATGCGAGTTTGGGAGGAGCGTCGAGCCGGCTATGGGCGAGGCCGTCCGTCCCGTGCCTTTCGTTTGCGCCGGTTTGTCCGCAAACCGTTGGTGGTGCCGGAAACCAAACCGCTGAACCAGCTAGTAGACGAATTTCGGACCAGCCACACGCGCATGGCTCTGGTGGTGGATGAATTCGGCACCGTGACGGGCCTGATCACACTCGATGATGTGTTGCAGCAGGTATTCGGCGATCTTAGCGACGAACACGACGTGGTGATCCCGCCGCGACCGGATCAGGAGCAGGCGCTTCAGCTAGAGGCCAGCACGACAATTCGAGAGCTCGAGACACGTTACGGAATTACTCTGCCGGCAGATGCTGGCTTTGAAACGTTAGCCGGATTCTTACTGGCTCAATTCGGGTACATACCGCATGCAAAAGACTTCCTTGATCACGGTGACCGGCGTTACACCGTAATCCAGATGGACCGGAACCGAATCGCCACAGTTCTCATCGAGAAGCTAAAGCCTGTTCCGGTTTCCGATCCGGTGAAAGAAGGCTGAAGTCAATCCATGTACTTGGGAGGCGTCACGCCCTTGGCTCGCATGTACATCTCGGCGCAGGCACGATGGTGATCGGTGTGGGACATCATCGCCATCAGCATTTCCAAGCCTGTGCTGCTCCCTTCGCCGCCTTTATATTCTTTAGCTAGCTGCTCGTTCGTCAGTTGAGATACTTCACTGATCGTCTTCTCGTAAGAGCTTTTCACGAAAGCAATCACGTCCGCTTTGTCTTCCGTGGCTGGCTTGTTACCCGGATTCGGTTTCGCTCCGGTAAAGGCAGACATAAAGTACGACATGGCCTGCGCAAGGTGAGTAAGCTGGTGTCCAAAGCTCATCTGGTCCGGCGTCATCTTGTAGCTGTAATCGGAAGCGGGCATAGCGTCGGCGACCTTTAGCGTAAACTCTTCCGACGTGTGGAGCCGCTTTAGTAAAGCTCCCTTCACATCGAGCGTTTGGGCAGAGAGAGGAGCGAGAGCTAAGCCCGAGAAAAGTGAGAGTGCAACAAGCGTTTTCATCATCAGAAGTTCACGCTCAAGTCTACTTCACTTCTCCTGACACTAATACCGGCGGTCGATTCAAGGCGGTGAACTACCGGTCGATCAGAGCCATCATCCGCTCGTTGTAGCGGGCACCGGACACATTGCCGGCGAGCGATGAATCGAGTTTCGAAATCTCATCCGGGGTTAGCTTGACCGCAACCGCATCTATGTTCTCCTCGAGGAAGGTGCGCCGCTTGGTACCGGGAATCGGAACGATGTTTTCGCCTTTGGCAAGCAGCCAAGCCAATGCAACTTGCCCCGGCTGCAATTCCTTCGCGGAGGCAAGGGCTTGGACGACAGAAGCCGCCTTCATGTTGGCATCGTAATTCTCACCCTGCATACGCGGGTCTCCACGCCGGTAGTCTCCCTCCGGGTAATCCTCCGCGCGTTTTGCAGTGCCCGTGAGAAATCCTCGACCAAGCGGACTGAAAGGCACGAGCCCAATACCGAGTTCGTCGAGCAGAGGAATGATGCTCGCCTCAAGGTTTCGCTCCCAAAGAGAGTATTCGCTCTGCAAAGCGGATACCGGATGCACCGCGTGGGCCCGGCGGATGTTGTTCTCGCCCGCCTCCGACAGACCGAAGTAGCGCACCTTGCCCTCGCGTACCAGGTCGGCCACTGTACCCGCCACTTCTTCGATCGGCACCTTGGGATCGACGCGATGTTGGTAGAACAAGTCGATCCGATCGGTGTTGAGACGCTGTAAACAACCTTCGGCCACTTCCCGAATGTGTTCCGGATGGCTGTTTGTGCCGTTTGGCTTGCCGTCCTCGATTCGAAACCCGAACTTGGTCGCGATAATGGCTTTCTCACGGCGGCCTTCCAGCGCGCGCCCAAGCAGTTCCTCGTTGCGAAAAGGGCCGTATACTTCCGCGGTGTCGAAGAAATTTAAGCCGAGTTCGAGCGCACGGTGAACTGTGGCGATCGACTCCGTGTCGTCGGGAGTGCCGTAAGACTGGCTCATGCCCATGCAGCCGAGGCCGAGCGCGGATACTTCAAGTCCCTGAGTACCAAGTTTACGAGTAGGCAACATGCAAGTATTCGATGCCGTACAAGCCGAAGATGTGACCGGCAGTTATCGCTTGCCGCCGAGAGTTACCGCCACCGATGAAGGTTTTACGAACAGACCTGGTTTCAACGGTGTGTTTTGCAACACCTCGGAGATCCGCAGCTCTTGCGGGTGGGCACCGGGCTCAGTTGAGCTGTGAACAATTTTGAAAGGAAACAGGAGACCATCGACCGGCTTGTAGTCGAGGAATTCGGTAACGTGTTTGAAGTAAGCGGACGTGTCACCCGTCTCCTCTATCCGGCGTAGGAGATGAGTGCCGGTATCGAAGTAGAGTTTCGTAACTCCACGGTCATTCGGCGCCTGCACAACATCCATCTTGTCGCCGTCAACTTGCTCGCCCGCCGCGATCCCGGCTTCGGGGTAAAGCTGTCGGAGGCGCGTGTAGCGCAGCGGATCGGCATCGTCCTGCAGCACTCGCTGTGAGCCTTTAGGCAGCCGCGTGACACGCCGTTTCACCGACAAAATCCATCCACTGCTTCCTGTCCAACAGGTCCGCTTCTTGCCGTCGATCTGGAGAATGTTATCCGGCTTTTGCCAGTAATAGAGGAGCTTGGGGCCGTGATGCTGCTTGGCATGGACCTCGCGGGTCGTGATCTTGTCAAGCAAAGCCTGCCCCCCCACGGCCTGTATATAGGCGCGAACAACGGAATCGAGTGTAGGCTTGGCGGAAGCGGTGGAGGCGTCCCTTCCAAGCCCCGGCAAAAGAAGAAAGAACAGAGCGAAAATTTTGAACATGCTGGCTGAGGCGATCGGTATCCTCAACCCCAGTCTCGCCCAGCTAAATCCCCGGCCCGCGAAAAATGCTAAAAAATCTGCTACGTTCAAGAAGGGAAGCGCAGTCTCTATAAGAGAAGCGCAGTCTTTATAAGATAGGGGTATTAGTCCAATGACAGTGCTCGAGTCTCTCAAACAACACAGCGTTGTTGTCGCCGACACAGGCGACTTCAATGCGATCAAGCGGCTGAAACCGCAGGATGCAACTACAAACCCGTCCTTGCTACTGGCGGCTGCTCAGAAGCCGGAATATCACAATCTCGTGGAAGAAGCCAATGAGCACGCTGAGAAGCAAGGGGGCGATGAGAGGGCGCAGGCGAATGCTTTCATGGATCGCCTGTTCGTCAGCTTCGGCCGTGAAATCTTGAAGGTGATCCCGGGACGGGTATCGACCGAGGTCGATGCATCGTTGAGTTTCGATACAGAAGACACGCTAGCTAAAGCGCGCCGCTTTATCGGTATGTACGAGAAGGACGGCACCAGCCGCGAACGGGTTCTCGTCAAGATTGCCAGCACCTGGGAAGGCATTCGCGCCGCCGAGCAGCTCGAAAAAGAGGGGATTCACTGTAACCTGACCTTGTTGTTCAGCTTTGCTCAGGCAGTGGCGTGCGCCGAAGCAGGCGTTACGTTGATTTCGCCGTTTGTGGGCCGCATCTACGATTTCTACAAGAAAGAAAATGGCGGCAAGGACATCCCGATCGACCAGGATCCGGGCGTTGCGAGTGTCACGAAGATCTACAACTACTACAAGAAGTTCGGTTATAAGACTCAGGTAATGGGCGCAAGTTTCCGCAAGGTGGAGCAGATTACCCATCTGGCAGGGTGCGATCTACTTACTATCAGCCCGGACCTGCTCGAGAAGATGCAGCAAACCGAGGGCGAAGTTCCGGCAGCGCTAACGCCTGAGAAGGCCAAAGCGAGCTCGGGCGAGAAGATGCATTTAGACGAAAAGTCCTTCCGTTGGGAACACAACGAGGATCCAATGGGAGTCGAAAAACTGGCCGAGGGGATTCGCAAGTTCAACGCGGACGCGCGCAAGCTGGAGCAGTACGCAAAGAGCCAGATGCGCGAAAAAGTCGGCGCTTAGTTGCTCGCCTAAAAGTGAGACGAAGCACTCACGACGATTGCTTCGTCTCGACTCTTCGAATCTCTTGTTCTTCGAGATTGCCCAGCTGGCGGCGAACAAGGTCACAAAGATTTGACTTTTCCCGGCTTGTCGAGAATATCGAGAAGAGGTTGCAATACGAAGCGTCTGTCCCACATTCGCGGGTGTGGGATGGTGAGACCGTTAGTGTCGAGCTCGATGCCGTCGAAAAGCAGAATATCGAGGTCAATAACACGTGGGCCACGCGCGTTTTTCACACTCCGCACGCGGCCGATATCACTCTCGATTTTTTGCAGCTGAGCAAGGAGTGTGTGTGGATGCCCGCATGCCTCAATTTCTACAACCATGTTCAAGAACCATGGCTGCTCCGGCACATCCTGAGGTTCGGTTTCGTATATCGGGGATTGTTGGACGACCGGATAGCCTCGCTGGCCGAGGGCTAAGATTGCGCTCTTTAGATTTGCCTCTCGATCGCCTAAATTGGAGCCGACCGAGAGATAGGCAGAATGGCAGCGGCACACCATCAGAACAAAGGGTTCTGAGCCTGTGACCCGGCTGCGAAACGCGCATGCCGTGGGATCTGGAAGTATTCGAACGCGCGATCGGTTGCAAGCCGGCCTCGCGGAGTGCGGTCGAGAAATCCCAATTGCATCAGGTAGGGCTCGTAGACTTCCTCTATCGTGTCGGTCTGTTCATCGATGGAAGCAGCGATGGTGCTCAAACCTACCGGGCCTCCGCCGTACTTGATAATGACGGTCTGCATGATTTTCTGATCGACAGAATCGAGCCCATAGCGGTCCACCTTGAGTAAGTCGAGTGCAGCCGCGGCTACGTCGGAATCGATCCGTCCGTTCGCTCTGACTTGGGCGTAGTCGCGAACACGCCGGAGCAGGCGGTTGGCGATGCGCGGTGTTCCCCGGCCGCGCCTGGCAATTTCGCGCGCGGCCGCCGCTTCAATTGGCACCTCCAGCAAGCGAGCGGACCGCTGAACGATGCCGCCCAGCGTCTCTTCGTCATAAGGCTCCAGGCGCAGCACTATCCCGAAGCGGCCAAGCAGCGGCGCGCTGAGCAATCCCTGTTTGGTAGTAGCGCCGACGGCGGTAAAGTGAGGCAGCGTGAGCGAGTGGGTACGAGCACCCGGGCCTTTTCCGACGAGAATATCGAGCCGGAAGTCTTCGAGCGCACCATAGAGGGTCTCTTCCACATCCGGCAGCAAACGGTGGATCTCATCGATAAAGAACACCTGGCGGGATTGCACGTGGCTCAAAATGCCAGTCAGATCGAGCTTATTTTGCACGATAGGCCCTGCGGTCTGGTCGCAAGCGACTCCAAGCTCGTGGGCGATTATGCCCGCGAGAGTTGTTTTTCCAAGGCCCGGAGGACCGCATAAGAGCACATGATCCATGGCCTCATTGCGTTGTTTGGCGGCTTCTATGGCAATCGACAGCAGTTCGCGGGCGTGCGGCTGACCGGCGAAGTCCGCCAGCTTGGTCGGCCGCAGAGCCGCCTCAAACTCACGTTCCTCATCCTGCGACTTGCGCGAGGTGATGAGTTCATCAGACATCTGATCTCACGTTAACGTACAAGCGCGATTGCCGCCCGGAAGAAAGGCTCAAAGCTGTCCGGGGCGCCCCGTTCGCTCACTTTGCGGATCGCCTGTTCGGCGGCTACTGCGGAACACCCCAGATTTTGCAGAGCCGAGAATACGTCCTGCTCTAATTCACTCAGGGCAGGCCCAGATTGCCCAGCGCTCGGGGGAACGCGGCCTGGAAGATCGATCGCGGTCAGCTTATCTTTCAATTCGAGTGCCAGGCGCTCGGCTGTTTTCTTGCCTACCCCCGGAATGCGTACTAGCTTTGCGATATCGCCGCCTCGAATCGCGGCAATGAACTCGTCAACCGGCAGACCCGAAAGAATGGTCACCGCGAGCTTCGGGCCGATGCCGCTCACCGTGATTAGCTTTTCGAACACCGAGCGCTCTTCGGTGGTCGCGAAACCGAAGAGAACCAGGGCGTCCTCGCGAACATGGGTATGGATGCGGAGCGCTACGGTCGCGCCGGTGTCAGGGAGCGCCGTGTAAGTCGAGATGGGAATCTGCACCTCGTAGCCGACACCGCCAGCTTCCAAGATGACGATGTTCGGATGTTTTTCGAAGATTGTGCCACGCAAATGCCCGATCATGTCTTCAAGCGGAGGTCACTTGTAGGATAACCGGGCGCAGCCGTTCTAAGTGCCGGCGCATCGCCTGAGCAAGCTAAAAGCAACGCCTTGGAAGCTGCTACAGGTCTTCCGGCGAAAAGTGGAACGCCTTCGCAAGGCGGCCCATCATTTTCGGTCCGATCTCTTCGGCATCATGGAAGCTCCAAGTCGCTTCACCGTAAACATCGTGAACCATCTGTTTATGCGAGGAACCCTTATCGGCTTTCACGCGCCATCCGAGCCGCTCGAGAACACGAAAGACTTGCCTCGCCTTCTTACTCGGCCAGTAACTTATTTGAAGCTCGGCCCCTTACTTCAGTGGGAATTTCTAAAGCCATTCTGATCGTCAGATCCACGGAATAGCCGATGGAGCTAGTCTCCGAATGAGACGCTCATCCCGCGGGCGGGTAGTTCCTCGCTTTCAACGCGATCGGCCAAGACGCGAAGGGCGAGAGCTTCGGCATGTCTAATGGCCTCATCTTCGCTCTGTCCGTAAGCAAGCACGCCAGGAAGGTTCACAGCCTCGGCTAACCAACGTCCATCGCTCTCTTGATCCGTTTCAATTTTGTAGAACAGTGGCATACTTATCCAGTTATCGACCAGATCCTGGCAATCTTTAGCCCAAATCCGATTTACCACTAGTTTACCGAGAGCACGCCCCCAATGACATCGAGGTTTGCGGCAGAAGTCTGCCAGGCGTAGGCCAAAGTTTCGACAGTACCTTAGGCGCCTTGTGAGAGAGAGTGGATACAACGGTCACGGTTCCTTTCACCCCAACGTTAAACGGACACCGTTCCGGTCTCGACCCCTCACATTGCCCTAACTGCTCGAATGGAAGGTTTTACTCTTTTTTCTGGCGCTTGTGATCGCCCCACGGCGGGGCCTGAGCCGCGCCACTGGGCCGGATTGTGCCCCGGCTGCCATTCGGCTCGGACTTTACGAGGCAAGCGAACGCTTGTTGCTTGCACGAATGCGCTCTTGACGAGCATCCAGATCTTGATCTTTGCGCGTTGTGCATCGCGTTCTTCTAAAAATCTTTGCCGCAAGATGCCGTTCAACCGAGTCTTGGACAGGGCTTCAGCTCGCCTTTTGCAGAGCTTCTTGAACGGCCTTCGGGTTTCGGGCGATCACGGTTAGGTAGGCGCGAACCGCATTGTCCGGCTTAGTGCGGCCCTGTTCCCATTCCTGCAAAGTTCGCTGGCTAAAGCCGTATCGCTCGGCGAATTGGGCTTGTGTTAGATCCGCTTGCTCGCGGATCGCGCGCACATCCACCTCATCCGGGACTTGAACGACACGAGTGCGGAGCTTCATGTCACCGCGTTTATGCGCGGCCACTTCTTCTAATCCTCGGAGAATACTATCGCCCAGATTGAAAGCCCTTTTTTTAGAGGCCTTGGTCGACGAGTCACCGGATGGCTTTCTTTTGGTCATTGCTTAAGTCGCAGATGAGCCGCGGGGTTTACGGCTAACGAGAATTCCAGGTCAGCCACTTCGTCAGCGGTGAGGAGGCCCGCGACATTTTTGTCGAACTCCCTCGTGCTGATCACCGTGGCGGCTTTCATACGTTAATCATACGTGGTACACGTACAAAGTCAATTCAACCCGGAAATATAGCGAACGGCAAACACAAATAAGTGCCCGGTAAACTTAGCGTGTGTCCCGCCGTCGCTTCTTCGTCCCTGAGGTTCGGCGCGGGCGCGCAGAGCTGGTCGGGGACGATGCCGAACATCTGGTGCGCGTTTTGCGGGCCGAGGTTGGACAGAAGTACGAAATTTCCGACAACGCCGCCCTCTACCTTGCCGAAATCGAGAGCGCGCGCAAGTCATCCGTCGTGTTCACAGTGTTGGAACAGCTCGCGTCCGAGCCTGAACCCGTCACAGTGATGCTGCTGCCTGCGCTCTTCAAGTTCGATCGTTTTGAGTTGCTGGTGGAAAAAGCGACAGAGCTCGGCGTAGCGGCCATTCAACCCTGGGAAGCAGTCCGAACCGAGCGCGGATTGAGATTGGCATCCTCCAAGAGAGTGGCCCGGTGGCAGAAAATTGCAATCGAAGCCAGTCAGCAAGCCCGCCGCGCGCGCCTGCCGGTAGTACAGGCCTGCGAGTCGCTAACACGCGTGTTGGAGACAGCGGGACACATGAAGTTACTGCTGGATGAGTCGCCGGACGCGCCGCCCTTATTAGACATCCTGCTCGCACAGCACATGACAGACGGCCAGGTGCTGCTGCTATCTGGCCCGGAAGGCGGATTCACGGATGGAGAGCGCGAACAGGCGCATGCGGCGGGGTTTCGAGCCTGTTCTTTGGGCCGGACCGTGCTGCGCGCAGAAACAGCCGCTATGGCTGCTCTGGCGGTGGTTCGCTCGGTTTTGGCGTCTCGCTTATAATCCACCCATGAGCCGCTTCGCCATTGAGCATCTGCCCCGTAATGCGGCAAGGTATCTGGTCGCCCCGATCGCCCACGCGGAGCTAAAGCATTGGCTGCAAAAAGCGCCTTTTCACTCGCTCATCCGGACCACCGAGCTGATTTCTGCTATCGAATCGGACGCTGGGATCGAACTTCATCAATCCGATGATTTGCTCGCGCTGCGGCCGGGAGACGAGGCCCTGCTAATTAGTCTCTCCTTCGGCGTACTTCTTGCCTGGGCAGAAGGTAAGATCTCGCCGCTCCCGGATGACTGGCGCTGTCTGCTGGTCGCGGTGGAAGACGCAAAAGACGCCATATCCACCCCGGTGCTGGAGGCCGCTATCGAAATGCCGCTTCCCGGCGATTTATTGGCGGAGGAACCCAGTTAGAGCGCGAGCTACGCCGGCACGATCACCGCATCCACAGGCTGGCTGCCCACCGGGAACATCGTAAACAAGGAAGCAGCGAGTTTGCTGCGCATGGTCTCAGCAACCCGAAGCTTCGCTGCGATGGAGGAGACATGGATGACGGCCATATCGCCCGAGTTTCGATTCAGGACCAGAGCATATTGATTGTCTGGAGTCACAGCCAGGAAGCCGGGTTCTTGTCCAACCTCAACCATGCCAATCACCTTGCGTCTATCTATATCAAGAATGCAAACGTCAGAACCGGGCGCACTCGCAACGAACAGGTAAGCCGGCTGGTCCGAGCAAGTCATCGCTCCAGGAGACCTTCCTGCAAGTACGGTTTGATCGACTTCAAAGGTGTCGTAGGGAAACAAAATTGCCACGCCGTCCATGTCCCGGCCGGAGATAAATACCTGACCTCCATTGGAGTTAAAGCAGAGATTTTCCGGCGTCATCGGCATGGGCAATTCGGCCACCACTTGCAGGCCGGGAACCGCAAGCAGGGTCACGTTGCGGTCCGTCGTGTTCGCCGCGAGTAAAAGCTTTCCGTCGGTACGAAACCGGATTGCGCCGACCGCGCCTTTCAACTGAGACGCCGTTTGCGCTCCGGACTTAGCATCGATCAGTTCCACTACGCCGGTCGAACCCTCCGCCACCGCGACCAAGCCGGTTGAGGACACATCGAGCGAAGTGGGGGCGGCGCGCAAACGCCAGCGCTGCCTGGTTTGAAGCGATCTCGCATCGACGTGGAACAAGCGCCGCTCCGACGAACTGATAACGAACAAGCTTCGGCCATCGTGCGCGAGTCCAAAGCCCGCCAGGTCCGCCGCGTAGCGCCGTGAACCCGCGTGATTCAGTTGAGCGTCAAGCAGGTGAACGCTACCGCTTGCAGGTGTAAGGACAAAGAGGTTACGGTCCGGTCCGCCCGCCAGTACAGCGGTAGACGGCGCATCGAGCGGAACCTGACGCAGCAGGCGGAACTGCGCCAGATCCACAATAGAAAGGCTATTTTGACCGGCCGTCGCCACGGCAGCGTAACCCCGGTAACCGGATCCCTGTTTACGGCTGCACGCGCCGGTCAAGGCGAATCCTGCAGCGGCCAGATACTCACGCCGGGTTAGCGATGACAAAATAGAAACACCTTAAAAACGCCCTCTCGAACCCCACCTGCCTTGGTTCTACCCTATGTTACTCTCGGATTTGTCTTTCAACGGGTAAGTGCGCGCATTCATGAATTTCAGGTCTGTTTTCAGCCTAATTTCCTCCGATCTTGCGATAGATCTGGGCACCGCAAACACGCTAGTCTTTGCCAAGGGAAAGGGCATTGTGGTGAACGAGCCTTCGATTGTCGCCATCAATAAAAACAATGGCGAAATCGAAGCGGTCGGGAAAGAAGCCAAGGAGATGGTCGGCCGTACTCCGGGCAACATCGTTGCAATCAGGCCGATGAAAGACGGCGTGATCGCGGACTTCAAAGTCACCGAGCGCATGCTTAATTACTTTATTCTCAAGGCGCACGGACGCAAGATGCTCGTCCATCCCCGCATCGTGATTGGAGTGCCGAGCGAAATCACGCAGGTCGAGAAACGAGCTGTGAGCGAATCGGCCTACCGCGCGAAAGCAAGCGAAGTTCACTTAGTCGAGCAGGCGATGGTGGCGGCGATAGGCGCGGGTCTACCCATCACCGAGCCGTCCGGAAACATGGTTGTCGATATTGGCGGCGGAACGACCGATGTGGCTGTCATCTCGCTTTCGGGCATTGTGTACTCGAGGAGCGTTCGGGTAGCCGGTAACGAGATGGATGACGCCATCATGAGCTACCTGAAGCGCAAATACAACCTTCTGATTGGCGAGCGGACCGCCGAGCAGATCAAAATGACGATCGGTTCGGCTTATCCGCTGGACCGGCCCCTCACGATGGAGATCAAGGGCCGTAATCTGATCGAGGGCGTGCCGAAGACAGTCACGATTGAGGACAGCGAAATTCGTGAGGCGCTCTCCGATTGCGTGGCGACAATTCTAAATGCGATCCGTGTTGCACTCGAGCGGACGCCGCCGGAGTTGAGCGCCGATATCAGCGATCGCGGTATCGTTCTGACCGGGGGCGGCGCCATGATCAAGAATTTAGACCGTCGTATCCGCGAAGAAACCGGGCTGCCCGTTTCAATTGCAGAAGACCCGTTGGCCTCGGTTGTATTAGGTACCGGTAAAATGCTCACCGACTTTAAACTGCTGCGCCGCATTGCCATCGAATAGAAGCGTTGGCACTTCGGGCAGTACCCTTCTACAGTAGAAACAGGACGCCATGGAGGCTCTGCTAAGCCGCTTTCGTAATCTGACCGTTTTGTTGTGCGTCGTGGTGGCTCAATTGCTTTACTTGGGCTATCAGGTGAGGACCCAGCGCGACGATCGGCTGATCCGTGTGTGGGCCGTCACGGCGGTCACGCCCATGGCGGGAGTTGTCGAAGCAGTCCGCCATAACACGATCGGGTTTCTGGAGGACTATTTCATTCTGCTCGATGTTCGCGAGCAAAACCTCAAGCTGAAGGCCACCAACGACCGGCTTCAGATGGAAAACATCTATTACCGCAATCAGCTCAATACTGCCGAGCACGCTCAGGCCTTGGCTCAGTTCGAGGCACAAACTCCGTCCAAGACCATTGCCGCGAGAGTGATTGGCAACAGCACTGTGGCCTCGGCCAAAGCAGTGTTTATCGACCGGGGCTCTACCAGCGGTCTCGAAGATGGCATGGCGGTCGTGACGCCTGACGGCATTATCGGGAAGGTGGTTGCCGTGTATCCGCTCGTTTCCCAGGTGCTCTTGATCACCGATCCGACCTTTAAGGTGGGGGTGGAATCGCAGAAAGGGCATGTGCATGGCGTGCTGAACTGCGGCGCAGGCAGATGTATCGTCGAGCAGATTCAGAACGAAGACAAAGTCGAGGATGGCGAATGGTTTTACACCTCCGGTGAAGACCGAATTTTCCCGAAGGGTTTTCCGGTGGGCAAAGTGACGGTCAGCCGGGTTGGCCAAAACATGCGCGATGTACGGATCGATCTCAGCGGCGCGCCCGGTGGAGCGGAAGAAGTGCTGGTGATCTTGCAGGGCGTGCACCGCCCGATTCCGGCTTCGCCTCCAACCGTTGAGCAAGTCACCCGCGAGGATCTGCCTCCACCGCCGCCCGAAGCCGAGGCGGATGCCCCCGCCGCTTCGGGGCCACCGACCACGGCCGACAAAATTGTCCAGAAGTACACCGATTTCGGCAAGGAGGAGGGGCATAAGTATGGAGCAATCGGACAAGCTGTACCGAGCTTCAACGCCGGAAGCGCCGCAATAGCGAAGACTTCTCCCCAGCCAGGCGCCAGCGCTCCACCTACCCAAAGCACCGCGCCCACTGCGCCGCCCGCGCTTCTCGGCGCGCGTCCCGTCAGTAAAACGCCTTCCGCTACTCCGTCCTCGCCCGCCGCTGTTTCAAATGAACCCGTCCTGCCATTGGGCTCTCCCCGCCGCAAAATCGAACCGAAGACCGCCACGTCCGCCCCGCAATGAACGAAACGAGCGATCAGCTATTAGCCACGCCTGTTCACGACAGCTGGTTCAGCCGCTTCCAGGTGGTTGCGCTCGCAGCGATAACGCTGGTCGGAATCATCGGCAAATTCTATTTGCCGCGCTTAATCCCGCACACCGAGTGGCTGGAGCTGCCGCTTCTGTTGACCATCTATTTCGGGCTTATGAGGCGAAGCCCGATTCCCGCCCTGTTTTTCGGCGCATTCGTCGGCTTGGCGGAAGATTCGCTCTCGCCGGCCAACATTCCGATCGGCATGTACGGCATTACGAAGACACTTGTGGGTTACTTTGCCGCTTCAGTGGGTATGCGGTTCAATGTCGAGAATTCCTTCATCCGCCTGGTTCTCTGCTTCTTTTTCTTCTTCTTTCATGAGTTCTTCTACTGGATGATGCGACGCGCGCTGCTCGGCCAAATCGTTCCCTTTGATCCCCAGCAGGTTTTTATTCACGGGACGCTCAATAGCTTTGTGGCTCTGCCGCTCTTCCTGATACTCGACCGCATGCACCTTTCCGGCAGCTAGATCGACGCGGAGTGACAAACCCGGATACAATAGAAACGTTCTGCAGATTCTGTCCGAAATCCGGATTTCAGCTAAGTGCCGTTACTAGAGAGCGAGCGCGAACGGGACGAGGAAGTAAGTCCTGAGCGGCTGCTGCGCGATGAACCGAAGAAAGTCTCCGGGAAGATTGCGGTCTTCCAGTACCTCACTGTCGCCGTTTTTGTCTTTCTGATTTCTGGATTCTGGCGACTGCAGGTGCAGAATCCCAGCGTCTACAGTGAAGCGGCCGAACGAAACCGCATCAAAAGTGTTCCCATCCTGGCAGCGCGTGGAAGAATACTCGATCGCGACGGCCGGGTAATCGTCGACAACAAGGCTTCTTACTCGGTGCTGCTGAACCGTGACCTGATCAAGCCCGAGCATCTTCCCGCGATTGCGAGCGCTCTGCAAATCGATTATCCCGAGCTGACTGCTAAGATCCGCCACATGTCCGCGAGTCCTCAAATCATCATCAAGGACCAGTTGACGCCGGCTCAGATGGCCTGGATTGAATCACACCAGGACGCCTCCACTTACCCGGAGATGCAGGTTGTACGCGCTTGGCGACGGCAGTATCCACAGAATGGCTTTGCCGCGCATGTCACAGGTTATGTCGGCGAGATTAGCGAGAGCGAACTCGATGCGCCACAGTTCATGGACTATCATCAGGGCGACATCATCGGCAAGGACGGCCTCGAGCGCGAATATGACTCAACCTTGCGCGGCGTCGACGGGCAGCAGCGCGTACTGGTCGACAACACAGGGCGCGAGCGCCAGATGCAGGCGGCGCAAGAGGCGGTGCCCGGCAAAGATCTTCACACCACGCTCGACCTCGATCTGGAGGCGGTTGCCGAGCTTTCCATGGCGGATAAGCGAGGAGCAGTGGTGGCGCTCGACCCGCGCAACGGAGAAGTGCTGGCGCTAGTTAGCCGCCCGACCTACGACGCGAACCAGTTCACCGGGCGCATCTCCCAGGCACTATGGAAGACCATTTCCGAAGATCCGCACAAACCGCTGCTGGACCGGGCCATTCAGGCCCAGCTCGCACCGGGATCTACGTTTAAGCCGATCGTTGCAATCGCCGGGCTGGAGACGGGAGTCATCACCGACGCGACCGATTTCTTCTGCCCGGGGGGCGCGAGTTTCTACGGACACTATTACGCTTGCCACTTGAAGAGCGGCCACGGCACAATCTCGCTCCACCGTGCCATTGCTCAGTCCTGCGACGTGTATTTCTATAACGTCGGCAACCGGGTCGGTATCGACCGGCTCGCTCATTACGCAGAACTGGCCGGTGTCGGGCATCGTACGGGAATCGATCTTCCGAATGAGACGCAAGGGACTATGCCTTCTACCAAATGGAAGATGCGATTGTCCCGTCAAAGGTGGTTTGCCGGTGAAACAATTTCCGTTGCAATCGGACAAGGCGCGGTTACCGTATCGCCGCTTCAAATTGCGTCGGCGCTCGGTGGATTGGGGGATGGCGGTAAGTGGTACAAGCCGCATTTGACCGCAAACACGGCTTCGGTTTTATTGCGGCAGGGAAACTTCGATCCGCAGAACTTGAAGGATGTGATTTCGGGAATGTACGGTGTGGTGAACGAAGGCGGAACAGGCCGCGGTGCAGCGCTGCCCGAAGTGAAAGTGGCTGGCAAGACGGGCACGGCACAGCTGGCATCGACCGCGCGGACGAAAGGAGCAAAGAGGCTAACCGCGCTGGCCAACAATGTCTGGTTCGTCGGCTTCGCGCCGGCCGACAAGCCGGAGATCGTTGTCGCAGCCTTGTTCGAAAACGGCGGCGAAAGCACTTACGCTGTACCGATTGTGCGGGATGTGTTGCAGGCGTACTTCGACAAGAAAACCCGGCGCGCAAAGGCCGCCGTGGAAGATGCTACGCTCCGGCGTCTTGCCGCCGATCGGATCTTGCAGTTTCCCTTCCCGGCAACTCTGCCTTTTTTCGGCACAGGACTTCTCCCCTAGTGTTCGGCTACCGTTCCTTAAAAGATCTCGATTGGCCGCTGATCATCGTTGCTCTGGCGCTGTGCGGACTCGGCCTGCTTCAGATCTATAGTGCAACGCTCTCCACGAAATGGCAGGGCGCCTGGTGGCGGCAGATTATTTGGATTGCGAGCGGCTTGCTTATGATGTGGGTCGCTTCGCATATCGATTATCATGCGCTACTCGGGCGTGTCTCGTATCTCTACGCCGGGTCCGTTGTTCTTCTTCTGGCGACAGCTCTCGTAGGCAACAAGGTATTCGGCTCGACGCGTTGGATCGGCGTAGGCGGCTTTAAGCTACAGACTTCCGAGTTCGTCAAAATTGTCCTCGTCTTGCTTGTTGCGAAATACCTGACCGGGTTGAAGTCGGAATCGCTGGACTGGCGCGATCTGGTTAAGCTCACCGGCCTGGTAGCCCTTCCGATGCTGCTGGTGATGAAAGAGCCCGATCTTGGCACGTCTTTAACCTACATACCAATTCTGATCTGTGGCGTTTTGATGGCGGGATTGCGGTGGAAGTATTTGTTTGTGATTACCGCCGCGCTGCTGGTTACATTGCCGATTGGATATCATTTTCTTAAGCCGTATCAGAAAGATAGGCTGGTCAGCTTTGTGTATCCTGACCGGGATCCGAAGGGAACTGGCTTTCAAGTGATCCAGTCACGAATTGCTGTTGGGAACGGCGGCATGTGGGGCCGCGGCGCTAAGGATAGCTCACAGACGCATCTGGGCTTTCTGCCTGTGCCGCATACGGATTTCATCTTCTCTTCGTTCGCGGAAGAGCACGGGTTTGTAGGGATTGTGATCGCGCTGGTATTGTATTTCCTGATGATTATGCAGGTTGTGCAGAATGCCCAGACGGCGACGGATCGGGCAGGATTGTACATCTGCATGGGCGTGGCCGCGTTGTTGTTGTTTCACGTGTTGGTGAATGTGGGAATGGTAGTGGGCCGGATGCCGATTACCGGGATTCCGCTGCCTCTGATGAGTTATGGGGGGTCCAATACGTGGTCGATTTTCCTGATGTTGGGGCTGGTTAATAGCGTCAGGTTGCGGAGATTTGTGAATTAAAGCGGTCTCTCGAGAGACTGTCTCGACTAAAAGAAGAAAGTCGGGCTGAGGGATACAAAAGTTCGGATAACAGGCGAATAAGTTAACGGGTACAAGGATTATCGGGCGTGACGCGCGGATGTATTTGAGACACTCTCCATTCGCGAACCGCCCGGATTTGCGAAGGCCTCCTGGTTGCGGCTTTCGCCGCAGGTGAGTCTGAAATTTTGCTACTCCCACGATCAGCCTGAATGAGGCAATGATCAATGAGTAAAGAGCTGGTGATTGGATCCAATCGCCATGAGACGAAGGTAGCGATCCTCGAGGAAGATCAACTCGTAGAGATCTATTTTCAACGGGGGAATGAATACTCGCTAGCAGGCAGTATTCACAAAGGACGCGTCACACGGGTGCTGCCCGGAATGCAATCGGCGTTTGTCGATCTCGGGCTGGAACGCGATACGTTCCTGTATGTCTCGGATTTCTTCGAAGAAGAGAACGAGGATATCGATACAGTCGAGGAACGGCCCGCGCGCGGCGAGCGACGGGAGCGAGGCGGGCGTCCCGACCAAGGAGACCGTCGGGACGCGGCTCGACCGATGGCTGTCGAGACCGCCCCCTTAATGCTTCCCGAAGACGAACAGCAAGACGAAGCCGGACGTGAAGAGCCTCCGGCGATCTCCGAAGTCGAGGACGCCGGAACCGCAGACCCAATAACGCCAAGCACTCTGAAACCTACCGGTGAGAACGGGGAACAAACCGAAGGGCGGGGATTTCGTGGCGGAGAGCGCCGGGGAAGACGGTCGCGCCGAAGACGCCAGAGCGGCGGAGGTTTTCCCGAGAACAAATATGCGCAACCCGGAGCCGAAGAGCCCAAGACATCGGCGCCCTCGCCAGTTGCCTCTTCCTCCCCGCGAGTGGCCAGCGTTTCTCCGTCTGTTGCGGAGCCCGGCGAAGTACTTCTGCTTCCTGGTGAGTCGCTGGCCAAGTACCGGAATCGCTCGAGCGGCACAAACGCCGCCTCATTAGAAACACGCGATACGCAATCGGCCGAAGCCTTACCCGGCGACCTCGCACCTGAACTGACTCCAGAGGAAGAAGAGGCGATTGCCAGCGAAGCCGAAGAGATTGCACTGGCCGACAAAGTCTTCTCCCATCACGATGATCTTGAGCCGGCGGAAGTCGAAGAGCAGATTGCGAGCGTGCAAGAGGACGGAGCCGAATATGGCGAAGGCGAAGAGGGTACTCCTCATCACCAAGATTTGACGGTCAGCGAACCGGAAGACGTCGATTCACCGGAATACGAACGGATCTCTGTATTTGAGGAGCGGAGCGAACCAGACCCGCTGACCTTCGCACATGAGCCGAGCGACTCGCCTGTTCCGATTCCTGAGCCGGCGGGCCTCGATGAGTTCGAACTGGCCGCCATACGCGAAGCTCTTCCCGAAGACGAAGACACGCTCGAGGAAGGCTTCACGGCTCCCCAAGGCTTTTCGTCTACGGACGACCCGGAACGCGAAGGCGGCCCCAGTGGCGAGGCACCGGTAGAACAGGGGTCAGCTTCGCCCCAAAATGGCGATGTGCAAACAGCAAGCGTTCGGGAAGGTGGCGGCCGGCTTCTTCACCGTTCCTCCCGGCGAATGCGGCGGAGGCGGGGCGGAAACAGGTCCAGCCAATCTCCATCCGAATCTTCAACAGAGCTCAGACGGGGAGACACTACGCTCCTCACAACAGTCGCAGGAGCCGCACCGGCGCCCGAGCCAGTTGCGCAAACCCGTGAACGCAGCGAAGAACGCAGCATTGATCGAAGCGAGCGCGTATACCCTTCCATCTCCGATCTGCTGAAGCCCGGGCAAGAAATCATCGTCCAAATCGCTAAGGAGCCGCTCGGCCAGAAGGGCGCGCGGATTACTTCCCACATTGCCCTGCCCGGGCGATTCGTCGTGTTCATGCCCAGCGTCAATCATCTTGGCGTGTCGCGCAAGGTCGGCACTGAGGAAGAGCGCCAACGCCTGAAGCGCATTCTGCAAACACACCGCGAGGGCACCACCGGCGGTTTCATCGTTCGCACTGCGGGCGAGGGAGTGCCCGAAGACGAGATCGCGGCAGACATGAACTTTCTTTACACGCTTTGGCTCGATATTCGCCAGAAAGCAGAGAAGAAACCCGCGCCTGCCCTTTTGCATTACGATCTCGATATTGTGCAGCGTATTCTGCGCGACCAGGTCACCGAAGATTTCAAGGCCGTCTGGGTCGACAACGAAGACCTTTACGAAAGCGTATTGACCTTCATGCAGCGCTTTCAGCCAACGCTTGTCAATCGGGTCAAGATGTACACGCGTTCGGCCCCGATCTTCGATGCCTTCAACATCACACAGGAACTCGAGAAGGCGCTTCGTCCGAAAGTCTGGCTCAAATCGGGCGGCTATATCGTCATCAATCAAACCGAAGCCCTGGTGGCGATCGATATCAACACCGGCAAGTACGTCGGCAAATCCAACCGGCTCGAAGACACCATCGTCAAAACGAATCTGGAGGCGGTCAAGGAGATTGTTCGCCAGATCAGGCTGCGTGACCTGGGCGGAATCATTGTGGTCGACTTCATCGACATGGATGAGCGCAAGAACCGCCAGAAAGTCATGCAGGCGCTCGAAGAAGTCATGCGGGCTGACAAGGCGCCCTACAAGATTCTGCAGTTTAACGATTTCGGCCTAGTGGCGATTACTCGAAAACGCGTCAAGCAAAGCCTCGAGCGGACGCTATGTTCTCCGTGTCCTTACTGCGAAGGCGCAGGATACGTGAAGAGCGTTCAAACAGTGATCAGCGAGATTCTGGTAGAGGCGCAAAAGATCGCCCGCGCGATCGAAGGCAAGGATGTAATGCTACGTGTTCACCCCGAAGTGGCGAAGGTGCTGAAGGCCAGCAGCAACCAATACCTGGAAGAGCTGGAGGAGATACTCGGCCGGCCCGTTCTGGTCACCGGCGACCCAGCGCTTCACCACCAGAAATTTGACCTTGGTTAGAGGTCTGACTGAACGTTTGCGGATGGTAAACTGAAGTCGATTTAGGAGAGTCTGACGCGCTATAACGCGTCGGCTCTCCTGGCCTCGCGCTCACCAGAGCGCTAAGGCCTGGATTGCTGGACAATTCTATTTTCGTTTCCTCAGGAGAGATGGCCGAGTGGTTGAAGGCGCACGCTTGGAAAGCGTGTTTAGGGGAAACTCTAACGTGGGTTCGAATCCCACTCTCTCCGCCATTTTAAAATCTCTAACTATCGATATCTGCCGGGTAACACCGGGTAACTGGTGCACTCTGCACCCGCCTTCTGCTTTTTTGAACCAAGAGCACCGCAGCGGAAACAGCGCGTTGGCACCGGCACTTTTAATCTGACCGTCTGATGATTATTCGCGCGAGTTCGAGAGTTGATGGCCGGGTATGTTGTTATAACGTTCGCTTTGAAGGTATGTCTGCCGACAAACCGCCCTACGTTCCATCTGCCGGAAGTACAGCCAGTAAGTACATCAAAGATTTAGGCAAGACCGGCTGCGTAGGAGCGATGCTATGGCGGGTTGTTGATGACGCTTCCGCCGCGGCGTTTGTATGACGTGTAGAGCGATCCGGATTACGATTCGGCGCTGACTAAAGCCGAGCGTTTACTGATGGCGGCGCTCGACTATTCGACGGAGCCGCACGTGGCGTACGTGGCTGCAAAGCCGCCGCGGTCGATTTTCCGATCCATGGCGGCACGGCTCAACCGGAAGATCGTGTATGTGCCGATCGGGCAATTATCGCCAACGAAGTTGAAGAAGATTCGGGCGGTGCATGTGCTGGATAGTTATGCGCGCCGGAGCGATGCTAAGCAGTACATCTGGTGAAGTTGCCGGGCTCGTGGTTTGGAGTGCGACGCGGAGGGGGGCTGGATGCTTCCCTACACGCTCCGCCCGCTATTCAACCGTCACGCTTTTCGCCAGATTGCGCGGCTGATCCACGTCGCAGCCCCGCCGCACCGCAATGTGGTAGGCCAGTAGCTGCAGCGGAATCATCTCGAGCAGCGGCAGCAGCAGCTCGCGCGTCACCGGAATCGTGATCAGGTGGTCGGCCATCTTCGCCACTTCCTCATCGCCCTCGCAGGCTATCGCCACCACGCGCCCGCTCCGCGCCTTCACTTCCTGAATATTCGACAGCGTCTTCTCGTAATGCACTTTGCTCTCTTCCGATTCCGGATCTTTCGTCGCCAGCACCACCACCGGCAGATTCTCGTCGATCAGCGCATTCGGCCCATGCTTCATCTCGCCCGCCGGGTACCCTTCGGCGTGAATGTAGGAGATCTCCTTGAGCTTCAGCGCGCCCTCGAGCGCAATCGGAAAGTGAATGCCGCGCCCCAGATATAGAAAATCCTGCGCCCGGAACAGGTCCTTGATCCACTCGTCGTAGCTATCGTTGGCCGCCAGCACCTGCTCGAGCTTGCCCGGAATGTGCGCCAGCTCCTGCACCAGGTCGCAGGCCGCCTTGTTCGACAGCGTCCCGCGCACCTGCCCCAGATACATTCCCAGGATCAGCAGCGCGGTCAACTGCGAAGTAAACGCCTTGGTCGACGCCACACCGATTTCCGGCCCGGCATGCGTCAAAATCGTCCCTGAAGCCTCGCGCGTGATCATCGACCCCACCACGTTGCAAATCGCCAGCGTCTTCGAGCCTTTGCTCTTGGCTTCGCGCAGCGCCGCCAGCGTATCGGCCGTTTCGCCCGACTGCGAAATCACCACCGTCAGCGTGTTCGGCGAAATGATCGGGTCACGGTAACGGAACTCGCTGCCGTAATCGACTTCCACGGGGATGCGCGCCAGCCGCTCGAGGATGATCTTGCCCGCCAGCCCCGCGTGCCAGCTGGTGCCGCAGGCCACAATCTTGACTTGCTCGAACTTCTGGAACTCGGCTTCCGGGATGTCCACTTCGTCCAGAAACACCCGCCCGCTCTCAAGCCCTACCCGCCCGAGCATCGTGTCTTTAATCGCGCGCGGCTGCTCGAAGATCTCCTTCAGCATGAAGTGCTTGAAGCCGCCCTTCTCCGCCATCACCGGATCCCACAGAATGCGCGAGACCGGCCGCCGCACCACCTTCCCGTCGAAATCGGTCAACTTGACCCCGTCCGCAGTCAGAACGGCCATGTCCCCGTCCTGCAGGAAGTAAATATCGCGCGTATGGTTCAGAATGGCCGGTACGTCGGAGGCCACAAAGAACTCGCCCTCGCCGAGCCCGATCACCACCGGCGGCCCCGAGCGCGCCGCCACAATCTTGTGCGGATCGCTGCTTGCAATCACGCTGATGGCAAACACGCCCTGAATCTCCTTGAGCGCCAGGCGCACCGCCGCCTCGAGGTTCCCGTCGAGGTACTTCTCGACCAGGTGCGCGATCACCTCCGTATCAGTCTCGGTTTTGAAGGTATGCCCCTCGGCCGTCAACTGGCGGCGCAGCTGCAAATAGTTCTCGACGATGCCGTTATGCACCACCACAATGCGCCCCGAGCAGTCCCGGTGCGGATGCGCGTTCTCTTCGGTCGGCCGCCCGTGCGTTGCCCAGCGCGTATGCCCTATTCCGTAAGAGCCTTGGAGCGGCGTCTTCGAGATCACCTCTTCGAGGTTCCGCAGCTTGCCCGAGGCGCGCCGCACCTCGAGCGTGCTCGATCCGTTCATCACGGCCACGCCCGCCGAGTCGTAGCCCCGGTACTCGAGCCGCCGCAGCCCCTCCACAATCACCGGCACCGCATCCTGCCCGCCGATATAGCCCACGATTCCGCACATATGAACCTCTTCCTGTCTAGAGTGCCCGCCAAGCGGACCGGCTCTCCCCCGGAAATCCCACCATCTTCAGTCGAGCAGATCGATGCGGTACTCCTCGATGACCGGGTTCGACAGCACGTCCCGGGCAATGGCCTCGAGCGACGCTGCCGCTGCTTCGCGTCCCACGTTTTCCGCCAGCCCGATTTCGAAATACTTGCCCTGCCGCACCGAGGCCACTTCCGGGTGCCCCAACCCGTGCAGGGCCGTTGCAATCGTCTGCCCTTGCGGATCGAGCACCGTCGGCTTCATCGAGACATATACACGTGCCTTCATAGCCATTCATTGTAGGAAACTTACCCGTACCCGATCACCCCGACCCCTCAAACAATCCACCCCGATCCTGTTTGCGCTATAACATTTCTATGACCGTGCCGGGGAGTACTCATCCTTAAATTCTGCATCCTGGCCAGCAGCAGCGCCGGTAATTGCGCTTTCATCGCGACCGGGCGCACCCGCCTGCTGATCGATGCCGGCATCAGCCGCCGCGAGATCGCCCGCCGACTTGCCGCCATCGGCGAAGACATTGAGGCGCTCGACGGCGTGCTCGTCACCCACGAGCATTCCGATCACGTCTGCGGCCTTCCGGTGCTCGCGAGGCGCGCGGGCGGCCGCCTACCCTTCTTCGTCACGCACGGCACCGCCGCTTCGCTCGATTGGGGCGAGCACCCGGCGCCTGAGGCCCTTGAGTGCTATCAGGCTGGCTCGCGTTTCACGGTCGGCGAGTTCGAAATCGCCAGCTTCACCATCCCACACGATGCCGCCGACCCGGTCGGCTTCACCATCGAAGCCGGCGGGGTCAAAGTTGCCTTTGCCACCGATCTCGGCTATCTGCCTGCTTCGCTCGCCGTCCACTTCCGCCACACCGACATTCTGGTGCTCGAATCGAACCACGACCTTGAAATGCTGCGTGTCGGCCCATACCCTTGGCCGGTCAAACAACGCGTCATGGGCCGCCGCGGGCACCTGTCGAACGACATGGCCGCCGGCTTCATCCGTGACGAGCTGGACGGCCGTGTCTCGACCGTCATCCTCGGCCACATCAGCGAGCACAACAACCATCCCGAACTGGTCCGCAAGTCCGCCTGGGAGGCGCTCGAAGGACGCACGCTCTTCACGCGTTTAGTCGTCGCCGAACCCGGCGTCCAGTCGGAAGTGTTCTGTTACTGAATCGCCCGTTCGAGCCGCGGCGCTACACTGGAAATTTACGGGGTGTTGGACGTTTTCCCTGGAATCGGCGTCCCTTCGGGCTGCATCTCTTGATACGGGGCTGCCGATTCCGCTCCAGACGCTCTCTTCTCTTCCTTCTTCCTTGCCAGCGGCGTAGCGGAAGGTTCTTTCACAGTACTAGGCTTATCCGAGTTTCCCAACAATTTTCCACTTAGGAGGTTTCATGGCAGATCAAAAGAATCAAAATGGCACGCCCGTAAACGGGCATGGCGTGAATGGCATCGCGACCGGCAATAAAGGCCCGGGGCAAGTCGACGCAGGCGGCTCAGAGCCGAACGGCACGCTTACCACTAACTCCGGCCGTCCGGTCGGCGACAATCAGAACTCGCTCTCGGCCGGTCCACGCGGACCGCTGCTCATGGAGGATTACCTCCTGTTCGAGAAAATGGCCCAGTTCAACCGTGAGCGCGTCCCTGAGCGCGTCGTCCATGCCAAAGGTTCGGGCGCGTACGGCAAGTTCACTGTCACCGGCGACATCACCAAGTACACTAGCGCCAAGCTGTTCTCCAAGGTTGGCAACACGTGCGAAACGTTCGCGCGCTTCTCGACCGTCGGCGGCGAGAAAGGCTCGGCCGATACCGCTCGCGATCCACGCGGCTTTGCCGTCAAGTTCTACACCGAAGAGGGCAACTGGGACATGACGGGCAATAACACGCCCATCTTCTTCGTCCGCGATCCGCTCAAGTTCGGCGACTTCATTCATACCCAGAAACGCGAGCCGCAAACCAATCTCAAATCCGCCACCATGATGTGGGATTTTTGGTCTCTGTCGCCCGAGTCTCTCCATCAGGTCAGCATCCTGTTCAGCGACCGTGGCACGCCCGATGGCTACCGCCACATGAACGGCTACTCCAGCCACACCTTCTCGCTGATCAACGCCAATAACGAGTTGTTCTACGTCAAGTGGCACTTTAAGACCAAGCAGGGCATTCAGAATCTCGAAGCGAAGAAAGCTGAAGAGCTGGCTGGCTCGGATCCCGATTACGCCCAACGCGACCTCTTCCATTCCATTGAAAAAGGCGAGTTTCCGCAGTGGGAAGCTTTTATCCAGGTCATGCCAGAAGCTGAAGTCGGCAAAACCAGCTACAATCCCTTCGATCTGACCAAGGTCTGGCCGCACGGCGAGTACCCGCTCATCTCAGTCGGGATTCTCGAGTTGAACCGCAACCCGCTTAACTACCACGCCGAAGTCGAGCAGTCCGCCTTCAACCCGGTGAACGTTGTGCCCGGCATGGGATACAGCCCCGATAAGATGCTGCAAGCGCGCCTGGTTTCCTACCCGGACGCCCACCGCTATCGCATTGGCACCAACTACGAGGCGCTTCCGATCAACGCGCCCAAGTGTCCCGTCTTCAACTACAATCGCGATGGCGCAATGCGCTTCGATAACAACATGGAATCGAAGCCGAATTACGAGCCGAACAGCTTTGGCGGCCCCAAACAGAACGACAAGTTCCGCGACCGCCCGATCGCTCTGTCCGGTCAGCCCGCGGCTCGCTACGATCATCGCGAAGGCAACGACGATTACGTACAAGTGGGCAACTTCTTCAAGATGCTCGACGAGACAGCCAAAGACCATCTGTGCGAGAACATAGCGCAGAGCCTCGGCCAGACTCCGGAGCGTATCCAGAAGCTGCAGCTGACACACTTCGAACGCGCCCATCCGGACTATCGTGCCCGTGTTGAGAAATTCCTTGGGCAGAACGAGCGTCCCGAATACTCGCACGCGCCGGCGGAAGCCGAGTACGCAACTAAGCTGCCAGAGAAGTAAAAACTCGCGGCAATCTATCGCGCAGGAGGGGGCTGCCCAAGCGATTGGGTCAGCCCCCTTTTCTTTTTCCCCTATCCGTGCAGCGGATCTTTGGTCAACTGGCCATTCACCATGCGCCAGATACCGCGTGGGTTCGCGTCTTGTAACTCTTCGGGTAGTTGGTCGGGTGGAAAGTTCTGATAACACACTGGGCGGACGAAGCGAAAGATGGAAGCCGTACCCACCGAGGTGAACCGCGAGTCGGTCGACGCGGGATACGGGCCGCCGTGCTGCATCGCGTAGCCGACTTCGACCCCGGTCGGATAGCCGTTGAAGATCAATCGTCCGGCTTTGCGCCGCAGAATGGCGACTAAACGTTTCTGACCGGCGAGTTCAGCGGGCGTACCATGGACCGTCGCGGTCAGCGATCCTTCGAGCGCCTCGGCGCACTCGAGCATTTCATCGGTGTCGGCGCAACGCACCACGATCGTCGAGGGACCGAAGATCTCTTTCCGCAGTTCAGCACGGGCCAGCCAGTGGCGCGCGGCGGTGATCAGCAAGCCGGGGCGTCCCTCAGTCTTTGCCGGATCGCTTTGGCCGAGCGATAGCTGTTGTTCCATGCCGTCCCCGCTCGCGGCTTGCTCAAATCCGCGCGCATACGCTTCGGCGATCGAGCGGTTGAGCATGGTCGCGGGAGTTCCTCCTTCGAACTGCTGCCGCAGGCGCGTAAGAAAGGCGTCGAACCCGTTGTCTTCAATCGCAAACACCAGTCCCGGCACAGTACACATCTGGCCTACGCTTGCCGTGACCGACGCGAATAACCCATCGGCCGTACGCTCGGCGCGTTCCGCCGTAACGTCCGGCAGCAGAAACACCGGATTGACGCTGCCCATTTCGGAAAACACTGGAATCGGTTCGGGCCGCTTCGACGCAGCGTCATAGAGAGCGCGTCCGGCGCGCTCGGAGCCGGTGAAGCCGACCGCTTTCACCGCCGGATGCGTGACTAGCGCGACACTCACCGCAGGGTCGCCCCCATGCAGCATCGAAAACGTCCCCGGTGGCAAAGACTGGCTCTCGACCGCTCGCTTTATCGCGCCGGCCACCAGATCAGAAGTAGCCGGATGCGCCGGGTGCGCCTTGACAATCACCGGGTTGCGCGCCGCAAGCGCTGCAGCCGTGTCGCCGCCTGCCACCGAAAAGGCCAGCGGGAAGTTGCTTGCGCCGAAGACCGCAATCGGACCGATCGGCTCGAGCATTCGCCGCAAATCGGGTTTAGGCACCGGCTTGCGGTCCGGCTGCGGTGTATCGATACGCGCGTCCACCCACGACCCTTCACGTACAAGATCGGCAAACAGCTTAAGCTGATTCGTCGTGCGGTCGCGTTCGCCCGTCAGGCGCGCCACCCCGAGCCCGGTCTCTTCATCGGCTTGCGCGATCAGCGCTTCGCCGAGTTGCAGAATCTCCTGTCGAATCGCCTCGAGCAGGTCCGCAACCGCGGACGCGCTCAACTCCGCCAGCCAGTGTGAAGCGGCCGCTGCGGCGGTGGCCGCCTCTCCGACCTCCTCCGCCGTGGCCTCGTAGTACGTCTCGCCTGTGGGCGCTCCGCTCCTTGGGTTGGTTGCCCGGAACGATCTTCGCTCGACCGCCGCGGACTTCTCGTGTAGGGTCTCTGCTTGTGGCACGCTCATCGCAATCCTCCCTTCAGCTTACCGGGCGCCTTCGAAGAAATTTACTGATCCTTCTCAATCACGCTGATCGCGCCGTTTCGCTCGAGCACCGCGTACTTGATCTCATCGAGACTGCGCAGACCTTTCGTTCTGGCAGCCGCCATCACGTCGGTGTCTTGAATGCGCGTGCGCCCCATAGTGCGCGTCTGCCACTCACCGTCCTTCAAGAGCAGTAGAGATGTTCCGTCAATGAGTCTTTGCAGCTTGGGGAAGCGATCCTTCAGTCCGGATATAAAACGGTGTAGAAGCGCTACGGTCAGCACGGCGCAGATGCTGTTTGTCTCTGAGTGGTCGTTGCCGACCACGCACAGAATGATGATGCCGCCCATCAAGAACACGATCACGAACTCAAACAACGTCATCTGCGCGCCGGGCCGCCGGCTGAGAACCCGCACGGTGAGAAGCAGCGCGAAGTATCCGACTGTTGCGTACAATGCCGAATGCATAATTTAGATCCGTTAGGGCACTACGAAGATTTTCAGATCGACCCAGTCCGCTCCCGGCACGCGCATCCGGAGCGTATGCAGGCCTATTTCGGCCGGCTCGAGCGCAAAGGCAACCGACAGCTGTGCCGGCGCGGCTGCGAACGTGTACAGCACTCCATTCTGCTCGATCCGCGATTCGGCCGGCTGGGGGATCACTCGCTGATTGCCTAGCACCTTCACGAGTTCATTGCTCACCCAAAGATGAGTCTTTCCATTCTGCACCGTGCCCGGGCCGAGTAACACGTCCATGATGGAGGGCGTGCCGAAGCGTTCGACCCGCTCATACTTCACGTGAAGGTCGCCGTCACGCGTCGCGGTCTGCGCTTGCGCGAGCGGTCCTCGTCCGAAGACCCCAGCCAAGTCCATCACGATAAGTAGCGCGAAGAAAATCCACACGCCGTTTTCAAAGCGCCACCAGCGCTCCTGAAAACGCAGATCCTCGCCGATTGCAAGTTCATCGTTAATTTTGGGGACTGTGTCCCGAACCGGCTGCGTCGCTGGTTTGCTAGCCATCTGATTAACTCTCTTGCTCCTGTTTCTGAGGAAGCACGACGATCTCCCCGTTTCTTTCGAGCACGGCGTAATCGACCTCCTCGAGGTTCTCAAGCCCTTGATCGCGCGCCATGGCCGCGATATCGGCCCGAACGATTCTCATTTTGTGCATCGTTTCGGTTCGTTCCTGATGCCGATCAATCAGCAGCAGTGGAGTACCATCCACAACCCTTCCGAAGGCGGGGCTTTTTTGTTTTAGCCACGCAATCGAGTAATGCAGAACAGCCACGGTCATGATTTGGCAGAGCGCATTCGTGATCGAGCGATCGTCCCCAACCATCGGCGTCAACGTGATGCCGCCCATAAAGAAGATCAACACGAACTCGAAAGGAGTGATCTGTTTCCCCGGCCGCCTGCCCGCCACACGGACCACGAACACCAGGAATAGATAACCAAATGCCGCACGCAGAACTGCACCCATGAATCAATTGCAACCCGTTCAATTGCATAGAGCGCAAGCGGGCGCGATTAATTTCGAAACTAACGGGTCTGTAATTCTCGCAGGATTGAACCGAGTTCGGGCGCTGAATTCAGAATCCCGTCTAAATGCGTCATCTCGAGCATTTTTTTCAGGTTCGCGCTGACGCCTACCAGGTACATCGGACAGTTGCGGCGGCTGGCCGAGCTGTAGACAATCGTCAATTCACCGAGGCCCGAGCTATCGACCGATTTCACTTGGCTCACGTCGAGAACGATCGCCTTCACGTCCGGGGCTGCGAGCGCCTGCCGGGCCGCCTGGCGCAGCGAGACCAGTAACGGTCCCAACGTCAGAGAACCCCGGAGAGTCAGGATGGCTACCTGGTGCTCTTGCCTCGCATCGATCTGTAACGACATGTTCCGCTCCGCTCCGTTTTGCCCAGATGCTGTTATCTACTTTAATCCGTTGGGCCGTGCCGATTATCTATTTGTCCTATATTCCAGCGCCCGGATCACCGGAAATCAGTCACTTCCAGACCGGACGCCAAACGGCATCTCGCTTGCCTAAAGAAGAGTGCTCGTACGGTCCATTAGCAAACTACGGAGGCTTGCTAATCCGCCGGCGAGGTTACCCGCTCATAGCGTCGAAGAAGGCAGCGCATCAAACTTGGGGTGCGCTGCCTCACTTATTTGCGTGAGGGCTCCCTACACGCCTGCGGCGGCAAGCCGGGATTCACGCCGTGGACGCAGCGGTTCGTCCTCCCGCGGATTCTTGAATTTCACCGATACC
Source organism: Bryobacteraceae bacterium (assembly GCA_965219105.1). Lineage (GTDB taxonomy): Bacteria > Acidobacteriota > Terriglobia > Bryobacterales > Bryobacteraceae > Bog-105. The sequence goes on along the minus strand of OZ244728.1, from coordinate 4,837,480 downwards.
AGCTTTGAGACGCCGGGCTCCTGCATGGTTACACCGTACAGCGCCTGTGCTGCTTCCATGGTGCGCTTGGCATGCGTGATGACGATGAACTGAGTGTCTTCCGACATGTTTTGCAGCAGATGGGTCAAACGCTCGATATTCGGCTCATCGAGCGGCGCATCGACCTCGTCGAGAATGCAGAACGGGCTTGGCGTGTATTGAAAGATCGCCATCAGCAGCGCCATGGCGGTCAGCGATTTTTCTCCTCCCGAGAGCAGCAGGACACTCTGCAGCCGCTTGCCCGGCGGCGATGCGACGATGTCGATCCCCGAGTCGGCCAGATTATCTTCGTCGGTCAGGCGCATCTCGCCCGTGCCGCCGCCAAATAACGTTTGGAACATCGCGCGGAAGTTCTCGTTGATCGCGTGAAACGCTTCCCCAAAGCGCTTGCGCGACTCGCTATCGATCTCGCCGATGGCGCGTTCGGTGTCGCGTATCGAATCGAGTAGATCCTGCCGCTGCACGGTCAGAAATTCCTGCCGCTGCTGCGCTTCTTCGAACTCCTCGAGAGCCGTCGGATTGACTGGGCCGAGATTTTCTATCTTGCGGCGCGCCTCGCTATGCCGCGCCTCCAGTTCAACGAGCGGGAGCACGGGCGGCTCCTCACCGGCTTCGGCGGCGAGTTCCGGGAGCGTCCTGTTCAACTCCGCGGCGCAGGTTTCTTCAAGATGCTTCCGTTCGGATTCGGCGCGCGCGAGCGACACTTGCCGTTCCGCTCGTGTTTCCTGCTGCCGCTGCGCGGCGCCTCTGCGCTCGCGCAGATCTTCTTCGACGGCAGCGAGTGCACTGCGCAGATCCGCTTCGCGCGCGGCCAATTGTCCCGCCTGTTCCTCCGCTTCGCCGATGGCCACCTGCAACTCGCCGCTCCTGGCATTGAGTTCGGAGTTATTGGCCAGCAGGTGAGCGCGCTCGCCCGCCATCCGCTCCATTTCGCTGTCCAGGTGAGCACGCCGGTTTACCAGATCGCGCAGCTGTGTCTCAAGCCGGCCCCGCGCTGCTTCAACAGAACGGCGGCGTTCGTCAACCGCAGCCAACTCCGCCCGCCGGCTCGCGTGCTCCTCGCTCAGCCGCGCGACCGAGTCGCGCAGATCGGCCAATTGCTCACGAGCCTCGGCCAGGGCTTCCTCTTCGGAGGCGCGCAGGCCTTCGCTGCGCTCTAGCGCCGAACGGTCCGCCGCAACGCCTTCTTCCAGTTTGATGCGGTCACGGGCAATCCGGTCGAGCTCGAGCCGCGCATGCGAAAGACGCGCTTGCGCGCGGCCCGATTCTTCGGCCAGCTTGCGGCTCTCATGATCGAGCGCCAGAACATCCTTCTCCTGGTTCTGCTGCTGCCCTCGCAGCTGGTCCAGCTCCTCGCTCAGGGCCGTTAACATCCGTTCCAGTTCCAGTTGGCGGTCGCCGGCGGTCTTCAGTTCGGCGAGCTTGGCTTGCTCAGCTCGCACCAGGTCTTTCAGTTCGCGCTTCAGGGCGAGCGGCCCCGCGCCCGACTTCTTGCCGCCGCTCACCGCCTGTCCGTGGTAGTGAACGCCGTCGGATGTAAGAAACCAGCAGTGCGGGAACTGCGTAGCAAGCTCCCGCGCCAAGGCTCGTTCGCTTGCCAGATAGCAGTTTGCAATTCTCGGCAGCTGCGCGATTGGTACCTGTGACAGTCCGTTTGTCCAGTGCAGAGCATCGGCCAACCGGGTCAGCGCGCCTTCCGAAACTTCCGGTCTTGGCACGTCGGCCGGCTCGCCCGCCTGGCTTGCGGTATGCTCCACCAGAAACGTGCCGCGGCCATCGAGATCGCCCCGCATCAGTTCAATTCCGCGCTCGCCTTCGCTCCAATCGTGGACCACGACATATTCCAGTTCGTCATGCAAAAACTCTTCCGCCGCTTTCTCGTACTGCGGATCCACTTCCACGAAATCGGCCAGCACCCCGAGCGGCTGAAAGCTCTCGGTTTTCCCGCGCTCGACCGCCGTAAAGAGGCGCTTTACGGTTTCCGTGGTGTAGCTGCGGTGCTGAATGATTTCGCTGAGCGAATCTTTGCGTGCCCGCAGACGCGACGCCTCGTTCTTCAGCCGGTCGAGCAAGCCATGGCTCTCGCTCAGCTGCCCCTTGGTCGCCTGCAGTTCGCTCTGGACGATTTTCAGCTGCTCGCCCACCGAAATCAGCGCCGTTTGCCGCGCCGACAACTGTTCGGAGAGCTGCTTCCTCGATTCAGCGAGGCGGCCCAGGTCCGCTTGCGACTGCTTCTCCTCCTCGCGGGCGCGCCCCCCATCGCGATCGGAAGCGGCTAGCTGTGCCTCGACCTGCGTGATGCGATTCTTGAGTCCCGCCGATTCCCCGAGCAGCCGCAGCACAGCGCTGCGCTTGGCCTCGAGTCCCCGCTCGCCTTCCGTCAGACTGCTTTGTGCCGTTTGCCGCTCGTCAGCTTTCGCGGTAAGCTCTTCGGCGGCGACGGTAAAGGTACGCTCCAGCTCGCCCAACTGACCGGTCTGCGCGTCCAATTCGGCGGTGCGCTCGGCCGATTGCGCCTCAAGCATTTCCAAATCCCGGCCGCCTGTCGCCTCGGCATTCCCGATGCGCTCGACCTGCTTTGTTTGGTACTCAAGCCGTCCCCGCGCACGCTCAGCCTCGAGCTTCAGATCGGCCAGCTGCCGGCGCGCTTCGGTGAGGCGCGCTTCAGTCTCATAGGAATCGGCCAGCGTCTTCTCTTGGCCGGCTTCCTGTTCCGCAATCGCAGCCTGCGCCTTCTGCCACTCGGCCGTGGCCAGATTCAGTTCGATCACGATCTGTGCCGCGTCGCGCTCAAGCAAGCGGAATCGCTCGGTCAGCAATTGCCGGAGGTAACCCGTGGCTTCGTCTTTGAGCTCACCGTAGCGCTTGGTCTTCGCCGCCTGGCGCTTCAGTGAGTTAGCCTGCCGCGTCACCTCCTCGAGAATGTCGAACACGCGCGCGAGATTTCCCTTGGCGCTCTCCAGTTTGGCTTCCGCCAGGCGTTTGCGCGTCTTAAACTTTGTAATCCCCGCCGCCTCTTCGATTACGTTGCGCCGGTCCTGCGGCTTGTTGCTCAGGATCTGCCCGATGCGGCCCTGTTCGATGATCGCGTAGCTCTCCGGCCCAAGACCGGTGCCGAGAAACAAATCCTGGATATCGCGCAGCCGTGCCTGTTTGCCGTTGATCAGATACTCGCTGTCGCCTGATCGGTAGAGCCGGCGCGTGATCGTGATCTCGCCGCCCCCGCGCGTTCCAGGTTGGACGGTTGCTATCCGCGCCGGCTCGAGTGTGGCGGCGGAGTGCTCCTGTGCAGCCTGAGGCTCATCCGGCTGAGGCTGGTCTGGATCGGAAGCGCCGTCCGCTGTCTCCACGGCATCGAGCGGGTTGTCTGAACCCGCTGCTTTCACGCTGACGAACACGCGCTCATCTGGAATCAGCGTCATCGTGACGGAAGCCATGCCAAGAGCTTTTTTGTCACGTGTTCCGGCGAAAATCACGTCTTCCATCCGCACGCCGCGCAGACTTTTTGCCGATTGTTCGCCTAGCACCCAGCTGAGCGCATCGCTCAGATTCGACTTGCCACAGCCGTTCGGGCCTACCACGGCAGCAATGCCGCTGCCGCTGAATCTCATCTCCGTACGATCGTAGAAGGATTTGAACCCATGAATTTCGACGCGTTTAAGCTTGAGCAACGAGCGAGAACCTCTCCTGGAACTATTCTCGGGGGTGACTCCATCCTAACCTCCTTACGGAGACAAGTAAAGGCCGCTAGCTACCCTTCGTGGGACTCCGTCGAAGTTCAACCGCAAGATGTAGTGGCCTAGGCGCATGCCGTACACGGATTCAAATGGCGCGCGAATCTATTGGGAAGAGCACGGCGCTGGCATTCCCGTTCTGCTGATCATGGGTCTGAGCTTTACGCACGAAATGTGGTATCGCGTTTTGCCGGACCTTCGAAACCGCTGCCGGGTGATTCTGTTCGACAACCGCGGCGTGGGCCGAAGCGATGCTCCAAGCGGCCTGTATTCCATGCGCCAAATGGCGCGCGATGCCGCGGCGGTACTCGATGCAGCCGGAGTGGCCGCGGCTCATGTGATCGGCGCTTCAATGGGTGGAATGATTGCCCAGGAGTTTGCACTGCACTTTCCGCAACGCGCCTCCAGCCTCCTGCTGGCCTGCACGAGCTTTGGTGGAGTGCTGGCGCGCTGGCCCGACTTCGTTCGTCCAAAAGGTATCCGCTGGGGCGCGGCGTACCGGCGCGAGCGCGAGCTTTCGCTCATTCCACTGCTCTACTCGTCTTCTACGCCCCTTGAACGAATCGAGGAAGACCTGGAAGTCCAGTGCCGCTCGCGCCTCAGCTATCGGGGCTTCCTGGGGCAATTGAGCGGAATCCTGGTCTGGAGCTCCTATTGGCGGCTGCCGAGGATCCGGGTGCCGACCGTCGTGATCCACGGTGACCGTGACCGGCTGATCCTGCCCGCTAATGGACGAACCGTTGCGGCCCGCATCCCGAACGCGCGCTTCCGTCTGATCGAGCAAGCCGGCCATATGATCACCACCGATCAGCCGGAGGTATGCAATCGGCTCGTTGCGGAATTCCTCGAACAGGTCCACGGCATCGGCTCTGTATGATTGCGGCGCGCCTATTGCGCGGGCAAGAACTTCTCCGTCCGGAGCCACTCGGCGGCTAATTGCGGCCAACGAGTAACCGGGAGCTCTGTCTGCCGTAAGCCATAGCCATGGCCGCCCTGTGCAAACAGATGCATCTCCGCGGGCACGTTCGCCCGCTCCAACGCCCGGTAGTAGAGCAGCGTGCCTTCCACGAATTTGTGGTCATTCTCGGCTTGCACGAGGAAAGTCGGCGGCGCTCCCGGCTGGACGGCGGCTTCGGGGGCCAGCTCGATGCCTTCGTCGCGCACCGAAAGATAAGCCGGATAGATCAAAATCGCGAAGGCTGGCCGGACGCTGCCTGTGTCCCCCTGGTCGACTTGCGGATAGGTCTTGCGGGCGTGTTGCTGGCTTAGAACCGCAGCCAGATGACCGCCAGCCGAGAAACCCAAAACGCCGATGCGGTCCGGTCGGATGTGCCAGTCCGCGCTATGCGCCCGTACTACGCTCATCGCCCGTTCGGCGTCCTCGAGCGGTTCGGCATAGCGCGTCTTGAGCGGCTGAGGTACGCGATACTTCACCAGCACAGCCGTCACGCCCAGCGTATTGAGCCAGTGGCAGACCTCGGTTCCTTCCAGATCCATCGCCAGGATCTGATAGCCGCCGCCGGGGAACACCAAGACCGCCGTCCCGGTTTCTGTTTCCCGCGCCGGACGGTAGACCGTGACCGTTGCTTCCGACACATTCCCCAAACGAATGACCGGCTTCCCCCCGACGAGGTTATCTTTCCGAGTGGTCGTGTCCGCTTCGGGCGCGGTCGCCGTCTTCGGTCCCGGCGCGCCGTGCGGCCAAAGCTGGATGGTTTGCGGTGGAGGCATGGTTTTCGATGCGGGCGGAACGCCGTAAGCCGGCGCAGCGACGAGATCGAGCGCCAGGCAGCAGAGGGAGAGAGTGCGGAAAAGAGTGAGCATCCCGGGAGTCGTGTGTAGCGTATCATCGCCGCTTGATACTTGCACATCCGGTGAGGGCTTTTTCTATCGTTTACGAAATGAGAGCTAGAGTTACCCATGCTGCTTTTCCGGCTTACACGCGATCCTAAGTTACCGGCAACGCAAGTAACAACCCCTATCTCATCGGATAGCGAAATAAGATACAGAGAGTTAGTGAGAGCCAAGGCGTCTTTCCTAACTCCATCAAAAGGCCTCTTATCCGTCGCGGTTGCCCGTTTGCATTGGCTACTGCCAAGAACGGAGGTCAACATGACTTATCGGAGAGTGCTGCGGAGCCAAAGATTACTGCTGGCCGCAGCGGTGGTGACAGGCATCGCCTGCGCCGCGGATTTGCACGAACCGCTTACGTATCGAAGCGAAGACGGAGTGCTGGATATCTTGATGGTGGCGAAGGCGGCGCCTGTTGAGACTCTGCCCTCATCGCCCGTCGGCTGGGTCTACGAGATATGCAAACGTCCGTTAGACGGATCGGACGCGTGTCCCGTGCGAGCCGGTAACCCAAACTACTATGGCGGCTCGCTGCTGCAACTGCAAAAAGGGGACACACTCAAGATTCACCTTGTTAACGAGCTGCCTCCCGTGACCGACAGTAAGCATGCCGCCGAGCCGGGACGCGAGTTTCTCGAACTCAACCCGACCAACATTCACACGCACGGCATGCTGGTAGCGCCTCGTAAGGCAACCGCTAGCGATCCGACATGGGGCGACAGTATCTTCGTTCTCACCTTCAATCCGCTCAACGGCAAACCGGCGATGACGCCGCATATGCATTCGGAGATACGCTACGGCTTCACCGATTACAAGATCAAGATTCCCGAGTCTCATCCTTCGGGTCTGTTCTGGTTTCATCCGCACGCGCACGGAATATCTCTGAATCAAGTGACAGCCGGGCTGGGCGGGATTATCACGGTGGGAAATATAGCCGATTACGTCTGCAAAGATCGCTCGTGTTCTAACTTCGTTTCGCGAGTTACAACTCGCCACATGATCATCAAAGATACTCAATTACTGCCAAACGGTAAATTACAAACGCAGGAGGATCCTGATTTCTGCTCGCCCCTCCGTGCTGCAAGCGACCGGAGGCAGGGCTCTTGTGACGGAGCGAAATCGAGCGATCCCGATGGGTCCGACTACACCGGAGGCAAGTGGCTGGTGACGTTGAACGGGCAGCAGTATCCAACGGTGCGAGTAAAGGCTCCGGGCGGCGAAATCTGGCGAATCACGAACGAATCGGCTAGCGCCACTTACGACCTACGGCTGTGGAATGCAGCGCAGAAGCAGAGAATGCTGTTCCAGGTCCTCTCGCTCGACGGAGTCAGCGTAAGCCCGTCAAGCGAACTTTCGACCGCCCAGAAGACAGAGGCATCCGGAGGAAAGTTTGCGGCCGAGATCTGTCCGGACGACCGGGGCGACGTAGTGTCTCGCGAAGGTCTTTGCACACGACGGCTTTTCATGATGCCCAGCGCGCGCGCCGAAATCTGGGTTGCCTATCGCGATGCAAGAGGCCGGTTCGCCTCGCCACCGCCGGGCGCCACTGCGGTGTTCCGGACTAGCGGCTACCAGACCGGACCGAGCGGCGACAACTGGCCGGCTGTGAATTTGGCACATGTCGAGTTCTCAGGCGTAGTGCCTGGCGGAATGCCTTCGGTTCTGCAGGTCAATGGAGAAGCCGTCGCTATGCGCGCGCCGGATTCCCTTGCCGCCAATATGGTGGCCGCGAACAAGGCCGTTGGACCCGACCAGACTTGTCACGCCCTGCCGCCTGGTCATATGCGCCGCATCTTTTACGGCGTTCCTACCGACAACCCGGACGGCTTCGGCTTGGCCTACGAAGAGGTCGACGAACATGGACAAGTTGTAGGACCGGCGGCCAGGGACCTAACGCCCTTTGACCCGATGTCGCCCACTGTGTGCGTGCCGCTCGCGCCGGAAAATAAGCCGGTCACCGAACGCTGGTAATTGGTGAACGTAGCCACTGAAGATCACAACTTTCACATCCACCAGGTCAAGTTCCGCGTACTTACGAAAGATGAGCTCGACGGAACAGCGCTCCCGCCGGATCATGGCGGCACAGGCATGATGCTCGATAACGTTCCACTGCCGCATGCCACCGGCGTATGCGGCAATAACCCGCCTTCCGGCCCGAGTAACCCGATCGAGGACTGGCGCGCCGGGCTGTGTACGACAAAACCGATCACCGTAGAAATACCATTCACCATCGCCGGCGACTTCGTGTATCACTGTCATATCCTCGAGCACGAAGATGGCGGCATGATGGCTCGCATTCGGGTGCGCCCGAATAAGTAAGTCTTTTGGCGGGTTCTCAAAGCTTCAGAGGCGGGCGCCTGGCTTCGTCCGCCTCTAAGTAATATGGCTTGCTTTTCGATAGTACCTACGCTGCTTTCTGGAGTACTAAGTTCCGCTTCATCTCCTCAGTGCCGGTAACTTACCGTGATAGTCTTGTGAGCTTGCCGCTTAGTTCCTTGCGAGTTCCCCGGTCACGCACATTCCAGTCAGTCGAAAGGTTTCCACGAACGAAATGAAACAATATCGAAGCATTCTTTTCCTGAGGTCCTTAATTCACTGCCTAATTTTGGCTTTGACTTCTCTGGTCCTATTTACACCCTCATTACGAGCACAATCGTACGGCATTGGCGGCTTCGATCTCGCCTCGCCCGCGGATCGGATTATTGCCTTTGACTACGACGGCAGCGGTAAAGCCGACCATCTGCTGATTTACCGGCCGGGTACCGGCATCGTGTGGATACTTGCCAACAGCAACGGCAGTTTCTATCCCGTCTACACTTCGTCCAATGGGATCGGCGGGTACGATCTCAAGTCGCCCAACGACCGCATTTTCGCCCTCGACTACTCCGGGCATGGCCGGCTCAATTACCTGGTTTGTTACCGGCCCGGCAGCGGGATCATTTACATCCTGCAGAACAACGGCGGCGACTTTTCGGCCATCCTAGAGAGCTCTTCCGGAATCGGCGGCTTCGACCTGATGTCGACGTCCGACATCGGATTTGCTTACGATGCAACGCTCAGTAACTCCTACAACTCGATGGTGTTTTACCGGCCCGGCACGGGGGTGGTGTACGTCATCGAGAATTCTTTCGGTCAATTGACAACTTCCTATTTATCCGGCTATGGGGGCCCCGGCATAGGTACGTTCGATTTGACTTCCACGGCTGACCGGCTGACTCCCTACAGCATCCCCGGCGAATTGAATGCCCGTTACCTCATCGGTGACCGTCCCGGCTCGGGCTTAGCCGCTTTCATTGCGGGCGGCACAAATACGTTCGGCAATCTTTATCTGTCTACTTCCGGCATCGGCGGCTTCGATCTGCAGTCTGCGGACGACCAGATAATGAGCTTCGATTACAGCGACACCGGACTGCAAGATCACTTACTTGTATATCGCCCGGGATCGGGCATTGCCTGGATCCTCGGATTTGTGGGTCCGCTAATGTCTCCCACGTTCTTCAGTCCCATTTATGCTTCCGGGTCGGGGATAGGCGGCTATGACCTGCTCTCAACCTCCGATCGCGCCATTGCTTTCGATTACAACAGCAGCGGCTATTCCGATCATCTGCTCTTCTACAGGCCGGGAACCGGGGTAGTTAAGATACTGTCGAATGTCAACGGAACTTACACTTCAGTCTACTCGGGAGGTTACCTGCCACCCGGCTATGGCGCAGGACAGATCACGGCTGGCGCGCAGGCTTTCTAATTGGATTAGGTTGGGAGGTGAGCACTTTCAAGCTCAGCTCCCACAACACAACTGAACTCGGCCGTTTGTCCCGGCAATCACGATCGATCGTTTAAGGCGGTCACGCCTGGCAATTCCATGCCCGCGAGAAATTCTAGCGACGCGCCTCCGCCGGTGGAAACGTGTGTGATCTGATCGGACACGCCGGCGCTCTTGATCGCCTTCTCCGAATCGCCGCCGCCCACTACCGAGACCGCGCCCGACTCGGCGACCGCTTTTGCCAGCGTGACGGTTCCGCGATCGAAGGGCGGCATTTCAAAAATGCCCATCGGCCCATTCCAAATCACGGTTTTCGCCGAACCGATCAGCTTGGCATACTCGTCGATGGTCTTGGGACCGATATCCACCGCGATGTCGGTCTCGCCAATCTCGGTCACCACACGATGCGGCGCGCCCGGCTTGACCTGCTCCACGACTACGTGATCGACCGGGAATACAAGCTTGTCAGGATGGTCGTGAATCAACCGCCTGGCGAGCGCCACCTTATCCTCTTCGACCAGCGACTTGCCAGTCGGCTTCCCCTCGGCGCGCAGAAACGTGTACGCCATCGCCCCCCCGATCAGCAGCTTGTCCACGACCTTGATTAGGTTCTGGATCACCTCAATCTTGTCCGATACCTTCGCGCCCCCAAGCAGCGCCACGCAGGGCCGCGCCGGGTTTTGGGTGGCGCGCGTCAGCCACTCGATCTCTCGATCCATCAGGAGTCCAGCAGCCGCCAGCGGCAGATAGGACACCATGCCGACCGTCGAGGCGTGCGCGCGATGAGCGGATCCGAACGCATCATTGATATACACGTCGGCCAGCGCGGCGAGTTGCTTGGAAAACTCGGGATCGTTCGCCTCCTCCTGCGGGTGAAAGCGCAGATTCTCGAGCAGCAAAATCTCGCCAGGGGCCGGCCGCATCCCTGCTACCTCCGGGCCCACCGAATCGGGCGCCATCGCCACCGGCTTACCTAAAAACTCCGACAGCCTGCTGGCCACCGGCTTCAAACTCATATCGGTTCTGGGCTTGCCTTTGGGCCGGCCCAGATGGCTCGCCAATACCACTCCGGCCGAATGTTCCAGCGCATATTGAATAGTCGGGAGAGACGCGCGAATTCGTTTGTCGCTCGTAATTTCCTGCCCATCGGAACTCAATGGAACGTTAAAATCAACCCGGATGAAGGCGGTTTTATTCGCCAGGTCCAGGTCCTTAATCGACAGCTTGGCCATAACAACATTGTAGAGATCGGCTGAAACCGCCTATCTGGTCGCGCTCCTAGCCGGCGCAGGCTCTAGCAAAAGATCCGGTGGCGAGGTATGCTAACGGCAAAGAACTGTGCTTTGTTTTTGCTAGAGAATTTCCAGAAACTCGCACTATAATCCGTAGTCGCAGTTTTATAGTCCGATTGTACCGGTACCTGCGTACCGTTTAGAGGGTCTACTGATATCGTGTCGCCTGAAGAAAATGGGATAGCATCCGAACCCGTCCGCGTCTTGATCGCCGATGGACATCCTATCGTGCTGGTAGGGATCCGAAAGGTTCTTGAGAACCATCCGGCTATTGAAGTCGTGGGAGAGGCTTGCGATGGGGTCGACGCCATTGACAAGGCCGTTGCTCTCGAACCTGACGTCGTCTTTATGGAGCTGCGTCTTCCGCGCGTGGACGGCCTCACGGTGCTCCGCAGCATTCAGGCTCGCGCCCCGAAATCGAAGGTCATCCTGTATGCGGCATCTGAAAATCGCGATAGCTTTGTGGAAGCGATGAAGCTCGGCTGCGCCGGAATTCTCTACAAAGACATGCCGGTTTCGCTCATCGAAAAGAGCATTCTGAAGGTCCATGCCGGCGAAATCTGGCTCGATTCGAATACAACCGCGGCGGTGATGCGCAAGTTCTCCACCCCCGGCGAGATGATGTCTCCCGTGAGCATGCCCTCCAACGGCAAGGCGCCCCGCGAACGTGCTCAACTTAGTCAGCGGGAACGTGAAATCATCATCCTGATCGCGCAAGGCTATAAGAACAAGGAGATCGCGGAAAAGATGTTCATCACTGAGCAGACCGTGAAAAATCATCTGCACAACGTGTTCGATAAACTCGGCGTCTCCGACCGTCTGGAATTGGCGCTGTACGCCATCCACAACAGCCTCCACTTACGCCCCTAGCTTGGCGGAATGACCATCCAACCTTCCCCACACCTGTTCTAGCCGCTTCGTTTCTCCCGATCTAACAAGGCCGGAAATGGCCAAAGCTAAAATGGCTCTGAGGATCAAATGAATCGAAATCGCATTACTGTAACTTTGTTGGGACTGTTATTTGTGGCGTGCGCGGGTTTCCCGGCCAGGGCCAACGCCCAACAATCCTCCGCCGATCGCAAACAGTTGCAAACCGATGGGTCTAAAAGCGCGGCCGATCAGAAAGATGTCAAGCGATTAGACACCCTCGCCGCACAAGCCATTGACCGTGCGCACCAGGCGCACGAAACCTATTTGCAAAAGATCGCGGCCAGACAGTCGGACTTCAAATCCTTTGGCGCAAAGGATTCACGAACAGTGCAGGCGGGCAAGGAAGAGGCAACTGCTAAGCAGGATTGGATGGCTCGCATTAAGGAAGAAAAGGAAGTCACAGCGCAACGCACGGCAGCTATCCAGAAAGCGCATGCCGCCACCATGGCCGATCGGCAAGATGTGAACAAACTGGAATCGGACGAACATAAGAAGCAAACATCCGCGCCGTCCAAGAAGTAAACATTGCTTCTGTGAATTCTGGCGCCGTCTGACAACTCACCTGCGCCTTAACTCTCCCTGGCGAGCAGTCGCGCCGTGTTCTTTGCGATCTGCTCGTCTTCTTGCGACGGCAAAACGCTCACTTCCAGCCCTCCACCGTTTAAAAACTTCAGCCCTTCCAAGATCTCCTTTCTTGTTTGCTCTGAGTGTTCACCGATGCCGCCCGTCAACACGACCAGCTCCACGCCGCCCAATGCCGCCGCCATGCCCGCGATCGCCTTCCGCACGCTATAGGCGAACATCTTGAGCGCCAGGTCAGCATCCTTATTCGCCTGCCGCAGTCGTTCAAGCTCCCGCACATCGTTCGTCAAACCCGACGCGCCAAGCAATCCCGACCGGTGATCGAGCAAGTCTTCCAGCCGGTCCGCGTCACCGTATCCGTGCCGCATCAGAAACACGAGTGCGCCCGGGTCCAAATCCCCCGGCCGTGTTCCCATAATGACGCCGCCGGTCGGTGTCAAACCCATCGTGGTGTCAACAGATTTACCGCCGCGAATCGCCGTTATGCTCGCTCCATTGCCTAAATGCGCCACAACCAACCGCTCCGGCACTCGCCGCAGCTGACTCACAATCGATTCCAATGACAAACCGTGAAAGCCGAAGCGCTTGACTCCCATCTCCCTCACCGCGCCCGGCAGCGCATACGTCCTCGCCACATCCGGCATCGTGCGATGAAACGCGGTGTCTAAGCAAATCGCTTGCGGCACTCCGGGCAGCTTGCGTTCCGCCGCATCGAGCACCGCCAGACTCGCCGGCATGTGCAGCGGCGCATACTCGCACGCCGCCTCCAGCTCCTTTCTGTTTTCTTGATTCAGCAGCGTATGCGACCTGATCTTCGGACCTCCATGCACAATTCGATGCCCTACGGCCTCGATGCGCGGCTCACCGGCCTTCGCGATCAACCCGAGCGCCAACTCGAGCGCTGCCTGATGATCCGGCAAGCCACGCTTGTCCGTTACCCGATCCCCATCGCCCCGCCGAAACCAAAAGCTCCCGCCGCGCCCGCCAACTTCCTCCGCTTCCCCCTCGCAAACCGCTTCCGCTGCATCCGGAGTCGCCTGATACACGCCGAACTTCAACGAAGAAGACCCGCAATTCAGTGCCAGAACAGCCTTTCGCTCCTCGGCCATCAAAACGGCCACTTCCAGCCCGTGATCTCAGGCCTGTCAATGCCGTTCTCGTGCGCATAGTTCACGCTATCGATGATCTGGTTCTTCAACCACTCCTTCACGTGCGCACCTTTCACCTGCAGCTTCGGCACACGGTCAATCACGTCGATCGCCAGATTGAAACGGTCTACCTGATTCTCAATCGCCAGCTCCAGCGGAGTATTGATGTTGCCCTTTTCCTTGTAACCGCGCACGTGCATGTTCTGATGGTTCGTTCGCTTATAGGCAAGCTTGTGAATCAGCCACGGATACGCATGAAAATTGAACATGATCGGCTTGTCCGTCGTAAACAGCGAATCGAAATCGCGGTCCGACAGCCCGTGCGGATGCTGCGTGTACGGCTGTAGCTTGAACAGGTCGACTACGTTCACGAACCGGATCTTCAAATCTGCGAAGTTCTCCCGCAAAATCGCCGTCGCCGCGAGTGACTCCATCGTCGGAATGTCCCCGGCACAAGCCATCACCACGTCCGGCTCTTCCCCGGCATCCGTGCTCGCCCAATCCCAAATGCCGATTCCTTTTGTACAGTGATTCACCGCCGCATCCATGTCCAGATACTGCAAGTGCGGCTGCTTATCCGCCACAATCACGTTCACGTAATCTTCGCTGCGCAGGCAATGGTCCGCCACGCTCAGCAGACAATTCGCGTCCGGCGGAAGATAGATACGCGTCACCGTTGCGCTTTTGTTAGTCACTACATCCAGAAACCCAGGGTCCTGATGTGTAAATCCATTGTGATCCTGGCGCCATACCAGCGATGTAATCAGTAAGTTAATCGATGAAATCGGCGCGCGCCAGGCGATATCCAGCTTCGACTTTTCCAGCCACTTCGCATGCTGGTTGAACATCGAGTCGATAATATGCACGAACGCTTCGTAAGTGGAGAAAAATCCATGCCGTCCAGTAAGTACGTAACCTTCAAACCAACCCTCGAGTAAGTGCTCGCTCAGCACTTCCATTACGCGTCCATCGAGCGCGAGTTCGCCGCCGTCGGCATCCTCTGGCTTGTATTCGGCGAGCCACGTCTTCTTAGTCGCTTTGTAAATACCCTGCAGCTTGTTTGAAGCCGTTTCATCCGGCCCGAACACGCGAAAGTTCGTCATGTTCCGTCGCATCACTTCGCATAGGAACTTCGCCAGCACCTCCGTCGGCGAGACCTCGCTCAACCCTGGCTTATCGAGTTTCTCTGCAAAGTCGCGAAAATTAGGCATATTGAGCGGCTTCCGCAATAAACCGCCGTTCGCATGCGGATTCGCGCTGATTCGCCGCTCGCCTTTGGGTGGCAGCGCGCGCAGCTCCTCGATCAACTCACCCTTCTCATCGAACAACTCTTCCGGCCTGTAGCTCCGCAGCCATCCTTCCAATTGCTTTAAGTGCTCCGGCTTTTTCACATCCAGAATCGGCACCTGATGAGCGCGCCAGAACCCCTCTACCTTGTGCCCGTCGACCTCCTTCGGTCCGGTCCATCCCTTCGGCGACCGTAGCACCACCATCGGCCAACGAGCCCGCTCGGCTTTCCCGCTCTTGCGCGCCTTCTCCTGAATCGAACGGATCTCATCGACGCACTTCTCGAGTGTCGCCGCCATCTGCTGGTGCATCGCCTCAGGCTCGTCGCCCTCGACAAAATACGGCGTCCATCCATATCCGCGAAACAGCTGCTCTAACTCCTCATGCGTCACGCGCGCCAGCACCGTCGGATTGGCGATCTTATAACCGTTCAAATGCAGAATCGGCAGCACCGCCCCATCGCGAATCGGATTGAGAAATTTATTCGCATGCCACGATCCCGCGAGCGGCCCCGTTTCCGACTCCCCATCGCCCACCACCACACTGACGATCAGGTCGGGATTATCGAACGCAGCACCGAATGCGTGGGCTACGCTGTAACCCAGCTCGCCGCCCTCATGAATGGAACCCGGCGTCTCCGGCGTGCAGTGGCTTCCGATTCCGCCAGGAAAAGAAAACTGCCGGAAAAACTTTTTTAAGCCCTCTTCGTCTTGACTTTTGTCCGGGTATATCTCCGAGTAGTGACCCTCCAAGTAACAGTTCGCGAGCGTCGCTGGCGCTCCATGGCCCGGCCCCGAAAGGTAGATCATGTCCAGGTCATACTTCTTGATCAACCGGTTTAGATGAATCCAGGCGAAACTCTGTCCGGGATCTGACCCCCAGTGCCCCAGCAGCCGTTTCTTGATGTGTTCTACCTTCAGCGGCTCACGCAGGAGTGGATTGTCATAGAGATAAATCATTCCAGCGCTCAGGTAATTACAGGCGCGCCAGTAAGCGTCCATTAGTCGCAGTTCTTCGCCGGATAAAGCTTGCTCACTCGCCAGAGCTGCGGAGCTCACCGTGGTATTTGCCATTCTTCACCACTAACACGAATCTGGATCGGCTGCAGCGAAAGCGGCTTAGCTTAACCGCTCTGTAACTTACTTGCCCGCCGATTTACCGTCTACTTGCTCGATGAATTTCGTTTCTGCGGGACGATACGGCTCGCCATTCTTGCGGAAGATATCGTGAAACCAAACCGCAGGCTGCCGGTCCGTGTACGGATGCTGCCACGAATCCCATGGAAGATAGGTCTGCGATTTGCCCGCCACAAAACCCCAGTTGATCGCCCCCACTTTGTCTTTCTTTGCGATCGGCAGAATGCCCTGAAATGTGCTGCCCTTTGGACGCGCCATGTACTCGGTGCAGATAATCGGCCGATGATACCCTTCTAGCCATTGCACCTCTTCTGAAAACTTTGCAGGCACGTCATAGTTGTGGAACGAGACAATATCGGAAAGCTCCAGCTGTTCCTTGGCCATCGGCGAAAGATTGTTCGGCTTCTCCGGATCTTCGTGCCAGACGCCGCTTGTCAAGGGCTGCGTCGCATGTGCTTCCCGAGCCCACTCGAATGCTTGCGGCAGCAGCGCCAGCACCGCGTCCACCTTTGCTTTTTTGTCCGCGTAACTCGAGCCGTTCAAATTATCGGGTTCGTTCCAGATGTCCCAGCCAAGCACCCGGTCGTCATTTGCCAACGCTCCCACCACGCCTTTCACATATGCCTCCAGCTGTGGATAATCGGCTTTGTCCAGCAGAGCGCGCGACCCCGGACTCTGCACCCATCGCGAGTTATGCACTCCCGGAACCGGCTGCGGCTGCGGCCCGAGCTTCGGGTTTGGATCCCAGCACGAATCGAACAACACAAACAAAGGCTTAATATGGTGCTTCGCGCAGATCGTCAGAAACGTATTCAGCCTGTCCTTGAATCCGGCGCTGTCCTGCTTCCAGAGCAGATCGTGGAGAAACACGCGCATCGTGTTCATCCCGATCTTCTCCGCCCAGCCAAGCTCCAGATCGATTCGCTTCGGGTCGAACGTCGCCGCCTGCCACATCTCCAGTTCGTTATCGGCGTCCGCCGGCAAATAGTTGCTGCCGATCAGCCACGGCTCCTTGCCATACCAGGCCTGCGCTTTCTCGTCCGACCAGCGCGGCTGCTGTGCCACTGCCGCTCCGGCCAGCAGCACTCCAAGCCATCCAATAACCCAAAACTTCTTCTTCATCACGGACGATTCTATACAATCCCAGCCAGTTCATTGCGACAGCAGAAAATTCACAGTGATGGACGTGACTACATCGACCGGCTCACCGTTCAGGGTTGTTGGCCGGTAACGCCACTGTAGAATTGCCTCCCGCGCTGCATTCACCAGCAGCGGATGTCCTCTCACCAGCTGTAGTTTCTCTACTCTGCCCTGCTTGTCGATCACCGCCGTGAACTCGACCACGCCCGACACGCGAGCCGCTTTGGCGAGCGCTGGATACGTCGGATCCACTCGCCGGATCAGGTTGGCTTCCGCCACTTGGCCGCCGATCCGCACCGGTCCTTTGTGAACCGCTTTGGGAGGTTCAGCTGGCGGCGGAGGCATCGGCGCATGATCCGCGCCGCTCGGCCCGAACAACATGGAGTTACCCGCCCCCGCGCCTTCGCTCACGCCAACTCCGCTCATATCCGGTGCTGCCTGCGCTTCGCTCGCCGAAGCAATCTTCTTTGGAATGACCGTAGGCGCGATCAGATGCGTTGGATTGAACACCCGAACGCTCGCGGCCGGACGGCTCTTTGCGATCGTGTTCGCAACCGGTGGCGCAGTCGGCGGTGGAGGCGCCATCAAGATACTCTTCAAACTCGCGCTGGGCAGCGTCTGCGTCACCAGTAGCGGAATCAAAACTCCGACCCCGATGGCTGCGGCTTGCAGCAGTGTAGAAGCGAACATCGTGTATGGCTTCGCCGTCTGCTGTGGTTGATCTACAAATGTTTGGTCGAACATCGTGGCTCCTTTGTGCAAGCGCACTCCTGCCTTGCGCTGCGTCCCCCGCGGCTTCGCAGCTCCGGCTATGCTCTCTTGCGTTTGTATGGAATTAAACCGCGCCTGCTTGCAAAAGTAAGCGCTGGATTCACGATCGTGACACTCTCGCTTCGTTCCGCGCTGGAACGCCGCATGTCGGCTATTTCTTCAGACACCGGGCATCGCAAACAAGTTCCCTGCGGGCAAATTTGCCGGAACGCCCAAGTTTCAGCGCCGGGGTGCTGAAATGTATACACGCATCTAGACATCTGATAAAGGCGGCCATAGTAGACCTGCGATACCGAATGAAGGATGTGCTTCGAGCGATCGACCGCGGAGAAACTGTTACCGTGCTCTATCGAGGAAAGGAAAAAGCGAAGCTCGTGCCGAGCTCTTTAGCATCGCGAACTGAAGGAAGCTCGGCCAAAGTCGAGGACCAGCCGTTCTTCGGAATGTGGAGTGACTGCAAGGACCTAGCTGACCCTGCTTCCTATCTTCGCAATCTGCGCGAGCCTCGCAACGTCGTTACCGAGCCGGGCAAGAGGCGGCCGGTCTAGAGATCTTTGGTAGCCGCCTTCCCGACCACCGCAACTAACTCCTCCGGCCTGCTCACCGCCACATCCGGCGGCTCGGCCGCAAACGTTTCCGGCTGAAACCCCCACAGCACTCCGCAACTGCGCACGCCTGCCCGTCGCGCTGCAAGAATATCCACGCTGCTGTCCCCCACCATCCATGTCTCCTCTTGCGCCGCCGCACCCTCACGCATCAGCTCCAGAATGCCCGCCGGGTCTGGCTTCTTCACAGGAAGCGTGTCACCGCCGATTACGCGCGTAAACGTCTGCCCTAAACCTAAACCTGCCAGAATATCGAAGCTGATCTTCTGCGGTTTATTCGTCAGAACCGCCAGCTGGTGCTCACCCGCTAAGCTCTTCAGCGCGTCGCCGATCCCCTCATACAATTGCGTATGTTCGAGCGAGTGGGCCCGGTAATAACTGAAGAAGAACGCAAGCGCTTCAGCTTGATCGGCCTCTGGAACCTCAGTCCCCATTGCCTTCCGCACTAGCACCGCCGCGCCGTTCCCTACATAAGAATTGATCGTCGCGCCGTCGAGCGGCGGCAATCCAAACTGCTGCCGCGTCGCATTCGCTGAGATTGCCAGGTCCTGGCTCGAATCGATCAGTGTGCCGTCAAGGTCGAAGATGATAAGCAATTCCCATTGTCAACGACAGGCCCCGCCACCGCCTAAAACTGCACCGCCACCTGCACTGGCGTCGCTTCATTTGGAAACCGTAGCCGCAAGCTTCCGCCGCTGAAATCGTACTGGCTCGCGTCCATCGCCTTTCCGCTCACGCTCACCTGTTTTGCGTCATGGGACGCGGCTATTCTGACCACCGCTCCGGTATCCCCGATTCCCTCCGCCGTAAAGCGAAGCTCGCCATTCGCATACCGCTCGTCGCGCACTCTGCATGCCGCCGCAATCACCCGCGGTCGCGCACCGTTTACCGCGCGTAAGTCGAACAACAAAGCGCGCGTGCCCGGTTCCAAGCGAACGTCGCGCACCACCGCCAGCTGCGGATCGAACAAATTCAGAAACGATCCGCGCACCACATACGGCTCTGCATTGGGTATCGATTCATCCAGTCCCCCCGCGATTGCGAACGGACCGCGCCGCAGCACCAGCGCATTGCTCTCCCGCCATGGCAAACCGATTGCCTTCGCTCCTTGCTTCACCAGCGCCCGAATCTTGTCCGCGCCATCGGCTCGATACGTCATCGCCGCGGGAGACGCCGCATCACGAATTAAGAAACCCTTCCCCACCCGACGTAATCCCGTCGCATCTTGCGCCACGCCCAATCTCTCGAACAACTCTTCACGCGGCGTCCGGTAATGCATCGGCGCTTTGTTCCACCACTCGCGCACCTCGTCGTACTGGTCCCCGTCGTTATCCACCACGACCAACACGCCTCCCTTGCGAACCCACTCGGCCAGCGCCTCATGAAATCGTTCGGTCGGCGGCTTCTGCCCCTCATACGTCAGTAGCAAAATGCAATAGCGTGACAAGAATCCCGGCTTAGTCGCGCTCTCGATCTGCACCGGTTCCACCGGAATGCCTCGCTTCAGCAGCGGCAAAGCTAATCCATAGAACGAGCCGAGATTCGCATCGGACGAGTCCGGCGCGGCGCGTTGAAACATCATGGTGTCCGAGACCAGCACGCCCATACCCTCAATCCCGCTTTGCTGCCAATGCACTTGGTCTGCGGGCTGCTTCATCTCACCCAGCGCATGAATCACCGTCTGCAGCTCCGTCGCATACGCAGCGGGAATGCCCGAGCGCTCGCCCGGCTTACCTTCCACCGGGCGCTTTCCATTGAAGATCCGCTCCGGCCACGGCATAATCTCGTATCGCGAAACTTCCGGCTGCAGCAGTGACGCTGTCAGCGTGCTCTCCCAGTTGGTCCGGTAATCGGTCCACGTATGGTTCGGGTTATCCTCGATTGGATCATTCAAATACCAGACGCGCCGCCCCGAGGCCCGCACCAGATTCTGCATCGCCCCGTACTCCAGATACGCCGTCTCGAACGTCCGTTCCTTCCTGCGCCCCTCATATACGTTCGGCTCTCGCGCCGTTCCCGTCCATACCTGCGCGATGTACCCATCCGCTCCCACATCGATCAACGAAGATTCCGGACTCACGATCCGCCAAGACGCATAATTGATCAGCGAATGCGTCGGCACGTAGCACGGGATCGAACGCCCATGCTCCTTGCCGTACTTCCCAACAAACGTAAACACCTGTTGCAGCGCCCGCCGGTAAAGAAAATACTTCAGCTTCGAGGCACGGTACTGCGCATCCGGTGAGCTGTCCGGCGCCTGCCAGTCTTCGCCGTAATACGACCTCCACTCCCGCTTGAAGCTGTCTGACCAGCCCGCGCGCGCCCAGAACTCCGGCTCTTCCAGATAAATCGCTTTTGCACCGGCATCGAGCGCCTGCTTCACGTCCGTGCTCAAATATCGTCCATAATTCAATCCGGGTGCGATGTAGGGCACCGTCTTTCCATGCTGGATCAATTTGCCGTCGCTCTGCTTCTGCGCTTCGTCCCAATGATTCTTCCCGTCGAATTTGCCGTCTAAATAATCCTGGTATTCGCCCCACGCCACGCCCGTCATCACTTCAACCCGATAGCCATGCTGCCGCCAGGTTTCCATCCGCGCCGGCAGCGACGGATCGATCCCATAAGTCATCGCCACGTTCGCTTCCAAATTGATTCGCGCCGACCAGGGCTGGTGTGTCTGAAACGTCAGCCGCTCATCGTCCTGAGTTGGGCTGAGCGCCGCCGAAAGACCAAGCACGCCCACTAGCGCCGCAGCTGCCGCCCCCGCAAACACGTACGAACTTTTTTGCATAAAAGAGCAACTACACTTTACCGGAACTTCGCCTGATACGAACCCCTTGGGGGTTTGAGTGACGTGTCTCCGGCTAGCTTGCCAAATTGTCTGCCGCGAGACAGGTTACGCCTTGACGCCGGCCAACACGACTTTTTCTGCGTCTCTCAGCAGGAGATCGATGGGCTCAAAGCCTGCCTCCGTGAGTAGGCGAACCCACCGCAATGCAGAGAGCCCGTCGCCGATGTGACTTCGACCGTCCGGTGGGTCGCCGAGAAAGCCGTAATCGTAGCCCACCAGAGCCTTGACTCGCGACCAGAACCAGCGCCAATCTTCATACCGATGCTGGCTCGGCTGCTCCTTTTGCCACGCCTTGAACCCGGGCGCAAACGGCGGCTCCGCTCCGACCGGTTCCATGAGGAGAAAGACGCCACCTGACCTGAGCGACTGAAAGATGTCGCCGAGGAGCTTGACTGTCTCGGCCAAGGTGAGCCAGTGTACGGTGTTGACCGCCACCGCTACATCGTAGTTGCTGGCCAAGTGGCGCTGCCAGTCCGGTTCCGACACGTCCCGCACCCAGGTCTGCCCTCCGACGCCATCGCGCAGATTGACCGCGTTACATAACGAGGCAAAGAATTCGTTCCGATCCACGAAATCGATCCGCGCATGCCGGAATCGCACATGAATCACGCGACCGGCATCGCCTGGCCCGCAGCCCACGTCCAGTACCCGCAGGCTCTCGTCAAGTTGGAATGGGATCGCAGCCGCTATGAGCTGTAGGGCGGCCGGCTTCGCGGGGCCCTGCTCCGCGTGCCACATGTCGAGCCAAGCGTTAAGATCTTCACCGCGAAGTTTCTGTTCGATTTCGGCCTGCGTAGGAATTTGCATTGAAGTTTCTCCTCTTGCAGTGCGCAATGCACTCATATCGGTTATCGCGTGCGAATGGCGACCCCGTATTGGAGATATTTGACCGAGGGGGAAAGCTACTCGTTGCGAGTCAGTTGCAGGAACTCGAGAGGACTCATTCCAGAGAAAGATCTGAACTCGTTGATGAAATGGGACTGGTCATAGTAACCGCAGCCGAGCGCCAAGTCCACCCACCATATCGGCGTTCGAGTGGTGATGCGATCAATGCTGCCTGCCGCACAATCGAGGTATGGTTTTCCCTCGACATATGGCGAAGGATTTCGCCGCCCCAGGCGATGGACTGCCGCGAGAGCGAGATGAAAGCGGCTGATCCTCGCGATCGTTTTGGGCGCCATACCGACGTATTTGTGGAACTGCGCGATCATATGCCGCCGACTGCACCCGAATCCTGCGCAAGCCCTGCCAGATCGACACGATTCGGAGATTCCTGCAACAGGCGCCATGCAGGTTGCAGGCCCGCGGGCGGCGAGGGAGCGGATGCCAGCCGGGTAGCGATGATGTTCTCGACAACGTTAAACCGCGCTGCCCAGTCCTGTCTGTTCTCCGCACGCTGCACGAGTAGTTGTGAGAATCGGCAATCGATATCCTCCAGCGCAACGACACGATTTGTCAGCAGGTTCATCGGCGTTCCCAGAAGCATGTGTGCGCCGATGGGAGTAAGGCGAATCACCATGAAATCGCGGGCGCCGAAGGCCGCTCCGATTTGATGCTGATGATGCAGAGCCACGATCCAGGCGCTTCTGTGCTCGGTTATGCGGTTTGACTGAGAGGGTTGAACGATACGATGAGGAGCAGCAAAGTTCAGCACAAGGGCGACTTCCCGGGATGGGAGATGCCGCTCATGCACCGGCCTGGGCAGGAAGCCCTCACTCGCGAAACAACCGATTACGAACTCGCGGAGGCGCGGACCAGCAAGTTGCCATGCAGCCCGCCAGCAGCCCAGATCAGATTTGTGATCGGTGACTTCGATGCGAGTTGAACCGGTCGACTCCATCGCCAATAGTGTGCCATGTCTCAGATGCTTCACCAGAGCTGCCGCCAACGAGTTAGCCTTCGGAGAGGGAACGAGACCGCAAGTGTGACTTCGGGTGTACTTGACCTTGCGGGGGATTGTTTTGCGTTCGCGGACGGACGACTTGAGGGCAAAGGGCGACTCCCGCCTCGATGAGATTTCGCAGATCGACCCCTAGCTTTCGCCGAGGGAGTGCAGTGGCTGTCTCGCAGACCAGTAGACTGGAACGAGGAAGAGGACTCCACTGTCAGACAAAACTGCAAATTCGGACCAAGAGGAAGCGCCCAAAGGCAAGGGGCCACACGACCCGGACGAGATCAATCCGAAACTTTCCTCCGATATTCATTACTGGGCCGAGGAGTTTGGTGTGACCGGTCAGCAGCTGCATGAAGCGATTCGTGTGCATGGAACTCACGTGAAGAAGGTACGAGAGGCGCTTAAGCCGCACAAACAGGCTTGAAGCAGAGGCCATGGCTCGCCGCCCTCTGATGGTGAACTGAGGTTCACTACAGTACGCCCAGGCGCCCGCTCACCTGAATGCTGTAAATTCATCTTCTGTTCATCTGATACGATGAACGCCGTGAAAAAGCTGCTTGTTTTACTTGCGTGCTCAGGCCTGCCCCTTGGCGCAGCCGTCTCGGTTCAGTTAAACGCGCCCCAATCGACAATCGACGTGGGGGACACGCTCAACGTCACTGCTTCGGCGCGTGATTCAGCCGCGGCGAGTACAAGGTTTTCATACCAATTCACGGTGCGACCCCATGATCAGGGTTCGTTTGTGACGATGCAGGATTATTACTTCGACAATACGTTTCCGTGGACGCCGAGCGATTATGAGGGCTCGTATGACATCGGAGTGACGGCCTGGTCGGAGGCGACACACGCGACCGCTTCGACTTACATCACTGTCAATGTCGACTCGCGAGTCACTGGCGGGAAGCCAGTAGTGTCCGACACAAAGAATACGTTGGTAGCGCTTTACAGCGCGCCTCCGTGTAGCGCGCCGGCCCGGATGCGGGTACAGTTCCAGGCTAAGTCAACGCCCACGACTTACACGCCTTATAAGACTTGTAATGGCCTGAGCATGAATTTCTACATTGGAGGCATGCTGGAGCGAACCACTTACACGCTGCAGCAGTTACTATCTTCGGGTTCGAGCGTCGTGCCTGGGCCAACAATGAGTTACACGACGGGTACGGTCCCCTCGGATGTCTTAATTCCGAATCATATGCGTCTCTTCGGTCCGACACCGCCAACCAGCGCGACTTACCCGTATCTACTGCACGCAACCGATGGCAAGTCGCCTTACGCGACCGACCTAGACCAGAACGTGGTGTGGTACCGAACGGGAGGGCAGCCGTATCACAGCGGCTACATGACTCATCCAGTGGCGGGCGGCACGTTTTTAAGCATTGACGACGACCCGGTGCATTCCAAACAGATCTGCGGTAACTTGACGCCGGTGGCTTGCGGGGATCACATGTTTTTGCGCGAGTATGACCTGGCGGGCAACGTCATTGGGCAGACGAGCTGGGCCGTTGTGAATGATGAGGTGAATGCTTTGCGGGCGAAGCAGGGCGGCGCGCCGGTGAGGCTGAATTTCTTCTCGCACGAGGGCATCCGGCTGCCGAACGGTTACACGGTGACGCTGGCTACCAACGAGCAGGTGAAGCATCTCAAGTCAGGTACACAAGATGTGTTCGGCGATACGGTGATTGTGCTAAATAGCGCCTTCCGAGTGGTTTGGGCTTGGGACGCTTTCGACTACCTGGACGTGAATCGAATGTCTATCGGAGGGACGTGCGTGCTGGGCGGGGCGGGATGCCCGAACCAGTACTTCCAGACGCAGCCGAACGGAAAGCCCTACACGCAGGCGCTGGACTGGACGCATGCCAACTCGGTGTTCTATGACCAGCGAGACGGCAACTTGGTGGTTTCTTTCCGCAACCAGTCCTGGGCAATCAAGATTAACTACGGAAACGCACAAGGCGACGGACATATGATTTGGAAGCTCGGCTATGGCGGGAGCTTCGCCTTGGCGCCCGGCTACCCGGTGAGCGACTGGTTCTCCGGCGAGCACGACGTAGAGTTTCAGGCGAATGGACTACTGACGCTGTTCGACAACAACAATGCCAGTAAGGTGACGCAGCAACCGGGTGGCACGGCACACGGGCAAGTCTGGAGGCTGGACACGGCCAACATGGTGGCGACGCCGGTGGTGAATATCGATCTGGGCGTGATTTCGCAAGCGGTCGGAAGCGCGACGCTGCTTTCGAATGGAAATTATGAGTGGCAGGCCGGGTTTATTAACAACAGCCAGGCGCAGACGTTTGAGTTTACGCCGTCCGGGACGCTGGCTTTTCACTCGGAGAGCGATTCGTTGACGTACCGGAGCTTTCGTTTGCCAGATATTTACACGCCGTAGCGGGAGGGCTTAGGTGAATGGGGACAGGCCTGCTTGCCGGACTTTGTTGGTGTAGTAGACGCTAGGCCGGACTGTCCCCGAGGTGGTTAGCGTTCGGCCACTACCGTTAGCTCTATTTCGCCGGTGAGGCGGGTGATCTGTTGAACCAGGTCGCGGCTGGTGAGCGACGACCAGAATTTTGCTTTGGGGCGCGTGAGGTAGATCTGGGTGACATGCCGCTCACGGGCGAAGGCGGCGAGTTCCTTGGCAATATCTGTTCCCGGAAGGACGTAAGAAGGGACATGAAGATCCTGGGCGAACTTCAAGTGCTTTTCGAGGGCGAGTCTTTCGGCGGCCGGCAGGTTCTCGAGGCCGTTCGGGCAGATGGCAAGGGCCAGGCACTCGCCCTTGAAGTAGTCGGCCACGCGTTTGCCGCGGCGCACTAGGGCGGCGGTCGATGGGTCGGATGTTAGTAGGACAAGGATCTTTTCAGAGGACAGCCCCGTCGGGACATGGACTGCAGCTTGCGCCGGGAGATCGGCACGCCGGGAACCCACTTCGAAGGCCGTTTCACGAAGCGCGACTTCGCGCAAGGCAACCAGATTCGATTCCTTGAAGAAGTTTTGCTTGGCGGTTTCAGCTTTTTCTCCCTGATAGATGACGCCGCGGTCGAGCCGGTTGAGCAGCGCACGAGGCGCCAGATCGACCATGACAACTTCCGAGGCTTGTTGAACGACCCAGTCCGGAATGGTTTCGCGAATGGTGACGCCGGAGATCTGCTGCACGGTGTCGTTGACGCTTTCCAGGTGCTGGACATTCATGGTGGTCCAGACTTCGATGCCGTGACTGACTAAGTAGAGCACGTCTTCCCAGCGTTTGGCGCGGCCCGAGCCCGGGACATTGGTATGCGGAAATTCGTCGACGAGGGCGATGCGCGGATGGCGGCGGAGGACGGCTTCGGGATCCATTTCGGAGAAGCGCACACCGCGGTACTCGACCGATCGTAAAGGAACTAGTTCGAGGCCTTCGAGCAGGGCGGCTGTTTCGGGGCGGGCATGCGGCTCGTAGTAGCCGACAACGATGTCAGCGCCAGAAGCGGCGAGATCGCGGGCTTCCTCGAGCATGCGGTAGGTTTTTCCGACGCCGGCCGCATAGCCGAGATAGACCTTCAAGCGGCCTTGCACGGCGGTGGCAGGCGAGCCGTCCCGCGACGAATCTCCGGGAGAAAAATCAGGGGGAGACAAGTCAGTGGGGGAAGAGTTTGACATCAATTCCTTCAGCGGCACGTAGGATCCGGTCGGCCGTGGTAGGCACAAACCATAATTTGCGCCGTCGCGCGAGACTGTGTCCGATGAAGAACTGCGTAATCCGTTCCCGGCGCGCGAAGGCCATGATGGAGCAGACCTCATCGTCTCCGTCGAGCAAGACGACTTCGGCCCCGGCGTCGCGGGCAGCCTGAAGATTTTCCTCGAGCTGGTTTTGAAGGCCAGAGCGGGCTGCGCCGACCCGCACATGGACGGCAAATAGAGCGCCATGGAAACGCTGCTGCGCGAGTTTGGCGCGCTCGAGCATGCGGCCAGCGGGCGATTGAGCGCCAATACAGACCAGCAGGCGCTCCTGGGTACCCCAAGACGTCTCGATACCCTGCCGCCGGAGGTAGGCTTCGAGTTGGCTATCGACCGCGTCGGCGGCGAGCAGCAAGGCGATCTCGCGCAACTGGGAGAGCTTTTTCTCTGTCACCGGGAGGGAGGCGTCCAGGTGGGCGGGAGGCAGATCTCCACGCGGACGGGACGGCGCATCGACGACGACGAGCTCCTCGGCTTCGTATAGGAACGACTCGGGAACTTCGAAGCGGGCCTGTTTGCCGGTGACGGCGAAGACCTGCTCTTGCCGCTCGGCGATGAATTCCAGGTTGATGGTGGTGATGACGGAGATGCCGGCACCGAGCAGCTGTTCGACATCCTGCCAGCGATGAGGATTTTTGCTGCCGGGAGGATTGTCGTGAGCAAGACCATCGATCAAGCAGACCTCGGGCTGCCTTTGCAAGACCCGGTCGACATCGATCACGGAGACGCCGTTCACCTCGCGCAGCGGAATGATTTCGAGTTGCTGCAGGAGGGAAGCGAGCTCGGGGGAATTGTGCGATTGCATTGCCGCGACTATCACATCCTGACCGCGGTCACGGCGGCGGCGGCCCTCATCGAAGGTCTTGAAACTTTTACCTACGCCGGAGGCATAGCCGAGGAACACTTTGAGGCGGCCGCGACAACCGCGCCTCTCTTCGTCCTGGAGGCGAAGCAGCAACTCATCGGCAGTGGGTTTGTAGGGAGCTGCCATGACATCCACTGTAAGGAAAACCGTGCGCGAAAGCCAGCCGGGAAGGCAGGTAAGAAAAGAAAAGCGCGTGATCTTTAGGCCGCCCTTAGACTTGGGGCGGAATGTGCTCCCCTTTTTAGATTTTCTTACTTTCTTAAGCCAAACTTTAGGGCCCGGCCAGTAAGTTAAGGATGCGGACAGTAACAAGAGATCGGAGAGCCGGCTATTTATGATGGACCTATTTTACTTTGCCATTGCGTTGTTGTTTTTTGCGGTGTGTTGGATCTTCACCAAGGCGTGCGACCGCCTTTAAAGTTACAGGAGCACTTATGGATTACATCATCGGTGGAGTAGCCACGCTGTTCCTTTTTATTTACCTGCTATACGCGCTTTTGAAGCCGGAGAAGTTCTGAGCAGGCGTTCCCTGGGGAGATAATTTGTGACCGGAAACGGAATTTTTCAAATCGTAGTATTCTTTCTGATCGTTCTCGCCTTGACCAAGCCCGTGGGGCTGTTCCTGGCGCGGTTGTTCGAGGGGAAGAGGACCTTTCTTCACCCCATTCTGCGGCCTGTGGAGGTTGTCAGCTACAAGCTGATCGGTGTTTCGGAAGGGGGCGAGCAGCGATGGACCGAGTATGCGGCGTCGCTGATCGCCTTTAGCGTGTTCAGCTTTGTCTTTGTGTACCTGCTGCAGAGGCTACAAGGCGTGCTGCCGCTCAATCCGCAGGGTTTCAACGGTACGAACGTGACGCCCGATCTTGCGTTCAATACCGCTATCAGCTTTTTGACGAACACAAATTGGCAGGCGTACTCGGGCGAGAGCACGATGAGCTACCTGGTGCAGATGTCTGCGTTGACGGTGCAGAATTTCGCATCGGCGGCGGTGGGAATCGCGGTCGCGATCGCGCTGGTGAGAGGGTTCGCCAGACAGCAGGCAAAGACGCTGGGCAACTTTTGGGTGGATATCACACGGGCGACGGTGTACGTGCTGCTGCCGGGCGCGCTGCTGGCGGCGCTGATTCTGTGCTCACAGGGCGTGGTGCAAAACTTCGAGCCGTACACGGTGGCGAAGACTCTGGAGGGGGCCAAGCAAGTGATCGCGCAGGGTCCGGTGGCTTCGCAAGAGGCGATCAAGATGCTGGGGACCAACGGCGGTGGATTTTTCAATGCCAATTCGGCTCATCCCTTTGAGAACCCGACGCCACTTACTAACTTGCTGCAGCTGGTGATGATTTTTCTGATTCCGGCGGGGCTCACTTACACGTTCGGCGTAATGGTAGGGGACCGGCGGCAAGGCTGGGCGATTTTTGGGGCTTGCGCGACGATGTTTCTCGCCGGGGCGTTCTTCTGTTACTGGGCCGAACAGAAGGGGAATCCGACTTTAGACAAGTTAGGCATCGAGAGCCACGCCACAGCCAGCCAGCCGGGAGGCAACATGGAGGGCAAGGAGGTCCGATTCGGCGTGGCGGAATCGGCGCTATTTGCGACTGTGACGACGGATGCCAGTTGCGGCGCAGTGAACAGCATGCATGACAGCTTTACCGCGCTTGGGGGCCTGGTTCCGCTGTTCAACATCCAGACGGGCGAGGTGATCTTCGGCGGGGTCGGGGCGGGGCTCTACGGCATTCTTCTGTACGCGATCGTGGCGGTGTTTATAGCCGGCTTGATGGTGGGGCGAACGCCGGAGTATGTAGGCAAGAAGATCGAGCAGAAAGAAGTCAAAATGGCGATGCTGGCCTTGATCTGCACGGCGGCGAGTATCTTGATGTTCTCGGCGCTCTCGAGCGTGGTGCATTTTGCGGAGCCGGGCAGGGACGCCAAGGGACAGGCGGTGGCGCAGAGTTACTGGAACCCGCCGGGGGCAGCGACGGCGAACTTCAACAATTCCGGCGCGCATGGGTTTAGTGAAGACCTGTACGCATATTCGAGCGCGACGGGAAACAATGGAAGCGCGTTTGCCGGAATCAACACGAACACTCCCTGGTACAACCTCACGATGGGTATCGCGATGGGCGTGGGGCGGTTCTTCTTTCTTCTTCCGCTGCTGGCGGCGGCGGGAAGCCTGGCGGCAAAGAGGAAGGTGCCGCAGACGAGCGGGACGCTGCCGACTCACGGTCCGCTGTTTGTGGGACTGCTGGTGGGGACAGTAGTGCTGGTGGGAGCGTTGACGTTCTTTCCAGCGCTGGCGCTCGGGCCTATTGTGGAACATTATCTGGTGCAGGGCGGAAGATTGTTTTCGATTTTGTTGTTCCCGTTTTGGAGTTAGTAAGTAGGGGAAGGTGTGCGGTTGTTGGATAAATCATGGGGGGACAGGGCTTGCCGCGAGTGAAGCGGCAGGGGTAACGGGGCTAGCCCGTTATGTCCTCCAGAGAAGCTTTGGCGAGTTAGGAGCACTTACTTATGGACACACTTACTGAGAATGCAGTGCCGGCGCAGCAGTCGTCTCCGTCGAAACCAGAGTCGTTGCTGCCGGGCAAGTTAAACCGTTCGCGGCCGTTGCTCGATCCGGAGATCGTGCGGCGAGCGATTCGCGATTCGTTCGCCAAATTGAATCCGAAGACGCTGATGAAGAACCCCGTGATCTTCGTAGTGGAGGTGGGCGCGGCGCTGGTGACGGTATTCCTGATCCGGGACCTCTTTGCGGGTACGCCGGGGCGTGGATTCGAGTTTCAGATTGCGCTTTGGCTCTGGTTCACGGTTCTCTTTGCGAACTTTGCCGAAGCGATGGCGGAGGCGCGCGGCAAAGCGCAGGCGGATACCCTGCGGAAGACGAAGACCGACGCAGTAGCAAAGCGCGTGGTGAGCGGAAAGTTGGAAACGGTTCCGGCGTCGAGGCTGCGCGCGGGAGACGTGGTGGTGGCCGAAGCAGGCGACATGATTCCCGGGGATGGCGATGTGATCGAGGGGATCGCGACGATTGACGAATCGGTAATTACGGGCGAGAGCGCGCCGGTAATACGAGAGTCGGGCGGCGACAGGAGCGCGGTGACGGGCGGGACGCGCGTGCTTTCCGACGGGGTGAAGATACGGATCACGTCGAACCCCGGAGAGACGTTTTTGGACCGGATGATCGCGCTGGTGGAAGGAGCGCAGCGGCAAAAGACGCCGAACGAGATTGCGCTGAACATTTTGATTGCGGGCTTGACCTTGATCTTCTTGATGGCAGTGGCGACGCTGCATCCGTTTGCGACGTATGCGGTGACGTCGGCTGGAAGCGGCGTGACGCCGACGGTGGCGGTGCTGGTTTCGCTGCTGGTGTGTTTGATCCCGACGACGATTGGCGGGTTGCTTTCGGCGATCGGTATTGCCGGCATGGATCGCGTGATGCAGGACAACGTGCTCGCGATGAGCGGGAAGGCGGTGGAGGCATCGGGCGATGTGAACACGCTGCTGCTCGATAAGACCGGAACAATTACGCTTGGCAACCGGCAGGCGGTGGAGTTCATTCCGTTCGAGGGAGTGACGGCGGAAGAACTAGCGGACGCGGCGCAGCTATCGAGTTTGGCGGATGAGACGCCGGAGGGGCGCTCGGTGGTGGTGCTGAGCAAGGAGAAATACGGTTTGCGGGGGCGCGAGGTATCGAAGGACGCGAACTTCATTCCATTTTCCGCTTACACGCGTATGAGCGGAGTGGACCTGGACGGGAGGCGGCTGCGCAAAGGGGCCAGCAGCTCGATCGCTGCTTTTGTGAAAGAAGCAAATGGGACGATACCGAACGGTTTCGAGCAGACGGCGGAGCGTATTTCAAGAAGCGGCGGCACTCCGCTGGCAGTGGCGGACGGCGGGCGGGCGCTGGGCGTGATTCATTTGAAGGACATCGTGAAAGGCGGCATGAAGGAGCGCATGGCGCAGCTGCGGCGCATGGGCATTCGCTCGGTGATGATCACGGGCGACAACCCGTTGACGGCGGCGGCGATTGCGACCGAAGCGGGCGTGGACGACTTTCTGGCGCAGGCCACACCGGCGGACAAGCTCGCCTAT
Source organism: Bryobacteraceae bacterium (assembly GCA_965219105.1). Taxonomy (GTDB): domain Bacteria; phylum Acidobacteriota; class Terriglobia; order Bryobacterales; family Bryobacteraceae; genus Bog-105. The sequence continues at coordinate 4,805,792 of OZ244728.1, read as the reverse complement.
ATCAAGCGAGAGCAGGCCGAGGGGCGGCTGGTGGCGATGACGGGCGACGGAACCAATGACGCTCCGGCGCTGGCGCAGGCCGATGTGGGGGTCGCGATGAATACGGGCACGATGGCGGCGAAGGAGGCCGGGAACATGGTGGACCTGGACAGCAATCCGACCAAGCTGATTGAGATCGTAGCGATCGGCAAGCAGTTACTGATTACGCGCGGCGCACTGACAACGTTTTCGATTGCGAATGACGTGGCGAAGTATTTTGCCATTATTCCGGCGATGTTTATGGCGACTTATCCCGCGCTCGCACATTTTAACGTGATGCACTTACACACGCCGCAGAGTGCGGTGCTGGCGGCGGTAATTTTTAACGCGCTGATCATTATTGCGCTGGTGCCGCTGGCGCTGCGGGGCGTGAAGTATCGCCCGCTCGGAGCGGCGGAGCTGTTGCGGCGGAATATTTTGATTTATGGGGTCGGCGGAATCATCGTGCCGTTTCCAGGGATCTGGTTACTTGACCAATTATTAGTTCTGCTGCATCTGGCGTAGCGAGAACAGGAATGAGAGAAATGTTACAGCAAATAGTTCCAGCATTACGAGCGATGGTGTTAATGACGGTTTTGACAGGGTTCCTGTATCCGGGCGTGGTCACGGGACTGTGCCAAGTGTTATTTAGGAAGCAAGCGGACGGGAGCCTGGTGCGAGTAAACGGGCAGGTTGCCGGCTCGTCGCTACTGGGGCAGAACTTCAGCAAGCCGGAGTACTTTCATCCGCGGCCGTCAGCGGCGGGCACGAACGGGTATGACGCGACGGCTTCGGGAGGGTCAAATTATGGGCCGACGAGCCAGAAGCTTTTCGACCGGGTGAAAGCGTCGGCAGCGGAGTTTCGCAAAGAGAATCCGGCTTATCGCGGGCCGATTCCGGCGGACGCGTTGACAGCGTCGGCGAGCGGGCTCGATCCGGACGTGAGTGTGGCGAATGCCGAAGCGCAGGTGGCCCGAGTGGCGCAGGCGCGCGGGGCGAGCGCGGAGGCCGTTACGAAAGTCGTGCAAGCTCATACGTCCGGCCGGGATTTGGGCTTATTGGGAGAGCCGCGAGTCAATGTGCTGGCCGCCAATCTGGCGCTGGACCAGCAGTTTCCCAAACATTAGCCGATTTTCTTACGACTCCGAAATCTGTTTTAATTTAACTTTCTATATGTTTCGTTATAAGAATGCAGTGCGGGTGTGCCTGCTCGCCTCGTTGGCCTGCACAGTGGGCATAAGTTACGGGCAGAACGTTGGTTCGGCGGCTGCTCAACAGGGCGATGTGCCGCTTACGCCTCGAGAGCGCATGTTACTCGAGAAGATCGACCAATTAGAGCAGCGGGTAAATGCACTCGAGGCACGACCGACCGCAATGCCCGGAGGCGCAGGGAGCCCTGCCAATGGGGTAACTGAGGCGGCAGCAGCACCGGTTAAAAGTGCAGAGCAGACACCCGCTTCGACGGTCGCGGCAATCAGCACTGGAGGAACCGCGACGGCCGCAAACTCAAACCCGCTCGCGTTGAGCGACGGTACGACGATTAATTTCGGCTTGGATGGCTATTACGGGTACAACTTCGAGCACCCTGTGGGCGGCGTGAACCTGCTTCGCGGCAATGACGTGCTGTCGAACAGTTTCAGCTTGAGCCAGGCTGTGGTGATGATCGATCGGGAGCCGGACGTGAGCGCTGGGCGGCGGCTAGGATACCGGCTGGATCTGATGTTCGGTCAGCAGACCGAAATTTTGCAAGGAAACCCGGCGAATGAAACGCGGCCGCAGGTGTATCGCAATATCTTCCAAGCGTACGGGTCGTATGTTCTGCCGCTTGGCAGCGGGTTGCAAGTCGATTTCGGTAAGTTCGCCAGCTCGCTCGGGGTAGAGGGAACTTACACCAAAGACCAGCTGAATTACTCACGATCTTACTTCTATAATTTCCTGCCGTATTATCACGAGGGCCTGCGCGCCACTTACACTATTAACCCTAAGCTGACGCTTCAATATTGGTTGGTAAACGGGGCGCAGCAAACGGAAGATTTCAATGGCTTCAAGAGTCAGGCGGCTATCATAACCGTGAAGCCGAGCAAGAACGTCACTTGGAACCTTAACTATTACGAGGGGCAAGAGCAGCGTGCCGTCGTGCCGCTTTATAATCCGGTGGTTTCGGCGATACCGACGCAACCGGGACTCTCGATCAACCCGGTGACAGGAAGGCATGACGGACGCTTGAACATTATCGACACCTATGCTTCTTTTAACCTGAGTTCGAAGTGGTCGGCGACACTCGAAGGCGATTACGTGATCAATCGGGTGGCGGGAAACTCCGCGCCCACTTACGGTTACGGGGGCGCCGGATATCTGCACCGGCAGTTGACGAGTAAGCTCGCGCTCAATGGGCGATTTGAGTATCTGGGCGACCCAGGTGGATTGTACAGCGGAACCCGGCAGGATTTGAAAGATGTAACCGGGACGGCAGTGTATCAGCCGGCGAATGGATTCCAGGCACGGTTTGAATACAGGCGGGATTTCAGCAACCGGCCGTTCTTTTTGACTAACAACCCAGCGATCTTGAGTAACTCGCAGAACACATTGACTCTTGGGCTGCTGTGGTGGTTTGGAGGCAAGGAGGGGGCCTGGTGAGGCGGAGTTAATGGACGAGCTGAGCTATGGGCGGAGCCGAGTCTTCGAGACCACTGAGGGGATGGGTCTCAAAGCCGCTTACTTAACCGCAGTCGTGGCGGCGGTAGGGGCGGTTACGGCAATTGACTTTAGAGTGTTTCATGTAAATAGCGCGACGGCTGGTTTCACTTTTCTGGTTCTGATTCTTGGCTTAGCGACGCGAGCCGGGTTGCGGGAAGCGATCACGGCATCCATTGTGAGCATGGCAGCGTATAACTTCTTTTTCCTGCCGCCGGTGGGGCGGTTTACGATTGCCGATCCGCAGAACTGGGTGGCGTTGTTTGCGTTTCTTGCGACGGCGATAACGGCGAGTCAACTTTCCTCGAGCGCTAGGAAAAAGGCAGAGGAGGCGCGTAGGCGGCAGCAGGAGCTGCAGCGGATGTATGATTTCAGCCGCAGTTTGATGCTGGGCGACGAAGAGCACAGCTTGGCCGATCAGATTACCAGGCAGATAGCCGAGGCTTTCGATGTGGAGAGCGCCTGGTATTACGACAGCGCGACGGGAAAAATATCGAAGGCAGACGGCGAGGAGACGGCTCTGGAGGAATCGCGCTTCGAGCAGGTAGCTTCATCGGGAAGGCGCTGGAGGAATGCGAGGGGAACAGCGCTGATCGTGCCGGTGCAACTCGGCAAAGCGAGCCTCGGCAGTTTGGGAGTAGCGGGGGGAACGGTTTTGCCGGAAGTGGCTATGCAGGCGGTTGCGCAGCTGGTGGCGATCGCAATAGAGCGGGCGCGCTCGCAGGAAGCGGCGAACCGAGTGGAGGCAACACGACAGAATGAGCAATTGAAGTCGACGCTGCTGGACGCGCTGGCGCATGAGTTCAAGACGCCGTTGACGTCGGTGAAAGCGGCTACGTCGACGCTGCTCGCTTCAGACGGGTTGAATGCTTCCGACCAACGGGACCTGATCACGGTGGTTGACGAAGAAGCGGACCGGATGACGAAGCTGGTAAGCGATTCAATCGAGCTGGCGCGCATGGGCACGGCGCCGCTAACACTGCACAGCGAACCGGTTGCTCCGGCCGAACTTGTGACGTCGGCCATGCAGGGGCTGAAGGCATTGCTCGATGGACGCGAGGTGTCGCTGGCCATCGCTGAGGGACTGCCGCTAGTTTGGGCCGATAGGCAATTGAGCGAACTGGCGCTGCGGCAAGTGCTAAATAATGCGCTCAAGTATTCGCCGGCGAGTGCGCCGATCGAAGTAAGGGCGGATGAGAGCAAAGAGTTCGTTGTGATTCGGGTTTTGGACCGCGGTCCTGGTATACCGAAGGCGGATGCGGAACGAGTGTTCCAGAAGTTTTATCGTGGGCCGAATGTGCGCGATCGGGTTGCCGGGACGGGCTTGGGGTTGAGTATCGCGCGGGAGATTGTCGAAGCGCAAGGGGGCAGGATTTGGGTGGAGAGCGAAGCGGGTCGGGGGGCAACGTTTTCCCTGTCGCTTCCGGAAGCGCGCCGCCTGAGGAGCTATGAAGGGCAAGATTTTGATCGTGGACGACGAGCCGCAGATTCGCCGGGTGATGAAAACGGCGCTCAGTTCGGAGGGCTATGAAATTGGGGAGGCGAAATCCGCGGAGGAGGCGTTTGACATGGTGCGGGAGGAGCGTTTCGACCTGATATTGCTGGACGTGAACATGCCGGGGATGAACGGGATCGAGGCGTGCCGGGAATTTCGGAGAACGTCGGAGATTGGAATCATTATGTTGACGGTGCGCGATACGGAGGCCGATAAGGTGAGCGCGTTAGACGCAGGGGCGGACGACTACGTGACAAAGCCGTTCAATATGCCGGAACTGCTGGCGCGGGTTCGATCGTCTCTGCGGAGGGTACCGTATCTGGCGGTGAATGGGCCGACGGTGATCCGGTTCGGGAATGTGGAAATCAACTCCGACACGAGGCACGTGACGGTGGGCGGGAAGGATGTGCGGTTCACGCCGAAGGAGTTCGATTTGCTGCATTACCTGGCGGCGCATCCGAACACGACGGTTTCGCATGCCAAGCTGCTACAAACGGTGTGGGGGCCCGACTATGCCAACGAACTGGCGTACTTGCATGTGTTTGTGAACCAAATTCGCAAGAAAATCGAGCCCGATCCGAGCGCGCCGCGTTATCTGCTGACGGAGATGAGGGTGGGCTATCGATTCTCGCTGGGAGCGGAGGCGTCGTGATCGCCCTCAGCCGCGAAGAAGGTGTAATCGGCGGTGTAGGGGACGAGTTCTAGCGCGCCGACAGTGCAAGCGGCCGTGGGGGTACTGCCGCCCTTTGTATCCAGGCGTTGAACGTATGTAGCTCGGGAGAAAAGACCGTTGCCGAAGTGACCGGGACGGTTGGCGACAGCTTTGAGGAGGAGGCAGGCTACGGCTCCGGTGTTGGGGCAGCTGGGGTCAGTGCCCGCGTCGATGCTGCCGATTTTAGTGCCCCAGATCCGGCTCGAATCGAAAGAACTTTGCCAGGTGGGGCAATAGAGGTGCGTGCCGTCAGCGGAGACGGTGCAACCCGGTTGAGCTGTTCCCGGACTGTTAGGCACGATGCTCAGGAAGTGAGTGGCCACTTGCTGCTTGAGCTTGCCGAAATCGACCGAGAGAGTAGCTTGAGGGCCGAGGAAGGTCCATGCGGTTCCGGCGGTGGTGGATGACGGAAGGCAGATGTAGTTTTGCGTGCCGACGGCGTGAGCAGTGAGGTAAGCGACGTTTCCCGAGGGCGGAGTGAGTTCGGGGGGAGCCTGGGCGAGGAGGAGTGCGGCTGGCGTCACGAGCGCAAAGAATCTGAAGCTTGCGGAGGCGAAGCGGAGTGTTTTTAGGTTCATAAGCAGGGTTAGTACGTCCAATGAGAAGGATGAGCGTCCGGGGTGGAAGGCTTCGGGACTATCCTGAAAGTGACCGGGTTGAATATGAATCCTTATCCGCAGACCGACTCTCCTTGGAATAAGCTGACCACCGATACACCTTTGACGGCGCAAGGCGCTGCTGTTATCAAGCAGACCTATTTGCTGTTTGGCTTGAGCGTGTTCAGCGCGCTGGCTGGGGGTTACATTGGGGCGACGTCGGACACGCTGGCGCACTTTTTCTCGGGCTGGCTTGGGTGGATTGCGGCGATTTTGCTGCTGAATTTAGTGCCTCGGATTGCGATTGCGGCGCGGCATAACCCGGTGCTGGGCGTAAGCGCGCTGGTGGGGGATGGGTTTGTATCGGGAATTGCCATTTCGCCGCTGCTGTGGGTGGCGCGGGTGAATGCACCGGTGCTGATCCTGGTGGCGCTTGCGATTACCGCGTTCGTGTTCATTGGGGTGACGCTGTATGTGATGGCGTCAGGACGCACGTTTTCGGCTCCGAAAGGGTTGATGACCGGGCTGTTCTTCTCGATCATCGGGGCGGTGATCTTGAATGCGTTTTTGCACATTGGGGTGCTGGGGGTTTTGATCGCGGCGGCGATCGGGGCGATGGGCGTGTTTATCCTGGTCTACTCGACCAGCAACGTGCTGCGCTCGCCGTTTGCCGATAGCCCGATTCCCGGGGCGTTGATGCTGTTTGCCGGCGTGTTCAATATTTTCGTGGCGGCGTTGAATATCCTGCTGCGAGTAATGGGTGGCGGCGGACGTCGGTCGTAGGAGTTTACTGCAAGACAGAAAATCTCTGAGATCTAGGGCCTAGAGTAAGCGGCTTTCCGGATGTACTCGGGTGTGGTTAGCCGCCAATGGAGTACATGGGGCGGGCAGGAGGCAGGAATGCTGCCTGGCCGATTTCGTGGCCAGCCCACTTCCCCCAAATTGTGAGACGGATGGCTTGTTCCAGGCGAGGCTCAGAGTCTGGGGCGAGTAGGGGGCGGATGTCGGTTTCTTCGCGGGCGAATAGGCAGTAACGGAGTTTGCCGTCGGCGGTGAGGCGCAACCGGTTGCAGTTCAGGCAGAAGGGCTTGCTGACCGAGGCGATGAGGCCGACGCGGTCGCCGTTTTCAAAGCGGTATTCTGTGGCGGGGGCGCGGGGGTCGGCGTCCGGGACAGCTTCTATGGGGCCGAATTCTGCTTCGAGGCGGCGAAGCATCTCGTCAGCGGTTAAGACTTGATCGAGAGACCAGATCTCCTGCGAATCGAGCGGCATGAATTCGATGAAACGGACCTCGATGGAGCGTTCGCGAGCATAACGCACGAGCGGAATCAGATCGGCTTCGGTGATGCCCTTCATTGCAACAGCGTTCAGCTTGATTTTGCGGAACCCGGCTTCGAGGGCGGCTTCGATACCGGCGAGCACGCGGGGCAGATCGTCGCGGCGGGAGATGCGGTGGAAGCGCTCGCGGTCTAAGGTGTCGAGGTGAATGTTTAAGCGCCGGAGACCCGCTGCGTACAGGTCGCGGGCATGCTGGGCGAGCAGCACGGCGTTGGTGGTGAGCGCGAGATCGTCGATGCCTTGGATTTGGGTGAGTTCGCCGATCAACTCAGGCAGACGGGGACGCAAAAGCGGTTCGCCGCCGGTAAGACGAACTTTGCGGAAGCCGATGGCAGCCGCAGTTTTGGCGAAGCGGTGGATCTGTTCGAACGTGAGGAGGCGCGAGATGGGCTGGAACTCGGCTCCGGTCTCGGGCATGCAGTAGAAGCAGCGGATGTTGCAGCGATCGGTGACGCTGATGCGGAGGTCGGAATGGGTACGGCCGAAGGTGTCGATGACCGGCCCAGAGAAGGGGGCAGGCACCGGCATGGCAAGAGGCGCGAGCTGGATGAGTTGACCCAAAATACCTACAGTTTCAATGATGCACTACGCTGCCGAAAAGCGGCTAGCGAACGGCCAGCATGCGCTCAATCGGGAGGCGGGCGCGATCCATCAGTTCAGGGGACAGTTCGATACGGGGTGAAAAGTTGGCAAGCGCGTCGCGGAGCTTTTCGAGCGTGTTCAGGCGCATGTAAGGGCATTCGCTGCAATTGCAGTTTTCGTTGGCGACGAAGTAGAACTGCTTGCCAGGGTTTTGTTTCTCGAGCGAAAAGCGGACGCCGCTCTCGGTCATGACAATGAATTCTTCTGCGGATTGAGCGGTACACCAATCGATGATGGCGGAGGTAGAGCCGATGAAATCCGCCATGCGGAGCACGTCGCTAGGACACTCGGGATGAGCGGCCACCAGGGCTGTGGGATGCTCGGCGCGGGCTTGAGAGACACGGCGAGCCGGGAATGTCGCATGGACGATACAGGCACCCTGCCAAATCTGCATGTTCTCGCGTCCGGTCTGTCTTTGAACATAATTGCCGAGGTTGATGTCGGGCAGGAACAGAATCGGTTTCTCGTAGGGGATGGAGTTGACGATCGCGACGGCGTTGCGCGAGGTGCAGAGGATATCGCTTTCGGCTTTGACCTCCACTGAGGTGTTGATATAGCTGACGACGACGTGCTTGGGGTGCTTCTGCTTGAAGGCGCGAACACCGGCCGCGGGGCAGCTGTCGACCAAACTGCAACCGGCGCGGAGGTCGGGCAGGATCACGGTGCGATCGGGGTTGAGAACCTTGGCGGTTTCGGCCATGAACTTGACGCCGCAGAAAGCAATGACGTCGCCTTCGAATTTCTGGGCGATGCGAGCGAGTTCGAGACTGTCACCGACGTGATCGGCGATTTCCTGGATTTCGGCTTCCTGGTAGTGATGAGCGAGGACGGTGGCGCGGCGCTGGGTTTTCAGGTCCTCGATTTCGTCGGTCAGAGTGAGGGTGGCAAGCATGGGAGACGGCCCACTCTTTAGATACGAATGGGCCGGGAAAGGGTTCGAGGCAGCGAGCTACCGCTAAAAAGTAAACTTCGCCTGCAATTGAACGACGCGGCCTGAGACGGCTGAGCCCTGGAACGAACCGTACGCGCTGGTCGGCGCGGAGACGGTATTGGTGATCGTGCCGAAATTGCCGAGGGCAAGATTATTCACAGGGAGGTCGAAGTTCGGGTGATTGAGAATATTGAAGAAGTTAGCGCCGATCAGGAACCTAAGTCGCTCGCGAATGACGAAGGTTTTGTTCAGGTTGAGGTCAGTGTCGAAGTAATTCGGACCGCGGAACGAGTTTCGAGCGAGGTTTCCGAAACTAGTCTGATCCGCACTGGTGGCGAACGAGGCGGGATCAAAGCACTGTCCGTTGGGATAGGTACAGCTGGTGTTGATTGCACCTCCCAAATATTGTGCAAGGAAGGGTTGGGTCGCAATGCCAGCGGCATTTTTAATCTGGCCTTGGCCTCGAACACCCGAATCGACAATGCTAAACGGATATCCGGAGTGGAAGTAAAAGGTGCCGGCGACAGTCCATCCGCCGAGAACCTCCTTCAGGATTCCATGGTGAAAGTAGGAGGTCGGGACGGTATAGACGTAATTTGCATTCATCGAGTGGCGGATATCGTAATCGGCACTACCATAGTTGAGCGACTTTAGGTTTGCAGGGCTGACCTGGGATCGCAAACCGACATCTGTGAGCTCATTAAACGGCTCAAGACAACCGTTCGAACAGGTGTCCAGCGCATGGCTCCATGTGTAGGAGGCGCTACCGGTAAAGTTCGATGTGACACGCCACTTGATGGAGCTCACTACGCCGTTGTAGTTGGACCAGCCGTTATTATTGAGCTGGCGAATCTGGCCGAAGCGGGGGTCCGGGGCAGCCGTCGGCAGGCCAGCAAAGCCCAGGGGAGAGTAAGCGTTAGCAAAGTAGGTTTGGTTGATTTCCTGATACCCCTTGTTGCCGACGTAATTGGCAGAAAATACCAGGTCTTTACCCAAGCCTTGCTGCAGCTCAAAATTCCATTCGTAGTACTTGGGGTTGTATAGGCGATTTGCAACGGTGTTGAAGTTCGGATTGGTAAAGCCGGGCACCGAGGCCTTTAGCTGACTCAGCGTCGCGCCGCTCGCGAAGCCTTGCCGGAAGGCGTTATTAGAGTTCGCCACTGAATCAAATACGCTATTAGGATCGTTCAGCGCAACTGTTCCGTCGTATGAAGTGAAAGCCGCAACCGCCGGGGCGTTCGTTATGAGACGGTCAGCGATGAGACCTTGATAAAGGTCAGAGAAAATTCCAAAGCCGCCGCGCAGAACCGTCGAACTACGGGCGTTGTAGGCGAAACCCACTCTAGGCTCAGCCACAATCGGCTCCACTGATGGGAACGCCTCGGTAAGCCCGGTGAGAATGGTTTGGTTGTAGGGAGTTGCTGCAGAATGAACCAATTGCCCAAACGGTTGGGATGACAATTCGTTAAAGCATCCGCCGGAGCATTGAATGTTGCTATTGCGATCAAAGCGGGCAGCCATGGTCAACGTCAAATTAGGCTTAATTTTCCACTCGTCCTGACCATAGAAGCCCAAGCTATAGAGAGTGAGTCCTTCAGCCCCGACATTAGAGAAGGTTTGAGCATAGTTGGAACCGGTATTGGCAGCAGTAGCCAGGAGTCCATTGGCAAAATCGGTCATGGAATTGAAGGTGAGTAAGCCGCTAGTGCCGGACCCGTACGCATAGGTGCTGATGAAGTTCTTGCGGATATTCAAGCCGAATTTGATAGTGTGTGTTCCGTGGATGATGGAATAGTCGTCCACGGCCTGCCATTGCCGCACCTTACGGCCCTCGGGATAATTGTTGTCGCTGCCACCAAGGTTGTTGTAGAGCCCATCAACAAAGGTTAACGTTGTAGGGAAAGTGGCCAGGGCGGCGCTAAGATCAGGAGGACCGAAGATTGCGGTGTAGTAAGAAGCCGAAAGGTTCAGCTGATTGACCATCGAGGGCCCGATTATTCTTGTGTACCCGAACTGACCGCCGTACGAAGGCTGAACGCTGTTGGCATTGAAGGCAGAATTAATCGGGTCTGTACCGGTTGCCTGGACGCCATGATCGGTGTTGTAGCGGAGATAGATATGGTCGTTACTGCTGATGTTGTAATCGCCGCGAACGGCCAGCAGCCATTCGGTGTTCAAGTTATTGACTGTGCTGCGGAAGGTCCGCGCGCAGGGAGTGGCGGCAGTGCCGAAACCCGCCGTGCCCGCAAAGTCACCGCACCCGAAAGCGGGATCATCGCCGGCCGTTACATTCGTCGCGCGGGCTGCCCCTGAAGCACCGTTATATAGATTAAAGACTTTCTGGTAAGTCGGAAGCGCGGCAGCATTAGTGGCGGCCACGTTCCCGAGAACGTAATTCTCGAAGTTTTGGGTAGGGATGTAGACTGGGCCACCGGCGGCTAGCACGTAACGCAATCCCTCGTTGTCGACGAAGAAGAACAGCTTGTTCTTCAGTATCGGGCCGCCGATCGAATCGGCCCACTCGTTGGAGACCGAATGAGGGCGGGCAGTACCGGTATTATTCAGAAACCAGTCGTTCGCATTCAGAATGTCGCCGTTGAAATACCAGGCTGCGTTCCCGTGGAATTCATTGGTTCCGGACTTAGTAACGTAATTTACGTTCGCGCCGGCTTGGCGACCATATTGGCCGGTGTAGCCATTCAGCACGACAGCCGCTTCGGAGATCTCATTGGAGCCCAGCGTAAGATTGCTCGCGCCTGAATTATTCAGGTTTAGATACGGGTCCATGTTGTCGTTCCCGTTGATGGTGAAAAGATTGGAGACGCCGGGGAGACCGAAGGCCGAGAAATCACCGTAGCCGCCGCCGGTGCTTATGGTGACACCTGGAGCGCTGAAGGCATAGGCGGTCATATCATTGCCGGGGGCGGGAAGGTTCTCGATTTGCTTGGAATCGTAGCTGGTCGCGAGGTTTGCGTTTTGATTCTGCAAAAGCGGGGCCGACTCTGTGACTTCGACAATCTGCTTGGAGGTTTGGGGCTGGACAGTCAGGTCCAGACTCTCTACCTGCCCAATGGTGACCATCACACGATTCGTATTGGATTGAAGCCCCGGACTGGATGCCGACAGCTCGTATGTTCCGGGTTTCAAGGTGGTAAACCGGTACTCGCCTGCCTGACCTGAGGTTTGGGTGCGCGACTCGCCATTCTCGGCATTTTTCAGTTGTATCGTTGCGTTCGGGACTACTGCGCCAGTTGGATCCTTAACCCTCCCGGTGATATCGCCCGTTGTAATAGTCTGCGCAGCCAAAACCGAGACAGACAATAGGATTAGCGCGGCCCCTCTAGAAGATCCCTTGACCATTGCCCTAAAGGCTAAGAACGGGGGGATCAAGGCTTTCAAAGCTTCGATCATGGTGCTTGGTTGAATTCCTTAAGTGCTTGAGTTCTGGGTTAGCACACAGACTAGGTGGCTTCAATTTCAAATGCGCGAATGCAATTCGGTTACTAACTCGTAAACCAATGAAAACAGGGTAAACGGGTTCGGATGTCCCATTTTCAGAAGTGTTGGGACGAGTATAATCCCGTTATCAGAACGATGGATAGTGGGGAATTACTAGCTGGTAGTAAATGAGAAAGGCAGGCCGAAGCCTGCCTTTCTTGGAGCTACTTCAAGCGTGTCGACTAGAAATTCAGCTTCAGAACAAGAACCAAGCTCCGTGGATTGCTGGAGAACGCCTGGGTTGCGTCGCCGAAGACGGAACTACCGGGGCGGAAGAACACAGATTGGGTAGCGCCGGTGGCGCCAGTGGGCGCTACGTCGTTTAGATAGCCGCCCGTGTACTGGGGATGGTTGAAGATATTAGAAGCTCTCGCCGAGAACTCGACATTAAATCGCTCCGTTATGTTGACACGCTTGGCAACGCTAATGTCGATGTCGTCGATTGGGTTAAAAGCTTCCGTGTTTCGACCGGCGGTGGCAATTACACCGGACGGTGTAACAGCGTATTTCGCCGCTGGATTGGTGACCACGTATCCAACGGTCGCAGCCGCCAGCTGGGCAGAAGTTAAGCCAGCGGGACAAGTGGGGGCGGTGGCTCCAGCGCAAACAGCGGTAGTGGTTGTTCCGATCGTGGGGTCTCCGCCATTTGGATTGAGAGAGGCGCGATCGGGCGCTGCGTCCCTGTTCAGGTTGGAGTCAAGGCCGCTCTGAACGGTAAAGAGTGTACCGGACTGATAGGTGTAAATCGGGGCAATCTCCCAGTTTCCAACAATGTTTTTAAGAAACCAGCCGGAATTCTTAAAAAACGGAAGGTCGTAGAGAGCTTCTATTGTAATGCGGTTGCGGTGGTCCAGAGCCGAGCTCGACCGGTCAGGACGGAGGTTCTGAGAGTCTTGAGGGCGTCGCGGCGTGGAGTAAGTGCTGAACACGTCGGCCGTAGAGTCATCGATTGCATGACTCCAGGTGTAATCACCCCTAAACTGAAAGCCGTTGCTGAAGCGTCGGGTAAGGGTGTTGGCCCAGCCGTGATACACGGAGTTGCCATAGGGCTGATAGGAAGTGATGGAAGAAGTAAATCCAGCGGCTAAGTAGGCAGGGACTGTGTATCCACCTGCATTGTAAGCAGTTTGCAGAGCGCCCAATGTGTTAGTAAGCGAATTGACGGCAGCTGCGCTCGGCAACGACCAATAAAGCGGGAGTGCATTGGAAGCGTTTACAACCGGTTGGCGATTCAGCTGGTCCTGAACATCCAAGTCGGTGCCACGAGTGCCGATGTACTGTGTTTCGAAGATATAGTTATGGGCAAATTCGTGCTGGATTCCAAAGTTCCATTGGTATGATTTCGGCCGTCGAACAGGCGGTATGAAGCCTGAGGTGGCGGCCCGCGCATCCGCTGCCGATAATGCAGCGCTAGGGCCATTTGCTGGGAGACCACCACTGGCAAGAAAGTTTGGATTCCCGTCAGCAGGGACATCCTGGGTGGTCGAAAGCTGAGGCGGCAAGGTTAACAGCCCAAGATTGTCGTAGAGCACGTCGTAATTGATGCCGAATCCCGCACGTACGGAGGTTTTCCCGTCGGTACCGGGCGAATAAGCTAGACCAATACGCGGCATGATGTTAGTGGTCTGAGGGGAAGGAGAATTGAACGTAATCAGCCCTGGAACGCTCGAGATCGCGTTGAGAGATTGTTGCTGCTCGCCAGCAGGCACGGTTTGATATTCATATCGCAGCCCGAGGTTAACGGTCAGATTTGGCCGAATCTTCCAGTTGTCATTTGCATACCCGCCGAATAGCCAGCGATTGCCCCAATAAACAGGATTTCCGGCGGAGCGCTCGGCTAGGTAATCGGGGGTAAAATCGAGCAGGTAATCACTCAAGTAGTTGTATTCGTAGTCGCCGCGCGAGCGCTGCGTAAATGCCTGGGGAGAGATGTTGCGCTGCCCGTCAAACCCGAATTTCAGGTTATGCGCGCCTTTGCTTAGGCTGATGTTGTCGGTGAGCTGATAGATATTCTGGTAGCCGAACTGGGGGGCATTTGGATCAGGCCCGAGTTGAACGCCGTTCAGCTCGTTGAAAACAAGGTTTGGAAACTGATCGAGCCCTGGGAAGGCCTGGCTGCCCACAGGGAAATTTTGAGCCTGCCGGTTATATCCAAAGCGAAACTCATTCACGATCGTAGGCGTGAACGTATGGTATTCGGAGAAGGTTCCTATGTAGGCGTTGCTCGATTCGACAGTAAAAAAGGTCGGGAGGTTTGCGGAGGCGTCAATTAGGCCGTCTCTATTAAGGATAAAACGCCCACGGAGCGAGTCTTTATCGGATAGGTTGTAATCTACAGAGGCGACAGCCGACTCATTATTTGCATAGTTCGGGGTGGCTACAGAGATCTGCCCGATTTCAATTGGCGCTCCTGTGATAGCGGCCTGATTGTATTCGGCACCAGCAGCTTTCGTACCGAGCAGCGGATAGCCGTTCGGAAAGGTAGAAGGAGGTAATGCAGATGGCGCTGTACCCAAGTATTGCTTCATCACGCTTAGATTTGTTGGGTTCACGTCTGGGTTGGCCGAGATAGTGCTGTAACCGGCAGCGGTGGGAGCGTAAATCAGACCGGCCGACCCTGCCTGCCCGACTGGGTTGTATTCGTAATTGACAAAGAAAAAAAGCTTGTTTCGCTTGATCGGGCCGCCAAAGTTGCCGCCGAAACGGTTGTTGTCAAAGCGAGGATGCAGCGGAGTGCCATCGACAGCAGCCAGATTGTCAGCGGCATTCAGATCCCGATTCTGAAAGTATTCGTAAAGCCTGCCGTGGAATTCATTCGTGCCACTGCGAACCACCGTATTGAACTGGCCGCCGGAGGAGTGGCCAAACTCGGGCGAGTATTGATTTTGAAGGGAGGTAAACTCGCCGACCGCATCGTTCGGGACGGTCACGACCGGGCCGGTCACCGAACCGCTGTTATCGTCGATTCCTTCGATGGTGAAATTATTGTTTCGAGGACGCTGACCGCCTACTGACGGGCCAGTTCCGGCGCCGACAGCACCGCTGCTTGACACGCCCGCGCTGAGGAGCGAAAGGTTGATCACCCCTGACCCGACAGCAGTGCTCGGCAGATCCGAAATCGCTTTCTCACTGAAAGTGGTCTGAATTTGGGCGTTCGTCGTGTCGATCGTAGCCGCTGAATCGCTCACCTCGACTGTTGTAGCTGCTTGCCCGACTGCCAGCCTAATATTTTCTGTCAGTGTCGCGTTCAGCTGAACGTTTACGTTTCTGACCTCCGATTTGACGAAACCGGTGGCTTCAGTCGTGATTGTGTACTGGCCGATTGGCAAATTCTCGAAGCGAAATTCACCGGTCGAGGTTGACTTTGTGGTGCTTTCAACTCCAGTCGCCGTGTTTCTTGCCACTATAGCGGCGGCCGGCACTGTTGCGCCAGAAGGATCGTACACAGTACCGGTAATGTTTCCGCTGGTCAGCTGCGCCGTTAGCGGCAGGCTTCCCAGAATAAACGCCAGCAATATACCGAGCTGGAATTTTAATGCTTTCACTTATGCTTGCTCCCCTAGATTAACTGCGGACGAAGCCGGCAAGCCGCTCAGCCGGCCTGGCCCACCACCGCAGTGTTCTTTTATTGAAGAAGCTCTTAAGCAGTTCTAGGGCCAATCGCACAAAGACTAAAAGCTGAATAATTTACAACTAAGAAGACGCTGAGGAGTACAAATTTCGGGAGACAAGGGAACAACGACTTCCAATATGAGAAGCGGATAGGGGATCTTGGCTACGGTTTGGGAGGGAAAACGACTTCGAGCGAGAGGGCGTCCAAGATGCGTACAGCCAGGTCGGCTAGCACATCGGCTGAGAGGGTGAAGAG
Source organism: Bryobacteraceae bacterium (assembly GCA_965219105.1). Lineage (GTDB taxonomy): Bacteria > Acidobacteriota > Terriglobia > Bryobacterales > Bryobacteraceae > Bog-105. Next base: position 4,789,999 of record OZ244728.1, on the reverse strand, counting down.
GCGGTCTCTTATCGAGTGGGAAAGGGAACCGAAACGGCGTTCGAGCAAGCGAAGGACGATCTCCTGCCGGCCTTCGTCGCGGCCTTCGGCCAAGCCCTTCCGGATAGCGGGCCCAATTACTTCATGGTCGAGTATGTCATTGAGAATCGGCATGCGGTGTGCTTCCCTTTGCACCTTGCTGGGCAAGGTTTCTCAATTCGGAGAATATCAGGACTGGGACTAACGGCTGGGAGGCCGGTGAATTGAAATTCACCGCGGCACGCTAAAGCGTACGCCACGCCGGGCGAGCTTTTGAAGGAGATTTTGCCGGTTGATCTGGCAAACGCGTCAGATGGCGAGCACGTTCTCCTGGACCCGATCGCTGACCGGCAGCCGGCCGGAGGACGCCTGCAGCAGTGCTTAAGCGCAATGTAATACTCATACATCCCGGTATGTCCGAGGACCTTGATCGTTTCGATCTGCGCCCGATCCTGAAGAACAGCGAGCAACGGCAGCTGTCGATGCCCAGACTAGGGTCGGGGAGGGAAAAGCTCCTCCAGCAAGGAGATGTCCAGGATGCGTAGGGCCATGTCGTCCAGTTCGTCGGCCGAGAGGGTGAAGAAGCGGTCTCTTGTCGAGGGGGAAAGGGAACCGAAACGGCGTTCGAGCAAGCGGAGGACGATCTCCTGCCGTCCTTCACTGCGGCCTTCGGCCCGTCCTTCGCTGCGACCTTCGGCCCGTCCTTCGCTGCGACCTTCGGCCCGTCCTTCGCTGCGACCTTCGGCCCGGCCTTTGCTGCGGCCTTCAGCCAAGCCCTTCCGGATAGCGGGCCCGATCACTTCATGGTCGAGTATGTCATCGAGAATCGGCATGCGGTGTGCTTCCTCCTCTACTTGCTGAGCAAGGCTTCTTAATCCTGAGAGTATCAGGAATTGGGCCAACAAAGTACGGCGCGTTGACTCATCGGCGGTCGCGATCCGTTCTAGGATCAGACGGATTGCGCGGAGTGGATCTGCCAAGCGCGTCAGAATGGCGAGGACGTTCTCCTGGACTTGATCGCTGGCCAGCAGCGGAGCGCTCTCCAGATTTCGCGCGTCGACCAGTTCATACGAGAACACTGCGCCAGAATCGCCTGGTTCGGAAAGGTCAAGCAAGGCCGGCATGTTCAACGGGGCCTGCCCTACATAGAAGACGATCTGCCTCACAGGCCGGCGCAGCTGCCGGTAGATGCTCAACGCATACTCGGCCATTCGTAGCGCCATATCCGGATCGTTCCGCGACTGCAGCTCGATGTGGACCAAGCGACCGTTTTCGGTTTCGCCGAGCAGGTCGGCGCGCCGCGATTGCACTTGCCCAAACTCCACGTTCAGCCACCGCGCGATTGCCGGAACCCCGGCCCAGCCGGCGATCAGACTGCCGGAGGATGCCTGCAGCAGCTGCTTTAGCGCAATGTCGTACTCATGCATCCCGGTATGTCCTTATTGGATCGATTGAAAGTTGCGCCGAATAAAGACGAACTGGCGTGCACGGATGCGATATATAGGAAGCGGATGAGGCCTAGGCTACGGTTTGGGAGGGAAAAGAGACTCGAGCGAGAGGGCGTCCAGGATGCGAACGGCCAGGTCGTCCAGTTCATCGGCTGAGAGGGTGAAGAGGCGGTCTCTTGTCGAGGGGGAAAGGGAACCGAAACGGCGTTCGAGCAAGCGGAGGACGATCTCCTGCCGTCCTTCACTGCGGCCTTCGGCCCGTCCTTCGCTGCGACCTTCGGCCCGGCCTTTGCTGCGGCCTTCAGCCAAGCCCTTCCGGATAGCGGGCCCGATCACTTCATGGTCGAGTATGTCATCGAGAATCGGCATGCGGTGTGCTTCCTCCTCTACTTGCTGAGCAAGGCTTCTTAATCCTGAGAGTATCAGGAATTGGGCCAACAAAGTACGGCGCGTTGACTCATCGGCGGTCGCGATCCGTTCTAGGATCAGACGGATTGCGCGGAGTGGATCTGCCAAGCGCGTCAGAATGGCGAGGACGTTCTCCTGGACTTGATCGCTGGCCAGCAGCGGAGCGCTCTCCAGATTTCGCGCGTCGACCAGTTCATACGAGAACACTGCGCCAGAATCGCCTGGTTCGGAAAGGTCAAGCAAGGCCGGCATGTTCAACGGGGCCTGCCCTACATAGAAGACGATCTGCCTCACAGGCCGGCGCAGCTGCCGGTAGATGCTCAACGCATACTCGGCCATTCGTAGCGCCATATCCGGATCGTTCCGCGACTGCAGCTCGATGTGGACCAAGCGACCGTTTTCGGTTTCGCCGAGCAGGTCGGCGCGCCGCGATTGCACTTGCCCAAACTCCACGTTCAGCCACCGCGCGATTGCCGGAACCCCGGCCCAGCCGGCGATCAGACTGCCGGAGGATGCCTGCAGCAGCTGCTTTAGCGCAATGTCGTACTCATGCATCCCGGTATGTCCTTTATTTAATCAGCGGCGAACTGAAGTTCACCGCTGATCACGCTGAAGCGTGGGCCACACCGGGCGAGCTCTAAAACGAGATTTTGCCGGAGAACTGGAAGCGGCGCGCAACGCCGTTGGCCCAGGAGCCGCCGGCGCTGGGACCGTATACGCCGCCATCGCCGACTACACACCCCGCTTTGCCGAAGCTGCCGGAGTTGGCGCTGGTGGTGATGCAGTCAAAGTTCGGGTGGTTGAGGACGTTGACGGCATCGGCGCGGACCTGGAAGTTGAAGCGTTCGCCGAGCTTGAAGGTTTTCGAAAGAGCTGCGTCGAAGCCGTTGAACCAAGGTGCACGATATATATTTCGGCCGAAGCCGTAGCGGATATCGCCGCCCGGCGGGTTTGCGAAAAGACTGCTGGCGGTGGTGACGCCAAAGTGCGCGTTGCAGGCCGCAGTAGAGGCGGCGCTGGATTTTTGACCGGCGAATCCGCAGCCGATGGGGCTGTTGTCGGTGAAGATGCCGTCGGCCGGGCTATAGCTCGAGTAAGGGCTCCCGTTGCCGGTATAAACCGGATGATCGTTGTTGACGCCGTCGAGGTTGTAGTCGCCGCCCAGGTTTTCGGGAACGCCGTTGGCATCGACGTAACTTCCGGCATAGCGCGTTCGCGAGGTATACACCTCGATCGGGTGGCCTGAGTAGGCCTGATAAAAGCCGGACGCCTGCCAACCGCCGAAGATCTCGCCGAGGAGGCCTTTACGGTCTCGCAGAAAGGGAATCCGGTAGACGAAGTTGGCCTTGGCCGAGTGGGTGTGATCGAAGCCGGACGGTCCATACTCGGCGTCCTGGCGGTTATTTGAGACGAAGTAATAAGGAGAGCTATAGGAGCCGGTGGTTGTTTCACCGGTGAAGAGGTCCGAGCCGTAGTCGAGCGCTTTCGACCAGGTATAGCTGAGCTGGAACTGCAGCCCGTTGCTGAAGCGCTTCTGGAGTTCGGTAATCAGCGCGTTGTAGTTCGAGCTGCCGTTATTGGCGCGGTAGTTGAAACCGTTATACAGAGCATTGGGGAACACCGGCGAAAGGCGGGCGTCGTAAGCATCGCCTTCGTACCGGTTCAGGTTCATGAGATTCGGCAGATGGCGGCCGAGCGAGCCTTGGTAGCCGACGCGCAGGAGGAAGTTGGTCTTCAGCTGGCGCTCCAGCGTCAGGTTGTAGTTTTGGGAAGACCCGTCTTTCAGGGCGACATCCATGGTGCGAAGGGCCAGGCGTCCCGGACCTACGGCGGGATTGTAAGCGGCGCCGATGGAAGCTGGGCTGGTGTAGTAGACCAAGTCCCCCGCAGTCGCGTCGTGGTCGACCAGGGCATAGAACGGGGGATTCCAAGCGCCATTGGACCAAACGTTATCGAAGATGCGGTCATAGAAGATGCCGTAGGCGCCGCGCAGAGAGGTTTTGCCGTCGCCGGCGAGGTCCCAAGCAAAGCCGACGCGAGGAGCGAAGTCATGCCAGTTCGAGTGCCACATGCTGGGCACTTGGCCGACGCGGGCATTGGCGATGCACTGAACGGAGAGGCAGGTGAGATTGGTGAACTGGCTGATCAGATCGTTGGTTTCAGTCGGTGCGCCGTAGTGTTCCCAGCGCAGGCCGAGGTTGAGGGTCAGATTGCGCCGCAGCTTCCAATCGTCGTTGACAAAGGCCGCTCCGTCCTGCGTGATGTAATGCCGGTAAGCGTTCGCCTGAGCTCCGGTGCGGGGATCGATGGACAGTTCCTGGTAATAGGGGAAGTCGTTTTGGAAATTACTATCGGTCTGGATAACGTTTTGGATGGTGCCATTCGGTCCGAGCGATCCGGCCGGGATTGGGCCGCCGGTGGTGTTGGCGAACTCGTATTGGCCGTTGCCGCCCAGATCCCAGTTGCGGTAAACGTTGCCGTACTGCCAGCTGCCGCCAACTTTGATTGAGTGCGGGCCGAAGGTCCAGCCGAGGTTGTCCTGCACCTGCCAGCGGTCCTGAGTGAAGGCCTCCACGGTCGATTCAGAACCGGGTCCGATGGAGAAGCCCAGATTGCCGTAGTTTGCACCGTCGATGATGATTTCGGGGGCAATGAACTGGCCGTTCTGGCCTTCGAAATAATCCGAGAAGTGGCGATTATGGGCGGCGGTGAATTCGTTCACCAACGTGGGGCTGAAGGTGTGGGTTTCTACCAGACCGATGTTGTGGTAGTGCTCGAGGTCAGTGGAGCCGACCGGGGTAACGCCCGCATTACCGGTGTTGCCGCCGTATTCATTGGTGTTGGTATAGCGCTGGACGTTCACCGTGACGCTCAGCCGGTCGCTCATGCTGAAGTTCTGATCGAAGCGGAAGGCGTAGGTGTTTTGGGTGGTCGGGATCGGGTCGAAGGTATTGACGCAACCGATATGGCCGATGGCGGACGGATAGTTGGCGGCCTCAGCGGCGCACGGCGTATTGGAGGTTTGCAGCGGGGTGGACTTCAGGATTTGAGAAGCGAGCGGGCCCGCGCCGGTGGACATGGCAGCCAATTCTGAGGTGGTGGGGACGGCGATCTGGAGATTTGCGCCGGTGCGGACGTCGTAGCGGTCGAAGGCAAACATGAAAAAGGTCTTGTCTTTGCCGTTGTAGAGCTTGGGGAGGAAGACTGGGCCATCGACTTCGCCGCCGAACTGATTGCGGATAAATTGCGGTTTATCGATGGAGTCGCGGTTAGAGAAAAAATCGTTGGAGCTGATCGAGCGGTCGCGATGGAACTCATAGACAGAGCCGTGGAGACTGTTAGTGCCCGATTTTTGGACGGCGCTGACGATGGCGCCTGCGCCACGCCCGTACTCGGCGTTGAAACTGTTGGTGAGAACGCTGAATTCGGATACCGATTCGAGGGGCGGCGTTATGTTGAACGAGCCTTCGCCGAAGTTATCGTTATTGTCTGCTCCGTTCAGGAGATAAGCGGTGCCGGACTCGCGAGCGCCGCCGGAGGCTGGACCGAAATTCATGCCCTGCGTCACGGCGGGCGCGACAAAGGCGAGATCGAAGACGTTGCGGGTGAGCAGCGGCGTCGCGTCCACGGTTCGCATGTTGACGGTGGTGGCCAGATCCGAGGTAGCCGTCTGCACGATTGAAGATTGCGAGCTAACTTCAACCGCGGTAGAGGAGGTGGCGACGTTGAGACGGACGTTCACAGGCACGGTTTGGCTGGCGTCGACGCTGATGTTCTTGGTTTCACTGGTGGCGAAACCGGGGTTTGTGACCGAGAGAGTGTAGGTACCGGGCGGAACGAGTGGGAAGCGGTAGGAGCCATTTCCACTGGTGGTGGCCTGTTGCTTGACTTGAGTGCCCTGGTTAGTCAGAGAAATTTGGGCGCCGCCCACGCTTGCGCCGGATGGATCGGTAACGCTGCCCGTGACGATACCTTGGACGCTTTGCGCGTTGGCGATGGTGAAGGCGCAGAACAGAAGGAACAGAATCGAAAGAAGTTTTGCGGAGGCGGTATCGCGGAAAGATGGATACGGTCCTCCCCAGCGGCTTTGGTTCACAGTTTTTTCCCTTGAAGCGAATTCCAGAACGGACGGAGGCTGGTTGGTTCATATTACCGAATCGTTAACCGGAAAGATACAGAAATTGACGCTGCGCTTTGGAGATTTCGGTGGTTATAATTACCGAGTTGAGGAAAGGCCGCGACGATTAGCTGAGGACCAGCTTCGAGCGGTTAGCTCTCCCGCCATTATTGGGCTTTGGACACGGGCGTCGGCTGCGCCTCCACCGCTACCTTCGAGAAAATGGCTGTCGTGGTGACATCGGCCTGGTGGGCACAGACGGCGAGGCCCACCAGCACCGGATCGTCAAAGGTAACCTCGGTGTTTGCTATTCTCTTCATCTCGTCGCCGTTCTTTCCGACGTACATGAACATCTTGACGCCGGTGCGCACAAGTCTGATTTGAAATGTACCCGGGCTGTCGAAAGGAAGGTCGAAAGTGTTCACCTCTTCGCCCGGTTTACTGCGCCATTGCAGGGCGGGCATGCCGTTGCCATGAATCATCAAGCTGGCAAACGTCGCATTCGCACCTTGTGACTGCCGAACCATAATCCCGGCTTTTCGATGCGGGCTGCCCTCACCAGTGAACTGTACGGTGGTGGTAATCGTGAAGTTGCCCGGCATTTGACGCCAGACATATTGGAACTGATCGCTCTTGCCCCAGATGTTGGCTCCGGAACCGGTGACCCGGTATTCGTCACCGGCAAACGAAGCAGATCCTTTCAAAGCGGGGCTGCCGATGTCACCGGCATTGCTAAACACGCCGAGGCTTCCGCTTTGCCCGAAAAGCGAGGCAGAGACCAGGCACAAAATCGATAGGGGGCGCGTCGGAGACAACATAAAGTTCCTCTTAAACCTAAAGCTGGATTACTGTCCGGTCGAGGCGTTCGCTGGCAGTTGCTGCAGAGCTACGTCTGAGAACAGCACCGTGTTGACCGCCGTCTGCGTGTGCGAACTGACGCCGAGCCCGACCAGAATGGGACTACCCAGCTCGTTGATCGTATGTCCCAACTCTCGCAGCGGCTCACCATTCTTGGCGATCCATACTGTGATGGTCGTTCCGGTTCGCCTCAACTTCAGCCGCCACGTTCCGGGGCCTTCGATCGGAAAGTCCACGGTGTTCACATTGTCCGCGGCCATGTTCCGGAATTGGACCGAAGGGGTGCCATCTCCATGAATAGCCAGTTGAACGAAAGGAGAATCAGCCGCCAGAGTTTTGCGAAGCATGATCACGGCCTTCCGATGACCGATGCCTCCCGTGAGGAACTTGGCAGTGGCGGTCACGGAGAAGTTACCGGACATCTGGCGCCAGAGGTAATGAAACTGGTCTGATTTGCCCCAGATATCGGTCCCGGATCCGGTGATTGTGTATTGGCCGGAGGCGGCATCGAACTTCGCCTCACCGTGCATAGGGGGCGCACCGATGTCGTCTGAATTTGTGAAGCTACCAAACGCTCCGGTTTGAGCGGACACCGAAGCAGCGAAGGCAAAAATGATCAGCAGTTTCCGCACGTTTGGATTTTAGCGGAAACCCGTGACCGTTCACCGATATAATCGGAACGCTTTTTACCGAACGCCCTTTAAACGAAGCAGTCATGTTGGTGACTCTCCCCCTCGCGAACGTCAGTCCAGATCAGAAGCGACAAATTCTCGAACGTGTTCTCGCCAGCCGCACCTTCTCGCGGTCGGACCAATTGAGGCGCTTTCTGCGCTACGTCTGCGAGAAGGAAATCGCCGGAAGGTCATCGGAGATCAACGAGTACTCGGTCGCGTCGATGCGCTTGGCCGGGGCGCTAACTATTCGCCCGCAGATGACTCATCAGTGCGCACTCGGGCTCACGCTCTGCGGCAAAAGCTGCACGAATATTACGAGGTGGAAGAGCCCGAGGCGGCTATTCGAATCGATATCGCGAAGGGTTCTTATAACCCGCACTTTCTTCTTCACGAACCGGGGCTTGAGAATCGGCTCGAATTGGTGGCCTCGCCGGAGACAGCTCGTCGGCGGAATACTGGTCTGGCGCTCTCGAGGCCTTTTTGGGCAGGCAGCGCCGCTACTGCGTTCATTTTAATCCTGGCCTTCATCTTCGCGCGTAGGTTCGAGAACAGAACCCGCGTCGAACCGGTTCTGCGAGAAGCTTGGGGTCGTATTCTGACTCCCGGACAGACGGTGGACGTGTACATTGCCAGTCCTCCGGCGATGCTGCTTCATTCTTACCGGGAGGGGCTCCTGCCTTCTCATCCTGCGCCTTTGTTTCCCGCGCCCCAGGAAGTCTCCTCCTGGTACGACACATTGCAGATGAGGGACGGCGGCGGCAAACTCTACATGCATACCACGCAGGACGTGTTCCTATTCGGCGATTCACTGGCCGCAACCGCCGCAGCTCGACTGATTTCGCGCTCTGGCGCTTTGCCCAAGATCATGCCCGAGGCTAACTCGCAAGCGTTTGCCCTGCGTGACCGGAACGTGGTCTTAATTGGCTCGCCCAACTACAGCCCGCTCGCTGCGAGATTTCTGGAGAAAGTGCCGTATTCTGTTCGCTACGATCCCGCCACCCGCGAGGAGGTGGTAAGCGATCTGGAAGGTAAGCACGTCTTCCGCCCGACAACCGACGAGTCAGGCATGATGACGAAAGCCTACGGGATTATCACCGTGCTAGCTAGTCAGAACAGCGCCGACGAGCGAACGCAGATTGTCATTCTGTCCGGCATCACTTCGGCCGGGCCGCAAGCGGCTTTGGAGTTTTTCAAGTCGTCGCCGGCTCTCAGAGATCTGAAAGCCAGATTTCGTCGAGAGGGCCTAAACGGCTTTCCGCCGGCTTACCAAGTTATCGTGCGGTGCGGAATGGACCACAATCTCGCTTTGACCTGGGAATACGCCACTCACCAGACGATACAGTATTCTCCGCTGCTGCAGTAAGTGGCGCTGGGGAGTGGCACGCTTTCGACTGAATGCGACCAGCCCGCATTATTCGCCGTTTCGTAACGGTTACTTGACGTTAAGGTACTTTCTTTGAGCGCCGGTTCGAGAAAAACTCAATTACCGGATGTAGGCACCGTCGCCTGCTTGCTTCTAAGGGGGAAGCCATGGGATTCTTCAGTAAGTTTGCTGCTTCGTTGAGTTGGATCAGACCAGCTGCACTCATTTGCTTTTCGGTTTCATTTCTAGCGGCGCAGAGTTCGACCGGAAATATCACAGGTACGGTGCTCGACCCGTCGAAAGCGCCTGTTGCCGATGCAACGGTCAAAGTAGTCAACGCCGGGACCGGCGAGGTTCGAACCACACAGACTGACAATGTGGGCCTCTACTCATTTCAGACGCTGCCGCCGGCTACCTACCGGTTCGAGGTCAGCAAGCCCGGATTCCGCGGTTTTGCAGTAGCCCGACTTGTTCTCAATGTCGGCTCCACACTCGCCCAGAATGTCGCGCTTCAAATAGGAGACGTGAGCCAGACCATTACGGTGAACGAAAGCGCGGCACAGGTTGAGTCAGAATCGTCGTCCCTTGGCACTGTTCTAGGGAACACCAGCATTGTCGACCTGCCGACCAACGGGAGGAACAGTTACGGGTTTGCTGCCCTGGTACCGGGTGTTCGAGCGCCGAACCTATTCACGCAGGTCGCCTACGGAAACTACAACGACCAGTTCCTTTCGATCAACGGAAGCCGGGCGAATGTCAGCATGTTCCTGCTCGATGGGGGCTGGAATTCAAACGCAGGTTTTAACGGCCCCACGATTTACCCGCCAATCGACCTGGTGCAGGAGTACAAAGTGCAAACCAGCAATCTTCCCGCAGAGTTCGGCAATACGGCAGGCGGGGTAATCAACGTTATTACTAAGAACGGAACGAACGACCTCCACGGGAGCATATATGAGTTCGTGCGAAACGACTATTTCGACGCGAACAACTTCTTTGCAAACTCCGCGGGCGAAAAGATTGCGCCGATTCGCTTTAATCAGTTTGGCTTTGCTGTCGGCGGTCCGGTTTACCTTCCGAAGGTCTACAACGGCAAGAACAGGACCTTCTTTTTCACTTCGTACGAGGGTCTCCGCTGGGTGCGTGCCTACACGACCAGCGGCACCTTGCCTACGGCCCTTCAACGGCAAGGCGACTTCTCGCAAACTTACAACCAGGCCGGACAGGTCATCCCGATATACAATCCGTTGACAACTACCCAGGGCGCAAACGGCCAGTTCTCCCGTATGCCGCTCCCCGGCAATCGGATGGCGCCTTCACAGATTAATCCCGTATCTGCGGCCCTGATCGGTTATCTCCCGATGCCAAACACGCCCGGCACGATCACCGGAGCGAATAACTTCGAGAGCACGATGTCGGCCCCCACCAAAGAAAATACATTCTCTCTTCGGGTCGATCAGAAGATCACGGACAATCAAAAACTCTTTGCCCGCTGGTCCCAGAACTGGAGCACAGTGGATCGCCCGCTGGTCTACGGAACGGCTAGCCCCAACTTCACCATCAGCAATCCCACAGACGGGACTGACATCTCCCACAACATCTCTGGCACCGTCAATTACAATTACGTGATCAATCCGACTACTGTGATGGAACTCGGCTCGAGCGTGCTGCATTACTGGCTGGGCCGCGGCAATCCCGCTCTCGGATTCGATCCCACGCAGCTTGGGTTCCCCTCGTACTTTAATAATGTGGGCTTGACGCCTTGCTTTCCCGGCATCGGGGTCAGTGGAATGGGCGTGACGATTAACATCCCGGATGCCGGTGGCGGATTCCTGGGAGGTTGCCAGTTTACGAGCCAGTCCTACGACACGTTTTCCGAGTATGGCAACATCACCAAGGTCCATGGCGCCCACACATTTAAGGTGGGAGCCGACTGGTTCGATAACCGATGGACCCAGCGGCAGCAAGCCTCCTCACCTGGTTTCAATTTCGGTGCTGATCTGACACAAGGGCCAAATCCGTTGTCGCCTAGTGGATCGTCCGGCTTCGGATTCGCTTCGTTTCTGTTCGGAACCGGAGACAGCGGGAGCATCAATAGCAGTTCGCCGGGAGAATTTGTCAGCTATCACAGCTACGGCTTTTACCTCCAAGACGATTGGAAAGTCTCGCCGAAGCTGACGTTGAATCTCGGCGTCCGCTATGACTTTAACGCGCCCTGGAGTGAGAAGCACAACCGCATCAACGATTGGAACGGAAATGCTATATCCACGGTCAACGGGCTCACCTTGCGCGGCGGACTGGAGTTTCCTGGCGTCAACGGGGTTCCAACGGGCCAATTCCAAGATAACCGGACCAACGTGGCGCCGCGCTTCGGCTTTGCCTACTCTCTCGATTCTAAGACTGTTGTCCGCAGCGGGATTGGTATGTACTACGGCCCTACTAATGGCGCCGCCTTCGCTGGGAACATGTCTCCGTACACGGGCTTTTCGGCGTCCACCAGTTGGGATGCAGTTAACGGAGTAACGCCCGTCAATCTGCTGAATGATCCTTTTCCTAACGGCTACACACGCGCCACTGGGAGCAGTGCCGGGTTACTTACGCTACTCGGTCAAAATATCAACACCATGGATCGCGCGCGCTTGAACCTGTATTCGGAGCAGTGGAATTTCGGCATTGAACGGAGTTTACCTGGTTCGTTCCTGCTGAGCGTGGCGTACGCCGGCAGCCATGGGGTTCACCTTTACAGCCCGGCAAATTACAACCAGATGCCCAATCAGTATCTCTCGCTTGGTTCGGCTTTGCTGAATCAAGTCACCAATCCGTTCTACGGCCTGATCAGTAGCGGTCCCGAGAGCGGGCCTACAGTCGCGCAGTATTATCTGCTGCGGCCGTATCCTCAGTTCACCCGTGTCACGGCAGAGTCGAACTCTTATGGGAACTCGATCTATCATTCCTTGCAGGCAAAAATGGAACGGCGGTTCTCGCACGGCCTCGGCTTGCTGGCATCCTATACGTTTTCGAAGCTGATCGACGATGTCTTGCCGTCAGACACCTACGAAGGTTTCCCGGGCGAGAACTTTGCTGGCGGTTATATCCAGGACTCAACCAACCGCCGGGCGGATCGAGCCGTTGCGGCCTTCGATACTCCTCATTACCTCACCGTCAATGGAAACTGGGATCTGCCAATCGGGAAGGGACAAGCGTTTCTAAATCACGGTGGATGGATAAACTACCTCGTTGGCGGATGGCAACTGAACGGGATCCTCAATTACCATAGCGGCACCCCTCTTACGATCAGTACATTGACAAATACGCTCTACAATGGCGGCGCGTATGGGTGGTCTGCGAACATCCAGGGTAATGTGCAGCGCGCCAACTATGTCGGTGGTCCTGTATATACGCCCGGATCTGCTTCGGACAGGACTCAAGAGTACTTCAATCTCGATGCCTTTGCCGCGCCCGCGCCCTTTACTTACGGCAATACAGGCCGACTGCTGCCCTATCTGCGGGGTCCGGGAGCGGTCCAGTTGGACATGTCTCTGTTCAAGGAAATCCCCCTCTATGAGAGAGTGCACCTGCAGTTCCGGGCTGAAGTTTTCAACATTCTGAATCACCCGCAGTTCGACAATCCGAACACGGTGCTCGGGAGTTCACAGGCGGGCACCATTGTGGACCAGGTGAATTCGCCTCGTGACATACAGCTAGCGTTGAAGTTGCTGTTTTAGCGTTGCGCATTCGAAGAGAAGAGAAGATACATGCAAAAGACAAAACAACTCTTTGTTCCGACGACGATTCTGGCTGCGTGTGGCGTGTTCGTCGCGAGTTGCTTACCAGCCGCGGACAATACACCGAAGCGACCTCCCATTGTGGGGCTCGCGCACGTGGGATTTTTCGTGAGCGATATAGGCCAAGCCGAACAGTTCTATGGCCATCAACTGGGTTATGCACACTTCAGCCTCGATAAGCCGACGGGCGGACTGATGCTGAACTATTACAAAATCAACGATCACCAGTACGTCGAAATCTATCCCGGCTTGAGTGGGGATGCCCAGGATCGTTTGTCCCACGTGGCGTTTCAGACCACTGACGCACGCGGCTTAAGAGATTACCTGGCAAGCAAAGGTGTAAAAGTCCCGGCGGCTCTCAAACCGGGTCTCGACAAAAATCTCAGTTTCATGGTCGACGATCCGGAAGGCCGCAAGATCGAGTTCGTACAGTACATGCCCGGATCGCTTCACCAGGGTAAATTCGGAACCCTACTGCCAAACACTCGAATATCCGACCATATGATCCACACCGGCTTCGTAGTGCATGACCGGGCAACGGAAGATCGCTTCTACAAGGACATTCTCGGTTTTGAAGTGATGTGGTACGGCGGAATGAAAGACAATCAGGTGAGCTGGGTCGACATGCGAGTGCCTGACGGAGATGACTGGCTAGAGTACATGCTCGGTGTAAATAACCCAAGTCCGAAAACGCGCGGGGTTATGAATCACTTCGCGTTAGGCGTGCAGCAGATTCAACCCGCGTACAAGGAACTGTTGAGCCGCGGCGCACGCCCGCCCGAGCCGCCAAAAATTGGCCGTGACGGCAAGTGGCAGCTCAATCTTTATGATCCCGACTTGACTCGGGTCGAACTAATGGAATTCAAGCCAACCCGGACCCCGTGTTGTTCGGAGATGAAGGCCAGGTAGTTTGGGATGCGGTCTCCTGGTTGGCGGGAAAGCGTTCGAGCGCGCCGGCAAGCCAGACGCCGAACTGTCGCAACACGTCAGGCGAGTTAGCTCGAGAGAAGTGCGGGATCTGGAGAATGGTGATCTTCGAACCGCGCCAGAGCGCTTCCGTTTGGGACCACTGATAGCTGCCGCCTGGTCCGAAGTATTGTCCGGGGCATAAGGGAGTCTCGAAGACCGCCAAATCGTTGAGAAGCGTGAGCGAACTCTTGCCGGCGGTGATAAGCAGTTGCGCGTGGTGGTCATTCAGAATTTGGCTGACCAGTACACGTGCGTACGCAAACACAAGTCCTTTCGATTGTTGGTTGAGCCGGTAGAGTTCGCTAGCGTTGCGAGTGCGCCATGGCACCAGGAAAGCGCTTGTCACACTGGAGTTGAACCAGGCGTGGAGCGCCGGGTGCGCGTCCAGAAATCGCTGGCAATTGTGCAGGTAAACGTACTGCCGGCAAAGCTCTTTCGGATTGGAAAAGGGCACGTTGCTGCCATCCACTGAACTGGGGTCGAAAGGCGAGCCGTCGCGCGCGAATCCGGGATTCAGGCTGAAGTAGATGTATGGGGATTCGGCATAGTAGCGGCCGAGAAGCAGGCAATGGCCAGCTTCTTCGATTGAGCGTCCTTGGCGACGCGTAAGAGACCGGTCCCATGCAGCAAGTCTCTCGAGGAGTGTGAGCCGCTTGTCGGAAGGAGTCAGATACGAACCGCCGTTGTCAGAGCGGGAAAGGCTCCTGGGATCGGAACCTTTCCGGGCAGACTAGCCCAACAAATGGTTAACGGGCGGCTAAGAGGGCGCGCAGATGACGAGCACGTTCAGGAGAGCGAAGCTGACGCAGCGCTTTGGCTTCGATCTGGCGGATCCGTTCGCGAGTCACGTCGAATTCCTGGCCAATTTCTTCCAAAGTATGTTCCCGTTCGCAGCCGATGCCGAAGCGAAGACGGATGACCTTCTCTTCTTTTGGCGAGAGAGTCTTGAGAATATTGGCGGTCTCGTCACGGACGTTGGAATCGATCACGGCGTCTACGGGAGAGCCAACCCAGCGGTCTTCAATGAGGTCGCCAAGCGCGGACTCGCCATCGCGGCCGACGGGAGTTTCGAGCGACACCGGATCGCGCGAGATGGTCTTAAGTTTTTGAACTTTCTCAACCGGGATGTCCATGCGCCGGCTGATTTCTTCGTTGGTCGGCACGCGCCCAAGTTCCTTTTCAAGTTCGCGGGTAGCGCGAAGGAACTTGTTCATACTCTCGTTCATGTGAACGGGAATGCGAATCGTGCGGGACTGGTCGGCAATCGCGCGGGTAATGGCCTGGCGAATCCACCATGTAGCGTAGGTTGAGAATTTATAGCCGCGACGGTACTCGAACTTGTCAGCGGCGCGCATCAGGCCGATATTGCCTTCCTGAATTAGGTCGAGCAGATGAAGGCCGCGATTGACATACTTCTTGGCGACCGAGACGACAAGGCGAAGGTTGGCTTCTACCAAGTCTTTTTTGGCGCGCTCGGCTTCGACTTCGCCGTGGCGAATGACCGATAAACTGTGGCGAAGGTCAGGTAGCGAGGCACCCACCTCGCCTTCTTTTTTCTTGAGATCGCGCTTTAGTTCTTTGACCCGAAGCTGGGCGGCCGCGGCATTCTTCGCCTCCAGACGCTTGAGTTCGGTATCCATTTGCGCCATCTCTTCGGCATTAGCCTCGATGGCTCGAACAAATTCCTTCCAGCGCGCCAGATTGAACGGGATAGCCCGCAAGGAACGGGACAACTCGACTTTCGAGCGCGCAACTTTGCCTGCCCACTTCTTGCGTAACTTCTTATTGATCGCCGGCTGCGCCGCGTACTTCTCGACGCTGGCCGCCAGCTTTTTATCCGCCGCCAGGTAGGCAAAAAACAGCTCGCTGATCTCGCTCCGGCGCTTCACATCGGCCGGGCTTCCCTCCTCGATATCGGAGGGACCGAAATCCACATAGCTATCGACGTCCTCAGAACCCTTTCGAACGAGCTCGCCAAACTCGAGCACCATTCCCTGGATGAGAGGCGACCGGCTGATTGCCTTCTGCATGCGGAGCTTCCCGCGCTCCATCTTGCGAGCCAGAGTGACTTCGCCTTCGCGAGTCAGCAATGGCACCGAGCCCATCTCGCGCAGGTATACGCGGACGGGGTCGTCCGTATAGATCGACTCTTCAACCTGTTGGGCGCCGTGGAATTCCTCATCCTGAACCTCCTCAGGATGGAAAAAGTTCGACTCTTCGTCGAACGGGAGCCCTAACGGCTCTCGCCCCTCGGCTAAATATTGATCTTCAAATTGATCCACTTACTTCATCACCTCTAAAAATCGCGAATTACTTCGCAGCCTGGTTCTCCGCTGGCCTTCTGCTACCGCAATACGCTCGAATCTCCCAGCCTCCATCGATCGATTTCATTCCTGCTTTCCGACGGCCTACAGACTGCGGTTCCTCCGCCGGAAAAGGTACATATAGACCTACACTCTGGTTGTGCGCAACAATTGTAGCCGACATCACGCTCAAAGTGAATACCCAATAATCAAGATGTAACCCAAACCCGTTGGTTACAGAGAAAGGTATTGGCCAGCTCAGATATTAGACTTTGCGTTGGAGCATTACGTTTTTGAGTTCGCCCAGAAATTCTTCGATGTCCTGGAAATCCCGGTACACCGAAGCAAACCGGACGTACGCGATCTTATCCAGCACTTTCAGCCGATCCATGACGCGCTCCCCAATGACTGTTGTAGAGATTTCCCGCTCAGGCGTGTCGAACATCTCCGCTTCGAGCTCGTTGACCAGATCCGCTAGGGCGGTCATACTGACAGGACGTTTTTCGCAAGCCCTGAGTAGGCCATTTAACACTTTCTGCCGATCGAAACTTTCCCGCCGCCCGTCTTTTTTGATGACCATATAGGGCACTTCGTCGCAACGTTCGTAGGTGGTGAAGCGGCGTTCGCAGCTGAGGCACTGGCGGCGGCGGCGGATCGAATCGCCTTCCTTGCTCTCGCGGGAATCAATTACTTTATCTTCGCGAAAACCGCAAAATGGGCACGTCACGGCCGAACCTTTCGCACTCGCCCCTCGAATTGACCCATCTGCCTCTACAATAGACGGCCGGCCAAGAGGCATGCGGCTGTATTCGATGGTTTTCCCGGCGGGAAACGCTCATTTAGTGAGTGACCGTTGAACTTTTCGGTCTCGGGTTTCGTTGTACCGGGTGAGATCGAGACGCCGGCGGGCTTTTCATTGGCCCCTCGATGGCTCGATCAGGGTCTGTCTGAGGCCATTTCATGTCAGCGATTGCGGGCTCACTAATTTCGATACACTCAAAGCTTCTATTTGGAGCAAAGGTGCAGGCTGCTCCTCGCGATCGGAAGCCCGGCCTGGAGGCGCGCGTTCCAGCGGGTTTGGAGGCGGCCACGGGTTCGTTTTCTGAAGAATGGGCGGAAACGGGCTCGCTTCCGAAGCGGCGTGGGGCAGAGCGAGCGTTGGACGAAGAATCACAGCTAATCGGGCGCTGCCTGGCGGGCGAGCAGGGAGCCTGGGAAGAGCTTGTCCAGACGTATACCAGGCGGGTGTATTCGATTTGCTACCGGTTTACCAGCAGCGACACGGACGCAGTCGATCTGACGCAAGAGGTGTTCCTGCGGGTGTTTCGCACGCTCGGCAGCTTTCGCGCTGGGGAAGGCTCATTTACAGTTTGGCTGAGCCGGTTGAGCCGAAATCTGCTGGTGGATCACTACCGCCGAACCAAGCAGGACCGGATCACCGACGCAATCGAAGAAAAGCTGACCGTGCTCGAAGAGAAAACCGCGCAGCTGGCCCGCACCGATGGCATGCTGGCAGGCCGGGAAGCGGGAGAGATCCTGCAGGCGGCGTTGGCAAAGCTCTCGCCTGAGCTGCGGGAGGCAGTGATCCTGCGGGACCTCCAGGAGCTCGAATACCGGGAGATTGCCCGCGTGCTCCAAGTTCCCGAAGGCACGGTGAAATCGAGATTGAATCGCGGGCGGGCCGAGCTGGCGCGCGTGCTGCGAAGAAGCAAGGTGACGGTCTAACGGCTGGAAAGATTCAATGAACTGCGCGGAGTTTGAGAGCATCCTGGCGGACTATTTCGACGGCACACTGCCGGAGACCACCCGCGTTGCGTTCGAGCAACACGCCGATGGGTGCGAGAGCTGCCGGGAGTTCATGACGGAAGCACGAGCGGGGCTCGAGTTTCTCGAGCAGGCCAGCCCGGTGGAGCCGCCACCGGAGTTAATTACCCGGATTGCGTTTCTGGCTCCGGTCGGCCGCACGCGCGAGCCGTTCGAGCGGCGGGGCTTCTTCGGAAAGTTGCATGAACGTTGGGTGCAGCCATTGCTTCAGCCGCGGCTGGCCATGGGCATGGCAATGACTATTCTCTCGTTCGCAATGCTGGAACGCTGCACCGGCGTTCACGTCCAGCACCTTGAGCCGGCAGACCTAAGCCCGGTTCGCGTGTGGGGCGGAGTGGAAGATAAAGCGCTGCGCGTGCGAGACCAGGCAGTCAAGTACTACAACAGCTTGCGCATTGTGTACGAGATCGAATCGCATTTGAGCGATCTGGAAGAACAGAACCAAGCCGCACCACAGGCTCGGAACTCGAAAGCCGATTCGAATGGAGGCGGGACCGCGAACCGGCCCCGAAACCAGGGAGACAAACCATGAACTGCTATCTACATCCGGAGACGCCGGCGACTGCATTCTGCCGCACCTGCGGCCGGTCACTGTGCGCCGTGTGTCAGCGTCCGGCGGAGGGAACGATTTATTGCCAGGACCATGTTCCAGTTGCGGCTTACAGCGCGCCTCCCGGAGCGTCTGACTTCGGACCGAATCCGTACGCGCAACCGGGACCGGTCCCACCAGCGGCGCAGCCAGTATCCCCGGCCGGCGCCTCTCCTGTGCTTGCTTTCCTGCTCGGCTTCATCCCGGGTGTAGGCGCTATTTATAACGGCCAGTACTTGAAAGGGTTGATGCATGCGCTGATTGCGGGGCTGCTCATCACGATCGTGAACGATTCGCCCGGATCGAGCGAGCCGCTCGGCGCCATGGTGTTAGCAGCTTTCCTGTTCTACATGCCGTTTGAGGCCTATCACACGGCTCGCAGGCGGCGGCAGGGCTTACAGCCCGAGGAGTGGTCGAGCATTCTTCCTCGGGGACGGCAAACCGGGCGTGCTCCGGTGGGGCCCATTCTGCTGATCGCGGTTGGCGTGTTGTATCTGCTGCAAACCATGCAGTTGATCGATTTTCATCAGATTAGCCGCTACTGGCCGGTGCTTTTGATTCTGGCCGGCGCATATATGCTCTACACGCGGGTGTCGCCGCCTCCTCGGGCTGTGCTGCCGCCGCCCGATGGAGAGCCTTATTCGAACGCGGCGAGCGCGCCGGGACGGAGTTTTGCGGGGACACGCCATGAATAGCCGTCGTTCGATGTGCGCGCAGGCGGCACGCGGGCCGGTGCTGCTGATGGTGGTGGGAGTGTTGTTCGTGCTGCAGCAGATCGGAGTGGTGGGGTTTTCGCGCAGTTGGCCGCTGCTGATTATCGCAATTGGAGTAATGAAGCTCCTCGAGCGCATGGCAATCAAACAGACGCCGTATCATGCGCCGAATCTGCCACCTTCGCAGCAGCAATCGAATGGACAAAGGCTGGCACAGTCCAGTTTTCCGCCGCAGCAAGCGGCGCGGGCGACGCGCTACACCGATTTTCGGGCAAGGGCTTCGGCGCGAGTGCAAGCGCCGGCCAACACACCAGGCGAGCGACGGGGAGAGTTCGGGCGATGAGACCGCGCGGCTCGGTCACCGGTCCGCTGGTGATTATTCTGCTCGGGGTTGTGTTTCTCCTCCACACGGTTCGGCCTGAAGTCCCGGTCGCGGAGTGGTTGGGTCGGTACTGGCCCTATCTACTGATCGGTTGGGGCGCCGTCGCCCTGGCGGAGGTGCTCATCCGGTTTGTCTCGGGAAGCGCTATTCCCACCAACGGCGTATCTGGCGGGGCCTGGTTCGTGGTCGTTGTGATCTGCCTGATGGGGTCGGCCTTCAGTCAATTCCGGAGTCCAGACATCTGGTGGCGTCACACGGACTGGGGCCGCGGCTTTGACAGTGCTTTCGGTCAGGAACATGAATACGCGGTGAAAGCTATACAAAGGGGCGTGGGCGCGACGCCGCATATCGTGATCGAGAACCTTCGCGGCGAGCTAAAAGTGACGGGAACGCCGGATGCAGCGTTTTCCCTGACCGGGCACAAAACCGTCCGGGCGCTTGACGACGCAGCGGCCGATCGAACCGACGAGCAGACTCCGGTGGAGGTCGTCGTGGACGGCCAAAACGTGGTGATCCACTGCAACCAGGACCGGGCAGGAAACCGCACGCTGGTTACGACAAACCTGGAGCTGTCTGTCCCGAAAGGCGCGAGTCTTGAGGTAGGCGGAACCGCAGGCGATTTGGAAGTGTCGGCCCTCAACGGCGATCTGGCGCTCCGCAGCGGGGATGCCGGAGTGCGATTGCAGGATATCGGCGGCAATATCCAGGTGGACACCCGGCATAGTGACCTGATTCGCTGCACCGATGTGAAAGGATCGGTAGAGCTAAAGGGCCGCGGTTCGGATGTGGAGTTGAATCACGTAGGCGGGCAGGTCACGATTGCCGGAGATTACTCGGGCACGGTCTCGGCTCAGGCGGTGGATCATCCGCTGAGTCTTCAGAATGGGCATACTGAGCTGCGAATCGAGAGCCTTCCCGGCGAAGTACACGCGGAACGCGGAAGCGTCTCGGTGCAGAATGCGGTTGGGCCTCTGGTGCTCAGCGCCCACCGGGCTGACCTGTCAGTTGAGAATGTCACGAACTCAGCGGAAGTAACGGTTGACCACGGCGATGTCGAGTTGAAACCGGAACACCTGCCCTTGAGCAAGATGTCAGTACGCTGCGGGTCGGGCAACATAGAACTGGCGCTGCCCGACACGGCGGCTTTCGATTTGACAGCGCATACCGATCGGGGCGATGTGGAGAACGATTTTGGAGATGGCTTAAAGGAACAGACAACGGGCCGCGGCGCGCGTCTAGAAGGCACGATAGGTACCGGCCCGGCACTCGATTTACTCACCGGACGGGGAACTATTACCGTGCGTAAGGCCAAAGCGGCGGCCCAGACCTCAGTGGCGGAGATCAACATAGGATCGAAGGAGCGACTTGCGTTACTGCACCCCGTCCGCGGCATCTAGCCGGTCGTGTCACATCTCGGCGTCGACAGCAAATAGCGAGTCGAGGAGAATCACGCCCCCGGATAAGGGTTGGGGGAGGCGCAGCAGCGCCGATTCTTCGATGGACTCTTCGCCGGCGCGATGCACGTGCGCGATCTTCCGCTTAGGATAGATAACCCAGACCTCCGCTGAACCGGCCGCGAGATAGAGTTTCGCTTTCTGAAGGACTCGCGGGCTTGCGATTCGAGGGCGAAACAATCTCGATGACCAGCTGAGGCGCGCCTTGCGGATAGTTGGATGAACGGAGCGCCTGATTCCAGCGTTTGCGACCAATCACGAACACATCCGGCGATGGCATGCTAGTAAGTCCTGACAGCTCGATGTGGGTCCGTTCCCGGGCGACGAAGTTGCTGCCCTTCAACAGTTTGTTCAAGGCCAGAAGCAAACGAAAGGCAACTTCCTGATGGTTCGGCTCCGGGTCAGGTGACAAGACGATCTCTCCGGCAATCAACTCGTCCCGAAACCGGGCGGGCGGCTGAAAAGCCAGAAATTGAGCGATTGTGATCGGAGCTGCCTGTCTGGTTGCGCTCAATTTGCTGGTCCGTTCAACCATGATAGACGCGAATCCGCTTGCGGTTTGAGACCTGCTTGCCCGATGAGCGGTATCAAGAGTTGCTTTTGTATATATATTCAATCTATACTTTGACATGGCTACTCTTCCGGTCAAACACGCAAAGCTCTTCCGCAACGGCAATAGTCAGGCGGTACGGTTGCCACAAGAGTTTCAGTTCGCCGGCAACTCGGTGCGGATACGTCGCTTCGGCAGCGGCGTACTACTGGAGCCGGAGGCGATCGACGTTGATAAGTGGCTGAGCGAGTTGCACTCGATCGGCGAGGGATTCGAAATTGAGCGAGATCAGCCAGTCACACCGGTCGAAGATCTGGAGCTGTGAGTGATCTTCTTCTAGACACAAACATCTGCATCGAGCTCATTCACGGAACGAATTTGGCGGCAATGGAGTCGTTTCGTGGCGCTACTCGACGTGGAGACAGGCTGCTGCTCTCCTCCATAGTCGAGTTTGAGCTAGCATACGGTGTCGCGAATTCAGATAGACGCAGACAACCTGAAAACGAGGCCCGATTGAATATGTTCCGTAGCTATTCATTCGAACGTCTGGCGTTTACTACGCAAGATGCTTCTGCAGCGGCAACAATAAGAACTGCTTTACAAAGGGCTGGAACGCCGATCGGTTCTTACGATTTACTGATCGCCGGGCAAGCAATCGCTTCCGGCCTGACAGTGGTAACCGGCAATGTGAGGGAGTTTTCCCGGGTTCCGGACCTGAAATGGATTGACTGGTCCCATTCCGCGGCAAGCGAGTAGCCGTGCCTCGGTAACCTAATTAGTTGGACCTTCAAACCCCGCTGCAGTATGTAAAAGGCATTGGGCCGGTGCGGGCGGAGATGCTGGCCGCCAAAGACCTGCAGACGGTGTCGGATCTGCTGTATTACGCGCCGTTCCGCTATGAAGATCGCAGCAACACGAAAGCAATTGCCGCCTTGGCTCCGGGCGAGAAAGCGGGGGTGACGGCGTGGGTGGCTTCGGCGCGTCTTTCTGGATTCCGGCGTCGCGCGCTAGGACTTTTTGAGGTTCACTTTGAAGACGCAAGCGGCGAAGTTCTGCTAGGAAGGTGGTTCCATGGCGAGCGTTACCGGGACAGCCTGCTGCCCGGTACGCGCGTCTCGCTATTCGGCAAGGTAGAGCTCGATCGCGGCAACGCGCACCGGCTGATGGTGCAGCCCGAAGTGGAGATACTTACCAGCGAGGATGTTCACGAAGAGACTCTGCACAGCGGGCGTATCGTCGCAATCTACGAAGCCGCGGGGAAAGTAACGACGCGTGTTTTCCGAACGCTCCTGGACCGGATACTGAAGACGGTGGAGCTGCCTTGCGATGCGCTGCCCGCAAGCGTTCGCGCCCGTGTTGAACTGCCCGATCTGGCGACGGCCCTTCGCGAAGTACACAGCCCACAACTCACGGCTAGCCTGCAGTTGCTGAACGCCTTTCGCACTCCGGCTCAGCTGCGTTTGATCTTCGACGAGTTTTTCTGGCTCGAATGCGGCTTGGCGCTAAAGAAGTCGAAGGCCCAGCGCGCTATCGGGATCAGTTTTGAGCTGACCGAGTCCATCCGCCAGAAGATCAAACAGATCCTGCCCTTCAAGCCGACAGGTGCGCAGCGGCGCGTGATGCAGGAGATCGCAGACGACATGAAGCAGTCGCGGCCGATGAACCGCCTGCTGCAGGGCGACGTGGGAAGCGGCAAAACCATCGTGGCGGCGCAAGCAGCGGCGATTGCGATCGAGAACGGGTATCAGGTGGCGGTGCTTGCGCCCACTGAGATTTTGGCCACACAGCACTTCGGCTATTTCCAGAAAGTCATGACGCCCGCCGGTTACAGCGTGGTTCCGCTGACCGGCTCACAGACCGCCCGCGAGAAGGCCAAAATGAAGCGGCTGCTCGCGGACGGCTCGGCGCAAGTGGTGGTGGGGACCCATGCGCTGATTCAGGAGGATGTCGAGTTCAAGCGGCTGGGGCTGGCCATTGTGGACGAACAGCATCGATTCGGCGTGCGGCAGCGCCTGGAGCTGTTCAAGAAAGGCGCTCAACCGGATGTTCTGGTGATGACGGCCACGCCGATCCCGCGCACGCTCGCGCTCACGCTGTATGGCGATCTCGATGTTTCCTCGATTGACGAACTGCCGCCGGGCCGTAAACCGATCACGACGAGGCATGTGACCGAATCCGCTGTGGAGAAGGTGTACGGCTTTCTGGCGCAACACATTGAGGCGGGCAGGCAGGCCTACATTGTGTACCCGGTGGTGGAAGAGACTGAGACCACGGCTAGCGCCAAAGCGGCCGAGAAGATGTTTGCTCATCTATCGCAGACCGTCTTCCCTTCTCTGAGCGTCGGGCTGCTTCACGGCAAGCTGAGCGCCGAGCAGAAAGAGAGCGCGATGCGGCGTTTTCAAAGCGGAGAAACGAAGATCCTGGTGGCCACGACCGTGATCGAGGTGGGTGTAGACGTTCCGAACGCGACCGTGATTGTGATCGAGGACGCCGAGCGGTTCGGCCTTGCGCAACTGCATCAGCTGCGGGGGCGGGTGGGCCGGAGCGCGCTTCAGAGCTACTGCATCCTAGTTACGGGCAAGCTGAGCGACATTGCACGCGAACGCATTAAGACGCTGACCAGTTCGACAGACGGGTTCTTCATCGCGGAGATGGACATGAAGCTGCGCGGGCCCGGTGAGTTTTTCGGCACTAGGCAATCGGGCGTTCCGGGGCTGCGCTTGGCCGATCTGCTGCGCGATACCGAAGTGCTCGAATTGGCGCGGGACGAAGCACGCCGCTTAATCGAGAGTGGTGACGGCGAAGAGGTCCGCGCAGTGAACCGGTACGTGCAGGAGAACTGGCAGCGGCGTTACGGCTTCGTGCTGGTAGGTTGAAGGCGTGCGTGTAATTGCCGGCGAGTTTCGCAGCCGTGTTTTGAAGTCGGTACCGGGGCTGCAGGTGCGGCCAACGCCGGACAGGCTGCGCGAATCGCTGTTCAACGTTCTCGCACCGCGCATTGGCGGCTGCGTATTCCTGGACGCGTATGCAGGAAGCGGCGCTGTTGGCATCGAAGCGGTGAGCCGCGGCGCGAAGCATGCCATTTTGATCGAGCGGGACGCTCGGGCCCTGGCAGTTATTCGCGAGAACGTGGCGGCCCTCGGCTTGCACGATCGGGTAACGATTCTGCGCGGACGCGCGCTCACGCTGCTTCCCACGCAAACGGTGGACCTGGTTTTTATAGATCCACCCTACGATCTCGTAAACGAATACACCGGATCACTTCAGATTGTGGCGGAAGGAAGCGCGAGCGAGGCGATGGCGCAGCACACGGTGCGGCTGCGATTGCCGGAGCACTTTGGCGGACTGCGCAGATCGCGCGAGATTCGGCAAGGCGATAACATGCTGAGTTTCTATGGGCGCGGCGGATCGATGCTCAACGAGCAAGCATGATGTGAATGTCCATCACGTTGGTGCCCGTGGGACCGGTGCGAATCAGATCGCCGAGAGCGTCGAACAGCGGATAGGAATCGTTGCGGGCGAGATGGTCGTGCGGATCGAGGCCGCGCTCGAGGGCGCGTGCCACGGTAGAACCGTCGGCCACCGCGCCGGCCGCGTCGGTTGGACCATCGGTGCCATCAGTGCCGGCGCTGAGCAGCAGAACATCGCGCAGTCCAGCTAGTTTCAAGGCTGCCGCCAAGGCGAACTCCTGATTGCGGCCGCCCTTGCCATGGCCCTTGAGCGCCACTGTGGTCTCGCCGGCGGATAAGATGCACGCCGGAGCCTTCACAGGGTTGCCTGATGTAACGACCTCCCTCAAAATCTCGGCATGCATCGCGGCTGCGTCGCGGGTTTCCCCGTCGATTGTGCTGGAGAGAATCAGGGTGCGGTAGCCAAGCTCGCGGGCCTTGCGGGCAGCGGCCTCGAGCGCGAGCCGGCCGCTTCCAATCACAAAGTTTTGCACGTGGCGGAAGATGGGATCGTTTGGCTTCGGGGTTTCCGGCGATTGGCCCGCCGCGCCGAGTTCGAGATAGCGGCGCACCGGGCGCGGGACGCGGCCAGAGAGGTTGAACTTCGCAAGAACAGCCAAGGCATCCTGAAAAGTCGAGGCATCGGGCGCAGTAGGCCCTGAGCCGATCACATCGGCACGATCTCCGATGACATCCGACAGCAGCAAACCGATCACGGTCGCCGGATAAGCAAGCGCGGCCAGCCCGCCTCCCTTGAGGCGCGATAGATGTTTGCGGACGCAGTTGATCTCGGCGATGTCTGCGCCTGCGCGCAGAAGCTGATTGGTTACGGCCTGTTTAGCTTTGAGCGAGATCGATGCGACGGGCGAGGGTAGCAAAGCAGAAGCGCCGCCGGAGAGAGCCACGATCAGCAAATCGCGCGCGTTCAGCTCGCGCAGCAGGGATTCAAGCGCGAGGGCGGCTTCCATTCCATGCACGTCGGGAACGGGATGGCCGGCTTCCCAAACCTGTGCCTTTTGCGGACGCACCCCGGTAGCGTGACCGTGTTTGGTGATCACGAAAATGCCGTCCAGTGCAGCGCCAAGAATGTCTTCTATCGCGGACGCCATAGGCAGCGCGGCCTTGCCGGCCGAGATCACGAACACTCGATCGAAGGTGCGCAGATCGAACCTGGCCTTCGCGACGTGGAGGACCTTCTTCGTCAGGCGCAGATGACGGCGAACGGCGTTCTCTGCATCGGCCGCAGCGAGAGCGGCATTCAGTATATGGCGAGCGTGGCGGTTGAGTATTCCGCTACGAGCGGTGATCTGTTTCAAAAGATGGGCAACTGCCGGATGCGTCCGACGATCTTCGGGATATCGTCGGTATCTACTTCGACCCGGTAATCGGCGCGCCCATAAAGCGGGCGTCGATCGCCATACAGCTGCGCGAGGCCGCTCCGGTCCTCGGCAAGCGGGCGGGAACTATCATCGCCTAAGCGCGCTAGAACGACGTCCAGGCTGCAGTCAAGCCAGATCGTGACACCGTTATTCTGGATCAGTTGCCAATTGCGCGGCTGAACGAAAGCTCCACCGCCTAGCGCGATTACACACGGCTCACCGCACTCAACTTTATTCACGTGACGCCGCAGGGTTGCCGTTTCAATCTCACGAAATCTGGCTTCGCCGTCTTCAAGAAAGATTTCGCGAATGCGCCGGCGTTCGTCCGCCTCGATTTCGCTATCCACATCTACGAAGCGCCACCCCAATTCGTCGGCCAACGCTTTGCCGACCGTGCTCTTTCCGCTGCACATGAATCCAACTAAATAGAGCCCGGGGGTTCGCTTGAGCTTCAGCGTCATCTTTGTTTATTGAGCCTGTATCCTTTTACCAGGCGAAACAAGAATCTAGTATAACTTCGCTTAGCCGAGTGTTTTGTTAGAAGAAACCCCAGGAGAAACGCCGATAATGGAATCATGGCCGAGCAGTTCTTACCATTGTTTCCTCTTTCTCTAGTGCTGCTCCCAGCGATGCCCCTGCCGCTGCATATCTTTGAGGACCGCTACAAGGAAATGATGGCGGACATCATCCCCACAGCCAAAGAGTTTGGAGTTGTTCTCGCTCAGGAAGATGGGATTGTAAACATTGGATGCACGGCGATGGTGGAGCGTGTGGTGAAGCGCTACCCCGATGGCAGGCTGGATCTCCTAGCGATTGGGCAGCGCCGTTTCCGCATTGGCGCCCTCGATACGGACCGCAATTATCTCCGCGCCGAGGTCAGTTACTTCAACGACGAAGACGTGACGGAAGTTTCTCCGGAACTGTTCCGTAAGTCGGTCGCCGTGTTGGGGATTCTGTTGCAGATGGAGCGATCGGAAGTCAGCGAGCCTCCCAAGATCGACCGCAATCGTCTGAGCTTTCAAATCGCCCAGTTCATCTACGATTTGGAAAAAAGGCAGACCGTGCTTGCGCTGCGCTCGGAGGTTGAACGGCTCGAGTTTCTGCTGAAGATTGTTCCTGGATACATCGAGAAGCAGCAGCGGATTGCGCTTGCCAGGCAAGTGGGGCCGCGCAACGGACACGCGAAGGGCTTTTAACGATCGTGGCGACGCCTCTTTCGCTTGTCTTCGATGCCGATGATACTCTCTGGGAAAACAATATTTACTTCGAAGCGGCCTTCGATCAGTTCTGTGAGTATCTGGCGCACTCTGACATGCGCCCAGCCGAAGTACGCGCGGTGCTCGATGAGATCGAGATTGCCAACTCGCAGCTTCATGGCTACGGCTCGCGAAATTTCGCGCGTAACCTGGCCGCCTGTTACGAACGCTTAGCGCAGCGGGATATTTCAGAAGCCGACCTGACGGCGGTGATGGAGTTTGCTCACTCGATTCTGGAGCGTCCAGTCGAGTTACTCGACGGTGTCGAGGAGACTGTACAGGAGTTGTCAGCGCGTCACGACCTGACTATCTTCACAAAGGGCGATCCGGAGGAGCAGCAGCGAAAGATAGACCTTTCCGGCTTAGCGCCTTTCTTCAAGCATGCCGCAATCGTGAAAGAGAAGAACGAACAAGCGTATCGTCAACTGGTTCGCGAGCGCGAATTCAACCACGAAGAAACGTGGATGATCGGCAATTCTCCCAAATCCGACATCAAGCCGGCCTTACAAGCTGGCTTGAACGCCGTGTTTGTTCCTCATGCGCGGACATGGAGCCTTGAGTTGACCGAACTGCCAGACGCACATCCCCGTTTGCGCCGGGTTGGGAGTATCCGTGAACTAACGCGTATTTTTTAGCGGCCGGCCATTGCTGAAACCGGCCTTTAACACACAGCTCTATCGAAGCAACGCGGCCGACGTAGAGGCGAACGAGAGAAGCGTTCCCGGGAAGATGCCCAGGATGAGAACGCCCACAGCGCTCGCCCAGATTGCCACTTTCAAACTGGTCTTTGCGGGAGGCAGTTGCTCCATGGCCTCGCTCGGATCGCGCATATAAACCGCGACGATGATCTTCAGGTAGTAGTAAGCAGCGATGGCGCTATTGATCAGGCCAAGCACGGTTAGCCAGACTAGGTGAGAGTTTAATGCCGCCTGGAAGACGTAGAGTTTACCGAAGAAGCCGCCAGTAAGCGGAACACCGATTAACGAGAAGACGAAGATAGCCAACAGCGCAGCCGTGACCGGTTCACGCCTTCCCAGACCGGCAAGGTCATCGATCTTCACAAAGCGCTCGTGCCTGGCCGCCACATGGCTGACTACGGCAAAGGCGCCGATATTCATCAGTGCATACGAGGCAAGGTAAAACATAGCGGCCGCGATACCGATTTGCGAGCTGGCAGTCAGCGCGACAAGCACATAGCCGGCATGCGCGATGGAGCTGTAGCCAAGCATTCGCTTCACATTGGTTTGCAGCAGCGCCGCAAAATTGCCGACCAGCATGGTAGCCAAAGCACATCCCCATACAAGCCAGATCCAACGGCCATTGAGCGGCCGGAACGACACCATAAACACGCGGAAGAAGACAGCAAAGGCGGCGGCTTTCGGCCCAGCGGACATGAAGGCGCTGACCGGAGCAGACGCGCCTTGATAAACGTCAGGGGCCCACATCTGAAAGGGCACCACGGACACTTTGAAGGCAAAACCGACAAAGAGCAGTCCGGCCGCGAGTCCGGCCAGCAGCGCGGGCTGAGTTCCGCTATCGAAGGCGCGACGGATTTGCTCGAGGTTAGTCGATCCAGTCAATCCATAAGTCCAGGCGATGCCATAGAGAAGGAAGGCGGTCGCAAACGATCCG
Organism: Bryobacteraceae bacterium; assembly: GCA_965219105.1. Classification (GTDB taxonomy): domain Bacteria; phylum Acidobacteriota; class Terriglobia; order Bryobacterales; family Bryobacteraceae; genus Bog-105. The sequence continues at coordinate 4,760,831 of OZ244728.1, read as the reverse complement.
AGCAGAAAGTACTTCAGGGCGGATTCGTTATTGCGCCGGTCGTCGCGCAGAAATCCGGCCAGAATGTAAGTGGCGATCGAAGATATCTCGAGACCAATGAAGACCATAATGAGGTCCATCGCGGTCGCAAGCACGCACTGTCCTACAAGAGAGAAGAGAATCAGCGCATAATACTCGCCGGTCTGCGCTCGTTCGCGCTCGAGATAACTGAATGACGTAAGTATGCATAGCATCCCGACGACGAGCACGAGTCCGCGGAAAAACGTACCGTAATCGTCCACCACGATCATGTTTGAGAAAGCTGTTCCGGGGTTATTCCCGGCCCAGATATTTGCGAGAAAGGCTAAGGCGAGTCCCACAAGGGCAATGCCGCCGAGTGAAGTTCGTTTGGCTTGCGGCTTCATCATCGCTTCGAGCACCATGATCAGAATGCCGAAGACGCTGAGGACGATTTCGGGCAGGAAGCGGAGATAATCGATGGCTCCCGGCAGGAAGTTACCGGACATGACTAACTACCTCAGCGAGAGAAGCCGTGCGCGAAAGCGGCGGCGGTGAGGCCACCCGGTACTGATTGCTCATGTTTGTCTGATCGAGTAAGTGCGAGGTCGCCGCGGTGATAGGCGGCATGAAGGATTGCGTGTAACTACCCAGCCAAACCATCAGCAGGATTAGGGGCAGTAGCGGCACCCAGTCACGGCTGGTCAAGTCGGCAAAAGGCCGGGCGGTTTCGCTGCGCTTACCGAGAAAGGTACGCTGGTACATCCATAGCATGTAGGCTGCCGAGAGAATGACTCCGACCGCCGCCCAGGCAGCCCAGCTGAACTTGGCCAGCGCCGCACCCTGAAGGACCAGGAACTCGCCGATGAAGTTAGACAGGGTAGGCAGACCGATACTGGCCAGCAGCGCGATCATGAAGACCACCGACAAGCGCGGCGCAACACTTGCGATGCCGCCGAAGTCTTCGATTTCAAGCGAACCGCGGCGCTGCTCGAGGTAACCGGCCAGCAGGAAAAGCGCGCCTGTCGAGACGCCATGCGCGATCATCTGATACACCGCGCCATCCGCGCCCTGCTGCCGGAACGAGAAGATCCCGAGCACAATAAAGCCTAAGTGGCTGACGGACGAATACGCAATCAGCCGCTTGATGTTGGTCTGCATCAAGGCAAGGAGCGCGCCGTAGATGATGCCGATGATCGCCAGTACGTTTACCCAGCTGGCGCATTGATGAGCCGCGCCCGGGGTAAGCGTCAAGCAGTACCGCAACAGGCCGTAGGCACCCATCTTTGACATCACCGCGGCAAGCAGAAACGTGGCGGGAACGGGAGCCTGCGTGTATGTGTTTGGAAGCCAGGTGTGGAACGGAAAGATCGGCACTTTGACGGCAAAGGCCGCGAAGAAGCCAAGGAAGAGCAGCAACTGCTGCCCGGAAGAAAACACGATGTTTCCCGAGCCAATACCATTCAGGATGGCTACGTAATCGAATGTGCCGGTGACGCTATGCAGGTAGATGATAGAGCCCAGCATCAGGACCGAACCGAGCATCGTATACACGAAAAACTTAACGGCGGCCGGCCCGCGCAACCCGGAGCCCCAACTGCCCACCATCAGATACATGGGCACGAGCGCCACTTCCCAGAACACGTAGAACACGAAGAGATCGAGCGCGGTGAAAACGCCGATAAGCCCAAACTCAAAGAGCAGCAGCAGCGCGAAGAAGTTCTTTCGCCTGTCTTTGATCATGCTGTCGCTTACCCAGACGGCTATAGGAAGCAGAAGAGTAGTCAGCATCACCAGCCAGATGTTGATGCCGTCCACGCCCAGGTGAAAGCGGATCTGCATGCCGGGCGCATCGGTCCAAGGCGTGTTGATGACTGAAGTGAACTGCGCGCTGTTCGCCATCACGGGCGAGATCAAGGTCAACGAGAGCAGAAAAGTGATGCCCGTTGTCAGTAAAGCGAGGTAGTAGGAGGCCTTCGGTCCCCGCGAAAAGAGAATCAGGAAAAAGCCCAGCAGCGGCAGAAACAGCGTAAAGCCGAGAAGGCTCATCGAGTGCCTCCGAACAGGCCGAGAACAAAAATCACGAGAAGAGAGCCGGCCAGCACCCATGTGGCATAGTTCCGGATGCTCCCCGACTGCCAGCGCCGGAAGAGCGACCCCCATCCGCGGACCACTCTGCCCAAACCGTTCACCAGACCTGTATCGATAAGGCCCTCATCGACACCACGCCAAAGCACTACACGTGAGATTGCCTCAAGCGGCTTCACAATCACGCTCGAGTAGATTTCGTCGACGTAGTATTTATGGTCAACCAGCGTATAGACGGGGCCGGCCGCTCGTCTGAGCGAGTCCGCCATCTTCGGCTGCATGACATACAAGTAGAACGCAAACAGGATGCCCAGGATTCCGAACGAGGCCGAGATGGTCATGGCAGTTGCGTTCTCATGGCCTGCCAACGGATACTGCGGCGAGAGCCACTGGGGAATGTTGATGAACCCTCCGCCCGCGGCAAGCACAGCCAGCACGATCAGCGGCATGGTCATGGAAGCGGGCGACTCATGCGGATGCTCATGACCGCGGTATGTTCCGAAGAATGCCAGGAAGAACGCCCTAAAGACGTAGAAGGCCGTGATTCCGGCGGTGATTGCGCCTACCCAGAACATCCAGGGCGCGCGGGCATAGGCCGCTGATAGAATTGCGTCTTTACTGAAGAATCCGGAGAAGCCCGGGAAGCCGGAGATCGCTAAACTCGCAACGCCGAGCGTGATGCAGGTGATCGGCATCGACTTGCGCAAGCCACCCATGTGCCGCAGGTCCTGCTCTCCGCTAAGTCCGTGAATCACGCTGCCAGCGCCCAGGAACAGCAGTGCCTTGAAGAACGCATGAGTCATAACGTGGAAGATACTTGCCGAATAAGCTCCCACCCCAGCGCCTAAAAACATGTAGCCGAGCTGCGAAACGGTTGAATAAGCGAAGACCTTCTTAATGTCGTTTTGCGTGATGCCGATCGTAGCCGCCATCACGGCAGTGAGCAGCCCGATCACTGCAACGACTGTCATAGCGGACGGCGCATGCGCGTACAAGAACGAAAGCCGGGCGATCATGTAGACGCCAGCAGTGACCATAGTGGCCGCGTGGATCAGCGCCGATACCGGAGTCGGGCCGGCCATTGCGTCAGGCAGCCAAACGAAGAGCGGGATCTGCGCCGACTTACCGGTTGCGCCCATAAACAGCAGAAGCGCAATCGCCGTAATCATGCCGCTTGTTGCCCCGGCGGGCATGCTGCTGAAGGCGGACGCCAGTTGTCCGAAGTCGAGCGTGTGAAAAGCAATCACGGTCAGCAGGATGCCCAGCATGAAACCGAAATCGCCGATGCGGTTGACGATGAATGCTTTGTTGGCCGCGTTGGTTGCCCAGGTCTCGCGAAAGTAGAAACCGACGAGCAGATAACTGCACAGTCCAACGCCTTCCCACCCGACGAAGAGCAGCAGCAGGTTAGCCGCGAGCACCAGAATCAGCATGAAGAACATGAACAGATTGAGATAGCTGAAGAAGCGCGCATAGCCTTCATCGTGAGCCATGTAGCCGATCGAATAGATGTGAATTAAAAGACCGACCCCGGTCACAATCAGCAGCATCACCGTGGTGAGGCGGTCGACTGCCATGTCGAACCCGATGTGGAGAAAGCCGCTCTGAATCCAGGTGAAATAGTGAGCGCTGAAGGTGCTTGTGACCGGCCAGAGCCTCGCAAGCACAAGCAGCACATAGAGAAAAGACAGGACAACGGAACCGACCGCAACCAAGCTAACGACCGGTTTGGAGAGACGCCGACCGAACAGGCCGTTGAACAAAAAACCGAGCAGCGGAAAGAGAGGGATGAGCCAGAGAATCATGATTTGTGATGGGTCTACAGCTTCAACGAATCGATTTCATCGATCTGAAGAGTTCCGCGGTTCTTAAAGACGGTAAGAATGATGGCCAAACCAACCGCCGCTTCCGCGGCAGCCACCACCATGACGAAGAAAGAGTAGATGTGTCCGTCGATGCGATGCAGCTGATAGGAGAACGAGACAAAGCTGAGGTTGACGGCATTCAGCATGAGCTCGATGGACATAAAAACCGTGATGACGCTCTTGCGATAGACAAAACCCGCGCAGCCGAGCGCAAACAGCACGGCGCTCAGCACCAGGTACCAGGACAGTGGAACGTGCGCCATGGCTATTCGATCTCCTTTTGAGCAAGAACAACGGCTCCTAGAATTGCGACCAGAATCAAGATTGAGATTACTTCGAAGGGCAGCAGATAACGAGTAAACAGCAGTTGGCCCACGCGCTCGGCTGTGCCCCCGACCCAGCTTCCGAATTGGACCGTCCGCATCACAGGCAGCGCGGCGCGAATCAAGAAACCCATTACCGCCACAAAAGCCAGCAGCAAAGGCAATCCGGCGACTTGAGCGAACCAGGATTTGCCGCTGTTGGTTTCCTTACCCGCATTGAGCAGCATGATGACGAAGATAAAGAGAACCATGACTGCGCCGCCGTAGACAATCATCTGCGCCATTGCGATGAATTCCGCGCCAAGCAGGAGATACAGTACAGCCAGCGAGCCCATGACGCCGATCAGAGAGAGAGCGCTTGAAATCGGGTGCTTTTGCAGGACCAGGTTAAACGCGCAAGCAACTGCAACGATCGCGAAAATGATGAAGAGAATTGTGTCCATGAGAGCGGTTAAAACACCGCTACACAGAAAGCGGTGAGGAGCAGATTGATGAGCGCAACCGGGAACAGAAACGTCCAGGCAAAGTGCATCAGCTGGTCGTAGCGGAACCGCGGCAGCGTTCCGCGCACCCAAATGTAAGTAAACAGAATGAAGCCTGCTTTACTTGCAAACCAGAATATAGGAACAAGAAACGTCTGCAGGAAGGGAATCGCAAAGATCGCCGCGATCACAAGCGCGGCTATGCCAAACAGCGGCATGGACAACCTGTCGCCGCGGCGAGCCGGCCGCAGTGCCTGGAAGAAGAACACTAGCGCGGCAAAGACAAACACGACTGTAGGCACCCAATTGGAGTAGGGCGCGGGAAACAGCGGATGCCAGCCGCCTAAAAATAACAGCGTGGCCACGCAGGAAATCGTAATCATGTTCGCGTATTCGGACATGAAAAAACAGGCGAATTTCATGCTGCTGTACTCGGTATGGAAGCCGGCCACCAGCTCATTTTCGGCTTCCGGTAAATCGAACGGCACGCGGTTGGTCTCGGCGAACCCGGCAATCATGAAAATGAGAAAGCCGAAGATTTGCGGAAACGGCATCTGGAAGATGCTCCAGCGCGGGATGAAACCGAGGTAGTATCCAGCCTGGCTATCGGAGATCGCGCGAAAGCCGACGTGGTTCGCGAGCAGAAGCGGCGAGACGATCGCGAGCGTCAGCGGAAGTTCATAGCTGATCATCTGAGCGCTGGAACGCAGGCCGCCGATGAGTGAATACTTGTTGTTCGAAGACCAACCCGCCAGCGCAATGCCGTAGACGCTCACCGAACTGATCGCCAAGATGAACAGAATGCCCACGTTGACATCGCTGATCTGCATGAACGTGCGCACGCCGAAGATGCTGACTTCGGGCCCGAACGGAATGACCGAGATGGAGATTAACGACAGGCAAACCGCAATAAAAGGCGCCAGCAGGTAGAAAAACCTGTTGGCATACGGCGGAACCAGGTCTTCTTTCGTGAGCAGTTTGAACACATCCGCCATCGGCTGCATCAAGCCGTGCGGTCCGACGCGCAGCGGGCCGGTGCGTGCCTGAATGTGTCCCAGCACCTTGCGCTCCACCCATTGCAGGTAGGCGAGCGTGGTCATGAAAACAGCAAAAACTATAGCGATTTTGATCAGGCTAACGAGGAAAAAGTTCATTCGTCTTAGTCGATCAGTCAGTCAATCAGGGCTTCGGTTTGCACACTGCCCGGCTTGGTGACCGGCTCAATGTGCGGATCGTGGTAGAGCGCGCCCGGCGATTCGATAACAGAGTTCAACATGTTAGAGTAGCGCCCCAACGTGCCTGAAGTATAGAGCGTATTACCGGCAGAGCGAATCAGCTCAGGCCGCGACTGAAAGTTCACGCGTCCGTTTACCGGCATGGTCGCCGCCGCGCCGCCCGTTTCGATGATGCCGAACGGCAGACTGTAGCCATGAACGGATTGCCGGATTTCAGCGAATACGTTCTCTTGCTTGAGCGCACCCCAATCGGCTCGCATCTCTTTTGCCAGCAGAGCGATGATCTCAAGATCGGACTTGGCGCCCATGGTTTTCGGGCCGCGCGTCACCTTCTGCACATCGCCGCACACGTTTGTCACGGTTCCGTTTTTCTCATAGGCGGACGCCGCAGGCAGAACCACGTCGGCGCGCCGGGCCGTCTCGGTCAGAAACATATCCTGCACCACTACGAACGCCTGGCTCGCATTCAGCGGCTGACGCGCGAGCGGATTTGCACCGACTACCCAGAGCGCTTCCAGGTTTGGGTCGCTCAGCATCTGGTCATAGTTCATTCCCGGCTCGAGCCCCGCCTCGCTGCACGCCCGATAGCCAGGCAGCAGATCCGGCAGCAGGCCCATATCGGATGCGCCGCGGGAGTTCGAGTAGTCCACCAGGCAGACATACTTTACAGGGATACCGAGCGATTCGCCAAAGTCGACCAGCTTACGGATGCCATCGCCCTTGATCGCCGCGCCGAACAAGATAACGAGATTCTCTTCTTTGGTTAACTGCTCCCGCCAATTTTCGAGAGCCTCGAACTCCTTGCCGGCTTCAGCGCGGGCGGTGGTTCCGTAATTGTCTTCGCGCACCGGCCCCGGATTCACGGCATAGATGTGGCCCTTGTTCAACCGCCAGTTCGAGCGCAGTTGATAGGCAATGAAGGGCTGCTCCTGCGCCAGATCGTTGTGGATCACGAGCGCCGCTTTGGTGGTAAACAGGTCACCGGTGGTGGCAAGCGAACCGGAACGGCCGTGCAGACTGTCGATCAACGTAGCCACGTCACCAGTGCGATGGTGGTCAATATGAGGCGTTCCGAGCACCTGCCGCGCAAACTTCTGTAGCAGGTAGTTCTCCTCATTGGTCGTGTGGTTCGATCCGATCACGCCGATCTTCGCTTTTTTCGTGCGCAGTTCGGTGAACTTTCGCGCAATCGTCGCGAGCGCAATGGCCCACGACACTGGCCTCAGTTCACCGTTCGTCCGAACAAGCGGCGCAGTGAGCCGGTCCGGGTGTTCGTTGAAATCGTAGGCGTAGCGTCCCTTTACGCAAAGAAACTCGCCATTTACGCCGGAGCGGTCGCGATTGTTCGCGCGCATGATGTCGCCGTTCCGAACGCCAAGCGTCGTTTTGCATCCATTGGAGCAGTGCGTGCAAACCGTGCCGACATGCTCCATCTCCCAGGGACGTGTCTTGTAGCGGTACGTGCCCGAGGTGAGAGCGCCGACCGGACAGATATCGATGCAGGCCCCGCACTCATCGCACTCGAGATGATCGCCGCGATTCGGCACAATCTCAGCTGCTGCGCCGCGATTCCCGATACCCAGCGCATTGACGCCCAGAGCCTCCCCGCAGATCCGCACGCAACGGTAACAGAGAATACAGCGCGGCGCATCGTAGAAGACAATCGGGGACCACTGCTTCTCGTCCACGTGCATCTTCGCTTCCACGTAGCGGCTCTCGCCCGCGCCATAGCGGAACACCATGTCTTGCAGTTCGCACTCGCCGCCCTTATCGCACACCGGACAATCAAGCGGGTGGTTGGTCAGCAGAAACTCGAGCGTTCCCTTGCGGGCTTGCTTCACCTGAGGCGAATCGGTATGCACCACCATGCCTTCGGCTACCGGCAGCGTACAGGCCACCTGCAGCTTCGGCGTCTTTTCTACTTCGACTAAACACATGCGGCAAGCAGCCTGGAGCGACAGATTGTCGTAGTAACAGAAGGCCGGAATCGAAATACCGGCTTGCTTAGCCGCGTTGATCAGCAGCGTGCCCGGAAGAGCTTCGAGCTGCTGGCCATCAATCGTAAACTTGACTGGATCAGCCATAAATTTCGTTTTGTTTAGAGCGCCTAGCCCACCATCACCAGTTCGGAGGCGGGGGCGGGCTGCGACCTCTTCAAGTAGTCTTCAAACTCGCCGCGAAACTTCGCGATAAAGCCGGCGGTAGGCATCGCGGCCGCGTCACCAAGCGCGCAGAATGTGCGGCCTAGCATGTTCCCGGCCAGTTCGTTAATCAGATCGATATCCGATTCGGTTCCAAAGCCGTCATGAAAACGAGTCAACACTTTCTTCAGCCAGGTCGTACCTTCGCGGCACGGGATGCACCAGCCGCAGCTCTCATGAGCGTAAAACTTGATCGTGCGAAGCGCGACGGCCACAATGTCGGTGTCTTCGTCGAGAATCACCAAGCCGCCCGATCCCGCCATGGTCTTCGCTTTCGCCATCGAATCGAAGTCCAGTGCAATATCGCATTCATCGGCTCGCAGAACCGGCGACGAAGAGCCGCCCGGAATCACCGCCTTCAGCTTCTTACCATTGCGCATTCCCAGGCAGACTTCGTTAATGAGGCGCATCAACGGGAACCCCATCGGCAACTCGTAAACACCGGGACGATTCACGTGCCCCGAGACGCAGGTTAAGCGGGTTCCGCCGTTTTTCGGCGTTCCCAATTCGGCGTACCAGGCGCCGCCATTGCGGAAAATGACCGGTACGGATGAAAACGTCTCGCAGTTGTTTAAAATCGTCGGCGATTGAAACGCGCCGACTACGGCCGGGAACGGAGGCTTCAGACGAGGCACGCCGCGCTTTCCTTCGAGCGACTCGAGCAGCGCCGATTCTTCGCCGCACTCATATGCGCCCGCGCCGGTATGCGTGTACAGGTCAAAGTCCCAACCCGAGCCCAGAATGTTCTTTCCAAGATACCCGCGCTCGTACGCTTCGGCGATCGCGCGGTCCACGATATCGATCAGGTAGCGATACTCACCGCGGATAAACACATAGCCTTTGTTCGACTTAATCGTCCAACCCGCGATCATCATGCCTTCGATCAGCTGATGCGGATCGTTCTCCATCAACAGGCGGTCTTTGCAGGTGCCGGGTTCGCTCTCGTCCGAATTGCAGATGATATAAGTGGGCTTGCCGGTGTTGCGCGGCACAAAGCTCCACTTCATGCCGGTCGGAAAGCCAGCGCCGCCGCGTCCCCTTAGCGAGGACACTTTCAACTCTTCGATGATCGCTTCCGGCGTCATGCCCAGAACTTTTTTGATCGCCACGTATCCGTCGTTCGCCAGATACGTCTCGATCGAGGCCGAGTCCGGCAAATCGAATCGCTGCGAGATGACTCGCGTTTCCAGTTCGCTTGGTTCGTTGTAGCGCATTATGCCCTGCTTAGGACGCCTTCCGGTTGTAGCTGCCATCGCGCAGCGCGTCCATTAACCGGTCGAATCGTTCGGGCGTCACGTAATGGTGAAAGTCGTAGTTGATTTGAATGGCCGGAGCCCACGAGCACGCGCCCATGCACTCCACTTCTTCAAGCGAAATCAAACCGTCGGGTGAGACCTGCTTGTTCTTCAAGCCAAGACTCTTGCTCGCATGTTCCATCAGCTCTTCCCCGCCCACCGCCTGGCAGGCGATGTTGGTACAAACCTGCACGTGAAATTTGCCGAGCGGCTTGCGATGAAGCATCGAATAGTAACCGATCACTTCATCTACCTGCAGCGGCGTCACTTTACATCGTCGAGCCACCTCTTCTACTAACTCTTGCGTTACGCTGCCGACCTCATCCTGCCCGTAAAGAAGCATGGGAACCACGGCGGAACGCTGCCGGCCCGGAGGATAGCTTTCGAGCAGCTTCGCAAAGCGCGCTTCCAGCTCTGGCGAAAATGTCATATCTAGCGGTCGACGTCTCCCAATACAAAATCCATGCTGCCCATCGCGGCAATCGAATCGGCAATCAGTTCGCCTTCGAGCATTGCTCCGAGCGCTTGAAGATTCCCATAAGAAGGCGTCCTCATGTATACGCGGTGCGGATTGGCGGTGCCGTCGCTGACCACCAGATAGCCCAGCTCACCACGCGGCGATTCCACTGTCTGATACACCGAACCTTCGGGGACGCGGAAGCCCTCGGTCACGATCTTGAAGTGATAGATCAGCGACTCCATCTGGGTCTTCATCTTCTCGCGGTCGGGCAGAATCACGTGCGGCGCATCGGCTTTCCAAGACCCTTCGGGCATTCCCTCCAGCGCCTGGGTGACGATTCTCACGCTCTGCCGCATCTCTTCCACGCGCACTTCAAACCGCGCGTATACATCGTTTGCCGTGCGGGTCGGCACTTCGAATTGGAATTTTTCGTAGCTGGAGTGCGGACAATCCTTGCGCGCGTCCTGCTTCATGCCCGCGCCCCGCAGTAGCGGCCCGGTGACGCCCAACTCGAGCATCAAATCGAGCGGCAGTCCGCCGACGCCCTTGGTTCGATTGCACCAGATCGGGTTCGCTGCCAGCAGGTTGTAATACTCGTCGATGCCGCGCGACAATCGCTCGATCAGTTTGGCAGTGACTTTCTCCCAGCCGCGCGGCGGCTCGAGAGCTAAACCACCGATCCGGATGTAGCTCGTCATCATGCGCTGCCCGGAGAACATTTCGAACAGCTTCAGGATCTCTTCGCGCTCACGAAAGCAGTAGAAGTACACGCTCATCGCGCCGATATCGAGCGCATGCGTACCAAGCCATACCAAGTGACTTTGAACACGCGACAGTTCGCATAACATGACGCGCATCCACTGCGCCATGGGCGGAATCTCAAGCCCGAGCAGCCGCTCCACCGCAAGCGCGTAGCACAGATTGTTATTGAGATTCGATAAGTAATCGACGCGGTCCGTTAGCGGAGTGCCCTGCGCGTACTTCTTAACTTCGAACTCTTTCTCAATGCCGGTGTGCAGGTAGCCGATCTCGGGCCGAGCACTCAAAATCGTTTCGCCATCGAGCTCGAGCACCACGCGCAGCACGCCGTGAGTCGACGGGTGCTGCGGCCCCATGTTGAGCGTCATGTGCCGGCCGCGGCCGCGCTGCGCTCCGCTGTATTCGGTCTCCGAAGGATCCGCGACCGCTAGCTCGTGCTCCGGGTCGAGCGATGCGACGCGTGCGTAATCTTCCTCAATCATGATGACTCTTCCTCAACTCACTTACTTCCAAGCAGCGCTACTCATCCTGGTAAGAATACTTATAGCCATGTACTGGGTAGTCTTTGCGCAGCGGATGGCCTTCCCAATCGGCCGGCATCATAATGCGCTCCAGATTCGGATGGCTACTGAAAATGATGCCGAATAAGTCGAACACCTCGCGCTCATACCAGTTTGCGCCTCGCCAAACCGAGGTGATCGAGGGCACTTCTTCGCCCTCCGCCGCCCTCACCAGCAAACGCACTCGCAGGTTCCGGCTATAAGAATGGATTAGGTAAACGACTTCGAAGCGCGGCGCACGTGGCCACCAATCGATCGCTGTCAATCCCGCCAGCTGCTCGAAGTTTCCATTCTCCTTCAACCAGCTGCAAACCGCCACAACTCTATGGGCCTGAATGTACACGACCGGACCATCCGCCGCCTGCTTCACCTCGGCGATCGCGTCAGGGAAGGCTTCATCCAGCGGCGCAAGAGCTGCGTCGCCAGCTAGCGCTTCAGGCAGCACGCTTCACCTCTTCCCTCCGCGCACGTTCTTGATCGCTCGACCAGTCGAGCACTCCCTTTTTCACGATGTAAAAAAATCCGCATAAAACAAGCCCAACAAACAACAGCATTTCAAAGAAGGCGAACAGTTTGAATTGGCGGTAAACAACGGCCCACGGATAGAGAAAAATCGCCTCTATATCGAATAAGATGAAGACCATCGCGACAAGATAGAACTTTACAGAGAAACGCTCGCGCGCATTGCCCACCGCTTTCATGCCGGACTCATAGGGCTCTGACTTTACCGGATCTTTCACGCGCTTTCCGAGCAGCGCCGAGAAACCGATCATGGCGCCCGCCACGCCGATGGCAATCAGGATCTGAATCAGTACTGGAAACCAAGTCTCTGCGTAAGAAGTGGGCATGCTGGGCTGCTTTCAGAGTACCAATCGAGCCCCCGCCTATAATTGAGGCAGGTTAGTGTGACAACTGCATCTCCCAACGTTTTCGCGGTACGCATCAATGGCGATCCGCGTGAGATTCCCCCCAATATGAACGTCACCGCGCTACTCGATTGGCTGGAAATCGCGCCCGACAAAGTTGCGATCGAGCTTGATAAGGCGATCGTGCGTAAACGCGACTGGTCAACCACCAAAGTGCTCGAAGGTGCGCAGATCGAGATCGTGCAGTTTGTCGGAGGCGGGTAGGCGGCGTAGTTAGCCGGTCTTCAAGAGCGGTTTTGCCTCGTTTCAGAACGACGCCACTTAACGCCCGTTATGTAGGCGAAAACATGGCGGGGAATAATGTTTGGCCTGGAAGCGTGATTAGGTACCTATCTGTTGCCGATCGCAAAGCGTTTGAGATCTCCATAATCAACGGGAGACTTTTCACGATCGACGGTCTTCCATTCGACACGAGCGCCACGAGCAGCGTCTTTTCGGGTGGAGAAGGACGGGCAATCTTCGTAATGGACGAGAATGGCACCTTCTACGCATCAAAAACTCAGAAGGTCGGAGAGTTCCATCACTCCAGTCTCGTTGCCGGTGAGCCGGTGGCTGCAGCAGGCGAACTGGCTGTGGCTGATGGCGAATTAACTCTCCTTTCCGACAGAAGCGGGCACTACAAGCCAAACCAAGAACTTACAAGACAAGCACTAATGGCCCTTGAATCATCCGGCGTCGACTTCGGAAACGGGACCGTGATCTTAGCGGTAAAATCGTTGCAGACATCAATGCTTACAACAAGAGAAAAAGGGCTGATTCGCGCTCTTATGTATCCGGTTCAGTTTGACGACAATCCTGTTGAAAGCGTTGAACACGTAATACGGAATGTAGTCAAAAGCAGGTCTCTGAATGCAAGTGAAGAGGAATATGCCACAGCGATCAAGAAAGCCCTCCGCAGCGATGAAAACCTAGCAGACATTCTGCCCAGTGAGCAAAACGAACACATGCTCCGCGAGTACCTTGTACGTGTTGGAGCCAATTTAGCTGGTTCTGATGCTCAAAACAGACAAGCGGTCATTGGTGAGACGGTTAGAGTTGTAGAAGAACGCACCGCGTAACGCTACCAAACCCGCCCCTCTTGACTCCTGGCCCAACTCTAGTACAATTTGTGGAGCCGTCCGACTCACAAACGCAACGAGGGCCTCATGTTCAAAACACGGAAAGTCCGTCCTGATTCGGGGGCGCCTTCCAGGACTTACACCAGCACGGACGTGGCGCGCATCGCCCAGGTCAGCCTCAGGCAGTTGCAATGGTGGGACGAGCGCAAGGTGGTTTCGCCGCGCCATGAAGGCCACAAGCGCATCTACCTGGCTGAAGAAGTCATCGAAATTACACTGATTGCAGAGCTTCGCCGAAAAGGCTTCTCGCTGCAAAAGATTCGCCGTGTCCTTCGCTTTCTACAGCGCGAGATGGGCAGACGGCTCGCCGACGTCCTTTCGCAACACTCCACGCTTCACCTGCTCACCGACGGCAAATCGATTTACCTCGAAGATCAGCAGGACCGCATCATCGACCTGCTCAAGAATGCCCGCCAGCCGATGTTCCTCGTCTCGGTCAGCGATCAGGTGAAGCGGCTCGACGAGATTCCACGAAAAAACGTGAGTAGTGAAGTAGGCTCGGCAAGGCGCGTTCGCGCCGCTATTTAGTCAACCGAATCTAGTCAACTCGAATTTCGTTTCAACCCCTAAGCCGGTGTTGCACGTCTATACTGAAGTCATACTCTGGAGGTTGATTTGTCATCCCAGCGGCGCTATTTGCTGTTTGTTCCCCTTTTCCTAGGTGTGTGCGCCTTGGCTGGCGGCCTGTTTGGACCCGGCGCCCGGCAAGCGGCGGCACAAGATGCGAGCGGCAATACTCTCCCTACATCGGACAGCGATCTCAAATCGAGCATCCAGTCTTTTACCAAGGTCTATGACTTGGTCGATCAGAACTACGCCGATAAACTCACGCCCGATAAGGGGATCTATCACGGCGCCATTCCGGGCATGCTGCGCACCCTCGACCCGCACTCGAATTTCTTTGATTCGAAAGAGTTTTCAGCCCTCCGCGAAGAGCAGCACGGGATGTATTACGGTATCGGCATGCTCATCGGTGCGCAACCTCGCACAGGCAAGCCGATGGTCGTTCATCCCTTCGGCAAAACGCCCGCCTACCGCGCCGGCATCCGTCCTGGGGACCTTCTGCTTGAAGTGAATGACAAGCGCGTCGATAATCTGTCCACCAGCGACATCGCTGAGCTGTTAAAAGGTCCGAAAGGCACTAAAGTTCAGGTTAAAGTGATGCGCGAAGGCTCGTCGCAACCGCTCACATTCAACCTGCTGCGCGATGAGATCCCACGCAACAGCGTCTGGCAGGCGTTTTGGATTCGCCCCGGTATTGCTTACATCCGAGTCGAGCAGTTCACTGAGACGACAAGCAAGGAAGTGAATGACAACCTTAAGGCGCTCGGCGAACAGAACATCAAGGGTTTGATTCTGGACCTGCGCGAGAATCCGGGCGGCCTGCTTTCAGAAGGCGTTGCGGTAGCTGGGCGATGGCTCGATCGCGGACAGGTCGTCGTCTCCCATAAAGGCCGCGCCTATCCCGAAAAGCCATATCTCGCACGCGGCAGTGAGTATGGCGAGAGCTATCCCATTGTCGTCCTGGTCAATCGCTACTCGGCTTCGGCGGCGGAAATCGTCTCCGGCGCGCTGCAGGATCACGACCGGGCCTGGGTTCTAGGCGACACCACTTTCGGCAAAGGCCTTGTGCAAACCGTTTCGGCTCTGAGTGATAACACCGGCCTCGCGCTCACCACGCAGCACTACTACACGCCGAGCGGTCGCTTGATTCAGCGCGACTACTCGCACATTTCGTTCCTCGATTACTACTACGGCAAACGGACCCAGCCTAAAGATCCGACCGATGTGAAGCAAACCGATCTTGGCCGTGTCGTGTACGGCGGCGGCGGCATCACTCCGGATGAGAAATACGATCCGCCGAAACCCGACTCACTCGAAGTAGCGGCTCTCCGCAAAGACTCGTTCTTCAACTTCACCGCCTTTCACTTTTCCGATCACTCGGCAAAACTGCCGGACGGCTGGAGTCCCAATGAGGCAATCATGAATGACCTGCATGATTATTTGCTCAAACATGGCGTTCAGTTCTCCGAGGCCGATTGGACGCGCGATCACAGCTGGATGCGCGATCAGCTGAAGTCGCAGATGTACGTCACTGCGTTCAGCTTCGAAGCGTCTCAGCGGGTGGGCGTCGAGCAGGATCCGGAAGTTCTAAAAGCAATCGAAGCGATGCCCAAAGCGGCTACTCTGCTGGCGCAATCGAAATCGCACTTTGAAAAACAGCGGGCAAGTCTCCGTTAAACGGGACTTGCTCCTTCCTACTTATTGGCGGCTCACTCTCTGACTGCACGCGAGCAACAATCTTCAACCATAGCTACGCCTCAGATCACTGTGCTCGATACAGGCGGCCAGTATACTCATCTGATCGCGCGCCGGGTTCGCGAGTTAGGCGTTTATGCCGATGTGCAGCCGAGTGAGACGCCAGTGTCTGAGCTACTCTCACGCAAAGGCGTCATCATCTCCGGCGGCCCGGCCAGCGTGCTCGAGGCTGGCTCTCCCGACATAGACTCCCGTCTGCTCTCGGCCGGAGTTCCCGTCCTAGGCATCTGTTACGGCCATCAACTGCTTGCCCATCACCTCGGCGGCCGGGTTGAAAAGGGCACGCGCGGCGAGTACGGCATAGCCGAACTTACCGTTACTGAAGAAGATCCGCTCTGGCACGGCGTCGCCCATTCGCAAATCTGGATGAGCCATTTCGATACAGTGGCCGCCATCCCGCAAGGGTTCCGAATTACGGCGCGCTCCGCCGTATCGGGCATTGCCGCTATGTCCCACCCCGCGCGCAAGCTCTTCGGTATCCAGTTCCATCCCGAAGTCATCCATACGCAAGCCGGCACGCGAGTGCTCGAGAACTTTGTTTTCAGCATCTGCCGAGCAACGAAAGATTGGAACGTGTCGCAGCGCGTGCCGCTGGTGGAAGAGCAGATCCGCGCGGTGGTCGCTGACCGGAACGTGTTCTTCTTCGTCAGCGGCGGCGTCGATTCCACGGTTGCCTATACGCTTTGCCTGCGCGCCCTGGGCCCTTCGCGTGTCCACGCCATCTACGTCGACACCGGTCTCATGCGGCTCGACGAAACTGCCTTCGTTCGCTCGATCTTCGAAGAGCTCGGCGCCCAAAACTTTCTGGTAGATTATGCGGAACCGGAGTTTCTGGGAGCGCTCGCAGGAATCACCGACCCCGAGATCAAGCGCCACGCCATCGGTGAGCAGTTCGTCAAGGTGCAGGAGCGTATCTTGCTCACCAAACACTTTCTCGATGGACACTGGATCCTCGGCCAGGGCACAATCTATCCGGACACGATCGAGTCCGGCGGCACGGCCAAAGCCGACCTCATCAAGACACATCACAATCGCGTTGCCGGCATTCAAGCCCTTATGGAAACCGGGCGCATCATCGAACCGCTTACCTCGTTTTACAAAGACGAAGTGCGCGAGATCGGCCGTGAACTCGGTGTGCCCGCGAAGTTCCTGGCGCGTCATCCCTTCCCTGGTCCCGGCTTGGCGATTCGCTGCCTCTGCTCAGCGGCAAGCGCTCCGGTACGCGCCACCGAAGACGGCTACCTGCTGCCGGTGCGTTCGGTTGGCGTACAAGGCGACGCGCGCAGTTATCGCCAGGTGCTTGCCCTCGCTCACTCTCCCACAGCTCACGCAATCAGTAGCCTCGCGCCCGAACTAACGAATAGATTCTCGAATATCAATCGCGTCGTTGCTCTCTGCGGCGGCAAGGCATCGCTTGACGAGTTGCAGGTGTTCTCCGCCTCGATCACGAAAGAACGTCTTGACATCCTTCGTGAGGCCGACAGCATCGTGCGCAAGTTCTGCCTCGAAACCGGCTTTGAAGAAAAGGTATGGCAGTTTCCTGTCGTGCTGCTTCCTCTCGGCACAGCCGATGCGCCTGAGTCCGTTATCTTACGGCCCATCAACTCGCTCGATGGAATGACCGCCGATGTCATTCTGATGGACGAACCGCTGTTACGGCAGCTGACAGGTCGGATTCTCGCGCTGCCTGCAGTGGCTGCCGTGTTTTACGATCTCACTCACAAGCCGCCCGGCACGATCGAGTGGGAGTAAGTTAAAGATTCAGCCGGCCGTCGCTATCGCCGCGCGTGAAGTGAATCTTCTCGAAGCCGCCAGGTTCGGCAGCAATCTCAGCAGTCAACTGTTTTGAGAGCGCAAGGATGTAGTTCGAAGGACCTGTCAGATACCCCGCCGCTTTGAACGCTTCGATCCACCCTGCATGCGATTGATTTGTGACCAGCAGATCCACCCCCTGCCTGGCAAGCGCGCGTGAAACGAGCGCGATCGCGGCACGGCGCGCGGCAGGTTCCACCACTCCGTCGAGCAGCGTTGCCACCTGTAAATTGCCGAAGTATTTGTGATCCCGCATTTGCGTCTTGAGCACTGCGATCCAACCCACCGCCGAGCTACCGTTGCGAATCAGATACGCGCTCGTGCGATCTTCCAACGGGTACATAGCGCGAACCGTTTCCAAATCTCGCGAGACCGCGAAGGAGAAATCGCCCCGGCAGCGCTCCCACACTTCATCGGCCCACGCGCCCCAGCTGACTACCGGTTCGGCTGTAAATTGGCCCGTGTTCACGGCCGCTCCGCGAAACTGCAGCAGCGATAGGCCAAGCTTTCCGCCACCCGACAAAGCCGCTACGCTCGCCAGAGCTCGACGCGCAGGAGATGTACGCAGCGGCTGCACTTCCCGCAGAAATCGCCCGGCCCGAACGACGCGAAACAGAAACGGCACCGGCGCAACTCGCCAGCCCGCCCCCTTGAGCAAACGTGGAAACGGACGATCTTCCGACCCCATTCCCAGCGCGTATAGATAAGGCCCTTGCGCCTGCATGAACTTCAGTAAACGCAGCCCAAGCAGAGAGTATTTCGAATCGATCAGCGCTTCCGAAAGCGGTTCGCGTGCATTGAGTACAGTCACGCGACGGCCTCCACCGAACTCAGCCGGAAAACCGGCCAGCAGGAAACCACCGCGTACGGCTTCTCCCTCCAGAGCCAGATAGAAGCGGTTCTGAATCACTCCCTGATCCGCATCCGGCGCAGGAGGCGTTTCCCCCAGCAGAAACTCCGTCAACTGGTGAGCCTTTAGACGATCGTTGAGCGCACGCGCCCCGAGCGCTTGAGCTTCCGTCTTGTACGGTTCGATCGTGATCGCCATGACGCGGACTACGATGTCCCGTTGACCGCTTTCAGGCGCAGCCACTTCCATTCGAGGCCCGCTAGCTCGCGCGGCTGAATCGTATGCTCGCCTTTCTGAGCGCGCACGTAATCGAGCGTTGCCGTCGTAGGCGCAAACCAGCCGTTCTTCTTGCTGATGCGCGTCATTAGGCGCTTGAACTCAGGTTCGAGCTTGCCGTCTGCCGCAAAGCCTTTGCCGAAATGCGTATACATGATGCACATGCCGCCCTCTTCTTCGAGCCGATCCTGATTGGCCTCCGAAACGGTCTTCAAAAATGACGCGCAGTTGGTGCCTTCCGACGAGCTGAACCACTCATTCACAAACGGCCGCGCCGGATTGCGATACGGCTGATACGGACACGCCTTTAAGGTATTCATATCCGCGAACACCAGATTGCGGAAGTAGCGAATATGCTTACGGCAGATGTCGCCCCAGAAGTGCGGCGAATCTTCGTACTGCCCGACGAACCGGTTCCGGTTCTGGCCGCGAGTCAATGCGTTGTAAATGCCTTGCCGCAGCGGACCATGCAAGCGCGCCGCTCCCCAGTACAGCGCGTCGGCGTTGAAGTGATTCGCCGCGGCTGTCGGATACGCGCCAAAGTATTCGCGGAACACTTCCAGGCTCTGAATGATCTCCTCACGCGTGCTGCTATGCGGCGCGGCGTTGTGATACGTAATCTCAAACCCTTGCGACTGCATGCGCAGACACGCTTCACGATATTCAGGTTCCGCGCAAGTCTCGCCCGGGCAGTTGCGTTCCCGTATCGGACCGGTCGGCCAAACCGCAATGCTCGTGCGAAACCCGAGATCCGCCAGGAACGGATAAACCCATTTGCGCGACGCCTCGGTATCCCCATCGGGATCGTCAAACACCGTAAAAGCAAATGGCTTGCTTTCCGGCCATGCAATCTGCGGCGTCATGGCTTCGATCGATGGGCATAGTCGACCATCGCGTCGATTGAGCCGAAGTTCTCCAGTGTCAATTCATCCTGGTCGAACTCCATACCGGTCTCGCCCTCAAACCACATAATCAACTCCATCAGCGCCGGCGAATCGAGCACGCCGCTGGCAGGTATCTCTTGATCGTTCTTGAGGGCGCTTGCGTTGTGGCCCAGCCCGCGCGCCAGCTCAATCACTTTCGCGCGTATCTTTGGTTTCAAATCGTCGTTCATGAAGGGGTGGCGGAGAGGTCGATGGCGGGAGGCGTTGTCAACTTCTGCAGCAGTTGCACAATGTCGAAGCCGGTCAGCAACCGGTGATCGTACGTCGCTCCAATGCTCGTGCCGTGTCCCGGGGCGCTTGCGGCGTGCGCGATCATCAGCGACGTCTGTGGCAGCAGCACCGGCATATGACCGGTCACCGGCCATCGCGCCATGCTGCTGAAGCCGATCGTCGCTCCCGAAGTTTCATCGGGACGCAGCTTGCCCCGCATCGCCGAGCGCTGCAACTCGCCGAGCTTCTGCACAAAATCAATCGCCGAAAGCTTCTGCGCTTGCCGCAGCACAACCACAAATAGGCTGCTTCCTGACTGCACTGTGAAGCCAAAGTTCACGTCATCGTAGACATGCTTTTGTTTCCCGCTTACTGTCGCGTTGATCCGCGGCTCATCGGCTGCCAATCGAACCAGATGCCAGCCAAATAACGACAGCAGCGGGCTCATCAAGAGCCGGTAATGCTTCTGAAACTCACGGGCTCGTTGCTCCCAAGGCGCAGGATCGAAGGCCAGTTGAAGATACGCCGGCACGGCTTCCGACTTCTGCCAGCTGACGGTCTGCAGCACGCCGCGCTCGGGCGCCGTTAGATCCACTCGTTTGCCCGGCTCGGAAGGCTGCACCGCAGGCCGCTCAGCAGCGGTTCTCTCCGGGCTCCGCAGGGTAAGCCCATGTTCGGCAATATGCTGTTCGACATCGGCGGCGCTCAGCCGCTCACCGGAAGCGCGCACGTCCCCTTGTTTCAACCCGTACTGGGCAAGAAGTATCGTGGCTTTCAGGCTGGGCGAGCTGCCCGGCGTCACACCATTCACAGAGCTGACTTGGGTAGATTGACTACTCTTCGCGGCGGGAACCGGTTCATCGGCGGTCGCGCCAATCCATGCCAGCACTGAACCCACATCGATCGTTTCGCCGACCTGCGAATTGAATCCGAGAAGGTATCCTTCCTCTTCGGCTTCTACAGTGAAGGTCGCTTTGTCGGTCTCTACATCGGCGACCGGCTCGCCCTTGCGGATAAACGCTCCCGGCGTCACAAACTGGTATGTGAAGCGCACAGCGTCGTCGTTGTTGTTCACCCGCGGCGTGTATAGAGGAACTGCCATCTCTTACCCGGACGCCGCGGCGACATCGGCCACAATCGTCGCTACAACGGCGTCGAATAACTTGCTTTCGGAAGGCATTACATCCGCCTCCAGGCTGCGTGCCGCGGGGATTGGCACAGGCGGAGGAGCCACTCGCCGAAACCGGCCGCAAAATCCATCTTCGAGCAGCGCCGCGCCCAACTCCGCCGAAAAACCAAATTCAGCCGGGGACTCCTCAATGGAAATCACACGCGAACGATCTTTCAAATGGCTCACCAGCGTTCCTCGAGGTAGCGGCGCCAGTAATGCCGGAATCACCACCTCACAGGTCACTTCCTCCGCGCTCAGTTGCTCTGCTACTTTTTCCGCAATGCCCACCGCATCTCCATAGGCGACAATCGTCACATCGGGATCCTCCACGCCGTTCGTAAGCGCTGGAAATAGCGCCACAGCCGGGTCGCTTGCGTCGCTCGGGATCTCCCGGTAGCCGGCCTGATCGATCGTTCGCCCGTAAAGCAACTTATGCTCGAAGAAGAACACCGGGTAATCCCAATCCTTCACCGCGCGCCGCAGCAGCAGCCCCGGATCGTGCCGCTGGCTCGGAAACACAACCGTCAATCCCGGAACGCTCACCATCAGGTTCTCGGTCGATTGGCTATGTGTCGGCCCGTAGCCGCGCCTGCCTCCGCTCGGCGTGCGCACCACAAGCGGAATCTTCGAGTCCGCAAACATCCCTGGAAACTTGACCGCATGATTATAGAGCTGATCCATCGCAAGCGTCGCGAAATCGGCGAACATGATCTCCACAATCGGACGAAACCCGGAAAGCGCCAACCCGATTCCCGCGCCCACAATGCCGGCTTCACTGATCGGAGTCGAGATCACCTGGTTCAAATGACTGGTGCTCAAGCCTTGCGTCACCTTGAACGCTCCGCCATAAGGATCGTGCATGTCTTCGCCTAGCAGCAACACGTCTCCGCTTTCATTCACCAACTCTGTCAACGCCTCATTCAGCGAAGCGCGCACCGAGGTCCCTTGATTCACAGCGCGCGGCTGCTCACTGGGAGCGGCCACACTGCTCTCGCCAAAGATATGCTTCTTCGGCGTTACATCCTTCGATTCGGGCGAGGCAAGCGCGGCGGCATGCACTTCCGCCATGAACTCGTCGGACATCCGGTCGATCTGCCTGCGCAAATCTTCACTCAGTTCACGGCCGTAGCGGCTCAGCGGATCGCGCGCGCGAATCGCTTCCATCTCCTTGGCGTCGCGCAAGTCATCGCCCTTGCTATGCGGCCCTAAACGCATCGTGTCGATCACCAGAAAGCCAGGTTCGCCGCTGCGTACCGCGCTCACCACATCTTCCACTCGCGCAAGAAAGTCCCGATCGGCATCGTCCAAGCGCCAAGTGCGCAATCCGAATGCTTCGCCGCGCGCCTCAATCGAGCCCCCGATTGTATCCGAGGTGGGCGTTGTCTGCGCAATGCGATTGTTCTCCACCACAAACAGCATGGGCAGCCGCCAGATCGAAGCCAAATTCATGCTTTCGTAAAGCAGCCCTTCGCCCAGCGTGCCATCGCCCACAATAGCGGCGACCACGCCGTTTTCGCCGCGCCGCTTATTCGCCAATGCATGACCTACGCCGATGCCCGTCATCCCCGCCTGCACGCCGTTGCTGTGAAAGTGACGATAGGCGATATGCTGGCTCCCGCCAATACCCCGGCACACGCCCGCTTCCCGGCCCATCACTTCGGCAATCAAGCCCAGAAAATCACCCGAGTACGTCAGGAAATGGCCGTGATTGCGGTGGTTCGAAAGCACTACGTCCGCCGGACCGGTCAGCGCGCGCACCACCGACAGGGCGCAGACCTCCTGCCCCAGACAAGTGTGCGTTGTTCCCGACAGCAAGCCCTGCGAAAAAAGCCGAAGCAATAACTCTTCGGCCTTGCGGATCAGATTTCCGAAACTGTAAACCGATTCGGCATCACGCCGTATGATCGGTTTTCCTACGGCATCGCGCTCGAACAGTCCCGGGGAGGAAAGCTCAACCATTCAACTCAAAAACGAGTCTAGCAAATTGCACCCGTTTCAAAGCCTCTCAACGCTCGATCTACATGCGGTGGAAGCTCTTCAAAATGTCCCGCATGCTGTAGCGCAGAGCGATGGGGCGCCCGTGCGGGCAAGTCATCGGATACTCGCAGGCAGATAACGCCCGTAGCAGCCACTCCATCTTGCTCATCTCGAGCCGCGTGTTGATCTTGATCGCTGCGCGGCAGGCAATTGTCGCGCAGACGTTGCGTCGAATTTCATCGAGCGACGCCGAACGCAGCTCTTGCTCGGACACTTCCAAAATCTCGAAGATGATTTTCTCGATGTCGCTTGAACGAACGCCAGCCGGCGAGGCCTTGATCGCAATCGTGCGTTGACCGAACGGCTCGGTTTCAAATCCATGCGAATTCAGTTCGTCGCCGATGCGCCCATATTCGAACTGCTGCGTGGGCGTCAGCTGCAGTACCACGGGCATCAGCAACTGCTGCGATTCAACCGCTCCCGCCGCTCTTTGCCGCAACACCTGTTCGAACAGGATGCGTTCATGCGCAACGTGCTGATCGATGATCCACATCCCGTCGCGTCCGGCCGCCACAATGAAGCTCTCGTGCAGCTGGCCAAGCGGTCTTAGTTCGGGCAGCGCCGCCAGCGTATCCATGCGGTCCCAATCGCTTGCGGGCTCTCCGAATCCGCGATGCGTATCGGGTACGCGCCGCAACGGCGAAGCTGTTTGCCCCAATGGTGAAACAAGAGGCTGCGAAACAACATTGTCCGCGGTCGCGTTGACCGGCTCGTCAAACGCGCGTGGGCTTTCCGGCCGCAGCGGAATCTCCGGCAGCGCTGCGGTTTCATCGGCGTGCATCGGCCGGCTTTCTGCCTCGCCCGCCAGCGCTTCGAAATCTTCCACAACCATCGCCGAGAACTCTGAGAGCGGCAAACGCGCCGCCTGCTGCCAATTCAAACCTCCGTTCGCGGACGCGTTCGTCTCGAACCGCTCCGCAACGATCTGCGGGGAAACCGGCAGTGGAATGCCGGACACCGGGCGGCTCTCCATTAGCTTCTGGCGAATCGTGTCCCGCACGAAATCATGCACTGCCGAACCGTGCCGGAACCGCACTTCCGTCTTCGAGGGATGCACGTTCACATCTACCTCACTCGCATCGCAATTTAGAAACAACAAGGCAAACGGGAAGCATCCCGCAGGCATCAGGTTGTGATACGCAGCCGTAATTGCATGCATCAGCACTTTGTCCCGAATCATCCTGCCATTCACAAACAGGAACACCGAATTCCGGTTCAGCTTCTGCACGTGCGGTCCTGAGACGAGTCCCTCGAGCGAAAACTCCGCAATCTGCGGCTCCGGCGGCGGCTCGTCGGAGTTGCGCAACGGCGGCGGCACATAGGGAATCGGCAGCTTGACGGTCAGTAACTCCGGCTCGATCGAAATCAAATCGGCCAGCGTCTCCGAGCCAAATACTTGAAAGGCCCGCTCACGCAAACTCCCTACCGGCGCGACGGAAAGCAGCGCGCGGCCTTCGTGATACAGCTCGAAGCGCTTGTCCGCATGGCCCAGGCTGTAGTGCGTCACAAGCGACCCGATATGCGCCAACTCTGTCTGGTCCGACCGCAGAAACTTTTTGCGCGCCGGCACGTTGTAGAACAAGTCGCGTACCGTAATCGTCGTGCCCTGGGTGCGTGCAATCTCATCGCATCGCAGCAGCTTGCCGCCGGCTATCTCAACCGCCGTGCCTGTCTCCTCTGGCGCCGAACGCGTCTCGAGCAGCAGTCGGCTCACCGACGCGATCGAGGGCAAAGCCTCTCCCCGAAACCCGAGCGTCGCAATGGCCAACAGATCTTTTACGTCGCTTAACTTGCTGGTCGCATGCCGCTCGAAGGCCAGCAGCGCATCGTCCCGCAACATGCCCAACCCGTTATCCTGAATACGCAGTAAACGCCTGCCTGCGCTCTCGGTATCGAGCCGTATCTCTGTCGCGCCCGCGTCGAGCGCATTCTCGAGCAGCTCCTTCGCAACGGAAGCGGGCCGCTCTACGACCTCCCCGGCTGCGATTTTATTCGCAACGTTGTCGGAAAGAATTCGTATGCGGCCCATGAACCAGATCGATGCTAGAGCGTGCCTGCCCGCCGGCCGGTTAGCCGCTCATCGCAGCTAGAAATTCCGCGTTGCTGCGCGTCTTTCCAAGCTTATCGATCAACAACTCCATCGATTCCACCGGCGAAAGCGGATTGAGCACCTTACGCAGTATCCATACCCGGTTCAGCTCTTCGCGCGGCATAAGTAACTCTTCTTTACGCGTGCCGCTGCGATTGATATCGATCGCCGGGAACACACGCTTATCCACCAGCTTGCGATCGAGATGAATTTCCATGTTGCCCGTACCCTTGAACTCTTCAAAGATCACGTCGTCCATACGGCTGCCCGTATCGATCAAAGCCGTTGCCACAATCGTTAGAGAGCCGCCTTCTTCAATGTTGCGCGCCGCGCCGAAAAACCGCTTCGGACGCTGCAACGCATTCGAATCCACGCCGCCCGACAGCACCTTGCCCGAGGGCGGAACAACTGTGTTATACGCACGCGCCAGACGCGTGATCGAATCGAGCAGAATCACGACATCGCGCTTGTGCTCAATCAGGCGCTTTGCCTTTTCAATCACCATCTCGGCTACTTGCACGTGACGCGAAGCCGGTTCATCGAAGGTCGAACTGATCACTTCGCCGCGCACCGAACGCTGCATGTCGGTCACCTCTTCAGGCCGCTCATCGATCAGCAGCACGATCAGGTTGATGTCCGGATGATTGGTTGTCACCGAATTCGCAATGCTCTGCAGCAGCATTGTCTTACCGGTACGAGGCGGCGCAACGATAAGTCCGCGCTGTCCCTTGCCGATCGGCGTCAACAGATCCATGACGCGCCCCGAGAAGTTATCGCGGCTGGTTTCGAGCTTCAACCGGGCATCCGGATAAAGCGGCGTCAAGTTGTCGAAGAAGATCTTGTTGCGCGACTCCTCCGGCGGCTCAAAGTTGATCGCGTCGACCTTGATCAGCGCGAAATACCGCTCGCCCTCTTTCGGAGGCCGGATTTGCCCCGATACCGTATCGCCGGTACGCAGATCGAAGCGCCGAATCTGCGAGGGGGACACATAGACGTCGTCCGGACCCGGCAGATAATTGTACTCGGGCGCACGTAGAAAGCCGAAGCCGTCCGGCAGGCACTCGAGCACGCCTTCTGAGAAGATCAACCCGCTTTTCTCGGCCTGTGTCTGCAGAATCTTAAATATCAGTTCCTGCTTACGGAGACCAGCCGCGCCCGGCACGTTCAGATCCTTCGCGATCTGATTGAGTGCCTGGATACCCATGTCCTTCAACTCGACCAGATCGAGCGTGGTCGCGCCATTCCGCTGACCTTGCGCGCCGGTGTTCCCGATAGAGTGGCGGCCCCGGCGTCCAAAGCCCTGCTGCCCCGGCCCATTCTGCTGCGCGGCGGCCGGTGCTTGCGTGCCGCCTTGCCCTGCCCCGTTCCCTGCTTGTGGGTTCCCTGTTTGTGGCGTCTGTTGTGCCGGTGCCTGTGGATTCACTCCCGCAGGTGCGTTCTGACCCGCTGGCCGCTGCCCTGCTGCATTCGGAGTCGCATTCGGAGCTGCATTCTGTGGACCTGCTGCGTTCTGCGCGCCTGGGTTGACTCCGCTTGGACTGCCAGCACTTGAGGCGACGCCGCCCGCATTCGAGCCACCCGCAATCGGCTGTACTGCCTGCGAGACAGCCGATTGCGCCGGAGGCACAGGCGTGCTCTGCGGCGAAGGCGGTTGCACGGGAGCCCCGGTCGGCGGGTCGATCGAGGGCGCTGCTGTCTGCTGCACCGTACTCGGTGTAGTAGCCGTGGCCGGCGCACTTTGATTAGCGGTTACCGGCGGATTTGGTGACGTACCCGCGCCACCTTCCCCGGCGGGTCTAGTCTCCGCAGCTGCCCGGCTTTCGGCCGACGATCTGCGCGGCCCATCCCCTCCGCGGCCGTTTGCTTTTCCTTCCGCATGCGCGCGGCTTCGGGTCGGGCTTACTTTCTCAGGGCGGCTTTCGATCTTCGCCTCCCCGTTTTCCCCGGCGGCCTTACCTGCATCCGCTTCCACGGACTGCGCGCCATTTCCATTCGTCTCTTGTGGCTTCTCGGTGGGCTTCTCTTCGGGAGAAGCCGCGACGGTTGCTACTTGTTCTTCATCTTCGAGATGGTTTGCCAAATTTCCCTCACTCCTCGTCCATCTACGGCCGAGAACGGTATTAGCGGCTGGTCTTCTAGTTCCTTCTGGACTGCCTCTAATCCCGTTTTTAGTTGATTACTGCTCTTCAACTTGTCAATTTTGGTGGTTACAACCACGTATTGACGGTTATGGAACTCCAGCCAGGCTTTGAGTTCCAGATCCATGTCCATCCATCCCCGCCTGGCATCGATGAGCAAAAACGAGAGCGCCAGGCTTTGCCTGGCCGTAAGATAGCTCTCGATCAGCTTTTTCCAGCTGCCGCGTTCCTCTAAGGAAACCCGCGCGTAGCCGTAGCCTGGTAGATCGACAAACCGTACTTCGCCGCCTTCTACGGAGAAGAAATTGATCAATTGCGTGCAGCCCGGTTTCGAACTTGTAAACGCTAAACCCGGCTGGCGCGCAAGCTTGTTTAACAAACTCGATTTACCGACGTTGCTTCTTCCCAGGAACGCAATTTCCGGTGGATGGCCGCCTTCGTTTTCCGGAGGGAACTGGCTCGCCGTCGCTGCGCTGGTGATCAGCTTCGCCGCTCCAGTTCCATTCACCATTCCATCACTTACGCGAACTATCTAGCCGCTACATCTCCTGCTAGCCGCGTCAATGTGTAATATTCTCTTCCGCGCGCGCCGCCAAGTCCGAAGCGGTCGCGGTCGGAGCCAGCGGCAACGCCACAATCTCACGCTCGAGCGCTACCTTCAACACTTCGTCCATCGAAAACGTGAAGTTCAACTTCATATCCCGGCGGATGTTCTCCGGAATGTCGACCAGATCCTTCTCGTTTTCCCTAGGCAGAACCAATTCACGAATCCCCTGCCTGTGCGCAGCGAGCATCTTCTCTTTCAATCCGCCGATGGGCAGCACGCGTCCCCGCACCGTGATTTCACCCGTCATCGCAATGTCACACCGGACCGGGATACCGGTCAGCGCGCTGCAAATGCTGGTCGCGATCGTAATGCCAGCCGACGGACCGTCCTTCGGAATCGCCCCTTCCGGCACATGCACGTGAATGTCGAGATGCCGGTAAAAGTCCTTCGGCAAGCCCAGGTACTGCGCTCGCGAACGGACATAGCTCATCGCGGCCTGCGCCGATTCCTGCATCACGTCGCCTAACTTGCCCGTCGTCGTAAGCTTTCCGCGACCTTCCATCACGGTCGCCTCGGTCGTCAGGATAGACCCGCCCACTTCGGTCCAGGCCAGTCCTGTCGTCGCGCCCACTTCGTTCTGCTTATCGAGATCCATGTCCCGAAACTTCGCGGGTCCTAACATCTCGGTCAGCGTAGCCGGGTTGATAATGACCTTCTCGATCGGAATCAGCGGCGCTTCTTCCTTCTTCACCTTCTTCCGGCTCTTCTTGGCCGGGGCTTCTTCCACAACTTCTTCGCCAGCCGCCACCGTCACCGCCTCGTCTTCGATGACTTCGCCGCCCTCGGCAATCTTCGCGGTTTCCTCTTCCGGAACTACCTGCGCCTCCACCAGCTTTCGCGCCACCTTCCGGCACAAATTGCCCACTTCCCGTTCGAGATTGCGGACGCCCGCCTCCCGCGTGTAGGAGCCGATCAGCCCCTGCAGACCTTCATCCTTGAAGACCAACTGCTCTTCGGTCAGTCCATTGTCCTTGAGCTGTTTCGAAACCAGAAAGCGCTTGGCAATCTCCAGCTTCTCCAGCTCGGTATAGCCCGACAGCCGAATCACTTCCATGCGGTCCTGCAAAGCCGGTGGAATCGTGTGCAACACATTCGCCGTTGCGATGAAGAATACTTGGCTCAGGTCATACTCTACGTCGAGGTAATGATCCATGAACATGTAATTCTGCTCCGGATCGAGCACCTCGAGCAGCGCCGCTGACGGATCCCCACGGAAGTCCATCGACATCTTGTCGATCTCGTCCAGCATCACGACCGGATTCTTCGTCCCGGCCTTCTTCATCATTTGAATCAACTGTCCCGGGAGGGCGCCGATGTACGTACGCCGATGTCCACGAATCTCGGCTTCATCACGCACGCCACCAAGCGAAAGGCGCACAAACTTACGCCCTGTCGCCTTGGCGATCGACATTCCGAGCGAGGTTTTGCCTACTCCGGGAGGCCCCACAAAGCACAGAATCGATCCCTTCGGGTTCTGCACGAGGCGTCGTACCGAGAGAAACTCTAAGATGCGCTCCTTGATCTTCTCCAGTCCATAGTGATCGCTTTCAAGGATCTGCCGCGCATACCGCAAATCACGAATCTCTTTGCTGCGCTTCTTCCACGGCACCGCGAGCAGCCAATCAAGATAGTTCCGCGACACCGTCGATTCGGCCGACATCGGAGGCATGCCTTCCAGACGCCGCAGCTCTGCAGTCGCCTTCTCATGAGCATCTTTGGTCATGCCAGCCGCATCGATCTTTTTCTTCAGTTCATCGATTTCACTCTTCTCACCGCGGCCAAGCTCTTTTTGAATTGCCTTGATCTTCTCGTTGAGGTAGTACTCTTTTTGCGCCCGCTCCATCTGCCGTTTCACGCGCCCCTGAATGGTGCGGTCCACGTTCAACTTCTCGATCTCGATGTCGAGCAGATCCGCCACGCGCGTTAACCGGTCGATCGGATCGAAGATTTCGAGCAGCTCCTGCTTTTCCTCAATCGTCAACTGCAGGTTTGCGCCCACCGTATCGGCCAACTTGCCCGGATCTTCCACCCGAATGGCCGCGATCATGGTCTCGTAGTTCAGGTTCTGGCTCAGCTTGACGTACTGCTCGAACAGCGTCGTTACGCGTCCCGTGAGCGCTTCCAGTTGCGGGCCTTGCTCTACTTTGTAGCTCGTTGTTTTGACAACGGCCCGAAAATAGCCTTCTTCTTCGCTGACCGAAACAACCTTACCGCGCTCGACGCCCTCTACCAGCACCTTGATGTTGCCGTCCGGCTGCTTCAGGCTCTGCACAATGTTCGCCACCGTGCCCACCGAGTAGATTTCATCCGGTCGCGGCTCATCGATCGACGCATCGTGCTGGGTTGCCAGAAAAATCTTCTTGTCGCCCAATAGCGCCTCTTCGAGAGCGCGAACGCTGGACTCACGCCCGACGACAAATGGCGTCATCATAAACGGGAAGATAACCACATCCCGAATGGGCATCATCGGCAATCTTTTACTATCCGTTTTATCTTTTGTTGTGACCATTGTGGCTTTCTAAGCGGATTCTCCTCTGGCAGGAAACGAGGGAACGTATGGAGCAGCTCATCGCGTACGGGCTGCCGGAGGGTATTAGTGTTTCGATGTCTCGCGCGGGAGCGAAGTTGCCTCTCGGCTCCCGCCAGGCTCTGGCTAGCCTGCTTTCTCCAACACAGCCATATTGATTTTCTGCGTCAACACCATCTCCTTCGTGACCACGAACTCACGAACTTTCTTGAACGTCGGGAGATAGTACATCAGGTCCAGCATCAGATCTTCCAGGATCATGCGTAACCCGCGAGCGCCGACTTTGCGCTCCATGGCAAGCTGAGCAACAGCCTCTAAGGCCTCATCGCTAAATTTGAGCTTAACATTCTCAAACTCAAAGAGCTTCTGATACTGCCGGATGATCGCGTTCTTCGGCTTGGTCAGAATCTGCACCAAGGCCTCTTTCGACAGATCTTCCAGAATAGCCGTCACCGGCATGCGCCCGATGAACTCAGGAATGAACCCGTACTTGATCAAATCCACCGGCTGACACTGCTGCAGCAAGTCCACGTCCCGCCGCACGGTATTCGGGCGTCGAACCGCATCTTTCTCGTCCGGCGCAACGAACCCGATCGACTTGGTCCCAACCCGCCGCGCGATCACCTTTTCCAGGCCCACAAAAGCCCCGCCGCAGATAAACAGAATGTTCGTTGTATCCACCGGCGTAAATTCCTGGTGCGGATGCTTCCGCCCGCCCTGCGGAGGAACATTGGCGACCGTGCCCTCTAAAATTTTGAGAAGCGCCTGCTGCACTCCCTCGCCCGACACGTCGCGCGTAATCGACGGGTTCTCATCCTTGCGGCCGATCTTGTCGATCTCATCGATGTAGATGATCCCGGTCTGCGCCCGCGGCACATCCCAGTCAGCATTCTGCAGCAGCCGCAGGATAATGTTCTCCACATCCTCGCCGACATACCCCGCCTCGGTCAACGTTGTCGCGTCTACAATCGCAAACGGCACGTCCAGAATGCGCGCCAGCGTCTGAGCGAGCAGTGTCTTGCCCGTCCCCGTCGGCCCAATCAGCAGAATATTCGACTTAGACAGCTCCACCTCACCGCCCCGCTGCTTATTCATCTGAATTCGCTTGTAGTGGTTATATACCGCCACTGCAAGCTTCTTCTTGGTCGCGTCTTGGCCGATTACATACTGGTCGAGGTACTCTTTGAGCTCCAACGGCCGCGGCAGCTTACCGGGCGCGCCGTAGCTCTGCTCGTGCCGGTCGTCCTCAATAATCGAATTACAGACCGCAATGCACTCGTCGCAGATATACGCGCGCGGATACTCGCTCGGCGAAGAGATCAGCTTCCCCACCACGTCCTGACTCTTGTGGCAGAACGAACAGCGAAGAGAATCGTCAGATCCGGCGCGTTTCAATCAGATCTCCTAAAGTAATGGCTGCGCGCGACGTCTTCAAGTGAAAGAAAATCACGAGATTCCCTGCCCCGCTTTGGACGGTTTTCTCCATTAGTATATCAACTTGCGTCACTTTCTTGGGACTTCTCCTCCATTGTGCCGTAACTTGCTATGACTTTGATCCTGGGATTACCCTGTTAAGCCTGCTTCGCTGCCTGGTCGAATAAAAACTGCAACGTCTTCTCGGTCTGAATGTGTCCAGCAATGCGCCCCATCGTTCCGTCCTTCTCGAGCTTGCCCCGCGTCACCGCTACCGCTTCCCGCTCCTGCCGGGCAATCCGCTGCACTTCACGGTCCACCTCGTCCTTGGCCGCCGAAATCCCTTCCTTCTCCGCAATCTTTTCCAGCAGAAGCGACGCCCGCACGTTCCTCAGCGCTTTGTCCCGCTGTGTCTCCTTGACCTTCGCCCAGTCCAGCTTCAGCTCACTCGGGTCAACCCCCTCCCCCGCCAAATTGCGCAGTTGCATCCGCACCTGGTTTTCGATCTGGCGGTCGATATACACCTCCGGCACTGGAAATTCATTTCTTTCCACCAGCCGGTCGATCAGTTCTTCCTTCGCAGCCTGCTGCGCCACATACTGCTTTTCCTGAAAAATAGTCTTCCGTACCGCTTCCTTCAGCTCGTCCAGCGTTTGATAATCGCCTAAGTCCCGCGCAAACTCATCGTCCAGCGCCGGCAGCTCCTTCTTTCGGATCACCTTCGGCGTCAATTCGAACTTCACCGTCTTACCCGCCAGCGTCGACTGCCCATACTCTTCCGGATAAGTAACGCTCACCTCTTTGCTCTCTTCCGGGTTCATCCCGAGCAGCGCTGCGGTGAAGGCCGGCAGCGTATCTTGTCCTCCGACCTCAATCTGCACGTCCTGGTCGATCGCTTCCGCCAAGCCGTCTAGCGATCTTAAATGCACCAGCACGTAATCGCCCTCCGCTGCCGGGCGCGGATCTTGATTCGGATACTCCGCCTTTCCCTCGCGCATCGATTCCAACCGTTTGTCGAGTTCCTCGTCGCTTACCACCGGCTCCTCATACTTGGCCGGCAGTCCCCGGTACTCAGCCACTTCGAACTCCGGCGCGATCTCGAATTCCGCCTTGAACCGGATCGGCTGACCCGCCTCAAACTTCAAATCGCTGATGTCGGGTTGCCCGACCACCTTCAGCTCATCTTTCTCTACGCGTTCGCGAAAAGCCTGCGGAAGCAGCATCTCGAGCACTTCGCTGCGGATCTCGCCTTCGAACCGCGATTGAATCATGCTCACCGGCGCTTTTCCCGGCCGGAAGCCCGGAAGCCGGACCCGCTGTTTCAGCGAGTTCGTCACCCGCTCCTTGGCGCGCTCTACTTCTTCGACCGGAATCTCAATTTCGAGCGAACGCTTGCAATCTTCTGCCTCTGTTGACAATGCTTTCTGTGTCCTTCAAATCTTTTCCTAAGGGTTGGGCCAGCCGCCCGCCTTCTCTTACGGCGGAAGGCGGCCGATTCGATTCGCTTGGCATGGCAGATGGGCCGCCACCGGCGAGGAAGCTCGTGGGCTTTCTAGGGCTATCTACACCGCGCCCGCAGTGGCAAATTGCGCGGTTTCCCGCAGCGTTTCCGCCATGTCGGTCGCCTCCCAACTGAACGTCTTCTCCGACCGCCCAAAATGCCCGAATGCCGCGGTCTTCTGATAAATAGGCCGACGCAGGTCTAAATGCTCGATCATCCCCGCCGGTGTCAGCCGGAAATGCTCCCGCACCAGATCGGCTAACCGGGCGTCGTCCACCTTGCCCGTTCCGAAAGTGTTCACGTTGATTGAAACCGGCTCGGCCACCCCGATCGCGTACGCCAGTTGCACTTCCGCCCGCGAGGCCAACCCCGAAGCCACCAGGTTCTTCGCCACATAGCGCGCCATGTAGCACGCCGACCGGTCCACCTTGGTCGGATCCTTGCCCGAAAACGCCCCGCCGCCGTGCCGCCCCATACCCCCGTAGGTATCCACGATGATCTTCCGGCCCGTCAAACCCGTGTCACCATGCGGTCCGCCAATCACAAAGCGCCCGGTCGGATTGATGTGGAACTTGGTCTGCCCATCGATCATCCCCGAGGGCACCACCGGGTCTATGACGAACTTCCGAATGTCCTGCTCGATCTGCTGCGTCGTCGCCTTTTCATCATGCTGGCTCGACACCACCACGGCCTCGATCCGTTTCGGACGGCCATCGACGTACTCCACGCTTACCTGGGTTTTGCCATCCGGCCGCAAATATCCAACCTGTCCAGACCGCCGCACCTCACTCAGCTGACGCGTCAGCTTATGCGCCAGCATGATCGGCAGCGGCATCAACTCGGGCGTCTCATCGCACGCAAACCCGAACATCAAGCCCTGGTCGCCCGCTCCGCCCGTATCCACTCCCATCGCAATGTCGGGCGATTGCGCCTGGATCATGTTCACCACCGCGCACGTCTTGCAATCGAAGCCAAACGCCGCATCGTTGTATCCGATGTCGTCGATTACACTCCGCACCAGGCGCGGCACGTCCACATAGGTCTTAGTCGTAATCTCGCCGGCGACAATACAGATGCCGGTCGTAACCAGCGTCTCGCACGCAACCCGTCCATACGGATCGTCCCGGAGCACCGCGTCCAGCACGGCGTCCGAAACCTGATCCGCGATCTTATCGGGATGCCCCTCGGTCACCGACTCCGACGTAAATATATGCTTCATAGAAAATGCGCCCCCCTTGTAGTTCGGCTAGACACGGAAGCGCACGCAAATCTCAGCTCCAATTCCACCCGGGGCGAAACTGAAGGTGCGGCCGGCTATACCCGATAGAAACTCAAATTGTCAGTGTAACAAGCAAACACCCGTCTCGAAGTTGTGAGAGTACCTTCTCCGGCTTGCCGGGTAGTCGTAGCAACCTCCTGCGGTTTTGCTAAACTCGAACCAGTTTTCCCTCTCTCGGGCGGAGTGCTTCCACCCGGAATTCGTCCGCCGTGCATCTTGCAGGCAGCACAATCACTGCGCATTCCTGACCCGGTCCGGGGTCCGGCTTTTCGCCACTTTCTCATTTTTGTTTTCGGAGATCTATGAAGAAACTCTTTGCCCGCTCCCTGCTCTCAGCTGCTGCTTTGTCGCTCGCCGCCGGTAGCCTCGCCCAAGCCGATTCGATCGAGGCGAGCCTCACGTCCCCGCTTGCGCCTACCGGGAAGCTTACCGTTGTCGATCTGACCGGTATCTCTACCCCCAGCCACACCACCATTCGTCGCCCCGGCTTTTCCGTGTCTTTCATCAACGGTCCGCAGCAAGGCGTTGTGCGAAATGCCGCCTTTGGGCTTCATGCTATCCCAATCGGCGGCGTCGCTGACGATTCGCCCGAGTACCTTACCGGAAACTACGGTTCTGACCTCACGCTCGACCCCGCCGCCTCCGGCAACTATTTCTCGACGGGTACCGGCACCATTACCATCAAGTTCTCGACCCCGGAGACCTCGCTTGCCGTGCTTTGGGGCTCGATCGACGCCTCCAATTCGCTCACTTTCAATGATGCCGCTAAATACATCGTTTCAGGCAGCGACGTACAAGTCGCCGCGGCCGGCTTCGCCAGCGACGGCTTCCAAGGACCGGGCGGCAGCGCCTACGTCATTGTCAACACCGACACGCCCTTCACCACCGTCACCGCCCATAGCAAAGTTGTCTCGTTCGAGTTCGGCGGAATTGCAGGGGATACATCCGCATTCACTACTCCTACTCCAGAACCGGCCAGCGCCTTACTCTCCGGCCTCGGGTTCACTGCTCTTGGTCTTATTAGCTTCCTTCGCCGTCGCCGCCCCGTCCGCTAATCCCCTCCTTCCTCATTCCACGGCTGCCGTCTACCCTATGCCCGGGTAGATGCCAGCCGTTTTTCTTTCCACGACGCGTCTTTTCACCCATTTCGGCAACTTTTACCGGGTAATCAATACACGCGAGAAACCCTGTGGAATCAGCACAAAACAAGCATGAACGAACTCGAAAAACTCGCCTACATGATTGCTGAAGAATTCATCGTCGCTTTTGAAAACTTGGAATACCTTCTCGTTGAAGAAGATCTCGAGTTGCCCGCCACCCTGCCCTTGAGCCGCGGTAAGAGCGCCTAGTGGCGGCCCTTCGCGGCCGTCTTGCTGGCCGGTGGAATCGCCGTCCGGCTTGGGGCTTCCAACGTTCGGAAGATCCCTCGCAGAGTACCGCTCATTACTCGGCGAGCCCCTTCTCGACCATCTCCAGGACTCGCTCAGCCAGTCCAGCCAAGTCTTTCGCCGGCGCTCCCTTGAGCGGCCCCTCGATCATCAGAAAGGCCAGTCCATGTACCGCCGACCAGGCCAGATACTCCGCCCCAGGTCTCCGTTGCTCGGGCAGGACTCGCGCCTCGACCATCCTGTCCAACGCGGACCCCAGTAATTGGAACGGGTTGAGCCCGCTCCGGCCCGTTTTCGAAGGATCCACGTCACCTTCCACCGGATTGCCCCCGGAAAACGCCGTCCGGAACAGACCCGTCTCGGTCATCGCAAATTTCAGATAACCCGTTCCCACCGCGCGAAGCCTGCCGCGAGCTGCATCGGCCGGCCGTCTCCTTCGCGGTAACCCGGCCATCTCCGCTTCCATCGTCCTCGCTAGCAGCGCAATCGACTCCGCCCGCACCGCCGCCAATAGATCCTCGCGGCTTGAAAAGTGCCGGTACGCCGCATTCGGCGCAACCCCTGCCTGCCGCGTCACCTCTCGAAGCACCACCGCGCCCGGCCCACCCCGCCGCGCCAACTCGATCCCCGCTTCGAGCAGCGCTCGCCGCAAATCCCCGTGCCGGAACGTCTTCCGGGAAACCGGACGCCCTACTCGCTCTCCGTCCATAAAGTTCTTGTGGACAGTGTACAGTTTCTCTGATATCGTCTTGTGGACGGTGTACACATGCGCCGCATTTTCAACAGGAGAAAACTATGTCATCTGCATCACCCACCCCTGCGCCTTCCCCATTTGTCTGGTATGAGCTTCTAACCCCTCAACCGGAACCCGCCGAAGCGTTCTACAAGGACGTGTTCGGGTGGGGAATCCAGGATTCCGGCATGCCCGGCCAACGCTACACCCTGCTCACGGTCGGCGGCATACCCATCGGCGGCTTGATGGGAAAGCCCACCGGTCTGAACGCCAAACCCGGCTGGATGGGCTACCTCGGCGTTCCCGACGTAGATGCTTATTCCGAACGCGTAAAACAGGCGGGCGGCACTATCCATCGGGCCGCCGATACCATACCGGGCGTGGGCCGCTTCGCCGTCGTTGCCGATCCGCAGGAAGCTGTCTTTGTGCTCTTCGAGCCTCTCAGCGAACAGCAGCAGCCGCAGCGCCCCGCCCCCGGCGCGCCCGGATCACCCGCCTGGCACGAGTTATCCGCAGCGGACTGGCAATCCGATTTCGCCTTCTACTCGAACCTGTTCGGCTGGAGCAAAACCGATGCGATGGACATGGGCCCGAGCGGCATTTACCAGATGTTTGCCGCCGGCGCCGGCGCTATCGGAGGCATGATGACCCGCATGGATCCCTCCCAACCCACCGGCTGGCTCTTCTACTTCCATGTGGACGGAATAGAGGCAGCCATCGCGCGAGTCAAACAGCACGGCGGAACCATCCTTCACGGTCCCACGCCTGTACCCGGCGGCCAACAGATCGCCGTCTGCCTCGACCCCCAAGGCGCCGGATTCGGCATGGCAACGCCCTCGAAGAACTGACGATCCAAAGAAGCAGTAAAACTCGATTCGAAATCCATCCGGGCTTGAAGGGGGCTTGAAGGGGACAGCCTGACCTGCCTCTTTCGAAAATTCCTCGAAGGAGGCAGAGCGACCTGGCACTTTCATGGAAATAGATCTTTTTCACACCAAAAATCAATGGTAAAGCGTGATACGGGCCCAAATCGGGCTCCCGACCGCCGAGCGCGATGCTGAATCTGAGTGTTCCACCTAGCGGAAAAGTGAGACCGCTTACGTTCAAGCATGCAGCTCAACTAAATTCCTTCTGATTTCGCATCAATTTCGCCCCAAACTGGCGAAGGGGGCAGAGCGCTCTGCCTCCTTCGCTAATTTTGCGAAGGAAGCACATCAGGCTGTCCACTTCATCCGGCTCTTCATCCGGACGTGCTAATCCTGACTATGAGCGCCACCCGGCAGAGGAGCTTGTCGTTCTGTCGCGCAAGTGCCGGGAATGTCAATCGTCCTCCCGGCAGGTGGCCTCACACGCCAGTCCCGGCAAGTTTCCCAACCCGGGTCACCGCCCAGCAAAATATCGCTAACCGACACGCCCCCAACCACTAACCTCAACCCGAATCCCACGCTCGATCCGTTTTCAGCCCATCGCATGCTACGCTCCGGCAGGCCCGGAGCCCCACTCACTCCGGGCCATTCTCTTTTCAAAGGAGTCTGCCCATCATGAGCCCACGATCCATCCGCCGCGCCGCCGAGCGCCGTGCCGAAAAAGAGGCCAGCAAAGCCCTGCGCCACGCACCTGCCGAGTTTGCTTCGCCCCTGAACCAACCCGCTGCCCTCACCTCCGACGTCCTCGACTGGGAACCGGACACCTACCATCCCGCCCCGCTCTCCATCTCGGCCGCCCACCATTCCGCCAACCTCCAAAACGCCCAGCTCTCCACCGGTCCCCGCACGCTCGAAGGCAAACGCATCGCCTCCATGAACGCCGTCAAAACTGGACTGACCGGCCGCACCGTCCTCCTCCCCACCGACGACGCCGGCGCCTACCGCCAGCACCTCGCCGCCTATACCGAAGAACACCGACCCGCCACGCCCCGCGAATCCGAACTCGTTCAGTCCCTTGCCGACACCCAATGGCGTCTCACCCGCATCCCCGCTCTCGAGTCCGCTATCTACGCCCGAGGCCGCCACGAATCCGCCGAAATGTACTCGAACCTCCCGCAAGCCGAGCGCATCTCACTCATCGACCTCGAAGTCCACCTCCGCTACGAAAAGCAGCTCCGCAACCTCCAGCTGCAAGAGTCCCGCCTCTACCGCCGCTACACCCTCGACCTAGCCGAACTCCGCCGCCTCCAAGCCGAACGTAAAGCGGCCACCGAAGCCACCGCCCAGGCCACGGCCAAGTCCGCTGCCAAAACTGCCTCTGCCCCATCCGTCCCTACTCCCACCGAGTTCGTTTTTTCAACTGCTGCTTCGGCCCCCGAACACACCGCCACCCCGCGCGCCGCCGAGCCCGTCCACCGCCCCCAGGAAACCAAAAAAGCCGCCTGACGCCGCTCCTCCTGCCCTAACGCACAATAAAACAAGCGAACCACCCGAGCCCCCAAGCTGACCTGTGTCTTCCGATCCCCAATCCCGCGCCCCGGACAGTGATCACCAGGCCCGCATTCTCGAATACTGGCGCGCGGTTGAACTCTTTTCTCCCCAGCGCATTCCCCGTGTTAATCCGAACAGCCGAACCGAGCCCGTCTTCCGCTCCGGTGGCGCAACTTCGCTTCCCTGGGGCGAATCTGCCTGGCTAACGCCCGCGCCTACAGGCCGTGTTTGGCACTTTAAAGCCTATTGCGGGATATACAGCTTAGGCCGTCTCTCTGTTCATCTCAAACGCCGCCTCCAGCTGTCCTCTGCCAAAGTTCACGGGAAGAACAATGAATCGAGCTGTCTCTTTGCCGTTCAAGTTTCCGCCGACGGCCGCCCGCTGCTCGACACCTTCGTCCTCTCCTCCGCCGCTTGGGCCGCTAGCCGTCTCGAAGAGCCCGGTCCCGGCAACCCCGGCTGGCTCCACGGCTTCGAATCGGCCGCCGCCGACCTCTCCCTGCGCTTCGCCGAACGCTTTGCCGTGCGCGATCACGATGAAATCGGCCGCAAGCTGCTCGAATCCGGCAAACATGTCGGCCGGCCCATCCAGCCCGCCGAACTCGAGTGTGAGATCGAGCATGTCGTCAACGACCTCGGCGTCAAAAACCTTCTCGTCCCAACCGGCTTCCGCCTCGCTGCCCGCCAGATCGCTCAGAAATACGAGCGCGACGCCGATTCCGACGACTTCCTCAACAGCTTCTTCCTGCGCGACCTCGACAACGTCTCCGCAGAGTCCGCCCAGGGACATTCCGGCGCTGTACTCTCCCGATATCTAACGCCGGACTCTTCCCTTCCCCTGGCCTCTCGCATCGATGTTCGCGAGGACACGCACGTGCTTTGGCAGAACACCGCGCCGCAATTGGTGCCCCCCGCCCGCTGGCCTGCCAACCCCGCCGAGTCGCTCTCTTTCAGTCAGCAGTTCGCGATCAACTCGGCCGTTCACACGCTCAACGATTTCTCAAACCCTCTGTTCGCCATCAACGGGCCGCCTGGCACCGGGAAAACCACCTTGCTCCGCGACCTGATTGCGGCCGTCGTCGTCCGCCGCGCCACCGCTCTCGCCACCCTCAAAGAACCGCGCTTTGCCTTTGAGTCCATTGCCGAAGAGCACAACCGTGCCGGCATTCGCCGTCCGGTCCATCTGTGGCGTCCGGCTTTCCTCGGCTTTGAAATCGTGGTTGCCTCTTCCAACAACCGCGCCGTCGAAAACGTCACGCTCGAAATCCCCAGCGCTCGTTCGGTCGACTCCGCTTCCCTTCCCCCGGTCGACTACTTCGCCGACTTCGCCGCCCGCCTCCTCGGTGACAAGAAAGACGAAAGCAGTGACCCCTCTCACGCTTGGGCCCTGATCGCTGCCCGTCTCGGAAATCGGGCCAATCGCCGCGAATTCATGAAGCGCTTCTGGGGCCAGGACGCCACTTGCCCCGAACCTCGCAGCCGGGCCGATCGAGGATTTTACCGGTATCTCAAGTCGCTCCGTCCAACGGCTGCCACCCCCGCTCGCTGGCAACAAGCCGGCGCTTCGTTTCATCAGGCGCTTGCTGAAGAGTCCGCGCTCCGCGAAGAAGCTTCCGTAGCTTGGCAATCCGCCGAAGCGGCCGCGCAAGCCGGTCAAGAACTCGCAGCGCTCGAAACGCAGTTATCGCAAGCCCAGGCGTCCGCTGCCCTGATCGCAGAGCGATGCAATGGAGCGCAGCAACTCCACCTCGCCTGCGAGTCCGAGCTCGAATCCGCCTTCGCCGACCGTCGCCGTCATCTGCCCTTCAAACCCGGTTTAGTCGACGCGCTATTCACGCGTGGTCGCGCCTATCGCGCTTGGCG
The DNA here is from genome assembly GCA_965219105.1 of Bryobacteraceae bacterium. Taxonomy (GTDB): domain Bacteria; phylum Acidobacteriota; class Terriglobia; order Bryobacterales; family Bryobacteraceae; genus Bog-105. The sequence goes on along the minus strand of OZ244728.1, from coordinate 4,719,948 downwards.
CACAACCGACGATCATCTCTCCCAGGCCGTTGCTACCCGCCAGACCGCCTGCCTCGTGAGCCGCTCCGCGCTCGAAACGGTGCGCCTTGACGCACAAGCTGCCGCGGCTCGAGTAGCCCAACTTGAGGAAGCCGTGTCGGCCTGCCGCATGCGCTTGGCCCGCTCGAACGAAGCGCTCCAATCTGCCCGTGCGCGCTTCGGTGCCGCTTTCCCCGCTCGCGAACAGTGGCTCACCGATCCCGAAACCCGGGAACTCTCCTCACCTTGGGCCACCGAATCGTGGAATCGCGCTCGCACCCGCGTCTTTACCGAAGCCCTCAACCTCCACCGCACCTTCTTGGAATCCGTCCCCGGACTAGTTTGCGCCAACCTCAACGCCGCCATGGATGTCCTCGGCGGCAAGATTCACCTCTCCAAACTCGCGGCGCGCTCGGCTTGGGCGACGCTTTTCTTTGTCGTTCCCGTGCTCTCCACTACCTTTGCGTCCTTCGACCGGCTGTTTGCCGGTTGCGGCTGCGAATCGCTTGGCTGGCTCTTCATCGATGAGGCGGGTCAGGCGCTGCCGCAAGCCGCCGCAGGCGCTCTCTGGCGAGCTCAGCGAGCCATTGTGATCGGCGATCCGCGCCAACTCGAGCCTATCGAGTCTCTGCCGCAAGACGCACAAGATGATCTTTGCCGCCACTTCCGCCTGGAAGAGACTTGGCTTCCCTTCGGTAAATCCGTTCAAAGCATGGCCGATCGGGTGAACACGCTCGGCACCTTAATCGATAATGTCGTCAACAATTCACCCGATTGGGTAGGCGCGCCGCTCCGTGTCCACCGCCGCTGCGAAAACCCGATGTTCGACATCTCGAACGACATCGCTTACGACGGGCAAATGGTTTACTCCACCAAAGAAAATGTGAGCTCTCTTCCGCCTAGCTCCTGGTTCGACATCGCCGCCACCCATCATGACGATCACTGGATCCCGGCCGAGGGCGTCGCGCTCGACCGTTTGCTCGACAATCTTTTTCGTTCCGGGGTCCGACCGCCGGAAATCATGCTAATCGCGCCTTTCCGCTCGATCGCTCGCCAGTTGCACGCCATTGCGCGGCGTCACGGCATTCGCCTCCGTGGAACCATTCACGTCTCGCAGGGAAAGGAGGCACGTGTCGTCATTCTCGTGCTCGGCGGCAATCCGCGGGTAAAGGGCGCAAAGGAATGGGCCTCCGAGAAGCCGAACCTGCTGAACGTTGCTGTCAGCCGCGCCAAACACCGGCTCTACATCATCGGCAATCGCGAGGAGTGGAGCCAGTATCCAAACTTCGACAAAACCGCTCAACTGCTGGAGGAAAATGTTAGAAAAAATGCCATGGCAGCCCGCGCTTGAGCCCGTCCAAGGAAAGCTGCGATTTTTGGTGCGCCCGGAGAGGCTCGAACTCCCGACCTAATGATTCGAAGTCATTCGCTCTATCCAACTGAGCTACAGGCGCATCCCTGTGTTTCGTCTCACCCTGCTTTGCCGCTCGCAGGGTGCTTCTCAATTATAAGGGTGCGAAAATTTGAAGTGCAGCCTACAGGCATGCTTTCGACTTCGTTGTCTTTGCCGCGCTCTGCTCCGCATTCGTTGTTTTACGCGTCATCATGAGTCCCATCGAAACTGAAGTCAAAATCCCGCTCCCCAATCCCGGGAGCCTTCTCGAACAGCTGTCCGCCGCCGAATTCACCATCTCGGTCTCTCGTCAACTCGAGGTCAACGACATCTACGACACTCCTGCCCACGACCTGCGCCGCTCCGGCAAAACACTGCGGCTGCGAAGCGTTGGACCCAATGCCATCGTCACGCTGAAAGGTCCGCCTCAACCCGGCCCGCACAAAAGCCGGCCCGAGTACGAAACCGCTGTCCACTCGCTCCCCACCATGCATCAGATCTTTGAGCAGCTCGGCTACGCCCCCATCTTCCGTTACGAAAAATACCGCACCGAATTTACCGGCCGCGATCGTCTCGGAGCCGTCACACTCGATGAGACACCCATTGGCGTTTACCTTGAAATCGAAGGCCCTGGCGAGTGGATCGACCGAACCGCCGCCCGCCTCGGCTTCTCTCCCCAGGACTACATACTTGAAAGCTACGGCAAACTTTACCTCGATCACTGCGCCCGTCTCGGCATCCCCTCCTCCAACATGGTCTTCGCTGAATCGCGGGAAGGCCAGCCGGTAACCTGATGGCAGACACCTTGAGCGCAGTTACTCCCGATTCGATCGACCGTGCCGCCGCCGACCTCGCGCAGGTTCGCGATGAAATTGCCCGCATCATCGTCGGGCAGGACGAGATTATCGAAGGCGTCCTCATCTGTCTTGTCGCCGGTGGCCACGTGCTGCTCGAAGGCGTTCCCGGCCTCGGCAAAACCACCCTGCTCCGTACTCTCTCGCGTGTCCTCGCCCTGCAGTATTCGCGCATTCAGTTCACGCCCGATCTCATGCCTGGCGATATCGTCGGCAGCGTCATCATGGACGACGAGCACGGCCACAAAACTTTCCGCTTTCAACCCGGACCCATCTTCGCCAACCTCGTTCTCGCCGACGAAATCAACCGCGCCACGCCCAAAACACAGTCCGCGCTTCTCGAAGCCATGCAGGAGCGTACCGTCACCAGCGGCACCAACACTTACACCCTCTCGCCTCCGTTTCTGGTCATGGCCACCCAGAACCCGATCGAGATGGAAGGCACCTATCCTCTTCCCGAAGCCCAACTCGACCGCTTCCTGATGAAGCTGCTCGTGAGCTTTCCTTCCCGCGCCGATCTCAGCCGCATCGTCGACCTCACCACCAAAGCTGCCGAGGTCACCGATCTCCGCCAGGTCCTCGACCGCGACCAGATCGCCCTGCTCAAGAGCGTTTCCCGCCAGGTCATCGTCGCGCCCCACGTCCAGGACTACGCCATCGAGCTCATCATGTCCACTCAGCCCGGCGTCCCCGGCTCGCCCGACATCACCAACAAGTACATTCGCTACGGCAGCTCTCCGCGCGGCGCGCAAGCTCTCATCGAGTGCGGCCGCGTACTCGCTCTCATGCGCGGGCGTCTCCACCTCAGTCTGGAAGACGTCACCAAAGTCGCGCCTGCCGTGTTGCGTCACCGCATCATCTTGAACTTCGACGCGCATGCCGATGGCCACTCGGCCGAAACCGTTTTAGCCAAGATTCTTGCCGGAGCGGGTTGTGAACGCTAGCGTGTTGCCATGCCTCAGCCCCTTCTCGATCGCCGCTTCCTCGAACAGCTCGAGCGGCTCACCCTGCGTTGGCAGAAATCGTTTAACGGCCTCGTAGGCGGCCACAATAGCTCTCACTTTTCAGGACCCGGCCAGGAGTTTCTCGATCACCGCACCTTCCATCCGGGCGACGACCTCCGCTCGGTCAACTGGCGCGCCTACATGCGCTTCGAGAAGCTCTTCCTCAAAATGTTTCAGATTGAGCCTCGCGTTCCGGTGCGGCTCCTGCTCGATACCAGCTCCTCCATGGCCGCCGGTCACGCGCCGGGCGAAACAACCAAATTCGATTTTGCCCGCCGCCTCGCCGCTGCGCTCGTCTATGTCGGCCTGGTCCGTCTCGACACCATTCTCCTGCAGCCTTTTTCCTCCGGTCTCGGCGAACCGTTCCTCGCCAGCGGCGGACGCCATCGCTTCCAGCCCGCCGAAAACTTCCTGCGCGCACTCACGCCGCAAGGTCAAACCAACTACCTCGCCACCGCGCGCCAATTTCTCGATGAGTACCCGCAGCGCGGACTCACCGTCATCCTCTCGGACTTTCTCGACGACGCCGACTGCCTCCGCCCCCTGCAATACTTAGCCGATTTCGGCCATGAACTCCTGCTCGTCCAAATCTGGAGCCGTGAGGACCGCGAACCCACCGGCGACGGCGAAGTCGAACTGGTCGACGCCGAATCCGGCAGCCTACTGCGCATCGCGCTCGACCGTTCCGCCCGCGAAGCTTACACCGAGGCCTTCGACACTCACTCGGAACAAATCAAAACGCTTGCCCTGCGCAACGGCGGCCGCTACACCGGGCTCCCCGCCGCCACCTCCCTCTCCGACGCCATGTTCGGCGCTGCCGGGCCTCTCCAGATTTAGTCGTGAAATCGCATGTTCTTCCTGAATCTCAGCGCCGTTGAATTTCTCTCGCTCCTCGGAGCGTTAGGCGGTCTCGTTACCGCTCTCTACCTGCTCGACCGCGCCAAACGCCGCAAAATAGTCTCCACTCTCCGCTTCTGGGCAGCCGCCGGAGCCGCCGAACAGCATCAATCCCGCCGCAAGATGAATGACCCATGGTCGCTCCTGCTCCAGTTGCTCAGCTTGGCGCTGCTGCTGCTCGCTCTATCGCGCGTTCAATGGGGCCATTCCGGCCGCCGCGGACACGATCACGTCCTCTTGCTCGATACTTCTTCCTGGACCGCTGCCCCGCAACCCAACTCCTCCGAAAATGTCCTCTCTCGCGAAAAGCAACTGCTTCTGAGCTATTTCGATCGTCTTCCCCGCAACGATCGCGCCATGCTGGTCTCCGCCGACGGTTTAGCCACTCCGCTCACCGGCTTCACTGCCGATAAGCAGCGCTTCGAAGTCGCTCTCGGCGATGCTTCCACGTCTTCCTCTGCTCTCAATCTCTCGAATGCCCTCTCCTTCGCCCGCCAAGCCGCGGCTTGGTCCGATCGCGAGCCTGGCGAAATCGTCTATACCGGCCCTGGGATGATCGCCGCCGATCCGCCGGCTCCCGCGCCCCCGAACCTGCGAGTGCTTTCCGTTCCCGCCAATCGTGAAAACGCCGGCGTTCTGCATCTGAACGTCGCCCAAGTGCCCGCTCAGCCCAACACCTGGCAGGCTCTGGCGGTCCTTGAGAATTACGGCGACCGTCCCACTCCACTGCGGCTCTCGGTCCGTTACGGCGGCACTCGCTTCGCCCCTCGTAGCCTGACGCTCGCGCCCCATGCCACAGCCACTGCAGAATTTGTGTTCACTACCGAAGACGCGGGCGACCTCACTGCCTCGCTCACCCCGGGCGGCAGCTTGTCCGCCGACGACAGCGCCTCGGTTTCCGTGCCGCGCAATGGTCCTCTGCAGATCGCGGTGTTTACCGATCGCCCACAGCTTCTAAGGCCCTTATTCCCCGCCGGTCAATCGCTGCAAGCCACATTTAATCCAACCGCCGCGTACCGGCCCAATGTGCACGCCGCTGTCGTGGTTCTCGACCGGTTTGCTCCCGCCGTTCCGCCCTCCATACCCTCACTCTGGCTCGATCCGCCCCCGGCCCATTCGCCTCTTCCCGTTCTCGGCTCGGTCTCTAACGCCGTCATGAACTGGACCGCGGATTCCAGCATCGATACTCTGCCTCTCCGCGAGAAACCAGTCCAGCTGTCCTCCGCACACACCTTTGCAACTCAACCGGGAGATCGCGTCATCGCTGCCGTTCCCGCTTCGGCTGCATCCGCTCCGGCTGCGGTAGTCGTCGCCCGTCAGCCCAGCGGTAATCGTCCGGCTAGCGCTGTCGTCGGCTTCGATCCCGAAGCCGGTGAGCTACGCTTCGAAGTCTCGACTCCCCTGCTCTTCGCCGATCTTCTTGAATGGCTCGCGCCCGACTCCTTCCGTACCCTTTCGCTGAGCGCCCAAACCGTCGGACTTGCGGACCTGCCACTCAACGGAGCTGAAGCGAATGGCCGGGTGCAAGTGACCGATACTCACGGACTCTTGATTCCCGCCGTGCGGCGCGGCCACGTTCTGCAAGTCTTTAGCGACCGGCCGGCCTCGCTTCGAGTCGTCACCGATGAAAGGACACGCCTCGTCTCGCTTCGCCTGCCCGCCGTCGCCAGCCGCCACTGGGATTCGCCTGCCGGTGTCGCGAGCGGCCTGCCCGCCGCCTCCTGGTATGCCCCGCCGCCTCTTGACCTTTGGAAGTGGCTCGCGATCGCTGCTGCCATCTGCCTGATTGCCGAGTGGCTGCTCTTCGCCCGCATTCGCCGCTTCATTCGGCGCGGACTGCGGGGTACGTCAAAAATGCCACCCGGTGAGCCGAAAGATGCGCGGCAAAACGAAGGAGAGCTCATCGCGCGATGACGTTCGCCCACCCGCTGCTCCTCTTGCTGCTTGCCGCTCCCCTCGGCTGGGCCGCCTACTCCTGGTCTACCTACCGCCGTCAAGGCAGCGGACGCCTCGCCATGCTCGTGCTCAAATCGCTGAGCCTCGCTGCCATCCTGGTCGCCCTGGCCGAGCCTTCCATGACGCTGCCCGAAACCAGAACGGCCGAGGTGATCTTGCTCGATACCTCCGCCAGCTTGACAGCCGCGGATCTCGACCATGCCTCCGAATTAGCTCGATCGATCGAAGCCCACAAAGGCCGCAACTGGGTCCGCGTCGTCCCTTTTGCCGCTGGCCCACGTCCGCTGCGCCCGGATGAAACCGCTGCGGGGCTGCATCTCCGGCCGGTAACGAACGCTTCCACCAGCGCCACCGACCTCGAAGCCGCGCTCACAGGCAGCATGGCCGCCGTTCCCTCCGGCTATCTGCCGCGTTTCCTTCTGCTCAGCGACGGCAATGAGAATCAGGGCAGCGCCGTTCGCGCCATCGCTCAACTGCAGCGCCTATCTATCCCCGTCGACACGATTCCACTCGGCTCCGATACCGCTTCCGGCCTGCGCATTGCCTCTGTCTCTCTGCCCGAAGAAGCTTTCAGCGCGGAGCAAATTCCTATCGATCTGGTCCTGCACTCATCTCGCCCGGCCACCGCTACCGTCGATCTTTCCGGCGAGGGCAAACTTCTCGGCCGCCAGACCATCATGCTCAAATCCGGCTTGAATTCGGTTCACCTGAACGCTCGCATCAAGTCAACCGGAATCGTGTCGGTCGCGGGCGCGATCCATGCCGGCCAGGCAGGTTCCGCCCGCTTCGAACAAGCCATCAAGCTGCGTCGCGGGCGCGTCCTCTATCTCTCTGGCGATCCTCCCGGCGCCGATGCCAACCTGCTAGCTGCCTTCGACCAGGCAAACTTTGAAGTGCTTCGCGATCCCGCGCAAATCGACCGCGATCTGTCCACCCTCCAGCTTGTCGTCTTGAACAATCTCGACCTCGCCACCGTTTCGGCGGATCGCAAAACCCGTCTTGCAAAGTACGTCGAAGATGGCGGCGGATTGCTGCTGATCGGTGGCGAACATCAGGTCTACAAGGAGGACGTCCAGATGGATGCTCTCGACCGCGCGCTTCCCGCCAAGCTCGCTCCTCCTGACACGCCGAAAGGAACCTGTGTCGCGCTCATCATCGATAAATCCTCATCCATGGAGGGCCGCAAAATTGAACTCGCGCGTGTCTCCGCCATTGGCGTGGTCGACCATCTGAAACCCGTCGATTCGATCGGTGTCCTCATGTTCGACAACTCCTATCAGTGGGCTGTCCCCATGCGCCGCGCCGAAGATAAGCCCTTGATCAAACGCCTCATCGCCGGCATCACTCCCGATGGCGGAACCCAAATCGCGCCTGCTCTCGCCGAGGCCTATCATCGCGTTCTGCCCTCGAACGCTAACTTCAAACACATCGTGCTGCTCACCGACGGCATCTCCGAAGAGGGCGACAGCATCGATCTCGCCAAAGAAGCCGCCCAGCACGATGTGACCATCTCCACGGTCGGATTGGGCCAAGACGTCAATCGGACTTACCTTGAAAAAGTAGCCTCCACCTCCGGCGGCCGGAGTTACTTCCTCAACGAGCCGGTCGGCCTGGAACAGATTCTCCTCAAAGACGTCGAGACCTATACCGGCTCGACCGCTGTAGAGAAGCCTCTCACTCCCATCGTTTCGCGTCCCTCCGATGTGCTCGACGGCGTCGATATGCGCAACGCTCCGCCTCTGCGCGGTTACGTCCGGTTCGTATCCAAGCCCGGCGCCGACACCGTGCTCGAAATCGATCCCGTGAAGAAAAATCCCCTCTTTGTGAGCTGGCAGTACGGTCTTGGACGAGCCGCCGTCTTTACCTCCGATGCCAAAAGCCGCTGGGCCGAGGCGTGGGTCAATTGGCCCGGCTTCGACAAATTCTGGATCAATGTGAGCCGCGACCTGCTCATGTACTCAAATCCGAGTAAGGCCACCGCGGAATACGATCCCTCGAACGGTGACCTTCGCGTCCATTACCAACTCGCGGCCGATACGCCTGAACCGGCTGCTATCCCGTCGATTTATGTGCTCGGCCCACACGGCTTCCGCAAGCCTGTCGACGTAACGCGAACCGCCCGCGGCTTATATGACGGCCGCTTGCATATTGGCCCGCTCACCGGCCTCTTCCGAGTTCGCCCCGTTGCCGAATCAATCGCCTTCCCGGAAGTGGGTCTCTACCGCGAGCAGCCCGAGTTCGAAGATCACGGCGTGAACTCCCGTCTGCTCGAAACAATCTCGAGCTTCACGGGCGGCACGTACAACCCGCCGCTCTCTGACATCTTCAACACCGGCGGCCGTCGTAATTCCACCGTGTGGCAGCTTTGGCCCGCTTTTCTCGCGCTCGCCATCGCGCTTCAGATCGCTGAACTGATCACGCGAAAATGGAGCGGAATTCTATCCCGCTTCCGGCGTCAATGACAAGCTCATTACGGTCTCGAAGTGGTAAGTCTGCGGGAACAAATCGACCAGCGCCAGGCGGCGTATCGCGTAAGCGCCGAGCAGGATCTTTGCATCACGCGCCAGCGTGGCCGGGTCGCAACTCACAATCGTCAGTCGCTTGGGCCGCAGCTCGAGCAACCGCGCTGTCACCTCTTTGCCCAGACCGGTGCGCGGCGGGTCTGCGATCAACAAATCGGGTGCCTGCTCCAGTTCTCCTATGTAGTTTTCTGCATTGCCCTTCGTCGCCTGTACGCGGCCGTCGGCCTGGCTTGCGTTGTGCTCCAGGTCGCGCATCGCCGATAGGCCGCGCTCCACTGCTTCGACCCGCGTATAACGCCGCGCCAGCGGCAGCGCGAATAAGCCGACTCCCGCGTACAAGTCCACCGCACGCTCGCCAGAGGCGTCGCCGATCGCCTCCTCCACCAGCGCGTCGACCAGGAAGCGGTTGACCTGAAAGAACGATCCGCCGCTGATGCGGAACCGGAACCCGGCTGCTTCGTACTCGATTGCGCCCGGCGCAAGCGCCGGCAGATGGGACTTGAGCCAGGTGAAGAACCTCGCCGCCACCGGCTTGGTCGAATCGAGCACGTTGATTTGCAGGTCCGTCCCGTTGGTAAACAGCTCGAGCGAACGCAAGAACACCGGCCATTCCGGCCTCTTCACCAGCGCGGCAATTCGCCCGATCGCTTCGACCAGCAGCGGCGCCGAGATCTCGCAATGGTCGATCGCGCATAGCGCATGAGAGCCTTGCCGGTGGAAGCCCGATTGCCTCTCCGCGAAGTGGAGTTGCACGCGGTTGCGGTAATTCCACGGCTCGCCGCTGATCGCCGGAATCTCATCGCCGTACTTGATCCCGCCTAGGCGCTCAAGCGTCTCGCGCAGGATCGCCGCCTTTTGCGCCAGCTGGTACGAGTAATCGGCATGCTGATACTGGCAGCCGCCGCATACTCCGAAGTACTCGCAGCGCGGCGTCACTCGATGAGCAGACGCTTCCAGCACATGCGGCGAAGCGCCCCGCAACAGCCCCGACTTCTTCTTAGCCGTTTCAACAGAGACCGTTTCGCCCGGCAGCACGAACGGCGTCAACATCACCTGGCCGTCGGTTCGGCTCAAGCCGTCGCCGCCATACACCAGCTTCTCAATCGTTACTGTTTCCGCCATCCCTTACGATGAAGTTTCCTCTCTCGATGAAAGCACGTGTTCTATCCGGCGTTCAGCCAACCGGCCAGCTCCACATTGGTAATTATCTCGGAGCGCTGAAAAACTGGGCCGAAATCCAGACTCAATACGAGAGCATCTTCTGCATCGTTGACCTTCACGCAATCACGCTGTATCAGGATCCGCAGGAGTTGCGGGCCAAGATTCGCGAGACCGCCGCTCTGTTCCTGGCCGCTGGTATCGATCCGGAGCATTCTTCTGTCGTCGTGCAGTCGAGCGTCTCGGGCCACGCCGAACTCTCCTGGCTGCTCACTTGTGTCACGCCGCTCGGCTGGCTTTATCGCATGACCCAGTTCAAAGCAAAGGCCGAAAAGCAGGAGACCGTCGGCGATGGCCTGCTGCAATATCCGGTCTTGATGGCCGCTGACATCCTGATCTATCAGGCTGCGGTCGTACCGGTCGGCGAGGATCAAATGCAGCACTTGGAACTTGCGCGCGACGTCGCCGCGCGCTTCAACTCGCTTTATGGCGATACCTTCGTCATGCCGGCCACGCGCTTGCCGGCCGTAGGCGCGCGCATCATGGGGCTTGACGACCCGACTCAAAAGATGAGTAAGTCCGCGACAGGCGCCGGTCACGCGATCGGGCTGCTCGACGATCCCAAAACCATTCAAAAGAAGATTGCCCGCGCCACGACCGACTCAAAGCCGGCCGTCGATCCGGAAGACATGGGGGCGGGGGTCGCAAATCTACTTACTATCGCGCAAGCCTGCGACCCTTCAATCGACAAGTCTCGCGTTGCCGGCCTGCGCTACGGAGATTTCAAGAAGCTGGTCGCCGAGGCGGTGATCGCACGCCTCGAGCCGATACAGCGGCGCTACCGCGAAGTCACCGCCGACCCCGCTTACCTCGATGCCGTTCTCGAGAAGGGCCGCGATCGCGTCCTCCCCATCGCCCAGGACACGATGCGGAAGGCGAAAGCCGCCATGGGCCTCTATGTTTAGCGCTAGCGTCATCCGGCATTCACGTGCGCGGCGCTATCATGGGGTTGCTTGAGCATCGAGACCGCACCCCTCAGGCCAGTGGAACGCGGCACAAATTTCAGATCGTGGGCGTTGATCGCCGCTACCACGATCATTGCCTTGATCTGCATGGGATGGGTGCTCAACGGTGCCGGTCTTCAGCACATTTGGAGCGAAGTGCGTCACATGCACTACAGCTGGGTGGCTGGCGCAGTCGTGGCCGACATCTGTGTTTACCTGCTCCACGCCTGGCGCTGGCGTCTTTTGCTGCGCCCCGTTCAGCGCGTCCCGTTTATACAGGCCGTTGAGAGCATCTACGTTGGCCTGTTTGCCAACGAAGTTCTTCCTTTGCGCGCCGGTGAGGTTATCCGCTGCTTCCTGCTCTCGAAGTTTACGGCTGTCCCCCTTTCGGTGAGCTTCGCATCGGCCTTGATCGAGCGGATCTTCGACGGCATCTGGCTGCTGACCTGCTTCTTCGTCTCTCTGCGCATCGGAAAACTGCCGGGCGTGCTGCTGCATGCGGGCTATATTCTTGCGGTGCTCATTGCCATCCTGGCAGTCTTTCTGGCTTATGCGATGTATGCCCGTACGCAGTCACTCAAGTTGGTCTTCGGAATCACGTGGCCGCGCTGGTTCGACACGCTGATCGAGGACCTGCACCAAATCGGACACTCCCGTTATCTCTACTTCTCTTTCCTCGTGAGCGGCCTGTACATGTTGGCGCAGATCGTGCCGATTTACCTGCTCGTTCGCGCAAACCAGCTGCCGGTTGCCTGGACGGCCTCGTTTACGATGATGGTTCTGCTGCGGCTGACGAGCATCGTCCCGCAGGCGCCGGGAAATCTCGGCTCTTTTCAGTGGGTCACGGCGCGCACGTTGATCATGTTCGGCCTGGGTTCAGGGCACGCCAAGCGCTTCTCGCTGATCCTATGGGCAGTCCTGACGATCCCGCTGATCGTCATTGGCTTCATCGCTTTGGCTCTCGAGGGCATCAACATGTCGCACCTGCAGCAGCAGGCTACGGCGGCTGCGCGAGATCGTGGTAAAAGCTCGGTAGAATAGCGTTCATTGAGGCTGCGCGGAAGCCTGCGCCGCAGTTCAGGCGGGGAATCGTATGTCGAAGATGTTGTTCGCTGTCGCGCTCCTGGCGAGTACGCCGGGTTGGGCGGGATATGGAATGAGCCACCATAATTCCAGCGGCATTTCCAATCCCGACAAACAGGCCGAATCGGACCTGACGAGCGCCGAAGAGTCTTTCGACGCTGCACGTTCGGCCTACGAAAAAGGCGGCATCGACAAAGGTGATGAGGCTCTGGAACAGATGACCAAGAACTTGGATAGTTGCGTCGGCTTGCTTCAGGTCGCGCACAAAGCGCGCTTCTACAAACGGGCCGAACTGCGGGTGGCGATGCTGCAGCGCCGGATGTCTGGGCTGCTCGACGATATTGCGCTGCCAAATCGCGGCTGGGCCGAGCAGACCAGCCGCAAACTCGAGGAGATTCACGATAAACTTCTGGCGGGAGCGATGGCGAAATGAGATGTTGCTGCGCAATCGCGCTATTGCTGGCCCCGGTTATGATCTTGCGGGCCGAAGATCGTGATTTTCTCACCCCGAACGAAGTGGAGCAGATACGGGAGGCGCAAGACCCTAACGATCGCCTGCTGCTGTACATGCATCTGGCAAAGCAGCGCATGGACTTGGTTCAGCAGTACCTTGCCAAGGAGAAGCCGGGACGCAGCATCTTCATCCACAACGCTCTAGAAGACTATACCCGGATCATTGAAGCGGTGGATAACGTTGCTGACGATGCCCTGAAGCATAACCACCCGATCGATCTAGGGATGGTCAAGGTGATCGGCTCGGAAAAGGACTTCCTCGCTGAGCTCAACAAGATTCAAGATAGCGACCCGAAGGACCTGGAGCGCTATAAGTTCGCTCTCACGGAGGCGATTGACACGACCAGCGATAGCGAAGAGCTGTCGCTCGAAGATTCGAAGAAGAGATCGACAGATTTAAGCGCCCAAGAAGCGAAGGAGAAGACGGAGCGCGAAACTGCCATGTCAAGCGGCGAAAAGAAGGAGCGCAGAAAGGCCGCGGAGAAGCAGGACGAGACCAAGAAGAAGATTCCGAGCCTGCTTCGCCCGGGCGAAAAGCCACCCGATCAGCCGCAGTAATCCCGGCGACCACTAGGGGAGAGCGAAAGCTACGTAGGCGTCTCCTGTCGGGCCGCCAAGTTTACCGCCGCCGGTGGCAGCAATGACGACGTATTGTTTGCCATGAGCTTGGTACGTTGCGGGTGGCGCGAAGCCCCCAAACGGAAGCTTTGCAGACCAGAGTTCTGCTCCGGAGTCTTTATCGAAAGCGCGTATCTTCAAATCGCGCGTTCCAGCGCAGAAGACCAGCCCTCCCGCAGTCGTGGTAGCGCCGCCGAAATTCTCTGTTCCGGTTTTCGGGATACCGCGCTTGCTGAGCTCCTCATACTCGCCCAGTGGTACTTTCCAGACGAGCTTGCCCGTGTTCAGGTCTATCGCGTTCAGGGTTCCCCAAGGCGGTTTTGATCCGGGGTAGCCGTTGTCGTCCATCAACTTCGGGTAGCCATTTGGGAAGTAAGTGTAGGCAGCTTGCTTATTGCTTCCGTCGTCTGCTGGAAGATCCCGGTCGAATAGGTAGTTGATAATTTGCTGACGCTGCGCCGCAGGGACGGGGATGGGCGGCATGGCATTCCGGCCATGCACGATAGCAGCAGTGGCTTCGTCATCGAGCATTCGATTCGCCAACCCAACCAAGGACGGCGCCATGCCCCTCCCCTTACGGTCGGCGCCATGACAACCGGAACAATACTGGAGAAAACCCTGTTCGCCGGGCGAAGGCGAACTGGGACTGCTCGCGAACCGAACGCGGGTTTTTAGAACGGTCATGATCCAGGGAATCTCGTTTGCGCTGACGTATAGACGGCCGCTCTGCGGATCGAAGCTTGCCCCAGTCCATTCAGCGCCGCCATTCACGTTGTAGTAGACGGTCGGTTTACCCGGCTCGAATGGCTGAAACCAGCCGTAGTTCGCTTTCTGAGCCTGGCGGAGGACAAAGGCGTGTGCCGGGTCCGACAGCGTCGTGACGTCAGCCAAGTCGAACTGCTGACGGGCAAAGGGTTCGGGAAGCGAAAAGACGGGCTGATAGGGAGCGGTGCGCTCGCCAGGAAGCTTCGACACCGGCGCCCTCCGGAGCCGATAGGGAAATAGGGGTTCACCGGTCAGACGATCGAGCAGCAGGGTGTTGCCGAGCTTGGTGACCTGTGCCACGGCATCGACGCGCTTGCCGTCATGCAGCACGGTAACCAGATTAGGAGGAGCTGGGATGTCCAAATCCCAGATGTCGTGCCGAATCTCCTGGAAGGACCACAGGAGCCGTCCGGTGCGCGCGTCGAGAGCGAGGACGCTGTCGGCATGCTGGTCATCTCCCGGATGATCGATCCCAATGAAGTTGGGATGGGGTGCGCCGGTCGCGACGTAAATGATGCCTCGGTTCACGTCGGCTGCCATGCCGCCCCAGACGTTGGCTCCGTGATCGCCTGACTGTCCGTCTTCTTTTCCGAGGACGCAAAAGCTCCAGAGACGCCTGCCGGATTTGGCATCGTATCCAGAAACCACGTTGAAGTTTGCGGCAACGATAACGTTTTTGGCAACGACGGGCGAGACTGTTCCGCCAGAAGGCACTCTGCCACCCTGCCCAAACTCCTGGACAGGCTGACCCGTTTTGGGGTCAAGTGCCAGAAGCGAGGCCCCACTTGTGAAAAACAGGCGGGGTGACGCAACGCCATCGCCCGCCCAGTAAAGCAGGCCACGCTGCGCGGGGTGGCCACCCGGTCGAAACCGCCAGAGTTCGCGGCCTGAAGCAGCATCGAGCGCCACTACAAAATTGCCGGCGGTCGGAGCGTATAAGACGTTGTCGACGATGACGGGCGTCGCCTGCACATTCGCTTTTCCATCGTTCGAATGGTAAGTCCAGGCAACTTTGAGCTGCGCCACATTCTTCCGGTTGATCTGGTTGAGAGAAGAGTACCGGCTGGAGGAAGCATCGCCTTGAGAGCGAGTCCACTGACCCTGCCCGTCCGGGAACGGCGTGGCGGGCGTCAAAGAGGAGAGTGAAGCCGCTGGAACCTCTTTGAACTCAGGCAGTCGCCCACGAGCCTGGCTGTCTTCCGGTTGAGCCGTGACGCCCGGTGTCACGCGGCCTCCTCCTGGTTCCATCGTGATCGGATGACCAAACTCGTCCATCCGGAGGCGGTGCTTGTACTTCCAATATCCTGCCGCGAGCGCGACGAACGCGAGCAGAACAATCGCAAGGAACAAGAAGGCATTGACCTTCTGGCTCTTACGGTGAGTGGGTTCGAGTTGAGTCGAAGTGAGGCTCATTGCTGCTTATTTCTTATCGGTCGAAAACACAAAAATGTTAGTAGCGAGATGGAACATGCCTGGGAGCGAAGAGTACGGCCTCAGAGCGACTGAAGGGCAATTCACGCATTCCCACGGACTGCACCTCGAAGCGGGCGCCGGGTAGAAAGCTGTCGGTGTGAAAGTCAATTTTGACCGGGTGAGATCCGGTACGCACGACAGGAAACTCGAAACTAGAACGATAGGGTGGGAACGAGATGGACATCTGACGAGGTGAGCCTTCGAGACGAGCCAAATAGCGGGGAGTCCCGCCCAGGAGCGGCAGCTTCTTCCATGGATTGCTGATTTGGTAGTGGATTTCAATAACAACGACATCTTTGGCGCTTGAGGCTGCCGGTATCACAACGCTTTCTCCGTGGCCGGCAAGCGGGAGCGGCTCAAAATTTTGGGGCGACTCGATCCAAGGCCCTGGCCGACGCTGCCATACCGTGGCATGTTCAACATCGGCTGCCGGCACATAGTTATTCAACAGTTCTTCATAGAACTCCCAGCGCTCATTTTGCAACCACTCTGCGAACGAGAACTGGGAAGTCATGGTGGTGACGAACTCCGGATTTGTGCGGCGGAACACGTCCTGATAATGCTGCCAGCGCTCTTCTCCGACTGTGTGGATGATGTAGTCTTCGGCAGGTTGAAAGGTGCCATAGTGGGCGTCGAGCAGGGCGGCGTACTCGGACCAGAGCGAAACTTGCGGGCGCGTACGGCGGGTGTCGATAACCCGGGTAGCCCCGGTCAGGAAAGCGTTCCAGTTTTCATCGAGCGACCGGCTGTAAGACGCCGGTTGCCGGTAATGCTGGATGGTCGCCGATGCTGAGCGAATCGAGCGATAGGCCAGGCTAAGCGTGCTGAGCCCAAGGAGAGCAATAAAGCAAAGAGCCGCCATTCGAGTCAATCGCGAAAGGGCTAAGATCCGCGCCGGCTTTGGCCGCCGAAGAAATTCCCGGTCTAACCAACCGTGCGCAAGGGATAGCGTTGCGACTAGGAGGAAGATCCGGGTTTGGGGGAACACGTAATGGCGGCTTAGAATCCCAATCAGCGGGATGGCAGTCAGTACAGCGTAGATCAGCATCCAAGCTGCCAATGCGCCCCAATCGGATGCGGTCCTCAGCGGCTTCCTCCAGCGAGAACCAATCATCACTGCGAGTAGAACGACAAGCAGGAGTGAAGGAATGAAGCACAGGATGACGTGGTGGTCAAAGACAAGTTGGCGCAGGCTGGTCAGGTAAGGCATCGGCGGGCTGCCAAAAAACCAGAACTGGTCGGCGGGAAGTTCGACCAAGTTGAAGTGAAGAGCGCGGCGCGCTCCCTCGATGCCGCAGAAAGAGATCAGCAGAGCGGCTCCGCTTGCGAAAGCAGCTGCCAATGAGACGGCGAGAAAACAGATGTTCTCCCAGGCGGCGCTAAAGTTTCGAAGCAAACCAGCCTGAATGACAGACAGCGCAGTGATGGCAAGCAAGGCGAGAGCCAGGCTGATTCCATGCTCAGTCCCGAAGACAAAGGCAGCACCGATGATGAGCCCCGAAAGCATTGCTTTCCACCAGCGGCCAAGCCGGAGCTCAACCACTGCGAACACCAGGAGCGGCATCGTTGAGCGTCCGGAAACTAAGCTATGGCCGGGCTCGGCGCTGCGAGGAAAGACCACCTCAAGCGAAAGAATAATGGCGGCAGCAGCGATATAGGGCGACCGCAGAAATCGATGAGCCGCCAGCCGGTAGGCGGTATTGCGATAAACAGCCCAAAGGAAAAAGGCCAGACTGCCCACAAACAAGAGCAGCGAGGTAAATTGGCGCGATAGTTCCGAAGCGATGAGCGAGTGTCCGCCAAAAAGCCAGAAAAGCGGATAGTGCAAGAACGGAACACCGATACCGTGGAAAAACTGGAAATCGGTTCCGGCATGCTGACCGGCAGCCAGGCGACGGAGCGGATCGTAAAGCTGGAAAGGCCCATTAACCGGGTATCCGTTGAACCAGAACGCCGCGCGCAGCCCGCTGACCAGATAGGAACAGAACCATACCGCCAAGTAAATCTGGGACAGCCGAATGACAACTTGTTCCAGGGCCGGGCGCGAGGCCAAGCGAGGACCGGCATTGAGAGGCGGAGCGAGGTTGAGGGTAGTAGAACTCAAGATTGGTTTCCTCCGGGGAGAGTAAAAGCGATGTATTCGTCGCCTGAAGGCGAACTACCGGCGATTGAACCACCGCCGGCCGCAATGACCACGTATTGTCTGCCCCTGACCGAGTAAGTGACGGGCGAGGCATGCCCGGCCGCGGGCAGTTGTGCTTTCCACAGCAGTTGGCCGGACGAGGCATCGAAAGCACGAAACAGGCGGTCCTTGGTGGCAGCGATGAAAATCAGACCGCTCCGGGTCTGGAGGGAGCCGCCGATGTTAGCGGTTCCGGTAACGGGTATGCCCCGGCGTGTCAGTTCCGGGTATTCGCCGAGGGGTATCTCCCACAGTCGGCTCCCACCAGTCATTTCAAGAGCGGAGAGTTTGCCCCATGGTGGCCGGATCGCTGGATAGCCGTCTTCGTCGACAAATGGATCGTTGAAGCTTTCTACTTTGTAGGGAAGTTCCGGGCGTTGAGAATCGACAATGCGCAAGCGATAGGGAATTTCGTTTGTGTTGATGATCAGCCGGGCCTTCTCCGGGTTGTATGAAGGGCCGCCCCAACTCGCGCCCCCCTGAAACCCGGGAATAACAAGAGTGCCGCGACGGCTTGGCGGCAGAAACAGTGAGCCTCCGGCCAGAGCTCGAAGCTGTTGGAGGGCAAAGCGGTGAGACCGAGCCGAGAGGTTGCTCAGATCGGCTTCCGTGATCGTTTGACGCACAAGAGGCGCGGGCATCAGAGCGAACGGCTGCGTGGATGACGCTTGCTCGGTGGGAATTGTAGAGCCAGGAACAGCTCGCTCTTCGACTGGAAAGAGCGGTCGTCCGGTATCACGGTCAAGAACAAACAGGAATCCTTGCTTGGTTGGCTGCACGAGGGCCGGGACCAGCTTGCCATCGCGCCTCAAGTCGAACAGGACAGGTGGGCAGGGGAGATCGTAGTCCCAGAGATCATGGTGGACAGCCTGGAAGTGCCAGCGCAGCCGGCCATCGTCCGCCTGGAGAGCTACGACACTGTCGCTGAACAGATTTTGACCGGCCCGATCGCCGCCATAGTAGTCAAAGGCCGGAGAAGCGGTAGGAACAAAGACCAACCCGCGAGATTCATCGACAGACATGCCCGCCCATGAGTTGGCAGCCCCAATATGTTGCCATGCGCCCTTTGGCCAGGTCTCCGATCCGGGAGCGCCCGGCCTCGGAATAGTGTGAAAAACCCAGCGGGGGCGACCGGTTCGAATGTCGAATGCTTGCACATCGCCAGGAGCAGTGAGATCCGGGCCCTCGCCGACTGACGAACCCAAGACCAGGACATCCCGGCAGATGACTGCGGGCGAGGTGACGGCGTAAGACAAGCCATCGAGTGAGCGGCCAGGTTCTTTGAGGCCGGCAAGCAGATCGACAACACCGCGATGGCCGAAGTCCGGAACCGGTTTTCCGGACAGGGCATCGATTGCGACGAGCCGGTGGCCGCCCGCGAAGAAGATGCGCCGGTCGGCTCCACTCTCCCAATACGTCAGACCCCGATTCGGCCCCGAGTGGCGCTGCTCGAGCCTGGGATTGGGCAGCAGCAGGTGTACGGCTTGCTTCAAAAGCTTGAGCGGACCAGGCCCTGCGACTGCGGTCAGCACGAGCACAGCCGAAAACTGCAGCGCTCTGGATCGGCGATGCTTTCGCCGAAGGGCACGCACGGCAAAACCGGCCGAAAGAGCACCGGCCAAGAGTAAGAGAGCGGCAACAATGAGGGGCAGTCCGAGCCGTCGACCCGCGGCTTCTTCGGGGAAAGGATTGTATCGCCAGATCTCCTGTCCGGTAGCCGCATCGAGAGCGATGACTTCGAGGACCGGCGAGGTGACATACATCACGCCTCGCACTACCAGCGGAGTGCATTCCATAGCTGTCGGAATGCGGCCATCGCTGCCTCCAGCATGGAAACGCCAAGCCACCCGGAGCTCGCCGACATTATGCGAATCAATTTGAGTCAGAGGCGAGAAGCGTGTATTTGCCTGATCCCTGCCATAAAATCGCCAATCCTCATCGGCACTCGATGGGATCGCGGCACGGGAGATGAAAGCACCCCAGAGAAGGAGGGGCACAATCAGCAACCGCAATGGAACGGGCCTGCTCACAAAGATGATCTCCGATTCAAAGCGTCTGCAGACCCTAGACCACGTTGAGGCGTTCGAGCGTTGCGCTTGCGACCGTACTGTTGCTCTCAGACTCGATGAAGTAGAGCGGCTGCTCCTTCGATTCATCGAGGATGCGAGCCACGTATTCAGAGAGGATGCTCATGATGACAAACAGCAGCAGGAACATCGTCGTATGCATGAGCGAACTGGTGAGCCAGCCTTCGGCGATTCGCGATTTCACAAGTGTGACCGCCAAAATGTAAAAGAGATAGAGGAGGTTGAGGCCGCTCGCGAGCAATCCTAACAGGGCGGCGAACCGCAGCGGGATGCCGCTGTTTGAGACCACAACATGAGCAAGAGTTGTAAGCTGCCGCCGCACCCGTTGGGGGACCGGAATCTCGGGCAAGCCGGAATGCGGAACGTACGGAACTATTTGACAGCGCAATCCGATTAGACCGTTCATGGAACTGAGCGACCGATTTTTGCTCCGGATGCGAATCAGCGAGTTGACCAAGCGCCGGCTGAACACCCGGAAGTACGATTCATCCGGTTTGAGCGAAAAACCCAGCACACGGCTTGCGGTTCGATAAAGCGGCTGAATGAGAGCTCGATCGATTACGCCGGAAGAAGCGCCGGTGGGCTCGGCGACAACTGCATCAAAGCCGCTGATGGCTCGTTTCACCAGATTCGGAATGAGCTCCGGCGGGTAAAAGACAGAGTCCATGACAACCACGTAATCCCCGACACAGTGATCGAGCGCGGCCGCGATCGCCAGTTCGGCATCGTAACGGCGCGAGAGCCGCAGCATCCGAAGGTGCGGGATTCGCTTTTGCAGCTGCCCGATCGCGGTGTGGACTTCAACCGGAGTACTGTTGTCGATCAACAGGATCTCGTAATAGGTCACAAAGGATTCGAGCACCGAGACCGCGTTGGAAATGAACGGCTCCAACAGTTCGGCCCGGTCCGGAACAATGACACAGACCGAAATCAAGGTGTCACTATTTCGAGCCGTTATGGCTGGCTCACGCGAGAGATCGAATGCCGATTCAATGGGAGAGTTCATGTTTTGCTTCCTCGACGAAATTTTGTTTCACAATCACCTGGTTGATGTCGTAGATGTTGTCGATCTTGGCGCCAAGCACCACGTACAGACCTTTCATCTGGTAATCACATCGGCACAAAATGGGTCGGCCATCATCAATTTCGTTCTGAAGTAGTACTGTTTTTATCTCGAAATGTGAATCGACGTACCGTGACTCGCGCAGCAAGGGCAAATAGCGTTCAGAATCGCGCAGCATAAACAGGTGTTTGGAGCGCAGTTGTGAGGGAAATTCGGGCAACTCCGCATGTTCAAGGTCGTTGCACGAGGCATGTGGGGTGTAGGTGACATGCGAGAGGGTGTGAAGTTTACGGGCCGGAAACGGCATGGACGAAAAGAAGGGCCCGTCCATGATCGTGATCCCGATTTTTTCAAGCGCGGGCGGCATTTGTATCAAAGAAAGCTCGGTCATCTCGCGCTTTAGCGGAAGCTTGGGCAAGCCGGAACGCACGAGCAGCTCATTGAGCCGCGCATAGGTGCAGTTGAAGGCACAGTGCACTTCCCACTCGCGCCCGCCTTTCGAAATTACACGCAGATTCCGGCTGCTACCTTGTTCGACGCGCTCGGCTTCTTCTCCACAGAGGACGGTTACATTCGCCGCATCCAGCTTCTTGCGAAGGTTCTCCCGCAAGCGAACGGCGTTAAAGGCGCACTCCTCGGTTACAAAGGTGTCTTCAATCAGGGATGAATTGAAAAGGCGCGCGATCGGCTCAGGAGTTTTCCGGGCCGGTATGCCCGCCCGGCGGCAGAACTGAAGAAACTGATAAGCGGTGACCTTCGATGAGCCGCGGGCGATGCCGTAGACCTTCACGAAGCTGTCGTCGATGCAATCGGAAAAATCCGATTTGAAGCGCGGGTAATTTACGGCTGACCGGCTCGCAGTCAGCAGACTTCTCGGGTAGTGATAGCCGTTGTGCACCCGTGCCTGGTTCGCATAGGAAGCACGCATCAGCAACTCCGGCTCCCGTTCGAGAAGGAGGACACGCGAAAAACGGTCCCGCAACGTCAAAGCCAAACAGCAGCCGTAAAATCCGCCCCCAATCACAATCGCGTCATACTCGCGGCTCGGCAAACTCATCCTGCGATCCTCCTTTCCGTGCTGCGATGCTATATTTCAAGTCGCTATGTCTCGAACCTGTCTCATCGGCCACACCGGATTTGTCGGTGGCAGCCTGAAACAGCAGCGGGCGTTCGATGATCTGTACCGCTCGACCGATATCGAACAAATCCGCGGCAAGCAGTATGGCTTGCTGGTATGCTCCGGCGTGAGCGCGGCCAAATGGCGCGCCAATCAGGCGCCGGAAGAAGATCGCGCCGCAATCGACCGCCTGCTCGACAACGTGCTGAGCGTCCGGGCCGAACAGGCCGTGCTGATGTCTACAGTGGATGTCTATCCAGTAGCGAAAAACGTCGACGAATCGTTCGACTGCAGCAGTCTTCCCAATCACGCGTACGGCACGAATCGTCTGTACGTCGAACAGAAAATGCGGGAAGCGTTTCCCAATCTGGTTGTTTTACGACTGCCGGCTTTGTTCGGACCGGGTCTTAAGAAAAACGTAATTTACGACCTGATTCATGACAATTGCTTAAACGCGATCAATCCGGAGAGCAGTTTTCAGTACTACGACATGACCTGTCTCTCGAACGATTTGGACACGGTGCTGACGCACCGGCTTCCGCTCGTCAATCTAGCGACAGAGCCCGTCGCGACTAAGCTAATACACGACCGCCTCTTTCCCGAAACACCCATCGGCAGCGCTCCGGCGCCGACCGCCGCATACGACATTCGAAGCCGGCACGCCGCGATATTCGGCCAAAGCAACGGCTATCGATTCACAGCTGACGAAGTTCTCGCGCGGCTCGGCGCTTACGTCGATTCAGAACGGCAGCGTGCCCACTCGTGAAACTGACAGTTTCGAATATCGCCTGGTCTGCCGCTCTTGACCAGGAGGCCTACTCCACTCTGCGGCGGTCGGGCATACAGGCGCTCGAGATTGCGCCTACTCGCCTTTGGCCCGACTGGCAGGGCGCGACTCCCGATGCCGCCCAATTCTTACAACAGAAGTTTAGGGAGGACGGCTTTACCGTGCCGTCGCTCCAAGCCATTCTGTTCGCGAAACCCGATTGCAAGCTATTCGGCACGGAAGCCGAACGGCAGAACCTTTTGACCCATCTGCTGCTCTGCGCAGACCTGGCGGCCGGCTTGGGCGCTACCCGCCTGGTCTTCGGAGCACCGAAGAATCGCGATCGCGGCGAGCTTTCCATGTCCGCCGCGTTTTCCCAAGCCGCTGAGCTTTTTCGCAAAGCCGCTCCTTATTACACTGCTCGCGAGGTTTGCCTATGTCTGGAAGCGAACCCGCCTCAGTACGGCTGCAACTTTATAACAAACAGCAACGAAGCCGCGGCATTGGTGAGGGAGGTTGACTCACCCGGCTTTCGCCTGCACCTGGACACCGCTTGCATGTTTCTAGCGGGCGAAGACATACCTGCGGCGCTCGAGTCCCATCGGGACATTCTGCGGCACTTTCATGTCAGCGAGCCGAATCTCGGCTCGTTCGACCAGCCCGTGATCGACCACGCTTCCGTAGCAGCAGCTTTAGCCTCCGCCAGCTACGATGGCTGGCTTTCGCTCGAGATGCGCGAAGGCGAACAGCCGGTGACGGCGCTCAGCGAAGCCGTCCAATTCGTTCAATCGACCTATGGCCGGGGATTATAGCGCCCGATCACTGCATACCAGAGGAGCCGGATTATGGCGAGCTTGCCGCCGACTCCTGAAATTTTGGATGGGGTGGGGCCGGCTTTCGGATAGCAGCGCGTGACCGGCAACTCTTTCACTTTGTAATGGAGGCGCGGAGCCCGGATGGACAGATAGTAGTGCAAGTTATAGGTATCAAAGACGCTACGAAAAGGCTGGACGGCGGGATCGAGCAGAAACTCGCGGCTGAAGGCTCTAAAGCCATTGGTCGTGTCGGTATAGCGAAAGCCCGCCGCTAAGCTGATGAGCGGCGCGTGCAGAAGCTTGAGGCCTAATTTGCGGTCGAGCGGAGTATTCTCTTCACGACCGCCCGGGACATAGCGCGATCCTTGTACAAAGCCGAATCCATCTTCGAGGGCCTGTGCAAAGCTCGGAATCGCTTCGACGCCGTCCTTGCCGTTGCCATCGATGGTGACAATTCCGTCGTATCCCTGTTCGAGCGCATAAGCAAAGAAGATGCGCATCTGAGCGCTGAGCTTGCCCGGACCGGTTTTGACCAGCAGAGCTCTCACGCCGAGGCGCCCAAGCAGATCCGGATCCATGCTGCCGTCCGTACTTCCGCCATCGGTAAGGATGATGTCGAGACCCAGCCTCAAGGCTTGCATTCGTTCCAGCTGCTTAACAATCTTCTGGCCTTCGTTGATTACGGGAATGCAGACACAGTAGCGCGACTGGCGCGGGCCAAATTCCGTGCAGCGGTAAGCGGTGACTTCCCACCCGGCACGTACGGATTCCGGTATCGTTTCTTCGCTAAGCAAGACATTTTGCATGATTGTTCCTTGGTACAAGCGGCTGAAAAACTGAGCAAGTCAGGCGGCAGCCCGTTCCACTTCCAATAAATCGCGTTTGATTGTGACCCGCACCGAGCGCTGCAAGAGCGTGACGGAGAGAATCAGATGGGCGCGGCCCTGATCCTCGGCAACGGTACCGTTTAGACCAGCGAGCGGGCCTTCGCGAATGCAGATCTTTTCTCCTGCCGGAAGATAGGGGCTCGGAGCCAGCTCACAGGCGGCTCTCTCAGCAGTCCGGAGCGCTTCGATCTCGTCTCGGTCGACCGGAGCAAGAGTTTTACCGAAGCGGACAGCGTCCACGACGCCAGGCACGTTCATGATGCGCGGCCACTGCTCCCGGCCGAAGCAGGCAAAAACATAGCCCGGAAAAAGCGGAACCTCCACATCCTTCCAACGTTGCGACCAGCGCCGGCGAACCTGCTGCACGGGGAGACACCAGAGGAACTCGCCCGCGCCCATCAGTTCGGCCACACGTTTTTCGTGGTTCGGACGCACTCGCAGCGCGAACCAGTTTTCTCCCCCTATTTGGCCGTTTCCGTCTGATGACATCACAATTTTCGAAGCGAACTGAGCGCGTTGGACGGGCTTCCGCCATTGTCAGCTACATTCTGACTTTCAACAACTGGATTAAATTCCCAGTCGGCGAAGCCATTTTGGCTGATCTGAAAAGGAAGCGTCAACCTTAATCCGTACCGCATAGAGACTCGGATTTCGGGTAATCGAACGCTTCACGCGCGACCCATACGGCCACACGCCCCCTCATTCTTGTTGGCTGGGCAAACTGTTTCTCTCACCGCCGAACTCGGGACCGCCCATTTGTCGTAGATTGAAAGAGAGGCCGATCGTACACTTTGGGACACAATCATAGTCACAGCCACGGTCACAGTCACGGCCCGACCAAGGGTTGGGTGCTGAACGTTTCGGTAGCCGCGACGCTTGCCTTTACCGCAGTTGAAGTGTTCGCGGGGCTCCGGTCAGGCAGCCTTTCGCTCCTGTCGGACGCGGGGCATAACTTCACGGACGCACTCGCGCTGCTCCTGGCGGCCGTGGGGGTCTATCTCCAATCGAAGCCGGCTGACCAAAGCAAAACCTTCGGCTATAGCCGCGCAGGAGTTATCGCGGCGTTTCTGAATGCCGCAACGCTGCTTGTGGTGTCGCTCGGGATCTTCTGGGAGGCGATTCAGCGCCTCATGCGTCCCGAGCCGGTGAACGACCGGATCATGATGTGGGTGGCGATCGCGGCATTGGTCCTGAATGGCGCGATTCTGCTCGCCCTGCACAGCGGACAGAAGGGCGACATCAATATCCGCGCCGCCGCCACTCATATGGCGGGCGATGCAGTGGGCGCAGTCGCGATCATCATTGGCGCAATTGCGATTCGCTATACGAGCTTGACCTACATCGATCCAATACTATCGATGGTTTTGGCCGTGTTCATTCTTTACACTGCCTGGGACATTATCAAGGAATCGTTGAACATCCTGCTCGAAGGTTTGCCGCGCGGAATGGAGCTGAACAAGGTCACAGGCGCCATGAACGACATAGAAGGCGTCCTCGAAGTGCACGACCTGCATATCTGGAGCGTCGGTTCGAACTTGCATGCACTGAGTTCCCATGTCTTGATCGATGACATGCCGCCATCGGAGAGCGACTCTATTCTGCGCCGTATCAACGACGTGGTGAAGAGTTTCGGGATACGGCATACCACGATTCAGTTCGAGCATGTGCGATGCCTGCTGTCGGAAGGCCAGTGCAGCCTGCACGCTGAAGAGGCTCATTCTCACGCGGGACATCGTCATTAAAGCTGTTTTCTAAGCGGACAGCATGGCAACCAACTGCTGCCGAAGCTGATCGGCGGCAACGGCGTCGGGAGTGACGACTAGAACGGTATCGTCACCGGCGACGGTACCGACCACCTGATCGAGTTCCTGCCGGTCGACAGCGACGGCCACCGTGCTGGCATTGCCGGGCGATGTTTTCAGCACGATGAGGTTCTGCGCGAGCCGAATATCGAGCAGGTATTCGTTGACAACATCGGCAAGGTTAGGACGCGAGCGATCGGTGTCGTACTGGCGGTAGCCCTGAGATGTTTTGACAAGCCCCAGCTCCCGCATGTCTCGCGAGAGAGTCACCTGCGTAGTTTGGACATTGTTCAAGCTCAGTTCCCGAGCCAGTTCATCCTGCGTGTAGATTTCCTTCGCTCGAATGATGTTAAGAATCTGGCCTTGGCGGAAACTCTTGTTCATGTTCCGAGGGAGTTCCTCATAGAGTGGAGACGCTCCTGGGCGGCAATCAGCGCAGCGGCGACACTCGCGGGACCGGTACCGCCCGGCAGTTCACGGCTCTTCATGCCTTCCGCAGGAACCAGCAAGCGCGCCATCGCGGGAGTAAATTCAGGCGCAAACGCGGCGAGCGATTCGCCGTCCCAATCAGAGGGCTTTTTATCTGCAGTGACGCTAGCAAGCACCAGCCGGCCGACGATCTGGTGAGCCTGATGAAAGGGAACACCGTGGCGCGCCAACTCCTCGGCAAGGTCAGTGGCGACGACCCAGCTCTCATCCGCGGCGGCCGCCGGGACTTCCGGTTTCAGCTCGACGCTCTCGGCCACCGCCGACGCCATCAGCAGTGAGCCAACGGTTTGATGATAGGCGTCGAAGAGCGGCTCCTTGTCTTCTTGCATGTCGCGATTGTAAGTCATGGGCAGCCCTTTCATGGTGACGAAAAGGGAGGTAAGGTCTCCAAAGACCCGGCCGCATTTGCCGCGGATCAACTCAAGCGAATCCGGGTTCTTCTTTTGCGGCATGAGGCTGGATCCGCTGGTTACACCATCTCCGAGCGTGAGCCAGTTGAACTCTTCGCTTGAGTAGAGGATCCAGTCTTCCGACAGACGGCTGAGATGGAGCATGATGAGGCTGCAGGCGTAGAGAAAGTCGAGGGCGAAGTCGCGATCGCCTGAGACATCGAGGCTGTTGTTCGTGATGGCCGGGAAGCTGAGGTCTTCGGCGATGGCTTCGCGGTCGAAAGGAAAGCCGCTGCCGGCGAGCGCGCCCGAGCCAAGCGGCAATACATCGATGCGCGCGCGCGATTGCGTCATGCGCTCGAAGTCACGGGCGAACATCTCGAAATAGGCAAGCAGGTAGTGCGGCCAGAGAACGGCTTGAGCCCGGCGCAGGTGAGTGTAGCCGGGGATCACGGCATGCGGATATTTGCGAGCGAGAGCCAGGAGCGCATCGAGAAAGGCCGCGAGCTGCTGGAGGATTGTTTCCGCAGAAGCGCGCAGGTGCAGGCGAATATCGAGCGAGACTTGTTCATTACGGCTTCGGCCAGTGTGAATCTTGCTCGACAGATCGCCGACCTTTTCGTTGAGCTTGCGGATGACGAAAGTATGGACGTCTTCGTCATCGGCGCCGGTGAAGTAATTGGGCGAGGAGGCTTCATCGGCGATCTGCTCAAAGGCCGTAATCAGTTCCGCCGTTTCGGCAGCGGAAAGAATGCCGGCGCGTTCGAGGGCCCGGGCAAACGCCTGCGAGCCTTTGACATCGGCGAGGATGAGCTTGCGATCGAAATGAAGAGAGCCGGAGAACTGCTCGAAGACGGCAGAGGGTCCGGTTTCGAATCTGCCGCCCCAGAGTTTCATTGTTTTATTTCTCCAGCGAAGCGCGGACCTTGATCGGCAGACCGATCAGGTTGATGAAGCCCAAGGCATCTTTCTGGTCGTAGGCGGCGCCCATTGTGAAGCTTGCGATGTCGAGGCTGTAAAGAGAGTTTTTGCTCTTGCGGCTGACCGGTTCGAGATTGCCTTTGTAGAGCCGCATTGTGACTTCGCCGGTGACCGGTTCAGAGATTTGCGCAAAGAACGAGTCAAGCGCCTCGCGAAGCGGAGTAAACCACAGCCCGTTGTAAACCATCTCGCCGTAATCGAGGGCCAGCTTCTGCTTGTAGTGGAGGGAGGAGCGATCGAGCGTAAGCGCTTCCAGTTCTCGAAGGGCCGCGACCAGGATGGCTCCGCCGGGCGTTTCATAGCATCCGCGCGACTTCATGCCGACGAAGCGATTCTCGACCAGGTCGATACGTCCGATGCCGTGCTCGCCGCCGACCTCGTTCAGTCGTTCGAGGAGAGCGACCGGGCTCAGGTTAGAGTTGCCGTTCAAGGAAACCGGAATGCCGGACTCGAAGCCGACCGTGACCTCGGCAGGCTCATCGGGCGCTTCGGCAGGACTCTTGGACAGCATCCAGATGCCGTCGGGAGCGGCGTTGGCAGGGTCTTCGAGCTCGCCGCCTTCATGAGAGATGTGCCAGATGTTGCGATCGCGGCTGTAGATCTTGGTGGTCGATTGAGCGATCGGCACTTGGTGGGTTTGCGCGTACTCGATTGCATCTTCACGCGAAAGAATGTCCCACTCGCGCCAAGGCGCAATGACCGGGAGATGAGGCGCAATGGCCTTGTAGGTGAGCTCGAAACGAACCTGATCGTTGCCCTTGCCGGTACAGCCATGGGCCAGGGCATCGCAACCGGTTTTCAGAGCGACTTCGGCCTGACGCTTGGCTAGTAGCGGGCGCGCGATGGAGGTGCCAAGCAGATATTTGTGCTCGTACACGGCGCCAGAGCGAACGAGCTTCCAAAGATAGTCGCGCACAAACTCTTCGCGCATATCTTCGACGTAGACCTCGGCTGCGCCGGTTTTGAGGGCTTTGTCTTTGAGCCCGTCGAGCTCTTCGCCACCCTGCCCGATGTCGCCGCAAACGGCCACGACTTCACAGCCGTAGTTTTCCTTCAGCCAGGGGATGATGATGGACGTATCGAGGCCGCCGGAGTAAGCGAGGGCGACTCTCTTTGCTGTAATTTTATTCATAGATGTTCCTTAAGGTGACTAGACGCACTTCCAGCGGGCCATTTTGATGCGAAGCTCGCGGCGGATTATTGGAGCAGCGTCAGCAGCAAGGCTTTTTGCGCGTGCAAGCGATTCTCCGCCTGATCGAAGGCTACGCACTGCGGCGACTCCATAACGGCATCGGTGACTTCGAGACCGCGTTTGGCGGGCAGGCAGTGCATGAAGAGTGCGTCCTTGCGGGCGCGGGCCAGAAGATCCTCGTTGACTTGGTAGGCGGCAAACAACTTCCTGCGTTTGATCGCTTCAGCCTCCTGACCCATGCTCGTCCAAACATCGGTGTAGACAGCGTGAGCGGACGCGAGACCGGCGATGGGATCGTTACCGATCTGGATTTGCGCGCCGTTCGCATCAGCCAGCTCCTGCGCCTGCTCGACGATGTCGGTATTCGGCTCAAAGCCGGCGGGGGTGGAAACAGAGCAATTGACGCCGAGCCGCGCGCAGCAGAGCATCAGAGAATGAGCGACATTGTTGCCATCGCCGACGTAGGCGAGCTTGAGTCCGCGGAGGCGTCCGAAGTGCTCGGTCAGGGTGAGCATATCGGCGAGCGCCTGGCAAGGGTGATAGAGATCGCTGAGCGCGTTGATGACCGGCAGTTTCGACCAGCGCGCGAGTTCATCGATGGTTTCCTGGCTATAGGTGCGAGCAACGAGCGCATCCACCCAGCGGGCCAGATTACGGGCGACGTCTTTGAGCGGCTCGCGGTCGTCGATCATGCCGATTTGAGTGACGCAGTCGCCGCCGAGCTGTTTCACGGCGAGTTCGAAGGTGAGCCGGGTGCGGAGCGAAGGTTTTTCAAAGAGAAGTGCAACGTAGCGGCCTTTTAGAGCCGAGGCGTAGCGTTGGCGCGATTGCTTCATCTGGCCGGCGAGGTCGAGGATTCCGGCAAGTTGGTCCGTAGAAAGATCAAGGTCCTGGCAGAGCCCGGGCGGAGACAGATGAGCGGCGGGTGATAGAAGCTGGGCGGCCAATTAGGACTCCTTCTTTGAATTTTTATTCACTACTATGAATAATTACACATTTCGGATTTACAGGCAAGAGCGCCCGATCCGCGGGTATTGTCACGCGCTGCGTTGGTAAGGCGGGTGAATGATCATTTGTGCTGTGGAATGAGAGGTTTGGCGTGCCCAAGGCACCAAGGAAGATGGTTGTCAAGCATTGCACTAGGACTGCTCTTCCAGCCACCATCCAGCAACTTCACCGACCTTAAACTCACCTACTTCTTTCCGGTCGTGGCCTTTAGCCGCGTGGGAGAAGGACTGGAGATCACAATTTCCTTACATTTGTCGCCGAGTTGTCGTTCGGCATCGTTCCAGTTCTACTTTGGCGATGAGAGCTCGGATCTCCTTCCCGATGACTCGTACCGAGACCACCAGTACGGCCTAATGCTGATTATGCCGATGGCCCGAAAGTACAAGCCGCGTAATACAAGCTTGTTGGTTAGTTAAAACACCAACGTCATGGAAAAGGAAGATTCAACTCAATGCACGTGATCACCACGTTTTGTCTCCTGAGCATCAGTTTTGTACTCGGCGCGTCAGCGGCTACTGTTAGTGCCCCGCTGCTCGCGAACTTCGAAACGGTACCACCTACTCCCACGGGACCGGACTTGTTCCGTGAAGCAGGACCTACCCAAACTATCGCCGTTCCAAATGTGGCTACTTTTACTGGTGGCGTGGTGCTGGGAAACGCCACGAATTTTCCAGCAATGTCCTATGCCACCGCTCCGAATAGCTATGGGACGGCCAGTGCCAACTATGTTCCAGGAACCAGTCCTACTCTAAAATCGACCATTAACATTGCGCTAAGTCCTACCTACACCGCCGATGAAGTCAGCTTTCCCTTATTCAACGGCGTCACCAGTTCCACCAGCTATGTCGTCACTGCGTTCGACGGATCAACTGCGGTTGCTTCCCAGAGCTTCATGAATGTCCCAGCCAACCTCAGTTCAGGATTCCGCGTTGTCGATCTAAAGGCACCGATGATTACTTCGGTCACAGTCTCACCAACTGACACCAGCGAATGGGATTTTGCGATTGACTCTTTTGCATTTAACGAAAGCGTCCAACAAGGCATTAAGGGAGTGGCCCCAGAACCCGGCTTGCTGAGCCTGCTCGGGTTTGGTCTACTCGGTTGCGGCATGCTTCGCAAGAAACTGCGCAGCCGATTAGACAAGCACAGATAGGAGATCCTTCTTTAAATGATACGCAGTGCCATTTCTTTCACGCTTGCTCTTGTCCTAGGTGTCGCGCCGTGCGTCGGACAGCAGAATACAAGCACCTCGTCCACTCCTCCCCTTACCAGTAAGGAAATTGCAGCAGCGGGAGCATTGCTTGCGCTCATGGGACAGATGAGCACACCGCCGACTTACAGCACGATGACAGATCGGCAACTATCTAGCTATGTCGGTCGAGTAAGGTCGATGACGAACTCGGAGAAGGGTGCTTGGGGTGATGCATTGATGGCAATCGCCAAACGCGCAGACAAAGGGGATGCGACTGCCGCTGATCTAATAGCGAGAGAAGCGCAGACTCCTTCTGACGGTTCAAAGCCTTATTGGAATGATGCTGCCCGCTACTATCTGATCGCTTCGAATGGAGGGAACCTTGACGCCCTGTACCGATTTGGCTCACTGCTGATTCAGGAACGAATAATCACGCTCTCAACAACGAAATCCCACAATCCTACCCCGCAGGAAAAAGTGGCAAGCATAGCTCAAGGCAGAGCTATGATGCGATACGCGATCTCGAAGGGTTATTCACCGATATCCTCGGAAATTTCTATACCCATTGCAAATCAGCAAGCGCAGTCCTCCGGTGCCGACCGCGCCGAAGACGGATCGGAGTACTCGTATGATGTTGGGAAACCCGGCGTACAATCGGCTCCTTCGCAACAACGCACATCATCAAACTCAGACAGTAGCATTACTGCGGGCGATGTAGCCGTTGGCGCAGCCGGGGCCGCATTTTTTGGTTTGCTTAAGTGGGCATTTGGCGGGAGCGACGATAAACCCAATAAAAGCGAGAGAGATAATAATCAGCGCAACTCACTCAACGACACCCTAGACTACAATTACCGGTCCTGTCCCGTGGACGAACAGGTGGAAGTCCCAAACCCGCCCGGATCGACTTATGCAAGTCACTTCGAGACAAGGACCAAGGTTGGTCACGGAACTGAGTGCCCACAGTAGATAGACATTCACCACCCACAATCG
Source organism: Bryobacteraceae bacterium (assembly GCA_965219105.1). Lineage (GTDB taxonomy): Bacteria > Acidobacteriota > Terriglobia > Bryobacterales > Bryobacteraceae > Bog-105. The sequence goes on along the minus strand of OZ244728.1, from coordinate 4,687,730 downwards.
TCAAAGACTGGTCGAACGCTCTCACCCGATACAATCACCACCATGGACAAACCCAAACCCGACCGCTCCGGACATTTCGCTTGGGAACCGGGAGGCATCGTAATCACCTCCCTTGACACTCCCCCGTTCTGCTGAAAAACACTGATATCAGCGGGAGGAAGCGCTTTCCTTCCCGCTATCCGGCGCAAATACAGCAGAACGGAAACGGCGTCAAGGCGGTCTACGTGAAACGGTGCACACAATAGTCTCGCAGGCGCAGCATTCACTTTCACAGTTAGCTCCGTACTGTCCTTTCGAGACTTCTTCTGGACAAGAGTATCGATTCTACAGACTACTTCGAAGCCGTCCTTAAACGCCAGTTGTGGCTCAGGAACTATACTCTTGATGCATTCGAAGCCACTTTCCTCAATTGAAGAGCAGATGTTGAATGCGAAAGCAGAGGTCGATAAATCTATTGTGCATTTGAGACCTTTTAGTCTACTCCTTTCCGCCCCTAAACCATCCATCGTGCCGACGCCTATCTTCCTCTGCTAGCGTCCTGATCTGATCGGTTTGCAGGCTGTCGAAATCCAGACCCTTGATGATGGCGTTGACCTTCTCATCAGAAGGGATTTTCACACCTTGCATGAGATCTCTTGCGTATTGTTCTGTACAGTGGAAGGCCTTCGCCACTGCCTTCAAATCCATCCCCAACTGTTTAACTCGTTTGGCAACGACAAAAGCAGACCTGGATCGAACCTCGGAAGGAGATTTCCCGTCGGTCAGGACATCTTGATACTTCTTAGGTCTCCCGCCCGCCCTGGTCTTGCGCCTTGCGGAACCCTATCGGAAGTAATCGGAACCACGTTCCGCAGTTTTCTGTCCACCTAGCGTTCCTAGTTCGGACGCAGTTAGGCTATCGGAATTCACAAGAAGGAGCTTTGCTAGGCTGCGAGCCGCTTTGAGGTTTTCGCGGGCGCTTTCAATTCCACCGCGCGGGATGGGATCGGAGGAAACGATCAGATAGGCTTCGTCTACGAGGTTTTTCAGTGCCCGAAGATCGGAGCGCTTTGGCATACCTCTAGTGTGCCAACGTTCTGGATTAGGTACAACCGCTTGCTGTTACTTTACCAACGCAGCGCGTGACAGTACCGATCCGCTCTCATCACGCGCAGCATCCCGTCATCGCCATCTGCGACTGCTATTTGCCACACCTCTCTCAGTTCGCGATCGTTGCTCTTGCGAGCCGCCGGTCCTTCTGCTTTCCTTAGCCGCGGGCGGGGATCACGTCACCAGAATTCGGATCACGGCCGGGCGATGTTCGGCCCCTTTGTAGCAGTGCATGCTGGCACGCGCTAGGTTTCCGGGATGGGTATCGCCTTGTTGCTCCGCAACTATATGATTTATCTGCAACCGCAGCGGGAGAGCGAATTGCGGAATGCGGCAATCTTCACATGGCTCACGAGCCCGCTCCCGCACTTCTTATCCGAAGCTCTGCTAACCCAAAAGGCAGCTGCAACACAAGTCCAGCTATAAGGGTCGACTAAGTATGAGCTCAAGACCAGATTCACCCGCTACTCACACCTCTTCCGTCAAGCCTGCCCAACTTGAGACACTCAACCAAACCGCACAGAACACCGCCAAAGCGCAGCATGACCATTCCGCGAGCGACCCCGGCCAGGAGAACTTCGGGCTGCTCAAGATGAATCCGAACAGCAACATGCCGCCGCCTACCGATCACGGCGTTGTAGAACCCCTCTGGTACTCTTTCGATCTCACGCACCGGCGCGTGCAGGAGGGCGGCTGGACTCACCAGGTAACTGAGCGCGAGCTGCCGAGCTCAAAAGAGATCGCCGGCGTCAACATGCGCCTCACCAAGGGCAGCTTCCGTGAATTGCACTGGCACCTGGCTGATGAGTGGGCCCTCATGCTCAAGGGAAACGCCCGTATCACTCTTCTCTCCCCCGACGGCTCGATGTTCGTCGACGACGTCGAAGAGGGAGATCTATGGAACTTCCCGGCCGGCTCCCCGCATTCCATCGAAGGTACCGGCGAGGACGGATGCGAGTTTCTTCTCGTCTTCAATCAAGGCTCGTTCTCTGAGGAAAGCACCTTTCTTCTTTCCGATTGGCTGATGCACACCCCTCCTGAAGCACTGCAGAAGAACTTCGGTCTTAGCCTCGACTCGATCGCCAAACTACCGAAAGGCGACCCGCTGTATATCTTCCCGAGTGATCCGCCCAAGCAATCCTTGCAAGAAGACCGGGCCGAAACCGAACAGCGCTCCCCCAAAACCACTCAGGTCTTCACCTTCAAAACCGACGCTTTAGCGCCCGCCTACAGCAATGAGCACGGGAGCGCCAAAATTATCGACTTGCATCAATTCCCAGCCTCGCCTAATATTTGCGCCGCAATCGTGACGCTCAAGCCAGGCGGAATGCGTGAGTTGCATTGGCACCCCAACGCCAGCGAATGGCAGTTTTGGATCAAAGGCAAGGGTCGCATGACCGTCTTCAATTCGCAGGAAGCTGCCCGCACGATGGACTTCAATGCCAACGATGTCGGATACGTGCCCAAGATGGCCGGTCACTGCGTGGAGAACACAGGCGATGAGGACGTCGTTTTCCTTGAGATGTTTGCCACAGGCGAATTCCAGAACATTTCGCTCAATCAATGGTTACGAGCGCTGCCGTCGCATGTCGCCATGGCTCACACGAATCTCTCTTCGGAAGAGTTAGCGAAGATTCCTGCGAAGGCCGAAGCTATCGTCGGCTAAGACTGCCAAAAGGCGTTGCATGTACCAGACGTAGCTAACGCCACAGCCGAATTCATGCTTAGGAGCGGCGATTGCTGCCCTGTTATTTCACCGGAAGGCGATTACCTCAGCATTGATTGACCGAACCGCGGATAGAGGAGCTTAGCATGAAAAACGATTTACCAGAAGCGTCGAAGCAAGCTACACAAGGTCGGGCCGCTCCCGTCTCAGAGCGGATTCGCGGCACTCAACGAGACGATAGCGCCGGTCCGACCGGTCTTCGCGTGGTGGATACTCTTATGTCGGCTATGCTGCTGGCCTTCACCGGCGGTTCTCTCGATGCCTTCCTCTATCTGAACCACGGTCACGTCTATGCGGGCGTCATGACCGGTAACGCCGTACTGTGCGGCATTGCCGTTTTTAATCGAAGCGCCGGGGGAGCCATGCACTATGCCCGCCCTCTATTAGCCTACGTCTGCGGCATCCTCCTCATCGCGATTTTTCAACGGTACGTCCGGCGTCACTCGGTCCGTTTCGCGCTCTCCATCGTGATTTTAGGCCTGCTCGTTATGTCTCTCGTACCGGCTAATTTCCCGGAGGATACCTATATTTTCCTGGTCGTGCTCCTAACGGGCTTTCTGGTTGGTATCGCGCGCCGGGTCGACACTTACTCCTATAACGCCACCGTGCTGACAGGCTCGCTTCGCGACGCTACGATCAGTCTCTATCAGTCGCTCAATCCGGCAACTCGCGCTCACAATCTACAGGAGGCCTGCGATCTGTGGCTTGTGATGCTTAGTTTTTTCTCAGGAGCCGCTGCGGGTGGTTTACTGGGCCGGCAGATCGGCAATCACGCGCTTTGGCTTCCCCTCGGTGTCCTGGCCTTAGTACTTGTAACGGTTCTCCAGGGAGCTAAGCAAAGAAAGGACACTGCGCATGTTGAGTAGATATCCCGTCGCAAAAGGCTTTCTGCTGGGTGTTCTTGACATCCTGGTCCTTATCCGGGTTTGCGGTTAAATTTATCTGCGATCCCCATGAGCGCTACCTCGGCGGCACTCACCTCCGGTGCAAATGTCTACGTCGAGCGCTGTGCAGTGTGCCACGGAACACCTGGCCATGAAGGCACCTTTGCTAAATGGATGTATCCCACCGCTCCCCAACTGTGGACCAGGCATTCCAACAGAGTGGTGGGCGTCAGCGACGACGCGCCCGGTGTATCCTTCTGGAAAGTAAGCAACGGCATTCGCCTTACAGGTATGCCGGCCTTTAGCCAAATTCTCTCTCAAACCGAGATGTGGCTGGTGTCGCTTCTCCTGAACCAGGCAAATCAGGTCCAGTCCTTGGCGATCGCTAATATCTTAAATCATGCGAAGCCGTCCGGAACTTAGAGCATTCTAACCAACCTAATTGCCGGTAAGCCGCATCATGAATAATCCCTTACTGAAAATCCTTTTGCCTGTTCTACTGGTCGCTTCTCTTGCCCTGGCCCAGGCAGGCCTGGAAACATCTATAGCTCAGCCTGTCCTGAGTTCTGACGCCGCGCAAACGGCTCAGATTCTTGGGCTGGCTTCACCGATTAAAAGTCTGCAGGCTCTACGCGCCCAACGTCCCTGCGGCTCCATCTCGAGTCCAGAGGAACTGTCGATCCGACAAGACCTCCTCGAATCGATCCAGGCTTCGGATTTGGATATTGATGCGGTATTGAGTGAAGTGGCGAACGAGCGAGACGAACTAGCGGATCTACGAACGTCACTTCAGAACCGCCGGGACCGTACCGTCGGCATACTGAATTCCGCTGCCCTTATCACCGGCTCAGGAATCGGCATAGCCGCGAGTGCAACGCAGTTCACCTCTTTAAGCAGTAAAACCCAGAACGTAGGCGACGGAATAGGAATAGGTTCCGGCGCCGCTTCCACCATACTCTCGCTCCTTGCCGCTCGCAAGCAGAGCGGTCCAAAAACCAGTGTCGGTCACATCCCGAACATGCTTGCTCCATTGTTCGGCGGCGCTCCCGTTTTACACACGGACTATCCTCTGTCGGTGCTTCACTATCTGCAGAGTGTTCCATCTGGTGAAAACGCGAAGGGACGCACGCGGCTCGACCAACTCAGGGAGGATTGGGTCAAGGCAGGGCGGCTGAACGGATCGGGGTCGGCGAGGCAGGACCAGGAGGTCCAAGCTCTCACTACGAGCATGAACCCAGCGGTCAAGGTGTCGATTAATGACCTGAGTAATCGTATCGCCATGCTTGAGGACGTGAGCGGACGTGTGTCCTTAATGAAGCGCGATCTGGCGAACATCGTCCGCTCCTATGCCAGAAAGCCCGGGGACTGTGCAGTGCCCGCTCATCAGCAACGTTGATCTTCAGGCGAAGTTCCTGACGATCGGCAGCGGATGGCAGTTTTGGATCAAAGGCAAGGGTCTCATGACGGTTTTCAATGCGCAGGAATCCGCTCGCACCATGGACTCCAATGCCAACGATGTCGGATTCGTTCCCAAGATGGCCGGGCATTCCTTAGAGAACACAGGTGACGAGGACATCGTGTTCCTCGAGATATTTGCCACAGGCAAATTTCAGGACATTTCGCTCAATCAGTGGTTGCGAGCGCTGCCGGCCCACGTTGCCTTGGCTCACCTAAACCTTTCTCCCGAAGAACTCGGAAAATTCCCGCAAAGGCTGAAGCGATCTTTAGCGCTTTAAGGGGAGCACGGTAGCTCGACAGATCGCGCTCGTTGCTTCGGACTCGAAACGTTACGACCATATCAAACCTCTACCTATCGACGGATGCCTAAAGTGACGGCATTCGACGCCTCGGTTATTAGTAACGAGGCAGGAGAGATATGCAACTTAACATTAAGCGCACGATTTACTGCGCCCTCGTTAGCGGAGTGCTATTGGCGGCAACTAACCTTCCGGCGCAGAATACCCAACCTGCGCCCGACAACACGAAGGTCAACAAACAAGACCGGAACTCCGAGACTCCCAATGCCGACAACGCGAAGAACAACATGTCGGATCGCGAAGTTATGGCGCACATCCGGCGCGCTGTCGTTAAAGATAAATCGTTGTCTACCTACGCTCATAACGTAAAGATTGTGAGCAGGAATGGGAAAGTTACCCTGCGCGGTCCGGTGCGATCCGAACAGGAGAAGCAGACCATCAATCAATACGCCACAAAGTACGCGGGCAATGGGAACGTCACTGATGAGCTGACGGTAAAAGCTGATACCAAATAAAGTCAGATTGAAGAAGGAAAATTATGGCAGGTAAAAACATAGCAGTATTCGGAATCTACAACAGCCGCGAAGCCGCGTCACAAGGCGTGGACCAGTTGCTCGCAGAGGGGTTTCGCAACGAAGATGTATCCGCTCTCATGCAGGATAGCGCCGGAACCAAGGAATTTGCTCACGAAAAAGAAACGAAAGCTCCGGAGGGCACCACTGCTGGAGTGATCACTGGTGGAGCAGTTGGCGGCACATTGGGGTTGCTCGCCGGCATCGGCGCACTGGCAATTCCAGGCGTTGGCCCGTTTATCGCCGCTGGTCCGATTATGGGAGCTTTGGCGGGGTTAGGGACTGGCGGAGTGGTTGGCGGTATAGTGGGCGCTTTGATTGGAATGGGCATCCCTGAAATTGAAGCCAAGCGATATGAGGGCAGAGTCAAAACCGGCGGTATCCTTGTCTCTGTTCACTGTGAAGGTAGTGACTGGATCGCAAAGGCTAAGAACGTTCTAAAGCAGACCGGGGCGGATGACGTCTCCTCCGGCAATGAATCGTCGGCCGATTTTGAGAAGAGCGACATGCCACTTAGGCGATCAGGCACAATCGTGTAATTCTAAGGGCGAAGTTACCGGTGATCGCTCACCGGAAACTTCGCCCTTTTTGCCTGATTTTACTTTCTAGAAGTGGAACCCGATCGTTCCCGTAAACGCTCGCGGCGTTACATAGTGCGTACCGCTGAATGTGGAGAGAAAGTTATAGAGCGAATATTGATTGGTCAAGTTGATTATCTCCAGTCGCGCGCTCCATTTATAACGTTCCGTGTGAAACAAGTTATCGTCTCCCACGGCAATGTCGAATAAGTGCCTTGGCGAAACACGCGGCGGGTTATGGTCGTCATCTTCCGTCCCAGGGGCAGGTATCTTCACTAAGTTCGATCCGTACTGCGCGCCACCGCAAGTGTTTGTCGGACTGATTGGCATTGTGGGAGTAGCGTGCACCGAGCCGCAGTAAAGACCCGCCTGAAACTGCTGATCGGGTGTCAAACCCGATACATCGACCACCGAATCGGTACCGTTCGGCCCATTGGCGCAATTGCCCCCAATACACGGAACCGGACCAGCCACTAAACCGCTGTCATACCGCCAATTGAAGCTGAACCACGGACCCTGCTTCCACGGCTGGTACTGCAGGTGAGTCGTTTGGTTGAAGTTCTCATCGTGGTCGATGCGGAAAACGGCGCTCCCCTCCGGCACCGCTCCGATACCACTGACCTGCGGTTCGAAGAATCTTGCCGCTACATGCGAGAGCACCACATAGGCCGTCAAGCCGTGAAAGTTTGGCAAGCTGGCCCGTGCCGTGTAGCCCGGAATCTTCGAGCTGGCCCACTCGATCGGGAACGTAATTGGCGTCTCGCCAAGTACGCTGAAGTCATACGCGAGATGGGTGTACTTCCAGATATATTGCGCGTCTACTACCAGATATTTTCCGAATGCCTGTTGCACGCCCACCTGAAACTCATTTCTCCAACCTGCCCGCAAGGGTTGATTTGTCGAGCAGGGAGTCAGCGAAGCTTCAAGCGCGTTGATCACCGCATCGTTGCAGCCCTCGCTGGCCAACACCAGATTTTCGTTAAACGGCGTCTCGAGTGTCCTGGCATAAGTGACGCGAAATACCGTGTTGGTCGGCTTCAGGAAGTAACTGATGCCAAGCCGGGGCTCGGCTTGGGAAGCCTGTGTCAGTCCGCGGTAAATGTCTCCTCGTAAGCCTAGGCTAAACGTCCAGTTTTTGAGTGAGATCGCGTCTTGTATGTAAAGTGCTGTTTCGTGAATATTTGCGCGTCCAAGATACCGGTAGTTCCCGCTCACCGGGTTGGGACATCCATCCGATCCCGGCAGAGTGCCCGGACGGGTGAGATCGTAGCAGGCAAGCGTCGGTGAGAACGCCGGATTCGGGGCAAGTAGCCCGGTGCACTGCAGCGGATCGACCAGGCCCGGATCCGTAAAAGCGCTTCCGTCGGCATTTAAGCAAACGGCGTTCTCGGTCGGATCGACAATGCCGAACCGGTCGTTTTCGGTCAGGATTGTGTCCTGAAACAGCACACCGGCCTTGAGATTATGAATGCCGTTGACATACGAGACGTCGCCTCGCAAGCCTAGGTTTGTCAAACGCCGGCTCTGCCCGATCGTCTGCTGTTGCAGTCCCGGAAGCAAATCGGCATATGGATTGTCGCTCGGATAGTAATTGTATTGATCCTGACGGGCGAAACCGCCGAACGTAGCAACCATGTGCGGATTGATCAGTCTGGTGTAAGTTGGCGCGAAGTTAAACGTGCGGATTTTGGATCGCTGATCTTGCGAACCGACCGGCAGACCATCCGGCCCCAGACCGCCGTTGTCGACAACCTGGCCGGACCACGCAGTAGCATTCTGCGCATCGTAAGAGTTCGGCGTCTGAAACCAGGAACGCGTAAACTGGAAATTCATATTGAACGTGTCCGCGTCTGTCGGCTTGAAGTCGAAACGGTCGAAGATATTCTCCTCGTTTCCCTTCGAATGGAATACCTGAAATTCCGGCGGGTCGAGAAAACGCCCTGTCTGCAGTCCACTTAAAGCGATGAAGTTGCCCCAGCGCTGCCCACCGTATAAAAGATCAAAAGCGTCGTTCGTGGTGCCAAACGTTCCATACGATGCAGTAACGTCTCCATGCGGCGTCGTCACGCCCAATCCCGACCGTGTGTTCACTACGACAACCAGGCTTGTCTTGTCTCCGTATTCGGCCGGCGGCGCTCCTTCGATCACCTGCATCGATTCCACGGCATTGACCGGCAGTTGATTGGAAAAGACCTTACTCTGCTGATCACTAATCGGCTGGCCGTCGATCGAGAACGAATTCGACGCGTGATCGCCTAAGCCGTGAAACAATCCATTCGAGTCCGCCGCCACACCGGGCGACGCTAACGTTACGAGTGAGCTGAGCGAGGAGGATTGGCTCTCCAGCGGCAGCTTCTGAAAAAGATTCCGGTCCACATTGGTCTGTGTATTGACGCTGGTATCGATCAGGTCACTGCCTTCCGTAGTTACCTGAACGGTAGTGGATTGAGTGTTGAGCTTCAGCTGAATGCGCAGGTCGACAGGCACTGCGGATCGAATAGGAACGTCTTGCTCAGCGGGCGCAAAACCGCCTGCCGTCGCACTTAAGTGATAGCTGGTAAACGGAAGATTGACGATGGTAAATCTGCCGTTTGCACCGGTCGTGGCAGTACTGACGAAACCGGAGACGGGGTTTTGAGCCGTGACCGTCGCGCCGCTCACCACTGCCCCTGACGGATCTACAACTGAGCCATGAATAGTGCCCGAACTGCTGACAGATTGTGAATAGCTGACGGTCGAAAATGCGAGAGCGATAAAACAGCTCACAACTCGAACCAAAGCGGATTTGTTCATTCCCTCGATAGTCAACGAGGGGAGGCCCGGGTTGAGATAAATTACCGGTGAACGGGCGAGTTACCCGGCGAACGAACTAAAAGCACCGGCAAGCGGAACAGAATCTGCCCTACAGCGACGCGAGCCAGCGTCGAATCATCGTTTTGGTTGCCTCATCCAGTTCGTCGTCATCCAGGCGCACTTGCCGCGTGTGGATTTCCAAAGTCTTCTCTGGCTTCTCCTCAACTCGATCGTCGCGAAACGCTTCCAGCAGCACCACTGGACTCTGCGGCTCGTCGACCGCCCGGATCATCCACTGTTTCGGCGCTGCGCTCTCGTGTTCCACAAACTTCTGGATTGCTTCGCGTTTAGGCGTGTGTGCGTCCATGCACCCTCATGCTAGCGCGCGGCCTCGGATGCACCGCAGTGCCCCGCCTTCTCAGCTGCGACGGCGCTTTGGACCGCCCTCAGGACCACGCCGGGCTTCCGAGTTCCGTACAGCGAGTGAGCTAATCTCAATCACCGGCACCAACGACTGATTCATCTCCATGGGGCGATTAGCGGCCCGTTCGGACAGCTCCTCATTAAGGGTCCTGATAAAGCCCTCCATCTGCCGCTGCATCGCTTCCATCTTTTCGCGCATATTGAGGATGATCTCGACGCCCGCCAGGTTTACCCCAAGCTCCCTTGTGAGCTTTAAGATGATTTCCAGCCGTTCCAGATCGTCGTCGGTGTAAAGCCTGGTATTTCCTTCGCTTCGCGACGGAGCAAGCAGGCCTTCCCGCTCATAGAGCCGCAGAGTTTGCGGATGGATCTCATACTGCTCGGCCACGGCGGAGATCATATAGGCCGCTTTTCCTTTGCTTCTCGTCATAGTCTTCCTGCTCTCTTGCGCCCGGCTGAATTATGCGGGCTGCACCTTACTCCATATATCTTGTCGAACATCGTTGGTCTGCACTTGCGCCAACTCCCGAAGCAGCTCTCGAGTGCGCTCATCGTGAATGTCGGGCGCGCGCAGCACCACCTCCACAATTTCATCGCCGCGAGAGTTCTTGCGGCCGTTAAACACACCCTTGTCCCGTAAACGGAACTTTTGCCCGTTCTGCGTCCCCTGCGGAATCTTGAGAAGCGCACGCCCGTCAATGGTCGGAACCTCGATCTTCGCGCCCAGGCCTGCCTCGCTGACCGTGAGCGGAACCTCGATATTGATGTTGTCGCCGTCGCGCTTGAAGAACGGATGCTCTTCTACGCGCACCGTGATGTAAAGATCGCCCGCCGGTCCGCCCGCGACTCCGGCGTTTCCCTTACCCGCCACGCGAAGCCGTGAACCCGACGCCACGCCCTGCGGAATCCGCACCTCCACCGTGTCGGGATGAGCAATACGACCCTCCCCGCGGCAAGTCGGACAGGCATTTTTTAACCGGCCACTTCCCCCGCAGCGTGGACAGGTCAAATTGAACTTCATCGCGCCGGCCATCTGTGTTACCGTGCCGCTTCCATCGCATTCTGGGCACACGGCCACGCTACTCCCAGCCGCTCCCGACCCATGACAAGTCGAACACGTTTCCTGGCGGGAAATGTTCAGCTTCACCTGCGTCCCGCGGATCGCTTGCCAGAAGTCAACATTGAGTCCGTACTCGAGGTCTGCGCCCCGCTCGGGCTGCTGCGCCGCCGGGCGTCCCTTGCCGCCGCCGAAGAAGCTGCCGAATATGTCGCGGAACGAACCGTTGGTCGACCCGAACTCCTCCCCTTGCTCGGCGGTTGCGGTGCCTCCACGTCCGCCGGCTTGCTGCTGCTGCTGCCGCAAATACTCCGCGAAATCGAAGCCGCCGAACCCGGGGCCGCTTCCTGCCGCGCCTCCCGCGCCGTTCGGAGGAATGTTGGGCGAGTAAAACCCATACTGATCGTAGGTCTTTCGTTTGTCTTCGTCGCTTAAAATGTCATACGCTTCCTGCACGTTCTTGAAGCGTTCTTCGGCCGCCTTGTCGCCTGGATTCAGGTCCGGATGATACTTCCGCGCGAGCTTACGGTAGGCCTTGCGAATCTCATCCGCATCCGAGCCCTTCGCTACACCGAGCGTTTCGTAATAATCCTTTTTGTCTGTCGCAGCCATAGTTAATTCCTGAACAAAGTGAAGGCGCGCTAGTAACTAACGCGCCCTCTTACTTCTCACTTCTGACTTCTTACTTCTACTTACTTCTTGTCTTCCACGTCGACGAACTCTGCATCCACGACGTTATCCTTCTGGTCGTTCTCGGCGTGCTGCGTGCCGTTAGACTCTGCGCCTGGTGCTGCGCCGTTCGGGCCGCCCGCGCTTTGGGTCTTGTACATCGCTTCTGCCAACTTATGGCTGGCCGTGGTCAGGTTGTCAGTAGCCGAGTTGATCTTTTCGAGTCCTCCTTCGGACATCGCCTTCTTCAGATCCTCCACAGCTGTCTCCACCTGCTTGGCGTCATCGGCCGAGATCTTCTCACGATGCTCTTTCAACATCTTTTCGACGTTGTAGACCATCGCATCGGCCCGGTTGCGAGCCTCGATCTCTTCCTTCTTCTTCCGGTCGTCGGCGGAATTCGATTCCGCATCGCGCGCCATCTTCTCTACTTCGTCCTTACTCAGGCCCGAAGAAGAAGTGATGGTAATCTTCTGTTCGTTGTTGGTCGCCCGGTCCTTGGCCAGCACGTTCAGGATGCCGTTTGCATCGATGTCGAACGTAACCTCGACCTGCGGAATGCCGCGCGGCGCCTGCGGAATGCCAACCAGCTGGAACACTCCAAGCATCCGATTGTCTCGAGCCATCGAGCGCTCGCCCTGATACACCTTGATCTCGACCGAAGTTTGGTTATCGGCCGCCGTCGAGAAGGTTTCGCTCTTCCGCGTCGGAATGGTTGTGTTGCGTTCGATCAGCTTTGTGAAAACGCCCCCAAGCGTCTCAATGCCGAGCGACAGCGGGGTCACATCGAGCAGCAGCACATCCTTCACTTCGCCGCCCAACACGCCGCCCTGCACCGCAGCGCCAATCGCAACTACTTCGTCCGGATTGACGCTCTTATTCGGATCTTTGCCGAACAGGTCGCGCACAATCTGCTGCACCTTCGGAATACGGGTAGAACCGCCGACCAGAACCACTTCATCGATGTTCTGCGGGGTCACGCCGGCGTCCTGCAAAGCCTGTTTGCAAGGTCCCACCGTGCTCTGCAGGATGTCATCCACCATCTGCTCGAAGCGCGCCCGTGTCAGCTTGATCGTCAAGTGCTTAGGGCCGCTCGCGTCCGCAGTCAAAAACGGTAGATTGATCTCGGTTTCAAGCAGCGTCGAGAGTTCAATCTTGGCTTTCTCGGCCGCTTCCTTTAATCGCTGCAGCGCCATCTGATCTTTCGAAACATCGACGCCCTGTTCCTTCTTGAACTCCTGAATCAGCCAGTCGATAATCCGCTGATCGATGTTGTCGCCGCCCAGGTGCGTGTCGCCGTTGGTCGACTTCACTTCCACCACTCCGTCGCCGACTTCCAGGATCGAGATGTCAAAGGTGCCGCCGCCGAAGTCGTAAACCGCGATCGTTTCGTCTTTCTTCTTATCCAAGCCATAGGCCAACGCAGCCGCCGTCGGCTCGTTGATAATACGCATCACCTCAAGACCGGCAATCTGGCCGGCATCTTTGGTGGCCTGCCGCTGCGAGTCATTGAAGTACGCCGGTACGGTAATGACCGCCTTGGTCACCTTCTCGCCCAGATAGGCCTCGGCCGCTTCCTTCAGCTTGGTCAAAATCATGGCTGAAATCTCGGGCGGCGAATACTTCTTGCCCTGGATTTCCACTCGCGCATCGCCGTTGTCGCCCGAAACGACTTTGTACGGCACCAGCTTCATTTCCTGGCTCACTTCGTTGAAGCGGCGCCCCATGAAACGCTTGATCGAATAGATCGTGTTCTCTGGATTGGTAACCGATTGCCGCTTCGCTACCTGGCCCGCCAGCTTTTCGCCGTTTTTCGTGAACGCGACTACAGACGGAGTCGTTCGTCCACCTTCCTGGTTCGGGATAACGGCCGGCTGTCCACCTTCCATCACCGCAACGACCGAGTTGGTCGTGCCCAAGTCAATTCCGATAATCTTGCTCATGTATGTTTAAATTCCTCCGCCAACCGCTGCTCGGCGATCGACCATGCTTAGCACCTCTTCAGTATCTAATATGAGTGCAAGATTGTCAAGTTGTCTGCTGCTTTTTTTCCTGCTCCTTTCTACTGAAAGTGTGGGGCAAACCACTCTCACTGTCGCTGCTGCAGCCGACCTCGCCCCCCTTCAACCCGCCCTGACGAGTTCGTTCGGCAAAAACGACCCCGGCGTCACCTTGAAATGGGTCACCGGCGCCAGCGCCGCCCTTCGCCAGCAGATCGAGAACGGCGCTCCCTATGATGTCTTCCTGTCCGCCAATGCCCAGTATGTAGACGATTTAGCAGCCAAAGGAATGATCGGACCGCGGTCGGTCCGGGCCTACGCGGAAGGGTGCGTGGCGCTGCTCTGGCAAGACGGCCAGCCGCACCCGTGGAAAGACCTCGCCCAACCCGGCGTGCACGTTGTAGCTCTTCCAAACCCCAAATTGGCGCCCTATGGAGTCGCCGCCCAGCAATCGCTCGAGCATCTCGGCATCTGGGCCGCAGTGCAGCCCAAGGTGGTATATGGCGAAAACGTACGCCAAGCCTTTCAAATGTTCACCAGCGGCAATGCCGATGCGGTGATCACGGCCGCCTCACTGCTCGGAGGCAGGCATCCGATGCTGGCTCCGGCCGGCTGGCACGCGCCCATCCTGCAAAAAGCGGGCGTGATCGCGGCGACTCACCAGGAGCACGCGGCCGACCTCTTCCTCAACTTTCTTACAGGTCCCGGCGGCCAGGCCGTCTTCGCCAGGTTCGGATTCGCCTCCCCTAGGCTTTCGGATGAGCGCGGTCATACACCGCCTGCAGCTCCTTAAGCGACACCTGGGTGTACTTCTGTGTCGTGGAGAGCTTCGAGTGGCCGAGCAGTTCTTGAATAGCACGTAAATCTGCGCCGTCCGCCAGCAGGTGCGTGGCGTAAGCGTGCCGGAAGCTGTGCGGATGGACGCTCGAATCCCCCAACACGGCCAGGGAGTACATCTTCACCAGCCGCCGCACTTGCCGGTCGCTCAATCGCCTGCCCTTCCCGTTGAGAAACAGCGCCGGTTCGTTCGCCGCTGGCTGCCTGGCGCGCAGATACAGCTCCACCGCAGCCGCGGCGCTCTCCCCCACGGGAACTTCGCGCTCCTTATTCCCCTTCCCTCGCACACGTAGCCATCCTGCCTGCAAGTCCATATCCTCGAGATCGATGCCAACCAGTTCGCTCACCCGAATCCCGCAGCCGTAAAGCAACTCGAGCATTGCCAAATCCCGTTCCTGTGACGGTTTTTCGATCACCTGGCCTTCGTCGACCGAATCGAGCAAGCGGTTTGTCTTCTCTTCGCTCATTACTTCGGGAAGCCGCTGCTTGACCTTGGGAGTACGCAGCCGCTTGGTGGGGTTGGACGTCAAATCGCCTTCCGCCAAGAGAAACTTATAGAGCGCCCGCACCGCGGCGAGCTTTCGGCGCACGGTGACGGTAGCCAAGCCCTGGCTGAATAGCGAACCCAGCCACTCTCGCAATAGCTCCAGGTCAAGCAGTTCGAGCGCAGGGACCGAGTTCCCCGGCAATTCGAAATAGCCTGCGAACTGTTCCAGATCCGCGCGGTAATTGCGGATAGTGTGCTCGGAGGCGCCGCGCCGTCCGAGTTCAGCCAAGTACTTCGCAAGCGACTCGCGAATTTGAGGCATAGAGATAGTTTTCGAACGCCGCAGCGGCACGCCGGCAGACTTCCGCATGACGAGCCTTCTTGTCATGACGAAACCGCTTCTTTGTTTCGTCGTCGAGCGCCGGGAGCAAGTCGAAAGTGATGTTCGCCGGCTGAAAGCGCGTTGCATCGGCGGCCGTGATGTAGTGGCACAAGCTGCCGAGCGCCGTTTCCCGAGGCAACGGCTCGATCGCCTCTCCTTGCGCATAGCGGGCAGCGTGACGGCCGGCCAGCAGACCCGTCGCAATCGATTCGGCGTAACCTTCCACGCCCGAGATCTGCCCGGCAAAGAAAACTCGCACGTCGCTTTTCAGTTGCAAGCTCGGCAGCAGTAGTGCCGGCGAGTTTATATACGTGTTCCGGTGCATCTGCCCGAGCCGCAGAAATTCGGCGTTCTCAAGGCCGGGGATCATACGAAAAATGCGAGCCTGGTCGCCAAAGCGCATGTGATTCTGAAAACCAACCAGGTTGTAGCTGTCGGCCCGCTGGTTCTCCTGCCGCAATTGCACCGCCGCATACGGCCAGCGCCCGGTCCGGGGGTCGGTCAACCCCGCCGCTTTCATCGGTCCGAAACGCAGCGTCTCGGGCCCGCGCGCAGCAATCTCTTCCACTGGCAGGCAGCTTTCGAAGTACGGCGTCCGATCGGCCTCTATATGCGGTTCGTAATGCTCGGCCTCGCGCAGCGCGTCTACAAAGGCATAGTATTGCGGCTTATCGAGTGGACAGTTGATGTAATCGTCACTGCCATCGAGCGACTTATCCCAGCGCGACGCTCGAAAGGCAATCGACATATCGACCGAGTCCGCCGCGACTATCGGGCTGATGCTGTCGAAAAAGAACAGCCGATCGGAGCCGGTCACACGACTGATCTCGCCGGCCAGAGCGTCGCTCGTCAGCGGACCGCTGGCAACTATGACGATTGCGTCCGAGGGAATGCGTTGAACTTCACCGCGTTCCATGCCGATAAGCGGATGGGACTCAATCGCGCGGGTAATTGCGGCTGAGAAGACCTCGCGGTCCACAGTAAGCGCATGGCCGCCCGGCACGCGCGCCTCCCGCGCCGCCTCCATCAATAGCGAACCGAGCTGGCGCAGCTCCTGTTTCAGCAGCCACGGCGCGGAATGCATCTGCTCCGTCTTTAGAGAGTTGCTGCAAACCAATTCGCCGAAGTGATCTGTCCGATGAGCAGGGCTGCGCTGGAGGGGACGCATCTCATGCAGCACCGCCGGCACACCGGCCGAAGCCGCCTGGTAAGCAGCCTCGCAACCAGCCAAACCGCCGCCAATCACATGAATCGTCTGCAAATCCCAGTGTAAGGGAGTTACGCGTTAGCTCCGCTGGTTAGACGCTCGCCCTTCGTCGCTCTCTCCCCTTCCCGTTCATCGCTGTTCTCGTTCAGCTCCTCCAGGCTCTTCCCCTTCGTTTCCGGCAGCATGGTTGCGGTTACAATCACGCCAATTAAGCTGACGATCGCGGCCGCCGACTCAGCCGCCAGTAGCCCGTGCCACTTCATCAGAAAAGGGAACAGGAAGACCCCCACAAAACCGCCGACTTTGCCGGTCGCCGCCGCAATGCCGTGCCCGGTTGTTCGTAGCGACGAGGGAAACACTTCGGCCGGGTATACAAAGGTCGTAGCATTCGGCCCAAACTCAGTAAAGAAGTAGCTCACGCCATATATCAATAAGAACGGGATCACCATTTTCTCAATGCCAGGAATTACCGCCAGTGCAGCAAACGCCAGGGTCATCACGCCGAATCCCATAATCTGAATGAACTTTCGGCCGAGACGGTCCATGGTTAAAGCAGCCACGAAGTAGCCCGGGGCCGCGGCCGCAGCAAACACAGCCAACTGCGTCAGAGTGTGCTTCAGCAGTGAGGCATGCGGCGCCAGCGCCTCCAGCAGCAGAGGACTACTGACCGTGTTGCCGTAATAGGCGAAATCCATCACGAACCAAGCCACGCTTACACCGATTAAGCGAGTCAGCCACCGGTGCTCTGAGGTGATCTTCCGGAAACCCTCGACAAATTCGTGCCCGCTCGATTCCTTCTGCTTGGCTTTGCGTACGGCTTCGAATCGTGGTGTTTCCGCTATTTTCCGACGCGCCCAGAACACGGCCAGCGCCGGTATTGCGCCAAAAGCGAGCAAGATCCTCCAAACGTAATCGTGCGAAAGCGGGGAAGCAAGCAGCGCCGCCGCCAGCAGCGGTCCGACAATTAGCCCCGCTGCCTGCATCGCAAACACCAGGCTCACCATCATCCCGCGAGATCCCTTTCCGGCGTACTCGCTCATGATGGTCGCGCTCACCGGATAATCGCCGCCGATACCGAGGCCGAGAATGATCCGGAAGATAATCAGCCAAATAATGTTCGGAGAAAAGGCGCATGCAATCGCGCCGGCCGCTAGCACCAATACCTCAACGCCGTAAATGCGTTTCCGGCCCAACACATCCGCCACGCGGCCGAACAGCAGCGCTCCAACCGCGGAAGCCAGCAAAGCCGTGGAGGTCACCAGGCTCGCTTCGAGCCGAGACGGATGCCACTCCGCTTTCAGCATGGCCATTACTACGCCAATGATGAACAGGTCGTAAGCATCCGTGAAGAATCCCATGCCGGAAACCAGCATGATTTTCCAATGCTCTTTAGAGACCTGAGCTTCGTCTTGCTCTTTGAACTGAGATTTCTCTGATTCGGGCACTTCACTCCTTTCATCGATCCCGCCTAGGACGATTCAGAAGTTAGAGCCCGAACAGTTACGCGAGGAAACAGAGTAGATGGTTACAGTTCCATGAAGACTTTGGGACGCTTCATACGCGATGTTCTTGCCCATTCGACCGCAGCATCTCGCTCGCGGCTGCGCTCCAGACCTCCTGCTGAACCGCACGAACGGAGAGATCGACCTGCGGAAACGGTATCTCAATATTCGCCCTATCCAGCGCCACTTTGATCGCCTCTAATGCGGCAAAGAACACCGGTTTCTCGTCCTGCGCATCCGCGACCCAGACGAACACCAGCAGATCCAAACTCGATGCGCCTAAATCGTTGAGGACCACGCCGGGCGCAGGATCGCTCATGGTATTTTCCACGTGACGGACTGCGTCGACTATGACAGCTCTTGCTTTGGCAAGATCGGAAGCGTACGCGATACCTACCGGGATTTGCAGCCGGGTCGCTCCGTTGGTCGAATGATTAATTAAGATCTGATCGATCACGGTCGCATTCGGAATAACGACCCAGCGATTATCGCGGGTTCGTACCCGGGTCGTTCGCATCGTGATCTCGTAGACTTGGCCGTAGTGATCGCCTAGCGTCACCCACTGCCCCACGTGGAACGGCTTATCCCAGAAGATCAAAAAACCTGCCATGATATTGCTCAACGAGTCTTTGGCGGCGAATCCGATGGTCAACCCCACCACGCCCAAGCCGGCAAGCGCCGCGCCGACGTTAATGCCAAGTTGGCTCGCGGCCATAACAAGCCCAAGCGTAAGAACAGCGAACCGGTAAACGTTTAAAACCATCCCGACAAACGCTGGTTCAAAGCCCGTCCGTATCAGAAGATGGCGGAGCGGCGTACGCGTCGCGCGGAACAGGAGCCAGAAAAAAAGAACGATGATGGCAGCCGCAGCTAAGGAAGGCAGCCACCCGAGCACCCGCGCCAGCAGTATCTGCGCGTTCAGTCGGTCCCAAATCGGTTTCGGCATCATATCTTTTTATGATGGCTCACCGGGGACTCGCGCTACTGAACACATTCCAAAAGGCGAGACCAGCTCAAGCAATCTTGTCTTCAGCGATCGTCGTCATCGTCGTCCGCGAACGCGCTCGTTGTGTGATGGGAAGGATAGGGCGTGCCTTTGATCCCCTGCCACAGAATGCGATTGAACTGCTGAGAATTCACTCGGTCCTCGCCGCTGAAATCGAGCCCTGCGGCCACCCGAGCCCAATAGGCGGCATCATGCGACGAGCGAACGGCCTTACCCGCCGCTTGAAGCGCCGCCCGCTGAGCACTGGGCAAGGGCAGCGTAGTGGAAAGTAAGGCCGAAGACGGCGCCGCCTCAAACGGCCACTCCTTCTGCCCCAGATCGAAGACGTCGGTCATCGGGCGCGACGTTGCCGTATTCAAGTTGAGGTGCTGAAGCCCGAGTATGTCCTCGATCGTTCGAACCATACTCACGGTTGTATAGAACGTTGAAACCACTGCCCCGTGCTTCACGTAGGGGCCCATCACGTACGCGGTTGTGCGATGCGCGTCGACGTGATCGGGGCCGTCCTGCGCATCGTCCTCGATTGCAAAGATCAGCGTGTCATCTTTGAACCGGCTATGCGCCACCCGGTCTACTAACCGCCCCACCGCGTAGTCATTATCGGCCTGCTGCCGTTCCGGTGTATTGACTCCCGAGATCGCGTCCTTAAAATCGCCCATGTGATCTTCCTGCAGCTGGACGATTTCAAAAGAAGGCAGGTTGCCGCGCGACACGTACCCTTCGAATTCCCGTTCCCACTCGGCTTCGCGATAGAAATCGGGGTAACCCGGGTCGAACCCTTTGAAGTACGGATCTCCAAACTTGTAAAGCTCAGGATTCGACGGCCGCGAAAGCACCACGCGCGCCTTAAACGGATAGGGCTCGCGCGGCGCAGTGAAGTTCATGTCGCTCATGCATCCGTATTCGCGAAACGTTAATCCCGCCCGGAGCACCGCGTCCCAGATGTAGCCCTTGCCGCGAGGCGTGCCGGCCGGCCCGTCCGGCTCGGCAACGTTGATAGCTCCCGGAAGCAAATCAGGGTCGGGCGGCGTTCGCGGGTTCGCCTCCTGCCGCTCCTTCAAGGTAGCCAGTCCCACATTCAGATCGCGATTCATGCCTTCGTACTCGTAATTAGTTCCCCGGTTGGCGTAGTTGAGAATGACTGCTTTGATGCCGAAGTCGGATTCCCGCCCTGATGTACTCCAGGGCCATCCATCTCCACTTACTTCGCCCGAATCGTAGAACCGGTCCATGTCGACGAACTCGCGGGCTATGCGATGGAAGTTCGGCGTGATCTTTTCGCCGAACATCGTCAACTTCGGATCGCCGTTTCCCTTGCCCAAGTCGCCCAGCACCTGATCATAGGTGCGGTTTTCCTTGATGATATAGATCACATGCTTGATGCGCTTGTGCAGCGCCGCCATGGTGGCTTGATCGCGCGCGTCTTGCCTGGCATCGAAGCCGTTGTTCTTTGCAACCAGATCTGTCATGCGGGCGAGTTCCTTCGCATCGGGTACGGGAGTGGTTAGAAAGCCAGCTTTCTCGAGCTGCAGAATGTAAGCGTTTCGCGATAGGATGACATCCGGTCCAGGTTTCGTCTCCTGCTTCTGTTTTATCTCCTGCTTCAACTCCGGATTCGGGCCCGGAACGCTCTTGCTATTCACCACGTAGAGCAGGCGTCCGTTGCCGCTCACCGAAACGGCAGTGGGATACCACCCGGTCGGTAGCAAGCCCAGCACTTCCGAATGTTTCCCGCCTTCGCCGAGGCGAATGAGCGCCACCGAGTTCGAGCCTCCATTGGTCACATACAGCATTTTTTCGTCGGGCGATAAGGCGACATCATTCGGTGCGCTGCCGTGATACGCCTCCACATTGCCGATCAACTTACTCGGCCCGGTCGCCGGAATGGTCTCAGCGATGCGATTGGTGGCAGTGTCGATCACGGTCACTGAGTCGCTGTTGTCGGCGGCGGCAAACAACTTCGTGCCGGCGCGGTTGAGTGTCATCTTGTTCGGATTACCAGTTACTTCGATCCGGCCAGCCACGCCAGGGCGAGCGCCGAGTCTAAGCGCAACAATCTCCCGGTCGCGTATGCAAGAGACATAAGCTGCCTCGTTCGATTTCACGACAATCCAGAACGGATACTCGCCTCCTGGAACACCCGCCTGTTTGGGATCGACCTTGCCAGGCCGCAGGTCTACCTCATGAGTTACTTTGCGGGACGAGACATCGACAAACGAAACCGAATCGTTATAGATATTCGCGACCAGCACCGTTTCGCCATCAGGTGTCACAGCCACCCCTCCCGCGGCCAGCGGCTCCTTGCCGGCGAAGAACCCGAGCCCAGACTTGTGTCCCAATTTGACGGCCTCGCCTTGCTCTCTCCAATGTCCACCGCGGGCTCGCTCGTAGTAATGCAAGCTATCATCGGTTCCGCCCGAGACATAAAATCTCTTCCCCGAAGGCGCGAAGGCTATCCCCGCAAACGTGTTCGGCACGCGCACCACCTGCCGCTTGCGAGGCGTTGCTTGTGTGATGTCATACACGAATACATACTCTTGGGAAGCGTTCGGGATCGGCTTTCCATCCGATCCATTGATGCGGTTGAAGCCGCTCGTCAGAATCAGCAGCGTTTTACCATCCGGACTGATCGCGCTGCTCATTGCCTGTCCGGCAACATAGCCAGGGAACTCTTTCAGATCCGGATTGAGGAGTTCGAAATGCGAACCGGGGTTCGCCATGGGCGTGATCCGTTTGCCGGTCGGCAACAACGAGCTCTGGGTGGTATCCGGTGCTGCCTCCGAGTCCCGGCTACACGCCGTACTGCTCAGAAGAGTGACGAGCGTGGCCGCCGCAGTAAGCAGCGTGATCTGAAAAGAGCGCATAAAAGAGGAAGACAGTTGTATGGCCCGGAAGATGGGTGACACTTTAGTCCCAGAGCACGGGTACCGTCCTTCTTCAGTATTGCGGAAGCGGTGTCGCGGAGCCGGAGGCGGAGCGACACTGTTTCCTAGTGTCGGGGTCACGGACGATTTCTACGGCCAACTCGGAAAGTAAAAACTGCGCCGTCACCGGCGATCTATACGCGCGGAGCAGTCACGTCAGCGAGAAGCGCGTTACACGGCAAAGTGCCACGCCCAAACGCCTTCACTTACGCATAGCCGTTAGCCACCATCTGAACGAGTCCCTCCCCTGCCGGCTATCGCCCGCATTTGTTCAAGAGGGTGGGCCAGATTAAACCCCGAACTGGGCCACATCAGTAAAGCACTCGCGCGACTCGGGTCAAGGCAAAGGAGGACCCGGCAGGGCAGCCGGCCGATGGCCGCGCCGGTTGGCGAGTTCGATTTCGCCACTCATAAAAGTCAAATGACTTTAGGCCGAGTAATTTGACCACGCTTAAAGGACGGTATATCCCCGCACGATACTGTCAAGCGAAAGACCTGTTTAACGGGGCAACGTTATGCTCGCGTCCAAGTGCCCGACAGTATTTCGTCACGGATCCGCAAAGTAATTCACTTGGGGATGGAGGAAATGCTTGATGCGGATCGATTGGTTACGTTCCCGAGAATTAATGCTTAATAAGATCGCGCACCGTCTGGCCGAACTTGTTACCTTCCGATAGCGTACACTCGATAAACTCATCATTTCCACCGGCTATAGTGCAGAAGTCAGTCTTACCATCGAAATTTACATCGATCCAAACACGGTGTGAAGGTGTCCTGCTCCAATGTACCTCGCCCGAGATTAACGGTTTGTCGGCGAAATGATCCCCTTCGGACAGCCAACAAACGAGATTTTGTGTCCCACTTTTAGTCTGCGACAAACTGCAAAAGTCGGCTCTTCCATCCTTATTGAAGTCGATCCATGCTCGTCCCGATGGTTCTCCGAGGTCGATTAACCGTCCTTTCGGGGAAGTAATGGTAACGCCGAATCCTTTTGCCTTGCCTTGCGACAAGGTACACGCAAGAGAGCCCCTGTGGGTGTTGGTGTGGCTAGGTAGCACTCTACAGTAATCGGCGGCATGATCTCCGTTTACATCAACCCAGGCTCCAGACTGTCCCCAGGATGTAATGTTAGCTTTGTACGTTCCTCCGTCGTACAGGTGTGCTATGTCGCGGCCTGTTGCAAGCGTGCATGCAATAAAACTGCTGGCGCGAGTTCCGCTCCCTAAAAATCGACAGAAATCGTTGATGCCATCGCCGTCAAAATCTGCCCAAACGCGAGTCCCTTCGAGTCCCCAATCTATTGAATCGTTGACGAGCTTCGCATGACTTCGTCTACGAGACGAAGACGTAGAGCTTTCAATCCTTAGCGCCATCAGGTTTCCCGATGGGTGACCGTGAAAATCTATTGGCGTATGAAAATCGATGCGACCGCCACCACCGCCATTCCCGCCACCACCCATCCCGCCACCACCCATCCCGCCCGCACCACCGTGCGGCAGGTCACCAGCTGGCGATCCCCCGTGCGGCCCCGAATTGGGTCTGCTAGCAGGCGGTGCCGGCGATCCTGTCCCCGAAGGGTTTGCTTTGGCTTTGGCAGCGGCTTCCGCAATGGCCTTCCTGCCGAACTCCGCCTGCGCTGACTGTTGTCTCTGCTCAGCAACATGAGCGGCTGCATTGTGTATTGCCTCGGCACTTCCGGAAACCAGCACCCCTGGCGGTAGATCTGAAAACTGAACCTTGCCATTCGTGATGACACCCCATTTCATATAACTCTTGCTGATGTCAAATAGCGCATTAGGAGGATCTGCCGCATACAGGCTTGGCTCAGAAAGGGACTGATCCACCGCCTCAACAGGTGTTAGCCCATAGCCTCTGGTGATAACGTTAGGTTCCAGAAAACCGTCGCCGGCGTCGAAAAGTCGGACTTCAATGAGCACTCCACCCGATTTGTTTTCCAGTGACTTTTCGATAGCCGAGCTTTTCTGTTCAAGTTGTCGCTCGATGGACTTGTCTGCAAGATAGTCTCGCAACAATTCACGGCCCTGCTCTACGGCATCCCGATGCCATTCTTGTTGTTTAACCTCTGCATTTCCTCCAGGTCTGACGAGGATCTCCGCTCTTAACGTCCGAGAAATCGCAGAAAGAATTCGGTTACTCAAGTCCTTGGTGTCGGCCGACTGAACGCAAGTCCCGGCGGCGATCATCAGCATTATCACGCCGAATATCCTTCGTCCAAATAGAAGACTAATTACTTTCATTAAGGATAGAGTCATTCCACGGATCTCCGTATTGTACGCCTCAACGACTTCGGACTGCAATTGTACACCGTTCGTAACCGAGTTCCGAAGGCCGGATTACTCATTGTTTGTCGACCGGAACTTCGGATTAGCTAACAACGATTTCGCGCGACTGCGGTAGTTACTAATTAATCGTCCTCTCGCACTTCGCGCACGGTAGACACTGAGCTCACGTTCGATTGTTGCCTGGTTCACTTGTCTGTAAAGTCGTAAAACTTGATCGGAAATGTCTCGGCGCGAGAATGCTGGGCGAAGGAGTAGTGCGGATCGCTTGGACATTTTCGATAAGGAGACTTGAAGGAAGGCGCTGGGGTTGCGGCGGGCGCGGACTAGTCGGCATCTCGGAGAGTGACGGTAAGGATTCCCCGTGTGTAGTCGCCTAGTGTTTATTATCCGGATGATTTTTCGAGTCGTCCCAGCGTGACGCCTTATCCGGAAACTGGCTGCTGTTCTTGTGTCTGGGTTTGCGCCAAACCCTCTCTGTTTGAGTTGAATGTTGACGTTTCGCCTTCGAGGACTCCCAGGTACATCTGTCTGTCCGAAGTAGAGCTGGAATGCTCCACTCCTGGCCGGTAGAAGCCCAACGCGCTCACGCCGAAGCACCTCATTGATGAACACCTTTCTGCTCTTTCAGCGGATCGTGCCATTTTTCCGCACTGGGCGCACAACATAGCGCTCGTAGTGAATCTCGGCGAGATCTCGGGGGAGGTGCCGGATAAAGGGGTCGTACAGCGAGACAGGGGTTTGCATGAGAAGCGCCTGATGCGGACGCTGTTGATTGAACAGTATTGGAAGGCTGTGAATCGGTCTCGCTGTTCAGCGAGGCTTTGGGCCGGTGGCGAGGCGGTGTCTTCTTTCAACGTTCGATGCAGTCGTTCATGCCTGCCATTCTGAGTCGGCTTGCCAGGCTCTATCCTTGTCGTGAACAAATGCCCAGTCGCATCCACTTTACGGAAAGTTTGCTTATTCCCAGCCCACTGAACTGAATAGCATTCCGTTATCGGTGCGAATCCGTTCCGGAACGCCGTGCTTTTCCATCAAAACGTCACAGATACGATCCACTGCCTCATGGCCCAAGCTGTCGATCGCTCGGCAATAGAGCACAAACCGACTGAATGCATCGGTGACAGTGAACGTATCACAGCGCTCACCATTGCCGCATTCAAAACTTCCTTTGAAATCCATGCACCAAACCTGACTGGGCTTTGTGGCCTCAATCAGCGGTTGGACATAGGGCACTGTACGGCGCTTCCTAGCAACCCTAACCAGGCCGGCTGATGCGATGGCTCGGTGTATCGTGCTCGCACTCGGCCTAGCCCCGCTGGGCTCGACGCGCAGTAATCGCGCACGGATCTTCCTTGCGCCGCACGTTGGATGCTTTTGCCTCATCTTGTACCCAGTCTTGCGCGACACACCAAAGTGCCGAAAGAGATCCGTAATAGTCGTATCTCCGGACAACAACTGTGCAATGAACTTCAGACGCTCATCTGAAGTTGGGCTCTCTTTCCAGGGCCTGGGCGCATTAATCCAATTTGCGAACGAACTGGATCGTTACTCATGTTCTGGATCTAAGTTGTTACCCAAACTGTCGGGCCATACAGGTTTCCCGCCTCCCTATTGTGCAAACATCGCTGCTTGGCTACCACTCGATGCGAGCGCCGACCTGTCCGGTCCGATTCCCTCCGAAATCCGCGCTACGGGCGCTCGTAATCTGGCCAACGCTTGGATTATCGATCGCAAGAACCGGATCGGAGAGATTGGTGTGGTTCAGGATGTTAGTGAAGGAACCCTCGACCTTGAGACGAACCCGCTCGGTGATCGAGAAGTATTTCGAAAGCCCGGCGTTCAGGTTGACCGTTCCCGGTCCGACAAGCAAAGCCGATCCCGCATTACCGAACCGCCCGATAGGCGCACCGTAGGTGGGGCTCGCTCCAATAAGGCAGCTCGTCCCGGGCACCCAATCCGGAGTGGCCGGGCAGGTGTAGGCGCCAAGATCAAACCAATCGTTCCGGTTATGGCTTCCTGCATTCGGGTTGCTCGCCAGATCGGGCGCTTGATCGCGTCCGATAATGCCGGAGCCGGTACCGGACGGATCGCCACCCGAGAAGTAAGGACTCAGATAAGGACCGCTCTGCCACACAAAAATCGAGCTCAGCTGCCACCCGCCAACAGCCGCATCGACGAACCGGTTCATACTGCTGCCGAGCGCGCGGCCTCGCCCGATAGGCAAGTCATAGATCACGCTGGTGACCCACCGATGTTTGCGGGTGCCGAAGACGTTGCCGTATTCATGCCCGAGATCGTAGCGGTCTAAGGTGCGCGATCCGGAGTTTTCGCCGGCGAACGAGGTCGAATTTCCGCCTCCCTCCGTGTAGCCCTGATTGTCCGCCAGGTTCTTTGCGAAGGTGTAAGAACTGTCGAAGGTCAACCCGGCATTGGTCCGGTGCCTCACCTCCACCTGTGCCGATTGGTAATTCGCGGTCGCGCCGTTGGCTCTGGTATTGACCACTCCCCAGTTCGGGAAAGGACGGCTGCTCAAAGGCTGATCCACATAGTACTGCGTCGAGTAAGTGGATTGGTTCAAGTTAGGCGACCAGACTAACTGGCGCGTGTTCATCGCAATGTACGAGAGTCTCAAGCCGGTCTGAAATCCGAGGTCGCGGTCGACCGAAAGGTTCCATTGCATCGCGTAGGGGTCTTTCCAGTTCGTCTGCGTCGCCGTGCCGAAGTAGGCGTTGCCGAGCGGTGCAATCGCGCCTTCGCCTTCAAACTGAACGTTGGGCCATGCGAAGATCGGCCTCCCATTCGCGTCGATATTGTTATAGGTTCTGGTATTCGATTGAAGCGTGCCGGTTAGCGCATAGTAAATGGAGCCGAGCACTTCCGTATTGAACACTCCAAATCCGCCCCGCACCACTGTCTTGTCATCGTTGAAAGGCCGATACGCAAAACCGAAGCGCGGAACGAATCGCTTGGGCGCTGTCCGGAGCGAGTTCGGTAGTCCCGCCTGGCTGGCCGTGAGTACCGGCGTGCAAGGTGCGCCGTTAGCCGATGGACCGGCAGAGCTGCCGAGCGTCGGACAGGCGTTGAAGCTCTGTAGAAATTCAGGCGCGAGCGTTGACTGTGCGCCGTTTGGATAGACAACTGCGCCGCTCTTTGCAACGTTCGGATCGAAGTTTCCGATATTGCCGTTCGCGTCCGTGTAGCCTGGGTGAAACTCAAAGCGCACTCCATATTCCAGCGTCAACCGCGAGCTCACCTTAAAGCTGTCCTGTGCATAGGCGTTGTAGTGATTGCTGCGGCCGTCGTTGTCGTTTTTGACGTTGTCGACGTTCGTGTTAATCGGCAACCCAAGCAGAAAATCTCCCACTGGGTTGTGCGAAAACGTTCCGTCAAAGCTGTAGCCGCCGTAGTTGTCTCCGGAGATGAATCCAAGCGGTGAGACCGCGCGAATGTATCGATAGTCGAAACCGAATTTGAATGTGTGCCTGCCTTTACTCCAGGTGAGGTTATCCGTGGCCTGATAAGTGTCGCTGCGCGAGGTCGAGTCCGCGCGATCTGTATTCAGTCCCTGGTAGTCGGTGATGCTGATGTCCGGCAAGCCGTTGAATGGGAACGTAGGCCCGATCCCAACCAGCCCCAGACTGCTGGTGAACGCCCGGCCATCGAACGGCAGGCTCACCGAAGTTGTTCGAAGAGTGAAACCGAAGCGGGCTTCGTTTAATAAATTCGGCCGGATCGCGTAGTTATAGGCCGCTACTAACAGCTTGTAATTGTCGGGATTGCTCTCACTCGGAACTAGCAGGTTCTGCGGGTTCAGCTGGCTGATGTTCTTCCAGGTCCAGCGGGCAAACACAGACTGGTTGGAGGTAAGATACTGATCTCCGCGAATATCGTACTGGTCTGACGTGTAGTTATTCTGGCGGTTGTCGATATAGTTGGCGCTATGCGACTTCGTCAGATCGCCGGCGTTCGGCAGCGGATAGAGGTTCAGAATTTTGGCGGCAATGGGGCTGATGCGAGAAGCCGGAATGGTGTCGTTTGCAAAAGGCTGCCCTGTATTTGGATCTATCACCGTCACTCCTTCCGCGCTGAAATCGCCATTACGCTCGGCTTGCGTCAGCACCTGATTTTGAATGGTCGCCTGCCGCGGGTAGCGAAACCCCTCATAGGTTCCATAGAAAAACGATTTGTCGTGCCCGTTATAAAGGTGAGGTATAACAACGGGGCCACCGGCGCTTACGCCGAAATCGTTTGCCACTAACTGTGTTTTCGTCTGTTGCCCATAGGCGAGCGCGTTTAATGCCCTATTCTGCGAGTACCAGAACAGATCGCCGTGAAACTGGTTGGTGCCGCTTTTTGAAATGGTAGTGATGTCGCCCACCTGCCCATATTAGGCCTGATTTCCGACGCCCTGCACTTTGATTTCGGCCAGCGACTCGGTGGATGGGAACGCATTGGTCAGGGGCGCGTTCCCTGTCACGTCGGTTGTGGAAACGCCGTCGAGCGAATACTGCGTTTGCGAGGGGATGCCGCCCTGGATCGAGAAGTTTCCATTGTCGTCCGCCTGCACCCCCGGCAGAACCTGAATAAGCTGATAAGGACTCGTGTTGCCGTTCGCGCGAATATTTGCCGGCAGGTTCAGCAGCGCCTTTGGATCGAAGCTCGCCTGTATTGTAGGGCTGTCTGTGCTGATTACACCCGCCGCGGCATCGTTCACCGTCACAGTCTGCTGTGATTTGCCGATCTGCAAGACTGCGTTCACGCGGAGAGTCTGGCGGGCGATCAGCGATAAGTTCGTGGCGCTGTACGTATCGAACCCCGCGCTGCTGACATCGACCTTGTAATGCGCCGGCAGAAGATTTTCGCCGTCAAAGTCGCCGCTTCCGTTGGTCTTCAGCTGGCGGGTCGTATTCTCGTCCGTGTTCGTGATCGTGACCGTCGCGTTTGCAACCGCCGCTCCCGAACTGTCAGTTACTTTCCCTACGATGACTCCATAGGTCGATTGTGCCTTCAGGGCGACGGGCGTCATCGCACAGACAACGGCCAGACACACCCCGAGTAAACGTCGCATTTGCATCCTCCAAGCAGGTTGTAACTTCGAAAGGTCAGGCTAGCAAGGAATTGTTACTCTTGCATTACGAACTTGGTAACAGGGGAATCACCCCGTGAAACAAACGCTTCACTCGCGTTTCGTACTGCTGGTTCGCAGACGAAGGAGCCATCTTAGATTAACGAGAAGAAACCGTGTACTGCACCAGCACGCCATTCACGAAGTCAGCCTTGACTGTGTGATCGTGGTCCTGAAACGTACTCGAAGTCATTTTCATGCCGTTCTGATCCGTGTCATGCGTAGAAGTCGGCTCTCCGAAGATCGCCTTCACCTGATCGAAGGTCAACCCCTTTCGCAGGCTTTTCTCATGCTGATCGGACAGGGATTGCCGAGTGGGTGGGGGACCGGAATAACTTTGGTTGGCTGCTACCGGAGCAGCGGCCGGGGGCTGCGCCGATTCTCCCGGCCGAAAACTCACATAACGATCCAGATCAGCCATGATCCTTTCAGGCGTTAGTTCATCGCCCATTTTGCGCGTGTCCAAATGAATGTTGAAGCGCGAACCGCCTTGCATGCGCTGCATGTCCACTTGCTGCTTCTTCGAATCCGCCGCATCTTCGGCACGCGCCCGGTTACGCCGGTCCTGCCGCTCGCGGCTAGACCGCACGTCATCGAGTTCCCTCTGCAATGACCTGCGCCTGTCCGCATCGGTTTCCTTACCTAATTGGTCTTCAAGTTCTTTTTCCCGCTGGCTCTTATCTTCCGGAGTGAAGTGGACCGAGGTGTCAGAATCGTCGGAGGCAGTGCCAAACCCTCCGCCCCCGAGCTGAAACTCAATGTTGTCGTTCTTCACTTTGACCTTGGTGATCATCACCGAGTCACCGTTATGGATCGCGGTTCCGAACTTTTTCAGCCGGTTGGTATAGCTCTTCATGTCAATGGGCTGCGGACGTTGAGGATAGATATCCACGCCCTGCTGCGTCCCGGGCATGTCCATCTTGACGACTACCTGCTTGCCTTCAAAATACCGGCTGATCGCCGCCGCGTTTTGCGCAAGCGCCGGCTGGACCGCCAAAACCAGCAGGAGCCCTTGCGCAATCGTCTTCCCATCCCCTAATCCGATTGACCGCATAGAAAATTCGCCTATAAGGCTAGCAATCTTAGCATTGTTCACCACGCCGGCGACCCGCGCTTGAATCGCCCGGTCTCGTCCAGAAAATGGTAGAGTACGCGCAGTGCCCGCCGGCTCCTCTGTAGTCCACCTCTGGCTGGCGCAGTTAGCCGGCAGTCAAACGGAACTCGAACAGTGCCGCGCCGTGCTCGCGCCGGACGAGCAAATCGCCGCAGACCGCTTCAAATTTCCGCAACTAGCCGAGCGCTACACCTTCGCCCGAGCCATCCTGCGAGTACTTTTGGGCCATTATCTGCAAACCGCGCCGGAATCGATTCGCCTGGCATACAATCCTTCCGGAAAGCCGCGGGTCTCCTCCCCGAGAACGAACCTGGCGTTTAACCTCTCCCATTCCGCGGATATGGCTCTCTACGCCTTTGCTCGCGACGCGGAACTCGGCGTCGATCTCGAGCGCACCAAACCCCTCGACGATCTTCCCGGCCTCGCCGCGCGTTTCTTCCACCCGCGGGAATCCGCCGATCTGCTGGCCTTCCCCGAGCGCGATCGCACCGGAGCTTTCTTCACCTGCTGGACGCGCAAAGAGGCCTACCTCAAGGCACGCGGCGAAGGTCTATCGGAATCGCTCGACAGTTTTCGCGTAAGCTTGGGCAGCGAAAATCCCGTGCCCCTCTTCGACGCATCGGGCGCCGACCTTGTAGGAAATTGGACGCTGCACAGCTTGACGGCTGCTCCCGGGTTCCACGCCGCCCTCGCCTATTCCGGCCGCCCGCGTTCTGTTCACTTCCATCCTCTGCTGAGCCCCACCCAATTCCTGCAGTTGGAAAGCAGCGACTGCGCCCTCTAACCCTCCACTCTGGCCAAATCCTGATCCTTCGTCTCCCGTATCCACCACAGCCCAACCATTGTCAACACCGCCGATCCCGAAAGGTAATAGCCCACCCAACGAAGTCCATAGGATCTGGCCAGCCAAGTCGCGATATACGGCGCAAGCGAAGCCCCCAAAATGCCGGCCATGCTGAAGGCGAGCGAGCTGCCCGTGTACCGCACCGGCGTGGGAAACAGTTCCGAAATCACCGTACCCAGCGGACCGTACGTCAGGCCGATCAGTGCCATTCCTAAAGCCATCATGACGACGGCGCCCCCTGTCCCCGCGCTGAATAGCGGAGCCAGCGCAAATCCAAAGACCGCGATCGCCGCAGTGACCCAGAGCATCATCGAACGCCGCCCTCGCTCGGCAAGAATCGCCGACAAAGGAATCGTCAACCCGAAAAAACAGACACAAAACAGCTGCATCAGCAGGAACGTTCCCCGGCTGTAACCAAGCGCGCTCGTGCCCCACGAGAGTGCGAACACCGACATCAAGTAGAACAGCACGAACGCCGTCAGCCCGATCAGGATCCCTGCCGCCAACGGCTTCCAATACCTGGTGAAAATCGCCAGCATGGGAACTTTCACTTGTTCCCCCCGTCTGCTTGCCTCCTGGAAAACCGGTGTTTCGGTAATTGTCAACCGCACGTAAAGGCCCAGCAGCACAAGCACCGCGCTAATCAGAAACGGCAGCCGCCAACCGAACGAGAAAAACTGTCGATCGGTAAGCCAGCGCGACAGCAGCAGAAACACTCCGCCCGAAAGAAAGAACCCGATCGGCGCTCCGAGTTGCGGAAACATGCCGTACCAGGCCCGCTTGTTCGGCGGAGCATTCTCAATCGCCAGTAGCACCGCGCCGCCCCATTCGCCTCCCAGCCCGATTCCCTGGCCGAAACGGCAGAGCGCCAATAAGAGCGGCGCGGCAAACCCGATGGCGCGATAGGTCGGCAGCGCTCCGATCGCCACTGTGGAAAGCCCCATGGTGGATAGTGCCACCACGAGAGTCGTCTTTCTACCGGCACGGTCCCCAAAGTGTCCGAATAGCGCGGAACCGACAGGCCGCGCCAAGAACGCGATGCCGAACGTCGCGAGAGAGGCGAGCGTGGCCGTAGCCGGATCCGATGCGGGAAAGAACAAGCGCGGAAAAACCAGCACCGCGGCGGTCGCATAAATATAAAAGTCAAAGAACTCAATCGTTGTCCCGATCAAGCTCGCAAAGAGAACCTGCCGCGGCGAGTTAATCACGCGATCGGTCTTGGCTGGCGTTGTGCTCAATCGATGTTCCCGTCTCCCTGGCAACTGATTGTAATAACACTCGTCGATTGAGTCGCCAATCCGGAATCGCCGGCGGGGCAGGGTCTCCCCTTACTGCTCACGCAGCGCCGAGTTCGGGTTGACCTCTGAGGCACGCCGCGCGGGAAGATACGTCGCCAATATAGTCACGCTCAAAATCGCGGCAATCACAATTACGTAAATCTCCGGCGCGCCAAAATGTATCCCTGCAAAGATCGCATCCAACAGTCTCGGCAGCGGTAGCGCCATCGCCAGCCCAATCGCCGCTCCGATCGCCCCCGTCGTCAATCCTTCCTTCAGAACCATCCACAACACGTCCCGCTTACCCGCTCCAAGCGCCATGCGGATACCAATCTCATGCGCTCTCTGGCTCACCGAGTAAGCAATCAGCCCGTATATCCCAATGGCCGCAAGAATCAGCGCGAGCAGCGCGAAGCTGCCCAGCAAACGCGTGAACAATGGGTTGCCATTCCGCTCATATTCGATCAAGCTCTCCATGCTCATCACACGGGCCAACGGTAGCTCCGCGTCCAACTTCGCAACTGACTGGCGCAGAGCGGGAATCAAACTCTTCGGCTCCACTTCCGACCGAAGCAACACAGAAAAAGAACTGACTGGCCGCTGCCCATACGCTTCGTAGATCTCCGGATCGACGTTGGTTTGTTCGGAGTAGCTCTTCACATTGCTGACTACTCCCACGATTTCGCTCCATGTCTCCGCGGCCCCCTGTATCACCGGCTGGATGCGCTTCCCCAGCGGATCCCCATGCGCGAAATAGCGCCGCGCAAACTCTTCATTCACCAGCACGACGCGTCCTGTCTTTGCATTGTCTGCCTCCGTGAACGAGCGGCCACGCTGGAGCGCGATCCCCGTCGCCTTGAAATAATCCGCGGTCACGACATTGTCCAGTGCGCTCCGCTGCTCATTGGCAGGCGTCTTCAGCTCGCCTTCGAAACGTACCGGCACAGTGCTTGGATCGACAGCCGGCAGACTGGAGGCCACCGCCGCCTGCTCGACTCCGGGAATCTTTTCCAAACTGCCCAGGAGTCCCCGCACGAAGAGCAGTTGGCCAGACGCATCGCTGTATCGCGTGCGATCCAGCGTCACGCCGGCCGTTAGAAGATGGTCGGTTCGGAACCCTAACTGTTGGTGATCGAGTAAGTATACTCCCCGGATCAACAGACTCGTTCCGGTCAAGAGAAATAGCGCGAGCGCAATCTCGCCGCTCACCAGAACTGCCCGCAAGCGGCTTTGTGCGCGACCGGCCGACGCCGTCCGGCTCTCGCTCTTCAGGCCCGTATTCGTATCCACATGAGAAGCTTTCAGCGCAGGAACAATGCTGGAGAGCATGGCGGAAACCAGCGACACTCCGAGCACAAACAGCAAAACGTTCCTATCCAAACTCACTGGAACAGCACTGATCGCTTCGTTGAAACTCAAGTTCGCCCGAACCACGTCAATTCCTACGTATGTCAGCAGCAGACCTGTCCCGCCCCCGAGCAGCGCGATCACCAGACCCTCTGTCAACATCTGCCGCACCACTCGCATACGGCTTGCGCCCAGTGACACGCGGATCGCCAATTCCTTCTGCCGGCCCGATGCGCGCGTCACCAGTAGACCGGCTACATTGGCGCACGCTATCAGCAGTACAAAACTCACCGTAGTCATTAGCACGGCCAAAGCAGTACGAATGCCGAAGTCATGAACCAGGAAATCGCCCAGGGTCCGCACCGCCGCGCCCCAGCGGGCATCCGTCAACGGAAAATCCACCGCGGCCCGCTTTGCCAAAACCCCCACTTCTGCACGCGCCTCGCCCAGCGTCACACCGGGCGCAAGTCTCGCAAACAAGTAGAGGAAACGCTGCTTTCGCGCTGCGGCGGTCCGGTCGGCGGCGCTCAAAACCAGTGGCGTCCACAGCTGTGGGGTGAAGCCCAGGAGCCGGAAATCCGTCCCCATCACTCCTACAACCAGGTAGTCCTCGCGATCCACACGAACGGTCTGCCCCACAATCGAAGGGTCCGAACCGAAACGGCCCGCCCAAAGACCATGGCTGAGTACTACCACATGGTCCCGCCCAGGCTGATCCTCTCCCGCTAAAAACGCGCGCCCCATTTGCGGGGTCACTCCAAAAACGTTGAAGTAGTTCGGCGAAACTGCCGCATCTCTCACCGTCTCCGGCTGCCCCTGCCCAGTCAAGCTAACCGTGCGATATTCATCGGCGGCTGCCATGGCGGCAAACACACGTGAATGTCCTCGCCAGGCAAGGTAATTGGGCGCCGAAACAGGAGCGGTATCTGCGCCATCGCTCCGGTTCAGATTTACCGACGACACAACCACCACGTTTTGCGGATTCCTCCCAGGCAAACGCGGCAACAGAAACGCACTGACCAGGCTGAACATCGTTGCGTTTACCGCGATGCCGAGTGCGAGGGTCAAAACCGCCGTTGCAGTAAACGCCGGTCCACGCAATAGCTGCCGCATGGCGAACTTCATATCCGCCCACACACTGCCGAGCACGGTCCATCCCCACACTTCCCGGCTACGTTCTTCAATGGACGTCACGTTCCCGAACTGCCGCCGCGCCGCCCTCTCCGCTTCCTTCCGCGGAAGGCCCCCTTCCATCAGCTCCTCAATCTTCTCTTCTAAATGCTCCTGGATCGAAATCGCAAGGTCCTCACGCCGCCGGCCCCGATTGAGCAAACTATTGAACAACTGAGTGCACCAGCGCATGGCCCCGCCTAAGCCTCCGCCACCGCAAGTACACGCCTGATCCCGGCGATCATCTTCTCGAAGCTTGAGACTTCGCTCTCTAAGTGCCGCACGCCCGCCTCCGTGAGCCGGTAAACCCGCGTAGGCCGGCCCTTTGCCGAAATACCCGCCTCCGCCTCCAGCAAGCCCCCTCGGAGCAGC
Organism: Bryobacteraceae bacterium; assembly: GCA_965219105.1. Classification (GTDB taxonomy): domain Bacteria; phylum Acidobacteriota; class Terriglobia; order Bryobacterales; family Bryobacteraceae; genus Bog-105. Next base: position 4,652,285 of record OZ244728.1, on the reverse strand, counting down.
CGCTGCAGCGCCGGATATAGCGAACCCTCCTCAATCTGCAGCAGGTCATCGGATACTTCCTGGATGTGCTTGACGAGCCCGTAACCATGCATCGGCTTCACCCTCAGCGAGTGCAGAATCATCAGCTCCAGAGCGCCAGAGAATAAATCGCGCTGTCCAGAATCTTTGGCCATGCGCTACAGCTTATCTCAGGATAGCTATTTTAGCAATAGGTATTCAGAATTGATCTTCGTGGCTATGCGGCACCGTTCCACAAGCCCCTAAGCACTACAAGCGTGAAAGTCCGGAATGATCACTCCGCTCGCAACGCCACCATCGGGTCAAGCGTCGCCGCGCGAAATGCAGGCACGAAGGCGGCTGTCAACGTAATCACCAGGAGCACCGCTGCGGCGCCAAGCAGCGTCAATGGATCGAAGCTCGAGATGCCATGCAGCATGGTTGCCACGAAGTGCACCGCAAATACCAGCGTGATTGCTCCGGCCAGCATCCCCCAACCAAGCATTCCTAGCGCCTCGCGCAAGATCATCCGTAGCACTAATCCGCGATCGGCCCCTAGCGCCATCCGCATCCCAATCTCAGCCGTCCTCTGCGCTACGCTTGCTGACAGCAATCCATAAAGCCCCAGTGCACTCAACAACAGCGCCATCACGCCAAAGAAGTTGCTCATCAACGTGATTAACTCCTCGCTGCCCAGTGACGCGTCCATCTGTTCCCGCAACGTGACAAACGTCACCAGCGGTACGCTCGGCGCACACTCCGCCAGCGCTTTTCGAAATGCGGCAATCGCCAACGCTTTGCTATCGGAATTGATCAGAAACACCATCTGCCCGATATGTTGGTCGAAGCGCTCGAGCGAAGCCGGATAGTAAATCGTCCGTGGAGCCCCTTGCCGCACATCCGAAAACTTGGCGTCCGCGGCAATCCCAATGACCCGGCAGGTCGTGCCCACCGGAAATTGCTTCTGGTCCGTTGCTTTTACATATTGCCCCAAAGCTTCTTGATGCGGAAACAGGAACTCCGCCGCGGACCGGTTCAAAACGCACACGTTCAACGAACGCTCACTCTTTGTGAACACACGCCCCGAAACAACCTGAATCTTCATCGTCTCGAAGTAGCCCGGTGCAACGTCGTCAAATGCCATCGGCACATTTTCCTCATGATTTGCTCCAGGGCCCATCGCCTGAAAGCGGGACATTACGTCTTCGCCAGTCATCGATGTTCTGGATGTCGCCGACGCCGCGTGTATACCAGGCATTTCGTCCAGCCGGTCTATGATCCGTTGGTAAAGATTCAGCATCGCTGGGCCATTGAGATCGAGCAGATAAAGCGGAGAGTTCTGGATGGTGACATGGTCGACATCAAACCCGGTCTTCTCGGAGCGCAGTTTCCAAATGCTCTGCGAGAGCAGCGACGCCATCACCAGCAGCACCAGCAGCACCAGCGACAACGCTATTTGAACGGGCACAAATGCTCGTCCCGCAATCTGCCGCTTTCCGCCTAAACTGCTGCGCGATTTCAGCAATTCACCCGGGTCCGCCCGTCCGGCTCGCCAGGCCGGCAGCGCGCCGAGCAGCACGGTCGTCAATACCGCGAGCAAGCCGACGGCATACAACATGGAGCGGTCCGGATGGACGTCCATCGCGGAACCCATCATGGGATCACGGAAGAATTGCAGCATAATGTCGCACCCTCGCCATGCAATGATCGCTCCCAGTGCACTGCCCGCGATCGCGATCACAAAGCTTTCGGTCAAATACTGCCGCACCAACCGCCAGGTCCGGGCGCCGAGCGCGACTCTCACGGCGAACTCCCGCTGCCGCGCGTAAACCTTCGACATCATCAGTCCACCCACGTTCACGCAGCACAGCAGCAGCACTATCCCCACTAATCCCTGCATCAAGTAAAGCGGGTTCGCGTAAACATGCGTGATGTAAGTCGGCAGCCCGCTACGAACCGGGCGGACCTTCGTGTAAGCGCCCTCGAAGAACGGAAGATGCTGAAACTTGACCGGGATGAACTCTGCCAGCATGCGTCGCCGAACGCTTGCCAGCTCAGCGGCGGCTTTGGCGCCCGAAACTCCCGGCTTCAGTCTGCCGATCGCCTGGACTCCGAACAGCGAATTTGGATCGTTCAACACATCCTCCTTCTCCACCTCCTTTACGAATCCAACAGGTAAATACATCTTGATGTCCGTTCCGGGCCAAACCCCTCTGAAATCAGGCGGCATTACGCCGATGACCGTCACCAGAGCGCCAGAGATCCTGACATGCTTACCGACGATGCGCCGATCTTTGCCGTAATGGTCGTTCCAAAATCCGTATCCCAAAACCACTGGCCACCCCTGTGCCGGGCCGCCGCGCACATCATCGAATGTTGCAATTAACCGCCCCATATAAGGGCGGATTGGGATCACCTCGAAAGCATTGCCCGTTACCAGCCCGGCGTCGTACAGGCGCAGCGAGCCTTGCTCGTCCTCCATGAGGACCCTTGTTCGATCCCAACCGGAAATTCCATCGAACGATGTAAGTTCGTGCTGCAACCTCTCGAACATCCGGTAAGGCACATAAGTCCCGCGCACGCCGCTCGTATCGGCCGTGCTGGCAAATCCAAGCTCCAGTAATTCCGATGGCGCGCGTGTTGGAAGGCTGCGCAGCACCAGCCCGTATAAAAAGCTGAAGATTGCGACATTCGCCCCAATCCCCAATGCGAGGGTTAAGATCGCCGTCACTGAGAAAACCGGATTCCTTTTCAGCGCCCTCAGCCCGGCCACAAAATCCCGGTACCATCCTTCAAACACCGTCAGCCACTCTCCATCCCGCACTTTTTCAAGCGCCACCTGCGTGTTCCCCATCTTCAATCGCGCAAGCCGCCGGGCTTCCTGCTCCGATATACCCGAGGCCAAACTTTCTTCCGCTTCCATTTCCATATGGACCCGCATCTCGTCTTGTAAATCGTTGTCACTGCGAAAGTGGCTTACGCGCGCCCGGAATTTCCCAAGCAACTGTCTCATTGCGAGCACCTCCGTTTGTGCTTACACTCGAGCTGTTCCCGCTCCCGGGATAAGATCTAAAATTCGAATCGCGCTGAACGTGTGCTTCCAATGCACAACCAGGAAGGGCCTCGCTTGGTCCTTCAGAGATAGGTCCTGGCGAAGTAAACACCACACCTCATCGGCCTGCGAGACTGGTCCGCTCTCCTGCCCGGGCAACTGCTCATACCCGAAAACTTGAATATCGCTCGCCAAACCATGCCGCGTTTCAATCACTCGTTCAAAAGGGGGCCGGTCAGGAATCGAGTCACTGCGATCTACATTCCGAACGTACTCCCGTTGAGATAAAGATGCAGCCGGTTTATCGTGCGTGAGGATTCGGTAGCGCGCAATTGCCATGGACCCTCTGAAGTTCTTGAGGCAATTCTAGTTCTCTTCCCCGGCGCTTGAAACGCAGAAACGCCGCGGAGACGAGCGCTCCTCAAATCGAACTGCCTGACTTTCGTACCGGTCGTAAAACTCTACCGTCATTCGAACTCTGTGCTCGGCCGTGGCAAAAAAGTACACACGCTCCGGTTCTACCCTTGGCAAGGTAGTCAATCCCGGCAATACGCTCAACCCGGCGCTCCTCATCAGAATCGCTCTCCGGCTGACTCCGTTGTTCGTCACTGTCAACCACCTGTACAGGTGTCCGCCGCATCCAATGAACAGCCACGAACCTCCCCCATTTCTGAGTTGCCTTCGCCACAACAATCGGGCCGGAAGATCTCACTTCTGCCGCATGAGCCGTTCGTGTCCGCACACATAGTAGTTGCTCTACCTATGGAGAGCCTACCACATAAAAAGGCGTGCTAGTCTAATGACGGCTACCTACGCAATGCAACAAGAAGTATCTCGCGGTATCCTGCAAGGCACCCTCGACATGATGGTCATGCATACGCTGCTCAATGGCAAGGCAAACGGTTACGAAATAGCCAAAGCCATTGAGCGGCTCTCGGAGGAAGTGCTCACCGTCGATCACGGCTCTTTATATCCGGCCCTTCACCGCCTGGAGAAAGCCGGAATGATCGCCGGTAAGTGGGAAGTCTCTTCGACCAACCGCCGCGCCCGCTTCTACCGCCTGACCGCGACAGGCCGCAAGCGCCTTGTCGTCGAGCGCTGCCGTTGGGAACAAATGGCCGGCGCGGTTACCCGGGTCATGCGGCCCGCTTGAAGCTCACGTGATTGCAAAAATCGTCACGCGTCCGGCCGCTGAGTTTGGAAACCCGCTCGCAGCCGCTATGCAACGCCGTTCCACCGGTGTCTGAGCAACACCAGCATCGTCATCGAGCCTTGAATAATCAAAGCAACGCCGATTACGAGCACAAAGCCTTCAAAGTGCTCTGCCTGCCAAATTCTCACCACGGCCCAAACACCCAGCGCCACAATTCCTGCAGCTCCTGTCATGACGACGGCACGAAAGACCGCATGCCCGGGTATCACGAGCGCTAACAAAGTGGCCAGCCCTTGCAAGACGATGCAAGCCGCCACTGCCGAACGGCCGGGATAGCCATGGTGCTTAAGAATGTTCTCCATCATGGCCAGCCACATTCCTGCGGCAACAATAAACAAGCACAGCGCGGTCAGCACCTGTCTCAAGCGTGGTCCTCCTGTAATCCGGACGGTTGCAAAGCTCATCGATTGCCGCAGATACCAGCTGTTCGCCCGCAGCGAACCCAAACGCGGCAGCCGCTCTTCCCGGTACTCCTCCAGTAGATCACCGGCAATGCTTTCGCGGTCCCGTGCGGGCACGAAAAGCAACAAAATCCGCTCCAGCCACTGAGGCGGCCGATCTGAACTCATGTCTGCCTCACCAGCGGCCATTCCACGCCCCGCCACATCTGCTCCAAGGCAGTCTTAGACTCGTTCAGCGCCTTTGTCCCCAATGCGGTAAGGCGGTAATATCGCTTCGCGCGCCCGCCGCGCACCGGAGTCCCTTCCTCCAGGCGTGACGAAACGAAACCTTTCTCTTCCAGCCGGTCCAGCGTCGCGTAGATCGCTCCCGCCGCCACTTCCCGGCCTAAACCGGACTGCACGCCGCGCAAAATAGCGCGTCCATAAGCTTCCTCAACTAATTTCCAGACTGCCAGCAACACAGCCTGTTCGAAGGTGCCGAGTAATTCAGCCACTATGCCTACATTGTAGGCATGTAAGCACTCCCCGTCAAGAGAAACTTTGCCCGTCTCTTTGCACGCGTCCCGGAAGCCCTTTCTCCCGCCCGCGCCAACCCTCCGCACCGCCGCAAATCGTTGAGATATGATCGCTTCAGCCTATGGCACAGAAAGTCGCCGTTTGGGCCTTCGAGTTCATTTCGATTGCCGCGCTCGTAAGCAGCCCGCTCGATGGTTAAATAACGACTTCTTACCTTGTTACTTCTTTTATGAGGCTTACGTTCACTGCTGCAATCGGAGTGATGTTACTGACGATCTGCACTACTCTCCTCGGTCAGCAAGACGGCAGTGGGACGATCCAAGGCCGCATAGTGGATAAGGCGAGTCAAAAAGGTTTGGCGAATACTGTGGTACAGGCCAGAAACGAGACTCTTCACAAGGAGGCGGTGACCGATTCTAACGGAGAGTATAAACTTCAGAACCTCCCCGATGGGCACTATCTGCTGGTCGCGATCAAGCATGGCTTAGGCGACACAAAGTACGTCACAGTTCGCGGTGGATCCCATCACACTGCGGACCTGCAACTCGAGCGCCCGGCCTCGATTTCGGGACACATCTTTACCTCGGACAATAGTCCTGTAAAAGGCGCCTCGGTTTCCGCGTGGCGGCTAGGTACGGTTCAGGACTATCGCGCCTGGTTGTCTGAAGGCACTGTTAAAACGGATCGAGAAGGTGCTTACGAGATTTCTGGACTACCGCGAGGATCATATATCCTGGTCGCCTATATCGAACCTCCTTCTATAACAAGGGCTGCTCCTCCAGAGGCTCACCGCAATGACGGTGCACCACACAAACTGATGAAACGCTCTGTCGTGACCTACTATCCAGGCGATACGTTTCCAGATGGAGCAATGCCCATTCAGGTGAAGGCGAGTGCCGTTTTAACTGGCATCGACGTGAAGCTGATCCGAACTAATACGTTCTGCACCCATGCGACAATTCCAGGCGCGCACTGGGCGGCCGTGTCTCTGTTCCAGTCACTCGCAATAGGTTACATTCAATTAGCAACAACCTCCCTTAAACCGGCCGGGAGAATTAGGGTGTGCGGCCTAAGCAGTGGAGATTATCACCTGACAGCAAGTACCTTCGCCGACGCTGGACGGCCGTACTCAAAACTTGCAGAAGCCGACTTCACGATCGATCAGCGGGACACTAACACCGGCATTATTACGCCCCAACAGCCGGTGAGAATAAGCGGCCACGTAGAAGCCATCGGGAATAGAGCATCGACTCTTCCGGCGAGTATTACGCTAGATCTCGCCTCATACAATCGAGCTCGAGTGATGGGCGAAATTACTCAAGCAAAGGTAAGTGCCGATGGAGACTTTGTCTTGGAACGAGTATTCATAGGCCGTTACACGCTTCATGTTTACAATCTCCCGAACGGCTACTATCTCAAGAGTGCTACATTCGCAAATCAGGATGTTACTGGGGCGCCATTTGAAACATCGTCCGCTGAGTTGGACATGACGCTCGGAACCGATGCTGGCTCTGTGCGCGGCTCCATCTTTGACACCGAACATCAACCTGTGGCCGATGCACTCGTTACGCTTACGCCGGTCCCACTGCCGGCGTCACTTGACGGAGTGCAGACAGTTACGGCTCACAGCGACCAGAACGGGAACTTCACGCTTGCAACGGTTCCTCCCGGACAGCATCTTGTGTTTGTCCTGCCGGCCCAAACTAGCACTGGGGATATAGACAGTGAGTTCCTACAGAGCCACAGCAACGCCGCAAAAGAAATAGCTATCGAGCCGGTTGAAGCCAAGTCGGTAACCTTTGAGCTGCGACAACCTTAATGCATTTGCTCTGAAGTAAGTGACCTATCCCGATAGCGGGAAGACCATTCCTGCCATCCTTGCGGGGACCGCTCTGTGGATATACACCAATGCCCCCGGGCCTCAGCGCCGCTCTCGCATCTCGCGCCACACGTCAACCAGCGCGATACTTGCGCCATTCGTGAGCGCCCAGGTTTCTGTCCGATCCAGCTGCCGGCGCTCGCGATTCCAAGTCCAGGCCGTCTCGCTCTCAGGGTCGGCCACGTACACCTGCTCGATGCCGAGATCCAGGTACTCTTTGCATTTTGCAAGCACATCGAGCATCTTGTCATCCGGTGAAAGCACCTCGACGACAATCTCGACTTCCGAAGGGTCGGTCGGATAGCGCGTTTCGATGGAACGTCTGCCGGCCATGACATCCGGCCGCGGAGCGAACTCACGGCTAAGGCGGAGGTCGACCTCCGGCCCCGTCTTATAACCCGCGCGCCGTAACGCCTCGACTAAGACCGCTTGTAGTACGGAGTGTAACCAGGTTGGCAAAGTTTTTTCAACGACCGCCCCGTGCCAAAATTCAACAGCTTGCCCGCTTCCGGCATAGCGTCGCTGAAACTCCTCGAAGGTGATCGACTTCGTGACATCCTGTGTAAGAACCCGCGAGCTCATACTTAATCCCTTCTCTTATCATCGCCTCCCCGGACAGACCGACGTCTAAAACAGAACCTTACCGCTCTCTGTACTCTTGTGGGACCGGCCATGCCTGGCCGCAGCTCCCTTTCCAGCTGGCGTTAATGCTCGCTGAACTACGCCGCGTCCCGGTATCCCTTTCTCTTCCCGCCCTTCCTCGCAGCTGCCTCTAATGCCGATTCCAACTTCTTGGCCAGCTCGGGCGCAACCCTCTGCGATGTCAAACTTTCATGATCCGCCTCAATCGAATAAGCAGTCACCGCCGCGCACAACCCTCCCCAGCCCAATGCCGGGTCCTTTCCGCTCAGGAGGGTACCTTCCGAGCAGCGGAATAACTGAATTTCCCCTTCATACCGGCCCGGAACATACTGCGACAAAGCGAAGTAATTACGGTTTTCCACCGGCACTTCTGACGCGGCAGCCTGCTCTCCTGCCGCCTGAAGCGACGCAAGTCTTCGCTGATCGCGAGCCGCTTTCATCCTCTTCCGAAAAGTCTTCCGCCGCTGCGGTCCCACCACCAACTGCTTCAACGTCTCGCCGTACTTGTACCGGAACTTCTTCCAAGCCCCCAGACTCCCAAGCTGCGCCTGCGAATAGCGCCACTCGGCCGTATCGAGCAGGCCCAAAAAGCCAATCTCCTCCCCGGCCGCCCGTAGCTGCTGCGCCATCTCGAAAACCAGTATGCCTCCAAACGAGTAGCCTGCCAGGTGATACGGACCCCGCGGCTGCACCTGCCGAATCGCCGCCAAATAATTCGCCGCCATGCTCTCGACCGTCGACAGCACCTTTGCATCGCGATTCACACCGTGCGCTTCAACGCCGTACACCGGCCGATCCGCTAACTGGCGCGCCACGAACTCGAAATTGAGCACATTGCCGCCGAGCCCGGCTACAAAAAACAGCGGCGGTCTGGACCCCTCTGTCCGGAACGGCACCACCGGCGAGGATTGCCCCCCGCCTTTACCCTCCGCAATCAACCCTGCCAGCCCGCGCATCGTTCGAACACTCACCAGCGCGCTCAGTCGAAGCTCTACCGTGTACTCATCGGCAATTCGCTTCATCAATCGCGCCGCAGCCAGAGATTCGCCGCCGATCTCAAAGAAATCCTCTGCCGCCCGCACCTCTGTCTTCAGAAGTTCTCCGCACCAGCAGCACAGATTCCGCTCAATGCTCCCAGCATGTTCATCCGGGTTCTCGCCTGCCGCCTCATCACCGCGCCTAGCCTCCGGAGCATCAGCTGCCGCGCTTTGTGCCAGCGCGATTCGGTCCACCTTACCGCTCGTGGATAACGGCAAACTCGAGCGGTGTCGCAGCACTGCCGGCGTCATGTAAACCGGCAAAGTCTCGCCCAGATACTGCCGCAAATCGGCGCTCGCAATCGCCTCACCCGATTTCGTCGTGTAGTAAGCTGCCAGCGTCTTCACGCCTTTTCCGTCCTGAATCGCTAATGCTACGGCCTGCTCCACCTCGCCATGTCTCGCCAGTGCCGCTTCCACCTCGCCAAGCTCGATTCGATACCCTCGAATCTTCACCTGCGAGTCCAGCCGATCTAAAAACTCCACGGCGCCGCTCACATTCATTCGCACCAGATCTCCGGTGCGATACAGCCGGTTCCGGTCACTCGCGTCGAATTCATTCGCAATAAACCGTTGCGCCGTCAGCTCAGGACGCCCCAAATACCCGCGGCCCACACTCGGTCCGCCGATCAGCAGCTCCCCAGCCGCCATCGGAGGCAGCATCCGTTTCCAACGATCGACGATATACAGCCGCGAGTTTCCCAACGGACGCCCGATGGGCACCAAATCCCTCGCCTCTTCCACCCGGTGGTAGGTTGCGCATACCGTAATCTCGGTCGGCCCGTATGCATTGAACACTCTTCCCGGCAGAATCTCAAGCAACTGCGCCGCAAGCGCCGGCGGAAACGGCTCTCCTCCCAGCGAGCACATCCGTAACGACCCCAGCGCCGCCACGCCCTCAGGATCGCTAGCCAGAATGCGTATCAGCGTCGGCGTCCCCAAAATATGCGTCACACCGTAACGCGGAATCTGTGCCGCCACCGAGTCCGCGCCTGAAAACACCGGCATCCCTCCATCCCCGCGATGCAGCACTACCTGATACCCCCGCGAGAGCGTCCAAAGCAGCTCCACGATCGAAATATCGAACGAAATACTGCCGAGCGCCAGCCAAACCCCGGGCGTCGTCCCCATCCAGCCATCCAAAGCCGCCAGGAACGCCGACAGGTTCCGGTGTTCGATCATCACCCCTTTCGGCTTGCCGGTCGACCCCGACGTATAAATCACATACGCCAGATTGTTTCCTTGCACGCCGGACCGTACCGCCGCGTCGCTCTCCTCCGCCCAAGGTGTCTCGTCGCCGTCCATCGTCACGACCCGCACCCCGTCGCTCGCCGGCTTATAACCGAGTTCGCTCGAGGTGATCAGCACCGCGGCCGCCGAATCGTCCAGCACGCTTTCCATGCGCTTCTCCGGCAGCGAAGAATCGAGCGGCAGGTAAGCAGCACCCGCCTTCAAAATCGCTAACAGCGCAATCAGCAGTTCCGGCGACCGCTTCAAATGCACCGCCACAATGCGCTCCGGACCTGCCCCAAGTCGAATCAGATAACGCGCCAGCTGATTGGCACGCGCGTTGAGTTCGCCGAAACCGATTGATCGTTCGTCCAGGGAACCTGCCACGCGCCCGGGTTCATCTAACGCCCATTTCTCAATCCGCTCGTTTACGAATTCAAGCGGCGCATCACTGTCCACCTGAGCCGCCGCATCCAGGTACTCCTCTTGAACCCTCCCGGAAACTAACGACAGCCGACTCAGCAAAGCCTCCGGCGACCCGAGCAACTGCTCCAGTACATGCCTCGCGCAGTCCCCCAGAATCTCGAGCATTCGGCTATTCACGTCCGCAGACTTACAATCGACCTTTAACTCCGGCTCCGGTTCCAACCCTAGCGACAAAACAAGCGCGTTATCCCCGATGGCGTCTATCTCCGCCCGTTGACTCACCACCGCCGTCAATCCGCTCACTCCGATTCGTCCGCGAAGCGAAACCGCCGCCCGCAGGTCGCTCGTCGTCCGCGGCGTCGCTTCAGCCACAAACCCAGCCGTTGCGATCAGCCATTCTCGCGCCGACATCTCGCCGGCCTTCGGAATCCTCGCCAGAGCGAACGCAGCCCTGCCTTCCTCTCCTTGCCGATCGATCCAAAGCGAAAGAGGCTCTTCCTCGGAACCTGCATAGCAGTGCAACACCAACGCCCAAGCCGCGGCGAGCATCGATTCGATCGAAATGCCCTGCGCCAAAAGCTGCTCGAGCGCAGCCCAAGCTTCAGAACACAATCGAAAGCCCATCTCTATCCCTCTTCCCGTCGGCGTCTGAACACACGCCACTCCAAAAGAGGTGAGGTTTGATACCGCTTACTTCTCCCCCAGCTTTCTCCGTATCACCGGCCGGTTCAGGATGTTGTAAACCAAACTAACGATCCTAAACGCGCGCCGTTGCACTCACCGCTGCGGAAACTGCAATCACGCAACCTGGCTCAAAATAGCGACCAGCACCACGCCCAACACAATGCTCGCCACTAGCGCAAACCGGTAATCACGGTCCAGCACAAACGCCGCAATCGACACAGCCACTCGAACGATCGGCGTCAAAATCAAAATCACCGTAGCCGTCGCATACAGTGGAAGCGGATTGCCCGCGCGCAGCAGCCTCCATGAGAACGCCGCGAAAGGTCCCCCTGCAGCCGGGCTGCTCCCGTGATAGCCGAGTGTCGCCAACCCAAGCACAATCCCCGCGGCGAATAGCAGATTACTCACCGTCATCCCCACCAGCAACGCCCGGTACACCGCCGAATACACCCGGTCTCCCGATTCGCCCAACTGCCCCTCTGCTGCTCTCTCCACCATCAGCGCCTATCCTACGTTCGGCAGCGCTATGCCGAACCGTTCACCCAACGCCTTTGCCAGCATCGAGTACGAAATATACAAAACGAGCAGCGAAAAGATCCATTTCAACGTCGAGGTATGCAGACGATTCATAATCGACGTCCCCACCGTCGCCCCAAGCGTTGTTCCCACCGCAATCGGCGCAACTACCGCAAACTGAACCACTCCCGCCATGAAGAACACCGCCGCGCTCACCGCCGCCGTGATTCCAATCATCAGCTTGCTTGTCCCCACCGCAACCTTCATCGGCACGTTCATGTAATGGTTCATCGCCGACACTTTGAACACCCCGCCCCCCACTCCCAGCAATCCCGACGTCACGCCCGCCAGCAGTGAAATCGCCGAGCCCGCGTAGCCGCCCGTCACCACATAAGCCACCGACCGGTTCGCCGCCTTGTCCTGATACACGCCGCGCAATCCAAGCAGCTTCGTCAGCGCATCCTGTTTGCCCAATGCAAATTGGCCACCCGCTATCTTCCGGTCGTCTAAACTGCGCGTCGTGAAGTTTGCGTACGCGAGATACAGCAGCACAGTTGCAAACACCAGCAGCATCACCCACTCGCGCGTATGCAGCGCCAGATAGCTCCCAAGAATCGCTCCCAACGTCGTGAAAATTTCGAGGAATATACCCAGCTTCAAGTTGGTAATTCGCTGGTCAACATAAGACGACCCGCCCGCATTCGAAGTCGCGATCACCGAGACGATGCTCGCCGCCACCGCCGTCCTCATCGGCAAATGAAAACCCAACACGAGCATCGGCACGATGAACATGCCGCCGCCCACTCCCAGCAAAGATCCAAAAAATCCCGCCACCGACGCTCCGGCCAACAAGATCAGTAGCGTGCCATAGGAATCCGCCATCGCCTACTATCATGCATGGCCGCCTCTACCCTGCCCTTTATTGCTCGCCGCGAATCGCAATACCGATTGCCTCGGCTGAATCAGCCATCCCCGCATTCCAGATCGATTGATCGCTCCAGATCGACTGAATGCTCCACACCGACTGGTCACCCCACATCGTCTGATCGCCCCAGATCGATTGCGTACCGGTGATCGCCTGCCTACCCCAAACCGCTTGGCTGCTCCAGGCGCTCGCATTTCCCTTCGAAGCCAGCGCTGAGCAAATTGTATTGCTGACACAGGCGATCGTAGCCGTCCCGCTTGCCGCCGAGTAAATCGCCACCGGCGAAAGCGCGCTTCCCCGAAACGTAGTGGCGTCGGCCAGCGCTGCTTCTACGTCCAAGTAGCCCGCGCCTACCGTGAAGACATCGTACTCGCTCGTGTAGCTCATCCCCGTCACCGCATCGGTCGCGACGCTCGTCGCCGGGAACCCTTTATACGCGGTCAGCATCAGTCTCGCCTTTACTTGGTCCGGCGTCATCTTCGGATGCGCTTGCAACAAGAGAATAGCCGCGCCGCTCACCACAGGTGTGGCCATGCTCGTCCCGCTTAGCGTGAAGTAAGACGTCGAAAGCGCGGTCGATTCGGTCTGCTCGTAATAGCTCAGCGGCACTTGGTTCGCCGGATACTCGCTCTGCAAACTTCCATTCGGCGATAGCAACGACACCACCAGGTTCCCCGGCGCTACCAGGTCCGGCTTCACAATGTGGTCGACCGGGCTCGGCCCCTTCGAGCTGTAACTCGCCACCAGATCGTCCGCACGGCCCGGCGTTCCCATCGCTTTCATCGCGCCCACCGTAATCACAAAAGGATCGTTCCCCGGCGCAGTAATCGTCCCGTAGCCGTTATTCCCTACCGGATTGATTCGTCCATCGTTTCCCGCCGCAACCACTACCACAATCCCCGCCCTCCAAGCCGCCTCTACCGCTTGACAAAGTGGATCCTGCACGAAGCTCTCATACGCCTCCCGTCCTAGCGAGAGATTGATGACCCGGATGTTGTATTGCGCCTTCAACTCAATGGCGCGCTCTATGGCCGCAATCACGCTGCTATCCGATCCCTGACCCGTCCCGTCGAGCGCCTGCAGATTCACCAGATTTACCTTCGGAGCCATGCCCCGGAACAGCCGCGTACAGCTGCCGCACTGGGCATCGCTGCCTGTGCCGCCCAAAATTCCCGCCACATGTTCCCCATGGCCGAATCGATCCGTGCCGTCCTCGCCCACAAAGCTTTCGCTATACACGATCCGGCTATTGCCATCCACTCCTAAGTCATCGTGCGGTGAAATTCCGCTGTCAATCATAGCCACCGCCATTCCGGATCCATCGAGCCCTGCGTTCCATGCAGCCGCCGCATTCACCGCCGCCGTGGTGTTGTCGAGCATGCTCCGCACTCTCCGGTCCGGCCAAATCGCCGCTACGTTCGGGTCCTGTGCCAGCGCGGCCACGCGATTCCCTGCTATCGCGAAACTTCCCGCATGAATCGTATGAAACTCCGAGCCTGCCCTGCCTCCGAACCTCTCCACCAGCTGACGATGCGCCGGCTTCAGGTCTCCCTTAAACTGCACAATGACCCGCACTACCGAATCGCCCGCCGCCTCTGGCAGCTGCTTCGCCACATACGGCCGTTGACCTGCGGCCGCCAAGGGTAATCCAGCCAATAGCAGTACCGTCCATACCCCTGTTTTCATATCGAAAAGAACTCGCCAAGCCGCATTCCCGGCAGCCAATCGGCTCCCGGATTAACCTGAACCGTTCAGATCCTTCCAACCATGCAAATTAGTTCTGAATTTTCAGATTCTAGGATATATTAAGCAAATATTCCACGGTTACGGGAATTAGCGAGAAAGTTTTTCAAGGTTTTGAAATCTTGCCCTACAAACATGCCGCCTTGGCCGGACTGCTGCTATGCAATCTGGCCGCTGTCGCTGCCCCAACAAAACCATTAGCCGGCACCCTTGCGCCTTCCCTGCAGGATTTGCACGCGGCTACCTGGAATACCGCCCAGGGTCTGCCCCAAAACACTGTACTGGCCATCGTGCAAACGCGCGATGGCTATCTCTGGGTAGGCACAGAGCTTGGCCTGGCCCGATTCGATGGCCTTCGCTTCACCGTTTTCAACAAGAGCAACACCCCGGAACTCAAGGTCAACAAAATTGACAGCTTGCTCGAAGATCGCGCGGGCAATCTCTGGATCGGCACCCTCGGCGGCGGTCTAACCCGCTACCGCGACGGCAATTTCTCCACCTTCACTACTCGCGACGGTCTGTCGAGCGACTCCATTCACTGCCTCCTCGAAGATTCTGCGGGCAGTCTCTGGATTGGCACCGAGAGTAAGGGCGTCGATCGCCTGCAGAACGGGCATTTCCAAGCTTTCACAACCGCCAACGGACTTCCCGATAACGAAGTCTTCGCGCTTGCGCAAACGAACGGCCAGGCAATTTGGATCGGCACCCGTCACGGCTTGAGCCGCCTCGAAAACGGCGTTTTCACGACCTTCCGCAGGCCCGATGGCCTCCCCAGCGACTACGTCCGTGCCCTAGCTTCTGCCGGGGACAGCCTCTGGATCGGAACCGGCGGCGGTGGCCTCGCTCAGTGGCAACCCGGCATCGGCTTTCACGGGTATACAACGCGCGATGGCCTCCCCAGCAATATCCTTTGGACGCTGCGGCGCGATGCCGCCGGCGACCTTTGGATCGGAACCATTGGCGGCGGCCTGAGCCGGTTCTCCCACGGCGTCTTCCGCACCTTTGACATCTCCAGCGGACTTCCGGTCAACGACGTCTGGGCCATTTATCAGGACAGAGACCGCAACCTTTGGATCGGAACCGGCGGCGGCGGCCTTACTCGCTTGTTCACGCCGGCGTCTCCGTCTACGACAAAGCCAACGGCCTTGCCGATAATGTCGTCCTACCCATATTTCAGGACCGCTCCGGCGATTTCTGGATCGGCACCAACGGCGGCGGCGTCAGCCATCTTCACAATGGCCGATTCTCCACGCTCACCATACGGGACGGTCTCGCGAGCAACCTCATCTTCACCATCTGCCAGGATGCCGAAGGCAGTATCTGGATCGGCACCCGCAAAGGTCTTAATCGCCTTCAAAACGGCCATATAGCCACCTTTACGCGGAAAAATGGCTTGCCCAGCGATGTAGTCACCGTGAGCCTTGCCGCCGACGACGGCACCCTCTGGTTCGGCGGGCGCACCGGACTGACTTCCTTCCGCTCCGGACGCTTCACCAACTATTCCACCGCCGACGGCCTCTCCAGCAACGTCGTGCGCGCGATCTACCAGGACCGCGAACACCGCATCTGGGTCGGCACCTCCGATGGCTTGAACCTCCTTGAGGATGGGCACTTCAAAATCTTCAACTCCCAAAACGGCCTTTCCAACAGCTCCATCATGTCGCTGCTTGAAACTCCGGACCGGGCCCTCTGGATCGGCACCGACGGTGGCGGTCTGAACCGCTTCAAAGACGGCAAAATTATCGCCTACACCGCCCGCGACGGACTGCTCGACGACTCCATCCTACGCATTCTGCAGGACGCCTCCGGCAAACTCTGGATGAGCAGCAACAAAGGCATCTTCCGGGTAGACCCCAAGGATCTGGCCAGGTTCAGCGCTAAGGCGATCCGCCAAATCCCCGCCTACGTTTACGGCACCCAGGACGGCATGGAAACCCACGAGTGCAACGGCGGCTTTCAACCTGCCGGTTGGAACGCTCAGGACGGCAAACTCTGGTTTCCCACCATGCATGGCGTGGCGGTGGTCGATCCCTCAAAGGTCGCCTGGGATCGAAGGCAGGAGCACTCGCTCATCGAAGAAGCAATCATCAACGGGCGCCAGGTTTCGGTCCGTTCTCCTTTCCTCATTCCACCAGGTCCTGGCAACCTCGAATTCCACTATGCTGCGCTTAACTTCAAATCCCCCGAAACCGAGCGTTACCGCTATAAATTGGCCGGTTTTGACTCGAACTGGATCGACGCCGGCCCGCGCCGCGTCGCCTATTACACAAACATTCCCCCCGGCGATTACACATTTCAAGTAGCCGCGCGAAACGCCAACGGTACCTGGAGCACCGCGCTTGCCAAAGCCCGCTTCGCCCTCCGTCCGCACTTCTACCAAACCATCTACTTTTACGCTGCTTGCCTCTTTGCTCTCCTTGCCCTTTCGCTCGGAGCCCACGTCACGCACGTCCGGCAACTGCAGCACCGCAAGCGAATTTTGGAGCAGCACGTCAATGAGCGCACGGCCGAACTGCGCCGCCAGATTCTCGAGCGCGAACGCGCCCAACGCGAATCGGTTCAAGCCAAGGAAACCGCCGAGCGCGCCAGCCGTGTCAAAAGCGAATTCCTAGCCAACATGAGCCACGAAATCCGCACCCCCATGAACGGCATCATGGGCATGACTAGCCTCCTTCTCTCCACCGCTCTGAGCAACCAGCAAAATCAGTACCTCGAAATCATCCGTGATTCCGCTGACTCGCTCCTCACCATCATTGACGACATTCTCGACTTCTCCAAAGTCGAAGCCGGTAAACTTCATCTCGATCCCACCGACTTCGATCTCCGCGAAAGTCTCGATTCGGCCATCCGCTCGCTAGCGCTTCGTGCCGAACAAAAAAACTTGCAGCTCTCTTTCAATGTCGATCCCAGCGCTCCAGATGTCATCCACGCCGATGCGGGCCGCTTGCGCCAGATTGTGCTCAACCTGGTCGGCAATGCAATCAAGTTCACCAAAACCGGTTCCGTCAGCGTCTCGGCTCTCTGTGAAGCCTCAGACGGGTTTGTTGCCCATCTGCACTTTGTCGTGAGCGACACAGGCATCGGCATTCCGGCCCACAAACTCACCTCCATCTTCGACGCCTTCTCCCAAGCCGATTCGTCCACCACCCGCAAGTTCGGCGGCACTGGCCTAGGCCTCGCTATCTGTTCCCGCCTCGTGCAGCTTATGGGCGGCAAAATCTGGGCGGAGAGTGAAACCGACCGTGGAAGCCGATTCCACTTCACCATGGAAGCAGGCGTTGTCAGTGCCGGCCAAACCGGTTCTTCGCTGCCCAAACTGCAGAGCGCACCCGAGAACGGTCATCAGCCCGCTGTCCTCGGCGGCGTACCCGTGAAGGTTCTCCTGGCCGAAGACAATCCGGCCAATCGCATGGTCGCCCGCTTCACTCTCGAACAAGCAGGCTTTCAGGTTCAAGAAGCTGAGAACGGTCGCGAAGCTCTCCAAGCCGCTAGTCAGAAGGTCTTCGATCTCATCCTCATGGATTGCCGCATGCCCGTCATGGATGGCTACGTCGCCACCAGACATATCCGCCAGCTCAGCGGCCTCGCCGGACAGGTCCCGATCATCGCCATGACCGCCAGCGCCTTTCAAGAGGATCGCGACCGCGCCGAGCGCGCCGGTATGGATGACTTCATGCCCAAGCCTTTCCGCGAACATGACCTGGTCACCAAATGCCTCACCTGGGCCGAGGCCTCCCGCAATGCCGCCGCGTCTCCCAAGCCCATCCAAGCAGTCACCCGACCTCCTGCTGAAACGCCTCAAAACCTCGCTAGCAATGGCTACTCGCCCGAATTCGTAAAAAGCATGCTCGAGATCTTTCTCTCCACCGCCCCCTCGGTGGCCAACACCCTCACCGCCGCTCTCGAACGCTCCGATTTCGCTCAGGCCAAAGCCTCCACCCACTGGCTTCGCGGCGGCACCCTGCGCTTTGTCGATCCCTCCTTGCAGAATCGCCTCGAAGAAGTCGAGTCCCGTTGCTACAGCGCCACTTGCGAATTCTCATCTGCTGAAATCACCGATCTCAGCAGCGCCCTCCGAGCCTCGTTCGAAACGGCCGAGCGCTGGCTCGCTGCGGACGGTAAACTTACCTCAACTACCTCTTAGTGCCCGAAAACCTCTCCCTTTTCCCCGACCCCGAACTCGCCTTCAAAGAGAAACTCGGCCCCCGTCTCAAAGCTCTCGCCGCACGGCAACTCTTTCTCGGTGCAAGCTCCTGGAAATACCCCGGTTGGCTCGGCCAAATCTACTCGCGCGAGCGCTACTCTTATCACGGCCGCTTCTCCAAACCCCGCTTTCAGCAACAATGCCTCTCCGAATACGCCGAAGTCTTTCCGGTCGTCTGCGGCGACTTCGCCTTCTACCAGTTCCCCACCCCAGACTTCTGGGCCAAGCTCTTCTCCACCGCCCCAGAAACGCTTCAATTCGCTTTCAAAGTTCCCGAAGAGATCACCATCCCGTTCTTCCCCAAACATCCGCGCTATAGCACTCGCGCCGGTCTCCCCAACCCCAATTTCCTCAACGCGGATCTCTTCGGCTCTGAGTTCCTGCGCCTGCTGTCGCCCTATTCAAAACAGGTCGCCTTGCTCATCTTCGAGTTCGGTCCTTCCACCGGCGTCTCTCTCTCCCCCCAAGACTTTTCGGCTGCTTTAGCCGCATTCTTTAGCCTCCTGCCCCAAAACTTCCGGTTTGCAGTCGAAATACGGAATAGTGAACTGCTCGCTCCCTCCTATCTCCACGTCCTGTCTAAACTAGGCATCGCCCACGTCTTCAACTCCTGGACCCACATGCCGCCGCTCACCGCGCAGTTGCTTCATCCTGATGCCTTCACCGCCAACTTTACCGTCTCCCGCGCACTCCTTCGCCCCGGCAGAAAATATGCCGACGCGGTGAATATGTTCGCTCCCTACTCGGAAACTCAGGACGTCAACCACGAAGTGCGCGACGCGCTTTTGCACCTGCTCCTGCGCGCCAAATCCCGCGCCGAACCGACCTACCTGTTCATCAACAACCGCCTCGAGGGCAACGCTCCCAACACCATCTACGCCCTAACCGAAGCCCTCGACTCCTCTACTGGTTGATCACCGTGCCGTCCGGCCGCCGCACCACTCCCCAGCCGCCGTTCAACTTCGATCTCGGACCTTTCTCGCTGCCGAATGGATACTTCGCCGCCGCTTTCTCATTGATCTCTATTCCCCAACCCGGCTTCTCGTTCGCATACACATACCCGTCTTTGTAAACCGGATAGCCCTGAAACACTTCCTCCAACTTCTCCGACGGGAACGTCCACTCCTGAATCCCGAAGTTCGGACACACCAGATCCAGCGTCACATTCGCGCAATGCCCCACCGGCGACACATCCCCCGGCCCATGCCAAGCCGTCCTCACGTCAAACTCCTGCGCGAGCGCCGCAATCTGCCGCGCCGGCGTTAATCCGCCTGCCTGCGACACGTGCACCCGGATGTAGTCGATTACCGACGTCTTAATCAACTTGCTCCACTCGTGCGGGTTGTTCAATAACTCGCCCATCGCAAGCGGCGTCGTGCAGTTCTCCCGGATCTGTTTGAAGTAGTCAATGTTCTCCGGCGACAGCGCATCCTCCATATAAAACAACCGGTACTGCTCCAGGTCTTTCGCAAATTGCACAGCCTGCCGCGGCGACACCCGCTCATGTACGTCATGCAGCAGCTCGATCTCCGGCCCCAGCTCTTTTCGCCCCGCCTCGAACATCGCAAGCGTCCGCCGCACATATGTCTCGGAGTCGAATACCGGGTCTGCCGGAATGTCTCCGCCCTGCGCTCCTTCCGTTTTCATACTGCCGTTCGATGCCCCGTACGCAGCCTGCCCCGGTGTTCCCACCTGCATCCGAACTGCCTTGATCCCGCGCGCCATCAGCTTGTGCGCCTGCTCGATCGTCTCTTCTTTCTCCTGGCCCGAAGCATGCGAGTAAATCATTGCGCCCCGCCGGCATTTCCCGCCTAGCAGCTCGTAGACCGGCATGTTCGCCTGCCGCGCCTTGATGTCCCAAAGCGCCTGGTCCACGCCGCTGATGGCATTGTTCAGGACCGGTCCATTGCGCCAATAGGACGAGTTGTACATCACCGCCCACAAGTCCTCGATCGCATCGGTCTGTCTTCCAATCAGAAGCGGCTTCAAATACTTCTCCACCGCCGGCACTACCAAGTCCGCCCGCTGCGTGAACGTAGCGCACCCATACCCGTACAGCCCATCCTGGTCGGTCTGCACCTTCACCACCACTAGCCTTACGCCCACCGGCTCGGTGGCAATCACCGAGATATCTTTGATCTTCGGAATCGGCATTCCGCGTAAAAGCGGAGCCGTCGCCACAGCTGCCAGAAACTCACGTCGCCGCAAACTCTTCGTTATCGCCACAATCTTCTCCCGTCAGATCGTATCAAGCAGTCGTTTACCCAACGTGAAAGGAAGCCACGCTTCCTCGCGTAGCTTCCCTATTAACCGCCCCTCCTCAAACATCCCGTTCAGAGCCCGCCTCGCTCAGTTGATCCGGATGATTTCAATACCGTTCAACTGTGGCGATGTGCCCGATGTCGAACCGTCCGGCACCATATTCCGCAGCGCCAGCTCGAGCTCGTTATTAGTGACAGTCGCCGAGAGATGCAGGTCAGTCGGAACCGCGCAGGCGTGATTGATCGATGTTCCAAAATCATAATTACTCATCACCATTGTGTTTTGCAGCTCGATGCCTATGTTGTTATGCCACTGGGCCGGAAACGGCGAGCACTTAGACGTAGCAGTTCCGTTGTAGGGCTGCCCGAACATAAGGCGCACGCTATAGGTTCCATTCGGCACCAGGAAATGCGCGACCTGATCGTTTCCATAGGTGTACGATGCGCCCTGGTAAATCGCCATCTGCGCCGCTTGGGTCGGATCGCTCGGAGCAGGCCAATTCGGGTAATCCCCGGCGTGATAAACGCTGTTGCCGCCTCTCAGAAACAGATTCGGCACCCAGATTTCTCCAAGGCGATCTTTCACCTGCGCGGTTCTCTGTCCCGCTGCGATCCGGATCGGACCCGCTGGCAGAACACGGATATACACAGTCGCCGTAGCCGTCGGATCGGCCAGTGCTGTTACGGTCAGCACTCCCTTCGCAATGCCAGTGCCGAAGTTGGTTGCTGTAAACAGTCCCTGCGGTGTAACAGTACCGATGCTTCCCGACGCTACTTCCCAATCGATATCCTGGCCGGACGTGGACCCGTTCACCCAGCTCGTCAATTGCACGGTAGTGCCGGCTTGAATATTTAAGAACGTCGGATAAGGAGTGCCGACCATGACCGGCTGAACCGAAGGCCCGCTATTTGCACTCTGATAGCTAGGCACCGTAGGTTTCAACGAGCTCAGGTCTACGGCTTCGAGCTTGGCGGCGTTGATCTGCGATCCCACTCTGGCAAGGGCGGCCATGATATTCGGGTCCTGTCCCGCTTCCGTATCAACGGAGGCATTCATGCTAATCCCGATGTCCGCCAGAACCAACCCATAGCGCCGCAATGCCGTGATCATCGTTTGCGCATAAACCTGCTGCTGAGCATTCAAACCGCTAAGGTTAATGTTCGCTCCCGCTTTCAGCCGAAACCGCGTCCCGTAGGGAGGATTGTTTACTCCGCCCCAGCCGTTTGTCCCCGAAGCAGGCCATTGCGGATGTCCCGCCTGTATATATCCCCTCGAAAGAGTGAAGCGCGCCGGGTGTTGGATCGCGCCGTCCAAAATCTCGTGAGCTCGCCATACCAGCGGAAGCAGCGGCAGACCGGCGGCATCGGTCGTTCCTCCTGTCGGCAGCTGATAACTGGTTGCGTCGTATTTCCAGCCGCTCTGTGCGTTGCACGGCTTGCCGTAGCATGTCTTGCCTGTCTCAATCGCGCCATTCGCTGGGTTCACATAAGCGTGGTAAGTCTCCCAGATCTTACAAGTATCCGAGTCCACCACGATCGTATGATGATCGGCCGGATAATCGCCGCCCAAACTTCCTGCCTGCCGGTCGACAGCATAATAGGCCGGGTAGCGCCATTTACCGTTGTAGGAAGGTGTGTACGCAAATTGAGCGTCGATCGTCGGCGCCGAGGAATTCGACACGCTCACACCCATACTGGAATCCCACGACAGGCTTAAGGTGCTCATATTCGCCGCATACGTCCCGCTTTGGGCAAGCACCGGGAGCGAGTCGACTCTTGAGTAGAAAACGGACCCCGCCGGCTGCACGGGACAGCCGTAAACATTCTGCTGAGCTAAGCTGGGCAGCGCACTGGCCAGCATCCCCAGAAGAGGGAGAAGTACTCTGTGTGTGTTCTTACCGGGGCGTTGCCGGCGTGAAGGCGAGGAAGATGTCAGGGTTCTCACATCTGCCTCATCGGCTGTCCAGCGTTTTACTTTAGGGGCAAGAGCTTAATTCAACCGCTAGCTGCTCCTGAACTTCCCCTCGTAGGGAAGCCATCTCTGGCTGCAAGCCGCCTATCACGCGGCTTGTTACTGCATCAAACCGTTCTTACAACCCGAAACTAATGCCCGGCCGCAAGATACCTGTTGGGAACGTTAATAATCTGTGGAGCCTTTCCATAACGTTTGCTGTAGAGGTATTCGATATTGCTGTAAATGTGTTCTTCACGCCGATGGAACTGCTCGTACAGACCGCACTGAGCATAGGAAAGCGGAGTAACGTCGTACACGAGCGTCTCCCAGTCCATCGATTCTCCCCAAAGTAGGCCCTTGATCTGAATGTCTAGGTCTGCCCCCGCCTCAACGAGGATTTCCATTGCCGGCCGACAGTAATTAAAGATGCTATTCACACTGTGAAAGATGGGCGTGTGCCCTCCAATGCCATCGGCATCCTGCTCGGCTCGGGCGTTTACGTCAGCGCCCTTTTCTAGCAACGTGCGAGCGCAACGGATCGAGTTGAACTCGGCGCAGATGTGCAGAGCCGAAAATCCCCGGCAGGATGTAAACGCACACAACGGATTCAGTCTTTTGGTTAGGTTCTCGCTTGATTTCACTAACAGTGCCCGAAGTCCGGCATCGTCATCGAGGAGAATGGCCCGCAGCAGTGGATCGTCAATCGTCGCTCCCGCCTCAAGCATGACCTGTAAGCATTCAGAAAATCGCGGCGACCGAAGATACATCTCTATAAGCGAATCGATGGGCCGTTTGCCCTTGATTACCCGCGTTGGGCTAACCCCGTCAGCAAGTACCTTTCTGATATCCCCGGGAGAATGTATTTCGAATGCTGCTAGAAGATCGGCTTCGGTGGACATAGCCTCGCCATCGTACAGTTACTCCTCACCAAGCTACTCTTTCGGTGCCAGCAACTCTCTGATCTTTCCCTCGAAAGCGCTCCGGTCCACTACTCCCGTTTCCCATAAAGCAACCTTCCCGCTCCGGTCGATCAGTACCGTGACCGGCATCTGCTGGATCGGATAGCCAGTCGCCATTTCCTTCGTCGGCAGCACAACCGGGTAGTTCATCGGATGCGCGGCCAGGAACGGCTTCACAACGCTCCATCCTTCTTCATCCATCGCCACGCCGATCGCCGACAAACCCTGTTCCCGATACTTCGATTCGAACGCAATGTACCAGGGAATTTCCTGCTTACATCCTCCGCACCAGGTAGCCCAAAAGTCGAGCAGAACCACACGTCCGCGCAAATCGGAAAGGCGGATCGTCTTACCGCCTTGATCTTGCAACGCAAACGCTGGCGCCTGCTCTCCCACTTTACCGGCCTGCCCCACCAGTAGCGGCCCTGCAAGCACCAACGCTGCCACAAGACTTTTTCTCTTCATATCGAATTGCTCCTCACAGTTCTGCGCTCCCACGCAGCAAGCGCGATCAAATAACCCGCCGGCCAGCTCAGAAAGAGATACCGCAGTCCACGAATCGGCCACGCTTCGCCCGGATGCCACGCCCCCTCGCTCCAGCGCACCATGGCCTCTTGCCACCATCCACTCGTCCAGGTCATCCAGGCAGTCACGGAAATCAGCCACACGCTCCACCACACAGCGCTTCGCAAACCAACTCCCGCACGCTTTCCACGGCGCAGGCCGGCCAGCATCGGCAACAGAAAACACACTCGCAGCAACAATGCTGAAAGGAAGACCAAGATCCCTATTGCATGCCAGTCGCGTGGCAAAAAGCACACCAGTCGAACGAACGGCCAAACCGCATAGCACGACACGCCCAGTCCCACCAACCAAGTGGCCTTCCGAGCGAGCACCCCTGCCAGTAACCCGCTCACCCAAGACCAGGAAGCTTCCGCAATTAGCCCGGATAAGACAAGGATTGCGTTCTGATGGGCAGTCAATCCGTTTTCATAAGGTGCCCCGAATTGTGATCGCACCCAATAGTCCGCTCCCATAACGACAGTCATTCCGTCTAGTAAAAGTCCGCCCACACTGGCAATCCCGATCAGCGCCAGCCAGGGCCGCCAGTCTTTCCAAACATTGAGCTGCCTGCGAACGACCAAACCGAATATCTGCCCCAGCGCCTCGCGATCGGATGCGTTCGCTTCGGCTAAATCCCCGAGCGCCGCCTCGCCTTCCGCCTTCTCCAGCGACAAAGCAAACCAGCTTGCCCATCGCTCGCCTGCTCGCGTCATCTCTTCGCTCCCGGCTTCGCCCGCTCCCACTTCAAACCCTGGCTCACTTGCACCACCGCGTTGTAAAACTCCGCCGCGGCGCGCTTCCCTGCCCCCGTCACTTCCACCATCCGCCTCGCTCGGCCTCCGCGCTGTGGTGTCGCTTCCCCCATCCAACTCCGGATCAACGACTTTCGTTCCAGACGATCAATCGTCGTGTACAAAGCCCCGATCGAACAGTGAATGCCCGCTGCCGCTTCGATCTCGTTCCGGATCGCCGCGCCATAAGCCTCGTCACCGAGCCGCGCTGCCGCTGCCAACACCAGGTACTCGAACTCACCAAGCATATTTGTATTACATTGTAGTTCAAATAGGCGCGGAAAGGCAACGCCTCAAAGTGCTGGAGAGCCCGCACCTGAGATAAAGATCCGGGATGCGGCCCGACTCGCAAGCTTTGACATCGGCTCACCTCCAGCCAACAACCATTGGAACGTCCAAGACAAAACATTCTGCGAACTTCACCCATGTGGGGCCGGCCATTCTTGGCTGCCGCCGCCTTTTTAGGCGGCGTTGGTGCGTGCGCAAACGGGCCGAACATCCAGTGACGCAAGCTTTCGCAAACACCTTTACTGACCGCCTCCGCACTGAGTGCGTACACAAAGCAGATTCCCCGGGCTACCGCGGTCAGTCTCTCTTCTCGATAACGCAGAAACGGTTGCCATCTGGATCCGCAAGCACGACATAGTCGGCCCCAGCTTCATAGCGCCAATCGACTTGCCGCGCCCCGAGACCAAGCAGGCGCTGAACTTCCGCCGTTTTGTCAGTGGCATAAAGATCCAGGTGATGCCGGCGCGCTGCTTCCGAGGAGATCAACTTCAGCGCGAGTTGAGCCCTAATACCGGCTTGTGGCGTCAAGATCGCCCAGTCATCCTCGGGTTCACGCAATAACCTGTAGTGCAGCGCTTCCGACCAGAACTTGATTGCGCGAGTCATATCCCGGACGCCCCAAACAATCGATCCAATTCTCAGCACGGTAATCTCTCGAAGGAGTGCCTACTCGTAGCGTTGTTCCTTCCCTCGCAATCTTAACGCTGAGCGACAGGCACTCCCCTCTTCGATGCACTTGCCGCTGCCCAGCATCGAACCCGCCCGACTCCCGTCACAACCTACACCGGTCTACTGCGCCGCCAGACCAATCCCCCCAACGCAAGAACACTCACCCCGAGTAGCATCACGCTGCTCGGCTCCGGAGTCGGAGTTGTCGGTAGTGTCGCTGTATTGGCAAACTCCCAGTTGACAATGTCGTGGTTCTCCCAACCAGCGCCCGTTCCCGACGTAAACCCGACATAGGCCGAGTTCGTCCCCAGATAGGAGGCGATATCGATTGGGTGCTGGCTGATGGCCGTAAAGCTGGACCCCTCAGCTGGATCAGTGACGTTTACCGAGAGCGCCGCTCCGTTGTAGTTGATCTTCGCGGTCCACAAGTTGCCATTGGACATACAGCCGGCCGCGCCATAGGAATTTTGGCCCGGCGTACCACTTGGGAAGCCGCAGGAACCGTTGCCGTATACGTTTGCCAAAGCCGTGTTTGTAAGATTCCCGTCCGTGTCGATCGCGATGTGATTGCTGCTGTTGCCGTCATCGTTGCCGAGTCCATATCCAGCATTGTTGTAGGTGTCGAACTCGACCGCAACGCTGTTTGGTACCCCTTGATAACCCATGCCGACTCCAGCCCCACCCAGACCGGTCGGGCTCGCCGCCAGAACGAAGGTGATGCCGTCGGCCGGATCCCAGCCACCTGGGTTTGTAAAGCGAAACTGAAACTGTGTGCTGAAGGTATCGGACATGCCAAGAGTGACCGGCGTCGTCAGGTAAGCAGCTCCGGACTGGCCACCTGTTGCCGGCGTCACTCGCAGAACCGTACCGTCGCTTGTTGAGGCCGTCGCGGTATTCCCTATCATTGTGAGTCCGCTGGTGCTCGAAAAGCCTGGGTAGCTAAACTCCGTGGCCTTGGCGTGCATGGAAATGCTCGTGAGGGCAGCGGCGAAAAGAAACGTCTGAGTGATTCGTTTGTCTTGTTTCATGCCGTGGGAGTCCTGCAATTATGCAACCGGATCAATCATGCAGCGGCAAATGGCCTAATCCCGGCGATGAACGTGAATATTGATCTGTGGTCGGTCTCGTTTAAGTTACTGTCCGGCCCACCCATTCACCAGAAAGATAATCGTCTACATGCCTTCCCCAGACGCCGCCGGCCCGTACGCGACCTGCTGGGGCGACTAGTGTCGGCCCGACGAGCGGCTGCTAGGGTTCAAGAGCTTCTCCCGCCGCAATTGCTTGAAGTTCTTCGGCGTCGTACAACGGAGACCTCAAGCTGATCTGTTCGCCCGTGCGCTGAAACGCGCAATGAGGACCAGACCTACGCCCAGAAGTCTTCTTGAGTGACGAGCTCGCGGAGCATGGATAAGACCTGCTCGCCCAGAAGGGAAGAGTTCGAGAAATCCGGATTGAATTTTTCAGCAGCGGAGAAGGACTCGCCTGGAGTTGCTCCTGTAAAGGCCATGGTCCACTCAGGGAAGTCGCGCGTTTCTGCTTTCCCGCTTTGGAGCACCACAACGTCGCTATGCCGCGGGTCACGCTGAATTTTTTCGAAGGTGCTCTCCACAGCTTCGAGCGGTCCTTCGAGAGCCTGAGCAAAGATCTGAGAGTTGAAGAAGAGAGCGCCGGTAATACCCCTCTGCGAATTGTTGGCCCGGGCTGAGGCGAGGATTTGATTGATTTCTTCCACTGTCTGCTCGGGCGGCGCCGTGATGCAGTTGCGGCTGTAATACACCAGTTTGTGAATTTCGCTGTTCATGATCCTGTACGCTTACGCTACTGAAGCGAGTGGCTCCCCGGCGGCAGAGATCTCGCCCAAATATTTGTCTAAATCTCCTGGAGCGACTGCATGAGTGGGCAGGTAACCCTTGACCGACTCGCAGCCCTCGGAATGGAGGCGAGCGAGCTGCTCGGGGGTTTCAACGCCGGCGGCGCTTGTTGTGACGCCGAGGCTTGCGCCCAGAGCGGCGACGGCTCGCATGATGGCTCGATTGCCAACGTTCATATCTTCCGCCATGAGGGATCGGCCGATGTTAATTCGGTCGAACGGAAAACTCGCCAGCTGACTGAGGGAGGCGTACCCAGTCCCGAAATCGTCCATGACGATACGGACGCGAAGTTCACGCAGCCGGTGCAGCGTCTCGAGCACGACCGTTTTGTTGCGGAGCAGTATATCTTCGGTAATTTGAATTTCCAGTCTGCTTCCATGGATGGCAGCGCTTGTCAGAGACCGATTGACCGATTCGGCCAATTGGCAGTTCTCAAACTGCTGGCGGAAGGCACTGACGATCATAACCAGTTCGGGCGCTGTTCGGGTGGCTTGACGGCACACGGTCCGGATGAGCCAGTCGCCGATCGGCACCATCAACCCAATCTCCTGGGCGACCGGGAGGAACTCTTCCGGGAGGAGCAAGCCTTTTTTGGGGTGACGCCAGCGGAGGAGTGCTTCCAAGCCGAGCAGCTTGCCGGTACCTAGTTCTATGCGGGGAAGATAGTGAACTTCGAATTGGCGGAGAGCGATGGCCTTTCTCAGATCCAGCTCCAGATTGCGCCGTTCCTGGGCACGGACCTGCATCGCTGGATCGAAGAAGTGAAAGCGGCCGCGGCCGGCGGCTTTGGATTGGTAGAGGGCGAGGTCGGCGGATTGCAGCAGCGTATCGCGATCGGCTCCGTCGCGCGGGGCAGAGGCTATTCCAACGCTTGCGCCGATGTTGACGACGTGGCCGGAAACGAGATAGGTTCGCTGCAACAGATCGACAATACGAGTGGCAACGTTCGAGGCTTCCTCATCCGATAAAGCAGGCATGGCAAGGATGGCGAACTCGTCTCCTCCGAGACGGGCGGTGACGTCGCAGCTGCGGACGACCGATTGAAGCCGCTGACTGACCAGACGCAGGACTTCATCGCCGATGGCGTGTCCGAGAGTGTCATTCACTGCCTTGAAACGATCCAGATCGATGAAGAGAACGGTGGCTGAAACTTCGGGCTTTCGGAAAGCCTCGCTCAGCGCCTGCTCGAAGCGACGCCGATTGGCCAAACCGGTCAGCGAGTCGGAAAGGGCTGCTTCAGAGACGCGGCACTCCTGTTCGCGGTTATTAGTAATGTCTTCGAAGGTAGAAATCCAGTGGCGTGCGCCGATGCGTCGATGTTCAAAGTGAAAAGTCCGGGATCCTTTTTCAACGGTAAGACATACGCCTAGCTCGCTGCTTTCGGCATCGCCGATCGCCTTCTTCCACACAGAAAGGAGGCACTCGGACGAAGCCGGATCGAGAGCTGCGCTCAGGCTCAGCAGATGAGCGGCGGTCGCGTGAAGGACGGCGGCACCGGCGGGAACGCCGAGGAGATTTTTCAGTTTGGAGTTCAGATGCACAACTCGTGAGCGGTCGTCGAGCACGATGGAGCCGAGTCTCGGGCTTTCGAGAGCCGCTTCTACTACGGCCGAATGGATAGCCCAGGTTTCGTCAGAGTCAGTTTGTATTGCGTGAGTACAGGGGGAGTGCATGGTGTTCGTTTCTCCGGCGGTGTGCGAAGGGATCGGTTCCTAGGTGACTATCGGAGGGGAGCGGGGAAATATTTAGGGCAACTGCCAGTGAGAGAGCGTCGGAAATATCTGGTGCGCCATTGCCGGAAGAGTTATTCCGAAAGTCGAGGTTTCCCTTGACAGCTTAGGAGAGCTCGCATTAGACTCTGAAGTAGCTTAGGGGTGCGGAAATGCCGGGCTGGAGGAAATATGAGGCTGTTTGCATTGGTTCGTTCCGTTTGGGCTAAGGCATTTCACAGGTCTCGACTGGAAGCGGAGATGGAGGAGGAGCTGCGCTCGCACATTGCACATCGGGCGGACGATCTAGAGCGTGCGGGACTCGACAGATCAGCGGCGGAACGCAGCGCGCAGATCGAGTTCGGCGGCAAGGGACGGTTTAAGGAGGAGTGCCGGGAAGCGCGCGGCATTTCTTTCCTGGAGATTGCCTGGCAGGATTTGCGTCTCAGCCTGCGCGGGCTGCGTAAGTCTCCCGGGTTCTCGATCGCTGCGGTTCTCACGCTCGCCCTCGCGATTGGAGCGAATGCCGTTGTCTTTGGCGTGATGAACGGGCTGATTCTCAAGCCGCTCAATGTTCCACAGGCAGAGAGTCTCTGGAGTATTGAGTATGGGAGCAATCCGGGGTGGCAGTCTTATCCAAATTATGTCGATCTGCGGGATCGCAATCGAAGCTTCGAGGATCTGGCAGCGTTTTCATTCGCATTCGTAGGATTGAGCAGCGGCAAGGATGCCGTTCTTGCGACTGGATTTTCGACGACCGGAAATTATTTCGACGCGCTGAAAATCCGGCCGTACCTGGGACGTTTCTTCCACAGCTCCGATGAGCACGGGCCCAACAGCGCGCCGTATATGGTGCTGAGTTATGGGTACTGGCAC
Source organism: Bryobacteraceae bacterium (assembly GCA_965219105.1). GTDB lineage: Bacteria > Acidobacteriota > Terriglobia > Bryobacterales > Bryobacteraceae > Bog-105. The sequence goes on along the minus strand of OZ244728.1, from coordinate 4,621,878 downwards.
AGCCATTTTTTGGATGATCGCGCGGTATTAGGACGAACGATTCAGCTGAACAAGCACCCCTTCACGGTGATCGGAGTGGCGCAACCCGATTTCCGGGGCACCCTGTTGTTTATTTCACCTGACTTCTTTGTGCCGATGGTCGAGCGAAATGAATTGGACGGAGCGCCCGTGCTGAACGCGCGAGGAAATACAGATTTGATCTTCGAGGCGCTGGGGCATCTGAAGCCGGGAGTGACTCCCGCACAGGCTGTCGCCGACATCGACGCCGTTGGCGCCTATTTGCAGAAGACTTACCCCAAAGACTTTGCTCAGAAAAGATCTAAGTTGTCCCCTCCGGGTCTCACAGGATTTCGCGCGGATGGCGAAGCGTTCGTCGCGGCCTTGATGTTGCTGGCCGGTTTGATCTTGTTGGCCGCTTGCGCCAACTTAGGCAGCCTGTTTGCCGCGCGCACCGCCGACCGTTCGCGAGAAGTTGCACTTCGTCTGGCGCTTGGGTCGAGCCGGAGCCGCATCTTGAGGGGGCTTTTCACCGAAGCGGCACTGATTTCGCTTGCCGGAGGCGCGGCGGGGCTCTTGGGTAGCGTAGTGCTATTGCGACGGCTGAGCATGTGGCAGCCTTTCGCCGGTGCTCCCATCCATTTGCCTGTCGATCCGGACGCGAGAGTCTATCTAGTTGCGCTGCTATTGGCACTGGTGAGCGGACTGCTGTTCGGGATGGTTCCACTCCGCCAGGTGCTGAGAACCGAGCCGTACGCCATAGTAAAGTCCGGGTCAAGAACAACAGCGGGACGCAGTGTGACGGTGCGGGATGTGCTGCTTGCGATTCAGATCGCAGTCTGTGCGTTGCTGGTGACTTCATCGATGGTGGCGGTTCGCGGAATGATGCGTTCGCTCGATGGCCACTACGGGTTTGAGCCGTGCAATACCATGCTGGCCGGGGTAAATCTGGCAATGGCGGGTTATCCAAGCGACAAAGTGCCCGACATGCAGATGCGGATGATCAAAGCGATAGAGACCATTCCGGGCATCGAATCGGCCGGTCTGGTGAATAGCTATCCTCCGCTGGTGTACACGGCGGCGACCAGGGTAAATGTCTTTAAGTTGGACACCAGCGATTTGAGACCGTCGAACGCAGCGATACGGCCATATGAGTATGGGATATCGCCCGGGTACTTACGTGCCGCGGCTACAGCGTTGCTGGCGGGCCGGGCTTTCAATTGGCACGACCAGCAGGGCGCAGCGAGGGTCGCAATCGTGAACCGCGACTTTGCCGGAAAGATGTTCGGCTCGGTGACGAATGCTTTAGGCCGGTACTGCAAGCTGCAGGACGGCGGGCGAGTGCAGATTGTGGGCGTTGTCGAAGATGGAAAGTATCAGGTGCTTACAGAAGACCAGCAGCCGGCAATGTTTGTTCCGTTTCAGCAGTGGCCGATGAGTGCGGCCTATCTGATGGTGCGCTCGAAGCGCGATCCGCAACAAGTCGCGGCGGCCATGAGGAAGAAGCTCGGTGAGCTCGACGCGGGCCTGCCGGTTGACACTGAGACTTGGAACAGTCTCCTGACGGTTGTACAGTTCCCTGCGCGGATGGCGACCATGTCGCTGGGCGTGTTAGGAGCGATGGGCGCGATGCTTTCGATTACCGGCCTTTTCGGAATGGCAGCGTACTCGGTGAGCAGGCGGCTGAAGGAGTTGGGAATTCGTATGGCACTGGGCGCACAACGCAAGGAAGTGCTGGGAGCAGCGTTAGGACGGACATTTAAGTTACTGGTGCTGGGTTCAGCTGCGGGATTAGGATTGGGGATTTTTGCGAGCCAAGTGTTAGCTTCCCTCGTGTATCAAGCCACTCCGCGCGATCCGCTGGTGCTGGCTGGAGTCGTCCTCGCGATGGCGATGGTCGGGCTTATTGCGACGTGGATTCCGGCGCAACGGCTGTTCTCGCTCGATCCGGTGAAGCTGTTGCGAGAAGAGTGATCATCGGGCGACGCGAAGGCCTAGATGCTGCTCGAACGGCTTGAAATCTTTGTCGTTGTGAAGCAGATCGTAGCCGTTCTCGATACACCAGGTAGCGATGAAGGTGTCGATCGTTTTACGGACGGTAATGCCGGCTCGGCGAAGCGTCCTGAAGTTTTGGGCGGCTTGCGTGGCGATATCCATTCCGCCCAAAGGAAAGACCGCGAGCGATGTCAGCAGGTCTCGCGCTTTGGCGAAATCCCACTCGTCCGCGAACCCTTGTAGGACCTCTGTCACGATGAGATCTCCGACAGCCAATGGCTCGCGGCCGAGCAGGTCATCGAGCTTATCGGACGGCGGGTTTATTACTCCGTTGAAATAATCGATCCAGACGCTGGAATCTACCAGAATCAACGGTCTGTTCTCATTGCTTCAAGGTCACCCTCCCAGCGCAATTTGCCTCGCGTCAAGCGGATCTCGGATTGTTTACTCAAGCGCAACAAGGCGCGCAAGCCGAGGTCGACGGCCTCGCGTTTGGTTTTGACGCCCGTGGTGCGCAAGGTTTCCTCCATCAAGGAGTTGTCGATGACGATGTTGGTTCGCATGATGTGTATGCTTTGGATTAAGAATACACATTGGGGAGGGAGGAATGCAAGTACGGGGAGTGTAATTTTGGAGGTGGGCGACTCCGTATACTCAAGAACAATATGTGCTCTGAGCCGGTAGTACTTGAAACCGAACTGCCGTTGCCGCTGACTGCGCGAGGCAAAGTGCGGGACATTTATGATGCCGGAGAGCGGCTGCTGTTTGTGGCTTCGGACCGGATTTCAGCCTTCGACTGCATTTTGGGGAGCGGCATTCCCTGTAAAGGAAGGGTGTTGACGCAGATGTCGATCTTCTGGTTCGAGTTTCTGCGGGACGTCACGCCCAACCATTTGGCGACAGCGGAGGTGAGCGAATTTCCAGCGGAATTAAAGGCGCACAGAGAGGTGCTTAACGGCAGGTCGATGCTGGTGAAGAAGGCGCAAATGATACCGGTGGAGTGTGTGGCGCGGGGGTATTTGGCTGGTTCGGGGTGGAAGGAGTATCGAGCGGCGGGCACGGTGTGCGGGATTGCGCTGCCGGCGGGATTGCAGGAGGGAGACAAACTGCCGGAACCGATTTTTACACCGGCGGCGAAGGCGCAAAGCGGACATGACGAGAACATATCGTTCGAGAAAGTGGTAAACCAGACGGGTGCTGAACTGGCAGGGCGGCTGCGGGAATTGACACTGACGATCTACCGTAAAGCGGCCGATTATGCACAGGCGAGAGGCATTCTGCTGGCGGATACGAAGTTTGAATTTGGGTTTGTGGGCGGCGAACTAGTGCTGGCGGACGAAGTATTGACCCCCGATTCTTCGCGTTACTGGCCAGCCGGCACATACCGGCCCGGCGGTTCTCAGGTTTCGTTCGACAAGCAGTATGTGCGGGATTACTTGGAGACGCTCGACTGGGACAAGAAGCCGCCCGCGCCTTCGCTGCCGCTTGCGGTTGTGGAGAAGACGAGCGAGAAGTATCAGGAAGCGTACGCGCGAATCACGGGACGCACATTAGCGTCGGTAAACGGATGAGAGAAAAGGTAAATGCCGCCGTTTAACTGGTTCGACGTGGCGATTGCGCTGGTCATTCTGACGTCGGTAACGGCGGGATTGCGCTCGGGCTTGGCCAAGGTGGTGGTGGGATTGGTGGCGTCGGTGGTGGGGTTACTGCTCGGATTCTGGTGCTATGGACTGGTTGCCGCCCGATTGCTGCCGTATGTGGGGACGCAGGGCGTGGCAGACATCCTGGGGTTCTTCGTGATTTTCTTTGCGGTGATCCTTCTGGGATCGCTGATGGCGGCGTTGCTGGGACGGATATTCAGCTGGATTGGGCTCTCGTGGTTCGACCATTTACTGGGCGGCGTGGCTGGATTCTTCCGGGGCGTGTTGATGGTGGCGGGATTAGCGGCGATTCTGATTGCGTTTGTGCCATCGCCTACGCCTGCTTTTCTGGCGCACTCGCGGATTTTGCCGTACGCAAGCCAGATTGCGGCAGCGCTTGCCGAGGCTGCGCCGCGCGACTTGAAGGACACGTTCCGGCAGCAGTGGGAGAACCTGAAGCAGTACTGGGCGCGGCCGGCAAGGCACCAGAGCCAAGCGGTTTGAAACGCCTGTCACTCGAATCAGGGTTGAGTTAAGGAGCGTACATGAAGGAAAAGTTCGCGAAGCATTTCTGGAGTCAGTTTCCCGGTAAAGGTGTTTTGCTGGCTTGGGTGGTAAGAGGGGATAAGCAGCGGCCCCGCCGGGTGAGTCTTGTAGACGACTCCGTGGCGAAAGGGGAAGGGGCTCTGAGCGACGATCTCTCCCTGCGCTTTCAACAGCGCCAAATAGCCCTTCAAAGCGAATGAGCCAAGCGGAACCACGGCGCGGAGACTGCTTAGCAGGCTCAATTCAGCCAACAAGTGGCGGCGGCAATTGAGCGCCTCTTGTGCGGTCGGTTGATTCGACGGCGGAGCGCAGTGGACCAGATTGGTGAGATAGACGTCGTGAAGTTCGAGGCCGTCATCGCAGGAGTTGCTTTCGGGCAGGTTGACATAACCGGCTTCGTAGAGGGCGCGCATCAGGAACGAGGCGGACGATCCGCCCGTGAAGATGCGGCCGGTGCGATTGCCGCCGTGGGCTGCGGGGGCTAAGCCAATGATGAGCACTCGGGCGTTCCGGTCACCGGTTCCCGTAAGCGGCTTGGACCAATACGTCTGATCACGGTATCGAGGCTGCTTCGTCACTCCGATTTGCTGCCGGAAGTTGACCAGGCGTGGACAGAGGGAGCAGGAGGTAATTTGGAAGTCCAAAGCTTCCCAGTTCGCATCACGGGCTTGCACAGCTGCTTTTATTTTTGCAGGCAGAGTCAGGAAGCAGAGCTTTGCCCTGGTGCGCGCCTGAGGTAAAGTAGCCGCAAGGAGCTTGCAATGGAAAAAGAACATGTAACCGGGAAAGTGGATGAATTGAAAGGCAAAGCCAAGCAGGGCGTGGGCAAGGCGACCGACAACCCGAGCCTCGAAAGCGAAGGAGTGCTGGACGAGGTAAAGGGGAAGGTGAAACAGGCCTACGGAGATTTAAAGGACATGATTAAGGACGCCGACCGGGCGGCCGGATCGGATATCGATCGTAAGTAGTGCTCGATCGCCTGCATCGGCCTGGGTGTTGCGGGCGCGAGGGCTCCGAACCGCAAGCTACTATCGGCATGAGGGTTGACAGATTTGCTGGTGATGAAGTTTGGCGGGACGAGCATGGGAAGCGCCGCGCGAATGGAGGTAGCGGCGCAGATTATCGCCGAGCAGAACGCGAAGCCGCTGGTGGTTGTGGTGTCGGCGATGTCGAAGGTGACCGACCGGCTGCTCGAGACTCTGCTACGGGCCGAACTGGGCGACCGAAGCGCGGTATTGGATGAGATTGAGAAGCTGCGCCAGCGGCACCTTGCGACAGCTTTGGAGTTGTTTCCCGGGAGCGAGCCGGAATTAGCGGCGGCGCGGCAGGCCATTCGATCGCTTGTGGCGGAATTTGAGCGGATCGCCAATGGCGTGCTGATGTTAGGTGAGCGCCCGCCACGATCGGTGGATGAGGCGGTGTCGATCGGCGAGCGGCTGTCGTGCGAGTTGCTGGCGCAATTGCTGCGGAGCAAGGGCGTGCGGGCCCAAGCGGTGAACGGCGCGGAGGTGATTGTGACCGATGCGGTATTTGGGAACGCTTCGCCGCGCATGGACGCTACCCGCGACAAGTGTCTGGCAAAGCTGACGCCGTTGATCGAGGCGGGCATTGTTCCGGTGGTTACGGGCTTCAATGGCGCGACCGCGGATGGGCAGCCGACCACCCTGGGGCGCGGCGGTTCGGACTTTTCGGCGTCTATTCTGGCAGCAGCGCTCGACGCGAAAGAGCTTTGGATTTGGACAGATGTAGACGGAATTATGACAGCGGACCCGCGGCTGGTGCCGGACGCAGCGGTGCTCGATGAGCTGACCTACGCGGAAGCAGCCGAGCTGGCCTATAACGGGGCCAAGGTGCTGCACCCGCGCACGCTCGCGCCGCTGGTGGCGAAGCAGATTCCGGTATGGAGCAAGAATAGCTTTGCGCCCGAGAAGCCCGGCACCAAGATCGTGTCGCATTTCGACGAACCGAAGGGTGCGCGGGCGGTGACCTCGCTTTCGAACGTAGCGCTGGTGTCGATGGAGCCGGCAAACGGCATGCTGAGCGGCACGAAGCTGATGGCGCGGGCGCTCGATGCGTTGGCGCTGGCGAATGTAGAGATCCTGGTCTTCACCAGTTCGTCGTACCGGCAGAGCTTTTGCTTTCTCATTCGTAAGGGCGATGTGAATGCAGCGCTGGAGGCCTTGGAAGCGAACCTGTCGCTCGAGCTGGCCCATGGATACCTCAAAGCGATCGAGGTGGATGAAAATGCGGGGCTGCTGGCGGTGGTGGGCGAAGGCATGCGGGGAATGCCAGGGCTGGCTGGGCGCGTGTTTACGGCAATCTCGCGCGAAAAGGTCAATATCATTGCGATTGCGCAGGGTTCAAGCGAGCTGACGATCGGCATCGTGGTGCGACTGGACCATTTAGACCGTGCCGTCCGGGCTGTGCATCAGGAGTGTGAATTGGGCAAGCTGGCGGCTGTTTCTCTCCAGTAGGCGGCTGAGCCGAAAGCGGCCGGCTGGTGAGCTTTGAGACGCCGAACGGTAAAAGGCAGAGACTGGCGCGCGAAGCATTGGCGCAGCAGGGTTTCGACGGCATCGAGGTCGTCCGAGACTAGCGCGGCCACGGACGGCCCGGCGCCGCTCAGGCAAATACCGAGTAGATGAGGATGCTCCAGTGCTAAAAGGTCCTCTAATCCGGGCACCAGTTCTTTTCGAAACGGCTGATGAAGACGATCTTGCAAAGCTTCGCGCAAGAGCGAATAGTTGCCCGACTGAACGGCTTGCAGAAACAAGGCGACGCGCTGGAGGTTGAACACGGCGTCTTCGCGCGGAACCTGTTCGGGCAGCACGCCGCGGGAGGCGGCAGTGGACAGAGAGAACTGGGGAGTGAGCACCAGGAGCGAAAGGTCATCGGGCCAAGGCAGGCTAAGCGCGAAGGCCGAACGGTCAGGCATCTGGCAGCTTACAGTGAGACCGCCCAGAAGAGCCGCCGAGACGTTATCGGGATGGCCTTCGAGAGCACAGGCGGCATTGAGGAGCCCTTGCAGCGGCAGGGGTCCGGCGATCGCTTCATAGAGCCGCAAGCCAGCCACAGTAGCGGCGGCGCTGCTGCCCAGGCCGCCTCGCATGGGAATTTCAGTGCGCACGTGGACCCGGAGCGACGGGTGAGAACGCCCGCGCCCGTTGGCGAGAAAGCGAAAGGACCGCTCGATGTAGTTTTCGCCGTCGACGGTGCAGTTGAGGAAATGGAAGTCGAGCTGGTTTTCGCCAGTCAGCCGCTCGACGTCAAGATGGAGGTAGAGCTGGACGGCAACGGCCAGCGTGTCAAAACCGGCGCCGAGATTGGCAATCGAGGCCGGCACAGCGATCGAGAAATGATCGGGTAACTGTTGGGCCGCACCCGGAGCGAGCGTTACCGGGTGAGGCATCCGGCGGTTTCGAGGCTTGCCTGTTTCATGGATTGAGCTTCCGCGTGAGTTTTGATGATGTAGTCGGTGTCTTTGAGGACGTGGCCGGTCAGGATGGCGACCACGGAGGCGCCGCGATCGAGCTTGCCTTGGGCTGTTAGCTTTTGAACCCCGGCGAGCGTGGTGGCCGAGGCAGGTTCGCAGCCGATGCCGTCGCGCCCGATCATGGATTTAGCGTCTCTGATCTCTTCGTCAGTCACGTCCATCACGAAGCCATTTGTGAGAGCCACGCCATGCAGCGCCTTTTTCCAGGATCGCGGGTTACCGATGCGGATGGCTGTTGCCGCTGTTTCGGGAGAGGCGACCGGGGTGAGATGAGGCTCCCCGGCCGACCACATGCGGCTCAACGGATTCGCTCCACTTGCCTGGACGATGACCATGCGGGGCACGCGGTCGATGAAGCCGAAGCGTAATAACTCGTCGAAGGCTTTGCCGAACGCGGAGGAGTTGCCGAGATTACCGCCGGGAACGAAAAGGTAGTCGGGCGGCTGCCAATCGAGCTGTTCGAGCAGCTCGAAGATAGCGGTCTTCTGACCTTCGACCCGAAAAGGGTTGATGGAGTTCAGGAAGTAAAGCGAGGGGTCGCTGGTGGCGAGCAGCTCGTTGAGCGCGTCATCGAAGCTACCGCTGATTTGCACAACCTCAGCGCCGAAGTCAATGGCTTGCGCGAGTTTGTTGTTGGAGGCCTGCCCTGCGGGAAGGTAGACACGTCCGGCGAGTCCTGCGCGGGCGGCATAAGCGGCGAGCGAAGCGGCGGTATTGCCGGTGGACGCACACGCGACAGCAGTTGCGCCGAGATATTTCGCTTCGGTCATGCCGGCCGTCATACCGAGATCCTTGAAGGAGCCGGTGGGATTCCAGCCGAGATGCTTAAACCAAAGATGTTTCAGGCCAGACCAGGCTGCAGCGCGCTGGCCCGCAACGAGAGGTGTGTTGCCTTCCGAGAGGGTGACGACTCCGCTGGTTTCGTAGCTATCGGGAAGGAGTTCACGAAAGCGCCAGACGCCGCTCGAGTCACGGGCGGACCAGGAAGAGCGGCGCTCCCGCCAAATTTTCTTGAGGGCCGAAGGATCGGCGTCTAAGGAATCGATAACTACTTCCAGCAGGTTGTCACACCGAGGGCAGGCAAGGGCGCGATCGTGCAGATCGAGCCGGTTTGCGCAACTGGGGACACTGCAACGCAGGTGCGGCATTATTCAGGTATTGGAACCAAGGTAACACTCGCGGGAGGCCTGGGCGGCTACTCGGCGGGATGGGGATGGTGAGAGGCGCGGCGTTCCCGTTCAGCTTGGCGTTCGCGCTGCTCTTCCTGGAATTTGTAGCGCCGTTCGCGCTCGGCAACCAGACGTTCATAAGCGGGAACCTGAGAAGCGGTCAGGATCGATTTCACCCGGTTCTCCTGTTCTGCCTTAATCTTCAGCATCTGCGGATGATATTGTTCGCGGACGGCTTTGTATTTGGCCTTGGTCTGGTCGAGGATGGTCTCAAGTTCATCAGTCTGGGCCGGGGTCAGATGTAAGGTCGAGCGCATTTCGGAGACGTACTGCTGGCGAAAATCTTCCGCCGATTTTGCGCTGACAACGGACGAATTGAAGTAGCGCTGACCCAGAACGCCAGCAACGACACCGCAGGCGAAAAGCAGGCAGGCGAGGAGGATGGCGACACGCTGGTTACGCTTCATACAGATGAGGGAGAAGTTACGGGAACACTTTAATGAGCGGGCTGAGTGGATCCCGGTGCGCTGGAGGAAGTGTTGCGAATTGCCTCTGCATAGTATGTTTTCTCGGCTGAATGATCCGCCATAAGGGCGTCCGTGTAAGTGGGAACGGCAGTGAAGCTCCCCGGACGGCCCAGCAGGTTGAGCATCAGCAAGAGCAGACAAAGCGCGGCCGAGACCGTAGTGGCAGGACGCCCCCAGCGTCCAAATGCGTACCAAAAGCTCTGGCGGCTTTCGATTTTCTGCCACAGAGCAGGCATGAATTGAGGGGAAGCCTCAGGCGGGGGACAAGCCATCCGGTACCGCTCCCACAACGCATCGAGCATCTGCTCATCGTTCGAACTATCATTCTCGAAACTCACGCTAACCCCAACTTTCTAACCTAGCCCCTTGCACTCTATAGCCGGCCACCCTCAGAAGCCTGCTTATAAGCTTTCAAAATACGCTGTCGAGCCCGGAAAAGCCTCACTTTCAGGGCGTTTTCATTCACTTTATAGATGCGTTCGAGCTCTTTCAAGGAGAGGCCTTCGACCTCCTTCAAAGTAAGCAAGAGACGGTCCTCGTCCGAGACATGCTGAAACAGGGCATCCATAAACTCCCGTACCCGGCTTTTTTCCCGATCGTCGGCCTGCTCCCGGTGGCCCGCAGCCGAATCAGCCATCATGACCTGCTGTTCGCTCAAGTCGGCCATACGCGACTCGCCGCGCCGCTTCTTACGTCGCAGGTAATCATACGCGGCGTTCACAGTAAGGCGGTAGAGCCAGGGCTCGAACACTTCGGACGTCCGAAGTTGGTCGAGCGAGTAGTACAGCCGGACAAACACCTCCTGAGCAACATCCTCGACATCTTCTGGGCGGCCTATCAGGCGGGCAATCGTACCCAAGATCCGCTTGCGGTAAGCCTGAACAATCTGATTGAAGGCTCCGGCATCGGCAGCCCTCGCTCTCTCGATTAGTTCTGGCTCAACAAGCATACCGGCAGCAGTCGCCGGACCTGCAGGCCCTCCGTATTTCTAGGCGCTCCGGCACTTAGTCAGGTTACAAGGCTCACTGTGAAAGTCCAAGCTGTTATCTGGGAGAGAGTTATCGGCACGACCGTCGGCGCGGTTAGGGGAAGAACCGATTGTGCCCTGCAAGGCGCGAATCTCAGCATCGATGGCGGACCGCTGCCGGTATAGCGCTTGCAGTTCCAGCCTCAGGAAGTGAACGTGCCTGTGTTTGCAGGAAGTCCGAGAATGCGGCATAGCCTGTTTTACCTCTAACAGAGCAATACTGCAATTGTTTCTAGGTGGATTTAAAGGAAGCCAAGATATTGAGCGAATCTAGCAAGATTGCTGGGGATGAATGTTGGACGGGCCACACAATGGAGCCCTAAACGACAGCCGAGGCCTGGAAAGAGCTGTCCTGAAACTCGAAGGCGCCGAAAGGATCCATGGCGTCGATGAGGCGAAATAGGCGATCGGTGCGATCTTTGAGAGACGAGAGTTCCGCAGAGAACGCCAGACGCGTTTCCGCTGTGTCGGCAGTTGGGTCCAGGGAAGCGTAACGGGCACGAAGCGCCTTTTCGCCATGGAGGAGATCTTCCAGCTGGTGGACGAGCAGTGTGTCGATGGGATGAACAGAGTTCATGGTCGAGGTGGATCCGGTAAGCACGGAATCGCTGCTTGCAAGTTTGCTGCCATCCTCGCGCAGCTTCCCGCCGACAGGTAGCGGAAATGTCGTGTAGGCCTGTTTTTTCATGCTCTTAACTCCCCTCCCGGCATGGGCTATCCTTGTGTCTGCCGAGACGTTTCAAATCGAACTGAGTGCGTAAAAATGAAACGTTCTGGGAACCGGAGAAAGCTCTCAGGGTTTCTGACCGGGATAACGGCTTTCGCGAAAGAAGGCGCATACGCGAGGAAGGCACCGAGGAATGGCAAAGACCGGCAAGCAGGGGAGTAGCGAAAGGAAGAAGACGGACCGTTGGGGCGTAGATGCGGGCTACGAAGATGCTTTCCAGAAGTGGCACCCAGCTAGCGACGAAACGATAGAGGCAGTGCGGCGCGCCATGGGCGTCCACGAGAGTTCAGAGCCGGAGACCCGGTCACAGCCCGTAATCGTTGTCGAAGCTGGGACAGCACAGAGCGTGAGGGCGAGCTCAGACGATCGTCGTGGATCGATTCAGCTGGAAGGCGGTGGAACCAGAAGCTTCGACCATATGCTTCCGGCCGACCTCCCCACCGGGTATCACGAACTGCAGTTCGAGGGGGAATCAAGGAGCGTTCGGCTGATTGTGAGCCCTGGTAAGTGCTTCTTGCCGGACAAATTGAGGACTTGGGGTTGGGCTGTTCAGCTCTATGCTGCGCGGTCTCAGCGCAGCTGGGGGATGGGGGATCTGGACGATCTGGATCTTCTGGCGAGGTGGTCAGGAAGCGAATTTGGCGCCGGCATGTTGCTTGTGAACCCGCTGAGTGCTTGTGCGCCCTACTTGCCGCAGCAGGCGAGCCCCTACTATCCCTGCTCGAGGCGGTTTTTTAATCCATTATGGATCTCGGTCGAGAAATTGCCGGGTGCGAATGAGGAGAACGTGCCGGGCCTCGATTCGCTGGCGCAGGCGGGACGAGATCTCAACCAGGCGCGGCGCATAGACCGGAATCGGGTATTCGAGCTCAAAATGGAGGCTCTGAATGGGCTTTGGGCGCGGTTCGACAGCGACCCGGAGTTCAGCCACTTCTGCAAGGAGCAAGGGCCGGATCTGGAACGCTTTGCCACCTTCTGCGCGCTGGCAGAGGATCAGCAATCGGGCTGGCAAACATGGCCGTCCGAGTTCCGTCACCCGTCGGGGCCCGCTGTCCAGAAGTATGCGGCTGAGCATCGGGGACGAGTGGAATTTCATAAGTGGCTGCAATGGCTCCTCGATAGGCAACTGGCGCTGGCCTCCCAGCATGTGGCGCTTATGCAGGACTTGCCGATCGGAGTAGATCCAGGGGGCGCGGACGCATGGGCTTGGCAGGATGTATTCGCCCTGGACGCAGGTGTAGGAGCGCCGCCCGACGAGTTCAACACGCAGGGTCAGAATTGGGGATTGCCGCCGTTTGTACCGCATAAATTGCGCGCGGCGGGATACGAGCCGTTTCTACAGACGCTGCGGGCCGCTTTCCGCCATGGAGGCGGCCTCCGAATCGATCACGTGATGGGACTGTTCCGGCTCTACTGGATTCCGGCAAAGATGTCGGCGAAAGATGGGACGTACGTGCGTTATAACGCCGACGAAATGCTGGCGATCGTAGCGCTCGAGAGCCAACGGGCCAAGGCCTACGTCGTAGGGGAAGACCTCGGCACCGTCGAGGATGAGGCACGCGAGAAGCTGGCGGCGCACCAGATACTGTCTTACCGCCTGTTGTGGTTCGAGAAGGAGCATCCACGCGAATATCCGAAGGAAGCGCTCGCCGCGATCACCACGCATGACCTGCCGACAGTGGCCGGGCTTTGGACCGGCTCGGATCTCGAGCTGCAGCACAAGCTGGATTTAACGCCGAACGAAAAAAGCACAAAAGAGATCTGTGAGCGCTTGGGAAAAACCGCCAAATTGACCCCGGACGTGCCTATGGAAGAGGTGATCGCCCGATCGTATGAATTGCTGGCGCATGCGCCTTCGAGGATTGTGACAGCGGCGCTCGACGATGCGGCGGCCGTGGAGGAGCGTCCGAACGTTCCGGCGACGCTCGAGGACAAAAACCCGAATTGGTCACTCGCGCTGCCGATGGCAATTGACGATCTGATGGCGGCGGAACTGCCCCGGCGTATTGCGGCAGCTTTGCAGCGCAACGACACAGGCGCGGCGTCATAACCGCATCCACAGTGAGCTACGAATCCCGGACATCCGCGATAGACTTTGTTGAGACATGCTAAACGCTTCTAACGACGGACACGGGTCGCAGGATCTCACGATTCTGCTGATTGAGAATGATCCTGCTGCGGCTTTCCTGACCAAAGAGGCGTTGAGAGAAGCCGGTCTTCACAAGGGAGTGAATGCCGTTAGCAACGGAGAAGATGCGATGGCGGAGTTGGCGGCGCTCGAACGCAAACACGATCGGTGTCCCGATGTGATTTTTCTCGATCTGCATCTTCCACGCGAATCGGGACTGGAAGTGCTCGAAGAGATCAAGAATAATCCGGCGTGGGCATCGGTTCCGGTGATTGTGGTCTCCGGGTCAAGTAATCCGCAAGAAGTGAGGCGAGCTTATGAGCTTCACGCCAGCTGCTTTATCAGAAAACCCACCGAGTTAGACGAGTTTCTTCGATTCATGCGGACCTGCTATGAGTTTTGGGGTTCGGTAGTTACGTTGCCAGAACGGGCGACTCACTAAAGCTGAGCTCCGGAATGGGCGCGCATCATTATGTCCGCCTAACACGATTAGAATTAGTTCTAGTATTTAGCAGCATATAGCGATACAATAAGCTCGATCGCTATAGGACTGTCGATTGCTGCCTCCGGGAGCGTCACGGTTCCCTCCCCTCGTTCACGGGAACTAAACCGCAAGGAGTAACATGACGGTGAGTGCTAACGAGAAAGCACAACGCTCCCTTTCCCCCAGTTTAGAAAGTCCTGAGCAACTAGATACTCAGGTGACCATACCCGGCCGCCGTTCCTTCCTGAAGAGATTCGGGACCGCAGGACTCGGGACGACTGCGGCTCTGCTGTTCGGAGATACCCCGCTGGCCAATGCGCAATCGACCAGTGGGAATTTAGATACAGCAGCCCAGATTTTGACTGCCGCCGTAGTAGCCGAAGACTTGGCAACTACGTTTTATTACAACGGCCTGGTTGGGCAAGTGATTCAAGACCCCAGTCTGGCCGGTCCGGGGGGCTCGGCTACAAGCGGGACCGGAAACGTTCCTAACGTTACCTATCTCCGGGCTGCAATGGCGCAGGAAATCGCACATGCGAACTTGCTGCGCACCGTGGGCAACCTCGGCAGCAGTGCCGCTACCGATCCATACCAGACGTTTTACTTTCCAGCTGGTACATTCTCGAATCTGGCGATGTTCACCAGTACGCTTGCCACTCTCGAGAGTGCCTTTATAGCCGCCTATCTTACGGCTATCAGGGAGTTTTCTAACTTGGCTCTTCGAGCCATTGTAAGGAACGTACCGACCGGTCCTTACGGAGGCCCGTTCAGCGCTGGACAACTATCCTATTTCGCGGAAGTCGCCGCATCCATCATGGGTGTGGAGTGCGAGCATAGGGTCCTAGTCGGCGTAATCAACAATGAGAATCAACCCAATAACTTGGATTTCGAACAGACCTTGGGCTTGACCGCGGTTTACAACGGATCGAGTTCCGCGGTTTCGGTACTTACGCCATTTCTAACTCCAAGTAATGGTCAAGGTTACACGCTCGCTGCCGCTCTCGGTGGCGCCGCTACGGTCGGTGTACCATCGACCGGCAATCCTCCACCACAGTAGTAGTTCGCCGCAATCTGCAAAACCAAGGGGAATGATTCGTCATTCCCCTTTTTTGGGGCTCCAGGATCGAGAGCGATGCCGGACATAAAGACGGGGCTGGACTCTAGTAAGTAGAGTCCAGCCCCGTTTGATTGTAATTGAACTATTGGAGAGTTACTGCGCGTAAACTGGCGCAAACTGAGCCGTGGGTGCGCCCAGGATGTATATTGTGCCGGTTCCTGGCCGATAGAAGACCATGTTCGGCAGCAATCCGGTCGAGGTGTAATTCATCAGCGTGACTTGATCGCTCGTAGAAAGCAGATCAAATCCGCCAAGTCCGCTGCTGGACGTAAGAACCGGAGAGACTTGGAAGTAAGACGAGGACATGATCCAGGCCGTACCCGAGCCGGGGCGTATCGCTACGATGTTGCTCAACGTGCCGAGCCCGTCATAGTCGTAAGCCAACAACCGGTCGTTCGGTGAACGCAGGTCGTAGCCGCCGATCCCGCTGGTGGATTGGAACATGGTTGTGAAGCTGCCGTTGCTGCTTTCCAGTATTTGGACAATGCCCGTGCCCGGCCGGTAAAGCACCAGATGGTCAGCGACACCGATTCCGTAGTAATCGAGCGCAAACATCTTATCGTCCGCGGACTTCAAATCATACGATCCAATTCCGTTGGTGGACGTGTAGACAGGAGTGAAGTTGCCGCTGTTGTTCGCCATGATGGAAATCATGCCGGCGCCGGGACGGAAGGCGACCAAATAGCCCGCAGACCCGTTACCGCTGTAGTCAAATGGCATCATCACATCGCTTGTAGAACTCAGATCGTAACCGCCGATGCCGGACGAACTGGTGTAAACAGGCATAAAAGTACCGCCCATATTGGCCAGCACCCAAACAATCCCCGCGCCGGGGCGGTAGCAGAGCAGATGATCCTGCAGACCGTCGCCGTTATAGTCGAACGGCATAATCACATCGTAAGTCGACATCAGATCGTAGCCGCCGATGCCGGTTGACGAGGTATAGACGGGCGTAAACGTTCCTGCAGTGTTCTGCAAGATGTAAACGATGCCGCTTCCCGGGCGGTACAGGACTAAGTGGTCCGCAACTCCCGAGCCGTTGTAATCGAACGCAAATACTTTGTCGGCGGGGGATTTAAGATCGAAGCCGCCGATTCCGCCTCCCACCTGAGCGGAAGCGATGGTCACACCCAACAAGAGCGACGCAAACGCCGCGAGGGCAAACTTACTTCGAAGTGCAAGCGACAAGGACGATAATTTGGCTCGCCCTCTATTCAATCGCGTCAACATAATACGGAAAGACCGCTCCTTATTTCACGTGTTTGTTCAGTAACTCCAGCGGCGTGGGGTGAATCGCCTTCTGTCGGGCGGCAGAAGGAAAGGACTAACTTCGAAGAGCTTATCATGATTTGCTCCACTTTTGTAGATAAATTGGTGGATTTCTAACATCTTTCTGGAACCAAAGCTACTGGGAACACCTCGGGCGGTAGTTCGAGGACGGCGCTATAGCCCGGAACCCGCCTTCCAGTCGCGAGCAGGTGACGGTAAGGTGAATGCAGGATGGCAATGACGCCCGGGAATAAGTCAGGAACAAGCGAAACGCCGGTCTCCAAGCGATGACGAGGTCCCGCCCGTTGGAACTCTCGATTGTCAGCACGATGTATTGTTCAGGGGAGTTCGTCGCTGAGTTTTACCGCCGCATCACAGCCGCTGCTCAAAGCGTGACCAACTCTTACGAGATTGTACTGGTTGACGACGGCTCGCCGGATGACTCCCTGGCGCGGGCTTTGGCTCTGGTCGAAACGGATCGGCGAGTCCGGGTTGTCGAGCTTTCGCGAAATTTCGGACATCATCCGGCCATGCTCGCCGGACTCCGGCATGCCCAGGGCGACCGGGTGTTTCTCATCGATATGGACCTGGAGGAAAAGCCGGAGTGGCTGACTGATTTCTGGCGAGAGATGGAGGTTCGGCCGGCCGATATGCTCTACGGCGTTCAGAGGACACGGGAGGGCCCGGTTCTGAAGCGGTATACGGGCACTCTGTTTTACCGCATCTTTAACACTGCCTCCGACACACCGATCCCGGAAAACGGCTGCACAGTGAGGCTCATGCGCCGAATTTATGTAGATGCGCTAGAGCGGTTCAGCGAAACGCATGTGTTCATGATGGGCCTATTCAGCTGGGCGGGGTTTGTGCAGCGCCCGCTAATGGTGGACAAGACGCGCCGCACGAGCGCCTCCACCTATACGCCACTAAAACTGATCTCGCTGTCAGTCAATGCGGTCACTTCCTTTTCAAGTCATCCGCTTACAGTGATCTTCGTGGGCGGGGTTTGTATTACCCTGCTGTCGCTCGCGTACGCGTGCAAGCTGGTGATCCAGAAGATACTCCAGCCCGACCTGATTCTGTCGGGCTTCACTTCAATCATGGTGTCTCTCTGGTTTCTCGGAGGAACGATCATCAGCGTGTTGGGGGTGATCGGAATGTATGTGGGCAAGATTTTCGCCGAGTCGAAGGACCGTCCGCAGTATCTGGTGCGCGGCATCCACCAGCAAGACCGGCAATGACTTGCGTGATCTTGCAGCCCTCCTACCTTCCGTGGCGCGGCTACTTTCACCAGATCCAGAAGGCCGACACATTTGTTTTTTACGATGACGTGCAGTATGACCGGGACGGGTGGCGCAACCGGAACCGGATCAAGACGCCAGCCGGCTCGAAGTGGCTGACCATTCCGCTTCAGGCACGAGGGGAAAACTGGAGGAGTTTAACGATTCGGGAGATGCGCACCACGGCCGGTGAGGACTGGCGCCGCAAGCACTGGGAATCGATTCGCCATAGCTACGCTCACGCCCCTTACTTTGAGCGATACCGGTCGATGATCGAGCAGTGGTACGCGGCCGACGCACCGAACCTTGCGGATTTTACGATCGAAACCACCGTGGCGCTTGCAGCCGCGCTCGGAATCGAGCACACGACTTACGTTCGCAGCTCTTCGTTGTCCGCGGGCGGCTCGAAGACCGAGCGAATCTTGAACATCCTTAAGCAGGTGGGCGCCAGCAGATATGTGAGCGGACCCTCTGCCCAAAGTTACCTTGACGTCGCGGCATTGGACCGGGCAGGCATTGCTGTCGAGTGGATGTCTTACGACTACCGCGAGTATTCGCAGCTATACCCGCCGTTCGATCCCCAGGTATCTGCGCTCGATCTGCTGCTCAATACCGGTCCTGATGCCGGCAAATTCATATGGGCAACGTGAGTACCAGGACTTTTTTACCAGAGACAACCTATCGTTAGCGCAAGTACACTTTTGATAGACATGCCGGGCGCGCTCAAGAGGACACTGTTCTGGATTTAGGTTTCGGCGGAGATATACCGTTCAACTGCATCAGCAAAGTGGGAACGGAAGCGCGCTACATCGAGCAGGCCTATCAATCGCTGCACCTTTGCGGTGACGGCCCTTTTACCGGGAAGTGCCATCACCTGCTGGAGTCGGCTTTGGGCGTCCGGAAGGCGTTGCTCACCACGTCCTGTACGCACGCGCTCGAGATGGCGGCAATTCTGCTGCGGCTGGAGCCGGGCGACGAAGTAATTCTGCCGAGCTTTACGTTTCCCTCCGTCGCCAACGCATTCGTCCTGCGAGGCGCGAAGCCTGTTTTTGCCGATATTCGTCCGGATACGATGAACCTGGACGAGACACAGCTTTCGTCTCTGATCACTCCGCGAACCAGAGCGATCGTGCCTGTTCACTATGCCGGGGTCGGATGTGAAATGGATAGTATCGGCAGGCTCGCGGCGCGCCACGGCATTGCAATCGTGGAAGATAACGCTCATGGGCTCTTCGGCAGCTATAAGGGAAAGAAGCTGGGCACGTTCGGCTCTCTCGCCGCGCAGAGTTTTCACGAGACGAAGAATTTTAGCTGCGGAGAAGGCGGTGCGCTGCTTATCAACGACGGCGAACTGATCGAGCGCGCTGAGATCATCCGGGAAAAGGGCACCAATCGCAAGCAGTTCTTCCGCGGCGCCGTCGATAAGTATACCTGGAAGGATATCGGTTCCAGCTATCTGCCCTCCGATATTCTCGCGGCGATTCTCTACGCTCAATTCGAAGTGCGCAACTCCATCCAGGCCAAACGGCGCGCCTGTTGGCTTCGCTATTCCGAGGGCCTGCAAGACTGGGCAGCAAACAGCGGTTTCCAACTGCCTTGGATCCCCCAATATTGTGAACAGACTTACCACATGTTCTATCTGGTGGCGCCTGACCTGGAGACCCGAACTGCGTTGATAGACCATCTCCGCCGAAATAAAATTCTGAGCGTGTTTCATTACATGCCGCTTCATCTGTCCTCCATGGGAGAGCAATTCGGCGGTTTTGCCGGCCAGTGCCCAGTAGCCGAGCGAGTGAGCGAGCGCTTGCTTCGCTTGCCGCTCTACAGCGGGTTATCGGAGCCGGACCAGATGCGGGTGATCGATGCGATTCACGCTTTCGAACGGCCGCGCCCGAGCGTTCTAGCGGCGCAGGCGTCTTCTGCAGCTTCTATCGGATAAGTTGCACGTCGTACAGGTTCTTATCTTTGTACGGAGTGGCGAATGTGCCAAGTAACTTGACGTGAGCTCCGTCGGCCTTCAGTTTGCGGAGCAGCCAATCCTCGGGATAGTCGATCGTCCCAAATACCAGGAAATGACGGTGAGCGCGCGTAAAATCCGGGAAGGTGGAAACCGTGCCCGGAAATCCAAATGCGTTCTGAAAGTCGCTCATATCTTCAAACATTGTTGCGTTTGCGAACTGCAGCGCCGCAGTGCGGTCTCGCAGATAGTAAAGCCTCGATAAGACCCGCGCCTTTTCGTATTTGCTCATCTCAACGAAAGTCAGTCCACTGGCGGCGACGATAGGGAGAGTAGGCTCAATGCGGTCGAACTCGCTGACTGACTGCGGGGGAGGATGAATGCTTCTGCGCCAATTCGGCGCAACGGAATCCTGTGCAATCAAAAGAAGAAGAACGGCGAACGCCGCTGCTTTGCCGGCCCGGGACGAGAAGCGGAAACTGGCCGCCAGCAGCCACACTGCCGCGCCGTAGAGACCGACTGCGGAAGTGATGCAGTAGCGTCCCCAGAACGGCGCATGATCCCGCATCATGATCAGATCGAGCAGCACCGGGACACATGAGAGAACAACAAACAGCGCGCCGGTGGGAGAGCGAAGGGCACGCCCCACCGTGACAACATGGGAGCGCGCCTGCAATCGCGCCGCGCCGAAGGCAAGAATCAACACTGCTGCGACGCCCGTGAATGTGTGCCAGTAATACGAGAGCAAAGCTCGGGGCGAGGCTTGAAACGCTAGCGGATAATGCCCAATCGTCTTATAGCTGCGTATCAGGGGAAGATAACTCAACACGCACACAAGCGGCAGGAACAATGTAGCCCATAGCAGGAGATCCGGACGGCGACGCTGCCGCCAACGCACCGCTTCAGCCGCGGCAAACGGCAGCAGGGAAAGCGGAGCGAGCACGTGAGTATTCACCAGTAACAAGGAACTGGCAGCAACCCCCGCCAGCGCCAACTTTCTAGACCGCCCCGTCGCGGACAGATCCCAAAAGAAGAGCAGGCAGCAGAACCAACCGTAGAGCAAGGCGTAGGGCCGGGCTTCGGTCGCATAGGGAAAAGATGGGCTGTACCAGAACACGAACAAGAAGAGAAGTCCGAACGCAGAACCGAGTTTGCGCATGCCATAAGCGCAGAGCGCAAGACTTCCGCCGAAGAATGCCAGCGCCGAGGGCAAGCGAATCGCGAGGGGGTTGCCGTGATCCCATTGAAGGGCGTAATGGGCAAGGATGTGAAGCAGCGGCGGGCTCAGGTCCCACTTGCGAGCCACCTCAAAGTTCTGCGCCTTGGCTATGTAGTAGGTAAGCAGCTCGTCAAACCATAAGTGCCGCTGAAACGGTAGGTAGATCAGCGCGACGTAAAGGGCGGACAGGCCCAGCAGCAAGAGAGTAACCACCAGCCATCGAGGCCGCCGCTTCGATTGAGCCGGATGATTGAGCGGACTGGCGGCCGTCGTGAGAGCTGTCATTCCATCGAAACTATCCTCACCGAAAGAGGCTTGCAATTCTCCTGGCTCCAGATGGTATACCCATTACTGATAACACTTCCCGCTCAGCAAGCCTCTGCCTGCCTTGCCTCAGCGCCATTCCACTAAATTGGTGAGAGTCGAATCCTATGAGCACAGCCGTTAACCCGAAGTTCAAGCCGTTCGTGCCCGAGCACGTGGAGATGAAGGAACTCACCGCGCGCGCAATCCTGCTAGGCCTTTGCATGACGGTGGTTCTGGGAGCGGCGAATGCCTATCTGGGCCTGCGCGCCGGCATCACGGTAGCCGCGACTTACCCGGCGGCCGTCATCAGCATGGCCGTCCTCCGAACGTGGAAGGGATCGCTGCTCGAAGAGAATATCGCGCGTACGAGCGGGTCGATTGGCGAGGGAGTTGCCTCGGGTGCGATCTTCACAATTCCAGCGTTTCTGATCGCGCACGCATGGCCGTCATTCGGCTTTCGGGATGCCTACTGGAAATCGACGGTGTTGATACTGGTCGGCAGCGTGCTGGGGGTGCTGTTTATTTCTCTGGTGCGGCGGATCATGGTGGACGATCCGGAACTTCCCTTTCCCGAATCGCTGGCAGCGTCTGAGATACACAAGGCCGGGCAGCGCGGGGCACAAGCGGCGAAGTTTCTCTTTTGGAATATCGGGATCGGGGGACTGATCTTCCTGCTGGGGCGATTCGGGTTGTTTGCGGCGGATCGCGAGTTCTCGGTGCCCATCGGACAGTTCGGCTCCTCACGGGTACGTCTCGGCGGCGCTGCCTCGAAAAATCTTTTGGCGACAGGCGGCGTCACGGTTTTCTCGGCTCCTTCGATCAGTCCGGCTTACCTGGGCGTGGGCTATGTGATCGGCGCGCGATTGGCAGCACTGCAATTTTCAGGGGGCATTCTGGCGTGGGGACTGATGGTGCCCATTCTCATTTATTTTCTGGGTCCACAGCTGCACAATTTTCTGCCAGCCGGCGCGCCTGACAGTTCGTGGAGTGAGTTGGCTAACAGCGTGTGGCGGTACATCGTGCGCCCTGTGTCGGTGGGAGGCATGCTGGTTGGCGCGGCTTACACATTGTTTCGGATGCGGTCGAGCCTGGTTGCCGGCCTAGGCCGGGCCTTCAAAGACATGAAGCAGACGACGGAAGAAACGGCGGCGCTGTCGCGCACCGAGCGCTACATGAGTCCGAAGATCGTGTTCGCGCTGATTGGCGTCTTCTTTGCGATCATGATCGGGCTTTACATCTATTTTTCGGGGCAGGTTGTCGGCGGTGTTGTGGCGGCCGTCGTGATGCTGATTCTCGGGTTCTTCTTTGCGACCGTATCGGGCAGCCTGTGCGGCATGATCGGTTCGTCGAATAATCCAGTTTCAGGGTTGACGATCTCGACTTTGATCATTGCTGCGCTGCTGATGGTGTCGCTTGGGGTTTCGGGCATTGGAGGCGTGGCGGCCGTCTTGGGAGTGGCAACAGTGGTGTGCGTCTCGTCCGCTGTCGCGGGCGAACTGTTGCAGGATTTCAAGGTGGGCTACATTCTTGGCGGCACACCGCGCAATATTCAGATCGCTGAATTGCTGGCGGTAGTGGTGGCCAGTCTGGTGATGTATTTTCCGCTGGTTCTGCTGCACGAGGGAAACATCCGGGCTGGAGGAACCGGTTTCGGAGACCGCCAACTACCTGCGCCGCAAGCGGGGTTGATGGCGCTGCTCGCGCAGGGGATCGTGGGCGGGGACATGGCGTGGCCTCTGGTTGTCGTCGGCATTCTGATGGGCTTTGCGTTTATCGCGATGAACGTGAAAAGTCCGATGCTGGTCGCAGTCGGGATGTACCTACCGTTTGAGACGACGTTTGCGATTTTCGCTGGCGGCGTGATTCGTTGGCTTGGGGACGCGATTGCCGTCCGCCGTGGTTACAACGAGGCGCAGAGGGCTCGAGTAGACAATGCCGGCGTGCTCACGGCATCGGGCTTGATCGCGGGAGAAGCGATCTTAGGTCTTGTTTGGGCGGGACTGCAGTTTGCGCCGGAGAGCATTCGGTCGCACCTGCAGTTGTTCGCGCACCCTTCGTACGTGGTGGGGCTTGTGGTGCTTGCCGGGCTGGCCTACCTAATGATTCGTGGACCGCTCAGCTCGGCCGGCAGCCCCGACGAGCCCGCTCCGCCTGTAGCCATGATGTAAGAGCGAAGGGGACAGCCTGACCTGCCTCTTTCACAAAACTGTCGAAGGAGGCAGAGCGCTCTGCCTCCTTCGACCAAACGAGCCTGTTGGAAGCATGAAATTGCTTCACAATAGGGCCACTTTACGCCATCTCGACAGATTACTGAACAGGAAAGAAGGGAGGCGAATCCTCCGGGGTCCAGAAAGAGCAATCAAACACCGCGAAGCGTGACATACATTACTGAAATCCGCCGAATGCCGCCTCTTTTTGCGAAAAATCTCCAAGGAGGCAGGTCGCTCTGCCTCCTTCGTCGGATTTTCGAAAGAGGCAGGTCAGGCTGTCCCCTTCAATGGCCGAAGGGGTTGTGCATGGAAGGAAAACCCGCAGGCCAAGTGGTCCACACCGCCCTGACCGAACCTGATTTGACCTACTCCGCAACCAAAATAAACTGTACCTTTTTCTGCCAACACGCTGGCCGATACGCGTTTCGGCTTCCAATAAGTCAACGCCCTCGCAAGTCGTCTCTCCTATGTAAACCACAGCCCGCAGTGGGAAGGACTCACAAGCAATCCGCTCTCATTCAGCAGACGTGACCAAGCCATCACGTCCACATCAAAATAGCTGCACTTCCAACGGGTACACGAACGCTAGCCGATCCCCCACGGCTCTCTACAACCTCACTGGCATTCGGCTCCCACCGTCCATCCGCCTCAACCGTGGAACCGCCCAACGTGACCCCCTCTTTGCTCTGCAGCGACGGCGCATTGAGACGCATCACGTGGCCCCTACCCAGCTGTTTCGGAATCGACAAACTCACATGGGCATCAACCGACGTGTCTTTATTGATTACCGTCACCGTAAGACTCGACCCCGCGCCCGCCACCGCATACGCGCTCACATTCACGTCGCCCGATTCACAATGCGCAGACACAAGCCGGCCCTTGCTCGCTTGCGCGAACGCTAACATCCCGTAATATTCAGGCGCGGCAAAAAAAGCGCCGTGTTCATCCTGACGAATCGGCGAATACGAGCTGATAAATCCGAGCTGATTCACGCCGGTCTCGATGTTCACTCCGCCACAACTCGCCGACGCGAGCCGGAACATGAAATCCAGCACCCACAACGCCGCCCCGAACGTATCGCTCACCCCCGGCTTGCCTCCCCCGCAGAACGAGTTCGTCTCACAGATGCGATACGGTACTTTCGCTTCAGACGAAGCAGCTTTCAGCGCGGCCATTAGAGGATCGAGCTTCGGGTCCGGGCGCAAGAGCTTATCGAGCGTGCTTCCCGGGCCCGCGCACTCGCGGTAGTAGTGGTGCGTCAACAGCTTTAGATCGCGTCCTTCATCCGCTGCGAATCGCCTCACCCAGTCTGTTGCGGTTGCTGCATCAGGACCGGCCAGCGGCGCATTCGGAACCTTCGCCCGAAGCGCGGTTTTCCACTGCCGGAACTCCTTCAGGTAATCGTCATAGCTGTACTCTCGCGCACGATGCTTCGTGCCGCGCCCGAACAAGTCCGGCTCATTACCGATCTCAAACGCGAGAAGCTTGCCCTTGACCGAAGCCGAAACCGCCGCTGCTTCTTCGAGCATCTGGTTCTCCTCGCCGCTGCCCAAGTTGAGACCCCAGATGAGTTGCCAGTTCGTTGCGTCGAGGAAGCCCCCCAGCTGCCGAAGGCTCTCGCTGTTCACAACTGTCCCCTTAGGCGCTGAGACAGCCTCGCCGGAAGCCGAGAAGCTTGCGTCGTCCGACGTGTTTCCCCCGATTCGAATCACTCCCGCGGGCGAAAGCGTTCGCACTAGCTGCACATACGTCCGATCGCTCGCACTGAGCAAATGAGGAACCGTTACTGAAGAAACCTCGTACCCGAGACCCATGAATTCGCGCGGGATGGTTGCCAAAATACTTTGCTCATCTACCGCGACCCGAACCGCCGCCCCCTGACTTGTACCCTGACCGCCTGCGCTCTTCGCGGGCGATGCCGCACCCCAAACAGCCGCAGCCGAACCAGCCAGAAAAGCTCTTCGAAGCATGTCCAGTTTATATCGCAGCCCGATCCTTGCACCCTCCCCGGCAAGTCAAGCCTGTACCGATTGATTCGCGTTCCGATGCAGTTCAATGCCGATGTCACTCGGCGTAAACAATCGCCGCCTCAGCCGCAACAACTGCCCAAGCGAAGCCGTAAGAGCAGCGAGGGAAAACCAGGCGAACCAATCACCCAGCGCCAGATACACGGTCGCCTCATGCGTCGCAGGCGTCTCCGTCACAAGAGTTGCAAATGAAGCAGAATCACTTCTAGTCTCGGCCAAGATTCGCCCGCGGTCGTCACTGACCGTCAAGTTGCCGTCCTTTGCCGCACGTA
This sequence comes from Bryobacteraceae bacterium, assembly GCA_965219105.1. GTDB lineage: Bacteria > Acidobacteriota > Terriglobia > Bryobacterales > Bryobacteraceae > Bog-105. The sequence goes on along the minus strand of OZ244728.1, from coordinate 4,596,491 downwards.
CGATGCTGAACCCATCCTCCACGCCTCGCATCACTGCGATGTGTCCGTGCCACCATCGATCTAACCCAAAATCCCACGCCGGCACGAGCATCAACCCTGCTCCTTCGCGCCCATATTTTCGGGAAAGCCGAGTAAAATCCATGTCCTTGCAAATGGTCACTCCCCAAGTCTGCCGGCGCTCCGGGAGAAGCAGCAATGCCGCCCCGGGTGTCAAGTTCGATTCAAACGGAGGCAGCAGATGATGCTTGTCATAGCTCTCCACCGGCGCTCCCGGCCTGTACACGCGCGCCCGATTGTATTTGGCCCCCTTGGCAACCGCGACTTCTCCCGTCACGATCGTCACATTCGCTTCATCGGCTACTCGCTGGAACACAGCATCAGCTGCGTAAGCGTTCGCATCCAGCACCACGCCGATCTTCTCTGGAAGTACAATCACCCGGGCGCCCTGAGAGGCCAGTTTTTTCGCTTCGTTGGCGTAATCGCGGAACAACCGCTCAGTTGCCGCACCCGGTCCCGCTACCCCGCCAATCTGCGCTTGATCCGACGCGATCAGTCCGACCCGTACGGTGCGATCCGGCGAACCCGGCGCTGCGAGGCGAACGGCGCCAAACAGCAGCACGAGCGCAACCGTACCAATGCTGGTTGCGGCAATGCGCACCGCCTTTCGAGGATGACTGCGGCGCTCATGCAGCGCTACCGCAATGCCCGCGGGAAACAAAAGCAGCAGAAAGCTCATTCCCCATGGGCCAGTGATCGAAGCCAACTGCAGAAACGGCAGAAAGTTCAATTGCGAGTAGGCCAGACATCCCGCGGTACCGTGCGGCGTGGCTAAATTCCGCGCGTATTCGTAAGACACCCACGCAGCAGGAAACGCCGCCAGGGCTGTCCACAAAGCGCCAAGCCTCACAAGTGCTCGAAACAGTAGCACAGCCGCGGCGAACACGATCGCCGACAGCGAAAGCACAGCAAACCACACCGCTAGCGGCGCATGCAGCGCCTCCCGTAAGCTGCCACAGCCGGCAAGCCACGAAATTGCCGCCACCGCCGCCGCACTCCGCCAGGAACTTCGTAGCGCGAATAGCAGCACCGGAAGCGGAGCAAACCAAAGCACCGGCCATAGCGGATGAAGCCCGTTCCCAAACCACACCATCGATGCCGTCAACAAGAACACAACGGGCGCAATCTTCCAATCGCGCCGGCTACTTGCGAATTCCATAAACATATCTCCGTAAGGACCGGTGACAAAACGTCCTGAATTTCGCGGCGGACATGCTCATGCGTCCACCGAGATAAAGCACAATCAACCCCTGCAGCAGTGCGCCCATTTCAAAGGTGATCTCCCAAGCGTCATCCCGGCGAAAGTAGCCGCTGTCCATGCCTTCTTGGATCAGTTCTGCCGTGTGAGTCGCGGTAGGCGACCGCCCCGCTTTAAAGTCATGCGGATAACGCCGCGCCCCTTCGCGGAGCGAGAGAAACATCAGCTCGAACAGCCGTGGGTTCTCGAGAGCGTACTTCACATTGATATCCAGGATCTCGGAGAGCCGCTCTTCCACAGTCCCCCGCGAACGTCGTTTCACCAACCGCTCCGCGAGCTCTTCAAAACCTCCATCGGCCACCGCGTTGACAAGGTCCTCGCGATCGGCGAAGTGCCGGTAGACCGCCATGGGCGTAATGCCCACAGCACTGGCCACGCGCCTCATCGTAATCGCCTCCGCCCCCTCTTTGTTCAATAGTTGGCGGGCTGCCGCAGCAATCTTTCGAGCAGTGTCACTCGCCTTCACGTATACAGTGTATACTTAGTGCTCGGCGCTTGTAAATGTCTGGGCCAAAACCTCCCGCTCTTCACATTTGTGGGGCCGGCCATTCTTGGCTGCCGCCGCCTTTCTAGGCGGCGGGCGAAGTTTGGACAATGCGGCCAGCGATTCTATATCAGGTGGAGTGATGGAGGGTAACCGGCGCAATCCACCATCTCGCTTGAGCACACACCGGCAGGCTTGAAAACTTTTTTCGAAAAATCGACAGAGTGTTGATCAGTTTTGTCGTCCTGCTCGCCCCTGTCTCACTGAAGCCGCTCGAAGGAAGAGGTCACGCCAGGCAGCGGAATGGAATGAGAAAGGATTCAATATGAAGCTGTCACAGATTTTTTATACCCGGAGTGTTCTCTCCCTCCTCGTTTTTTGCTTAGGCTCTCTCGGGTCGCAGCAGGCCGTAGCGCAATGCGTTTCGGGCTCTGGAGCTACGCCTACGGAACTGAGTTCACAGGTTTGGCCGCGAAACTTCAACCCGGTAAGCCTTAAGAGTTTTACGGTCGTAAAGAACGTTGCGGGTCAGCAGATCTCAAGCACCATACAGTTCCAGAACGTAACGAGTGTGACCACTGATGGGCAGGGCTTAGTGTATGTCTTAGACACCGGCGCCAACGTCATTTATGCGTTATACGGCATCGACGGTTCCGACCCGCTTCTGGTCAAAACGATCCCTCTTACGTCACCGTCCCGTCCAGGCTTTAATGGGCAGCCGGGCATATCAGTCGATGCCATCTTCTATGCTGGCAATACACTTTGGGCAGCACTGTCGAATCATTCTCTGGCCTTCCTTCAGTTGGACAACGTGACTGGACCCGGCGATCGCAACAGCACACTCGACAATAGCGGTTTATATCCTGTTTTCAAAATCGGCAGCTCAAACTTTGATGTGAACGGGGCCACCTTCGACGGGCAGTTCGTTTACTTCACGACTCAACAGGCATTCGTGTACCAAGTACAACCTCCCAAAGGATCACTTGCCAAAGTGTTCACCTACAGCCCTCCCGTTGTGCGGAATTTCCTGCGGTTCGGTGGAAGCCTCACGCCGCCTATCTTCGATGGAACTTCGGTCTGGACGACGTCCGGGACGAATCTCTTAAGCATCGATCCTCAGAATTTAGCGGAGGCGCAATACAATCTGGGCGATGTTCTGTCCAACGTGGTCTTTGATGGAACCTTCTTATGGACAGCAAAACAATCCAGTGCAGCTATCATCAAATTTGACCCCCTCACCCATCGGGTTGCCTCTACTTTGCCAACCCGTTACTTCGGCAACCTGACCCTTTCGGGCAGCACCGTTACGGTATCGAGCGGGTTCGTGGCGGCGCGTCTGCGAAGTTGTGACGGTTTTCCGCTCGGCGCTGGTACCGGCAATATACTCGGTGCGGCGTTCGATGGAGCCCGGACCTGGATGGTCTTTGGCTCAGGTATGTATATCTGGTAATCACTGTTCGGCGAGCGATCTCTGGGACCCCATCCCCGGAGTTCGCTTGCGCAGAAGTCTTGCCCGTCTTCCCCGCCGGCCCCCTGCCATCCTCCTGCTTGCAGTCTTGAAACCAGCTCACATTCGATCAAAGTCTCTGGATTAAACTGAAGCTACCGTGGTGTCTTCAGACCAGCCGGAAGCGATTCGCTCCCTCATGGCTGCTTTTCGCGCTGGCAACCGGGAAGCGGGCGACCATTTGCTTGAAGTCTTCTATCCCGAACTCAAACGTCTTGCCGCCCGCCATATGCAGGGCGAACGTGCCGGGCACAGCTGGCAGCCAACCCTTCTCGTCAACGAGCTCTACCTCCAGCTTGTTCGCGTCAAAGCGCTTGAAACTCCCAGCTCGGGCGTCGCAAACGATCGCGGAGCGTTTTTTGCTCTGGCAGGTCAGATCATGCGGCGGCTTCTCATTCATCACGCCCGTCCCTTGGCTGCGAAGGCGGAAAAGGTTCAACTTATCGATGAACTTCCGGACCGCGCCCATACGCAGCTGCTCGAGACCGAAGATCTTCTCGCCCGCCTCGAAGCAATAAAGCCGGTGCTTCGGCAAGTCGTCGAGCTGAAAGTGTTCGAAGGCCTCACTGCTGAAGAAATCGCGGCGCGCTTGGGCTGTTCAGCTGTCTCGGTACACAGGTACTGGCAGTTCTCGCGCCATTGGCTCGCGAATGAACTCTCCGCCCGCTGAGCCAACCCGTTCATGCCTCAACGCTTGACAGACGAGCAGTGGCGAACTGTGCTCGCTCTATCCGAAACGGCCGCGGACCTTCCTCCTGAGGCTCGCGGCGATTTTCTGAAGGCGTCTGGCGCGCCTGCTGACGTTATTCAGCAAGCTTTGCTCCTGATCAGCGGCTTCGACCCACAAGCCCAAGCGGCCGATCGTATAGGAACGGCCGTCGGTCGATTCAAGATTCTGGAGTACTGCGGGAGCGGTGGCGTAGGTGACGTGTACCGCGCGAATGACCCCGAACTGGACCGCACCGTTGCTCTGAAGTTCCTTCGACCGGCTGCTCTTGAGCAGGCCGGCGCTGTCGACCGCTTCATTCGGGAGGCGCGCACTGTCTCCGCTCTGAACCACGCCAACATCGTCACCGTGTACGAGGTTCTCCGCTCCGGAGAAAATCTTGCCATCGTGATGGAGCTGGTTGAGGGAACGCCGCTTCGAGCTTTGTCTGTCGCACCGCTTCAGCTTCAGCAAGTAGTCAGCATCGGGCTTCAAATTTCGCTCGCTCTTGCCGCTGCCCATCGCCAGGGCGTTGTCCACCGTGATATTAAGCCCGAAAACGCGATTTTGCGATCTGACGGCATCGTCAAGGTTCTTGACTTTGGGCTTGCCACTTCATTATCGGTCCGCCGCGATAGCGATCCGTCCATTTCTGCTTCTCATCTCTTCGCTGGCACTTGGCGTTACATGTCCCCCGAACAAAGCCGCGGCGAACCGGTTACGCCCGCCACCGATATCTTCTCTCTTGGATTAGTTCTGGTTGAGCTAGCCACCGGTTGCATGCCGGTCTGCAATCTGCCCAGCTCCAGTCTCACTGGCGATTACTCCGCGCCGATTCCTCTCCCTGCTCCCACGGTTCGCAAAGTCCCCCGGCGTCTTCGGCCTTTAATCCGCTCCATGCTGGCGGAGGCGCCTTCCGATCGCCCCGCTGCGGAGTCTGTTGCCCATCGCCTGGCTGACATCGAACAGTCTCTCTCCCCGAATTCGCGCCGCTGGCTTATAGCCGCTGCTGCTCTCGTCGCTGCCGTTCCTCTCGCGTTCCTCGCTAGGCCGCTTTTTCAGAGCAGCGCACCCGCCAATCTCCTTCCCACCGCGATCTCCGTTGAGCCGGGCTACAAATTCGGCCTTAACTTGTCGCCGAATGGGGACCGCATCGCGTATGCCTGGGATCGTGAGGGACAGCCTCGGCAAATCTATCTGCAATCGCTCGATGATCGAACTGGAACAGCCTCTCCGCCTACGCGCCTCACACGATCAAGTTCACAAGAAGACCTTCCGGCCTGGTCACCCGACGGGCAACAGATTGCTTTCACTCGGAGGCGAAGTCCAGCAGCTTGGGACATCGTCCTCCGCAACGTTCTCACCAATCACGAGCGAACGCTGACAGATTTCTCGGGGCGATCTCTCTCCTGGACGAACAATGGCAAATGGCTGGTAGCCTCTATCGGTACGGGCTTGAATCACTCGGTTGCCATCATCTCTCCGGAAACGGGAGAGAAGCACCTGCTCACGCTCAGCAACGCCGAAGTGAACGACGCCGGTCCAGTCTCGACCCCCGGCAATCGGTCCATCATCTTCGCCCGCTTCTTTTCCGACTCGGTCAGCCGGCTGGCTTTAGTTCCGCTTCGCCCCACTGTTCCCGTTCAGCCTACTTTTCTCTCTTGGCCGGCCTTTGGACCTCGCTTGGTTTGGAACCCAATCTATAGCCAGGACGGCCGGAATCTGTTCTTCCTTGCTGAGGTGGACGGCATCCGGCGCCTCTACTGCAGTCACTCCGGCGAGAGACCCACTCTGCTCGCGAGCTTGGGCGAGCGCATCGATGATCTTTCGGTTGCTGCGCACCGGAACCGCATGGCTCTCTTGCGCAATCTGGACGACACGAACATATGGAAGCTTCAGCTCAAAGCAGCAGGCGCCTCCGCCACCGGTCAAGTGACCCGGGTTGTGGCATCCTTGCGATCCGATCAGCGTCCCGCCGTGTCTCCGGACGGATCAAAAGTAGCCTTTGAATCCGATCGCAATGGCTTTCAGGAAATCTGGGTGTCGGATCTGCTCACCGGTGAAGCTTCGCCCCGAACAGCCCTACAAAGCCTGTCCGGATCTCCAACTTGGTCGCCCGACGGGCGCTGGATTGTCTTCGACGGCAGAAGCGGCGGTTCTTCCGTCATACTTAAGGTCCCGCTGTCCGGTGGCGCGCCGCAGCAAGTCACGCCCGCTACCGGACACGCTAATCTTCTGCCGGTTGCTTCCCCGGATGGACGCTGGATTTACTTCTCCTCCAATCGCGCCGGCCGGTATCAGATCTGGCGCGTCCCGTTTAACGGCGGTTCAGCCGAACCTCAGACAGAAAGCGACGGTACCGCCCCGGCACTCAGTGCGGACGGTCGATTCCTTTACTATCTTGAAAAGTTCTGGACCCCGAGCCGTCTCTGGCGGAAAGACCTTTTAACCGGACAGACTTCGCTGGTTGCCGATCAGGTCTTCTTCCGGGGCTATGCCGTTGGCAGAAACGTGATTTATCTCTGCCGCGAGGCTGGTAGAAACTTGCAACTGCTGGCTGTCACGCTGGACGGACGCCAAGCCCGCTTTGTTGAAACCATGCCATCCAGCACTGTCGGTGGGTTATCCCTGAGTAAGAACGAGGACGCGCTTTACTTTGCACAACTTGATAGCTCTGGCGACGAAATCATGCTGGTCAACAAGTTCTAAACTTCCCATCGCATCTGACCACAAACTTCGAACCGAAATCCGCGCATCCATTCAATGTCCGCGCTGCCTCTGACACAGAAGATGCGCACGCTTTTCAACCGTGAGAACGATTCCTGCAAAAACAATACCAGTTTTTAAGGTTTTAGTGGAACCGATGTGGCTCAACTGCCACTGCATCCATAATGTGTTCAGCGAGTGTGCCGAGATCGGCGTTTTCCGTATTCGCGAGGATAGCAATGCCGAGTTGCTTTTCCGGGATCAGAAGAATTGTCGCGCTGGCCCCTTGTTGGTCCCCTGAGTGCGCGAGGACCTTCATCGCGCGATAAGAATACGTTCCCCATCCCAATGCATACCCACGCCCTTTGGATAGGTTTGTGACCGGCGTCCACATTTCTTCACGAATCTTGGGGGGAAGTAATGTTCCGGAATAGAGATGCTGTATAAAGTGAGCAAGATCGGTTGCTGTGGTTAGCAAACCACCTGCGGGATATTTGTCACTGGAATCAATGCAGGGTGCATTTTCCAGTTGTCCATCGCTTCCAAGGTCGTATCCGCGGACTCGATTGGGAACTATCTTCCGGGCATCGTCAATGGTTGAAGCTTCCATCTCAGCCGGAGCGAACACATACTGCTTCATCAACGCTGGGAATGACTCGCCGGCGGCACCCTCAAGAACACAACCAAGTACGGTATATCCGAACGTGCTGTACAAGAATACGGTTCCAGGTTGATGGACCAAAGGATCCTTAGCAAACAGCACGAAGGCATCGGTTAACTTGGCGTAGTGGTGGACACTGCTGACCTCCGGATCGTCGAGTGTTTCCGACTTGTAATGGCGAATGCCGCTGCGGTGGGATAGCAGCTCACGCGATGTGATTACCCATGGCTTCTTTGGGAACGCAGGACAATAATCCTGAATTGGCGCATCCAGGTTTAAGCGACCTGCTGCCGCGAGCACTAGGGCCGCTGTAGCGGAAATGGGCTTGGCTACCGAGGCGGTACGAAATAGGCTGTTCTCAGTGACGGGAACAGGATTCTCAATATCGGCGTCACCGAATACGCCCGAGTACAACATGCGCCCCTGACTCACAATGGCAACAGATAGACCGGGAATCTTATCTTTCGAAATGGCCACCGAGATCAGGCGCTCGATTTCCGGCCGACGGTCAGACTGCAATTTGCCGGACGTTAGCGGCAACGCACAGCAGAAGAAAAGCAGAACCAGTTCTTTCATCTTGAGTTCCAGATGATTTGACGGATTTTCATAGCGGTCTTCAAAAGCGTGGGGTCGTCAGTGTTGTCCAGCAGCACAATAAGGTCTCGCTCACGCGGCATACGTTGAATCAGCGACTGAAAACCAAAGATGGCGCCGCCGTGCATCGGGATTGGCTCATTGGCAAAGGGCTGGCCTTCTTTGGGAACCAGCAGCGCCCAGCCATAACCGTAACTCTCCAGATTCGGCCGGAACAGCAGCTCGCGGCACGCCGCCGGAAGCAGACGGTCGGTGTACAGCGCCTGGTCCCACTTGTAAAGATCTTTGACAGTCGAATACAACGCACCTGCAGAAAAAGGAATGGACATGTCATAGAAGCGTGCGTTCGAAACGCTTCCGGCCGAACGTTCGTATCCTCTCGCCCGATGCGGGATGAGCGTCTCCGTGTGCGCGTACCCGGAATCCTTCATCCCAAGAGGGTCAAAGACGCGTTCTCGCAGCAAAGCCTCATACGATTGTCCCGTAACACGCTCGAGAATCGCACCCAAAATGAAGTACCCTGAGTTGCTGTATTCGAATTTGCTGCCAGGCTCAAAGTGCAAATCTCCGCTACAGAACTTGCGTACGAATTCTTCCGTTGAATAGTGCATTCGACTTGCCGGGCCATCTAGAAATCCGGGCAACGTCAGAAAGTTGGGGATGCCCGACGTGTGTGACAACAACTCATGCACGGTGACGCGTGTCCCGGTGTCCGGACGATAATACGGCAAATACTTGGAGATATGTCCATCCAGCCGCAATCTCCGCTCATTCACGAGTTGTAAGACGAGTAGAGACGTGAACTGCTTTGTCATGGAGCCAATCTCGAATTTTGTTTGCAGGTCATTCGGTACCCTCCATTCGAAGTCGGCCAAACCGAAAGCTCGCTCGTAAACAACTCTTCCGTGCATGGCAACCAGCACTGTCCCATTGAACTGCCCGGAGCTTGCGTCTCGCTGCATAAGTGCATCGATCCGGCTAGAAATTGACTCTGCACAGCTAACCATACTTGCGGCTACACCGACGATGGTCAGCATGATAAATGTCGTTCTCTGTCGAAGGGCTGCCCGGAGCAGCCCAGCACACTGGCTGGACACGTTGTTCAACATGATCCCCCTAGAACTCTGCGAACGGATGCTCCGCTGATTGCAAGCCGCGCAATGTCGGATTTTGAAACACCTTCAGCAAATAGCTGACGCGCAGCGTCCTGTCTCGCAAGTGCAGTCCGCGGCCGTCGCAATCGTGTTCCTCGCTTCCCGGCTTGAGCAATGCCTGCGAGGATACGTTCACGTAAAATCTCGCGTTCGAACTCCGCGAATACAGAGAGAAGGCCGGTCATTGCACGGCCACTCGCTGTAGCCAGATCGAGAGCTTCGGTGAGAGACACAAACGCCACTCCGAACTCCTTCAACTCGCGTTTGGGCCTGTGGACCGAACCTGAAGCGATTTCCGGCGTTTCCAACACAACTGTCCAACCCCGTTGCGCGGCGTAAGACCGCATGGATTCTAGTTGCACGGGCAAAGTTTGCTGATCGGGTGTTGAGACTCGGGCGTAAAGGCTGACGCGCGCCGATTTCTCAAGCTGTCGGCCCTGGCCAAAATCCCTGACCGGTTTTGCCGGCTGTGAATCTCGATTCTGGGCCATTTTCGATCCTCATTTTACATGGCGCAAACCTCTAGATTCTGGCCATGTGCTAACGTCTTCTCTGGTCAGAGCTTTTTCCTTCGGAATGCAACATGTGCTCAGCCCACGTGACACCGCCTACCCGATTCTGAAACCCAGTCCCTTTGCGCACGAACTCGCTGAAGTGTATACACCGACCCTCTTCCAAATTGGGTTTGCCGAGAAACGAACGAGAGATCCAGTGCCGCGCGTCGGCCTTCTGGTTCTTCTAAAAACGTTTCAGGGGCTCGAGTATTCGCGAAGCTCTCAGAGGTGCCAAAGTCGATTGTCCGGCGGGTATGCACGACGGGGCGGGCTACCCGGAGGTTTCAAAGAGCCTTGCTACCCACGATTCCGGTTCTTTGCGCTTTCTTAACATGACGTTTGTTCTTTCCTGGGTAGGCGTCACGCCGTTCGACAAGCCCGGCCGGCGCACTATGCTGAAGGCTTGTATCGAAGCCTCGCGCGTTCGCGAGGATCTCGCTGACAAGATTAATTTCGCGATTGAGGAACTGTTTCGGCAACGGTTTGAGTTGCCTACGTTCAGCACTTTGTTGAGAGCGTCACAGAAAGCGAGAGCGACTGTGAACCGCGGTTTCTACACCCCTCGCTCACGCGCGTGAATAGATGATCCAGTCTGCCTTTGTCGCCTCATCCAAGGCTCTTATGATGTGGTCGCACCTAAAGTTCAACGATTAATTTCCGAAGCGGTTGATGTGGCTGGTTTGGTAAGGACTCAGCAGCGCAAATTCATCAAATACAATCATCTGTTAGCCAATCTGCTCCTCTTCCATAATCTGGGTACCATGACGCGCGCCATTCAGCGGTGCGCCAGCGCTCATTCTTAGCATTCCGCCAGTTCAGTTCGGGTCAGGGTTTTGGGGCACGAGCTAACACCCGTACTGATCAGCGCAGCACACACGGATATTCGTGGTTCAGGACACCCCTCCCCTACATCCGAAACAACTCTTCAGCATTCCGGTGCGCGAGCTTCTCTTTCTCCTCTTGGCCAATCGGAAGCGTTTCCAGAAAGCGCCGAGCTCCCGCCAAAGTCAGATAAGGATAATCCACCGAGTAAAGAATTCGATCCGCTCCGATTACTTTGTAAATAAAGTCAAAGTGAGGCGCATACATCATCCCGCTCGGAGACACGTAGACGTGCTGCTTGTAGGTGTCCGTGATCGAGCGCGAAAGCCCCGTTACATCCTGCGGCAACGAGTCGTCGAGCCGCTGCAGATAAAACGGAACCATCTCTCCCCAGTGACCGCTAATTACCTGCAGATTCCGGAACCGATCGAACTTTCCGGCCAGCAACACCCGTAACAGTTGCACGCCGGCTTCGTTGTGCCATCCCCAGCCGAACAATGACAGCCTCGCCGTCACTTGCTTCTCTAAACCGCCATAGTAAGGCTGCTGTACCTGCGGCAGCGGATAGCCCGGGTGCAGATAAACCGGCACGCGCAGCTCATCAAGCTTAGCCAGGATAGGGTCGAAGCGCGGATCGTCGAGGAACACCTCGCCCGGTCGCCCCAGCAGCATTGCGCCGACGAAGCCAAGCTCCTTCACGGCCCGTTCCAGTTCTTCGGCCGCCGCCTCCGGGTGCCTCCACGGCAGCGACGCAAACCCGCCGAAGCGCGAAGGATTCGCCCGGGTCGCTTCGGCCAGTCTGTCGTTTGCATCGCGCGTGAGCTGTATCTCCTCACCCATCGGCGTACCCTGATGGCGGGTTGCTGTACGAGAGGACCTGCATGTCGATGTGATGCCTGTCCATCTCGGCGATGCGTCCCGCCCCGGTATCCGCGCCAAGCTTCCCCGAGGTCTGAAAGTCGATGGGTAAAGGACGGGCTTCATCGCCATCCTCGATCCGGCCTTTGAAGCAAGTACCGACCTCTGTCATGTAAGGAGCTTCCGCCTGCTGTGCTCCCTGCCCTGCTTTCTGCAAGCCCCGATCAACGGTATGCTCCTCAACGCAGATGATCTTCACGTCTTACTTCGTCTCCCAGATTTCACAATCGCTTCCACTAACTTGATCGTATAGATCGACGAGTTAAGCCCGTGCTTGCGAGTTGAGCCGCTTAGCGAGTCTCGACTGTCTGTTCCACCTCGGCGGCCGCCCTACCCATACCGCTTGGCCGGCGCTCATTCTTGGCATTCCGCCAGTTCACCTGCGGCAGGAACACACTCGAATCCACCCGGTCTTGATACAGAATCGCAATGTTCATCAACGAATCGAGCAGCGATTCGGAGAGGTAATGGGGCTGCAATCCAAGGTCGATCAGCTTGGAATGCTTTGCGTTGTAATAATGCTGCTGCGCTTCCACGCGCGGCGACGGGATATGCTCGATCTTTGCCTCTCGCCCCATCTTGCGCGCCGCCGTCTGCACAAGCTTTGCAATCTCCTTCACCGAAAACTGCTCTGTGAATTGATTGAACACACGGCACTCGCCGCGCGCCGCCGGATTCAGGCAAGCTAGCTCAATACAGCGCACGGTATCACGAATATCTAGGTATCCACGCGTCTGCCCGCCTTCGCCATACACCGTCAGAGGATGGCCGACCGCCGCCTGCACGCAAAACCGGTTCAGCACCGTACCGAAAACCTCGTCATAGTCGAAGCGATTGATCAACGCCTCGTCCATCGATATTTCGTCCGTCACCGTGCCGTACACCACGCCCTGATTCAAGTCGGTAGCGCGAATGCCCCAAATCCGGCACGCAAACATGATGTTGTGGCTGTCATGTACCTTCGACAGGTGATAGAACGAGCCCGGTTGCTTCGGAAACGGCATCAGGTCCTTGCGGCCGTTATGCTCGATCTCGATGTAGCCTTCTTCAATGTCGATATTGGGCGTGCCGTATTCGCCCATGGTGCCCAGTTTCACCAGGTGGCAGTCCGGCGAAAGCTCGCGCATGGCAAATAGCAGATTGAGCGTCCCGACCACGTTATTGACCTGCGTGAAAACGGCGTGCTTGCGGTCGATCATCGAGTATGGAGCCGCGCGCTGCTCGGCAAAATGCACCACCGCTTCCGGCTCAAACTTGGTCATAAACGAAGTCACGAACTCGTGATCGGTCAAGTCGCCTACCGCCAGCTGAATGTCCCGTCCCGTCAGATCCCGCCAAGCCTTCAAGCGCTCGGTCATGTTGTGAATCGGCGTCAGGGTTTCCACTCCGAGCTCGTGGTCCCAGAGGCGGCGTGAGTAGTTATCTACAATGCTGACGTCATGCCCTTTCGAGGAAAGGTAAAGCGCCGTCGCCCATCCACAATAGCCATCTCCGCCCAGCACACAAATCTTCATTCGCTCTCTAGCTCCTGTCGCACAATTGAAATACCCGCCGATAATCCAGGATACCGTTCAGACTTTACTCAACAGCTCCGAAACAAGCCGCCCGGTACTCGTACTCGGGTCGTGACGTGATCGCTGACCGAGGTTCCGGCTCGTTTTTTGCATCGGCAGAACCTCACGGGAAATACCAACTCCCCAGCGATCAGCGGCGGCTGCCCCTGGGCTACACTGAACCTTCAAGCAGTGGCCAAAAAAACTACTTATCGTGACGCTGGCGTCGACATCGACGAGGCCAATCTCGCCGTGTCTCAGATCAAAAAATTCGCTGCCGCGACCGTGACCCCCTCCGTCCTCACCGGCATCGGGAGCTTTGGCTCAGGCTTTCATCTCAAAGGCTGGCGCAACCCGGTTCTCGTGAGCTCGGCCGATGGCGTCGGCACCAAGCTGAAGATCGCCTTCGCCAGCGGCCGTCACGATACCGTCGGCGAAGATCTCGTCAACCATTGCGTCAACGACATCGCCGTGCAAGGCGCAAAGCCGCTCTTCTTCCTCGATTACTTCGCTGTGGGCAAACTCGACGCTAAGGTCTGTGCCGCCGTCGTCGAGGGCATCGCGCGCGGCTGCAAGAGTAACGGGTGCGCTCTCATCGGCGGAGAAACTGCCGAGATGCCCGGCATGTACCAAGCTGGCGAATACGATCTCGCCGGCTTCATCACCGGCGCTGTCGAACGCAAGCAAATGATCACGGGCGCTAAGATCAAGCCCGGCAATCTGCTGATCGGGCTACCCTCGAACGGCCTGCATACCAACGGCTACTCCCTGGCCCGAACGCTCCTCTTCGAAGCAGCCGGCCACGTGCTCGCCGCTCAGCTTCCGGGTCTCACCGGAACGCTCGCCGATGAACTGCTCAAAGTGCATAAGTCGTACTTGAAGCCGATCGAAGCCCTGCACAGCCGGAAACTGCTCAAGGGCGCGGCTCACATCACCGGCGGCGGCCTCACCGACAATCTGCCGCGCATCCTGCCCGACGGCTGCGCTGCCCAAATCAAGCTCGACTCCTGGCCCCGGCAGCCTATCTTCGAACTCCTCCAGAAGCTCGGCAAAATCCCGCCAGAAGATTTCCGCCGCACCTTCAATCTTGGCGTCGGGATGGTATTTGCGATCTCGGCGAAACACAAGAAACGCGTCGATCGCATCCTCGAGAAATTGGGTGAACCGTTCTTCGAGATCGGCCAGGTAGTGGCCCAGACCTCCCCTAAGCAGCCGCGAGTCGCCTACCTGTGAAGCTGGGCGTCCTACTCTCCGGGCGCGGTTCGAATTTCGAAGCCATCGCCCGCAACGTCAAAAGCGGTCAACTGGCCTGCGAGATTGGCTTCGTTTTTTCAAATAAGCCCGATGCGCCCGGCCTCGATTTAGCCCGCCAGTACGGCTTCCCGACCGCCTCCATCCCGTCCCGAGGCGTCGCCCGCGAAGCTTTCGACTCGCAAGTGCTTGATTTACTTACATCCCATCATGTCGATTGGATTTGCCTGGCCGGCTACATGCGGCTCCTGACCGGCGAGTTCGTTCGGCAATTTCGCCATCGCATCCTCAACATCCACCCGTCGCTGCTCCCCGCGTTCCCCGGCCTGGACGCTCAATACCAGGCTCTGGTTCACGGTGTCAAAGTAGCCGGCTGCACCGTCCACCTGGTCGATGAACAACTCGACAGCGGACCGATCTTGAAACAAGCTACCGTCCCCGTCCTCGACGGCGACACCGTCGATACCCTTTCCGCCCGCATCCTCCGCGAAGAACACCGAATCTACTCGGAAGCAATCGCCTGGATGCTCGCCGGCAACTATCGCATCGAGGGCCGCCGCGTCATTCAAACCTAAATGGAATTCAATCCCATCCTCAAACGCTTCTTCGGCACGCTGGCTGCCGTCGTCGTAGTTTTGTTCTCCATCGTTTGGTTCTCCGGCGCCGAGACCAAACTGCAACTGGCGAGGCCTCTCGCCTATCTCGGTCAATCTGTCTCAGTCCTGGTCGAAGCCGATGCCCCGCATGGCGTCAAATCGTTCACTGCTGCGCTTGAACAGGACGGGCAGACCCAACCCCTTTATCAGGACCACACCCACACCAAACAGCGCGTAGGCGCGTATCAGTTCTATGCCGGCCAGAAACAGGCGCCGTTCCTGAAAGAAGGTCCGGCCACGCTCATCGTAAAGGCCAAATCGAACGATCTGCGCGGTGAGACAACCGTGCTTCGCCAGAATGTCCAGGTCGTTCTGCGTCCCCCTACCATTTCCGCGGAC
Organism: Bryobacteraceae bacterium; assembly: GCA_965219105.1. Taxonomy (GTDB): domain Bacteria; phylum Acidobacteriota; class Terriglobia; order Bryobacterales; family Bryobacteraceae; genus Bog-105. Next base: position 4,581,271 of record OZ244728.1, on the reverse strand, counting down.
GGTTTCCAGCACTACATCAATCAAGGCGGCGCTGAACTCGTTCTACTCGATTTGGGCGGCAACTGGACCGAAGCGGGCGTTCACGTCGCAGACTACACGTCCGGCTCGTTCGCCATGCCGGGACAGCCGGATAACAGTAGTCATCGATTTTCGTTGTTTGCGTTTCCCTGGGACGTTTCTCCAGACTCCGTTCCCGTTGCGTTTGCCCGCAACGCGGCCGGTACGGAGGCCACCGTCTCGTTTTGGACGAAAATCTTCCCCAAGAAATTCCGCGAGAGCACGATTCATGTGACGGACCAGAACCTGCGCAAGGTGGTCGGCGAATTAGATCCAAACGGCTCCGGCGATCTCGTCGAGCGCTTTGTGAAACTGAATCGCGATATGCGCAAGGAGAATACTCAGACCATTTTCAACCTGCGCAACAACACCGAGCACAAGATCCTCTGGTCTGGGCCGTTCATTCCGGTAAAAGGGGCGCGTGAGTCGTTCTTTGCCGACAAGCGCACGTACGTCTACAACGGACGGGTTATCGACCGGCAGGTACACCTGGGCTACGATCTGGCGCAAACTGCCCACTCGCCGGTGAAAGCGGCAAACTCGGGCCGCGTGATCTACGCCGATCGCCTGGGGCTCTACGGCAACTGTGTCATCATCGACCACGGCTACTCGCTGCAAAGCCTCTACGGTCACATGAGCAAATTGCTCGTTAAAGCGGGCGACATGGTGGGCAAGGAGCAGCAGATAGGAGTCAGCGGAGCCACCGGCATGGCCTTCGGCGATCACGTTCACTTCAGCATGATGGTCGATGGCATTCAGATCGACCCCAAAGAATGGTGGGACGAACACTGGATTCACGACCGCATCCTGAGCAAGATTGGTCCGAAGCCCTAAAAGCGAAAAGCCCGGCAGGTTCTCTGCCGGGCTCCACTCTTCAATATTACAGAAGCGAGTGTTACTCGCCTTCGCCGCTCTCATTTCTCAGCTGCTTCAATCGCTCTTCGCGCCGAGCCGCACGATCAGCGGCCCGCTTGACTAGCTCCGAACCGACCAGCTCAAGCTTAGCCGTTTCAGCGCCGTCGCCTTTGCGCCAACCGAGCTTGACGATGCGCGTATAGCCTCCGTTGCGCTGGTTGAAGCGAGGCCCCAACTTCTCGAAAAGCTTCTCGACCGCTTCCGGCTTCAGCAGGAATGCCGCAGCTTGCCTTCGCGCATGCAGATTATCCGCCTTTGCGAGAGTAATCATCTTTTCAACAAGCGGCTTGGCAGCCTTTGCTTTCGGGACCGTGGTCGTGATGCGCTCTTCTTCGATTACATTCGTGACCAGCCCGCGCAGGAGAGCGCGGCGTCCGCTGATGTCACGTTTTAGTTTGAATCCGGCTTTACCGTGTCGCATGGAAGGTTAGTCGTCCAATCCCGCGTAGTTGTCATTGCCGTAGTCGGAGGGCGCCGAAGGCGCACCGCCCACCAGGCGTCCTTGACCATCGAACTTCATGCCGAATGAGAGCCCCAGTCCTCCCAAAATCTCTTTGATCTCGTTCAGAGACTTGCGCCCGAAGTTCTTAGTGCGCAACATGTCGGACTCTGACTTCTGCACAAGATCGCCAATGCTTTGAATGTTGGCATTCTTGAGGCAGTTGTAAGAACGAACGCTCAGCTCGAGCTCTTCGACCGACCGGTTGAGCACTTCGTTCATCTGGTTGATCGCGCGCTCTGCCGGCTCTTCCGCGACTTCCGGCGTTTCCTCGAAGTTAATGAAGATCGTCATATGATCCTTCAACAGCTTCGACGCCTGGCCGATTGCGTCCTGCGGCGAAATAGCGCCGTTGGTCCAAACCTCGATCGTCAGCTTGTCGTAGTCGGTGTTTTGGCCGAGTCGAGCCGCTTCCACGCTGTAATTGACCTTGCGAACAGGCGAGTGAACCGAATCAATCGGAATGTATCCAATCGGAAGATCCTCATCATAGTTTCGATCGGCAGATACATAGCCGCGGCCGCTCTTGATTCGCATCTCGATATCGAGCTTGCCGCCTTCGCCGATCGTCGCAATGTGCAAGTTACGGTCAAGCACTTCCACGTCAGCGTCGGTTTCAATCTGGCTGCTCATCACCTCGCCGGGCGTTTCCACCCGGAGACGAGCGATCTTCAAGCCTTCGCCGCCCATCATCTTGAACGGCACTTGCTTCAAGTTCAGAATGATATCGGTCGCGTCTTCCACAACGCCTGGGATGGGGCTAAACTCGTGAGAGACGCCTTCGATCCTGACTCCCGTGATAGCAGCGCCTTCGATGGAACTCAGCAGAACGCGGCGTAATCCGGTACCGATGGTGGATCCGAAGCCACGCTCGAACGGTTGTGCGTTGAATTGCCCAAAACGTTCGGTGAGCGACTCGGTATTCGCCACCAGACGCTTGGGTTTCTGGAATCCTTTAAACATAAATTGTTCTCCCTGCGCTCTTACTTCGAGTACAACTCGACGATCAGCTGCTCATTTAACTGAATTTGCACCAGCTCTTCGCGCTTTGGCTGTTGCAGAACCCGCGCTCGAAGCGCTTCGCGGTCGACCTCGAGCCAAGCGGGGCTCGGGGTGTGAGCGGTAGCGTCACGCGAGGCCAGCAGACTCGAATTATTCCGGCTACTTTCCCGCACTTCGATGACATCGCCGGGATTTACGGTAAACGATGGGATATTGACCTTGCCGCCGTTCACTGTAAAGTGACCGTGACGCACTAGCTGACGCCCTTGCGCGCGGCTGGTAGCCATGCCCATCCGATAGACCACATTGTCCAAGCGGCGCTCGAGCATGGAAAGCATCAGTTCGCCGGTGATGCCCTTTTGCTTCACCGCTTTCTCGTAGAGATTGCGAAACTGCCCTTCAAGAATCCGGTAATAACGCCGCGCTTTCTGCTTCTCGCGCAACTGCAGGCCGTAGCCCACAATCTTCGCCTTCTTATCTTTGCCGTGCTGGCCGGGAGCGAAGTTGCGCTTCTCGATCGCGCACTTTTCGGTGTGGCATCGCTCGCCTTTCAAAAACAACTTCATGCCCTCGCGACGGCAAAGCCGGCAAACGGGGCCACTATAACGTGCCAAGTATCAAACCTCCAAAGCGCGCCTTCTCGCGCGCCGCTTTCAGGTGCGGTTTACAGCCGGCAAGGCCTTCGTCCCGCTTACAATCCATAAACCAGGCAACGCCGAAAATAGCGTAGCCGTAAAATCAAACGCGCCGCTTCTTCGGCGGTCGGCAGCCGTTATGCGGAATCGGCGTAACGTCCTTGATGGAACGCACCTCGATGCCGGCCGTCGACAGAGCACGGACAGCCGATTCACGGCCAGAACCTGGACCCGCCACACGCACTTCAACCGTACGCAACCCGGCTTCCTTCGCCTTGTTGGCTGCGGTCAAAGATGCCTGCTGCGCTGCGAACGGCGTACCTTTGCGCGAGCCGCGGAACCCGAGCGAACCCGAGCTCGACCAGGCGAGCACGTTGCCGAGCGGATCAGTAAACGTGACGATCGTATTGTTGAACGATGCCTGCACGTGTACCGTCCCAAACGGAACGTTCTTCTTTTCCTTCTTCTTAAACGATTTCTTTTTGCCGGATTTGGCCGGTGCTTTCGCCATGCGTCAATATCCTCTTAGGTCTTGCCTGTGGCCTTCTTCTTATTCGCGACCGTGCCTTTGCGCGGTCCCTTGCGAGTGCGCGCATTGGTATGGGTGCGCTGGCCGCGAGCCGGCAGTCCTCGCCGATGGCGCAGGCCGCGATAGGAGCCCATCTCCATCAGGCGCTTGATGTTGAGCGAAGTCTCTTTCCGCAGATCGCCCTCGATCGCGCCCTCGCCTTCGATCAAATTGCGAAGATGATTGACTTCCTCTTCCGACAGATCGGCTACCTTCTTCTCCGGATCGACCTGCGCCCTGTGAAGCAGCGAAAGCGATCGGGTGCGCCCAATCCCGTATATATAGGTCAGCCCGATCGCTGCCCTTTTTCTCGCGGGTAAATCCACGCCTGCAATACGCGCCATATGCTGAAATCCCTGTCCTGATTACTCTTCCGCGGCTAACCCTGCCGCTGCTTATGCTTCGGATTCGTGCAAATCACGCGCACCACGCCATGGCGATGGATCACCTTGCACTTGTCACACAATGGTTTCACTGAAGCTCGAACCTTCATACCGACTGACCTTTCGTCAACAACTCTAAAATTCTTCCCCGGGTCCGATCGACAGCCGAAACAGCGACTTTCACCCGATCACCCACACGCAAACGCACAAAATTGGCGCGCTGCGAACTGGCCGAATGAGCAATCAATTGATGCTCTCCTTCCAGTCTGACACGCACCAGCAAACTTGGCAGCAACTCCACAACCGTTCCATCCGCCATCCGCTCGCCAGACCCCTGCGGAACAAACTGACTTCCCTGGCCCGCGTCATCCGCCATTACGGTCTGGTCAACACCCACGGCCCGTTCTCGGTCACCGCCACCATGTGCTCGAAGTGAGCCGAATACGACCCATCTTTCGCCACTGCGGTCCACTTATCGGACAGGACCTTGGTATCCGGCCGCCCTGCATTCACCATCGGCTCAATTGCCAGAACCATGCCCGGTTTCAACCGGGGATTCTCTCCCCGCCGGTCCACGTAATTCGGAACCTGCGGCTCTTCATGCAGCGAAGTCCCAATCCCGTGACCGACAAACTCGCGCACGATGGAAAACCCATGCCCGGTCACGTACTTCTCGACCGTCCCGCAGACATCGAACAATCGATTGCCCGCCCGTACCCGGTCGATTGCCAGCTCCAAACTTTCTTCGGTGATCTTCAACAAACGCTTCACCGAATCGTTCACCTCGCCGACAGCCACCGTGATCGCCGAATCGCCAAAGTAGCCTTCCAGCTGGACGCCCGTATCGAGCGAGATGATGTCACCCTGCTTTAACGCGCGCTTAGCCGACGGCATGCCATGCACGACTTCTTCATTCACCGACGCACAAAGCACATAGGGGTACTTGGTTCCCGATGCCTGCGAGTAATAGCCCTTGAATGCTGGCTTTGCTCCAGCATCGGAAATCATCTTGGCCGTCGCCAGCTCCAGTTCGTGAGTTGTCACACCCACGGCTACCTTGTCCCTTAAATCCTGCAGGATTCGATAAACTAGCAGTCCACTTCGCCGGAGTTTCTCGAGCTCCGCGGCACTTCGACGTACAATCACCGCCTACACACCCTTCACGTTCCCGGCAACCGCTTCTATCATGCCTTGAGTAGCTAGCACACGGCAAATCTGCTCCATGATCTGCTCTGGAGAGGCATCAGAGGCCTCAATCTCAAACAGCGGCACACCCGACTGCCGCATAAAATTCAAAATCGGCACAGTCTGCCGGTCGTACTCAAGTAACCTCTCCCGGATCACCGCTTCCCGATCGTCGTCTCGTGTCACCAAGGCGCTCCCATCGAGATCGCAAACGCCCGAGACTTTGGGAGGGTTGGTAGTCAGACTGTAGAGGGTTCCGCAGACGGGGCACTGCCGCCGACCACTCAGGCGCGCCACGATACGATCGTAGTCAACCACCAAGTGTACCACGGCCGGACGAAATTTTAGCTCTGCCAACAACTCCCGCAGCACTCTCCCCTGATTTAACGTCCGAGGATAGCCGTCCAGGATTACTCCCGCTCGCGCGTCCGGTGCGCTCAATCGCTGCCTAACCAAATCGTTCACTAACTCGTCCGGCACCAGCTTGCCTGCTTTAATCAACTGGTGGGAAGTTAGCCCGATCGCGTCACCCTCACTGATGTGCGTTCTCAACATGTCGCCCGTCGACACGTGCGGAATGTTGAGACGCCGCTTGAGCAGCTTTGCTTGCGTCCCTTTACCCGAACCCGGAGACCCGAACAGGATCACCGCGGCAGCAGGCAAGGCTCTGTCATCCGATTGCAACGCCAGTGCCCTAACTGCTCGAACTACGACGGCCACGAATGCGGCCCGAGCGCGGCGTGAACCCGTCGTAATGACGCATGATCAACTGCGCCTCAATTTGATTCACCGTGTCCATGGCCACACCGACCACGATCAGCAGCGAAGTTCCACCAAAGAAAAAGGTTACGCCCAGACCGTCCAGCAGCCAGCGCGGGAAGTGCGCGTCGATGAAGTTGCCGACCAGAGGTAGATGCTGCAGCCGAATGCCCTGAATCATAATCATCGGAATGATCGACAGCAAAGCCAGATACAAGCCACCAACAACTGTGATCTTCGAGAGGATCTTGTCCATGTAGTCAGCCGTGTTCTTGCCCGGCCGGATACCCGGAATGAAACCGCCGTACTTCCGCATGTTGTCCGCCGCTTCGCTCGGGTTGAAAATGATCGAGACGTAAAAAAAGCAAAAGAAGACGATCAGCAGGACAAAGACTAAATAGTAAGTCGGTTCGGCCCCGCCCATTGCTCCGAGCATGCCCGAGAGCCACGGGCTGCTCTTCACCACCGGAAACTGCAACGCGGTCGACGGCAGCGCGAGCAACGAAGACGCAAAAATGATCGGTATAACTCCGCCTGCATTAACCTTGAGCGGCAGGTGAGTCGATTGACCGCCCATCATGCGACGCCCGATCACGCGCTTGGCGTATTGCACCGGTATCCGGCGCTCACCGCGTTCCACCAGAACAATAAACGCCACCACTCCCACCATCAACGTGATGATTATGATCATCTGCAGCAGCGGCCATTGGTGCGTTACAAAGGTATTCGTGTAAATGCTAGTAACCGCACTCGGCAAGCCGACGATAATGCCGACGAAAATAATCAGCGACATGCCGTTACCGATCCCGCGATCGGTAATCTGCTCGCCCAGCCACATGATGAATGCCGAGCCCGCGGTAAAAGTGAGCGTCGTCATGAAGAGGAACAGAAAGCCCGGGTTGAGAACAAAATTACCTTCCGAGTTCTGCAGCGCAAACGCGATTCCAATCGATTGCACGATCGCCAGCGCCACTGTCAAGTAGCGGGTCCACTGGGTGATCTTGCGCCGCCCGAGTTCCCCTTCTTTTTGCAGCTTATCGAGCGTCGGAATCACCACCGTCAGCAATTGCAAGATGATCGACGAGGTGATGTAGGGAGTAATGCCCAGCGCGAAGATTGTCATGCGGCGCAGCATGCCGCCGCTAAACAGATCGAAATAGCCGAGAAATCCGCCCGCGGCCGTTCGCGTAAAGAACGCTTGGAACCGGTCGGTATCGATCCCCGGCGTCGGAATGTAAGCGCCGATCCGGTAAACCGCCAGCAGCGCCAGAGTAAACAGCACCCGGTTTCGGAGATCTTTGATCCGAAACATGTTGCCCAGGGCTTCGAAGAACTTCGTCATGTCTTAAAGTCCGTTCCCCTCGAACGAGGTTCGCCGGTCCGCTTCCATCCGCTCCGTTTGAATCCGCCTATTGTTCAGAGTGCTGCGAATCGCTTTCGGCCGGCCCGGTCTTCGAGTGATCGTTCTGGGCCTGACCGTTTTGTGCCGCCAGTACCGTGCTCACGCCGCCCGCCTTTTCGATCTTGTCCAGCGCTGACTTCGAAAACAGATGCGCTTCCACGGTGATTCTTCGCGTCAGTTCGCCACTGCCGAGGATTTTCAGCCCCGCCTGCAGCTTCTTGACAACACCGCTCGCCACCAGCGATTCGGGCGTAAAATGATCGCCTTCCAGCTTATCGAGCGCGCCCACGTTCAAAATCGCGTAATCCTTGTGAAAGATATTAGTAAATCCACGCTTCGGAAGGCGGCGGTGGAGCGGCATCTGACCACCCTCGAACCCGCGCATCTTGCTGTAGCCGGAAATGGATCGAGCGCCTTTCGCCCCGCGCCCGGAGTACTTCCCGCGCCCGGTTCCCATACCCTGGCCGATGCGGCGCTTCTTATGCTTTTGCCCCTTGGGAGGCCGTAGGTTGCTTAAATTCATGTCCGTCTTCTACAGGTCTGCCTAGTCTTTCACAATCTCGAGCAGGTGCGGCACTTTCTTCACCATGCCGCGGAATGCCGGCGTGTCCGGCCGCTCCACGGTACGGTTCAGCTTATGAAGTCCTAGCGATTTCACGATGTTCTTGTGAGTCTGGGGCGTGCAAATGGTGCTGCGCACCAGCTTGATTGTAATCATTCCTTCGGTCGCCATGTGTGTCCGTCTTTCCCGGTCTCTACAGCCGCTCGACCGGTAGCCCGCGCATATCGGCAATCGCCGCTTTGTCGTATAACTGCTCGAGCGCGTTGATCGTCGCCTTCACCACATTATGCGCATTATGCGATCCAATCGACTTGGTCAAAATGTTCGGAATGCCAACCGCCTGAATCACCGCGCGCACCGGCCCACCCGCAATCACGCCGGTTCCTGCCGGAGCAGGCTTCAGCAGAACCAGTCCGCTGCCGAACCGCCCTAGTACGGGATGCCGGATCGTGGTCTCGAGCACGTGTACCTTGCGTAGATTCTTTTTCGCCGCTTCAATGCCCTTCTTGATCGCCGAGGGCACTTCCTTCGCCTTACCCGTTCCGTAGCCGACTACCTTGGCCCCGGGGTCGCCCACAACCACCAGCGCCGAAAAACTCATGTTCTTACCGCCCTTGACTACCTTCGTCACGCGGTTGATGCTCACAACCTGTTCCTTGAGGTTCAAGTTATGAGCATCCATACGCTTCGCATTTCCAATTACTGGCATTACTTAGAACTCCAAGCCCGCTTCCCGGGCTGCGTCTGCAAGCGCTTTGACCCGTCCATGATACTGATACCCGCCGCGATCGAACACCACCTTGCGAATGCCCTTCTCTTTAGCGCGCTCGGCGACCGCGCGTCCGATTAACTTCGCGCCTTCGATGTTGCCGCCCTTGCCACGCACATCCTTCTCGGTCGAGCCGGCGGCAACCAGGGTGTGCCCCGGACCATCGTCGATCACCTGAGCATAGATGTTCTTCACGCTGCGAAACACCGCCAAACGCGGACGTTCCTGCGTACCGGCCACCCGGCTTCGAATCCGCTTGTGGATACGGGTGCGAATGTCCGCTCTTGAATCTCGTGCCATTACTTACCTCCCGCTCCCGTCTTGCCGGCTTTCTTGCGCAGCGCTTCGCCCGTGTAGCGAACGCCCTTGTTCTTGTAAGGATCCGGCGGCCGCAGCATCCGGATCTGCGCCGCGGTCTGGCCGACTGCCTGCCGGTCGAAGCCGCTCAATACCAGGTGGGTCTGGCGGTCGATCTTCAACTCCACGCCTTTCGGCAGCAGAAACTCGATGGGGTGCGAATAGCCGAGCGTAAAAGTCGCCACTTGCCCCTTCACGTCCGCCCGGTAGCCGGTGCCCACGATATCGAGCTCGCGCGTAAACCCGGTCGAGACGCCCAGCACCGCATTTGCCGCCAGCGCACGCGTTAAGCCATGCATCGCAGCAAATCGATCGCTGTCCCGCACCACTTCCAAATGCCCGTCCTTCTGCTCCACCCGGACGCCCTGCGGAATCGGTACGCTCAGCTTTCCTTTCGGCCCCTCCACCTGCATGTCGGCGCCAATGTTCACTTTCACTCCCGTCGGCAGGGGAATCGGTTTCTTTCCTACTCGTGACATTTCTTCCTCGTATCGCACTCGCCTTCCGGTCCATGGACCGGCGCGCGCACTCCTACCAGATCTGGCAGAGAACCTCTCCGCCCACGCCTTCTTTGCGGGCTGATAAACCGGTCATGACACCCTTCGGCGTCGTCAGAATATTAATTCCGAGACCGCCCAGAATACGCGGGATCTCCTTGCTGCCGACATACACCCGGCAGCCCGGACGCGAGACGCGCTCGATTCGCGAGATCACCGGCAAATTAGCCGGGGTGTACTTCAAATACAAGCGAATAAACTTCTTGGCGCCCTCTTCGGTGAGCTTATAGTTCAGAATATAGCCCTCTTCCTTGAAGATCCGGGCGAGTTCATTCTTTAACCGGGACGCGGGTACGTCCACCTTCGCATGACGAGCGATCAACGCGTTTCGCACGCGCGTCAACATATCGGCAATGGGGTCTGCTGTCATCTAATTCCTTTCAGCACCTTTCATTCCTACCAATCCTAATTTCTTGACCTGGCCGCTCCGCGAATGTAGCCTGCGCGAGCAGCGGCCCCGCTCTACCAGCTCGCCTTGGTCACGCCCGGGATTTCACCCGACAGCGCGAACTTCCGGAAGCAGATACGACAGAGCGAAAACTTACGCAGATAGCCGCGCGGCCGGCCGCAGTTCTTGCAGCGGTTGCGCAGCCGGGTCGGGAACTTCGGCGCAACGCCATTCTTGCGCGCCCGGGCAAGCTCCTCTTCTTTCTTTTGTTCTTTCGCGATCTTTGCTGTGGTTGCCATCGATTCTCTTTTCGCTTACTGACGGAAGGGCATGCCCATATGGCGAAGAAGCGCCAGACCTTCGGCGTCCGTCTTCGCCGTGGTCGTGATCGAGATATTCATACCCTTGGTCTTCTCCACCTTGTTGTAATCGATCTCGGGAAAGATAAGCTGGTCCCGCAGCCCGAGCGTAAAATTACCCCGCCCATCGAAGGACTTCGATGAGACGCCGCGGAAATCGCGGACGCGCGGCAGAGCCACGTTCATTAACCGGTCCAAAAACTCGTACATCCGGTCGCCACGCAGCGTCACCATGCAGCCGATCGCCATGCCCTCGCGCAGCTTAAACGCCGCAATCGACTTCTTCGCGCGCGTCACAACCGGCTTCTGCCCGGAAATCGCACTCAACTCGTTCACCGCGCCGTCCATGAGCTTGCTGTTGCCCGACGCTTCACCTAACCCAATGTTGATTGCGACCTTCTCAACCTTCGGTACCGCCATGGGATTGCGATACTGAAAATCTTTCTTCATCGACTCGATGACGCTCTTGCGATAGTGTTCCCGCAAACGCGCCTTGCCGGTTTGCGAACGCGGCGCAGCGGCTTTCTCCGCCGGCGGTTCTGCGTTACCAGTACGCGGCGCGCGCTGCTTCTTCTCCACCGCCGGTTGTTTTGCTCCGCCGCCGCCCGCGGGCTTCTTTCCAGTATCCTTTGCCATATTCCTCGTCGGCCGATTCCAAACGGCCTCTCGCTCCTGCTTCTAATCCCGCTCTACTTTTTGTCGAGCGTCTCGCCGCCCTTACGTGCAATCCGCACCCGGCGAACCTTGCCGGCTACCTCGTCAAGCTTATAGCCGACGCGTGTCGGGATTCCCCCGGCGGTGAGCAGCATCACGTTCGACACATCAATGGGCATCGGCTTTTCCGCCACCCCGCCCTTGATCTGCTTGGCTGGATTCGGCCGCGTATGACGCTTCACGATCATCACTCCATCCACCAGCACCTTACGGCTGAACCGATCCACTTCGAGCACTTTGCCTGTCTTGCCCTTATCACGACCGGCAATCACCTTCACCATGTCGTCTTTCTTAATTTTGACGCGGGTCGCCTGACGTTCTCCCCGCTCCTGACGCCGCTGGTATGCAACTTTCGGCATAACGTTTAGATCACCTCCGGCGCAAGCGAAACGATCTTCATAAATCGCTTGTCGCGCAACTCACGCGCCACCGGTCCGAACACGCGCGTTCCCACCGGCTCGCCCACTTCGTTGATCAACACGGCCGCGTTCGAGTCGAAACGGATGTACGTCCCATCTTTCCGCCGCGTCTCCTTGCGCATCCTCACTACCACACACCGCACTACTTTGCCCTTCTTGATGCTCGAATCCGGCGCCGCTTCCTTCACGCTTGCCGTAATCACATCTCCTAAACCTGCGCGAAGCCCGAGGTCGCCGCCGCGCGGCAGAATGCACTGCAGCTTCCGCGCGCCGCTATTATCGGCCACCTCCAACATGGTTCGCATCCCGATCATGACGTATCTCCTCGATCCTCTCGGCTTGCCCCCGGATCTCCGGGAGCGCCGGCTCTACTTCTTCTTCTTGGCCTTCTTCTTCAGCGTTTGCTTCACGCGCGTGTCGGCACTCTCGGCCAGAGCCGGGTGCTCAACACCTACCAGCACCGCTTTTCGCAAGATGGTTCCGAGCGCCCAGCGCTTCAGCCGGCTCAGGGGACGGCATTCCACGATTCGAACCACATCGCCCACATGCGCGGTCTGCTCTTCGTCGTGCGCATAGAACTTCTTGCGCTTGCTGACGATCCGCTTGTAAACCGGATGCGGTACCCGGCGCGTCACCTCCACCACAATGGTCTTTGCCATCTTGGTTGAAATGACTTCGCCGATCTTCTCGTTCTTGTGGCCGATCTCCGCCCTGGTCTCGACTGCTGCTTCCGCCATCGCTTCTCTCAAATCCTCTTACTTGCTCTTCTTCTTTTTCGCTACAGGCTTCGCGGCGGCAGGAGCCGCCGGAACTGCCCCACCCTCAGCGCGCTTCTCGTTGAGAATCGTCAACAGACGGGCCCGGTCCTTCTTCAAGCTGCGATACTTCTTCAGCCCTTCGGTCTGCCCCATGCCCATCTGGAAGCGCAGCCGGAAGAGCTGTTCCTGCGAGTCCTGTACCTGGCGCTCGAGCTCGGCGCCATCCATGTTGCGAATCTTATTTGCCTTCATCTGCTTAGCTTGCCTTTGAAGCCGCTTCGGTCGCTTGCTCGCGCGCCACAAATTTGGTCGGCACCGAAATCTTTGCCGCTGCCAGTTTCATCGCCTGCGCCGCTACGTCCTGCGGGACGCCTTCCATCTCGAACAACATCTTGCCCGGCTTGACCACCGCCACCCAAGCCTCTGGCGCGCCCTTGCCTTTACCCATACGAGTTTCCGGCGGCTTTTTAGTGATAGGCTTATCCGGGAAAACGCGAATCCAAACCTTACCGCCGCGCTTAATGAAACGCGTCATGGCGATACGGGCCGCCTCGATCTGCCGGTTGGTGACCCATCCGCAGCTCATCGACTTTAGGCCAAACTCACCGAAGGAAAGCGAGGATCCGCGCCACGCTTTGCCTTTCATGCGGCCGCGCTGCTGCTTTCTGAATTTTACCTTTTTCGGCATTAACATTGCGGTGTACTCTCTCTGTTCTTTCTAATCTCCGGGAATTGGGTCCCGAGTCTGTTCGCTCAATCGCTTTCGCTTAGCAAACCGGTGGCGTGCTATTCGCCGGGCGGCGGTTCCGTTCCTTCCGATGCTTGCGAAGGCTCGGGAGTCTCGCCCGTCGGCGGCTGTTTCCAGGACGGCGCAGTCGGCGGAGCAAGCGGCGGAATCACTGCGCTCGCGGCTGGTTTCGGCAAGTCGACAGGTGGAGGTTGAATCACCGGACCGCCGCCCTCGGCCACCTGCGTCGGAGGACGCCGTTCCCGATCGTCTCTGCGACGCCGCCGAGGCTCTCCGTCATTGCGCAGAGAGTTGCGGCGATTTCCCGCCTCCAGCACTTCGCCTTTGTAAATCCAAACCTTTACGCCGATCACGCCATAGGTCGTGTACGCCTGGCTAAAGCCATAATCGATATCGGCACGCAGCGTATGCAGCGGTAACTGCCCCTGCAAATACCACTCGCTGCGCGCAATCTCGGCACCATTCAAACGGCCCGACACTCGCACCTTAATCCCCTTACAGCCGAAGCGCAGCGCCGAATCCACCGCCTTGCGCATCGCTCGCCGAAAAGCCACGCGCTTCTCGAGTTGCAGCGCAATCGATTCCGACACCAGCTGCGCGTCAAGCTCCGGCCGATGTACTTCCTGAATGTCGATAAAGACTTCGCGCTTGGTCTTCTTAGCCAGATCGCCCTTGAGCTTTTCGATCTCGGCGCCTTTGCGTCCGATAATGATGCCCGGACGCGAGGTACGAATCGTGATGCGTAGCTTGTTGCCCGGCCGGTCTACTTCGATCGAGCTCACTCCGGCTGCTTTTAAGCGGCTCGTCAGAGACTCTCGCAGTTCCAGATCCTCGTGCAGCAGCTTCGAATAATCTTGTTTGGCGAACCAGCGCGAGCGCCAGGTTTTGGTTACGCCCAGCCGAAATCCGTACGGATGTACCTTCTGACCCATCTTGTTACTCCTCCGCCTCGGCGGCCCGTTCCCCTAGCTTGACTACAATGTGCGACATGCGCCGCTGATACCGGTAGGCGCGTCCCATCGGGGCCGGCCGGATCCGCTTCTGCCGCGGACCTTCATTCACATAGGCCTCGCTCACAAACAGGCGATCCACGTCGACATCTTCCGACTCGTTCTCGGCGTTGGCGATCGCCGACCGCAGCACCTTCTCCACCGTCGGTGCAATCCGCTTCTTCACGCCGCTCAGGATGTTGATCGCGTCGCCCGCCTGTCGCCCGCGAATCAGGTCGATTACCAGCCGTACCTTTTGCGCCGAAACCCGGACGTAGCGCGCTTCTGCCTTGGCAATATTGTCTTTCTGATCTGCCATGCTCTTATCTCGCTGCCTTTTCGGTCGACTTAGCCGCGTGTCCCTTGAAGGTGCGTGTCGGAGAGAATTCACCCAGCTTGTGACCCACCATGTTTTCGGTGACGTACACCGGAATGAACTTCTTCCCGTTATGGACGGCGAGCGTGTGGCCGATAAAGTCCGGTGCGATTGTCGAGCGCCGCGACCAGGTCCTTACCACCGCTTTCTGATTATTTGCGTTCATCTTCTCCACCTTCTTAGTCAGGTGGTCATCGGTGAACGGCCCTTTTTTAAGCGATCGACTCATCTTTCTCTACCCTCTACCTTCGCTTACCGCTTCTTCGCCTTCCGCGTCACAATCCAACGCGTCATTCTTTAGACCGCGCACAACGGGCAGCCAATCGCCCTGTGCGCTCACCGCGGATCGATCCTTCAACGCTTCTTCGCCTTCCGCGTCACAATCCAACGATCCGTCCGTTTGTTATTCCGCGTCTTGAATCCGCGCGTCGGCTTGCCCCAGGGCGTCACCGGGTGCCGTCCGCCCGAGGTCTTTCCTTCGCCGCCGCCGTGCGGGTGATCGACCGGATTCATGGTTACGCCGCGATTATGAGGCCGTTTGCCGAGCCAGCGCGAGCGGCCCGCTTTGCCGAGCGACACGTTCTCGTGTTCCACATTGCCGACCTGGCCTACCGTTGCCATGCACTCGACCGGAACCCGCCGCACTTCGCCCGAAGGCAACTTGAGCAGCGCAATGCCGCCCTCCTTCGAAACCAACTGCGCCTGCGCGCCCGCCGAGCGAGCCATCTGTCCGCCCTTACCCGGACGCAACTCGATGTTATGTACCACCGTACCGGCCGGAATGTTCTGCAGCGGCAGCGCATTGCCGATCAGAATATCGGCTTCGGGACCGGAGGCGATCGAACGCCCCACCTCAAGGCCTACCGGACAGATAATGTAGCGCTTCTCGCCATCCGCGTAGTGCAGCAGAGCGATTCGAGCCGAGCGATTCGGATCGTACTCAATGGCCGCCACTTTGGCCGCGATACCCGCTTTATCTCGCTTAAAATCGATTACGCGGTAGGCTTGCTTGGCTCCGCCACCGATGAACCGGCTCGAAATCCGGCCGCGCGAATCACGCCCGCCGGTCCGCTTCTTACCCTCGACCAGCGATTTTTCTGGACGGTCTTTTGTAATGTCTTCCCGCGTAACGAACGTTTGGAATCGGCGCGTCGGGGTCGTCGGGCGAAAACTTTTGATTGGCATGGGTCAGGCTCCTCCGTTAAATCTCGGCGTACTCAGGCACTTTCTGGCCCTCGGCTAACCGCACGTAGGCTTTCTTCCAATCCGAACTGTAGCCGCTGAACCGGCCCCTTCGGCGTAGCTTGCCTGCGAAGTTACTCGTACGCACGTCCGCCACCCGCACGCGGAACACAGTCTCCACTGCCTGCTTAATCTGAATCTTGTTCGCTTCCGGATGCACTTCGAAACACAGGGTCCGCTCAGCCTCGCGCTTGGCGTGGCCCTTTTCGGTGATCAACGGCCGGCGGATCACATCGTATACGTTCATTTGCCTAAGGCCTCCGATAACTTACGCGCCGCGCTCTCGGTCAACAGCACTTCCTGATAGCGCAGCAGATCGTAGACAGTTACATCCCGGGTCGGCACCAGCTTGATACCCGGCAGATTGCGCGACGCCCGGTCGAGATTCACGTTCTCGCCGGTCTCCACCAGCAGCACGCTCTTCTTTGCCTGCAGCTTGCCGAGCACGCCCAGCATGTTCTTGGTCTTGTGGTCGGCTAAATCGAAGGCTCGCACCACTCGCAGTTCACCGTCCCGCAGCTTCGCCGACAGGGCCGAACGCAGCGCCCCCAGCAGCATTTTGCGCGGCAGCTTGTACTCGTAGCTGCGCGGTTGCGGGCCGTGAGTGGTTCCGCCATGCCGCCATAGCGGAGACCGGATCGATCCCATGCGCGCGCGGCCCGTGCCCTTCTGCTTCCACAGCTTCTTGCCGGACCCGGACACTTCGTGGCGCGTCTTGGTCGACGCGGTCCCGGAGCGCCGGGCGGCTGTGTACTGCCGCACTGCCTCATACAGCAGCGCTTCGTTGACCTCCGCCCCGAACACCGCATCGGCGAGCTCGATCGAGCCCACAGCCGTGTTGTTGAGATCCAATATGTCTACACTCGGCATCTTTCGATCCTCTATCTCTTCGTCCGCCGGATCATCACGTAGCCGTCGTTCGGCCCCGGAATGGCGCCCTTCACGGCAATCACGCTATCGTCGGCATCTACGCTCACGATTTCCAGATTGCGAACCGTCACCTGCTCGTGGCCCATATGCCCGCCCATCCGCATACCGGGAAAGACGCGCGAGGGAAACGAGGAGCCGCCGATCGAACCCGGCGCGCGGTGAAACATCGAGCCGTGCGTTGAATCGCCGCCCCGGAAGTGATGGCGTTTCACCACACCCTGAAAGCCGCGGCCTTTGCTCGTCCCGATCACGTCCACCACATCGCGCGGCTTAAACTCGTCGGCCAGAACCCGGTCGCCTTGCTTCAGGTCGCCGGTGCCGCGATTCAAGCGGAATTCGCGCAGATACCGCACGCCGTCCGCGCCCGATTTTGCCAGGTGCTTTGCCATCGGCTTGTTCGGCTTCTTTGCGTACTCGACTAACCCCAGCTGCACCGCATCGTACCCGTCGATGGCGGGCGTTTTACGCTGCGTCACCACGCACGGACCAGCCTTCACCAGCGTCACCGGCACCACCTGCCCGTCCGCATTGAAGACTTGCGTCATGCCAATCTTTTTGCCGAGAATTCCTGGACTCATCAGTTTCTTGCCTCTGGCTCTACCTATTTGTTCTTGCCGAACGCCTTGATCTCGACATCCACCCCGGCCGGAAGATCAAGCTTCATCAACGCATCCACCGTGTCCTGGGTCGGCTCGAGAATGTCGAGCAGCCGTTTATGGGTGCGAATCTCAAACTGCTCGCGCGACTTCTTATCCACGTGCGGCGACCGCAGCACCGTGTAGCGGTTTTTCAAGGTCGGCAGCGGAATCGGTCCAGCTACGGTTGCGCCGGTTCGCCTCGCGGTATCCACAATGTCTCCGGTGGATTGGTCGAGAACCCGGTGATCGTAAGCCTTCAGTCGGATGCGTATGCGTTCTTTCATTTTGTTTCGTTGTCTCTCTCACCAAGGGCCGCCTGAGCTCTCACTCGGGAGGCGGCCACCGGCGTATACGCTGTTTCAGTCGCGCGGCCCTCTTAGCTCACGATCTCGGTCACGGTGCCGGCGCCCACAGTGCGTCCGCCCTCGCGAATCGCAAACCGCAGCCCTTTATCCATGGCCACCGGCGTGATCAACTCGACTTCGATCGACACGTTATCACCCGGCATCACCATCTCCATGCCTTCGGGAAGCTTCGCCACGCCCGTCACGTCCGTGGTCCGGAAGTAGAACTGCGGCCGGTAGCCGTTAAAGAACGGCGTGTGCCGGCCGCCCTCTTCCTTCGACAGCACGTATACTTCACCTTTGAACTTCTTGTAGCCCTTAATCGACCCCGGCTTCGCAATCACCTGCCCGCGCTCGACATCGTTCTTTTCAATGCCGCGCAGCAGCAAGCCCACGTTGTCGCCCGCCCGGCCTTCGTCGAGCAGCTTCTTGAACATCTCAACGCCGGTCACCACCGTCTTGCGCGTATCCGCGAACCCGACGATCTCCATCTCCTCGCCGACCTTGCAGATGCCCTTCTCAATGCGTCCAGTCACCACCGTGCCGCGACCCTGAATCGAGAAAATATCCTCAATCGGCATAATGAACGGCTTGTCGATCACGCGCTCAGGCAGCGGAATGTACTCATCCACCTTCGCCATCAGCTGATCGACCGAGGCTTCCCACTTCGCTTCCCCGTTCAACGCCCCCAGCGCGCTTACCTGCACTACAGGCAAGTCGTTGCCCGGAAACTGATAGCTCGACAGCAGCTCGCGCACTTCCAGCTCCACCAGCTCGAGCAGCTCCGGATCGTCCACCATGTCGACCTTGTTCAACGCCACCACGATGTACGGCACGCCCACCTGCCGGGCCAGCAGAATATGCTCGCGCGTCTGCGGCATCGGGCCGTCAGTCGCCGCCACCACCAGAATCGCGCCGTCCATCTGCGCCGCGCCCGTGATCATGTTCTTGATGTAATCGGCGTGCCCCGGGCAATCCACGTGCGCATAGTGCCGGTTTGCCGTCTCGTATTCCACGTGCGCCACCGCAATCGTGATTCCGCGCGCCTTCTCTTCCGGCGCATTGTCGATCGAGTCGAAGCTCCGGAACTTGTTCTTCGGATTGTGCTTGGATAACGTCTTCGTAATCGCCGCCGTCAACGTCGTCTTGCCATGATCGATGTGCCCGATCGTCCCGATATTTACATGCGGCTTGCTGCGGTCAAATTTCTCTTTTGCCATGGTGTCTCCTTCCCTAAACTGCCGTGCTACCTGGTTGCGACTCCGCCCTTGTTGCGGTTAATAATCTCTTCCGCCAAATTTCGAGGCACTTCCTCGTACTGCCCGAAGTGCATCGTAAAACTGCCGCGTCCCTGGGTGCGCGACCGAAGTTCGGTGGCATACCCAAACATCTCTGACAGCGGCACCATCGATTTCACAATGTGCGTTCCGCCCGCGATCTCCGTGCCTTCGAGCCGTCCCCGGCGGGAGATTAAATCTCCGTTCACCGAGCCCATGTACTCTTCGGGCACTGTCACTTCCACCCGCATCACTGGTTCGAGCAACACCGGTTTTGCTTTTGAAGCGGCCTCTTTAAAGCAAATCGAGGAGCAAATCTTGAACGCCATTTCCGACGAATCGACGTCATGATAGGCGCCGTCGTACACCGTGACCTTGATGTTGTTCAAGGGATAACCGGCGAGAATGCCGCCTTCGAGCGCTTCGACCACGCCCTTTTCGATAGCCGGAATGAATTCCTTTGGAATGTTGCCGCCCGTGACGTCATTCTCGAACTCGAAATCCTTCTCCGGATTCGGCTCGACCCGCAGCTTTACTCGCGCGTACTGTCCGCTGCCGCCGGTCTGCTTCTTGTGCGTGTAATCGTATTCAGCGCGCTGCCGGATGGTTTCGCGATAAGCCACTTGCGGTTTGCCGACATTCGCGCCGACGTTAAACTCGCGCTGCATGCGATCGACGATGATTTCCAGGTGCAGCTCGCCCATCCCGGCCAGAATCGTCTGCCCGGTTTCAGGGTCGGTCGAGACATGCAAGGTAGGATCCTCGGTCGCCAGCTTGTTGATTGCCACGCCGAGCTTTTCCTGGTCAGCCTTGGTCTTCGGCTCAATAGCGAGTTGAATCACTGGGGCCGGGAAGATAATCGACTCGAGCACAATCGGCTTGTCCTCGTCGCAGATCGTGTCGCCGGTCACCACTTGCTTCAGGCCCACGGCCGCGCAGATGTCGCCCGCGAGCACTTCCTGAATCTCTTCTCGCTTGTTAGCGTGCATCTTGACCAGCCGGCCTACACGCTCGCGCCGTCCCTTGCTGACGTTGTAAATCGATTCGCCCGCGTTCAGCTTGCCCGAATACACCCGGATGAAACATAGCTGCCCCACAAACGGATCGGTCATGATCTTGAAGACCAGCGCCGAGAACGGTTCCGCATCGCTCGCCTTGCGCTCCATGTGCTCGTCGGGATTGTCTACCGAAACGCCTTGAATCGGCGGCACATCGAGCGGCGAAGGAAGATAATCCACTACCGCGTCCAGCAAGTTCTGCACGCCCTTGTTCTTGAAGGATGAGCCGCAGATGACGGGAAATATCTTCCGCGCCAGGGTGGCCTTACGAATACCCGCCGCCAGCTCCTGTTCCGTGATGGGCTGGCCTTCGATGTACTTCTCCATCAGCACGTCATCGGACTCGGACACCGCTTCGATCAGCTGATCCCGGTACTCCTTGGCTTTGTCGAGCAGGTCCGCCGGAATGTCCACGTCATCGTACTTGGCGCCCAGCGTTTCGTCGCGCCACAGACGCGCCTTCATCTTCACCAGATCGACCACGCCTTTGAACTGATCTTCGGCGCCAACCGGAATCTGAATCGGAACCGGACGCGCACTCAGCCGGTCCACAATCGTCTTGACTGAGAAGTAAAAATCCGCGCCGACCCGGTCCATCTTGTTGATAAAGCAAATGCGCGGAACCCCGTACTTGTCCGCCTGACGCCACACTGTTTCCGATTGCGGCTGCACACCCGCTACCGCGTCGAATACCGCGCACGCCCCATCGAGCACGCGAAGCGAACGCTCGACCTCGGCCGTGAAGTCCACGTGACCCGGCGTGTCGATGATGTTAATCGTGATGTCGTTCCACTGACAGGTGGTCGCGGCCGACGTGATCGTAATGCCGCGCTCCTGCTCCTGCGCCATCCAGTCCATCGTTGCCGTGCCCTCATGCACTTCGCCGATTTTGTGCGTGCGGCCGGTGTAATAGAGGATGCGTTCGGTGGTTGTCGTCTTGCCGGCATCGATGTGGGCCATGATGCCGATATTGCGCATTTTCTCGAGCGGTGCTGTGCGGGCCATAATCGTTTACTTCTGTCTTCTCGACTTCTGCCTTCTTAACTTCTGCTTTCTCTGCTACCAGCGATAGTGCGCAAAAGCTTTGTTCGCTTCCGCCATGCGATGCACATCGTCCTTCTTCTTCACTGCGCCTCCACGCATATTGGAAGCGTCGTTCAACTCATTCGCGAGCTTGTCGGCCATGCTCTTGTCCGGACGGCCGCGCGCGTTCGTGATCAGCCAGCGCAGCGCAAGACTGACCCGGCGATTCTGCGAAACCTCCACCGGAACTTGATAGTTCGCCCCGCCCACGCGCCGTGTCTTGACCTCGAGCACCGGCTTAACGTTCTCTACGGCCTTCTTAAAAGCCTTCAGCGGATCGTCGCCCGACCGATCGCGCAGCGTGTCCATAGCCTGATAGAAAATTTTTTGCGCCGTGGTCTTCTTGCCGTCCCACATCATCGAGTTGACGAACTTCTCGACCAGCGTTGAATTATACAGCGGATCTGGAATAATCTCGCGAACTTCCGGGCGTCTTCTACGTGGCATCGTTCTCTACCCTTCCCTTACTTTTTGCCCTTCGTCGGCGCAGCCGCTGCTCCGCCCTTCGGGCGCTTAGCTCCATACTTCGAGCGGCTCTGCTTACGGTTCGCCACGCCCGCCGTATCGAGCGTGCCGCGCACCACGTGGTAACGTACGCCAGGCAGATCCTTCACGCGTCCGCCGCGAATCAGCACGATTGAGTGTTCCTGCAGGTTATGCCCAACGCCCGGAATATAGGTGGTGACTTCGATCCCGTTGGTCAGCCGCACGCGAGCCACTTTGCGCAGCGCCGAGTTCGGCTTCTTCGGAGTGGTCGTATAGACGCGCGTACAGACTCCTCGCCGCTGCGGGCAGGCCTGCAGCGCGGGGCTAGCGGTCTTATACCGGGTCGGCTTGCGGCCCTTGCGCACTAATTGATTAAACGTTGGCATTGCTTCACTCAAACGCGCCCGGCTCGGCCCGGGCGCTGCTTCTCCTTCAAGTCCATGCGCAGCGAGTGCGGCTCAAAGAGCCGCTTTCCGCGCTTCCCATCCTGATCACGAATCAAATCTGTTGCGGCCGCCCAAACAACGACCAACCGCTCTTCCAACTTGTTGGGTGTAATCCCAGCAGGCACGAACCCGAAAACAGAGAGTTCAGCTGCTTCTTTTGCCAGGAGACCGGTATAGCGTATTCACCAGCCTCAAACGCGAGGGTAACTGCTTCGGAAAATGGTCCTTGCCAGAATCAGCGTCACTTCACCGGTAAAGGATAAGCTTACTGGACCAGCAGCGGGACCCGACTTCCGGCCGGATGCCTGCGGAAGACCTGTCTGCCAAGGCAGATCAGCCTCTCCAAAGCATGGTAGCACGGAGGCCGAAGAATCACTTCGCCAAACCCTCTTAGTCTAAGGGGTGATACGGGGGAATGTCAAATGCAAGTCACAAGCCAAACTCCAACCCTCGACGGTACTGGTACAGGGGTTCTCCCTCCCCCTGCACACTCCCGGGCTAAGCCGAATCCAAGAGGCTTATGCGCTCCGTTCCCAGCTTTGCACCCGCTTCCATCAAGCGCAAACTCATCGCAACTTTGCTTTCGCTCGGAGTAGCGGGCTCTGTCATGGCTGCGGGCAGAAGCAAGAAGGTCAACGGGACCTACCTGGCAACTGCTTATTCGGTGAGCGGCATCACGGCCTCTGGCGAATCGACCCACCGGCATGTGGTAGCTGCCGATCCGGCTCTCCTGCCTATCGGAAGCCGCATCAAAATTCGCCGCGCCGGCAAGTATTCCGGTGAGTACGTCGTGGCCGATACAGGCGAGAAAATCGTCGGCAGACGTCTGGATATCTATATGCCGCGCCCGGCTGAATGCAGGAAGTTCGGCAAACGGGCAGTCCGGGTCCCGCCCAAAGCAACCATCCCTCTCCCCAGTAAACAATCTTCCCTACAGCAAAAAAAAAAATGGCTGACCAGAATGCCTGGTCAGCCAGTTAAGTTGAGTTGGAGGAGAAGTCTTCGATGAAGGTAAAAGATAGCGAAGAAAAAGAGAACCGGTAATTATTGCCTCTGCGATCGGGCTTGTAAGCTGATCTGTTCTGAGTATGAAGCAGATTTCATTTACGTGTCAAGTAAAAACTACCGCCCCAATGGAGAATGCTGCGCGTTGAACGGGTAGGCGAGAGTTCTTCCCTCTTTCGGGCTCATCCCTTCTGTGCGACGAGAGCCCCTCCTAATCCCCTTTCTCGGTTTAGCTTCCGGTATCCTGTTTGCCCATTTAGCCTTGAGCGGAATGCTGCGGCCGGTTGCGCTTCTCGCCTTGGCCTTCTCCGCCTTGCTCGCCGTCCTGCTTGCCCTGTGGCGGGCTAGCTCGCGAGTTCGTTCGGTAATTTTCG
Organism: Bryobacteraceae bacterium; assembly: GCA_965219105.1. Taxonomy (GTDB): domain Bacteria; phylum Acidobacteriota; class Terriglobia; order Bryobacterales; family Bryobacteraceae; genus Bog-105. Next base: position 4,557,987 of record OZ244728.1, on the reverse strand, counting down.
CTGTTATGCTCGCCGCTCTTGGGCTCAGCACCGCCCTCCTTCACCGGCGCGGACCGGCGCCCCGCCTGAACGCGGACGATGGCGAAGCGGTTCTGCTATCCGGCTGCGTGGTCAATCCACCGGTCTTCTCCCCCGGGCGAGAGCAGTTCACTCTGGCTCTCACCCCCAAAGCGTCGGCCCGAATCTCGGTGAACCTCAAAGCCGACGCCAAGATGTCTCTCGACTATGGCGAGAAAGTCGAACTTGCGGCTAAGGTCCGCTCGCCCCGCAACTTCGGCAATCCCGATTCATTCGATTACGCCAACTACCTGGCCGCCCAGCACATCTTCTGGACCGGCTCGGTCGCTAACCCGGCTGACATCCATCCGATCGCCGGCCGCTGCGGCTCCCGGGCAGTCGCCTGGCTTTACGGCATCCGCACTTGGGCGCTCGACCGAATTCGTTCCCTGTACCCGGACGACCCGCACACCGTCGCTCTTCTGCAAGCGACTTTACTCGGCGAAACCGCAGGCGTGGACCGCCGCTGGACCTCCGACTTCCGCGTCACCGGCACCTATCACGCCCTAGTCATCTCCGGCCAGCATGTCTCGGTCTTAGCGTTCACGCTGCTGCTGCTGTTTCGCTTGATAAGGCTGCGCCGCCTCCCGGCGTTGACTCTCGCCACCGTCGCCTGCTGGCTCTATGCCTTCATCTCCGGATTCAGTTCTCCCGTGGTCCGGGCCGCCGGCGGCTTCACTCTCTTTCTGATCGCCAGCTATTTGTTCCGCCGCACCCGCATCCTCAACCTGCTGGCCGTGATCGGGATCGTCTATCTTGTATTTGCTCCCGACGAACTCTTCGACCCGAGCTTTCAACTCTCGTTTCTCTCGGCAGCCGCCATCGCGGCCTTCGCCATTCCTCTGATGGAGGCCACCACCGAACCAGTCCGCGAAGCCGTGAAGCGCTTCGATCAGGAGCGGTACGATCCCCAGCTTGAACCTGCGCCGGCATCCTGGCGTGTCGAGTTCCGGCTGCTCGAGCGCACCCTCCGCCTCTGGACCGGCCTGCCTTCCCTCTGGTCTCACCTGCTCGTCGAGCGCTCGGTACGTCTGGCGGTCTTTGTCGCCGACGCCGTCATCATCTCCGCGTGCGTCCAATTTGCGCTTGCGCTCCCGATGATCGAGTATTTCCACCGCCTCTCGATCACCGGTCTCTCGGCGAACATTGTCATCGTTCCTCTGCTTTCGCTCGTTGTTCCTCTCGGCTTTGCGTGTATCCTCACCGGACTTGCTCCACTGGCCGCCGTCACCCGGCAGTTGCTCCTGCTGTCCGAGTGGATTGCCTCGCGGCATGCCAGTTTCGAACCGAACTGGCGTCAGGGAGCCATCCCGCTCGGCATTGCCGTCGCTTTTGCCGCCTCGCTGGTGCTGCTCGCCTACCTGGTCCGGCAGCAATCCAGGTTGCGAATTCCGGCTCTCGCCCTCTCGATTGCTCTTTTCGGCTTCGTCTATATCCAACCCTGGAAGGCACTGCTCGTACCGGGTCAACTCGAAGTCTCCGCCATTGACGTGAGCCAGGGAGATAGCCTGCTGGTGGCCTTCCCAAATGGCGAAACGATGCTGGTCGATGCCGGCGGCTTTCCCGGAGCCGAACGCATGGTTCGCAAACCCCAACTCGATATGGGCGAAGATGTGGTGGCCCCCTACCTCTGGAGCAGGCGCATCCGCCACCTCGACTACGCCGTTATCACGCACGGCCACTCGGACCACATGGGCGGTTTGCCCGCCATTCTCGATGATTTTCGGCCGAAACAGCTGTGGACCGGCCCGGAACCCGCCTCTCCGGAGTGGGCCAATGTCCTCTCGCATGCCGCCGCCGACCGGGTCCAGGTTCGCCGTCTCGCCCGCAACGCGCAGGTGATGCACATTGGCGGAACCGAAGTTCGCGTGCTTGGCCCGTCGCCTGACTACACTCCCGCCGAACACGCCTCCAACAACGATTCGCTTGTGCTCGAGATTCGCTTTGGCAAACGCAGCGTCCTATTAACCGGCGATGCCGAACGGCCCGAAGAGCAGGACATGCTCGACAGCGGCCAACTCCGCCCCGTCACCCTTCTCAAAGTGGGGCACCATGGCAGCCGGACCTCCTCGACCGAAGATTTCCTGTCCGCGCTTCATCCCCAGTTCGCGCTAATTTCGGACGGTTACAAGAATCAGTTCCGCCATCCCAGCGGCGAGGTTTTGGACCGTCTGCAGGCTCACCAAGTAGCTGTTTTCCGTACCGACCAGCGTGGCTTGATCACCTTCCGTAGCGACGGCGACCACGTCTCGATCCAGCCCTTTCGTTGATCGCCGCCTCCAGCGCTCCTTATTTCACTCGCTAGGCGCTTACACTAATTACGAAGGAGTGAAATGGATAGCGAAAATAATGGAGCTCTCGCAGGCTGGTTCGTCGGGGGGCTTGCGCTTGGCGCGGCTGCTACCTTGCTGCTGGCTCCGCAATGGGGTGCGCGCACACGGCGGCAGCTCCAAAATACTGCAGAACAGGGCAAGAGATCGCTGCTTGCCTCCAGCCAGGAAATCGTTTCGCGTGGACGCGAGTTGTATGAGCGCGGCCGTGAAATTGCCGAGGAGACCGCCGATCTTTTTGAACGGGGCCGCTCAGTCGCCGAAAAGACGATTGACGAGCGCCTCTAATCCCACTAGCCCGCATCTAAAGAGGTATCGATGCCAGTAGAAACGAATTCAGCAGTTGCTCCGTTCGTCAACGAACCATACGCCGATTTCAACCAGCCCCAGGTAGCCGAGGCGGCTCGAGCAGCGCTTGCGAAAGTGCGAGGCGAGTTAGGCAAACAGTACGATTTGCTGATCGCCGGAGAGCGCCGCAAATCGAAAGATCAGCTGCAGTCGGTGAACCCCTCCGATCCCTCCGAAACGATCGGGCTTCACGGCAAGGCAACCGAAGCCGATGCCCGCGACGCAGTCGACGCAGCGCACTCCTATTTTCCAGCCTGGGCGGCTATTCCCGCCGATCAGCGCGCCGAGCACCTTTTCCGGCTGGCCGATATTATCCGCGAACGCAAGTTTGAGTTCGACGCCTGGTTGGTCTTAGAAGCGGGCAAGACGTGGGCCGAAGCCGAAGGCGATGTATCCGAAGCAATTGACTTTTGCGAGTACTATGCGCGTGAGGCTATCAAACTCGCTCATCCCGATCCGCTCGTTCAATTGAACGGCGAGCGCGACGAATTGGTGTACCTACCGCTCGGCGTCGGCGTCGTCATTCCGCCATGGAACTTTCCGCTGGCTATCCTGCTTGGCATGACAACCGCCGCCCTGGTTGCCGGCAACACCGTCGTCATCAAACCCTCAAGCGATACCCCGACCATAGCCGCCAAGTTCGTTGAAGCCATGATTCAGGCCGGCATTCCGGCACAAGCCTTCTCGTTGCTGACCGGTAGCGGTGGGGCCATCGGCGATATTCTCGTCTCCCATCCCAAGACCCGCTTCATTTCTTTCACCGGATCGCGCGATGTCGGTTTACACATCAACGAACTGGCCGCGAAGACCCCCAAAGGCCAACTGTGGATTAAGCGGGTTGTCGCGGAAATGGGCGGCAAAGATGCCATCATCGTCGATCGTGAATGCGATCTCGACCAGGCTGTCACCGGAGTGCTGTACTCGGCTTTCGGCTACCAAGGGCAGAAGTGCTCGGCCTGCTCGCGAGCGATTGTCGATGAGACCATCTATGACGAGTTTCTGGAAAAGCTGAAAACAAAGGCCGAATCGTTGACGGTGGGTCCCTCCGAACAGCTCGAGAATTACATGGGACCGGTTATTAATTCCCGCGCCAAAGAAACCATCCTCAAATACATCGAGACTGGAAAGAAAGAGGGCCGGCTGGTTACAGGCGGTGAAGCGGCGCCCGGCAGCGGTTACTTCGTCAAACCGACCGTAATCGCCGACGTACAGCCGAAAGCTAAGATCTTCCAGGAAGAGATCTTCGGCCCTGTGCTCGCTGTCACCAAAGCGCGCAGCTTTGACGAGGCTCTGCAGTTTGCCAACGACTCCGAATACGGTCTCACTGGCGCAGTGTTTACGACCAATCCCAACAAAATCGAGAAGGCGAAGCGGCAGTTCTTTGTCGGCAACCTTTACATCAACCGCAAATGCACAGGAGCCATGGTGGGGGCGCATCCGTTCGGAGGTTTTAACATGTCGGGCACCGATTCAAAGGCCGGCGGCCCGGATTACCTGCTGCAGTTCACGCAAGCCAAATCGATCGCCGAGAAGCTGCGCTAAACTGAAATCACCCCGATGAGTAGGGGACCAACTAGTCATAACTCCAGGGTCGAATACGATCGACACGACCGACGGGAACCGAAAGGTTCCCGTTTCGTTTTGAGAGGTGCTGAGTAGCCATGAAAATTGCTGCGCGAGTGAATCGGTTGGTTGTTGAATCTGCGTTCGATGTGCTCGCCCGAGCCCGTGCTCTAGAAGCGCAAGGCCGCCACATCGTTCATCTTGAAATCGGAGAACCGGACTTCAACTCGCCCGCCTCGGTAATCGCCGCGGCAAAGGACGCGCTCGATGAAGGCTGGACGCATTACGGACCACCGCTCGGCCTGCCTTCGTTGCGCGAAGCGGTTGCCCAATATGTCGCACGTACTCGCGGCATCTCCGTCGACGCGCAAAACGTTTGCGTTGTTCCTGGCGCAAAGCCCATGATTTTCTTCCCCATGCTTGCGCTGATCGAGCCAGGCGACGAAGTTCTCTATCCGGATCCCGGCTTTCCGATCTATCGCTCGCTGATCAATTTCCTCGAAGCCAAACCGGTTCCGATCCCTCTGGTCGCCTCACGCGGCTTTTCACTCGATCTCGACTTCATTCGCGATCGCCTGACCGATCGTACACGCCTGCTCATCCTCAACTCGCCGCAAAATCCTACCGGCGGCGTGATTCCCGAGTCAGAGCTGCGCGAACTCGCCGAACTCATTCGCGACCGCGACATGATCGTCCTGTCTGACGAAATTTACGGGCGCATCACCTACGGCCAACCAGCTTTCTCGATCGCCAGCATTCCCGGGATGCTCGAGAAGACCATCATCATGGACGGCTTCTCGAAGAGTTACGCCATGACGGGTTGGCGTCTCGGTTACGGCGTTGTTCCGCCGCCGCTTGTCGAGCCGATCAATAAATTAATGGCCAATTCGAATACCTGCGCCGCTTCGTTTGTGCAGCGCGCCGCAATCACCGCGCTCAACGGCCCGCAGACTGACGTCGACAACATGCTCGCCGAGTTTCGCCGGCGGCGCGATATGTTCTGCCCTGCCCTGAACGAGGTTCCCGGCTTTCGCTGCTCTCTTCCCGAAGGCGCATTCTATGCCTTTGTCAATGTCGAACAAACTGGCTTGACATCTAAGCAGATGGAATCGATGCTGCTGGAAGAGGCCGGCGTGGCTTGTCTTGACGGAGCCGCCTTCGGCAGCTGCGGGAACGGTTACCTACGCCTCAGTTATGCCAATTCGTTCGAAAATTTGACCGAAGCTCTCCGACGCATTCAAGCCTGTTCCAAAACGTGGAGTTCTTAATGAGCCAATCCGAATCCCTTCCATCCGATCCTGTAACCACTCAGCACGTGCGCTGGTCCGAAGTACCAGTTGAAACGATTAGTCCCCTGTTTGAGCGTCAACTCGTGACCGGCGAGAAGACCATGATCGCCCGCATTCTCTTAAAAAAGGGCTGTGTAGTTCCGCTGCATCAGCACTTCAACGAGCAGATCTCTTTTATAGAATCAGGAGCGCTGCAGTTTGTCGTGAGCGGTCAGGAAATCCTGCTGCGCGCGGGTGAAGTTCTGTGCATTCCGCCGAACGCTCCACATACCGCGACCGCACTCGAGGACACTGTTGACATCGACGTCTTCAACCCGCCTCGTGAAGATTGGCTCAACAAAACCGACGAGTATCTCAGGCGCTGACCTCGTCCAAACGCAAGAAAGCCCAGGCGATTTTTCCCGCCTGGGCCATTAACTCCGCGCGTAATCTAGCGTTACTTGGCGGAGGCTGGAGTAGCTGTCGCTGTCTTCCTGACGCCCTTCTTACTATGCGTCTTGTGAACCTTCTTCTTGGCCGTCATCTTGTTCGAGTTGACTGCGGGCGCAGCAGTATTCTGTACCTTTGCTGTTTTGGCCGGAGCCGCCACCAGGAAAGGCACCGCAGCGGCTGCCAGGATCGTCGATGTAAATAGCTTTTTCATTGTGTTTCTCCCCTTTGTGTGGCGGATCTTTGTTTTGCTTTGTTCTTGCTGCCGCTCACAGTTCTACTTTGCCCGTTTCTTCTGTTTTCGGCCATCGGACAAGAAGGCGAATTTTCATCCCGTATTTCCGGGATGCTCAAAATGAATTCTTAATGAAAAAATAGAGGCTGTGCAGCCTTCGAATCTGGTTACTCGCCGTCACCTGCAGCGCACGCTGCTGTTGAGCTTGTGCCTTTCCGCGCTTCTGTTGCTTTCGGCCGTGCTGGTCGCCTTTCGCACCGTACATCAAGTGAATAGTCTGACCAGCAGCTTTGCCGAAAGACAAGCTGCGGCCAAAGACTCTATCTCGGCTATTGAACGCGAGCAGACCTTGCTCAATATGCGATGGCGAAGGCTCGCACGCAAGGATGTCGTACGCCGCGAAGAAATCCTAGAGCAATCCGACCAGAATCGTGAGCAAATGAACAGCGCTCTTGAATCCGCATATGGACAGGCAGACCTGCTGCGCAAGAGTTTGTACTCGGCCGGACACGGGTTGCTGCGCTGGACCGTTTGGCTGTTCGCACTTTGCGTCGCGCTCTCGTTTATCGGTGCAACCTGGGCCGTGCGCACCTCCGCAAACCTATTTCGCCAGCTGGAGGGACAATCGCAGGAGCTGACCCGGCTGCAATATGCGTTCCTCGAATCGCAGGAAAACACGGCGCGCCGGTTCTCTCACGAGCTGCATGACGAACTAGGGCAGGGGCTCACCGCGATCAAGGCAAACCTATCGGCACTGAGCAACCGGCCTGAATCCGGCCCCTCTGCATCCCGCATAGACGATTGTATGGCGCTGGTGGACACCGCAATTCACAACGTACGAGAGATGTCCCAGCTGCTGCGGCCGACGGTGCTCGATGACTTTGGACTGGATGCCGCTATGCGCGCGCTCACTGAGCGCTTTGCCGCGCGAACGGGCCTGAGCGTTCAGTACAACAGCACCCTCGATAGCCGACGCCTGCGCGACGAAACGGAAACGCATCTCTATCGAATCGCCCAGGAAGCTTTAACGAACGTGTCACGGCATGCCTCCGCTTCGGTTGTAGACGTTGCGCTTCAGCCGCAAGGCGCAAATATCGAGCTCCTCATCGACGACAATGGTGAAGGGCAGCAAACGCCAGCTGGGAAGAGCGCCGGAGGGCTGGGGTTGGCCGGTATGCGAACACGCGCTCGTGCTTGTGGCGGCGATCTTACGATTCGCTCTCAAGCGGGACAGGGATTTCACATCTCGGTCGTTTGCCCGATGAGTTTGGCGGCAGGCAATTGAGTTCCTCCACTATCAAAGTCTTATTAGTAGACGATCACACTATCGTGCGCCAGGGGCTGAAGCTCATTCTCTCGTCGCAGAAAGATTTCGAAGTCGTCGGAGAAGCGGCGAACGGCCGTGAAGCGATCGAGCTAGCCGGACAGTTGCAGCCGGATGTGGTGCTGATGGATGTCGCCATGCCTGACGTGAACGGCATCGAAGCGACTCGCCGCCTGATGGAACTCAATTCCCGCCTTCGCATCCTTGTTCTCAGCATGCACAAAGAGGCGGTTTACGTACGCGAGATCTTGAAGGCTGGCGCACGGGGTTACTTACTGAAAGATGTCATCGACTCGGAACTGTTGAATGCTATTCGCTCAGTGGCGCGCGGCGATGGTTACGTAAGCCCCGCCGTCTCAAGCACGCTGCTCAGCGATTACCGCCAGAAGGTCACAAACCCGGCGGACCTTTTGACCAATCGCGAACGCGAAGTACTGCAGTTGATCGGCGAAGGCAAAACCAACAAAGAAGTAGCCACTAAACTCAACCTCAGCGTGTACACAGTCGATTCGCACCGCGGTAAAATCATGGAAAAGCTAAACCTGCACTCTACCGGCGAGCTGGTGAGATTCGCGCTCAAGAATGGGCTGACCGAATGAGCGTTACGCCGCTGAGAACCGCCGCTTTCGATACTCGTCGAAGCTCACCGCTGCAATAATGACTGCGCCGATCGTGACCTGCTGCCAGTACGGATTGATTCCCAACAGGTCGCTCCCGTTGGATAACAGCCCCATGATGAATGCGCCGATCAGCGTCCCAAGTACACTGCCTTCTCCGCCCACAAGGCTGCCGCCGCCGATCACCACTGCCGCAATCGCCTGCAACTCGTATCCTTGTCCTGCAGTCGGCTGGCCCGTCATGAGCCGCGAAGCTTCGACCATGCCGGCGAGTCCTGATAGCATTCCGGCGATCCCGTAGACTGCGGTCAGCACCCAATCGATGGGCACTCCGGCATAAAACGCGGCGCTTGCATTGCTGCCGATAGCGAATGAATACCGCCCCAATCTCGTATTCTCGAGCAGCAGATGCATTGCAATCGCGCAAAGGCCGAGCAGCCACAACGAAACCGGAATACCCAGCAGATTTCCATCGCCCAGGTAAGAGAACGATTCCGGGATATCATGCACGGGCAGGCCTTTCGAGATCACCAGCGCCAACCCACGGAATGCTCCGAGCGTGCCCAGCGTGACGATGAACGGCGCGATCTTCAGCCGGGTAATCATAACCCCGTTCAGCAACCCGCACACCAGGCCGGCCGCCGTGCCCACCAGCACCGCTAGAGGCGTCCAAATTCCTGCCTTTATCGACATGGTTCCGAACAAGCCGGCGATGGCCAGGATGGAGCCGACGGAAAGATCGATACCGCCGCTGATGATCACAAGCGTCATTCCCAGTGCCATGATGTTGATCACTGCAGTCTGACGGGCGACGCTCGACAGGTTTATCGCCGTAAGAAAATGAGGCGTGGCGATCGTTAGTGCCAGGCACAGAAGAACCAGCGTCAGGAACGGAAGCAGCTTCTGTATACGTCTCACTGCACGCTACCCGCCACGGTTGAAGCGCCGCTTGGAGCCGCCATTCGCATGATGGCTTCTTGTGAGGAGCCTCCGGGCAGCTCGCCGGTCAGCCGCCCTTCGCGCATCACCAAGATCCGGTCCGCAACCTGGACCAGCTCAGGCAGTTCAGAACTCACCATGAGGATGGCCGCGCCGCTTCGCGCCAGTTGATCCATCTGTTCGAACACATCCTGCTTTGCGCCGATATCGATACCGCGCGTCGGCTCGTCAAACAAGAAAACTCGCGCCCCGCGCGCCATCCACTTCGCAATCACCACTTTCTGTTGATTGCCTCCGCTCATTCGCCCTGTTAGCTGTTTTGTGGTGTCGCACTTGATGCGCAGCTTCTGGCGGTACTCTTGCGCCAGTTGATTCTCGCGGGCTTTATTGAGAAAGCCGAATCGTGAATAGTGCGGCAGATCCGGCAGTGTGACGTTATGCGTAATGGGCAGGCGCAGCGCCAATCCGTTGCGCTGCCGGTCCTCTGGAATCAAGGCAATGCCCGCCGCCGCCGCCTCGCGCGGTGAGCCGAAGACCGCGTTCTTGCCTTCCACCAAAAGGCGTCCGCTTTCCGGCCGGTCCACGCCGAACAACATGCGGCAGAGTTCGGTCCGACCCGCGCCCATCAGCCCTGCCAGGCCGACGATTTCTCCCGCGCGAAGCTCGAAAGAAATGTCTTGCACCCATCCGCGAGAAAGCCGGTCCACCTGCAGTAGTATTTCGCCCGGCTCAACCGGTTCGCGGCTATACACCGATTCCACATGCCGCCCCACCATGTGCTGAATCAATTGCTCACGAGTAAGATCCTGCAGCGCACCCGTGAATACAGTCGCTCCATCTCTGAGCACCGTCACGCGATCCCCCAGAGAACGCAGCTCCTCCAGCCTGTGAGTGATGTAGATAACACCCACCTGCTGTTCGCGCAGTTGACTGACAATCCGAAAGACCTCGCTCGTTTCCTTATCCGACAACGAAGAAGTCGGTTCATCGAAGATCAACAGCGACGATTTGTGAGCCATGGCGCGGCAGATCTCAACCAGTTGGCGGCCCGCTGGACTTAGATTGAGCACCAGCGCCTCGGCATCCAGATCGAAGCCGTTGCCGGCGATCAAGGAAGCGGCCCGCTCCACCATCACGCGCCGTCGTACCAGCCCGGATTTGGTAACGGGTTCGCGACCCAAATAGATGTTTTCCGCAACCGACAGGTGTGGAGCAAGCAGAGACTCCTGATGCACCATGGCGATGCCTTGCGCCGCGGCTTCGGCGGGACTTCGGAACGAAACGGGCTGGCCGCGCCACAGCATTTCGCCGCCGTCGCGCTGATTCATGCCGGCCACCATGCGCATCAACGTAGATTTGCCTGCTCCGTTTTCTCCCATGAGCAGATGCACTTCCCCGGCTTGCACTTCGAGATTTGCGTCGCGAAGCGCATGAATCCCGCCAAAACTCTTCTTCACACCCCGCAGCGTCAGCAGCAACTCAGAAGTGTATCTAACCTTGCCTGCGCTTAAGGCGAGCGTGCGTTCAGCGCGCGCCCAAGTCTTCTGCCAGTCGCTTGTGCAACTCCGAATCGCTCAACACGCCCTCGAGCCCACTAGATTCCTGCAACACCCATCCGGCAAGGAGCAACGCCGGCGCTGGCGCCACCTCGACCCGATCGAGCTCTCCGAGGCGTGTGTGAACGATGCTCTGGTCCGGCTGTGACACGCGGCTGATTACCACACACGGCATATTCGCCGACTCGCCGTCGGCCAGCCATGCCGCTGCAAAGATACTGAGATCTGCGCCCGGCATGTACACCACGCGCGTCGGCGGCAGGCTCGGATTCAAATCGTCTGCATGATGGCCGGTCATCAGCAGCACGCTCGACGCAGTGCGGCGATCCGTGAGCGACTGCCCGAGCGCGGATGCCGCAGCAAGAGCAGCCGTGATGCCAGGTACAATTTCGTAGGGAACGCCTGCTCTTGCCAAAGCAGACAGTTCCTCGCCGGCCCGTCCGAAAATGCTGGGATCACCGCTTTTCAAGCGAACCACGCTGAGACCTGCCTGCGCGGAATCTACCATCTTCTTGTTGATCTCGGCTTGAGTGATTCGCTTGGCGCCAACGCGCTTGCCTACGCTCACCACCTGAGCGCTTGCCGAAGCCAGCGCCAAGATGCCTGGCCCTACCAGATCGTCATGTAGAACTAGATCGGCACTACTTAAAAGGCGGGCCGCCTTGACTGTGAGCAACTCCGGATCGCCGGGCCCCGCTCCCACGAGGTACACTTTGAGTTTTTCTGCTTCGCTCATCCGTCTCTAATTAAAGATTCCATCCATCGCTTGCGGGGTGCGAAGCAGCCTCAGGTAAATGCCGACCAGGCCTTGGGAAGTGGGATACTCGGGTGAAGGCTCGCAGCAGCGGTAACCCGCCTCGGCTTCGACACGTATCAGTAAATAAGCGCTTGCAACACCCAAAGCTGTTTATTGCCATTCCGGTCGCTGCGTTTTTGCTGACCGCCTCGACGCGAGCCGACGATGTGGTTTTCAAGAGCGATGTCGCGTTGACGCGGGTAGACGCTCAGGTGGTCGACAGCACTGGCAGACCCATCACCGGTCTTCAAAAGAGCGATTTTGTCGTCCGGGTAAACGGTCATGTTCAGCCCATCCAGAATTTCGCCAGCGAGAACATGCCGATCGACATTCTCCTGCTGCTAGACGTGAGCGGCAGTATGGAGCCCCACGTGGAACGGATTGCGTCCGCGGCCCGCGAGGCCTTGCGAGTTCTTGCGCCTCAAGACCGAATCGCCATTATGGTCTTCGATACCTCGACCCGCGTCCGCCTGCCCTTCACCAACGACCGCGATGACATTACCTCCGGCCTTCGGCACGTACTCCGATCTGAGGGGTTTGACCGCGGCACTCGTATTACCAGCGCTATGTTGAGCGCCTGCCGGTATCTGGAGCGCACGGCTCGGCCCGAGGCGCGCCGGGCCGTCATTATCTTGACCGACGATGAAACACAGGATGAAGAGGACGAAACGAGCGTTGAAAGTGCGCTTGCCCGGGCAAACGCCGTCCTGAGCTTTCTTCAGGCAGACTACGACGTGCCCACCATGGCCGGCGGCGGCAGTGGACGGCCTCACGGAACTTGGGGGGGCGGCGGTGGCGGAGTCGGTTTCCCCGGCGGTGGCGGATGGCCCGGCGGTGGCGGCGGTTGGCCGGGTGGCCACGGAGGCGGTTTTCCCGGTGGTCCGATGGGCGGTGATCCCTCTCACTCTGCCGGCACTCGCACGATCGCGGAAGACAGTGGCGGCGACACGTTTCCGGTCGATGATGCATCGGCGCTCCGAGACACACTGCAACGGCTTCGCCAACGCTACGCCTTGTATTTCGCGCTCCCGGAGGGGACTCAAGCCGGTGATCGCCAGTCTGTCCGAATAGAACTTTCTCAGGAGGCCAAACTTCGTTATCTGGATGCGGAGATCCACTATCGGCGAGTCTTTATGTCGGGCAGCGCGAAAGAACATGCAGGTCCGACTGAGGTCACTCACGCGGCTGATCCAATTGGGCCCGACGAACCGTCCCGGCCCTCGGTTGATAACAGCGTTTCGGCAACTCCGCGCAGCCACACCGCCGTCAACGAAGATGAATCCTGGCCCACAGTGAACAGTATTGGCGATCCCGACGATTCCGCTACCCCGAAATCCTCGAGCACGCCGTCGACTACCGTCCCGGTTAAGCCCGCCACCACGCCCCCGCCTGCAAAGGGTGGCTGGCCCAAAGCGCCGAGCTCTTCCACCGGGCACTAAAGCATTGAAAGCTTGCTATCGCGGATAAGGATGGCCGCGCAAGGTAGTAAACGCCCGGTAAATTTGCTCGGCAAGCATGGCGCGAGCCAGTTCGTGAGGAAAGGTCATAGCCGAGAGCGAGAGCAGCAGGTCTGCGCGAGGTTTCCATTCCGGCCGCAGCCCGTCATGCCCTCCAACGAGGAACACTAATTCCTGCCCCGTTCGCTCGCCATCCGCCATGAGCTTTACAAATTCGGCGGTTGAGCTAGACCGGCCGTTTGGATCGAGGAAGACCTTTCTCGCCGAAGGATGCCTTCCGAACAAGTCGAATTTCGACTCGTCGATCTCGCGCATCTCGCACGCCGCATAACGGGTGCTGCGCTTGATGAACTCTGCAGCAAGGGCGTTTGCATGCACGTCGCGCGGCTTGCCGACGAAATACAGAAAGACCTTCACCCTCTCCACTATGCTCCAGGTCTAGTCAGTTTGGCGGTCAAGTACTAGGTTGCAAACGAGATACTGAACGGTTATCGTTTTAGATGCGCTGCGTCTAGCAGGTAGAGGCTAGATCTGTCCGGCGGTTCGGGCGCTTGGCTCAGACTCAATTCTTGCCCTGGGGAGGCTCGCGGAAATGGCGGCAACTGTTTGGAAAGGCTACATCACGTTCGGGCTCATCACGATCCCGGTCCGGCTCTTTGCGGCCGCGCGTACCGAACGGGTCAGCTTCAATCAAATTCACGGCGTCTGCGGGAGTCGTATTAAGCAGCAGACGTTTTGCCCGCGCTGCGAACGTGTGATCGAACGCAACGAGCTCGTTAAGGGCTTCGAAATAGAAAAGGACCGCTATGTCATCGTCGGCGACGAAGACATCAAGAACGTCGCGCCTCCTTCGAGCGACAACATGGAGATTATCGAGTTTGTCAAAGCTGAAGGGATCGACCCGATCTACTTCGACGCCTCGTACTTCATGGTTCCGGAGGAGGCCGGCAAGAAGGCCTATCACCTGCTCCTGGAAACTATGCGCAAATCCGGCTATAGCGCCGTTGCCAAAGTCGCCATGCATCAGAGGGAGTTTACGGTGGTCGTGCGGCCTCATGCCGACGGACTGCTGCTTCATACCATGTTTTATGCCGAAGAGGTTCGCGAGGTGCCTGAGTTTCGCCGCGACCACTCGGTAACGGTAAAGCCACAGGAAGTCGAGCTCGCCGAGCGCCTTGTGGAAGGGCTTGCTACGGACTTTGACGCTGACAAGTACCACGACGAGTATCAAGCCCGCATGAAGGTCATGCTCGAGGCCAAGCGGGAAGGAGAAACGATCTCGGAGCCCGCAGTCAAAAAGAGAGCTCCGGTCATCGATCTTATGCAGGCGCTTCAGAAAAGCTTGGGAGAGCTACCCAAGAAGCCTGCCGCGAAAGCGATGCAGAGTCAGGCGACGACGGACGATATGCCGAAACCTGTCGCGGCGCCCCGCCGCAAACGAGCGGCGAACGGCTGATCTGACAGACGCCCGTGTCATAACAAAGAGCATGGGCCTACGCCATCCTTGGCTGCATCTTCTCGTCCTGCTTTTTGTCGTGCCTCACGCGCGAGCCCAGAAGCAGATTGTTATCGATGCGCACGCTGCAGTGACCCCGTTTCCTCACTTTTGGGAGACCATGTTCGGTTCCGGGCGCGCGATTCTGGCCCTGCGCGAAGACTACCGTGCGGACCTCCGTGCGGTTAAATCCGTCACTTCGTTCCAGTACGTTCGCTTCCACGGCATTCTCGACGATGAGGTCGGAGTTTATACCGAAGACGAACACGGCAACGCTGTCTATAACTTTGCTTACGTCGACCAGATCTACGACGGCCTTCTGAAGAACGGCGTCCGTCCGGTTGTGGAGATCAGCTTCATGCCCAGGAAGCTCGCCTTCAACCCTGATGCGCTGCATCCCTTCTGGTACAAGCCCAACGTCTCGCCTCCCAAGAGTTGGGAGAAGTGGGATGGGTTGATCAAAGCGCTGGGCGGGCATCTGGTTGCGCGGTACGGCGTCGAAGAGGTCGCGCGCTGGTACTTCGAGGTTTGGAACGAACCGAATATTGATTTTTGGAACGGCATCCCGCGAGAGAAGAGTTACTTTGAGCTGTACGAACATACGGCGCGTGACTTGAAAAGCGTATCGTCGCGTATGAGGGTGGGTGGCCCTGCTACGGCGGCGGCCTCGTGGGTCGATGCATTTCTCGCGTACACCTCCGCACACCAGGTTCCTATCGATTTTGTCTCTACTCATGGCTACGCGGACGACACGGTTGAAAATCTCTTCGGCACGGAAGAGACCATCGCCATGCGCGACCGCGTTTGCCGTGCAGTGGCCAAAGTTCGGGGGCAGATCAAGCAGTCCAACACGCCTGATCTTCCCCTTCTGTGGACCGAATGGAGCGTGCCGGGAGAAAACGGTTTGCGTGACACTCCGTTTGTCGGGCCTGCCCTGGCAAACACGATTCGCGAGTGCGACGGTACAGTAGACGAGCTTTCGTTCTGGACTTTTTCAGATGTGTTCGAAGAGGGAGGGCCGATCCCAACTCCGTTCGAAGGGCATTTCGGATTGCGCGCGGAGGGCGGGATAAACAAGTCGAGCTTCTACGATTTCGCTCTTCTCCATCGGCTCGGCGAGAAAAGGATTGCGAACCCTAATCCTGACGTGATCGTCACTCGCGGCCAAAGCGGCGGGCTTGCGGTAGCGATTTGGAATTTGGTCGATCCCGGCCAAATGGGCAGTCCTCGCACCTTTCAACTTGATTTCAAGAACGTGCCGCCCAATGCGGCAGTCTCAATCAGCAGGGTCGACGAAACTCACAGCAATACACTCGCGATCTATCAGCGAATGGGGAGCCCGCGGTATCCGACAGAGCAACAGGTTGCAACCTTGAACTCTTCGAGTGCGCTTCCAACGCCTGAGATCCGACATTTGAAAGCCGGACAGATCGAGTTACAACTCGGACCGAATGCGTTGTTTCTCTTGGAAATTTCACCATTCTTATGAAGACCGGTTCGCAGCGCCTGGTTTCGCTCGATGCATTCCGCGGCGCCACAATGCTGCTCATGGTGCTGGTTAATGATGCAGGTGGTTCGCAATCATATGCACCGCTAGAACACTCGGCTTGGAACGGCTGGACCCTTACTGATACGATCTTTCCCTCTTTTCTTTGGATCGTTGGCGTCGCTATAACGCTGTCGCTCGGCAAGCGGCTGCAGCTCGGCGACCGGCCCGCGCAATTGATACCGAAGATTCTGCGCCGTTCGCTGATTCTGTATGTGCTGGGTCTGCTTGTATACGCGTTTCCGCACTTCAGCTTTTCGCATCAGCGCCTCTTGGGAGTTCTGCAGCGCATTGCGATCTGCTACTGCTTTTCTTCGCTGATCTATTTGTATACGGGCGCCCGCGGACAGCTGGCGTGGCTCATAGGATTGTTCGCAGCTTACTGGCTCGCCATGACGCTGATACCGGTTCCTGGTTTTGGCGTTGGGAGGCTAGATAGAGCGGGCAATTTCGCTCACTACATAGATCGGATCGTCCTTAACACGCATAATTATGCCTACACGAAGACCTGGGATCCAGAAGGCATCGTCAGCACGCTGCCCGCTATTGGAACGACGCTCCTCGGCATTCTGGCCGGCCGCGTTCTACGGCTGAATTTGTCCATGTCGAAACGTCTTTCTCGAATGCTGCTCACGGGCGCGGCTTTGATTGCGCTTGCGTATGTCTGCAACATCTGGCTGCCGATCAACAAGAAGCTCTGGACCGTTTCGTTCGCTCTTCTGATGGCTGGACTCGATTTCGTCGTGCTGCCGGCGTTCATTTGGGTCATCGATGAAAAGGGACTGCGCAAGCCCTTCGAGTTCTTTGTCATCACCGGAATGAACGCAATCGCGGTTTACCTTGCTTCGGAATTTGTCTCGGAATTTCTAGATGCGACCGGCCTTCATCAGCGCA
The DNA here is from genome assembly GCA_965219105.1 of Bryobacteraceae bacterium. Taxonomy (GTDB): domain Bacteria; phylum Acidobacteriota; class Terriglobia; order Bryobacterales; family Bryobacteraceae; genus Bog-105. Next base: position 4,541,112 of record OZ244728.1, on the reverse strand, counting down.
TTTACTCGAGCGTGTTCGAGCCGCTTGCATCGCCCAAGAATGCATCCTTGCTTTGGGCGCTCGCCTACACGGCTGCCATGTACTCCATTGCTTACCTGCTGTACCGGCGCCGCTGGTTTTTACGCATTTGAACTTAGCCACTCGTACTGCTCCTTTGTGAGGGGAACCACTGACAACCGGCCTTGTTTGACGAGCGGTGAATCTGCAAATATGGCAGACGCCTTTATCGCGGCGAGCGTGCGCGGCGCGCCGATCGCCTTGCCGGCTTTGAGGCGTACAAGTGGGACTTTCGGATTCGAAGCATCGACGCTTTCGACGGTAGCTGTGCCAACAGCGCGGCGTTCGTCGCCCGTGTGATAGATCACGAGATGTTCGCCGTGCTTCATTTCGCGAAGGTGCTTGACTGCGGTTGGATTGGTCACGCCGTCCCATATAGTATGAGCATCGCGCTGGAGATCGGCAAAGGAATACGCGTCGGGTTCGGTCTTCAAGAGGTACGGCATCGATTCATTATGCGGGAGTTTTCCCCTTCAACAAATAAGGGGACGGGTGGCCGATCGTTACTTTTTTCCAGGATTTGTCGAAACTCTAAGTAGGGCCATGAAACTAGCAACTGTTTTTCTACTCACGCTGCCGATTTTGCCTGCCTTTGCGGGCACGGGCCGGACACCGGTTCTCCTGGAGCTGTTTACATCGGAGGGGTGCTCGAGTTGTCCGCCGGCCGATCAACTCCTTCAGGCCCTGGACCGGCAGCAACCATTTCCGGATGCCGATTTGATCGTACTGAGCGAACATGTTGATTATTGGAACCATGGGGGGTGGGCAGATCCGTACTCTTCGCCCGGATTTAGCCAGCGCCAACAGGCATATGCGAGCAGGTTCGGGTTAGATGCCGTTTACACTCCTCAACTGGTGATAGACGGGACCGCCGAGATTGTCGGCAGCAATGCAGGTCGGGCGCGAACACAGATTACGAAGGCAGCTGGCCACAGTAAGCTGCCCATTATGTTGAGCAATGCGGCGCGCGAAGGCAATCGTGTGTCGGTTCATGTGCAATTTGGAGCTTTGGCGGATGCTAAAGGCCGGGCAAACATCTACTTAGCACTGGCGGATAACGAAGATGAGAGTCAGGTGAGCCGGGGCGAGAATGCGGGCCGTGACTTGAGGCACGTGGCGGTGGTTCGAGTGCTCGAGAAAGTCGGCATAGCGGGAGGCAGCGACTTTTCGAAGGACATCACCATGCCGGCGCCGGCGGGAAACAGGAATGGACTGCGCATTGTGGCGTTCGTGCAGGACCAGCACTCAGGCCGAATTCTGGCGGTCTCGCAAGACAAGCTTTAGTACACTGATGCTGAAAAAGGTAGCGGCAGGCGGCGGCCGAAGCACTCCTAAAGTTCACTCAATTACCTGCTAACGCTGTTGCCGGGACCTCACATGCTTTCTGGTACAAACACAATTTGAACCGGTATTATCAAGGGCCCGAGACAGACCACTTCGACGGCGTGCTTTTTTTTCATCCGGGCCTTCGTTCTTCGGATAAGAGCTTGTGGGAGTTGCTGAAGTGGCGCATGAACGGCAAGAGAACTGCCTGGCCAGAGGCCGTGCATGCGCATTCGGGGATTCGCTTTTCAACGGCGGTTTCCGATCTGCGCATCACTCATGTCGGCCATGCATCTTTGCTTATTCAAGTAGCCGGACTAAATATATTGGTTGACCCAGTTTGGGCCGAGCGGGCCAGTCCATTACGCTGGGCAGGTCCGCGGAGAAGGAACCCTCCTGCGGTGAGGCTACAGGATCTTCCACCCATACAGGTGATTCTGGTGACGCACAACCATTACGACCACCTCGATGTCCGCACGATAAGGGATCTCTGGGAGGCTCATCACCCGACAATTATCGCTCCGCTAGGAAACGACGCAATAATGCGCTCTTTTGCCGATCACATAAAGGTGGAGACAGGCGACTGGTGGCAGGCGTTTCCGTTATCAAGCGAACTTCGTGTAACAATTGTGCCGTCGTATCACTGGTCATCGCGCACGCTTCGAGATCGCCGCATGGCATTGTGGGGAGGATTCGTATTGGAGGCGCCGGCAGGAGTTGTTTATTGTGCCGGGGATACCGCTTACCGTGATGGAGCCATCTTTCGTGACATCGGCGAGCGGTTCGGCCCGCCGATAGTGGCTGTGCTTCCCATTGGCGGGTACGCACCGCGCTGGTTCATGAAAGTGCAACACGCAAACCCAAGGGAAGCCCTTCAGATTGCCTCCGCGTGCGGCGCCCAGCAAGTCTTAGGGATTCACTGGGACACCTTCCCGCTCACCGATGAGCCGTATAACGAACCTCCACAATTGTTTGCCACTTACGCCCAGGAAGGCGGCTTCGAGGCGATTCGAGCGCAAGCGTTACGTCCGGGAGATGTATGGAGCCGGCATCGCCCAGTCCCTTGAACCGCAGGAGGAATGCTACGGGTTAAGAGGGAATAAGCCTTCGAGCGATGTTGCATCCAAGATGCTGAGGGCAAGCTTGTCTAATTCAGCCGCTGAAAGTGTTGCGACGCGAGTTTCCATTGAGTTGGGAAGAGGACCGAACCGCCGCTCCAACAGCTGACAGACGATCTCCTGTCGGCCTTCCTGTCGGCCTTCCTGTCGGCCTTCCTGACGGCCTTCATTCAGTCCCTTCTCGCGACCCTCTTGGAGCCCTTTCGCGCGGCCCTCTTGCAGCCCCTTCTCAAGTCCTTCCTGAAGCCCTTTCTCGAGCCCCTGACGGATAGCAGGCCCAATGACTGCGTGATCGAGTATGTCGTTTAAGATCGGCATCTGCTGTGCTTCCTTCTCTACTGTCTCGGCCAGACTTCTCAGTCCTGAGAGTATCAGGAATTGCGCTAACAGAGTTTGGCGGGCTGGCTCTTCGGCGGCGCTAATACGTTCAAGAATCTGCCGGATCGCCCTTGCCCGGTCCTGCAGGCGAGTCAAGATGGCGAGGACGTTGTCCTGAACGTGCTCACTGTCGAGCAAAGGACCGCCCTCCAGATCGCGCGCATCTACCAGCGTGTAACGGAACGCGAACCCAGACCGCCCTTCATCGGCACCCCCCAGGACAGGGTTCATGGCCAGGGGAGCCTGTCCTACATACAATACGATTTGTCTCGGCAGCTTGCCGAACTCTCTATAAATACCCAGCGCATACTCGGCCATCCGCAGCGCCATCTCGGAATCGTTCCGCGCCTGCAGCTCGATATGCACCAGCTCACTGTCCACCGTTTCACCCAACAGGTCCGCGCGTCGGGTTTGCACTCGTGGCAGCTCCACATTATGCCATCGCCCAATCACCGCGCCGCCAGTTAACAACCGCAGCAACGTGCCTGCCCTGGCTTGCAGCAACTGCTTCAGCGCAATATCATATTCGTGCATTCAAAATGAAAAAGCGGTTCGGGGTAAGCCGAACCGCTTCGTAAATCGCGACTTGAACAAAGAAAGAGGAGCTTTAGCGGTGAGCTGCGCCGCCAACACTCCCGCCGCCGACATGAGCGCCACCAGCGGCCCCAGCTCCACCGACGCCGCCAGTGCGTCCGCCGCCGGTGAATCCGCCGGTACGGGCACCACCACCCGAGAAGCCAGCAGGGGAATTTCCCCGGGCTGCACCACCGAACATGGTTGCGGCCCGGCCAGCCGAGACTGTACCACCACCAGCGGTCCGAAATCCGCTCGTCGAAAAGTTTCGAGCTGCCGAGTTGCGAGCTGCCTGATTCGCCGCAAGGGAGGTAGTCATTTGACCAATGGCCGGCGGCTTGATCGGATTGACTGGTACAGCTCTTGTGGTACCGCCGGGACCTGGTAGATTTACGGTTCCAGAGCGGCGAGCAACCGGCACCCCACCCCCGCCTAGATACCCGTAACCGCCGCCGTACACTGGCGCATAAACAACGGGGGCGTAAGCCACCAATCCCGGTCCATAGAAACCATAGCCAAAGGGGCTAAAGAAGGCCGAATTACCCGGCAGCCAAGCCCAGCTATTCATCCCGCCGTTCCACATCCAGCCTGGATTGCCGACACCGCTAAATCCATAGCCACCCCAAGCGCCACCATAACTTGCGGAATTTACATCTCGCGCAGCCTGATAGCTGGAAGCCGCATTATATTCGGCTCGCACGTTGCTCCAGGCATAAAGATTATCCTGCTCCTTGGTGTCGAACTTATTAGTTTTGTAACGATCCGCAAGGATAAGCTCGTGACCTTTTCCCAAGTCCGATTTGCGATCGCCATAGGAGACCTGAAGTTTGCCTTCGAGCACGGCGACTGACCGGGGCTCGGTCGCTTTAAAGCGGTATAGACCGTCCTTGTCGATCACAGCTGTTCCGTCACCGTCAATCACAGTCACTTGACTGTCTTTGACGAGATTGTCCACTTCGATCATTGCCTCGCCCGTTTTGATTTCAAGCTGGGTATCGGCAAGAGAAGGAGAGATCATGCGGACTTGGGTGTTATCCCCTACGCGCAAGAAAACGCCAGGAGCAAGCAAAACTTCGGCTTTTCCAAGATCAGTCGAAATCGTATCGTTGGCATTGAGGAAAACCGTTTTCTCGCTCTTTGCCGATATCGGGCGTCCGTCGAGAAACGCATTGCCTTCAACGTAGTTAACTGCGCCAGGCTTGGCCGATATGGTGTAGGCCTGCGGCGTCGCATAAACGGCTGTGATAAAGATTCCGGTAAGAACCCTTGCAGAAGTGCCCCATGCACTATTCATAAGTTGCAAACTCCTTCGCCTGACGAGGCAGGCCAAACGCATCGCCACCCGTAACCAGGGCAGCTCCTCTTCCCGTAGCTCACATCAGGTATTGAAGCTCCACCCGTAAAAGCAGCCCGCAATACCTTTAGCGCTTGCAGCTTTATTGTACGTCGAATTAAGCGAGCCGGCTGCTACAAAGTAATGGAAGCGTCTAAAGTCTATGCGGTACGATAGCTCGGAACGGAATGCTCCTTGACGCTACGAGCAATTGACTACGCCAGTCTCATCATTTACTTTGCCTTCGTTCTGGGAATTGGGTGGCTCGCCAAGCGGCGGATTACAACAAGCGAAGACTTTCTGACCTCAGGCCGTTCGGTGCCGGTATGGATTACGAGCCTTGCTTTTATTGCAGCCAATCTGGGCGCCCAGGAAATGATTGGGATGTGTGCTTCGGGCGCGAAGTACGGCATGATGACGGCGCATTTTTATTGGTTAGGCGCAGTGCCGGCAATGCTCTTCGTGGGCGTATTTATGATGCCGTTTTACTACGGTAGCCGGGCCCGAAGCGTGCCGGAATACCTGAAGCTTCGATTCGATGAGAAAACCCGAGGACTCAACGCGATCACCTTTGCGGTGATGACGATATTTTCTTCGGGCATAAGCATGTACGCCCTCGGGCTACTGTTCGAACTAGTGCTGGGCTGGAGCTTCACCAATTCGGTCCTTCTGTCGGCGGCTATCGTCCTGATCTACACGCTGCTTGGAGGATTGACAAGCGCAATCTACAACGAGGTGGTGCAGTTTTTCCTCATCGTGTTGGGGTTTGCGCCGCTTTCGTACTTCGCGGTGCGTAAAGCGGGCGGATGGAGCGGCATCAAAGAGCAGCTTCAGCCGGTGATGACACATTCCTGGCGCTATGCGGCGCATGCGAGTCAGAATCCGATGGGTGTCGAGATTTTCGGCCTGGTTACTGGGCTCGGGTTTGTGCTCTCTTTCGGTTATTGGTGTACCAATTTCCTCGTGATTCAGCGGGCCATGGCGGCGGAGACTGTGCAAGGGGCACGCCAGACTCCGGTGGTGGCGGCGTTTCCGAAAATATTTATGCCGTTTGTGGTGATTCTTCCAGGTATTGCGGCGGTTGCGCTCATGAGTTCAGTACATGGCGGCTACACGCTTCCACTCAAGGCGGGAGGCGGTTACGACTACGATCAGGTGCTCACCACCCTGATGGCGAAATTCTATCCGTCGGGCATGCTGGGAATCGGGTTGACGGCGCTGATGGCATCGTTCATGTCCGGTATGGCGGGCAACGTCACGGCTTTCAACACGGTGTTTACATACGACATCTATCAGGGATATATACGAAAGACCGCCCCGGACAGCCATTACCTTTGGGTGGGACGCGTGACCACGGTGGCAGGAGTGGCGCTTTCAATTGCGACAGCGTTTCTGGCCACGAAGTTCAATAACATGATGGACTTCCTGCAGCTCATCTTTGCCTTCGTGAACGCCCCGCTGTTTGCCACGTTTCTACTTGGGATGTTCTGGAAGCGCACCACCGGCGATGCTGCGTTTTGGGGATTGCTTTCGGGAACCGCCGCGGCAGCAGCCACGCACGGCTTAACTGTGGCGGAAGGCAAAGGCGGCTGGCTAGGCGCGACGCTGCATACGTTTCCCACTACGATGGCGCAGAATTACTGGATCGCGATCGTTTCATTTTCGTTATGCCTGGTGATTACGCTTGCGATCAGCTTGGTAACCCGACCCAAGCCGATTGCGGAACTACATAACCTGGTTTATGGCGTGACCGAACTGCCCAAAGAGGAGAACGTCGCGTGGTACAAGAGGCCTGGACCGCTCGCTTTGGTGGTGATTGTGGTTCTGGTCATCATGAACCTTATTTTCTTCTAAGAACATCATGAACGATCTACGCCGTCCGACTGGGTACTTGTTTACGCTGCTGGGCCTCATGCTGCTGGTTTACGGGCTGGTAAGTCCAGATGTGCGCGCGCCTCTAGACGCTGAAACGAACGTAAACGCCTGGTGCGGCGCGACCATACTTCTTTTCGGAGGAATTCTTCTTTGGCTCTCGTTCCGGGCGAAATCGTAAAGCGGTTTGGGGAGCAATACCGGACGGACGCGAAGCCCGAGTTGTACCGGGCTCCTGGCCGCGTAAATCTGATCGGGGAGCACACCGATTACAACCTCGGCTTTGTGTTCCCGATTGCGCTCGAAATGGCATGCTACGTGGCGATCGCGCCGGCGACTCAAGGGCGGTTGGATGTTTATTCGCGCGATGTGGAATCGGAGTTCTCGATACCGCTAGACCAGATCCCGAATGCCGAACCGCTTGGCGTCTGGAGCGATTACGTTCTTGGCGTAGCGCGAGAACTGGTTCTAGCGGGAGTGAAGCTGAAGGGCGCGGACCTTTACATTGCGAGCGATGTGCCGGCAGGTTCGGGCCTCAGCTCTTCGGCAGCGATTGAGATTGCTTCGGCGATAGCGCTGCTCGGGACTGACTCGATGCCACCTTTGGAGATCGCGCTGCTCGGCCAGCGCGCGGAATCGAAGTTTGTCGGTATGCCGTGCGGGATCATGGACCAGTACGCGTCGGTATTCGGCAGACAGCATGCAGCGATGCAGATTGACTGCAGGAACCTCACGCATGAGTACGTGACTCTGCCGGGCAACGTGCGAATCGTGGCAGTCAATTCGATGGTGAAGCACGAGCTTGGCAGTTCGGCATACCGGGACCGGGTCGCTGAATGCGCCGCAGCGGTGGAAGCGATCCGGCAAAAGCACCCTGGAGTGGAGAGCTTGCGGGATGTGTCGCCTGCGCTGTTTGAAGAAGTGCAAGGTTCTATCGCTGAGCTTCCGCGACGGCGGGCGCGGCATATCGTGACCGAAAACCAGCGCGTTGTCGAGTTTGGGGCAGCAGCACGAGCGCAGGACCTTAAGAAAATGGGCCAGTTGTTTGTCGCTTCGCATCGCAGCATGCAGTACGACTACGACATTACTTGCGAAGAGGTGGACTTTTTGGTCGATGAGGCCGTGAAGATGCCAGGTGTGTATGGCGCGCGCATGACTGGCGGCGGTTTCGGCGGGTGTACGGTCAACCTTGTCGCGCCGGAGCAGGTGATGGATTTCCGCACGGCGATGCAGAGCGCATATATGTCGAAGTTTGGGATTGACGCCGTGTATTACGACTGCGAGCCGTCGCGCGGCGCGGGGCGTTTGAGTTAAAGTGTCTTTTTAAATATCCGGTTCGAAGCGGTTCGGGACTTTGGAGCGTTAGAAAGTTAATGCTGCCCTCTCTATTACAGAACGCGGCCAGCATCTTGCTCCTTGCGACGTTAGCGTGGGCGAAGGGGCACAATCATCACAAAGAAGCGATCGTTGTAGAACGTCTAGGCAGCGTATCGTTTCCGATTTCCTGTCCGGCAAAGGATCAGCAAGAGTTCAATCGGGGTGTCGCGCTGCTGCATTCGTTCAGCTATAAGAGCGCGCGGCTGCAGTTTGAGGAAATCAGCCAACGGGACCCGGCGTGCGCCATGGCGTATTGGGGCGAGGCGATGAGCCTGTACCGTCAGCTGTGGGACCGCCCGACCGCGAAGGCGCTGGCAGAAGGATCGAAGCTCGTTCGGAAGGCGGAGAGCGCGCCGATCAAGACGGACCGGGAGCGCGCTTATATCGAGGCCGCGGCGGCGTTTTACAACAGCGATGCGACGGTGAGCTATGAGGCCCGGCGAGAGGCATATTCGGGCGCGATGAGACGCGTGCATGAGGCGTTTCCGCGAGACGATGAAGCGACGCTGTTTTATGCGCTTTCGCTTTTGAGCTCGCCGGACGCTAGCAAAAACAATTTCGCGCTGACCCGTCAAGCGATCGCGTTGATCGATGGTGTATTCGAGCGGCAGCCGGACCATCCCGGCGCGGCCCACTACTTGATTCATGCCTGCGACAATCCTACGCTCGCTCCTGAGGCGCTCAACGCGGCGAAGCGTTATGCGCAAATTGCGCCCGCATCTCCTCATGCGGTGCATATGCCGTCACACATCTTCGCGAGGTTGAGAATGTGGAATGAGGACATTCGATCGAATCTGGCTTCGGTTGCCGTGGCGAAAAAACAGAAGTCGTGGCCGGACATGCTGCACGCGATGAACTTCCTCGAGTATGCGTATTTGCAGAAAGGCGAGTTCGAGCAAGCGAGGCAGATCGAAAGGCAAGCGCTGCAGGTATCAAGGGCACAGCTGGCCGATATGGCGGGCATGTACAACTATGTTCGAGTGCGATTTCCGTCGCTTTATTTGATCGAGACTCGGGATTGGAAAGCCGCGGAAGCCATGCCGGTCCCACAAGATGCCGAACCGGATTTCCAAGCCGTCGTGTACTGGACACGGGCTATAGCTGCCGGCCATCTAAGCAATGCACGGGCGGCCCAGGCAGCAGTTACAGGTTATGAAGCCAAACTCGAGGAAGTTAGGAAGAGTAGCTATGCGTACGTTGCGGACTCGATGAGTGGAGAGCGGGAGGAAGCATATGCTTGGCTTGCGTTCGCGCAGGGGCAGACGGGGACCGCGATAAAGCGGATGACCGGCGTGGCGGACAAGCAAGATCGGGAGGGAAAGAGCGAAGTGGAGTTGCCGGCTCGCGAGATGTTGGCGGACATGCTGCTGGAAGATGGGCGTCCCGGCGAGGCGCTTGTGCAGTACCGGCTTTGCTTGAGAACGGATCCGAACCGGTTAAATTCAGTGCTGGGCGCAGGGCGGGCCGCGAAATTAGCTGGTAGGCATGAGGCGGCGGGATAGTGCGCGATCAGTAACGAAGCCTTCTTTATCGCAATCAACTGAATTTCAGCGGATTCGGACGTGCGCATGGCGGATCACGGAAGTTGTGGAATCGAAGTACCCCGGGGGAATTCGAAGCGGGAAGTTCAATTCAACCGTTCCGCAGTCTATCCGGATGGGTAGGATGAATGGCATGAGATTGGGAACCGCGGCGGGCTTGGCATTGGTGGGCGTTGGGGTTGTATGGGCGCAGTCTAGCGCCGTGCAGAAGCACCCGTTCAATGTTGACGATTGGGCCGAGGTGCGTTCTGCCGCGGCGGCGGCGATAAGTCCGGACGGAAAGACGATTTTGTATCAGGTGTCGTTCGGCGCGAAAAAGGGCAAGACCAACCACGAGTGGCACACGATCGGCGTAGACGGTTCGGATGGGAAGAAGCTGGAATTGCCAGAGGGTTTTGAGCCTTTCGGATTTACGAGCGATGGAGCGGCGCTGTACGGCTCATACACGATCAACAAGCTGGGCCAGTTTGCTGTGTTCGAATTGAAGACGTTGAACGAGCGTTCGGCGCCGCGGACTTCGGTGCTGCTGCCGCGCGGGATCAAGGGGGCTGTACCGTCGCCGGATGGATCGCATTACGCGTTGCTGGCAGATCCGCGCGCGCCGGATGAACTGGCTGAGACGCGAGCGGTGATAGAGCCGGACGAAACGAGCATTTACATGGTGAATCGGGATGGCACCGGTGGAAGCTGGCAGTGTCCCGACTTAAATTACATCTCGAACACTTTGACAGTGGGAGGCGCAAGTCCCGCAGTAGCGTGGTCAGCGGATGGATCGATAGTGGCAACGGTGTCTACGGCTCCGAAAATCGGGCACCACTATATGCGGTCGTGGATCGACAGCTGCTCGGCGTCGGGGAGCAAACGGCTGGCGGAGATTTCAAATAGCGTGAGTGGAATTGCGTGGATGGGCGACGGACAGAAACTGGCGTTCGTGAGCACATCGAACTCGGTGCTGACTCCAGACGAGGTGTATACGATTCCAGCGGCGGGTGGGAAGGCCGTAGACGTCACGCCAACCTTGAACGGCACGGCGGTCGCAATCGTGAACGATGCGCATGGGCACGTGTGGACGCTGGTGGCGCACGGGGTGCAGACGGACTTGGAGGAGTTTACAGGGGAAGCGCTGAAGCCGGCACAGAAGTGGGATGCAGGATGCGTTGCCGGGCTGCCGGTATTCTCACCTTACCGCGAAGGAACGCAGCGCTTGGCCTATTCAGTGGCGGACCCGGCTCATCAACTTAACGTGGCAGTGGACGAAGCGGGAGCGTTGAAGAAGATCACGAACGAAGGGGAAGAAGCACTCGCGAAAACTTCTTTGGGAGCAGTGAAAACGGTTCACTGGACCAGCAAAGAGGGCGTACCGCTGGAGGGGATTGTGACCTTCCCGGCGGGCTACACAGAAGGGAAAAAGGCGCCGTACCTGGTACTGCCGCACGGTGGGCCGGAGGCGAATGACCTGTTGCGTTTCGATGCGTTTTCGCGGATCATTGCGGGCCTGGGGTACGTGGTGATGCAGCCGGAGTACCGGGGGTCTACCGGATACGGCGACAAGTTTCTGGACGCGATCTATCAGCACTTCGGCGATCGTGCGTACAGCGATGTGGACAGCGCGACAGACTATGCGGTTGCGCAGGGGTGGGCCGATCCAAACCGGCTGGCCATTTTCGGATGGAGCGCGGGTGGGTTCATGACTTCGTGGACGGTCACACAAACGGCACGGTACAAGGCGGCGATTGAAGGCGCAGGCATTACGGATTGGGCAAGTTTCATTTGGACAAGCGACGTGCAGCAGATTGATTTCGATGCGCGCTGGCCGTCGAGAGATCCAGAGGCATTCCGAAGATTCTCCGCTGTAGATTTTGTGGAGAACGTGAAGACGCCCATTCTGGTACTGCATGGGGGCGCCGATTTCCGGGTGCCGACGTATCAGGGCCGCGAGTATTTCGAATCGCTGCTCGCGCACGGGAAGACGACGCGCATGGTGGAATATCCGGGATCGCCGCATTTCCCAATTGTTTGGGAACAGCGGCGAAATGTGTTTCGGGAGATTGCGGATTGGCTTAAGAAGTACGATCCGGTGTAGAAGAACGGTTCGTTGAATACGACTTACTCGGTCGCACGCCCGATTTAAACGGAATATCTGAACGCGAAGAGCTAGAATTCGTGAAATGACAACAAGGCTCTTGCTTTCACTGCTGGTAGCTTCGTTTCCCAGCTTCGTCGCAGCGTCTCCCAATATCCCTTTATTCCGATTTATCGAAAAGCAGGGGCCACATCCGGTGGGACTAAGGGTAGTGGAGCAGTACGACTACTCGCGCGTCTACCGCCACCGTACCGACGATCTGGGCAAGCCTTTTGGTGGTGAGCGAGCGCGGCCATTGCAGACTTTGATCTGGTACCCCGCCGGAAACAGCGTTGCAAAGCCAATGAAGGTGTCCGATTACGTAAACCTGCTCGCCACGGAGACCAGCTTTGGAAACACTATGTCGCATTCGCCGCAAGGAGCCCAGGACCGGCTGAAGGACATGAAGCCGACGCTACAAATGACAATGTGGTCGGTCCGCAACGCGCCACTTGCGCCGGGACGATTCCCGCTTGTCATATATGCACCGAGTTTCTCAGCGAAGGCATGGGAGAATGCAGATCTTTGCGAGTATCTTGCAAGTTATGGTTATGTGGTGATTGCAAGCCCGAGCATGGGCGCCAAGACTCGTAGTATGACCGATGACTTGACGGGGATTGATGCGCAAGCGCTCGATATCTCGTTTCTGATCGGCTATGCACGTACGCTTCCCGATACCGACGTCTCCAAAGTCGCGGTGGCTGGATACAGTTGGGGCGGGATTTCGAACCTTTTTGCCGCCGCGCGGGACAACCGGATTGACGCCCTTATCGATCTCGACGGGAGCATGCGTTACTACCCTGGACTGGTCAAACAGGCCGGTGATGTTCATCCAGAGCAGATGACTATCCCACTGCTCTTCTTCAGGCAAGGGGAAGTCACGATTGAAGACCAAGCACTCTATATGAATGACCCAGATAAATCTCGAGGCCCCAGTGTCCTGAACGCCTGGACGCACGGCGATCTGGTTCTGGTACACATGCTCGGCATGATGCATCTGGAGTTCAGCTCGATGGATCAACGCAACGAGTATGCCTGGAAATTTTTTCCAGATATGCGGCCGGCCGATTTCGAACGAGAGGATGGAATTGCAGGATATGCATGGGTAGCGCGGTATACGCTCCGGTTCCTCGATGCGTACCTGAAGGGTGATTCGGCAGCGATGGAGTATTTGAAAAAGACACCTGCCGAAAATGGTGCGCCGCGGCACTTCATAACTGCAGATTTCCGCGCTGCCAAGGGCCTGCCTCCGTCACTTGATGCTTTCCGTGAGGAGTTGGGGCGGCAAGGTTTTGACCATGCTGGCGCTGTCTACGCCGCCATGAAGAAGGAGAATGCCGATTTCAAGTTGGAAGAGGAAGCGATGCGTTCCTGGTCTGGTGACTTGATGGCCGCAGATCACGTTTCTGAAGCAATTGATCTTTCCAAACTGAATGTGCAACTCTATCCCGAATCTAGCCGAGCGTATGACGACCTTGGCAAAGCGTACGAAAAGACCGGGCAAAAGGAGTTGGCGATTGACGCGTACCGCAAGTCGCTTGAAAAAGATTCCGGCGACTTAATCGCCAAGGAAAAGTTGAAGGAGTTAGAGAGTGGTGGAGCAGCGGGAAAATAGGAAGCTATGCACTCTCTTTCAGTGCATGCAGGGCTTGTTCCTTCTGCTCAGGTAAAACGGCATCGGGCTGGCGCGAGCAATCAAGCGATTCCTGCGTGAAAGCGCACGCCGTTGCCCAGAGATGCTGGAATACTCCGCTGGATGGGTGCGGGGCGTGCGCAACTGTTCCGGAGCTATGGCCGGATTCCCACGTGGCCGGTCGGATTAGAAATGCTTGCCTACAGGACATGGCGAAAGCCCCATCATTTCATTTGGGAACAGCGGCGAAATGTGTTTCAGGAGATTGCGGATCGGCTTAAAAAGTACGATTGGTGTGGAAGAAACGTTGCGGCGAACAGGGCGTTCCTAGTACCCAAAGCGTCAAGAAAAATTAGGACGGAACTTTCTTACGAGGGCGTCGGCTTTGTCCATCTGGAGCTTTGCTGATTTCTTTTTCGGATCGCGCCGCACTTCGGTTTGTGCGTGGAGATGGTGCTGCTCGATGCAGAACTTAAGGTGCTTCCATTCTTCGGCGCCAGGGCTGTATTCTGCATCGTCTGTATCTAAGCGGGATAGCAGTTGTGACTTGGCGGGATCGTGCGCGAACTTCGCAACGGCTTTCTTGAGGGTGTCACGTTCGTCCGGACTTGGTTTGAAGCAGAACATTTCTGACTGCCGCCGATAGTATCACTTGCGGGGAATCGACCCTTATCCATGCCGGACACGCGCGTGACGATCGAGGCTTTAACGTCGAGAAATAGTCGGGCTTCTGTCGGCGGGAGGATTGTGTGTCTTGTGACATCGGAAGATCTTTGTCGCCTATTCTGGAGAGACAAAGGAAGAGGTGTTTCGATGCGGACAAGAGCGCGGCGGTGTGTGTTGGCGGGGCTGCTGATGGGGGCGATGAGTTGCTTGAGTTATGGTGCGAAGTTGCCCTGGAAAGGTTACGCGATTCTGGGCAATGGGCAGCTGACAGCCGTGTACTCGGATGACGAGCGAATTTCCGCAATCACCCATCGCAAGGGCATCCAGCATTTCTATTTTGGAGACTACACGGCCGACTATGTAGCGTCGACGGCGTTCGATCTGCCCGGTGAGGAGAGCGGGAAGTCAGGCGCGGCGGCAGTGGGGATGAAGAACTTTTTCACAACCGAGACGCGGACACCAATGAAGGACGGTGGGACGGCGAGCGCCCAGTGCTTCGTACACCCAGACGGAGCGGCGGTGCTTTCGATGGAAGCTCACGGCGGGCAGGCCGATAGGCGTTATCGCTTCAAGGCTGTGCTGCGGGCCGACATCAAGACGGATCGGGAAATCCGGCTCACATCGCTGCGGCAAGAAGATGGGATGGCGATCGCGGTGTGGTCGAACGGGACGGTGCTGGCGGTCGCGCCGAAGTCCGATCAGGATCGGGTGGGCATCGAGGGAGAAACGGTTTCGGTGAGCGGGACCGCGAGCAGGAAGTTGCAAGTGCTACTTGTGCCGGAGGTGTCAGTAGCGCAGGCGGTCGCTAAAGTTCGCTTGCTGCGGGGCGAAAAAGATTTGGAGGCGACGGCCACCAAGCATTGGAACGCCTGGATGAATGAAGGCGTGTTGCCAGCGTTTCGAGAAGGCGACGCGGAAGCGGCGAACTATTTAGAGGCGTACAAGCGCAATTTGTACTGCGTGAAGTCAGCGAACTTACACGGGCAGATTCCGGCCGATATCACAGGCCAGTTCGTAACGAACAATATGCCCCAGCTCTATCCGCGCGACGCGATGATGTGCGCTCGAGTGTTGATCATGACCGGTCACCTGGAAGAAGCGAAACAGGTGATCGAATTTTGGGCGAGAGCCGCGATCCCGATGAAGAGTCCGGGGGAATGGTATGCACGGTATGACGCGCATGGCAAGGCGGTGGATGGCGGCAGCGGAGCGCGTTTCGATGAACCGGAGTGGGATGCGAACGGGTACTACATTTACCTGCTGCAGCATTATCACGCAAAAACGGGATTGTGGCTAGCCGACCGCGAATTCTTCTACGAAATAACGGACTTTCTGGTGACGCATTTGAGCGCGAACGGGCTGCTGTGGGAAGGCGGGATTGTGGAATGGACGGGATACTTACCGGCGACGAACATGATCGATGCGGCCGCTCTGAAAACAGCATCTGGAATGGCGCGTGAGTTTGGAGATGCCGAGCGCGCGAAGCGTTACAACGCGGCGGCGGCAAGAATTTCGGCGGCGCTGCCGGAGATGTTCGACAAAACACGGCAGACATACGCGGACGTGCGGTTTACCGAGCAGAAGGGCACGGGCGGCGTCAGCCTAACGAAGCAGTCCGGGCAGAAAACGTATCTGTGGGACACAACGGCGAATGTGGGGGTGATCTGGGGCTATCCGGATCATCGAGAGATGGATTTATCGGACGTATTTTACGACAACAACACGGTGAAATTGGGAGGCGGCATGCAGTACTTCGATTCGCCGGATCCGGGCTTGGCGAGCTACGGGCATGGCGTGTTCTTTTTCACTACTGCGGCAGCGTCCGAGTATCAGACGATGTATGGAAAGAAGGAGGCGGCGAAGGGATTTATCGATTGGATGATGCGGAATGCGAATACGTACGGCTTGATGCCGGAGCATATTTCACCGGACGGAAGCGAATGTAGCGAGGCGTCGCCGTTGTCGTGGTGCGGGGCCGAGTTTGCGGCGGCGTTGTTGTTGTGGAGTGGGGCCTGAGCGCAAGTGAAGTGACGTGACATTCTTCGAGAGCCTGCTGATTCTTCTGCTGTCCGCAATTGTGTTGCTGCAGGTTGCGCGACGACTTCGACTTCCCTACCCTGCGATGCTGGCGGCGGCCGGCGTGGCGGTGGCAATGATTCCGGGATCGCCGACCATCTCAATTGCGCCCGCGACGGCGCTGGCACTGTTTATTGCGCCCGTCCTGGTAGATGCAGCGTTTGATTTTCCCCTGGGAGCCGCGCGGCGATTTTGGGCGCCGCTGGTGGCTCTGGCGATCGTTGCAGTTTTGGCGACGACTGCGGTGGTCGCGTGGGTGGGATGGGCACTGTTGGGACTGCCGCTCGCGGCAGCGATCGTGTTGGGCGCAATAGTATCGCCACCCGATGCAGCGGCAGCTACCGCTGTCTTATCAGCAATACCCATTCCGCGAAGTACCGAGACGGTGCTGAAGGGCGAGAGTTTATTCAACGACGCGACAGCGTTGCTACTCTTCAGCACGGCGCTCACCCTTCAAGGCCACCACGGCATGAACACGGGGGTGGTTTTGCGCTTATCGCTGGCGGTACCGGGCGGGCTGTTGTTTGGGATCGTTTGCGGAGGGCTTGTCAGGCGGGTAAACCGTTTTGTTTCCGGCACTCTGGGCGGCAACCTGCTGCAGTTTGTGATTGCCTATTTGGTCTGGATCGCGGCGGAGCGCTTGCAACTTTCGGCGGTTCTCTGTATGGTTGCATTCGCGATGACGTTGGCGAGCAGCGCGGAGGTGAACCTCTCGGCGCGGATGCGCGTGCAATCGTATGCGGTCTGGAATTCGGTTGTATTCACGCTCAATGTTTTGGCCTTTCTGATCATGGGCATGCAAGCGCGGACGATTGTGAGCCGAATGGAGCCGAGCCATTTGAGAGATGCGTTCACAGCTGCGGCAGCTGTGGTGCTGGCCGTGGTGGTCACCCGGATGGTCGTCATCATCATCTACAACCGGTTGATTTCCTGGTGGCGGACGCGCGGAGGTCAGCCTGAACCGGCCTCCATCCGCCAGGCGATCTTCGTCGGATGGTGCGGCATGCGGGGGTTTGTTACATTGGCAACGGCCTTCGCGCTGCCTTCGGCTTTTCCGCAACGGGAAGTAATGGTTTTGATTGCTTTTTCGGTGGTGATAGCCACGTTGGTCCTGCAGGGATTGACTCTCGCGCCGCTCATTCGGCTGCTCAAGTTGGATCAGCGCCGCACGCAACAGCAAGAGATTGCCGATGCACGGCTGCGGCTAGTTAGCGCGGCGATTGAGGCATTAGAGAAGGAAACGGGTCCAGAAGCGGAGAATCTGCGGTACAGCTATTCCATACTGCGCGAGGCCAACGACAACCGATCGAAGTGCGCGTCGCTCGAACGGCATCGCGCGCTTGGATTGGCGGCAATTCGTTCGGGCCGGCGTGAATTGGAAAGTTTGAGAACAGAGGACCGGGTAGGAATCGACATGTTCCTGTTGCTTCAAGAGGAGCTCGATTGGGGCGAGTTAACGCTGCTCAACGAAAACGACCGTCGGATCGAGGAAAGTTAAAGACCGCAGCACGAGTTTTCTCCCTATTGCATTCCAATAGATCTTTGTGGCATGATCCCTATGGGAAGGCAAGGGGAGACAAAGGATGGGCGGGAAGTCGGACGTTTGGCAGGGAACGCTGGCGCTGATGTTGCTCAAGACGCTCGAAACGATGGGGCCGCAGCATGGGTACGGGATTGCGCGGCGCATCGAGCAGACCAGCGGGGACCGTTTAGCGCTCAATTATGGAACGCTGTATCCGGCGCTGCTGAAGTTGGAGCAGGAAGGGTCGATTACCTCCGAGTGGGGAGCCTCCGAGAACAACCGAAGGGCGAAGTTCTATAAGCTGACGCGGGCGGGGCGCAAACAGCTGCAGCGCAAGGCGCGGGAGTGGGAGCAGACGACCGAGATCCTGGCGCGGTTCCTTTCACCGGAGACCGAGTCGTGATGCGGAAAGCGCGGGCGATGTGGATGCGGCTGTTGGGGTCGTTCGGATTTCGACGATTTGGGAGAGATTTCACAGCCGAGCTCGAAAGCCACCTGCAGATGCATACGGAGGACAATATGCGCGCGGGAATGAGCGCGGACGAGGCGCGACGGCGCGCCTTGGTTCAGCTGGGCGGAGTCACGCAGACGCAGCAAAGGCATCGGGAACAGCAGGGTCTGCCGTGGATCGAGATGCTGGGGCAGGACGTGCGCTTCGGGTGGCGAATGTTGCGGAAGAGCCCAGGGTTTACGCTTGTTGCGGTAGCAACGTTAGCGCTTGGAATCGGCGCGAATACGGCGTTGTTTTCGATTGTGGATGGAGTGCTGCTGCACTCGCTTCCATTTACGCGGCCAGGCGAACTGGTAGCGGTACACCAGAGCAAGCCGAACTTCGAAGAAGGCTCGATTTCGTGGCCGAATTTCCTGGACTGGAAGCGGGAGAATCGAACGCTGGCGGCACTGGCGGTAGAACGGCAGACTAATTTCACGCTGACAGGCGCGGGGAGGCCGGAGCAGCTCTTTGGCGACTATGTATCGGCGGATTTCTTTTCGCTTTTGGGCATTAAGTCGGTGGCCGGGAGACTGTTTGCTCATGACGAGGACGAGCCAGGCCGAGCGCCGGTTGCGCTGATCAGCGCGGGATTATGGAAGCGCAAGTTCGGCGAGGACCGAGGGGTTATCGGCAAAGCCATGACGCTCGACTGGCGCAGGTTCACGATTATTGGAGTGGTGCCGGGAGAGTTCGGACTTGCGCTGTCCAATTTCCGGAAGGGCGACGTGTACGTGCCGGTGGCGCAGTGGCAGACGAAGGCGCTGACAGACCGCGGGGCAGGGCTCGGCCTGCACGGGATTGGGCGTCTAAAGCCGGGCGTGACAGTGAGCCAGGCGCAAGCGGATATGAATCTGATTTCAGACCACTTGGCAGCCGCGTTTCCTGAATACGACCGGGGCCAAGGCGCAAAGCTGCTGCCGCTGCGCGAATCGATGGTCGGAGGAGTGCAGCCGCTGCTGTTGGTGCTTCTCGGCGCGGTTGCTTTTTTGCTGTTGATTGCATGCGGCAACCTGGCAAACCTATTATTGGCGCGATCGAATGCGCGAACCCAGGAGATAGCGATGCGACTGGCGGTGGGCGCGGGGCGGGCGCGGATTATCCGGCAGCTGCTGACCGAGTGCGTTTTGCTCGCGGTAGTGGGAGGCGGATTGGGTTTGCTACTTGCGGGCCTAGGCACGCCCGCGATGCTCAAGCTGGCGCCCAATGCGGTTCCACGAGCTTCGTCGGTGCATATGAGTTTGCCTGTCTTTGGCTTTGCGGCGATTGTTTCGCTCCTCGTGGGCGTGCTCTGCGGATTGCTGCCGGCACGCAACGCCGCGCGCCAGGACTTGCAGAGCACGCTGAAGGAAGGCGGGCGCGGTGGGAGCGGGACACGGAACCGTTCGCAAGATGCACTGATTGTGTTCGAGATGGCGTTGACGTTGATTTTGTTGACGGGCGCGGGGCTTGAGATTCGGAGCTTGCGGGCGCTCGCGCATGTGAATCCGGGATTTCAAGCAAAGGGCATACTCACGTTCAGCGTTTCGACGCCATACAGCCCGAGGACTGCAACACCCAGCGCGGCTCAGGCCTATATGCGAGAGCTGACTCGCCAGATCGGGCGAGTTCCGGGAATCGAAGCGGTCTCTCCGTCCTGGGGCGGATTGCCGCTATCGGGCGACAGTGAGGAACTCTTCTGGATGGATAGCGAAGCCCGTCCCGCAGATACCAACGGGATGCATATGGCGCTGAGTTACGTGGTGGGACCGGGATACCTGAAAGTGATGGGAACGCGATTGATGAGGGGAAGGTTTTTCACTGATCGGGATCGCGAGCAGACGCCGCTCGTGGCGGTCATTGACGAGGTATTTGCGCGCCGCTACTTCGGAGAGAGGGATCCGGTTGGGAGGCGGTTGAATCTGTCTGGCGTCTCTGATGAGAGGCGGGTCACGATTGTCGGAGTAGCGCGGCATGTGATGCAGTGGGGCCTGGACAATGATGATAGGCATTCCCTGCGGGCGGAAATCTATCTGCCGGTCGGCCAACTGCCTGGCTCGCAGCTGATTTCGAGTACCGGCATCAACATCGATGTCGTGGTACGTGCGGCAGATCCAGCAAAAGCAATTACCGACATCGGAGTCTCGCTGCGGCAGATGGATGGGAATCAAGTGATGTATGGAGCCGAAACGATGGAGGAGATTGTTGCGAAGTCGCTTGCGGCCCGGAGGTTTTCGATGGTTCTGCTGGGATTGTTTGCCGGGCTCGGGCTCGTGCTGTCTACCGTTGGGCTGTATGGAGTGATTTCATACGTGGTGAGCCAGAGAACGCGCGAGATGGCGATTCGGATGGCGCTCGGAGCGGATCGCGAGCAAGTGCGGCGGTGGGTGATGCGGCGAGGCGGATCGCTGGCGGCCGTGGGCGCCGCGGTTGGTTTGATTGGCGCACTGGGGCTGGGTCGAGTGATGTCGAACTCGACCGTGCTCTATGGGGTGCCTTCTTATGATCCCGGGACTTTGTGCGGTGTAACCGCGTTGTTGCTGGTAGTGGCGTTGGGGGCTTGTTACGTGCCGGCGCAGCGCGCTTCTTCGGTCGATCCAATGCGGGCGTTGCGGAGCGAGTAGGGCAGCGATGGTGAGCGGCGCAAGCTCGACGAGGGCGCGGGCGCTTGCTCAGGGTTGGTGGTGCCTTCAGTTGGATCGCCTTCTCAGAACAGGCCTGAATGCAAAGTCCGCAACCGCGACAGGCATCCGGATACTCGGCGAATGCCTGTTTTCCACCGCGAACGAATAACTTTAAGCGGCCAATGAGCGGCAGCAAGGCTTTCACCTCGGGCGAGACCGCCTGGATGGCTAGGACGCTATGAGAACAATTAGGAACACAGGGGCCTTTGGCTTCGCAACGGATGGGGTCAATGACCGGCACCATAACCGTTTACTTTGCCTTGCTCGTACCGAGAATCTCGGCCGTAGCGCGTTCGAGGATCAGAGCGATGCGTCGCGCTTCGTCGGGAGTGCAATCACGAGTCCGCATCAAGGCATGCCTGAGGCTGTGGCGCGCTCGCTGCAGATCATCTGCGGCTTTAGGATCAAGAGCGTCCAAGCCTGCAAAGGCTTCGCGGACTTGCTCCATTCTGCTTCCGATACGGCCCAGCGCCTCGAGCATAGCTTCCGCGTTGGCACGGTTCGCTTCGAGGTGCTTGCGGCCTTCGTCGGTGATGCGGTATAGCTTGCGATTGGCGTCCTGCTCAACGGACGCGTGGCCAATCTCATCGAGGTAAGTAAGCGCCGGATAAATAACGCCGGGGCTGGGAACGTAGAATCCGCTAGACCGCTCCTCAAGCGCGCGAATGAGCTCGTAGCCGTGCGAGGGCTGTTTATCCAGTAACGCGAGAAGGACAAGCTGAAGATCGGCCGAGGAGAGCTTACGCCCGCCGGGGAAACCGCCTTCGCCCATGAAACCTCGGCCGCCCCACCACCGCCCGAAGCTGAAGCCGCCTGGGCCGCGAAGGCGACCGAAAGCCTGCAGGACCGGTCCAAAGGGGAAACGACAAGGAAATTGTGTATCTGTGATGATGCCTTAAGATACATCTTACGATTATTTTGTGTCAACCAGGAGTCTTGTTTCATGCAAGATGAGCCTGGAGAAGGGGGGGCGGTTAGTGATGCTGGGCATTGATTGTCGAAATGCAGGCAGCAGAGCGGTTGAGCCTGGAACAGATCCAGGCATTTTTAGGAGCCAGCGGTGAGGTTGAGTTCGAAGGGCGTGACCGGGGCGAGGTATACGCGTGGGTGAACGGCACGCTGCGGCAGCAAGGTTATGAGAAGTTGAAGCGAAGCAGCCGGGGTTTGGTGCGGCGGTATTTGGGGAAGATGACGGGTTTGAGCCGGGCCCAGATTACACGCTTGATCACGGTGTATCTGAGAGGCGAAGAAGTGAAAGCGAAGCCCTATCGCCGGCATCGCTTTGCGCAACGCTATATGCGCGAGGATGGAGGGTGTAAAAAGGATTGTGTAAACGCGGTTCTCGAGAAGAGGAAGATAGGAGAACCGGATGGCAATCAAGAAAGAACTGATCGACGAGCTCATTGCAAGCAGCGAAGGAAGCCTGATCGGACCGAACGGTCTGGTGAAGGAACTGACCAAGGCGCTGGTGGAGCGGATGCTGACCGGAGAACTGAACCATCACCTGGGCTACGAGAAGCATGACGTAGCCGGTTACCACAGCGGCAACTCGCGGAACGGCAAGAGCACGAAGACGTTGAAAGGCGAAGCCGGCGAGATGGAGATTGCGGTGCCGCGCGATCGCAACGGCAGCTTCGAGCCGCAGTTAATCGAGAAGCACCAGACGCGCTTTGCCGGTTTCGATGAGAAGATCCTGTCGATGTACGCGCTCGGCATGACGACGCGTGACATTCAGGGCCACCTGCAGGATTTATACGGCGTCGAGGTGAGCGCCGCGTTGATCTCGGAGGTCACCGGCAGCGTCATGGAGGAAGTGAAAGCGTGGCAGGAGCGGCCGCTGGAAGCGTTGTACCCGATCGTCTATCTGGATGCGCTGATGGTAAAGATGCGGCAGGACGGCAAGGTGGAGAACCGCGCGGTGTACACCGCGATCGGCATCAATCTGGAGGGCCAGAAGTCGGTGCTGGGCTTGTGGGCCAGTGGGAACGAAGGCGCCAAGTACTGGATGGCGGTGCTGCAGAACCTGAAAAACCGTGGCATGAAGGATGCCTTCGTGATCTGCACCGATGGGCTCAAAGGCTTCCCGGAGGCCATCGAAGCGGTGTTCCCGAGCACGCTGGTGCAGACCTGCATTGTGCATTTGATCCGCGCCAGTCTCCAGTTTGTGAACTGGAAAGAGCGTAAGAGTATGGCGGCGGATTTGAAATCGATTTACCGGGCCGTCAGCGCCGAGCAGGCCGAAAGGGCGCTGGGCGAGTTCCGGCGCAAATACCCGAAGCATCAAGTGGTAGCCGATGTGTGGGAGCGCAGCTGGCAGCGGGTCATTCCGTTCTTCGACTTTCCCGAAGAGATCCGCAAGATCATCTATACGACCAATGCGGTGGAATCGTTGCATATGACGCTGCGCAAAGAGGGTGTAAAAAGGATTGTGTAAACGCGGTTCTCGAGAAGAGGAAGATAGGAGAACCGGATGGCAATCAAGAAAGAACTGATCGACGAGCTCATTGCAAGCAGCGAAGGAAGCCTGATCGGACCGAACGGTCTGGTGAAGGAACTGACCAAGGCGCTGGTGGAGCGGATGCTGACCGGAGAACTGAACCATCACCTGGGCTACGAGAAGCATGACGTAGCCGGTTACCACAGCGGCAACTCGCGGAACGGCAAGAGCACGAAGACGTTGAAAGGCGAAGCCGGCGAGATGGAGATTGCGGTGCCGCGCGATCGCAACGGCAGCTTCGAGCCGCAGTTAATCGAGAAGCACCAGACGCGCTTTGCCGGTTTCGATGAGAAGATCCTGTCGATGTACGCGCTCGGCATGACGACGCGTGACATTCAGGGCCACCTGCAGGATTTATACGGCGTCGAGGTGAGCGCCGCGTTGATCTCGGAGGTCACCGGCAGCGTCATGGAGGAAGTGAAAGCGTGGCAGGAGCGGCCGCTGGAAGCGTTGTACCCGATCGTCTATCTGGATGCGCTGATGGTAAAGATGCGGCAGGACGGCAAGGTGGAGAACCGCGCGGTGTACACCGCGATCGGCATTAATCTGGAGGGCCAGAAGTCGGTGCTGGGCTTGTGGGCCAGTGGGAACGAAGGCGCCAAGTACTGGATGGCGGTGCTGCAGAACCTGAAAAACCGTGGCATGAAGGATGCCTTCGTGATCTGCACCGATGGGCTCAAAGGCTTCCCGGAGGCCATCGAAGCGGTGTTCCCGAGCACGCTGGTGCAGACCTGCATTGTGCATTTGATCCGCGCCAGTCTCCAGTTTGTGAACTGGAAAGAGCGTAAGAGTATGGCGGCGGATTTGAAATCGATTTACCGGGCCGTCAGCGCCGAGCAGGCCGAAAGGGCGCTGGGCGAGTTCCGGCGCAAATACCCGAAGCATCAAGTGGTAGCCGATGTGTGGGAGCGCAGCTGGCAGCGGGTCATTCCGTTCTTCGACTTTCCCGAAGAGATCCGCAAGATCATCTATACGACCAATGCGGTGGAATCGTTGCATATGACGCTGCGCAAAGTGACCAAAAATCGCGGCTCCTTTCCCACCCAGGACGCCGCGATCAAACTGCTCTACCTGGCGCTGCAGAAGGTATCCAGGAAATGGCAGACGGTGCAAGGTTGGCGCGAGGCGCTGCGGCAGTTTGCGATCCGCTGGCCGGAACGAATGGAGCAGGCACGAGCATGAACGGGTTCAGACGAGCCTGCGGCAGCAAGGAGCAAAAAGCATTTCACTTCCCCTTTCCCGTTTCCCCAAGGGGAAAGGCCGGGGCGGGCGGGTTCCCCCCACGCCGCAAATTACGCGGCTCCCCCCACAAGAGGGCACGGCCCCCTTGTGCATCCCCCGCTGGCTTCAAAAATCCATCGAAACGCGTGACAGCGAACGGAAAACTGAAAGTCAAACTTTAACTGAGTCAAAATAACGAAACGCGTTTACACAAAACGCTTGACACTACCATCTCCTTGGCCCAGCGGGTTTGCGAAACCAGTCCTTCCAGAAACGCAACGAACTCTTTACTGGTATGTCGTCCGGCGGTCATGCCATGCACTTGCCCCGTCTTCACATCCAGCGCGGCATACAAGGACAATTTTTTATCGCGGAAATACTCGAAGCCATGCCGCTCGGCTCGCCCCGAATCCTTGGACGGAGGCGAGACGCGGAAGTCCGCACAACTGGAAGAGCTGTATTCGGGAGGATCGCTGGCGTCCGGTCGACCGGATTTCTTGCGATTGGGCCGAAGATACCACGACGATCCTCAGTTTGTCGAAGAGAGATACACCCAAGCTTCCAAACCGCCCGCGGCGTGAAAAAAAACTCGTCTCGCTGATCAGTTTAAGCCGAGTGATCGCCCCTGTAGTGTCGAGGCATTCGGCTGAAACAACAAAACGAGGCTTAGCCGACGCCAGCAAGACCGGAGAACAAGGAGAACATCGTGAATTCACGTATGCGTAGCTCAATTGCTAGAACTAGCCTCCTGCCAGCGCTGGGGCTTTTCATAGTGCCGCTGACGTATGGCGCACCAGCGACCAGCACAACACTAACTTTGACGTCGTCCTCGGCGCCGCAGAATACATCGGTAAGCTTGACTGCTTCCGTTCAAGCAAGCGGAACTTCTGTTGCGCCAGGACAAGTGATCTTTCTGGATGGCAAGAAGGTGTTGGGCGTGGCCCAGCTCTGCCTGTGCGAACCCGGCGGAACAGCGGTTATCGCCGTGAGACTTGGATTGGGACCTCATCAGATTACAGCCCGTTTCGCCGGAACACAGACTTATAGCGGGAGCCTATCGCAGTCCGAGACGTTAACAGTTACTGGGACAACATCGACTACCACGGCGATAAGTTCTTCTGGCAGCGCGGGTAGTTACAACCTGACCGGAACGGTGACCGGCAGCGGATATTTAGCGCCGACCGGCAGCGTTTCGTTCCACGACACGACCAACAATACGCTGCTAGGCAGCGCCGCTTTAGGCAAACCGGCCTTAGCTGCAACCCTGGGGGTAGCCAAGCCATTCGATGTTGGCTCGGCAACCGAAAGCGTCGTCAACGGTGACTTTAACCGCGATGGCATTCCCGACATAGCGACAATAAATTACAGTATTAGCGAAGTTGCTGTTTTGCTAGGAAAGGGTGATGGCACTTTCAACGCGCCGCTCACTTCCACCGCGGGCAATGACCCGCAGACTATCGCAGTAGGAGATTTTAACAGCGACGGCGTAATGGACTTGGCGGTGACGAACTTTGGGGGCACGGTCGATGTGGTCTTCGGCAACGGGGATGGGAGTTTTCAGCCGGCCGCAACATATACAGTGGGTCACGCTCCGATAGGTATTGCGGTGGGTGATTTCAATAATGACGGCGTGCAGGATCTGGCAGTCACGAGCGACACCGGTGACACGGTAAGTGTGCTTCTAGGTAATCACGACGGCACGTTTCAGGCCCAACGCCAATACGCCGTAGGAGCGGCTCCCATCGACATCGCCGTGGGCGATTTCAACGGAGATGGAATCTTTGATTTAGCCATCGCCAACGCCGATAGTAACAACGTAGGAATACTGCTGGGGAATGGCGACGGCTCCTTCAAGGCGCAAGTTACCTATCCCGCTGGGCGGTCTCCTTCCAGTGTTGCGACTGGCGATTTGAACAGTGACGGGAAGCTTGACTTGGTAACTGCAAACAACCAAGGTGTGAGCGTTCTGCTAGGGAATGGTGACGGAATGTTTCAGGCTGAGACTGAATACCCGGCGGGATCAGCAAGCCATGCAGTCGCGTTGAGTGACTTGAACGGAGACGGCGTGCTCGATGTCGCAAGCGCCACAGACGATAACACGGTAGCTGTGCTGCTAGGCAACGGTGACGGCACGCTACAGACCGCGGTCACCTATCCTGCATCGGGAAACAACATTTTGGACATCAGCTTTGGCGACTTAAATGGCGATGGGGTTCCGGATGTGGTCGTCCCTAATTTCGATAGCAACTCAATGTATGTGCTGCTGGGAAGTGTGACGCAGACCGCGACGGCGACACTTAGCCCGGTAGCCCCGGTGGGCACAGGAACTCATCAAGCGCAGGCGCAATACGCAGGGGATGCCTTCAACTCCGCCAGTTCGTCCAGCACGGTAGCGCTAACGGCAACACCGAGACAGACAGGCCTGTCGTTCGTAGTAAGTGCCAATCCAGTGATAGCGGGGCAGAGTGTCACTCTTACAGCGATGCTCAGTGGCTATTCTTATCAGTCGTTCACCACGACTGGTGAGCCGGTCACGTTCTATAGCGGGAGCGCCGCTCTCGGTTCGGCGCCGCTCAACAGTAACGGACAAGCCAACTTCGTAACTTCATCCCTGCCTGCCGGCGCCGATTCGCTGACCGCGCAGTACGCGGGAGACGGCAACTTTACGGCGGCCAGCTCGAACGTGGTGATGCTTGTGGTCAATGCTGCCCCGGCGAGCTTTACGATCACGCCGTCGCCTAGTTCGGAGACGGTTTCGCGCGGCGTTTTAGGCGGTTTCGTGCTTACTGTGAAGTCGGTGAATGGCTTCGGGGGCGTGGTCTCGCTGAGCTGCTCGGGCGGCCCAACGGGCTCTTACTGTCTGAATCTACCGATGAACGTCTCACTACAGCGGGGAACGGCTTACGCTTTGTCCGGCATCTTTTTTCCCAAGAAAAGCGCGCCGGGCACCTACACGATCACGTTCACAGGAAACTCGGGCAACAGCACGAGCGCAGCAACCGCGAAGTTCACAGTGAAGTAAGTCCGGCAGCGGGATTACGTGGAGCAGGAGGGTCGAAGCTCTAGGATCCCGGAGTTGGGAAGGGCAGCAAAGCCTGATGCTCGAGAAAGCGCCGCCGGAGTTGTTTTCCGGGTCCGCTTGCGCGTCTTGATTCACCTGACTCAAAGGAGTAGACGAGAACGTTGTTCCCGTCCAGGGGCTACGCCCGCAGTAGGAGTGCCGGGGGGTGGAGGCGGGGGACAGGCCTGCGTTTCGGACGTTCGTGGTTGGGGGATTCGTTAGGCCGGACTGTCCCCGAGGGCGCGGTGGTGGGTCGTTCGGAGGTGGGGAGCTGGGGGGTTGGAGACGGGGGACAGGCCTACGTTTCGGACGTTCGTGGTTGGGGGATTGTTAGGCCGGACTGTCCCCGAGGGTGGTGGGTCGTTCCGTAGCGAAGGAGATTGGGGCTTTTGGAGACGGGGGACAGGCCTGCGTTTCGGACTTTCGTGGTTGAGGGATCGTTAGGCCGGACTGTCCCCGAGGGGTGTGGGGGGGGTGTTCGTAGCGAAGGAGGTTGGGGCTTTTGGAGACGGGGGACAGGCCTGCGTTTCGG
The DNA here is from genome assembly GCA_965219105.1 of Bryobacteraceae bacterium. Classification (GTDB taxonomy): domain Bacteria; phylum Acidobacteriota; class Terriglobia; order Bryobacterales; family Bryobacteraceae; genus Bog-105. The sequence continues at coordinate 4,513,057 of OZ244728.1, read as the reverse complement.
ACGTTCGTGGTTGGGCGATTGCTAGGCCGGACTGTCCCCGAGGGGTGGCGGGGGCTGTCGAAAGCGTCAGGTCCAGTAGAGTACGCGAGCTTGCGGCAGTTCGTTGGCCAGGGCAGATTCGAACCATTGGCGAAGGTCGGTCATGACGGGCTTGGGGTAGACGAACTTGGCGGAGGCGAACTTGGTCATCTTTTTGCTACGGGTGGATTCGTTCAAGTCCAGGGTGGTTTTTGGGTACCAGTCGAGTTGGACGAGCTTCGATTTCGGTGTGAAACGGTGGGTGATCATTTCGACGGTCAAATCAATTTGAGGAATGTTCGCGAGCGAGGCGGCGGCGGATCGTAACAGGTCGAGATACTGGTCCTTCCAATCGGCGATGGGCATGATGGGCGCGATCGTGAGACCTACCGGGTATCCGGCAACCGCCATTTTTCTAAGCGCGGACAAGCGGGCTGAGACCGAAGCTGTGCCGCCTTCAAAGTCACGAGCGATGCGGGCGGCGTTGACAGAGAAGCGAACGCGTGTGCGCCGGGCGTGATCGACGGGGAGCAGGCTGTCGACGGCATCGAATTTGGTGGTCCAACGAAGTTGGACAGGCGCTTGCCACTGGCCAAAGTAGCGGATGCATTCGGCGAGCGAGCCGGTGAGGTGTTCGATGCCTAGCGGATCGGTGTAACAGGAGACCTCAAAGGTTGTGCCTTCCGAGCGGCGATCGCCCGATTGAGAAGTAACCTGGCCAGTGCCGAGGTAAGGCGGGAGACCGTCCAGGATCTCCGGAAGATTTGCATAGACGCGCGTGACAGGAGGGCCGCTGAGCGAGCCGGCGAGGTAGCAGTATTGGCAGTGCGCCGGGCAGCCTTCGGCAATGTGGAACTGCCAGTCGGCGCTGGGGGGAATGGGCTGGAGTTTGCGAGCGCTCTCCGACGCTACGACGACGGCAAGCGAAGTTTTGGCTCGAACATACTCTTCGCGCGACGTGCCACCGTGCAGGCCGGTCAGGCGATTCGATTTGAGCTCGATGATTTCGGAACCCAGTTGCGAAGCACGTTCGGCGATCGCGCGCCCGTGCGGCCAGCCAAGGGCGTCGGGGCTGATGAGTACACGGCGGGGAATCCAGAGTTTTGGGGCTCGTTCGAGCGAGGGGACAGCAGTGGCCATGGAAGCAGGAGGTCGGATACAACCATTAGATGCTGGATCTGGCTTAGAGAAGCAGATTCAAGGAACAGAGCGGGCAAGCAGAACGTAGGTTGTCAGGAGGAGATCGTCGAGATGATGTGGGACAGGTTTCGCTATGCGGCGCGGCAGCTTTGGAAGAGTCCGGCGTTTTCGATTACGGTGATTGCGACGCTGGCGCTGTGTATCGGGGCAAACACGGCGATCTACAGTCTGGTCGACGCGCTTTTCTTTCGGCCGCTGGCGTATCCTCAGGCGGACAGGCTCGTTTTGCTGACGACGGTGGCGCATGCGAGCGAGGCGACGGAGGTCGATACAAGTCAGGATGGCACTCGGTGGGAGCTGGTACGGGACCACGCCTCACTGCTCGATAGCGCGGTGTATGGCGGCGGCAATGGGGTGAACCTGGTGGCTGGCGGACGAGTGGAATATGTACAGGATCAGCGAGTGGGCGCTCATTACTTCCGGGTTTTGGGAGTGAAGCCGCTGATCGGGAGGGATTTCAGCCGGGCGGAAGACGTGCCGAATGGGCCGCCAGTCGCGGTACTGAGCTACGGCTTGTGGCAGCGTTTGTATCACGGAGACCGGTCGGTGGTGGGCCGGAGCATCGATCTGCGGGGGACGCCGTACACGGTGGTGGGGGTAATGCAGCAGGGGTTTCGGAGCCTGCCGGGCGGGTTGAGCGGCGATGTTCCACCGGATGTATGGACGCCGCTGCGAGCCACGACCACGGGGGAAGGCGGCGGCGACAACTATGGGGTGATCGGGAGGTTGAAGCCGGGTGTGACGCTGGCAGAGGTCAACGGGCAGTTGAATTCGGTGATGCATGACGTGCTCAAACGAATGCAACAGGGACACCCTATTTCTGTGGAGGAGCGGGCGATTCCGCTGCAGTCGGGGATTACTTATGATTTGCGATCGCGCGTTCACCTGATGTGGGGCGCGGTGGGACTGGTGCTGCTGATTGGGTGCGTGAACATAGCGGGGATTTTGCTGGCGCGTTCGGCGGCGCGCACGAGAGAGTTGGCGACCCGGCTAGCGTTAGGGGCGAGACGGGGGCAGGTTGTGTCGGAACTGTTTGCCGAGGCGGTATTACTGGCGGTGGCCGGCGGAATCGTGGGCTTGGGATTGGGAGAGTTGGGGCTTTGGGGTCTTTTGCGCCTCAATCCGGGTGAGTTTACGCTCGCGGGTCCTGTTCACATGGATGGGCGGGTGATGGCGGTGATGATTGCGCTTTCGCTCGCGACGAGTTTGATTTTCGGGTTGTTTCCGGCGGTGGAAGCGAGCCGAGTGGACCTGCGATCCGTTCTGGCGGAGGCAGGCCGGGGGAGCGCGGGCAGCAAGCGGCAGTGGAAGCGGCAATCGTTGGTGTTCGCCGAGGTGGCGCTCAGCGTGGTGCTGGTGATTGCGGCGGGGTTGCTGATCCGTACGTTTCTCGTGTTGGCCGATGCGAGTCCGGGCTTCGATACGCATCATTTGACGATTGCATCGGCTTCGATGAACGACGCGCGATATGCGAAGGCGGCGGCGGGCGCGAGATTATTTCGGGAGAGCGTGGCGGCAATCGAACGAATTCCGGGTGTGGAGTCGGCCGCAGTAGCGCTTTCTTCGCCGTATGGGCGTCCGCTGAACGAATCTTTTACGCTGGCGGGCGACCGGGACGCCAAACAACGGATCACCGAGCTTACTTACGCGACGCCGGGGATATTTGAGACTCTGCGGATGAAGGTGCTCAGGGGACGCGCGTTCACGTCGGGCGACCGAGAACATTCAGCAAACGTGGCGGTTGCCAATGAGACGTTTGTCAGCCGCTATTTGAAGAATGAGCGGGATCCTATTGGCACGGCGGTCAAGATCGAGGGGAAGAATTGGACGATCGTGGGTGTTGTGAACGATGTGCAGGAAAAGAACGGGATCGGGCTAGGAGGACCGATCGACCGGTTCCCGGAATTATATGTGCCGGCCGATCAGTTTCCGGACGAGGTATTTGCGATGGCGAACGTTTGGTTTTCGCCGGTATGGATGGTGCGAACGCATGGCGACGATCCGAAACTGGCGGAGGGGATGCAGAGCGCGCTGGCTTCGATAGATCCGCAGCTGCCGTTTTCTTCGTTTAAGACAGTGGCGAACTTACGAGGGAGCGCGTTCCAGCAGCAACGGTATCAGGCGGCCATCTTCTCAACGCTGGCAGGCTTAGGAGTGCTGCTGGCGGTGCTGGGGCTCTATGGATTGATTGCTCACTCGGTTGCGCAGAGGACTAGAGAGATTGGCATCAGGTTAGCGCTGGGAGCGACGGTGAGGCAGGTAGTGTGGTCGGCTGCTCTTCCGGGGATGGCATTGGCGGCGGCGGGGGTTGCGACGGGCGTGGTGTTGGCTTTGTTTGCCACGCGACTACTGGGCGCCATGATATGGGGAGTTACGCCGAACGACCCACTTACTTTCATCGCTGTAAGTGTGTTGTTAGTGGGAGTGGCGGCGGTGGCGAGCATCGTTCCGGCGTTGAGGCTCTCGCGGATCGATCCGGCGCAGACGCTGCGGGATGAGTGAGCGTTTGCTTTTACGATTCACCGCCCGAGTAATCGAACGTTGAGCATTTCCCTGATGGCAATGCCGGAGTGGGGCAAAATTCAGGTGGTTCGCAGAAAAAGCGGGGCGCGATGCCACACTCTTTCTTGTGTTGGAGAATGCCTTTGGCAAGACGAGGCGCAGAACCGGACGGTTGACCGCCGTGCTTCTAACCGCGCTGCTTATAGCCGGTCAGCCGCTCGCGGCGTACTCGGTACAGTCGCATGAAGAGCTGATCGATTTAAACTGGAAGTCCGCGATCCGGCCTTTTTTGTTGGCGCGTTTTCCGCGTGCATCGGAGGCCGAACTGGAGCGAGCCCATGCGTTTGCGTTTGGCGGTTCCGCGATTCAGGATCTTGGGTATTACCCATTCGGGAAGACCTTCTTCAGCAACCTTACGCATTATGTGCGGTCCGCGGATTTCGTCAGGAACCTTTTCAAAGACGCAAGAAATCCAGACGAACTCGCCTTCGCCATCGGAGCGCTTTCGCATTATGTGGGCGACAGCATCGGGCATTCCATTGCGGTGAACCCGGCGGTGGCCGATGAGTTTCCCAAACTGGAAAGAGAGTACGGCGCGAACGTGACGTACGACGAGGATCCGCATGCGCATGTGCGCACCGAGTTTGCATTCGACGTGAACGAGATTAGCAAGCATCGCATGGCGCCGTCCGCGTATCTGCGTCATGTGGGCCTAAAAGTTCCTTCGCAGATGCTGGCGAAGGCGTTTTTCGAGACGTATGGACTCGACTTTCAGGAAGTTGTCGGGGAACGGCGCTTAGTGGTTCGCGATTATCGTTTCGGCGTGCGAAGTTTTCTGCCGCGGATTGCGTATGCGGAGACAGTCCTGCACAGAAAGGACTTTCCGCCCGATACGCCCAGCGAAGCGCTTCAGGCATTTCAGCAGCACCTGAGGGAGGCCGACTTCGAAGGCCAATGGGACCTGTTCCGCAGAAAGAAGCCGGGCATCGGCACTCACCTGCTTGCCTTGGTGATTCGCATTCTGCCCAAAGTAGGAACGCTTTCCATGTTAGCTATTCGCGGGCCTTCGGCGGCAACGAACGAGCTTTATCTGAAGAGTATGAACGGGTCTACAAACGACTTGCGGGAACTGCTCGCCGGATGGGATACGGCGGAAGAATCGTTGCCCAATCTCGATTTAGATACGGGCGAGAGAGTGCGGCCGGGCGCTTACCGGCTCACAGATGAGACTTACGCGCAGCTTTTGGAAGAGATCACTCGCCGGAGCTCGGAACCGATACCTGCTGGGCTGAAGCACAACATTTTGGAGTTCTACAAAGATCCTCAGGCGCCCATTAGCACGAAGAGCGATCCGAAAAAGTGGGCCCGGTTACAGAGGCAGCTTGTTGAGTTGAACAGCAGGAAGGTAGTGGGCGGACACGCAAGTTAGGCGATTAGATGAGTTCAGTGCTGTAAGCAGGCGCTCAGAACACAAAGGAATGACTGCAAATGTCAGGCATGTTATGAAACGTAGGTTCTATAAGTATGGGTACTTTGATTAGAGAAACGATTACAGCGCTTCAGGGATAGTATCGATGGCAAGAGTAACTGCGATGACTAGAAAACCACAGAGCGCTTATGAGCAAGCATACGGAGACCGCGCCTGTTCGACCGACGAACACATCTTTTCAGCTATGTACTCGTACTTGACTCAGAACTTAGGGCTGTCCGAGAAAGTCGCGCGGAGCCGGGCCGAAGCCGAGGTGCGCGGAGAGTTCAATACGAAGGTTGTAGCCGAATGTGAGGCGGCAACCGGCATGGATTTCGCGGGCAAAACCGTATTGGACCTCGGGGCGGGTCTCGGAGGCCTATCGGCAGAGTTGGCGAGCCGCGGGGCGAAAGTGATTGCTATTGAGCCTGGCGGTGCTTGGCGAGCTATTGCGGCGGAGCGTTTAGCGAAGGCCGGCGAGGGCATGGTGCTCAACGCGCAGGGAGAAAATCTTCCGATCGCAGCAGATTCGATCGATCTGATTGTCAGCTTACAAGTGCTCGAGCATGTGCAACATCCGAAGCGCGTAATCGAAGAGGCGTACCGGGTGCTCAAGCCTGGCGGATATTTCTACTTTTCGTACGAGAACTACTTATCGTTTTACGAGCCGCATTACCGAGTCCGCTGGTTTCCGCTGCTACCGAAGCGGGTGGGGGCGGCCTACCTTCGACGACTGGGGCGAGACCCTACTTTTCTGCTGGAAGCAGTCACTTACACGACGTTTCCAGTTATTCGGAAGCACTTATTCGCCACGGGATTCGAGTGCATGCGACATATCGAGTTTCGGAGTAACCTGCGTTCGCGTGCAAAGAATTCGCTGAAGTGGAGGGCTCTGAAAGCGATTTCGCGGGCCCACGAAGGGTCCGCGATGAAGCTATTGACCGGGCACGATTATCTTCTGCGCGTGTACAAGACCGCGATTTACGAGCTGATGAGAAAGCCCTTGACGCGTTAGTGGAATTGCGGACAGAACGATTGAAGGCACCCCGTTGCATACCATGAGGTGTGTACTCGAGCTCGCCTTCGGTAGGAGACAAGCCCCCGGCGCTGGCGCCTGAGCCAGCAGGATTGCGGCCGTTCAGCCAAGTGGCTGCGGTGTTTCTGTGCGGAGCTTGCGCATTTCTCGAGTTGTACTGCACGCAGCCGCTTCTGCCGCTGCTCTCGCGGATGTTCAAGGCGTCGGAGGCGAGCGTCAGTATGACGATCAGCGCCTCAACGCTAGGAGTAGCGGTGTCGTCGGCGTTGCTGGCGGTATTCGCCGAGCGGGTGAACCGGAAGCGGATGATTACGGGCTCGATGGCGGCGTTGGCGGTGGTGACGCTGTTGACCGCGACAGCGCCGAGTCTGAATGCGCTTGTTGTGTGGCGGCTGCTGCAAGGATTGTTGACGCCGGGCGTTTTCATCATCACGATTGCGTACATAACGGAAGAGTGGCCAGGGCATTTAGTGCCGCGTGTGATGAGCCTATACGTAGCGGGGACGGTGCTTGGAGGGTTCACCGGGCGGATTGCCGGAGGGTTGCTGTCGGAGCACTACAACTGGCGCTTGATGTTTCTGGTCCTGGGAGTAGCCGGTGGGATCGGGGCATTGCTAACGCGAAGGATTTTGCCGGAGGGAAAGCCGCGGATGGTTTTAAACCGGACCGAATCGCGCTTTGCACCAGTGGTGGCGAGCTTGCGGAACAGGCGGCTGCTGGCGACATTCGCTATCGGGTTTTGCATGTTGTTCACGCTGGTGGCGGCGTTCAGCTATATCACGTTTTACCTGGCCGATGCGCCATTCCATTTATCGACGGAGGAGTTGAGCTGGCTGTTTGCGGTGTATTTAGTTGGACTCCTGGCGACGCTTGCGGCGGGCACGGTGCTGGCGCGAATCGGATTGCGGCACGGAATGCTGGCGGCGATCGGATGTTGCATCGCGGGCACGCTGTTGACGCTGTGGCCTTCGCTCGCGGCGGTGGCGATCGGCTTGGCGTTCGCAAGCTCGGGCGTGTTCATTGCGCAAACGTGCGCGAATAGCTTTCTACGCGATGCCGCGCCGGAGGGCAGCAGAGTGTCGGCGGCAGGCATTTACATTTGCAGTTACTACGTCGGGGGGACGGCCGGTGGAGTAGTGCCAGGGCTGTTCTGGAAGATGGCGGGCTGGCCGGGGTGTGTGGCTGTGATTTGCGCGTTGCTACTGGTTGCGGCGTGCGCGGCATGGTTCGGCTGGCGGCCCAAGGCGCAGGAACGGGACGCGATCGCGGTGTAGGATGGCGCTTGTTTTGGGATTGATCTCCGATACGCATGGATTGCTGCGCGAGGCGGCTCTTGAGGCATTACGTGGGAGCGGCTTGATTGTGCATGCGGGCGATGTGGGCAACGAGAAGGTGATTCGGGCTTTGGAGGCCATTGCGCCAGTGGTGGCGGTGCGGGGGAATGTTGACACGAGCGGGTGGACGGCGAGATTGCCGGAGACCGCGACAGCGCAGTTCGGCAACGCGAACCTTTACGTCGTGCATCGAATCGAGGATCTGGACCCGAAGCAGACGCCCGCGGGAGTGAACCTGGTGGTGTACGGGCATTCACACAAGGGTCACGAGGAAAGACGCGATGGGGTGTTTTACATAAACCCTGGAAGCGCGGGGCCGCGGCGCTTCAAGCTACCGGTCAGCGTCGCGAAGATCGATGTGACGGAACCGGAGTGGAGCGTTTCGTTCGTCACGCTGGAGGGTTAGCGCGACCGGGCTTTGCGACGCCGCCGCACAAGAAAAACAACTCCAAGAGCTAACAGCAAAGCAAGCGCGATTGCAGTGAGCGACCAGCCTTCGCGGGCCTCTTCGATTTCGTTGCCGGAGACGAGTTGGAGATCGCCTCTCAGCTCTGGAATTTGGAGATCGGCGAAGTGGGCAGCCGGGAGCGATCCGCGAACGCGCTTCCAGGACGGCGCGCCGCTTCGATCATCGGGAAGCTTGGCGTAGAGCCGATCGATTTCACTGGAGCCTCGGAAGTATTGGGGATCGTGGGTAATAGGAAAGAGCGTGGTCTCGCCCGCCATGCGGTACTCGACGGCGGCGACCACATCCTGGCAGACGCCGAAGCGATAGTAACCGTGGAAGGGCAAGCTGGGATGAGTGCGCTGGAGGGCAGCGTAGGTATTGAGCGCTTCGCCCAACAGTTGCGCGACCTGTTCGGCCTGAACGCCGCGATACTCATGCGCGACGCGCTTGCCGACCCAATATTGATCGAGCGTGTCCATGGTGCGAAATTCGGTCATGCCATCGATGCCGAAGTAGAAACTGACGTCGGCATTACCTTGCGGGCCGCGGATGCGGATTTCTTCTTCGGCGTGACTGACGGGCACAAGGAGCGAACGGTCCGATTGAGGAACTTTGATCTTGGTGTTGAGCCAGAACGGCATCATGACGTCTTCGCCGTGGAAGTGGAGGTGGCCGAAATTGGCGAAGTAGCGAGCGTCTTCGATCCAGAGGTCATAACCAGAGCGGACGAGGAGATGGATGAGCGCTTGCGGGCTGTCGGCAAAAGCGCGGTTGATGCGGACGCGCAGCCGCCGATTTGCAGGCAGGGCAGCATTGAGTGCCAGGCGATTGAAGAGATAGGACGCGTGTAGGCTGCGGTTGTGCCAGGGCCAGAGTTCAGGGTTGGGTGGGTCGCCGCTCGTGAGCCCATAGCCGAGGTTTTCGATGGGAACGTCAGCTGGGGCTTTCAGTTCGGACTCGGAGGGCTGCCAGTCGACATCGCCGCCGTGATCTGTTGAGAACGGTCCGACTTCGACATAAGGAGCCGGCAGAGGTTTTGTCAGCGAGGACTTGGCCCGGGCAGCGGTATCGATAGCGAGAACGGAGGCACGGAGTTCGGCAACGGTGAGAGCCGGGAAGTGGTCGATGCCGGACCAGTCGCGCCGGAGGATGAAGTCGCGGAGGCGGGCGCGCTGTTTGGGGCCGAGCAAGCCCCAGGCGTTTGGAAGAGTGTCGAGCGATTGAAGGAGCCGTTCGCGAAACGCGGGATCGGCTGAGACCTGCTCGATGACTTTCGAGAGGCGGATTGAGGGCGCCGGTTTGCCGGTGTCGGCGTGAAGAAAAGTTACTAGAAAGGCGAAGAGCGGTTTAGCAACGACTCGCAGGAGAGTTTTTGCAGCCACTAACTAAACGTTTGCCCGTAGCCGTGGCCCGGTTAGAAGCTGGAGTGACAACTGGCTCAAGGGAGACATCAGGAATATACAATTCACTTGAGTATAGCTTTGAACCAGGTATAGAGGTCTCTGTTTACACTGGTCGTAAATGCGACCGCTATATTCGCCGATAATGCCGAGGCTGATCGTGATCAGACCGCACACAAACAAGAGGGCTGGATGAGCGTTGTCCAACCTTGTATCCAGGTATGAGTGAGAATTGAACAAACAGCGAGTATACGAGTCCTGCAACAGGAAAGCATCGCGGATCCTAATTTCAAGTAGGACAAAACGCAACGGAACGGCAGAAAAGGAGTAATGCCGTCAACCGCCAACGTAAGCATTTTGCGAAGCGGATATTTGGTAGTGCCGGTATATCGTGCGGCGCGCATAAGTTGCAGGCGTTTGACCAAAGCTAATCCAGGTCGACATGCCGCGCAGCAAGCGGCGCCGCTCTGGTATGACAAAAAGAGCGTCGAGAGCAATTCGATCAAGCAGCCGGAAATCACCGGGGTCAAGGGGCATTGCACATCGGAGAGCGAGTTAATGAGGCGGTAAGATCAGCGGTCATCGTTTAAAGCCGCTCTCGCCTTCCCGACTTTCCCGCACCCCGGACATCACTTCGCCTCCGGAGCGCCACAATTCGGATCACTTCTTCGATTACTTCGGGGAATCTTGCAGATCGGCATCGAGACGATAACAGCTTTGCCGTTTGCAACCGTGAGGCCTTCAGTCACAACGATTTGGTGACCAGAATTGCGTGAGAGGGAGACAAGAGCAGTGTTCGGATAATCCCGCCGTATCGCTCTGGGTGCAAATTCTGTGCCGTCGCGCGATTCACCATAGGTGATCTCAAAATGTTCACCGATCAAAAAAGCTTCGGATAAGCGAGTAAGAAAGCGCGCGCAAATACTTCAACGAAGAGGAAAGAGGATTTTGCGCTTTCGATCACGGATCACGACAACTCCAGAAAGGAATTAGCGATGCTCTTCGCGCGAGGGGATGGGACGCTCAGGGTGTATTCGGCTCGCTGTCCAGGAAGGTGCCCGATAAAGAAGAACGACTCTGCGGTTCGTGCCGGGAACAACTTTGAACCCATAGGTGCTTTCGAGAGTTTCAACAAGAGCTTGTTCGTCGCTTCTGTCCCCTGATTTCGTCAGGAAGATCACGTCCGGGAAGTAGGGCAAGGGACGCGATTTCTGCGCTGCGTTCAAGAGAGCCGAAGCTGCGCTTCTTTCATCGATCTCGGAGGGTAACCCCTTTGCAGTTTCGAGAGGATAGATCGGCGAACTTAGCCAGCCCGAGTTGATAAGCGATGCTTGACACCGGTAGGACCAATACTCGGAAGCAGCGTCGTCGATCACGTAACGGCGGGGATGGCCGTATTCGGAATTGCGAAATCGGACGAGCAGGAGCCGGCTTCCTGGAGCACCAACACAGGTCTTCGTCAATGGCGTGAGGCTTGAGATGGCTTCTTTGTTCGCCTTGAACTGGAGGGCGGTCGTAGTCGCGAGAGCCACTAAGCAAATAACCGCCATTACTCGGCGGGTAGCAGCGGAAGCTGGGGCCGCCGAGCCAATTGCCAAGATGAGGAAGATGGCAGCGATGGAGAAACGCCGGTGCACGTGAAAGGACCCGTTAACTTGCTGTGGCACAAAGAGATACATCAGCAAACAAAATGCAAGAAAGAGAGTGAGAGCGCCGAGCCGAGAGTTGCGCCACTTAACTTTTAGGTACTTAGCGGCAAAGATCGCGGACGGAAAGGCAACGGAGAACAAGGCGAGAGTGTACAGCCACCAATCGAAGCTGAATGGTGAGATTTCGTTGAGTGAGAGCAGCGAAAACACTCGTTTCCCGATTTCTGCAACGGAGGGCAGACCGGTCGACGGCGCATCCCTTCCGACAAATGCTCGCAGCCAGACAAATATCGCAGCGGCCAGAATGCAAATCAAGAGAAGAGAGTAGCGTCGTCGTCTTACCAAATTACGAAGCGTTGCGAAGTCGGCGGAGGCCAAGGAGTGATTGGTCGAAAAATAGCTGGCGACGAACTCCAAACCAACAAACACGAAAAACATTAGAAGCGGAACGGGATGTTCCGCGGCTAAGAGAAACACGATAAGGGTCGTACAGACAACATTGATGGATTTGAACGAATCGACATGATCGAGCCAATAACCCATGGCAAAGAACAAGGTCGCAAGCCCCAGCGCGAAGTTCGTGAATCCCATATACAGGACCCAATTGGCAAGGAATGGAAGAGCAAACAGCCCACCCCAGAGACCGTTGTGTCCAAGAGCCCGGCTCAAGCGGGTAAATCCAATGAAGGTAAGTGAGATGGACAGGCACGCGATCAGTCGCTCGGTCAGGAAAACGCCAACCAGATGTTCCAGTCCGATCAGCAAGTAAACCTGAAGCGCATATGGAGGGAAGACGCTACGAATTTGAAAGCTGTGGGAGAAAGTGGAGCGACCGGCGAGTAAATCCCAGAATACGTGGGCATAATAAGCATGCAAGGGACCGTCGTTCGTGGGGAGCATCGGAAGCGACAAGATGCTCAGGAGCAGAAGCGCAAGGGCTACAGCCAAGATATACGGCAGCCACTTCTCGTGAGAGTTACCTGCCGCTGTTAGTGAATTTTCAGAGGAAACGCTGTTGTACATCGCGGAAATTTTCGCTCGGAGTAGAAGAAAGTAAAGTGCCAGCAGAAGGGAAGAAGATCTAAACCTATGCGTGTAAAATCGGAGATCCCACCGGTACGCCGACAATCAATAATCAGAGGCTTACGCGGTTACCATAGCGTTATTCGAATTCAAACTGCAAGCGCTGTGGAGGGTTTTCTGTACTAGAACTCTTCAGCGCTAGTGAGAAGCGGCCCAGGCGAGGCCGTCCGAATTCTTGCCGCAGTCGATTACTTTTTCGACGGACCAGCTGGAAGTGTTGAGAACGGCGACCTGATGTTTGACGTTGCAGGAGACGTAGGCCATCTGACTATCGGGTTGGACGAGGATCTCCTGGGGAGAACTGGGCACGTCGACCAAGTTTGCGACCTTCAAAGTTTTCATATCGATGACCGCGATTTTGTTTTCTTTGGGGAGTGTCGCGAGAAGCCAACGGCCGTCGGGAGTGGGGGTGGTGCCGAAGCCGATACCGGGCAGCTCGATCCAGGTTTTAACTTTATTGCTGGCTGTATCGATGACGGCGATGCGGGGCTTGACCTGATCGGCGGTGAAGACCATGGAATCGTCGGGCGAGATGGAGATGCGCTGGGTGTTCTTGGAGATGGGGATGACCGCCAGAGTCTTGCGCCCTTCGAGATCGAGGACCGAAACGGTACCGGGGCCGACATTGGCGGTGTAGCCGCGGCGGCCATCGTGCGAGAGGGCGAGCATGTGAGATTCGGGCTGACCGGTGGGAACGGAGCCTACGATTTTGAGAGTCTGCGGATCGATGATCGCAATGGCCTTATCGAGTTCTGTGGTGACGTAGAGCAGCCCGTTTTTAGGACCGAAGACGGCGCAGTGAGGTCGCTCGGGATGAGGAAACTGGATCGTGGAGATACGCTTTTGGGAGACGAGATCGAAGACGTCGATGCTCTGGCCATTGGTGCCGGGCTGACCGACGCCGGAGTTGCCGTAAATAGGTACAAAGGCGCGGCGGCCGTCGGGGGAAGCAGCGACTTCGTGGCCGGTGACGCCGTTCTCGGGCAGTGTGGCCACCTGTTTCCCTTCGCCTGGGTTCACAATGCCCAGCGTGTGATCGCCTTTGTTGGCAACGAGCAGGGTTCCCGAGGAAGGAGCGCCGTTGTCGAGCGAAGCCGGCCCGGCGACTGCGGACGGGAGGGACATAGTTCCCCATAAGAGTAACAACGAGAAAGAAGCGGCGGAGCGGGAGTGAATTGCTCGAGACGAGGGGGAAAAGCGGACGAGTTGGCCAAACATGCTTTCGCGATCACGTTATCACAGGGCAAGGCGGCCGGCATCCCGTAAGCTGGAAGTTATGTCTCCATGGCGTGTACGGGTGTGGGTAGTTGGGCTCTTTTTCGGAGCGATTGCAACAGCGGGAGCGCAGGACAGCCGCATCGATGCGGTGTTGAATCAGCTCGAGAAGGTGCATCATTTCTCGGGTGTATCGATTGCGCCGAACGGGAAAGCGGTGGCCTGGATTGGAGAGACGGCGGGAGGCGGCCAAGCGGTATTCCTGGACGACCTGAACAAGCCGTCTGCTGAGGCCAAGCGCATCCACGCAGGAGAAGAGATCGAGCACAACCAGGCATCGGGAATTGCCTGGTCGGCGGACAGCACGGCGTTTGCTTTTTTCAGCCATAGCACTTCGGGGAGCGATTCGGGGCAGGACCAGATTTACGTAGTCAGGCCAGGGCATGGCTTGGAGGCGAAGCAGATTACGAAGTTGAGCGGTTACGCGAAGAGCCTGGAGTGGTCGCAGGATGGGACGAGCATTGCGTTTTTGTATGCGGAGCATGGCGGGGGAGCGGGCCCGCTGGCGGCGGTGCCGGCCCAAGTGGGGGTAATCGGAAGCGACATTCACAACCAGCGGATCACGACGGTGGCGGGTACGGGCGGCGAACTGAAGCAGATGACGCCGGCGGAGCTGAATGTGTATGAATATGACTGGTCACAGACGGGCGAGATTGCAGCGATCGCGGCGCCGGGGCCAGCGGACAATAACTGGTGGACGGCGAAGCTTTACAGAGTGAGCCCAAAAGATGGAAAAATGACGTTGCTGTATGCGCCCCCGGCGGACCGGCAGATTGCGGCTCCACACTGGTCGCCGGACGGGACCAGAATAGCGCTTCTGGGCGGGATCATGAGCGACGAAGGCTTCGATGGCGGCGACGTGTTTGTGTTGCCGAGAACGGGCGGCGAGGCGCAGGATGTGACGGATGGGATGAAGGCCTCCGCGACAGGCTTGCGCTGGCGGGGCGATGGCAAGTTGCTTTTGACTGAAGCGTTGGAGGGTGGCGGCGCGATCAGCGTGCTGGATCTGAAGACGCATGAGACGGAGATGCTTTGGCAGGGCGGACAAGAGCTGCACGAGGACGGGAATTATCCCAATCTGAGCATTGCGGCGGATGGCGCGACGAGTGCCGCAGTGCGTAGCGATTGGGCGCAGGCGCCGGAAGTGGCGGCAGGGCGCATTGGAGATTGGAAGGACATCACGTCCGCCAACGCCAACCAGAAAGCGAGCTGGGGCAAAGCAGAGAGCATCAAGTGGAAGAACGGGGAGTATCAGGCGCAGGGATGGCTGCTGTATCCGGCTAACTTCGATGCGGCAAAACATTACCCGATGGTTGTGGAGATCCATGGCGGGCCGTCCTCGGAGCGATCGGCCTCGTGGCCGTCGGCGCACTTCGATATGTCGGTGATGGCGTCGGTTGGATACTTTGTGTTCTTTCCGAATCCGCGCGGGAGTTATGGCGAAGGTGAAGCGTTCACGAAAGCGAACGTAAAGGATTTCGGGCACGGCGATTTGCAGGACATCCTGACAGGTTTGGATGCGGTGGCGAAGAAGGCGCCGATTAACGAGAACCGGATCGGAGTGACCGGTTGGAGCTACGGCGGGTTCATGACGATGTGGACCGTCACCCAGACAAACCGGTTCCGGGCCGCTGTAGCAGGGGCGGGGATTGCGGACTGGCAGAGCTACTACGGCGAGAACTCGATCGACCAGTGGATGATTCCATTTTTTGGCGCGTCGGTATATGACGATCCAGCGGTGTATGCGAAGAGTTCACCGATCAACTACATCAAGCAGGTGAAGACGCCGACGCTGGTGGTAGTGGGAGAGAGGGATGGCGAGTGCCCTGCCCCGCAATCGTTCGAGTTCTGGCATGCATTGAAGGCGCAAGGCGTTCCAACACAGCTGGTTGTGTACCCGGGCGAAGGACATTCGTTTCGCGAAGCAAAGGACCGGCTGGATGTGGTGAAACGCGCGGCGGCCTGGTTCGACAAGTACTTGCAGTAAGAGATAGCTTTACTTTTCGCGGGCCAGCCGTAACTCGTCCTCGAGCTCGTAGATGCGATCTTTGATGAGCTTTTCGGGCTTGCCGGCTTTGGAGGCCTCCTCGAGTTTTCGCTTTTGCAGTTCGAGTTTTTTCTCGAGCGCGGCGATGGCGGCCGTATTCGGGGACGCTTTGGGAGCTTCGGTCTTGGCGGGAGCGGATTTCGCGGCACGGCCCGCACGCGGCTTAGTCGGGATAGGGAGCTTTACCCCGAACTCGTCGCGCAGCTCCTTCTGGACCAGGAGCAGTTCATTGGCAAGCTCGTTGAAGCGGGTAAGCAACTCCTTTTTCGCAGCGCCGTGGAGCTTGAGGATGTCTTGCTTGGCTTGCCGGTATTGTTCTATGGTGTTGGACATGGGCCGGAGTTGTGAGGTAACTACACCATGTATAACGCGGCCGGAGATAGTGCGCGGTTTTACCGGGCGCAGAGTAGCAGGCAGTAGCGAGTGACGATGCCGGTTTCGCTCGAGCGGATGAGGCAGATCCGATCATTTGAGTTCGATGATTGGCTGCTCCTTGTGAGCCCGGGACACGAGGGATTGTTTCTGTTGAATCCGATGTCCCGATATATCTGGGAAGCGCTGCTGTCGGGTTGCGACGCTGCAGAGATTGCGGAGAGCCTTTCGGCAGCGTTCAGCCGCGATTACGGGGAGGTGGCGGCGGATATCGAGAAGACTACGCGGGAATGGGAAGCGACGGTTCTCAGCACCGAATACGACCCGACGCCAGATGCAGTTGAACCAATCGCGGCGGTGGATTATGGCGAAGCGCGGACGTTCGATTTCCGGCTCTACGGCCATAACTTCCGCCTCTTGATTTCCGATCCGGCATTGCAGCTCGAAATCGAGCAGCGTTTCAGTCCGTTTGAGGTGCGAGACAGCGAGTTTACGCCTGAGTTCAGCTTCGAGCTCGCTCTTACGGAATTGGGCTATACGATTACAAATGCGCAAGGGTTCAGGGCGTTGTCGAACCGCTGGCCGGGAGCGGCACGGGTCGATCTGATTAATGCGCTGATCGGGATTTGCTTTCCTGGCCGGAAGTGGCTGGCTTGCCTCCATGCGGCGGCACTCGCGAAAGGGGATCGCTGTGTGTTGCTGTGCGCTCCCAGCGGCGGCGGGAAGAGCACCCTGGCTGCCGCCATGATGGCTTGCGGGTTCAAGCTCATTACGGACGATTTAGCGTATTTGGACTCCCAAGATTTGAAGGTTGCCGGTTTGCCTTTGGCACTGATGCTGCGCGCGGGAAGTTGGAGTGCACTGACGCCTGTGTTTCCGGAGCTGAGCGACCTTTCCGTGCATGAGCGGGAGGGGACAGCAGTACGTTTTCTCCATTCGCGTTACGCGGAGACAGCTAGTTCGGCCCAAGCGGAGGCGATTTTCTTTCTGAATTACCAGGAAGGCGTCGACGTCGAACTGAAGCCCATTTCCAACGTGGACGCCCTGGTGCACATCGATCAGACGAGTTCATGGGTCGATCACTCGGCCGAGCGGCTGCCCGCATTTCTTAGATGGCTGCAAGGAGTTACTAAGTACCAGCTGAGTTACTCGAATACGGCGGATGCAGTAAGGTTGGCGAGCGCCGCTCCCGGTGAGTAAGAGAATGTTCGAGCGTGTTTCTTCCTCTTACGAATTTCTGCGGCGCACGTTGGCTCTGGGCATAGACCCAACTCGCGCGGAGGCTGTCTCCGAAGTATTGGGACGCCAGGATTTAAATTGGGAACGTGTCGCGTATCTTGCGAGCCGCTACAAGGTTGCCCCCGCTTTGTTTTCAATTCTGAGCCGGGCGGATCTAAACGGAAAGATTCCGGCGGATTTTTTGAGTTATACCGAAGGCGTTCATGAGCTGAACGGCATCAGGAATGAAGAAATTCTGACAGAGGCCGACAGCTTAACAGAGAGCCTCAATCGAATTGGGATTGAGCCGGTGTTCCTGAAGGGAGTCGCGTACCTTCTAAGTGGCGTGTACCCGAATAAGCCGGACCGCTTTATAGGCGACATTGACTTACTGATAGCCTCGCCCAGGTTTACGGACGCAATCGAGCAGTTACGAAAGCACGGGTTCAGGGAAGACGAGGATGAACCGGAAGACCCGTTCAGCCACCATCATCAGCCGCTCTATGGTGAGGCAGATGTTGCGGCGGTCGAGGTGCATCGCCGTCTAGGTACAAGACGGGGCGACGCGGTTCTTCCGGTGGCCGAGATGGTTCGGGATTCTATTCCGGTTGTCCGGTCCGGTATTCGTGCCAGGGTGCCCTCCCCAGAACACATGGCGACGCATCTGATCCTGCGAACGGAAGCAGAGGAAGGGGTGAGAGCGTGGATTTGGCCGCCATTGCGAACTACGTACGATTTCGGCTTACTGGTCCGAGGCTTTGGGATGAAGATACGGTGGGAGGATATCAACGAGCGCTTTCGCCGGCAAGGCTGCGGTTATATTTTCCAGCTGTTTTGCCGGGCGGCGGAAGAATGGATCGGCGTCGAGCGCCTTCCAGGCGTTAGTTCGAACTCGTACCGTTTGCGTGCTGCCGAAGCAAGGCTGTTGCGGAACTATCCAGGACTACGATTTATTGACCCGTGGTTCCTGTTCTCCATGGTTTTCGGTACGCGGGTGGAACGAGTGAGGGTCTGCCTGCAGACGCCCGGAGGCCTTCGATATATAGCGAGGAAAGCCTTTGCCGGACGACGGTTGAAGATTTTACTAGCCGACGTGGACGGAGGCAAGTAAGGCATTTTCAGTACTGCTATTACCTAGACAAGCGTTGGCCAGGCGCGCTACTCTCCAGGCATGTCAGAAAAAGACGCTAAACTGCAGCCGGCTCAGTCCGGAGAAATGCACTCGGATTCCGTCGACGCCCGAAAGCGCGAATCGATGAAAAAGCTTGGGCGTTTCGCTCTTTATACGGCCCCGGTCACGGTGGCGCTGCTCGGCAAGAAGGCAGAGGCGAAAGGCCATGGCAAGCGCCATGATCACCATGGCAGTAGCCCGCGCGTACCATCGCCTTCGACGGACTAGTCGCAAGCGCCAGGCGGACGTTTGGTTTAGCTTAGTCGGCCTGAGCCGCCCTGGGCGTTCGGAAGGTCTGTTAGATTTTGAGTCTCGGGGTTGGGGTACCAAGTCACAGTTGGCGAAGGACCAGATCATATCCTTTCTGGAGCATGAGACTGGTTACCCCGCCCTGGGGCAGGTTTTGGCTTCTTATAGCGGTTATCAGTGGAGTAGTGCTAATCCCCTGCTTTTGGCATTCCCATGTCGAAAGCCTCGATCTTCCTAGCCATGTCTATAATGCTTGGCTCGCCGTTCAAACCCAGGCCGGCAAAGTGCCGAGCTTGTATGTGGCCCCCCAAGTTACGAATGTTCTGGTAGAT
Source organism: Bryobacteraceae bacterium (assembly GCA_965219105.1). Lineage (GTDB taxonomy): Bacteria > Acidobacteriota > Terriglobia > Bryobacterales > Bryobacteraceae > Bog-105. The sequence goes on along the minus strand of OZ244728.1, from coordinate 4,494,255 downwards.
CTTCTGCTCGAGCGGAGTCTTGTGTGGTGGGGACCCGAATGGGCAGAGCATCTCGTGGTCGCTCTTCTAGTGCTGACATTTTTTTGGGGTGCGTTTGTCTTCATTCAAGCGATTGTGGGATCCCGGCCCTGGCAAGTTACTCCACTGCTTGCGATGGTGGCTTACGGAACGGTTTTCCGCTGGGGGTTTCTTAACTTTTACTTGTCGCTCGGCTTGTCGCTTTGGGCGGCTTACTTCGTTTTGAGCCGCTTGCCCCTGCGCTGGTTATGGGCTGCTATATTTTTTTGTTTGGCTGTCGCGGCTCACCCATTATCCGCAGTGTGGATTGTCTCCGTAACGGTGTATCTGAGTTGGTTTCCGAATTTGCGGATCGCGCAAAGATGGTGGATCATCGGCGCTGCGGCAGGAGGGATTGTTGCAGGATGTTTTCTACTGAACCGGGTCTACCGCTGCGAGTGGCCCCGAATGGATGTCCATCAGTTCGCAAGAGCCGCGACGCTCGGCCTTTCGCAGATCGCGGTGTACGGCAACAGCTATCGGATACTTACTGGATGCCTTTGGCTCGTGTGCTTACCTTGGGCATGGAGAGCGGCGCGAAGAGAGTCTTCGGGCTCGATTCCCGGCGATGTCGTCCTTCAACTGCTGCTCCTACACGTCGTAGTGATGATCGCTTGCCCAGTCCTGATCTACTTTCCCAGGTATAGCGCGCCATTTTCAGTCATTTCGGTTCGAGTATCGCTGTGGACCGCGTTGATACTGTGCGTCTTAATCTCTCTGGTGAAGCCGCGCGCGTACCAAATTGCTGGGCTGGCGCTCATTGCATTAGTCTTCTTCAGTTTGTCCTACAGGGACGAAACGAAGATAGGCCACTTAGAGGACCAGCTTCGGGCGGTGGTCAACAGCTTGCCGCGCGGGCAGCATGTGATTTTAGCTTTGCGCGATGAGCCGAGCCACCAAGGGGTGCCCACAACCATTCATCTTTTGGATCGCTCTTGTGTAGGGAGATGTTGGGATGTTGGAAACTATGAGGCTGCCAGTGGACAATTCAGGCTACGGGCCCGGCCGTTCAATCCCGATTTTTTGTCGACGAAGGAAATTGAGAGGCTCGACGTCGGGGAGTATGTCGCACCGGACAAGGCAATTCCTCTCGATCGAATTCACGTTTGCGATTCTGGGGGGAAGCGTCTTTGCGCGGATCCGGTCAACAAGGGCGAGCGCATCACCTTGGACAGGATCACGGTCTTACCGGAGACAACACTGGGAGGGACCGACGCCCGTAAGAACGGGGCGACGGTGAACTAACGAAATCCGGCAGTCACTTGAGGAGAAGTTCTGGCGGAAGAAGAGGGATTAAAGTATTGACACTCGCCCCGTTCGTCTTTGCAGTCACGCAACAACCGGATTCGAAAGTCGACGCAGATCGTCTGGACACCGATGAACGTATGTGGCTAACGCGGCTCAAAACAGGTACTGCGTAGAAGAGACCAGTAGCATCAATGATGGGGTCGGGAAGATCCGGGAACATCCTGGCGCGAAACCTCAGCCATCTTGATAGTAATATTCTCGTTAAGTGAAACGTGTTTTAGGACAGCCCCTGGATCGGCGAGGGCTGCGTAAAGATCCTTTAATGCGCTAGCTGGAATCCGCCCTTTCTCGAGTAGGTAGCCATCTCAGCGAGGCTGATGGCCGAGACCCCGATATGGTCGCCGTTGGCAGCAGCAGCATCAATAAACGCGGAGGCCGCGTGACCCAGGCGCGGATCGGAAAAGAGACACCAGATCGTCGCATGGGTATCAGAAATCGCAACAATCATCAGAAATCAGAACGCGGAAAATTCGCGAACATCTCGGCGCGGTTCTGATCGATCTCTTCGAGGGATGGCGAGGGGCCGTATTTTGCGAAAAGCCCGCGTAAAGGCCGCGTCGGTTCGTTCCGAACACCTGTTTCCAGAACTTCGGCGAGAATCTTGTCGATAGCCTCGTACACAAGATCATCGGGAGAAAGTCCTTTCCCCTGCGCTAAAGCAATGAGCTTGGCCTCTTTCTGCGGATCCAGTGGCAAGGTGATGGTCATGGCGATTTCCTCCTTCATTCTCCTGGATACCCTAAGCGAACGCCCGCACTAAGTGCAATTTTATCGGTTTGAACACAGCGGCGACAGAGTACGTTTCAGGGGACGCTACGTTCGAGGAAGTGGCGGATATCTGGCGGAGGAAGAGGGATTCGAACCCCCGAGCACCTTTCGACGCTAACGGTTTTCAAGACCGCCGCCTTCAACCACTCGGCCATTCCTCCGGACACTATCTTAACCGATTGGACGAGACTGGGTTTTCAACAGGCGCGGCAGAGGCAAGGGGCCGCGAGGCGGGCAATAGAGCGATCGCGAACGCTCCCAGCATGGCGATGCCGAAGACAAAGGTCATCGGAAGCAGATAATTACCCTCGTGCCGGCGAAGCGCGGAAACGCCGAACGGAAGCCAGGTTTGGCCAATGGTGTTCAGGGGAAGTATGATCGCCATGGCGCGCGCCAAGCTATTGATTCCGAATTGTTCGGCGGCCATGAGCGGAATCAACATGTAGTCGGCGCCCATGGCGAAGCCGAACACCACGGCGAACCAATAGACACTCGCAGGATGCTGCGGCGATATGGAGAGCATCAGCAGAATTGTAAGTGCCACAACGAAGTAAGTGGCAGTCATGACCCATTTCTTCGAGAAGATATCGGCAAAGTAACCGATACCGAGGCGGCCGATGATACTGGACCAGAGAATCAAGACGGAAGCGGCCGTCCAGGTTGAGTTCAGCAGCTTCTGATCGGTGAATCCAGCATCGCGGAAGACGAACTTCATGTGCATGTTGATGGATCCGATGGAGCCGATCGAGCAGACGCTGCCGATCAGCAGCAGCCAAAAGGATCTGTCCCGCAACAGAAATTGAAACTTGTGGGGAGACAGCTTGATGTCGGGGGGCGGATACGGAAGGCCGTCGGGGAATTGGCCAAGTTGGGACGGCTTGTCGCGCAAGAAGAAGAAAATCAGCGGCCACGTGGCGAACATGAGGAGCCCTACGCCCATTAAGGCCGCATGAAAGCCGAAGCGCTCGGTGAGCGAGTGGACCAGAAACGAGCCAAGACCGCCGAATAAGCCCACACCGACGTACATCACGCCCATCGCCCGGCCGCGCTTCTCGCGAAACCAATAAGAAACGAGTAATTGGTGTGGGATGGGGCCCGAGCAGATGTAACCGACTGTGTAGACAAAATAGAAGGCGAAATAGGTAAGGAGCGCGCCGCGCATCGAAGCGAATCCGAAGAACGCGAGGCCTGTTAACCCGGTGCCGGCAATCAGCAGCCAGCGTGGACTGAGGCGAGGGATGAGCAGCGGCCCGGCCCAGATGGTAAGCAGAGCAGCGATCGGAAAGCCGAGCGTGATCTGTTCTATGTTCCAGCCGAAGGAAGACTGAAAGTAGTCGTAGAAGAAGGGAAGGTTGTAATACGGAATGCCAACCGCGATCCCAAACGTGACAAAGGTGATGGCAACTATCCACCATCCGTAGAAGTCTTTCGCGCTTTTTGGAAGAGAAGGTGCGGGTTGCACAATCTAACAGTGTATGCAGCCGGGGCTGAATCAGCAAACGATTATGTAGGCAAAAGCGTACCGACTCGATACTTTGCTGGATACTCAGCCGTAAAAATGAACGTCTAATATCTTGCAAAAAGATTTTACAAGCGCAAAGCAACTCATTGTGGGAGACACTCACGGGTTGTGTTTAAGGGGAAAACGAACATGAAGGAACTTACTCTGAAGAAAGTGGCTCGGCCGTTTCTGGCGACGGTGGCTCCGCTGTTTTTGACAGCGATTTCGATGCAGGCGGTCACGCCGAACACACGTACGTTCACCGCGGATGAGCAAGCAAAGGTGCAGGGTGTGATTGTGTCCCGGGATGGACAGGTTTTAAAGCTTCGCACCGATGACGATTCAATCGGCACAATCGACCTGACAGATGGAACGAAGATCGAGCTCAAGCGCGGCATTTTTCATCGGAAGGCGTCTATGGAGACGTCGTCGCTGGTGCCTGGTTTACGTGTCGAAGCGGAAGGCAAAGGGAATGAGAAGGGAGAGTTGGTGGCGGATCGGGTGATTTTCGATCCGAACTCCATGAAGGCATCCCGCCAGATCGATACACGAGTATCGCCGCTCGAGGCGCGGACCGGAACCCTGGAGGGGCGGACAGGCACGCTCGAAGGGAAGCAGGGTCAGCTCGAGAATCGGGCAGGCCAACTGGAGAGCCAGCAGAAACAGACCGAGCAGCAGGTCGGGCAGGTGAAGGGCGAGGCCGATCAGGCAAACCAGGGCGTGACGCAGGTGAATCAGCGCGTGGCCGATCTGGATAACTATCAATCCACCGACTCGGCCACTGTGTACTTCAAGATCAACAGCACGGTACTGAGCGACGATGCGAAGAAGGATCTGGACGCGTTGGCTCAGAAGGCGCTCGCGCAGAAGGGCTACATGGTGGAGGTAGCTGGATTTGCGGATACGACGGGCCGCGCGACATTGAATCAGGAGCTGAGCGATCGGCGGGCAGACGCGGTGACACGCTATCTCGAGCAAAACGGCAACATCCCGATCCATCGGATCATTACGCCGACCGGTATGGGAACTTCGCATGCCGCGGCGAGTAACGATAACGCCGCAGGGCGAAAGATGAACCGCCGGGTTGAAGTGAAGGTGTTAGTGAATCAGGGGCTGGTGAATGGCAGCGGGCCGAGCGGGGAGAATGCGCAGAAGCCGACTAGTGGCCTGTCTCCGAGTAACTATTAGTAGTGGGGCTACGCCTTAAATGACATGCCGTTTGGTGTCGAGCCTTCAGTCCTGTCTGAAGAGGAGCGACAAGAGGTTCAGCAGATGACGCAATCGCGCACACTGCCTGCGGGCGATGTGATGAGATCGCGCATGATTCTGTTGCTGGCGGATGGAGTCGCCTATAAGAAGTTTCAGGTTTTGCTGGACACGACTGCGCCGACGATCTCGCGTTGGAAACGTCGGTTCTTACAGCATCGCATCGCCGGTGTGATGAAGGAGTTGCATCCCGGCCAGCAGCCATCGGTGAGGACTCCTAAGTTACAGGCCAAGGTTCTAGCTGCGATTCAAAAAGGACCCAAGGATGGCTCCACGCACTGGTCCTGCCGGAAGTTGGCCCGTAAGCTTCACGTCAGCAAAGACACCATCCAGCGAATTCTTGCGCAAGCCGATGTGCGCCCGCACCGACTTGAACGTTACATGGCCAGCGACGATCCGGATTTCGAGACCAAAGCCGCCGATGTGATCGGATTGTATCTGGCTCCCCCGCAGCATGCGGCGGTGTTTTGCGTGGATGAGAAGACCGCGATTCAAGCACTGGACCGCCTCGATCCAGTGCTTCCCTTGTCGCCCGGAAGATGGGAGTGGCACGGTTTTGAATATAGACTCAACGGCACTTTGTCACTGTATGCTGCATTGGATGTGAAAACGGGGAAAGTACAGGGCAAGACCGCTGAGCGGCACACCAGCGCCGAATTTGTCGATTTCCTCGAACAAGTTGTCTCTGGCTGTAAACCACAGCAGGAGATTCACATCATTCTCGATAATCTCTCGGCACACAACACCACTCAAGTAGAAGAGTTCCTAAGTCGACATACCAGCGTGAAGCTTCATTTCACCCCTACCTATTCTTCCTGGCTGAATCAAGTCGAAATCTGGTTTGCGCGACTGGAGCGCGAAGTCATCGCTCGTGGCATCTTCACTTCGGTTCAGGATCTGTCGCGCAAACTCATGCGCTACATCCGCGCCTACTCCAAAACCGCTCGCCCCTTCAAATGGAAATACTCTGATCCCCGGAGGCGAATCCTCTCATGCTAACGAACTCCTGCGACGTGCCACTAGGGTGATCGAATAGCCTGGCCAGGTCGTGAGCTTACTTACCCAACGATCTAGCAGTGGAGGTGCCAAACGAAGTGGCAAAATTAGAACCCAGCCCGCCAGAAGAGGCAGATGCCTATTAAGCATTCGTGAGAGCCGGGTGACTCTCTGGCTGAGCAGTCCACTACAGTACCCGATCCTCTCGAGTTCGAATCCGCCCACATGACAAATTCTCTTCAAATCATCCGGTGTATATCCTCGGCGTACGTGGCCGCCATTTTCAATAGGAGCGAACCCTCCGTCGTCAGGCGGAGTGATCGGCCGAAAATGAAAGTAAGGCGTCGTCAGCAGAAGAGTGCCATTCGGTTTGAGACACGCGGCCATGTCTCTGATCAGACGCTCGTCATCCAGGATATGTTCAATGCATTCAAAACAGATTGCAACGTCGAACTTGCTTTTGAGGTCGTTGCGCTCTCCCAGGCTTCGCACATCCTGGACCTCGAAGTTGGCTAGATCTGCCTTGCATTGCTCCGCTCTTTCCGCTGCGACCTTCTGATTGCGCGTATCCCAGCTTAACCCGAGGCAGCGGTAGCCTTTGCGTGCAGCACCTATGGTAAACGCACCCGTTCCGCAGCCTACGTCGATAAGGCTTTTGGATCCAGCCGGAACAGGTTTCAGATGTTCTTTCAGCCATAGCCATCGATCCAGAACGAGAGTGTCACCGTGGATCAGGGTCGCTGGAAAGCCGATCACTCGAACTAGGGCAGTCTTCAAGATGGTGTCTCCTCAAGTCGATTTACCGCAGGATATCATTGTGTGCTTCTTCGTTTTGTGCCGCTAGTGGCATGTCTCTGAGTAACTACAAGTACACGGCTTACGCCTGAAGAGCATGCCTTTTGGCGCCGATCCTTTAGTCCTGACGGAAGAAGAACGCAGAGAACTGCAACAGGTGACGCAATCGCGGACGCTGCCGGCGGGAGATGTGATGAGGTCGCGCATGGTTCTGCTATTGGCAGACGGCGTTTCGTATCAGAAGATCCAGGACTTGTTGGATACCACCGCTCCTACGATTGCCCGTTGGAAAGAACGATTCCTGAAGCATCGCATCGCGGGGCTGATGGAGGAGCGACATCCGGGCCAGAAGCCTTCGGTGAGAACACCGAGATTGCAGGCGAAGGTACTGGCCGCGATCAAGGAAGGAACCAAGGATGGCTCCACGCATTGGTCGTGTCGAAAACTGGCGAGACACTTTCGCGTCAGCAAAGACACGATCCAACGGATTCTGGCGCAAGCCGATGTGCGGCCTCATCGGCTGGAACGTTATATGGCCAGTGACGATCCGGATTTTGAAACCAAGGCGGCCGACGTGATCGGATTGTACTTGACTCCCCCGCAGCACGCGGCGGTGTTTTGCGTGGATGAGAAGACCGCGATCCAAGCATTGGACCGCCTCGACCCGGTGCTTCCGTTGTCGCCCGGGCGGCTGGAACGGCATGGGTTTGAGTATCGACGCAACGGAACGTTGTCCCTGTACGCGGCGCTGGATGTAAAGACTGGGAAGGTGCAGGGCAAAACTGCCGAACGCCAGACCAGTGCGGAATTTGTTGGGTTCCTCGAACACGTCATCTCCGGCTGTAAGCCGCACCAGGAGATTCACATTATCCTGGACAACCTATCCGCCCATAAGACCCAGCAAGTCGAAGAGTTTCTGAAGCGAAACGTCCACGTTAAACTTCACTTCACTCCAACCTATTCTTCCTGGCTCAATCAGGTCGAGATTTGGTTCGCCAGACTCGAGCGCGAAGTCATCGCTCGCGGCATCTTCACTTCCGTCAACGACCTCGCACGAAAACTCCTGCGCTACATTCGTGCCTACTCGAAAACCGCCCGCCCCTTTAAATAGAAATACAACGATCCGCCCCGCAGAATCTTGCCATGCTAACGAACTCCCAGAGACAGGCCACTAGCCCGGCACAGTAGCGACCGGAGATTGAAGTGTAACCTGGGGGCGGCGGAGGTATTCTCTGCCGCCTCTTTTTTATTGAACGGAGCTCTTGGCGGTTGGCGCAGCATCGGCCGGTTGATTGGCGAAGAGCAGCGGAGCAAAGGCGATTAGATTGTTTCGCCAGACCATCCAGGTGTGGCGTTTCAATGGCGGTGAGCTTAATCCCCTTCGATTTGAGCCACGAAATCAACTGGCGATTCGGTGTGAGGAGACGATCTTCGGTTCCGCAGGCGATCCAGAGAAGGTGCAGTCTGGAGTTTGCGGAGTCGCTCAGCTGTGGAAACGCGACGGGAAAATCGGCGTTGAGACCGCCGGCGCTAAATGCGCCGACATAGGAGAAGAGATCCAAGCGGTTGAGCCCGGTCAGGAGGGATTCGGCTCCACCCATGGAGAGACCCGCGATGGCTCGCGCGTCCCGGTTCTTATTCACCTTGTAAGCCCGTTCGACCCTGGGAAGAACTTCGTCGATGAGGGCCGCTTGAAAATTAATGTAGTTTCTCTGGCGCAGGGACTTATCCTGGAGCCGGTTACCAGGCCCGGAACTCGGTTGAACAATCTCGGGCGCTCCGTAGCCAAGAGGCATGACCACGATCATGGGCCGCACTTTGCCGGCGGCGATCAGCGTGTCAAGAATCAGGTTTGCTTTGCCGACAGCTGTCCAGCCGCTGGCGTCGTCGCTGAACCCGTGAAGCAGGTACAGGACTGGGTAGGTGGTATCGGCAGAGCCGTTGTATGAGGGCGGCGTGTAGACGTAGAAGTCGCGGTTATCTCCAACGACCTTGGACTTGTAGAAGTGATGGTGAACCTCGCCATGCGGGACATCGCTATCGTCCCAAGGCATAGGCGATGGGCCGGGGACCTCCACAATGTTGCTGAGACTGAGCAGGTTGGGCTTGATGCGCGTGTTATGTGGATCGAGGCGGTGAGCGCCATCGCTCGAGAAGCTGTAGCCGTAGAGTTCAGGGGCGAGGACGCCGGTGGTGGCGGTCCAAATGCCGGACGAATCCTTCTGCATGGGAAGCGGAGCGGCGGCTCCTTCCAGACTGACGGTCACTTTCTGGGCCGGCGGGTCGAAGTACCGGAATGTAACCCGTCCGTCAGAGGCGACCTCCGGAGATTTAATCGAAGGCATTTGAGATTGTTGAGCAAGGCCTAAGCCGGCTGTTAAGGCAAAGAAGAGAAGCTTATTCACGGGCACTCCCATGCGGAAAAGTTTGCTCTTCGATTAGATCACTGAAGCTGGGCTTCGAGCCGTTCGAAGCGAGCCTTTAGGTCGTCGAACTCTTCGCGAAGAGTTTGCAGGGCCGCCTCAAGCTGGGCCACTCGCGACGGAGGCTGAGCGGAAGCAGATGAAAAAGTGGGGGATTCTTCGAGGGGAATCTCACCACCGAGAAGGTGACCGAAGCGGGCCTCTTTCTGGCCGGGCTGCCGCGGCAGCTTGGCAACCAAAGCGCCTTCCGGCCACGCGCCGAGCTTTTCAAGCGAGCGCTCGACTTCGCTCAGGTCTCCGAAGGCAAACATGCGCTCGGTACGGTCCTTCAGCTCGCCCAACGTCTGCGGCCCACGGAGAAAGAGCACGCAGAGAATAGCCGATTCGCGGCGGCCGAGATTCAGCGTTTCCGAGATTCGTTGGCCGTACTTGTCCACGCGTCCGCTGCCGGTGACGAAGAGCGCCATGTGCTTTGCGCGCAGACTCTCTAGAGCCGCTTCGACGGTATCCGGGTCGAAAGAAACGACGGGCTCTCGATTGGATTTCTGATTGCAGCCATTGACAAGCGCGTTGAGCGAGAGCGGGTAGTATTCGGGTGTAGTGGCCTCTTTCTCCATGAGAGTGCCGAGGACGCGAATTTCAGCGGGGTCGAGCTGTTCGATGGGCATTGGGGTGGAGGGTGAACCTTAGGCCGACGCGGTGAGCCGATGGAAGTAGATCGTCAGCAACAGGCTACCGGGAGAGTTCGCCCGGCAGGACAACTTGGCCCGAGCCGCCCGACTTTGCGGCATAGCGCGCGGCAAGCTCAGGGCGCATGAAACCGAGCATTTTGGTGGCGACCTTTTTGCCTTGGCGAAAGGCGTCGGCGTAGATGCGGTCGCGTTCCTCGCGGGTGTAAGTGAAGCCGATGCTGTAGTAGTGATCGAGCGACAAGCCGAGGACCTTAGTGCCTGCGTAAGCCACGGCGGCTTTGCCGATCAGGCCACCGCCGAAAGGAATCTTGCCTACGACTTGACGGGCCAATGCTCGCCATCCAAAGGCACTGCCGATGACCATGGCCATCTCCGATTTCTGGTGCATGTAGCCTACTTCGCGATCGCTACCGCCAGCAATCAAGAAGGCCATTCTTACCTGATTCATCGTGAGAAAGGCGGTATCGGAGGCGAATTCAGCGACCGCCCAAGGCAGTTCGATGACGTTTGGAATGATGTCGGGCAGAGCGGTAGCAACGGAAAAGAGAGTATTCTCGCGGCAGGTTTTTGCGATCACGCGCTCGACAAAAGGCTTGCGGAAGGGCAAGAAGTCTTTCGCGAGAGTGACACCGAGATCGGGGTGTTGAGCAAGAGTTTTGTAGATGAACTGCTGGGGATGGGCGGCGTGAAAGATCAGAGCGTCCGGCGGAGCTACGGAGAACTCATCGTAGACATGTAGGTCGGCTTGCGGGTAACCGGCATGGGCCGGCGCCCTCATCAATAGGCCGGCGGATTCGCGACGCCGGTTCGGGGCAAGATCCTGAAGGAAGAAGCGTTCCAAACGATCGAACGATTCGTTATTGGCGGCGTGAAGCGCGATGCGTATGACACGCTCGCTCTGCTCGCGGACCTCATTCGGATTGAGAGCGCTAATAGCCTTTTTAATGTTGGCGATACCGTCGAAGATCATCTATTCCTCTGATGTGAGATGGGCACATCCGCGCCCCGGAGCCGGAAAGCGACTTGCAACCGGGACTCCCACTCAGAGTTTACGCCGATCCGTTCGATTTGGATCTCGGGGGCGAAGTAACAGAGGACGATCTGGTTCGAAGGATGAAAACTGAGGGCTGGCGCGACGAGGGAGAGTTTCGGGGCTGCGGGCAGCAAGGGTATTGACGGAAATAGATGCGACAGCTCGCCGCGCTCGAGGTGCCATCTGACGCGCATCCAATAATCGAGCCCTTGGATTGGCAGATGGAGGTCCTCGGCTGTTTTGAGTTCAAGGATCGAGAGACGTCCGGCGGCAGAGACGGCGAGCAGATCGATGAGCTGGCGTTCTCCTCCGGCAAAAGTGAGTACTTGGCCGTGAATCGGGGTAAGCAACAGTTCAGGGTCGAGGACAGGAAGGTTGGCGCGTACGACTGTTTCAAGGTGGCGCTCGGGGAACGAAGCGAGCTCGCCGCCGAGCATGGCGCTGCCTGGGCGGGAGAGCGAGGCAAGGTGGGTGGCGAAGGACGTGATCTTCTGGAGGTCGCTCAGCGCGACGGATTCACGCCTTTCTATGCCCAGGAGTGCGCGGTCGCCTTCAAATCGTGCGAATTCCAAGCCGCGGAAGCGAATGCTGAGACCGGCTGAATCGGAGGCGCAGCCGACGCCCTCGACGCCGTTCAAGTCAGCTACGAGATGGCGAAGCGAGGGAGAAAGCTCGGCGGCGAGCCCTGACTTGAGAAGACGAGTATCGAGATTGCCGAGGTCGGCGGGGTCCACCTCTCCAGCCATGCCGTGTTCGTTGAAATGGTACAGACGGGGCGATAATTTCTCGTTCGAGAGCCAGCGGAGGCGGTGCGCGGTGAGATTGCCGGAGGGCGAGGGTAGAAACAGGCACAGCGAGAGCGATTCGTTCGGCTTGAGGCGTGAGCGCAAGTGATCGAACCAGAGCAGCGCGAAGGTGATCAGTTCCGGTTCTGCCTCAACGGAGGGACAAGCTAGCGCGGCAATGTGCCGGCTGCCTAAGCTGAGATGCGCGCGCGGAAAAAGGCTGGAGAAGGAGCGCCGAAGATCGGGCGCGGCAGTGAGGGAGCGAATCTCCCAGCTGGGAAACTGGCGGCCGAGGATGCGCCGAAACTGCTCGGCGAAATTCTGGCGAAGACTGCGCTGCGAACGCACCAGAGTTTGGGGGCGTTCGAGATCGAGAAAAGTTAGGGAGCCCTTTGCGCCGCCAAAGCGCTGGGTTGTGCAATCGAGAACGCCGGGGCTGGATTTCTGGATGTCCAGGATGCGGCGGGACAAGCTGCGCTCGCTGTTCCAGGCGTCGAGGACCACCCGTCCGGAGCGGCACTCCAAGGCGTAGTCGCCGGGCAGGAGATGAAGCGGCGTATCGCCGAAATCGACCACGGCCGGTTTGCGGCAGGCGGATAGAAAAGCGCTAATGACCGAGAGCAGAATGTGCGGCGCATCCTGGGCGCTGGGCGGAAGCGAGCTCTTATGATAGTGGTTTGGCACTCGAGACACAGACGTTTGCAGGCCGCGTTGCTGCCGTAGAAGCCCGGATCGAGCAGGCTTTGGAACGCAGCGGCCGTCAACGCTCCGAAATAACCTTAGTGGCGGTGTCGAAGAAATTTTCTGCCGGGCATGTGATCGAAGCGTACGGGGCTGGACTGCGCGAGTTTGGAGAGAACTATGTGCAGGAGTTTGCAGGGAAGAAGCTTGAGCTCGCAGACTTGGACGGCGCCCGGTTTCATCTGATCGGGCATCTTCAGAGCAACAAGTCGCAAACGGCGGTGGCCTTGTTCGACGTGGTGGAAACAGCCGATTCGCCCAAGCTTCTGGAACGGCTTGACAAGGCGGCGGCGGAGCAGGACCGGTTGCTGGAAGTGCTGCTGGAGATCAAGCTGTCGGACGAACCGGCCAAGACGGGAGCGCCAGCGGCTGCCATACCGGCGCTGTTGGAGACGGCGAAGAAGTGCCCGCATTTACAGGTGAAGGGACTGATGACGGTGCCTCCATGGTCAGAAGATCCAGAGAGTTCGCGGCCGTATTTTCAGAAGCTCTCGCGAATGGCGAAAGAGTATGGACTGGCGGAGCTTTCCATGGGCATGTCCGGAGATTTCGAAGTAGCCATAGAAGAAGGCGCCACTATCGTTCGGGTAGGTACGGCGCTTTTTGGAAGACGTCCTAAACCGGCCGATGCCCTACCGGCGACATCGGGGCGATGAACCGGTCCGCGCTACTTGGTGGAGTGATTGTAGGGGTAGCGCTGTGCTCGGCGATGCTGGGTGCGCAGGCCATTCGTTCCGAGCCGCCAGCGGGTAGTAGAACCGAGCAGCTGGGAATTGCTATCCCCATGCGTGATGGAGTGCGGCTCGCGGCGGACGTTTTCTTGCCGCAAACAACCGGGCGCTGGCCTACTGTTCTGTTCCGAACTCCATATGGCCGCAAGAGGCCATCGAGCCGTGGATATCGCGAGTTCGTGAAGCGCGGGTATGCGGTCGTGATCGAGGACGTTCGTGGACGCTATGCATCGCAAGGAGTGTTTTCAAACTTGGCGCAGGAAGGGCCGGACGGAGACGACACAATTAACTGGATAGCGGAGCAGCCCTGGTCGAATGCGCGGGTAGCGATGGCTGGCGGGTCTTATCTCGGGATGGTCCAGTGGTGGGCGGCGATACAGGGCAACCCGCATCTATTCGCCATCTCGCCGCTGTTCTCGGGAGACGACGAGTATCTGGATCGCTATTACTCGCCGGGCGGGGCGCTGCAGCTAGGGCATCGATTGTTGTGGTTGGCGGAGAATATGACTCCTCCCTCGCATGTACGGCCGTTGTTCAGCAGCTACATCCATCATCTGCCGCTGCGGACGGCGGACGTGGCCGCGACTGGCGTGGAATTGCCGGCATGGCAGACTGCGCTGGATCATCCGTCGTACGACGAATTCTGGAAGCAGCGGAGTCTTCGGGGCGATGCGGAGAAGGTACGAGTGCCCGTGCTCTCGTTCGGCGGATGGTTCGACACATACGTGGACAGTGATCTGGATATGTTCGCGCGTTTGGCAGCGGCGCACCGCGAAGTGGAAACCTGGATTGGGCCGTGGGGTCACAACCCGTCGACTGCGTTTGGCACGCGCGATTTTGGCAGACAAGAGCGGCTCGCGATCCGTAGCATGCAAGCCGATTGGTTCGACCAATGGGGAGCAAAGCGTTTACGCGCGCAAGAGCCGACGCGCGCGGCGCTGCATATCTTCGTAATGGGGCCGGATATATGGCGGGAAGAACATGAGTGGCCTCTGGCGCGGGCACGCGATACGCCGTATTACCTGGCAAGCGATGGCCACGCAAATAGCTCGGAGGGGGATGGTCAACTGAATCGCCAGCCGACGATGAAAGGGCCTCATGACGTATTCACTTACGATCCGAGAACCCCGGTGCCTACCGAAGGGGGCGCTATTTGCTGCGAACCGGGCATTCTTCCGCCGGGGCCGCTCGAGCAGACCGCAGTGGAGCGGCGGAACGATGTGCTGGTGTACACGTCGACGCCGTTGAAGGAAGACACCGAAGTCACAGGCCCAGTGAGGGCAGTGTTGTACGTTTCCACTTCGGCGAACGACACCGATTTCACGGCCAAGCTGGTCGACGTGGGCACGGATGGAAGCGCGATCGAAGTTTGCGACGGCATTCAGCGGCTAAGATACCGTCTTTCTCTCGCAAAGCCGGTGTTCGTCAAGCGGAACACGGCGTACCAGATCAGCGTCGACGTGGGCGTGACCAGCTACCAGTTTGCGGCCGGGCACAAGATTCGCCTTGAAGTGTCAAGCAGTAACTTTCCCCGATTCGATCGCAATATGAACTCATCCGGTCCAAACAGCGAAGCGTCGAAGCCGGTTCGGGCGAAGCAGACTGTCTACCATGAGAAAGTTTATCCGTCCGCGTTGATTTTGCCGGTGGTCGCGAAACACGCGGCGTGAGGCTTCGCTCCGTATAGACACTCGAAGAATGACTGAAGCGCCCAGCGGTATCTCAGCTTTCGAACAAGCGCAGGAAAGGCTCAGGGCTTTGCGCGTGAGGGAGGCCATTACGTTGTTCCACGCAGCGGAGCAAGCCGGTTACCCGCCCGATGAATGCGCAGCGGGACGGTGGACATGCTGGATGCTGGAAGGACGGTTCGGGCGTGCCTGGAATGAGAGCGATGCAATTGAGCGCCGGGCGAACCCGGACCCGCATCGATTTTGGGACGGCGAATCTTTGGAAGGCAAATGCGTGTTGATCCGCTGCCTGCATGGATTGGGCGATACGCTTCAATTCATCCGCTACGCTTCCTTGCTGCGCCCGATCGTTCGTGAACTGACCATTGAAGCGCAGCCGAAGCTGCAGAGCCTGCTCTCCTATAGCGGCCTGGCGGATCGAGTGATGTCGTGGGGAGACCGGGAGCCGGCGTGGGAGAAGCAGGTGGAGGTCGTCGAATTACCCCGCATCTTTCGGACTGAGGTGGACAGCATTCCCGCCGCGATCCCTTACTTATGGGCGCCTCCGGTTAGCCAATCGCTGCCGCAAGGCTCGAAGATGCGGGTGGGCATTGTTTGGAGTGCCAGCAACTACAATCCCGCGAGGTCAGTTCCGGTGGGCGAGCTCGACCCACTCTTTGAAATAGACGGGGTGGAGTGGTTCAGCTTACAAGCAGGATTCGAGCGCTATGAGTTGGCGCAGCGCGAAGCGACGGTCCGGCGACTGTATGAAGAGGGGCAGACTCTGCTCGAAACCGCCGGCCACGTGCTGGCACTCGACCTCTTGATCACTGTCGACACGATGACGGCGCATCTGGCGGGAGGCTTGGGCCAAAAGGTCTGGACGTTGCTCCCGTACTTCTGCGATTGGCGCTGGATGCTCGGCCGGGACGACTCGCCTTGGTATCCGAACATGCGTTTGTACCGGCAGAGACAGCCTGGAGATTGGAGATCAGTTCTCGCGCAAGTGAAATGCGATCTAATGCGCGCGATGGTGAACCGCAGATGACGCGTGCTCAGTAAAAGATCTGGTTGATGTGGGTGACGACAGGGTCATGATCGCCGATGAGAAACTCACTAACCGAGCCGGGCGAGACTTCGAGGCGATGAATGTGATCGATGGAAACGCCGAGCAGCAGAACGAGAATCGCGCGGATCACATCGCCATGGGTGAATAGCGCAATCGTATCGTCTGGGCGAGCCTCTACGACGATTGAGTGGATGGCCCGCCACGCGCGAGCTTGCACTTCGGTCATGGTTTCTCCATCCGGAGGCCAGGACAGAGCTCTCTTCCGGTTGAAGGTTCGCCAGTAGTCGGATTCTTGCAAGTGCTTGAAGGATTGCCCGACCCATTTGCCGAAATCGATCTCCGTCAAGTTCGCATCGGTAGTGACGGGGATGCCGCAGGCCTGGGTAAGCGGATGAGCGGTCTCAGTCGCGCGCTCGAGCGGACTTGAGACGATGCAAGCAATTTTGTACTTGCCTGCGACCGCAGCGCTTAGCCGGTCAGCTTGCTGCCTGCCTTCCTCATTGAGGTGAACGCCTGGAGCGCGGCCGTATAACACACGACCGGATAAATCAGTGCTGCCGTGACGGATGAGTAAAATACGATTCATAAAACGGGAGAGGGGAATAGCATTGGCAAATGGGCACTCACAAGCTGAGATTGAAAAGCGAGTCGTTGAGCTAGGTCCATGGTTTCATAACATCGTTCTGCAAGGCGTCGAAACCGCTCCTCACCATTTTCTCGGCGACTATCCGTCGATGAAGTGGCGCAATTTTCAGAACGCAATTCCGCATGACTTGAGCGGCATGAGCGTGCTCGATGTGGGATGTAACGGCGGCTTTTACAGTCTGGAGATGAAGCGGCGGGGCGCTGCGCGAGTGCTGGGGATCGATCACGATGAGCAGTATCTCGATCAGGCGCGTTTTGCCGCCGAGGTGGAGGGGCTTGACATCGGTTTCGAGCGAATGTCCGTTTACGAGGTCGCGAAATTGAAGGAGAAGTTCGACCTCGTTCTGTTCATGGGCGTTTTTTATCATCTGCGGCATCCGCTGCTGGCGCTGGATCTCCTTCGGCAGTATGCCGCAAAGGATTGGCTGGTTTTTCAATCGATGCTGCGGGGCAGCCGGAGCGAGCCGAAGATCGAGGATGACTATCCGTTTTCGGAAACTGCGCTGTTCGACAAGCCTGGGTACCCGAAGATGCACTTCGTCGAGAAGGAGTACTCGCACGATCCGACGAACTGGTGGATTCCTAACAAAGCGTGCGCCGAAGCGGTGCTCCGAAGTGCGGGCTTCAAAATAGAAAGCAGCCCGGAGGCCGAAGTATTCATCTGTCGATGTGATGCCGCGGCCTTTTTGCATGAACTTCCGGATCTGGCGCGATGATGCTTCCTAGGCGTAAACCCGAACCCTCTCATGATTGAAGCAGCCATGCTCTGGAACGAGCCCAATAACCTTTCTCATTGGGACTTTGAGGTCGATCCAGACTGGTCGCAGTTTGCCTCGCTTGTGAAGTGCGCCGCGTCAGCGATTAAGGCGGAGAATCCGCAGGTCAAGCGGGTTCTTGGAGGAATTTCTCCGATCGATCCGGCCTTCATTGTTCGGATGAACGAGTTTGGCGCGTTAGAGCCGCTAGACGTGGTGGCGGTTCACGGATTTCCGCTCGATTGGAACCATTGGACGATCGATCAATGGCCGGAAAAGCTGGATGAGATTCGGGCCGTGACCGCGAAACCGATCTGGGTGTCGGAAGTCGGCGCGTCGTCATTCGGCGCAGAGGAAGTGCAAGAGTTTGGACTTAAGCGCACGGCGGAACTGCTCGTGCCGCAGCTCGATCACGTGTATTGGTACAGCTTGTTCGACCTGCCACGAGCATGGCCCGCTACTACGCGGCACCGGGAAAGCGAAGGATCGTCGTATTACCGGCATTTCTACATGGGCCTCTTTCGAGAGGACGGTTCGCCAAAGCGCGCGCTGAAAACCTTTGCCGATTACGCACCCGCTCTGGGGCTTTGTCAGTGGTTTCACTTTGAGGATCACAGGCTGGACAAGGCTGTTGCTATCTTGCGGGACTTGGGCGTGAGAAAGTTGAGAACCGGCTTGAGCTGGGCCGACTATGAGAGACCGGATTCAATGGCGTGGTTCGATTATCAGATGAAGCTGCTGGAGGAGTTTGACGTGACGGTTACTTTTTGCTTTACGCCTGAGCATTGCGGAGTAAAGCCGCATCACACCAGCCCTCCGCGCGACCCGGCTCAGTTTGCAGAGTTTTGCGCGGCTATGATCAAGCGGTATGGCCATTAGCCAGTAAAAGTACCTGCGTAGGAGTGCCGGAAAGTAGCTAAGTAGAAACAATGCCAGCTACAATGCTTCTTTACCAAGAGGCATCGGTAAACAGTTTGACATGAAATCCGCACTGCAAATCCGAGACAAAGGACAAAAGAGCTGATGAAAGGAACCGTATTGATTACGGGCGGGGCGGGATTCATCGGGTCACACGTGGCGACGGAGTTGTTGAATTCCGGCTACCATGTTCGCGTGCTGGACAGCTTGGTGACTCAAGTACACGGCGATGCGCCGAACCGTCCGGCTTACCTCAAGAAGGAAGCGGAGTTCGTGCTCGGCGATGTTCGCAACCCGGAGATTGTCGATGAGGCTTTGGCGGGTGTCGATGCGGTGTATCACTTCGTCGCGCTGGTGGGCGTGGGCCAAAGCATGTACCAGACCGCCGAATACACGAGCGTCAACAATGTCGGAACGGCGGTTTTACTCGAGCGTCTGGTGAAGCAGCCGGTGAGTAAGCTGATCGTTGCTTCGAGCATGAGTGTCTATGGAGAGGGCCTGTATGAGACGGTCGATGGGCAGCCCTACGCGCACGCGGCTCGCAGCACAGAACAGTTGAAGGCGCATCGATGGGAGATGACATCGGCTGATGGCTCGCCTTTGCGGCCGGTCCCGACACCCGAAGGTAAGCAGCCATCGCTCGCCTCCATTTACGCGTTGTCGAAATACGATCAGGAGCAGATGTGTTTGCTCATGGGCCGGGCGTATGGCGTGCCAACGGTAGCACTGCGATTCTTTAATGCCTATGGCCCGTTCCAGTCGCTTTCAAACCCCTATACGGGCGTGCTGGCGATCTTCGCGTCGCGCCTATTGAATGGCGAACGCCCGACCATCTTCGAAGACGGCGCTCAGTTGCGGGATTTTGTGAGCGTGTACGACGTAGCGCAAGCTTGCCGTTTGGCCCTGGAGTCGCCGGCAGCGCAGGATGTGGCGCTCAATGTGGGAAGCGGGCAGAAAACATCGATTCTGGAAGTCGCCACTCGCATTTCGAAGGTCTTGGGGCGGAGCGTCGAGCCGGAGATCACCGGCAAGTACCGGGTCGGAGATATTCGCCATTGCTTTCCCGATATCAGCGCGGCACAGCGCCTCTTGGGCTACCGGCCCAAAGTGTCACTCGAAGAAGGGATGCGCGATTTGGCGCAGTGGCTATGCCGGCAGACATCTGCGGACCGCTTCGATGAAATGCAAAAGGAGCTAACATCCCGCGGTTTGGTGGTGTAAGGAGCCGAATGGAGAGCCGATATATTCTGATCACCGGCGGCGCTGGTTTTGTCGGCGCTAACGTCGCGCGCAGCTACCTGGAGCAGGACCAGCCAGTACACATCCTCGACAATCTGAGCAGGCCCGGCGTCGAGCGCAACCTCACGGATTTGCAGGAGCAGCATCCGGGCCGCGTTTTGTTTACGCAAGCGGATATGCGAGATGCGGAAGCGGTGGAAAGCGCCGTGCAATCCGCCAGTCTCATTTATCATTTCGCGGCGCAGGTAGCGGTAACAACAAGCGTTGCCGATCCGCTGGCCGATGCCGCAGTGAATTTGAGCGGCACTTTGAATTTACTCGAGGCCGTACGGAAGCGCGCGCCCGCCGTTCCGTTGCTCTTCACGTCGACCAACAAAGTGTATGGGGGCTTGCGCAACGTTTCGCTTTGCCAACGGGGTATGCGGTATCAGCCTGTTGACGTGCCGATGGCCGAGAGGGGAGTAAGTGAAGCGCAGCCGCTCGAGTTTCTGTCGCCTTACGGTTGCTCGAAGGGCAGCGCCGATCAGTATGTACTCGATTATGCGCATTCCTTCGGACTGCGGAGCGTAGTGTTTCGTATGAGCTGCATATATGGGCCATATCAGCTTGGCTCCGAGGATCAGGGATGGGTTGCGCATTTCTTGCGCAGCGCATTGAGGGGCGAGACGATCACGATTTACGGAGACGGGCGGCAGGTGCGCGATCTGCTGCATGTGTCGGACCTGGTAAGAGCGATGCGCCTCGCCACGGACAATATCGGCCAGGTATCGGGCGAGGCATTCAACGTCGGAGGCGGCCCCGGAAATAGCGTCAGCTTGCTCGAGGTGCTGTCGCAAATAAAGAGTTTGACGGGGAGTTCCCCAAGTGTAGAGTGGGGACCGGAGCGGTTAGGCGACCAGCGTTGGTATGTCTCCGACGTTTCTAAAATTTCGAAGCTGCTGAAGTGGACTCCGCAGTTTTCCGTGAGGCAAGGATTGGCACAGCTGCTTGACTGGTACGCCAAGCGCCCGGAGTTCGTCGAGCAATCGCGTATGCACGTGCAGGTGGCTTAATGCGTTTCGCACTGATCAATCCGTCGTGGAACTTCGAAGGCAGCATTTATTTCGGCTGCCAGCAACCCCACTTACCGCTGGAGTTCGGTTATGCAAAGGCTTTGCTCGAAGAGCGCGGGCACGAGTGCATTCTCATCGATGGACAGCTCGACCGGTTGACTCCAGATGAGGTAATCGAGCAGACAGCGGCATTCCGCCCGGACTTCAGTGTGGTCACCACTGCGCCGAGCTACCTGTTCTGGCGCTGCGCTCCACCTGAAATACGAGTGCCGCAGGAGCTTTGCGCAAGGCTTAAGCCGCTCGGCGGGAAGATCGTGGTGGTGGGGCCGCACGGCTCGACCACACCGAGGCCGACCTTACGCAAGACCGGCGCGGACTACGTGATTCTTGGGGAGTGCGAAGAGGTGCTGCCGCGTCTGGCAGAAAACCACGAACAGCTGAGTTCGGTTGCGTACTGGAGCGGCGATGAAATCGTGGTCAGAGGTCCGAATTTCGCTTCCGATATGAACCGGCTGCATGCTCTTTGCTGGCCGAAAGCGTCGATTGCAAAGCACGATCACCATCACCATCGATTCGATGCACCGCCGCAAGGTCCTGGCGCGGAGATGGAGGCCTCCCGCGGCTGCCCGTACCACTGCACCTTTTGCGCGAAGGACAATTTCCGCAATAACTACCGTAAACGCCCATTGGCCGTCATTCTGCGCGAGCTGGACGGATTGATCGAGAGCGGCGTCGAATACATTTACTTCATCGATGAGATTTTCTTGCCGGATGCGGCTTTGCTGAGCGGCTTGGCGGAACGCAAGATCAAAATTGGAGTGCAAACGCGCATCGATCTTTGGAAAGAAGAGGCCATTGAAGCGTTGGCGCGCGCCGGCTGTGTTTCGATCGAGGCAGGCGTGGAAAGCATTACCGAGGCGGGTCGCGCGTACCTCGACAAGAAGTGCAAGATGAGCACGGAAGAATTGACCGGCAGGCTTACCTTCGCCAAACAATTAGTTCCGTTCGTTCAGGCGAATTTGCTCGCGATGACGGAAGACGATGCGGACGTGGTGGAGGGCTGGCGGCAAAAGCTCGAAGCACATGGCGTTTGGGCCAACAAGCCGGTTCCGTTGTTTCCTTATCCGGGTTCACCGGAATATACCCGAAAGTGGGGCGCTCCGGACGATTTCGCTTGGGAGAGAGCGCACGACGCCTATTTGAATGGGTTCGATTCCTTCAGCGACATACAGGAGCAACGTCCGCTCGCGTTAGTGGAGCTCGAGACGCTGCAATCCAGCCGTTAAAGTGGAACCGCGGCTCCATCAGACGAAGCGCATTCTGATGACGGCGGACGCCGTGGGGGGAGTTTGGCAGTACGCTGTCGATCTGATCCGGGAACTTGCATCGGCGGGTATCGAAGTCACGCTAGTCTGCTTCGGACCCGAGCCTTCGCATGTGCAACGGCTTCAGACGCAAGGCATTCCAGGATGTGAACTGATCGCTGCGCCCTTTGCGCTCGAATGGCAGCCCGATCCTTGGGAATCGATCGAGCAGGCGCGGACGTGGTTGCAGTCGCTGGCCCGCAAGTTACAACCCGACGTAATTCACTTGAACAGCTACGCGCTCGCAGAAGGCGATTGGCGCGCGCCCGTGCTCTGCGTAGCTCATTCGTGCGTGTTCTCCTGGTGGCGTGCGGTGCATGGGTGTGAGCCGGACAGCTCGTGGGGTGAGTATCGAGCACAGGTATCGCGAGGCTTGCAGGCAGCGGCTGCCGTGGTGGCGCCCTCTCGCGCGATGTTTCGCTCCGCGGTACACGAATACGGTTTTGCAGCGGATAAGGGGCTGGTCATTTCGAATTTCAGCCGGACCGAACCGCGGAACGCCGAAAGCAAAAAATGTTTCGCTCTGGCCGCAGGGCGCGTTTGGGACAAAGCAAAAAATTTCGAAGTGTTAGAACGCGTTGCGCCGCAGATCAGCTGGCCCTTGTATGTCGCCGGGAGCGGCAAAGCAGAATGGCGAGAAGCCAACGCGCCAGCCGGCGGTATCCGGTATCTTGGCGAAGTGGGGCATGAACAGTTGGTTGAGCGCATGAAAGCCGCGAGCATTTTCGTTCATCCCGCGTTGTACGAACCGTTCGGACTTGCCGTGCTCGAGGCTGCGAGGGCTCGCTGCTGTTTGGTGTTAGCCGATATACCAAGCCTACGGGAGCTTTGGGCGGATTCGGCTGTCTTTGTGAATCCGCGGCAGCAGGAAGCGTGGGTCGACACCCTGGAAGAGTTGATCGCCAATCCCGCTAAAAGAAGCCAGCTTGGAGAACAAGCACGCGTTGCTTCGCGGCGCTACTCCGCGACGGAATCCGTGCGGCAGTATCGCGAGCTGTACGATCGTCTCGCGGCTGGAGTGTCTGTGGGCGGCGGTGTCGCGGCATGAGCTTGCAAATCGCCATCTTTTGTCACTCGCTTGTGTCGGATTGGAATCACGGCAACGCGCATTTCCTGCGGGGAATCATCCAGGAATTGCAGGCTCGGGGACACCAGGTGCGAGTGTACGAACCGGAAGGCGGCTGGAGCAGAGCCAATCTCGAGCGCGACCATGGGCCGGACGCCGCGCATGCGTTCCGGCAAGCATTTCCAGGGCTCGATAGCATCACGTACTCTCCGGACTTGCCTTTGGATGAAATGCTCGACCGGAGCGATCTGATCCTGGTTCATGAATGGAATGAACCCGCACTGGTCTCGCGCGTGGGCGAGTTCCGGAAGCGCCATCCTAATGTTCGGCTCTTCTTTCACGATACGCATCATCGTGCCATCACGGCTCCGCACGAGTTATCACGCTTCGATCTGTCCTACTACGACGGCGTTCTCGCTTACGGCCAATCGCTCAAAGAAGCTTATGAGCGGCTCGGCTGGGGCAAGCAGGTGTACGTGTGGCACGAAGCGGCCGACACTCGCACGTTCCATCCCATAGAAGGCGTGGAGAAGACGGGCGAGCTGGTTTGGATCGGCAATTGGGGCGACGAAGAGCGCACCGAGGAACTGCGCGAGTATCTTATGACGCCTTGTCAGGATTTGGGTTTGGACGCGAACGTGTATGGCGTGCGGTATCCGGAGTCCGCTCTCGCCGAGCTGCAGAAGTCGGGGATCGAGTATCGGGGATGGATTGCCAACTACCGGGTTCCGCAGGTTCTCGCGCAGCATCGCGTGACCGTGCATGTGCCGCGCCGGCCCTACGCGCAGCAACTTTCGGGCATCCCGACAATTCGGCCGTTTGAAGCTCTGGCGTGCGGCATTCCGCTAGTCTCCGCGCCGTGGACAGACAGCGAAGGTCTGTTTCGAATCGGCCGCGATTTTCTTATGGCGCGGGACGGAAACCAGATGCGTTCTTATCTTCGCGATATCCTGCACGATCCAGCGTTAGCAGCTAATTTGGCCGCGAGCGGACGAGAGACCATCCTGAGCCGGCATACTTGCGGTCACCGGGTGGAAGAGTTACTAAGTATCTGCGGGCTGCCTAAGCAGGGCGGCTATGAAGAACAGGGAACACACCGCCAAGAGGTTTTCTCGTGAAGATTGCATTCTGGGGTTCCAGTCTGGTCTCGGCCTACTGGAACGGCGCGGCGACTTACTATCGCGGCATCTTGCGAGCATTGGCAGGCCTTGGCTACGAGATTCACTTCTTTGAACCCGACGCCTATGAGCGCCAGACGCATCGCGATATACCTGATCCGTCATGGGCCCGCATCGTCGTCTACGATCCAGCAGACCAGCAGGCGGTCAGCAGACATCTGGCATGGTCTGAAGAATGCGACATAGTCGTGAAGGCCAGTGGCGTGGGAGTTCTCGACGAGTATCTCGAAGCGGCAGTTGCCGGGATGGCGCCCACCGTCACGAAGATATTTTGGGATGTGGATGCACCCGCTACGCTCGAGCGTTTGGAACGGCATCCGGATGACTGCTTTCATCGACTGCTGCCCCGATTCGACCTTGTGCTCACATACGGCGGCGGCAGGCGTGTTACTGACGAATACCAGCAGCTAGGAGCGCGGGAATGTGTCGCCATCTATAACGCCTTTGACCCCGACGTACACTTTGCCGTTGAGCCAGATACTCGATTCAGATGCGATTTATCTTTCCTGGGTAACAGATTGCCCGACCGGGAAGCGCGGGTGGACGAGTTCTTTTTCAAAGCAGCTGCACTCGCCGGAGACAAACAATTCCTCCTCGGTGGAAACGGCTGGGCCGACAAGCCGATGCCTTCCAACGTACGGTATGCCGGGCACGTGTATACAGCGGACCATAACCGGTTCAACTGTTCGTCGACGGCGGTGCTCAACATTAGCAGGGACAGCATGGCTCGCTATGGATACTCTCCGGCGACGCGCGTGTTTGAAGCAGCGGGCGCCGGCGCTTGCCTCATCACAGATTATTGGGAAGGAATCGAGGCGTTCCTCAACCCGGGACGCGAGCTGATTGTGGCTCATGACGGAGAAGAAGTCGCCCGCGCGGTACGCGAGCTTTCCGGGGAACGCAGCCGCGAAATCGGCGAAGCCGCTCAACGCCGAGTGCTGGCCGACCACACTTACGAACGCCGAGGCTTGTTGTTGAAGGACATACTCGATCAGGTAATTGGGAGCGAGCGCGCCGGTCGGAAAGTGGAGATGCAGGTTTGAGCGACACGCGCCGGCACTACGTTTTCCTTGGACTTTCCATCACGTCGACCTGGGGAAACGGGCACGCCACAACTTATCGCGGGCTGCTGAAGGAACTCGCCGCGCGGGGACATCGGGTCACATTTCTCGAGCGGAATGTTCCCTGGTACGAAGAAAACCGTGAATTCAGCAGTCTCCCCTACTGCCAAATACATTTGTACGAGAGCTTAGAGCAGCTGCGCGAGGAGTTCGGCGAAGCCGTAAGACATGCCGATGCAGTAGTGATCGGCTCTTATGTGCCGGAAGGAATTGCCGTGGGCCGGTGGGCGCTTGAGAGCTCTTCGAATCTAGTTGTCTTTTACGATATCGATACGCCGGTCACTTTAGCATCGTTGGCCAGAGGTGAATGCACTTATCTCGCGGACGACTTAGTAAGTAAGTACGATCTATATCTCTCGTTTACCGGCGGCCCGACTCTGCATCTCGTGGAAAATCGGTATCTGTCGCCATGTGCGCGCCCGCTATATTGCTCGGTGGATCCGGCGCTGTACTTTCCAGAGCCGCAAGAAAAGACTTGGTCTCTGGGCTATCTCGGCACTTATGCAGCCGACCGCCAACCTACTCTCGAAGCATTCTTGCTGGACCCCGCGCGGCGGCGGCCGAATGAGCAGTTCGTGGTGGCCGGCCCACAGTATCCGGAAGGGATCGACTGGCCCGGCAATGTAACTCATTTCGAGCATTTACCGGCGTGTGACCATCGTAAGTTTTATAACTCACAAAAGTTTGCGTTGAACGTCACAAGGATGGATATGGTGAGAGCCGGTTACTCACCAAGCGTGCGGCTTTTCGAAGCTGCGGCTTGCGGCGTTCCCATTATTTCCGATGAATGGGCGGGGCTCGACAGTTTTTTTCAGCCGCATACAGAGATTATTCCGGCTCGTCATCCAGACGATGTACTAGGAGCTCTAGAGATGACGCCCGATCAGCGTACCGCGATAGCAGAACGAGCCCGCCAAAGCGTGCTGCAGTTTCACACGGCAAAAGTACGCGCGGCCGAATTCGACGCGTTTGTAATTGAATCGCTCAATCGAAAAAGCCGGTCTAATAAGTCGAGGGTGCAAACAAGTAAGAAACCGTTTGCCGTCGCTCTCCAAAGAAGTAAGTGACTATGCAACTGAACAGGAAATTAGCAGTACTTTGCAGCTTGATCGCGTGTGTAGGGTGCCCTGTGGCGCTGATGGCGCAATCGGCTGCACCGGTTTCGATCGTGATTACGCTTGAGCCCCGGCGGGGCGACACGATACCGGCTATTGAAGCGCAGGACATCACGGTGCGGCAAGGCAAAGAAAAGAGGCCCGTCACAGGATTGGTATCGGTTGCCAATGCGGAGACTCAGCTGCTTCTTCTGATCGATGATTCTTCGCGCTCGAGTTTCAACACCGAGATTTCTACGCTGAAGAAGTTTGTACAATCGCTGCCGCCGAACTTTGAAGTCGGGGTCGGCTATATGCGGAACGGACTGGCGCAAATGACGCAAGAGTTCACAAGCGATCACGCTTTGGCAGCAAAGGGAATTCGGGTAGTAAGCGGCCCGGGCGGAGCCGATGTGAGCCCGTACGATTCGCTTACTGAGGCCATCAAGAAGTGGCCGGACACAAACGCAAAGCGAAAAGAAGTGTTGATGATCAGCAGCGGCATAGAAGGGCTAGGAGGCGGATTTGTGCCCGATAATCCTTACGTAAACGCGGGCATCGCGAGTGCGCAAAAAGCTGGCGTGCTGGTTTACACGATTTACAATCCAAGCGTCGGACACTACGGCCGTAGCTTCTGGAGACAGAACTGGGGGCAGAGTTTCCTGTCTCAGTTATCCGATGAGTCAGGGGGAGATTCCTATTACATCGGATTTGGATCGCCGGTTAGTTTCCAGCCTTATCTACAGGAGTTTCTGAAAGCTCAGCCAAACCAATACCTGTTGTCGTTTGTTCCGAAACCCGAGGACAAGGCGGGTTTGCAACAGATCAAAGTATCGATTGACAGTAAGGATGCGAGTATCGCGGCTGCGGATAAAGTGTTCGTAAAAGCGAATATGTGAGATTAGGCGATTGCGCCACGGCTGAGCGGTTTGTCTGCTTCTGTGAAGTCAGCAGGCTGCTCACCGGCTGAGGCCACATCTTCTGCTCCGGTCTCCCGCAATAATTGTCGGGCTCTAGCGACCCAAGCAGCATTGTCGCAGTGTACAGAAAGAAGAATGCCGCCATTGCGGATTCGACCTTCGTAGCGCTTCGCCTCATACTCGGGGATGCCGAGGCCGACTAACGCGCCAATTACGCCGCCGAGCACTCCACCTGAACCGATACCCGAGAGAGCCGCGATGATCGGTCCCGCAGCAATCAGAGGGCCTAAACCAGGGATGGCCAGCACGCCGATATGGGCTAACAAACCGATGGTGCCGCCTATGATGCCACCGGCGACGACCCCGGTTGCAGTCCCCTCCGGCGCCTTGGTGTGCTTCTCGTGGGCGAAATCTTTCGTTCCTACGTTGTCCTGTAGCAGCACTGAGATGTCGCTATTGCGGAAACCCTCAGCGAGTATCCGGTCAACGGCGTTTTCCGCCATCTCCCGAGCTGCATAAATCCCGAACGCTGACGTATTTTTGCCGGCCATTTGTTCCTCTCAACAAAGGGTAGTTAGTTACGAAGCTGGATTGAGTCAGGTAAGTTGCTCTCGAAGTCCTATGGCTGGGAGGCAGGGACTCGAACCCCGATACGCAGATTCAGAGTCTGCAGTCTTACCATTAGACGACCTCCCAATGAGATCCAAACCCGAGTATATCAAGATGATTAGTTGCAGGAATTGCCGCTGAGCAGCACCAGTAATCCACTGAGCGCGGAAATTTAGCGCTCGAGCTGTTTTTCGGCTTTTGCGAGAACTGCCGCTGCTCGACGGCCGGGCGTGGAAGTTTTCAGCTTTTGCAAAAGCGAGCTTGTCTGAGGAGCGAAGAGCGAAGCGGGGATCGCGGGATTGCCCAGAGCGGAGTGAGAAAAGGGAGCGAGCGCCGTGCCAAAGAGTCCGATGCCGACCACTGCCACTGCACTGATATAAAACGCTCTAAATCGATTCTTCACGTCTGCTCTCCTTCGCTCGTTTTCGAAAAAACCGAACGCCCACTTATCTGAGCATTTCAGAGGCCAGAAAGTTGTCGCCCGTTGGCAATAAACTTCGCGGCCAATCTGCAAAGCGATACATTGTTCGATATGGCAACAAAGCCCAGCGGAATAACGACGCTTGCAGTGGATGTGGGGGGTACCGGCGTAAAGGTCATGCTTCTCAACGAGCGAGGCAGACCGATCAGCGAAAGGCATCGTGTCGAGACACCAAGACCCGCCACAACCGATGCCGTACTGGCAGCACTCTTTGAGCTGGTAAAGCCTATCGGTGAATTCCAGCGGGCCTCCGTTGGATTCCCCGGCGTGGTGAAGCGCGGCGCCACGCTCACGGCGCACAATCTCGACGCGACTTGGGTAGGTTTCGATCTGGAGCGGACATTGTCACGTAAGTGGCGTGTGCCAGTCCGCGTGGCGAATGACGCCGCAGTGCAAGGTTACGGCGCGATTCACGGCCGGGGTGTTGAACTGGCGATCACGCTCGGTACCGGGCTGGGATCCTCGCTCTTCACCAGCGGCCACTTGGTTCCAGGCTTGGAGCTGGCCCATCATCCGTGGAAGAAGAAAAAGACTTACGAGGATTACCTGGGTAGAGCGGCTTATGTAAAATTCGGCAGAAAGAAGTGGAATAAGCACGTAGAAGAGGCGCTTCACACGATCGAAGCTCTCTTTAACTTCGACCACTTATACCTTGGCGGCGGGAACGCCGATAAGATCGATTTCCCTCTGCCCCGCCACGTTACTCGTGTTCCGAATGAAGACGGCTTGCTCGGCGGAGTCGCTCTTTGGAGGGACTCGCCGGAGATCATTACTTCACAGGGCGCGTCCCCGGCAAGTGCGGCGGCAAAAGAAAGGGCCAGTGGGGAATAACTTGGAAGTGGTTGTGATACACCAGCGCAACCACCACACCCGCCAGCAGCAGAACGAGTATGAGCGCACCGATCGAAATTTTGCCCCACGGGAAACGCTTCTTTTCGCGCCGTAGCACGAGAAGATACGAGGCGAACAGGCCCACAAAAAACAGCAGAACCATGGGCACCGCGAACAACATCATGTTGAACACGTCTGGCGTGGGCGTGACAACGGCGGCAAGAACCACGATCCCCAGAATTGCGTAGCGGCTATGGCGGAGCAAGAAACGAGGCGAAGCAAGCCGGAGCAGCGTCAGGAAAAAGATGATGACCGGCATCTCGAACACGATTCCGACGCCGACAGTTACGTTCACGAACAGATCGAAATATTCGTTAATAGAGACAACAGGAGTAACGTGGACATCGCGTCCGATGCCGAGCAAAAACTCCAGGCCGTAACGGAAGGCCACGAAATAGGCAAAACACCCGCCAGTGATGAAGAGCCCGGCTGTGCAAACGATGAAGGGCACCGCCCAACGTTTCTCGCGCTTGTATAACCCGGGCGAAATAAAAGCCCAAAACTGATAGAAGATCCACGGAGAACCTATAAAGACCGAGACCAGCAGCGGAAGCTTCAGGTAAATTACATTGAATTGCTCCATCGGCGCGATCTGGGCGAGGTTAGGCGGATTGACACCCAGGTGCTTGAGTGCCTCCACAGCAGGAGCGGACACGATGTTCCAGAGATCCTTACAAAAGACAATGCTTACGAGAAAGAAAACAATGAGCCCGCCAATGGCCCGCAGCAACCGTGAGCGCAGTTCTTCGAGGTGCTCCATGAAGGACATGCGCAACATGCCCTTCTCTTCGTCACTACCTTCCTCTTCTTCATCGGTATCGGAAGGCGGAGGAGGCGGCGGCGGAGTCTTCGGAGGAATCTGCGCCACTTCCTGGGGAGGCAGATAACCGGTGATCTCCTGCGCGCGGGCTTCCTCTGGAATTTCCTGCAGTTCCAGGTGACCGTAGGGATCGGATGAGCTTGAATACGCGTCTACCGAAGGCGGGATCAAAGCATCTTCGGCGGGGGTAGGCGTTTCCTCAACAGGATTCGCTCCGGAGCCATTTGCCGACGCTTTACTGGCGGAAACGGAATCTTCGTTTCCCGAGGACTCGCCGGCGCTGGGCGATGACGATGGCTCCTTTTCGTTATCGAGCATCGATCATTACAGGCTAGGCGGACCGCCGCTCGTCGGCTACCGTGTCCTCCGGGCGTTCCACCATCACGATACTTTTGGAGCGAGGCACTGTACCGGACACTGCTTCGGAGTTGGCCGGGGCGGGATGGTCCTGGACAGGCTGAGCGGGCGGCTCTATGGCAGGGGTGTGTTGTGTGCCGTTCGACTCTTCGGAAGGCGTATAGGAGGAAGATTCACGACCGTACTCGTCGTACGGGTAAGGGTACGAGGCAGCCTCATACTGCTGCGGCTCAGGAGAGAGGCTGCGCTTGATGGAATCTTTGGTTTCGCTCAGCCGCGTCTCGCGCTCGAGCTCCTGCATATGAGATTCGAAGGTCGTCTTTAACTCGTTCTTAGCCCGGCGGAACTCCGTGAGTCCCTTCCCTAGAAGCCTTCCTAACTCCGGCATCTTTTTTGGACCAAAAAGGAGCAGCGCCAGGATGACAATGAAAATCATTTCCTGCGCACCAATGGGACCCATCTAATCTCCTTCCATATATGCTTGACGCCTTTATGATAGCCCAGGAATTTTGCCCGGTTTCGATCCGGGATCGCGTAAAATGCTGCTGACCCTTCTAATGACGCCTATTACTTTCCCGCCCAAACATTTGCCGTTGACGATACTGGCCGCGTTCTATTTAACCTTGCCCACCTGCGCCCCGGCTCAGGTGGCCATGCAGAATGTCAAGAACGATCACGTCGCCATCCAGGTGAATGGACAGGCGTTTTGCAGTTTCTACTATGGCCGGGCTTATCCGAAGCCGTTCCTGGCTCCTCTGCGCTCGGCGAGCGGCCTGATCGTCACGCGCCGATTTCCCATGGAGAACATACCGGGCGAAAGCCGCGATCATCCGCACCACCGGGGCTTGTGGATCGGCTACGGAGATGTGAACGGCATCAATTTCTGGGAGACCGCGGCCGATTCCAAAACTAGCGGCGACAATCCCAAGCAGAAGGGAGTGATCCGTTTGGAAAAGCTGAAGAGGATCGAGCCGGGAACGGAGGAAGGATCGATTTCGGCTAACTTTCTCTGGGCCTCTTCCGCGGGCATGCCGGTACTTGAGGAGCAGCGCACAATGACTTTCTACGCCGACGACAGTGTTCGTAAATTCGATGTCGATGTGACGTTCACCGCGAAGCAGACCGCCACTTTCGGGGATACCAAAGAGGGCTTTTTCGCTATTCGAGTGGCGGACAGCATGGCAGGGAAGAATGACGGCATGCTGACCAACTCCGAAGGAGCGCAAACCGAGAAGGGCGTGTGGGGGAAGCGAGCGGATTGGGCCGACTACGTGGGCACGGTCGACGGTCAGAAGGTAGGCATTGCGATATTCGACAATCCGGACAATCCCAACCATCCTCCGCGTTGGCATGCGCGCGATTACGGTTTGTTTGCCGTCAATCCGTTCGGCGAGAAAGAGTTCGATCCGCATTCGGACCGGAAAGGAGGCTTTGTGATTCCGGCGGGCAAATCGGCACGCTTCCGGTATCGCGTGATCATCCACCCGGGCGATGAATCGAAAAACGAAATCGCGCACTGGTATGCCGATTATGCAAAGGGCAAACCATGATCGGCCGTGCGCTTGCGATGCTCTGGCTGATTTTTGTGCCCCTGAGCACGGTCGCAGTAGCTGGACCGGTTGCGCCGCCGGTACCGCCAGGCGCTCAAGCGTCCTCCACTTTCAACCCCGAGACGGCCACCGCAGCTTGGCTCGCCACCGTACCTCCCGATGTGCGGAAGCGCTCTGACTCGTACTTTGAAGGCGGCTGTTGGCTGATGCTCTGGGATTTCTTGTGGACCGGCGCGGCGCTTTTGCTCGTGCTCGAAACCGGTCTCTCGGCGCGCATGCGATCGCTGGTTGAGCCGGTGACTCGCAACCGGTGGCTGCAAGGCTATCTCTACTGGATCTTATTCGTCACCGTGATGACGGTTCTGCTGTTCCCGTTGACGGTCTACGAGGGTTACTTGCGCGAGCATAGCTACGGCCTTTCGAACCAGACCTTCTTCGCCTGGTTGCAGGATCAGGCAATTGGCTTTGTGCTTGCGGTGTTTCTAGGCGGCGTGGTGGTTGCGACGCTGCTGTTGCTGTTGAAGCGGCTACCGCGAACCTGGCACCTGTGGTGTACCGCTGCCGCGCTTGCGTTCACCGTGATAGGCGTTGTCCTCACGCCGGTGTTCTTTATGCCGATGTTCAACAAGTACACGCCTCTGCCTAATGGCGTGTTGAAAGACCAAATCCTCAGCTTGGCGCACGCAAACGGCATTCCGGTGCATGACGTCTATGAGGTCGATGCATCCAAACAAAGCAAGCGGGTCAGCGCGAACGTGAGCGGGTTGCTCGGCACCGATCGCATCAGCCTGAACGACAACCTTCTGAACCGCTGCTCTCCCCAAGCCGTTCTGGCGGTGTTAGGGCACGAGATGGGGCACTACGTAATGCATCACATCCTGAACGGAGTTGTGTTTTCAGCTATCGTCCTGCTGTTCATGTTCAGCCTCACCCGATGGGGCCTGACTCACGGCTCGGCAAGGTGGGGCTACCGATGGGGCATACGAGATGCAGGAGATACCGCCGCGCTGCCGCTCGCGCTCTTGTGGCTCCTGACGATCGGCTTCGTGTTGACGCCCGTAAACAATACGTTCACGCGAACGCAGGAGTACGAGGCAGACATTTTCGGACTGGATGCCGCTCGACAGCCAGATGGAGAGGCAGAGGTCGACCTCTTGCTCGGTGAATACCGCAAGCTCAATCCCTCGCCGCTCGAAGAGGCCATATTCTTCGATCATCCCAGCGGCAGAACACGTATTTACGCGGCGATGCGCTGGAAAGCGGAGAACTTGCACCAGTTCAAGCCCGGGATAGCAGATGCCGCACAGTCTCGTTAGAGAAAGAACGGCGATGCACCAGCGAGATCATTCAGTTGGCCATGGTCGACGGCTGCTGGAGCACGGTATGGGCCTGCGGTGACAGTTGTCGGCGTGGGCAAGCAGCTGCAAAGAATCAGCCCAAAACTAACCCATAAAGGAATCGCAGCATTCAAGAGCCTTTATCTCAGCTTAGGCGCTCGGACGGACTGCTCAATTCCGATGAGAGCTCGCGGTTAATTAGGGCGAACTTATTCGAGGTGAGGCGAGGCTGGATCTGCAGCCATGTATTGATCCTGTCCCGCCTCTTGTTTATATCGGCAGCGCTAGTGGCTGTCGCCGTCGTGGTCCACGTCAGCAGAAGAGACAGCCGCTTTTGCTTGTGCGCTAAGGTGAACAGAATCCTGAGGTGCTTCGGGCTGTTTAGGGGCGGCGGTAGGCCGAGTACTGGACTGTTGCGCGGAAATGTGAGCAATGGACTGATTCGATACTGAATTGACCATACTAGTTGGTTCTCCTAGTAACCTTATCGACGCTCTAGAGCTTTCCATCGAGCTATTTAGCGAGATTTTAGTAAACATACGATAAATGCGGGTTCGGTCGGCGCGGTTTTGACCGAAGCGCCCTAGGATGGAGACTGGCCTGGAGCTAGCCGATCTGTCTCGCCACGCCCGGCGTTTCCCAGCGGCCCGTATCGCCTGACCGCAAAACGGCCTCGATGACACGCATGTTTGCGACGGCATCTTCGAGCGGAACAGGCGCCTCGGTGCCGTCCAGAATGGCGCGGGAGAAGGCATCCGCCTGAATCGCATACTGGTCCGCCGCCGGGAACACTTCGACGCGAGCGCTTCCGCCGCCTAATTGCGAACCATCGTCAATGAAGATGCGGCTCGGCTCATCTGGGGGGATGTTGTACGGAATCTCCAGTTCAATACGGCCTTTAGTCCCAAAGACCTGCATGCGTTGGAACGGAACCAGCTGGGTAGAGCAGGTAAAGACCGCCTGGCCCGGGGAGAAGTCCAGGATGGCCGAGCTCAGGCGATCGGTTTTCATCTCCGGGTCGCGGTCGATCAGTCCGGCAACCCTCGCGGGCTCGCGCCCGAAGAAGAAGCGGGACATGGTGATCGGGTAACATCCGATGTCCATTACAGCGCCGCCGCCGTAATCGGGAATATTGCGGATGTTCCCGGCATCGCGATTGAAATAGCTGAAGGCGCTCAGGATGCAGCGCAGCTCGCCGATTGCGCCGCTTTGAACGATCTCCCGTGCACGCAG
Organism: Bryobacteraceae bacterium; assembly: GCA_965219105.1. GTDB lineage: Bacteria > Acidobacteriota > Terriglobia > Bryobacterales > Bryobacteraceae > Bog-105. The sequence continues at coordinate 4,459,793 of OZ244728.1, read as the reverse complement.
CCATTGCGGGTGCGTGCGAACCATAAAGGCTTCACCGATCTTCACGTGTGTCGCATCGCGCACCGGTATGAGTTCCTCGGCCTCCGCCGCCGTCAGCGCAATCGGCTTTTCGCAAAGTACATGTTTCCCGGCCTGTGCCGCCTTGATCGTCCAGGGGACATGCAGGTGATTCGGCAGCGGGTTGTAAATGGCGTCGATTTCGGGATCTTCGAGTAGCTCTTCGTACGAGCCGTATGCCTTGGCAATGCCTGCTTCCAGCGCTGCGTGACGGGCTTTCTCACCGTCCCGCGATGCAATTGCCGTCACCTCCGAATACCGGCATCGGTACATCCCCGGTATAACCTTCTTCAATGCGATATTCGCCGCTCCTAAGACTCCCCAGCGAACGATCGGACCGGAACCCGCGGCAATCGAAGACATGCTCCTGAGTTTCTCATGGGGTATTTCGGTAAAGCACTAGCTTTGTTACCCTAGACCCGTGAAACTGTATGATCTTGATCCGGGGCCGGACTGCCCCGAACTTGTTCGAGTGATCATCGAAATTCCCAAGAACTCGAGCAATAAATACGAGTACGACGGCAACCTCGGCGTGTTCCGGCTCGATCGGGCCTTGTACTCTCCAATGCACTACCCGGGTGATTACGGTTTCATCCCGGGAACCTTGGCCGAGGATCGCGATCCACTAGACATTATCGTGATGGTGGACGAGCCAAGCTTCACGGGTTGTCTGATGGAAGCACGCCCGCTTGGGGTGCTCGAGATGGTGGACGCCAAGGAGAACGATCAGAAGATCCTGGCCGTTCCAAACCGCAATCCCCGCTTTGAAAGCATTCACACCATCGAGCAGGTCTTCCCTCACATCCGGCGTGAGATCGAATATTTTTTCACGATCTACAAGGAGTTGCAGGGCGCCAAGGCAGAGATGAAAGGTTGGGGCGGCCCGAGGGAAGCACGAAAGGTGATCACTGATAGCCGACGTGCCTACCTCGAGCAAAAGGCCAAGGCTAAAGCAGCCCCCGTACAGGACCAAGCCGTCGAAGTCGAATTGGACGGCTAGGTCGCGGTGCGAGGCGTGGAAGCGATTGACCTAAACGAAGTTGTCGTCCGACCCGCTGTCATCAAAGTTGGAATCGTCCAGGCTAGAGTCATCGAATTGTGAGTTGTCGTCGAACTGATTTCCGCTGTCATTCGCGATGGCCGAATCATCGAAGTTGTTCTGGCCGCCAGCGTCGCGGAAATCTTGTCCTCCGCCTGGAGAGTCGTAGTAGTTATTGACAATCTCTTCAGTAGGAGCAACTCCACCGCCGGTAAACCCGCTGCCTCCACCGAACATACCTCCGCCGAACATCCCGCCGCCGTGGTGGGAAAACATCGAGCCGATGGCATCGGCGGCAAGCGTTCCAGCGGCTACTCCTGCCGCGGTTTGGGCAGCACCGCGCAAAAAGCTCGATCCGCCGCTGATCGGAGCGGGAGGCGCTGCATAACTTTGAGCGGGCGGTGCGTACTGGGGCTGGCTGCTCGGAGCCGGCGCGGAAGTCTGCTGGCCACCCAGCCAGCTTGAACCACCACTCACCGGCCCCTGGCTGGAACGGCTCTGCAGGTCTTGAAGCTGCTGCTGCGCGCGCTGAAGCGCCATATTCTGAATCAGCACGGTTTGCGTCATCAAGTAGAGAGCATCCGGCCTGTTGCCAATCTTGGTACGGATGATGTCTTCGGCCTCTGGGTCGCGCGGAGCGGCCGGCGTCTGCGAAAATCGGCTGGCGAGGTCGTTCAGCAAGTTGCGTTCGTCTGGCGTCATAGTTTAAGCCTTACGCTTCTGTAGACGCGAATAGCGGGCAGTTAGTTCACCCGCGATAGCTTGCACCAAGCCGCCGTCCCGATCGCATGGCCGGAGCTACCATAAGAGTGTCAGTGGACGTCGTTCCGGTCGCGCCGGAGTTGCCAACTGCCCGCTTGTTTCAATTTGCCCCGTTGCAAAAGAGAACTGAGCAGTCCGCGAGCAACTATCAGGCAGTGGGAACGTCAGAAAGTTGTCTGCAATGCTCTTAGAAGCAAGTTCGACCCAGTTTGTCGATCAGGAGATCAATCCGTGGCAATCGGCCGCCCATCGCTTTGACGAAGCGGCTGAACTGCTTCGGCTCGACGATGGCATGCGCAAGGTGCTCCGCTCGCCTGCCATGGAGCTATCGGTCAACATTCCCGTTGTTTTAGACGATGGCCGGATTGAAGTGTTTACCGGATACCGGGTGCAACATTCGATCGCGCGCGGTCCGGCCAAAGGTGGCATCCGTTTCGCTCCTGACGTTTCGCTTGATGAGGTACGCGCCCTCGCGGCATGGATGACCTGGAAATGCGCCGTCGTGAATATTCCATTCGGGGGTGGCAAGGGCGGCGTCATCTGCGAACCGCATCTGCTAAGCGAAGGGGAACTCGAGCGCATCACACGCCGCTATACCGCCGAAATCGGTGAATTCATCGGTCCGGAGCGAGATGTTCCCGCCCCGGACGTAAACACGAACGAGCAGACAATGGCTTGGATCATGGACACCTACTCCATGCACAAGCGCCATACAGTGACCGCCGTGGTCACGGGCAAACCCTTGGAGCTTGGCGGATCGCTAGGACGGCCGGAGGCAACAGGCCGTGGCTGCATGATCGTCACGCTCGAGGCGCTCCGGCTTTTCGGCCTTACGCCGGAGAGCACGCGCGTCATCATTCAGGGTTTCGGAAACGTCGGCGGCATGGCTGCCCGCCTGATGCGGCGAGCAGGCTTCAAGATCGTGTGCATTGTGGAGTATGACGGCGCTGTTTATAACCCGCACGGCCTCGATATCGAGGCACTCCTGGAGCATCGCCGCGAAACTGGCTCGATCTGTGACTTTGCCGAAGGCGAGAACGTGGATAAGGACGCTGCCCTGCTCATGGATTGCGATGTGCTCATTCCGGCAGCCCGGGAGAACGTAATTACCTCCGCGAACGCCGACAGAATTAAAGCAAAGATCCTGTGCGAAGGCGCCAATGGGCCGACCACCTTTGTAGCGGATTCCATCCTGGCAGAGAACCGGGTGTTCGTGATCCCAGATATCTTGGCCAATGCCGGCGGAGTCACCGTGTCTTATTTCGAGTGGGTGCAGGATCGCCAGGGTTACTTCTGGAACGAGAAAATGGTCAACGAACGGCTGGAAGAGATTATGGTGCGCAGCTTTGCGGATGTGACCGGCTATGCCGGCAAGCATGGAGTGAATAACCGGACTGCGGCTTACATGCTGGCTCTGGATCGGGTCGCTGTGGCGATCCGCAAGCGCGGCTTGTACGCCTAGTCTTCTTCGAGCGGGTTCACCCAGCGCAATCCAGAAAACCGCCGGAAGTCGCGGTCGGTGGAGGCTAAGATGGCTGCGTGTTCAATAGCGATAGCGGCAAGCGCTACGTCGCTAAGCATTGGACCCTTTGCCCCGCTTTGTAGCGCGAGGCTTCTCATAATTGAGAGATGCCGCTGACCTGGCCCGATCAGCACGGCACTTGAAATTTGAAGCCACTCGGCTACGCGATCGAATGCCTCTTCCGGTGTGGGTGGTCTTTCCCAAAGCTTAGAGTTCGTGCTTACACGCATGAAGGCCCAAAGCGCCGCCCACGTCAATCCGAGAGTCTCGGCGCTTGTCATTTGACTCTCGAACCACGCACTCACTACTTTGTGTTGTTTGGTATCGGAGTGATGCGTATAGATCAGGATGTTGGCATCCAGGATCACCACTTCCGGTCTTCTCCCTCCGCATAATCAAGTAGCTCGTTAACTTTGTCGTAATTCAGACCGGGTATTGGGCCCGTATTGTGAAAGGGGCGTACCCTAAATTTCGGTCTTTCAAGCGGCGCATTCTGCACCGAAACCGCCAAACGCAAGAGATCGTTCAGGGTCTCCCGGAATGGCTTTCCCTGCTCCCGGCTCGTCGCCTTCACGCGTTCTAAGACATCCTCATCGAAGCTCACCGTAGTTCTTACACTCATGATGCTTCCACCGTAGCATCATTCGCATCACTTCACAAGTATCCCTGGTTCCCGCTACACTGAACCTTGATCCCGACCCCATGATCCAGGAGCCAACGACTCCGCTGATGCGGCAGTATCAGGCTGCCAAGCAACAGGTTCCAGGCACACTTCTTCTTTTCCGACTCGGCGATTTTTATGAGCTGTTTTATGAAGACGCGGTAACGGCTGCCCGGGAACTGGAAATTACCTTGACCGCCCGCAACAAGGAGCGCGGTGAGCCCGTGCCCATGTGCGGGGTTCCCTACCACTCGGCCGACGGCTACATCGCACGCCTAATTCAGCGCGGCTACCGAATCGCGGTTTGTGAACAGATGGAGGAAGCCGGACCGGGCAAAAAATTGGTACGGCGGGAGGTCACCCGCGTTATCACCCCGGGAACCGCAACCGACTCCAACCTGCTCCGCTCGCATGAGAATAACTACCTGGCTGCGGCTTTCACAAAGAACGCCCGATCGGGACTTGCATACGTCGATCTCTCGACGGGCGAGTTTCGCGCGACTGAACTGGCCGAGAATGAGCTTCTGGCCTCGCTCGAGACGCTCGGGGCACGGGAAGTTCTTTATCCCGAAGGGTTCCCATTCGGGTGCGCCTGCCTTGAAACTCCGCTCGACGGGTGGGTTTTCGGCGGCGACTACGCCGGGCGGCAGATTCTAGAGGTCTTCCGTCTCCTCTCGCTCGATGGCTGCGGCTTAGGCGACAGACCGCTGGCAGTTGCCGCCGCCGGCGCAGCTCTTCACTATCTCCGCGAGACCCAGAAATCCGCCTTGGACCATCTCAATCCACCGGCGTTCTACGAGCGCACCGAACACATGGTGCTCGATTCGAGCACGGTACGAAATCTGGAACTGGTCGAGCCGCTCTTTGCCGGTGAGAGCCGCGATTCGTGCTTGATTCACGTGCTCGACGCAACCAAAACCGGAATGGGTGGACGGCTGCTCCGGCAGCGGCTGCTTCGGCCATCCTCTCGTCTGGCGGAGATAGAAGAGCGGCTCGACGCCCTAGCGGAACTGGCCGGAGCGGTCATTCTGCGAGACGAACTGCGCAAGACCCTGGGCAGCGTACAGGATTTGGAGCGGCTGCTCGCCAAGATCACGTTGGGAACGGCCACGCCTCGTGAGTTGCTGTCGCTAGGGCGTTCCCTGGCACAGCTGCCCAAGTTGGCGGAGATGACTTCCCGCTTCGCCTCGCCTCTGCTGCGCGGCGAAATCGATGCCGTTGACGAGTTGAGACAGAAGATACTCGAATCGATCGCCGAAGAACCGCCCGCGTCTTTGACCGATTGCGGCACAATCCGGGACGGCTTCCATACCGAATTAGACGAGCTCCGTGACATCAGCCGCAACAGCCGCGAATACATTGCGGGCATCGAGCGGCGCGAACGGGAACACACCGGGATTCAGTCGCTGAAAATCCGCTTCAACAACGTGTTCGGCTATTACATCGAAATCTCGAAAGCGAATCTTACGCACGCGCCCGCCACTTACGAGCGCAAACAGACCCTAGCCAATGCCGAACGCTTCACCACTCCGGAGCTTAAGGAACTCGAAGCTAAGATCCTAGACGCCGAAGACAAAATGCTTGCACTCGAGCGCGGTATTTTTACCCAGGTACGTGAGTTCGCCGCCTCGCAAGCCGCACGCATCAAGGCTGCTGCCGCACGCGTCGCCGAGCTGGACATTGCTGCGGCTCTGGCCCATGTAGCCGCCGAGAACCGTTACAAGCGCCCGCGATTTTCCGGCTCGGGCGAGATGCGCATCGACGCCGGACGCCATCCGGTAATAGAAAAACTCACCGAGAAGAACGCAGCCCGGTTTATTCCGAACGATCTTTACTTGAACTCGAACGGGGAGTTCATCGGCGTAATCACCGGGCCGAACATGGGTGGCAAATCTACCTATCTCCGGCAAGCCGCCTTGATCTTGATCCTTGCGCAAGCCGGATCCTTCGTCCCAGCAGAGGCGGCCCTTCTTCCGGTAGTAGACCGGGTGTATACACGTATTGGCGCTGCCGATAATCTGGCTCGTGGACGCTCTACCTTTATGGTCGAGATGACCGAAGCGGCAGCCATCCTCAACACTGCCACTTCTAACAGCTTCATAGTATTGGACGAGATCGGGCGCGGCACTTCTACCTACGATGGTCTATCTCTGGCATGGGCTATGGTCGAGTACATTCACGAGCACATTCGGGCAAAAACTCTGTTTGCCACTCACTATCACGAGCTCACAGAGCTTGCCGAGCAACTTTCTGCGATAAGAAATTTACGAGTGGCCGTGAAAGAGCTCAATGACCAGATCTTGTTCATAAGAAAGGTCGAACCGGGTGCTGCGGACCGAAGTTACGGGATTGAAGTAGCTCGTTTGGCCGGCTTGCCCATGCAAGTAATTGAGCGCGCGAGGTCAGTTTTATTGCATCATGAAGTAAGGGAACACTCGGTCAGCGAAAAGCTAACGCCGAGTGAGGCAATCGCACCCCTACAGATTAAACTTTTCGAGCCTATGAATCAGGGGCTCGCCAATCGGGTACGAGCTCTAGATATTAACGAGCTCCGGCCGGTGGAAGCTTTGCAGATTCTGCACGAGTTACAGCAAGAGTTGCTAAAGACATGAGAATAGCAGGAATCATGAGCGGGACCTCGCTCGACGGGATTGATGTAGCCATCATCGACATCACCGGTTCGGGCTATAAGGCGAAGATTAACGTCTTGACCAGCCACTCGGTCCCTTACCCCAGAAAAGTTCGTGAGGCGCTTTTAGCCGTCTCTAATACGAGTACTTTAACTGGCGATATCTCGAGATTGAATTTTGTGCTCGGCGAACTATACGCCGAGGCTCTCGAGGAAACAGCGGAACGGGCAGAGATCCCCCTGGACACAATCAAGCTGATTGGCTGCCATGGGCAGACGATCTTTCATGAGGGTCAAGGGGCTCAGTATCTGGGCAAAAGGGTTGCCAGCACTTTTCAGATTGGCGAATCGAGCGTAATCAGCGAACGCACGGGTATAGACGTGATCTCGAATTTCCGGGAGCGCGATATGGCTGCGGGCGGCAAAGGTGCGCCGTTAGTTCCCTATCTCGACTACATGCTAATCCGCCATCGTGGCCGCGGTCGAGTCGCGGTTAATATTGGCGGCATCGCAAATCTCACGGCTATTCCTCCCAATACCAGCACAGATCGCGTGATTGCATTCGATACCGGACCAGGCAACATGGTGATCGATCAGCTTGTCACGCGTATTACATCGGGCGGTCTCACTTATGATCGCGATGGCGCGATGGCGGCAGCGGGCGAGATCGATGCCAAGCTCCTAGCAAAGTTGCTCAGAGACAAATACTTCAGAGCCAAGCCTCCTAAGACAGCTGGCCGCGAGCAGTATGGCGTCGAATTCGTCTCTAAACTGCTCGACACTGAGCTCAGCAGCGAAGACTTGGTGGCGACCGCTACAGCTTTAACGGCAGAGAGTATTGCGCTTGGCGTGAGAAACTTTGTTCTTCCTGAAATGCGCGTAGATGAAGTATTTGTATCAGGCGGCGGCACTCATAACCCGACGCTGATGCGAATGCTGAGCAAAGCTCTCGGCGAGGTTCCCGTTAAGGAGACCACCGAGGTCGGCCTGGACGTGGATGCTAAGGAAGCCATTGCCTTTGCAGTGATGGCGTACGAAACGGCTCACGCGCGTCCTTCTAACGTGCCAATGGCGACCGGCGCAAAGCGATCCGTTATTCTCGGCAAAGTCACCCAGAATGGCGGCCACAACGGCACTTCGAATGGAACTGCCCATAACGGTGTCATGTCAGCTCATAACGGCAACGGCCAAGTGATGACATATAAGCCCAAAACGGCTCCCGCGAAAGGTAGCCGCCAGACCATAGCGCCTAAGACTAAAGCAGCAGTTCGGTAACCGCAAGCGATTCATGGAAAAGGGGTGGGGCGTACTGGCTCACCCCTTTTTGTTTTCCCTAGTTTTAACTCCTGATCTCGAGCAGGTGCAGAATGATCCGGAACGGCATTCCGGCAAAGTCTGGTTTGTCTTCGATGTCCTCTCGAACGTCCAGAAGCGCCCGCTCCATGATGTAGGTCTGTAAGAGAGTTTGTTGTTCAGCTTGCGACTTCGGAAGATAAGCGGCTCCCCCAGCTTCCTTCCAATACCCGCGTATGAATGCAGCGGTCACGTTGGAATACCAGAAACGGGTAGCATTGCGAAGTTCGCGCTCATCGAGATGCTGTTGCCGGTCGCCCTGGTAGATCAGCCTCCTAGTCGTTTGAGCAGCATATCCGAACGACACGATCATGCTGGCCACATCCCGCAGAGGACATCGCTTCAGGCGCCGTTCGCTCACATGAGAAGCCGGGTCGGCCTCGAAATCTGTAATCACGACGTCGTCATCGTGCACAAGAAGATGGCCGAGGTGCAGACGCCCATGAAAACGGGTACGCTGCGAAGGGATCCTTTCCTGATACACGGCCTGCAGCTTCGCAACGATCGCGCTTTCCTGCTCGAGAATCCGAACTGCCAATTCCCGCACATCGTCCGCCATCTCTGACAGGCGCTGTCGGACAAACTCCATTCGGCGTCCAACCAGACCTATGTAGCCGTGATAAAGGCCCTGCCGGTAAAAGTCGTTGAACGGCTCAGGAGCGAACGCCGGATTCTCGGTTTGCGAGGCAAGAATGCGGTGAAGCTTCGCCACGCGATTGCCCATCTTTTCAGCAAAACCCAGATACGGCCCAATCAACTCGAGTGCGGAAGGATTTGGATCCGCCAGCGCGAAAGCGAGCGAGTAAATTTGAGCCGTCTCAGTTTCACCGAGGTTGGTTTGTGAAATCTTCAGCTCTGTTACCCGGTCGATGAACTGTTCCATCTGCCGCCGGGTCTCCTGCCAGGCAGTCCCGTCGTTCGGCACGAAGCCGTGTAGCAGGGCCACCACCATGCTGTCTTGATCGGCCGCTTCATACTCTAGCGATCCGGCAAACGGCGCCGCGTTCGGAAATGCATGCCGCTCGGTGAGCAGTTCTCCCATCTCCACGCCTGGATGGATGCCACCCTCTGGTTTGCGCAGGAGCTTCAACACGAACCGGTCGCCGAACCGGATAGAGGTGTCGATCTCGGCGGAGGGGAACACATACGAATTAAGAGTGGGGTGACTTTCTCCCCAAAGTTTCCGGAATTCCCGGTTGCGCTTGGCAACCAGCTGCCCGCGCTCGCCCGCAAACTTTTTCCGTTTTGCAAAGGCGTCCAGAAGCGCCTTGCAGAAATCGTCGCTGACGATGGCGCTGTAGAGCAGCGCTTCTCCGCCATTGGGAACACGCACATCCGCGATAAGATCACCGGGGTTTGCCTCACGGAGCTTGCTCTGGAAAGCCGCGTCCTGTGTAAGCCCTAACGTGACGACATAAGTCTCCGGATCTCCCGATGCATACTCGATCCGGACAATAGCCAGACGGAACTGTTCGGCAACCGGGATCAGATCTTTGATTTGTAGAGAGCGAAGACGGCGATCCTTCGAAGCGAACCAATGCTGCGCTTGCAGGAAGCGGGGAAGCACAGCAGCGATACTGCCGCGAATCTCGGCATCCCAAATGGAGCGCAGCGACGGGATGCTGAGGATGGGAATACTCTGCTGACGCACGGCTGTCGTCGGCGTGGTGACCGGCGCCAGAACTTCACGCGGCTCGAGAGCAAACCAGAAAAACGAGTTCGGGCCTAATGTGAGCGGGTAGTAATCTTGTCCAATTGACGGAAAATCTGTGCGGCCGAAAAGCTCGACCGGAGTGTAGCCGTCGAACTTCTGCAAATCCAATTGGACGGCCTGCGCGAAGCGCGAGAGATTCGCCACAACCAGGATCACTTCATCCTCGTAGCGGCGTAAATACGCGAGCACGCGTTGATTGCTTGGAAGAAGGAACTCGAGAGTGCCGCGGCCGAAAGCGCGATACTGCTTGCGAAGCTGGATCAGGCGCTTAGTCCAGTTGAGTAGTGAGTTTGGGTTGTCCTGCTGCGATTCGACGTTGATTGCTTCGTAGTGGTAAGCCGGATCGATATTCACCGGCAGATAAAGCCGCTGTGGGTTCGTTGCCGAAAAGCCGGCATTCCTATCGGGACTCCACTGCATCGGCGTGCGGACGCCGTTACGGTCGCCCAGATAGACGTTGTCGCCCATGCCAATCTCGTCGCCGTAGTAGATGACGGGAGTGCCCGGCATCGAGAACAGCAGGGCGTTCATCACCTCTATGCGCGCGCGATCGTTGCCAAGCAGCGGCGCCAGTCTGCGGCGAATCCCGAGATTGATCCGTGCCCGCTGATCGGATGCATAGGAGCGGTACATGTAATCCCGCTCTTCATCGGTGACCATTTCGAGCGTAAGCTCGTCGTGGTTACGCAAGAACATCGCCCATTGGCAAGTCTCGGGAATGTCAGGCGTGCGCTTCAGGATCTCTACGATGGGAAGCCGGTTCTCCAGCTGCAGCGCCATAAAGAGGCGCGGCATCAGCGGGAAGTGAAAGTTCATGTGGCACTCGTCGCCCTTGCCGAAATAGGCAACAGCGTCTTCCGGCCACATATTGGCTTCCGAGAGGAGCATGCGGCCGGGATGAGTGTTGTCGAGATGCTGGCGCAACTCGCGCAGAAAAGCATGAGTTTCCGGCAGATTTTCGCAGCTGGTGCCTTCCCGTTCGTAAAGGTAAGGAATCGCGTCCAGACGAAAACCATCGACGCCCATTCCAGCCCAGAAGTCGAGCGCGTGCATGACGGCCCGCCGCACGAGCGGATTATCGAAATTCAGATCAGGCTGATGTGAATAAAAACGGTGCCAGAAGTACGCTTTGGCGACCGGATCCCAACTCCAATTGGAGGGCTCGAAATCTTTGAAGATGATGCGAGTGCCGGCGTACTTGTCCGGGTCGTCGGTCCAGACATAAAAATCACGCCAGCGCGAGCCCGGTTCCGCTGCCCGCGAGCGCTGAAACCACTCATGTTGATCCGAGGTGTGATTGATGACCAGCTCGGTGATGACGCGGAGCCCACGGCGATGAGCTTCGCGCATGAAATGCTGAAAGTCGCGCAGCGTTCCATAAGCTGGGTGTACGCTGCGGAAATCGGAGATGTCGTATCCGTCATCCTTCCAAGGCGAGGGGAAAAAAGGAAGAAGCCAGATGGCAGTGACGCCAAGATCTCGTAGATAGTCGAGCTTATCGGCTAGGCCTTTAAAATCGCCCATGCCATCGGCGTTGCTGTCGCTGAAGGCACGGACGTGAGCTTCATAAATAATAGCGTCTTTGTACCAAAGGGGGTCGTTACTGGAGGATCCGTTAAGTTGCGGAGGCATTCTGTTCGCGCGCGATTTTATGGTACACAACTGGCCGGAATCGGGCTCTGAACCGCTTGTAAATGCCTCCGAAAGGCCGCTGTGCGTGCAACTGCCCTGCCTGGCGTCTAAGGAACAAGGGTGTAGGTGATTTGGTCGACCGGGATATTGTGATCGACGCCGTTCTGCGTGAAGCTGGCGATTGTAATTGTATTGGCGACTTGGCTGAAGCCGAGTAGGGTATCGTCCCCCCAATTGCTCCATCCGCATGACGTAGTGCCTGTACCGTAACTCCAGGCATTTGAGGTGATCTTTGCCGCTTGCAACCGGCTAGCCAACGGATTGCTCGCGATGGGACCGGTGTACCAAGCTGCACTGCTGGGAGTTGTACAACCGTTTGCCCCAGTGGGCAAAGTAAGTGTCCATTGAGTAGCACTACCGGCGCTCACTCCCGGACCTGCAACTGAAATAAAACCGGAGTCACCCCAGTAGCTACTGGGTGCAATGTATTTGCCGGCTTTGAAACCAGCAATCATAAGGGTCGGCGAAGCGACAATTTTGCTCCCGCTTAGACTGATTGCTCCCGTCACCGTCGCTGCGAACGTAAGCGTAATGTCGTGGTACACGATCGTGCCCGACGAAGTGGTCACCGGAACGCGGCTGACCGTGATCGAATTCCCCGCCCCTACGATCGAAGCGTATTGGAACAGCGCCGCCGGTATCGCTGTAGTGACGTCAGGCATCATCGGATCCTGCAGTTCGGTCTCCGCAGTCTGGGCGCTCGCATTAGAGCAGACGCCCATGATCAAGAGAGCTGTGGCCGCCATGAGTGGCTGCCGCATTCTGAAATACTTGGCTACAAAACGAATCATTCCTGTCTCCTGTTACGTTGATAAAGAGGCCTTGCTGCCCCTCCGCAATTCTTTGCGCGAAAAACCGGTTTCAGCCATCACCAGTTCGAAAAGCTATATGGCGCGCATCGTCTTAAACATCTTCGGCTCGTTCGGCGATCTGCACCCATTCCTTGCAATTGCCATCGAGCTGCAACGGCGCGGGCACCGGCCACTTGTGGCTGGGCCTGCGGTGTATCGCGAGAAGGTCGAAGCAGAGGGCGTTGCGTTTGCCGGCGTGCGGCCCGATCTGGGCAAACTACGGAACTCGCCGGAGCTGATTGCAAAGCTCTGGGACACGCGGCGCGGCACCGAGTTCCTGATCAAAGACCTGCTTGCTCCTCAGATCGAAGGCGCCTTTGAAGACCTGCGCGAGGCAAGCCGCGATGCGGATCTCTTGCTGACCCACACGGCGGGCTTTGCCGGCCCAATCGTAGCCGAAGCGCTGCATCTGCGGTGGCTTTCCGTCGCGCTGCAGCCGGCGGTTTTCTTCTCCGCTTACGACCAGCCAGTGCTCGCGCCGGCCGAATGGCTGAAGTATCTCCGGCCGCTGGGGCGGTGGCCTTTTCTTCTCGCCAGACGCTTTGGGCGTTTCCAAACTCGCAGGTGGTTTCAACCGCTTTTTGAGTTGCGGCGGCGTTTGGGTCTTCCCGCAAACTCGCATCCGCTGTTTGAGGGGCAGTTCTCACCGCACGGAACGCTGGCGCTGTTCTCCAGCCACTATGTTTCCCCGCAACCGGACTGGCCTCCGAACGTGACCGTAACTGGATTCGTGTTCTACGACACGCTGGGCGCTGGCTTCGACGATCAAAGCCGCTCAGATGGCCCGCAAACCGCCCTATCGCAGTTTCTAAGAGCAGGTCCGCCGCCGATCGTGTTCACGCTCGGCTCATCGGCTGTGATGCACCCCGGCTCGTTCTTTCGCGAAAGCGTGGCCGCGGCCCGAAAGCTGGACCGGCGCGCGGTGCTGCTCATGGGCAATCAGAGCCGTGATCAGCTACCTGAAGATCTGCCGGACTCGATCCTCCCTACCGATTACGTGCCGTACTCGCAGCTTCTTCCGCAAGCCGCGTTGACCGTCCATCAAGGGGGGATCGGCACAACCGCGCAGGCTTTAGCTGCGGGCCACCCCATGCTGGTTGTGCCCTGGTCTCACGATCAGCCCGATAACGCCGCTGTGCTGCGCAGGCTCGGAGTATCGCTTACGGTCAGCCGGAAACGATACAGGCATCGCGTCGTAGCGCGAGCGCTCAAGCGCTTGACCGGTGAACCGAAGTTTTCAGCAGCCGCTCAACAGCTGGGGAAACTGATTCGAAGTGAAGATGGCATCACAGCAGCCTGCGACGCCATCGAACGAGCTCTAAAGCTTTCGGCTTAACGCTTCTTCCGGACTAATCGCCTGGCTTTTCGCACCACCGCCGGTGAAGCCGCAAAGGCCTCGTTTACCAGTGCGATCTGCTGATCGTTATGCACCTTCAGCGCGCCCGCTGCCGGGCTCGCCGCCGTAGGACGGCCTACATACCGAAGTTGACGTCCATTTGCCGTGGGACTGATCATCGTTTGCAGCTGCTCCTCCACGAAGTACCAGGCACCCATGTTCTCTGGCTCTTCTTGTACCCAGAACAGTTCCGCGGCATCCGGATAGCGACGTACAATATCGATCAAACGCTGCAGAGGAAATGGATAGAGCTGCTCCAGCCGGATAATAGCCACGTCGCTGCGCCCCAGTTCCTCGCGCTTGTTCAGCAAGTCGTAATAGACTTTGCCCGAGCAGAGAAGGAGGCGTCTTACCTGGCTCCCAACGTGCTGTGGATCGCCGATCACTTCCTGGAAAGCGCCGCTGGTAAGCTCTTCCAGACGAGAAGTTGCCTTGTTATATCGCAGCAGGAACTTCGGAGTGAAGACCACCAGCGGCTTGCGGATCCCGCGCCGGTCAGAGCCGCAATGCATCTGCCGCCGCAGCAGGTGAAAGTACTGCGCGGGCGTGGTGCAGTTGCATACCTGAATGTTGTTTTCGGCGCACACCTGCAGAAAACGCTCAATGCGGGCGCTGGAGTGTTCCGGGCCTTGCCCTTCGAGCCCGTGCGGCAGCAGCAGCACCAAGCCGCTCGGCTGGTTCCATTTCGATTCGGCGGAGACGATGAATTGATCGATGATAATCTGCGCGCCGTTCACAAAATCACCGAACTGCGCCTCCCACAAAACCAGCGTCAAAGGATCCGCCACGCTGTACCCGAACTCAAAGCCCATCACGGCGTATTCGCTCAGCAGGCTGTTGACTGCCTCGAACTTCGCCTGTCCGGGCGCAAGATGCTTTAAGGGCAGATAAGCTTCACCGGTCTCGTAATCGCGAAACTCGAGATGTCGCTGCGTGAACGTGCCGCGTGTAACGTCTTCTCCGCTCAGGCGAACCGGCGTTCCTTCGAGCACCAGGCTTCCGAAGGCAAGCGTTTCGGCAAAACCCCAATCGAGCGGGGCGCCACGCAACACCTCGCGGCGGCGATCGAGGAGCGACTTCAGTTTTGGATGAAGATTGAAGTCCTCGGGCAGCTCGGTGCACTTCTCAATAACTTTCGCGAGAGTGTGATAATCGGCGGCGGTGGAAGGGCTCGGCTGGAAGATCGATTCGGCGGGTACTTCCGAGAACTCTTCAATCGTGAACTCTTCGCGGCTCTTCTTGGCCTCGTCGTAGGTTTCATCGAGGCGGCTCCGGGCCTGTGCCCGCAAGCTTTGCACGTGATCGGCATCAACCAGTTTTTCACGCAACACCCGCTCGGTATACTGCAAAGCCGCGCTCTGAGTATTTTTGATTTTCCGGTACATCACCGGCTGTGTATAGCTAGGGTCGTCCGCCTCGTTATGGCCCTGACGCCGGTATCCGATGACGTCGATCACGACATCGATTTTGAAGCGCTGCCGGAAATCGTAGGCCAGCTGCGCGGCCCGCAGACACGCCTCCGGATCGTCCGCATTGACGTGGAAGATCGGCGCTTGAACAGATAGCGCCACGTCGGTGCAGTACGCGCTGCTTCGCCCGTCTAGAGGATTGGTCGTGAAACCGATCTGATTGTTCGTGATGACGTGAAGGGTGCCGCCCGTGGTGAAGCCATCGAGCTGCGACATCTGCAACACCTCTGCCACCACGCCTTGCCCGATGAAGGCAGCGTCGCCATGCACGAGAATTGGAAGAACGCGCTCCCGCTTTTCATCGCCGATCCGATCCTGTTTGGGGCGAACCAGGCCTTCCACGACCGGGTCTACCGCCTCCAGGTGGCTCGGATTGAAGGCGACAGATACAAGAATCTCCTTGCCCTGGGTCGATTGGTGCACGCCGCTTGCGCCCAAGTGATACTTGACGTCTCCCGAGCCCTGCACCGATTGCGGATCGGGCTGACCTTCGAACTCCGAGAAGATCTGCGTCATCGACTTGCCGACTACGTTTGCCAGCACGTTCAAACGGCCGCGATGCGCCATACCGATCACCGCTTCGTGCGCGTTGTCGTTGGCGGCCCGCTCGAGTATCTCGTCAAGAACCACAATCGTGCTCTCGAGCCCCTCGAGTCCAAAACGCTTCTGTCCGACAAAGCGGGTCTGGAGAAAATGTTCGAACTCTTCGGCTCTCAGCAAGCGGTTCAGAATGCGGCGGCGCACGGCCTCATCGAGCTTCCAGGCATTCATGGTGCCTTCCATGCGGTCCTGCAGCCACTGTTTCTGCTGCGGGTTCTGAATGTGCATGTACTCGATACCAATGGAGCCGCAATAGGTTGCGCGCAGCCGGTCCAGGATCTCGCGCAGCGTCTCGTACGGCTGCATGTAAGAGCCGATCGCCCCGCTGGGAGCCTTCACAGCTCCGGCCAGGAACGGCCGGTCTAAATCCCAAATTGAGAGCCCGTAACTAGAAGGGTCGAGCTCCGGATGATAGGCAGGATCGTTGCCGAGCGGATTGGTGTTGGCAAGCAGATGACCGCGAATCCGGTAAGCGTTGATGAGCTGGATCACCGCCGCTTCTTTTGCCACGTCCGTATTGGTCGAGCCCGCGCCGAACACACCCGGCATGATCGGCTGATCGGACTGCCAGAGTACCGGCATGTAAGGAATCCGCAGCTCACGAAAGACTTCATCGTAGAAGCGGTCCTCGCCCATAAGCAAGCCTTGCAGCCTGGCAAGGAAAGCGCCCGATTCCGCGCCCTGAATAATGCGGTGATCGTACGTGCAAGTGACCGTGAGCACTTTGCTCAAGCCGAGCATTGCCTTGGCCTGGCTGCTCGAGGCGGCAAACTCAGCTGGAAAATCGATTGCGCCCGTCGCTATAATGGCGCCTTGCCCGGGCATCAAACGCGGAATCGAACCAAGCGTACCCACAGTGCCTGGATTGGTCAATGAGATGGTCGTCGCTTCGAAGTCGGCAACCTGCAGCTTGTTAGTGCGAGCCCGGGCCACGATGTCGTCGTAAGCAGCGACAAACTGGGCGAACGTCATTCCATCGGCGTTCTTGATATTGGGCACTTTGAGCGAGCGCGAACCGTCCTTGCCCGCAACGTCCACCGCGAGACCGATGTTGACCTGGTTGCGTACAACCCGGAAGATCTCGCCCCCGTTTTCCGCAAAGGCATGATTGAGCGATGGATTCGACTTGATCGCTTTCACGATGGCCCAGGCGATCAAATGCGTGAAGCTGAGCTTCGAGCGCCCTTGCGACGCCCGCTGACGGTTGATGATGTTGCGGTTCTCTTCGATCACGCGGACCGGAAACTGCCGCTGCGATGTGGCGACCGGAATGGCAAGGCTGGCCGCCATATTCTCGGCAATGCGTGCAGCAACGCCGCGCAGCGGTACCAGCTGATCGCTTGCGCCGACCGATTTGAGTTCTTGCTTTGCAGGAACCCCGTTGGTTTTAGCGACGACTCCCGAAGCAGCAGATGCGACGGCTTCCTGCGGGCGGGGCGCTTCGGTTGGAGGCTCCTGCCGCGTGGGTTCAGCGGGCATAGGATCACCCTGCGGGGTGACCGGCTCTGGCGGCTCACCTTCGCCTGGATCCTGGGCGGGCGGTTCTCTCTCCGGCGTTACCGGCTCGGGCGGCTCCTGACGCGGCACATTCGGTCCAAACGGAGTATCGGCATGAGCCGGCAAAGTAGCAGTGTTCGCTTCGTATCCGTTCTCTTTTCCCGTATCGCCATTCTGCCCAGCATCCTGAAAGAGGTGCGCCCATCCTTCGTCTACACTCTTCCGATCGAATTGATACTGGTGATACAAATCATCTTCTAACCAGCTGTTGATACCCAACGTGGGGTCTTTTGCTTGCGGCATGTTAGTTGTTCGAGTGACGAAGGTGACCTAAGTTTCACGCCGATGCGGGCGAGATCCGCCACGCTGTCCCGGGTGATTGTCCGTGCTTTCATTGTAACGAAGCTAGCTACTTCTCCAGACGCGCACGGCCGGATGCCCGCTCCCTTCGTTGTACTATCGGCGAAGCGGTATGGCGCAGGCAACGGCACCATCTCTCAATCAGAAAGCTCGATCGGCAGCACTAACAGGACGGAAGTTCTTCCTTCTCTTTGTCTTTCTTCTGGCTTCGCTCATCTTTTACCCATACGCGCAGACTAATCGAGCTCTGTACGTTATGTTCCGGATCTTCGGCAACGGCACTATTCTGTTCAGCGTGTATGCCGTAAGTTTTCGACGTGGCTTGGTCGCCGTCGCCGTCATCCTTGCGGTTCCCACTCTCATCCATCACAACCGGATACTCGCTGCCCACCCGGACGCGTTTACGATCGTGAACATCGTTCTGACATTCGCCTTCGACCTGTTCATTGTGGTGGCGATCTTCCGGCGTATTTTTACCCAAGCCCGGGCAAATACAGAAACTATTTTCGGAGCGCTTTGCATCTACCTGCTCATTGGATTCGGCTTCGCCAGCATCTACGAAATGCTGGCGTTAGTTCAAGCGCACGCGTTTTACCTAGAGCCCGCCTTAAATCTCCACCTGATTCCCGACCGTCTCGACTTCATCTATTACAGCTTCACGACTATGACTTGCCTGGGCAGTAATAATATGACCGCAGTATCCGCGCAGGCCCGGTCCGTGACCGCAATCGAATCGCTGCTAGGCGTGCTGTATGTGGCCGTGCTCATTGCGAGACTCATGAGTGCCTATCGGCCCAGCAAGGTCGAGTAAGAGGCAACAGGGCAATACCAGGATTCCTTCGACACGGAATGCCTATGTAGTCGTCTCTAAACCAGAGAGGGACGAAATCGGTAAGTCGATGCCAGATCAAATGACTGTAGTAGTAACAGGCTCATCAGCCGGGTTAGGCCGAGCTATTGCACATGCGTACGCACGAAAGGGGGCGCGGATAGGATTGCTCGCCAGAAACCCGGAAGCTCTCGATGCGGCAAAAGAAGAATGCGAGCGGCTCGGCGGCAAAGCACTGCCTGTGCCGACCGATGTTTCGGACCCGGACGCGGTGGAAGCAGCCGCTTCGAAAGTGGAAGAAGCCTTCGGCCCGATTGACGTGTGGGTAAATGACGCAATGGTAAGCGTCTTCTCACCGGTTAAGGAGATGGAGGCCGCCGATTATAAGCGGGTGACCGATGTTCTGTATCTGGGCTTTGTACATGGCACACTAGCGGCTTTGCGCCGCATGCTTCCGCGCGACCGGGGCACTATCATTCAAATCGGCTCTGCCTTGTCTTACCGCTCGATCCCGCTGCAATCGGCTTACTGCGCCGCGAAGCATGCGATCAACGGCTTCACCGATTCGCTTCGCTGTGAGTTGATTCATGACAAGAGCAACGTGAAAATCACAACAGTTCAGATGCCCGCCATGAACACGATCCAGTTCGATTGGGTGAAGAACCGCATGCCGCACATGACGCAGCCGGTTCCGCCGATCTTCGAGCCGGAGGTGTCAGCAAGCGTGGTGCTTGCTGCGGGGTTAGCTAAGAATCCACGGCGCGAGTACTGGGTAGGCACGCCCACCGTGATGTCGATCCTTGGGCAGAGAGTTATACCGGGGCTGCTCGACCGCTATCTCGGAAAAACCGGTTATAAGTCGCAGCAGATACAAAGTCAACCGCAGAAGCCGGATGCACCGAATAACTTGTACAGCTACGTTCCCGGAAAATGGAGCGCCCGGGGTAAGTTCGACGATCGCTCCGCGAGGAGCAGCGCCGAGGTGTTCGTAGTGCTTCATCGGCAGTGGTTTTTACTTGGGGCAGCGGGGCTCGCGATTGGCATTGCCGCGCTCATCAAAGGACGGGATTGAGTGGGCGATATAACTCCGGGCCGCGGCGGCGCAATTGCTGCGAATGTGGCGGCCCTTGCCAGCTTAGTGCCGGTCGCTCTCCATCAGTTTGGAGCGATCTCGCATCTGCCGGACCCGCCGCTTGCCATTTGCGATTCGGATCTCATCACGCAATCGAAGATGGCGCACCCGCTGGGAATACCCGATAGCGTACTCGGAATCAGTAGTTACGCGATTACCCTGGCGCTATTAGCTAATGCACCCCGGTCGCCTGTGGTCAAGAAACTGGCCGCCGTTAAACTAGCCGGAGATGGCTGTGTCGCCGTAGCGAACGCAATCAGGCAGGTGGTTGTTTTCCGGAAAGTGTGTTCGTGGTGCCTGCTGACCGTGGCGGCTACCGGATGGATGGTTGTCGCCGGCAGAAAGTACTTTGTCTAAGTTAACTCGCCGGTCAGAGGATTGAAGCGGCACGAGCTTGTTCCACCAGTTAACTCGTTCTTCACTTGAATTATGGCGCCGGACGACAAGAAAGTAAGCGCCCCGGGTCCGATCCCGGGTTTCAGCTGCAAGGTGCTGACGCGTGCGAGTTGTCCTTCTGCACTTAGCGTGAATGCACTTACCCGGTCGCAGCCAAGATCCGAAGCGAGAAGAAACCTTCCCGAGTTATCGAAGAGAAGCGAGTGCGGGTGAGCGGACGTTTGATGGATCGGGTGCGGTCCGCTTCCTAACTCCTTGAAGATACCTGTGACAGTGCCTGGCGTTCCATCGCGTTCGATAGGAAATACGTTGTAGATGCCTCCGCCAAACGCGGCGACGATCAAGTGGCGGCCGTCCGGCGATATGACAAGGGCGCGCGGCTGCGTGGCTGAAAGCGACATTGCTTGGCGCGCGAGCAGCGTTTTCACGCCTCGCTCGATCCGATAGGTTTCGATAACTCCTCGTGGCAAGCCGTCGTGCTCTTTGCCCTCGCTCGCAACGTAGAGGATGCGTGAACCGGAGGGCTGAGCAAGGGCAGGCAGAACGGCGAGCGCACAGGCGGAATGCAGGAAAGCGCGGCGGCTGGGCTTATGCACGGATCGACATCGCATGGTGAAAGACGTTGTTCGGATCATAACGCCGCTTGACGTTTTGCAAGAACGGATAGAGATCGTCCGGGCCGTAATAGAGCTGAGGCCAGAACGGGTGCGCCAACATATCGCAATCGGGATAGTTGATGTAGCAACCTTCGTAATGCCCACCCGGAAACGGCGTTGAGGCGTAGCGCGCGTCTACATTCGGACCGGTGTAGAGATCGTTGTAGAAGTCCCGCAGCCATCGCAGCCGGCCGGCGTCATCGGCAGGATTGCGCCAGAAAGACATAAACTGCAGCTTCATGATCGACGAGCGCTGCCACACTGACGTTTCGCCGGCTAACTCGCGCCGATTGGTCGCGCCACCGTAGGAATCGACCGCCAGCACGGAGCCTCGCAGATCCACTCCGGGAATCTCACGTTTCAGATGCTTGTAAATGCAGCGGGCTTCATCGGGGGTGAAGTTCAGCTTCATGTAGCAGGACTTGTATTTGGCGCGCCCGCTGCTGCCGCTGCCGCTATCGTCAATGGTGACCTCAAGCCACGGCTGTGGAACAAAGGCGGCATGATCAGCGGCCGCATGCCGGCCGTTTTGCTGCGGCACGGTGCTGTGGTGCGTCACGGTGGCCGCTCCACGCGAAGGGTTTGCCTGATTGAATAGACCCAGAAATTCGTCGAGCACGGAGAGATCGCGGCAGTATCCGTCGGGGTTACAAAACTGTAGGGAAAGTCCAAGATGCCCGCTCGAGGAGTGCGTCAGTTGGAGGGCGGCAAACAAGCCCCAAGTGTCCGGATGAGTGCCCCGGGTGGCGCAGTAATCGCCGAAAGTCGTGACGAGGTGAACGAAGCGCTGTTCATCCATCGTGCGCCAATCGAAGGTGAGATGGGTGTTGACGACCTCTTCAGGCGCCTTCGGAAGATTGTCGAAAAGAAGGCCTGTGACGACGCCGAAGTTTCCGCCGCCCGCGCCGCGGCAGGCACGGAATAAGTCGGGGTCCGTGTTTTTGTCGACGGACCGCGGCGTTACGCGGCCCTGCCCGTCGACGGTGAGAATCTCAACGGCGGAGAGCCAATCCACGGTAAGGCCGTGAAGCCGCGAGAGCACGCCATAGCCTCCACCTACGACATGACCGCCGGCTCCGACTCCGTAGCAGCTGCCGGCGGGAATCGTCACGGCATAGCGCTTGTAGAGGTCGATGTAGGCTTCGCCGAGCTTCATGCCGGGGCCGATGCGATAACGTTCGCCATCGCCGGGCATCCGCGACTGTTTCATCAAGCTGAGGTCAAGGATTGCTCCGCCGGGATTGTTGACGACGAAGTCTTCGTAGCAGTGCCCACCGCTGCGTATGGTGGGACGCATTCCGGCACGGATGACTTTCTGAAGGGCGGCCGCGGCTGCTTCAGCGCTGTCACAAAGCTCGATACGGCTCACCGCTTCCGATGCTGAACTGGGCCAGCGAAGATTGCGGCTGCCCTTTAACGTTTCATACCTCGGGTCTTGCCGGGTGACCGTGATTGCCATGGTTACTTAGGATTCGCAACGAAGCGGTAACCGACGCCGCGGACCGTCAAGACATGCCGGGGCGTGGTGGGATCGTCTTCAATGTACCGCCGGAGCCGCACGATAAAATTATCGATCGGGCGGGTGTCGGTGCTCTCCTGCAATCCCCAGACCTCTTGAATCATGGCGCGGCGGGAGACAGGCTTACCTTCGCGGTCGATCAGATAGCGCAGGACGTTTGCTTCCATCAGGGTCAAACGAAACACGCGGGCGCCCACAGAAAGCTCCAGAAGATCGAAGTTCACTGCCTTTTCGCTGCCAACGCCGAAGCGGAACACGTCACTTTCCGGCTGCGGCGGCGAAGTCAAGCTCGTGACGCCTGGCGGCTGCTGCATCCATTCGCGGCGGCGGAGGAGTCCGTTCAGGCGCGCAATCAAAATAGAAAGCTCGAAGGGCTTGGTGAGGTAGTCGTCTGCTCCAGCTGCAAAGCCGCGCAGCACATCGTCGGGGTGGCTGCGCGAGGTCAGCATCAGTGTTGGGATGTACTGTCCGGCTTCGCGCAACTCGGACATCACGCTGAATCCGTCTTTACCGGGCAGCATGACATCGAGAACCAGCAGGTCGAAGGAAGACGCAGGCGCAAGCAACAGACCGAGCGCCTCTTCGCCGGATTCGACTACGTCTGCGCCGTAGCCCTCGGCTTCCAGGTTGAACCGTAAACCGTCAGCAAGATGCTGCTCATCTTCTACCACCAGAACACGGCTCATTTATATACAGGCAACTGGATAACGAAGGTGCTTCCCTGCCCCGGTCCATCGCTTTCCGCCCACGCGCGCCCTCCGTGACGTTTCGCGACAGAACGAACGATGTACAGCCCGAGTCCGGTACCTTTCAGTCGAGTTGTCGCCATTCCTGGGATGCGATAGAAGCGCTTAAAAATTCTTTTCAATTCACTCTTGGGGATGCCGACGCCCCGGTCCCGGATACGGACGGCGATGTACTTGCCATCGACGTCCTGCGACTCAGCCACCACCTTCACGGTTCCGCCAGAGTATTTGATGGCGTTTTCTAAGAGATTCGAAACGGCGGAGCGAAGCTCGTCGTAATCGCCCATAACCTTCACAGGCGGACCGGGCCGGTACTCGAGCGCCTCGGGCTGCAAGTGGTGCAAGGTGCGTACACGCGCGACACACTCGTCGAGTACAGAGTGGAGTTCGACAGGAGCGGAATTGACGATCTTGTTAGTCGGACTGACGCGTCCGGTGCGCAACACCTGCTCGATCGTGGTCAGAAGCCGATCGTTATCGGACAGCATGACCTTGTAAAACTCGAGGCGCTTTGACTCATCGACCGATCGCGTGAGCAGAGTTTCAAGGTACAGCCGGATGGAGGCAACGGGAGTTTTCAGCTCGTGGGTAACAGCGTTGATGAAGGCGTCATGCTGTTCGTTCCGGCGAATTTCACGGACGAGAAAGATGGTGTTGAGAACGACGCCGCTGATGATGAGCGCCAGCAGAAGAATGCCGAAGAAGAGCAGGATGCCTTCCCGCCAATCGAGCAGCACATTGCCGATATAGAGGAGGAGGATGACGACAATGAGGCCGGCACCCAGAGCGATAAAGAACGCGATGGATTTGCGCCGGCCTGCAACGATCACATTACTAGCTTAAGATGCCCCGCTCACACGGGGTCAGACGGACTACGCGGCTTTTTGCTCGGGCAGTTCGCTCTCTACTTTCGCCACGCGAATCGATCGTGCGATGCCGAGACGCTTCAGGACCGAAATCTGAATCCAGGAGATGTCGAACTCGTACCAGGCAAGACCATGCCGCGCCGAAGTGGGGTGGGCATGGTGATTATTGTGCCAGCCCTCGCCAAACGTCAAGAGCGCGACCCACCAGTTATTGCGGGAGTCGTCACGAGTTTCAAAGCGACGCCTGCCCCACATGTGAGTAGCGGAGTTGACCAGCCAGGTAGCGTGCAGTCCAACTACAACACGGACGCAGGTACCCCAGAGAAGCATCGGCAGTCCGCCGATCGCAAACAGAATAACGCTGAGGACAACCAGCGGAACCCAATGATAGTTGTTGAGCCAGACGTAGAAGCGATCTTTCGCCAGATCCGGCGCGTATTTAGACATGAGGCGGGTGTTGTTGTGCTTGGCTTCACCGAACAGGAGCCAGCCCATGTGGGCCCAAAATCCGCCGTCGCGGGGCGAATGCGGATCTCCCTCTTTGTCGGATTTCTGATGGTGAATCCGGTGAGTCGCTACCCAGAAGATCGGTCCGCCTTCGAGAGTCAACGCGCCGCAAATGGCGAAGAAATACTCCAGAAGACGGGGAACCTTGTAGGACCGGTGGGTGTGAAGCCGGTGATAGCCCATGCTGATCCCCAAACCGATGGCGATCCAGTAGAGGAAGACCGCGGTCAGAAAAGCCGTCCAATTGAACATAAACAACGCCGCAATGGCCCCGGCGTGCAGAATGACGAGCGCCAGGGTGGTGCTCCAGTTGAGGCCTTCGGTTTCGGGGGAATCCACAGCGATTCCAATGCTTTCGTCTTTATACATGCCTTTAGTTCGAACGTAGCAAGGAAACCGGTTTCCGATTGTAAGACTTGTGTAATTCTACGGTCAGTGGCGGGGAAAGCGTTCGAAATGCTAAGATGAAGCTCTATGGCAATCCCGAATATCCGCCGCTTTCGGCCATTTTGCCCGACATGTAACGATAGCTACACGCTGATGGCTGTGTTGCCGACTGACACAGACGTGGATTCGTATCTGAAGGATGCGGTCGAACGTCACGATCATAAGGCATACCAGGATGCAAAGACGCAGCAGTTTAAGGTTCGTGTCGGTCAGCAGAAACAGAAGAAAGCCAAGTAACTCTTTTTCGAACGTTCGTATAAAAGCCGCAGCCGAGTCCTAGGATTGGCTGCGGCTTTTTGCTGTCTTCAGAGCCTGTGAAGCGGCTTGCGCTACATCGGGATCGATATCGCTCGTAAGGTTTTGGAGGCAAGCAAGCGCATCGGGCGCTCCGTTTCGGCCAAGGACCGGGCACAGCGCGATCTTCTGACCCTTGTTCAGCGTGGGAACCGCTTTGATGAGAGCGGCGCGGACGTTCTCGCGAGTCGCTAGTTCGGTGAGGTAGGCTTCGGCGGTCGGGGCACGCGCGCCGGTATTGAGGGATTCGAACAGGAACGGAAGCGGATCGAACTCGCCGGTATCGACCTTGCCCTCGTTGACCATGCCGAAGGCGGCAGCAAGGTGAATGCGCCAATCGATCTCGCCTTCGTTGAATGACTGCTCAAGTACCGGGAAGTCGGCGGGGTCGCGGATTCGACCGAGGCCTTCGAGCGCGCTCGAGCGGAGTTGCACGTCGCGGTTGCCGGTGTACTTCAAGAACTCGGACCGGTCTTCCGGCTGACCCAACATGGCAAGCGCCTCAAGCGCCGCGCGGCGCACCTTAAGGTTCCGGGCCCGATGGAGGGCGTTCCGGACGTCAGAGGCGGACGAGGTACTTCCCAGCACACCGATCGTTTCAAGAGCAGTGAGCTGAATCCGTTCGTTCAAGTCGTTGGCCAGGGAGGAGACCGAGGGGCCGGCCGATGGATCTTTGATCTTCTGAAGCGCAATCAAAGCCTGGTAGATGATCTCGTCGGTCCGGCTGCGGAGAGCGTCCTCGAGGGACGGAATAGCAGTGCGATTCCGGAGAATTCCACAGGCCAGAGCAGCGTTGGCGCGCGCATCGTCGCTCGTACCCTTGCCCACCAGGTCTGCGAGCGCCTGGGCCACGTCAGGGCGAATGGCCGGCGGGGGATCGACCACCTGATCGTTGCGCGAGGAGAAGAACCCTTTCATCTGGCGAACACCACGGGTTAGCGAGCCGGTGACTCCGCTGCGGGCGACATAGCCGGGCAGGTAGACGTTGACGATACCGTCGGTGGCGCGTATCTCGACCTCGGAATCTTTATCGCGCGTGGCGGAGACGAGGGGGTCCAAACTCGCGGTGGTGCCAATGCGGACTATGGATTTGACCGCTTCGAGCCGGATATTGGGGTCCGGATCGGACAGGTAAGGCGTCAACGTGGGCAAGACCGAGGCGCTCCGCTGCCCTAACTCACGGATGCGGGAGACGCGCTCCTTGGTGGTGTAGCGGCTCTCGTTTTGCGCAAAAAGCGAGTGGGCGGAAAGAATGCAGAGAACAGCAACGCAACGGAGAGCCGACCGGGACGGGAAGACGGGCATGAGAGCTTAGCGAACCATTCAGCGAACCACTTCGAGAGCTATTTTATGCGGAATCAAGCCCGCTTCAAAGCCTAAGTCGAGTAATTTCTGGGCTGCGCGGGGGATCAGTTCTCCGCCGTCGACGGTGTAGTGATTGACGTACATGCCGACAAAGCGGTCGGCCATGGCGGGGTCGAGATCGCGCGCAAACTGCATGGCGTAGTTCAGCGCCTCCTCGCGGTGGTCGAGCGAGTACTGGATGCTCTCGCGCATGACGCGGGAGGTCTCTTCCTTTACGCGATCGGGCAAATCGCGGCGAAGGGCATTGGCGCCAAGCGGCAGAGGCAGGTCGTACTTGGCGCGGAACCATTTGCCGAGGTCGACCACGTTTTGCAAACCGCTATTCCCGTAGGTGAGCTGGCCTTCATGAATGATGAGACCGGCGTCAACCTCACGGTCCTTGACGGCATCCAGGATTTTGTCGAACGGAATTACTACCGGCTCAAAATCAGGCTGGAAGAGCCGCAGCGTGAGATAGGCGGTGGTCATGGGACCAGGGATGGCAATCCGCTTGCCTTTGAGCTCCTCCGGCGCCATCCGCCGGGTGCTGACGACCATGGGGCCGTAGCCATCGCCTACGCTGGAGCCGCTGGACAAGACCACATATTTGTCGGCGACATAGGGGTAGGCGTGATAGGAGATGGCGGTCAGCTCATAGAGGCCTTCGGTTGCCTTGCGATTGAGAGACTCTATATCTTCGAGGACGTGGCGAAAGGTCAAAAATTCCGAACGAACTTTTTTGGTAGCCAAGCCATAGAACATGAAGGCATCGTCCGAATCCGGACTGTGGGCGCAGACGATTTCCGTTGAACTCATACAAAAAGAGATGACGATATCCCGGGGTCAGGGATAGCAAATCTCAGTGTAACAAGGGTTTAGCGGCAAAGAGCGGTCTGGCGATACTCCAGCAGGCGGGTGCGAAGGGTGCTGATTTCGGCGTCGAGCAGCCGAAGCGAGCGGGAGCAGGCGGCGAGGTCGGACTCGCGGGCGGCCATTTCAAGATCGTGCGCCCGGCGGCGAGCAGAGGCAGCGTGCAGGCTCCCCAGCGAGCCTTTCAGCGAGTGCGCGAGCCGGGAGGCGCGTTCGAACTCTCCGGATTCGAGGCAGGCGGCGATGGCGGGCAGTTCTTCGTCGCACTCGGCAGCGAAGAGTTCGATAATTTCGAGCATGAGTTCCTGGTCGTGCGCGCACTGCTCTTCAAAGCTGTCGGGCTCGAAAACGGGCAGATCGCCGCCGTGTTCAGGCGCAGCTTCGCTGGAAAGAACCCGGAAGGAGGCAAGCTCTTGGATGACCGGAGCAAGTTCGGCAAGATCGTCCGGAAGGGAAAGATGAAGGTCGACTGAGGGCGACTCGGGAGGAGTGGGGGCGCACGAGAGGAGCACAGTACGGCCTGAACCGGCCGAGCGCGACTGGTCAAGGCGGCGGACAGCGGAGGCGAGACGCTCAATGGCAGCGGTGTCGTAATCGGAGGCGAGAAGGACGGCCGAGTATTGCTCGCTTGCCAGGGCGTCCAGGGCAGATTCCAAGCCGGAGACCGGTGACGCCGTATGGGAATCGGCCGCCAGTAGCTGGAGGAGTTCCGCAGGAGCCAGATGGCCTTCGTATACGACCAGGAGATGCAAGGGAAGCATGCGAGCAGTTTCGTTAAAGGTTAGTCTTTGGGGAGACGACTTGTTCTCCTGTAAAGTTACGGATCTGATCGACTTAGAGCCGAAGAACAGCAGCGATTTTAGCCGGTTCCGGGACACTTAGTTTTACGTGTTATATACTTTCGGTTTGATGGGGGTGTGCCTTCCCTAGTCTTACGACTCGCACCGTCATAGAACATACAGCGAAACGAACTGACGACCGGTGGTCCTTCCTTTGGAGACCGGTGGTCCCCTTGTTGAACGCAATTTTCCCGGACGAGTGCCGGATTTGCGAGGCGTCGCTTAGTGAGGTGCGCCGGTATCCGGTTTGTTCGGTCTGTCTTTCTCTTCCTCAACCTCATTCCGCCGAATTCTTTTGCCGATCCTGCTTAACTCCCTTCGTTGAGGCTTATCCACTAAACGAGCACGGGTTGTGCGAACACTGCCAAGCAGAGATTGCCGGGTTTGATACGGCCTACGCGTTCGGCAGTTTTGAAGGTCCCCTCCAAAAGCTGATTCATCTTCTCAAGTATTCAAAAGTGGAAAGCCTGGCAGGGCCGTTGGGTGCTTTGTTATTGCGGGCATTGCCGCGAGACGGAAACTACGACCACGTGATGGCGATGCCGATGCACTGGCGCAAGCGATGGGAGCGCGGCTTTAATCAGGCGGAACTGCTGGCAACGCCGGTAGCGAGAAGGTTTGGGCTGAAGCTTTCGACGAATCTACAGCGAAGCCGTTATACGAAGGCGCAGGCGGGGTTAGACGAAGCCGGGCGGCGGGATAACTTGAAAGGCTCGTTCCGGGTAAAGTCGCCCGGCGCGGTGGCGGGGCAGCGGGTGCTGCTGATCGACGACGTGCTGACGACGGGCGCAACGCTGCGAGCGGCAGGCGCGGCGCTGAAGCAGGCGGGAGCAAAGCATGTGACGGTGTTGACGCTGGCGCGAGTGGACCGCCGGGGGTCATTCGAGAGTTTTGGGTCTTTGCCGAAGGGGCAACCGGCGAGAGAGGTTTTGGCCGGACTGGAAGCAAGTTAGCGGGGCGGCGGCGGCGGCGGAGAGAAGGGGCGTAAGCGGGTTGGAGCGGTGAAGTTTGGGGGACGGTTGTGGCGATGTACGGTGGGGCGAAGGGGGACAGACAGCACTGTCCAACGGCGCCCTAACGGGCTTGGGACAGAGTAGTCAGTCCCCTTCGCGGGTTGGAGCGGTGAAGTTTGGGGGACGGTTGTGGCGATGTACGGTGGGGCGAAGGGGGACAGACAGCACTGTCCAACGGCGCCCTAACGGGCTTGGGACAGAGTAGTCAGTCCCCTTCGCGGGTTGGAGCGGTGAAGTTGGGGGACGCTTGCGGCGATGTGCGATGGGGCGAGGGGGACAGAGTAGTCAGTCCCCTTCGCACGTTGGTTCTATGGGAGGGAGGATGTTCGAATATGGCAAGTGCTGACCGGCTGCATAGGCCAGTTCTCGTGTTGAATGCCAGTTACGAGCCGATCAATATATGCGCGGCGCGGCGGGCTGTCATCTTGATCCTGAAGGGCGTGGCGTCGGCCGAGGAGCTGGCACCGTCACAGATTCATTCGGCGCGGCGAGTGCTGAGTGTGCCCTCGGTGATCCGGTTGCTAGAGTACAGGCGCATCCCTCACCAAACACGTGCGCTATCCCGGAAGAATATTCTCATGCGGGATCGATATACGTGCCAGTATTGTCATAAGTCGCTGCCCTCGGGCGAGATGACGCTGGATCACGTGATTCCGAGGTCGCGCGCGGGCGAGACTACTTGGGAAAACCTGGTGGCGTGCTGCCATCCTTGCAACAACCGGAAGGGAAGCCGAACGCCGGAGGAGGCGGGGATGAAGTTATCGCGCCCACCGAAGCCGTTCAGCCTCCACACGAGCCGTCATTTGATGCGTCTGCTCGGACGAAGCGACGATCAGTGGCGAAAGTACCTGTTTTACTCCGATTAGGCGCAATTCGGGCACACTTCAGACGCCGCGCACGGCAAAGCAAGCTATTCGGTTGTCAAAAAGCGGGAGAACGGATCGAAATCAGGCCGCAAAGAGGTCTAGATCCGGGCCGGTGGTGAAGTCGAGTTCATCGGTAAGCTGTGGGGCCGCGTTTTGCGAGACGAAGCCAGAGTTTGCGGGCCGCTTGGCGGGGGCGGAGGCAAGTTCCGTGTCTGCGGGTGATGGATGGGCGGGCGGTTGACTGACGTTTTGCGGAACGAAGCCAACTTCGGTGCGATCGGCTGGGCTGCAGGCTGGTGTGAGAGGTAGGGCGGCTTGTTTGCGCAGTTGCGAGAGCGTGGCGAGGGCTTTGTGGAAGGAGCGCTCGGCGGCGGCAGTGGCGCGCAGGATGAGGGCGGCCCAATCAGGGCGGGTGAGCATGTCCTGCTCGTCTTCGGACTGCCAGAGGTTGGCTTCGAAGGCGCGGACGCGGCGGATGCGCCAAAACGCCTGGGCGAGTTCATCGACCAGGATTTCTTCGACCGTGTTGTAGGGGTGGTGTTCGGCGCGGAGAGCGGAGCGGAGAGCGTCGAACTCGTACGGGTTTTCGCCGGGGAGGATGAGTTGTTTGGAGAACAGTCCGTGGCGGAAGGAATTTTGCGCGGCGCGGGCCTTGCCGGCTTCGGTGCGAGGGCCAGTGGAGTGTTGGGCGTTGGCGCGATTGATTTCCGAGCGGGTGGGTTGCATGGGTAAACCTCGGCTGAAGAAGTAGCACGGCGCGGGTGCGAGGCGGGAGGCTAAGCTACTTACAAAAAGGCTAAGTGGCTGAGAGGATGAGGGAAGTTTTTTTTGTGAAAACTGTCATCGGTCCAGGGTTATCGGGTCGAAGCGGAAGCGGCTTTGGGAGGCTGGCTTCGATGGACTGTCGAATGTGTCCCAGTTTTCGGCGCATTAGAGTGCACCGTCCGTATTGAGATGCGAAGAATCTTAACCGGAGTGAGAGGCTTGTCGTTTCCCTCGTCGCGCGGCACGTTTGAGATCGCATCCGCCACGTCTTGACCGGCGGTGACCTCGCCGAAGATCGAATAATGCCCGTTCAAATGCATGGCCGGCGCAACCGTGATGAAAAACTGCGAACCATTTGTATTCGGACCGCTATTTGCCATCGCAAGAATACCCGGTTTGTCGAAGGCCTGGTTGGGATCGATCTCATCATTGAAGCTGTAGCCCGGACTCCCCTCTCCCGTTCCAACCGGGTCTCCGCCCTGAATCATGAAGCCGGGTATCACGCGGTGAAAAGTCGTGCCGGAGTAGAGCGGCGCATGCATGGTCTTCCCGGTTTCCTGGTTCGTCCAGGGCTTGGTTCCCCGCGCCAGACCTACGAAATTCGTGACTGCCTTGGGCGCAAGCTGGGGCAGCAGCCGGCAAACGATGTTCCCCATCGAGGTGTAGATAATGGCGTATTCCCCGGGTTCGGTAGGCAAAGGCGTTGCGGGAGCAGGCGAGATTTGCCGGGTCACCGCCTGCGCCTCAATAGCAGCGCCGTCAAATGAAAGGGGAGAGCCCAGGCAAATTACCTGCGCCGCGAGCAACAGTGGCAGAAATCGCACGTTACGGAAATTATAGCTGCGTTCGTTGGTCCAGAATCGACCGGCGTGCGTAACTTATTTTACCGGCCAAGCTCATACTTTTCCCGCTTGAGCCGATAGAGGATGTGGTGGGCAATTGCACCATACTTAATTGAATACCCTCGTGGTTTTTCCTACAATCCTAATGGGTACCAGAATATTATGAAGTGTGTTTTCGTTCTAGCTTCCGCATGCGTCCTGCTGCTCTCTTCCGGCTGCACACAGAATCCGAAGAAGCTCATGACCACGGCGAACAGGTATCACCAGAATAAGAAGTACAAAGAAGCTTCCATTCTGTATCAGAAGGTGATTGCCAAAGACAAAACCAATGCAGAAGCTTACTACCGGGAAGGCCTGAACCTGATCGATGAGCATCAGCCTGCCCAGGCGGTCGGTTATCTGCGGCGGGCAGTGGATTTGAAGCCGGACAATACCGATGCTGCCGTGAAGTTAGCCGAGATCTATCTTGCGGTATACGCGACCGACCCGCACAAGTTTCGAACGATGCTCGACGAGACGCGGTCGCTCAGCGAGAAGATCTCAGCGCACGCTCCAGGCTCCTTTCAGAGCTATCGCGTGAAGGGGTTGGTGGCTCTGGCGGACAGCAATACTTCGGAGGCTCTAACAGATTTCGAGAAAGCCAATCAGATTGAGCCCTATTCACCGGATTTGGTCGGATGGTATGCCCAAACCCTTGTTGCGCAGGGTCAGCCTGACAAAGCGATGACGCTCGTGCAAGACATGCTTGCTCACGACAAAAGCTGGGGGCCGGGCTACGATTTTTTATTCGTGCAGTATAGCCGGACAAAGGACCCGGCGAAGGCGGAGTCAGTTTTGCGGGAGCGCGTCAAGAACGATCCCACATCGGAACCGGCAGCCGTCAATCTCGCCAATTACCTGCTTGCAGTGAACCGGTACGGCGAAGCAGAGCAAGGGATGCAGCGTCTGCTCGCGGACCCTAAAGCTTTCCCGGATGCTCATCAGCTTGTGGGGGACTTCTACGTTCGCGCGAAGAAGTATCAGCAAGCTCTCGATCAATACAATGCCGGGCTGAAGGACAATCCGGAACAACCTATCAACTATCAGGAGCGCATCATCGCTGTCAATCAAATGATGGGCAAGGACTCGGACGCCTTAACTCTGGCCAAAGAGCTTGCATCGAAGAATCCGAAGAACACCACTGCGAACGAGCTTTATGCCTCTCTCCTCTTGCAGCGTGGAACCAAAGCGGATTTGACTAAATCGGTCAGCGAACTGCAAACGCTGGTGCAGCGCAATCCGGCAATGGCAGCGCTGCATCTCGATCTGGCAAAGGGCTACTTCGGGTTAGACAATACCGACAATGCGCTGAGTGAGGCTCTAGAAGCGCTTCGCCGCGATCCGCGCATGCTGCAGGCACGACTTCTAGCGGCCAGAATCTATAACGCTCGCGGTGAGTTCGGGAAAGCTATCGATCAAACAGAGAATGTTCTGAAGGCGGAACCTTCCAATCCTGAGGCTCATCTGTCGCACGCGAGGGCGCTGCTTGGATCGGGAAGTATGACGCAAGCCCAGACCGAGCTCGAAAACCTGGTGACCAGCTTTCCCCGGCTCAACGATGCTCGCCTGCAACTCGCTTCCATTTACCAGCAGGAGAAAGCAACCGACAAGGCACAGGATCAGTTTCAAAAGGTCTGGGCTTCGAATCCGCCCGACATTCGGGGCTACATAGGGCTGCAATCGATCAAGATGACCCAGGGTAAAGTCGATGATGCGGTTCGTGCCATGCAGGACTTAGCTCAGAAAAACTCTCAAAACGCGGCCCTTCGCTCTGAGTTGGCGAACTTCGAAGCGGATGCGGCAAGCTTAACCGTCAAGGCAAACCCAGAGCGGGCCAAGCAATACGGCGAAGCTGCGGTCGCCGATTTGAAAACGGTAGTTCAGATGAATCCCAAATACGAGGACGCTTGGAACAGATTGGGAGTGCTGGAGCGTGGATTGGGGCAGTACGATGCTGCCGCGGCTTCTTTCCAGCAGGCAATTTCGCTCAATCCCCGGAATACCGGCGCGCTGCTGAATCAGGCGCTTTTACTTGACGCGACAGGCAAAAAGAGCGAGGCAGCCGCCGGTTATAACAAAGTTTTGGGCATCGATCCCCAAAATACGCTGGCTCTCAATAATCTGGCGTTCTTGAATGCCGAATCCGGCAAGAATCTGGACCAGGCCATGACCTTGGCAACTAAGGCGCAACGGCAAGTCCCCAATAGCCCGGACGTTTCCGATACATTGGGCTACGTTTATTACCAGAAGAACCTGAATTCTGAGGCGCTTCAGCTTTTTCGTCAGGTAGTGCAGGACCGGCCCCAGAATCCGACATTCCGGCTCCATCTTGCGATGGCTCTTTTGAAGCAAGGGGATAAGCAGGGCGCTCGCGACGAAGCGGAAAAGGCCATGAAAAACGCCCCTCCCAAACAGCAGGATCAGATCCGTAGTTTTGTCGGGCAGATCGGTTAGTAAGCGGAAGACTCTTGACCACTCGAGGCGTGAACTGGCGCGAAGGCCAGGCCACAGCAGCGTATACCGTCCCGTTCGCGGTGTTCCTGTTGTTTTTGGCTGTCAATAGCTGGTTCCCTGCTGTCGAATCCTATTGGGGTTCGCCGCTTCGTGTGCTCTGCCTGGCCGCTGTTTGCGTCGTTTGTTGGCCGAGAGAGCTTTCGCTTCGTCCGACTCAGCCTGTTTGGAGTATTGGGGTTGGGACGGCTGTCTTCGTGCTCTGGATCTTGCCCGACGCGGTGGTCCCCGGTTATCGCCAGTTCTTCCTATTTTCGAACCCGATAGTGGGCCACATTCACTCGTCGTTAAGCCCTGAACTGCTCAACAGCCGCTGGATTTTGGCTTGGCGAACCATTCGCGCTGTTCTGATCGTGCCGGTAGTCGAAGAGCTGTTCTGGCGCGGTTGGCTGATGAGGTGGTTGATCAACCCGGACTTCCGGCGAGTCCCTCTAGGCGCCTATGCTCCCTTTTCGTTCTGGATGACGGCGGTGCTCTTCGCCTCCGAGCATGGCCCTTACTGGGACGTCGGCCTAATTACGGGCGTCATTTACAACGCTTGGATGATTCGAACGAAGTCGGTTGCGGACTGTATCCTAATGCATGCTGTTACAAATGGCATCCTGAGCGCTTTTGTAGTAGCTACCGGCCAGTGGCAATACTGGCAGTGATTTCCTGCAATTGAACTCGTCGAAATCACTTGTACGCGCCACGCGTCTTCGGGTGAGGAGACGGATTATTCTAGAGCATGCCCTGTTTACTCGCCGCTTTGGCCGTTGCTTTCCCGCGTATCGCAATCGTTCTTCTCTGGCTGTTCACAAACTTCTTCACCGGCTTGTATCACGGAGTCATAATTCCGGTATTAGGCTTTCTGTTTCTACCTCTCACTCTGATCGTGTACAGCTACATCCTTCGAGCTTACGGCGGTCATATGGGGACGCTGCAACTGGTCTTTATTTTCATTGCGGTCGTTCTGGACTTGGGCCTGGTGGGTGGCGGAGCCTATGGACGGAGACGCTGATCACGGCGCGCTCCTGAACTTTTTCTTCCACCAATTCAGCCGCTTACCGGCCGGGGAAGCGGAGGCGGTATCATCACTGTTCCTAGACTTGCCGCAGGAGTTTACGTTGTCAAGTCTCACCGAACCGACTGCGAATGCTGCAGTTCCCCGCTCCGGAGCCGAGCAAGTCACTCTATCCCGGCTGGAAGCCCAGTTCACGTGGTACGACCGCCGTAGCCGCGTGAACCGGACTGCCTACAAATGCTTCAAGACCGCCACGATGATGGCAGCTGCGCTGATCCCCGGGTTGACCACATTTGGCGTGCATCGCGCCGGCGAATGGTCGGCCGTTCTAGGGACACTTATCTCAGTGCTCGAAAGTACTCAACAGCTCAATCAGTGCTATTCCAAGTGGACTAGCTATCGCGCGACGGCAGAGGCCCTCGAACGCGAAAAGTTCTATTACCTGAGCTCGTCCGGTCCTTACAGCAAAGTTGAGAACCCGCTCACGATGCTAGCCGAACGAGTAGAGATGCTTACCTCCCAGGAAAATGCAAAGTGGTTATCCGCTCAGTCGCAAACTCCCAGCCAGAAGGCTGCCTAAATCGAAAGGGAACGCGGTGAGAAGGATTGAGGCTGCCTTCTACTACCTTGCGTGGCTCTCTTCCGCACGTTCAGTGCAGCAATTCAGGGAATCGATGCGCATCTGATCGATGTGGAAGTCGATATGTATCCGGCCGGAACAGCTCGCGATTTCGTCACCGTGGGCATGCCGGACGCGGCTGTCAAGGAGAGCCGGGAACGCATTAAATCAGCGCTGTTGAACTCCGGCTTTGGCTATCCCAGTAAATCGGTGACGATCAATCTTGCGCCCGCTAATCTGCGCAAAGAGGGCGCCGGGTTCGACTTGCCCATGGCCACCGCGATCCTCGGCGCAATGGGCGCCGTCGGCAAATCGGAAGATAACATGCTTATCGGTGAGTTGTCGCTCGATGGAAGTCTGCGTCCGGTACGAGGCGCGCTGTCGATTGCCGTTTGCGCAGCCCGCAAAGGCATTCGCAATCTGCTGTTACCGGTCGATAACGCGGCGGAGGCGGCTGTGGCTGAAGGCATTCAGGTCTTCGGCCTGCGCCATTTGGCTGAGGTCGTGCAGTTTTTCAATGCGCCTGAGAACTTCAGTCCGACCAAGCCGGTGCAGGATGACGAAGAGAACGCCGGTCCCTCCGTTCCGGACTTCAGTGACGTTCGCGGCCAGACAATGGCGAAACGCGCGCTCGAAGTCGCAGCGGCCGGAAGCCACAACGTGCTCATGATCGGCCCGCCGGGATCCGGTAAAACCATGCTGGCCAAACGATTTGCCGGAATCTTGCCGAAGCTCACCTTCCGCGAAGCTCTCGAAGCCACGCAGATTCATGGAGTGGCGGGCGTCTTGCCTGCCGGTATCGGTATTCTCAAGAACCGCCCGTTTCGCTCCCCTCATCACACCATTTCAGATGCCGGTCTGATCGGCGGAGGCAGCGGCAGCCCGAGACCGGGCGAAGTTAGTTTGTCGCACCAAGGCGTGCTGTTTCTCGACGAACTGCCCGAGTTTCCACGCGGCGTTCTCGAACAACTCAGGCAGCCGCTCGAAGAAGGCGCGGTGACGCTCGCCCGCAGTAACGGAACGCTCACCTTCCCCGCCCGGCTCATGTTAGTCGCGGCAATGAATCCCTGTCCGTGCGGCTTTTATGGGGACAGCACTCGCGAGTGCCGCTGCACGCCCGGCATCATCCAGCGCTACCTTGCCAAGGTAAGCGGCCCGCTGCTCGACCGCATCGACCTTCACATCGAAGTTCCCGCCGTCCCTTACAAAGAGCTGCGGAGCAAGAGCGATGGCATCTCATCGGCTGAAATCCGCGCTCGCGTCGAGGCCGCCCGAGCTATTCAGCGAAACCGCGGCTTCTACAACTCACAAATTCCGCCTCCGCAGCTTCGAATTTTGTGTGCGCTGGATGAAAGCGGCGAGCGAACTCTCGAAATGGCTGTACGCCGCATGAATCTCTCGGCCCGCGCTCATGACCGCATGCTCCGCGTTGCAAGAACAGTAGCCGACCTCGGAGCGAGCGAGACTGTGTCCGCCAAGCACCTTGCGGAAGCCGTTCAATTCCGCAACCTGGACCGTAACTACTGGAACTGAATCCGCCCTGGCCCCGAGCGTTTACTTCTGCAGCGGGAACTCTAAGTCGAGCAGCTCATTGCCCGATCGAGCGTCAAGCATCCCGTTCAAATACAGCGGCGAAGCAGAAGGACCGGTGGGAACTCCAAGCTTGTCAGAACTGAAGTCAGGCCATCCGACAA
Source organism: Bryobacteraceae bacterium (assembly GCA_965219105.1). GTDB lineage: Bacteria > Acidobacteriota > Terriglobia > Bryobacterales > Bryobacteraceae > Bog-105. The sequence goes on along the minus strand of OZ244728.1, from coordinate 4,422,394 downwards.
TCGCTCGTATTCTCTCTATCTCTGCCTGTGTCTTGGCTCGCTCTTCCCTGATACGCAGTCTTGAAGCGTCGATCATGTCTTCTCTGGTTGCGTTCAGGCCCACACGCAACGCGGGATTCCATCGCCGTTTCCAGTCGCAATTGCAATGCCGACAGGCCAAGGCTAAGTTTGAAAAATCGTCGGAACCACCCGACCTCTTTGGAATGATGTGGTCCGTTTGCCAGAGTTTGTAATTTTCAGGAGACGCGAGGAAGTCTAGGCCGCAGTACTCGCACCGATAGTTAGCCCGTTCCGCTATCTGCGGGCCTAAACCGCCGAAGTTCTCAGTGGCTAGCAGAATGTTAACAATCTTCTGTATGTCTCTCACTCCCTGTAGTGGACAACGCTTCAAATCTTCTTATCACTCCTTGGTGCAGTCGCCGCAATGAGCACACAGCACGTCCGCGCCGGAACGGCTGATCAACATGGCCGATCAAAACACCCTGATCGTAGAATGTGAAGTGATCGAGCAGCCTGACAAACAAGAATCCGGTGACGCTTCCAAAAAGCGGGCAAGCGCCGTTAAACATTTGTAGATAGGTTGCGAGATGATCTCGATGTCTCCCGGTCCCCAAGCGAACTGTTTGGAGCGGTTGGGTGTGGTTTATGCAAGTTAAACGCAGCCTCTTTCTTATACGTGTTTAGGAGCAGCTTTTAACGGCTGTTTCGGGGCTGGGTTCCGGTACGCACATAGTACTTCTGATGAATCGTGGATCAAAGTCTTATGCAAAAATAAGCCTTTTATGTTTTGTGTTAACTGCGGTACTAAATTTCATGCACTAACTAACTACTGTCAATCATGCGGGACCCGCCTTGTTGAAACACCTTCAAATCCGTATTTCAACAAGGTAGAGTCAGAATCACAATCCATTGCACATGAGATAGAGCCAATTCCGGCAAAGACACAGCCGTTTCCACAGATTGATGTGTCTGAAAAAATTAGCGATGCTTGGAGCCGCGTAAAAGAGCCAGGAAGTAATTTCAGAAAAGCACTGGGTTGGCTAGTTGATGCTGGGGTGGACTCACCACTTGGACATCACATGGCTAACAGAGTGCGAGGCGAAGTATTAGAAAAAAAATTTCAGCCGGGAAAACGACCAATTGTTAACTTTAGAGACCCGTCCGTTCAATTAGGAGGATTGACAAAGTTAGGAAATGGCCGTTGGGAAGTGCGTTGGGGCAAAACAGGTGAGTCCGCTCGTACCCATCTGTTTCACATCGACAAATATTCGGTTAATGGTACACATGCTGGCGGTTGGAAAGTTTATTGGAGCGATTAATTTCATTGCCCTGCTAACGCTTTGCTGAAAGGCTGAATCTTCTTCATAGTTTACGTACTTGGGTGTCGGCTCCATTTTCGCAATCTCTGTCCATGCGGTTTTTACGGCGACAGCACTCGCGAGTGCCGCTGCACGCCCGGCATCATACAGCGATACCTTGCCAAAGTAAGCGGCCCGCTGCTCGACCGCATCGACCTTCACATCGAAGTTCCCGCCGTCCCTTACAAAGAGCTTCGGAGCAAGAGCGATGGCATCTCATCGGCCGAAATCCGCGCACGGGTCGAAGCCGCCCGAGCTATCCAGCGAAACCGCGGCTTCTACAACTCACAAATTCCGCCTCCGCAGCTTCGAATTTTGTGTGCGCTGGACGAAAGCGGCGAGCGCACTCTCGAAATGGCTGTCCGACGCATGAATCTCTCGGCCCGCGCTCATGACCGCATGCTCCGCGTCGCAAGAACGGTGGCCGATCTGAGCGCCAGTGAAACTGTGTCCGCCAAGCACCTCGCCGGAGCCGTTCAGTTCCGCAATCTGAACCGCAACTACTGGACTGAATCCGCCCCTGGCCCGAGCCTTCACTTCCCCAGCGGGAACTCGAAGTAAAGCAGCTCATTGCCCGATCGAGCATCCCGCATCCCGTTCAAATACAGCTTGTCGCCAGGCTCTTCCTTCGCCTCGAAATAGAGAAACCCGCTGGCTGAGTCGCCGGGAGCAATCACCTTGGCCTCGAGCGCCCGCATGCTGATCTCCGTTGCATTCAACGGATTCTTCCTCTTGGGAAGCGGGATAGGGCTGCGCGGCGCGTTGGAGGGAGGATGCTTCCCGGCCGTTGCTAAAAACGGCAAATCCTCCGCACGGATCGCCCTCGCATGCCGCCCATCGGCCGCTACCAGCGTCGCCTCGAGCCCTTGCAAGTCGAGCGCCTGGTCACGCTTATTCTCAATGACTACTAACACCGGGACCACCCCGTATTTCGCAAAATCGATCTTCTTCCCGAAGGCGCTGTTCACCAGTTCCTCGTTGTCGAAGCACTTGGCGCCTACCGTGACCTTTTCCGACTCCTGGTGCGCATAGCTTGCCGCTGGACCAGGGTGAAAGCGCACCTCACTGCTCACCGCAACTGCTGCGCAGAGCACAGCCAACGCTATACTCAAACACATATAACGACTATTTGGACGCAAGCGCATTCCTTTCCTCTACCGGCTACTCCAACTCGTCTTCTCTCCAGCCATCGCCCTGTATTTTCTCGCACGGCTCTTGCGCGGTAAAGCTTTTCGAAAGCATTTCAAGGAGCGCCTCGGGATTCTTCCCCGGTCGTTCCATCCGACGAGGGCCGGCGCTATCTGGTTGCACGCCGTCTCAGCCGGCGAGATCGCGTCCGCGCTGCCGCTGCTCCGGGCCTTACGCTCCGATCAGCCTGCCGTGTCCCTCTATCTGTCAACCGGAACGGTCGCGGGCCGCCAATTCGCCGAGCGGCAGGCAGTCGGCATTGCCGATGGCATCTTCTATTGCCCGATCGACTACGCTTCCTGCGTTCGCCGGGTATTGCGCCGGTTAAAGCCCGCCCTGCTGATCGTACTCGAAACCGAAATCTGGCCCAACCTTTATCACGAAACAAAACGTTCCGGCGCTCAACTGGCGATCGTCAACGGCCGAATTTCCGAACGAACTTGGCCGCGCTATAGATTCCTCCGGCGTTGGCTCTGCCCCACGCTTCAGATGCCGGACCTCATCCTGGTTCAGGGCGAGACTGACCGGGCGCGCTATGCAGCCCTCGGAGCCGCTGCCGCAAAGGTGCGCGTGGCCCCCAATCTCAAGTACGATGCCGCGTCTCTGCCGCCCCGCGCGGACTTTGATACCTTCGGCGCCCGGCATGTCTGGATAGCCGCCAGCACGGTGGGCCCAAACGAGCGCGGCAGCCTGGTGAAACACAATATCGATGAAGATGACCTGGTGCTTGACGCCTTCGCGGCACTGTCGAAGGATTTTCCCGGCCTTCTGCTCATTCTGGCCCCTCGACAGCCCTCCCGTTTTGGCGAAGTAGCCGCAGAGCTGGCTAACCGCGATCTGAACTTTCTCCGCCGCAGCCGGGCAAAGCAGGATCCCGTATCGAACCTTGAGCTGCCCGGTGTGCTGCTGCTCGACACGATGGGCGAACTTGCCGGTCTTTACCGCTTTGCCGATGCCGCGTTTGTCGGCGGATCGATTGCGCCTCGCGGCGGACACAACATTCTCGAGCCTGCCGCCGCCGGTGTGTCCATCGTGGTGGGCCCGCACATGGAAAACTTCGCGGGAATAACCGCCGACTTCCTGAAAGCGCAGGCTCTCATTCAGATTCCGGCCGCTGATGAGCTGGCGCCGGCGATCAAGAGACTCCTGCTGAATGAGCGCGAATTTGGAGCGCGCGCCATTCGGGTGGTCGAATCCCATCGCGGCGCTGCCCAGGCGATCGCCCGCCAACTCTGGCCGCTTTTCTACGCTGCCTGCCCTCGCTCGCTCTACAATGTTTTCGCGCGTGCAGCATTGACCCCGCTGGCTGCACTCTGGACCAAAGGCGGCGCGATCAAGCGGCACCAGGGCGGCGAGTTCGCTTTATCTGCCCGCCCCATCGCGCCGCCCGTGATCAGCGTCGGCGGACTCACCCTGGGTGGCGCCGGAAAAACCCCGTTCACGGTCTACCTGGTTAAGCGACTCCTTGCGCGCGGTCATACACCCGCCGTACTCACCCGCGGTTATGGCAGGCGCTATCCCGCCGAATACGTCATTCTGCCCCCCGCCACGAAAATTTCTTCCGCCGTGACCGGTGACGAAGCGCAGATTTTCCTTCGTTCGCTTCACGTTCCGGTGGGCATCGGCTCAAAACGCTACGAAACGGCGCAGATGCTGCTCCGGCAATTTCCTGAAACCGACACGCTTGTGCTGGACGACGGCTTTCAGCACGCCCGGATCGAGCGTACCCTGGACATCGTTCTTATAGACGGGCTCGACCCGTTCGGTGGCGAAGAGGTGGTCCCGCTTGGCCGGCTGCGTGAGCCGCTCAAGGCGCTTGCCCGGGCCGACGTCTTTGTCATCACCCGCGCTCAAGAAGATCTGCGCTTTCAGACCATTTCCGACCGTCTACGAAAGCTGAACCCCAAGGCTCCAGCTTTTCGCACCCGCCTGATGGCTCGTTCGTGGCATGCGTATCCCGATGGAGAACTGTTGGAGCCGCTTCCTCACCGCCGCGTCGCCGCCTTTTGCGGGCTCGGAAATCCGGAAAACTTCTGGCTGACCTTGGAATCTCTCGGCCTCGACGTAGTTCTCCGCTGGAGCTTCCGGGATCATCACTCCTACAACCCAGTCGAGTTGCAGCGCCTTGCGCACCAGGCTCGTTTAGCCGGCGCAGAGATGCTTGTCACCACGGAAAAGGACCGCATAAACTGTCCCGGCCAACTCGAACACGCTATTGCGCCGCTCCAGTTAGCGTGGCTGGCCATCGAGCTCGAACTGGAAGATGAAGCCGCCTTTTTCGCTGTGCTCGATCGGTCGCTCGCCCAAAATCGCCCAAAGCTTTTTACTCCAAACGCTTGATGTAACACGTTCCGTCCGAAGGCCAGTTGCCCAAAGCCATCTGCTATCGTGTCGGTTTCACGCCTGAATGCAACTGTCTAACCTCGAAATCCCCTGCGAAGAGCTGGTTCTAGAGAACGGTCTCAAAGTGTTGGTGCATGAGGATCATAAGATCCCCGTGGTCGCGCTGAACCTTTGGTATCACGTGGGCTCGAAGAATGAAAAACCGAATAAAACCGGCTTTGCCCATCTCTTTGAGCATTTGATGTTTGGCGGAAGCGAACATCTGCCCGGCAGCTATATCGAATCCATGGAGCGCATCGGCGCTACCGACCTTAACGGCACCACGAGCGAGGATCGCACAAACTACTTCGAAAACGTGCCGGCTTCCGCTCTCGACTTCGGCCTGTTTGCTGAATCCGACCGCATGGGGTACTTCTCCAGCACGATCAGTCAGGAGATTCTCGATCTGCAGCGCGGAGTGGTTCAGAACGAGAAGCGCCAGGGCGACAACCAGCCCTATGCAGTGGTAGAAGATCTGGTTGTCAAATCGACCTACCCGGCCGGCCATCCTTACGCCCACACCGTCATTGGCTCGATGGAAGACCTCGACTCAGCCTCCCTGGGCGACGTCCGCGAGTGGTTTAAGACTTACTACACGCCTTCGAACGCCGTTCTCGTCTTAGCGGGAAACATCACCGGCAAGCAGGCCGAGGAGCGGGCCCGGCGCTACTTTGGCGAGATCCCCCCAGGGCCGCCCGTTGCACACCAGCGCGCCTGGGTCGCCAAAATGAGCGGCGAACAGCGGGAAACTGTTCAGGACCGCGTTCCGCAAAGCCGCATCTATAAAACTTGGAACGTTCCTGGCTTCGGTACCGCTGCAGCCGACCACCTCCGCCTGATCGCAGGGGTCCTCTCATCCGGCCGTAGTTCGCGCTTCTATAAACGGCTTGTTTACGACGATCAGATTGCGACACAAGTCGCAGCCTATCTCGACGAGCGCGAGATCGGCAGTCAGTTTGTAATCGTCGCTACCGCGAAACAGGGTGTGGACCTGCGCCGTGTCGAACAGGCGCTCGACGAAGAGTTCCTGCGCTTTCTGGAGGACGGTCCTGCCGCCTACGAACTCGAGCGTCTCAAAACGCAATACTTTGCCGGCTTTGTTCGCGGCATCGAAAGAATCGGCGGTTTCGGCGGCAAATCCGACATTCTTGCGACCAATCAAACCTACCTGGGTACCCCGCATGGCTACAAACAGCGGCTGCAGCGCATCGAACACGCAACGCCCGCTGACCTGCTTGGCACGGCCAGAACTTGGCTCTCTGATGGCGTGTATGTTCTGGAAGTCTTGCCGTTCCATGCAACCGTTCAGCCTGCGCCCGCCGCCGAGCGCTCTGAGCTGCCCGCCCCCGGCCTGCCTCACGATCTGAAGCTGCCGCCCATTCAGGAAGACCGTCTCTCGAACGGCCTGCGAATCCTTTTAGCCGAGCGGCATCAAATCCCGGTCGTCAACTTCTGGCTCGATATCAACGCCGGATTCGCCGCCGATCAATTTTCTTCGCCCGGCGTTGCGCGCCTGACATCGTCCCTGCTCACTTGCGGCACCTCAAAGCGCACCGCGCTCGAAATTAGCGATGAGCTGCAATCGCTCGGCGCGCAACTCAACAGCGGCTGCAATCTCGACACCTCTACCGTCTTCCTCTCGGCGATGAAAGATACGCTCGACGAAGCTCTCGATCTGTACTCTGACGTTATCCTCGACCCCGTCTTTCCGCCTTCCGACTTTTCCCGTCAGCAGCAGCTGCAACTCGCGGCCATCGCCAACGAAAAGGTGACTCCGCTGCAGATGGCCATGCGTGCGTTGCCGCCGATTCTGTTTGGAGAGCAGCACGCCTATGGGGTTCCCCTGACGGGATCGGGAACCGAAGAAGCCGTTGCAAAACTTACTCGTGAAGACTCGGTCCGCTATCACAGCCAGTGGTTCAAGCCAAACAACAGCACCTTGGTCGTGGTGGGAGACACAACGCTTGCCGAAGTAAAGCCGAAGCTCGAAGCATTGTTCCACTCCTGGAAAGCCGGCGAGTTTCCGCGTAAGAATCTCGACCAGGTTCCGCGTCCGACGAAGCCGACCATTTACCTGGTGGACAAACCGGGGGCGCAGCAATCGGTCGTCATCGCGGGCACCATCGCAGCGCCAGCGCAGGCCGATACCGAAGTTGCTCTTGAAACGATGAACACCATCTTTGGAGGTACGTTCGGCGCCCGGCTCAACATGAATCTTCGCGAAGACAAGCACTGGTCTTATGGCGCTGGTTCCGTACTCTATGCGGCGCGCGCGCAGCGGCCGTTCCTTGCGTATGCTTCGGTACAGGGTGACAAAACCGCAGACTCGATTGCAGAGATCCTGAGCGAATTATCCGGGATCACAGACACGAAACCCGTTACTCCGGAAGAGCTCGACAAGGTTAAGCAGCAACTTATTTTTGAGCTGCCCGGCTCTTACGAAACCATGAACGCCATCGGCAACTTATTCGGCGACTTGCTGCAGCTCAATCTGCCGCTTAACTTTTACGACAGCTACGTCAGCCGTCTTACCGCGCTTAAGATTCCGGACATCGAGGGTGCGGCAAAGCAAGTCCTCGAACCAAGGCACATGATCTGGATGGTGGTGGGTGATTGTGTTGAAGTCGAGAAGCCGCTTCGCGACCTCGGCATTGGAGAGATCGTCACTATCAAAGTCTAAACAGAATGGGGGAAGCAGATCAATCGAGCGATTCCGGTTCGATCGCGGCCGCTTCGCCGGTCTGCTTCTTCTCCCAAAACTTACGCACCCACGACTCCCAGCTTTTGCCGGCTGCTGTGTCGCGCCCGCTGAAGATCAGACTTGCAATCTCTGAAAATGGGATGCTCTGCCTTGCACTGCCGTCGGCCGGCAAGATACGCACCAGCGATCGATCGAGCGATTCACTTTGGCGGCGGTCGTACACATAGCCATCTATCTTTCGCCCGTCCTTCAAGACCAGCGTCACGTCGCCGCGATAGTCAAACGCCTTCTCGAGCGCTTCCCGAATGTCGGCATCCGAGGCAAACTCAGGAACTGAACCCTGCAGCTTTTGGTGAGCAAAACCTGGAACGATCTCGAGCTCGTCTGGCGTGGCCGCAGGTTTCGTCAAGCTCGCGTCTCCCCGGCGGAATCAATCTGCACTAGCGGGTTGTACGAGTGGACTGGTTTATAAGGCTCGTTCAGCAGCGCCTTTGCGTCTTCATCCTTGTAGGTGCTGAACAGCGAAGCTTTGGCCATCGCCAGGAATCCGCGGACCGATCCAAAACCATAATCGACCGATGACGCTTCGTACCCGCTATGCACCATGCAATTGGCGCACTTCGGGTTTCCCGATTCGGTGCCGTACTGTGCCCACGCGGTCTCGGCCATCAACTCCGAAAAGGTATCGGCATAGCCGTCCTGAAGCAGGTAACACGGCTTCTGCCAACCGAACACGTTATAGGTCGGCATTCCCCAGGGCGTGCAAGTGAAACTCCGCTTTCCCATCAGGAACTCGCCGAAGAGCGGCGACATATTAAACTGCCAGCTTTTTTTGCGGTTGGAGAGAATGGCGCGGAACAGGCGGCGCGTCCTCGCCCTGCCCAGAAAGTGAGACTGATCGGGCGCCTTATCGTATGAGTAACCAGGCGCAATCATCATTCGCTCCACGCCCAGTTCAGTCATCTCATCGAAAAACTCGCGCACGCTGTTCGGGTCCGCGCCATCGAACAACGTCGTATTGGTCGTCACGCGGAAGCCAGCAGCAATCGCAGCTTTGATTCCCTCAACGGCGGCGTCATATCCGCCTTCGCGGCACACCGAAAAATCGTGATGTTCGCGTTGCCCATCGACGTGTACTGAGAACGCGAGATATTTGCTCGGCTTAAAGAGATGCAGCTTTTCTTTCAGAAGCAGTGCATTCGTGCAGAGATAAATGTATTTCTTTCGAGCAATCAACCCCTCCACGATTTCTTTGATTTGCGGATGCATGAGCGGCTCGCCGCCCGGGATAGACACCGACGGGGCACCGCATTCTTCTACCGCCGCAAAGCATTCTTCGGGTGTTAACTGCCGCTTGAGTACATGCGCTGGATACTGTATTTTGCCGCAGCCGGCACAGGCAAGATTGCAGCGAAATAGCGGCTCCAGCATCAGCACAAGCGGGTACTGCTTTCGTCCGGCGATCTTCTGCCGAAGCACATACGTCGCCATCGTCCACATCTCAGATGCTGAAACACTCATACGCTGAAATCTCCTCGGAGGCGCTCGCTCGTCACCGAACCACAGAACCTCAGTATCTTTAAGTCTAGCCGACAGATAGACCCTTATATCTTCGGCAAGGAATCTCCACAGGTCGTGGTACTTGCATCTGATTGTTATAATTCGGCTATTAGTCTCTCTTTATGCCCTCTCTTGGTTTAGCCGACGACATTATCTCCGACTCTGCTGTCACGGTAGAGGGAGGAACTAAAAAAGGTGAGGCAACTAAAAAGATTCTGCTATTAAAGCCGCGCGGATTCTGCGCCGGTGTTGTGCGTGCAATCGATGTGGTGCGAATCTCGCTTGAAATTTATGGCGCGCCGATCTACGTACGTAAGGAGATCGTTCATAACAGACACGTAGTAGATGAACTACGCAGCGCGGGAGCGATCTTCGTCGAGGAACTCAGTGAAGTTCCCGAAGGGGCACGCGTTATCTTCAGCGCTCATGGCGTCTCCCCTGCTGTACGCTCGGAAGCCAAGCAGCGTCATTTGCAGGTAATCGATGCGACGTGTCCGCTGGTGACGAAAGTCCATCTCGAGGCCGTTCGTTTCGCAAAACAGGGCTATACAATCGTCCTGATCGGTCACCGTGATCACGACGAAGTCATCGGTACTTTGGGCGAAGCGCCGGAAAATACTTTTCTCGTCTCCGATGTTGATGATGTCGACCAGCTTCACATTCAAGATCCTGAACGAGTGGTCTATCTGACACAGACCACCCTCTCGCTCGATGAAACGAGCGATATTGTTCGGCGTCTCACGGAGCGCTTTCCTCACATTGTCGGGCCGAAGACACAGGACATTTGCTACGCTACCGAAAATCGCCAATTGGCCGTCAAAGCTGTAGCGCCGCTTTGTCAGGCTCTGTTAGTGGTCGGCTCTCAAAACAGCTCGAATTCAAGGCGGCTAGTGGAAGTATGCGGGAAAGCCGGTATTCCGGCCTATCTGCTCGATGACAGCAGCGAAGTTTTACCAGAGATGTTGGCGGGAGTCGAAACAGTGGCTGTAACGGCTGGAGCTTCCGCGCCCGAGCATCTTGTACAGGAACTTGTGAGTCACTTGAGGCGTCGAGGATATAGCAATCTGGAGGAGGCAGAGATAAAAGAGGAAGATGTGCGTTTCACGCTGCCTGCCGATCTGGAAAGTTTCACCCCCAAGCTTCACATTCTTCGTCCGCAAGTGTAATTGTTTCGAGAATGAAGTCTAGCGTCCAAATCGAAGATTTTTTGAGCGCCGCTTGCGGTAAGGCCGCAAAGAAAGCCTCCGCCGCTCTCATGAAGCGTCAGGCGGAGGCCGGTTTTTGGTGGGCGGATCTGCGCGCGGACACCACTCTCGAATCGGATTACATCCTGATGGAGTTATGGCTCAATCCGCCAGTCAACGGAGTTTGGAATCCTCCTACCAAAGCCAAGGTACAGCGGGCCGTTCAATCGATACTTTCCCGTCAATTGCCCGATGGCGGTTTCAACATCTATCTGGGCGGCCCTTCTGAAGTTAACGCCTCGATCAAAGCTTACTTCGCCTTAAAGGTGGCGGGTGTGCCGGTTGAATCTGCGCCCATGGTGGCTCTCCGGGAGCGGATTATTGCCCAAGGTGGTCTGCAAGCTTCTAACAGCTATGTTCGAACCAACCTGAGCCTCTTCAACCTGTTTCCACGGGACGCGTGCCCTTCTATCCCGCCCGAAATCGTTCTTCTCCCGTTCCACTTCATCTATCAGATGTCGTCTTGGACGCGAGCCATTGTCCTGTCTCTGTCGATTGTTCACGCTGCCAATCCTTGCCGGCCGGTGCCCACGGGTTTCACCCTGGACGAGCTCTTTGTAGCGGGCGCGCCCGTGCTCCCCGCTCGTGATACTAAGTTCTTCAGCTGGCGTAACACTTTCCTTCTGCTTGACCGGTTCCTAAAACGCTGGGAGAAGTTGGGCGTTCACTTCGTTCGGCAGCATGCCATCAAGAAGTGCGGCGAGTGGATGATTCAACACTTTGAAGCTTCCGACGGCCTGGGTGCGATCTATCCGTCCATGCAGTATGCCGTGATGGCGCTGGATGTGCTCGGCTATGGAGCCGATCATCCGTTACGAGTAGAAGCTGAGCAGCATTTTAATTACTTGATGGTGGATGATGACGAGCGTGGCTTCTACATGCAGCCCTGTTTTTCGCCGGTGTGGGACACAGCCATCGCTGCCTTTGCCCTGGCAGACGCAGGCCAAGCTTCGCCCGCCGCTTTGAGCCGCACAGCCGATTGGCTCATCTCGAAAGAGATCCGGCGTAAAGGCGATTGGTCGGTCAAACGTCCCAACGTGCAGCCTTCGGGTTGGGCCTTCGAATTCAACAATGAGTTCTATCCGGACGTCGACGATACAGCCATGGTGCTGCTGGCTCTTGAAAAGATCAGCGGCTCCGACGATGCAAAGCAACGCGCCTGCATGGAGCGCGCCGTAGATTGGCTTCTTTCCATGCAGGGCAAAGACGGCGGTTGGGCCGCCTTCGACGTCGATAACAACTGGAGCCTTCTCAGCTACGTTCCCTTTGCTGACCACAACGCAATGCTCGATCCGTCTTGCCCCGACATTACCGGGCGAGTGCTCGAAGCTCTTGCCCGTTGTGGCTTGAGCCAGAACCATCTGGCGATACAACGCGGCGTTCAGTACCTACTGAAGGCCCAGGAAGCCGATGGAAGCTGGTATGGCCGCTGGGGAGTGAATTATCTGTACGGCACTTTTCTGGCGCTTCGCGGGCTGCGCGCCGCTGGAGTGGATGAAAATGAGCCTTTTATTCAGCAGGCCATCGAGTTTGTTCGTGCCTACCAGAATCCGGACGGGGGCTGGGGCGAAAGCTGTGCCAGCTACGATGAGAAGCGTTTCATTCCAAACCCCAGCACGCCTTCTCAAACCGCTTGGGCCATACTCGCGCTGTTAGCGGGCGGAGACATGCGCAGCGAAAGCCTTCACAACGGCGTGGATCATCTGGTGAGGACACAGAAGGCCGATGGAACCTGGAACGAAGATTACTGTACGGGTACCGGCTTTCCGCGAGTCTTCTATCTTGTGTACACCGATTACCGCAATACTTTTCCGCTGTTTGCGCTTTCTGCTTATAGCAAGGCGATGGCGGACCGGGATGGAGATATGCAGGAACGACCTGAGTCGCGCCATTTGAGTGAGGACAGTCAAGCGTTCAGCGGCTCGTACGCCCGCGGATTGAATCTCCAGGGTTCTTCCGCTTCCACGTCTGGCTATTCGCCACTTAGTAACTCCGCGTCCAATGTATGAGTTCTTTGGCACTGTAGCTGGTGCCCCTGAAGTTACCCCTTGAGAATACCCACTACTCTAGTTACTGGCGCCAGTGGGTTTATCGGCTGGCACGTCGCCCGGCTTCTCACCGAGCGCGGCCACCATGTACGGGCTCTTTGCCGCACTGCGAACAGCATTCGGGAGCTGCAAGTGGAGTGCGTACGGGGAGATCTTCGAGATCCGGAATCCGTGGCGGCCGCCGTTAAAGATTGTCAATTCGTCTTTCACATCGCTGCCGATTACCGCCTCTGGGCCCGCAATCCTCAGGAAATGTACGCCTCTAACGTGGACGGTACGCGCAACGTGCTCGAAGCGGCAGAGCGCGCCGGTGTGGAACGAACTGTCTACACCAGCACCGTCGGTTGTATCGGTATGTCATCGGGCAGCAATAGCGATGAGGATAGCCCGGTGGGCATGAGCGACATGCACGGCCACTACAAGCGGTCTAAATGGCTGGCCGAGCAAATCGCGCTCGAAAAAGCTTACGCCGGTCAGCCCATCGTAATCGTTAATCCCACTGCACCGGTGGGCGATCATGACTGGCGTCCCACGCCCACTGGCAACATCATCCTGAACTTTCTACGCAATAAACTTCCCGCCTTTGTCGACACCGGTTTGAATCTGGTGGATGTGCGCGACATCGCGGAAGGACATCTGTTAGCTTGCGAACGGGGCCGTCCAGGCGAGCGCTATATCTTAGGCTGCCAGAATTTAACGCTTCAACAGATCTTCGGCCGTCTGGCTTTTCTATCCGGAAAAACTCCTCCTAAAACTCGTATTCCCTATGCTCTGGCGTACGTGACGGGCCTTGCTAATACTGCTTGGGCTAACTTAACCGGCAACGAGCCGGTTGCGCCTCTCGATGCCGTCCGCATGGCTCGAATCAAGATGTTTGTGACCCATGCTAAAGCGTCGACGAAGCTTGGCTTTACTCCGGGGCCTGTGGATGATGCGCTCGACCGCGCGATCGGTTGGTTCCGTGCAAATGGTTATTGCTAATCTGCAAGTTTCCCGCTGATCAGATGGCCATACTTTATGTGGCCGCCGAGGCGGCTGAACTGAAGCCTTTCGCGGATCTGCTGACAGGCGTTCGTAAGCTCAAATGGCCGCTTGACTACGCTTGGGAAGGCATCTTAGAGAGCCGCCGCATCTTACTGGCCGCCAATGGAGCCGGACCGAAACTGGCGTCCCAAGCAGTGGAGGTGGCCCTGCGCGCCGCAATGGCAGCCGATCTCTCATCCTCCCGGCTTGAAGCTGTCGTGAGTACGGGATTTTGTGGGGCCCTCGATCCGGTTTTGCGCGAAGGGCAAATCGTCGTTGCGACCCAAGTAGTCGATGCCGCTTCGGATACTGTGTTCGATTGCGCCCGGATTGCCTCTTCCGAATCCTTCTGTACGGGTCCGATTCTCTCGCGAGATGAGGTCGCAAATGACGCAACGGCCAAGGCCCGCCTTTTCGACAATAACGTCATTGCGTTAGATATGGAGGCTGCTGGAATATGTGCGCGAGCAAAACGTGCCGAGTTGCCGTTTGCTTGCATCAAAGTGGTAACTGATCGGGCCGACGAGTCGTTTCCGTTCGACTTGAACGCGATGCGCTCGGCGGAAGGCCGGATAAGCCGTGGGAAAATCGTTAGACATACACTATGGCGTCCGCAACTATACGGGGCGTTGATTAGTTTGAAGCGGCGCTCGGATTTTGCATCGAAAGCTTTAGGGGAGTTTCTTGTCAGTAGCAGAGTTGTTAGGCAGTCAACAATCAGCCAAGCCAGCGGCGGCGTCGAATCTTGACGTTCCCGCAGCTATGCGCGCGGCTGTCTATCTCGGCCAGAAGCAGGTAGCGGTTAGGCAGGTGCCGGTTCCCTCCATCGGCGATGGAGAGCTGCTGATCCGCGTGGAGAGCTGTGGCGTCTGTCACACTGACCTTAAAAAAATCGAATACGACTTGCTTCCGCCCCCTCGGATCTTCGGGCACGAGACGGCAGGAACGGTCGCCGCTTGCGGCAACGGAGTAACGAGCTTCATTCCCGGTGACCGGGTGATTGTTTTCCATCACATCCCTTGCGGATCTTGTTTCTACTGCGCTCGAAAGCTGTACGCGCAGTGTCCGGTTTACAAGAGAGTCGGCGTAACGGCTGGCTATGAAGCGGCGGGCGGGGGTTTTTCCCAGTATGTCCGAGTGATGGATTGGATCGTCCAACGTGGTGTGGAGCGGATTCCTGATCATGTCTCTTTTGACCAGGCTTGCTGGGTGGAACCGGTGAACACATGCCTCAAAGCGGTCAAGCAACTTGGCTTAGTGAGCGGCGACACAGTGGCCATCTTAGGCCAAGGTTCAATCGGGCTGATCTTTACAATGCTGGTACAGGAAACCGGTGCGGCCATTCTGTCTACCGACACAATCGCTTATCGTCGAGGCTTATCTGAGCGGCTCGGCGCGAGAGCATTCGATCCTCGCGCGCCTGAGTTTGAGCCGGAAGCCGCGGCTTCTACGCAAGGCAGAGGCGTGGATGCAGTCATTCTCGCCGTCAGTGCGCCTGGTTTGGTGGAACAAGCGATGCGGATTTCGCGTCCTGGTGCAAAGATCTTGTTATTCGCTCAAACCTCTCATAAAGATCGTATCGAGGTTTCCGGTGCAAGCATCTGTGCGGGCGAACGTATACTCATGGGATCCTACAGTGCCGATGCCGATCTGCAAGCCGAATCGGCGACGCTGGTCTTTAGCGGCAAACTGCCTTTGGAAGAGTTGATTTCGGATCGCTTGAGTCTTGACGAGATCGAGCGGGGCATCGCCATTGCCCAACATCCAGGTGAGCGCTCCCTCAAAGTAGTCATTCATCCGCAGGTGTGCAGCTGATGGCCACAACGCTTATTCAGCCGCAAGGTCCGCCTCAAGTTCAGGAATTAGCGGGACACCAGATGCAGGCTGCTGTGCTCTACGGGAAAGAAGACGTGCGGCTCGAAACGGTGCCGATTCCCTCGATTGACGCCGGCGAAATTCTGGTCCGGGTGCGAACTGCTCTTACCTGCGGCACCGATATTAAGGTCTATCGCCGGGGCTATCATGCTCGAATGATTCAGCCGCCTGCTCTCTTCGGGCATGAGTTGGCTGGAGATGTTGTCGCAGTGGGCACTGATGTGGCCGGCTTTGGCATGGGAGATCGCGTGGTTGCGGCGAACTCAGCTCCTTGCGACGTGTGTTTTTTCTGCCGTCGAGGCCAGCAAAATCTCTGCGAAGACTTGTTATTCAACAACGGAGCCTACGCGCAGTATATTCGGCTCCCCGAGCGTATCGTTCGGAAGAATACATACTTGCTGCCCGACGGAATGTCCTACAGCGACGCCGCCCTCGCTGAACCGTTAGCTTGCGCTGTTCGCGGGTTGGATGAGAGCGGTGTGCAGCCCGGAGATACCGTAGCCGTGCTTGGGCTCGGGCCCATTGGTCTGATGTTCGTACGTCTGGCTAAGTACGCCTACGGTGCGCGTGTGATTGCCATTGCTCGCCGCATCGAACAGGTCGATCGCGCCATCATGCTTGGTGCTGAGGAAGGCATTCTTATTGGCAACAACACCGAGCTGGCCGACAACGCCGCCCTCGTTACTGAGCTCAAGGCTCGAACGAGCGGCCGGGGAGCGGACATCATTATCGAGGCGATTGGCAGGCCCGACGCCTGGGAATTGGCAACGAAGCTGGTCCGCAAGGGAGGAGTGATCAACTTCTTCGGCGGTTGCCCTTCAGGAACCAAGGTCGGTCTCGATACTACGCTTCTTCATTACGGCGAAATTACTTGCAAGGCCAGCTTCCATCACACTCCGTTCCATATTCGGCGGGCGTTACAGTTCCTCGAAGAAGGCAAGATAAGCTCTCAGCTGTTTGTCAATCACGAGGAGCCGCTTAGTGAGCTGCCGCGTGTCCTTCATGAACTCACGTATCACCCGAACGGCCGCATCAAGACCGCCATCATCCCCTGATTCCATTGCCCGTCGCTCACCTCCAGCCTAAAGAGTATGTCGAGAGCGTTGGTATGGAGTCCGCTTCCTTCTCGGAGCGTGAGTCGCTGGGATATACGCGCTGGCTCGCCACTCATCATTACGAGAATTTTCAAATCGTCAGTTTCCTGCTGCCGAAGCGGCTGCATCAGGATTTTTATAACGTCTACGCCTTCTGCCGGTGGGCTGACGATCTGGGCGATGAATTCGGCAATCCCGCGGAGAGCCTGAAGCTTCTCGCCTGGTGGCGTCAAGAGTTGGAAGCGATGTACCGGGGCCACCCATCTCATCCCGTGTTCGTGGCGCTGCGAACAACAGTTCTGGGTCATGACATGCCACGCGAGCCGTTCGATCGCCTTATTCAGGCCTTCGAACAGGATCAAACGGTCACCCGCTATCGCGATTTCGACGAGCTATTCCGTTACTGCGCTCATTCGGCAAACCCGGTCGGTCACCTCGTGCTGTATCTCTGCGGGTATCGCGATGCTGAACGGCAGAGCCTCTCCGACTTCACCTGTACTGCTCTCCAGTTAGCGAATTTCTGGCAGGACGTGACGGTGGATCTTCAGAAAGACCGCGTCTATCTGCCGCTCGATCTCCTGAACCGCCACGGGTATCCGATCGAAGACCTCTTCGCCTTGAAGTTCGATGCGCGCTTTGAATCGCTCATGGCCGAAGCGGTTGATGTTGCAGCTGACCTGTTCCGGCAAGGTTTGCCGCTGGTCGGCATGGTCAACCGGCGGCTTTCGCTCGACCTGGATCTCTTCAGCCGGGGCGGAATGCGGGTTCTCGAGAAGATTCGCGCCGAGCGTTATGATGTGCTGAGCCATCGCCCCTATATCTCCAAAGTGGAGCGGACCGGAATTCTGCTCGGGTGTCTTCGGCGGCTTCTTCCCTTTTGAGTTCGGGCGTTCCCATAATAGAAGCGGCCGTCAATTTTGTCTCCGATTCAAGCATCCGTCCCCGCGGGCCTGTCACCAGACGGCTCACCGTCCCCTCCAGAGATCGAGCAATCGTATCGATTCTGCCGGGCAGTGGCCAAGAGCCGTGCCAAGAATTTCTATTACTCGTTCCTTTTACTTGAGAAGCCCCAGCGCGATGCGATGTGCGCGATCTACGCTTTCATGCGGCATTGTGACGATCTGAGCGACGATCCGGCGACTCCCGATAAAGTGCAGCTTCGGCTCTCCATGACCGATTGGCGTATACAGCTCGACCGGGCCCTCCAGGGAGAGGTCGGGGACAATCCGATCTGGCCGGCTTTTGCCGATTCGGTGCGCCGCTACGGCATTCCTCATCGCTACTTTCATGAAATGATCGATGGAGTTCTCTCGGATCTGGAACCGGTCGAGATTCAAACGTTCCAGCAGCTATATAGCTACTGTTATCGTGTGGCTTCTGTCGTGGGCATGACGATCACCCATGTTTTCGGCTTCCAGTCGCCCAAAGCTTTAATGCTCGCCGAGAAGTGCGGCATTGCTTTTCAGCTCACCAACATTCTTCGCGATGTACGGGAAGACGCGGGAATGGGCCGGGTCTATCTTCCCCAAGAGGACCTGGATCGATTTCATGTTTCCGTCGAGCAGCTCCGTTCTGGGGTGGAGGATGAAGCGTTTCGAGAGCTGATGAGCTTTGAAGCAGCGCGGGCTCGTCAGTATTATGCGGAGTCGGCCCCGCTGATGGGGTTGATCGAAGCGAAGAGCCGCCGGTCGCTTTGGGCAATTCGCGCCATTTATCTGCGGCTGCTGGATAAGATCGAGCATAGCCGCTACAGCGTGTTGAGCGGCCGCATCAGCGTCTCTAAGCCGGTTAAGGTAGCGATCCTCCTCCGCGCTTTACTTCTTCGTGCATTGTTCGGCGGTTTGCCGAAGGGGACAGCCTGACCTGCCTCTTTCGAAAATATCGCGAAGGAGGCAGGTCAGGCTGTCCCCTTCGTTATTCTCTTCGTGTTTGTCAGCGTTCTGTGAGACCGAGGCTTGCGGGCGACTGCTAACTCGCGATGGAGAAAGTCTTTTCGAAACCCCAACGCCGCCATTTCCGACCTTGCTCCTGCTCAATCTTGTCTACAAAGTTATCTTCCCCGAAAGGACGCCCGGCATACGTGCAGCGCCTGAGTAAGCGTAGAGTGAGCAATTCTTCCGGCTCTGCAATGAGAGCTCTCCAGGCTTCGGTGCCGCCGAATTCTTCCAAGAACACGCGGTCCATCAATTGGAGCCGATCGGCGACCAGCCCGAGGTGGGTCGCGGCGCTAGACCATTGATAATGCTCGGCTTTCTCGACAATCCCAGCCCGAACTGGGTTTCGCTCAACATAAGCAATTGCCCTACGCAGATGTTTGGCGGACAGAGCGCATGAGAAGTACCGGTTCTGCCATAGATGACCGCTCCGATCGAGCTTGGCATTGATCATCTGCGCATACCGTCCGTGAACACGCCGCAATAGGACCTCGAGTGTGTCCTCATAACCAGGAATCAAGACAAGATGCACATGATTTTCCATCAGACACCAGGCCAGCAATCGCGCCCCTGTGGACTCCAAGTTGGTCTTCAAGAGCCGCAAATAGGCGTGCCGATCCGATGTACTGAAAAACACCCGAGTTCCGTTTGTGCCTCGTTGGGTGACGTGATGAGCAACTTCTGGAACGATACAGCGAGCTTTTCGGGGCATTTTACAAGAAAAGTGAAGAAAACCTGCCGAAATTCTCGAAGGAGGCAGAGCGCTCTGCCTCCTTCGTCAAATTTTCGAAAGAGGCGGGTCAGGCTGTCCCCTTCGTACACCGTTTTGGTGGGCCGTGCGTCCCATACTGAAATAGTGATGTTTCGTTATTGGATTGCGTTTACCTGCCTTGCTTTGTGTCTCCAGGCTGGGGTAAACGACGTTACCCCCCGGGTCGGCCTCATCGAAATCTATGGGGCGCGTAAAGTATCGCCGGAGAAAATCAGGCAGGCTCTCGGTGCAAAACCCGGCGATCCGCTGCCATCGAGACTCGGCGCCGAAGAGCGCATCGACAAGGTGTCCGGCGTCGTCGTGTCACGCGTGGAGGCGGCCTGCTGCGAAGGCCGCAACATGGTCCTCTACGTCGGTATCGAGGAAAAGGATTCGCCTCATATGGCGTACCACGCGCCTGCAACCGGCGATGCGACACTCCCGGCTAGTCTGATGAGCGCCTATCACGATTTTCTCGATCAAGTAGCGGGCAGCATCCGTGGAAAGAACGCTGACGAAGATCTGACCCAGGGCTATTCGCTCATGCAGGATCCTGAATGCCGCCGTCTTCAGCAATCCTTCATTCCGGCCGTAGCTACCGATTTCGCTAATTTGGATCGCGTTATCCGCGAATCGGCCGACCCTGAGCAACGCGCCGCTGCCGCCTACCTCATGCAGTACGGACCACGCGGGCCGCACACCACCCAAACCCTGGTGAACGCGCTTCAATACGCGCTGCAAGACGACGATGAGGCGGTCCGGGAGAACGCCGCCCGCGCGCTTAAAGCCGTCGCAGTAGGCGCAAAGCTCCATCCCGATCAGGAAATCCGCCTACAGCCTACCTGGTTCATTGAGATGATGAACTCGGTCGTCTGGTCAGACCGGCGCGATGCCAGCCATGCGCTGGTTAATTTAACCGATACTCATGACCCGGAGACACTTGCTTTGCTGCGGGAGCGCGCTCTGCCATCGGTGCTCGAAATGGCGCGCTGGCACGATCTGCAACAAGCTCTGCCTGCCTTTATCCTAGCCGGGCGGATTGCGGGCATGAAGGACGCTGCCATTGACGACGCCTGGGTGAACGGCCAACGCGATGCCGTGCTCAAGAGAGCCGCCGCGACTGCACCGAAACGTTCCGGGTTCCTGCATCACGGCAGAAGCTCCGATACTCCGTAGACCGCATCCACGAATCTAGGGCTCAGAGAAATGAGCGTCGCCGTTCAGTTCCGGCTGAATTGCGATCCCAGGCTTAGTTGGCTCGTGATTCTCCTGGCACTCGGGCGCTGCCGAACTAAACACTGGCATCCCGCATGCGCAACAATCGCTACAGCGTTTGCATCGCTCACAGAGGTGATTGGGGCAAGCGTCCTTGGTGCAGTATACGCAAATGTCGGACGAAGACTCCTCACAAATTGAACAGGTAAACGTGCTTACTTCCATTTCCTCGCAGAGAACCAATTGCTACTTGTGCGACTTCCTTGCGGTTGCCGCCGGCTCCCTGCTGATCATACCGCGGCAGCGCTGCGCCTCGCTGTCAGCGATTTTGAAGTTCTGCTGAATGCTCAAAGCCAGATCTTTGAGATATTGCCGGAACTGTTCCCGATCGTTGAAGTTTCGGGCGATCAATTCGGCAAGTTTATCGGCCGCCGCGCGATCGGCATACCTTCGAGCCCCTTCCTCCAAGTTGCGGGTAGCCACGTCGAGCGATTCAAGCCGAAAGTATTCGTCCAAAGCCAGCGCCAGATCGTCGGTCTTTGCCGCGAGTTGGCTGGAAACAGTCGCAATGTCGCGTTCTTGCTGCTGCGCGCTCTGCAATTGAAGGATGTAAGTCGTAGGCGCGCCCTTTTGCGCCGCCCATTGCTGCGGATGAAGAGTGCTGAACAGCATCTTCAAATCGGCGTTATCTGTCGCGATCTTCTTGAGAACCGTTTGCACGTCCCAGGGGTTTTCTAGGCCGGTCGAAGGCTGACTTGAATTAATTGATTGCTGACCGTAACAGGCCGCAGCCGACAAGCCGACGAGAAATGAAGCGATTGCGCGAAGCATTCTGCTCCATTTTTTCACTGATTTACTTACACGGGCCAACTTCCGCCGTGCCTTCAAGGTCCGGGCACAAAGCGCTCGGCTGGAATGCCCATGTCTGTCGCAAGCACCTTGTTGCCTTCGATGACATCGCCGTTGCGGGAACCCGAGTGCCCCGGCGTCACAGCGACCCAAATATCTTTAAACGGCTTTACTGTGTAACGGTATAACGAACCGCGATCAACTTTCCGCGAAATCGGCTCATCGGGACGCACCAGAATGGCATCGAGCGCACGCACCACAGTCGCTCCCGACTTCGGCAGCTTCGTATGTTGCACGCTGATCTCACCTTCGAGTACATCGACGCGCAGGTCATCGTCTCCGTCCAGCGCAAGCGCTACAGTCGCGGGATGAGTGGCGCTGATGACCGCCGTTGGCGTAAAGATACGCTGCTGAGGCTGGCCGGCCGCCGGTTGCAGGTGTACACGAACGCGCCCGGAAAGCACGTCGAGCAGGTCCCCGGCGCTGGCCGCATTCTCGCGGAATAACACTTTGGAGTTGCCGAAGAGCGCAAACGACGCCCCGCCCTGCACGGTGAACCGCGCGTAGCCATCCATCCCGGTTGTGATTAGTTGCCGAACTGGAACTCTTTCCCCAGCGCTGACTGCCCATGGCTGCCGATCCCGGACTTTAGATACGCTGCCCGTCACCTCCACGGCATGAGCTTCGTAAGGCTCCATGGCGAAGGGATCCAAAGGACCGCTTTGGCAGCTGAAGACCTGGGGCGCCGTCGAGACGAGCACCGTAGCAAGGAACATTGTCCGCATGCGAGCCGTCCGCCTGACCGGCAACCTCATTCTCGCAGAGTAACTGCCCGGATGCTGCTGGCCGGGAATTGATCCCGCTTGATGATCCCGGAGCCTTCCTTCACGGTCACCAATTGGCCGGCCG
Organism: Bryobacteraceae bacterium; assembly: GCA_965219105.1. Classification (GTDB taxonomy): domain Bacteria; phylum Acidobacteriota; class Terriglobia; order Bryobacterales; family Bryobacteraceae; genus Bog-105. Next base: position 4,400,263 of record OZ244728.1, on the reverse strand, counting down.
CAACATTCGACAAACGCTCAATTGTGCCGTTCGGCCAGCGAATGTCGAGATCGGCCTTCTCGATCAGCCCCAAACCGAAATGAAGCCTCGGGTCGTTAACCGAATAGAAGCTCGCTTGACTCAAAACCTCTTGAGCCTGCACCTTACCGCCATAATGGGCCGTCACTCGCGCTCCGATCGCGCTCCGGTTAGATTTGGCGCCGATCAGCTTAACCTTGAGCCACCGATTACTACCTTTGACGTCGTTCCGCAAGAGTGACGGCGGCTCATTCAAGTTCATGATGAGGACGTCCAGGTCACCGTCGTTATCGAAATCCCCAAACGCGCAGCCCCGGCTGGCATGGACTTCAGTGATTCCGGGCCCAGCCTGATCGAGGAGCTCTTCGAACTTGCCGTTCCGCAGATTCCGAAACACAATTCGCGGACTCTTAAACGGATAGTTCGGCAGCTGCTTCTCGACTTCGGGATACACGCTGCCGGTAACCCAAAACAGGTCCGGATACCCATCGTTATCGAGATCGAACATCCCTGCGCCCCAGCTGATATAGCGAGTCTCGACGCCCAAGCCGGACGCATTCGTCACATCCTCGAAATTTCCCTTGCCATCGTTGCGATACAGCACTGCCGTGTCGTCGGCGAAATGGGTCTTCAAAATATCGAGGCTGCCATCGAGATTGTAGTCTCCAATCCCGAGGCCCATCCCGGCCTGCTCCATTCCGTCCTCGTTTAAAGCGACTCCGGTTTCAAGGCCGACCTCGTTGAATGTGCCGTCGTGATTGTTCTTGAAAAGAAAACTGGGCGTTGAATCGCAAGCAACGTAAATGTCAGGCCAGCCATCGTTGTCGAAATCGGCGCAAGCCACTGTCATGCAGTAACTTCCCTTGGCTTTCGCCACGCCCGACTTCTCGCTGACATCTGTAAACGTGCCGTTGCCGTTGTTGTGATACAAACGCACGTCACCGGGCGGCAGACCTTTCGGTCCGCAGTTCACCGGGATGCCCTTCCAATTACAAAAAGCGTTTTGGCCCTTCTTGGGCACTTTCGCGGGGTCAAACTGCAGGTAATTGCCGACGACCAAATCAAGGCGCCCGTCGCGATCGTAATCGACAAAACTGCATCCGGCGCCCCAGCGGATCCCTTCGTGTACCAGGCCGGCCTTTGACGTTACGTCCGTGAAGGTGCCATCGCCGTTGTTGTGATACAGGATGTTGTTGCCGTAATAGGTAATGAAGAGATCGTCGAAGCCGTCGTTATCGTAATCGCCTACTGTGACGGCGGATGACCAGCCATCCTTCATTAACCCTGATTTTTCTGTTACGTCGGTGAAAGTGCCGTCGCGATTGTTCTTGTAAAGGCGGTTGCTTGTACCGGGCGGCGCGCCCTCAAAACGAGTGCCGTTCAAAGTGAAAATGTCGAGCCAGCCATCGTTGTCGTAATCGATAAAAGCGCAACCGCAGCCGACGGTCTCGATGATGGAATCTTTATGATCGGCCGGCCCGTAGATCAGCGGGGCATGTAAGCCTGCTTTTGCCGCAACATCGGTAAAGCAGGCGTCAAACGGCAAGCCAGACGGTTTCCCGCGAGGCTGCGCCTTGACGCTGCGGCTCGAGACGCCCTGGCCGAACGCACTCAACGCGGGTACTCCCAATAAGGCGAGGACGGCGCGGCGGTTGATCTTCTCGTTCAAACTGCGAGTGTATCAACGCAGTCGCGAGGCAGAAACGAGCCGTCAGTTCACTTTTCGAATCGGCTTGCCCTCGAGCCAAGCCGCAATGTTTTCCACGGTGTCTCGATAAAACACCCGGTAGGTATTGTGGGTCACGAAGCCAATGTGTGGAGTGGCGATCACATTCTTCAGGTGGCGAAACGGATGGTGCGGCGGAAGCGGTTCCTGATCGTAGACATCGAGGGCCGCGCCTCCGATTCTGTTGCCGCTGAGGGCATCGATCAGGGCCGATTCATCTACCAGCGGCCCGCGCGATGTGTTAACCAGCCAAGCGGTCGATTTCATCTCCTTAAGCTGCGCGGCGCCCACCACTCCGCGGCTGCGGTCGCTCAATATCAGGTGGAGCGTGACAATATCGGCTTCCCGAAACAGCTGTTCCTTCGAAACCAGATGTGCTCCCTCGGCCTGAGCTTTTTCGCGAGTAAGGTTGGGGCTCCAGGCGATCACGTTCATATCGAAAGTGCGCGCATAGCGGGCGATCGTCGATCCCAGGTTGCCCAACCCGACGATGCCGATCGTGCTGCCTTTCAGATCCCGGCTCACGGAAACCTGCCAATGTCCACATTCCACCGAGTTCAGTTCCGCGTCCAGGTTCTTCGCCGCGGCTAAGATCAAGGCCCACGTAAGTTCCGCTGCGCCGTGTCCGAGATAGCCTGTGTTGCAAACCAACACGCCTCGCTCCTGCGCAGCCTGCAAGTCAATGGCAGCGTTGCGGCTGCCGGTCGACACGATCAGCTTAAGGTTTGGAAGATGCTGCAGCAGGTCGCGCGAAATCGGCGTCCGCTCGCGCATCGCGCAAATCACATCGAAGGGCGCAAGGCGCTGGGCCACATCGCCAGGGTCGGAGAGATGATCTTGAAACACGGTGATTTCGGCGCGGCTGTCGAGTGACGACCAGTCCGCCATCTGCAGAGCTACGCCCTGATAGTCATCGAGTACCGCGACCTTTGCTTTGTCCATGCCGGTTCCGTCCTTTGCAGCTAGAGAGGCACATGCATGATCGCAGAATCGACCATCGGGGCGACGTAACCGCCAATCTCAATCCCGTCTTTGCCGTCGTCGCCGTGGAACTGGATATGCAGATAGCTGCGGCGTCCCATTTTGGTTCCTTGTTCGCTTACGAAGCGGGAGCCGCCGGAAGCGTTCAAGAGTTTGTGATGGGCCATGTACGCGGCAAGCGGCCCGGTAGCGCTCCCGGTTGCCGGGTCTTCCGGCACTCCAAATTCGGGCGCAAACATGCGCGAGTAGGCACCTTCTTCCGTAGGAGAGAACACAAACAAGCCGGCCGGAACATCAAGCGATCCAGTCAGTTTGCGAGTGGCCGAAGAGTCCGGCCGCGCCCGGTCCACACATTCCGGGGTGCATACCGGAATCATCACCATCGCATTGCCGGCGCTCACAATCTGCGGAGTAGCAGGCATTAGGTCCTCCGGCAAAAGGCCAACAGCAGCGGCGGCCTCCGTTCGGTCAAACGTACGGCTAAACGTGATAGGCGGAGTAGTCAGCCAAAACATCGGCATTTCACCGTGTTCGATGCGGATTGGCACGATCCCGACCTTTTCTTCTAATTGAAACGAAGCTGCCTCTCTCGGCACGCGGTTCAGTTGCCAGAGCACAAAGCTCGAGCCGACCGTTGGATGTCCCGCAAACGGCACCTCCCGCGCCGGCGTAAAAATCCGCAAACGCGCCGCGCATCCGGCTATTGTAGGCGGATACAGGAACACAGTCTCCGACAGGTTTAGCTCGCGCGCAATCTGTTGTAACCGATGCTCCGGGATTGCCGCTGCATCCGTAAATACAGCTAGAGGATTGCCCTCCAGAGGCTCGCGCGTGAAAACATCCACGACGCAATAGGGAGACGCGACAGTAGTGGGCATCCTCCGCAGTATAGAAGTACACGAAATGCGAAGCGATTCAAAGAAAGCTAATTGGGATCGTAGACGGTTTCAAAACATCTCTGAACGGTTGATGTTCGATTAGGCCAGATCCTCGCGCTCGTTTTTACAAATTGTGTACAAAGTTTTCACGACATCCAAGACGCTGTCACTTACCATGGTGCAGAAACGCGCTCGATTGTATTTGCCATCAAACACTTATGCTTCACCTGGACTCCAAGAGGCGCCTATGCTGGAGATCAGAGTCTAAAGAACTCTTCTTGTGTAGATGAACAGCATCCTGGTTATCGATGATGACGAGAATTTGCGCGACACGATCGCCATTATCCTCGAGCAGGCGGACTTCCGGCCCATCGTTGCGAATGACGGTGCGAGCGGACTTGAAAGCGCTTTTCGAAATAAGCCCGACCTGATCCTGTGCGATTTGCGAATGCCGGGCCTGAGCGGCATGGATGTTTGCAAGCAGCTGCGGCAGAGCGGGATTGTGACGCCCATTGTGATTCTGACTGCAGTCGATGAAGAGCTCGATAAAGTTCTCTTGCTTGAGATCGGGGCGGACGATTACGTTACTAAGCCCTTTGGCTCTCGTGAATTGCTTGCTCGAATCCGCGCGGTCCTTCGCAGGTCCTCTCCCGGGCAGCGCCGCGTGATTCACTTTGGCGCCAATGCCATCGATCAGGAGCGCCGCTTGGTCACTCGCGGGAACGAGCCCGTTCGCATGACGCCCGCCGAATACAACCTGCTCGTGTTTTTCACGCAGAATTCTGATAAGCCGCTCACCAGAGATTTTCTACTCAACTCCGTCTGGGGTTATGACAGCTTTCCAAACACCCGAACAGTGGATGCGCATGTCGTCAAGCTACGCCAAAAACTGGAGGCCGACCCTGGGACCCCGCAACATTTTCTCACCGTGCACGGAGTAGGTTATCGATTTCTACCGTAACCTGAGCTCATGACAGTGAAGCAAGCCCTGGCATTTCTCTTACTGCTGGCCGGAATGGCCCATCCTATGTGCTCGCAATCGCCCGAGCAAACCGGCTTGATTCTCAAACGTCTCGACGATCTCGAGAGACAAAACGCGCAGCTGCTCCTTGAGATCAAAGCCCTGCGCGCAACGGTTGCGCAGCAGGTTGAGACCGCAGCCGAGCATCAGGACGTCAACGAACATCGCATCGAAGAGTTATCGCAGACCAAGGTCGAAGCTTCGCAGCGTTTTCCGATTCAGCTTACGGGCACCGTTCTCTTCAACGCTTTCACAAATGGCGTGAACAGCGGCGGCGACCAGGATCCGACATACGCCTCTCTGATCGAAGGCCCGCGAAACTCTGGCGGTACCCTTCGGCAAACCGTGCTGGGTTTTAAGTTTAACGGCCCGCAGACATTTCTGGGTGGAAAAGTTTCAGGCTCTCTCTTCATGGATTTTTTCGGAGGGTCTAGCTTCTCGCTTAATCACCTTCTGCGGCTACGCGTCGCGACTGTTCAGATCGCCTGGGCGAATACGACGTTTGCGGTCGGGCAGGATAAACCGCTCGTTTCGCGGCGTGAGCCCAATTCGCTCGCGCAAGTCGGCGTCTCGCCCCTGACCGATGCCGGCAATCCCTGGCTCTGGCAACCCCAAGCGCGCGTGGAACAACGGTTCAGCCTCGCCGGGCAAACCGAACTGAGAGCAGAGGCCGGCATTTTTCAAACCGCTGAAACCAATAGCGAGGCGACCATTGGCGTCACAGCGCCCACCCGCATCGAACCATCCCGGCCTTCGTTTGAGACGCGCATCAGCTTGAAACGTTCGTGGGGTGAGAACCGCTCAATCGAAATCGCACCGGTCTTTCACATAAGCACAAGCCACGTGAACGGCGTATCTTTACCTTCGCGGCTTTACGGCTTCGACTGGCAGATTAAACCTGCGTCGAAGTTCGAGGTAAGTGGCCTGCTCTTTAAGGGAAGAAACTTTGGGAACCTTGGAGCTCTTGGCAGCTTCAATATCAACCCGCAAGGCACTGTGATTCCGGTGCGGGGCAGCGGTGGATGGTTGCAACTTCGCTATCTTGCCACCCAAAAGCTTTCCTTCGACCTGTACGGAGGGCAGCAGGATCCGAGGAATGACGATTTGCAATCCGGGCAGATTGGAAAAAATCAGTATTATGCCGGCAACGCGATGTACCTGCTTGCGCCGAACGTCATCGCGGCGTTCGAATTCGGGCAAAATCGGACGACATACTTAGGTCAGGGAAACCGTTTGAACAATCACTATGATCTTGCGCTTGGTTATCTGTTTTAGCCTGCTCACCGCCTTCGGTAACTCGGCCTGCGTCAAAGGCACTATTGCGCTCACCGATGTGAAAGGCGAGAAGAGAAAAGCGCTCGACCTATCGGGAACTGTAATTTGGCTCGAGCCGGCTTCGGGCGCTCCGACGCCACCAATCCGCCCTGCCGAAGGAGCGCGCATGGTTCAAAAGAACAAGACCTTTCAGCCTCACATACTCGCAATACCCGTCGGAACCAACGTTGAGTTTCCAAACTTCGATCCCATCTTCCACAACGCTTTCTCGAGTTATGACGGGCAGATATTCGACGTAGGACTTTATCCTCCAGGCTCAAGCCGCAGTGTCGTGTTCCGGCGCGCAGGCGTGGTCCGAGTCTTTTGCAATATCCATTCCTTCATGAGCGCCGTAATCGTGGTCGTGCGCTCGCCTTACTACGCGACGTCACGTTCCGACGGCGCCTTTGAAATTGATGACGTGCCCGAAGGCAAGTATCGGCTGCGGTTCTATCACGAGCGCGCGACGGAGCAGACTTTGGCAGCGCTCAGCCGACCGCTGCAGGTGGACTCGGCGCTGGCAGAGATTGGGGTGGTGACAATCTCCGAGGCAGGATACCTGTCGCTACCGCACCTGAATAAGTTCGGCAAGGCGTACAATAGCAATCCCGATGCGGCAAGCTATCCCGGAGCACGCCAGTGATCGCGCACGGGGTATGATCGATCCGCGGCAGTCGATTCTTCTGAAGCTGCTCTTGTTGATCTCGGTTATCCTCACCGTGATCTTCGCTGGGACCGGTTACTTTCTTGAGAAAACCATTTCCGACGAGGCTGCTCGCACGGCGGAAGGCGAAGTGTTGTCGAGCTTTCGCGCTTACGAGGCCCTGTGGCGCGAACACACCGGTAATTTAGCCGCAATTAGCCGGGTGATAAGCCGAACCGCCGACGTGCGGGCCGCTTTCATGACGAACGACCGCGCCACCATCAAAGACAGCGCCGGCGAACTGTGGAGCAATCTCTCCGCCGCCAATGCCCTGTTTACCGTGACCGACGGCAATGGAAAAGTGATCGCGAATCTGAGCGAAAACTCCCCTTTCGGCAACGATGAAACGCTCTCCTTCCTCAAAGGCGATAACAGAATCTCCCAACAGCGCAGCGGCTTTCTACAGAAATCGCAGCGACTATTTCAGGTAGTCCTCACGCCCGTTTATGTGGACGCAACAAGGGGAACCGCGCTCCTGAGTGTACTTGTCACCGGCTTCGAGCTCGACCGCTCATTTCTTCGTTCTTTGCGACTGGCCTCCGGCGGAAGCGATCTCATCTTTAAATTGAGAGGTCATGCAATTGCCTCTACTCTCGACGATAAAGAAACCATGCTGCAGTTGGGCAGGGCCTGTGCTGTTAGGCAATCCGGTACTGGCGCCAGGCGCTTACAGGCGAATGGAATTGCCTATCTGTCCCTGGATTATATGTTGCCCGGTCTCGTCCGCGGTGAGGCAGGTGAACTCTGCATCGTTCGTTCGCTTGCGAGTTCACAGCGGGCGATACAGATACTGCGCAACCGGATTTTCGGCTTCTGGTTGTTTGGCCTGCTTGCGGCGATCGCCGCCACTTACGAGATGGTGCGCAGAACCATGCGGCCCGTGGCCGTACTCGACAAAGCGGCTTCTGAAATCGCCCGCGGTAATTACGGCGCGCAAGTTAAGATTGCAAGCGCCGATGAACTCGGCCGTCTTGCACACAGCTTCAATAGCATGTGCGCTTCACTCGAAAGCGCTCGCGTGGAGTTGATTCAGCAGGAGCGGCTCACGGCCGTTGCGCGCCTCGCCACATTCGTTGTTCATGATTTGCGTAATCCACTCGCGTCTCTTTACGCCGGGGCCGAGATGCTGGTCGACAACGATCTCCCTCCGCCACAGATCAAGCGGCTTGCGCGCAATATGTACCAGGCCTCGCGCGGAATGATGAGGATTTTCGAAGATCTCCTATCGGCGGTACGGAACAAGACGCAGGAGGCCGAGCCGTGTTTGGTCCTCGATCTGGTGCTGACAGCCTGGAACAGTCTCGAGCAGCGCGCCGAAACGAAAGGCGTCCGGTTTGAGGCAAGCATCCCGAGTGAACTTCAGCTCAAGCTCGACCGGCCGCCGATGGAGCGTGTTTTTCACAACCTGCTCGAAAACGCGATCGAAGCCATGCATGGCGGCGGACAAATCTCGGTCTCGGCACAGTTGACCGATGAGGCTGTCCTGCTGCACGTTAAAGACACGGGGCCTGGGATCGACCCCGAGCTTCGGCCCATTCTCTTCCAACCTTTCGCTACCAAGGGCCGCACCGAAGGTCTGGGTCTCGGGCTGGCCCTTTCCAAGCAAACCGCAATCGCGAACGGGGGCGACCTTTGGGCCGAGTTTAACGGCTGGCCCGGTAGTCACTTTGTGCTGCGCTTGCCTGTGCGTTAGCTTTGCCGCTGCGTCAGGTAATACGGTTCATTTGGTTACTGAACGAAGCAAAACGTCGAAGGTGAAGATGGTTGACCGCGGTCATCTCTCGAGCTACGATCCGGCTATTCGCGAATGCGGATAAGTTCGGTGCTGTAAGTGGTTGTAAGAAGCATGACGGCTTCGTACACCGGTTGAGAGCGGCTTCATCTGACTTCACTTACTCCTGTCCTTTAAGCGCGCCGGTACGGACGGTGTAAAGAGGTTGTAAATAGATCGCTATAACCCGTTGCTGCCCTTGCGTAAGACGCGAACTCCACTTATTCTCACAGTAGACTGCAGCACGAAATCGATTGTTCGGCGGCGCCTCCGAATGATCCATTCATAAAAGGAGTTCAAATGTTTTCGAAATCGATCACCGCCAGAGCCCTACTTGTTTTGGCAGCCAGCACTCTCGGCGCAACTCAAACGTTCGCTCAGCGCTATCAGCAGAATAATTTAGTTTCCGACGGCTCCGTCCCTGCGGCGCAGACCGATCCTAATCTGCTCAATGCTTGGGGCCTCTCACGTAGTTCAGCTCAGGATTGGTGGGTCTCCGACAATGCCAGCGGGAAATCAACCCTCTACGACGGAAGCGGCAAGGTGTCACCGCTCGTTGTCACCATTCCCGCTGCGAAGAAAGGTGATGTAGGCTCGCCTACGGGGACAATCTTCAATGGCACTGCTGCCTTTCAACTGACGCCGGGCAACCCGTCGCAATTTCTATACGCGACGGAAGACGGAACCATTTCCGGCTGGAATGCTGCCGTTGATCTGCACAACGCAATTGTCAAAGTGAAAGTGGACGGTGCTGTTTACAAAGGCATAACCGCGGCCAGAGCACACGGGAAGATGCAGCTCTACGTTGCGAACTTTCATTCCGGTCAAATCGAAGTGTACGATTCCCAGTTCAATCGTGTGAAGCTTGCCCCGCATGCTTTCTCCCTCGAGGACGAAGACCGGTTTAGAGATGGTCGTGGTCCTTGGGAAGCGGTTCCGCAGCGGGACCGGGATCAGTGTTTTGCCAAAGCGCTTGTTCCGTACAACGTCCAGAATATCGGAGGAGCTCTTTACGTGGCGTTCGCACAGCAGGATGCGGCGAGACACGACAGTGTGAGCGGCGCCGGTCTCGGGCTTGTCGCTGCATTCGATCTCGAAGGCCGTCTGATTCGGGTGTTCGAACCGGGCGCGTTTCTGAATGCTCCCTGGGGCATTGCGCTCGCACCCGGAGACTTCGGCGCATATAGCCATGCTCTGCTCATTGGGCAATTTGGAAACGGAAAAATTACCGCCTATAACGCAACTACCGGTAAATATATCGGCACGCTGCAGGATTCCAACGGTCGTGATATTAGCATCGATGGTCTTTGGGGCATATCTTTCGGGAGCAGTACGCAGGCAACGGGACCGTTCAACAGTTTGTACTTTGGAGCCGGTCCGGGCAACGAAGGTCACGGACTCTTCGGTTCGCTAACTCCTGTGCCGGAAAGTCAACTATACGGAAACGATCTGTAACTCGGAGTAACTCACATTGGTATGGGAGGAAGTCTCATGATCGTTAACGATCACTTGAGACTTCCTCCAAATCAACGGAGATCTGCGACTGCTGCCAGACCCGCCAACGCTGCTGGAACTAAGCCTTCGATCAAAGCTCACCCGCGACTATCGCTGAATCGCTCCCGCGCTTTCAAACGTTCTTGAGATGAGCGCTTTCGCCTCGTCCTGAATGCGATGCAAGTGATCTTCACCTAAGAAGCTTTCGGCATAGATTTTGTACACATCCTCAGTTCCTGATGGCCGAGCCGCGAACCAGCCGTTGGCCGTTACAACCTTAAGCCCCCCGAGCGGCGCATGATTTCCCGGAGCCTCGGTGAGCATGGCTTCGATCTTCTCGCCCGCGAGCTCTTTCGCCAAAACCTGTTCGGGAGACAACTTGGCCAGAATCGCCTTTTCCTCCCGGTTGGCCGGCGCGTCGATCCGCTCGTAAACAGGGTCGCCGAATTTTGCGGTCAGTTCGCGGTATTTTACGCCGGGATCTTTGCCGCCTTTCGCGGTGATCTCCGCGGATAACAGCCCCATAATCAACCCGTCCTTATCGGTACTCCACGCGCCTCCGTCGAGCTTGAGGAAAGAAGCGCCCGCGCTCTCTTCGCCGCCGAAGCCGAGCGAACCATCCAGCAGCCCATCGACAAACCATTTGAAGCCCACCGGCACCTCGTAGAGACGCCGTCCGAGGGCAGCGGTCAACCGGTCGATGATGCTGCTGCTCACCAGCGTTTTTCCTACACCGGCATCCGGCCGCCACTTGGTGCGGTTGCTGAACAGATTGTCGATTGCGACCGCAAGATAGTGATTCGGATTCAGCAGTCCATGGCTCGGCGTTACGATTCCGTGCCGGTCGTGATCGGTGTCGCACGCGAAGGCAATGTCGAACTTGTCCTTTAGGGCGATCAGGGAAGCCATGGCGTAGGGCGATGAGCAATCCATGCGAATCTTGCCGTCCCAGTCCAGGGTCATGAACCGGAACGTTGGATCGACTTGAGTGTTAACCACCGTAAGCGGGATGTCGTAGCGCTCGCCGATGCGCGGCCAGTAAGCGACACCCGCCCCGCCTAGCGGGTCCACTCCAATCTTCAATCCAGATTGCCGGATCGCGTCAAAGTCAATGACATCTCCGAGGTGGTCGACGTAGTTTGAGACGTAATCGAATCGCTTGGTGGTCGAAGCCTGCAGCGCCTGCTTCGCCGAAACGCGCTGCACCTGCGCCAGCTTGTTCGCCAGGAGATCGTTCGCATGATTCTCAATCCACTTGGTAGCCGTTGTGTCCGCGGGGCCGCCCGATGGTGGATTGTATTTGAAGCCGCCATCTTCGGGAGGATTATGCGAGGGCGTAATCACGATCCCATCGGCCTGACCGTTTGGCCGTTGCGCGTTGTAGCTAAGAATAGCGTGCGAAAGAGCCGGTGTCGGAGTGTATCCGTTGGCCGCATCGATCATTACGGTAACTCCGTTGGCCGCCAGAACTTCGAGCGCCGTCCAAAGCGCGGGTTCCGATAACGCGTGGGTGTCACGCGCCAGAAATAAAGGACCGGTGATGCCCAGCTGCTTGCGATAGACACAGATTGCCTGCGTAATCGCCAGAATGTGATCTTCATTAAAACTGCCGGCGAGTGACGAGCCTCGATGGCCCGATGTGCCAAAGGCCACCCTCTGCGTCTTGTCGCTGGCGTCCGGCCGCGTGGTGTAGTAGGTCGAGATGAGCTTCGGTACGTCTACTAACCGCGCTGGGTCGGCCGGTTTTCCTGCATTCGCGCTGATCGCCATGCTTCGCTCCTTAGCCCATACGTAATGGAACTGTCCGAATTCTATCTTGGGCGGTGGGCGGCGGCACACCCTATCGATGATCGCTGAAACTCCGCACGGCCCTGCCGTCATCCAATGGGTACGGACCAGAGATAGACTACACTAATCGTAAATACTTGGAGCTTGGGGTCAATGCTCCCGTCTATACTCTGCTTTTTTGGTTGCTTCGAAATCATTGACAGTGAAACATTTAGGTTTTCTTTTACTCCTCTGCGGCATGGGAACGCAGCTTGGATTCGCACGCACGCCCAATCCTCAGACCGATCTTGCAGGACAGTCAGGAGAAATCATCGGCAGATACCTGCAAGCAACCTCGTTAGGTTCTGACACGATTCGCTCCGCATCCATGCAGGTCGATATCAATGCGTCTGTACCTAAACTTCGCGAAAATGGCCGCCTGCGTGCGCTTCGGTTTGTTTCCCGGGTCGGGCGAATCAGCTACAAGGTGCTGGGATTCCAGGGCAGCAACACGGTAAAGAGTCAGATTATCGCTCGTTACCTCGAGGCCGAGCAGCAAAATCAGTCTAATCCAAAGTTGGCTATTACGCCGGTCAATTACAGGTTTCGACTTAAGGGAACGCGCCTAGGGAACAACGGCCCATCGGTGTACGTCTTTGCACTATCGCCTAGAAAGTCTGGCCAAGGTTTGTTCAAGGGCGAAATCTGGCTCGATGCCGAAAGCTACCTGCCTGTCTTCGAGAAGGGGCGCCTGGTGAAAAATCCGAGCGTGTTCTTCAAAAAGGTCGATTTCGAGCGGGCCTTTGACGTCCAAAGCGGTAGGCTTGTACCGGCGCATATGAGCAGCGTAATTACGACGCGGCTGGTGGGCAAGGTAGAGCTGGACGTTAGTTACTCGAACTTTTCCGAGCAGCCCGACCAAGGTTTCAGTAGCACCACCGCTCCTGTCATTTCTCCGGTTGTCTATCAGGGTCGATGAGGACTGCCGTTGGCATGGCAAAACTCGCTTTCGACCTAGTGGTCAGGACCTCCGGCATCGGATTGGTTGAGGGTGCAAGCAGCGCCCAGTAATATGAAGCTGAAAGCTCAAGAGAGTCCATGAGAACGCTTTTTTTGAATCCGCCTTCTTTCGAGGGCTTCGACGGTGGCGCCAGTTCGAGATGGCCTGCGGCAAGGGAAATCGAGTCTTACTGGTATCCGGTGTGGCTTTGTTATCCCGCGGGCATGATTGCCGATAGCAAGGTCGTGGATGCGCCGCCGCACAAGATCTCCATTGAGCAAACCGTAGCAATGGCCTCGGACTTCGAGCTCCTGGTGCTGTTCACATCGACTCCTGGTTTTAATGTCGACGTGAAGATCGCCGAGATGATGAAGGACAACAATCCAAAGCTGAAGGTCGCTTTCGTCGGGCCTCCCGTTACCACCGAGCCGGAAAAAAGCTTGCGTGCTTCAAAAGCCATCGATTTCGTCGTTAAACGCGAGTTCGATTACGCAATCCGCGATTATGCAAGCGGAAAGCCGCTCGAGGAGATCCCGGGTGTGGTATTTCGCAAAGACGGGGGATTCCAGGATAATCGCGAGGCCTCCCCGATCGAAGATCTCGATGCACTGCCCTGGGCTACGAAGGTCTACAAGCGAGATCTTGATTTTCGCCGCTACAACGTTCCTTTTCTCCTTAACCCTTTCATTTCGTTCTATACTTCACGCGGCTGTCCGGCCCAATGTACATTCTGTTTGTGGCCGCAGACACACTCCGGTCACCGCTGGCGTTTGCGCTCGTCTGACGACATCGTCAATGAGTGCCGCTTCGCTCTAGAATCGTTTCCGGGCCTCAGAGAGATCTTCTTCGATGACGATACGTTCAATTATCAGAAGGCCCGGACCATCGAGCTATGTAGCAAGCTCAAAGAGCTGAAATTTACCTGGAGTTGCACCTCGCGTGTGACTACCGACTATGACACTTTGAAGGCGATGAAGGAGGCTGGCTGCCGCCTCCTGATTGTCGGGTACGAATCGGGCGATCAGCAGATTTTAAAAAATATCAAGAAGGGCGCCACCATCGACATGGCGCGCCGCTTCACTGCTAATTGCAAGAAACTCGGCCTCGTGGTGCACGGCGATTTCATCGTAGGTTTGCCGGGCGAGACACGCGACACAATTCGCACCAGTATCAATTTCGCGAAAGAGCTTGATGTCGAGACTATCCAAGTTTCCATTGCTCACCCGTTCCCGGGCACAGAGTTTTACGATCACGTCAAGAAAAATGGCTTGATTACAATCGATGGCTCGATGACGGACGACGCCGGTCATCAGCTTCCCAATTACCAATACCCGGGACTGGATAAAGGTGAGTTGGTGGAGTGGGTCGAGCGCTTCTATGGCGAGTATTATTTCCGTCCCAAAGTGGCCCTGCGCCTGATCAGCAAGGCCATGTTCAACAATAACGACCGGAAAAGGCTGTATAAGGAAGCTCGCGAGTATCTTGCTTTACGTTCGAAGCGCAAGCAGTATGTGCAGGATGTAAAAGATGCCAAGCAAGCCGAGCAGCCGGTAGCCATGAGCGCAGGAGATTAGGGTTCGCTCCCCGGGCTTGCCGCACCTCTCCGAATCTTTACCTCTCGTTCGATCCCGGCAGCTTACGCACGGTAAGTGGCGGGTGTTTGCTCTTGTCCTCGCCGTAACCGTATTTAATGCGCTTGGCAATCTCTCGCTGGCCTGGGGAATGAAGCACCTTGCGCTGCGGGTCGCCTGGGATCCGCGTAGTTACGTGGAAGCGATGGCTAACCCGTTCGTCGCTTCTGGGATCGTTCTGCTCATTTTTTGGTTACTAACTCGAATGGCTTTGCTGAGTTGGGCCGATCTGAGCTTCGTTCTTCCAGTTACCGGCGTGGGTTACTTCCTTGCCGCAGTGCTTGGCGTGGCATTTCTGCATGAAACGATCACGCCTCCCGAGTGGATCGGCACCCTGTTTATCTTTGCTGGCACCGTGTTAGTGGGTACTACCCATCGAAGAACGAATGGGAGTGGAGCCGGTTCATGAAGTGGCTGCTTCTTGCCCTGATTGTTGTTGCGACCGTTGCCGGCGACTTGCTCCAAAGCCACGAGATGAAGCTTAGCGGCGAGCAGCACGTAAACGTCAAGGGCCTTGCCCGGTTACTTGGGATGATCTTCAAGCGCCGTTACCTGCTGTTAGCGGTCGGCTGTATGGCCCTCTCCTTTTTCGCGTTCATGGCTCTCGTACAGAATGCTCCATTGAGCTTTGCAGTGCCCGCTTCCGCAGCGACCTTTGTCCTTGAAACAGTTCTGGCCAAGTTCGTTCTCAAGGAGAGTGTGGGTCCTAAGCGGGCTGTAGGCGCGATGCTCGTCCTGGGCGGAGTCGTACTGCTGGCGCGATAATCTGGGTCAACTGAAACCCAAGTGCGTCTCCTGCCTCTTCTTTTCCTTCCCGCATTCGCTTACCAGACGCTTTCGATTGTCGCGTCTCTCGCTCACTTGCGCCGGCGTAGAGCTTTCGCTCGCGCGCAACCGGATTTCTCGCCGCCCGTATCGGTTCTGAAGCCTGTGCGGGGCCTCGATCCTAACACCGTCGAGGCGTTCGTATCGCAAGCGCAGCAGAATTATCCCTGTTTCGAGCTGTTATTTGGAGTCGCGAGCGCCGATGACCCCGCTGTATCCGAAGTGGAGCGGCTGAGGCAGCAGTTTCCGCACGCCTCTATTCGTCTGATCGTTGGCTCCAGCAACTTTCTCAATGCGAAAGTCGCCATCCTGGCAAATCTGGCAAGGCATGCACGTTACCAGATCTGGGTCGTCAACGATTCCGATATCGAGGTGGGTCCCAACTACCTCCGTCAGGTCGTAGCGCCTTTGGCAAGCTCGAGTATCGGCGTTGTGACTTGCCTTTACCGGGTTCGTGCCCACACCGCCGCGGCACGTTGGGAAGCGCTCGGCATCGCTTGCGATTTCATCCCGAGCACGCTCGTTGCGCAACTGCTGGGCGTCCGGGAATTCGGCCTCGGTTCAACGCTCGCCTTTCGTGCTGACGATCTCCGCCGCGCGGGAGGGTTCGATGCGCTGGGAGGCTTTCTGGCGGACGATTATCAGCTCGCCAAAGGCATTGTTTCCTTCGGTAAACGAACGCTCCTGTCCACCTTCAACGTTGAAACATCGTTGGGCGAATCGACCTGGCGAGGCGGCTGGCATCATCAGGTTCGCTGGGCGCGCACCATCCGGACTTCGAAAGGAGCAGGTTATGCAGGGCTGCCGATTACCCATGCCGGAGTGTGGCTGGCCCTGGCCCTTCTCCTTCGCCTGCCTCGGACGGCAGCGGCTTTACTTGCCAGCCGCCTTGTCTCCGCCTCCCTCAGCAGCTTTCTCGTCCTGGAAAGCAGACAAACTGCCGCACTTTTTTGGCTTGCCCCGCTGTGGGATTTGTACTCATTTGCGGTCTGGCTTACGTCCTACGCCGGAAGGAAAGTGCGATGGCGTGACCGGACTCTCACGATCGACAAAAGCGGCCGGATCGGGCCTGAATAGCGCAAACTCAGCTGAACCGATTGGCCCGTGCATGTTAGGCTAATGTCTTCCGAGCGGCATCGCACAGCAAACGTGCCAGCACACTCGATGAATCATCACAGGAGTTCACCTAAGTAATGTTTTTGAAGCGCAATGGGCCGCGCACGCCCGGAACTAAAAGCGAGGCGGCGGCGCAAAGCCGGCATCTCTCCCGGATCGCCTCGGCAGGGATCATCTTTCTTGCAGGCGCAACCCTATCCATCGCGCAAACCATAGCGCCCGCCAGAATCGGCATTGTGAATGCCCAGAAAGCAGTGGCGGACACCCAGGAACTTAAGCGCGATCAAACCACACTTGAGGCCAAATACCGTCCCCGCCAGCAGGCCATCGCGAACCTGCAGCGCGATCTGCAGACCATTCAGCAACAACTCAGCGCTCCCAACGTGTCTCCCGAGCAGGAAGCCCAACTTCGCCAGAGCGGAACGGAGAAGCAAAAGGAACTGCAGCGGCTGAGCGAAGATCTCCAGAGCGATGTGAACGCCGAACGGCAGGATATTCTAGGTCGCGCGGGCCGCCAAATGACTCAGGTGATCAAACAGCTTGCCGAGCAGCACAATCTCGATGTCATCGTGGACGTCACCAATACCCTCTACTACAAACCTGCATTGGACTTGACCGCCGAAGCCACTGCTGCTTACGACAAAGCATATCCTCCGAGATAAGGTAGTGTCATGGGCGGTTATCTGCAGAACTATGGCGCGGGTGAAGAACAGCGCGGCCGTACCATTCGCAACATCATTCTCATCGTCGTCGGATTGCTGATTCTCTGGTGGGTTGTTTACCTTGTGTCGCATAACCGTTCCGAAGAGAAGGCTGTGACCAGTTTCCTTGGCCAGCTAAACGCGCACGAGTATCCGAAGGCCTATACCGATTGGGGCTGCAGCGTTTCTGCGCCCTGCCGCAATTACGATTACAACCGTTTCCTGGAGGATTGGGGGCCGAAAAAGAAGCTTACCTCGCCATGGAAAGTCGTTAACGTGGACGGATGTAAGACCTTCGTTACGGTCAACGTAAAGGCTGGCGGATCGGAGCTCGAGTCTCTAGGCGTCGAGCGCGGCGCCAAGACTATTATGTTCGCCCCCGACGCAGAGTGCCAGGAGCCGCAGTGGCGCTGGAAACAATTCTTCCAACGCATGTTTGGACACGGCGCCCCCGCCTCGCGCCCTGCCGAAACGGCCCTCCCGGCAAAGTAGATCGGCCGCTTTGCGGCACTTGTTGTGGAACGTAGCCCAGAGCTCCGTACACCCTCAAAGTCGAGCAGAGATTCAGAGGGCGGGCGTCAAGCCAAGGCATAACAGTCTGTAGTGCAATACAATTACACTCAGGAGTGTGACCTGTGGAGCGGCAAAACGCATTCGTTCTGATCAAAGAAATCGGGGTGGTGCCCGCCATTCGACCCCTCACGCCGGAACAGGCTCTCGACGCTGCCCAGGCGATCTGCAAGGGCGGCATCCCAATCGTTGAAATTTCACTTGCGGTTCCCAATGCGCTTCTTGCTCTACAGAAACTGCACGACGAACTAGGCGAATCGATCTTGCTGGGCGCCGGATCGGTTAACGATGCAGAAGAAGTTGCCAAAGCTCATGCCGCAGGCGCCGACTTTATAGTGACCTCCGGCTTCAGTCCCGAAACCGTACTCGCCGCTCACAAACTCAAACTGTCCATCCTGGTTGGCGCTCTTACACCAACTGAGGTGCAACAAGCGGCGGCATCGCATCCAGACGCGGTGAAGCTTTTCCCTTGTTACGCCGTCGGAGGCCCTCGTTACATTAAGTCGCTACGCAGCCAGTATCCGCATATAGAGTTGGTCGCCTCGGGCGGGGTGGTCCTGGAGAATTGCGCCGAATACCTGCGCGGAGGCGCCTGCGCGGTGGGAATCGGAGGAGAGATCGGCGACTCGGAATCTATGGCGTCAGGAGATCACCGTTTGTTTACTGAGCGCGCGAAGCGCTTCCGGAGAGCCGTCACAGATGCCCGTACACTGTGGAGAGGCGCCCGCCCTTCGCGCCCAACCTCGCCGGTTACGCTTCATTAGGACGGACCGGCCGAAGCGCGCAGGAGGCAGACTATCGTCCCAAGCCCCGCTCCGCTGTACAGCGCCGTTAGCAGTATCACCCGATTGCCTACTCTTCGAATCCCGGTTCGGCCGCGGGCAGCGTGTCCTGATCCCGCGCGACCCAGACATAGAGCGTTGGCAGCACAAACACGCTCATCACCAGCGTGGCGCTTAGTCCGCCCACGATCACAATCGCAAATGGACGCTGCGAATCGGACCCAATACCTCGTGAGAGCGCCGCGGGAAGCAGACCCAGTGTCGCCACCAGCATCGTCATCATGATTGGGCGCAGTCTTAAGACCGCTCCTTCCACCGCAGAATCCTCAACCGAATGGCCTCTCGCCCGTAGTTGGTTGATGTACTCGATCATAATGACGCCGGTCTGCACCGATACGCCAAACAGCGCTAGCATGCCGATTCCCGAAGACACGCTGAAGTGAGTGCCCGTGAAATAGAGCGCTAGCAGGCCGCCGATCGGCGCCAGAAACACCGTGACCATCACGAGCCCCGCCCACTTGAACGAACCGAACATCGAATAAAGCAGCATGTAAATCACCGCGATCGTAACCGGCACGATGACTGAAAGCCGTTTGTTAGCCCGCTGTTCGCTTGCATATTCGCCGGCCCAATCCACGCTATAGCCCTTTGGGAATTTCACCTCACTGTTGACCCGGCGAATCGCTTCCTGAACCGTGCTGCCCAGATCCCGACCGCGCACGCTGTATTTGATTGCGATATAGCGCGAGTTGGCCTCGCGATAAATCTCGGAAGCGCCATCTACCTGCCGCACGTCGCACAACTGCGCTAGCGACACTCGTTCCCCATTAGGAGCAAGCAGCCGGATATTTTCGATTGCCTCCGGCGTGTCGCGGTAACCGGGCATGTATCGAGGGACCAGATCATATACCCGCTCGCCTTGCAACACTTCGCTCACCGAATTACCGCCCACTGCGGTCTGAATCGCATCCTGTACGTCGGCTACGTTGATCTGGTACCGCGCGGCTTTTTCCCGGTTGACCACAAAGTTCAAATTGGGCTGCCCAAGCGTGCGAAAAATGCCTAAATCCTGGACGCCTGGAATCCCGCTCATCACCCGAACAATTTCTTCGCCCTTATCTTCCAGCGTGTGAAGATCGGTGCCAAAGAGCTTCACCGCCAACTCTCCTTTGACCCCGCTGACCGCCTCTTCTACGTTGTCCGAAATCGGCTGCGAAAAATTCCAGAGGACGCCCGGAAATTTCTCGACCTGCAAATCCATTGCGGCAATCAGCGCATCTTTGTTTTCGTGAAACAGCGGCCGCCACTGATTCTTCGGCTTCAGGTCGACATAGTATTCCGTGTTGAAGAAGCCGGTCGTATCGGTTCCATCGTCGGGCCGCCCTACTTGGGAAACCACCTGGCTCACTTCGGGGAACGAGGCGAACACCAGCCGGGCACGGCGCATAAGGTCCGCTCCCTCGGCCGGTCCGGTGCTGGGCGCAAGCGTACCGCGAGCCCAGATCGCGCCTTCATCCAGGTGCGGCAGAAATTCGGAGCCGATGTGGCCGCCGATAAACAACCACATCGTGATAGCGAAGAGCACCAGCACCGGTGCGAACACGAGGATGCGCTGCCGAATCGCACGGCGAAGCACTCGCCGGTAGTTGACGATCAGAAACTCCATGAGCGGGTTGTGCCACTCCTTTGCGTTCTTGCGGAACAAGAAGCTGGCGAGCACAGGCGCGATCAATATCGAAAACAGCAGCGCTCCCAGCAGCGCAAAGGCTACGGTCAGCGCCATCGGCCGAAACAGCCGGCCTTCCACTGCCTGCAGTGTGAAAATCGGCAGGTAAGCGGTGATGATGATGGCAATTGCATAGAACACCGGACGCTGCACCTCGTGTGCCGCTTCACGAATCATCTCCAGCGGAGTTTTGTCGCGTGCGTCCTGCCGCCCCATATGCCGCACAATGTTTTCCACCATGACGACCGCGCCATCCACCACCATGCCGAAATCCAGCGCACCAATAGAAAGCAGGTTTGCCGGCACGTGATTGAGGTCCAGGCAGATGGAGGCAAACAGCAGGGAAAAAGGAATAGTCAGCGCCACGATGATCGCGCCGCGAATGTTGCCCAAAAAGATAAACAGGATCAACGAGACCAGAACAATACCTTCGGTCAGGTTGTGGAGCACTGTATGCGTTGTGTAGTGCAACAGATCGCTCCGATCCAGGTGGGGAACGATCGTGACCCCTGGCGGTAAGAGATGATCGTTCAGCTCTTTGACTTTCGCGTGAATGCCTTCGAGTGTCGGCTCCGATTGTGCGCCTTTCCGCATCAGCACCGTACCTTCCACTACGTCCTGGCTATCCACAATGGTCCCGTTACGGAGGTGAACCGCTTTCCCGATTTGGCCTAGCCGGATCTTCGGACCCTGCTCCACGACCGCGATATCCTTTACGCGAATCGGCGTGCCCTTCTGCGTGGTGAGAACGATATTTCCGATATCCTGCGTGCGGTCGATCAGCCCGACTTCGCGCACGTTGATCTGCTGAGAGCCCTCCTGAATAAAGCTTCCGCCCGCATTCATGTTGTTGTTCGCGAGCTGCTGGTCTACCTGGCTGATGCTCAACCCGTAGTCGATCAGTTTATTCGGATCGATTCGCACCTGATACTCGCGCGTCGGTCCGCCGAAACTCGCCACATCGACGACGTTTGGAACAGACTTCAGTTGCTTCTCGAGAACCCAGTCCTCCATAGACTTCAGCTCCATCGTGTCGTATTTAGGATTAGTGCTGTGCAGCGTGTACCAGTAAACCTGGCCTACCGGGCTCCAATCGGTTCCCATCTGCGGCTGCAAGCCGTTCGGCAAGGTCACCGAAGACAGCCTTTCGAGAACTTTGGCGCGATTCCAATCGTTGACCGAGTCGTCGTCGAAGATCATGGTGACGCTCGAGAGTCCAAACAAAGAGAACGAGCGAAGATGCTCGAGATGCGGGATGCCGTTCATCTGAGTTTCTATCGGAATCGTTACCTGCTGCTCGACCTCCTCGGCAGCGCGTCCTGGCCACTGCGTGATTACCTGCACATAATTGTTCGCAACGTCCGGATAGGCTTCGATCGGAAGAGCATGAAATGCAATGCCGCCCCAAACCAGGAGCACGATCGTGAGCGCCAGTATCAGCAGCCGCGCCCGGAGTGCGAAATCAACAAAAGCTCGAATCATGTGTTGCCTATTGTTCGCTCTCGGCCGATATCGCGAGAGCGTCGCTTATTACCTGCTGTCCCGGTGAGATGCCGGATGCAATATCCTGCTTGCCGTTGAAGAACCTACCCGTTGTAACTTCGGTCCGGCGGAACTGCCCATTTCCCGCGGGGATGAACACCCAGTCGCGGTCGTGCAGATGCAAAATGGCAGTGCTCGGAACCGAAGCATAAAACTTCCCGTGAGGACCCGAAAGTGTCGCGGTCACGAACATGCCGGCCCGCATCATCCCCGGATTCGACAGCACGATTCGAACCGGCGCAGTCCGTATGTTAGCGTCCAGCATCTTGCCGATGTTGTCGATACGCCCGCGAAAGGTGCGGTCCGGAAACGCGTTCAGTTGCACTGCCGCCGAGTCGCCCACCCGGATGTCGGGCAGCTCGTTCTCATACACGTTACAGACGACCCACACTTTCGAAAGGTCGGCAATCGTAAACAGGTTGGGCTGGTTATCCGGCGTGTGAACCACGCTGCTTCCTACCACGTTCTGCTCGACGATCGTTCCAGTAATAGGCGCGTACACGTTGATTACCGGATCCGGATGATCGGCGTCTGCGCCTAATGTTCGCAGCTGCTGCGCCGCTACTTCCATCGCGACCTTGGCCTTCTGCTCGGCATTTTCAGCCACCTGCAAATCGTTCAGCGAATCCGCACCGTGTGCATAGAGAAGCTGAGCGCGCTCCAG
This sequence comes from Bryobacteraceae bacterium, assembly GCA_965219105.1. Lineage (GTDB taxonomy): Bacteria > Acidobacteriota > Terriglobia > Bryobacterales > Bryobacteraceae > Bog-105. The sequence continues at coordinate 4,378,033 of OZ244728.1, read as the reverse complement.
TTGCTTGCGGGCAAGTTCTTCATCCGCTTTCGCTTGCAGGTAGGTCTGAAACGCATTCGAGATATCGTTGCTGAGCACCTTCAGCAGCAGCTGGCCCTTGTGTACCTCATCGCCGAGTCTCACGTACAGCCCCACAACTCGTCCCGAGGCAAGCGAAATCACCGGAACTGTTTTCTCGAGATCTGGATTCACTACACCGGTCACTCGAATCTCAGGCAACTCCTCATGCTGGCCTGCTGTGACAAGCGAGAAACGCTCGGGCCGGTCGATACGAACCAGGTTCAAATCCGGTTCGTTGACCACCTGTGTTTTCGGAGGCGCACCAGCCGCGGGATCCGGTCGTTCGCGCGATCCGCACGACACAAACAAAACCGGAAAGAGCGCCGCGGCCATCCAGGCAAGAACCCGTGTACGGTTCATTGAATCACCTCACGACCTACGGAAAAATTCACTTGATTGGCAGCCGAGAAGTACGACCCGATCAGATTTAAATAGGCGATCCGCGTGTCCCGGTAGTCCCTTTGCGCTTGCAGGAAATCGAGCAGCGTGCCTCCCCCGTGCTGGTATGCATACGTGACCGTATCCCGAATATCTTCGGCCTCATGAAGCCACTTTTCCTTGTAAGGCCGTAGCTGCCGGATGGTGCTTTCAAGCGTCGCGTAAGCCGAATCCACATCGTGCAGCGCCGTCACTTCCGCTTGGTCGCGCAGCTTCTGGTTCCGGCTGATATCGAGCAAAGTGTGCAGCTTGTCTCCCTGATTGCGATCAAAAATTCGTAGAGGAATGCTTACGCCCACTCCGAAATAAGTGTTGATCGGTGGCGCCTGCCGCGATCCATTTACGCTGATTGTCGGATCGGTAGACCCGTTTGCAATCGAAAGCTGGTGATCTGTCCGCGCCTTCTCCAGAGCTTCCTCGGCTTCTCGCAGATCCGGGCGCGCCGTCAGTGCAACATACCGCAGATCCGCCAGCGTTGAGGTAGGCTCGGCGAAATCGAATGTTTCGTTCACGTCAAACTCTTCTACCGGCGTTGTGTCTCGCAACAGCGCAAGTAAATCGATCTTGGCCGTTCTTATGTTCACCACGGATGTCTGCAGATCCGATTCGAATTGCGCCCGCTGCAACTCGATGCGCTCGAAGTCCACCCGGGCGATATCGCCGGCGTTATAGCGCTCCTTGTTGAGGGCAATCTCTTTGTCGTAATACTCCAGGTCTTCCTTTGCGATCCCATAAATAGCCTTCGAAAGCAGCACCCGGTCGAAGGCGTCGCGCAGATCGAACAGCAGATTCCTTTCTAAATCCGCCTGGCTCGAAATCGCGAGCGCAGTCGCCCGCTGAGCGCTCTGTAGCCGCAGTTCGCGCTTGTGAGCCCGCTCATGCAGATAGTCAAGTCCGGCCGACGGGTAGGCTTGCCAGATCGGGCGGAATCCACGGGTTCCCGAGTACGGCGTCAACTGATCTACAAACGCGTTGAAGTCTGGATTCGGACGCAAAAACGCGGTAATCTCGTCGGCGCGCGATTCATCGATGGTGACCTTACCTGCCAATAACTCGGGGTTGTGCGCCCGAAAAATCGCCTCAGTCTCGCTCCAGGTAAGCGTCCGAGGCACAGCACTTTGCTGCGCCCAGACGGCTTCCGGTATAAACAAGAGACAGAGGCAGAAACGCCAAATGCGGCGCTCCATCTGCCCTCCTCGTAACAAACTGCTGGTTGATTTTTTGGAACTACTCAGACGGCAGTCAGAGGCGGTGAGCGGCCCGAACAAAACGGCGCAATACAACTCGTTAGGGGAAGTGCGGCGACAACGACAAATGCAACAAAGAACAGCGTAAAGGAGATTGCTTGAATCGTCCCTACGACCGGCGAATCCATCGTCTCAAATAGACGTATCAGCGCGTCGGTCTTGCCTTGCTTTGTCGAATGATCTTGATGCCCGGAAGAACTTTGATGGAGCTCGACGTTATGCTGGATTCGCAGTACGTCGTCAGTCGCCGAGATATAAGGGAACAACGTCGCCGCAATGAGAGCGACGCCGCATATCTGTAAGCCAACCGAGGCTCGACAGGCCCGAGCAGCGGCCAGCGAACGCGATGCGCGCAGAGTGAAGACTAACGCGAGTGCGCCAAACGCAAGCCAAACTACATTCAGGGCTGTATCAATTTGCACTCACACCAAACTAACATGCCTTGCCGCTCCTGAGGACTTTCCTAGGCGCACTGCAGCGGCCTGAACGGAAGCAAATCTTTTTCGCCGCGCATCTCATAACTATTATCGGGGCGTGTGAATTCGTGTGTAAGGCAGTTCTCTTCCTCATTACTCTCTGTGCGCCCGGTGCGGCACTCGCCGCAAGCATGGCGTCGAATGGCTTGGCCCTTTCCTCTAGCTCGACCGGCTACTTTTGGAGGACCACTAACGTCTCCGGACAGGCGCAACTCATCACGCTTTTCTGCGGAGCTTGCAACGCGTCCGCCCAATTGGAAAACAACACGGATATCCCGCTGATCTCTGTGATGCGCGACACGCTAGGCGACGAAGATCCCAAGAATGATCGTCTCACCGCCATCTGGCTCTTAACCTACATTCGACCCAGTCTCGGCAGACAAGCGTTGTCGGCGGTCCCGTTCTTCTACTGGCGCGTGAATGGAAATTCTCCAAAGGTCAAGAGCAAGCTCCCATCGCCTCTCCTTGACATGACGTCGCCGCAACATCCCATTTTCGGCACTCTCGGCCGGGACATTCTTCAATGGGGGCTTTTGGATTCAGTGGGCCTGCCCGTTCGAGCATCTTCGCGCGCTTACCGAAGCAACGAAGCCGACAATGAGCGACTGCACCTTGAAGAGGCCGAGAATTACCTCCGCTCCGCTCCGCCTGCGGGAAACTCGGGCTCCGCTCTCTCGCAAGGTCAGATTCAAACTCTCATCGCGCGTCTGGAATTGCGCAAGACATTGCTGGGCGGCTTGGCTGATGAGACTGCCGCTAAGCGGCTCGGCGCTGAAGATCGCATCGAGTTCAACACTGTTCGCAGCAAAAACTGGGAGCTGCTCCGTCAGTGGGCCGATAAAACAGGTTTGAGTTTCGACCCCATTCCACTTGCGCGCACGTCCGGGCAATATGCAATTCTTTGGTATCCCCTCGACGATGGCGCCGGCTCCGCTGAGCCTGGGCCGCACGCGATCTGGAAACTGCTCGGAGTCAAACGTCCTTCCAAAGATCTCGCCGGGGCGAGTCGACGCAACGGCGTCTACCTGCGAAACTTCGATGAATTGGGGAACATGCTTCCATTCGACGAGACCGGCGTCCGTCAATCTCGATTCATTCCGCTCGGGGTCTACAGCCTCACCTATCCTAAGCGGCCGTTGCTCGTGCTCGATTTCCGCACCGGAATGCATCTTCGGCTTAAAGAAATCAGCCAGCGTTCTATCAATGAAGTGACGGCCGGTGTGATCGGCATCTCGCACTTCACAAACTGGTATTACTACGTTGCCGCCGCCGCCTATGATTTTGTCGCGTCCCGCCGAGGGGGGGCAATGGATCAATACGAACGTCTGGACTCGTATGCCCAGTTTCGGGCCAGCTTGCAGCTCGACAACGAACTAGACCCGCGCCTCCGTTCCGAGATGCAACGGCGCATCGGCATGCTTTCCGTTAATCCGCTGGAATCCGATCCGCGCAGCGAGATGCGCGCGGCGGTGACCCGTTATGACAATCTGCAACGGGCTGCGGCCGACGGCAAACTTGCAACTATGGTAGATAATGACCGCCGGGCCGAACTTGCCCAGGATCGTGACTCTCCCAAGCAGCTCGAACTGGGTTACCTTCTGCATCTGGGTACGCTCGGCGTGTACACTCGTCGCGCCGCCAAGCAGCCCTCAAATCAGGGCGATCTCAATGCCTACCGGCGAGCCGCCGTCGAACTCGCGTTCCTCGATTCGCTCGTCCGAAACGGCACAGCCCCCGAAGTCGCTTATGAGGCTTCTCAGATCGAGCGCTCTGTCGCCTCTCTTCACGAGCAGTTGCCGCGCATCAACTCCCGAGCCATGGACTCGCATGCGGAAGCGACACTTGGCAAGCTCGACGGACTGTCGCGGAATCCTGGCCTTAAACAAGAATGCGCCGTTACCTTGGCCTCGCTCCACAGCGTGTCAGACAGCCGGCGCCCGCTCGATGCCGTTGCTCTGGAACCCGCGGCCATTCGTCGCGCTCCGTCCAAATCGCGTCTGCCAAGGATTGCCGCGGAACAGTCCCGGTGAGGCTTCTCCTTGTTCTGCTTCCTCTGATTTGCTTCGCCGCTCCGCCCCGATTCAGCCCGCCCGCTGCAGGGCCCTACAAGCGCCTTGTCATTTTGAAAGTCGACGGCTTAAGCGGCGATCTTCTCTATAACACGATTGATCGTACCGATTCCCAAAGCGGAAAATCCGAACTCCCCTGGTTCGATCATGTCTTCGTCGATCAGGGCATCGTCTTCGAGAACTTCTATACTCGCGGCATCAGTTTATCGGCCCCTTCCTGGTCGATCCTCGATACCGGCAGGCACGCCATCATCCGAGGCAACGCCGAATTCGATCGCTATACCGGCCAGGTCTACGATTACCTCAACGCATTTCCCTTTTACATCGGTTATGCCCGGAAGACTGACGTCGACATGCCTGGCGTAGAAGTACTCGAACGCGCCGGTATCCCGCTTGTGGTCGACCGGTTCGACTACCAGAACGTGCTGCAAGGCTTCCAGCTCTTTCAGCGGGGAGTGAATTGGAGAACTCTTCAGCATGCACTGCTCCGCAACTTCTCTGGACGAGCGCTGTCTTCGGTTTATGAATCGACCGGAGAAGTCTCTCTGAGCTCCTCTCTTTACAAGCAACTCGAAACCGAACTAGTGGCTGGTTTAAGCGGCACCCAGCTTCTTTACCTGGATTTTTACACCGGTGATGCCGATCATGAGGGGCACGCATCCAATGACCCAGCCGCGCTGCTCCATGTGATGAAGCAGGTGGATCAACTCGTCGGCCGCGTCTGGACTGCGATCCAGAACAGCCCTTTTGCCGATCAAACCCTGCTGGTCGTCGTTTCCGACCATGGCATGAATAACGTACCGGGGATTATCAGCCAGACCTTCAGCCTGCCCGATGTGTTCAATAGCGTAGCCGGCGGCGGCCAGCACGTCGTGACCAATCGCGAGCAGCTCAGCGATTTCAAACTGAAGGGCATCAATCCCCTCATTCATCGCGTCATCACTCCCAGCGCCCATTCCTTGTATCTGAAGGGTGAGTCTTCCCGCTATCCCACCGCCTGGCTCGATATTGACGGCAATGAACGCGCCGCCGTTCACCTCCGCAACAACGACCTCAACAAACTCCAGATTCTCTTGCAACAGATGGCGCGGCCAGACCTCGATCCAGCGCTGCGCACTGCCGCCGCTGGGTACGTTTCCAACTTGCTTGACCGCCATCGCGCCGAGTGGACCAAGACTGCCGATGAATTGAAGGAAGAGCTTGCGGCGTTGCAATCATCTATCGATGTTCGCCGCCGGCTCCTGGCCACGCTCCCGAAAAAATTCAACAGCGATGAGCAGAGTCAAGGTAAAGACAAGGCTTATCGGCGGATCCGTCGCGAGTGGGCCGAGTGGCAGGACGAAGAAGAGTCATACGGCGCCTATCTCGCCCACCTTCAAAAGCTGCTGCGCTTCGTGCCCGATGGGTCGAAGCCCTGCACGATAGATATCGCCAGCCTTATTCCACCCATGGCGCTCGGCGAGCAGAATACCTTTACGGACGTTCAACACTATGTCGTGGGCCCATCCGAACGCGGACTGGTTCTTGCAGGCGACCGGCAGCTCGATGAGGAACGTTCATTCAGCTATGTCGATTACTTTGAAGTGTTAAGCCGTCAGCGCGCGCGCAATAATCCACAATCCGAGTTGTCTTCTCATCCGATTGATTTCACCGCCATGCGCCTGCCCGACGCTCAGGCTGAGAAGTTCCCGAGCGATCGCCAACACGTCTATCTTCTGTACGGCGATGATGAACATCAGTTGCTCATCTCTCAAAGGCGCGACGGTGACCTTATGCTCCAGCCGGTCCGCATGAGGACCCCCTCGCATCCTGACGCTCCTTTGTGGCACGCTGCAGAGTGGACCGAAGGTCTGCCCCTACGTCTTTGGGAAGATCCTCACCTTCAAATTCCCAGCGGCGCTGATCGGGCCGGGTGGCTTAGCTCCTGGCATAGCGAGCGTGAGTGGCTTTCGGCCATTCACAAGTGTAAATATTCGAACGGCGCAATCGGCATCACCGAAGAGCTTTCCCCCATTGGCCCCGATGTTCCTGGCCCGCCGGACATCGGCCCAGTGCTGTTGCGCTACGAGCGCCGCCGGCGTCAGCTTGTGCAAGCCGACTTCCATGTCTTTGCCTCGGACCACTGGAATTTCAACGTGCGCTTCCCCAACCCGGGCGGCAATCATGGCGGCTTTTTTCGCATCTCCACTCAATCGGTTTGGATGATGGCCGGCGCAGGCTTGCCCGCTCAGCGAATTGAAACGCCCTACGACAGCCTTAATTTCGCCAACACCTTGCTTCACCTGCTCGGCCGGGTCCCGCCGATGACCGATCGCGTGGTTCAACTACCCTGAGCGCGGGTACAGCTGCAGGATCTCTCCGTAGAGCATCTCGTCCCAATTGTTGTACCGCCTGACAACCCGCCGCTGCTTCTCGTCGGGATCTGCGCGTTTTGCTCTCACGCCTAAATTGACGCTCGCTAGCGCCGTATCCTCACTCCACCCGTATCGCCGCCTTAGCTGCTGCAACGCCTTACCCGATTCTTCCTGATGGCCCACAAACGAGAAATGCTGCCGCAGATTCCGCAGCGCCCGGTCGAAAATCTCGCGCGTCAACGATCCGGGCGGAAAATCCCGCTGGTCTACGCCGCTGAAGCAGCGCACCATCGCATTATCGAAATCTACTGTCAAGCGTGTCTCGCAAACCTCTTCGAGGCTGAGTAGCCGGCCGTCTGCGTCGTGTACCAGTTCCGGTTGTGCCTCGGCCAGGAACCAGTAGTGCGAAAGCACCCGCGCCACTGGATCGCGAACCACGGTGACATACTCGGAGCGCTGCGGCAGCGCCTCATGCATCCCGAACTGATAGTGTCCGATGACTGCGCGGTATCCCCGCCTCTGCTCGAGCGGCAACGCACGCAGATCCGCTACGAGGAAACCGGGCGGCGTCGGATACACGTATGCGATCTCGGACTGCACAAAGTTCACCGCGATTGCCTCTCGAAACGCCGTGCCGGCCGTCTTCGGAATGTGCATAAAGAGGACTGTCGGCTTGGGCGGTCGCGGATTGAGGTCGCTTAAGGCGAGATATGCCGGAGCGTTTGCCAGAGAGTTCCCGTTCGACAGCTTCACATCTACCCATGCGCCAGAAGCATCCGGGCAAATTCCGGCTAAATCCACGTAAAATCCATGCCGGCCCGAACAGTCCATGGTTTCCGCTACATCCGGCCGGTAATGCACAGCCGCTATCTCGGCGACCGGATGCCTGTCCACGAACACCGTCAATTGCACCGCTTCGTCCGGGCGATCGGCATCGTAAGCCCAGCCGTAGATCTCCCCATTCTCTAATCCGTCCAGACTTCCGTGAATCCCTAGTGGCGGCTTTATTTCCTTCCGGATGCGCGCGGAGATGCGTCGTTCGGCCAAATGAGCCGCCACTGCAAGTGCACTTAAGGCGATGCCGATCCTCCAGTCTTCCGGACCATTGGAAAGCGAGTGAATCGGCGGAAGAAAGAAGAAATCCAGAGCCAGCACCGCTATCCATGCCGCGCACAGTCCGGCCGCAAGCCCCAGCATCCCAGTGGATAGCACCACGAAGCAGGCAACCGGCACAACCGCCGCTGACCCGAAGATCCATTGGCCCAGCCCTGTTACTGCCAGGGCAAGCGCTACTGCCGCCGCCGCCCACGCGAAACGCATCGGCCTTCGCCGCGCCGGCGCCAAACTGTCCAGTATGGAATTTAGCTTCGTTGCCTGGTTGCTCGCCTTCATCCTATTCGCCGATATCTGAAAAACAAACGAAGCTCCTGCCTTTATGGTTGATTACGTACCTTTACGCGGATGACCCTCAATCGCTGTTCAAACAAGGAAAACGAAAGCAAAAGCAATAATTTCTTTGCTTCGCTTAGCCATCCAGTGTAAGATGTTCCCGACCGCGAAACTGACTATTCACTTTCCAAGTTAAGAAACTCTTGCCTGAAAAAGACCCAAGTTCCCGTTCTGTAGAGGCGTTGAGAACCACCGTTCACCGATTGCATCCGGAGGAGCGCCGCCGCGAGATCCTCGCCTTAATTGGCCGGGACGGACGCGTGACCGTAGATGAGGTCTCACGCCGTTTCGGCGTCTCCAGCGTCACGGCCCGCGCCGATCTGGACGCGCTCTCCGCCACTGGCTCCCTGGTCCGGTCGCATGGCGGGGGAATTCGTCCGCTTGCCGCTGCTCCCGAGCACCCACTCCGCGTACGGGAGGGCATGTTCCACGAGCAGAAAGTCCGCATCGCGCGCGCGGCCGTCGAGCTGATCCAACCTTGGCAAACCGTGATTCTCTGCACGGGTTCCACGGCCGCCGAAGTGGCTTGCCAGATCCGCCAGAAACGCCCCGAACATCTCACAGTCATTACGTACGCACTCAACATCGCCTCGATCCTGGCCGATGTCTCCAGCCTCTCTCTTATTCTGCTCGGGGGGCTACTCCGGCAGCCCTCCTCGGCCTTCGTCGGACCGCATGCCGAGCAGATGATGAGCTCCCTCCACGCCGACCACTGCTTCATGAGCACCGTCGGCCTGGATCCCGAGATTGGGATAACCACGCTCGACATCATGGAAGCCCAGCTAAACCAACGCATGATGGCCGCTGCCGCTCAAGTCACCGTCCTTGCCGACTCCAGCAAGTTCGGCCACCGCAGCCTTTCGCTGATTTCGCAACTCAACCCGATTCACCGCATCATCACCGACGAAAACGCCCCCGCTCCCCAAGTCGCTAAGCTACGTGCCCGCGGTATAGAAGTCGTCCTGGCCTGACCAAAGCACGAAGCCTTCGGTGCCTACTGTTTTCTATTACTTTCTTTTGTTTACTTTTTTCCTTGACAGACCTTTTGCAATCGCTTTACAATTCCGTAAAGCTCTCGTTTTGGAATTGAATCTCTTTTTGGGATCGTGCCCTCGCTTGGGGCAAAGGAGTTGTTGTCTATGAGGTCGTATCTCAGTCGAATTTCGCGGCGGATCTGTTGTGCAAGTCTGCTGCTCGTTGTATGTGCGCTTATCGCGTCGAATCCTGCTGTTGCGCAGGAGGTCACGGCCGCCATCAATGGCGTTGTGACTGACCCCTCAGGAGCCGCAGTAGCCGGCGCTAAGGTGACCGCCAAAGATTTGGATCGTGGAAGCGTATTTCCCACCCAGACCGACGGCAGCGGTTTCTACAACCTGCCACGGCTTCCCGTAGGCCGGTATGAAGTTCGCGTGCAGCAAGCCGGTTTCCAAGCGGCTGTTAAGCCTTCTGTGACCCTTGTGCTCAATCAGAATGCCAAAATCGATTTTGGTCTGAAGGTCGGCGACGTAAACCAAACCGTTGAGGTGACTACTGAAGCGCCGATTTTGGAGACCCAGAACACACAACTCGGCACCGTGCTTGACGCGAAAACTAACGCTCAATTGCCGCTCGCAACCCGCAATTACGTGCAGCTCACGCTCCTTGCGCCTGGCACTGTTACCACCAACCCCTCTTCGTTTACCGGCGCTCAATCGAGCTTCAGCGGAGGCCGCCCGCTGGTGAATGGAAACCGCGAGCAGACCAATAACTTCCTGCTCGACGGCATGGATAACAATCAGATTTCAGAAAATGCGGTCGGCTACACCCCAAGCGTCGATGCCATTCAAGAGTTCAACATGATCACTCAGAATGCATCGGCCGAGTTCGGCAACTTCATGGGCGGCATTGTAAGCGTCAGTATTAAGGGCGGCGCGAACGCGTTTCACGGCGATGCTTTCGAGTTCTTCCGGAACGATAAGTTGAATGCCAATAATTGGGCCAATAACTTCAACGGTCTTCCCCGGCCCCTGCTTCGTTGGAATGAATTCGGTGCCTCTCTCGGCGGCCGTATTATCAAGGACAAACTCTTCTTTTTCGTGGATTATCAGGGTTCGCGCTTCGATCAACCGGGCACCAGCAGCGGTTTCTCGGTCTTAACAACAGCCGAGCGCGCCGGAGACTTTTCCCGATTGCTGTCGCTGCCAACTCCTGTCCAACTCTACAATCCCACGACTAAGGCACCGATTCCGAATAACAATTTGGCCGCTGCTGGTCTCCTGAGCCCCCAGGCAGTCGCGATTGTTAACTCCCCGCTTTACCCGCAACCAACTAACAACAGCCTGACTAACAACGTATTCAATACGACACACAGTCAGACTAACCAAAATCAGGGCGACGCACGCATAGATTGGAACGCCTCGGACCGGGATCACTTGTTCGCCCGTTACTCGCAGGCGCACATTGAGAATCCGACCACTAACAGCATTCCGCTGCTTTATAACTCGAACAACATCTACCCCATTTACAATGGCGTGTTGGACTACACGCGTTCGTTTAGCCCGTCGCTCGTCAATGAGCTTCGCGCCGGCGTAAACTACAGTCCTATCGTGACCGGAACGCTCTCCGGCAGCGGCATCACTGCCGCTAGCGTCGGTATCCCGGACGTGCCGAGCGACATTCTTCCAAGCTTCGGATTCACCGGCGGCTACGCTTCCGGGTTCGGTAACAGCTATGTCCTCCAATCGTTTGCGGATACTGTGATCCAGGCCGAGGACACGGCCATCATCACGCGCGGCACACACACCATGCATGTAGGCTTTCAGGCCTTCCGCGATCGCATTAACACTTACTACTCCGGTAACGCCGGTATCGCGGGACAATTCAACTTCAACGGCCAATACACGCAATCGCCATTGGCCGGTTCCGTTGCTTCCCCCGAAGCCGACTTCCTGGTCGGCTTGCCCGATAACGTACAGCGCGGAATTACCGAGGGCGACTGGGGTCAACGCTCCACCACTTACGGAGCCTTCTTCCAGGACGACTGGCGAGTCACTCCAAACCTTACTTTGAATCTCGGGGTTCGCTGGGAACTGCATACTCCCTGGGTCGAAGAGTATAACCGGCAATCTAATTTCAACGAGATCACAGGCGCTCTCGAACTTGCCGGGCAAAACGGCAACAGCCAAGCGCTGTATAACCAGTACAACGGAATTACCAATTTTCAGCCGCGTATCGGCTTTGCTTACAGCCCTAGCCGCAACACGGTATTTCGTGGAGCCTGGACTATCTCCAACTTCCTCGAGGGTACCGGCACCAATCTTCGCTTAACGCTGAACCCGCCTTTCGGTTCCGAGCACAACGTGAACTACCTTCCCAATCAAGCACCTTCTACGTTGGCGCAGGGTTACAGCATCTTCGGCGTCGACAATCCTACGAACATTAACTACGCCGGAACATCGCTTCGCATTTGGGACCCCAACTTCCGTCCGGCAGTGTCCGATCAGTGGAACTTCTCGCTGCAGCATCAATTCGGAAATTCTCTGACCGCGCAGGTGTCTTATGTCGGACAGAACAACGATCACTTAGTCGTTCCAATCTGGGCTTCACAGCGCCAGTTACTACCGGACGGGACCGTTGAGCCCGGCTATCTGAGCGGCAATCCCACTCTCTTGAACGAAATCGGCAATGCTAAGCTGACCGACACCAACGGAATCCAGAACTATAACTCGCTACAAGTATCTGTGCAGAAACGCTTAAGCAGCGGCTTGCAGTTCCAAGCCAATTACACGTGGTCGAAGTGCTTATCCGACGCAGTCGGTTACTACGGCGGCTACGGCCAGGCTCAGGGTAACTGGTATTACTGGCAAGATACTTACAATTCCAAGCTGAATTACGGCCCCTGCTACTACGACGTAACTCACGGTTTTAACGGCTTCGTAACTTACGACATTCCGTTCGGCCACGGGCGCAAGTATGGAAGCAGCGTCAATAAGCTGGTGAACGCCGTAGCCGGCGGCTGGTCGATCAACTCGATCATCAACTGGCGCGGAGGCTTCCCGCTCACCATTAAGTCCAGTAAAGATAATACCGGCACCAACAATCCCAACCAGTTAGCGGATTGCGTTGGCACCCAGCATACCTACGGCGAACAGGTGGTCGATCCAAGCTCTGGAACCGTCAATGGTTACCAGTGGTTCGATCCAACCGCCTACGCTAACGAAGCGCCAGGCCACTTCGGGACCTGCGGAGTCGGTACGATCCGCGGCCCTGGGCTCCACACGGCGGATCTTAGTTTGACTAAGTTGTTTACCGTCACCGAGCACTCGAACGTCGAGTTCCGGGCCGAGGCGATCAACTTCACCAATACCAAAATCCTCAACGCTCCGAGTGTGGGCATCGGCTCCACTCTCGGCCAGATCACCTCTTCTCAGGGCGAACGCAACATCCAATTCGCTCTCAAGTACAACTTCTAAACAGCGCGGCGTGCAGGCTACTATCGAAGTAGTTTGCACGCCGCGTTTTGCTTTCTCGCTCTCCTCTTTGCTCCGTCGCAGATTTCTCAACCCGATCTGCAATCCGAACTAGTTGCCGGCTCCCAGGCTCTTAAGACAGGCAATTACCCGAGCTCTGAAACTCATTTCCGCAGTGCTCTGCATCTCGACCCTGAGAATATCCAAATACTCGATACTCTTGCGGTGGTCCTTGCTCACGAGCAAAAGGAGCAGGAAGCTATTGCTCTTTATAATCGCGCCCTCCAGCTCAAACCCGGCGATCCAGTTACCACCCACAATCTTGCGGTCGTCTACTTCCGCTCTCAGCAGTACGCGAAAGCCCTACCGCTGCTCAAAACCTATGCTGCATCCAACCCGGACTTTCAATCCCTCGACCTAACCGGTCTTACGCTTCTTGCGCTCGATCAAAACGAAGAAGCTGCCGAGTATTTAGAGCGAGCCAATCGCCTGCAGCCGCGCGACCTCACCGTCCTCGATGTGCTTGGGAAAGCCTACTACCGGGCAAAGAATTACGACCGAGTCGCCGACGTCTTCCGCCGCATTATGGAGGTCAATCCCAACTCCGCCTCCGCACACGCGATGCTCGGTATGGCGTATGACCAGAAGGGCAGAGAAGACGATGCCGAGGCCGAATATCAGGCCGCTGAGAAAGCCGATCCCACCTACGTTGGGGTTCACTCGGGCTTGGGCATCATTTATTGGAAGAAGGGTAAGTTCGACCGGGCCGCCGCCGAGTTTCGCACCGAGCTCAAGCGATATCCGCACGACGCCACCTCGAACTATCTGCTCGGCGACATTCTACGGAAGCAAGGCGAGCCCGCCCAGGCCATCCCCTTGCTCGAAGCCGCTCTTGCCGCCGACCCGAAGTACCCGGAAGCGCTCTTCGAACTGGGGAAATGCCGCGTCCTGCTCGACCAGCCCGAACAAGCGCTTGCTCCCCTTCGCCAAGCCATCGCGCTCAAACCGAACTACACCGAAGCCCACTACGTCCTCGGCTCTGCCTTCCGAAAACTCGGCCAACCGAAGCAAGCCGCGGAAGAGCAGCGTATCGCCGAAGTAATCCAAACCCGCGCCCGAGCTCAAAACGTAAAGCAGCTTCAGAGTCAGTGACTTTTCATTCTGGGCACAGTGCCATGACCGCTCAACCTTCATCGCGAAGTTCACCGGCCGGTTGAAACTAGAAAATCCTGTTACGAAGCCGCCGCCACTTCCTGCTGCGCCGCCTTAAACAACTGTTCCGCATGGATCGCGCCCGCCGGTGTATCCTCATGCTTGAAAATCGCATAACTTGGATACCCATTGTTCCGGTATTGCGCGATGCGGTAGCGAACGCTCTCGAGTTCCGATTCTGTGTAATCCGGCTTCCGCAGCCGCAAATACACAAAGTCGGCCGTCAACACATGGGGCGTCTCCAGATTCTCGTTTTCGGCCTGGCAAAGCGCCACGTTCGCATCCCGCATGATCTCGTAAGCGCCTTCCTCGAACCACGTCGCATTGCGAAACTCGAAGGCTGCGCGCACGGCCCTCGGAATCAGCCTCACGAACCGCGCCAACCGCTCCCGATCTACCCGAAATGTAGGCGCTAATTGAAATAGCACTGGCCCCAACCGCCCCGCCTGCCGCAACGGTTCCAGCGATTCCAGAAAAACTCGCATAAACTCTTCCGCCCCTTCCAGCTTCAGAGAATGCGTAATCTTCATGTGCGCCTTCGGCAGAAACAGAAAGCCTTCCGGCGTGCTCGCTACCCACTTTTCGAACGTACTAGCAAGCGCAATCCGCCGGTATGTGTAATTCGCTTCCACCGCATTCAGCCGCGACGCGTAGTACGACAGAAACTTCGCCTGCGGCAGCTTAGCCGGATAGAAACCCGGCTTCCAACTTGGGTAAGCGAACCCGGAGGTTCCACAATAAAGAGCGGCGTCGGACACGAATCACAAACCTGCAAACCAATCGTACCCTTGTTCGGCCCAGTAGTCATCCGGCTTGTCATTGGTGTACTGAATGGCTGCAATCCGCTTGATGTTCTTGATGCCGTATTTCACCGGAATCGCCAATCGAAGCGGTGCTCCGTGATCGGCGGTCAGCGGCTTCCCATTGTGTTCGTAGGCGAGCAGCGTCTGCGGATGGAGCGCGCTCTTGGCATCGAGTCCCACGTAGTATTCTTCGTCCGGCGTGGTCATTGAGACGTAGTGCGGCATCGGCTGTCCGGCGGGCAGATACTTCTTGGTGAAATCCGAAAACCGCGCGCCACCCCACGACGTCACCACGCTCCACCCTTCAATGCAGCAGAACCTTGTCACCATCTCTACCTTCGGCAGGCTCATCACGTCAGCCAAGGTCAGTTTCAGCGGGGGATGCCCATCCGCCATCACATGCAAGTTCCAGCTCGCCGGATTGAAGTCCGGCCCTAAACCCACATCCCCATTCGGCTTCAGATACGTGATTTGGCTTGCCTTATAGGTAGGCATATGATGCCCGTCGCTCAAATACGAATGCGCGATCTTCTGATTCAGGTCGAGCATTCGCCGCTGCGGCCACGGCACTCCATCCTCCTGGCCCGCGTGCCTCAGCCACTCGAAGCCGCCCACTCCCAATGCAGCCGCAACTCCGCCGACCAGAAATCCTCGGCGCGTCCGCTTCTTTAGCTGCTGCTCCAATTCCGCCGGTCCGGCTACTATCTCCCGATGCTTGTCACTTGTCAGCACTAACCACCTCGTATCCAATCACCATGCCGCGGAAGTTATTCCACCCCGCCCGCACCACTTGCCACACATGCACGATAAAGAACAGGACATACCCCACCGTCAAGATGAAGTGAATCAGGCGCGCGACCGTATATCCGCCACACAACGCCGTCAGCCACGCTAGCTGCGCGGGTTTATAAATTGCTAGGCCCGTGATCAGCGACCCCGCGCCCATCACGATGATCGCCGAGTAAGCAATCTGTTGGGCCGCATTATATTTGTCCTGCGGTGGACATACTTTGCTGAGTCCGAAATCGTATAACGTCACCTGCAGCGCATCCCGGAACGCAGTCGGCGACCTCGGAACCAGATACCGCCACTCGCCCGAAATCCACGTGTAAAGCACGTACACAATGCCGTTCCCGATAAACAGCCACATCAGCGTAAAGTGCAGCGCCATTCCCTCCGCCAAGCGATGGTCGAGATGAAAAAACGCCACGAACGCCGGCGGGAAAATATGGAACGAGCCGATATGATACGGCGCATAAGCCCAATAGATTAGGATTCCGCTCCAGATCATCAACGCCAGTAGCGGAAAGTTGATCCAGTGAAACCACCGGATCGCCAATAGATGTTTAAGCTTCAATTCGCTCATTCGTAGTATTCTTCGCTTCTCACTCAGAAAAAGTTACTATTCGTCCTTCCTTGCAAGTATCCGAAGGCGGCGCGAACAATCCCCGCGGCCTCTTCAGCGTACTGAAAAATTGCGGCCTGTGTCACACATCCCAGACTCAGGTCTCAACGGGTCGGCAGCCGGAACCAGCAAAACCTGAAAAGGCTTTCTGTAGAATAGGCAGAGATTTTCACAGCACCCGGATCGCGGCTGGAATAATGAGTCGCCGCACGGCTCCTGTGAAGGAGTTGCCAGCTATCGGACCGGATCGGACGGTTCCATGGCGTATACATCGTTCGGGCTAGTTTAGAATGCTACTTTCGTTAGACCGAGGACTTATATGCGAACTTTGACCATGACGGGTTTCACCGCCGGCGCGGTAATGGGCGGACTGTCCGCCGCTGCGGCGTATGGCAGCCTCTCCAAATCCTCTCAACTCTTCGGGCCCTCCGTATACCGTGGAGCAGGCCGAAAGAAAACGG
Organism: Bryobacteraceae bacterium; assembly: GCA_965219105.1. Classification (GTDB taxonomy): domain Bacteria; phylum Acidobacteriota; class Terriglobia; order Bryobacterales; family Bryobacteraceae; genus Bog-105. Next base: position 4,361,611 of record OZ244728.1, on the reverse strand, counting down.
TCGCTCTCACCTTTGACGACGGCCCTAGCGAGGGAACCTTGCACCTGCTCGACTATCTCGACAAGGCCAACGTCAAAGCGACATTCTTTCAGTGCGGGATGAACGTCAAACGTCTCCCTGCCATCGCGGGCCAAGTCGCCGCAGCCGGGCATCAACTGGGAAACCACTCTTTTTCCCACCCCAGGCTGCCCTTCAAGTCGCGCGAGTTCATCGAGCGTGAGTTCACCGAAACTCAGAAAATCATCGCCTTCGAGACCGGCGTGAAACCCATGTTGCTGCGGCCTCCCTACGGCTTTCGATGGGCCGGCCTCCGCGCCGTCCAGGAGAAGCTCTCGCTGCTGAATGTCCTCTGGACTGTTATTGGCAACGATTGGGCTTGGTCGTCTGACCGCGTCACGCGCCACGTGCTGCGGCGTTCCACCCCCGGCGGAATCGTCTGTCTCCACGATGGCCGCGCGATCGAGTCTAAGCCCGACATCAGCGCGACTCTCTCTGCTGTCAAAACGATAATCCCGATCCTCCGGGACAAGGGCTACCAGTTCCAAACTGTCAGCGAACTCCTCTATTCCTGAAAACCAGCACAAAGCTGGCCGTGCTGAAACCATGACGACGTCAGCCGCTCCCCTGCTTACCCTGGCCGAGTTTCACGCGCGGTACGACGGCGAAAAACCGTATTACGAGTTGTGGAACGGCGAGGCGATCCAAAAATCAGTACCGATCTGGCTGCACAATCTGCTCGAACGAATTTTGGCGGAGCTTCTTCGGAAAAACGCTATTTCGTCGAGCATGAATCGAACTGCGCATTCGGGAAGACTGGCGTCCGATACCCGATGTCGTCGCTCATACCCAAATCGAAGATCCTTATCCAACTACGCAGGTCGATGTCGTGGCCGGTTTCATAAAACTGCTTCACCAGTCGATGCTCGGCGCGCTTTACGGCCGACGAATGACAGACGACCGGCGCGAAGATCAGCGCCGGAAATTCGCCAAAGGCGGGAGACCCTATCGCATCGAGCACCTATATGGCGGGTGTGTATTAACAATTGTCGATCAGGCATCGAATCTGAGGGGATCGATGATCTCGACGCCGGTATAGCGCCTGAAATCCGCGGCGTTGAACGTCAGGAGCTGTTGTAATCCATGTGTCTGCATGATGGCGACAAGCCGCGCATCGTGGACTTTCGCGCCCTTCACTTCGTTCGCCACAATTATGCGCCGCCAACGTTGAAAGGTGTCCATCGAGTCCGGCAGTACCGTAAAGAATGTTTCGATGCGTGCTGCCAGGCGGTCTGTGGCCGGCAATAGAATTGCCCAGGCCATTGACTTCGGCCGGCCGCGTGCACACGTTCCAGAATTCAGCAATATCTTGCGGGGCGACGCAGAGTTCATTTCCCTTCTCGATCAGAGAGCGGAGCGCTTGACGAGCAACGCGCATGAGCGGATAGCGGCGCTCCACTGATCGCACGAGGACATTGGTGTCCACCAGGACCCGCATTTAGCGGTCGGGGTAAAGGTTTTCACGGCTTAGCGCTTCATCCGGGATCGGCAACGCGTCCGGGAAACTGTTAGCCCACTCTTCGAATTGCGAGGCCGATTCTTCCGGACTGAGCTGCTGACCGCGCGGGGCCGGGCCGCTCTTTTCCTCGACGACATGCTGCAAGAAAACTTCCACAGAAATGCCATTGCGCTGTGCCAGTGCCAGCAGGCGCGCTTCAATATCGGGGGTGAGATTGAGGGTCATTTATTTAAAGCCGGTCAGGTTGAGGCATCTCTCTTTCAGCCTAAAGGAAACGGGCCGTTCTGTCACGTTTGACGGGTCCGTCGGGTGAACCTCCCGATCGGCGATCTTACCAGAGTCGCCCTTCAGGTAACCTACAGAGATGGAACTGATTTTCGAGGTCCGGGACGCGGAGGAGGGTGGATTTTGCGCCCGCGCATTAGGGCAGGCGATCTTCACCGAGGGAGAGACTTGGGAGGAACTCCGCGGCAACGTTCTCGAAGCGATATCCTTGCACTTTGAAGATGCTCACTTGCGCCCTCGGCTTGCGCAGCTGCATTATGTTAAAGATGAATTGATTCCTTTAGAAGCCGCGTGAGGGTTCCCCGCGCCGTATCCGCAGACCGGTTAATTCGCGCCCTGGAGCATCTGGGCTACCGAAAAGTTCGCCAAAAGGGTAGCCATACTCGGTTGAGGCATCATCACTGCCGAGACTATCGTTGCTCTTCTCTGAATTTCCGTTTGGGACCGCCGGTATCAGACTCAGCCGTCGCACTAGCTTATCTGACGAAGGCCATAGTCTTACCGGAACTCAACCAAAGCCAAACTTTCAGCGCCCAGCTCAATCGGCTGATCGAACCCTCGCTTCATTGCCGGCGGCAAGCTAGATTCCTGCACCAACATGCGAACCTGATTCCGCGTCGGCGTTGCCGGTGAGCCCATCTTCCGCCAATCTTCGAGTGCCGACGCCTGCCCTGGGCTGACCACCCGAATCATATACGATTTCGCCTTGATTCCCGAAGCACTCAAGTGAAAAGTCCTCGCCGCTACCTGCCCATCGGGCTCCGCGTAATTCCAAAGCGCCATCACGTACGTTCCGTCCGCCCGCCTGGTCAGCAGCGCGTTTTCCGAATCAATCTGCACGCGCTGATTCCCTAATTGATGCAGTAAATCGAACGCCCAAAAAGCCGCTTTCGGCACGTGATTTTCCGCGATCAATCCATACCCGCCGTAGAACGGCTTCTTCACCACGCCTTGCTCCTCGAACACATCCGAGAACGTCCAATACGACATCATCGCCGTCAGTCCATCGCACTCCCGAATATTGTTCGCAAGCCACGGCCCCATGAACGCATCGTCGGTCACCTGCGGCCGGTTCATATACGTCGCGTTGTACTCCGACCAGATGATCGGCGTCTGCGGCGCCTCCGACGCTTTTACCTGGTCATAAACCTTCTTCGCCGACCGGGCGACCATATCTCTTCGCGAGATTGGCAGTCGCTTTCCGAACACATCTCGCGAATCCTCGTTGCCGTACACGTGAGTCGACACAAAGTCGAACGGCACATCGTTCTTCTTGCAATGCGCGATGAAGGCATCGACCCAGGCAGCTTGAGCGGTCGCAGGGCCGCCGATACGCAGCTTCGCGTCCACGCTCTTCACCGCTTTGGCCGTCACATCATAGAACGCGAAGTACGTCGACTGCTTCGGCTCGCCATCCCAAAAATCGATGTTCGGCTCATTCCAGACTTCGAAGTACCATGTCTCTATTTCGCTCTTCCCGTAGCGGTCCGCCAAGTGCTGCGTGAATGCCTGAATCAACGCGCTCCACTTCGCAGGATCGTTCGGCGGCGAAGGAAATGGCTTGTACCAGAATGGATGCGGCTTCAGATTTGCCGCCAGCTTGCGCGGCATAAAACTCAGCTCCACGAACGGCTTGACGCCAAGGTCGAGCAGCCCATCGTAGATCTGGTCCACATACGAGAAGTTGTAAATCGGCTTACCCTGCGCATCTTCGTCGTATACGCCGTTCTCATCGTCGAGAATGGAGTGAAAACGCACATAGGTAAACCCGGTATGATCGCGCACCGTCTTTAAATCGCGCCGGTAGCTCTCGCGCATACTGAGATTCGCCCGCCCTGAACCGAACATCTGCTCCCAGAAATGCGGAAACGGGTGAACCGGCGCTCCCGGCGCAATCTTGATCGTCTCACTGTTGCCGCTTGCCTGCCCAAAGCTTAAAGGGAGCGCAGACGCCACCAGAAGCGCCGCGCCTAGAGCTGTTCTAACTCTCATCACGCCCTATTAGAAGCTCGCAAACCGGACAGGTTACCGATTGGTACGATTGAAGAAACTCTTTCGTCCGAGGTATTTCAATGAGGCCCCTTTTAGCTGCTGTTTTTGCTATCGCTGCCCTACCGCTTTTCGGCCTTGCACAGCAGCCCTCCAGCCCCGGAGCGCGGCCCCCCAATGACGCCGCAACGTTTGGAAATCAACGCTCGCCAAAGAAAGAGAAAGCCGCCACAACCCGAACAGTAAGCGGTCAAGTTACCGATCAGTCCGGACAGGTGTTAGTTGGAGCGCTCGTAACTCTGACGGACAAGAAGACCAACGAGAAGACCAACTTTTTCACCAAAAAAGACGGCCATTACCAATTCGCCGATCTCAGCTTCAATCAGGATTATGAGGTGCAGGCCCGATACAAAGACAAGCAAAGCGGGCTGCGGAAAATCAGCCAGTTCGATGGCTCACCAAAGCCGGTTCGAATCCTTGAGATTCCCGTCAAGCCCGCTGCCCCGGCCGCAAGCCACTAGTGCCGCTTGCAGAATTCCGGGTACTGTTTCTTTAAGGCTGCCAGCTTCGGCAGATCGTTGTACACGATGTAGGGATACGTCATGTTGTTGTCCAGGAAGTGCTGGTGATACGCTTCGGCGGCATAAAAGCCCTGAAGCGGCACAACCTGAGTCACGATCGGTCCGTGAAATATCTTTGCCGCGTCGAGCTGCTTGATATAGGCTTCCGCTACCTTCTTCTGCTGATCGTTCGCGTAAAAAATGGCCGAGCGGTACTGGGTGCCCGAATCCGGACCCTGCCGGTTTAGCTCAGTGGGGTCGTGCGCAACCGAGAAATACACCTCGAGCAGTTCACCGTATGTGATCTGTTTCGGATCGAAGGTGATCTGAACCGATTCAGCATGCCCGGTGCTTCCGGTGCTGACCGTTTCGTACTGCGCGGTAGACTTCTTTCCGCCGGCAAATCCCGAAACTACGTTCTTTACGCCTTTGATTCTCTCGAACAATCCCTCCATGCCCCAGAAGCATCCACCGGCGAGCACGGCGGTCTGCGGTCCGGCCTCGGCCGAAGGGGGGATGTCGATCGCTGGCGCGGGGAAGTTACCCGGCGCTGCGGCCAAGTTTACTGCGCCAATCACGGCCAGTGCAAACGGAAGGTAAGTAAAGCTAGATTTCAACATGGGCTGCCTATCTAATGGATTAGCGATCCTCTACTTGAGATTCGTAACGTAGGTTTAGAAAGTCACGCCCTAGCTAGCGCTGCTTGGGGCTCTTTCCGGCGCTCACCAGGTTTGCCAGGAGCCGGTAAGCGCCCGGAACCCCGGCCGGAAGCTGCCGGTATAGCGCTAGCGCATCGTAAATATAAACACCTTTCCCGTAGTGAGCCACCAACAAACCCCCACGCTGCGGTTTCTGATCGGGATCGTGCATCTCAACGAGCGGCACGTAATGCGAATCCCACTTCTCCATGAATCCGTGGCCCCGCTCTTCCTCCCAACCGCCAAAATCTGAAGTAGTAATCTTGTTCGGCCAATTCAGAATTTCCGCGCTGGGGTCGAGCAGCTTTACTTGCGACTTCTCGTCCACCACTTTCGCCGGACTGGAACCCAGCGAAAACGAGTACGGGCCGTTTCCGTCATCCAGATTTTGCAGGTTATATTGCACGATCAAGACTCCGCCGTTTTTTACGTACTGCATCAGCTTGCCGTAGGCGCTTCGCAACTCGGGCCTCGCGCTGTAAGCTCTTACACCGAGCACGATGGCGTCAAAAGACTGTAAATCGCGCGTCTCCAGATCCGCCGTAGAAAGCGTGACCGCGCCGATTCCCAAATCGGCCAGCGCCCCAGGCAGATCGTCGCCCGTGCCCGGCAGATAGGCTACACGCAAACCTGGCGAAGTCTTTACGTCAACGCCCGTCGCTTCATATTTTGCCGGCTGGTAGTACGGATATGGCCGAACGCCCGGGTAGCCGACCATTCGATAGCCTTCCGAGTACTTCTTGCCGTCGTAATCCGCCACTGCTCGGATTTCATAGCGCTTCTGCTCAATCGTTCCTGGCGTAATCTCGAAGCTGACGTTCTCGGTATCTCCGTCGCGATGAAACGAGAACGGATAAGCATCGGGGCTGGCCTTCCAGCCCTCTGGCAACTGCAGATGCAAGTCGCCTTTCGCAGCGCCTTTTACGTTGCTGAACAGCCGGCAGGTAAAGGCAAACTTCTTGGTATCCAGCGGTACTGCGCCGCTCGGAGGCATGACGGAAACTGAGATTGCCGGCCCAATCAGCAGCGGATTTTGCACCATTCCAATGCCTTCGAGCCGGCTGTTGGTTTGCACAACCTGCCGCATGTCCCACTCTGCTCCGTCAAACGCGATCCGGGCCGAGGCCCAGAGCGGATAAGGCGCCCAGGACAGGTTTCGGAATCTCTCGTCTGTCAAATTGTAATAAGGCTGCTCCTCGCTGGGTCTTCCGAAATAGGCTCGGGTAAACCTCGCATCATCAGGTACCTTCACGGTGAATCTCCGGCCTGTCTCCTCATTGGTCTGCAACGCCGATTGAGTTGTCGGCGCGCCCTCCGCCGCGATCGACCACGACTTGTTCCCGGACGCCTGCACCAGGATGCTCTGAACGGAAACCTTCTCGGCGCCCCCGTCGATCAAATGCGTTTGAATGTGGAAAGTCTGGCCGGGGATCGCTGTTGCGAACGTGGCCTGCTGACCTCCAAACGCGGCGAATGGGCCGCTCGGCTCTTTCGCGGGGGCGACCGTCGCTTGAAACGTAAGATTGAGCGCAAGCGGCAGCGCCGTCTCGAACTGCTTCGCCTTCTGCTCGAGTTCGAACTCGATGTTGCTTTTACCCGGCTCAGCAAGATCGCTTGAGTGTACTGCCTCGATCAGCTCGCGCGTCATCTTCAATCCGTGCGCCAGGTCGCCGGCAATGGCTCCAGGGCTGCCGGGTCTGAAATGCGCCGAAGCCGATTCAACACACAGGGACAGCTTAGCCAAGCGTTCGGTCAAAAATTTAGTGTTGCCGCCTGTGCTGAGCGTTGCAATGCCGTGTAGCGAAACATCGATGCCGTCGTAAAACGAGTTCTCCGGTCCGTGCGCGGGGACCTGCGACGCATAGCGATGATAAGCCGCTGAATACAAGCTTGCCGGAGGCAGCGTGCCGCCCCCGTTCTGCGATCTCTGATAGCCCCATCCCTCACGTGCGATCTGCAAAAACGTCAGCCCTGCCGAAGCGTCTGTGGCTCCTTCCGGGACTTTCACATCCGTCGTCGGTGTATGGTCGATCCAAGTCTTCGAGGCGTAGTTGTAGAAGCGATACGGTACGTACTTGTCGGTCGCGTAGTCGTAAACCGTATTGTCCTTGGTCGGCGCGAAAAACGGCACTCTTTCATAGACTTTCAACGGCTGCCAGGGGCGCAGTCCCTCGCGAATCTGCTCGGGAAACTGTTTGGGATCTCCAGCGGCGTGAAACACCTCTTGCGCAATCTGTCCCGCTACCTGATGATTGCCGTGGCCGTCGGTGGGAGCGCCCACGAAAACCGAAGTGACAATCAGCGGCCGGGTCATTCTTACCACGCGTACGGCATCGGAAAGCACGCGCTGGTAGCCCCATTGCTCGAGTGCTTCTTCGCGTGTCTTTGAGAAGCCGTAATCGATCACGGTTCCCCAGAATTGCTGCACGCCATAGAAGCGGTCCGCCTGCATCAACTCCTGCGTTCGCACCAATCCCAGCGCGTCGTAGAAGTCCGTGGACATGGCGTTTTGGCCGCCCTCGCCGCGGTTCAGCGTCAACAAAGACGTGCGTGCCCCAATCCGGCGCGTCTCATACGCCAGCATTCCGCCATCCTCATCGTCCGGATGCGCCACAATCATCAGCATGCTGGCTCTGGTTCGCAATTCCAGCAGCATGCGCGAGAGTCCAGCGGCGCCGCGATTCAAAGCAATGGGGATTGGGTAGCTATCGGGTTGCGCCGCCTGCACCGGCGTTAGTTTCTGTGAATCGGCCGCGTACGCCGCGCCCACTATGCCTGACACCAAACCTGCTGACATCAAGGCTGCGAAGACAAGCGGAACGATCAATCGGCTGCGGCACAGCGTGGGTTTTATAAGTGGCAAGCTTCTTAAATGTTAAGCTGAGCTACCTTTCAAACTCTTAGGCCTCCTGCTGTCCTGCTGTGCGTTTGTTAGTATTCGTGCGATGTCCCCGCGAACCATCCTTCTCTTCCTCTGCGGATTACTTTGCTCTTATGTCGTGCCCGCACATGCTCAGACACTCTCGTGCTACTCGAACAACGGCCGCCGTACCTACTGCCAGGCCAATACCAGACGAGGTGTCCGCCTGCTACGCCAACGGAGCCGCGCCGCTTGCATTCAGGGCCAATCGTGGGACTTCGACCGCGGCGGTATCTGGGTAGACCGCGGGTGCGGAGGCGATTTCGCACTGGCGCCTGTCGCGGTCCGTCCCCCGGGGCGTCCGATCGCTCAAGTGATCACCTGCAGTTCGGGCGGACGTCGTACCTATTGCCGCGCCGACGTAAGCCGCGGGATACGCCTCATCCGGCAGCGTAGTGGACGTCCCTGCGAGCAGGGTCGAAGCTGGGGCTTCGATCAGCGCGGCATCTGGGTGGACCGCGGGTGCAGCGCCGATTTTGCGGTAGGCCGCTGATCTCCTTCCTTGCCATGAAACTCTATCGAACGCGCCACGGAGCTGTCCTCCAAACCGGGAACAGCGCATGTTACAAACTCCAAACGGACTGGGATTCGCTGTTCACCCGTGACGATCTTGCCGATTACCTCACCGGGCAACTGCCCAGTCTCGAACGCTGCTCGGGCGATCTAATAGCCGATGCGCTGCCGCCGATTGGAACCCAGGAAGTCTGGGCGGCCGGCGTCACCTACTACCGCAGCCGGAACGCCCGCATGGAAGAGTCCAAATCGGCCGGTGGCGGCGACTTCTACGATCGTGTCTACAACGCCGAACGGCCCGAATTGTTTTTCAAAGCGACTGCAAGCCGGGTAGCCGGGACGAATCAGCCTGTCGCGATTCGAAGCGATGCGAAATGGTCGGTTCCTGAGCCGGAGCTTACGCTCGCCCTCTCGGCCTCGGGCAAGATCATCGGTTACACGATCGGCAACGATATGAGCTCGCGCGATATAGAAGGCGAGAATCCCTTGTATCTGCCCCAGGCCAAGGTCTACAACCGAAGCTGCGCGCTGGGGCCTTGCATTCTGGTGAGCGACGGCGCTCTGCCCAAGCAAACCAGCATCACGCTCACCATTACACGGCGCGAGGTCATCTTCGAAGGTTCAACTACGCTCGAATCGATCAAGCGCGAACTCCCGGATCTGGCAAGCTATCTCTATCGCGATAACAGCTTCCCAACCGGCGCGTTTCTGCTGACTGGGACCGGTATTGTGCCTCCAGACGACTTCACCTTACAGCTTGGCGACGAGATCGCCATTGTCATTCCGCCTATTGGAACGCTGGTTAATACAGTCGGCTAAGCTTCCGGCCGCAGTGAAAACCGGTCTTCACGGCTGATGATCTGGCGAATCTTCACTGCATAATTACCGCGGAACGATACAATCTCGCCTCGCGCCACTACCGTGCCATGCACCAGAAGATCCACCGGATCGCCAACCGCGCGATCCAGCTCAATGAGAGAACCGGAAGTAAGCTTCAGCACGTCTTGAATGGGCAATGTAGCGCGCCCCAGCAGTACCGCAAGTGGAAGCTCGAGATCGAGCAGCCGCTGCAGCATAGGGCCATGAATCCGGCCCTCTGCACCTTCACCGTTCTGTGCGCCTGGCTCTGCTAAATTCATTCGGACTGATGAGCTCACAGGTTAGTGGCTCCCAAGCGGTGTTCTGCTCACTCGATTTCTGAAGCCTGTCGAAAATCTGAGACGGCGCTGAAAACCGAACTGATATAACATCGAATGCAATGCAGACGAAAACGAACCGGCGGCATTTTCTGATGGCGAGCGGCCTTACCGCCGTGGCGGCAACCCGCGCCTGGGGAGCGAACGATACGCTTCAGCTCGGCGCAATCGGTATCGGCGGGCGCATGCATACTCTGCTCCATTCGGCCGTTAAATCCGCGCCTTTTAACCTGGTAGCCGCTTCGGACGTCTATGCCCCTCATCTCGACTTTCTGAAAACAATTCCAAGTTGCAGCAACGCCACCACGCACGTCGATTATCGACAGGTACTCGACCAGAAGCTCGACGCGGTGATCGTTGCGGTGCCCGATCACTGGCACGTGAAGGTCGCAACCGACGCGCTCGCCGCCGGTAAAGATGTCTATCTCGAAAAGCCCGTGACCCATGCTATTGACCAGGGCGAGCACTTGATTCACGCCGTCAAATCCTCAAATAGAATCTTGCAATGCGGCATGCAGCAGCGGAGCTGGCGTCACTTCCAGAGCGCGGTTGAACTGATCCAGGCCGGCAACATCGGCCGTATCACCCAGGTCCGGACCTATTGGTATCAGAACTATCAGTCGGATTGGGAAGTGGAGCCCATCAACGAGCAACAGCTCGATTGGAAGCAGTGGCTCGGGCCTGCCCCCACACAGCCGTTCAGCGTAGAAAAGTACCGGCGTTGGCGCTGGTTCTGGGATTTCGGCGGCGGCGCCATGACAGACCTTTTCGCTCACTGGATCGACGTGGTGCATTGGGCCATGAACCAGACGCAGCCGAACACCGCCTACATGATGGGCGACACCTATTTTTTCAAGCAGTGGCAATGCCCGGACACCCTGCAGGCCGCCTTCCGCTACGGCGGCTTCGAGGTTGGCTATGAGGGAACGATGGTGTCCTCGATCGATGACGGCGGCCTTGAATTTCGCGGTACCGAGGGCACGATTAAGCTGACCCGCAGCGGATTTGAGACCTATCGCGAGGGCGTCGGCAAAGCCAATCCAATCATGTCGGAGAAGGGCTATCACGACGGCACGATCGACCATATGGCCAACTTCTTCGAGTGCATTAAGTCCCGCAAAGAGCCGAATGCTCCCGTTGAAGCGGGGGTTGCGGCGGCGCGCGCCGGACAGATTGGAAACCTTGCTTTCCACCGGCAGAATCAGATCAGTTGGCCTTTGAAAAATTCGACCACGAGTTAATTACTGGGTAGGCTAAACAAATGGCAGCCGCGCCTATCTTCATTTAGACGCGTCATCCGGATGGAAGCCGTTTTTGCCTGGTTTGAGGATCGCCTGAAGCGCAGACGGTAGTCGGCAATCCGTCCCGCCACTTCCTACGCTATCCTGTGTTGCACATGCGTAGCCCGCTAGCTTCCCTTACGGTCTCTCTCGTCTTCTGCGCCGGTTGCCTGCCCGGCGCGCCTGCTGTTTCTTCAAACGGATACTACCGTTTCCCCACAATTCACGGCGACACCGTGGTCTTCACGGCCGAAGGCGATCTCTGGGAGGTCAACGTAAACGGCGGCGTTGCCACCCGCCTGACCAGTAGCTTAGGTGAAGAAGGCCACGCAGCGTTCTCCCCCGATGGCAAAACCCTCGCTTTCTCGGCCGACTATGAAGGCCCCAGCGAGGTCTATACAATGCCGATCGAAGGCGGCTTGCCTCAGCGGCGCACCTTCGATGGTCAAGCGCTTGTCCAGGGCTGGACGCCGGACGGCAAAATACTGTTCTCCAGCTACCGGTACTCCACGCTACCCGATGCCCAACTGCTCACCATCGATTCCAGCAACCGTATTGAACGAGTGCCGCTCAGCCAAGCCTCGCAGGGCAGCTACGACGCTTCTGGAAAGATTCTGTTCTTTACCCGCTTTCCATTTCAAGGCAGCTACGCAAAGCGCTACAAGGGCGGCACCGCGCAGAGCCTCTGGAGGTTCTCAGGCAGCAGAGAAGCATCTCCTCTCACCGCCGGCTACATCGGCACAAGTAAGAACGCGCTTTGGTATGCGGGCCGGATCTATTTCCTGACTGATCGTGACGGCACCATGAATCTCTGGTCCATGGACGAGGATGGAAACAAACTCCGTCAGCTGACGCATAGCGAAGGCTGGGACTTAAAAGATCCCTCGCTCTCCGATGGCCGTATCGTCTATCAAGTCGGCGCGGACCTCCATGTCTTCGACATCAAAAAAGCATCCGATCGTGCGATCCCGATCGATCTGCCTTCCGACTTCGATCATCTTCGCGAACACTGGATCAAGAAGCCACTCGAGTATGTCAGTGCCGCGCATATTTCCGGCGCCGGCGGAAAGATAATCCTCACCTCGCGCGGCCGCGTGTTCGTTGCACCGGCAAAGCAGGGCCGCTTCGTCGATATCAGCGAACACCTCCCTAGGCGCTTCCGCGAAGGGCGTCTCACCGAAGACGGGAACAACGTTCTCGTCTACTCCACCGAATCAGGGGAAGTCGAGCTTTGGAAATATCCCGCCAACGGCGTCGGAGCGGGCCAGCAGCTCACAACTGGCGGCAAGGTGCTGCGTTGGGAAGGCATTCCATCCCCCGATGGAAAGTGGTTCGTTCAACAGGACAAAAACAATCGACTGTTCCTGCTGAATCTCGCAAGCAAAGAAGACAAGCAGATCGTGCAAGCCGACCCGGAAGATAACTCCGGCGGCGCTTTCTCAAGCATTCGATGGTCTCCCGATAGCCGTTGGATTCTGTTCTCTAAAGACGCGGCGAACGATTTCGCCCAACTCTTTCTGTACTCTTTGGACTCCGGGAAAACGATCCCCATCACCACCGATCGCTATAACAGCTCCTCTGCCGATTGGAGCGCCGATGGCAAATGGATCTACTTCCTCTCCGATCGTGCGTTGCACACGGTGGTGCAGAGCCCCTGGGGCGATCGTCAGCCAGATCCGTTCTTCGACCGTTCCAACAAGGTTTATGCTCTTGCTCTTCGCAAGGGCCTCATCTCGCCGTTCGAACCAGCCGATGAACTGCATCCCGCCTCGGATGCCGAAAAACCCAACACCGCCGCCAATCCCGCGAAAGCTGCCAAAACAGCGCCTCCGAAAGTGGAGATCGACACCGATGGTCTCGAGAGCCGGCTCTGGGACGTCCCGGTCCGCCCCGGTAATTACTCCGATCTTCAAGCCGCCGCGAAACGCCTCTGCTGGCTCGATCACAGCGCGGACGAGCCCGCCAAGAACTCCCTGCAATGTGTCGACATCGCCAACAAAGGCGACGCACCCGAAACGTTGCTCGAAGGCGTAAAGAGCTTCGAGATTTCAGGGGATCGCAAAAAGATGCTGGTGCATGTCAGCAACGATTTGTTCGTCTTCGACTCCGCGCTCAAAGCCGACGCGCTGAAATCGCCTAAAGGTATGGCGGATGCTCGTGTGAACCTCGGCGCTTGGACGTTCTCGGTCATCCCAGCCGACGAGTATCGCGAAGCCTTTCAGGACGCTTGGCGTCTGCACCGCGACTACTTCTACGATCCGCACATGCACGGCGTGAATTGGCCCGCGATGCGAGACAAATATGGCGAGCTGATCGGCCGTGTGCGCGACCGCGAAGAGCTCAGCGATCTCATCGCCGATATGGTCAGCGAACTTTCCGCGCTTCACACCTTTGTCAGAGGCGGCGACATACGGAAAGGAACAGACCAGATTGAACTCTCCACTCTGGGCGCGCGTCTGGCGCCCGCGCCTACCGGCAAAGGCTGGATTGTTGAGCACGTCTATCGCACAGATCCCGACCGCCCCGACAAGCTCAGTCCTCTCGCCCGGCCTGAGGTCCAAGTTTCTGATGGCGATACGATTCTGGCGATCAACGGCCAGGATCTCACTCCCGCATTAGATCCCGGCAGTCTATTGAGGGGACAAGCAGGAAAGCCCGTCCTCCTTCACGTTCAACCCGCAGGCGGCTCCAGCCCGCGCGACGTTCTGGTTAAGCCCATCAGCGCCAAAGCAGACGTCGATCTACGCTACTCCGAATGGGAGTTCACTCGCAGGGAAGCTGTAGATAAGGCTTCCCAGGGCGCAATCGGCTATGTTCACCTGCGGGCCATGGGTCCCGCCGATATCGCTCAATGGGTGGAAGAATATTCGCCAGTTTTCGATCGCGCTGCCTTGATCGTCGATGTCCGGCACAATCGCGGCGGCAACATCGATAGCTGGGTGCTCGGAAAATTAATGCGAAAGGCTTGGATGTATTGGCAGCCGCGCGCCGGTCACCCTTCGTGGAATATGCAGGATGCCTTCCGCGGACCGGTCGTGGTCCTTTGCGACCAATGGACCGCCTCCGATGGCGAAGCATTTAGTGAAGGCTTCCGTCGGTTGGGCCTCGGCAAAGTGATCGGCACGAGAACCTGGGGCGGAGAAGTATGGCTTACCTCCAGCAATCGTCTGGCCGACAACGGCGTGGCGTCTGCGGCCGAACTGGGAGTATATGGACCAGAGGGCAAGTGGCTCATCGAAGGCCACGGCGTCGATCCCGACATCGTGGTCGACAATCCGCCGCATGCCAGCTTTGAGGGCAACGATGCGCAACTTGAAAAGGCGATCGCCTACCTCACCGCGCTTTCCCGGGCGCATCCCAACCCGGTACCGCATCACCCGCCTTACCCAAACAAGAATTTTCAAATCCAGCATACGGAAAAGGGCCACCTCAGCGCACAGTAGCCCCATTCCAGCAAAGCAAACACGGGGAGCACAGATGCCCATTGCTCCCCGCCCGATTACTCTTCGTCTTCTTCTAGATCTTCCTCGTCCTCATCGTCGTCGATGTCTTCATCATCGAGGTCCTCGTCGTCTAAATCATCCTCGTCATCTAGATCATCCTCGTCAAGGTCGTCGTCATCATCCACGTCATCGTCATCTGCGGATGGATCGTCGAACTCATCGGCCTGCGCAAAGTACGCAAACGCGCTCTGCTGTGCGGATAGTTCGTCCGAATGGTAAAAGCTGCTAATTGAAATCATTGTCTTCTCCTCGTAGCGTAACTTGACGGCTTCCTTGAGTCCAACCTCTTTTCTCACTTACCTGCCGTGATCTCAGAGTACGTGTCTCGGAAAGCATCGAGACTTCACTGATGAGGCTACGATTTCACCGTCATGCGATCAGATGCAATTCTCTGCGATTTGTGTTCTTGAATCTGGAGACCGGCAGAAGTTCGAGCTTTTGACGAAATTATTTTCCCTTGGGATGGCCTTGCCGTTGTAAACGGAGACACAATGAAATCTATGGCGCAAGTGACCGTGTACGGAGCAGACTGGTGCTCCATGACTCGAACCGCTCTCCAGCACCTCGATCAGCTGGGAGTTGAGTATAAGTACATAGATATCGATGACGACCGCGAGTCGGCCAAGTGGGTTGCGAAACAGAACAACGGCAAGGAGAAAAAGCCAACCATCGACGTGGACGGAGAAGTATTGAGCACGCCCTCCAATCGCGAGCTCGATTCGGCGCTGCGGGAAAAAGGACTTTTACCGGCGAAATAATTGTCCAGCCGTGCTCATGTGAAACCGCTCTCGCTACCGGGCCTGGATGGGAAGCTGCAAGTAAGACGGGTGCGCGCCGCCCGTGTGGATGACGTGCTGCCCCCTGTTGGCGCCGACATACTCCTCAATCCCAGGCATCATCGTTCCCAGAAGGTTTCTTGAGCTGATCACAAAGCGTAGTTGCTCGCCAGGGTGAAACACGAGACCGATCGGGAGCAGCTCTATTTCGATTTCAGCGATCTCGCCCGGCGACAGCCTCTCGACCCGGTCGAAGCTATGAACGGGTATCTCATCGGTCGATAGCGCCTCGTCGAGGTAGCGAGCGGATACGCGCAACCGGCCGTCTGAGCCTTTGTAGCGGAGGATGGTTGCCCCATGGTCAGTGAGGTCGTGATTCACGGCGCTCTGGTTGGGCACGGTGAACTGCTGGAGTGGCGTGCCGTAAGCATCGAGTTTCTGCACGAGAACAAACAGATCCATGTCATCAGCGCCGCGTGCTTCGACCCAGAGCCGAGCCTTCGGGTAGCCGGCCATCACCGTCTCCTGGTCGAATCGCATGACGAAGGACACCGCGTTCGGGTTGGACTCGACGACGTAGGATGCTGCAACCGCGTCTGAGGGCGCTTGCCTAGTCAGGGCCCGCGCGCGACCGTCGAGATAGAACTTCGTCAGCGAGACATCGCTCGGAGGGAACTGGTCCGCAGCGATGTTGACTTTATCGCCGCCTCGGAGATCGAGCAGAGAGTAGCGAACGCGAGGAGTCTGCTCCCACCCATTCTCATCGTTCTTCAGGTAGCGGTCGAAGAAACGGCGCAAGTCCTCGCGGTTCCCCTCGTCGTAGTAGTCGGGCCACTCCTGACCATTGTGAATACGCAGCCACTTTCTGTCCGAGGCGATCCGGCGCCATGCCCGGAAAGTGCCAGTGGTGTGCAACGTGTTCGAGTAGCTCGCCACAACATACGCCGGCACGGTGATCTGGTCGAATCTTGGAATCTTGTCTTCCCACAGGTCGTTCACGAGCGGGTATCGCTCGACCTCCGAGATAATGTCCTCCTTCTGGTTTTTGCCGAAGAAGCTGCCGTTCTGGAGTTGGCGGGCAAACCCGATGTCAGGCATACCGCCGCGCATCACGAGATCGCGGTAAACGTCACTCACACCCTCCCACGGGTTGATAGCGGCGAGATGCGGAGGCTGTTCGGCCGCGGTGAACCACTGCGACACCGCGAGGTAGGACGTTCCACTCATCGCGACCTTTCCGGTGCACCACTCCTGCTTGGCGAGCCACTCGATAAGGTCATAGCAGTCGCGGCCTTCCTGCCGGTCCCACAACACGCTGTCACCTTCAGAATCCACCACGCCACGGATATCCGGATTGCAGATCGCGTAGCCCTGTGCGCACCAGTAGGCGGGGTCTGGGCCCTCGAACTTTTCCAAACCAGAGACGATCCCATTGGACAGGCCCACCAATCCGAACACACCCATCACGCTCGGGGATGTTCCCTGGCCTTTGCCGTATGGACTCCACGCCACGATCACGGGCGCCTTCTCGGCTCCAACTGGACGGAACACGTCGATGTAGATCGTTACGCCGTCACGCAACTCGACGGCAACATCCTTCTCGAGAACGATGTCGACCGGCAGCGATTGGAACTGAGGCGCAATCTTAAAGCCCGCCTCCAGCGTTCGCGTGCCCGGATCGAAGCCCGTCAGCGCGCCAGACCTGGGACCTGGCAGCGGGTGGGACTGTATATAAATCTTCTTGTCGTCGTTCACTGGGAATTGCTTCTCTCTTGGTTCGTAGACCGATCCCTCGCTTCATTGCGAGCGTTCTGTCCAGAACGGGTACCTTAACCGCCGGTCAGAAGTGCCACCCAAGCTCTCAGTTTATACAGGCAAGGGCCCTTCCCGTCCTCGCGCACTGACTTTTTCAACCGAGTGAATCTCCCCCGCACTTACAAACGCAGCGTGGTCGAAGTTGTTCACTGTCGGGCAGACGTGCCGGGGTATCAAATAAAGCATGCTCCCGATCGGCGGCAGTTGTGAGCCCTCCGCGACTCTGCACGGTAGGTGTTCTTCGCTCGGTTTGGTCGCGACGTACTCCGGATGACCGGCAAACAGGCAGTGCGGCACTCCACTATCCACCGAAACGCTTTTGTGCCCGGCATCGCACGTGAAAACGTCGGCTTTGGGATGGCTTACAACACGACTGACCACTAAGGCAGCCGGCGCGAGACCGTACTCTTCGGGTAACTGCCCCAGACTACTTGCATCGTTGTACACGACCGTTCCCGGCGAGACCTGGTGACGGAACTTCGAGTGCCAGAGAGCTGGAAACGCCACTGCGCAAGGCATTGCCGGCGTGCCGGAGGTAATAACCTCGCCCACTTCGATGCCTCGCTCCTCCAGCTTCGCAATCAGTTCCATCAAGCGTCCGTAACGTTCGTGCGCCCGCGTTGTGCGGACGGCTAAGTCGGGTTCGGTCGAATTACCATCGTAGAAATGCAGGCCTCTGAACACGAGTCCCGCACCGGTAATGCTGGCGGCGAGCTGGACGACCTCTTCCACGGCATCGCCGCCAATTCCAGTGCGGTCCATGCCCGGGTTGATGTCAATAAATAGCGAGACCGCGGTTCCTTTCCATTGCTCGATCTCCGCGGCCGCATCGACCAGCACGGACACCTTCACACCGGGGAAGGAATCGGCAATCGCTGCGATCCGTTTGGCGTTCGCGCCCACGTGAGCGTACGCCACGAGCACGTCCTTCATCCCCGATTCGCAAGCCGTCAACAACTCCAGAGTGGTGGCGCACTTAGCCGCCGTCACTCCCGCCTTCGCCAGCATCTCGATCACTGCCCCGATCTTTGCCGTCTTCAGGTGAGGCCGCCAACGGCCCGGGTTGCCGCCCACCGCCTCGATGATCCGCGCAATGTTCTCATTGACTATCGCCGGATAGATAACCAGCGCCGGAGTGATGACCTGCCCGGTATTGAACTCATAGCGGCTGCAATCCAGCTCGCTCGCCAGGCTTTCTTTCATTGCAGCCATGTTCTCTATCATGCCCGATCGAATTGCCGTCACAACCTCAGAAGCCCCTCGGTGAAATCGCGCTCACTCTGCGTCCGAGCAGAGCGCAACACGCCCGCGATACAGTTAAAGATGTCTGGGCAGGAGCGGCAGAGAGTTGGCGGACGCCTTTAGAAACGCAAACAACCGGGCCGACATCGCTCGTGCCATTTCGGCCAGCCGCCGTGACTTTCTCCGGCTGGCAACCGGCGCAACTCTCGGCTCCACAATCTTCAGCTGCACCTCTTCCGCCGCGCCCCTCGCGCTCAGCCCGGCCAAGAAAGTCGTTGTCGTCACATTCGGAGGCGGCTCACGCGACGATGAAACCTTCTCCGAAGATGGCATCGAGAACATTCCGCACCTGCTGAACGATCTGCTTCCCCGTGGAACTTTCTTCACGCGCGTCGTCAACCGCGGCATTCTCGGCCACTACGTTGCCACCGCCAGCCTCGCCACCGGCGCTTACGAAACATTCAATAATTTCGCTGCGGTCTCTCCCGATCACCCAACCGTCTTCGAGTATTTCCGCCGTGACCTGAAGCGGCCTGTAACGGATACCTGGGTCGTTGCGCCCAGCAACGGTTTCAACCGCATCGGTGAAAGCAGCCATCGATCTTATGGCGAAGGTGATGGCGCGGGCGTGATTCTTCCCAAGCGCCTGCTTTCTGCCGCGCTCTCCGGCGATAAAGCCGATTACGAGCACCTTTTGAGAGACAACTACGAGTCCCCGCTCGCCTCGGCGGCCGAAGGCGGAACCGGCGTCGATCTGCACGAACTTGCCGGCATGCTCCGTCTCTCCGTTCAGGACTTCAAAACTCATGCGCGCAATCTCACCAGCCCTGATGAGTTGTCGGTCTACATCGCGCGTCAGTTGATGCGTGAGCTTGCACCCAGCTTGCTGTGGATCACGCTTCACGATATCGATGTCGCGCACTCCGGCGCCTTCTCGCTTTATGTGGACGCTATCAAGCGTTCCGACAGCCTCTGTGGAAGCCTCTGGAAGACTATTCAGTCTGAGCCCGAGTACGCGGGCAAAACCGCTCTGTTCATTCTTCCTGACTTTGGGCGCGACTCTGACATGAGCGTCGGCGGCAACGGATTTCAGCACCACCGGACCGGCGATATCGTATCGCGCACCACCTGGATGCTTGCCCTCGGCCCAGGCATCCGCGAAAATGTTGTCGTCGATCGCCCGGTCAGCTCCATCGATCTGGTCCCCACCTTGGGCGCTCGGCTCGGTTTTTCTCCGCGCTTCTCACAAGGCGCTGTTCTGCCCGAACTCGTATAGCTTTATGACCCCGGCCAGCCTTGCATCGTCTCAATTTGCAAACTACCGGCCGCTGGCCCGCCAAACCGCGCTCGCAAATCTGAACTTGCTGCAGAAGTTGCCCCCCGCGCTGGTACCGTTTCTGCTGCGTGAAATCATTTCGTTCGATTGGAAATTTCCCGCCGAACGCGACGAGCTCTTCGGGCAGTTTGCTTACCTTAAGTCGCTCAGCCCTGATCGGCTCAACGCTGAAATGGCCGGTTTCAATCGCCTCCATCTCTCGGCGCCACTCGAAACTTCTGACTGGGTCAAATCCCCTGAGCTTTTTGTGGAGCAGTTCTCAGCTTTTCTCTGGTCGAGCGGTCAGATGGATCCCTTTCGTGCCTCGTCCGAGCAGTACATGCGCGGCTTTCGTGCGGCACATCCCGAAAGTGAGCCAGCCGTGCCGCGAGTCGTGCTCGTGCTCTTCGGCGCCGGAGCGGATGCGGCCAGTTACAAGCTCTTTCGCAAGCTTCGCCGCCGCGGGACCTACTTCAGCGCGCTCGCGCCCGGCAATCACTTGCCCGTAGCGCTTGATTTCTTAGCCGCTCGCTCCACTGCTCACCTCGATCCTTACGCTCATTGGCTGGTAGACGGGTCGGCGGCAAGCGCGCCCGGCTCAGCCGTAAGTATTTCGTACGACGCTCTTGCCGGGCTCAGGTCCAAACTCACTGCCGAAATCAGCGCCGCCTTCGTTTCACATTCCTCGCCCGAAGCGCTCCGCACTAAGCTCGCCGGCACCACTCCGGCCGAGCTGGGCATGAGCACAGAGCCGCGCGATGAGCTTCTGAATCGCTTCAAAGTCAGCCTCTTTACCGAAGGCTCAGGCACTCAAATCTACAGCACAACCTTCGTTCAATGGACCACCCGCGAAGCCCTGAGACGTGCGCGCCCGCTTACCCTAGTCGCCCGCTTCACGCCGCGCCGCCGCGAGACATCCATGCAGGAAATGCTGACCGGCACAGCTCCAGTCAACTACGATCCCGCCGGTTCCCTGCTCGACGGTGACATGGGAGCCTGGTACACCTGGATCGAACTTCAACGGCTGCCCGGTTCGAAGAAGTCAGTTTTAATCGCCTGTTTGGAAGGCCGCAATCAAGCTGTCGCCGTCGGCCCCTCCTTCCCGCCTGCCTCTGAAAACCACTCACCGATGAGCTTGCAGCAGCTTCTCAAATCCTGACCGTACCCTCAAAATTAATGTCATTGTCCCCGCCCTCCGATCCCCTGTCCACCACTCCCCTGTCCACGACTCGACGATCGGTTCTCAAGAACGCTCTTGCCCTCCCGCTGCTCACACCAACATTCGCTCCCCTCGCCGGTGCATCGCAGGGCGCATCCGCAAGAGCTGCCGAACATCCGCCGGGCCGCATCGTAAACGAATACAGCCTTCTTCTTCCGGGCGAGAAAGAAGCGCTCGCCGCCAACGTTCGCGCATCGCACTTCGAAGACCACCGGCTCACCGCCGCCATCGGTCAATCGACCCGCGTGCTATCGGTCGGCGAAGAGCTCGACGGCTGGCAGCTGCTCGCCATTGCAAACATCAACGGCTCCGCTACGGCTATGTTTGAAAAGCGCGTCACGCACCGGGGCGCTCTGATTTATGTGACCGAGGCGCAAGGGGTGATCGCGCGAATACCGCTCGGCGTCGGACAGCTCTCTAGCATCCGGCCCCGCCAGATCAGCCCCGAAGATCGTGGCAAGCTGCAGCGCAAATCGCACTACACGCCAGGACCGGACGTCGCCGGTCAATTCATCCTGCGCGGCAGCGAAGATCCATGCTACGAAAACATCGCGGCTTTAGCCGAAGAATATATCGGCTGGTCGCTTGTTGCCAACGAAGAAGCGGGCCCCCTGCGTTCGTTGTTCCTCGATGCCGGCGGATCTTCGCGCCAACTCGCCCGCGACCCCAGCGAAGCCGATTGGGCCCCCGATCTCGTGGGGCATCTCTTCAACCCTCTCGACCTTGCGCCCGGCGATAATCCGCAAATCTTCGCTTACGTTCACGGCTACAGCAAGCGTACGCTCCTTGGCGGTTATCTGCCCGCGGCTCACACGGGAGTTTGGAATCCTGAATTCCGCGCCGGCTACGAAGCCATGGTCATTCTTCCGCCCGGTGTGGACGCCGCTCCCATGGCCCGGGTTCGCTTCATTTCGACCGAAAGCAATGGGCAGCTTCGCATTGTCGACAAATACTGGCACTCCACTGCGGAGTCGTTCCTATCCGCTCTGGCCGGCATCTGGAATCGCTGGTATAACTTGCTCGAGGCCAGAATGCCGGTCGATATTCCCGATCCTTGGCTGCTCGATGCGGCTCGCGCGGGCATCGTGCTCTCACGCTGCAGTTATCGGGGACTCGAACCCACTTACCAGGTCGGCGAAGGCGCCTATACCAAAATTCCGGAACGAAGCCACGCCCTCTTTCCCGTAGCCTTTTACGAGTTCATCTGGGCTCACCAGCTTTGGAGTCTGAGCGCGGAGGCCGAGCCATATTTCGCGCACTACCTCGACAAGTACATCCTCCCGGACGGAAACTTCCTGTACAACACGCAGGATCAAGTCGAAGCGCCTCTCAATGCCGGTGTGTTCTTGTCGAACGCCGCGCGCGGCTACGCCTATACCGGAGATCTCGACGCGCTCGCCGCTAAGCTGCCGGTGTTGCGCCGCATGATGGGCTTCGTGCTCGAGCGTTACGAATACAGTAAGCGCCGTTGGACGCCCGCCGATCGCGAATACGGCCTGATTTGGGGCTCTCCCGAAGCCGATCTTGGCGACCCGCACAACGATTTCCCGCAATCTCATCCGCTCTATTACCAAAACTCAGTGTGGACCTGGCGCGGCCTCAGCGATTACTCGCGCTGTCTCGCCCAAGCCGCTCAGGCCGGCAATCTAAGCAGCTTGGCGACCGAATCGCAGGCGGTCGCCAAGATCGCCGCGGAAATGCGCACGAACATCGAACGTTCCTTGCGCGCCACAATTGCCGCTGGCGATCCGGCCATGCAATCCGCCGGCATCAAGCCCTTCACTCCGGACGATATTCACCGGCTTCCGCAAGATCTGACCAGCTATGAAAATCATCGCTTCATGATGGACTGGTTCACCGCCGACTGGGGCGATGAACGGCTCGACGTGGGTCAGCTAAAGCATCGCGAGATGGCCGGCCTGCAGATCCTCGGCCTCGGAACCGATGGCGCAAGCTACCGCGTCTCGAATTTCATGGAGCACGGCACGCTGTCGGTGCGCATACGGCAGAGGGATTACCGGCCATTCCTGGTCTCGCTCTATGGCCTGGTCTGTTACGCCGCCGATTCCGGCAATCGTTATTCGCCCGAAGACGCATACATCCCCGGAAGCCATCCCGGCGAAGGCAGTCCTTATGGCTGGTCGGCCGTGATCAACAGCGTCTTGCAGCCCTCGCTGGGCTTGCGATGGCTGCTCTGCTACGAGGAGAACAATGGGGACTTATGCCATCTGCAAAAAGCCGCGCCTAAGCACTGGTTCCATGCCGGTCAGCGCATCGCGGTGCAGCACTGTCCCACTCGCTTCGGCGAAATCAGTTGGACCACAGAAAGCGACGGCGCGAGCGGCTGGGTCGTGTCTCTATCGTTTCCACGGGATTTCGCGGCCGATCTAGCCATCCACATCCACCATCCAAACGGCCAGCCGCTCACCTATAGCAGTCTGGGCTCAGTGCAGACCGATCACGTTCTCCTATCCCGAGCCGCCCTCGCCGGCCAGCGCCAAGTGCGCCTAAACGTTCACTAAACCTGCTCTTCTTTTTCCTTTGTTTCGCTTTCTTCCTTGGGGAAATCCAGCTCAAAGTAGCTCGGGTCTCGGGGCGAGGTCAATCGCTATACACGTTTGCGGTCAGCGTGTTCCCGGCCGGCGCCACCCCTGTTCGCGCAGACTTCTGCAAAGACTTCAGCAGTTCCTCTGTTAACTATCGTCAAAACAAAGACCCTACGACAAGTCTAAGGCCCCGGCCAAAGGCCACGCAGGTAGTCGTCGGCATAAGAACTACCACGCAAACCAAACGATGGCTGCAAGTTCCACTCCAGCCCACGGAAGGAAACCGAGCTTACCCACCGAGGCAAACCATAGGACACCGGCGAAGTCGATGCACCATGCAAAGGTGGAAAGTACAACTGCTAAAGCAACGACCGACCGCTGATTGTCAAGATAGCCGGAGAGAACTGCCAATCCGGCTGGAACCATAAGCAGCCAAGGTGAGTTACTATCTTCAAAATCGAGACTTAGCACCCACGCGACGATTGGCGCAAACCCAAGCGCCAGAACAGGTGTGGCGCCTATGAACATAAAGCGGCCAAATCTCGATGTCCTTTAACAGGAGCGAATAGCTCTTGATTGACACAAATAATCAGAAGGGTCCTCCCGCCCTTCAGGAGTAACAAGCCCGGGGTCGCTGCTAGCACCCGATCAGTAGCGCTAGCGCCTGATCCCGCACTCACCCCGCCGGGAGAACCAAATATTACAGTACTCGTAACTCGAAATGATTCTTCAGCGTAGGCGTAGCCCGTCGGCGCTCCGTTGAACATCCCGCTTACTCCCGAGGGCTGGTTGACCGCATCGTATCCAGTCGTCATCACGCGCCCCGAGGGATACGTCTCGGAAGTAAGCGCGCCCGCCAGATTGTATGAGTAGGAAAATGAGTAGGTCTCTTCGGAAGTAATTTGCCGGTTCCCCGTCGCATCGTACCCCACATACTTGGTCACCGAACTTCCGTTCGCTATTTGTGTCAACTGCCCAGCGCTATGCGAAACGGCCGGGTCGTTGTACCCATAGCTCACCGCCGGAGTCGAATCCGAGTAACTCTTCGCGACCGGCCGGTTCAACGCATCGTACGCCAGCGTCGTCTTGACCCCCGCGCATCGGTCTTGCCGGTCAGGTTCCCATTCGCGTCGTAGCTGTACGTATCCGTGCCGCTCTCCGGATTGGTCGCCTGCATTAACCGGCTCAATCTAGTATCTGCCGCGAGACGCGGTTAGGTGATGTCCACAGTCATTCCCTGGGATTGGAGAGCTGCAATAATTCTGCCAAGAATTTCCTGCTTCTTTTCTCTTTCTACCTGCATACCATCATTCCAAGAGCATAGGGTAGCCGGTTCAAGGGCAAAGCCGTCCGTTAGTAACTCGCCACCGACATCTACGCTTCTATTTCCCTCGGTGTACCTCACCTTGGATCTGCCGATCTCCGGTGGAGTCTGACCAGCATTTCCTAAACCATCTCCTGAGCTGCCTCCATCGCCCGGATCGACCGGGTCAGTCGGCTCAGGATCCATCCCGGTCGGGTCCACCAGCGCGAACGGATTATTTCTCGCATACGCATATCCGTTCCAAGTCTGCGGATCCCTTAAATCCGCCCCCGCATTCTCCGGATCCACGCTGTTAAACCGCCCCAGGGGTGCCGTGTAATACCGCGCATTGAAGAAGTCCAAAGCCTGTCTCGGTATCGCGAATCTGCCCCGTAAACCGCTGCTCTACATCAGTGCCCGGCGAACTCCCCGCGAGCTCTTCTCCGAACGGCAGGTAATCGTGCCGCGTAACTGTAGTCGAGCGTGAATCCATTCCCTACCAGCAGGTTATACGTCTCGGATGTAAGCGCGCCTGCCAGATTGTACGAGTAGGAAAATGAGTAGGTCTCTTCGGAAGTAATTTGCCAGCTCCCTGTCGCACGCCCCAGCGCATCGTACCCCACATACTTGGTCACCGAACTTCGTTCGCTATTTGGGTCTCTTCTCTGGACCCATGGGTTTTACAAGATGCTGTGGGCCCTATACATCTCTAATGGAAATCGAAACTTAGGTGCGCTGTATCTGCCGGTTGAAGACCCAGGGACGAAGAATGCGTCACAATTCAGATGCTGTTTACACGCGCTCCGAACTTTTCGAAAAGCCTCCCAACCAGCCTGATCATCTAAAAACGTATCGGTCAATCTCATGACAAGGGAACCATTTGACAATTCGGAAACTTCGTCGGCCGGGGCAGAAAGAATGCGGTCTCTTCCGAACAGATCAACGTAAGGTGGCCCGAAAACTGTTAACCAGCACAGATCAGGGAGGCCGCATTTGACAATATTCGGCTTAAACTGAGTGACAGTCATACCGTCGAGCACTTCTGCTGTACCGACCTTTTCGGCTCTCTGCAACAAGTAACCAGGATTAGATCCTGGTTCACGACTGAGGCTGTCGATACGTTCCGCGAACTCAGCGCCGGTCAGGATGTGCGCGACTGCCAGGTCAGCGCCGAAGGTAATCGAAGTGGCGGCCAAAAATCTCTGTACGGCCAACATCACCGTGACGTCCTCGCCCCTAAGGCGAACGTGCACTGAGGTATGGCCAGGATCCGGAACTCCCTCGACGGCAAACCAAACGTTAAACCAAAGACTTGGATTCTTTCTTTCAGCGGCAAAGCAGAAGTACCCCCAGTCATCGAGTACTGCGCGAAGATCCTTAACTGAGAACCTTTTCCTTAGTGGTTCCTCACGGCCGTATTTTTCTGGCACATACAAAGGGAAATGGTGGAGGAGCAGTTCAAGCAAGGTACTCCCGTCCTGCGTTGCTTTGAGCGAATTAGGTATCAGAATCTTGCAGGCTATGTCCATTTCACTGCATCCTAAAAGAGAAGCGCCCCACCTAGTAACTCGAGCAGCCCATCCAATAGGCTCGAACCTGTGAGAGCATCGGTTACTGTTCCCGCAGTCACATCTACCACACCTACAGTTGCACCCGATGTTAGCACCGTCCCCGCAACAGTTGTACCTGGAGAAACAAGTACATACAGCGTCGATCCTTCCTCGGCTGCCGCCGCGAGCTCAGCACTGACTTGTCCAGTTCGATAGAGGTACTGGACATCTTTTATTCCACAAGGACTTTGCCAGCACGATACGCATCGGGCACTGCTCGACCGACCCTACTGATTACCTTCACGTCAGATGTTTCGTTGCTATCGTTTCGCTTCTGCTCTTCTTGTTCGCCTTCCGCTATTAAGCGGTGTTTGACAGTTACGAAACCTTCCGTCCAGTTATCCTCGTCCAGGGTATATTGATCCAGGACGAAGCCTTCAGGCACGTCGCGAAACCCTGGCTGCTGCTTGAGCCGCTCAATAGCCTGTTCTGCATTCGCTCTACTGGTGTAAATCCCGATGAGCTTAACAGT
Source organism: Bryobacteraceae bacterium (assembly GCA_965219105.1). Taxonomy (GTDB): domain Bacteria; phylum Acidobacteriota; class Terriglobia; order Bryobacterales; family Bryobacteraceae; genus Bog-105. The sequence goes on along the minus strand of OZ244728.1, from coordinate 4,334,853 downwards.
TTCCGCACCGTCATTATGGATGTGAACGTGCTGCACTAGGAAAACATCGACTGGCAAGTTCATGATGCCTTACAGACCTTTCCATTCGCTTCCGCCAGTTATAAAAAGATTGACCGCTGACACCGTGCTCGCGGCAAAAAGCACTCACCGAAAGCTTGCTCTGGTCCTGTTGCCGAATCAGTTCCGCCCATCTCTTCTGCCTCGTGGAGGCTACCTCGATAGTTCTCATCCATCCCACTATCGGGCTTTCTCGGGCTCACCCGCCAGAGGGGTTCATCGAGTGCTTACGGTAGTCCAGCCGTTTCGTTAAGAATTTCGGCATCACGACCGGCCACTAGGTATCTCATCGAGCAAACTCTTGGCGCCAACACAATCTGGCTCCAGCAGAAGCGCGCGTTCTAAATAGACTCTCCCCGCCGCTAGCTCTCCTTTCCTCTTAAGCATTCGTCCGAAATTCATGTTTGCCTCAACATCGTCCGGCTGCAGTTCCAATGCTTGTTCATATAGACTTCGGGCCTTTTCCCATTCCTGCAACTCCTCGTAATAATTAGCAAGGGACCATAGTGGGAACGAGCGATGCGGAGCCAGGTCGATAGCGCTCCGAAAGTTCACCAAGGCTGCAGCGAGATCTCCTTTCCGCCAGGAATCGTTGGCGAGGTAAATATATGTCCAAACATCGTCCGGTCGTAGATCTAAAGCCCTCTGTAGATGACTGTTGGATTCTGCCGAAGGACCTCTTCGACTGAGAACCCATCCTAGTTCGCGATGAGCATCCGCGTACGAACGGTCAAGCTCAAGGGCATATCGGAAGAGCTCCTCCGCTCTACTCGCCTCGGCCTCGCGCAATAAAACCCCAAGATTGAAATACGCCTCTTCAAATCCAGGATCGACGCCGATTGCAAGTTCAAAGTTCTGCTTGGCTTCTTCTTCCCTGTCGAGTCCCTCAAGCGCTACTCCGAGCATGCAATACGCTACTTCGTTTTGTTCAAAGTTGAGTGACTTTCTTAAGAGAGTTTCTGCGCTCTCATAATCGCCTCCATCGAGAAGAATAGAAGCAAGTCCGATAAAAGCCAAACTGAAGGTAGGGTCTATCTGGATAGCACGTTGAAAAGCAGCGCCCGCCTCTTCCATCTCACTCAGGTCCTTAGCAAGCTCTGCTAGGCGGCACAAGACAACTGCGTCCGGCTCTCTGTTCACGAAACTACGCAAGAGCCCGAGCGCACCGACCGCGTCGCCCCGTTCTTCAAGCTCGTCCACACTGTTAAGCAACTCATCTCGAGAGTCCATCTCAGCTTATTGTTCAATATCCTCTAAGCTCTTGATCTTCTGCAGTTGGTTTCTAAATCGCTGTTTGCTCTTCGTAACACTTTGAATTTTGTCCGACTCTCCTGGCCGGCGAAAACGTTCGCGCATGACGCCCGATCATCCCCTAAACAGACACCTTCAGCGCTTCTTTCAAAGTCGGATACTTGAACGTAAATCCCGCTTCTTCCGCAACCCGCGGCACCACTCGCAAACTGGTAAACAGAAATTCTGACATCTCCCCCAGCACCGCCTTCAGCGCAAATTTCGGAACCGGCATGATAGCGGGCCGATGCACCGCTTCCGCCAAATCTTTTGTAAACTCCGCGTTCGTCACCGGTTGCAGGCTGCTGCCATTCACCGGTCCGTTCACGCTCGCGTCCCCGGCGGCAAACAGATAGAGGCTGACCAAATCCTCAAGCTGAATCCACGACATCCACTGCTTTCCGTTTCCGAACTTCCCACCAACGCCGAAACGAAACACGGGCAGCATCTCCTTCAGCGCCCCACCTCCGCGGCCCAGCACAGTGGCCGTTCGGATCGTCACCACACGCGTCCCAAACTCCCGCGCGCGCAGCGCCTCATGTTCCCAGTCCTTGCAAACCTCGGCCAGAAAATCCGTCCCCGGCCTTTCCTTCTCCGTCAACACATCGCTGCCGCGTTCACCGTAATAGCCAACCGCCGATGAGCAGATCAAAGCAGGCGGCTTGTGCTGCAGCGTTCGCATCGCCGAAACCAGGTTTCGTGTTCCTTCGATCCGGCTGTCGTAAATCTTCTTCTTGGCTTCCGCCGTCCAGCGCTGTGCCACTGGCTCTCCCGCCAGGTGAATCACCACGTCAATCCGCGACAACGCATTCAACTCCGGCTTCTCATACACGTTCCAGGGATGAAAGGATGCCTGCGAAGGCAGCTTATCGCTTCGCTGCCGCGCCAGATAATACACGGCATGTCCTTGCTCGAGCAGTTGCTTAACTAATCTGCTCCCGATAAATCCAGTTGCGCCCGTCACCAGGTAAGTCATCTAATACTCAGGCTCATACCGATAGCGCTCCGTCGATCCCGGTCTTTTCCATTTGCTCAATCTCATCGATGTAGCCGTCCGTATCGGTCTTCCTCTCCAGGCCCTGTAAAGAAAGATAGCGTAGCTTCCCAAAGACCGGCCGTTCTCCCCATGCGCGATCGTGCAACCCAAAGCACCACAGGATATTCGTGAACGTGTTTGGGTCCCGTCCATCCAGCGCATAGTGCCCATGAATATCGATCATCAGGTCTGCCGCATCTTGATAGTGCTTCGACCATTCGATAATCTTCTTTCCCCAGTACATGCGGTAGTAGCCATGAATCTTCCCGCGCAGCACCATCTCCTTTTGAGTGGCGTTCCAAAGCCGGTCTTCCGTTTGAGCCTGTATCAGCTGTTCGCGCGAATAGAGAACCTCGCGTTTATCTCGCGCGTGCTTCTCCATCGTTTTCTGGCACCACTCCGGCAGATTTCCCAAGTCACCAGGATCTTCCACGAACCGCGTGTAATTGAACGATAACTCCCGCCGCACAATCAGCTCTTCCAGGTAGTCATCCGCCATTAGCTTGTGTTTCTCCGCGTAAGTTCGCGCCGCAAGCGCGATCTCGAGCGAGGATATCTGGCCGAAGTGCAGATACGGGCTCATGTGTGAGGTGGCATGCTCGACCGGCTGATTCCGATCCTTCCCGTACCGCCGTAAGTTGTTTTCGAGAAAATACTCGAGCAGCTTCTCCGCCCTCAATCTGCCGCCCGTGAAAGAAAGCGATGGCTTCACCGAATGGTCGATCTCGCACGACGCTACCAGTTGCCCAATCTCGCTGGCGTCCACTGCAGTATGGAAGCTCGGTGGCTCCCCCGCGAACTTCCTCTTCGGCTTGATCGCATCCGGCTCTTGCAAGTAAGTCTTCAATTGCTTTTGTATTCTTGGCCGGATCGTATACGCGCCGTACTGCCGCGTCGTGATCTGCGTCATCGGCACCACGCAGCTCGAGTCCACCACGTAATAGCTGATCGCGAGCTTTTTCGGAACGCTTCGGTTGTGCTGCCGCGCGATGAAGGTCGGGTAGTCATCCGTAACTACCGCCGCTGCCTTTCGGGCCAGCTCGTAGAGCACGTCATTGCGATCTGCTTTCTTCCGCCGCAGATAAAAAACATACCCGATCCCCGCTTTTTTGAGCCGCTTCGCCGTTTCCGGAACGCCTTCGAGCACGAACGTGTGCAGGCGATCGTTCGCGTACTCATACGTGCAGGTCAGCCCTTCGTAATAGAGCACCGGCAGGCCGTACCGGTTAGCAAGCTCGATCGCGTACAGCAGCCCGTGGTTTGCATCCACGCGCCGGTTCATTTGCGCCCAATACAGTACATACTCCGCCTCAGGACGATCGTTCGCCTCGTTGAGCTTCGATATGCGCTCGGTCTCGACTGGCATCTCTACTGCTTCAGATGCCGCTTGGCCGCGAGCGCAGCAACTTTATGCTGGCTCCTTGGCGGCGATCCCGAGAGCCCTCATTTTGCGGTACAAATGGCTCCGTTCCAATCCCAATAACTCCGAGGCCCGCGTCACATTCCCGTTGCTCTCCTCGAGCTTGCGGAGAATATAGTCCCGCTCGGCTGCCTCCCTCACCTCGTGAAGACTGCCAAACGCATCCCGTTTTACCTTCTGTACACGGCGTGTTCCGTCGATCGATAGCTGGCGCGCCTCAATTCTCTGCTGCCCATGTAAAATGACGATCCGCTCCATCAAATTCCGCAGTTCACGCACATTCCCAGGCCAGTGATACCTGGTCAGCTCGTCGACCGCTTCCTCGCTGAGCTTCTTTGGCTTTCGCCCGTAGGCCGTGGTGAACTCCCGCAAGAAATGCTCGGCCAGGATCGGCACGTCTTCTGCTCTGTCGCGTAACGGCGGCACGGTGAACGGAATCACGTTCAGGCGATAGAACAAATCCTCCCGAAAATTCCCGCGCTCGATCTCCTGCTCCAGATTCTTGTTCGTCGCCGCCACCACTCGCGCATCCGCGTGTACCGATTGCGGCGCTCCGATCGGCTCAAAGCGATGCTCATCGAGCGCGCGCAGCAGCTTCGCCTGCGTCTTCAGGCTCATATCTCCTACTTCGTCGAGGAAAAACGTACCGCCATGCGCCTTCTGCAGTTTCCCGATCTTATGGTCGGCCGTGCCGTCCAAGTGCGTCCGGCGGTATCCAAATAGTTCACTCTCGATCAGATCTTCCGGGATCGCCGCGCAGTTCACTTCCACAAATGGCCCGTTATGGCGCGGGCTCATCCGGTGCAGCGCGCGCGCCACCAGTTCCTTGCCTGTTCCGCTCTCGCCATAGATCAGCACCCTGCCGTTTGTACCGGCCATCAGCCGCAGCTGCTGCCGCAGCGCCTTCATCGGCACGCTCTCTCCGATGATCTCCGGATTTGCAGTGTTTTCCCTTAACCGGCTCAGCTCCCGGTGCATGCGCCGCTGCTCCACCGCATTCTTCAAGGCCACCGTGACCTTCTCGATCGTTAACGGCTTCTCGACGAAATCGAAAGCGCCCAGCTTGGTCGCCTTCACTGCCGTCTCGATATTTCCATGCCCGGAGATCATGATCACCGCGGGCCTTGCTTCCATCGGGATCTCTTGAATGCGCGCCAGCGTCTCAAGTCCATCCATGCCCGGCAGCCAGATGTCGAGCAGAACCGCCTCGAACGCATCCCGGTCCAGCACCTTCAGGCACTCTTCTCCGCTACCCACCGCCTGCGCGTCGTAACTCTCGTCCTTCAACACCCCTCGTAGCGACTGCCTGATGTTCGCTTCATCATCTACGATCAAAACCTTTGTTTGTCTGTCTGACATTCGGTCGCTGCTTTTTTAACCCCAGGCGCTTCCCCATCGCCTTGCTTGCTCAATCTCCACTCGCCGGCTGCATCTCTCTGAACCTTAGCGTGCCCTCCTGTTCGGGCGCGCTTGCCGCATGAAATTCGATCGTGAAACAGGTTCCGTTCGGCCGGTTATCCTCCAGGCGCACGCGCGCATGATGCTCGGTCAAGATATGACTCACAATCGCCAGCCCAAGCCCCGTCCCACGCCCTTTGGTCGAGAAATAAGGCAGAAACAGCTTTTCCCGGTCTTCCGCCGATACGCCGCATCCCGTGTCGCTGATTGCTAATTCCACCGTGTCGGGCGCCGGCTGCGCGGTTGCAATGGAAAGCCGCTTCAGCGGCGATTCGCTCATCGCCTCCGCGGCGTTATCCACCAGGTTCACAATCACCCGCTTAATCTGTTCCCGATCCACCATCACGGGCGAGAGGCCGGGCTGCAACTCCACCCGCACGTCAATCTCATCCAACCTTCCCGCGAAAACGCCGAGCGCGCTCTTCACCTCCTCATTCAAGTCGCTCAATACCGGCTGCGCCGCCGGAAAGCGCGAGAACTGAGCGAACTCGTCCACCAGCGACTTCACCGTCTGCACTTCGCTCTGTATTGTTTGCGTACACTCTTCCAGAATGGCTTTCGCTTCCCTTGGCAATGTCAGCTTCTTGAGCTGTCGCCCGATGCGATCCGCGCACAATGAAATCGGCGTTAGCGGGTTCTTGATCTCGTGCGCAATCCGGCGCGCAACCTCCTGCCACGCCGTCGCCTTCTGCGCTCGCAGCAGGTCGCTCGTGTCTTCAAGCACCATCACGAATCCCCGCTGCTCTTCGAGGGACGCAACCGTCACCGCTAAATGCAAAGTAGACGCGTGGCCGCCCATTTCGAGCTGACAGGCGGCTGTTCCAGTGCGGCGCGCCCGGTTCAAAATATAGCGGATCTCCACCATCTCGTCGCGCGAAAAAAGATCCTCCAGCTTGTGCGCCGCCTCTATCCGTCCATCCGAAAAAATGCCCCGCAGCGCGCGGTTTCCCCTCTCGATTCGCTCATCCAGCGATACCGAAATCACTCCCGTCGGAATGCTCTCGAGAATCGCCTCGGTGAACTGCCGCCGTGCCTCGAGCTCGCTCGCGTTTCCTTCCAGCTCGCTCGTCATTGCATTGAACGCCCGCACCAGCGTCGCCAGCTCGTCGATCGCGCTCACGCTCACCCGGTACGACAGGTCGCCTCGCCTCACCTGTTGCGCCGCCCCCAGCAGCGCCGAAATCGGCACGCTGATCTGCCTAGATAAGATCTGCGCCGACCAGGCCGCAAAAAACAGAACGAACAGCGTCAACAGGCAGATCAACAAGAAGTAAGTGTCTTTATAGAACTTCTCGTGGCTGCTCAGGCGCTTCTGCTGCTCCAGAAAGTGCCCGATCGCCGTGTCCCGTTCGGTTGGATCCACTCCGAGCGCGGCTGAAACCGATACTTCACCCAAACGCTGCCCGCTATCCATCACAGGCGCCTTCGATTCGAGCAGCGGGCCGTTCGGCTTTGCGAAGTTCTGGTACAGCAGGATCGGCATCCCACCGTCCGGCGTCAGCAGGATCTGCTGCATGCCTCCCTTGGCCGCCAGCCCGCGAAAATACGCCGCGTCTAAAGCTCTTCCGACCGCCGCTACTTGCGTAGCCGGAAGCAGCCCCAGCCAATTCGCCTGCGCATCCAGTTTGCTCTGCGCCGCAGCACGATACGAGTTGTCGAGTTCCCGCAGGTTCAACTCGATACCCTCAACCGGCTTCTGAAACCATTTGTTCAACGTCCGGTTCAGAACGAAATAGTTGAAAAATGCCGAGAATAGAGTGGGCGCAATCGTCAGCGCCAGCGCTCCCAGCAGTAGGCGCGACCTTATCCGCGATCCTTCCCGGTCCCGTTGCCGGTCCATCACCAGCTTGACCCCGGTTCGCAGCAGCATGAACCCCAGCGTCACTGCCAGCAGAAAAATCAGAACGGAGACGCCCGAAAGCACGATCGTCTCGTGCACGTCCGACGGCCCGAAGGAGAAGCTGAACGACCCCGCCCAGATCATCAGGCTCAGCAGCAGCACCAGCGTGATAGCCGCTGCACTAAATACGAATCTGCGCCTCACGACACTGCCATCGTAGCGCGCTAAACGCTCCTGCTTCCCGTCGCCCCGAACTTCCCACTACGATTTCACAGCGCACTACTCTGCTTTCTGTTGCAATAGAAGTGCCGGGCGAAGCCCCAAAGCCGTGCGCAAGCCTGATCGCGCCGCTCTACGGGTTCCCAGGCTCCGTCCACATCTTCGAATGCAGAATACGCCAGTCATTGTTTCCGAACCCCGGCGCAAGGTTCCCTCCACGGTCCCTGCTCCCATCCTTCGCTTGCTTCGGCCCTTCCAGCAATTCCTGTCCAACGAAGCATCGGGCGGCTTGTTGCTGCTGCTTGCTTCCGTAATCGCCCTCGTTTGGGCCAACTCTCCCTGGGAACACTCCTATCACGCGCTCTGGCATACCCAACTCCAGGTCGGCCTCGGCGTAAGCAACTTCGCTGAAGATCTTCAATTCTGGGTCGACGATCTGCTCATGGTGCTCTTCTTCTTCGTGGTAGGCCTCGAGATTAAACGCGAGATGCTCGTCGGTGAACTCGCTTCTCCGCGAAAAGCCGCCCTCCCGATCTTGGCTGCCGCCGGCGGCGTCATCGTTCCCGCACTCATCTACACCTGTCTCAATCACGGCACTCCCGATAGTCACGGCTGGGGCATCCCCATGGCTACCGACATCGCCTTTGCGCTAGGAGTTTTAGTCCTTCTCGGCGACCGCATCCCGCCCAATCTCAAAGTCTTCCTGGCCGCTCTTGCCATCGTCGACGATATCGCCGCCGTCATCGTGATCGCTATCTTCTACACGCCCCATATCTCCTGGATCAGCTTTGGCGCGGCTCTCTTCTGCGTGGCGCTGCTCATCGCAATCAATCGCCTCGGCGTTCGTCACCCGCTTCCTTACGCGCTTCTCGGTATCGCGCTATGGTCGTCTGTCTGGCACTCCGGTATTCACCCCACCATTGCCGGCGTCGTGCTCGCCTTCACCATACCCGCCCATACTGCCCTTCATCCGGATGCCTTCGTCGAGCGCTGCCGGCGTCTTCTCAATCGCTTCGAGCGTGCGGCCAGTCAATCGGCAAGCATCCTTAACGACAGCCGCCAGCAATCCGCTATTGAGGCCCTCGAAGATTCCTGCGAGCGGGTCCAGGCGCCTCTTCATCGCTTCGAATCAGCTCTGCATCCCTGGGTCACCTACAGCATCATGCCCATCTTCGCTCTGGCCAACGCCGGCGTGACCCTTACCGGGAACTTCGCTGCTTCTTATGCACACCGCGTGACTCTTGGTGTCTTGCTAGGCCTTCTTCTTGGCAAGCCAATCGGCATCGCCTTGGCTTCCTGGCTTTCTGTTCGCGTGAAATGGGCCTCGCTGCCCCCCGGCGTTACCTGGAGACACATTCACGGGGCGGCATGGCTCGGCGGCATCGGCTTTACCATGTCGCTCTTTGTCGCCGGCCTCTCCTTTAACGACGCTCACTCCCTCGTGTTCGCCAAATTGGGCGTGCTTTCTGCGTCACTGTGCGCGGGACTAATTGGCGCTTCTCTCTTGCGCCGCGCTTCCCATCATCGCCATCCATCGGGTGCTGCCTGATGCGCCTACTGCGTCAAGCGCACCGAGTGATCGTCCTTCAGCAACGCCACTTTCATCTTGCTGATGGAACGCGCCAAGTCGCCCGGTGAATATAGCTTGTAAGTCGTCCCGCCGCGCTTGCCCGTTGCATACTGTATCGTGTCCGGAAACTCCCGGCCCACACTCGGAAAATACTCGAAGTAGAAAAACGGTACCTGCCCACCGCGTGAAAGCGCCAGCCACTCGTCCGGCACTCGCTCCGTAATCCGGTTAGTCGGGCCCAGGAAAATCACTGCATCGCTCGGCCTTGCCGCCCCGGCTTCCGCTCGTACCAACCCGCTCAGCAACTCCGCCCAGCCGCTCTGCCGCTGCAGTTTCTTGTAGGAAATTGTGCCAAGCTCCAACTTGCTCAAAGCCCCGCTCAAACGCATGAGCCCCGAGCGGTCGAAGTCATCGTCCCGAAATATTTCCGCTTGCTGATCCATATTAAACGCCACCAGCTTCACCGAAGCCAGCGGAAGATGCCTGAGCAGCGAAGAAAGCGATCCCAGCAGGAACGCCCGGTCCCAAGCTCGCAGCTCCATCGAGTAGGGATGAATCGGCGCCGCATCCATCAAAATAGTCACCCGCAGTCCCTTGCCGTCACTGTTCGTGCCGTCCCACAGCGGATAAGAGATAGCGGACGCAGTCTCGCTCGCAATCGCAATTTTCGCGTCGCGCTCATGGCCGTGAGCTTTCGCATGGATACTCCAGCTCTTCCGGGTTTTCCTGCCCGCTCCGTCCATAACCGCGAGTTGTACGTCGTAATCTCCTTCGCCGGTCACAAACACACCGCTGAACTCGATCTCGCTACTCAAGTGCCTCATGTTGATCTTGCGCTTGAACTCTTCGGGAATTGGCGGAATTTGCAGCGACTGGCCCAGCATCACAGGCGTCCCATTTTGGGGAGCAACGCGCAAAATCGAAGCGATCATTGCTGCCTTCCCATCGAACGCCCGAATCGGGCAGTGCACCACGAATCCCGACTCGAAGCGAAAACTGAAATCGAGGAACGGCTTCAGCTCGTCCAGCTTGCAAGGCAGATCGCCCTTTTCCCTGGCATTCTCGAATACGCCGCTGAATCGCTGCTCCTGCGCCTGGCTAAGCGGCATCTGCGCCGCCGCCGGCAGCACGCCGAACACGAGCAAAATAAGGCCGATTCGCTCGAACACATCCATCCCCGTACTGCGTCAATTCTACTGCCGCTGAATGACGCCCGTCGCGATCAATGCTGTTTAGCTTTCAGCGTGTTTCAAATCGGCGAATACAAACCCGTCCCGTTCAACAATTTCGCCTCGCTCAACGTCAATAGCCCGCGAAAACTCCGGCGACTCGTAAACAAAAGTGTGAAACTCACCTCTTTCGCCGCACGGGTCGACTTCACTTGGCAGCGCCCGCACAAATGCATCGCAGAAATCGCAGCCCGCAAACTCACGGCCTAACTTTGCTGGGTCCAGGCACGTGATCTTCGCCTTCACGCCCGAAGCGATCATCTCCGCGGCCAAGGTATCGGTCGGCAAGCCCCACAAAGGGAACAGCGCCGACAACCCGGTCCCCCGCCGCTGCTCTTCCCGGTAAGCGCGCACATCCTCCAGAAACAAATCGCCGAACGCCACTCGTGAAACCTGCTCCGCGATGGCCCGCTTCCAAATCGCAGACGTAAGCTCTTCATACACGCCGTTGGCGCAAGGCCACGGCAGCTCCGCTGTCCACAACGGCAACCCGAGCCGCTCGGCTTGCATTTGAACCAGCTCCCGCCTCACCGCATGCATCGCCACCCGGTCCGCATTGCAGTTGAAAGTAGTAAACAACGCCACCACCTCCAAGTCGGCCTTCTGACGCAACAGATGCAGCGCCCAGGCGCTGTCTTTCCCGCTGCTCCACGACATCAGAACTCGTTCTTTCACGTTGCTTCTACGCGGTGCGCGTCCATACTAACGCGCTACTGCCTAACTTCCACCCGCATAATACCCCTTGCGCGCCTGCGCCGTTAGTCCCTTCCCTTTCACGCTGACCTCAATCGCTCGAAACTCTCCGCTGTCGCCCGAGCGCCGTTCCGGCGTATATCCAATGCTGTACTGGTTCCGCAGCTCCTCTTCAATCTCTTGGTAAATCGCCGCCACGGTCTTCTTCTTCGATTCTTCGAAATACCCGCCGCCCGTTTCCCGCGAAATCTGTTGCAGCACCTTCTTGCCGTCCGGCCACCCTCGAATCTGGCGATGGCCTGAACCGCCGAACGCCCCCGCTTCTCGCTCCTCATCCGCAATCCGTATCGAGTACGCCAAAGTATCCGCCTGCTCGGTCGTGTGAATCGCTTCCTCCAGCGAAACTTTGCTCGCGTTATCCTCGCCATCGGTCAGCAGAATAAATGCCTTCCGCCCCTTTTGCGCCTTCATCACGTCATGGGCGGCCAAATAGATCGCATCGTATAGCGCCGTGCCGCCGCCATCCTGCTTGCTCTGGCTCCACTCCGGCCGGTTCAGCGCGGCGAGCGCTTTCTCTAAGTCCTGCCGTGACGAAGTCACGTCCTGCAGTAACTCCACGTCTCGATCGAAGTGAATCAGAAACGCTTTGTCCTCGCTCGGCCGCAATACTTTGGCGAGAAACGTCTGGCTCGCCTCCCGCTCCTCGCCCATCATTCGCCTCTCGCTGCGGCTCGTGTCCACCAGCAATCCAATCGTTAACGGCAAATCAGTCTGGCGCGAAAAGTACCGTATTGTCTGCGGCCGCCCATCTTCCTCCACGGCAAAATCATCTTTCGTCAAATCGTTCACCAGCTTGCCTTGCTTGTTCCGCACCGTGGCGAATACGCTCACTACCTTTACATCGGTTGAGAAAGTCGGATGGCTCGCCTGTGACGCCAAACCCTTCCGGACGCCCACCACGTAAGCCAAACCGGCGAGAGCCTCCCTCCGCGACACTCTGCATAGATCCTGCATGCTCCACCCCACATCTGTCATCTCTCAAAGGCGAGAAGCGGACTGACTACTCTGACAATCTGACCTTTGCTGTCGATCCCTGAACTCTTAACACTTCGCAATGTCCCGGTGGCGCACGCTTCAGCGTGCTGCGGTGAACTTCAGTTCACCGCCGGACCGAGCTGTCTGTCCCACTCTTCGCCATTAGTTCTCCATATCCGGATACGGTCCCTTCCCGCCATTCGCAATCAACCTGTCAATGCGCGCCTCCAGCACCGGCAGCGGCACCGATCCCATCTCTAGAACCGCATCATGAAACGCCCGTAAATTGAACTTCGGTCCTAAAGCCTGCTCCGCTTTGTGCCGCGACTTCTCGATCGCCAACTCTCCCAGGTAATACGACAACGCCTGCCCCGGCCACGAAATGTATCGATCCACTTCCGTCTCAATCTCGTGATCCGATAATGCCGTATTGTCATGCAAATACTTCTGGGCCTGCTCGCGCGTCCAGCCTTGCGTGTGAATGCCCGTATCCACCACCAGCCGCGCCGCGCGCCACGCCTGATAGCTCAACATCCCAAACTGCTCGTACTGCGTCTTGTAAATCCCCATCTCGGTTCCTAACCGTTCGCAATAGAGCGCCCACCCTTCGCCGTATGCCGAAATGTACACTCGCCGGAACGCCGGCCGGTCTTTATGTTCGAGCGCAATCGGCATCTGAAACGCATGTCCCGGCGCAGATTCATGCAGCGTCAAAGCAGGTAGGCTGTAAAGCGGCCGCGCCGGCAAATCGAACGTGTTCACCAGGTACGTGCCCGGTCCACCCCGGCCCGAAGTGTAGTACGGCGCTTGATCCGCCGGAACCGGAACAATGCCGAATCGCTGCCGTGGCAAATATCCGAAATACTGCGACGCCACGCCGTCGAACTCTTTTGCAATCCACGCGGCTCGATTCAGCAACTCCTGCGGAGTCTTGGCATAAAACTGCGGATCGGTTCGCAAGAAGTGCAAGAACGCCGGCAGATCGCCCTTGAAGCCACACTCCTTCATCGTCGTCTGCATCGCCGCTCGTATCCCCGCCATCTCATCCAAACCAATTTGGTGAATCTGTTCGGGGTCTAGCGACGTCGTCGTGAATTCTAAAATCTTTGCTTGGTAGTACGCCTTCCCATCCGGCAGCGAATCCGCCGCCAGCGTGGTTCTCGCCTTCGGTACATACTCGGTCCGCATGAACTGCAACAAATTTGCGTAAGCCGGTATCACCGATTCGCGAATCACCCGCACCGCCTCGGCTCGCAGCTTTGTCTGCTCCTCGCCCGGAATGGCAGCCAGCATCTTCTGATATGGCTTGTAGTAAACCGTATCCTCAGGCCGCTTCGCCTCAGCCACCGAGCTGATCGAAGCGTCTCGCCCCTCCAGGGTCACCTTCGGCGGAGTAAATCCGCGCTTCAACCCGGCCCGCATGTTTACAATCTCTTCACGGAAGTAGCGCGGCAGATCGTTCATCTGTGAAACGAAGTGCTCATAATCCGCCTGCGAATGAAAGGGCCTTCGCGCCGTGCCCGCAATGTCGGACCAGAATGCTGTATCGGAGGTCAGCGGCTTCTCGTAGTCGCGAAACTTCTGGCCGTTGATCAACACTTCGATCTGTTCGCGATACACGTCATAGTTCACCTGCTCGCCTGCCGAGAGTGAATCGCGGCCAATGCCGTCAAGCTGGTGCATGACGTTCGTCCAGTAAGTCAGTCTCGCCCGCTCTGTGGCTGGATCCACTTTCGGTAGCTGCGCATTGATGCCGTGGCGGCTGCTCGCCGAATCCTCATCCTCTTCCCCGCGCTGCGCCTGCCGCCAGGCCCATTCTTTCGTGTAGATCGCCTTAAACCGCGCATCCGCCGTTCCATCTACGGCGGCGTGCATCCCCATCGAGGCGATCAATCCCGCGCTCAAACAAACCAGACCAGCTATGGCTCTCTTCATCGAGTTCCAGCCTTGCGTGTTGTCTCAAACTGCATCTATCCATAATCGGCGACAGCTCATCGCAGGGCAAGGCCGAAGCGAGTGCGCTATTGTCACGAACTCCCGGCGCTTACACTGCAGACCCATAGGGGCTCATTCTCTCAACGGTCACTAACGCGTCTAAAGCAAATCAGACTCGATTACATCTCAAACCACTGAACCGCTCATAGTCTCCTCAGGATCATCTTGGCCCCTTCGCGGGCCTCACAGGCGGAGAGAGACTTCCGACCGCTACGCACTCGTTCTTTAGGAGCACATTCCTCAAATCGAGAATAAACGCTTCTGGAGTATTATCATTCGACTTCAATGTTCATTGCTGCTGCTGGCCGTTGCGTCAGCGTGCTATGCCCAAACCCCTACCTTTGCAGGCTGTACGATTCTGCCGGCAAATAACGTCTGGAACACGCGAATCGACAATCTACCGGTAGATAAAAACTCTGCCGCCTATATTCAGTCGATGAACGCCACCAACCCCAGCCTTCATCCCGACTTTGGCTACGGCAATCTCTTGACCGGCGGCATGCCGTACGATCTCGTACCCGGCACTCAGCCCAAGTTCCCCGTTAGCTTCTACTACAACGGCGATCCCGGCCCCTATCCGATTCCTTCCACTGTGCACATTGAAATGGGATCGGATCATCACGCCATCCTGATCGACACAACCAACTGCGTCCTTTACGAACTCTTTAATGTCTCTCCGCATTCCACTGGCTGGCAAGCGGGATCGGGAGCCATCTTCCCTCTCAACTCAAATGGTTTGCGCCCTTCTGGCTGGACCTCCGCCGATGCCGCTGGCCTGCCTATCTTCCCTGGCTTGATCCGCTACGATGAGGTCGCCTCCGGAGTCATCAATCACGCCCTTCGCGTCACCGTCGATCACACCCGTAACCAGTACATCTGGCCGGCCCGCCACTATGCCTCGTATCTCACCGGAACTCAATACCCTCCCATGGGCCAGCGCTTCCGGCTGAAGAGTACCTTCGATATCAGTAGGTTCCCCGCGCCGGTGCAAGTCATTCTGCAGGCTGCTAAGACCTATGGCCTTATCCTTGCCGACAACGGCACCTCTTGGCATCTCTCCGGTATTGGCGACCAGCGTTGGAACGACTCTGTCATGCACGCCCTCACCGCTGTTTCGGGCAGCAATTTCGAGGCGGTGGATGAGTCGAGCTTGATGGCCGACCCTAACTCTGCCATCGTCGGCGCTCCATCCGGTGTGCCAACCGGCTGGGTCAACGTGATCTCGAAAAACAGCGGCAAATGCCTCGATGTGCAAGGCGGCCCCGGTGCAACCGCGCCGACCACCGTCATGCAGCAGTGGACCTGCGGCCACCAGCAGACCAATCAGCTGTTTAAATTCACTCCGGTGAATGGCGGATACCAGATCACGGCTCAAAATAGCGGACTCTCTTTGCAGCCCGCCAGCGGCGCCGCCTCGGGCAACGGGACTCCGGTCGAGCAGTGGCCTTTTGAGAATATGCCCTATCAGATCTGGAAGGTCTCTCGCGGCTCGGATGGTTTCTACTCCATTACTTCGCAAGACGGAAACTCCTGCTTGGATGTAAGAGCAGTGTCCCAGGCAAACGCCGCGATTGTGCAAATCTGGAGCTGCTTCGGTGGGGTCAATCAGAAATGGAGCCTCACCCCCGGTTCATAATCCAAGTCCAGAAAGACGGCGGCTCGTTTCCTCGAGATGAGCCGCTTTCGCCTCCACAGTACATATATCCCCAGCACTTGAAAGCACCCGGCGTCAAGAAGTCGCTTTGGCTAACATTGGCTTGTGTCCGATCTCTCGCTCGCCTATCTCGCCTCGCCCGATGTCCTTGCCCGTGCCCGTAAAATCAAACTGTTTTTGATGGATGTCGATGGTACCCTCACCGATGGCGGCGTCTGCTTGATCTCAACGACTGCCGCCGATGGTTCCAGCACGCCCAGCGTCTCGGAAATGAAAGTCTTCAGCGCCCAAGATGGTCAGGGACTCTCGCTAGCCCACATCATGGGCATCCAAACCGGCTTTATCACCGGACGCCGCTCTCCCGCTGTCGCCAAACGTGCCGATGAACTCAAAGTCACCTACGTCTATCTTGGACAGGCTCTCAAAACTCAAGCCTTCGAAGAGTGCATGGAGAAAGCTGGCGTGAAAGAAGAGGAAGTCGCCTACATGGGGGACGATCTGCCCGATATTCCCCTCGCGCAACGTGCCGGGCTTGCTGTCTGTGTGGCCGATGGCGCGCCCGAGTTGAAAGCTGCCTGCCACTACACCACTCAGCGTCTTGCCGGACGCGGCGCCGCCCGCGAAGTGGTCGAGCTCATCCTCAAGTCTCAAGGCCGCTGGGACGAAGCTGTTCCCAAAGCTCGCGCTTAAGCCGTCTCTTCCGTGATCTGCGGAGTGGGCTCGCCCCGCCAAGTGAATCGGTACCGCCTGTCGCGTCGCACGTGCCCCACTAAGGCCGGCCGAAAACACGCAAGGCAGGTTCCTTCCGGAAGTCTTACGCTCGGGTAAACGATACCTAACGAGCCGGCCATGAGCAGTTTGTGTCCCAACTCTTGCGATTCCACATAACTGCCCGGATTCAAAGCAAAATCGAAATCGGAAGCTTGCCGAATGTCGTGAAACTCACCGCTGAAATCGGCCAGAAAGTCCACATACGTGACGCTATCCTCGAATCTTTCAATCTCGCCGTATTCAATCGTCTTGTGGTACTCCACCTCTGCTTGCGCTGTTTCCAGCTCGAAGCCCGCATACCAGGCGCCCCGTTCTGAACTGCTGAAACGCGTCCCAAGCGGATGGGCATGCGTGAACGTCGCATTAATAAACGAGGCCTGGGGAATGCCAAATACCAGTTCCCTGCTGCTGATGCCGGGCAGCCAGTCAGTTTCGCCCCATGAGCGATCGTCTGTCCTCCGGTCCAGACGAATCAAATCCTGCAGCTGTCCCTCGTCGTCGGCCAGCCGCTTCAAGACGTCCTCTCCGTCCGCGCTGTACTGGGAAGGAATCAGCCGGTGAGTGTCAAGCTGGCGAACGGATTTAAGTGCAGGCAGTCGCGCGTCAAACGCCCGAAAGCCGGGCATCGATCAGTCGGCGCACAATCTGCATAGCGGGTATGCCCCCTTGCGTCATATACTGCAGCGGCGTTCGGCCGCCGAAGATTCGATTCAAGTTCGGCAGCTGGATCCACTCATCTGCGAGTTTCTCGCCATAAATCGTATTCAAACCCTTGAAAATTCCGATCAGGAATGAAATCCGCGTCAGCACATCAGGTCCGAGCGCCTTGCGCTGTTCTCTTTTTAACGTGTAGTAAGGACCGTTCGATACGCCCCCCAAAAGAACTCGCGCCTCCTCATCACGAATCTTCCAGCAAGTCATGATCTTGAAGAAAGCCTTAATCGCCGATGCGCTCAGCCGCTCGCGCTCTTCTTTGGTGGCAAAGTCCTCGCCTTGCGAAAAATCGTGAGTGGTCTCAGGGTAATGACTCGCAACCAACACCCCCATCCTTTCCATCTCCTCCCAATCAGTAGTCTAACACCTCCTGATCTTCCTTCGCAAGTTTTCACCCTGGAGAGTTCCGTAGGGCCAGGAGAGCTTGACAATGAACCCGACCCTCGTTTTTTGGAAGTGTTATCAGCCAGCACGATGGCCTACAACTTGGGAAACAAGAGATTGTGTTACAGGCGCAATCCTTCAGTGCATCACGTCGTCCTGGTCTGGCATGACCGAGTGAAAGTCGATCATTGGGCAAGAGGAGTCGATCAATCCTGGTCGTTTCAGGAAACCCAAGGCCTCGACCACGGATTATCTCTGCCGGAAATTGACCTTACTGTGCCCTTAGACGAAATCTACGAAGACATCTTGCTGTGAAATCCTGTTAAACGGTGGCAACGCCGAAAGATAGGCTCCGTTCTGGGTTCGTTTGGTAAAACGGTGTGGCGAGGCATATGTTCAAGAAGGTGCTAGTGGCGAACCGGGGTGAAATCGCGGTTCGCATTGTGCGCGCGCTGCGGGAAATGGGGATCGGCAGCGTGGCTGTCTTTTCCGAAGCCGACCGGCGGGCGCTGCACGTAGCGATGGCAGATGAAGCGGTAGCAATCGGGCCGGCGCCATCGGCGGAGAGTTATCTCGTCTACGAACGCATCATCGACGCCGCCCTTCGGACCGGAGCGCAAGCGGTTCATCCAGGCTACGGATTTCTGAGTGAAAATGCCGGCTTTGCAAGGGCATGTGCAGCGAATGGATTGAAGTTCATTGGTCCGCCGGCGGAGGCCATTGAGCAAATGGGCTCGAAGACTGCGGCGCGTCAGCTTGCGGCACGCGCGGGCGCCCCGATCGTGCCCGGCACTGAAAACGGGCTTACGAGCGTAGAGGAAGCGTTGCGCTATGCCCGGAAAATTGGGTTTCCGGTGCTTCTGAAGGCAGCGGCCGGCGGCGGCGGCAAAGGGATGCGGCTGGTGCAGCGGGAACAAGAACTGGAGTCTGCGCTTCGAGCGGCGTCGAGCGAGGCCGAGCGGGCGTTTGGATCGGGCGAAGTGTATTTGGAGAAGTGGATCGAGCGGCCGCGGCACATCGAGATCCAGGTGCTTGGCGACGAGTACGGACATTTAATTCATCTAGGCGAACGGGAGTGCTCGATCCAGCGTCGACATCAGAAGATCGTGGAAGAGTGTCCTTCGCCTCTGGTCCTGCAGCATCCGGAACTGCGGGAGCAGATTGCCGGGGCGGCTCTGAAGATCGCGCGGTCGGCTAATTACTCAAATGCCGGTACTCTCGAGTTTCTGGCCGATCAGGAGGGAAACTTCTACTTCCTGGAGATGAACACCCGCCTTCAGGTAGAGCACCCGGTGACTGAGTGGGTGACGGGAATCGATCTGGTGCAGTGGCAGATTCGGATCGCGGCGGGAGAGCGGCTAACGCTGAAACAAGAGGATGTTCGCTGGACGGGTTCCGCGCTGGAATGCCGCGTGTATGCCGAAGATCCGGAGAACAATTTCATGCCGAGTCCGGGCGGGATCACACGGTATTCAGAGCCTGGAGGGCCGGGCGTGCGAGTGGATACGGGTGTGTATGCGGGTTGGAATGTGCCGCTCGAATACGATCCGCTGCTTGCGAAGTTATCAGTTTGGGCGGCCGATCGCGATGGCGCAACGGCGCGAATGAGGCGCGCGGTGGCTGAGTACTTTATCGCCGGGGTAACAACGAACCTATCGCTCTTCGAGCAGCTGCTAGAGGACGAGCAATGGAAGGCGGGGGATCTGGATACTGGGTTCATCGAAGGATTCTGGAAACGGCGTCGAAGCGCACAAGAAGATCCAGAGACTGAACTGGCGGCGATTTTGTCCGCAGCAGTGGAGTGGTCGAAGACAGCAAGGCAAAGGACCGAAGCGATGAACGGGGCAGGGGCGCCATCCGGGGCATGGCAGCGTAGTGGGCGCGAAGCACTTCTGAGGCGAGCGTGAAGCTGCGCGTTACCATCGGTGGTGAAAGCCGCAGTCTCGATCTGAGCGAGAGTCCGGATGACTTTGACTATCGACTACAGGCGGGTGAGAAAGAGCTCAGTGGACGGGCCTCTATAGTAGAAACTTCGCCTGGACACCATTCGATTCTCCTTGGCACGCGCAGCTTCGCGGCCCATGTCGACAAGGGGTCGCTGGATGCGCACGTTCAGATTAGCGGCCGTTTTTTCCAGATAGGAGTTGCGGACGCGCGTGATCGTTCCGGCAAGGCTGCCGCTCGAGCAGCTTCAGGCCCGTTAGAGATATGCGCTCCAATGCCCGGCAAGGTGGTGAAACTTTTGGTCGAGATAGGCGGAGTAGTGGAGCCTGGACAAGGTTTAATTGTTGTGGAAGCGATGAAGATGCAGAATGAAATGAAGGCTCCGCGCGGCGGCAAAGTGTTGCAGGTCGGCGTGAAGGAGGGCGACTCGGTAGCGGCGTCGCAGAAGCTGATGCTGCTCGAATAGCCGTCGATCCCAATGCCTAAAGCAGATTGTGAATCATGCGGGGGAACCGGCTGGATCATCGCGGTCGAAGATGGAATTTCGGCAGCGACCCGCTGCTCGTGTGTTGCCGCCACTCAGAGCAGTGACCGGAAATCCAGTTCGCAAATACCCAACAATTACCGGGACGCATCTTTCGACAATTTCGTTGTGCCTTCGCCGCGCGATAATCCCACTGCCAGGCGGCAGTTGCAGGAGGCGATGCTTCCGGTGAAGACGTACGCCAATAACTTCCCGGCGTTCAAGGACAAGATAGGTTTGCTGCTGGTCGGCCCGCAAGGCGTTGGTAAAACGCATCTAGCGGTGGCGGTGCTGCGCATGCTGATTGAGCGAGGGCACGAAGGCATTTTCTTCGATTACCAGAATTTGCTCGAGCGGATTCGCGGCGGCTACAACGAGAAACTGGGGGGCGCTAATCGTGAGACGTATCAAACTGCGCTGGACGCGGAAGTGCTGTTGCTGGACGATTTGGGCGCACACCGGGTAACCGATTGGGTAGAAGACACGGTGACCTCGCTCATTACTTATCGATGCAACTATCGCAAACCGCTGATTGCGACTACGAACTTTCCGGATCCCGAGATGGGCGGCATCTCAACCGAGCGGATGGCTCCGGGTGGAACGGTGAAATACCTTGTCCATGACACTCTCGAGCAGCGCATCGGGTCGCGTGCCCGCTCGCGTTTGTTCGAAATGTGTACGATCGTGCAGATGTGGGGCCTTGCAGATTACCGGCAGCGGCCCCGTCGAACAACTTCTTAGAACGTCAGATTGCTCAGGCCTTAGCAGTCGCCCCGAAGCTTGCGAGAGCGGCTTTCTCGTCGTCGAATGCAGGGAAGATGGTGTGAAGCTTGGTGATTTGCATGAGGTCCCGCATTTTGCCCTGCAAATGAAGCAGTTTGACCGAGCCACCCTGATTTGTCGCGGTGGTGTAGGCGCCGACTAATTCGCCCAACCCGGCGCTATCGACATAGCTGACATCAGCCATGTTCAGAATGATGTGTTTGGTTCCTTTTGCGAGAAGTGAACGCAATTCTTCGCGCAAAATACCTGTGTTCTCGCCAAGTGTGATCTTTCCGTTCAGATCGACGATTGCAACATCTCCAACGTTTCGAACCTTTGCTGTGAGTGCCATTGCGTGCTCCTTTAGTAATACGCGCGTTTTATTCTAACTTACTCGCCGGACGAAAGGACGCCTGCCGCGCGCCGGGATGAGCGGTTCAGTACCGTCCTTTGGGACCATCGCTAAACTGGGAAGCATGAAGTTGGGCATCGACTTCGGGACTAGCCGCACTGTGATTTCGGCGGCGGATCGTGGAAATTACCCTCTGGTGTCCTTTGAGGCGCCGGATGGGTCGGCTCCGGACTGGTTTCCCTCGCTGGTGGCGGTACGGGGTGAAGAACGGCGATATGGCTGGCAGGCCTGGTACTTGCAGGCCGATCCATCCTGGACTGTGGTGCGCTCGATTAAGCGCTTGTTGGAGGATGCCGGTCCGGAAACGCTGATCGACTTTGGGGAAGCGAAGATCCGCATCATCGATTTACTGAACGGGTTTGCGGCAGCGCTGCTCGAAGCCATTCGGGAGAGTTCGAATTTGCAATTGCGGCCCGAGGAACCGCTTGAAGCAATGCTTGGAGTGCCCGCCCATGCGAACAGCAATCAGCGGTTCCTTACGCTGGAGGCGTTTCGCTCTGCGGGTTTTAAGATTCTTGGCGTGTTGAACGAAGCGAGCGCGGCAAGTATCGAATTCGGACACCGGCAGCGCGAAGGGAAATTGCCGAACGAACTGGTGCTGGTGTACGACTTAGGCGGTGGCACGTTCGATGCGTCGCTGGTGGCGCTCGATGAGCATGTGCACCATGTGGTGGCCTCCGTCGGGATCCCGACGATTGGGGGCGACGATTTCGATCACATCCTGGCGGACATGGCTCTGGAAGCAGCAGGGATCAGCCTGGAGGATCGGGATGAACTGCCGGCTGCGGCATGGTTCCGGCTGTTGGAGGAGTGCCGTTCGAAGAAGGAGGCGCTGAACCCAAACTCACGCCGAGTAACGATCGATCTCGAGCAGGTGAACCAGGAATGGGAGGCTGTTCAGATACCTGTTGCCGATTTCTATGAAGCAGCGCGACCGCTGGTGGAGGAGACGATCGGCGCGGCGGAGGACCTCTTGGAAGGCGAGAGCGGTGCGTTTGACGCGCTCTATATCACGGGCGGTGGCAGTGAGCTGCCGTTGGTGGCGCGTGTGTTGCGCGAACGCTTTGGACGCCGGGTACGCCGCTCGGCTTACACTCGCTCGGCCACGGCGATCGGTTTGGCAATTCAAGCAGCTCAGCCCGATACGTATAAATTAAGCGAGCGCCTGGCTCGTTATTTTGGAGTATGGCGGGAGGCAGATCACGGCTCCAGAATCGTGTTCGATCCGCTTTTCCAGAAGGGCACTCCGCTGCCGCCTCCTGGAGAGCCCGTGCTTAGCATCCGGCGAGAGTATAGCCCTATTCACAATCTCGGACATTTTCGTTTTCTCGAATGTACGCACCGTACGGACGATGGCGTTCCCACTGGCGAGGTGACGCTTTGGGATGACATTCGTTTTCCGTTCGAGCCGGGCTTGGAGTCTTCGAATCTTCATCAGACCGCTGTGCAGATATCGCCCGGGGCAGCCGGGCAACACCTACAAGAGGTGTATGAGTGCGATGCGAGTGGGGCCATTACGGTCAGGATCGCGAACTGTTCGTCCGGTTATTCGCAAACATTTCGTCTAGGCCGATGGTCCGAGCAGGCGAATGAGAAGCCCGTTAAACCTACGGGCAGAGGCAAGCGCACTGCAAGCGCGGCAGCGAAGAATTAACCGCCATTCCTGGTTAGAGCTTTCGTTTGCCAAGAAGGCGTTCGAGCTTGGAGCCGGGAACGATCATAGTTTCATTTCGTTCAGGGCCGTTCGAGACTGAGCCGATCTCGACGCCGGTTCTGTCTTCTAGAAATTTCAGGTAACTTTGAGCTTGCGGAGGCAGTTCACTTACCTGCGAAATGCCTTGAGTGGAAGTCTGCCAACCCGGTAAGGTCTCAAAGATGGGTTTGATAGCTTCCATGCGGCGGGTGCTGGCGGGCATGTAGGTAATGCATTCGCCGTTGACTTCATAAGCAACACAGACCGGTATCTCCGAGAGCTCATCGAGAACGTCGAGCTTGGTCATGATCAAGCTGTCGAAACCATTGATCTCGGCCGTGTAGCGGAGGAGAGGAACGTCAAACCAACCGCAGCGGCGCGGGCGGCCAGTAACCGAACCGAACTCGTTCCCGGCGCGCCGAATTTTCTCACCGACTTCAGTGAGGTCTTCGGAAGGGAAAGGACCAGCGCCCACGCGCGTAATGTAGGCTTTCGACACTCCGAGGATGCCATCAATTTTGTTGGGCGCAACTCCGGTACCGGTGCAGGCGCCGCCGGCCGCCGCGCTCGAACTGGTAACGAAGGGATAGGTGCCGAAATCGATGTCGAGCATGGTGCCTTGCGCGCCTTCGAACAGAAGACTCTTGCCCTCGCGGATCATATTGTTGAGCAGGTGCGAGGTGTCGCAGGCGAGGGGGACAATCTGATCGGCAAACTGCTCGTATTGATTTAGGATCTCGTCGAAGTTGCCCGGGTCCGAGATGTGAAAGGCATCCGCGATGAGCTTTTTGTCGGCAGCGAGGGATTTGTAGAGGTCAGCGAAATTGTTGTCGACGAGGTCTGCAATACGAATGCCGCGACGGGCGATTTTGTCCTCGTAACAGGGCCCAATGCCGCGGGAGGTGGTTCCGATCGGTGTACGGTCATCGCGGCCTTCCGAGATTCTCTCGATGGTGCGATGGAAGGGAAACAGGACGTGCGCGCGATTGCTGATTTTCAGTTGAGACTTGACGTCGATCCCGGCCGATTCAAGACCGGCGACCTCAGATAGCAGAGCAGCCGGATCGATCACCACGCCGTTTCCGATAACCGCGAGCACGCCGGGACGCAGAATGCCGCTCGGAATGAGCTTCAGGATGAATTTCTTGCTGCCGATGTAAACGGTATGACCGGCGTTGTGACCACCCTGATAGCGGACAACCGCATCGAAATTTTCGGAGAGTAAGTCGACGATTTTCCCTTTACCCTCGTCGCCCCATTGTGCTCCGAGCACAATCAAATTACTCATGACTCTGTTGGACTAAACTTCAAAACTCCCGATTGTACCGCAGCCGTGGCAAGTTCCTTCAGAATCATCAACTTGAGTCGCCGAAGCAGAGGCGGCGCTATGTTACGCTTGGCACGATGCAGATGTGTGGCGTCTTCACGGCGCTAGGACCCGATATCTTTCATCAGCTGGTCCGCGGTATTTCCATTGGGAAGTTGCGCACCTATCAGGTGTACGAGCGCTTCAAATTACGCGCCCGTTTGACTAAGGTGAACAGCGAGTCGCTGCGCAAAGCGGAGCCGAGATTCTGGGCGCGCATTGAAGCGGGCGAGGAAGATTTCGCTACAGATTTGTCGCAAGTGTTTCTGCTTTCGCATCTGGACATGATCGTGGATATTCTGAACTTCTTGAAAATCCCAAACGATCAGGGCTTCTTCGACAAGGATTTGAAACCGGAAGAGTATCTGACGGAGGGCTGGCAAGGGCGGGTGTTCGAGAACTTTGCGGGCAAGTATACGCGCGAGATCCTGCTGTTCTATATCAACCATCTCGATTGGGAGCTGACCAAGGCCGAGCAAATCTTTCTGCCGGCGGCCTGAGCGGGAAGCGGCTATGACCGACGTTCAAACATTTCAAGACTATGTAAAGAAGGGCGACCTCGAAGCGGTTAAGCGAGCGCTGGTTGCCGATCCAAAGCTGCTGAACGAAACGAACGAGGCTGGGCAGAGCGCCTTCCTGTTGGCAAAGTATTACCGGAAGCCGGCCGTAGCGGATTACCTGCTGAGTTTACGGCCCACGCTCGACGTATTCAGCAAGTGCGCGGCCGGGCTGTTGAATGAATCGCTGGAAGAGGTGGATAGCAATCCATCATTGCTCGAAGCACACAGCCCGGACGGTTGGACGCCGCTGCACGTAGCCGCGTTCTTTGGGAAACCGGAGCTTGTCAAGGGTTTACTGAATCGCGGCGCGACAGTGGATGCGCGGTCAACGAATGCGATGGAAAACACGCCACTGCATGCCGCGGCGGCGGGAGGCAGCGTTGAATCGGCTGAGTTGCTGCTTGCCTCAGGCGCGAACGTCAATGCTACTCAGCGTGGCGGGTGGACGGCGCTGCATGCGGCGGCACAATCCGGGAACTTGGAGTTGACGCGGATGCTGCTGGCGCACGGGGCCGACGCGGCGTTGCGCGCGGAGAACAATCAGGCTGCTCTCGACTTGGCGCTGCTGGGCGGGAAAGCGGAAATCGCGCAACTTCTGGAAGCGCAGGGCGCTACGCTGCAGTAGCGGTCCACTGCAAGAAAACGCCGCGACAAAGCCTTTAAATCGTCGATGATCGAAGGACAACTGGAAGAACTGAGAAGGGCAACGCTTGCGGCCTTTGCTTCTGCAATGGGCTCGGAAGAGTTGGAAGAGGCTCGTGTACACGCGCTGGGGCGAAAGGGTGCGCTGGCGGCGATCAGCAAAGATTTCGGCAAGCTTGCGCCGGAGGAACGGGCGCGCGTCGGCAAGCTACTCAACGCTGTTAAACAGGATCTGGAAGGCGAGTACGAGAGCAAGAAGCGGCGCTTCGCGGAAAGCGCCTTAGCGGAACGGCTCGGGCGCGAGTGGATCGATGTTTCCCTGCCGGCGCATGGCGTTCGTCCGGGTAGTCTGCATCCGATTACGCAGCTGCAAGAGGAGATCGAGGATTTATTTACGTCGCTTGGATTTGCGGTTCTCGATGGTCCGGAAGTGGAACTGGAAGAGCTGAACTTCGATGCATTGAATATTCCACCGGCACATCCGGCGCGCGATATGCAGGACACGTTCTGGCTCACCGACGGTAATTTGTTGCGGACGCATACCTCGCCGGTGCAGGTGCGCGGGATGCGGCGATTCGGTCCGCCGCTGCGGATGATCGCGCCAGGGCGAGTGTTCCGCAACGAAGAGGTCGACGCCTCGCATGAGCACACTTTCTATCAATTGGAAGGGATGATGATCGACCGGGAAGTGTCGGTGGCCAATCTCATTTTTTTCATGAAGACGCTGCTGAGCGGAATCTTTAAACGCGACGTGACGGTGCGGCTGCGCCCTGGATATTTCCCGTTCGTGGAACCCGGTTTCGAGCTCGATATTCAGTGCCTGATTTGTGGCGGCAGCGGGTGCGCAGTATGCAAGCATAGCGGCTGGGTTGAGCTGCTGCCCTGCGGACTGGTACATCCGACCGTTCTTCGAATGAGCGGCATCGATCCGGAGGAGTGGAGTGGTTTCGCGTTTGGATTAGGGCTGACTCGTCTGGCAATGATGCGTTACGGGATCGATGACATTCGGCAATTGCAGGGAGGCGACCTGCGCTTCCTCGCTCAGTTTTAAGCTCGTCAGGGAGCAAGTTTCAAGTTGAAGTTTTCTTACAGATGGATCAGTGAACTCGTGCCGGGCTTGAGTATCGCTCCGGAGCAACTCGAGCGGCTCATCACGACCAGAACGGCCGAGTGTGAGGGGATAGAGCCGGTCGGCGAGCATTTTGCGCAGGTAGTGGCTGTGGCGGTGCTGCAGGCAGACGTTCTACCAAAGGGCAAGAACAAGGTTGTCACGATCGATACCGGCGGCGGGCGGACGGCACGGGTGGTTTGCGGGGCGCCGAATGTGCAGCCCGGAATGGTAGCGGTTTGGGCGCCTCCGGGTACAAGGCTGGAAGGCAAGACAATCGATCGCGCGGTGATCGAGGGAGTGGAAAGTGAAGGGATGCTGGCCAGCGCGGCCGAACTCGGCATCAATCGCAATCATTCCGGCCTGCTGGAGCTGCAGGAATTGACCCCTGGGCAGTCCATTGCCAAGCTACAGCCCGACTGGATTATCGAGATCGACAACAAGAGCCTGACGCATCGGCCGGACTTGTGGGGTCACTTCGGGATGGCTCGCGAAGTTGCAGCGATTACGGATGGCAGGCTTCGCGATCCCGTCGACATGACTGTGTTGCCTGAAGGAGCGCCGGCGTTCAGGGTGGAAATAGAAGACTTATCGCTCTGTCCACGTTATAGCGCTCTTCTGGTGGAAAGGGTTGCGATTGCGCCATCTCCACTTTGGCTTCAGGCTCGACTGGAGAGCGTGGGTCTAAATGCGATCAACAACGTTGTGGACGCGACAAATTACGTTCTTGCTGAATTGCCGCAGCCGATGCATGCCTTTGACGCCGACAAGCTTGCAGGCGAGACGATCTACGTACGGAATGCGCGGCCCGGCGAACGGCTCGATGCGCTGAACGGGGAGAGCTATGAACTCGCAGCGGACGATTTGGTGATTGCCGATGCGGCTGGTCCGGTCGCGCTGGCGGGCGTGATTGGTGGAGCGGCAAGCGCCGTAACGGAGGGTACAACTCGCATACTGTTTGAGAGCGCAAATTTTGAGGCGACAAGGGTTCGGCTTACTTCGGCTCGGCACAAGCTGCGCACCGATGCCTCGATGCGTTTCGAAAAGGCGCTCGATCCGGAAAATACATTGCGTGGCCTGGCTCGGGCAGTCTGTTTACTGAGAGAGCTGTGTCCCGAGGCGACGATGGCGGGCGGAGTAACAGATCGAAGAACTCCGTTGCGGGATCTTGCCCCGATCGCTCTGCCGCTCAATTTTGTCACGCGTAAGCTCGGCAAGCAGATCACTGAAGGCGAAGTGACGCGGATACTGACGGCGCTAGGCTTCGGTGTAGGAGAAACCGCGCCGGGGCTGCTGACCGTAACGGTGCCGACCTGGAGGGCGACCAAGGATATCTCGCTGAAAGACGATCTGGTGGAAGAAGTGGGACGCATGATCGGCTACGATGCGATCGCTCCGCAACCGCCGCTGACCGCTTCGACGGTTCCGCCCGCGAACCCGATGCGATTGTATTTGCGCAAACTGCGGCGAACGATCGCGGCGCAGGGTTTTAGCGAAGTCTACAACTACTCCTTCATCACGGCGGAGGACGCGGCGCGATTCCAATTGGATTTGCGGCGGCATCTCGGCGTCAGAAACCCAATCGCATCCGAGCTGACCCATTTGCGTTCGAGCCTCTTGCCCGGCCTCTTCAAAAACATACTGGCGAATGTTCGCAACTACGATGAGTTCCGGCTTTTTGAGATCGGCAAGGAGATTCACATGGCCGAAGCGGGCGGTCTGCCAACGGAGGCACTGCATTTGGTGGCCGCATTTTACGATGCCCATGCGGGTGAGGACGCTTTTTTCGAGCTGAAGCGAGCAGCAGAATGCGCATTTCCGCGCGCGCGCTTTGAAGCGGTTAGCGAGACTCGCCCTTACGAACACCCGACACGCACGGCGAGCATAAGTATCAGCGGTGTTTCAACCGGGCGAATCTTCGAGATCCATCCTTTTCTGTTGCAGGCTGAAGGCGTGGAAGGCAGAGCAGTTGCGCTCGATGTGGATTTGGAAGAGGCGCGCAATTTAGAATCGCAATCGCAGGTCAGATATAAACCGCCCCGCAGGTATCCGACAAGTGGCTTCGATCTTTCCGTGGTCGCCCAGCAACAGCGGGCCGTGGGTGATATCGAAGGGCAGCTGGCTGCGCTGGCGGGACCCATGCTTGCGAAACTGGAGTTCATACGTGTGTATGATGGACCGCCGCTGCCGGACGGGCAGAAAAGCGTTTCGTTTCACCTGGAGATCGGCGCTCTCGATCATACGCTCACCAGCGAGGAAGTCACTGGCGTGCGTGAGCAGATCGTGGACGGGATGTTAGCGCAGGGCTACGAGATCCGCGGGCTGGACAGCTAAATCGGCGGATCCCTACAGGAACAAATTGCGGACATCCGCCCAGCTATCAACGCGGCGGAAGCGGGATTCGTGGATGTTGTGAGTGGCCGTGTAGAGGATGCCTTCGCCCCCGAAGCGCTCGAAGTGGCGGACGTCGTCATCGATCAGGAAATCGGCAGAAACAATGCTTTTGTCACCGCAGAAGACGACGTGGGAAGGTGGGATGAAGGGAAAATGCTTTTGTAGCCATTTGAACTTAGCCGTGAATGAGTTCGGAACGTCCATCGCCGCCGTGGTGATGAAGACTTCATAGCGTTTGTTGAGTTCTTCGATGACTTGCTGGCTGCCGGGCATTAGCGGGATATCAGCGAAAAAGGAGTCAGACTGAAAGTACTGGCGGGCTCGTTCGATGTGGTTCTTGTCGATGACTTGAAATACCCTCTGGCCATGAAAATCGGCCTTGGTGAGCGCCAGATTAAACTCGGCGTTGTACATGTTGAGAAAGTGGCTCATGGTGTCGGCGGACACCTCGTCCATATCGATGGCAATTCGCTGCATTCTTTCTCACGTTAGCTTAGGCGCTGAGCGAGGGTGGCTAGAAGATTACAGGAAAATCGTGGACACGGCGATTGTGAGGCCGCGGAACTCAAGTGTTTCGCCCGCGCGCGATTCCCGGGTTCCTTCCCGAGTAAATACTGCGACGGTACGCGTTTTTGGAAACACAATCCAGACTTGCTCGGCCCCGTGATCTAAGTAAAGCTCCGCTTTTGCATATAGCTTTTGGTTGCTCGGGGAGACTACCTCAACGACCAGCTCGGGAGATTCTTCCAGCCATGCGTCGGCCCGGGCTGCCTGTTCCCAGCGTTCGCGGTTGACAACGGCCAGATCCGGTATTGGCATGGAGTGCGGCGGCAGAATACAAGAGAAATCATTGGCGACTACGAAGCCCTGCTGTCTGAGATCACTCAGGGCCTCGCGTAAACGATCCACAATGAAGGCATGCGAAACTTTGGCTCCCGGGGACACGATCAACGCTCCTTCGATTAGCTCTTCGCGTTGCCAGTCGTCGCGTTCGGGACGAAGTAAGAACTCTTCCAGTGAAAGGAGGAGTGCCGCGCTCATGGATTCTATTATGACGGAAAGGCGCGATCAGGTAAAGACTCTGAGAGCCAATCGAAGGGAGTAAAGGACAGCGTGCGTCAGCCTCGTTAGCGCTTGCGAGAATGAAGTTTGGCGACGCTCGCTCCGGTTCTTCCAAACATTTTTGCCCATGTTTCGTCAGCGCTATGGCTGGAGAGTTCGCGGACCGCTGTTGTGGCCGATGTCCATCTCGGATACAGCTGGGCGCAGCGGCGGCGGGGGGAGTTAGGACCTCTCGCTGATTTCCGGACGCGGGACAAATTGTTTGCGCTGGTGGACGGCTTGCGTCCGCAAAGGCTTGTCTTCTTGGGCGACCTGGTGCATGCGCCGAGGCCTTGCGAAGCAGAGCGGGAGTGGATAGAAAACGTGCTGCTGGAGCTAAGCGGCAGTACGCAAGTGATTGCGGTTCGCGGAAATCATGACCGAGCTTTCACGCGGGATTTCGGCCATTTGAACATTGAGCAGAGGGAATACTGGGCGGAAGACTCGATGGTCGCGGTGCATGGAGACAAACTGAATGTGGCCCCGATGGGCGAGGGCAGCTTGCTGGTCGCCGGGCATTTTCATCCTTGCCTTGGCGTGCGCGACGCATCGGGCGCTTCACAGAAGCTGCCAGTATTCTTGGTAAGTCAACGCTTTGTCGTACTGCCCGCATTCTCTCCTTTTGCGCGCGGCTACGATGTGCTCTGCGGGCTGCCGGAGGAGTTAGGCGAACGCTTTGGCGAGGAACCGGTTGAGGTGTATGCGGCCGCGCCGAAACGCGTGGTGCGGCTTGGGCCGCTGCGTAGAGCACTCGAGCGTATGGAAGAGACAAATGTGAGCGCGCCGGCACAGTTCCGAAGGCGCTCAGCCGGTTAATAGGCGCCCTTCGGCAGGTTGTCCCGGAACTGCTTAGCCTGTTGGCGGATGGCAGCTTGTTTCTGCGCACTCAAGCGGCCGAGATTTCTAAGCTGCATG
Source organism: Bryobacteraceae bacterium (assembly GCA_965219105.1). Lineage (GTDB taxonomy): Bacteria > Acidobacteriota > Terriglobia > Bryobacterales > Bryobacteraceae > Bog-105. The sequence goes on along the minus strand of OZ244728.1, from coordinate 4,304,068 downwards.
TACATGCGCGAGTTCTCCTTCAAGCGCTCTTGATGACGCAGCAGAAAATCCCAGTAGAGCGTGGTGAACGGGCAGGCGTTCTCGCCAGTAGCCTCATCGGGTTTATAGCGGCAACCGGAGCAGTAGTTGCTCATGCGGTCGATGTACTTGCCGGAGGCGACGTACGGCTTGGAGCCCATGATTCCTCCGTCTGAAAACTGCGAAAGTCCGGTGGTGTTCGGCATCTCCACCCACTCGACCGCATCCCAATAGATCGATAGGTACCAGCGGTGGACCTCCACCGGATCGACGCCAAATAGCAAGGCAAACAGTCCGGTGACCATCAAGCGCTGGATGTGATGGGCGTAGCCGTACTGCAACGTTTGACCGACAGCTTGCTTAAGGCAGTTCATGTCGGTTTGGCCGTCCCAGTAGAGGTCGGGAAGTTTCTCGCAAGCTTCGAGTGCATTCCGCCTGATGTACTCGGGCATGAAGCTCCAGTAGATGCCGCGGACGTATTCACGCCAGCCGATAACTTGACGGATGAAGCCCTCGGCAGCGGCGAGGGGCGCATGCCCGCGATGATAAGCGTCTTCGACAGCCATGACGACATCGCGCGGATCGAGCAGCTTGAGGTTCATGGTGGCCGAGATACGCGAGTGATAGAGGAAGGGCTGATCGGTCCACATGGCGTCCTGGAAGGAGCCGAAGTCAGGGAGGCGGTCGGTCACAAATTCATGAAGAGCCTCTTTGGCCTGTTGCGCGGTTACGGGCAGGTTGAAATCATCGAGCGAGCCGGGGTGTTTCGGGAAACGGGTGTTGACCAATTCGATAACTTCGCTCGTGAGTGCATCGGGCGGGAAGGCCTTGGGATGAGGAAGGAGCAAGCCTGGACCCGACTTTCCGAAGCTCTTGCGGTTTTCAGGATCGTAGTTCCACTTGCCGCCCACTGGTTTGCCGCGCTCCATAAGTGCCCCTGATTTCTTGCGCATCTCGCGATAGAAAAACTCCATGCGGGGATGCGGATGCTTGTCGATCCAGGCGCGAAATTCGGCTCGGCTGCAGTAGAAATCGCGATCGGGGCGAACATCTAAGTCCAGGGCGGTTTCATGCGCTATGGCCCGCAAATCCTCCTCGATGCGGAACTCTCCCGGCTCGACCACGATAAGTTTTTGCGGACGGAACTTCTGAATGGCGCGTTTCAGCTCAGCGGCGAGAGTGCCGGTATTTCCGGGAGAGTCAAGGCGGCTGTATTCGATCCGAAAGCCGTGCGCGCGAACCTCATCGGCGAAGTGGCGCATGGCAGCAAGGAAGTAAGCAATGCGAACCTTATGCGAAGGAACGTGGGTAGACTCCGCTTCGACCTCAGCCATCCAGACCAGGTCGCGACTGGAATCAAAATCGTCGAAGGCGGAGGAGCGAAGGCTGAGTTGGTCTCCGAGGACCAGAACCAAATTGCGAACTCGCGGCACCACAATTTGGACGCTTCGCCCAGACGCGAGGAGCTAAATTGTGAATCGTTAGAGGACCATTTGCGGAGGCTGCCGCACTTCAAGGCACCCTTTGCCGGTGGGCAGGAGCTTGCCGGGATTGAAGCTGCAATGAGGATCGAAGAGGCTCTTGAAGCGCTGGATCAGATTGAGCGTTTCATCGGGGAACTGATGGGTCATGAGCTCCATCTTTTCCATGCCGACGCCGTGCTCGCCCGAGATGGAGCCGCCGACGGAGATGCAGAATTTCAAGATGTCTTCGCCGGCGTGCTGGGCACGTTCGAGTTGGCCGGGGATGCGCGGATCGAAAGGAAGAATGGGGTGCATGTTGCCATCGCCGGCATGGAAGACGTTGCTGATGGCTATGCCGCAGCGCTCCCCGATCGCTTCGATAGCGCGCAATGTATTCGCCACCTGGGTTCGAGGCACCACTCCATCCTGCACGTAGTAGGTGGGGCTTACTCGTCCGATTGCACCGAAAGCGTTCTTGCGGCCTTTCCAGAGCAAACCCCGCTCTTCTTCCGTCTGGGCGACGCGGTACTCGCGGGCGCCGCACCCCTGGCAGATGAGTTTGATCCGTTCTGTATCCTCTTCGACCGACTCGAGCAAGCCTTCCACTTCGATGAGAAGCACCGCCGCGGCGTCGACCGGATAGCCGGCATGGGTAGCCGCTTCAACCATTTTGAGCATGGGGCCGTCGAGCATTTCGAGAGCAATCGGAATGATTCCGGCGGCGGTGAGTTTCGCAACTGTTTCAGCGGCTTCGTCGACCGAATTATAGATCGCGAGCATGGTGCGGATAGCTTCCGGCTCACGCATCAGGCGCACGCCGATTTTGGTGATGAGCGCCATAGTACCTTCAGAACCGGTAAGGAGACCGGCAAGATCGTAACCGGGAACATCGAGCGCCTTATCTCCGATTTGCAGCACGCGTCCGTCGGAGAGGACCGCTTCGAGACTGACGATGTGATTCGTGGTAACGCCGTGCGCAAGCGTATGGGGACCGCCCGCGTTTTCGGCGACGTTGCCGCCGATCGTGCAGGCTCGCTGGCTGGAAGGGTCGGGTGCGAAGAAGTATCCGAAGGGCTGGACAGCCAGGGAAATGTCCAGGTTGACTACCCCGGGCTGAACGATTGCGCGCTCGTTCGGGATATCGATCTCGAGAATACGGTTCATGCGCGCGAAGGAGACGAGTAAACCTCCGGCGCGAGCGATCGATCCGCCGCTCAAGCCTGTACCTGCGCCGCGGCCGACAATCGGGGTGTGAGAGGCGGCAGCGGCTTTCACCAGGAACACTACGTCCTCGGTTGTGCGAGGGAAAACAACCGCATCGGGAACCGACTTATCGACCCCGCCATCGTACTCGTAAAGCTTTCTGTCGTGGTCGTCGAGCAAGACGGCCGAGCGGCCGAGTTCAGCTTGTAGTGTTGAGAGCAGTTGCGCGGGGATAGGCATGAGCCGCTTAGAGGAGGCTTTGCAGATACTGCGTCAGGTCGTCGCTGGTCCAGTCTTCAGCAGCGGCAAATTTTCTCAGGATGCGACCGTTCTTAATGATGTAGGTTTCAGGTATCTGGTAGGTGCCGTACTCGGCACTGATGTCGGATTTCGGATCCCAAGCGGTCTGGAAGGAGGCATGGACGCGGTCGAGAAAGGCGCGGTACTTCTGCTGATGCTTGTCGGTGCTGACGGCGACAACCACGACACCCGACTGTTTGAAGCGTTTGCTCATGGCGCTTAGAGAAGGCACCTCTTCGACGCACGGAGCACACCAGCTAGCCCAGAAATTCAGAACCAGAACTTTGCCGCCGAACGAATCCGGGGTGATACGCGCGCCGGTGTCGGTGACGACGGTAAACTGGGGCGCCTTATCGCCTTCCTTCGCTGTCGTATCCCGCAGGCTGAACACAAGAATGGCGATGAATGCAGCTGCTAACCCGGCAATGCTGATGCGGAGCGCAATGTTCAAGCTGACTTTCCGGGTAGAGCGAGCTTGCGCCGTTTCACGACCGGTGGGAATACCTTCTACACTGCTGAATGACAAGTTGAAAACCTCTCGCGCGAGACCAAATATCAGTATCTAACGAAAGCGCCAGGGCATCCAAGGGTAGGTAGAATCCAGGGTATGTTTGTCACTCGTAGAGCGGAATTTTCAGCGTCGCATGTGTGCCGGATAGCAGGCCTAAGCGATGCGGAGAACTTCGAGATTTTCGGCGAGGAAGCAAACCCCAACGGACATGGGCACAACTACATTCTGGAAGCTACTGTCGAAGGAGAGCCGGACCAGGCGACCGGAATGGTGATCGACCTCAAAACGGTCAAAGAGATCCTGGAGGAAGAAGTAGTGGGCCCGATGGACCACCGGTTTCTGAACTATGAAGTACCGCCTTTTGATCGAGTGGTGCCGACGACGGCGAATGTGGCCCGGGAAATATGGCGGCGGCTGCAAATACGGCTGGAAGGCAACGAGTACCAGCTGGCGAGAGTACGGCTCTTTGAGACGGCCGATCTTTATGTAGATGTGACGGCCGGAGACGAGGATGGAGAGGCGGAGCAGGACGAAGGATTAGTGGCGTGACTGAATTGACCCGGCGCTATCGGTTCTCCGCATCGCATCGCTTGCACTCGCCTCTCTTCAGCGACGAAGAAAATTGGCGATTGTTCGGCAAGTGCAACAATCCCTATGGCCATGGGCACGACTATGTTCTGAGCGTCGGGGTTGCGGGCCCGGTGAGCCGATCCACCGGTTTGATGGTTAACGTAGCGGCACTGGACGAGTTGGTGAATACGCACGTGGTGAGAAAGTTTTCCAGGCGCAATCTGAATATCGACTTGCCGCAATTTGAGCAGTTGGTTCCGACTACAGAGAACATCGTGGTGGTAATCAGCGGGATTTTGGAAGAGCATTGGGCGGAGTATCTGGGGCGCTGGACTCACTTAGCGCTAAGAACAGTGCATTTGCAGGAGACGGAGCGAAACGGCTTTGCGCTCGATTTGCAAGCCCGGCGGAGCGGTCCGGTGCTGCTCAAGATGAAAGAGAGCGTGACAGTAGATGTCTAAATCGAAGATCGCGGCCTTGGACAGCGGTGCGGCTATCGAGTCGCCTACCACCCTGGCGCGTTCCGCGAAAAAGTCGAAGGCAAGCGGCAAGAAGCCGCGCGGTTCAGTAGTGGAGATACGTTCCGAATCGCCCAACGGGGCGATCGCTCGCCATATGCAGGATGTGATCGGGCTACTTGGCGAGGACACGGCCCGCGAGGGCCTGGTGAACACTCCGATTCGAGTCGAGAAAGCCTTGAAGTACATGACGAGCGGCTACACCGCCGACATCCAGCGCATCGTGAATGGTGCGCTGTTCGATGTGAAGTATGACGAGGTGGTGATCGTCCGGGATATTGAGTTTTTCAGTATGTGCGAGCATCACATGCTGCCGTTTTTCGGCAAGATGCATGTGGCTTATCTGCCCGGCACGCGCGTGATCGGATTGAGTAAAATCCCCCGGCTGGTGGATGTGTTTGCGCGAAGGCTGCAGATTCAGGAGCGGCTTACGCAGCAGGTGGCGGAGACGATCCAGGAGCTATTGAATCCACGAGGAGTCGCTGTGGTGTGCGAAGCGCGCCACTTCTGCATGATGATGCGCGGGGTGGAGAAGCAGCACTCCGGAGCGATTACCAGCGCGATGTTAGGAGCTTTCCGTACCAACAAGGAAACGCGCAACGAGCTGCTTTCGCTGATCGGTCAACGCTCTACGGCCATCTAAGCCGAACGGCATCGGCTTGGCTGGGAGCGCATGCTAGCATCGGGTCATGAGTGATGAGAGTCGGCTATTCGAAGCCGGACCCGACCCATTCGGCCGTACCTGGAAGGTGCAGTTTCGCTGGTTGCAAACTGGTATTTCGATCAGGCATGCGGACACGGTCGACGTGAAGTTTTTTGTCACTCCGCCGGACGGCCCTACCGAGGAAAGAGTGGTGGCGCTACCGCATCCGGCATTGCTGAAGCTTACTTCTGAGCGCGGCCAAAAATTGTCAGACACTCTGTGTATGCGGCTTGCCGCTGCTCACTTAAGACACATGATTGAGACATCGGAGGACATGGAAAAGCTTCTGGTAACTGTCTCTCCTGAGGAGATGTCGAATTACGACCAACGGCTGCATGCGAACACGACTCGGTAAAGCACCCCAAATGAGCGCGTACGTTCGAGTCTTGAAGGACAAAACCGCGGTCAACTGCCAAGGCTCCCGGTAACCATCGGCACCCATTTCACTCCGAGGAATCAGTAATGGTCAGCTGCCCAAAATGTGACGCTTCGATCGACGTGGAAGAAGAAGACCTCGACGAGCGCGATCGCTTATCCTGCGATGAATGCGGGGCTTCTCTTACAGTGACAGGTGTAAATCCAGTGGAGCTGGAGTCAGACGAAGAGGAAGCCGGAGGCGATGACGATTTCGACTACGACGACGATGAAGACGACGCGGACGAGGAAGAAGAAGCCGAAGAAGAGGACTGGCAGTAACAGGTCTTGTCATATCCTATTTTGAAGGCGTGCTGCCGGTCGATTGCGCCACAGATCCGGGTTGCCATGGGCTTGGGCTGCCTGCTGCTATCTGCAGCGGCTGTTTACGGCGGGCAAATTCAGCCGAGCGTTGCTTCACCCTCTAATAACGAGAGTAGAATCCTCACCCGATCGATCGAAGGTATCGTGCAGAATAAGGATAAGCAGCCAATCGGCGGAGCGATCGTGCTTCTCAAGAACACGAAAACGCTGCAGGTTCGCTCGTATATCGCGCAGACAAACGGCCGATATCACTTCTTTGGACTTAGCACTGACATTAACTACCAAGTTCGGGCGGAATCAGCCGGATTGACAAGCAAGATCAAGATGGTCAGTGTCTTCGACAGCCATAAAGTTGTGAAGCTCGATTTAAAAGTTTACAAAGAGATCAAGCGCTAATAGCGAGGGATCTGCGGATCAACATCGTGGCTCCAGCCATCGATGCCGCCAGCCACACTGTAGCAATTTGGGATTGCTTGCTGCCTCAGCCAGTTCACAACCTGCAGGCTGCGAACGCCATGATGGCAGAGCACAAGCAGATCGGATTCGGCAGCCCACTCCCTTAGCTGAGACAGCTGTGTAGGCACATACTGCATGGGGATCAAGCGAGACCCCGGAATTTTAGAGATGGCAAACTCGCCTGGCTCGCGAACATCCACCAGAATGGAGTGTTCGTCTCGGGCCAGGCGATCTTTTGCTTGCTGCGGTGACACTTCGAACGAATGGAGCATTAGGCCGCGCCCTACGCCGCAGCCAGCTCCGACATGTCAGATCCATCACCATCAACCGACTCACCGGCTGCCCGCATCCGGTCAATAGCTTCCTGGCAAGGAACGCAATAGGCGGCCCATGGCAGGGCGTTCAGGCGCTTCTCCGGAATATCCTCTTCACAACGGAGGCAGGTACCGAACGTACCTTCGTCGATCCGGTTCAGGGCAGCTTGCACATCCTTCAAAAGCTTGGATTCTCGATCCAAGTTCCGGATGGCAACTTCCCGGTTCATCTGCTGCTGTAGACGGTCGAAATCCTCGGCTGCATTCTCTATGAGAATCTCCTCGCGATCCGAGCCGCCAGCTAGCAGTTCTTTCTTCTTCGCTTCCAGTACGCGCTGGAAGTCTTTTATATTAATCTCAGACATATTCCTCTTCCTTCAACTCCACTACGATCGCTCTCCGCTTTTGCACTCCAAACGGACAGTCATCCTTTAACGGAACGATCTGCCGACGGGAGCCTGGACCGTTCACTTTGCCCCTCCACGGTAGTGGACGGGAAAGTTGGGGTCGAGCGTGCGAGACTGCCTACAACGTCATCTGATGCGGGTTTCATTCTCTAAGTTGCATGGACAATATCGATTTTTAAAGTGCGATTCTGTTTTCAGTATTTCCGCTAGGTACAGCGCAAACCGAGCTGCTAAAGTTCCGCGCGAAAGGTCCCAGAGGTACTTCCCGGTAAAGTTTATTTGCTGGTCTAGGTTCAGGTAATTACTGTCGAGCACAGCATGTTGTGGGTATACACAGGATATCCACAACATGTGCTGGACAAGTGTCTTGACGTAGGAGACGATTAGCGCTTTAATAGTACTGTCGACTGAATTGGCGTTTGCCTTTTTAGTTCCCCTCCGAATACCTCCCATGCTGACCGCTATTGCACCTGCATTGATCAACAAGAAGTTCAAGTCCTTATTACAAGAGGAGCGCACCGGCGTGTCGTTCCCCCGCTTCTTTACGGCGAAGCTAGACCCGGGTGTTACCCCGTACGAGCAGATCGACTGGGAGCTGCGCACAGCGACCATTGGTAATGACAAGGGCTCCCTTATATTCGAGCAGCGGGACGTCGAAGTTCCCGCTGGCTGGTCACAGACGGCGACCAACATTGTGGCGAGCAAGTATTTCCATGGCCGCATGGGAACACCTGAACGGGAATCGAGCGTTGCGCAACTGGTCCACCGGGTGGTGGATACGATTGCGGATTGGGGTCTGGCTGGCAACTATTTCAAGACCAAGCAGGACGGAGAGAATTTCCGCAACGAGCTGGCTTATCTGATGCTGACGCAGCGGGCCTGCTTCAATTCTCCGGTCTGGTTTAATGTGGGCGTTCGCGAATCGAGAGGATATGGTTTTTACTTCGATGAGCAGAGCCAGAGCGTAAAGAAGCTGCAGCCGGGGGAAAATCATCCGCAGTGTTCGGCCTGTTTCATCAATTCGGTGGGCGACACGCTGGAATCGATCCTGGATCTGGCAAAAACGGAAGGCATGCTCTTCAAGTGGGGGTCGGGAACGGGTACGAACCTGTCGGCGATTCGCGAGGAGAATGCGCATCTGTGGGGAGGCGGACGAGCTTCCGGGCCGCTGAGCTTCATGAAGGGCTTCGATGCCTTTGCCGGCGTGATTAAATCAGGTGGCAAGACCCGGCGAGCCGCCAAGATGGTCATCTTGAACTCGGACCATCCAGATATCAAGCCGTTTATCTGGTGCAAGGCCAAAGAGGAGAAGAAGGCTCACACGCTGATCGATGCGGGGTACGACGCCTCGCTGGACGGCGACGCGTATAGCTCGATTTTCTTTCAGAACGCGAACAACTCGGTACGGGCGACGGACGAGTTTATGCAGGCGGTGGCGGATGACGGCGAGTGGTGGACTAAGAGCGTCACCGGCAAGCAGCCCGTTCAGCGCTATAGCGCCCGCGAACTGATGCGGGAGATTGCGGAGGCGACGCACCAGTGCGGCGATCCGGGCATGCAGTTCGACACGACAATCAACCGCTGGCACACCTCAAAGAACACGGCCCGGATTAACGCGTCTAACCCGTGTTCGGAGTACATGTTCCTCGACGATTCGGCTTGCAATCTGTCTTCGCTGAACCTGATGAAGTTTGTCGGCGCGGATGGATCATTTGAGGTGGACGCTTTCCGGCATGCGGTCGATACGATGATTCTGGCGCAAGAGATTCTGGTCGACAATGCCTCGTATCCGACCGAGAAGATCGCCAAAAATTCTCACGATTACCGGCCGCTCGGGCTGGGCTACGCCAACCTGGGGGCGATGCTGATGTCGCTGGGCCTGCCGTACGACAGCGACAAAGGGCGCGATTTTGCCGGAAGTATTACGGCCATTATGTGCGGGCAAGCTTACCTGACGAGCGCACGGATCGCCGGGGCGGTTGGTCCGTGCCCTGGTTACGAAGAAAACGCCATGCCGTTTCTCGATGTGATCCGTTTGCACCGGAACGCAGTGAACAATATCGACGGGAAGCGCGTTCCGCCCGCCCAGTTCAAGGCCGCGGAAGAGTGCTGGCAGCAGGCGCTGGAAGTAGGCGCTCAGAATGGGTTCCGCAATGCACAGGTGACGGTGCTTGCGCCGACGGGCACAATCGGCTTCATGATGGATTGCGATACGACGGGCATTGAGCCCGATCTTGCGCTGGTGAAGTATAAAAAGCTGGTTGGCGGCGGAGTAATCAAGATCGTGAACAACACGGTTCCGCAGGCCTTGATCAAGCTGGGCTATACGGCGGAACAGGCCGAGCAGATTGTGGGCTACATCGACGCGACGGGCACGATCGAGGGCGCGCCGAATCTGAAGCCGGAACATCTAGCTGTCTTCGATTGCAGCTTTCGGCCCCAGAACGGCGCTCGCTCGATTCACTACATGGGTCACGTGAAGATGATGGCGGCGGCACAGCCGTTCATCTCGGGCGCTATTTCAAAGACCATCAACATGCCGGAAGAATCCACAGTGGAAGACGTCATGCAGGCGTACACGGAGAGCTGGCGGCTTGGGCTCAAGGCGGTGGCGATTTACCGGGACGGTTCGAAGCGAGTGCAGCCGCTCAGCTCCGGCACGGGCAAAGCAGAAAAGAAGACCGTCGCGGTGGCCGTTCCAGCGAGTGTGCCGCAGACGATAGAGAAGATCGTCTACCGTCCGGTCCGGCGGAAACTGCCGGATGAACGGCAATCGTTGACACACAAGTTTTCGATCGCCGGGCATGAAGGATACATCACAGTCGGCCTCTACGAAGATGGCACGCCGGGTGAGGTTTTCATCTCGATGGCCAAGGAGGGGTCGACAATCTCTGGCCTGATGGATACGCTCGCGACGTCGATCAGCTATGGGCTGCAGTATGGCGTACCGCTGAAGTTTTTTGTCGATAAGTTCAGTCACGTTCGGTTCGAGCCGAGCGGCTGGACTGGCAATCAACAGGTACCCTACGCGAAATCGATTATCGACTACATCTTCCGGTGGTTGGGGGCGCGGTTCCTAGGCATTACGGATGCAAGCGAAGCCGGGGAAACGCCCAAGCTTCGGCCTACGCTTCCCGAGCCACAGACGGCTTTGCCGTTCGACGCGAGTTCGGTAGGGGATTCGCCGCTGTGCTCGGAGTGCGGAAGCATGATGACCCGGAATGGGTCGTGCTACAAGTGCGAGAACTGCGGGGGCACGAGCGGTTGTTCGTAAACGCGTAACAAGGCAGTACGAGATCGGGAATGGCATGGTTTTCGGACCGTGTCGTTCCCGATTTGCTTTTAGAGGCCCATGTAAGGCGGCAGGGTCGTGTGGGCCCAGCCGGCAAAAGGGGCGCTGCAGGCGACTGTGACTGCGGGCGATTTGGGATGGCCAGTCCAGTCGAGTTGAATGAGCGTTTTCGAATGAGCTATGGGTTCGTTAGCTTGGCACGGGCCTGAGCTGAAGACCACGTAGTGGAGCCCCTCCCGGCTAGGGATCACCCATTTCTGCGAAGTATCGCCTGGGGGCCGAACGAAGAGATCGGTTTCGTATCGGCCGAGGGTGTCGCGCACTTCTTCCAGCATGCGTGCTTCGACCGTCGTAGGTCCGCGCAAGTTAATCAGGGCTACGACCTGCCCGTTTCCGGTTGACGAGACGAAGTGAATGTTGTCGGCGAACAGATCGCCGTCGCGCCGGTCGGGACGGTAGCCGCGCAAAATGGATCGAGCGTCGGTGTAGGCCATTCCGCACGGGGATTCAGCCAAGTAGTCGATAGGTAGCGGTTTCTTGCCTTGCAGCCGAATCGCGAATTGAATGAAATTGGACATGGGGGTAATCAGGAACGGGACTGTGCCGTTCGGACAGGCTCTATACGAAACCGATTTCGCAGCAAGCCACATGTTCTGGTTGTGATCGACGCTTAAGTGATCCTGGGTTCGAACCTGCCATTCGAAACCGAGATAAGCGGCCAGGGGAAAGCGGCCGTCACCGGTGGGAAAACGTGTCGGATTGGATACGGTCAGGCGTGGATGCCGGAGAACCGGGACATTCAGGCCGATCAGCCAGGGCGCAAAGGTCAGGAGGATCAGCGCTTGAGGAAACCATCGATACCGGCCGCGAATGGCTTTGCGATAGGCCAAAACGGACCGGCGATTCGTCGCAAGGAATAGGACTGCCGCGATCGTAAGGAAGAAGTACCGGAGCGTGTAGAGTTGCGGCGAGTAGAAGGCCAAGGGAATAACGGAAGAGACTGCGGCGAAGCCGTAAAACAGGTGAAAGCGTTTTCGCTTGACGCTCAAGGCGGCGTACCAGGCGGCCGTGCCGGCCAGGAGAGCCAGGACTGCAGGTGTCAGGCCAAACAATAAATAACCAAGATAGGCCCGGAGATCGAGCGAAAACGGGTTGGAGTCAGGCAGACTTGCGCCTGCGATTACTTTTCCGGCAAGCACGGGGAGAACCGCAGCGGCGGAAAGCCACCAGGCAAGAGGCCGGCGAAGCAGAGACGTGAAGGAAGATCGCGGTATATGGGAAAGGATCAACGCCGGAACCGCGAGCACCACATCTCCGCGACAGGCTGAGGATGCAGCCAAGAGAAGAACCGAAGCCGTCCGGCCGGTTTTCGACCTTGTCGAGTTGAGCACATAGAAGGAAAGCAGCAAGAACGCCAGGGAGAACCATCCCGTGCCGAGATACGGGATATAGAGAAGCAGCACCGGCGAGAACAATACAGGTAAGAGAAGTGAAAGCGGCACATTTCTGGTTCGCGCTCGACGAAAGCCAATGGACAGCCAGGCGAGCGAGGCTAGTAGTGCAACCAGGAGGTTCGCGGAGAAAACAGGATCGAAGTGGGGCCAGAGCCTGAAAAGCCAGCTGAGCGCAAGGAAAACGCCCCATTGTTTGTCGAAGTTGTAGAAGAGAGCGTGCCAGAACGGGGCTTGATGGCGGGCCAGGATCCAACTTCCATCCAGAATGATGGCTTGATCGTTGTCGCGGAACGTTCCGGAGACAAACGGCGCGACCAGGAGCAACAGGACCATGACTTGGCACAGGAGCAGCCAGGGCAGACGACGGGCCTTCCGGTGCGGCTGGCTTCCCGTCGCGGCGGTCACCGGGTGAGCGTCCATCATGGCCACTCAAACAGCAGAGAGTTCGCGTTCGCCTGCGAGGATTTCCTTGGTTGCCCGACTACTCCTAGGGGCAACCAGCCTCCCCGGTAGAAATATATGCATCGATTACTCACTCTTTTGTTCGTTCCGCTATTCGGTTTGTTCCTGATGGTCCCCGCCAGCGTCTCGGCAAGCACACGTACCGTACCCGCGCACACGGCGCCGCGAAGCGACGCGCAGATCGATGCGACCATTCGTGCAAAGCTGGCTAAGTCCAAAATCGGGAAAGACGGATTCCATTTTCACGTACAGCATGGCGTAGTGACGTGGGAAGGCAGCACGAACATCATCCAACACAAAGGATCGGCAACGCGGATGGCAAAAGCGGCGGGCGCGAACCAAGTGATAAACAACATTCAGATTAGCGAAAGCGCCAAAGCCAAAGCAGCAGCGCACCTAAAAAAAGCCAGCGTGGTCGAGTAGCGGCTACTCTAGCTGGGGTAGGCGCGCCCCATGTTAGAGTAAGAGCAAACTCGACCGTAAATGAAAAGCCGCTTAATCATCTTAGCCTTGGTGTGTGCTGGCGCCGGGGTTTGTCAGACGACGCCTAGCCATAGCACAGCTACCCCATCGGCAGCCCAACCGGCCGCAGCCAGCCAGCTTCAAGTCCGGGGGCCGGAGGCGGTGGCGCAGCAGGACCCGACTCGGGTCGTTGCCGTGATTGACGGCAAATCTATTACGGCGAAAGAGGCTGACAACTACCTGAAGGCAATACCGCCGGACCAGTTGAAGCGCTATGAGACGAATCTCCCGGCTGTTGTGCAGCAGATTTACATGAGCCAGCAGTTGGCGCAGCAGGCGGCGAAGATGGGTTTAGACCAGCAGTCGCCGTGGAAAGAGCAGCTGCAGTTGACGCGTGAGAACATTCTCACCCAAGCGTATCTCAGTAAGAAAAGCAGCTCCGCCGCACCGGCTAGCGACCCGCAGCAGTATTACACCGCTCATCCGATGGAGTTCGACCGAGTCAAGCTAAGCGGTATCTTTGTGTCGTTCAATCCTCCGGGAACGCCCGCCAATGGATCGGCTTCTAACCGGACCGAACAGGACGCTCGCACTAAAGCCGACGACATCTTGAAGAAACTGAAGGCGGGTGGAGAGTTCGCTACGTTGGCGCGCACCGAGTCTGACAATCAGCAAGCGGCCTCGCGTGGTGGCGATCTCGGTACTTACAGCATGGGAGATGCCAAACTGCCGACGCAGATCAAGTCTGCCATCGAGGGCTTACAGGCGGGGCAGACAAGCTCGCCGATCCGAATTCCGAACGCGTTCCTGATCGTTAAGCTGGACAGCCGCAATAAGTTGACCCTCGACCAGGCCAAACCGGAAATTGAGCAGAAGCTCAAAAGCGAGGAGAGCCAAGCTCTCGTGAAGCAGGAAGTGGACAAATACAAGATTCAAGTGAAGGACCCGGCATTCTTCAACCAGACCGGTAGTTCCGGATTGCATACGCCTTCGCTTGCTCGGCCTGGAGATGCAACCGCTCCGCCCTCTCCGGCTACTCCTCACAAGTAGTATCCCCGCGAGCGCCCGCCCGGCGTTTCCCGAATTCCAGACGCGGCTTCGTGTCTTACATGGTGCGCCGATTGAGATCACAGCAAGACCACAGTTGACTACTCGTCGCGGAGAACTCTTCTCAATGAGCGATCAGGCTGGCACAGCCGTCCATGCAGCGTCGTTTATCCGGTTACGTCAGATTGTCTTAGAAGAAGAGCTGCTGGCGCAGAGCGACCTTTTCCGGCTGATTCTAAGTCACGAGCTGTTCCACTTCGTGTGGGTGCGCCTTGGCAACCCCGCTCGGAATTCCTTCTACACCTTGTTGGATCACGAATACCGGGAGGCCGCAAGAGGCGAGTTGGGCGAGTCCTCTTCTGTTCGTAAAGAGCTATTGAAAAACAGGCTCAAGCCATTCCAAAAGAGTTTTCGGGGGCGTGAGTATGCGTGTGAGAGTTTCTGTGACACTGCGGCTTGGTTCCACTTTCGAGACGTTCCCGATGCGCATCGCAGCTTGGCGTCGCGCTGGTGGAAGCAACGGGAGCGGTGGTGCGAGGCGCATCTGAGGGGTCCGCTTGCATGCTGAGGCTCGTACGCAAGCGGTACACTGAGGGTGCGATGCCTTTGATCCCTCCCCCCTGCAAGTTCGTGGCCTTGGTGACCTGTTTTGGGTTCTTGGCTGCCTGCTCCGGATCGAAATCAAGCTCGTCCTTGGCAAGCGGGAGTAATGCCAGCGTTCATGCTATGCAAAACCGCAAACCTGCTCCGGATTTCACTCTCCGAGACGCAAGCGGCGCGAAGGTGAAGCTCTCGGACTTACGGGGAAAGGTTGTTCTACTTAACTTTTGGGCAACTTGGTGCGGCCCTTGTGTCATCGAGATTCCCTGGTTTGAGAGTTTCGAGCAGCAGTATAAGTCGAAGGGCTTCGAAGTCGTCGGCGTTTCAATGGACGAGGACGGTTGGAAGGCTGTCAAGCCGTTCGTAGCGGAGCACAAGATGAACTACCCCGTGCTTCTCGGAGATGATTCTGTCAGCCAGCTCTACGGTGGGCTCGATTCGCTGCCGACAACGTTTATCATTGATCGTGATGGCAAGTTCGCGTTTCCGCCGCATATCGGGCTTATCAGCAAGAACGAATATATTAGCGAGATCGAGAGCTTATTGGACGAGAAGCCGACTAACGCCTCTCTTCGCGATATCTCTCGGCCTGCCACTTTGCTCGTGGGCGCAACAAAATAAGCTGATCGTTCATCCACCGGATGCGGTCTCGGCCAAACGGGGTGAGATCGTACCAGAGAAGCTAACCGTGGGGATCCTTCCTGGATTTCACGTGAATAGCGACAAGCCGAAAGACGAGTATCTAATACCGTTGAAGCTGACGTGGAGCAGTGGACCGCTCGAGGCGCAGAGCATCGATTATCCTAAGCCGGAAGAAATCTCGGTGGGCGGCCAGCGTGTGTTGGTGTTTACCGGAACGTTCCAGATCACCACAAGCTTCAAGGCAGCGGAACATGCTCCTGCTGGGGCTTCGACCATGAAAGGGAAGCTGCGGTATCAAGCTTGCGATGACCAGCGATGCTTTCGGCCGATGACGGTGGATGTTACTGTTCCGGTGTCCGTGCAATAGCTTCGGCTGAGGCTGTTCGGGCTTATATGGATTTGCCGGGTTCTTCGCTTACTGCGAAAGTCGTTCTGGTAACCGGCGGTAGTGCGGGGATCGGGAGGGCGGCGGTTGAGTCATTTGCCGAGGCGGGCGTCAAGGTTGTATTCGTTGCGCGAGGAGTCGAGCGCGGGCGGCAGACTGAACACGAGATTCGAGCAGCCGGTGGCGAGGTCACCTTTGTGCAGGCCGATGTTTCGCAAGAGGAGCAGGTACAGGCGTCAGTTGCGCGAACCGTGGAGAAGTTTGGACGGCTCGACTGCGCGTTCAATAACGCCGCGGCCTTGAATAGAACAGTTCGTACTTCCGAGTATGAGGAGTCCGATTTTCAAGCCGAAGTCAACTCCAATCTAAAAAGCGTCTGGCTCTGCATGAAGTACGAGCTGGAGCAGATGCTGCGACAGGAACCGCGCGGCGGCGCAATTGTGAACACTTCTTCGGTGAACGGGTTAGGCGGAGCGCCGCTGGCATCGCTCTATGCGATGTCGAAAGCTGGTATTCTGGCGCTTACTAAATCAGCGGCGCAGGAGTATGCGGCGGACGGCATTCGGGTCAATGCACTTGTCGCAGGCGGCTTCGATACCGAGATGCTGCATACGGCGGTGAGCCGGCTTGTGGGGGCCGATCCCGATAAGATCCAGGAAGCATTTAACGCCTATGCTCGCCGAGTCCCCGCGGGCCGTGTTGGAAGGCCTAAGGAAGCCGCGCAAGCGGTGCTCTGGCTTTGCAGCGATGCCGCTTCCTACGTCACGGGGCAGTCGATAATTGTGGATGGCGGTCTCACGGCTTGGGCCCGTTAGTTAGTTCAGTCAAATGCGCCGGCTGATCTTGCGGCCCGGGGCGATTGGCGATTGCATTCTTGCGCTACCGGCTATCGAGTATTTGGCGTATAGCAGCGCTTACAGCGAGGTTTGGATCTCTTCCGCAGTCGTGCCGCTGGTGCAGGTTGCATCGAAGGTGAGGTCCCTCGCTTCGACGGGCATCGACTGGGTTGGAATAGACGATCGACCGGTTTCACCCGAGCTGAGCCGGGCTCTCGGTAGCTTCGATCAGCTGGTCAGCTGGTACGGAACCAAGCGCCCTGAGTTTCGCGAGGCGGTGAGCCAATTCATTCCATCCTGCCGCTTTCTCGAGGCATTGCCCCCAGGCAGTTACGACGGTTATGCCGCAGATTTTTTCGCCGGGCAAGTTGGAGCGCCGTCGGGGAAGAGCCCGAAGATTCAGGTTGAGGGCTGGGTCCCGAGGCAGTCAGTTGTGGTGCATCCTTTCTCCGGCGGTACGAAGAAGAATTGGCCGCTTGCCAATTTCCGCCTGCTTGCGGAACGCTTGGCGCTTCCCGTGGAATGGTTGGCCGGTCCAGAGGAAGATATGGCCGGCGCACGCAGAATCACCGATCTGCTTGAACTCGCGCGGTGGCTGCGCGGAGCGGCCCTGTATATCGGAAACGATTCAGGCATCACACATTTGGCGGCCGCGATTGGCATGCCGGTGCTTACGCTATTCGGCCCGACGGATCCCACGACGTGGGCGCCACGCGGACCTAACGTTACAGTGCTCCATTCCGCTGATCTAGCGAGCCTGGGTGTGGAACAAGTCGCGCGGACCGCTAATCGGCTGCTAGGCTAACGTTCCGCTCGGGTTTCCAACGCACAATCGGTTTGCGAGCGGCAGTAACTTCATCCACGCGGGGCGTTCGCGTGGAATGAGGCGCCTTTAACACCAGTTCCGGGTCTTCTTCAACTTCCTTAGCGATTGAAGCCATGGCATCGGCGAATAAGTCGAGCTCGCGTTTGCTCTCGGTTTCGGTTGGCTCAATCATCAAGGAGCCGCGAACAATCAGCGGAAAACTAACCGTGTAAGGGTGGAAGCCGTAGTCGATCAGACGTTTCGCAATGTCGCCCGTGCGCACGCCAAATTTCGCTTGACGATCATCGCTAAAGACGCACTCGTGCATGCTCGGTGCCTTGTAGGCAAGCTCATAGTAGGGTTCGAGCAGCGTGCGCAGATAGTTAGCGTTCAGTAACGCATCGAGCGTCGCCCGGCGCAATCCGTTGCCGCCATGCGCCATGATGTAAGCCAACGCGCGCACCAGCACTCCAAAGTTTCCGTAAAACGCTTTGACGCGCCCGATCGATTGAGGCAGATCGAAGTTCCAGGCCCATTTTCCGTTCTCTTGTTTGAGGCGAGGCGATGGAAGAAACGGCGTCAACACTTTTCGGACGGCCACAGCGCCTGAGCCGGGACCGCCGCCACCGTGAGGGGTCGAGAATGTCTTGTGCAGATTCAGATGCATGACATCGACGCCGAAATCACCAGGACGCGCCACGCCCACCAGTGCATTCATGTTTGCGCCGTCCATGTAAACAAGTGCGCCGCGCTCGTGCATCAAGTCACAGATCTGCTGGATGTTTTCTTCGAAGACGCCCACAGTATTGGGATTGGTAATCATCAATCCGGCAACGTCTTCGGTGACCGCGCGCGCGAGCACCTCGAGATCGACCATACCCCGCTCGTTGGACTTAATGTTCTCGACGCTGTAGCCGACCGCCATGGCGGTGGCGGGATTCGTGCCGTGCGCGGAATCAGGCACCAGGATCTTTTTACGCGCGTTTCCTCTCGATTCGAGCAACGCGCGAATCATGAGGATGCCGGTGAACTCGCCGTGCGCGCCCGCTGCAGGTTGAAGTGTGACTGCGTCCATGCCGGTGATTTCGGCTAAAGCGTTCTCGAGCGCCGCGATCACTTCCAGGCAGCCTTGCGCAAGCGCCTCAGGTTGATACGGGTGAGCCCAAGCTAAACCTTCCGTGCGGGCAACCAGCTCGTTGACGCGCGGGTTGTACTTCATCGTGCACGAGCCTAACGGATACAAACCGAGATCGATGGCATAATTCCAGGTCGACAAGCGCGTAAAATGACGCAGCACTTCGAACTCACTGACCTCTGGAAAATCTTCGATTTCTTCGCGAACGTTTTCTCTGCCCAGCACCGAAGCGGGATCAACGGCCGGAACATCCAAGGGCGGCAATTGGTAGCCGCACTTACCGGGCGAACTCTGCTCAAACAGCAGCGGCTCATTCTGAACGATGTGCTTAGAGACCTTCTTGACCATGTGGCAAAATCCTTCTAATTCGGCGGCCGCTAGAAAGCTTGCGCGACCGTGTCCATATCGGAGCGCTTGCTCATCTCGGTCGCGCACAGGAGCATGCAGCCGGCGAGTTCCGGGTAATACTTCTCGAGCGACAGACCGCCAATGATGTTCTTCTCGAGCAACTCGCGGTTGATCTCTTCCGGCGATCGACCGTTGGTTTGGACCACAAACTCGTTGAAGAATGGGGCGTCGAACCGGGTTTGCAGCTTGCCGGCCAGGTAGTGAGCTTTCGCCAGATTCTGCTCAGCCAATTCGCGCAATCCTTGTTTACCGTATACAGACATGAACACGGTTGCCATCAGAGCCAGCAGCGCCTGATTGGTACAGATGTTTGAAGTAGCTTTTTCGCGGCGGATATGCTGTTCCCGGGTAGCCAAGGTCAGGCAGAACGCACGGTTTCCAGCAGCATCGGTGGTTTCGCCCGCCAACCGGCCGGGCAATTGGCGAATGTATTTTTCCTTGGCGGCTATGATGCCGACGAAAGGACCGCCATAGCTGGGCGATATGGCAAAACTTTGCAGCTCGCCAACTACGATGTCGGCCTGCTCGGGCGGCTCGATGAGACCAAGCGCTACAGCCTCTGTGAAAACGACGACCAGCAACGCTCCCTTCGCTTTCGCAATCGGCGCAATCTCACTCACCTGTTCGAGCAGACCGAAGAAGTTCGGCGTCTGAATAATTACGGCGGCGGTCTGCTCGTCCAGCTTGCTCCTCAAGTCATCCAGGTCCAGGCGGCCATTCTTCGCGTAAGCAAGCTCTTCGATGGGAATGCCCTGATGTTGGGTCGAGGTTCGCAGCACCTCGCGGTATTCAGGATGAACGGTGCGCGCGACCAGAACTTTGTCCCGGCGCGTGACGCGGACTGCCATCATGGCTGCCTCCGGCACCGCAGTCGAACCGTCATACATGGAGGCGTTTGCCACCTCCATACCGGTCAGCTGGCAGACCATCGTCTGAAACTCGAAGATGCTGGTCAGCGTACCTTGCGAGATCTCAGCCTGATAGGGCGTGTAAGAGGTGAGGAACTCGCCACGAGACACGATGGTATCGACCAGCACCGGGCGGAAGTGATTGTAGACACCGGCACCGAGAAAGCTCGCGTAATTATTGGCGTTACGTGAAGCTTGCGCTTTGAAGTAGTCGACAATTTCATATTCACTCTTGCCATCCTCGATCTGAAGGCGAGAGTCGAAGCGAACCGCTTCCGGTAAATACGAGACCAGATCTTGTTCAGACTTTAGACCAATGGTGGTGAGCATCTCGCGACGCTCGGAATCCGATTTAGGTAAGTATCGCAACGATAGTAAATTCCTGAGGCAAGGCTTATTCAGCGCCTACATACTTTTGATAATCGGCGGAGGACATGAGTGTACTAATTTCATCAGCGCCGTCTTTTAGTCTCACTTTGATAAGCCACGCATCGCCGTGCGGGTCTTCGTTAAGTCGTTCGGGATTTTGCGTAAGCGCTTCGTTGGCCTCGACGACCTCACCAGTTACGGGTGAGTAGATGTCGGACACCGCCTTCACCGATTCGACCGAGCCGAACGTCTGCCCTTTTGTCACCGAAGAGCCGGATTTGGGAAGATCGACAAACACGATGTCGCCGAGTTCGTGCTGCGCGTGGTCCGTGATACCGATTTTTCCCTCATCGCCTTGGACCTGTATCCACTCATGTTCTTTGGTGTACTTATAACTCTCTGGATAAGTCATTGCTTCGCTCGCTTGTAGAAAGGCGTTGCTACTGTTTCAGCCGCCACTGGACTATTTCGAATATTCACCGCGATGCCGGTGCCCGGAACGGCTTTGTCGGACGGCAAATAACAGAGACCGATGTTCTTGTTCAGGGTCGGAGACGGGCCGCCGCTCGTGACCCAGCCAGCCGGTTTGCTGTCAATAGAGATCTCATAACCATCCCGTCCAATGCCGCGATCGCGCATCTCAAAGCCGGCCAGTTTGCGGGTCACGCCTTCTTCTTTCGCCTTGGCGAGAGCCGCACGCCCCACAAAATCCTTGTCCATCTTGACGATCCAGCCGAGATCGGCCTCCCACGGATTGACCGACGCGGTGAGTTCATGTCCATAGAGGGCCATCTTGGCCTCTAGCCGCAGTGTATTGCGGGCGCCCAAGCCACAAGGCCGAATGCCAAACTCCTCACCAGCCGCGAGTATTTGATCCCAAAGCCGCGCTGCCTCAGCGGGCGCGATGTAAATTTCAAAACCGTCCTCACCCGTGTAACCGGTTCGCGCGATCCGCGCCGGCGTTCCGGACACTTTGCCGTCGGTAAACCAGTAATACTTGATGGCCGCTAAATCGGAATCGGTCAACTTCTGCAAGGTGAGCAGAGCTTTTGGGCCTTGAATCGCGATCTGTGCATAGTCGCCGCTGGAGAAAATCACTTGGGCATCGAAGCGATTATGCGCCTGAATGTGCTCGAAATCCTTCTCCTGATTCGAAGCATTGACGCATAGAAAAAAGTGGTCGTCTGCGACTTTGTGAACCAGGATGTCGTCTACAAAGCCGCCGTGCTCGTACAGCAACGCTGAGTAGTGCGCCTGACCGGTCTTCAGCCGGGCCGCGTTGTTGGTGGCGACATAATCGACCAACTCGGCTGCTTGCGGGCCGCGAATATCGATCTCTCCCATGTGGCTCACGTCAAAGATGCCAACTGCGTGCCGCACGGCATTGTGTTCTTCGACGATTCCCGAATACTGAACCGGCATGTGCCATCCGCCAAAATCGACTAGGCGCGCCTTCGACGCGCAATGCGCTTCAAAAAGCGGAGTTTTCTTGAGGTCTGTAGTCGAGGTCATCGGCTGAGTGTCCGGCTGCCTGGCTCGCAGCGCGCGGCTCTAGGGAGACAGAAATCTCAGCGTAGCATTCCCGCTAGTGTTGACCGGGCGAAAACAGGCTTAGAAGCACGGCGGGTAGAGAGGCGTTGCGGTACTAGCTTGCTGCTTCGGCCGACTCGGTAGTACCGTATTCTTTTAGCTTATTGAACAGTGTTTTCAAGCTAATGCCCAGGATCTCCGCGGCTCGCGTCTTATTGTTCTTCGTGTGATTGAGCGTCAGGTGGATCAGCGCACGTTCGGCATCGCTCACGGTAGTCCCGACTGGCAGGCGCACACTTTCAGGCTCGAATACCTGAACCGGCGGCCGCGAACCGACTGAGACGCCGAAGTCATAGGGCAGGTGAGCCATTTGAATCGCTCCATCGCCGGCCATGATTACAGCGCGCTCCAGGACGTTCCGCAACTCGCGCACATTTCCGGGCCAACTGTACTTGCGGAATGCCTCCATTACTTCGGGCGTAACCTGAGTCACGTTGCAAGTGTGTTTCCGGTTGAGGTGTTCGATCAGCGTGTCGGTAAGGACCGGCAGATCCGCCATACGCGTTCGAAGGGGAGGAAGAGCGATCTGAAAGACGTTGAGCCGATAGTAAAGGTCTTCGCGCAGATCGCCATTCTTGAGCGCTTCATCCAAATTGCGGTTCGTTGCCGCGATCACCCGGACGTCGACCGAGATCTCACTCTTGCCTCCCAGCCGCCGCACTCGGGAATCTTCAAGCACGCGGAGGAGCTTGGCTTGTGTTCCAGAGGGCATCTCAGCTAGCTCATCAAGCAGCAGTGTGCCGTGCTGGGCTAGTTCGAAGCAACCGGCACGGCGTTCGAGAGCACCCGTGTACGCACCTTTTTCGTGGCCGAATAGTTCGCTCTCCATCAGAGTCTCCGGCATGGCGGCGCAATTGATTGCAACAAACGGGCCGGTTCGCCGGTTGCTGAGTTGATGCACGGCGCGCGCGACCAATTCCTTGCCTGTCCCACTTTCACCGACTACCAAAACGGCAGCCTTGCTGGGCGCAACCTGTTGGACCACTTGAAAGACCTGCTGCATTTGGGGCGAGGTCCCCACCATATCCACCAGCACGCCTGTATTTGCCAGCTGGCGCTGTAGCCGTTCGGTCTCTTCGGCCAACTGACTTTGCGAAGCGGCCCGTTCCAGCAAGACACGCAGGGCAGCCGGCTGGATCGGCTTCTCCAGAAACCAGAATGCGCCTAAATCGTGGATCGTATGAATCGAAGTCTCAATATTCCCGAATGCGGTTAAAACAATCGCGGGCGGCATGTTCCCGTCCGAGTTCAAGCGCTTCATCAACTCGAAACCATCCATGCGCGGCATCATCAGATCCGTAACGATGACATTCGCGTTAAACACCGCGAGCTTTTCAAGAGCTTCCTGGCCATCGCTCGCGGTTTCCACGCGGAAACCCCAAGCAGCGATCATCGCGGCGAGCGGAGCCCTTTGCGACTCTTCGTCGTCAACGATGAGCACATTTATAGCTTGCCGCGATGTGGCTTGGTTTCCCACGGTTCTCAGTGTATCCGACGCTCAAATACGTGCCCGGATAGCGTTGCAGCTGAAATGCGCACGCGCGTCCTGAGACCTTTCACGCAAGTACTCGGAAGTCTCAGCTTAGTACATCAGGCGAATGTTAGCTACTACTCATTTTCCTAGCCGCAATAGCTTTCGGATAGGTTAGTACGGTGAATGCCATGCAACCTATAGACGATCAGCCGCCGCCATTTCTTCGCACCTGGTCTCGCGTATATGCGGCGGTAGTCATCTATCTGGCCATTCTGATTTCGGCGCTGGCTGTTGTGTCCAACTATCTTCAACCATAGTTTCAGGGCCAACTTGAGGGGCTGCACGCTAGAATGCACTGAGTCCCAATGGCTAAATTCCTCGAAGTGATTGTGACCTCTGTCGAGGAAGCAATAGAAGCCGAAATGGGTGGCGCAAATCGGCTGGAACTGGTGCGGGATTTGGACCTAGGCGGACTTACTCCGTCGCTGGAAGTAGTCCGACTGGTACTGCAAGCGGTTCGAATACCAGTACGGATTATGCTTCGCCAATCGCCTAATATGCGCCTGGAAGGCGCCGGCGATCTGCACCTGCTGCAAAACATCGCTGCCGATGCGTCGCAGGCGGGAGTGGATGGCTTCGTTTTAGGTTTCCTTCGCGAAACCTCACAGGGGAAAACTCTCGACTGGAGCGCGATCGAAGCCGTTCTACTAGCCACCCGTCGGCTGCCGGTTACCTTTCACCGGGCATTCGATGACGTGACCGACCCCTTAAGCGCCCTCCTGGAACTGAAGCGCTGCTCTCACTTTGACCGCATTCTCACCGTTGGCGCTGGGGGGAGTTGGCCGGAACGAAAGACGCAATTGCTCGAATGGCAGAGGCTTGCATCGCCCGAGATCAAGCTACTGGTCGGCGCGGGCCTCGATGCGCGCGTGTTCGAGGATCTGGCGGCGACAGACGAATTGCAGGAAGTGCATGTCGGCCGTGCGGCCCGCTGCCCGCAATCGGTTTCGGGCGCGGTGAAGCGAACTTCGGTTGAGCTTCTGGCGAGCATGCTTCGATGAGGCCGGTCGACTGGATCGTTTTCTTTGCCTGGCTTATCTCGCTCGTCAGCTACGGTCTCTATCGAGGACGCGGCAGCAACACCGTCAGCAAGTACCTGTTAGCCGGCAAAACCATGCCCTGGTATGCCATGGGCCTTTCGATTCTGGC
Organism: Bryobacteraceae bacterium; assembly: GCA_965219105.1. GTDB lineage: Bacteria > Acidobacteriota > Terriglobia > Bryobacterales > Bryobacteraceae > Bog-105. The sequence continues at coordinate 4,279,789 of OZ244728.1, read as the reverse complement.
GACCCAGGCAAGCGCCATTACCTTTATCTCGACAACCGGCCAAGCCTATGTCAACGGCATGCAGTTTGTTCAGTTTTACTTCGGGCTGCCGATCGCGATGGTGATCCTATGCGCTACCGCGGTGCCGATTTTTCATCGCACGAAGGTGTACACGGCATACGAATACCTGGAGCAGCGTTTCGATGCCAAAACGCGCGCTCTGGTGAGCGTGGTGTTCCTCATTCAGCGCGGCTTGGCGGCCGGAATCGGATTGTATGCTCCGGCGGTAGCGTTAGCGGGTGTGCTCGGATGGCCGGATCGCATCGTCACTGTGTTGATCGGGGCCCTGATCGTGATCTACACAACCACGGGCGGAATCAAAGCGCTGACTTGGGCCGACGTGCAGCAGATGGGCATGATCTTCTTTGCGCTGATTGCCAGCTTAGCCGTGGCGATCTACGTACTTCCCCGGCAGGTCTCGTTTTTCGATGCAGTGCACCTGGCGGCGGGAGTTGGCAGGCTGAAGATAGTCGACTTTCATTGGAACCTGAGCGATCGTTACAACATCTGGAGCGGACTGATCGGCGGTAGCTTCCTGGCGCTTGCGTATTTCGGTTGCGATCAAAGCCAAGTGCAGCGATATCTTACCGGAAGCTCGATCGAGCAAAGCCGGCTGAGCTTGCTGTTCAATGCGGTGGTGAAGATCCCGATGCAACTCTTCATCTTGTTCATCGGGGCGATGGTGTTTGCGGTGTCACTCTTCCTGCAGCCGCCTATGATTTTTCAGCCGCCGGAGGCTGCGCGGGCGGCCAAAACCGCCGGTTGGCAGCAGGCCGAGGGAAATTACCATCGTGCATTTGAAGCCAGGCGGACCGCGGCGTTCGAATACCTTTCTCACCGAAGCGGACCCGCCGCCGAAAAGACGCGCTCGCTTCAAGGTTTTAGAAATGCGGAAAAAGAGTTTGCGCTGAGCCGTCAGCAGGCGCTCGGCCTGGTATCTAAAATTCACAATGGCGCGCCGTACGATGACACCAACTATATCTTTCTTTCCTTCGTGAAAACCTATCTGCCGCTGGGCATAGTAGGCCTGGTGATCGGCGTTATTTTTTCCGCTTCGATGGGTTCTACTTCGGGCGAAATCAATTCGCTCGCGACCGTGTCGGTCGTGGATATTTACCGCCGCTTTTGGGTGCGTGACCGCTCGGACCGGCATTACCTCATGGCATCGCGAGCCTTTACCGTATTCTGGGGCGCCTATGCGGTGGTCTTCGCTTCAGTAGGCGGCCACGGCTTCGGCGCATTGATCGAGCGCGTAAACATCGTCGGCTCGCTGTTTTATGGCGGGCTGCTTGGCGTGTTCGTCCTGGCTTTTTTCTTCAAGCAAGTAGGGGGAAGCGCGGCTTTTGCGGGTGTGCTCGCGGGAGAGGCGGTCATCTTTGCGGTCGCCGCGTTCACAAGCGTTTCGTTCCTTTGGTACAACGTGATCGGATGCGCCGTGGTGGTCGGCGTAGCGCTGATCTTGACGCCGTTCCTTCCCAAGCGCTCTCCCGCGCGGCAGCCTCTCTAAATCTGCAAGCTGGCGATGTCAACGGTCGAGTGATGACCTTCGACAACGACGATCCCGCTATCGGTGACGTGGTAGCGTTTGCGATCCTCGTCCAGGTTGTAGCCGATTTCAGTGCCCGGTGGAATCTTCACGTTCTTATCAAGGATGGCTCGCCGCACCTTCGCATGACGCCCGATATCGCAGTTGTCGAAGATCACCGACTCTTGTATATTCGCGCCAGTGTGGATGCGTACACCACGGCCTAATACCGAACACTTCACAAATCCGCCCGACACGATGGAGCTGCCGGCGATTATCGAGTCAACGGCCATACCGCGGCGGCCTTCTTCGTCAAAGACAAACTTCGCGGGAGCGTCGAAATAGCTTGCAGTGCGCAGCGGCCATTGCCGGTTATAAAGATTGAGCGCGGGTGACACGGCGCGTAAATCCATACTCGCCTCGTAGTAGGCATCCAAAGTACCGACGTCGCGCCAGTATTGCCGCAGTTCGACCGGATCGCCGGGAATCGAATTCGTGTTGAAGTCGTAGGCGTACATATCGGCGCGGCCGATGAGCGATGGAAGAATATCTTTGCCGAAATCGTGGGAGCTGTTCGGGTTCTTGCTGTCCGCGTAGAGCTCTTTCAGCAGCATGTCAGTGGAGAACACATAGTTCCCCATAGAGGCGTAAACTTGCTCGGAATCGCCCGGCATAGTTGGCGCATCCGCGCGCTTTTCATGGAAGCCGATGATATTGCCTTCCGGCGTTGTTTCGATCACGCCGAAGTCTTTGGCGTACTGTTTATGAACGGGAATCGAAGCAACCGTAACGGCCGCATGCTTATTAACATGAAACTCAATCATCTGCCGGATGTTCATGCGGTAGATATGATCGGCCCCAAAGATGACGACGACGTGCGGGTCCGCCTGTTCTATCAAGTTGATGTTCTGATAGATTGCATCGGCAGTGCCGCGGTACCAGTCTTCATGGCTCGATCGCATCTGCGCCGGAACCGGGATGATGAAGTTGTTCTTGAGCAGGCCGCTGACTTCCCACCCTTCCCGCAAATGCTGTAACAGCGATTGACTCTTGAACTGGATCAACACGTAGATCGAGTAAATCCCGGAGTTGACCAAATTGCTGAGGACGAAATCGACAATCCGGTAGCGTCCGCCGAATGGAACAGCTGGTTTCGCTCGTTCTTTTGTTAATGGATTAAGCCGAGTACCCTTGCCTCCTGCAAGCACAAACGCTAAGACACGCAGCTGCATTTTCGACCGCCCCTCAGAATGGATTTGGATTGCTTATCGAGTATATGCCTCTCCCAGAAGACACTCCTGCGGGGAGGGTGCGCGGGACTTCGATTCGAGGCTGACCAAAGCGTTCTAACGACGGTTCCAATCGAGCGCCAGCTGGACCATGGAGCGCATGACGACACCGGTCGGTCCCTTGGAGAGCCATCCCTTGGCATCATCAAGCCACGCTGTCGCCGCGATGTCGAGATGAATCCAGGGAGTAGGGTCGGCAAACTCACGCAGGAACCACGCCGCCGTGATGGAGCCGCCGTAACGTCCGCCGATATTGGGCAGGTCCGCAAAGGCCGACTTTAGATAGTCTTTGTACTCCTCATCCATCGGCAGCTGCCACGCTTTTTCACCGGCTGCTTGGACTGCTTTAAGGAAGCGCGCCAGGAAATCGGAATCGTTCGTAAAGGCGCCCATGTTGTGATGGCCGAGAGCCACGCCAATCGCGCCGGTCAGGGTGGCCGCATCCACCATGTGGGTTGCGCCGTTTCGTTGCGCATAGGTAAGCGCATCCGCCAGTATGAGGCGGCCTTCGGCATCGGTGTTGAGAACTTCAACGGTTTTGCCAGAGAGCGCAGTAACGATATCGCCCGGCCGTTGAGCATTGCCGCTCACCATGTTTTCGACCAGCGGGACGTAACCGGTTACCGGGATCGAGGGCTTCAGCTGCGCCAGCGCGCGCATGGCCCCGATGACGCCGGCCGCACCCGCCATGTCGTACTTCATCTTCTCCATGCCGTCGCTCGGCTTGATGGAGATGCCGCCGGTGTCGAAGGTGACACCTTTCCCGACCAGCGCCAGATGATCTTTACCCTCGGTATTCGGGGGACGATACTCGAGTACAACCAGGAACGGCAGATTGTCGCTGCCCTGCGCTACCCCTAGCAGCGCGCCCATCCCGAGCTCTTCCATCGCGGCCCGGTCGAGCGTGTGCTGCTTCAAGCCGAATTCGGTGGCTGTCTGGGCGGCCATATCGGCCAGCAGCTTTGGACTTAGTTTATTAGCGGGCTCATTGATCAGATCGCGAGCAAAATTTTGGGCCTCGGCGATGATGCGGCCCTGTTCCGCCGCTTCGGAAGAAGCAGTTTCAGGAGCCTGGGGCGTCACGATCGTAAAGCTATCGATTCGCTTCTGGGTCTTCTTAGGGTCGCTCTTATATTTGTCCGCTTCCCAGCCGCCCAACACCGCTCCTTCCGCAGCCGCCGTGATGTCTTGCGGACTTGCCGCGGCGTCCAGGTTAAGCGCAATCGAGCGGACGCCCTTCACCTTCAAATTCCTAATCAACACGCCTGCAATGCGGCGTATTTCCACCGCCGAGAATTTATCTCGCGGGCCCCCACCAATGAGAACCAGCTTTTTAGCGCGAATTCCCTCGGGCCGATGCAGGATCGCCAAGTCGTAGAGCTTGCCAGTAAACTCGCCGGTGGCGCGCAGGTCCGCCAGCCAGCCGTTCTGCGCGGCGACAGGAGGATCTTCGGGATCGGTCGTCGGCAGCTGCACGTGCGAGTCGATTGCCTCCGCATTCGCCGAGTCTTTGGACTCGAAGCAGATCAAGGCATAAGCATCCACATCCAGTTGCTCGCCGTTCGAAACGTCAGTAGAGATTTGCATGTAGGTCATTCAATTCTGAAAAATGTTCACTGCCGGGATTGCCGCGCCATGGCCGCTTTCGCCTCGGCCTGCATTTCTTTCGCGCGGATCGCCTCGCGTTTATCGTGGAACTTTTTGCCCTTGCCCACGGCGATCTCCACCTTGATCTTGCCGGACTTTAGGTAGAGCTTAGTAGGGACGATCGTCAAGCCCTTCTCCCTAGTTTCCGCCCGCAGCTTTTCAATCTCCGACCGATGGAGAAGCAGTTTGCGCTTTCGGGCCGGAACGTGATTCATCAAGTTGCCATGCGAGTACTCGCTGATGTGCGCATTCAACAGCCACGCCTCGTCGCCCTCCACCTCTGCGTAGCTTTCCTTGAGCTGGATCTTGCCTGTTTTGGCCGATTTGACCTCGGTGCCGGTGAGAACCAGGCCGGCCTCATACCGGTCGAACAGATGGTAATTGTGCCCCGCCGACCGGTTATCGCTTAAAATTTTGATTTCAGTTTGCTGCGACAATGGGAGTCGTCTTCCATATTTAGTGTCCCGCACCGCCCGTCCAGCTCGGAGGGATCGGTTTGCTTGGTACGCGTTGCTTGCACGCCGGGCTACTCTGCCGCGTCTGTTATTTGAATCCGAGCGGCAATCAGGCCAGGGCAAGATAGAGGTCCCAAAGGGCGCTGTTCCCGCCTCTGTGTTCCGGTGTGGCAGCTAAGGAGTTCGACGTGTGGATAGGGGTTGAATCCTGAAGAAGGTAAAGTATTTGAATTACTTACGGTCGATGCTGGTGGTTGCGGCACTGACGATCGGGCTGTCCGGCGCTCTCAGCGCTCACACCAAGAAGGGCGACAAGCTCTTCAAACAGGCGCAGCAGGCCGAATCCGCCAAGAATTACGACGCGGCGATTGAGCTGTACGATCAGGCGCTCGCGACCGACCCCAAGGATGCCAATTACCTGCTTTGGGATCAGCGAATTCACGCGAAAGCGTCGCAGGCCTACTTGGCCGAAGGCAGAGACCTGCAAAAAGAGCAGAAGCTTGATCAGGCCCTGAGGGAGTTCCAGAAGGCGTTTTTGGCGGACCCGGGATCGGCAGTGGCGCTTCAGGAGATCCGTGCCACAACAAACATGCTGCGGGAGCGCGCGCGAGTCGCCGCGGGAACCCCGATTTTGACTCCAGCCGAACAGGCCCGGCGGGAGGTGGAGCGCCGGGTCAATTCGCTCGAAGGGCCGCCGGTTTTGAAGCCGATCAATGCAGAAATCAGCAGCCTGAAGGTGAACAATCAGCCCACGCGTGTTTTGTATGAGAGCGTTTGCAAGCTCGCGGGCATCAATTTGCTGACGGACCCGGCCGGTCTCGAACCCCCCGGGGCGGGCAATAAAAACTTCAACCTGGAGCTGAACAACACCACCTTAGAAGAAGCGCTCAACTACATTGCGCTGTTGACGCATACGTTCTGGAAGCCAATCAGCCACAACGCGATTTTTGTTACCCAGGAGGGTGAACAGAAGCGCATGGAGTACCAGGATGAAATCGTAAAGGTTTTCTACATTCAAAACGCCAGCACGCCTAACGAGTTCAGTGAGATTTTCAACGCGGTTCGCGTCGGCGCGAAGCTCACCTCTAACGTCTTCCAGGTGGCTAGCCAGAGCGCAATTATTGCGCGCGGTTCTCCCGATACGCTTGCGCTTGTGGAGAAACTGATTCACGACCTTGACCGGCCGAAAGCCGAGGTTAACCTGGACGTCATTATCATGCAGGTGAACCGGACGAAGAGTTCGACAATCGGCGCAGCGCTGCTCGGGCAGGGCGGATTGACCGTGCCGCTGAACTTTACGCCTCGCGGCGTGACTCCCGCGCCGAATCCTTCCTCTGGCTCAACCATCGGTGCGACAACGGGCACTACGACAGCGAACCAGATCACGATCGCCCAGGCAGGCAAGCTGTCGAGCGCGGATTATTCGACAACACTTCCCAGCACGGTGGTGCAGGCGCTGTTGAACGATGCGACTACGAGAGTGCTGCAGCGCCCGGAACTGCGCGCCACCGACGGCGGTAAGGCATCGTTGAAGATCGGTCAGAAGATTCCATACGTTTCCGGATCGCTCAATTCGGCGGTCGCTACACCGGGATCGATTCCCTATGCTACGACGCAGTTTCAACAGATCGATGTCGGCACGTTGATTGACCTGGAGCCGCACGTGAACGGGACCGAAGACATCAGCATGAAGATCCACGTCGAGCTCTCGAACGTGCTGCAACAGATATCCATTGCTGGCATCAACGAACCTGAAATTGGGCAGCAAATCGACGAAGCCACCATACGCATGCGTGACGGAGAGGTCAGCATTTTGGGAGGCTTATCGGACCAGGAACATTCAAATTCGTTTGCGGGGCTGCCGGGTTTTACGAACATACCTCTGCTGAATTACGTCTTCGGTACAAAGACTCGTTCCGACACCGATAATCAATTGTTGATCGCAATCATTCCGCACATCATTCGCGCCCCCGACTACAGCAACATCGGAAGCCAGGGTGTTTTCGCGGGCACGGACCGTGTACCGAAGGTGCAGCGCGCTCCGAGTTCGGCTCAAGTCAACATTCCGCCGTCCGACAATCCGGCAGTTTTGAGGCCGCCGATGCCTGGAAACAGTGGACCTGTGCCGGTACGCGCGCCTGTTATTCCAGCAAGCGTGCCGATCTCTCCACAACAACCGGTAGGAGCACTTCCGCCGCCGCCGTCACCGGCGCAGCCCCAGCAATGAGGAGGAACGTCTCAATTAAGAGTGGTTTCGATTCGGCGGCAGCGCTGGAGCGCCGGCGAACTCACCAGTCTGGCTTGACCCTGGTCGAACTGATCGTGGCCTTCACTATCCTGTTCCTCTTATCCACGATGGCCGTGCCCATGGCGCGCTATCAAGTGCGGCGGCAGCGCGAAAAGCAGCTGCTCGATGATCTAACCGAGATGCGCCACGCCATCGACAAATACAAGGACATGTGCGATGCGCAGAAGATCCAATCCGCCTCGCCCGACGCGTTTTGTTATCCACCGTCGCTCGAGGTTCTCGTTGATGGCGTGAAGTTGAACAACACAATCAGCGGCAACTCTACTCAGTCCGGTAAGGTGAAATTTTTGCGCCGCATCCCCAAAGATCCGATGACGGGCGACACCGATTGGGGTAAGCGCAGCATGCAGGATGAACCCAACGCGGACTCCTGGGGCAGCCAGAATGTTTTCAACGTGTACTCGAAAACGAACGATAAGGCAAGCGACGGCACGCCGTACTCCGAGTGGTGAAACTTTGAAATCGCAGCATCAACTCGTCACCCGCCGCAGTGTCTTGCAGCGTGGGTTTACGCTCATCGAATTGATGATCGTGATGGCGATCACGTCGATTCTCCTGGCGATCGCGCTGCCGATTTATCAAAAGTCGCTGGTGCGCGCAAGGGAGAGCGTTCTGCGCAACAATCTCGCCACGATTCGCAGCATGATCGACGAATATACGATTGACAAGCAGAAGGCGCCCGAAACGCTGCAGGATCTGGTCAGCGATGGCTATCTCCGCCAAGTGCCGCAAGATCCGATGACCGGCTCGAACGATACGTGGAAGACGATCATGGAGGACGCGCCGGTAGCGGGCGGAAGCAATCCCCCCGGCATCTTTGACGTGCGCAGCGGGTCCGACAAAACAGCGCTCGACGGAACCGCCTACGCGGACTGGTAAGCGAACTCGCTTGCTAAACTGAAGGTCGGCACGCCGTGCCGGTCACAATCCCCGATCGTCTAACGGTAGGACAGCGGCCTTTGGAGCCGTTAATCGTGGTTCGAATCCATGTCGGGGAGCCACTAGTTTTCTGCATTGCCAGATTGCTGCGTCAGGCCCAGCTCCCCGAAGGCATAGCCGGCATGCGCGGCGAACGGCAATCGGTTCCCGGAGACCTGGCAGGCGGTTTCGGCCTCCATAACGGCACGGAACTGAGGGCGCATCGCTGACCGCCACTACCGGAACATACGCACGTCAAATTCGAACGGTGTCGGCTGACAGAGTTGAAGCTTGGAGAAGTCGCGGTGAAGCGGATTCAGCAGGACGTTCCAGTCCCCGCGTATTGCCGCAGACGGTACCAGCAAGGCGACTGTCTGGCCGCTGCGAATCCAGTTATCCCCATATTTCCGTAAAGATTCGTCGCGCGTTTCATGCCACCTTTGCGGGAGAGTCTCTGGATCGAGCCTGCCAATCTCGACTGCATCCGGAACTTCGCCTTCGATAAAAACGAGATCCGCCGGTCTCAGATTGGGCTCCAGATTTACAAAGGTTTCGACTGCGGCGAGCGCTAGTGATGTTGAAGCGTAAACCACGCGCACGCCTCTGCTGTTCCAGCGACCACCATACAGACGAGCGCCTTCACCGGTCGCTGCGTCAGGGGCGTAGCGCCGGCGGCATATTCTCCAGAAACGCATCAACTATAAACGCCATAGGCAATGCGGCCGAGAATGTCCTCCACTATGCGTGCGCCCGTATCTGTATCAAGTTGATCAAAAGGTCTTTCGCCGCCGAGCGCGCGGTTCGGGGTACTCAGCCAGTCAATGGCTTTCTGCCGGTCGCCGATCATTTCCACGGCATTTGCGTACACTCTTGCCATGCGAACCGTGCGATCCGATTCGGCAGGCGTTAAAAGCAGGGCTTGGCTCAGACGACGCGTGAGGGTGCGCTGCGGGATGCCGAGCTTCCGTGATAAGACGCTGTTTCCGATGTGGAGCTTCTCAGCAAGTGCGGTGATCGAACCGGCGGGCAGGCCTTTGCGGATCAGATGTCTCAGCTCGTCCGCATTCTTGATCGTTTTACCGAGCACTTTCCGCCCGCCCAAAACCTCGACGATAACTTCTGTCTCCAGATTGGCCTCTTGGCTTTTTATCCTACGCCATCTGGCCCAAGAAGGCAATGCCGACTAAGTACTTCACAACTCATCCGTAGACTCAGAAGGAATGGGTACAAAGAAATCCTTGTGAGGACAAGCGAGCAGCCAGCTGATGACCCCTTCGTTCGGCGGAGCAGTTCGACGAACGAGGCGATAATCCCCACGCTCGATGCGTTCTATATCGAACTCCTGTCCTGGTTCAACTCGATCCATCTGTCTGAACTCTGCCGGTAAAACGATTTGGCCTTTAGAGGAAACCGTTGTCTTCACGCATGTAAGATACCGTCTTACGTACGGCTAAGTCAAAGCCGATTCTGCCGGGTACCGCAAGCAGAAGGTTTAAAGCCAGCCACTGAGGAATCCATTACGTCGTGGAAGCGGGCCTTGCGTTCAGTAGTTAGTACCCACGCTTCGTCAGGCGCCTATAATTCGGCATCGAATGAGATTCAACGATCCGACGTGCGAAAACCGCACCGAATCCGTTTCGATGCTGCTGCGGATCGCTTCGAAGTCGCTCGGGTTGTTATGGATTAGGGTCAAACCTGTCACCAGAGAAGTTGCGGCAATGATCCCGTCAAATCGCCACCTTGCTAATCTTTCGGTCCTCGATGCGGCACCTCGGTGCGACCGTATCGGAGGCGTAGGAGGATCTGGAACAAGCGCCGCGATCTCGCCGGCTACTGCCGCTGTGGCCGCGTCCACAGACCATACCCGCCTCGCCGCGCTGAAATAGGCTACCCGCGCTGCTTCGATTGCCGGTCTACGCTCCTGACTGGCTGTGCGCCAAAGCATTGCGTAACCACGTGCCCTCTCAAAAACTGTGATTGTGGAAACGTGCACGGGGTGCCGTCGAAGATACTCCCGCCACCAACGTGCCGCGTTCGGGTCGCCGACTCGCACGAACCAGCTCTCCGCGCTCGTATCGAAAAGAAAGGGTCCCTGACCCGGATCAATCACCGCTTAGCTCGGCTCCCGCCACTCCTGATGTGCCGTTTCTTAGGAATGTGTTTTTCTGCTGGAAGTTCTTCGGTCACGATGCCGTCCAGCAGTAACAACTCATCAGCGGAAAAGCCCACAAAGGCTTTGGAATAGGCGCGCAGGATGGCTTCGCTGCGCTGCGCTTGCTCTTCTTCCCACAGACCTCGCTGGAGTGCCTCTCCGACTACGGAACTCAGGTTGAGGTGACGTTCGCGGGCAATTCGCTCCGCGATCTCCAGGCACGCCTCAGGTAGAGTCAGGGTTGTTCGCCTGGATTTGGAGCGCTTCATTCCGCATCGATACTAACATCAAAGTGTATCTATGCAATGATCTGGAGGCGAAACAAGCTCTTGCCATCCATGACAGCACCCACTAAGGTACAAATTAGGGATGGTAGTCGTATTGGTGGCGTAACCCTAAAGATCCCGTCAGTCATCGAGCCTCGAAAATGAAACTTAGCTCGCTTAAGTCGCTGTTGATCGTGGCTCTTTGCGCGGCGGCAGTGATGTGTTCCGCATCGGCTCCATCCGCTGCACAAAACGCTGCTCCGCGGTCCGTCGGCTCCTCAGGCACTACTTTTACAAACCCACTGCTGCGCACCGGGCCCGATCCCTGGGTAATTAGGTGGAATGGCTTTTACTACTACTCGAATTCTACCGGCACAAACTTAACTCTTCGAAAAACGACGGACATCACGGATCTCCGCGACGCCGAAACAAAGGCCGTTTGGACTCCACAACCGGGGCACCCCTGGTCGCAACAGCTATGGGCTCCGGAGCTGCATCGTTGGGGAAACAAATGGTACATCTATTTTGCCGCAGATGCCGGTGACAATGCCTCGCATCGCATTTACGTGGTCGAGAACGCCAATGACGATCCCATGGAGGGCGAGTGGACATTGAAAGGGGAGGTCACCGATGTGAGCAACAAGTGGGCGATCGATGCAACCACCTTCGAACTACACGGCCAGCATTACCTGGTCTGGTCTGGATGGAAGGGATCTACCGACGGCGAGCAGGACCTCTACATCGCTCGTATGAGCAATCCCTGGACGATCGATTCGCCTCGCACTCTGATCTCAAAGCCAACCTACCCTTGGGAGACGCACGGCAACTTGCCTGGCCGGCACGTGAACGTAAATGAAGGTCCCGAAGCCCTGATTCACGGCAGTAAAATCTTCATCGTCTTTTCGGCATCGGGCTGCTGGACCGACTTTTACGAGCTCGGCGTTCTTGAGGCCGATCTTGGCTCAAACCTGCTCGATGCGAACAGCTGGACGAAGATCCGGCATCCCTTTCTGAAGACCGATGGGCAGGCTCACGCTTTCGGTCCGGGACATAACGGTCTTTTCAAGTCTCCCGATGGGAAGCAAGACTGGATCATCTATCACGCTAATCCCGAGCCCCATGAAGGCTGCGGTAACTTTCGCTCACCGCGCATCCAGCGCTTTACCTGGAATCCGGATGGCACGCCTCATTTTGGGGAGCCAGTTCCAGTAGGCGAGCCGCTGCAAAAACCCGAACGGTAAGTCTGTGTCAGTCCTCAACTGCTCGGGAATAAATACTTCAACAGTGCTCCGAACCGAGCCGCCCAAGCCCCTTCCGAGTGAATGCCGCCCTCGATCTCGTGATACGCAAGGGTCTCGCCCTCGCGCCAACCCTGCGCAATCAATGCCTGCCGCAGTGCACGCGCGTCGGCCACACACTCCTCCGGCGCGCTGCCTTCGCACGTTCCCACGTCCAGCCACAATCGCGGATGAAGCTTCGACCCGTACCGCTCGACAATCCGTACAATCGCCCGCTCATCCCACCAAACCGAAGGCGAAAAGATAGCCGCCTGGCCGAAAACGCGCGGATAAGCGAGCGCCGCGACCAGCGACACCAGACCGCCGAGCGAACTGCCCCCTAGCGCCGTGTGCGCAGCTGCTTTTTTCGTGCGGTATTCATGATCGATAAAGGGCTTGATCTCACGCGCCAGCATCTCCGCGTAACGATCTGCTTTCCCGCCCTTGCGCAGCGTCTTATCCCGCGTGGGAGTGTACTCGGAAATCCGCCGCACGCCCGTGTTGTAAATACCGACGATGATCGGCGGCTCGATCTCACCGCTCTCCACCAATCCGTCCGCTGTCACATCGGCTCGCCAATCCTGGCCCAAAAATGCCGTCGCGGGATCGAAGATGTTTTGCCCATCTTGCAGGTAAAGTACTGGGTGCCGCACGCGCTCCTCCGCATAAGCTGGCGGCAAGTAGACGATCAAGTCCCGGCGCGTGGAAAGAAACTTAGAGGCGAAGCGGGCGTGTATATGCAAACGGCCTTCGCGGTGTGCGCGTCTATGCTCGGTCAACCCGAATTGTAGCGTTGCTCATTGGCCGTGGATGCAATTGGGCGGGGTGCGAAAATACCCTGCATGCGGCGCGACTACGTCCGTTGGTACAGCCCCTCGCTCGACCGCGATATGGAACTGCTCGCCTATGGCGAACGCGGCTTTCCCGTCCTGGTGTTCGCCACCTCTCATGGACGCTTCTTCGAGTATGAAGAACGGGGCATGATCCACGTTCTCGCGCCGAAGATCGAACGCGGCGAATTGCAGGTTTTCTGCGTCGATTCGGTCGATCAGAGCTCCTGGTACAACGGCTGGGCGCATCCGGCCGACAAGCTGCACCGGCAGAATGCATTCGACGCCTATCTGACGCTTGAACTCGCGCCCTTCGTGCAAAGCCGAACTTCCTGGCCGCGCATGGGCACAACCGGGTGCAGCTTGGGCGGCTACCATGCCATGAATTTCGCTCTGCGGCACCCCGATCTGATTACCTACGTGGTCAGCATGTCCGGCGCATTCGATGTTCCCAAAAGATTTCTGGGAGATTACTACGATGGCAACTCCTACCTGCATTCTCCGCTCGATTACCTGCCGAACTTGAGCGACAATTGGTTCCTGGACCGCTTTCGAACCAATTATTATGTGCTGGCGACAGGCACCGGCGACCCGCTTCTGGACCAAAGCCTGAAGCTCGCGGGAGAGTTCCGCGGTAAGCATATTCCGCACACTCTCGACATTTGGGACGGATTCGGCCACGACTGGCCATGGTGGCAGCAGATGGCAATCAAGTTCTTCGGCTGAAGGAGATTGAATGGCGCTTATTGGTGTTCTTTACGGGATGGAGGAGTCGTTTCCTCCGGCGTTGGTCGACAGAATCAATTCGCTCGACGTGAAGGGAGTTCGTGCGGAGCACTTGAAAGTCGGCGGCGTCATTATGGACGAGCCGTCACGCTACGACGTCATCATCGATCGCATCTCGCATGACGTTCCGTTCTACCGCGCTTTCCTGAAAAACGCCTCGCTAACTGGCACTTATGTCATCAATAATCCGTTCTGGTGGAGCGCCGACGACAAGTTCTTTAACTACGCGCTGGCCGACAGACTTGGCGTCGCCGTTCCCAGAACGGTGCTCCTGCCTCACAAAGACCACCCGCCTAGCACCACCGAACGCTCCATGCGAAACCTGCGGTATCCGCTCGATTGGGGCGGCATATTTGAGTACGTGCGCTTCCCTGCCTTCCTCAAACCCCATGACGGCGGCGGTTGGAAGGATGTTTACAAGGTCCGCAATCCGGACGAATTCTTCGACGCTTATCATCAGAGTCGCGACTTGTGCATGACTCTTCAGGCCGCGGTCAACTTCCAGGAATACTTCCGCTGCTACGTGGTGGACCGGTCGGCTGTCCACATCATGCGCTACGATCCGAGTCAGCCTTTTCATCAGCGCTACGTGCCTGGCAATCCGCCTCCCGCGCGCGGCTTGCATGAGCGCATGAGCCGCGATGCCCGGGTGCTCTGCCGCGCCCTTGGCTACGATCTGAACACTGTGGAGTTCGCCGTTGAAAACGGCATACCGTACGCCATCGACTTCATGAACCCTGCTCCGGATGCCGGACTCGATTCAGTCGGCCCTGACAACTTTGAGTGGGTTCTGAATGCTGTTTCCAGATTGGCGATTCGGCGCGCCCTGGAACCACGTCCTGCGCCGGTCCATAGCTGGTCAGCGTTCCTGCACCCCGCGGAGCAAACAAGATGAGTTCCTCCCGCCCAAGCTTCAGCATCGGCATCGAAGAAGAGTATCAGAGCATCGATCCTGAGACTCGTGATCTGCGGTCCCATATTCAGTCCGAGATCCTCGAAAAAGGCAAAACACTTCTCGCCGAACGCGTGAAACCTGAGATGCACCAGTCCGTGATTGAAGTGGGGACGGGGGTATGTGAGAACGTCAAGGACTGCGAGGACGAGATCCGCTCTATTCGCCGCTCTATTCTCACGCTCGCCCGTCAGAACGGTCTCCGGCTCGCTGCGGCAGGCACTCATCCATTCGCCAACTGGCGTAAACAGGAGATCTATCCCGATGACCGCTACCGCACCATTGTCGAAGACATGAAGATGGTCGCCCGCGGCAATCTAATCTTCGGATTGCACGTACATATTGGCGTGGAAGATCGTGAAACCGCTGTCCAGCTGATGAACGGCGCCCGTTATTTTCTGCCGCACATTCTGGCGTTGTCAACCAACTCGCCTTTCTGGGAAAGCACCGATACCGGCTTCAAGTCTTACCGCTGCAAAGTCTTCGAGCGCTTCCCACGCACCAACATTCCGGACCTTTACCGCAGCTGGTCCGAATTCGAAAACTACGTCAACTTACTGATCCGTACTAACTGCATCGACAACGCAAAGAAGATCTGGTGGGATATCCGCCCGCATCCCTATTTCCCCACGCTCGAGTTCCGCGTGTGCGATGTGCCGATGCGCGTGGATGAAACGGTTGGCATCGCCGCTCTCTGCCAGGCTGTCATCGTCAAACTCTTTCAACTGCACGAGAAGAATCAGAGCTTCCGCCATTACAGCCGTGAACTTCTTATGGAGAACAAATGGCGAGCCGCGCGCTATGGCCTAGACGGTAAACTTATCGATTTTGGAAAGCAAACGGAAGTGCCATGCCGCAGCCTGATTCACGAGCTTCTGGAGTTTGTCGACGATGTAGTCGACGAACTCGGAAGCCGCGATGAACTGGCCTATATCGAGCGGATACTCCAGGAAGGAACGGGCGCAGACCGCCAGCTGAGAGTGTTTGCCGAAACCGGCGATCTGAAAGCGGTCGTCGACTACATGATCGAACAGACGGAAGAAGGATTGATGGAGCCAGTTGAAATGGGCGCAGCTCAATAAATGACACCTTCGGAAAGCCTGTTGCATTCCGTTCCCGCTGACGAGGAACTTGCGCCTGGAGCGCGTAACGCCATTCGCTCTTGCCTACGCGTCGAACCGAGCGAGAAGGTCACGCTCATCACCGATCGCGTCTGCCTCCCGATCGGCGCCAGTCTGCTGCGTGAGCTCGAGTCGCTCGGCTGCCCTTGGAATGCCTTTGTCTTGGAAGAGCTCGCCCTGCGACCCCTTGCTGATATGCCCCAGGCCGTTCTAGCCGACATGGAGTCGAGCGCCGTCAGCATCTTTGCCGTCCGCGCCCAGGCTAACGAATTGCGCACGCGCATGCAGATGACCGACGTTGTAAATCGCCGGAAGATGCGGCACGCCCACATGGTGAATATCGAGCGGCGCATCATGCTCGAAGGCATGCGGGCCGATTACGCCGAAGTAGACCGCATCAGTCAGCAGGTTTGGCGGATGGCAAGTTCGGCGAAAGAGATTCGTGCGCGCACCGATGCGGGAACCGACATCGTGGGCCGCTTTTCCCCCGATCTCAAGTGGCTCAAAACCAGCGGTATCATCAGTCCGCATAAATGGGGCAATCTTCCTGGCGGTGAAACCTTCACCGCGCCTCTTTCGGTAGACGGCACATTTGTTGTAGATGGCGTTGTCGGCGATTACCTATGCGAGAAGTACGGCGACTTGAGCGATACGCCTCTGACGATCGACATCGCTGAAAACCGCCTCCGCTCCGCCTCCTCGGCCAATAAAGAGCTCGAGACTGAGTTCTTGAACTACTGCCACACCGATGAAAATAGCGACCGGGTCGGCGAGTTCGCCATTGGCACCAACATCGCCGTTCGCGACGTGATCGGCAACATCCTGCAGGACGAGAAGATCCCCGGCATTCATATCGCGTTCGGCAATCCCTATGCTGCGCACACTGGCGCAGACTGGCATTCCACTACTCACATCGATGTAGTCGGGCGCAATTTCGATATCTGGATCGATGGCGTGCAGATCATGCGCGCTGGAGCGTTCTTACTTGATTCCCTCCCTGCGCCAGAAGTTTAATTCCGCCTGGACTCCCGCAAAATACGCGACCTTCTTGCGCCTTCTCGAAGACCGGTTTGGCGAACCGACCCCTTTCCGCCACTCCGAAACTCCCTGCTTTCTGACCCAGAGTTTAATCGATAACGTTTCCGAGGCTGGGCGTCAGATTGTCGATCAACTGTTCGCCAACCGCGACTATCTCGACGCTGCTAATGAAGCGATACCCGAGTTATACCGTGCGCCGAACCAAGACGCACGGCCGCTTTTCATCCAGGCCGACTTCGGTTTAGACGAGCAACAACAGCTGAAGCTGGTCGAGATCCAGGGCTTTCCGTCCCTTTACAGTTATCAGCCCGCAATGGCGGACGCTTATCGCGAAGCCTTCGATCTGCCAGACGATCTAGCATCACTGCCCGATGGACTGGGCCAGGAGGAATATCGATCCTTGCTGCGCCGCGCCATCGTAGCGGATGAGGATCCCGAAAACGTGGTTCTTCTGGAGATCGATCCTTGGAACCAGAAAACGCGCCACGATTTTACTGCGACCGAACGGTTGTTAGGCATCGCAACTGTCGATGCGCGCGAACTCAAAAGACGCGGTAATCGGCTCTACTATCGCAAAGATGCGAGGGAGATTCCGATTCGCCGGATCTACAACCGTGTCATCGCCGACGAAGTCCAGCGCCGGGCGATCAGTCTTCCTTTCGATTTCCGCGACGGCCTGGATGTGCAGTGGGCCGGCCATCCCAACTGGTTCTTTCTTCTGAGCAAGTTTTCGCTGCCTTTTCTCGATCACGCTGCCGTGCCGCGCACCACGTTCCTCAGTGAGGCAGCATCGGTCGAAAATCCTGGCGCCTATGTTCTAAAGCCGCTCTACTCTTTTGCCGGCCTCGGCGTCACCGTTGGACCCACCGCCGCGCAACTGGCCGCTATTCCCGTCCCCGAGCGTCGCAACTACATCCTCCAGGAGCGCGTGAACTTCACGCCTTACATCGCGACTCCCGAAGGAGCGGCCAAGCTTGAGATTCGCGTGATGTACATCTGGCTCGACGAGCTTCAGCCCGTTAACTTCGTTCTGCGCATGGGCAGGGGCGATCAGATGGGCGTCGACCACAATCGGGATCTCACCTGGGTCGGCGCATCCGCCGCGTTCATCGATAATAAGCAACAATGACTCTGCTGTGTCTTGCCGGGTATGCCAAGGGCCACGAGTTTCTGCGCGAAGCAAAGCGGCAAGGCGCAACCGTGCTCCTTTTGAGCTCTCTCAGCTTGAAAGAATCCGCGCAGTGGCCGCTGGAGAGCCTGGACGGCATCTATTACATGCCCGATACCGACCACGAGTGGAACCGCGCGGACACCATCAAAGCAGTCAGCTATCTGGCCCGTACACGTGAAATCGATCGCATCGTGGCGCTTGACGACTTCGACGCAGAGCTGGCCGCCGGTCTGCGCGAACATCTGCGCCTTCCTGGTATCGGCGAAAGCCAGGTGCGCCTGTTTCGCGACAAGCTCGCCATGCGGCAGGGCGCGGTCGCGGCAGGTATTCCCGTCCCTGATTTCACGCCTGTTTTTCTTCACGCGCACGTCAGTGATTTCCTCACTCGCGTGCCCGCGCCGTGGGTGCTGAAGCCTCGCTCTCTCGCGGGCGCCATCGGCATCAAGAAAATCCACGACGCCGAACAACTATGGCCGGAGCTTGAACTGCTCGGCGACATGCAGTCCCACTACCTTCTCGAACGCTTCATCCCTGGGCGTGTTTTTCATGTTGACACGCTTGTCTACGGGGGCGAATTTGTCTTCATGATTGCGAGCGGTTACGGACGGCCGCCGATGGAGGTCTCCCACGGAGGCGGCATTTTCACTACCGAAGTGTTGGACCGTAACAGTGCTGGGACCATCCAACTTCTCGACCTGAACCGCAGGCTGCTGACTGCCTTCGGATTGCAAGACGGCGTCTCTCATACTGAATTCATTCGCGCGGACAGCGACGGCCAGCTTTACTTTCTCGAAACCTCCGCTCGAGTCGGTGGCGCGCACATCGCTGACCTGATTGCAGCGGCTAGCGGGGTTAACTTGTGGGCCGAATGGGCCAAGATCGAGTGCGCCCAGAGCGGCGGTAAATACGCGCGTCCGCAACTTCGTCAAGATTATGCCGGCCTTCTAGTGTCGCTATCTCGCGAGGAACGCCCGGACACATCCGCTTACAACGACCCGGAAATTGTCTGGCGCATGGACCATCCGTATCACGTGGGTCTGATTGTGCAATCCCCGGATCGCGATCGGGTTCAACTCCTCGTCGAACAATACACTCATCGCCTCCAGCACGATTTCGGCGCGACTCTACCGCCCCGTGACAAGCCGGATGCTTGATCGAACACGAGGAACGTGCCTGTGCCTACACGTATGAGAAACTGATCGAATGCCAAATCGTTCCGGCAGCATAGGCAGTGCATTTGTTTGGATGTTGGTCTTATCGATCCTGCTGTTTTGGCTGCCCCTTGTCGGGCCACTGATCGCCGGCTTTGTGGGCGGACGAAAAGCCGGGTCGGTCGGTAATGCGATTTTGGCGGCGATTCTGCCCGCGGTAATCGTGGGCGTAGCTCTTTTCTTCCTGGCTTCACTCCTCACGGGCCTGCCTCTTTTTGGCTTCCTTGCCGGTGCGGGCGGGCTGGTCATTGCCGCCGCTCACGTCGGACCGTTGCTTCTGGGAGCACTGATTGGAGCCATTCTGTAACCAGATGATCGCGGCTCATCTATAGCTGCTTAACTGCTTCAGAAGATAAGCGAACGATATTCGCTCCTGCTCCAACCGTATGCGGTAGCCGTAGCGATTCTCTTGCAGATCGCAAAAGAGCGTTTGTTCCGGGCCGGTGAGCCGCTGCAATTCTCTGCGAAACGGCTCTCCTTCGACTCCCCATAACTCACGATGGTTGAGCAAAGTGTCTCGATCCATCAGGAACGATTGAGTCTGCGGGAACAAACCGCGCAAGCGGTCGAGGATCGCAAAGCCGTACGTATCGATGTCGCCCCAATACTGAATACCTTTGTCCCGGAGCCATGACGCTTCCGCCAAGATCTGCACGCCATACCCCAGCCCGAAGAGGATCACGCTATCGGCGACATCGGGGAACGCAAGACCATTGATCTCGTTTTCCGTAATGAACACGCGCTTCAGCGGAGCTTTCCACTCGGCGAACTGCGCCACGGGAATAGTCAGGTCGCTCCACCCCTGAATGTAGAGTCGCCGATCTAAAATGCGGAATCTGATCAGCGCCGGCTTGGGAAGAAGCCCATGCCGCTTCTCAAAGTTCGCCTTGCCCTCGATCGCGCCTGCTTCCGGTTCGCGAGCCGCGGCACTATCCAGTAGTTCCGATAGCAGTGGCTTACGAAGCTCGATAAACTTCGAATCGACCCCGGGAACATCGAGCTGGCGCAGATAGAGCCCGCTATTTGGATGACCGGCGAACCAGCAAACAACGTCAAGAATTCGCGGCCAATCGGAAGCATGTTGAAGAACCGAAAATGGACTGCGTATCAACCAGTCTTTGAGAGTAGGAACCCGCGCGAGCGTCGCGTCTGCTAATGCCCGGAATTGTTCGGCCTCCACGCTCTTTCCCAGCAGGCGAAGGGCATCCGCTTCGGACGGAACGAGTACGCCGGCAGGCACGCGATTCTGTCCGAGCCGGCGATGCCTGATCTCCGACCACAAGATCTCGTAGCCGAAGCCCCGTTCCGCTTTGCTGCCGTGTTGCAGCGACGCAATCCATTGGCGCGTTTCGTCGAATTGCTCCGCCAGTGCTGCCGAATTGGGCCTCTTCAATCGCAATCGAAGCGGGAAAAGCGTCGTACCGAGCAGCCATGCAGTGAGGATCTGTCCAGACGCCCAATAACGCGCTAGCTGCTGCTCGATCTCGCCGGGCGTGGTCCAGGTCAAGGCTAGGCGCTCCGGGCGGCGCGTTCCGCGCGGTACTCCTCAATCGTGAGATTTCGCAGCATGGATTGACGTCCATCCTGATTGTGAACGAAGCCGACGCTTGCCACGAACGGTTCAATCACATGAATCTTCTGCAGCGGCGTGACGATCAGCAGCTGCAAGTTGAGCTTTCGGAACAACTCCAATCCATAGCGCGCCGATTCGTCCGATCCGCGGCCGAATGCTTCGTCGATGACGACGAACCGGAAGGAACGCAGGCGATTGGCGCCCCAGTCCAGTCCAAACTGGTACGCAAGACCCGCAGCCAGAACCGTATAAGCGAGCTTTTCCTTTTGACCGCCGGATTTGCCGCCGGAATCGGTGTAATGCTCGAAGGCGCGGTTATCTTCGCGCCAACGCTCGGACGCGGAGAACGTGAACCAGTAGCGCACATCGGTCACTTTGTCCTTCCAGCGCTTGTCCGCCTGCGCACTGCCTTCGCGGCCCCGAAACCGGTCGATGATTCCTTTCACCTGAAGGAACTTCGACTCCGAATACTCTTCGTCCCGAGACCCTGTAAGCGCGCCTTCCGTGCAAGCCCGCAGATCTTGTTGAAAATCCCGGATGTCCACGTCGGGATTGGCTTCGGCTTCCAGAACGATGAAGCGGCCCGGGTTATAGTCGATCTCGCGCAGAGAGCGATTAATGCGCTCAATTCGCTCCAGAATGGTTTGCCGTTCGCGGTTCAACTGCGATTGAAAATTGGCCACCTCGCGTATGGTGTTTTCATTCAGCAATTCTTTGAATCTGGTCTCAAATCTCGGCAGATCGTCAGACCGCAGGCGGTTTAACATCGCGCGGTACTCCTCGGACGCCGCAACGCTCGCGTCCGCCTCCTGCGTATCGAGCGGATAGCGAGTGCGATACGATTCCATGGCTTTCACGATCTGTTCCGCCAGGCGCCCGATCTTACGGTCTTCGGCATCGATGGCCGCTTGCAGCCACTCCCTCATGTCGCGCTCGCGATTATCGCAGGATTCCACAGTAAGCTCCCGTTCACCGGACGCGCTCGCACGCATCGCCTCCAGCTGGGGAAAAATGCCGGTCTTAATCGCGTCAGGCGTGTTGCTGAGCAGGGTTTCGATCTCGGCAATTTGCGCCTGCGCGTCGCTCCTCTTGCTTCTTGCGATCGCTTCCTGCTTGCGGTAGCCATCCAGCCGCTCTTCCGACTGCTTCATAGCGACTTCCAGTTCTCTCAGTTGGCTCTCCAGCGTCCGCAAAACGTCGGAGTTCGATTCAAGCTCCTGCCGCTCCGTTTCCAGCTGAGCGATATCGGAAGCCAAAGGTTTCCAATCCAGATCTCCGAAACTTTGGAACGCGGTCAACTGCTGAAGAAAGCCCAGCTGTTCAGTCAGCGATCGAAGCTGGCGCTGAAGATCGGCAATGCCGGCCGCGCAGACCTCCAATCTCTTTTCGAGCCCGTGATTTGCCGCTTCCAAAGCCGCCAGTTTGGCTTCATTACTCCAGCCGAGGACGTACCGCGAACGGTCTTCAATGCGGTAGCGATCGTCCTTCTCGTGGCGTTCTCCCGGGCTCTTGACTTGTCCGGCGCGAGTGATGGCTTGGCGCTCACGCCGGAACATCTCGAGCGAATCGCAGCAGGCGTAATCGAATCGCCGGCTCACCTCCGCTTCGAGCCACGGATAGAGAGGAGAATCCGGCTTGAAAGAAAGCTTGCTCAGCAGCGACGCCGGCCCGGGATTGATGGGCGTCATATGGGAGCGCTCACCGGAACGCGTTTCACGCACGCGATAGTATACGAGCCGGCCGTTCAGATGATGCCGTTCGACCCACTGGGCGACGGCCGGGTAATCCTCGTCCGGAACCAGCAGCGAGAGCCCAAAATTATGCAACACCCGTTCGATGGCGCCTTCCCAATCGCGTGCTTCCGGCAGAACTTGCATCAGCTCTCCCGCAAAGGGGAGGCGCGCCTGCTGGAGGCCGGTCGAACGGCACAGCTCATCGCGCAGATCGAGCGAACGTTTCGAGATATTCGAACGCCGCTCGCGCAGCGATTGAATTTCGGCAAGCAATTCCCGCCGCTCCTCATCCAAGCGGCGGAACGTCACAGCCGACTCCGTTAAAGCATTCTGTTTCTCCGCCTGCAGCACCGCGTTGCTCTCTTTTTTAGCAATAATGGCGTGGCTGTTTGCGGAAAAAGCTTCCTCATCGGCCGCCGCGGACAGTTCAACGGTGCGGGCAAGCGTGTCATAGCTTTGCGCGCGCCGCAAACGATCGTTCTTCTCGCGCGTCTTGGCGGCGACTTCACTCTTGATCCGCTCGATGCGGTCTCCGCCCTTCTCAGCGATCGCACGCTTGAGATCGTCCCGCTCGAGCCGCTGCGCCCTCTGCTTTTCGACAGACTTCTCGATCCGAATGGCAAGCGGCGCAATCTCGGCGTCCAGCTTAGCCACTCGCGCGGATAGAAGTTCACGCTTGAGGGAGGCAAACCACGGCCGCAGAGCTCCGCGACAGGCTCGCAGCGAATCGACTTCGGTCAGAAGCGCCGCCCGAGTATCGCAGTCGGCAATCAGCGGACCGAGCCGGCCGATCTGGTCTTTGGCTTTCAGCACCGCCTCGTGTGCACGATTCAGATCATCGAAATGCGCGAGTAAAGCATCGATTCGCGGCTCCATGGGAAACGTTTCGAGCATGTGCTCCCGAACGAAGTCGGTCAAGTTGCCAACCGACTTCATCGACACCGTTTGATTGAAGAGATCGAGGGCCTGTTCGTTTTCGATTCCAAAGCGACGCCGGTAAGCCGCGCCGTAAGGTGGGAACGTTTCGAACATCTCAACCTCGGGCAAGGCCCGCAGACGTTTGCGCAGATCCTTCATCTCGACGCCAAACTGCGCGAAATGCTCGGCGATCGAAAGCGCGCGGTCCGCCACGACAAAGATTCGCGCGGGCTGCTCGGCAACGTCCCTGATCCAGAAAATCTGCGCGAGCGTCACCGTGCGGTCCAGGTCGCGGTTTTCAAATCGCCCCAGAATCACCGAGTAGTTACGAGCATCACGCAGAGCCACTTGCCGGACACCCACGCCGGAATCGCCTCGTTCCGATTTGTAATAGCCGAAGACGTAGCTGCGTGCGCTTCGTTCCCGGCCTTCGGCGCCTGCTGCTTTGTTGTAGACGATTTTCTGCGCCGGCACCAGAAGCGTTGTAATCGCATCCACAAGGGTCGATTTGCCGGAACCGATATCACCCGTTAGAAGCGCGTTCTCTCCGTCAGCGTTCAGACCCCAAACGTGATTGTGAAAAGTGCCCCAGTTATACACTTCGAAGCGCTGCAGCCGGAATCCTGATGGGCCGCCGGTCGAACCCAGGTCAAGAAACTCCGATTGAAACCCGCCGTCAGGTTTTTTCACCGGTTGCCTCTTCCATGTTTGAACTCGAAGATAGGTGGGCGCGGTACTCCGCTAGCCGGCTATCGAAATCGTGAAGCCATTGCGCATCGACAAACGCTTTCAGGACGCGCCGAACTTCGAAGCGCTCCTCCTGCCCTTGCAACCGCCGCAAAAACCCCATCTCAATGACTCTTGTTATATCGCTGTCCACACGGTCCATCAAACGGGCCTCGTTCGCCGATGCAGGCAGGAATACGCGCAGCATATCCACCAGGTTCTCGCGGCTTAGAATCAAGCGCGTATCTCCTCCCAACACGTCGAACTCCGCCAACCTCTTGCGAAGCAATGCCAGCAGCAAACTTACCGGATAGCTCAGTTGACGCTTCGGTATCAAGCGAGGAAGCGGCGTCTCGCCATCCGCCGTGGGCCGCTGGCGCAAGTAAGCGTATCCTTCCGCCTCATCCACCATCAGTTCCAAACCGAGCACGGCGACATACTCGCGCGCCCGCGCTTGCACATCCAGCAGCTTCTGCCATAATGCCGCGTACTCATCCTGCTGCAGAACGCCTCGCAGAAGAGCGATCAGCACAGGAGACAGGTCGTCTTTGGCGTCGGACGGAGTCACGACAATTGGTTCCCGAGCGATACCACTTCAGCCGGTTGGTGCGACCGGTTGAAGATGACCAGCGGTACCGTGGCCCGTTTTCCCGTCCCTTCCGCGTCCTGCCAGGAGATGCTCTGTTGGTGACGGTCATCGATTACGGACGTGCTGCTTTCGGCGGCAATGCTCAGGTACGCTACCACTTCAGCCAAGCCGTGTTCGATCGGCGACTCTTCGAGCAGCTCCGGCAGCGACACTTGTTCTCGTGTTTGCAGCGCGCGCCGGATGGAGGCGAGCAGGCGAAACTTGTCCACGTAAACTTGTTCGAAGAGAAGATCGGCAGGTGTGTCCTGATCCCCCTCGTCTACCGCGCTTTCTACCAGACCTTGTGTCGAAGGCGGACTGAATAGCGGCCGTTCCATGCTCAACGCGACCTGCGGAGCGGCGCCATCCAGCTCGATGCACACACCCGCAGGGGCTTGGTCGCGAAGAGCGATGGCGTGCTGCTCTACGTCTCGAATGAGCTGCGTAATCCGCCGATTCTCCAGCCACATCTGGTCGTTTAAATACCGGCGCAGCTGCTCAGAGAGGCGTGCCACGGTTCGCTGCGCCACCTCGCCCGCTTCCATCCAATCGTAGTGAACGCGCAGTAGACGCCGGTCCGGCGAAAGTTCCGCCACCGGTTCGAGCCTAAATACGCTTTCGAGCAGGTTTGAGAGCTCTGTTTGACGGGAGGGCGACATGAGAAAGTCCCAAAACGCACGAAAGCTTCGCCCCTCGTCGGAATCGGCGATGACGTCGCGCTCCCCGAATATCTGCTCGAGCAATGCGCCCTTGCTGCCGTCCCAGGTTGCAATCCGCTCGCGAACGGCGCGGTCCAGATCGCGGAAGTTCTGCTCGACGGAACGGAAGTCGGAGAGCAGAGCGCGGGCCATGTTCGCCATCTGAACGAACCGGTCTTTGACCATCGTCGGATCGAGCAGCGCCATGCGTCCCTGCCGCACTTCTTGGATCTCGGCATCGATGGCGGCCCTACGCTTTTCCAGCTCTGCTACGCGGATTGCCGGATCGGTTCCCGTTCCTTCCACCAGATCGCGCAGCAACGAGAAGATCGTCAGCAACCGCGACTCGGTCCCGACAAACTGGCGATGCCCGAGAGCTATCAACCAGTCAAGAGCTTTCTCGGTAGCCGGCGTGATGTCGTAATGAGGCTCGTCGCTGTTTGGAGGATAGTAGCGACGCAGCCAGCTTCGTTCGCTTGAGCACCAATCGTCCAGATAGTGCTTGGCCGGTTTGGAAAACTGATCCTCCTTCAGATGTTCGCGCAGGTAAAACAGAAAATCTTGCAGCCGCGACGCAAGCTCCTCTTCGCCGAGCGTTCGCACGTTTGGCTCGATGAACGTCTGGTAAAGAAAGGCTGCCACGAACGGAGCGGAGTCGGCCGCCAGGAGCCGCCATGCCGGATGATTCCTTCGCTGCCACTGAAGCGTCCGGTAGTCCATTGCTAATGCTAGGCTCGCAGGTGTTTAGCCGTGCAGGTCGCGAAAGGCGTCCTCAATCTCCGGTTTGACCGCTGGCGCAGGAGGCAGGAATGGTAGACGCGGCAGGCCCCCGTAGTAGCCGTTGAGGTCCATGGCGTACTTCAGAGCCGGGATGCCGTAAGGTCCGGCGATGAGCTTCGAAGCGGGCACGATGCGCTCCTGCCAATCGAGCCCGGCTTGTTCGTCACGCGTTCGATAGGCTTCCCAGATTGTCTGGCAAACGTAGGGCAGAGCGTTCGCAATGGCAAGAATTGCGCCGGAAGCTCCGACGGCCAGCGACCTCCAGATATTTGCGCCCGAACCGGTCAAACACTGAAACCCCGTTTTTACCGAACGAACTGTTTCGGCGAGCTTCTCCACGTTGCCCGAGCTATCTTTCAGGCCGACGATGTTCGGATGTTCGGAGAGCGAAGCGATGGTCTCGACTGGCAGGTCGTAACCGGTGGCTTGCGGTATGTTGTACAAAATAACCGGGATCTTAGCGCCATCGGCGACCGAGCGAAAGAAGAGAGACTGCGTTTCGGGCCGGTACATCTGGTTGCGGTAGTAAAACGGGGTGAGGACCAGGGCGGCATCGAAGCCGATCGCAGCAGCCTGATTTGCCAAACGAACTGTCTCGTGCACGCTTTCCGCGCCCACGCCCGCGATCAGCGTTTTGCCTGGCGCATTGGCTTCTTTGATCCACTCCATGAGCCGCAGGCGCTCATCCGTACTCAGCATAGGCGTTTCGCCGGTCGAGCCGCCGACTACGTAACCGGACAGGTTTATCGAGTTGAGTTTCTCTATGTTGTGGAGAACTTTGACTTTATAGAGGTCGCCATTGTGATCGAAGGAGGTGGTGAGGGCCGGAAAGACACCTTGCAGTTTCATGGAGAGAGACCGAACAGGCCTGCGGGCGTGTAAGACGCCGACAGGCCTGCAGAATGTAAGATCGACTACTTACCGACGACGAACGTAATAACAAACGTATAGAGCGCCAGAGACTCAATAAGAGCCAAACCGACGAACAAGGCCACGCGGATAGCCGCTACAGCGCCTGGATTTCGCGCCATGGCCTCGGCGGCCGAAGCGGTAGCGCGTCCCTGACCGATACCGCATAATCCTGCGGCGATACCCATCGCCAGGTATGCCATGCCCAGGTGCATTTTGCTGCTACCGGCGGCGGCAGCGTTGTCGCCCTGTGCAAAAATCGGGCTCGCCAACGCCATCAGCGTGAAGACGAGCATCATGAGTTTATTTTTCAAGTTGTTCTCCTATCAGAAAGCCTTCAGGAGGTGGTTCGACACCGTGCGTTGGGACGCCGGGCGCTCACGCTGAAAGCCGAAGTCGTTTAGTGCTCATGCGAGACGGCCTGCCCTACATAGACCATCGCGAGCAGCATGAAAATGTAGGCCTGGAGGATGCTGACGAACATGTGCAAACCAATAAAGGCCATAGGGATCAAGAATTTCGTGAGCGAGAGGAACGTGAGATAGACCTGCTCGCCTGCAAACATATTGGCAAAGAGACGGATCGTGAGCGAGAGCGGGCGCGCCACATGGCTCACTAATTCGATCGGTAGCATGAGCGGAATCAGCAGGAGCATGGGACCCAGAAACTGCTTGCCATAGGCCACGCCATTGGCCCGGATACCCGCCACATTATAAAAAACAAACGTTGAAAGCGCCATCCCGAGCGGAACCATCGGGTACATGGTCGGCGAGTTGAAGCCGGGGATCAGCCCGATCAGGTTCATGAACAAGATAAAGAGAAAGACCGTGCCGAAGAAGGTGACGTAGCGTGGGCCATCGTGGCCAACGATCTCCTCCGAAGAGGCATAGAAGAAGTCGTACACGATCTCGAAGATGTGCTGGAGCTTACCGGGCTTGTCGACGGAGAGCCGGGTTCTGAGAAATCCGAATAGCGCCACCATGGCCAGCACGACCAGTATTTCGCAGACCATCCAATCGGTCCACGGAAACTTCTGTTCATTGGCAGGAAAGTGGATCGCGTTTAGAAATGCGTTCGCCGGGGCCGCCAAGTACCGGTTAGCGATCGCGGTGATCCAGAGTTCATGTGTCATTCAGTTTCGATGCCCGGCTGCTGAACGTCGCGGAGGCTAGCTCGAAGATCACTGCCGTTAACGTTGCAGCGGTGCCGCACAGCAATCCTGAGACGACCGCCATCGGGTCGACGTTCAAACCCACGAATATACCATACCCGATTGCTAGTAGGAACACGAATCGAATGAAGAAGGCTCCTGCTTGCAATGGTTTACGAACATTTGGGCCGGGCGTGATCAGGAGCGTGATGCGGTTCAACATCCATAGATTCAGGAACGAAAAAGCTGCTGCGCCGGCAAAAGCGGCGGCGGCCCCAAACCCGGTGCGCCAAAAAAACAAAACGAACCCAAGGACGCCGAACAGAGCGGTGCATTTGTAGATTAAGGCAACGGTGAGTGGGGCCTTGGAGTTCATTTCACGTTCTTAGTTTCGCGCGCCAGTTCCCGAAAGATTTGCAGCAGTCCGCCTACTACGCCGAGAATGATGCCAAAGGCGGGGAGAAAGGCGAAGTCGAGCCAGTGATTAAAAAACGAACCCACCAGAAAACCACCGAGCGCGGTGGCGGGCAGCGTGAAGGCGAGCGACAGATATTTCCCGGCCTGAATGTAAGAATGGTCCGGTTTCCGAGGCATCACTCATGACTTTCGCGCAGGCCGTCCCATCGATTGAGCCCCGGCACTTCCAAGCCAAACTGGTCGAGTACGCGGCCGACGATGTAATCGACGGCTTCGGCTAAGCTTTTCGGCCTGCTATAGAAAGCGGGGATCGGCGGAAAGATGGTGACTCCCATGCGAGCAAGAGCCAGCATGTTCTCCAGGTGAACTTCACTGAACGGCGATTCGCGCGCCAGCAGGACGAGCTTGCGCCGCTCCTTCAGCATCACATCGGCCGCGCGGCAGATCAGGTTGTCTCCATAGCCGGCGCGAACCGCAGCTAGAGTTCGCATGCTGCAAGGGGCAATGACCATGCCGTCCGTGCGAAAGGAGCCGCTTGAAACCGGGGCCGCCTGGTTGTCCTGATGATAAACGCGAGCGGCCAGCTGTTCGACCTGTTCGATCGAGTAATCGGTCTCGCGCGAGATGGTCACGCGGGCCCAGCGGCTCAAGACAAGATGCGCTTCCACTTCCAGCATGCGCAGCGATTCGAGGATCCGAATGCCGAAGATCGCCCCCGATGCGCCCGTGATGCCGACAATCATTCGCATGGGACGCCCGACCGGGGCCGAGTAAAGACGGCGAAGAGGTGAAGAGAACGGCTCAAAGCCGAGAGTAACAGACCGGCGGCGGGCATGCGGCGCTGAGTGTATAGCCCGACAGCTTGGGTAACAACTCAGATCTAGTGGGATGGGTTACGGTCCAGTTCTTTCGCATTGGAGAATGCGTCCATGCCTTGGAAAGAGAGCCAAACCTCAGATGAGCGTCTGAAGTTCATTGCACAACTGTTGTCCGGATATTCAACAATTACGGACCTGTGCCGGCGCTTTGGTGTTTCGCGCAAGACCGGATACAAGTGGAAGAAACGATATGAGGTCGGCGGTCCTGCAGCGCTGATCGAGCTCAGCCGACGACCTCATAGCCATTCCGATGCCATACCCGAATACACACGGGAGCGCCTCATCGACCTGAGGCAAAAGCATCCAACTTGGGGCGCAAGGAAGATCCGTGCGCGATTACTGCGCGTCGAGCCCAGCGAGGCTTGGTCGAGTGCGAGCACGATATACACCGAGCCATCGCATCAGCCGGCCTGATTAGGTTGCTAGGAAGCGCCGTATAGTGCCTTATGTCCAGGCGCTGATTGAAGCTACAAGGCCGAATCAGGTTTGGTGCATGGATTTCAAAGGCAGTTTTGAATGCGGCAATGGTGAGCGCTGTGACACGTTCACTGTCACCGATGCATTCAGCCGGTTTGTGCTCTATTGCCAAGTGATCGACAGCTTGGGCCATGAGGCAGTGGATCGCATCTGTGACGTCTTGATCAGGCAGTACGGCGTTCCGGAACGTATTGGCACCGATAACGGAACGCCATTCAGCTCTATCAGCGGGCTCGGAATCAGCAAACTATCCGTGAAGTGGATGCGGCTGGGCATTATTCACGAAAGGATAGAACCTAGCAAGCCGACTCAGAACGGCAGGCATGAACGGCTGCATCGAACTTTGAAAGAAGACACCGCGTCGCCACCGGCCCAGAGCCTGGCTGAACAGCGTCAACGGTTCACAGCCTTCCAATACTGTTTCAATGAACAGCGTCCGCATCAGGCGCTTCTCATGCAAACCCCTGCCTCGCTGTACGAGCGCATCATCCGGCACCTCTCCCGTGATCTTGCCGAGATTCGGTACGACGAGCGTTATATTGTGCGCCCGGTGCGCAAGAATGGCACGATCCGCTGGAAAGCAGAGAGGTGTTCATCACAGAGGTGCTCCGGCGTGAGCGAATTGGGCTTCTTCCGGCGCCGAATAGAGCATTCCAGGTCTACTTCGGACAGATGTACCTGGGAATCCTCGAAGGTGAAACGGCAACATTCAACCCAAACGGGCAGTGTCTGCCACAAACCCAAACACACGAACAGCAGCAAGTTTCCCGATAAAGCGTCAGCCCAGCACAACTCGGAAAATGTTCTCGCGATTCCTAAACCCTTCCGGACTACACACGGGGAATCCTTACCGTCACTCTCCGAGATGCCGACAACTCGTCAAAGTAGATTCAGACGATGCATGTTTCAATCTGGGTTAAGTAGTGAGACACTCGTGTGTCTCTCAGAAGCAGCGGGTTTTCTGAGTGCGTCGGGAGTCGAAACTCTGTCGAGACTTGAATTCGCACTAGCCGGAAAAGTCTGAGAGTTTATGCCCCGAAACGGGCTCATAGACGCTTATCGATCGGTTATACTCGACATCGCCGGAGGTAAGTTTATGTACTCAAACATCCTGATCTGTCTGTCGCTGGCGTGTGTTTTTGCCGGTGAATTGGTGGCGGCTAACGATCCATTTGTAGGCAAGTGGAAATTTAACAGTGCCCAGAGTAAGCTCACTGGCGGGTTACAAGTAATCCAAGATCTGGGCGGCAACAAATATAAATTCACCTCTGGCGCGGAATCATGGAACGTTTGGGTGAATGGCGGCGACCAGCCATCGGGCTACGGTGACACGGTGTCTTGGAAAGAAACGGGTCCGAACACCTGGCTGGTAATGCACAAAACGGACGGCAAGGTTACGCGAAGTGCGACTTTGAAAATATCCGACGACCAGACGACAATGACCCGGATCACTAACGGCACTCGGCCGGACGGCTCCAGCTACACAATGGACTTCAAAGCCAAGCGCGTTAGCGGGACGAAGGGTTTGGCCGGTACATGGGAGATTATAACTCTGAAAATGAATTCTTTTGAGGAGCGGGATATTGAGCCGTACGACGGAGATGGTTTGTCCTTTGTAACCCCATCTGAGAAAGAAAGACAGGATATGAAGTTCGACGGCAAGTACTATCCGGACAAAGGTCCCACCGTTCCTCCCGGTTCGACCTCATCCGCCAAGCGGGTGAATGCCAGAAGCATTGAATGGACAGATAAGCTCAAGGACGAATTGATGGACCACCAAGAACTTAAAATCTCGGATGATGGTAAGACTTTGACTGTCGTCGTTAGGTACACCGGCGAGAAAACGCCTCAGGTGGTGGTCTATGATCGCCAATAAAAAGCAAGTCGGAAAAGAGTCAGTCGGCCGAAACGGTTTCGTTCGTCAAAGTCTCTGGTCAGTGGAAAATAGCTTCAGCGCAGCGGACTGACCTCGCAAAGCCCTAATAGGCCGTCTTTAGCTCGAGCCGAGACCGCCACTCGGAGAAAGCTCATATTTATCATGCAATTCGCCGTCCGTCCGTGTAACGCGCTTCTCGCTGACGTGACTGCTCCGCGCGTGTAGATCGCCGGTGACGGCGATGTATTTACCTTTCCCGAGTTGGCCGTGCAAATCGTCGCCAACCGGACACTAGGAAGCAGTGTCGCTCCGCCTCCGGCTCCGCGACACCGCTTTCGCGACACTGAAGAAGGACCAACACCCGTGTTCTGGGACCGAGGCGTCACCTAATGTCCGGGCCATACACTGAGGGCTCTATTCCCGCTTTAGACTCCGAAGTATTGCGGTCCCTAGAGCAATCGTGGTACTTTGCGACAGTTTGCACCTATCCGGTACGTCATACACACCAGACGCTACCTGACCAGCGAGGGTTATGAATCGAAGGGCAGCAGTCCTGGGCACCGCTTTGTTTTCATGTTTGGCTTTGGCCCGATTGGCCCAAGCACAAACCGCGGAGGTTCCGCGGACGTTGATCACGCAAGTGGTAGATGACAGTAAGCTCGTCACGCTTCCCGGGAATACATCGCCGAAAGCGAAGACCGGGACCGACGAGGGACCACTGGCAGCCGATACGCCTTTGAAGCATCTCTGGCTACAGCTCAAGCGCAGCCCGGAACGGCAGGAGGCTCTTGACAGGCTGGCAAGCCAAGTGTCTGACCCGCTGTCGCCGGCTTACCACAATTTTCTAACGGCGGCTGAGTTCAGCCAGCAGTTCGGAGTGAGCCAGGCAGACATTCAGACCGTTTCAGACTGGCTTGTTTCGCAAGGACTGCAGGTGGAAGGCGTTGCGCCCAACCGGACCCTGATCGCATTTTCGGGAACTGCGGGCCAAATCGGCAGAGCGTTTCACGCCGGCATTCACCAGGTCACACTGGATGGCAAAACGCGCTTTTCGAACGTGTCCGATCCACAGATCCCGGAGGCGCTAACGCCGGCTGTCGCGGGCGTGGTGAAGCTGAACAACTTCATGCCGCATCCGATGCATACCGCGATTGCAGCGAAACCGAACTTTACTGACGGCACGGGCTACTACATCGTCACTCCCCAGGATTTGGCGACGATCTATAACTTCGATCCGCTTTTCAAAGCCGGGTACACCGGGCGCGGGCAGACCATTGCCGTCATCGAAAATTCGAACGTGTACAGCATTGGCGATTGGACACAGTTTAGAAAAACTTTCGGGCTCACGCGCCCGTATGGGCTCGGCTCTTTTGCGCAGATACATCCGTCGAACACCTCGATTGGCTGTGACGATCCTGGGGCGAACGGAGACGACGGAGAGGCAATTATCGATGCGCAATGGGCTAGCGCCGCTGCTCCGAACGCACAAGTGGTTCTGGCGTCCTGCGCGGATACCGAACAGTTCGGCGGGTTCATCGCGATGCAGAACTTGCTCGATTCGACACAATCACCTTCAATCATCAGCATCAGCTATGGCGCAGCTGAAAGGCAGACCGGCCGGGCTGAGAACGCGTTCATCAATAACCTTTACGAACAGGCCGCGGTCGAAGGCGTTTCAGTCTTCGCAGCGGCGGGCGATTCAGGGGCGGACGCCAATATTAGCGATCGTATAGCGGATGTGGCTACGCATGGCATCAATGCGAGTTCTTTTGCGTCTACGATCTACAACGTAGCGGTGGGTGGAACAGATTTCGCAGACAGTTTTCTCGGAAACAATGACCAGTATTGGAATGCAACGAATACGCCGTTTCTCGGCTCAGCGAAATCGTACATCCCGGAGATCCCGTGGAATTCGAGCTGCGCTTCGAGTCTTCTGGTTGAGTATTTGGGCTATCCCGCCGCTTACGGTCCGGACGGATTGTGCAACAGTGCTCTCGCCGCACAGGACAGATGGGTGAATGTGGCGGCCGGGAGCGGTGCTCCAAGCATCCTCTATGCGAAACCGGGATGGCAAAAGGTATTTGGCAATCCCGCCGACCAGGTTCGCGACCTGCCCGATGTGTCGCTGTTTGCAGCAAATGGGCTGTGGGGGCATTATTATGCGTTCTGCACGTCCGAACAGGGCCACTCCTGCGTGGCCGGAAGCTTTTACGGAGTGGGCGGAACTTCTCTCTCTTCGCCGATCATGGCCGGCATGCAAGCTTTGGTTAATCAGCGAACTGGGAGCCGCAGCGGCAATCCGAATCCCGTCCTGTACCGGTTGGGCCGGTCCGAGTACGGTTCGGCAGGCAGCAACGGGTGCAACTCTTCGCTCGGCACTGATTCAGATTTCGGTTGCGTGTTCCATGACGTTACGCTGGGCGACAACGATGTCGTTTGTAGCGGAACGGTCAATTGCTTCACGGGCGGCGCTCAATACGGCGCTCTGTCCAAATCCTCTTCCGAATTTAAGCCGGCTTACCGCGCGCATCCCGGTTGGGATTTTGCTACCGGGCTTGGCAGTGTCAATGCCTATCAACTTGTGATGGCCTGGCCCGTTTCCCCGACTACAAAAACAAGCACACCAGAGCCCTAATTCCCTGAGCTGATAAATTACCATGCCCAAAAATGTCCTGTTCCTTTCCTTTTTACTGGTTTCTTTTTCGACGCAGGCGGCAGGCGCCGAAGTTTGCGCGACGGCTAGCAACCTGGTCCAAAATTGTGGCTTCGAATCCGGCGATTTTACGAATTGGTCGGTTGTCGGCGATACGGCAAACACCGGCGTAGACGCTTTTGACGCGCGTACAGGAGCATATGGCGCGTATCTGGCGGGGTTCGGCTCGTTTGCCGCGGGCGATCAGAAGTTCAGCAAGATAGAGCAGAACCTGTCCACCGTTGCGGGCCAGAGCTATGCCGTCTGGTATTATTCTGCGCATTTCACGAACGCCGATGTCACTCCCGATAACGTCTTCGCGGCTGCGGTGAATGGCTCAACGATCGCGAATTCGCTTCAGTTGAACGTTGGGACGGCCCCATACGCCCGATCCACCACTTACCAGTTCGTGGCGAGCGCTCCGGTTACTTCGTTGATGTTCTTGGCCGAGGATGCGAACTTCGTGTTCTCACTGGACGATGTGTCGGTTGTGGCCACGCCGGAACCGGCTAGCTTTCTGCTCATAGCCGCGGCTGGTTTTATCGGAAGCATAGCCTTCCTGTTGCGCGGAAGACGAAACGAGCGCCAAGGCGCGTTGGAGGTACCGACAGTACTCCGACTCTCTTGAACCCAATCGGACTCCGGGATACTCTGAGACCACTAACCTTTACAAGGTTATTCGGAGGCATTCTGTGAGTTTGAAGTTAGCTCTTTCTTTCTTAGTCTGTATCTGCGCGTTCGCGCAGACAGAAACCGGCACTTACGAGACCTGGAACATCGTACAGAACGGTCCAGTGCTTGCGATTAACGCCCGAGGCCAGATACTCGGAACCATGAGCCAGCCCGGCCCATTAGGAAACCCGACCAATTATCTTTGTAACTCGGATTTTACTTGTCAGACGTTTAACATGTACAACCCAAGCGTCGGCATGGGCGTCATGGGGCATGCGGTGGCCTTCAATGTACTGGACCAGTTTGTGGGCAGCCTCGACTTTGGGTTGGATGATCCATGGCCGTTCTATCTCTATCAGAACGGTCTTAACGTTCTAACGAATATCGGGATCTTTCCGCTCGATCACGGGAATAATCCGGTGTACGGCTATCCCACGGCGATTAACGATGCGGGGGCTATTTTGGGAGAAGTCGTACAAGAGAATGGCGCGCACTTAACTACCGGCGTACTTTATTCGAACTCCGTTCTCAAAGTGATCGCATTTCCAAATGCAGCGGCAACATATCCGCTGGCTATTAATGATTCTGGAACGATCGTAGGTTATTACGCCGCCACGGACGGGAGTTCTCACGGATTCATTCTCAGGAACGGAAAGTATCAAGGCTTCGATGTGCCGCTAGCAAAGACGACAACAATCACAGGTATCAATAACATCGGCGAATTTGTCGGTAACTACACCACCGGAGCAAAAGGCAAGAAGAAGAATAGCTTCTTGTACTCCGCAGGCAAGTTAACGCCCTTGGTTCCGCCAAGCGGCTTGAGTGCCAGTGGCCCAGTGAGCGTTGTCGGGATTAACGATGAAGGCGAAATCGCCGGCAACATAGGGTCGACCGGTTTCGTAGCGAGACCTTCTTACTTTTTGGGCTATTCACAGTAAGTTAGGTGAACCCACTTACTCTCGAAGGTTCTCCCTCATAATAGAGGTGTTTATGAACCTGAAAAATGTCTTAGCAGCGGCGGTTTTGCTCGCTGCCGGTCTGTGGACAGGGTGCGGCCATGTCGCTTTGGGGGTGGCAGCGGGTCCGCCTCCGCCTCCAATTTACGGACCTGTCGGTGTAGCTCCAGGCCCCGGCTATGCTTGGAACGATGGCTACTACGACCTGCGTGGAAGCCGCTGGTATTGGGTAGGGGGAGGCTGGGCACGCCGTCCTTATCCAAATGCGGTGTGGGATAGTCCCCGCTGGGACCGCTATCACCGTGGCTATCGTTTCCATCGCGGCCGGTGGCGCCATGGGCGGCCTCGCTAATAGCGCGTGGTGAAGTTGGGCGGGCAAACAGAGGCAGCTCTGATATGGATGCCATGATCTGCGCCCTCCTAGTTCACGAGCCTCTGGGGTGAAATGCCCCATCGCCGGCGCCGATTCACATCGGCTCCTTTACGCCCTTGCGAATCAGCAGCCAGTTCACCGGAAAAGCAGTCAGAAATCCGGCCAGCATAGCGATTTGCATCATGAACCAGAAGACAGGACTAGTCTTCTCGATTTCGTGGCCAAAAATGAGAAACGTGGCGATCGCCATCCAGCCGTACATTCCCACCTGCCAGGCCGTCAAAGAAAGCGTATCGGCCTTGATGGCCGCCCATATTCCCTTGCCAGGCGAGAGATTCTGCATCGGTTTGATGGTGAAGTATTGGAACGCAATGCCGAACAGGTAGGCAAAGATGTAATCGAGCAGCCACGAGCCGAATATCTTGTGGCCGAAGATCACGATCGGCGCCGCGAATACGATCCACTCTGCCGCCAGATCTCCCAGGGTGCATCCGCTTCCGCAATGTGTGGCGCCCACGCCAACAATTTGCCAGAAAGGCTTCTTCTTGCCTGGATTTTCTTCACCGCGCTCTTTGGCTTGTTCAACAGATTGCTTACTGCTTAAGCGGCCGGCCTTGAAGTAAGCAATCACAGCAAGAGGACCGGCATAGAGAGCGGTAACCGGCCAAACGACGTTCATGATCCACATCTTTTGCGGATGGCCCGCGAGTAAGTCCCACGCAATGATCAGAAAGCAAACCCCGGCTAAGATCAGTGAAACAATAGCAAGTATATTCAGCCATTCAGGCATTTGATAGTCGTTTTCCTCAGGTTGAAATTGGCTTTAGATTTCCGCGCTTCGCAGCCGCAGCGCATTCGTGATGACCGACACCGAGCTGAATGTCATGGCCGCGCTTGCAATCATCGGGCTGAGCAGAACGCCGAAGAACGGATACAGGAGTCCGGCTGCGATTGGAACACCAAGCACGTTGTAAACGAACGCAAAAAATAGGTTTTGCCGGATGTTTCGCATGGTGGCACGGCTAAGCCGAAGAGCACGCGCCACCCCGCGCAAATCACCCTTTACGAGTGTGACTCCAGCGCTTTCCATCGCGACATCGGTTCCTGTACCCATTGCAATGCCAATGTCGGCTTGCGCAAGGGCAGGCGCATCATTGACGCCGTCACCGGCCATGGCCACGACATTCCCGGCTGCTTGCAGTTTCTTTACCGCGTCAGCTTTCTGCTTCGGCAGCACCTCGGCTTCGACGGTATCGACGCCCACCTGCTTAGCGACGGCGAGTGCAGTTGTCCGGCTGTCGCCCGTCAGCATGATGATCCGAACTTTTTCCCGGTGCAGCAATTTCACGGCTTCTGACGCGGAGGGCTTAATGGGATCAGCCACTCCGATCAGTCCCGCGGCTTGTCCGTCGACGATAACGAACATGACAGATTGCCCCTCGGTTCGAAGTGCGTCGGCCCGGGCGGTTAGGTCAGAAGCTTCGATACCGAGTTGGTTCAGAAGCGCGGGGTTGCCTAGTGCGATTGATCGCCCATCCACGGTCCCTTGAACTCCTTTACCGGTGGTGGAGGAGAAGCCAGTGGTTTTGGCAAGTGCAAGGCCCTTTGCGCGCGCGCCATTTACGATGGCCTCAGCGAGCGGGTGCTCACTTGCTTGTTCGAGGCTCGCGGCCAATCGCAGCAGCTCATCTTCGGTTACCAGTTCGGTACGAGCTTGAACTAGGGCGAGTTTCGGTCGACCTTCCGTCAGCGTGCCGGTTTTGTCGACCACAAGCGCGGTCATTTTCTCGAGGTTTTCGAGAGCTTCCGCATTCCTGATTAAGACACCTGCGGTTGCTCCACGACCGGTTCCCACCATGATGGACATCGGCGTAGCCAAGCCGAGCGCGCACGGGCAGGCGATGATCAGCACCGCTACGGCGTTTACAAAAGCGTGTCCGAGCCGCGGCTCTGGTCCCCAGATTGCCCAAATAATGAAGGTCGCAACGGCCGCCAACATAACAGCCGGGACGAAGTACGACGCGACAGAGTCGGCAAGCCGCTGAATAGGCGCACGGCTCCTTTGTGCCTCGCTCACCATGCGCACGATCTGGCTGAGCACAGTGCCGCTCCCGATTCGCTCCGCACGCATGAGAAAGCTGCCTGTTCCGTTTACCGTTCCGCCCGTCACGCTGTCGTTTGCAGTCTTCTCTAGCGGGATCGGCTCTCCGGTGATCATGGATTCGTCAACCGAGCTTGTTCCCTGAGTAACCGTGCCATCGACGGGCACCTTTTCGCCGGGGCGGACCCGAAGGATGTCTCCGATCTGAATCTGGTCAAGGGGCGTATCGTGCTCCTCGCCCGAGGCAGCGACCAGGCGGGCGCTTTTTGGCGTGAGCCCCAATAGAGATTTCAGAGCGCTGCCCGTTTGACTTCGGGCGCGCAACTCCAACACCTGACCGAGAAGGACCAGCGTCGTAATGACAGCTGCCGGCTCAAAATAGAGGGGCGCAGCACCGCCGTGGGCGCGGAAAGAGGCTGGGATGAGGAAGGGAAAAAAGAGAGCAAATAAGCTGAAGAGGTAGGAGGTTCCCGTACCGAGCGCAATCAGCGTGAACATGTTGAGGTGACGGTTGACTATGGATCTTCCGCCACGTTCAAAGAACGGCCAACCAGCCCACAGTACAACTGGTGTCGCCAGAACAAACTGAATCCAGCCGGTAGCGGTGGTGGAAGGCCAGTGCGCTCCGGGAACTAGATCAATGAGCATCAGGATCAAGAGCGGCGCAGTCAACGCAATGCTGATCCACAGCCGACGCCGCATGTCGATCAGCTCTGGATTGACCTCCTCGCCGGTAATCTCACGCGGCTCTAGCGCCATGCCACAAATTGGGCAGGAGCCAGGGTCGCCGCGCACGATGTCCGGATGCATGGGACAGGTGTATTCGGTGCGGACCGGCGGCCGCTGAAGCGTTGTAGGCTCCAGCGCCATACCGCACTTCGGGCATGTTCCGGGACCGACTTGCTTTACCTCCGGGTCCATCGGGCACGTGTATTCAACAGCGTTCGCGCCGTCACCTTGGGAAGCAGGTTCAACCTTCGGCTCTAAATACTTTTTGGGGTTTGCCTTGAACTTGGCGGCACAACCAGGACCGCAGAAGTAGTAAGTGGTTCCTTCATGCTCCGTAGTATTTGCCGCGGCGTCTTGCTGAACATTCATGCCGCAAACCGGGTCGGAATGTAGAACCGGTTCCGGAGAAGCTTCGCGATGAGCAGGCTCGATTGCAGAACTACTGACCAGAACAGTGTCCTGTTTGCCGGGCGTTGCGCAACCACAGCCGCAGCCGCCGTTTGTGACAACCGGAAGGTTATTCTGGCGGTTCAGGTATGCCTCAGGACGCTGCTCGAATTTACGCTGACAATTCGGGCAGCAGAAATAGTAATGATGCCCGTCATGAAACGCGTGCCCCGCAGCAGCGCTTTCTTCAACAAGCATTCCGCACACGGGATCTTTTTGCATTTCGCTTATTTCCTTCATGGGATCTGCCGATTCGCTACTATTCACTATATACCCCGGCGGGGTATCGGCTAATCCGCAGAACTTACAGGTCTACCGGTCACCGGGTCGTTACGGCCTGTATGTCATCCTGAAAACATCGTGGTCAAATTGAAGGAACCTTGCCATGAGGCGGTCGATCATAGCCGCCAGCAACCTCGACTGAGAAGAATCGAAGGGCAAGTAAGAGGCTTGCAGCAGATGATTGCCGATCAACGCTATTGCATCGATGTGATCAATCAAATAGACGCTATTGCGGCTGCCCTGCGCCGCGTGCAGAGCGACATGCTTCGCGACCACATTACGGCGGTGAGCCTGAGAGCAATGTCTGGGAAGCTCTCCGAGGAACACCGCGAAGCGATTGCGGATGAGATTGCCGAATTGCTAAAGCGCCGGTGACGGCGAAACTGCTCGCCGCTTCATGATTGATTTTAGATGTTGCTCCCGGTTTTGCTGCTATTTCTGCCGCCCCAATCGCCAGCTTTAACTGCCAAAGCGGCAGGCGTTCGCGCAGCACAGCAGAGCAATTATTCGGAAGCCGCAGAACAGTTTGGAAAAGCCTGCCGCTTAGAACCTACGTTAAAGGACGTCTGCTACTACCAGGGCCGCGCACTATACTACAGCAATCGTTTTGCAGACGCGCTCGCTCCTCTGCAGAAGTCCGTTGCTGCCGGTGAATCGGCTGCCCGCGCGGAATCGACCAGCGCCGAATGCCTGGAAGCGCTGGGCAAGAGCACCGAAGCCGAGCAGGCACATCGAAAGGCGATCACACAGGACGCCAATCCGGAGTACAAAGTTCGCTATGCGCAATTTTTGTTCCGGCAAGGCCGGTTTACCGAGGCCGTCGATCCGCTCACCGAAGCGCTGAAAGCCGCGCCTGACGATTTCGAAGCAAATCTGGAGATGGGCCGCGTGCTCTTCGAAGAAGAGAAGTTCGAGCGGGCGCTGGCATATCTGAATAAGGCTTTGCGGGCGCGCCCGGAAGATACGCAAGGGCATCTGCTGGCCGCGAAAGTCTGTCAGCGGCTCGGACGAAGTGCAGAAGCGGCTGAACACTTCAAGGCTGCGCGGGTTCCCGAACCGTGACGATCCGATCGACCGGCAGACCGGTAATGATTTGATGAGTACCTGAAGGCCAGGCAATCTCGACACGAATTCCACGAGCATCATTACCCAGGCCGAAGCGAACAATTTCCTCACTTGCACTCGCGTAGCCAACCGCCGTAGTACAGATGTTCCATTGCTCGCCGGAAGGCGCGAACAGATGAATACGC
The DNA here is from genome assembly GCA_965219105.1 of Bryobacteraceae bacterium. Classification (GTDB taxonomy): domain Bacteria; phylum Acidobacteriota; class Terriglobia; order Bryobacterales; family Bryobacteraceae; genus Bog-105. Next base: position 4,238,539 of record OZ244728.1, on the reverse strand, counting down.
GCGCCGATTCCATCGCGATTGCTGCGCACGCCAGTCAGCGAAAAGGCAATCCAGTGCCGGCCCGCACCAGCATGGTTCAAAAAGATCGCCGGCGTTTGCTCGAGTCGCGCGACTGCAATATCGATTTGGCCATCGCCGTTGAAATCGGCAAAAGCCGCACCACGATGCAAGGCCGCTTCGCCGATCTCCTGGGCTTCGAACCGGCCATCCGCCTTATTCCAGAAGATTGAACAGCGTTGCTTCGAGGCCCGGTTCGAAAATAGCTCGGTGTTGGTATTTACGTCGCCATTGGCCGCAAACAGATCCTTGCGCCCATCGTTATCGAAATCGTAGACGCCAGCGCCCCAACCGGTAAGCGAGATGGTTTGCGCGCCGATGCGGCTCGAATAGGTTACATCTTTGAAGAGGCCGCCTCCGAGATTGCGATACAGCGGAAAGGTCTCGTTTGAGAGCGCGGTCAGGAACATGTCCGGGCGTCCGTCGTTATTTACATCGCGGAAATCAACGCCCATACTCGAGAGCGCGCGCCCGTCCTCGTTCAGCGCGATACCGGCGGTCATGCCGGCTTCACGAAACTTCATGCCGCCTTCGTTGTGAAAGAGAAAATTCGGCGTAGTGTCGTTCGTGATAACGAAATCCATTCGCCCATCGCCGTCATAATCGCCGATCGCGACGCCCATCCCCTTGCCCTTGTAAGCACCGATACCGGATGATTGCGAAACGTCGCTGAACGTTCCATCGCCATTGTTATGTAAAAGGATGTTGGGCAACGGTTCGTAAAACCGTGGATGGCAATAGGTGCGGACATGCAGCGCAGGATCGCCGCAGAAAGGTTCAGCAGCAGGGTTCCACTTTACGTAATTCACGATCACGAGGTCGAGGAGGCCGTCGTTATCGGCATCAAAGAAGGCCGCGCCCACAGCCCAACCGGTATGCGGGATGCCCGCTTTGGCCGTGACATCTTCAAAACTTCCGTCACCGCGATTGCGATAGAGAATGTTTCGATCCACGCCCGCCAAAAACAGATCGGGCCAACCATCGTTGTCAAAATCCGCAACAGCGGCCCCGATAGAGTAGCCGTCGCCCTGCAGACCTGCCTGAGCCGTAACATCTTCGAAGACGCCGTTGCCGCGGTTGCGATAGAGCCGGTTCCACCACTCGGGTCCGGTCTTGTGGAGCGAAGGCTGCGGCGCACCGTTGGTCAAGAATAGATCCGGGCGTCCGTCGCGATCGAAGTCGATGACGGCGATGCCGCCGGCCATGGTTTCTATCTGATGCTTCTCGGCTGTGGCGGCGTTATGCAGCACAGCCGTAATTCCGCTGCGGCGACTTGCGTCTTGAAACGCGAATGGAGCAGCAAAAACCAGGAACAGTGCGAACCACCGCACCCTCTACCAATTCGCCTTGAAGCCGAGCTGAATCTGCCGCGGGTAAACCGTATTGCCGATCCATTCATTTGACGGAATCAAAGTGCCAAAATTAGCGTCGAACGGGTCCGTGTTGTACGTGCCCAGCAGATTGACGAAGTGATTCAACACGTTGAACGCTTCAACGCGAAATTGAAAAGTGAGCCGCTCAGTGATATGAGTGGTCTTGTTAAGGGACGCATCCATCGTGAAGCTGCTCGGCATGCGAATCTGGCCGCTGCGGTACGGACTTGCCGAAGGTGCATAGCTCGGCAGAGTCAGCCACGGATAGGTAGACTGATCGGTTCCGCAGCCGGCATTCAAACTATTTTGCAGCGGTGTAATCGTTCCGTCGTTTAACTCCTGCAGCACACACGGGCTCCAGCCACGGACTTTATAATCGCTGAAGTTCGCTTTCACAGCAGGATTCTTTAGCTCGATCGCATTGCTCTGCGGCAGGTTGGCCGGAATGCCGGAACTAAAGTTGAAGAATGCCGTGGTCTGCCAGCCGCTGATAAGCGTCCTTACGAAGCGGTTTGCTCCGCTGCCCCAGCGCTGGCCATCTCCAAACGGAAGTTCGTAGATAGGCGTGACTTTGACGACGTGTGTTTGATCGCGGTAGTAGAGGCCGGATTGCAGGATCCGGCGCTGCCAGTCATTAAAGCCCCAACTCTCCACCTGTTTTGAAAACGTGTAGTTGGCGTTCATGGTAAGGCCGCCGCGGAAACGATAGTTGTATGTGGTCTGGAACGAGTTGTAGTGAACAAAACCATCGTTACGCCCATACTGCGTTAAGTCCTGGTATTGGGGAAAGGGCCGCAGCATTTGATAGCGATTGACAGTGGGCGAAGTGCCGAGACTGGTACCCGCAAAAGGCGCCAACCCATAGAACGGATTGGGAACCTGCGCATTGCAGTAGCTCGCATTTCCTCCCTCCAAAACGTTGCATCGCTCGCGGTCGGCAAGGCCGATGTTGTTGTATTGAGTCGCGCTGGTCTCCAGGTTCATGATGTAATTGCCGACATACTTCAGCTCGAGAAACGAAGCTTTACTCACCTGATACTGGAAGCCGAACGAGACTTGATTCGAGCTGGGAATTTTGAAAGTGGGATCGAAGAAGCCGAAGCTGCGGCCCACATACGAGAGCGCACCTAGCGACGCGCCCGGGGGAGGATTGATGCCGTTTGAATACGCCGTCGAGAGCACGTCCGGAATCGGCGTCCGGCCACTGTCGAGCGACGTAACCAAAGGCGTGTTATTGCTGAAGCCGTTGTATTGCAAGTAATCGTTGGTCGGATTGAGGAAGTACCGGCCGTAGCCGCCGCGCATCACGAGTTTGTCGGTAATCTTATAAGCGAAGCCGATGCGTGGCTGAATATTGTTCCAGCGGATGCCTGACGCCAAGTTTGAGGCCCCGTTCACGCCGGCAAATGACATGCTGCCTTTCAGGTTGGCCAGCTGCGGATACATTGCCAGATACTCCGGCGCTATCATGCTCGCAAGCGGGCTCGGAGCATTCGCTAAAAATGGCCCATTTAAACGGTTGTGAATCTCGTAGGGCGGCAGGTTGTAATCCCAGCGCAACCCAAGATTCAGCGTCAAACGCCGACTTACTTTCCAATCGTCCTGGAAAAATGGCGCGATGTACCATTTCTTGAAGAACGGGTAAGCAGGATAGTTGGAGCTCGGCGTATTGCCGTTGTTGGCATTTTGATAACCGAGCAGGAACGACGCGTAGCTATTGCCGCTGATGCCGTTGGGCTGCTGCCAGTCGTTGGCGGTGAAGCTGTTATCGACAGCGAACTGCAGAACCCCGCCGGTGTCGTCGATGGCGTATTGATTCCAGCGCAGGTCGACCCCGGTGTGGACCGAGTGATTGCCCCAGACCTTGGTGAGGTTAGCGTTCAGACTGTAATCGTCCGTCACATTCTTCTGAACCTGACGGCCCAGCGTCTGATAACCATTGATCTGCCAAATACCGAAACCGGCCGGCTGTGGCAATTGTTCAATCAGGGATGGTGAAAGCCCTAGCTTAGTCAAGTCAAAACCAATGTTAGCGGCGCCCAGACCCTTTTCGATAAAGCGATTATAGGAGCCACGAAGATTGAAGACGAGAGTTGGATTGATGATTCTAACCCAATCGATGACATAGGCGTCATTGATTCGCTGAAACGGCTGCTGGCCATCTTCTCCCGGTCCAATAATGCCGTTGTTAGCGCGGTTCTCGGTGCGATCGTTGGAGGCGTGCCGCACGAAGACGTGATCGCGGTCGCCAAACTGCCAATCAAACTTGAGGATCAGGTTATAGAACTTGTCGGTATCGAAGTAGTTTGAGATACGCAGATTGTTGAATGAGTATCCTGCGCCAACGCCAACGGTATTCGGCAGGGGCATAAATTGAGTAAGAGCGGCAGCGACCGGGCTGATGCGGTTTTTTGGGATGATGTTACCCGGGAACGGCTGGCGCGGGCTGATCTCATTGCCGGCCGCGTCGTACTTAGCGGTGAGCGGATCGTAAATCGTGATCAATTTTCCATTAGCGTCGGTTAGTTTGCTGAAATCGCCCTGGCGCATGTCGGGTTCGGGATAGCTCAGGGTCAGCGGGTTCGGCGTCCCTTCCCGGTAGTTCTCGAAACTGCCCAGATAGAAGAGCTTTATGCTGCTATCCTTCTTCAGCAGTTTAGGAATATAAACAGGACCGGAGACTTGGCCGCCGTATTGATCCAAGTAGTGCTCGACTTTGGGCGATCCGATGGCATTGTTCTGAAACGTGTTGGCGTCAAACGGTGTTCGCCGCAGAAACTCCCAGCCGGTTCCGTGGAACTGGGATCCACCGCTCTTCAGAATTGTGTTGAAGATACCGCCGCTGGTGTGCCCGTACTGCGCATCATAAGTATTCTGCTGAATGCTGAATTCCTGCACCGCATCGACAATCGGCACATAGGCGATGTTGTTGTTGCCCATCTGCGCGTCGTTAGGTGCGCCGTCGAGGAGGAACTCGTTATTGGATTGCCAACCGCCGTTGACGGTCCATTGAGCGATCGCTCCGTTGTCGAACGGGCGCTGCCAGATGGACGCGCCACCGAAGCTGACACCCGACATCATGTTGCCGAGCATGAATGGGTTACGCGCATTCAAGGGCAACTGAGTTACCTGAATGCTGTTGACCACACCGCCGCCGCTCGCCGATTGCGTATCGAGCAGTTCCGCTTGGCCGCTGACTTCGATGGTCTGTGTCACGTCGCCAACTTGCAGAGTGGCATCGACACCCGCGATCTGGCCGACAGTCAGCGTTAAACGGTTGCGGACGTACTGCTTGAAGCCTCCGGCAGTGATACTCAAACGGTAATCATCCGGCTGCAGTAGAGGGATGGTATAGCTGCCGGAATCGTCTGTTTTCGCCGAGTGCGTTTCATTGTTGGCGAGATTCACGACTTCGACGCTGGCGTTTGGAATTGCTTTACCGGAGGCATCCAGCACGTGACCGGAAACGGTAGCGCGGAATTCCTGTGAAAACACCGCCACCGTAAAAAGCAGCGAGAAAAGGCAGATAGTGCAGGTTCTAGAGAACTTCGGCAACTTGGCCCCCTTTACGTCGCAACGGTCCGGCGAACCTTACGCGCGGAAGGAAAAGGCCTTTCCGCATGCGCTTTCGCGACAGTATCGGGACGATAATATGCCTTCACTGCATGTCTGTCAATAGCAATTTCTTAAATTGCTCGACAATTTTTTAGAATGTCAACGGCTTCTAAAGAAGGCTGCTGTGTGACGCACTCAAAGGGTCGCCTTCCGCGAACGTTGGAGGAGAATGCCAAGATCCGCATGATGACAATGTATGGTGGGCGGTCACAGGATCGAACTGTGGACCTCCTGCTTGTAAGACTTATGTTAATTCGTATGTCTTTGAATCTTTGATCGGCAGCCGACTAACGAAGGGCGTTTGTGCGGTCTGTCCGGCGCTTATTGATCATAATTTCGATCAACATCTCCCTTTGGCATTGGAGCCGGCCAGGTACTAAGGAGCGACGGATTGAAGTCCGCCAGAGAAGTCGCGCAGCAGGTCCAGATCTCCGAACTAATCAGCGAGCGCGCGAACCACGCGTGCGAAGTTCGGAACCGGCGGCACCACGCCAACCAAGGTGTCGCATTCGGAGCTCGACCGTTCATTCTTTGCGGTTTGCCGATCCGTCCCCTTCCAGCGGCGTATAACGTACCGCCTGCAACCACAGCTTGGCTCCTTCCGTGGCGCTGGTCCACAGTCCCAGCAATTCTTTCGAGCCCTCCATGTCACGCCGATCGCTACGAACACCGCCCGGTTCTCCACCCTCCCCTCGTGCCGCATCTTCACCACCAGCGCATCCAGATACACGATCATGTAAAGCGGTTCCAGCGGACGACTTTGCCATACGCGCACCTCATCCATCACTTCTTCGGTGACTTGGCTGATCAGCGTGGCGCTGACGTCCACGCCATAAATCTCGCGCAGGTGCGCCTCAATGTTGCGCGTGCTCATGCCGCGTGCATACATCGAAACGATCTTGTCGTCGAAGCCAATCAGCGACGCTCGTGCTTGGGCAGAATCTGCGGCTCGAAGCTTCCGTTGCGGTCGCGCGGCACTGCTATCTCGACCGGGGCCGAAGTCGCCCTGCACCCTCTTCCGGCTGTTGCCGTTGCGGTTGTTGCCGCTGCCGCGACCTCCAGCAGCGTTTTCGTCAACTGCTTCAGCAGCCCATTCGGGCCCACGATCTCTTCTGTCTTCTTGCCTTTCAGCAGCTCATCTAGAGCCGCTTACAGTCCACTTCGTTCTTCTGTCATTCCGTTCTCCTATTCTCCGAGAACGCTTCTTACACGAAATGTTTTACACCCTCGACTTAGGCAAACGCGCACCTTGCAGCTGACTGACATGCTTGTGGGGGCACGTCCTCGAGAAAATCCTGCTGTCGCTGACATCATATCCGCGACTCCACTTCCTTATCTCTTCGACCGACGCGTCTGTTCCAAAACGAGAGAGGATTCAATCAACTAGGACAAAGTTTTTCGCTTCTGAAATTCCAAACCTATCGTTCGCTTCGGGCGCATGCCGGGGTGCAGGTCACTCCACCGAACTTGGCCTCGCTGTATCGCGCGGCTTGCGGACAATTACCAGCATGTTCTGCGAAAGGATGCATCCCCTAGTGCCGGTTTCCGCAGCGAGTAAGAGGCGGTAACTTACGGTGCCGAGCTCCCAAATGAGGCGGCGTGCAGAGCTTTTCCATCCGTGGAGGATAGGCTTTTCCTCGTAAATGGTGATCTGCTGGAAACCAGTGGTATTTAGCAGCTGCCGGACAGAAGAAGGCGTGAAACTTTGTTCGTGTGTGATATCGCCATATCGAATCCGCATTCCGAAGATGCCCTCAGCGTTGGGGACATGGATGAGACATTTCCCGCCGGGAGCCATCACTCTGAGAACCTCATCGAGAATAGGGAATGCTTCCGCTCGTGTCATGTGCTCCAGGATGTCCATCAGAAGGACGACACCCACGGAATCAGTTTTGGTCTGCTGCAGGCACTCCAGGAGATCTCCTTGAGTAACGCCATCGATCCGCAATTGATGTGCAACATCGACCTGTTCTTGGGAGATATCAATCCCCGTTACGTCGAGGTATCCGTTCCGGCGCAGGAAATGTATGAACGCTCCGCAGCCACAACCTAAATCAAGAATGGGCGTGTCCTTAGCAACCGAAACGTAATGACTGATGATGCGTTCTATGTAAGGTTTTCGGCTCGCGAAGATTGCTTCGTTCCTGGCTGTAGATAGTTGCGCCTGACCGCTACTAACATAGGACGCGTAAAGACGATCTCGCCACGAATTTTTGTTCATTACAGATCTCTATTTGGGACACTTTAGCATCGTTCTTACCGGTGCCAGCGTTTCGGGCACTTTCTAAATCTAGGCGCCATGGGTAATCTCGAAACTCATAAGCGGCGAGGTCGATCTGCTTGCTCCTTCGTATTCCTCTTTCCCAAGAATGCGCTCAATCTCGGCATCGATCACTTCCCGCAGCAACTTTTGCGCCCATAGGGGCTGGAACGTGTGACCCGACCGTCCCATCTGTAAGCAGCGAACCAGAGGGTCGCTAGCCGCCGGGAGTTGCTGCTCTTCAACCATCTCCTCGAAAAGCGGTTCGTCATTCGAGAAGATGAGCGTCATTTGACTTTGACGCTGCTGGATGATGCTCCATGCAGAGCTCATCTTTTCCCTAGATATTTGGGGTTCTTTGTGATCAGAACGCTCTCTGAACATCAATTTATTAAAAACCGATTGCCCAGCCAACTTTACTCGATCACGGTCGATCTCGCCTCGTAGAAGCCGCCGCCAATCTGCCGCACCAGCCATGCGGCTTACGATTGCTCGCTGGAGACGACGCTCGTCTATGGCAGGATCCCAGAAAAAAATTCGGGGATTTAACAGGATCGCGCCCTCAATACTTGAATTCTGAATCAGCCCTTGAAAAGCCCCATACGCTCCGGAGCAAAGGCCCAATGCAAGAAAGCGCTTACACCCAATTTGTGCAGAGACAAAATTGATGGCCGCTTCAATCTGTTCTACAAGCCTGTCCTCAAAAAGACTTGCAACTTTCAGATGATGTCCTCCGTCGCTTTCTCCGATGTGATCGAAATCCAGGCGAAGCGAAGAGATTCCGTTCAGTGCTGCGCGGCGCGCCGTTTCGACCCACATTCGATTCGATCCGATGTGCCGAACTAGTCCGGCATTAAGCAAGAGCAAGCACCACTCCGATCGGGATCCCTTTTCGGCTGGTTGGGCCATTATAGAGAATAGATTTCCAGAGGCGTCAGGTAGTAAACAGATTTTTTCGGACACACCGGATTCCGGAAAGGTGAGTTGCGAACCGGCAGGTGCGATTGGGACAGAACTGAAAGCTCTCCCTTTGGCCGTTCTTCCCTCGCTCAGGAAATCTACGATAACTCTGCGGGTAGCAGAAGGAAGTTCCGGATGTGGGAACGCCATCATCGCGGAGTATCCCGCTCCGACCTTCTGAACGGTTTTACAGCCACACCGCTCCAGCTCTTGGACTAAGCTCTTGGGAGCTGGAAAGCCGTCACGCGACAGCAGCATGACCCTGCGATCAGACATTGTGGGCAGAGGCGCCAGGTTTAACAGTTCCAGTTTGCGCGCAGTTTCCGGATTCAGTAGAAAACCCAAGATCTCAGTGCCGGGGATGGGTTGAGGTGGAGGTTTTTCACCGTCCGAATACATTACGTATTCAAGGCTCCTCATTGCGCGTAGTTCGCGCAACAGAGCATGCCCAGTCAATTCTCCACCCCAAAGCATCAAATCGTGAACAGGAGCCCCGATAGAAGCCGCAGCGAGTCCAAGCAATGCACCCAAGCGGATGCCAAGGACCGATACTCTTTGCACTCCGCTCTTAGCCTTGAATTCTAGAGCGGCATTGGTCACCGATTGAATCCACGCCTCTATCAACTCAGAGTCAAGGGCGCTCCCGGAACTGTCGCCAGTTCCTGGAAGATCGTAGCGAAAACTGGGAATCCCGGCTAGCGCTAGAGAGCGCCCGAGAGATCGTAAGGGTCGATATGAACAGATGTCTTCCCAGCCGAAAGGTGGCACAATAAGCAAACCCGTTTCGCCCAGAGTAGTTTTAGGCTGGTCTAAGTGTGCAAGGAGAGAGTAGGGGCCGGAACGGAACCAAAGGTGGTCACTAATCATAGAAAACTCGCGGTTGACTCTCGCCCAAAATCGCCCGTACCGATGCAATGAGAGGAAGGCTCGGTTGCCGAAAGCGAAAGCGAGATCGTAATATCTGCTGCTGTGAGAGGGTTAGGCGACCAAGTTGCGGGCGCGACAACGTCCTGCGGCCGTTGAGAGTTTAGGGAGAGATAGCCGGTCGCGAAAATGCCATTGCCGGCGATTAAACCCTCGGGGATTTTAGTTAGAAGCGCAACACTTCGAGAGCTGATTTTTCGCATTATGCAACAAGTAAGCCTGAGACCCGATTCGCGGTCAAGCGTGGGCGTCGACGCGATACTCGAATAAGAACTCATTCCCGCAGAGTACAAATTGAACTTCTTGTATATCGAGCCAGTGGTTGGAAGAAGAGATACCTGACTTTTTGCAATCCCTGTAACTTTGTCTTTCAACGCTGCAGGCTTCATGATCATTTGAGGAGATTTGTGTGTAGGACTTTACTATCGGAAAATTGTTAGCCTCAACGCAAGCGCAGAGGTAAACAGTACTGCGCAAAGAGTTGGCAGTACCAGTCGCCTGATTCACGTGTGTAGAGGAGAGCTCAAACAACCGCGGTAAGACACAAACCGTGAGCGGAAACGCAATCTAATGTCTATAAACGAGTAATTTACCTGTAATTACCGATTTCTCGAGAACGATGCGGTAAGTCCGCTCTACTTGTCTTATTACGGATCTCTATGGAGGGTATAACGAGGATCTATACAGGCAGTTCCATTTCTAAGGCGATCCATTTTCCGTAGAGAAGTAGCATGCTAAGTACTAGAACTGCCGCCTATCTAGTGCCAGAACTTACATTGACACCTCCAATACTGCTTGGTACGTTGAGGTCTCGCCCATGTTGGTCTGAGAACACCTGGGAAAGCGCCCGGGATCGTCGTTGGACCTTCTAATTTCTAAAGCTTGTCAAAAAAATGGGCGAAGCCTGCCTTTTCGGAGGAGACCTTGCAGATCTCAGATAATAAGCATCAATGGTCTGAACTCCCGCCCACGTGCGGTATTTTCCCCTGGGTGGCGTTGAAAGTAGATACGAGATCGGAACCTCGGGCGGTGAAAATCCTCGATCAACGAAGAATCGAGACTTACTCGCCAACGGTCCCGGAGCGGCGGAAATCCAATCAAAGATCGAAATCAGTCGAAGTGCCGGTATTTCCCGGTTATATACTGGCCCGCTGGGACGATGCAAATCGCAAAGATATACTCAGTTGTCCTGCGGTCCAGTACGTTGTTCGTTTCGGGGGGAAGCCGGCGGTCATTGCAGAGGAAACGGTCGAGGGGATTCGGCGAATGCTGTCCTGCGGTGCGCGACCGGTACCCTATCTTCGGAGCGGGCAACTAATCCGTATCGAAAGCGGATTATTGGCAGGCATAGAGGGACGGTATAAGCGGCAAGGTTCGGCGGGCATGTTAGTCGTCTCCGTCGATATGTTCGAACGTTCTGTCGCTGTCCATATTGAAGATACCAACGTCAGGCTTATCGAGTCTCGGCCTCAGGATTGTGGCAGAGAGCAGGTTCCGACACTAATGAACAGCCTGTCGTAAGCCTCAGATACTGTCTAAGTTTCCGGTTAAAAAACTCCGCCTTCGGCCAATCTTATGACACGTTCTCGAAGCCGTTCGCAAACTTTTTCGGTTTCCCTCCTGCTGATGATGTGTTGCGCTGTCCAAGCGGCCCAGGTAGCAGAGATATCTCCTTCAGTCAGCACCGATGCTGGCTCTGTTCGCAATAACGGAGGGCAGCGAACCGCGTCGGACTATGTTCTCGGGCCAGACGACCGGCTGTCGGTGTTCGTCCCAGATTTGGAGGAGTCCTTTGCTCGTCCGACCCGCGTGGACTTCAGTGGCGACGTTGACCTACCACTGGTAGGACGTCTGCATGCTTCGGGCCTTACCACGCAGCAGCTCGAAGCCGAGTTAAACCGCGAGCTAAAGAAATACCTGAAGGAGCCGGCCGCAGTGATCACCGTAACCGAGTTCCACAGCCAGCCCATCTCGGTGCTCGGGCAAGTGATGTCCCCCGGCATTCACCAGATTCAAGGCCGTAAGTCGCTGTTTGAGGTTCTGTCTCTCGCCGGCGGTCTCCGGCCCGATGCCGGTGGAACCGTTAAGATCACTCGCGATCTCAAGTGGGGCGCAATTCCGCTGCCGGGGGCTCACGAGGACGCAACGCGCCGCTTCAGCGTTGCATCGGTCAGCGTCAAGAGCATCATGGATGCTAGCGATCCAGCCGAAAATATTACGATCCGGCCGGACGACGTGATCTCTGTTCCGAAAGCGGAGCTCGTGTATGTTGTCGGTTCCGTGACCAGGCCGGGCGGTTTTACCCTTGGGGAAAACGAAACTTTATCCGCCCTACAGGTTGTCTCGCTAGCGGAAGGGCTACTTAAGACGGCGGCCTCCGACAAGGCGAAGATTCTTCGCCGTTCTCTCAATTCCTCCACTCGCACCGAAATTCCTGTAAATCTTAAACGCCTGTTGGCAGATAAGGCTCCGGACGTTGCGCTTAAAGCCAATGACATCCTCTTCGTTCCTAACAGTGCGGCCAAGACTGTGGGGTATCGATCCCTTGAGGCGGTGGTTCAGGCTGCTGGAGCAGTAGCGGTTTACGGACGCTATTAACATTTCATGAAAGCCTCTAATCCCCGGTTGGGCCAATCATTCGAGACGTCGAGGCCTATTTCTTCGAGGGACGGGACCGGCTCGCCGATCGCCATCGCCGGTAGTTCGTGGCAGAGTCCATCCGCTTCGTCGTCGAACGGGCTTCTCGAACTGTGGAACGCCATCAGGTCACGTAAGGCGATGTTGCTCCTTATGACTACCGCGGGAGCGCTCGCCGGGTTTCTCGTTGGAGTTCCCATGAGGCACCTGTATCGAGCGGCTACGTCCATTGAGGTTCTGAGCCTGAATCAGGATTTTATGAATCTTAAGCAGATCACGCCGGTGACCTCCACGGACGTCTCGCTCGAGACTTCCGAACTGCAGACGCAGACTCACATTTTATCGAGCGAATCGTTAACCGGGCGAGTCGTTGAAAAACTCTGCCCGCCGGGCTCAAAATTTGAAAGTGTGAAACTGCCTCCATCGATCTTGCGCAGATTGCTTAAGCTTCGTGCGCCGTCCCACTTGCACTTAGTTGAAGAGGCCGCAAAGAGCGTCAAAGTAAGTGCTCTTGGCCGAACGAGGCTCCTCGAGGTAACCGTTGACTCTATCGATCCTCAACTGGCCGCGGACTTTGCCAACACGCTGGCAAACGAGTACATCGATCAAACCGTCGAGACTCGCTGGAAGATGGATGAGAACATGAACGTTTGGCTGACCCGCGAACTGGCGAATACACGCGGCAAGCTGGCTCGTTCTGAAGATGCACTGCAGACCTATGCCCGCGACTCTGGCCTGATATTTACAAGCACCGACGCGAACATTGTAACGGAGAAGCTTCAGCAAGTACAGCAGCAGCTCTCGGCCGCAACGGCCGACCGGATCGAAAAGCAGGCACGAAAAGAGATGGCGCAAGCGAGCCCGCCCGAGTCCTTGCCTGAAGTTCTGAACGATCCCGTGCTGCGCGACCTCAGAGCGAAAATGACGAATCTTAAGGAACAGATTGCCAATTTCGACGCGACCTACACTCCGGAGTTCAGCAAGACGAAACGCCTGCGCGCAGAGCTCGAGACATTGCAGGAGTCCTTTAGCCAGGATCGTGCCGAAGTTCTGTCGCGCATGAAGAACGAATACGAAGGTGCACTCCGCCGCGAGCAGCTTCTTGCCCGAGACTATGATGTGCAGGCCAAGCAAGTAGCAGGGCAGGGCGAAAGAGCCATTCAATACAACATACTCAAGCGGGAGGCCGACAGCAACCGGCAGCTGTACGACACGATGCTGCAGCAACTCAAGCAGTCTTCGGTGATGTCAGCCATGCAGGCAAGCAACGTTCGGGTCCTAGATAAGGCTCAAGTGCCGGACGCTCCATTTTCGCCGAATTTCAAGTCTAATACCGCAGTCGGATTGATCGCGGGGCTGCTGATTGGCATGGTGTTGTTGCTCTTCCGGCAGCAAAGCAACAGAACGCTACAAGAACCGGGCGATGTGCACTTCTGGACCAGTCTGCCGGAGCTCGGCGCGATTCCAGTCGCCTCTGTAAGTCGAAGCGCCGACCGGTTCCCGGGACATGCCGGGGCTTCCCGGAGACTCGGCCGGACTCTGGTTCCGATATTCGATCAAGGCGCAGGTTCTGGGAGAAACCCGCCATTGGCTCTGGTACGAGATCAGTCCAATCTGCTCGCGGATGCATTCCATTCTGTTGGCACATCGATTTTATTCGGTAGTGAACAGGAGAGGGAGCAACCCCGCACTCTTGTTTTCACTAGCACAGATCCGGAGGACGGAAAAACCACCGTCATCATTAACCTGGGGATTGCGATGGTGGAGATGCGGAAACGGGTGCTTATCATCGATGCCGATCTGCGGAGTCCTCGTGTGCATACGCATTTTGACATGCCAAACGGCCCTGGTCTCAGCGAGCTGCTCGCGCATTCAGCTTTCAGCGAGGAGGAACTCAGCGCGGCGACTCGCGAAAGCGGCGCTCCCGGGCTGTACGTGCTAACTAGCGGGATGCAAACCAATGGGGCAGGGCGAACGCTTCACTCCCCGATCCTGCCGAAGCTACTGGCCAAGTGCAGGGAGCAATATGACTTGGTCTTGATCGACACCCCGCCAATGTTACAAATGCCGGATGCCCGCATTTTGGCAAAGTTAGCCGATGCAGTGGTGCTCGTCGCGCGCGCCGACAAAACGACGCGGGATGCGCTGCTGGTGGTGAAGCAGCGCTTTGCCGATGACGGAGTCTGGGTAATGGGAACGGTGCTGAACGGCTGGCAGCCTAGAAAGGCGCACCAAGCTTATTATGGGTATCACGAGGCCGCCGCGAAGGCAGCGCAGGGCGAGTTTTCAAGCTGAACTGTTAGCACAAGCAGTCGTAACCTAATGAGAAGCGCTTCGCAAATCACGGGTGGGCTTAGGCGTCGCTTGGTGAAGGGCTTAACCGCAACGGCCTTAGGACCAGTCATTACCGCTGCGATCCAGCTCGGCGCGGTGCCACTATTGATCCACGCCTGGGGAGCAGCCAAGTATGGTGAATGGCTGATACTATCGGCGATTCCTACGTATCTCAATCTCAGTGATCTGGGCTTTGGCGACGCCTCGGGTAGCGATATGACGGTCCGCGTGGCAATGGGTGACCGGCTTGGTGCTCTATGCACTTTTCAGAGTTCCTGGGTGCTTTTGACATTAGTCTCTGCAGCCATTCTTCTCTCGGTTTCGCTGACGGTTTGGTGGTTCCCCTGGACGCTTTGGCTGCATCTGGCGCAGCTGTCGAATCACGAGGTGTGCGTCATTTTCCTCCTGTTCGGGGCTTACATGCTCGCTGGTCAGCAAACCGGTGTTCTCGAAAGCGGATTTCGCTGCGATGGGAATTACAGCACCGGTACGCTTTATGGAAATCTGCTGCGATTAATGGAGACTACCTGCGCGATCTATACCGGTGTTGTCACCGGAAGCTTCGCAGCAATGGCCTTTACGTATTTGATTGTGCGGTGTGCCGGAAACGTTTTGTATGGTGTCTTTCTGCGCCGCAAAAGTCCCTGGCTCAGTGTCGGCGTAAAGCACGCCAGCCTTGACAGGATTAAGCTGCTGGCTCGGCCTGCACTCGGGTTCGTCGTACTGCCCGCCGGACATGCGGTTAGCTTACAGGGCTTCCCTCTTTTAATCGGCATCCTGCTTGGGCCTCTTGCGGTGGCAATTTTCTCAACACTTCGAACGTTGACACGCGTCAACCTACAATTCCTGTCGATCATATCGCTTACTATTTGGCCGGAACTCTCTGCTGCATTCGGCGCCGGGGACTTGTCTCTTGCGCGGGCATTGCATCGGCACGCTTTTCGCATCGGCATTGCGGCATCGCTCTTGACGACGACTCTCCTCTGGATAGGCGGACCGTTCCTTTATAAGATCTGGATGCGAGGCGTATTGCGTTTCGATACGCGCTGCTTCCATATCCTTTTACTGGTTACGATGCTGAATGCGCTCTGGAATCTGAGCTCGGCGGTTCCGATGTCAACGAATGTTCATCATCGGATCGCCTTTATCTACCTTGGACTGGCGATTGCGTCGTTGGGATTTGCCTTGCTTCTGGTTCGATCCATGGGAGTATCCGGGGCAGCCTTTGCGTTGCTTTTGGTTGACGGCGGCATGTGTGTGCTGGTTCTGCGCACGGCGCTGATTCAACTCGAGGATAGATTCAGCGACTTTCTGCGTGGACTGGCGGATGCGTCTTTTCTCTACCGTCTTAGAAGAATTCCTGTTGTTGACGTACCAGGCGCAGAAGCCGAAAGCCGCTTCGGTTCTTGATTGCCAGCGATGCACTCCAGGGAGGCGCCATGCAGGTTGTGCTCTCGACGATCGGCAAATTCCACTCCTTCGATTTGGCGCGGCAGATGCTGCCGCGCGGCGCGCTGAATCGAATCTTTACCGGATACCCTCACTTCAAACTAAGGCGGGAAAAGCTGCCGAGAGACAAGGTAAGGACGTTTCCCTGGATACAGGCGCCTTACATGTATCTCCTGCCCAAGCACGACGGCTTCAGACGGTTTCTGGAATGGCAGAGCGTTACGAGTTTTGATCAGTTCGTCGCGTCGCAGATGCCAGAATGCGATATTTTCATGGCTTTATCTTCCTGTGGACTAACGAGTGGGAAAAAAGCCAAGAGTATCGGGAGCAAGTACATCTGCGATCGTGGATCATCGCACATTCGGTTCCAGGATCGGATCCTTAGGGAAGAGTACGGCCGGTTCGGCCTGCGGTTTGGAGGCGTCGACGCTCGAGTCATAGCGCGAGAAGAGGAGGAATACGATCAGGCCGATGCGATCAGTGTTCCGTCCCGCTTTGCGCTGGACTCGTTCTTGAAAGAGGGCATACCTGCGGGGAAGCTCCGCCTAGTGCCTTATGGGGTGGACCTCAGCAGGTTTCATCCAACTAAGATACCGAGGGAAGGGGAGTTTCGGATACTGTTTGCGGGAAATATCTCAGTGAGAAAAGGCTTGGTGTACTTACTGGAAGCATTCGACAAAGTTCGACACCCGAAGAAAAGCCTCACGTTGGTGGGGACAGTCGAGCCGGTCTGTGCAAACCTACTGAGGCCATACAGTGCGCGAACAGATGTCAAAGTACTCGGACATCTGCCGCAAGCGGAGCTGGTGAACGTTATGAGCGCCAGCCATGTTATGGTCCTTCCGAGCGTAGAAGAAGGACTGGCTTTGGTGCAGGCACAGGCAATGGCATGCGGTTGCCCGGTAATCAGTTCGACAAATACGGGCGCTGAAGATCTCTTTGAGGATGGCTTAGAGGGTTACATCACTCCGATCCGAGATAGCGATGCAATCGCTCGCTGTTTACAATTGCTGGCTGATGACCCGGCACGCCGGCAAAAAATGAGTGATGCCGCACAACATCGAGTGAAGCAGATTCGAGGATGGGACAGCTACGGACAAAAGATGTTTGCGGTTTTTCAGGAACTTGCCGGAACACCAAATCTTGTTCCAACACACCCGGGCTAAGAGACAGCGAACGACGGAGTGTTCCGGTTCTGGTCTTGAGAGCGCTTTATACCGCGCTCAGCAATGCATGTCTATTTCATCGATACTCTATCTTGGGCCAGACAGAGGCACATGCCTGCACCGTGCGCAGGCTCTTCGCCGCTTAGGGCACAAGGTCACGATACTCAATCCCTATTCTTTTATTCCATCCGGCAAGTGGGCACAAAAATGGATCGTCGAAACTGGAGGGTTGTTTTTCGAGCGGGCGGTCGAGCAGGGTGTTCTTTCATCGCTGCCTTCCAGTAGATTCGATCTGGTTTATGTTGACGGTGGCGAGCTGGTCGGGCCATCGTTGGTTAGGCGGCTGAAGGATCGATTCGGAACGGTGATCAACTACAACATCGATGACCCGTACGGCACGAGAGACCGGAAGAAGTGGCGCCTCTATCTCAAGAGCGTGCCTTTCTACGATTTAGTTGTCGTCATCCGGAATCTCAATGTTCCCGAGGCCAAGGCCGCGGGGGCGCGTTCGGTCCTGCTTGTCTCCCGAGCGGCCGACGAGGTCGCTCATGCACCTCGAAAGCTCACGTCGGAGGAGCGAGAGCATTGGGCTTCCGAAGTCGCATTTATCGGGACGTGGATGCCGGAGCGCGGATTGTTTTTTCGCAAGCTGATTCAGTTGGGAGTGCCCTTGACAATATATGGGGATCGGTGGCAAAAGGCAAAAGAATGGCCGGTCCTCAGACCTTATCATCGGAGCGCCGGCTTATGGGACGACGAGCAGTATGCCTTAGCAATTCAAGGCTCTAAAGTCTGCCTTGGCTTGCTGTCCAAAGGCAATCGGGACCTATGTACGCAGCGCTCGTTCGAGATTCCCTTTTTAAACAGTGTTCTTTGCGCTGAACGGACATCTGAGCATCTGGAACTTTATCGCGAGGGAGAAGAAGCTGCGTTTTGGAAGGGGCCGGAGGAGTGCGCCAAGACCTGCGAGTCCCTGCTGAGCGATGAGCGTTGGCGCGAGCGCATAGCTGCCAGTGGCCGCCGACGCTGCATAGAAAACGGAACTATCAACGAGTGCGTAATGGCAAGAATCGTCGCGCAGGCTTTCTCGAGTGCTCGTGATCGGACTGTAGCGTTGGGCCGATCATGAGCTTACAGACCCACGGAACAATACTTATCCTTTCACTTGTGTGTCTGCTGCTGCAGCTGATAACAGGAACCAGCTTCCCGATCGCGTTTCTCCTGACGGTGGGAATCGTTTCCGGGCTGTACGCAATTGCCTTGGCGGGCGGACTCTCCTCTGCGGCGGGGTTGCTCAGCGGCATCCTGGTAGCAGATTTCCTGATCTTTGCGACTCTGCTGAAGCTTTGGCTTTTTGAACCGATGGGTAGAAATTTGACCGCTCCCTTGACGACTTCGGCTGTCATGGCTATCGGCTTCTTCGGGCTGCTCGTCGGTACCGACTTGCACCGGAGAATACCGGTTCCGTCGCGCCCCATGATCCCAAACGTAAGCGGGGCGAAGTTTTATCTGGCGTTAATGCTGCTCTGTCTCGGGTTCGGCTACTGCGGCTACTTTATCGGCATTAGTCCTTATCTCGCAGGAGACACTGAAGTCAGGACGGGAGGTATACTCGGGATCGCCCGGATTTTCAGTGAGTTCAGTTCATTCTCGATCGTTCCAGCTTTGTTTTATGTATGGGCCAGCGGATCGAAGCGCTTCATGAGCCATCCTTTACCGTGTGCTGTGTTGCTCTTCTCCACGCTTATCGGGATCTTTAGCACCAGCAAACTGGGAGCGATGGAGCCGGTTGCTTTTTTCCTGGCGACGTGCCTTCTCCGATACGGAATTTTCGACAAGCGGATTTTGTCAATAGCCTCTCTGTGCGTGATCATATATGTTTGGATTATTTTTCCCTTTTCGCAGTATGTGCGCTTCAACGGAGGCCGGGAAGGAAATCTGAGCAGCCGCATCGATGTAATCTCGGAAGTTTTATGGAAAACCATCACCGATCCTAGTTTTCGCGTAGTCGAAGAACGGACAGTCACCCAAATGCAATCCGGTTATCTCGACCGCGAATCTCTCCAAGCGTTCAGCCGTCTTGCCATGATTGGCGAGGCCGACCGCTTGATCGGCGCTACTCAGAATCAGAATGCGTACACCGGCTGGATCACAATCAAGTGGGCCTTCGAGATGCTCACTCCTCGCTTTTTAAATCCAAACAAGCCAGCCTTCTCCACGGGAAACTATCTCGGCCAGATTGCCGGAGACGCTCCATTGGACGATGAGACGACGCAGTGGGCCTATGGCTCGATGGCGAATTTGTTCAATGCTTTTTCCTATTGGGGAGTGTTTGCAGGTAGCGTTATTCTTTTTGGCGCATTGTTTTACCTCCTACGGCTGTTCTTCGGGGAGTTACATGTTACCCAATCCCCATCCGGATCCAGTATCTGGTTTGTTTTGATCATTGCCAGATTTCATCACAGCCTCGTCGAAGCCTCGGTGGCGGGTGTTATCGAAGATTCCTTCTTCACTCTTCTGCTCGTTCTGTTTCTCTATCAAGCTGCAAGGTATCTATGCCTCTTGCTTCCTGAGACGCCTTCGCGCCAGTACAATCACGATTTGAATCCTGTCCCGTGGCCGCTGGCTGCTTTGAAATAGGCGGTCGCCTCTCCTTGCACATGTCAAATATCGCTGCCGTCTTTCAGATCGGTTCCCTTGGCGACACAATTGTCTCCGTTCCGGTTCTACGATCGTTGACCGAACTTCTGCCCGAGTGCTCCGAGTACCTGTTGGTGAGCCGCTTCGACAATGCCGCAAACGTTGCTCCGAAGCATGTGTTTGAGATGGCCAGCAAGGTCCGATATCGCCTTGATTACCATGGCATGGGAACGAAACTGCAGCGTTTTCATTCCGCCAGTTCGCTCCTCGGCAAGCTGCGTTTCTTCCGCCCTCGCTACTGTGTCTACCTCATGCCGGCCGATCGGAGTCCGAAGCAAGTTTTCCGGGACAGGCTGTTCTTCAAGGCCGGCGGGGTGCGCGAACTACTTGGATTCCGAGCTCTATCTAAGAACGATTACAGTCCCAGCGCAGCCTATCGAAATACTGAGGCTTTCCTCCGTTTCCGGCGTGTTTGGAACGAGCAGGCGGAAGAGAAATTCCAACGCTACGGGGCTGCTCCCATCCTTGCGCCGGACGAGGACAGTCGGAATCACGTTTCGGCTTGGTTGGAGACGATTGGATCGTCTTCAGAACAGCCGCTAGTTGCGGTGTGCCCTTTCTCCAACTTCGAATCACGCAACTGGCCAAGCCAATCGGTTGTGAAGCTGCTTAGAAAACTGGAAGGCGAAGGCGGTGTCAGAACACTGCTTCTCGGGGGTGAGAAAGACCGGGAGGCCGCGGATTCGATCATCGCAGAGGCTGGTACGGGAGTGAATGCGTGTGGCGCAATGTCGCCTTCCGAATCCGCTGCTCTGCTTCAAAGGTGCCGGCTAGCTATTTGTACCGAAAGCGGTCCGATGCACTTGGCCGGAGCGCTCGGCATTCCTACCGTTACCACCTTCAGCCGCATCAACAGTGACCTGGAACGCTGGTTCCCTTTGGGCCGTAACCACACCATTCTTTACCGCAGCGTCCCTTGCGCCGGCTGCCGATTGCGAGTCTGCCCGGTTGAGGGGCATCCCTGCATGGTCAAAATCACTGCCGAGGAGGTTTTCCTGGTTACCATGAGGAAACTCCAGGGCCTTTGCACCTCAGCTGAAGATGTTTCCGAGAGCATGAATGGGACGCTACTCGAACATTGGAACCTTCCCCCTGTGCAGTGCTGATGCCGCAGATCCTGACAGAGTCCCAATTACTAGAGTGCGTCTCGGCTTGGCGGCGATCGGGTTTGCGCATCGGTTTCACTTGTGGCTCATTTGACCTGTTGCATGCGGGTCACGTCGACTATCTTGAACGTGCGCGCGCATTGTGCGACCGTCTGATCGTCGCCGTGAACTCAGACAGTTCCGTGCGAGCTTACAAAGATCCGAGACGGCCGATTCTAACTGAGCAATTGCGTATGAAGGTAGTTGCCGGGTTGTCGTGTGTAGACGCCGTCACGCTGCTCGATGAGCCAAGGCCCACACCGCTCATCGAATTGCTGAAACCTGACTTTTACATTAAGGGAGGCGACTACCGGACCTCTCAACTGAAGTCGGCCTCGCTCGTAGAAAGCTATGGAGGCGAGTGCGTTGTGATTCCGATCGAACACGAGATTAGCACCAGTAAAGTGATCGAGCGTGTCGGGCAATACTTATTGCACGCCCGGCCGGAGCGAACGCCCGCGCAATCGGCCCGGGGCCTGGTTCTGCTCGACCGCGATGGAACACTCATTGAGAATGTGCCCTTCTTGAAAGATCCCGAACGAGTTAAATCACTGCCGGGCGTCGTGGAAGGCCTTCGGGCACTGCAGGATGCGGGGTTCGTACTCGCTATCGTCACCAATCAACAAGGCGTTGGACTCGGCTATTACACTTACGATGACTTCGTGGCTGTGAATTCAGCTTTGTTTCGGCAGTTGTCGGATGGCGGCGTCCGGATTTCAAGGGTTTTCTACTGCCCGCATTCGTTTGCAGAAAACTGCGAGTGCCGCAAACCTTCCGCCAAACTGATTGTCGAGGCGATGGCTTATTTTGGGGTTCAAGCCGGCAACTGCTTTCTGATTGGCGACTCTCCCAGTGATGTCGACGCAGCCACGGCAGCCGGTATTCACGGCATACTGGTGGACTCCACGGAGAACAGCGCGGCCCAGATGCGAGTGCCGGACTTCGGTAGCGCGACGCGTGAAATTCTGAGTACTTCGCTTCCTCTTGGTCGAGTTCCTATTGGAGTGATCGAATGACAGAAACTGTGCGGGCGAGTAATCGATCGGTCGAAGACATATCCGCAGCGGGGCGCCTTAGAGAGATTGCTGAGGCGATTGAAAAGGCGGCGCTCAGCGATTACCCCCGGCAAATCGAATCCGCGGCTCACCTGATCGCCAAGGCTTTCCGTCGTGGTAACAAGCTGCTTGTGTTTGGCAACGGCGGCAGCGCTGCCGATGCCCAGCACCTGTGCGGCGAGCTGGTGGTCCGCTTTCAGTGCGAACGCCGAGCATTACCCGCCATCTCGCTTTGTTGCGACCCCGCGGTTGTGACGGCCTGCAGCAACGATTATTGCTTTGAAGATGTATTTGCGCGTCAGATCGAGGGTTTGGGAGCCGAGGGCGACATCGCACTTGGTCTGAGCACCAGCGGAGCGTCTCTGAATGTGGTCAAGGCTTTCGAGACTGCTCAGCGGCGAGGTTTGCAAACCATTCTGATGACCGGCCCGCGACGCACAGCCGCTTGGGACGCCTGCGATCAAGTCCTGGCGGCGCCCGGCGCCAACACCGCCCGTATTCAGGAGCTGCACGTGATGTCGTATCACTTGATTTGCGAATGGATTGACCGCGAATTTTCGGGGAACAACGGGCAATGATTCACACGGGCCCTCTTCCGCCTCGCCTCGCGAACCTGCTGCCCCCGTCCGGGTTCGTCGACATCCGGGTGCTGGTGGTCGGAGACGTTATGCTCGACCGCTACATCATTGGCGAGGCGACGCGGATTTCCCCCGAAGCGCCTGTGCCCGTCGTCACCGTTCAAAGAGAAAAGACGACGGCCGGAGGCGCTGGAAACGTAGCTTCCAACCTTGCCGGCCTCCGGGTGCAAACCGTTCTGGCAGGCGTAATCGCAAACGATGTTGCCGGTAAATTGCTCAGAGAGGTTTTAGAGAAGGAGAACATCGCGACCGATCACCTGGTGGAGGACGAGGCGCGGCCTACTACGTGCAAAACGCGCGTGATGTCCGGAAGCCATCAGCTTGTGCGCTTCGACCATGAACTTACGAATGAATTGAGCGTGTATACCTCAGCTAAACTGCATGACCAGGTGCTTCGGGCTCTGGAGGAAGGTGTTCACGCCGTCATTCTGTCCGATTACGCAAAGGGTGTGTTCGGTGCATTTCTGGCCCAATGGACGATTCAGGAATGCCGGAGACGCTCCGTTCCTGTCTTCGTCGATCCTAAGAGAGCGGACTACGGCCTGTACGCCGAAGCTACTTGCCTGACGCCTAACTGGAAGGAGTTCCATGCTGCTCTGCAGACCATGGCAATTCCCGATCATGGCCTGACTATAGCCGGACAGATCCTTCGCCAAAAGCTGCGCTCGCCCATGCTGCTGGTTACCCAGGGCAGCCAAGGTATGACGCTCGTTACGCCGGAAGGCATTGAACACCTTCCCGCTCTCACTGAAGAGGTGTTCGACGTTTCGGGCGCTGGAGATACTGTGATTGCGACGCTGGCCGCGGCGGTCGCTTACGGTCTTGCTCCTCTCGCGGCGGTTGAGCTGTCAAATATAGCGGCTAGCTTGGTCGTTCGTAAAGTTGGTACGATGCCGATCCTGTGGGGCGAACTCGGCGTTGACACGCCGGGTGTAAGCGAAGCAGCCGTCGCCCAGCATGCTGCTATCGGGCAGTAACTGGCCGATAGCAGGATGCCAATAGAGTTATGTCGAATCAAGGCTTAGTAGATCTTTCAAAGCCAGACAGCTCAGCCCTTGATCGTGGCCGACCGTTCCTTTATGAAGCCCTGTGGTACTTTCTCGGATCGCCGCTAGTCGAGAGCCGGTGGATTGTCTCCAAGCGCTTCAGGTCTTGGCTGCTTGGGCTTTTTGGAGCTTCAATTGGATCGAATATTCTTTTCAAGCCCCGGCTTCGGGTCAAATTTCCGTGGTATCTGACGATCGGCAACGATTGTTGGATCGGCGAAGACGTGTGGATCGACAACTTGACGACAGTGGTAATCGGATCTGATGTCTGCATATCGCAGGGGGTATATTTCTGTACCGGGAATCACGACTGGAACCACCCGAATCTGCGGCTATTTACGAAACCGATTACGATTTGCGATGGAGCATGGGTGGGAGCTAAAAGTACCATCGCTCCGGGCGTGATTGTGGGAGAGGGCGCGATCGCTACAGCTGGGAGCGTCGTGTACAAAGACATTCCTGCGTTCGAAATACATTCGGGAAATCCAGCTACGTTTGTAAAAGCACGGAAGCCCATCGTTGAAGCAGCGGCTCCGGATGGACTGGAATTCGATAGCTGCCAATCCGACCAACAGATCAAGACAACGGCAGGATAGGTGGCGCAACCTCAACCTCCGCAGATGGCGGTTGATCCTTGACCAGATTTGACTCATCCATGCGCATTCTGCAAGTCATTCGAACGCTCAATCCCGCCTGGGGTGGGCCCGTTGAGGTCGTCCGGAATTTAGCGACGGGGGCGTCGGCCCGTCACATCGATAGCGAGGTGGTTTCGGTCGATGATCCGTCTGCCGATTGGTTCAAATCCTGGTCCGTACCGGTGACGGCTACCGGAGGCGCCCATTTTTCCTTTGGCTTTAGCCGGAAGCTCGATTACTGGCTCGATGCGAATGTCAGCCGCTTCGATACCGTTATTGTTCATTCCATATGGATGTACTTTAGCCTGGCTACGCATAGAGCAGCCATGCGCCACTGTGTTCCCTATTATGTTTACGCGCATGGGGCTCTCGACCCCTGGTTTCGGTACCGCTATCCGCGGAAACACCTTAAAAAGACCATCTATTGGCGGCTGGCCGAGCACAAAGTTTTGAGAGATGCCGCCGCGGTACTGTTTACGACCGAGGAAGAAAAGCGTTTGGCCGAAGGCTCCTTCAAGCCCTATGTCTGCCGTGCACAAGTGGTTGGATGTGGAACAGAGGTCCCAGCCGAAGCTTCCGTAATGCAAGACCATGAGCTTGCGCTCGCCGAGATGACGGCCCTCTACCCGCAGTTGCAGGGGCGAAGCTATCTTATTTACCTTGGGCGAATTCATGAAAAAAAGGGGGTAGACCTCTTGCTGCAAGGATTCGCCGCTGCGCGACACTTCCATCCCGGCTTAGCTCTGGTGATTGCCGGACCAGGGGACAAACGTCTGCTTGATCAGCTTCATGCTCTGTCCGAGCGGCTGAATCTGCAGGACTGCATCATCTGGACCGGCCCCCTTTACGGGAGGACAAAATGGCTGGCTCTTAGATCCGCGAATGCCTTCGCCCTGATCTCGCACCAGGAGAACTTTGGCATCAGCGTGGCCGAAGCTCTTGGCTGCCGGACTCCCGTGCTGATCTCGAATAAGGTCAACATCTGGCCCGAAATCGAGAGGAGCGGAGCCGGGCTGGTCGAGAGCGATGATGTGGCCGGCGCTGCGCGCCTCCTCGAGCGCTGGGGTTCTCTTTCCGGTTTGCAGCGCGAGGCCATGAAGCGTCAGGCCCGGTTCTGCTTCGACAAGCACTTCCACCTCGACAAAAGTTCTGATCGTATATTCAAGTTGCTCTCGAACGACCTAGAATCGAACGTTCGCCCAGTCGCTTATACCGAGCAGTAAATCTTCCCTGCTTCTCTTCCCGCCGGCTTATCGAGCGGGCCACCTCTAACTTTCCGGGCCGACCGGCACTTCAGCAAGGAGCAACTTAAGAGTGCGATGTCTCGTACATGATTTTGGGGGGTATCCCTTTCCAGTACAACTGAGCCGCCAGCTTGCCAGCCGCGGTCACACCGTGAGGCATTTGTTTTCAGTTGGACTGCCGGGGCCGAAAGGATCGCTGAACTCCTTGGCGACCGATCCAGAGGGCCTTGAACTGTGCGCAATCCAGCTGTCTTCCCATTTCAAAAAGTATTCTCCTTACCGGCGACTGATCACCCATCGCAGGTATGCTCGCGATGTCAGATGTGCCATCGACGCTTTCCGGCCCGATGTTGTTCTGTCGGGCAACACTCCGATTGACATCCAGTCTCAACTTCTGCGGCACTGCCGCCGAACTAAGATCAGATTCGTTCATTGGGTGCAAGATGTGTACTGCGAAGCCGTACGCTACTTTCTAGAAAAAAAAGTCAAATTTGGTTCTCGAGCCTTGAGCACGCCCTTCCGCATGCTCGAAAAATCAGTGGCTTTGGGAAGCAACTACAACGTGGTGATCGCTCCCTCATTCAGTGAGTTGCTTCGGCGGTGGGGCGTACCCACTGCGCGTATCAGTGTCATTGAGAATTGGGCGCCCTTAGAGGAGATGCCAGCGGTATCCAGGCAAAACGAGTGGAGCCGAAGTCAAGGGCTTGACGAAACTCCAGTGTTCCTCTATTCAGGCACGCTCGGCTTGAAGCACAATCCTGATCTGCTGTATCTGCTCGCTAAGAAACTGGGGCCGCGCTGCAAGGTTGTCGTAGTTTCCGAAGGCGTTGGGCGAGACTATCTGGACCGCTTACCCCCGCTCGCCAATCTGATTACCCTGGATTTCGAACCTTACCGTCGATTACCCGAAGTTTTGGCGAGCGCGGATGTGCTGGTCGCGACGCTCGAGCCCGAAGCCGGGCAATTTGCCGTGCCTTCGAAAGTTCTGACTTATCTCTCTGCCCGGCGGCCCATTTTGTTAGCCGGCCCGAAAACAAACCTGGCAGCCTCCGTTGTAGAGCGTAGCAATGCCGGCGTAGTCGTAGATCCCACGGACACGGCGAGTTGGATTGCAGAGGCGCAGCGGCTGCTTTCCGATAGTGATTACCGGAATAGGCTGGCCCAAAACGCCGGTAGCTACGCTTCATCTACCTTCGATATCGCCAGAATCGCAGCGAGATTCGAACGGGTCCTTAGCTCAGCTGCCCGGTCGCAGGACGAGGGCGTGCTGTTAGGGAACGCCGCCGCGGGTTACTGAACGGACCGCTTAGTTGGACGGATATTCGTATGAGTGCAAATCAGGTAGCCGCTTCCTCTCTCACGCTTGGCTGCAATCGCGCATTCAGCGCTTCCTGGGCCACGTCCGTATGTATGATTGCCGCGGACTGCTGCGCACTCTCGCTGACTTATTGGGTGATGGTGCTCAGCCGCTATCTAGCCGGAGGCAAGTTCAACTTGAATGAGTATCTCCACTTTTTTCCGGCAATCTTACTATTCATCGCGGGATTCGCGATTCAGGATCTTTATCCCGGGCTGATGCTTCACCCGGCTGAGGAAATTCGACGCGTTTGCCGCTGCATTACGACGGTGATGCTGCTTATTGCCGCGAGCACTTTCCTATGGCACAACGCAAACACCTACTCACGCGTTGTATTCCTGGGTTTGTGGGCGGCCAGCGCGCCTCTCGTGCTCCTCGCCCGACACTTTGCGCGAGTGACGTTCTCAAAGCAGCAATGGTGGGGTGTAACGGCCCTTCTTCTGGGCTCGGGAGCAGCCGCGCAGCGCTTCTCTCGTATTAAGCACATCGAGCGTTTAGGGCTACGGGTCGCAGGAGCTCTAGCCAACAATCCTGGCGAATGGCCGACGGAGCTTCCCCGGTTGCTTGGTAGGATCGAGACCGCTCCTGAACTTGCACGAATCGGAGTGGCTGAGTACGCGATCGTCAGCATGCCCCATCTGAACTCCGACGAGCTCCGTCAGCTCATTCAAGAGCACTGTATTGGTTTCCGCCACGTGCTGCTCTTTCCGGATTTTCCAGGGCTGAGCAGCTTGCATGTCTCTGCCCGGGAAGTGGGCGGCGAGGTGGCCCTGGAAATGTCGCAGCGCTTATTCCATCGCCATGCCGCTATTTTCAAGCGAGCTGTCGATGTAATCGGAAGCGGACTCATTTTGTTGGCTGCAACACCAATTTTGGCAGCTCTATCGATTGCCATTCGGCTAAGCTCGCCGGGGCCGATCCTCTTTAGCCACGCACGTTACGGCCGGAATGGTCACATTTTCAAAGCCCTGAAGTTTCGCACTATGATCTCTGGCGCAGATGAGATCCTTATTCACCATTTCGAAGAGAATCCGGCGGCCAAGGAAGAATGGGCGCGCGACCACAAGTTGAAGCACGACCCTCGCATCAGTTCCATCGGTAAATGGCTCCGGCGGTACAGCCTGGACGAGCTTCCACAGCTGTGGAACGTATTCGTGGGAGAGATGAGCCTGGTCGGTCCCCGGCCCATTGTTGAAGCTGAAATCGACAAATATGGACGTGCTTATGTCTGTTACAAACGCGTCGTGCCCGGCATCACGGGTCTCTGGCAGGTGTCGGGCCGGAACAACACCACTTACAGCGAGCGGATCGCGCTCGATGAGTATTACGTCCGCAATTGGTCAGTGTGGCTCGATGTGTATATTCTTGCGTGCACTGTGCGGACAGTAGTGAAGGGCGACGGCGCCTACTGATGGATCTGATCGGCGCAGACTAGATGGGAGACGGAGGAGAATACAATTCGAGAGGATCGCGAAAGGTGCTTGAGAAGACGGTCCTGCATGCTGAATGTTGCTCATTCGGCGGCCCGCAGGACCGTCTCAGACGGCTTGTGTGCCTCGATTCGGTAAACGAAGCATTACGGCAAACCGGTCAGTGCGTAATCCACTGATATCTGGACGAGACCATCTGGCAGAGCTGGAAGACGCCGTTCACGCCGTTGCCGCCCTTCCGGTACCACATTGTACCTTCCAGCGAGGCATTGCACGCTGGTTGGACCGACGAGCCTGAAAGCTGCCAGGAGCCGGTTCGCCTGTTAAACACCTCAGAGTTGGTCGAACTACCGACCGTGAACGGATAGTTTTCCGAGACATGAGAGTTGACCAGCTTGCCTATTACTGCTACTGTCGGGTCGCCCTGGTTCACGTTGTTGCCCTGGAATGTACAGTCATAGCAAGTTGTCGGCAAGTTAATAAGATAGTTACTAACACCTGCCGTCTTGTTATTGGTTAGACTTACATCGCCGAAGGAGCCGCCGCCGGTAAACAAGAACATTTGACAACCATTCTCAAACCGGTTGCTGTCTACCGTGAGGGCCATCCACGCGGTAGAACTCGCGCCGGGCGAGGCAAACTCAAAGCCTGTTCCGCCTTGCGATCCTAAATAGCCGTCACGAAACGTGTGATTGCCCGCCCCGCTAGCATCACCGACATCCACGATAAGTACGTGTGCCGAGTCAATTGAAGAAGAGAAGTCCATCAGGTGAAAGTTCTGCATCCATAGCGATAGATTGCTGGCTGTCGCAAGATTGTCAATGCCGAGATCGTCCGACGACGAAGTATAGAAACCGTAGAGCGCCCCGCCGCCATTTAATACAATGGTCGGATCCATCCATTTATTCTCCTCGCTTGCGATCGAATAAACAACGGCCTTGGTTGCATAACCTTCCACCCGGACGTCATTGAACTTGAATGATCCCGATGCAGCGTTCGGCGACAAGCGCCCGAGCATCAATACTGTTTCCGGGATGACTCCGTAATTGGTGCTGAGGAAATCCATGTTCCGGATGTCAACGGTGTAAGCGCCGGCAAAGCCGAAAGCGTAAGGAGCTGCATTCGATCCCACATACTCGAGATCGCAACCGGGCCCAGATCCTTGCATGCTCATATATTGCATCGAGCCGAAATTGATTGGATTTCTGACCAGATAAAACTGGCCGGCTGTGCAGGGGAATGACAGCGTCTGCCCCATACGTAAGCTTCTAACTGCGTTGTTGATGAAGGTTGTATTGTCGGTATGACCGTCTGCAATTGCGCCAAACGATTCCACATTCACCACTCCTGACTGAGCGTACAGGGAGAGAGTAGACAATAGTAAAAATGTTGCCCGCCACATACTACCCAAGTCGGGTCGTTTCGAACCCACTCTCTATCGGATAAACCTGAGCATAGTCGTCGAGATTATGCCGTTCACGATATGATGACTACGAGTTCCGACCTATTCCTAGTAGCTCTTGCGTTTATCGCCCCTGCGGTGCAGTCCCTCGGCCCGGGCAGCGCGTTGGCTTTTCCGCCGGAACGCCCTCACAGCCGTGACATGGATGTGGATACTTTCCGGGGCAGAGGCGATCCGGATTATACGCTCGCCTTCATCCGCGCAATGGCCTTTGCAGGTCAACATCCCGGCACCCGATTCCTGCTCAACTGTAATTCGTCCAGCAGCGTTGGAACGTACTTCACAATCACCTCCGGTTTCCGCATACCGAGTCAAACTACGCTCGAAGCGACGAGCCGAACCGCCTGCTTTATCAATTTCGCTCCCTCACTCGAACAGACTCCGCAACCGTTCATCATCGATCTCACTGGTTCCGAATCGGTTACGATCCGCGACCTTACTGTGCATTCCTACTCACACTCGGCACCGAAGGTTGGCCTCTTGCTCGAACGGAACAAAACCGATGGGGCGGCCGGCCACCACGTCATCGAGAACGTTACTGTAGACGGCCTTTTTCGTATCGCGCCTGTCTACTCGATCAGTTCCGAAGAAAACCTCTGGATTTCAGATACTTTCGCCGTGCGTGGCGGTGGAGCGGGAGCGGCTTTCTATACTTCCGCCAGCGATCAGTACGGCGTATGTCAGAGCTTGGAGTGCCAAAAAGGTGCGTCCTCCAATCTAAGCTTATGGATGTTCGGCTGCCACCTGGTTAATACCGAGACCGGCGGAAGCGGAGTCACTGACGTTCTTGAGGCAACCGGGGTAGGCGATCACAGTTATAACAGCCTCTATATCTCATTGCCTAGAGAAAACCCGGGGGTCGCAGCCGGTTTCCTGTTCGTAGGACCACGGGAGAACCAAGGTACCAACAGCAGTGTGCAGGTGCTATCTACCAGAGTGGAGCACGGCGCATATCTGGCAAGGTTCGTAAATGATTCTCGAACCAACTCAGGAACCATTTCCCGGCTGGCGTTTCGCGACAACACGTTCGACTCCGCTTATGCGCGGCACATCTTTTCAGCGGCCGAAGGCGTCACCATCGATGCATCGCGCTTCTCAAACAACAGCGCCAGCGGTACACCTGCTAATTCATCGGAGTTCGACCGCGTCACCAAGACCAGCTTCGACGAAGACTACGGCACCCTTACGATTCGTCACTCTGCGGGAGGAAATCGTTATGTGGGCACAACACAGCTGTCTCCCGGTGCTCCTAAACGCTAGGCCGCTATCTGCATAAGGTCCGCAAACTTACCTGCATTTGGACTACTTCTCCT
Source organism: Bryobacteraceae bacterium (assembly GCA_965219105.1). GTDB lineage: Bacteria > Acidobacteriota > Terriglobia > Bryobacterales > Bryobacteraceae > Bog-105. The sequence goes on along the minus strand of OZ244728.1, from coordinate 4,207,739 downwards.
GTGGATAATACTCATCCTGAGGATCAATGACACTTATGTAATTAAAAATTATTATAAATTTATTCAGTTTAGGACCATTTTGATGTACTGTGAGTACCATGTGTTCTAAACTTCTTCCGCTGTGCCTAGTTGCAGCCGCTATTGCTCCTCTCTCCGTAGCCCAAAATGTTGTTGTCAACGTGGAAAGCTTCGGTGCTGTCGCCGACTCGTACAACGACAATGCACCTGCTATTTCACAGGCCTTACAATCACTTCACCAAGGACAAACGCTCTTCTTTCCCTGTACGAAGGGGAACTCCTATAACATCGCCTCTCCTTTGAACTTTGGCCGTTTAAATTCGGTGAAGATCACCGGCGGCAGTAAAACCGGATGTCATATAGACTACGTCGGAACTGGATCGCAACCGTACGCGTTCAGCTTTGTCGGAGCTGCGAACCTCGAAATCAGCCATCTTAGTTTCACGGTGAACGGACAAGCTACGCCGCCTAGTACGATTTTCCTGTTAGGACGCACCAGCGGGTCCAGTTACTCTGGCGCATTGCTCTTCACTGGTGTTCAGGTCGATGGTTATGCCACGAAAGCAATCGTATATTCGATTGGTAGTGAGCAAAACACCTGGTTGGAACCCACGATTATTCTTCGCGGCGGTGGTGCTCAGTATGCTTATTACACCTCTAGCAACGACGACCTCGGAGTCTATAATTTACCCTCTGTCAGTAACTTGTCGATTTGGATGCAGGATTTCGTCCTCTTAGACCTGACGCCAGGAAATGCTTCGGGGCATGCACTCATATTTGACGCCGGCTACAGCAGCGGCGCCGGTAACCATACCTATCGTGATGGCTACTTCGGCAGTGGGAGCAGCGGTGTCGGCATGGCCATTTACTCAGCGCCAGGGTTCACCAATTGGATGACACTCACGGTCGATAGCATCCGTTACGAGAACGGCGGCAACATGTTCAACTTCTCCGGGGGTGGATCGTATGGTGACATTTCGATCACAAATAACAAAGCTGATGGACCTACTCCATACCTGATCTATTTGCCCACCGCGTGCTATAACTGCAAATTTGAAAATAACGCTGTCGCTCAGGGAAGCAATACCTCGTCGGTGTTTGGAACGCTGAGGAACTCGCGGCTTTCGGAAAATTATCCGTTCACGGTGGGCGCTGCTCTCGACTCGTTTATTGAAGACCGCACTCATGGTACCTTTCAACTCTCCTCGGCAGCCGCGTCCGCTTCGTGCGCGGCCAGTAATGAGGGTACGATGCAATATCTGAAGGGCGGTAACGGCGCGGACGGCGTGTTTCGCATTTGCCAGCTTCGTTCGGGCAGCTACACCTGGGTTACACACTAAACCGCGCATTTCCCTTTGAGGGCGTAGCCCGCCCTCTTCCGTAATATTCTTTAGCAAGGCCTCTGTATGCCTGAGATTTCGATTATCATGATCTTCCTCAACCCGGGGGAGTTCTTCAGGGAGGCCATTGAGAGCGTAAGAGCTCAGACATTCACCCATTGGGAACTCCTGCTGGTCGATGACGGTTCGACGGATGGCAGCACCGTCATTGCCCAGCGCTACAGTGAAGAGTATTCCGGCAGAATCAAGTACGTTTCGCATCCTCAACGTGAAAATCGCGGAATGAGCGCTTCGCGAAGTTTGGGTCTGCGACATGCCGCAGGCGAGTTTGTGGCCTTACTCGATTCCGACGATGTCTGGGATCCAAATTACCTCGCCGCACAGATAACTCAATTCACTGCATGGCCCGATGCGGCAGCCGTTTTCGCTAATACGCGCGTGTGGTTCAGCTGGACAGGTAGTCCGGCCGATGAGCAGCGCGATCAACAGCGCCACTCGGGTAATCTTACAAACCTGCTTGTTCCACCGCGCTTTTTGATTCCTTTATGGCTCCGGCAGGAGGAGTCGACACCTGCCACCTGCAGCGTTCTCCTTCGGGTTGCGACTGCTCGGAAACACATATTCGACGATTCCTTCAACAGCATCTTCGAAGACCAGGTTTTCTTCTTCAAAGTCGCTCTGCATGAGACCGTGTTTGTCTCCGATCAAACATTGTCTTACTATCGCCAGCACTCTGCCAGCAGTTGCCATCGAGAGCAGCTGGCCGGTGCTTATCATCCTTCGAAGCCCAACCTCGCTGAGCGGAAGTTCCTGTCTTGGTTCCGGGAGTACCTTTTACGAACGAACATGGGCAATCAAACAATTGAGGAAGCATTGCAGTTCAGGCTGAAGGAGTACGACCGGAAACGCGGCAGACTTTTACGACAGGCTTGCAGCTTCATTAGCCAAGGCGACTGGCGCCAGCTGCGCTGGCACAAGATCGTGAAGAATGTGCGGCGTGTATCGGCCTTGTCACATTGGCCGACCGACGGATCAACTCCCGATGCTTTCGACAAAGGTCCGAAGTGAAACATTGCGAGCGGCAATGCGAGGTAGCGAATAAAAGTTTGGTTTATCCATATCAAGGAAGCTTTCCTGTGTAGAGCAGGCCCAAGCGAAGCTCTCGCGCGCGACGTCGTCTTGTACGTGCGGGCTCAACTCGCCGTACGGGTATGCAAAACCGTTCGTCGGCTTACCGGTATGAATGGTGCACTGGCGTTTACTTTCGGCTATTTCGCGTCGACATTCTGACCGGCTTAGCCGGTTGAGAGCGGGATGCGTCACGCTGTGGGCACCGAGATTAATGAGGTCGGCGGCGATTAGCTGGTGTAGCTCCGCGCCGCTCATCGGTAAAGCTAACCGATCGTGCATCGTCCCAAATCGGCGTCGTAGCATTGCGATCGTGAGCTCCCGCTCTTGGGGATTCGTGTATTTCAGCTTGTGCCAGATGGGGTAAAAGCTTCTTTGTCTCGCGGTGCGCGGTTCGTCCCAGCCTCGCCAGTCGCGCGATCCATCTGCGCGCTCTTGTTCTCCCCAGCTGAGTTTAAAACAGTCTCCGCCACACTCCTGCCAATGTTGTTCCGGCTTCGGCGATCCGAGAATCTGAGCTGCTAGCTCGTCCCACCAGTACGGCTCATTGCGATCAATGTAGCCTGTCGCGACGAACACTGTCGCCGGCACGCCATAGCGCGCCAACACCGGCATAGCATAGATGAGGTTATCGCAATACCCGTCGTCAAAAGTCACCGCTACTGCATTGCCAGGCAGTGTATTGCTGCGAAGTTCATTGACTAGCCTATCCATGGAAAGAATAGTGCGCTTTTGCTTGAGATAGGCGATCTGCTGTTCGAATCGCTCGGGCTCGACGGCTAGTGCCCACGGGTCCGGCTGCCGCAAGGGCGCCACACGATGGTACATCAGAATGCAGGGCCTTGCTCTAGGCGGCCGTAGCCTCGCCCCAACTCGCCAAATGAAACGGTTAAGCCTCACTTTTGAGGCTTTCCCGCGCGTAACGTGATCACTAACGGGTAGCAGCAATCCTGAGAATCAAGCTTTTTTCGATCGACTTCCTCGTACGCGACCCCGTGCAGGAGTGCCGTGGCTGCAAATACATTTCCATGAGTTTCGGTTTGGATCATCTCCGGGCCAAAGTGGCGCTCAAACAGCTTTCGTATAGCCAACTCGGTGAAACCCCAGTACCAAGTCTCGCCCCATTTACCCCGGTCGATCTGACTGATGCCCGGTACCGTCAGCAGCAGCACGCCACCCGGCTTCAACACTTCGTAGAGCCGTTTTACCGCCAGCTCTAATTCAAAGATCAGTTGCAGCGTTTGCGTAAGCACAATACAATCGAACGCTCCATCGGGCAAGACATGATTCTGGGTCAGATCACCTACGAGCGTCGCCTTCGCATTGCCCTCGTTTACGTGAAGAATATCCTGCCGTGTGATCCGCGTTCCCCCATGGTTGCGGCTGTACTCGTCATCGCCGATCTCTAATACCCGCCCTCTGATATCTTCCGCATGACCGGCAATGAATTTTTCAATGTAGTACCGATCAACCGGTGTCCCGCGATCCCATCCGAAATCCAAGCTGACCGGCGTTGAGAGGCCCAGCGCGCCGAAATTTACAGCTCCAAACGGAGGCGGCCAAAGCAGTCCCGCATGGCCCAGAAAACGCCCGAGCGCTCCACGCCGCAGCCGCTCTTTAGCCCCTTTCACCGCCCGTTGCGTGATGTTGTGAGAGAACCTCATACGCTCCTTCGGTTTGCGCCAGAGCCCCGCTGTACAAAACTCTGCGCGAGAACGTAAAGTAATTGTAAGCTGAGCAGATTACCTGTATATGGCTGGACTCCAGTTCGTTTGATGAATCTACTCAATCCTTTCCGGCTACATCCCTACTTGGGTGTGCTCGCGCGGAGGTACGCTTGGGCCTTTCCGGCCATTGCGTGTTTAGCGATGGCAATCGGTGCGCTTGAAGGAATTGGAATCAGCTTTCTGATCCCCTTTCTTTCGACTCTGGCCGGTTCGTCGGGCTCGCTCAGCAGCGGTTTGCGGCATGATAACCCCCTTTCGTTCATCTTGAGCTTCGCCACTGGATACAGCCGCACTGGACGGCTACTGGTGATTACGGCTACGATTCTGAGTTGCGTACTGCTGAAGAGCACGCTGCAGACTCTTGCCAATGGGTTTATAGCCTTCGTCGAGAGCCGAATCAGCCACGATATTCGTTGCGCCTTATCCGGACGACTGGCGAGCGTAGGCTATCCGTTCTTCCTACTCAACGATTCGGCCCGCCTCGTCAGTATCTTCACGACTGAGTCATGGAAAACCTCAGAAGCTGTTCGTATAGTTCTCAATCGAGTCGCTTCCCTTGCCACTATTGCAGTCTTCAGCATTCTGTTGCTTCTGGTAAGCTGGCGGCTTTCCTTGATGGTTTTCGCAGGCGGTCTTATCGCTCGTTTCGTCCAAAAGAGGGCCGAGTCTAAGCTCAGGCAACTCAGCTCCCATATCGTATCGGCGGAGCAGCAACTCGCCGATCGTACGCTATTTGCCGTGTTCGGCTCCCGTTTGATTCGCCTCTCTGACACGCAGCAAGAGGAACATCGGCGCTTTGTCTTTAGCTCCGACCTAGTCCGCCGCGCTGTCTTGAAGCTCGAAGCTCTCTCCGGGGCGGTCCTGCCGTTGTTGGAAGCCATGCACGGCTTCCTTTTTATGGCCGTCCTTCTTGCAGCCGTTTTCACTGGCGTCTCACTGCCCGTGTTAGCTGCCTTTCTGGCCCTGATGAACCGCCTGCAACCTCACCTCCGAATCATCGAACAGACTGGCACATCTTTCGCGGCTGTATCCGCTCAATTGAGTCAGGTTGAGTGGCTTCTCGATCCGCAAGACAAACCTGTTGGGCCCTCCGGCACTTTGCCTTTTCACGGTCTACAGGAATCGATCGAATTTGATAACGTCACGTTCAGGTATTGCGAGGCAGGAGAACCAGCGATTGCTGGGGTTAGCTTTGTGCTTCGCCGTGGCCGTTCAATTGCCCTCATCGGCGGCTCCGGATCCGGCAAGTCAACGATATTGAACTTGCTTTGCCGTCTTCTGGAACCCGTTTCGGGCTGCATCAAAGTCGACGGCGTGCCTCTCTCTCAGATTGATTCCTCCGATTGGCTGAATGCCATCGCGTTCGCGGGCCAGGACATTGAGCTCATCCCGGGAACAATCGCCGAGAATATCTCCTATGGGCGTCCCAATATGGATCGTCGCCTCATCGAGCACGCCGCGGTGGCGGCCCGCGCTGATTTTATTCATGCTCTTCCCCAGGGCTTTGAATCGCAGGTCGGTAATCGTGGCCTGAGCCTCTCTGGCGGCCAACGTCAGCGTATCGGCATCGCCCGCGCCCTCGCCCGCAGACCTGAAATTCTGATCTTTGATGAGGCAACCAACGCGATCGATCAAGACACGGAGAACAGCATTATTGATACACTCGCAGACCTGCCCAAAACCATGACCGTCATCGTCGTAAGTCATCGCCCGAACACGATTGCTTTCTGCGATGACTCGATTGCGCTTGAAGGCGGGCGAGTACTTGAAGCCGGTGCCTTTTCTTCCCGCTTCGGCATGCCCGTCTCAGGGTGAGCACGGTGAGAAACACAACTATGCCAAACGCCAGCTATGCTATCTAAGCCAATTACGAGTGTTGTAATTCCAGCGTTCAACGCAGGCCGGTTCATCGAGCGAACGCTTCGTTCGGTGCTCCTTCAGACCTATCGAGACTTCGAAGTGATCGTCGTGGATGACGGCTCTACCGACGATACTAAGGGTCTCGCGATGAGTGTAGCCGGGGCTGACCGGCGTTTCCGCATCTTGAGCATTCCTAACAACGGGGTTGCGAATGCTCGAAACCTTGGTATCCGAGAGGCCAAGGGCGAGTATGTCGCGTTTCTCGATGCCGATGATCTCTGGCATCCGAGCAAGCTTCAAGTCCAGGTTGCCGCACTCGAAAACCAAACGGGGGTTGGCCGCGCCGAGGCCGTCTACTCTCTCTCTCGTATTATCGATATTCATGATCGGTTTGTCAGAAACGAGAACGCTGTCGTTTTCAGCGGTTATAGCTTCGCGCGTCACCTCTTCGCCAAACCGGTTGGTAACGGCAGTTCCATTTTGGTGCGGCGAGACGTTGCGCTTTCTGTAGGAGGATTCGATCCGCGTTACGCAGAGCGCGGACTAGGCGGATGTGAAGATATCGATTTTGAGTTGAAGATCGCAGCTCGCTATCCCCTCATTGGAATGCCGCTTTTCCTGGTTGGCTATCGCGCCTATCCCGGCAATATGTCGAGCAACAGAGTTCTCATGGCGCGTTCGTTGTCCGTAGCCATAACGGCACACCTGAAAGCTCATCCGGAGCTGCCCCGCATTGTCGTTCGCAGCGCGCGTGCAGATATACGTGAGTATGCGCTCAGCAACTTCATTACTGGTGGCCATTGGGCGTCGGCCGCCCGTGAATTTTTTCTTCTGCTCAACACTGATTTCGAACTTGGCATTACTTTAAGTTTTGAGTTGCTTCGAAACCGCCTGATTCCTAGGCTGATTCCCTCGCGATCAAAACGCGCGGGAATCACCCCAGCTTGTGATCAAACGCTCTTTTATGACCTCAGCCCGAGTCCACATGAAGCCCCGGCTGCCCAGCCAAGACGCCCGCGCGACCAGAAGATTCTCGAGCGGCTGGAAGTGCTCGATGCTGCTCTCGGCGAGTACCTTAGCTTGAAGACACCCGTTCATAACGTACCTGGTAATTAGGTGTCCTGCGATATCGCCCTATAGTATGTAAGGTAAGCTCGAAATCGGCTTGCGTTGAGCAAGTTCTCTAGGCAAATGTCATCTTCGGACAACAGTATTCGCCGGAACTCTATTTGGCTTGCTGATGTAGATTGCGACAGCCATCGGCTCCACCCTACCATTGGCGAGGTGGCGTACAGCCGACAGGCGGAGCTCGCCAGGTATCACGCCCATGAGATCGGCGATGACGCGCAGATTGCAAATTTCATCGAGGAAGCGGCTCACGGGACTTCGGAGTGGCCTTTTCCAAGACCCTGCACGACCCGTTTGGATACCTGTTTCGGACGTACACCAACCTCGTAGATACGACCCTCCGGAAAACTATTGAGTCATTCGGTCTCGAACAGGACGTCCTTTCACATCTGGCCCGCTGTGAAGACCCTGAAAGCGACATCATCCAACGACCGGAGCCGCCGACAGATTCTGGAGTGTATGGACGAGAAAGGCCGTGAGTGGAAGAGGATTTCTCAAAACTTGCAAGTAACAGAACGTCGTTAGCCTAGATGACCCTCGGCTTAGCCATCTGGCCCGCTGCTCGTATGAATCGAAAACCGTGCGGAAGCTGGAACGTTCCGAACGAAAGTGATAGTCCCGCCGCTGCTTGAACATAATTGCGGCGGCTGCTATGATTTCGCGCCGCTCACCTTCTGTCGGGTTAAAGCTATTTTGAATGGACTGTTGTATTTGGTTCTCCACTCACGAAGAATGCGGACCACAGTGCTGGACGAACCGCGTCCCAAACTTTCTGAGGGCCGCCAGTTGAGCTTGGTGCAAAGCGTCAACGACAGACATGCCCGCCCGAAGTCCACGATAAATGTCGGTCATCAGCGAAGCCGCGAACGTATCATCTGTAACCCAGCGGCTCGCTAGCACGGAGCGTGCGCCGGCGAACTGGAATGCGCTCACCAAACTGTCAACCCCTTGCATTCCCTCTTGCCGCCCTTCGCCGGCACCACAGGCCGACAAAGTGACCAGGTCAGCGCGCAGGTTCACATTCTCAATTTCTCGGATTTGGAGTAGCCCACCGTCGCCGGTTCTCGTATCCGGAGCCAGCACGATGGCGGAGCGATCTGGGTGGTGCATGTCTGCGAACGCGTGCGTGGCAAAATGGAGAACACCGAAGCTTGAGAGTGGCTCTGACTTGAAGCGCGCCTGGGTGGCGGCGCAGGCTGAGTTACAGGAATACCAATTAGGAAAACCGCCCCAAAACTGTCGCACTGATCGCCCCAAAACTGTCGTGGAAAAGTCCGCTTTCCACAGCAACTGTGGAATAAGCAGCAAAGTGCATTAAAAAAATTCCTTTCGGAGGCCGCGTCCAAAATTCGCGCTTTTTGAACTCGTTAGTGGGTGAGAGGGGCATTACGCGATTGAGGACGCAACTGGAACAAATCAACTCGGCATCGGGCGACGACTTTATGCCGCTTTTAGGGCCAGCAGAAGTGGCGAAGTGGTTGGGAGTATCCGTCGCCTGGGTTCGCGATCATGCGACCCGCAAGTCACCGCGCATCCCCTCGGTCAGGGCAGGCAAGTTGCTTCGTTTTCGACCAGTTGATGTGAAAGGATTCATCCAGCACTACTGGGATAATGGCGGCCTCGGAGGTCGCCGTGGCTGAATCTCGCGCTCGCAGCCTTCCACTATCGCGCGTGAAGCGCGGACGGGAACGCGGCCAAAACGGAACACTGCAAATTATCGGGAAGACTCGCAAGCGATGGAGAGGGCATTACTGGGTTTACGATACTCAGCCTGACGGCAGTGAGATTCGGAGACACAAGGCAGTCGTCCTCGGGCTGAAATCCGAGATGACTCGGCAAGAGGCGAGAGACGTGCTGCGGCAGGTCATCATCAGACAAGTCGAAGTCAAGAAACCGGAAGCGGTGAACCTCCTGACCTTCGGTCAGTTCTGGCGAGAACGCTTTCTACCCATGTACGAGCAGACCTGGAAGCTGTCGTCGCGAGCGACACAGATCGACAACATCGAGCGGTACTGCGTCAAGCTGGTTGAGCACCGTCCCCTGAATGAGATCCAGAAGTTCGAGTTGCAAATGATCCTGAACCGGCTGGCGCAGAAATACTCTGAAAGCGTCGTAGACAAGTTCATGATCTGGAGCCGGGCGATTCTCGAAGAGGCGGTAGATCAGGACTTCATTTCAAAGAATCCCGCACGTAAGCTTGTAAAACCGGAAACGAAGCCGGTCAACAAGCGGTTTCTTGCGCTGCACGAAATTCCGGTACTCCTGTCCAGCATGTCTTTCCGCGAGGAACTGGTCCTGCGAATAACTCTGGTCCTTGGGCTCAGACCCGGTGAATTGTTCGCCCTCCGATGGGACGACGTTATGGGGTACGCGCTTCGGCTCGATGAAGAGACGATTGATGGCCAGCTATTCCCAAAACTAAAAACGGAAGGATCCAAAGGCTTTGTTGCACTGCCCGCTTCACTGAGATTTGGACTTGCCGAATGGCGCGAACGCAGCAAGCCTACTTCCGATCGCCAGTTCGTCTTCCCAAATGCTGACGGAGGCGTGATCCGGCTCGACAATTACCGCGCTGATGTCCTTAAACCGGCGTTGAGGAAAGTTGCGGACGAGACCGGAATAACCGGCGTGGATTTTCGACCTGTCGGCGCACTTGCGGGACTCATGTGAGCCAGTATGGCGGAGTGAAGGAGGTGCAGGCACACCTTCGATATGCGCGGGCGACGACAACGCTCGACATCTCCATCCAGGAGATCCCCGCGTCGGTTCGGATTGCCGTCGAGAAGCTTGATGAGACGCTGGCGTCCGCGCACATGCCGAAAGATTCTTCTCATCTTTTGATCAACGGAACTGAAAAGGGCTAATCTGAAGGAGATTGCAAACGTTTGAGCTGCAAAGACCTGTATGGTGGGCGGTCACAGGATCGAACTGTGGACCTCCTGCTTGTAAGGCAGGCGCTCTAACCGGCTGAGCTAACCGCCCGTTTCACGCGGATTTCTTGATTCTACTACCGTTGCCCCGCTGCATCCACGCAGCTTAACCCCGCTATCGGTGAATTAACGGTTCATTAGCTTGGCAGGTGGCTTTAGCTGGAAGACGCTGAGGAAGAGGCGATTCGAACCGCTCGACGCCGCTGTGAGACACACATCCATGAAAACTCCGCTCTCTTCCCTCAGACCCGTCCGGCTTCTTCCTCCGCTGGTGATGGCCGCTATTGTTCTCGGCGCCGGGAATTTGGCTATAGGCCAAACCCCGCCCAACTTCGGGCCGAATGTCACCATTCTTACTCCGAACATGACCCCGGCTCAAGTCACGGCGGCGCTGAATGCCGTGAACAATGAACCGCAATTCAGCGTAAATAGGCACGCCGTGCTCTTCATGCCCGGCAGCTACGGCGCCACGAGCGATTCGGTCTACGCGGACGTGGGTTATTACGAGACGATCGCAGGGCTCGGTCAGACACCGGGACAAGTGACGATCACCGGAGGTTTAGTTGCCGACCAGCTGATCAGCGGGAACATGACCCAAAACTTTTGGCGTTCCGAAGAAAACCTCAGCCAGGTTCCAGTAGGCGGGGAAACATCGGGAACGTTGGACTGGGGCGTTTCTCAAGGCGCATCGCTTCGCAGGATGAACATCGAAGGCAATCTGCGTTATGCAAACGTGAACTGCAATGAATCGAGCGGCGGATTCACTGCGGATACGGCCGTGAGCGGGACCACCAACGCCTGTTCGCAGCAGCAATGGTACACGCGCAACAGCGTGATTCCGCCAAACAGCTGGTCCAGCTACGTTTGGAACTTCGTGTTTTCGGGCGTGGTGAATGCTCCGGCACAAAACTATCCCGGCGCAGCGCCAACAATAGCCGTGACCAACTTAGCAACCACTCCTGTGAGCCGGGAGAAGCCCTTTCTTTATGTGGATAGCAGCAACAATTGGAACGTCTTCGTGCCAGGACTGAAAACCAACTCGTCGGGCACGAGCTGGTCCGGCGGCGGGCTGGGGACTGGACAATCTTTACCAATCGGCAGTTTCTTCATCGCGCAGCCCTCGAATACGCTTGCGCAAATCAACCAGGCACTGGCGGCGGGACAGAACCTGATTCTTACACCGGGAATCTATCAGTACGCGGGCGCAATCAATGTGACGCGCGCAAACACGGTAGTGCTGGGGATGGGCTACGCCACGCTCGTGCCGCAGACAGGAACCGCAGCGATTACGGTAGCCGATGTGGACGGCGTGCAGATTGCCGGTCTCCTCATTGACGCGGGACCGGTAAACTCTCCGGTGCTCCTGGAAGTAGGCAATCCGGGCGGCACCGACAACAGCCACGCGAGTAATCCAACGTCACTGAACGATGTGTTCTTTCGCATCGGCGGCGCAACCGAGGGCACGGCCACCACGAGCCTTCAGATAGATAGTGGAAACGTCATTCTGGACAATATTTGGGCGTGGCGCGCCGACCACGGAAACGCCGGGACGGTGGGCTGGACTGTGAACACCGCGGCGCATGGCTTGGTGGTGAACGGCGCGAATGTCACGGCACTCGGTTTGGCCGTAGAGCATTATCAGCAGGAGCAAGTGTTATGGAACGGCACTGGCGGAGAGACAATCTTCTATCAAAGCGAGTTGCCGTACGATCCGCCGAGCCAGGGCGCATGGATGGATGGCTCAGCCAATGGCTATCCGTCTTATGTGGTGTCGCCGGGCGCATGCAGTCACGCGGCCTACGGCTTCGGTATCTATTCGTACTTCAATCAGGGCGTCAATATTGTGGAAGACAACGCAATGACTGTGCCTGACGTGAGCGGCATCAAGGCGACGGATGTGGGTACAGTCTTTCTCGGCGGCAGCGGACAGATCACGCACGTGATCGATGGAACAGGAGCCACGGCGAGCGCGGCCAATGCCGGAATCCTTGTGCCTGTGCCGTCTTACGTAGGAAGCGGGACCTGCACAGGAACGCAGCCTACGCCTCCAGCAACGCCGGGCGGCCTTGAGGCAGTCGATGAGCCGCCGCAAGAATCGATTCCCACGCAATATGTGGCGCTGAGTTGGAATGCGAGCGCGACGGCTGATGTAACTTACACGATCTACCGCGGAACGGGATCGGCAACACCGGTGAGCATTCAGGCCGGAGTGACCGGAACTAACTTCAACGACACGACAGTTGCGGGAAGCACGACTTACACGTACTATATCGAGGCCGTAAATAGCGGGGGCTCGTCTTCGCCCTCAAATGAAGTGACACTTACGACAATGGCGGGTGAAGTTGCGCCGCCGGCCAACCTGACTGGAACCGCGTCTGCATCGCAGATCAATTTGAGCTGGACGGCGAGCACCACGGCGGGCGTTACCTATACGGTTTATCGCGAATCGAGCGCGAACATGGCCGCCGGCTTCCAGAGCATTGCAAATGGGCTCAAGACGACGACTTACACGGATACCGCGGTGACCAGCGGTGTTACTTACACTTATGACGTGTTGGCGATCCTGGTGACCGGCACGGGCACTTCGCAATCTCCGCAATCGAACACGGTAAGCGTAACGGCAGGTTCGGGCGGCGGCGGTGGTTCGGCAGGGTCGGATGTGGTGGCGATCGACTCGGGCAGCGCGACGGCGGTGAACAACTTCGTAGCCGATACGGACGTGACCGGCGGCGGCACTTACGCTCCTGGGCAAACGGTCACCGTGCCTGCCGGATTGAGCGGCGCGGCTCCGGCTGCGGTATACCAAACCGCGCATCAGGGCGCCAGCACCTACACGATCGGCGGACTCAAAGCTGGCGGCAGCTATACGGTCGTGCTGCACTTTGCCGAGTTGTATTTCCATGCGGCGAGTCAACGCGAGTTTAACGTGGCGATCAACAGCACGCGTGTGCTGACCAACTTCGATATCTACACAGCTGCCGGAGGCCATAGCTTCACGGCGGTGGTGAAACCGTTCGCAAACATCGTGGCTAACGGAAGCGGACAGATCGTCGTCAGCTTCACCAACGGCTCGGTCGATCAGCCCATGATCAACAGCATAGAAGTGCAATCGGGTAGCGCCGCTCCGCCGCCCACCACCGCTGTCGCCATCGATAGCGGCAGCACCACGGCGGTGAACGGCTTTGTGGCGGACACCGATGTTACCGGCGGTGGCACTTACGCTCCCGGGCAGACAGTCACGATTTCGCCAGGCACCAGCGGCGCGGCTCCGGCGGCCGTGTATGCCACGGCTCATCAGGGCGTTTCCACCTACACCATTTCGGGCTTCACCGCAGGCAGCAGCCATACCGTCACGCTGCACTTCGCCGAGCTGTACTTCAATGCGGCCGGCCAGCGAAAGTTCAATGTCGCGATTAACGGCGCCACAGTGCTGACTGACTTCGACATCTACGCCGCTGCCGGCAACCACAACTTCACAGCTGTGGTGAAGCCGTTCGCGGGCATCGCCGCCAATCCGAGCGGACAGATCGTAATCAGCCTCACGAACGGCTCGGTCGATCAGCCCATGGTCAACGGCGTACAGGTTCAGTAAATTAGTGCAGTAAACAACAGGGCCGCTGTGTCTTGCCCAATTCCGGGGACGGACACAGCGGCCATCTAAGTTTCAGGGTCAATTTCAATCGCATTGATAAGAGCGTAATTCTTGACCGGCATGAAGTAAAGGTCAATCATTCCGTGCGCTGTCGAGTGAACGTGATGAATCGTCTCAATCACGGCGCCGGACTTCTGGTTCTGAAGGATGTCGAAGTTCTTCAGCAGAGTCGTTCCATCCGCATACACGTCGAAGAGGCGGCTCCCCACACCTCCTGGGCCTCCATTACTCTGCCCAAACCAGCCCTCTGAAAAATACAAGCGGACCGTGTAATCCCTATCTGGAGCCACTGGAAGCGAATAATGAAAGTGTCCATACCGCTCCCATTGATAGAGACGCGCGTCGGCATGGTTGGCAAGACCATCGGGATGAAAGGTCCTCCTGCCGCCTTCGAAAAAAGCCTCAGGCATCCAGGTATTGCCATCGGCATCGTGTATGAGCGCGGGACCGGCGACCATTCGGAATGGCGGTTCGGCATCCGAAGCAGTGGGCGTCAGTTCGACAGCGTTGGCGAACGATCCTTCCGACAAAAAGTTGAGATAAATGGCGCCGTCTTTAAGCGGATGAATACCGAAGAACGCCTTTTCGATAGCGGCATTGTCGACGCCGGCTTCATCCACCACGTCCAGCGCTTGCGGTGGTCCGCCGTTGATCGTGAATACGACTTGTCGGGCAGCTTCCTTGTCGTTCTCAGTGTCGGCAAAAAGTATCGCGAGGCGATACGATCCAGGAGCGGCCGGAATCCGGCAACTGAACTTTCCTTCGCGGCCTGACTGAAAAACGATTTGATCGTCGGTGCCCTGAACCACGTGATCCGGGTGGCTGAACACTTTGCCGCCGCTGCAATCGTGCGAGGGAAGCCAACGCTGGCCCGCGGTATCGGTGTACGCAGCCAGCCGATCATTAAGCAGGATATGCGTGCTGGCGTTTCGGAGCACTGCGGAATTAACGGGCGTTGCAAGAGGAGGAACCTCCCTCGCCGACCAGCGTGTTACTACCACGTACAGACTCACTGCTAATGCGGCAATCGCCAAAACGATCCCGAACAGTACCCACCCGCGTCTTCTGCTAGCAGATTTCGGTAACTCTTCCGGCGCTCGCGCGGCTGGTGCGGGTTCGGCCGCCCTCTCCGGTTCTCCGCTTAGCGCGTCTTCGGGCTTGCGATAGAAGCGAAGCACGTATTTGCCCGGGGGAAGTTGAATCTGAACGCGGTGAGCGGCGCCCTCGGTTGCGTAGTACTGTTCGAGCTTCTTTCGAAGCGCGTGCGCGGTAACGCGGACGATGGTGTCCGACTGCGGGTCGAAGGTCTCGGGCCGGTTTAGCGCCCGCACCGCGATCGAGTATTCCTTTACCTGCTCCGCTTCACCGGAGAAGTGTTTGTCAGCAACAAAATGAAGGAAATGCTGGAGATTGGGCGCTTTGTTGAAGATGCCCGAGCAGAGAACCGTTTCCAGTTCCTGCTTTTCTTCCTCCTCGCTGCTCAAGACTGTGGGAGAGGCGATCGACATACAGGGTCCGAGCTTCCTCCCAGCAGCATACTATACGTTCCGGTACTTACGCGGGTTCCCAACTTTGTTAACGGCCGCATTAACGGAGCTGCCGAGAAGCGTTAATGATGTGTCTGGCTGCCGGTCGAGTGCTTGCGCACCTTGCTGGGCGGGACTTTGGCCATTTCGGGGAACACCGCGCGGGCCTTATCGGTAAATCAACTGTTATTTGCTTGGCCTTGCGGATTTCCTGTTCCAAGCTGGAGCCATACAAATCGGCCTAGGAGCAGATATGGTCAGCTATACCCAAGTTATCCGCCGTTTCGGGCGGCTCTTCTTTTTTCTCGCGTGCTTTTCCCCGCTTTGGACGGCCCCGGCCTATGGGCAATGGACGCAAGTCTGGGGCGACGACTTTCACGGAGCAGCGAACACCACCTACAATCATGCGAACTGGTGGAACAACGTGCAGCCTAACAATCCGTGGGGCGACGGCACGCAACAAAATACCTCGGACAGTTTACAGAACGTGTACCTGGACGGAAACAACGACCTGGTCATCGCGCTGACCTACAACCCGAACGCTGTCTTTCCGTACACTTCAGCCAGGCTGACGAGCCGGTACGCGGCAGGCCCTTATGGGAGGATGGACGCGCGTATTCAGAACCCATCGGCTCAGGGGATGGGAGCGGCGTTTTGGGCATTGGGCGCGGATGCGTATCCGGCAGCGACCTCGCCGAGCACGTCCTCTCCCAGTACTAATGGGGGCGTTCCGTGGCCCTACTGCGGCGAACTGGACATGATGGAAATCCAGGCCGTCACGGCGAGTCATAACGGATCAACCGTCCATGGCAGCGCTTATGGAACGGACGCCTATGTGAGCGCCACGGTCGATCTGCCGAGCCCACAAACATTCGATAACGGCTTCCACGTGTTCACGACGCAGTGGGCGCCGTATCACTTCTATTTTTTCCTGGACGGCGTGCAGTACGGCGACATCGATATTGCCGATACGAGCTTCAGCGATACATGGGAGTTGAATCAACCAATCAATATGATCCTCAGCTCCGGAATCGGAGGCAATGGAGGAACGCCTGGGACGACCGGCTTTCCTTCGGATCTGACCGTCAACTACGTCCACTATTCACAGTGGTCCGCCGGCGCCCCGGCCCCTGTCACCGGACTGGCAGCGGCGGCTACTTACAGCAACGCCATTAGTCTGAACTGGGGCGCGAGCGCGACCTCCGGTGTAACTTACGACATCTACGTGAGCACGACTGCGGGAACTGCGCCCAGCGTGGCGACACTCGTCGCGCAGAACGTCGCGGGGACAAGTTACGAGCACACGGGACTCCAGCCAGGAACGACCTATTACTACACGGTCATGGCGGCGAATTACGGCGGCGAGTCAACCTCAGCTACCGCTTCGGCGACCACCTTGGCGGCGGGACATAGCACCGGCATGCAGCTGAGCGCCGGCGGGTACGCAGTAGGCACGTACATGAATTCGAGCTTTGTGATAGGTGGAAATACGAATAATCATCCCCATGTACACATCGATACCTCGGCTGTGACCGATCCTGCGCCCCAGCAGGTGTACGACACCGAGCGGTGGGGTGCGGCGGCATGGACGATTACCGGCCTAAATCCGGGCGCCGCTTACACGGTTCGTCTGCACTTTGTGGAGACGACGCACACCGGGCCCGGACAGCGCGCTTTCGATGTTTCGTTGAACAGCTACCCGGTGCTTACGAATTTCGACATCGTTGCGACTGCAGGAGCGGTTAACAAGGCAGTCACGGAAGAATTTTCGACGCAGGCCGATAACGCCGGCATCATCGAGCTTCAAACTAATTACGGCACCAACTCAGCGGGCGATTTAAACCCCACAATCAGCGCGATTGAGATCACGCCGGGAGCGACCGGTCCTCTAGTGGGAGCGACCCCGGGCACGATCACCAGCCTGTCCATTAACTCAGGCGGCGCGGCTGTCGGCAATTTCGTCGCTGATGAGGACTTCAATGGCGGCGATGCCGGCCAAGCCGTCACTACGGCGATTTCCACCGCAGGCGTGGCCAATCCCGCGCCGCAGAATGTCTATCAGACTTCGCGGATCGCTGCGTTTACGTACGTTCTAACGGGGCTCAAGGCAAATGCCGCCTACAATCTGCGGATGCACTTCGCCGAGACTTTCTTTACTGCTAAAAATCAGCGGGTCTTCAGCGTGGCGGTCAACGGTGCTATGTTCCTCCGCAACCTCGACATTTACGCCGCGGCAGGCGCCAACCAAGCGCTGGTGGAGACAACATCGGCAAGCGCCGACATGTACGGCCAGATCATCGTTCAGCTGCTGCGCGGGAGCAACGACATTCCAGAGATTAGCGGGATTGAGGCAACGCTCACCGGAGGCGGAAGCGGAGGTGGCGGCGGCACTGTTCCTGCCGCACCTGCAAATTTGACCGGCGCAGTAGCTGGTTCGCAGGTGAATCTAAATTGGACTGCAAGCGCAACTTCCGGCGTGACGTATACCGTGTATCGCGCGGTGGGTTCTGGGGCGGCGAGCAGCATTGCGACCGGTTTAACGGCAACATCCTACTCCGATTCGACAGTCGCTAGCGGCACGACCTATCAATACGACGTCGTCGCCGTGAACAGTGCGGGCGCCTCCGCCGCATCGAACACGGTAAGCGTAACGGTAGGTTCGGGCGGCGGCGGTGGTTCGGCAGGGTCGGATGTGGTGGCGATCGACTCGGGCAGCGCGACGGCGGTGAACAACTTCGTAGCCGATACGGACGTGACCGGCGGCGGCACTTACGCTCCCGGGCAAACGGTCACCGTGCCTGCCGGATTGAGCGGCGCGGCTCCGGCTGCGGTATACCAAACCGCGCATCAGGGCGCCAGCACCTACACGATCGGCGGACTCAAAGCAGGGAGCAGCTATACGGTCGTGCTGCACTTTGCCGAGTTGTATTTCAATGCGGCGAGTCAACGCGAGTTTAACGTTGCGATCAACGGCACGCGTGTGCTGACCAACTTCGATATCTACACAGCTGCCGGTGGCCATAGCTTCACGGCGGTGGTGAAACCGTTCGCAAACATCGTGGCTAACGGAAGCGGACAGATCGTCGTCAGCTTCACCAACGGCTCGGTCGATCAGCCCATGATCAACGGCATAGAAGTGCAATCGGGTAGCGCCGCTCCGCCGCCCACCACCGCCGTCGCCATCGATAGCGGCAGCGCGACGGCGGTGAACGGCTTTGTGGCGGACACCGATGTTACCGGCGGTGGCACTTACGCTCCCGGGCAGACAGTCACGATTCCCGCGGGCGTCAACGGCGCGGCTCCGGCGGCCGTCTATGCCACCGCTCATCAAGGAGCTTCCACCTACACCATTCCGGGCTTCACCGCCGGCGGCAGCCACACCGTCACGCTGCACTTCGCCGAGCTGTACTTCAATGCGGCCGGCCAGCGCAAGTTCAATGTCGCGATCAACGGCGCCACCGTGCTGACTGACTTCGACATCTACGCCGCTGCCGGCAACCACAACTTCACAGCTGTGGTGAAGCCGTTCGCGGGCATCGCCGCAAATCCGAGCGGACAGATCGTAATCAGCCTCAGCAACGGCTCAGTCGATCAGCCCATGATCAACGGCGTACAGGTTCAGTGACGCGAGATCGCTGTCAGTTGCCAAGCAGCTGTGCGTAGACGCTACGGGCCACCCCGATATCGGTGGTCCCTTTGATGATGGCGCGGCCATCCGGGAAAAACGTCAAGTCGTACTTCGGCAGCGCCAGACGAAGCGCGAAGTCGTTCACACGGACCTGGCCAAGCCCTTCTAAGCGGCTTGCCAGCTCCTGAAGGTCCAGCGGTCGAGACGTTTCGTGCAGTTGCACCGCGTTTCGGCCGCACAGGCTTACCGGCGAACGTTTCCTGCCTTCGAGATATCTGAATTCGTGCTCGACGCAGACGCGGCAACGGCTATCCTGCATGCCGGCGCTAACCTGTTTAGCCGTGCCTTCCCAAACGTCCATGGTATGAATGCGGCACTCAAACTGCTGCCAGCCAACAATCATCCGCAATCCCAAAGACACCTGCAGCGCGGCTACCGAAGCAGTCACCGATGCCAGAACACCGTTAACATCGCAGGTTAATTGCGGGCCGGCCGGTGGGTCCGGATAAACGCACGCGAGACACGGCCCTCGCTGCGGCCAGACCGGCATTACGACGCCGTAACTTCCTACCGCCGCTCCGTAAATCCACGGTGTATCCTGCTTAACGCTAAAATCGTTTAGAAGATAGCGCGTTTCGAAGTTGTCGGTTCCATCGAAAATCAGGCCGCAATCGGCCAACAGTTCCTCCGCGTTCGAAGGAGTCAGGTCCTGAACCACGGCCTCTACCTGCACGCCCGCATTCAACGTTCGAAGGCGGCGCGCCGCTGCGACTCCCTTGGGCGTTTCCGCTTTGGCATCGCTTTCGTCATAGAGCCATTGCCGCTGAAGATTTGTGAAATCGACGTAATCGCGATCGATCAGCTTGATTTCTCCCACGCCCGCGCGCACCAATGCTTCGGATTGGAAGCTTCCTAATGCGCCGCAACCGACGACAGCCACGCGCGCTTTGCGAATTCGCTCCTGGCCGTCCACGCCGATGGGTGAAAATCGGATTTGCCGGGAGTAACGCTCTTCCTCAACCGGTGACATATAGCACGATCCTAACAGTCGGGCGCACCTTACTTTGTGCCCTGGTCGCGTTGATATGGGCAGCCCAATCAGCCGCCGTCGCGCAAGCGGCGCAAACTCATATGCCCGAGGCAGCGTACGAAGGCTTGGTGATTAAGTCTGTTGATTTTTCGCCGGCCGACCAGCCGCTAACCTCTCAGGAGATCGAAAGAAAACTAACGATCCACCCCGGCCTAGCTTTTCACGGCGGGCAACTCAGGCAATCGATCCAAAATCTGTTCGCAAGCGGCCGCTATTCGAACATTGCTGTCGATGCAGCCCCCGATGGCGGCGGAGTGCGGCTTCGCTTCCTCACCGAGCGTGCTTATTTCGTAGGAAGGGTGTTCATTGAGGGCAACAAGCCGCCGCCCAACAATGGCCAGCTTGCAAGCGTTATCAAGCTGAACCTGGGTGCGGCGTTTACAGACCGGCAGAAGAACGCAGCTGCTGTATCGGTGGCCGAACTTCTAAAGGCAAACGGTTTCTATCACGCAAATGTGAACACGCGCGTGCTGTACCACCCGGAAATCGAATCGGCGGACGTGAGTTTCTCCATCGATCCGGGCGACCGGGCTCGGTTTGCGCCCCCCAAGATTTCAGGTCATCCGGAGCGTTCCTATGCAGGCATCGTTCGATCGACTCGCTGGAAGCGTTTGTATGGGCTGCTCGGCTGGCAGGATCTCACTGAATCGCGCCTGCAACAAGGCCTGAACAACCTGCGCGGTTATTACGATAAACGCGACCGGCTGCAATCGAGCGTCGTCCTGACCGGTCTTCGGTACTCCGACGACGCTAATACTGTCACACCCGATCTACGTCTCGAAGCCGGTCCTAAGATCGTGCTGGCGGTGCGAGGCGCCGATATCAGCCGCAGCCGCTTGAACGAGCTGGTGCCGATCTACCAGGAGAAGTCCGTTGACCCCGAACTGCTCGAGGAAGGCAAGCGTAACATTGCAGAGAGTTTGCAGGCGGAAGGTTATCTTGAGGCAGCCGTTACTTACAGCGTCCAGCGAACTAATAGCTCCGGTAATCAAACAGTTACTTATCAAGTTACTCCCGGCCACCGGCATAAATTCGTTTCCTTGCAAGTCATTGGCAATCACTATTTTTCGCGGGATACCCTGCGCGAACGTTTTTACATTCAGCCGGCCGAGTTCCCGCGCTTCCCCTGGGGACGTTTTAGCGCCGCGTATCTGAAGCAGGACCTGCAATCGATTGAGAATCTCTACGTCTCGAACGGCTTTCGGGATGCACGCGTCACGTCGCAAGTGCTCGACAAGTTTCATGGCGTAAAAAACCACGTGGGGGTAATTGTCAGAATCGACGAGGGCCCCCAGTGGCTCGTCTCCCGGCTCACTATCGATGGACTTCCCGCTCGCGACATTGCTCAGGATCGCTGGAGTCTCGCCTCCGTCGCCGGCCAGCCCTTCAGCCCGAATAATATTGCGGACGATCGCGAAACGCTTCTCAATGACTTGTATGGCCAAGGTTTTACAAACGGCTCTTTCGAGTTCTACGAGACGCCGTCCACCCAAGCGCACAAGGTAGATCTCCGGTACGTGATTACGCCAGGGGAGCGTCAATATGTTCGTAAGGTTATTGTGACGGGGCTGGAAACAACCCGCCCCAGCCTGGTTCTGGACCGGATCGAATTACAGGGGGGCGAGCCCCTCTCGCGGACCGAAGAGATTGACAGCCAACGCCGTCTCTACGAACTCGGCATTTTTGCCAGAGTGAATACAGCGATACAGAATCCTGACGGGGACGAAACCGAGAAGTACGTACTCTACAACATCGATGAAGCCCGTCACTATTCGCTTAACGTCGGCGTAGGCGCGCAGATCGCGCGGATCGGGGGCGGCGCGACCAGCTTAGATAACCCCGCGGGCTCGACCGGCTTCGCACCTCGCCTGGCGGTTGGACTAACACGCATCAATTTCCTAGGACTTGGTCAGACCATCGGCGTACAGACCGCTGTCTCCACCATCGAGCAGAAAGCGGCACTTACTTACTTCATTCCCCGGTTTGCGTCGCGGCCGAGCCTTTCACTTACGGCGAGCGGGCTGGTCGAAAATTCAAATGATATACGAACTTATACTGCGCACCGGCGTGAAGCTTCTTTACAATTGTCCGAGAGGCTTTTTCTGTCGGACACGATCCAGTACCGGCTCGTTTTCCGGAACGTAACGATCTCCAACCTGAAAATCAATCCGCTGCTGGTTCCCTTGCTCTCTCAGCCGGAGCGCCTCGGGCTCGGCGAGCTATCGTACATTCGGGATCGCCGCGACAATCCGACCGACGCGCACCAGGGAACTTACTCCACCGCCGACTTCAGTTATGCGCCGAGCTTCCTAGGTTCCCAGACCAGTTTTCTTCGCGCGATCTTTCGCAACGCGGCTTACTATCCGTTTCACCACGATCTGGTTTTCGCCCGCAGCACGCAATTCGGCTTGATCTCGCAGCTAAGCGGCGCGCCCGCCATTCCGCTTGCAGAGCGGTTCTACTCCGGCGGCTCCAATTCGCTCCGATCCTTCCCGGATTTTCAAGCTGGGCCTCGTGACACCCTGACCGGATTCGCCCTCGGCGGCAACGCCCTGTTCGTCAACAGCTTCGAACTGCGCTTCCCGTTGTACGGCGATAATTTAGGCGGCGTCCTTTTCGAAGATGCGGGCAACGTCTACAGCTCGCTGAGCGACTTCAGCTTTCGGTTCCGGCAGGAGAATCTGCAGGACTTCAATTACATGGTGCAAGCTGCCGGCGTTGGCATTCGCTACCGCACTCCAATCGGTCCGGTGCGCCTGGACTTCTCATTTAGTCCCGATGCGCCGCGCTTCTTCGGCCTGAAAGGCACGCTGCAAGACTTAATCAACAACACCGCGGTTTCTACTGTTCAGAAAATCAACGCCTTTCAGTTTCATTTTTCCCTGGGGCAGGCATTTTGATGAGATTGGCAATTTGCCTCGCTCTCCTGGCAGCTTCTGTATCCGCCGAAATAGTGGACCGTACTGCGATTGCGATCGGCTATCAGGTCATCACAGAGTCAGCCATCGACGAGGAGATTCAAGTCACAGATCTTCTGAACGGGACGGCGGTACAGCTAAGCGAAGCCGCCCGGAGAGCCGCCGCGGACCGTCTCATTCAACAGTTCCTGATTCAGCGGGACATGCAACTGAGCCGCTACACCATACCCGACACAGCCGATATCGATGCCTATGACCGGCGCGTCGAGAACGCCCTCGGCGGATCCGCTCGCGTCTCACAATTGCTGAAGCAATACGGCATCACCAAACAAATTCTTTGTTCGCACCTGGCGCTGCAACTGCTTACCCTGCGCTTTGTGGAGTTTCGGTTCCGTCCAGATCTTACGGTGTCTAGTAATGACGTGCAGACGTTCATCGAGCGTCATCATCCTGGCTATTCAGATAAAGACCGGATTCGGCAAGCGGTGGTCGAAGAGCGAGTCGATGCGGCCTTGACCTCTTGGTTAGAGCAGGCGCGACGGCGAGCCGATATCGTCTATCTGGATAAGGCGCTTCGATAACATGCGTCCTGGCTTTCGACTTACGCTTCGCCTGGGACTGGCCGCGATCAGCGTGGTGCTTCTGGCTGCTGTTTGCTTACTGATCGCGCTGCAAACCACTTTCGTTCATAACAAGATTCGCCTGGCGATTGTCTCGGCTCTCGAGAAAGCGAGCGGAGGGCGCGTTGAGCTTCGATCATTTCAATTCGACTGGCATACGCTCAGCGCTCACCTCGACGGACTCACTATTCCCGGTGCGGAACGGCCCGGCGAGCCTCCGCTACTCTTCGTGCGATCTCTGTCCATCGGTTTCCGCGTCGATTCGCTATTTAGACGAGCCATCCGCATCACCAGTCTGGATGCCGGCCAGCCGGACGTGTATCTCATTTTTCGGCCTGACGGCTCGAGTAACTTGCCTGCGAGCACTCGCTCTTCGAATGGCCTGCAAAGCGCCCTGGATTTACATGTGAGCCGCTTCGCGATTAACCGTGGGAGCTTGACCGTGAATCAACGCAAACACAGATTCACGATTCGCGGCCGCAGCCTGCGCCTTCTGGGCCGCAACGATCGCGGGCAGTCCGGGTATCAGTTTCAACTTGAGTCTGGAGACACGGTTCTCAATCCAGCGTGTTGCCGGGCGATTGGAGGCGCAGTATCGGTGCAAGCAGTCTTGCGCCCCGACAGCCTGGACGTGCACCATTTCGCGTGGCGGGGCGGCCGTTCTCAGATCGAGGCGCAAGGAACCGTCACTCACTTCGAGTCGGCGGCCGCGCAATTTCACTTCAACGCATTGCTAGACGGGCGTGACCTCCAGGCAGAATTGCCTCTACCGAACGCCGAGATTGGAACAGTAAACGCCACCGGTCAAGGCGCCTTTACGATTGCCGACGGATTGCGTTTCAACGGCGCGCTCTCGGCTACCGGCTTCGGGCTGCATTCGAGCGCTTTGCGTTTCCAGGACGCGAACGCCCGGGGCGATTTCAGTTATCGCAAAGACCAATTGCAACTCACAGAGGTGCGTATCGATGCACCGAGCGGCAACTTTCGCGGCAGGGTCACACTGAACCGCGTCGAAGAGATTACTCTGGATGGCAGGTTGTCCAATGTGGACGCCGCTCGCCTGTTTAATCACCGGCAGAAACCAAGCCTGCCCTGGAACGCTCGCTTGAGCGGGCCGGTTACTCTGCGGACCGCTATCCCAGCCACCTACCGCGCGCTTACGTTCCAAGCCGATCTGACTGCCGCTCCGGCAGGGCCGCGCTATGAACCGCTCAATGGACAGCTCCGTCTGTCGAAAAGCCTAGATCGGGATCTGCAATTCGGCGATTCTGCTCTCGCATTGCCCTCCGCCAGGCTTTCTTTTGCCGGGTCGTGGGCCTCCGGGATCCGTCTCGCCTTCGACAGTTCGAAACCGGCGGAACTGCGGTCCGTTCTGGCCGCCCTCAATGTCTCCGATCAGAATCCGGAGTTGCCAAGTGCTTTGGCAAGCGCCGCTAAAGTTAGATTTGCGGGCGTGGTCGGCGGATCCTATAACCGTCCAGCCATGCAAGGCTCCCTTCAGGTGGACCGCTTCCAACTGCTCGGCCGCGCTTGGGATCGGTTGCAGGCTCGCGGCGTCGCAAATGCGGAATTGCTTCGCATAGAGTCGGGCACGCTCGCAGCAAAGTCTACGGGTATCTCGTTCGATGGATCGCTCGCACTCTCCCATTGGTCACCCTCGCGCACTAGTGCTCTTCGGCTGCATGCTATCTTTCACGGCATCCCGCCTGAACTTGCGTTGTCGTGCCTCGGCGCTCCCCATGCAGACCGAATCTCAGGAATGGCGTCGGGCGAACTGAATGCCGGCGGCACGTTGGGTGATCCATCCGGCAGCGCCCATATTCAGATCCAAAATGCCAACATCTACGGTCAACAATTAAACCGGCTCGATGCAGCGCTCGAGTTAGCGGGCGATCAGCTGCGAATCTCGAAGGGCGAAGTAGGCGGTGAACGAAACCATACCGCGTCATTCTCCGGTTCATTCGGACCTGTGAACGATTGGCGAAAGGGAAGACTCTCTCTGCAGGTAAACACGACCTCTTACCCTCTCTCAGGCGTGAACTTCGCGAGAGACCGTCTGCCGGATTTGCAAGGCTCCATCGATGCGCACGCACAAATCTCAGCGAATCTTCAAAGCGGCGGCTTTCGGCCTACTTTTGCCAGCGGCAGCCTGAGCATACATAATGCAACGCTTCGTCACGTCCCAGTGGGCGAGATCGATACACGATTCACCACCGCCGGATCCAAGCTACAGGTTGCTGTAACGAGCCACCTTCAAAGTAGCGAGCTGAGCGGTGGCGCAAGTGTGTCGCTGGTGCCGGGCTCTCCGCTCGAGGCCCGTCTGCACTTTGAAGAAACAAGTCTGGGCGCGCTGACGAGCTTGCTTGCTCCGGAACGCAGCAGGCAATGGCAAGTGGAAGGCTCGGTCTCGGGCGATGCTTCGGTTTCAGGCTCGCTCGAACACTTGCGCGAGCTCGGGCTCAAGCTCTCGATACAGAAGCTAACGGTGGATTCGCTTGTTCCCTCCGGACGTCTCTCTCTAGCGGATCAGCGTGGCTTTCAGCTGCACAATCACGGCCCGATCTCGCTCGACTTTTCCGGCGGAAATCTCGCAATTGCCTCCTGCCGGCTTGCCGGGCGCGACACCGAGTTGCAATTGGCCGGATCGGTTCATTATCTGCAGCCGCAATCGATGCACCTGCAGGCGTCCGGCTCGGCGGGATTGCAGCTGCTGACCCTTTTCAGCAATAATCTGGAAGCGCATGGAGAGACAGTGCTGAATGCGAGCGTGTCAGGTTCTCCGGATGCCCCAATCGTACGCGGAGCCGTGCAGGTTCACAATGGCGACTTCGCCATGCGCGATGTTTCCTTCACCGCCCTCACTCAAGTGAACGGCACGGTTTTGTTCGACAATGGACGAGCTACGGTCGATGGGCTGTCAGGGCAAATTGGCGGCGGGAGAGCAACGCTCGGCGGCTTCCTCAGCTTCGGCGCCGCGAACACCGTCACTTACCACTTAAGTGCGCAAACTGAAAACGTCAGGTTACGCAGCCCGAGTAACATCAGCGTCACAGCTAACTCGAATCTTCGATTTACCGGCACTAACACAAGCAGCTTGCTGGCCGGAACCGCCACCATCTCGCGCGTAGTCTTCAATCCGACTACCGATGTGGGAAACCTGCTGGCGAGCTTTAGCGCGCCGTCGCCGGTACCCGCCAACGCGAAGAGTTTTTTGGGCGGCCTACATCTGGATCTTGCCGTCCAAAGCGCGCCGGCTCTGGAGGTCG
The DNA here is from genome assembly GCA_965219105.1 of Bryobacteraceae bacterium. Classification (GTDB taxonomy): domain Bacteria; phylum Acidobacteriota; class Terriglobia; order Bryobacterales; family Bryobacteraceae; genus Bog-105. The sequence continues at coordinate 4,180,908 of OZ244728.1, read as the reverse complement.
CAACCGCGCTCAGCCGCGATGTCGAAACCGATGTGGATTTGCGCCTGCGTGGAACACTGGATCGCCCCGTACTCCTCGGTTCCATCAATGCGAACGAGGGCAATATCCGCATTTTTGGCGCTCGCTATACGATAAATCGAGGCGAAATACAATTTCTCAACCCAAACAGGATCGACCCGGTACTCGATCTCGATCTCGGAACACAGGCTCGCGGAATTCAAGTCGACATTACGATTACGGGGACGCTGAGCCGGCTGAATTTCACTTATCGCTCGGATCCCCCACTGCAACCGCGCGATATTATTGCGCTGCTCACCGTCGGACGCACTCCTCAGGAAGCCGCCAATGCGCAAAGCACCCAGATTGCAAGCGACGCGGCGCCTCTGCCGTCAGGCGCAAACGGCATTCTCGGCCAGGTCGTTTCACAGCCGCCGAACCGATTGTCCAAACTATTCGGTATCACAAATCTCAAGATCGATCCGCTCGTGCAAGGGATCACGAATACGCCGCAAGCCCGCCTGACGCTCGAGCAGCAGGTCTCGCGCTCCATCACCGTCACATACGTAACGAATCTGTCGCAGACTTCCGAGCAAGTGTTCCGGCTCGAATGGTCGCTAAGCCCGCAGTATTCGATTGTGGCCGTACGGGACGATAACGGCGAGTTTGGGATAGACTTTCAATATAAAAAGCGCTTCAAGTAACCGAAGCCGTTTCGATTTCTCAGTCAAGTACGCTTGACTAAGTACTGGCCCCGTCTGCCGCCTTACAATTTTCATCGAGCTGTTACAGATCGTCTCTATAGTCGTTAGTAACAGTCTCAATCGACTCGGGGTGCCATGAATCAACTCAAATTTTTACGAGGCGCAGCCTTTTCCGTTTCTGCTGTTTTCGGCCTCCTTGCTTTCACGCCATTACTGAGCGCCCAGCAGCAAATCACTGGGGCAATTACCGGCACGGTGAAAGACGCAACGGGCAGCGCGATTCCAAACGCCAGCATTACGGCGCGTAATCTGCAAACCAATTTAGAAGTAAAGGCGAGTACACAAGGCAACGGCTCGTATCTGATCCAAAATCTGCCGATCGGCCCTTATGAGCTCTCTTTTGCAAGCACCGGGTTTCAAACCGAAACGCATCCACAAATCACGATAGAAGGAAACCGCACAACCACTGTAGACGGTAGCTTGAAGGTCGGCCAACAGAGCACCACCGTTGAAGTGACCGGCACTCCGCTGATGAATCGCGTGGACACGACGAACGGCTACGTGGCCGATCAACTGACGATTCAGCAGACGCCGCTCGGTACAGGTAGCTTCACACAATTGGCGATCTTAGCTCCTGGCGTGCATGCGGATTTCCTCGGCGGCTCCGGCTCGAACGCGGGGCTCGGCAATCAAGCCATCTTTGCCAATGGCCAACGTGACACCAGCAATAGCTTCTCGCTCAACGGCATCGGTACTAATAACTTGTTCAACGGTAACTCTACGAGCCAGGTCGGCGAGAACCGGTTTGTGCTGAATACCGGAGAGAGCTTCGGCGCCGGCGGTGCAATCACAACTAGCACATCGGTCTACGGCGCTATCGGCCAGGCGCTGCCGACCCCGGCGCCCGAATCGATCAGCGAAGTAGCTGTGAACGCGGCCATGTACGATGCCTCCCAGGGCGCCAACAGCGGCGCGCATATTTCCATCATCACAATGTCTGGCGGCAACAAGATCCACGGCCAGGTCTACGAGCATTTCCAGAACAGCTTCATGAACGCCGCGCCCTTCTTCTACAACGCATCGCCCGCGATCCCTTCGAATGAGAAGGTGCCGTTTTTGAATCGCAATATGTTCGGCGCGACGCTCGGCGGACCTATCAAAAAGGACAAGCTGTTTTACTTTGTCGCCTATCAAGGCGTGAGAATTGCCGACGCCGCTGATTCTATCCAGAACGTAACTGTGCCGCTGGGTCTCACAAACGACCGCAGCGCTGCTGGGCTTGCGGCCGCGGCGAACAGTAGCTACAGCGGGTCCACAATCGCTGCGAGCCAAATCGGTCCGCAGGCGCTGGCTATCATGAACGCCAAGCTCAAAAATGGCTCCTATCTCATTCCGTCGCCGACGATCACCGATCCAGGCCTCGCCAAGCAGCTCGGCTACGATGTGGTCACGCAAGGGCCCAACGCAAAGGCCAACGTCGATCAAGGAACCGCCAACATCGATTACGTGGTCAGCGACAAGGACCGGGTTACCGCCAAATATTACATCCAGGATGACCCCACAACAACGCCCTTCGGCTACGGTGGAAACGCGCTCGGTTTTCCCACTGAGCTCGCCGCCGGCAGTCAGGTCGGCTCGGTAGACAACACGCTCATCCTGTCGCCTTCGCTTACCTGGCAGCAGCGTGTCGGGTTCACCCGTTTGCGAGCATTCGCCACCACTAACCAGCAATTCTCTCCGAGTGATTTCGGAATCAACCTGCTCGGCGCAACCAATTTCCCGAGCATCGGTATTCAGAACATCGACGGCACCCTCGGAAACGGCTTCAGCTTTGGCACGCCCACCAGCTTTGGAAACGAGGGCATGTTCCAAAATCAGTGGGAGTACGGCACCACGTTGAATTGGACCAAGGGCCGGCATACCATCTCGGCCGGTGCGCAGTGGGACCATACTCAGCTCAACATCATTAACGAGAACGACAAGACGGACGCCATCGCCTTTCGAACCTTCAGTGATTTCCTGCAGGGCAACGTGCGCTCAGGGCAGGACTCCGTTTCGTTTGCAGGTTCTAGCAATCGCTATTACCGCTCCGACACGATTGGCGTCTTCCTCAACGATAGCTATAAGGTCACGAGCAACTTGAACCTTACGTTAGGTCTGCGATGGGATTACGATGGTCCGCTGAGTGAGAAATATGGAAGGCTGACGGCGTTCGATTCGAACACCTACAATTACGACGCAGCTAGCGACACAATCCTCAACTCGGGCCTGATCGTCGCCGGCAATAACAAGGGCTTTGCAACAGCCGGAGCCAGCAATTCCCTTCTGAACGCGCGGCAATGGGTGATCGAGCCCCGCATTGGCCTCGCTTACAGTCCCACACCGAAGGTCACGGTCCGCACGGGATTCGGCATGTACGCCGACCGCGGCGAGTTCTTTTCCGAGCTTTCGCCGAGCGCGGGTAGCGGCTTTAACGGTCCTTTCGGCGTGACGCTCGCCCCGCCATTTGTCACCCCGATCTTTGCTTCGAAAGGCGCGACATTTGCAAACCCGTTCGGGACAGTTGCGCCTGCCGCTCCTCCGGGAAACCCTGCGGCCTTTCTTGCTTTGCTGCCGAATTTGAGTCAGACCGCAAGCACCGATTTTCCTACCGGCAACTTGTTCGGACCATTCCTGTTTGGCGGATACGATCCCTCGAACAAGCTGCCCTACTCAGAAAATTGGACCTTCGATGTCCAGTTCCAGCCCGTTAACAACTGGCTGTTCAGCGTCGGCTACGTGGGCAATCATGGGCTTCATCAAGTGCTGCCCGTTCCCTTCAACCAGCCCGGCATCGCAACTCCGCAGAATGTCATCAACGGGCAGCAATACTCTTATGGATACAACATCAATGCGCTCGAGCCGATATCCACGTTCACCGGCGGCAACACGGACGTTCGAGTGCCCTACATCGGCTATAACCCTAACTCGGTTTACTATAGAGCGGAAGGCATCGCGTGGTACAACGCATTGCAGTTGCAGGTTCGCAAGCGGCTGTCTTTCGGTCTGCAACTCACGGCGACTTATACCTGGTCTCACGCACTCGACGAACAAAGCGGACTTGGTTTGTTCTATACCGGGAACAATCCATTGGACCCGAAATCAGGATATGCATCGGCCGATTTCGACCAACCGCACGTAGCGCTCATCAACTTCAGCTATCAGATACCGAAAATCACATCCAACCGCGCAGCCGGCGTGTTCATCAACGGTTGGAGCGTAAATGGCCAGTACGTCGCCGAAAGCGGTCAACCCTATAGCGTGTACGATTACTCTGGCTCTATTGCCAGCCAATACTACAGCAGCTATGCCGAGATCATCAACCCAATCGTGCCTCTCAAACCGGGCGTGACCGCGGGCCAAGTTCAGTTGCAGGGCACGACCGGAGTGAACGCAGGAAAGCCGGTCCTAAATGCGGACGGCTTCGCTCCTGCTTTTCTTGCGCCGGGCGAGAACGGCGTTCCTCCATGCGACTCTGCGGACGTGTGCGACAACTACGAATCCAGTTTCGGCAATGGCGGCCGTAATATTTTCCGTGGACCATTCCAGATGCGCTTCGACGCCTCGGTCGGGAAAACATTTTCGCTAAACGAGCGCTTCAAACTTCGCTTCAACTTCGACGCCTTCAACGCGCTGAACCACGCGAGTTTCGATGCTCCCAATAACAACGTGGTTTTCTTTCCGAACTACGGACCGCCGCCCGCCAATCCTCCAGAGGGAAGTTTAGGATACATCCAGCACACCATCGGCAGCCCTCGCTTTCTACAGGTGGACCTGCACCTGACGTTCTAAATCGCACACGGTCGAAACAAAGGCGAGCGGATCTGTTTTATCATGGATCTGGTCGCTTTCTCTTTTTCTTCTCTTTTCCAGGCGACCGATGCCGATATGAAGAACATGGCCGAACCCACCGTCTCTTGCCCGAACTGCCGGGCTGAAATTAAGTTGACCGAGTCGCTCGCGGCGCCGCTGGTTGAGGCGAGCCGCCGTGAGTACGAACGCCGTCTGGCGCAGAAAGATGCAGAGTGGATGCAGCGCGAAGCGGCGCTCCGCGATGAGGAGAGCAAGTTAGCGAAGCAGCGTCAATCGATCGGCGTTGAAGTGGAGAACCGGCTGAAGGCCGAACGATCAGCTCTGATTGCGGACGAGAATCGCAAAGCCAAGGCGCTGGTGGCAGCCGATCTTGACCGGCGGACGCGGGAAATCGAACAGCTTAACTTCGCTCTGACGGCGCAGGACCGGAAATTGGCGGACGCGCAAAAAGCGCAGCTTGAGTGCATGCAGAAAGAACGCGCTTTGGAAGACCAACGGCGCGAGTTGGAGCTAACGGTAGAAAAGCGCGTGCAAGATGGACTAACTGGGGCGCGCAATCAGGCGCGCATCGAAGCGGAAGATCAACTGAAGCTGCGAGTCCTCGAAAAGGAACAGACCATCGCTTCGATGCAAAGGCAGATCGAAGACTTGCGGCGGCGTGCCGAGCAGGGCTCTCAGCAGTTGCAAGGCGAAGCGCAGGAACTTGAACTCGAAGGTTTACTGGCCCAAAAGTTTCCCTTCGATTGCATCGAGCCTGTCCGCAAGGGCGAACACGGCGGTGACGTGATCCAGCGGGTCTGCAATCAGCATGGTGGCGGCTGCGGCGCGATTCTATGGGAAACCAAGCGCACCAAGAACTGGAGCGACGGATGGCTCGTCAAACTACGCGAGGATCAACGAGCGGTCAAAGCTGAAATTGCGGTCATAGTGAGCCATGCGCTGCCGCGCGATGTCTCCAGTTTTGAACTGATCGACGGCATCTGGGTCGTCCATCCTAAAGTAATGATCCCGGTTGCATTTTCACTCCGCCAGATGCTGCTTGAAATTGCAGGCGTGCGCCATGCATCGCAAGGGCAGCAGACAAAGGCCGAGATGATGTACGGCTATTTGACCGGCTCCTGCTTCCGCCAGCGAGTAGAAGCGATCGTGGAAGCGTTCTCGGCAATGCAAAAGGATCTTGACCAGGAACGCAAGGTCTTTACTAGACAATGGGCCAAGCGTCAGGAACAGATTGATCGTGTGATGCACTCCACAGTTGGCTTGTGGGGCGATTTACAAGGCATCGCGGGCCAGACAATCCAGCAGATTGAAGGTCTGGAGATGGAATCGCTTTCTCTGATCGCCTGACAGTTACTCGAGCAACCCGCGAATGTTACCGGCGATGAGCTGCGAGGCGCGCTTAGACGGAAGCAGGCGTTCGAGCAATCCAAGGTCGGCTTCAACCGTTACGTCCTTCTCGGTTACGTCCACGTAGCCTTTGATTGGGGTACTGAGGAGGCCCGCTTTGGCGTCGAACGAGAAGTCGAGCCGCGATCCGGTCCACTTCCGATGCTGATTCACCATCTTGATGGGCATGACGCCCCCACCCTTGAAGAGATCGTCGAACGAACGATCAATGGCTTTCATGACGTCCTCCTTCGACCGGCTATGTGTTATGGTTACACGCACTGAATCGGCTCCTTTCGCCTGTAAGATCGAAAAATATTGCCCGATTAGAGAGTCATACTGACATCTACTACTTAAACAGCGAGTAACACAGAATTGAGTTCATCACATGCCCGTGTTTCGATCGTGCTTCCATTCTATCGGGCTGGTAAATATCTGGCGGAAGCAATTGAGAGCATTCTGCAGCAGGAAGGATATCAGGACTGGCAACTCTACCTGATTAACGATGGATCGAACGAGAAAGACGTTCGAACAGCCCGTCGTTACTGCGCCGCGTATCCGGAAACGATTCACTTTCTGGAGCATGGAAACGGACAGCGCTGCGGTATCAGCGCTTCCCGTAACCTGGGCATTCAACATTCAGGCGGCGACCTTATCGCTTTCCTGGACGCCGACGATGCTTGGTATTCCCATAAACTCAAGTCCCAAGTGGCCATCCTTGATACGTATCCGGAGGTTCAGATGGTCTATGGACCGGCTTTACGCTGGTGGAGTTGGAACGGCGGGATCGATGAGCATGTGCCGGCCTCAGTCGATGGATTCGGCTCCGATTGTGTTGTGCCGGGCTCGGCTTTACTTAAAACCTTCCTGAGAGACGAGACGTTGACCCCTTGTATCGGGTCTGTAATAGTTCGGCGTGCCGCGCTTGATCGAGTCGGCGGCTTCGAAGGGCAGTTCTGGGGCTTGTACGACGATCAAGTATTCTACGCCAAGCTAAGCAAACAAGCGAACGTGTTTGTGTCAAGCGATTGCGTCTCCCGTTACAGGAAGCATGCGGAATCCTGCTGTGGACAGGTCGAAACGGACGTTATCCTCAGCGAAGGCGCCCGGTTCATCACGTGGTTGGCCGAGCATTTTCCAAACGAGCGCCATGAAGCAATTGAGCTTGCTTTATCATCGCGTTAATGAATTAAGCCCTGATCCTTGGGATCTCTGTGTCTCTCCCGCGCACTTTTCCGAACAAATGGAGGTGGTGAGCCGTCTCCTGCCGCGCCCCATCGTCACCTTCGATGACGGCTATGCCGACAACCTTCATCGAGCGCTGCCCATACTTGAAGCACGCGACGTTGGTGCGATTGTCTTCGTCACATCCGGCGCGATCGGAACTCGCGTGGAGATGTGGTGGGATGCGCTCGAACGCCTATTCCCGGACGATTTTTCGTCCGCTTCACCTTACATGCGGTGGTTCTGGAAAATGCGCTCACTGCCATTCGAAAGGCAAGAGGAACAGTTGAATGAGGCGTTCTCGGCGGCGGGTATCTCTCGAACCTCCAGGCCAGAACGCCGCATGCTGACTGCCGTTGAGCTCGCGCAGCTCGGCGCGTCGCCCCTCATTGAGGTCGGCGCTCATACGGTCACGCATCCGGTCCTATCGTCTCTCCCTCCCGCCGATCAGAATGCCGAGATTCGCGGCAGCAAGACCGCTCTGGAAGCGATCCTGCAAAAACCGGTTCGCTCTTTCTCCTATCCCAATGGAATGCCTTGCGATTACACAAGCGATACCGTACGTCTGGTTCAGGATGCCGGTTTCACAATCGCCTACGCGGCCTACCAGCACGATCTCGAAGATCCGTTTCAGAAACCGCGCTTGATGATTCGCGACTGGGACGGCTACACCTTTGCACGCGCTCTTCACACCGCCGGCCAAGCCGCTGTCTAGAGGCTCTCCCGATATTCGCCAAAGACTCGCCGCAGCGCGTCAGAGATTTCGCCCACCGTCGCCAAGCGCCGGCACGCGTCGAGAATATGCGGCAACAGATTGTCCGTTCCACGAGCAGCCGATTCCAAGCGCTTCAAGCTTTCGCGCACTTCGTCTGCTGAACGCGAGCAACGCAGTGCCCGCAGCCGATCGATCTGCTGCTGTTCAAGTCTTGGATCGAGCCGAAACGTGGGTGGCGGCTCAGTTGCCTCAGTCTCAAACTTATTCACTCCCACAACGATCTGACGCCCATCCTCTATCGCGCGCTGTTGTAGATACGCAGAGTTTTGAATCTCCCGTTGAATGAATCCGGATTCGATTGCCGCGAGTGTGCCGCCCATGCCGTCGATCCGATCGAGGTAATCGCGAGCCCCAGCCTCGATCTCGTCCGTTAGTTGCTCAATGTATACACTGCCGCCAAACGGATCCGGAACATCGCTGACGCCGGACTCATACGCAATTACTTGCTGCGTCCGAAGCGCCACTCGCGCACTCTGTTCAGTCGGCAAAGAGAGCGCCTCATCCTGCCCATTCGTATGCAGCGACTGCGTACCGCCCAGCACTGCCGAAAGAGCCTGCAGCGCAACTCTCACCACATTCACCTCCGGCTGTTGTGCCGTCAACGTAGAGCCGGCGGTCTGCGCATGAAAACGCAGCATGCACGAACGCTCTGACACTGCGCCGAAACGCTCGCGCATCAAGCGTGCATACAGCCGTCGCGCCGCCCGGTACTTCGCGATCTCCTCCAGAAAATTGTTGTGTGCGTTGAAGAAAAAACTAAGCCGCGGCGCGAAAGAGTCGACCGGCAACCCAGCCGTGATCGCCGCCTCGATGTAAGCAACCGCATCAGCCAGCGTGAAGGCCACTTCTTGAATCGCCGTCGAGCCTGCTTCGCGAATATGATACCCGCTGATCGAGATCGTGTTCCATTCGGGTACTTCGGCCGCGGCCCATGCAAACACATCCGTGATGATGCGCATGGCCGGTCTCGGCGGGTAGATATAAGTACCGCGCGCAATGTACTCCTTGAGAACATCGTTCTGGATCGTACCCGACAGCTTCCGCAGATCCGCGCCCTGCTCTTCCGCCACGAGCACGTAAAGACAGAGGAGAATCGCGGCCGTCGAGTTGATCGTCATGGACGTGCTGACCTGTTCCAGCTGTATGCCGTCGAACAGCACCTCCATGTCTGCCAAAGAGTCGATCGCAACCCCAACCCGTCCCACTTCTCCCGAGGCCATCGCGTGATCGGAATCGAAGCCCATCTGAGTCGGCAGATCGAAGGCGACCGAGAGACCAGTAATGCCCTGCGTCAGCAGGTATTTGTAGCGCTGGTTGCTTTCTTCCGCAGTTCCGAAGCCCGCGTACTGACGCATGGTCCAGAGCCGTTTGCGATACATGCCGGCATAGATGCCGCGCGTAAATGGATACTGGCCCGGTTGCTCGAACGGTTGCTCGGAAGACAGTTGCTCGGACACAGCGAGAACGGGTTTACCTTCGACCTATGCCTTTGGCTTTGCGAAATGACGAGATGCCGAAAAACGCCATCACCACCCCCAAGAAGAGTGAAAAAGTCAACGCCAGTGGATTAGCGCTCTCGGTATGCAGCTTGTGAAAATACGTCACCGCGTAACCGAAGAACATCAGCGCAAAAAGCAGGAAGACGGCGCCGATCGCCTGGTTCCAGAGAATGCGCGCCGGGCGCACCACCTCCGGGACAACGTGCGTTGCAAATTGCCGGGCATGCTCAACCTTTACGGTCTTTGCAAGTCTAAATGCATCAGCTAACTTCATGTTTTTCTAAGGCACATCCGCTTCAGCAAATCACTCGGCCACGTGAACGCTGTTACGTCGCTCCCACAGTTCAGTATCGCCGATTCAGTGGCCTTCAGCCTCGAGATGGCGTTCCACTTCGATAGCTGCCATGCAACCTGCGCCCGAAGCCGTTATGGCCTGCCGGTATGTACGGTCCTGCACATCGCCCGCATGAAAGACACCTGAAATGTTGGTGCGCGCGCCGCCATGCGACACGATGTAGCCATCGGGATCGAGGTCAAGTTGACCGGTGAACGGCGTGGTATTTGGAATGTGCCCAATCGCCACGAAGAATCCGTCGACATCGCGATCATAGACCTCGCCTGTCTTGAGGTTCTTCAGCTTTACGCCCGTCACCTCGTTCTTCGTGATGTCGTAAACGTCCTCCACAACGGTATTCGTAATGAGCTTGATTTTGGGGTTTGCTTCGGCGCGCGCAAGCATGATCCGGGAGGCGCGGAACGTCTCTTTGCGATGCACAAGCGCAACTTCGCTACCGAAGCGCGAAAGAAAATTCGCCTCTTCCATGGCGGAATCGCCCCCGCCGATCACCATAATTTTTTTATTGCGATAGAAAAACCCATCGCAGGTGGCGCAGGAGCTCACGCCATGCCCGATCAGCTTCTGTTCGTTCGGCAAATTCAACCAGCGGGCGGATGCGCCGGTCGCCACAATCAACGTGCGGGTTTGCACCTCTTCCCCGGAATCGAAACAGAGCGTAAAGGGATGCCGGCCCAGATCGGCCTTTACCAACCGCCCATGGCGATACTCGGCGCCGAACCGAATCGCCTGCTGCTTCATGTTCTCGACGAGCACAGGCCCTTGCACGCCTTCTGGAAAACCAGGGAAATTCTCGACTTCGGTCGTAATGGAAAGCTGGCCACCGGCTTCATGGCCTTCAAACACAAGCGGTCGCAGGTTCGCTCTGGCGGCATAGATAGCCGCCGTATTCCCGGCGCAACCAGAGCCGAGAATCACCACGTTCAATATGTCACTCATTTCAGAAAGTAGTTGGTCAGATGAAATGCCAACCAGGAACCAGCGTACGCCAAGACCAACATGTAAGAGAACTGAAATACCGGCCATTTCCAGCCGCCCGTCTCACGTTTCACCACCGCTAAAGTGGAAAAACACTGCAGCGCAAAAGCGAAAAAGACGAGCAAGGAAACCGCACCGGCCGGACTCAAATCATGATGGATGGCCGCTTCCAGGCCCTGGGACGGCTCATCTCCTTCGATGCCGTAGATGGTGCCCAAGGTTCCTACAATGACTTCGCGAGCTGCCAGCGAAGTAATCAAGCCGATTCCAATTTTCCAATTGAAGCCTAACGGCTTGATGGCCGGTTCGATCGTCTTACCGATCGTGCCCGCGAAACTGTGCTCGAGCGTCGGCGCGCGGCCATTCTCAAGCGGCAGATGCGCGAGCACCCAGATGCCGATGGCAACCACTAAAATCACCGTTCCGGCACGATGCAGAAATACCTTGCTGCGGTCTACCAGGCGTAGGCTCAGAGACCGCCAGGTGGGCAGCCGGTAGGGCGGCATCTCGAGAATAAAGTTATTATTGCCGCTCTTCAAAATGCTGGATTTCAGCAGCCGCGCAATCACGATCGCCGTCAAGAAACCGAGAACATACAGGCCCAACATAGTCGCCGCTGGAAGCGAAAAGAAGTTCCCAAGCAGATGGATGTTAGGCACAAACGCGGCTATAACAAGCGTGTAAACCGGCAGGCGCGCCGAACAGGTCATCAGGGGCGCAATCATGATCGTCGCCATGCGGTCGCGCTTGTTTTCGATCACGCGAGTGGACATGATGGCCGGAACAGCGCACGCATACGCGGAGAGCAGCGGGATAAACGATTTGCCTTGCAGCCCGAACTTCGCCATCGTGCGGTCCGCAATCAGCGCCGCGCGCGCGAGGTAACCAGAGTCTTCGAGCACTCCGATAAATAGAAAAAGCAGCAGGATCTGCGGCAGAAACACCAGCACGGAGCCTACGCCCTTCCAAATGCCGTCCACCAGAAGCGAGCGCCAGGCTGTGTCCGGCAGAACGTGATTCGCCCACACGCCCGAAGTTGCCACCAGTTTCTGGAACCAGTCCATAATCGGCTGCGCCCAGGAAAAGATGCTCTGAAACACCGCAATGACCACGGCCAGAAATATCAGCGGCCCCGCGACAGGATGAAGGAACACTGCGTCGAGCCGCCGAGTCCACAGCGGAGGCGCTGGAGCTAAATACGAAGCCCGGCTTCCGATATTTGAAGCCCATTGCCGGCACTTTGGAATGTCCTGCAGAATCGGAAGCTCAATGCGGGCCGGAGGCGTATTCAAGCGAACAGCCGTGCCGGCTAAGAATTGTTGGATACGGTCGAGCCCGATCCCTTTGGCCGCGCTGATCAGAGCTACCGTGGTGTTCAACTCAGTCGACAACGCAGCAATATCGACCTTGCCGCCGCGTTTCGCCAAATCGTCAGACATGTTGAGCAGGATCAGCGTTGGCAGGTGAAGATCCAGGATCGGCGCGGCCAGGACCAGGTGCCGACCCAGGTTTGTCGAATCGAGAATCAGGATCACGGCGTCGGGCTTCGGAAAGTCCGGCCGCTCGCCCTTCAGCACATCGTGCGCGACTCGCTCATCCTCTGAGCGCGGATCGAGGCTGTAAACGCCCGGCAGATCCACCAGAAACACATCCTGATGATCTTTGAGCTTGGCCTTGCCCATGCGGTGTTCCACTGTGACACCGGGGAAATTCGCGACCTTTTGACGGAGTCCCGTCAGCCGGTTGAACAGAGTGGATTTTCCCGAGTTCGGCGGCCCCACAATCGCCACAATCGTGGGGCGCTCAGTGGCCGCTACCGGCGGAAGAATCGCCGGATTCGGAAGCAAACCGGTTCGCGGTAAATCGCCGTGGCAGCTGCTCATGAAAGAACCACAAGGTCGGATTCAGGATGGCGGCGAATGAGCAAGCATCGGGCCGTGTCGTTGCGGAGCGCCACTTCCGAACCGTCCACCCGGAACACACGCGGTCCGCCTCCCGGAGCTCGCCGCGCCGGAACGATTTCGGTACCGGGCAAAAAACCAAGCTCCATGAGCCGTTTGGCTTCATCCGCGGGCAGTTCAAGGCGGTCTAAGATGCAACGCTGGCCGAGCGGTAAGTCAGCCAGTGAATGAATGGTCCGGTGTCCGTTTGCCGTGGCCTTTCGGGTAGATTCGCGACGGAACATTGATATACGACCGCTTTAGTATGACTTTACCATGGCAAATCGCTCAACCACTTTGTTTTCAAAGGAGATTACGGGACGCCTGGGAGGGGAAATCTCTCGGCAGGCGGCGATTTGCCCCCGATGCTATCATTGCCGTGTGCTGCGGGAACGCTCGCAACATCCACCGGTAAGCGAAGCGGGTGGGTCTTACACTCGCCGGGAAGTCTGTCGCCTGCTGAAGATCGACAATCGGCAGCTGAAGAGCTGGGAACGGCAGCAGTTAGTCCCAGAGCTTACACAATATCGATTCTCAGACCTGCTTGCGCTCAAGCGGCTCGCCCGGCTTCGCGAGGAAAACGCGCATCCCAGCCAGATTCGGCAAGCGATGCGGTCTTTGCACTCCGTCGTAAGGGACTCTCCGCAGCTCGGTGAAGATGTTCAAGTATACAAAGACGGGCGGCGCTTGCGCATTCAAATCGGCAAGCAAAAGATGGAGCCTGCTTCGGGTCAATTCCTGTTCGACTTCGCCGCCGAAGAACTTACTAAGTTGCTTCAGCTGCCGGAAACAATCCGCAGCAGCGCCGCTATCGCCGAGCGCCTGAGAAATAAATTAGAGGCCGATCGCTGGTTCGAGCGCGGCTTGGATTTAGAGCGGACCGGCGCGCCCCTCGAACAGATTATCGAGGTTTACACCAGGGCTGCTGAACTCGACCCTCAATCGGCCGGCGCGCGCGTGAACTTAGGGACGGTTTTCTTCAACGGCCATGCCTGGTCCGACGCCGAGGCGCAATACAAGGCTGCTGTGTCGATCGATCCCGAGTATGCGCTGCCGCACTTCAATTTGGGAAACCTGTACGACGAGCGAGGGGACTTGCCGAATGCCCAGCATCACTACTACGAAGCGCTCCGCATCTGCCCTACCTACGCCGACGCGCACTATAATCTCGCTCTGCTGTTCCAATCCGCAAACGACTGTTTAAGCGCCGTGAAGCACTGGCGAGCCTATCTGAAGCTGGATGGCGGAAGCACCTGGGCTCAAATCGCGCGCCGGGAGTTATCGAAGCTTGAGAGTTCCACCGTGCTGCCCGGCAAACGTCCACCTGAAGGACGGTTGCAGTTGGTAAAGAGCGGCCACAAGCCTTGACCGGCAGCCGCATAGGCGCAATTTTGCTCGCCGCCGGATCCGCGACCCGCATGGGACGGCTCAAACAGTTGCTGCCTTATTGCGGTAGAACGCTCGTGGAGCACGCAGTCGAGCAGGCCCTCGAAGCTGGCTTCAATCCGGTCGTTGTGGTGCTCGGCGCAGGCTCCGCGCAGGTTCGGGCTCTGCTTGCCGCCGACGATCGGATCACGCTCTTGGACAATCCCGCTTGGCAGAGTGGCATGGGAACCTCTCTGGCCGCGGGAGCGCGGTATTTGCGGGAGCAAAGTGGGCAACCGCCGTCTGCTGTAGCGGTGCTGTTAGCCGATCAGCCGCTCGTCACAGCCGGACACCTGCGCCGCATGCAGGAACACTTCGAGTGCAGCGGCGAAACCCGCATCGTGGCCGCCGAGTATAACGGAACATTAGGCGTACCGGCCTTTTTCCCCGCGTCGATGTTGAACACACTTGAAGCATTGAAGCCGGAGGAGGGCGCCCGCTCATTGTTGCGCGATCCGAATCAGATCGTCGACCCGTTCGACCTGCCGGAAGCGGCTATGGACGTCGATACGCCGGACGATTTTGCCCGCCTGACTGAGCGTGAGCACTAGCGGCACGCGGCGTGTCCCAGAAAGCAAACGCATATTCCCAATTGGGTTGCGCCCCTGCGATCGCTTCGATATTCCTGAAGCCGCGTGTGACATTTTGTTCGTCATCCCGAGTGAAAAGTTCAACGGGCAGCGACTCCTAGCAACATACGCCGATGCTTCGTATGGATAGAGTTACTTCCCAATTCCTATGCGACGGTTTGGAACCGACACTTGCAAGACCGGTTCAAGACTGTAATCGCTTAATAATGCTTTTCGAAAGTTCGAAGTGGGTTACATGATCTTGGACGTGGTGCACCCACACCATACAACCTGCAAGAGTAAATCATCCTGCAGGAACACGACGACCGGCACTTTGGAGTTTCTAAGCAGGACTTTGTAGGAAGAATTGGGCGAACTTTTGCCGTTGGCCGGAATTCCGCACAAACGGTGTAAGATCACTGCGAAGGAGAGACCTCCATGCTGCTCATGACCAATCGAGTTTTAACACTCCTTTTTTTTGCGGCTTTCTCGTCCAGCCTGACAAAGGCTGATGTAGTTTTCTCAAATGTTTTGAACGAGGATACCGATGTCAATTTTGTTTGCGGGGGTAGCGCCGTCGATGCGTACCAGTGCCCGACTCAGCCTACGTATTCTAATTGGTCAGCGGGACAATTTGTACCGCAGGCAAATTACACGCTGACGAACGCACAAGTCGTTGTAAGCGGAGCAGACAGCAGCGATCCGACCTTCAACGTGTTCCTGTATTCGAACTCTACCGATCCGAGTAGCGGCCTCGAGGTCCCTGGCTCTGTCATCGAACAGATAGGCTTCGGGCTGACTGGCCCTGATTATTATCCCGGACCGCTCATAACCGCTGGGTCCCTCAGCACTCCGATCAAATTAATATCCGGTACTATCTACTGGGTCGTGTTGGCGCCTGCCCACCCGACTTCATTTGTGGCTTGGTCGCAGGGAGACGTTCCGTTTAACCAAAATGGTAGTCCTACAGGCGCATTATCCGAGGACAGCGGTCTTGATTGGTACTCCTATCCTCACGAAGATATTCCCGCTTTTGCCGGTCAGTTCGTTATCAACGGTGTTCCGCAGACTGCAACTCCAGAACCATCCAGCGGCCTAATGATGGCTGCGGCAGCTTTGCTGTTTCTTAAGGTTCGCCAGAGTACACGAAAGTGAAAGAGCACTTGACTCTCTAATCGGCCGTCACGCCTTCGAGTTCTGCTTCGCCCAGCGTGCTTTTGAAGCTCGCCGAACTTCGTTGCTGCGTTGTTCTGGCATCATGTTTTTAAGGTTCCTTGCGAACTCATTCACCGTTATGTTTAAGTCCTGGTTCGGAGTCGGAGATGTGGAAGCGGTCGCGGTTGTAGAGTTAGCGCGGGTTATAGCTAACTTTGGCCCATACATCCTCCCTTCGTGGTCGTAACTGACCGAAGATCAGTTCAAGGAATAGAGTTATATGCGGTTCTTTGTTGTGTTACCGAAGGAGATGACTACGAGATTCTTACTCTGCATTAGGCTCTTGAGGCGGCAGTCCCGGTCTGAGTCGATATCCCCAAAAGCCTTGGTTAGTTTCTCCGGGTCAATTTCCCCCCCGAGAACTGAAGCACGCCGCTAATGTGGAGGCTGCGGCGGCGGAGTCGGTCCGGGTAATTTCTCAGTTGGTTTACCGGCCGACGGAGTCGCCGTGCCGTCATACACCACGGTCGATTCCGCGCCGAACTGACGGTAATTCATGTACCGGATCACAATGCGGATCCGCTGCGGCCAGTCCCGGAAATAAAGAGTGTCATCAGCATAAGTCTCCGAGGGAAACAACCACTTCCCATCCACTGTCTTGCGCATCGTCGTGAAGTGCGGAGTCAGGTTCTGCTCTTTCAAAGTTTCTATCTGCGGAACTGCCTGCCCCTGGCTCTTCAAAATGGCGAAATCGCTTTCGCGCGCCCAGATCAGCCCTTCGAAAAATCGTTGACCGGAAAGGATTTGGCGCGGACGCACGTACTCCACATAACACGGCGCCCCATCCACGGTCTCCTCCCCCTTGTACTGCCCTTCATAGGAAGCCACCTTGTCGTCGGTCAACAGAAACGGCTCGATATCGCGAATATCGGCAAAGTCCACGGGCGTGAGCTTGATATGCGTCAGAGTGTTCTGCGTCGGCTCAACCGCCTTCTCGTAGCGCTCGTGCGTGGGTGAAAAGATGATGTCCTGCGCCTCCCGGTACTGGCCGGTCATCTGGCCGTGGCTGTCGTACTCCTGCACTGTGACGGACTGCCGGTACGTGTAATTCCCGAGCGCCTGAGCGTTCTCCGTTTCCCGCTTGGCGATCTTACGCAGCAGGCCGGGAGGAGGTACCGCATCGAATCCCGTCGCCAAAAGCAGGGCAATTCCCGATGCTACGATGAGGGCGGTATTGCGCGTAATGCGTTCATTTTTCACAGCCTTAGCCTCTGTTTGGGTCGCATTGCTCGTCGCCGCCTGGTTTCTTTCGAAGCAGCATCCTGCCTCTTATTGGATTATGAACGCTGCCCTGCCAGCGTTTGCGGTTGAGTCTGTTTTCTACCTGGGCGCCGGCTTTGCGAGCACGCGCGGCTGGCTCTCGCAGTTACGGCCTAAGCAAGTGCAGGGCCTGGTTCTCTGGGCCAGCGCCCTGCTTCCCTATCTCGTCTTCAGCGTGCTGGCCGGAACCTATTCAAGGAACGCGTTCGAGCTGCTCGCTCTTCTCACGGGAGCGCTCGCCCTCTGGTACGTCGTGCTTCCGCACCGTCCGGCTTACGATTTTGGCTTCCTGGTGATCGCGGCCGCCCCAGTCGTGCTGCGAGTCTTTCCGCGCCTTTATCTCTCTCCTGACCCGCACCTCAGGATAGACATCCTCGGTCATCTGATGTGGATCCGCCTCGCAATCACGGCTCTTCTGGCGTTACGGCAGTGGGATCCGGGCGCCTTTGGATTCTGGCCAAACGCCGCCGAGTGGAAGACAGGAACGCTCTGGTTCCTGGCCGGTATTCTGCCTATCGCGGGTGTCGCACTGGCCTTGCACGATGTGCATTTTGGGCTTGCTCGTGAGGCTTGGTGGCAGGTCGCCGGACTGGGGATCGGCTGGTTCTTTGCAGGACTGTGGGTGATCGCTTTTGGCGAGGAACTGCTGTTTCGCGGAGTCATCGAACGCGCACTCCTAAATCGACGGGCCGCAGCGCTGCTGGCTATTCTCATTTCGGCAATCCTGTTTGGAAGCGTCCATCTGTGGTTCCGCCACTTCCCCGATTGGCGCCGCAGCTGTGTAGCAGGTCTGCTCGGAGTTGCTTGTGGATCCGCTTACTACCAGACAAATAGCGTAAGAGCGTCCATGGTCACGCATTCCCTTGCCATTGCAACGTTGAAAATGTTTTTCCGATAGCAGTCTGCATCGGAGACCGCGATAACCTCGAGCGGACGGTTAGTACTAAGAGTGCTTGCTGCTCTTCGAGGAGAGGTATATCATTCCCCTCATAGTTACTCAATCCCGGAGGATTCCATGCACCAGCGAGTGAGCATCATTTCAGCACTTACGTGTCTGCTCGGATTTGCGTCAGCCAATCCGTGCGACGCGCAAACAACTTACACGTTTCAGCCCCTCACGAACGGCCCGGCTTACGGCATCAACGATCGCGGGCAGGTTATTGGGCTCGATAACGCGTCCGGCCAAGGGTACTTATATTCCCCTACCGGTTCCTATCAGACGTTTGCGTTGCATGACCCGTACGGCGACTCCTGTGTTGCCACGGCTTTGAATAACTTAGACCAGTTTGTCTGCCACGTCCTGGTTGGCACCCATGCGTTCCTTTATCAAAACGGTTTGAACGCTGTTGCCATGGACTTGACTTTTCAGACGTCCAATAGCCCAACCTATGCTTCTTACCCGACCGGAATCAATGACGCCGGAGCCATTATCGGTATAGAAGTCAATTACTCCTCGCCTAATCAGGACAAGCAAGACGCGGTGATGCTGGTGAATGGCGTCACTACGATCATCAACTTTCCTGGAGCGGCTTATACCTTGCCGACAGGCATCAACGATTCGGGTACGATCGTTGGCAACTTCACTGACCAAACCGGGGCACAGCACGGTTATATCGAGCAGGCCGGTCAGTTCAAAACCCTCAGTGCTCCATACTCGAAGGCTACAGTCGTGACAGGTTTGAATAACATTGGGGAAGTGGTCGGCACTTATGTCGGCTTAAAAGGAGTCACGCGCGGGTTCGTCTACAACGGTATTAAGTACCAGACCATCAACCTGCCGTCCAACCTAACAGGCACGATCACGTTGATCGGCATCAATGACGAAGGTCAAATCGTGGGAAACGCGGGCGCCGTCGGATTTATCGCCACGCCCAGCTACTTCACTGGGTTCTGAACATAAGGACCCGATTGGGAGATAACGGCCCAATCCATCTGGTCCGGTAGGGAAACCTGCTGGACCTTTTCTGTCTCAGGAGCCTCGCCTGCAACGACCGAGCGGATCGCTTCCATTCAGAGTTGTGCCGATCTGCAATGATGTATCGGAGAAGGAACTAACGGATTAACTGACTAACTCAAGACCACTGAGCCCTTGCGGGCGCCAGGGAGGTGTTGCTTCAGGGGTCTTTCTATGAGGTTAGTCTCGCTTTGGTGGGAGTTGCCTCCCTGGCTTGATTCCAATATTAGAATATGGAATTACGGAACGCAAGTGTTTTCTATACGAAAATCAAAATTTTTTTTCTTGACCGCTAAAAGAACTCGCTTCGAAACCGCCAAAGTGTCGGCGAAATGAGGATAAGTCTCTTAGGATCAACAGGTTCGATCGGGACCAGCACCCTGGACGTCGTTCGGCAGAACCCTCACCGTTTTACGGTGGACAGCTTAGTAGCCGGCCAAAACGTACATCTACTAAGCTCCCAAATTACGGAGTTTACTCCCCGAGCAGTGGTGGTGGCTACTCCCGGAGCAGTGGACGCGCTTCGCTCCGCTCTGCAAAACGCCGGTCTTTCCAAGGAACTTTGGCCTGAAATCGAATGCGGAACCCAGGCCATGGTTGCCGCCGCGACTGCGTCTTCGGTCGATTTCGTCATGTCGGCCATCGTCGGCGTCGCTGGACTTGAAGCGACCTATGCAGCCATACAGAGCCGAAAGCGAATCGGATTAGCCAATAAGGAAACCCTGGTCGCCAGCGGAAAGCTGGTCATGCAGGCCGTGCGGGAGACCGGAACCGAGCTCATCCCGGTCGATAGCGAACACAACGGCGCGCATCAGTGCTTCCGCGCGGGTACACGGCAAGAGGTGACCCGGCTTCTGCTGACTGCCTCCGGAGGCCCATTCCGGGATACGCCGGCCGACGCACTCTGGGATGTCACCCGCGAGCAAGCGCTTCACCACCCCACCTGGAAAATGGGGCCCCGCATCACCATCGATTCGGCCACCATGATGAACAAAGGCTTCGAAGTGATCGAAGCCTGCTGGCTTTTCGACCTCCCCCCCGAGCAGGTGGACGTCGTTGTGCATCCCCAATCGTCCATCCACGCCATGGTCGAGTACAACGACGGCAGCGTGATAGCCCAAGTCTCCGCCACCGATATGCGGATGCCGATTCAGTACGCCTTGACGTACCCCGAGCGTTGCCGCGCCCCGGTCCCCCGCTTGGATTGGACCGAACCCCGCGCCTGGCAGTTCTTCCCTCCGGATCTCGGAAAATTCCGCTTGCTTCATCTCGCTTACCAGGCTCAAAAACAGGGCGGATCGGCTACTTGTACCCTGAATGCTGCCGATGAGATAGCTGTGGAAGCATTTCTAAACGGTCAAATTCCGTTCCCCGCGATTGCCGCAGTGGTAGAGGAAACTCTGACCCGGCAACCGAATCGGGAACCGGGCACAATAGAAGATGTTCTGGCAGTAGACCAGGAGTCGCGCCTCCTGGCTAAGCAGATTTTAGAGGAGGGCCGGTTTCAGCGGACGTCTGGACCGCTACCCGGCTCTCTTTCCAAAGCCTAACGGCAGGTTTAAGCGTCAAAATAGGGTAGGATCTTGAGGTGATCCTGACCGGGATAGCCAGCTGTCTCGGAGACTGAAAGCAGGAGAGGGTAAATATACGTGAGTTTTCTGCAGCCGTTCTTTTGGGTCGTGATCCTTCTCGGGGTCATGATCCTGATCCACGAACTCGGCCACTTCTGGGCGGCCTTGGCTGTGGGCGTCAAAGTGGAGACCTTTAGTATCGGGTTCGGCCCGCGCCTGTTCGGATTCAAGCGAGGCGACACCGATTTCCGCGTCTCCGCGATCCTCTTCGGCGGATATGTGCGCATGCTCGGCGAACAGCCCGGTGAATCGCCGGTCACCGATCCCCGCTCCTTCCAGGCGAAATCCAGATGGCAGCGCGCCATTGTCATAGCCGCCGGGCCGATCATGAACGTTCTGCTGGCGATTGCTCTGGTAACGGGCCTCTACATGTACGCTTTCCCCAAGCAGGCCGACACCACCGATCCCACCATCACCGGAATTGCCCCGCATTCCGCCGCTGCTTCAGCAGGACTCCATGTCGGCGATAAAATTATCGCGATCAACGGCAAGCAAAATCCCAACTGGGAGTACGTGATGACTCAGGAAGCCCTGAACGCCAATCACGCCATCCCTGTGACTGTGCTCCGGCACGGAAGCCCCATGCATTTCCAGGTCACTCCGCAAATGGATGCCAAGGAAGGCATCGGCGAAGCAGGCTGGAGCGGCGAGGGCGCTGTCGAGGTCGGTTCGGTTCAGAAAGGTTCTCCCGCGCAGGCAGCTGGGTTGAAAGTGGGCGATATATTCGTACGGGTAAACGGTCAGCCGGTTGCCTCGATCATTGGAATCCAGCAAGCCGTCTTCAAATCGCACGGAAAACCGCTCAACTTCCAGGTCACCCGCAAGGGGCAAGCGCGGCCGGAGGACATCACTGTTGCTGCCAAATCCACCGGCGATCCCAAGAAACCCTGGCTGATCGGAATCGCCTTCAAAGCCCCTGTGCAGTTCGTAAAGCTCGGCTTCCTTCCGGCACTCGGTGAGTCCATCCACTTCAATCGCACCAATGCGGCCATGATCTTTCAGGTTTTAGGGAGCTTGATCGAACGTCGAGTTTCCACGAAGTCCGTTGCCGGTCCGATCGGCATGGCCCAGATGTCCAGTGAAGCGGCGCAGCAGGGCGCATGGAGCTATCTCTTCTTGATGGCGATTGTCAGCTTGCAGCTCGCCATCTTCAATCTGCTGCCGATTCCTATTCTCGACGGCGGTACTCTGCTCATGCTCGCGATCGAGATGCTTATGCAGCGCGAACTCAGCCTACAACTGAAAGAGAATATCTTTAAGCTCGGTTTTGTGTTCCTGATGATGGTGGTGGTTTTCGTCGTCTATAACGACATCAGCCGCATTCTGACGCCAGGCTAAGCCGCTATTTCATTTCGCGCGTGCTCAGCTCGCGCAGGCTCTCCTGGTAAGGGGCGCGAGCTACGCCATGCTCGGTAATGATACCGGTCACATAGCGGGCCGGAGTTACATCGAACGCCGGGTTCGCCACATGAATCCCCTCCGGCGCGATCGATACTCCCTGGACCTGCGTCACTTCTCTCGCCGACCGCTCTTCAATAGGAATCAGATCGCCGGAAGCCAGCGTCAAGTCGAGCGTCGAAATAGGCGCGGCCACATAAAACGGGATATTGTTCTCCTTGGCGAGCACGGCAACCCCGTACGTTCCCACCTTATTCGCCACATCTCCATTGGCCGCAATTCGATCCGCCCCGACCACCACGCATCCGATCCGTCCGCTCTTTAAGAAGTGGCCCGCCATATTGTCGGTGATGAGTGTCGTCTCAATGCCGTCGCGTTGCAGCTCCCAAGCTGTCAGCCTCGCCCCCTGCAGAAACGGACGCGTCTCATCCGCAAACACATCGATCTTTTTCCCGGCCTCGACGGCTGCCCGGATTACGCCCAGCGCAGTCCCAAAACCGGCCGTGGCAAGCGCGCCGGCATTGCAATGTGTCAGAACCGTCTTGCCATCCGGCACAAGCGGCGCACCATGTCTGCCGATCGAGCGGTTGATCGCAATATCTTCTTGCCGAACCTGCTGCGCTTCTTCCACCATGCGTGCCCGCAACTCCGGAAGGCTTAACTCCCTGGCCGACGCAAACACCTTCTTCATGCGCTCGATCGCCCAAAACAGGTTCACGGCCGTCGGTCGAGTCTTGGCCAGCGTCTCGCAGATCTCCGGCATATCCGCTTGGGGGTCTTCCGATCTCAACACGCCGAGCGCCACGCCCATAGCCGCGGCCACCCCGATGGCAGGCGCACCCCGTATCACCATCTTGCGTATCGCGTCCGCCACTTCCACGTAATCGCGGCACGTCACAAAAGCCGTCTCGAGCGGCAGCCGCGTCTGATCGATCATCACCACGCCCGCCGGGGTCCACTCGATCGTTTCGATCGTGCTTTGAGCTAAAGTTGCGCTGTCAGTCATCTTCTAAATATTCTTTCCAAACGCCAGCGCGATCACCGACACGGCATTGAAGCAGCCATGCATGATCGTCGACGGAATAATCGAATTGGTTCGCGCCCGCAGCCATCCGAAGACCACGCCCGCCGCCGTGATAAACAGGGCATATTGCCACACCCACTGGTACTCGAACCCATGCAGCGCGCCGAACAAACACGCCGTCAGTAATATACCCGCTACTGTGCCGAGACTGCGCGAGAGCAGCGGCTGAATAAATCCGCGGAAGAACATCTCCTCGAAAATCGGCGCCAGCACCACGGCTACTACGGCAAAAGCGGCCAGCGAAGCCGGCGAACTCGTAAACTGATTGAACGGCAGATCGATCTTCGGTGTCCGCAGCAGCGAACCGAGTGCCGACAAGATGAACGCCAGCAGAAAACCACCTAGCCCGACCACAACCAAATTGATGTGCGGCCTCCGCCATCCCAGCGATCGAAACACCGGCTCGTGATAACGCAGCGCAAACACCACCCGGAAGCTGAAATACACCGCCACATAAAACAAAATCTGCACCGGCATCGCGATCGGCGCGGGATCGGTCCTCAACCTCGGATAGCGTAACGCCAGCAGTCCCACCAGCAGCAGTAGCACCGCGCTAAACGCAAACAGCAGCCCGAACACCAGCGCGATATCCGTATAGCCCCAAAACGGCTCCCGTTTCGGCGGCGGCGCTTCCAAGCCGGCTGGCACATCGCTCTCCAGCAGCACCGTGTCCGCGGATAGAACCTCAGGCTCTGGCACTTCGGGAGTTACCTCGACCACTTGCTCTTCCGGTTCTTCAGGCTGCTGCATGGCTCGCCTTCATCGTTTTCCGCAGCGCCGTTGCCGTATGGCTGCGCGAGCTCCCCAGCAGCTCTTCCGGCGTTCCTACCGCCACAATCTCTCCACCGCCTTCGCCGCCCTCCGGCCCCAAATCGATCAGGTAATCCGCGTTCTTGATCACGTCCAGATGATGCTCGATCACCACCACCGTGTTGCCGAGGTCCACCAGCCGCTGCAGCACATCAAGCAAATGCCGTACATCCTCAAAGTGCAGCCCCGTCGTCGGTTCATCCAGCAGGTAAAACGTCTTGCCCGTCTGGCGCTTGCTCAACTCTTTCGCGAGCTTTATGCGCTGCGCCTCGCCTCCCGACAGCGTCGTCGACGACTGCCCCAGGTGCAAATACCCCAGCCCCACCTCGGTCAGCGTCTTCAACTTCGCATGCACCTGCGGAATGTTCGTCAATATCTCCAGCGCTTCCTCCACCGTCGATTCCAGCAGGTCCGCAATGCTCTTCCCCCGATACTTCACCTGCAGCGTTTCCGTGTTATAGCGCCGTCCCCGGCACACGTCGCACGTCACATACACGTCCGGCAGAAAGTTCATCTCGATGCGCTTCAGCCCATCTCCCTGGCACGCCTCGCATCGCCCGCCTTTCACGTTGAAGCTGAACCGTCCCGCCTTGTAGCCGCGTTCGCGCGATTCCGGCAGCATCGCATAAATCTCGCGAATCGGTCCGAACACGCCCGTATAAGTAGCCGGATTCGAACGAGGCGTCCGCCCAATCGGCGACTGATCGATCTCAATCACCTTGTCGATATTCTCCAGCCCGAGAATCGCCGCATGCTCACCCGGCAGCTGGCTCGATCCATACACTTCTTTCGCCAGCGCGCGATACAGAATGTCATGCACCAAAGTGGATTTGCCGCTCCCCGAAACACCCGTAACAACCGTCAGCGTGCCCAACGGAAACTCGGCATCCACGTTCTTCAAGTTGTGCTCGGTCGCGCCCTTCACCGTTACCGCAAGACCGTTGCCTTTGCGCCGCACAGCCGGGACCGGAATTGCGGCCTTCCCCGACAGGTAATCGCCCGTCAGCGACCCCTTCGCCTGCATGATCTGCGCCGGACTACCCTGCGCCATCACGGCGCCCCCCAGCCGCCCTGCCCGCGGCCCAAGATCGATCACGTAATCGGCCCGTTCAATGGTTTCCGCATCGTGCTCCACCACCAGCACCGTGTTCCCTAAATCGCGCAGGTGATGCAGCGTCTCGAGCAGCCGCTCATTGTCGCGCGGATGCAGTCCGATCGAAGGCTCGTCCAACACATACAACACCCCGCGCAGTTTCGAGCCGATCTGCGTCGCCAGCCGGATGCGCTGCGCCTCGCCCCCCGAAATCGTGGCCGACGACCGTTCCAAACTCAAGTAATCCAGCCCCACCGCGCACAAAAACTGCAGCCGGTTCCGGATCTCTTCCACCACCCGCCCCACTACCTGCAGCTCCCGCTCGGTAAACTGCCAATCCGCCAGCAGCGGCATCGCCCGGGCAATCGGCATCGCCGTGAAATCCGCAATCGATATGTCTTTCACGCGAACCGCCAGACTCGCCGGCTTCAATCGCCTCCCGCCGCAGTCCGGGCACAGCGTCGGCGACATATACTCCATCAGCCAATCGCGATACCCCTCGGTTGCGCGCGCATAGTTCTCGTCCAGGATCTTCAGAATGCCCGCAAACTGGCTATTTCCATGAAGCAGCGCCGTCCTCGTCTTCTTCGGGAAGTCTTCGAACGCGGTCGAAAGGTCCAGCTTGCACGCCTCCGCATACTCCCCCAAAGCCGAGCTCATGTACGAAGAACTCGAACCCGGCCCCAGTCCTCCCTCCAGCAGCGGCTTCGATGGATCGCACACCACCTTCACCGGGTCGAACGCCCACGTGCTGCCGACGCCCTTACACGTCTCGCACGCACCATACGGACTATTGAACGAAAAGGATCGCGGCTCCAGCTGCGGAATGCTCGTGCCATCGTTCGGGCACGCCAGCTTCTCTGAATACAACCGCTCCGGCCCGTCCACAACCGAAACAATCACCAGTCCGTCGGCCCACTTCAGCGCCGTTTGGATCGAGTTCTCCAGCCGCTGCTCAATACCGGGCTTCACCACCAGCCGGTCGATCACCACTTCAATCGTGTGGTTCTTTCGCTTGTCAAGCTTGACCGGCTCGTCAAGAGTCCGCAGCTCGCCGTCGATCCGCGCCCGAAACCCGCCCTTCGTGATTGCCTCGAGCTCCTTCTTGTATTCGCCCTTCCGCCCCCGCGCGATCGGAGCCAAAATCATGATCCGCTCGTTTTGATGCAGGCTCGACACCTGCTCCAGAATCTGTGCCGGAGACTGCCGCGCAATCTCAGCTCCGCACACGGGACAATGCGGAACTCCCACCGACGCAAACAACAGCCGCAGGTAATCGTAAATCTCGGTGACCGTCCCCACCGTTGATCGCGGACTTCGCGAGGTCGTCTTCTGCTCGATCGATATCGCCGGACTCAGCCCGTCCACCGAATCCACTTCCGGCCGCTCCATCTGGTCGAGAAACTGCCGCGCATACGGAGAAAGCGTCTCCACATAACGCCTCTGCCCCTCTGCGTAAATCGTGTCGAACGCCAGCGTGCTTTTACCCGACCCGCTCAGCCCCGTAATCACGGTAAACGTATTCCGCGGAATCTCGACGCTGATATTTTTCAAGTTGTGCTGGCGCGCGCCATGCACTGTGATTCGGTCCAACATGACAGGAGAGCTAATACCATTGTCGTGTATAGGCTCGCATCGTTGGACTACAAAAACGAAAATCGCGAGCGTCAAGCCTAATAGTTCTCCACGACTTGCCGATAAGCCGGTTATGAGTGAACAAATGAAATGGGAGCGGATTCAGAGTGAGTCGACCCGCCGTTGTGCGGCTAACGTTTCCGCATGCCGGTACTGCGGGCTAACGTTAACTCAAGGCCTGCATACAAGCCACGAGCTTAACTGCGCGAAGCGCCCCGTTGAGCAACGCCACTCCCAAAGCTTCGCGACAGGTCCACGGGCGAAACCCATGGAGCAGTCCACGCCTTAGGAGGCGGAAAAGCGCAACTTAGCTTGGCCCACCGGTAACTTTGACGGCCGTGTTCATCTCAGCAACCGAGACAGGTCTGCTCCTCTTCGGGACGCTGCCCTTGAGCTGCGCTGGCTGAATCTTTGGAAGAATGACGACCGCACCGTCGGGTTGCAGGAAGAACTTGAATCTGTCGCCCGGCCTCAGATTGAGATATTGCCGGACCGCCTTTGGAATCGTGGCTTGATTTTTACTACTAAGCGTCGCCTCCATGAAGACCGTCACTTAACGTGAATCCGCCTTAAGGCGGCCGCTGTTGCGAATCTCCCGAGTGTACTCAGTTGCGTTTACGTCTCGGAAAGCATTCTCTCCAGATCCCACAAACGCCCGCATAGCTTTCTTTCTCTGGCCCTGCTTTTCCGCATCGCTGCACAGTGCATCCCTGTGAAGATGATCACGATAGAGTCGGGTTGGCTGCATGTTCATAACTTACCTGAGAAGTTAATGCACCACAGTACTGAGAGTTCTCAACGCTCGTCCTAAAACGACCGCGAAAGCAAATGAAAACCGCCCTCATACATCTCCGCGTACACCCTGACACTCTCCACCTGCTCCGGAGTCTCCAGCCGGAAATAAGCCTGATATCCCGTCTTCAAAAATCTTGAATTCCCGTAGTAAGCCGCCACATCGGGGCGCTCGAGTTCCGGTTTACCTCCGCCAATCCGCCGCCCATCGGCAAACACATGCACCGCCTTGGCTGCGCTTTCGGCTTCGACATCGGCCGCCCACCCTATTGCCTTACCGTGACCATTCGCCGCAACGAGAATATCGTCCAAGCTTCCCGCCACTGCCGCCGTCGAGATCTCGAGTGAGCTTTCCGCAATCGCCGGATTCACTTCAGCATTAGGCTCTGAAACCGTCCCCGCTCTGCGCCGCCAGACGCTTTGCCAACCTCTCTTGACCCGGCTCTTCAAGACCGCCTGCACCGCATCGCCCGGCTCCGAAAACTCCGCTGCCAAATCGCGCGCTGCAAAACTGCGCTGCTTCGCAAGCAACCCCGCGGCAAACTCCTCATCGAAGAGAACCGATTCTACTGCCGGGCAAAGCGCTTCAAACCGGGTCACCTGCATGATTGCTTCCGGCGGCAAGTCCGGCTGTTGCGAAATCACCTCTGCATTCTGGAAATGAATCAGCGGCGCGCCCTTTTGCAGGATCTCGTAATAGCCGCCAGTGGCAACGTTCACCCCCACGATGCAGTCGGCCATGCGAATACATTGGGAGAAACTCGCCTCTTCCAACGTGATTTCCGGGCGAAAGCCGCTTACCGTCTCGTAAAGAACAGCATCATCGCCAGACCAGCCCGGCTTCGTTCTCAGTGCGACCACGGCCCTGCCCCTCAGCGTTTCGGCCAATTCAGCAAGGACCGCCATCGCTTCGAAGTGCTTCTTCAGGTCTACGAAGGGAACGCAATTCAGCTCCAGCGCATTGATTACAACCAGGACGAGTTTGCGATCGCCGGCCACCTCCTTCTTCAAGCCGGCCGATCTACTCCGGGCACGAAGACTTTGAAGTTTGCGCGCACTCGGGTCGCCAATTCCCAACGTTTCCGTGATCGGCGAAATTTTCCGGAGGCGCTGCGCAGCGCTCAGGCTAGGCGCCATCGCCCGATCCCCACTTCGCCAGGAAGCCCAGTTCCGGTCGCAGGGATAACTCGAATGCAAAGCAATCAGCACCGGTGTACGCCGCCGTGCGTATAGCCGCGACAGAATCGCTCCTTCTGCCGTAAAGTGATCGGAATGAATAAAAAGATCGAGCGGCACATCTCGCACGTACTGCTTTGCGCGCTCGATCATGTTGGCGTACGCGCGCCAGCGGCGGCGAATGATGTACTCAAATTGAAAATCCAGCCGGGGATTGCGCACAATCGCTTCCGGAAGACTCGAGCGCTCGCGGCACCTTCGAAACGCCTCGTACAGTCGATCCAACCGCGCAGCGATCCGTTGCGACCAAGGCCCGTCTGCATCCGAAAGGCGAAAGAAATTGTCCGGCTGCGAGATCAATCCTGGGTTCCACGTCGAAGGAAAAAGAAACGTCTGGGACGGAATGCCCCGGATGCTTGCCCACAGCGATTCAGCTTCCGCTACGGTCGCCGGTACAAACCCGATGCGCGGCGACTGTGCCGGCTGAGCCACAATATGCCCCACACCGGGTGCTGTCTCCGTGATGGGCCGCGATCGGTATTGCGGATAGGCATAGAACGGCCGCTCCTCCATCGTGATCAGCTCCACCGAACGCTGGAGCCGCTCGCACACCGCGTACAGCACCGCAGCGGCCACATCGGAATCGAAATAAAACTCGTGCGCAAGCGGTTCGCGCGCTTCGATCACATAAAACCGGTCAATCCCCGGCGTGTTCTGAATCAACTGCCCGGCTGTTCTTTCAAGGAATCGTAAGTGCGTAAACAGCAGAAACTGGCACGGCGCATCGAGCTCCGCCAAGTCGATATCTTCCAGCTCGAATCCAAGCCCTAACTCGCGCAGCCAATTTCTCGAATGTTGCAGGCCCTCATCCAGGTACCATCGCTTACTACTCTCGAAATCGACAAAGTCGATGTAAGACCGCACGTGCTTCGCGCCCTTGCGCAGCAGCAGCCCATACGCCTGCAGCGATAGCGGAATTTTCCAGCAGCCCTCGAACCTCGCACCTGCAGCACTGAGGAGAAACTCGACTTGCACAACGTCGGTTACAAAAATGGCCTCGCGTTCCGCCATCGGGCTTCAGCGAATCAGATCCCAACTCAACGGTGTGCCGCGTTCCACATCTCTCACCAGCGTGCGTCCCAGCACTTCCTCATAGTGCCGTGGCGCCAAACCCGCCGCCGGACGAATGCTGCGAAGGTTCTCCGGGGTGAGCGGCATGCCGGCAGCGACGTCTTCGGTAACGAATAACGACCGCCGAAAACCAAGGTTCTTCGATTCATGTTCGGTCGCGCCGTATGACACATGCCCAAGCGCCCGCTCAGTGGTTCGGACCGCCTCAACCATCGCCTCAAATTCACCGGGCTCGAGCGAAAAGGCGCTATCCGGACCGCCGTCGGCTCGCGACACCGTCAAGTGCTTCTCAAGTAAAGCAGCGCCCAAACTCACCGCGGCTACCGAAACCGTCGCATCGAGCGTGTGATCCGACAGACCCACGGGAACGCCAAACTTTTCGGCCAAATCCGGAATCGTGCGAAGATTCATCTCCTCTGCGCGCGCCGGGTATCCGCTGGTACATTTCAGCAATGCAATCTCGTTCGCCCCTGCTTCTCGCGCCGCTGTCACAGCTTCTTCAATCTCCGGTAAAGTCGCCATGCCGGTCGACATAACAATCGGTTTCCCGGTAGCCGCCACCCGTCGGATGAGCGGCAAGTCCACCAGCTCAAACGACGCAATCTTGTAGGCCGGCACATCCATGCTCTCCAGAAACTCGACCGACGAGAAATCGAAAGGCGAAGAGAAGAGCGCGAGGCCAAGCTCATTGGCCGCTTTCTTCAGTGCGGGCTGCCAGTCCCAAGGCGTGAACGCCTCCGTATACAAGTCGTACAACGTGCGGCCTGCCCACAAGCTTCCCGCACCCACACGGAACGCATCCCTGTCGGAATTCATCGTGAGCGTATCTGGCGTGTAGGTCTGCAGTTTCACCGCGTCGGCCCCCGCTTCATGCGCCAAACGGATCAGTTCAACGGCCCGTTCGAACTTCTGACCGTGGTTTGCGGAGAGCTCGGCGACAATATACACAGGCTGACCGGGCCCGATCCTGCGTCCCTGAATTTCGAACTCGTTTTTCATCTCGTCCTCTCCAGAATAAATGGCGAAACACACTCTACACCTGATCCCGGTTCACAAGCTCGAAACCGATGCGCAGCTTCGAATCCTTGAAATCCGCAACAATGCGGACGTCCGAAAAATGATGTACACGGACCAAGTTATCGGCACAAACGAACACTTACTCTGGATCAGCCGTCTCAAGACTGACCGAAGTCAAATCACTCTTGGCATTCTCGACGAAGATACGCAGCCAATTGGCGTCTTCAGCTTTAATGCCATCAACGAGAAGAACAAACGGTGCGATTGGGGGTTTTATTTGGCGCCAGCCTCCCGGGGGCACGGCATTGGATCGGCCGTCGAGGTCCGGATGCTGGAGTTCGCCTTCGAGACTCTGAGCCTCGAAAAGCTCGACGGCACGGTCGTTGAGGGCAACGATGCCGTGTTGACCTTCTACAAACGTTTCGGA
The DNA here is from genome assembly GCA_965219105.1 of Bryobacteraceae bacterium. Lineage (GTDB taxonomy): Bacteria > Acidobacteriota > Terriglobia > Bryobacterales > Bryobacteraceae > Bog-105. The sequence continues at coordinate 4,149,581 of OZ244728.1, read as the reverse complement.
TTCGAGGAGGAAGGTTTCCGCACCTCTCAACTCGAACGGGACGGGCGGCGCATCGGCGTTCATCTTCTCGGCCTTCAAAAACACAGCTGGATTCAAAACAAGTCTGCTCTTCAAAGCGAACGCCGCCAAGTCTTAGAGCAATTCACCATCGAGATCGACTGGCAGCCCGAAGAAAGGCATCTCACGCCCATCGACCAGATCGAAGCGGCCCGCGCCAAAAACAACGTCAACTGGATGAACATCCTGCGCATCGCAGTCGAAAAGTCCCCGGTTAACGCAAAACAGATCATCGCCGATATCAGGGAGCTCGATCAACAGATCTCCGCCCTCACTGCAAAGATCGAGTTAGAGCCTTGAGGTTTTCCGCCACATACTCCACATCTGTAAGTTCCATCTGGGGATAAAGCGGCAAAGATAAGATCTCCTGGTAAGCGGCCTCCGCAACAGGACACAGGCCCTCGCCGTAGCCGAACTTTTCCCTGTAATACGGATGCAGGTGAACCGGCAGATAGTGAACATTGGTTCCAATGCCGCGCTCCCTCAACAAACTGAAGATACGATCACGCCCGCTCCTGAGCCGTACGACATACAAGTGATAGGCGTGGGTGCGGTCCCCTGCAGTAACTAACGGCGTGATGCCGCTTGTCTTCTGTAACTGCTCATCGTAATATCTCGCTAAACGCCGCCGGGTCTCGAGCCAAAGTGGCAGCTTTTGCAGCTGTGAGCTTCCCAGAGCGCACTGCATGTCGGAGATCCGGTAGTTATAACCTAACTCGACCATCTCGTAGCGAAACTGCCCCGTCTCGCTCCTGACGCGATGGTCCGTAGTAATACCGTGATTGCGAAATCGCCGCATCCGCTGGGCGAGTTGCGGATCGTTAGTGGTGATCATTCCACCCTCGCCCGTCGTAATATGTTTCACCGGGTGAAAACTGAGCGCAGTGGCGTCGGCTATTGCGCCCACGTTTTCTCCCCGGTAGCTCGCCCCTAACGCATGGCAGCCGTCAGCCAGCAAAAACAAGCCATGCTGAGCGGCAATCTGGCGCAGCTGATCATAGTCGCAGGGTTGGCCGGCATAATCCACCGCGATGATGCCACGTGTTCGCGAGCTGATCCGCCGCAAAACAGATTCCGGATCGATGAGCAGAGATTCGGCCTTTACATCCGCAAAGACCGGAGTTCCGCCACAGTAAACAATCGCGTTCGCGGTAGCGGCGAAAGTGAGGGCGGGCACGATCACCTCTGCGCCTGGCTCGAGTTCCATCGCGTGTACCGCCGCATGCAGCGCCGCCGTCCCGCTCGATACCGCCACGGCAAACTGCGCTCCCGTGAACTTCGCAACTGCTCCCTCAAACAGTTCCACCGCCGGGCCTGTCGTGAGCCAATCCGAGCGCAGTACTTCCGTGACGGCCTGAATATCTTCCTCCGTGATCGTCTGCCGGCCGTAGGGAAGAAATTTACGCGTCTTCATGCGCGGCTCAGGAATTTCAAATCCTCGGCTAAAGATTTTTTCAAACCGGCCTCCCGATCGTGGCCGGCATTTATTTGCGCGAGCTGTGGATCCTTTTCGACAATCGAAAGCGGGCAGCTATATGCATAACTCTCGCGCCCCTCCGGCATGCGTTCAAATAGCGCCTTCAGAAATTGCAAGTCGCTTGCGGTATCGAGCGTCCAGCGGTGCTCGGTCAACTTCCCGCCTGGCCCAGGCAAAACCAGTTTCTTCGTTTCAGCATGATTCCGCAGAAAAGGCGTGACGTGCTCGCGCTCTGAGGGGAGCTCCGCTTCCGCGTGTGCCCGCTCCAGCCAATCGAAACGAAACGCCTCACAGTCCAAGCCGTGCGGCCAACTGGGCGGCACATTATTGCAGGCATAATCAGCCCCGCCCTCGGTAACTAGCCGGAGCACTTGCGAAGCAATGGCGGGATCGATCAACGGGCAGTCGCTTGTCACGCGCACAATCACGTCCGCTTTCCACTCTCGCGCCGCTTGATAGTAACGCTGCAAAACATCGTTCTCCGGCCCGCGCGTTACCGCTACTCCGCAGGCGAGCGCTTCCTCGGCAACCGGATCGTCCGAACCGCCCTCTGGAACCGCGCAGCACACTGCCGCTATCCCTTCCATCGCCGTACAGCGTTCCAGCACGCGCCGCAGCACAGTCCGCCGATTCAGCGTCTCGAGCACCTTGCCGGGCAAGCGCGATGAACCTAACCTCGCCTGCACAATCACCACGGCTCGCGCGCTCATTCTTCTTCCTCGAGCAACTGCAGGAACGCCTCGGTACTCAGTACGTCCGGGTTCTTATCGCTTGTGTACTCGAATCCGGGCGGCACCTTCGGCGCTTCACTATAATCGCCAAAGCTTGCAAAGCGAATCGAAGGTGTAATCACGAAGCCATCGCCGATGTCCACGGTTTGCCGCGCGTCATCCTCCGTAATTAAAGCCTCATGCAGCTTTTCTCCGGGCCGGATACCCACGATCCTCTGCGGCAACCCGGGAGCCAACGCCCGTGCGACCTCCAGGACTGGCATGCTCGGAATCTTCGGCACGAATATCTCGCCACCCCTCATCTGCTCGATCGCCTTCACTACAAATCGGATGGCCTGTCGTAAAGTGATCCAGAATCTGGTCATCCGGGCGTCGGTCACGGGAAGCGCCCCGGCTTTTTCCCTGATCAGCTTTCGATAGTACGGCACCACGCTGCCGCGCGAGCCGAGCACGTTTCCGTAACGCACCACGCTGAACTTCGGTCCACCTTCGCCGCTCAGATTGTTCGCCGCAACAAAGATCTTATCCGCCGCCAACTTACTTGCACCGTATAAATTGATCGGGTTCACTGCCTTGTCGGTCGAAAGCGCCAGCACCCTCTTCACGCCCGCTCGAATCGAAGCACGCACCACATTCTCCGCTCCCAATACGTTGGTGTGGATGCACTCGAAAGGATTGTATTCCGCTGCCGGCACTTGCTTGAGCGCCGCTGCGTGAACCACCACGTCCACTCCTCGCAGTGCCATCTCGAGGCGGTCGCGATCGCGCACATCGCCCAGAAAGTAACGGATCGGAGGATAGGTGGAAGCGTTCAGCGTCTCCGCCATCTCGCTCTGCTTGAGCTCATCGCGCGAAAAAACAATCACTCTCTTCGGTGAAAAAGTATCGAGCAGATATTTAACAAAGCTTTTGCCGAAAGATCCAGTCCCGCCTGTCACAAGGTAAGCTTTGGAGCGTAAATCGAAGTCGTTTTCCGGGTTACTCGGAGTAGCGAGAGGCGGCATCACTGTTCTTACTCTACTCAGTCAGGTGCAAAAATCCGTATGATACACATTGATTGCGAAACGCAACGTGAACGTCTCGGATTTTAAGACTTCCGCCTGGCAATCCAAGGAGCGAGCTGACTCCTATCACGACTCGACCGTCGCCGCTCCCCGGCTCTTCCAACTGCTGCGCCACGATCTCTACTTGCGTTACGTCCGGAAGTTCGCCGCCCCTGGAGCGAGGATCTTAGATCTGGGATGTGGCACCGGTCTGATCTCCGCTCCGCTCTATGATTCTGGCTATCGGGTAGTCGCCTGCGATGTGAGCGCGGCGATGCTCATCCGTGCTTCCCAAAATTTTGACGGGCGGCACATTGAACTTCGTCAAGGCACCGGTTTCGCGATCCCCGCGCAGGATGGAGAGTTCGACATGGTGATCTCGCGAATGTTCCTGGCGCATTTCCCCGAGTGGCCGGCTATTCTGCGTGAGAAAGCGCGAGCTGTTCGGCCCGGCGGGGTCGTGCTCTTCGACTTCGGAAATCGCGAGCATCTGGCCGATTACGATCCGGACCGGGATCAACAGTTCCCATACGGTATCGATGCAACGAATCCCGGCAACTTCTACGCTGTGGCAAGCGACGCCGAAATGCGAACCGCGGCCGCCGAATGCGGTCTCGAAGTTGAGCAGATCATTCCCCATGGATTGCTGCTCTACAATCTCCCTTTTTGGCGGGCCCTGGGCCGCGACGGAGTCGATGCATTCAACGCCAAACTCGACGAGCTCCTGCAAGACCCGAAAGCCAAAGAACTGTTGTTCTTTCTGGAGGAATCCTTCGTCTCTCAACTTCCGAAATCGGCGGCTTACGGTAACATCGTTGTTTTGCGCAAGCCGGCTTCCTGAGCCGGGCCACTCGTTGGTCCGATCCGGCCCACTCCTCACCCGCTAAACTAGCTTTGCGGTCACATTGGCGGAGGTGCTCGCGCTCTCCACGAACACGCATGGCAAAGAGTTTCGACGATCTGTCCGAAAAAGAGGTCCTGGCACTCGCCGTGTCCCTCGAAGAAGAGGACGCCCGCATCTACGGCGAATTTGCCGAAGCTCTGCGCGCCGATTTTCCCGCTACCGCCCGCATGCTCGACGAGATGCAGGCCGAAGAATCCGGCCATCGCGGCAGCCTAATCGACCTCTATCGCAAGCGCTTTGGCGAACGTCTTCCACTCATCCGCCGCCAGGACGTCAAAGGCTTCGTTTCGCGTCCTCCGGTTTGGCTGATTCGCCCGCTCGGTCCGGCCGCCGTTCGCAAAGCGATCGAATCCATGGAAGGTGAAACACAGCGCTTCTACCACTTGGCTATCGCTCGCACGGCTGACCTTTCCACCCGCGAACTTCTCGGCAATCTGGCCGAAGCAGAAGCACGCCACACCGCGGCCGCTGAGACCATCGAGCAAAAGCACCTTACTGCCGAGGCGCACGCCGGCGAAAAGGAAGTTCTCCGCCGCACCTTTGTTCTCCAGGTGGTCCAACCCGCTCTCGCCGGGCTGATGGACGGTTCGGTCTCCACCCTTGCGCCCTTGTTCGCCGCTGCCTTCGCCACCCATCGTCCTCACGATGCTTTCGTCGTCGGCATGGCCGCTTCGGTCGGCGCCGGTATTTCCATGGCCTTCGCGGAGGGCCTCTCCGACGATGGCTCGCTCACCGGCCGTGGCAAACCCTTCATTCGAGGATGCGTCACGGGCGTGATGACCTTCGCCGGCGGGGTCGGTCACACGCTTCCCTACCTCATCAACGACTTCCAGACTGCTACCGCGATTGCCATCGGCGTCGTCATTGTCGAACTCGCCGTCATTAGTTGGATTCGCAAGCACTACATGGAGACGCCTCTGTTGCGCGCTGCCCTTCAAGTCATTGTTGGCGGCGTCCTGGTCTTCATCGCGGGCATCCTCATCGGCAAGTCCTAACCCTTTATGAGTTCACCAGCTCTTATCGAATACAACGACGCCACACCGGAAGTGAAAGCCGTCTTCGATGACATCATGGCAACCCGCAAGGTCGATTCGGTCAATAATTTCTGGAAGGCTCTGGCCAACGACCCGGCCACCCTCCGCCGGATTTGGGAGTCGCTCAAGACGGTCATGGGCCCGGGCGTGCTCGATCCGGTCACGAAAGAGTTGATCTATATCGCCGTGAGCGTAGCCAATCAATGCTCGTATTGCATCGCTTCGCACTCGGCATCTGCCCGCAAGAAAGGTCTGACCGAGGAGGGCTTTGGCGAGCTCATGGCCATCATCGGACTCGCTTCGCAGACCAATGCCCTCGTAGCCGGCTACCGCGTGCCCCTGGACGAACAATTCAAGTAAATGCTGCTGGCTGAAGTCGTCGAGACATCGCGTCAAATTACCGCCACCAGCAAACGCCTGGAGAAGATAGATCGTCTTTCGTCCCTTTTGAAGCGCCTGAGCCCGGATGAAGTTGAGATTGTCGTCGCCTATCTCTCCGGCATCACGCGCCAGGGGCGTATCGGTATCGGCTACTCCACCGTTCGCTCGGCTCTTGCGCCGCCAGCCGCTGAAGCATCGCTCGAAATGGCGGATCTCGACCGCACCTTAAATGAATTTTCCCGCTTGAGCGGACCAGGCTCGGAAAGCCGCAAGCGTGAGCTGCTGCACCACCTCTTCGAACGCGCGACCGGGCCCGAACAGCAGTTCCTGTCCGGCTTACTGGTCGGCGAGCTACGCCAGGGCGCTCTCGAAGGCATCATGCTGGACGCGCTTGCCAAAACGTCCGGGCTCAGCGGCGACCGCATTCGCCGCGCCGCCATGATGGCCGGTGGAGTCACGGCAATCGCTCGCGCCGCGGTAGCCGAAGGCGAAGGGGGACTCTCCCAATACGACATTCAACTCTTCCGCCCGGTGCAGCCTATGCTCGCCCAGACCGCCGAAGATGTGCCGGAAGCGCTCAGCGAACTCGGCGGCGAGGCGGCTCTCGAGTTTAAGTTCGATGGCGCTCGCATACAGGCCCACAAATCCGGCGACGACGTGCGGATCTACTCGCGCGGCGCCAACAACGTCAGTTCCGCCATCCCGGAAATCGTCGAAGCCGTCCGCGCTCTCCCCGCGCAGGATCTCATCCTCGATGGCGAAGCGCTCAGCTTCGATTCCACGGGTCGCCCGCAGCCGTTCCAGGTTTCCATGCGGCGCTTCGGCCGTAAAGTAAATGTCTCTGCCTTGCTCGACGAGCTGCCGATGACTCCCGTGTGGTTCGATCTGCTCTACCTGAACGGTTCGCTTGTCGATCAAGCGCAATCCGATCGCTTCCGTCATCTCTCCGAGCTCGTGCCGGCCGCGCATCTGGTCCCGAACCTCACAACCGGAAGCCAGGATCGCGCCGAAGACTTCCTCCATCAATCGCTCTCGCAAGGTCACGAGGGCGTTATGGCGAAAGCTCGCGATGCCGCCTATGCAGCCGGTTCCAGAGGCCAGAGCTGGCTGAAAATCAAGCAGGCCCGCACTCTGGATCTCGTCATTCTCGCCGCGGAATGGGGCAACGGCCGTCGCAAGGGCTGGCTGAGCAACCTCCACCTGGGCGCCCGTGACACCGAAAAGGGCGGCTTTGCCATGCTCGGCAAGACCTTCAAAGGCCTCACTGACGAAATGCTCGCCTGGCAAACGGCTGAACTTCAAAAAATCGAGCTCGCCCGCGACACCTACACTGTCTACGTCGAACCGAAAATCGTCGTGGAGATCGCCTTCAACGAAATCCAGGTCAGCCCGCGATACGTGAGCGGCCTCGCGCTCCGTTTTGCCCGCGTCAAACGCTATCGCACCGACAAAACCGCCGCCGATTCCGATACTTTCCAAACCGTGCAGAAGCTGGCCGGGACGGTCGAGTCCGCTTCGTGAAACGGGCACGGCTCAGGCTGTTTTGTGCAGCTTTCCTTGCGAACACGCTGCGGCTCTCTGCGCAAAATCCGTCCGTTCCCTCGTCCGTCCCGCTTAAGCAAACGGTCGTTGTTACGGGCGTCGCCGCCCCGCTGCCGCTTGAGGAACTCGATCGCTCGGTCGACGTCATCGGCAACCTGCCGAAAGAACTCATCCTCTTCAACGGCTTGCAGAATCTTCTGCAGCTCGATTCCTCGGTCGACCTGGGCGAACGCGCGCCAGGTGTCCAGAGCGACATCTCGATCCGCGGAGGCACCTTCGGCCAGACACTCATTTTGATTAACGGCCTGCGCGTCAGCGACGCCCAAAGCGCTCATCACAACTTCGACATTCCCGTCCCCCTGGACGCCGTCAGCCATATCGAAATCCTGCGCGGCACCGGCTCCACCCTGTACGGCTCGGATGCCATTGGCGGCGTCGTTAACGTCCTCACCCGAGTCAATCCCGGCCCGGAACTTGTGTTACGCGCTGCCGGCGGTAGCTTTGGAACCAACTCGCAGGGCGGCCGCTTCTCCTTCGGCGACACCCAAGCCTCCGAACAGCTTTCCTTCGACCGCGAACTCTCCGACGGCTTCGAGGAGGACCGCGAATACCGCAATCTCGCCGGTTCGTCCGAAACCTGGTTGCACACTCGTCTGGGCTCCACCCGCCTCTTCTTCTCCGGCCTCGACCGGCCCTTCGGCGCCAACCAGTTTTACGGAAATTACCTCTCCTGGGAGCGGACCAAAACCTGGTACGCCGCCCTTACTCAGGATCTCGGCGAAAATACGCTGTTCACTTTTTCCTTTCGCCGACACACCGATCTCTTCGAACTCTTTCGTGACTACCCCGATCTCGATGCCAACCGCCACTCTGACGAATCGTGGGACACCACCCTCCGCCGCCACAACGATCTGTCCCGCTTCGCCCGTCTCTCCTACGGAGCCGAGGGCACTTACGACAGCATCGAAAGCACAAACCTCGGCCGTCATTACCGCCGCCAAGGCGCCGCCTACGGAGTATTCGATTTTCGCTCTCTGCGCCGTTTCTCTTTGTCAGTGGGTGCGCGGGAGGACTTCTTCGCTCACCGGCAAACCTTCTTTGCTCCGACCGTGAGCGGCGGTTATTGGCTCGCCGGCAGCCTGAAACTCCGCGCCTCCTACAGTCGCGCCTTTCGCCGCCCCACTTATACCGACCTGTACTATCACGACCCCGCCGACTACGGTGATCCCAACCTCAAGCCCGAGCAGGCCGCTAACTATGAAGCCGGTCTCGATTGGTACTTCCATCCCCGCTGGCGCGCTTCCACGACGTTCTTCGATCGCGGCGAAAAGAACGGTATCGATTATGTCCGCTCCTCCATCTCCGACCCGTGGGTCGCAACCAACTTCGACCGAATCCGATTCTTAGGTGTGGAGTCCGGGGTCACAGGAACTTTGCCTCACGCTCAGCAAGTCTCGGTGCAATACACCGGCCTGCATGGGTCGCAACCTCTCTCCGCCGGGCTCGAGTCGAAGTATCTGTTCAACTATCCGGTAAACGAAGCCGTAGCCGCCTGGCAGATTCTCTCCGCTCACGGGCTTCTGGCCCGCACCCGCGTGGGCGTCCTCCAGCGCTATCGCCACGACGCCTATGCTCTCTGGGATCTGAACATCGGCTGGACTCATTCGCGCTTTCATCCCTACCTGCAACTGGCAAACGTCACGGACACGCGTTATCAGGAAATCGATGGCGTCGACATGCCGGGCCGTTCGGTGACTGTGGGCCTCGAAATCTGCGCCTGGCGCCGAAGCCACTGATCTGGCGCTTCGCCTCTTGTTCTCCCATCCGAACTCCGTTAGGGTAGAAAGAACAAAAGGCGAACCAATTTGAATCTTGCTTTAGATTTCGGCGAGCCGCGTACGGCGGAAAGCGCGTTAGCTCTTCAGTCGCGCTCTCCTTTGCCGGAGATGGTCAAGCGCTTCGAACAGCTGATGGCTGAACACGAGTCTCCAGTGCGCGCCATTCGGCATCAGCCTGCCCGCCCCGCTCGCTTTGCGCCATTCCCGTCGCAGCTAGATGCTCGCCTTGCCCAGGCGCTCGCCTCGCGCGGCATAGAGTCGCTCTACCTGCATCAGGCCGCCGCCGTCGATCACTCCCTGGCCGCACGCAATGTGGCCGTTGTCACACCCACAGCCAGCGGTAAGACGCTTTGCTACAACCTGCCGGTCGTTCAATCGATTCTGGCGAAGCCTTCCGCCCGCGCCCTGTACCTCTTCCCCACCAAGGCGCTCGCCGAAGATCAGCGCCTGGAGCTGCAGCGCCTGAATGACTCGATCGGCGGTCCCCTAACGTGTCACACCTACGATGGCGACACGCCCTCCGACGCACGCCGCACGATCCGCGACAAGGCCAACGTCGTGATGACCAACCCGGATATGCTCCACACCGGCATCCTGCCGCACCATACCAAGTGGGCCAAGCTCTTCGAGAACCTTGAATACTTCGTCATCGATGAGCTTCACTACTATCGCGGCGTCTACGGCAGTCATCTGGCAAACATCCTGCGCCGCCTCGAGCGGATCTGCAAGTTTTACGGAACGAAGCCAAAGTTCGTCTGTTGCTCCGCCACGATTGCCAATCCAAAGGAATTGGCCGAGTCAATTACGGGCCAACCATTCGAGCTAGTTACGGAAAATGGCGCGCCTTCAGGCGATAAGTACTTTATTTTCTATAATCCTCCTGTTGTCAATCAGCAATTGGGCATACGCCGGAGCTACTTGCATGAGACGCGCCGAGTCGCCCTCGAGTTCATTCGGCAAAATGCGCAAACGCTAGTCTTCACCAACAATCGCCTCGCCACCGAAGTCCTGACGACGTATCTGAAGGACGCCTGCGCGCAGCTGCCGTTCTCTCACGAAGCGGTGCGCGGCTATCGCGGCGGTTATCTTCCCAAAGAGCGCCGCGCCATTGAAGCTGGGTTGCGTGACGGAGAGATTCGCGCGGTGGTGGCGACCAACGCCCTGGAGCTGGGCGTCGACATCGGCTCGCTTGACGCCGTGGTGCTCGCTGGCTATCCCGGGAACATCGCCTCCACCTGGCAGCGAGCCGGGCGCGCGGGCCGCCGTAGCGGAACCTCACTGGCCGTGCTCGTCGCCTCCAGTGCTCCGCTCGATCAGTACATCGTCGAGCACCCCGAGTATTTCTTCGATGCCTCGCCTGAGGAAGCGCACATCAATGCGGACAACCTCGAGATTTTCTTGAGCCACCTGAAGTGCGCGGCCTTCGAGTTGCCGCTCCGCGACGGTGAACCGTTCGGCGGTCACGACGTCGAAAAGCTATGCCGCTTCCTGGCCGAAGACCTGCACCTGCTCCACCACTCCGGCGACTGCTGGCACTGGGTGAGCGACAGCTACCCTGCCGATTCGGTCAGTCTGCGGGCCGTGACCAGCGATAACTTCCTCGTCGTCGACGTGACGGACGATCGCAAGATCATCGGCGAGGTGGATTTCCCCTCCGCGCTCACTACGCTTCACGAGAAAGCCATCTACCTTCACGATGCGCGCCAGTTCCAGGTGGAGAAGCTCGACTTTGATGGACGCAAGGCCTTCGTCCGCCAGGTCGACTCCGATTACTTCACTGACGCGATTGTTTACACGCAGGTGAGCGAGTTCTCGCAGTTCGAATGTGTGACCGATGCTGCCGCCGCGGCGCACGGCGAGGTACGTGTGAAACGCCAGGTGGTCGGCTTCAAGAAGATTAAGTTCTACACGCTCGAAAACGTCGGCGCCGGCCTCTTGTCTCTGCCGGAGCAGGAAATGCACACCACCGCCTTCTGGCTGCATTTTCCGGGCGCCTTTTTCTCCGATTTCACAGGTTTCTCTACCGCTGACCTGCAGGACGCCATCCGCGGCACAGGCAACGTCCTCAAGACCATCGGCGCTGTTCTGTTGCTCAGCGACCCGCGCGATCTCGCGCTCACCGTTCTCGACGAATCGGCCGCAAAAACTTCGGCCTTCGAACCCGACCTCGTTCTCTACGACAATTATCCCGGCGGTATCGGGCAGAGCGAACCGCTCTTTCGACGCCGCGCCGAATTGCTGAAAGCCGCGCTCGAATTAGTGACGAATTGCAAGTGCGAAGCAGGCTGCCCCAGCTGCGTCGGGCCTCACAATGAGATCGGGAATCGCGGCAAAGAAGGCGCAATCATCGCACTTGAGAGGTTAACCGCCGGGCTTTGACCTACTCGGCGGCGCGAGCCCGCTCGCTGTCTTCCGGAAACACCGCGTAACCGTTTGCGGGCGGATAGAGCGCCTTCAACGCATTCAACCGCTTCCGCAAATAGCGGCTCGGCAACTGTCTTGGACCGGTCTCCACGTCGATGTCGCAGCAGATGCCATGCAGGTAAAGCGTGAGCGTATCGATAAACGACTGCCGGGCATAATCTTCAAACAGCGGGCTCTCGCGCTTGGCGTTTGTCTGACGCCTCAACAAAGTCTGTTTCGCCTGCCAACTGTCGTCGTCCACTTCGCCATGAACACTGCCGGTTAGCTCTTCGCGAAGCAGCGCTTTGTAAGTCGAGGAGGCTTCCGGCGACCAATTATCCGCCACCAGCGTAGACAAACGTCTGTAAAGGCGATAGTGATACTCCGCCACATCCTGCTCTTTGAGCGCAAACACCAGCACCGTTTCGTTCTCGAAACTCACCTGCGAAGCCCAAGACTGGTGCCCATCGGCCGGCCGCTCGGCCACCACGAAATCGGCGGCCTTTTCTACGCTCTTCCGCTTCGTGCGGCTGGTTTTCAGGGCAGCCCGCTCGCTCGTCCGTTCCAGATAAGGCACCAATAGGATGGAGATGCGTGGCAGCATCGCCGCTAAAGCCGCCGGAAGCGCGGCGATCGGCTCTTCCAGATACTCTTTCACAACTTCTTCGCTCATCGGCACAGACGCGCAGAAGTAACTGAAGGTATTGCTAAGGGGAATTACCTCCCCGCGAAAGCGCTCCGCAAACTGGCCGACACTGACCCTTGCCAAGTTGACCTGGGCAGGAACGGCGGGGTTCGGCTCTCGTTGACTTGACATCTTGACTTTTCGACCTCGATTCTAGCAGAGCGCGCCTGCCCCGAACCGGCGCTGTCCGCCTTCCGCGGGCTCCGCGATCGCTGCTAAAATCGGGAGCGCAACAGTGCAATTTCTGGTCTCCGCCGGGGAAGCGTCCGGCGATATGTACGCTGCGGGCGTTGTCCGTCATCTCGCCGAAGCATTCCCGAACGCCCACTTTTATGGATGTGCCGGGCCGCAACTGCAGAGTGCGGGCGTCGAGCCGATCGTTGACGCGTCGCAACTGGCTGTCGTCGGGCTAGCAGAAGTAGTCGGGCATTTGCCGCGCATCTATGGCGAATACCGCAAGTTAATCTCTTACGCCCGGTTGCACAAACCCATTGGAGCGCTGCTGACCGATAGCCCGGATTTTCATCTTCGGCTCGCTCGCCACTTGAAGCGCCTGCATGTCCCGGTCTATTATCTGGTTGCCCCGCAAGTCTGGGCCTGGCGACAGCATCGGGTGAAAGCAATCGCCCGCTTAGTCGACAAACTCTTCTGCTTGTTTCCGTTCGAAGAGCAGTGGTTCCGCGATCGGGGCGTGGACGCAACCTATATAGGTCACCCGCTCGCCAGCATGGTGCGTCCACGCAAGAGCCGTGCCGAGTTCTTTGCCGAGCATTCGCTCCCACCCGATCGCCGCTTGATTACTCTGCTGCCAGGAAGCCGCGCCGGGGAAGCGTGCCGCCACATGCCCGCGCTGCTCGAGGCGGTGGGTCTCCTCCGCGCAAGACTATCCCTGTCTGTTGTCCTCGCTACGCCGAAAGGTTTCCAGACACACGGCGCGCTTCAAACTTTTCGGGAACCTATCGAAAGCTTATCCATCCAAGTAGTAGAAAACGACACTTGGGACTCTATTGCGCATGCGGACTTAGCCCTAGCGGCCAGCGGAACGGTCACCATTGAGGCCGCATTCCTCGGTACGCCCATGGTGACCTTTTATCAAGTCAGCCCACTTACTTGGCGAGCCGGACGACGCCTGGTGAAAGTTCCATTTTTGTCCATGGTGAACCTGATTGCCAACCGCCGCGTTGTGCCGGAGTTGATACAGCACGAGATGACTGGCGCCCGGCTTGCCGCGGCCGCGCTCCCTTTGCTCGAAGACCAAGCGCTTGCTTCTGAAATGCGAGCCGAACTGGCTGGCGTTCGTCAGCTTCTTACGGGTGAAGGCGATCCGCTGGCACGAGCCGCCGGCGTGATCGCGGATTCCATTTCTCGCGTGAAGACACCTACCGGCCAAGACGCGTAACTTATATCGGGAGACAATGAAGAAACAGATGATCCGAAGTTTTAGATGGACTGTCTTCCTTGCCCTGCTGCCGGCGCTTCCGTGTTTCGCTCAGCAGCATCCAGGCACGATCCAGGTCCAGAAGTATACGATCGATGCGGTTGTCAATCCCCGCACGCAGTCCATCACATCCACAGCGAAGATCGATTTTACGCCGCTCGACACGCTGAACGAAGTGACTTTCGAGCTGAACAACGCGCTCACCGTCTCTAAAGCTGTCGATGGGTCCGGGAAGGAGGTGCCCACCTCCCGGAACAACTCCGATTTCACCATCCACCTTGCTTACGCAAACAGCCTTACTAAAGGCCAGCCTGCCGAGGTCTCTATCACTTACGATGGCAAGCTGACCGGCAATGAGGACTCACCTGTCTCGGGGCTGAAGTTCGCTGCTCTTCACCCAGACTTCGGCTTCCTTCTTTATCCCGCCCGCTGGTTTCCCGTGAGCGGCTACACCGTCAACCGATTCAGCGCTGACCTTCACATCACCACTCCCTCCGACTATCGCGTGATCGCGAGCGGAGATTCCAAGACAGATCCAGCGAAGGACGGAACGGTTTACTCCTTTCACTACGAGAAGCCCAGCTTTCCCGGCAGCATCGCCATTGTGAAAGGCGCAGGCACGCGCGTCAGCTCGCAAGGCATCACTTCCCAGATTTATTTCCGCGACAAGCAGGCCGCCGATGCCCAAACTTATGGCGACGAGACCGGGAAGATCATGACTTTTCTGACCGGCGCTTACGGCTTAGCTCCGCAGGCGAACCTTGCCTTAGTGGAGACCGAAGATGGCGCGGTGAATGGCTACTCGGCTCCGGGCATTATCTTTCTTGCTCCCAGTTCCATCACCACTCAGGTAGCCACTCGCATTCTTACTAATCAACTGGCACGTCAGTGGTGGGGCACTCTTGTTTCGCCTACCAATCGCAACCACATCTGGCTGGAGAATGGCGCAGCCCGTTACTCAGAGATTCTCTACACCGAGCACACCGGCGGCACGGGCGCAGCGGAAGCCGATTTGAAGAATACCTATGTGGAAGCCTTGACGGTGAAAGATCCGCCGGTCATTCAGTCGGCGCGACTGGAAGATTATTCGCCCGAGTATTGGGCTTTGACCGCCGCCAAAGGCGCAGCCATTCTTAATATGCTCCGCAGCGTTGTAGGCGACGCGAACTTCAAGAAGGGTATGCACGCCTTTCTCGATCAGTACAGCTGGCAGGCGGTCAATACCGAGATGTTTCGCAAGGTGATGGAGCAGGTTTCCGGGAAGGAGCTGCGCTACTTCTTTATCCAGTGGCTTGAATCGAGCGGTTCGCCTGAGTTCAAGCTCGACTACACCGTATTCCGGACCCAGCAGGGCTTTCGCGTCGTCGGCAAAATTGTCCAGGACCTGGACACCTTCCGCATGCCCGTCGATCTTCACATCGAAACAGAAGGCAACCCGGAAGATAAGGTTGTCGAAGTCACCGGCACCTCTTCGGAATTCAGTGTCGATACCTTCGGCAAACCTCGCAAGCTTACTCTAGACCCGAACCACGTGTTGCTGCGGCTCGACCCCACCATGCAGGTCGCCGTGGCGATCCGCCGGGGCGAGCAGTTCGTACAGATCAACGATTTCGCCAGCGCGCTCCGCGAATACCAGCGCGCGCTCGAAGTAAACCATAACAGCTCTCTCGCTCATTACCGGATCGGCGAA
This sequence comes from Bryobacteraceae bacterium, assembly GCA_965219105.1. GTDB lineage: Bacteria > Acidobacteriota > Terriglobia > Bryobacterales > Bryobacteraceae > Bog-105. The sequence goes on along the minus strand of OZ244728.1, from coordinate 4,134,358 downwards.
CTCTTTTTTAAACAGAACAACTTTCAGTCTGCCGCCAACGAGTTCCGCGCCGCGATCAATGGCGACCTCGAGCCGAAGTGGACCGAAGTCTGGTCACTCATCAACCTCGGCAAAATCTTCGACGTCAATGGTGAACGCGACAGAGCCCTAAACGAGTACAAGCTTGCCATTCGAACGCACGACAACACAGGCGGCGCTCAAGAGGCGGCTTCGCGCTACTCGCTCAAGGCGTACGAGCAAAAGAACTCGGAAATCTAAAGGATCCGGGAAGCGGCTGCTCGAGCCCTCCTCGATTACGGGTAATCCTATGGCTTTTCCGGTTTTTTAAGCCACATTTAGTGCATCTTCTTTCACCCGAATTACACTTTGTTTCCAGGAACGTACAAGCTCTAGAGCGCGGCGCTGCATCTAACGGGCATGGGCGAATTGGATGATAACCTGAAGGGGCGTAGGAACGAGGAGATTTTGGACGATAGATTGAAAGAGTTGATGCAGGAGCTGGGTAACGCGATCAACGAGTCTCTCTCTGATTCGGACCGCATTGCTGGAGCGATTGGCGAGATCAAACGCGCCGGCTACGACGTGTTTCTCGTGCTCGAGGCAACGATTGGCTTCAACAAGCGCGACGACGAAGATGGCGACGGTGACATAGATTCTTCCGACGAACCGAGCCAGCCCGTGCGCTACGAATCCACCGGTAAGATCCGCCTGACCTCGCAGGATCAGAAATTTTTGCGAGCCCTCAAGATTGCGGTAGAAGAAGAAGGTAAGTAGCGGCTCTAGGCTGTCCCTTCTTTGTAGACTCCGTAAGTTCTCCTCACGGCGTCTCGCCAGAGAAATTTTTTGGCTCTTTCGAGACCTGCCGCGACTAAGTCCTGTCTAAGAGAATTGTTCTCAGACAGTTTGCAAAAAGCTTCTGCGATGGCTGGGACGTTGTAGGGATCGACGAGCAAGGCCGCGCCTTCCGCAATCTCTTTGAGCGCGGAGGAATTGGAAGTGACAACCGGGATTCCCCAGGCCATCGCCTCTAACACCGGTATGCCAAAACCTTCGTCAAGCGAGGGAAACGCAAAGATGGACGCACGCGCAAGCAATTCGCGTAATCGGTTCGGGTTGACATAACCGGTAACTTCGATGCGATCGCGGCTTGGGCTCTGCTCAATCCGGGTCAGAGCCTGCTGAGCGTTATAACCATTCGGAGCGCCTGCAAGAACCAGTCGCCAAGGTTTCGGCATGCTCTCGAACGCCTCTACTAAACGCACAATGTTCTTTCTTGCCTGAATCGCGCCGACGAAAAGCACTTCCGCCTCCCGCTTCGCCGTAGGCTGTGATGGGGGTAGATCCACTCCATGCGGTATCACGCGGATTCTTGAACGTTCCACTTTGAGCAAACTGGAGACCTGACTTGCCGTGAACTCAGACACGGCAATGATCAGGTCTGCATTATCTGCTGCCCGGCGCGCCTGCGCGGTGAAGCGGGCGCGAAACTCGGGCGTGGAGTATTCGCCGGTCATAACGAACAAGTCGTGGAAGGTCGCAATGACGAACCGCGCAGGTCTGCGGTCGACGCGCTGATTCAAGGCGTGAAACACGTCCGCGCGAAAAGTAGGCAGCGGCGGGGCGAGCAGCCGGTTGGTGACGTTTGCAAAGGCCGATCGCGGCGCTCGCTTGTATGCTTTTGCGCGATAACAGTGAACGAAGCAGTCGGTCGGGTACGCCGGCGGCAGACCGTCTAACAACTTCCGCGAATAAACCGCGATTCCAGTCGGCTGCGGATCAATGCTGTAGGAAGCGTCGAGCGCAACTCGCACTCATTCAATTTACAGCCCGTAGTCTTTCAACTTGCGATACAGCGTGGTTCGCCCGATTCCGAGCATCATCGCGGCAAGAGTGCGATCGCCCTTCGTGTAGTCGAGAGCGCCCAGAATCGCGCGCCGCTCCACATCGGCCAGTGGTTCTACGCCGCGCCGTTCACCCGGGGCTGCATGAGCCACCGAAAGCAACGTATCCGCCGAACCTTCGCTCGATTCGCTCCTCTTGTTCACGAGCGTGGTGGGCAAGTCTCCCAAGCTAAGCCACTGCCCGCTGTTCATCGCGACCATCTGCTGGATGGTATGTTCCAGCTCGCGGATGTTGCCGGGCCACTCGTGTTCGAGAAAGGCGTTCATGGTGTCATCCGCCATGCGGTGACTGTTCCCATAGCGCCCCAGGAAATGCTCCACGAGCATCGGGATGTCTTCTCTCCGTTCCCGAAGCGGCGCAATCCGCACGCGCATGACATTCAGCCGATAGAACAGATCCTGGCGGAAACGCTTTGCTTCGACTTCGGCGGCAAGGTCGCGGTTAGTGGCGGCGATCACCCGAAAGTTAGAAGTTCGCTGCGCCAACGCGCCGATCGCGCGGTACTCTTTTTCTTGAAGGACGCGAAGCAGCTTCTGCTGCATGTCGAGCGGCAGCTCGCCGATCTCATCGAAGAATGCAGTTCCGCCGTTAGCGGCATCGAGCAGTCCGAGCTTTTGGGTATGCGCTCCAGTGAAGGCGCCCTTGGCGTAGCCGAACAACTCGCTCTCCATCAGCGGGCCAACCAGCGACGAACAATCCACCACCACGAATTGCCCGCGGCCTTCCATGTTGTGGATAGCCCGCGCGACGACTTCTTTGCCGGTTCCCGTCTCACCCAAGATCAGCACCGGGAATCGCGATCGGCCCATGCGCGACACCAACCGGTGTACCTGCTTCATGGCCGGCGATTCGCCGATCAAAGTCGATAGCGGGGATACTTCAAAGGCAATTTGTGAAAGCACGAGAATCGGTCAGCCATTCGCGCTCTCTAATCAGCCAGGAGCAGCGGCGAAAGCGCTCGTCTTCTAAGTAGCCGGCCGGCCGATAAACTCTCAGATGCCTCCTGAGCTATACCCTCAGCTTTGACAACGGGCTACTGTTGTTCTCGCGCCGTCGAATTGAGAGCTGGAGTGACCGGCACTTGCGGCGGGGGACCTGCGTGTTCGGCCGCGCGCTCAGCCGCTGTGTCGAGTCTGACAACAAAGGCGTTGCGATGCTCGGATATCAGCGTTGCCGCGATAGCCTGCGCGGCCGCGGTTGAGTGTTCCCGCCCGACCAGTACGCGCCACAGCGGTGTTGCTCCCTGCTTCACTGCGAGCTGTGCGCTCCCGAATCGCTGCGCATACTCGGCGCGCAACCGCTCCGCGTTCTGCTGACTTGCGAATGCTCCCGCCTGTACTGCATAGAGCTCCACTGCCGGATTCTCGAGCGGAGCGCTGACCACTTCGATCCGCACGCGACCGACTCCGGGGCCGAGCAAGCCAATCTGCCGCGCGGCGGCCTTGGACAAATCGATAATGCGGCCATGAACGAAAGGCCCGCGATCGATGACTCGCACGTCGACCGATTCGGCGTTTGAAAGATTCGTCACTCTCAGCCACGTGTTGAACGGCATCGTGCGATGCGCGGCTACCAGCGTTTCCATGTTGTAGATTTCGCCGTCCGCCGCGGGCCGCCCGTTATAAGGAATGCCGTACCAGCTTGCGACTCCCTGCTCGGTCGACCCGACGGGCACTGCCGGAACAGGGTGACCGTGTCTAGAGGGCGCGGCCGGGACTCCGTTGCGCGCAAGATGCCGATGCCGGTGGGTGCAGCCAACGCTCACGAGCCCGCAAGCGAGCGCGGCCATTCCAAAAAGTTTGCAGCCCTTGTAGATCCTCATGCCGACTCGCTTGCGTTTTGCATCGCCCGCATTTCGCCCTCATCATCGCACTAATACAGAAGACGCAGGACGCACTCGCGAGAGGTAAAACAAATTGCACCCACTATGTTTATGTTCGATTTGGCGCGACGGAAGGCTCTCTTGCTTTTTTTTCTTGACTTCCGTTGCGAACAATCTTATATATGAATCACGCTGCGATCTGTATGGATTGCAAATTTACGTTTAGGGAGAATCTTCACGATGAAGAACGCAACTAAGAAAACAACTGCTAAGAAGGCCACCAAAAAGGCCCCGGCAAAAAAGAAGAAGTAAACAAACCACCCGCACTTGCGGGACATCCTTCGCCCTCGGCTCCGGCCGGGGGCGTTTTTGTTTATGTCTGCCCCTCCGATCTCTCCCTGCAAAAAAAGAGCGCCAGCCGAAGCTGACGCCCATTGCCCCGATTCTTCCTCTTGAGTCTTAAGGCAGCGTATAGCGAAGATCCACCCAATACATGTTGGTGTGCGTGCCCGTTGGTCCTCCGGTTGCGACGGACCAGGGATTGCGCGTCAAGTAAGAGTACTGAGTGATCAACGAGAGTGCGCCGTAGTTTTCACTCTTCCATAAGGTCTGCACGATGCCGAGCGTTCCTTCCTGGATGGCTCGATTCTGTGAAGAGCCCTTGAAGCCATAGCCGACGTACACCGGCGTTGCAAGCGTGCTGCCTTTGGCCGTCGAATCGAAGACCTGGTCGCGATCGATGTAAATGCCGCCGTAGTAGGCGTAGAGCAGAGTGTTTTTGAGAACCTTTGCTTCGACACCGTCCACAGTGGAATACGCGTGTAGCGGCGCGATGCTACCGTTGGCGTGAATGATCACGTCCGGCGCTTGCGCGAAGATGTAGCGGCCATTGCCCGAGCCGAAAAAGGTGTTTGCGATGAGGTGAACGTTCTTGGCGACCTCGAGATTTGCGTTGACCTCGCCCGAAGCAGCCGTTGCAGAGTAGCTGTTGTACTTCAAAGGTGTCCCGAGACCCGCCGCGAACTTGAATGTACGGATTAAGGCGGCCGCTTCCACGTGCATCACCTTACTGCCGACGTGTCCATCGTAGGCGCCTTTGAAGACAATATCGGGATGTACGTTCGGAGCAGTGTAGTTCGTGCCGCCGCCGTTGTTGAATTGAGTCGCCGCGGCGCTGGCAAACGCGGCTGGAATCACGGCTGCTGTCGATCCGTTCGCTCCGCCGGTATACTGCTCTCCATTCTCGAGCGACACGCCGAAGGCTATGTCCTTGTTCGGATGCGCGATAAAGCGGAACTGGGTTTGGCGAGACCAGACAAGACCCGCCTGGTAATTCGTATCCATGTTCTGCGTATAGAATATGTCGCTTGGCAGCGGCGAAAGCCCCTTGCGGTTCGGGGTCATCAAGCTCCAGTCCTGGCCGCCTAAAAACTCGAACCAGTTCTTTTGCACGTCCACAAAAACGTTGCGCATTCGAAACGTATCCGCGTTGCTGGTGACGAACACGTTGGCCGGCTGGTTGCCCAGGAAGTCCGCTTCGAAGTAGCCGAGGACTTTCGCACCTAGCACTTGTGAATCGACCCGGAATCCGATGCGCGAGTTTTGCGCCGAGAAGTTCGTTTCCGAAAGGTGATTAGACGCTGACGTGTTGTAGGGAATCGCGCCGAAGTTCGTTCCGATGCCGCTACCCACGTTCGTAGACCTGCCGAAGAACGTAGCATCGACAAAGCCGAGCGGCGTAAATGTGGTGTTGCCGATGCTGATGGAAAGCGCCGAAGGTGGAGTCGTGGTGTTGTGTTGTCCGCCTCCACCGCCGAGCACGAGCGGCGCGGTTCCGCCGACGACGGGCACCAGCTTGACGGGCGCGACGCTTGAGTCCGCCGCATTCGCCGTCTCAGCAGGTGCGGCGGTTCCGGCTGGGGAGCTCCCGGCAGCCGCCGCGTTGTTCGCTTTGAAAGCAGCCATCGACTTTTCAAGCAGCCGCTGCTGTTCATCGACCGCTTGCTGAAGCCGCTTGATTTGAGTTTCCTGCTCGGTTATTCTTTCTCGAAGCTGCTTCAGATCTTCCGGCGTGGCCGCCGCCGGAGCCGCAGCCGAGGCTTCTGGAGCCGCAGCCGGAGAGGTGTCTTGCGCCATCCCGAGCGGCGACACCAGCAGCATGGCGCACCAGACGCCACATACTAGTCTTTTATTCATAAGCTCCTTTTGAAGTCCGGGCCGTTCGAACTCTCTCGTGCTCGAGCACACTTTCACCGAGTTCGAGCTCCTGAATTTCAACCCAAGTTACCGAAGCATTGTTACAGCGCGATGAAGGTCCGGTGACGAACGTGACACCGGCGTCCGGCTTAGTACCTAATTGGTTCGCCAGAAACTATTCGGATTGACAACGCTCGTGATAGAACTGGAGGGTGTCTTGCCAAGCGTGCTCTGAATAACCATGTTTAGAATGCTTCGTGGAAGGTTCTGCTCGCCGTTCATCGCCGCGCTGGTGTGTGCACTCGTCTGCCAATCTTCCGGCAGTCTGCTGGCGCAGGCCGCGATGCCCACTCCGCAAGAACTCGACCAGCTGCTTGCTCCGATTGCACTTTATCCCGATGCGCTGCTTGCTCAGATTACGGCGGCCTCGACCAACCCGCAAGAGATTCTGGATGCCGACTCGTGGCTTCAACAGAACAGCGGGCTTTCCGGCGACGCGCTGGTGAACGCCGCACAGCAGCAAGGCTTTGACCCTGAGTTCCTGGCTTTGCTCAGCTTTCCGCAAGTGCTCAACGCGATGGCGCAGAACATCGATGACTACGCCGCTATCGGGACAGCCTTTGCGTCGAATCAAGCCTTGGTTTCCGATTCAATTCAGCGCCTCCGCGCCGAGGCGTACGCTTCGGGCGCGTTGCGCAGTAATTCGCAGCTGCAGGTTGTGCAGCAATCGCCGCAGGTCATCGTGATTCAACCCGCTAATCCGCAGGTGGTGTACGTTCCTGCGTACGATCCAGCAGTCGTATATGCGGGGCCGCCGGCTGGAGGCATTGTCGCGGGCCTCATCACATTCGGGGCCGGAATCGCGATCGGCGCCGCGCTGGCGAACAACCATCCTTGGGGCTGGAGCGGTTGGGGTTGGAACTGGGGTGGCCGCCGCATGCTCTATCGCCGCGCAGCCTGGGCCCGCAGTACCAATCGTTACCGGCCACCACGTCCGTCCTATCGTCCGCGGCCTGTGTCGTATTCCAATCGGCCAGGCTACGGTGGTCACTGGGGCCGGCCAGGAAATCGCCCCACTTCGAACAGGCCTTCCGGCAATCGCCCCGGCTACGGTAACCGGCCCGGTTCCAACTCTGGTTCAAGACCTGGATACAATCGGCCCTCGAACTCCGGCAATCGCCCCGCGCCGTCTTCGAAACCATCTCCCGCAACCAGACCCGCTCCTGCAACGCGGCCCACGAGTTCTTCTCGTCCGGCAACCAGGCCTGCGCCGAACCGCAATTCCTACGCGGGCTTTCCGCAATCGACCCGGCCAACGGCTCAACCCGCGCGTCCCACGGGAGCAAGGCCCAGCGCATTCGGCGGCGCAAGCAGCGGACAGTCGGCTCGCCAGGCGAGTGCTCGAGGGCAGCGCAGCATGGGTGCAGCGCGTCCCCAATCCGGGGCGCAGCGCGGACAGAGCGGTGGACAACGTAAACGATGAGAAGTTTGCAACCGCTTCCGCCGTCCTATATAGAGGCTGAATTCATGATGAAGATACTTGCCCCGCTGCGCAACCGGCCCGCATGGCTGCCGTCGCTGTTGCTGCTTTCTGTTTGCGGTCCGCTTGCCTGGGCACAGCAGTCGTTCCCGTCGCCACAAGCGGCTGCCAAGGCGCTCTATACAGCCGCAAAGTCGAGCGACACGTCGAGCTTGATGCAGATCTTCGGCCCGAACGGAAAGGAGCTTGTCTCTTCAGGCGACGACGTTGCCGACGAGAACGAACGCCAGCACTTCGTCACCAACTACGCCGCTTCCCATCGCGTTGTGCCGGATGGCTCCGGCAAGTACATTCTGCAAGTGGGCGCGAGCGCCTGGCCTCTGCCCATTCCCCTTGTGAAGAGCGGCGACGGGTGGTCTTTCGATACCGATGCCGGCAAGCAGGAAATTCTTTACCGCCGGGTCGGCCGCAACGAAGAAGACGCCATCCGTGTTTGCCGCGCTGTGATTGAAGCCGAACGCGCTTATGCGGCCGAGGGACACGATGGAAACCCTCCGGGCATTTACACGAGGAAGCTGCTGAGCGATCCGGGAACTGAAGACGGATTGTATTGGAATCAAGGCGAAGGCGCCCCCGCAAGTCCGGGCGGCCCGCTGTTGGCAGAGGCCCAAGGAGATGGCTATGAACCGGGCACCGGCAAACATCAGCCGTTCCACGGATATCTGTACCGCATTCTGACGGCGCAAGGCCCACACGGTCACAACGGCGCGCGCGATTACCTGGTAGATGGAAAGCTGAAGCGCGGTTTTGCGATAGTCGCCTATCCGGTCGACTATCGCTCCAGCGGCGTCATGACCTTCATCGTCAATCAGCACGGGACCGTTTACCAGAAAGACTTGGGCAACGGCACGATGGAGATCGCCAAAGCCATGACCGCCTTCGATCCCGATCCCTCGTGGAAAGTAACCCAGTAAAGTTATTCGCCGGATGACCAGGCGACGCGAAACTCTGGATAGAGCGTGAGTCCGCCGCATGCGAAGAGCGTCTGGCCCGTGATGTACGATGCTTCGTCCGAGGCGAGAAACGCAAACACCACGGCGATCTCTTCGGCCTCGCCTGGACGCCCCATCGGGATGTGGCTTTCCACTTCGGCTCGCGCCTTTGGATCGTTAATCCAGGCGTTATTGATCGGAGTCACAATTGCGCCGGGGCCCACTGCGTTCACGCGAATGCCGCGATCGGCGTACTCGAGCGCTAGGCTCTTGGTCATGTTCTCCATGCCGCCCTTGCTGATCGAATAAGGCAGATACTTGGGCTTCGGGATAATCTCGTGAACGCTCGAGTTGTTCACGATCACGCCCTTCGCCTTGCGCGACAGAAAATGTTTGATGGCTTCGCGCGAGCAGATAAATGCGCCGCGAAGATTTACATTGATAATCCGGTCGAAATCGGCCATCTCGAGCTGCTCGCTCGGCACCGGCTTTTGAATGCCGGAGTTGTTGATCAGAATGTCGAGCGATCCGAACCCGTCAATGACTTGCTTGAACATGGACACGATCTGGGACTCGTCGGAGATGTCCGCTTTGACCAACAGATCTTTTCCTTTGCCGCCCCGGACCGGCGCTCCGGCCTCTTCGACCTTCTTTTTGACCGCCTCAGCCCGTTCCGCGCCGCTGTTGTAGTTGATCGCGACATTCGCGCCTTCTTTCGCGAACTGAATCGCAACCGCCTCGCCGATACCGGAAGAAGCTCCGGTGATGAGGACGTTTTTACCTGAGAGTCTTGGCATTACGCTCCTTTGAGAGTGCTTGGGCTTTGACGCGCGCATGTGGAACGCGTGGCTTGGGGGCCGAAGCTCAATCTTCGATTCTATCGGGTCATACTTTCTGGCATGCCGGACTTCCGGTAATCGCTCTCTAATCATCGCGGCCTGCCCTTCCACTCGAAATGGTCCATTCTGCCCAAATTTCTTGAGCGATTTCACCCGCTTTCCCAACCTCCTTATAGCGGCCTGACGCGCGCTCTTGCGCCTGACCTAAGCCGGTACACTGGAGGTTGACCAGCATGTCCGAACGCCCGTTCGTTCACCTCCATTGCCATACCGATTACTCCCTTCTCGATGGTGCTTGCGACATCAAGAAATTGATTCAGGTCGTCAAACGCCAGGAGATGCCGGCAGTTGCCATGACTGATCACGGCAATCTCTTCGGAGCCGTCGAGTTCTACAACGAAGCTTCGAAGGAAGGCGTCCATCCCGTCATTGGCTGCGAAGTCTACGTTTCGCAGCAAGGTCACAAAACGCGTTCCGATACGGACCGCTACAACCATCTGGTCCTCCTCTGCGAGTCGCAGGAAGGTTATAAGAACCTGATTCAGCTGGTCTCAACTGGCTATCTCGAAGGCTTCTACTATAAGCCTCGGATCGACAAAGAGCTGCTGGCGACCCATTCAAAAGGCTTGATCGGATTGTCGGCCTGTCTGCGCGGCGACATCAACGAAACGATCATCAACGACCGCTATGACGATGCGCGGCGTCTCGCCAATGAGTATGTGGACCTGTTCGGAAAGGGCAATTTCTTTCTCGAGATGCAGGACCACAATCTTGAGCAGGACAAGATCGCCATGCCGCAAATCCGGCGCATGTCAGCGGAAACCGGCGTTCCGCTAGTGGTGACGAACGATTCCCATTATCTGGAGCACGACGACGTGCGCGCCCACGAGATTCTTCTGTGCATTCAGACCGGGAAAACCATGTCCGATCCGAACCGGATGCGTTTTTCGACACCGGATTTCTATGTAAAGTCACGGGCCGAGATGCTGCAGCTGTTCGGCGAGGTCGAGCATGCGCTGGACCGGACTTGGGATATTGCGCAGCGCTGCCACGTCAAGCTCGAGAAGGTCAAAGATCCATTTCCGCGCTTCGACGTGCCGGACATGCACGACGCGGACAGCTATTTCGCTCTGGTTGCGCGTGAAGGTTTCGAGAAACGCCGGCCACGGCTGGAAGCTCTTGCGGCTGAAGGACGTCTGAAGTTCCCGATTGCGGCCTACATCGAGCGCCTCGAACGGGAAATCCGAATGATTCAGCAGATGAAGTTCTCCGGATATTTTTTGATCGTCTGGGACTTCATTCGCTTCTCTAAGCAGCGCGGGATCCCGGTCGGTCCGGGGCGTGGTTCGGCGGCGGGCAGCCTGGTCGGCTATGCCATGGAGATCACCGACATCGACCCGCTGCAGTACGGCCTGCTGTTTGAGCGCTTCCTGAATCCGGAGCGCATCAGCATGCCCGATATCGATATCGATTTCTGCACTAACCGGCGCGGGGAAGTGATTCAGTACGTCACCGAGAAATACGGCCGCGATCAGGTCGCTCAAATCATTACGTTCGGCACTCTGGCTACTAAGGCTGCTATTAAGGATGTCGGGCGGGTGCTCGACATGAGTTTTGCCGATGTCGACCGCATCTCGAAGCTCGTCCCCAAGCAGCTGAACATCAAGCTCGAAAAGGCGATCGAGGATCCCGAGCTGAAAGCGCTGGCCGGGCGCGAGCCGCGCGTCAAAGAAGTTCTCGACGTCAGCTTAAAACTCGAAGGAGTCTGCCGGAATGCTGGAATGCATGCCGCCGGCGTAGTTATTTCCTCGGTTCCACTGCGCGAACTGGTGCCGATCTACGTCACCAACAAGCACGAGCTTGTGACTCAGTACGACATGCTGGGCCTTGAAAAGCTCGGGCTTCTCAAGATGGACTTTCTCGGGCTGACCACCCTGACCATCATTGACGAAGCTTTAAAGCTGATCAAGAAGTACTGCAGCCAGACGATCGTCGTAGAGGATCTGCCGCTCGACGACGAGGAAACGTACAGGAAGATCTTCAGCAACGGATTCACTAGCGGCGTTTTCCAGTTCGAGTCGTCCGGAATGCAGGATATTCTGCGGCGCTATCAGCCGAACCGCATTGAAGATCTCTGCGCGTTAAACGCACTCTACCGTCCGGGACCAATCCAGGGCGGCATGATCCCCGACTTCATCGACCGGAAGCATGGCCGCAAGCCGATTGTCTACGACCTTCCCGAGCTCGAAGAGATTTTGTCGGAAACCTACGGCGTGATCTTGTATCAGGAGCAGGTGATGCAGATTTCGGCGAAGCTGGCCGGTTATTCGCTGGGCGATGCGGATATTCTGCGCCGCGCTATGGGCAAGAAGAGCCTCGCCGAGATGACGCAGCAACGCGAACGCTTCGTGGCCGGAGCGACCGAGCGAGGATTCCCCGCCAAGAAAATCGTTAAGATCTTCGATTTGATGGAGCAGTTTGCCGGCTACGGCTTCAATAAGTCGCACTCGGCCGCTTATGCGTATCTGGCCTATGTCACTGCTTACCTGAAGGCACATTTTGCGGTCGAGTTCATGTCCGCCCTGCTCACTTCTGAGTCGGGCAACATGGACAAGATCGTGAAGTACATCAACGAGTGCCGCGAAATGCAGATTCGCGTGCTGCCGCCCGATGTCAACCAGAGCGATCACAGCTTTACCCCTGCCGGTGAGTCAATCCGCTTCGGCTTGGGCGCTGTCAAGAATGTGGGGCAGGGCGCGGTCGAGGCGATCGTAGCCGCGCGCGAGCAGGGTGGACGATTCACGTCGATCTACAATCTCTGCGAACGGATCAACCTGGCTGCGGTTAACCGGCGCGTGCTCGAAAGCTTGATCCGCGCGGGCGCGCTCGATTCTCTCGGAGCCAATCGGGCGCAGTTAAGCGAGGCTCTCGACCGGGCGCTCGAAACTGGAATGCGCGTATCTCGAGACCGGGAACGCGGCCAGCATGGCCTTTTCGGTGGTCCGGCGGAAATGGAAGCACAAGAGCATCCACTCGCGCCGTTGCCGGATTGGACGATGGAGCAGAAGCTCGCCGGGGAGAAAGAAGTGCTCGGGATTTACGTCTCCGGACACCCGCTTGACCGCTGGACTGATAAAGTAACGGATCTGGCTACGCACTTCACGGACAAGTTAGAAGATCTTGAAAAGGGAGTCGAAGTAAAGCTCTGCGGGATCCTTACGAATGTTGTGCGGAAAACGAACCGCGACGGAAAGTATTGGGCCGCGATGAAAATAGACGACCGGCGGGGCACCGCGGACGCGATGATCTTTGCCAACCGCTATGAAGACCTGCTCTCCAGCATCCAGGAGGATGGGGCGGTGTTCATTCGTGCTGCCATACTACCCGAAGAAGGCGGTCCTCCGAAACTTTCCATCCAGGAAATGGTCAAGCTCGAAGAGGCCCGAGTCGATCTTCCTTCGCTGATTTCTATTCGGATGTGGCTCAAGGATGAAACGTCCGCTGAAAAGGTGAATGCATTGAGTGAACTGTTTGACCGGAAACGAGGCGCGACCGATGTGCGTTTGCGGCTGGAAAAGCCTCGCGATTTCTCAGTCGTCATGGACGTACCGAATAGGAGGGTGCGGCCCGATCGCGAGTTCCGCGCTGAAATCGAAAAGATCTGTGGACCAGAATGCCTAGAAGTACTCGCGAGCTAGTGATGTCCGATAGAAAACCAATTCCTTCCGGCGAACCCGACGAGCCGATCGTCTCGGATGCTGAGGGGCCCGCTGTTGTTGTACCGATTACTTCCAGTAATCCAAGTTGGCAGCGCGTACAATTGGCGCGTCACCCCAAACGGCCTCATTCGGCTGACTATATTCACGGGCTGACGACTGGGTTCGAAGAGCTGCATGGCGATCGCTTCTATGGCGACGATCCGTCGATTCTCGGCGGCCTGGCATTTTTCGATGGCAACCCCGTGATGGTCATCGGCCAACAGAAAGGACGCGATACCAAAGAAAAATTACTGCGGAACTTCGGCATGCCGAAGCCGGAAGGCTATCGAAAGGCGATGCGCCTGATGCAGCTTGCCTCGAAGTTTAAGCGGCCGATCATTACCTTCGTCGACACGCCCGGCGCGTACCCGGGAATCGATGCAGAAGAGCGTGGACAGGCCGAAGCGATCGCTTACAACCTTCGCGAGATGTCGCGTTTGAGAACGCCGGTGATTACGGTAGTGATTGGAGAGGGTGGCAGCGGTGGCGCGTTGGGGCTGGGAGTCGCAAACCGGGTGTACATGCTCGAGAACGCCTATTACAGCGTGATCTCACCGGAGAGCTGCGCCGCGATCATCTATAAAGATGCGGGTAAAGCGCCGGAAGCGGCGGCCGCGCTTAGCATGACTTCGCGGGATCTGTTGAACATGAAGCTCATCGACGGCATAGTGCCGGAGCCCCCAGGCGGTGCGCACCTGAATCCGGAAGCTGCCATTGTGGCCCTTCGCCAGGTTCTTCGCACAGCGCTGGCGGAACTATCAGGCATTTCGGCTGAGGAGCTGATCGCCAGCCGGTACGACAAGTTTCGCCAGATGGGCAACTTTTTCCGGGAGGCATGAGCTTGAAGCTCGGTCTCCTGATCGCTGCGCTTTGCATAACCGTGTTGGCTCTGATGCTTTACTCGACTTTGCATGGCCGGCGCTATCGAGTGAACGTTTGCATGGCGTACGAGGGCCGGTCGGCTTGCAAGACTGTTTCGTCTCAGAGTGAAGCGGCTGCGCTGCGCGGTGGAACAGAGAACGCCTGCGCCGATATTGCTTCGGGCGTGACTGCTACGATTCGGTGCGAAAGCTCAGATCCGAAGAGCGTGCGCTGGCTTTCGCGTCCGCAGTGATCCGCCCCTAAGGTTTCTCGCCGGTTGCGTTGGTCTTTACGCAATAAATACTCGAGCTGGCCGTGATGTAAAGCGAATGGAGGCCGGGGCCGCCCCAGGCCAGATTGCCTACCCGCTCCGGGATGTGAAGTGTCGCTAGGTGCTTACCAGCTGGCGAAAAGATCCAGACTCCGCCCGGACCGGCACCGTACAAGTTGCCGGATGTGTCTACCTTGATGCCGTCCGGGCCGCCCACTCGCTTGTCATCGCTTGCGTCGAAGAAAACCTTGCCGTTGTGGACTGAGCCGTCGGGCTCGACGTCGTAGCGCATCCAGATTTTTTTCGGTCCCGAATCGGCGACGTAGAGGATCTTCTCATCGGGCGAAAACGCGATCCCGTTTGGGCGAGGCAGGTCGCGAATCAGCAGCTGCAATTTGCCTTGGGGCGGAATGCGATAGACGCCGTTGAAAGCCAGTTCTTTGGTGGGAGCTTGATCGCCCTGCGTGGGGAGACCATATGGAGGATCGGTGAAATATACGGATCCATCGCTGCGGTACACCAGATCGTTTGGGCTGTTGAGCTTCTTGCCTTCGTAGCTATCGGCGAGCACGGTGATTTTTGCATCGGCAGAAAGCTTTTCGAGCCGCCACACATTTCGGCGGGCATGTCCTGCCACGGTGAGCCTGCCTTGCCGGTCAAGAGTCATACCGTTTGAGCCGGGCTCCGGGCCGCCATAAGGAGCCGTGCCGCGATAGCCGCTTGGCTGAATGAAGATCTTGACGTTGTTCGGACCGAGGAGTTCTCGAATGCTGTTGCTGGGAATCTCGGCAAAGTAGAGATGACGTTGCGCCCACACTGGTCCCTCGGTCCACTTAAAACCGGTGGCAAGCTTTTCTAGCTTTGCGTCTTGCGGAATGAGCTGATTGGCTTGAGGATCGAGGCGATCGATCTTGAGAGACTGGGAGCTGGGATCGGAGGGAAACAGGAAAAAGAAAAGAAGAACGGCGAGGAGCTTCACGGCTGCATTGTATACCCGCCGCAGCCGTGAAGACAGAAGTTAGGATTTGCTCTTTTCTTTCTGATGAAGGTCCTTCGCCATCTGAAGATGTTCTTTCAGAACGGGCAAGGTGCTCGTCGCAAACTGCTTCACGTCAGGATTGTTGCCATTTTGTGCTTCATTTTCAAAGGCGTGGATATCCTCTTCGTGATCTTTGACCATGCCCTTCATGTAGGCTTTGTCGAAGGCGGTCCCGGAAAGCTTGGACATCTTGTCGACCATAGCTTGGTGTTTTCCGGTCAGGC
Organism: Bryobacteraceae bacterium; assembly: GCA_965219105.1. Taxonomy (GTDB): domain Bacteria; phylum Acidobacteriota; class Terriglobia; order Bryobacterales; family Bryobacteraceae; genus Bog-105. Next base: position 4,118,974 of record OZ244728.1, on the reverse strand, counting down.
TAGTCGGTAGCTCCATGTTGTTTTTGGAGGCCACTTCTTTCAGCTGATCGTTGGCTTTCGAGTGATCGTCCACCATTCTCTGGCCGAACTGCTTAACGCCTTCACTGCCACCCTTTTCAGCTGCCATCTTACCGAGCTGGACTTCCATCATGCCGCCTTCGGCAGCGTCGTTGACGAACTTCTTGTCGTCGACGTGCTGAGTCATAGTGTCGGGGTTGTTGGCATTGGGGTTATTGGCGTTTGGATTCAGCTGAGGCCGTTGTTGAGGTTGTTGTTGTGCTTGTGACGGCATACTCGATTGCGCGAGCAAAGGAGCGCCACTCAGAAGAACAAAACTGCAACTTCCTGCTAAAAGGCTTGTTACGAGGGTTTTTCGCATAAGAATCAAGATCTCTTTCGTTGGTTTGATTCCAACGCCCGGGCAGGTTGTTTCATTTCCTGTAGCATTGGGAGTTTTACCCGTAAGCAAAAAGGGCGCGCCGCTCAGTGCAGCGCGCCCACAAAGACCTTCCCGAAGAACTGAAGCTTGCTTAGTTGTTAGAGATCTCTACGTTGATTTTCTTCGGCTTAGCGACTTCCTTCTTGGGCAGGGTAACCGTCAACACGCCGTTCTTATAGTCTGCCTTGACGTTCTCGCCATCGACCGTATCCGGTAAGGTAAACGCCCGGACAAACGCGCCATAGGAGCGCTCGATACGGTGGAAGCCGCGATGAGTTGTGTTCTGGTCCTCGAATTTGCGCTCGCCCTTCAGAGTAAGAGTTCCATTCTCAAGTTGAATTGAAACGTTCTTAGGGTCGACATCGGGCAAATCGGCCTTCACGACCAGCTCGTTCTCATGCTCGGCGATATCGACCGCAGGGGTCCACGGACGGGACGCGGGCTCACTCAAGAGCCGGGACAGCGAGTCTTGAAACAGGCGAAGACCAGTTGGGAAGTCCTCGAGCTCAGTTCGGAACGGGCTGTAATTGATGATTGGCATTGTCTTAAATCTCCTCCCCAGCTATCTGGGTACACTTCAAACATATAACCTGAGTATGATTATGTCAAGTAATCTGCAAAGGAATCTTGCTCCTTTCGTTCGATACTCTAAGATCATGGCTGAATTGCAAGAAGGCGAAATTGCGCCCAATATCGAGCTCGATACAGACACCAGCGAACCGTTTACCTTGACTTCGCTTCGCGGGAAAAATGTGGTTCTCTATTTCTACCCGAAAGCAGACACGCCCGGCTGCACCAAAGAGTCTTGCGAGTTTCGGGACACGTCTGAAAAGTTCGGCAAGGCGAATACGGTGATTGTGGGCGTCTCGCCGGATGCGTCGAAAGCACAGGCAAAGTTCAAGGACAAGTTCGATCTGCCCTTTACCTTGCTGGCCGATACCGAGCACAAGGCGGCTGAGGATTACGGGGTGTGGAAAGAGAAGAGCATGTACGGAAAGAAGTACATGGGAGTGGATCGGACGACGTTTGTGATTGACGGGGAGGGCAAGATCAAGAAGATCTTTCCGAAGGTGAAGGTGGAGGGGCATGCAGAGGAAGTATTGGCTGCGGTGTGAGTGACGAAAGCGGGCGAAGCCGGAGGTATCCGGTCCGGCCAGTAATAGGGGTGGGGGCCTTGATCTTTGAAGGCGACCGGATTCTGCTGGTTGAGCGCGGGAAGCCGCCGCTGCAGGGCTATTGGTCACTGCCGGGCGGCTGTGTGGAGTCGGGTGAACGGCTGGAAGATGCAGTGGCGCGGGAAGTTTGGGAAGAGACCGGGCTCAAGGTAGTAGCTGGATCGCTTGCCACGGTGTTTGAGCGCATTATGCCGGATAGCGAGCAGCGTTGCGAGTATCACTATGTGCTGGTCGATTTTTACTGCGAGAGGAAGGGCGGCGACCTGCGGCCAGGCGACGACGCGAGCGATGTGCGGTGGTTCCCGATAGAGGCGCTCGGGACGCTTCTGCTGACGGAAGGAACACGCGAAGTGGTGGAGACGTGCTCGCGCCACCGTTCGACTCACCCGGTTGTAACGCGGCCCTAAAACTATGTCGTTCAGTAGCGTGGAACTGCTTCAGTTTGGCGAGTTAGCCGGTCTGGTGGCCGGATACGCCGGAAGTGCGCCTGGGAAGGAGATGGTGCTCGCCCTGGAGCCGCACAGCGACGTAGCGGCGCTGGAATCGGACCTTGCCGATGCGGGGGAGGCGATTGAATATCAGAGGGAAGCGTCCGGCGGGCAGGCAAGTTCGAGTGCGGGGCCGGTTCGTTTGCGTTTTGACCGGCTGCCTCCGATCGAAGACGCGGTTCGGCTCCTCGGGGTAGAAGGCGTGTCGCTCGACGGCCGCCAGATACAGGACCTGCTCGCGACGCTTAGAATCGCTGGCGAGTACCGGGGTGTTCTGAAGAAGGCTGCGGGGCGATTTCCAAGGCTGGCGGGCCGGTCAAGCCGGTTGGCGGATCTGCGGGAGCTGGCCGAGCGGTACGAGCGGGTGTTCGAGCCGGACGGGTCTCTCGCCGATACGGCCAGCGCGGCGCTGGGGCGAATTCGGAAGGATATTGGGCGGCAGCAGCGTTCGATTGAGCAGTCATTGGAGCGTTTTCTAAGATCGCACCGGACTGATGGAACACTGCAGGAAGATTTTGTCACGATTCGCGATGACCGCTATGTCGTGCCCATTGTGGCGGGGCAAAAAGGCCGGGTAGACGGCATCATTCATGGATCGAGCGGGACGGGACGGACCTTGTTTGTGGAGCCGCTTGACACGATCGACCTGAACAATCAGCTGGTGCGGCTGCGGGAAGAGGAGCTGCGGGAAATCGAGCGGATTCTGGCGGAGATCACCGCGAGCTTGCGGGAGCACGCACCCGAGATCGGCGAGATGGCAGAGGCGCTGGCGGAGTTCGATTGCCTGTTTGCCAAGGCGGAGTTTGCGCTGGATTTCGACGCGGTGATTCCGGTGTTCAGCAAGGAGAAGCGCCGGTTGCGATTGAAGGGGGCCCGGCATCCGCTGCTGCAGAGAATTCTGCGCAAGCAGCGCAAGGCACTCGTACCGGTCTCGTTCGAGCTCGATGAGGAGCGGCGCTGCCTGTTGATCAGCGGACCGAATACGGGCGGCAAAACCGTGACGATGAAGACGGCAGGGCTGCTGGCATTGATGGCGCATGCGGCGATTCCCGTGCCGGCGGTGGAAGCCGAGTTTCCTCCGCTGGACGATGTGCTGGCCGATATAGGCGATACCCAGTCGCTGGCAGAGAGTTTGAGCAGCTTTTCAGGGCACTTGCTGCATGTCAAGCAGATGCTCGAAACGGTGACGCCGGAGAGCTTGGTGCTGCTTGACGAGTTGGGACGGGCGACCGATCCGGACGAGGGCGGGGCGCTCGGTGTGGCGATGCTCGACGAGTTTCGAAAGTCGGGTGCATTTTGCCTGGCGTCGACGCATTTGCTGCCGTTGAAGCTGTATGGGACGCGGACGCCTGGGGTAGTAAACGCCTCGATGGGATTCGACGAGAGCACTTTGCAGCCGACCTACGAGCTGCGAGTGGGGATTCCGGGCAAGTCGGCGGGATTGGATATAGCGACACGGCTGGAGATGCCCAAGGAAGTGCTGGAGCATGCGCGCTCGGTGCTGCCGCGGCTGCAGGCGGACTTCGAGGCGTTGTTGTCGGAGCTGCACCGGCAGGCGGAAGAGAACCGGCGGCTCGAACGGGAGATGTCAGAAGCGACGGCGCAGTTGAAGCAGCGGCAGGCGGGGTTGGAAGCGGATGCAGTGCGGCGGGAAGGGCAGCGTCAGCGGGAATGGGAGCGGAAATCGGAAGCCATTGTGGCCGATTTTGAAGCGCGAGCGCAGATGCTGATGGCGCAGCTGGCGGAAGGCGGGGAGGGCCGGAAAGCGTCCGAGCAGGCGCAGCGGCAGGTGGCGCGGACGCGGCGGGAATTTCGGGAGGAGGCAGCAGAGGCGATCGCGCCGCCACCGGAGCTGGCCAAGCGGGTGGCTGCCGTGGCTGCGCCGGCTTTGGTGGAAGGCGTCAAGGTGCGGTTGCGGGATGTGCGCGAGGTGGCTACCGTGCGGCGGTTATTGAAGAACGGGAATGTGGAAGTAGAGGCCGGGTTTTTGAGAATGCAGGTGCCGCGCGGAGACATTTTGGAGGTCGTGGGCGGGAACGCCGAGCGGGCCGGCTTGCGGAACGTGCGGGTGGAGACGGGGCCGCGGGCAGAAGGAAGCTACCGGGAGCTAAACATCATCGGGCAGCGGGCGGAAGAGGCGGTCGAGCAAGTCGATAAGTTTTTGGATTCGGCGGCGCTGGCGGAAGTGGACCGGGTGCGAATCATTCATGGGCATGGGATGGGAGTGCTGCGGAAGGCAGTGAGTGAGTTTCTGGGGACGAGTCCGCATGTGAGCCGGTTTTATCCGGCAACTCCGGCGGAAGGCGGAACCGGGGCTACGGTGGTGGAGTTGCGGGGATAAGAGACTATGTCGAAAGCGCTTGGTTTTGTTTGCGCTGCAGGCCGCTCGGGGCAGAGTGTTGGACAGAATCCGGGATTGGGGTGGCGCCGTGACATATGATCTATCCGGGCCGAGGCTCATATCTGCGGGATGCGCGTTAGGCGGCAACGTGGAATTGCTGACCACAAGGGGACTCGTCGGGATCTATCTCGCCAATTGACTCGCTTTATAGATGAGAAGCCGATGCATCTCGCAATGACAAGCTAATGTGGTCTAGCGAAGCCCTACGTCGACGTGCCTTGATCCTTTGCGCCTCGTTCGGCGCTCTTTCTTCGGTTGGGCCCGCCTAACTTCTTCAGCGTCCATCATTACCTCATCATCTTCGTCCACGTAGATTTCACCCTTCCCAACCTCCATGTCGTTGGGTTTCCAAGCTTTTCGGATGGCTTTCAATACAGGGCGATGCTCCGGCCCGGTTGAACGAGGGGCAAGGGTGCGCTGGCGAGCGAGCATAAGGAACGATTTTGCGATAAGGTCATCGGGCGCGGAAGGTTCAACAAGAACATTACTTCGAAGACCGCTCGCGCCAAATCTACCGAGCGCCTTTTCTTCATCGCTTTCGTCGATTATGATGATCGATTCGAGGTCACGGCTCCACTCCAGCAATTCTTGAAAATTGAGCCAGGTTTTGCCTGCTCGAGCTACGGGAAAACCAGAATCTCGCCCACCGAGAGCCGATATAAGCCGTCCGCATCTGGACTTCATTGTGGGCGAGAGGTCAAGTGGTTGAATGAGCTTCGCCTGCTCATCTGCCCACCGCGTAAGTTCGGCCTCACTTACTATGGGAACAGCTTGGTCGCGAGACGCACGAGTAGCCTCGCCCGCGATGATGCCAGCGATGGTAACCTCTGTCTGCGATCTAAACCCTCCGACCGCTACCGTCCCATTTAGCCCCGGGCAGATTGCTGCTCGTCCAACAATTTGCCCGTTATGAAATAGTGGCCGCACAAGCGGCCCTGCGAACTTAAGTTCAGCTTTTATCGCGTAGGCGTAGTCGGGACTCGCTACTCTACGTAGTAAGTCGTCGCCCGACATACCTAACCAATCCAGCGCACGGACTACCCGATATTCCTTCGGTGGATCATTAAGGAGAACATTTAGGTCCATCGCGATGCATATCGCCCGAGTGACCGCAAAAACCCCTGCACGCCCATACAACCCCAAGTGTCCGCTCTCAAAGCGAATCCAGCTGCTGCTGATGTCAGTTACTCCGCGCGGCCAAACCCGTACTCTCGTGCCACCATCTCTCAGAAACTCTGATTGTTCGGCTGGCCTGAGGATTGGTCGACCCTCAAGCCCGCTTTCGAATTCCAGAACTTGCGTTCCGGACATGGCTGCGTCATACCGGCGAGTTGTGACGCGAACACGGTCAGTCCACATGAAGACAGAAAAGAACCCGATCCCATATCGGCCAGTGCTTCGGAACTTCTTGGAGAGTAGTCCGGGGAACTCTGTTATTGCATCGGTCGACCAAAGCGAGTTCCCGAAGTCCAGAAAGGGCCCGGTAAGTACTGCCGTGCTCATACCGACGCCGTTGTCCTCCACCTCAAACCAAGAACCGTGTTCGTCGGAACCCGACCTTAGTCGTATCTCTCCCCAGTCGCCACTGCGGGCCTCGAGTATGCGCCTAGCCCTTACCGCGTCTGCCGCATTCTGAATTAGCTCGCGCAGCGGCACGCTGGTGTCATCGCCGTACAACTCACGGCCGCCCAGCTTTCTTACCAAGTCCGCCACGCGCCCCACTTTGACCTGCGCGTCTACGGGTAGCCATCCTGCGGTCGTCAGCAGCTGCGCAAGCCGCACTGGATCCTCAACCGCCTTTACCCCGCGGCTGGCAAACCTCTCCCGGTGCAGTGCCACATTCAGGTCATCGGCTCGTCGCAGTTCGGTGTCGACCATGCGTAGCGTGTCATAGCCAAGCCACCAAGCTTGGCTATCCCGTTTCGCAAACGGCTGGCTTGTGTAAACCAGTTTGTCTGCCTCCCGCTGCACTTGGTAGAGTTTTCCTTGAAAAAGCCAGTGCAGATCCGAGAGGCCTTTGGGACGTCTCAGCGCCCTCAAGAACGCAGGAGCCCGGTCGCCATCTATATGGGCGGCATCCGCGAGTCTTAGTAGGAGCGCCAGCTTCACGGCATCAATGGCCCAGTCACTCGGAAACGTTGCCGGAGTGCCAATTTTGCTCGAAGGAAACTTCTGCGGTAGCTGCTCGGTTGGCCACCAGTGACTGTGAGCTATCCGGCCGATTAGAGGAGCGAAAGCGGCCCGCAACTCCGGGTCTTCAATAAGGTGGAACTGCACTCCCGAAGCATCCACCCACGACAGTGTCGTAAGGCGCTCCGCCTGCTCTGCATGCACTAAGCGAAGTACCGAAAATTTCACCTCCGCAGTGATGTCCTCGGGCGGGTTGGCGACCTCCTCCGATGTCGGATCGCGCTCCAATTTCGTACGGAACGAGGAGACAACAAGATCCCCCCATTCCGGTCTGGCCTTCAACTCAGCCAGTCCTCCCGGGTATGCGGCGAGCCCCATCCCGAGATCATGAACCAGAAATGCACCGCCGAGAACGAAGGCCTCAGGTGGTGTAAGGCCAATCGAGTCCCCGGATAATGTCTCGGCAGTTTGCCAGAGCGCGTCTATGTGCGTTACATCGTGCACCGTAAGATCACGAACATCCGCGGGTATTTCTGATGCCAATGTTGCCGCCCGCATCCTAAACGCTTCGAGAGCGTTTCTTAAACGTTCACGATCAAACTCAAAGCGATCATGGTTTCCATGACCCAGACTCATCTTCCACAACCGAGTGGATCTAAAATCTCCCATCCACTGCATTATCTTGCAGCATCGTCGGCCAGCTACACAGCGGCGAAGAAAACTCCCCTAAATCGCCGTGAGGATGTTCCGCTATCCATGCACCCCGTCTCGACTCGGCCACAAAAATAAGTACCGAAAAACGCGCTTCACCTCTGGAACCCACTTTGACGGGAAGTTGGCGAGTCGGAGAATTTGTTTGCGCATAGAACGCGGGTAGTCGCCAAGGGGAGGGGACCCAGGTTTCTGAAAGAGAAGGCCGCCGGGCCGACCAGCAATAACATGAGGGCACGCCGCACTGATCGAGCCTTCTAAGCTCCACTGGAGCGAAGACAGCTGAGTTGCGCTGGCCGAAGTGGACCGGGTGCGAATCGTTCATGGGCACGGGATGGGAGTGCTGCGGAAGGCGGAACCGGAGCTACGGTGGTGGAGTTGCTGGGTTAAGAGGCTGCATCGAAGCGCTTGGTTCTGTTTGCGCCTGGAGGCCGCATAGCCACACTGTCGGACACAATGCAGGTGGCGCCGTCACATATCATCTATCCGCGCCGAGGCTCATATCTGCCGGATGCGCGTTAGACGGCAACTTGAAGTAAGTGTCCCATCCAATCGAAGTTCAGGACCGCGAGACTCCACAGATGGCGGAAAGAGCCGTTCTCGTCAGCGCCCCATCTGCAACGGACGGGACAACGGCCTTAGCGTTTCGGCTATGATGTCGGGTGGCACATTCTGAAAGGGGAACTCATTTGAGATTACGCCTCTCTCTTCTTCTCTTGCTCACCGCCCTGCCCACGCTTTCGCTGTCTGCTCCGACTCAGCCAAAGCCAACCACATTGCGAAGCCTCTTGCTGCACGAGTTGCGCACCACTCACACCAAAGCCGAATGGTTCGTAACGATCAACACCGCCGTCGAGGGTCTCACGGCCGAACAGGCCAACTGGCAACCTCAAAACGGAGGGCATTCGGCAGGGCAACTCGCTCACCATCTGCTGTTCTGGAATCGTCGCAATCTGAATAATTTTCTAGGGCTCAAGAATGACAGCTTTACAGGTGACAACAAGGAAACCTTCGACAAGTTTGACCCTAAGCAGTGGGCCGATATCGTCAGCCAACTCGACCGGGTCATGACTGACCTTGAGCTACTGGTGGAAAGGGCTGACGACCAGCAACTCGCAAAATGGGCGGACACCATTGGCAACCTCTGTACTCACACGCGTATCATGTGGGCCAGATTGTGTACGTGCGCAAGCTGCAAGGCTCCTGGAATCCGGACAAGGGCGTGAAGAGTTGAGCCAGTCGAGCCTATATCAAGGCAATGCGCATCCACCTGGTTGTCCAACGCTAAATCTCTATCGGAAGTGTCTTGGTGGATGAGGCTTGAACGAGTGCCACAACGGTCGCTTGCCTCGGCGGTGGTGGAGTTGAGGGGTTAAGAAAGTACAGCCAAATCCAGCTTATCTTCCGGCACGCTGCCATGACCCACAGAACTGTCTTGACATGAAAGCAGCAGCTCGAAAGCAACACGTTTCGTGTTTAGGCCGAAATCCATTCATACTGAAGGAGAGGTGAGAGATGGCCGCCGTAGCCGAGCCGTTGCTGATGACGGTCGAAGAGTTTCGTGACCTTCCGCCACCGAGCAATGTTGTACAGGAACTTCAATGGGGACAGGTGGTCCTTTGGACTCGACCCAAGATGGGACACACTAAGCTTCAGTACCGCTTGGTGGAAGGTTTACGCTCCCGGGTCGGGCAGAAGGGAATCGTGGCGGCCGAGATTCCATTCCGGGCTCTTCCCCAGTACGAATTACGCGGCGCGGACGTAGCATTTGTATCGCAAGAGCGATGGGCCGCAACGGACGACGACGACAATCTGCAAGGCTCGCCCGAACTGGTCATCGAAGTGTTATCTCGTTCGAATACCCAAGCGGAAATGCGAGAAAAAGCGGCACTCTATCTCTCGACCAGCGGCCAGGAATTCTGGGTGGTGGCTCCCAAACGGAAGGAAATCACTGTGATGCGGCGCGAAGGCGGCACCGTCGTCTACGGCATCGGACAGGTCATTCCGCTACCGCTCTTTAATGCAGAGTTGAGCATGTCGGAGATCTTTGATTGAGGAGACGAGTTAGGTTTGGGTTGTAGACCGGGCCGCGGGCGGGCAAGCTGTTGTGCGGACAAGCGGGTTGAGCCTTGCGTTGACTAACGCGCCACCACTGCTTTCAAGCTACTGATGCTTGTGATAAAGCTTCCGGGTGATGTCCGGCCAGAACTCCTTCAACATATTGGAGGCCATATCGACACCGAGTTGGGTTCCCCACTTGGACGCAGCGTCGGCTGCATCGCGATTGTTTACGTAATAAGCGTTTGAGATAGCAACTGCTGCGGCATTGCCGGCGAGTTCAGAAAAGTTCGGCTGGATGTTTCCGTTGTCGCCGTGGGTTATGAAAATCTGGCCGGCCGCATAGAGCAGGCGTGACGCGACGCCGCCGTTGCCGTTTCGAAAATAGCGCGGGTCTTGATGCAAGAGGCTGGGGAAGATGCCCTCGGTCATGTAGTCGCCGATCACAAAATCCGCATAGGAGGTACCGAGATACTGTCCATAACCTGCGGCCCCCTGCCCGAAAGCACGGTTGGCGTTGGTTAACTGAGCCTCACCGGCGAAAGCAGCGGCGAGAACGAATGTGCCGCGGTCGAAGGCATCCTGCGTGGCGATCTTGAATTTTTCTTTTGCCGAAAGCGCCTTGTAAGGGTTCGGCAAGACAGCCGTCCGGTAATTCGGAATGATGCCGAAAATGCGTTTATCATTCACCGCTTTCGAGACGACATTCGAGGATGACCCAGCAGTGGCGGTACTGGAAGGATCCGAGGCGGTCTGAGCAGAAAGCGCGAGTGCGCCGCAGAGAGCGATAAACAGACGGTTCAGGGAACCGAGTCCGATCAGGAACATGGATGCGCCATAGCTCTTTGACGTATGCCGCATGGCCGGATGACTCGACAATCTTCCGGGAAAAAAGCGGTGGCCAAGTTAGCTAGTTTGTTGGCGCATCCGCCGCACCGAGTCAAAAGCGAGAATGCACAGCGTCCCGGAAAGCGCCGGGCGTGACCCCGACGCGCGCTCGAAAGACACTCACGAAATGGTACGGTGAGGAAAAGCCCGTCTGTTTGGCGACTTGGTTCACTTGAGAATCCGCCCGCAGCAACAACGTTAGAGCCTTGTCGATACGGCAAGCGATCACTCGAGCATAAGGTGTCTCTCCCTCACACTGTTGAAACGCTTTTATGAAGTGGTGAACACTAAGGCCGACGGCGGCGAGGTCGCTTAGAAACATGTAGGAAAGCGGCGGGTGATTAAGCCGGTCCCCGATGGGCTTGCTTTGCGAAGCGGAGGAGTTTAGACCTCGATCGGAACTCCTTCTGGATCGCTGTGAACATGCCAGACTCCGCTTTGCTTGAATGTAGAAGCCGTGCCGAAAGTGTCCTCCATAAATTGCATGTATACGATTTTGCCGCTTTTCACGCGAATCAGGATGCAGAAGGGAGAGGTGACGGACTTGCCCAGGGTATTGGACTCATAAGTGAAGGTCCCGAATACGGCTGCACTCTCACCGCACTCAAGGCGATCGGTCACGGTAAGGCCCTTGTTTTTCCAGTACTGGCCCACCTGGGCGTATGTGCTGATGATCGCTTGCGGGCCGTGCGATGTTCCCGCCCAAGGCATAATGCGCTTGAGCTCAGGATTCTCGAAGTTGAGTGAGACGTAAGTAATGTCGGGAGCGAGGAGAGCTGAAGCGACGTCCGGATTAGTAGGATCCGCTAAAAGATCTTCGATCATTTTCACAAGGTGTCCTGCCATGTGCCATCCTCCTCCGAACCTCGATTGCGGGGAACTGTTATGTCTGCACCGCCTCGCTTCGGAGTTAGATGCACCTCGCGAGAATGCGATGCACGTAAGCTGACCGCTGTCACAGAAGCCTATAGTCGCGCGCTCAGCAACTTGCTCCGTGGACCACTCCTGCTCAGGGCTCTTCAACGTTTCTCGGGAAACCGTTATATACTCGATGCCTGCGATAGGTGATTATTAAGCCCTGCTTTTAGGAGCTGATATTCGGGAGAAGCCTTGCTCCGCTTAAATTTAGACGGGACAATTTCAAGCTTTCCCGTTGAGGCAGTTCGCCGGGCCCGCAGATGGTCCGGCGCGGGTCTGCGATGGCTGGCGTATAGCGTGGTGGCCGTGGACGGTCTACTGCTATTGGCGTTTGCCGTGGGAGCCTTCCTTTACCTTCGCCCGAAGAAAATTGCTCTTCCGGTCTCTTTACCAGGGCCGGAGATCCGGATGGCGGCCGACGATTGTTGCCGCATCTCGATACCCGGCCGGACATTGACCGGTGAACTGGCCGAGTTCGACGACGGGCTCTTTGCCTATCTGATGTTCGATCACTACCGTTCGCAACCTGACTTGGCGGAGCGGCAGATGATGCTTGTTTCCCGTGAGCAGAAAGGCGAGCAGCAGGATAGCCCGAACGCGCGTTACCGGATCATCGTGCAGTTGCCAGACGATTTGCGGGAAGGTCTGGCAATTCTGGCGCAACTCAAAATGGACCGGCTCACCTCACAACTCACCTACAAATGGGCGACCGCGCAGGAGATGACGCAGGACCGTCTGCAGACACGCTTATTCACCGAGGCGTATTCAGGGCCGGGACCGGAGACATTGGAGCGGCTGCATGGGCACGAGTTACAAGCCTACTTGCGCCGTTTCATTCGATTTAAGAGCTATGTCGACCCGAGAACGCACTCCAATCTGGACACCGTTCCGTCGCCTCTGACGCAGCAGCAGGCGGGGCAATTGGCGGCGGACATGATCGCGGTATCAAAATTCTACGACATCCCGCTGACTTTGCTGATCGGCATCGGGGCTATGGAGAACAACTACATGAATGTTCCCGGGGACCTTGCAAATACGGCTTGGAAGCGCTTTGCCGAACCGGGGGATATTGTGTTGGCAAGACGCCGGCATCGCGTGCAAGTAATTAATAGCTCTTCCGGGGTTTGGCAGATCACGCGCCAGACACTGCGGCATGCTCAGCGGCTCTACTTGGCGGACAAGCGCGATTACAGCCAGTTGCCGGAACGTTTGCGGCCGCCGAAGAAGCTCAATATCGATCGAGTGGAACCCGAGGTGCTGACCACGTATGCCGGGCTGCTGCTACGAGACCTGCTCGATAAATTTCACGGCGATGTGACGTTGGCAGCAGGAGCCTATAACGGCACCTATGAACATCCCAACCCGACCTATGCCGCCGGCGTAGAGGCCGTAGCGGATTATGCGCGCCGCATTCTGAACGGCGCCGCCGAGCTGAACTTCGGCGCAGGTGAGCAGGCGGAGGTGGATTCTAAGGTGGTGCGCCGCCCCTAGTTTCGAGCGCCTAATTGGGCGCGGACGCGGGCGAGATTGGCGCGCGCTGCGGCGTGATCGGGATCGGATCGGAGAGCAGCTTCGAAAGCTTGCTCGGCGGCGGGCAGGTCGCCTGTGATGGCCAGTAGCGTTCCGAGATTCGCTTGGACATCGGCATCGTTTGGAGAAAGGACGGCGGCTTTCCGGAAGCAGGCGAGGGCTTGGCCGACGGCGTGCTGCTTGAAGTAGATCGTGCCGAGTGCAGTCTGGGCGGCTACATCGTCGGGGCGGCCTTCGAGAAATAGCTTGTATTGATCGGCGGCGGCGTTCAAGTCGCCGGTCGCAACCAGACAACGCGCGAGGTTGTAGCGGGAGTTCAGATAATTCGGATCGGCCTTGAGCGCTGCCTGCAACTCCGCTGTGGCCTCTGGGACGCGATCTTGCTCCATATAAACAGTCGCCAAGCTGTTACGAGCCGTGGCGCTTTGCGGATTGATACGCAGGGCATCGCGATAGCTGGCGGCGGCTTCGTTGAGCTTGCCGCGCGTCTGTTCGAGAGCGGCCAGATTGTAGTGCGCGACGAAATCGGCGGGGTATTTTTCTAGGCGCCGCCGCATGGCAGCCTCTTGCAGCGCAAACCGTGGATCGTTCGGGCCCGTTTGCGAGTGTTTCGGCAGGACCTGGAGCCAGACGTGTCCCATTTCATCCCGGCTGCGGTTTCCGGTTTCGACCAGTTTGGGCGGGTTGTTCGGATTGCGCAGGTTATCGCTCGAGTTGTCGTAGGTGATCCTCATCGCGACCCTTGTGCCTTTTGGCAGCGGCACCGGATGCTGGTACTCGTATTCGGCCTGCCAGTTGATGTCCCAATCGTCGATGCGAATGAGTGAGAGGCGGCGGCCATCAGGTAGAACGGCCCAGGCGTTGATTGTCTTTCCGAGGTAATGAGCGTGAGGGTAGATGGCGAGCAGATCGACGTCGACCGGCAGCACCAGGGAGTCGGTTACCGCGAAAGTACGGTCGCCCGGCGGAATATGCAGCGCGCCGTCGTGCTCGAGTTGAAGCAACATCGGGAAGAGGGAAGGCGGCTGGGGTGTGAAGTAAAGCCCGATCTCAACCTGGACCGATTCCGGTTTGCCGGTCGGCTGGAGATGCAAGTTCAAGACCAGGTCAGTACCGGGGTCAAGACGCCAGCTCATCTCTTTCGGTTCGGGGCGCAGGACGGTGGCTGGCTTCCAGAAGAGAAAGTGCGAATCGGGATCGAAGTTGTCGGGGGCGGCCTCGGTAATGACGTCCATGCCGGGGAAACCGGGTTCGCCATCCAAGCCTTCGCGGCTGCGCATGGATTGCGTGCGATCGAGCACAACATTGGCATGATGCACAACGCGCGGATCGGAGAGGTGCAACTCGAGGCCGCGCACGTATTTCGTGGTGGTGAGGCCGGTCGGCACCACGAAGTTGCGGAACACGTCTGTGCCGGAGGCCGGCATACGGTAGGGGCGCGGCATTTTGAGGATGAGGTCGGGCGGCCCCATTTGCCATTCACTCGTGAAGTGGGGCTGCGGCGGAGCATTTGCAGGATCGCCTTGCGGCTTGCCGTCCGCGAGCCAGTCGGCAAACAGCTTGATTTGCGAAGCCGTCAGACTGCGGTCGCCGGCAAACTGGAACTCTCCGTGAGCGGGGGGCCAAGGCGGCATATAGCGTCGCCGAGTCACATCGACGATCTGCGAGGCATGGCGAGCCACGTCTGAATAAGTCAGGAGAGGGAACGGTCCCACGCCGCCCGCGTGGTGGCAGGGCGCGCAATGAGCGTAGACGACCGGGGCAACATCTTTACTGAAAGTAACAGGGGCTGCCGACAGAGAGCCCGCTACCAGCAAGATGTAAAGACATCGCATTCGCTACCTTACGTTCTAGCGCACTTGCATGTACGAACCCGAACTTCGAAGCCTCGGTTAATAGAGAGGCGCTACCCTGAGAGGGATGGAGCCTACTCCTGCGCCTAACGACCCGGCGCGAGAAAAATTAGCCGACATTCGGGAGACGCTGCTGGTCTTGCATAAGGCGCTGCTGGATTCCGAGAAAACGGCCTACGAGATCGTACACGGACCGATCGCCTCGCCTGGGGCTTTCTTGCAACTGCTGATCAACGATGAGCGGTTTGCGTGGCTGCAACCAGTGACGAAGCTGCTGGTGCAAATCGACGAGACCCTAGCGGCAAAGAAACCCCCGGCTTCGAGCAAGGATTTCGAGCATTTGATCGAAGACACCCAGTCGCTACTGTCTCCTTCGCGGGAGGCGAACGGCTTTTGGAAGCATTATGCTGGCGCGATCGAGCGGGATCCGGCGGTGGCTCTGTATCATGGCGATCTCGAGCGAAAGCTCAGCTTAGCCGGTTAACGGTAGGCAGGGATGCCGGTCACGCGTTCGCCGATCACCAGAGTGTGAATATGGTCGGTACCCTCGTAGGTTTTCACGGTCTCTAGGTTGCACATGTGGCGCATGATGGGGTATTCGTCCATAATGCCGTTTGCGCCGAGCAGATCACGGCTCAGGCGGGCACATTCGAGGGCGATTGCAACGTTGTTGCGCTTCAACATGGAGATGTGGGCGGCTTCCACCCGGCCCGAATCCTTGAGTTTGCCGACTTGTAAGGCCAGCAGCTGACCTTTGGTGATTTCGGTGATCATCCAGGCGAGTTTTTCCTGCACAAGCTGGTGGGCGGCAAGCGGCCGGTCGTCAAACTGTTTGCGGGCGAGCGTGTAGGAGCGAGCGGTCTCGAAGCAATCCATCGCCGCGCCGAGCACACCCCAGCCGATCCCAAAGCGCGCTTGCGAAAGGCAGCTAAGGGCGGCTTTCAAGCCTTTTGCGCAAGGCAGCATGTTGCTGGCGGGTACCAGGCAATCGGAGAGATGAAGGCTGGAGGTAACCGATGCGCGCATGGAGAGTTTGCCATGAATGTCGCTGGCGGAGAAACCACGAGTGCCGCGCTCGACCAGGAAGGCGCGGATGCCGTCGGGAGTACGGGCCCAAATTACAGCGACATCGGCAACCGAACCGCTGGTGATCCAGGTTTTCTCGCCATTCAGGAGCCAGTTGTCACCCTGTTTCTCGGCGGTGGTGCGCATGCCGGAGGGGTTCGAGCCGTAGCCGGGCTCGGTCAGGCCAAAGCAGCCGAGAGCTTCGCCCGATTGGAGTTTCGGGAGCCAGTGGCTCTTTTGTTCCTCTGAGCCAAAGGTGTAAATCGGGTACATGACCAGTGCGCCTTGGACGCTGACAAAGCTGCGGAGACCTGAATCACCGCGTTCAAGCTCCTGCATAATGAGACCGTACTCGATGTTGTTCAGGCCGGCGCAGCCGTAGCCCTCGAGATTAGCGCCAAAGAAGCCGAGATCGCCCATTTCGCGGATCAGATGTTTGGGAAAAGTGGCGGTGTTGAAGGCGTCGCGTACAACGGGCAGCACCCGGTCGTCGACAAATTGGCGGGCAGTCTGACGAACCAGGAGTTCCTGTTCAGTAAGTAGCGAGTCAAATTGGAGATAATCGACACCTGGGAAACGAGGCATGGCTTGAATCTCATTCAACTGTATCGTTTGGCGGGTGAGCAAGAAAGATTCGGCACAAATCGGCACAAAGAAGCTTGACCGCGCAATCTTACCTTGGTAAGATTCACTTATGACGACACTGGCTGCGGACACCGTGACGCTTTCTTCTAAGGGACAGGTAGCTATACCGAAGGAAGTTCGAGATTTACTGAACCTGAGCGAGGGAATAAGGCTTCACTTTGAAGTGAAGGGAAACAGTGTGATCTTTTCGAAGCTGGAAGATTGGCGTTCGCTGCGGGAGAACCTCCAGTTGGAAGGCGATTCGCTGACTGACGCGTTGCTGGCGGAACGGGCACGGGACAAGGACTTAGAAGATAACAAGTGACGCTGGAGGTTTTGGACTCGTACGCGATCCTGGGATGGCTGCAGAAGGAAAGTTCGGCCGAGATAGTTCAGGACCGATTGGATCAGGCGGTGGAAGGAGCGATCGAGCTTTACTTTAGCGCCATCAATGCGGGCGAAGTTCATTATCTTCTGGCGAAGCGGCGGTCTCAGCAGATTGCCCGTGTTTGGAATGAGCGGCTTTTGCCGTCGCTCCCGGTCAGGATCATCACTCCAAATCTGGCAGGGGTGCTTAAGGCAGCCGAATTAAAGGCGCAGTATGCAATTTCTTATGCGGATTCGTTTGCAGCATCGCTTGCGCTGACGCACGATGCGCCTCTTCTGACCGGTGACCCGGAGTTTAAGGCGATTCCTGGTTTAAGGCTTCACTGGATCGGCGATCATTGAGGATAATTCAAAAGTATGAAAGTATATTTCACCGCCGAGCAGGAAGCGCAGCTTTCGGAGATGGCCGTCGCCGCCGGCAAGGATGCCGAGGACATCGTCAGGGATGCCGCCTTATGCTTGCTCGAAGAGATGCGTTTTACCGAAGCTGTTAACCGGGGCGAAGCAGCATTGGATCGCGGGGAGTATCTGACACATGAACAGCTAGGGGAGCGCATCCAGCGACTTATACAGTCCTGATGGAAGTGCGCTGGTCAATTGAAGCCGGCGCCGACCTTGAGCGCATTTACGAACGCATTCTGAGGGTCAATCCGACTGCAGCAGTCGAAGTCATTCAGAGAATTTATAACGGTTGCGCCATACTAAGGGACTTTCCGAACCGCGGCCGCCGAGGACACACGGAGGGAAGGCGTGAATTGGTCTTTACGCCCCTGCCATTCATTGCTGTGTACCGCGTCAAGGAGCATGCCGTTGAAATCTCCCGCATCTATCACGGGGCACAAGACTGGCTATAAAACCTTGTCATGTTTTGGCCAATAGGGAGAATTTCGCGCCGGGCGGCCGACTTTGTTCTCAGCCATCGTGCTCAGAACGCCTACAGCCAAGACCGCAGTTTCGGTTCTCTCTTTATTGCTCACGTTTTCCGGCATCGGACTCGCCCAAGCCTCGGCCGGTTCCTCGGAGTTCGATCGCGGCTACCGGGCGCTCTCAGCTAAGCAGTACGACGCAGCCATCGCAGCATTCCGAAAGGGCTTACAGCGCGAGCCCGGCAACGAGGCCGTTCATAAAGATCTCGCCTACACGCTCCTCAAAACAGGCGCCAATGCCGAAGCACGGGACCAGTTCGATGCGGCACGCAAGCTAAATCCGCAAGACGAGCCGGCGGCTCTAGAGTTTGCGTTTCTGGCTTACGAGACCAAGAAGCCCATCGAGGCAAGGCGCACGTTCGAGCAGTTGCAGCATTCCGGAAATCCAGCTACGCGGAAGACGGCCGAGCAGGCGTTTGCCAATATCGACAAGCCGCTGGCGGACGGGATTGCGCGCTGGCAGGAAGCCTTGCGCCGTGTGCCGGACCCGCATGCGCTTTCCACCTTCAGCGCCCATTGGGAACTGGCGCAGCTTGCCGAACTGCGGGATAACCTGCCGCTGGCCGCGGAACAGTACCGGATCTGCCGCGAGTTAAAGCCGCAACTGCCGGAACTGCTGGTGATTTTGGCGCGAATCTGGGGTGCGCAGAAGCGCGTGGAGGAGTCGCAGGCGGCCTGGTTGGCAGCTTCGCGGTCGGCCGATTCGCGGACAGCCGAAGAGGGGCTCGAACATGTCGGCGCGCGCTATCCGTATCCTTATGAGTTTGTCGCGGCGCTGAAGTTAGATCCCCAAAACACGAAGCTGCGGAGCGAACTGGCTTATCTGTATCTCGCGATGCACAAGGAGCCGGAGGCGATCGAGCAATTCGAGGTCGTAGTTGCGATCGATCCAAAAGATTCTGCGGCGCGGAAACAGCTCGATGCCTTACGAGGACTCAAGGCCCGCGCGGAGACCAGCAACAGCGGAGCGTCCCCCGCAGTAGACGCGAAGGCTCTGGGCAAGAAAAGCCTTGGGCTGGGGTACTTGCACGACGCGATGAAGTATTTGCAACAAGCGCACGAGCAGGATCCCGCGGATTGTGATGTGATGCTGCAGCTCGGCTGGGCTTACAACCAGTCGAAAGAAGACGCGGAGGCGCTCGGGTGGTTCGACCGGGCGCGCCAGTGTGACGATCCGGCGATCGCGGCTCTGGGGTCGAAGGCTTACCACAATTTGCGAGGAGATGTCGCGCCGCAGACGACGATTTGGACACTGCCCATGTTTTCTTCGCGCTGGAAGGATGTGTTCAGCTACGGGCAGATCAAGCGCACGATGCCGATACCGGGTCTCGGCAAGGTCAACAAGTTGGTTCAGTTTTACCTATCGGTGCGCTTCGACGGCGACTTGAAAAGCGGGCTGCCGACGCACGTGGTCGCGCCGCAGTATTTGTCGGAAAGCTCATTCATCTTCGGCGCTGGCGTCGGGACGAAGACCTGGCATCACCTGACCGGTTGGGCGGAAGCGGGAGAATCGGTGAATTACCTGCCGTTCCGGCGCGATATAGGCACTGCCACACCGGATTATCGCGGCGGCTTAAACTTTGCGAAGGCGTTCGGACACACGATTGCAAGCAAGCAGTCCGGGCTGTTTTACGAGACCACAGCCGACGCCGTGTACATCAGCCGCTTCGACAAGGACTGGCTTTTCTATTCGCAGCACCGCACAGGCGAAACGTTTCATTTCGGACCCGGAATCACTGGCCAGGCGCTCTTTAACTTCAACTACGTGCGAGACAGTAAGAGTCAGTATTGGGCCAACACGATCGAGATCGGGCCTGGATTACGGTTTCACATGCCGTGGATGCCCCCGTCGATGTACCTGGCGACCGATCTTCTGCATGGCTATTACATGATGCCTTCGCCCCGGCCGAACTATAACGATGTACGGGTGAGCGTCTGGTACGCGGTGACGAAGACCAAATGAGAAGGCTGTTTTTGATTGCGGCGGTTGCGGCCTCCTTGCTGGCGCAGCATTCACGCGCCGGTACTTTTGAGATCACGGCGGGCGCGGATGGAAAAGCGTGGCGGGCCATACTGGGTTCGGTCGGGATGAGCGAGAACCGAACGGGTCAGCCGGACATAACAGTGGCGGGAACGGGCGCTCAAGCGGAATTGATCGCAACGGCCGAGAGCCGGATTGTGATTTTTGAAGGCGCAAGCGAAGCTACGGCAGCGCTTGGAATCAGGTGTGGCACGGGCAGTGTGCCGATCCGGCAAATCCGTGATGTACACGCGCCGGACATGCAGATCATCTGGGAAAAACCGCTGAGCGTGACGCCATCGACGGTCCCGCCCGTGTACGAGATCTTTGCGCGGGAAAAGTGGACGGGCGCTCCCTTGTTGGCGGGCAAGCGAACCACTCGTGGAGCGATTCTCTGGGTTGCGGCAGCGCCGGGACAAACCGGTATCGAGAGATTTCCTTACATCTTGCAGGCTCTGAGCGATCTGGGCTGGAGCGCTCCGGCGCAGACGACTACGCTCTGGGCTTTTTTCGATTCGGCGTACCGGATACGAGCTGATCCGGATTACCTGGCAAGGCTCTGGCGGCGCTCAGGAATTGGAGTTCTGCACGTGGCAGCATGGCACAACATGGAGCCTGACGCCGCGCAGGATCAGTTTCTTTCAAAGTTGATCGAGGCCTGTCACCGGAACGCGATTTCGGTTTACGCTTGGCTCGAGCTGCCGCATGTAAGCGAGAAGTTCTGGGCCGATCACCCGGAGTGGCGCGAAAAGACTGCAGTCGGGCAGGATGCGCAACTGGACTGGCGCAAGCTCATGAACCTTCAGAACCCGCAGTGCCGGGCCGCTATTGAACGAGAGGTGCAAACGCTGCTCTCCCGCTTCGATTGGGATGGCGTCAACTTAGCGGAACTCTACTTTGAATCTTTGGAGGGCGCCGCAAATCCAGCCAGATTTACTCCATTCAACGACGATGTTCGAGCGGAATTTAGGTCAGAAGCCGGGTTCGATCCCAAAATGCTCTTCGACGCCGGTTCGCCCTATGCAGCGAGCCGGAACAGCGCAGCGCTTCGCAAGTTTTTGGATTACCGCTCCGCACTCGCCGCTAAAATGCAGGGACAGTGGCTTGCCGCTGTCGATCAGTCCCGGAAGACGAAGCCGTACCTAGATGTCGTGCTGACGCATATCGACGATCGTTTCGATCCAGCCATACGGGACGATCTCGGAGCGGATGTCGCTCGCAGCCTGCCGTTAATTGCGGCTCGCAAGGATACGCTGCTGGTGGAAGATCCAGCAACCCTCTGGGCCTTGGGACCGGATCGCTATCGGCTTCTGGCCGCGAAGTATGCGGCGCTTTCGACCGATCAGAAGCAGTTTGCCATCGACATCAACGTGGTCGAGCGGTATCAAGATGTGTACCCGACAAAGAAGCAAACCGGGGTGGAGCTATTCGAGCTCGTCCATCAGGCTGCCGTTTCGTTCGGTCATGTCGCGTTGTATTTCGAGAGCTCGCTGGAGAAACAGGATTTGGCGCTGCTGCCTTCGGCGGCGACAGCCGCAAGCGTCCAACAACTGGCGCCGGACACGATGCGAGTAACGGCAGAAGACCTGACGCGTGTTGCTTGGGCAGGTCCAGCCGAGATTGACGGACACATTTGGCCGATTGGGGATGGAGACTCGGTGCTGGCTCCACAGGGGACGCACACGCTATCAGTGGCGGTCGAGATGTCCCCGGTTGTGATCCGCGACTTCAACGGCCAAATTTCTTCGGCAACCGTGGATGGCGAGAAGGTTGACGTAGCCTATGAAAGCAAGACGCGCGCCATCGCGATTCTGGATACGCCGGTCTCCGGCATCGAAGTGGACGGAGAAAAGTTTGCGTTGCCGGCGCATGGGCCGCTCATGCTGCCAGCCGGTCAGCACGTTGTTACATTCGCATCACCGAAAGATTGTCAGCCTAGCGGCAAGCATCCGCAACGGTGATTACGGTTCCGCCTTCGGAAGTAAACCGCTCGAGCGTCTCATGCCCCACTTCCTGGTGCAGACCGCGGGTCGCCTCGAGTACCAGCTCCACTCTCGCCCCGCGCCGCAGCAGGCCAAAGAGCGAAGCTTTTACACAATACTCAAGTACAAGGCCATACACGACAAAGCGTTCGGCCGCTAATTGATCCAGGAGCGCCGCTAGCTGCGGATTTGTAAAAGGATCGATCTGCTGCTTCTCCACAACGATCTGACCGGCCAAGGACACGCCACCGGCCGAAGAAGTCGAGAGGATCAGCGGTTTTGCCAGAAGGGTTGCGGAAGCTTTCGCCTGGCCCTGAGTGCCGACGACGCAATGAGGCTTCCATGTCTTGAACTCAGGATCGTTCTCGGCGTGGGCATCCGCGCTGGAAACAATCGGGATTCGATTCGCCGACGCAAAGCGAGTCAAGTGAGCGAGCGCAGGCTCAATCGTCTCCTCGCCCGGCGCATAGAGCGCTCCGGCTGGGTACAGGAAATCAAGCTGCGTGTCGACATCGAAGAAAACGGATTTCAAGATTGCAAGCTCCCTAGCTGATCGCGCAATCCGTGCGTAGCCTGTTCGAGGGCGGCGCTGATTTCGACGCGATAAGGCACTTGCTTCTTCAAGTCTCGCAGGGCTGGCGGAAGAGCGCTTACCTGCCGCGAGGCGCGTTCCCGAGCTTCAGACGCAGTGGGCAAAGGTTCAAGGAGCTCACCACCCAGCAGCACCGGCCGCAGCAGGGGCGAGTTGCCGTAAGCGGGATTGCACTCGGTCTGCAGCGCGATCAGATCGTGATCGGCGAGCCGGTAAACTTGTTTTGCGCCGGGCCGGGTGTTCTTTTCGTCGTTGAACTTGGCGGTGTAATGAGTGCGGCCGTCCCGCTTGATTTCGACCATCTTGTAGACCGCCGAGAGCGAGGGAGCGTCTTCGGACGTCGCCAGCTTGGTGCCAATGCCGAACGCATCGATTGGCGCGCCGGAAGCGAGTATTTCGGCCACCCGGTGTTCGTCCAGATCGTTGGTGGCGAAAATCTTGGCGGAGGTGAGACCAGCCGCATCGAGGATCTTACGCACTTGCTTGGACAAAGCTACGAGGTCGCCGCTATCGAGACGCACTCCCCACAGAGGTGCCCCGATTTGAGTGGCCAGGCGCGCGCCCTCGATCGTGTCATAGGTATCCAACAGGAGCACAGTGTTTTCGCCCAACAGCTTTTGCAGCGCGGCGAATGCTTCATGTTCGTGATCGAACGACATGGTCCAGGAATGAGCGGCGGTTCCGGAAACCGGGATGCCAAATCGCTTGCCGCTCTCGGTGTTGCTGGTGCCGGAACAACCCCCAATGTAGGCGGCACGGGCAGCGAGCACGCCGGCTTGCGGACCGTGAGCCCGGCGGCTACCGAACTCGATCACCGGCCTTCCGTTCGCGGCAAAAACACAGCGCGCCGCTTTGGAGGCAATGGCGGTTTGAAACGAGAAGGTCGAAATCAGGTAAGTCTCCACCATCTGCGCTTCTATAACCGGCGCCCGAACGATGGCGAGTGGCTCGTTCGCGAACACCGGAGTACCTTCAGGAATCGCGAAGAGATCGCCGGTGAAACGAAGATCGCGGAGATAGGTGAAGAACTCCGGCGGCGCATTTTGAAACTGCACAAGCGAGCGAAGGTAATCAACCTCATCGAGCTCGAAACGGAGACCCTGGAGGTATTCGATCGCCTGGGCCAAACCCGCGGCCAAGAGAAAATTACGAGTCGCCGGTAGGCGTCTTACCGAAAGTTCGAAGGTAGCAACTTCCTGGGCTTTACCGGCCAGAAAGTAGCCGGCCGCCATCGTCAGTTCGTATAAGTCAGTATTGAGCGCCGGCATGGGGGAGAGCAGCGGCCTTTCGCTTTGGCAAACGGGCAGGCCGCTACTTCTTAGTAGGTTTTGCGGTCTTAATCGTCTTAGCCGATTCCAGGATATCGTTGACCGGCTTCGCATCGAGTTGATAAAGCGTCGGTTCGTTCTGACGCCGCGCGATGTAGCCGTCGCTTACCTTAGCGAACTCAACTTGCTCCACTCGTTTGCCGTCGTTTGAGGTGACCGAGACGGTGAATGCGGGCGCGGTAAAGCCGGTAACCTCGAACTTTGTGGCCGTGAGATCGCGCAGATGGTCGATCAGCGCCTGCACATCGCCCGAATCTTCGGTCTGATTACCTGATTTCCAATCGGTTCCGGATCGTGTAACTACTTTGTCGACTCCGCTGCCGGTTACGCCGATCTTAGTCGGATCGCTAAAGCCGAAATCGAAGATTTTCTTGTTACGGAAATCATCGACGTTCTTGCCGTCAACAGCTTTGCCGAGATCGGAAGAGATTTTGTAATCGCCGGGCACAGCGCTGCTCTTCGCGTAGAAGTCATCCTTGTTCTTACGAATTTGGAGAGTTTGCGTGCCGGAGGGGTCGGCAACCGTCACGGTCGAAACCGGAGTACCCGTGCTGAAAGCTTTCGCGGCATCACTCGCGTTCCCGGTAAGATCCATCTTTGCGTCGGTCAGCTTGCGAATCAGCTCTTCTACTTGGAAGCTGTCAGCGCGGTAGGGCTGCGGCTTGAGAATCTGCCACTCGTTCGCGTTGTTCTTGCCGAACTCGATGTCGGACTTGCCCGAAGCCAAGTTGACGCGCGCAAGATGGTTTTGGTCGAAGGTCAGCAGGCGCTTATCGCGCAGATCGTTCGCCGTTTTGTCGAAGGATGTTTTGACCGACGAGGCAAGCGCGAAGACCTTCGGGTCGCCCGACGCCTGCGCGTAGACGAGCGAGCCGGCGGGAACATCGTCCCCAAACTTGAGCTCATCCGACTTGCCGCTTTTCAGATGGATGGTCACCGCGAGGCTGGGGTTCTTGAGTCCGAACTGGCTTGGGTTGGCGGTTGTGTTTTCCACGACGCTGTCGGCCGACACCGGATGGAGCGCCGACAACATACTAGTGACTGCATCCTGATCGGCGGCCCAGTATTCCGGGCCTGCAATATTCCATTTGCCGTTCTGTTTCTCCAGCGTGATCGAGCTGCCATCCTTCTTCTTCAGGTCGATGGATTGGATGTTCGCATCGGGCACGTCGAGCACCTTCGGAGAGGCGGCAACAGGAGCGGAGTTCGCCGAAGGCGGGTGCTGTTTTGCATACCACACCAAGCCGCTCAAGCCCGCCAGGAGAACGGCCGCAATAAGTAGATTCCGCGGCTTCATGCTATCTCCGCTTCAAATAGATCAAGACGCCGCCGACGATAATCAGCAGCGGAAACGCGATCAGATCGGTATACGCGAATACATTCATCTGACGCTGCGTTACCGTGAGACGCCGGTCTTCGGCCTGCTTTGGCCGAATCGAGATGAGGTCTTCATCGGACGAGAGCCAGTTAATTGTATTCAGCGCGAGATCGCGATTCGATTGAAAACCGATCATGCCGTTGTCAAGGAAGCCGGAGCTGCCAATCACGACGAATCGTCCGGAATCGTTCGGTTTACCCGTGTTGTAAGTGCCCGCCACGCCTAGAACGAAGGGGCCTTTCTTGTTAGCCGGATCGTTAGGATTGATTTCTCCGCTCGAAAGATTCGTTGTGGCGATGGCGTGATCGGAGGTAGAGAATAACTTTTCGTTAGTTACCTTGGGAGTGTTCTTAACCTGAAGCGAACGCGCGACCGGGAAACCAGTAAAGCTGTTCTTCAAATCGGCGACGATCGGTTGGGATTCATAACTGCTGATCAGCGGAATCTCCGGGCCGAAGCCGAAGAGCTGCCCCATCGGATTTTGTTCGAGCACAAGATCTTTGTCTTCCGTTATGCCCCAGCTCGCAAGCAGGTTGACCAACCCGGCATTTTCGGCGACGTGCTCCTTGCCAAAATCGAGCGGCGGATCGAGCATAATCAGGGCGCGTCCGCCGCCTTCCACGTAGTTCTTCAGAGCAGTTACTTCGTTAGCGGTGTAATTGGTCGAAGGGCCCGCAACGATCACGACATTGCAGTCACTCGGAACGGCGGTCTTGTCGAGAAGAGTGATCGATCGAGCTTGATAGTTGTCGCGCTCGATCAGAGTTTTGAGTTGGGAAAGTCCATTGCTGTCGCTGCCGTCCAGCGGATGTTCCTGAGAGCCGGAGACAACACAGACGCGGCGCACGCCTTTGAGATCTTTCAGAAAAGCGCCGGTTATACCTTCTTCCGTGACCGCCTTCGCTTCCTCGCGCCGCGGTCCAATCTCCACATACGCAGTGCCGGCGTATCTTAAACCGAACGAGCGCGCAATAGCGGGCTGCTTCTGATAGTCGATGTACTGAACGTGAACCTTTGAAGATAAGTTGGCGTAACGGTCGAGCATCGCTTTTGCTTGCGCGAAACCGCTGGCCTTATCGATGTAAGTGATTGTGGCGTTCTGTTTAAGGCCCTTGACCAGCTTTTGCGTTTCTTGCGAAAGAGTAAATCGCTTGTTACTGGTTGTATCGTACGTTTTGTTGTAGCGATTGCCCAGCCAGTTCACTAAAACAAGAGCAGCGATGACAACTATCGTGTAAAGAGAAGCAGTCGCTCCGAAACGGGCCTGGCGCGCGGAAACCGATTGTCTACGATCGTTGGGAGTGGTGGAAGGTAGGCTCGCCATTAGGCTCTCCACCTCAAGGATTCAAGCGAGCGAGCCGTAAGGAACAAGCCCAGAAATGTCATAGAGCAGTAATAAATGAGATCTTTTGTGTCGATCACGCCGCGCGAGAAGCTATCCATGTGGCTGACGATCGAAAGGTAATTGAGAACCTGTACCGTATCGGAGTTTCCGAAGGAAGTGGTCCAGTTTAAAATCCATAACACGAGGGCCAATGCAAAACCGATCGCTCCCGCTACGATCTGGTTTCGGGTCAGAGTCGAGATGAAAGTTCCGAAGGCGAGCAGGCATGCGCCTTGCAGCAGTATGCCGAGAAAGCCTGTTGCGACCGGCTTCCAATCCGGATTGCCATAGATAAACAGGAATGAGTAATCGAGCAGCAGAACACCCAGCAGCGCCGCGTACATGATCACTGCCGAAAGCCATTTTCCGAGAACGATCTCCAGATCGTGAACCGGCGAAGTAACCAGCAGCTCGATCGTTCCCTGGCGTTTTTCTTCGGCGAACAGCCGCATGCTGATCAACGGAATCAGAAACAAGCCAACGACCGCGATATTAGAGAACAGCGGCGCAATGACCTGTTCATTGATGTTCATCGGGAAGGACTGGCCGCTCATTTGACTTTCGAGCCCGGCCCGCACAAAGCTAGCGCTGATGATGTAAGTGAATACGCCGCTCAACACAGCAAAGATAGTAAGTAAGACCCAGGCAATAGGCGAAACAAAATAGGAATAAAGTTCGCGCTTGCAGATCGTCCAGGTGTTTTTCATTCCGCTTCTCCTGCAAGGACCGGACTGGTTGCCGCCGCCGTGGACGGATGAGCACCTGTAAGCTCAAGAAAGACCTCTTCGAGAGTCAGCGTGGAAGATTTCAGCTCCACCAGATTCCAGCCGGCATTTACGACGGCGCGGGCTAAGTCAGGGCGCGTGCTCTGGCCGTGTAAGTTCTCTACTTCGAAGGCGAACCGCGGACCGGCAGTTACTCGATCCAGGACTTTGCTGACCCCGGGCACCTGCTCCAGACGTTGGCGCACCGAAGCCGGATCCATATCGCCGGGATTCTCAATTTGCACTAGAGTGGCGCTGCCGAGACCGGCGCGATTCTTGAGATTCTCGACCGAATCGGTAGCAACTACGCGGCCTTTGTTGATGATGATGACCTTCTCGCACACCGCCTCTACCTCGGGCAGGATATGAGTGCTCAGAATGATCGTGTGCTCGCCCGCCAGACTCTTGATGAGCTCGCGCGTTTCATTGATCTGCTTCGGATCGAGGCCGGAAGTAGGCTCGTCCAGGATGAGGACCTCGGGATTGTGAACAATGGCTTGCGCGAGCCCGACACGCTGCCGGTAGCCCTTCGAGAGCTTTGAAATGAGCTTCTCCTGGACGTCGGAAACAGCACATCGCTCCATCACCTGCTCGACACGCGAAGCAATCTCACCGCGCGGTACATTCTTCAGGTTCGCGACGAATGTCAGATAGCCTTTCACCGTCATCTCCGGGTAGACGGGCGGGTTTTCCGGCAGGTAACCGATGTGCTTCTTTACCTCAAACGGCTGTTCGAAAACGTCGAGATTGGCGACGGTCGCTTTACCTTCGGTCGGCGGAAGAAAGCAGGTAAGAATGCGCATGGTGGTTGTCTTTCCTGCTCCATTCGGACCAAGAAAACCAACGATGTCACCCTTGTTGACGGAAAACGATATGTTGTTCACGGCGACGTGACGCGCGTATCTCTTCGATAAACCTTCAACCTGAATCATATTGATCAATTAGACAAGAACAAGTCTCACGTGCATGTGAGGCCGAACCAGGCGCAGAAGCGCTTGGAAACACCAGCATAGTACACGGCAATGCGTCTCCAAAGATGTCAGACGTGACAAGCCGGTGGGCGTTTGATGCCCAGGATAACTTTCTTCTAGAGCGACCCGCTTCCCATAATCTGAAAGCCGGCATCCACATATAGTATGTTGCCTGTAACTCCCCGCCCGAGATCGCTCGCCAGAAACACAGCACTGTCGCCGACCTCTGCCGGATCGGTATTGCGGCGCAGCGGAGCGGTGGCCGAAGCGGCATCCAACATCTTCGAGAAGTCCTTGATGCCGCGAGCGGACGTGGTCTTGATCGGCCCCGCTGAGATCGCATTGACTCGAATGCGGCTCGGTCCGAGATCGCTGGCCAAGTAGCGCACCGAAGCTTCGAGGGCGGCCTTCGCTACGCCCATTACGTTGTAGTTCTGAACTACGCGAGAGGATCCCAAATAGGTAAGCGTGGTGAACGAGCCGCCGGAAGTCATAAGGGGCGAAAGCGCGCGCGCGACCGCCACCAGCGAGTAAGCGCTAACTTCTTGGGCAAGCAGGTAGCCGTCCCGGCTCGTTTCGACGAACGGGCGGCTGAGGTCGTCCCGGTTCGCGAAAGCAATGCTATGGACGACCGCGTCGAGCTGCGGCGTCTTCTCTTTCAGGCTCGCTACCAGACCATCCAGCTCTTCCTGCTTAGTTACATCGCAAGGGATCACGCCCGCTGCTTTCAACTCCGCTGCAAGTTCTTCCACTGTCTGCTTCTGACGCTCGCCTTGATAGGTGAGAAACAAGGAAGCGCCTTCGCGTACGAAAGCAGACGAGATGGCGTAAGCGATACTCCACTTATTCGCCAATCCCAATACGAGCGCTGTCTTGCCAGCTAACAATTGCGACATGGAAGTGTCATTGTAACGCGCGAAAAGGCGAGCGGATCAGTTTCCAACGGTGGCTGGGCTGGAGGGTGCGGGGGCAAATTCGCGATTCCGCTCACGGTGAAGAAGACGCGCCCGCAGCGCAAGGAATGGCCACTCGATGAGTTGAAAAGTAACGAACGAGATGCCAAGCGACGCAACGAAACAGAGCGTGTAGCAGAACCAGAAGCCCGGTTCGCCATAGGTTCGACGCGCCTCGCCGAGCCATGGCCAAGCTACGGGTAAAAACACGAAGTGATTCAGATAGATCCCGTAGGAAAGCCGGCTGATTACATAGAAGCCGTGCCATTTGAAGAAGCGTTGCACGGAGTCGCCGTAGGTCAGCAGCATAGTCGACCCGAATATAAAGGCCAGACTGAGAAACTTGAAGACCACGTGATCGGCTACGTACAATGCAACTGCTGCGGCTAGCATGACCGCGGAAGCCTGGATGCGAAGACGCGTTGATCGAAAGCGTTCCGGCTCGAAGATTGCCACCCAGGCGAATAGGAGTCCGAGGGCCAAACCTTCCGAGTGGGTCGAGAGCGGCGAGTAAAGCGCCATGCTGGTATCGGGAGTGCCGCGAGCAACCAGATACGCCCGAATTGACACCACAACGGCTAACCAGCAGACAGGCAGTATCCACATCTGCCGCGGGCGAAGACGCAGAGCGACGAAAAGCAGAATCAAAGTAGGCGCAATTAGATAGAACTGCTCCTCGGAGGAAAGCGACCATCCCCCGCCGACCTGGTGATGGAAGTAGTTAGACACGCAGAACACGTCGGCCCACACTTGCACCGGAATGTGAAGGTACAGGTCCCTAAACACAACAAACAGGACGAACGAAAAGTACAGCGGCCAGATTCGCAGGCCCCGTCGCAGGACAAACTTCCCAAATCGAATGCCGCCTGTTGTTTTCAGCTGTTTCCAAAGCTGCGAGCCGATGAGAAAGCCGCTAAGCACGAAGAAGAGATCGACGCCTGTCCAGCCGAAGTAGAAAAACGGGAAGTGCGCGACTTTGGATGTGGCGTGAAATTCGCCCGCAAAGTGTCCACTGAAAACCAGAAGGATCGCCAAAGTGCGAAGGGCATCGAGCGACGCCACGTTTCCCTTAGCACGGTGCGCAAGATCACTGACACCACGCCTGAATGCCTCAGGCAGGAACTCAAGCGTCATGTACTCCAATTATAAGTAAGAACGGGACCAGAACTTCTTACGGGCAAGCGGCCGTTGCATAAGCCTTCCCGGAAGCGAGCGCAAGCGCACCCCAGAGCACACTATCGTCCTTCAAGGCAGCGGGCACAACATTCACTGCGGCTTTAGACCAGGAAGTGATTTGACGCCCGAGTTCCTCGCGCAGAGGAACGAACAATTTATCACCGGCTTTGCTAAGACCGCCGCCGATTACGATGAGCTTCGGGTTCAGGAACATGATGCAATTCTTAAGCCCCTGCGCGAGTGCGCGGACGTAGTGCCGGGTGAACACAGGGTCGGCCAAAAGCTCGCAGGCAGACTTGCCGTAGTCGCGCTCGAGCCACAATCCGGAACAAAGCCGCTCCAGGCAGCCGAAGGAACCACAGAGACATTCAGGGCCATCGGGCTCGATCGTGTGATGACCGATCTCACAGGCGAACGAATTGGCGCCATGGTAGAGACCTTCTTCTGTTAACAGCCCGCCGCCAATGCCAGTCGAGATTGTCATGTAAAACAGAGGACGGCAACCTCGGCCGATTCCGTAAATGCCTTCGCCGAGCGCGCCCACCATGGTGTCGCGATCCATAATGGCGTTCAGGCCGAGGCGATGCTTCAACGCGCCGACTAAGTCGAAATCGGTCCAGCCAGGCAAGTGCGTTGAGCAGATCACGCGTTGCGAGGCGAAATCGACCGGACCGCCAAACCCGATGCCGCACGATTTGATTTGATAAGACCGGACCCACCCGCTCGTTAACTGTTCGATTTCATCCAACATCCAGGAAGGGCCGCCAGCTCGCAGCGTTCCGACGCTGGTGCGTTGAATCAACCGGTCTCGATCGAACACCCCGACCGCTACTTTCGTTCCGCCGATGTCGATCGCAAGCGTGTGCATAGAGCCAAACAGTCAGTATGATACGACCTCGGAAGTTCTTCGCCGAGCTTCGATTAGTGGTTAGCGGCCCAATCGACAGCCGACATCTCGGAAGCGCCCGCATTCTCGGGAAGCGAGCGGAAGGGCTTTTGCTCGATTGTTTGTATGCTGCTCCCCTGCATGATTCTGTTTGTTTGGTAATCGGTGAAGATCGCCAGCGAGAACAGTCCGGCGAGCAGAGTAAGTAGCGCGGCCGCCGCTGGAGCAATGGCATAGCGAAGGGGCAGGCTGTCTGCATTGCCCGAGACCGTAACTTTGCTTTGCCCACGAATAACGAAATAGGCGGCGCCGAAGAAGAACGCGAACGGCAGGAGCAAGTAGAGCGATGACATAAAAGTGACCTGACAGCAAAGTAGTGTCTGTCGGCCAGGAAAATCGCTCCGCCATCTTATGGTCAGCGAGCGAACTAGGCCCTGCAGGACGATAATGGCTGGAGAGGGAGAGAAGATTTATGGACGTGTCGCGCCGGGATTGGAGTCTGATGCTGCCGCTCCTGCTGGCCTCGCAGGCAGCCGGAGAATCTGGAACGGTGCTCTCGTCTGAATGCTACTCATTCAGCAGTTTGCCGGTGAAGGTGAATCCGCACAACAAGGCCGAATCGCGTCAGGTGTTCAAGGGTACGACCCATGATGGGACGCCGATCGATCTCCACATCACCACCATGCCCCCCGGCCAGATGCCCCATCCGCCTCATCGTCACGTCCACGAAGAGGTAATGATGGTGCAGCAAGGCACGCTCACGGTGACAATTGAGGACAAAAGTTCAACCGTCGGTCCAGGCTCAGTGATTTACGTGCGCTCCAAAGACCTGCATGGCTTGAAGAGCACAGGCGAGACGGCTGCTCAATATTTCGTATTGGCGATCGGCGCCCAGAGCGCAGCTTAAAGATCGACCGCTGGACGAGCGTAGACGCCGTGTTCGGGGCGCGCAATCTGGTCGAAATTCCGGGCGAGGTCATCGAGTTGACCGGCTACCTGGTCGCCGGACATCGGCAGGCCGTGGCCGGGAGCGACCGTCAGAGGACGCAAGGCAGCCAATTTCCGGACTGAATCGCGTGCCGCGTCCCAATCCGGCGTGTAGTAGGCAGGCGGACCGGTCAGCTCCGGTTTCTGGGACGCTACGGCTAGGAACGAACTTTGGTTTGTCGTACAGAAAGCATCGCCCGGCAGGAGCAGGCGATCGCTCTCGCGGAACAAAGAGACGTGCCCAGGGGCGTGACCGGGCGTGTGAAGCCAGCGCCAGCCGGGTAATCCGGGAACGGAACCGTCAGAAGGCAGAGTTTGTACCCGATCGCGGATATCGGTCGACGTTCGGGGGAAAAGCGGCGACATCACCGCCATCAGACCGCCGCCGACGGAGGGATCGGGCGGCGGATACTTGGTCTGTCCATTGAGAAACGGCAGCTCGGCCGGGTGGGCAAACACAGGTACATTCCACTCGTTAGCAAGCTCTTGCACGGTCCCGACGTGGTCGAAGTGACCGTGCGTCAGAATAATATTCTGCGGCTTCGCGTTTTCGCCAAACACACTCTGCACCCAGTGCTTAACGCGGGTCGTCGAGAGAGGAAGGCCGCTGTCTATCAAAGACCACTGGCCTCCGGCGCCTCGTATTGTGTACACATTGACGAAGACGACACGGAGCCCCGTGACGTCCGGCGCAATGCTCTCGAGCGGGACAACTTCGGAATCGGAAAGGGCGACTGGTTCCATACCGCATACTGGACTCAGTTTGCCTGCCCGGGGCTTCACATCACTTACATGGGAAAAATGACAGAGCTTTTGTCGGGCATGGCATCGCGGCGTCGAAACAGGATCGATAAAATAACGACGATGCGGTACTCGACACTTCTCACGCTTGGAGCTGCGTTCCTCCTCTTGTCGGCCGGTCTTATAGGACAGGAGCCAACCACGGCCGGCACTGAGCCGCCACCTGATTCGAGCATCATGAGCGCCTCTGCCATCAAGGGGTCGAAGCAGGATCCGGCGGCAGTCGAACGCGGCGGCAAAGTCTTTCGCGCAAACTGTGCAGGATGCCACGGGGTGGCCGCAAATGGCGGGCCCGGCGCTCCCGATCTGGTGCGCTCGGTCCTGGTTCTCGATGACGAGAAAGGGATTCTGATCGCGCCCGTGATTCGGGAGGGGCGGCCTGACCGGGGCATGCCGAAGCTCGGCTTATCGGAGACGCAGATAGCGGACGTGGTCGCTTGGCTGCATGCCAGAACATATGCCGCTGGGCATCGTGGAACCTACGTATTTCAGAACATCGTGACGGGCAATCCGCAGCTTGGTAAGCGGTATTTCGATTCGGACGGGAGTTGCGCGCATTGTCACTCGGTGACTGGCGACCTTGCGGGTATCGGCAAAAAGTACGACGCTATGACAC
The DNA here is from genome assembly GCA_965219105.1 of Bryobacteraceae bacterium. GTDB lineage: Bacteria > Acidobacteriota > Terriglobia > Bryobacterales > Bryobacteraceae > Bog-105. The sequence continues at coordinate 4,085,543 of OZ244728.1, read as the reverse complement.
TCCAGTCGCTGTGGCTCGAGCCGAGCGACCGAAGAGCCAGAAAGCAGGACGCTAACCCGGGCAAAATACAGCCAACCGTTACCGTCACGCTGAACGGAAAGACGACTGAGGGGATTCTTGAACAGTTCGATGATTTTACGGTGGGACTGCGCGACGCCAGCCACCAATACCATTCCTTTAATCGCAATCAAAAGGGCATTTCGGTTCAGGTACACGATCCGCTGGAGGCGCATGCGGAACTGCTGCACAAATACACGGATGCCGATATCCATAACGTAACCGCCTACCTGGCTTCTTTAAAATGATCACTTCCTTTCGGGTTTTAGCTGCGGCGGGCATGCTCGCGTTGCCGGTGATCGCTAGCGCGCAAGGTCTCGACCCAGCCGCGCTAGTCAAAGCGCCGGTTAACAGCTGGCCGACTTACAACGGCGATTACTCCGGTCGCCGCTTCAGTGAATTGAAACAGATCAATAGGGGCAATGTAGAGGATCTTGCACTAGCTTGGGCTGCGCGCTTCACGAGTTCCGGGGCGAGCGTGCCCATTCAAATCAAGTCAACTCCGCTGCTGGTGAATGGCGTGCTGTACTTCACCGCGCCAAACAACGTCTGGGCGGCGGACGTCCGCACGGGGCGCGAGCTTTGGCATTATCAGTACCCGGCGAACACGGGAAGCACCATCGGGAATCGCGGGCTGGGCATGTACGAGAACTGGCTGTTTTTCGAAACGCCGGACAGCCACCTAGTCAGCCTGGAGGCGGCCACGGGTAAGGAGCGCTGGAAGGTGGAGATCGCTGATCCTAAGCTCGATTACACCTCGACGGTAGCTCCCATCGTTGTCGGTAACCACGTGCTCGTCGGCATCGGTGGAGACCACCTCGACAATCCGGGTTATTTGCAGTCGCGCGATCCCGAAACGGGAGCCTTGCAATGGAAGTGGTACACGACGCCGCGAAACGGCGATCCCGCTATGGCCACTTGGCCGGATCAGTACGCTGCGGAACATGGTACGGGACAACCGTGGCTTCCCGGCACGTACGATCCCGAATTGAACCTCTACTACGTGGGAATCGGCAATCCCAATCCCGTCATGGCGGACAAGAGCCGCAAGGGAGACGACCTTTATACCTGCTCGATCGTGGCCTTGCATCCGGATACCGGCAAGTTGGCCTGGTATTACCAGGTTTCGCCGCACGACGTTCATGATTGGGATGCGGTTGAGACGCCCGTACTGGTCGATGGCACAGTGGACGGGAAACCACGCAAACTCCTGCTGCAGGCCAGCCGTAACGGCTACTTTTTCGTACTGGACCGGACCAATGGCAAGCACATTCTCACCACACCGCTGATCAAGACGCTGAACTGGGCGGACGGACTCAATGCCAAAGGCCAGCCGATTCCAGACCCTAAGAAATTCCCGACCACCGATGGCGTGCTGGTCTCACCGGCTTCAGGCGGAGCGACTAATTGGCCCGCCCCCAGCTTCGATCCAGGAACAGGTTTGTTCTACGTCGGCACCAATACCGACTACAGCATGTTCTATCTGACCGATACCAGCAACCGTCCCGAGGGCTGGGGCGGGCTGGACCACGCGGTAAGCCGGGGCGGAGGCGCGCTGCTGGCCTTAGACTATAAGACCGGCAAGCCGGCTTGGGAACATAAATGGCCGAGCGGGAATGGCGTGGTATCGAATTTATCGACCGCAGGCGGCCTGCTCTTCACCAGCAACGGGAAGAATCTAATTGCCTTCGACGCGAAGGACGGCTCCATTGTGTGGCATTCCACTCTTACTTCCAATCCTAGTGCCGGACCCATTACTTACCTGATCGATGATCGGCAGTACATCTTAGTCGCCGCAGGGGATACGCTGTTCAGCTTTCGGATAAATCAGCTAGTCGAGCAGCCGGAGAATCGCGACCGCACGGCTTCGGAACAACCTATGCCTTCTGCTTCTTCTCGCGGGCAAGCGCGTAAACGCTGACAATCACCTGAGCCGTGAAGAAGAGGATCGTGAGGAGCATGCCCTCTTAAAGGCATCTGGACCGCCATGCTCCGAAGTCCTCTAAGTACCTCAAAAATATGGGAGAATGTACCTGTGCTTCCGTTCTCCAGCCATTTCGGAACACGCGCTCCGTTTCAAAGCGGGACAGGAGTCCCGAATCAGAATCTCTGATAAGATTTCGAGGTCGATCCGACTTACAGTTCAGTAAGCGGAGACCTAACTTCATTCAGGCGTACTCGCTTCGCTTACGCCGAACCATAGCAAACGTTAGTAACTGCCCGTTATGTCTCTGACTATCCTTCAGATCTTATTGATCTCGCTGCTTTTTGCCTGCCTGACTAGTTTCACTTGGGCGACGCGCAAGTTCTTCGTAAAGCCGGACGGCGTCACGACCGGTTTGCGCATCACCTTGGGCGCGGGGTTCCTATTCGCGGTACTCCATTTTGTGGTTCTGTTCCGGTCTCACGATCTCTCGCCGCAGTGGGCTACCGCCGGCGCGCTTCTTTACCTGGCTGCCCTGCTTATTTTCTGGTGGGCCCTGGCGGCGAACCGTAAACAGCCGCTCTCAGCCTGTTTTTCCAAAACGGAGCAAGTGCACCTGGTGCAGCACGGGCCTTACCACTTTGTACGGCATCCCTTTTACTGCTCTTACTTACTCTGTTGGCTGGCCGGCGCGGTTGCCACTTTGAACCCGCTCTTGTTCATCACCTTCTTTGTGATGTTGGCTTTATATTGGACGGCCGCGCGCAACGAGGAAGACAAGTTTGCCGCGAGCCCGCTGGCGGAAACCTATTCCAGGTATCGCAGTTCGACAGGCAGGTTTTTCCCGAAGCCGAATAAGCACCTGATCCAACGCCGTTCTCACTAGAATGCGTCTCGCCTGGTACAACATTGTTCACGATCGCGTACGGTTTGCGGTAACCGTGCTCGGAATCATGTGCGCCGTGTTTCTCATTGTGTTCCAGGGCAGCATGCTTCTCGGCTTCATGCGGGCCGCCTCCAAGATCATCGACACAACGGATGCGGACATATGGATCACCGGCCGCGGAGTGCAATGTTTCGAGTTTCCAAGCCCAATTGAACGCCGCCTGGTCGAATTGACACGCGGAATCCCAGGCGTGGCGGAAGCGAGCCGTATCTCGATCGGTCAAGTGCAAATCCGGAAAGCGGACGGTGTACGCCAGCAGGTTCTGCTGGTGGGCGCGGATACCGAGGCGGGGCCTAAGTTCCCGGTTCCTCATATGTCCGGCGATTCGGGTCCGCTAGCGCCCGATGCGCTGGTTATAGATCGCAGCAACGCCAAACTTCTCGACGTGAGCCACCTCCCCTCGGAATTAGAGGCGAACGATTTACACGCGCGCGTGATCGCCGAAACGTCCGGCTTCAGTTCGTTCATCGGCAGCCCCTACGTCTTCACTTCATACGACGATGCGGCGAAATACATCGGTCTGGGTCCGGAAGAAACGATGTTCCTGCTGTTGCGGCTGAAGCCGGGCGTTCCCGTCGGCGTGGTCGAGCGCAGCTTAAGGACGCGCTTTCCCAATGTGGATGTTTGGAGCAGGCGAGCGTTCTCCTGGAGGGCGCGCTGGTTCTGGATTTCGCAAACTGGGGCGGGCGGCGCGATCCTGCTAGGCGCCCTGCTCGGTTGTTTTATAGGCTTGGCCATTGTTTCTCAAGCGATCTACGCCACCACCATGGAGCACATCGAAGAGTTCGCCACTCTGAAAGCCATCGGCGGATCGAAGCAGTTCATAACCGCCGTGATTGTGGGGCAGGCAAGCATCTGCGGTCTCGCCGGCTACATTCTGGGCATCCTGCTAATCATTCCCATGGTGCGCCTGGTCACGGCAAGCATCCCGTGGGTGTACACGCCCTGGTGGCTTCCGCTCGCTGCGCTTGTTCCGACGCTCGGCATCTGCGCATTGGCGTCCGTTCTGGCCGTGAAAGCCGCATTGAACGTCGAACCTGCGAGGGTGTTCCGTGCCTAGCCGCCATTTAGCCGTGGAGGATGTCAGCGTGTTTTACGGTCCGGAAACGGCACGCGCCACCGCAGTCGATCGTGTCAATCTGGCATTCGAACCCGGCACGCTGAACGTGGTCATGGGACCGTCTGGAAGCGGAAAAACGACCTTGCTCTCCGTTTTAGGAGCCTTGCTTCGGCCCGATCGCGGCAAAGTATTTGTCGACGGCCAAGATGTCAGCGGCTACACGGACGAGCAACTGACCGACCTGCGGCGCAACCGGATTGGCTTCGTTTTTCAAGCCTTCCGGCTGTTCCACTCGCTGTCGGCGCTCGAAAACGTGCTGATGACCAAGGATGTGCGTGGCGCGCGCGAGGAGCAAGATAAAGAACAAGCGACGGCCATTCTCGGTGAGCTAGGCCTCGGGAGTAAGCTAAATCTGAAGCCGAAAGAGCTAAGCGGGGGCGAGAAACAGCGTGTGGCGATTGCACGAGCGCTTCTCGGCCATCCTAAAGTTTTGCTTGCCGACGAGCCGACCGCCTCTTTAGACTCGCGATCGGGCAGACAAATCTGTGAGATCGTACGGAAATTATCGGATGAACGGCATTACACGACCGTCGTGGTCTCTCACGATCCGCGTTGGACTGAGTTCGCCGATCGCGTGGTCACCCTTGAAGATGGGCGTGTAGTGGAACGAAAGGACTGCGGAAAAACATGAAGAAAAGCATTCTGCGCATGGTGGTCGGACTGGCTGCTCTTTGCGCCATCGGTCTTTTGATCCTGGAAACGGTCTCGACTAGCCCCACGGTTTCGGCGATGCGCGAGACGGCGCGGGAACGGGGCGATTCGGACCATATTGTGGTGGCTTGCCCCGGGCGTATCGAAGGACGCAGTGACACTATTGAGGTCGGCGCGGCGGCCGATGGCGTAGTTCGGGCGGTCAATGTCAAAGAAGGCCAGGTAGTGCCCCAGGGCGCGGTGCTGGCCGAGATCGGCTGCAGCGATCTGCATTCGTCGCTTGAAGTAGCCGAGGCAGAAGCCGAGAGCGTGAAACAAAGCCGGGCGCGCCTAATGCGAGGGAGCCGGCCGGAGGAGCGGGAAGCGGCTGCGCAGAAGACGACGGCGGCTCGCGCGGAAGTCGATCATGCGTCGGCCGAGTTAAATCGCGCTACCCAGCTCAGCGCGGCGCTGGCCATTTCGAAATCGGCCTACGACAAAGCCTTGCGCGACTACGATGTGGCGGAAGCGGAGTTGAAAGAAGCCTCCCGCAATGAGGAACTCATCGATGCGGGGCCGACCGCGGAGGACGCGGCCAAAGCAGACGCAGATTTGCGCGCAGCCCAAGAACGAATCAAATTAGCGCAGCAAAAGATTGGCAAATGCACCGTCACCGCGCCCGTGAAAGGAACGATTTTGCGGGTGGACCTCCGGCCGGGTGAGTCTTTCTCCACTGTTGCGCCGCATCCACTTTTCACGATTGCCGATCTGACCGGACGGCGAGTGCGCGCCGAAGTCGATGAGCGGGATATCGGCAAAGTCCATGTCGGGCAAGAAGCAATCTTGACCTCGGAAGCCTATCCTGGCAAGCGATTTGTGGGACATGTGGACCGCATCTCCTCCATGATGGGCAGGAAAACGGTGGACACGGGAAATCCCGCCGACAAGAGCGACCGGGACATTCTCGAGGCGCTAGTTAGTCTTGACCCCTCGGCCAAAGAGTTGCCGATGGGCTTGCGCGTCACCGTCCAGTTCGTTCGGTAATTTCGACGATTCGGCGCCTGATACGTTTGAGGGGATGACCCGCAGGACCTTTCTTGCCTCAGCGGCAGTTTCGGCGGCAACTCTGGCGGCAAAGACAAACGTGAAGCTTGGGATCGATCTGTTCAGCTTACGCGCCGAGAAATGGACGGCGCTGCAGTTCCTCGATTACTGCGCGAAGCAAAACGTGCAGGTGGTTCATTTCTCCGAGATTCGCTTTCTAGGCAGTCTTGAGCCCGCGCACCTCAAAGAAGTGCGAGCACACGCCGCGGAGCTTGGATTGGAAGTGGAAATCGGCATGAAGTCGATTTGCCCGATCTCCAAGATGTTCGAGCCCTCCCAGGGGACAGCCGAAGAGCAGCTTGGCCGGATGATTGTCGCTGCACAGATTGTCGGTTCAAAGATCGTGAGGGCGGTTCTCGGAAGCGCCGACGACCGCAAGACTGGACCGCTATCGGACAAGATAGAAGCCACCGTCAAGGTACTGCATAATGTGCGGGCCCAGGCTCAGGATCACGGCATCAAGGTTGCCATCGAAAATCATGCCGGCGATATGCAAGCCCGTGAACTGAAGATGCTGGTGGAAGAGGCCGGCCCGGAGTTCGTGGGCGTGTGCATCGATTCAGGCAATCCGCTATGGACGCTGGAAAGCCCGCATGTCACGCTCGACGTTCTCCATCCGTACGTCTTAACAAGCCACCTGCGTGATAGCGCCGTGTGGAAGACCCCGCAAGGCGCTGCGGTGACCTGGGTTCCGATGGGCCAGGGCAGCGTCGGCATTGATTCCTACGTGCGCCGGTTTATTGAGCTTTGTCCGGGCAAACCGCTGTCGCTCGAATCCATCGTGTTCGGGCCCCGGCTTCTGCCATATCGCGACGCCTCATTTTGGAGCGCCTATCAAGATGTTCCGGCGTGGGACTTCGAGCAGTTCGTCGAACTTGCCGAACGCGGCAAACCGTATCCAGACGAACCTTGGACGACCGCGGACGAAGCTGAGCGGGAGAGGAAGGCGCTCGAAGAGAGCCTGCGCTATACGAAGATACTGGTCGGCGCTACTTAGGGTTTGCTCTATGAATATTGGGCCAAGTCTTTCGAGATGAGAGGTCTTGTGCAAAGTCGATTGCGGCCGAAATACCCGTTGCCTTCACGCTTTGCAGGAACTGCGAAGCGAAGTCTCCTTTTGCAAACCGATAGGCTTGATCGTAGGATGGAGATTTATTTGCGGCCATCGCAAGCCCGATCTGCTTCCACTCAGGCGTTTGCAGTGCCGCCACAGCTTCGTGTTTAATTTGAGTGATTTTACCTTCGAGTTCCTCAATAGGCGTGTCTTGAATCTCTCGAACGAAGTCGCGCTCCGCATCAATCCACGCCTTGATCCTCGGGATCCAAGAACCACCATCATCGCCGATTGAGCTTCCGTCAGAAAAGATCACCACCTCGAGTGATACTTCAATCCGATCTTGTTTTCGGTAGAACGACACCAGCCTGTCTATTCGCGAATTATCCTGCTCTTGCGTGTGTGCTTCGTTGGAGTGCCACGATGCCAAGCTTGGCACGGGTGATACCAGCTGGCAAGAATGAGGGCCCATCACCCGCATGGTCGATTGATCGAAGATTGTGCTTTCGGAGCTTCTGAGCTCCCCTGTCCCATCCACCGAGTTCCAGCGGACCGAGTAAGCAATTATGTCTTGCGAGGTTTCGTTGCTTACCACAACTGTGTACGGCAGCAATCTGTCAACCGCCGGGCCTCGCGTCGGGGACAAGGCGGATTCAAACATCGGGTCGCAATACCGCAAGAGTTTCACCCCCGAAGCTGCCAAGTCTTTGACCGAGATTATCTCACTCATTGTCTTACCCCTGACGGAGCACCGACACGACGTCATCCACCGTGATCACCCCCAGCAGCTCCTCATTCTCATCGACAACGGGAAGTGCAAGCAGGTTATATTTGTCGAACATCTCGCTGATTCGGTCCAGCCCCTCCTCCGAGGAAATCGAGAGCAAGGGATCGGAAGCAAGCTCTTTCAACGGCGTGTCGCCGAGGGCGAAAAACAGCTTGGCAAGCGGCACGTTATAGCGAAGGCGATTTTCAGAATCGACCAGGAAGATCGTGTGCAGATACTCGAGCGTGTCTTCATTCTTGCGGAGTTCGACGTTGGCCTCCTCCACGGTGGCGTCGACCGGAAAGGAAAGATACCCGGTGTCCATCAAGCCGCCTGCCGTGTCATCCGGGAAGTCGCGCAGTTCTTCTACTTCCTCCTTGTCTTCCTCTTCCATTTCGTCGAGGATCTCTTCCGATCGCTCCTCTTCAAGGTCGTTCAATAGATCGGCCGCTTGCGAGGGATCCATTTCTTCCAGGATTTCGGCAGCCTTTTCCGCATCGAGGGACTCGATGATTCTGGTTTGCAGCTCCGGATCGACCTCGGTCAACAGTTCGGCCGCGCTCTCGGTATCCAGATTGTCGAAGATAGCCGTGCGATCTTCGTGACCTAAATTCTCGACGATATCCGCCAGATCTGCCGGATGCATCTTCTCGAGCAGCTTGTTGTTGATGTTGAGGCGGACACGGCGCTGCGGATCAGCCTCCAGGATGTTGCAGAATTCCCATCCTATCGAGTGTGCCGGGATGCGGCTCTGCACCTTGCGAATGAAGCTGGGCGGAACGATCCCCTGCAGTAAGCGGCGCAAGATCGACCGGACCCCGATATCGACTTCGAGGACATGCAGGACGTCGCTGCCGTTCTCGCACTCCTTCAGGAACGTTACATCGTTGACGCGAACCACTTTTCGTCCCTGCGCGTCGATAATCTGCTGGTCGAGCAGGTCGCGCTTCATGCGCAGCATGTATTCGTCAGAGTGATAAGGAGTGAGCCGCTCGTCCTTCAAGCGGATGCCATCGATGCTGACCGATTGGATCTGGTCGTAGCGAATGCTGAGCCATGCCACGCCGGCGCCCACCATGAAGCGGTCGAGGCGCACGGGGTCGATGAGCGGAATCAGCGCTGCATCCTGCAGCGTTCCGATATCGCGCCCCTTCAGGTCGTACACTTTCACGCCCGCTATTTCAGACCAATAGAGAATTTCGGCATCCATGGAAGAGCAGACCGCGCGAACGTGCGTTCAGTCCTCTCTGAGGATAACCGGGAGTGCGCCGCGGCGACAGATAAACTGGAGTTGGTAGCCACCTTCAGTTCAGCCAAGTTGACCGGGATGGCATCCTGTTTGAACGCCTGTTTTGCTGCAACGTTCTGATCTCAAAGCGACCCCGAAAACCCCGGCCGCCCGCACGTTTTTCGGGCGTTCCGGGCTGCTCTCACGGGCGCATCCGATGTATGAGTTTCGCCAGGGGCAGCTCGAGATGGCCGAAGCGGTGGAAGGCGCACTCAAGAACCGTCACCACCTGATCGTCGAGGCGGGCACAGGCGTCGGCAAAACTCTCGCCTATCTCATTCCTTCGATCCTGGCCGGCAAGCGCGTGGTGATCTCGACCGGCACAAAGAATTTACAGGAACAGCTCTATCTAAAAGACGTTCCGTTCTTGCAGACCATGTTTGAGCATCCGCTGCGGGTCTGCTATATGAAGGGCCGCTCGAATTACCTCTGCCGCCAGAAGCTTTACGACGTGGAGCGGGAGCCGATCCTTGCCGGTCTGGAGGAGGTTCGGGAATTCGGGCAGATCCGCGACTGGGAACAATCCACGACCACAGGCGATCGCAGCGAGTTGAGGCAGCTACCGGAAGCGAGCAGCACGTGGCGCAAGCTCGATGCCCGGAGCGAAGCGTGCAGTGGGCAAAAATGCCAGCAGTTCGACCGCTGCTTCATCACCGAAATGCATCGGCGAGCGCTCGAGAGCGACATTATCATCGTCAATCACCACTTGTTTTTCGCGGACCTCGCCATGAAGGAGCAGCCGTTCGGCGCCATTTTGCCCGATTATGCCGCAGTGGTCTTTGACGAAGCGCACGAGATCGAAGACATTGCGGGACAGTACTTCGGCCTATCTGTCAGTAACCTGCAAGTGCAGGAGTTGATGAAGGATGCGGCGGCGCTTTCGCGGCGCAAATCGTTCGGCACGCCCGAGCTGGATCGTGCGTTCATCCACTTAAGCGATCGGGGGGAAGACTTCTTTCGACTGTTCCCCGCCGAGGGACGGCAAGGCTTCACCGGGCAGGAAGAGTTCCTCGAAACGCATGAACATCCTTACCGCGAGTTGCTGCTGGCGCTCGACCTCTTTGTGGGACGGCTCGAAGCGGTGGAGGGCGCATTCGATGAGATCCTGCCGTTAATGAGGCGCGCAAAGCTCATCGGGCAGGCCGTTCGATTCTGGCTGGAGGCGCGCGATGCGAGCTACGTCTATTGGACCGAGCGGCGCGGGCGCGGAGTTTACCTCCAGGCCACGCCTATCGATGTGTCGCAGCTTCTGCCATCTCGCTTGTTCGATCGCGTGGAGACCGTGATCCTTACATCCGCAACTCTCACCGTTGGCGGTAGTTTTGAGTATGCGAAAAGCCGGCTTGGGCTTCCGGACGCGCAAACACTGCATGTAGAAAGCCCCTATGAATACGAGAAACAGGTTCTGCTCTACGTTCCGCCGCACCTGCCGGACCCGCGCCAGCCGGAGTTTGTGCGCCGGGCAGCTGACGAAATCGAGCGTGTACTCGAAGCCTCGCGAGGCCGAGCCTTTCTGCTTTTCACCAGCTACGCACAGATGCGTCAGATTTACGAATTGCTACGCAGGCGACTGGAATTTCCGCTGCTTCTGCAGGGTGACGCGCCCCGCACAGCGCTCATTGAACTATTCCGCACGACTCCAGGCGCCGTTCTGTTCGGCACTTCCAGCTTTTGGCAGGGCGTTGACGTACAGGGTGAGCAACTGAGCTGCGTCATTATCGATCGGCTGCCCTTTGCGGTGCCTACCGATCCGGTGGTAGCGGCACGCAGTCAAGCTGTAGAAAAAAGCGGCGGAAATGCGTTTCGGGATTCCCAGATTCCCCAGGCAGCGCTTGCCTTGAAGCAGGGGTTCGGGCGTCTCATTCGCGCCTCGAGCGATCGCGGAACGCTTGTGCTGCTGGATAATAGAATTTCGAAGTTCTCTTACGGCCGTGTTTTCTTGAACAGCTTACCGCCTTACCGGTTCACCAAGCGGCTGCAAGACATCCAAGAGTTTTTCCATGTTTGAAATCTGTGTCGAACATACATTTGCCGCGGCTCACGCACTCCGCAATTACTACGGAAAGTGCGAGAACTTACATGGGCACAACTATCGCGTGCAGGTCGGCATGGAGGGCGAAAAGCTGGACGATGCGGGGATGCTTTACGACTTTGCGAAGCTCAAGAAGCAATTGCGGGAGACAAGCGGCGAGCTGGACCACCAAAATTTAAACGAACTGCAGCCGTTCACCGAAGTGAATCCATCCGCGGAAAACATAGCCAAGTACATTTGCGAGCAGATGCAGTCGAAGCTCGAAGATGCGGCTATCGCCTACGTTCGGGTTTGGGAGACCGATACTTCTTACGCGATCTATCGACCAGGCTGAGAAGCGAATCGCAATTCGATCCGGAAAGAAGCCGGCTACCGTCCAAAATAAGCGGAATTTTTCTCAGTGAAGTCCGCCCACTTTTCCGGCAGATCGTCAGCCGCGAAAATGGCAGAAACAGGGCACACTGGAACACAAGCACCGCAATCGATGCATTCGATCGGATCGATAAACAGCATCTCTTCGGCCCCAAACTTTTCTTCGTCCTTCTTGGGATGAATGCAGTCCACCGGGCAGGCGTCGACGCAGGCGGTATCCTTTGTTCCAATGCAGGGTTCTGCGATTACGTAAGCCATCGTAAGTCCAAAATCTTCCTAAACACTAGGAGTAGCACAACCGTGTTTTTCACCGAATGCCCGATCGCCGAGCGGTGAGAAATCGAGATCCAAGCGCGTACAATACCTCTTGATGACTCCAAAAGTGCGGAAAGCAGTGTTCCCGGCCGCCGGTCTCGGGACTAGATTTTTGCCCGCGACCAAGGCTCAGCCCAAAGAAATGCTGCCGCTGGTCGATAAGCCGCTGATTCAGTACGGCGTGGAAGAAGCGATGCACTCGGGCATCCAAAATATCATCATTGTGACCGGGCGCGGCAAGTCGTCCATTGAAGATCATTTCGATGTCAGCTTCGAGCTCGAACAGTTGCTCGAATCGAAGAACAAGACCGAGATGCTGTCGATGGTCCGTTCGATTTCGGACATGATCGACGTCTCGTATGTGCGGCAAAAGGAAGCTCTCGGCCTTGGACATGCGATCCTGCGAGCCAAGGAACTGGTTGGACATGAGCCGTTTGCAGCCGTGCTGTCGGACGACATCATCGCTTCGGCTACACCGTGCATCCGTCAGCTTCTGGACGTGTATGAGTTCTATGGCGCGTCCGTGCTTGCTTTGATGGAAGTGCCGAAGGACCAGATCTCAGCCTATGGCGTAGTCGATGCGGAACTGGTGTCCGACAACGGTCGTGAGAACCGGTTGTTCCGCATCCGGAACATGGTGGAGAAGCCCAAGCCCGAGGACGCTCCTTCGAATCTCGCCATCATTGGACGTTACATCTTGACACCGGAGATTTTTCAGTGCGTCGAGGCGATTGAGCCAGGCAGCGGCGGAGAGATTCAGCTTACCGACGCGCTCAAGTACATGCTGCGCAACCGGCCTATCTATGGCCTGAAGTTTGAAGGCAAGCGCTACGACGCCGGTGACAAGCTCGGATTTCTGAAGGCAACTGTGGAATTTGCTCTGGAACGGCATGACTTAGGCGGACCCTTCCGCGAATATATAAAAGGACTGTGTATCGAATAAACAGGATTTTGGCGATTGCGGCTTTCTCGGCCGCAGCGTGCGGCGCTTGGCAGACGCCGCCCGATATTCCGCCGAGCTATGGCCAGCCGGCTACGCCGCAGATCGTAGCTTATGTCATTCAGCTTCTGCAAAACAGCGACCTGCCGGATGCCCAGGCCTTGGTGGCCCAATATCGGCGGCTGAATGGCGACACGCCCGACGCGCTCGAAGCTTTCTCGTGGGTCGCCCGCGGCGAACTGCTCTCCGGAAACTTACCGCAGGCCATGAAGGACTCACGCGAGATTGAACAGGCGGCTACGGTCGCGCTTGCCACTCGCAAACTGGATAACGAACCGCATCTACCGCTTGCGCTCGGCACCGCTTACGAGGTTGAGGCGAACGCCTTGAGCAAAGAGGGCAAGCGCACCGAGGCTCTCCAGCTGCTCCGCAAAGCGGCCGTGACTTGGCAGGGCACATCACTGGTAGACCGGCTGCAGAAAAACATCAACCTGCTCACCATGCAAGGCAGGCCGATGCCGCTGCTGCGCGAGACGGCGTGGCTTGGCGATAAACCGCTCAACCCGGCTGCCTGGCGCGGAAAAGTGACGCTGCTTTTCTTCTGGGCGCACTGGTGTGCGGACTGCAAGGCAGAGGTGCCGGTCATTGAGCAAATCGCCGCTGAATTTGAAAAGCAGGGGCTGGTCGTAATCGCTCCCACACGCCTCTACGGTTACACGGCGGCGGACGACCATGCTCCAGCCGCCGAAGAGAAAGCATTTGCGGCCAAGGTATTCCTCAAGTACTACGGAAACATTCCGAACGTGCAAGTGCCGCTCGACACCGGCAATTTCCAGCGATTTGGAGTCAGCACAACGCCCACTCTTGTCTTAGTCGACCGGCACGGCATCGTAAGGCTCTACCAGCCGGGCACTATGGATTTGGCCGCGCTCCGTGCAGCTATCGAACCGTTGCTCAGCAGTTCGACGCCCGAGCACCGGGCTACCGCCGCTGGGCGATAATGCAGCTATGAGACTGGGCTCGGCACTCGTGGGAATCGTTCTGCTTATCTGCCCTGCAGCAACTACCGTGGCGGCGGCAACCAAAACCACGATCCGGGTAAACGTGAAAGATCAATACGACAAACCCGTTGAGAATGCCGCTGTGATTCTTGATTTTCTAGGCGGCCGGAGCGCGAAGAAACTGGGCCTCCATAGCAAGATGCACTGGGAGGTGAAGACCAATCAGCACGGTCTGGCTCATTTCCCGCCTGTCCCGGAAGGCACCGTTCAGCTTCAAGTGATCACCCAAAAGTATCAGACCTTCGGCCAAAACATACAAGTAGCCGGCGAGGAGAAAGATGTGAACATCACACTCCACCCGCCGCAGAAACAATACAGCGCCCACCCGCCGCTAAAGCCAGCAGACGCGCCGAAGAATTAGGTTTGCCTTACTTGGCGAACGGGTACTTGTGTTCGCTGTCGACTGCAATGGCTTCGATCTCGATCCGGGCGTCGCGCGGAAGCTTTGCAACTTGTACAGTGCTGCGAGCGGGCGGCTGGTCTTCGAAGTGGCGAGCGTAGGCTTCGTTCATTGCCGGATAGTCGCTCATATCCTTCAGGAAAACAGTCGTTTTCACAACGTCCTGCAGGGATAGGTTCGCGGCTTCGAGCACCTGTTTTAGGTTCTCAATGACGCGGTCGGTAAGAGCCTGCATGTCGCCCTGAATCAACTCGCCGGTTCCAGGATCGGCTGGGAGTTGGCCGCTCAGGTACACAACGCCGTTCATTTTCAGCCCGGGAGCATAAGGGCCTACTGCTTTCGGTCCATTTGCGGGAGTAATGATCTCTTTCATTCATCCTATTGTGCACGGACGGGTACGGAAGTTTGGCGGTGAACCGTTCCAATTAAGTTACGCACGTGGGCGACTCCGGAGCGTTCCAAAAAGCGCCGCAGCTCAGCCGCAATCGATTGGGGAGCGCGGGGATCGATAAAGGTGGCCGTGCCGACTTGCACAGCCGACGCGCCCGCGATCAGAAACTCTGCGGCGTCCCGGCCGTTAGCAATTCCGCCTAACCCAACAACCGGAATGCTCACCGCTTGAACGGCTTCCGCCACTAGCCGCAGCGCGAGTGGCTTGATCGCAGGACCGGAGAGCCCGGCAAAGCCCGCCGCGATTCGAGGACGGCCCGTGGCAGCGTCCAGCGCGAACGAAACCACCGTATTGATCAATGAAATCGCATCGGCTCCAGCCGCCTCCGCCGCTTTCGCCAGAGGCTCAATCCGCGCCACGTTGGGCGAAAGCTTCACCAGCACCGGTCTCCGGGCGAGCGAGCGAACTTGGCTGACCAGTTGCCCAAGCCGTATAGGATCGTTCGAGAAAAAGATGCCGCCCTCCTTCGTGTTAGGGCAGGAGACGTTTAGCTCGTAGGCCGCGATTCCCTCGGCATCTTCGAGCACGCGTATCACCTCGCCGTAATCTTCAATGGCATAGCCGAAGACGTTGGCAAACACCGGCACAGTGTACTGCCGCAGCTTCGGCAGCTTATCCCGCACAAAAGCGCGCACGCCGACGTTCTGCAGCCCGACCGAGTTCATCATGCCGCCCTCGGTGTGCCACAAGCGCGGCGACGCGTTCCCCGCAATCGGTTCGCGAGAGAGACCCTTCGTGACCAGGCCGCCGAGCGCGTTCAAGTCCAGCAGCTTTTCAAACTCGAGGCCGTACCCGAAGGTTCCCGATGCTGCCAGAACCGGATTGCGCAAAGCGATCCCGCAAAGCGTCACTCCAAGCGCATCACCCGGCATGGACAAGTTCAGAAGCGGCCACCCGAGCCGCCGTCTGCTGAATCAGCTCCCAACTTCCGCGGATATCGGCCTCGGTGGTTTGAAAATTGCCGATGGCGCAGCGAAGAGTCATTTGACCATTCAGTACAGTGTGCGAGAGGAACGCCTTGCCGCCGCGGTTTACTTCGACCAGCAGCTTGTGATTTACATCGTTGCCGCCGCGCAGGCGAAAACAGACAAGCGAGAACGGCACGGGAGCCCCCACCTCGAACCGGCTGTCGGCTTCGATCAGCGACCTCAAAATCTGAGCTTGCCGCATCGACTCCCGCAGCATCGCAACAATGCCCTGACGTCCATAAAAGCGCAGGACGTACCAGAGTTTCAGTGCGCGGAAACGCCGGCCAAGTTGTACCCCGTACTCGTTATAGTTCACGACCTGGTCATCTTCCGCGGTCCTGACGTACTCTGCCCCAAGCGCTGAGGCCCGGCGCAGTATATCGGGACGATTGGTGTAGAGCACGCTGCAATCGAGCGACACGTAGAGCCACTTGTGAGGATTGATCGCGATGGACTGTGCGTTCTCTGCTCCATCGAGCACATGGCGCATTTCGGGCACGACCGCCGCTGCGCCTCCGTAAGCCGCATCGACATGCAGCCAGACGTCATGCTGCTGAGCAATGCGCGCGATCTCGGGGATGGGATCGATGGCGCTGGTGGAGGTCGATCCCACCGACGCCACAATGCAGCAGGGACGTTTCCCGGCGGCAACATCGGCCCCAATCGCCTCTTCAAGCAGATCGGGGCGCATGCGAAACGCAGAATCGACCCCGATTTTCCGGACGTTTTCCTGGCCGAACCCAAGCGTGATCGCGGCCCGCTCGGCGGAAAAGTGAGTTTGCTCGGAAACGTAAACGATCAAACCCGTTCGCATCCCCCTGGTGCGGCACTCCGGATCGGCGTACTCTCGCGCGGCGCCGATCGCCTGAAGCACTGAAACCGAGGCCGTGTCGTAAATGATTCCGAAGAACGACTCGTCTAGGTTCAACCACTGCCGCAGCCAACCGAGCGTGACCTGTTCCAGCTCTGTGGCGGCGGGCGACGTCTTCCACAGCATCGCGTTCACATTCACCGCCGAAATGAGAAACTCGGCCAGTATCGAAGGCGGCGTCGAAGAAGTAGAAAAATATCCGAAAAACCGCGGGTGATTCCACAACGTCAGCGCGGGAACCACTTTAGATTGAAACTCTGAAAAGATTCGGTCGAGGCTCTCACCCTGTTCCGGAGCGGTCGCCGGCAGGGAACGGGCAAAGTCCCCCGGCTTTACAGCGGAAAGGACGGGCGATTCTCGAACGCGCTCGAAATACTGGGCGATCCAATCGGCATGGGCGTAGGCCGCCTTGCGAAATTCCTCAGTGCTCAGCTGCTGTGCTTGCTCCGGTAACGCATCTGGTTTAAGCTCCACTTTCTTACATTCTCACGACAGCAGCCCGGCTGCACTCCCTCAGAACTTGCGGCCACCAATCACGAAACCAGCCGTGGAACCCAATCAGTTCGGCGGAGAGATCCTCATCGAAGGGAACCGCGACCGGCGCCAGGTGCCAGCCACGGGCGACGGCAGTTTGACGAATGATCACGGTCGCGGGAAACTTATCGAGACGGTCAAGGTATTCTCGCAGCCGCCCACCGAGGATCGCGACACGCTGTCCCTCTTTGGCAGTAATGGCACCATCCAGCGCAACCATCAACTCCGGGAGGCACGCGGCCACTCCCGAGATCATCCCATCGGCCCCTGCCTGGCGAGCGTCGGTATAAAGCCGTTCGCTTCCGATGAGAAGCCGGAAACTCTGTTCGGCGTGAAGACTTTCCAGCTTCTGCAAGTACCCGGCTTCGCCGCTCGAGTCTTTGATGCCTGCAAATTGCCCGGTCCCGAGCAAGCGCTCCGCCAGCGCAGGCGTGATCGGATTGACGAACATCGGAAGGTTGTAGAGGTAGACCGGGACGGCGTCGCCGATCGTACTCATGAACTTCTGATAGAAGGCGAAGATCTGTTCGTCCCCATAGGTGTAGAAGTAGGGCGGCATCAGCATCAAGCCCGCTGCGCCCGCTTCGATGGCATCTTGCGCAAGATCGATCGCCCCGGCGAGCGTTGAGTGCGACACGTTGACCAGTACCGGCACGCGACTACGTTTGATGGCCAGAGAAGCCGATCGCTTCCGTTCTCCCCCATCGAAGTGAATGAATTCTCCGGTAGAGCCAAATAAGACTAAGCCATCCACCCCGCCCGCGGTCACGGCATCTACATACTCCAGCAAAACAGCGGCGTCCGCTTCTGTAGAGTCGGCGCGGCGAGGAGTCAGGAGCGCGGCATAGATACCGCTTGCGAGTTTTGGTCGGTCATCGAGGTCGGGCATGCGAAAAAGAGAAAGGAAGCGTCGGCTTACCAGCCTGACAGTTTCGGCGTTGCTCCACAAGGGGAACGTCCTTTACTGAATCAGCGATGAGCTGGGCTGTATCCCTCGCCGGCTTAAAACGCGGTTCACGAGTTCCCGTGGGTCCACCAAATGTTGCGGGACAAAGTCGTCCGAGGACCAGCGGCTGTCGGGATCCAGCTGAACGCCGATAAAATGCGCCATGTCGCGCAAAACCGCGTACCGAACCACTCCGGTCAGCTCACCGGCCTGGTAAAGAACCCTTACAGCCGTTCCGGGCAGCATCGGCGCCTCCAGCTGTAAACACACTCCACAGAGCGAGATATCCTCCAGATTTCCCACTCGCCGGTGCTCCTTGCCGGCTTGATCCACCCACACTACTTCCACCAGATCGGCGCAGAGAAGGCGAGTATCCATTCGACGTTCGTGCATTTTCTTCATACTCCTCTCATCGGCAATTTCACAGCGGTTACGATGAAATATCGCGCGGCTAGTACTTAGCGTACCTAAATAAGGGGGGTCTGTTCCAGCTGTCCCCCGACCCGCTCAGCGCCGAACATGCCATTGCCGTCCCAAGCTCCCCATTCCACTTCGGAACGAAACACCCGAGTCGGGATCCTGATTCGAGTCGTCTTTTTCGCCGCGACAGCATTTGTTTGCCTCCGGCTCCTGACCATACTGCTGTTTTTCATCTTTGGCCTTACCGTGGCCGGCACTGTAGGCCTGTGCGCCACCGGTTTATTCGCGAACTTACTGACAATGCGGGTTTTTGACCGGCGTCCGTTCACCGATATTGGGCTCGGTGGAGGGCGGGCGTCCTGGCTCAATCTGAGTCTAGGACTCCTTTTGGGCGCCGGATCTGCCGCCCTGATGCTGCTCGCCCCAATTCTTGCCGGCAGCGGCCATCTGGTCGCGCGAGCCTCCTCCGATTTCTCCTGGGCCAGTCTCGTCTTCTACCTGGCGGTCCTAGGTATAGCGGCTGTCGGAGAAGAGCTCATCTTCCGCGGCTACGCGTTTCAGCTCCTGGTGCAGAACCTTGGGCCCTTCGCGACAGTGTTGCCCGTCGGCGTGCTCTTCGGACTGGCGCATTCATCCAATCCGCATTCTTCGGTGCTCGCCATCGTTAATACAGTGCTCTGGGGCATCATTCTAGGCTTTGCTTTCCTGCGCAGCCGTGACCTATGGCTCCCCATCGGGCTCCATTACGGCTGGAATCTCGTTCTGCCGCTTTTCGGCGTTAACCTCAGCGGGCTTACAATCGATGTGACAAGGTATTACTATCGATGGGACCTCTTGCCAATCTGGAGCGGCGGAGATTATGGCCCCGAGGGTGGTCTGCTCGCCACGATCTTCATAGTCGGGCTATTCCTCGCGCTGCTGAAAGTTCCGGTGCGCGCGCAGCACGCCGCTATCGCCGTCACCCTGAACGACTCTTTTTAGCCCTCTTGCCTCTCGCCGGGCTCCTGTGCACGCTTGATCGTCCGCTTCGTGCCGACAAATTGAGCGTGGACGAGAAGCTCGAAATTGAACGCGGCATGAACGCCGAATTTGCCACCTCCAAAATTCTGCTGCCCCGCTCAAAGAAGCCTCTAATCATCAAAAGTGATGGCCAGTACGATCAGGCAGCCTGGAACAAGGCGCTCGACGAGAATGGCCCTGCCGCCCGGATGGGCGATCAGATCCAAATCACCCGCGTCCTGATCGAATCGAACAAGATCGTCTTCGAAATCAATGGCGGGGGCAAGTCCGGCCACTGGTATGACCACGTGCAGGTTGGCGCGGGCGGCTCGATGAGTCCGGTCTCCAGAGGGAACACCGGCCAACCGAACGGGTCCCACATCGCGCTGGTGTTCCCTGGGTCGGTACCGTCTATCACTTCCCTCCAGATCCGCCACATGCTTTCTCCGATCTTGGATTTCGAGAAGCACTCCGCCTCCGAGCAGTATGTGCAGAGTCTCCCTGCTCCGATTCAAAAGGCGATCAAGGAACAGAAGGCAATCGAGGGCATGGATCATGACCAGGTTCTTCTCGCCCTAGGAAAACCTCGCAACAAATCACGGGAAACCAATGCCGACGGCGATGCGCTTGAGGATTGGATCTACGGCGACCCGCCTGGCAAAATGACCTTTGTCAAATTCAACGAAGGCAAGGTCGTAAAAGTGCAAAGCTCCTACGCCAATGTGGGCGGCATGACCTCACCTACGCAAGCCGACCCCTACTAGCATTCCATTATCCGCGCCCGGACGCATCTCCCGCGCTCCGTAGAATAGAGTTATGCCAATCAAGGTAGGTATCAACGGCTTCGGCCGTATCGGGCGAAATGTCGTCCGCGCGGGCTTGCATAACCCCGAAATCGAGTTTGTTGCGGCCAACGATCTGACCGACACGAAAACGCTCGCTCATCTGTTGAGGTACGATTCGATCCTCGGCCAACTGCATGAAGACGTCCAGGCCGAAGGCGATTGCGTAATCGTTGGCGGCAAGAAGATTAAGATCTTTGCGATCAAAGACCCTGCTGAGATCGACTGGTCCAGCCTCGGCGCTCAAGTTGTGGTGGAATCGACCGGCCGTTTTACGGATGCGAACGATGCCAAGAAGCACTTGCGCGGTTCAGTGAAGAAGGTCATCATCTCCGCCCCGGCCAAGGGCGAAGACGTCACGATTGTGCTGGGTGTAAACGATGGTATGTACGATGCGGCGAAGCACAACATCCTGTCTAATGCCTCCTGCACGACGAACTGTTTGGCGCCGCTTGTGAAGGTTCTCAACGACTCCTTCGGTATCGAAAAAGGCACTATGACAACGGTGCACAGCTATACCAACGATCAAAGCATTCTCGATTTTCCGCACAAGGACCTGCGCCGCGCTCGTGCTGCTGCCCTCAACTTGATCCCGACGTCGACCGGCGCCGCCAAAGCCATCGGCCTCGTGGTCCCCGAACTGAAAGGCAAGCTCGACGGCTACTCGATGCGCGTGCCCACCCCCGATGTGTCGGTGGTGGATTTTGTCGCTGTGTTGAAGAAAGATGCGACGACCGAAGAGGTGAACAAGGCGCTCACGACAGCCGCCGATGGTCCGCTGAAGGGTATTCTCTCCTACACGTCGGACCCGGTCGTCTCGAGTGACATGCTGCGTAACCCCAACAGCTCCATCGTGGATCTGGAATTGACGAAGGTACTTGGCGGCAATCTGGCCAAGGTCGTCTCCTGGTACGACAACGAGTGGGGCTATTCAAGCCGCGTGGTGGATCTGGTTACCTTTGTCGGCGAAAAAGGCCTGTAGCGGCGAGCGAACGAGCCTACGCTAACACGAATTATGGAGGCAGAGCACTCTGCCTCTTCTGTTGGATTGGGCATTTCGCGGGCAGCTGTTCGCCTTTGATCTGCGGAAAGCGCGACACGATCTAAGCCCAAGTAGGCGTTCCTTATTTCACCGCTTCCATCTGCTGCAAAACCTGCTTCGGCCATAGCGCCCGGTCGTAGCCGACCATTTCGAATCGAACACTGCCAGTCGTATCGACAATCCATGTCCGCGGAACTCCCTCGAATCCCGCCATTTTGTCTATGGTCATTTCACGCATCGCGATAATTGGGAAGGTGTAATTCAGCCGTTCCGCAAATCGCGTGACGAAAGTGACGTCTTCGTCCACGCTCACGGTCAGCAGTTGCACGTCTTTACGATCTCTCAACTGATCGAATACGGTCTGCACGCTCGGCAATTCTTCTTGGCACGGACGGCACCATGTGGCCCAGATGTTGACCAATGTCTTTTGCTTTTCAGATCTTCGATTGTCCAAACTCTGCCTTTCGTGTCAGCTCCACGGAAGTCAGTCAGCTGCTTGTTCATTGCTGTCCACGGCGAGCGGTCATTCACTGCTGGCGGCGTCCGGTCGAACCTCGCTAAGGTGGACTTCCAGGTGTTGAAGCCCTCTTCGGTTCCGCCTAACTCCTTCCAGAGTTGAACGGCGTGAGTCTGTGCGGACATATAATCCGGAGACTCCCGGGAAGCTTCTGAGAAATAAAGCAGGGCATCCGGCCTATGGCCTTCGGTCTGAGCTAGATAAGCCGCATCCATCAAATATGAATATTTAAGACGACCTGGCAGTTCCGGATGTTCGTTGAGGTATTGTTTCTTCTCCTCAACCGCGGATTCCGCAACATCAAGCTTATTCTGTTGTTTTGCCAGAGCAACTTCAAGGCTAAGCGTCCTGAACAGCCCCTGGGCAAAAACTTCCTGAAACCGTCTAGCGGCAGAAGGGTTGGCGCTTGCCGCCCGCTTGTCTTCACGAACGGCCTCCTGCGTCAATTTAAGGGATTGCTCCGGACGTATTCTTCTCGCCGCCCACACCTCGGCTACGTCGGTCTGGAATGGCACAAACCGAAATCCCTTATAAGGGTGCTGGTTTGCGACTTCTAAGACCTTATCGCCGACCTCCTCCAACTGCTGGTCTGAGGTCGATTTCACTCTGGACAAGCATTTGAGTCGCGACACCCATGCCCGTGGGTCGTCTGGCCAATGCTCTACCCACAGAGCGGAAGCTTTCGCAACTTCCTGGTCGAAAATTAGCCGCTGCTCCGGCGAAGCGTTCGCCAGAGGCAGCGGATGTATTTTGAACCAGCCGTCATATTCATCTTGGAAAGTCTTGGGCGATCGCGACTGCGCAAAGAGCGTGACTGTAAAGAAAGCGAGAACAATCAGTCGAAATCTCATAGCTTGCGCTACCAAAACTGTAACCAATTTCAGCCACGCGTCGAACGCTTCAAGCTTGAATGCAGTACTACGGGCGGAGCGGCAATCCGGTAATGGTCTCCGGCGTCCTTAACTCGATCAAAACCCGCTCTCGACTTGCGCGAGAAGATTATCGCGCGACACGAGGAAAAAACACTTCGGGCGACACGTCAAAGAACTTGCTCAATCTCACGATGTGACCTTTTGAAAGCTCACGGGCGCCACTCAGAATTTCGGATACGTGGCTCTTGCTGTCGATTTCAGGAACGAGATCTGCTTGTTTTAAACCGCGATTCTCCATAAGCAACCTGAGTGTTTCGACTGGATCAAGTGTGATGTCGAGGCGATAGCGTTTCTCGTATTGCTCAATCAAAGTGATAAGAACCTCGCAGTAAGCCTTTTCCTCTGGTGTCGGCTTCTCTGCAAAAGAATACGCTTCAAGCTCTTCGATAGCGGCTTGATTCTCCGCATCTGTAGTGATCGTGTGAGCGATACCGTGAGCAAACAGGGCTCCGTACCTCTTGGCATTGAAGGCTACTGCTGGACTGGCTGCGCTCATTTTGATCTCCTGTATTTGTTCTCTAATGCTTCCCTGCGCTTTTGTTCGTCTCTTAGGACCGTTTTCCAGGCGTTTGTGCTGTATTGGGCGTGAGTCAAGAAGTTTTTGACCCATATCATTCCTTTTTGCTAATGGATCATGGTGACCAAGCGGAACTGGTTGTGACATACGTTAAAAACCGTGTAATTCATGTTTCTCAGCGGGACCGCTTCGGCTTTGGCAAAGTCTTTCTGCACATCGAGAAGTTGCTTCCACTCGGCTCGTTCGGCGACCCTTACCCAGAGCGCGAGTTCACCTTCGGCCTGGGCATATTTCTTCTCTTCCGTGAAAGCTTTTAAAGTGGATTGCGCAATAATCCTCACTCACCCTCGAGTATAGTTCCCAGTATGGGAACCTGTCAATTCGATATGTACTTCGATGGACAGATTGTTCTCACGAAAGATTGCTGCAAGGCCAACCCAGGGTTCGCGCAAGTTCTTATCTGGCAGTGAGTTAATCTTTTCCGTTGGGGCGTGACTCGCCTTGTCACAGAGGCTCGGCCTGATCGAAATCCAAGCTAGGCTCTTGAGAAAACGTCCGCAGCTAAAGTAACCTGCTTTTCATATTGGCTTAGAACTATCGCGGAACCGTCATTGGCGGGAGCTTCGCAAATCTGGCGCCACAAGCGTTATCTGCCTGATAGATCATCCGGTGTCTCGGTGTCCAATCGGCGCATTTGACGGGCGGGTACTGCTATTCGTACCTTAATGCAACATTTGGGTCAACTCGCGAAGCCCTACGCGCTGGCGTGAAGCAGGCCATCAAAGCAGCGGCCGCTAAGAATATGCTAATCGCAATAAACAACTCAGGGTCCAACGAATTGATACTTTGAACGAAACTCTTCAGGGTACGAGTGAGTGCAATCGCTCCTACTTCCCCCAATGCCAAGCCGAGAACCACCAGCACAGCGCCGCCGTGGAGCACGTGTCTGAACAGCTTGCCGCTGTCTGCCCCAAGCGCTAGGCGAATAGCGAACTCTCGCGTCCGCGCCGCCACTGTATACGAAATAACGCCGTAGATCCCTGCGAGTGCAAGCGTTAATGCAAGAAGCGCGAACGCTCCTATTAACCAGCGATAGAGATTTACATCGGAGATCGATTCAGCAATTACAGACTCCATCGTTTGAATATCGAACAAAGCTTGGCGCGGATTCACTTGGCTAATAGCGTCGCGAACCGCTGGAGCAAATGTTTCGGGTCGACTCAATGTACTCACTACCACTGCAACGCCCGCCTCTGATGTTGCCGCAGTATTTTGCGCGAACGTATAGTAGATCTCCGGAGTAGCGAGGCGGTTGAGACCAGACTGCCGAACATCACCGACAACTCCGATGACCGTGCCACGATCTGTTCGCTGTCCAATTGGGTTCTCGTTTTGAAAGTAACGTCGAGCTAGCGCCTCGTTGATCACAATGACTGGCCGGGAACCGCTAGTATCGCGGCTATTAAAAAGCCGCCCGCGCCGAAGAGGAATTCCTAAGGCTCGAAAATAACCTGTGCTGACGTAACGCAGTTCTGCCTGTGGCTCCTGCTGCGCGGATTTCTCAGGTTGCCCTAGAATCGAGAACCCCGCAGTCCATCCCCAGTTTTGAAGCGGTAGGTATTGAACGAAACCGACAGAGCGTACCCCGGGTACGCGAGCGATGCTTTCCTCCAATCGCCGAAGATATCGACCGTAAGATCCCCGCGCGTTGTAGTCTCGTAGATCTGTGCTCATATGCAATGTCAGCACTCTGTCCGGAACTAGCCCAGAGGGTGTACTTTGCAGATGCAGAAATGCTTTGAAGAGAAGGCCCGCTCCGGTCAGCAATATAAAAGCCGTCGCGATCTCTACGATGACCAAGCCGTCGCGTAGACGGCGACTCGTCCATTGGGAAGATCCAGATCCTACGAGGCGTCGACCCTGAATATCGTTTAGCCCATTCTGCGCATCGCCTTGTGACAACGACAGGGCTAGCGCCAGTCCGAAGGCAATTCCGGCACCGACGCTGATGAGACCGAGAAAACAGCACACCCGCCAGTCAAGGCCAATCTCCCCGGAGCGCGGAATGTGCCCTGATGCAGCCTTTAAAACGAGAGGCAAACCTATAGCAGAGACAATCAACCCCAACGCCCCGCCGGCTATACCCACAAGAACGCTCTCCGTAAGGAGTTGCTGAAATAATCGGCTTCTTCCGGCTCCGAGCGCAGCACGCGTGGCAATTTCGTGTCCACGAGCGGACATGCGCGCCAGGAGCAGGTTCAAAACGTTAGCGCACGCAATTAAGAGCACTATCCCCGCGGCGCCGAAAAGCGTCAGCAGGGCCGGCCGAATATGCCCTGTCAGGACTTCCGAAAGCGAGGTAATTACCGCACGCAGACCCTCCCTGTCTTGGGGATGGTCGACCTCTGGACGCTTCGAGATAACATTTAACTCACCGGTTGCCGCGGTCGCTGACACTCCCTGCTTCAACCGTGCTACGACGAAGTCAACGTGATAGCTTCGATTTTGGGCATACTGTGGGGGCACCTCCCAGGGAAGCCACAAGAGAGTCGATGAGTTCCTGTAAGGAAATTGGAATTCTTTAGGCATTACACCGATGATTGTGTAGGGTTGCCCATCTAAAATCACTTTTCGGCCGATACACGAGGGATCACTTCCGAAGCGGCCCTTCCAAAGATTCGTACTTAATACGACTTCGTCGAGAGGGTCTTCTTTACTGAAAGTTCGTCCAAGAACAGGATTGACGCCCAGCATTCGAAATAAGCCGCGCTCTGCCCAAACTGCCGAAACCCGTTCGGGTTCACCAAAACCTTGAAGATCTTTGCTGACGTTTCCGTAAGCGAACATTCCTTCAAAAGACAAACTCTGTTGGCGCCAAGCCTCTAAATCGGGATACGAAACGGCAGTTCGACTGTCCGTCGGATCAGATTCATTTAGTTGGACGAGACGATCAGGATGGGAGAACGGCAGAGGGCGCAAAAGCACTCCGCTGATGAGACTGAAGATGACAGCATTTGCACCAATGCCAGTTGCTAGGATGCCAATCGCGCTAATGGCATAGCCAGGTCTTTTCGTGAGCGCCCTCCACGCGTAAACCAAATCCTGCAATATCGCTTCAACCCGAGCACCTGTCCATGATTCCCTGACCGTATGCTTAACCTGCTCAGGACCATCAAAACGCATTCGCACCACCCGCTGCGCTTCTGCACGGCATACACCCTTCTCCATTTCCCGCGCGATGGAAATGTCAAAGTAGGACCGCACTTCTTCATCGAGCTCTTCATTCACTTGCTGGTGCTTCAGAACTCGTCGGAGGACTCTTGTTGCGCGATCAACCCAAAACACGGTTATGCCTCCTCAGCGAGTACTTGATGTACAGCCGTCCAAACCTTCTGCCAGTTTTGTTTTTCCCGAGCGTATTGCGAACGTCCAGACGGGGTTAGAGTGTAAAACTTAGCCCGCCGTCCATTGCTAAGTTCTCCCCACTGCCCTTCTATCCAGCCCTTCTCAGCTAGCCGGTGAAGAGCAGGGAAAAGAGACCCGGGCCCTATCACAAAAACCCCCTTAGTCATCTGCTCAATTCTGTCCGCGATGCCCACGCCATGCAGCGGGCGGAGTTCAAGCGTACGCAGGATGAGCAAATCTAGTGTTCCTTGCAGAAGTTCAGCGCTTTTGGCCATAACCGAATAGTATCGCCTTTCGATATCGACAATCAATACTGCTGTAAAAGGCTATGGCAATTGTGAACCTTTACGAACAAGCCGCCTGCCGGACTCGCCCGGCCCTACTCGTCTTCACGCCTTTCCCAACTCACCTCTAAGTGCGGCAAACCAAGAACGTCGAAACGGGCATAGCAGTACCTATCCGCGGCCTTTCCACCAGGAAGCATATTCGCCCTCCGCTGTATTCCCTCGAAAGCGAACCCAAGCCTCTCCGCAATGCGGCGGCTTGCTTCATTTCCGCTCGAGTGCGTAAGTCCGACCCGCTGCATCCCAAGAGCTCCGAACGCATAACGAATTAGCGCATTGGTTGTCTCCGTTGCGATGCCTCGGCCCTGAGCGCTTTTGCGGACCCAATACCCGGTGTCGCACTGGCGAGCTTGCCAGTCAATGTCGTGGAATCCACACCAGACGATTGCTTCGCCAGTTTGCGTTTCAATGCCGATGAGCTCGATTGCCTCACGCAAAAGAAAGCTGGCCATTACATGACGGTTACGAATCTCCATCAGCTCGGCCGTGAAATCGTCTCGATTTTCTGCCCAGCGCATCCATCGGTTCAATTCTTCCCAGGTCTCTCTAACCGCAAGCGACGTGATTGCGCCGTCGCCAATCCTTTTCGGCCGGATCGTCAGCCGTGGCGTGCGGATCGGCATCGGCAAATCGATCAGGACTGGGCTGGCGACTGCCATTGGCCGACTATATTACCGAGTTCACAACACGCGATTGGCAATGATCCCCGTCTCAAACCTTTATCTCGCGCAACACCGCGTCTGTAAATTCTTCAGCAGACGCGTTTCCGCCAACATCTCCCGTCAGATGTTTGCCGTCGAGATATACCTTCTCAATAGAGCTCTTCAGCTTATGCGCCGCTTGTTTCTCGCCTAAGTGAATGAGCAGCATCACTGCCGAAAGCATGAGTGCGGTGGGATTGGCCTTTCCCTGGCCTGCGATGTCCGGCGCACTGCCATGAACGGCCTCGAAGACGGCATGTTGTTCGCCCATGTTTGCGCCCGGCACAATACCGAGCCCGCCTACCAGACCCGCCGCGAGATCCGACACAATATCGCCGTACAAATTCGGCAGGAGCAATACATCGAACGTCTCCGGCCGCATCACCAGCTGCATCGAGGCGTTATCTACGATCAACTCTTTATACAGAATCTCGGGGAACTGCGCGGCCGTTTCTCTGCAGCAACGCAGGAAGAGGCCGTCAGCCAGCTTCATGATGTTCGCCTTGTGAATGGCTGTCACCTGTTTGCGTTTGTTGGTGCGCGCGTAATTGAATGCGTAGCGCGCAATGCGCTCCGAGGCCACGCGCGTAATCACCTTCAGGCTCGTCACCACGTCTTTCACAATCTCGTGTTCGAGCCCGGAATACAGATCCTCCGTGTTCTCGCGGAAGATCACCATGTCGATCTTGGTCTCGGCAAAACGGCTCTTGATCCCCGGCAGCGTATGCACCGGACGCACGTTGGCAAACAGATCGAGCGCTTTACGCAGCGCAACGTTCACGCTTTGAAAACCTCCGGCTACGGGCGTCGTCACCGGACCCTTCAACCCAACCTTGGTCTCGCGAAGCGAATCCAGAACGTACTGCGGCAGCGTCTTGCCGGCCTCTTGAATGATGGCTTCGTTCAGTTCCGTGCGCTTCCAGCGGATGTCGACGCCGGTGGCCTCCACCACTCGAATTGTTTTCTGAACCACTTCAGGACCGATGCCGTCGCCGGGGATCAACGTACAGATATGGGGCACAGTTCGATTCTAGGTTGTGCGCCTTCTTTTCCTTGAGAAGATGGGTCTCTGCAAAAATGAGGGTTTATGCCCCGCATTGAGCGCGCCCTGCTGAGCGTCACTGACAAGACCGGCATCCTGCCGTTTGCTTCCCGCCTCCACGAGCTAGGCATCGAGTTGATCTCTACCGGCGGAACGGCGAAATTGCTGCGTGAAAATGGACTTCCCGTGCGCGAGGTAGCGGACGTCACAGGATTTCCCGAAATGCTGGATGGACGCGTCAAAACCATCCACCCGCGCATTGCAGGCGGCATCCTGGCGGTTCGCGACAACCCCGATCACATGCGCTCGCTCGAGAGCAACGACATCCCGCCCATTCAGATGGTCGTCGTCAATCTCTACCAGTTTGAAATGTTCGCCGGCCAGCCCGGTGTCACGCGCGAACAGTTGATCGAGAACATAGACATCGGCGGTCCCACCATGATCCGCGCGGCAGCCAAGAATTTTCAGGATGTTGCGATCCTTGTCACCCCCGCACAATACGATGCCGTGCTCAGCGAGATGGATGAGCTCGGCGGGATTCTCGGACCTGCAACTCATTGGAAGCTCGCACAGCAGGCGTTTCTTCACACTGCCGCCTATGACACCGCAGTGTCCAATCGGCTGGCGCAGATCGACCCCACCGGCGCGACCATCGAGATCGATCTTCCACCTCAGATTCAGATATCCGCGCAACGCGCTCTCGATCTCCGGTATGGCGAAAACCCCCATCAGCAGGCCGCGCTCTATCGCAGCGGATCTGCCGGAATTGCCGGAGCCGAGCAGCTGCACGGCAAGGAACTGTCTTACAACAACCTGGTCGATCTCGATGCTGCTTGGCAGCTGGTTCAGGAGTTCAGTGGAATCGCCGCGGCCATCATCAAGCACACCAACCCCTGCGGTTGCGCCGAACAATGTACTCAGCTGGAGGCTTACCAGAAGGCGCTTGAAGCCGATCCTGTCTCCGCTTTCGGTGGCGTGCTTGCCTTTAATCGGGAGGTCGACGAAGAGACGGCCGAGGATATCTCAAAGCTTTTCGTCGAAGCCATCGCAGCGCCCGCGTTTTCCGGCGGCGCTTTGGAGGTGTTGAAGCGCAAGAAGAACCTTCGGCTGCTCGCCGTCACACCCCTTGGGAGACCAGAGCCCGTCATTAAATCGATCAGCGGCGGATTTCTAGCCCAGACAGCCGACACGGCAAACAATCAGATGCGCAACCTTGAGATAAAAACCAAGCGCCATCCGTCCACCGAGGAAGTAAATGCCCTGCTGTTTGGCTGGAAGGTCGCAAAACACGTCAAGTCGAACGCGATCGTCTATGCACGCGTCGGCCAGAGCGTATCGGTGGGCGCGGGACAAATGAGCCGCGTCGATAGCGTCAAAGTCGGCGCCATGAAAGCCGTCTTGCCGCTGGAAGGTACTGTGCTTGCCTCTGATGCATTCTTCCCATTCCCGGACGGCGTCGAAGAGGCTGCGAAACATGGCATCACTGCCGTCATTCAGCCCGGCGGCTCCGTACGAGATGAAGAGGTCATCGCTGCGGCGGATCGCTTGAATTTGGCGATGGTGTTTACCGGCATCCGTCACTTCCGCCATTGATCTGCGGCGCCGGAGCCCTGTCAGGTTCAAGGCATGAGCGCTGCCGCTAATTCCGCAGCGCCATCGCGCTCGCCCACTCAGTAGGCTGAGTTCCCTGGGGCAGAAGCTGGCCTTTCTCCAGATGGCGGACTGTCTTCGCGAAACGGGCCGCGTGTGGATCGTGAGTCACCATAACGACCGTCTTGCCGAACTCCCGATTGAGCCGCGAAAGCATCGTCAGAACATCTTCCGCTGCCGCTGCATCCAGGTTTCCGGTGGGCTCATCGGCCAGAATTAAATCCGGGTCCGTCACGATGGCGCGCGCAATCGCCACGCGCTGCTCCTGACCACCCGAAAGCTGCTTCGGCAAGTGGGTCAGGCGATCGCCCAAACCGACCAGACGCAATGCAGTCTCGGCGTGCTCCATACGCTCTTTCTTGTTCAGTCTCGTCAGCTTTAACGGCAGCTCTACATTTTCGATCGCGGTCAGCACCGGAATCAAATTGAACGATTGAAAAACGAACCCGATGTGCTCGTTGCGCCACCGCGCGATCTGGCTGTCGCTCATGCGCCGCAAATCCGCGCCAAGCACCTCGATCTCGCCATTTGACGGCTTATCCATGGCAGCAATCAGGTAGAGCAGCGTGGACTTGCCGGAGCCCGAGGGACCCATCAGCGCAACGAAATCGCCCCGCTCGACTTCGATGCTTGCTGCCTCGAGTGCCACAACGCGAAATTCATCGCGCACATACTCTCTGCTCAATCCCGTTGTCTTGACAATCGTCTCGGCCATCTGCCCCTCACTTTGCCTACGGTTTTGCGACTACCTTCTGTCCGTCTTTCAAACCGGCGGGAGGATTGACAATCAAATCCTCGCCGCCAATCAGTCCGCTGCTGATGAAAACGCCATTTGCAGATGTGCCGCCCGTCTTGACCGCATGCTGCCGCGCTCGCCCGTTCAGCACAACAAACACGCTGCCGTCCTTCACCGCGCTTTGCGGAATCACAATCACTTGCTTGGCGCGTTCACCCGGCTGTGCAGCCGCATTCGCGTCGTTGTAGAACGCGACCGTCGCATTCATATCCGGCCGCAGAAATCCATCCGGATTCTCGACCTTCACTTTGACCTGAACTGTCGCCTTCGCGCGATCTGCTTCGGGCGATACCTGTTGCACGAAGCCTCTATACTTTTTGTCTGGATACGCATCGGTCGTGATAACGCCCTTCTGCTCGGGTCCCAACTTGGGAAAATCGTTTTGACTGATATCTAGTTCCACCTGCAAATCATTCAGGTCTGCCATCGTCACGATATAGCCCTTCGCGCCCTTATCGCCTACAAATCCAGTCGTGATAAATTCGCCTTTCTCGACGTTCCGGTCCAGTATCGTTCCGCTGATCGGCGCACGAATCACGGTATTGTTTAACTGGCTCTGCGCATAGTCGAGCGCCCCCTTGGCCTGCATGATCTGGGCCCGAACCTGCGCAATCTCCTCTTTCCGCGGTCCGAGCACCGAAAGACCAAGCGTCTGCTCGAGCGCTGCGCTCTTGGCAGCATCGCTGTCATACTTCGACTGCGCGTCATCGAGCGCCTGTTTCGATAGAACGCCATCCCGCACCAGTTGGCTTGTACGCGCCAGCGATGTTTTGGAGTCGGCCAGGTCTGCTTTGCTCTGACTTACATCCGCCCGAGCTTTGGCGATCTCCTCCGGGCGCGAGCCGTGCAAATCCTCCTGGAGCTTTGCTTCCAGATTCGCCATCTGTCCTTGCTGCTGCAAAAGTTGAGCACGATATTCATCGTCCTCCAGGCGAACGAGCACTTGCCCTGCCTTGACGCGGTCTCCCTTATCGACTCCGATCCACGCCACACGCCCGTTCACCTTCGACGCGACTTCAATCTTGTGCGCCGCGATGATGTATCCCGTTGCCGTTAAAATGTTCTGGTCGCCCGCCGCTGACACCGCTACTGGAGCTTCGACCTGCATTACTTTTACCGGCGTAGCTGCATTCCATTTGCGCAGAGCAATCACTATGCCCACCGCGGCCAATCCCAGCACAACCGCAATCGCAATCAGCTTGCTGACCGGCCTCGATTCCGGCGACCGCTTCGCCGACCTGTCGATTCGAAGACTCTTTAACTCAGTTTCCATGGAGACCAACTCGTACTACGCATTTAGACTTCGCGCAGTGCCGTCAGAATTTCCTTTTTTGCCGCCTGACGCGCCGGCAGTAGCCCGCCGATTGCCCCGAGTAGAACGGCGAAAAGCAAGCCGATAGCCATGATGTCGGGTCCGATCCGAATATTGAAGCTCGTCTCGCTAAATGTCACGAAGTTACCAAGGCTCGTGGTGACACTGTTCAGAGGCAACACGATCAAACAGGCAATAATGCCGCCGAGCAGCGAAAGCAGCACCGATTCAAGAAAGAAACTAAACAGAATGCTGCCGCGGCTGAAGCCTAGGATGCGAAGCGTTCCCACTTCTTTAGCGCGCCTCGCTACCGCGGCGTACATCGTATTCATCGAAGCGAAGCAA
This sequence comes from Bryobacteraceae bacterium, assembly GCA_965219105.1. GTDB lineage: Bacteria > Acidobacteriota > Terriglobia > Bryobacterales > Bryobacteraceae > Bog-105. The sequence goes on along the minus strand of OZ244728.1, from coordinate 4,052,900 downwards.
CTTCCCACCGCCATAATGATGCACACGAAAATTCCCAGGAACTGGATCGGCTTGGCCGAAATGGTCTGCGCGTCGTAGTAATCGCGTTCGCTCATGACTGTGACGTTCAATCGCCGGTCCGATTCGAGCGATCGCTCAAGCGCCGCCGCCGATACTTCATCGGTTGCCTGCAGAAGCGCCGAACTGTAAGTATCGGGACGATTGAAGTCCTGCGCAACAGCGTGGCCGTCTCCGAAAATTTCGCTATCCACCGAACTATCACCCGCGTCCATTACGCCCACGATCGTCCACTTGCCTCTGCCAAAGTGAAGCTGTTTGCCAACCTGAGCAACGGCATAGCGCTTTGCAAGGTTCTTTCCCACAACAATCTCCCGCTCGCCGGACCGGAACCATCGCCCGCTCACAAGCTTGAGATGCCGCATCTTCGATCCGCTTGGAGAGAGGCCCCGCAGAGTAATGTTGGTTCCATCCACATTTGCCGGACTTGGCATGTTGATAATCGTGACGATTTCCATCGAAGCGAGCGGCCGGCCATCGACCCCTTTAGCGATTCCGGGGAAGTTCTTTACAATCTGGAACTGCTCCGGCGTGAGTAGGCTCGTCAACTCGGAGTTACCGCCCTTTCGAAGCACCAGTACACGCAGCGGATCGCCGGTAGCGGCAAACGCTTTTTGCAACCCGGCGACGAGTCCCAGCACCGCAAGCAGCACTGCGACGGTCAGCGCAATCCCGGCCGCCGTCATTGCGGTAGTGGTCTTGCGAACCGCCAGGTTTCGAATGTTGTACGAAAGAGGAATCGCCATCGTGAATGCCCTATCCGCTGTAGCGCAGCGAGTCCAGAATGTTGGTTTTCGCCGCGCTCCAGGCCGGCACAAACGAGCTGATTACGCCAATCAGCGCCGCCACGCTTAGGCACACGATGGCGGTGAAAGGAGTAATGGTCAACCCGTGCAACTGCTGCACCATCGCCGCGCCGAGTTTCCCAACTACATGGGTCAACCCCAGAGCCAAGAGCAAGCCCAGCGCTCCACCGATCATCGCAATGCAGACCGCCTCCCCGACGATCATGCCCAGAATTGCGCCGTTGGTGAAGCCGAGCGTCTTGAGAACTCCCACCTCTTTGATTCGCTCGCGCACCGACATCGCCATCGTGTTGCCAGACACCAGCAGAATCGTGAAGGTCACCGCCGCGCAGATACTCAACAGGAAGATCTTGATATTGCCGAGAAACGAAACGAAGCTCAGCGCGAACTGCGCCTCGGACTCGGTTTTCGTCGGCGGCGTCGCATTCGCAAACATGGCGTCCACATCATGGGCAATGCGCGGAACATCTTCCGGGCTATCGGCCAGCACCGCCACCACGCTGATGTAGTTCCGGCGGCCTACCGGAAGCGCGTCGCGCAGGTAGTTGTAGTTAAAAAACAACGTTTGGGTCACATCGGGATCTGAGAAGATCCCCACGACTTTCAGGTCTAACGTGACAGGGTAGATATCGCCGATTAGAGTCACTCGATCGCCCAGCTTCAAAGCCAGCTTCTCGGCCAAATCGTCGGAAATGACGCAACCGGTCCGATCTGTAAGAAAAGCTTTGCGCTGCGCTTCGGGCATGGTCATTTGATTTCTGATCCGGAGAAAGGGAGCCGGCTCCACCCCGAGCCGCGCAAAAAAGTTCTTCTGGTCGCGATTATCTTTATAAGTTCCTCCGAACCAGTTCCACACCGATACTTCCTTCACGCCCGGCACCGATCGGATCTTTGCTTCGTAGGCAATGGGAATCGGCTGCGCCAGCGAGACGCGATGCCGCACCACCAGCCGCAGCGCCTGTCCCGGTGTTTGCTCGCCAAAAAACATCGCGTGATACATCGAAACCAGCACTCCCAGCAAACACAACGAGACCGTTATACTGGCGATCGTCAGGAAGCTCCGGCGTCGATTACGCAGCGAGTTCTTAAACGCTAGAGAGAGGTAGCGCAACTTGATTCCCTTCGACGCTAGCGTACCTTAGAAAGATTACCGTCCGGGAGCGCGCTGCCCAGGCAGCAGACATTCCGGATGAACAGGGCAAAAAGGGGCCCGAGCCGTTCATGCAAACCGATCGCGCGATTGCGGCCGCGAAGTGGTCCGAAGCGGATCGAAGATTTATGCGGCGCGCCCTGGAACTCGCTGCTCGCTGCGGCGAGGCTGAGGTGCCGGTCGGCGCAGTGGTCGTCCGAGATGGTCAGGTTCTCGGCGAAGGTTGGAATCGCCCGGTTTCCACCAGCGATCCCAGTTCCCATGCCGAAATCGAGGCCCTTCGCCAAGCCGCTCAGCGTTGCGCTAACTACCGGCTGCCTGGTTCGACGTTGTATGTCACTCTCGAACCCTGCGTGATGTGCGCCGGAGCTCTCATCCTGGCCCGGGTGGGGCGTCTAGTCTTCGCGGCCCGGGATATCCGATTTGGCGCCGTTCGCAGCAAGTTTCGTTTGGCCGATTCCGCGCTGCTCAATCACCAGGCGGTGGTCGACGAAGGCCTGCTCTCGGCTGAAGCCGGGGAACTGCTCGTTGGCTTTTTCAAGGCACGGCGTCTCCGGGAATGAAAAAAGGGCCAGGTTTTCACCTAGCCCCGCTGCCTTTTTTGCCCGAACTGCTATGCGGCCCGCTTCAGGGGGAATTTCAGAATCGTCCGGGTGCCCGGCGCGCCTGTCCCTGTCGATTCAACCTTATATTGATTAATTGCCACCACTTCCGCCCGCCCCGTGCTGTTGAAGTATTCGTCCAGGGGAAACAGGGCATGCGGCTCCAGCTCGCGGAAGACCTTGCCGAGCTTCTGTTGAATGCGATAGATCTCATGGAAGAATGAGCCCCGGTCCATGTTCATCTTCCGGCAGCAAAGCTTCCAATCTGCCCCGAGAAGAAAGTGGTAGCGAAACAGCTTGTGCTCCCGTTCAGTGAGCGTCCGCTTGCTGACCAGGCAAAAATCAGCGATAAACTCCTCGTTTTTCAATCCCCAGACCGATTTGCGCTGCCGGCCTGGATTAGCCTCCATCGATACGCGGCTGATGTACTTTTCTTTCGAGGCGCACTGACGGAACCGCGCGTAGCAAGCGCGGAAAATTGCGCGGAAAACGCAATTGCAAGGGGTGGACACCCCGCTACGGCCTGGCCTCAAACCGAGACCGTAACAATATGTGCATGACTGCTGGGCAAGGGCAAGAGTTTCTGAACGGGTCCACTGCATTTTTATTATTAGGGAGTATGTTTTCCGCAACCGAGCCGCTTTTGGCGACTCATTGATTGCTCTTATGTTTAGAACTTACAGTACTTTTTCTATATTTCAAACGCAGCTGCGGAAATTTTCCTTCGCCTACCCTGAGATTTAATTGGGGAATACTTCCAATCTATCATGTTTACAATGATTTACACCAAGATCGTACCTGTGGATTAGCATTGTAAAATTCGCTTCTTTGCTCCAAAATTGGTTGAGCCTATTTCAATTTGGAATTAAATGCTGGGGGTGGAGGCCTTAACTTTACGGCTTTACACGCTCGACTCCTCAGTTTTGTGAACTCCCGCATCCAAAATGGGGAGATATCCGAGCGCGCCCTTGCCAAAGCACTCGGCGTCTCTCAGCCGCAGCTGCACAATGTGCTGAAAGGCGTCCGCAGTCTCCGTCCGAAGCTCGCCGATGCCTTCTTAGCGCACGCTGGAATCTCAATACCGGATCTGCTGACGAAAGAAGAGTCCTCCACACTTTCAATTCGCGGATCCTCAAAGCAAGTACCTTCGCCCCGCCCAGTTCCCGCCCTTCCCCTACCCACGGTCGCCCCTGCCGTTCTCGAGATTCCCGTCATCGTGCCTCGTAAAGCTCCCGAGTCAGTTCAACAACTACCAACTCCCGTTCGCAAAATCGGGTAGTACACCGGTTAGGCCAGCACTGCCGGGCAAATCTGCCCTATTGGACAATCCGGCATCATCACCGGCGAGAACTTCGAATCGTTTCGAACCGGCGCACCAATACCGATGTGAAACGCGCCTGCCTTTAGGTCTGTTTCAAAACCGCTCAATACGAGCCCGCCAAACGGGTTTCGGGAGCCGGGCAGAACCCTGGGCCAGATAGCAACTCGCTTTCTTTCAATAGCTTACGGACTGTCATTTCTCTTCATCGCCCCTTGGCCGAACCGTTGCCCTTAGGGAAGTCGACGCCGGAACGCAAGAGCGACGAGGCGAGGAGACAACCCCATGACCGCTACAGCCACCAAGACCGTTCGTTCGCAGACGCAGGATGCCGAAACAAGCCGCCGCAACGAACTGATCACCGAGCACCTCCACCTGGTCACTGCGATCGCCGCTCATGTGCAGCGTTCCATTCCTGTCCACATCGAGCTCGATGATCTGATTCACGCCGGCACCATGGGCCTCTTCGACGCCGCAACCAAGTACCGCGATGAAAAGGAAGTGAGCTTTCCGGCCTATGCCAAGCACCGCATTCGTGGGGCGATTCTTGACAGCTTGCGCCAGTCCGATTGGGCTTCCCGCGATTTACGCAAGCGTTACCGTCAGATGGAGCAGGTGATCGCCCAGCTCACCACAGCTTTGGGCCGCACCCCGACCGACAACGAGGTCGCCAAAGAGATGGGCCTCGATTCCCGCCGTTGGCAGGCTTTGATGGTCGATTTCCGCAGCTTGAATGCCGCGGCCACCCAAACTCACGTCTACGAAGGCGACGACCAGCTCGCCCCCGAGATCCCGGCCTCCCCGGCCCAGTCTCCCGATCGGCTCTTTGCCCGCTCAGAGCTTCGCGGAAAGCTCGGGAGCGCCATGCAGTCCCTTCCCGCCCGGTATCAACAAGTGGTCAAGATGTACTACGAAATGGATCTGACCATGAAAGAGATCGCCACTCGCCTGGGCGTCAATGAAAGCCGCGTTTCCCAGATGCACAAGGGTGCGCTTGCAAAGATGCAAGTCGCTCTCGGAGCGAACGGAGTCAGCGCTTCGGCGGCCTTCTAATTAGTGAACAGTGAAGTGATAAGGCATAAGGCGCAACACTCCGCCCTTTAGCAAAGCCGGATTTGGCAGCGCCGGCAGACTCTGCCGGATTTTACGCTCGGCAACCATCTCTTCCAGATCACCGGGCGACGAATTCGACAGCATTTCGAGCAGTGATTTTCGCGGCGGATACATCACCAGATTGGTGTCCCCGGTGGGCGGAAGATGTGCGCGCTGGCGAACTGCCGCTACAGCTTGATCGAGCCCACCCAGTTCGTCTACAAGCCCGTTCTGGTGAGCCTGCGAGCCCATCCAAACTCGGCCTTGTGCAATTTGATCAATTTGCGTGTAGCTTTTCCTGCGGGCGGAGGCGACCTTACTGACAAACAGGCGGTAGGTGCTCTCGAGCGATTCGTGCAGCTTCGCCTTTGCCGCGTCCGACAGCGGCTCTGAAATCGAATCCATGTCGGCCAGTTTGCCCCGCGAAAGCAAATCCGCCTGCACTCCGACCTTATTGAGCAGGTCGTGAATAGAGGGCCGCGCATACAGTACCCCGATCGATCCGGTAATCGTATCCGGATAGGCCACGATAGGGCCGCCCGTCATCGCGAGGTAGTAGCCGCCGGAAGCAGCCACGTCGGACATGGAAATCACCGTGGGCTTGGCCGCGCTCAGCAGCTTCAGCTCATGCAGCAACACATCAGAGGCCAGCGAATCGCCCCCCGGCGAATCGATCCGCAGGATCACGCCTTTAATGCCGGAGTCATTCCGAACCTCTCGGATCAACTTAGCGAACGCCTCGTCGGCAATTTCAGTCCGATTACCTAACGAACCTGACGGATCGCCCTGCACTATATCGCCCTCGCCCACCAGGAACGCAATACGCTCACCTCGCTCCGGCGCCGCGCGATAGTACGAGCGGATGTCGACCCTTTTTAAATCGTTAAGACCCAGCTTGCCTCTCAGATCCCCATACAGTTGATCCAGATAACCGATCACGTCCACAAGTCCGTCTGCTTTGGCCTGGTCGGCGGTAAAAGGCCCGGCATCCACCAGGGCTTTCACCTCTGCAGCGCTCTTGTGACGGCCTTCGCCGACCGTCGAGCAAAAATCGCCATACAACTGGTCCAGAATTTGGCCGAGCACTTCCCGGGTTTCAGGAGACATGTCCGTCCGCGTAAAGATGTCCCCGGCATCTTTGAAACGTCCAATGTGGTCAACATCAAACTGGATCCCGAGCTTGTCCAGGGCATTCTTGAAATAAAGAGCCTCCAGCAGAAAGCCCTTCACCTCCAGCATGTCCCCGGCCGATAGATAGACCTTATCGGCGGCGGACGCAAGATAGTACTCACGCGAACCAGGCGATTCAAGGAAGGCATAGACCGGCTTACCCGAGTGTTTGAACTCCATCAGATCCGCCCGGATCTCTTGTAATCGCCCCCATCCGGCGATTACGCCGCGCGGCTCGAGAACCACTGCTTTGATCCGGTTATCGGTTGCTGCCTGATGAAGCGACGTCCAAATGTCCCGCACGGTAGGCGCGGCTTGCTGCTGAATGAACCAAATCCCCAAGTTCACCGGCGCGGCTTCCGGAATATCGCCCCGGAACGAGAGAACCAGCGCAGAATTTCCAGGCACGCTCGGGGGCTTGCTCGCAAAGATTCGCCCGACCGCGAACAAGACGACGACCACCCCAAAGACCGCTACGATCAACCCCACGAGCAGTCCCAACAAAAATTTCCACATATACAGGTCTGCGCTCGAGCGCAGCCGGATCTCCCCTAGCAGCGTAGCAAGACACCGGGTTAAAGGGTCAGAAGGAGGGCAGCGCGGCTGGAAGAGGTTGCTTTTCGAATGCCCGCAAAGTAGCTCCGTCGGCAAACTCGCGGGCATAATCGAGCGCCGTGTGGCCCGCCTTATCGGTCAGGGAACGATCCGCGCCTCGCGCCAGCAAAAAGGAAACAGCCTGCGCTCGCCCCATCGACGCCGCAAGCATCAGCGGAGTCGCTCCCGTCTGACTCTCTCGAGCGTCGATTGCGGCGCCCCGGTCGAGCAACAAGGCAATTACCGGTCGATCTCCCGCCGTAGCAGCGTCGTGAAGCACAGTCCCGCCGGCTTCGTTCCGTAATTCCGGAGACGCTCCACGGTCAAGCAGCAACCGCACCACTTCCAGGCGTCCTTTTAATGCCGCGTCATTCAAAGAATGGGAGCCCGAAGTTGTTCTGGCATCTGCCCGCAGACCTGCATCGAGCAATAGAGCGACCCGGGCGGTTCTCCCTCGCACTGCAGCCGAACCGAATGCCAACGCGAAGTTCGCCTGCAGACTTTTGCTCGTTTTCGAAAGTTCGAAAAACCGCTTAACCGCTTCCAGGTTTCCATAATCCAAGGCTAAATCCAGCGGCGTCTGTCCCGAACGATCCTCAGCCACAACATTCGCGCCAGCCGCAACTAGCAGCGGTATAAGCTCGGCTGTTCCCTTGATGCAAGCTTGGTGAAGCGGGCCGCGCCCGTCGCTTCCTCGTACTTGACCCGGGTCCGCACCGCACTGGAGAAGCGCAACCGCGACACTGGTGTTTCCCCGCAGCACTGCTTCGTCGAGCGGCGTATTTCCATTCGCGTCTGTTGCTTCCTTATCTACCCCAGCTGTACATAGTAGCCGGGCCATCGCCGCACCCCCGCGCCGCACGGCCAAATGCAGCAAGTTCTGCCCATCGGCATACAGCAAATTGGGATTCGCTTTGTTCGCAAGAAGTATTTGAACCAGATCGGGCCGATTTTCCGCGACCGCATAGCTCAGAGCCGTCCCGCTAGTCGGGCCCTTGCGCAAATTCGGATCGGCGCCATGGAAAAGCAGATACTCAGCGGCCGCCTTCTGCTGGGCGATGACTGCCACCACCAGAGGAGTCACCCCTGCGGCATCGGCCTCGTTCAGGGCAGCTCCAGCTTTGACGAGTCTCTCGAGAGACGGCAGATCGCCGCGCACAATTGCCGAACGAACATCATGAGCCGCTAATTCTCCCGAAGCAAGAGAACCGCCCCAAGCAACGCCCGCGAGCAACAGTTCCAAGACCAACAGCGACCGGAACATGCCCACAGCGTAACACCGCACCGCACATCCACACGCAAAAAGGGCGTCACAGCTGCCTGTGACGCCCTTGTTTCGGCTTTTTTAAACTTACGCTGGTGAGTTAGCCGCTGTTTCGGAAACGGCCTTATCGAGCATCTTTTGGAACTCGGGTTTCCCGATCGCTCCTACCTTCTGCTCGATGACCTGGCCGCCCTTGAAAAGCAGCAGAGTCGGAATGCCGCGGATGCCATAACGGTAAGCAGTCTGCTGATTGGAGTCAACGTCCAATTTGCCGACCTTCACCTTTCCGGCATAATCCGTGGCAACTTGATCGACCGTTGGGCCCATCATGCGGCAGGGGCCGCACCACTCTGCCCAGAAGTCCACTAGGACCGGTACGTCCGAGTTCAGGACATCTTTATCAAAGCTATCGTCGGTAAAAGTAACTGTGTGGCTTCCTGCCATTTCAATCTCCTACCAATAGATGTCCGAACAGGAAGTTTTGATTCAGTTGGCCAGGCTACGGCAGTCGCTCCGCGCAGGCTCCTGTCCAGCGACATTCCTACGATAAACTGAGGGGCAGACATTCGTCCGAAGTCTAAGGCCATCTTTGATTCGCTACACTGCCGCCACTCTGATCCTTCTCGCTTTCACGCTCTCCGAAGCGACAGCTCAATCGGCCCCGCAGGCTCCGGCGGCTCCGCAATCCGGATCGGCCGCTCCGCACGAAAGTGAATTCAGCGTTAGCCTGACCATGTTTTCCACGCTCGCCGCCATCAACGCGGCCGGCTACAACGCGGGCATCGATTCGCCGCTGAACGAGCGTTACAAAGTCCGAACGCAGGTTCGGGACGAACTGGCCAAAAAGCAGATTCCCAGCCTAGCCGAACTGAAAGAGTTCTACAAAGAACATAAGAAAGCCTCCGACACGGCCGATCTCGGGCAATACCTCTCCTTTGCCTTGGTGGCCGGCGGTCCTCCCGATTTCGCTCTGCCCACCGGAGAGGTTCCGCCAGATGTCGCCAGCCTCCGCGAATTCAGCCCAATTCTCGCCAGGTTCTATAAACAAGCAGACCTCGAGGGCATTTGGAACCGCGCCCAGCCCGCGTACCGCGTCGCCATGGCGCAATATCAGGACGCGGTCATCTCCAGCCTTTTCGAAGCCAACGGCTATCTCCGGAACCCATCCGGTTATCTCGGCCGCCGCTTTCAGATCTATCTCGATCTGCTCGGCGCGCCGGACCAGGTCCAAGTCCGAAACTACAAAGACGACTATTTCGTAGTCGTCACCCCAACCAGTGCTCCCGTCGTTGACGAGATGCGCGATGCCTACCTGGCTTACTTACTCGATCCGCTCAGCTTCAAGTACAGGAACATCATCGACAGTAAGAAGCCTCTCGCTAAGTATGCGCAAGATGCGCCAGCATTGGACTTAGCCTATAAAGATGATTTCTCGCTTCTGGTTACTAAGTGCCTGATCAAAGCGATTGACAGCCGCTTCATACACGGCGACCCGGAAGGCCGCGCTGCGTTCGTCAATCAGGCCATGCGCGAAGGATTCATCTTGACTGCCGGCCTCGCCGATCTCCTTCCGGTCTACGAGAAACAACCGGATGCTTTCCGCATCTATTACCCGGACCTAATTTCCGCCATCGATGTCAAAAGGGAAGAAAAGCGGCTCAAGAATATAGAATTCGTAAAATCCATGCCTGCCCGAGTCATTGCTCCCCCGGCGGAGGTCGAGCTCGACCCGGCTCAGGCAGCCGTCGAGAGCGGTGAAGGCCTATTCGAGCAGCACGACCTGGAAAATGCCAGGAGAAGTTTCAAGAAAGCGCTAACCCAGACCTCGGACAAAGCACTCCAGGCACGAGCAGATTATGGACTGGCCCTCATCTCTCTTCAGGAGAGACAGTGGGACGAAGCTGTGAATCTCTTTGGACATACGGTCGAGATCAATCCCGCCTCCTCCGTGGCGGCTTGGTCTCATTACTATCTCGGTCAGCTGGCGCTTAAGGCCAACCAATCTGACAGAGCGGCAAAGGCCTTAGCCCAGTTCCAAATGGCGCTTGGGACGCAGGGCATTTCAGCCAAAGCCCGGGAAGCTACAGAACGAGCTATGCAAAGTATTTCATCAGGAGACAAATAGTATGAAGAAGATTTTGAGTTCGGCTACCCTGCTAGCCGCGTTTGCCTTTTCCCTATCCGCCCAGCAGCCTGCACCCGCGGCTCAGGCCGGCCCCAGGCCTAAATCGCAAAAAGAAGTCGACGCATTGAAGAAGGTGCAAGCCGACGCCCAGGCGAATAATGCGGATGCCGAAATTACCGACATCAATGCAGTGCTTGAAAACTTCGCCGACACCGAATACAAAGACATGCTGCTCAACATGGCTATGGAGGCGGCGCAGCATAAGGGTGACTACGGGCAGACCGTCGCTTTTGGCGAGCAGGTGATCAAATCTAACCCGAACGACATCACCGCCCGTGTAACGCTTGCCGCCACGGTCGCTGCTCATACCAAAGACACCGATCTGGACAAAGACAAGAGCATCAAACAAATTCAGGATTACGCAAATAAGGCCCTCTCGCTGTTGAAGTCCAATCCCCAGCCCCCTGCCGGCATCTCACCCGCACAGTGGCCGCAGCTCCAAAAACAGCTGACCTCGCAAGCCTACGACGCTCTGGGTCAAGCCGCCGAGCTAGACAAGAAGTACCCCGACGCACTTACTCAATACAAAGCCGCGCTCGACGCCAATCCTACTAACTCGGTTTCAATGGCTCGTCTCTCCAAAACCTATCTCGAGATGAAGCAGTACGACGATGCCATCAGCACTGCCGACAAGGTGCTTGCCATGGCCGACGCTCCTGCCCAGGTAAAGCAGTTTGCGCAGCAGCAGAAGGATAACGCCACTAAGCTCAAAACCGCCAAGTAACTGTAAGAACATGGACGTGTCAGTTACAGCGCTCGAAGAGAAGCTGGGTTTCCACTTTGCTGATCCTCAGCTTCTCCTGCGCGCTCTGACCCATCGCTCCTGGTCCGCCGAACAAACTACCCCGGGCGAACGCAGCGATAACGAGCAGCTTGAATTCCTTGGCGATTCGATCCTCGGCTTTGTGGTCAGCGAAGTTCTATTCCTGCGCTACCCGGACGCAACTGAGGGTAAGCTCTCACAAATCAAAGCGCATCTGGTCAGTGCCAAACACCTGCACGATTGTGCGTCCCATCTGGGTCTAGGCGACTACTTGCAGCTTGGCCGCGGCGAGGAACGAAACGGCGGCCGCGAACGAAAGACGCTCCTCGCAAATGCTTTCGAAGCTCTTATCGCCGCCATCCATCTTGATAGCGGCCTCGAGATGGCGCGCAGCTTCATCTTGACTAACGTCCTCTCCAACCTGGACCGCCTCGAAGAGCTTGGCCCGGAAGCTCTGCTCAACTACAAGAGTCTTGTACAGGAACAGGCCCAATCCTCCGGCCTGCCGCTGCCCCGCTACTTGATCATTGGCGCCAGCGGTCCCGAACATGCCAAACTCTTCACTGTCGAAGCGAGAATCGGCGATCGATTTGTTACTCGTGCCACTGCCTCTTCTAAGAAAGCGGCAAGTCAGTTAGCGGCAGAAGGCATGTATGAGCAGCTAACGGCGAGCTTAGACGGCATTGCTGAAGCTACGGCCCTTTCCACATCGGCCCCAAAGTCGTCAGCCGGCTAAACCGCGCCTCTTAGTAACGCGAGTATCTCAGCCAGCTCTTTGCGAAGCTCCTTGTGAAACGCGAAACTTCCTGTCGAAAACAGCTCTGCTTGCATCTGGGCTTGCGGCGCGCTGCGTGCCTGCTCGCGTCTGGGCTTGCCTTCCAGAACCTTGCGCGCGCCCTCGATCGTGTACCGCCGGTCGTATAGCAGGCGCTTGATCTCGAGCACCATCTCTACATCTTTACGCCTGTAAAGCCGGTGACCGGTCCCGGACTTCTTCGGACCAAGACCGCCAAATTCCGATTCCCAGAAACGCAGCACGTAGGGCTTGATGCCGGCCAGCCTGGCCACTTCCCCAATCCGAAAATACAGCTTGTCGGGAATCTCCGGAGCTGTTGCGGCGTCCTTCGCAGTCGTTTCGTCCATGATCGCCGGAAAACGATTGTCGTCCCTCATTGTATCGGGAGAACCAAACTCCGGGGGAAGCAGGCTTTCGTCCGCCTATCTTACTGCAAGTGTCACCGTGACGCTGGCTTGCACATCGAGATCCCCGGCTTGCACAGGTGTCGGCGCTGCCTTTGCCGCGGCGAATGCTCCGGCCTGCATCGCCCGCATCACCGGCCGGATCGGCGTCGCTTCCGTTGGCTCGGCTTGCAGCACGCCGGTCACCGATAGCCCCAGAGCTTTCGCAATAGCCTCCGCGTTCTTTCGCGCATTCACCGCTGCTGCGCCTAAAGCCTGCGCCCGCACAGCGGAGGCGTCCTTCAGAGTAAACTCGATGCCGTTGATGTTATTCGCGCCGTTCGCCGTCGCCGAATCCATCACCTTACCCAACCGGCTTAAATCGTCTATCGTAACGGTCACTGCGTTATTCGCCTGATAGCCGGTGAGCCTCGGCGCGTGCCCGTTCGAGTAATCGTACTGCGGCGTCAGTGAATAACCCGACGTTTTGACCTGCCCGCCGTCTCCCAGAGTCTGCTCAATCGCATTCTGCATCTTTGTGCTCTGCTTTGCGTTTTCCGACGCCGCCTCCGCCGCGTTCGCCGCCTGGTTCAGTATGCCAATGCTGATTTGCGCCCGGTCCGGCTTCACCGAAACCGTGGCCTCGCCCGAAGCCCTTACAAAATGCATGTTAGAAGGCTCCTGCGCTCTCAGGAGCGGAACCATCGCCAAAAGCAGCCAACTGCCAAAGAGTCTCGCCATCATTCGTTACAGTATCAATTTTCAGCACGCTTCCATGTAATATGAGTACGCCTATGCAGCGCAACCCCTCTTTGGCTTTCTCCACCGTATTCTTGCTCGCCTTAACCGCCGGCCTTCAGGCGCAAACCTCTACCCCTCTCCCGAAAGAGCCGTTTGGCAAGACTGCCGATGGCCAGCAAGTCTTTCTCTACACGTTGAAAAACGCGTCCGGGATGGAAGTTCGTATCACTAATTACGGCGGCACCATCGAATCTATCCGCGTGAAAGATCGCAAGGGAAAATTCGACGACGTCGTCCTCGGTTTCAAGGATCTCGATGGCTACACCGACAAGGCCAACACCGCCTACTTCGGCGCACTCATCGGCCGTTACGCCAATCGCCTCGCCGGAGGCATTTTTAAAATCGACGGCAAAACTTATCATGTGCCCACCAACGACGCGCCCCGCCCTAACTCCCTGCACGGCGGAACCTCTGGCTTTAATCAAAAGGTTTGGGACGTTCAGGATGTATCTAAGCCGGGAACTCCCGCCCTTCAGTTGCATTACCTGAGTCCCGATGGACAGGAAGGATTCCCGGGAAATCTCGATGTGATGGTTCGCTACTCTCTCGACGACACCGACGGCCTGCACATCGATTACTACGCCAAGACCGACAAAGATACCGTTCTGAACCTAACCAATCACTCCTATTTCAATCTGACCGGAGCCGGAAGCGCTACCATCCTGACTCACAAAGTGATGATCGACGCCGATCGCTACACCCCCGTCAATGCAAACTTGATACCTACCGGGAAGATTGTCCCCGTTGCGGGAACGCCCTTCGACTTTCGTCACTTGACCGACGTCGGCAAACACATCAGCGCGAGGAATAAGCAGCTGAAATATGCCAAAGGATACGACCAGAACTGGGTTCTCAATCACGCTGGAGACATCGCCACCGTTGCGGCGCGGGTCGAAGATCCAAAGTCCGGACGCGTTCTCGAAGTTTTCACCACACAGCCCGGCATCCAGTTTTATTCCGGCAACTTTCTCGAAGGCAAAAATCACGGCATTGGCGGCGCCTATCGCCATCGCTCCGCGCTATGTCTGGAAACCCAGCACTTTCCCGATTCGCCGAACCACCTGAACTTCCCGACCACAGAGCTGCATCCCGGTGAAGACTTTCACCAAACCACCATTTATCGCTTCTCAACCAAGTAACTGGCCAAAACTTACTTGTGTTGACGCCGTAATGTCAAAGCATCCGGCCGCAGCGTTTCGTTCGCTAGCTTATTGGTGTCATCCGTCACGTGGATCAACTTACCCGTAATGTGATTAGAGTGCTCGGACGCTAGAAAGGCAGCCACTTTCAGCTGAAGTTCCGGCGAGACGCCGCCGGTGCGCCTGGTCTCAATCGCCTCGCTCACGATCGTCGTTTCCAGCCTGCTCTCCGCTCGTATAATTTCGTCGGTTAGGTTCGTATACGCAGAACCGGGATCGAAGCAATTGATTTGCACATTGCGCTCCTGCACTTCCACCGCGACCGCCTCGGCAAACCGCACGACCGCGGTTTTCGAGGTGGTATACGCCGATAAGCTAGCCTTCGGATTCGTGTCGCTCTCACAGGTAAGGACAATGATCTTACCGGCGCGCCTCTCCGTCATCGAGGGAAGCACCGCGCGAAACGAATGCGCTACTCCCAGAAGATTGATCGTCAGCGTGTCTCTCCACGCCTTGATCGGCGTCTGCATGAAGCTGTTGATCGGGCCAAGCGATGCCGCTGCGCAAATCAGAATATCGATCGGACTGCCGAACACTACGCGCGCCCGGTCTACCGCCAGCGTAAGCTGCTCAGGGTCGGTTACATCGGCCCGGATTCGCAGCGCATTGCCTCCGGCGTGCTCGATCTCGAGATTTGCCAGATCAATCTCGGCCTTGCTTCGCCCCACGAGCGCAATACGGCCGCCCATACGCGCAAACCCAAGCGCCAGCCGTTTTCCGATGCCGCGGCCGGCGCCCGTGATCAAAATGTTCTTGTTCTTAAACTCTTCGGCCCCTTTTGCCACGTGCGTCCATTCCCGGCGGACTAAAATGCCCATTGCCCTTCGAGCACAATCTGGTCCCGACTCAAGAGTAAACCAACGGGCCGATTGCGTTCCGGCAGAACTGTATTTCCGCTCGCGCACCCCTCTGCGCCGCGCCGCAAAGCCCTTCAAAATGCCTTCTTTGAGCTATACTTAGTAACGGTGACAGGGTGCGCTTCCGCACGCTTACACTAAGTCAATCCGTAAGAGGCGAATGAGTAAAGAAGACAGTATAGAAGTAACTGGCACAGTAGTTGAAAAGTTTCCTAGCGGCCTATTTAGCGTTCAGCTCGATCAGGACCGCACCGTTCTCGCTCACTTAGCGGGCAAGCTAAGGCGCAATCGTATCCGCGTTCTAGCTGGTGATCGCGTCACCCTCGAGATGTCGCCGTATGACCTCACCAAAGGCCGCATCACTTACCGCCATAAGTAGCTCGTCCGGTCCTTCCTTTCGTTATCCCAAGCGAATTCTTCTCATCTTCGGCACCCGCCCGGAGGCGATAAAGCTATGCCCGTTAATTGGTGCGCTGCGCGATGCTCAATTCGAAGGCGCGCTGAAGTCGGTGGTGTGTGTCACAGGGCAGCACCGCGAGATGCTCGACCAAGTACTGCAAGTTTTCGATGTGAAGCCCAATTACGATTTGGCTTTAATGCAGCCCGGGCAAACGCTTCCCGAGCTCTCCGCCCGCCTGCTTTCCGCTCTGCCAAAGATCTTCGAAGAGGTCGATCCCGCGCTCACGGTTGTCCAGGGCGACACCACCACGACTCTCTTCGGCGCGCTTTCCTCTTTCTACGCCGGAGTTCCGGTAGCGCATGTAGAGGCCGGCCTTCGCACATTTGACCCACGGTCTCCCTTTCCGGAAGAGATGAATCGCGTGCTCGCCGCCCGGCTCACTGCGCTGCATTTCGCCGCTACCGAAGGCGCCGCCAACAATCTCCAGCGCGAGGGCATTCCACGCACCGCAATTGAGATCACCGGCAACACCGGCATCGACGCGGCGCTCGGCGCTCGTGACCGGCTCCGGGCCGGCGTGCCTTCAGGCTTAGATCTTCCGCTCCATCCATCCAGAAAACTCATTCTTGTAACAGCCCATCGCCGCGAAAGTTTTGGCTCGGATTTCGAAGCCATCTGCCGTGCAATTGTCCAGCTTGCCGGCCGCGAGGATGTCCAAGTGGTCTGGCCCGTTCACCCCAACCCGAACGTCACCGGGCCCGTCGAGGCAATCGTTCAAGGTCACCCCAACATCCTTCTCACCGGTCCGCTCGACTATCTTCCCTTCGTCGATCTGATGTGCCGCGCTCAATTCATCCTCAGCGATTCCGGCGGCATTCAAGAAGAAGCGCCATCGCTCGGCAAGCCCGTCCTCGTGCTCCGCTCCACCACCGAACGTCCCGAAGCGGTCGCCGCCGGCACAGTCAAGCTCGTTGGCGCGGATCCCTCCAAAATACTCGCCGAGAGCTGCGCTTTGCTTGAGAATGAGGCCGAATACCGCAGTAGATCCGCGATTCACAACCCATACGGCGATGGCCATTCAAGCCCTCGCATCGCCCGCAGAATCGCTTCGCACGTCGGCATTCCACTACCATGAGAAGGTTGTTAACTTCTACCTCATCCCGCCTGGAAACGCCCAGCGGTCAACGCCCGAAACCGTGGCCGCAGATCTACTTCGGCATCTTGGCCACGTCCCTTGCAACGCTTGTTCTCGAGCTCGCGCTCACACGCGTTTTTTCGGTTGTCTACTTCTATCATTTCGCTTTTCTGGCTATCTCGATCGCGCTCTTTGGCTTGGGCGCCGGCGGCGTGTTCTCGTATGTGGTCGCAGGCTGGCGCGGCTCTCTCTTCAGCAAAATAGGTACTCTCGCCGCACTCAATGCCGTTGCCATCACCGGCTGCCTTGCCTTTCTCTTAAGCCGGAACGCCGCTATGAATACCGGCGAGCTGGTGGCCGCCTACTTTGTCGCCGCCATTCCCTTTCTGCTTTCCGGAACGATCGTCTCGCTGGTGATCGCCGACACCATCCGCTCTGTTAATCGCGTTTACTTTTTCGACCTGATCGGCGCCGCGGCCGGCTGCGCCATACTTGTTTTCCTACTCAACTCGCTTGGCGGCCCGAATACTATTCTCACCGCGGCCGTATTGTTTGCCGTCTCTGCCGCCATCTGGTTTCACCTTGCTCACCATTCCGGCGGACGCGTCACGGCCGTGCTGCTCGGCTTGTTCCTCGTGGGTCTTATTGCGCTCAACGCCCAGAAGCACATCATTGACGTCAAGTACGCCAAAGGGCAGCGCCTGCAAAACGAAGAATTCGTGCGCTGGAATGTCTTTTCGCGCATCGCCCTGAAGCGCCAGGCCGACGGTGCGCAGGTCATTGTCATCGACGGTGACGCCAACACCTACGTTGCCCAACTCGACATCGATCATCTATCTCCCACCGAGAAAACAGATCTCGCCACCCATGGCCCGAGTTTTCCCTACGCGCTCCGCCCCGCGGCCAAAACGCTCGTCATTGGACCGGGCGGCGGGTACGATGTAGCGCGCGCTCTCGCCTCCGGAAGCCATGACGTCACCGGCGTCGAAATCAATCCGATCATCGCGAAAGAGATCATGAAGAAGCGTTATGCCTACTTCAGCCACAACCTCTATTCGCGTCCCGATGTACATATCGCAATCGAAGATGGCCGCTCGTTTGTGCGACGTTCCAAGCAGCACTTTCAAGTCCTGCAAGCGACTCTCGTAGACACCTGGGCCTCCACAGCCGCCGGCGCATTCGCTCTCTCAGAAAACAACCTCTATACGACCGAAGCCTTCGTCGATTACCTCTCGCATCTCACGCCGGATGGCGTCATGGCATTCACTCGCTGGGGCTTTGACCCGCCCCGTGAGTCCTTGCGCGTCGTCTCGCTCGCTATTGCCGCGCTCCACTCGGTTGGCCAGAACGACCCCGCGCGCAACGTGGCAATCGTCCGCGAAGATCTGGAAAAACTTCACGGCTGGGGAGCTCAGGACACCATCTTGATATCGCGTAATCCCTTTTCAGCGGAAGATATCGCGCGCATTCAGGCAACCGCGCGCCGGGCAAAAATGAAAGTGGTTTACCTGCCTGGCTCAGCCGTAAACAATCCATTCCGAACCCTGCTGACCACAACCGATCGTCCTCAGTTCTACAACGACTATCCGTTCGACGTTCGCCCGGTCAGCGATAACCGGCCATTCTTCTTCTACACCGTTCAGCCTCGAGACCTGCTGAACTTCGTGCTCCACGGCTCGCGCGCCACCGAGGATTACAAGATCAATTCCGCTCTCCCGGTCTTATTCGGACTGGTCGCCATCAGCATCCTCGCGACGATCGTAATCCTGGCGCTACCGCCCATTGTGCTGGGCCACCGGCTGCCGCGCGGCCCCGGCAGTCTCAGCGCTTTGCTTTTCTTCTTATGCATCGGCGCGGGATACATAGTCATCCAGGTCGCTTTAATTCAGAAGTTTATTCTCTTTCTGGGCCACCCGACATACGCCCTCACCGTCATCATCTTCTCCATGCTGCTCTCGAGCGGCTGCGGCAGTTTCGCCAGCAGACGGTTAATCGGCGGCGATCCCCGTAAGCTTCAATATGCGCTTCTGTTCGTGATCCTGGCCAACGTGCTGCTTGCGCTGGTTGTCTCGCCCGTCTCGGAGAGTGGGGTCTCGCTGCCGTTTGCGGTGAAGGTTCTCATTACGGTCGCGCTTATCAGTCCGCTCGGCTTTGCCATGGGCATGCCGTTCCCCACTGGCCTTTCGAAGATCGAAGAGATTATGCCTCTCTCGGTGCGCTGGGCGTGGGCGATTAATGCCGCCTCGAGCGTGATGGGTTCCGCAGCGGCCATGTTCTTCGCCATCTACCTGGGGCTCCAGCTCACCTTGATGATCGGCAGCTTGTTCTATCTCGGCGCACTGCTCAGCGCCTCTCGCTCCCTTCTCGCGCGGCCTCATTTCGACTCCGGCGCATTATCGGCTGAAGCGTAAACCGCTGGCCGAAGTGGTATCAATAACTCTGGGTTGAATAAAGGTTGTTGAGAAAGGACGTGGCAATTTGCCTGCTAAGCCAAGTTGTGTCACTTCATGCCAGAAGCGGCATCGTCTACTTTCCGCGATTGCGCTGGCGATGTTCAGCGTGACCGTCGCTACCGCAGCCCCGCCCAGTGCGTTCGTGCGAGTGAGCCAGATCGGCTATGAATCCACCAGCGATTTCGTTCGTGCCTACCTGATGTCTTCTTCTGACGAATCGCGGGCCATGTTCCAAGTCCGTGATGAGATGGGACGGGTTAGCTATCGAGGCCCGGTCGGACTCCTTCTAGGAACTTGGAGCGATACTAACGCGCTTGTCTATCGCGTTTATCCTCTCGACTTTCGCGTTGCCACCGGCCGTTACACAATCACGGTCGACGGCCAAACGCCCGCCGTGTCTCCCGTCTTCGCCGTGGATGCACCCGAAGCGCTCTATCCCGGCTTGCTCCTGAACGCAAAGTTCTTCTACGAAACCGAGCGGGACGGCAGCAACTTTGTGCCGAATGCATTGCGGACCGCTCCGGCTCATCTCAACGACCGTCATGCAAAGGTCTTCGAAACGCCGATCCTCGATGAAAACGACAACATTGACACCGCCGGAGCTCCCCTTCAACCCACCGGAGACGTCATCGATGCCAGCGCCGGCTCGCTCGAAGAGATCGAACGCATCGTAGGGCAGATCCGGCAAGCGTGGCCTGACACCCGGATCATTCTGCGCGCCGACTCCGGGTTCTGCCGGGAAGCGCTGCTGTCCTGGTGCGAAACGCACCAGGTGGACTACCTCTTGGGCTTCGCGCGCAATGAGCGCCTACGGCGGATCATCGATGGCCCGATGCAGCAAGCCGCTGTGATGCAGCAGCGCACAGGACAGGCGGCGCGCGTGTTTACCGAGTTTGCCTATCAGACTAACGATAGCTGGAGCCGGCCGCGGCGAGTGGTCGCCAAAGCCGAGCAGATCGAGGGCAAAGAAAATCCACGCTACGTGGTTACCTGGCTTACCGCTGATCACTGGCCACCACAGAAGCTCTACGAAGAACTGTACTGCGCACGCGGCGATATGGAGAATCGAATCAAGGAACAGTATTCGTTGTTTGCCGGACGAGTGAGTGCCGCCACGTTACGGGCCAACCAATTACGTCTGTACCTGTCGGCGGCTGCTTACGTGCTCCTGTCCGGGTTCCGCCGCTGGGCGCTCTCCGGGACCGGGTGGGCGCGCTCCCAGTGCCACACCATTCGCTTACAACTGCTGCGTATCGGCGCTCAAGTGAGCCTTACCGCACGCAAGGTCTGGGTGTCTCTGGCCAGCAGTTATCCGCACTGGCGCGTGTTTGAACACGCCTACAGGCAACTCCGTTCCTGAAGCGTTAGCAGTACCGTTCTTTGACAAACCGACGGCCCGAAACACATCATCCAAGGGCGGAGCTTGCCTCAAGACCCTGAAACTCTGTGCCTCACCTCGCCGATCAGTGCCACTCTGCGGCCGCATCACTGATCAAATGTATTAAGCCGCTGGTGAGAAATCCGGGCTAGTTCCTCTTCTTGCGTAAGTTCACGTACCTTGGACGTTTCTTCCGAAACAGGATAAGCTGCGTGACCAGACATGAGTTTTCGTAAAGGCGGAGTTCCGACGCTCCAATTGCTAAATGATCGCATCCGACAAAAGCTCCTGTCAAGGAGTGCACCTGGCTCTCCTTTAGTTGCAAATTGTGCTTTCGACTGGAATATCTAGCATGCGATTGCTTTCCAACCAGTTCCCGTATACAGCCTATCTGCTTGAAACTAAACCGAGGTACGGAGTCTCGGGTGTTTGTCACTGGCTTGCAAAGCGCTCTATCCTGGTCCGTTCTGTGTAGCAATCTCATTCGGCCCAGCTCATCCCTTCGGGCTTGTCGGCCGTGCATTTGAAATTGGACAGATCTAGCGGCCTTCCGCCGAAACACCAACTACTGAAAGCGAATCGTTCTCACTAACTGCCTGCTATGAATGCCGCGTAAGCTGTCATGGTAAATTCAGGCGTCGCTGGAGGCGCATCGATCGCGGGACTCGCAAGTAAAACATGGCTCAGCTTTGGAAACTGCCCCGGCATGCCGCTGACCTTTACCTTTTGAACCTGGTCGCTCATATTCAAGGCAATCAAGGCCCATTCCCCGCGCTCGGTCCGGCGTCCGAACACCAGCACATCCCGGTTGCCGGAATCGAGCGGCCCGTATTCGCCATCCCGGATGGCTGCATTTTCGTGACGTAGTCGCAGCAGCGTCGCGTACCAGTTGTACATCGAGCCGGGATCACTCTGCTCGGTTGCTACGTTGTAACGCCCCGCGTTCTCCGCCACCGGCAGCCACGGTTCGCCGGTCGTGAATCCGGCATTCGGGCCGCCGTTCCATTGCATCGGAGTCCGCTCTCCGTCGCGCTCATCGGCCACCGGCCGCTTGGCTGACAGGGGAAAGTTCTTCAACTCGCTATGCGGCATGGTAGACATCCCGATCTCCTCGCCGTAATACACCAAAACAGCGCCGCGCTGCGCCAGCGTCAACGCCGCGGTGATTTTTGCAATCTGCTCGTTATGTTTTCCGTCGCCGAACTTGTCCCACTGCCGCTCCCGGTCGTGATTGCTCAACAAAAACACAGGCGTTCCGCCGCCCAATTTAGACTCCGCCCCGTCGATCTGCTTTTTGAACTCCTGCGCATCGAGCTTGTTCACATTCGCGAAGAGGAAGTCCATCGGAAGCTGGATCTCATCGTTATTCTTCCCGTAAATACGCGCCAGATCCTCGATGTTGGCGGTCAAGTTTTCCGCGAGCAGTACGCGATCGCCGGGGAACTGGTTTAAGACCGCGCGCAGTTCACGCAAGACTTCGCTGCCTTTTGCGAGGCCGGAGTTGTAGGGCTCGAGAGCGGCTTGCTGCCCCGATGTCGGCGGGTGTGGATCCTCCGGAAACGCTGGGTTCTCGAACAGGTAAGGGGTCGCGTCCAGCCGGAACCCACTCGCTCCATGCTGGAGCCAAAAGCGCGCCACGTCATACATCGCGTTGCGAACCTCGCGGTTATTCCAATTCAGATCGGGCTGCTGCGGAAGAAAAATATGGTAATACCACTGCTGCCGCTGCGGGTCCCACGTCCATGTAATGCCGTGAAAGATGGAAGCCCAGTGCGTCGGAGGTTTGTTCGGGCCCCCGCCGTCTTTCCAGACATACCAATCCGCCTTCGGGTTCGTCCGCGAGGAGCGCGATTCGAGAAACCACGGGTGCTGATCGGAGGTATGGTTCAGTACGAAATCCACCAGCAGCCGGATCCCCCTCTGCTTGGCAGCGGCGGCCAAGCGGTCCCAATCCGCCATCGTGCCGTATTCTTTGGCAACGCCTTCGTAATTCGAAATGTCGTAGCCAAAATCCTTATTTGGCGAAGGAAAGAAAGGCGTAATCCAGATGGCGTCCACGCCCAGCTTTTTGAAATAGTCCAAGCGCTCAGTCAGGCCATTCAAATCGCCGATTCCGTCGCCGTTCGTGTCTTGAAAGCTACGCAAATATACTTCGTAAATAACGGCGTGGTCGTACCATCGCTCGGTTCGAACGGCGGCGGACGCAGTTGAGCCGATCAGGACTAGTGCCATGAGTAGCCTCATGCCGCATATCCTACTACCTGCACTGCGAAAAGGGCTAAATAGCTTTACAACAGTACGATTTATCCCTACGAAAGTACCGCAACCGATTGTCCTCCGTAAGCGGACCACCTAAACTACGAGAAAAACGAGTTTCGGAGGCACTTCTTGGTTTGGCGGAAGTGCGCCTTCTGGAGGAAGGCAAATGAGTTTGACGGCGGCAGATCCAACCGGGGTCCTCTCGTCTCATCGAACGATGAGTACGGGCAAGAAAAATTTTGACGCTTTGACGGGGCTGCGCTTCTTCGCGGCTATTGCGGTCGTTTTCTATCATTTCCTGGCCGTGTTTTCGCAGACCGGTCCACCTGTCTTGGCGAACTGGGTGCAATCGGGCTTCGTCGCGGTCAGCTTCTTCTATCTTTTGTCGGGCTTTGTTCTGTCCTACAGCTACGTTGGAGCTTCGGGCGAGATGCGCGGTACCCGGCGCGCGTTTTGGACGGCGCGCTTCGCCCGGATCTATCCGGCTTACCTGCTTGCCTTCTTGCTAGCCGCTCCCTACAACACTCTTTGGACACTCCGCGTCAACACGCTGCAGGCGGCGATTCTGAAGCTCACCACGGGCGCCGTAGCCGTACTCTCGATGCAGCAGGCTTGGACGCCGTGGACCGCCTGGTACTGGAATTATCCGGCCTGGTCGGTCTCTGCCGAAGCCTTCTTCTATCTGGCATTTCCATTTGTTGCCCTTAAGCTCAAGCGATTTACCCCCAAAGGTTGCCTGATCGGCATGGGAACGCTTTGGCTCCTGGCTGTTGCGCCGTCGACCTTGTTCTTGCTAAGCAGCGGCGCGGGCGCCTCTCGCGCTCACTTGCAGATGGCTATTGAATTCACGCCTCTTTTCCGCTTACCGGAGTTCCTGATGGGCGTATTGATGGGGCGCGCCTACGTGCTCGGATTTCGGGTGCCAGCGGCCGTCGCAAGATGGTCCGGTTACCTCGGGCTCTTGGCCATAGCGGGCTGCCTGGCGGTGAGTTCAGCCATTCCGCGCCCGCTTTTAGCAGGCGGCCTGCTTGCGCCGCTGTTTGCGATCGTGATCTTTGCGTTCGCGGAAGGAGAAGGCTGGCTGGCCCGCTTCCTGTCCCGCCGGACTCTGGTCTTGCTGGGAGAGGCAAGCTACGGGATTTATATCCTCCAGATTCCGGTCGCCTACGTTCTCCGGGTTCCGCCGCCCCTTCACTCCCTCACGGTCTTTTTCGGTTATTTTGTCGTGCTGATCGGGGCGGCGCTCCTCTCCTGGCGGTTTGTGGAAGCGCCTCTCAGGGTATATCTGCGCGACTGGCTCAACGGCGGCCCGCCCGCCGGCCGCCGGCCTAAAGCAACAAGCGCCGAGAGCGTGGCGTCTCCAGGCGCCTCTCGAGCCTCTCTTTCCGGCGCAAGAGCGCTGGAGACTGCTCGTACTGCAGAGCCTGTTCGGTGAAATCGAGCGCGAGCGCGTAGTTCCGTTCCCGGTGCTCATAGTGTTTGGCCAGCTCTTCGATGGCAGGAACCCGAAACTCATTGCGGCAGTCCGATAGCTCGGTGAAGATTCGCAAAGACTCGAAAGGCCGCTTGCGCTTTTTCTCGAGACAGGCAAGGTCCCAAAGCGTTTGAAACAGCAGCCGGTCTGGCAGACCCGCTTTGACGGCGCAGCCGAGCAGTTCCGCCGCTCGCTCCCAATCGCCCGCCGCCCGCAGCCATCGCCCGAGCCCCGCCAATTCCGGCCCGCGGCGTAAGCCCAACTTCGCAAGCGACGCCGGATCGGTGCTGCGGAAGGCAGCGGGAACAATCGCCGTCAGGCAAGCTAGCGACACGATATCCATGGCATTGTGACCGAGCACCGGCAGGAGCCGGTCGGCGCTGCCGGAACGGAGAAAATCGAAGTAGACGTACGGGATCAGCTCGCCCGGAATGTCGCCCTCGCGTTCCACGCCCAACACTTCGGATTCCAGTTGCACCAGCCGGCAGCTCGCAAACTGCTGCTTCCAGAGCCGCCGCGAGCCGTACAGCAGATCGAGGTGTCCCAAGCGGCCAAAGGGCGGCTGCTGCCGGTTCATGCGGTAGCGAGTCTCGAGCAGCGGCTGATCGTAGCTGCGTCCGTTGTAGGTGATAAGGACGTCGAACTCGGCCAGGTGCTTGTCAAGCGCCCACAGCAGGCTCCGCTCCTCGGCATACTCGCGCATAAAGAACTGCCGGACCGAGAAACCCGAGCTTGTAATCCGGCCTACTCCGACCAGGAAGGCGTACGTCCCGGAGCCGCCGGCAAGTCCGGTCGTTTCGGTGTCCAAGAACGCCCAACGGGCCGGAGGAGCAACCAGGTTAGGGTCGCCGCCCAGAACCTCCAGCAACGTCTCAGGCAGCTCGGCAAGCGAGCCTAGATCGGTCGAGCCATGCTGGCGATGCGCTGGAAAGGAGCGCTCAAGCTGAAGGTGCGGGCCGAACTCGTTTTCGACAACCGTCGAGCCCGGCAACGCCAATTTTGCCGAACGAACTCGGGGTCCTTCGCAATGTTCCTTTGGAATTGAATACTTACGGTCTATCCCTGCGATTCGTTCCCGAAGGCGGGCTAGCTGCTGGTCCACGTCGAGCATCGAAGGTAAGGCGAAACCCAGTATAGCTGCTAGAAGGGGCTTCGTGTTTAAAGCGCGAGTTCGTTCGGCAAAACCGTCCTCCAAGTTCCGGGCGCAAGCCCATCCAGTCGCAGCTTGCCGATTGCCGAGCGGACTAGGCGAAGCGTGGGGTAGCCCACGGCTGCGGTCATGCGCCGAACTTGGCGATTGCGCCCCTCAGTCAGCGTCAGCTCGATCCAGGAAGTAGGAATGTCGCGCCGGAAGCGAATCGGCGGATCGCGCGGCGGCAGTTCGGGCTCGGCAATTTTTCGCGCGAGGCACGGTTTAGTCCGGTAGTCCTGGATCTTTAACCTGCCGCTAAGCCGGGTGAGCGCTTTCTCGTCCACCTCGCCCTCAACTTGTACCCAGTACGTGCGCGGATGCTCGAATCGCGGATCGGCCAGCCGGTGCTGAGCCGCCCCGTCATCGGTGAGCAGGAGCAGCCCTTCGCTGTCATAATCGAGACGCCCGACCGGATAGACCCCAGGCACGGAGATGAAGCCGGCCAGCGTTCGTTTCGACCCATCCCCGGTAAACTGGCTCAAAACCCGGAACGGTTTGTAAAAAAGCAGATAGTGAAAGGGCAACCGCGTTCTAGGCTAATAGTATGGCTATCACGGATACACCCGCGCCGCAAGAACCGAGAAGAGAACCTGGCTCAGGGCTGAGTAAGATTCTGCCGTTTACGACAGTTGGGGTAATTATCGCGGCTTTATACGTGGCCTGGATCTTCTATTCGAGGCACCAGAGCGATGTAGAAGCGGCCAAGGCGGCCGAGGCCAAGCAACAGGAACAGCGCGAGCGAACCGTGAAGGCCGTGTTCGGAAACGGCGAGATCCTGTTCAGCACGTTTTCGGCGGACAAAGGCTTGCTGAAGCGCGGCGAGAAAACCTTGCTCTGCTACGGCGTGGAAAACGCCACGAAGGTCACGATTGAGCCGCCGGTGTCGGGGGAGTTAAAGCCAACTTACCGAAACTGCCTGGACATTGCGCCAAAGGCCACGACGACCTACAAAATCACGGCGTACAACGCAAAAGGCGACTCGAAATCGGAGTCGCTAACAGTCCGGGTGCAGTAGATTAAGTGCTGACCTGGTCGGGCCGCTCGGTTCGGCGGGCTAGCTGCGCACCGGCGAGATCGTCATGCTCGGCCTTTTTCCTGAAATAGGCGATGGTGGTTGTCAAGCCTTCGGCGAGCGGTACACGGGGCTCCCATCCAAGGGTCTGACGCGCCTTCGTGATGTCGGGACGGCGGAGCTTCGGGTCATCCGACGGCAGCGGCTTGTACTCGATGCCAATCGACGAATCGAACCGCTCCCGAATACGACTGGCGAACTCCAGAATCGTGATTTCGGCCGGGTTGCCGAGATTCACTGGCAGCCGTTCATCCGATTCGCTTAGCAGCAGCAGGCCGTTGACCAAATCGGAGACGAAGCAGAAGCTGCGGGTTTGAGAGCCGTCCCCAAACACGGTCAGGTCCCGCCCGTGCAGCGCCTGATCGATAAAGGCAGGCACCACGCGGCCATCGTTCAGCGCCATGCGGGGACCGTAGGTGTTGAAGATACGGGCAATGTTGGTCGGCAGGGCGTAAGAGCGGTGAAACGCCATGGTCAACGCTTCGGCATAGCGCTTACTCTCGTCGTAGCAGGAGCGGAGACCGACCGGATTGACATTGCCCCAATAGGTTTCTTTCTGGGGATGCTCGAGCGGATCCCCGTAGCACTCGGAAGTTGAGGTGAGCAGGAAGCGCGCCTCGTGCTGACGCGCCAGATCGAGCATCCGGCGCGTAGCCGTCGAGCCCGATTCGAGAGTTTCGATCGGATGGGCTAAGTAATCGACCGGGCTGGCCAACGAGGCCAAATGAAAGACCCGATCGACCTTCCCGTTGACCGTTAAAGGCTCGCACACATCCGCGTGGAGGAGCTCGAAGCCCGGTTTTCCCTCCAGGTGAGCGACATTCTCGCGGTGGCCCGTGATGAAGTTGTCGACACCGAGTACCTGGTGACCGGCCTCGACCAGCCTGTCACACAAATGTGATCCAATGAAGCCCGCGGCTCCTGAAATGACGTATTTCACGCTCTTTCATGCTACTAGACGGTAGAAACTCGCGCTCCTCAGATTAGCCTGTGGGACTTCGGCGACCCGAAGAGTACCCTGGGGACTTTCCCAGTGTCCGCTGGGGATCGGTTTTACTGGGAGATTGCGTCGTATGAGCATGGATTTGGCAAATCAGAACCGGATAAAGCAGTCCCCGACCGAGACTATTCGGCAACTCGCGGATGCAGGCAAGCAGCTTTTCGACGCAGGCAAGCAGGTCGCCGACAGCTTGAGCGAATTATCAAGGCGGTTGGAACAAGTGGGTAACGTGGGCTCCTCACTGACGAAGACACCGTGGGTGCTTGCGGGCATTGCTCTGGTAGCCGGGGCCTTGATCTTGTCGCGAGCTGGCCGCCACTCGTAGAGATCGCGAGGATCGACCGATCCGTAACGCTACCAGCTGACGCAGAGCCCTTGAATCGACTCTAATGGCTAAGAGGTGAGGGCATCTGAGTGCGGTAGCTTTCTTAGCGTCAGAGCACAGCGAGGCAGCGCCGCTGCCTTCGTTCTGCTCTTAGCAGCAGGAATAGCGGCGGCCCAATCTCCGGCGCAGACAGCCAGCGGACCTTCCACTCCGACAGCCGTTCCACTCTCCGGACGCACCGCGCAACAGGGTTCCGTTTCCGTAACGCAATCCACCACTAATATGGGCGGTGGAAATTCCTCATTAACAGTTCCGTCAATGTGCAAGCGCCGTATAACGGCAGCACGGCACGCGGGCAGAAGACAAACAGCGTCCTGGCTTTGACGCTGAACGAGGCGCTGGCTCGCGGTCTGCGCCTCAATCTCGGCGCGATTAGCCAAGCAGAGACTGCCAGCGACGCCGAAGGACAGCGGCGCATTGCTCGAAGTTCGCTTCTGCCGAATTTAAATACGACCGTCGCGGAAGAGGTCGAGCGCCTGAATCTACGCACGTTAGGTGTCTCTTCGCCGATGTTTCCGTTGACAACACAGTTCAATTATTTCGATGCGCGAGCGGTGCGCCTCCAGCAGACAGTTCTGGACTTTGTACAAACGGAGAACCTCCGTAGCGCTAGTAAAAACTTAGCGGCGAGCGTGGAAGCCGTCCACAATGCGCGCGACCTGGTGGTATTGGCGGTAAGCGGAGCGTACCTCCAGCTGATCGCGACTGGTTCGAGGATTGCGGCAGCCGCAGCTGAGGTCGAATCGGCGCGCGCAGTGTATCAGCAAGCTGCCGACCGTCTGACGGCCGGTCTCGATGCAAGAATCGATGCCACGCGCTCGCAGGTTCAGCTACAAACCGACGAGCAGCGGCTGCGCTCCCTGCGCGCGGATCTCAATACGCAGAAGCTGCGCCTCTCCCGCATCATAGGGCTGCCGCGCGGGCAGGAGTTCACGATTTCGGAGCAATACCGTTATGCGCCCTTGACAGACTTGGACCAGGACCGGGCTTTCGCGCAAGCATTCCAACAGCGGGCCGACATCAAAGCGGCCTCGGCCAGCGTCGAGTCAGCGGAATCGGCCGCGAAGGCTGCCCGCAACGAGCGCCTTCCTACTTTGCGGCTCAACGCCGATTGGGGAGCGGCCGGTTTGCGGCCCACCTCTGAAGCACACAGCGTATATAGCGTGTACGGCACGTTGAATATCCCGCTCTACGAAGGAGGCAAAATCCGCGGCGATATCGAACGGGCAGACGCAGCAGTGCGGCAGCGTCAGGCAGAACTGGAGGATGTGCGCGGGCAAGTGGATCAAGACGTGCGCCAGGCTTTCATCGACCTTCATTCAGCGGCAGATCAAGTAGGCGTGGCGCAGAGCAATGTCGCGCTCTCGCACGAAACGCTGGAGCAAGCGCGGCACCGGTTCACGGCCGGTATTGCGGACACGGTGGAGTTAGTGCAGGCCGAGCAATCGGTGGTGCAGGCAGACAACGATGCCATCTCCGCTGTCTTTGAGCACAATCTGGCCAAGGTTTCGTTGGCGCGGGCGATGGGAAACGCCGAGCAGAGCCTTCCGAAGCTTTTGAAAAAATAGATATGCCGGAAACACCGACAGCCGGGCAGGCTCTCCCTGCCGACGACCCGAATGGGCAGCTGCTACTGCGAGCGCTCTACGACGAGCAGGCGAGATTGCGAGAAGAATTGGACCGGGTGCGCGGCCAACAGCAGCACTTGCAAGACCAGCTGCAGCAGAAGGGCGGCGACAAGCAAGAGAGCGACGACGAGGGCCGGCAAGCAGACAAGCAGGATCAAAAGAAGGAAGGCAGTAAAGACAAGCAGCAAGAGGGCGGTGACGATAAAGGCGACGACAAAAAAGAGGAAAAGAAAAAGGAGCCTTTCCTTAAGCGGGTGTCCGGGTGGATCAAAGCGCATCGGGTTGCTTCCGTGCTCATCGTGATCGGCTTCGTCGGACTGCTGATCGCGGGTTATTTTCTTTGGCAGTATCTGGAGAGCTACGAGAGCACCGACGATGCGCAGGTGGACGGTCATACCGACCCGATCAGCGCACGAATCAGCGGATTTGTAGTAGCGGCGTATGTCGAAAACACCTATCGCGTAAAGAAGGGACAGGTGCTGGTGGATCTGGATCCGCGCGATTACGAAGTGGCGCTCGAACAAGCGCGCGCAAACCTCTCACAGGCCGAAGCGGGAGTGCTGGCGCAAAAGCCTAACGTGCCGATCACCCAAACTTCGCAATCGACGGCGTTGAGACTTCGAAGTTGGATGAAGCAAGCGCCCAAGCAAACGTCGCAGCCTCTAAGCGGAATTACCAGGCTTCACTCGCGGACTTGAAGCAGTCGGAAGCCAATGCCGCGAACGCCATTGCGGAGGAAGAACGCTATCGTCAACTGGTCGGCAAGCAGGAGGTGTCGCGCGAAATCTACGACCAGCGCGCTACGGACGCGCATGCGCAGACCGCGCTTGTCGAAGCACGGAATCAAACCGCCGAAGCCGCTTTGAAATCGGTAACCCAGGCCGAGGCCTCTCTGGCGCAGGCGCACAAACGTACCGAAGAGGCCGCTCACAATTTGCCGCGGCAGATTGCGATCCAGCACGCCACTTTGGGAACCCGTGTAGCCAATCTAAAGGCGGCTAAGGCGCAAGCCAATCAGGCCTTGCTCAACCTGCAGTATTGCAAGATTGTTGCGCCCGCCGATGGCATTATCGGCGACAAATCGGTGCAAGCCGGAATGCAGGTCAGTCCGGGACAGGAGATGCTGGCGCTTACCCAAACCAACGACATATGGGTCACGGCAAATTTCAAGGAGACGCAAATTCGCAACGTGCGGCCCGGCCAATCGGTAACGATTCACGTGGACGCCTTATCGCAGGACTTCAACGGCTTTGTGGAGGTGCTACCGGGAGCCACTGGGGCAACATACAGCCTGTTGCCGCCCGAGAACGCAACCGGAAACTACGTGAAAGTGGTGCAGCGTTTGCCGGTGCGCCTCCGCTTCAAACCCGGACAGCCGCATGCAGAGCGATTGCGGCCCGGCATGTCTGTCGAGCCCAAGGTGTGGGTGAAATGACCGGTCGAAAGCGCGGAGCCGAGTAATGCCGGGTACCCAAAGCGGCGGG
Organism: Bryobacteraceae bacterium; assembly: GCA_965219105.1. Classification (GTDB taxonomy): domain Bacteria; phylum Acidobacteriota; class Terriglobia; order Bryobacterales; family Bryobacteraceae; genus Bog-105. The sequence continues at coordinate 4,022,003 of OZ244728.1, read as the reverse complement.
TGGAAACCGTCACACAGCCCATGGCTCATTGCCGTGGCGGTCATGCTGGCGACGTTTATGGAAGTAATGGACACCAGCATTGCAAGCATCGCGGTTCCATACATCGCGGGAAGCACCGCCTCCACGACGGACCAAGCGGAGTGGGTGCTTACCGTTTATCTCGTCGCGAATGCAGTGTTTCTGCCTTCGAGCACATGGTTTGCCGAGCGGTTCGGGCGCAAGCGATACTTGATGGCTTCACTGGCCGTATTTACGGTAGCCTCGTTTGGTTGTGGAATCGCCCCGACCCTGCCGATCATCCTGTTCGCGCGCGCCGTGCAGGGCGCAGGCGGAGGCGCTCTTCAGCCACTCTCGCAATCCATCCTGATTGAGAGCTTTCCGCCGGAGAAGCGCGGACAGGCTCTTGGGCTGTATGCGCTCGGCGTGGTTGTGGCGCCAGTGATCGGGCCGGCCTTCGGCGGTTATTTGACAGACACGATCTCCTGGCGATGGGCCTTCTACATCAATATTCCGATCGGACTTCTTGCGCTGTTTCTGCAGAACCGGCTGCTCGAAGATCCGCCTTACATCCAAAACGCAAAACCTGGCAAGCTGGACACAATCGGACTCGGACTGCTCGGCATCTGGATCGCATGCATGCAATTCGCGACGGACAAAGGACAAGAGGATGACTGGTTTGGGAGCACGAAAATAGGTTGGGCGCTGGTGATCATGGGCATCGGCCTAATCGCATTTTTGATCTGGGAGTATGTTCACCCGAAGCCCTTGGTGAACCTGCGCGCGCTCGGCAACCGGAACCTTGCTCTTGGTTGTGCGTTGGTGTTTGTGCTGGGAGCGGCTATTTATTCGATCACTTCGATTCTGCCTGTGTTCTATCAGACCTTGATGGGATACGACGCAAAGTCGGCAGGGTTGGCGGTTAGCCCTCGGGGGATTGGATCGATATTTGCTTCAATCTTGGTGAGTGCGTTGGCAACCAAGATCGATCCGCGCAAGGTGGTGGCCTTGGGATTCGGCGTGCTCGCCTACGCGACGATGTGGACCAGCTTTATGACGCTCCAGATCTCGCAAACATCATTATTCTGGCCGATCGCGGTGAGCGGCGCCGGAATGGCGTTTACTTTCGTACCGCTTTCTAACGTGGCGTTCGGAACGCTCAGTCAGGACCAGGTCGGAAATGCGAGCGGCCTCTTCAATTTCTTACGCAATATTGGCGGCAGCATCGGTATTTCGGCGGCTAACACGATCTCCCAGCGGCATGCGCAGACACACCGGAACGAGAACGTGCATTGGCTCTCGGGAGCGAACTGGCTGCTGCATAAGCAGCTGAATATGCTGACGGAACAGATGCAGGCTCATGCCGGGCCGCGGCGGGCCATGTTGCGGGCGTTCGCTTTGACCCAAAACGCATTGAACAATCAAGCGCAGCTTTGGGCGTATGTGGATGTCTTCCGTTATCTGGCGCTTTTCTGCGCCTTGTGTGTTCCGGCTGCCTTTTTCTTCAAGAAGTCCTCTTCGAGCGGCGGCGCGGCGTGAAATGGCGGGGACCGTGCAATGCGCGATACTGCCCCGGCGGTCTTGCTTCGGCAAAGGACGGGAACGATGATGGGAGGGTATGTCTCACGATCCCAAGCAATCCCGCTCCTACCAAATTCTGCACGAGGGCGTTCACCGGTTCCACACGAACGTCTTTCAGGAGAGTAAAGCGCGGTACGAAGCGGCAGCCAGTCAGCCGCAGCGGCCCCATACGCTCTTCATCACCTGCGCGGACTCTAGAATCGATCCCGAGGCTCTCACGCAGTCCGGGCCGGGCGAAATTTTCGTGACGCGCAACATCGGCAACCTAGTGCCGGCTTATGGCGAAATGCTGGGAGGCGTTTCGGCAGTGATCGAATATTCGGTTTCCTATCTTCAGGTCGAGCAGATTGTCGTTTGCGGGCACTCCGATTGCGGCGCGATGAAAGGCCTGCTCAACCGGGAATCGCTCGGGAGCATGCCGACCGTAGACCGCTGGCTAAACAATGGGGAAGCGGCGCTTAGCGTTGTGCAGGCGCGAAACCCAAAGGCAGAGGCGGGCGGATTATTGCCGAAGTTGATCGAAGAGAACGTACTGTTGCAGTTGAATCATCTGCGGACGCACCCCTCGGTGGCGGGACGAGCGGCGGAAGGCAAGCTGGCGCTCTACGGTTGGGTATATGAAATCGGCGAGGGGCTGGTGAGGGAGTACGAGCCGGCGCAGGAGCAGTTCGTTTCGATTTTGTAGCTGAGCAGCGCGGCCCGGAAGTGAATGCGTGCCGGTTTTGTTATAAACTACGACCACGATGGCCGCCACTGTTGTCCAGCAAAACATTACCATGCCGACGCCGCCGGTCTTTTCGAGCGTGGCCGAGGAACGCCGACATCGCAAAGAACGTCTGGCAGCCGCCTTTCGCCTGTTCGCGCACTTCCGTTTCGATGAAGGTGTGGCGGGTCATATAACGGCTCGCGATCCGGAGTTGACCGACCATTTCTGGGTTAATCCGTTCGGCATGCACTTTGCCCATATTCGGGCGTCCGACCTAGTGTTGGTGAATGAAGCCGGTGACGTTGTGTCGGGCGATCGCCTGGTGAACCGCGCGGCCTTCGCCATTCACTCGCGCATTCACACAGCGCGGCCGGACGTGGTCGGTGCGGCTCACGCACACTCGCTATACGGAAAGGCGTGGTCTACGCTGGGCCGTCTGCTCGATCCGATCACGCAGGACGCGTGTGCATTCTACGAAGACCATAGCGTGTTCGACTCTTATGCCGGCCTGGTTTCCGGCACCGAGGAAGCGGATCGTATCGCCGCGGCGCTAGGCGAGCGCAAAGCCGCCATCTTGCAAAATCACGGTTTACTCACTGTGGGGCAAACAGTCGATGAAGCGGCCTGGTGGTTCATTACGATGGATCGCACCTGCCAGACGCAGTTCATTGCGGAGCAGTCCGGGACGCCAATCAAGATCGAGCACGAGGTCGCGCTTCACGCCCGCGAGGTGATGGGGTCTCATGCGTCCGGCTGGTTCCAATTTCAACCGCTCTATGAGTGGATTGTGAAGCTAGAACCGGACCTGCTTGACTAGGGCCGCATTAGTGCAGAGATCGCTTAGCAGCTGTCTTCAGAATGAACGAGACCCGATGCAGGGTTTCCGATTCCGCGCTTAGGGAGAACGCAGCTAAAATTGCTCCCAAGGTTAGGGCCGCGACAAGAGTTGAAGCAGAAAATCCCGGTGGCAGGTTTACCCATGACTTACCGCTGCCGTTGCCTGCAGCAACCTTTAGAAGTTGAGCTAAGATCAAGAGTGGAGCTCCAGCTAGCAGGGTTAGCTTGGTGGCAACGGCTCTACGGTCCAGCAACTTTAGTTGCAGTTCCAGACGTTCATGCCGTTCAGATAGTTGTGCAGCTGGAATCTGCAGCAATCGGAAGATCAGCTTGTCTTCATTTAGAACCTGATTATTAAGCTCTAAAGATAAGCTATTCGCAGAGCTGCGCGATCTTCTGAAGGTCTTCCAAAGAGTTGAGATCGAAAAGACAAACCAGCTCAAGAGCATTAGCACGTATGATATTTCTGTAATCCATATCCAGAAATTTTTAGAGATAGATTTATCAGCTGCTGAGCTTGCGAAGAGAGCTGAAAATATTAGTAACGCGAACGAGGATCCGAATACGTAGGCACACCCTTTCTGGACTCCGCTGAACTGCTGGAGAAATGGAACTCTTTTCTTTCTGGTTATTTCATCGGCCAATTCCTTAAAAGAAGGCATCACTGCGTAAGGTTCTTGGCCCTCTGCTTTGGCGACAACAGATCCTCCCAATCCCATGTGTCTTGGTATTCTGTCACACCCAGATTGCTTCGTTTAGTGGGCCGGAGTCCCTGCGGATTAACTGAGTAGCTTGCGAAAAAAGATCACTCGCTCGGTTTCGGCGAACCCGAGCGAGAGGTGCAGAGCCTGGCTTTCCCGGTTGGTGAAATCCGTGTCCGATGCGAACTCCGTGCAGCCTTGCTGCCGGGCCCATTGTTCGACCGCTTCGATCAAGCTGCGAGCGACTCCACCCCGCCGAAACTCAGGGCTCACGTAGATACCTTCCAGAAAGGCGACGGGAGAAGTTTCACACCCGTTCACATAGTCGCGCCGGAGGGTAGCTTCGGTGAACCCTATTGCTTGTCTGTCCTGCAAGTGAGCAAGGAAGGCGATGCCTGTCGATGAACTTTGCAGCATCGCTTCGATTTCCTGTCGATGCTCTTCGACGGACTCGTCCGGCCACAGCGCTTGGCGCAAGGCAAGCCATGCTTCGGTATCGCAAGCACGACCGGGCACAATAAGGATTGCCGTCCGCCGGCTGCTCATGACCCATATTGCCACGCGCCGCCGAGCCCCTCTCGCCCTGATCGGCGCGCGACTACTCGCGTTTCTAGCAGTCCTTGGACCCGGTTTCATCACGGCCAACGTCGATAACGATCCTGGCGGCATTCTCACATACTCCAACGCCGGCGCGCAGTATGGATACGCGCTGCTTTGGACTCTGATCCCGACAACAATCGCCCTCATCGTCGTGCAGGAAATGGCGGCACGCATGGGAGCAATTACCGGTAAAGGCCTCTCGGACTTGATCCGCGAAGAGTTCGGCCTGCGGGCGACCTTCTTTACTATGCTCGTGCTGGGCTGCGCCGATTTCGGGAACATTGTCGCCGAGTTTGCGGGACTTGCGTCGGGCATGGGGCTATTCGGCGTCAGCAAGTTCCTCGTGGTACCGGCCGGAGCGATCCTTGTTTGGACTTTGATCGTGCGCGGACGCTACAAACCGGTCGAGCGCATTCTGATCGTGGCCTCGCTGATCTACTTCGCCTACCCGATCTCGGCGTTTATGGCGAAACCGGACTGGCACCTTGCAATAGAGCGTACATTCTGGCCCGGCGGGAGCCTCAGTTCCGATCCCGGTTACCTGGCGGTTATAGTCGGCTTGATCGGCACTACCATCACGCCCTGGATGCAGTTTTACCTGCAAGCGGCGGTGGTCGAAAGAGGCGTGGACGCGCGGCACTACGGCCTGTGCCGGCTCGACGTGATCGTTGGCTGCATTGTGACGGATGTGATTGCGTTTTTTATTGTCGTGGCCTGCGCTGCTACGATCTACGTGCCGGGCCACCCCGAGTTGAGCGACGTCGCACAAGCCGCGCAAGCACTGCGGCCGGTTGCCGGTAAGTTCGCCGCTCTGCTGTTCGCGGTTGGACTGATCAACGCGTCGCTGCTCTCTGCCGCGATTCTGCCGCTGGCGACTTCCTACAACATCTGCGAGGGCCTTGGCTTCGAGTCCGGCATCGATAAGCGCTTTTCGGAGGCGCCCATTTTCTATTGGCTCTATACTTTGCTGATCGGCGGCGGCGCGCTCTGTGTGCTGCTGATCCCCAACGGCTTCCTGATCAAATTCATCCTCTATTCGCAGATGGCGAATGGACTTCTGCTGCCATTCGTGCTGATTTATATGCTGCTGCTGATCAATCGGCCGCGGCTGATGGGTACCTTTAAGAACAAGCCTTGGCAGAACGTCGCGGCAGGCTTAACCGCCGCCACGATGATCGTTCTGGCGGCTGTCTGGCTCTACGATGGGCTGGTTGGATAGGCAAGCTCTTGAATGAACGCGAATTAACGTTGGGAGCGCTGATTCCAGGCCTTTGGGAGTGATACGATCAGGTCGGGAAGCGCAATGAATCACGGAACAGTTTTGGTCTCTGGCGCGGAGACTTTGCCTCGCTTGGAGTTACCGTTTGAGCCGCTCCCGCAATTCCGCCAGAATGCGCTCGAAGAAGACCCGCAGCGAGCCTCCAATCGGGGCAAGCGCATCGGCATCTTTATCGTCGCTTACAATGCGCTGACTACGCTCGGCAACGTCCTCAAGCGGATTACTCCCGAAGTGTGGCAGAACGTGGAACAGGTCGTCGTGTTCGACGACGCCAGCCAGGATGCCACCTACGAGCTTGCGGTCGGCATTCAGGCCATGACGAACCTGCCGAAGCTGCGCGTCCTGAAGCATGCGCGCAATCTCGGCTACGGCGGCAATCAAAAATCCGGGTATCGCTACTTCATCGAACAGGGCTTCGATGTAGTCGTCCTGCTGCACGGGGACGGGCAATACGCGCCCGAACTTTTGTCCCACATGTATGCGCCTCTGGTGCGCGGCGAAGCCGATGCAGTATTCGGCTCCCGAATGATGCGCGACTTCGGCGGACCGCTCAAGGGCGGCATGCCGATGTACAAGTATCTGGGGAACCGGGTGTTAACCGCGTTCGAAAATCGAGCTCTCGATCTAAACCTTAGTGAGTTTCATAGCGGCTATCGTGCTTACAATCTTCACGCTCTATCGAAGATCAAGCTAGACAAGCTTACGGACGATTTTCACTTCGATACCGAGATCATCATCAAGCTGCACCATCAGAATTTCCGCATCTGCGAAGTTCCCATCCCGACGTTTTATGGTGATGAGGTCTGCCGTGTAAACGGCCTCAAGTATGCGAAGGCCATTGTGCGGGCAGTCCATCGTTACAAGGAGACTTCCCGGGCTGTTCGCAGCTATCCGGAATACGAAGAGTACTTTGTGCCGTACGCGGTCAAACAGAGCCGCTACTCCGCGCACGATGTTGCCGCTCGTCTGGTTGGGACCGGTCATCGGGTTTTGGAGATTGGTAGTGGAGACGGTGTTTTCGGTAAGTCGTTGTCCGCGGCAGGCAATGAGGTAGTCGGCGTCGACGGAGACCGCCAGATGCCGGACGATTTGGGCTACCAAGCTGTTTACACGGCCGATCTGGAGAGCGGCCTCGAGAGCTTATCGCGCCGCGCCAACGGGCAATTCGACCGCATTCTGCTGCTGGACCGCCTCGAACATCTTCGCAATCCCGCGCAGTTGCTTGCCGATTGCCGCCGCTTGCTGGAGGGCCGCGGGAAACTGATTATCTCGGTTCCAAATGCCGTTAACATCACGGTCCGGCTGATGGTCCTTTTCGGAAGGTTCCAATATCACGATCGCGGCATCCTGGACTTTTCGCACCTGCGCTTCTTCACTCGCAAATCTATTCGCAAACTGGTCGAGCACAGCGGCTTTCGCGTGACCGGCGTTCATTACACGCTGGTTCCCCTGGAGCGGCTGATCCCCGTTCGGCCAAGCAATCGCTTGTTTCGCCTTGCAAACGGCATGTTGCGCGGCGCTACCGCCCTGCTGCCGGGTCTTCTCGCTTACGAGATCGTGCTCGTAGCGGAACGCTGACCGGCGAAACTGCGTCTTACATCCACATGAAGAGAGTACACGTTCTGGCGGCGTGCGGATTGTTTCTTGCCTCAGGGATGCTGCGAGGAGAGATCCTCGGGTTCGTAGAGCAGAAATTTGGGGATCTCCACTTCGAAAAGGGTAAGTGGAGCCGAACCGCAGAACTTCCGTGCTTTACTTACACGGCGCAGAGCGACGGCGCCACGGTGGACGTGCTGCGAATTGGCATGGGCAACCTGGTTCCGTTCCGGGCGACGAAAGGATTGAAAGTGATCGTCTGCAACTCCACGGCGGTGTTCGATGAAGGCTTCGAGGCCATCATCCCGGCCGGAGGAGCAATGTCCGCCAGACAACCGGGCGGCGCTGGGTCGTCTCCCTCCTCTCACTGATTTGTTCACCAGTCGAGCCGCTGCTGCTTGGGCGGAGCCGGAGGCTTCTCATGATAGTGACGGCGCAAGTTGCGCAGCATGGCCGCTGTGAACTGCCACGTTGGGCCGGGAGTATCTCGCCAGAGAGCAGGCGCTACGGTTGCGCAATAGGCTCCGCGCTCGGAATCGAAGTGGAAGTGACCGGCGTGTTGAACCGCTAAGGTGCGCCATTCGTCTCCGGTGACCGGACCCGCTTCAATCAATCCGCAGTCGACCGGTATTTCGGAGGCATCGAGCAAACCGGGCGGCGTCACAAAGTAGAATTCGTTCGAGTAACGCAACCCCATGCGACGTTTGAGCGGCTTCTTCAATTCCGCCAGGAAATCGCCTCGTGAAATTTTGACTTCGTAACAGACCCGCTTCATCGCCAGGTGCGGCAGGCAGTTCAAGGCGAACGCGTCGAGGCGCTGGCCGAAGTTATTGCGGTGCCCGGTACCCAATCGCAACTCGCGCAGAAACAGCCACTCCGAGGCGCTGCCATGCATACAGCGCTCGACAATATCGAGGATCGCCGCCGCGCACGGGCTTAGCTGAGGATTGGCCGTGATCTCCGCCGGTTGCGCTCCGCTTGCCACCTTTTTAGTTCATCACAGGGAACTCGCTACACTCCAATTAGCCGGACGACTCACTCGCTTGCGATTCGCTGTTTCCCTGTTTCTCGCCTCGTTTGCACTCGCACCCGCTGCCGCGCTGTTCGATTGCGGCCTGCCCAAAGGCATCGATTTCGTGCATGTAAATTCGTCCACGGCTCGTAAATATCTGATCGAAACCATGGGCGGAGGCGTTGCCCTGCTCGACTACAATCGGGACGGCCTGCTCGACGTATTCTTCGTCAATAGCGGGAAGCTTTCGAGCGCCATGGCGCGGCCCGAAAACTTCGACCGCAGCAATCCAAGAAACTGGAATCGCTTGTACCGGCAGAATCGCGATGGATCGTTCACGGACGTCACTGAATCGGCCGGTCTGGCCAATGCAGGAGATGGCAATTACGGCATGGGCGTTGCCACGGGCGACTACGATAATGACGGTTACCCGGATCTCTACGTGACCAGCTATGGCCACAACGTGCTGTATCACAACAACGGCAATGGAACATTTACAGACGTCACCGCGAGCGCGGGCGTAGGCGCAGGCGGCTGGTCCGCCTCAGCCGGCTTCTTCGATTTCAATCGTGACGGGAAACTCGATCTCTTCGTGACTCGATATATGGAGTGGGACACCGCGCACAGCAAAGCCTGCGCCCGGCAAACCTATTGCCCTCCCGGTGAATTTCCGGCCACCACCAGCATTCTTTACCAAAACCTTGGCAATGGAAAGTTTCGGGATGTCAGCCAAGCTTCGGGCATTGCGGCGAAACGCGGGAGGGCGCTTGGTGTGGCCTTCAATGACTACGATGGGGATGGCAACCCCGATATCTTTGTCGCCAATGACGGCATGGAACAGTTTCTCTTTCACAACAACGGCAACGGAACGTTTACCGAGCGCGCTCTGGAGGCCGGAGTTTCGCTCTCCGACAGCGGCCAGCCTTTCGCCGGCATGGGCGTTGACTTCCGGGATTACGATAACGACGGCCGGCCCGATATTGTTGTCACCGATCTGGCAAAACAAGTCTACGCCCTGTATCACAACGATGGCAACGGACTGTTCAGCTATCGCAGCTTGCAAACGGGCTTAGGAACGCTAACGGCGGGCAGTTCCGGTTGGGGCATGCGCCTGGCGGATTTCAACAACGATGGCTGGAAGGATCTATTCGTAGCTCAGAGCCACGTGATGGATAACGTCGGAACAATTGACCCATCGCTGCATTACTTGGAGCCTCCGCTGCTGGCCCTCAATCACGGTGGCCGTTTCGAACGCGCCGACAGCGGCAGCAACATGCCGGTCGCTGGACGCGGCGCTGCATTCGGGGATCTGAACAACGACGGCTGGCCGGATGTCGTGATGTCGGTGCTGGGCGCGCGCCCTCAAATCTTTCGCAATCGCGGCGGCTCGAATCACTGGCTGACCATTGCACTGCATGGAACTCGCAGCAATCGCGACGGCTTTGGCACGCACGTGAAAGTAAACGGGCAGCGGCAGTATGCAGGGTCTTCGGGGAGCTATCTCTCGGCCAGCGATCCGCGTATCCACTTTGGTCTTGGCGCTGCGCAAACAGCCACGGTCGAGCTTTGGTGGCCCTCGGGCATTCATCAGATCGAGAAAGACGTGAAGGCCGACCAGTTCCTCGAGATCACCGAAGAAGGGGCACACCGATGATTGCCGCCGCCGCGCTCGCGATCGGACTTGCCTGGCAAGCCCAGTCCGCTGTACCGCCTGAAGTGGTTGAGCATGTCAAAGCCGGCATTGCCGCCCAGAAGGCCGGTCAATTGAAGACAGCGATCGCAGAGTTCAAGAAGGTGACCGAGCTTGCGCCCGATCTTCCTGCCGCCTTTGTGAACCTCGGCGCTGCTTTTTTGCAAGATCATGAATACCCACAAGCCATTGCGCCTCTTAAGCGGTCTCTGGAGCTCAATCCTCAGCTGATCGGCGCCGAACAGATGCTGGGCTACGCGCTGCTGGCGAGTGGATACGCAGCCGAGTCTATCCCTTACCTTCAGCGCGCTCACGTGCAGGACGCGCTGGGCATCGCGGAGCTGAAAACGGGCAAGCTGTCCGAAGCGATTGCCGACCTAAACGCTGCTCTCACTAAGCATCCGAACGACCCCGAACTGCTCTACTACCTCGGCCGGGCGAGCGGGCTTCTATCGAAGGAGGCGATGGACACGCTCGAAGCGGAATATCCGAACTCGCCGCGTTCGCACGAGGCGCTTGGAGAGAACTATGCGGTTCTCCGCCAAGTGCCGGAAAGCGAGAAAGAGTTCCGCGAAGCCATACGCCTGAACCCGCAAACGCCAGGTGTGCATTTGGCGTTAGGGCAGCTGTATGCGGCCGCTTCCGACTGGCCAAAGGCCGAAGCCGAGTTTCGTGCCGAGGCAGCGCTTCAGCCGGGCGATGCCGAAACGGCCTATTCTCTCGGCAATGCGTATCTCGAGCAAGGCAAGTTGAAGGAAGCGCAAACCGAGTTGGAACGCGCCGACAAACTTCGTCCCGCGATGCCGCAGACGCTTCTCGCGCTGGGAAAGACTCAGTCGCTCGAAGGCCAAACTGAGGCGGCCGAAGCGGCATTCCGCCGTCAACTTGCGGCTGACGCTTCCAGTCCACTGGCCGCGCAAGCACATTTCGCGCTCGCAGCGATTTACCGCAAACAGGGTAAGGCCGCGGAGGCCGCTCGCGAGATGCAGGCTTATCGGCAGCTTCGCTCGGCGGCCAAATAGTTACGCCGGATGCTACATAGAGGCGACCGCGCGCCAGAGATCGACGCCGCCTTCCAAGGCATGCCGATTGATCTCTTTCAACTCGTCGCTGGAGAAGGACAACGTCTTGAGCGAATCGAGCGAATCGTCGAGCTGCTCGACGGTACGCGCGCCGATCAGAGCCGAAGTTACGCGCGGATCCCGCAGCACCCAAGCGATCGCCATCTGAGCCAGACTCTGGCCGCGTGACGTCGCGATTTGGTCCAATCCGCGGACGCGCTGCAGATTTTCTTCCGACAGCAGCTTGGGGCTGAAACTACCATTGCGCCTGGCGCGCGAATCCTCAGGAACTCCGTTGAGATATTTGCCTGTCAGCAGCCCCTGAGCGAGCGGAGAGAAGGCGATGCAGCCAACGCCGAGTTCTTCGAGCGTATCGAGCAACTTCATTTCGATCCAGCGGTTCAACATCGAATAAGAGGGCTGATGAATGAGCAGCGGCACGCCCTCGCTTTGCAGAATTTGCTGCGCTCGCCGGGTCCGCTCCGCGCTGTAGGAAGAGATGCCTACGTAGAGCGCCTTTCCTTGACGGACGATATGCGCCAGCGCTCCCATCGTCTCCTCGAGTGGCACATCCTGATCGGGTCGGTGAGAGTAGAAGATGTCTACATAGTCGAGGCCCATTCGCTGCAAGCTTTGATCGAGCGAAGCGATGAGGTATTTTCTAGAGCCGCCGATGCCGTAGGGCCCCGGCCACATGTCCCAGCCCGCTTTGGAGGAGATGATGAGCTCGTTGCGATGACCGCGGAAATCCTTACGCAGGATCTCACCGAAGTTCTCTTCCGCCGATCCGTACGGCGGCCCGTAGTTGTTCGCAAGATCAAAATGGGTGACGCCGCGATCGAAGGCACGGCGGACGATGGCGCGCCCGGTTTCGAACACATCCTCGCCGCCGAAGTTCTGCCACAAACCGAGTGAAATCGGGGGTAAAACGATTCCGGAGCGGCCGCACCTGCGGAACATCGCATCCTCGTAGCGTTTCGGATCGGGCTCGTAAGTCTTTATCATGGGGTTCTTCTCTCACTGTATCGACCGCTACGATTTGAGCGGTTTGCGATGAAGCCTTTCACTGGCGAGCGCGAAGAGAAAACCCGCTCCGACTCCAAGCAGTGGGATGCCGAAGTGAAAGAGCAAGATGTGCCACATGTTGAGAATCGGGCAGTGTATTTCGAGGGCGCTGGTGCTGACCAAACCTGCTAACATTCCTGTGACCGCGGCCGTCCAGCGGCGCGAAAGCACTGTTCCCTTTCTGAGGATCCAGCCGAAGATGAGGGCAGCCGGAATGGCGAACGGCACTCCAATTTGCAAGCAGATCGCCCCATCGTGGAGGAAGTTCTTCTCGGCGCGAATCTGGAAGACGCTCGCCACGATCAAGGTCAAACAGACAAACAGGCTTACGATAACGAGCCCGGGGTGGAACAAAACTTTGGTGCCTGGGATCATTTCCCGAGACAGCGTGATGGCGAGAAGCGCGGCGGCAGCGCTGAGGCTCGCGAAGACGATCACCTTCTGAGCGGGCATTAATACATGCCATCCGTAGCTGCGCAGCACGAGAATGCTCAGGAGAGCTAAGGCGGCGAACGCCAGTCCAAAGGCCAGCGCAAACACGATCGTAGGCAGGACCGGGCGCACGGGACGCAAATCCTGAAGCACTATGTTTTTCCATGCGTCTAGTTGCGGCCCGTCTACATCCATGCCATCCGCCGCCGAGCTTGCCAATCGATCGAGTTCTTTGTCGAGGGTGGCTTGAAAATCCACCGGCGTATCTCCTTTCCCGTTTTGCTTTTTCACGAGACGCGCTCCCGCCGGAAGTGGCTGCCCTGAAGCAGCACCCGCAATTTTGCGTAGGCGCGGCTGGCTTTCTGTTTCACTGCTCCTACAGTGAGATGCATGGCCGCCGCAGTCTCTTCCAGAGTTAGACCATTTACTTTGAGAAGGATCAGCACTTCCTGCTGGCTCTCGGGCAGTTCCTTCATCAGAACCTCGAATGAGGGCGAATCCGAAGCGCTCGCGTTCCTTTCCGACGCTCGCCGCGGCTCGGGCAACACCTCCATGGCAAGCTCATTGCGTTGGATGCGATGGCGCTTCCTAAAGCCGTCCACTCGCACATTCCTGGCAATGGCGAAGATCCAGGGCAAAACCGGTGCATCCGAACGGTATGTGTGCCGCACGCGATGGATTCGCAGCCATGTCTCTTGCACCAGGTCTTCCGATTCAAGCCTTGTCAATTGCTGCATGGTGAAGAAGCGCAGAAGGCCCGGGCTTAACCGCTCGATGAGCTCGCCGGCAGCTGCGGAGTCAGCGGACTGGTAACGCCGCATCAGATCCTCAAAGCTGGCTTCCTGTGCTGGGAATTCCACGGGCTCAACTCGATCCAGGTTATCTCCTGGTCACGTAAACGACGAGCAGGATCAGGGCTACGATGACAAGCAAGCGGTAGAACAGCCCTCGTGAGATCCCTATGACGAAGTCTGACCGCAGGGGTGGAACATCGGAACGTAAATTTTCTTTTTCCATCATCTCCGGGAGAGCCATTTACGCATCGAGAACGCCGTCGCAATGATGCACAAGGCGATAAAGGCGATCATGGTCCACTCGAACGGGCCGGACTTGACCACGCGTATGACTTGCTTGCCGAACTTAGCGGCAAGCAGTCCAACGATGGTGAATCGAATGGCGCGCGTGATCCAGACGATGCCGAGAAGACGCCACCGCGAGTACTTCAGAGCGCTCGCTGTAGCAACGACAGTGGTGAATGGAAACGGCGGCGGCGCGAGCGATGCGAATGCCACCGCCATCCCGCTGCGGGAGCCTAGTCTCTTCTTGAGCTTTTCGAATTTGTCGCGTCCGGCTATTTTGCAGATACCCTCCTCCCCGAGCTTACGTGCAACCAGGTCCAGCAACACTACTCCCAACGTGGAGCCGGTAGCCGCGGCGGCCACGTAGATGGGCAGACGATGTGGATGTTGCGCCGTCATTCCTACCAGCAATAAATCGTTTCCGAGCGGAGTGATCAAGAACGACGAATCCGCTATGCCCAACAGGATCAACCCTGAGAATCCCAGGTGAGAGAAAAAGGCAGTCAGTGCCTGAACGATGTGATGCAAGATGGCACTACACTAGCAAAGCTCTCCATTATCTTCGGTTAGCTAATCGCGGAGCACGCGCGCCGGATCGACCTCCGTGCTTCGCCGAGCAGGCAGGTACAACGCAATCAACGATCCTGCTATGAGCGCAGCGCCCGCGATAGTCAGCGATATGGGATCCCTGACCGGGATGCCGTATACAAAGCCTGCCATGAAGCGAGCGAGAACCCATGCGCCGGCACAGCCAATTGCAATGCCAACTAGGGCCTTCCATAATCCTTGGCGCAAAAGCATTGCCGTTAGACGCTTGCGGTCCGCGCCCAAGCTCATGCGAATGCCGAACTCACGCGTCCGTAGACTTGTGCTGTAGGAGGTAACTCCATAAACACCAATGAGAGCGATGGCCAGCGCCAGGAGCGCGAAGATCGCGAGCAGGATCGTATAGAACTTGGGAGCGGCGATGGTTTCGGCTACTGTCGCGGCGATAGCCTGCTCGTTTTCGACAACCTGCGCCGGGTCGAACTTGTGAATGGCGCGGCGTAGTGAAGCGGCTACGGAGCCGGGATCTCCGTAGGTTCGAACAACCAGAGTGGCGGCGATCGCCGGGCCGAAGTATTGCTGGTAAGACTCATAGAATTCGGGAACCGGTGAGCCGGACAAAGTCTGGTGCCGAACGTTGCCCGCTACACCGATGACTGTGAGATCGGGCTTGGCGGGTGGAGCGGCGCTGCTCAGATGCTTGCCGATTGGGTCCTGATTAGGCCAATACTCGTCGGCCATTTCGCGGTTAATGATGATTGCGCCTTTGTCTGCCTTCGGATCGAGCGGGTCGAATAAACGTCCGCGCAGCAGCGGGATGCCCATGATCCTGAAGTAGGACCGGCTGACGGCGTGAAAATCGATGGCCCGGGCTTCGGTTGCGCCCGGCGGATAAATGGTTAAGCCTACTGTGATGCGGCCAAGCGGCAGAGCACTCGTCAGTGCGGCGCTTTCGACGCCCGGTACGTTGCGGGAGACATCGAGCAGTTGGCTATACCGGATAGCTATCTTGTCGCGACTCAGAGCGGAGGCGTGACTGGGAGGCACGCCCGCGGTCAAGATGTGCGCCGTGCGAAAGCCCGGATCGACGTTTGCGAGCTTGACGAACCCGCGCATCATCAGTGTTGCGCCGGTCAGCAGGATGAGCGAGACGGCTATCTCGCTTATCAAGAGCAGGCTTCCGCTCCAACTGCAGGCGCGGCTCGAGCGGGCCTGCCGGTCAGCGGATGTGAGTCTTCTGCCGGCAAGCGCGAAGGCTGGGGCGAGCCCGAAGAGAAGGCCTGCGCCGCACGCGATGGCGGCTGCGAACAGCAAGACTGCGAGATCTAAACGCGTCTCCCCAAGCCTCGGGATTTTGAGATATTCGGGAAGGAGCCAAACCAGCGCGCGATTGCCCGCGTAGGCCAACGCGAGTCCGCAGGCGCCTCCGAGCGTGCTCAGAGTGAGGCTCTCAATCAGTACCTGGCGGAGGAGACGTTTTCGGGTAGCTCCGAGCGCTCCGCGAATGGCAAACTCGCTCGATCTAGCGGAGGCTCGCGCCAGCAGCAGGTTGGCCACGTTCAAGCAGGAGAGCAGAACGAGAAAGGCAGCCGCGGCCATGAGCATGATCAGCGCGTTGCGGGAGCCTTCGACACTGTGAGCAGCGAAATTGACAGCCGAGAGGGTCCAGCCTCGATCGGAAGGCGGATAGTTTTGCTGCATGGCAGGCGTGAGGCGGCGCAGCTCGTCGTGCAGTTGAGCGACCGAGAACCCGGCGCGCAGGCGGCCAATGGCGTTGGCTCCGGTATGCAGCGGGTCGGTCACCACCCGGCGGTCCGGCAGCCAGCCGAGGATACCGATCTGGGGAAAGAAGAACTGCTTCGGCATGACGCCCGCTACAGTGACGTTGGAGGCCGATGAGACTGGGTACTGCTGGCTCAAAAAGATTTGTTTGCCGATGAGAGCGGGGTCGCCGTGAAAGTATTTTTGCCAGGCTTCGTAGGAGAGCACGACAGTGCGGGGCGCTGCGGCCTTAAAGTCACCTGGCGCGAGTGTGCGACCGAGAAGCGGCTTGCTTTCGAGCAAGGGAAATAGCCCGGGAGATACACTGCGCATCCAGAGATTAGCGGGGTTCGAGACGCGCGATAAGGTTGTGATCTCAAGGCCGCTGTACCAGGCGATTGCTTCGAAGGAATGCGCGTATTTGCGGAGGAACTCGACGTCTGCAAACGTGACGCCCGATGTATCGCCAGGGATGCTGTGCCGTTGCAGTTCGACCAGCCTGTTGCCGTCGCGATAGGGCAGAGGGCGAAGCAAGACTGCGCGAAAGGCGCTGAACATGGTCACCGTGGCACCGATGCCCAACGCTAACGAGATTACAGCGGCTAAGGTGAACGCTCGCTGTTTTTGCAACTGCCGCCATCCGTAGCGTAGATCGCGCAACATTTCGGCCTCCTGCTATTTCACTCCTCATTATGATGCGGGGTGTAAGGCGCATCGGGGTCATTGAGGAAGAGGTCAGGCGGCTTTCTTTGCTTGCTCGGTGGATTTGCCGGGGTTTGAATCTTGTGGCGGAGCAACGGATTTGGGTTGCGCGGAGGCGGTTGAAAAAACGAACTGGGTGGGAGCAGGAGCGGCCGCGACGGAGGCGGATTTCGCAATCGTTTTGGCCGCAGATTCGGCGGCAGCTTTGCGTTCTTTCTGGAGTTGGCGGAGTTCGGCGAGGTCGAGGGTGTAGCGGCGGTAGAGGCGGGACTCTTGTAGTAGGAGATTGCGGAGCTGCTTTTCGTAGCGGAGGTGGACGTCGAGGTCGATGAGCTGGATGCGCTCGGAATGTGGCAGGTTCGAGTACATTTCGGCGGATTCGTGGCGGCCGCGGGCGTAGATGGCGCATTCGAGAGCGGGGATGCGAGTGAGACGCCACTGGGTGTCGGCGAGGGATTGGACGAGCTCGGATTCGCGGGGCGTGGCGGGTTGGTGTTCGGCGGTGTAGGCGGCCAGATGTTGGCGGTAGGCGTCGGCGTCGTCGGTGGGGAGAAGGACGGTGCGGCCGGTGAGTCCGGTTTTAACGGCGTTCAGGGAGGCGATGCGTTTGCCTTCGGGAGTGCGAGGGCCACCGGTTCGGAGGCGCTGCTCTTCAGCTTCAAGCTTCTGCAGGGTAGAGCGTTTTTCGATGAGTTTGAGCTCTTTCTCGTGGAGTTCGTTCAGGCTTTTGAAGCTGTAAGGATTGAGCATGGGGTTGGGCATGGCCCAACGGTAACAGCGGGAGGGGGGAAAACGTACCTTCGCCCCGAGGCGAAAATGGGGTTAAGTGACGGACAGAGTGGAAGATAAGAAAAAGTTCCCGGCCTGTCACCGGCAGAAGGCAGAAGACAGAAGGCAGGTTTTGGAGGGGACAGCCTGACCTGCCTCTTTCAATAAATCCACGAAGGAGGCAGAGCGCTCTGCCTCTTTCGTGGATTTAGGGCGAAATTGATGCGAAATCAGCAGGAATTTAGTTGGGCTACATGCTGGAACGTAAGTTGGCTCACGTTTGCGCGAGGTGGAACACTCAGATTCAGCATCGCGGTCGGCAGTCGGGAGCCCGATTCGGGCCTGCATCACGCTTTATTGTTTCTTTTCGGTGTGAAAAAGGTCCACTTTCATGAAAGTGCCAGGTCGCTCTGCCTCCTTCGGGGAATTTTCGAAAGAGGCAGGTCAGGCTGTCCCCTTCGAGAAGCCGACCGATGGGCGCGGCAGCCAGAAATGGCTGCTCCACTCTTGTCTTAAGGATGGGCGACTACTAGCAGAGTCTCTGCCCGAGCCATTGTGGTCTCTAGCGCTATGCGAGAGTTCTCCGGGTCGAGCGCCGCAAAGCTCTCATCCAGAATGACCAGCTCCGCCGATTGCAAGAGGGCGCGCGCAATAAAAACCCGGCTCTTCTCGCCATGCGACAGCTGCCAACCTCCCTCGCCGACCATCTGCATCAAGCCGCTCGGCATGGCATCGATCAAGGCACCTAGACCTAGCTCGCGGCACAGCGTTTCGGCTGCCTCCATATCACCCGCCTTGGGCGGCCACGCTCTCCCAAGCAACAGGTTGAAAGCCAGCGTCTCTGTCAATATATGGTTTTCGTGAAACTGCGGAGCCGCAGCAATCCGCTTCCGCCAACGCCGCTCGCCTAGCGTCCTGCGATCGAGCCCATTCGCCAGCAGCAATCCCGATTCCGGTTCACGCATACCTGAAAGCAGCGAAGCAAACGTGGTCTTGCCCCCGCCCGACGGACCTTCGAGCAAGATTCGATCTCCGCGGTAGATGCACAGACTGCCCGACTGCAAGGCCGCTCTCCCGGTTTGCCGGTAGCGAAACGACAGACGATCGGCCTCAAGCACCTTGGGCGAATGCCTCCGAGCGACTGCCATTTGCTCCCCATGCACTTCTGGACGCCCTGCGGCGCGGAATAGCGGTGAGATCCGCTCGAACGCCACCCACGCAGCCGCGACATCGGCAAAGGATCCGGTGAGTTTTCTCAGCGCCGAATAGGCCAACAGCACGCCTCCCACAGTGAGTCCAAGCGAGCTGGCTGCCGTTTGCCTGTTCATCAGCGCCGGAAGTAAACAGCAGATTCCCGCCAGCAGCCAGGAGCGAGGGATCGCCGCAATCAGCCACGCGCCGGTCTCATCGAGCGACTTCGAGAACCCAAAGTAGCGGTGCAATCCCTGGTCCTCGATTAGGTGCCAGTCGCTCGGACTTAACTGCGCGATCCGCGTGCGGTGCCCGACCATGGACTCCACCAGTTCCCCGGTAAGCTCCATCCGGTTCCGCGTCCAAGCCCGGTATCTTCGAAGAAAACGCCAGCCCGCTGTAGCGGTAAGACCGCACCAGAACAGTAGTACGAGCGCAAACCGCCCGAGAACGAAGCACGCCAACACAATCTCGACCGTGGCCAGCAGCCCCGCAACGCCACCGCTCAAGGCCAGCGTCTCCACCGCCTCGGCCTCGAGGGCCTGCCCAAGAAAATTGCCGATTCCACTGTGCCGCATCTCTTCCGGGCCCAGCTTCATTGCCCCGCACAGCAGGCGCCGCTTAAGGAATCCGCCGAGACCGATCGCAAACAGCCCCTGCATGTACGTAGTGATTACCTGACACGGCGCAATCGTAACTAGAAGCAGAACCCAGGCCCAAATCCAGCCGCGCTCGACGCGTCCTTCGAGCGACATGTTTGCAAGCAGAGCCCAGAAGACAAGCCACAGCAGGTATTGCAGCGTGTGTGCCGCAATCATGCCCGCCCCGTTCGCGGTGACGCCGGCCTGTCGAAGCAGCAGCGCCGGATCGCCGCCCGGATCGGTACGAATCACCCATGCATCGCGAAAACGAGCCTCCGCGAAATGCTCATCCAGCAGCATCCGATACACACGGCCACTGGAACGATGGGAGACGCCCGTCCCGGCAATCAACCGATCGAGCGCTGGGCCAAACTCGGCCTCTCTCTCGGCCCGAAGCGCACGGCAGACTTTACCGACGCAGATACGCTTCAGCTGCAGGTCGGCCGCCAGGACATGAACCCGCCGCCCACGCACTTCGAGCACCGCAAGGTAACCGCCCTCCGGTAAACGGATCAGCGCGGGATAGCACTTTGCCAGCTCGTTCGGCAAATCGGCCATTGCCGTCGTAACCTGTTCGGCTTCGCACCCGGCGCGGGCCGCCGCCTCGACGATCCACTCACTCAGATCACCCTCGGGTAACGGAGCTTCGCCTCCGACTTCGGCCTGGCGCGCCAGCCCGGAACGCAAGATCAGTTCACGAAGCGCCGCCGGCAATCGCTCAAGCGGCCAGGCATAGTCCTGCAAGCTCTCGACGCCCGTCACGCCACCTCCGCCTGTCTCAAGTCACTGTCGAGCGCCGTCAGCTCTTCCACAATCCGCCCACTGCGCACATGCACCCGCCGCCACGCGCGGCCCTCCCAAAGCTCGGACCGGGTACTCCGCTCGGCAGCCAGCAGCTGCGAATAGCGAGAGTGCGGATCTTGGGACAACTCAACCGGATCCGCGATTTCCACCACCCGTCCGCCTTCCACGACGGCAACCCGATCGAAGCCCTGCGTCTCCGACAGGTCGTGCGTAATGCAAAGCAGGGTCGCCCCGCGCCAGAACTCACGCGCCCGGCCGAGCAACTGCCGCCGCTTCTCACGATCTAACCCGCGGAACGGCTCATCTAAGATCACCAACTGTGCCCCCGGACGCAGGAAAGCACGTGCCAAGCGAACTCGCTGTCCTTCGCCGCCGGAGACAAGCGCGCCACCTTCGCCTAGCTTGGTCTGCATTCCATCGGGCAAGTTTTCCAGTACGGTTCGCAGCAGCGCGGCGTCCACCGCGTCGCCAATCTGTTCGGTTCCTCCGTTCGCGCCGTAAGTCAAGTTGGCCAGGAGCGACCGGTTCCATAGCTGCACTGCCGGATCGACCCAGGCCATCGACTGGCGCAGCGAAGCGACATTTAATCGCTCGCCGTTCACCAAGACCTCGCCTTCCATCGGTTTCAGCCAACCGAGCAGCAGGCTGACTAAGCTCGACTTGCCCGCCCCGGAAGGCCCTACGATCGCGACATGGCTGCCCGGCTCAATGGCGAGATTCACGCCGTCAAGAATCCGATGCCCGGCCGCCTCCACGGTCACCTCCCGGAAGTGAATCGAGGGCGGCCCAGCTAAGGCCGGCAGATCGTGCTTGTCGGACTCTTCCTCCGGCGCGCCCAGGGGATCTAAAAGCCGCAGCGTGAGATTGCGGTAATAAGGATACTGCCGCAACAGCGTGCCGACTTCCTGTCCGAGAGCGGGCAAACTCAGGATCCAGTAAGCCAGGAGCAACACTCGGCCCACCTCCATTGCTCCAAACGGATGCGTGAGCAGCAGAGCGGCAATCAGACCGAAACTTACAATCAACTGCACGGCTTCAACGCCGACCGCAAGCCGCTGCAATGCAAACGCCGCCCGGGCCCAATCTCCGAGCATTTTCCCGTGCTCCTGCTTCACACTTCGCTCGCCGCCGTGGGCGCGTATGGCAAACAGGCCGAGCATGGCATCGAGGTAAAAGCGGGTCAGCCCGGCAGCATGGCTTCGTACGCGAAGATCGCGTTCGGCCATAACGGATTGGATCGCGAAGGCCGGCAGTATGGCCACAGCTGCGATCAGCCATGCAAACAGCGCCATGGAGGGTTCTAACCAACCGATTGCGGCCGCGGTGAAAGCTAGTTCAAACACGGCTCGCAAGAGCTGGCGAACCTGATCGGGAAGGTGCCGAAGGCGATTGGTGGCGTGGCTGCGCTCGGCCATATCCGAAGTGAGACGGCTCTGAAAGTAGCGATCGCCCAGACGGGGGATCTTTTCGAGAAACCGCACTCGAAGCCGATTTTCAATCTGGCGGCCTAGCCGCGTGCCGATGGCAAATACAGGCCACTCGAGGCACAGCATAGCGGCGCTAAAAAGCAGAACTGCCAGCCACGCGCCCATTCGCTGACCGGCTAAGCCCAACTCCTGCGTCAGGTCGAATAAGCAGCGAAATAGCATGGCCTCGACCGCCGTTCCGCCTCCTGCAAGCACCAACGCGACGAATGTTAAAACCGCACCGAGCGGGCCACTTCGCCAGAGCGCCGAGGCGAGCTCGCGGCCCGGGCGCAGCGGCGATTCTTCCACTGCGGCCTTCAGTTCTTCACTCAAGCCGGCGCGTTCCGCGGCAGGCCGGACACCCTTGATGCGGACGAGCACCGCACCCGTCGCCAAAACGCTATCCGAGGCGTCGGCCGCGTTTTCATCCGCTCGCGCGGACCAGTAGCGCGCTGGAATCATCTGCGGATTTGCCAAAAGCCTTTGCAGAAGCTCGCCTGTGTGACGGCCGCCCTCCAAAGCGCCGCCTTCCTGCAGCGAATGGAGCAGCCGCAGGGATGCATCGAGCTCTGCCAATCCGCGCCAGGATTCGTTCGCGGCCGCTCGGCTTAGGGAAGCTTCTTGTTCTGAGCGCTTCAAGCCGATGGTCCGCATTCGAGCCCGCAGCACTGATTCGGACTCGGGAGAAGCCGCAAACTCCCGCCAGTCGCCACCGGGTACGGCCATGCTGTGGCGGTACAGTTCACGCTCAAAGCTCCGGCGAGACACCCACCGTCTTCCCACCGCCGGATCCATGACCTGCAAAAACGGACCGTGGGTCCGCCAAACTACCACAAAATGGGTCATCCCATTCGGCAGAACGACAACCACCAAAGCAGGCAGGGCGCGCGCCTCCCGCACCCACAATGAATCGCACGGTAAGAGAATCTGCTCGGCTTCGAGGCCAAGCTGATTCGCAACGGACTCCATCGTCTCAATGGAGGTGCCGTCGAGTCCGGTCTGACAAGCTTCCCGCAACCGCCCATAACTTACCGGGATGCCGTATCCTTCCAGTAAGCACTTCAACGCGGCGGGCCCGCAGTCCATATTGGAGGTTTGAACGACCTCGGGGACGAAGAGACGCCTCAACGCACACCTACAGCCTGACCGGCCGAACGCAGCACCAGCGTGGCCGGCGAAACATGTTCCACTTCGACTTCGACACTTCCCGGAAGCCCGTGTTGAAAGGGGATACGAGAAGACCGTTGCGAAAGCAGCGCCAGTTCCACGCGCACCTTGCCGTCACGCACCTCGCTTGCGACGTGCGAAACGCGCGCGCGAACCACACCGTACTGCGCCCAGGGGAATCCCTGCAGCCGAACCGCAGCCGGCTGACCCGGGCGAACCTTCCCCAGCGCAGCCGACGGAGAAAACTCAGCGACGATTTGCAGCCGGCCGCTCGGCAGAATAACGCCAAACTGCTGGCCTTCGCTCACGTGAGAGCCCGGATGGAGAGGCGCACATTCGCCAAGCCTTCCCGCAATCGGGGCTCTGACGACGCGGCGTTCTAGGTCTTCCTGAAGCCGGTAGATCGCGGCGCTAGCGGTCGCGGATTCCGCTTCGAGCTTTGAAATTTCCACCCCAATCTGTTTGAGGCGTACTTGCCGATCCCGCTCGCGTACGGCCGACTCTGGACCGAGCCGATCCATTGCATCCTTTAAGCCCCGCGCCGCTGCTTGCCGGCTCTGCGCTTCGCTCGCGGCCTTTTGCGCGTCCGCGTCGGAAAGAATGCCTGCGGCATGTAAGCGCCTCGCGCGGTCGGCCTCCGCATTCGCTAATTGCGCCTGCACCGAGGCCTGCCGATACTGCTCGGTTGCGGCTTCCTGGGAAAACCCAAGGACGCGGCCGTCATCGGTCCGCCCCGCCGTCTCTTCTTTCATTTGCGCCTGAAGTGCCGCGATCTGAGGCTGCAAACTGGCCAGACGGACATGCTGCTCGGCCAAACCGAGCCGCTGATCGTCGCTATCGAGCTCGAGCAGGATCTCTCCGGCCTGTACTTGACGCCCTAAACTCAGGTGAGACGCAATCAGTTTTCCCGCTGCGTTTGCCTGAAGTGGATACGCCGAACCGTTTACCTCCAGCCGGGCCGTCTCGGAGATTTCGTAACGGGTAACCCTGGCGCGAAAAGCCCAGGTGACCCAGGCAGCCAGCAGCAGTATTGCACTTAGTAGTACTGCCGTGGATTTCAGTGCGCGGTCAGCCCGCAGCGCCCCGTTCACCCGTCCAAAGGTAATTGCCATCCGAGTACTAGTGGGGGATAGCAGCAAAAATTATGGCCGCCGGGAAAAGATTTCGCGGCGGCCTCTATTTTTTTATTAATCCAACCTGAATATAATGCCGAAAAGATGATTATTCAACCCACATGCCACGGCCAGCTTTTATGAATTGTCTGACTCCCCTGGGTGAAACTTCTTTTCTCGATACAAACTTTTTAGTTGCTAGGCTGAAAAGTTCTAATACTAATTGCTCGACTGCCGATAGGAACTATGTGCCCCAAACGGCGCGACCGGCTCTGATTTTGCTGTTGATCTTCATGACTATAGTCTCCTTTCTTCAGAATCGCTTCCTGGCTGGCAGGCTAAGAAGCGGGGCTGCGGACAGTGCTCGAACGAATAACGAACTAGGTGCCCCAAACGGCGCGACCGGCTCTGATTTTGCTGTTGATCTTCATGACTGCAATCTCCTTTCTTCAGAATCGCTTCCTGGCTGGCAGGCTAAGAAGCTCGGCTGCGGACGGTGCTCGAACGAATAACGAACTAGGTGCCCCAAACGGCGCGACCGGCTCTGATTTTGCTGTTGATCTTCATGACTGCAATCTCCTTTCTTCAGAATCGCTTCCTGGCTGGCAGGCTAAGAAGCTCGGCTGCGGACGGTGCTCGAACGAAAACGAACTAGGTGCCCCAAACGCCGCGACCGGCTCGGATTTTGCTGTTTATCTTCACGATGGTGTCTCCTTTCACAAACTCCAGGTTCTCGCTGGCAGGCAAGGACCTAGGCTTTTCAACCTTTCAAAGTTCTGGTTATTACGGCGCAATCCGCCGAGACAGACCACGTATTACCAATCCGTCAAGGCGGGCTATGTGCCTGCATTTAATCGGCTTAGCTTTAGTATTTCTGTGCAATCCAGATATTTATTTTTATACCTGATTTCCAAAACCTTGCAAAGTGTTTTCTGCAAACCAACGGTTTAGGATTGAACTGATTCTGTACTCTCCAGCGGGCTAAGCCCGTCCCGCCGACTTTGCTTACCTAGAGATCACCGGCCTCTCGTTCCGGCGATGCTATCCTCGCAAGCGAGACGCCAGCTATGAGTAGTCGCACCGTTATGTCGCTCATCAGCTGCGTGGCGATCTTTCTAGGGACAGCTTATGCCCTCGATCGCGCGCTGCCTCACCCGTTTCAGGAGTATCCAGGCGTCGAGTACCGGCAAGGTTCAATTCCGCTGCCTCCTGGAGCCGAACAACCGACAGAATGGACCTTTGCCCGCTTAATGTACCCGGGCGGCTGGAACGACGGCTATGCCGGCCGGGAGGCATACTGGACGGAAGGATTCGCGCTCTGGACGCAAGACTACCCGCGCGCGGACCGTCACTTCTCAGAAGCCGTTGGGCGACTCACGCGCGTCGATGTCAGGCCTGTCGAACAGGCGGTTAACCTCGATGACGGCAATCAAATTTACAACTGGCCGTGGCTCTATGCCGTGCAGGTCGGCGAATGGGGAATAACCGACGATCAGGCCAAGAAGTTGCGCGATTACCTGCTCCGGGGCGGATTCTTTATGGCCGACGATTTCCATGGGACTGTGGAGTGGGGCGTATTCGCCGAAAGCATGAAGCGCGTTTTTCCCGACCGCCCCATCGTGGACATACCCGATAGCGATCCGATCTTTCACACCGTCTACGACCTCGGCGACCGTTATCAGATCGTGGGCGCCGAACACCTGGAGACGGGTCATAAGTTGGACGGCTACGTGGCGCGCTGGCGTGGCATCTACGACGATAAGGGGCGCATTATGGTGGCCGCCTCATTCAATTCCGACATTGGCGACTCATGGGAGTGGGCCGATTCACCCGAGTACCCGGAGAAGTACTCCGCGCTAGGCGTCCGAATTGGCGTGAATTACATTGTTTACGCCATGACTCACTGAGCCATTGTTCCAGCTGCGGACGAAGTCTGAGCGCTTCCGCAGTAGACACTGTTGAAAAGAAACTTGAACGTGCCGTGCGGTTGGCCTCGGAACGTGACCTCGGGCCCGAGCAAAAACACCTTGCCCCGCCCAACCTCTGCCTCCGCGATGGCCGTCCCTCCGTCCAGATATGCCTGTCCCCAGGCCCAACCGCTCACAAGAGGTTTCGTTCCCGCAAACCACGCCACTGCTTCCGTTTGTTTCTGCTCGGCATCGGGTGCAAGGCGGAACACCGGGCTGTTATCGAAAAAGACATCCGCTGAGTCAGGCATCCCGTACGCGAGCGGGACTGAGTTGTCGATTGACACGTTCAGCAGCGAACCCGGGATGTAGTATTTCTCGGGCGACAACGGATGCGGCTTTCCGTCCGGGCCCATTTGAGCCAGGTAATTACTTACTGGAAGATCGAGTAACTCGGCCAGCGCGGTCGAACTGCCGACCGTGACAATCGACCCGCCATCGGCCAGAAATTTCTTCAGCTGCGGAACCGTTTGCTCGGCGGTAATCCGGCCCAGCCACCCGCGATACTGCTCGGGGATGTCGGCCGGCTTCGGCTGCCTGCTGCCGCGCCCCGGCCGACGGCCCGAACTCGCGCTTCGGAAGGACCCGTCCGCAAATACCAGCACATCGAATTTCGCCTTCAAATTACCAGCATCGAGCGTCTTCGGATAGACCACCTCAAACGGAAACTCATACTGTTCGAAAAGCCATCGATCCCAGCCCGACGGCATGAGCCCGCCATATTGGTCATACAGGCCGATCCGGATTGGTTTCAGTTCGAGCGCCTTGGATGCCGGAGCTTGCGCCAGCCCCACCGAGCTGACACCGAGCTCCCCGGCGGCTTGCTGTAGAATCGGACGCACAGCCGGCGAAGCGGGTATCCAAATAGCTCCGTGACCGACATTTTGGCCGTTGATCGACTGCTCGGAGGCCAGCCAGGAAACCTTCGCGCCAGCCTTGAGCAAACGATTCACCACGGTGAAAGTGTCGTTCTCGCGATGATCGAGCAGGTATCCGGCGGGAGACGCCGCGCCGGATACCTTCCCTGCAGGCGGTTCGAGAACTCCATTGACGGCGGTAAATGGACCGTCGAAGCCTTCTAAGATGCGGTCGAAGTGGACGCCCATCTGCAGAGCAAGCGTCCAGCCGGTACTGTCATACGGCCGAATCGGCGGTGCGCCTGGATAGCGAAAGTCGTTCGGATGATGCTGCGGCTCGAACATATCAAGGACGTGAGGCCGAAACGCCTGGGCGGTCTTGACCACATACGAACCTGCCGGATAAGTTTTGCCGTTGACTGTAAACTGCGCGCTTGCCTGCTCCACAGTTACTCCGACTTTCAGGAGCGTATTTACAAACTTAGTCGCCGTGAGAAAGTCAGGCTGGCCCGCGGTAATAATGTAACCTCGCGGGTCGCGATGTTGCGGATCGTGTAACACCTTGTTATAAAGATCCAGCGGCAGTTGCGGCTGTAGCGGGGGAAAACCTTCCTCCCCCTCCGGTGTGTGGGCATTCTCACCGGCAGCAGCCCTCAATGCCTCGATTCGGTCCGGAGTGACCGTCCAGTGATCTTCGCTACCGTCCTGGATCGCGTTCCGGCCCATCAGATACAAGTTATAAAGCAGTGTTTCGCGATTGCGCGACGCATAATCGAGAATTGCGCGATTGTTTGTCACGTCGTAATCGATTGACTGCCGGTAATGCCACATCTGCGGAACGACCGGCAGCGGCCAATCTCCCGTAGGCAACTGCTTATCCGCCACGAGCGGTATCTGCACCGGCGTTGGGCCTCCGATGATCTCGGTAAGTATGCCGATCATGTTGTGAAAGTAAGTAATTGTGCGCAGTCCGCCGTTCCACCACGTCGAGTAATCCGCGCCTGTGCGCTGCGCCGATCCGCCTTTTCCTTCCGCAACCAGTCTTTCATGCATCGCGGTTCCGACAGCTTCAATGCTCAAGGGAATTAGGGGATCGAAGTTGTAATTAAAAGGATCTCGAAAGGGCGGCATAAAGATAACCGCGCCCGCCGGACCGGTTTGATGGTGGTTATATACGATCTCCGGGTACCACTCCAGAAACATCTGCCGGTTCATATTTATTGTTTCGGGCATGTTAGACATGTAGAAATCGCGGTTATTATCGTGCCCGATGTAATGCTGAAAGAGTCTCGGCAGGTAATCGAGCGAGCGCTTCTTCGGGTCCGCCTCGCGCATGTACCAATTGGCTACCAACTCCTGGCCATCCGGATTCGCCAGTACGCAAAGCTCAATCGTGTCCTGGAGAAAACGCATTGTTTCCGGATCGGTGCGGCTGACCATCTGATAGACGTGCTCCATCAGCTGTTGCGACCCTACCGTCTCGTTGGCATGCAGTCCGCCGTCGATCCAAATGACCGCCCTGCCTTCGTGCGCGAGGGCGTGCGCCTGATCCGGCGTCAGGCCGGTGGCGTGCGCGAGTTTCGATGAGATTTCTTTGAAATGGTTCAGCCGCCGCAGATTGTCCGGTGACGAGATGATCGCCATATATTGCGGCCGGCCTTCGGCAGTGCGGCCGATATCGACCAACTGCATTCGATCGGACTGCTTCGCTAGAGTCTTCCAATAACTTTGTAACTGCGTGTAATTGGCTACATGATAATCGTCTCCAATATTGAAGCCTAAGGCTGTAACCGGTGGAGTAACTTGGGGAGATTTTACAGCTGAAGGAGCCGTGGACTTGGTGGCGGCGTGGAGCAAGCCCGTAAGACAACAAAGGATAAGAGACAGCTTAGTGAGTCGATACATTCTTATGTTTAGGACTGCCGCTGGAGGAGGGCCGCGGTGCAGGAGCAGCGTGCTTCGATTTGCTGTTGCGCCAATATACTGTGCAGTCATCAAAATCCTGCTGATTGGGGAACATATCGTTCAAGCGCAGGTCATCCTCCACGTCGTCTTTACAGGTCTCGACGGTATGGAAGCGACCTCGCGCGATCTGTTCGCCCAGTTCCTTGTAAGAAATGACATGATACAAACGCTCCTGCGCGGCGGGCAGTTCGAGCTTGTGCGAATACGAGAACTCCATGCGGGCAGGCGGGCGCTCACGGAGCAGGAAGTACACCAGATCATCGGCCATAATCTCATCCCCGGGCGGAGTTACTTCCCTGATTTTGGCAGTGATCTTCTCGTAATCCTGCCAATGGGTGGCGTCACGATCGTCGAAAAGCCATTTGGTAATCCCGCTGATCATGATGAACAGCAGAATAGCGGTCGGCCAGAAAGGACGGCCCGGACCGATCAAGCTTGAGCCCGTATAGTAAAAACCGACGGCTGCGAGCAAAGCCACAAACGGGATGATGAAGATGAAGTAGCGCCCGAACGTAGGATGCGCGGTGGCGATAAACGCGCCTGTTGCGAAAGCGACGGCTGCGGCGAGGTAAAGCTCATGGCGCAGTTTTGTTTCCCAATTGCTCTTTCGAACCAGAAACACGAGACCAATTAAGCCAAGCAGCCCTAACAGCAGGGTCTGGGAGGATACTGTCCAATCGAGAAACGTCGTGAAGTCATGCGCGCCCACGTCGCCCCAGTTTACTCGCCGAAACAGTGCCTGATACTGCACCACGTTAAAGAGAGTCTGACGGGGCGATCGGATGAACAACACGATCTCCGGAGTGAACGGTATGACTGCAACCAAACAGTAGGCGACGAACTTACGAAGACGGCTGCCGGCGCGGTTCACAATCACGATCCAAAGAGCGAACACGACCACCGCAGGCGCAACCAGCAGCGTCGAGCCGGCCGCAGCCGCTACTAGCAGGGCAGTCACGGCGGTCAGCCAGATACTCGTTCGATCCACCGCCTTTATAGCAACCCGAAACGCGATGAACGTCAGCATCATGCCGCTCGCGTAAGCCTGAGCGCATGGTCCGAAGGGGACAACAACGGTATCGAGACCGATGAACCCAGCCGTAGTAACCGCGCAAGGTAGCGCCCACTTCTCGACCGGAAAACGGCGCATGATGTAATTCGCGGCCATCCAGACAGTCGCCGAAACGAAGAGAGCGTCAAACACATGAACCGAGTGCCAGTCATTGCCAAACCATCGCAGCACCCCGGCATTCCAATAGGCGTTGAGTAGAGTTTGCGGAAAGAGAAAATCGAGATAGGGGGTAGCCCCGCGGTTGATCATCTGCGCGGCGACCAGATGAAAACCTTCATCCCAGACAAAGGCCATTGTCTGCGCGTATACGCCCAGCGCAGCGCTTAGAACTAGGAGATAAGCAGTCAGCAGGAACCACGGCCGGCGCAACTTCGCAATCAAACGGAAGCGCCGGGTTCCGGACACGGCCGCTGCGTCATGCTGAGTCATTCCTTACCTGGCGCCGCCATCCAGTGATGATTATAGGGCGGTCAATTAGTCTGTTTGCAAGTAGCGAGTCACTTAGTAAATGGGCAGGTCTTGCAATCCAGCATAAATGGCCTTCACGAGGTCGCCGTCCGGCAGGTCCTGACTCGCCTCCCACGCGAAGGCACCGCCCAATCCCTTGCTGCGGGCGAAGCGCATCTTCTGCCGGATCGAATCGGGATCGTCGTAGGTCCAAAACGTCTTTCCGTCAAAGAGCCAAGGAGAGGCTGTCGTGCCTTGGTTCAAAATCGAATCGCGAAAGACCTGCATCACCGGTCTCGCCGCGCTGATTACATAGCGAAAACTCTCCGAATTTAACGGATCAGGCCCGGACGCGGGCAGAGGCGTTGCCGCCACGAACTGTCCATTTTGAGCGGCAGGCGCGCTGCTGTCGACCGTCCACCCATAGCCATATAGGGGAACGCCCATTAGAATCTTACTCGCGGGGACACCGGCATTTATGTACGCGTCGATACTCCAGGCCACGTTCAACGTCGGATCGGGATCATACTTGGTTGCGTAGAGCGGCGCAACGAAGCCGGTCTGATTCATCCAAGGCCCGTCGTAATCGTAAGTCATCAGGTCGACATAGGTGCAGTACTGCGTCACTCCCGGGAGATCGATGTTTTGGAAGGCCCAAGCTCCGGCTGGGGCATCGAAGGAGAGCAGATAACGCCCCTTCGAGACCGCATCCATTTGCGTGCGAAACTCCTGCATCAGAGCCGTGAAGTTGGCGGTATCGGCGGCCACCGGATATTCCCAATCGATCTCCAGTCCGTCGAAAAGACCGGGCGTGTCGAGCACTGCCGGGCCCGGAGGACCTTGCGGCAGGCGCCCGATCTCCCATTGGTTAGGAGTTTGCCCCAGCGCTCCTGTCAAGTGCCCCTTGATGTAGTCCGCAATGCATGAAGAAACAAAGTGTTGCCGGCTCGCGGCAGTTGCGGCCATCGCGGAAAACGCTTGTGGCGGCAGGCTCGCACCCCCGATTGTGGCCACCAGCTTGAGGTTTGGATATTTCTGCTTCAGCAGCAGCAATTGGCCGAAGTTACCCGTCAGTCCGTTGGCCGGCAGAATCTTCCCGCCAACGCTTGTGTTCGCGGTTGCACCCGCGCCGGTGCCGTAGTCCGCCCAAGAATCGAACGATGTGCACTCATACTGCCCGGCGGCGTTCGTCCCGATGTTGACGAAGGCATAACTGAGTACGTTGAGATGTTTTGCAGTGCCGCTCGTGTCAAGCGATTTGGCTGTGTAGCCGCCATATACCGACCATTGCGTGTAATAGGCGTTGAAAATCTTTCCCGTCGGAGTCTGCGCGGAAGCGAGTGAAACCGCAAGGCAAACCGCACTCCCTAACCAAGTAGAACGATTAAGCAACATGGTGCCGCTTATTATACTTGGTGCAGTTCGTTGCTTTATATAGCTCCACCGTAATCAGACCGGAATTTGTCTGAAATGCCTTCCATTTCGTATGGCAACCGCATAACTCTGCTCAAGAGCAGAGGCCCCGATCAGAAGATCATTAATTGGGCGTAGTTCCTTTTAGCGGCCTGACTTCCACCCACGGCGAATCGGAGAACTACTCCCAGGAGGGCGGGCTCCATGGCTCCTGACGCTCCTTGATTCCGTCATTTACATCCGTCGCAAAGTCACTATCGAGAGTGACTTGCGAACCGCTAGCCCGCGCTGAGGCGATGCACTCGGAAATTGACCTACCGGACCGCTGAGGCAAACGGATCAGAGCAACCGGACGATGGTCCTGCTCAACTACTACCTCAACCCCCTCACGAATCTTCTGCAGTACAGCTCCACAGTCATTCGTGACCTCGCTGAATGTCATGTGGACCGTTGCCATAACTCCGATCATAGCTGCTTTCACTACTTGTCCGTGGCATACTCCCTGCTATGCGCGTTCACCTTTCGCTTATCGCAGTTGTCTTCCTGGCCCTCTTGCATTTCTCGCCGCCTAAAGCACGTGCCCAATCGAATAATACGGCAGCCTACGACCCTCGTGAGACATTTGCGCCCTTGACTCTTCCCACTGCCGTTAACGCTTACCGCTCCAGCAACGGCGCCCCGGGTCCGAGTTACTGGCAGAATAAGGCCGACTATGAGCTCCACGCGCAGCTCGATACAGCCGCCAAACAGTTGAAAGCCAGCGAAACGGTTCGCTACACCAATAACAGCCCAACCGTTCTGCAGAGCCTGTGGGTGCAGCTCGAGCAGAATATTTACCGGAAGGATTCGCGCGCCATGGAGATGGGCATCGGTTTGCGGCGGCACAGAAATGCCGAGGGTTCCGCCGAAGATACCTCCACCGAGGGCTTTGTCCTCGACTCGGTGACGATCGACAACGGAGGCAAGCAAACGAAGGCGGACTATCTCGTCTCGGACACGCGCATGCAGCTGCGGCTCGCGCAACCCCTTGCCGGACACGGCGCTGCGCTAAAGATCCAGATTCAATATCACTACAAGATACCCGGCGTCTGGGGTGGCCGCACGTCCTGGGGCAAGTCCGACAAAGGCGATATCTACGACATGGCGCAATGGTATCCACGCATGGCAGTTTACGACGATCTGCGCGGTTGGGACACGCTGCCCTATATCGGAGCTGAGTTCTACCTGGAGTACGGCAATTTCGACTACTATCTGACAGTTCCTTCGGCCATGATCGTTGCCGGTTCCGGCGAACTCATGAACCCGAAAGACGTTCTCACCAAGGCCGAAATCGCCCGGCTTGCGGAAGCTCGCAACAGCGATAAGACCGTCTACATCCGGACAGCCGCCGAAGTGAGCGACCCCGCAAGCCGTCCCAAACAAGGCGGAACGCTCACCTGGCACTTTCACATGGACCACACTCGGGACGTTTCCTGGAGCGCTTCGCCCGTCTTCGTGTGGGACGCCGCGAGGATCAATCTGCCGGACGGAAAGGAGTCATTGGCCATGTCTGTCTATCCGCCGGAGAGCGCGGGCGCCGACGCCTGGGACCGCTCGACCGAATATGTCAAGGACACCGTAGAGCACTTTTCCAAGCAATGGTTTCCGTATCCGTGGCCAACGGCGATCAGCGTCGCCGGCTTTTCGACCGGCATGGAGTATCCCGGCATCGTATTCGACGGCATCAAAGACAAAGGCGCCTTTCTGTTCTGGGTTACCGCGCATGAAATAGGGCACGACTGGTTCCCGATGATCGTCGGCTCGAACGAGCGCCGCCATGCCTTCATGGACGAAGGCTTCAACACCTTCATCGACATCGACGAATCGGCCACTTACGATCATGGTAAGTACGGTCCCAAGCGCGATTCCGAGTACTCGGCCGGCGGCGAACCGCCAGACATGATTCTCAAGGTGCTTGACAACCCCGAAGCGCCGACGCTGATGAGCCGCGCCGACGCTTACCCGTGGCAGCTGGGGCATCCGGTCAGTTACTTCAAGGGAGCTTACGGGATGGTGCTCCTGCGCGAACAGATTCTCGGGCCTGAGAGGTTCGATTGGGCTTTTCGCAAGTACATCAGGGATTGGGCCTACAAGCATCCATCGCCCTCTGACTTCTTTCGTGAAATGGAGAGCGGCGGCGGCGAAGACCTGAGCTGGTTCTGGCGCGGCTGGTACATGAACAATTGGAAATTCGATCTGGCCGTCGACAAAGTCGATTCATCCGAAGTAACTGTCAGCAACCGCGGCCAACTTGTTCTTCCCGCCGAAATGAAAGTAACTTACAAAGACGGAAGCAGCACAGCGGTAAAGCTGCCGGTGGAAGCCTGGCTTTGGAAGGGAACATTCACATGGACTGCCCCATCCGGAAAATCCATTGAGTCCGCAACGCTCGATCCGAACCACGTCCTGCCTGACGATAACCGCAGCAACAACGAAAAGAAGGCGGAGTAACTTCCCACTGCTAACTTAGATAACGTACTAAGTTCCGGGAGTATTACGCTAAGGAGCGCGCATCGATGGTATTCGTTTGGGCATTTCTGATTGGAGTGGTTGCAGGGCTGCGATCCATGACCGCTCCCGCGGCCGTCAGCTGGGCAGCACGCTTCGGCCGTTTGCACCTCGAACATAGCTGGCTCGCTTTCTTCGGCTACGCAGCCACGCCCTATATCGTGACCGCGCTCGCCGTTGGTGAACTTATCGCCGACAAACTACCCAAAGCCCCCAGCCGTAAGGCCCCGCTCGGATTCAGCGGGCGGATCATCACAGGCGGCCTCTCCGGGGCGGCGCTTGGCGTATCGGGAGGCTCCTGGATTGGTGGCCTTCTGGCAGGGATTCTCGGCGCCATCGCGGGAACGCTCGGCGGGTACCAGCTCCGCACGAGCCTCACCCGAGCAAACGGCGGCAAAGATTTTCCGATTGCCCTGCTCGAAGACGCTATCGCCATCGCAGGCGCCATTTTGATCGTGACTCGCTTCTCCCGATAGTGGGAAGATGGAGATTCGCTGAAAGACCATGTCGCTCCCGTTCGGCGTCTTGTTCTTACTATGCGATCACTCGTTTCACGTTTCCTTTCGGGCTGTCTTTTCGCTGCGACCCTCGGCGGGGTAGCCGCCGCTTCCGACGCCACCTTCGACTTACCGGCCTCGCCAACCACAGTTGCATGGGGCTATTATTGGAGCCAGGCTAAACCCGTCCTCACCGTACACTCGGGCGACACAGTGCGCATGCACACCGTCTCAACCTGCTCACTCGAACGCATGGAAGCGGGCGGCGTTCCGCACAGCGCTATTCCGCAATACGACCGCGACATTCACGAGCAGGTCAAGGACAAGGGACCGGGCGGCCACATCCTGACCGGTCCCGTTGCCATCGCCGAAGCCGAGCCGGGTGATGTGCTCGAAGTCCAAATCGAAAAGATCGACATCGACGTCCCCTATGCCTGTAACGGGTTTGGCGCGGGCCGGGGCTTTCTGCCTGACGACTTCCCCTACTCGCGCATGAAGGTTATCCCGCTTGACCTGAAGAACATGCTCGGCAAGTTCGCGCCCGGAGTCAACATCCCGCTTCATCCTTTCTTCGGCAGCATGGGTGACGCGCCTCCGACAGGCGGCAAATACAACAGTGCACCGCCTTGGATGCATGCGGGAAACATGGACAATAAAGAGCTCGTTGCAGGCACTAAGCTTTTCATTCCTGTGTTTGCCAAGGGCGCGCTGTTCGAAGCGGGTGACGGTCATGCCGGACAGGGCAATGGCGAAGTCGATATCACTGCTATGGAGACCTGGTTGACCGGCACCTTTCGTTTTATCGTGCATAAGGATCAGCACCTGCTATGGCCACGCGGCGAGACGCCGACCGATTACATCTCGATGGGCTTTGACGAAGACCTGAAGCTCGCAACCGAGATGGCCGTGAGGAACATGATCGATTTCCTGGTCACCGAAAAGCATCTCAGCCGTGACGATGCTTACGCGCTGACTAGCGTGGCGGTTGACGTGGATATCACGCAGTTAGTGGACGGGAAGGTTGGCGTTCACGCCATGTGCCCCAAGAACATCTTTCGACCCGACTAAATTGAGTTTCTTTCTTCGCGAGCGCTCCACTCGTCCGCAAAACGCGGATGAACTCCACCGGATTCCGTGCCCGGATGCCTTCTTTTTTCACCGATTCTTCAGAATCTGCGAGTATGTTGAACGTAAGCGTCCGAACCTTATGCCTGACCAAAAACGACGGTTCCTATCCTTGGCTTTCCTTGTATGCGCCGGACTTCTTCCGGCCTGCGCTCAATCGACCTGGGCGGTTAAGACGACAATGCACATCGGCGGAGCGGGCGGCTGGGACTATCTCACGGTAGATCCAGCGACTCATCGGCTCTATGTCCCGCGAATTACGCACACCATGATTATCGATGCTGACTCCAGCAAAGTGATTGCCGATATCCCGGGCCAAACAATCGCTCATGGGGTGGCCATTGCGCCGGAAGTAGGCCGCGGGTTCATCAGCGATGGCGGTGGAGCTGGGTCTGTCGTTATATTCGACTTGAAAAGTAACGCAGTTTTGGGCAAAATTGCGGCGCAGCCGGACGCTGACGGCATCATCTATGACGCTGGCAGTCATCTGGTGCTGGTTGTCTCCGGCGATGGAGGCGTTCTTATGACTTTCAAGCCGGACATCGATCCTGCTCATGGCAAAATGGACGCTCCTATCGAGCTAGGCGGCAAGCCCGAGTTTCTCGCTGCGGACAGTCATGGCAAGGTCTATATCAACCTGGAAAACAAAGATCAGCTCGCGGTCGTCGACCTGGCCACGCGCAAAGTACTTGCCCATTGGCCCGTAGCTCCCGGCGGTGAGCCGGTTGGGCTTGCATTGGATGCGAGGAGAGGGCGCCTCTTCATCGGCTGCCGTAAGCCCCAGAAGATGGTGGTCATGAGTACCAAAGATGGCAAAGTCTTGGCGAGCTTGCCGATCGGCGCAGGAGTAGACGCGACAAAATTCGACAACGGTGAGGCATTCGCAAGCTGCCGCGACGGTTCGCTTGTGGTTGTCACTGAAAAATCGCAGGGCCAGTTTGAAATAGCGCAGACGGTGAAAACGCCTAAGGGGGCGAGAACAATGGGCATCGATCCGAGTACTCACACAATTTATCTGCCAACTGCCGAACTCGAGCCGGCCAAGCCTGGACAACGACGACCGGAAGCTAAGCCAGGATCATTTATGATCGTTGCGGTTGCACAATCAGGCGGACACTGAGCGCGAACCGACGCCTTGCCAATCGCCCACGCTCGGGATACTGCTCTCCTGTCCGGCGGGCTTTATCGTTCCGCTGGGCGTCTTCACGTGACCTTCATGTACGTTGTATACCGCTCGTCCTCAATGCCCTCAAAAGGGAGCAGCCGCAACCCTCCTGCCCGCCACGCCTGGCTTCCCGACACTTGTTGCGCCGAAAATAATTCAGCCTGCGCAACGCGTGGCATCTCGGCAG
The DNA here is from genome assembly GCA_965219105.1 of Bryobacteraceae bacterium. Taxonomy (GTDB): domain Bacteria; phylum Acidobacteriota; class Terriglobia; order Bryobacterales; family Bryobacteraceae; genus Bog-105. Next base: position 3,984,967 of record OZ244728.1, on the reverse strand, counting down.
TGATAGGAAAGAGCACCATCGGGCCGCGAACTAGCGCCACTGTATCGGGATGAGCCGGATCGATCGCCTCTACACGCAGCGGAAGCGCGAGCTGCAACTCGACGCGATCGCCGTCTTTCCATCGGCGATTTAAAGTCGCGAACCCCGAAGTCACTTGCAACGGCGCCGGGACGCCGTTCACCTTCAGCGACGCGTTCCTCGACCAAGCCGGTATCCGTAAACGCACGGTGGATTGCGAAGGACGCGACGCGCGCATCACAAAATTCACCTGGCCGTTCTCCGGGTAACCGCCCGACTGGGAAAGCGAGATCTGTGCGCCACTGGAATCCGTCCACTTCAGAGTGGAAGGCAAGTATAAGTTGACATAGATTCCGTCCCGATCCCGAAAGTAAGTGCAGATCCGATAATCGGCGGCCACTTGCGGCAGAGTTCCCGAGCAGCAGGGCCACCGGTCCGGAAAGTAAGTCTTACTGCCGGCGAAATTGTAATCCGAGTAGTAAAATGCGTGGCCGTCCACTTCTAGCTTGCGAGCGCCGCTCACCGTGTTGTACAGAACGCGCTCCATGCTGTCGCCATACTTGCCATCGCGGGTCACGCGCAGCAGATACCGCGTCAGCTTGAGATGCGCATAGCTGCCGCAGGGAGTCTCAAACCCGCGATGAGTGCCGGAAAGGCTCTTACCCAGCTCGCCCGTGTTCGGCTCGACGAAACTCTCGTTGGGTCCCCAGCCGCCGGTAGCAAAACTTTGCGTCTGGTCGATCATCCGCCAGGCGTTGCGTCCAGCTTGCAGGTGCTTCTGACTGCCGCCCGAGATGTAAGCCTGCATGGCGGAGCTCAACGCGTTGCAGAAACTATAGGCGTGATGGTTCGGGAGCACGTTCTTGCCCTCTGAAAGCGGGTCGAAGTAGGTGCGGTCGAGAAGAAAGCGAGCGGCCATTTTGCGATACTGCTCGCCCGCGCCCCGGTCTGCGGCCAGGTAGAGATTTTCGGGGAGTGTGTAGGACTCGTCCCAGGTGTAATCAGGCGCCGTGCTCTCTCCGATGGAAGCGCGCCACTCACGCTGCGGCTCGTCCCGATTCAGCGCGGTTGGCGGAAGATGCGGTTCGGCCACGGCCGTTGTGCGATCGAGCAGCGAAAAAGCGTTGTCGATATTTGCGAACTGATGGGCGTCGATGAACCCAAGAACAAGCTTGTCGTAGTTATACGCCGGAAACCGGAAATTCGTATAGAACTTGCCCGATATGGTTGGTTCGTATAGTGCAAGCAAGCGCACCAGCCGAGCCTTCGTGCGCGGATCCCGATCGATTGCATACCCGCGAGCGAGCGCGGAAAGCCACTGGCCGAAGCAATGCGCGGGGGCAAAGCCATGACCGCCGCTCTCGGTCTTATGCAGCGGCACTTCGTCATACCAGCCGCCCATGTCAGGCCCCGGAGCAGGCAGTCCGGCACGCAGGCGAAACGGCTTTAGAAGGCTGTCTTCATTGAGCGCGAGCAGAACCGATTGAGTGTTTTCGAACTGCGACTGCAGCCGGCCTGACGCCAGTTGAACCTCACCGTACTTGAACTCTTCCAGTAGCGGAGGCGGCTCGGCGCCGAGTACGAATGGAGCAGCGCTCAGCGCGGCCGCGGATTGGATAAAACGCCGACGGGACTGCATGGTCTGTAAGAATGGTACACCCCAATTCGGCTCTCCGGCCCACGTGAGTGATAGCCGGAGTTTTTACCATCTACAAGAAAAGGGGGGACGAGGGGCGAATCACCGGGTATCTGCCGTTCCCGAGGGCCGAAACAAAAGGAAGTACAAATGTTTTAGCGCTTCAGCGAACTCCAGATATGCGTCCGCGACCGATCCGACCGTACTTCCGCGCTTGAACAAGCACGCCGCGTGGCAGACTCATCGTTCCGCAAATAGACTACGATTCCGATTTGCCGGACTAGTGCAAACTTATATAATCGCCTCGATGGCAACAAGAATGACACGTCGCGAAATAGGGCAAGCGGTCGCGGCAGCCGCGCTAGCGAATGAGTTCGTTGCCGCAGCGCCCCAGGTGCGCGGGGCTGGGCTGGAAGGCAAAGAGCTTGATCCGGTCGAATGGACTCTGGACCGGTATCGCTCCGCGCCGTTGCGAATGACTTTCCAGGCCACTACCCGAGCGGAAGCAGAGCAGTGGCAACACCAACTACGCGCCAAGCTGACGGAGTTAGTCGGAGGGTTCCCTGGACGCATTCCGCTTAAAGCGCAAACACTCAGTAAACGCGACCTCGGAACTTACACAAGGGAGAAAATTTGGTTCGAAAGCCAGCCGGGGAGTGGAGTAATTCTCTATCTACTGCTTCCGGCCAAGTCGCGAGCGCCTCACCCGTGTGTGATCTGCATTCCTGGCCATGGCCGAGGGGTCGATGACATCGTGGGCATCGACGAACACGGCAGCGACCGGACTGGCAAGCCAGGCTACCAGCACGATTTTGCTATCCAAGCGGTTGAGCACGGGCTCGCAGCAGTGGCGATTGAGCCCATGGCTTTCGGCCATCGCAGGGATCCGATCACCATTGCAAAAGGACCGAGTGCCACTAGCTGCCAACCGGCCGCTGGATCGGCCTTGCTGATGGGCCAAACGATGATTGGCTGGCGCGTATGGGACGTCATGCGAGCGATTGACTGGATTGAGACACGGCCCGAGTTGGATGCTCAACGCGTGGGGTGCATGGGTATTTCGGGTGGTGGCACGTGCACCCAGTTCGCTTCGGCTCTCGATTCCCGTATCAAAGCGGCGTTCGTAAGCGGCTACTTGAACACTTTCCGGGATAGCATCATGAGCGTCTCGCACTGCATCGATAACTACGTTCCGGGGATTCTGAATTGGGCAGAGAACTACGATGTCGCCGGGCTGATTGCGCCGCGCCCGTTCTTTTCGGAGGGCGGCACGCACGATCCAATCTTCCCTGTGGCGGCTACACGCGAGAGCTTTCTCTGCGTGAAGAAAGTCTACGAGGTGTTCAGCTCGTCCGATCTGGCACAGCAGGAGATATTCGACGGCGTGCACGAATTCCACGGAGTCAAAGGACTGCCATTCTTGGCAAAAGCACTGGGGTGAAATCCGGAGAGTGCTGGATCGGGACCGAACTGCCCCGACGCCTGCAAATGCTTTAACAATGAATCAGGATTGGGCTGTTCCAATGGTCGGGCGTTTGGACGGACAGAACGGGACTTTTCGGTCTCGATTTCGCTTACACTTACCAGATGTTTCCTTCGGCTAATCACGGCGTAGCTCTTAGGGACCATACCGATGCGAGGGGACGCTCATATAGAATCGGGATTTTGAGGAACTGACTCATTGGACAGAATCACGAAATCTCTCCTTGACGAGTTCTCGCGTGAGCACGGGCTAACGGGGTTAGCTGAGGATAAGCAATTTGAACACCTCGCTGCCTTTCTGGCTATTGGTCGTCATCATCCCGAGACGTTCGACACTACCGAAGTTGTAACGGGCGCGGGTGGAGACACGGGCATTGATGCAATTGGGATCGCGATGAACGGAGCACTCGCACTCGATCCTGACATCGTTGAAGAACTAGCTCAGGCCAATGGATATATAGACGTCACATTCGTCTTCGTGCAGGCAGAACGCTCGAGTTCCTTCGAGACCGCGAAAATTGGCCAGTTCGCGTTCGGCGTTCTCGACTTCTTCAAGGAGCAGCCAGCCCTTCCACAAGGCGCCGCGATCAAAGACGCTCATTCTGTGATGGAAAAGATCTACGGAATGAGCAGTCGCTTTAAACGGGGCAAGCCTATTTGTCGGCTCTATTACGTGACGACCGGAAAGTGGGTCGGTGACCAAAACCTTGAGGCACGTAGACAAGCGGCTGTAAACGATATGTCTGCCCTCAATATATTTAAGAATGTCGAATTCCAGCCCGTGGATGCCGACTTAGTTCAGCGTTGGTACGCGCAGACGAAAAACGCTATTTCCCGAGAGTTCACATTTGCTGATCGCACGGTCGTACCAGAGATCCCCGGAGTTGCGGAAGCTTACTTGGGCTTAGTTCCGGCTCGGGAATTCATGCGGCTGCTAGAAGACGACAATGGTGAAATTATAAAAAGCCTGTTTTACGACAACGTACGCGATTTCCAGGACTTCAACCCAGTGAATACTGAAATCAAGCAAACTTTAGAGTCGGCTGAACTGCGCCGCCAGTTTGTGCTCATGAACAACGGCATAACGGTCATAGCGAAAGTGCTCCGAGCGACTGGAAATCGATTTCTGATAGAGGACTACCAGATTGTTAACGGATGCCAAACCAGCCATGTGCTGTTCAGTCAGAAGGAGTTCCTCACGGACGATTCTGTCGTCCTACCCCTCAGGGTTATAGCGACTCAGGACGAAGCGGTAATCGCCGCAATCATAAAAGCCACAAACCGCCAAACTGAAGTTCGGGAGGACCAACTGCTGGCGTTGTCCGACTTCCAGAAGAAGCTTGAGGCTTTCTTTGCGGCGTATCCAGAGCCTCGAAGACTCTATTACGAGCGCAGGTCGCGTCAGTACAACAACGTAACCGGCATAGAGAAGACTCGCATTGTAACTCCCGGCAATCTCATTCGCTCATACGCGGCCATGCTTCTAGGTGAGCCTCACCGCACGACCAAGAACTATGCGGCGCTTCTGGACCAAGTAGGTAAAGAGATATTTGGAAATGATCATAAACTTGAGTCATACTACCTTTCGGCCTTGGCTCTATACCGGCTCGAATATCTCTTCAGGAACCAACTTTTGCAAGCAAGCTACAAACCGGCGCGGTACCACATCCTGTATGCGTCCCGACTACTTCTCGCGCCGCAGAAGTTACCGCGCGCTAATTCGAACGAAATGGAACGGCTTTCTGCGGAGCTGATCGAAGTTTTTTGGGATTCAACAAAGTCTGGGGAAATTTTCAAGAGAGCCGTGGCAGCTGTCGATTCTGTCGCAAGGGGTAATCTCGGACGCGATCACATTCGTACGCTGCCGTTTACGGAATCACTAGCTAAGGAATGTCACGCCGAACCCATTCAATCGTGATGATCACTCGGTGGGAGCCCACAGATACGGACCATAGAACGTTGTAGCCTGATGCAGCAGGGATCCAGAAGACACAGATTAGGCCTCCGAAACTCGCATCGCATCCCTGACTCGCGCTAGGGCTTTGGCATTCAAATCGCCGCTGGAGATACACAGGCGTTTGCGCTCCGGAGTCAACGACTGAACTTCCAAAGATGAGGTAAGGGATTAGTTACGGATCCGGCTTACAGGTCCGCTGATATTGAGCAGGCATGAGCAAGACCAGTTCTGATGTACCGGGCATTTCGTCCCATGTTCGTCCTTCCAGCGTGCGTCCGGTCGTGCTCTTTCTGGCACCACCCCACTGCTTGAAGAAGAACGGAACTCCAGCCTGCAGACATTGATCGCGCAGGTTCGTTACCCATACTGAGTCCATCGGTCTCGCACCTGGTCCAGATTCACCACCAACGATCGCCCAATTAATTCCATGCAGATTCAGGTTCTTAAGCGGCCCCAGTAACGGCTCAACGGACAAGAACTTTACCTGTGCGCCGGTTTGGCGAAGGTCATCGATGCGATAAGCATACTTCTGGTTCTCCACGCTTACACCCATCCATATGTGTGGCGCCCACGGCAATTCCTTTGATAGAGCTCGCACACGATCGGACCGTTTAGTCAGAACCTGATATTGATGCCAATCAGCGCGGAGCATGACATCGAAAACGCGCTTGATGTATTCAATCGGAACATCTTCATGAAACAAATCGCTCATTGAGTTCACGAAGATTCTCTTGGACGATCTCCACTTTAGAGGGAGCTCAAGCATCTGCGGCTGGAGGGTGACTTCAAAGCCGTTTCTGTAATTTGCCTGTCCCATCGCTTGCAAACGTCTTGCCAGCCGTGCGGCATAGCAATGTTTGCAGCCAGTACTGATTTTCGTGCAGCCCGTCACCGGATTCCAGGTCGAGTCAGTCCACTCAATGTGTGAGTTTGTTGCCATTACAACCCCTGTTTCGCTCGGTATTTTTGAAAAATGTAGTTAACTATATCCATACCTGATTCCTTTTGGGAAGCGAAATATAGATAGTAAATGACTGAGTTTGTCCTTGTTTTCATCGGCATTGGCTTAGGCACACTTTTGAACCCGGCCTTCTTGATAAGGCGCTGTCGAAAGGCTTCTGCAAACCGCTCGTTCGATACTTTTTGCGGAACGTGACTTTCAAAAAGCGTTGGAATTTGGTCGTAACCGGCATCCAACCAACTCTCATCGCCCCAAAGGCGCGTCATCTGCTCGACTTTTGAGGCCACGGATTTGCTCGGGTTGCGGCGCATTGCGTTCCGGTTGATGTCCATTATCATGAAGTTCACGAAAACGTCAATAGATTTCGAGGCGCCGGCGGCCTCTATTACCTCCCACTTCAAGTCAATGTTGTACGGGTCCAGCAGGCAAAGTGCGCGACGGTAGTCCCTGTACGCCGCACGGGGGAATATTTGTCCAAGCAGTACATCATTGCAATCAGCGCTGTAGGTGAATACGTCGTTTCGAGAACCTGCCAAGGCTCTTAATTGCTGAGAGCGGGCAGGTTCAGAATCGATGAAATGGTATTCGTGAAACTTCGGCTGCGTGTTTAGCGCGATGAGCGGACTACCCTCGACAACTTCGCCGCTTGTCTTCGACACGTGATAGCCAGGCCCAGCGTAGGCGTCGATGTAGATCCAAGTAAGACTAGGTATGTGCTCCCGCCGTTGTGCATCCATGATGCGGGCATACGCCGAAGCGTACTCTTTTATGATGGCGAGCTTAACCTCGGACCAGATGCCGATCTCGTCGTACTTCAAAGCCACAACAGAACTCTACCAGAATGTTTAGAGCTCAGTTTGGGAACCCCTTCGCGCGAATTGTCAAGAGCAACATCGGCAAAGGACCCTAAATTGCTGACCTGATACGCCTTCTGCAAAGTCCTGACCGATTAGGAATTATAAACGCGCATCTCGTCATCGATGCCCGCTCCGGGCCGGCCTCGGTTATCTCAGGGGCGTTCGTCCGTGTAAACAATGCGCCGGGCGGTCCGTACACGGTTTGTACGCTCGTTCGATTTGTGCAGCTTGACGGACTCTCCGCGGCCATGCACAATGACACGAGTGAATAGTTTCTTCCGGCTGAGTTTCCTGCCCAGGCACTACGACTTGGGCTTGCTGGTTTTGCGCGTTGCGTTTGGGTTGAGTCTTTGCGTTTTGCACGGCTGGGGGAAGGTGGTTCATTTCTCGCAAATGTCGGGGCACTTTCCCGATCCGCTGCACATCGGGTCCGTCATAAGCCTGCTGTTTGCAATTTTGTCGGATGTGATTTGTTCGTTACTGGTAGCGCTCGGGTTGGCTGCACGCTGGGCCGCGCTCATCATTGCGATCAATACCGGCGTTGCGTTCTCGATGGTACATCACTTTGCTCTCTCGGGCCCGGGCGGCGGCGAGCTTGCATTCCTCTTTTTCTGGTGGGCATTCACGATCTTCATTACGGGTCCGGGCAGATACAGCTTCGACAGGCTCTAGCTACGCTTCGTGGTGCCGATGGCTCGGAATGGGGTTGTCGTTCGGCAAAGACGGCTCTTCGAAGTAGTCGTTGTATAGATCTTCGCTGAAGAGATTGGCGATCTTGACGTCTTTGAGCGGTAGGGTAATGACGAGTTCCTGAGGATTGACCGACGCCTCTTCGAGAGCGCTTTCGTAGGAGACAGTACGAAAGGTTCGAAGGTTATCTTTGTCGCGGTATCCGCTCAGGAATGGCAGCAGCTGGAAGTAAAGCTCCTGAGGATCGAGGTTCGGCGATTCGGCGACCCAGCCGACGTACCATTTGCGGTTGTCCAGAGTAACCGAAATGAGCTCACTCTCTTTCTGGGCGCGATGGAGCAGTTTGGTTAGCGCGTTTCCATGACGGCGGATCTCAACATCCTTGGCCTGCTCCTTGCTCTCAAAAAGATTCCAGAACAGGGCGAGCAAGGGCCCGAGAGCCAGCGCGAGAGCACTCGAGGCAGAAAACGGGAACGGGGAGAACCGGCTCCAACCGCGGGCGGCTATTGCGCCAAACGGAGTTAGTTCCAATAGTTCGATGAACGACCGGCTAATGACGGCGAGACACGTGCCGGCCACAGCGGCCTGGAGCAGAAGCCGGTAGCCATCGAGCCGCTGAGCGCCGAAGCGGAAATAGTGAGTGATGTGGAAAAACAGAAACCCGCCCAGGAGGGGAAGCAGGAGCAGGTTGTAGGGCATTACCTGCCAGCTTAACTAGTGGCGAGTCGCAGGTAAACCGTTATTGATGAAAAGGACAGACCGCTCTGTCCAACTGCGCCCTAGCGGGCTTGGGACAGAGTGAGTCAGTCCCTGAGTGTCTCAACGACCGACTTGGGAACGATGATGGCTGATTGCGAGACGCCACTAGTCAGGTTTTCGGTAGCGCAGGACAGTTAAGGAGCCTCGCTTGGGGCCCGGATCGCGATGGCTGGACAACTTGCGGATAATCTCCTGAACTTTCGGTTCGCGGAGCAGTGCATCCAAGTTGGTGATGGTTCGCCCGTCGAAATTCGTGTACGTAATCTGCTCGTCGGCCTTCGACATCCACATAGCTTCTTCTTCAGCTTAACGACTTTTGCGTTCAGGTGCGAGTTTTCAGCGAGTAATCTTCGTCGTTGCGGGTCAAGTTTGGGTTATAGTACGGGTCGGCGTCTATGATGTGTTCCCACTTGAGGCGCATGGCTTCAACCTCCTCCGGGTGCGGCACGAGATCTTTCGACGTTTTGGAGAAAGCTTCGTAATGGTGGAAGACAGCGTGGGGCGTGTAGAGCACTTGAAAGCCCTGGTTGCCGATCTTGAGGCAGAGATCGATGTCGTTGAACGCAACGGCGAACTGAACCTCATCGAAGCCGCCCACCTGCCAGAAGATATCCGCCTTGGTCATTAAACAAGCTCCGGTTACGGCGCTCACATTGCGGATCACGTCAGTGAAATCGAAGTAGTGGCTCACCGAGCCATCGAGCCCTTTGAAGGCGTGGCCGCAGTTGTCGTAGAGGCCCATGACCACGCCGGCGTGCTGAATGCGGCCGTCGGGATAAAGCAGTTTGGCTCCGACCGCGCCGACTTCCGGACGGGTCACTAATTCGAGCATTGCTTCGAGCCAGCCCGGTTCAAGAGCTTCGGTGTCGTCATTCAGGAACAGCAGCACAGGAGAGCGGCATTCGCGGGCAGCGGCGTTATTGATCGCCGAGTAGTTGAAGGGCTTGTGACGCCAGTCCATATAACGCAAGTTGCCCTGCCGCGATTGGAGTTCGCGAATGTAGTGCTCGATGGCATTGTGTTTGGAGTTATCGATCACGACGACTTCGAAGTCACGGTAGGTGGTCTTGCCGAATAAGCTCTCCAGATTCGCTTTCAGGACATCGAGTTTTCCGCCCGAAGCGATGATAATGCTGACCGCAGTTTGCGGGGGAATGCGATAACGGGCTCGCCAGCGTCCGGAAGCACGGCCGGCTTCGATGCTCATGTCTGCTCGCGCGCGAGATACATGAGCGGTGAGAGCTCGCTCGGCCGCCACGAGCGCATACTCCTTATTCGACTGCACGACAGCGGTTGAGCCTTCCGCGGCGCGCCAGTGATAGAGCACGCGCGGGATGTGGCGAATGGCAGAAGCAAGCTCGGAGGCGCGCAAGATCAGGTCGTAATCCTGACTGCCGTCGTACTCGGGATCGAGAAAACCGGCTTTGGCAGCCAGATCCGCGCGAAGCACGAGCAAGTGACAGATGTAGTTTTCCGACAGAATGAGATCGGGCGACCAGGACGGTTTAAAGAACGGCTCGAAGCGTTTGCCGCGAGTGTCAATTTTGTCCTCATCGCTATAAAGGAAATCCGCTGAGGGATGACGCTCGAGGGCTTCGCAGACATAGGCTAGAGCGTGTTCCGACAGGGTGTCATCGTGGTCGAGGAAGCAGAGGTAATCGCCGACCGCCAGATGCCAAGCCGCATTCGTCGCGCGGGAGATGCCGCCGTTTTCGGTTTGGAAGGTGACTTTGATTCGAGCATCCTGGGCCGCAAATTTTTCGAGGATAAGACGCGTTTCCCCGCGGCTAGAGGCGTCATCGGCGATGCACAGCTCCCAATCGGCGTAGGACTGAGCGAGCACCGACTCGATCGCCGCGGTGAGGATGGCTGGATCGGTATTGTAGACCGGCATCAAGACACTGAATTTGGGGCGAACCGACAAGCTTGCCAGCTTTAGCGCCATCAGGTCATCGCCGGGCGCTTCGAAATCGTGAATCCAGCGATAGTAATCGGAGGGGAAGCCGTTTTCGTGATCGATTTGAACCGCAGTTTTGGTCTCGCGAATCGGTTTACCGCTCGAGATGAGGCGGAGCGTGATGGGATGACGCCCGTTGGGCAGAGTTAAAGAATCGAATTCAGCAATGAAACCGGCGCGGCCCGTTTTGTCGAGATCGGGATGGTGCTTTTTGACATCGGGACGCGGGACGGAGGGAACAACTTCAATTCGCGAGAGGCCGGGCACTTCGATCTGCACCAGATCGACTCCACCTTCGGCTACGCACCAGCCGCGTACTGTAATATTGCCGCTGCGGAGAGCGAGGTCGATAGCTTTCGGTTCATCGCAAACGAGAAAAGAGCGCTTGCGGCTGTTGAGCGCGAGGCTTTCGGCGTTGCCGCCACCGGAAGCAGGCAAGAACCGTTTCGCAATGTCGCCGACCGAGCGCAAGGTGCGCCACACGCGGCCGGTTAACATCTCCATGACGATGCGATCGAGCCGGGCGAGCGACGATTCGTGCGCGGCAAGCTGAAGCTGATGTTTTTCCACCAGTTCCAGGAGACGTTTCAGCTGGCGCTGGGAGGCTTGCAGCTCCACTCGAACCTGTCGAAGAGCCTCATTGGCCGCCACTAAATCTTCTTCGTAGCTGTCCTGCCGCCTCATCAATATAGAACAATACCAAGGGAGAGAATTTCTATTGGGATCGAAGGCAGCGCCCGGAGAAGACGGCCCGAATTGGAAGCAGCGGGCAGCATTTCGGATGAAAGGCGTGCTGCGAAGACAAGCCGACGCCCTGCTACCGAGGCGCGAGATTCGCCAATACGAAGCGTGGATCCGCGAGCGGAGAAAGACGCGAGCGAGCCTGTACAAGCGAGCGCCAGAACGGGGCCTTCTCTCGATCTTGACCCCGGTTTGGAACGGCAGCCCGGTCCGGTATCTACGATTGCTTGCCGAATCGATTCAGAAACAGAACCTAGACGGGGCGTCTGAGTGGGTTTTGCTCGATAACGGATGCGTGGCGGACAGTTTGCTTCGCTTGTTGGGCAAGCTGGCAGAGTGGCCGTGGGTGAAGCTAATCCGGTCGGAGGAAAACCTTGGGATTACGCGCGGGCTGGAGAAGTGCCTGCATGAGGCAAGCGGGCGTTACGTGCTGCCGGTCGACGCGGACGACCTGCTCTATGGCGATGCGTTACAGGTTATCGCTTCCGAGATGGAAAGAGTGCAATACCCTGCCCTGCTCTACACCGATGAAGACAAAACGATCGGCTCGCGGGTATACCAGCCATACTTCAAGCCGGATTGGGATCCGGTGCTGTTACTGAACTCGGCGTACATCGCGCATTTGGGAGTGATCGATCGAAAAGCAGCGATTGAGTTGGGGGCGTACTCCGACGCGGAAGCCGAGGGAAGTCCCGATTGGGATCTGTTTCTCCGATTCACCGCCGCTGGCTACTCGGCGCATCACATACCCGAGGTGGTTTATAGCTGGCGCGTACATCGAACGTCGACAGCCGATGACAGTGCGAGCAAGCCGTACATTGCCGCATCGCAGCGCAAGGCGCTGACTCGTTACTTTGCGGGCAACGCGGCACAACAGGAGGTCGAAATTGAACAGAGCGCGCTATTTGCGGGCGGCGTACACTGGCGCATTTCACCAAAGGCGAAGGCAGAGTGGTCGACCATTCGAGTGGACCCTGGGCAGCTCATTCGATCATTACCGGATGTTACGCATGACAGCGGCTTTGTATTATTTCTGGGCCGCGGAGTCACGATCCACAATGACGATTGGCAGGCAGAAGTCTCAGGCCTGTTTGCGCGGTATCCCGAAGCGATGGTAGTTGGCGGAAGGATTTGCGGGCCAGATGGACGAATCGCATCGGCTGAGATTGCCTTCAACTTCGACGATTTCGTGGGCGGCCCCAATCGAGGGCGGAGAGCAGACGACCCGGGATATTTCGGGCAGATGTGGAAACAGCGCTCAGTGGATGCGACGCCGACGCAATTGGCAGCGATGCGGGTTGAGTTTCTGCGGGAGCTGATGGAGAAACTTCCGCCGGTTGCATCGGTTGGTCTGCTTGGCTTGTGGGCTGGCGCGTACGCGGCGCAAGCTGGTTACCGAGTGATCTATACGCCATTTCTAAGCGCCGTGTCAGATGGCTCGGCCCAACCGCCAACGAGTTCGGAGGAGATCGCGCAGTGGAAGCAATGGTTCGGAGGCTCGTTGCCCATTGGAAGATACTATCCGCGGCATCTCAGCCGCAGGCGTCCCTTTGAGCCGGAGAGAACCGCTTAAAAACGGGCAACCATCCATAGGCCGATGATCATCAGCAGACATCCGCCAATGCGCGGAAGAGAGGCAGGATGAACCTTGAATCCGATCAGTCCAAAGTTGTCCAGTAGAATGGAGGTAATCATTGCCGCGGTGAGACTGAGCCCAGTAAAAACGCCGGAGCCCATCTTCTGCGCGAAGGAAATGCCCGCCATGGTCGCGGCAATGCTGAGCAGGCCGCCGGTCCAGGCCCACCAGGGAACACGGCCCAGCTTTTCGGCCCCGGGCCACGATTCTCGTACGAATAGTTGGATCAGCAGAACACCCAATAAGCCAGATAGATAAACGATGACGGCAGAAAAGAGAGCTGCGCTTGAGGTTTTTCTGAGTTCAGCGTTTGCGCCGGCCTGGGCAGGATTCATTGCGCCTGCCGCAATGGCGAGCAGATAGAATATCCACGTCATTCCGAATAGACGCAAATCCGGCGATTTGCGACGGAAATGTTGACCAGTCTTTTCAGCCTGTACCCTAGAGTGAAATGCCGAGGAAGCTTGGGCAGCATTTTCTAGTTCGGGACACGGTGCTGGAGCGGCTGGCAGCGGCTGCTTGCGGGCAGCATGTAGAACAGACGGTGGAGATCGGACCGGGTCGCGGGGCCCTGACGCGCCATCTGCTTGCACGGACAGATTGCGTGCACGCGATCGAGATAGACCGGCAGCTGGTGAGTTACTTGTCAGCTAAGTTTGCGGCGGAAGCGAAGCTGCAGGTGCATAAAGGGGATGTACTCGAGACGGATTTGGCGCAATGGGGAGGAGCCGCGATCACGGGGAACCTGCCGTACTACATTACGTCGCCGATCCTGGAAAAGTTTTTGCGATTGGACCAGCGCTTTCCGCGGGCGGTTTTCCTGATGCAGTGGGAAGTGGCCGAGCGCTTACTGGCTGTCCCGCGGACGAGAGCATTTGGATATTTGACGGTGATCACGCAGCTTGTCTGCGATGTGGAACTAGTTTGCAAGATTCCGCCTGAGGCATTTCACCCGCCGCCGAAAGTGGATTCGGCCGCAGTGCTGTTGCGGCGCAAATCAGATAGCAGTGAGGATTCGGAAGCTTTACGCAGGTTTGTCGGACTGTGTTTCCGCCAGAAGCGCAAGACGCTGCGGAATAATCTGCGGGGGACTTACGGCGCTGCGATTGATGACCAACCGGAAGCCGCGCTGCGAGGGGAGCAGTTGGAGGTAGGGCAGTTCGCGGATTTGTTCAGGCGGTTGGCGAAGGCGGAGGCTACTTCATAGCGGTCGGTACACTGGTAATTCATGATCCGCGCCCGTTTCGCGCCCTCGCCGACAGGGTATTTGCACATCGGCAGTGCGCGCACTTTTATCTTTAATTGGCTTTTTGTCAGACGCAACCAGGGCACGATGGTGCTCCGCATCGATGATACGGATGCCGATCGCAACACACAAGTGTCGCTCAATTCCATTTATGAGGGATTGAATTGGCTCGACTTGAATTGGGATGAGTTTTACCGGCAATCGGACCGGCTCGATTTGCATCGCAAGTTGGCTTACGATCTGCTTGCGAAGGGGTTGGCGTATCGGGATTTTACTCCGGCGGCGGAAGGGGAACCGGAACCGTCACATAGCGAAGGGCCGTGGTTATGCAATCCGGCTATGCGGGCGCTCACTCCCGAGGAGAGCCAGCGGCGCGCCGATTCAGGAGAACCGTTTGCGATCCGCTTTCGGGTAGAGCGCGATCCGCCGCGCGAGACGAAGTTTGCCGATCTGGTGTATGGGGCGCAGTCGAAGTCTACTTCGGACATCGAGGATTTTGCGCTTCTGCGCAGCAATGGAATGCCGACATACCATTTGGCTTCATGCTCGGACGATATCGATTTGAACATTTCGCATGTGATCCGGGGGCAAGATCACTTATCGAATACGTTCAAGCACGTTTTGCTGTTTGAAGCAGCGGGCGCGCCGGTGCCCGAGTTTGCGCATCTGCCGCTTTTGATTGCGCCCGATGGCGCCAAGCTTTCGAAGCGGAAACATGGGCCGGTGGTGAGCGTAATGACGTACCGCGATGCGGGCTTTCTGCCGCTCGGGTATATCAATTTTCTGTGCCTGCTCGGATGGTCGCCGAAGGACAATCGCGAGCAGATGAGCCTCCATGAGCTGGTCGCGGCGTTCAGCTTTGAAGGAGTGAACCGCAGCAACGCGGTGATCAATTTCAGTGAGGCCGATCCGATCGACGCGAAAGCGCTGTGGCTGAACTCGCAGCATCTCCGGACCATGCCGGTCAACCAGCTTGCGCCGATGGTGAAGCTGGTATTAGAAGCACACAAGCTGGAGCCATACGGCAGCGCGGAATTTTTCGAGCATGTCGTCGATACGGTTCGTTCGCGGTACTCGACCCTGCTGGATTTTCCCTACAAGGGACGCGCATATTTTGCAGATGATTTCACGTTGGAGAAGCAGGCGGCGGACAAACTCGATGCACCAGCTGCTCGGGAACTGCTGCGGGAGCTGAGCGGGCGCATTGCGGCGACGGAAGAGTTCACGGAAGCGAGCGTGGAATCCGAGCTGCGAAAGCTTGCAGAGGAGCGTGGAGTAAAGGCCGGACTGCTGATCAATGCGAGCCGGGCTGCGCTGACCGGTCAATCGGTAGGGCCGAGCGCTTTTGCGGTGTTCGTTTGCATTGGACGCGAGCGGGTGATTGAGCGATTGGGGAAGGTCTGAAGGAGTTGCGCTTACTCTTCCGCCAAGGAAGACTGATGAGATGCCGAAAGTCATTGTAGGACTGGGCGGATTGCTCAGCGATCCGGCTTGCTGCGTGCTCGCGAATGGACAGATCGTGTCGGCTGTCGAACAACTAAAGCTGACACGGCATCATCGTCCGGGTGATTTCCCTGATGAGGCGTTTGCATCGGCGCTGGCGATTGCCGGCGTCAGCCCCGAGCAAGTAGACGGCGTGGCGATTGCAAGGCCCTTCGCAGCAGGCACCGAGAGCCATTCGCTTTTGATGCTGCGGGCGAAATTTGCGGCAAGCGAGGCCATTGTTGTAGAGCATCACGACGCCCATGCGGCGTCCGCCTATTACGCATCGGGATTCAATCAGGCGCATGTTCTGAGCGTGGATCGAGCGGGCGACTTCCGCTCGGCGGTACTGTATCACGGCGAAGGCAATCGGATGACACGGGTCCGCGAGCTTTACTATCCGGACTCGCTGGGCGACCTGTATAACCGGGTGACGGAGCTGCTCGGATTTGAGGCGCGCTCTGATGAGCACAAAGTGCAGTGGCTGTCGGCTCAGGGCTCGGCGAGGTTTGTGAGTCTCTTCCGTGAAATCGTTCGAAGCGGAGAGAACGGCTGGCCGAAGTTCGATCGATCGTTCTTCGACGCCGATACGCTCGGTCGAGGCGGATTCAGCAGCCGCTTTTATGAGGCGATTGGCTGCTGCGCAAGCGATGAAATACCAGAGCAGACCAGGGCTGACCTGGCAAGCAGTCTTCAGGCGGTGATCGAAGAAGCGGTGGCAGGGATGCTGGGCGAGACCGACAACGTTGCAATCGCCGGAGGGCTGGCCCTGAATGCGTTGCTTGTGCGTTCATTGGAGCACAAGTTCCCGCGCGTTTTTGTGCAGCCCGCTTCGGGTAATGCCGGCACGGCGCTCGGGGCGGCGCTGCATGCGTGGCATAACTTTTACGGCTCGGCAGAAGCTGTTCCGTTCCAGTCGCTATGTCTTGGGCCGGCTTTCTCGCTCGAGCAGGTGAAACAAGTTCTGGAAAACTGCAAGCTGCGCTTCCAGTTTCTGCTGACCGGTGACCAGCTGATTCAGAAAGCGGTCGCTGCGCTTTCGGACAACAAGATCGTGGCGTGGATGCAGGGGCGGATGGAGTTCGGACCGCGAGCGCTGGGGAACCGGAGCATCCTGGCATCGCCTTTGAATCCGTACTCGACCGAAAACTTAAACGTGTTTATCAAGCATCGCGAACCGTTCCGGAAGTTTGCTGCGTCAGTGCCTGAAGAGATGGCTGAACGATATTTTCGGGTTGGATCGAATGCCCGATTTCTCGCAACGGTAGGCGAGGTGCGTCCGGAGTTCGCCGCGCAGTTTTCGGCCGCGACGCTCGGCGCCAATCTGATCCGCGTTCAAACCGTAAGCCGTAGCGATAATCCGCTGTACCACGCATTGCTGGTGGCATCGGGAGAGGCAACCGGGCTACCGGTGCTGTATAACACCAGTTTCAATCTCTTCGGCGACCCACTCGTTTGTACGCCGCGCGATGCGGTTCGTAGCTTCTATTCATCGGGCATCGACGCGCTGTTTGCCGAAAACTTTTATATGGAAAAGTAAGAGCCCGGGACGCGGGTGACTACGGCTTATTCGCGAAGTAAGTGCCGATGCTCTGTTCGGCGAGACCGAGAGCGCGTGCTAGCGAGACTTTAGCGATATTGTATTGATACTGCGCGGAGATGAGGCTCTCGTTGGCTTCAGCCAGAGTCTGTTGCGCTTGGACCACTTCGACGGTGTTGGTAACGCCGGCGGTGAAGCGATCACGGGATTGCTGGAGGGTTTGGGTCGCGAGTTGGAGATTGGTTTGCGATACATCGACCAGATCGCGCGATGCATTGAGATCGAGCAACGCGCTGCGAACTTCGAGGTCGATTTGACCGCGGAGATTTTCCATCTCATTCCGGCGGTTGCGCAGTTCGGCGCCGTTGATCTGAATGTCGGATTTAATACGGCCTGCATCGAAGATGTTGAATGACAGGCTGCCGGTTGCATTGAAGACGCCGTGGGAGTTATTGAAGAGATTGAGTCCTTCCGCGCCATAATAGCCGTTGCCGTAGAGAGTTGGATAGCGTTCGGCTTTTGCGCCGCGAAGAGTAAATTGCGCGGCCAACATACGGGCTTTCGCAGCGCCGTAGTCAGGGCGATTCGCGTAGGCTTTGTCGAGGGCGTCTTTTAGAGTTATAGCGGCAAGGGGCACAGAGGGCGCTGGGTCAGCGACAGTAAAGTCCTGACCGAGCGGCAGGCCGATCACGTGGCCCAGCGTCACTTTATCCTTTTCGAATTGGTTGGTGACCGACACAAGCTGCTGTTGACGCTGCTTGAGTTCGACCTCGGAACGGAGAACGTCGATGCCGATGGCGGTACCGGCATCATGGCGGCGAACAGCATTCGTGTACACAGCGCGATCGGCTTCAATTTCAGCCTGCGCGGCAGTGATGCGGGCCGCATCGGCAATGATTTGCAGATAGGCGTTCCCCACAGCCTGAACCACCAAATCACGCGCGTTCTTTACGGTGAGTATCGCGGCTTTCACCTGCTCGCGGGAGCCTCGATAATTGCTGATGGCTGTGTAATCGAAGATAGCCGCGCTTACGTTGGCGGAGGCGATCTGATAGCCGTAAGGTCCAATGATAGTGGGTATGCTGACGCCAGGGATGCTCAAGGCGAACCCTAGCGCCTGAAGATTGACTTGCTGCTCGGTCGCGTTTACTTCGCCGGTGACACGCGGCAGCAGGCTGCTCAGAGCACGGAGCCGCTGCGATCTAGATTCGGCGCTGGCTTGCTCGCCTGTCAAGAGCCCAAGGTTCGCTCTCAAACCTTTCTTGATGGCTTCACCGAACGAAAGCGGAATGGGCGTGGATGTAGCCTGGCCTTGGGGAACGCTGCCTTGGAACTTGGGATCGCCTGTCTGGGGAGCAGGCGTCATTTGGGTGAAAGCGGAAGGGGAGCCCCCACTCTGGCCACCCGCGCCGCTAGTGCTGGCGCCGCCGGAAGATCCGCTGCCGGTCGATTGAGCCGACACTGCGGAGGCATTCAGCAGCAGAAGAACACATAAGGCAGGAAGAAACGCAGCTTCTCTAAAGTTGCTCATTCACTCTCGATAATTCGGGCCAAAGATTCAATTTCAGAGAACTAGCGAAGTGTACCGAACTCTTCGAGCCACACTTCAGAATAGCGAAGCACCCGGTTACAGATTGCGTTTTAAATAAGAGCAAATCTCATAGCCGGCGAGGTATTTGAAGGGGAACGCGCCGAGCGTGTAGTGTCCGCACGGCAAGACCGCGACATCGTGCTCCCAATTTTGCAGGCGAGCGCTTTGGATGACCTCCTTCGAGAGTTGAACCGGGAAGGTTGTGTCGTAGGTCGCGTAGATGAATTTCGATTGATGTTTTTTGGCCGAAAACTTGTCCCAATAGCTCGGCGGGCTCACACAGCTCCACATCTTTCGCAGATCGGCGAGGCTTACTTCGGCTTCAAGGCTCTGGCGAATATGGCGCGTCGATAGGCCCTCCCAGACAACATCGGCCACATAGGTCGAGCAGTGATTGAAGACATTCACCTTGATTCGCTCATCATGAGCGCTGGCGAGGAACGAGTAACAGGAGCCAAGACTTGTTCCAACGATGCCCAAATCTGTGAAGCCCTGTTGCTCGAGCCAGTCATAGCAGGCGCGTGTATCGATGACTGCCTGGCGAGTCGCATCGATGGTTCGGCAGATATTAGACGAGACGGCGTAATCGGCGCGGTCGAGACCGGCTGGAGTACGGCCATCGTGATACGGCAGGCTGAGCCTGAGGGCTGAGATACCGAGACGCTGCAGACCGCGACATAACGCATTGTGTTGCGGCAATTTGGAGTTCCAGTGCGGAAGAAGAACAACGGCCTTCGATGATTTTTTAGCCGGGAACCACAGAGCGCGTACGGCGTTGTTTTCGGCATACGGCGTATTAACCGGTGAGGTAAAGCCGAGCCAATCGCCGGAAAGCTGGAAGTCGTTTGGCGATCGATAGGCGAAGAACTCCTCACTGCGCTTGACGATGAGCTCATTGAGGGTCATCAGAGCTTCGGCGTCTTTGGCAGGTCCGACACCCGGCAGCCAATCCCGGGTCCATTCCAGACCTAGATCAAACGGGCGCACCACGCGATCGTTGGAACGGAAGCAGAGGTTGTCCTCCCAACGATAGATCCAGTCGCGATAGCGGCCCGATACGGGACGCAAAACTCGGGTCATGCAGAGATAGCGGATGCCAGGCGGAAGGTGAGGTTTGAAGAGAGCATCGATGTGCTTCCAGTTTAGCGGGCGTGGCCGTTACAAACCGGCGGACCGGCCTTCACACTCGGCCAGGCATTGCAATGCTTGCCGCCCGATTTCGAGGAACCGTTCCAACTCGAACGGTTTTTGGATGAAGGCGTCGGCCTGGGCTGCGCGATATTCGAGCGCCTCCTTGGGAGAGGAGCTGAAGACCACGAGGGGAAGGCCGGCAAGGCGTTCTTCCGAGCGGGCGAAGGTGAGGACTTCAAGCCCATTGCGGAGAGGAATATTCCAATCAAGGATCGCCAAATCGGGACGGTTTTGAGAGAGGTAGCGAATTGCGGCGTCGCCATCTTCGGCGACGATGACCAAGCAACCGGGCGCGTCGAGTTGCAGGGACACTTTGATCAGATAGAGATCGGCCGGGTTATCCTCGACAACCAGAATGGTGAGGGGCCCAGACGGTCTGGAGGCATTGAGTGTTGCAGTATCGAGGTGACGCCGCTCAGCGGTGGACTGCGCCTGAACTGACTCGGATGACGCTAATTTCGGCAAATCAAAGACCAGGCCGAACGTGAGCGGCCTCAAAAGTTACAAGTTAATCATCGCACAATTCGAGCCCAATAGCAGGCAAATGTACCAGCATCATTTCGGTCGAATGCCGCGCTTTTAGTGATCCGTTTAAATTTAAAATCGGGGTTCAGATTAATTGGATTTTTCGGCTGATCGGGACAGGCTGCTATAAAAACGAGTATGCCTCGTTACGCAGCCATCGACATTGGCAGCAACTCGGTTCGGATGATGGCGGCGGAGGTCAGCCAAGGTCAGACGCAGATTTTAGAGCAGGACCGTCAAGTTACGCGCCTAGGCGAAAGTGTGTTTCGCGAAGGAAGGATCAGCAAGGAGGCGCTCGATCTTTTATGCGCCACTCTGGCGCGAATGTCGGCTGCATACAGCCGGTTAAACATTGTGGGAACGCGCGCCGTGGCGACGAGCGCGGTGCGGGACGCGAGTAACCAGGATGAGTTTCTGCAGAGGACCGGAGCGGCCCTCGGAACGAAAGTAGAGATCATTTCGGGGCCGGAGGAAGCGCGCCTGATTCATCTCGGAGTGGAAGCAAGATGGCCGCGGCCGAAAGAGCGAACGCTGATCGTGGACGTGGGCGGCGGCAGCGCGGAGTTGATCATCAGCCAGAATGGGCAGATCGTCGACGCGGTGTCGAAGCAGCTGGGCGCAGTGCGGCTGAATGAGTTCTTTATGGAGAGCGATCCGCCGCAGCCTGAGCAACTGCGCCGGCTGGAGAGCTACATCACCGAGAAGCTCGGACCCTTCGTGAAGCAGCATGGCGGGGAGAGATTCGATCGGGCCATTGGCACATCGGCAACGGCAGCGGCGATCGTTTGCGCAGCCAATCAGGTTCCGCGCGCGAAACGAGAGCAGTCCGACAAAATGAAGGCCACGGCAGCGCAGCTCGACGAACTGTTTGCAACGGCAAGCAAAGCGGACTTAAATGCGCGACGGAAAATCGTTGGAATAGGGCCGAAGCGCGCAGAAATCATCCTTGCCGGATCGGCGGTATTTCGGACGGTTTTAAAGCTTTTTGGACACAAATCTTTTTATTATTCTGCGGCTGGGGTTCGCGATGGCATCATTGCCGATTTGGCGCAGCGCCGTGTCGGCAGGGAGGTCGCAGAGCTTTCCCAGGATCAGCGGGCGCTTTGCGAATCGATGGCGAAGCGGTACGGAGTCTCGCTCAAGCACGTGCGGCAGGTAGCTTGCCTGGCAGGTCAGCTATTTGAGATTTTCCAGCCTCTGCACAATCTTCCGCCGGCCGCCGGCAAACTGCTCGAGGCAGCCGGGTATCTGCACGACGTCGGGCACTTTGTGAGCGGCACCGGACATCACAAGCACTCGGCCTACCTGGTGGCGAACTCCGATATGCCGGGTTTTACGAATAAGGAGCGGCTGACGATTGCAGCGCTATGCCGATTCCATCGCAAGACGTTGCCGCAGCCGCGGCACTCGCATTTTCAAGAGCTTGAACCCGATTCCAAGCGCGCTGTAAGTTATCTTGCGCCGATTCTGCGCATGGCCGACGCGCTGGACCGGAGCCACGAGCAAAAGGTTAGGAACGTGACCGGCGCGGCGCGGGATGGACAGTTGAGTATTCAGGTGGAAGCGGATGCAGACCCCGATTTGGAAATTTGGGCGGCTCGTGAAGCGGCGGAGACATTTCGGCAGATTTATGAACGTCCGTTGAGTTTTCAGCGCGCGAAGCCGTAGGAGTTAGGCAAATTTTAAGAATTTTTTTACGCCACGAGCGACCACCCGCCAGTTCTCGCGTGCCGCCGCGAGGCGTTTTCTGCCGGAACCGGTAAGCGAGTATAGACGGGCGCGGCGGCCCCCATCGGTTTTTTGCCAGGAGCCGGCGATGAGCTTCTCGCGCTCAAGCCGATGAAGCGCGGGGTAGAGTGAGCCTTCTTCGATTCTCAGCAAGCCTTCCGAGGCGGTCTCGACGTGTCTGGCGATTCCGAAGCCATGGTTAGGCTCACGCTCGAGAGTTTTGAGAATGAGCAGTTCCAAGCTTCCCTGGAGATTGTCGATGTTCGTCGCCATGCCGGCCGTCAGCCATCAAGCGTATCGAAGAACGTTACGAGTGGGCGATGGACTTGGCTTTGCGCAGGCGCGAACGCAGCTCGGCAGTGGCAATACGGTGGCATTTGAGGCAGAGCGTTTGAATGTTCGAGAGGTCGCATTCCCCGCCGCCTTCGGCGACAGGCACGATGTGGTCTGCGTCCCAGAGCGATTTGCGTTTGCCGAGTTTCCATTCGCGTGACATTTTGGAACGGGCAGCGCCGCGGAGCCGCCGGAGACTGATGAAGAGCGCGAGGGTGTCCGTGCCGCAGCGGGCACAGATGCCTCGATCGCGTTCGAGCACGCGTTCACGAAGGAAGCCGGGATTACTACGCAGCTTCCATTCTTCGACGCACCAATCGGAGCAGAATGTGTGACGTCCGGTAAGGACTTCAAGGCTACACCAGCGGCAAAGAGCGCGCCCGTGCGGCCCTTTCGGGAGAGTGTCGCGATCGGCCCAGCCGCCCGGCATGGCTCGAGTTTCGCTCATAAGAGACAGGATACAGAGAAGATCCGTGTGTATAGGATTGAGGATTTCGGCAGTCCAATAGCTTTGTTACGCAGATGGGATTTCTCGATAATTTAGAAGATTCGTTGAAGACGCTGGAGAGGGTCGATGAGCGCGACGGGTCGGCTCACGAGCGCCGCCAGAGTGAGCGAGCACGGGCATTGGCCGTTGCGCCATGGGCTGAAAAGCTGAAGGATTCAGATTACACAAAGCAGCTGTTCGATAAAGCAGCGGCGGGCGGGCATAAGATTCGCGCAAAGGTGTACATGGCGTGGTTCGAGAACGTGCTTCGACTCGAGGCGCGCGAGAAGCGATTGGAATTGCGGCCTACGCCCGAGGGCATTGTGACGGAATTCGACACTTTGGGTGGACGGCATGTGACCAAGAACGTGGATCTGGATAGCGATCCGCAAGAGTTGGTGGATGAGTGGTTAGAACAGGGAGGGAGAGCAAGTTGAAAACGGATGAGCAGGTGTATGCCGCTGCGGTGGGGCTAGGAGTGGTAGCGGGAATGCGTTCGATGTCGGCGCCGGCATTGGTCACGAAGATTGCGCGGCACGGGAAGTTGGCGGTTCCCGGATCGAAGCTCGGCTTTCTAAATGGCAAAGGCGCTTTGTCGACAACGTTGCTACTCGCCGCTGGAGAGATCGTAGCGGATAAGCTGCCGAAAACACCGAGCCGGACCGATATGGGGCCGCTGATCACGCGAGCGGTTTCGGGCGGCCTGAGCGGAGCGGTTTTATGCGTGGCGAAAAAGCGGTCGGTGTGGTTGGGCGTGATGTACGGGGCAATGGGCGCGCTGGGAGCGGCGTTCGCGGCGTATCATTTGCGGAAGACGGTTACCGAGAGCTTGGGCTTGCCGGATTCGGTGGTGGGTCTGGCGGAGGATGCAGTTGTGGCCTCAATGGGATTGTTGGTCGCTTCGCAGATGCGGGAAGAAGCGGTGTAGTTAGGGGACTAACTTGGCGGAGAGCACCAGGAAGATGCAGGAGTCGGAATCGGAGATGTTGGTCTTGCCGACCACAACTTTTTGACCTTCGCGAAGGTCGACATCGGTTTCGATTGTGATGTCAGCCATCCGGTACGAGGATCCCATACCGGCTAATTGGTTCTTGTCGCTCCCGGTCATGATCTTTTTCTCTACGATGGGAGTGTTTAAATCAAAGCGAAACTTAGTCAGATTCACTGAATTGCGATCTGAAACCTTCGCTGAATCAAAACTGATCACATAAAAACTCGGCATGGATAGGGCCGGATCGGATTGAATGCCCATGACACCGCTGCTTGTTGATTGCTTGTTAAGGCAGGATCGCATGATCATCGTAGCGAGGAGCTGATAGTGCGAGTATGGGAAGGCTGCTCTTAACTGAGTAAGGACAGGAGCTAAGGCCTGTCCCCGGGCGTCTTGCGCGCCAACAAATCCTTTCTCTGAACCGCCAACTACGTAGATGGTGAGCTCGACACTCTTACTAACTCCCGCCCCAGCCGAAGTCGGACTGAGTGAGTCGAGCTCTCGAATCGTTTGCTCTATATTGATCACTTCGTTCGAAGGACCCTTCACGACAACTGCATCGATCGAGTTGGAAGCAGCGCAGCTAACATTTTTCTGGTTGTAACAAGCGATATTACGGACAGCCTCCGGATTCCCGTGAACACGGATGACTTTGGTCACATCTGGTACATTCTGAGCGTTGAGCAGCCCGGCCAGTAGCAGACCTAAAACAGCGAATCTAGTTTTCATGTTTGTCACCTGTGTGTTGCATAGGTAGAAGGATTACTACGTTTGGATCTCCGGTCGCAATTCTTAATTGCGAGGTTCCATCCTGCTCTATGTTCCAACTAACGGAACGAATGCCCGCTGTCAGCTGCGCGTGACGAGCTTGCCCGTTGTGATGTTTGGGCGGCAGCGATACGGCTGCGATCTCGCGCGGGGCAATCACTGGCACGGCTAACGCCAGAGGGGGCGCCGGGTTCGGCTTTGGCCGCTTGTCTGGGTAAACCTTGAGCAAGAGCAAAGCGATTGCGAGGCAGGCTACAGCCGCGGCCGCAGCGTTCCAGAGCCATCGTCTTGCAGACCCGATACGTTGCCCGGCGATCGTTCGCAGCAACGCTTGGCGCACTGTCTGAACGTCTTCTTCAAGCGGCTCCGATGCGGCCTCGATCAGCATGCTCCGCATTGTTTGCAGCTGCTCGAACGTCACCTGACACTGGCCACATGAATCGAGATGCCTCAGAATTTCGGCGCTCTGAGCCGGTTCCAGGTCGCGAGACAGGTGTAAGGAAAGCGTTTCTTCGCTTGGATGGGCCATCATCTTGTCTTCCCCAAAACTTGTGCGAGTTGCCGGCGCAGCTTCACTCTGCCGGTGGAGATTTGCGAACGAACTGTAGTTTCCGAGGAGCCTAAGAGCGAAGCTACTTCGGCGCTCGAGTACCCTTCTAAGTCCCGCAAGACGATCACCTCGCGCTCGCGGGGCGAGAGGGTCTGAAGGGCAGCTAGGATCAGCTGCGACTGCTGATGGGTAGCGGCCGCTCGCTCGGGAGTGTCATGGGCACTGGCGGTTTCCGGAACAATGTCGACAGGCAGTTCGCCTTTGGCGCGACGGAGCAAATCGAAGCAGATGTTTGCGGTCACGCGGTAGAGCCAGGCGCGAAAATCCTGACGCTCATCGAAAACGCCGATTTTCCGGAAGAGACGGAGGAACACTTCCTGGGAAGCGTCACGGGCTGCCTCGCGGTTCAGCAGCAGGCGCTGCGCGATCCGCAGTACCCAGCGTTCATGTAAAACCACCAGCCGTTCGAACGACGCTGCGTCGCCCGATTTGGCATCCCTGATGAGCCGGCGGAGAAGATCGTCTTCCATCACCAGACGGTCAAACGACGGGATTGCTATCTGCACGCGCCATTCTCCATACCCATTCGTTATACGTCCGCGATCCGGAAAACGTTGAGGCCGAGAGCGAAGTCGACGCGGAACATTGCGAGCTTGCGTAAGCATCTAATTCGCATATGCAGTCGAACAGCCCTTTACAACTCAGCGTGCTCGATCAGTCACCGATCCCGGAGGGTTCGACGGCGAGTGATGCGCTGCGCAACACAATTGAGCTTGCGCGTCTGGCCGACCGGCTCGGATACCGGCGGTACTGGCTGGCGGAACATCATGGAACGCCGGCGCTGGCCTGTAACAGTCCGGAAGTGTTGATCGGGCCCGTGGCGGCGGCTACTTCGCAGATACGAGTGGGGAGCGGCGGAATCATGCTGCCGCATTACAGCCCGCTGAAGGTGGCGGAGAACTTCAGCATGCTCAGCAATTTGTATCCCGATCGAATCGATTTAGGGATCGGCCGGGCGGCAGGCACAACGCGCGTGGTGACAACGGCGCTACAGCGTGACCGGCGGCAGGCTCCGCCCGACGACTTTCCGGAACAGCTGGCGGAACTGCTGAATTACCTGGGGTTAGGGCTCGAGAACGAGGCGGCGTTAAAGCAGCTGACGGGAGCTTCGGTTCCGGCCAATCCGCCACAAGTGTGGCTGCTCGGTTCGTCTCCGCAAAGCGCGATTTGGGCCGCCGAGCTGGGGCTGCCGTATTGTTTCGCTGACTTTATCAATCCGCAAGGGGCTGAGCTGTCGCAGCTTTATGCACGTGCGTTTCAGCCATCGCGGCATCTAGCTCAGAAGCGGGCGGCAGTGGCAGCTTGGGTGATCTGCGCGGAAACCGACGAAGAAGCGCGCGAACTTTCTTTGAGCGCGCGCATGATGATGGCGCAACTCTTTCGCGGCCGGCTGATTCCGGTTCCGACCGTGGAGCGCGCCCGGAAGTTTCTTGAAGAGGAAGATGTGCCGCTGGAGATGCTGACGTCCGGGCGGCGATTTATCACTGGCTCGCCCGCCACGGTTCGGCTTTCACTGGAGCGGCTGGCGGAGAGCTATGGGGCGGAGGAGGTGTTTCTGGTCAACATTCTGCATGACCATAAAGCCCGGCTCCGCTCGTATGAACTGGTGGCTCAGGAATTCGGGCTCTCACCGGCAGGAGAGCAAACCGAACGCGCGGTTGCTTGAGCTATTCGGGCTTGCGTTTCCGCGGGCGGCGAACATTGCCTGCGCCGGCGGGTGCTCGCTTGCGGGCCGGAGCCTTCTTGGGCTTAGGCGGCGGCGGATTGGGCTCAAATATCGTGGGCTGGCCTTCGACGATGGGCTGCGGCTCGTCCTCTTCCTCTTCGAGGATCGGTTCGGGTGCGGGCTCGGGCAGAGCCGGCGGGTAAAATTCAGCGCCGAGCTGTACGATAAGGCCGCGCTCTTCATCCGGTTCGGATCGAACTACCGTTTTGTCCTGCGCATAGTTCAGTAGCTCGGTAAATTGTTGAAAGCCGAACTTGGCAAGCTGGAATTCGGGGTACTCGGCCTGCATCCACCCCTCTAGCTCCTCGGCAGTGGCGCCGCCTTCCTCAAGTTCCATGCGATGCGTTTCGAGGACATCACGCAGCGCGGGCAGCGCTTCTTCGGGACGTGGAGCAACTTTCTCCGGACCGCCACCACCGCGGCGTTCGATGATGTAGCGTCCGCCGGAGCCGCTGACGTTGATGTAGTCGGCCTTCTTGAGCTTATCGACGAAGTCGGAGAAACTGCCGGCTCCGTAGGCGCGTTCGCTGAAGGCTGGATCGAGCTGTAGCATGGTGCTCTTGAGCAAGCCGAGCTGCGGTTGCACGGCGCGGCGCTCGAGCACCTGCAGGGCGCGCTCAACCAGCGGGACTGCTTGAGTGAGATCGAGAGGCGCGGGACGTGGACCGCGCTCTTTGCGGTCCTTATTACGATCCGGACGATCGGTTCTTTCCGGCCGATCATTTCTTTCCTGGCGATCCATGCGATCGCGCCGATCCGGCATGGGCTGAGCCACGATCCGGTCACCATCTTCGAGCAGCGATTCGTAGCTGACGAACTCGTGGCAGTTCTGCTGAAGAATGGTGCTGGTGAATGCCTTTCCGCCCACAACGAACACGGTCTTGCCGTACTCTTTGAGCTTGTTGACGAGCGGGATGAAATCGCTATCGCCGCTGACGACTGCAAACGCGTTCACATGAGCATGAGTGAAGGCCATCTCTAGGGCGTCCAGGGCGAGGTTGATATCAGCGCCGTTCTTATCGCCGCGGGGCGATGGAATGCGCTGCACCATTTGCACAGCGTTCTCCGCCATTTGGCGCGTTGCGCCTTCCTGCCGTCCCCAGTTGGCGTAAGCGAACTTGGCGACGATATCGCCGCGCTCCTTGAGAGCGCCGAGCGGGAGCGATACATCGAACTCGCGCCGCAGAGTCGACTTCACGCCGATCTCAATATTGTCGTAATCGACGAACACCGCGATGTTCAGTCTGTCTTGCATGTAATTCCTTTTCCGTCCGCTGCGCCATTCCCGCAAGATGTGAGATTGGAGCAAACCGGACCGTTTTGCCGAGCATCGCTCAGGCTATCTGTTTTACGGTATCGCGAATGAAGCGGATGATTCGATCGAGCGAAGCGCCGGGCTGAAAAACTTCAGCAACGCCGAGCCGTTTGAGTTCAGCTGCGTCCGCGTCGGGGACGATGCCACCGACGACAACGAGCACGTCATCCATCTCCTTTTCATGCAGCAATTGCATGACGCGAGGCACAATCACGTTGTGCGCTCCCGACAGGATCGACAACCCAATTACTTGGACATCTTCCTGCAATGCTGCGTTGACGATCATCTCCGGCGTTTGCCGAAGACCGGTGTAAATGACTTCCATGCCGGCGTCGCGCAGGGCACGTGCAATGACCTTAGCGCCGCGATCGTGTCCATCGAGGCCTGGTTTGGCGACGAGCACACGAATCGGAGGAGGCATACTTACACCCCTAAATTATAGAACGCGTTCTAATAGGGAGAACAGGACACCACTATGAGCGAGCAGACTTTCGATGAACCGCGCATTGCTCTGAACCGCATATACACGCGCTCGGGCGATGGCGGGGGCACGCGTTTAGCAGGCGGACAGACGGTGCATAAAGATGACTTGAGGATTCAGACGTATGGCACCGTGGATGAACTAAATGCATTCATCGGCGTCGCGCGAACGACGGCCGAGCAAGTGACCGGAGCGCATCCGGAAGTTAGGCCTCTCGCGATTATCTTGAAGCGCGTACAGCATGAGCTGTTCAATCTAGGATCGATTCTGGCGACACTGCCGGATGACGTGCATCCGAAGCAAGCGCGGATCACGGCGGCGGAGGTGGCACAACTCGAACGCGAGATCGACGCGGCAAATGAGGCGCTGCCGCCGCTGCGATCGTTCGTGCTTCCAGGAGCGAGCCGGCTTGACGCGGAACTACATGTCTGCCGCACAGTTTGCAGGCGTGCCGAGCGCTGGCTGGTGCGGCTTGCAAGAGAGCAAAGCGTGCCGGAAGAGGGCGTCCACTATTTGAATCGCTTGAGCGATGCGCTATTTGTCTGGAGCCGATGGGCGAATCATCTGCTGGGCATCGCCGAAACGCTTTGGGAGCCGAACGAAGCGGCAGGCGCGGTGAAGAAAGAAACGGGCGACGATCCCTCTGGAGCCGCGTCGGCGTAAATGCCGGAGAAAACGGAACGTCGAACAAGCGGGTCCGGGGCCGCGCTCACTGCCAGTTTTCTTGGATGGACGCTCGATGCGTTCGACTTTTTCCTGGTCTCATTTTGTCTGACGGCGATTGCCAAAGAGTTTCACCAATCCGATAAAGCGATCACTTACTCGATCGGTTTGACGCTCCTGTTCCGGCCGGTAGGAGCCTTTCTATTCGGCTTGATGGCGGACCGGTATGGGCGGCGGCTGCCGTTGATGATCGATCTAGTTTTCTACTCGGCGGTGGAGATCGCGACGGGTTTTGCGCCGAATTTCGCGGTCTTTCTTGTCTTTCGAGCGTTGTTTGGAATCGGAATGGGCGGCGAGTGGGGCGTGGGCGCATCGCTCGCAATGGAGAAGGTGCCGGCACGCTGGCGCGGATTGCTTTCCGGGCTGCTTCAGCAAGGCTACTCGCTCGGCTACCTGCTGGCGGCGATCGCATACCCACTCATTTTTCCGCGCTTCGGGTGGCGGCCGTTGTTTTTCCTGGGCGGACTGCCGGCGCTGCTAGCGCTATTTGTACGCTCGCGCGTGAAGGAATCCGAAGTATGGGAGCAATCGGGTAAGAAGAGCTGGTCCCACATCGGTAGCTCACTTCTGGGCCACTGGAAGCTGTTTCTGTACCTGGTGCTGCTCATGACCGGAATGAATCTGGCGTCGCACGGCACGCAAGACATGTATCCAACGTTCCTGCAGCGCTACTGGCACTTCGGAACCAACCAGCGCTCAATCATCACGGCCATTTCTATGATCGGAGCGATTGCGGGCGGAGTCTGCGTAGGTTTGCTGTCTGACCGTCTTGGCCGCAAGCGGCTGATTGCCTCGTCGCTGCTAGCGGCGGTCTTGGTCGTTCCGCTTTGGGCCTACGCGCCGCGATTGGGATGGCTGGTCGCAGGGGCATTTCTGATCCAATTCTTCGTGCAAGGTGCGTGGGGCGTGATTCCGGCACACTTGAGCGAGCTTGCACCGAATGAAGTGCGGGGATTCTTGCCGGGCTTTGCGTATCAGTGCGGCGCGGCATTGACCGGATCGGTGGGGACATTCGAAGCAGCGCTGGCCGAGCATATGAGCTATGCGACTGCGATGGCGGCGACGGCTGCTTCGGTGTTCGTGTTCACGATCCTGGTGTCAATCATGGGCCCGGAACGCCGGGGAGTGGAGTTCCTGCACGGTCCGACAACAATCGAGTAAGCCGGTTGTGGCAGATAGGCAAAACAAAGCTTGTGTCCGATTCCGGCCGATGCTCGTCCACGTTAGGACGGGAGACAAGTCATCGCATGCCAACATATCAGCCCAAGATTCTGGTCGTTGAAGACGAATCGCTCGTTGCCGCAGACCTTCGGATGAGTTTGAGCCGGCTGGGATATGAAGTCTCCGGCATTGCCGACACGGGCTTAAAGGCGCTGCAAATAGCCAATGACATGCGGCCGGATCTGGTCTTGATGGACATCCGGCTTCGAGGCGCCATGAACGGCATTACTGCGGCAAGTAGG
Source organism: Bryobacteraceae bacterium (assembly GCA_965219105.1). GTDB lineage: Bacteria > Acidobacteriota > Terriglobia > Bryobacterales > Bryobacteraceae > Bog-105. Next base: position 3,954,073 of record OZ244728.1, on the reverse strand, counting down.
ATTCGCGAAAACTGTCATATTCCCGTAGTGTTCGTGACTGCCAACACAAGTGATGATGTTGTCGCAGAGGCCCGAGCAGCTTGCCCATACGGGTTTCTGACCAAACCATTCCGCATCGAAGAGCTTAATGCAACGATTCGCATTGCACTCGAGCAGCACGGCCGGACGAGAGACTTATTTGCAAAGCGCAAATGGCTCGAAACCACGCTGGATAGTTTGAGCAACGGCATCATTGCGACAGATGCCGAGGGGTACGTTCTGTATCTGAATCCGGCCGCGCAGGTGCTTACCGGCTGGACCCGCTCGGAGGCCGTGGGCAAGCTCATTGAAGAGATCTGCTTGCTGACTACCCTCGATGAGTCTCCGCTCGAGCACTGTCAAGTGCGTAAAGCTCTGCTGCTCAAACAACCAGTCGGCAAGGTGCGCTTGCTGCTCAAAAACAGATTAGGCCAGAAGATACCGCTCGAGGATTCTGCCGCACCGATTATCGAGGACGGCGAGATCACGGGAGCGGTGACGGTGTTTCTGGATATATCGGACCGTCTGCTGCTCGAACGAAACCAGGCCACCGAGAGCCATCGGTTGCAGGAGAAGGTGGAGTCGACAAACGAGGCGCTCGGGCAGACACGAACTGAGTTGCGCGCCTTGTCACGCCACCTCATGACGGCTCAGGAAGAGGAGCGCCGCCGGGTTGCACGTGAATTGCATGACGATCTGGGACAGCGAACCGCCCTGCTCAGTTACGATGTAGATCGATTGTCGGGCATGCTGAGCAATGCTTCGACTGATGCGCAGACTGCCATCGAGCAGATCCGCGCAAGGCTGGTTGAGCTTGCGCAAGGTTTACGTCAAGTCTCGCACCGGCTGCATCCCTCCATACTCGCTGACATCGGGCTAACGGCAGCGCTTCGTTCGTTGGTCGATGAGTATCAAAACCAGGGACTTGAATTGAGCGCCGGCATTCGCGGCATACCGGGGGACTTACCTCTCGAAGTATCGACGGCTCTTTATCGCATCGCCCAGGAATCGTTGCGCAACGTATCCAAGCACACTGCGGATGTGCCGGTAAGATTGACGTTGTGCTGTCAGAACGACCAGCTCGAGCTGCGGATCGAAGACACGGGAGCCGGGTTCGACCTGGAGCAAGTGCGGGCGAACGGTGGTCTCGGATTGCTCAGTATGCAAGAGCGGGCACTGTCGGTAGGAGGAAAGCTGATGATTCGTTCCTGCCCGGGAGATGGCACAAACATAATGGTCAGGGTTCCACTCCCGGCGAACTGATCCTCTTCAAGTGTGTTAGTTGAGACAATTTAAAGATCCGATGAACATCCTTGCAAGGGGTGGAGATGATTCAACGGCGTTCAGAATTCCGGCTCGCAGTGGCCCAGCAAGTGACAATCTGTTGGGAGGAGCGTGCCCGAAAATTTGCCCAGCTTGGCACCGTGCAGAATGTGTCGCTCGATGGAGCTGGCATTTTAATGAGCGACTCACTTCCGGTCGGAACGGCAGTAACGATATCGTACGCGTGCGGTGAACTGAGCGGCTCGGTCAAGCACCTTTCGCCCGTGGCTGGCGGGCAGATATTGGGAGTCGAATTCCGAGGGCCTGTTAGAACTGAACTTAGATAGAAGATGAAAAAACGAGCCGCCGGAACAGATTTCGCTCCGGCGGCTCGTTCGTTTTGCCAGCAGTGAGAGGTCTTCAGAAAATCTCTTCATGACGCCTTCGAACTCTGCATAGTGCACTGTCGCCCCCTCCGGCGCACAGCAGTGATATAGTAGCCAGCAATTCAGAGGGAGTCCACTTGCGCCACAAAGTCACCGTTCTATCGGCCGCGTTCATTGCCCTTCTTTGCTCATCCTTCATTCCTCTCGTGGGCCAGACTAGTTTTGGCCGAATCTCGGGATCTGTCATTGATCCCTCAGGCGCTTCGGTCGCCGGAGCCCGCGTGGTGATTACCGAGACCGATACAAAGCAGACCCGCACCGTGGCAACCGATAATTCAGGCTTCTATGTAGCCACTAATCTGCCCATCGGCCCTTATAGCGTCAGCGTGGAGCAGCAGGGCTTCAAGCGGCAGGAGAAGTCCGGCTTCTCACTGGTCGCCGACGGCCGCATCACTGCGGATTTTCACCTCGAGCTCGGTAACGTCACACAAAATGTAGACGTGGTCACCGCGAACGCCGAAACTCTGAACACCGTCTCGGGCGAGCTCGCCCACGTCATCGATACCAAACAGGTCGCCAACCTCGCTCTAAACGGCCGCACTTACACGCAATTGCTCACGCTGGTCCCCGGGGCCAACGTCACCAACCCCGATCAGTTCTCGGTCACCACTAGCCTGAGCGCCACCAACCAAACCGTTAACGGCAATCGCAGCGACTCCAATAACCTTACCGTCGACGGCGCCTTCAATCTCGTCGCTGGAAGCAACGGCAGCCTGATGAATAACGTGAGTCCCGACTTTGTCCAGGAAGTGAAGGTTGAAACCTCCAATTTTTCCGCCGAGTATGGACGCACCTCCGGACCGGCCTTCAACGTCGTCACCAAGAACGGCACCAACCAGTTTCACGGCGCAGCTTTCGAATATCTGCGCAACGACGCGCTGGACGCCCGCAACTTCTTCGTGGCGAAGAAGACGCCTCTTCGCTTCAATGACTTCGGTTACGATCTCGGCGGTCCAATTAAAAGAGACAAGCTCTTTTTCTTCGTCGGCGAAGAATGGAAGCGTCTCCGGCAAACCGCCACGCCCACCCGTGTCACCGTCCCATCTTCCGCCGAACTGAATGGCAACTTCGCGGGTCTACCGGTTATCTACTTCCCCGGCACGAAAAATCCCATTCCCGGCAACGCGATTCCTGCGAATCTCATCACCCCCGATGGGAAGGCGATCGCGAACGTGTACCGCCTCATGTCACAGCAGGGTGCTTCCTTCGTCGATTCCGCCACCGCTAACAACTTGACCCTTACGCCAAGCAACCCGCTGAACTTCCGCGAGGACATCGTCCGCATCGATTACCACCTGAATGAGAAGCACTCCATCTATGGACGCTGGATTCAGGATTCTAATCAATTGATCGATCCCTTCGGCACCTTCTCCGGCTCCAATCTGCCCACCACGCCGACCGTCCGCATGCGTCCCGGAGAAAGTTTCCTTATTGCGGAAACTTGGATTCCTTCCGCTAACATCGTCAACGAGGCCAGAGCAAACGCGAGTTGGGCATCCCAGAACATACCGCCGTACGGCACCACTTGGCTGCGCAGCACCTACGGTTTTCAATTCGCTCAACTATACAGCGGCGGCCAGTACAACAACGGCATCCCAGACGTTGCCATCACCGGCTTCGCGAACTTCAGAGGGCCGTCCTTCGCTCTCCACTCGCCCAGCACCGATATCCAGTTTGCCGATACACTCTCCCTCATATTCGGACCGCACATCGTTAAAATCGGCGGCAGTTTCGTTCGCGACCGGGTTGACCAGAATGGACGGCCTTCGTACACCGGCAACTTCACTTTCAATGCCGCCAGTAATCCGAACACCACGCAAAACGCTTTGGCTGATGCGCTTCTCGGCAATTACCGCACTTATAACGAAGCCTCCAGCGATCCGGTCGGCTTCTTCCGCTTTTCTCAGCCCGAAGCCTTCATCCAGGACAACTGGAAAGTGAGCAGAAAGCTCAGCTTGGAACTTGGCCTCCGCTACCAATTCATGGAGCCCATGTATACCCAAGCAAACAACATCGCTGACTTTAGCCAGTATCTCTACAATCCCGCGAACGCCGTTACCGTAAATGCGGCAGGCCGGATCGTGCCAGGGTCAGGCAATCCATACGAGGGGCTGATAGCCGCTGGAAATGGCGTGCCGTCTAGTCAAGCCGGACGCGTGCCCGTTCCGGCTTCGCAGCTTGCAGCGGTCCCTACCGGTGCGCCGCGGGGCCTTTACCCGAGCCAGAGTACGTTCGCACCGCGCTTCGGCTTTGCTTATTCGGCGGATGACAAGACGGTGCTGCGCGGCGGATTCGGCATGTTCTATTTCCGTCCGGAAGGAAATCTGACCTTCTCCCAGGCCAACTTGCCGCCTTTCTTGCAAGTCACGCAATATGAGAACGGCAACATCGGCAATATCGCCGGTGGATCAGTTGTTTCGGCGCCTATCGGTACGATCAGCTCGATCAACTCGCGTCTCACCAATGGCTATACCGAGCAATTCAGTTTCAGCGTACAACGGCAGCTGCCGCTCAGCATGTTGCTGGAAGCTTCTTACGTTGGAAATCTGGGCCGCCACCTGCTGCGCCAGCCGGATCTCAATCAGCCCGCATTTAGCGTGCTCGCGGCCGCCCCATCGGGTGTCGCCGAGAATGCCCTGCGCCCCTATCAAGGGTTCTCAGCAATCAACGACTATCTCAGCGATTCCACCTCGAACTACCATGCCCTGCAACTGTACGTATCCAAGCGGGCCGGCGCTGTTACCTTGACGGCCGGCTACACCTGGTCCAAAGCCCTGGGCGATTCCGGCCTATCGTCGGGCGATGAAAATTACGGCAACGTACATTACAATTACGGTCCGCTTGCTTCCGACCGCCGGCATGTCTTTTTTTCCACCTTTGTTTGGCAATTGCCGACCCTTGCCAACCAGCAGCGTGTTCTTCGCAGTGTGGCCGGCGCCTGGCAGCTCAGCGGGATTATCCGCCTTCAAACCGGCGAACACTACAACATCATCGGCAACACCGCCATAGGCACCCGCCGCGCTGATTACGCCGGTGGTACAACGTCCGTTCCCTCCTCACAGCGCAGCGTGAATAACTGGTTTAATACCGCCGCATTCACCGCCGCCGCCCCGTACCACTTCGGAACTTCGGCACCGGGAATCGTCGAAGGCCCTGGTCTACAAACCTATGATCTCTCCGTCGCAAAGCACTTCCTCATCACCGAACGTTTCAATCTCCGCCTGCAGGCCGACTTCTTCAACGCCTTCAACGTAACGAATTTCAGTGGGCTCGGAGTCACCACTACTAATGGAGGCTTCGGAACGCTCTCGTCTGCCTACCCCGGGCGCAATTTGCAATTGGGACTGAAGCTGGTGTTCTAGAAGTGGCTAGCGCGGGGCTTCGTGCCCGTTGTGTTTTTCTGCGTGGATCTGCCGGCTCTCCCGGTTTTGCTCGCGATTGGCGTTTTGGCGTTCAGAGGGAGCCAGAGTTCCGCCGTTCGCTTGACGTTCCGCCCTTACCTGCCGGTTGAGGTTTTGCTCGTTGCCTTCGACTCGAGCCGCCTCGCCCGGAGCAAGACTCCCGTTGCGAACGCCTTGCGCAACGCGCTGCTGCTGTTCGTAGCGGCGCGCGCCTACTGCGTTGTTGCCGTGATTGGCTTGAGCACCGTTGTGCTTATCGTCGTACACAGAGCGGCTGAGATTGTTTTGCTGAGCATTGACCTGTTGACGTTCCGGCGCAGTTAGCCGTCCCCCATTGGCGGCGCGATCGTTATGTATCTCGCCGTTGAGCCGAGCCTCCCGGTTTTCCAAATGACCGGTTTCGCCCGCGGTGAGACGTCCGGAGGAGACGCCGTTCGCAATTCTGCCCTGCTGGTTGAATCTCCGGCCATTGACAGAGTCCATGGCGGCAGTGCCGGGGTTTCCATGGTTGAACGATGCAAGCTGAGCGTTGTTTCCGCTTGCTACGTGCTGATGATAGATCTGGTTGGTTGTGGCCCCGAAGTGCTGCTGGCGCATGGCAACCTGCTGGTTAGGAGTGGGGCGAGCGTCGATGCCGCCGGGACCGTTGAAGCTCGTGCGGTTGTTTATATAGCTGTTATGGACGACGGTTCGGTCGATATACGTGTTGTGAATGACGGTGGTGTTTACATTGGTAACGGCAGTGTTATACCGGAAAGCGCGGCCGGACCAAACCCCGCCGGCAAATCCAACCCCGGAATACCCGAAACCATAGTTCACGCCGCCGTAAAACCCGACACTCGGGCCCCAGAAGCCTGCGTGCCAAAGGTAGGCGCCGCCGCCAAATCCCCAGTAGCCAGGAGTCCAAAGTAGGCCTACTCTGGGCGGGGCGACCCACACGCCGGGCACCCAAAAGTAGCCGGCCGAGCTCCAGGCCCAATATCCAGGGGTCCACAGATAGCCTGCCGTGGGGCAAGGCGGCTGCACATAGACCGGCAAATTCGGTGGGGCAATCGTGATCGCGATGGCTAGGCCAGCCGTTGCAGGACGGGGAGTAACAGACAGTGCAACGGCTAAGAGCCCCGCCGTGCAAAGGGCACTGAATTTCTTGCTGAGTCGCATATGGACCTCCAAGGGGTGAATTGCCCGGCACGCGGGTGAAATCCCTCACCTGTTCTAACTCTCAAGTGGCCGGATCGTTGACTTCCCTCTCGTTAAAAGGCCTTAAGCAGCTCGGACGTGCAAACAGCCGGCATTTTCCGTCCATAAACGACGGGCAAGAAGGAAGGCTGGGAGAATAACCAGTAAGATCCTATGGCTGCACAGCTGACGAGTACGCGTAACACCTCGGTTCAGATGTTGCGAAAAGCCGTGCAGAGCGGCCGGCCAACTGCGGAAGGCCTGATTGTGGCAGAGGGGCCGCACTTATTAGCGGAAGCGGCAAGCAGTGCCTGGCAAGTGGAGGCGATCTTTTGCACCGAGGAGGCGAAAACTCGATTCTCCCGATTGTTTGTTGAGCAAAGGACACCGGTGACAACGCTTACGGAGCACGTGCTGGCCGCGGTTTCGGGTACGGAAACAAGTCAAGGGGTCCTTGCGCTTGTACGGCCTCGGGCGTGGAAATGGGTCGACTTGGTCAGTCAAAGCACGCTCATCGTCGTTTTGGATGGAGTGCAGGACCCGGGGAACGCAGGTACGATCATCCGCTCGGCCGAGGCGTTCGGGGCGACTGGCATTGTACTTGCAAGAGGATGTGCTCGAGTGTCAAATGGAAAGCTCTTACGTGCGACAGCCGGCTCTATATTTCGTATACCTTTCTTGGAGGGCATTTTGCCGAACGAACTGCCAGGGTTGGCCGCAGGAATTCCAGCCAAGCTATACGGGTTGATGGCGACCGGTGGAATACCGATTCAGCAGGCAGATTTTCGGGCTCCTTGCGTGATTGCGGTGGGCAGCGAAGGGTCGGGACTTTCCGCTGAATTGATTACAAGTACTTATGAAATCAATGTCTTAACGGAACGGGTAGAGTCTTTGAATGCGGCGGTAGCGTGCTCGGTTACGCTCTTCGAAGCAGCGCGACAGCGTGCCGGCAGTCGGGTATGAGCCTCTTCGATACCGCCCTATCGGCTGCGATCGAGAGCATCGAGGGGCGTCCGCTGGCCGAACGCATGAGACCCCAGACTCTTGCCGAATACGTCGGACAGGAACATATACTAGGTCCAGACAAGCCGCTTAGTAAGCAAGTGGATAACGGACGGTTAACCTCGATTATCTTTTGGGGACCGCCGGGCTCAGGTAAGACCTCGCTGGCGCGCTTGATTGCCGGTGCGAGCCGGTCGGATTTCGTTCCGTTCAGCGCAGTTCTGAGCGGTATTAAGGAGATCAAGACTGTGATGGCAGAGGCCGAGCGTCGAAAGCGCCAAGGCCGCCAGACTGTGTTGTTTGTGGATGAGATTCATCGCTTCAACAAAGCGCAGCAGGATGCCTTCTTGCCTTATGTGGAGCGAGGAGACGTGGTTTTGATTGGGGCCACGACGGAAAACCCTTCGTTTGAGGTGGTATCGGCGCTGCTTTCCCGTACCAAGGTGTATACGCTGCGAGCGCTCGAGCCGGCACAAATTGTGCAACTGCTGGAACGGGCATTGACTACACCGGAGAGGGGATTAGGACATTTCCGGCTTAGAATTTCTCAGGAATTGCTCGATGAGATAGCTGTAGGTTCTGATGGCGATGCGCGGGCTGCGCTCAATACGCTGGAAATCGCGGCGGAGCTGGCCGAGAATGGCGAAATCGGGCCTACTGCGGTGGCGGATGCGCTGCAAAGAAAGGTGTTGCTTTATGACAAGTCAGGGGAAGAGCATTACAACCTGATCTCGGCTTTACACAAGTCGGTTCGATCGAGCGATCCGGATGCGGCTTTGTATTGGCTGGGGCGAATGATGAAGGCGGGAGAGGACCGGTTATACCTGGCGCGGCGACTCGTTCGAATGGCAATTGAAGACATCGGCATGGCTGACCCCAAAGCGATCGAGCAGGCGATGGCGTGCATGCAAACAGTGAACTTTTTGGGAGTTCCCGAAGGCGACCTGGCCCTGGCGCAACTGGCGATTTACCTTTCGGTTGCTCCTAAATCTGACTCGAGTTATCGGGCGTTGAAGAAAGTGGAGGCAACGATCGAGTCGACGAGGGCAGAGCCCGTACCGCTCCATCTGCGCAACGCCCCGACAAGACTGATGAAAGAGATCGGGTATGGGCAAGGTTACGAGCATGCACACGGGCAGGAAAACGCGGTGACGGCCATGGAGTGCTTGCCTGAAGAGTTAGCGGGGACGTCCTTTTATGAGCCCACAAACCGCGGATTTGAACAGCGCGTTACAGAACAGATGAAGTGGGTTCGCTCCAGGCGTGAAGCGGCAAGAATGTCGAAATAGGTCCGGAAAAATGATTTTTTTAGTTGTAATCTTAGAGATCGGAGTATTTTAATTGTGCCCGAAGCATCATTATTTTCAGGCAAGCGTGAACCGGGTGTAGCCACCATGGAGAGGCGGCGTTCTAGCCGTTTTCCAATCGAGCGCGAAGTGCGTTACAAGACTCTGAATCAACGGGCGGAGATCCTGGCCGGTAATGGCAAGACTCTGAATATAAGCAGTTCCGGCGTGTTGTTCACATCGGATCACGACCTTCCGGTCGGCACCCGGTTAGAGCTTTCCATTAGCTGGCCGGCGCAGCTGAACGAGCGCTGCATGCTGAACCTCGTAGCGCGTGGCCGGATTACCAGAAACAACCAGGGGCAGCTTGCGTTGCAAATTCAGCAATATGAATTTCGCACAACAAGCAGGCCGGTAAAGCAATAAGCGCCGGTATTGACCCGGCGCTTGAGAATATTGAACGTTAAAAGATTAGGCGCTTAAGACTGGATTCGCCGGGGCGGTTGGGCCCGTTTCTTCTTTCGGCTTATCCTTCTTTTTCGGCACGGCGGCAGCCTTTACCGGGCTGATGATAACGTGGGCATTCCGGCCCTCCATCCTCGGTTGCCCTTCGATGGCGCCGACTCCAGTTAGATCTTCCGCAAACTTCAACAACAGCTTCTTGCCCAGGTCCACGTGGGCGATTTCGCGGCCCCGGAACTGAACTACAGCCTTTACCCGATTTCCGTCTTTCAGGAAGCGGATGGCATGGTTCTTCTTGAAGTCATAGTCATGGTCGTCGGTGTTGGGCCTGAACTTCAGCTCCTTAACCTGAATGACGTGCTGCTTCTTCTTCGTCTCGTGCTGCTTCTTTTTCTGCTCGTACTGCCATTGGCCATAATCCATGGCTTTGGCCACTGGCGGCTCTGCAGTCGGAGCAATCAGGATTAAGTCGAGTCCCAAATCCTGTGCTTTTCGAACAGCAGCGGGAGTGGGCATCACTTCTACAGATCCGTCCGGAAAGACTGCGCGTACTTCTCTGGCTCGGATTGCTTCGTTAACGTTTTCTCGGATGCGAGGCCGACGGGGCGGGAAATTTCTCGGTGGATACATGCCGGACTAGCGTACGGCGCTCACCCGCGCCGAGGGGACCGATGAAGATAGTGTCAAATGTTAAACCTCCTATTAGTGTACACAGAATTCAGCTACTCGGGTTATGGAAATCCAGTAATCCAGAGTAGCTTCACGATGTGCCGATAAAGCCGCGCCCCGCGGAAGCGGCAATACACTGGATCTTGAATGCTGACAGCACAGAAGCAAGCAGAAGGGTTGTCCGAAATGCAATACGAAGCGATAAATCTCGGCCGGAAAGCCGGCCTGTTGACTCAGGAGTGGACGCCGCGAGTGATCGCCGAGATGAACGATTATCAGTTCAAGGTGGTAAAGCTGCGAGGAGACTTCATCTGGCACTCACACAAGGACACCGATGAGACTTTCCTGGTGATTGCAGGTGTTTTGCGGATCGATTTTCGTGACGGGTTTGTCCAGGTGGCGGCGGGTGAAATGTTTGTCGTGCCCAAAGGCGTGGAGCACAAACCCTACGCGGAGAACCAAGTCAGATTGTTGCTGATCGAGCCACGGGGCACAGTAAACACCGGAGAAGAGCGCGGGGAGCGTACAGCTCCAAACGATCAATGGATCTAAGCGGATTGGCCGGGCGCATTACGTGCCTGATTTGATGGCGCGGGAGGGAACGCTCTGCTGCTCGATGAGCGAGCGAGCGACTTTTTGCTCGAATTCATAGTTGAGTTCGGATTGAGAGAGCGTTATAGCTTGTTGGAGAGTTCGACGAGGGCTTTCTCGGCGTATTGAATGATGCGCTCGTGCACTGCCCTGCCGGGAACGATGGCTGAGGGTCGTTGCAGGATATTGGCAGTCGAGTATCGGATTGACCGTAGCACCGGCTTAGTCCCATTGATGAAGAGTTCCTGCAGCGCATAGTGGAAACGCAAGAGAAATGCGAAAAGGCGCTCCATCTCCTTGATGTTCGTTCCAGCGACCATCGCTGCGATATCCGAAGGATTTGCCGTCTGCTTATGAGCGTAGAACTTATTGCGCAGATCGCGATAGTTTCTCTCGTAAATGCGCCTATGCTTGTCGACGTGTTTGCGCAAACGACGAAAGTCGTCGTAAGTTGGCTCATGGGCACTCGCCAAATACTGTCCGAGCCAGCGTGGCGGTTTTGCGGCGCTGCCTTGCTTGCGGTTTCCGAGGGCAGCGCTTGAGAAGATCGTGAGGTTTCGCTGTGCAATGCCGAGGAGGATGTCGATATTATGCGTGGATTTCTGGTCGAAGACACGACCAAGAACAATGACGGCGCTAGTCTGCACGCCGGCTAAAAGCGTATTCCAGAAAAGGGCGTGTTTATCGAACATGCGATGAACCGTCTTGTGGCGATCGGCAATCTTGCGCATGGCTAAATACGTAAAGAAGAACTGTGCTGCCGCCTCTGCCTCAGTGCGGAAAATTTCAAGCTCCTGCACAAACTTGGCTTCCGGCGCGACGAGGGTACTTATGGGTACAGTCATTGTGTCGTTCATTTAAGCACTTGAAGAAAATGCGGTGCAACGCCCAGGGTGTCGAGACTTTCCCAAAGAGTTGGCGATCTCCTCCGCGAAGTGCATGTACCCCTGACCTCTCTCGACTAGTTGCTTTAGTCGCAAATGACAGGGGATTGAGACATGCCATGCCCCCCGCTCCGGCTCACTTCTAACGGTTGAAGGGCAAGAGGATTTGTGTAATTCGGCGATCCAACAATTGAACTGGCCGGATTAAAGGTGTTTTGCGGATCGATTTTCGTGACGGGTTTGTCCAGGTGGCGGCGGGTGAAATGTTTGTCGTGCCCAAAGGCGTGGAGCACAAACCCTACGCGAAGGATGAAGTCAGATTGTTGCTGATCGAGCCACGGGGCACAGCAAATACCGGAGAAGAGCGCGGGGAGCGTACAGCTCCGAACGATCAATGGATCTAAGCGGATTAGCCGGGCGCATTACGTGCCTGATTTGATGGCGCGGGAGGGAACGCTCTGCTGCTCGATGAGCGAGCGAGCGACTTTTTGCTCGAATTCATAGTTGAGCCGCCACAAGTTGTGAGCGACCTCAAGCAGATTGTTGGCCGCGCTTTCAAACGGCGTGCTGAGCGACCTGAGCCGGTCTTCTACCGTCAGGATTGGGGCAACAATTTCGCCAAGGCGCGATTGCATGGCGGCGGATTCCGCGCTGTAGCCGGAACGCAATTCGGAGCTGAGATGAGTCACGGTTGCGGCGAGGTATTGCTGGAAGTCTGCGGCGGTTTGAGACATCTTGTCGGCGGACGACTGGAAGGCTTGGGGAAGTGTTTTGGCGACGGCGCCTATGTCGGATGCGGACTGTTGGAGCACGTTGGTCGATTGACGGACCAGATCGTAGTACCCGGACAACATGAACTCGAAGGATTTCTGATGGGCGCCTATTTCGCTCTGGTGTCTCTCTACAGCAGTGTAGAAGCCGCGGATTTCGTCTTCGAACTTGCTCCAGCGGCCAAGCGAGTCAGCGAATTTATCGATTTGGAGGCCTAGTTTAGCCTGGGCGTTCTGGATGGCGTGATCGGAGGCGTCGATGCCACGCGAGAACTCGCGCATACCGGCGGAGAAGACGTCGGCGGCCTGACGAGCTGTCTCGATGGCGCCGACAAATTGAAGGGCGTGATCTTTGATGACTTCGGATGCGTCTGCAGCGCGGGCGGCGTTATGCAAGGTATGAATGGCCCATTGAGCGGCCCGCTGAGCGACGGTTGGATAGAGGCGCGGTATCCAGAGCGTAGTGGTTTTCCGGCGCAACTCAGCAAGCAAGGGAGCGAGTCTGTGGCGCTGGAATTGGAGATAGAGTACGCCGCCAGCAATTGTCATCAAGGCGCCCCAGATGAGCGGGGGCAAGGCGCGCTGAGCTTGCAGGGACGGTTCGGCGTAATGGCGCGACAGAGAAAGCAGCGTGCCCAATCCGCCAAGCAAAAGCATCAGGAGAAGTTCGTTTCGAAGCTGCTCGGGCTTGTTGGCAATTTGCTCACAAGTTTGTGCATTGAGCTCGGCAGCATCGAGCGCGCTCTCATCGCACCCAGCGACGAAGATTGCCCGGAAGTGATCGAGAAGGATGGACGCCGCGGAGCTGGCCGGAGCGAGGCGCGCGACGCAGGTGCTGTTGAAGAACTGAGCTGGATCGGCCGCCACATTGTTGCCGTTGATGCGCTGGCGGTCGCGCCAGAGCTGTTGCGCTCGCAGCTGTTCGATGCAGCCATCCAGGTTTGCGAGCAGCCGGCTCAACGAATCCAGCTTTGTGGCCTCCGCGTGTATGCGGTATAGCCAAAAGGCGAACCAAGCGGCGAGGCCGAGCACGAAAGCGGACGACAGAGCATCGGCGGGAAAGAAAGTGGTGAGGGACATTGTCAGGTTCGGCCCCGAATCTCTCCCTTGCTGAGGATGTTCCAGCGGCCGCTGTTTTCTTTCACTTTCGCAGGGCTGATCAGGCAAATCAGGGGCTCATGTTCGGTAGGGCTACCCGTCACATCGAACAGATAGCGTAGCCCTTCGCTGCGAAAATAGCTCTCCTGGAGACGAAGGCCAGGCTCCGGCACCACGTAGCAGAGGCCGTCCGCTTCGATCAGGTTATAGATACCGCCTTCCTTGCGAGCAAACCTTGGTTCCCCGCCCTTTCCCCAGATTTCATTCACGTTTTCCGCGCCGAAGCCGACCGGCTTGAAGGTTCGCGCCCATGTGCCAGGTTGCTCGTTGTAAGCGGATACCAATTCCTGCTCGTACCGGTTCAAGGCAGACGCCGAAGTTTCTTGGACGAGTTCGGAAGGCTGGTCTTCGCCGCGCGACGCCAGCGGCTGAACCGTCCGGTTTGGCATCGATCCGGTTTCCATGCCGCGAAGCAGGAGTTTGGTCGCACGCAGAAGATTTTGAAGGTATTTGCTCTGACCGTCAAGGAGATCTTCCAGCTTGTGCTCGGGCGAGGAGTCCTCCTTGATCTTGGCAAGCTCGTCGGCGAAGCGATTAGCCTGTTCCTGCTGGTCTTTGAAGAAGCTCAGAAGAGCAGTACGTAAATCCGCGTTCTTCATGCAAACTCCCTGAAGATTGTCAGCGTCCGGTAAAGGCGCCATGAGGATGATCGGCTTCTCTGGCTATGCCCATGATGAGAACCTGGAGGCCTTTGATGAATGGAGGTGTCAGGTCGATATCTTCGGCGGCTTTGCCCTTCTGGTCGGCGAGAAACTGCCGGACGCGCTCGGCGGCGCGAGCGAAGAGTTGATCCTTCTGCAGGCTGATTCGCGGATAGCCGATCTTTTCGGCGAGGCGGATGTAGTTGTCGTAGAAGAGTTCGAGTTGGGGCAGGCCGGTCAATTCCGCGCTTGATAAATCCTCGCGGCTGAGGAGCTCGATCTCGCTTTTTTGAACTGCGGCCAGCGTGAAAGGCTCACCGGAAATGACATCGTCCCAGTGCTCGGCGTCGGAGTGCAGCGAACTCCTGACAACGAGGCCGGTGGCGGCTTCCTGCTTGGGTTTGGAGCTCAGCTTGATCAGTACGTTGCGAGGCGCGTTGCCGGTCCAGCCAGCGCCGGCAAAGAGGCTCTGAGTCAGCACGCGGGCGAACGAGCCGGAGGGGTCATACTGGCCGCCATCGGCCCAGTGAAGCAGTTGCGCACCGTTGCCGCCGAGGAATACGCCGCCCAGATCCCGCTTGTAGAGATTTGCCCGTTCGAGATTGCGGAGGACGATGCCGACGTAATAGAAAAGTCCGGCCAGGCCGAAGCGCAAGGGAAGAGCGGGCGTTTCAAGGCGGTCTTGCAGATGGAGTTTTTGAGGAAGGGCGAGACCGGCATCGCGCAACATGGCCTCGGCGTGAGCGTAGAACTCTGTCTCGGACCCGTCGGCGATGAGGCGCGAGACAGTGGCCTCCGAGACGCGTTCCGGTGCGATGCGCGCGAACTCAGGCAGCAGCTGGGAGCGCAATTCAAAGAGGGGCGCAAGGAAGAGGTCGCGGCCAGCGAAGCGAATGGAGATGCCGCAGCGTTCGGAGCTTTCCTGCCAGATGGAGATGTCGGTCGTGCCGCCTCCGATGTCGAGAAAGATGGCCCCGACTTCAGGAGGAGCTTCTTCGCGCTCCTTGAAATAGCGAGCCGTGGCGAAGCTTTCGGTCATGCGGGTCGGAGTCTGGGTGGAACCGAGTCCGGTCTGGTCGGCGATGAAAGCCCCGATCGAGTTCCATTCTCTCCGGTAGTCGTCTACGCGATGCGGGCTGAAGGCGGCTGGCAGCGAATAGAACCAATCAATCCGTTCGGCTCCCCCGACAGCGGCTTCGGCGGCGGTTTGCAAACAGATCTGCTGCAAGTAGGGACGGCTGCGGCCTCTGATCTCGCCTTCCCATTTGAGGTTAGTGGCGAGACGGCCGGCGCTCAACTCCTGGATGTTGTGGGCACGGCTGTAGAACAGGATGTGCGCTCCGGAGATGGGATTGAAGGAGGTTTGCTCAGGGTGGCGCATACGGAGGAAGGAGAGAAAGGGCGAGGTCTCGGCGGCATCTTCGGTTTCGGAGGCGAACGGGAGGAAGTACTTGTAGAGCGCTTCCGGGCGATCGGCGTCGCGGCCCACAACTACGCGTAGCGGACCGGATTGAGCCAAGGTCAGCGGGCGCTCCCGTTCCTCGCCGGACCGGAGAACGATGTTAGTGCTGCTGGTGCCGAAGTCGACGCCGGCAGCCCACGTGCCTTTTGGCGGCGCGGTGATTTCGGCCAGCTTGATGACGATGAGACCCGCTTCCTGCATGGCGGAGCGGCCGCGCTGGGGATGCGGATAGTGAAGAATAAATCCGTCAGGCGCGGTATTGAGGCGAGTGACACGGATCTGCTGGCCGCCGGCTAAGTTCTCTGTTTGTTCTTCGACGCGGCTTTGGGCAGATGCGTGAAACGGCTCAGCGGTGAAAGCGTGTTCCGAGTTGGTCCACCAGAATGTGCTGTAGAACTTCCATCCCTTCTTGCGAAATGGCGGCCATACTTCGAGCACCGGAAGTTGTTGAATGGTGGTTTGCTGCTCGCTCGTGTAGGTGCGGGAAACTTCCAGAAGTTTACCGCCCTTCAGCGGAAGACGGAGCTTGACCACAACTACGTCGCCGCTGCCATGGTTCTCGACAGAGAAGCGGGCGTTTTCGACGATCTGCTCAGCGGGAAGAAGTTCGGTCAGGCGCTGGGTGAACGGCAACACCGGGTACGCGGAGAAATGATCGGCCACGGCGCCTTGATCTTTGGCGTGATTCATTTTCGACCTGGCTTGCGTGCCCTTGAGGAAGTAGAGCCGATCTAGAAAAAGAGTTTGCGGGTTCAGCCACAGGGCATCGCTGGGCAGCGGCCGGCCGGCAAGGATGCGCGGGTTATCGCCCCAGACGGCGATGTTGATGTCGAGCAGCGACGTTCCGCTGACAACGGTGATCTTGCTCGGGTCGGCTTGCGGTTCGAAGGCAACGTCTTTGTCGCTGACGCGAGTAGGAAGAAGAACCGGCACCGGGGTAAGAGCGCTGTCTAAGACGATGTCGGAGTGCTCGAGCCGAATCTCTTCAGGCTTGAGCGCGGCCGCGAGATAGCGATAGGCCGACGTGCCGAGCCGGAGCGCGCCCTCGGCCAGCGGCGCTGCAGCGCGGGCGTTCGCAGCGAGTGCGTCTTCGAATTGGCCGATAGCATGGAGGATCAGATTCTGCCCTTCGGGCCAAGAAAGCACGCCGGGTTCCGCGCCATGACTGGCGAGATTATTGCGCAGCTGTTTCAGCCAGGAAGCGAGAAGCTCGCGGTCTTCGTCGTTGAGAACTCCGGGCGCGGAGGGGTCGCGGAACTGAGCACCGTCGAACCAGGCGCTCGGAAGCTGTTTCAGGCCGATGGTGGATGGCCCCTGGGCGGGACAGATTAAGGTCAGCGGGGACGTGATGGCAATCAGCGATCCGAAGTCGCCGCGAAGCAGATAGATGTCGTTCCAGCTTGTGTCCGAATACAGCTGGTGAATGCCATGGCGATTTCGGTCGGCGATATTTTTGGCGGCGATGGCAAAGGGCCAACTGCCCGCTGAATCGAGCTGGAGCTCTTCGGCCTTCAGCATGATGTTCTTGCGGGCGCGCAGAGCGAGCAGAGCTAATGTTCCGCGGAATGCAGCGACAACGCTTTTATGCAAAAGGTGTTTTTCGTCATAGAGAGCGTTCGAGAAAAGGATGAGGCGAGCCCAAACATCGGGGATGAGATCGACCTCGATCTGGCGCTTGTCGCTGCCGGTGGAACGGGTTCGGCGCGCAATCAGATCGAGGTCGGTCCAAGATCGTTTATCCCATTGCCCGGGCTTGCCGGAAGCGAAGTCGTTTCGATCGGTGTCCGCAGCAGGCAGCATCGGTGGCATGAATCAGATCATCTCCTGGGCAAACTAGGTTGTAGCTGAAGCTAGCGTCTCGACAAAGTGACCGAAGCCCGACAGATCCGGCTTGTGCTGCGGGAGGGCACTGGATACCTTCCTGATGGCATCTTTCGCATTGGAGTGAAAGCGGTCTCCTTGGATGAGCGTGGGGAAGGCGTCTTCGACAAACGGCTCGGTTCGAAACGCGTTGGCCTGGACAAGATTTAGCGTCAATCCCGCATTACTCTGAAGATCGACCCACCACTTCATGAACTCGCGGCAGAAATCGCGCAGCGAAGAAGCTTGCTCTTGAAATTCGGCAGCAGTGGCTTTGACGCCGGCCTGCTCGATGTTGCGAGTGAACCAGGTCGCTCGCTTCCCAGGCTGGCGCGCTTTTTCGAGCTCGGGATAAAACGTGTGGAGGTAAAGGAAACAAAAGCGAGTAAACGCAGCAAGGTGAGGTTTGATTCGAGCCTGCTCGGGAACGTCGGACCAGTTGAATTCCGATTCTCTTTCGCGATGAGAGACGTAGAGCGCCGGACCGTGCCCATTTTCAGAGGCCGAAGGCGGCTGCCAGGTAGTCAGGAAATTGGACGCGGCGAGAGCGGCGAGAAACTCTACCAGATCCGACTGATTACGCTGCTTCTCTTTGCCGACCGCTGCGTTTTCAAGATGCCGCCACTTATCCGATCCAATGGCGTAAACAGCCTGATAGCGGCTTGGATTGAGCATGTAATAGCGGAGAGCGTCTTTCATCATCATGATGAAGTCGTTGGGATTGGCATGGGGCCCTTGCTCGTCAAGACCGCTGGTGCTGAACTCGAAATAAGGAAGCAGGAACGCAGCACCGGAGAGCACGTGTTCGTTTCCGTGCGTCATGCTGTCGATGAGCGACACTGGGATGCTGGGCAGTCCAGCGGCTCCGGTTCCGCCGAAGATCGATCCGATGCTGAACAGCTTGGCGCTGCGGCCCTGGGCAGTGCCCGCCTCGAGGTGCTCGCGTAATCGTTGCAGCGAATCGGAGTGGCCGTTGACTCCGGACCGTGCCGCGGCGCGATACACGGCTGCGCCGATCGAGGGCCGGCCGCGAAAGCCTTCGGTTACCGAGAGGCCGCGCTTTTCGCGATCGTATAAGAATTCGTATAGCGAGTTGAGGCCTTCCGCGTTGGCACGCATCGATTCGTGACCGAGGTAGTGGTCGAGCGTGGGGTCGCCTTCGCGGGAGGAAAACGGAGACCAGGGCCGCTCATCGATGAGGTTGAGCTTTGGGCGAAAGAACGGAGCTCCCCCAAGCCACTTTTGTTTTCCGCGGATGTTGTCGTAAAGGTGGATGAGGTTCAGGCTTTCGGCCAAGTTCCCATTGGTGCCATCGTTATCCACACACAGCAGCGAGAGTTCGGCATCGCCCAGAGCGCCCGCGGCAGCAAGAAACACCAGAGGCTTTAGCGCGCGATGACCGGCGCCGCCGATCGACAGCAAGCAATCGCTCACGAGCGCCGCCCCCAGACAAGCCTGCCCAACAAGGGAGTGTAACGGTAATGGTCCGGTGTGAGGAATAGCGTGGCCACCCAGTAGCCCGCAAGAACGAGAAGAGCCGCGATGGACATCTGGAGCGAGGGGCCTTCTTTGACGGGCGGAGGAATCAACCAGGCAAGCAGCGCACCGGCAAAGATCGCGATGCCCCAAAGCGCATACCAAGCGCCCGCTTTTGTATCGAGGCCGCGGCCAGCGTGAGCAAGAAGAAGCCAGATAGCGGAGAAGAGAGCAGTAGCGGCGGCGCTCCAGCCCAAGGCACTGATATACGTACTTCTCCAAGTGTCTATGCTGACGTTGGGGTCAAGCGGATTGACTGAACTCGATACAAAACCGGATAGAGCGATTCCGGGCCCAATCACGATCGCCGCTCCTATCAAGACTGCAATCAGCAGGGAAAGCCACTGTTGATTTCTCATCGACTATTTATCTACCAGATATATATACGCAATCGCGAGCGGATTTTGTTCAGTAGCGGCACTGGCAAGGCCTCGCACAAACGGTAGCAGATTAAGGGTCTTCTGCCCCCAGCCTGGCTCCTTTCGTTTGACGGCATTATTAAAATCCATGGAACTGCTGCTGCTTGCGGCGACCCATGGCGGGAGCAGTAGATCGTTGCCGGTCCCCACGCGGCTCACGCGCAGCAGCGTAAGAGGCGAAGCTGTCACGTCAGCGCACGTGAGATCAATAGTGATCAGCCCAACGCCCGAACGCTCGGCCGTCGATCGGATCCCGGGATCGGGAAGCGCGCGACTGGACCACTTCCCATTGTTTGCGGCAACAGCATAGAGAGCAGCTGAATACGATCCGGGATTAGCTAACGAAGGGGAGCCATCGGCCGAAGGAGTGAGTTGGGGGCGTGCCGTCAGCGAGGCCGTAGCGCAACCCCGAGAGAGGCGGTAGACCGAATACGGCACGGCATTCCCGGCTGCGAGGGAGCGGCTTTTCAGAGCAACATTCTTGGTCTGCGTCACTTTTAGCCAGTCTGGCCCGGCTTTAACAGGCTGGTCCGAAAGCAGAAGAAAGTTCGGCTTACCGGCCGTGACATTGCGGTCGATGGAGGCACGCAACTGCTCGATCGAATCCTTCGCGCCCAAAGCAAGCATATAGAGGTAGCGGCTACCGGAGTACTCCCGGCCCTGGTGAACGCGGAAGTCGAAATCGAAGATAGCTCCACGGAAGGGCATGTTCCATTGCCAGATGGCCAGGCTGGAGCGATTGGGAAACGATGCTGCCTTGAGAGCCTGTTGGATGGAGCCGATGTCGAGATCTTGCTCGAACAGGTCGGTCATGATCAAAGTGAGACGGCCAGGCTTGCTTGCGCGGAAGACGTTGTCGATTCGAGTCGCGGCATAATTTCTGGTTGCTTTGAAGAAGTTTTCGTTCGAAGCGGCGACATAAAAAGGGCGTTGCGCGACAGGTTCGATGATCGACCCGAAGCGGTAATAGTTGATGCGATCGGGTTTCCAAACCGAGGTGAGAGAGAGATCCAGATCCTGCAGCAGCTGAGAAAATCGTCCGTCGCCGGCACGGGCAAATCCCTGCATGGATAGTGTGCCGTCGAGGTTAAAGGCGACTTCTTGACTAGCTTCGGAGACTGCCTGGGGCTTCGTCGCCGCAGGAAGAATCTTCTCCATAGGCGGGACTCTTACGGGTTCGGTACAGGCGGCAAGAAGGAGAAGCAGACTGGCGAGGGCGACAAGTGACTTCATGAAAAACGAATGACTCATCGCACCGGAGATGGCGTGGAGATGATTATAGCGCGACGAAGCAACCATCCTTTCAGATATCGCGCGAGACAAGTGGAAGCTCCAAGGTTGCGGAGATGAACGACTACTACGATGAAGAAAGCTTAGCTCAACATGACGACAGTTACACACACGGTTACGACTCCGAGTCTTCATATCGCCTACGAGCAAACCGGTCCCGACTCCGGAGAACCGGTGATCCTTCTGCACGGATTTCCTTACGATGTTCGCCAGTACGACGAGGTTCGCGACCTCCTTGCAAACGAGCATCGCCGGCTGATTGTGCCTTACTTGCGAGGCTTCGGGCCGACCCGGTATCGCTCCGCTGAGACCTTCCGTTCCGGAGAGCAAGCGGCTCTCGGTAAAGATGTCATCGACCTTCTCGACGCTTTGGGAATCGAGAAAGCTACGCTCGTGGGCTACGACTGGGGCGGGCGAGGAGCATGCGTAGCCGCAGCGCTTTGGCCTGAACGCGTGCGGGCTCTGGTTTCGGTCGGCGGCTACACCATCAAGAACTACGGCGAATGGGCGATAACGCCGCAATCGCCAGAACAGGAGCATCAGCTTTGGTATCAGTGGTACTTCCAGACCGAACGTGGTCGCATCGGCCTCGAGCAGAATCGAAACGAAATCTGCCAACTGCTTTGGAGGATGTGGTCCCCCAGCTGGCAGTTCGACGCAGCGTACTTCGAGACAACTGCGAGGTCCTTCGACAATCCCGATTTCGTTCCTACGGTGATTCAGTCCTATAGGCAGCGCTATGGACGTGCGCCCGGAGACCCCACTCTCGAAAAACTGGAAGAACAGCTTGCGAAGAAGCCAAAGATCGCAGCTCCGACGATCGTCCTTCACGGGGAACTGGACCGCGTTGAGCCGGCTTCCAGTTCGGAAGGGCAGAAAGGGCACTTTCTAAACTTTTACGAACGCAGATTGCTCGAGAACACCGGGCACTGCCCGCCCAAAGAAGCGCCGGCACTTGTGAGCAGGGCGATATTGGACATTCTTGGTGTGTCTGCTGGTTGAAGCACGGAACGTGCTCAACCGCGTTGCGGAGCGATCGATTCGAAAAGTCTGCGGCTGATGCACGCCATGGTTGCCCAGGCCATTGAGGCGACTAGTTGCAGCTGATGGAGGGTAGGACCGATCAGCCTCGGCGTGCGGATCCAGTGAGGCTGTCCCAGTTCCCGTGAGCGAACAACTCCTTCTGCTCCGGAGAGAGAGCCGCTTCTTCGATAAAAGATCGGCCCGGTCTGCCTGGACGGTACTGATAGGGGTAATCAGTTGAGAATAGAATGCGCTCAGGTCCAACGATTTTCAGGGTGCGCTGCAGATAGGAGTGACTCCACATGCCACTGGGCGTCACATAAAGATTCTGCCGGATGTAGTCAGCGATCGGTCTCTGCAAATGCGCAACGCGCGTCAAAGAGTTGAGCCGGTCCAAGTAAAAGAGAACAACTTCGCCCCAATGTCCCAGGATGATCTGCAGATCGGGGTACTTATCGAACAAACCGGCCAGGATCAGGCGTACAAACTGAATTCCGGCTTCGTAGTGCCAGCCCAGCCCGAACGTAGCAAAAGCGGTATTGATCTGCTCACTGAAACCTGAGTAGTAGATCTCCCTGACCTCGCGCTGCGGGATCTGCGGGTGGATGAACACGGGGACTTGGAGCCTTGCGGCAGTTTCAAATATTGGCAGGAAGTCTGGGTGGTCGAGATTCTTGTCGCGAGTGCGGCCGCAGAGCATTGTACCCACGAAGCCAAGACCGGTCAACCCCCGCTCTAACTCAACCGCAGCTTGTTCCGGCGCGGCTGTCGGCAGCGTGGCAAATCCTTGAAAGCGCGTCGGGTGCTTCGCTACCGTAGCGGCGACCAGATCGTTGGTCTGCTGTGCCAGAGAGACGCTTTCTTTGGGTTCCAGATTGTGCAGGGCTGGAGTGGTGACAGAGAGCACCTGGAGATCGATCCCGCTCTCGTCCATCAGTGATAGCCGATGCTCCCCCAGGTCTTTGAGCCGCTCCTCAATTTCGCCTCGATCGAACCCGGCAGTACCTTCCTGTCCGATAGGAGATGCTGCCCAGGCAGCACGAATCTCAGCAGAGACAAAATGCTCTTCGATCGCGATCAACTTGGTCATTGCTCTGTCTTCGCCTGCTCTTTGCTTGTCTTTGATTGCCACATCTCCGCTACCAGGAAACGACAGCTCCGGTATAGTCGAGAAATTGCAAACCGCCTTTGCCTGTCTGTGCCTCTATGGTCGCAACCAGCTGAGGGACGCTCTCATCGATGCTCAAGCGTGCCTTAGGACCGCCCATATCTGTTCGCACCCAACCAGGCGCCATCAGTAACATGGTCCGTGGATTGCCCGACATCCGCGCCCGGAAGCTACGCATGAGAGAGTTCAGCGCGGCCTTGCTGGCACGGTAGACCTCCCAACCGCCTTTCACGTTGTTGCTGATGCTACCTTGTCCGGAAGACATGACACCGAGAGTTCCCGACTCATGTACGAGGTCGTGAAAAGTCTCCAACACCCGCATTGGGCTCAGCGTATTGGTCACCATGACGCGCTCAAATTCAAGCGTCGACACCTGGCCGACGGTTTCGTGTTCAGAATTGGCGATGCCAGCGGCGATAAAAAGCAAGTTGAAGCTCTGGGCAGTAAGTCGATGACGAAGCGCTGTCACCTGAGCCGGAGAGGTTATGTCTACGGTTTCGATTGCAAGCCTACCTTCTGATTTCTCTTTGAGCTCTCGTAGAGCTGGCGAGCTACTGCGTTCTGTTGCCGTTACGGACCAACCACGCTGAAGGTACTGCTCAGCCATCGCAAAACCGAGACCTCGTGAAGCTCCAATCAGCAGAAGGTTCTTGCCTGATGCAGATGTCATCTCATTTCCTCCGGCGACCTGACGTGGTCCAGAAGCCTCCACTCAACCCACCACTCAGACCAATATGGCAACTTTAAAGTATCAGCGATATGGCTGAGGAAGTATAAGAGTCATGCGCATTATGCATAATAATAGAGGCATCGAGAAGCTCGATTTTCGTTCAATTCGCATGCTGAGCGTCCTGCTGGAGACAGGTAGTGTGACCAAGGCTGGTGAAGCACTGTCCATCAGTCAACCTGCGGCGAGCAGAGTTCTTGCTCAGCTGCGCCTTGCGTTGGGCGACCCATTGCTTGTTCGGAGACGCCACGGGAATACTCTGACACCAAGAGCCGAAGCGCTCCGGCCTAAAGTTTCTGAAGCCCTGGATCTCGTATCGGCGCTTTTCGCGAAGCAAGCTTTCGATCCGCGAAACGCGAATTTCACGCTTCGGGTTGCAACTACCGATTACGGCGCCGCAACGGTGCTTGCGCCTCTGATGCAGGAACTGGCGGTGTCAGCACCAAACGTCAGGATCGACATTGCACCCTGGAATACGCAAACGCTTTCACATTTGGAAGACGGCCGACTGGACTTGGCGCTCTACTCCGAAGGCAAGTTACCGGAGAGTTTTCATCACCGGGGTCTCTTTCTAGACAAATACGCCTGTCTGGTCCGCCAAGCGCATCCACTGTCAGAGAAGAGAAGACGGGACGGCAGTCTGGACCCGAAGGCAGCGGCACACTTCCCTCAAATCATAATGCTTTATCCAGACGGCGACCGGCTGGCATTCGATAACGTCTTGGAACGGCTAGGCTACCCTGCGAAGCGCATCGTGATGAGTACGCCCTATTTCACATCGGCGCCTCTTCTTGTGTCCGGAACCGATACGTTGATCCTGCTGCCCTCGCGTCTCGGAGAAGTTCTTGCGCAATCGGCACCCGTCGCGCTCATCCCGCTTCATGCCGAAACGGATTTCGAATACCGTCTCATCTGGCATGAACGCACTCAGAAGGACGAAGGCCGAAGCTGGATTCGAACACGTATCTACAATCTGTTCCCAAACACAAAGAAGTCCAATACGGCTTTAACGGCTAAGAAGGCGCAATCCAGAAGAACTTGAGGGGGTTCTTCTTAAGAGACTGTGTTCAGAGTTCGTTTCATATTCTCCCCACTATCCAAGCCGGACGCAGCAGCCAGCCGGCCTATCTCGGCCCGGAGCAGGCTTCGAGGTAGGCGCAGACAAAGAAAGCGAGTTCCTGCCGCAACGGAGCGAGTTGCTCTTCAGGAGCGGAGGATTCAAGAAGTCTGCGGCTGATGCCGGCCATGGCTCCCCAAACCATCGAGGCGACTAGCTGCGGGTCTTTGGTGAGAGGTTCGGCAGCAGTCTTGAGCAACTCAACGATGGCTTGGTCGGAGCGTCTTCCCAGTTCCTGGACGATGCGGGCTCCGTCGACGTCGGAGCTTACCGAATATAAAGCTACGCTGATTCTTGCGTTTCGCATCTTCGCCTGCAGGAATGCGTCAATGAGAGCAGTGGCCATGCGGGATAGATTGTTGCCTCTCTGCTCGCGGCAGACTCGTTCCACGGCCTCGGTGACTTCGTCGAGGTGGCGTCGTAAAACGGCTTGCAGAAGCGCGCTCTTGTTCGGGAAGTACTGATATAAGGTCCCGATGGATACACCGGCTCTGAGCGCGACCCGTGTGGTGGTGAGGCGAGTCTTGCCAACGTCGGCTAAAACCTGAGCGGTGGCTTCGAGAATGGCGTCGACACTGGCGGCCGAGCGTGCTTGAACGGGCGATTTACGGGGGTCTAAGCGAACACCGGAAGGCTGAGCCAAATGCGAACTCCCAATTCAGAGTTATTTTCATCTAACCATGGGTAAGGGCGATTTACCGCCGAAGAGAACAGATTAGAGGACAAACAAATGATAAAAACTGAAAAGCTTGGCGGCCAGTTTACGCTGCCTGGCACATCGCTGACTTTAAACCGGATGGGCTATGGCGCGATGCAGCTTGCTGGCCCACACGTGTCAGGACCGCCCCGGGATGTGGAGGGCGCAGTAGCTGTGCTGCGGGAGGCCGTTGCCGAGGGGGTGAACCACATCGACACCAGCGATTTTTACGGCCCGCATGTGACCAATCAGATTATCAAGCAGGCGCTTCATCCCTATGCCGACGGCTTGGTGATCGTGACGAAATTGGGAGCGCGCCGCGGCGAAGACAAGTCTTGGAAGCCCGCTCTTTCGCGCCAAGATCTGATCGAGGGAGTTCATGACAACCTTCGCAATCTGGGGCTCGAGAGACTGGATGTCGTGAACCTGCGTGTCGGGCCGCCGCTGATGAAGCCTGATGAATCGATCGAAGAGCCATTCGCAGCGCTGGCGGAGCTGAAGGAACAAGGATTAATTCGTCATCTCGGGGTGAGTAATGTCAGTCCTAAGCAGTTCGCCGAGGCGCAGAAGATAGCGGAGGTCGTTTGCGTGCAGAACTTGTATAACTTGGCAAACCGGAATGACGATGAGTTTATCGATCAGCTTGCGGCGCAGGGCATAGCGTATGTGCCGTATTTTCCGCTTGGCGGGTTTACTCCATTGCAATCCTCGACTTTGGAGGAGGTGGCGTCGTCGCTACGGGCAACGCCGATGCAAGTTGCGCTGGCGTGGCTTCTGCACAGGTCGCCGAATATGCTGCTGATTCCGGGAACGTCTTCGGTCGAGCATCTGCGGGAGAACCTCAGCGCAGCAATGCTAGAGCTTTCTGCGGAGGCGATGGCGAAGCTGGATCCAATAGGCCGAAGTCCGGCGCAGTAGCGGGGATAAATCGCCGTGAGCCGTTTGATTGCGCTGTGAAACGGTTCACGGCAGCTTATGGCAGGCGGGGATAATCAGATAGAGCCTCGAGTTTGACATCCACTTACATCGATATAGCCTGCTTTGCCGTAGCTCTGGGACTGATTTTGGCGGTCCTTTGGGAGATCTTTGAAACGATTCTTCTGCCGCGCCGGATTGATCGGAGGTTCCGCTTAACTCGCTACTTCTATCTCGCCGCTTGGAGCGGCTATAGCTTCTTTTGCGACCGCCTTGTGCCACCGAAGCGCAGATCGGGCTACCTATCTATCTTTGGACCGTTTTCATTGATTCTGCTCTTTTTCGTTTGGGGATTGGCGCTGATCGTAGGTTTCGCGCTGATGAACTGGTCGATTCATTCGTGTTTTAAATTGCCGAACGGGGAGGCGCAAAATCTCGGGACCGATTTGTACGTGAGCGGCACCACAATCAGCACGCTTGGTCTCGGTGACATAGCGCCGCTCTCGCCGATCGCGCGGGCCTTAACTGTAATAGAGGGATGCCTGGGACTCGGCTTAGTTGCTCTTGTGATTAGCTACCTTCCGGCTCTCTACCAGGCGTTTTCGCGCCGCGAAGTAGAGATCTCACTACTAGACGCACGCGCTGGTTCTCCACCGTCAGCGCCAGAACTGCTAAAGCGTACTTCGCGCGGCGGCAATTGGGGGATTTTGGAAGACTTGCTGGCCAACTGGGAGAGATGGTGCGCGGACATTCTGGAAAGCCATATTTCTTTCCCCATACTCTGCTTTTTTCGATCTCAGCATACGAACCAGAATTGGGTGGGAGCACTCAGCGCAATTCTGGATACGTGCGCATTTTGCATATCGTGCCTGGAGCATGACTTGAGCCCGCAATCGAACCTGACGTTCGCCATAGCCCGTCACACGCTGGTTGACATCACGCAAGTCTTTCACCGCGAGCCATGCACCGACATGCCTGAACGCCTGTCGCGCGAACGGTTCAATACTCTGTGCGGCGAGCTTCAGGCCGAAGGTTTACAGGTGTGTTCGGAGGAGGACTCCTGGAACCGCCTCGAGAAGATGCGGCAACTCTACGAGCCATATCTGTTTGCATTGGGCCGCCATTTGCGCATGGAACTCGCTCCTTGGATTCATTTCTCCGAGATCAAAGACAACTGGCTTGCCACGAAGTGGCGGACAACGGGGCACGTACCGGGGCACTGAGCGCGGCTCTGCACTTGACGATGCCCAAGCCTCGCACGTGTTTTGTTACGCGGCTCTCAACAGCCATCTACTGTTCAGGGCCGGCAAACGCGTACACGTTCGAGTCGTGAGTCGTGAGAAAGACCCGGCCATCGGTTACCGCCAGTCCTCCGAAGTGAGTAAAGGAAGCGATTGTCTTTTCGCTCGAGTACAGTTGTTTGCCCGTCTCCGCATCGAACGCATACAGGATTGCGCCGCTCGATTTTTCAATCCGCTCCTGTGCGGTATATGGCTGTCCATCGTCTTTGAACTGGCGCAGGAACTCTCCACTCGAGAGAGCGAAGACAATGCCATTTGCAACTGCCGGCGGTTCGGGCACATTCATATCGCGTGAAATCCAGCGGGGCGTGAGCACCGGATGGCCATCTTTCTGGTCCACTGTGAAGGCCGTGATGCTGCCGTTCGGGGTCGCGCCGTTTTTAATTGGAAAGACCGGAGCTTGTGGATGGAGCGGACCCCATAACGGGGCATAGACCCAGCGGACGCCTTTAGAGTCCTGCCAGGTCGAAAAGGCTCCCCAGAAGCCTCGGCCTGCGATGTCGTTTTGCTCGTTTCCAAAGCGCTCCGCATACAGGGGCTTGCGATGCGTGTCTCCGCCGAGGGACTTCGAGTCGAGCAGAAACAAGGTCCCTTCCTTGCCCGAACCTAACACGAGATCCCGGCCCTCATAGGGGAATATCGCCGGCGTGCTGTTACCCATGTCGAGATCTTTGCGCGTCAGAAGGGTAGCGTTGGCCGGCGTGAAGTAATCCGCCACCTTCAACTCTCGAGGCAGCAAAGCTAAAAAGGTGTCGCCATACTTCCCGGCAGACGGCTCGAAAGGGCCATCGCCCGTCTCGGCATAGATGCGGCCGTCGGCTCCGGCGGACACACCGCCCCGCCCCCAGATGCCGCCCCCGTACGCCTCGGACTGGAAGAAGGTAACCGTTTTTTCGGGGCTTTTCAGATCCATGGCCCACACGCCTGACTTGGCGCGCCCACAGCCTTGCGAAGTAGTTGTGTAGAGAACGTCGTTAACGAGATTTAAGCTCCAATTCTTGGAGTTCGGCGGCACGAAAGCCTTGGCCGGAAAGCGGTCTTGACCGTTCACCAGATTGAGAGCATGCAGCTTGCCGTCGATCGAGATGACAAACACTGTAGAGCCAGCCGGGCCGAACTGCTGAACCACCGGCGTATCGTTCAGCGCATCCGGGCAGAAGTACGATTCGTCGCTCCCCGAGCCAGAGCCGGAAGCAGCCGTGTTCTCAAAGTGCTTTTGCCAGACCAGCTTTCCATCCTCGCTGTTGAGTACGAAGAGGTTGTCTGAACTGCCGCCGACGACCACATACTCCTCCGCGCCACGGTTTGTGTAGACGGGATTCACCACCAGTGGCGTCGTGAGAGAGTTCAGGAACCGTGATTTATTAGGCAGCTGCACTTTCCAGAGCAGTTTGAGCTTTCCAGCGTTTGCCTTTGTCAGGAGCGTCTCGTCTTTCGCCCAGCCAGTTCGTTGAGCGTTCCCGCCGAAAGTGAGCCAGTTGGCCCAGGAGAGGGAACCTCCGATAACGGCTAAGATCGCCGCGATGTAGAGTCGATTTTTCATGCTCTGTCCGCCGTTGTCATTCTTTCGACCTTTTTAGCAGACTGGCAGCGATGGGGCAGATAGCCGGATGGCGGATAGCCGGGGGCTTAGTGTTCGATGGGGAGCAAACCGGTTTCGACGAGGACTGGTGGGCGTCTGAGGTGGGTGGCTTGTTCGAAGGCGTAGGCCCAGCCGAGAAGGTCTCCATCGTGCCAGCGGCGGGTAGAAATTTCAAGTCCAAAGGGTAGACCGCTAGGGTAGAGGCCGGCTGGGACAACCACCGCGGGCACACCGATCATGTTTACCCAACCGGTGTCGCTGTGCGGGCCGGTGCTCAATACGCCGTCTTGGGGCATCGTTTCGTCGGGCGGAGGCATCTGGATAGCGGGGTAAACATAGCCGTCTAGGTGAAGACGTTCAAGCGTTTGGTTGTAAAGTTCGAGCGCTTGCCTAACCGGTTCGAGGACGTCTGCAATCGCTTGTGGATTGTGTTCGAATTCCCTCTGTTCGACTTCGGGCCGGGGATCGTTGGGATCTGGCTTCGCGCCTCCGATGACGGTGGCGGGGAGAGGCGCACCGACAGCTTTCTGGTACTCCTCCGGCGAATGATACTGCGGCGGCCCGTAGGCGGCGAGAAACTTGACCGTGCCTTCTCGAATGTAGGGTAGAGTGCCTACCCGGGAGACAATTGCGGCAAAGTTTTCGGGCAGGATGGAGTCGTCAAAGACAATCGTTGCGCCGGCGGCTTGCATGGCTTGGATGGCGCGGGTAAAAGCCGCTCGGGTTTCCGGACGAAGAGGCAGCCGAGCATGCTCGCGAGCCGCGGCGGCCTGCGCTGGAGTTACCGAGGCGGGGAGACCTTGAAACGGAATGCCAGCGCCTTGCAGGATAAAGGCAGGAACCCCGAAGCGCTTGCCCTTCAGAGCATCGCGATGGAGATAGTTGGTGTAAGGTCCAGGCTGAGCTTTGGTGGTGGATTCGAGCGTTCGCGGGTCCATAGGATCAGGTCCGGCCATGGCAGTGAGTGCAATGGCGGCGTCGGTGACATTTCGGGCGATGGGTCCGGTATTATCGAGCAGCCAATCGAGCGGAGCAATGCCGGCAATGCTGACCAGGCCTCGGGTGGGAAACACGCCTACAACGGCGCTGGTCGCGGCGGGCATGCGGATGGAGTTGCCGGTATCGGTGCCGTTGCCGAGAAGCGCAAGGTTGGCTGTGACGGCAGTGACTGTGCCGCCGGAGGAGCCGCCGGGGCTGAAGCGTACGTCGTAGGCGTTCCCGGTGCGCCCGTAGGCAGTGCTGCGATTGGTATCGCTGGCAGCGAAGTCCGGCATGTTGCTTTTGCCGAGAATGACAACTCCAGCAGCGCGGAGCTTCGAAACAATCGTAGCGTCGCGCGGGGCGATGAGCTCGTGACCGGGAATGACGTACCCTTGCCAGCCATCGCTGGTGACCAGGCCACGGACGCTGGTGTTTTCTTTGATAACGATGGGAACGCCCCACATGGG
The DNA here is from genome assembly GCA_965219105.1 of Bryobacteraceae bacterium. Classification (GTDB taxonomy): domain Bacteria; phylum Acidobacteriota; class Terriglobia; order Bryobacterales; family Bryobacteraceae; genus Bog-105. The sequence continues at coordinate 3,923,758 of OZ244728.1, read as the reverse complement.
TCCGCGATTGAAGTGGCGACCGCCGGAGGAAGCTGCCTTGTCTTCTTGCGCGGCGGTTTCCAGCGCTCCCTGCCGATCCAGCTTTTCGAGAGCGCCGTAGACGCCGTTGTAGCGCTCGATGCGAGCGATGTACCAGCGGGTGACCTGCGTCACGGTATAGCGGTGACTTCGGTAAAGCGCTTCAAGTTGTGGAATGCTGATTTCGAGCAGATCGCGGTCCATTTTTGCTTGCGACTTGTTCGATTGAGCGGCGAGAGATACGGCAAGCAGAGCGACGACGATTTTCGAAGAGCTCATTGAGACAGATTAGCGGCCAGCCATGCCGCTCAGTTGAATGGGACCAGCGTAACCGGTCATTTCGAGATAGCCAACACCGCTTACTGGCTGAGCATGAGCCGAGCCTTTGAACTGGACCGCGCCCTCCCAGTAGGCTGGAGTGACGCCGTTCGGGTCGGCGAGTTCCTGGTCCTGCAGGCTAGTGGTCTCGGTCAAGTCGATTTGGAGCGAAGGGACTTGGATTCGCCAGGCGACGGGATAACGGGCGCGCGAGTGCGGGCTGCGCCACTCTGTTCCCGGAGTAAGGGAGAAGCTTTTTGCGGGCAGGAAAACGCTTTTTCCCTGGCTGTCTATGTAAGCGCCCGAGGAGAACGGATCTGGGGCTCCCGATTGGGTTCTTAAACGGTACAGCATCAGCTCTTCATTGTTATTGAGCTGGATAGAAAACCAGTCCCAGCCAGTCAGATTGCTCTGTTTGGGTTCAGTGAAGAACTCGTGGTCCATCCAGGCGAGCCCCGTCACGCGTTGGGTTGAATTTTCCACACCGATTTCGCCGCTCACTTCGAGGCGAGTAAGAGAAACGTAGTGGGAGGCTTGGCCGGGGTCGGGGCCTTTCCGGCTGATGCCGTTTTGACCTTGTATGACTGGCGGTTTCGCGCTCGCTAATGTGAGTTCGAATTTGAAGCGATCACAAACAGCGCTGAGTTGCTGTCTGGACGGGTCGAAGGAGATCCATTTCACTTGCCAATTGCCGTTCCAGTAGGCTTTGTCTTCCGCATTGGCTCCCGCTATGCCGGGGCCGGCTCTGTTCAGGCGCTCGGTGTGATAGAAGTGCTTCCCATCGATATCGCTAAGAGCGAGGTGGGCGAGGTAGATCTGGTCCGGCCGCCATACTCTGTCTTCTAAGCGAGCCGCTTCGGGCGAGATTTGCTGAGTTTGGCGAAAGAAGGTCAGCTCGAATCCGTAACGATGGCCGTCCGTGGCGTGAAGGTTTCCGGTGTAGTACCACCACTCGGTCTGATAGTTGGGATGCGAGAAGTGATCTCGCGGAAACTCGAAGCGGTAACCCGGCTGGGCGACTTGGAACTCCTGGGCATTCACCGTGAGCAGGAAGGCAAGGAGGGTGAGGATTCTAAGCTTCATGTACAACCTCAATCGGGTTAAGACGAAGGGCGCTGCGCGCAGGGAGAATCGCGGAAAGCACAGTTGCGATATAGATGCCGGTAAGCACGCCGAGCAAGACAGCTACGGGCCAGTGAAATTGAATGGTCCAGCCGAACGATTGTTTGTTGATCACGAAAATCAGGATGAGCGAAAGCGCGGTTCCGAGGACGATGCCGATTAGGTTCGCAAGTAAACCAAGCAAACCGGCTTCGCACAAGATGATCTTGCGGATTTGCGGGCGAGAGGCTCCAAGAAATCGCAACATGCCGAACTCGCGGCGGCGGTCGATAACAGTGGCGAGCAGCGCGCCCGCGATGCCCATGACGGCGACGATGACGGCGACAGCTTCAAGAGCATAGGTGATGGCGAAGGTGTGGTCGAAAGTTTGGATAGCGGCGCGGCGGAGAGTGCGGTTGGAGAAGACGAGAACTCCCCGGCCGGCAATGGAAGCATCGATCTGGCGGCGCACGCGCGACGGATCTGCGCCGGATTTCAGATAAACGGCGAGATTGGATTCGGCTTTATCGGGCAGGTATCGCAAAAGAGTACGCCGGTCGAGCACGATGTAGCCGCGCTCGGTCGAATAATCGTAATAGATGCCCAGCACCTTAAATTCGCGTACCGAGCCAGCTAGGGGAAGGCGGAGAATGCTGCCTGGTTTGACTTGGTGTTTGTTCGCGAACGGCTCGCTGACTACGGCATAGTTTCCGGTCGGCAGTTTGGCGAGAATGGCGGCGGTATTCTCGCCCGGAAGAAAGCGGGTGCTGGCGGAATTGCCGGTGCGGCTGCTCTCGCCTCCAGCAAGCGTGGCGGGGAGTCCGTCGTAAGTGATTGCATAAGCGCGGAAGCGATCGACAGAAGCGACACCGGGCAGTTTCTCAATAGCATCGGCAATGGCGGGGCTCATCGTGGGATGCTGATCGGACGCGGCAGAACCCGCGGGACGGAGATAGAAGTCGGCCTGGAGTTGCTGATCCATCCAGACCACGACGGTTTGGCGAAAGCTGCCAACCATGATGGCGACGCTGGCGGTCATGGCCACGGCGGTGGCGAGCGCTGCCGTCAGGATCGAAGTACGCCCGAGAGAAGCGCGCAGAGATCGCGCGGCGAGCAGGGCCTCCACGCCCATGAGCCTTTCGAGCACGGTTTGAACCGTTCCGACGAAGGCGGTAAGCAACGCGGGAATGACTGCGGCAGTTCCGACGATCAAGAAGAGAACCGCGAGATAGGCAAAGAGCGGTTGCCGGTTGACGGGCGGCAGTTTCGAGAGTAAGGCAGCCGCGGCGAACAAGGCAATCGCGAGCCAGGCGCGAGCGCGGGACCGCGTGGAGGCAACATATTCTTCACGGCCGCGCGCCATGGCTTCGATGGGTGCAACACGGGAAGCCTCGACCGCTGGGGCAAGCGCGGCCAGCAGAGATACAAAGATACCCAGGGCGAGACCGCTGGCAGCCGCTACCGGCGTCAGGGTGATGGGCGCGGGCTGGCTGCTCACATACAGTGATTCGACGGTGGCGCCAATCAGACGTACCGCGCCAACCGCCAGGAGGCGGCCTAATATCAAACCCAGCAGGCTTCCAGTAACCGCGAAAAAGGCTGCTTCGGCGAGAAAGCCTCCCAGGATTGTAAAGCGTGTACCGCCTAGCGCGCGGACGACTCCAATCTCGTTTCTTCGCCTCACTACGGAGATGGCGATGGTGTTGTAAATCAGGAAGGCGCCGACGACCAGCGCAATGTAGCTCAGAATGCGCAGATTCCAACGAAAGGCGGCGAGCATTTTGCGATTCTCGTTCGTGCGAGCGCCTTGCAACTGGACCGTGGCCGAACTTGGCACGTGATTGCGCAGTAGCTGTTGCCAGCGGCCGGGCGACGTGTTGGGCGGGATCTGAACGTCAATGCTATCGAGCTTGCCTATTTTGCGAGTCACGCGCTGAGCCACGCCAATGTCGGTGACGATCACGTTTGATGAGCCGAATTGCTGATCCTGAGCGGGCAGCATTCCGGCTACGAAGAAAGGCAGAAAGCGATCCTCAAGCAGGAGAGAGACTCGGTCGCCGGTATGCAAGCCAGTGCCCGCGCCGGCCCAGATCGGATCGCCTTTTCGAAGAAGCTCAGCGAGCGGCTCGGATTCCGTGTACCCTAGCAGGCTATGGGAAGATCTTCTTTCGTTCCAAAGGCCGATCAGGTCGAGGCCCAGAAACGGAAGTGATTCCCCCTTCCCGTCGATGGAGGCGAAATCTTCGATGCGGGGAGAGAAACGCAGGTTAGAGGGCAGGCGCGCAAGGTTGCCGAGCAGAAGCTCATCGAGTCCGCCGGTTTGCGTGATGAGCAGGTCGCCCTTGCCGGTTAGCGATTCAAGCGACGAATGAAAGCTCCCGGCGGCGGCTTGACCAGCGAGATCGATGGCGAGAACGACACCTACGCCAAGCGCCACAGCCAATATGGTGAGTGCGGTGCGCAGCGGCTCACGGCCAAGCGGACGAACGATCAGTCGAACGAACAGGCGCCAGGAATCGATCATGGCTGCAAGACCGGTTCTGTGAGAAGTCCGTCGCGGAGCTGCACGACGCGATTGGCGACCGCAGTGCTTTCGGCGCTGTGGGTCGCCATGAGGATCGCTACGCCGAGCTCACTGGCGGTTCGGCTCATTAGGTCAAGAACGATTTCACCGGTTGCGGTATCGACGTTGCCGGTAGGCTCATCGGCCAGAAGTAGTTTGGGGTTGTTTACCAGGGCGCGCGCGATGGCGATCCTCTGCTGCTGACCGCCGGAGAGCTGATGTGGCAATCGATGGGCGAAGGCTTCCATCTCCACCCATCGCAGACGTTCGAGGGCCAGGGCGCGCGCATTTTTTGCTTTGGCGAGCATAAGCGGCAGTTCCACATTTTCGACAGCGGAGAGCGTGTGAATCAGCTGGAAAGCTTGAAAGATAAAGCCGACCTTTTCACGCCGCAAGTTGGTGAGCTGCGCATCATTGAGGGCGCTCGTGACGCGGCCATCGAGTTCGATTTCGCCCGTCGTGGGGAAGTCCATTGCGCCGCAAAGATTGAGCAGTGTCGATTTGCCACCGCCGCTGCGGCCGATGAGCGCGACGAAATCGCCCGGGCCGAGAGTCAGCGAGACAGAGCGCAGCGCGGCGACTTGCTCACTTTCCGTGCGGTAAATCTTGGTGACATTTCTGGCTTCGAGAAGAGCCATACAGTTTCAGGATCGTACGGCGAAGATTGTGGAGCTATTTTTTCGAGCGCCAATGGCTTGGCTACACTCGAAGGCGTGAGTAGGATTCTGGTAACAGGGGGCGCGGGTTACATCGGCTCTCATACGCGTTATGCACTCGAGCAACGGGGGCATTCGGTGATCGTTGTGGACAATCTGTCACGCGGTTACCGAGAGGCGGTGCCGGAGGGCATGCTTCGACAGGTAGATACACGTGATAAGCGGAAGCTGATAGAGCTGTTGCGCGATGAGCCGGTAGACGCGGCGATCCACTTCGCGGCTTATATATCGGTAGGGGAGTCGACAGCAGCGCCGGAGCTTTACTTTGAGAACAATGTAAGCGGTTCGCTGTCGCTGTTCGAGGCCATGCTCGAGGCGGACGTGAAGCGGGTTGTTTTTTCGTCGACCGCCGCGGCCTATGGCATTCCGAAGACCATACCGATCCCGGAGGACGAATCGATTGCGCCGATCAATCCGTATGGCGAGTCGAAGGTAATGGTGGAGAGGATACTCACCTCGCTTGATCGCTACCGTGAGTTCCGCAGCATTCGTTTGCGGTATTTCAATGCGTGCGGGGCAGCGCCGGAGGTGGGTTTAGGAGAGCGCCACGATCCGGAGACGCATCTGATTCCGCTAATTTTGAAGGCGGTGCGTACGGGCAAGCCGGTGACGCTATTTGGCGACGACTATCCGACGCCGGACGGCACTTGCATCCGGGACTATATTCACGTGATGGATTTGGCGGACGCCCACATCTTGGCCGTGGAGAACCTGCTGAGCGACGGCCACTCCGATGTATTCAACGTGGGCACGGGCGTGGGGCATTCAGTGAAGGAAGTGCTGGCGGCGGTAGAAAAGGTAACCGGGCAGAAGGCGCCGTTCACGATGGGGCCGCGGCGCGAGGGCGACCCGCCAAGTCTGGTCGCCGATTCGCGCAAGTTGCAAGGCGCGCTTGGTTGGAAGCCTGTTCGCGCGGACCTCGAGCGGATCGTAGCGGATGCCTGGGCGTTTATGCAGACGCAGCCGGTTTGATTCGGGACGCTTCGGCCTCGAAAATGTCGTATTTTAGGAGTTTATGCGCTCTTTGTGTGTCTGGTTAACGGCTTTTGCCGGTCTTTTCTTGAGTGTTTGCTGTGCTGAGGCGCAGACAACAGGTTCCGCGCCATTGCCGGCAGGGATGACGCGCGGGGCGAGCGTGGAAGGGATCACCGAATACGACCTGCAGAACGGCTTGCGGGTGCTGCTCTTTCCCGATCCGACAAAAAGCAGCACCACCGTAAACATGACGTACCTGGTGGGCTCGCGCAACGAAGATTATGGCGAGACCGGGATGGCTCACCTGCTCGAGCACATGGTCTTCAAGGGCACGCCCACCCATCGCAATATCCCGCAGGAGCTGACCGAGCACGGCGCACGCCCAAACGGGAGCACGTCTGCCGACCGCACCAACTATTTCGAGACGTTCGAAGGCAGCGACAAGAATTTGAACTGGGCATTGAGTCTTGAATCCGACCGGATGGTGAATTCATTTATCGCGAAGAAAGATCTCGATAGCGAGATGACGGTGGTGCGCAACGAGTTTGAGATGGGCGAAAACAGTCCGGTGCGGATCTTGCTCGAGCGCGTGGAATCGACTGCATATTTATGGCACAACTACGGAAAGTCCACGATCGGAGCACGGTCGGACATCGAGAACGTGCCGATTGCGCGGCTTCAGGCGTTTTACCACCGGTTCTATCAGCCCGATAACGCAGTTCTGACAATTGCGGGGCACGTAGATGTGGCGACGACGCTGGCTCTGGTGGAGAAGTATTTCGGAGCGATTCCGCGGCCAACGCGAGTGCTTCAGAAGACTTATACGGAAGAGCCGCCGCAGGATGGGGAACGCACGGTCACGCTGCAGCGCGTAGGCGATTCGAAAGTGGTGATCGTGGCTGTGCATGTGCCGGCGCTCGCTCACCCGGATGGCGCGCTGGGCGATGTGCTTGGCAACGTCTTCTCGAATGCGCCTTCCGGCCGTTTGTACAAAGCACTCGTAGCGACTAAGAAAGCGGGATCGGTGGCGGACTATGAGACCGACAGCCGCGAACCCGGTTTAATGCTCCTGATTGCGGAGGCTCCGAAAACAAGCGACCTGGATGACTTGAAGCGAACGTTTCTGGCGGTGATGGATGACATGGGAAAAACGCCGCCCACCGCCGAAGAAGTGAACCGGAGCAAGACAAAGCTCGATACGGAATTCGATCTTCTACTCCGGAATTCGGAACGCCTAGGCTTGTTCTTGAGCGAGTTCATTGCGGCCGGCGATTGGCGGCTGGCATTCATCACGCGGGACCGGATCGGGAACGCGACCCAAGCGGATGTGGACAGATTCGCCAAGACCTACCTGGTGGATTCGAATCGGACGGTTGGATTGTTCATTCCGACGGAGAACCCGATACGAGCGAGTGTTCCGCAAGCTCCGCCCATCGAATCGCTGGTGGCCAATTACAAGGGCAACGCGACACTATCTGCGGGCGAATCGTTTGACCCGAGCCCGGGTAACATTGACAAGCGGACGGTGCGCGGTGAAATCCAGCCAGGAATTAAGCTGGCGTTGATTTCGAAGAAAACGCGCGGTGGCATTGTGAACGCGACGCTTCGGCTGCACTTCGGCGACGAGACGAATCTGCGGAATAAAGACACAGCGGCCGAGCTGGCGGGCGCGATGCTGATGAGGGGATCGGCCAAACACAGCCGGCAGCAGATTGCCGACCAATTCGATGCGCTGAAAGCGAAGGTGCGAGTGATGGGGAGCACAACTGGGGCGCGAGTCACGATTCAGACGACGAAGCAGAATCTGCCGGCGGTGTTGCAGCTGGTGGCTGAAGTACTGCGCGAGCCGGCGTTTTCGGCGAGTGAGTTCGATTCGTTGAAGCAGGAAGAGTTGACCAAGCTGGAAGCGCAGCGGAGCGAACCGAACGTGATTGCGTTCGAGAGCGCGAGCCGGCATATCCGGCCGTATCCGAAAGGCGATGTCCGATACGAGCCAACGACGGATGAGCAGATTGCGAGCATGCGCGCCGCTACGCTGGACGACGCCAAAAACTTCTATAACGGCTTCTACGGCGTGGCCAAAGCGGAAATGGCTGTGGTGGGCGACTTCGAGGCAGAGCCGCTCGAGAAAGAAGTAGGTGTGCTCTTTGCAGATTGGAAGAGCAAACAGCATTACGCCTTTGTGGCTTCGGACTTCAAAGCTGTGCCTTCGGTGAACAAAACGTTCGAAACTCCGGACAAAGCGAACTCGGCTTTTGTGGCAATTCAGCCGGTGAAGATGGACGACAAGAACGCGGATTATCCGGCGTTGTTGCTGGCGAACTTCATGCTAGGCGGCGGCTTTTTGAACTCGCGGCTGGCAACCCGGATTCGCGTGAAGGATGGCCTGAGCTACGGCGTTGGGTCACAGCTGGAGGTGCCGACGGGTGAAGATGGCGCGGCATTTTTGACTTATGCCATTTCTGCTCCCCAAAACACAGCGCATGTAGAGTCCGATTTTCTCGACGAAATGAAGCGGGCGATCGGAAATGGATTCTCGGATTCAGAAATCGGCGCGGCAAAGAGTGGCTGGCTGCAAACGCGGCAGGTGAGCCGGGGACAGGACAATGAACTGGCTTCCAAGCTAACTAACCAGGCGTTCTGGGACCGGACAATGGAGTACGACGCGCAACTGGAAGCGAAGGTGAATGCCCTCAACGCAGATCAAGTGAACGCTGCGTTGCGTAAGTATATCGATCCAGCGAAGATAAGCATTTTCAAAGCGGGCGACTTCACAAAGAAGAACAGTAATCCGGCTCCGGCCAGTGCTTCCAAGCCGGGGAAATGATTACTTGGCGGCCTGCGCGGCAACCCAAGTGGTGATGTCGTCCAGAGCGTTGGGAGACATAGTTTCGGGTATGGCGGCGTATTCGCTAGTGAGCCCGGTCTTAGCTTTCTGAAGCAGGTAGTTCAGATCGGGCAAAACTTTCACTTTCGCTTCGCGATTATGGCCGTGCGAGAAGACCGATTTCATTTCCTTGGCGTTCAGTTCAGGATCGATGGTCATATCCTTGGCGCCGAATAGCGCGAGCACGGGGCATTGCATTTTCTCGAGGGCTTTGCTCGGGTCATAAGTGAGAAAGAAGCGGAGCCAAGGCGATTGCAGTTGGGGAACGCGACGCTTCCAAGGCTCGGCAAACTGTTTGTAATCGCCGGGAACGTTGTTGAGCGCTTGTTGCATTTCAGATTCGCTGCGCCCTTGTTCGACCATCTTGTACAGTCCTCGCGCAATGCGAACGTCCGCGTCTACTTCTTCCTCCGGAAAGCCGGAAGCGGCTTCGGCCCGGCTCATCTGCTCAATCAGTACTTTTTCTCCTGGGTAGGCAGTGCCGTTTAAGAGGACCGCGAAAGAGATGAGTTTGGGGTTGGAAGACGCGATCATGGCGGCCTCGATTGCACCTTCACCGAGGCCGATCAAGCCAATGCGTTTCGGATCGATATCTTTGCGCGAGGCGAGATAATCCACGCCAGCAGATGCATCGGAAGCGAGATCGGCGGTAGTTGCGGTTTGGAAGTCGCCAGTGGACTGCCCAGTACCGCGATCGTCCACCCGTAGAACCGCTACGTGCTGACGGGTGAGTTGGTCGGCTAACACGAGGAACGGCTTGTGGCCAGCCACCGTTTCGTCGCGGTCTTGCGGGCCTGCGCCCGAGATGAGCAGGACCACCGGGAAGGGACCGCCGGTCGAGGGTTTGGTAAGTGTGCCGGCGAGGTGGACATCGGTTGCGCGACTGTTCCGATAATCAACGCTTTCGGATTCGTAAGGGAGCGGAGGCTTTGGTTCCTGCGCTCTGGGCACTCGTTCACCGCCCGGCTCCGGGCTGGTATTTTGAGAAAACCCTGAACTTGGTGTGAAAAAGAGTGCGCTTGCAAAAAGCGCAGTGACACTCAATTTATGCACGCTTTGCCTCATGCGCTCATCTTACGCCCGGGGATTGGGGCAGGTAACCTTGCGCTGGGGACGGCGGATGGCGGGGATCGGTGTGGGAGTTTAGGCGATGGGGCTTACGGGTGCGAAACTGGTGATAGACGCGCTGCCGATGCAGTAGGCGGCGCTTACACCCTTCAATGACTGGAAATGATATTCGGGCGAAGTTTCTTGCTTACTTCGCTGGGCAAGGCCATCGCGTGGTACGCAGTTCCTCGCTGGTGCCTGCGGACGACCCAACGCTGCTGTTTACCAACGCGGGCATGAATCAGTTCAAGGAGACGTTTCTTGGACTGGAGAAGCGGGAGTATGCGCGCGCAACGTCGTCGCAAAAGTGCGTGCGGGCGGGCGGGAAGCATAACGACCTGGACAACGTCGGCTACACGCGACGCCACCACACGTTTTTCGAGATGCTCGGGAATTTCTCGTTCGGCGACTACTTCAAGCGCGACGCGATTGCCTATGCCTGGGAGTTGATCACGAGCCCGCAGTGGTTCGGGATGCCGAAAGAGCGCCTGTACATCACTGTTTTTCGCGAGGATGACGATGCGGAGGAATTGTGGCAAAAGGTGGCCGGCGTTCCGAAAGACCGAATCTTCCGGCTGGATGAGAAAGATAATTTCTGGCAAATGGGGGAGACCGGGCCATGCGGTCCGTGCTCGGAAATTCATTATGATCTAGGGCCGGATGCAGCTGCGCCTGGGCAGGAAGGCGAGGCATTTCCTTCGGATGCGGGCGGGCGGTTCGTCGAAATCTGGAACTTGGTTTTTATGCAGTTCGACCGGGACGCCGGCGGAAAGTTGACCCCTCTCCCGCGACCGTCCGTCGACACCGGCATGGGCCTGGAGCGAGTGGCGGCGGTGCTGCAGGGGAAGCTGTCGAACTACGACACAGATCTGATTCGGCCTCTGATCGAGCGCGCTGCGGAACTGATGCATGTGAAGAGACATGAGAATGCCCAAATCGAGACGGCGCTTCGCATCAATGCCGATCATGCACGAGCGACGGCTTTTCTCATTCACGATGGTGTGGTTCCGGCGAATGAAGGGCGCGGCTATGTGCTACGCAAGATCATGCGGCGGGCGATGCGCAATGGCCGGCTGGCTGGAGCGAACGGGCCGTACCTGCATCAGCTGACAGCCTTTGTAGCAGAGCTGATGCGGCCGGCTTATCCGGAGCTCAGCGAGAGCGTGGACCGTGTAGCGCGAGTGGTTCGCGAGGAAGAGAGCCGGTACGCGTCGACTTTCCAGGTGGCGGAACGCTTCTTCAGCGAAGAAGCAAAATCGGCGGTGGACGGTGTGCTCCCGGGCGCCTCGGCATTCAAGTTGTATGACACGTTCGGGCTTGCGCTCGATGAGCAGGAAGAGATGGCGCGCGAGTTCGGTTTGACTATCGATCGCGAAGGGTACGACGCGGAGATGGACAAGCAGCGTACACGCGCGCGCGCCAGTTGGAGGGGTGCCGACAAAACAGCGATTGCGGACGTCTACAAGAGCCTCGGTGCAGTGGAATTTAGTGGACGGGAGTCTCTCCAGAAGTCTGTGGCGGTAGCGCGTCTGATCGTAGACAAAGCCGAAACGCAGATTGTGGAGCAGGGGCCGGCCGAAATAGTGTTAGACCGGTCGCCGTTCTACGGTGAGTCTGGCGGGCAGGTGGGGGATACGGGCCTGCTGCTCGACCCGGAGACGCATGAGCGGGTAGCGGCAGTGACGGCGTCCTTCAAACCTACGGCCGGGTCGATCGTGCAGAAGATTGATGTGTTGCGGCCGATCCATGTTGGAGATCGACTAGTGGCGGAGGTGGATCCGCAACGGCGTAATGCCACGCGGCGCAATCATACGGCGACTCACCTGCTTCATGCAGCGCTTCGCCAGGTCTTGGGTATCCACGTAAAGCAGGCGGGCAGCGTGGTGGAGCCAGGGCGGCTACGGTTCGATTTCACCCATTACGCCTCGCTGACCGGGGATGAGCGGAGCGAAGTCGAGCGGCTAGTCAATCAGCAGATTTTATTCAACACACAAGTCGAAACCGAGATCATGGAATTGGACCAAGCGCTCTCAACAGGCGCCATGGCGCTGTTCGGCGAGAAGTATGGGGATCATGTGCGGGTCGTGAACATTCGCGACTTCAGCCGCGAGTTGTGCGGAGGCACGCATGTCAACCGCACAGGCGACATCGGGCTCTTCAAGATTGTCTACGAGGGCAGCATTTCGTCGGGCGTCCGGCGGATTGAGGCGATTACCGGGGAAGGGGCGCTGGAGCGCTTTCAAGACGCTACGGCGCAACTAGCGCGGGTCGGGGAGTTGCTGCATTCGGCGGAAGCGGGTGCTGTGACGCAGTTGGAGAAGTTGCTAGAGCAGCAGAACATGCTCGAGCGCGAGGTGGACCAGCTAAAAGAACGGTTGGCACAGCAGCAGGCGGAGAAGCTGGTTGGGCGGCACGTGGGCGATGTAACGGTTTTAGCCGAAAGACTGGAAGGGCTGGATTCGAAGCAGCTGCGAACTCTGGCCGATTCGCTTCGCAATAAGTGGAAGAGCGCGGTGATTGTTATGGCTTCTGTAAACGGCACGCAGATTTCGCTGGTGGCAACTGTGACCAAAGATCTTACCGGAAAGGTGCAGGCCGGAAAGCTCGTCGGTGAAGTGGCAAAGGCGATCGGTGGCAAAGGCGGGGGCCGTCCTGACATGGCAGAGGGGGCAGGCAAAGACGCAGCGGCCCTGCCAGCGGCGCTCGATGCTATTTACGCGCAGATGGAATCGTTACTCGCAGTAAGCGCCTAGGAGGCTGTTTGGAACAATTTGACGTTGCAATCGTTGGAGCCGGTCCCACGGGTCTGGCTTGCGGGATCGAGCTCGAGAAGCGCGGTCTGCGGCCCATTCTTTTCGACAAAGGATGCGTGGTGAACTCGATTTATCATTATCCGATCAACCTGGTGTTTTTCACGACGCCGGAACTGCTCGAGATCGGCGATATTCCGATGACTTCCTTGAATGAAAAGCCGGGGCGCACGGAGGCGCTCAAATACTATCGGCGTGTCGCGGATCACTACAATCTCGACGTTCACCAGTATGAGAAGGTGCTCGGTTTCGACGGCGGCGACGGACACTTCTCCATTCGAACGGTGACGCGAACAGGCGAGCATCAGTGCTATGCCGCAAAGAAGATCATTCTGGCGAGCGGGTACTACGACATTCCTAACAAGCTCGATATCCCGGGCGAAGACCTCGAAAAGGTCATTCATTACTATCGGGAGGCGCACCCTTACTACAACCAGGACATTCTCATCATCGGGGCGAAGAACTCGGCCTGCATCTCGGCGCTTGAGCTGTTTTGGACCGGCGCGCGCGTGACCATGGTGCATCGCGGAGCGGGCATTTCAAACAACGTTAAATACTGGATTAAACCGAACATCGAGAACCGAATCAAGAGCGGTGAAATCAAAGCCTACTTTCATAGCACGGTGAAAGAAATTCGGCCCTACGACGTCGTTCTGAACACGCCCGATGGGGAAGTGACCGTCAAGAACGATTTCGTTTTTGCGATGACGGGATATCGGCCTGATTTCGAGTTCATGGCGGAGCATGGAATTCATCTCGATCCGGTCACTTCAAAGCCGATTACCGATCCGGGAACGCTCGAGAGCGAGCGATGCGGCGTGTATCTGGCCGGGGTCATTGTGGCGGGCACTCACACTAATGAAATCTTCATTGAGAACGGGCGTTTTCACGGCAAGGTCATCGCGGACGCAATCGAGAGATCGCTGAAGAGCGCGGCCGCGGCTTAGTCTGGGGCTTAGAGGGTAGTGCGAAGGGAGACAGACAGATCTGTCCAACGGCGCCCTAACGGGCTTGGGACAGATTAGTCAGTCCCCTTCGCGCTGAAGAGCGCGGCCGCGGCCTAGTCCGGAAACCGCTGCCAGCCGCTGCGCTCCATCTGTGGCGGAATCAGTTCCGGATGAATGATCTCGGCGAAGATTCTGAGTGATTCGACTAGCCGGGGACCAGGTCGGTTCATGAACTGGTTGCCTTCGCAAACGAAGACCTTCCCGTTCTTGACTGCTCGAAGAGACTGCCAGTCTTTGCGGCCGGCGAGCCAGTGCATTTCGTTGCGAGTACGGGTGATGTCGAAGCCACAGGGAAGCGCGATGAGAATATCGGGGTCTGCCTCGATGATCTCTTGCCATGTCATCCAAGGCGAGTGCTGGCCAGCAATGCCGAACAGATTTTCGCCGCCAGCCATCTCGATGAGTTCGGGAATCCAGTTACCCGCCGACATGAGAGGCTCCAGCCACTCGATAGCCGCCACGGTAGGTCGAGTAGCCGCTGTTTTCGCGCGTTTCTCGATTTCACGCATCTGCGTTTTGAGCTGCTCGATTAAGGCTGCCCCGTTCTGCGCATGATTGCAGCGCCCGGCAATGCGCTCGATATCACGCCACAGATCGGCGAGCGCATAAGGCTCGAGCGCGATGATTTCGGCAGGGCTCGAGAGCTCGTCCTGTAGTAGCTTCTCTACATCGTCGAGGCTGACGGCGCACACTTTGCATTGCGTCTGCGTGATGATGTGGGTCGGCTGGAGAGCGCGAATCGCCGCGTGGTCGAGTTGGTAAATACTAAGCGCCTGGCGGAGGCGGTCTTTCACCAACCGATCGATTTCTGCGCTGGACCCGTCTACCGGAAAGGTCGGCTCGCTGCATACCGGCAAGTCGAGTACGCACGGAGGATAGTCGCACTCGTGCGAACGGCCCACCTGGTACTTGCCGAGGCCGAGCGCATGCACGATCTCGGTGGCGCTCGAGAGCAGCGGCAGTAAGCGAAGTTCAGTCATAGCGCGTGGCATCAAAAAACGAGCTGCGGCTGAGCGCGCTTCTCGCGAAGATCGCTTTTCCAGCTGCCATAGAGCGGAGCTCGCAAAGCGCGTTCCAAAAGGTCGGGATCGGTTTCGGTTCCACGGTAAAGCCGAACGACATCTCGAACGCTGATACGCTCTTTGGGGCCGCCGAGCGCCTCGATGGAATCGCCCGCCGCCAGATCGCCCTCTTCGACGACCGAGAGATAAAAGCCCGACCGTTCGCTATTCCAAAACAGCCTGACCATATCGGAGCGATTGAACCGCAGCGCAAGTTTAAAGCAAGGCATGCGGGGCTGTGTCACGGCGAGGATGGCCGTCCCGAAGCGAAACCGGTCTCCGATAGCAACCGTTTCTTCGGTCAGGCCCTCCGTGGTGAGATTTTCGCCGAACATTCCGGGCGTTAGGTCAGCGCCGGCCAGCTGCACTTTCCAAAACTCGTAATGCTCTCCGGGATAGCAATAGATCGCTTTGTAAGGCCCACCGTGGACGCGCAGATCGGACTGGCGATCGCCTTCAATGTTGTGATGATTGACTTTTAGGCGGCCGGGCGAGGGCGATTTAAAGATGCTGGTCAAGACTGTGGAGGTGCGAGTCTCGATCTTCTGGGGCGCGCCGGTATTGACGGACAAGATTCGCGGTTGAGGCTCGCTCACCTCTTTATTCTGCATGTTTACGTTTGTCGTGGTGAACTGGAGATCGGGTTTGGCAGAAACGATGTGGCCGCAAAACTATTTACCGCACACCGATTCGATGGCAATTGCCGCAAGCGTAGCGGCTCTTCCGATATTTGTCCTATTGATTTTGTTAGGCATTCTGCGGCAGCCGGCGTGGCTTGCCTCGGTTGCGGGATTAGCGGCTGCGGTCGTCGTGGCCATCGGCTGGTACGACATGCCGGTGTCGCTGGTGTTCAGCTCGGCCGCTTACGGGGCAGCCTTCGGCTTGTTTCCGATCGGTTGGATCGTGCTCTGGGCCGTGATGCTCTACAGGTTGACTGTCGAGCAAGGGAAGTTCGAGATCATCCGCAACTTTATCGGCGGGCTCACTCCGGATCACCGAGTGCAGGCTCTTCTGATCGCGTTTGCGTTCGGGGCTTTTCTAGAAGGGGCGGCAGGGTTCGGAACGCCGGTTGCCGTCGCGGCCTCTATGCTCGCCGGGTTAGGATTTTCGCCGTTTTTCGCGGCAGCCATTTGCCTGCTTGCAAACACGTCGCCGGTTGCGTTTGGGTCCATCGGCATTCCGGTCATTACACTGGCCGGCACGACTGGACTTTCTCTTTCCGCTTTAAGCTCGGATGTGGGAAGGATGTGCGCGCCGATCTCGCTGATCATTCCGGCGTACCTGGTAGTCGTGATGTCAGGCTTCCGAGGACTGAAGGGCGTGTGGCCGGCGGCGGCAGTTTGCGGCGTAGTGTTCGCCTCGTCCCAGATACTTGTGTCGAACCTGATCGGTCCCTATCTAACGGACATTGCCGGAGCCCTCTTGACCATGCTCGCGCTAGTGGTTCTGTTGCGCTTCTGGCAGCCGGCAGAGCTATTTCAGACCGAACGAAGCGTGAAGTCTGCCGCATTGCGCAGCCACTTGCCGCGCGAGGTTGCAGCCGCGTGGCTTCCGTACGGGTTCCTGGTGTTCTTCGTGCTGCTTCTGGGCTTCCGGCCCGTAAAAGAGGCTCTCGACACGTCTAGCATCGTGTTCGGATGGCCGGGACTGCACAATCTGGTGATCCGCACTCCACCGATCGTGACCGCTAACTCGCCCTACCCTGCCCGCTTCACGTTTAACTTCCTAACGGCATCCGGAACGGCCTGCCTGTTCGCGGTGCTGGCGTCGGCTCTGGCGCTGCGCGTCTCGCCGCGCAAGCTGGGGATTATATCTGTGGCTACACTCAGACAACTAGGCTTGTCGCTGATCACTGTAGCGGTGGTGCTTGCAATGGCGTTCGTGATGAATTACTCCGGCGCGACCACTTCGCTCGGGCTGGCCTTTGCGGCTACGGGTCTTCTGTTCCCGTTCTTCAGTCCGGTTGTGGGCTGGGTGGGCGTGTTCTTGACGGGTAGCGATACATCGGCCAATGCGTTGTTCGGCAATCTGCAGGTAGCCACGGCGAAAGCGCTCCACTTCAAGCCGGTGCTGATGGCCGCGGCCAATTCGAGCGGCGGAGTCGTGGGTAAGATGATCAGCCTGCAGAGCATCGCAGTCGCTGCCGCGGCAACCGGGATGCCGGTGAAGGACGAATCGGGGTTGTTTCGATTCACTCTCCGCCACAGCGTGCTGCTGGTGCTCGCTGTGGGAGTACTGGCTCTTGTATACGCCTACCTGTTGCCGGGCTGGACGCTGTGAGTCTAGCTGCTGCGGAACCGCCCTAGATGATCCGCGCAACGGCAGGAATGCGGCGCAGCGCAGCAACGGTGGCCCAACTCAACGCCAGCGCGCCGATGAACACCACCCCTCCTTTGGCGAAGGCGGGCAGGATACTTTTGAGCAGTGCGTATTGCAGCCAGGTTACGAAAGCGTAGTGAACCAGGTAGACGCCGTAGGAGTTGTCCCGGAGAGAATCGAGCACGCGAGAGCGTTTGACGGCGAAGCGCGCAAAACAAGCCAGGCATGCGAAACTCGATGCCGCGCAAGACAGCACGAACGTGAGACCAACCAGCGCTGTCCACCCGCGTGATTGACCGTGAAGGGAAACCGCAGTGAGCGAAACTGCAATATTCAACACGAATGCTCCCAGCGCGGCCGCTAACCAGCGCGGCCAGCGGCTTGCGAGTTGGCCGCCTCGAGCGAGCAGGCTGCGGTCCAACCCTAAGGCTCCAAGCGCGACACCCATCACGAAGTACACCGCGTAATGAAAAATACGGCTGGTCTGGAACGTGAAGGGACCGAACGCCACCCAGCTCAAGGGGTTGAAGGCCACCGCCATTGGCACGTAGGCAGCCGCGGAGACAGTGCAAAGCAGCGCGAAAAGCGCAGCAGGAGTTCGAAAGCCGCATGAAATCGCGCGGCCGAGCGAGGGACCCCAATGGGGCAGTCTCGCGGACAAAGCTGCGGCAAGGCAGTCGTAAGCCAGCAGGACAGCCAAAAACCAGGCGGGACCGGTAGGCCAATGGCCAAGGGAAAGCCACTCGCGGCCGAAACCCAAGAGGTCGGCGGACCGGCCTGTCAGCAGATAAGAGGGGAAGTAGGCCAGAGGCGCAACCAGCACGACAGCGAAAAGGAAAGGTAAGCCCAAACGCCAAACACGGTCGCGGACGAATCTGCCGATTCCTTTGCGCTCGAGGCTGCTCCACAGGAAGAGCCCGGAGAGGAAGAACAGCAATGACATGAAGAAGAGGTCGTTGAAGCCGGCGAATAAGTCGAAACCAGACCAGTGAAGGCGGTCGGTGACTGGGAAAGCGAGCCACAACTGCGGCTGCGTGCCGAGCGAACGAGGCGGCGGAGGCACAAAACTCAGATAGGCAAGCACGGAATGATGGGCCACCACCAGCGCAATCAGGGCGGCACGTAGATAGCCTGCGGCCAAGTTGTACGGGCGGGCGGGCTGCTGGTTAGACACAGCGGCGTGGCCATTACTTTTTCCTGAAGGATGTGCGGAAACGCTTGTCGTCATGTGTATTGTTCCTGTTTTTAAAAGTGTGATCCTCGGCGAACCAGAGCGCCAGAAGAGTTTGACGAAGCGGTCGAATGAGGCCGCCAAGCGGTTCACCGGATTGTGGTCAGAACGGATTCGTGATCAGAGCCTTAAGTGCGCAACTATAGTTCCGGCTCGACTGCAGGCGGACGCCGCTGAGGAGAGTGACGAAGAATTCGCCATGCGTAGCGGGCTGCAGTTCCTTGATCCGGCGGGTATTGATCATCAGGCTGCGGTGGATGCGCAGAAAGAGTTTAGGATCGAGCGACTTCTCGAGCGCGCTCATGGCTACGTGCAAGAGATGGTTGCCACGCTGGGTATGGAGCTGCACGTAATTTTCGGCCGCTTCCATCCATTCGATCTCGTCGACATCGACGAATATCGTTTTGGCCGCCGCGCGGACAGCGATGCGGCTGATGTGGCGCTGCGGAGAGCCAATGGTTTCCAGAAGCTGAATAATTTGGCGAGTACCGTCTACGGACGAAGCGCTCGCGAGCCGTGCCTTAGCGCGCTCGAGTGTTCGGTGAAAGCGTGCGCGGTGATTGGCTTTAGCAAGTAATCGAGGGCGTTCAGTTCGAAAGCTTGGATCGCATATCGGTCGTGAGCAGTCACGAAGACGACCGCCGGCATACGCTCCGGCCCGATTTGAGTGAGGACTGACAAGCCGTCACCTTCCGGCATTTGAATGTCGAGGAAAACCAAGTCCGGGCGCAGAGTACGGATGCTCTCCACGGCTTCGCGGCCATCCTTTGCCTCGTGAACCAGATGAAAATCGGCATCTTCGGCCAGGAGCACACGGAGACCCTCGCGGGCAAGCGGTTCGTCATCGACGATCAGCGCCGTGAGCTGCATGCACCTCCAGAGATTCCATTTGGATGTGATCCGATGTCGAGTGATACGGCAGTCGCAGCGTGGCGACGACGCCGCCCCCGTGCTGGGTTCCGACCGTCAGCGAGGCATCGTCTCCGTACAGTTGGCGAAGACGCGTGCGCGTGTTGGCCAGGCCGATTCCCCGGCCAGAAGAAAACGCTTCGGAGGACGCCAAACCCGGCCCATCGTCACTCACGGTTATCTGTAACGTTGCTCCGAGCCGCTGTGCGCTGATGATCAGTTTGCCAGCCGCCGAGCTACGCCCGATGCCGTGCTGGATTGCGTTCTCGACGAGCGGCTGAAGGCTCAGGTGCGGCACTGCGGCCTCCAGCAGCCCGTTACCGGTCACAATCTCCACCACAAGGCGGTCTCCAAAACGAACTTGTTGAATCGAGAGGTAAAGACGCACATATTCCAGCTCCCGCCTGAGAGCCACTTCGTGCTCATTCACATCCTCGAGCACACAGCGCAGCAGATCGCTGAGCTGCGCGAGCATTGCCTCGGCCTCGCTGGTCTTCCTTTGACGAACCAGCACCATGATGGCGTTCAACGTGTTGAACAGAAAGTGCGGTTGCAGCTGAGAATTGAGCGCCCTCAGCCGCGCTTCCACCAGTTGCGTCTTCAGTTCGGAGGATTGCAACTCAAGCCGCAGCGCCTGCTGCCGGCGCTCCTGATATTGGCGGTAGTAACGAAGCGCGTAACCGACGCCCAGCAGCATCCCATAAGTCATGATGTTCTGGTGGAAGCCGATCAGCCACAGGGTCGCCATAATGCCGGAGAAGCCCTTCATCAAGGTAGGGAACAACCCGAGATAGTGGATAAGAGTTCCGTGAATGGTGATTTCCAGAAGCGAAAACACGATCGCAAAGACTAGATGAAGGGCGCTCCGGCGGAGCCAGTTGGACCGCTCGATGGGAAAATGCCGGCCGAGCCAGAAGATTAGCGGCGTCGCCAGCGCGCATAACCATGAGCCTATGAACCAGCTCACCAAATAGTGCCACCAGGGAGTGGGATCGCGCGTCGCCAGTTTCTGCATGATGCCCTGACTGGCAAAGAAGAGGCCCACCAGGGTCCAAATGGCGAAGGAGAATTTGTATACGCCGAGCGTGCTTTTGAGCGCACTTCGCATTACGTCGTACTGTAGCGCAAAAGAGCGGCCCGTGGCGATGGTTATTGACGGAGTGGCCCAAAACAGAGACGAAGCGGTTTTTGGCCGGTCCGGGGTACGCTTACGTAATGCTCGACTGCGTAAAGCTTTTGAAACGGAGCTATCGTTGAACTCACTTTTTTCTCACAGGCTATCGGTACGGCAATACGCCTCGCTGGCGATCTTTATGCTTACCGCAGTAGCCTCCGCATCGGCTGCGCCGCGCTCCCAGGAGATTGCGCGTTGGCAGCGGCAAGCCGACAGCATCACCATCGTTCGAGATAACTGGGGTATTGCGCACGTCTCCGGGAAGACCGACGCCGACGCGGTATTCGGGATGATTTACGCGCAAGCCGAGGATGACTTCAATCGCGTCGAGGTGAACTATTTGACCTCGTTGGGCCGGCAAGCCGAGGCGGACGGATCCGCGAAGATCTATGAGGATCTGCGCATGAAGCTTTTTATCCGGCCGGAAGAGCTAAAGAAGGAGTATACGCAGTCCCCGGTTTGGCTCCAGAAGCTCATGCAAGCCTTCGCCGACGGGCTGAACTTCTACCTCTACAAGCACCCGGAAACGCGGCCGCGCGTGATTCACCGTTTTGAGCCGTGGATGGCGCTCAGCTTTACCGAAGGAAGTATCGGCGGCGATATCGAGCGCGCGAAGTTGGACAAACTGCAAGCGTTCTACGGCGGCAAAATGCCCGGGAGTAAGCTCGCTGCCCGTTTGCAGTATCCATCGGGCTCTGATGCGATGCTGCCCGAACCAGAGCCCTCGGGCTCGAACGGGATTGCCATCGCGCCCTCCAATACGACTGACCATCACGCCTTGCTGCTGATCAATCCGCACACCTCCTTTTTCTTCCGCTCGGAACTGCAAATGAAGAGCGACGAAGGGCTGAACGCATATGGCGCGGTCACTTGGGGTCAATTCTTCGTCTACCAGGGTTTCAACGAGCGCATCGGGTGGATGCATACCTCAAGCGGGGCCGATGCGATCGACGAGTACGCGGAAACGATCGAGAAGAGGAACGGCCGTCCGTTCTACAAATACGGAAACAGTTGGCGGCCGGTGAGCGTGGCTCGCGTGGTGGTTCCGTACAAGACCGGGCACGGTATGGCGCAAAAGGTCTTCACTGTGTATCGCACACAGCACGGTCCGGTGATCGCGGAGGAAGGCGGTAAGTGGATCGCGATTCGCTTGATGCAGGAGCACGTGAAGGCCTTGACGCAGTCCTATACGCGCACCAAAGCGAGAGATTACAAATCGTTTCGCCAGACCATGGAGCTGCATACCAACTCGTCGAACAACACTGTGTTCGCCGACGCGGATGGCGACATCGCCTATTTCCACGGCAATTTCATCCCCCGCCGGGACACGCATTTCGATTGGACCAAGCCTGTCGATGGAAGCAATCCGGCGACGGACTGGCATGGGCTGCTCTCGGTGGATGAGACGCCGCACCTCTTGAATCCGGCGAGCGGCTGGCTGTATAACTCGAACAATTGGCCCTGGTCGGCGGCTGGCGCGAGCAGCCCGAAGCGCGCGGATTATCCGCCTTACGTAGAAACCGGGATCGAATCGGCGCGCGGCCTGCATGCCATTCGCGTTCTGCAAGGTAAGAAAGATTTCACAGTGGATTCGTTGGTGGCGGCGGCATACGACAGCTATCTGCCGTGGTTCGAGAAGCCGCTGCCGGCGCTATTCAAAGCCTGGGACCAGCTGCCTTCCAGCGACCCCCAGAAAGAGAAGCTGACCGAGCCGGTAGAGGCGCTTCGCCAGTGGGATCTGCGCTGGAGCGAAGCGTCGATTCCAACTGCAGTAGCGGTTTTTTGGGGTGAAGAGCTGCGCCACCGCGTTCCCCCGGGAGCGAAGACTGCAGGCATGATGATCCAGGACTACATAGCCAGTAAGATGTCCGCGAAGGAGTTGCTGGATTCGCTGGCGGCTGCGTCGGACCGGCTCGAAAAGGATTTCGGAACGTGGAAAACGCCTTGGGGTCAGATCAATCGTTTCCAGCGGCTGACCGAAGACATTGTGCAGAAATTCAGTGACGCAGCGCCCAGCATTCCGGTGGGATTCACGTCTTCGGTTTGGGGATCGCTGGCTTCTTTCGGCGCGCGTCCGTACCCTGGGACGAAGAAGTGGTACGGAACAAGCGGAAACAGTTTTGTAGCTGTAGTGGAGTTTGGCAGCAAGGTTCGGGCACGGGCGATCACAGCGGGTGGCGAGAGTGGCCATCCGTCTTCTCCGCACTTTGATGACGAAGCGGAACGCTACAGCACGGGCGATTTACGGCAGGTTTACTTTTACCAGTCTGATTTAGCAGGGCACATCGAGCGGCAGTATCAACCGGGGAAAGGCGAACGAAAGGGAAGTGCGAAAAAGAAAAAAGCCGGTTAATCCGGCCAGTCTCTTGGGTTAATGCTCAGGGAATCTTCGGTTGGGTGGGCTTTGGGTTGGGGATTTTGGAAGAAATGTGGTGGCAGGGTTTACTGCTGTGGGCTAGTGTTGCGGAACAACCTTTTTGATTCCCTGAGCTAATCTCATTCGGTACGCGCTTTCTATGAGCAAATGGATTGCCAAATCCCGGATTGCGTATTTTCAGGCATTTACGACCAGTCGTGAGCGAAAGTACCTGCGCAGGTTTTACCGAGTCGGTAAAAGTTTTTTCCGGTGGTGCATCCTTTCGGAACGCTTGTTTCAGATTGGAATCGGCTGCCCTTGACCTACCGCACACTCGCCCGTAAACTGTATCCGTGGCAAAGATCACTCTCAGCGTAGAGGACCGAGTTCTTACGAGAGCTCGCCGCTATGCGGGGGAACACGATTCCAGCGTCAACGCGCTTGTAACAGAATTCTTGACGAATCTTGCGGCGCAAGAAGATCGGGCGACTCGCGCGCGGGCCCGTTTGCAGGAGATGAGCGAGCATCGGACGGACGCCTGGGCCTAAGAGATTGGTCGCGCGATGACCTGCATGCCGCTAGCAAATAAATTGAGCGTGTAGGAGAGCCGGTCGTGGCTCAGGGCTGCGAGGGAAGCGTTGCCGGAAGGTTTGAGGTTCTGTTTACCTGGCCGTTGAGCGCTTCGGCAATGGAGACGTTGTTTGCCTGGAGGGTAATGCCGAGCGTCTGATCGAGCGCTACCTTCGCGGTGCTGTGAGTAACCAGCGAGCCAATCTCGGTCGATTGCGCGGCATCGAGCAGTTGCTGCTGTTGGACGACTAAGTAGGAGGTCGATGCCCCCAAACGGAACTTCTTCTGTTCGGCATCGAGCAGTTGTTGCTGCAATATGCGATTGTGCACCGACGCTTGGTAGCGCACCCGGGCCTGCTGTAATGCGATGAGCTGGTTGGAGACGTCCACCGCCACTTGATTGACAGTCTTTTTGACCTGCAGCTGGACTTGGCGGATCGTCAATTGATCGATGTTGTCGTCGGCGATTGCAGCACGATTTCGTAGAATTACATTAAACTGTGTGGCGGCGGTGTTGGTGGGAAAATTTCTCCGGACCATCTGCCCGAGCGCGTTGCTAATGCCTCCTACAAAGTATGGGTCAGGAAACTCGCACCTGTCACCTGGCCTACCGATTCCCGCAGGGCACGGGCGCAATCCCGGAATTGTTTCCTGCGGTTGAGGATTTGCCGGAGTTGAATTGGGAGAAGTCGTGTTCTTAACGAAATCTACGTCATAGGGCTGCACAGTACCCGATAGACCTTGCTGGATGGTGCTTATTTGGCCCCCCAGGGAAGGCAAAACAGCATTTTGGGTATTCGAAGCGTTGACGCGCAGGTTTTCCACATTGAGGTCGGCGTTCTTCAGATCGGCGCGGTTCTTCATTGCCATTGCCAAGAGTTCCTTCATCGGAGGGGTGGTATCGGTTTCGGGAATGACGATATGGTCTAGAGGAATGAGATCGGCCTCCCGCAGGAGTGGATCGGCCAGGCCGGTGCGGCTCAGCAGGTTCTTCAAAGAATTTTCTTGCTTTGCTAAGTTCGTTTGCGAAACCAGCAAGTCCCGCTGTGTGCTCGCCACCTGCGACTCAGCAGTCGTAACGTCGAGTGGGGCCATGGTCCCAATCTGAACTTGCTTCTTGTTGTCTTCATAAAAGCGTTGGGCAAGCTCATAGGCGCTGCGCTTTGCTTTTACATCCTCGTCATCGGCGACCAGGCTGTAGTAGTTGTCGAGCACCGTCGAGACAGTTTGAATGACCTGTGTCTTAAACGTCAGATCATCCTGCCGAATCGTATTGTTCGCGACTGTAATTGCCCGGGTATTTAAAACTCGCCCGAATCCTTGCAGTAGATTGTGCCGCAGTGTCAACTCTAAGACTGTCCCGTTACTGGGGTTCAACACATCCGAGGGAACATTCTCGTGCAGGTATGAATCGTTATACGTCAAGCTGAGCTGGCCGCCGGTTTCAAGACCTTGCGAGATAGATTCAGTGTAGTTATGTTTACTCTGGATCCAGTTTGTGGTGTCGGTCTGGGTAGTGTTAGATTGCGGCGTGGAAATGTGGCTATAGGACTGAGTATCTTGAAAAACCGGGTCGAGGCTGGGAGCGATACTTCCAATTTGTTGGATAGTTCCTCCAACGGTGTTATTGCCGCCGTTGTTGTTCCGGGCATTCGTGCTTACACCCGCCGCGTTTTGGCTTCCCGCCGCGCCCTGACCGCTGGCTACCTGAGCGGATTGAGCAGTAAAAGTCGGCAAACCTGGAAGAGCTCCACCCGCCTGCGCTCTTTCCAAATTCCATACCTGTGTGAGCGGACCGTATCGATCGAGCTGCAGATCGATATTGTTTTCCAAGGCGAGCGCAATCGCATCTTGCACGGTGAGATAGAGTTTACCGCCTTGCATAAGGCTTTGGAGCCGCATCGAGTTACTTAATTTCACCGGAGGGACGACCGCTTCTTTGTAAGGCCGAATGAAAATGAATCCACTTGGCTTCTCGGCCGTAATTCCTCCCTGTTGTGCCTCGACGGATAAGGATAGTAAGCCCGTACACAAGAAAGAAGCGATCGCTCTGCGGACTAACTTGCGAGCCGCTTGCATCAGGTCAGGGCCCATCACTTACTCGGCTCCTCCACGGCGGCGGTGGGCAGTTTGGCAGGTAAGCTAGACTTTCGCGCCACCGTGCCGCGCATGGCCTCTTCTAGCGAAATGTGGTTCAGAGCCAGAGTTGTGCCTAAGCTCGCATCGAAGGCGATACGGGCATGGCTGTAATTGGCCAGAGCTTGTGTCTCCGTACTCTCCGCCGCACTGAGCGTTTGCTGATCTAAAACCACCTGATACACGGTGGATGCTCCGAGCGTATATTTCTTCCTATCGGCATCCAGATTCTGCTGCTGTAAAATTCTGGCCCGTACGGACGCGTCATATTGAGAGCGCGCCTGACGCACCCCAATGACTGCATTCTGCACATCTACGCGAACCTGATTGACTGCCTTCTGATACTGCAGTTCCAGTTGCCGCAGCTGTAACGCGTTTGTTGCGTAATCGGACTGCGCCGCCCGGTTTCGAAGCGGGATATTTAGAGAGAGCCCGGCCGAGTAACTTGGGTAATTGCGGCGGAATATTTGACCAAGTAAATTATCGTAACCGCCCACAACAAAGGCATCGGCGTTCCGAGCGTTTACGCCCGACAGCCCATTGTTGGTTAGAGTCGTAAAAGCCTGGAGAGTCGGCAAGAGTTCGCTCTTGATTCCTCGAAGCTGAATTTTTTGACTGTCGATGTTCAAGCTGTCCTGTGCAAGTTCAGTGCGATTAGACATGGCGGTTTGGATCAGCTCGCCGAGCGGTTTCATCTCGTCCTTCTCTGGGACCTGAATAATATCGAGCGGTATGACATGGACGTCGGCGAGCAGCGGGCTTGCAACCCCATTCCTGCTCAGTGCATTCTTGAGTACGGTCTCCTGTTGAAGCAGGTTGGTTTGGGAAATCAGGAGATCCTGCTGGCTCGAGTACACCTGCGCTTCGGCCCGCGTGACCTCAATCGGCGCAAGGGTTCCGATCTGAACCTGCTTCTTGTTGTCTTCAAAGAGCGCCTGTGCCGTAGCAAGTTCGGCTTTTCTGGCTCTTAAATCCTCGTTGAAGCTGACTAGGTCCCAGTAAAGATTCAAGACGGCGGATACCGTCGTGATCACCTGTTGCTTGAATTGCAGCACGGAGGCTTTCTCGTTGTTTCTGGCGTTATAAATAAATCGTCTGAGCACCGGCCGTCCGAAGCCGTTCAGGAGGTTTTGAGAAAGCGACAGGGTGATATTGCCTTGATCGAACGGGTTTACCAGGAAGTTGCTGCTGTTGAATCTGCTGTAAGTACTGGAGTAAGACAGCTGCCCGGTAAGCCCAAAATCCGTACTCTGGCTGTACGACGCCTGATAGGTGCGAACGGCTTGAGTTAGGGAGGTAGTGCCGGATAGAAAGGTGTTTCCTTGGGGGCTTGTGAAATGCCCCCATTGCCCAAAAAGCGAGATAGCAGGATCTAAACTCGGCACGGTTGGACCCAGAGAAGTAATCAGGCCTCCGCTCGAGGTGGCGTTGGATCCGGCGACCGTGGTTGCGCCGCCGCTTGCGTTAGTGGAGACGCCGGTGGTGCTTACACTCGTCGGCCCCGGTGCTATGCCGACTCCCACGTCTCGCAAGATACCGCCGCTCAAAGCGCGCAGGGTCACTTCCTGGTTCAGCAGCGGACCATAGCGTTGAATCTCTATGTCTAGATTGTTTTCGAGCGTCAGATCGATCACATCCTGTGCGGACAGATAGAGATTTCCTGCTTTCACTAGCGCTTCCAGGCGGCTTGTATTTGCCAGGTTGACAGGAGGAATATAAGGCTGCTGGTAGGGCCGAGTCAGCCATCCCAACGCTCCGTGAGGCCGCTCCACCCGGATCGCGTTCTCCTGTGCGGGTAAACTCCCAGCTAGCACAAGATAGCTGCACAACAAAGACAAAGAAACTTTCAGACGTCGCATCAATATCGTTCAGAAATCCTTACCGGTCGATAGCCGCACTTCGCCTCAGGCTGCTGTTCGGCATCTTTCCATCGCGCAACTCCACCCAGTGCTAATGAGAACGGATCGCACTGCGGCTGAGTTCCCCTTTAATTTGACGAATCCTCATGGTAACGCAGGAAAGCAGTTCCGGTTCCACTCATCTCAACCGCAATTCCGGGTTGCTTGCTTGAACTCTGCAAGCGGCTGACCATTGCTTAGCGGTGCGTGGAGTCTTTTGCTTGCAATGGCTTAAGGGCAGCATCGACTAATGCAACGGAAATGGAGTGTCCGCTTTTGGGATGCGCTGCACCGGAGTTCAACAGTCAGTGGCCGGAGAGTCAGGTCCAAACGATCAGAATTCATAGCGCAAATCCCGGTGCAAGACCTTTCACAGTGCCGTCCTAACCGCTCATCAAAATCTGCACAGCCCGCGGCCAGACGGCCCTAACCTGACTGCATGACAAAGAAGCTATTTCTAAGCGTCTTACTCTCCTGCAGCGCCGTGTTGGCAACAGCCGGGGAACGGCAAACGCCGTCGTTCAAAGTGGATGTGGAAGGCAAAGGCGCGCCAGTGGTTCTCATCCCTGGATTAGCCTGCTCATCGGAGGTTTGGCGTGAGACCGTGGCTCATCTGAATGGAGAAGGATTTCAGACCCACGCCTTGACCATTGCGGGCTTCGGGGACACAAAACCGATCGCGACCGATTATCTGCTCGCAACTGTTCGTGACGATCTCGCGGCCTATATCAGGCAGAACGGACTCAACCATCCAGTGTTGATCGGGCATAGCCTCGGAGGCTTTATCGCTTTGTCCCTGGCAGCGAAGTTTCCAGACTTGCCGGGCAAAGTGATCAGCGTGGACGGGCTGCCATTCTTGCCGGCTATGATCAATCCGGCGATTACGCCGGAAGGGGCGCGTAACATGGCCGCCGGTATCAAAGCGCAGATGTTAACGCCGCAGACCAAGGAGAAACGAGAGCAAACGACTCGGGAATCGCTCGCCAGCATGATAACGTCGCCCGAAAACATCGACCGCGAGACGAAAGTAGATGTCAGATCCGATCAACGCACGGTGGCCGAAGCGATGCTCGAACTTATGAGCGCCGACCTGCGCGCCGACATGGCCAAGATCAAAGCGCCGGTCTTGGTGCTCGGAACCTGGATTGCCTATAAAGACTACGGGGTCACGCGCGCGAGTCAAATAGTGGCTTACAAGAAACAATTTGAGCGCCTGCCGAGTGCCAAAATCGTGGTAAGCGAAACCTCGCGGCATTTCATTCAATTGGACGCGCCGGAATGGTTCTATAGCCAAATCGACCAGTTCCTCGGAAAGGACTGACATGAGTAGCGACAGGCCCGGCACCGGACGAATGCTCCTTTACTGGAGTCTGCAAGCTATAAGTTGGGGCGGCTACTTTTCGGTGGCTGCCGTGGAGATGTACGCAGTCAGCAAGCGGCTGGTAGTGCTGGCGGTCTGGCTGGTGATCATGCTGGGCCACCTGGCCGGCTCTCACGCACTGCGCCTGATTATGAGGCGGAATCGGTGGTTGTCGCTGCCCGGTCCAAAGTTGACTGCCCGCCTTCTGCCCACCGTGGCACTGCTGGCGATGGCAGTCGACCTTTGTGTGTCACCCGCGGCAATCGCGGCGGGAATCGCCACTTATCGTGAGCAGGCCTCCATGTATTGGTATTACGTTCTCGCCTCGTTTATTCTGCTGAGTCTCTGGTCGTTTTGCTACATAGCATTCGTGCGCTATCGAGCTAAGAGTTGGCAATCTCTACAACTCGAAGCCAGCCTGCAAGAGGCCGAGTTGCGGGCCTTGAAGTCTCAGGTCAATCCACACTTCCTTTTCAACTGCCTCAATAATGTACGGTCGTTGGTGGCGGAAGATTCGGAAAAAGCTCGCGAGATGCTACTCCGCCTTTCCGGGTTGCTGCGCTATTCGCTCGAAGCCGGGCGCGAAGAGAAAGTCACTTTGGATCAGGAACTAAGCATCGTGCGGGCTTACCTCGAACTGGAGAAACTGCATTTCGAATCGCGGCTGAGTTGGGCAATCGAGGCGGACGACGAGGCAATGCGCGCTTTAGTTCCTCCGATGTTGGTGCAGCAACTTGTTGAAAACGCCATCAAGCATGGGATTTCAAAGCAACCCGGAGACGGCGAAGTTCTGATCCGCGCCAGGATGCACAGCGGACGGCTGGAAGTGAAAGTAGAGAACACCGGGCGATTAGTGGAACCGCTTAGCCCGGGCTTTGGCATCGCCAACGCTCGAGAGCGCCTCCAGCTCTTATGCGGAGCGAATTCGACGTTGCGGTTGGAAGACATAGCAAAGGGAAGAGTCGCGGCAACCGCCGAAATTCCTAGCCACGCGTGAAGGTTATCCTCATCGAAGATTCCCGCCTGGCTCGCGCGGAGATGCGCCGCTTGCTGGCCGCCGAAACCGATATTGAAGTTGCTGGCGAGGCGGCCAACTCCGACCAAGCTATCACCCTCATCAAAAGTTGTTCGCCGGATCTCATGTTTTTGGACATACAAATGCCGGGGCGGGACGGCTTCGATCTGCTCGAAAGCCTGGATCGCGCGCCGCTGGTGATCTTTTGCACCGCCTACAGCGAGTTCGCAGTTCGAGCGTTTGAACAAAATGCGCTGGACTATTTAGTAAAGCCTGTAGAGCCTTTCCGTTTGGCGCTATCTCTTGAACGGGCACGACGAATACTTGAACTAAGCAAGGCCGGGGCAGCCAAACGTCCTGACCGGCTCGGGCCTGCCGATCGTGTGTTCGTGCGCGACGGCGAGAAGTGCTGGTTCGTCGCCCTCAAGGACGTTCGGCTCTTCGAAGTTTCAGGCAACTATACAACCGTTTACTTCGGAGCCGAGCGGCCTCTTGTTCTCAAAACACTCAACTATCTGGAATCTCGCTTAGACCCCGCCATCTTTTTTCGTGCAAACCGCAGTCAAATCGTAAACCTGCAATGGATCACCGAAGCGGCGCCAGCAGTTTCAGGAGGGCTGGAACTCACCTTGAGAGGCGGTCAGAAGCTGGAAGTGTCGCGTCGCCAGGCGCAGTTCTTTAGAGAAGAGTTGAGCCTCTAGGGTAAGGAAAATAAGCGGGGCCTGTTATTCTTTCGGCTGAAATGCCGCAATCGGTCATGGAGTTGTTTGAGCAAACAGGCGCATATTTGCGAGGTCACTTTCGGCTGACGAGCGGTTTGCACAGCCCGGAGTATCTGCAGTGCGCCAAGGTGCTCGCGTATCCTTCTTATGCGGCGCAGCTGGGGGAACAGCTGGCTGGGAAAGTGCGGGCACTGCTGCAAGCGCCTGCCGCGGTGGTGGTCTCTCCAGCGATCGGCGGCATTGTAATTGGGCACGAAGTAGGACGGGCACTGGGGGTTCGGGCGCTTTTCACCGAGCGAGACGCCGCCACAAACGCGATGACGCTGCGGCGAGGGTTTGAAATCGCAGTGGGCGAACCCGTGGTGGTGATAGATCAGAAACGCGGTCAACATAGCGTGGCGCTTGGGATTGGGAAATCGCCGGAAGTGGCTGAGGCTATGTCGTGCGCCGCGCGCGGCTAACTGCTGCAGCCGAATCACGGGAATACAAGCTGCGAACCCAGTTGAGCCGGCGGATCAAATCTTGAATGCCGGCAGTAGAACAAGAGCCGGGAACTCGGCGCATCCAGCCCAACATGCTGCCACGTCTGGGGCTCACCTCCAGAAGACCGTCCAGCGTCTTCTTCTGCTCCGCGGTGAGCGCTTTCTCGATCCGCTCATAGACCCGATGTTCGACCTCACTCCGCACTCTCCTCACAAGGAACTCTAAAGTGGTCAGAGCGGGGACCATGACATGTTGGCTCCGGAGCCATTCTAGGGCGCTCTCCATGAGGGTGTAGGCCGATTCGTTGCTGATCGCTTCGGCACGAAGGTGCTCGCGCAGCATAGCCGGAAAAGGAGAGACGTACTGACGAAACCGGTACAGCCGGGCTAATTCCTGGGCGTGGTCGGTTCGGGTCTGCGGGCGCCGGGAGTACTCGGCCACCTCAGCTGCATCGACAGCGAGTTGCTCGGTGACAAACCTCAACAGATTTTGCGGCGGGTTCTCGCCTGGCCCGACTGGCCAGCCTGGATAGCGGAGCAGGCAAAGCTGAATGGCAAACCCCAGCCGGTTATGCTCCGGCGTTTCTCGTCAATGCGGTTCCAATCCTCTTTAGATAACCAACCAATGCCGGACCATCTCCCGCCGGCTAAGTAGATGATGAGCGGTTTGTAACCGGTCTCTTTGGGCTTGCGTAAGCTGCTGAGGCGCTGACATACCGGCCAGCGTACCCAGCCTCGCTCTTTCAGAGGCGTTTTGCGAGCGCTCTCAGCGTTAGCGTTGTTTTTTTGCCGATCGGTCCAGTCTGGCCTAGAGTAACCCACCTTGCCGTGTTGTCGGCGTTGCGTAGACTGGGCGCTGTGTGCGGTGCCGGGCGTAGGCAGAAGAGAGGAACGCGCGTTCTACGCTCGGGTGGCTAGCGCAACAAATACTGGAACCGCACTCGCAATAAGTCCGCCTCTCAGGGTTTTCGGGATCTGTATCGCGCCTTCACCAACTGAGGCATTTCATCCTGGGAAAGTGAAGAGCTCGACGAGCGCCCTCACGCGCGCTCTCTGACGGCTGGGCGGAAATCGCTTGGTCCTTGTGAGCTCGGCGACACCGTGAAGGGCCGCCCAGAACACTTCTGATAAAACCAGCGATTTCGAGCCCTGTCCCTCAAACAACTCCAGAAGTTGGGCAAACGCGAATCGCAGCTCCCGAGGAGTAGCTGGGTCATCGAATGGTACGCTCAGGCTGAGCGAAAACATCACTTCGTACAGTGCTGGTGAAGAAGCGGCAAATTCCAAGTATGCGTCCGCAACCGATTCGACTAGATTTCCACGCTTAGGCCGTTTCCGTGCCTTCTCCAAGGCCAGGCCGATCTCCTGGAAAGCTTCAATAGCAACTGCGGCGAGAATTCTTTCGCGGCTTTCAAAATGCGCGTACAAGACCGGTTGGCTGTATGAGATTTCGTCGGACAGCCGCCGAACAGTCACGTTAGACCAGCCCTCAAGCTCCGCGATTCTCCGTGCCGCATTGATAATCTGTGCTCGGCGGGCCTCCTTGTCCCGCAGTTTTCGTTCCGCAATTCGGTTGGCCGACAGCGTCTTCGCCATGACAGAAAGCATAGCGCTGCTAGAACTACAGGATTTTCAACTGCTAAATCTTTGTCAAATGCTTTTGAATCGACTATAGCATTGCTAGTGTTACTAGTTGTGATATATTTTTATCCGGAGCGGAGGAGACGACATTGCGAACCTTTTGAACTTCGCGTGTACAAGCTGCGCACGAAAGAGGCGCTCAATTTCTACATGGAGCAAATTTATCCCCGTCATCTCAACAGCTTTCCGCTGTTCGGGATTGAGGCCCACGGCTTCTGGACGGCCAAGGAAGATGTTGAGCCGCGGCTCTTCGTGCTGGCCTCTTATGCAGCGGGTGAAGATCCCGGCGAGGTCGCTCAGCGTTACATGGGAAGCGCTGAATTTGCTAGTGACACCAGGGACTTTAATCTTTCCGATATCGTTGGCGTTGAATCGACGGTTCTCATACCCACCAGAAGTTCTCCGCTCAAGTAACGGGAACAGACAAAACGAATGAATACGATAACGAGCTTAGACAATCCAACTCTGAGAAAGAATTCGCTGCTTTTCTGGTGCACTCTCGTGATTCCGGTCGCGATTATCGGCACCGGCATCAACTTCATACTCAACCCAGTTGGGGCCTCGACAGCGTACGGCATTCCGATTCACGATCCCGCTGCTTTCCCTTTCATGTGGATCAAGGGAATTCGCGACATCTTTTCGGGGTTGGCAGTCCTGTCATTCCTCTGGAGAGGAGACCGGCGCAGCACCGCGATCATCTTCGCCATAGCAATTTTCATCCCGTTTTGCGATGGCTTGGTCATTCTGAGACATCTCGGCTTTGCGCCGCCCATCTATATCCACTGGGGAACTGCGCTTTACATGATGATCGTTGCTGCGTTTCTTCTGAAGAGGAAGAAACCATAACTTGCCCGCTTATCAAGGAGTTGACGATGGAAGCCTTGGATCTCATCGCGATTATCGTAGCTGGATTGATGGTTGGAAGTGAACTGGCCATCGCCGCTTTTGTTCACCCAACTCTGAATCGGCTTCCAGACAATGTTCATCTGCCAGTGGCAAGCGCCCTAGCCCGCGTGCTAGGTAAATTTACGCCATTTTGGTACGGCCTTGTGTTCTTGCTTACCTTAGCTGAGGCCTACATCCAGTGGCACCGATCCGGCCGCTTTCCGATCTGGGTTGTTACGTCGGCCACGTTGTGGGCTTTGGCGATCTTGTTTTCGCTTACTGCTTTGGTGCCGATTAACAACCGTATTTCGTCCTGGCAGGAGGTCACCCCACCTGCTGATTGGAAGACATTTCGGAGGAGATGGGACCTGCTTCACCGCTGGCGGGTTGTGCTCCTCACCATAGCTTTTGCTTTCCTGATCTTGAATCGAGGCGACGTTTCGCGACGAGAAGCTCTCGCTGCGAACAAGGCAGGTAGTTCAGATGCCTTCCACGCTTGTTGCGATTACCGAGCACCTCATCGTGCATCTCAACGCCGACAATTTCTCGAGTGGAAAACAACAGTTTAGAAGGAGAATAGCAATGCCCCAAACGACACCGCCGCTACAGCCCGACGACCTGAAACGCAAACTCGCGACCGCCAGTCCCGACAGAGACCAATCTCTTCCGCATATAGGTTTGGTGGGAGACACATACACGATAACAATAAACGGAGATGATACGGCCGGACAGTTCTGCGTGATCGACATGCACATTCCGCCCGGGGGTGGTCCTCCCCCGCACCGTCATGCTTTTGAGGAAACGTTCATACTCCTGGAAGGTGAGATTGAAGCGACTTTCCGAGGAGACAAATCCACCGTTCGTGCCGGCGATAGCGTGAATGTTCCCCGTAATGCCCCTCACCAGTTCCGTAACACCTCGTCCAAACCGGTCCGCCTGCTGTGTATCTGCTCCCCTTCGGGCCAGGAGAAATTCTTTATCGAGGTCGGCATCCCGGTCGCCACTCGTACGACTCCTCCTCCGAAGCTGGACGAAAAGCAGCAAGCGGAATTCATGCAGAAGGCCCAGGCACTTGCCCCGAAATACAAAACCGAGATGCTAAAAGAGGCTTGAATCCGTAAGTCAACGTGGCTATGAACAGAACAACTTCGATCGTTTCGCCTCCATATCACGTTCAATCGACGGCGGCTGACCTACGGAACGGCTTTCCATATTTCGCGTATCACGAGTCCGTTTCGCAGCTTTGGTCTGACAAGTGGCGACCGGCCTGCCAGCATGGAATTTATCCATTCACAGACGCGAATGTCGAAGACTTTGATCCAGTCTTCGGTGAACTTGTGCGTTTGTCTAAAGACAGTTCTGACATTCTCTACCGTCCGGACGATTATGCGAAGCCGTTCTTTTCAATCGGAGAGAGCCTGGTCGTGCTTGCTGAACAGGCGGAAGCGATTGGGGACACATCGCGCGCTCGAGACCTGTTCCTGCGAGCCGCCGCAGTCTACCGGATAGCAAGATTTCCAATCAATCGATCTCCGGTTAGCGAGGAAGCTTGGGAGCGCGGAAAATCGGCGTATGAGAAAGCGGGACAGTACCTCTGTCCCGCTAGCGTGAAGGTCGAAGTGCCGTTTGCGCACGCAGATCTTTCGCCGGGGACTCCGTTTCTAACATTCAGGCCTACTTGAGAATACCTGAGCAAGACAAACCTAAAGAGGGCTGGCCCGTACTTTTGTTCATCTGCGGCCTCGACGCTTAAGACTGACCATACGCCACGTACACAGGAACATGTGGACCGTGGGTTTGTAACCCTCAGTTTCGAAATTCCAGGCACGGGTGATTGCCCAGCATCACCCAACGATCCGTCTTCTCCGGACCGCCTCATGTCTAGCGTCTTGGATTGGGTCGCGGCAAACGCTTTGCAGTATGGCTTTGACTTACGCAAGATAGTCGCACGTGGAATCAGTACGGGCGGATACTATGCAATGCGGATTGCTCACACGCACGCGGACCGGTTGTTTGCCGCTGTGGCGCAAGGCGGCGGTTGCCACTACATGTTCGCTCCCGAGTGGATTCGCGCACAGAACCAGATGGAGTATCCTTTCGCTCTCGCCGAAGCTCTTGCCTATAAGTTTGGCTACCGCGATTTCGATCCTGTCGGTACCTACTCACGGCAGGCGCTCAAGTTCAGTCTTTTGGAGACAGGAATACTGGATCAACCAAGTTGCAAGCTTTTGATCATCAACGGCACGGAAGACTCGATCTTTCCCATCGAAGACAGCGTTATTGTCGCGACCAGAGGCGATCAGAAGGATCTTGTAACAAGAGGAAATCGCCAACACATGGGCAATCCCGGTGCGGAGGACATAGTCTACGCATGGATCGATGATGTTCTTGCAGGTAAGCCGTGAAATACGAACGGGCTAACGATTCATCTTTGAGGAAACCAATCCCTGATTCTTACTACAGGCGCGACCGGAAACAACGGAAGAGAGATTCTTAAGCGGCTTGCGCCCATGGATGTGCCGGTTAGAGCGATGGTACGAGAGTTGTCAGCACGGAGGAGCGTTCTTCCGGCCGATGTGGAGGATGGAATCGCCGACTTCATGAATAGTCGCGTCGCCGAAGGTGCTGCTGATTGCCAGCGGATTCATCGGATTTGGGACAAGAGACATCGCGTGCGTATTGCCGCTCTCGCCATCGCAGCCGTTCTGCTCACAGACGTCATCGTGTGCTAAATGGGCACTCGATTCGAAATCGTACCGGGCACTCTATCTGGAGTGACTCGGCGCAGGAATGCCGAGTTGTTGCGAGGCTCTGAAAGGGTTGAGGAATTTGCATTCAGCATGTCTGCACGGTGGCCGCAGCCAGAAATCGAGGGAAAGTAGCAGGTGCAACATGACGTGAAGGAGAGCTCGCAAAGCCAGAAGATGTTTTTGAGGGAGCTGAAAGCGCCTCAGTTCAAATTACCAGCGACCCATAGTAACTATGCAGCCGCAACCAACAACGACAAATCTGGGGAGCGGGCTCGAATATCCTGCCACGCTCGGCCATCAGCAAAGGAGCTGTCATGATCAAGTTCAGCATTCTGCTAAAGCGAAAAGCTTCACTCACGCACGAGCAGTTCGTCGATTACCACCGCAACTCGCACGCGGCGCTGTTCATGTCGGTGCCGGTCGTCAAGGACACTGTGCGCCGCTACGTCCAGCAGCACGCGCTGCCTGTCGAGTTGCCAGGCATGCCACCGCCGAAGTATGACGGCATCACCGAGCTTTGGTTCGACGACGTCGAAGCGATCGGAACGCTCTTCTCCGACGCCGAGTATATGAAAGTGATCCGGCCAGACGAGGCGAGTTTCATCGACCTGGAACACTGCGATTTCATCGTGTCGCAGGAGAATTTCGTTTTCCGGCCCGCCTGACCTCCAGACGCAGCCGATAAGTTATCAAGAATGAGCATCGCTGATGCGCTAAGGGAGTAAATAAAATGGAATTCAAGAATTGGAGCAGCAGGCGGATTCAGGTCGGCCTCGTCAACCTCCACTACCGGACCTCGGGAACGGGACCAGTTGTCGTGCTTCTCCATGGCTTTCCCCAGCATTCGCTGATGTGGCACGCGATAGGTCCTCTTCTTGCGGAACGGTTCACCGTCATCGCACTCGACCAGCGAGGAGTGGGCATGTCGTCGATTACCGCCGACGGGTACGACGGAACCACGATGGCTTCAGACTTAAAGGGTTTGCTCGATGCTATCGGCGTCGAAAAGGCTTTCATTGCTGGATATGATCTCGGAGCGCGCACCGCGGCGGCCTTCGCGCGAGACTACCCCGACCGGGTGGAGCGAGTCGCGTTCATTGAGTTCGCGCTGCCGAGCTTTGGATACGAGCAGAACATGGCGCCGACCAAGGATTGGTCCCTCAACTCAAACTGGCATCTCTCGCTGTTCACGGTGCCGGATGCAGCCGAGTTCCTGATCCGCGGCAAGGAGCGCGAGATGCTGTCGTGGTGGTTCTATCACATTGCTTACTCTGGCAATGTCCACCTGAGTGCCGAGCACTTCGAAGCCTATGCCCGGGAGATCTCGAAACCCGGCGCCCTCCGTGCTGGCATCAACTACTATGCCGCGGTCTGGAAGGATGCCGAGGATTTTGCCATCCTTCACAAGAAGCCGCTGACCATGCCGGTCTTGGCGATGGCTGGCGAGGCGTCGATCGGGCCGTTTGTCGACGCTGCCTGGAAACCCGTAGGCATTGACGTAACCACTAAGGTAATCCCCGAAGCCGGACACTGGATCGGCGATGAAAACCCGGCGTTCGTCGCCCAGGCGCTTGGGGACTTCTTCAGCGCGTGAGTTCTTCGTCGAATCAGACAGTAGCGCCGGTCTATGGTCCGACGGCATTCATGCGACCGGATGGCTCTTCTCACCTGCCGAGCGTTTGCTCGGCAGGTGAGCGGAAGGAAGCGACACCACCGTTCATAATCAACTTTCGGGCTGCACCATTTTTGTACACCAAGACAGGAGGTGCTTGAATGAAGACGACAATCTTTTTGGCTACGCCTTCTGGCCTAGCAGTGATCGCAGGTGCCGGGAGCAACTGGCGCGGCGAAACTCTTCTCGTGGGTAAGCAGGTTCAGTGTGTAGCCATTGACCGTCATCAGAGGCGCGTTGCTTATTGTGGAACGTTAGGCGACGGCATGTTTAAAAGTGACGATGGTGGCGCTACTTGGAAGCCGTGTCTGGGCCTTGCTGAACCTAACGTAACGGCGCTTGCCGCCTGTCGCTCGGGCATCCTTTACGCAGGGACAGAGTTGAGCGCCATCTATTGCTCCGATGACGGATGTGAAAGGTGGCGTGCACTCGAGACACTATCCAACCTGCCGTCAGCAGGAGAATGGAGTTTTCCGCCACGGCCAGAGACGCATCACGTCCAGTCAATACTTCCAGATCTGGCGATGCCGGATCGCTTGCATGTTGCCATCGAAGCCGGAGCGCTGCTTCAAAGCGACGATGCAGGGGCTACCTGGCGGGACCGGCGTCCGAGCAGCCCTAGAGATACCCATGCCCTTGCCGTTCATCCACAGAGTCCCACCCAGCTATTCTCCGCCGCTGGCGACGGATACTTCGAAAGCCTGGATGGCGGCGAGAGCTGGCGACGCAGAGACGATGGCCTAGAGCATGGCTATTGCTGGAGCATCGCTGCCAGCCGGGGAGATCCGCCGACTCTTATTGCTTTCAGCTGCAAAGAGCGCGTACGAGGCGCATTTCAAAGCTTCAGCTAATTCCACCGTTTATCGGCGTACCGGAAGTGATTCGTGGCAACGAGTACAGAACGGTTTGCCTCAGCCCCGGGGAGTGCGCATCCCGGTCTTGGCAGCCAGCGATATTGAATCCAAAGTTTTCTACTGTTCTGCTGAGGGCGCAGTCTACAGATCGGAAAACGAAGGGTTACAGTGGCAAAAGCTGGCAGTTCAGTCGGTGGAGGGATGGCAGCCCGAGCATGCCCTAGCTATGGCAATCCTGGAAGAGAATTAGTCACATGCCATTACGGGCAGCGTGCGCGATGCGCTCAGCGATCATCGCGGAAGATGGCGCCTAAACAGGTCGCGACAGTGATGCGAAACAGTGCGGCTGCTATCGCCGCGCACGCATGTTTTCAGTGCTGCGACGCAGTAGAAGCTCAAGAGTCTTGATCTCGCGCCCGCTGAAGCCTGCGGTCATCCTGGCCTCGACGCCGCTAAGTAGGACATGGGCACTATCCACAACTTCTTTGCCCCTCTCGGTCAGCTCGCTTCGCCGGATTCGTCCATGTGTAGGGTGAGCTTCCCGGCGGAGCAAACCTTCGCGCTCCAGGTTGACCACGATCCCCACCATGCTCTGAGCTGTAACGAAGGCGGCGCGGGCAAGTGTGGCATTGGAGATGCCGGGTTCTGACTGCACTGCGGCGAGAACGTTGTACTGGGGCGTGGTAAGGCCAAGAGATTCAAGTTGTTTGTCCATCATCAATCGCAGTGCGTGCTGTGCACCTTTCAGCACTAGGCCAATCGATGCGCTTGTGGGTGTTCTTTCGTTCCGCTTTCCTTCATGCACGCTCATTTGACATATAAGGCTCCTTATATTATGATCTGGTCCATGACAACATCATCTCGCACGTCCCCGTCCCCCACTCCCGGCGTCACACTCGACCCGCAAGGCGGTTACCTCACCTTCATCAATACGTTCATGGTGGAGCCGGAGAACGCGGAGCGTCTTCTGGAGGTGCTCAAGACCGCTACGCAAGACATCTTCCGTTACGAACCGGGCTTCATCTCCGCGAGTCTTCACATGAGCTTGGACCGGCGCAGGGTGATCAACTATGCACAGTGGAGAGCAAAGGAGGACTATCAGGCCATGAGCAAGAAGCCCGACGTCCAATAACATATGAAAAAAGCGGCGTCCTTGGCCACGTCCTTCGATCCGGTTGATTACGAACTTCGGGATGTCGTGCTTGCCGGTTAAAAACCGTGGAGAGCTACTGGGTTGGTGTCGCAAGCCGTGAACATGTACGGGCAGCGGTGGAGGGAGCCTTTTGCCAGCTCAGTCACGGCAAGCAAGGTCCCGTCCGGAAACTCAAACGCGGCGACCACCTGGTTTTCTACTCACCGCGTGAGCGGCTTGGCGGCGGGAAACCGGTGCAGGCCTTCACTGCCTTAGGACAGATTCTCGATGATGCTCCCTTCCAGGTCAGGCAGGACAACGCTGTTCATCCATTCCGCCGGAAGGTGCACTACCTTGACGTAAAGGAAGCCTCAATCCATTCGCTGCTTGAAGAACTGTCGTTTACGCAAGGTCGCAGCAGCTGGGGGATGGCATTCCGGAGAGGCACGTTCAAGATTAGCCAGCAGGATTTCGACAAAACAGAACGTGCTATCAAGGGCCTGTGAGGCCGAAACAACATCACGTGACGCGGAAATCCACTCAACCAAAGCCCCGAACAGCACTCTGAACTGGAGACACTACGATCAAGATGAAGACCCGCCTTCGCCGCAGCCGACAAGCCGTCACCCTCATCAGAAACTGTTCGCCGGATCTCATGTTTTTGGACATACAAATGCCGGGGCGGGACGGCTTCGATCTGCTCGAAAGCCTGGATCGCGCGCCGCTGGTGATCTTTTGCACCGCCTACAGCGAGTTCGCAGTTCGAGCGTTTGAACAAAATGCGCTGGACTATTTAGTAAAGCCTGTAGAGCCTTTCCGTTTGGCGCTATCTCTTGAACGGGCACGACGAATACTTGAACTAAGCAAGGCCGGGGCAGCCAAACGTCCTGACCGGCTCGGGCCTGCCGATCGTGTGTTCGTGCGCGACGGCGAGAAGTGCTGGTTCGTCGCCCTCAAGGACGTTCGGCTCTTCGAAGTTTCAGGCAACTATACAACCGTTTACTTCGGAGCCGAGCGGCCTCTTGTTCTCAAAACACTCAACTATCTGGAATCTCGCTTAGACCCCGCCATCTTTTTTCGTGCAAACCGCAGTCAAATCGTAAACCTGCAATGGATCACCGAAGCGGCGCCAGCAGTTTCAGGAGGGCTGGAACTCACCTTGAGAGGCGGTCAGAAGCTGGAAGTGTCGCGTCGCCAGGCGCAGTTCTTTAGAGAAGAGTTGAGCCTCTAGGGTAAGGAAAATAAGCGGGGCCTGTTATTCTTTCGGCTGAAATGCCGCAATCGGTCATGGAGTTGTTTGAGCAAACAGGCGCATATTTGCGAGGTCACTTTCGGCTGACGAGCGGTTTGCACAGCCCGGAGTATCTGCAGTGCGCCAAGGTGCTCGCGTATCCTTCTTATGCGGCGCAGCTGGGGGAACAGCTGGCTGGGAAAGTGCGGGCACTGCTGCAAGCGCCTGCCGCGGTGGTGGTCTCTCCAGCGATCGGCGGCATTGTAATTGGGCACGAAGTAGGACGGGCACTGGGGGTTCGAGCGTTTTTCACCGAGCGAGACGCCGCCACAAACGCGATGACGCTGCGGCGAGGGTTTGAAATCGCAGTGGGCGAACCCGTGGTGGTGGTGGAGGACGTGATTACAACGGGTGGGAGCACGCGCGACGTAATACGGTTGCTTCAGGAGAGCGGCGCTCACGTTTTGGCTGCAGGTTCGATCATCGACCGGAGCGGGGGGAGCGCGGATGTGGGCGTGCCGCGCGTGGCGCTCGAGACCCTGCATCCGGTGACGTACGATCCCGCCGAGTGTCCGCTTTGCCGCGAGGGCACGCCGGTTGTAAAGCCAGGCTCGCGCAAAGTTTAGGGCGCCAGATCGCCCTGGTCATGAGAAGGCTACGCTTTCAAGTCGCTTACGATGGCACCGAGTTCCATGGCTGGCAGGTTCAGCCCGGCTTGCCCACCATTCAAGGGGCGTTGGAGTCGGTGATCGGCGGTATTGAGGGCAGACCGGTTCAAGTGATTGGTTCGGGCCGCACCGATGCCGGTGTACATGCTCTGGCGCAAGTGGCGGCAGTGAGCCTGAGCAATCCGATTCCTGCGGACAACTTCCGGCGTGCGGTAAATCGCCTTTTGCCTCGCTCGATTCGGGTTTCGCGCGTCGAGGAGGCGGATCCTGCTTTTCATCCGCGATTCGATGCCAAAAAGAAAACTTACGAATACAGGATCTTTCGCGAGGAAGTCTGTTCGCCGTTCGAGCGCCTTTACGTGTACCATCATCCTTTTCCGCTGCAGGAAAGCGCGATGTGCGAAGCCGCGCCCTTGTTGATCGGCGAGCATGACTTCACCGCGTTTGCGGCGCATGACTATGCCGATACAGCTAACGCTTCGAAGCGGCGCACCATTTACGCTTCAAGTTTTTCGCGCAGAGGCCAAGCGCTCGTGTACTCGGTAACGGGTTCGGGCTTTCTCAAGCACATGGTCCGGAACGTAGTCGGCGTCTTGCTTGAGGTCGGCAAGCGGAATCTAGGAACCGCGGAGGTGATGGCGCGACTGGAGCCGCAATCAGGGATCCGACCCGGTCCTACGGCGCCGGCTAGCGGTTTGCATTTGGTGTCTGTTGAGTACGAAGGTTGACGCCACGTAGCTATCAATTTGTCCGATAATCGTGGACAGGGATGGCGACGCAACCAAAACAAGGGCTTACTCCGGACGAATATTTGCAGAGGGAGCGGCTTGCCGAGTCGAAGAGCGAGTATGTCAACGGCGAAGTATTCGCTAGGGCCGGAGCTTCCCTCACCCACAATGCATTGGTGAAGAATCTTTCGGATTTCTTCTCCCGTCGCAAATTGAGGGCTTCTTCGTGTACTGCATTCATCGCGGACATGAGAGTGTACCTGCGCGGCGATTGCGTGTACTGCTATCCGGATTTCTCGATCTGTTGCGGGCAGCCGATTTTTCACGACGAGCACAATGACGTACTAATGAGGATGTCCCCAAGATCGTAGAAAAGGAACAACTCAACCGGAGCGTGATGCGCTCCGGTAAATTTTTCTTGCCAGAAACGGAGAGTCGTTTTTGAAAGAGCATATCAGAAGAAGGAAGAAGCGGAAGCCGCACAGGCGGTGCCGGAGTAGGCGATACAGATCACGCTGCCGATGGCAGAAGTGCTGACGAGCCTAGAGCAAGGCTTGGGAGAGCTAGTCCGCAAAGTGGGCCGGATGTTTATCGAATCGGAGGTGGAACGAATGGCCGGCGCGCGCTCACAACGCGTGCAAAGCCGGCAGGCTTACTGCTGGGGAGTGGAGCAAGGCTCCTGCCTCATTGATGGTCAGCGCGTTCTATCGCCCGGCCGCTCGTGCGTCAGTGCGACGGCAAAGAATTGCCGCTCGGCGCTTATCAACTGGTTCAGCGGGTATCGCCAGCGGAAGAAACCTGTGCAGCAACATCATGCGTGGGCTGAGCATGCGCGATTACAAGCGGCGATTGGCGTATGCCCATGCCGATGCCAGCGATGCGCGGCAGGCACTCTATCGGCTGCACGATGAGCTCAACCAGTTGAATCCAAGCGCGGCGGCCAGTTTGATGGAGGGACTGGAGGAGACACTCACCTTGCATCAATTGCAAGTGCATGCCCGGTTGCGGCGATCTCTCAGCATCACCCACCCCAATGGCATTGAATCCAGCTTCTCGGTTGTGGAGACAATATGCCGCCGCGTTAAACGTTGGCAGGGAAGCGATCACCGGCTAGGTTGGATCGCCTCGGCCCTCCTGTATGCCGAAACGCGCTGGAATTGGCTACATGGCTATCCTCGACTGCCTTCGCTCCTGCATAGCTTGCAACGTGCCTACCAGCTACGCTGTAACCTGAACGAGATCGCAGCAGCCGCTCATTCGGCTGCTTGATCCCTGTCGCGAGCCGTTCCTTTTTCAACGGGAAAACGGACATCTTTCCCTCTGGGTGACAAAAACCAAAAAATAAATTTCCACTTTCTTTTCATCTATTTAGGCCAAAAAAGATAGACCGCGTGGAGGGGTGACGCCGGTACCTTCGTGTGCGAAAGGACTTCCTGGCACATGCACCCACCCGTAATCATCGATTTCGTCAAGACCGTTGTCGGCCTGCTTTTCGGATTCTAAGAACCAGCATCCGGTTGCCCCGGTCCCTGTTCAGGGACCGGTTAGATTCGAGGCCGACTAGCTGGCCAATAACGGAGACAGTATGAGGCGTTTGAACGGGCTCTTTATGAGCTTTGCGGTGTTTTGCGGCGCGGCTTCGGCGCAGAACACCTTTACGATAACCGGAACTGCTATTCCGGCCGAATTGGTCCAGCAGAACTTTGGAAGGATCCCAAAGGGGATCACAGCCTATGACTTGAACGTTTGTAACGTGAGTCCGAGCAAACAATCCCTGGTCAGCAGTGAAATCTTTCAAGCTGTGGCTCAATCGACGGTAGGTTTGCAACCGATCGGGAAGCAGATCATGCTCGCCTCGATCTTGAGAAACCAGAATCGCAGTTCCGGCACGATATTGACGTTGACTCTCAATTCGATTACCGGGATACTCTCG
Organism: Bryobacteraceae bacterium; assembly: GCA_965219105.1. GTDB lineage: Bacteria > Acidobacteriota > Terriglobia > Bryobacterales > Bryobacteraceae > Bog-105. Next base: position 3,879,529 of record OZ244728.1, on the reverse strand, counting down.
ATTCTGAGCTCGTCAAAATACAGTCCTCCGCGCGGAGTGGTGACTGGCTCTGCGCTGGGAGCGATCTCGGCTCAACAGCTTCTCTCTAATCTCAAGCCGGTCTTGAGTAGCGATCAGGTCGAGAAGTTTGAAGCGGAGGTGTTGGAGCCTGCACTCGTATTGGACGCGGGTTCGTGTGTGGAGCGCACGATGTTTGCAACGGCTCTCGATCCGGCCGCAAAGGCAAAAAGTTTAAGTTTCCACGTTCGCTAGAGATGTTCGCGCGTGTGGGCGCGCTTCGGCCGGGCGGTGAATGGGCGTTTACCGTCTGGAGAACATGGCTTAGCGGCGTGGAGGAGAGCGTAGAGAGTAATCTCGGCGCTCGCGGGCGCATCATCCTGGGCAGGTGATGCGCCTGTTCCAATCAAGTTTCGACTACCGGTTGCCAAGCGCAAGGCAAAATGGCAGAGTAACGAATTGCCTACCTTTTCGAAGCGAGTTTCGTGCTCTCTGTCGGCAAATGCGCACGCAGTACTGCTGCTGGAAAAACAGCGGGCCGGCACTGCTCTCCTTGACCTGACGAATTCCAATCCGACATTGCTCGAAGACTACCCGCACGATCGGATACGGGATGCGCTGGGGTTGTTACAAAACTTCACTTACCATCCAGAACCTCGGGGAAGCCTTCGCGCTCGCCAAGCGATTTCGAACTTCTACGCGGACGAGGGTTTTACAGCGCCACCCTCGCGCATCTTGCTCACCGCAAGCACTAGCGAGGCTTACGGCCTTCTGTTTAAGCTGCTGTGCGACCCTGGCGACGAGATTCTAACGCCGGCTCCGTCTTACCCGCTCTTCGATTATCTTGCCGCCTCCGAAGCGGTTCGGATTGTGCCTTATCAGTTGCGCTACGACGGAAGCTGGAGTCTCGATCTCCACGACTTGCGCGCCCGCTTGTCTGCTCGCTCGCGAGCCATCCTGGTTGTGAATCCGAACAATCCGACCGGTTCATTTCTAAAAAGGGACGAGTGGGAGAAGGTGGCCGCTTTGGCGCAAAGTCATGACATTCCCGTTATCGCGGATGAGGTGTTTATGCCCTATCCGTTTCGTGACGATCCGGCGCGGATCTGCAGCTTAACGGGCGACGAGCGCGTATTGAGCTTCTCCTTAAACGGCTTTTCAAAACTGGCCGGAATGCCGCAGATGAAACTCGGCTGGATCGTAATTAACGGGCCATCGGAACAGCGCGAACAGGCTGAGAGGCGGCTTGAATTGCTGATGGATACTTACCTGTCGGTAAACACTCCCATTCAACTCGCGGCGTCTTCGCTCCTGGACATTGGAACAGATGTGAGAGCCTCGGTTCGGCAACTCACTCGCAACAATCTACGCTACGCGGTCGAAGCATTTGCTGGAACCCCGGTCACCGCTCTTCACACGGAGGGCGGCTGGTCAATCATTCTGCGGTTACCCGAAACACAGCCCGAAGAGCAGTGGATTGCGGAATTGCTGCAAGATGAAAATGTTGTTCTTCAGCCAGGATTCTTTTTCGATTTGCAGGGTGGCGCATACGCTGTAGCCAGTCTCCTCACTCCAACGGCGCAGTTTTCAGAAGGGATCGAACGGATCAAGAGTTTTGTCATGAGCCGCTGTTGACTACTCGATACTAAACGACTGCTTAAGCTCGAACCGCTGATTTCCAATCAAATCGCGCACGGTAAGGATCAACACGTACGAGCCGTGAAGGCTGTCCTTACCGGTCTTCAACGCAATGTCAGCAGGAATGAACTGAGCGGGATAGAAGCCGCCCTCGTCGAGGTCCGCAGCATCGGGATTATCGATGTACGGCTTGCCATCGGGTGCAAGCACGCGCACGCTATACGCGAGATGATGCCGGTTTTGCGGGCCGTTACCATATCCGGCCATGTCGAAATGCGCGTAGACGGTATCGCCCGGACTGTAAGCCGCAACTTCCAAAGGGACTCTGTCGTTTTCTGTACGGAAGAAGTGGAAGTTCTCAACCGTCAGGGACGTGGAGGTTTCGATTTTCGTTCCGCCCACGAGAAACGAAACATCACGACTGGATTCGGTGTTGGCAATGAGATCCTTGACGCCAATGTGTATGCGGAAGGGACCGGCAGCAAGAAAGGACGGGAGAAGAAAAGAGACACGCCGTTTTGGAACCCAATTCTTGTCTTCCGGAGCTAACTCAGTTTTGATTTCACCGGTTTTTGCCGGAGCGAGAGATTTCCCCTGGTTGTCTTGCGGCGTTACGTCGAACGAAAGTGAGATTGTCCTTGTCTCATCGCCCTTAGACGAATGAACCGCAAACCCGGTAATCTCGAAAGCGACATACACGTAGTCTCCCGGCAAGAACCGATAGTCATTTGGGACGAAGGGCGCATCTTCAGCAGCTGACACGCCGGCGTTTACCACGGCGAGCGAGTTTTCGGCCGATTGCGCATGTGCCGGAGCCAGAAAGGCCGCAAACAAGTAGAGCAAGGAAAGAGAAGCTCTCCCCAAGACGCCGGCATCAAAGCGCTTGAGCATTGTCATCAGTTCCAACGTTCGGTGAAATATTTTGTGATGCAAAGCAAGATTGCCAAATTGATGAGCGCAGCGATTCTCGTCTGGCTTGGTTCGTGCGCTTCGGTTCGTCCTGTTACAGCGCAGGCTGTGCATCCCGCGACCGGGCGTCACATTGCTCCGGTAATGGGTGTAGGCGGCGCAGACTGGCTGGATCGGGAGGAGCGGGCGAGAGAAGAGAAACCGGATCAAGCAATTGCCCAACTCCATCTTAAACCGGGCATGATGGTCGGGGACGTCGGCGCAGGTACCGGTTTCTATAGCTTAAGACTGGCGCGCGCTGTTGCGCCGAACGGAACCGTTTTCGCGGAAGATATACAGCCGGGAATGCTGGCTCGCCTGAAAACGAACGCAAGCAAGAATCGCATCAAAAACATCGTCGAGATTCTAGGCACGGAGTCGGATCCAAAGCTGCCTCAAGGCAAACTCGACCGTGTTTTGCTGGTCGATGTCTATCACGAGTTTTCTGAGCCGCAGCGTATGCTCGATCGTATCCGCGAAAGCTTATCACCGGATGGAGAGCTGGTGCTTTTAGAGTTTAGGAAGGAGGACGATTCGGTGCCCATTCTCCCAGCGCACAAGATGAGTTTGGCGGAGGTAAAAGCGGAGGTCACTCCTGAGGGCTTTGCGTTCGAGAAGTCCGTGGAGACGCTACCGTGGCAGCACATGATCTTCTTCCGCCGGCGCGATCCCTGACACACATAGTCCAAGCCTCTCGCCGGTCTTGCCAGAATAGGTAGAGACGAAGTGTGAAAGTGAACGCGACGCTCGAATCTGCGGCGCCAATCAGCCGCTATGCAACCTTCACGCGGGACGAGTGGAAACGCCTTCGCGCCAACACTCCGCTCCTGTTGACGGAACAGGATCTTAGTAATTTGCGCGGGATCAACGAGCAGGTGTCACTGCGCGAGGTGGAAGATATCTTTGTTCCGCTCTCGCGTCTGCTGAATTTGCAGGTAGCGGCGGTTCAACACTTGAATCAAGCAAGGCGTTTGTTTCTTGGCTCATCGACGCCACAGAAGGTGACTTACGTCATCGGTTTGGCAGGAAGCGTCGCTGTCGGCAAGAGTACTTTCTCCCGGGTGCTACGCGCCTGCCTTGCACAGTGGGCCGATCACGCAAAGGTCGATCTAGTAACCACAGACGGCTTTCTGTATCCAAACCGCGTGCTGGAAGAGCGCGGCCTCATGCGGCGAAAGGGCTTTCCGGAGAGCTACGATCAGAAGCGCTTGCTGCGTTTTCTGGCGGACGTAAAGGCAGGAGCTCCGGCCGTCTCCGCGCCAGTTTACTCGCATTTGCACTACGACATTGTGCCCGGCGCCAGTCACCCGATTGAGCAACCTGACATTCTGATTCTCGAGGGGCTCAATGTATTGCAATCCCCTGTTTCACCGCGCGAGTCTTCCCGCGTTTTCGTATCGGACTTTTTCGACTTTTCGATCTATCTCGACGCCGACCAGCACACGGTTCGGGACTGGTACGTGCAAAGGTTTCTCCGGCTTCGCGAGACAGTATTTCAGGACGAGAATTCCTACTTTCATCGTTACGCCAGTTTGAGCGAAGAGGAGGCCGTTGAGACCGCGCGTGAGATCTGGCGCGAGATCAACCAGGTGAATTTGCGCGAGAACATCCTACCCACGCGGGACCGCGCTCATCTAATTCTCGAGAAAGGCACGCAGCATAGCGTTGAAAATATCCGGCTGCGTTGGGTTTAAGAGTTTTCGGCGCACTGCCCGCGACACGCGTCAGGCTTCGTGCTTCCTGACTAGAGGCTGAGGCTCGCTCGACTTTTCCGGAGCGGCAGGCGGTGGGAAATCCCCAGCATTGGCCCACTGTCTCCACATTGTGCTCTGCAGCAGCTGAGCTACTTCTTCGCGCTGCTTATCATGCCGTTCCTTGAACCACTCGATAGCCTTGAGAATGACGTCGAAGACTTTTGTGATGTCCAGCAAGGAGGGAATCAAACCGGTATCTGACGACGCGAAACCGCGCGCGTCGCTTGCCCGGTCACGCAGCTGTACAACGTCGTCTTCAAAGGTTGCGAAAAGAGCACGCGACTGATCGAGATTTGGAGTTTGAGCTTGAGGAGTCTTGCCGCTGCGCAATAAGACCTGTAGATAAGCGGAAACACCGTTATTGCTTGCCGCCGCAGCCGTGTAGTCGGCTTGCGCTTTGATCAAGGCCTCAGGCGATTGCCCAAAGAGCTGCTGCAGTTGGCTTGCGTCGCCCTCGGCTTTGAATTTAGCCTCGGTGAGTTCGTCTGCGAGGCGAGCGACCAGTTCGCCCCATGACATTCCACTGTAGGGTGGCGGTAAAGAATTCTGGGTCATGTGTCAGCGTCGCACTGGTCACGATATCACAAGCGAGATGCGCAGATGTGAGTGAAACCCAGCTTCCAGAAAGTCGATAGAATAGGGGTATGGAAGCGGAATTCTGGCGCGACTGTCCGGATGTGGAAGTGGATTCCGAGAAACTTCACGGCGAGCCTACGGTCGGTCCGTACCGCGTCGCTGTGCGCACCGTTGTTGAAAGCGATGAACTCGGCGAAACATCCGAGGAAATTGCTGATGACTACAGGCTCCCGCTCGACAAGGTGCGATCAATCCTAACCTATTATCACGCCCATCAACCCGAACCGATGTCCTCGCGTTGAAGCGCGTCCTCGCGGATCATAACGCCCCTCGGCCGCTGCTGCGGGTGCTGACAGCGTTTAATATCACGACAGCTGAAAAACGTGGGTGGGCGCAACTGCGGAACGGCAAGCTGCTGGATGCTGCCGAAGACGCGGATTTCGGCGCGGTCCTCACGGCCGACAAGTCGATTCCCGATGAGAATGTGATCGCCGGTCGCAAGATCGGTCTGGTGGCCCTGTCGGATAATCATTGCAAGATCGTCCGCAATCATCTGCCCACCATTGCCGAAGCCTTGCATAAAGTCAAGCCGAGTCAAGTCTTACGGGTCCACTGCGGAACGTTCGCGCCGAAGTGGAACAGGCGAATTCACACCTGAAATGGGTAGGGCCGGCACTGAGGTGCGCACGCGCCAAAGCTGTTTTAGGGGTTAGTGCAGCGTCCGTAATCTGCCGGGAATTTGGTGGACCTGGACGGGTTCGAACCGTCGACCTCTTCCATGCCATGGAAGCGCGCTCCCAACTGCGCCACAGGCCCCTTCTGGTGTTTTACGTCCTGAGAATAGCACAATCTAGTACTAGCCTGCTGTTTCGGACTGCGCCTTCAAATACGGATTTATACCGCTTGACTCGAAGGCCGTTCGGCTTCACAATCAGAACCGTTGGGCTTCGAAGAGCAACTCGCCGCAATGTGTTGGGCAAGCTGCACTTCCCGGTTCTTCCCACTGGTACTTTCGTGCAAAATACTCACCTGCTAAGCCGCGATATCAAGGACGAACGTTCGCAGATAGGTGCTCGCCCGGTCTCTATAGACGAGCTTGCACACGACTTGCGCCAGCCATTAGGCGCAATTGAATCGCTGGCCTATTATTTGGAATTACGATCTCCGGACGACAGCGTCTGTCACCACTTGGAGCAGATTCGTCACATGGTCAATCGCGCCAGCCTCATTCTCGAGCGGGCGTCTCGCGAGGAATGCTCAAGAATCTAAGAGTCCCCGCGTTCTAAAATCTCCAGCCTCTTTTCAAGCAGGCGAACCGCTTGCTTTAAATCGTCAATTTTTCCCACATTAGCCAGGCCTTTCAGATGCTGCCGAATAGGCCTGGCTGGAATTCCCCAGACTGGCTCACCAGCCGAGATTCTTTGCCTGCTCACGATGCCACTCTTGGCGCCGACCACAGCTCCGGCCTCAATCTGAGCCTTGTCCGCAGCCCCTACTTGACCGCCCAACACAGCACCGTCTCCAATCACGACCCCACCGGCTAAACCCGTCTGCGCAGCGATCACAACGTGTTCTCCGACCGTGCAGTTATGGGCGACATGCACCAGGTTGTCCAGCTTCGTCCCTGCGCCGATACGAGTCGTTCCGAGCGACGCACGGTCCACGCAGCTATTGGCTCCGATCTCGACGTCATTGCCGATTGAAACGCTTCCTACTTGAGGAAATTTCTCGTACCCGGTACTTGTAGGAGTAAATCCAAACCCATCCGCGCCTAGCACGCAACCGGCGTGAAGAATCACCCTCGCGCCCACGGTCACCCCGTCGTAGATAGTCACGCCGGGATGCAGGACACAACCTTCGCCGAGTGAAACGCGATTGCCGACATGCACGCCTTCCGCTAAGTAGCAACCGCTGCCGATTTCGGAGTCGTCTCCAACGGTTGTGTAAGCGCCGATGAAGCAATCGGCCGCCAAACGGGCGCTTGGAGAAATACTCGCGGCAGGAGAGATGTGCGGCAGCCAGCTTGGATTTGGATAAAGCAGTTTTAGCGCAGATGCAAAGGCAACACGGGGACGCGGCACTCGAATAAGGGACCGGTGACCGCTGCTGGTGAAGTCCTGATCGACAATCAGACATCCGGCTTGAGACCTGAGCGCCGCAGCGTGGAGCTTCGCACCGGAGACGAAGGAGAGTTGGTCGGCTTCCGCTTCCTCCAGCGAGTTCGCGCCGGAAATAACGAGCGCCCGATCGCCTTCTATCGCGCCTTCGCAAGCGTTCGCCAGTTCAGCAACAGTTTTCGAGGGCATGCCCCATAGGTAGCATGACCGACAGCAGCATTGGAGGAAGCCCAGCCATACTGAAATGGCAATGTCCGTAGACCTATCCAGCCGTATCGCGTCGACTGCGCGTGTTCATCCGGAAGCAAGCATTGGACCGGGGACAAGCATTGGCGAGTACTGCATTGTGGAGGCGGACGTTACGATTGGCGCTCGCTGCCGGTTGGAACCCTACGTATATGTAAAGCGCTGGACCATGATCGGCGACAACAACGAAATCTCTGCCGGCACGGTGCTCGGTACCGATCCGCTCGATAAGCAATTCACCGGGGAGCGTAGTTATCTGCGGATCGGTCACCGCAATCGGATCCGCGAACATTACACGATCTCGCGTGGCACACAACCTGAATCGGTCACGCAAATCGGAGATGACAACTACATCATGACCTCCGGGCACATTGCGCATAACTGTGTTCTCGGAAACAATATTGTCGTGGCAAGCTGCGCCTTGATAGCCGGCCATGCCTCGATTGAAGATCAAGCGTTCATCTCGGGCGGAGTAGTTGTTCATCAGCATTCCAAGATCGGGCGCATGGCGATGGTGGGTGGCAACACTCGCGTCAACAAAGATCTGCCGCCCTATTTTTTATACACCGATTTCAACGCTGCTCCGCGAGGCATAAATCTGGTGGGGCTTACGCGGGCTGGTGTTTCGCCTGAAGATATCCGTATACTCAAGGCCGCGTATCGCCTGCTCTATCGATCCGGGCTTCCTCAGAACGAATCGTTGCGCCTTATTGAGATCGAATGGCCATCGCCGTACACGCTTCACCTGGTGGAATTTGTGCGAAGCAGTAAGCGCGGGATTTGCTGGAAACTTACTCCGCGCCAGCGCGTGCAAGCTGCAGATGACTGAGCGTGCTGGCGTATTGCGAAATGCCCTTCAGAAGGGCTTCGGCGATTTTTTGCCGCTCATCCACTCGTCGCAACAGCCGCTCGTCGCGCGGGTTTGAGACAAAGCCGATCTCGGCCAGGATGGATGGCATGGTTGCGCCGATCAGAACTACGAACGGCGCCTGACGAACGCCGCGATCGCGTGAGTGCGAGTCCATTTTCAATGAAGTGGACCACAATGCCGATTGCACCTTCTGCGCGAACTCTCTGGATTCCTCGAGCTTATTTTCAAGAACTGCTTTGTGGAGGAGATCGCCGAGATCGGAGATAGAGCTGAGTGAAGTAGCATTCTCGCGCGTCGCAAGATCGATCCCGACGCGGTCCGAAGTTAGGTTGAAGTAAAAAGTTTCGACGCCGCTTGCTCTCGGGTCAGGAGACGAGTTCGCGTGGATCGAAATGAACAGGTCCGCTTTCGCATTGTTAGCGATTTTGGTGCGTTGCTCGAGGGGAATAAAGATGTCCGCGGATCGCGTATAAACGACCTCTGCGCCGAGCTGTTTGGTGATGAGCTTACCCAGGCGGAGAGCAACGTCGAGCACCAGATCCTTTTCCATCAGCCCGTTTGGCCCGATGGTGCCGGTATCGTGACCGCCATGTCCAGCATCGATCACCACTCGACCGAGCTTCAGGCCAAGGACGCGGACCAGCGAGCGATCGCCTTCGCTATCGCGCTTGGCTGGGGCGGCGCTTCCATCCAGCTTTATCGCTGGCGCTCTTTCGTGTGTACCCAGAGCCGGGCTTGGCACGGATTCCGGCGGTGACGAGACAACAGCTGCTCTTTCCGCCACTCGTTCACTTCCGCTTACCTTATCGACCTTCACGAGTAAAGGTTCTGCATTCGTTCCCGGCGCGACTTGTTCTCGCGCCGGCTCACGCTGCTTTACGTCAGGCGGAGTAGACTTCCGGTTCTCAAGGACAACGACGGGAGAGCCGAGATGACTTGCGCTCGATGAAGTTGGCGGCTGGGCTCCAGCTAGACCGTTTGGCCGCTTCGGCTCCCGCTCAGCAGAAGCGAAGTCAACGTTGTGCGACCGGGTTATGCTCCGCGCTAAAGACACGCTTGGCTTGGGTTCGCTCTTCTGCCGGAGTTCAATCATGAGGCGGTCTGGATTTACCAGTTGCGAAGACACCACCTCGACAGGGCACTCCAAATCGAACACGATTCTGGTCCGGCCGCGACTCACTTCCGCGACGCGTATCTGCTTCAGAAGCTTGTCGTTGACCTCTATGGCTTGGAACTTGCGATGTGCGCCCGACGGAGACCGAAGCCCGGTAAGGTCGAAGTAGACGCGAGCCGGCTTCTCGATTTGATCGGAAAAGAATTTGTAGTCGCCGTTCGTCTGAATGGCGATTCGTGTCACGTCGCCGAAGGACCAGAAGCGGATTGCCTGGATGCCGGGGGGCAAGGTCGTGCCAGCTCCGGCGTGTGAGCAGAGCGACCAGGCCGCAATATAAACCGCGGCAATACGTGGGAGGATGCGGCGCATACGCTTCCGGGAATTTACGCTTCCTGCCTGATCGCCAAGCCGGTCATCCCGACCTTCCTAATCGGCAATACGTCGAGCCGCATACCTCTATAGACCCTTTGGTAGTTCTCTCGATTATACCCGGAATCGGGCTACCCAAATGCGACAATTGGGAATGCAAACGGCGGGCTTTGTTCTTGTCGGGGGTCACAGCACCCGAATGGGAACAGATAAAGCGCGGTTGCCGGTAGGGTCTCATCTTCTTGTAGAAGAAGTGGCGGCATCTGTCGCTTCGCTCACGGGAAGTGCAACTCTGGTTGGCCAATCGCACCGTTACCAGGATCTTCCCTACGCTTCCATTGACGACTTACACGCCGGCGCGGGTCCATTGAGCGGAATTCACGCTGCCCTGGCCAGCCGTCAAGCGGCTTGGAATCTTATCGTTTCCTGCGACATCCCGGGGCTCAGGACGGCTTGGCTCGAACAGCTAGTTTCCGCCGCAGCTTCTTGCAACGGCGGTGCGCAATGCATTGTCTGCCGCGATGCAAGCGGCCAAGCGCACCCGCTCTGTGGTATTTGGCAGGCCGGCAGCTTGACGACGGTCGAGTCTGCGCTTAAAAAGGGACGGCATCGGCTATTTGACGTGCTCGATGATCTTCAGGCAAGTTACACAACGGTTCCTGAATCGATTTTGAATGTCAACACTCCCGGAGAATGGAACTCCTGGCTGCTTTACCGTGAAAACGCAGCCGGGCGCCCCTAATGGCTTCCGAAGAGTTTCCGCATTACATTGAGTTTCGTAATGTGTGCAAGACGTTCGATCATCCCGTGTTGAAGGACGTCAATTTCTATGTGGACGAAGGACAAACGCTTGCCATCATCGGCCGCAGCGGCGTGGGCAAGTCGGTCAGTCTCGGTCATATCATGGGTTTTCTCAAACCGGATAGCGGGCAGGTCATCGTGGCGCGCACCGATATTACCCACATGTCCGAGGACAATCTTCGGGCAATTCGCCGGAAGGTGACGATGGTCTTTCAATCGGGAGCTCTTTTCGATTCGCTCACGGTGGGAGAGAACGTCGAGTTCTCATTAGAAACTCGCGAAGACAAAAGCGAAGAGAGTAAAGAAAAGCTGGTGAACGATCTTCTCCGCCGCGTGGATCTTGAAAACGTTCGAGACTCCTTTCCAGGCGACTTGGCGACTGGATACAAGCGGGCAGTAGCTATTGCGCGAGCGCTGGCTTCCGGTCCGCAGTGCATTCTTTATGACGAGCCAACGACGATGGTTGACCCGATCATGTCGGATCATATCGGCAATCTGATGCTACGTCTGAAGAAGAACATGAAGCTGACCGCGGTTGTGGTTACTCACGACCTCGACCTGATGTGGAAAGTAGCCGATTCCGTAATGTTCCTTTACAAGGGCGAAGCGATCTATTTTGGACCGGTCAGCAAACTGGGAGAATCGCAGAATCCGCACGTAAAGCAGTTCCTTGCAATGGACCGCGTAGAGATCTCAGGCAAGATCGAGGAGACCTAATGGCGCGCGGCGGTAATCCGGGCAACAAAGGCGTTCCACTCTTTCTTGAGCCAGCTCTCGTTCGCTGTCCGCTGCTGCGCGGCTTTCGTTGCAGCTTCCCGGGCTGATCTCGCGGCGGCGTTGGGGTCATACGAAGCCACCGCGGTAAGATGCACGCGAGTTCCATCGAATACGTAAGTGCGCCGTTCAAGTTGCCCGTTATCGTTCTTCAGGATCAGGTCGAAGGTGCGGTTGAGTGAACCCGAAACAGCCGGATCGACGTGCACCGGGAAATATCCTTCGACATCGCGCTGGCGATAAGAGGTCTCAAAGCGATGACGGCGGCGATTCCAAAGGAACACACGCCAGGAATCGAAGTCGAGATTCTCAGCGCTCGAGGCAGTAGTCCAGAGCCAATTATGCTTGGGGCCTCGCTCTTCATCATTCACCGTCCCGAGGTCGAAGTAGGAGGTGATGTGCTTGCCCTCGGCATATTGCGCTACATCATCCGGAATGGACATCATCAAATTTCGAGAGAGCACCCAACCGGTCTGATTCTCTTTTGTTCGGACCAGGCTCCAGGACTCCAGAACCGGCGGCGGGGCCTCTTTCTTGTCCGGTTTCTTAGCAGGCGCTGATACGCTTTCCACCTGTTCCGCTTTTCCCCATGCTGCAGTCCAATCGCCCGGCGGCTTAGGGGGTAGCGGCATTGGGGGCTGCTGAGGGTTGCGCTTCTTCTCTTTTTTCCGGCGTCTCGGCAACGGTTTCGGCCGTTCGAAAAGGACAGGAGGACGTGCCGCCGCGCTCACCTTCGGCGTGATGCTGCGAGCCAATACGTTTACCGCTCCGCCCTCCGGGACTTGCGCGAAGGCAGGCGAGGCGCGGCTCGGCTCGAGATGTACATTCAGGTTTTCATAAGCGCTTGCAACGGCCTCCGAGGGCAGCTTGAGCGCATCCTGATGCTCTTTCCGTATGCGCTGCATATCTTGCGGGCGAAGAAGGTCGGCGGAATCCACCCAACCCTCTGCGCCGCGGCTCGTTTTTACCCGAACGTAGCGCCGCCTCACGTCCACGATGCTGACCTGATTGCCGTGCTTAAGGACCGCCACGGTGCTGTTCTTCTGATTGAGTTCCGAGCGGAGGTTGACTGTTGCGGGCGCGATAAACGCCTGAGGAAGAGTCGGCTCGCTATCGGGAACACACGAACAGGTCAACCCAAGCACGAGCGCCAGCAGCGTGACAATCGAGCGCTTGTCTGCGCATTTCAGCAGAAAGCCTGCAGGCATAAACCTAACGGGAGAACGGTCGAGGATTTAGGGAACGAGCCGCGCCAGCTCTTTCAAAATACATCGATCCATCACTACGGGAATGCCAGCCGACTCCGCCTTCGCGGCTCCTTCCGGACTCACGACGCCTTCCTGCATCCAGATGCATTGCGCCCCGCCTTTTTCAATCACCTCATCCACTACCTCAGGAACTCGGGCGGGCCGCCGGAAGATATTCACGATATCGACTGGCCCGGGCAGGGCCGTAACGGATGGATAAGCTTTCTCTCCCAATACTTCAGTCTCTTGCGGATTGACCGGGATGATCCGAAAACCTTGCCTCTGCAAGAAGCGCGAGACTCCAAAGCTGGGGCGCGCCGGATTGCTCGACAGCCCTACTACGGCGATGGTTTTAGCCGACTTCAGAAGTGCGGCGATTTGTGTGTCGTCCATCACGCTTTATACTCGCATGCTGGGCTTCGTCGGGCTCGTCGATCTTTAATAATTTGCGGAAACGAGCGACTTCACTGTTTGTGAGTGTCCGATACGCACCGGGCTTTAAGGCGCCCAGTTCAAGAAAGCCAATCTTGACCCGCTTTAGCTTTTCCACCAGCCGCCCGAAATGTTTGAACATGATGCGGATCTGGTTCTGCCTTCCTTCCACCAACCGCACCTCGTACCAGGGATTCTGGCCGGGTCGAATCAATTTGATTCCAGCGGGAGCCGTGCGGCGTCCGTGCATGGGTATGCCAGTACGAAATTGCCCTTCCTGCTCCGCCGTGAGCGCCCCGTTGGATTTGACCAGGTAGGTCTTGGTTACGTGGCTCGCGGGCGAGGTTAGACGGTTGGCAAAATCTCCATCGTTGGTCAGGAGAAGAAGTCCTTCGCTGGCGTAATCGAGCCGTCCGATCGGGTAGATACGCTGCTGCAAGCCTTTGAAGAACGACATGACGGTTTGCCGCCCCTCGGGATCGCTCGCGGTCGTCACGCAATTCTTCGGCTTGTGGAGAGCGATGTACAAGTGGTGCTTGGGCGCGGCCAGTATCTGCCCGTCGACCTTCACCTTATCGACTTCCAGGTCCGCCTTCGAACCCAGTTCGGTCACAGTCTTTCCATTGACAGACACGCGCCCGCCTACGATGAGTTCTTCCGCCTTTCGGCGGCTCGCGATACCGGCATGGGCGAGGATCTTTTGCAGACGTTCTTCAGCCATGTGCTTCTTCTCGCTGCGGAACAAGGTCCTCTTCCGATTGGGGCAACCGGCTGTCCGCTTCGGGCAGGGTCAATTGAGCATTCTCCACTGCTACCGGCGTCTCGTCCAAGGCAAATCGCCCGAGTTCTTCAAACTCTTTGAGGGTGGGCAACTCCGCGAGCGAGTTCAAACCGAACTGAATCAGAAACTCACGAGTTGTCTTATACAGGATCGGCTTACCGAGCACATCCTTTCGCCCCGCCGCCGCGATAAGCTTCCGATCGAGCAAAGTCTTGAGAACGCCCGCGCCCTGCACTCCGCGTACTTCCATGATTTCCGGTGCAGTAATCGGCTGTTTATAAGCGACCACCGCCAGCGTCTCCAGAGCAGCCAGCGACAGCTTCAACGGAGCTTGCAGTTTGCGGACAAAACGGCGAATCGCCTCATGATGCTCCGGCTTGGTAGCCATCTTGTACCCGCCGGCGACTTCCCGAATGGAAAGACCGCGGTCCGGCGCTGCGTACTCTTGCACCAATCTCGCCAACAGTTCTCTTACTCGCTCGACAGGCTCATCCACGGCTACAGCAATTTGCTCGACAGGGAGCGGATCTTCCGTAATGTAGATTGCGGCTTCTATGACAGCCTTGACCGCGGCGTCCCGGTCAAAGGAGACGGCGGGCTGCGTAACGGCTTCCGCGATGATCGCTTCCTCCTGCCCGGCGCCGGCTTCGCTTTGAGTGCGGGGTTCATCAACGGATCCGCTCTCGAGCAGTTCTTCCATTTCCGTCATGCTCAACTTCAACGATAGTCCTGCTCGACAGCCGCCAGCTCTTCAGAGGTGTCGCTTTGGATTTCAAACTCAGGGCCGCGCTGCAATCCGATTTCTCCGAATGCCTCGCCCTGGATCAGCTGGACCGCTTGCGACTTCACGAGCTCAAGAATTGCCAGAAACAAACAAATCATTGCCCTGCGGCTGTGCTGCGAATCGAACAACTCGCTCGCTAGCAGCGGTCCTTTTCTGCGAGAGGAAGAAAGGCGGTCGCGCAAGTAAAACACCATGTCTCCCACGTTGACTGTCTCTTTGCCTATCTCGTAAATCGGCCGGTTCTTCGTGCGCTCGAGCACGCCCTGAAACGTCTTCACCAGATCGAATATCGTAGCGGCATAACCAGGGCCTTCGTCTTGGTCCAGGAAGTGTTGAATCTGCGGATGGGACCAGACTGCCTCTTCAATGATGCGCTTCTGATGCAGCATCTCTGCCGCATTCTTGAAGCGCTCATGCTCGATGAGCCGCTCGACAAGCTCTTTCCTAGGATCCTCCTCCGGCTCGAGTTTTTCAAGTTCCGGATCTCGCGGCAGCAGTAGCTTGCTCTTGATGTGGATCAGGGTAGCGGCCATGTATACAAAGTCCGAGCTAAGCTCGATGTCGAGCTCCATCGCCTTCTGCATGAACTCCAGATACTGCGCCGTTATTTTTGCAATCGGGATGTCGTAGATGTTGATCTGCTGCTTGCGGATGAGATCCAGGAGCAGATCGAGCGGCCCCTCGTACTGCTCGAGGTGAAAGTTCAGGGGCGACGACATTAGCTTCACAGTAACATGCAAA
The DNA here is from genome assembly GCA_965219105.1 of Bryobacteraceae bacterium. Classification (GTDB taxonomy): domain Bacteria; phylum Acidobacteriota; class Terriglobia; order Bryobacterales; family Bryobacteraceae; genus Bog-105. The sequence goes on along the minus strand of OZ244728.1, from coordinate 3,864,339 downwards.
AACACCCCGGTTCGCCACATGGCGAACCGCACTTGCGGCCTCGCTTAAGCGGTCTCGCGCGTATCTACGGACAAAGGCCGCCGTGCTTCAAATTGGCTGATTGCATCTTCCTGCTGAAGAATGAAGCCCAGCTCGTCCACGCCTTCGAGCATGCAGTGCTTCGCAAACTCGTCAATGGGAAATGTGACGGTGACGCCACCCGGCAAGTGCGCCGTCTGACTCTCCAGATCGATACTGACCGTCGTAGCCGGATCGGCAGAAGCGGCATCGAGGAGACGCTTGTGCTCTTCCGCTCCAATCACCACCGGCAGCAATGAATTCTTAAGTGCATTTCCTGTAAAGATGTCGCCAAACGAGGTGCTGATCACCGCACGAAAGCCATATTGAACCAGTGCCCAGGGTGCATGTTCGCGGGAACTTCCGCATCCAAAGTGATTACCCGCTAAAAGAATGTGTGAGCCCTGACTTTCGGGGCGGTTTAGGATGAAGTCCGCGTTTGGTGAGCCGTCCTCGTGATAGCGCCAATCGTGAAAGAGCAAGTCGCCCAGTCCGGTTTTGGAAGTAATTTTCAGAAAACGTGCCGGGAGGATTTGGTCGGTATCGATGTTATCGAGCGGGAGCGGCGCAAGCCGGCTTGTAAGCGAAGTAAATTTCTCCATGCGGATCTCCTAGAGCATCGTGCGAACGTCAGTGACAACGCCGTTGATTGCACTCGCGGCGGCGGTCAAGGGACTTGCGAGGAACGTGCGCCCGCCCTTCCCTTGCCTCCCTTCAAAGTTCCGGTTGCTCGTTGAAACGCTGTATTCACCAGGCTGAAGCTGATCCCCGTTCATGGCAATGCACATCGAGCAACCGGCTTCCCGCCAATCGGCGCCGGCTTCCCGAAAGATCCGATCCAAGCCTTCCGCCTGCGCCTGCTCCTTTACCTGCTGTGAACCCGGAACCACCATCACGCGCACGTTAGGACTCACTTTGCGTCCCTTGAAAATGGCCGCGGCCGCGCGAAGATCGGAGATCCGCGAATTGGTGCAGCTGCCGATGAAGACCACGTTGACCGGATGCCCCAGCAGAGGCTTGCCCGAAGGCAGATCCATATAAGTGAGCGCCTTGCCGAGCGAGTCACGCTCGAGCGGGTCCGTTAAGCGCGACGGATCGGGAACCGACGCAGTAATCGGAATGCCCATGCCCGGATTGGTTCCAAACGTAATCATTGGTTCGAGAGAGCTCGCATCGATGTCGATGCGTTTGTCGAAGGCAGCTCCCGGATCGGTAGGCAGAGCGCGCCACAAGCCCACCGCACGGTCCCACTCCGGTCCCTTTGGCGCATGCGGGCGCCCGGCAAGGTATTGATAGGTCGTGTCGTCCGGGGCAACCAGGCCTGCTCGCGCGCCGCCTTCGATCGACATATTGCAGATCGTCATTCGCTCCTCCATGGAAAGCGAACGAATCGTGGAACCGGCATACTCCATCACGCAACCCGCTCCACCGCCAATCCCGATGCGCGAGATCAGATTCAGAATGATGTCCTTCGCGCCCACGCCCTGCTTTAAGCTGCCCTCCACACGCACTTCAAAGGTTCTCGATGGCTGCTGAAGCAGGCACTGCGTCGCAAGTACGTCCTCTACCTGGCTGGTTCCGATGCCGAAGGCGAGAGCACCGAAGGCGCCATGCGTTGCCGTGTGACTGTCTCCACACACGACCGTCATGCCGGGTTGCGTCAACCCTTGCTCCGGTCCAATAATGTGAACGATGCCCTGGTCCTTGCTGCGCGGACCGAAAAACGGGATGCCAAACTCGCGGCAGTTCTGCTCGAACTGCGTAATTTGCGCCTCGGCGATTTTGTCGAGTATGGGCAAGTTCCGATCATGTGTTGGGATACTGTGATCGGTTGTGCCGATCGTCAGATCCGGCCGCCGTACTTTCAGGCCACGCGCACGCAGTCCTGAAAAGGCCTGAGGCGACGTGACTTCATGCACTAAGTGGAGGTCAATGTAAAGCAGCGTGGGAGCGCCCGGCTGCTCGCTAACAATGTGATTGTCCCAAACCTTCTCGATGATTGTGCGCGGTTTCGCCGCCGCACCGTGTTGCTCTGACATTCTTTTTCCCGTCTTTTAAGCGTGCGCTGCCGCACGCGCCGCAACCGCCTTACAAACGGCGTCTCCGACTTCGCTTGTGGTTGCAGGTTTTCCGGACGGCTTTAAATCTGCTGTGACCCGTCCGCTGTTCAACACTTCTTCAATGGCCTCGTACACCGCTTGTGCCTCTCGCGTCAACCCAAAACTATATTCAAGCATCGCAGCGACCGAGCCAATCGCGCCCAGTGGATTCGCCTTGTTCTGACCTGCGATGTCCGGAGCCGAACCATGCACTGGCTCATATAAGCCAACCCAGACCCCTGAAGGCTTCTGAGCACCAATCGATGCCGAGGGAAGCATGCCGATCGAACCTGCCAGCACGGCGGCTTCGTCACTCAAAATATCACCGAACAGATTCTCGGTAAGAACCACATCGAAGCGTTTAGGACTAAGCACCAGCTGCATCGCGCAGTTATCTACCAGAAGATGATCGAGCGTGACGTCCGGGTAGCCGCCTGCAATTTCGGTCACAACGCGCCGCCAGAGCTGCGAGTTTTCGAGCACATTCGACTTATCTACGCTGGTGACCTTCTTGCGCCGCTTACGCGCCAGCTGAAATGCCATGTGAGCGATGCGCTCGATCTCCGGGCGCGTATAAACCATTGTGTTCACAGCGCGTTCTTCGGCCCCGGAGCCTGAGATGCCGCGAGGGGTTCCGTAGTACAAGCCGCCCGTCAGCTCTCTCACAATGATCATGTCGACGCCGTCAACAAGCTCATTCTTGAGCGGCGAAGAATCGAGCAAGGCCCGGTAAGATCGAACGGGACGCAGATTGCTGTAAACCCCGAGCGCTTTTCGAATACCCAGCAAGCCGCGCTCAGGACGTTTCTCCGGAGGCGCGTTGTCGAACTCAGGAAGCCCAACCGCGCCCATAAGTGTCGCGTCCGCTTCCGCCGCCAGCTCGCGCGTCTTGGCCGGGAAGGGATCACCCGTTTTCTGAATCGCGATTCCGCCGAGCAAACCTTCGCTAAATATCGCCCGATGTCCAAAATCGCTTTCTATCTGATGAAGAACCTTGACCGCCTGCTCTGTGACCTCCTGGCCGATTCCATCTCCCGGCAACAACAGTACTTTGAGATCCATATTCTCTAGGGCCGGCCTTTCAGCGCTCCACTCCAACGGCTGCGTGGGCGTGCTCCCGCGTCGAGTCGCTGCCGACTACCAGCTCGATAAGCGCAACAATCTCGTCGTTGCGTAAGCCCTTCTTGTTGTCTGCCATTTGAGTAAACCGCTGGTAAACTTCATCGAGCTCGACCTGTGAGAGCGTAAATCCAAGATCTTGCGCCCGCTGTTTCAATGCATGACGTCCGCTGTGCTTTCCGAGTACGATGCGGGACTGCGGAACGCCCACGCTCGCCGGATCGATGATCTCGTAAGTGGACTTCTCCTTCAAGTATCCGTCCTGATGAATGCCCGCCTCGTGCGCGAACGCATTCTCGCCGACGATCGCTTTGTTCGGTTGCGGGCCAAAGCTAATGAACTGCGTTAACGTCTGGCTGGCGTGATAGAGCTTTTCCGTGTTGATCTTGGTTTCAAACGGCAGGCGGTCGTGCCGGGTTTTCATGGCTACGACTACTTCCTCGAGCGCCGCATTCCCTGCCCGCTCGCCGATGCCGTTTATGGTGCACTCTATTTGCCGCGCTCCCGCCTTCACAGCCGCGAGCGAATTGGCTACTGCCAAGCCCAGATCGTCGTGACAATGCACGCTCACCACGGCGCGATCGCCTAAGATGCTACACATCCGGCCAATCAGCTCTCCATACTCGTCAGGCGTTGAGTAGCCGACAGTGTCCGGCAGGTTCACCGTGCGAGCTCCGGCCTCGACCACGGCCCGGCACACCTGCTCCAGATAATCGGCTTCGGTTCGAGTGGCGTCCTCGGCGGAAAATTCGACATCGTCGGTGTAGCTCCGGGCGAGTGAAACCGCCGCAACAGCAGTGTCGAGCACCTGTTGCCGGCTCTTGCGCAATTTGTACTTCAGGTGAATGTCGCTGGTGGCGATAAACGTATGAATACGCGGTCGCTTGGCGCGCTCGAGCGCTTTCGCCGCTCGCTCAACATCTAACGTGCAAGCTCGCGCAAGAGCTGCAACCTGCACCCATGGAAATTGCCGGCTGACCGCGTCAACCGCTTCAAAGTCTCCCTCTGAGGCGATCGGAAATCCTGCCTCTAAGATGTCCACTCCCAAATCGACTAACGCACCCGCAGTGGTTAACTTCTCCAGGGTGGTCATGCTGCAGCCAGGCGACTGTTCACCGTCTCTCAGCGTAGTGTCGAAGATGTAGACTCGGCTCATAACGGCTCCTCAGCGTCCAACTTTCCTCAATGCTAAATTAATGCGACCGATTATGCAAATTTATAGTACGGTCACTTGTTATTAGATATAATGATGACATAAACGCCTCAGTCGGAGTGGGCGTTATGGAACTATACCCTCTTAAGGTCTTTCTCACCGTCGCCACAGAGCGGAGCTTCTCTCGTGCTGGCGAAAAGCTGCTGCGTACCCAACCGGCGATTTCAATCGCTATTCAGCGTCTCGAAAGCGACCTCAAAGAAAAGCTCATTGATCGCTCGGGCCGCGAACTCTTATTGACCGATGCCGGCCGGGTAGTTCTTGAATACGCGCGCCGTTTCCAGAACCTTGAATCGGATTTGGAAAACTCCCTGCGTGAGTTGAAGGACAACTATGCGGGTAGATTATCCATCGGAGCGAACGAATCAATGTCGCTCTATTTGATCCAGCACATCGAGAAGTATCGAAGGGTGTTTCCTAAGGTTAAGATTCAAGTCCGGCGATCGGAGTCAAGTAAAATTCCATCCCAGCTTCTGGATGGACAGCTCGAACTCGGCGTGATCAGCTACGATCCCAATGACGATCATCTGCTCTCGGAAGTAATCTATACGGATCGGTTGACACTGATTGTCTCGCCCCAGCACCGGTTTGCGAATCGTCCCGAAATCTCGATAAACGAGTTAGACATGGAGACCTTCATCGCTCACAACGTCATCTCGCCTTATCGTGAGGCTGTGTTGCGCGAATTTCAGCGGTTCAAAGTTCCATTGAACATGGACGTGGAAATGCCAACCATCGAAACGATCCGCCGGCTCGTGCAAGACAACGAGGGTGTCTCCTTTTTACCGCGGATGTGTGTCGAGCAGGAACTTAAGCAGGGCATGCTACGCGAGATCCGGGTGAAGGAGTTGAATCTCGAGCGGAAGATTCGCCTGGTATATCCTGCGCGTCGTGCATTGAGCCATGCTGCCAAGGCGTTCTTGGAAGTAGTGAAACGCACGACAGCCGATTCGGAGACTCTGCCGGAATCTGCGTGAGTAAATCGGTTGCAGTAGCCGGCGGCGGCATCATCGGGATGTCGATTGCCTGGCGTCTGGCCAAGCGTGGCTTTACCGTTACTGTTTTCGAGAAAGGCCAAGTCGGGGCGGAAGCAAGCTGGGCTGGCGCCGGAATGCTTGCGCCGGGCGGAGAGGTAGATGGACCGTCGCCTCTCGCTGAACTGGCCTTGAAGTCGAGATTGCTCTATGCCGGGTTTGTACGTGAGCTAGAGGCCGAATCCGGGCTTGCCATCGATTACCAGGAGTGCGGCGCGCTGGACTTAGCCTATAACGATGGGGAGTGGCAGGCGCTCCAGGCTCGCGCCCAGCTACAACAGTCGTTAGGAATACTCTCCAAACAACTCACGAACGAGCAGGTAGCAACGTTCTGGCCGCGTGTGAGCACCTTCAACTTACATGGCTCTCTCTTTTATGCCGGTGACGCGATCGTTAATCCACGAGATGTAATGCAAGCTCTCTCGGCAGCCTGCCACAGGTCGGGCGTCGCTATCCGTGAACACGCCCCGGTAGAAGCTGCGGAATTGAAGGGAAACGTTGTGGGCGTGGAGACAACTGGCTCGGCGGACAACTTCGACGGGTTGGTAGTGGCGGCAGGACCATGGAGCAGTTCGATTCGCATCGGCGGTGGAGATCCGTTGCCTGCTGCAAAACCGGTGAAAGGCCAGCTCATCGGATTTCACCAACCCGATCAGACCTGCAACACCATTCTCCGGCACGGTCACACGTACCTGCTTCAGCGCTCCAGCGGTTTGTTGATAGCGGGCGCATCGGTCGAGGATGCCGGTTGGGATCGCACGGTTGAGCCGTCGGTCACCGAGTCGCTGGCGCAGCAGGCAGCGTTCGTTCTGCCGCACTTAGCCGAGACGAGTCCTTCTGAGAGTTGGATGGGTTTCCGTCCGGGCGGTGACGCTCTTCACATCGGCGCTTGGGGCTCGCCCCACATCTATCTTGCCTACGGCCACTACCGGAACGGCATCTTACTAGCGCCTGTAACGGCGGCGATGATCGCAGACGATCTTACTGCCAGCTTAGGAACGCCTTAGCGTGTTGCTGACGCATCTCCGAAAGTAGCCGGGGAACCTGTGACCGTCTACGCAGCAGCGCTTCCAGCATCCGCTCCAAATCTTCTTCGTCACCGTGTAGCCATTGCCTCGGAATTTCTTTCCAAGCCGAATCGACGACGTTAACGGGAAAGTTCTCCACCATCTCCAGCCAGGGCTGAAACGAATCGAGCGAGCGCACCTCGCTGTAGACCGATGTCCGGAAATACAAACCTTGCAAAGGCGAGTCTTGAAACTGCCAGTGGGGACCGTTAAAGGCATACCCATGGTCGATCATCTGGGCGAAGAAACCGATCCGGGCAGGAGCTTCGCCGCGTATGGGCGTCCAGGTCTTGGCCTTGGCTCGAAAGAAAACCGCCTGTCGCGAGTCCGTGTTGCCCACCCACTTGTCGAAGATCAGAGTGCCCAGGAAGTCGACCCGGTTTTCCACTTTGTGCAAAAGCTTGTCGGGTAGAAAATCGAAAATGGCGACCCGGTCTGGGTGAACCGATAGCCGTGATCCGAAGTGAATGCCGGGCGGAATGGTCTCTCTGCGCGGCCCGATCGACAGGTACACATCCGGGTTCTCTGCCAGAAAGTCTTCGGTCAACTCGATCAGAGCAGTCTCCGGCACATGCACCTGCAGGAAGCGCAAAAACGAACAGGCCAGCCATTCATTCACCAGGATGCGCCGGTGCTGAGGATTGTTGGTGAACTTTACGACGTAGAAAGCCCCATCGTCGCCTTCCATCAAGTGCGCTTGCGCACCGCCACGCATCTTCCGGATCATTTTTCTCGCGCGTACGGGCATTTACCGCCTGAGATCCTGGGTGTTCCTTCAGCTCAATGCGAGAATCAGGCTAGATCGATGATTCAAACACAAGGAGCAGACCCGACAAATGCCAGAAGAAGTTCCTGAAAAGACACACCCAAGCAATCCGGACGAAGTTGCTTTAGAACTCATGAAGTTTATTGCGGTGACAACCGGATACGGTAAGGGTTCGTCTAACACCGGCTTCGGAGGCAAAGGCCCACGTTCTTCTGAAGAGTACGCCGACTCTCTTCTCGAACTCTTCGAGCGTTGCCGCTCTGTGGTTCGTAAAGCTTCCAAGTAATAAGGCAATTCAAATAAGGCCGGGAATGATCGCCCTAGAATCATACCCGGCCTTGCTTTTCGCTAACGTCTCTTCTTAGCAGCCGACTTCTTCGCGGGAACTTTCTTCGCCACTGACTTCTTCAGGGGCATTTTCTTCACAGGAGTTTTAGCGGCGACTTTTTTGGCGGCCTTCTTGGGCGCCGCTTTTTTTGGAGGCATTTTCTTAGCTGCCTTTTTCGGCGTGGCCTTTTTGGCTGCTACCTTCTTAGCCGGAGCTTTTTTGGCGAGAACCTTCTTGGCTATGCTCTTAGTCGCCTTCTTTACTGGCGCTGGCGTCTTCTTCTTCGCGGCCGGAGCTTTGCGCGCCGGTTTTACGGGCTTGGCCTCATCCGCTTCTTCCAACTCCGAGTCTTCAGGAAGACGTGCGTCCTCTTCCGGAGCTGAGTCATCGCCGGAGGTAGTCTCGTTAGCAGAGGAAAGCTCTTCCGCTTTCGAGGATTTCGCAGGCTTCACACTCGCCGGTTTGGACGGCTTGCCTTCATCCGCATCGCCCTCATCCTCTTCATCCCCGGTCCCATACTCGTCTTTATCCGACTCGAGTTCTACATGCTCGTCTTCGTAGTCGAAATCGTCTTCTTCGTCCGCTTTCAGCTTGTATGTGAAACTCACTCAGACTCCTCTTGCGCTTTCTTAACTATGCATCGAGATGATACGCGATGCCAAATTATTTCACAATACGTAGCTTTGTTTTGTATAAGGCTCAAAGCGCCCGTATAGATCACGCCACTATTGGTGTTGGAACGAGCGGGCGAGTGTGTCTAACTCGGCTATGCTGACGGGTGCAAGGCGGTGGTATGCCGAACGCTTGAACTAGAGATGTGTCGTGAAGAGGCTACGCCTGTACGATGCAGGGCCGCCGCGTGGGTCGTTCTCGAAGATCGACTTTTACGAGCTCGCAAACTTCGCTTTACCACCAGTTTCTCTTCGTGATACTCGGCCGGGATCAAGAGGAAATCTCCAGCTTCCATCGAATCGGTCGACGGATTCACCGCAGCGATGCGCCCTTTAGCAAGATGATAAGAACGCGCAATGGCCTCGAGAGTGTCGCCCGCTTCGACGTGATGGATTCGCCAAGCTTTGCGATTCTCCGCCGGCACGCTTTCGAGCGCCGCTTGCGCAGAGGCTTGAGTGCCCTTCGGAACGTGAACTTGAAAGCCCGCAGGCACCACTGTACGCAACAAAGAAGGATTCAGATCGCGGATCACCGAGACGGGCTGCAAAGTGGCATCGGCCACTAGGTCGAGACTCGTCGAGGCCGTGAGCTGCAGCGAATCGTACTCTACCGGCTGATCGACTTCAATATTCTGTAACCCGTAATCCTGAGGATTCTTGGCCATGATCGTCATAGCAACGATGATCGGCACGTAATTGGCGGTCTCCCGCGGCAGCGCATGCCGCTTTAGCAGCTCCCAGAAGTCCGCATAGCCCGTCCGCTCAATCGCACGGTCAACTGCTCCTGGACCGCAATTATAAGCAGCCATCGCAAGGTACCAATCGCCATAGCGCGTGTGCAGGTCCTTCAAGAACTTCGCGGCCGCGCGGGTCGCTTTTTCCGGGTCTAGACGCTCATCGAGAGCGGACGTGCGCACCAGATCGTAAGTCGATCCGGTACCGGAGATGAACTGCCACATACCCACTGCGGCTTTGCTCGAAACTGCTCGCGGCAAGAATCCCGATTCAGCTTGCGCCAGGTAAACAAGTTCCTGCGGTACGCCCTCTTCGGCGAATATACGCTGAATCAAAGGCCGATAACGGCCTGATCGCTTAAACCCGGACAAGAGGATGCTGCGGCCGCGCTCACTGGAGAAGAAATGGACGTAGCTTAAGACCGGTTCGGACAGCTCCAAAGGAATCGCTGAGGCAGTCTGATCCAATTCCGCCTTCAATTTCGGCGCAAGCGATGCATCGACGGGAAAAGTCATGTGACTCACTTCGTCAATCGGCGCTTTATCGTACGTGACTGCGGCTTCTTCCTCGCGCTGGCCCGCCCCGAGTTTCTCAATATCGAACCGGTAGATCAGGTCGCACATCTCATCCAGACGGCGCTCTATTCGCTGATGATCCGGAAGAGAGTCCGGTGCCGCGAGTAGGACGTTCACGGCAGAATCGAACTCGCGTTTAGCGCCTACGGTGTCGCCCTTGAAATAGAACTGGCGTCCGTTGTCCAAGTGGGTCTGGGCGTTTTGCAAAATCTTACTAGCCTCGCTCGATTCCACCTGAGGCGCGGCAGTTGTCGAATGCCGGGCATTCGCACCGGCCGCATCGCTCGAAGAGCGGGACGGTAAATCTTGAGAGGCCGGGTTGGCCTGACAATTACCAAACGAAGCGCCTGCCAGAAGCGCAAATCCACCGAAAAACAGCCGAAGTCGTGAACTCATTAGATAAGCAAAGTTTATGCCTTTGTAAATCTTCTGCGGAAGTATCACTCTATCTCACGATTTACCACAAGGTCAAGCGCAACTTGCCTCAAACCAAAGAATTAGTCTCGCCCACCATTCCAAATCTCATAGGACGCTTGCCTGAGACAGCACGGGCCGTCCAGATGATCAGAAGACGGCCCTTAGCCCAATTAACCGAAAGATTTAGCGCCCGGGACCTGGGGTAACCGCCCGGTTGGCAATGATTTTGTCGATCATTCCGTACTCGAGCGCCGCATCGGGTTCAAGAATATAGTCGCGGTCCACATCGCGAGCGATTTTCTCCACCGGTTGCCCGGTTGCATCGGCCAAAATCTCGTTCAAGGACTGCCGCATCCGAAGAATCTCGCGGGCATAAATGTCGATGTCCGCGGCTTGTCCGCCTAATCCACTCATAGACGGCTGGTGAATTAAAATGCGCGAGTTGGGCAGGCTGAACCGCTTGCCTTTTGTCCCGCATGCCAGAAGTACTGCGGCCATCGAGGCGGCTTGCCCCAGGCAATAGGTCACGATGTCCGGCTCAATCAGCCTCATCGTGTCCAGGATAGCCAGCCCGGCGGTAATCGACCCGCCGGGCGAGTTGATGTATAAGGATATATCCCGTTCCGGATCCTCTGCGGCTAAGAATAACATCTGGGCCATGATCAAATTCGCGACGTTATCGTCAATCGGCGTGCCGAGAAAAATGATGTTCTCTTTGAGCAGACGGGAGTATATGTCGTAAGCACGCTCACCCCGAGAGGTCTGCTCCACAACCATAGGCACCAGTACTGAATTCTGCATAAAGCTCCTTATAAAACAACGCCTTGCGTATTTCTCAACAATAGTGGGGCGGCACACCCATAATATAGGATGACGTTCGCTGATCCTGGAGCGCGGCGCTGCCTAGCGCTTTGGGCGATGACGGAATGAGATCATTCAGACGCGGCCGTCACTATCTTTTGCTGCAGGGCTGTGATTACGTCTTCAATCCCAGAGATCCAAAAATATTTCAACCTGTGTGCTAATGTTTCGGCGTTGCGCAGCCGACGTAGCTTTTAGAGGCAAGAGCACGGCAAGGTATGAAAGTACTGATTGCAGATGACAGCGCGCAATCGCGTCTGATTCTACGGAAAGCATTATCGAGTTGGGGTTATGAGGTCATAGTTGCCGAACACGGTGGCGCGGCTTGGGAAATTTTGGCCCAACCCGATGCGCCGCCCCTGGCAATTTTGGACTGGGTCATGCCGCAGATGACTGGGCCTGAAGTATGCCGCCGGGTTCGCGAACTGCACCGCGAGCCCTACACTTACATCCTGCTTCTTACTTCTAAGAACACCAAGGGCGAAACGGTGGAAGGATTGGATGCCGGCGCTGACGATTACATCGTCAAACCATTCGATCAGCACGAGTTGCACGGACGGCTGCGGGTCGGTAAACGGATTGTCGATCTCCAGATGGAGTTGCTGCAAGCGCGTGAAGAACTTCGCGACCGCGCCAATAAAGATCTGCTTACCACGCTGCCGAACCGCCCGGCCATTACGACCGCGCTCGACAATGAGCTCATTCGCTGTCACCGTGACCATCGCTCGGTCGGAATCATTCTGCTGGACATCGATCACTTTAAGAAAATCAACGACACTCACGGTCACTTCGCCGGCGACGGCGTGCTGCGCGAAGCCGCATCCAGGTTGCGCGCAAATATGCGGACCTACGATCAGGTGGGGCGCTATGGCGGCGAGGAGTTTCTGGTCGTATTACCCAATTGCGACTTGGAACAGGCGACCCATCAGGCTGAACGTATGCGTGAGCGGCTGAACGCCAGTTCGATGATCGTGGACGGCATCGAGATCCGCGTTTCGGCGAGTTTCGGCGTCACTGTCTCGGACGGCACCGATCGCGACCCGGGCGCTTACGTCCGCGTAGCCGATGAAGCACTTTATCGCTCGAAAGCCAGCGGGCGTAACTGCGTAACGTGCCTCTCCCTGGAGAATTCCCTTCTGGGCGCTCCACCGCCGGAGAGCGGCCCGGCTGATACACTGTAAGAGTTGTGCGCCCGTAGCTCAGCTGGATAGAGCGTCTGGCTACGAACCAGAAGGCCGGCAGTTCGAATCTGTCCGGGCGCACCATCCCTCCCTTTTTCAAGTCTTCATTCGCGCCATGAGGTACAAACCGGCTAGCGAAAAGATGACATCCGGGGACCAGGCCGCCATCGCCGCCGGCAACTGATTCAAATCACCGATCTGCTCGAATACCGTACTCACAGTCCAGTAGGCAATGGCAATAGCTAGACTGATTCCCACGCCAGTCATGGCTCCGCGGTTCCCGGCGACGAAAGCGAACGGAATGCTCAACAGCGCCATGATCAACGCGAAGAGCGGGACTGAAAACTTCTTGTAATACTGCACCTGAAGGGGTACGGTATTCAGCCCCATGGTGCGCAGTTCATTGATGTACTTCCCGAGCTCCTGGAAGTTCATCTCCTTGTACTCTTTCTCCTCCTTGGCAAACCACGATGGCGGCTCGGTCAATTCACGAAACACGTGGGTACTGTTGTGGAACATCAGATCGTCACCCTCCCCCATGCTAATTCCGTCAGAGAAAACCCAGTTATGGAGCATCGGATCCCAGGCAGCCCGTTTCGCCGATATCTGATGATCGATCTGGAATGTGGCCGGGTTTAGCTCGTACACATTTACCGTCGACATCACTGCTTTCTTGGGATCGAAGTGCCGGTAATTGTAGACCCGCGAGCCCTCTCCAAACACCCATTGCCGGTCAGGCCGCAAGTAAGTGGCTACCGGCTTTTTCCGGATAACGGCTCGCAGCATCTCCTGCCGCCTGTTTGCCTCGGGAATGTAGTAGTGGTCGAAGGCGAACAAGAGAGCGCTGACGATGAAACTTGCCGCCAACACAGGCGCCGCCAACCTGTGAACGCTTACACCGCCGGCTTTGAACGCGGTGACCTCGTTGTACTTGGTCAATATGCCGAAACAGATCAGGGAGGCGATCAAGATGCCGATGGGCGCAAGCTGGTATATCAAACTCGGCGCAAGATGATACAGGTAATCGAGCATCATCGACATGCTGATATCGTTCTTGACCATGTCTCCCAGCAGTTCGAAAAACGTAAACACCTCGATCAGCGCCACGAGCGCTCCTAGCAGCACCACAAGGTAGAAGATGAATCCGTTTAGCACGTAGGCGTCGATCAGCAGCGGCCGCCAGCCGAACCGCCGTGACCCGCTGACGCGCACTTGACGCTGGCCCGGCTGAGTGGCTCGCATCGTCCGCATTCGCCCGTAGAGCCGCTGAATCGAAGCTCTGGCCCAGGAGATGACGTCCCCATCGCCAGGCTTCTCAAGCCGGGATGTCAAAAACAAACCCCAAAGCAAGAACACGGCATCGGGCGTCCAAACGGCAACAGGTACGGGCAGACTGCCCTTTTTGGCCAATCCAATCAACGTGATAAAGCTCAAGTAGTAAACGAACGCCAACACTACTGTCATGACGAAGGCAGTAGACTTCCCGCCTTTGCGCGAAGAAATGCCGAGTGGAATGCCAACCAGCGACAAAAGAATGCAAGCCAGCGGGAGAGCAAAACGTTGATGTAGCTCGATCGCCGCATCGGTGTAATCTTCACGCGAAAGATCGTGGTGCCGGTAGACGCGCTTATACAGCGGCACAGTGTCGAGTTCCTGCACCGTTTTGTTCAACTGCAGATCTTCCTGCTTTTGCGCCTCGATCGACTCCACCTGCACCGGCGCAGCTGTGTTCACGATGTTGCCGTCTTTATCGCGCTCGGTCGAACGGAAATTCCGCATTTCGAGCACGATACGGTTATTGCCCGAATCCGGATGCGGGATGGCTTCTTCGGCTACCATGATCCGCGGTCCTGCACCCCGGTTTTTCCCCTCCTGCTGCAGCTGACCGGCCGGTGTAGTATCCGCCATCAAAACCTGCCGCCACACAATTTGCTTACCCACGGTACTCACATTGCCGACATAGAGTACGAGGTTTGGGAAATCTTCATCGAAGATCCGTGATTCGATATTGCCTGTCAACTGTGCAGCGGCAAAGTTTCGCGCCACCTTGGTTTCCAGATGCAGCGAGAACGGAGTCAGCCAAAGCGAAGCCGTGGCCGTCACAATCAGCGCCAGCGTGGAAAACAGGAGCACTGGCCGCAGGACGCTTGCACTCGAAACGCCGCCCGCCCGCATCGCCGTAATCTCGCTGTCCGCCGACATGCGGCTGAGCCCGATCAGCACTCCGACCAGCACGCCGAGCGGGAGCGCAAACGGCAGCGTAGAAGGTAGCGCATAGAGCAGGAGTTTCGCCACCACAGGAGCCGGCGCCGATGTCTTCACCAGCAGCGACGACAAACGTTCAATCGTTCGCAGGAACAGGACGAAAATGAACAGCAGCGTGCCGATCAGCGCGCTGGTAAACACTTCCTTGAAAATGGCCTTGCTAAGTATCCGCATGCTGTCGTTTATTGACCAGAGCCGATGAAGTGCCTGCCTGGCGCGCTCGCGGAAGAACGAAGGTACAACGTTCTCTCAGAATAACAATCCCTTGGCTTGATCTTCTTCGAACCGCCCCGTACGATTTTGAACGCCTTCTCCGTTTCCAGGCATCCTCATTGCGAGTGATGAAAGAAGCGCATTCCCCAAAATGAATCTACGGCTTGGATTTCCTGTGAAGGTGCTCGGCGCAGCCGGTTTAAAGAGCAACGATACGCGCCGTTGGCAATCGAGCCCCCACCTCCGGGCATCGCTCGAACACCTCAGCGCAATTTTCGACTACATGGAAGCAAACTCCCTGCACATGTATCGTATGGCCTCCGACCTTGCGCCCTACTCTACTCATCCCGACCTCCACCAGTTTCATAATCAGGTAGCCGAGAGCCGCAAGGAGCTGAAAGCAGCCGGCCGGCGAGCCGCCGATCTCGATCTGCGCCTCTCGTTCCATCCGTCGCAGTTCATCGTGTTAAATAGCCCCGACGCCGCGCTGCGCGAACGAAGCGTCTGGGATCTAAGAGTACAGGCCGAAATCCTGGATCGGATGGAGTTGGGCCCCGAAGCCGTGCTCGTGATCCACGTCGGCGGAACATACGGCGACATCGCAAGCGGCATCGATCGCTGGTGCCAGACTTGGGATAAGCTGCCAGCGGCCGTCCGTTCGCGTCTGGTGCTCGAGCACGACGATCTCCGGTATAGCGCAGCCGACGTTCTAGGCATTCATGACCGCACCGGAGTTCGCCTGGTATTTGATCTGCAGCACTTCTGGTGCCTGAACCCGACAGGTCTGGAACTAATCCCCACACTCGAGCGCTTCCTGCAAACCTGGCCACGTGGCGTTCGGCCCAAGATCCACATTTCTTCCCCGCGAACGGAGCTCCGTGAAGTAAAACGCAAAGATCGCAAAACCGGCCGCAAGAAAACTTTCTTGCAGGCCCCAATCTGGACCGGCCACGCCGACTTCATTCATCCCTGGGAGTTCATTACCTTTTTCCGCTCAATCGCCCATCTCGAAACCGATGTCATGCTCGAGGCGAAAACGAAGGATCTTGCTCTCCTGCGACTGCGCCAGGATCTGCTGCGTTACGCTCCCGATGTTGCCGCGCGGTTCGGCTTCTCGCTCAACGAGATCACGCCTGCCGAAGTCGATGACATCGAGATCGACAAAGCGGCAATGGCCGAAGCTTGATCTTGCACCAGAAAATCTTGCCGTCTCGTGCAGGACAAAGTTACACGCGCCGGTGCTGCTTCTTGCACAAAATCACTAGAATCCGAGTCTGGCCCCAAAGATGCTAGTAGACTGCCGACTTATGAAATACTTATTTGCATGGCTCCTCGGTGTTCCGGGCTTCTTGATCATCTTGTGGTTTCTTTTCAATCATCACTAGGGATTGCAGCACCGGGCGGGCGGTAGCGACGGAATCGACCGATATCTGCCAAAGGACGGCGTCTTGCACGTCCAGGATTCCCAGATTGTAGGTTCTCTGTCCGAGATCGACCAGTCCTGAGTCCCACCGAACTCTACGCAACCCGTATTGAAAGCAATTCGCTCAGCCGCAGATAAGCGTCACTCCAATTTTGCGCTTTGAGATCGCCCCGGCTTGCCCGTCTTCGGATGCGAGCGTGAACCGTGTCCTGCAGCGCATACACTTCGTTCTGAACCGACCAGAGATTAACTGGGAACGGCATCTGCTGCACGATACACAGCGTGTTCTCCAGATGTTCCAGCTTACGAAGGTTCGCTGTGTCGGCCGCAAACTGCCGGGCAATGCCTTCCAGCTTGTGCCGGAGCAAAAACTCGAGCGTCGTCTTGTCCAGGTTTGTGCTGCTCGTTTGCGCCTCGCGGAGTAAACTCCGGATGCGTTCCCCATCCAGTTCCTCTGCCGAACAGGCGCGCCTCAGCAAGCTATTGAGCGCATACTCGACTGCCGCTGTAAACTCGCGCGGCATCGGCGTGCCCAGGCTGGAGATAAATCGCATCAGCGCCGCATGATGTTCATAGATCTGCAAATAGGCTGCCTCGGCTTCCGCTACCGTGCTGGAAAGAATGGTCCGCACGATACGGCGCTGTTCATCGCGAAAAAGTGAACGCAGCGAGTATGTCTTTTCTCCAAACCGGCGATCGAGCAGCCGGACTACTTCAGGGATGTCGACCCGCGAAAAAGATTCGCTGAGCGCCTCAATCAGATCTTCATACTCTGAACAGCCTTGCGACCGCCTCACTCCGCCCGCCACGTTATGGTCGCCGAAGTGCACAACCCAGAACGTAAGCAACTCGCACTCTTGGGTAATCTTTGAAGTGAAACTGGCTCGGCCAAGCGCCATCCTCATCTTGCCCGCATCCCGCGTGTGATAGTCGAGGCGCTTTACCGAATACGAGAAAATGTCTGCGCGCTCGCCATAAGGAGCGAAAAGCGAACTGATCGAGTAATGCGCTCCCACCTTTTCCAGATCCACGATCGACGGTTTTACGTATCGGGTGTAAATGTCCGCGCCGCTTCCGTACTCAGGGAGATTGCTTCGCGCCGCCTCCAAGAACGTCAGGAACTTGGCTTCAACAGGCTCGCCAAACAGCTGTTCCGCCAGCTGAACCACACGCCCCGCATACTCAATCACCTGCACGGTTTCGATCCCGGAAAGATCATCGAAGAACCAGCCGCAGCTCGTATACATGAGCATGGCGTGCCGCTGTAGCTCAAGCAGCTTCCAGGCGAGCACTTCTTCGTTGCCTTTGAGTTCATGCGAGAAGTGTTCCCGCCCGAACCGCTCCCGAGTTTCCGGCGCTCGGTTCAGCACCACGTCGATGTAAGCATCGCGAGCGGCCCAAGGATCCCGAAAGAGATTCTTGCCTAAGCCTTCAAAGCGAGGACTCACCCAGTCGCGTAGAAAATCCAGTGCCGCCCGAAGTGGGGCCCGCCAGCCTTGATGCCAGCCGGCACGCCCCGAGTTGCACCCACAGTTGCTTTGCCATCGCTCGACCCCATGCACGCAGCTCCAGGCAGTACGCTCATAGATCTGCACCTCCCAGGTCGGCGGGTTTAACTCGAGAAACTCTCCGTAGTTGGTGATCCGCGCGGACTTGTTCCGCTCGATGTAGTCGAGAGCGTAAGCCAGCGCCATTTCGCCGTAGCGATGATGATGTCCGTAAGTCTCTCCGTCGGTTGCGATATGAACCAGCTGCGATCCGTTCCGCTGATCTGAAAATCCGCCGAGGAGACGGGAGGCGAACTTCTCACCATTATCCAGCAACTTTTCAAACGCCACCGCCTGTGAGATGGGCCCGTCGTAGAAGAAAATGTTGATCGACCTTCCGCTGGGAGTGCGAAAAAGATAGGCTCGGGTCGGGTCAATTTTCGACCCGGTCACATCCTGCCACTCCTCCCCGCCCATCGGACGAATCGCTTGAGCCTGGTGTGGAGCGAGAATCGTATAGCGAATGCCAGCCTCGGCCAGCAAATCGAGCGACTCAATATCGACTGCGGTCTCTGGAAGCCACATGCCTTCCGGATGGCGTCCAAAACGGCTGCAGAAATCGGCCACTCCCCAGCGAATCTGAGTGGCCTTGTCACGCCGGTTCGCCAGCGGCATGATGATGTGGTTGTAAGCCTGGGCAATCGCGGAACCGTGCCCGGAAAAGTGCCGTTGGCTCTGCCGGTCGGCCTCAATCAATCCCCGATACATCTCCGGCGCATGTTCAGCTGCCCAGGACAGCAAGGTAGGCCCGAAATTGAAGCTGATCTTCGAATAGTTGTTGACGATTGAGCTGATTCGCTGCTGGCCATCTAAAATTCGCGCGGCCAGGTTGGGGCCGTAGCACTCGGCCGAAATCCGTTCGTTCCAATCGTGGTACGGATAAGCCGAATCTTGCAGCTCGATCTCTTCGAGCCACGGGTTCTCCCGCGGAGGCTGATAGAAATGGCAATGAATGCAAAGAAATCTCATTCGAAATTGGTGAGGACTCCCGTCTAGAGCGACGCCAGCTCAACTGTTGGCGGTCAGTCTCTCTTCGAGAGCGTGACAGGAGACCCTTGATTATCTCAATTTTCGGGAATAAATATCGTGAAAACCGCGCCCTTGCCCCGCTCGCGATTGGCCGCCGAGACTCGCCCGGAGTACTTCTTCACAATCGAGGCCACAATATGCAGGCCAAGTCCCGATCGCACACTCGTGCCGGTCTTGGTCGATACATTCGGACGAAACAGCGAGGGCAACAGTTCCGGATCGATACCCGGCCCGTTGTCCGAGACGATGATCGATAGGCCCCCCGCATCTTTCTTCGATTCGATCTCGATGCGCCCGGGCCGCTGCATGATCTCGGCCGTATTCAGAAACATGTTGGCGAACACTCGCTCCCAGTCTTTCGATGACCCAGGCAGCCGGATCTCAGGACTGAGCCGCCGAACCCACCGCATGCGCGGCTTTCGCGCGGCTTGACAGTAATCGCTTACCGACTGAATCGCGTCATCGACGATGCTCGCCAGGTTAGGCGCTCCGTCGGGAATTGCCCCAAGCAGCCTCTTGCCGCGCCGCACGCTTCGAGACAGTGTTGCGGCCAGCGGCTTCCAGCGCTTGTCGGCCTTCAGCAGCTCAGCCGCTTCCGTAATCGTCTCGAAAACGTTGTTCAGATCGTGGATCAGACTCTCTTGGCTAAGATCGGCGTCGTTCGCTTCCTCCATGGCGCAGCCCCTTACTGCGCCACTTGACGCAGCGCGTCGAAGAAGCCGGGAAAGGAAACAGCAGAAGCGCCGGCATCCTGAATGGTGGATGGCGCATCCGCCAGCAGCGCGGCAATTGCAAAAGCCATCGCAATCCGATGATCCCCGCAGCTTTCGATGGCGGCCGCGCGAAACTTCTGCCGGCCCGGGATCTCGAGCGTATCCGCCGTGGTAGTCACCGCGATCTGCATCGCTCGCAGATTGCGCGCGATCGTCTCGATACGGTCGGTTTCTTTCACGCGCAACTCGCCTGCGTCCCTTACAATTAGCCCGTTCTGGCTGGCAGCACCGAGAACCGCCAGAATAGGAATTTCGTCTATGAGCGCCGCGGTCGTAGCACCCTCGATCACTCCTCCCCGCATGCGAGAGGAGCGCACCTGAAGGTTTCCGATCAGCTCGCCATTCACCTCTTCGATGTGCAGTATCTTGAACGCTGCGCCCATCCCGCCGAGCACATCGAGCAGCGCTGTCCTGGTCGGGTTTAAACCAACCCCGGTCACAATGAGGTCCGAGCCCGGTATCAGCAAAGCAGCAACGATAAAGAAGGCGGCGCCTGAAAGATCCCCAGGCACTACCAGCGTCTTGCCGGAAAGCGAAGCGGGGCCGCGCAGACGAACCCGCCGCGGCTCCAGCGAAATATCGGCGCCTAACTCACGCAGCGCAATTTCGGTATGATCACGCGTGGCGACAGGCTCCTCGACAATGGTCTCCCCGTCGGCATATAAACCGGCCAGCAACACGCAGCTCTTTACTTGCGCGCTTGCCACCGGCGGGCGGTACGTAATCGACCGCAATTTTGAGCCATGAACAGTGAGCGGCGGATACTGATTGTCTTTCGCCTCAACCTGCGCGCCCATCTCGCCGAGCGGCTGCAAAATCCGTCGCATGGGCCGTTTGGCGAGCGATTCATCCCCGGCGATGGTTGTCGTAAAAGACTGGCCAGCCAGGATGCCGGAGAGCATGCGAATCGTGGAACCCGAGTTGCCCGCGTCGAGCGGCCCCACAGGAGCCGTTAAACCGCCCATGCCCTTGCCGTGTACAATCAGCACCGGGCTTCCCTCGTCGTTGCCAAACGTGTGCGAAACACCAAGCGCTTCCATGCACGCCAGGGTCGATTGGCAATCCGCGCCGGTCGAGTAATTGTAGATTTTCGAATCGCCTTCCGCGATCGAAGTCAGCATCGCAAAACGATGGGAAATCGATTTGTCGCCCGGCACTGTGACAACTCCATGGATAGCCTTTGCCGGAGCGACTTGCTCTGTCATCAAGCTCGTATTGTACGACTGCAACAAACAGCCGCAGCCGCGCTCTGTTGAAGCGAAGAGCATAGGAAGCGCATCAAGAACGAGAATAAGGCAGGTGTCTTTAGATGATCGTTGCTGACCTATCTGAAATTGCGGGCCGCGAGTATCCAGCCCGGCGCAAGACACAGAACTTAGTAGGCGGCGCGAGCCCGATCCAGGCTTCGCAGTTTTCCATGGGCCACGTCACACTCGAGCCACACGGCGGGCAAGTGCCCTGGCACAACCAGGAGCAGGAAGAGATTTACTTTCTCCTCGAAGGCGAGGCCGAAATGTGTCTCGGCGGGGAAAGGCTTACTCTCCGTGCTGGGCAGGCCGTTTACATCCCTCCGCAAGAGTTTCACCAGCTCACCAACCTGGGTGACGCTGTATGCCGCATGCTGTACTGCTATGGACCCGCGGGCGACGTGGCGCATTGGCGTCAGGAGCTGGCGGGCACTCTTCCCAAAGCAGGGATCGACGTTCCCGCGCTGCCTGCTGGCGCTGCCCCGCAACATACTGCTACAGATCCCCGCTAAACGCCGCCCAAACTTAGAACCCTTCGCATGCGGTCGAAAGCAAGCTCCCGGTCGAGTAGCAGGCGGGCTCCATCTGCATACCGGAACAAGAATGCCAGATGCGTGATGGAGCGAGCGCTCTGCTGCCCGCCCAGCATGTGAAAGTGATCCTGGTATCCGTTGAGGTAGCTGAGAAAGACCAGCCCGGTCTTGTAGTAAAACGTGGGCTGTTGAAAAATATGCCGCGACAGAGCCACCGTTGGGTGCAGCAGCTGCTCGTATTGCGCGATATCGCCAGCGTCTAAAGCTTGAAGCGCAGCGGCTGCTGCAGGCGCAATCCCATCGAAAATCCCGAGCAATGCGTCGCTAAACCCGAGTTGGTCACCGGCAATGAGTCTCGGATAGTCGAAGTCATCGCCCGTGTACATGCGCACGCCCGACGGAAGTAGACGCCGCATTTCGATCTCCCGTTGGCTGTCGAGCAGGGAAATCTTTATGCCGTCGATCTTCTCGCGGTGCTCTCCGATGATCGAAAGGCATACTTCCATTGCATCGCGCGCCTCACCAGCTCCCCAATAGCCTCGCAGTTGCGGATCGAAAGCCTCGCCTAACCAGTGCAAGATTACCGGCTGCTCGACCTGCGAAAGAATCGCGCCGTAGACTCGCCGGTAATCATCGGGCGAGTGCGCACATCGAGCAAGTGCTCGGCTGGCCATCAGGATAATGCGGCCCCCGCAGCGCTCGATGTAGCTGCACTGCTCCTCATATGCAGCGGTAACCCTCTCAAGCGTCGGCGGCGTGTGTGTGTCCAGTTGATCCGTATTGGCTCCGCAGGCGATCGCGCCACCCTCAGCCCGGGCCTCCCCGCACGAGTGCCGAATCAACTCCCTTGCGCCGGCCCAATCGAGTCCCATCCCTCGCTGCGCCGTGTCCATCGCCTCTGCGACTCCAAACCCTTGCGCCCAAAGCTGCCGGCGGAAAGCGAGCGTTCCCTTCCAATCGATAGCTGTCTGCGCAATCGGGTCAACCGTCGCTAGCGGGTCCGCGACCACATGAGCAGCCGCATACGCGACCCTGCACTGGAAGCGCACTCCCGTTTGTATTTTCAGCGGCTCTTCTGTCGAGGCACAGTATTCTTCGAGCGCACCTCCAGCCCCTGGCAATCGCAAACGAAGCCGCCCTCCCGCTTCACTCAACTTCTAGCTCCGGAATGGCGAGCGTGCATCGTGCAACCGAAGACGCTTCGCCGAGTTCGGCCAATTGCACGCCCCGCGCTCCTGCCAGAAAATCATAGGGGAAGGGACCATCCTCGAGCACGTGCCGCAGAAACAGCTCCCATTGGGCACGAAATGCGTTCCCGTACACTTGTCCGTCCTCCACTTTCCGCCAGCTCGAAAAGTAATCGTGCCCCACCGGCAAATCCGGATTCCACACAGCACGCGGGGTCGCGGTACGCGGCTGAATCTTACACTCGCGCAATCCGGCGATCGCGCTGCCTTCGGTGCCGTCCACCTGCAGAGTGAACAGATCATCACGATACACTCGCGTTGCCCAGGACGAGTTCATCTGCACCACCATGCCACTCTGCATGGTAAACAGCGCATACACTGCGTCGTCAGCCGTTGCCTGGTACGGATGACCCATCTCGTCGATACGAGTCGGGATATGCGTCGCGCACTGAGCGGATACCGAAGCGATTGGCCCGAATAAACCGCTCAGCACGTATTGCCAATGGCCGAACATATCGAGCGTAATACCGCCGCCATCCTCCTTCCGGTAGTTCCAGGACGGCCGCTGCGATGGCCGGTCTTCGCCTTCAAAAACCCAGTAACCGAACTCGCCGCGCGCCGCCAATATGCGTCCGAAAAATTTGCTGTCGATCAAACGCTTTAGCTTCAGCAATCCCGGAAGGAACAGTTTGTCCTGCACGATTCCGTTCTTCAGGCCCTTGCTCTTGGCCAGCTGCGCCAGCGCCAGGCTCTCGTCCAACGAGGATGCGAGCGGCTTCTCGCAGTACACGTGCTTACCTGCGTTCAGCGCCCGCATCACGTCCGCAGCCCGCCGGGATGTGGTCTGCGCATCGAAGTAAATCACGTCACCGGGGTTTTGGAGCGAACGGTTCAGATCGGTCGACCAGCGCTCGATTCCGCACTCGTTCGCCAGCGCGCGCAGCTTTTCTTCGCTTCGGCCAATCAGGACGGGGTCGGGCAGCACCCTCGTACCGTCACGCAGCGCGAGTCCACCTTCATACCGCAGAGCCGCGATCGAACGCTTCAAGTGCTGATTCGTTCCCATCCGCCCTGTGACGCCATTCATCAAGATTCCAATCGTGCGCATATCCGCTCTATCGAGAATATTCCAGCGCCGCTAGATGCTTGTGGTTGGGACGGCGACGGGGGGCTCCAACTTTGCCTTTTGCCCCGCCTGTCCAGCTTCGCCAGTCGCCACGAGCGCAAACCGGTACAGCACCGGAGCAATCATCTCATTAATGGCTACGCTGCCAAACACGAGCGCCGACGCTTGTCCGCCGATCTTGGGAAATGTCTTCACGAACAGGATCGCTAAGGCGAGTGCCAACCCCGCTTGCGGCATCAGTCCCAGGCCGATGTACTTCTTTACTACCGCAGGCGCGTCCGCCAGGTTCGTCGCCAACCTGCCGAGACCGACGAATCCCGCTGCCCGCGTCGCAATCAGAATCAATGCAGGAACGCCGACCACCATCAACTCACGGATGTGAACGTTTGCTCCTGTTACGGCAAAGAAGACCACGTACACCGGCAGCGAGGAGGTTTCGATCTCTTCCTGAAGACGAGCGCCCTGAACGGTCAAGTTTCGAATGAATACGCCGGCCGCAAGAGCCAACAGGAGCGGGTCTAAATCGATCCGTTGTCCAACCTCAGCTACCAGAAAGGCCGCCGCCAAAGTAAATAGCGACGACCGTCCGTTTACGAATCGCAAGTAAGTCGCGATAATCAGGCCTACGCAGACGCCGATCGCGGCGGAACCGAACACTTCCCATGCGAGTGCGCCAGCCGTATGCAGCGCATCCGTACGCGAGCCAAGCAGAGTCTTTGCCAGCGATGACACTATCCCGAACAAAATAATTACGACGAGATCGGAGAGCACCACCACTCCAAGCACTGTGCGCGTCAACGGCCCATCGGCAGCCATCTCGGACTGCAGCGCCACTATCACGGCGGGCGATTGCGCCGCCATCGTCACTCCCAGAACCAGCGAAACCGCGGCAATCTGCACGGCCGACAGATGCTGCAAAAACGGCAGCCGGTCTCGCAGCAGAAACACGGCAGCGCTGATCATCACGATCGTTCCCCCAACCGCGAGCGAAGTGAGCCAGGAAATGCTTCGCAACAGCGGCCGCATCGCGCCTAAATCAAGTTCGACACCCGCTGTGAGCGCAATCAGCGCCGTCGCCACTCCGTTGAAGATCTGCAGGTTTAAAACCATGGGGCCGCTTACAAGGTTCAACACCTGCGGCCCGACCACAATGCCTGTTGCCAGATAGCCGGTCAAACGCGGAAGCCGGAGAGACTTGAATATACTGCCCATCAGGAACGCCGAAAGCAGCAGGTAACCGCAAGCGAGCGCCGTGCCTGCCGCGCCGCCTCCGATGGTTACGTCAGGCGAAAACGAACGCGCTGCGTGCATCAAACCGGCCAGTACCAGCACGTAAACGAGTCGCATGCCGCTTACGACGCAAATTCGAGCGCTTGCTCTTCCGGACGGCCCCGGCGCGAAGCAACCTGCACAATAATCTCGGTCACGATCGCGCCTCCAATCACCGCCGTTACCATCCAGGAGATCACCGGCCCGACATACAGATCTTGCGCATTCACCACAATCGCAATCGACAGCGCTCCCATCGGAGCAAAGATAAGACTGCGCTGCTCCTCGTTCGATAATCCGCTGGGAACCTCCTGCCGGCATGCCCGCAA
The DNA here is from genome assembly GCA_965219105.1 of Bryobacteraceae bacterium. Lineage (GTDB taxonomy): Bacteria > Acidobacteriota > Terriglobia > Bryobacterales > Bryobacteraceae > Bog-105. Next base: position 3,839,275 of record OZ244728.1, on the reverse strand, counting down.
CGCTAACCACTTACCGAAAAGCCGGGCCGGCACAAAGAGCATCATAAGCGCCCAACCCTGCCAGTTTGTCACGTCCCAAAGCGAACCCGCGACCAGCAGAAACAGCAAATAAACCGGGCGCTCCATATGCTCCAGAGTCTGGCGAATCTGATCCTTTGACGTTCCCGGCAAGTTCACCAGAATCAGACCGACAATAAAGCACACCACAAGCGGAGAGATTCGCAGGAAACTCGCCATTCCGGCCGTAAAACAAACCGAGCCAAGAATCAAGACCGTGAACTCCGGCCCAGCTTTAATCTTGGCCAGCATGCCCCAGATCACGCCTCCGACCATCGTGCCCATGCCGATCGTGATGAACAGCCAGGCTGTTCCCGGCAGACGCCAAGTCACAGAGTTATCCTGAGGCCGAAAATAAGCCGCGACCACTAGCAGTCCGATAAACCCGGCAAGCTGCTCGAGCGTTACAACCGACGCCACCCGGTCGTTATACCGGCCAGCCATGCCCCCCGCGCGTATCAATTTCGGAGCGCTATAGGCGGTCATTGCTCCCGCCGTGCCGAGCACCAATGCATCGCGCAAGAAGATGGCATTTGCCGGCGAGTGCTCCACATACCTGAGTAAAAGCGCACACGCCCCGACCACAGTTGCGAACGGAACCGAAGCGGTTAAGAGGCTCACCGAGCTCGTGCCCGGCAGCAGCGACTCTCCCAGCTTTGAATCGAACCGGAACCCTGTCGTGAAACCAATCCATCCCAAACCGAGCGCCAACAAAGGCCGAAGCTCCCACAGCACCGACTCCGATAGAATCCCGACCCCTCGCGTGTGTGCGATGACACCGAGAAACACAAACGGCAGCCCTGCTGTCACCACGCTTGTGACCTGCAGCTTCTTCTCCAGGGCCTGCACCTGCGCCGTTCCCGCGAGATAAGCCAGCGCAAATAAGAACACAAGGCCGAGAACGACTTTGATCACCTCCGAGGCCGATTGCAACGCTGGAGGTTGTCGCTCAACCGGTTTGGGCGGTGGAGGCGGCGGAGCGATCAAGATCGGCAGCGGCACGGGCTTTGCCTGATAAAATTCCGGATCGAGCGGAATCGCCGGCGGTGGCAAGACCTCGCCGCCGGGCACTGCGGCGTTACTTTTCGGCTGTGCCGGACCAGCGTCCGCTTGCGGAGCAGCGCTTTTCGACGCCCCCGCTTTCACAGCCGAATCTGCAGGCTTACTTGCCTGCTTGTTTTGCTGACCAGCTCCGCCCACCAAGAGTAAGAGCGTAAGCAGAATGTGCCACATCGCTCCTATCAGTATCGGCTCTACGACGAAAGCGCCTTCACCAACCGGTAGAGAAACGTCTGCCCTTCATAGAAGCTTTTCACGCTCATTCGCTCATCACGGCCGTGTATCCGGAGATCGTTGCGGTCCATAAACAACCCTTGCACTCCGTAGCAGGGAATGCCGGCCTTGCGCAAGTAAAGTCCATCTGTCGCAGCCATCAGCATCTCCGGCAAAATCGGGACACCGGGCCAAAGCGTGTCGGTCACCTGCGCAATCGTTTTCATTAGCGCTGGGTTCAAGGGCGACGCCGGCCCGCGTTCCACGTCGCCCACAATCTTTACGCTCACCTGGTCATCGGCGAAGACCTTCTTCAAAGTGTCTGTGACGTACTCGACCGAATCCTCCGGCAGAACGCGGCAATTTACATTAGCTGCGGCGAGTTGGGGCAAGGCATTCTTGGCATGCCCACCTTCCAGTTGTGTTGCAACGCAAGTCGTGCGAAGCATAGAGTTCCATGCGGGCGAAGCAGCTGCCACTTTCTTCATAGCCGGTTCAGAGCCGCTCGACACCTGAGCCAGATCGCCCGCAATCGGCTGCGGTTGCAGCTTGGCCATTTGACTGAAATAAGCGCGAGTAACATCGTTGGGCTTCAAAGGAAACCCGAATCGCGAGAGCCGCTCCAGCGCCCCGGCCAAGTGATAAATCGCATTATCCGCCACCGGTACCGAACTATGGCCACCCTTGTTGTGAACTTCCAAACGGTAGTTGATGACGTACTTTTCGCTAATCTCGACATCGTTCGAAATGCGCTTTCCATTTGCCTCTTCCGCGAATCCGCCCTCGTTGAGCGCATACTCGGCGTCGATCAGATCGCGATGCTTCTCTGAGAGCCACTGAGCCCCGTTGTACGGACCGCCGCCTTCTTCGTCTGCCGTCAGAGCCACGATAATGTCACGGTTCGGCGTGAACCCCTCGCGCTTGAAACGGATCAGGTTGGCTATCCAAATGGCCGCCTGCGCCTTGTCGTCGGCAGTGCCGCGGCCATAGAAGTAACCGTCCTTTTCGGCGAGCACAAACGGGTCCATGCTCCAGTCCTCGCGCTTGGCTTCCACCACATCCGTGTGCGCGAGCAGCAAAAGCGGTTTGCGTTTGCCGGTTCCGTGGTATCGAACCACAATGTTGGCCTTGTTCGGGATCACTCCGCCAACAAAGATGTCAGAATCCGGGAAGCCTGCTGCCTTTAACCGCGCGGCTACGGCTTCTGCTACTGGCGTCGTCGAGCCGGTTGTGTATCCGGACTTGATTTCGACAATTTGCTTGTAAATATCATGAGCGAGCTGTTGGTCGGCTGCCGGCGGCATCGTATCGGTAGCAAACGCTGGAAGGGCGAGCATCACCAGCAGGGCAGATTTGCGCATGGAACATGATTACACGTGCGCGAGCAGGTCACGACCGTTCGTTTTCAAGCTGTACGATCCTACGCTCGAGCGCCCGTAAAGTTTTCAGCATCTCCGGCAGCTTCGGAACCACCGCCGACGCACGCAGCCAATCGTTCGCTTCGAACGCTGGATACCCGCTGACAACTGTTCCTTCCGGCACGTCCCGATTGAGCCCCGATTGCGCCCACACGGTCGCATTCCTGTGCACCGTGATGTGACCCGCCGAGCCGGTTTGCCCAGCCATAATCACGTTCTCTTCGAGCGTCGTGCTGCCCGCAAGTCCAGTCTGGCCGCAGATGATATTGTCTTCCCCAACCGTGCAGTTATGCCCGATCTGACAGAGGCTGTCGATCTTCGCCCCGCGCTTGATCCGTGTCTCGCCCATCGTGGCGCGGTCAATCGACGTGAGCGTCTGCACTTCCACGTCATCTTCGATCACAGTCCGGCCGCTCTGCACGATCTTCTGCTGCCGGCCTTCGTTGTCCTTGGCAAATCCAAAGCCGTCCCCACCCACCGTTACGCCGTTCTGCAGCGTGACTCGGTTGCCGATCACGCAAAACTCACGTACCGATACGTGCGCATGGGCCGTAAAATCATCGCCAATCCGGCAGCCTTGATAGATGACTACGTGCGGATAAAGCGTGGCGCGAGCTCCGATGACTGTTCCGCTCTCGACCACCGCATACGCGCCGACCGATGCTTCCGGGCCGACGATTGCGTCCGGTGCAATGATCGCTGTCGGATGCACTCCCGGAGACTGCTTCGGCGCCTGATAGAACAGCGCGAGAGCACGTGCAAAATCCAGGTAGGGATTCGACGAAACCAATGTCGCAGCGTTTACTCCGTCGAGAGGCTCCGACGCAATCACCGCGGCAGCCCGCGTGTGTTTCGCCTTCGGCGCATACCTTGCATTCGCAAGAAACGTGATCTCTTGCGAATCGGCTTTGTCGAGCGTCGACACTCCGCTAACTGCAACGCCGGGATCGCCGTGCAGCACGCAACCCAGGCGCCCGGCCAACTCACCCAACGAAAACGTCGCCATGAAGAAGCCCTCTCACTGCTCCGCAACGACGCTGTTCTTCAACTCGCCCAAGCCCTCGACCGATACGACCATCTCGTCACCGTCCTGCAAGTAGACTGGCGGCTTGCGGCTGAATCCCACGCCAGGGGGCGTTCCCGTCGACACAATGTCTCCTGGCTCTAATGTGAAAACGCTCGAGAGAAACGCGATGAGCTCCGGGATTTTGAAGATCAGCTCCTTCGTATTCGAATCCTGCATCGTCTTGCCATTCAAACGCAGGCCGATCTTCAGATTGTGGGGATCCGGAGCCTCATCGGCAGTCACAATAGCCGGGCCGATCGGAGCGAACGTGTCGAACGTCTTCCCCATCAGCCATTGGCTGGTTGCAAGCTGGTAGTCTCTCGCGGAAACGTCGTTGACGATTGTGTACCCGAATACATGCTGCTCCCAGTCTTCAGCCGCGATGTGACGGCCACCTTTGCCGATCACGAAAGCCAACTCGGCTTCGTAGTCGACCTGCTTGGAGACTTTCGGCAAAACCACCGGTTCTTCCGGGCCAATTACCGAAGTAGCAAACTTACTGAAGATCGCCGGAACCTTTGGAACTTCCGCGCCAGTCTCTTTCACATGATCCAGATAATTCAGCCCTACGCAGATCAACTTGCGCGGAGTCGGGATCGGGGCGAGCAGCTTGACGGATGTTAAGCTCGCCCGGGCTCCCTCGCCGACGAGCCGCTCTACCTTAGATTGCCAGAGATCCAGATTTTCGATAGCTCCCAGCACCGAAGAAAATCCGGCTGGTTCGAGGTCGATTACAGAATCTTCAACCAGCAGTCCCGCATGAGCGTGCCCGCTGACTTCGTAAGTGACAAGGCGCATGCTTGCATCTTAAGCTGCGCCCGTTTTTCTTCGGCCGAAGCTACTTTACGCTTACCTTCGCGTGGTCGCCCAACTTGCTCGGGTCGTTCGTCAGACGCGCTCTGGCAAAGTTAAATGCCCGGCCTACCGCTGTCGGAGCAGAATCCCAGTACTCTGCCTTCTCAACTGACACTTTCATCAGCGCCAACTCGGGATCTTCGAGCCCCTGCGGAAAAAACAGCTTGTACGAAGACTTCCAAAGCTCTTCGATCTTGGCACGGTCGCGCACCATGACGGCCGTTCCGGATGCGGAAACAAACTTGTTCTTTGTTGGGTCGGCAAAGCTCACGTTTACCTGCCGGTGCTGTTGCGCTTCTTCCACCTTCGGCGCATCCGCTCGCGTGAAAAACCAAAGATCGCCGTCGAACTCCACTTCCTGCGTGGCCATCGGGCGGCTGTGCAGCGAGCCGTCCTCTTCTTCCGTCGTCAACATGGCAAAGCGAAAATCCTTCATCAGCTCTGCCAGCTTCTTCATGTCCGATTCGTGTTCAGCCAATTCTTTCTCCTAATCTCTTGGGACTGCGAACTGTTCCTAACCGTTTCCTTCCGATGCCGTTTAAAGGTCGATTGCATTCAGGAGGAATAAATGCTTCGCCTTTTAGCATCGCTGGTCATAACGGGTGGCACTTTGCTGGCAGCCGAGCTCCCGCCTCTCGATTTACGCAGGCTAAGCCAGAAACAGTTCAATCAATTGCTCTCGAAATCCATGTCGAACATGGACCGTGAAGCAAGATCCATCACACCTTCGACCCGCACCTGCTCAATACCGCTGCAGGAAGTTAGAGCGGGATCGAGCGTCCCTAATCCAGGCGTAATTCGAGCCGGTAGCGGCAAATTCGACCCAATCGCCAAGCCCGCTGGACCGGTCTGTCAGAACTGGCTTCCAAAAAAGTAGATCGCCGCACCGGCTAAGGCGTACGCGTGCGCGCGATCTCCGGAGCCTCCTCGACCGTCTTCTGCAACACGCTCTCAGGCTCCAAATAATAGCGCGTCAGGCCATCCTTCAGAATGTCGAGCGCGGCAGCCGGTGAATCGGCAAAGCGAAACAGACTTAAGTCCGACTCCGAAATCATGCCGTACTTAATCAGCGCATCGAAGTTCAAGATTTCACGCCAGAACTCAGAGCCGTAAAGCACGATCAGGATCTTACTCTCCAGTTTTCTCGTCTGCGCGAGCGTCAGAATCTCAGAAAGCTCATCGAGCGTTCCGAAGCCGCCTGGAAACACGACCAGCGCCTTGGCCAGGTACGCAAACCAGAATTTGCGCATGAAGAAGTAGTGAAACTCGAAGGACAGCTCCGGGGTGATGTACGGATTCGGCCGCTGCTCGAAAGGCAATCCGATGTTTAAACCGATGCTCTTGCCGCCTGCCTCTGTCGCGCCCCGGTTCGCTGCCTCCATAATGCCCGGACCGCCTCCGGAGCACACAACGAATCGCTTGGGCGCATGGTCGGCCGTGGAGTGCTCTTGCGACACCTCCTGGGCCCAAGCCGTGGTCAGCCGGGCGAGCTCACGAGCTTCGTGATAATACCGGCTCATCAAGCCTTCTTCCTCAATGCGTGCGGAGCCAAAGAAAACGATCGTGTCGTGGATCTTTTCTTCCTGAAAGTGCGCAAGCGGCCACAGATACTCAGAAAGAATGCGGAGCGGCCTCGACTCCTGACTTTCAAGGAAAGCCTCTTCGCGATAGGCCAGGGGACGTCGTTGCCCTGAATCACTGGGGAGGCTCACAGTGCCTCGGTTTTCAATTGCCGGCAAACCACAATTCTCTCACTCCACCCGCCCAGCAAACCAAGGGGACAGCCTGACCTGCCTCCTTCGCAAAATTCGCGAAGGAGGCAGAGCGACCTGGCACCTTGGCGAAATCCCGGCATTCAAGCCGAAAATACAATAGAAACAAAGGCCGTTTTAAACCAAACTTCAACCGGCAATGCGCGAGCTCCGATACCGCTAAAACGAACCGCTAGGTGACTGAGGCACTCGGCCTGTAGTTTCGCCTGTTTTTCAACAAATCTGACCCGGTTTGACCCAAATTCTGCGAAGGAGGCAGAGCGACCTGCCTCCTTCGCGCTTTTGGCGAAAGAGGCGGGTCAGGCTGTCCCCTTCGGACTTCCTGTCCCGCTGGCGTTGCTAAAATTCGGGCTATGCCAGGTCGCACCGTCTTTACAGTTTTAGAGCAGACCGCCAAACAGTACGGTGACGCGATCGCCCTCTATCAACCGACCGGCAGTAAAACCGGAGCCGGCCATCGCACATACTCCTGGAACGATTGGCTCAGAGCTTCTCGTGAGCTTGCCCTCGGCTTGCGATCGCTCGGCTTGAAAAAGGGCGAGATTGTCTGCGTTCTGTCGGAAACACGAGCCGAGTTCTATCTGGTCGACATCGGCATCATGGGCGCGGGCGGCGTCTCGGCGGCTCTTTATACCGCGTACCCCATGCCGGATCTGGCTAAAAACATCAAGGATGTCGCGCCACGCTTTCTTTTTATCGAAGACGTGAAAACCCGCGAGGCGTTGAAGTCGGCCGCCGATCAAGCGGGCGTCCCGTGGCCCGAGCACGAGATTCTTATGAGCGGCGAAATTCCCGGGGTGACCACCGTCGAAAGCCTCCGCACCAAGGCTCAGGAGATTCTAGCGCGAGATCCGGACGCCTTCACCAAACTATCCGATGAGGTCTCGCCGGAAGATGCAGCCATCCTCTATCTCACCTCGGGCGCAACCGGCGAACCCAAGATGGGTCTCACCAGCCACGCCGCCATCCTTGCGAATATCGACATGGGCCCAGTCGTGCTTCCCATCGGCCCTAAAGACTCGACGGTGGTCTTTCTCCCCTCGGCACATATCGCACAGCGCATCGTGCTTGAGTTGGTGCCGATGCGTATGGGGACGCCCGTCTACTTCTCCGAGAGTCTCGCGAAATTACCGAACGAACTCCGTTCGATCCGGCCCACCGTCTTTCTTGCGCCTCCGCGTGTTTGGGAGCGGATGTACGCTACCATCCAAACCGAAATCAAGAAACGCCCCGCCGCCGCCCGTAAGCTCTTTCATGGCGCGCTTGGGCTCGGCCTCAAGGCTTACCATTACCGCCAAGCCGGCAAAACTCTACCGATGTGGCTGGCTCGTTCCTTGAAAATCGCTGACAAGCTCGTATTTACCAAGATTCGCGAGAGGCTCGGCGGCCGCATCCGGGTAGCTGCATCGGGCGCGGCGCCGCTAGGCAAAGATCTCGCGGAGTTTTACGCCGCCATTGGAATGCCCCTGATCGAAGGCTATGGCCTTACCGAAGCCGGCATTCTCTGTTTTAATCCGATAGAGCTCCCTCGCGCCGGCAGCATCGGTCTCCTCCTGCCCGGCGTAGAGGCGCGGCTGGCGGACGATGGCGAGCTCCAGGTCCGGTCGCCTTGTCTATTCGAGGGCTACTACCGCGACGAAGCAGCGACCCGCTCCGTGATGACCGCCGACGGCTGGTTTTCAACCGGCGATATCGCCGAAGCGGATAGGGATGGCTATTGGTACATCACCGGGCGAAAGAAAGAATTGATCGTCTCCTCGAACGGCAAGAAGATCTACCCGTCCCGTATCGAGAACCTTTTCAAAGTCGAGCCGCTCGTCAACCAAATCCTGATTGTCGGAGACAAAAAGCCTTACGTCACAGCTTTGCTGACCGTAAACGCAGCTCAAGCTACAGGGAAAGCCACCCCTGGCGAGGGGAGCGAAGAGCTTGTTGCCCAGGAGGTGCAGGCAGCCGTCTCGCGAGTCAACAAACAGCTTGCCGATTTCGAAAGAATCCGCCGCTTCAGGATACTGACACGTGATTTTTCGATTGAGCAGGGCGAACTGACACCAACGATGAAGATTCGGCGGTCTCGTGTACTGGAGAATCACCGGGAACTCGTAAGCCAACTCTATTTAGGCAGAGAAGACTCTCCGTGAAGAGTACGTCCGCCGGCGTGGAGTTAGCCGAAGCCATTTGAGCAGGAACGGCGCTCCATGTATCGGTCGAAGCGTTGCGAGGGACCTCCAGCTCGTTGAATAAGTCGTCCATATTGACGTGATGTTCTTTCAACCGCACGACAATTCCTAACGAAACCGCTCCTATGATTGCGGCGCTGAGAGCGATGATCATGTGTGCCTCCTCGATTATAGGTGTACCCGGTAACTTCTGGCGCTGCTAAAGTGTGGAGAAATCACCGCGCAATTCTCAACAGGAATTTATATGCCGTCCGTCCCAAATCAGCCCATTTCGAATCAGCCGATCCGGCTCCTGCCGATCTTCCGTGAAAGGGTTTGGGGAAGAGATTCACTTGCGCCTTATTTCCCGGAGATTCCTGCAAACTGGAATCCCTCTAAAGAACCTATCGGCGAAGTTTGGTTTACCTTTAAAGAAAATCAGACGTCTTTAGGCATTTCTCTGGGCGAGCTGATTGAACGCGAGCCGAAACTGCTCGGGCACGCCGCCGATCCCGAACACCCAGGCATCTGCCCGCTGCTCGTGAAACTGCTGTTCACCACCGAACGGCTCTCGGTGCAAGTCCATCCCGATGACCAATACGCCCGGCGGCATCACGGCAGCTTAGGCAAAACAGAGGCTTGGTATGTGATGAACGCCCAGCCGCCCGGCGAGGTCGCGGTAGGCTTCCGCGAAGAGATATCGCCCGAACAGCTGCGAAAATCGGCTGCCAACGGCGAAATCGAACAGCTTCTCGACTGGCGCAAAGTCCAGCCCGGAGAGGCCATCTACGTCCCGGCAGGCACTGTTCACGCGATCGGCGCGGGCCTGACCATCTGCGAGGTCCAGGAAAACTCAGATATTACCTATCGCCTCTACGATTACGGCCGCCCCCGCGAACTCCACCTCGATCACGGAGCGAAGGTCTCTCTCCTCGGGCCGCACACCGCCAACCAGCGGCCCTCAGCCTTAGCCTCCTGGCGTCATCAGCTGGTTGTCAGTCCTTACTTCCGGATGGAGCATGTCCGCCCGATCAACAGCATTCAGATCCAGCGCGGTTTACCGCACTATCTGCTGTTAGTTTGCCTGAAAGGCAATGGTTCGATCAGCGATCAGTTTTTCGAGGCCGGGCAGTGCTGGATCGTTCCCGCCGACGCTGCGGAAGTCAACATTCAAAGCACAAACTCCGAGTGGATCCTCGCTTATACAGCCGACGACCCCTTAGCTGGGATACACAGTGAGTAAACGCCTCGTACTAGATGCCACGCTGCGGACGGTATCCCGGCCGTGCCCTCACCTTGTACTTGTGCATTGCCTCGTCAGTTAACTCGATCCGTATCTTGCGAAATCCCTCGTTCGGGTTGGCCTGCGGATAGTAAGTCACTACGTAACTATTGCCCAAGTCTTCCCGGATCGATTCAAACGCTTCTACCTGCTTCTGCCACGTCTTCGCAAAGTACGCCTTCCCTCCGGTGTTCGTCGAAATCCGCTTGAAGATTGTCGATGAGATGGGATCTTTGTTCACTTCATTCGTCGAAATAACGTAAATCGGGATGCCTTCGTCCTCCGCCACGGCCCGCACGTCATCCGGCGCAACCATGCTCGCGTTATCCGGGCCGTTCGAAAATACAATCACGACCTTCCGTCCCGGCACTTTCGCCGCGTCGCGTAGCGTCAGCAGCAGGGCGTTATAAAGCGCCGAGTCGTCCCCCGCCACGGCCTTTCGCAGACCCGCAATGGCGTTATTCCGGTCATGCTGCAGCCCGACAGCTCGATTTAAATTGCGGCTATACGTGTACACTGCGACCGAGTCGGTGCGATCCAAACCGCGTATAAAGTCCGAAATCGCATCGGAAGCATACACAAACCCCCGATACATGTAATTGCTCGTGTCAAACAACACGAAAACATTCGCGCCCGCCGATTCCGACCGCAGATCCACCGTATTGGGATTGGCAACTCCGCTCGCTGCAGCCAGTTCAGAACCGCCGCGCAGTGGCTTCAATTCCCCGTGATCTCCTACCTGCATGGGCGCATGATTGCCCTCCGCAAACGTGTTCAGCTTCTGTGGAATGTCATCCTCGTACACCCGAAAGTCTTTAGGCTTCAGCCCGTTTACGTAATGGCCTTTGTTATCGGTCACAGTGAACCCGAGAACGACCATGTCCACTTTCACATGGAACGTTGTCGAGTCGCTATCTTGGGCGGCCCGCAGCCATAAACCTGTTCCGAGCAGCGTCAAGACCAATCCCGTCGTAGTAAGAGAGCGTAGGGGCGTAAACATCAAGACCTCTATTGGTTTCTTGCCAGCGCCAATGCCGGCTTGTCATGCTGGCGGACTTCATTGCCCACCGTTTGCAAAGAGCGAAGAATCGCCGGCCAGTCTTCCAGATGCGTCGCAAAAATGTTTTCGATGGTGGACCTGTTCCAAACCGGCACATACGCGTCCAGGCGTTCTACCGGAACTCCGGTTTCGTCAGCCAGCACGGCATAGTACAGATTGTTCGATTGCCAGCTTTCCGCCAGCACCCGGCTTGAGTAACCCATCAGGCTCGGAAACGTACGGAGCTCGAGCAGTTCCGGCCGGTACGAATGAGTCAGCGTGGGCTTCGGCGTGCCGAATACATGCGAAATTGCTGCGGCCGAGAGCGCTGGATTACGTTGAGCGGCGAGCGCCGCCAGCTGTTCACCGGGCAGATCGGGCGCCACTCGCTGAAGCGCTGGGTCTTCCGCGATCTCATAGAGCACCTGCGGCGGCACCTCGCTCAGCGCGCGGCTGACGTCGCCCTCACGCAGCAGGTCCATAGTCTCCTGTACCCGGGCGGGCGGCTCAAAACGCCCCAAAGCTAGCATTACTTGTGGCTCTAGCGCCGGATTTAAGGTGGTCGCCGTCAACAGATCGCGCCCACGCTGAACATGGAGCGAAACCCAACGCAGCTGATCTTCAGTGACGCCGCGCCAGCGATTGACTGTGATGTCTACAATCATCTGCGGCACCAGGTCAGACCAGATCAGCGCCTGCTCACGCTTCGGCATGAGGAAGTTCTGTTCGGCATCGGCTAACGCATACGGTAGCGAAATGAGCGAACCCGTAAGCCGCCCGCCGGAGCTTGCCGGCCACCCGAGACCCGATACCTCTGTACCCCTCCACTCCGCGGGCAAACCCTCAGGCCCGATAAAATCATGGCTTCGGACAAACACCGGATTTGTGAGCAGGATCTGCGCTCCAGGCGGCGCATAATAGCAGTACACAAAGCCGACCAGCGTGTCCCGCAGCAGCGGGGCAAGCGCGCCCCGGGCCTCTTTCTTCTCCGCGCTCTTGATCAAATCGGAGATGTCGAGCTTCTTTTCGCCGTCGATATGCCGCTCACTCCAGTACCCGGTCGAGTAAGAATTCTTCTCCTGTGCCGAAAGCGATCCCTTGAACGATTCCGCTTCGCTGAGCCGGTTCAGCTGTTCGTTCATAGCCTTGATTGCCTTCGCATCGGCGGGTTTGTTTGCAAGCCGGTCCGCCAGCGCAAACAAGCTGTCAAGCGAAACCAGGGTCTGAGCATCGAAGATGCGCGCGAAATTCTCGGCCGGCGATACGACGCCGCCGCCTTCATTGCGAACCTGACCGACCAGCAGCTCCATCATTCGCTCTTGCCGCGATCCTGCTCCCTGACCGTGTGCCGCTGCAAGCAGCATCTCTGTTCCCGCGCGACTTGCATCGAATAGCTGAACATCGTTGCTCACGCTTTCGAAGGGCCCGATAAGCTTTACAAAGGCTTCATCTTGCTGTCCAGCGGGGATAGTATTCTCCCGGGAGAAAATTCGCCACAGCTCGACCAGAGCCTGCAAACTCCCGAGCGTATCGGCCCGCAGCAGGGTGTTATGCATGCTTTTCACCTGCCCGCAGAGGTCGAGGTAGTGCGCGATGCTAGCTTCGGTCATCGCGGGAGTTTCGGCAAACAGCACGTATTGATCGCCTAGGGTCCGGTAGTTGCTAACCAGGCGAGAGGCTAACTGGCTCGACATTGGCCTCGCGCGGTCACGGTCGATGTCGCTCAAGGCCAGGAACATGCGAAGCGGCTCATTTTCCACCGTCTTGCGGCTGAGTCCGAACAACGCCTCTAAAACATCGTCGTCCGTTTTCCAGCCCGCGGCCGCCCGCGTCAGCTTCCCATCGTACTTTCCGTGAGGATGCTTGACGAACAGTGACCGCCAGACATCCACACTCCCGGGCATGTGCGGCTGCCCGTTAGGATCGATGCGGAGGGACGAGGTGAGCAGCATCAGCTCCGTGCTCGACCGAAATACCGGACGTGCGGGCCCCGGGCTAGTCACTCTGCCCCGTAGAGCCTCGTAGAAACGCCTCATGCGTTCCGGCGCGGTCAGATATTCAGCGGTCGGCCCATCGATGCGGGACAGCGCGTCGTAGTAGCTCGCTAGCCATCCGTCATCGGTCGCCATCAGCCGCTCGAAAAACGCGCCCGGATGATTAGGCGAAGCCCCGGCCAATGAGGCCCAGGCTTTCGGCGACCCGGGCACCACAGCAACGCCGTTTCGCACCTGGAACATACCGCCATAGAAATCCAGCACGTGGGCGTAGATCTTCAGCTTCGCGGCCGGCGTTTGTTTACGAATGGCGGCCGCTGTCTCCCGATCTAAATGCGACAGGCCTAGGTAGAGTCGGCAGAGCGACGGATCGGACAGAAGAGAATCTACAAAGTCGCCTTGCCGATTCCGCGCCGAGAGCGCCGCCGACCAGTACTGAACGTCATACAGGAGCGGAACTGAAGTGGGGCCGTACGCCAGTTCGAAAGGGTGATTGGCTCGCAAATCGCCTTCGAGTTTAGTCAGCGGAAACCCCGAATCGACCGTGAGAAAAGCTCGCGTGGCGTTGACGGTTTCAAGCACAATGTCCGCGCCACAGGTGCCGCGCATTCGATAGCCCAGAACTTTCAATAGTTCACCGGTTTCGCTGCTATCGCAGCTCGGAACCACAATCTTGCGATCTTTGTTAGCCAGTGCTTGCAGTTCACGCGCCTGATTCAAATAGCGAGTGATCAGGCGCAGGTATTCAGTCGGCACGAGCAGCTCATTGCCGCTTGCCTGAAAACCATTTGTGACCACGTTGCGGGCCAGCGACGGGAGCAGATCTTCAGGCGCCAGATCGGGCGAAAGCGCCGCCATGCGTGCAAACGAAGGTAGCGGGCCCGGAATTAACACGGTCGAGTAAGCCGGAGCCTTGGAGCGAGTCGGCGCCGCGAAGTCGGTTGCTCCTGACTCCTTGTACTTGGCAAGATCCTGCGCCAAGTCGGTAGTCTGGCCAGTCGACATGTCGTCCAGAACCACTTGCCGGTATGCTGCGCGCTTTTTTGCGGGATCGGACTCGGCGGCAGCCCAGCGCAAGTAAGCCTCGCGCGCATCCTGGCTTCGATGGCGGTCTAAAAACTCGGCCAGCTGTTGCGCCGCAGCGCTATTGCCCGGAGCGGCCGCTTGCCGTTTCAGAAGTGTTTGGGCTCCCGCTAAATCGCCTGAGGCCTCATGCTGCGACACCTGCTCCCGCAGATCGGCGGCTGGGGAGGCGGCAAAAGCCTCACCGCGGCAACATACAAACACAAGAATACAGGTCGAGACAGTCGCCAGCCCGGCCGACCTCCCTCCCCGTGCCACGAGAGTCACAGCTTCATCCCCCAACTCAGGTTCTTAGGTTTCCCACTTTAACATTTACGAAACCAGGCGAGCGGCGGATTCGTATCATACTTCTTAACAGGTTCCCATTAACCAAGTGAGCCAGCTCAGCGGGATTGTGAATTGCCGGTATTCGGCTGAGAATATCCTGCGGCCGGCACACCATACTTGTAATCTTTAGTGCGTCTCAGGAGGTGTAGACATGTTGATTAAGCTTCAATGGATTGGCAAGACTATCCTGCTCATTTTCACGCTGGACCCGGTCTACCGAATCGTGCGTTAGGCGAGCGAAGCCCGACGCACATTGCCGAAGCTCTTACTGAGACAACGTAAAAGAAATACGCGCATCGTAGATAAATTGGACGCGGGAGCCATTGAGGACACCGGGTTTATAGCGCCACTGTTTCACAGCAGAAACGGCATACGGAACGAGCTCTTTCGGCCCACCGACAACGGTCAAGTGCTTAGGGACGCCGTTCTTCCCGACCAGCACTCGAATGCCGACCACACCGTGTACGCCTCTCTGCCGAAGAGCCTTGGGGTATGTGGGACGAACGTAATGAACTACCTTACCCTGTGCGAGAGTGTCACCGGCTCGAATGCCCTGGTCGCGATTGGCAGCAACCGTATTTGATTGGCTCTCGGCGGGTTTAAATGTTCCTGCCGGTCCATTTGCGACTTTAGAGTTGGCCGGCATTTGGGCAAGTGAAAAAACAAGTACTGTTTGTGACACACAGCCAAGTAGGTGCACCCTGTTATCTTCCCATCGACCTATCAGTGAGGCCGGGTGCAAAGCGCAATGCACTAGCGAGGGTCAATCTCGCTTATTACCGGCGATCAAGTTTATCAACGTTCGCGCGGCAGGGAAATCGTCGGCTTGGTTGGCCTGCATGAGCCATTTCAGAGCGAGAGAATCGGACTGCCTCACTCCCTTGCCTTCGTGATAAGCCATCCCTAAGTGATACATGGCGCTCTCGCGACCGGCTTGACTAATATTTAAGTTTCGGCCCTGAATAGCCCTGCGAAAGCAGTCAATGGCGTAAGGCGGTTTTCTTCTTGCACCCACACCGCAGTAGTATCGGGCACCGACTTCGACGAGTGCATCACCATCTCCATTTTCGGCAGCCCGCTTAAACCAGTACAGCGCTCGCGGACTGTTCCCGAGGTCTCGATAGACACAGGCCATATTATTCGCCGCACAACTTTCGCCTTGTCGAAGCGCACGCTTAAACCACAATAAGGCCTCGCGCACGTTACATCTTGTTCCCTTACCGTCCGATAAGCAGACACCCAGCGCAGTCTGAGCCGCCGCATGGCCAGCCTCCGCACTTTGTCGATACAAAGTAACTGCAGTACGGCGGTCCGGAGGAACGATTACGCTGCCGTCACGAGCAAGCAACCCATCCTCTAACCAAGACCCGAGCTCCCATTGTGCGTCGGGATCGCCGGCTTGAGCTTCTCGGCTGAGACGTGCGGTAAGTCTCTCCCATTGCCTTCGAGTCACGCGATTGACCATCTGAATTATAGCGGCCCGGTCACGAATTTGGAAAATTGCAGAAATTACACGTCGGTAGCCGTCGGCAAGAATGGACCCGACGCCGAAGGACTAAATCCATATCCGGATTGATCGCGACGTGTTCGAGCGGTTCAAGGCAAGCGGCCGAGGTTACCAGACTCTCATGAACGAAGTGCTGCGCGCTTTCATGCAATTCAGGCAATCACAGCAGTCACCAGCCACTCCCCGATAAACGATAGCGCCGAGAACCGCTATTCTGGGCAGAACTCCGGCTTTGATCATTTTTGGAAGCCTATGCGCGCCGGCATGCCTCCAGCAAACGCCGGATGCATTATTAAATATTGCGGGTTGGCTGATGCGGCCAAACCACCAGCGACAAGCGCGTACGTCAGCAGTTCAACGATCAGCTTGACAAGAATTTCGTTCGGTATTGATCGCGTGCAAAATACAGGGGGGTATCACACGCAACGTAAGACCCCGCATCTCTTTTGGCTCACTTGTGTGCTGTTGCTCGAATTTGAGGCTCTACATTGGGTAGATCAAGCTGCGGTTTGACTTCCTGGCCAATCAGCCTATCTGCCGCCATCAACATTTCGGCCTGAAAAGCCGAACCTTTACAAACTAATCATGGCTCATACCCCCCGGGTTCTGAAGTAGCCGCGACCACGGTATACCCCGGCGCTTGCCCCTTGACATGCTCCGATTCACGCGCGTTGCCTTACACTTTGGTTTCCCGTACCTTTAGAATTATGGAAGTCCACTTCACCCCTGAGCAGGAAGCGCGACTAGCGCAGATCGCCACAAACGCCGGAACCGACACCGAGCATTTGGTGAAGGCTGCCGCCTTGCGTTTGCTTGATGCCGATGCGGGTTTCCGTGCTACTAGTCCCGGCAGTGTGGTTGCCGAGATGCGTGCATTACGCGCTCGCGTCAAACCTGACCCGGAAGGCTGGACGACGCGCGATTACGTTCATTATGGCCGCCGCTAAATTGCGTTTGGTGGTCGATGCGTCCGATGCTCTCGCGTGGGCTTTGCCGGATGAGAGCAGCACATATGCCGACTCCGTTTTAGCGGTCGTTGAGCGGGATGGTTTGCGCGTCCCTGAACTCTGGGCGCGCGAGATTGCGAATGGCCTTGCCGTGTCCTATTTGCGCAAGCGCATCACATCTGCCGATGAGGAGGCGTTACTGACCGCTCTATCACATCTGAACATCGATGTTGAAGAATCAACATCTGCCTTGACTGTTGTTCGTGAGGGAACGGCGGCAGCAAGGCGTTATGGCCTTACCGCTTATGATGCGGCCTATGTCGATCTTGCCTCGCGGGAAAGCTTGACCCTGCGACCCTCGATGTGGCCATGCGCAAGGCTGCCGAGCAACTAGGAATTACGATTTTTCGGTAAAGATCCGGCGATATACCGGCACGACACCGCCCTTCATTCCTTCAAAAATGAAACCGGTACCGCAACTGCGCATAAATCTGCCGCGGATCTGCATAATGCGTGCCGCCGAAAGTCAGGCTGTTATCGAGCAGAAATCTCCGGTTCGTCAAGTTCAGTGCAGTCACCGACACCGTAAATTTTTCCGCGAAAGTTCTCCCGAGTGAGAGATCGAACGTGGTGTGCGGCTCCAGATGTCCCGGGTAATCGAGCGAGCCGTCTGTAAACCCCGACCCGTAATAAAGATTGCCGCCCGCCGTGACATGGCTGGGCAGTCTGAAATTGAAACCGGCATGAAACGTGTGGCGCTGATCGTGGTCCAGCAGAAAATAGCCACTATCGGGCGGCGAGAAGTCTGTCAACCCTCCTGAAACCGCGCCCGCGCCCTCGGCATGAGCATACGCATAGGCCAGGTAAACTTCGCCCCGGTGAAACAGCTGAGGAGAACGCACGGCCACTTCCCAGCCATACAGCCGCGCTTGCGCGACCGTCAGCGGAAAGAATACATCCGAGTTGCCGATCGCGTCGTGATCGAAGTAGTTACGGGCCCGCTGATGATAATTATTCACGTCAAAGGACCAGCCGCGCAACGGAATAGTTAAACCGAACTGGTGCTCTTGATCGCGCTCACCGCGCAACGGAATGAACCCCAAGCCTTGCGATACGGCATAGCCCAATAGAGGACCACTCACGGTAGAGAGCGGGGGCGCCTGATAGTACTCGCCCCAAAAGCCCCGCAACACCCAATGCAGATGCGGAATCGTGATCGCGCCGCCCAGCCTCGGATCGGCTGCATTCTCCGAGATCAATCCGCCAAAGTGAGTGAGCCGAACGCCGCCGATCAGAGTCAGCCACGAAAATGCCTTGTACCGATCTTCCAGAAACGCCGATTCCAGCTGTCCCGTAGCAACATTCGTTTGACGAACAGCGTCCCCGGATCCGTCGTTGGCGATCAGCCCGACAAATTCGTCATCGTGCTGTCCGAAGCCGTAAAATCCTGCTACAGCATTGTGCTTCTCCGTTACCGCCGAAACCGTCTCCTGCAACCCCGCGTACTGCGAGTCACGATGCTGCGTCGTGCTAATCGGCGTATCGTTCGGACTCCCGTCGTAATTGGCTCGATTGAAGTGATAGAAAGGCGACGTGGTCAGAAGTATGCCCGGCGAAAATGTATGAACCCAGGAGAAGCTGACGACCGCATCCCGCTCCCGCTCAATGTCGCGAATGCCCGTGGCTTCCTGATCCGGATCGTTCGGAATCTGGTAGTCGTCGCGCCGGAGTGTCGTGATAAACCTCAACTGATTGTTCGGATCGGCGTTGTAAATGAGAGTCGTTGTGCCGCCGAGCCCCCAAACCCGGTCGTGCAGAATGTCCGGACCCGGAGACGACAGACCATAATCGCTGCGGTTCCCGTTCACGCTCGCGTAGTAGGCAAACTTTTCCGTGTGGCTCCCGAAGTTGATCTGATCGTTGGTCTGATTGAACGATCCGTACGTCGTGTAAAACTCTCCTTCGTTGTTGCGTTCAAAGCCCGTGCGAGGCACCACGTCAAACACGCCGTATGTCCGGTCGCCATAGACAGACGAATAGCCGCCGCGCTCGACTTCCAGATAATCGATGTCTTTCGGATCGACTTGCGGCCCAACGTTGCTTGCAATATTCGTGTTCGGGATAGGCACTCCATCGAGAGCCCACGTCACCTGATGACCGCCTCGAATATGCAGCTGATCGTGAGTCATCCAGGCGCCGGGAACATAGTCGGTAATCATGTTCATGCTGTTGCTGAGGTCCGCGCCAGGCGTCTCTTGAATCTCTCTGCGGCTCACGATGGTGGTCGGCGTCATCGTGTCGGGATTGGCAGTCAACGATTTGTCCTCGACGTTGACCACTTGTGACGATTTGCCGATCGCCAGTTGAAAATGCAGCACAGGCGCTTCCCGGGAGGAAACAAGCACTTCTTGCGCGGCAGACTCGAAGCCCTCTTTCGTCACTGTCACCCGGTATTCGCCAATGGGAAGTGTCGCCGTTTCGAACGAGCCGTCTTGTCTCGTTGTCAACGTCTGTGCAAAATCCGAATTGGTCGATTTCACTTTAATCTCCGCATTCGCCACCGGGCGATGGTCTGGATCGTGGATGATCCCGCGCAGCGCGCTTAAGACTACTGCTCCGGCAAGCGAAGCGAAAATCAGCAGCAAAACGCTTCCAAAGATGCAGATGCTTGTGGGCCGGCGGCCCTGAAACTTACGGCGATTCATTTCAACTTTTCCTTTGCAAATCCACCTCTCGGCGAACGGCTCGCGCCGTCACAGGCCCCCGTAGGAGGCTCACGAAAGGTGTAAAACTTCTGGATCTATTTAGGAAAGAAGAAAAGAGGGAGGACCGCGCTTCTGTCTCGAACGGGAGTGAGAAACACGCCAGCCCGCTTCAGTTTGCGGAGACAGGGCGGGCGTCCGAACGATACCCGCGAAAATCGCAACGCGAATCGCCGGCCTGAGACTATGCGCATGCGGCGTTACGGTCGGATGGGGAAAGCACGGACACTTCTCGCCGATGGCCGTAAACGAAGCGCCTGAAGCTTTCGCGCTCGCCTTCAACATGCACCGATGTTTGCCGTCCTTCCGGCAACAGGCCGGCAACTTTGCTTCGAAGGAACTAGCAAACGCAGGGAGAATAGTGAGCCAGCTGAACAAAACAGCCAGGGCGATCGCTAAACTACGCTGCATTACAGCACGAGTGTAACGCACAACCTCAATCGCGTCGGCAAATTACTGTTCGTAACTGACAAAAGCAAATCGCGTCGAATCCGGAGACCAGGAGTTGACGTTGATGGTCCCCTGCCCGCCAAAAAACTTCGTTACCGTACGAATGCGCGGCGTCCCCAGGTGTTCTCCGGGCAGCGGCATCATTCGCAGCTCTACGTTCAGCCGGTCGTTGTGGCCCGACGTGCCTTTCGGAAACGTCAAAAACAGAAGCCACTTTCCGTCGGGCGAGGGATGCGGGAACCAGTCTTCCAGGTCATCGCTCGTCACCTGCTGCGCGAGTTTATCGCCGGCTCCAGCGCCGGTGGGCGGCATCCGCCAGATGTCCCAACTCCCGGACCGGTCGGAATTGAAGTAAATCCAACGGCCGTCGGGCGAGTAGTCAGGGCCGTCATCGTATCCAGTGTTTGTTGTGAGCTGTTGCTGCGGTCCGCCGGCCGGCGGCACGCGAAATAAATCGAAGTTGCCGTTGCGCTGCGCCACAATCGCCATCCACTTGCCGTCAGGCGAAAAGCCGTGGAAATAGCTGGGCGTTTCGGGAACGATCTGCTGCGGCGTTCCCCCGGCGAGCGGAGCCGTGTACACTTGCGATCCCTTCGCTCGCGCCCCCGAAGAGAATGCCACGGTCTTCCCGTCCGGCGAATAGCCTTTGTCGTTATTGCACTTGTCGATTCCGAGATCGATCTTCTGCAGTTCCGCCTTCGAACCGGAAGCGACCGGCAGCTGATACAGATTCCCTCCGGTATTTACCAACAGATACCTACCGTCGGGTGACCAGTTCGGCGCCTCGATCAATTCGTCCGCCGAGTAAATCACTTTCGTCGATTTCGTCTTCAAATCGTAAATTGAGATGTGGCTCTTCTTCACCTGATTCGATTGCGCAAAGACACTCAGTAGCCCCACGCAGCTCATCGCGCCCCAGATGCCCAAGCCGATCTGCCATCGTTTCATCTATAGTTTCCCTGCCCTTTTATATCCCAGTGAGATCTTGCAAGGTGCTGCAAACGCCGCGCGAGCGCATCTGCTCCACGCATTTCCGAACTTCTTCGATGAAGCCGGAATCGGTGGATAGCTGCCTGCCGAAGATGTCAACCATTTCGAGCAGAGGCTTGGGGTCGCCATGGCTGCCGTTGACGATGCCTTGCAGTTCCGCCTTCCGCACATCCAGTGTTTCGATTAGGTGGCCCTGTTCGTCTTTGCCTTCCAGATACAGGAACCAGCCCGCAACGATCACACTTAGTAATTCCGTCGGACGCCCAGCCGCGCGCAGCTCCATGATTGAGGGCAGCAAGAACTTCGGGAACTTCGCCGAGCCTTCTGAACAGATCCTGCTGATCTGGTCGCGTATCGCGCGATTGGAAAATCGCGTAACCAGCATCTGCTTATACTCGCCCAGATTAACGCCGGCCAGAGGCGGAATCAGCGGCGTCACGCTTTCGAGAAAACGCTCGAGATAGGCTCGAAAGACCGGATCGCTCGCGGCCTGATGAACGAACTCAAAGCCATGGAGCGCGCCCGAGTAAGCGAGCGCCAAGTGCCCCGCATTGAGCAGCCGCAACTTCATCTTCTCGTAAGGAATTACATCGCCCGTAAATTGCACGCCCGCCAACTCCCACGGCGGACGCCCCGCCGCGAAGTTATCCTCCAGCACCCACTGCCGGAAGGGTTCCGTAACCACCGGCCACGCATCCTTAATCCCGAACGACTTCTCCAGAAGTTCGCGATCTCCGTCGGTCGTAACAGGCGTGATCCCATCCACCATGCCGTTTGGAAATGCGACGTGCTGCTCGATCCAGGCGCGCAGTTCACGGTCGCGCAATTCGGCGAAGCTCAGAAGCGCGTGGCGTGTGATGTGGCCGTTGCCGGGCAGGTTGTCGCATGACATCACAGTGAACGGCTGCTGTCCGTTCTCTTTGCGGCGGGCCAGCGCTTCGGCCAGATACCCGAGCACGGTGCGCGGAACTAGCGGATGAGCCAGATCGTACTGGATATTCGGGTGCTGCTCTTGAAGCTCACCGCTCGCCTCGTCAATGTAATACCCGCCTTCGGTTACCGTGAGCGACACGATTCGCGTCTCGGGATCGGCCAGCCGTTCCAGCGCCTGAGCCGGTTGACTGAAGCCGTGAATGAATTGAGTCATCGCGCCAATGACCCGCGCCTGTTCCGAATCGTCGCCGCGCGTCATCACGGTGTACAGGCATTGCTGCGGCCCAAGCGCTTCGCCCATCTGTACGTCCTGCGGCATGATTCCCAGGCCGCATTCGCCCCAATCGCAATGGCCTCCCGTCAATAGATCGTCCAGATACACGGCCTGATGCGCCCGGTGAAAGCCGCCCACGCCAATGTGCACAATCGCAGGCGTCAGATTTGCCCGCTTATATGCTGGATGCGGTATCTGCGCCGGTAACCTGCCGAGGTTGTCTTCCGTTAAACTGAGGCTCGATGCGTTCTGGCTCGTCATAAATTTCGTTTCTGAAAGATCGCTCTTGTCCGATTCCATCACTCCCACACTTCCGCACCCTTCTTTGGCCGCCCGCCTCGGCATGCATTCTCAGCTTGCCATTGGCTACTTCGGGCTCTTGTTCTTCATGATTGGCGATGGAGTCGAGGCCGGATTCCTTTCGCCTTATTTGCTGCACATGCACTTTTCGCCGGCGCAGGTTGCCTTGGTCTTCACCGCCTACGGGGCAACGGCAGCAATCGCGTCCTGGTTCTCCGGCGCGCTCTCCGATCTCTTAGGTCCAAAGACCGTGATGTGGATCGGCCTTGCGATCTGGCTGGCCTTCGAAGTTCCGTTTCTTCTGTTTGGGATCGCCAGGCAGGATTACTCGATGATTCTGCTGACCTACACGCTGCGCGGTTTCGGCTACCCGCTGTTTGCCTTTGGGTTCCTGGTCTGGGTCACCGCCGTTACCCCTCGCGAACGGCTCGCTACTGCAGTCGGCTGGTTCTGGTCTGCCCGGACCGGCGGCTTGCCCACTCTCGGCTCTCTGCTGGCCAGCTTTTCGGTGCCTCTAATCGGAAGCTACAAAACGCTTTGGATCTCTTCCCTCTTGGTGTTGTTCGGCGGACTTGTTGCCCTGCTTGGCATTCGTGAGCCTCGCGGCGCAAAGCGGCTCGTGGCCGCCTCCGAGGGCAACCCAATTCAAGTGCTGCTCAAAGGCATCAGCATTACCTGGCAGAAGCCTAAAGTGGGGCTGGGCGGCATCGTCGCGGTCATCACTACCACCTCCGAGTTCGGGTTTTTGGTATTCTTGCCAAGCTTCTTCATTGATCGAATCGGCTTCACCCTGCCGCAGTGGCTCCGGCTCCTCAGTATCATGTTTGCCACTAACGTCGTCTTCAACCTGATTTGGGGCGTTGTGGGCGACAAAATCGGCTGGCAGAAGACCGTCGCCTACGTCGGCGCCTGCGGCTGCGCAATCACCACGCTGAGCCTCTATTACGCTCCGCTTTACTTCAAGGGCAACTATGCCGTTGCGGTGCTCGCCAGCATGGCCTACGGCGCGACACTGGCCGGCTTTGTGCCGCTCTCCGCCATTATGGCCTCGCTCGCGCCCGAGTCCCGTGGAGCGGCGATGTCCATCATGAATCTCGGCTCGGGCCTCAGCATCTGGCTCGGACCCGCCCTGGTCGGCCTATTTCTTTCAAGCGCCGGCGTCTCCGGCCTGATGTGGATCTTCGCCGGCCTGTACTTTCTCTCCGCCATCGTTTCGCTTTTCCTGACCGTTCCGGACGCCCCGCCGCTCGAAACCTCGAGTTGAAAAAACGAACCCAACGCCGAGTTCGTTCGGCAAAAATCGGGTTGGCACGGTCGCTACGATAGTAGTGAGCCGATGCCTCAGCCGAACCTGTTCGTGGTCTCGCCGCCCGACCACCCTCTTCTCAAGAACTTAGACCCAATTCGTAACCGGGCCAACATTTCGACCGGCAACGACACCACCGCCGTGGAACGTTACGCCCCGGAGGCCGAAATCCTTCTCTATGCGGGCTTGGCCGGCGCTCCGCCGTTCCACGAGGTCTGGCAAGCCGTCAAGAAGGTCAGGTGGGTGCAGTCGCTTTCGGCCGGTGTCGAGAAGCTGGTGGCCTCCGATCTGGCTCATAGCGACGTTCCCCTGACCAACGCCCGCGGCGTTTTCAAGCGATCGCTCGCCGAGTTTGCCGTCTTCGGCATGCTGTTCCACTACAAACGCGGACGCCGCCTGATTGAAAACCAGCGCGCCCACCGTTGGGACGATTTTCATGTCGGCTGGCTTCCCGATAAGGTCATGGGCGTCGTCGGGTACGGAGAAATCGGGCGGGAGTGCGGACTGCTCGCCCACGCGCTCGGCATGAAGATTCAAGCGGTGCGCCGGCGTCCCGATCAATCCGCGAGTGACCCGATTCTCGACCGCAGCTTCGCCCCGGACGCGCTCCATGAAATGCTTCACGCGATCGACGTCCTGGTAGCCGCCGCTCCGCTGACGCCCGAAACACATCACATGCTCAGCGACAAAGAATTCAGCGCCTTGAAGAGTTCCGCAATCGTGATCAACGTCGGGCGCGGCCCGGTAATCGATCAGGACGCGCTGATCCGCGCCCTCCAGCAGAAAACGATTGCCGGCGCATCGCTCGACGTCTTCGAACACGAGCCGCTGCCGCCGGACAATCCGCTTTGGGACATGGAAAACGTGCTCATCTCACCGCATTGCACTGATCGGACCGCCGACCCCGACTGGCTCGATCTTTCCATGCGCGTTTTTCTCGAAAATTTCGAACACTACGTGAAAGGTGAATCACTCATTAACGTTGTAGACAAAAAGGCAGGTTACTGATGACCCTCCAATCGGTTGCCGGTACCGAAACCATTCCGGCCTTTTCCGATGTGCAACGAGCAGCCGACCACATCAGCGTGCTCGCAAGGCAAACGCCGGTTGCGTCGTCTCGCTTGTTCAACGAAGCGAGCGGAACCGAGAGCTTTTTCAAATGTGAGCAATTGCAGCGCGGAGGCGCTTTCAAGATCCGGGGCGCGGCAAACTTTCTCAGCTCCTTGAGCGACGAAGAGCGCAGCCGGGGCGTGGTTACGTTTTCCTCCGGCAATCATGCGCAGGCGGTCGCGATCGCGGCGCAGCACTTCGGGGTAAAGGCAACGATCGTCATGCCTACCGACGCACCCCGCGCCAAGCTGGAATCCACCAAACTTTACGGTCCCGAAATCGTCTTCTACGATCGTCACAAGGACGACCGCGAGGCGCTCTCGCGCGAAATCTCAGTGCGCACCGGCGCAGTTATCTTGCCGTCTTACGATCATCCCTGGATCATCGCGGGCCAGGGCACGGCCGCTCTCGAGTTCGTTCGGCAGCAGCCGGAACTGGATGCCATCGTGGTGCCGCTCGGCGGCGGCGGCCTTCTTTCCGGCACCTTGATTGCCGCCAAGACGCTGCGGCCCGATCTGCGAGTGTACGGCGTAGAACCGGAGCTGGCAAACGACTGGTATCTCTCGCTGCAATCCGGCGAGCGGCAGACAATTGCGTCGCCTCCCACAATTGCCGACGGACTGCGCACCACCACACCGGGCCAAATCACGTTCCGTATCATCAGCGACGAAGCCGACGGCGTGTTCCTGGTCACCGAAGACGAGATTAAGGACACCATGCGCTTCCTGCTCACCCGTACCAAGATGCTTGTGGAGCCGAGTGGAGCGGTAGCCGCGGCGGCGGTGCTTCATCGCAAACTGCCGGAAGATTTGCGCCGCGTTGGAATCATTCTGTCGGGCGGGAACGTCGATCTGCCCGTGCTGGCCGAAATTTGCGGAGCGGCTGTTTGACCGAAAGTCCCTGGAAGACGAACTCTTCCAAGATTGTCTACCAGAACCCGTGGATTCGCGTACGCGAAGATCAGGTCACGCGTCCGGATGGCGGCCCGGGCGTCTATGGCGTGATTGAAATCCGGCCCTCGGTGGGCGTGATCGCGCTCAACGATCAGGATGAAATTGTTTTAGTAGGTCAATGGCGCTATCCGCACAATCATTACTCGTGGGAGATCCCTCGCGGGGGTTCGCATGAGGGAGAAACAGACATGCTGAATGCGGCGAAACGCGAGCTTGCGGAAGAGGCGGGCGTCGCGGCGGACCGTTGGCAGTTTCTCGGAACTGCGGATTGCTGCAACGGCGTAGTCAACGATGTGCAGAATTTGTTTTTGGCGACCGGATTGACCGCGACCGAGCGCAATCCCGATCCCGAAGAAGAAATTGCTGTAGCGTGGAAGCCTTTTAGCGAAGCGGTTGCCATGTCGCTCGACGGACGCATCACCGAAGTATCCAGCATAGCGGCTATCCTGATGGTCGCGCAGCGCCGGACAAGGGAAGAAATATGAGTTTCGCAGGAAGCAATTCGTGCCGGTATTTCAGCCTGTACGCGTGGTGTGTGCTGCTCTACAACCTTCCTGTTATTCTCTGGGGCGCGTATGTGCGCGTCTCGTTTTCGGGCGACGGATGCGGAGCCAACTGGCCCACTTGCAGCGGTCAGTTTCTGCCTCAGAAGATGAGCGCCCCCATGGCAATCGAGTTCACGCATCGCCTGATGACAGGATTCGATACGGCTGCCGTTGTTGTTCTGCTCGCGTGGGCGTTTCTGGCCTATCCCAAGCGTAATGCGGTGCGGCGCTATGCAGTCTGGTCATTCGTCTTCTTACTC
This sequence comes from Bryobacteraceae bacterium, assembly GCA_965219105.1. Taxonomy (GTDB): domain Bacteria; phylum Acidobacteriota; class Terriglobia; order Bryobacterales; family Bryobacteraceae; genus Bog-105. The sequence continues at coordinate 3,812,614 of OZ244728.1, read as the reverse complement.
ATCGAAGCGCTGCTAGGAGCTGGCCTGGTGCTGTTCCGGCTCGTTGCGAAAGATCAATCCGCCGGGCGCGTTTGGTATCTTTCGGCTCACCTAACCAATACAATGCTGTTGCTCGCTTCTCTTGCGATTACGGCTTGGCTGGCGGCAAAGGGCGTTGGGAAAATTCGCCTCCGCCAAGCATCGACGAAAGTCTTGATGGCGCTACTCATCGCTGTAGTTGTCAGCATCACAGGCACTATTACAGCCTTGGGAGACACCTTGTTTCCGGCCAAATCGCTTGCGGCCGGCATGCAGCAGGATTTCGCGGCAGTATCAACCCTTCTCCTTCGTTTGCGAGTCATTCACCCGCTGGTTGCTGTAGCGGGAGCGCTTTACATTTTATGGGTGGCGAGCGGTTTTCTGCGCCGTTCGGCAAAAGGCAGCGGCGTGGCGAAAGCTAGTTCGTTCGTGATTGTTGCGATTGTCCTGCAAGTCGGCGCAGGGGTGCTGAATCTTGCTTTACTCGCACCTCTCCCGATGCAGTTGTTGCATCTGCTGGGAGCGGATCTGCTTTGGATCTCTCTCGTGTGGCTCACGCTCGAGAGCGCGGCTGCCTGTGAGCCGACGTCCATACACAATCCGACTCACAGGTTCTCCCTTGCGGCTGCGCAGAGATCTTAGCTGAAGATTTCTCTATTCAAGTACGCGTTACGAAACTTACCACTCGGATCGCAATCGTGCAGTAATTCCCGGAATTGCGGCAAGCGTTCGTAGTTTGCCTGGAAAGCTGCGGGCGGCATCGTGAACAGTTTCGCCCAATGCGGCCGAGGGCTAAACGGCGCTAGCTGCTGCTCAATCATTGGCAGCACTTTCTGCACCGCCGGCCAGTCCGGCTTCCAAGTAAAGTGAAGTGCCATCGAAGGCCGGTTGTGCGCCATGCTCATCCAAAGATCGTCGGGAGCAATCGCTCGTATTTCAGACACAAAGAGCACCGGCATGATGTGGTCCTTCAGCTGTTCCACTGCGCGGATCGCCTCGTAGCCTCTCTCGCGCGGCACGAAATACTCCGACTGCAGCTCCTGCCCGCTGCTAGGCGTGAAGTTCATGCGAAAGTGCGGCAGCCTTTCATACCAAGGCCCTGGGACGCCCATCTGTTCGGTGCAATTTTCAGCCGAATGTCCGTCCAGCGGATGCAAATCTCTGGTGGCGGCCTTCGCGCCGAAAAATTCCGGGGCGATCGATGCAGAGCTGCCATTCTCGACGCGGCTCTTGATCCACACTTGTGTCGCGCGGCTGTTCTGCCAGTCGGTAAACAGACTAACGCTGTAGCCGCTCGCCAGGATCTCTTCCAGATGATTTTCGAGCTGAGCAAACGGCAGATTCTCGTAAACAACCTGTCGCATCGTAAACGCTGGCTGAAGGTCCAGAGTGAGTTTCGTCAAGATGCCTATTGCGCCCAGGTGAACAACCGCTCCAGAAAACCGTTCGCCATCCCGAGCTCTTGAGAGAGAGACACGATCGCCGTTCGCTGCTACGAATTCCATGCCGGAAACAACGGTGGATAAGTTGCCGTTCTTCACTCCGGACCCGTGCGTGGCGGTCGCACATGCGCCGGCGACAGTAACATGAGGCAACGATGCCAGATTAGGCAACGCGAAGCCGTGGCTATCCAGGTATGGACAGAGCGGCCCATACTTGACTCCCCCGCCGATCGTTACTGTCCGGGCCTGCTTATCCAGTTCCATGCTGTTTAGATGCTGCAATGAAATCTGGTCACCTGCCGTATCGGCAATTCCATCGAACGAATGCCGGGCGCCTAATGCCTTCGGCTTGGCACAGCTCTTCACCAGCTCTTGTACTTCCTTCTCATTTCGCGGGAAGTGAACGCGGTCCGTGCTGTATTTGTAGTTACCGGACCAGTTCGTATGCGGCTCGTTTTTCGTGTCGTCTGCCAGCAAGCGGGACAGAACGCCGCCCGTAAGAACTGCGCCGGAAGTTTTCAAGAAGGTCCTCTTATTCATGGCTGACTTGGCCGCCGATTCGGTTTCGCCGATGCTCCTGACCTCCTCAATGATATAGCGGTTCACTGTAGCGAGTGAGTTAGAGTGGCTTCGTAACGGATGCCGAACCTGCTGGACAAGTTTCTCCGCTTTCGAGCCGCCGGCCGGGGCTCGCGGGGCGGTTCACGCGAACTTAAACTTTTGCACGACTCGCCGCTGTTCGACGCAGACTGGTATCTCAAACAGAACCCAGACGTCACGGCGGAGGGCGTCGATCCAGCGCTTCACTACTTAACGATCGGCGCGGAGGAGAACCGAAATCCAAGCCAACGATTCGATGGCGCTTGGTATCGCGAACGCTATCCCGATACCGCGGCGGCGCGCATCAATCCGCTCGTGCATTACCTGGTGAATGGACAAGCAGAGGGGCGTGAAATCCGTGCCGTTACGGACACTACGGAACAGCCTGAGTTAACGCAGCGGGCGCGCCAGATTGCCGGTTCACCCTTCTTCGATAAAGCCTGGTACCGGACACGCTACCGCTCAGCGCTGGGCGAAACCGACATAGACCCTGCGGTGCACTTCTTGACAATGGGAGCGGCGCAGGGCTTTCACCCCGGTCCAAGTTTCGACGTGCGCCACTACTTGCGGCTTCACGCTGACGTCGCGGCGGCCGGCCTGAACCCGCTGCTTCATTACCTGGAAATAGGCATGCGGGAAGGCCGGCAGATTGCTTCGCTCTCGTCCGCCGATAAGTTTGGCCTGCCCATCCTGCCGGATTTGCTCCAAATAAAACTACCGCGCTGGGACATGAAAGCCTTTTCGATTGCCGACGGCCGAAGGCGAATCTCGACCCTTGTGAGCGGACTCGATTGGGCATCGCTCACTTACAGCGGCGATGGCGCGGCGCTCATTGTGGCTGCGCTCCTAAGCAAGCGCATCAATGCGCGCCTTCGTGTCGTTTACGAAAACCAGTCGCCGGGTGGCGACCAGTTGAACGCGTTCTTCTTGCGAAACGAGATCCCGTGGGACGGCGATCTGGAACTGGTTTATTCGCCGCCCGAGACTCGCCGGGAACTTTCTGTTTCTCAAGACGATTACTTCCTGGTAAACACCTGCTGGAAAGCTCAAGCCGCGCGCGCCATTGTGGATTCGTCGCGCATCGTCTATCTGGTTCAGGAAGACGAGAGCCTTCTTTGCCGGAACGCGGAGGAAAGGCTTCGGTGCAGCGAAATCCTGGCTGACCCCAAACTCTTGCTGTTGATAGAGACACACACTTTGTACGATCATCTCGCTTCGAAGTTCGACACATCGCAACAATTTGCCGCACGGAGCTTCTGTTTTGAGCCCGTGGTACGTGCCGATGAAAAGTCCGCGGATAAACCACCCGGCGGGAAGCGACGCTTTGTGCTTTACCTGGATGAAAACGATGCGCTCAGTCTTCCGTGGCGCGGGCTTGAGGCAGTAGAGGCAGCTATCGAAGGCGGCGCACTCGACCCCCAAAGTTGGGATTTCTACTTTGCTGGCCCGTTGCCCGCCGAAGTCCTGCTGCTCGGCGAAATTAAGCCTCAACTCCTCAAAATCGGGCAAGCTGGGTACGAAGATGATTTGCGGAAATGCGATCTCGCGTTGTGCCTTCACGATTCACCGCACCCGGGCTACCCGGTCCTTGCGCTGGCGGCTCATAAGGTTCAGCTAATCACCAGCAGCTATGGCGCGAAAACATCGCTTGCTCAAAGCTCTCCCGCGATACGCTGCGTCGAGCCGTCGGTCAGCTGCCTCAAAACGGCAATCGCGGAAGCAGCGCGCGATCTAAGCAGCCCGCCGCCGGTGAACAAACCTTCGGATTGGGTCAAGGCGCTCGAACCAGCCCTAGCCGCGCTCGAATCACGGATCGGCGTTCGAAAGTAGATGTGGACCGCCGTATCGCCCGAGCCACTTCCCTACGAGGCGCCATGGAGCGCGAGCGTGAAGGACCGGCTTGCCGCGTTGTCTGCCCGAACTCGACGTGTCGCCTACTTTTACGAACAGCCCGACACCGCCAGCTTTCGCTATCGGGCGTTCAACATGGTCGAGGCGCTCAATGCGTCCCCGGATCTCGAGATCTCCGCTACTTGGTTCACGCTCGACGATGCGAGCTTCTTTGCGCGCTTTCTCGAACGGGCCGACGCCTTAGTCGTTTGCCGTTCCCGTTACGACGCGCAGGTTGCAGATCTGATCATGCGCGCGAAGGCACGCGGCATCCTGGTCGCCTTCGACACCGACGATCTACTTTTCGACATCAACAGCGTCCACTTAATTCTGAACACAATCGGCGTGGATACCGATTCGCAGGCGAACTGGAACAATTGGTTTGCCTACATTGCCCGCCTAAGCGCAACGCTTCGCTTGTGCGATCGCGTAATCGTCACGAACGATTATCTGGCTGGCCGGGTCGCGAGCTTGTTTCCAAACATTCCGACTGCCATTGTGCCGAACTTTTTAAACCGCTCTCAGCAGCAAGTCTCGGACGACATCTGGAAGCGCAAACAAGCCTCAGCGTTCGCGCGCAACGGCCAACTTCACATCGGTTACTTCAGCGGCACCGCAACGCATGTCCGGGACTTCGAGATCGCTGTCCCGGCGCTCACTCAAATAATGGCCAGGCATCCAGAACTTGTTTTGCGCATCGTTGGACATCTGAGCATTCCCGATGCGCTGCTGCCATTTAGCCATCGCATCGAAAGATTCCCAATGCAGGACTTCCTAAATCTCCAGCGACTCACGGGAGAGGTGGAGTTGAGCATCGCGCCCGTTCAAGACAACTCATTTACCAATTGCAAATCGGAGCTGAAGTATTTCGAAGCAGCAATCGTAGGCGTTTTGACGGTCGCTTCGCCGATCCAGCCTTTCTGTCACGCTATTCAGGACGGGGAAAATGGATTTCTGGCGCGAGCTCAGGAATGGGAATCGAAGCTGGAACAAGCCTTGAACGTAATAGGCGACCCGCAACGCTGCGCGGCGATGCTCGAGCGCGCTCATCGGCATACAGAAGAAAGTTATGCCTGGGACCGGCAGGCTCGCCGGATCGCGGCCGCGGTGTTCGGCGAGCGTCTCTAAAAACCTTTTAACGGCATAATGATTTGAGAGTTCCCGAGTGAATATCATTCAAGTGATCATTCTTGCCGTCGTGCAAGGTTTGGCGGAGTTACTTCCCGTCTCGAGTTCGGCGCACGTCGTTGTAGCGGAAAAGCTGATGGGCCTCAATCCATCGTCGCCAGATATGACTTTGCTGCTAGTCATGCTGCATACCGGCACAATGTTCGCTGTTATCGTTTACTTCTGGAAGCAGTGGCGAGACACGTATTTTCGAAGCGTGCCGGCGTTCAAGCGCTATGCGGTTTTGCTCGCCATTGCCACTGCTTTGACAGGCATCGTGGGTGTAGCACTCCAGAAAATCATCGAGAAGACAGCGTTCAAAGGCGCTCCGAAAGCGGAGATCGAGGATCTGTTCAGTCATCTGGAGTGGATCGCTCCCGCGCTCGCTGCGGCCGGCATCCTGATCCTGATTGCGGGTCTTTACGAGCGCCGGAACTTGACGAGAAACGTCAACCTGCAGGATGTCGATAATCTCGATAACAGCAAGGCGGCGTTGATCGGTACTGTTCAGGGCCTCTGTCTTCCGTTTCGCGGATTTTCGCGCTCGGGAGCTACCATTTCGACTGGTTTGCTCGCGGGCGTGCCTAAACTGCGAGCCGAAGCCTTCAGTTTTGCTTTAGCGGTTATCCTCACGCCGCCCGTTGTGGCGCGCGAGGCGCTGCGGTTAGTCAAGGCACAGCATGCAGCAGCGGGAACGAGTCTGGGTTCTGCCGTCGCACCGAGCTTGCTGGGCGCTCTCTTTGCATTTTTCGCGGGTCTGTTGGCGTTGCGATGGCTAAGCCGATGGCTTGAGCACGGACAATGGTATTTGTTCGGCATTTATTGCCTGATAGCGGCCGCCGGGGTGGCGGCTCTTCATCACGCCGGGTACTAGCTGCTCTGGATCTTCGCTTAAACACATGGCTGAAAAGAAACCGCTCACGCAAAGGATTCTCAACCATATCGCGCGGGATCTGAAGGTTCCCCTTCGGGGTCTGCTGGCCACGCAAGCGCTGCTCGCCGAGGGCGGCACCGTGCCATTCATTGCGCGTTACCGAAAGGAGGCAACCGGAAATCTGGATGAAGTAGCCATCGAAGCGATCAAGGAGCGTACGGAATACTTTCAGGAACTCGAAGAGCGCCGCGAAACCATTCTTCGCACGATCGGCGAGCAAGGCAAGCTCACTGCTGAACTGCAGAAGCAGATCGAAGAAGCACTCGACCGGAGCGTTCTCGAAGACTTGTATCTGCCTTATAAGCCAAAGCGGCGCACCAAGGCTACGATCGCGCGGGAACGAGGGTTAGAGCCACTGACGCAATACCTGTTGCAACAGCAGCCGGCAGAACTCTCGCTCTCCGCACTTGCGGCAACGTTCATAGATCCCGAACGCGAGGTTCTATCGACGGAAGATGCCTTGGAAGGGGCACGTCACATTGTTGCGGAGCTGATCAGCGAAACCGCGGAGTATCGCGCTCACTTGCGCCGGATGATGCTCGCCGATGGATTGGTCGTCAGCAAAGCCGTCGAGGGCGCGACCGATCCGGATGGCAAATTCAAGATGTATTTCGAGTACAGCGAGCCGGCAGCGAAGATCCCTTCCCATCGCATGCTTGCGATCCGGCGCGGCTCAAATGAAGAGATCCTGTATTTTCAGATTGAGCTCGATCCCGTAAAGCCGATAGCGTATCTAAGCAGCAGAGTGTTGCGCCGTGCGGGCGAATGGACGCCGCACTTACAGGCAGCGATCGAGGATGCCTGGCGGCGCTTGTTGAATCTTTCCATCCAAACCGAAGTCCGGCTCGAGCTGAAATTGCGCTCCGATACCGAGGCCATTCGGGTCTTTCGCGAGAATCTTCAGAACCTACTGTTAACGGCGCCGGCAGGACAAATCAACGTGATTGGATTCGATCCCGGCCTGCGTACCGGCTGCAAGCTGGCTGTTGTCGACGATACCGGTAAATTTCTCGCGCATGATGTGATCTATCCGCTGGAACCGAAAAACGATACGGAGGGAGCAGCGCGCAAACTTCTCGGGTTAATCGAAAAGTTCGACGTGCGCGCTATTGCGATCGGTAACGGAACAGGTTCGCGCGAAGCAGCGGCATTTGTTCAGGAGACTCTGCGAAGCGCAAACATGGGCGCTGTGTTCAGCGTAGTGGTGAATGAGTCCGGTGCGTCGATCTACTCGGCCTCCGAACTCGCGCGCAAGGAGTTCCCGGATTTGGATCTGACGGTGCGAGGAGCAATCTCGATTGCGCGCCGCTTGCAAGATCCGCTGGCGGAACTGGTGAAGATCGATCCTAAGTCCATCGGAGTCGGCCAATACCAGCACGATGTGGACCAGAAAAAATTAAATGAGGCGCTCGAGTCTACAGTGGAAACCTGCGTGAATCGAGTAGGTGTAGACCTCAACACGGCCTCGCTCGCCTTGCTGCGCCATGTGGCTGGGTTGAACGAGCGAACCGCGCAGAAAATTGTCGAGTTCCGCAATGAAAACGGCCGATTCCGATCGCGTGTGCAATTGAAAGCAGTTTCAGGATTGGGCCCCAAGACATTCGAGCAAGCCGCAGGGTTCCTTCGCATCCGTGGCGGAGAGAATCCGCTGGACATCACGGGCGTGCATCCGGAGTCGTACCCAATCGTGCAGAGAATGGCCGAATCGCTTGGCGTGCCGGTGAACGACCTGGTCAACAATCCGGCTCTTGCAGACTTGTTGAAAATCGACCGGTTCCAGACCGAAGATGCCGGTCTATACACGCTGGCGGATATTCAGGAAGAGCTGCGGAAACCCGGCCGCGATCCGCGCGACGAGTTCGTTGTGCCTCGCTTTCAGGAGCACATCAGGTCGATTGCGGATCTCACTCCCGGCATGATTCTTGAAGGCGCGGTGACGAACGTCACCGATTTCGGTGCCTTTGTCGATGTGGGCGTCCATCAGGATGGGCTGGTCCATGTCAGCGAGCTTTCCACCCGGTTTATAAAAGATCCGAACGAAGCCGTAAAGGTCGGTCAAGTCGTGCGAGTAAAGGTCCTCTCGGCGGACGCCAAAGCAAAGAGGATCGCGCTCTCGATCAAGGCTCTGCAAGCGAGCGAATTGCCGAAGGTGAAGCATGCACCGCGGAACGCTCCCCGGGTAGATGCAAAGCCGGCGTCGCTTTCAGAACAGATGGCTCAGCTTTCCGAGCGCTTCAAATCAAAATAAGCAGACGTGCCCACCATCGAGCGATTGCGCGCGGAGGCAATCCGGAACACTCTTTTTGCTCCAACGACACTGCGGCGAGCGATCGAGAAGCTTGGTTTCGTGCAGGCAGATCCGATTCGCGCGCCGGCCCGAGCGCAGGACTTGATCCTTCGTCATCGTGTTCGGGAATACCGAGCGGGAGATCTTGAGCAGCGCTATCCGAAGCTGGAAATCGAAGAGGACTTCCTCTACGCCTACGGCTTCTTGCCTCGGCCGGTTTGGCGTCTGTTGCATCCACGCAATACCAGCGGACTGAGCAAACTCGAAAAGCGCGTGCTCGAGATCGCGAGAGGTTCGGGGCAGCTTCATCCACGGCACTTGGCCGCGCAACTCGGACAGACGCGCACGGTCAATGCCTGGGGAGGCTACTCCAACGAAACCACTCGCGCACTGCAGCAACTTCACTACCGGGGCTTGCTGCGCGTAGCTGGACGGGAGAAAGGCATTCGGCTTTATGAACCGGTGGGGATACCGGAAGAGCACCTCACGCCCGCCGAGCGCCTCAGACACATCGTGCTGCTGCTCGCGCACATCTTCGCACCCGTGCCGCTAAGCAGCCTGAAGGAAGTCTTGCGTTTTCTCGCTCACGCCGCGCCGTTGCTGCCTCGTTATCCTCGCACTGTAGAAACGCTGCAGCGCACCGGCGAACTGGAGAGCCTGGAAGTGAACGGGCTGGTTTACGTCCGGCCTGCCGATGCTTCGAAAAGACGGACGGTTCCCGACGAGGTGCGTTTTCTCGCTCCCTTCGATCCGCTCGTTTGGGACCGGCGGCGGCTCGAGCACCTCTGGGGCTGGCGCTACCGCTTTGAAGCTTACACTCCGGTGAAGAAACGTCAACTGGGCTACTACGCGATGCCCGTTCTCTGGCGAAGTGAGCTGGTTGGCTGGGCCAACGTGTCAAACGTGCGAGGCGCGTTACGCGTTCAGCTTGGCTTCCGTGAGCGCGAGCCGGACACGAGCGAATTTGCGAAGTCCCTGCTGGAGGAAACTGAGCGCATGCGTTCGTTCCTCGGCTTGGATTCAGCTACTGAGCAGCTTTGACGTGCGACAGCGAGTAGCTCTCATCCGGCGTTACATCGACAGTAGCGGTGATCCGCTCACCGACCTTCATCGCGGCCAAGTCCGCTTTTGACTGGACCGGATACTCCATCGTCATCGCTTCCATGTAATTCGGAATGGCAGCCGCGTCAATAGTTGCCGTTTGGTGCTCAGCATTGATGGACACTACTTTGCCAGTGAGCGCATAATGGCGATCGGGCTTCGAGTGCTGCTCAGAATGCTGACAGGAAGCAAGAACGAACGAGGCCGTTAAGAGGAAGAGAAGTTTCACGGATTCTCTACCAAGCGTAACGTGAGGGCACAGCGGTTTCCTCGCGAGGGGCTGCAAAACCTGTATAATGCGGAGCGACAAGGAGAACTACGTGGGAACATTAGCGCCCGATTTGCCAGCCAGTTCGGGAGAGAGCTTTGCCAGTGATGTTGCCGGGATGGGAAACTTCTTCATCGATCCAGTGGGCGCCGCTCGCCGGGTTCACAGCAAGTGGTTCTGGATCGCTCCTCTGATTGTTTTCTCGATCGTCTCGCTCATTGCGAGTTATCTGATTCTGCCGATCACCCGGCACGTGCTCGAGATAGCTCCACTGCCGGCCAATGCGACGCCGGAGCAGTTTCAGCGCGGAGTCAATATGGCGCTGAAGATCCAGAGCATTGCTATGTATTTTTCTCCAATCATCGCGGCTGTCCTGTTCGCGATTCAAGCCGGCGTCCTGATGGCAATGAGCTCGGTAACTGGAGTTTTCGCTAAGTTTCGACAGCTATTCAACTTGATTGCCGGGTGCAGCCTGATACAGGCTCTGGCGGCGCTCGCTGCAGTGTTCATCCTGAAAGCCAAGGGCGATATCTCTACAGTGGCTGAGCTTCGGCCCGCGCTTGGACTCGATATTTTTCTACCCGATGGCGCTAACAAAATACTCGCGGCTATTCTGGGCTACTTCTCCGTGTTTGAGCTTTGGTGGATTGTCATGCTGATTCTGATTTTCAGTGTTGCGTTTCGGGTGAGCAAAGGCAAAGCAGCAGTCGTTGTTGCCCCGCTTATCCTGCTCAGCGTCTTCGTTCGCGTACTTGGCGCTATCTTTCAGCGCTGACAGGCTTTCGTGAGGCAGAGCGAGAGGCTGATGCCGCCGGTTTACAATGAAGTCGACATGGAGGCCAAATGAGGACGATTGGCGGACCTGAGATTCTCATCATCATCATCGTGTTTTTGCTACTTTTCGGCGGAAAGAAACTTCCGGATTTGGCAAAGGGGTTAGGGCAAGGAATCCGGAATTTCAAGAACTCGGTACACGACGATGAGAAGAAAAAGAACGACAAAACGCCCGTTTGACCGGTGGGTCCAGCATTAAAAACGAAAACACCCCGTAGCGAAGGCCCGCTGCGGGGTGTCCGAGTTGCCGGCTTAACTTACTTCGCCGTCTTCTTTGGCGGTACGATCGAATCCTTCACTGACTTTGCGATCCGGAACTTCACTACCTTCTTGGCCGGAATTTTGATAGATTCGCCGGTTGAAGGATTTCTTCCGATGCGGGCTTTGCGCTCCGCGCGAACAAGGCGTCCGATTCCCGGAAGCACGAACACACCATTCTTTTTCGTTTCGCGAATCGCGAGTTCGGCAAGCGACTCCATGAACTGCTTAGCCACGCGGTTGTTGACACCCGTGGTTTCGGCTAGTTCTCGGACGATCGCGGTCTGAGTCATTCTTTTTACTTCTGCCATCTCAATCTCTCCACTCTTGTTTGGTTGTTAAAGGGAACTGCTCATTCTCCTGCTTCTCTGCCGAACGAATGGGTTAAACAGATCAATCAGGAAATGTTTCAATCGCCAACTTTTCAACTCGATCATAAGTGAGCACAAGCGAGATGTAAAGCGGAAAGCGTCAAAGTACTCGATTTTTCGGCATTTTCTGTGGTTTTTGCCTGCGAAAGCCAATGAAGAAGCGGGTTTCAGCAGATGGTAGCCTGCAAAACTTGCGTGCACGCCGTTTTCCAAGCTACCATCTTGGTTCCACTATTGCACTGGGAGAATGATCTGAAGCCTACTCTACTGGCGGTTTTGCTGACATCGCTGTTCCTCTCGATCGCGTTCTCCGAAGAGAAATCTTCGAACGTAGAGACCAACAGCGGCAGTTGGAGTCCGCAGGCGGCGGCCCGGTATCTCGATGCTCGCCAGCAGTGGTGGCAGCATTGGCCTGTCTCACAGCGAGATCATCATACGGTCTGTGTCTCATGTCACACTGCGCTTCCCTTCGCGTTGTCAAGACCAGCACTGCGGCGTGTGCTTCATGAACCCAATCCTACTTCGCAGGAACAGATCCTATTGGGCTATGTGAAGAAACGCGTCGAGCTTTGGAACGAAGTAGAGCCGTTTTATACCGATGCGCGGGAAGGACCGCCAAAGTCGAGCGAAGCGCGAGGCACTGAATCGGTTTTGAACGCTTTGATTCTGGCACGGCATGATGCCGAAACGGGGGAAGCAGAACCGGTGACGGCAAAAGCATTCGATAATTTGTGGGCTCTGCAGCTGAAGTCAGGGCCGTCAGCCGGAGCTTGGACCTGGTTGAATTTCCATCTGGCGCCGTGGGAGTCAGATACGGCCCAGTACTACGGCGCAACACTCGCGGCGATTGCAGCCGGAAACGAGCCGAAGAATTCGCTGGACAACCCCGGCCGGAAGGCAAGTCTCAAGCTGCTGGAATCGTATTTGCTGCACAACCTATCCTCCCAGCCCGAGGCAAATAAGATACTGGTGCTGTGGGCAAGCGCCAAATTACCTCAATTGCTTTCTCCTGAGCAGAAAGCCTCGCTCATTACTTCAGTGAATGCGGTACAGAGGCCCGACGGCGGATGGAGCCTCGCGGCGCTGGGGCCCTGGAAGCGCAAAGACTCTTCGACACTGCCCGTGATGTCCGACGGATATGCTACCGGGATTGCCGTCTTCAGCCTGGAACAGGCAGGCGTTTCGCCGGGCAGTCCGCAACTCGCAAAAGGCTTAGCCTGGCTCGAAGGACATCAGGACAAGAGTGAAGGCTTGTGGCCCGCCTACTCGATGAATAAAGAACGCAAGCCGGCGTCCGATGTGGGCCGCTTCATGACCGATGCCGCTACAGGATATGCGGTGATGGCGCTCGAAGCGGGACGTTAGCTTATTTCGACGCGGTCTTTTGCTTCGAGGCGGTGTACCCTGCCTTCATCGCGTCGGATTCGGTCATGTACTGACCTTTCTTAGTCTTGCCGTACCAACGATCGCCCGTCTTGTGGTAGACCTTTGTTTCAGGATTGACCCAAACCATTCCTGGTCCGCCCACTTGGTTGCCTGCGTTCATCTGAGTAGCTGAGGCACGATTCGCCTTGGCGTGAACTGGAGCAGTTTGCGCCGGGGGAGTAGTGGGAGCCACTTGCGCTGTTTGTGCTGGAGCGGAAGGTGCGCTTCCGGTCATCACCATGGGCGTGATGGAGCTAATTGTCTTCGCAGGAACACCGGCCTTAGAGAGATCGGACGGCGACGAGTACGGACGCCCCGCGACAATTTTCTTCGCAGTGGCCGCGCCGATGCCGGGTAGAGTCTCTAATTGTGTTTGAGAGGCGGAGTTCAAGTCGATTTTGCCGCCGTCGCTCGCTTTGTGCTTCGCGCTCTTGGAGCTGCTATGACTGTGGCTCTTTGCAGCACTCGTCTGAGCGGTGCTGGATGCTCCGGTTGAGAAGAAAAGGGTTGCGCAAAGCGCCAAAGCTGATAGGGAGGGTCGGGTCATGTTTTTCTGTTGCAGCAAACAGCCAGAATAGAGTTGAATACAGCGCGGGCGCAACCATTGAGGGTTTGGAAAAGTACTATTGGCAGGGCCGTCTCCTATCATGGAGGGGGTTGCCTTGAGCGCCCATCTTATCTCAGAGCCCGGGTGGCGAAATCGGCAGACGCAAAGGACTTAAAATCCTTTTTCGCGCAAGCGGAGTGCGGGTTCAAGTCCCGCCCCGGGCACCAATTACGGTCAGCGGTGTGAAGTCAGAGAAGAGGTGATTGCAATCGCCGCGGCTCGTAACCAGCCTTTTCCGGGTCCCTCGGCAAGTTAACTAAGCTCTTGCTTCACGCGTGCAAGGACGCGCTTCTCATATGGGTCGGCTCCGGCTTTTTCAAGTATGGGTTCGGCTCTTGCTGCATGTTGTTTAGCCCCCTGCTTGTCTCCTTTCAGAAGAGCGAGCCGAGCTTGGGCAACCTCCATCGTGCCTGCGAAGTCACCGAGCCCACTTATGTTTGAAACACGGGCAACATCGATCGTTTTCAGTAGTTCCTCTGCGCGATTGACAAGCCGGGCACGGTGAGGACCTGGCGTCTCCGCCTCAGTGAGTAAGCTCTCCGCAATTGTGAACGTCGCCGTATTGACGAACCCGGGTTGATTGGTAGCTTCAGGGCTGCTCTCGCGGATTACTTGCCGGGCGTGCCCAATAGCAGAATCGGTTCGCCCCGCATGACACTCGAGCGATGCCACGGCATCGAGGCTGTCTTCCCGAACGAACTGCCCTGATGGGTCCGCGCGTCCGATCGAGTACACGGTGAGCGCATCGCGGATTGCGTCGTCATAATCTTCAAGCGAACCTTCAGAGAGTGCCTTCATCAATAACGCCGAAAGCGTCAATTGATTGTTCGGTCCGAGCACTCTCGAGAAGTTCGCGTAATCTTTGCCGACTAGCTTCATCTCTTCCCGGAACTTGCCCTGGACGTAAAGAGTCTCATCGAGAGCCATATGTGCCTGAAACGAACTTCCAGTATCCGGGCCTTCCAACTTATCGATCATTGCAATGGCATCGCGTGCGGCCTTCTCGGCATTTTTCGGATCGTTTAGCCGGAGGTAGATTCCAAAATAACGAAGCTTCAGTCCAATGAGGAGCGACGGGCTAAACCCGGACGCCGCTTCCGCGCGTTGGATAGCGGCATGCAGTAGGACTAGAGCTTGGCCGGGACGAGGTCCATACATGAGGGTGGCTGTTCCGGCAAGAGCCTGCCAGCCTTGGAGCTCCGGTGTTACAGTATGCAGCCGGCTCATGATCTGTTGCTGTTGCCCATACTCCTGCGCGGCTTTCTGAATTTCGTCTGGAAGCGTCGTTCGGGCGAGCGTGTTCTCACGTCTGAACTCAGCAATCAAGGCGTTCTGGGAGAGCGGTCCTTCGGCTTTGCGAAAACATTGGGCAGCGATCTCGAACTGCCGTTCGGCTGCGTTGAAATCGGTACGAGCGTCGAGCGCGCCGGCGATGACTTCGTGAAGCTGCCCCGATATGGCTGGCGCATTCGCGAAGCGGCGGTCGATTTGGGGGCTGGCATGTGTAATGGCGGCAACAAGCGTTTCGTTCTCGACGGAACCGCTTCCAATCGGCCGCTGAAATGGATTGCTCTGTGCAAGGAGGTCTTTAGAGAGGAAATCGTTCATGGCCAGCAAGTCTGAATTTCGGGCTTTGGCCAAGTCTCGCTGCGCGGCCGCCTGTATCCCGAGCCAGACGCTCGTGAAGATACCAATGGCGAGAACGGTGAAGATCGCAAAGAGTAATGGGCGGCGAGCCTTCTCCCGGGCGAGACGCTTCTCAGCCAATTCAGCACGCTCTTTCTCGGCTTGCAGTTCGCGCGCTGACTCGCGGTCGCTTGTCCTGCGCGCTTCAACAGTGCGCAGCCTGGCCGCCAACTCGTCTGCGCTTTTGATACGTCGCGCCGGGTCACCGCTGGTCGCGGCTGCTATGTCCTCTCGAAGAGTCGAATCCTCGATCGATTGCCTCCAATCCGAGGTGACTGTGCGATAGAAGTCGCCGCAGAGTAGCTGGAACAGTAGTATGCCGAGAGCGTAGACATCGGAGGCGCGAGTAGGTTCGCCTCCCGCTGCTACTTCGGGCGCTTGGTAGATACTGGAAGCTCCTTGGATCTCAGCGCCGCCCTGGGTATCCCTTGTATCAGGTCCGACAAACGTCGCAGCGCTGAAGTTCGCCAGCTTGACCGTCCAGCGGCTTGCATCCTGTGTAGACGAGGGTCCAATCAAGACGCGCGCCGGTTGAATACTGTTGTGGAGGACACCGCATTGGTGAGCGGCCGCAACTGCCTCCGCAAGGTCCAGCATCACTTGAACACAAGTCTCAGATTTGAGGCCGGCCGTTCTTCGCTGTGCTTCGGCCCAGTTAGAGAGCGGCTGACCGCCGTGCTCGCATTCGATGAAATACGGCCTGGTGGTGTCTCTCCAGGCGAAGAACTGAACGAACGGCGAGAGGTCCACCCTAGCCTTCTCGAACATGCGGAAAACTTCTATCTCCCGCCTGAGCTTCTTGAGCTCGTGTCCGTCGCCGGCGAACTTGAACAGGCGAATGTGCAAGGTCGTCGGGTTTTTTGCAAGCCAGACCCGGTGAGGAGAACTGCTATCGAGCGCTTCTTCTAATCTCCATTCCAGTTTGCCGGGGACGAAATCGCCGGGTCGAAAACGGATTCCCTCCACTGCATCTTCTGTCAACTCGCGGCGCTCGACCGGAACAACGATCTGAAATCCCGATCCGTGTATCGTGCGGATTACACGATCGCGTTCGGCGGGAGAAATTGCACCACGTAGCTTAGAGATCGCATTTAGAAGGGGCTGTTCGACTGCGGCTGACGATCCCCAAACCGACTCGAGTAACTCCCTCTTTGTCAACTTGCCTTCCGGGGCTTTTAGCAAACAGAGGAGTACGGCAAGATTCTTCGGATGTAGATCGACTCGTTGGTCCGCTACCCAGAGCTGGTTTTTTTGTTCATCGTATTCACATTCGGCGAATCGCCAGATGGCATACTTCACGGTTCCTAGTCCTGAGTTCATAACGGCGTTTCCCTTCAAAGTCTAGGTAAATGGTTGACGATAAACACCGTTAGGAAACGTTAGAAACAAAGATTTGAACGCTCTATTATTCGCTTCGGACGTGAGCCATCATTCACTCACGAGTTCGAGCAAGTATATCGTACTAGAACTCGGGAGGTAGCCAGTCCTCAATTTCATTTAACAGGAGGGTTTATGACCGACCGGAACAGCTTATTGGAGGTAAATGCGAATGACCGAGCGAGGTAGAGTTTTGCGGGATACCAATGTAGGTCCCGGATTGCTTACGGTGCATGGCAAACAGTATGCCTTCACGCTGGAAGACATGTGGAAGTCAGAGTTACCGCCGCGGCCGGGAATGATCGTTGACGTTACGTTCAACACGGAAGGAGCGCCCCAGGCAGTATGTACGGTGCCCGACGGTCAGGTCGCGAAAGAACAGGCTGAGCAGGCACTAGTGGATGCCCGGCGGCGCGGCGGAGCGATTGCAAGCGGCGTAAAATCCCGCTTCGGCATTCCGTTCGTAGTGGCGGAACTGCTCTTGCTGGTTTCATTTTTTATTCTGCCGAATGTGACCGTCGGGAATGCGTACGCGCGGCGAGGGCTGACGGGTTGGGAGGTTACCGGGCTGAACGTCGCCTCAGGAACCGTTAGCGATCACGGATTTCTCAGCCTTCTCGCAGTGGTTTGCCTTTTCGCGCCTCTCGCGGTTCCGTTCTGGCGGAGCATCTGGTCGCGCTGGCTTTACGTAGCGCCGCTCACTTTCTCCTTCCTGACTCTCATTGTGGTTTATGCGGAGGTTCAGAGACTTGGCCGCGTCGCTACTGAGGGCGCTAGCCGCTGGCTGGGAGCCCAAGCCGCGACACAAATGAGCCGTGAAATAGCGGGGATGTTTTCAGTTCAGGTGGGGGCGATCATGGTTCTGATCTGCGCCGGGTATCTTGCCACACGTGCTTGGAAAGCGGGCGGATTTGCGCACGAACGCGTGTCGCAGGCGATTCCTGTTCTGCTTCTGAGCACGCTGCTTTTATCCTCGGCGCTGGATCTCGCAGCCCAAACAGCAGCTCAGCAGAAAGCGATGACCAATGCTGACGTCATGGCGCTCGAAACGGCCGGCATCGGCAGTGATCTCATCATCGCCAAGGTCCAGGCGGCGCCGGCAAGGAACTTCGACACGAGCGTCGAAGGTCTCAAATCGTTGCAAGCGGCTCATGTGCCTCCCGAAGTCATCCGCGCCATGATAGCGCCTCGCTCGGGTGCCGCCCAATCCACTGCTCCCGCTCCGTCGACGAGTGCCGACTCCAGCGATCCCGCCACTCCCCACGCTCCTGGCATCTACCTGTATGCCAAATCGGCGGGAGGGAAAGCACTGACTGAGTTGCAAAGAGCCACTCCCAAGCAAACAAAAGGCAGCGGGGCATGGCTTTCCGGAATGACGTATGGAATTGCAAAGTACAAAGTTCGCGGGGTGTTCGACAACGCTCATGCACCCGTTAAAACATCTGATCCCGCGGCCGTCTTCTATCTGTATTCGCCCGATGCCCAAGGCTCCTTTGGCGGCGGCGCAAACAAGCCAGGTGATTTCATGCTGATCAAGCTGACCGAGAAAAACGATACCCGCGAGATCACTCAGGGTTCGGGCAGTATCTGGGGAAATAGCATGGGCACGGATGGTAAGGCCAAGCGAGGGTTCGATGTGGATCAGGTCGCGCCCGGCATTTACAAATTGACACCGATCCAACCCCTACCGCCCGGAGAATACGCGTTCCAACAATCCGCTGGATCCTTTTTTGACTTCCGCATTGTAAGTGCCGAATAGAACAAACTTCAGGCGCATGGGAGATGCGGCAAGTGGCTGATCCCTGTTTGCCGGCAAACGTTCCGGCTTGTGGTTGTTCTCCGTCTATTTCTGAACGGACCCGCTCCGTTTAACCATTCACTCTAACTTGACTCTTGATGAGGAGGCTTATGCGTTACTTCTTAGTTTTCTTGCTTGCGGTGAGCGTTTCGGCGTCGCCGTTGGCCGTTTCAGCCACGGGCGATTTCTCCAGCAGCACGCCCGCTTCGGCTTTCTCGCAACCTGGCGGCAGTTGGTCACTTTCCTTCGACATAGCAAGTAATCCGCCAGTTACAAACGTTGCAACCGGCAGCGGATTCGATGTCAGTTATTCGGATTTCGTCTTCTCCGTGAATGGTTCGCCCGTAACCACTCCGGTCGCCGCCATTCGCGTCTTTAACAGTTCGATTAGCGGGCTGTTCAGTGTTTGTTTTACAGCCGCTTGCCCCGGCAACGGCATTCCCGCTAACGCGATCGTTTTTGAAGGCACGCAGGCTTATTCCGGTAGCGAATCGTCGCCGACGATCCTAGCGGGCGTTTACAAGACTTCTCTCGCGGGAGTAGTAGTGAATAACAACCCCATCGTATTCGCTTCGGAGTCTCCCGTTACCATTGCGGCGAGCACTCCGGAGCCCTCTACTTTCTTCTTGCTCGGCGCCGGTTTGTTTGTGGTTGCATTCGGCCGCCGAGGAATTCTGTACTGCAAGCGTTGAACTTCGCTCGAATGTGATTGGGAGCCGCTGTCGAGGCGGCTTCCGATGAGGAGCACGCCCTCGTTGCCAGCTTTTGGCGATTACTCCTCCTAAGCCAAGTAACTGAAACCAGTTCGGTCTACGCCGGATCGCGCAAGCGGAGTGCGGGTTCAAATCCCGCCCCCGGGGCGTCAGTTGGAACCGAGAGCAAAACTATAGTTTCTTGGTCAAGATTGCTCGCCTAATCCCGCTCACCTTCCCAATGCCCAACCCCGGACGCACCGACTTTTCATCGTCCGCTCTAATAAGCTCTACCGAGCCCCAAAATCGACTCTAACGAGCCCTGTCGTGCGTTCCTGCCCGAACCTTTTAGCTTCGGGCAAACTGCATCGCAGTCGCATTCTGCCGTACCTCTTGCAGAGTAGAAATCAAGGCGGCAGTCGAGGCAAAATCAAAAATGCCTTCCACTCCGTGCGGGTGAAGATCGGTGAAAGGCGAGGCGTAGTCAGGTCTTGGGCGGCTAGCGGCTCGTTGAAGCGGAGCTTGTGCAGGACGGCATCGTTTTCGTGTTTTGCGGAGGAAGGCCAAGGCTCTGCCGCGGAACCTCTCGGGATCGACTCCAACAGAGACGCCGGGTTCAAACCGCTGTTCACACAGGCCGAATCCGACCTCCAGACCGGACTTCGCCAGACCCGCCGCTTTGAAAAGGACGCACGCATCGCGCCCGGCGATTTCTTCATACTCGGCGGCCAGCTCGTCTATGTCGCCGGGATCGGCGAAACGATCAAAACGCCCGATGGCAGCCGAAGCGACGCGCGCCTCCGAGTCATCTACTCCAACGGCACGGAAAGCAATCTGCTGCTCCGCTCGCTTCAACGTGCGCTGTACAAGGATGACGCTGGCCGCAGGCTGACTGACTCCAATCCCGGGCCTCTATTTGCCGGCAACTGGGAAGCCGACGACATCGCGAGCGGCACGATTTACGTCTTGCGCAGCCTCTCCAATCACCCCTTCGTTCGCGAGCATCGCGACCTGATCCACAAAATCGGAGTGACCGGCGGCGATGTCGAAGCCCGCATCGCTAACGCAGCACATGATGCCACCTATCTGCTAGCTGAGGTCGAAGTCGTCGCAACCTACAAGTTGGCTCGCATCGATCGTACGAAGCTGGAAGCTGTTTTCCACCGCATCTTCCTGCCCGCGCAGCTCGACCTCACCATCCCCGATCGTTTCGGACAATCCGTGCGCCCCCGCGAGTGGTTCCTCGTCCCGCTTCACGTCATCGACGAAGCAGTGGGGCGCATCCGCGACGGTTCCATCACGAATTTCGTCTACGACCCGCAAAGCGCCCGCCTGGTCGAAAACTAATCTGATCCGGCCGTATCAGGTTTTACCAAACGATTTGATCAGACAATTTATCAACTCTTCTCGCGCGCTCTTCGTTTTACCTCTTCGAGAAGCTGCCGCGTGTAACGGAAGTCGGTTGTCTGCAACCGGTCTAGGGCTGCATCGATCTCGATCAGGCCAATGCGAGCGGCTTGCAGAAGAACGCCGAGCGTGCCGGTCACTGCCAGACCTTGCCGCTGTGCCAGTTTGACCCCCAACCTTTCATCGATCAGCAGCAAATCGGCGTGCTCGTCCTGCGCCAGCTGAATCGCTTCGCGTTCGCCTTGGTCTAGCCCGCTAAGGGCCGGATCGAACGGCAAGGAGACTTCCCGGATTTCGAGCCACTCCGGCTTGTTGTCAAGCCACGCGCGTACGGAGCCTGGTGTTTGCCGCTGTGTAAGCTCATGGAGTACAGCGGCAGGAATCAAGATGCGCCGGTACAGAGTAACTAACAATTCTTGGCAGTTAATTTGAACCAAATAGTTAATAGGGGACGTGTCGGCCACAACCAGAATCACGGCCGGCGCAGTAGTCCTTGTTCTTCCAGCCTTTGCAACGTAGCGAGGTCCCGTTCTAGATCCTGCACCGAATAGGCGTGATCGTAAATCTGGCGATCCTTCAAAAAGCCGTCGAACTCAAGCCGCGTGAGGCCCAGTAATTGAGCGGCTTGATGATGGGTGAGTTTCTCCGAGCGATAGCCCTCTATTGCGAGCGCTTCAAGCGCCTCCCGACCGGGATCAGAATGCCAGGCGATATCGTCTGGGAGCTCGACGGTGATCTCCATGCGGTCAGAGTATCATTTAGCTTCGCTTGATGGGGACATCGCGGATCTCTACATCCCCAAATCGTGCGCTCACTCGAAAAGCAATCCGGTCGCCTCTGCGGTACCGCCGGGTGCTCCCGCTGCATTCCGGCCCGGCGGCTTCAGCAACCGCATATACCGCGACAGCATCGCCGAAGCCAGGCAGCACAACACCACCAGCCCCAACCCATACCGGAGCGTGAACGCCTGCGAAGCAAAGCCGATCGATGGCGGACCCACGATAAAGCCCAGATAGCCAATCCCGCTCACCGTCGCTATGCCTGGCCCCGGCGGCACCGACTCCACCCGCCCGCCCGCCCCGAACACCAGCGGCACGATCACCGAGAAGCCCGCCCCCGCGGCCGCAAACCCAGGGAGCGCCCACTCCGCTGACTGCGCCGCCAATGCCCACACCAGCCCGCCCCCGGCCACCAGGCTTGCCGTGCGCACCGTTCGTAGCGGCCCGAGCCGCGCCGTGATCCAATCTCCCAAAAACCGGAAGATCGCCATCGCCGCCGAAAACACCGCGTAGCCTGCCGCCGCCAAACCTGCGCCCGCGTGCTGCACCTGCTTCAAATACACCGCTGTCCAATCGCCCATTGCCCCCTCCGACAGCAAACAGCAGAACGAGATGGCGCTCAACGCCAGCAGCACCGGCGGAATCTTGTTCCATGGCAGGCGATGCTCTGTGTCCACTGCCCGCCCCCGCCCCTTGAGCAACAGCGGAATCGCCACCAGCACCAGCCCGAAGTTCAACACCGCACTCCCCGCGAAATGCGGCAGAGGCTTTATCCCACTCGCCGCTGCCAATCCGCCCAGCCCTGCCCCCACCATGCCTCCCAGGCTGAACATCCCGTGAAAGCGCGACATCGTCGGAGCTCCCAACTCGTTCTCCACCTCCACTCCTTGCGCATTCATCGAAACGTCCATAGATGCCGCGATCAGCCCGAAAACATAGAGCGCCCCCGCCAGCGTCACCGTGTTGAAGGCCGCCGCCAAGGGGAGCAAAGTAAGGCAGAACAATAGACTGGCAACGCTTGTGACTCGTTTGCTGCCATATCGGTTCACCAGCCAGCCTGTGATCGGAATGCTCGTCAACGCACCAGCAGCGGAACTGAGCAGCGTCAACCCGAGAAGCCCATTCGGCAAATGCAGCGCGCTTTGAATCGCAGGGATGCGCGACACCCACGTCGCAACTACCAAGCCGTGCACCAGAAACAGAATCACCGTTCCCCACCAGCCTCTGCGAACTTGCGCGCTAACGCTGCGATGGACGGACATACACCGTGATCTTCTGCCCTCTCCGGCTCCATTCCGCCGCCTGCTCCAAGCCGAGCGCTTGGCAATCTGCCAGGTCCGCCTCTGGTTCCCAACCGTAGTAACGCCGCAAGAATGCCTTCACCGGCGCGAAGGCAATCACGCCATTCTTGGGCATCCAAGTCCTGGTGTAAGTAATCAGGATTCCATAGCTTCGGTCCGGCAGTTTCTCAAGCGACGACAAGTGAAAGTCATTGGTCTCGACTACCTTGAGCCCACGTTTGACATACCCGTAATCCGGATCTCGCAGCGCCTCCGAAAACGGCCAGGCTGTCGCGACGGTGCGCCCCGCCGAAGTACTCTCCGTATACGCAGCGGCAGCCTGTTGCAAGCGCACAAAGTCCACCATCGCGTAGTTGTTCTCGTATGGGAAGGGATAGGGCGGGTTCCAAAATAGATTCACCGCAAGTCCAATCAGCAGCGCCAGCACAGCGGGGATAGCGATTCGGTTCGGGAGTTGGGTCGCGGCAACGGCCACGGCTATGTAGAATACCGGCAACACGGGCAATAAATACCGCTCCAGTTCCGCCCCGCCCAACACCGAAACCAGCACCAGCGTTGCCGCCGAGGCAAGAATGGTCACACGCCACACTGGACTGCGAAAGCTCTTACATTTCCGTGCCGTTAGAACCAGAATCAGCGTGCCGATCCAGCGGAATTCCGCGAAGAACAAATAGTAAATTCGCCGTGCCAGCGAGAAAAGCACGCGCACCGGCTGCAGCGCATAGCCGACGTTGTAATGTGCGAACTCCGGATTTCCGAGCCAATATCCTGTCTTGGTATGCAACAGAACCAGCCACGCGCCTAACGCCAGCGCTGAAGGCACAAACAGCAGCGATTTTCTCCAGTGACCTCGAGCCAGCAGGACCGCCCCGAATACAGCCGGCACGACCAGACCTGTTTCTTTCACCAACACCAGCGCCACGCAGGCGGCCGCGCAGTACATCAGGCGATCGCTTACGAACAGCAGCAGCGCGAGAATGGTCAGCACCATTGCGGGCATGTCGAGCTGCGCCATTATGCTCTGCATGTAAAACAACGGCGAAGCAAGCAGCAAGAGCGGCGGCAAAAACGCCGGAGCGCCCCTTGTCCCGCGGCTCAATTCGATGGCCAGCAGAAAGGTAAACAGGAGCCCCGCGCCCGCTACCAAAAGCATTGCCAGGCGCGTCACAGCGATCGAATACCCGAAGAGCTGGTACCAGAGCACCAAGTACACTTCGACGCCCGGCGGATGCACGTTCGGCAGCGTCGAATGCGCCACCCACCATCCATGTCTCAACAGATCGAGCGCCGTCGGTACAAACTGGCCCAGCTCATCCCAGAAGTAGGGCAGCGTCAGCAGATGCGCATGAAGGAAAATGAGCGGAACCGTAAACAGCCCGAAGAACGCCAGCAGGTGAAAAGGTTTTGGGGAGCGCGGCGAGGCCCGCTGCTGCGGAATCACGCGCTATTGAATGATCTCGCCGGGTGCCTGCGATTCGAGCCGGATCTCGCCAAATGCCGCTTCGTATTGCTTAAGGTTCTGCTGCAGCAAATTCGAAAGCGCCTTCGCCTGGGGCGGGCTGAGATACACACCTTGAAAATTAGAAATTGTCACCGCATCTGCAGAGCTCTGGTTCACCGTTCCGAACATCAGGAAGAAATCCCAGAGGCTGACCCGCATCTGTACGCTGTTTGCGTACTGTTCGCGATAGTCTGCAGCGTTTGACAGATGAACTTTGGGGGGCGGCTGGCCGGGTGTCATGCATCCAGTATCCCTTGTCCTTCTTCAAGAACGGTGAAACTTCGATTAAGGTGGGATTTGGCGGGGACGACGGGGCTCGAACCCGCGACCTCCGACGTGACAGGCCGGCGTTCTAACCAGCTGAACTACGTCCCCTCTATAGACAAAAAGCGTCTGCCTCGTTCAGAGTATCACAGCGTCCGCGCGCTGAAGAAAGCGCGTCCAAAGCCAAGATCCGCGGTCACTCCCGCTTCTCTTGCACTCACCGCTTCCAGCTTGGCGAACCCCGAAGCTCGCAGCGCATCCAGGATCGCCGCCTGACTGTAACACTGCTGCTGCACCACGCTTTTAGTCTGCCGCCAACAGTCGCTCCCGGCGTCTCTTCTGAACCAGATCAGTTCGGTTGACGCCCGTTTCTCACGTGTGTCGAAAGTCCCTCGAACCAGGCCGACAGCAGTTTCCTTGAGATCGACCGACCACTCGCGCAAATCGAGACTGTACGCTTCTTCAAGGTTCATATCGAACACGAACAGTCCTCCCGGCTTGAGCGCGGCCGCAACGCCACAAAACACTCGCTTCAGATCCTCGAGACTCAGCACATGATTCAGCGAATCGAATGTCGAAAGCGCCGCGTCTTGCTTCTCGGGAAGGCTGATCTCTCTTGCGTCTTGCACCAGAAACGTCGCCCGAGGAAGCGCGTTGCGCGCGATCGAAATAAGCTCTGCGGAGTTATCGACGCCCGTCACCTGATACCCGCGCGCAACCAGTTCCTTTGTGACATGCCCAGATCCGCAGCATAGATCCAAAACTTTACTGCCTTCGGGAACTGCAGAAAAAAACAGCCGCTCCAAAGCTGGCATGGCCGATGGAAGATACCAGTCAGCCCAGAGCGAATGATACATCCCCGCTACATCATCGTAAGAGGATTTGCCCGGCATTCCCCTTTAGTCTACGGCCTACCTGTGACGATCAGAGAGCAGTCCAAACACCGCTACACTGTTTGTCGTTCCGACGTAGATATGTCCGAAAGCGATCGTCGGGGTGATGAACTTGTTGCCGATCCCAAAGTGATCGCGGCCGTTCTCAGCTTGACTGCTGTTGTAATACTCGACGTTTAAATTCGCCGGGTCATAGGCGTGTAATATCGCAGGCACGTTCGGCATTGCACCGTTATCTGCGGAAGCGCCATTGTCGAATGCCCACAAGATCGCGTTTGCGGTTCCCTCTCCACTCACAACCGGATTTGTCCCGGGAAAGGGGAAACTGTTGGCTGTGCGCGAGCTCGGCGACTCCGACAGCTTCGCGTCTTTCACGTCGTAAGCCTTTATCACGTCATCGACCGCCCCAATGTAAACTCGCCCGTTGAACCATCCGAGCTCACCGTACTCTTTCCCGGCAAGCGCATTCGGTATCTCCTGATAAATGTTGCTGTTGTTCTTGGGATTGAACTTGCCCAGGTTGTTCCGGTCCACTACATAAATGTTTTGGTCCTTGCCCGCTGCTACGGCAAGCTGCGTGAATCGGCCGCTCGCATCGCGGAGTCCCGGAAGCAGGACAATGCCACCCGACCCAAGGTCAAGGTCGTTATTCGATTCGTCCACCGTGTTGAACATCGTCCAGTAATCGACCGGAATCAAGGACTGAATAGGCCGGGCGTTTTTCTGCGCAGCAAGCTTCAGGATGGTGTTGCCGTAATCGCCGCGTGAAGGAAAGCCCAGTGTGTTCCGCGTCGTATCGAACACCCCGTTTGCGACAGATAAGTAAATGTCTCCAGCGTTGTCCGCCGCGGGACCCGCACCGCTGTTCCAGATTGAGGCTTCACTGCCGTTCGGGTTCAGGTTGAACACGCTTGATTGTTTCAGTGTGTATGCATCGTAGCCGATCACCCAGCCTGTATACGGCTGGTCATCGCAGTGCGACGTCCAACTCGTATACACAACGCCGCGTGACAGCAAGAGTGCCGCTCGGTCTTCATGCTGCCTTGGGTCAAAAATCACCCTGCCGCCGGAGTTAATCTCCTGTCCAGTACCCGGATAGGAAGCCTCAATTTCGACCGGGCCTCCGAACTCTTCCGCGCCCGTCACTAAATCCAAAGCATGAATACGCTGATAATAAGTGCTGCCTTTCTTGCTCATCGCCACCAGATAAATGGTTCCGTGCGGCCCGATGTTGCGGCTGATGACCGGAGTGGAGGTGACACCTATTTCGGGAATAACCTGCGTGCAGCCGACTGGGTCCGATGGCGTTTCACCTGCCCCGAGCAGCGACTTCTTCCAGTAGAGTGTTCCATCTGACGCGTTGAATGCGTACACGCTATCGTGCTCCGTTGCCGCGTAGACGACTCTTCTGCTATTTGTTCCGCCAATCGGTAAATCAGAAACAAACAAGGGTTGAGCATCGACCTTTCCATCGACGGGTACAGAGAATAGCTTGCCAAACGTCTTTGCATTGACATTCGCTGGCGTCAGTTCATGCTCATCGGAATACTGACCGGTCCGGAAGTTGTCATTGTGATAGGTCAGAACGTCGCCGGGCCGCTCCGTCTGGGCTGCTGAAAGTGCCGGCATTGCAGCTAGGAGCAAAGCACCCAGGCCAATCCGTGATCCGAAAATGAGAATGTTCATTGCTTATTGCCTTTCGCGCTGTCAATTCGCGGACAGCAGCTTAGGGACGTGAGCCCGCACGAAGTATTCACCCGCAATTCTGTCAGTCTGTGAAGTGAAGTGCTGGCGCCGGAAGCGTAATTTTAGGTATACGCAAACAGAATCGTCATCTGGTGACCGGGACGCATGGCTTGGATCGACACAAATGCGCGGGCTCCGGGGCATCCTTCGAAATTGATATGCTTGAACGCACGCTTGGAAGAGAATGCCGCGAAGCGATCTGATCTAGGGCCGGACCGGAGCCGGATTTACGCGGCTGAGTAAAAGTAAACGCGGAGCACAACCAGATCGCGCTGCACGCAATAGCACGGCAAGGAAGGTATACATGAACCGAAGCATTCTTTGGCTATTTTTGGTGACCGCACCGCTGATCAGCGCGGGGTCGCTCGGCAGTTTTCAAGCCTCGTGTAGCTTATTTCCCGGCGACGGATACGGCAGCTGCAGCGGGATGTGGGACTCCTCTTTCAATTTTGGAGGACCTTTCTTTCCAGGGCCCCAAGTCGCCCCAGGATTAACAACACTGGAGGTAGATTTTGGAGTGGGCACCAGCGGCGGCTCCTTTACCTACATGGGCGATACGTGTGATTACGATAAAGTACTCGGCGGCAGCGCGTGCGATGGCGAAGTAAAACTTGGATCGTCTCTAATAGGTCCGCCGAGCGGCACGGGACTTCCACTAGGCTCCGTGGTCAACGTAGTGGGACTGTCGAGGGCGGAAGGTTTTTACTGCGATCCGTGTTACGGAAATCCAAGCACAACGACTCAACCAATATTCGACATACAGGCAGTCACTACGTATCAATTCACAGTGACGGCTCCGGGCACGCCTTACCCGTTCTCTTGGACCGGCGCCGAATTTGCCGCCGCTCCCGAGCCGGGGACATGGGCATTCGCAGTTTTCGGGCTCGTAGGGCTGGGGATCCTATTCCGCCGGCGGGGCGGATACAGCCGAGCGCGAAGTTAGCCGCTCCTGAAGCCGATCAAACAGGCGAGTGCGACGCAAGTCCCTTCACCTGCCTCCCCTTGTAGACGAGGTTGGCACCCGAGCAAAGAAGGTCAAATGGCTCTCGTGGACGAAAGCTTTCGCGGCCGCGATCTTGGCTTCGAGATCAGGGAAAGTCGTCTCGTTTTTGTCGGCAACGAGGATGTCCAGCAGGTACAGGTGGAGCCGCTGCAAGAATTTGGCGGAAGCCCGGATCGTCCTAGAAGACATGAGCGTGGGTGTCGGTGGGCTCCAGTTCGGTAAACGAACTCAGGCCGGTGGGCGAGAAGGTATCGCTGACCTTAGTGTTGGGAGGGTCGGGGGGCGCCGAGGCGGCGACGATACCGCCGGCCACAATAGCGAACGCCATCACGCAGAGAATAGGAGTTCGGGCGAGCATTGTCTCCCCAGAGCTTATCCGATGAACTTTGTGGATGTATGTTTTGCAGATTTCTACGACGATGCGGCGCGGTTGCTTTGGCTAAAGCAGAAAACAGCGTAAGGGGCGCGGGGCCGGACAGATGACCTTTGAATCGCCGCGATTGCTGCTTCGCGCCTGGCAGGAAACGGATCGCGCACCGTTTGCGGAAATGAATGCCGACCCGGAAGTTATGCGTTTTTTTCAATCGGCGTTAACGGTGGAGGAGACGGACGTCTTTCTGGACGCGATCGGTCGTCACTTTGAGCGGCATGGCTTCGGACTCTGGGCCGTAGAGCTGAAAGAGACGAATGAATTCGCAGGATTCATTGGACTCTCCGTACCTTCGTTCCAGGCGCATTTCACTCCTTGCATCGAAATCGGGTGGCGTCTGGCCGCGCGCTTTTGGAACCAGGGACTAGCGACGGAGGGAGCCTCGCTCGTACTTGCGTTTGCGCACGACCGTCTTGGAATGGAAGATGTCGTCTCCTTCACTGCAGCGGATAACTTGGCGTCACGGCGCGTGATGGAGAAGATCGGCATGGTTCGCGATATGAAGGGGGATTTCGATCATCCACGAATTCCCAAAGGGCATCTCTTGTGCCGCCATGTGCTCTATCGGTCACTCGTAACGCGCAAAAAAGATACTGGGAACGATTAAGTTGGAATGGCATCCGGGATCGGCGTTACTTGGGAGGGATCCTTTGTAGCCGGTTTCCACGTGATAGAAAGGTTTCAGCATGACCGACGACAGGCACGTCACGAAAACGGCTAGCGTGAGAAACCTTTTTGACTCCAGTCTGGTGGGAGATACAAAGCAGCGCATTATGGAGCTTGATCATCAGAGTCGGCCGCTGTGGGGTAGTATGACCGTCGCCCAGACCCTTGCGCACTGCACTTCCGGCTTTGAGATGGCGATGGGCGTACTCAACCCCAAACGCGCACCGTTCCCCGGCAACTTCATAGGGCTGCTCATTAAGCCACTAGTCTTCGGGAATGACAAGCCCATGCGTCGCAATTCACCCTCGTCGCCGGAGCTCTTTTCCGCGGACCAAGCCCAGTGTCACTTCGAGCGAGAGCGCGACTGCCTCATCGCAGCGATCGATCGTTTTGCCAATGAAGGCGCAGCCTGCTGCTCCCAGCACCCACATCCTTTCTTCGGTCGGCTGAAACCGCAGCAATGGGCGATTTTAATGTACAAACACATCGATCATCATCTGAGACAGTTCGGCGTGTGAAGCAGAATCAGGCCTTAGGATCTGGCCGTGCCCACGCTGCTCCCGCGGATGTTTGCTGTGGAGGAAAGGCCTCACACTACTCAGGTGCTTCGTTAACTCCAAGCAACCGTAGCGCGCTGATCGTGTGCTGTCCGCAGCCCTCACGTCCCGCCACGAAGGCATAACACGGACCGGTCGAAGTTCGTTAGCATTTTATACGCTGGCGAGCATTCGACCGGTCGCTATAAGGACTAATGTTGGAGGGGCGCCTAACCAGTTTTCGACGAGTGCATCTGGGCGACGGCCTGTCTCCGTCGCTGCTCACTTGCCTTGATAACGTCGTTCATGTCGCCGGCTGGCCGAATCTCGAAGACGTTGCCATACGTCAGCGCCGGATGCTGGCCGATGAGCTGTACAGCATGGTTCATGTCCCGCGCCTCAAGCACGAGAATGCCGCCGAGTTGTTCTTTAGTTTCGGCATAGGGGCCATCGGTCGTTGCCATCTCGCCGTTTTTCAAACACAGGGTCAGGGCGGTCTCCGGCCCCTGAAGCGCTTCACCACCGGCCCAATGCCCGTTGGCGCGAAGATGATCGTCATATTCAAAGCATGTATCGAACATGGCGTTTCGCTCGCTCTCAGTCATGCCATCGAATTTGGCTTTGTCGTAGTAGCCAAAACAGAGGTACTTCACTGTTCTTCTCCTTCTATTCCATGTGAATCACTACGTGGCATATTCCGAAGGCGCGGCGGACGTTATTCCGCTGCTCCCTTTGGGTCCGGCATGAAAAGAAGCTCCCGCACCTCACCCGAAAATCGGCAGGCGACGGTTCCCTTGCGCGCCCACGCGAGGGCCTCATCCATATCCGCGGCTTCTAGAATCCAGAAGCCTCCCATGTGCTCTTTGGTCTCCGTGTACGGCCCGTCAGTGACGAGCACATTGCCATCGGGCTGCACGCGGATCGACTTTGCGCAGATGGGAGGAGTGATACCGCAGGCGAACTTTCTTGCCCCGGCAGCGATCATTTCGCGGTTGATCGCATGGATCTCCTCCATCATCTCTTCGGTTACGCTAGACGGATCGAAATCGTCGGGTTGGTAGCCTGCAACCAGGTACTGTGGCATGAGTTCTCCTTGTTCTCTGTGGTTTGTTTCCGATGACTCGTTTCCTGTTCGCTCGGGAACCGCAGCTCATCGTTCTTCTGCCCTATAGTCGTTGGGGAGACGGACAATCGACAGCCACTCCAATTTTTATTTCAGCTGCCGAATCCGTTCCTGCAGGAATTGCCGCTCCGGTTCCTGTTGGGTCAGCGCCAGAGCTTTCTCATACGAGGACCGTGCCTCTGCGGGCCTGCCCAGCCTGCGGTACATATCGGCGCGGGCTGCATGCGCCAGGTAGTAATTTGCCAATTCGCCATGCTCCAGCACCGCCTCGATATGCCTCAGACCGGCCTCTGGACCATCGCGCATGGCAATGGCCACGGCGCGATTCAGATGGACAACGGGCGAAGGCTGAATCCGTACCAAGTGGTTGTAAAGCGCAACAATATGCCGCCAGTCCGTCGCAGCGGCCGATTCCGCCTCTGCATGAACGGCCGCAATCGCAGCCTGCAGCGTGTAAGAGCCGAAGCGGCGGGACTTCAGGGCTTTCTCCACCAATGCCACACCCTCCGCTATCTGCTCCCGGTTCCAGAGCGAGCGGTCTTGATTCTCCAGCAAGATCAGCTTTCCGACCGGAGAGGTTCTTGCGGCGCGACGGGATTCCTGCAGCAACATCAGAGAAAGCAGGCCAATGACTTCCGGCTCCGGCTGGAGGTCGGTCAGCAGCCGTCCCAATCGAATGGCTTCGCCGGTTAGCTCGGCCCGGGTGACCTCAGCTCCCGCAGCAGCCGAGTAGCCTTCGTTGAAGACGAGATAGATGACCTGAAGCACCGCGTTCAGCCGCTCGGGTAACTCCCCCGGCGCCGGCACCTCGTAGGGAATCGATGCCTCTCGAATCTTTGCCTTGGCGCGCACGATGCGCTGGGCGAGCGTTGCCGGCGTCACCAGAAATGCCCGGGCAATCTCCTCCGTGGTCAGGCCGCAGATTTCGCGAAGGGTGAGCGCAACCTGTCCTTCCGGAGGCAGAGCAGGATGGCAGCAGGTGAAGACCAGGCGGAGGCGGTCATCCTCGATCTCTTCATCCTCGAGCGGAGCGTCGTTGACGCGCGATGCCACATGGGCAACAAGATCTCTCCGTGCTCCATTGAGGCGCGCGCGCCGGCGCATAGCGTCTATGGCCTTGAAGCGTGCCGTTGAAATCAGCCATGGGCGCGGCTTGTCCGGAATGCCAGCCAGCGTCCAGGACTCCAGAGCAGCGGCGAACGCCTCGTGCATCGACTCTTCGGCCAGATCCAGGTCTCCGAGGAGGCGCACAAGCGTCGCTAGAACCCGGCCCGATTCCTGCCGATAGAGAGTCTCAATGGTCTCGCTCAGCGGCTCAGGTACACGCGTCGCCATGAACGAAAAATTAGCAATGGGAGCGGCTCGATAAAACTGCTCGGGCTTCCCCTGCTCGGAATTTCGTGGTGTTACGATCTCTTGCCCGTCTTCGATAAACGTTCTATCGACGATGCGCTTCCCGGGGATTCGTAACGGTAAGTCGGCATGGCATCTTGAATGCGCGTTTATGGGGAGTAACGTTGCCGGATAAGACAAACTAAGCATTTGTCATATCGGACAACTGCCAGCTCGCGAGTGTTACAAACCCGCTTTTAAATGGTCTCTAGAAGCCAATCATCTACGCTCATTTCTATCGACTCCAAGGCCTGGAAACAGAACTTTTGAATCGACTGAGCCGAAAGATGTACTTCAATGAAAGCACCATTCTTTAACCGCCTAGTCTCCCGGAGGACGTCTGCATTTCGATTTACAAACCGAGGAAATTGGCGCAAGAGTAGGTTAAATTTTTCGGGTTCTAAGTCGGCTATAACGTTGATCGTATTCTCCAGAACGTCGCGCCACGAGTCAACCTGAAACTGCTGCCCAAGAATCGTCAGGTGCTGAGGGGTCTTGCCTGTAGCGCTTTCTTTCTCGACAACCGATGAATCTCCGAAATACGGCCACACCTTCAATGCCATTTCAGCAAGCGTTCTACTTCGGTCCTCTATATCTTCACGCCGCCAACTTTCCTTACCTTCGAAATATCTATTCAGCTCAAGATGACTACTCAACAAGATCTCACGCTTGCGTGCCCAATTGGAATTCGAAAGCTCAGGGTTATAACCAGTGAGGGTTAAATTCCCAATTGTGTGCAGATAGAGCTCGTGGGTTTCCTCCCACTCGGCACCCAGTAATGATTTCCAGTAGTCTGTGAGTGTTTGAGGCATCAGGTGCTCAACAGACAAGCCCTCGAGTGAAACTGGCTCCTTATGTGCAGAAGACAACTCAAGGCTTTCCAAGATAAATCTTCCTTTGGTCGCTTGTTCTGCTGTTCCGTAAAGCTTTCCGTCCTCGATGCGCGACCGAAACTCGGAATCTCTCGGGTATCTCAGTGTTTGAAGTACCGAACGCAGCGATCGTGAAAAGCTCACTTGATTACGTTTTACCTGTCTGTAAAGAGGCGAGAAGATTTTACTGAGATCTTTCGTTCCTACGTTACAGACGAATCGCCGTAATAGGAAATTGCTCAGGATTTCAATCACCTCGACAAAATCCGCACTCGACAGAGTACCGGCCGCGAGTTCGTCATAACAGTTGAGTAGGAAAGGGAAAGCTGAGTTGATTTCGAGCCTGTTGAACCTCTTCAACGCTGTTCGAACAGCTGTGTCTGATTCGCGTTCAGGAGACAACAGTTTTTCGTAGAACGCCGCGAAACGGGCCAAATCTGCCAACCGCTCCGTAGCGTTTTCCTTTGTCACGCCTTCTTTTAAAGCAAAGTAAACATCGTCCCGTCGGATTACCTTTCCATCTTTCATTAAATAATGTCTTATGCATTCCGTTAAATTGAGCCCAAGAGCCGTCTCCATAGGCTTCCAATACTTGCCATAGAGAGCGTCTTGATCAGACACGTGGATTCGCATAAAGAAGTAGTTACGAATCAGATCGGCAGCACTTAGCGCGCGACCCTTCGCATTCAGGCTTTCGAATACGAGATGAGGGTTGTCGTCCGGGTCTAGAACGATACTTACGACAGAAAGATCATTGCACAAGATTTTCTTGACTCGATCGACTGACAGGCTTTTTGCCTGGATCCCTTTTTCAAAGAATGTGTAGGCTCTCTGAAGTTGAGAGTCGAATCCATTTTGAGTTTCTAGTGCTAAGGCCTCGAAAGCCGTTCGATCGTTCTGCGTCGGTAATAGCTTGTGATGGTCACCCTCCTTCTTGAATTGGTTAACGATGAGAGTCAGATTAATCTCTTCAGCAAGAGCATCATCCCCGGCGCTGCGGGCAAGATCTCTAAGCACCGTTAGAATGACCAAAATGGTCGTGAGTCTTTGCTGACCGTCAATCAGCAGGTATTTTGCGACGCCCTCAGGAACAGACACCGTGGGCATCGTCACAAGCGAGCCGAGAAAGTGAGCGCGTGGCTCCTCGATTGCAGCTATTTCCTGGAGATCTGATAAGAGGACCTCCCATTCTTTTTTGGTCCAGCTGTAGGGCCGCTGGAACAAAGGCACGACATATTGCTTCGTGCCTTCGAGAATAGCCTGCAATCTTGTCTCCGACGCCTTCATTTATTGGGCTCCCCCGTGCTCACGAGAAAGAATCTATCATGATCACTCTTTATACCCTTCTAGCGCAGGGATCTCGATAACTCGAAGAACATCGGATCTTTAGCCCAAAGGTGGGTATTGCTGCTCCGCGAGTCCAGAATCCTAGGTAGAAGGTCACGGCGCGCTCCAACTCGCCACTTGTTCCCCCAAATCGCAATGGTGAAGGTGGCCCTAAGGTCGCACAAGATACGTCCACCGACACCTTCCCAGACCGCGTTCAGCTTCGAGGTAAACGCAAAGTACCGAAAAGTCCCTTGTGTCAGCCTTAAATTCTTCGTTGCGCCTTCGGGCGGGAACTACATCCCGCAGATCGCGCAGCAGCTTACGGAACGACGGGCAAAACCAAGGTCGACGGGTGTTCGTTATCGTGGAGAACTACATTCGTGGCGCTGGTCCACTGTGCGTTATTGGCCAAAGCGCGACCCGTGTTCAAATTTCGATCAAACCGCGGGAAGTTGCTGCCCGCGACCTCCAGCCGGAGCCGATGTCCTGGCAAGAACACATTGCTGGTTGACCAGAGATCGATGTGAATCTTGCAAATCTGTCCCGGGTTGAGCAGTTCCCGCGTTTCCTGAGAATTGCGAAAGGCCGCACGCAATATGCCCTCTGTCAGGTTTTGCGCAAAGCCATTCGGCCAGACATCGACCAGCTTGGCCGTGAAATCGGTGTCGACAGCTGACGATTTGAAGTAAAGGTCGAGACCGACATCTCCAGTCACTTCGGTTTGGCGCGAAAACGGTTCGCCTGTGTAGACGAGTACATCATCGCGGGCTTCAGCCGGCCGTTGATCGCGCGGGCCGGCGGGGAGATGGATTGAATCGCAGCAGAGCGGACCTCCTATGGTGGGCACTGGTTTCGCAGGATCGTAGGTGAAGCGATCCGCGGTTTCATTGGCTTGCGGAACAGCCAGCGAAAGCGTGCCATCGCCGCGAAGAGAGTTTGCATTGCCCGTCGAGTGGAGGAAA
The DNA here is from genome assembly GCA_965219105.1 of Bryobacteraceae bacterium. Taxonomy (GTDB): domain Bacteria; phylum Acidobacteriota; class Terriglobia; order Bryobacterales; family Bryobacteraceae; genus Bog-105. Next base: position 3,777,655 of record OZ244728.1, on the reverse strand, counting down.
TACTTCGTCGCGCGGGCTCGTTGCAACGGCCAGTCGTCCTCGTCGCGCCACTGGTTCGCGCCCATCACAAAGAGACGTACAGGTTTACCGGCGAATTCATTTTTCACGCCTTTGAAGAGGTAGTCGTACCAGGCAAGCGTTACATCGTTTTCCTTGAAGGCCGCGGTAGGGCCGAAGTCTACATCGCCTACCTTTCGGCCGCTGCCGGCATGTCCGCCGATGATCACGAGGAGGTGCTGGCCTTTTCTGGCGGCCTCGTTCGCTGCATGGAGTTTCAGCCCCTCATAGTTACGCAGTGATCCAGCTTGAAAGATGTCGTACCACCCGGCCGTATGCAGCGCCGGAACGGTGATCGCAGGATAGTGATCCTCAATCGACCATTGCTTCCAATAGCTGTCGTACGTAGGGTGCGCCAACCAATCGAGAAAGTAAGGCGCAAGCTTGTTCAAATTCAAATTGATCGGGCCGTTGAAGAGGGGATACGACGACAGAGGCAGCGCCGGTGAGCCGATCAATGCATTCGTCTTATTTCGCACTTCACGGTCCAATGTGTCCTGCGCAAGACCGGACGTCCAGGACTCGTTGAACCACTGTTCGAAGGCTCCGCCTTGATAGGTCCAATTGCTGTGATAGTTGCTGGCCGTGACAACAGGACAAATCCCGGCTAAGTGCGGCGGATGGGCAATCGCCGCCAGCGAAGACCGCATCGGCCGCAAAACTTACCAGTCCTTCACCCACAAGGGCTACCGCTTTCTCATCCTCGACTCCATCCAACCTACCCCGGACCGCTCCTGGGAAGCCCGCATCGACGTAAAGCAGTTAGCCTGGCTCAAAGCTGAGCTTCAATCCGCGGGCCCGCAAACTCCCATCATCGTCATCGTCCATGTGCCGCTGGTTACCGCCTCTTCGTCCTACGTGCCGCCCCACAAGCCATCGGCCTATCAAACGTCTTCGGTAGTTAACGCCTACCAGGTTCTTCCGCTTCTCGAGCGGCATAACGTCCTGGGTGTTTTGCAAGGCCATACGCACATCAACGAGGTCGTCGAATGGCGCGGGATCCCTTACATCACAAGCGGCGCAGTTTGCGGCAACTGGTGGCACGGAACCCGCTGGGGAACGCCCGAAGGCTTCACGGTCGTCCAACTCCGCGCCGGCAAAATGCGGTGGGACTATCGAACCTACGGCTTCAAAACGATAGCTCCGCAAAATACATAACCGTTGCGGACTGGCAATCGCTGGTCTCAGCTCGATCGGAGCACGCAACAGCGGTAGCGCGCTTCTGCCTTATACTAGTGAAGAATATCTCGTCTATATTGTCAGCAAGTTCATACAACATCCCCAGGCTTCCGTAACCATGCTTCTTTACATGCTGCTGGCTGTGGCTGGGATTCCGTTCGTCTACTACTTGATTGCGATCTATAGCTCCTTCCTGTTTTTCAGGCAGGCAAAGCAATCGAGTTCCCCCTCCGAGGTGTTCCCGCCTGTAAGCATCTTGAAGCCAATCCGAGGCCTGGATCGTGACTCGTACGAGAACTTTGCGAGCTTCTGCAGGCAGGACTATCCTGCTCCGTACGAGATTCTTTTCTGCGTGGATGCAGACGACCCGGCTGGCGAAGTTATTGAGCAGCTGAAGCGCGACTTCCCGCAGCGCAACATTCGAGTGCTGGATGGATCCAGCCGCGATGTGGTCAACGACAAAGTTGGCCGATTGACGCGCTTGACCGGGGAAGCTCTATACGATCTGTTCGTGATTACTGACGGCGATGTTCGAGTGCGACCGGACTATCTCCGCTCGGTGGTGCAACCCTTTGCCGATCCGAAAGTAGGGGCGGCGACATGCCTCTATGTTTCTACAAAAGAACATAGCCTGCTCGAGAAGATCCAATCGGTCTCGATGCTATCCGACTTCTTTGCAGGGATTATCGTGGCATGGAAGCTGGAGGGCGTTAAGTTTGCTTTGGCGCAAACCATTGTCACGCGGCGGCGGAACGTAGCAGATTTCGGCGGCTATGAAGTCCTGCAAGACCGCCCTGCGGACGATTTGTACGTCGGCCGCCTGGTCGCGGAACAAGGGTTCGCGACTTTGCTGTTGCCGTATGTCGTGGAGACAGTGCCTGATTTTTCCGGCGTGCAGCAGTTTTTTCGAAAGCGATTACGCTGGATGACTGTGATGCGGCACATGCGTCCAGCTGGTCATTTCGGGTTACTGTTTACCTGGGGGCTGCCGTGGAGCCTTGTTGCAATTGCCTTGCGGCCTACCCTATCCGTCGCCGCGAGCTATCTGGGCACTTATTTGTGCCTGCGCATCGCCATAACATGGTTGATCGGTGTTCATGGCATGCGGCAATCCGGCGTGTGGGCGAAGATGATCCTGGTCGCCGTTTGGGATATGATTGCATTCGCTCTTTGGGTATCCAGTTTTCTGCAAACGAGCATACGTTGGCGAGGGGTGGATTACCGGCTGCGCAATGGCAAGCTAACGCTCAGCGCGGATGACACGATTCGATCGTAGACAAGATGAGCAGTAGGATTGCGGTTGCCGGAGCAGGAATCTATGGAGCAACCGCAGCCATCCGGCTTGCGCAACATGGGCATCGCGTTTCTTTGTTCGATCCACTTGGGATTATGCAAGCGGCTTCGGCGATCAATGCGTGCCGGGTCCATGCCGGCTATCACTACCCTAGAAGTCCGGAGACGATCGAGGAAGTAAAAGAGGCAAATAGCGAGTTTCTAAAGGAGTTTGCGCCGGCAATCGTCCGGAATAGCTGCAACTATTACGCGATACCTAAGGTAGGATCGCGGACCTCGGCAGAAGCTTACGAGAGGCTGATGCAGCAGCACGGACTGGCCGTCAGAGCATGTCGTCCCGATTGGCTAAACTTCGAGTTCATTGAGGCCTGCTACCAGGTCGATGAACATCTTTACAATCCAAATGTTCTCCGCCGCTTGATCGAAGACCGAGTGCAGTCGCTTGGCATTGCCTTCGAGAAACGGGCGTTCACCTCAACGATGCGGGCCGGCTACGATTTTGCCGTGTGGGCCACTTACGGACAGGACGCAAGCCGCTGTTTGTTGGGCTCTGTCAAGGTACAAGTGGCTGAGAAAATTCTCATTGAGCTTCCGGCGGCGCTGCGGAATTTAGCAGTGGTCATCATAGATGGTCCTTTCACTGCTTTCGATTCTTACGCGGACTCCGGGTTTTCGCTATTCGGTTCGGCGAAGTACACCAATCACTGGTCGACAACCGATCCCAGCGTTCCGATCCCGGAACAATTCCGCGACGTTCTTCACCGGCCACAATTCGAGCCGGTAGCATTCACCCATTTCGAAGAAATGCGGGCCGACTGCAGCGAAGCGATTCCAGCGGCGGAAGACGCTATTTATAAGGGTTCGCGATTTGCGATTCGTGTGGTCGAGAACAATCCGGATCAGGACCGGCGAACGCTGCATATCGTTAGAGGAGAGCCGGGCGAGTTTCACATCTTTTCCGGCAAAGTAGTGAGCGCCGTAAAAGCAGCCCGCCTGATCTGCGAAGCGATTGCGCAGGATGGTTAGTCCGCTGACGTACGTGGTTCTCGGTAATGGCCGGTGGGCAGCGATGATCCGCGACGTTCTCTTGAAAGACCAGCGGCGCGTACTTACTTTCGAGAAAACGAGACGCCGTGCAGACGAATCCGAGGAGCAATTTAAGCGGCGGATCTCTGGTGAATTGGCAACGCTTTCCGAAGCTCAGATTGCATGGCTTTGCATACCGCCATGCGATGAGTTGCCGCTGCTTATCGAGAGCGCCATTGCTGCAGGCTTGCACGTCATCGTCGAGAAGCCTTGGCTATGCTCCCGAACAGAGACGGAGGCGCTCATGGATATTGCACGAAGACGCCACGTGCTGGTGGCGGTTCATTTCCAATATTGCTTTCTGGACAAGGTGGAGGAGCTGAGAACTAACCTGCCGGTCTCAGCGAATAGTCGATTCAGCGGCGCCTTTACAATCAGCCGTGGAAACCGGCTGGGCATTCCTGCCCTGGAGAACCTGGGCTCGCACCTATTGGCAATCCGCGAGTACGCGGCGCCTGGCTCCAAGATCGGGGAGGTCCGCTGTGGATACAGCCTTCCCGACGAGCGCCGAGCACTGATCGAGACAGATTCCGGCACGGTTCACGCAATTGAACTCGTCACTGACGAACCACTCATTCAGCGATTTTCGAGAAGATTTGAGGAAGCCATACCCTCGCTGGAGTTCTCGCTCAATCTCGAATTTGCAATGCGTGTATCGGAAGCTATAGAGAACCTTAGAACGAACAATAACTGCAGTACTCCGCCAGCCCAGGTATGATCATGGGCAGCTAACCGCAGTGCCTCGCGTGATATCTTACCCGTCTGATGTCGAACAAGTGGTTGATGGTTGCGGGACTGCTCGCCTGCGTCGGCGTTGTCGAAGGGCAACAGAGCGATGTACTGATAGAGCAGAGTGTGCCCACGACCATGCGCGATGGAGTCGTACTCCGAGCTGATATTTACCGCCCGAACCAACCCGGACGCTATCCGGTTCTCCTCCAGAGGACGCCTTATAGCAAAGCCGGCGCAGCAGAATTTGGCTCTCGTGCCGCAACCCGCGGATACGTCGCCATTTTCCAGGATGTTCGGGGTCGATATACGTCCGAGGGCGAATGGTACCCGTTCAAATACGAATCGCAGGACGGATTTGACACCGTAGAATGGGCGGCCGCGTTGCCTTACTCCAACGGCAAGGTAGGCATGTTCGGCGGATCGTATGTCGGCGCGACACAGATAACATCTTCTTGCCGTAGGCCGGATCGCTTGGAACGGCACCGCTAGAAGGCGAGAGGCCGAACACGTCGTGATTGCCGAGGGCATGGTAAATAGGCAGTTCGAGCGCATGCTCGGTTTGCTTATAAAGGTCAAAGAGTCTTGTGGCGCGGGCGCGAGGAACCGCTAGAGCGTCAAAAACGTGATCGCCGCCTTGAATAGCGAAATCAGCGGGGATGGAACGGATTTTTGTGAAGCATTCACGGCACCCTCCGGCGGCGTCCAGTTCCGGTTGAATGTGGGTATCGGTGAAGAAGATGAAATCGAAGGAACCGGGGGGCTCGTTTGGCGCTTTTCCGCCTTGGGCTGCGGCGTCACTGGGGATTGACGCGACCGAGGCACCCACGAGGGTAGCTGCGCCGAAGAACTGGCGTCGATTCATGCTGATTTCAGGGTTACACGGCGTAAAGGGTTGACCAGTAAAAATCTGCTATGGTAGCGTAAACCCTTAGGGCAGTAAGACACACTCCGAAGTGTGTTCCTTGGCGGAACATACCTCATGCTCTACCCTGAGTTCTCAATTTTGCTGCATGGATGCAACCCTCAAGGCCCTCGCTGACCTGCTGATTGAAGCAGTACCCACCATTGTCTTTTTTCTTTTCCTTACCTGGTACTTGAAGCGGACGTTTTTTCAGCCGGTCGGGGCCATTCTCGATCAACGCAGACAAGAGACCGAAGGCGTGCGGGCGCTGGCGCAGAAGGCCTTTGAGGCAGCAGATCAGCGGCAGTCGGAGTTTGAGCATGCCATGCACCTGGCGCGGCAGCAGATTTACGAGGAGCACGAAGCTCTGCGACGGCAATGGACCGACGAGCAAACCGCGCAGGTAGCGGCCGCCCAGGCCGAAGTTACGGCGGAGGTGGATGGAGCCAAGCAAGAGATCGAGGGTGAAGTAGAACGGGCCCAAGCCGACCTCGATAAGAGCGTAGAGGGCTTGAGCCAGCAGATTGTGAACGCCGTGCTGGAACGGAGAGCGGCCTGATGATAGATCTTCGCTACCCAGACTGGAGGCCGGCGGTCCGCAATGGCTTTTCACTGGTTGTGCTGCTTGCGTTGACAACGGCTCAGGCAATGGCGCAAGAAACGCCGCAGGAGACCGCTGCGCTTGATCGCATCGGCATGTGGAAGGTGCTCAACGCCGCTGTTTTCGCGGCTCTTCTGGGGTGGTTCATAGCAAAGAAAGCGCCTGCCTTTTTCAACGCGCGTTCGGCGGACATCCAGAAGGCCATCCAGGACGCTACGGGCTTGAAGCTGAACGCGGACCTGCGCTATTCGGAGATCGACCGGAAAATGGCGACGCTCGGCGAAGAGGTCAAGCGCATTCGCGAGCAATCACGAGTTGAATTCGAGCGCGAACACCAGCGTTTGCGGGAACAAACAGCCTCTGAGATCGCCCGGATGCAGCAGAACGCGAAGAACGAGATTGAGGCTCTTCGGAGTGACGCGGCGAAGCGTGTGCGGGCGCACACGGCCGATCTTGCTATCGGGCTGGCGGAGAGGCGGCTACACGATCAATTGGCGCAGGGCGGTCCGCAAAATCCGGTGGATGATTTTATTCACCTGATCGAGCGCGAAAAGAACTAGATGACGGACGCCTTAACAATTCACTACGCCCAGGCATTGGCCGACGCGGTGTTGGCGCCAGACGCAGAGATCACGCCGGACCAGGCGCGTGCCCAGCTGAAGTCGGCCGCGCAGATGGTGGCCGAATCGAATGACTTGCGGATGGCGCTCCTGTCGCCTTCGGTGAGCAAGGTAAGAAAACTCGCCATAGTCGGCAAGCTTTCCGATCAACTTGGCTTGCACCGGCTAATCAAGAATTTCTTTCTGGTGGTGGTTTCGCACCGTCGCGTGCATGAGCTGCCGGCGATGCAGCACGATTTCGATTTGATCGTAGACGAGAGGACCGGCTGGATTCCGGCTGAGATCACGACCGCGGAAGAATTGACGCCCGAGCAGCGCGGAGACATCGAGCGTGCGCTTGGTTTGAAAACGGGCAAGTTTATCCGGGCGCGGTATATAGTGAATCCGTCGGTGATCGGCGGCGTTCGGGCGCATGTCGCCTCCAAGGAATACGACACAACGATTCGGGGCAAGCTGGACAGCATGCGCTCCCGGCTTTTGTCGCGCGCCTAGGATCGTCTCTGTAAGGATAGGAAACGTATGGCTCAAATTAGAGCAGATGAAATCTCGCGCATACTGTCGTCGGAAATTCAGAATTTCGATGCAGTAGCGAATGTATCCGAGACCGGATCGGTAATCAGCGTGGGCGATGGAATCGCGCGCGTCTTCGGGCTCGAGAACGTGATGGCTGGCGAACTGGTGGAATTTGGGCCGGAGACGGTGGGCATTGCCCTTAATCTCGAAGAAGATCAGGTCGGAACGGTGCTGCTGGGTGATTACAGCAACATCAAAGAAGGTGATCAGGTACGGCGAACCGGGCGGATTATCTCGATTCCGGTCGGCGAAGCAATGATTGGGCGAGTTGTGAACGCCCTGGGGCAACCGATCGACGGCAAGGGCGACATTGCGACCACCGAGTTCAACCCGCTAGAGCGTTTAGCCCCGGGCGTGGTTGACCGGCAATCGGTGCGGCAGCCGCTGCAAACGGGAATCAAGGCAATTGACGCCATGGTGCCGATCGGACGCGGGCAGCGCGAGCTGATCATCGGCGACCGGCAGACCGGCAAGACCACCGTCGCGCTCGACACGATCATGAACCAGAAGGGTCAGGACGTCACATGTATTTATGTGGCGATCGGGCAGAAGCGCTCGACGGTGGCCCAGGTTGTACGAACGCTCGAAGAACATGGCGCAATGGATTACACGATCGTGGTGGCGGCGACAGCTTCCGACCCTGCTCCCATGCAGTACATCGCTCCCTACGCAGGCTGTTCGATCGGCGAATACTTCCGAGATACGAAGCGCCATGCGCTTTGCATATACGACGATTTATCCAAACACGCAGCGGCATATCGCGAGATTTCGCTGCTCCTGCGGCGTCCCCCAGGGCGGGAGGCGTTTCCGGGCGACGTGTTCTATCTTCACAGCCGCCTTCTCGAACGTGCCGCTAAGTTGAGCGACGAAAAGGGCGGCGGCTCGCTGACCGCACTTCCCTTTATCGAAACGCAGGCCGGCGACGTATCCGCCTATATTCCGACCAACGTCATTTCGATCACCGACGGCCAAATCTACCTGGAAACGGATCTCTTTAACTCGAATGTGAGGCCCGCAATTAACGTAGGCCTGTCGGTGAGCCGTGTGGGCGGCAGCGCGCAGATCAAAGCCATGAAGTCCGTGGCCGGAAGCTTGCGGCTGGAGCTCGCGCAGTACCGGAGCCTGGAGGCTTTCGCGCAGTTTGGTTCCGACCTCGACAAGGCCTCGCAAGATCAGTTAAACCGCGGCAAGCGCTGGGTGGAGGTGCTGAAGCAGAATCAATTCTCGCCGGTCCCGGTAGAGAAGCAGGTAGCGATTCTCTTTGCGGGCGGCAATGGATATCTGGACGACGTTGCGGTAGAGGATGTCAGGCGTTTCGAGGCCGAGCTTTACCAATTTCTGGATAACAGTAAGCCGCAAATTCTGCAGGAGATTCGCGAAAAGAAGGAGCTGAAAGACGATCTGAAGAACCAGCTCAAAGCCGCGTTGAAAGAGTTTAAGGAGCAGCGGTTCAGCAAATCGACGGACGGCAAGAAGCCCGAACAAGCTGCCGGCAGTAAGACCGCTCAGAACGGACAGCCAACCCGGGACGAAAAAGCCCAAACCGACGAGACGGAGAGAACGCCCGTCCAGGTCTAGGCTATGGCGAGTTTGATCGATCTCCGGCGCCGCATTCGCAGCGTCAAGAACATGCAGCAGATCACCAAGGCCATGAAAATGGTCTCGGCTGCAAAGTTGCGGCGTGCGCAAGAGCATGCGCTTGGATCGCGCCCGTATGCGGAGATGATGAATCGCATCCTGGCTAATGTCTCAAAAGCAGCCGCAAATCTGGATGAAGCGACTCACTTGCCCCTGCTGCAGGTTCGCGAGGAGAAACGGATTCAGCTGGTGCTAGTCAGCAGCGATACGGGGTTGGCGGGCGCTTTCAACTCGAACCTGTTTCGCAGGGTGCAGGTGTTTGCCGATGAGCACCGCGGCGCGGACTTGCAGATCGAGGCGATCGGGCGAAAAGGCCGCGATCACTTCCGGCGGCGCAGCGCGAAGCTTTCGGGCGAACACGTCGGAATTGTCGAGAAGCCTCACTACGGCGAAGCCCGCGAAATCGCCGATAAGATGATCGAGGCTTACAGCAAGGGCGAGATCGACGCAGTGTACGTCGCGGGCAATGAGTTCAAGAGCGCCATGGCGCCGAATCTCGTTCTGAGGAAGATACTTCCGGTTGAGCTGCCGAAAGAGCAGAACAAAGACGCTAAAGAGGGAGCGGAGCCGCCCATCGATTACATCTATGAGCAGCCTCCCTTGCAGATTCTGCGCGACCTGCTGCCCCGTTACGTGGAGCTGGCGATTTACCGGGCAATGCTTGAATCGATATCGGCGTATCACGCAGCGCGCATGACGGCCATGGACGCCGCAAGCAGGAACGCAGGCGATGTCATCGACGACCTGACGTTGACGCTGAACCGCGTGCGGCAGGCGAACATCACCCGCGAAATTATTGAGATTGTGAGCGGCGCCGCCGCTCTGGCATGAGGAGTTTTCAATGGCAACTGAAGGCATAGCAGAAGGTCACGTAATCCAAGTCGCGGGGCCTACCATCGAGATGCAGTTTCCGGAGGGGCACGTGCCGAAGCTGCTGAACGCTATTCACGTGACCAGCGAAGGGTTCGACGTACCGGTCAAGATCAACATCACGGCGGAAGTGGCGCAGCATATCGGCGAAGGGCGCGTCCGAACAATCGCAATGGAGCCGACCGACGGGTTGGTGCGCGGCATGAAGGCTTACGACCTGGGCGAACCGATCACCATTAAAGTTGGCAATCAAACCCTTGGACGCGTGCTGAACGTATTGGGTGAGCCGGTCGACAATATGGGCCCGATCGAATCCGATCAGCGCGCCCCCATTCACCGCACGGCGCCCGCTTTCGACGAGCAGGCGACCGGGCTCGAAATGTTCGAGACCGGGATCAAAGTAATCGATTTGCTCGAGCCGTATTTGCAGGGCGGCAAGATCGGGCTGTTCGGCGGCGCTGGTGTCGGCAAGACAGTCATCATTCAGGAGCTGATCAACAACATCGCCATGAAGCACGGCGGCGTCTCCGTATTCGCTGGAGTAGGCGAGCGGACCCGCGAGGGCAACGATCTTTGGATGGAAATGCAGGAGGCGGGCATTGTCGATCCGAAGGACTGGCGAAAGTCCAAGGTAGCACTGGTGTACGGGCAGATGACCGAACCGCCGGGCGCGCGTCTACGGGTGGGCCTGACCGGACTAACGGTCGCCGAATACTTTCGCGATCAGGAAGGGCAGGATGTGTTGCTCTTCATCGACAATATTTTCCGGTTTACCCAGGCCGGATCCGAAGTGTCGGCGCTGCTCGGACGCATGCCTTCCGCCGTGGGATATCAACCGAATCTGGCGACAGAGATGGGCGACTTACAGGAGCGCATTACCTCGACCAAGCGCGGCTCCATCACGTCGGTGCAGGCGATCTACGTTCCCGCAGACGACTACACGGATCCCGCTCCGGCCACGACGTTTGCGCACTTGGATGCTACTACCAACCTGTCAAGAGCAATTTCGGAGCTCGGCATCTATCCGGCGGTCGATCCACTCGCCTCAACCTCGCGCATTCTCGACCCGAACATCTTGGGCGAAGAACACTACGATGTCGCGCAGCGAGTCAAGCTTACGTTGCAGCGCTACAAAGACTTGCAGGATATTATCTCGATTCTCGGCATTGACGAGCTAAGCGATGAAGATAAGCAGACTGTGGCGCGCGCGCGCCGCATCCAGCGGTTTCTGTCGCAGCCCTTCCATGTGGCGGAGCAGTTCACCGGACGCCCGGGCAAGTACGTAAAGCTGGAAGACACCGTGCGCAGCTTTAAGGAAATTGTGGACGGCAAGCACGACAATCTCCCCGAGCAGGCTTTTTACATGCAGGGCACGATTGAAGACGTGGTCGAAGCTGCCAAGACGATGCAGGGCTAACCGGTCCAGGCAGATATGGCGGATACATTTCAATTGCAAGTCGCGACACCGGAGGAACTGCTCATCGACGAGCAGGTCACCGAGGTGCAGCTGCCCGGGAGAGCCGGATATATGGGCATTCTTGCGGGACATGCTCCGCTGCTGAGCGAGTTAGGGCCGGGGCTGCTCACCTACGAAGGCGGCAGCGGCTCAGACAAGCGGCTGGTGATCGATGGTGGATTCGTCGAGGTGTTCGACAATCATGTGCATGTGTTGGCGGATAGCGCCGTGGCGGCCAATAAGGTGTCCCGCGAGGCGGCGCAGAAGCAACTCGATCAAGCAAACGAAGCGCTGAAGCAGGCGCAGAGTGTGGGTGAAACCGATGCTGCGCTGAGATCCATGCAGCGCGCACAGGCGCGCCTCGATGCGTCGGCTGGGCAGATAGACCGGTCGTAAACAGAGCCCCGTCTATCATGCAAGGAGGAAGGATTTCCCACTGCTCCGCATTCCTCTTTCGCGCTGTTCCAGACAAGTTGCAATGGGGGTTGCCTCTCTTGCGGCCCTTGCTCTACCCGGACTAGGCGCACCGGACCTCACCCGCTCTCCCATCCGCATCACCGCCGACCTCTCCGACGCGCCCCGCAAGCTCTGGCACGCCGACATCCAGATTCCGGTCACGGCCGGTCCCATTAGGATCACCGCGGCCGAGTGGATTCCCGGCACACACATGCCGTCGGGCCCTATCGAAAACATGACCGGGCTGTACTTCCGCGCGGCTGGCCAGACGCTCCCTTGGAGGCGCGACGATGTCGATCTTTACGCCTTTCATGTGACCGTCCCGCCGGGAGCAACCACGCTCGACATTCATGTCGATGCGATCGTGACGGCGCGCGTGAGCGATAAACTCGCAATGCTCGAATGGGAGAAGCTGCTGCTCTATCCGGACGGCATTCCTGTCCGGAACATCCAAATGGAACCGGCGATCAAGGTTCCAAGCGGCTGGGGCGTCGGCACTGCACTCAAGCCAACGGGGACAGCCGGGGAAACGACTCACTTTGCGCCGGTCAGCCTTGAGATGCTTGTAGACTCACCGATTCTCACGGGCAAATACTTCAAAGAGATTCCGCTTGCGCCGGACGTGATGCCGAAGCACTTTTTAGACGTCGCGGCTGACGATCCGAAAGACATCGACCTGAAGCCGCAGTTCTTAACGGCTGTGAACAACTTAGTGCACGAAGCCAGCGCGATGTACGGCTCGCATCACTACAACGACTATCACTTCCTCCTGACCCTCTCCGATGCCGCCGGTGGTGAGGGCCTCGAGCACCATCAATCCTCGGACAACGGCGTGAAGGAGAAAGGTTTTGCGGACCGCAAATTGGCTCTGCTCGATGCGGATCTGCTCTCGCACGAATTTACGCACTCCTGGAACGGCAAATACCGCCGACCGGACGGTCTCGCTACTCCGGACTACAAGACGCCCATGAAAGGCAACCTGCTGTGGGTCTACGAAGGCATGACAGAGTATCTGGGCAACGTATTGGCCGCAAGATCGGGCCTGCGGACCGCCGATCAGTACCGGGAAGTTCTCGGCTACACGGCTGCGCTGCTGAACGATCGGGAAGGGCGCATCTGGCGCGATACGGAAGACACTGCCGTTGCGGCCTCCATCCTGCGGTCGGATAGTGCCGCCTGGTCCGATTGGCGGCGCGGCCAAGACTACTACTTCGAAGGCGAACTGCTTTGGCTAGACGTCGACACCACGATCCGGCAGCTAACGCAAAACAAGAAATCTCTGCATGACTTTCTGCTGATCTTTGTCGGGCTGGGCGGCAACACGCCTCCGAAAGTCGTGCCGTATGACTTCAATGAACTCGTGCGCGATTTGAATCAGGTGACGCCCTACGATTGGGCTAAATTTCTGCACGAGCGCATCACTACACTGGCTCCGCACGCGAACTTGGCGGGCATTGAGCACGGCGGCTACAAGCTCGTGTTCACGGACAAGCCAACTGCCTTTGAGAAGGCTGGGCTCGATACGCGGCATTCTATCGACGTTTGGTACTCGACGGGCCTACGAATGGGCGAAGACGGCAAGATCACCGATGTGCGCGTAAACTCAGCGGCGGATCAAGCCCGTCTCTTTCCTGGCGAGAAGATCATGGCGGTGAATGGGGTGGTCTACTCGAACGACGGTTTCCTGGCTGCCTTGAAGGACGCGAAGGGATCGTCCAATCCAATGCGCCTGGTTGTCCAAGCGGACAAGTACGTCTACAACGTCGATCTGAATTACCACGAGGGGGAGAAGTACCCGCGCTTAGAGCGTGCTGCTGGCACTCCAGACTTGCTGGATGAGATTACCAAGCCGATGACGGCGGTTGCGCCGATTCCGCCCCGGGAGAAGGACGGCGAGAACAGCGGCGACGATGAGCCTTAAAGCGTTGACGGCCCCAACTGTCCCGGTTCTGCGTTCTCGATGAAATCGCTGAGCGCCCGGAATACATCCCAGATCGCGTACGAGTCGCCCGAGGGCAGCCGCAGGGCGGCCGAGCCCGGGTGGGATACTCCAGCAGCCGAGTCCAGAACCGTGTCGTCCACAAGCGCGCCAACGTCTGAGAAGTTCATGTCTTTTAGTGCAGCCTTACACGACGCGATTCATCTCTAACGCCCTGCAACGCTTGGTCCCCGATAAGCCTTCACGAGGGGAGTGCTCTGTCGGCTGCCTTTCTCTCCCGGCCCGTGACTTCGTTACGTGTAGGAGTCGCCTGTAAGAGTGCATCCAAAGGCGTGGTTTATGCTGACGGAGAACCGAGCAAAGAACCCCAAGAGAAGAAAATGGAGAGATGCTTCCGGGAGCGGCCGTCATTCCGCGCGATCTGCACGGAACAGAGCCCGGCGCGGGCAATCGACAGAATAGCGGTAGCGGTCTGCATCGGTGGGTTGTTGTACGTGCTGAGCGGCTTCGTATCTCCGGCCCGGCCAAAGACCCTCTATCCGGAACTGCTCGAGCCCGTGAAAGCGGGCCAGACGCTCATCCAAGGAACGGCCTTCGCCGGCGGAGCAGTGCCCATACCGGAACGCCCAAACTACATACACGGAGATCTGACTCTGTACGGCTCGTTCCTAAACGGGAATGGCGATTCGACAGGTACGGTCGTCAGCGAAGAATTCCGGGCGGAACCCGATTTTCTGATGTTCATCAGCGGCTATCCGAACCGGCCTGGCAACCGCCTCTTATTGGCAGTAAAAACAACTGACGGCAAAATTGTCAACGAGCCCGTTGCGCCGTTCGAGGACACGGGCGGAAAGTGGCTGCTCAAGCGAGTCTCTTTGCGCACTATTGAGGGCGCCTCGTCCTTTCACATTGTTGCGACCGATGCCAACAAAGGTTCAGATGGTTGGGTGGGCTTTTCGCTGCCGTTTTCGGACCAGCAGAGTGGAGGCAGGGCTGGTCTGCTGGTCTTCAAACAGCTGCTGTTCATCTTGCTGGCGCTTTGCGGATCGTTGGCCGCGCTTTGGACGCCCGGATTGATGCTGCGCCGCAAGCTTTTGCAAACCAGCGGCCAGTTGTTCTCTCCTGTGTGGCTGGCGGTTCCGGGTTTGCTGGCGCTTGCGGCCCTGGGCACGCTCGCCTGGTGTTCCCCGCATCACGTATCGCCGAAATTCGTTTGCCGTCTCGCGCTGGCCGTCTTCTTTGCGTTCTCCATCCGGTTTTTTGTATTGGTCAGGATCCGCAGCCTAATCACGGCACCCGAGCTACGCCTGTTCGCGATTACGCTCGTGGTCATTGCAGTGGGCCTCGGCAAGTCGATGTACTCGCTCGGGCCGGTGGGAGAACTCTATCATGGCGAGGTCTCCCGGACGCTGGTCATTGGCGGACGCAGCGATAGCCGGCTGCCCTACTTCGTGTCGCAGTTAGTCGGGATGCGCCAGAAGACAACCAGTCCGTTTGCCGGCGAGCTCTATGGCACGTGGACCTTTTCCGATCGCGGGCAGCTCGCTGCCTTGGCCGCCGCGCCGCTCGTACTCACCGGGCCCGCGAAGATGCCGGACCACAAGCCGGAAGATCCTTGGACAGTCTTCGATCCGCAGGGCTTCATGGCCTACCGCTGCGCCATGATCGTCTTGGCGAGCGCCACCTTGTTCTTTGTGTTCGGAGTCAGCCAGCTATTCCTGCCGGACGAGTGGTGTCTGCTCTCGGTTCTGATTGCGGCTACCTCCCCATTCTTCATCCATGAGGTTTACTTCACGTGGCCGAAGCTGGAGGCGGCTGCGTTTGTGCTCCTTGCCGGATACCTGACGATCCGGCGGCGCTTTCTCGCGGCCGGCCTTGCGCTTGGTCTCGGATACATGTGCCACCCGTCGGCACTGCTATCGGCTCCGGCGATCCTATGCCTACTTCTCTTGCTTCCGGCGCTCGCGGGCGCCCGGCGCGCATTGTGGACCCGTGCTTGGCGAATCGCAGTCGCCACAAGCCTGGTGCTGGCGGGCCTGGCGTTCTGGCTGATTCTTTGGCGGTTAGCAAATCACTCGGATTACACACAAACGAAGTTCCTTCACTTTGCCCGGGCCGCGGGGCCGCTCGCTCCAACCCCGGCCAACTGGCTGAAGTATCGCGACGATTCCCTGGTCAACACTCTGGTGCCGCTCCACCAATTTCTTTACTCGGCGAGCGATGACAACGTAAACGCGGTGGAAGGGCCCTCGCCTCCTGTCGTACGCTTCTTCGTTCAGCCGTGGTCTACTGTGCCGGCCGCCTCCGGATTCTGCTTCTTCTTCTGCCTGCTCGGAATCGTGGGCATCGCTCTGGTGCAGAGGACCGGTTGGACGTTTGCCCTGCTCATCCTCCCGCTGCTCATCTTCGCAGCGTACATGGGCATTGATCGGTCCGGCATGTTAAAGGAAGGGCTGCATGCCTGGTTCCTGACGCTAATGATATTTTCGACGGTGATCTGGTGGCAGAATCGCCGGCGGGCCAGTTGGTTCTGGAGACTCTGCGCCATTGCGCTGCTCACCCGGGCGGCGGATCTTCTGGGCATGATGCTGGCCCCCGCGATTTGGACCCAGCATGCGATTGTGCGGCCCGAGTTTGCATTCAGCGACTGTCTGGCGCTGCTTCTGATGATTGGCGGCACAGTGTGGCTCTGCCTCTACCTGTTCCGCCTCGCGTGGGCCTTGGGAAGCAAAGAGGCAGTGCTGGCCAAGGGCGAGCAACCGCTGATCGCCTAAGCCGTCATCACACTCGGAGCACCAACTGCAAACTGTAATGTTGTACCGACCGCATCACCTCTGCCCTACTCGTTTTCCGCCATGTTAAAACGGACGAACGTAATCAGGTCCAACGACGGAGGCGTTTGTCCTAATGCTCGAATAAAACCCGAGATCTGACCGCGATGGTGAGTGGAATGATTGACCACGTGCATGATAATAGGCCAAAGCGGTTCTGCGCGGCTGTTGCCTTTCAAATCCTTATAGTCCACTATTTTTGAGACGTCGTCGTCCTCCAGCGAAGCGGCCCAGCGCTGCCAGTTGGCATGTAAGTCAGGCCAATGCCTCATCAGAAACGACAACTCTTCATCACCTGGAGTCTTGTTCGAGAAGTTCGGAGCGATCCCTTCCAGGCGCGCGAGCCAGGTTCGCTCAGAACGATACAAGTGCGTCAGTGTGCCACCGACGCTCTTGTCCGCTGTTCCAAAATCGCGAGTAAGGCCGCCGGGCGCGAGAGTTTCGCTTGCGGCAAGCAGCTGCTCGGTCGCCCAAATGTCATATGCGATGTGTTGCCGCAGCAAGTCGGCTGGCCCGGCTAGGGAGTCTGGCATAGAAATTTTTTTCACAGGCGAGGCGCGAGCACAACCGTCGGTGTTCCCAAAATCGATTCGCAGCCGTTCGCCAGCTCCGCATGCACCTCGATCGAGTTCGCTCCGGCGGGCAAGCGGCTCAGATCGATCGTATCTCGCCAACCTTTTTTGAGAGTGGCGCTTCCGGGATACTTGGCGTCAACGTCAGGGCGTGGAATATCGGGCGTAAGCGTAGCGTCTAGTTTGCCGTTGAGCCAGATGGTAATCTTCGGCCGCGGTTCAGAAGCGGCAATCCAGCCCTCCACGGTCAGCGACGGCCCAGTCTTCGCCCCGTTCCCCGGCCGATCGATAAAACCCGTAGGCATCGCTCCGCATGTTTTGCCCTTCTTCGTTAGCTCCATCGTCCAACCAGGCGGGTAAAGCGGGAACAGCATCGCATGGCCGGGAGGCAAATGCTCGAACTTCTCGGCGTATAGGTTGAAGTGCTCATCGGGATACGAAATGTACTGCCAATCCTTGCAAACACCGCCCAGCATAAACGCCAGCGCCGCAATGGACAGCACCCGGACGACTCGCGACCCGGGGAAAGCAACACACCAGATGGCTGCCCATAGGAAGCCGACCATGGGAAAGAACCAATAGCGCAGACCCGGAGCGTCTTCGAGAACCTGCCACTGCGGAAGATCGTAGCTGATCATCGGATTACGCAGCGAGGCGGCAAAAACGGCAAAACAATAGATCAAAAACAGCCGCGCTTCCAAGCTCGCTTTGATCCAGCAGTAAACGACGATCGCCGTTCCCAACAAGCCGACGAGCAGAAGCATAGGCAAGTCGAGCTGGGACGCCCAGTGATTACCGCCCGCAACGGCTCCAAGATACACGTCAGCCGCCAACATGCGTAAGAAACGTTGGGAAGACGCGCCGAGCGCCGCCTGCGAACGGGAGGCAGCTTGTGCGAATGTCAGCGCATATAGCTGGACGGCGGCACACAGACCAAGCAGCCCGGTTAAGAGCAAAGTCCACCGTGTACGCCGGCGAAACCAGAAGAACCCCGCAAGCGGAAACAGAATCAGGCAAAACGGCCCAGTCAATCCGCTTAGCGCAACAGTAGCGGCGTCGGCTATTTTCGTAAGTTTTCGTCGAGGTGTTTGCGAGAAGACCAGCAACGCGGCCACCAGCGCCAGGTGCCACTGTGCGTTGGTGACAGTGGCGTCAATCTCGCTTGAGTTGGGAAGCGCGATGTAGGCGGCCGCCATCGCCGCGCGCACCGGGAGAGACGCCCAATTCGCTAAGCGAGCTGAGAGAAGAATGGGCACTGGGAGTGCTTGAATCGCAATGCCAACCAGGTTTAGGAATAGTGGAGCGAGCTGAAGAGGCAGCCAAAGCGAGACACTTGCAGCCAGGCGCGGAAGAAAAGAGAAGTATCCAGTGTTTGGAAGGAATAAAGCGTGCAGCCAACCGGTGTTGTAGGCATCTGCGTACCAGAATCTGCCGTCTTCAGCGAAGAACTGCGCGTGAAGAACCGCGTCCGGCCGGCGCGAAACCACGGCAGCGGCCGCAATCAGAAAGAGAAAGATCTGCCACGGCCAGCTTAAGCCGGTTTTGGGTGCTTCGGCAACCGGTTTGGTCAGGCGAAAATATTCAGTGCTCATGCTGCCGTGATACGCCCACTCATGCGGCGATCAGGGGCGTGCCGTGGAAGCGACCACGATCCAGGGATTCGCTTTCAGATCTTGCAACTCAGGAGCTTGCCAGGCGAACTCTTTGTGCTTGGCGAGAAACTCCTTGGCATTGAAAGCAAGTCCGCAGGGATGGCCATTGCCGGCCACGAAGGACATCTTTTCCGCCATGGCACTATCGGCCACCTTCGCTTCCACCGCTCCCGCAGGACCGTAGGGATCCTGCCAGCCATGCATCCCGCGGCTCGAGCGGTCGATATGCCCGCAAAGCGTGCGCTCGTTCGGATCGATCTCCTTGGTGAGCATGTCGTAGTGATCGGTCTCGAATTTCTTGCCCGCTTCGATATCGATTCGACCCTTGTATTCTGCCATCAGTGCGTTCCAGCGGCGGAGACGCACTAGGTTCGGCGTGTTGGGATCGTTCGCCGGAAAATCTGTCTCTTCCGCGATCAATTTGGGGTTGATCGGAAAGTTAGACCCGACGAAGTAGCCATCCGCCGTCTTCTCCAGAGTGACGTATCGCAGGCCCAGTTCCAAGCGTCCAATCTCGTTCGTTTTTCGATCGCCTACCAGCCACGTATTCGCATAGCCGCCGTTGTTGCCCTGCTCCATGATGCGAGCAAACTCATCGATGGAGGTTGCGTATTGCATCGCTTTGCGCGCCCTTACGAATTCGGGAACGCCTTGTGCATTGAAGCCGTGGAAACCGCCGATCGTCGTCTCGGTGATCATGATGCCCGCGTCATTGATGCCGAAGTCGTCGCCGCTATGGATGAGCCCCGCCACGCCGTCCATGATCAGGCGATGTCCGGAAGCGGGCGCAATATCGAAGATAACCTTCCAGCGGCTGCCGCTTAAGTAATCGCTCCAGTTGTTGTGGCCGATCACGATCCGGCCGTCTTTGGTGTAACTACCGGTCGCAACAAAAGCGCTGCAATGGTCACCGATGCTCACCGGTACACCCTTTGCCTGCTTGCGCTCGGATTCGCCGTAATAGTAGGGAAACTCCATATAAGCGTTCATGACCACCAGGTCGAGCAGGTCGAGCCGTGAGCCCGCGGCATGCGCCCCATCGACGACTCCCTGGAGCTCACTGCGATACTCGGCGGGCACAGTGGGGAGAAACGTCGATTGAGCCACAGTGCGCAACTCGGACCAATTGTGCTTTACCTCATGCGTGAGGCTCAGCTCAATGGCGCGTTTGGCATCTTCGATTTCGGGCCTCAGCAAGAATCCATGCTGATAGCCGATTGCTTCGGGAGCGCCTTCCAGATGCACGAAGATCCAGCCGGCTTTCTCCGTATTTCGATAAGCGCCATCTAATCTGGAGTCTTTCTGTTGTCCTCGCGGCACGCCCGCTAAGGCGACAGCCGCACAAAGAACGAAAAGCGTAAGACAGCGCGGATAAGCTGGCATAATCCCTCTACTGTAAACGAAAAGGCAGGCGCACTCCTGAAAAAGGCCTGGGATCTGGAATCGCCTGCGTCGAAAAGTAGCATCATAGTGGAGTGCAGCCCGTTCTACAACCGGTATCGCAGCAACGCGAGCTAAACTCCCTTTCCCTGGTGACGGTAATCGTTCTCCTGGCTACTGTGACCATGACGTTTGGCGCCCTGATTGCCGTGTTCATGATCCGGTCGACAAGCCCGCAGTTCTGGGGACATATTCGGATGCCCTCAATCCTCTGGCTTTCGACGGCTGCCTTACTCGCCAGCAGTGTAGTCTTCGAAGTCGCCAGGAAAAGTCTTTTGAGTGGCGATCAACGAAGGTTCTTCCGCCTGACGGCATGGACCACCGGTCTCGGAACGCTGTTCTTACTCGGACAGATTACGGCGTGGCTGCAGGTGGTACACAGCGGAGTGATTCTCGCGCACAATCCCCACTCCTGGTTTATCTTTCTTTTTACCGGGCTTCACGGGGTGCATATCATCGCGGGTCTCGCCGGATTGAGCTATCTGTTATTTCGAACCAGGCAACAGCCGAGCGGTCCACGTTACAACATGCATACTCGCGCGATGGCAAACGGAGTCGCCGTGTTCTGGCATTATCTGGACTTTTTATGGCTATTGCTATTTGCCTTGTTGCTTTTCTGGCGGCGTTAATCCATTGCGCTGAACCGTTAGCCATCTTCGAACGACAGAGACCAACTGGTCGGCTTGGAACGGTTTGGAGAGGTAGTCGTTCATGCCCGCCTGAATGCACTTCTCGCGCTCGCCAAGTAATGCATTGGCTGTCACCGCGATAATGGCAGGCTGCGGACCGGCCAATCGCCGAATTTGGCGGCTTGCTTCGAATCCGTCCATAGTCGGCATTTGACAATCCATCAAGATGACATCGTACGGTTTTTCGCGGTGGGCTTCGACTGCCTCATTGCCGTCCGACACCAGATCGATTTCCAAGCCGGCGCGCTGCAAAATGAGCTTGCCTACCCTCTGATTGATCGCGTTGTCTTCTGCCATGAGTATCCTCGAAGAACGTTCGGAAGGTTGTATATCGCTCACTATAAGTCCGCAAGATGGCGAGTGTTCGGGATCAGACGCACGTTTGTTGGGAAGCTAACAACTTGAAAGGACCTCAGCTCAATTAGCTCAAAAGGTCTAAGCGCAAACTTTAGAAAAGTCCAGCATTTTGGGGGGCCTCCGCTGTCCTAACTTAGACATTAAGATAGCATCTCTCCAAAAAGTAATGGGCGATCTCTCAAATCCGCTTGTTTTCTCACGAAAGCAACGGCTTCTTCGACGACGGAACCTGCTCGTCACGTTCTACTTTTCCATCGCGAATATGAATCACGCGATTGGCATGGAGCGCGATGTCGGGTTCGTGCGTAACCAAAACGATCGTGTTGCCCTCCGAATGCAAGCGCTTGAATAGCGCCATGATCTCATTGCCTGTACTCGTGTCCAAAGCGCCAGTCGGTTCGTCGGCAAGCAGAATCGATGGCTGATTCACCAGCGCACGTGCAATCGCAACACGCTGCCGTTGGCCACCCGATAATTCATTCGGTTTATGGTGCATTCGCTGTTCCAGATCCACAGCACGCAGGGCCTCGCGAGCCCTTTCCAGTCGTTCTCCTGATGAAATTCCCGCATATATGAGCGGCAATTCCACATTGTGAAGCGCTGACGCGCGCGCCAGCAAATTGAACGTTTGAAAAACGAACCCGATTTCTTTGTTTCTTATACGGGCTAGCTCGTCATCCGCCATTTCGCTGGCAAGCTTACCGTTGAGGTAATAGAGGCCCTTGCTTGGGCTGTCCAGGCAGCCAATCAAATTCATCAGAGTGGATTTGCCCGATCCGGAGGGGCCCATGATGGCTACATACTCGCCGCGCGAGATGACAATGTCGACGCCGGAGACCGCATGGATCTCTTGATCGCCCATGACATACGTCTTCCAAAGATCGAACGTCCGGATAACAATCCCTTCACGCTGCAGTTCCTCGCCCAGGTCGGCGCGCTGCTTTGCGTTTAGCTCTCCGTATGTTTCGAGTGTGGCCATGTTTGAGATATAGGATCGCCGGGAACTTACTTAACTCGATAGCGCGGGAGATGGCGGCGGCTTATTATCTACCTTCACTTTTGCATCGTTCCGAATGGTTCGGATCACTTGATAACTGCCGGTAATAATTTCGTCTCCCTGATTAAGTCCGCTGACCACCTCAATATCGGTGTTGCCGGTGATTCCAGTTGTCACGCGCTTGAAGACTGCCTTTCCATTTTGAACGACGAATACGCCTTGCACTTCTTCCTTGGCGGCCTTCTCCTGTGCTGGACTTAGCGAGGCAGGTTGTTGTCCGGCTTTGCGCACTTCAAGCTGACCTTTTTGCCGAACCGTCAAAGCCTGAATAGGCACGCTCAACACTTGCGACCGCGTGGCAGTGGTGATCTTCGCCGTGCAGGAAAGACCCGGGCGCACCATGTTCTCGGGAATGTCGAGACCGATCACCACCTTGAAATCCTTCGCTTCCTGGCTGGAGGTTTGGCTTTGCGAGGCCGCCACTCCAGTCGAGCGAATAATTGCCGTATCGCCGATCTCAATCACATGCCCCTTGAAAGTTTTGTTGAGGATTGCGTCAATCGATACTTCCGCCGTTTGATTGAGCTTAACGCTTTGAATATCGGTTTCATCTACGTGAACTTCCGCTGTAATAATCGACATGTCAGCAATCGTCATGATGGTCGAAGCGGCTGAGTTCTGAATACCAGGAACGACGGTCTCGCCGACTCGCACCGGCAGGTCGGTCACGACGCCATCTAGCGGGGCAAGAGCGTCATATTGAGCTACCACGTCGGAAGATCGAGCCACCATGGCTTCGTTTTGCGCAATCTTCTTCTGCGCCGAAGCCAACTGGGCGGAGGCTTGCGCGCGAGCGGCTTGTGCCTGCTGAACTTTGCGCTGCGAAGATTGGAGAGTCGCCGTCGCCAATTGATAAGTCAGCTTCTTTGCCTCGAAATCCTGGGCAGAAATAAGTTTGCTGTCGTACAAATCCTGGCTTCGCTTCAGATCTGCTTTCATCTGCGCCAGATCGGTCCGGTCATGGTCAACCTGCGCCTGGGCCACCGCGATGTTGTCGTCCTGGGACTTCAAGGCAGCCTCGCTGGCGGCCGAATCGGCCAGCGCTGAATTCAAAGCAGCTCGCTGCGCGTTGAGATCGGCCCGCTGTTGCAGGTCGGCCAGGCGAGCCAGCACCTGCCCCTTCTTCACATGATCGCCTTCCTTCACGAAGATAGCGGTGATTGGTGCAGGACCTTGGGTGTTCGCCCCGATGTTGATGTAATTACGCGGTTTGATCTCGCCGGACGCAGTCACGATCGACGTCAGATCCATGCGCGCCACCTTGCCGGTCTGGACCGTGACTACGCCGCGATCGTTGATTCGTATGCTGGCTATTACCGCTCCCGCGATAACCACGAGCAAACCCAGCAAAGTCGCGATTTTCCACTTCTTCTTCAATCTGTACTCCCTGCCTCATCAAAAGACGGAATCAGCCGCTCAAGTGTTCCCACTATGTAGAAACTATGCATGATTCACCCCACCCGGCCATGCCGAGCCCCGAAGCGCGGTCAAATATAGAGCCGCTTGACACGGGCGTGTATGCCGCACAACACGCTATAGGAGATGGTTCCCGCCCATCGGGCAATCTGTTGCGCGTCGATGCTCAGGTTGCCTTCGGTTCCAAGCAGGGTAACGGCCTCTCCCGCCCTTACATTTGCGTGACTGACATCCACCGTTGCGAGATCCATGCTCACTGCTCCAATAATAGGCGCAAGCTGGCCGTGAACGATCACGCTGCCCCGGTTTCCCAGCCGGTGCGGGATGCCGTCGGCGTAGCCTGCCGCCAAAACTGCTACCCGAGTGGGTTTGCTTGTCCGGTACATGCCCCCATAGCCGATCAGCTCACCCGCCGCTATCTCTTTCACGCTCAGGATAGTGGCTCGCCAGGATAGCGCCGGCTTCACCCGCAGAATCGGCTGCGGCGCGGGGCCGCGAGCGGGCGATACGTAGCCGTAAATAGCGTGTCCGGGCCGAACCATCTGCTGCCAGGCGGCCGTGCGTCCGTACGCTACCGGAATCGTGCTCGACATATGAAGCAGCTCAGGACAGACTCCTTCGCGCGCAAGTTCGGCGGCGAGCTCCTGAAATTCCCGGATCTGGTCCGCCGTCTGCTCACTCACGTAATTAGCTGCCGAAGCGAAATGCGTCATCAGACCTTCGACCATCACATGTGGAGCCGAGCGGATCGCAGCCGCTACCATCGCCGCTTCGCTTCGGACCCCCAGCCGTCCCATGCCGGTATCGATCTTCAAATGGCAGCGGTAGCGTTCCGCGCGCGAGGCTGCCAAGCGATTCAGTTCTCCCAAGTCTTCAAAGGAATGGATGACAGGAGTTAAATCATAAGCGATCATCGCCTCGCGGGTAAACGGCAGAAAGTCCGCCATCACCAAAATACGAGCACGAACGCCCGCGTCCCGCAGCGCGATGCCTTCTTCTGTGTTGCTGACCGCCAGCCACGACGCGCCGTGCTCGACCAGCACACGAGATACTTCTACCGCGCCATGCCGGTATGCATCCGCTTTCACGACGGGCATCACCTCTACGGTGGGGCCTACTGCCTCCCGGATCGCTGCGAAATTAGCGGCAATCTGACTGCGGGAGACCTCTACCCAAGATCGATAAGGAAGCGCGATTGGCGGCGCGGAAAATTGAGGGAGCAGCGGCTCAGCGGCCAGGCGAGACGGCGATTTCATTTCCAAAAGAATGCGGCAACTTACTTTTTGATCAGCGATGCCAGCAATGTTTCGTATTGCCGGGTCACGATCTCCCAACTATAGCGGCTCGCAATCCGGCTAGTCGCTCGCGCAGCCCATTGGCATCGTTCTTCCGCGTTCACTTCTACGGCCCACTGTAGTTTTCGGGCAAGATCCTCCAACTCGGCGGAAAACGGAACGGCAGCATCGCCGGCTACCTCCCGGTTTTCAGGAGTGTCCAGATATAACACCAACGCTCCCCGGCCCATGGCTTCGATCAGGGCCGGATGCGTACCTCCAACCTCCGTCGCCTGCACGTAAGCCGCGCAATGAGATTGGAGCTGGCGATAACCGTCTCCGTAGATAGCGCCCGGAAAGACGATCCTGGGATCGCTGGTGTCTCGCACTAGCCTTATGTAGTCTTCGGCGTATGGCGCATCGCCCACCAAGACCAGTTTGCAATCGGTGTCCACTCGCTCAAAAGCCATTCGCACGAGCAGAGCATTGTTCTCCGGCTCCATCCGGCTGACATACAACACGTAGCGGCGCGGCTCGAGCCCGAGCGCCTCGAGCTGATCGCACTCGGCGACTGCGCCGGTTTCGGCCCCGTACGGAATAAAATTCGACTTTTTGCCGAAGCGAGCAAAATAGTACTCCTGAATCGATTCGGCGTCCGTCACAATCCGCGCCGGGCACCACGTAGCAAGCCACTCGGAAAGCAAATACCAGCCGCGCGCCAACCGGTTCCATTTCTTGCGCCGGCGTTCGATGCCATCCACGTTGAGCGCCGTTGGCATTCCGGCAATCCTCGGCCATATCGTAAAGATCGCATTGGCCGCATTGCAATAGAGCAGCGCATCGAAGCGCCGGAACAGCACATCGGCCGTGGAAAGCGCGGTATGAGCCACTGTGTCGAAATACTTGTGTTTCACCGTGGGTAGGTAGCGCAAATGGACGCCCCGGAACTCGCCGCTATCCGATGGCTCACGGCAATACACGGTGACGTCATGCCCGAGCTCGACCAATCGCGTCGAAAGCTCTTCGGCAAAGGTCTCAAAGCCGCCGTAATTCGCAGGAATCCCGCGAGTGCCAAGAAGGGCAATCCGCATGGCGGGCGCTAACGTTCCCGCTCAGACTTTTGAACGGTTACGCTAGCAGGTTTGTCGGCAAACCAGGCGGCTATCTCGGACTCGCTCGCGCGCCGGCGGCGCATAATCCAGCGACGCTTGGCCATCATCTTCGGCCATAGCCGCGCTACTTGCACGAACGCACCCAGCGAACTCCACTCACGCAACAAACACCCACCGATCACTACGATATCGCGCACAGTGACCGGCAGCCAGAACCGCCGGTAGAGCGAGGGCGTCACATTCTTGATCCGCATCAGCCAGCGGTTCTTCACCGAGTGCCGGTTGATGAATGCAGGAAGCGACGCTCGATTCTCCGGCACCACGCTGCGCACGTGATAAGCGACTGCGCGTGGAACATACAGGGCCCGCCAGCCCAGCAGTTGCGCGCGCCAAGCCACGTCGGCGTCTTCGCGATAGGCAAAAAAGTCGCTGTCGAAAAACTCACCGGCGATCGAGATGTCTTCGATCATTGAGCGCCGGTAGAGACAGGCGGCCGCGGTTCCTCCTGCGACGTATTCTTCCGTTTCGTACTGCCCCACATCGGGCCGGCGGCTGCCGCGGTCGAGATGACGAAAATTCGGCGTGAAGTATATGCCCGTGGAATCGAGCAGTGGCGGGTCAGTTGCCGTCCAATCCGGCGCAGCGCTCCGAAGTTTACCGCAGAGACTGCCAATCCGCGGCCCGCTCTCCGCGGAGTCCAGAAGAGTTGAAATAAAAGAAGAAGACAGCCGGACATCCGGGTTCAGCGTCAAAATCCAATCTGCGCCTGCGGCAGCTGCAATCGCCTGGTTCTGGCCGCCGGCGAATCCGGTATTCACTTTGTTCAGGACGACGCGGATCTGTGGATGTCCCGAGTACTGCGCCAGGATGCGAACCGTCTCATCTCGTGAATCGTTGTCGATAATCACGATCTCCAGCCGCCTGTGATCCTGCAGCAGCACATGGTCCAGACAAGTGGCGATGTAGCGTGCGCTATTGAACGTGACGATCGTTACGGCGACCAGAGGCTCAGTTTCCTGCTCGCTCACGCCGGACGCACCAGACCGAAGTAAAGGCGCCAGTAAATGTCGAACCCGATCTGGCGTTGAATCGCAAGTATCTCAGCTTCGTTCGCCGTCATCACGGCCTCGATCGCGGCTCTCACCGGGATATCGTTACGAAAAAGATGCCATTGCCTGAGTGCCTCCCACTTGCCGCGTATGGCTGGAAGCAATTGACCCTGCTTCGCCGCAGCCAGCAAGGCAAGTACTTGGCCGGCAAGAATCGGCCACCAGAATCGCCGCAAAGTTTCGGGCGGGTAATGCTTAGCAAGCAGTAGCAGCTGGTTACGAGCACTTAGAAAATAGACCCGCCCCGCTCGTTTGCCAAACGTCGCTTTGCCCAGATGAACCGCTTGCGCTCGTGGCTCGTAAACCCCGCGCAAACCCGCGAGCGCGCAGCGGATCCCAAAATCGACGTCTTCATAATACGATTCGAATCGCTCCTCTAACAATCCAATCGCATCGAACACGCGCCGCTGAAACAGCGCGGCCGTCATCGGCGCCAACGCAACTTGCTTTCGAACCTGCCACACCTCACCGTCCGGACGCTCATAGCCGCACCGCCAGGCGTACCCGGCTCGCGAACACAGGTCCCAGCTGCCGTCGAGTAGCGGCTCCTCAGCGCCGCCGCCGCGAAAAAGTTTTCCTACGGCAAATGCAGCGCCCGTGTCCTCCGCCGCCTCCAATATGCGCTCCAGCCAATCGCGCTCGAGCACCACATCGTTATTGATGATCAGAACCCAATCGGTCGCGGCACGCCGCACACCCTCATTCACGGCAAAGGCAAACCCTCTATTGACCGGAAGCCCTACCCATTCAGCGCCCGCCCGATCGGTCTCTTCCTTGGTTTCATCCGTGCTGCCGTTATCGATTACAAGGATTCGGTCTGGCGCCCGCGTCTGTCCCTTCAGATTCGCCAGCAGCGACCGGATAAGATCGGCCCGGTTCCATGTGGGGATGACGGCCGACACAGTAGACATTCAGTGAAAACAAATCTGCCTGCTGACAGGCAGCGGACTCAATCTCCCAAGATACTAGGTCAGTAGTTACTAAGTCAGAGCGTCTCGCCAGGCGCGTGCTATTCTTACGCCAAGCTAGGGGCGGACTCGCAACAACAGTTCGGCAAAGATCCTGGCGGGCATGCTGTTCTATGCATCTGCGTAGCCTGCTTTACGCGGCATTTCCTTGCGTGGCTCTCCTGAGCGCCTTCAGCGCCTCGCTCCCAACTCCTGACTTCGATCTCATTCCCGCGGACGCTAACAACGTTGGCAAGCGTACCTCCAGAAAGCTACAGCAGCCCGGACCGTTTCGCGAATATCAAGGCTGGGAGTATGAGAACTTTCCCTTGCCGCCCGATTACAACCGCCCTGCCGAGTGGGTCTTCGCGCGCTTCATGTATCGCGCCGTCGAAACCTGGCGAGGCCGCGGCAACAACTGGACCATCGACTATCCGCGCTCAGACCGGCATCTTTCCGCGGCCGTCAGGCGGCTCACTCAGATCGATGCCCGCTCCGCGGAGCAGCCCGTAGCCGCCGAAGATGGCGACGATATCTACAACTGGCCCTGGCTCTACGGCGTCGAGGTCGGCCACTGGGATCTGACCGATTTTCAAGCAGCCAAACTGCGAGACTATCTCAATCGCGGCGGCTTTTTTATGTGCGACGACTTCCACGGTACTTGGGAGTGGGAAACCTTCACCGCCAGTATGAAAAAGGTCTTCCCCAATCGCCCCATCGTCGAGATCCCGGATGGGGATCCGATCTTTCACACCGTCTACGACCTCGCTGAGCGCTATCAGGTGCCCGGCGAACAGTTCGTCTACACCGGAAGCACTTCTGAGAAGGACGGCTTCCAGGCTCGCTGGCGCGGCATCTACGACGACAAGGGCCGGCTCGTAGTCGCTATCTGCCACAACATGGATTTGGGCGATTCCTGGGAGCATGCCGACAACCCCGAGTACCCGGAGCAGTATTCCGCGCTTGGCTTTCGCATCGGCGTGAACTATATTGTTTACGCCATGACGCACTAACTTCATCGAGCCGATAGAAACGTCCGCCATACCGTGTCCACCGCCGCATGCGTGAGCGCGGATGCAAACACCGTTCCGCTCTTGCGGTAGGCTGTCCCGTAAAACCATCCGGCTACGGTCGCAAGCAACACATACTTCCAGTTTGGAAACGGCGCGTGCAGAATGTGGAACAAACCGAAGAGAACCGACACCGCCACCTGACTCAACGCCCACCTACCAGTGCGGCCCGTCAACAGCGACTGCAGGAAGCCCCGAAAGAATAACTCCTCGAGCAGAGCCACAAAGAGAAAAATTTGCAAGAACTCGAGCAGGAACGAACCGAAGCCATGCGCTTGTGGATTCCATCGCGTAAAGCCCAGCGCCAGACTGACCGGAACGCCAATCGCGGCGAAATAAAGGAAGTTCAACACCGCTTCTTTTGCCACCACCTTCGAAAATTCGAAGCGGTAGCCAAGCCGGGGAACGGGCCGCAGCGACGTCCAGCACCAAGTAGCCACCGCGATCAAATACAGGCGGCTCATGAAATCAAGATTCACCGGAACCGTCCAGATTCCGCGCAACTGCCCGGAAAGCACAGCCCCGATCAGCCACGCTCCAACGGCAATGTCTTGCCTGCAAAGCTTGTCCGGCTCCCGCACCGGCAACCAGCGATAGATCATAACGGGAACCAGACCCAGCAGCAGAAGCTTGGCAAGGGCCAGCGGCCGAAAATCACCAGTCCCCGCCGCATAGATACAGTAAGGCGCTAACCAGGCCAGCACAACGAGGCTGATTCTGCCCTTGGTCACTCGCGACGGACCAATGGCCGGCCACTCGAATGCCGGAGCCAGCGCCAGAGCCAATTGGAGCAGGAACGCGAGATAAATCGCCGCAGCCGTCCCGCTTCGCAGCTGGTACCGCCCCGCATAACGAAGCGCCGGGAAAAGAAAGGCAGCCGCCATCGCAAACAGGAATGCCGCAAACCACAGGCACGATCGGTGCGGCGAAGTCCTATCATCAGCTTGAGAATTGAAACGCACCAACACTTCCAGAGGCGCTCTTCATGACCTAGCGAATGTCTAAGACTGCGCTCTTCAATTTTTGCTTAGCGCAATTCTGTTTGACGAACCAGCGCCCGCTCGACTACACTAAAGCGGAAAGGGATCACAAGATGAGCGCACGCAAATCCAACGCAACATGCCAGCTGCCCACGGCAGAATTAGGCCGCATGCTCTCGCCTGTCACCTTTCAATCCGGCGGGAGTTCGGCTGCCGATTGCATCTCCATCTAGCTCTGTCTTCCAATTAACTCTCAGCTATTTCTGCCGGTAACTTCCGTGTCGGCAGTTAGTTCTCCGAGCTAATCGAAGCCCTTCTGCAAGTAACTGGGCTTCGCTGCAGCTCCAACCCGCGTCCGTAATCCATTGAGGCAATCTATGTTCTGGAGGAATATCTTCGTTAACGCTCACGAGCGTATTATCACCGCTAAAAATCAGCGTGTCGCCGACATCCTGTCGCCCGGCAAGCACCGCGTATTCCTATGGCCCGGAATGTCGTTCGACGCCGAAGCGCACGACATACGCCGCCTCGTCTTCCGTAGTGCCTGGACGGCACACTTGCTCGAGCATCGCCCCGAGTTGGTCGAGAAGCACTTCATAAAAATAGTGACCAACCGTCAGCAAGTAGCAATGGTGTATGCCGACGGCACGCTCCTGCGCGTTCTCCATCCTGCGCGCCGCTTGCTACTGTGGCGCGGCTACGCGGAGATCCGCTGCGAGCTCATTCAGCTCATCCCCGACGCAGATACGGAAACCGATTTGTTCGAGAAGCTGCTAGTTCATTAGCGCCCAGCAAACTTAAGTGGCGAAAGCAGGCGTGGCGGGTGCCGTCTCCGCCTCGCTTTCGCCGATCTGTTGACGCCACAGCGCATAATACAAACCGGTTCTGGCCAGAAGTTCGGCATGCGTTCCCTGCTCCACCACGCGGCCTTTCTCGAGCACGAAGATGCGCCCGGCGTGCATGATGGTCGAAAGACGATGCGCAATCAGAATCGTCAGAACGTCCGTATGCTCGCCGACGTTGCGAATCGTGCGAGTGATCTCCTCCTCGGTAAGCGAGTCGAGCGATGAGGTCGCTTCATCGAACACCAGCAGATTCGGCCTCCGCAACAACGCGCGAGCAATCGACAGCCGCTGTTTTTCGCCGCCCGAGACTTTCACTCCGCCCTCGCCGATCAGCGTATCCAAGCCCTTATCGGCTCTCGCCAGCAGCGAATCCGCCGCGGCGCGATGCAACGCACTCAGGCATTCTTCATCGGTTGCGTCAGGCCGGACAAACAGCAGGTTCTCCCGGATGCTGCCGGAGAAAAGTTGAGTGTCCTGCGTGACGAAGCCGATTTGCGATCGCAACTCTTCCGGATCGATCCGCGCTGCGTCAATGCCGTTATAGCGAACCACGCCTTCATCCGGCTCATACAATCCCACGAGCAACTTCACTAAGGTAGTCTTGCCTGCCCCCGACGGTCCAACAAAAGCAACCGTTTCCCCCGGCATCAATTGAAAGCTGACGTCCCTCACCGCAGGCCGGTTCGCGGTCCGGTGCTGAAAGCTGACCGCGTCAAATTCCAGCGTTTTCAGAGCCCCAAGCGGAACAGGATCGACCGGCTTCACTTCAGCCGGAATCGCCAGAATCTCCTGCAGTACGTTCAGCGAAGCTTCCGTCTCTCTAAAGATGTTTATGATATTCCCAAGCTCCTGCAGCGGGCCAAAAATGAAGAACGAGTAGATGAACAAGGAAAAGAACTGGCCCACCGTGATTCGCTGCGTGAAAATCAGGTAAAGCATCAGAAACAAAATGCTCGTGCGCAGCAGGTTCACCGCCGTGCCCTGCAGAAAGCTCAAGCTCCGCAGATAGCGAACTTTCTTCAACTCGAGTCTCAAAATCTTGTCGGTGGTGGAGTTTAGACGCTCTACCTCCTGGCGTCCCAGCCCGAGCGTTTTCACCAGTTCGATGTTGCGTAGCGACTCGGTCGTCGAACCGGCAAGCGCGACCGTTTCCGCCACGATGGTCTTCTGAATCACTTTGATCTTGCGGCTCAGCACCGAGCTGATTACGCCGAGCAAAGGAACAGTCAGCAGGAACGCCGGCGCAATCACCCAATCCACACGCAGCGCGTATACCGTAACGAAAACGATCCCCACACTGGCGGTAAACAAGATGTTCACGAAAGCCGTGATGAAGCGCTCGACATCGGACCGCACCTTCTGCAACTTGCCCAGCGTCTCCCCGCTTCGTTGGTCCTCGAATACTTCATAAGGAAGCGATAGCGACCGCTCGACACCGTCCGCATATAGCTCTGCGCCTGTCTGCTGCACAACCACGTTCACGTAGTAGTCTTGAAAATTCTTCGCCACCCGCGAGATGAAGGCTACCCCAACCGCCGCTCCTAACAGCAAGCTGACGCCGCGAATAAACTGCCCCGTCGTATACTGATGGAACTTGGTCGCGTAAGAATCTATAATGTGCCGGAAGATGAGCGGATCGAGCAGCGAGAACACCTGGTTCACCGTCGCCAGCACAAGCGCTAGAAACACCAGACGAAGATGCTTGCGCAGATATTGAAAAAGTAGACTCATCGGATTTGGTTCAGAATCTCATCTATTAAGATGCTGGAGAACCGCTAGCGGGATTCCGGCATCGCTCCACTTGATTATCGAGAACGACAGAAAGGCCAAATACCAGGGGCGTCAGCTGCTCTTCTTGCTGCTGGCCATGCTCCTGCCCGCTGCCACTCTCTACTTAAGCTTTGTGCTGGCAATTGCGGCCGGACAAATTCGCTCTGCCGCACCGGCTCACTTCGGCCTTTCCACCGTATCGACTATTACGCTGCTCTTATACGTACCGGTTCAACTTGCCGCCGCCCGCTATATGCAAAGGCTGTTTCCGCCGCGTCCTTCCGCGGCCGCCAAATGGCTGCAATACTTTGCCGCGCTCGCAACGGGCGCGATCTTTTCATTCTGCGCCGCCATGGTGCTGGTGGCTCTCGGCGTCAACGTGATCACGCGCCTGAACCGGTAACTTACACCACGGCGTTGCGTTTAATCGTTTCTTTGTAAAAGTAAGCGCTCATCTTCGGCGTGCGTTTCTGCGTCTTGAAATCCACATAGTAAATACCGAAGCGCTTACTATAACCGTCTGCCCACTCGAAGTTATCGAGCAAGCTCCAAAGGAAGTAACCATTTACCGGAAACCCTTCCGCCGCTGCGCGGTGAAGGTTGATCAGGTAGTTACGCAGAAACATCACCCGGTCGGTATCGTAGATATGGCCGTCCGGGGCCACCACATCGGCCGACGAGCAGCCGTTTTCGGTGACGTAAATATCTTTCACGTTCCAGATTTCGGCGGCATGCCGCACGCCCCAATACAAGCCTTCCGGTCCGATATTAAGCCACGGCGACTCCATATGCGGATACGACGAGGGCATCGGCACAATCGCGTACCCGTCTGGCCCGTCGCTTGCCCGGATGTAAGTCGGGTTGTAAACGTTAATACCAAGCAGATCGATTGGGCTGTGAATGATTTCGAGATCTTCGGCGGTAAACTTCGGCGCAGCCGCGCCTTGCGCCTGAAGATACTGCTCCATGTATTTACCTTCCAGAATCACCGTCAGGTACGGGGCATTGATCACGCGCGTTGCCATCACGCTCGCCTTGATATGCTCCTCCGATTCGATGATCGGAGTCCCTACCACGTAGTTCTCGGCCAGACCGACCTTGGTTCCCGAACGAGCCTTTGCGCGGATCGCTCGAACCGCCAGCCCATGCGCCAGAACGGCATTGTGCCTGGCCTGATTCAGCGCCGCGGGCGCAAGCTTGAGCCCCGGCGCAAACCGCCCGTCGCGATAACCCAGATCGATGAACGAAGAGAACTCATTCATCGTAAAAAAATTGTGCACGAGGTCGGAGAATTGCCCCGCCACAAAGCCCGCGTAATCGGCAAACGCCTTCGCAGTCTCGCGCGACTCCCATCCTCCGAACCGGTCTTGCAGTGCCTCCGGCAGGTCCCAATGGAAGAGCGTGCAAAACGGATCGATGCCGCTCTCCAGAATCGCATCGATCACGCGCTTGTAATAATCGACGCCGGCTTGGTTCGGCTGACCCGTACCGTTTGGAAAAATGCGCGGCCACGAAATCGAGAACCGGTAGATCTTTGCGCCCAAATCCTTCATGAGCGCAATGTCGTCCTTGAACAGATGGTATTCGTCATCAGCCACATCCCCGGTCTGGCCTTCGTAAACCTTCCCGGGCGTATGCGAAAACTTGTCCCAAATCGATGGACCCCGGCCTCCCTCCTTCACCCCGCCCTCCACTTGATAGGCGGCCGTTGCGCTGCCCCAGCGGAATGTTTTCGGAAACTGATAGAAGTTCGGCTGGGCCGCACCCTGCTGGCCCTGCTCCCGCGCGGCATCTGCGAACATCCCTCCGCTCGCCGCGGCCCCAGCTGTCGCCGTCCCAATCGTTCGTCCAAACCGCCGTCTCGTTAGCTTGTTTACCGGCATCGTCTACGAGAGTATCGAAAACCAGGGAACAGTCGGCCCGCCTCCCGAAAAGTACGCCCCCAAAAAGAAGTTTCGATGGCCTGAGAATTTTCTGAGGCCTTCGGACTAATCAGCTAAGTCATGGTCTTTTCTTCTTCACCGGCAAACGTCTCGCCGAAGCCGACGCCGCTTGGCTGGCGCGTCGTATGCCTGCTGAGCCAGCGAAAAGCAACTCTGCTTGGCCTGGGTTCGCTGATTGTCCTCGCCACCTGCCTCGATGTTGCCGTGCCCTTCCTGACGAAAAGCATCATCGACCGTGTGCTCCAGGCCTTTGGCAAGCCGGCGGCTGATTCGATCCAGACATTAACATGGGCAGCTCTCTCGATCTTCGCCGCAACCGCTGGAACTCGGCTTCTTCGATCCTTTTATAATTTCCGCCTGGTGCAGACTGCCGCGGCCGCCGAAGACGACGTCAAAAATCGCGCCTTCGCGAACTTTCTAGGCCTTGACACGGCATTTCACACGAGCGTCAATACCGGCGAAATCGTCGGGGCGCTCGATCGTGGCGGCACGGCTGTCTTCGTCATCCTCAACGAAATTTTGGGTCAGAATCTAGTGCCGCCACTGCTGATCGCGCTCGGCGTGCTAACTTCGCTCGCCTGCAAAAATGTCTGGATCGCGCTGATTGTTTTTGCGCCATTGCCGGCCTATCTCGCCATCATCAGCCGGCTCGGCTCGCGCATGCAAACGCTCGAACAGCACGTGAGCAAATCCTTCGAGACAGTTACAAAAGAGTCCTACGATATCGCAAGCAATGTACGGCTGGTCAAGAAATTCGCCCAGGAGAAAAATGAAGCCACTACCCAGCGCAAGCTTCTAACCGTTGCCCGCGGGCACCATCACCGCGCCGAACGCCTCTGGGCCACAACCGAAAATATTCAGAGCTTCATCGCGACGGCCGGGCGCGTCGCCGTCATTGCAGTGGGCGGCCTGTTTGTCTTAACGCGCCGTTGCTCGATCGGTGACTATGTCCTGTTCATCGCCATGCAGGACATGATTTACGGACCGATCTCACAGCTCTCCGTCATCCTGCCGAAGTTGCGCCGCAACTTGTCGCGCGCTGAACGTCTGTTCGAGATCCTCGATGAGAAAGCCACTCTATTCGATGCGCCCGAGGCGGCCCCGCTGCTTCCGCTCCAAAGCTCCATCGAATTTCGCGATGTGTCCTTCCGTTATCCGGGGAGTGAGCGTTGGGCTCTCCGTTCGGTCAACCTGCGCATTCCAATTGGTGCGACAGTCGCATTGATCGGAATCAGCGGGTCCGGCAAGAGCACACTGGTGAGCCTCTTGCAGCGGCTTTACGATCCCGAAGAAGGCAGCGTTCTATTCGACGGTCAGGACATCCGGCAGGTGCGTCAACAGACTCTGCGGGACCAGGTCGCCGTCGTCCCGCAAGAAATCGATCTCTTTTCCCGCTCTATCGCAGAGAACCTCGGCTATGGCCAGGACGCGCCGAGTCTTGCCGGTCTCGAATCGGCGGCACGCATCGCCCAAGCGCACGATTTTATTCGCCGCTGCGACGACGGTTACGAAACGGCCGTGGGAGAGCGCGGAGCCAGACTCTCTGGAGGCGAGCGTCAGCGTCTCGGCATTGCCCGGGCGATCAGCCGGAATCCTGGCATCCTGATCTTCGACGAAGCCACTAGTCACCTCGACAACGAAAGCGAACGGCTCATCCAGACGGCTCTCGAAAGCGTCACGCGAGGCCGAACCTGCTTTGTCATCGCTCATCGCCTCTCCACCGTTAAAAACGCCGATCTGGTGGTCGTTTTCAACCAGGGCGGGATCGAGGCAGTCGGCACTCATGGAGATCTCTGGAAAATGAGCGCGACCTACCGCAAATTACATGGCATTCATTTGACGGAACGTCCGCTGCAGCCGCATCAATCCGAACCGGCGGCTGAGGTCGAAGAGCCTTATGCACTGCCGGCGGCTAGCTAGTACACCCCCCCCCGGGGACAGTCCGGCCTAGCGATCACCAAACGTAGGCCTGTCCCCCGGCCTCCAAAAGCCCCGACCTGTGCACTCCGAATCACCCGCAACCCCTCGGGGACAGTCCGGCCTAGCGATCACCAAACGTAGGCCTGTCCCCCGTCTCCAAAAACCCCAGCTCCTTCTCTCCGAATCACCCGCAACCCCCTCGGGGACAGTCCGGCCTAACAATCTCCAAACCACCCGCGTCCGAAGCGTAGGCCTGTCCCCCGGCCTCCAAAAGCCCCGACCTGTGCACTCCGAATCACCCGCAACCCCTCGGGGACAGTCCGGCCCAGCGATCCCCCAATCACCCGCGTCCGAAACGTAGGCCTGTCCCCGTCTCCAAAGCCCAACTCCTTCGAGACAAAAGCTGGTCCGTTACCGATCTTCCGAGCCATGAATTTTTTCGGGATAACGCTGGTAACGTGACTCACTTCAATTTCGCGGATGCCTCGCCGCACCGCTCCCGAAGAATCACCTGTTTTCCCCTGGGCGATCATCCAAAAACATCACATCCCCGTAGCTCGTTTTGGAAGTGCTTAGGCTTACAGCCACCACTTACCAACGACGAGACTTACAAGGAACCCTGTCATGCTTCGCCACTTTTCAATCCGTCCCGCCGCTGTTACTGGCATTTTGGGACTTACCCTGTTACTCCCTGCTTTAGAGGCACAAACCACACCTCAACCCGATCCGCAGATGGCCACAGTGCTCAATGAATACAAGGCCATCATGGGAACGCCTATCTACGATCTAGCGCCGGCCGCCGCCCGCGAACAGTTCGCTGCTCAGGACGCCGAGAAGATTATCGCGCGGCAATCTGGAAAGCAGCTCGCTCCGGAACGCGTCGGCAGCATCAGGAATATGATGATTCCTGGCCCTGGAGGTCCTCTGCCCATTCGCATTTACTCGCCGGCGGGAAGCGGGCCGTTTCCGGTGATTCTTTATTTCCACGGCGGCGGGTTTGTCCTAGCCACTATCGATACCTATGACTCCTCCGCCCGCGCCCTTACTAACTTGACTAATGCCGTCTTAGTCTCGGTTGAGT
This sequence comes from Bryobacteraceae bacterium, assembly GCA_965219105.1. Classification (GTDB taxonomy): domain Bacteria; phylum Acidobacteriota; class Terriglobia; order Bryobacterales; family Bryobacteraceae; genus Bog-105. Next base: position 3,740,189 of record OZ244728.1, on the reverse strand, counting down.
ACCGCAAAGCGCCACAGTATCCTTTTCCGGCGGCTGTCTACGATGCCATTGCTTCCTACAAATGGGTTCTCTCGCATATGTCCATCCTTAACGGGATCCCTGGAAAGGTCGCTGTGGCCGGTGAGAGTGCCGGAGGTAATCTGGCCGCCGTACTCGCCATGGTGGCTCGTGATCTGCACCTTCCCATGCCGGTGCATCAAACTCTCATCTATCCGGTCGTCAACAACGACATGAATACGCCGTCCTACAACGAATTCGCTAATGCGGTACCGCTCAACAAGCCGGCTCTGATCTGGTTTTACAAGTACTACTACTCAAATCCCGCCGATGACAACAACCCTTACGCGTTTCCGCTCAAAGGCAACCTGGTCGGCCTGCCGTCTGCGACCGTAATCAGCGCGCAAATCGATCCGCTGCAGAGCGAGGGCCAAGAGTACGCCAATGCGCTCAAAGCGGCTGGGGTTTTGGTCAACTATCGGCTTTATACCGGAGTGACCCACGAGTTCTTCGGCATGGGCGCGGTCATCGACGCGGCAAAGGACGCAGAGCAAGCTGCCGCTACCGATCTGAAAGCGGCTTTTAGCCGGTAACTTTCACCTGCATGAGGAAGTGCCGCCCGCGCTTCCTCACGCAGTTTCAAGTTCTAACAGCTCTTCGGTGGATGGAACATGCATCGGCAAAATACCGGCTTTGACATCGCCGTCAAGGTTTAGAATCTCGCGGAAACACGACTCAATGGTGCGTACCGCTTGATTCATCTGGTGTAGCCACCCGCTCCAGAACTCTTCTATGGAAGGCACCTGCCTTGTCTTTCGGATTTCGCGCTGAATGTCTTTTCGGAACGCGGGCATGTCGAAGCCGCGAAGCATCGCCGCTCCCACTTCTGTCAAATTGATCTGCTCGTTCACGTCCATGCTAAGCATGTCTTTTCGGAAAGTTCGCTCTTCGCCCTTTTTGCTGTGATAGCTGACGCGTTCTTGTAAAGTAAGCGATCCCGAAGTTACTCTTGCATCGCTTGTCACTCCCAGCAGGGTCGTCGCCATCGTCGGCGCTTTCACTGCAATCGCCTGATTCGTTGCATGAAGGCAGATCTGCGCGGGCGTTGAGAGACCAGCCCATAGCTCGCCCGGCAGCTCTGTCATTGAGAAATAGTTCGCGACGATCGCCTCTACCTCTTTGTCTTCGAGCTTCTCAATCTCCTTGGCCCGGAACCGGGTCGCTTCATCGGCACGCTTCTGAAAATCATTCTGGTACTGAGTGCCTTCGTGTAACTTACTCAGGATCTCCGCCGGCCAGTTCGACCCCGAGTAAGTCCAACCAACCGCCAAAGTATCGGCGCCTAACTGCTTCAGCAGTTCGGTTGTCTCAAAAATCGTCTTCTTACTGCTGCTCTCAATAAACACCCGGCCCTCGTGAAAATCGAGTAACACCGGAAATTGTTTTCGCACTGCGGCGTTCACTCCGCGGATCTCGCCATCCACGGTCTTCTTGTCTGTGGACTGGAGAAACTTGTAAGGACGCTCGAGAGCGGCATAGGAATGCTGCTCCTTGATCGAAGCAAGATCGCTAACATCCTTCCAGTGATTCGAGACGGCCCAGAATCCGTACCACGGCAAACTGTCATGCAGTTCAAACTGTTCAATGCCGTAGCCGTAGTTTTCCAAATCCAACAGTTCGGCTGGGGCGCTCGAGTTTGCTCGGGTCTCCCGGTCCGCGGCGGCGTAGCGCGCTAACTCCTGCTCCTGCTCCAAAGTGTTTTCGTGTTGTTCATCCAGTCTTGGATGGCCGAAGGGATTGATCCCGATGGTGTCCAACTTGATTTGCTTCGTGATCGCGGAAGCCGCTAATTGAGAGACCGCAATCATCAGCGCCCGATCGTCCAGATTTGCCTTGAAAGCTTCGAGCGAGTCTTTGGCAAGGCCCAGGATGGCCCAATTACCCCGTCCAAACATATGAAAATCCTCTATTCGACAGCCAGCCGCACTTCGAGATCCAATCCTTGTGTGGGGGATTCATCAGTCGGGAAAACCGAACTTTATTCAAATCTCGGCGACTATTGAACCACGAGGGGTGATGCCTGGGTGCGCGACCGCTTCACCGTTTTAGCACAGCCTACGGATCCGATTGCGCTCTTGGGCGAGAGTCCAAAGATTCCGCGATGGCAATCACCAGCAACCCGGCAACGATTGCTGCCGTATCCACCGCTACGTCCTGCCATTCGAAACCGTTGCGATAGATCAAATGCTCGAGCGCCTCCACAAACAGCGCCAGGATGAACAGCCCCAGGCATGCCAACCCCTTACGCGTTACACTTCGGATTCGCCAACAGAACAGAAGCGCACTCGAGAAGAACACAGCGAAGTGCCCTACGTAGTGCCAGTGCCCGCGTGTGTGAAACAGGTCCTTGAAAGGTATCGGTGCAATGGAAAACGCAACGATACAGAGAACCCACGCAAACAACACGAACCGCATCTATCTACATTGTCTATGAAATAGGAACGAATCTCACTGCATAGCCGCCGCCGGTCGCGAGTGTCGTCGACAGGCTGCCCGAGCGGTCTACCGTCTTCTCCTGCGCCGCCACGCCCTTCGGATATTTATCCGCATCCGGAGCATCGGCATAGATTTCCGCGCGGTAACGTCCTGGCCCGAGAAAGCTCAAAGGAATTTTGAGCTGCCTGCCGTTCCAATTCGTCATACTGCCGAGGAACCACTCTTTACCCTTGCGGCGCGCCATCGTGATGAACTGGCCCGGCTCTCCTTCCAGAACTTTTGTCTCGTCCCAAGTGGTCGGAGCATGCTCGATAAATTTGAACGCGGGCTGATCTTCGTAAGCTTTTGGATCGTCGGAGACCATTTGGAACGGCGCATCGTAGACCACGTACATCGCCAGTTGCGCTGCCCGGGTGCCCATCACAACGGGCCGGATCGAGCGGGCCGTAAACTCATCCCGTGTCACATTTTCGAAGCCGCCCGGCGTATAATCCATGCGCCCGGCGAGCATGCGTGTGAACGGTATCGTGACGCGGTGCAGCGGATTGTCGCGCGCGCCCGCTTTCGATTGCTCCATTCCCAGCACAGCCTCGTACCCAAGCACGTTAGGATACGTTCGATCGAGGCCGGTAGGCTTGGTAGCGCCATGGAAATCGAGCATCAAGTGATGAGCCGCCGCTTGCTGCGCGGCCCTGTAGTAGAACGCAATGCCTTTTTGATCGTCCCGTTCAATGAAGTCGATCTTCAATCCCGCCACGCCCCACTTCTCATAAAGCGGGAACGCTTCCTCCATCTGTGCATCGGCTTCGCGATACGTCAACCAGATCCAAACCTTCACGTTTTTTGCCGCTGCATAACGTACGACCTCGGGCACATCCACCTTTCCGTTCATCTTGGTAATGTCGCCGCGCTCGGACCAGCCGGCGTCGATCAGCATGTACGGAAACTTCGACTTCGCCGCGAAGTCGACGTAATACTTCATCGTGGCGGTCGTAAAAGCAGGCTTTCCATCCGAACCGAGGCTGCCGCTCCACCAATCCCATGCAGTCAATCCGCTATGAATCCAGGAAGTGTCCTGAATCTCGCTCGGAGGATTTAGGCTCGTGATCATGTTGGACTCGATGAGCCGGCCCGGTTGGTCGCCCAGCAGGACGATGCGCCATGCGGAATGATGCGGCAGAGATCCCTCAACCGCTACATCCGGATTGTCGCCCGGCGCGAGCTTCGATAGAAACGCATGGCCGCCCCACTGCTTGGACCCCATCGTCAGGTACATCGAACTGTTGTCCTTCAGGTCCGCTTCCGTAATAGCAGCCCATGCGACGCCCGGTAAGTGAATCAACAGCGGACACCCGATCACGCTTCCGCTGTTCAGCAAGCCATCGCCACCGGCAAACGCACTCGCATCGAGGTGAATGTATTCGCTCTCGTACATAGTGCGGAAATGCGGCAACAGCAGCGCATAAGTCTCCGCGTCCTTGCTTAAATGAAACTCGGTATCTTCACCCACCAGGCGGAACTCGCGCAAGGCTTCCTGGTCGGGGACAATGTAGCGGAACGCAAACCCATCGTTGTAAGCGCGAGCCTCCACGGTGAGTTTGCGCTTGCTGCCCTGTTCTTCCGTCAATGCAAGCCGAACGGCATTGTACTTGTCGTGTACTTGGCTCGTCTTCCCGGTCACCAGTTCGTAATTGTCTTCGCCAGACGAAGGAGTCGCCGAAGTCATTTGCATGTCGAAGCCGAGCGGACGTTGACCCTGCAGGCGCAAGCTGAGTCCCGACCGAGCAAGCACTGGTTTTCCGTGAAACGCAAGGGAATACATCAGCTTTCCCGCTCCGCCAGTGCCACTCTCGGCGGCCGTCTCAAAAAGGGCGGTCACGTTCCCATCCGGCGACTTGAGAGTGGCCGTAGTTTGCTGGGCCTGGAGCGTCATCGTCCAGGCGAAACCGAATGCGAGCAGGTGGGGAAAATGCCGGCCGTGCAAAGTCATCGCTGCCAACTATATCGCTGCGGGCGCGAAACTACTCGGGCCTCTCTGGTACGATGGCGGTTTCGCCCGCCTGTAACTCCAATTACTTCCACTCCAAGCAACACGTAACTTCACGAACTATATGTCAAGCAAAACTGCTCTTACTTTCTTTTTGAACTTAGGTATGTCCCTTCTGTGCGTTTCGTCGTTAAACGCGCAGAATCCCGGCAACGCTGCCAAGAATACTCGCTATCTGGCGCTCGGAGATTCGCTCGCCTTTGGATACAACCCGCTGATTCAGCCTCCGAACCTTTCGCGCTATGTCGGATACGCCACCATCGTGTCTCAAACACTGCACCTGAAGGTGGCGAATGCCTCATGCCCCGGCGAGACTAGCGGAACCTTCGCTGGTACATCTTCTACGTATTTTCCCGGCTTCGATTGCGCGGCGCTCGAGAAGAGCGGCGGATTGTTTGTGCCTTATAAAGGCGCACCCGATCAGCTCGCCTATGCCGTAGGCTATCTTCAGTCGAATCCCAATGTGAAGCTTGTCACGATCGATATCGGGGTCAACGATATTGGTGTCTTACAGGCTCAATGCACCGCAGCTACACCAGCCGATCCCGCCGCGATTACGCTCTGTGAAGAGGCCGGTTTGCCGGGGGTGCTAAGCACTTACGGCCAAAACCTCGGGCTCATCTATCACGAGCTCAGAGGGACCGGCTACGCAGGGCCGATCGTTGCAGTGAATGCTTTCGCTTTTAATTACAGCGACCCGTTGCAGATACAGGCCTTCACCGCCCTCAATCAAGTCACTGCCGCGGTGAGCCGCCAGTTCAACGTGACTGTGGCCAACGTCTTTGGAGCATTCCAACTGGCGACTGTAGCCACGAATGGAGATGCTTGCCGCGCGGGTTTGCTTTTGAAGTTCCCGGACGGAACCTGCGACACGCATCCGTCCTATGCCGGTCAAGCGCTGATCGCGGTCACCGTAATCGAGGCCTTGGATGCCTCCTCCCTGAAGTAAAGCTTCCGATGGGCAGTGTTTAAGCTGCTACAGTAGTAATTCAGGCAGCAATGCCTGCCAAGTACAGGTGCGTTCTTATGGCAAAAGTTTGTGAAATCTGCGGTCGTGGACCGCAATTCGGGCATCGCATCAGCCATGCCCACAACGTGACAAAACGTCGCTGGAATTTGAATCTGCAAACTGTTCATGCAGTCATTCGCGGCGCTGGCAAGCGAGTCCGCGTTTGCACTTCGTGTATTCGCGATGGGAAAGTTCAAAAGGCTCCGCTCATGAAGCCGTCCACAGTAGCCTAATCGAGACGCCTGCGGAAGTCAGGCGTTTACGGTACTCATTCCGGTACAGCTGGGCTCGTTCCGTCGCGAGGGAGATAATTAGCAGCCAGTCATGCCGCCGAAAGTGAGTCAGGTATTTGATCGTATGGGCAAAGTCGGGATAACCTTCCTGATTTTCCTGGCGATCTTCACCGTCACTTATCTGCTTGGCTTTGGCGGATGGGCTTTCCTGGCCGGGCTTGCTCTACTGCCGCTTGGTTTTATCCTCCTTATCCGTGCTTTTCAGGCAGTGCAACGTCGCGGCTTGTGGAGTGTCCGCAATCGTCTCCTCTTCGTTTACGCTCTGATCGGTGTACTGCCACTGCTATTAGTGCTCGTTCTGATCGGGCTCGGCGCTTGGGCTGTGACGAATGAACTTGCGATCTATCTCGCCACTTCAGCCCTGAAAGAGCGCACCAGCTCTCTTCAGGAGTTAGTGGAGTCCCTCCATAAATTGCCTCTTGCTGTCCAGGTAAGAGCCGCGCCGGAAATGTTGATGGACGAGCAGGTGAAGGATCCGGGGCTCCGTATCTACATTCGCTCCGCGGGGATATTGCAACGCTTCCCGCCTGACTGCCCGGAACTACATCTAGCATCGGGTTGGAAGAACGTCAACGGTGTAGTCGTCGACCGGGGTAAGTTCTACACCATGGCGCATCTGTCCAGCGGCGATGAAGAAATCACGGCGCTAGTCCCTCTTTCAAACCGAATGGTAGAAAATCTCGTTCCTCATCTGGGCTCGATCTCACTCGGCGAATTGGACGATCGGCCGGGTGAAGCACGTGCCGAAGCCGGAGCCTTCCATACCACTTTCGGCAATCATTCTGGTCGGCAGAACCCTGATTTCAAGCTGAACTTCAGCAGCAGCGACGGGGTTGCGGAAGGGTTGCATCTTCCGCCCTCAACATTTCGCTTCGATATTCCGGTGCTGTGGCCCGCATTTGTGCCGCACTATCACCTTGACAATCCGAATAAGAGTTTTGAAGGAGTGCTCTGGATTTATTCGCGCCCATCGGCTGTGCTGCGCGCATTTTTCTCTGGTAACGATTTCTTGCGCGGCGTCCTGTTCGATGTTTTTGTGGCTGTCGCCATCCTGTTCCTGGTCGCTGAACTGGCGGCGACGTTCTTGGGAGCGCGCCTTGCTCGCCGCTTGACCGGCGCGATCAACAGTTTATATGAGGGCACGCGGCGCGTGATTCACGGCGATTTTAGCCATCGAATTCCAGTGCAGAGCCGGGATCAAATCGGCGAGCTCGGACACTCGTTCAATCAAATGACCGGAAATCTCGAACGCCTGCTCGTCATCGAGAAAGAAAGGGAGCGGCTGCAAACTGAACTTGAAATCGCGCGTGAAGTGCAGGGCCAGCTCTACCCCAAACAGGCGCCGCCCACCTGTGGGCTGAAGCTCAGCGTGCAGTGCGATCCGGCGCGCATGGTCTCGGGCGATTATTACGACTACCAGGAGCTCGACGGTAAACGGCTGGCATTCGCGGTGGGCGATGTCGCGGGCAAGGGCATCTCGGCGGCCCTGCTCATGGCCACGCTCCAAGCCACCCTGCGCACTCAGATCACCCAGTTCCAGTCCGATACGCCGACCGAGTGCAGTCCGCGTCCGGAAATCAACGTCGCCAAGCTGGTCGGCGCGCTCAATAAGCAGCTTTATGCGCATACGTCGCCTGAAAAGTACGCGACCTTTTTCTTTGCCCTTTTTGATGAGCAAACGCGCGTACTCACCTACACCAACGCCGGGCACCTTTCTCCGTTGCTGTTTCGAGGCGGAGAAGTCATTCCGCTGGAGCCTACCGGGATGGTGGTCGGCGCATTTTCCTTTGCGCAATATGAAGAGAGTTGTCTGCCTATCGCTCCCGGGGACCTGCTGGTTTGCTACACAGACGGCATTACCGAGCCTGAAAATCCCTACGGAGAAGAGTTTGGAGAGGACCGCTTGATTGACTTGATTCATAAACACCGGCACCGTGAAGATTCTGAGCTAGTCACGATCGTTCTGGAAGCGGTTCGCAGCTGGAAGGGCGGCCCCGAGCTGCATGACGACATGACACTGCTTCTGGCGCGCGGAGTGCAATCGGCTTGAAAGTCTTAACAGCGGCTCAAATGCGGGAGGTGGACCGCCGCACAATAGAAAGCGGCATCCCCGGCCTGATCCTCATGGAAAATGCAGGGAGCCGCGTCGTCGACTTTTTACTCGAAGCTTTCGCTCCGCTTTCCGATCAACGCGTGGTGGTTGTTTGCGGTAAGGGGAACAACGGCGGCGACGGGTTTGTGGTGGCGCGCCAACTCTTCACCCGCGCTCTCTGCAAGGAACTCACGGTGGTGGAGCTGTTCGACTCTGCGGAGCTAACCGGCGACGCTGCCGCCAACCGAAAGATGCTGGCGGCCTGTGGATGCCCGGTAGAACGCGATTTCCCCCCGCATGCGGCCTTCGCAACAGTGCTGGTGGACGCCATTTTAGGCACCGGACTGTCCGGGGCGGTCAAGCCAGGGCCGGCGCTGGAGGCCATCAAACGGGTCAATACTTGGTTTCCGTTGGCCAAAAAGGTAGCGGTCGATATTCCCTCAGGCCTTCCCTCGGACGGCGACGAGCCTCGGGGCGAATTTGTGAAAGCCGATTACACGGTGACCTTCGTTTCTGCCAAACGAACTCAGGTTCTCTCGCCCGCTTATTCGAATGTGGGAAAACTCACGGTCGTTCCCATTGGAACACCCGCCCAATTTTGCGAAACGAACCCAGACTACCGGCTGAACCTGACCACCCCAGACGATATTCGCCCTTTGTTCGCCAAGAGATCCGAAAACAGCAACAAAGGCATGTACGGCCATGTCCTGGTAGTCGGCGGTTCGTTCGGTAAAAGCGGAGCGCCGGCCATGAGCGGCCTCGGAGCCTACCGTAGCGGCGCTGGGTTGGTGACTGTGGCGGTTCCCAAGAGCGCGCTAATGGCGGTCGCCAGCTACCGGCCGGAGTTGATGACCGAATCCTTGGAAGAGAAGCCGGATGCGGGCAAATTGCTCGATCTGGCGAAGAAGATGACAGTTCTGGCGGTCGGCCCAGGCCTTGGAACCGAAGACGAGACAGTTCGTTTGGTGAAAACGCTGTACGAAGAGGTGGAGATTCCCGCCGTGTTCGACGCCGACGCGTTGAATGCGCTGGCTGGCTCGCTGCCCCACACAACAAAAACAAAAACGAGAATCCTGACGCCGCACCCCGGCGAGATGAGCCGGCTTTGCGGCAAATCGATCAAGGAAGTACAGGCGGACCGGCTCGGAGCAGCCCAACGACTCGCTTCTACGTCAGGAGCCACAATCGTGCTGAAAGGCGACCGTACGGTGATAGCGTTTGCAGACGGAGAAGCCTGGGTTAATCCAACCGGCGCACCCTCCATGGCTACCGGTGGCACTGGCGACGTCCTCACAGGCATGATTGCGGGAATGGTGGCCCAGCATCCGAAGGAATGGAAGAAGGCAGTGATCGCGGCAGTTTGGCTGCACGGTCGCTGTGGGCAGCTCGGCGAAGAAAAGCTAGGCCAGGAAGCCATGCTCGCCACAGACCTGCTCGAATTCCTTCCGAAAGCGATCGGTGAAGTCCGCCCGTAAATTTGAAACGGCTTCCGCGGAGGAAACGCTCGCCTTAGGCCGCAGGCTCGCGGAGCTTTTGCCTGAACAAGGAGTCGTTCTCCTGATCGGCGATCTAGGCGCTGGGAAAACTACGCTAGTCAAAGGAATCGCCGAAGGACGTCAGGCGGCAGCCGCCAGCGACGTCACCAGCCCTACGTTTACGCTGATTCACGAGTACGGCGATCCACCAAGCATTTACCACGTCGACCTGTACCGGCTCGATACAACCGAGCAAGCGCGCCGCATCGGTCTTGAGGATCTGTTCGAACAGCCTGCTCTCGTGCTAGTGGAATGGGGGGATCGTTTTCCCCAATTATTTCCATCCGAAGCGATTGCCATCCAAATTCGCCACGCCGGGGAGGATCGCCGCACGTTCGAAGTCGGTAACGCTATCCCGCGATAGCGATCTTCTAAGTGTATGGAGAGTTTACAAGCCGAAATCTCAGCCTTCCACGTCGCGAAGGATCTGAAGCCGTTGCTCAGTGAGGAAGGTCCGTGCGTGAGCCTATATATGCCGCTCGCGACACTTCCGGCTGGACAAAGAGTGAAGACCGAGTCCGTTACCTGGCGAGGCTTACTCGAACAGATCGATTCTGAGCTCGCAAAGCACGGAGCACAAGGACGCGACTGGTTGCAGTCGCTCGAGTGGGATGCGATTGTGCAAAACGGAGAGCCGAAGGGAAAGAGCATTGCGGTATTTCGCTCGGCAAACAGATTTCAGATCGTGAGCCTTAGTGAAACGGTAGACAGCCGGGCCGTTGTGGGATCGTGTTTCTACATACGGCCGCTGCTGAAAGATTTAGCGACGCCGAAATCGTTTTACCTGCTTGCGTTGAGCCAAAACGATGTGCGTCTACTGCATTGCACACATGAATCGTGCGATGAGGTTGAGTGGCCGCGCGACACAGCCGCGAGTTTTGACACGTACATGGATACGGCGAAGCCGGACCACAACGATTCCAACGAAACGAGCGCGGGGCCATCGTCCGGGCATTCGAAAGGCATTGTCGGAACGACGAGCACAATACGCGAAACCAAACCGGAATACCTGGCTCACTTCTTCCGGCAAATCGACCGGGCTGTGCATCAATTACTACGCGAGAATAATGAGCCCCTAGTGCTGGCCGCGGTGGATTATGAAGTGGCGCAATACCGTTCCCTTAATACTTATCCGCATCTTTGCGATGAGGCTGTTCACGGCGCCCCCAATGGACTGAGGTCAGGCGAGATGCATGCTCGCGCCATACAAGCGTTGGCAAAAAGCGCGCAAAACCGGGCCGACGAGGTGCTGGTCGAGTACGACCACAAAGTGGGCGCGGGCGCTTCCAACCGCATCAAAGATGTTGTAAAGGCAGCTCACGACGGGCGCGTTATGAAGCTGCTAGTCTCGGACACGCTCGAACAGGCGGGAACGTTCGACGCGGCAACGGACACGGCCAAAGGTCATAGGAATGGTGCGGAACAGGAGGAAGACCTGGTCAACGACGCTGCCATCCAGACGATCCTCCATAGCGGCGCGATCTTCTGTTTGCCGAACAGCAAGATGCCGAATGGAGCGGCAGCCGCGGCGGTGTTTCGTTACTGATTAGAGCTTGCCGGCTTTGCTGCGGCGGCGTCTGCGAGAAAATCCGGCCGCTGCGGCAATGCCGATGAACGCCAGACTGATTGTCGAAGGCTCAGGAGTCGCAGTGAGACTGCTTGCCACTTCATCGGCTACAAGTGCATGTCCCGATGTGGTGGGATGCAGGCCGTCCCAGAAAAGATATCCGGCATCAGTAGCCGCAGTGGATGTTTGTGCGGGATCTGTGACGTTGTTGAACCCGTATGCGGTGGGGTTTGCAACTAACCGAGAGAAGAGCGCTTCGATGTTGACGCCGGTCACATGGATTCCTTCCGCTTTTAGAGAAGCGATGTCAGAAGCCCACTGCGCGTCGAACGCGGCGGAACTGGCATTCAGAGCAGCTTTCGCGGGCGCGCCCTGGGGTGTATCGCCCAGCAGCGGTTCATTCAACCAAACAAAATTCGATGCGCCCTTGCCGGCAAGCGCGGCGATATACGACTCGATGTTGTTAGCGGCTAGCACAGGATCCGCCCCGGCCAGGATGTCGTTGGCGCCGCCCCAAAACGCGTACAGGTCCGTTGAGGAAACGCTGCTTTTAAAAGCCGTGAACGCTGCGACCTGATTGCCCATATCCTGCAAATTGAGAGTGCCGGTTTGAGCAGAAGCAACCGCGTAGTTCGTCCCGCCGGCGAGGTACGGAAGTGGATCCTGCACGTTCAGCTTAGCGGCAAGCTGATCGACCCAGAGGCCTTGCGGGCCCGCGGCGCTAGGCGTAGTATTCGGGCCATCGGAATAGAAACTGGTGGTGAATCCATTTCCAGGAAATGAGTAAACGCCGTAATTGGGGCCGGGGAACTGGTGCGCTGAGGCGATGTACGCGTTCCCGTTGTCCGACAAGCTGTCACCGAAGACAACTAGTTGGGAAATCGAGGCTGCGGAAGCCGGGTAGAAAGCCAGGAAAAGTGCAGCTGCAGGAGCAACCAGGTTCAGGCGCATGGATCGAACGTATCACAAAGGCTAAGGATGTAGCGACCACGAACTTGTAAACTGTTTACTCGCCCTGAATCCAGCGGACCATAATGCGCCGCGCTTCTTGGGCCTGGGCAAGATCGGGATCATGGTCAGGCCATACAGCGAAGCCATGGTTCACGCCGGGAATGCAATGATGCTCAACGGGGACGCCAGCCGCCGCCAAACGAGCTGCATACTCGTTGCCTTCATCTCGCAGCACGTCATACTCGGCGGTGATTACGAGGGCGGGCGGAAGGCCGGACAAGTCATGCGAGCGGAGCGGCACAGCATAAGGGAACTCCGCATCCTGAGCATCGGGCAGGTAAAGATTCCAGAAATGGATCATGCCGCTGCGAGTCAATCCGAAACCTTCCGCGTTGGCCAGATACGAAGCGGTAGGCGGCTCGTAGTAGCCGATCACTGGCCACAATAAGATCTGTCCGGCCAGGGCCTGCTGCTTCGACTTGCGATCGCGACGCATCAGGCTGACAACAGCCGCCAGATTTCCTCCGGCGCTATCGCCCGCCACAAAGATGCGGTCCGGCGTGATCGATACTTCTTCAGTCAGATCAGGGGCGTGAGCAAACGCCCAATCGGTCGCAGCCAAGCAATCTTCCGGGGCGGCAGGAAAAGGATGTTCGGGGGCGAGACGATAGGCCACGGATAAAATTGCAGCCCCTGCCTCCTGAGCAAACCGGCGGCAGAACTGGTCATGCGAGGCGAGCGTGCCTGTGACCCAGCCGCCGCCGTGAAAATAAATGACGAGCGGCAGGCCACGAGCTGCGGAAGGATAGTACAGCCGCGACTGTATCGGGCCTGCGCCTGATGGCAGCTCGAGATTTACACTCTTGATGTTCGGCGTGTCGAACGGCGGCTGATGCGTTAGGAGATCGGAAAGCCGGTCCCGCATCTCGACGGGTGTTAACTGCTCGGAAGGAGGGAGTCCGAGAGCGGCTACTGCATCGAGGCGGCGGCGAATGCTTGGTTCAAGTGGCATACAAATCTCCCGAATTAGAGCGGCTCCGCGCCACATTTGATTCGCACTGAAGGTTCGATGGTGGATTGTTATGATTCGGGTGATGCTCGCCTGTCGCGCGCGGACGCGAATCGCCGTTGAATGAAAGTGTATCGCTTCCTTCAAGCAGCGCTGATTATCTGCGGTATTTCACTCTGCACCGCGGCGGAGAAGAAACCCGTGATTTATACGGACGTGACTAAACTCACGGGCATTCATTTCACCGACAGCAACTCGCCTACTACTGATAAGTATCTGATCGAAACGATGACCGGCGGCGTGGCCCTGCTCGACTACGACCACGACGGATATCTCGACATCTTCGTGACCAACGGCGCACGAATTCACGCGGGGCAGAAGGACAGCGAGTTACCCGACAAGAGCGAGCCGAGATATTGGAACAGGCTGTATCGCAATAACCACGACGGAACGTTTACGGACGTGACCGAGAAGGCCGGGGTAAGGGGAAGCGGCTACAGCATGGGCGCAGCATCGGCGGACTACGACAACGATGGTTACGCCGATTTACTGGTTACTAACTTTGGCGGCGCAACGCTTTACCACAACAATCACGATGGCACCTTCACGGACGTGACCGGTAAGTCAGGCCTGAAGACCAGCGGCTGGCTGACAAGCGCCGGCTTCTTCGATTACGATAACGACGGCAAGCTCGATCTCTTCATTTGCCGCTACCTGGACTGGAACTTTTCCAAGAACATCTACTGCGGCTCCCATGAAGCAGGCGGCCGATCCTACTGCCATCCCGATAATTTCAAGCCGGTCACCGATTACTTGTTCCATAACAATGGCGACGGCACTTTCACCGATGTCAGCGAGAAGAGCCACATTGCGCAGAGCCCCGGCAAAGGACTGGGCGTGACGTTTGCGGACTTTAACAATGACGGCAAGATGGACATCAGCGTGGCGAACGACTCGTTTCAGCAATTCCTTTTCATGAACAATGGCGATGGAACGTTTACCGAGAATGGAGTGGCTGCGGGCGTCGCCTTTACCGACGATGGGAAGACGTTTGCAGGTATGGGCACCGATTCGGCCGATGTCGACAATGACGGGAAGCCCGACATCATGACGACAGCGCTTTCCAACGAGACTTATGCGTATTTTCACAATCTCGGGAACGGGCTATTCAACTACGATACGAACGTATCAAATATAGGCGAGCTGACGCGACTATTTGGCGGTTGGGGCATTCGTATTTTCGATTACGACAATGACGGCGCGAAGGATGTTTTTCTTGCAAACAGCCACGTGATGGACAACGTGGAGCGGATGCAGCCGCACGTTGAGTATCTCGAACCCATGCTGTTACTCAGGCAGGTGAAAGGAAAGTTTGTCAACGTTTCGAGCGAGTCTGGCGCTGTGTTTCAGCAGAAGTGGGCGAGCCGGGGCGCGGCATTCGGGGATATCGATAACGATGGCGACATCGATGCAGTAGTGGTGACCTGCGGCGGAACGCTCTACGTGTTGCGGAACGATGGGGGCAACTCAAATCACTGGATTGCGCTTGCGCTCGAGGGCACGCGGAGTAATCGAGATGGAATCGGCGCGCGGGTGAAGCTGACCGATGGAGACGGCCAAATCCAATACGGGATGGCGACTACAACGGCAAGTTACCAGTCCGCACAGGATAAGCGCGTGTACTTCGGGTTAGGAGCGGGGAAGACAATCCGGCAAATCGAAATTACCTGGCCGGGCGGCAAGAAGCAGCTTGTGGAGCATCCTGCAATCAACACGATCACGACAGTAGTTGAACCGTAGCAAGAGTCAGCGCGCGGCGCGGGCCGTATCGGGAGGAATGACTGTCACCATTGGCGTCGTTATATCGGCATCCATGCTAATCGTCTTCTGCAGTTTCATTGAGGCGGCATCGTAGACTTCCAATTCAAAGCCGGCCGAGTAAATGAAGAGATCCTTGCCGGTGGAAGAGGTCGCGAAAGAAAAGCGTGGCCGACAGGCGAACTCCTGGCGCTGTGTCAACCGGCTCGTGGCCGCATCAATGGCCCAGAATTCGCAGTGCCGGTCGCCGTGCAATCCAGTGATCGCAACGGCGTAGGCCGTTTTGTGATCAGGCGTGAAGCGGATGTTCGAAACACCCTCCACAGCGGGCGCGACAGGCTTGAAATCGAACTTCCTTTCATTCAGGTGTACAGTAGCGATGCCGAACACCTGGCGGTGAACTTCGGGATCTTGAGTGTTGAAAATCGCGGTTAGCGTATCGTCGTCGTCGTTCGGATCGACTTCGGGCGCAAACGTAATGTTCTCCATGTCGGGAAACGATGGTTTGGTCAGATTGATTGTCTGTATTTTCTTGAGAGTTTGCGTGTCGTAGATCGTGATCTCGCGGCCGAACTGATAGAGAAGCTTGCCATCGGGCGAAACCCGGTAGTTTCCCCCACGATGACCGCCCGCGGCCTCCTGCTCCTCGAGCGGAATCGGAACGTGCCTAATGATTTTGTGCTGTTTGATGTCGACGACCGACAACTCCGGTTCGCCGATATCCCATCGGTCAATCAGCTTCTTAGAGATCTTGAGGTTCGTGTAAAGGAAGTTTCCTGTGGGATCTAATGCCATACCCGCCATGGCGACTCGCGTAGTGCTGTCACCCAGTTCGAACGAATCCGTTACTTCACCCCTTGCCAGGTCCACTGTTTCGATCCCTGTGTTCTTTAGCGTCATGACAACAAGCTTCGAACGGTCTTTGGTGAGGACCATCAAGCGCGGCACATCGGTTTTCATCTCGATCCGCTTCACGATCGCGTAGTTCTTCTCGTCGATTTTCAAAACCTGTTGCGGCCAGGTCCCCATATAGAGCATTGTGTCCGCGCCGAAGGCGGATATCGTCATACAGCCAAACAGTAGAAGCTTCTTCATCGCAAGATATCCAATGGCTTTAAGGGAAGACTAACTCGATGTTGCGCCAATCCTTGGTGGCGGCGGCGCACTTCTTGGTCCAATCGGGGTAGTTGTTGAGATGATCGGGAACTTGCGCGGGCCAGAAGCAGGTTGCATAGCAATCGTAGAGGTCGCGCTCAGCAGGCTGGCACAGGCCGGCAGTGCCGCCGGCGGAATCCACTTCCCAACCCGGCGAAAACACGATCGTACATCCAACTGGATAGTGCGGCACGGCCTTCGGTCGCGAGTTGTCGGGGCCTTGCTGCAGAGCAAAGACGTCACTCTGGTCGCGAACTACCGACTCTTCCACACGCTGCGCCTTTTGGTTAATTGCTCTTAGGTGTTTCATCGCTGGGGCTCCTTATTGAGCTGTTTCAGGCTCGTCCCACTTCATGTAAACCGGCACCGCAACCACGAGATAACTCTTGGCCGAGAGCGCAGCCCCGGACTTACTGTCCTTGTAAGTGGCGACGACCCACACGTCGCCGGTGTTATTGGTAGAGAATCTGCGCTGCGGATTCGGGCCTTCCCCGGAAGGAGTAAACAAGCCGTCGGCCGAGATGGATCCGACGTACTCTTTATCGTCGTCGTTATAGTGGGCAATGAACTCCTGCATGGACCACTTCACCGGTACAGGGCCTAGATCGATATCGTCGGCTGTGTTCGGGATACCGTCGAGTCCGCGGTTAAAGGCAATGGCCTCAAACTGCGCATAGCCTTTCGGATGCGTGGTCCCACCCAGGTGCGCGATGGCGGATGGATCGGAGATCTTGATGTAGTCGATCTTGTCGTAGACCGCCAGAGCGTTTGGCGCCGTGTGCGTTCTCACGGATACACTTCGAAATCCGGAGATTACTGCCGGATCCACATCCACACTCAACAGGATCTCGCCAGATTTGATGGACTGCACTCGAGCTACGTGTACACCGGCACCCAGATCTATGTCCGAGGCTGCAATGCTCTTAGTGAATCCATCGCCGAGGATCTTGACAGGCTGATTTTTCGAACCAGCGGCCAAGGAGGAAACGTCGGTGCCAAGGACAGTTATGTCTGCCGTAGAGCGGTACGCAATCACGTTCAAACCGAACTCTTGATAGCCGCCCCAAAACCAACGACCTTGCAGTTTCGACTGATCGGGCGAAAGTTCCATTACCTCGCGTACGGACCCGATCGACGGGGCTTCGCTACGCCCGCGCCACTCAAATCCGGTGTAAACGACGCTCTGTCCATGGAAGGTGAGGTGAGATCCGTCGGCGGCCCGCGTAAGTGAACTGTCAACCTTAAACGCGTTGGGCGATGAACCTGGAGCAATAGTCATCACGCCGTAATAGCGCCCCTTTCCCGGAGCAGAGGCGGCGATCATCCAGCGGCCTTTCAGATTCGGATCGCGCATCGCGGCACGCCAGTTGGACCAAGCCGCGGAATGCAGATCGTAGCCCTTTTGAAAATAGTCCATCGCGACATCGACCGGCGCTTTCGCCTCATGGCCGCGAAGAGAAGCCGGCAGCACGCCATATCCATCGCTGCGAGGGCGCGCATGAAAGCTGTTGTTTTCCGACACCGGGAAGTAGCCAAGGTGCATGTTGACCAGCAGCCTCCACTCGGTCGCGCTACGACGCCAAGTCTGTGGCCGCGCCAGCGCATGACAAGAGGCACATGCAATTCGTAACTCCGGGTCCTGTATGTTTTCCGATTCCTTCGGCCGCATCTCCAGATACCAGCGCTGGCCTTCCGTTTCTTCCGGCGCCAGCCCGTGGTCCGCTGATAGGTAAGTCAAGATATGCCTGGCTTCGACGGGTTGGATCGCGAGGCCATTTAGCCTCACCATGCGTTTGATCGCTTCTTCCCATCCTTCCGGGGTTGTGCGTACCCAGGAAATGCGTGTCAAGTTACCCTTTTCATCGGCCTTGTGACACGCCGAACACTTTTCGATCGTTACCTGGTCGGTCACCGGAATGCCCGGTTCAGTTTCGGGCGGAATCGCGCCGGGTCTCTTACGGACACTATCACCGCGAGACGCCTGGCCGAAAGCGCCCGCGCAGAGTATTACCGTTAATGAAACAGCTGTCCGAATCGAACGCCTCATAAAGATTGAGAAACGCAGCACTCCAAAGGTGAAATTTGAGCTTGCGCAACAGACTTTGTTGAGAGGCCTCGACCGGGAGGACGATTGCAGTGTGTAAGTTCGCCCGAACCGAGAGACTAGGCAAACCAGGTCAGAAGTATTTGAGTTTGACGCCGCCTTTGAAGCCTGTCAAGGTTCAAACGCCGAAAGTTACAAGTATTTCAACGAAATCTCAAGCGCGATGTAAATCTGCCGTTTTTGCAGCTTGACATGCAACGGCTGTTCACTTAAGCTGAAACTCAATTCTCTACCTCGTTAGTTGAATACTGCTAGACCGGCTCCGGCCTCTCTAGCCTGGTACCCGTTGACGCACCATGTCTGTCGTGTGTCTTCCCTTAATCTTCATCGCTAAATTCTCTTTTGAAGGATAGGTGTACCTTGAGCACACTCGCGCAGATAGTTGCCTCAGATCGAATAAGACGTGTGAATGGGCTGCGATGGAACGCGGCCCTCGGATTAGTGCTGGCACTTACCGGCGGAAGCCCGCTGATCGCGCAGTCAACCACGGGCACTATTCTCGGCACTGTGAAGGATACGTCAGCCGGAGTAGTAAGTGGCGCCGCCGTGCAACTTACGAATACGGGCACAGCCAGCACGCGTTCCCTGCTGACCGACAGCAGCGGCGACTACAATTTTTCGAGTGTGGAAGTCGGCTCCTACAGGGTTACGATAACCGCGCCCGGCTTTCAGAAGACCGAGTTTACGGCCTTTCCCTTAGCGGCGCGCGAGACAAAGCGGCTAGATGCTGCTCTGACACTTGCGACACAGGCCACGACAGTGAACGTGGAGTCTGGTGACACACCGACGATACAGACCGATACGTCCAGCATCTCCGAAACGAAAACAGGACGGGAACTGATCGATCTGCCTGTCGCCATTACAACGCGAGCGAGCGGCTCTACGAGTCCGATGTCTACGCTTACGACCCAGCCGGGCGTTCAGACAGACGCAAGTGGGGGAATTTCAGTAGCAGGCGCGCTCCCGACAATGCTCTCGATGACAGTGGACGGCATCAGCACAATGGGAGCGCGCACCAACGGGCCGCTCACTGAGCTCTTCCCCTCGTTTAACGCGATCGAAGAGATCCGGATCGGACAGGTGATCAATCCGGCGGAGTTCAGCGGCGTTGCCGATATCACGACGATCTCGAAAAGCGGCACGAACAGATTTCATGGCGGCTTGTTCGAGAATTTTCAGAACAACGTGTTGAACGCAAGCAATACGTTCAGCCATACCACGCCAACCCTGAAGATGAACGACTTCGGATTTTACGTCGGGGGCCCGGTATTCTTTCCCAAGCTCTATAACGGACGGGACAAAACCTTCTTCTTCGTCGATTACGAAGGCCTCCGTCTGCCGAGACAGTCGGTAGCGGTCGAAAGCGTGCCTTCCCTGGCAATGCGGGGCGGCGACCTCTCGGGACTCAAGGGCCAGTTGATCGGATATCCAGGGAACATTATCCCCGCCAATCAAATATCGCCCCTGGCGCGAAGCGCTTTGAACTATTTGTATCCGCTGCCGAATTATGGAGCGCCAGGTCTTACATCGAACAATTATCTGGCAACCTTCAACGTTCCCATTAAAAGTAATCAAGGCGACGTCCGGCTGGACCAAACGCTGACACAGAAACAACAGATTTATGCCCGATTCACTTACAAGAACCGCCGGGTTACGAATGCGCCTACTGCTACACCTGTGATCGGCGGGATTTCGCAGCCTGAGATAGATGACGCGCTTACTGTTGCGCATAACTACGCAGTCACTCCCACGACTGTGAATGAGCTGCGTGTCGGGTTCAGCGGCAACCACTCTGCAAGTAGCTATGGAATTACCGCTCAGGATGCGGTCGACAATCTGGGCTTGACCAACCTGCCGGGACCGATTCCCGAAGGCAACGCTGTACCGAACTTCAAAATCACGGGCCTCCAATCGACCGGCGGACAAGCTTCCTCGCGAGCGCGGAACGGCACATTCCAGACGCTCGACACCTTCAGCTGGACCAAGCAACAGCACACGTTCAAATTCGGAGCGGATTACCGTTATTTGACCGGGCTTTACACAAACGTATTTGCTACGAGCCGCCTCGGTTCCTACACGTTCAACAGCAGCGTACTTTCCAAGTTGCTTGGAAAGAGCGCGGCCACACCATTCGCTTCGTTTCTGTTGGGATATCCAGATTCAACCACGATTTCGACAGTGCTGCAGGCAGATACCAGTTCTTATTCCTCGCACTACGGGTTCTTCGCGCAAGATGACTGGAAAGTAACTCGCACGCTCACGCTCAATTACGGGTTGCGATATGAATACCATCCGATGTTCCGCGATCACTACAACAACCTGGCGAACTTTCTGCCTAACTACTCCTCGGTGATCGACGGTCAAACGGTTCCAGGCGCGGTGGTGATTCCGAATGAACAGGTGTTCAACATTGTGAATCCCGGTTTTTCCCAATCCATTCTGCCGACGCCGATTATCACCGCGCAGCAAGCAGGGATCCCCGCCAGCCTTCGATACTCGCAGAAGACAGACTTTGCTCCACGGGTTGGCTTTGCATGGCGGCCCTTTGGAAATGACAAGACAGTGATTCGTGGGGGATATGGCAAGTTCATTGAGACGCTGCTCGGGTCCGCCATTTTGAACGCCTGGGCTGTCGAATCGAGCGATGTGGGGCTGTTTCGAAACAGTATCACTAACGGAAAGCCCACTTACTCGTTCCCCAACCCGTATCCGTCGAATATCGCCCAGCCCGGAAGCCAGGATTTTGACCTCGCCACCAATCTCCACTACAAAGATCCTTATGTGCAGGAATGGGATATAACGGTCGAGCGGGAACTCGGCTCGGGAGTCGCCCTTCGAGTTTCCTACGACGGGAATCATGGATCTAACTTAGGAATAACCGAGAACCTAAATCAAGTTCCTGTAAATACGGCCGGATTTTCGACAGCCAGCCAATTAGCTCCCTACCCGGTCTTCGGATACATTTACTATCAGAACAACAAGGCTTACAGCAATTACAATGCACTAACGGTCACGGCGAAGAAGCGATTTTCGCATGGGGTACAGTTCCAAACCAGTTATATCTTTGCCCGCAACTTATCGAATGTAGGCGGGTACAATCCCACAACGACCTTTGCCGGTGAAGGCGGCGGCACCATTTCCGACCCGAACAATCCGAGCCTGGATTATGGAAACGTAAACTTCACGCGCCGGCATCGCTTTCTTACAACCTTCCTTTATGAGCTGCCATTTGGAAAGGGGAGAACATTTCTAAGCGGCCGAAGCGGACTCGTGAGCCAACTGGTGGGGGGCTGGCAGGTGAGCGGCGTTCTCCTCTTCCAAAGCGGGCCGTTTATGACGGTCTTGGCGAATGGAGATCCATCCGGTACGGGCTTCGACGAGTTGGTTGGAGCGGGTCGCGCTGACACTGTGGCTGGCGTCTCGCCGTATGCTGGCCAGTCGATAGGACAGTGGATCAATCCAGCAGCCTTCGCGCAACCTATCAATAATATCGGGCGTTTTGGAGACTCTTCGGTCGGCAGCGTTGTTGGGCCGGGAACGGATGCGGTTTCGTTGTCGCTTACGAAATCGTTCAGCTTCACCGAGTCGACGCGGCTGCAACTCGGCGCTGAAGCAGCTAATCTGTTCAACCATCCGAATTACGCTACACCATCGAATCTCACACTCAATTCATCCGGCTTCGCGTCGATTACAAGCTTGCAATCGGCCGAAGGCGCCGGGCCGCGATCCATTCAGCTGACAGCGCGATTTACTTTCTAGATCGGCTACGAGCCAGCGCCTGGTGCGTCTTTCTGTTTCGCCGCTTTCTCGATCTCGGAGTTGACTTCGCCGCCAATCAAGATTGCGCCATTCGTCAGATAAAGCCAGAGCAGCAACATGACAACGCTGTTGAGATGACCGTAATCCCGGCTGTCGTCGTTTACATGGCGGAAATACAACCGCAGTAACATCGTTGCGCCGATCCAAAGAACCAGCGCGCAAACGGCTCCGGGCGTGCTCCAGCTCCACTCGTGGTCGCGCAGGTCGGGGGCGAATCGGTACACAACGGCGAAGGTCAACATCAAGACGGCGATTACCATCAACCATTCCAACCAAAGCAGCGCTTTCACCTCGATGTGCTGTGCAGAGGAAAGTAAGAGGAGAGCGCAAGCGCCCGTGGTAGCGAGTGAGACCATCAATCCGGCGATTGTAATGCCCAACTTCCATTTGGGACGGTTCTCCTCGAGTTCGTACGCGTTGTTCAAGCCGTAGATCAAAGCCCATGTTCCATTGAGCGAGGCCCAGCAAGCGCCCGCAAGCGCGGACAGCAAGTGCAGTCCCGCAGGCCGCTTACTAGCCAGCTCATTAATCATCTGCTGTAACAGCGAAGAGGCCTGATCGGGCAAGAACTGCCGTCCAAGCCCGGAGATCGCGCCTTTCAGCAGCGGCTCAAGAGAGGGTACTCGCGCGCCAATTGCGAGTAAGATCAGCAGCGCCGGAAACAGGGCGAGAAAGTGATAGAACGCCATACGGCCGGCCTGTCCGAAAACAGCATCGTGCCAGCATTCGAGCCAGGTACGGCGTACGAGCTCTCGAATTGACAGACCACCCAGCGTCCATAAATCAGGCATGGTAGAGAACCTAGTCCCAGTCGGCGAGACTATTCACATAATCAGCGGAGCCGTCTCGGAGCCAGCCGTCGAGTTGCGCGGGCTCCTTCAGCTGCTGGCCGCGCTGCCGTGAGACGGCGGCATAAGCGCAAGGGACATCGTTGAGCGCGGTCATATCCACAAACAGCTTCTCGAATTGCGCCACCGGAAACACGTCTTCCTGCCCTTTGCCCCAACGCCGTTTTACGTCTTTCAGAGTGATGTAGCTGGGCATACGGCCCGCGAGCCGGCGGACCGCGGAAGCCACCCGCGCATCGTCGGCAAGATCCGAACGCGTGAGTGAGAACGCGGCAAGCAGCCGATCGATATCGATCCAGAACGTGTTGGTGTTGTAGTACGAGAGCGACCACTCCAAGTCTTCGGAGGGCAGCGCCATGCCTTCCACCAGCCTCAACCGGCCGTTCACGCGCGCCAAGCCGCCGCCGTGATCCTCGATCTGGCGCGCGATTACTTCCACAGTCATGGCAGCGTTGCGATCGATGTGCAAACCAAGAAGTCCCGGGTCAAGGTTAACGCCGGTGGTATCGATGTTATGCACCAGCAGATACTTGAGCTGGGGGCGGTCCGCAAGCAGACGCTGCAGCACGCCATTGCGTAGCATGTTCGGCACTTCGTACCAGTGGCCGGTAGGGTGAATGCACTGCAGGGGCAAATTATCGGTGTAGTCAGAGCCTTCGCCGGCGCTCACCGCCCACTGCGTTAAGGCAGCACGCGCGCTGTCTCGAACTTTTTCTTTCTGTTCGTCAAGCGATTGCTGCGCGGTCTCTTCCCAGGCAAAACGAAGATCGCGAGCAGTCGGCACCAGGCGCAAGCCGATGCTGCGTCCGGGCGATAACAGGACTGGGCCGCTATAGCCAAAATTGTCAGATTCGCGAAGATGTTTGCTCACCGGGTCGTTGGTGAGATAGCTGGTGGTAATCACGTGGGGAACCGAAGCGCCCGCAAGCCTGCTGGTGCGCCGGCTCTTTGCTAGATGCAGCTCGATGAAACTACGGTAGCGGCCATTGAATTTGCAGAAC
This sequence comes from Bryobacteraceae bacterium, assembly GCA_965219105.1. Lineage (GTDB taxonomy): Bacteria > Acidobacteriota > Terriglobia > Bryobacterales > Bryobacteraceae > Bog-105. Next base: position 3,716,448 of record OZ244728.1, on the reverse strand, counting down.
GGGTTCAACGCCTTCACGACACCAGCGCCGCGCGTCCAACGGCTGCCCGCACCGCCCGCCAGTGAAACCACGGCCACTTCGCCGTTGCGCAAGGCAGCGAGCCCTATCTCCTGAAGACTGGTTTGGATGCCGGATCGCGCGTCGAATACATCGCCCGCTTGCACATCTTCTATGGCAGTTGTGACTGGCAGACGATTCTGTGCAAGTCCGATTCGCCCGATCTGAAGGTCCGTGCGAATGGATTCGTGCTCGAGCGGATCGAAGCCGTGTTCCTTCAGAAGTTCGAACAATGATGGCGATTGCGCGCCGGATTCGCTGGAGGGCAGCAATCGATCGAACAGATTCTGCACGAGGCCGGAGTAAGCCGAAGCGGTGCGCGAGGCCGCGGCGAGCAGATCTAATTCGCGACGGCGCGCTGCCGTGAGTAGCCGCGAATCTTGCCGGAGCAAGTTTGGAACGATCAGGGCATAGTAGCCGTCCGGCATGAGCGTGGCATTACCAGAAAGAAGTTCCGCGGCCGTGCCGTTTTCATTGATCGAGAAATCGTAGACCACCGGCTCCATGGCAAACGGAACGGCATCTTCGAGATGATGCTTTGTTTCGCGCATGAGCGCGCGCATCCGGTCTTGTGCTTCGAGTTTGCGAGCGGGATCGAAGATGAAACCCATACCGCCGCCCGCCATGCCGCCCAACATCCAAAAGCCCCAGAACGCAGAATTGAATTCACTTCGCGCGCGAGCAATCAAGGATTCTGTGTAGGCGTTGCTGGCCCATGGAATAATGCTTTGGATCGGCCCGAAGAAATTACGCTCAGTCGCTAGGCCGATGTCACGGATGGAACCGCGACGGAGATCGGCAAGGATCTCGTCCAGAATTCCAATGGCATCCTGACGCGCCGCCCACTCGCTGGGAGCGCGCAGGAGATACTTCTCGGTGACCATTTCGAGGATGGGGCCGACATCCTGCGCCATTCCGCCATGAACAAGCACGAGGCTCTGTTGCAGCTTTTCGCGAGCAGCCGGCGGAACTTCGCTCTGCGAAAGAACATGATGAGCGGGCAGCAGCCGTCCGCGGCTAATGCCCCATTCGGGATCACCTTCTTGCGCTTCGGAGCCTTCAATCAACTTAATGCCGGGCCAGACGCCGCCTGAATCCTGCCAGCCGCCACCGGATCCGCCGATCCATTCTCCAAGAATGGCGCGCGCCGCAACCAGACGGCGATCCGCTTCGGCAAGCGGTCCGGTGAACGACTGTGTTTGGCGCGTGGCGCGCATGCAAACCGAGATCAAACCGGCCAGCAGATTTGTGGAGACAGCGAGGCGCGAGCCTTTGGGAATGTTACGAACGACACTTGCAATCTCTATGCCGCGGTTCTCCCCAACGAGCTGGCGCAGCAGTGAAGAGAGCGGCTGCACGGCTCCCTCCATGGCAGGCGGCACTAGACCGGAAGCAATGACGGCAGCTTTCAGGAGACCGAGATAATCGCGCGCAAAGTCGAAGACTTCGGCAAACGAATCGATATCGGTGGTGGCGTTGAGGTCGACGCTGGTCAGACGCAGGACTGGCTCATCGATCACACGGAAATACGCTTCAATCGGCGGTTGAGGAGAGGAAGCAGCGCCCTCGCGTACGCTAAGATCGATCGACACATTGAGGACTCGCGCGCCTTCCGGGTAATCCATGCCGAGAAAGAAGATGTCACTCCAGCCGCTGTGAGTCAAGTCCATGCGGACAGGAGTGGATTCTTTCAGGATGGGAAACGGTTCGTTCCCGGACCGGCGCGCGAGCAGTTCGGGCCGCACGCTCAACGGATAATCGTCAGGATGGCCGATGCGCGACATCCAGTGATTGCCTCGCACGGAGCGCACGCTGCGGCGCACCTGATCGGCAAGTGTCTTGAATGCTAGACCCCGATACACCGCTGCATAGGCGCTGGCTAGGGCAGCATTCAAACCTCGCGCTTGTTCGGCGCGTTGGAGTTGCTCGATCGCTTCCTCATAGCGGCGGCGCAGCAGATGAGCGGTGGCTTCGAACGGAATCAGCCCGGCGGATTGCATCTCGGGACGGCTGCCGAGATGGTAGCGGTAAATCGTGTAAAGAAAAAAGAGCGCGCGAACGCGTTCGTAGAGGTTCCCGCTGCTCCTCCAAAAGCGCTCAAGCGCGACGCGTTCCTCCAGCAGCGATGCGGTCGTGGCGGCGCGGCAGAACTCATCGACGGAGCGGTTGCGCGTGGCGGGATCTGTGGCTGTGATGAAGGAGATTAAAACACTCAAGCGCTCGGTCCAATCTCTCGTGCTTCGGTGTTGTGGAGCGCCACAAGTTCGAGCAGCTGAGCGAGCACAGTGTTCCGGTCCCGCCCGTCTAGAGCGAGTGCAAGTTGGGCATGAAACAAGCCGTACTTGATTCCGACATCGTAGCGGCGATTGTTCTGTTCGAAAGCGAGGTATTGTTCGCGCCCGGCCAGCTCTTCGAGCGCGCCCGAGAGCGTTGTGGTGGAAGGCTGAGCGGAGAGTTGCCGCTCCAGGATACGCATAACCGCAGGCGTTAACACATGCATACCGAAGAAGCAAAGGTAGTGGCCGGCGCGAAGTCCGGAGATGCCGAGTTCCTGCTCGGCTTGCGTCGGCGTCGGCTTTTCGATCACGCGTTGTACACGGTATAGATCGGCCTTGCCCGGGACGCGCTGGCCGCCGACTGCGCCGTAATGCCCAAGCAGAGTTTCGCGCGTGGCTTGCACGGCCGAAACAGAACAGCCTTCTTGCCCGGCAACGCTTACCAGGCGTTTGGTGCTGCTTACGCCGTTCGAGCCGGCGTATAAGTGGTCGCCCACCATATGCAGGAAGGCATCGTCTTTCACAAAGTCACGGGCGCAATAGAGAGCATGCGCGTAGCCGGCTGCGTCGGACTGTTCGATGAACTGCACGTTGCGATCGCCTGCCGCGCGAGAAAAGGACGGCGCTTCTCCAGGCGCAACGATCACCGCAACCTCGTCCGCGCCCGAGCTTCGCACTTCCTCCAGCAGGATTCGCAGGACAGTTTTCTCGTGCCCATCGCGATCAATCAGCGTTTGTAGTGGAAGCGTCCGCTGGTTTCGTCCAGCAGCCGTGATTACAGCCTTGGTGATTCTCATGTGCGGCGCAAGTTGTGATTTTATCGTGCAGGCCATTGCCCAGGCTTGCGAGACGCTAGGGTTAGACAGTGATCAGGCACACGACACTCAAGATAGAAACACGCGGCAAAGGACTATACAGCTTCACAAGGGCGGTGGAGGATTGGACGCGCGGGCAGCCGGTCAAGAACGGACTCCTGACGGCTTTTATCCAACACACTTCGTGCTCGCTGACAATTCAAGAGAATGCGGACCCGGACGTGCTGCTCGATCTGCGCGACTTCTTCGAACGGCTCGTGCCGGAAAACGTGCGAGATTACCGGCACACCGCGGAAGGAGCGGACGACATGACGTCGCATATTCGCTCAGTGCTTACGCAGACGAGTCTGCAAGTTCCGTTGATCGATGGAGAGCTGGCGCTCGGCACGTGGCAGGGCTTGTACGTGTTTGAGCACCGCGCGCGGGCACATCGGCGGCAAGTTGTGTTACAGCTCATGGGGGAGTAGAGCGCCTGCCGTGTAGCAAGCGCTAAGCTACTCCGGTCGCTTCGCTCGCGGCTCTGAACTGTGCTTTTCCAGAGCCATGGGCTACTGCACTAATCGGCGCTGCTTGCGAAGAATAGCGGGCAGGTCGTAATCGTCCACTGGCGCAGCCTCTTCCGCAGATTCAGCCGGTGCGGCGATGACCGGTTCAAGTTCGGGCTCATGCGCAGGCGGAGTTGCTGCGTCAGGCGAGTTCATGGGAGTGAACGGAAAATGCGGGTTGCGGCGATCAATCTCGGGTAAGCCATCGCGCTGAAAGCCGGTGGCGATGACAGTGATCTTGACGCGGTCTTCCATTTTGTCGTCCATCACGACGCCGAAGTTGATTTGCACGTCTTCGTTCTGAGTGGCCTTGCGGATCAGATTGCAAGCCTCATTCACATCATGGATGCCGATTTGATTGGACGCGGTGATGTTGATGAGCAGGCCTCTTGCGCCGAGGACACCGCCCTCTTCCATCAGCGGACTGTTGATTGCGCGCTGCGCGGCTTCCACCGGCGCCTTTTCGCCGGACGCAATAGCCGTGCCCATCATGGCGTAACCCATGCCCAGCATGTTGGTGCGGATGTCAGAGAAATCGCGATTGATCAAACCAGGAGTCGTGATGATGTCGGCAATGCCCTGCACGGCTTGCCGCAGAACGTCGTCGGCCATGCGGAAGGAATCGAGAAAGCTGGTGCCTTTGGGAGCGAGTCCGAGCAGCTTTTCATTCGGGATACTAATCACGGTATCGCAGCTGCCCGCCAGCTCCGCGAGACCGCGTTCGGCTTGCCGCATGCGCCGCGGTCCCTCGAACGCGAAGGGCTTGGTCACCACGGCAACCGTCAGCGCATTGAGCTCTTTGGCGAGCGAGGCAACCACCGGAGCAGCGCCGGTTCCTGTGCCGCCGCCCAACCCCGCGGTGACGAAAACCATGTCCGCGCCCTCGAGCATTTCGATAATCTGCTCGGTATCTTCCAGCGCAGCCTGCCGCCCGACGGACGGGTCAGCGCCCGCGCCGAGGCCGCTGGTAAGCTTCTTGCCGATAGCCAGGCGATTGGCAACCGGAGAGACCGTGAGGGCCTGTTTATCGGTGTTCAGCACGTAGAAATCGATGCCCGCCAGCCCTTCGTGCAGCATGCGAGCCACCGCATTCGATCCACCGCCGCCCACGCCAATTACTTTGATTCGTGTTCCGAGTGGAACGTCATCTTCAATCAAGAACTTTAAATCTTCAGCCATCCGTTTTCCCTTTCGATTTATTTCACGGCCAATCCGGCCAAACCCGCAGAGGCGCGCTTCCAATCCCGCTTGAGCTTGAGGCGCGCTGAATACATGGTCAAGCCCGCAGCGGTGGTCCAGATAGGATTGTCGAGCTCGTCGGGCCAGTTTGTGATGCCCGCGGCCAACCCGTTGCGAGCCTGGCAGTTGAGAATGCGCTCCGCAATATCGCACATGCCTGGCAGCAGCGACCCTCCACCGGTCAAGATCGCGCCTTCGAGCAGCGACTGCTCCATGCCCACGCGTAGAATTTCTGCGTAAATGCGCTCAAAGATGTCTTCGGCGCGCGCCTCCAGAATTTCGTTTAACTGACGCCGGGGCGCCTCACGCATGCCGCGGCCTTCCGCCGTCGGAATCTCGATGAAGCTGTTGTCGGTTTCGGTGCCGGTTATGGCGCAGCCGAACTCGCGCTTCAAGTTCTCGGCATCTTCGTAGTTCACCTTCATGAGCCACGCAACGTCACGCGTGAAGTGATCCGCGCCGATCGGTACCGATGTGGCAAGCAGCAGCGCATCGCCGTCATAGACCGCGACGTGGGTCGATTGCGCGCCGATGTCGATGAGCACAACGCCGCGCGCGCGATCTTCCGGGAGAATGCACGCGTAGGCCGCAGCCACGCCTTCGAAGATCGATTCTTCCACCGCCAGATGCGCTTTGTGAACGGCGGCGACCAGCCCCTGATGCTCGCTCGTGCAGGCGGTCACGACGTGTACGTTGGCTTCCAGGCGTCCGCAAAGAGTACCGGTCGGCTTACGGATTCCGGCTCTGCCGTCGAGCGTAAAATCCTGCGGGCAGATTTGTAGAATCTGGCGGTCCTCTTCGAGGCGGACGCGCGAGGCAAGCTCCACCGCATAGCGCATGTCGTCGGGCTCGATCTCGCGACGCCGGCCGAACTCATAGAGTCCGCGGCTATTGATGCCGAACACACATCCGCCTAGACCGATCAGTGCGCTTTCCGGGGAAGCCTGCGCGCGGGATTCGGCCTCGTGCAGAGCGAACTGAATGCTGTGGGTAAGCGCCTCGCCGTCAGAGAGACGCCCTTTGCTCCAGGCCTGTACGGGCGCTTCGCCATGGCCGAGAAATTTGATGCTTTGCTCTTCCAGAGCACCGATGACCACGCGAGTCGCGGTGCTGCCCAGGTCCAAGCCAACTGCTAGCTTTGTTTTATTGCTCATGCCGATCATCTCCCACCGCGGTAATCACGCCGTCGACCCGCAGGTCGAGCGTTTTCGCATCGGGGCGCTTTTGTTTGATTTCGCTGTAATTACTTAAGAAACTCTGCAGACGTTCCGAGTAGTTATCGTCGCCTACCATCAAGTTGAGTACCGAATCGCCGACATGCTCGGCCACAATCAAGTTATTGGGATCGGAGACATCGACCTCGGAGATCTGCCCTGCGAGCGGGCCCACTTCTTTCAGCATTCCGAGGACGCGGCGAACGCGCTCGCGGCGTGCATCGAGCGGCTCTGTTTCGTAGATCCCGGTGATCACCGGCAGCGTAAACTGCGCGGCGATGCGCGGCCGTAGAATGTGGCCATCGCGGTCGATGAGCGCCAGGTGAGCCAGTCCGCTTTTTCCGGTTGAAGACAAATGAACGAAGGCTACCGGCTGCCGCTCGCGAATCTTGACCCTCAGCGTGTTCGGCCAAATCTTCGATACCGTTGCGTCCTCAACCCAATCGATCGCCAATAGCTGGCGACGCCGTTCTTCGAGCGGGACCAGGTAAAGACTCCGGCCAAAGTCCTCCGAGAAGACATGACGGATCTGGGAAGTCGACGCATAATGTATACCCTCCACCGTGAGATCCGGACTGCGTCCGGCAAAATCCTCCGATTCCGCAATGGAGAACCGGTTGTCTTTCACTAGAAAACTCTCCGTGCTGCGCCAGGCAAACAGAGTGCCGACCATCAGCAGCCCACCCGAGATGAGCCAGAAGGCGAATCGGGCCCAGCGAAAACGCTCGGCTGGTGAAGCGACTTGCGCCGGACGCCGCGCCATGTCAAGCCGCCTCCCGAAGCTTGTCGAGAATTTTGCCCGCCGCTTGCGAGACGTTGCCCGCGCCTAAAGTGATGATGAGATCGCCCGGTTCGGCGGCAGCCGCAATCTGCTCCACGCCCTGCTCGAGATCGCCCGCGTAATGCACCGAACGATGGCCGTACGAACGAAGCTTATCGACGAGCGCCTGGGAATGAATACCCTCCAGAGACTGCTCGGAGGCCGCATAGATATCGAGCAGGTACACGTCATCGGCCTGATGGAAAGCCGCGCCGAACTCTTCCAGGAGATGCTTGGTGCGAGAGAACCGGTGCGGCTGAAACAGAACGCGCACCTTCGCGTAGGGCGAGAGCTTGGCGGCCGCAAGCGTTGCCTTCACTTCGGTGGGATGGTGTCCATAATCGTCCACTACCGTGACGCCGTTGGCTGTTCCGCGAAGGGAAAACCTGCGGTCGACTCCGCTAAATGCTGCCAGGCCTTCCATGATCTTCGGAAGAGCGACATCCATCTCGAGCGCAACGCCGATAGCGGCGGTTGCATTCAAGACATTGTGCAAGCCAGGCACGTTGAGACAAAACTCGCCAAGTTCCGAACCATGGCGGCGGATAGAAAAGGTACTGCTGCTCGCCTCCAGATTCACGTTTTGAATCTCCAGATCGACTTGCGCCGAACGCCCGTAGGTAATGGTGCGACGCCGCACGCCGGGGAAAATGCGCTGGATATTCGAATCATCCATGCACAAGACCGCGGCCCCGTAGAAAGGAACTCGGTTGACAAACTCGGTGAACGCCTCCTCGATCGCTTCGAGCGAGGCATAGTGGTCGAGATGTTCACGGTCGATGTTGGTGACCACGGCCAGGATCGGGGCGAGCTTCAAGAACGATCCATCGCTCTCATCGGATTCCACGACGAGAATCGAGCTCTTTCCCACGCGCGCATTGGAGCCTTGCATCGCGGCGACCTTGCCGCCCACCACGACCGTAGGATCTAAATCCGCTGTGTTGAAGATGGACGCCACCATCGAGGTGGTCGTTGTCTTGCCATGACTACCGGCGATCGCAATGCCGAATTTCAGGCGCATCAGCTCAGCGAGCAACTCGCCTCGCGGGATCACTGGGATCTGGAGCCGCCGCGCTTCCACGACTTCCGGATTGCCTGGGTCCAGCGCGGAGGTGACAACAACGGCCTTTGCGCCGCTGATATTTTCGGCTCGGTGCCCGATTTCGATAGATGCGCCCAGCTGACTGAGGCGCTCGGTGGTCGCGCTCGCGCGCAAGTCCGAACCTGAGACCTGGTAGCCGAGAGTTAACAGCACTTCGGCGATTCCGCTCATCCCGATCCCCCCGATTCCCACGAAATGTACGTGTTGGGGCTTAAAAAACATTCGGTACTCGTATTGTTCCGGCTTTCGCCAGGTGTGTCAACGGCAAAAACCGGGTCCTCTTCACCTTTTCCATGATTTTCTTTCTCCGGCGACTTGTTCCAACACGGATGCCGCGCGGTCGGCGGCATGAGGACGGGCAAACTGGCGAACTTCGCGGCGCATGGCGGATAACAACTCGGGATGGGTGCGAAGATCCTCCACTTCCCGATAGAGACGTTCGCCATTCATCTCACGGTCGGGCACCAAGCGAGCCGCACCTACATTCACCAGCGCTTCTGCATTGCGGCGCTGATGATCGTCCGCCGCAAATGGAAGCGGAACCAGGATAGAAGCCATGCCGGCAGCCGCAATTTCGCTTACGCCCCCCGCGCCGGCGCGTCCAACGATTACGTCGGCGCGAGAAAATGCATCGGGCATATCGTCGAAGAACGGAACGACCTCGCCCGCGACACCGGACGACCGGAACTCCTCCGACAACGCCGGAAATTCAGATACGCCGCACTGGTGCAGCACAGCAACGGGAGACTGCGAGTTCCGGAACAAAGGCCAGCTTTCGCGCGAGGCACGGTTCAGCGTTCGCGAGCCTTGGCTGCCGCCGGTAACGATGACCGTAAAACAATCATGCGGCTGAGGATGCAGTTGAAAGAACTCGCTGCGGACGGGAACGCCGATCACTTCCGTGCGGCCGGGCGGCGACCAGGAAGCCGCGCTCGGGAAGCCGAGCAAAATTCGTCGAGCACCGCGCGCCATCCTTCGGTTCGCAAACCCGGGAGTAGCATTCGGCTCCATAATCACAAACGGAATTCGCGCAGCGCGGGCCGCGAGCATGACAGGCCCGGCAACGAATCCGCCCGTGCTGAACACCGCGTCCGGCCTAAACTTGCGAAGGATCGCGAAGGCTGAAGCAACGCTGCCCGGCAGGAGCGAGGCCGAGCGCACTTGCGCCTTCCATCCGACGCGATTTAAGCCTGCGCTGCGGATGTAAGACATATCGAACCCGGCCTGCGCGACAAGTTTCGCTTCGATGCTCGCCTGCCTGCCGATGAACAGCACTTTATGCCCGGCAGAGTGCAGGAGTCGCGCAACCGCCAGTGCCGGGAAGACGTGGCCGCCAGTACCGCCGGCCGCAAAGACAAACGAGAGAGCCATCTACCCGGCATGCTCGCTGACGCTGAGCAGGATTCCCATCATCAAGAGCGAACTCAGCAGCGATGTGCCGCCGCTGCTGATGAATGGCAGCGGAATTCCTTTGTTGGGGGCGAGCCCTAACACGACGCTCATGTTGATCAACGCCTGGACGACGATGCAAACGGTCACGCTTAACGCGAGAAAGCGTCCAAAATCGTCGTTGGCGCGGATAAAGGTACGGATGCCGCGCCAGAGAACAACCGCAAAGCCGACGATCAGTAGAGCGGAACCGAAAAAGCCGGTCTCTTCGCCGATCACTCCATAGATGAAGTCGGTGTGCGCTTCAGGCAAAAACAGAAGCTTCTGTTTACTCTGCATCAACCCGGCCCCGGTCAGCCCGCCGGAGCCGACCGCGATTTTCGATTGCAGCTGCTGATATCCGGGATCGCTGGTGGATGCGGTTTTGCGAGCATAGCGCAGAATGTATCCGTGCGGATCGACCTTCGTCAGCAGCTTATGATCTTTGTCTACGAATTCAATGGCGCGCATGAGACGGTAAGGCTTCATCACAATAAATCCCGCGCCGAGCACAGCCGCTAATGCGCCGCAAGCAAACAGGTAGCGAGTTTCGATTCCCGCCACATACATCACAGCCACCGTCATCGCGACAAGAACTACGGCAGTTCCGAAATCAGCAAGCGCGACGGCCAGAGCCATAATCGAGACCGCAACCGCAATGGGCGCAAGCGTGCTTCGCTGATTCAACGTTTCAAGACGGCGGCAGAGAAAGAACGAGAGAAAGAGCGCCAATGCGGGTTTAGCAAGCTCCGACGGCTGCAAAGACAATGGACCGGCCTTGAGCCAGCGGTGGCTCACGCCGTCCGTGACAAATACCGCAACGAGCAGCAACATAACGACGCCGAGGCAGGTGAACGCAACCTTTGAATTATTCCAGCGGCGGTAATCGCGGCGCATGCAGTACAGCAGAACGATGAAGGACACACAGGCCCAGGCAAGCTGCCGTAAAAAGAAGTGCGTGCTGGATACGTGGTACTTCAATTCGGCGATGAACGACGACGCGCTGTAGACCATCACCAGACCGAAGCAAACCAGCGTCAGCACGGTTAGAAAGAGAATCCAGTCTGTTTTGAGCCTCTGGGCCATAGCTTTCTTGGGTTACAACAATCCTTCTACTAAATGTTTAAAGTGCCGTCCACGATCTTCGTAGTCGCGATACTGGTCGAAACTGGCGCAGGCAGGGGCTAGCAGCACAGTATCTCCCCGTTCGGCATGCGCGTGAGCCTCCCGAAGCGCAGCGTCCATCGTTCCGCAGTCGATTAGGGGCACAGAGCCAGCGAGCGCGTCACCAATCAACGGCGCGGCAGCACCGATGAGAAGCGCGGCCTTCGCGGACGAGCGCAGCGGTTCACGCAGCGGCCGGTAGTCGCTGCCCTTGTCCTTGCCGCCCAAGATGATCCACAAGTTTTGCGGAAACGCCGCAACAGCCTTGAGAGCAGCATCCACATTAGTCGCTTTCGAATCGTTGAAATACTGGACGCCCTTAATTTCACGGACAAACTCGAGGCGATGTTCCACGCCGGGGAACGTTGCGATGGCCCGCGCGAGCGCCTCGAGCGGCACGCCTGCAAGGTGGGCAATCAACGATGCAGCCATCACATTCTCCACGTTATGGGTGCCGCGCAGCTTAATGCAATCGCGTCCGGCAAACGGCTCGCCACAAAAGAGAAGCTTTTCGTCTTCCATGGCAATGCCCTGCGGAACCGGCTGTGTCGCGCTAAACCAGTAGATATTGGCTTTGGTCGACCCCGCATAGCGGCGGCATGTGGCGTCGTCATAGTTGAGAACGGCTTGGTCGAGCACGGTTTGTGTCTCGAACAATCGCCCCTTCGCGCCGGCGTAGCGCTCGAACGAGCCGTGGCGGTCCAAATGATCCGGCGTAACGTTCAAGCAGGCGGCGATGCGCGCTTCGAAATTGGCCACTGTTTCCAGCTGAAAACTGGAGAGCTCGAGCACGTTCCACTGGTTGTCATCAGAAGAGCCGACTAGCGAGGTAACAGCCGTACCGATGTTGCCGCCGACTTGGTTCGGAATGCCGCTTGCGGTGAGGAGATGCCCGACCAGCGCGGTGGTGGTGGTTTTCCCGTTCGAGCCTGTGATTCCGATTGTAGGCCCTTTCAAGAAGTGCGAAGCAAGCTCGACTTCGCCGGTCACCGGGATGCCGCGCCGCATAGCTTCGACGAACAGAGGAGCATCAATCGGAACCCCGGGCGACAGCACGATCAGATCCGGCCTGCCGCCAGCAGGAAACAACCCTTCCATCGTCTGCCGGACGAAGGGAACGCCCCACGCGTTGAGCTTGGACTGTTCTTCGGCGGAAGGCGGCTCGGCATCCATCGCCCTCACCTGGGCGCCTTGTGCGCAAAGCAATTCAATCGCGGCCATACCGGAGCGTTTTGTGCCGACGACCAGGACGTGTTTATGGCGAAGTTCAAACAAGCGGCTACCTTAATTTGAGCGTAGTGAGAGCAAACAGCGCCATCACCAAACCTGCAATCCAAAAACGAACGATCACCTTCGATTCAGGCCAGCCTAGCGCCTCGAAGTGATGATGAATCGGCGCCATTTTGAAGATGCGCTTTCCCTTCCTGAGCTTATAGCTGCCCACCTGCAGAATCACCGAAAGCGCTTCAATCACGTAGATACCGCCGATAAAGGCCAGCAGAACCTCCTGTTTGATCAACACAGCGACGATGCCAAGACCGCCTCCGAGCGCGAGCGAACCCACATCGCCCATAAAGACCTGCGCGGGATGACAGTTGTACCAAAGAAACCCAAGGCTCGCGCCCATCATGGATGCGCAGAATATTGTCAGCTCCTGTGAGTGAGGCTGGCGGGCAAGATCTAGGTAGTTCGCAAGCGACGCGTTACTCGAAACATAAGTAAGCGCGGTCATTGCCCCCGAAGCAATGATCATCAGCCCGATAGCGAGCCCATCCAGACCATCGGTCAGATTGACCGCGTTCGACGAGCCGACCATGATGAAAACGATCACGAAATAGAACGGGAGAAAGGCCAGCGGATAGGTCCAGTAGCTTCGCGTGAGAGAGTCGATCAACAGATCCGGTTTGTACTGCTTGAAGAAGGGGAAGTTGATGGTCGTCGAATAGGCCTGGTTGGCGTGCAGAAGCAGGAGCAGAAAGCCAATGAACATGGCGACCAGCACTTGAGCAAGTAGTTTCTGCCTGCCTGTGAGACCGAGATTGCGCTTCTTGGCGACTTTCGCGTAATCGTCGACAAAACCGATTGCGCCAAATCCAAGTAAGCCGACCAGGGCAATCCAAATGTATTGATTCTGGAGATTCGCCCAGAGAAGGGTCGGAACAACGATGGAGGTTACGATCAGCAGTCCGCCCATGGTGGGTGTACCGGCTTTCTTCTGATGGGATTGCGGACCCTCTTCGCGGATATGCTGACCGAAGCTCCACTCGCGCAGTTTACGGATCATCCAGGGACCGAGCCAAAGCGACAACCCGAGAGCAGTCAGGTTTGCGAGCGCCACGCGCGTCGTGATGTAGCCGAAGACGCGAAACGGCGGGATGTAGCGCTGCAGAACCTGGAAGAGGAGCCAGTAAAGCATTGACTATTCTTCCATTCGCGCAAGAGCGCGCTCCACGTGAGTTCCTCTGGAGCCTTTGAAGAGGACAGCGTCGTTGGGCTGAACAACGGAACGCAGAAAGTCGCCGGCCGATTCGGGATCGTCGAAAAAAAGCGCGGCGCGAGAGCCCACCATCGTGTGCTTGCCCATTCCGGCGGCGATGGCCCCTTCGACCATGTGCCGGCTCGCGCCGCGCACCCCAACGAGGATGTCGACATTGAGACGTGCTGCGTACTCGCCTAGTTCCCGATGAAGCCGCTCGGCCCACGAGCCAAGCTCCAGCATTTCGCCGAGAACGGCGATGCGACGGGCGGCAGGCTCTGCTGTGAGCACGTCAAGCATGCCGCGGGCGGCTTCCGGATTCGAATTGTACGAATCGTCAAGAATCGTGATGCCGCGCAGCTGGCGGCGTTCTCCGCGCATTTTGCCGGGCGCGAGACTGCAGATCGGCTCGACAAGTTCAACGAGTGGAATTTCGAAGTGGCCGGCCACGGCAACAGCTGCAAGAATGTTCGACACAGCGTGGCGGCCGCTAAGACGAGTGGTAAAAGCGGTTTCGTTTACCGTAAAACGCGAGCCGCCGGGACCGCTTTGCACATCTACGGCGCGAACGTTCGCTTCGGCGGCAGTGCCATACGTAATAGTCTTTCCGCCGAAGTGCGCTTTGAACTGCGCGACGCGAGAGTCATCGGCATTCAGCACGGCAACGCCATCCGGAGGCAGCGATTCAATCAGTTCACGCTTGGCGGCGGCAATCGCCTCGATCGAATCGAAGGCCTCGATGTGCGCGTAGCCCACGTTGGTCACGACTCCAATTTGAGGGCGAGCCATTGCGGCGAGGTCACGAATCTCCCCGGTGTGATTCATGCCCATTTCCACCACCGCGATGTCCGCATCGGGATTGAGCCGCAGGAGCGTAAGCGGCAATCCCAGATGATTATTCAAATTGCCAATCGTTTTGGTAACGCGATAGCGAATGCTGAGAAGCGCGGCGACGATCTCTTTCGTGCTGGTCTTGCCGGCGCTGCCGGTGATCGCGACCAACGGTTTCTGCCAGACAGTCCGCACATAAGCAGCGAGTTTCTGCAGCGCCGCTACAGTATCCGGCACTTCGAGCACGGGACAACTCGGCGCAGTGGGCGTTCGACGAACCACGGCCGCCACTGCGCCCCGGTCAAAGGCTGTTTCGATGAAGGCGTGGCCATCGAAACGATCGCCGTCGAGAGCGAAAAACAGGTCGCCTGGATCGATTTGCCGCGAATCGATGCTCCAACCGATCACACGCATGGCTTCGGCCTGGGGGCCGGTTGCGGGGCCGTGCAGATGCGCGCCCAATACGTGTTGAATTTCGGCGAGAGACAGCTCCATCTTTGGAGAATTGCCTATTGGGCGGGCACCGCCGCAGAACGACCGTGCGGCGCGGCTTTCGAGTAGCCAAACGAGCGGAGTACGCGGCGCGCCACTTCGCGGTCGTCGAACGGGATAGGCCCATCCCGCAGGATCTGGTAAGTCTCATGACCCTTGCCGGCGAGAATCACCACGTCGCCCGGCGCGGCTGTTTCGATGGCCTTGCGAATCGCGCGTTCCCGGTCCGGCTCGGCAAGATGCGGCGTGTCGTAACGGCTCAGGCCGACCATGGCATCGTTCATGATGGCAAGGGGATCTTCGCTGCGCGGATTATCGGACGTGAGCACGACGTAATCGCTCATTTCAGCAGCCGCGACACCCATCAGAGGGCGCTTCGACCGGTCGCGATCGCCGCCGCAGCCAAACAGAGTGATGATGCGCTTTGGACGCAAGCCCCGCGCCACGGCAATTACATTCCGTAGTGCGTCATCGGTATGAGCGTAGTCCACAACCACTGTGAACGGCTGGCCCTCTTCCACGCGTTCGAATCTCCCCGGTACTCGTTGCAAGTTTTCAAGACCTTTCTGGATTGCCTCGCCGCTCAGGTTGTAGCTAAGCGCAACTGCAGCGGCGAGAAGAATGTTGTACACGTTGATGTGCCCGACCAGTGAAGACCGGACAGGAATACGGCGATGGGCGGTGACGATTTCAAACTGTAAGCCGCTGAAATCGGATTCGATGTTTTCCGCCCGGACGAACGACTCTTTACGCCCGTTACGCCCGCGCGTTCCGGAAACCGGTTTCGCTTCCCGGCTGAACCAGAGAACCTCGGTTTCAGGATGAATCTGGAGCCGGCGCACTTCGTCGTCATCTGCATTCAACACTGCAAAGCGCGGGGGAGGAACGCTTCGAGGCGTGAAGAGCAGTTGTTTGGCGGCGAAGTATTCGTCCATCGTGCCGTGGTAATCGAGATGGTCGCGAGTGAAGTTTGTAAACGCGACCGTGTGGAAGTGCATGGCGTAAATACGCCCGAGATCGAGCGCGTGCGAGGAGGCTTCGAGCGTGGCGTATGTACCGCCAGCGGCTTCGAGCTCGGCAAACATGCGAAAGAGGTCGAGCGATTCCGGAGTCGTGTTGACGGCGGGCAGCGTGCGGCCGGCAAGCTTGTATTCAATCGTGCCGATCAGGGCCGTGATTTTGTCCGCCGCATGAAGAATCGAATCGATCAGGGAGGTGCTGGTGGTTTTGCCATTGGTACCGGTGACTCCAGTGAGCGAGATACGTTCGTCCGGTTTGCCGTAGAAGTTTCGCGCGGCAATCGCCAGGGCTTCACGGCCCTTTGGCACCTGTATCCAAGATGCTTGACGGCCCCCGCCATAGGAAGGCCGATCGCTTACTATCGCTACCGCGCCTTTCTCGATCGCGGCGGCGGCGTAGTGAGCGCCGTCGGTCTTAGCGCCCGGAAAGGCAAAGAAGACAAAGCCGGGCTCCACTTTGCGGCTATCGTAGGCGAGGCCCCGGATTTCGGTTTGCGCCAAAGCAGGCGAAACATCATGAATCGTCCCCACGCCTTCGAGTACTTGAGAGCAGATCATGCTTGTCTCACTAGCGGGCGAACCTCACCGCGATGTGTTCGCCGGGTTCGAGAACGGCTCCCGCAACAGGCGATTGGGCACGCGCCATACCGTCTCCGGAGAGATCCACCTCGAGGCCAGTGGCCGTTGCTTCCTGCATCACATCTTTCACAGTCTTGCCGACGAAGTTGGGGACCTTGGGAGCGTTAGTTTCGGTATAGGCGATGTCACTCTGGCGCTCGGAGGGCACGCCGCCGGAGGCTTGCTGCATCTCTTCGGGCGTGGGTGGGTTGAGCTCTGCAAGGGAGGTGTCATCGACCTCTTTAACGGATTCGCCGGGCTTCTTGCCTTTTGTTTTCTTCTCCTGCTCCTTCGCGATCAAGTCGTCGATGTCTTGGGGTACGTCGCGAACGATGTTTGCGCGCTCGAGCGAGGCGCCCATGACCTTCTCAAATACCGGACCAGCCGCGGTTCCGCCGTAACCCGCAATGCCGGAGGTTCCGCTGATCGTGACGACGACTAACATGGATGGATTCCCGATCGGCCCGAAGCCCAAAAACGAGGCGTTGTAGCGGTGCGTATAGATGTGGTGCGCGTAGTCGTAAATCTGGGCGGTGCCCGTTTTTCCCGCGATCGTATAGCCGGTCACGCGGATGTGTTCGCCGGTGCCGCCTTTCTCGGTCATCACGCGGCGCATCATCATGCGCATCTCGGCCACGGTTTTCGGGTTAAGGATGCGGGTAGGCGGCGGAGAAGCGACGGGCTCGCGCTTACCCGACTCCGATTGTTCCCAGGCAAGCAAGCGGGGGTGAATGAGAAAGCCGCCATTGGCGATCACGCTGCCGGCTTGAGCGAGCTGAACGGAGGTGACCGCTAACTCGTGACCCATCGGAATGGATCCGATCGTAGTAGGCTGCCAACGTTTCAGAGGCCGCAGCAGGCCGGGAGCTTCGGCAGGCAGCTCCACACCGGTGCGAGCGCCGAAGCCGAAGCGGCGAATATAGTCGTAGAGGTTCCGGTTGCCCACCTGCATGCCGATGCGAATCGCGCCAATGTTGCTCGAGAAGGCAAGTACGTTGGCCATCGAAAGTGCAGGGTACGCCTTATGGTCGTGGATGACGCGAGTGAACATCTTCATGACGCCATTGCCGCAGTTGATCACGGAATCGGGGGTGAGCTTGGTGGTCTCAAGCGCGGCCGAGAGCGTGACGACTTTGAAAACCGAACCCGGCTCAAAAGGCGCAACCACGGCCAGATCTTCCCGGCCATGCGGCTTTTCACCAGGCAGCAGGTGTTCATTTAGGTCATAAGTCGGATAATTTTCGAGGGCGAGAATTTCGCCGGTTTGCGGATTCATCGCGACCAGACTGCCATGGTCTGCGTGGTTTTTGATAACGGCTTCTTTGAGCGCATTCTTCGCGACATAGGACAGCTCGCGATCAATCGTCAGGCCGATATCTCTGCCGGGCGTGGCCGCTTTCACAATCTCGGACGCATAGGAGTTCGATTTGGCATCGCGCTCGACCATGAGCGATCCGGAGTGTCCGCTCAAGTCCTTGTTCAGCTTCAGCTCGACGCCGGAAACGCCTTTTCCATCGCCATTCAAGTTGCCGATCACATGCGCGGCCACATCGTTATTCGGGTAATAGCGAACGCTCTGCTCGCGGATGCTGAGCCAATCGAGATTCATCGCCCGCAAACTGGCGGCTTGGTCTTCACTGACATGCTGATCGACCACAAAGTATCCGCTATGGTGTCTGGAAGCGGCGGCAACTTCAAGGGAGGATTTCAAGCGCGCCGCATCGATCGGCAACACGCTGCATAGGAGGTCGGCGGCAGTGGCTTTGTTCTGGATACGGCGCGGATCGACAATAACGGCCAGCGCCGGAGAGCTGATAGCGAGAAGGTTGCCGTTGCGGTCGAAGATCGAACCGCGGCGCGCTTCCACCGGCTCAACCTTCTCCTGTTGACGATGAGCGCGCTTGACAAGGCTATCGTGCGCGAGAACCTGAAGGTCGAAGAGTCGAAAGATAAGAATTAGGGCCCATCCAAGCAGGATGAGCCCTACAATGAGCGCCCGTTCTACCGGTTTCGAGAGGGATTCAGTCGGCCGGGGCTCCATGTTTCACCCACCACAGGAGAAAAAAGTTCGAGAGACAGCATCGGGAATGACGTTCCACACATTCACGCAGGCTAACGTGAGGCGATCTGATTTCGATCGAATGCCAGAATGTTGCCGGCCTCCGCTTTCGAGTTGGCGCCATCAATGGTTTGAACCTGTTGGGGAGCGGGGTCGGACATCTTCAGGCTCTTTGCGAGCTGCTGCAGCCGATCAAGACTGACCAGCTTTCCTTCGGCCGCCTGCAGAGTAGTCATCTGCTGGCGAAGCGCGGACTGTTCCTGCCGGAGATCCTGCAGCGTGAAGCCGGCGGTGGTGTTGTACGCAGTCGGAACAAGTCCCGCGATGACGAGCATGGCGGCAACAAATCCGGTCATCATAGAACGGCTGCGAGCCACTCCAGCGGCCGGATCGACGGCGCGAGCAACCGCCGTGTTATCGATACGCTTCACAAACAAGTAGATATCTTCATTGGCGATCGGACGAAGGCGCGGCGCCTCGGTGCGCGTCCAAATCGCTGTCGGAACGTCGGCAAGTTCCTTGACTCCGACGAACCGATTTACAAATGTTGCCAGTGTTGCCATCCCCTATACCCTCTTAATGGATCCATTCGAGCGCCCGCAGCTTTGCGCTGCGCGACGCCGCGTTTTCCGAAATCTCTGTTTCTGACGGCCGCACAACATGCCTGGTCAGAATGCTCGCTCTGCCTTCCCGAGCCAACGCCTGAAAAGCTCGCTTCACTATCCGGTCTTCGGTCGACATGAAGGTCAACACCACCATGCGTCCGCCGGACCGCAATCGCTCCGGCCCCAACCGGAGTAACTCCTCTAACTGCTCCAGCTCCTCATTGACCTTCAGCCGTAGCGCCATGAAGGTTTGAGTAGCCGGATGAATTCTCCCCGTTCGCGGCACGGCACGCTCCACCACCGCGGCAAGCCGCCCGGTAGTCAGGATGGGCCGCGCGCGAACGATTGCTCTGGAGATTCTTCGCGACCTCCTTTCTTCGCCGAACTGATAGATCAAATCGGCGAGCGCCTTCTCAGGCAGTTCGTTTACTAAATCCGCCGCGTTCAAAGCCTGGCTGCGATCCATTCGCATATCGAGCGGGCCATCCGTCATCAGGGAAAAGCCACGCCCGGCGCTCGACAATTGAAACCGGCTCACGCCCAAATCCGCCAACACTCCATCTACTGCCCGCACCCCGTTCGACTCGAGCGCCGCATGCATTTCCGGGAACGGTCCATGAAAGTATCGAACCCGATCCGCGAACGCAGCCGTGTTTACACGAGCCATTTCCAGGGACTCCGCATCACGATCACAGGCAATCACGAAACCGGTTTGCAGCCGCTCCGCGATTGCTCGCGTGTGACCACCTAAACCGGCGGTCATGTCTATGTAAACTCCGTCAGGTCGAACCGCGAGATACTCGAGCGATTCGCCCAACAAAACCGGGTAGTGCCGGCCCGTGCTTTCTTCCTGCGGCGAATCCATACATGGAGTTATCGCAGACCCGCTTTCTCCAGCGCTTTGAGTTTTTCGGCGAGTCCATGCTTTGCGATCTCCAGCCGCCGATCGTAGACCTTGCTACCGTGCACTTCAATGCGCCCCTTGTAGCAGAACAGGTGAACGTCGTCTTTCTCTAATTCAAGATCCCGGCGAAGCGTGGTCGGCATCAACACCCTTCCCTGGGCGTCCACTTCTATGTCTTCTCCGTAGTGGTTCGCCACGAACGCCACATCCGCTCTCAAATCGGCATCTTCACCGGGCTCGGCCAGCATCCTTTCGGTCTCTCTCCAAACCGAGATCGGATAGATTAGGGCTGTCGAGGTATTCAGTGTCGTGACAAACACTTTACTTTCTCCGAAAGTCTCCAGGAACTGCACCATAGCAGCAGGCAGCTTCAACCGGCCTTTTTCGTCCACTCGAGCAGAACGGGTACCACGGGGGGCTTCAGCGAGCCGCTGCGTCGATGATGAACCGTCCTCTTCCACTTAAGACCACTTTTGGCCATTTCAGACCACAAATCGATACTCTCACGCGTAGTAGGTGAAAGCAATACATTTATTCATAGAAAGTTGCGTAAGTTATTGATTTCGCCTTTCTTGCGCCCCGAAGGTACGGTCAGTACAGGGCGAAGAAAAAGTATGATTACTGCTATGTTGTTCCATCGACATGCTCATGCGGATAGCCCCGCACTGTTGATGCCGACGTACTTTTTATTCGCGCGAGGGCAGCCGTCCGCTGCCCAAAACAATACTTTCGCCTTTTGTTTCCGGGTATACTGAGACGAGAATCCCCATGGACGAAAAAGAACGAGCACGTGCTTTAGGCTTGACGCTGGGACAGATTGAGAAGCAGTTCGGGAAGGGCTCTATTTTGCGCTTGGGCGCGAAAGAAGCGATTGTGCCGGTTTCGGCGATCTCGACAGGCTCGATCTCGGTGGATTATGCATTAGGGGTAGGCGGCCTGCCGCGCGGACGGATTTGTGAGATTTTCGGTCCGGAATCGTCGGGTAAGACGACAATCGCGCTGCAGGTAGTGGCCGAGTCGCAGAAGCAGGGCGGGATGGCGGCGTTCATCGACGTGGAGCACGCGCTCGATCCGATCTACGCGAAGCAACTGGGCGTGGATGTAGACAATCTGCTGGTCTCGCAGCCGGATTACGCGGAACAGGCGCTCGAGATCACGAACGCGTTGATTACTTCGGGTTCTATTGACGTGCTGGTGGTGGATTCGGTGGCGGCGCTGGTGCCGAAATCGGAGCTCGATGGCGAGATGGGCGATTCGCACATGGGCGTGCAGGCGCGGCTGATGTCGCAGGCGATGCGAAAGCTGACCGGGACGGTATCGAAGTCGAATACGTGTTTGATTTTCATCAACCAGATCCGCGAGAAGATCGGGGTGATGTTCGGGAACCCGGAGACGACGACGGGCGGACGGGCGCTGAAGTTTTACTCATCGGTGAGAGCCGATATTCGGCGTATTGCGGCCATTAAAGACGGCGACGTGGTGACGGGCAATCGGACCAAGGTGAAGATTGTGAAGAACAAGGTTGCGCCGCCGTTCCGCGAGGCTGAGTTCGACATTATTTACGGCGAGGGAATTTCGCGGGAAGGCGATCTGCTCGACTTAGGGGCCGCGCATAATGTGGTGGAGAAGAGCGGATCGTGGTTCAGCTACAAGGGCGAGCGAATCGGGCAGGGCCGGGAAAATGCGCGGCAGTTCTTGAAGGAGAACCCGGATCTTCGCGCGCGGATCGATACGGAAGTACGTAAGACGTTGGGGCTGATCAAGACTGTGGAACCGGCGAACAGCGAAGCTCCGGCAGCCGCGCCCACGCCAATCGATTCGGCAAAACCGGCGGCGGCGGGACGCGGGCGCGGGTAGCGATTCGATCCTGTTACTCAATTGGTTTCAGGGCAGCGATAGCGTCTTCTGTATATTCGATTTCGCCGGTCCAATATTTGAGGATCACGTCAAGGTTCATATCGATCCACTTCTTTAGGGCCGAGAAGCTTTCGCTGTTAATTTGGCCGTTGCCGATTACATGAACATCCGGCCTAAGTGCAATCGAGATTAAATCTGAACCCCGAATGCGCGGGCCTGTAGAGATTTTTACCCGCACATCGTGCGGCGCACCGCCCTTCTGGGAAATCCAGACTACAAATGGCAGTCCAGTTCGTTTTGGCGATAAGTTGGCCAGATCGAATAGATCCTCGCTTTCGAGGTTGAAGATATCACTGGGTACGGTTGCCACCCTCTGATTATTGCTCGTTTGTAATTCCTATGATTATTCCGCACGAAGAGCTTCGACCGGCGAAATATGGCTGGCGCGGAGCGCAGGAAGTAAGGCAGCCAAAAGCGCAGAGAGACTTAGCGCGGCGACGGCGGTAAAGATAACTGTGGCGTTGTACGGACTCATGCCGTAGAGTTGGCTGCCAAGGAAGCGCCCGGCGGCAAAGGTTAATGGCAGGCCGATCGCAAGTCCCAGCAAGATGAGCGTGAAGGCGCCCTTGAGGATAAGGGCGACGATGTTGGCACGATGTGCGCCGAGCGCCATCCGAATGCCGACTTCATTGGTGCGGCGCGAGGCGTTGTAAGCGGTTACGCCGTAAAGACCAATCGAGGCAAGGACTAGCGAGAGAAGTCCAAAGAATGAAGTGAGGCGGGCGAGGAGCCGCTGCTGGCTGAACTGGGTGGCTACCTGATCGCGCAGGGAGTGGATCGAGATAAGCGGGAGATTGGGGTCGACGGAAGCCATTGCCTGCCGGAGTTGTGCGGGGGAGACGTTGGCTCCTGGCTTAGTAACCACGACGATGTCACGCATGTAGTGCGAGCCGGGATCGGTCTCGGTTTTGGCTCCCGGCAAGAACTCGTGCTGCGTTTCGGGCAGGAAGAAAAAAGGTCCGATGGGTTTATCGAAGTCCTGGGGTAAGAAACGCGCGTTTTGGGCGATACCGACGATCTCGTAAAGGCGAGAAGCCACCGGTGAAGAGCTGCCAAAGTGCTTTCCGATCGGATCTTGGTTTGGGAAAAATTTCCGGGCGAATGCTTCGTTGACGACGGCCACGTGTCGAGTGCCGGCCGTGTCTTGCGCCGTGATGCCGCGGCCTCGCAGGATGGGATTGCCGATGACGTCGAGGTAGTTTGCCGTGACTCGATCGTAGGAAGCTTGGACATCGTCTTTTGGTCCTGGGGCGGGATGGCCATCCACGCTGACGCCGTAGCCCCAATCGCTAGTGAATGGCGTATAGGTGCAGAGGGCGACCGCCGCGACGCCAGGAATAGTGGCGACCGCCTCATGAATCCGGCGATAGAGAGGCGTGAGCTGAGCGAGACTGTAGCCGGCAAGGCGTGGATCGAAATTGACGACCGTGCGGCGAGTCACGTCGAAGCCGAAATTCCTGGGTCTCCAGTTTGTGGAGGGCTGCAGTAAGTAATCCGGACGCGGAGAGAAGGATGAGCGAGAGCGCAGCTTGGAAGACGACCAGAGACTTGCGCGTGAGAGAGCCGGTTCGGGCAGTGGAACGGTTCGCGCCGCGAAGGGCTTCGATGGGATCGACTCGCGTGGCCACCCATGCCGGGGCGATGCCGAAGGCAATGCCAGTGACAAGCGAAACGCCGAGGGTGAAGAGCAAGACGGGTTGCGAGGGAGACGGGTCTATGGGTACGACGCCGGACCCGGCGAATGGCGGAAAAGCGAAGTGGATGATCAGGCGGGTACCCGCGAACGCAAGGGCGAGACCTGCAGCGCCACCGGCCGTTGCGAGCAGTAGGCTTTCGGTGAGAGCCTGCCTGACAAGTCGTGGAGCTTGGGCTCCGAGAGCCATGCTCAACGAGGTTTGACGCCGCCCTTCCAGGCCGCGAACTAGCATGAGATTGGCGACGTTGGCGCAGACAATCAGCAGCACGAAGGCCGAGACGAGCATGAGGATCTGAAGCCAGCGCTCGTACTGTTCGCGCATGGCCGTGATCCCTGCGCCGCCTGGGCGGAGATAGAGCGTTTGCTGAGAGAAATTAGCGCGGTCGTTGGGATCCATGTCGGCCCAGTGGGAGCGCAGCCATTGTTTGAGTTCGACGCGCATTTGCGCTTCCAGGGCGGAGCGGGTGAAGCCGGGCCGAATGCGGCCGATCAACTCCAGCCAGTGCTCATTGGGTTTATTCAGATCGCCATCGCCGCCATAGGGTTCAGTTGTTAGCGGCAGAAAGAAATCCGGTGGCGGATTGCGGAGCGTGTCGCCAAAGAAGCTGGCGGGTGCAATGCCGACCACAGTAAAAGGCCTGTTATTCAGGTTGAAGACGCTGCCAATGACGGACGGATCTGCACCGTAGCGCGTCTGCCAGAGGCGATAACTCATGATCGCGACAGGTGGGGAGTTGGGCTGACCGTCGTGGGCGGCGAGTGCTCGTCCCGCATAGGCGGAGACGCCGAACATGCGGAAATAGTTGGCGGAAACAAACTCGCCTGGAAGGCTTTGGGCAGGGGTTGAGGAGCCTTGTCGGCGGACTCCGTAGACCTGTTCACTAGCTGAGAAAGCCGCAAGTTCGGCAAAACCGTTCGTGTGATCGCGGAGGTACTTATAAAGATCGTAGGAGACAAGTGAAAATTCGTTGTCCTGACTGTAGCCGCCCCAGTAACAGCAGCGCGCTTCTTTGCCGAGACGGTAGAGTTCGTTCGGGTTGGCGACGGCCAGTGACTTGAGGAGAACCGCGTTCACCAGGGTGAAGATGGAGGTCGTTGCCCCGATGCCGAGGGCCAGGGTGAGGACGACTGTGATAGTGAAGGCTGGGGACTTGCGCAGGCGGCGGAAGGCGTAGCGGGTTTCTTGCAGCAGAGTTTCGAGAAAGGGAAGACCTCGCGCGTCCCGATAGCTTTCTTTGGCTGCCTCGATCGAGCCGAATTTGAGTGCGGCTTGGCGGCGTGCTTCGGCAGGCGGGAGGCCGGCTCGGATGTTCTCGGCGGTTTGCAGGGCCAGATGGTCTTCGATTTCGGTTTGCAGGCGCGCTTCGTCTCGCTTTGCGGTCGCGCGGGAGGTCAGTCGCTTGAGAAATCGAGTGAGGCTTCTCATTTGAAGTCGTCCGCCTTTACCGCGAAGAAGCGGCCGATAATGGCTGCGGTCTGCTCCCATCCGCGAGCTTCCGCCTGGAGTTGCTTATGTCCCGCTCGTGTGAGGCGATAGAAGCGGGCCTTGCGGTTATTCTCGGAGGCGCCCCATTGGGAGGAGACCGAGCCTTCCTGCTCCAGCTTGAGGAGAACAGGATAGAGGGTGCCTTGATTGACGGTGAGGAGGTCTCCGCTGATCTGTTCGATACGCCGGGCGATGCCGTAGCCGTGCAGGGGACCGAGGACATCGAGCGTTTTGAGGACCATCAAAGCCAGGGTGCCTTGCAGGACGTCAGTTTTTTCTTTCATGTGCTTCCTTGGGTTTCCCACAGGAAGTATGGCACGGTCCAATTGGGAAAGCAACAGTTGCTCGGGGGTTCGGACGCGGGGGACTCGGTGCGATCGCGCTTGAAGCCGCTTTTGTAGTAAGCTTCCAGTGCAAAGAGCGGACCGATAACTGCGATGAGCGAGAATCACCGGCCGGATAAGAACGGCTTCGACGAACAGGAGAGCACTGACGACGGCTTGGAAACGCTTCCGGCGACTGGCGGGGATGAGACGTGGACGAGCGGCTCCCTCCGAGTCGAAACGGGCAGAATGGTCGGACCCTATTTGCTGGTGCGGGAACTCGGCGAAGGCGGCATGGGCGTGGTGTTCCTGGCGGAGAAAGCGGACGGTCATCCGAAGCGGCGAGTCGCGCTCAAGCTGCCGAAGGCGGAACTGTATTCGAGGCAGTTCCTGGCGCGCTTCGACCGGGAGCGCGAGATCCTGGCGGGGCTCAATCATCCCAATATCGCGTCGCTATATGACGCCGGTGTAAGCGAAGAGCAGCCGTATCTGGTGCTCGAGTTTGTAGATGGAAAGCCGATCACAGAGTACTGCGATAGCCATTCGCTGAGAATCGAGCAGAGGCTCGAACTATTCATTCAGGTATTGACAGCGGTGCAGTACGCCCACGGGCGGCTCGTGATCCATCGTGACTTAAAGCCGAGCAACATCTTCGTGACTTCGCAAGCGAGTGTGAAGCTACTCGATTTCGGCACGGCAAAGATTTTCCGTGCTGAGGAGGCGATTGGGGGCGACATCACGGTGGCCGGAGTATCAGCGTTGACGCCGAATTACGCGTCGCCGGAACAGCTTGAGGCACAAGCGGTGACGACGGCGACAGATATTTACTCGCTCGGCGTTGTGTTATTCGAGCTCCTCTCGGGACAGCGTCCGTTTCAACGGCGCAAGATTTCAGGCCATGAGCTAGCGGCGGAAACGGCTTCGCTGCGCAGTGTGACGATTGAAGCGCGCGACGCGGAACTGCGTTCGGCAAACGTAAAAAGCATTAAGCGGCAATTGAGCGGTGAACTCAATGCCGTGGTTTCGAAGGCGATGTGCCGCGAGCCGCGGGACCGGTACGCGACCGCCGATGCTCTTGCGCAGGACTTGCGGCGATATCTGGCGGGAGAACCTGTGACGGCTGGCTCGTTCGGCGCGGGGCACCGGTTCGTGAAGTTTCTCGGACGGCACAGGATTGCCTCGACGGCAACGGCGCTGGTTTCGATAGCTCTAGTGACGGCGCTGCTCGTGGTGCTTTGGGCGCTGCGGTCGGCGAAATTGGAAGCGCGCCGTTCGGCGGCATCCGAGCAGTTTTTGGAGGACATATTCAGGGCAAACAGCAAGGACGGAGAGGACCCGGTGAGAGCGCGGCAGACAACGGCCCGCCAGCTACTAGACATCGGCGCACAGAAGATCGGTTCGGAGCTGGGTGACGCTCCGGAGGCGAAACTCAAGATGCTCTCCACGCTCGAGCAGTTGTATGACGACCTCGGGCTGCATGAACAAGCGGTGAAATTGGGGTGGCAAGCAGTAGGCATGGCGCGTTCGATTTACGGCAGCGGCAGCTCCGAAGTGGCGCCGTACCTGCTTGACTTGGGCGGTTCGATGCATGCATCGCAATCGGTAGGGCAGCGCCTGGCAATACTGCAAGAAGCCGAGCGCATTTTGGATGCACGCCGGGATTATAGTTCGGCGACCAGAGCGGCGCTCGATGGGAGGTTAGGCGAGCATTACCAGAGTTCCGATTTGAAGAAGGCCGAAGGGTATCTGAAAGAGTCAATCCGCATCTACAGGGAACTCGGCGACAAAGACGCCTTGGCTTGGGAGCTTTACCAAAGCGCCATCGTGAGCGACAAGGGCGGTAAGACGGAGCAGGCGCTTTCGGCAATGAACGAGGCGATTCCGATTGCGTTGACAATTAAGGGGAGCGCGCACAGCGGGCTGCCGCAATTTTATGCGACCCGGGCGGAGCTTCGCCAGGAGCTTTTGGATTTCCGGAATGCCGAGAAGGACTTTCGGTTCGCGTTTCAAGAGTCGCAGAAGGCAAGCGGCGCGGATCACGTGGACACGATCGAGACGGAGATGCGGCTGGGACAGTTTCTTTTTTACTCATCGAGGCCCAGCGAAGGTCTTGTTCATTTAAGGAATGCCGATGAGGCCGTGTTGCGAACGAAAGGGCCCGCCGATCCTTTCTATACTCCGCAGGCGAATCTTGAATATGGATGGGCGCTGGTGAATTTCGGGAGAATCGAAGAGGGTCTGGAATATATTCATCGGGCAGTGGAGAATCGCCGGCGCAATCGTCCGGGGACTCTATTTCTATCGCAGATGTTGGCCAATGAGGGAGCGGCGCGAATCGAGCTGGGAGATGCGAACGAAGGAGCCCGGGAACTGGAGGAGGCCGCGGCAATCCGGCGCCGTATGAACGCTCCGGAGAATTACGTCGAGCACGAAGCGCGGGCAAGGAATCTGTTAGGGACAGGGAAGGAGGAGTTAGCGGCGGGGGCACTTGAGAGTTTCGGTAGTAGGCAGGATAAAACTGCGAAGGAGAAGGATTCGATCGAGAATCTGCGCCTCCGGCAGACCAGGGCGGATGCGGCGCTTCTGCGGGGACAGGCGAACGCTGCCGTGCGGATTGCGGAGGAGATCCTTCGAGATACAGAGCAGGCGTCAATGAAGCTCTACTTACAGAATGCGCGGGCGCGGGCGGATTTGACGGCAGGCTGGGGATACCTCGAGCTTGGCCGCGCGGCTGATGGCATTGGGTTGCTGCGTGAAGCGGTCGAGCTAAGAGAGCAGCTTCTCGACCGGTTTAGTCCGGCTCTGGCGGATGCTCAGATCGCGCTGGCGCAAGGTTATATCGAACTCAATCGAATGGCAGAGGCGCGCCGATCGATAGCGGCTGCGCAGAAAATCGTGGCGCATCATCCGGTGCTCGGGCAGTATCACAAAGCACTGCTGGCAGGCGTGTCAGCGCGAATGGGAGTACGGGGCCACGAGCGTGAGGGATCGTACCGGCTCTCGTATGCTTCGCAGTTTCAAAAGAGCCGGTAGCCGAGTCGAGCAGTATGACTTGCTGCCGCAACAGATTTCGCGCAGCGGCATCTGCCTAGCCGGTCCAGGTTAAGCCGTTTCTCGTAAGTAGCCTTACGGACTTTCCTGCCCCTCCGGTTTGTTGCCCGATCGCCCTCTTTCCGTTTAGACTTGTAGGGAACTGGCGCGATGTTGAGCTTTTTATCTCTTTACTCCCCTTCTTTCGCACCCGTTGTCTGCGGCGCTCCGCCGCTTGAGAAGCCCGGTGTCAGAAGTCCTCGGCTTAGTTCCGTATTTCGCATTTTTTGAGCAATTATGAATTACGAGCACTCCGCAGTTGTCTCTGCGGCCGCCCCAGAAACACGCGACGTCTTGCCCGACTCTTCCGGCCGAGGCTGGCCGTTATACGTACTCATCGCAGCTTTAGTGACTTTCGTCGTCTTGTCCCTTGCGAACTCGGTCGCGAGAGCGCCCTGGTGGGATGAGGGTCTCTTTGCTGATGTCGCCCTGAATTTCAAGAACTTCAACCATTTCGGAAACAATCTGCTGGCGCCGAACGGGTACATCCCGTTGCCAGGCGTGCATCAGTACACGTATTGGCAGATGCCTCTTTATATGCTGGGGCTCGGCACATGGCTGAAGGTGGTGCCCTTTAGCGTAGTGACGGTTCGGCTGTTCTCGATGGTGTGGGGCCTGGTTTACATTGGCGCCTGGTACGCCTTCATGCGTGGGTTCCGCCAGAGTCGCGGCTTCTCCATGTTTGTGGCGGCCATGGTGGCCCTCGATTATTCGGTTATTGCAGCCTCTTCCAATGGGCGAATGGAGATGATGTGCGCCGCCTTGGGGCAGGTGGCTTTGGCCTGCTATGTCTGTCTGCGCCATCGCAGCTGGCCCGTGGCGATGATTGTCGCTTCCTGGTTCGGCGCGGCAGCCTTCTTTTCACACCCGATGGGCGCAATCCCGAATGGTTTTCTAGCGATTCTGATTCTGCTTGACTGGGCGCGGATCCGCTGGTGGGCCGTTGCTGCTGCGTCGGTTCCCTATTTCCTGGGCATCGGCTTATGCGCCTTGTACGCTTCGCATAATCTGCCTCTCTACCGGGCCCAGAGCTTTGCGAATTCGAGCTACCGGGTCAGCACCGCCGCCCAGATATTTCACCATCTGCTGTTCGATTTTTATCAGCGCTACTTAGGCTTTTATCTTGTCAACCAATACGGCATTAACAAGCTGAAGATTTTCGGCCTTCTGTTTGGGCTCGCGGGCGTCGTCGCGCTGCTCTTCCGCCGTCATCTGCGCAGGCTGCCCATTGCGCGCGTCCTGCTGATTCTGACTGCGGCGTCGTATGTGTTCCTGGCGATCCTCGATAATCAGACCTTCCCGATTTATTTCGTGTATTCGCTGCCTTTCCTGACTGCGTGCGGCGCGACCTGGTTTTTTTTCGAGAAATCAGGAAGCCCGGGCCGCAAACTGGCCGCCGTCTTCCTCGCCGGCTCTCTCTTTACTACCATTGCCGGCTTCGGAGATAAGCTGTACCGGAACGAGGACAAGCTGTACTATCAGCCCGCGGTGAACGCGATCGTTAAGAACGCCTCGCCGGGCGCGACCATCATGGGCGGCTCCCAGCTTGGCTTTGCGTTGGGCTTCGATAACTCGCGCTACCGGATCATCGATGACCGGTTTCTCGGCTACTTTTCGGGCATCGTCCCCGAACTATATGTCTGGGACCCCTTCTACGTGGTGGTAACGTCCCCGGACCGCCATCAGGCTTGGAATGTCTCGCGCGAGAACCTGGCAAAGTATTACCACGTGGTCTACAAAAGCGCGGCCTATAAAATCTATAAGCTAAATCGCACACCCGAACAGACGCGTACTCCCGGAGCGGCGGCGGAAACACATACGAACGGAAAGTAGATTTAAATCACACTGCCATGGAACCCATGTTTTTGAAAGATGTCGAGCAGCATAAAGCTGAGAACAACTACACGCGCACCATCGACATGATGAAAAGAATGGGTCCGGAGTACCCTCAAATCCTGCACATGTTCTCGTTCAAGATGGACGCCACGGTTCACCTGGAGCGATTCACACAAGAGATGCTACGTGAAGCCGCGCCTCTCTCGCCGGGATTGCGCGAACTCATCGCCGCTTACACCTCTTATCTCAACCAGTGTCCGTTTTGAACAAAGTCTCACGCCGCGGTCGCGGCGGAATTGCTCGGCAGTAAAGAACTTATCGACGGCGTTTTGGCCGATCCCGAAACATCTTCTCTGTCCGGCGCGGAAAAGGCTCTCATGCGTTTCGTTCGCAAGGTGAACGGTGACTCCTACAATATTCAGCCTAACGACATTGCAACGTTACACGAAGTTGGCTATACAGATGAGGCAATTTACTACGCCATAACGGTTTGCGCCTTGTTCAATTTCTACAATCGCTGGATTGACGCGAGCGGCGTACACGCGATGAGCGATGAAGCACATGCAATAGGCGCCAAACGGTCGGCAATTCATGGCTACTCACGGAGTTCTCAACCGGCCCCGAAGCCCGCGCAAAGGTAATAACGCCCCTGTCCGATGTGAATCGTCTATTCGCGCCGCAGCGCCTCTACCGGGTCGATACGGGCCGCCCGCAGCGCCGGGAACACACTAGCGCCTACGGTAACGAAGAACAGCAACAGAGCCGCCAGAAGTAGGGGTGTGCCGGCGGAGACGTTCACGCCGAAAATTGATGCTGCAGAAGATGCGACGCGCCGATCGAGCCAGCAACCCCAAGCGCCAGTCCTGCGCCGCTCAAGGTGGCTGCCTGGCCGACGAACTTTCGCATCACACTTCCTGAGCCGGCCCCGAGCGCCATACGAATCCCGATCTCGCGCGTACGCCCCGCCACGTTGTAAGCGACCGTGCCAAATACTCCTACGGTCGTCAAAATAAGCGCCAGCACGGCAAAGCAACCGATGAGCGCGGTTAGGTGGAACGGCTCGGCTAGCGAGCTGTCCACGACGCTGCTGAGAGTCCGCACCTGGTAAAGCGGCAAATCAGGGTCGAATGAGTGGAGACAGCTGCGAAGAGCAGGAACTACCCCCAGCGCCTCGCCTTCTGTCCGCACCACAACGAACAATGTGTCATTTGAGGGAATTTGCTCGATGGGCCAGTAAACAGTGGGCCTGGCCTGGCTGCCGATCCCTTCGAGCTTGACGTCGGCTACTACCCCCACCACGGTCCTCGGCCGCGTTTGGCTCCCGGCTCCGTTCCACATGACCGGCTCTACCGGCTCGCCCACCGGACTGCGCGAGCTGAAATACTTTCGAGCCGCTGTTTCGTTCAGGATCACGACCGGTTCGGCAGCTGCACTATCCGCGCCCGTGAATACGCGGCCGCGTTCCAGCCGCATGCCAAGCGCCCGAAAGTAGTCGCCGCTTACCGCCGCATAGGTAATCGTGCGCTGCGATTCTGGAATGAACTGCTTCCCTGCCCGGTCCAGTACCGTGTTCGAGATCATCGAGCTGAGCGGTAGTTGTTCACCCGCGCCCACCGACAAAACGCCCGGTATGCGCCGGATAGTTTGCTCCAGCTGTGAAGAGGCAAGACCGCGCTCGGCTTGGCTATACCTGGTATCCGGCAAGCTGACCGGAAAGGCGAGGGCGTGTTTCGGTTCGAATCCGAGATTCACTCTGGCTAAAGCGATCAGGCCGTCCGCAAATAGTCCCGCCCCGCTGAGCAGCACCGTTGCCAGGCAAAGTTGGGCGATGATGGAAACGTTCTGAAAACGCCGCTGCGTGCGGCTCGCGCCCGCTGAAAGAGACGATTCGCGGATTGCGCGCATAAGGTCGGGTCTGTAAACATGCAGAGCCGGAGCGAGGCTCAACAATGCCGCAGCCGCGACGGCCAACAGGGCTCCAAAGCCAAAGACCGCCGCGCTTATTTGGGGCGTGGGCTGGCCGTCTGCATTTAAGAGCGGCAGGAGCTTGCTGGCTGCGGCCCAAGCCAGAAGCAGTCCTACACCAAGACCTGTGGCAGAGAGCAGCAAAGCTTCCGTGAAGAGCTGCCGCATAATGCGCCACCTTCCCGCTCCGATCGCCGCGCGAATGTTCATCTCCTGATGGCGGCGGGCGATGCGCGCGGAAAACAGGCTTGCCAGGTTCGCGACGACCATCAAGAGCAGGGTGCCGGTCGCCGCAAAAAGCAGCTGGAGTGTGGGCCGGGTGTCACCGGTAAGGTTGCGCTGCCAGTCCTCAAGTAGCACGCCCTCCCGCCCGTCGTCCTTTGGATAAGTGCGCGTCAGCATGGAGGCCACCCGGCTCATGTCGGCGCGCGCCGCCGCCATCGAAACGCCCGGTTTTAACCGGCCGATTACTTGCAGAAACGAGATACTTCGCTCCTGGCTCAGCGGCTTCGGTGAGCCGGGCGAAGGTTCGGCCAGGATTGCGGTAGTGATCCAGAAGTCGTTCGCATCGCTACCTACAGGGGGACGGAAGCCTGCCGGCATAACTCCGATCACGGTAAACGGTTTGCCGTCCAGCATTAGTACCCTGCCTAGAATCTTCGAGTCGCTCCCGAAGCGCTCCTGCCAGAGTCCATGGCTCAATACGATCGAATTTGTGCCCCGATTGCTTCCGGGCTGGTCATCCGCCGCTACGAATGTGCGCCCAATAAGCGGGCGTGCCTGCAAAAGATCGAACAAACTCGCCGAAGCCGATGTTCCGTCGAGATGCGCCGCGGCTCCGGCCCCGGTCAGCACGAGCGAGACGCTATGATAGGCCGTCATTCCGTTGAAACTGCGACTCCACCTCCGCCAGTCTTGAAAATTCGGCAGCGATACCGGTTCGTAGTTCCCCGGCAGCCCGAACGATTCCCAAACCCGGACCAGTTGCTGGGGATTGGGAAACGGCAGCGGACGCAGCAAGACAGAGCGCACGGCGCTGAACACAGCCGCATTGACTCCGATGCCCAGAGCCAGCGCGGCAATAACCGTGAACGAAAACCCAGGGCTCTTTGCCAGAATGCGCGCCGCGTAACGCAAATCTTTTCCGATCGAATCGAGCGCCGTCCACGTGGTGAGTTCACGAGTTGTCTCCTTTACCAGGCCCACATTGCCGAACTCGCGGCGCGCCCGGGATGTGGCTTCTTTGGGCGTCAAATCTTGAGCTGCGAGATCTCGCGCTGCCATTTCCAGATGGCTGCCGATTTCTTCCTCCAGCCCTTCTTCGATTCGACGCAGTCTGCTTCGCCAAAGCCAATTCTACATGTAGGGAGTCTACTCCCGTAAGACGTAGTCTGTCTACTGCCGGGCGGTTAAATTCTTTTGCCGGATGCGGAGGGTGCCGTCCGGATGAGCCGCCCTGCTACGACGGGCTCCTTTCAAGCACGCGGGCCGAAGATTACTCGATAATATAAACGGCAGGATTTACTTGATGAGTGAAAGCCCCAATCTGCTGAGCCTACAGCGCGTTCAACTCGGTCCTCATCATCATGTGAGCCGTACGAAGCACACGAGAAACCGCGAGCCATTCCCTGCGTTTGTTGCACTAGAAATCGGTGTTTATCCTGGCGAACAAGGATGTTATCTCTTTCATATCGGTGCCGATGGCCGAGGAACGGACACCTGGCACAAGACGGTCGATGAAGCGACCGAACAGGCCGAGTGGGAGTTTGGTGTTCGCGCCGATGAATGGATCAGAACCGCCTGAATCCCAAAAGACCATATGCGTCGAGCTTGCAGTCTGCGTGCAAGAGATGCGCATCAGAGTCGGGGAGCGCCATTTGATCGAGCCAGGCTCGTCCGTGCTTGGTGTAGAGGCTTTCGTTCTCAGGAAGCTTAACGGAATGTTGGGCCAGAAGCGCTCGCACGCGATTTCGAAGCATCGTTCGTCACTGGACGAAAAACATCCTTTGCCGGAGGTCAGCCGAAGCGCACGAATTTCTCGCGAAGGCGCATGCGCCGCAGGAATGAGGTTTGCGCGTAGACGGTAATCTGCAATGTGCTCTTGTGAGCGTCGACTCCAACGTAAAGTATCGGGCGTCTCCTTCGTAGCCGCCCGTCCTCGTGCCGCTATGTTTGCGCCTAGATCCACCAGTGATTTAGGTTTACAGGTAAAACTACGGATGCGCGACCGCGATCTAACCCACTCTAATGACAAGGAGGAAGTAAAAATTCGATGAAAGCACTTGTGGCAGTAGTATTTGGCGCGGCTGTTTGTCTGCCGGCATTCCCACAGAATACAGGGGCGGCCCAGACAAGCGATCAGGCTTTCGTAAATCTTGCGGCTCAAACCGACATGACGGAGGCGCACCTTGGACAGCTCGCTCAGGAACAGAGTTCATCGCAGGCCGTGAAGGACTATGCGCAGATGCTGGTGACGGACCATACCCAGGATTACGATAAACTCACCGCAGTTGCCACAAAGGCTGGCCTGACGGTACCGAAAGGGCTCGATGAGAAACAAATGAAGATCATCGATCCTCTGGCGAAGATGAAGGGTGTGGCATTCGACCGCCACTTCGAACGCACCATGGTGAGCGGGCATGAAACAGCAATTGCCGCCTATAACAAGGAAATGCGTGATGGGCAGAACGCCGATTTGAAGGCCTACGCGACGTCGGATATCCCTGTGCTCGAGAAACATAAAAACGGAGCTCTAGAGCTAGAGCATTCGAAAGGCAAGTAAGTCGTAGAATGGAGTCCGGCCTGGGGTAAAATTCCACTTCGGGCCGACCTGTTCATTGGCCGCCACGCGGCGTGCTTTGGCTACCCTGGAAGACATGAGGAGAGGGCTGGGCGGGGCAACGAAGCTGAAAATTGTGCACCTGGGAGAGCCGGTACTTCGACGACTTTCCCAGCCGTTGACAGCCGGCCAGATTCGAAGCCGTGAAATAGCTCACCTGATTGAAAATATGCGGGAGAGCATGTACAGCGCGCCGGGGGTGGGCTTAGCCGCGCCTCAAGTAGCTGTTCCGCTTGCACTCGCGGTGATCGAAGATAAACCGGAGTACACAAAAGACATCCCAGCGGAAGCGTTGCGGGAGCGAAATCGGCATCCAGTCCCGTTTCATGTCTTAATTAACCCGAAGCTGACTCTGCTCAGCAAGCCCACGGTCAGCTATTTCGAGGGCTGCTTGAGTCTACCGGGATTCACCGCTGTGGTGGCACGGGCGCCGGCTGTACGTGTGGAGTGTCTCGATCATCTCGGCCGCGAACGGACCATTGAAGCCGAAGGCTGGTACGCTCGCATCTTGCAACACGAAGTCGATCACTTGAACGGCGGCATCTACATCGACCGAATGCAAACGCGCACTTTCATGAGCCTCGAAAATTACCTTGCGCACTGGCGGGATAAATCTATCCATGAGGTGCGCGAAGCGCTCCAGCTGCCCGTTAGCTGTTAGCGCTGGGATTGTTCGTAGCTATAACCAACTTTAAACATGGTCGCTTCGTCGAAGTGCTTAGCGAAGATCTGCAGGCCGACAGGCAGCTGTTCCGCAGTCTCACCGCAGGGAACCGACATGCATGGCACGCCAGCCAAGTCGCCCGTGAGGGTGTACACGTCCGATAGATACATGGCGAGAGGATCGTCTATTTTCTCCCCGATTTTGAAGGCCGGGAATGGCGAGACGGGCGCCACAATCGCATCTACTTCGCGGAAGGCTTCGCTGAAGTCGCGCGCGATGAGGGTGCGCACCTTCTGCGCTTTCAAGTAGTAAGCCTCGTAGTAGCCGGCGCTCAAGACGTAAGTGCCCAGCATAATGCGGCGTTTGACTTCCGCTCCAAAGCCGCTCCCGCGCGTTTCGCGGTACATGCCTGCCAAGGTCCCATCGTCGACACGTGAGGTATAACGTACGCCGTCATAGCGCGCCAGGTTCGAACTCGCTTCCGCCGTCGCGATGATGTAGTAGCAGGAGAGGGCATATTCGGTATGCGGAAGACTGATGTCGCGCACCTCGCAGCCTAACTTTTGCAGCTGATCAATCGCCGCGTGAATTTTGTCTCCGGTTTCAGCGCCGAGGCCGGCGAAGTACTCGCGCGGCAAGCCAAGTTTCAGGCCCCGCACAGGCTCAGTCATCATGGCCGCATAGTCATCGACAGGCGCAAACGCCGAGGTGGCATCCTGCTCGTCCCTGCCTGCCATCGCTTGCAAAACTTGCGCCGCATCCTGCACCGTCCGCCCAAACGGGCCGATGTGGTCAAGCGAGCTGGCAAACGCCACCAAACCGTAGCGGGATACGCGTCCATAGGTCGGCGTTACGCCTACAACGCCGCAAAAACTGGCCGGCTGCCGGATCGATCCGCCAGTATCCGAGCCAAGCGACACGACCGCGCTTCCTTGGGCAACGGCCGCGGCAGAACCGCCGCTTGAGCCGCCCGGAACCCGATCGAGCGACTTAGGATTGTGCACCGGGCCGAATGCCGAGTTTTCGTTGGACGAGCCCATCGCAAACTCATCGCAGTTACACTTGCCGATCAGCAGCGCGCCTTCCTGCTCGAGCCGGATTACCGCAGTCGCGTCATAGGGCGGAACGTACTTTTCAAGAATGCGCGAACCGCAGGTGGTGGGCACTCCGCGCGTTGCAATCACGTCCTTCACTGCCAACGGCACTCCCGCGAGCGTACCCACATATTCGCCGTCCGCGATGGCCGAGTCTACCCGCTCGGCTGTGCTAAGCGCTCGTTCCGGCGAGAAGCTCAGAAATGCGTTCGTTGCCGCGCTTGTCTTCTCGGCATGTGTAACGGCCGCCTCAGCCAGCTCTTTCGCGCTGACCTTCTTGCTCAGGAGATTGGCGCGAATCTCAGGAATGGTGAGTTGGGCGAGGTCTTCGGCTGCTATCAACGCTCAATCACCTTCGGCACCTTGAAATATCCGGCGCCGCTCAACGGTGCGCTCGCGGTGGCCAATTCGCTGCCGAGAGGCGTGTGGGGAACGTCTTCGCGCAGTGTCGCGGTCTCGTCAGCGCTGAACAACACTTGGGCCATCGGCATTACATCCGCCGTGTCCAGTCCGTTTAGCTGTTCGATGTGAGTCAGGATCTCACCGAGATCGTGCGACATCCGTACTACTTCCTCCGGCGACAGCTGAAGGTTCGCCAGATCCGCCACATACCGGACTTCCCGGTCAGTCAATGTCAAGCCGTTGCCTTCCTACGAGCAAGTCGATATACCTTTTGTAATGCGGGATCTTCGATGCCCTCGGCTTCGTCGGAAAACAGGGTGTCCGGCCCGCTTCGCGCGTCTCGGATTTCTGATCGCGCCGCGGCTCGCCGGGGAATGCCGATCCGAAATTCTATGTTTTCAATAAGGGCGCTGCCCATCGCTTTTCTTAGCCGCGCCACAATCTGCGCGCTCAATGGGAACAACTGCCGCTGCCACACGGCATCCTCCACTTCGACCACCAAAGTCGCGCGAATGAGGCGTAAATGCCCAGTATGCGAGGCAATGACCTTGCCGACCGCCGCCGGCCAGAGCGCGCGCACTAGCTCGTCATCGTTCAAGAGGTCGCTCGAGCGTTTGCTTTGCCGGATCAATCTGGCTGCGCGTTCCATCGGTGGGTTTGGATCCTGGCTGCGGTTCTGGCTGGCAGGAAAACAGCCGGGGGGAGAAAGACGACCGGATTGCAGTGTAGCATGGCTGCCCCCGACGTAAACTGCTGTTCAAGCCGCACCCAACTCCGCCCGAATGGTATCGGCAATGCGCTCAGTCCACTCGTCTACCTTGTCCTGGGACTCGGCCTCGATCATCACACGAGCCAGTGGTTCAGTGCCGGAAAAACGAACCAGCACGCGGCCGCTTGCGCCAAACTCCCGCTCAGCCGCTTCGATCTCCTCCTGCACGGCACGCAGCTCGGCCAAGGGCCGCTTGTGCTTGACTCGCACATTCACCAGCTTCTGGGGAAAGTTCCGGATCGGCTCAAGCAACTGGTCGAGTGTCGCGCCGCTGTCACGCAAGATTTCAAGGACGCGCAGCGCCGTCAGGATTCCGTCGCCCGTGGTGGCATGCTCACTAAAAATGACGTGGCCGGACTGCTCACCGCCAAGCGCGGCGCCTTGCTTCAGCATCTCCTCAAGCACGTACTTGTCTCCGACCGGGGTGCGAAGCATCCGAATGCCCTCGTCCGCGAGAGCTCGCTCCAACCCCAGGTTCGACATCACTGTCGCGACCACCGTATCGCCCTTAAGCTTGCCTGCCCGCTTCAGGGCCGAGCCGGTTAAAAAGAGTACTGCGTCGCCATCGACTAGCTTGCCGGCCGATGAGACGAACAAAGCGCGGTCAGCGTCCCCATCGAAGGCAATGCCTAAATCCACGCCCGTCTTCTCGACGCGCGCCCGCAAATTCTCTAAGTGGAGCGAGCCGCAATCGCGATTGATATTCCGCCCGTCCGGCTTTGCGCCGAGCCAATCGACCTGCAACCCCAAGCGCGTGAACAGCCGGGGCGCGACCTCAGTAGCCGACCCGTTTGCGCAATCCACTGCCACCCGCAGCGGAAAGTGCCCAGTCACCGTGCTCGCCAGGTAATCGCCGTAGAGATGATCGAGCGCCGGATCCACTCGCAGCTCTTTGGGCTCCGCTGCTTCCCCTTTTGATAGCCATTCGCTCATCCGCGCCTCGAGTTCGGCCTCCACCGAGTCGGGCAGCTTGTAACCGGAATGACTGATAACCTTTAGACCATTGTCCTGATAGGGGTTGTGAGAGGCGGAAATCATAACGCCCGCGACAAAGTGGCCGGTCCGCGTCAGATAGGCGACGCCCGGCGTTGTGATCACCCCCGCAAAACGCGCCACCACGCCCGAGCGCGCCAAGCCACCCGCTACTTGCTCGGCCAGCCATGGACCGCTCTCCCGCGTATCCATCCCGATCAGCACTTCCGGCTGGCCGCCGATGTGCTCCTTCTTGGAGGCCACGCGCGCCCAACTGCCTAGCGCTACACCCAGCGCATGCGCCGTCTCCGCATCCATTGGCGGCTCTCCGGCCACTCCGCGGATGCCGTCCGTACCGAACAGCTCTCTGACAAACGCTTCCGTGGAACTAGGCATGCAAGATCTCATTTTACCTGCTATTTCGAACAGTTCACTACGGTTTTATCCGAATCGCCCTATCGCTATCGGCATACAGGGGATTACACTTGAAAGTGAAGAGTGTGATCAGGTCCACCTAGCGGCTCCCCACGCGCCGTCTCTCACACGCCAAGGTCAGGAGATGAACATCTCGGTTAAGAGCGAATACGCGCTGAAGG
Organism: Bryobacteraceae bacterium; assembly: GCA_965219105.1. GTDB lineage: Bacteria > Acidobacteriota > Terriglobia > Bryobacterales > Bryobacteraceae > Bog-105. The sequence goes on along the minus strand of OZ244728.1, from coordinate 3,677,135 downwards.
CGATCTTCGATCTGTCCTCTCAGTACCTGGCGCTTTCTCGCAGTGCTCCCATGCCGCCTGTGAAGATCGGCGACATCGCAAAACGTCAGAAAATACCCCAAAAATTTTTGGAGTTGATTCTGGCGGGCCTGAAACAGAGCGGCTTCGTGGATTCGAGGCGCGGAGCAGAGGGCGGTTATTTGCTGGCTCGTTCGCCTGACTCAATTACGGTCGGCGATGTGCTGCGAGCTGTAGAGAATTATCGTACAGCAGCTCGCTATAACCATGACAATCCGTTTGGCGAAATCTGGAGCCGGGTCGACTGCGCGATGTCCGATGTGCTCGACCGGACCAGTTTTGGGGAAATTGCGCGGGATTGGCAAAAGAAACACACCGAATATGTTCCCAACTGGGAGATCTGAACTCCAGCCTCGAAAGCTGGAACGCTGACAGAGAGATCGAGAGGTAACTGTGATTTATCAAGACAATTCGTTCAGCATCGGCCGTACCCCGCTGGTAAAACTGAACCGCGTAGTTGACGGCGCCAAGGCGACCGTCCTGGCCAAAATCGAAGGACGAAACCCAGCGTTTTCCGTCAAGTGCCGCATTGGAGCGGCGATGATTTGGGATGCCGAGGAACGGGGCGTTCTAAAGCCCGGTACTGAGATCGTGGAGCCCACCAGCGGCAACACGGGAATAGCCCTGGCGTTTGTAGCCGCCGCTCGTGGCTACCCCATTACGCTGACGATGCCCGAAAGCATGTCCATCGAGCGCAGGAAAGTTCTGAAGGTGCTTGGCGCGAACCTGATCCTGACTGAAGGCGCGAAGGGCATGAAGGGCGCCATTTCGAAGGCAGAGGAGGTTTGCGCCTCCGACCCCAATCGCTACTTTCTGCCGCAGCAGTTTCGCAACCCGGCGAACCCGAACATCCACTTTCGAACCAGCGGGCCGGAGATTTGGGAAGATACCGATGGCCAGATAGACGCTCTGGTTTCGGGCGTAGGCACGGGCGGTAGTATCACCGGCATTTCCCGGTACATCAAGCATGAAAAGAAGTTTCCGATGCTGTCGGTCGCGGTGGAGCCAGCTGCGAGTCCCGTGATTACCCAAACTCTTCAGCACGAAGAGGTAAAGCCTGGACCGCACAAGATTCAAGGCATCGGCGCCGGCTTCGTGCCCGAAAATCTCGATTTGTCGCTCGTCGATCGAGTGATGCAGGTCACCAACGAGGAGTCGATCGAGATGGCCCGCCGTCTGGCGCGCGAAGAAGGCATCCTCTGTGGCATCTCCTGTGGCGCCGCCGCCGCAGCCGCTGTACGTCTCGCCCAAGAGCCCGAGATGGCTGGAAAAACCATCGTCACCATTCTCCCGGATGCAGGCGAACGCTACTTAAGTTCGGCTTTGTTCGAGGGAATGTTCGATTCTTAGTACCGATACTAGTATTATTCTTCGTTTGAGGCCACGAGATCGCCCCGGAACCGGTGGCCTCGATGAACCGGAGCGACACTTTCTGCGTTCTAATTAGTACATCCCCATAAAACGAGCGGGCTTCTCATCACACCCAATTGCACGAGGCCCGTTCGCCTTTCCGCCCCGCTTCAGCTTTTCCCGATCTCTCTCAGGAAGTTCTGTCCCACCTTGAACCGCTAGCGAAAAAGTTCTGCTGCTTCCCACATAAAGGAAGGGCCATCTTGTTCCGATGGATCTATTGCATGAATTGCTTCGACTCTCATCCCACGCTCGATTCGCTCGAGCTGTACCTTCTAGGCCGCCTCGATAAAGAAGAAGATGCGGAGGTGGAAGAGCACATCCTGGTTTGCAACCCGTGCCGCCAGATGACGGACGCTCTCGAGCGGGAAATCGTCTTTATCCGCGCTTCGCTCCGCGAGGAAGAATCCCCCTCAGCCGCCTAAAACAAATTTCAAGGACCAAAAAACCATGCAAACATCGCCTCGATCATCTAAAATAGCCATAGGAGATAGCTATCTCGCTATGGAATACGGAATCGCGGACGCCAAGAATAACCTGCCCAAGCTCATTAAAGCGGCCCTGCAGGGGGAACGGGTAATGATTACCAATCGGGGCGCAGATGCAGTAGAACTGGTTCGGGTTTCACCGGCGACCCGAATGGGTTTCGGCTCCATGCCCGGCCTTGCTGCCGCGCTGCCTGCCGGCTGGGATTCAGTCCAAGCAAAGGGTGAGTTGACCGCGCAATTCGAAGATCTCACCTGATGCGCTACCTGCTCGACACGGTCGCCTTTTACCGGGCGCTCGATGGCTCGCTGCCCGCCAAGACTGCGCGCCGCCTGCAAAAGTCCGATGCCGAGCTCTTCGTGAGCGTGGTAACGCCTTGGGAGATCGCCTTGAAGCGATCTCTTCAAGTGCATGGCCTCAATAACGAACTCGTTGTCCAGAAAATCGAGGAACTCGGCGCGCGGCTGCTGACCATCACAACCGAGCACACTGCGCGCCTCTACACTCTTCCCTATTTTCCCGACCATCGCGATCCCTTCGACCGCATGCTTATCGCACAGGCCCTGGAGAGAGCCTGCGTCCTGGTATCGAGCGACAACCGTTTCTCAAATTACGAGAAGACCGGGCTCAAAACTCTCTGGGATTAGCGTTTGCGGGGAACAGACCTCCCCATGCCTGCGTTTCACCAGCTATAAGTAGTTGTCCGCGCGTAAGGTCTAATAGCAGATGCACCCGGCGCGGAGATTTGCATGACAGCGTCTATCATTCCCCTAAAGCGAGCGGCCCCCAAGAGCATAATTTATGCTCTCCTGCTTCTCTATATCGGAGTTGCTTTTGCTTACCAGATCGTTGCCACAGCCTCTCGCCTCGCCGAGTACCGCAAAGTCGAAAGCAAAGTGTTTCGGCCGTTTGAAATTGCTGACACCAATCCGGTCATCTCAAAGGTCACGCCGGAAGCGGAGCAAGCCGGCATCTCAGTCGGGGACACGCTTCAATCTCTCAACGGCGCTCCGTATTACGGTCAAGCCCTGTGGCAACACACAATTTGGGCTGCCCATCCTGGCGATCTCCTGCATGTCGGACTCATCAAACCCAGCGGCGTAACACGAACCGCGGAGGTATCGCTCCGTGGCTTCCCGCAAGGTTCACTCACGAACAACTCCCTACGCCAAGTGGACTTCGAACGCGCGCTATTCATCGTATTCATTCAGTTGGTTGTGCCACTTTTCTGTCTGGGGCTCGGCTGTTGGGTGGCGCTCGCACGCCCCCTCGATCCGAATGCGTGGTTCATTCTCATCCTGCTCACCTATCCATCGACTTACATATCGGGCAGCGCGTTCGAGTGGCTGCCGAACTGGCTGCCGCTTCGCCTCTACTGGCATTTGACGATCAATTTAGCGACCCAGGGAGCGCTTCTCTCTCTTGGCCTGCTATTCCCGCAGCGCGGACGGCTCGACCGTCGCCTGCCTTGGCTCAAGTGGTTAGTGCTGTCCGTTCTGGCGTTTGCACTGATGGAGGAACTCTTGGTCGACTATGGCGCATGGTTCAGACTCTCCCTGCTTACTGGGATGGGCCCGGTAGCCGCATTCGTGGATCGTCTCCTGGGTTGGACAGGCCTGCTCTGCCTTGCGCTTTACTGGATCGCGCTGATCGACAAGCTGCGAACTGCTTCGTCGCCCGATGCCCGCCGCCGTCTTCAGGTCTTGCTTGCCGGATCGATCGTCGGCCTAGGAAGCCTGCTGATTCTTTGGGGATTATTGCCCGCCTTAGGGTTACCGAACCCCGGACAAATCGAGTGGCTCGGCTACCTGACTGTCGTCTTGATGCTGTTCTTCCCGCTCTCGCTTGCCTACGTCATCGTCGTCGAACGCGCCATGGACATCCGCATACTCCTGCGCATGGGCACCAGATACCTACTCGCTCGTACCACGCTGATGGTGCTGCGCGTGAGTGGAGTCGCGGCACTTACATGGTTCGTACTCCTCCCCCTGCTCGAACATCGCCACTCTCTCTCTACGAACGTATATTGGATTGCGCTTCTGCTCGGGGTCGGCTTTCTTTTCCTGAACAAGCGATCGCCCACCGACATGCTCGGCCGCTGGATCGACCGCAAATTCTTCCGCGAGGCCTACAACGCCGAAGTAATGCTGAGCGAGCTGGCAAACCATGCCCGGACCATCTCCGACCCCGCCACGCTGATCGAAACTGTCGCGCACCAGGTCGCGGACGCGCTCCATATCGAGCAACTCGCCGTTCTATTGCGGCGCGACGGCGGCTTCGAACCGGCCTACGCCATCGGGCCTGCGCTCGTTCACACCGATTCTCTGCGCGCCTTGGAACAAGCTCGCTCTTCGACGCCCATCTTCGACAGCCCGAATGACGGACGCGCCGCCAACCCGCAAACGCCTGAGCTTTTGCTTCCCCTGCCCGGCCGCACGCAACTACTCGGCGCTATGGCGCTCGGTCCCAAACGTTCAGAAGAGCCCTATACGCCTTCCGATCTACGCCTCCTCGAGTCGGTCGGCGTGCAAACCGGCCTCGGGCTGGAACTCAGCCAAACGGCCGCTTCTCTCGCCAGTGCCGCGGTCGAACGAGCCCAGGCAACGCGTGAGATGGAGGTCGCCCGCGAAGTGCAGGAGCGCCTCTTCCCTCAGCAACTGCCCGTTATGGACGGTCTGTCTCTTGCCGGCGCTTGCCGCACCGTGTTCGGCGTCGGCGGCGATTACTACGACGCTTTCGAGCTTTTCGACGGCCGCCTCGGTCTCGCCATCGGCGACATCTCCGGCAAAGGCATCTCGGCCGCCTTGCTCATGTCGAGTCTGCGTGCCTGCCTGCGCACCTTAACCCTCCACGCCTCAGGCGATCTCACGGTCCTCATGCGAACCATGAACCGGCTGATTTACGAAGCCTCAGCCAATAACCGCTACGCCACCTTCTTCTTCGGCATTTACGATCCCGCCGACGCGCGCTTGCGCTACGTGAACGCCGGCCATAATCCTCCCGTCGTGATCCGTCATTCACCCGACGGCGTCTGCCGGCATCTTCGCCTGGAGACCGGTGGCCCCGTGATCGGCTTGCTCCCCGATGTCGAGTATGAAGAGGGCGCACTCCAGCTCTTGCCTGGCGACCTGCTGCTCACTTATACCGACGGCATCAGTGAAGCCATGACTGCGGCCGAAGAAGAATGGGGCGAAGACGCCATGATCGACGCTTGCCAGTGCGCGGCCCCGAAAACCGCCGAGGATATTGTGAAGGCAATCTTCGAAGCCGCCGACGCATTCACCGAACGAGCGCCGCAGCACGACGATATGACCGTGCTGGTGATGAAGGTGTCTGGGCCAGATGATCCGCACTCATCCAACCTTGTCCAGTAGACTGCCGGACTTACGGCTGCGCACTCAGCGTCACCGGCTCTTTCTCCTGCTGCAAACTCTTCCAATGTTCCAGCATCGCCTTGCCCTCGGCCTGCTTGCCTTCCAACACCAAGGTCTGTGCCAACAAATAAGTTCCCGACAGATTCCGCGGATCGAGCACCAGCCCGCGCCGCAGAATGCCCTCTGCATTCGGGTAATTGGCTAATTTCAAATAGCACTTTCCCAATAGAATGAATGGTCCGCTGAAATTCGGGTTGAGCCAAACCGCGCGCTGCAGATCCGGTATGGCGTCCCTCCACTTCTCCTGCCGTGAAAACGCATCGCCCAACCGGTACCAAGCCATTGCGAAGTTCGGGTTCAGCTTCAGCTCTTCCTGCATCGCCGCCGCGCCTTCCGCAAACCGGCCGGAGTAAATGGCCACTTCGCCCAACAGGAAATGCACCTCAGGCAGCTTGGGATCGAGCGCCAAGGCGCGTTTTATTACGAGTTCTGCCTCCGCCTCATACTCCTGCTTCAGCATCATTTGCCCGGCCAGCAGATATGCCGCTGCCGATTTGGCCTCCACGCCGAACAGTCGCGCGAAGGCCGCCACCGAACTTTCCTGCTGCCCCGCTTGAAGGTAGGCATACCCGAGCATGTAGTTTGCTTCGTTCACGCCGGTGACCTTTTCCAGCCAGGGAATCGCCTTCGGAGACTGCGAAAGTTGAAAATAGCTCTGCCCGATCAGCAGTGCCGACTCCTTATACTCCACCGACCCGGGCAACTCTCCCTTGGCTGCCTCCTCCAACGCCGCAATTGCTTGGGCGTACTGTTTCTGCCGGTATAACTCAACCCCGCGCGCGTGCCCCCCGGCGTCGCCCCCCAATAAGGTCGAAACCGTCAAATATGCGATCACCAACGCCGCACACCACTTGCTTATCACCCGGTCGTTTTTATCTCCTGCAGAGGATTTGCCTCACCATCCGGTCACCAAAGTCGCCCCGACTGCATCATCCCCAACTTTACCTAACACGGGTCGGCAAAGAGTCGATCGGCAGCGCCCGACCCGAGTACTATGTTGCTTTTCACTTTGTACTGATTACGCTTTTCTTTCGATAGCATAAGAACTTGTTTGCGAAATCCTCCTTTCGTATTACACTATCGCTGGTGGTGTGAGTTTTTGCACTGAAGCTCCGGATGGGTCTCCGGATCCCCTCAGGCAAATCTAGTTGTTCGCTTCCAAGGAGAAGTTTAGAAATATGGTTAGTCGTCGCAAGGGACTGATTTTCGGTCTCACCTTCGCTCTGTGTCTGCTCGTCATAGCAGCCGGTAGCAGCGTTGCTCAACAAATTTTCGGTAATATCATCGGCACAGTGACCGACCCAAGCGGGTCCGCCGTCGCTAACGCCAAGGTAACCATCACAGAAACAACCAAGGGAACTTCGTCCGTCGTCATGACTGACGCTTCCGGCCAGTACACAAAAGGTCAGTTAATTCCCGGCACTTATAAGGTGACGGTGGAAGCTCCCGGATTTAGCAAGGTCGCCTCCAATGACCTAAACGTACAGGTCGATCAATCGACGCAGTTCAACGCGACCATGCAGGTCGGCAGTGTAGATCAGACGGTCGAAGTAACCGCTGCCGCTCCACTGCTTCAAACCGATCGAGCGGACGTGGCCCAAACGTTTACGGCCAAAGAAATTGCCTCGATTCCGAGTATCGGCCGCAACTTGCAATCATTCGAGTTGCTTAACCCAGGTACCGCCAAACTCGGCTGGCAGCACGCCTCCGATGAAAACCCTCAGGGCAGTGTTCAGATGGTCGTCAACGGCCAGTTGTTCGACAGCATGGGTTACTTCCTGGACGGTACCGTCAACCAGGACCCCATTCTCGGAATCATTGTCATCAATCCGACCTTTGACTCGGTGAACGAAGTCAAACAAGCAAATCAGGATTATGACGCTGAGTTCGGTTACACCGGCGCCGGCGTGGCAACATACTCCACCAAGTCCGGTTCAAACAGCTTTCATGGAGATGCTTTCGAGTATCTCTTCTTGAATACCCCCGGTTTTCAGGATTTCGGCAGAAACCCCTTTAGTGAGAACACATCGGCCGGCGTTCCGACTACTCGCCAGAATCAGTTCGGTGGCTCCATAGGCGGACGCGTAATCAAGGACAAGCTTTTCTTCTTCGGTGATGCCCAGATTCAGCGCACTACTAAGGGCGGATCGATCCTCACCAGTGTTCCTACGCTGGCGGAGCGCGGCGGTGACCTGAGCGACTGGTTGGCTGTCCAGACCGGTTCTGCCAATTATCAGGCTTATCAGCCCGGAACCGGCAATCTCGCTACCGGCCAAAACCGGACTCCTTTCCTGAACAACCGGATTCCTATCTCGCAGATCTCTCCACAAGCGCTTGCTCTGCTCAATTACTTTCCGCTGCCGAACACAGTGGGAACGACCGTAAACGGTGTGGCGGCGCCTTACAATAACTACGAAGCAAATGGCGCCTTGACTCTTTATGGTAACCAGTGGAATACCCGTTGGGATTACTACCTTAACGAAAAGAACACGGTTTTCGGCCGTTATAGCTACGCGCAGTTTGGTGAACAGGCACCCGGCGTTTTCGGAGATCTTGCCGGCGGTCCAGCATTCACCAACGTGAACTATGCAGGTAATTCGAGTTCTCTGAACCAGAGTATCGCCGCTGGCTGGACTCATACTGCCAGCGCGACGCTCATCAACGAATTCCGGTTCGGATACATGCGGTATCACGTAAACGACGTTCCGAACGGATTTGGCACAGCGCCGGCGACAGCCGCCGGTATTCCCGGTCTAAACACCGACAACACTTACACTTCCGGCCTGCCTGCTTTTTACATTCAGAATCCCGCCGGACCGAACGAAGACTTGGGCTACTCTTTAGGAGTCAATCAGTGTAACTGTCCTCTTGATCAGCTCGAGCGTCAGTATCAGTTCGTCGATAACATCACGAAGGTCAAAGGCAACCATAACCTGAAGTTCGGTGCAGACATTCGCTATGCCGAAAATCTTCGGGTGCCGAGCGACAATCACCGTGCTGGTGAACTGTATTTCAATAATGCCCAGACCGGAATTATTAACACGCCAGGCGGAAATCCCTCAGGAGGCCTCGCCCTTGCATCTTTCCTTCTGGGAGATGTGAATAGCTTTAATCGCTATGTTAGCTCCAGCACGAATGCTCAGGAGCGCCAGAAGCGGTTATTCTGGTATGCCCAGGATCAATGGCGCGTAACCCCGAAGCTTACTTTTAGCTATGGACTTCGCTGGGAAATGATGTTCCCTGAGACTGTGAACGGCGCCGGTAACGGAGCTGAGCTGAATGTGGCTACAGGCCAAGTGCAAGTGTTTGGCATCGGGTTAGTATCCGATCACGGTTACCAGAACATGAACTGGCATAATTTCGCGCCTCGCGTTAGCTTGGCTTATCAGGTAACTCCCAAAACCGTAGTGCGCGCGGGTTACGGATGGAGCTACAGTCTCGGAACATTCGGCAACAACTTCGGCCACAACGTGACTCAGAATCCCCCAGTGCTGGCAAATCAAACGCTGAGCCCCACTCAGAACTGCGGGACGAACTTCTGTGACGTGTTCAACCTTAATCAAGGCCCTCCCGCTTTCGACACTGCTGGCTATACCCCGAACGCAGAGGGAGTTTACAAATGGCCCGGAACGACCTTAAGCGCTTTTACGCGACCCGGTACTTTGACCATGCCTGTTGTGTATGCCTATAACTTCACCGTGCAGCAGCAGATTACTCCGAAAATCTCTGTTTCTGCCGGTTACGTCGGTAACTCGGGAAGGCACTCCATTCTCGGTACAGATGAGAACTTTAACATCAATCAACAGTTCTTCATTCCGAACGCTTCAGCTGCGCAGCAAGCGACAGCTTACCCCTTCTACAATAAGGTCGGTGCTGACGGCCAAATCTTCGGTTGGACGCAAGGAGTCAACGATTTCTGCAACTGCGCAAATAATCGCTACGATTCCATGCAAGCGATCTTTACGATTCGTCCAACTGGCGGCTATCAATTGCAGGGTAATTACACGTATCAGAGGGTGCAGGGTGACGGGTACGGTGGCAATGAATCGTTTACCTTCCTCTACGATCGTGCTCTGGGATATGGGCAGAATCCAAATATGCCTCACCAACAGTTGGTGTTGGTCCAGAATTTTGCAATTCCATTCGGTCGAGGCCGGCGGTTTGGCGCAAACACTAACCGTTTAATCGACAGCGTCTTGGGTGGCTGGAATCTAAGCGGGGTCACCAGCTTCTATAGTGGATTTCCCTTCCAGCCGAGTATTGAGAACTACGGTACCGACGCGGCAGGCAATACTATTGCCGGGCCGTATACCGGACCAAACAATCGGCCCAATCAAGGCACCGGCGATCCATACGCTCAGAACCAAAACCGTAATCAGTGGATTACGGGACTCGGCGCGGCAACTAGCCCTTACTCTCTTCCAGCTATTAACACTTTCGGAAACGTTCCGATTAATAATCTTTATGGTCCAATCTTCATCAATCAGGATGCCTCGTTGATGAAGAACTTCAAACTGACCGAAAGATTCACCTTTCAGTTGAGGGCGGATGCCACCAACTTTTTGAATCACACCAATCTTGGCCTGCCAAACTCGGACCTTCAGTCTGGCAACGTCGGTCAGATCACCGGCACAGCCCAAGGCGGCAACTACACCATGCGGCGCTTGCAATACTCGGGAACCATCACCTGGTAACAAGCCGTTAGCTCAACAAAGAGGCCGGCAGGGTTCGCCCTGTCGGCCTTTTGTCTTTCCGGGTACACTCGAATCAATGGCTGAAGCAACCGTCTCGTCAACTCTCAGCCGGCGTAATACTTCGTCTTCGAGCTAGGGCACCGTTACGCTTGGCAGTGGGAGCCAAAGCTTCAAAACATCGAGCGTGTGCCGGTCTCGCAACTCCCCAACGGCGCTTCCATTAACGTGGCTGATCTCTGGGCCACCCTCGATCGCAAACTACAGCGCCAAGCCTTACCATGAAACATGGCCACCCAGCCCAGACGGCTCGCCACCCTCAATGAATATCTAGAAGCGGAACGACTAGCCGATCACAAGAGCGAATATCACGACGGCGAAATCTTCGGCATGTCCGGCGGCACCTTCAACCATTCTCTGCTTTCGGTCCGCCTGATCACGATCTTGGCTCGGCTGCTCGACTCGTGCAAAATCTTCGACAGCAATCTCAGACTTTACCTGGAGCAAACTCGACAGTGCGTTTACCCGGACGCTATGGTGCTTTGCGGGCATCCTGAGTTCCTGGACAACAGGAAAGATGTTCTCTTAAACCCCATTCTGGTCGTCGAGGTACTGTCGCCGTCCACGCAAGCCTACGACAGGGGAATAAAAGCGCTCTCCTACCGAACGATTCCCTCGTTGCGGCACTGCCTTTTGATTTCCCAGGATCGCCCGAATATAGAGCACCCTTCCCGGGACTTGGATGGAACATGGCTCATTAACGAATACACTGGCTGCAACGCGACAATTCCGCTGACGGACTTAAGCATCGAACTCTCGACCGCCGAAATCTACCGCAATATACTTTGATCGCGTCCAGGAGTAGCATTTACTGGGTGAACCCACGGTTTCAGCGCGGAAACGCCCCACTTGATCTGAGGGTAAACTCATATCCAGATGGCCACCCAGCCCAAAACGCTTGTCACCCTCGATGATTACCTGGAAGCGGAACGCCGCGCCGACTACAAAAGCGAATACTACGACGGTGAGATCTTCGCAATGTCCGGCGGTACCCACGATCATTCCAGGCTCTCCGCCCGTCTAACGATGATCTTCGGCCGGCTATTCGATTCCTGCGAAATCTTTGATAGCAATCTAAAACTTTACCTGGAGCAAACTCGACAATGTGTCTACCCGGACTCCATGGTGCTTTGCGGGCAACCTGAATTTCTAGATAACAGGAAAGATGTCATTCTTAACCCGACTCTGGTTGCGGAAGTCCTATCGGCCTCCACCGAAACCTATGACAAAAGGATAAAAGCGTTTCTCTACCGAAGCATTCCCTCTCTGAAGGATTGTCTGCTGGTCTCCCAGGATCGGCCCCTACATCGAACACTTCTCCCGTCAATCGAACGATTCCTGGCTGATCAAACAATACGCCGACCTCTGCGCAACTATTCCGTTGACGGACTTAGGCGTCGAACTCTCGATCGCCGAAATATACCGGAACATCCTTTGATCAGGTAGGGCCTTTGAGTCAGCTAGAGCATCGAGCGTCATCTCTACTCGTAAACTTTGAGGCGGTGGGCGGAGCGCTTGATTTCAAGCGAGTACTTAGGTACGCGACCGGACTCGTTTTGCACGACTTATACGGTATTGCTCGCAGGGAACTGCCTTCTCCTTACGGGGTAGTGTCAAGCGTTTTGTGTAAACGCGTTTCGTTATTTTGACTCAGTTAAAGTTTGACTTTCAGTTTTCCGTTCGCTGTCACGCGTTTCGATGGATTTTTGAAGCCAGCGGGGGATGCACAAGGGGGCCGTGCCCTCTTGTGGGGGGAGCCGCGTAATTTGCGGCGTGGGGGGAACCCGCCCGCCCCGGCCTTTCCCCTTGGGGAAACGGGAAAGGGGAAGTGAAATGCTTTTTGCTCCTTGCTGCCGCAGGCTCGTCTGAACCCGTTCATGCTCGTGCCTGCTCCATTCGTTCCGGCCAGCGGATCGCAAACTGCCGCAGCGCCTCGCGCCAACCTTGCACCGTCTGCCATTTCCTGGATACCTTCTGCAGCGCCAGGTAGAGCAGTTTGATCGCGGCGTCCTGGGTGGGAAAGGAGCCGCGATTTTTGGTCACTTTGCGCAGCGTCATATGCAACGATTCCACCGCATTGGTCGTATAGATGATCTTGCGGATCTCTTCGGGAAAGTCGAAGAACGGAATGACCCGCTGCCAGCTGCGCTCCCACACATCGGCTACCACTTGATGCTTCGGGTATTTGCGCCGGAACTCGCCCAGCGCCCTTTCGGCCTGCTCGGCGCTGACGGCCCGGTAAATCGATTTCAAATCCGCCGCCATACTCTTACGCTCTTTCCAGTTCACAAACTGGAGACTGGCGCGGATCAAATGCACAATGCAGGTCTGCACCAGCGTGCTCGGGAACACCGCTTCGATGGCCTCCGGGAAGCCTTTGAGCCCATCGGTGCAGATCACGAAGGCATCCTTCATGCCACGGTTTTTCAGGTTCTGCAGCACCGCCATCCAGTACTTGGCGCCTTCGTTCCCACTGGCCCACAAGCCCAGCACCGACTTCTGGCCCTCCAGATTAATGCCGATCGCGGTGTACACCGCGCGGTTCTCCACCTTGCCGTCCTGCCGCATCTTTACCATCAGCGCATCCAGATAGACGATCGGGTACAACGCTTCCAGCGGCCGCTCCTGCCACGCTTTCACTTCCTCCATGACGCTGCCGGTGACCTCCGAGATCAACGCGGCGCTCACCTCGACGCCGTATAAATCCTGCAGGTGGCCCTGAATGTCACGCGTCGTCATGCCGAGCGCGTACATCGACAGGATCTTCTCATCGAAACCGGCAAAGCGCGTCTGGTGCTTCTCGATTAACTGCGGCTCGAAGCTGCCGTTGCGATCGCGCGGCACCGCAATCTCCATCTCGCCGGCTTCGCCTTTCAACGTCTTCGTGCTCTTGCCGTTCCGCGAGTTGCCGCTGTGGTAACCGGCTACGTCATGCTTCTCGTAGCCCAGGTGATGGTTCAGTTCTCCGGTCAGCATCCGCTCCACCAGCGCCTTGGTCAGTTCCTTCACCAGACCGTTCGGTCCGATCAGGCTTCCTTCGCTGCTTGCAATGAGCTCGTCGATCAGTTCTTTCTTGATTGCCATCCGGTTCTCCTATCTTCCTCTTCTCGAGAACCGCGTTTACACAATCCTTTTTACACCCTCCCTTACGGCGCGACTCTGAAATCAGGCCATCCCAAAATTCTTCGAGAATAGTGCCATGCTTCTTTAGGTCGATCTGAACCGCTACTTTGCGGCCGCGCTCATCAGTTACAAACTGGATTCCAGTTATCGCTCCATTGTCCTTCAAGTCACCCGACTTCCTTCACCACCACTACTTGATTTGCCCGCACCCCTTGTAGCTTATTCACCACCCCGCTCGGCCAGTGCACCTCCAGATCCGCCTTCGCCGCCTGCTTCAGCCCGAAATGCAGCCGCAGATCGCTCTGCGAAAAGTAACTCCCGCCGCTCCTCACCTCATCCATCTGACGCTGCACACCTTCCGCCGTGCAATACACGCGCGCTCCGATCCCGGACCGGTTCGACTTCGTCCCCACCAGCTTTACACTGAGCCAATGATTCTTCAGTGTGCTGTCGCAGCGCAGCAATTGGGGCACGTCATTGACGCAGTTCACCACCACGTCCAACCAGCCATCATTATTGAAATCCCCCACCGCGCAGCCGCGTCCAGCGACCGGCTCCGCAATGCCCGGCCCCGCCTCGAGCGAGACGTCCTTGAACTTGCCGTTACCAACGTTGTGATACAAGACTTTGCGCTCGCGGTATCCCGATTCGCTCTCTTTCTCCTTCACCTCTGGATACACATGTCCGTTGCAGGTCAAAATATCCGGCAATCCGTCATTGTCGAAATCGAGGAAACACGCGCCCCACCCCAAGAACCGCGTGTTCCGCCCCAAACCGGACTGAAAGGTCACATCCTCAAAGTTCCCGTTGCCCATATTGCGGTACAAGCTCGACGTGTCCCCCGCAAAATTTGTCTTCACGATGTCCAAACGCCCGTCGCCATAAAGATCGGCCGCTGAAACACCCATGCCCGCCTGCGTCTTGCCATCTGCCCCGAACGCTACACCCCAGTCGAGCGCCACATCGGTGAACGTGCCGTCGTGATTGTTCTTGAAAAGCGCCGAAGGCGAGGAATCGTCCGCCACGTAGATATCCGGCCAGCCGTCGTTATCGAAATCGCCTACCAGCACGCCCAATCCATACGTCCCCTGCTTTTTCAGGATGCCCGCCTCTTCGGACACATCCGTGAACGTGCCGTCGCCATTGTTGTGGAACAGAATGTCCTTCCCGCCCTTCAGCCCAGGCGGTCCGCAGGCCACCATTAGACCTTCGTATAGACACGGTCCGCTCTCGGGCAGCGGGGCCGTCTTCGGGTCGAAATCGATGTAGTTTGCGACGTACAGATCCAAATGCCCGTCTCTGTCGTAATCGACAAAGGCGCATCCGGTGTTCCAGCGCTTCAGCCCCGTGGTCGTTCGCGTCGTTACGCCCGCTTTTGCAGCTACATCGGTAAAGGTTCCATTCCCGTTGTTGCGATACAGCGAACAATCGCCCCAGTAGCTGACAAACAGGTCTTCATGCCCGTCGTTGTTGTAATCCCCCGCGCAAACTCCCTGGCCCCAACCGGTTCGCGCCACGCCGCTCTTCAGCGTCACATCGGTAAACGTGCCGTCCCGATTGTTTTTGTAAAGCCGGCTGACCGGCTCCTCGCCCGCCGCATACGTCGCGCCGAAACGCGTGCCGTTCACGAAGAAGAGGTCGAGCCAGCCATCGTTGTCGTAATCGAAGAACGCCACCCCGCAGCCGGTGGTCTCCAGAAGATACTTGTTCTTGCCCTCGGAGCCGAAGATGGTCTTCTTATGTAACCCAGCCTCACGCGCAACGTTCACGAACTGCACGCCGAGCCCGGTATCGCCCAGCAACTGATCGAGCGAGAATACCGGCGCCGTGGCGCATAGCGAACGTAGAAATGATCTGCGGGACGGCATATCGGAAAGGCTAGTGCGGCTGTGATGAGCTAGCCGCCGGGCCCGCTTTCGGCTGCGGATCGGGCGCGATCGGCTTCATCGTGTCACCGCCGCGCATTCCCTGCTCGAGCGTGTTCGCCAGTTGCGCTTCATTGTCCCGCTTGATCTTCGCGCCCGTGGCAAACGCCTCCTGGCTGCCAGGGGTATCACCCTTCTTGTGCAAAATCTCCCCAATCGTGTTGTAGGGCCCCGGCGTGTTCGGGTCGAGTTTGGCCGATTCCCGCAGCGCCGCCAACGCTCCGTCCAGATCGCCATCGTGCTTGAGCGCGATCCCGAGCATGTAATACGCCTCCGCGTAGTTTGGCGAAACTTTGATCGCCGCGCGCATCTGTTCGGCCAGTCCGGCGAAATCTCCCATCTGCCAGTCGGTCAGCCCAAGCGAGTAATAAGGCTGCGGCAAGCTTGGATCGAGCCGGATCGCCTCTTGAAACTCGCCCTGCGCCGCTTCGAGCTGATCTTTGCTCTTCAACGCGATTCCCAAATCGTAGTGAGCTGCAGCCGAATTCGGCTCCATTCCGATGACTTGCCGGTATGCCGCTGCCGCCTCATCGAACTCGCCCTTCTTCAGATGCGCATAGCCGATGTTCATTAGCGCACTCGAGTTCTTCGGGTCATGCGCCAAAATCTTTTGGGCCTCTTCAATAGCCTTATCGGCTTGCCTGGTGCCGATCAGAGCAAATACGTAGTTATTGTGCAGGGCATCGTCAGCCGGATCGAGCGCCGAGGCTCTTCCGAACGCCTCCGTAGCCGCCGAGAGATCTCCCGCGCCCTGATCAGCCCGGGCCAATGCGCTCCAAGCCGGCACGCTGCTGTCGTTGAGCTCGACCGCGCTCTTTAGTTCCGTGACCGCATGCGGGAAGTCGCTCTTGAACAGATACGCCGAGCCCAAACGAAAACGATAGTCGTAGCTCGTCGGCTCCAGCCGCGCCGCGGTTTCCAGTTCACTCAGGCCGCGATCTTGCTCCTGCCCATTCCAAAGCGCAACGCCCAGGTGAAAATGAGCCGGCGCAAACTTCGGATCGAGCTCAATTGCCTTCTCGAAGCGGGCCACTGCTTCCGGCGCCTGCTGCAGCACCGCATAGAGAAAACCCAGCCGGTCTTCCACCGCCGCCGTTGCGTCGCTCGCTTGCGATGCTCTGCCAAGCAGCTCCAGCGCACCGTTCCGGTCACCGTTTCGTATCAATTGTTCCGCTTGCGCTGCCAGATCCGCTGCGGCGTCCGCCCACAGAAACGACCCGCCTAGCGCCGAAAGCAGCAAAATACGAGCAAAGGTCAATCAGTCGTTATTATATGAAGCCGTCACACGGTCCGAATCATATGGTCCGGGCATGTCAGTTGCGTCATTTCTAGCAACTGCCGCGGAAGATCGGGCCCATACTTGGCCAGAAAGGGAACGATTGAGAAAAACCGCTCCTGCAGATGCCGCTGCGGATAGATCAGGTCGATCAGGTAATCCGCATCTCGCGCGCTGCGTTCGTCACGCCTCAAATTCTCTCGGGACGCTTTTTGAGACAGGTGCTGCAGCTGATACAGCATCTTGCCTAAGCTCTTGGCCGAAGCCGCTTCGAGCGTGGGGTCGAACTCATGCAAACTCTCCGCCAATCGCTTGAGCGAGCTTCGAACCGAGTCCTCCGCCTCCTGAAACTCTTGGCTGATCCCAGCCGGAACCAGCTGCCGTGCAATCTTGGCCTTTACCTCCCCGGAGTGATCGAGCAGATCGGTCATTGAAAGACGATACCGCTCAATTAGCTTTTCGGCTCGCGCATCGATAAGTGTGAGGCTATTTCGCGGATAAATCACCGGCATGCGCCCCAGGAGATTTTGGTAAAGCACCTGGCCTTGAGCCATGTATGCTATCTCTGCCGGACCCGCCACATAAGAAATCGTCGGCAGCAGGTAATCCTGCATCACGGGGCGAAGCAGCGCATTCGGTGATAGACGGTCGCTCACCTCGCAAAGCTCGTCCGGCCGGTACTTACGGTCGCGCGCGACAAATTCGCCGTCCTTCCAGCGCAAAGGACTGCGCTTGCCCTCCGAGAGCAGGAACAGCAGCGACGTGCTGTCATCCAGGTGAACCTGCGAATGATACCCGGCTTCCGATAGTTCGCGATCCCGCTCTTTTAGCGCGCTCGTCAGTTCCGGCACACTCTGGGCCGCACGCTCCAGAAACGGGCGAGCCATTTGCCTTACCGCCGGTCTGAGCGGATCGAGGAAAAGCAGCCCAAAACCCTGCAAGATGTCCGCTAGCAGCGCTCGAAAGCTCGCTCCGAACGTCGCGCACCGCTCGCCCGGACCGCACCGGTAAGCCGCCTTGAGACGCTCAATGGTCTCAGCGGCATAAGGCAGATCACCGAGCGCATTCTTGACCTCGTCCCAGGGCAAATCCGCGATCTCCACCTCTCCCACCGGACCGCCATTGCTGACAGCACCGGCCAGGCTAATCTTCGCCGGACGGTTGTTCTCGTCGAAGAACCAGACGTGGTCCACTTCGGCAAGATCGTGATCCTCCGACGCCAACCAGAAGACCGGTACCGCCTCAATGCCTTCGCTCGAAAGCCATTGCGCCAGCTTAACCGCCGTGAGCGCTTTATAAACCGTATAGGCCGGACCGGAAAACAGACCTACCTGCTGGCCCGTCACCACCGCCACCGTGCCGGGGCGTGCCAGCCGCTCCAAAGACTCCGATTCGCCGTTCTGCGCGCGAAGGATAGTTACTAATTCTTGCCGTCGCGAGTCCGGGTACTCAATCGCTGCCGCAGCTTGCCGAAACGCCGCCGGATCAGCGAAATTGTACGAGTAGAATCGGCTTACCTTATTGAAATCGTAGAGGTAATCGCCAAACAACTTGCTGGTGCCTGGAATGACGGTCTGGTGAACACACGAAGGCTCCATAGTGTGGGGGGCAATTACCTGATGAGCGCCCGCGCGGGCAGGTCGCTAACTTTTATGCGCGCACGTAGAGAATAGAGGTAGGTAGACAAGGGTGCGCTCGATTCACTGTATCGCAAGCGCCCCAAATCGGAGTCCGGCCATGTCAGGCGTTTACATCTCGTATCCGTTTTGCGCGCAAAAGTGCAGTTTCTGTAACTTCGCCTCGGATGTCGCGTCTCCCGCCAGCCGCACCGCCTACGAACGGACCCTCCTCGCTGAAGTACGGGCTCACCGCTGGGATTGGACGCCGGAGACGCTGTACCTGGGCGGCGGCACGCCGAGCCTGATGTCACTGCCGTGCCTGGCCGAGCTGTTGAGCGCCGTTCCGTTTCAGTCGATCGTCGAAGCCACGCTGGAATGCATGCCGGGAACGTTGACGCGCGACAAAATCGTCGCCTGGCAAGCCTCCGGAATCAACCGGGTAAGCTTGGGCGTCCAATCGTTCGTCGCCGAAGAACTCAAGTCAACCGGCAGGCGTCACACCGCCGAAACGATCTCCGGAGACGTCACGCTGCTTCGCGAGGCCGGACTCGCCAACATCAATCTCGACCTGATCGCCGGTCTGCCAGGCCAGACAACCGCCTCCTGGGAGCGCTCTCTTGACTGGATCGAGCGCCTCATGCCACCCCACGTCTCTATTTATCTGTTTGAGAATGATGACGATAGCCGATTGGGACGTGAATTGCTAACGGGCGGCGTGCGATACGGCGCAGGCGTCATGCCGTCCGACGATTGCATGGCCGGGATGTACGACCGGGCTCGAGTTCGTTTGGCAAAAATGGGCCTTGCCCGTTACGAGATTTCGAACTTTGCCCAACCGGGTCTCGAATCGCGCCACAATTTAAAATATTGGCTGCTCGAGCCTTACGTCGGGTTCGGTCTCGACGCGCACTCGTTTTCGAACGGCAGCCGCTGGGGCAATCCCGACACGCTGCCGGCCTATTTGCGCGGCGAGCGGCGATCGGAGACTGAATCGTCCGACCCCGAGGAAGAACACTTCTTCGTCGGGCTGCGGCTCAGCGAAGGCATCGAACCCTCGGCAGCGGAGTGGCAGCGCTTCCGAGCCCCTATCGAGCGCTGGACGCCGAAGGGATGCTCGAACGCTCGGGCGGCCGGCTGCGTTTAACTGAGCGCGGCGTGCTGCTGTCAAACGAAGTCTTCCAGGAGTTTCTAAATGTCTGACATCGATTTACGCAGCGATACCGTCACGCGCCCCACTGCCGCCATGCGCGCCGCCATGGCCGCCGCCGAAGTGGGCGACGACGTCTACGCCGAAGACCCCACGGTCAATCGGCTCGAGCAGCGCGCCGCCGCAATCGCCGGTAAAGAAGCCGCCGTGTTCGTCCCCACAGGCACCATGGGCAACACCATTGCGCTCAAGCTCCACACGCGGCATGGCGAAGAAGTGGTCTGTGACGCCCGTTCCCACATCCTGGACTGGGAGCTCTCCATGCTCGCCTGGTTTGCCGGCTGCCTTGCGCGGCCCGTCAACACCCCCGGCGGCATTCTCACCTGGTCCGATATCGAACCGGCGCTTCGCAAGGGTAGCCGTAATAACGCGCCCACGTCCTTGATTTCGCTCGAGAACACGCACAACATGGCCGGCGGCACTGTCTACCCTCTCGAAACGATCGACGAAGTCTGCGAGCGAGCGCACGATCGGGGCCTCAAGGTTCACATCGACGGCGCGCGTATTTTCAACGCATCGGTCGCCTGCGGCGTGCCGGTCGCCCGACTGGTGCGCGATGCGGATACGGTGATGTTCTGCCTCTCCAAAGGCCTGGGCGCGCCCGTCGGCTCGATGCTGGCCGGAACAGTGGAAGATATTGAACAAGGGCGCTTATACCGCAAACGCCTGGGCGGGGGAATGCGCCAGGCCGGCATCTTAGCCGCCGCCGGTCTACTCGCGCTCGAAGACGGACCCGCTCACCTGGCGACCGATCACCAAAACGCCCGCTATCTCGCCGAGGAGCTACACCGGATCCCCGGCATTGGGATCAGCCCGTCCGAAGTGCGGACGAACATAGTGATCTTCAACATCTCCGGTCTAGGCATGACGAGCGCCGAATTCAGCAAGGCCCTGAAGGCGCGCGGCATTCTCGCCAATGGGGTCGGCCCGCGGCACGTCCGCATGGTCACCCATCGCGATGTGACCAGAGGCGAGTGCGAGCAAGCCATCGGCGCGGTCGAAGAGCTCTGTTCGAACCTCGCTGCTGTAAGCACCGCTGTTTGATACCATGCAGCGATGCTGATCCTTTCTGCGATTCTGGCCATCTTTGTGTATGGCCTCATCGCGCCGATCCTTGGCGCTCTGCTTCCTACTTATGCACTGACAGCCGGCCAACAAGGCACCTTGGCCAGTCTCCAGGCGCTTGGATTGGTAGTGGCGTCGCTGTCGGCCGGCCCGATTATAGACATTCGCGGAAATAAGCTAGCGCTGCTGGTGGGCCTCGCGCTGATCGTACTGTCGCTGGCGGCAGCCCCGAACGCCGGCGGCTACGGCGGGCTGTTGTTCGTCTATTTCATTCTCGGCGCGGGCGGCGGCATTGTGGTTACCGGCTCGAACGCACTTGCGGGCGCAGTAGATCCAACCAAACGCAGTTCTGTCCTGAACTTCTTAAACCTGTTCTTCGGCCTAGGCAGCATTATCACGACCTACATCGCCAGCGAGCACATCGATGCCGCAGTGGTCTGCTACCTGATTTCCGCCCTCGCCGCGGTGGCACTGGTTGTAAATGTCCTGACCGCGATGCCCAGGCCGACTGGCAAGGCGAGCTTCAACGTGAACGAAGTGCCGCGACTGCTCGCCAGTCCCTCGCTCATTCTGCTGTCTCTGTTTCTGTTCCTGTATGTGGCTTGTGAAGTCGGCGTTTGGAATTGGCTGAAGATCTATCTCGTCAACACCGTGCATCTGGACGACACCACTGCCGGGCACGTCGTTAGTTACGGCTTTGCCCTCGGCATCTTGCTCGGTCGCGTAGTGGTGTCTCGCATCCTGATCAAGGTCCCGGCGCTTACGGTCACAATGGTGGTTTCGGTTCTGATGGCGATCACAACCTACGCCATGCTGCACCTGCAATCGACCGCCGCCATCACCGCAGCTGTGTTCTGCGCCGGATTGAGCATGGCTCCGGTGTTTCCGACCACGCTGGCAATGGCGCAAGATGCTTTCCCGCGCGGCACCGCCACCGCCATGGGTATCGTCATCACCTTCGGTTGGATCGGCCTCGCGGTGAGCTCAAAGATCATTGGCGCATTGGCCGAAGGAGGCACTTACCGCCGCGCGCTGCTGCTCATCCCGATCTTCTCGGTATTGATGCTCATCGTCAACCTGATCCTGCGCCCGGTGATGCGCCGACCCGCCATGGCCTAGGTCGAGCTTGCTGATTCGGGCCGCAGAAAAGGATACGGGCAAACGTCTCGATTCGTTTCTGCACGAGCGGTTGCCGGAGTATAGCCGCTCGCGCCTGCAGAGCTGGATCAAAGCAGGACAGGTCGTCGTGGACGACGCCCAGGCGCGGTCTTCTTACACGCTGCGCGGCGCCGAGGCCATTACGGTGACGCCCTCCGAATTAGCTCCGCTTCGGGCAACCGCGGAAGATCTGCCGATCACGGTTCTCTATGAGGACGAGGACGTAGTTGTCGTCGATAAACCAGCGGGCATGGTGGTGCACGCAGGGGCGGGACATAGCCGGGGGACGCTGGTGAATGCATTGCTCCATCATTTGGGTAAGCTATCGACGGTGAACGGGGATGTGAGGCCGGGAATCGTTCACCGCCTGGATCGTGACACGAGTGGAGTGTTGGTGGCGGCGCGGACCGATCGGGCGCATCAGGAGCTGGCGCGGCAGTTCCACGATCGGGAAGTAGAGAAGCGCTATCTGGCGCTGGCGCATGGGCGAATGAAGCCGAAACAAGGATCTATCAATTCGAAGATTGCGCGCGATCCAGTGCGGCGGACACGGATGGCGGCAAATGTTGCGTCGGGGCGTTCGGCATTGACCGAGTATGAGTCCATCGAGGAGTTCGAGCGCTTCAGTTATCTGGGCGTACGAATCGGCACCGGGCGCACGCATCAGATTCGCGTACATTTGGCAAGCGTGGGCCATCCGATCGCAGGCGATCGCTTGTACGGCGCGGCGAAGAACGACTCCGACCTGGGATTCGGCCAGCGCTTCTTTCTGCATGCGCACAAGCTGCGGTTTCGCTCACCGTCGACCGGCGAGTGGATTACGGTTGAGAGCGCCCTGCCGCCCGAGCTGGAGGCTGTGTCTGCGAAGGCTGCGAAAAGGCGGATAGAATGGAGGCAGCCAAAATGAGAGTAGCTGTTGCAGCCTTGTTGTTCACCGCCATGTCGGGACATAGTTTTGCCGGTGGGTTACAGGCTCAGCAGAAAGCCGCTCCGCAAGCGCCCGCGACACCGAGTGAGCCCGCGCCAATCCGCGCCGAAGTAACGCGAGTCAACATGCTGTTCACGGTGACCGATAAGAAGGGCCGGTTCGTGACAGATCTCACCAAGAACGATTTTCAGGTCTTCGAGGACAAGAAGCCGCAGCAGATTCTCGAATTTACAGCCGAGACCGATCTGCCATTGCGGCTCGCGATCCTGGTGGATACGAGCAACAGCATCCGTGAGCGATTCCACTTTCAGCAGGAAGCGGCGACCAACTTCGTCAACAGCGTGATGCGGACACAGGATAAGGCGATTGTGGTGAGCTTCGACACATCGGCAGAGTTGGCCGCGGACATGACAAATAACACCAATACGATCGAGAATGCAATACGCGATTTGCGCCCGGGCGGCGGAACGGCGCTCTACGACGCGATCTTCTATGCCTGTAAAGAGAAGCTCATGCTGGATCAGCCGATGTACAAGTTTCGCCGGGCGATGATCATCTTGAGCGACGGGGAAGACAACGACAGCCGTTACAGCCGGGAGCAGGCGCTCGAGATGGCGCAGCGCGCCGATACCGTGATCTACACGATTTCAACGAACATCACGCACATCGAGACCGAGGGCGATAAGGTGCTGCGGTATCTGGCGGATCAGACCGGCGGCGCTTCGTTCTTCCCGTTCGAGGCCAAGGATTTGAACCAGTCGTTTGAGAACGTGGCGAACGAGCTGAGGCATCAATATAACCTGTTTTATCGACCGCAGCCGCTGCACAATGATGGGAAATTTCATCAGGTCACGATCAAAGTGAAGGGGCGGAGAGGCCTGCAGGTGCGAGCGCGCAAAGGCTACTATGCGCGACGGGACAGCGTGGGCAGTTAGAAGCGTTCCAGCTTGTGATGCGGACCTTTAAGGTTTACAGCAGCCGCTTTCTGTCGCCTTAGGTGAGGGAGGAACGTCGTTTGCAGGGTTCGCGTCGAAGAAGCCGTTCGGTTTTAGAAGGAAGCCGATGTAGGCGGTCGGCATCACGGGGTAATCTTCAGGGCGCGGAATATGAGTATGGCCGAAGGTGTACCAAAAGACGACGTCCTGGTTTTCTAGAGAACGGTCGGAAGCAGTCCACTGGGAAAGACCTTGGCAGCCGCTGCTTTGATTCGGATAATCGCCGGAGGCATAACGCTCTTCCGCCTGGTATGGCGTCACCCAAACGTGATGATCGACAAAGCGTGCGCGCTTGCGCCACCAGGCTTCCGGAGAGGCCATCGGGAACGAATTATCGCCGGGCAGAAACTTGTAGCCGACCGGATCCCCGACTGCGTTGGTAACGGCTGGATTGATGATCTTCCAGGTGCGAGCGGTTTCCAGCTTCAGGTGGGCTTGCGCCTGCTTTTCGCTGGTTAGCGGCGTCGATTGGACGTGGAAAGCATTGCCGAATGAGTTCGCCTCACCGGGCTCGTCGGGCACTACGTCAAGTTGCAGGATCTGGTTGTCGGTGCCGTCGATATCGAAATCGAGACGCATGTTGAAGAAGTGCTGATGATTAGGCGCATACAGCCGGGGAGCGATCATCGTGCCGTGGATGGGCTTCTCGCCGTCGTGCACAGCGCCGAGCGAGAGAATGCCGGTGAGCTTGATTTCGAAGCCGATGTTGCCGTCTTGATAGAAGTACCAAAAGAAGCCGTATTCGTAGTTTTCGACGGTAGAGACCGAGGAGACAACTAAGCGGCGAGAACGGCGCACTTCGGGCGCGTCGGGCAGGCGGCGGTCGGTGTGTTTCCAGAGGATGCCGTAGTCTTCTTCGTGAATGCAGATGGCGTTCCCGATCGTAAATGGATTGCCCCGGCTATCGCATAGGTGAGCGTCAAGATAAGAGATATAGCCGAGGCAATCGCAGCCGAGGCGAAGGCTGTTGGCGCACATGCCCATCCCGTATTCGCCTACATCGAAAGCGTTTTTGCGGACCTGGGTAGGGGCGGGATCGCCGTAGGGAACGACCATTTCAGTGAGCGAGCCGCGGTAAAGGATGGACCGGTCGCGGCCGCCATCGGTGTAGCGGAGGTGATGAATGGTGAGGCCTTCACGGGCGTTGAACCCGATGACAAACTTCCACTTTTGCCACGACATCTGGTGGCCATCGAGCGAGTAGCTGGGGCCTTCGGGCTGAGTGATGACCAGTGGCTTAATGTCGGAGCGAAGATTGGGGACGCGATCGGCGGAGTAGTTGCCGGACTGTTCGGGCAAGGGCCAGTGACCGTACTCTTCGACGCGGATCACTTGCATGAGGTTGAGGTCGACGACCGGGCGAATGCCTTCGATGGGGCGGGCGTAACCGTTGTCGGTGGGATCTGAGCGAAGAAAGCAGAGCGGGCGAGTGAGGCGGCGGGTGCGCTCTTCTTCCGAGCCATAGTTTCCCGCGCTCCAGATATCGACCATGACCAGGGAAGTATCGGTAACTCCGTACTGCTTTTCGAGCGCGGCTTTGAACTCCGGGCTGGCGAGCACGGCCTGTTCGCACTCGATTTGTTCGTCGACCGAGAGCGTTGGCTGCGAGCCGGGAGGAGCAGACTCGGTATGGAGAACGGCGCCGCTGGAGAGATTCAAGACGACGGATCGGGACGCGTTTGCGGCGCTGTCATGCAGGATGGCGAAGGCTTCGCGATCGGGAGCGGGACCGGCGGCCCACCGATAGACGGCGTCCTTCGGCGGTTCCTTCAGCATGATGCTGATCACGCGTGTGTTGACCGGGAAATCGGGCTGCGCGCGCAGGATCTCGACTGCGCGGAGCATCTCATCGGCAGAAAGCGGCTCAAGCGGATGGGGGATGCGGGGCAAGTCGCGTTGCGCGGCGCGAGAAACGGGTTCGGCAGTAAGGGAAGACACGTAGGGATCCTTTCTGGTTTAGACGCGACGTGGCTGTGGCGTGATCGGGACGAGGATCGCGCGCGGGGCTTTCTTTCTAAGGTTGGCACAGCGGCATTTCCGAAGGGGACAGCCTGACCTGCCTCTTTCGAAAAATTGGCGAAGGAGGCAGAGCGCTCTGACACTTTCGTGAAAATACGTGTTTTACGCCGTATTCAATTACACAAGAAGGCATTGGCAGACTTTACCTGAGATAGGTAGTCGGCGGCGATGCTCAACTTGGTCCACAAAAAGCGCGGAAGAGTTGGTTAACTAACAATTCAGAGGGTCCTGGACGACGAAACTCACTGTAATCAGAACGTATTCGACCTGAAATCCGCGAAGGAGGCAGAGCGCTCTGCCTCCTTCGCTACTTTTCCGAAAGAGGCAGGTCAGGCTGTCCCCTTCATGTCTCGAGCGACTGTTAACGGTGCAAATGCCTGGCTGACAGGCATGATCTGCATGGAGTTGATGTTGACGTGGCGTGGGCGGCTTACCACCCAGTAAATCGCCTCGGCAATGTCGTCCGGTTGCAAAGCATTGGCTCCCTCGTAAACCGCGGCCGCCTTCTTTTCATCGCCCTTGAACCGCACTTGGGAAAACTCGGTGCCGCCGGCCAGTCCGGGCTGAATATCGGTCACGCGAATCGGCTTTCCTGCCAGATCCGCTCGTAGATTTAAGCTGAACTGGTGAACGAACGCCTTCGCCGCGCCGTACACGTTGCCTCCCGGATAGGGCCATTCCGCTGCCGTCGACCCGATGTTGATGATGTCGCCCCGGCCACGTTCGATCATGCCCGGCAATAGCAGGCGAGTGCAGTAGAGAACGCCTTTTACATTGCTCGCGATCATTGCGTCCCAATCGTCGAGGCTCGCGGTTTGCGCCGGATCGAGCCCGATCGCGCCGCCCGCGTTATTCACCAGCACGTCCACCGCGGAAAAGTCATGGGGAAGGCTTGCGATTGCTTCGCTAGCCGCCTGCCGGTCTCCCACATCGAAGGCCAGCGGATGGAAGCCACTGCCGAGTTCCTTGTGCAGCTTGCGAAGGCGTTCTTCACGGCGGCCGGCGCCGACCACCTTATGACCTTCCCCCGCAAACTTTCGAGCCGCCGCTTCACCGAATCCGGATGTAGCTCCCGTGATAAAAACGATCATGTTTCAAGCATAAGGTCGGCTGCCCTGCTGTGTTAGTCTGAGAGCGTTCGCGCCGAACCACGCTCAGCTCGCTGGATGCGGGCCGCCACGACCTTTATTCATGTCGCTGCAAGTCTTTCTGCAAGCTCAATTGTTGGGGATTGAAGAGTTCCTAGGCTCTCTCTCTGAACAGGAGGAGCATGCAGACAGTGACCTGATAGGCCGCTGCTCGTGGCTCAGCCTGATTGGCGAAGTTTTACCGCGCGCCCTGCTGGCGGACCTGAAGCTTTCGAGATTACTGCTCGGCTCGAGCAGTTCGGAGCAGTTCTTCCTGGTGCTTACTGAGGATGATATTCCGCGCGCGAATGCATTCCTCAGCAAAGCCGCGGATGACGTAGCTCGCTTGTCCTCCTCTTCGCTTCGCCTGGTCTGGGCGAGCACTGAAAACCTGGGGACGTGGCCGGTGGTGCAGAAGCGTCTTGCGGACGCTTTGGCGGGGCGAACCTGCTGTCCTCTGTCTGGCGGCGTAGAGTCGTCAACGGCCGATCTTTGGTCACCGATGCCGGAGAGCGCATCGCAGAATTCAAACGCGTTCTTCGCTGAGTTTGCCAACGGGCTTGTGTCGGCTACGGCGGTCGGCTGGTCGCCTGAAGCGCCTGCGGAACTATCTTGGGATTCTGGCGCGTTCACCTGGTCCTTGCGGGAGCAATCGGCTATAGAGGAGGACAGCATTCTCTTTCCGCGCCGGTTTGCGATGGAGGACGACGGCGTAGAGCCTTGTTCACCGGCCGAACTGGGACGCCGGGCTGAGGGCGCTTCGCGATGGGGCATTCTGCGCGGCGATGTCGATCATTTTCAAGCGCAGCTGTTCCGGGCCGCCTCGGTCGAAGAACATATCCACTTCTCGGCGCTATTCAAAGAGTTCTTCGCGGGCGAACTGGCCATCCTCTGCGCGCTGCCCGATTTCTGGCGCAAGGTTACGCTGCTCTATCGCGGCGGCGACGATTTCGCCGTGGCCGGCAGCTGGGACGCGTTGATTCTGCTCGCTCGCGAACTGCACCGCCTGTTCGGGAAGTTTGTCGAGCAGCATACGGCAGCGCTCCCGGGCGTGGAAGCTAAGAGCATCAGCATGGCTTTAGCGATTGCGCCTGAGGCGGAGGCAGCGCTCGGCGGCGTGATGGCCGAAGCGGGTCTAAAACTACAGCTTGCAAAGGCAGGCGAAACCGGATCGCTTTACTTGTTCGGGCGCATCCTCGAGTGGCGCCGGCTGGCCGATGCCGAAGAGTTGAAGACCGCGCTGGTGAGATTAGTGAAAGAGTTCCGCTGCTCTCCCGAGTACCTGAACGATCTGGCGTCGGTATACCGGGAAGCGTTTTCAGCGAGAGCGGGACGTCGCGCAAAGGCGTCGAAAATCGATAAGCCTTGGCGCACGTATCTTCGCCTGTCGCGCGTTATCCCTCAGGCTCGCGGCAAAGACCAGAACAATCTTCGCAATTCGGTGATTGTGAACCTGATCGGTAAGCGAACGGCTGGTCTAAAGCTTCGGCCTTCGGCGCGTGTCGGTCTGGAATGGGCGCGCCTGACGGCGGACGCGTAAATCCCTAAGTCGAAGCCGGAAGAAGGTAAATCAAGAAATGGCTGAAGTCGAAGAGAAAAAACCGGAAGAGCGCCGTGGCGAAAACCGCCCGCCTCGCGACAATCGTGGAGGCGGCGGACCTCGTCCCAATGATCGCGGGGAAGGCCGGGGCGATCGGGGACGTGAAGGACGCCCGGGTGGTCCAGGCGGCCGCGGACCCGGCGACCGCAGAAGCGAAGGTCCCCCGGAAATTGATATCGAGAAGTTAATCGCCGATAGCCTTTACCTTGACAACCAGGCTCACGTCGTAGTCAGCCGCATGCGTGATATGGATTCGGGCACCAAGAGTCAATTGCGGCGTCTTTATAACGCCGTTCGACGCGCCACGCGAGCGCCTGAGGGCGATCGTCAGCATGAGTTCGTCATGGTGCGCGCCCGGCTGGCTTACACGATCGCCCGCCATTCGCTGCGCAGCCTAGACGCGCTCGAGCGATTGCTCTTGCAAGTCACCCGAAAAAACGACACTCGCGGCTACGAACGTTTCCGCGATCTATTTGAAGCGATCATTGCCTACAACGAATAACAGCCGGGCGCATCTCGCTTTTTGAAACAGGCTAACGGACAGGAAATTTGGACATGAGTTCTCATACTGCGGAAACCCAACTGACATTCATAGGCAAGCTGGTGCTCGAAGGCGAGATCGCCTGCCAGACAGGTCTGCATATTGGCGCTGGTAAAGGTTCTCTCGAAATCGGAGGAGCAGACAATCCGGTGGTCAAGGATGCGTTTGGAATCCCCTACATTCCCGGCAGCTCTCTGCGGGGGCGCTTGCGCTCTCTTCTGGAACAAACGCTCGGCTTAGCGGTTCCGAGCGAATTGGTGTTTCTTTCCAAACGCCGCGGTCAGGAAGTGCGTATCCACCAGAGCGATCGGCCGGACGACGAGATCTGCGTCTTATTCGGGCGGAACTCCGGGCGCATGGAGCGGGTGGGCGGCGAAGCGACCGAATCGCCGGCAGCCACACCGGCGCGCCTTACCGTGTACGATGCTCCGCTGCTGATCGACAGCATAACGCCGCAGATGCGGGAAAATCTGGACGACGAACTCACCGAGGTGAAGAGCGAGAACGCCGTCGATCGGATTACCTCGCAGGCCAATCCGCGCACGCTCGAACGAGTACCCGCCGGAGCGCGCTTTCGATTTCGCATGATTCTCGACGTACTGTGCGAGGAAGATAAGCCGCTGCTTGCGCGAGTTGCCGAAGGATTGCGGCTGATCGAAGACGACGCGCTAGGCGGCGGGGGCAGCCGGGGCAGCGGGCGTATTGCTTTCCAGTCCCTGACTCTCGCGTGGCGCAACAAAGACTATTACGCCAAAGGAGAGGCGGAGCAGAGTCTGCTGACAGGCGCCGATTTGGCCGCTTTGCAGCAGCTTACCAGTTCCGGCAGCCTGGCCGAAACGCTTTCCTAAATGCAGCCAGCCCTTCTGATTCGCCTGCGGCCCGCAGGACCATGGCGCTTCGGGCCAGGAGACGGCGCGCCAGACCAGGTCGATACTCTTTACCGGAGCGACCGGCTCTACTCGGCTCTGACGCTGGCGATGCGTTCTCTTGGCGCGCTTGAAGAATGGCTCGATGCAACGGCCCGTTCCGCAAGCCCGGCCGTCACTTTTAGCTCGCTGTTCCCCTACCAGGGCGACGTGCTATTTGCTATCCCGCCGCGCGCCTTCTGGCCGCCGCCAGCTAGTCAGATTCGTGCACCGAACTCGGCCTTCCTTGCCAAGATCCGTTGGAAAACCGCTCATTTCGTTCCGTTGCCCTTAATTCAGACATTGATGACGGGAAGCAGCATCCTGGCCGAGCAATGGACGCCCGATTCCGAGAGTGGTTGCCTACTCCGCAGAGACCGGCCTAGTTCGGCTCCTTTTAGGACCATCACGCGAAAGACAGCGGCCGTAGATCGGCTCGCCCATGTCTCTTATGTGGAAAACAGCAACATGGGAATCGAATTCGAACCGGGCGCTGGATTGTGGACGGTCTGCCGGTTTTCGGGTGAGCAGGCTCTTGCGGATTGGGGCGAACGGGTGAAAGGCGCTTTCCGGCTGCTCGCTGACGAAGGATTTGGCGGCCGCAGAAACCAGGGCTGGGGCCACGCGGAGCCCCCTGAGTTCGAGTCCGGCGCCTGGCCCGATCTGCTGTTTCCTAAGCTGAAGGACACCTATGGTAAGAGCGAGGACGGCGACGGGTCGAAATTTTGGCTACTATCCTTGTTCTCTCCTGCGTCGGCGGACCGTATAGAGTGGAGCAGCGGCGATTACGATCTGACCTTGCGCGGCGGAAAGGTGGACAGCCCGGAAGGCGGGTCCGGCACGAAACGAGTGCTGCGCATGGTGACCGAAGGCTCGGTTTTAGTAGCGGCCTCCGAGCCGAACGGAGCAGCGATCGATGTGGCTCCGGATGGCTTCACGCACCCGGTTTACCGCTCCGGTTTGGCTTTAGCCCTTCAGCTGCCGCCAATCGTACTCGGCGCTGAGCAGGTCGAAGAGGTGCAAGCGGTTGAAACGCCAAGCGAAGGCGAGCTGGCGTGCGAATCTCCCGCGTCACCGGCGCTCGAAGATCGCATCGAAGATGAACCCGCGATCGAGGAACCGGAAACGGCTCCGGAGGCCGAACACGTGCCTGGATCGGATGCGCCCGCCGAGGAATCCAGCGTGGAACCGGAATCGCTCACCGCAGAGGTGAAAGTCTTACCCGAACCGGATGCGGCAAACACCCCAGACATTCAGCCAGAAGAAGAGGATCCTGATCGTGCGATTTAATGTGACCGCGCTTACACCGCTTCTGGTGGGTGACGGGCGCGAGCTTTCCCCGATCGACTACATGGTCTGGAAAGATCAAGTCAACGTTCTCGATCAGACGCGCATTTTCCGGCTGCTGGCGCGAGGCCCACGTCTGGAAGGCTACCTTGCCCAGCTGCGCAAGGCAACCAAGCTCGATTTTGCGTCGTGGGGCGGATTTGCGCAGAATTTCTCACAGCGCCGGATTCCCTTCGAAAACCCGGAGTTAACTGCCATTTGGAACGCTGCCGCTCCGGAATCGCTTTTCATTCCGACTTTTGCCGCGTCCACCTCCGGCCCGTACCTGCCCGCATCTGCCTTGAAGGGTGCTCTTCGTACCGGGTTCGTTTTTTCACGCTGGACCCCTGCGGTTATTGAGCGAATCGCCGCCGCGATGGAAGGCGACCGGGTGCCCCGCCGCGTGGCCGAACCGGCCGAAGCCCAATCGGGCGCATCCCAGGTGAGGGTGCTGGAAGTGGCTGACACTTCAGCCGTAACCCCCTCGGTTATGAAAGTTTATTTGACGCGCGTGGCCTCGCTCGACACTCGTCAGCCAGGCAAAACTCAGCTGTCGTGGAAGGTCGCCGGACGGGGAAGCGTAGCGGGAAATCAGGCCGCGGGCGCCACGCCTGTGTTTGCCGAGATGGCCAGCCCGGGAACTTCTTTGAACGGCACCTGGAGTGAGCGCAAGTTTTATGAGAATCCGGAACTGACCCGCGCACTAGGTTGGCGATCCGTGCCGCAACCGAAAGCTATTATCGACGCCGCCAACGAATGGGCAGGAGCGCAGCTCGACCAGCATGCCCGTTTTGCCGAGATGACCGGCCTCGGTGGTCTTGGCGCGACTATCGAACGCCTCAAAACGGAGCAAGCTGCCGCCCAGCAGTTGCCAATGACGTGTGTGGTTCCGTTAGGCTGGGGCAGCGGTTTCCTGGCCAAAGCGGCCTCGCTCGACACCGGGCTCGACGCCTACCGTAAAATCCTGCGAGCCGTACCGTCCATCGGAAGGGCTATTCGTGAAAACGTTCCGTTTCCGAAGACCCGCCGCATTGTTTTTCTTAAAGGTCAACCTGCTTCCTTGCCGGGCTGGGTCCGTATACAATTCGAGAGCTAAAACTGCGACGGGAATCAAAATTTAATCTCTTTGGAATCAGAATTGCCGATAAGTATCAGTATGATGGGATTATTACGGTTAGCAGCGGAGCGGGCTGCCTGTTTCATGTTTAGCCGTTCAGGACGGGAGTAACGCATGCAGAATGCGATCTATAACGCCTATTTTGGCCTTTCCGAAAACCCGTTCAACATCAGCCCCGATCCTGAGTTTCTCTATCGGAGCCCCCAGCACGAAGAGGCGCTTGCCAATTTAACCTATGGCGTTCGAAGCCGCCGAGGATTTATTGTACTGACCGGGGAGGTCGGCACGGGCAAGACGACCATGCTCGAGTGCTTGCGGGATGTGCTTGATTCCCAACGCACAGAGTTCGCATTCATCTTCAACTCGCGCCTGACTCCGGAGCAATTTTTCGAGATGATGGCGTACGATTTCGATCTGAAGTGCGACCGAAAGTCGAAAACGGACGTTCTGTTCGCCCTGAACGCTCTTCTGCTGGAGCAAGCACATCGAAACCGTACTTGCGTGCTCATCGTGGACGAAGCGCATAATCTGGATTGGAACGTTCTCGAAGAGATTCGGCTGCTTGGCAACCTGGAGAATCGGCAGGGGAAGCTTTTGCAGATTATCCTTTCCGGCCAACCGGAACTGGACCGCAAACTCGACACACCCGAGTTACGGCAGTTGAAGCAGCGTATCGTCCTGCGCTGCTCACTTAATCCGTTAAACGTGGATGAAACGGCTGCCTACATAGAAACGCGACTTGCGCGAGCCGGTATGCCGAATCAGACTGTGTTCCCGGGCTTCCTGCTCGACGAGGTTCATCGCCGCTCCCGGGGCATTCCGCGTGTTATCAACTTGCTTTGCGACAACCTGCTGGTCACAACGTTTGCCTTGGAGCAGCGCGTCGCTACCGAAGACATGCTCGACGAAGTTTGCCGCGATCTTCGCCTGGAATGGCCCGGCTCCTCACGCGACCGCCGCGGCCGTGCCCGCTACGAAGAGACCGACGACCAGTATCCGCGTACGTCAGTGCCCACGCTGGGAGATTAAACCCCCGGCCAGTTTGCACTTTGGTCCTGTAGGTTCTAGAGCTTTGCGAAGCTCTGTTCCTGATGGTCTAATCGAGGGTTCTTTCTGAATCATTTGCTCTGAGAACAAGTTTTTTCAGTTAGCTGGGTTTGCACTCTTCGATGGCTATCAGCTTTCTTTAGAATGAATGGTACTCCGCTCTCGCCCATCGCCGGCGAGGAGATCGAATCGGCTGATTGGCGTCACCCTCGCGGACCTTGGTTGGGTCTGGTCCTTTCTATAGCCTTGCTGCTTCTTTTCGCAGGTCTGGGAGCCTTGGCCTTCTCAGCGGTACCGTTTGGAGTTCTAAAGCATATCCTGACCCGGTTCTCGGCGGAAGGACACGCCAAACGAGTCAATTTCGAGTTTTATTCAAGCTTGCTGCTGCCGTTGCGCTTTGGCGCAGCTCTTTTGATCGTGTCCGCGGTTGCGTGCTGGAGCCTCCGGTATTCTCTTGCGAATCGCTTGGCTCGGGTTTGGATCGCAGCGCGCCTGAAACTGCAGAGGCTCGCTGCTGCTTTCTGGCAGTGGGCGGTATCGGAAAATCGCACTCATCTGCTCTTTCTCACTGCCGTACTACTGGGCGGCATCGCGATCCGCATTGTCTATCTGGGTCAGACGATGCGCTATGACGAGGCGTTCACATACCTGAAGTACGCGAGTAAGCCATTACCTTACGCCCTGACAGTCGATTATCAACCGAACGACCACTGGCTGCATACCATTTTGGTCTGGCTATCGGTGCGCCTCTTTTCCGATAGCTTGATCGCCATTCGCCTGCCTGCGCTCCTGGCTGGCGTGGCCCTGATTCCGGCCACCTACTGGTATTGCAGAAAGTACGCTCGATCTGCCGCCGCGCTGTTAGCAGCCAGTTTCCTCTCGGTCAGCACCGCCGCCATTTTGTACTCGACCAACGCGCGAGGCTATACCCTCATTGCATTGCTCTTCCTTGGGCTGATGGGTGTATCTCTACACCTTACGCAAACCGGCGGACGAGAAGGCTGGTGGGCCGCCTTTGTAGCTTTGGCCGTTCTCAGCATGTACACAAGCCCGACCGCAGTGTATGGATTGGCCGTTTCGGTGGTCGTTATTGTGGCCGGACGCTTGCGCCGGTCGGGTTGGCGCCAGTTCAAATGGCGCGATATCGCGCTCTCTCTGGGGATCTCCGCTGTAATCACAACGATCCTGTACTGGCCGACCATTGTCGGTTCCGGTTTCGCCGCGCTATTCGAAAACCGCTTTATCAAGCCGATTTACGGCGGCGATCGCATCCAGCAAATCGGCCACTCCTTCGTTGACTCGTGGAACTTGTGGCACGCCGGGTGGCCGATTTGGATCACGATTCTCCTCCATGTAGGGGTCGCGATCGCCGTCGTGATGCAGGGAAAGAGATTCTTTACCGTTGGGCGAGTGTTCTTGTTAGCTCTGGCAGTATGCTTCGCCGGAGCCGTGGCTCAGCACATAAACCCCCCTGCGCGTGTCTGGCTGTTTCTCTTGCCTCTGTACTTCTGCGCGGCAGCAGCGGGCCTTCAGTTTGCGCTCGATCGCCTGATACCCCGGTACTGTGATCTGGCGCTAAACCTGACAGCTTTGGGCATACTGGTTGCGGGCGGCGCTGCCGTCCTGCGAAGCGGCGAGGTAACGAAGCTTCCGGAAACTGGGTTGAACGGCGACGTTCCTCGCTTGGCAGCTATCTTGAGGAAGGACTTGCGGCCTGACGATCTGATCCTCACCACAGTTCCCTCAGCCGAGCCGCTCGAATATTACCTCAAACAGGATGGGCTGAAGTCGGTCCATGCCGACGCTCCGGGGCTCCGGGACATTCGCCAACTGTCCAGACACGATCCATCGCAAGTGTTCGCCGTGATCGACAAGTCTCCGTCCGTAGACCTTGCTCAGCGATTGAAAACTGTCTGGAACGAAAGCGGCGTTCCAATTAGTGAATTCAAGCCGGACGGGAAGGTCTTCGATTCTCCCCATACTGTCGTCTTCAGGTTCGACAGAGTGCGATAACGCCTGCACGGCTTGGCTGCCTGATCTAGCCCCTACACTTAGTATTCATGCCCGAATTAGTTCACTTCACCGTCGAGGGCGATATCGCGGTCGTGCGGATCGACAACCCTCCGGTCAATGCGCTTGGCTCGAAGGTCGCGGCGGCAGTTGCCCAGGCCGTTGAGTCGGCAAACCAGTTACCTGCTGTGCGCGCCATCGTGCTCACAGGGGCAGGCTCAACCTTCATCGCAGGCGCGGATATTCGTGAGTTGGAGAGAATCTCGTCAGGCGATCAACCCCCGTTGGACCTGTTGACGCCGCTGCTGGCGATCGAAGACTCCGCTAAGCCATGCGTAGTGGCGATTCACGGGGCAGCGCTCGGCGGCGGCTTAGAAGCGGCGCTATGCGGACACTATCGCGTGGTCGCGCCGGACGCAAAACTGGGACAACCTGAAGTGAAGCTGGGACTGATTCCCGGCGCAGGCGGCACGCAGCGGCTTCCAAGACTTGTCGGTGTAGCCAAGGCTCTAGAGATGTGTACGGGTGGAGAAGCGATCGGAGCAGCCGAAGCAGTGGAATCGGGCCTCGCGGATCGCGTCATAGAAGGCGATCTTGTTACCGGCGCGATCGCCTTTGCCCGCGAAGTCGCATCCCAAGCGGTGAGACGCACGCGCGAACGAAATGAAAAGCTTGCAGGAGATTTTGCCCCGCTGTTCGAATCCGCTCGCCGGGAAGCGGCCAAAAGATGGCGTCGGCTGGCCGCTCCGCAAGCTGCTATATCCGCCATCGAAGCCGCAACCAAAGAGTCGTTCGCCGAAGGCTGCCGCGTAGAGGCCGAGCTCTTTCAGCGATGCCTGTTCTCTACTCAATCGAGGGCGCTCATTCATATATTCTTCGGTGAACGAACTGTATCCAAAGTGCCGGGTATCCCCAAGACTACACCCACAGCGGATATTCAGCGCGCGGCCGTTGTAGGCGCAGGAACCATGGGCGCCGGGATCGCCATGGCGTATGCGAATGCGGGCATCCCTGTCCTGCTGAAGGACTCGTCACAGGAAGCGCTGGATCGGGGCATGACCGCCATTCGCCGCAACTATGCCAACACTGTCTCCAAGGGCCGTCTTGCTCAATTGGCAGCCGAAGAGCGCCTCGCGCGTCTGACGCCCCAGCTCTCTTACGAAAACTTCGACAAAGTCGATATCGTCGTCGAAGCCGTCTTCGAGGATCTGGCTCTCAAGAAAGCGATCTTCGCGGAGCTGGAACAGGTCACCAAACCAGAGTGCGTTCTTGCCTCCAATACGTCGAGCCTCGATATCGACGAGATTGCTGCCGACGCCAGCCATCCTGAAAAGGTCATCGGCAATCACTTCTTCAGCCCGGCTCAGGTCATGCGCCTGCTGGAAGTGGTGCGCGGCAAGGCCACCGGGAAAGAAGCTATCGCATCCACCATGGCCGTAGCAAAGCGGCTCGGCAAAGTGGCTGTGCTGGCGGGAAACTGTCGCGGATTTATAGGCAATCGCATGCTGATGCCCTATCTTCGCGAAGCACAGTTCCTCGTCGAAGAAGGCGCCTCCGTGGAAGAGGTAAATCAGGCCCTTGTCGACTTTGGGATGGCCATGGGACCGCTTGCCGTAGATGACCTAAGCGGACTCGATATTTCCTTTGCCATCCGCCGCGAGTTCGATCGGCAATTTAAGCCTGAAACCCGGCGGCCCATCGTAGGAGATCTGCTTTACCGCGAAGGAAGGCTGGGCCAGAAAACCGGCCGCGGCTGGTCGAAGTACGATGCAGCGCGTGCCTCCTCGCCCGATCCCGAGATAGCGGCGCTGATCGAAAGGGCCTCGCTTGCCGCCGGCATTGAGCGGCGCGCCGTCGCTCCGAGCGAAATTGTCGAGCGATGCATCTACGCCCTCGTGAATGAAGGCGCTCGCATCCTGGAGGAGGGCGTTGCGCTCCGGGCGGTTGACATCGATGTGACATATACCGCCGGCTATGGCTTTCCCGCCTGGCAGGGCGGCCCGCTTTTTTATGCCGATACTGTCGGGCTCGCCGCCGTCGCCGCCACAGTGGAGCAGTTTCGCCAGAATCACGGAGCAGACCTCTGGCCGCGCGCTCCGCTGCTTGAACACTTGGCTCAGAACGGCAAAACCTTCGCCTCGTTTGACCAGGCGAACGACCCACAATCCACGCTGAGCTAAGTGCAGTACCAACTGAAAGTCACGTCCTACTTGAGGCGGGTTATGATTGTTTTCAACCTGTAAGCCGGATTTGAAAAGTATTCGTGCGAAGTGCGATTTAGTACGCTCCGTTAAATTATGTCCCGGTTCCAACACAGCCCTATGGAGACTATTCAGATAACGCTCGATTCAAGTTTGGACACCGCCGACAAGGCGGAGGATATGGTTTTGCAGGAAGCGGGCCGGCTAGGACTGGAGGAGGACGAGCAGCATCAGATCGGCATGGCGGTTCGCGAATGTGTCGTAAACGCGATTGTGCATGGGAACCGGTACAACAAACATAAGAAGGTTCATCTCCAGATCGATCGGTCTGAGACTTCTTTGGCTGTTACCATCGGCGATGAAGGAGAAGGCTTTGACTTGAGCTCTTTGCCCGATCCGCTGGCGCCCGAGAATCTTATGCGTCAATCGGGGCGCGGCCTCATGCTGGCTCGGGCTTTCATGGATGAGTTCGATTTGCATCCGCGTCCGGGCGGCGGAACCGAGGTTCGTTTGGTAAAAACGTTATCCAAACCCTAAAGTAATGAACAAATTCAGGAGGCTGAAGTGAGTGTAAAACTGACATCTCGCCAAGTGGGCGATGTCACGGTCATCGATGCGGCGGGTCGCATCACGTTAGGCGAAGGCGCCAGTGCTTTTCGTGACACCATCCGTAAATGCATCGCTCAGGGCGATAAGAAGCTTTTGCTAAACCTAAGCGACGTCTCCTACATCGACAGCTCGGGAATCGGCGAATTAGTGAGCGGATTTACTACGATTACAAACAGCGGTGGGAAGCTAAAGTTGGTTGGTTTGTCCAAGCGCATCAAAGACTTGTTGCAGATCACGAAACTCTATACCGTCTTCGAGGTCTATGACGACGAAGCCGAAGCCGTTCGCAGCTTCCGGTAAATCCTTTAGAACGCCGGTAAAGGATTTTGAGATAAGTCGCTCGATGGGAGCACATCATAGTCAGCGCCCCCACATGGACTTATACGCATGCTAGGTTCCGTCCTCACGACCCCCGACTTTGTCTTCCCTGAACCACGAACAGTCGATGTATTGATTGCCGATGAATTGACTCTGGTGCGAGAGGGCTTATCGGCCCTGTGCAACTCAATCCGGGGCTTTCGCGTGATTTCCCAGGTGGGCTCCGCAACAGCCGCGCTGAGCGAAATCGAGCGGCTTCAACCGGCGATCGCGCTGCTGGATTTAGGCCTCTCCGACTTGGCCGCCACTGAGGTCATCCGTCGCGTACGTGAACAGAACCTTCTGACGCGCTGCGCTGTGTTCTCTATCCGAAAGGACCGGAAGACCGTTTTAGAAGTTCTGCGCACGGGTGCCTGCGGCTTCCTTCTGAAGAGCTCCAGTTGTGAACAGATGGCCGAGGCGCTTGCTCAGTTCACCGAGGGCGGCATCTATGTCTCGCCGCAGATTGAAGTGATGTCGCTGTTTGGAGAAGGCGGCATGCGGCACGAAGCCGACCCGATCGAATCGCTAAGCAGCCGTGAATTTCAGGTGTTTTCCCTCCTGGTAGACGGCATTCGCGCCAAAGAAATTGCCGCGCGCCTGGCGCTTAGCCCGAAGACGGTCGACACATATCGCTCCAGCTTGATGCGCAAACTCGACATTCATGATGTTGCCGGCTTGGTGAAGTTTGCAATCCGGCGCGATCTGGCCGATCTACGCGCCTCCTGAACATACCGTCGCGGGTTATCGGAACGGCCTGAATATGCTAGTCTGAGGGTGATTTCACCCTTGGATGTAGAAAGGCATTTGTCCCAGTTTGACCCGTCATGATTTAAAGGAGCAGCTGAAGCACGACCAGTTCTCGGAGTCGGTCTCGGGTGCTATCGAGTACGCTTCATCGAATCGGCGGCGAGTAATCCAGTGGTTAGTCGTTGCTGTAGTAGCGGCGCTATTGATCGGCGGAGCGATCTGGTTTAACTCCTATCGCCGGGCACAGCGGGAGAAGGACCTGCAGGCCGCGTTCAACGTGATTGAGACGCCGGTCGGCCCTCATAACGATTACTCCAAGACGTTTGCAACCGAAGATGAGAAGCGAACAGCTTCCATGCGGGCGCTCAACGACGTCATGGCAAAGGATCGAGGAACGCGCGAAGGCTACATGGCGCAGTACTACCTCGGAACACTCAAGGCTCAGAACAACGATTCGGCGGGCGCGGAAAAGGATCTGCGCGCGGTGGCTAATTCCAGCAGCGATGCCGCAGCATTAGCTAAAATCGCTCTGGCTCAACTTTACATCTCGACCAAACGGACTTCCGAAGCGCAGCAGCTACTTCGATCTCTGATCGATAAACCGACCGACCTCGTTTCTAAAGCTCAGGCTCAGATCCTCCTCGCACAAATGCTCCAGTCGACCGATCCGCAGGAATCTAAGCGCCTGCTCAAGGCTGTAAAAACTCCAACCGAAAGCATGGCCGTTAGTCGTGCTGCCGATCAGGTAGCGGGGCAGATCAGCAAG
The DNA here is from genome assembly GCA_965219105.1 of Bryobacteraceae bacterium. Taxonomy (GTDB): domain Bacteria; phylum Acidobacteriota; class Terriglobia; order Bryobacterales; family Bryobacteraceae; genus Bog-105. Next base: position 3,637,326 of record OZ244728.1, on the reverse strand, counting down.
TAATACGTTTCATGCTGCGCCGCCTGCGCCTCCCTTCTCAGAGCCTGCGGGGCCGGCGATATCCCGAGCTTCCACACCCTTACCGCAGTGACTTTCAACGGGACCGCGACCGTGTTATTCACTCGCGCGCCTTTCGCCGGCTCGAGGGCAAAACACAAGTCTTTGCCGTCGCCTCCGATGATCACGTTCGTAATCGCCTGACCCACACCATCGAGGTCTCACAGGTGGCACGCACTCTGGCAGCCGCTCTTGAGCTGAACGAAGAGTATACGGAGACTCTCGCGCTGGCTCACGATCTAGGTCACCCGCCCTTCGGTCATGCGGGCGAACGGGAACTGAATCGGCAGATGCAGCGCTTTGGCGACAATTTCGAACATAACCTGCACGCGCTTCGCATTGTCGACCTGCTGGAGGATCGATACCCACGCTTCACCGGCCTCAATCTCACATTCGAGGTCAGGGAGGGCATCGTGAAGCATTCCCGCGAAGTGCTGCCGTCCGACGAAATCGAGCTCCAGGAGTTTCTGCCCGGACAGCGGCCCGTTATAGAAGCGCAGCTGATCGACGCCGCCGACGAGATCGCTTATACTCTGGCTGATCTTGACGACTCCTTCGGCGCCACATTGATTGGCTTTGGGGATTTGCGCGATGACGTTCCGCAAACCGCCGATCTCATCGAAGCCGTTGAGACGCAGTACCCGGGCGCTTCCGACCGAGTCCGCTTCTGGGAAGTGCAGCGCCAGCTGATGAACCTGCTCATCGGCGGGTTAATATCCGGAACCTTGTCGGCCGTCGAGCGCCATCGAGTAGAGACAAGCGACGAAGTTCGCGCACTGCCCTGCCGGGTGACCGAAATGTCGCCCGAAACGGCTCTGCTTAGCCGTGACCTAAAGCAACTCCTGCTTACACGCGCCTACTCCCATTGCGACTTAATGGCGGGCCGGGAAAGTGCGGTACAAAAAATTAGAGAGCTATTTGAGTTTCTCGTCGAAAACCCCGAACGCATTTCGGCCGGCTATCGCGAGCACCTTGAAGATACCCCAGTCCATCGAGTCGTGTGCGATTACATAGCCGGTATGACAGATGCATATCTCAACCGTGTGCATGGAGAGCTGCTCAGACAGAACTCCTAGGCTCAGCGATTATTCCCGCTCGGTAATGCTGGACAGCTCGGCAGCCCGCACTACATATTGCTTTTCGAGCTGCCGGCAAAGTTCAGCCGCCACACGTTCCGGTTGTTCGTCTTCATCGAGATCCACAGTCACTTTGATGTATAAATCCACTCGTTCCATGTGCTGTTTTGATAGTACCCGCCCGAAGAGAAGCAACCGGCAGTTTTAGGGCGTAGCCCTAGTTCTTAACGGTCATCGGTTCTGAACTGACTGCTTTTCGACCGGTGATGCCTTCTAACCCGGCAAGCAGCCCGCGATAATCGCTCTTGTCGGCCTGGAATGCCGCTCCGCCTTTCAGTCCCGCTCCGTCCCAAGTAAGCCCGATGAAGTGCTTCTTGGACTTTGTAAGCGCCATTAGCGCGCCTACGCCAAGCGAAACAGTCGCCAGGCCAATCGCAGCGCCTACACGGCGGTGAACATCCTGCCCGTAGCTGATCTCTGTCACCGCAGAGGCCGGCACATCGAGCACATCTCTTCCGTCCTTCACAAATCGAATGTGCTGCTGATCCAAATAGAGTTTAGTGTGTTCTCCGGTTTTGAGATCGGTTACCGAGCCGCCGTCGTAAGTCAGCTTATAGAAGTCATTGCCGGCAGTGGCCGAGAAAACAGTAGCAAAGCATAAAAGTGTAGCAATCGCCAAACGCATAAATCCTCCGATGATCTCGCCGATTTGTTTCTCGGCTACTTAACCTTCCTCCCCTCTCATCGGCCGCGATCCAATCTGTCAAAGTTAGGAAAGCCCCTATTCATGCCAGCTCCCGTCCTTTGTAAAATTTGCGGCACCCGCTGTGCTAAGCGCTCCTGCCCGGCGGTACAGGGCGACATCTGCACGATATGCTGCGGGACTGAACGGGAGGTCTCTCTCTCCTGTCCCCTCGAGTGCGAATACCTGATCGAAGCCCACCGGCATGAAAAACCGCTGCCAGTGACCGAATCGCAGATCGCAAATCAGGACATTGCCGTCACCGAAGAGTTCGTTCGCACGCATGAGGAACAACTGCTGTTCTCGGTCTATGCCCTTGTACAGGCCGCTATCCGTGCGCCGGGGGCGATCGATGTGGACGTGATGGCCGCGCTCGAATCGCTCATCCAAACTCACCGCACGCTCGAATCCGGACTCATCTTCGAGAGTCGCCCCGAGAACATGGTTGCGCTCGCTATTCAACGCTCCTTTACTGCCTCGCTCGCCGACTACACCAAGCTGCGAGTCGAGCGGGAGTCTCTGGCTCCGCCTCGCAATAAGGACACATTGGCGATACTGGTGTTTCTGCATCGCATCGGGCAGCAGAATCAGAATGGCCGCCCGCGCGGGCGCATGTTCCTGGACCTCCTGCGTCAGATGACTCCCGATTCGCCCGTAGAGCAGCGTCCGTCGCAGATCATAATATAGGAGAGGTACTTACCCTGAAGGCCAGACTACTCGACAGCAAGGAACTTGCGCCGGAGGTGCATCATTTCCGCTTCGAGGTCCCGGAGGTAGAAGACCTTCATTTCACGCCCGGGCAGTTTATTTCCATGATCGAGAACGCCGGTGAGAAGCTAATCACGCGCGCTTATTCGATTGCTTCGCCGCGTGGAGGTAACCGCTTCGAACTCTGCCTGAATCGCATTCCCAACGGAGTTGTCTCGTCGCGGCTGTTCGATCTGAAGCCGGGCGACGAGGTCGACATGCACGAGCCGCTTGGTTTTTTCACTCTGCGTCACCCCGGCCGGCGGGCCGTGTTTGTTGCCACTGGGACAGGCATTGCGCCATTCCGCTCCATGCTTCTCGATTACCTGCCAAAGAGCCATCCCCAAATCACGCTGCTCTTCGGTGTCCGCCAGGAGGATCGGCTCTTGTACACGGATGAGCTCGAAAGGTTAGCTGCGCAGTACCCGACTTTCCGCTACCTGCCCACGGTGACTAGACCTTCCGCAAAATGGCAGGGGCGCTCCGGCCGGGTGCAGCTTCATCTAGACGAAGCACTCGCTATTCGAACCCAGGACGAATTGAGCAGCATCGATGTCTACATCTGCGGAATGCGTGAGATGGTCGATGATGTGCGGCGCGAGCTGAAAGCCCGCGGTCTTGACCGCAAACAGATTCACTACGAAAAATACGATTAGACTACGACGCGCGTAATCGTGGTCTTGTTGAAGATTTCTTTCGATTGCTCGAGGTTTGCAAGCTCGAGTCCTGGGAGCAGGGCCGATGCGGTTCCGGCTGCCACGCCCCATCGCAGCGCTTCTCCGAGCGAGTCACCGCGTTCCAGTGACCAGACGATTGCTGCCGCCATGGCATCTCCGGCGCCGATGGGAGAGCGCGCATCCACCACCGGCGGCGTCACTTCGAGAACACCTTCGGTCGATGTGGCTGCAATGGCGCCGCGACTGCCCAGCGAGAGCACAACCGACTTCGCGCCCATTGCCTTAATGCGCTGCACGGCGTCAATCATTTGAGAACGCGTGATCAGAGGCGCGTTCATAAGCCGCTCCGCTTCCGACTGATTCGGCTTGACGATGGTCGGGTGCGCCTCAATCCCATGCAGCAGCGGATCGTCGTCGGTGTCGAGAAACGTCTCCACCTTGTGTTGCGAGGCCAGCTTTATCATCTTCGTGTAAAAGTGAGGGTCGACCGAAGGCGGAAGGCTGCCGCACAGCATCAGCCAAGCCGCGCCAGGCAAGTGCTTTTCGATCGCCTTCAGTATTTTCTCCAGCTCTGCTGGCGAGAGCGCAGGGCCGCGCTCGTTCAACTTGATCGATAGACCCTGCCGGTCCGATATTGTCAGATTGATGCGGATTGCATTGCGAACTTTAACGACTTCCTTGCCGAATGTATCTTGGGCCAGGTGCTCCTCGAATCTCTTTCCGATTTCGCGGCCGGAAATGGTGATAGCAAAGGCCGAGGCGCCGAAACTCGTCAACACGCGTGCCGCATTGATACCCCGTCCGCCAGCCGCTTCCGTTGTCGATTCAATGTAACCGCGATCTTCAAATACGAGATGATCGACCGTCGTGATCCGATCGAGCGCGGGATTAACAGTCACCGTGAGGATAGGTCGGCTCATTAAGGGTGCGCATCCAGGGTAACAGTCTGCGTGAGGAAGAGAGGCGGTCGCTGCCGCCCGGTTCGCGCGCTCAATGCTGCGGACGCCGTGCAGCAGTGCGCGCGGCCAGCATGCCGCCGAACGCACCTGCAAGAGTAGTCAAGAAGAACATCGGAATCAAGCTCTCAAGCAGGCTTACTACGAACTGATGCGGGTCGTCGAGCAGCTTCGCCATTTCAGGCATCTTCGGTACCGCAGCGCGCAGGATCTCCCGGCCTGATGGTGACGATACGTAGAAGCCCGTGATAGCGGCGCACACAGCGACTACCAGAAAGAGCCACACACCTGTCATAAGCCCGAGGTACGCTCCGGCCCCTGAGGAAAGCGGCTGAGCCGTGCGCATTCGATAAAAGCGGGCTGCTGCGAAACCCGCCGCGCAAAGCACAATCGGGCCTAGCAGGGGAGCCACGGCAGCAGCTAAAAACAGCGCCACTAAGGCGATCGCAGCCACGCCCAGGGTGGTGGTAACTGCTCGCAAATTGCCGAAGCCAATGGGAACAGCTTTTGGAGTCTCTCCAGGTACATCCAGCGGACCTTGCACCGGAGCAGGCGTGTTCTCTATCGCCGCCAGACGTTCTACATCTTCTTCGAATTGCGGCTTGCCGCACTTATGGCAAAAGCGCGCGTCTTCGGGTAGAAGCGCTCCGCACGTACAACGTAACTCCACATCTTTATAGTACGGCGTTTAACTCGCGATCCCGCATTAACTCGCAAAGCTTGCTGCCCGAACGCTTACCGCGTAAGACGTTCGATCAACTCACAATGTTGAGGAAAGGCGGCCCTTAGCTCCGCGGACTGCGCCAAGTCGAAGTCTTCGAATTCGAACCCTGGAGCAACCGTGCAACCGACCAACGCGTAAGTTTGCGTGTCTTTCGGGCAAGACGCAAACCAATCCCCTGCCCGCACCACAGCCTGAAAGACTTCACCCGCGTTTGCATCACGTCCGAGAACGATTTCCGTGTATGCACCACTCGGATCGATCACGTGCACTGCGAGACTGCTGCCGGCATAGAAGTGCCACATCTCATCGGATGTGATCCGGTGAAACGCTGAAAAGTTAGTTCCGTCGAGAAGAAAATAGATACCCGTCGAAGCCGATCGAGCGCCGTCCTGCTTTCCAGTCGCGGTCGCCGGTGCGACTGCCAGATCGGAGCGATACGTTTCGCGGTAATAGCCGCCCTCCGGGTGCGGCTTGAGATTCAGCTTGGCTACCCAATACTCGACGCCGTCGATCACGCGTGGACCGATCTCGGTTTGCGCGTTACGGCAGCCGGGACTTTCTCTTTCCCGAAGAATAGAATCGCCAGGCCCAACCCGAAAAGGCCGATCGCCAACCACTGCGTTAAAGAAAATGGACCGATTAGCGACTGCTCATGCACCCGGTAAAACTCGATGATGAAGCGCGCTGTCGAATAGAGCACGAGATAGAGGCCTATGACCTGACCCGCCGGGTGCCGCTGTGTCGCGCGGCGATACAGATAGAAGAAGATCAGCAAATCGGCCGCGGACTCGTACAGCTGTACAGGATGCAGAGGCGTGTTTAGCGGCACGGGCGCCGCGAAGTCGGAGCGGAACCGCACACCCCATGGCAGATAGCAGGCCCGCCCCCAGCAACAACCGGCCGCGAAGCATCCGAGTCGTCCGATGGCTTGCCCAACCGCCACTCCCGGAGCGAAATTATCCATCACGCGCAGCACGGGCAGCTTCTGCTTCCGGATGTAGAATGCCGCCAACAGCAACGCTGCGATAAACCCGCCATGAAAAACCCCAGCGGCCTGCAGAGTCTCCATGGTGAAAATCTGCCCGGGATCCCGAATGTAATCGCGGATATCGAACAGAAACATGAACAGCTTCGCACCAATGATCCCAGCGATCGCACAGTAGAGAGCCAGATTGGTCATCTTCTCGGCAGGCAATCCCGCGCGGCGCGCCAAACGCATGGTCACAGTCAAGCCGGTTAGAAAACCGAGCGCCACCAACACTCCATACGTCGGAATGTAGAACGAACCGATGCTGATGAGCTTAGGAAACATACTCTCTACCTATGTACCAATCCCGCTTCCTTGCTCGAGGAATTGGCGCGCGGCTGCCATAGCAGCTCAAACAACAATAGCGCCGCGCCGACTGTAATCGCGCTATCGGCCACGTTGAAGGCCGGGAACGCCCAATTGCCGTGGTATACCTCGATGAAATCCGTCACCGTGCCACGCATCACCCGGTCGAACAAGTTGCCCAACGCGCCCCCGAGAACAAGCGCTAAGCCGATTCGCGCCAGCGGCGTGGTGAACGATGTCTTGTTAGAGCTCCAAAGAGCCGAAATTACAAAGACCAGCACCAATCCCGACACGCCGATCAGAATGCCGCTACGCACCCACCGGCTTCCCTCCGACAAAAATCCGAATGCCGCGCCCGCATTCTCCGTGTGAATAATGCGCAGCCAGCCCGGGATGATCGAAACACTGTCGAGCGCCGACATCGAGTGCTCAATCGCCAATTTCGACCAGCGGTCCGCCACCACTACTAGCACTGCAAGCAGGAATGGCAGCCATCGATTTTTCATTGCGTTCTGCGAAGCTGAACTCATTCGACCATGTCTCGTAAGACGGCCGCGCAGGCCGCGCAAACGGTGGGAAACTCCGGGTTCAATCCCACATCGGTGGTAAATTTCCAGCAGCGCTCGCATTTGTCGCCGCGGGCGCGGTCTACCTGTACCTTTAGCTCCGCGCTCTCCGGCCCGGCGTTCAATTCCATTTGCGACACAATGAACCACCCCGCCAAATCGGCCAGGTTTCTATTGAGCAACGCATAAAGTTCGCCGCCCGCCGAAAGCAAAACCGTCGCTTCTAGAGAAGAGCCGATCACCTTTTCTTCGCGCGCCGTGTCGAGTGCCTTTAGAACCTGTTCCCGGACCGGAATGAGCGCTTCCCAATCTTCTGACGCGCGCCGTTGCTCTCCGGTTAGGCCTTCCGTCAATTCTTCTGCACTGGGAAAGTAGGCGAGATGAACGCTTTCCGCCGCTTCGTTGCCCGCCTTCATATGCTTCCAAACTTCTTCGCACGTGTAAGCAAGAAGTGGAGCAGCGAGCCGAACAAGCGCGCTGTTCAATCGGAACAGGGCGGTTTGCGCGCTTCGCCTCGCATGCGAATGAGCGCCAGCGGTGTATAAGCGGTCCTTGGCCACATCGAAATAGATTGCGCTGAGATCGGTGGTGGCAAAGTCGTAAAGCGCTCGATAGACTTTGTGAAACTCATACTGCTTGTACCAGGCCAGGCAGCGCTCTATCAGCTGGCTGGCCCGCACCAGAATCCACGAATCGACGTTGGTAAGCTCCGCGATCGGCAGCGCATCAGCCGCAGGGTCGAAAGCTCCCAAATTTCCGAGCATCCACCGGAACGTATTGCGCAGCTTGCGGTAGGCCTCCGACAAACGGTCGAGGATCACCTCCGACATGCGCACGTCTTCGGTGAAATCGACTGAAGCCACCCACAACCGGAGAATGTCCGCACCCTTTTTGCTCACAATTTGTTCCGGCTCGATGATGTTTCCGAGGGACTTCGACATGGCCCGGCCTTGCGCATCCAGAGTCCAGCCATGGGTGGCGCATTCGCGGTAGGGCGATTGCCCCTTTAACCCGACGCCGATCAAGAGCGAACTATGAAACCAGCCGCGGTATTGATCGCCGCCTTCCAGGTACATATCCGCCGGCCAGGGCAGATGATTTTCCGGCGTCAACACTGCCAGATGGCTTGAACCGGAGTCAAACCAGACATCGAGGATGTCGCTCTCTTTGCGAAACTCTTGGCCGCCGCACTTGGCGCAGCTGTGCCCCGGCCCCATCAATTCGCTGGCGCTTTTGGTGTACCAGATATCGGACGTATGTTCGCGAAATTCTGCGACGACCCGCTCGAGCACGGGCCGCTCGGTAAAAGGCTCGCTGCACTTCTGGCAGTAAAAGACGGTGATAGGCACGCCCCAGACGCGCTGGCGCGAGATGCACCAGTCCGGACGCATCGCAATCATGTTGGTCATGCGCTCTTCGCCCCACGAGGGATACCATTCAACCGTTTTGATCGCCTCAAGCGCCTTCGTGCGCAAGCCCTCGCGGTCCATGCCGATGAACCATTGCTCGGTAGCCCGAAAAATCACCGGATTATGGCATCGCCAGCAGTGCGGATAACTGTGCTCGAAGCGGGCCTGCGACGCGAGCGCGCCCGAGGCTTCTAAAAGGCCGATGACAATCGGGTTCGCCTCCCAGACCGTCTTGCCCAGGAGTTCGTTCGGTAATTTTCCAGGTGCGCCCTCCGCTTCAAACATGCGGCCGGCCGCGTCCACCGGACAATACACCGGAATGCCGTAGCGCTGGCACACCACAAAATCTTCCTGCCCGTGTCCCGGCGCCGTATGCACTGCCCCGGTCCCCTGCTCAAGTGTGACGTGATCGCCAAGAGTGCCGATCGAATCGCGTTCGATAAAAGGATGCCGAAAGATGGCCCCCTCTAACCGTGCGCCTGGAAACCGCGCTACGACCGTGCTGTCCCAGCCAAGAACCTCGCTGACTTGCGGCAACAACCCTTGGGCAACGATCGCCAGACCCTGCGGCGTATCCACGGCCACGTACTCGAATTTCGGATTGAACGAGATCGCCAGATTCGCCGGAATGGTCCACGGCGTAGTGGTCCAGATCAGCGCATAGACATCCTTGCGGCCGGCCAGCGCCGGGTCGAGCGCGCCCGCTTCGGACAGCATTTTAAACCGCACGTAGATGGTCGAACTGCTGTGGTTCTCATATTCGACCTCTGCTTCGGCAAGCGCGGTTTGGTCGTGAATGCACCAATGCACCGGCTTGAGGCCTTTGTAAACTGTGCCGCTGCCGAGAAAATCGACGAAGGCCTGCGCGATAACCGATTCATAATGGGCGCTCATCGTCAGATATGGATGTTGCCAACGCCCAAACACACCGAGACGCTTAAATTCGCGGCGGTGAATATCGACAAATTTCGCCGCGTAAGCACGGCACTGCGCACGAATCTCCGCGGCGCTCATCGAGGCCTTACGCTTGCCGAGTTCTGCGTCTACTTTGATCTCGATGGGAAGACCATGACAGTCCCAGCCAGGAATGTATGGCGCATCGAAGCCGGCCATCGTCTTCGATTTGACAATGAAATCCTTTAGAATTTTGTTGAATGCGGTGCCCAGGTGAATGTTGCCGTTCGCATAGGGCGGCCCGTCGTGCAGCACGTACTGCGGACGTCCCGCGCGCGACTCCCTGATTCGGCGATAGAGCTCCGTCTCTTCCCAATGCGCAAGCATCTTCGGCTCGGCTACGGGGAGATTGGCCTTCATCGAGAAATCGGTTTTCGGGAGGTTGACCGTCTTTTTCAGGTCAACAGAGAGAGCGTTCATGGACTAATTTCATCGTAGCGAACCAGGCTGGCTGCCCTTTTCTAGGCCTTCTGTGAAGCGGTGAGGACGTTTATCGAACCGTCAACCTTTTACGTCAAAGTGAAGTCGAACACTCTACCGTTTACGGGTTTTTTGCATGTATAGGTATGCGGCTATTTTGCAGCCATAATAGAGGAGAGGCCGTGTTCACGAAAATCGAGGGGATACCAAATGAACTGCTGGCGAAGGTCGAAGAGGCAGCTGCCCGTGAAGGTATTTCTGTGCCGGAACTGGTGCGCGAGGCACTGGAACAACGAGTCAATGGTAAGGGCTTTGCCACCGTTTATGCGACTGCGCGCCGCCGGGCCCAACAACATGGTATCTGTCCTGAGGAGGTAGAGAGCATCGCAGAGGCAGAGATTGCCGCGCATCGCAATGAGCGCGGGCGCTAGTGCTGTGCGTCGCCGCAGACGCGAACGTCGTAATTTCCGGTTTCTACGGCGCTGGCAATCCCAGACGGATTATTGATCTGGCTCAGACAGGGGAAATTAAGCTTTTTGTATCTCAGCCCATTCTCGATGAAGTAGCGGACGTGCTTCAACGCGATAAGTTTGGGTGGACGAAGGGCGAAGTCCGTTACGCGCTGGATCGACTCCTGGAAGTAGCTCACCTTGTCGAACCAACCCGGACGGTTGATGTTGTGAAGGCTGATCCATCGGACAATCGAGTCCTTGAATGCGCAGCCGCGTCACGCTCGGACTATCTGGTAACGGGTGACAAGCATCTGCTGGTGCTTAGCAAGGTTTGAGAGCACGAACATAGTCAGGCCACGATATTTTGTCGAAATGCTGCAGGGGCAGGCACTGTAGAGAAACGCCAACCCGTCGACCTGCTATAGCAAACAAGCACTCGTGACGGCCATCACATAGAGATCGATCAAGAGCTCTCGTCCTTCCTCATCCGACGAGTGGCGGCCCAGGTAAGGGAGACTAAAGTTACTAATTGGACTTTCGAAGAGGCCAGTAACCGAATACTCTGCAGCATACGTATCCGCCTGAACTTTGTTCGCTTGCTCTTTATCTGATTACGCTGGCGGCGTAACGTTCTCAATCACATGCTTACCGCTAACCTCCCTTGGAACTCACCTCGGGACCAGCCTTCGAGAGCGTTTTAATGTACGCGTCCGCTTGATTGGACGAGTTCTGGATGTCTTGTATCAGAGCTGCGGCCTGCGAGTCGATTTGCGTGGAAGTCTTCTGGAGCGAACTGATCGCGCGCGCGTCCAGATTGTGTTTTAGAAACAGAACCTGGTCGTTAAACGCCCGCAAGACGGGTTGAATATTTCTCTCGGTACGCCGCATCTGCGCCATGTACTCGGCGTGCTGCCGTCGCGCGGCGCTGAGGAGATTCTCGCTCTGCCGGCGCAGCGACGGATTGTGCATGTTCGAAATTTCTCCCTGCCACTCGCTGAACATGCGCTTAGCGACATCGTCCACTGAATCCACGCGGTGCTTCAAGGCCTTGGCGCGGTCACTCGATCGCTCGAGTGACTTGTTTAGCCGGTTATAAACCTTCTCGAGATCTCCTCCCTTGAATCCTGTCACTTCCTGAAAGGCTTGCAGCGTTGTTTTCAGCTGTTCCTGCGTGGCCTTCTGATCCTTCTTGACAGCGCGCAGCCGCTGGATCAGGATGTCCCGCTTCTGCCTTCCCAAATGCTCCATCGCGCCGTAATAAATCAGCGAACAGCTGGAAAGCAGAACACATAACAGGCAGAGTAGTGCAACTCTTGAGTTCTTCACGCTCGACTTAACGCGAGTTGACATAGATCTCTGCCGACGCCGCGGGAAGCTGAACTGTACCTGCGCCGCCTCTCACGCTCAGGAGGTCACCCGCTCGCAACACGCCTCGGTAGTCTCCTTCGCCGGGGAACGAGATCTGAACCGCCGCTGCTTCGGAACTCTTGTTGATCGCCACAATGGCGACCTCGCCGTCGGCTTCGCGGGCGTACACCCAATTCTGTTTGGTTACGTCGAGTTCAACCATGTTTCCTCGGCGCAACGCTTTCGATGCTCTACGAACCTCAAGTAGTTTCTGCACGTAGTTAAAAATGTTCGATTCCTCGGCGGTTCGTCCGGTGGAATCAAATGCACTGCGCTTGTCTGCTCGCCACCCGCCTGGGAAATCGTGGCGGTTGTCCGGGTCCGCCCCGCCCGCCATGCCAATCTCGTCACCGTAGTAAATGCTCGGAATGCCTCGCATCGTGAGCAGCGCTGTAAACGCCAGCTTCAGGTTCGCGGCAGTGGCGCCCTTCTCGCTTATAAAGCGCATTACGTCGTGATTGCCGAGAAACGTGACCAACCGGTCCGGCGCAGGATAGAGGCGGTCGGCCGCTAGCGTTCTCGAAAGCACGTCGAAGGAGTCACCCGCCGCGAACACCTTGCGCAGATTGAAGTAATCGGGAAAATCGAAGACACTATCGATCCCACTGTCGATTCCGTCCGGCCGCGTGACACCGCCTTGAAAGAACGAAGGGATCGCCGGATCCGGATCGAACACCTCACCAACTGCCCGCATCATCGGATACTGCCGCTTCAGCGCGGCGGACCAGTCACGCCAAAACGCGCGGGAAACGTAGGGCAGCGTGTCCTGCCGAATCCCATCGAACCCAGTCATGCCTACCCACCAAAGCGCATTCTGGATCTCGTACTGCGCCACGTCAGGATCTTCCTGATTTAAATCCGGCAGCGCGTTGGCAAACCAGCCGTCCAGCACATCGCGCCGCAGCGTGGGCGAAGCATGTGGATCGGGCAAGCTCCACATCTGCCAGGTTTCGTTGATATGGTTCGCCGCCGTTCCGTGGAACCAATCCGGTTTCGGAGGCTCTTTCACCCACGGATGGTCCGGCCCAACATGGTTTGCGACCTGATCCTGAATCACTTTCAATCCAGCGGCGTGGGCCTGGTCGACAAGTTTCTTCAACAGCTCTAGCGAGCCGAGGTGTTCATCGACGGCGTAATAGTCCACTGCGCCGTAGCCGTGGTAATCGGCAATGCCCTGACCTTTGACGGACTGCCTTACGTTTAGCTTGTTTGTGTTGTCGTAAACCGGCGTCAACCAAAGCGCTGTCACCCCGAGCGACCGGAAGTAAGGCAGGTGATCGATGATGCCTTGTAAATCGCCGCCGTGATAATAATGGCTGCGGCTCCGATCGAACAGCCCGCGCGAGATAGCCGGGTCATCGTTCGATGGATCCCCGTTTGCAAACCGGTCGGGCATGATCAGGTAGATCACGTCGTCGGGTGAGAATCCGGCAAACCGGCCTTGCGGGGGAAGTGGCGCCTCAAGCGCAAAAGGAGCTGTTACATTGCCGCCCGGCGTGCGGATCTGCAGAGGGTATCGGCCCGGCCGGGCGCTCGTGGAGATGTCGAGATCGGCAAACAAATACGTGCCTTGCTCATTCGCCCGGACGTTGCTCACCTGTATACCTTCCGGAGCTTGAACAGTGGCACTCTTCAGCTCTGTTCCACGGATTAACAGGCGGACGGGATTCAGCGTATGCTGCACCCACCAGTTCGGCGGCTCCACCTTTGCAACCGTCGGGGCTGCCGGGCAGGAGCAAGCGCAGCCAATCATCAGCGCCGCGTAGCTTAGAATCTGAGACGAGTGCATTTTAGTCTGACTGACGAAAATCATTGTAAGAGACATGACCTGCGTCTTTAAGCGGATCCGCAAGGGAGCTTACCAGTGTACGAATTTTCTTGTCGTGCGATCTCCCTGGCTCAACGAAAGGTGGGACGGTCCCAAGGAGCGATTTAATGGATGGCGGGTGTACCGCTCCGGCTCGTACATCGAACGCAGGGTTTTGGAAGATGCCTTTCCTACTCGCACGGCGGCGTTTGACTACGTGAAACGCCGGATTCAGCAAAACGAACCCGACGAGAAAACTTAAGCTACTTATTGGGCGACCAGCTCAGGGCGCGCCCCGATATCCCGCAAGCAGTGGTCGATCCAAAGCTTGGTTAGCTTTTCCTGCGTGCCGTTTTGCGAAAGGCGCGAACGCAAGCTGCTGAATTCGACGTGGTCGAGAGGCTGATCCTGATTGAAACAGGAGAACACCACCGTTTCCTTGCCTGTTTTTGGATCTTTGTGCACTTGTAGACACTGCGCACAGATTTCCTTCATCATGCACTGCATCGGCGAATTGATGCTGCCAATCGCGCGGTGATCGGGTTTAAGGTAAGGCCGCAGTACGGTATGGCGGGCTTGTTGAACAGCGCGCATCATGCCATCGGAGCCGATAACGATGAGCCGATCGACCGAATTGAGCGGAATGTCCGACATTCCGAAATCTCCTCGCCCGTACGCCTCGATGGCCTGCACGATGTTTCCTACAAAGGCGCTGTCTTGTACCCGGCTCGGCGTGAAGCCGGGCGCTTCATCGCACACCCAGATGACAACATCAGCGGCTTTCTCGATTTCCTCGATCTTGTAGCGGTCGATAATTTTCTTGTAGCCGGCAAAGTACACCACCCGGGAACCAGAAGCGCGCAACTGCTGCCCGATAGAAAACAACACCGCGTTGCCTAAGCCGCCACCCGCCAGCAAAACAGTTTCTTGCGACGGCGTTTCGGTCGGCGTACCCGTCGGGCCCATCAAGATAACGGGGTCACCCGGCTTGAGCAGGGCACACAAATCGGAGGAGCCGCCCATCTCGAGCACAATGGTCGAGAGCAAGCCTTCCTCCATGTTTACCGAAGCTCCGGTGAGCGCCAATCCTTCCATCGCGAGAGCGGTGCCGCCGCTGCGCGTGGCAAGCGTCTCATAGTTCTGAAGGCGATAGAACTGCCCGGGTTGAAACGAGCGAGCCGCAATCGGAGCTCGCACAATAATCTCAACGATATTGGGCGTCAGCCGGACTACGTCTTCCACCGTCGCGCGCAGTTCCCGCTGTAATCGAGCGAGCAGTTTCTCCGGCGCCGGTGCTTGTGCCGCACTGCGCCCGAGAATGCGCGTGATCACTGGGTAGCCTTGCTTTGCGCTGCCCATCGCCTTGACCACGTTACCTGAGAACGATGGATGCAGGTCGCCAAAAAAGCTGATGGCTTTCCCATCGGGCCGAACCGAAACCAGCACGCGCACTTCCGCCGGCTTCGCGATGCGCTCCGGCTTCACCGGCTCACCATCCTCGCCAACCGCCCGGAAGTAGCGCCCGTCGAGCACAAAATTCTCTTCATCCTCGCGCGCGAGCACTGTGTTGGGCTGCGTGCCGGCCGCGACCAGGATCGTTCTCGCGGGCAACCGCACTTTTTCTCCAGTTGCCAGCAACTGTCCTGTGCCCTCATCCTGCCTCTGCTTATCGGCAATCAGCGCATTGGCCGTATTCGCCGCATCGACTTCCACTTCTTCCGGCGTCAGGCATTCGGCAAATCGCACGCCTTCCTCGAACGCTTTGGCAATCTCTTCATGATTGAGCGTGTAGCTGGGCGCATCGATCAAGCGTCGGCGATAGGCGATTGTCACCCCGCCCCAGGATTTCAGAAGCCCGATCATGTCCGGATAACGGGCCTCTCTTGCGGCTAGCGCTCGCTCGGCGCGAATGGCTCGCGCGTGAGATAGAAACTCTGTCGCAATCTCGCTCTCTTCCGCGTTCCACACGGCGCGTATGGCATCCTCGCCAATCTCAGCCGCCAGTTGCTCATATCGCTCTAAGAACTTCTCGACTTGAACCGGATAGTAGGCCATCGACTCAGTGGCCGTGTCGATCGCGGTAAGCCCGCCGCCGATTACGACAACCGGCATACGGATCTGTAAGTTCGCGAGTGAGTCCGTTTTTGCCGCACCGGTTAGCTGTAGGGCCATGAGGAAGTCGGACGCTTGGCGAACTCCGCGCACCAGCCCGTTCTTCATCGGGATCACTGTAGGCCGGCCAGCTCCCGCGCAGAGAGCGATATGGTCGAAGCCGAGCTTGAAAGCGCTCTCGACGGTCAGCGTTCCGCCAAACCGTACGCCGCCGAACATCGCGAACTGGCTTCGCCTTTCGAGGAGCAGCCGAATGACCTTCAGGAAATTTTTGTTCCAGCGCACTGTAATGCCGTACTCGGCCACCCCGCCGAAGCCCGCCATGATGCGCTCGTCCAGCCGCTCGTAGATTTCGGTGATGTCATACAGCGGACGAAACGGAACACGCTCTCCATATGCATCCACTCCCGAGATATCCGCAGGCAGCGGCTCGATCTTCAAGCCGTCTACGGCGGCGACCGTGTGTCCATCGTTCATCAAATGATGCGAGAGAGTAAAGCCTGCAGGCCCCAGACCGACTACCAGGACCTTGTGGCCGGTATCAGGCTTTGGATAAGGCCGCGCAAAGTTTAGCGGATTCCAGCGCGTCAGTAAGCTGTAGATCTCGAAGCCCCACGGCAACTCGAGTACGTCTTTGAGTGTGCGTGTTTCGACTTGCGGAATATCTACCGGTTCCTGCTTTTGAAATATGCAGGACTTCATGCAGTCGTTACAAATCCGGTGCCCGGTGCCAGCCGCCATCGGGTTATCGACGGTCACAATGGCCAGAGCGCCGATCGGATTGCCCTGCCCCTTGACCACGTTCATCTCCGAAATTTTTTCATCCAGAGGACAACCAGCCAGCGGCACTCCGAAGACACTGGATTTGAACGCGCCAGTCTTCTCTTTCAGACCGGTCGAGCAGCTATCCTTGCTCTGGTTGTGGCACTTGATGCAGTAGTTCGCCTGATCGAGCGCGCCGGTCAGATCCGTTCCCGGATCGGTCAACTGGAAGCCTTCGCGGTAACGCCAGTGATCGCTGGAGCTTTGCAGCTGCACCAATCCATCGCTGGTGGATTGCTCCACGGAAACCAGCTGCTGCATATCGAGCTTATGAGGCACCTTAAATAGCACGCCGCCTGCATGCGCACGCTTGCCTCGCGGGGAAAGTGTCGCCCAGGCTGCGTACTGCGCCGCCAGTTGGAGCTGAGGACCAGAGTCCGGTTCGTGTTCGAGCCACCGGGTTACATGATTCGCAAAGCTGAGCTCTGTCAGGGGTTCGCCGATGAGCGCCTCTAGCTCCCTTGCCAGCGCTTGACCGTCGATCTTTTCCGCCGACTCGTCGGTCTGCCCGACCACGGCTTTGCGTTGCACAAAGCGGCGCTTGATCGAGTACAAAGGCGCAAGCTCAGAGTGCCGCTCCTGCAGGCGGCCCAGTTCCGCTTCGATGCCAAACACCTCGGCGATGAAATTTTCTACATAGGGTGCAACGGCAATGATCAGCTCAGAGGAGAGTTTGGTATGCGCAGCCGGCGGGGTCTGGCGGGCAGTGATCAATCGCGCATGGAGCTCTGGATTCGATTGATCCAGCTGGCGAAGAAACTCCCGATCCAGTTGGAGCAAACCCTCAGTTGTATACAGGCCTTCAAAGCTGAGCCCGAATGGCAGTCGAAGGGTCTTGCCATCCTGCGATTCCAATGTCATGTTCACAAGTACGGGCAGCGATTCAGTTCCGGAACTCGGCTTGCCATCAGGATGGGAAGCGCTGCGTAAGCTACCTCTATTCTTGCAAATTCCGCCTCGTTTGTACGTGAAGCAGGACACATTCGGTACTTTCACCTGCGCTGAGGAGATTCGTTCGGCTATGTTGAAGAAGGTGGATCTCGAGAAAACAGTTCTGCGCAAAGTCGGCGAGGCTATCGCGCGCTTTCGCATGATCCGTGATGGCGATCGTGTCGCAGTTGGCATTTCTGGCGGTAAAGACTCGTTGACACTGCTCGAAGCTCTCTTGCGCCTGCAACGTCGAGCTCCTATCGATTTCTCTGTTTGCGCGTTTACGATCGAGCAGGGTAAATTTCTGTCGCCCATTCAGCCCGTCGGAGACTTTCTGCTGCAGCGCGGCGTCGATTGGACTTATGTCGAAGACCAGCCGTCAATTGGCTTATTAACTGAGCAGCCCGATCATGGTTGCGACGTGTGCAGCCGGTTCCGCCGCCGAGCAGTATATGAGCTTGCCAGGCGGCTTGGCGCAAACGTCATTGCTTTCGGTCATACCGCTGACGACTTCTGCGAGTCCTTCCTGCGGAACGCCCTGTTTACCGGACGAATCAGCGCCCTGCCGCCAATGACTTGGTCGAGCAAGCGCGAATTTCGCCTGATACGCCCACTGGTCTACGTCACCGAAGAAATCACGGCCGCCTTTGCTGCGCAACTAGGCGCGCCCATCATTCCATGCGGCTGCTCTCAGAAAACCGGAACGGTGCGCCGTAGCCTGCGAGATTTTCTGGCGGAGCTCGAGCGCGACCATCCGTTTCTGAAAGAGACTCTGCTCGCTGCCATGGGCCGTGTTGACGGAAGCCGGTTGCTGGACCCAAAGCTGCTCGACTTGGAGCAGGGTAGCGATGAAGCTGGGTTCCTGGCCGACGAACTCGACCTCGTCGAAATACAGACTGTGTAGCGTATTTCGGTTAAAGTAGAGAGGTGGGAATTGGCGCGGAGCTGATCGTGATCAATGGTCCGCATGCCGGAAGCCGTATCGGTCTGGATGCAGGGGAGATCCTCATTGGCCGTGCGCCTAATTCGAAACTCGTTCTCACTGAAGCCGATATCGGTTGGCGTCACTGCTACGTTCGTAAGCACGGCGAGCGGTTTGTAGCCACGGACCTGCGCAGTTCGCTGGGCACATACGTGAATGGCATCCGCTCGGCTGAACGTTGGTTAGAGGATCGCGACCAGATCGGCATCGGCCGTACGGTGCTTCTGTTCCGCTCTGGCGAGGCCACTTTCGACGAGACTGTAGCGACGGTGGTCACCGACACGAAACCGGTTTTGTTGGCCGCCTGCTCCCTGGTCTTTTTGTTCCGCGCCCTTGCTTCGAGCACTGGGCGGATTCAAAGCAACCTGCTGCAAGATCAAATCCTTTATCTGATTCATGATCTGCTGCCGTTCGAAGAAGGCGTGCTGCTGCTCGGCGACAAGACGGCAAGCCTGCTTGCTCGCTATACGGAATTATCAGGCAACTGGCGGACCGACTTTTGCGGCGCAATCAATCGTGTGTGCGACGATGGCGCCTTCGAAGACCCATCGACTGGAATTGCCGGCGTTCCGCTCTATCAAGATGGCCTGCTATGTGGTCTTCTTCTGGTTCAGATTTCCAAAGGTAAACTGGAAGGCCAACTCGATACGCTCACCGCAATCGCTTCACTCGCCTCGGTTGGCTTCGAAGCCAATCAGGAAGTCGAAGTGCTCAAAGCAGAGAAGGCCCTGCTCCAAGAACAAATCGGCGCAAACACCGGAATCGTAGGCCGTAGCGCTGCGATTCGCAAATTGCTCGATCTGGTATCCCGGGTCGCGCCGCGCGACACAACGGTTCTGATCACCGGTGAGAGCGGCACGGGAAAAGAACTGATCGCCCGCGCGCTCCATCAGAAGAGCCCTCGCAGCGATCGTCCGTTTGTAGCGGTAAATTGCGCGGCGCTAAGCGAAACGCTGTTTGAGAGCGAATTGTTTGGGCACGAGAAAGGCGCATTTACCGGCGCCGTTTCGCTCAAGCGAGGCCGTTTCGAACTCGCCCAGGGCGGGACGATTTTTCTGGACGAAGTGGGTGAACTTGCGCCCTCGCTGCAGGCTAAACTGTTGCGCGTTTTGCAGCAGCGTGAGTTTGAACGCGTCGGCGGAACACAGTCTCATCCACTGGATATCCGCATCATCGCTGCGACGAACCGTGATCTTCAGGAGGATGTACAAGAAGGCAAGTTTCGCGAAGACTTGTTCCATCGCCTGAATGTGGTAAATCTCGCTTCTCCATCTTTGCGCGACCGGCGCGAGGACATAGCGCTACTCGCGCAACACTTTCTCGACCGGTATGGGGAGCGGTGCAAACGCCCACTGCAAGGGCTTTCGCCCGAGGCTGAGAAGATGATCATGAGCTATCCGTGGCCGGGCAATGTGCGCGAACTGGAGAACGCCATGGAGCGGGCGGTAGTCTTAGGGGTCTCCGATCTGGTGCTCCCCGAAGATTTGCCGGATAGTCTGCTCGATGTGGCTCCGCGAGATGCCAAGGCCAAGTATCATCAGTCGGTTGGACAGGCCAAGCACGATGCCATCATCGATGCATATGTGCAAGGGCGGGGCGATTACAAGCAGGCTGCACGCTTGCTGGGCTTGCATCCGAACTATCTTCTGCGCCTGGTCCGTAACCTAAGTTTACGGGAGGAGATCAATCGCGCGCTTGGAGATTCCGGCGCAGCCGCAGCCGGCCGTTAGCGCCTCAGGCCCGTGTGCAGGGCGGCGATTCCTCGAGAGAGCAGCTGCACCTTCGTATCGGAAAAGCCATGCGCGGCTATTTGCCGCTCGAGTTCACGGGCGCGAGGAAATTTTTCTATAGACTCCGGAAGGTAAGTGTATGCGGCGCGCGAACCCGACACGACGCCTCCGATCCACGGCAAAACCACGCGCGAATAAAAAGAATAGGCGACTCTGGTGAGTAAGCCGGTAGGGTGCGAAAACTCAAGAATGGCGAGCCGGCCTCCCGGTTTCAAGACTCGTTGAAATTCCGCCAATCCTGCTCCGTAATTGGTAAGGTTGCGAAAACCAAACGCTATCGCGATCGCATCCAGGCTTTCCGCTGCGACTGGCAGGGTAAGGGCATCTGCCTCAAACACTCTGGCAGGCAAATTTCTTTCTTTGCCTTTGCCGCGCGCTGAGACCAGCATCGGATGGCAGAAATCCGCTCCGAGCACGCGTGCCTTGGCGTCCCGCTGCAGATCGAACATCACATCGCCCGTTCCGCAGCATAAATCCAGGACGGTCGCGGCCGGGTTTTCGAGAACCGGTGCAAGAGAACGCATCAGCGCCTTGCGCCAGCCCCGATCGATATTGAACGACAGCAGATGGTTCAGCAAGTCATAGCGAGGCGCAATATCCGCAAACATACGCTGCACGTAGGCCGCGGCTTGCTCTTCTGTGTGAGCGCCCGGGGGTGTAGTTCCGCTGACCATGTTGCTCAGTGCAGGCTCTCAGAGATGGCTTGGAGAATCAGACTTGGTTCGATTCCGCTCACAATGGTGACCTCACCTACAGCGACCGGCAATACGAAATGAATGCGGCCTTTCAACGTTTTCTTATCACCGGACAGCCGTTCGAACAACCGTTGAGCGTGTAGATCGCGAGCGGAAGGCAGTTGCGCAGTATACAGCGATAACAGCTCTCTCATCCTGACGGCGCTTTCAGAAGCAAGTGTGCCAGTCAGTTCAGCTACGCGGATTGCCGCGAGCATGCCCCAAGCGACGGCCTCTCCATGAAGGAAGCGCGTGTATTCGGTTTCCGCCTCAATCGCGTGACCGACAGTGTGGCCGAAATTCAAGATGCGCCGCAGATCGCCCTCGCGCTCGTCGGCCGAAACCACTTCGGCCTTGATGCGAACAGAGGCTTCAATTAGGGAGTCAACAGTGGCTGGATGTCGCGCTAACACCTTACTCGATCTCTGCTCGAGTAAGTGAAACAGGTCTGGGTCGCGGATGATCGCGCACTTGATGACCTCGTAGAGACCGGCGCGATACTCGCGTTCAGGAAGTGTACTCAATACATCGGGGTCGATCAACACCGCGAGAGGATGGTGGAAGCTGCCGATCAAATTTTTCCCGCTTGCAAGATTGACTCCGGTTTTGCCGCCGATTGCCGCGTCCACTTGCGCGAGTAAGGTGGTAGGGATTTGCAGCACCGGAAGCCCGCGCATGAATGAAGCCGCAAGAAACCCGCCGACGTCGTTGACGATGCCGCCGCCCATCGCCACAATCACGGTCGTGCGGTCAGCGCCGCCTTTCACCATCTCATCGGCCAGCATTTCAAGAGAAGTTAGCCGCTTATTTACCTCGCCGCCGGGATAGAAAATCACTCGCGCAGAATTGGTTAGTCGTGGATCGAGCGAGCGCTCATGAAGCTGCCAAACATCACTTGTAGTGACGATAAACAGCTGCCCGGCGCTCTTGGGTACATAGTCGCCCGCGCGTTGCAGAATGCCTCTTTCGACGACACTACGGTAGGTAGCGTGCGTGGTTTCGACAGCAAAAGCAGGCATTCGATCCCGTTGTACCATGAGGTATCGCCGACACGTCACAGCGCCTACAAACAGATTTCATCGTCGTCGGTGCGGGCGTAGCAGGCCTCAGCGCCGCAATCGAGCTTGCCCCGAAAGCGCGTGTTCTTGTTATCGCCAAAGACACTTTGCGGGAGTCTTCGTCGGAATATGCGCAAGGCGGAATAGCCGCTGCTTTAAGTGACGATGACGAAGTGGAACTGCACGAACACGACACACTTGTCGCGGGCGATGGGCTGTGCAATACCGAAGCGGTTAGGACACTAGTCGAAGAAGGGCCCGCTGCGATTGAGCGGCTGATCGGGTGGGGTACAGAGTTCGACCGCGAAGGGACCAAGCTGCTGTTCGCCAGAGAAGGCGCCCATAGCCGGAATCGCGTGTTGCATGCGCACGGCGATTCGACTGGGCGGGAGATCTTGCGCACGCTTCGCCAGAAAGCGCGTTCGATGCCGAACATTTCTTTTCAGACTTTTTCGGCCGTCACCGATTTACTGCTGGCGGAAGGCGAAGTGGCCGGTGTCTTCGCATTCGATGAGAGAATGCAAAGCTCCACTTCGGTGCATGCCCGGGCTGTTTTGCTCGCGACTGGAGGGCTCGGTCGCGTGTTTGAAAACACAACCAATCCAGACGTTGCGACAGGTGATGGGGTGGCTTGTGCGTATCGCGCCGGCGCGGCTATCTCAGATATCGAATTTGTGCAGTTTCATCCGACGGCTCTGTTTGTTCCGAACGCCCCTCGATTTTTGTTGAGCGAAGCGCTGCGCGGTGAAGGCGCTTACTTGCGGAATGCGAGCGGTGAAAGATTCATGGAGCGTTATCATCCGCTGAAGGAATTGGCGCCCCGCGATGTGGTTTCGCGTTCGATCGTGATGGAGCTGCGCGCGACGGGAGATGATAGCGCGTTTCTCGATTTGACGCATCTGCCAGCCGGGTTCGTTCGCGAGCGTTTTCCGCGGATTTACGAGACTTGCCTGCAATACAACGTGGATTTAGAGAAGGTTCCCGCGCCGGTTCGTCCAGCCGCGCATTACGCAATGGGCGGCGTGCAGACCGACCTCGGCGGACGGACGACCGTGGCGAGACTTTTTGCTGCCGGTGAAGTGGCTTGTACGGGCGTCCATGGAGCGAATCGCCTGGCGAGTAATTCGCTGCTCGAGGGCGTGGTCTTCGGGGCGCGCGCGGGACAGGAGATGGGTAGTCTCTCAGAACAAACGCGGGCCAGCCGCGAACACCGCGCGGTGTTTTTTCCGTCTCTACACAAAGAGCGGGATCTACGGGCGATTGCGTGGAACTCGTGCGGCGTGTTGCGGAATGGCGTGGAACTGGCAGCGGCGGCAAAGCGCTTGGAAGCAGTTGGACTCGAGCCAAATACAAGACCAGAACGTGCCGATTTCGAGCTACGCAGCATGCACCAGGTGGCGTACCTGATTGCGCGAGCGGCGCTGGCGCGCGAAGAGAGCCGGGGCGGGCATTATCGAACGGATTTCCCGGAGAAGTCTCCTTTTTTCGAAAAGCATTCCATGATTCGAAGACAAGCGGGAGAGTTCGCCATGGGGATTACATTTGAATAATTCGCACGGAAGTGCGTGGGCGGCGCTCTGGACGACGCCGTGCATTCTTATTGCATCGGTGCTGATCACCTGGGGCGCGGAATCGGCGCAGTATTTTGTGGCGCAGGGCTTTGCGCTGGCGATTCTGGCTTGGATGCAAACACTGCCCGAGTTTGCAGTGGAAGCGGTGCTTGCCTGGGAGAAGCAAACGACACTGCTCATGGCGAACCTAACGGGAGCATTACGGCTCCTGACGGGTTTGGCATGGCCGATGATTTATCTCACGGCGGCGTGGGCTCATCGCAGGCGTAAGGGACAGCCGCTCGGGAAAATTAAGCTCAAGTCACACCACAGCGTGGAAATTTTATCGCTTGGGCCGCCACTGTTGTACGCGGTGTTCATCTGGTGGAAGGGCAGCCTGCATGCGTACGATGCGGTCGTGCTTGTGCTGATCTATGTAGCGTACTTGTATCTGCTGACGAAGCTGCCGCCGGAAGGAAAGGAGAACGTCGAGGAACTGTTTGTCGTGCCCCGCAAAATTGTGCAAGCGCCGCCGTTCTCGCGTACAGCGGGTATCCTCGCTTGCTTCCTGGCAGGAGGAGCCTTGATTTACTTCGTGGCGGAGCCGTTTCTGGGAAGCATCGAAGCGGCAGCGGTTTCGTTCGGCATTCCGACATTTGTGGTAATTCAATGGTTTGCTCCGGTGGTTTCGGAATTTCCGGAACTTGCTTCGACGTTTTACTTCGCCCGGCAGGAAGGCGAGGCTCCAACGGCGCTGATGAATATCGCCTCAAGCAACATCAATCAGTGGACGCTGCTGGTGGCGATGCTGCCCGTAGTGTTTTCAATGAGCGTCGGGCATGTGGCAAGCTTTCCGCTGGACAATGAGCAGCGCGGGGAATTGTTGCTCACAATCGCGCAGAGCGCAGCCGGACTTGCGTGCTTGTTGAACATGGAGTTTGCATGGTGGGAAGCGGCGCTGCTCTTTGTTCTGTTCGCGCTGCAGTTTGTTCTGCCGCCACTTTTCGGAAATCAGTCGAGGTACTGGATTACGGCAGCTTTCCTAGCTTGGGCGTTTGTCGAGGGAGCGGGAATGCTGCTGCGCCGGCACGTGCCTCCCGCGGTGCAGAGCTTTGGCGAAACCTGGCGAAACCAGATTGGCAAGAAAGCGTAGGGCCTTACGCGTTGCCCAAGCTGATAAGGGCAACGCCGACGATTATCATGGCAAGTCCACCGACTTTCGCCATGGTAAAACGCTCTTGGAAGAAAATGCGCGCCCACACCATGGCCCAGATATAGCCGAGCGACACCATCGGATAGAGCACGGTGAGCTGACCTTGCGAGACGCCCATCATATAAAAAACGGATGACATGAGATAGAGCACCACGCCGGCGGCAAGCCAGTAGTTGGTGAACACGCGGAAGATACTGCCGTGCATGTGTTCGGCTCCAAGCTTTAAAAATACTGCGCCGAAAGAACCGAAGAAGGAACTGACCAAGACGAGAAGGATGGAGCTGGTAGGTGTCATGCGATTTACTTCTTGATTCCGAGAATGGAGACGCCAACCACGATGAACGAGATGCCGATCCATTTGAAGAAGTTCATGTGTTCACCGGGGAGAAATACGAGCGACAAGGCGGTAACCCAGACATAGGTCAACGCGATGATGGGGTACAGGCGGGAAAGCTCACGGCCTTTGAGAGCGATCGCGATGAGAAGGACGTTGACGGCATAGCAAACGTAGCCGAGCAATAGTTTGATGTTGGTGAGGACGCCCAGGCAAAAGCTGACAAAAAGCGAGGGGTTGTGAGCCAGGTCGACAAGGGTGATGTGCGCCCCGAGTTGCGTGGTCCCCTGCTTCATCAGCATTTGAGCCAGAGCGCCGATCAGCGTGCAGAAAAACATCAGGATGAAAGAGCGCCTGGCGGACTCCTTCGTGACTATGGGCGAGTCTGCTTCAAGGGTTGTAGATAAGCTCAAATAAAGGGGTCCGGTTCGTGGCGATGATTTCTCCAGTTTAGTGCATCCATAAGCCCGGCGAACCGCTTTGTCATAGCTTCGTTACACTTGAACAGATGGCAGCACCGCTCGTGCCTTCGCCGCTTGATTACGTAGGACGACGCCGGTTCTCGTTCTATCCGCCCATCGCGCAGGTTGGGCCGAACTCGTGGGTGCTGGGAAGCGGTTCGCAGCACGAGGTGCAGGTGGTGAATGCCGAGACGGGCTGCGAGTTGTGGATTGCGCGCCAGTATATTGGCGGGGTCTCGGAAGCGCCGGAAGCGCCGCTCGTAGTGGATCTTACGAAAGCGCTCGAGCACCATAAAGGGGTTGTGACGCCGCAGGTCCGGCGAGTGATTGAGATGCCCGCTGAACGCGAGGGGTTGCCGAAGGTCGGCACAAGCGCGATTCGGTTTGGACCGGCAGCCGTGGTGGAAATCAGGCTGGAGTCCAAGACCGAATCAATTCGGAATAAAGCTTTTGCGACCGCCTGTATCGCGGCCTTAGTGCTCGCACTTCTAGCCGCGCTGGTGGCGGGGACGTTCCGGCTATAGCTTCATTTTGGGACGGACAGTGATCAAGTTGCGCTAAATCCGATCCGCAATTTAGCGCAGAGCAGGGCCAGGAGTCCGATTCCGAGCAGAGCCAAGCTCTTCGGCTCAGGAGTAGCGGTGCTGGGCGTGACCGTCAGGCTCGCGCCGGTAACTCTGGAGGCCGAGAGTGGGTCGCCCTGCGAATCTCCGAGAGCGTTTACCGATAGGGAGAGCGGGGATACTCCGGGAGCTTCGCCGCGTAGGGTGATTTCCGCTACAGTGAACGCGCCGAGTTGCTGAGCGTCCAGTACGGACGGGCTATCGAGGCTGATCTCTTGAAGGCGAAGATCGCCGGGTGTTGACTGACCCACTTGCGTGATCGGGACGGATCCCGACAGTGCAAGCTGGTTAGCGGTTGGAGATGACGTGCCGAAAACAGTCTTTGACACCGAGAGCAGGGCAGGATCGAACGTCAAGTCAATGTCGAAGGCTGAAAGTGAAGTCGCGGTTTTATTGCCCAATCCGCCGATCATTAGATCGATCTGGGACGTTCCGCCTACCCCCGCGCTCGGCTGCAAGGGATTGACGGTGAGAGTAATACCGGCGGCTGAAGCCGGTATTACAGTGAAGGCGGCTCCAACGAGAGCGCGTAAGAGGTAAGTTTGAATTTGCATGTGTGATTCTCCTTTTGCTTGATCGTTTCCTTACTTCGCACCACAAGCGGCTCCGCAGATCAGAACCAGCTTGCGAACATCGAGCACCGAGATGATGCCATCGCCGTTCAGATCGCAGGCCGGCCCGCAGGCGGATTGTGAAGCATGCTGTCCGACGTTCTCCAGAATTTCGGTAAGGTCGGCGCGATTAATTTGACCGTCGCCATTGACGTCACCTTTTCTAAGGACATCGACGTCCAAGCTGGAAACATTATTGCCGAGTTTCACGTCAGGCGTCGTTTCGAGCAACTCTACGTAAAGGTGATGCACTCCCGTCGTGGTGGGCGTCCAACTGAACCAAATATGAGTTCCCTTGCCGCTGTTGTTGCCCGGATGAACTAACTGGCTGGCGATGGCGGCCGCCCCTTCGGCTGGATTGCCGTCGAAGAGCAGGAGGTTTGTTCCTTGCGGGTGAGCAATCGAACTGAAAACGCCTACTCGGATACGCAGGGGCTCGTGAAGGTAAGCGTCCACGCTCCCTGGCGTTAGCTTGCGCGTACGGTAGTCGATCGCGCGCATTGACTTCCTTGCAAGAAAATCGTCATATTTGCCGCGCGTGCCCTCCAAGCTGGCGTTCTGAATGTCGAGTTTACGATAGCCCTCGTCGTTTTCCCCAGGATTGAGCGGGGTGACTGAACCTGTGCCCGAGTAAGTTCCCGCTACATCAGCCGTTCCATTCAGACTAAAGCTCAAATCATCGATGTAAGTCACTTGAAAGATATAGTTGGTATCGGTTCGCAGCTCCAGGCCTGTTCCACCAACCGTAACCCAGTCTCCGGTGTGGAGACCATGCGGGGAGGCGGTAGTAATTTTGATCGGGGTGCTCGCATTGCCATTGACGACATTGGAAATTTTCATAGGTGTTCCATCGCCGCCATACAGTTGGTTTGCACTTTCCGGCTGGAGAACAACGTAGATGCGATACTCTCCAGAACCGCCAGCAATGTTATCTCCCGCGGTATTCCAATTGATGAACACTGGATGGTTGTCACAACCGGTTGCCGCCGGATCGTCAGTTCCCGAAAGGCAGGTAAACTGAAGCGGGTTTAAATGGGCAACGACAGTCTGGCCGATATCGGTCCGAGCTGCCGCCGGACAGATCTGGCCACCCGGAAGTCCGGCGTTGATAGGAGCGTAATCGCCGCAGATCTCATTATCATTGCCTCCGTCGTAGGGGATCTTCTGGAATCTGACTGTGATGTTATCGGCCCCGTAATTGGTGCTTTCATTGTAGATACGGGCTTCAATGCGCACCTGATCGCCGATTGTTATAGCCTTGCTGAGGTCATCGTAATCGTTATTGACCGGATTAAGAGTAGCGTTACGAAAGAACAGCCCGCGCATCTGTTTTCTGGTCGAGACAGTATTCGGTGTCCAGCCGTTCTGTGTCTCCGTGGAATCGGAGTAGGAGGGAGAGAGGCGATTCGGCAAGTTGAGCGCCGGATCGGGATTGACGCCGTAGATAGACGCCCAAAAGTTAGCTCCGTCGGGATTCGAACCGGAGTCCGCCGGGTTTGGCACGGCAAAGCTCATCTTGAAGGTGCCATCCTGAGTTATATAAGTGATTGGGTCGAAGACATACGATCGGGTCGAATCCTGCGATCCTTTACTCATCGAGAGGGTTAAGTCCGTAGAAGTTTGAGTGTCACTGGTGGAGGCTGTGCCCCAGCTATTGCTGTTATGGAACTCGATATCGCCTGAGGCGCGTGCTTCACCCGAGACACCTGCTACCTCGACCGAGGCGCTGGCGGCGGCTTTGACATCCAAGCTTTCAGCAAGCGTATTGGAGTAATCGGTTGTGTTCCCACTGCCGCCACCCGAGCTGAGGTCCAAAGTCTGAGTGCCACCTGTTCCATCGAACGCCCATTGAGCGATGGGTACAATCGGCCCTAATACTTGTTTGCCGTCGGAGTCGGTGAAAGGCCCCAAGTCGGGAGGGAGATTGCTGGTGGGGTTGCCTGCATCGAAGAGTTGCGGATAAGTTAAAATATTACCGTTCTCGTGAATTGGTTGATACCAATCGAAACCTAAGCCGCCGCCGTAGACAGGGATTACTGGACCGGGCAGCATGATGTCATAGAAATTGTTGGTATTAGGGTCGGGATTGCTAATTCCATAAATACGGTAGCGCCAGACGTCAATGGTTTTCACGCGTCCGTAAATGTAATCGTCATGGTCGGTAGTCGAACCGATGGTAAACACACGTTGACCGTAAGAAGAGTTATAGCTAGTTTTATTTTTGTTGTATTCGTAACTTCCTTTCGCGGTGACATCGATTGAAGCCTGTTCTTTCGTTTTTGCAATTATGGCATCTTCATCGACTCCTACCGTAGCTCCGGCAGAGACCTCGGCTGAGCCGCCAATCGTCCAGTTAGTATGGTCCGTGCTGGTCGACGACGATTTACTCGTATTCGAATAAGTAAAAGAGACGTGATTACTGTCGTAGTTAGTGACGGTGTTGATTTGCGTGCCATCCCAGAAGGAGTGCTTGGGTGGCTCTTCAATGATGTAGTCAGTGGAAATGGCGTTTTCGATGGTGATGTAGGCGGGCGCGCCGAGGTAGACCGACTTACCGTCCAAGTCGGAGGCGACAAGCGGAAGGCGCTGGAGAGGATCTACAGGGCCAGTGGCGAACGTACGGAGGTCGGCGAAGGAGAGGCCTCCCGAACCGATGGCGATCGTTTGAATTTCGTAGACACCCTGGCTGTCGCCGGAGTTCCAGGCGCTGACGGCCAACGAAGCTGTCGGGCTGTGGATGTTGGCGTTTCCGGTGAATCCCCCGGCCACCAAGGAGAATTGTGGAGTGGCACCGGTTTGGAGTTGGAGCGTATTTCCGATGGGAGCGATGGTGAAATCGCCGGCGAGGGCGTAGGCCCGAATATCAATTTCGTCTGCAGTAGTATTACCGATAAGATCATTAGACAAGTTGTTCCAGGCGATAGCCAGCTGGTGCTGACCGAACGGGTATTTGGCGGGACTAGTGGGATCGAAGAGGAATTGCCCGGAAGCCAGTTCAACGCGGACTGGCGGCACGGGTCCCTTGACCCGCACAGCGGGGGTTTGAGCAGAGGCGCCAGACGCGGTTGCCTGAAGATTGGAGTCGAACTTCAGGACGGTGAATATCGCCTCGGATGCTCCGAGCTGGATCTTGAAGGGGCCATCCGTTTTGCCTATGCCGCCCGCCGCGTAACCGATGGCTAGTTCATCGAATCCGACGCCGTGGAAGTCGCCGGTTTGGAGCGAGACGGTGGCAAGCGGAGACGGGTGTATGGTCGCTGACAGACCAGAGGAACCGGCGGAGAAGAAGTTGGGTGTAGATATAAGTGTGGAGCTCGCTTGCTGCAGGCTGCCACTGCCTTTGCCATCGGAAGTGTAGCGGTAAGTGGTGACGGTGATGCCG
Source organism: Bryobacteraceae bacterium (assembly GCA_965219105.1). Classification (GTDB taxonomy): domain Bacteria; phylum Acidobacteriota; class Terriglobia; order Bryobacterales; family Bryobacteraceae; genus Bog-105. The sequence continues at coordinate 3,607,397 of OZ244728.1, read as the reverse complement.
GTCGAGCAGACGTAAGCCAGAGCGATCTCATTGTTTCCATCGTTGTCGAAGTCGCCGATAGCGATGGACAAGGGGTTATCGGAGGGAATTACTTCGTAAGAGTCCGGTTCGATGGTGTCGATGGAGGCGTCTTGCGGATTTCCGCTGGTGTAGTTCAGCACGGTCAACCGGATACTGTTGCCAGCTGTGGCGTAGGCAGCCGCGACTTCATCGTGATAGTTGAATTGCGAGTCTGTTGCTTTATCCAAGTCACCGACCGCGACGGCCATTTCGTCGGCTCCGAAGGTGGATGTTCTGTCGGCGAGAGGGGAGAGGGTAAACGAGGCGCTTTGCTGCTGATAGAGGGTGTTGAGACTGATCAGGTTTGTACCGAGAACGCGATAGGCGTAGACGAGGGTGTCGCGATCCGGCTGGATGACCCTCCCCGATGAGGCGACTATGGGATTCGGCGTACCTCCTTGGAGGAGCACAGACGCGTTCGCCAGGCTCAGGCTCGTGTTTGTGTCCGTTTGATAGGAACGCGTGTTGATCGTTCCATTGGGTCCATCCGGCGAAAAGGAGACGAGCTCATCATCGGGAAACAGAGTCAAGTGCCCGGGACTGCCAACTGGATCTGTGGCTCCGGGTTCTGGACCTGTAGGACCTATCGACCTAGTCTGGGCAGCCAATCCGCCGGCCAGCACGGTACAGCAGATAAAGATAAACGGGATGGAGCGCTTCCGGCGCACCCACGTTTCCCGAGCATTAGAATGCATCAAAGTTTTCCTCCGAGCGTTTGCACAGTTCATGCGAATCAGGCGAACGCATACGTACAGGGGAGAGCGGAGGCTCGAAAGTGATCAGGTTGTGAAAGATTTTTTGGGGGTAAATCGGTTCGGTGCCAGACACTTAGGAGCCCGATGCAGCTCGCAGTCTGATGGCGGCTTATCGCGTGGGTGACAAAGAAGCGGGAGCACAGCTCCTGGAAATGTATTATCCGGAGTTGAAGCGCATGGCAGCACATCAACTCCGAAACGAGCGTGAGGGACACAGCTGGCAACACGCCGTTCTGGTGAACGAACTGTATTTACAGCTGGTGAAGGTGAAAGCCCTCGAGCCGGTAGCGAGCCAGCGCCAGGACGATCGAGCGGCGTTCTTCGCGCTAGCTGGGCTGATGATGAGACGCCTGCTGATCCACCATGCCCGGCCTCTGACCGAGTTCGGGAGAGATCTACTAGTTCCCGTAACCACGTTGGCGATGTGGGCCTTCTCCAGGCGAGAGCAGGTCGAAGCTGCACGCCTATTTTGATCGAAAGCTTGCGACTCCGAATGTTTAACCCGAATCACGCATTCTTCAAGTGAGGTGCGTAGCGCCACAGCGTGAGTACCCAGCCTGCGACTTCCCGTCGCAAAAAAGCTCACTGCTTGAGCGAAGCTTATCGCTCCGGAGTTCTTTCGCGGATCAAGCTGATGATTTCCGGTGAGGTCGGCGAACGTCCCGTCTGCTTTTTCGAGTAGATCTGTTCGCCGTCGAGAAGAACCGTCAGCGAGCCAGGCGCACCCGCTCTCAGCCGAATCGGAATACCAAGTTCTCGTTCGATTTCGTTCCGGAAGCTCACGGCCTCGGCCTTGATGTCAGCTCAAAAAAAGCAGCGTTTTATCTCGACGGTCATTTCGGTTAACTCCGAACCAAAGCGGAACTCCCCGCCTGTACAAGTCTAGCGAGTTTCCGCAGCAAAATGGCAATGGGAAGTTCTGTCGAACGGCGTCTTACCAGCCAGAGTAGTCAGATTTCGCCCTTACTCTATTTCTCGCTGGGACTGTCGTCCGCTTTCAGATCACCGATTGCATACTGAATGCCGGCAAGCATGTGCGCCACGAATGGCCGCGAAAAATAAACTTTCTCATTGTGACCGTGCGCTTCGTAGAAGACGCGCCCGCTGCCGACGTGCTGGATGTAACTCAAGGCGTAGTCGCTGTCGGTGCGCTTGGTAGCGGCGGGTTCCTTTTCCTTGTCGCACGGGCTCATTTTCTGGTAGTTGACGCTGGTCAGCACGTGAACGCGCTTGCGGCTAAAGGAATCCTGCGCGAAGGTGTACGTTTCGTCGACAATGTCATAACCGTTGGGCGGAAACATGGATGTCAAAGGACTATGGGGATCGTCAATTTTGACGGGGATGAGAGTTGGATAGGGCCAGTGGAATTTAAAGAAACCCCCAATCATCTTGTTAAAGGCCGGCCAAGTGCCCGTAACCACAGAGGGTGGGCCGCCTGGAGTAGCCGGACGTCCGCTGGTGTGATAAGAATCGGTCGCGGCGTGAATACCCGCGAGTCCTTTACCCCCGTTGACAAAATCAAGAAGCGCCTGCCTGCGGGCCTGGGTTACTGATTTATCGCTCGGGTCATCGAGAAACTCGCCGGTAGTGCTGTCTAGAAAGATCACATCGTAGTGCTTCAGGTTGTCAGCGGTGATCGCGGCCGGGTCGTACGTAATGGTCGTCATCCACGCGCCCGTCTTATCTCCCAGATACTCAACCATCTTGGACGCTAATGGGATGGAGGTATGTACCCAGCCGGCGGCCTTGCACAGTACGAGTACATGGCGAAGGCTCTGGGGCGGCGCCAACGGCTTATCGGGCAGCGCCGCCATCATGGCCGCGATATCGGATGGGTTGGCAAATTGCTTTTGGGGGCAGCCGTAGCTGAAACCTCCGCTAAATCCATCCGCCGGACAAGGCTTCGACGGTTGTGTCTGCTGGGCAGAGAGGAGACCGCACAATAGTGCAATGGTGCTGCGTGCGGCAACATTCAATCTTTTCATCGGGTCGGGAACTCCATTCTTTAGAAGCCTAGTCTTCTGCAAGAGCTAGTGTAGGCCATCCACGGTCAAGAAATTCTTCGATAAAGCCGGTTCGGCGACGAATTGAGGCTCGTAAGCGTCTTTCAGTAGCGCACCGGCCGCGGTAATTCTTCTGCCGCTGATTGGGCTCTGAGTTTACGCATTTGGCGCAGGCGTTTCCGCCACTGATTGAGAGGGACCCTCATGGTCGCCGGTTGGCTATGCATTGGAGTGAAACTAATGCGATCCGACCGTTTTGCAAGCGCTCTGCAACTTGCCGGCGAGCGAATCGGAGTAGAGGGTAACGGCCCCATGAGCCTCCCACCAAATGTACTGCTGAGCCGCGTAACGAGCGCCAGAACCGGATGTGACATTTGAGAAGATCAGCGAAGTTCCGCCGATGGGGACGACGACAAGGCTGTTGCCGCCGCCGTTGATGTATTCGACGGAAAAGACGCCGTCTGGCACACCTATTTTGTGGCCCGCGGCGTCGCAGGAATATTGCACGGATTTTCGGATAAAGGTCGCGGACTTTGGCTGATGAATGCTGAGATCGGCGGCGAACGAGGCGACCGCGCAGGCAGAAAGGCCGAGCACAAGTCGAAGAGAGTTAGTAGACGCCCACTTACGGAATTGCTTCGATCCAGCGCAAAGCGGCGTAATCGGCTGCGCCAATAAGCGACTTTTCATACGGTAACAATAATACGTCCTGGCCGCCCTGGGTGCTCTGCACGTTCGTGGGCTCGGGCGATTTCTGAAAGCGGGACTCGTTCGGCGATCTCGAAACCTGACCAACCCGCCTCGAGGGCGGCGTTCAAATCTTTCGCTGCGGCCACTTTAGCGTCCTTTGGAAAATCGTCGCTGCCTAAGAAGAACAGCCGAACATTCTTGAAGACGGTCTGCCAAAAGGGGATCTTGGGTGTGGCATCATCGGTGGCGTAAGAAGCGAGAGAGCCGTTCATGTTCAGTAGTTCGATGTCGGTGTCGATATTGGATCCAAAGGCGACTTCAACGATATGATCGACGCCATCTGGCGCAAGTGCTTTTACGCGCGCAGCAAGGTTCTGACCGGTAAGGACGACCTCGTGAGCGCCGGCGCTCCGGGCAGTTTCTTCGTCGGAGGATGACCGCACGGCGCCGATTACGTGCGCTCCATCACGACTCGCTAACTGGACCGCGCAAATGCCCACGGAACCGGCGGCTCCTTGCACCAAGACAGTGCGACCTGCGACTGGGCCCGCGACATAAACAGCGCGGTGGGCGGTGATGCCGGGAATACCAAGACATGCGCCCTGTTCCATGGACACGTGTGCGGGCAAGAAAGCGATTTGATCCACGGGGACGACCGTAAACTCGGCGGCGGTACCGAACGGCCGATAGGATTGAGCCCCGAAGCACCAAGCGGAGCGCCCGATCCACTCGGGAGGAACGCCTTGACCGACTTGATCCACGCGGCCAGCGCCATCGCTATGTGGGATGACGCGAGGGTAGGGCATGCCATAGCCGAATGCATCCTGGCGTTTCTTGATGTCGCCGGGGTTAATGCCCGAGGCAGCGATGCGGATGCGAACTTCTCCGGTGCCGGGCGTGGGGTCCGGCATCTCACCGACGGATAGCACTTCCCGGGCCGGGCCTTGCTTTTCGTACCAGGCGGCTCTCATGCGCTGGCTTCGTTTTCTGTGGACATGGAATCCAGTGTCTCAGCTAATCGGCCGGCTATGCTTCAGCAGGTTCAGGAGAACCAGACTTTCCTTCGGTGGCGACGAGAGGATTTTCGTTTGGATCGCAATTGCCATGCTTGGATGAAGTCAACTGCCGCTTGCTGGGCGGCGGACTGACCAAGTCGTGAACCGGTGGGTGAAAGCGTAGCCGGTCCACATAGAAGAGATGGCGGCCACCGGAGCAGTAAAGGCGCCCAGCGCAGAAAGACGAAGAATGCTCCACGCGGTATCGCCGAAGTTTTCCCGCATGACAACAATCGCGATCGCAGAATAGGGCAGGACGAGAGTGGCAGCTGAGAGTGTGCCGGGCAAAATGGAGCGGCGTCTGAGCGAAAGCAAGCAATGCGCGATCGCATTCATCATGAGCGCGAGAATGGCGAGCTTAGATAGGCCGATGAGCCCACGGCTTCTGTACGCGTAAGTCAAGCCATCCAGCAACGCTACGAATAGGCTAAGCAGAATTGCTGCACTGCGAATCACCGGGCGGCTTACTAGTTTCTTGGGTAGAGCTCGATGGTGGACGCGGACAAACTCGTCATAGCGTGAGTATTCGTCCATGTTATGGATGGCAAGTATGGCCGGGAAGAACGCGTTGTAGGTGACAAACGACATGGGCGCCGTATGGATTTCTTTCTTAAACGGCAGCTTACCAACTCGCAAACGGTTAACGGCCGAAGCAAACGAAATCAGCGAGAACACGCTTTGCATACTCCACATCGTACGGCCAATTGGAATCGAGACGCTAGGATTTAGAGGAATGGCCATACCGAACATGATTCGCTCGCTGGGCACCCCTATGTTGGGCACACTTCTTGCCTTGGCGGGTTTAAGGTTAACGTTTGCGCAGACTCCAGTCCCGCCGAATGCCGCGGCTGCGAAGGAGGGGCGGAAAACTTTTCTGAACCGGTGCGCGTCTTGCCATGGCACGGATGCGGGTGGTGGCGAGTTTGGACCGTCAATTTTGGATCGGGTGCGGGTGCGCAGCGACGATGATCTAGTCTCCTTATTGCACAACGGGATACCGTCCTCGGGCATGCCGGCGTTCCCGGACATTAGTGGTTCGGATCGCTCGAATCTGATTAGCTTCTTGCGGACGCTCGAGCCGAAACAAGGGTCAGCTGCGCCGGTGAAAGTTAAATTGGAGAACGGCCGGGAACTGGCAGGCGTACCGCTGAACCAGTCCGCAGTCGACATGCAGCTGTTGGGAGACGATCATCGAGTGCATCTTTTGCGAAAGGCCGGGAAAGATGAATATCGAGAGGTTACCTCGCAAAGCGACTGGACCAATTACGACGGCCGCACGCTTGGAAACAGGTATAGCAATTTGGGGCAGATAAACGCGGCTAACGTGTCGTCACTGCAGCCCAAATGGATGTTTTCGCTGGAGCACACGAGTCAACTCGAGGTGACGCCGGTGGTCGCCGGTGGTTTGATGTACGTCACTTCCGGGGAAGAGTGCTTTGCGCTGGACGCGGGAAGTGGGCGACAGATCTGGCATTACCGTCGAATGGGTTCAAAGGCGAACGGCGGGGCTGGAGCACAAGGGAACAGTCGAGGAGCGGCAGTGGCCGGGGACGCGGTGTTCCTGGCGACAGGCAAAACACATTTGGTTGCGCTGAACCGGTACACGGGAGCGCTCCTTTGGGATACCGAGATGGCGGACGCCCATAAGAATTACAATTCGAGCAGCGCTCCGCTGGTGGTCGGGAACATGGTGGTGGCAGGAATAGCCGGCGGCGACGATGGCGCGCGGGGCTTCCTGTCGGCTTACGATCAGAAGTCCGGCAAACAGCTGTGGCGCTTCTGGACCGTGCCTCAGCCTGGCGAACCGGGTTCGGAGACCTGGCAGGGCACGGCCATCGAGCACCCGGGCGGTTCAACGTGGATGACCGGAACGTACGATCCGGAGTTGAACATGATCTATTGGCCGGTGGGCAATCCAGGGCCGGATTTGTATGGAGAGCAACGGCTCGGGGACAATCTGTACACCGATTCAATCGTGGCTTTGGAGCCGGCTACGGGCAAGCTGAAGTGGTATTTCCAGTTCACTCCGCACGACGTGCATGACTTCGATGCGATGGCTCCCTCGGCATTGATTGACGCGATGTGGCAAGGCAAGCCGCGCAAGTTACTGGTTCAGGCAAACCGGAATGGTTACTTCTATGTGCTGGACCGCACCGACGGTAAGTTTCTATTCGGACGGCAGTATACAAACAAAATAACTTGGGCAACCGGACTTACTCCGCAAGGGCGGCCGATTGTCGCGCCCGGACAGGCCCCAACGCACGAAGGCACCGTTACTTGCCCGTGGCTGAACGGCGCGTCGAACTGGTATTCAACCTCTTATGACCCGCTCACACGGCTTTATTACGTCCAGACGAACGACAAGTGTGGAATTTACACGCGGACCGATATGGAATACCAGGAAGGTCACGGCTATATGGGCGGCTCCTTCGGTGCGGATCCGAATCAACCGGGTCAAAGGCTCCTGCGGGCGTTCGACATACATACGGGCGAGCCAGTCTGGCAGATACCGGAGGTTGGCAACGCGGAAACTTGGGGCGGAGTGATGAGTACAGCAGGCGGCGTTGTGTTTTATGGAGCAGATGACGGCTCGTTCGCAGCTGCGGATGCAAAGACCGGTAAGTCACTTTGGCGCTTTCAGACAAATGCACCGCCACATGCTTCACCTATGACTTACTCGTTTAATCAGAAGCAGTATGTCGCAGTTGCTGCTGGACCTACTATTCTGGCGTTTGGGCTTCCTCAAAAGGAGAAAACCGCTGAGTGATGAGCGCTCTCTAAGAACGGGCACTCACAATTGGGGATCATTACCAGTAGAGCTTTAGAGCGAACTGGATTTCACGCTGATCGTTTTGGCCGTCGCGAGTCGAAGTAATCTTGCCGAACGTGGTCGGGTTCGTGTAGTCGAGATAAGTGGGCGCCGCGAAGTTCGGGGTATTAGTCAGGTTGAAGAACTCGGCACGGAATTCGACGCGCGAACGCTCGTTAATCGGAAACACTTTGAAAGCCGAGAGGTCGAGGCGGTGGAATCCAGGCCCATAGAACTGGGTTGGAGCGCCGCCCAACGGTGAATAATCACTCTGGCCGACCGCTGTCACCACCGGCGGCGTGCCAAAGGCGTTCGGGTTCAGCCATTGATCGACATTATGTGGCCCGGCGGTAACGCTTTGACCAGGAATAAGCAGAGCATTGCAGCCGAATCCGGCGGCGGTAGTGATAATACACGGAACAGTGCCGGGCTGCCCGTCCTGGAGCGTCAGAATGTAGTTGGTACTCCAGCCGCCGAGAACAGCGTTGACAAGGCCGTTGCTGCTGCTGAGGAACTGGCGTCCGTGACCGACCGGCAAATCGTAGCTACCGCTCAAGTGAAACACCTTTGGAATATCGTAATCGCAAAGGCCGTAGTCGCCCTGAATACCGAAGCCGGGCAGGAAGGGCGCTCGATAACCGTTAGCGGTTTCGTTGAGTAAGTCGGTTGCATCGGTGCGGCACTTGGACCAGGTGAAATTGGCAAGCAAGCTAAGTCCATAACTCAGGCGGCGTTCGTAATTCAGTTGCAGGCCGTTGTAAAAGCTATTGCCGTTGAAGGTAGTGAAGTTATTGTAAGCGGCAAAATTAGAGTAGGGTGAGTAAGCCAGGCTGTCGAAGGAAGGCGGAAGCAGTTCATGGGGAAGATTGGGATTGATGTAAACGCCCAGGTGGCGAACCGTATTGCCGACGTAACCGAGCTGCACGGTGTCGTTTTGCGTGAGCTGGTACTGAACGGTGAAATTATAGGCTTGCGTGTAAGGCGTTCGGAGATGATAGTCTTCGCCCTGCACAGAGACGCCAGACGCAGCTAACTGGTCCGGACTAAGCGGAATCGCGCTGAGTCCAGTCTCAAGGGTGCCGAGCGCGCCGTTAGGATAGACAATCGGCTGGTTAGGCACAACGTTGTTGTAATTGATGTGGTATTGAAAAGGAAAGCTGCCCCAGTTATACTGCGATGCATTTTCAAAGCCTCCGTAGAAGATGCCGTAGCCTCCGCGAACGACGAACTTAGAGTTAGCCTGATAAGCGAAGCCGACGCGAGGCGAGAAGTTAAGCTTTTGCGATACCTGTAAGCCGGGCGTGCTGGAACAGACAATACTAACTCCGTTCTGGGCTGCAGCCGACAAGAAATCGGAGGAGAGCGGGGTGTTGCAGCGGCTTTTTGTGATTAGGTAATCGGCCCCGCCATTAGCAAGCGGCTGGAAGTTAGACTGAGCGCCATAACGCTCAATGAGTGGGCCGAAATACTCCCAACGCAACCCAAGATTGATCGTCAGCCGGGAGGACAGTTTGTAGTCGTCCTGAATAAATAGAGCGTTGTAGTTGCGCTTGGAATCGGTGTTGGCGATGTTCGAAGTGATCACGTAATCAGCTCCTCCGAGATAGCTGGTGCCGCCCGGAGTCGTTGTTGGAATTGGAGTAAGTAGCATTTGAGCGATGCTGGTATTGCCGCCGCTGGTATTGGGCACTTCAGTGTAGTTACCGTCGAAGTAAAAGTTTCCGCGAGCGGCAGGCGGCTGAAGGACGGAAAAGCGCAGGCGCTGGTATTCGTAGCCGATCTTAATCGTGTGGTTACCGGCGTTTTTAGTGAGGCTGTCGCTGAACTGGCCGACGGTGCTGTATTCGATGGAAGGCAGATACCCGCTTCCGCCGAGTTGAGTCAGGCCGGCGATGTCGATTGTCGGCAAGCCTCCGTTCGACGCTAGCTGGGGAACGCCCGCGATGCCGTATTGCTCGGGGATACCAAGCTGGTTTGCATAGGCCTGAACACGCGAGCCGGAAACTCGGTTTACACCGATGCGCCCTTCGTTGATGAAAGTAGGAGAGAAGGTGTGGGTCTCGCTCAGGACGCCATTCCAGGACCGGGAGCTCTGAGTGCCCGCGTTGAAGCCCCCGCCATCGGCGATTCCGGGGAAAGGCCCGGGGATGAATTGAGGATTTCGGACGTAGCTAACACGAGAGAAAAGAGTGTCGGTCTCGCTGAAATTGTGGTCGCCGCGAACGTCGAATTGATCAACATCATTGCTCTGAATGCGATCGCTGGTGTAGTTATTGAATAGACCCGGCCCATTAGGCGCTGGATAGAGATTAAGCAGCTTGATAGCGTTCGGGTCGAGGCGGCTAGCGGGCAAAATATTTCCTGGAAAGGGTTCACGCACAAAGCCGAGCTGGGTGCCCGCCGGGCTGCCACCGCAAGCAGCCGTTATGCCGCTGACGGGATCCGAAACGCCGCAGTTGATGGCGCGCGTTGTAGAGGGGTCGAATATTTGTCCCAAGGGAGAAGTTCGATTAAGCACATCGGTGCGGGTTCCGCCTTGCGTGAGGAGCTCGGAGAAGTCAGTGTAGCCGCTGTTGCGCTCGAGGTCGGTCGGAACCGTGTTGACCGACGGAAAAGCCTGGCGGATACGCGTGCCCTGGTAATCCATAAAGAAGAAGGTCTTGTTCTTTTTGACGGGACCGCCGAGCGTGAAGCCGAACTGATTCTGACGGTACTCGCCTTTGGACAAACCGCCGGAGTTTTCGAAAAAGTTTGCGGCATCGAACTTGTCGTTGCGGAGAAACTCCCAAACGTCGCCATGTATTTGGTTGGTTCCCGATTTAACTGTCGCGTTCAGAACGGCGCCCGCCGAACGTCCGACTTCGGCGCTGTAATTGCTCGTTTGCACACGGAACTCCTGAATGGCGTCCACCGGCGGAAGAGTGGCAAAAGCTGTTCCGTTAAGAAAGTCGACTAAGTTGGAATTGTTATCGATCCCATCGAGCAGATAATTATTCTGAGAAGGCCGGTTGCCATTGGCTGCGAAACTACCGGTTGCGCCAAGGCCGCGGCCGTCTGCCTGATCCTGAGTCACTCCAGCGGATAACTGAGCGAGGAAGGTGAAGTTACGGCCATTCAATGGAAGATCGTTGATGGTTCTGGCCTGAATCACCTGTCCGACGGAAGCATCTTGTGTTTGCAATTGAGGCGCTTCACTGGTCACCAGGATGGTTTGATTGGTCTGGCCCGGCGTGAGAGTGAGATCGACTAGGACATGCTGTTGCACCGCAACGGTGATCTTGGGATGATCGACGCGCTCAAATCCGGCGAGCTGCGCACTGACCGTGTAGTTGCCGATTTTGACGGGATCGAAGGTGTATTGGCCTGTTGCGCCACTTGTTACCTGCTTAACTTGGCCGGTATCTTCGCTCTTGAGCGTAACCTGCGCTCCACTCACCACGGCTCCGGTTGAGTCGTGAATCGTGCCTACAATGGAGCCGGCGTCGACTTGCGCGAAGGCAGAGTCGGCAGTAAATAGACAAAGAGCGGCGACGAGCAGTAGTATTTTATTTCGCATGATGTTGTACAGCAAAGAGCCGAATAGTTGCGATGCAACCGCGTACAGGAGTGATGCACTGAAACAAGTAATGGAAACGACAGCAATGACGGGAAGCAATGCTCAGCGCAATCGCCGCTGCCTTTCGGCTTGTTCAGGATGTTTCGTCGTAATGGTAAACAGAAGGGTAATATCGCGCCACGGGAAAGTCAAGACCAGTCGCCATGTGGAAAGTACCCGCCGCACCACTCGGCTGCGGTCAAGGCGAGGACTTTAGCGCAGGTGAAAACCTGCTCGAGATCAACAAACTCCTCGACGGTATGAGCCAGAGCAACATCGCCCGGGCCATAGAGAACCGTCGGGATATGACCGACGTTGGTGAAGAGTCTCTGGTCCGATCCGTACGGAACGGCGTGCACTCCGGGCAACTCTCCGAGAAGCTTTTTGTGAGAAGCACTGAGACAACAGGCGATGGGTTCGTCCATGGAGGTCATGCTCGATTCGAATTGCCCCTCAAACCACTCGAGTTGGGGCGGATTTTGCTTCAGCCAGCAGTCGGACAAGGCCACGCTTTCTAAGCAGGCGGCGAACTCGTCGCGGCCCGCTGTTAACGACTCCCCGGGAAAGATGCCGAACCGCCCTTCTGCTATTAATTCATCGGGAACCGTCGATGGCCAGTCGCCTGCTCGAAGCTTGCCAATGCAGATCGGCGCAACGTTCGCGGGATTTTCAAATAACGGATTGCGGTAGCGGGCGTGCCGGTCCCGATCGAGCTGATCGAGCGCCTGAAAGATCACGCAAAACTTCTCGATGGCGCTGACCCCGTAAGCTTTCATGCTGGCATGAATGGCTTGTCCCGGGACTTTGATGCGGAAGCTCAAAGCGCCGCTTTGAACCGGGCAGATTTGCAAGCGAGTCGGCTCCATGATAATGGCGGCGGCGGCACGAACGCCTTTGAGGAGGGTGGTGAGCGTTCCGACGCCTCCACTCTCTTCGCCAATAACGGTTTCAAGCGTAAGGCTGCTTTCGGGCTGAAAACCCATCTCGCGCAGCGCTTGGCAGGCAAAAATAGCGGCGGTCACGCCAGCTTTCATATCGCAAGAGCCGCGGCCATGAAGCTTTCCGTTTTCGACAGCGCCTTCCCACGGAGGAAATTTCCAAAGCTCTGTTTTGCCGACAGGGACCACGTCGAGATGTCCGTTGAAGACCAGCGTGCGACCGGCATGCGGGCTAGAGCCGTTCCAGGTAGCCACCACGTTCAGGCGCTCGGAGAAGGCAACGCCATCGTCGGAGAAGGAAGGGTGATCCTGCAAATCGGCGAGTTCTGACTTGAGAATGCTAACATCCATTTCAAGCTTTTTAAGCTTCGCAGCGACGAAGGCCTGAGCGGACTGTTCCTCGCCGGGTAAACTTCGATGCTGCACCAATTCTTGAAGGAAGCGAGTGATTTCCGGACGGAGCTCATCGACTTTTTGGGAGATGCCGTCGCTAAGTGTTTTCATGTCCAGTTTCCCTTTTATTGTTCGAAATGCCATTTGTATCGGAACCGTGTTCGCCGGTATGCATTTTTTTTCTTCGGCAGAAACGCTGCCGGCGTCAAAGCAGCATGCCTTTCGCGAGCGGATCACCGAACTGGATCGAACGCTTACAACGGTGAAGTCAATCTCGCAAGCCGACCTGAGCGCGGATGGACTGATGGTAGCTTGGTCTGCCGAAGGCGTCAAAGCAGATTCTCAATCGATAAAGATTGCGAGGGTAGATAATCCGAAACCGGTCCTGCATGTGACAGCGGCCGAGAGTGACGCCGATTGTCAAGACCAGTCGCCGGTGTGGTCGCCGGATGGGCGGCGCCTTGCATTTCTCTCTGATTGCAGGAGCCCCGGCCAGCTTCAGCTATACATAACCGACCTGCATCCAGCCGATTCGGGAACAGCTTTGAAAGCCCGGCAACTTACGCACGTGACGGGCTCGGTCGCGCTGCCTGAGTGGTCGCCGGACGGGACGAAGATTGCGTTTCTGCTGGTAAACAATGCACCCAGGACTCCGAGCCCGATGGCTGCAATCAAGGCTCCCACAGGCGTAATCGATGAACAGGAAACGACCGAGATCCAGCGGGTCGCTATCACCGATATCGGTTCGGGCGAGACAAGAGAGCTGACGCCGGCCAATCTGTATGCTTTCGAATTTGACTGGTCGCCGGATAGCCGGACCCTGGCGTTCACGGCCGCGCCGCCGCCGGGCGACGATAACTGGTACGTAGCCAAGCTCTATACCGAGCCAATTGCGGCGCACGAGCCACGCTGTGTTTACCAGCCGGCCTTGCAGATCGCGCTCCCGCGATGGTCGCCCGATGGTAAGAGCATAGCTTTCATCTCGGGTTTGATGAGCGATGAAGGACTGACCGGAGGCGAGATCTATGTTGTACCAGCCGCCGGAGGCAAAGCGAAAGACCTGACTCCGGGAAGATCCTCGACGCCCTCGTGGTTCACTTGGACGTCAAGCCAAAGCCTGCTATTCACCGAGTATCGGGGCGGATCGAGCGCTATTTCCAAACTCGATGTCGTAAGCGGGAAAACGGCAACGCTTTGGGAAGGTGGCGAAACGATTCATGCGTGGCCGCAGAAGGCAAGCCTCTCGGTGGCGTACACGAAGCGCTCGGTGACCCCGGTGGTAGCGTTGGTTCGCAGCTCCTGGTCGCTGCCTCCGGAGGTTTGGGCCGGACCTGTCGGAAATTGGCGACAAATTAGCCGTGAAAACTCCAAGATCGATTTAGGGTCGACCAGAGTTGAGGATATTGCCTGGAAGAACGATTCGTTCCAGGTTCAGGGCTGGCTCCTTTTTCCCGACAATTTCGATCCGGCAAAGCTTTACCCGATGATTGTCTCGGTTCATGGCGGGCCGGCTTGGATTTTCACTCCGAGTTGGGCGGCGGCTCACTTCGACGCAAAGGCGTTTTCAAATTTCGGGTACTTCGTGTTCTTTCCAAATCCACGCGGCAGCTTTGGGCAGGGTGAACGCTTCACTCAGGCGAACCGTCGCGATTGGGGATTTGGAGATTTGAGCGATATCACCACCGGAATAGATGCTGTGCTTGCCAAAGAGCCCGTGGGCCGCGATCGCGTCGGGATCACGGGATGGAGTTATGGCGGGTCCACCGCGATGTTCGCGGTGACAAGGACCAATCGATTCCGCGCCGCAGTTGCCGGCGCGGCGGCTTGCAATCTGCAGAGCTACTACGGCGAGAACTCGATCGATCAGTGGATGCTTCCTTACTTCGGCGCTTCGGTGTATGACGACCCCGTTGCTTACGCTCGCAGTTCGGCTCTGACGTATGTGAAAGACGCGAAGACACCCACTCTGATCGTCGTTGGCGAGCGAGACGGAGAAGCTCCGCCGGCGCAATCTTTCGAGTTTTGGCACGCCCTGAAGACGATGCATGTGCCGACGCAGCTGGTGGTTTATGCCGGTGAGGGGCACGGTTTTGTTAAACAAGCAGACCGTATCGATTTGATTGAACGTTCGCTTGAATGGTTCGCGCGCTTCATGCCGCCGCAGCGCAATACTGAGTCGCAGTAACGGTCACAGACATGCCCCGTACAGGTTCACGCTGGATTTTGTTGATGCTTGCGAGTTTCACGTTCGTCAGCTATCTCCTGCGCACAAATATCTCGGTAAGCGCCGAACTCATGATGCCTGCGCTTGGTTTGTCTAAAGTTGCAATGGGTCAGATCTTCACCAGCTTTCTGATTGGTTACGCGGTTTTTCAGATTCCAGGCGGCATGTTGGGAGATCGGATCGGACCGAAGGTCACGCTGGGTGTTTCGGTGCTCGTCTGGGGAGTTTGCACGATCCTGACCGGATCTGTCACGCGGTCGACGAGTTTTCTTTTTCTAAGCCCGTTTGCGCTGCTCTGGCTGATTCGATTTGTTTTAGGGCTGGCCGAAGCAACTACTTATCCGGTCGGAACGCGGGTCGTCTACAACTGGATTGAACCTCGCAGACGCGCATTCGCAACGTCGCTTATGCTCACCGGCACCTCTGTAGGAGCGGCCGTTGCCTCGCCCCTGATGTCCTGGTTGATGGTGCGCGTAGGTTGGCAGGCAGCGTTCTGGATTACTTCGGGAGCGGCCTTTCTGGTGGCGATTGCCTGGTTCCTATTTGCCGCTAACAAGCCACCCAACGACGTCCTTCGGACAAGAGTAAGCCAGTTTCCGGAACGTATTCATGAGCCGGACTCAACGAGTAACTTAAAAGAAATCCTCCGATCCAAGAGGGTTGTACTGCTTTGCCTTAGTTACATCAGCGAAGGATATGTATTGTTTTTGTTCGTTTTCTGGCTGTACATTTACCTGGTGGAGGTCCGCGGCTTTGGTTTATTGAAAGGCGGCCTGATCGCTTCGTTGCCCTGGATCACAGGTCTTTGTTTCACGCCGGTAGGTGGTTTCGTCGCGGATCGTTTGGCAATTACTCGGGGTCGTCTTGCTGGGTCGAAGTATGTCATCACGACGGGTTACTCGGCGTCAGGAATATTGCTATTTGCCGCAGCGTACTCAAGTCATCGGCTAGTCTGTATCGTCGCGCTATGTCTGAGCGTAGGGTTTCTGATGGGCGCCGAAGCTCCGTTTTGGACATGCGCGACGTACTTTTCTGGCAAGCACTCGGGGACCGTCTCGGGCGTGATGAATACAGCGGGCATCCTGGGCGGCATCGCCTCCACATCGCTGATTCCGGTTCTGGTGTCGCATTTTGGGTGGCTAGTCGCACTCAGTTCGGGCGCGGTGATGGCGTTTGTATGCAGCTTGATCTGGATCTTGATCGCTAGGGAGAATCATCAGTTGAGTATGATGGGGCGCGCTGAAACAAGCACCTTTCGATCAATACAGACAGAGTAATTTTTCCCTTAGGGTTATCTATAATCTCAATCATGAACGCGATAACCTCCTCGATTCGTTTGGTGACCGCGATTCCGGGACCGAAGTCGGTCGAGTGGATGAAACGGAGAGATGCGGCGGTTCCACGAGGACTTACTACGGCCTTGCCCGTATTTGTTGAACGATCAGAAGGCGCAGTTATTGAGGACATCGACGGCAATCGGTTTCTGGATTTTACCGGCGGCATCGGGTCTTTAAATCAGGGCCATCGTCCGCCCGCGGTGGTGGACGCGATTCGCGAGCAAGCCGGCCGTTACTTGCACACCTGCTTTATGGTGACGCCGTATGACAGCTATGTGAGATTAGCGGAGAAGCTAAACGAGCAAGCGCCCGGGAAGTCAGCTAAGAAAACAATTCTGCTGAACACAGGCGCCGAGGCAGTGGAGAACGCAATCAAGATCGCTAGAGCGTATACGAAGCGCACCGGCGTGATTGCTTTTAACGACGCGTTTCACGGCAGAACACTCCTGGCGGTGAGCCTGACCAGCAAGACCCAACCGTACAAGGCAGGTTTTGGACCATTTGCACCCGAGATTTACCGGCTGCCGTACGCGTACTGTTATCGATGCGAGTACAACCTAAAGTATCCGGAATGCAACGTGGAGTGCGCGCGGAAGCTCGAGGAAGTATTTCTTCGGCAGGTCTCGTCGAGCTCAGTTGCAGCCGTGATCTTCGAACCGGTGTTAGGCGAAGGCGGCTTTGTGACGCCTCCGGCAGAGTGGTTCCCAGTCATACTGGACATCTGCCGCAAGCACGGCGTGCTGGTCATTGCGGACGAAGTGCAGACCGGGTTTGGACGCACAGGCCCGGTATTTGCGTGTGAGCGATTCGGTTTCGAGCCTGACTTGATTGTGAGCGCGAAGTCTCTTTCCGGCGGTTTGCCGCTGGGGGCGGTGACAGGGAAGCAGGAGATTATGGATGCGCCTGTCCCGGGTGGGCTTGGGGGGACGTTCGGGGGGAATCCGCTGGCGTGCGAAGCCGGATTAGCGGCTTGGGAGACGTTCGAAGGCGGGCACCTGAGCGAACGCGCTGAGCGATTCGGCCGCATCTTTGAGCAGGTAACTAGTAAGTGGCCGGAGAGGTTCACACTAATTGGCGACGTTCGAGGCGTGGGGGCTATGCGGGCGATCGAGTTAGTTACGGATCGAGTTACAAAAGAGCCGGCGAAGGAAGAAACTAAGCAGGTGTTGAGCCAGTGTCATCAGCGGGGGCTGATTATTATTTCGGCGGGAACTCTTGGGAACGTGATTCGGATTCTTGCGCCGCTGGTGGCGTCCGATGAGGAGATCGAGGAAGGATTGGGGATTTTGGAAGAGGCGCTGGGTATGGTGCAGGGGTAAGTAACTTCGGAATTCTGTTGCGTTGAAGTTGCCGGTGGTGAGATATGGGTGCGACCAGCGGCGCGGCGTAGGAGAGGAACTCCGGCATTACGCCATTCCCCGCCTGGTTGCGCCACGCGGCAGGAAATGGCCGTTCGTGGAACGCGACTTGTTCGAGGGGAACTAAGTTTGTTTGCACGTGGTAGGGATCGTGCGAGCTCCGGACGAGGGTAACCATGTTTCCACCAAGGCCAGAAACCGCGGCTAGCACGGCCGCTCGGCCACACAATCTCGCTTCGTTCCAGTCGCTAGAGGAGACGCAGAAGGCACTGGAACGGCCAAGCAGACCGGGCTTCTCGCTACGCGCCCTGACTTTGAGGCGGCTCGAAACCAGCATGGCCAGACGATGCGCCAAGTTCATGGCGAGACTGCCGCGCGAGCCGGGGCGTACATCGGCTCCGAAGGGATCGCCGTTATCATCGAGCTGCCCTTCGCACACCGCAACGACGCAGCGGCCGAGGCGGCTGTAGACACTCTCTATATCGCCGAGTATACGATCGAGGGGAAGCGGACACTCCGGAAAGTAAATTAGATGCGGTGCATCGTCAGGATCGCTGCGAGCGAGCGCAGTAGCGGCGGCAAGCCAGCCGACGTTGCGGCCGAGCACCTCAACGAACTCAACTTGACCGGACAGCGCCCGGTTATCTGCGCCGATATCGCGAACTGCACAGGCAAAGAAAGTGGCAGCAGAGGCATAGCCGGGCGTGTGGTCGGTTTCGAGTAAATCGTTATCAATGGTTTTCGGAATGCCGACCACTTGCAATGGATAGCCGATTTTGTGCGCCGCGATGTCCAGTTGCGAGGCGGTTCCCATCGAGCCGTTACCGCCCGTATAGAGGAAGTACCGGACATTGTGAGCTCGAAAAATAGAAAGAACGCGCTCCAGGTCGCCAGGAGCCAATTCGCGCCGCGACGAACCGAGTGCCGAAGATGGCGCGTGGCCAACTTGCTCCATCAGGTGTTCGGGTTGCTGTGTGAGATCGATGAAGTCTTCGGATAGGATACCGGCAATTCCATTTTGAGCGCCGTATAGTGAGCCGATTTCCGGGTGTTGCCCGGCTTGCTCGAAGACCCCGAGAAGACTGGCATTGATGACCGGCGTAGGACCGCCGCTATGGGCGACAACCGCAACGCCGCGCCGGGCGTTACTCATCGCTCCCATAGATTGACACACCTTGAACCACTCGATTGATGACGCCTTCGGGGCTCGGATTGTCAGGGTTCAACCCTGCCTTAACGCTCAGGCGGTAAGCGAGCAACTGCGCGAATACAATCTCGAATGGCGTCCGGAGCTTATCGGGAAGTTGGGGCGCGTTTGCGGGAACGAGATCGTGAAAGAGGTCCGGCGGCGTGGATGGCGACGCAATCGCGACGATTCGGCCCAGACGCTTGCGCCGTAGTTCGCCTATGAGATCGGACTCATACCGCATACTGCCCGGATCGGACGACAGGAAGCAAAGCACCAGCGTGTCCGGCCGGAGAAACGCCATGGGGCCGTGCCGCAAGCCGAGAAATGTTTCGGCAATCGTTACGGTTCCTCCGGCGGTCATCTCGAGTACCTTCAGCGCAGCTTCGCGAGCAGCGGGATAGAGGTCTCTCGAGGCGAGGACGGCGATGCGGGGAGGCGCCGACTGGGCTATCTCTTCGGCTTGCCGGTCTAGACCCGGCAAGGATGCTTCTACGTTTTCGCAGAGTGCCGGTAGCACACGAGAAATCGTGTTCGCGTGTTGCAGGCACAGGCCGGCAAGCACAATGTTCGAGAAGGAACTTGTCATAGCGAGGCTGCGATCGTTCGTGCGCGGGTCCAGAACGATGGCCTCCACACCAGGAGCTTTGGCCAAGCGTCCGTCTGCATTGCAGGTAATCGCTAGATGACGAACTTGAGGACGCTCTTTTTGCAGTGCTTCGACAACAGCGAGGCTTTCCGGGCTGTTACCGGAGCGCGCGACAGAAATCAGCCAGCCATTGGCGGAAAAGTGAGAAGCAGCTTCGATCAGCAGATCGGTACTCGGAATTGCTTGCGCTCCGGGCCAAGCGGCAGCAATCGCCGAGGCGGCATACGCGGAGGTGCCTGCACCGGTGATGATGACCGGTCGCTCGCTAAGGGACTCGGCGCGAGCGCGGTGCTGCATCACGCGCTCTAACGTGGTCAACCAAAGTGCGGGTTGCTGAAAAATCTCGCCGTGAACGACGGCTTGGGATAAATCGGGCATTTAGTTTCTCGGCAGCACTCTTGGAGCCATGCGGAAATCATCGTGATTACTTCAGGAAGCGCTGCACGGTCAAGTGTAGCGAGGCGCTAGTCGGGAAGATGTGTTACCTTCGGCATTTCAGTTTGCAGATGGCCGAGGTTCATATCCGCAGCGTCCGGAAATCGTATGGCAACGTGCCCATTCTCCGGGGTATTGACATCGAGATCCGGGATGGACAATTCGTCGTGCTGGTCGGCCCATCGGGCTGCGGTAAGTCCACGCTACTGCGGATGGTTGCCGGGCTGGAGGAAGTGACGTCTGGGGAAATCCGGATTGGGCCGAGAGTGGTGAACAATATTCCGGCGAGAGATCGCGATGTGGCCATGGTGTTTCAGAATTACGCTTTGTATCCGCACCTGTCGGTGGCCGAAAACCTGGCGTTCTCGTTGACACTGCGGCGTATTAAAGCGCCGCAGATTAAAGCGACCGTCGCACGCGCCTCCGAAATCCTGGGTTTGAGCGGGCTGCTCGACCGCTACCCGCGACAACTCTCGGGAGGGCAGCGTCAGCGCGTCGCGATGGGGCGGGCGATTGTGCGCAATCCGCAAGTATTTCTGTTCGATGAACCGCTTTCAAACCTCGACGCCAAACTGAGGGCGGCGATGCGAACCGAGATCAAAGAACTGCACCAGCGGTTGAAGACCACAACCATTTACGTCACGCACGATCAGATTGAAGCGATGACGATGGCCAATCAGATCGTGGTGATGCGGGACGGTCTGGTCGAGCAAACGGGAACGCCCCTTGAGCTGTACGATCGGCCGGCAAACCAGTTCGTGGCCGGATTCATCGGTTCGCCGTCGATGAACTTCATCGCGGCGGAAAGAACGGAGAGCGGCCTCAAGCTGCCTTGCGGCATTGTGCTGCCGTTGAACTCAACGTTTGCCGCGGCATCCAAATCTTTGGTTTTCGGCGTCAGGCCCGAACACTTGCAACTCACAGGCACGGGCACAGAGGGAACCATCAGCGGGACGGTCGCAGTTGTGGAGCCGACGGGCTCGGAGACGACGCTTGTTGTGGAGTCGGCAGGAGGGCGGCTGACCGCGCTGCTTCGGGAACGGGTAGAGCTCGCGCCGGGACAAGCGGTCCAGCTGAAACCCGTCGCCGGCTGCGGTCATGTATTCGACGAGCAAGGCCTGCGCGTAGCCGCGGCGTGACAGCGCAAGGCGAACTGATGGAGCCGTCCCGCATTCTTGTCATCTCAGACAGCTTTCATACTCTGCCTGAAGCGGTGGCTACCTTGGACGGGTCGGGTCATCGCATCACTTACGTGGAAGACCTGACACCGTGGCCTGAACTGGAAGCGAGCGATCGGCTTGCGCTGAAAGAGGCACGGGCAGTCGTGATGGGGCGTGTACTTCAAATAGATGCAGCGGCGTTCGCGCTCGCGCCGAACCTGCTTGTAATCGCGCTGCACACATCGGGATCGGACAATATCGATATCGACGAAGCTACACGGCGCGGCGTGCTGGTGACCAATGTGAAAGGCGTGAATGCGGAGCAATGCGCCGAGTTTGCAATGGGGTTGATGCTCAGCGTGGTGCGGCAGATTCGGACAGGCGATCGCGCCATCAGGGCTGGGCTATGGGCTGCCCGCACGCAAACCAGCATGGATGTGTATGGGGCGACGTTGGGAGTAATCGGGCTCGGCCAAATCGGTAAAGCTTTCGTTGCGCGCGCGCGAGCCTTCGGGGTGAAAACCCTAGTGCATACGCGGACGCCGAATGAGGCGTTAGAGAAACAGTTTGCCATCGAGTATGCGCCGCTGGACGAAGTTTTAAGACGAGCCGACATCGTGTGCTTGTTCGCTTCGCTGAGCAAAGAGACGCGCGGCATGATCGGCGCAAGAGAATTGGGTTTGATGAAGCGTTCGGCTTATCTAGTTAACATCGCGCGAGGAGAACTGATCGACGAGGACGCTTTGCTGGACGCCCTCCGCACGGGCCGGATTGCAGGCGCTGGCCTGGACGTCTTCAATGTGGAGCCGCTGTTCGATTCTCCGCTCTTCGCGCTGGACAATGTGGTGCTAACGCCGCATCAGGCAGGTTTAACGCAGGGAGGCAAGACCGGCGCGGCAGTGCGAGCGGCGCGTAATGCACTAGAGGCTTTGCGTGGCTCGGTTCCACGGGACGCAATCAATCCGACCGCGTGGCGAGCTATTCGATAATAACTTTTATGTCCGACCGTTTGAAGCTCGTCCTCATTGGCGCAGGCAGTACTGTTTTCACTCAGCGACTGGTTTCCGACATGATTCTGAGCGGGGAGGCAGACCGGTGGGAACTGGCGCTGGTCGACATCGATCCGGTGACGCTCGAGGCGGTGGACAAGCTGGTTCGAAAGATGCTTGTACTGAAGGGCGTTGAGTTTCCGATCGCGTCGACCACGAACCGGCGAGAGGTGCTGCCGGGCGCGGATTTTGTGGTGACAACGATTGCTGTCGGTGGACGCCGCGGCTGGGAACTCGATGTACAGGTGCCACGGAAGCACGGGATTTTTCAGCCCGTGGGCGACACGATGATGCCGGGCGGCATTTCACGCGCGATGCGTATGATCCCGCAGATGGTGGCGATTGCCGAGGACATCGGCGAGTTGTGCCCGGAGGCGTATTTTCTCAATTACTCGAATCCGATGACGGCGGTGTGCCGCGCGGTGCGCTTGAAGACAGGGGTGCCGGTGATCGGCCTGTGCCACGGCGTGCATTACGTGGAGGGCGTGCTGGCGCGGTTTCTTGGATGCGATGAAGGCGGCATGACAAGCTTCGGGGTCGGGCTCAACCACCTCACATTTCTCAGCCACATCCGGTGCGACGGCGAGGACGCGATGCCCCTGATGAGAGCCAAACTCGACGAACAGCGGCCGCTGTTTCAGCAAGAGATTCGAGACAAGACCGATTGGCCAAACACAGTCACTGGAAGACCGCCCCGCCATTCAGACGACCCGTTCGCCTGGTCCATTTTCGAGCGATACGGCGTATTTCCTGTGGCTCTCGACCGGCACATTTCGGAGTTCTTTCCAGAGCGGTTTCCGCAGGGCCAATATTACGGGCGAACGCTGGGAGTGGACGCATTCTCGATAGACGGACGCATTGCTTTGGGCGACACTTGGTTCGATGAAATGCTGGCGGTGGCGCGATCCAGCGACCCGCTGCCGGCCTCGTACTTCGAGAACGTGCCGGGCGAGTCCGAGCAATTGGTGGAGATGATGCAGTCGCTTTTGCTGGATCGCCGGCAGGTGTTTTCAGTAAATATGCCGAACCAGGGCGCGGTGCCAGGGCTGCCCGAGTGGGCAGTGCTTGAGATGCCGGCCGCCGCTGGAGCAGCCGGGTTCACGCCGCTCCAATCGCAGGCGCTCCCGCCGGCTCTCACGGCTAAGCTGCTTTCAAAGATCGCGGCGATTGAAGTGACCGTGGAAGCAGCGCTAACCGCCAGTTTCGAGCTATTTGTGGAAGCCCTGTTGACCGACGGCTCCGTGAACGATCCTGACAAAGCCGCGGCGCTCGCGCGCGATCTCATTGCAGCGCACAAAGAGTATCTGCCACAGTTCGCGTGAGCAACTTACGATGAAGATAATCAAGGCTGATCATCATCGTCGAATCGAGATTCCCGGAGTGCCGGGTCCGGTGCCGCGGCCGGTGGATATCGATCGATCGCGAACGGGCTTTGCGAACCTGCGTTCGCTCCGTGTTTATCGATTCGCCGCCAAGTCGGTGATCGAGGGGCATGCGGAGGAAGACGAAGTCTTCGTTGTTGTAATCGCTGGGTCCATCGAGCTCACCGTGAGCGGGGACAACTCGGGAGAGGGCTCGCGCACCTTTAAGCTCGCGGCGGCAACCACCTCGCAGGAGGAGGCGTGCGTCGCCTATCTTCCGCCTCAGGCTGCCTACCGGCTGGTTTCCCAAACCGATTCGGAGGTTGCGTACGCACGGGCCACGCCGGCGGATGGGCCTGTGTCGACAGTCTTCGCTCCGCAAGCTCGAAAGGACAGGTCCGCAATTTCTGCGTTGCTGGAAGAAACCGAGTATGCGCGAAGATTGCAGCTTCGCTTGATACAGATCGAAGCCAGTCAGGACGATGTCTCTTTTTCTCCTATTGAAGCGGGAGCGATGAATGAGGCGCTGATTCACGTCAGAACCGTGCCAGGGGAGGGGGCGGCGACGATGACGAGCGCAGGAGCTGAGCAGATGAAACTCGACTCATGGGATACGGCCTGCGTAGCTCCGGGCGAGCATACAACACTGACTATTGCGAAGAATTCATCGGCGCTGGTGCTAATCGTATGCGCTTCGTAAAAGAAGGCGGCTTACCGGGTCAATCCGATAAGCGTTGGATCCTAAAGTTCGAAAAGACGAACTGGTAGTGGGCGGCCTCGATGAAGCGGTCGGCTGCCGGGTGTTCGCCGTAGGCGACGCCCGATAGAAACGCGAATGTGCGGACGGGGTGGCCTAAATGGGTTTTGAAATCATCCTGCGGTCCGACGATCTCGCACTCGAGCGCTTCGGGATCGTTCGTGGCGGGCCTGGTGTGATGGCGCGTGTGGCTCGCGACGACATGATTGCGATCGAGTTGCTTAAGCTCAGTCCAGTTGAGCGCACTACGTTCGCCGGCGTACTCGCTTGGAAGCGTGCTGACCCACGCGGTGGGGACGAAGAACCAGCCGACAAATCCGTAACGCTCCAGCAGCGGCAAGAGAACATCGTAATTATCACGGTAGCCGTTGTATAGCGCCACGATGAGGCCGGGTTTCGATTTATGCCACGAGCCACTGCTTATGTAGCGATCAAGGTCCTGTTCGTCAACCGAAGAGAAGAAGTCGCTGCAGTGCTTTAGCTGGCGATCGTACTCTGCGGCGCGCGAGCGAGGCGTGTTATGAAAGTTGACGGTTCGAACTAGCGGACGAGTCGCGAGCAGCGGCTTGAGTGTATCTGCGCTCTCACGGAACGCGATTGGATCTGTCATAGCTGCTGTTTGCGCCTACCCATTGAATACGAAAGCTCGAAAAGACGAAGTCGTATCCGGCCTCGGCGATTAACCGGTCCGTGCAGGGGCATTCGCCGCAGGCCACTCCTTTCAACGAGGCAAACGCGCGCACTGGATGGCCCAGATGCATCTCAAAATCTTCCTGGGAGCCGACAATCTCCCGCTCGAGGGTTGCGGGATCGAGGGTGACCAGCCGTCTATGTGAGCGAGTATGACTGGCTATTACGTGCTTCCTGTCGAGGGCACGCAGCTCTTCCCAGGTGAGCGCGTAACGGCCGTCGGGGTACTCGCTCGTCCGCATCCAGATACGGTGTTCTTCGGCAAATGACTTCTGCTGTTCGATCGGAGCTTCCACAAAGCCCGTAATGATGAAGAACCAGCCAATAAAGCCGTGCTTTTCGAGTAGCGGCGCAAGCACATCGTAACCATTGCGGTAGCCTTCGTAGACGGCAACGATCAAGCCAGGCTTCGTCTTGCGCCAATGGCCGGTTGTCATATACGTATCGAGATCGTCCTCATTGACAGAGGAAAAGAACTTGCTGTAGTAGGCAAGTTCGCGGTCATACTGTCCGGCGCGAGTTTTCGAGGTGTTATGGAAATTGACGGTTCGGACGAGCGGACTTGCAGTGTACAGCTGCTCAAGTTCGGTAGCGTGTTGGATAAAGGTGGGGGAAGCGTTCAAAGTCTCCATTCAGCACCGCCGCTTGTAAAGTCTCTGTCGGCCAGCACTTCAATGAGCCGGCACATTTCCGTACCGGGCGAATCCGGCCAGATACGCAGCCACGCATCGGCGTCCCGGCGAAATGCCGATACGAGAGACTCGTTCAGAGCCGGTCGCGTCATAGCGGGCAACGCCAGGTTTTCGCAAGCTAGAAACATGGGGACTCCTTCTTCCGAATACACGCGAGCTTTCACGCGGTCTAGATCGGTGCGCAGGCGATGTTCGTAAGCGGCGGCGTCCGGGGCTTTGGGCTGACGAGGCCGAAGCCTCCTCAGAACCAGCCACGCGACTCCGTTGAATGCCGCGAGAGAAAGGGCTATGAGTGGTGCGCGCCCTTTTGTCATAAATTCGATTTCCTCCTATCCTTTCACCGCACCGGCGGTCACGCCTCTGACGTAGAAGCGTTGGAGCGCCAGAAATAAAACGATTAATGGCACGACCGAGACGGCGAGCGAGGCTTGTTGCAGCGAGAAAGTGCGCTCTTCGAGGAACGCGCCCCTGATGAGATAAATGCCTACGGGCACAGTTTGAAGATGCGGCGCTGTTCGCGTGACCGTCATGGTCCAGATCACTTCGTTCCATTGGTAGATGAAAGCGAAAATGCCGAGCGTTGCGAGCGCGGTCTTCGCAAGCGGCAACGCGATTGTGAAGAAAATACGGAACTCGCCTGCGCCGTCGACGCGGGCGGCGTCCAGCAGTTCATTGGGAATGGAGACCATGAACTGGCGCATCAGGAAAATACCGTACCAGGACACAGCGAACGGCAGAATGAGAGCCGCATAACTGTTCAGAAGGCCGGTGCCTCCCTGACCGGCGAGATTGTTTCCGCCCGCTAGCGGCCAGAACCGAAGTATGAAGAACATCGGTATCAGGAAGACGAAGAACGGAAACATCTGCGCGCCTAACACGCAGCGCAAGATGAGATCCCGTCCGCGAAATCTAAACTTTGCGAGCGCGTATCCCGCCATCGAACTTGTTAACAGCTGCGAGAGCGTGATCGAGATGGTGACGAGAAGGCTATTGGCGATCCAACGTAACATGGGCAGTTCCCGAAAGACTCGCGCGAAATTCTGCCACTGGGGATGATGTGGCCAATAAACCGGGGGCCGCGCCAAGCGTTCGGGGATTGTTCGCAGCGAGCCGATCAGCATGTCCGCGAAAGGGGCGAGCATAACGATCGCGCCGAGCGTGAGCAGCACGTATTTGAACCATACAGCGGGAGCGGGCCACGGGCGGCGATCCGGCCGGCTGTGCCCGTCTTGCGCGAATGAAGATAGGCCTTTCTTAGGCGGCTCGGGTAAAGTTGCGGAATCCAATCGGGCCATCAGTGCGCTTCGATTCCTCCCTCGCGAAAGATGCGAAGTTGCACAAGCGTGACCGTAAGAATCAGGACGAACAAGATAAACGCTGCCGCAGAGGCACGCCCCAGGCGAAGATCGGCGAATGCCATTTCGTACATGTAAAGAGCAGTAACGGTGGTGCTATGCGCGGGGCCGCCCTCGGTGAGCACAAGCATGAGTGGAAACGAGCTGAGGCAGGTAATGAAGTCCGTGATCATCACGAACAGCAGAGTCGGCTTGAGGAGCGGAATAGCGACTCGCGTGAAGACGCGGTAACTGCCGGCCCCGTCAATGCGTGCGGCTTCGTAGAAACTCTCGTCGATGCCATCCAAACCGGCCGAGAGCAGGATCATGCTCTTGCCGAGCTGCATCCATACGAAGACAAGGATGACCGAAAACAGGGCAAACCGGGGATCGGTAAGCCAGCCCGGACCAGGAAGCCTGAAGAGGTCGAGCGTGCGGTTCAACAGACCTGTGGAGTCGTCCAGCACAAACTTCCAGATAAATGCGACAGCGATGACGTTGGTGACCATGGGCAGCCAGTAGACCGAGCGCCACAGCGCCCTGAAGCGGCTTTTCGAAACGGCGTAGGCGACCGCAAGAGCAAGCGGGATGCCGAGAGCGAGCGCGCCAGCCGCAAAGACGGCGGTGTTCTTTAACGATTGGAGAAAGAACGGATCGCGAGTGAGAAGGTATTTGTAGTTGGCCAGTCCGACCCCGCGTGGGGGAACGAACGCCTGAAAGTTGCTGAACGTGAGAGAGAAGGCAACAACGATCGGCAGAATGAAAAAGACGACTCCAAACAGGAGAGCCGGGCTCAGAAAAACGAAGGCTACCGATGGGCGCCGCATGAGTGGCTACTCCGACTCTCGAAGGATCATTTGGATGTTTGCAGACGCCTGAGCCAGGGCCTGGTCGGGCGTAAGCACGCCGAGCCATGCCTCTTCGAGATAGCTCCTGAGAAGGCTTTGGATTTCGTTAGCGTGCGGAACACCGATGCCTGCGAGCGCACGACCGGAGGATAGAGCGTCGGCAAACGGTTTCACGAACGGGTCGCGAATTTCGTCGGCGGACGCCGCCAGATCGGCCTTATTGCCCGTCAGCGCGCCGAGTCCGAGCAGTAGATCGCCCACGCAGGAGCGGCGTCCTGGCGAGTGCGGAGTGTTCAACCACTGCAACAGTTTCCAAGCCTCGTTTGCATGCCGACTATTGGAATCTACCGCCCAAAAGAAGCCGTACTGCACGGTTCTCCAGGTTGGACCGCCCGGGATTGGCGCAACGCCAACGGTTCCGGCGAAGCGGTCCCCGAGATCTTCGAGCAGCTGCTTCTTATTCCAGTTCGGCACGATCATCATGCCGAGCGATCCGCTGGAAAACTGAGTGGGGTTGGATCCCTCGCTTGTGCCTCGCGTTCGGAATAGCCTAGCCTCTCCTTCGAGCACTTCGTGGGCGGCGGCGCCGGTGAGATTAGTCGATCGGTGATCAAGGTTGAAGAGCGGCACTCCGTGTGAGTAGAGCAGGGCAAGGAACGGATTAACAGCCTGCGCGGGAGACGGGCCGAACGCGAACCCGGCAGTAGTGAGCTGGCCCTGCCGGTTGACTTTCGAGATTTTGGCAGCATCGTCCACCAGTTCGTCCCATGTGGCAGGCGGCCGGGCGAGGTGAGCGCGGGCGAACAGCATCTTGTTGTACACCAACAAGTAGACGTTGACTTCCGACGGAATGCCCCAGACGTGACCGCCGCTGGACATGCCTTCTTTGGTCTCGGTAAGGTAGCTGCGCTCGACAAAGTTTGAGACCTGACTGGAAGGCGCGGCGAGTGCTCGGCTGTTGACGAGTTGGGCGGTCCACGAAGTTTCGAGGTTGTAAATGTCGGGGGGCGTTCCGCTAATGCGCGCCATGAAGAGCGTTTGCAGGAAGTCGCGATATGAGAGCTGTCGATGAACGATGGCAATACCAGGATTGAGACGTTCGTACTGCTCGAAACAAGCGGTGAGCGGACGGCGCTGTTCGTTGCTGTAGTGAGTGGCAACGGTCAGCGTCGTCCCCGGCATTCCCGCAGCCAACAAGCACAGGGCCACTACTGCGCGGTGCGCGCCGCTGAATAGTCTTGTGGCGTATGTCGGTCGATTGCCGTGGGTCACTTCTGTGTTTTGTCCCCGCAAACAGCACGCTGGTCTCACATGGCAGCCAGTCTGGGCGCGGCGGTTTTCACAGTATAGAACTCCAACTGCAAATTGGTCAATGGAAAGTCGGCGTTAATCGTTGGCGCAGTCTCGCATCCTATTCATTGCGGATAAGCCGCTGATCGAAAAAGGTGAGGGACCTTAGGCGGCTTGGCTCTGATAAGCTAAGTTCGCTCATCAGAGGGCCGTTGGTGTTGGCAGGTACCATAAATCATGCACTGTAGAAGCGTTTATAAGATAGCCGCCGTTGTTCTTAATGGATTACTGTTATCTGCGGCAGCAACGGCTCAGCAGGAGAACACACTTACTCCGCAGGAAAAGGCTGGCGGCTGGGAGTTACTCTTCGACGGCACGAATTTGCAGGGCTGGCATTCCTATCTGGAAAAGGGCACCGGTAAGGACTGGTCGGTTGAAGATGGCTCGATCGTGCTTAACAAAAAGAATAGCGATCCGCCGAAGGACTATGCGGATCTGGTAACCGATCAGGAGTTCAGCAATTTCGATCTCAAGTTGCAGTGGAAAGCAAAGCCTTGCATCGATAGCGGCGTGATGTTTTATGTGAATGAATCGCCGAAGCATAAAAACGACTACGAAACTGGTTTGGAAATGCAGATTGCAGATCTAGCGTGCACGGTGCCGGATAGCCGGGAGATCCTGCGGCGCTCCGGAGACCTCTACGGCCTCATTTCGACAAAGGTCAATACAGTGAAGGACGCCGGGGAGTGGAATCAATTCGAGATTATCGCCAACCAGGGACACCTTCAATTAATTCAGAATGGGCGTGAGATTTCGACACAGTTATGGGACGGGGCTTGGAAACAACTGGTGGCGCAGAGTAAGTTTTCAAAGATGACAGATTTCGGTACCTTCCACCAGGGACATATTACTTTACAGGGGACCGAAGATAAGGGCGCGCCGGGAGTCAAGATTTACTTTCGTAACATTATGATCAAGAAGCTGTGAATCGCAGGTCTTTTGTAAAGCGTGCGGGAGCGACCGCGTTAAGTGCAACGGCGCTGGGCGTCAGTGGCGCGGCGCTGAAATCAGAGCCAGAGGGCGGGTCGTCATTTCAGAGCGCATGGCCCGCGGATGCAGAGCGGGCGTGGCCTGGGCCGGATTTCTGGCCGAATCCTTTGCAAGATTGGCGGCTGCGAGGCGGCCGGCTCGAATGCTTCTCGGCCGGTGAGGACCGCAACGTAGCGCTCTTAACTCATAGGGTTGCCGAACGCCAGGGCGAGCTAAGTATGAGTGTGCGCTGTGGACCGCTTGACTCGGCCGCGCTCGATCGCGGCTTCGTCGGGTTCCGCGTCGGGGTAAAGCATCAGATGGACGACTATCGTGCCGCGGCGATTTACGGCCAAGGCATGAATGCTGGCGTCAATGCGGATGGCCGTCTGTTTGTCGGTGCCCTCGACGCCTCTGCGCCGAAAGTGGATCTGTCGCGCGAGCTGCTGCTGGAGTTTCATGCGCGTCCGGGTGGCAACGGGTATACGGTCACGCTGCGCGCGAGCAGTCAAGGCCATGCTGTTGTGGAGACTGCCCGCGATGTCCCGAGCGTGTGGCTTAGCGGCGGGCTGGCGCTGGTGTGCAGTTCAGGAGCCGTGGAGGCAACGCCCGTGGCGCTCAAGCCGATCAAGGACTTCAGCTTCTATCCGCCGAACCAGCAACGCGGAGGAACGATGCGATTCTGGTTTGCCGATTGGACCGTTTCGGGCAGCAAGGTGGACCGACATGCGAATCGCGCTTACGGCCCGATTCTGTTTACGCTGTACACTTTAAGCCGGGGAACGCTGAAGTTGAGCGCGCAATTCCCGCCGCTTGGGAACGCGCCGAAAGCGGTTGCCTTGCAAGTAGACGACGGACATGGAGCGTGGCGGTCGATCGCGACTTCCCGCCTGGATACGGACGCCTGGAATGCGAGCTTTCGCGTCGCCCAGTGGGATACGACGCGCGACCAAGCCTACCGGGTCCTTTATGAAATGCCTGGCGCCGCCGGGACGTTCAAGCAGTTCACGTATGGTGGAACCATTCGCAGAGATCCGGTGGACAAACCGGAAATCGTAACGGGCTTACTGACATGCGTCTGGGACTTCGGTTTTCCTCACACCGATTTCACGAAGCATCTGGCGTACCACAAGCCCGATATCCTACTTTGGACAGGCGACCAGATCTACGAGCCGGTCGGTGGCTTCGGTGTTATTCAGAGCCGTGCGCCTGAGCTGATCGAGCCCGCCATGCAGGATTTCCTTCGCAAGTGGTTTATCTTCGGGTGGGCTGTCGGCGACCTTACTCGTGACATTCCGTCGGTCTGTATGACGGACGATCACGACATGTATCACGGCAATATCTGGGGTTGCGGAGGACGGCCGACCAATCCCGCTGGCGGAGCGTCGCTGGCAAACCAGGACACCGTGAAGTACAGCAACTACGCGGCGCAGGATTCGGGCGGCTACAAGATGGCTCCGCGTTGGGTCAACATGGTGCAGCGCGCGCAGACGTCGCACTTACCCGACCCATTTGATCCTACGGCGGTCTTACAAGGCATCACGACTTATTACACGGATGTGCTGTGGGGCGGAATAAGTTATGCAATCTTAGAAGACCGGAAGTGGAAGTCCGCGCCGAAGCAACAGTTGCCAGGGGCCGATATCGTGAATGGATTTCCGCTTAATCCGAAGTGGAACCCAGCGACGCAGAACAAAGCGCCGGACGCCGAGTTGTTGGGTCAGCGCCAGCTCGCCTTCCTCGACTATTGGGCGGCTGACTGGAGCGGGCGTACGTGGCTGAAGTTCGTGGTTTCGCAGATGATCTTCGGTTGTCTGCATACCGAGCCGGAGGGCGTAGACAGAGACGATCATGATCCGGAAGAAAGGATTCCTCCAGTAGGGACGTATCTGGAAGGCGATCATCTAGTAGCCGACCACGATTCGGGAGCTTGGCCGCAGCATGGACGCGATGCGGCAATTCTCAAGTGGCGAAAAGGATTTGCCGCGCACCTTTGTGGAGATCAACATCTCGGGACAACTTCGCACTACGGCGTGCAGGAGTTTCGAGACGGAGTGTATTCGGTGTGCACGCCGGCGATTTCCAATATTTGGCCCCGGCGATGGTACCCGCCGAATCGCGCAGCAAATGAATTGG
This sequence comes from Bryobacteraceae bacterium, assembly GCA_965219105.1. Classification (GTDB taxonomy): domain Bacteria; phylum Acidobacteriota; class Terriglobia; order Bryobacterales; family Bryobacteraceae; genus Bog-105. The sequence continues at coordinate 3,575,564 of OZ244728.1, read as the reverse complement.
CGGGCCAGCCGGGCACGGGCGATCATCTAGATGCGTTCGGCAACCGCATGACGGTTTTTGCGGTGGCAAATCCAGCTCAGTACGCGGGTGAGGGGCTCGAGGGCTTGCGGCTGCGGGTGACCGGTTACACGATTCTGACTTCCAATCGAGAAACGCGAAAAACCAGTGTGGCGGCATGGCCTCGGTGGATGGATCCAAGTCAGACGGGAGCGAAACCTTACGACGGTTGGCCGGTGACTGTCGAGCAAATGGACAACGGGTTATGGGGCGCCGAGTGGGAACTGGAAGCGGTACATACCGATGGCTTTCGGGATCCAGTGCTCCAGGTACAAAAAGCCGATGGTGAAGTGGTTTATACGATGCGCATAAATGGTGAGTCGTTCACTCCGCTAGTGCGAGAAGGCGGGTCTTATACCGTGATTGCGTACGACCCGGACGGCGATTTCCGGAAGCAATGGAGCACGGTTCAGGCACGGAGAAGATAGTTGGACAGTGGTGGCCAAAGCCGCTTTGCAATAACTTCGGCCTATAATTTATGGTCCGTTTAGTAACTGGCGGCTAGGATAAGACGTCAAACCTCATTCCCGCGCGGGTTGGGCCGTCGATCGGAGTTTAAGCTGACAATCTATCCAATTTTGAGGCTGGTTGGGCGGGCCAGCATAACCGGCGTCCTATATCTCGCCGCTTTTTCAGCATACGTGCACGCTCAGGAAAGCGCCAACGAACTTGCGGCCACCATTGTGGGCACTGTGCAAGACGCCCACGGCGTCTCCATTCCGGGTGCGCACGTGGCGCTTGTTGGGCAGAATATTCGGGTGGGCCGGGAGGTCACGGCGGACAGCAAAGGGAGATTCGCGTTTTCTGGACTGCGCGCAGGCTCGTATCAGGTGAAGGTTGAGGAGCCCGGCGTGCAAGCGGCTGCGTCCGACGTAGTGCTCGGAGCGGGCCAGACGCTTGAGGCGCCATTAGTTGCCACCAGGATACCGGTTCAGAAGACGACGGTGGAAGTGGTAGCGACGCTGAAGCAAGTGGCGCAGGCCCAGGTAAAGGCGCAAGAGCAGCAGCGGGTGTTTGGCGTTCTGCCGAACTACTACACCAGCTATATCTGGAACGCCGAGCCCATGACTTCCAGACTTAAGTTCAACTTAGGTCTTCGGACTGTTATAGATCCGGTTACATTTCTGGTGGTCGGCGGGGTAGCGGGAGTCGAGCAGTGGCACAAGACGTTTCCCGGTTATGGTCAGGGAGCGGAAGGCTATGCAAAGCGATACGGAGCGACGTACGCCGATACAGTAGACGGTACGCTGTTGGGAAGCGCGATCTTGCCGATGGTGCTGCACCAGGACCCTCGATACTTTTACCGCGGCTCCGGTTCCGTCCGTTCGCGAGCGCTTTACGCGATTGAGTATGCGTTCATTTGCAGGGGAGATAACGGTCGGATTGAACCGAATTACTCGCATATACTGGGGAGTTTTGCGGCGGCAGGTATTTCGAATGCGTATCGAGCTCCGGGCGACCGCCAAGCCGGCCTGACATTTAGAAATGGGCTGATCATCGTCGCCAGCGGAGCGGTGAGGAACCTGCTGCGGGAGTTTCTTTCGCGGCAGTTGACATCGAACGTGCCTACGTTTGCAAACGGCAAGCCATAAGCTGGGTGAGCAGCTTCAGGCGTCTTGGATTTGGGCGGTCGCCCATTCGATAGCCGTATGGAACTGCTCCTCTTTTCTGGGATTCGAGAGCAAAATCAAATCGAATGATGGCCGGCGAGTGATGGCGTCGGGTTGGAAACTGAGGTCCGGGATCTGGTTGATAAGCCGCAGCAGTTCAAGACGCTCGGATTCGGAGTCGAATGGCGGGCAGCGCTTCAACGTCTGGAATTGAAGCTCGATACTGCCGTTTGTCCAGAGCGCAAACAGATATACATTCTTGTTATTGTGCATCAAGCCTCGAAAACAAGAGCCAAGTTGAGCGCCGCTTCCCCACCAAGTATTTGGCAGCGCGATGTCGGCCCATTGCAGCAGGCGATCGGCAAGACGGCAGATATCTTCGCCCCGACGAGCCCGAAGCGCTTCGAAGAAGGTGTCGCGATCCCACTGCTTGCTTGGCCGGTTTGGGCGTTCCCGCTGCGCCGCTGCCTGTGCTGTTTGGCCGATGACTGTAGGCACGAGAGTCGTTACTCCATGTCCTGTGAATTGCCGGATCTCGATCGCGAGAACTTCCGCGGGATTCATTTGTCCATTGAGGAACTCAACAATTCGGCGAAGCTCAGCCGGCACGACATCGGCAACAAAGACCATTCTGATGCGGCCGGCGCGGAGGTTTGTGTCTACGTCATTCCAAAAGCGGTCTGCGGCAACTTCGCTATCCATTTCGGATTCGGAGCGTAGGAAATCGGTCAGCCGTTGTGAGGCGTTGATCCCTGCCGATTCGCAGTTTCGCTCATAGCGGGATCGGATCTCCCCCGCAGGCCAGTAAACAACTGCGTTGGCGGCGTAGTCGAACATCTGGCCGATAACTTCACGGCGGATGCGGGTGTCGGAGCTGCGCTTTACCTCCACCAGAGTTGGGATTCCGTGCTGATCGACGAACAGATGGTCGAGCGACCAGCGGGCCGCCCCTGATTCGGCGCACGGCACCGCCGCTTCGCGATTTACCAGAAGCCAGCGCTTCGGTTCAGCGCCGTTGAATTGATCGCCGGCCAGAACGCTTGGGTGGTTTGCCAGAAGAGCTTGAAGCAGGTCTTCGGACTCGTAGGGCTGCTCGGTCATCTCGACCAGCTGCGTTCCGTTTTGGAGAAGAAAGATGGCCGGCACGCTACTCGATTCGTTAAGATTTGCGCTATCCCGCGTTGGAGAACTCTGGAAGATAGTGGCTGTAGGCGGTGCTTTCGCCCTTAAATTAGGGTACAGAACAATCCTGGTTTATTGTCAGACCGATGATGCCGATGAGTAGCTTCATGAAGCCGAAACGTTCCGAGCGCAGTTTGCTTCCCGTACCCCCTACTGATCCACCGAGACAGACGATTTCTGCTCTACTGCACCTCTTCTTGCGGGAGGTCCGCGCAGAGCCGGGTTTTGAAAAAGTCCTCTTGACGTCGCCTTCGCTTCGTAGCTTTCTGCTCCAAATTTCGTCAGTGATGGAACTAGGGTCGCAAGCCGAAGTGTTGAAGGTAATTCTGTTTGGTAACGATGAAGCGCATGCTCTTCAAGCCGCGAGGACACTTGCGAGGACTCGCGAAAAGTGGAGCTTTGAGCTGCTCGATGCGGCCTTGAGGAGCCCGTGTGCGCAGACTCGCCTTACGGCGCTTCGCGGCTCTGCCGCATCCAATACGAGTTTCTTGATCCCCCGGCTGCGTGAAGCCGTTTGCGATCCAGACGAAAGGATCCGAGTGTTGGCTCTTAAGCTGCTGCACTCCCATCCAGGTACCGCAGTTAGTGATCGCGATACGAAGCTCAAGACTCAGTTATGCAGAGACAGACCTCAAGAAGAACCTAGAATCGGTGCTTGTCCCTATCAGTCGGAGAAGCCGGAATACTGGGAATGGGAGATGACCACTTTCAACACTCCCAGATATAGACGAAGGTAAAGTCGCCGTTTTGCGGGCCGGGTTGTCCGGAGCGCATCGCCGAATCGGTCGGGCGAGACAGCCAAGAATTGTACAAACCTGAAGCGCCGCTGAGGCCAACGATCACCATCTAACTCTTGCGTGAAGTCCCAATGCGGCGAGTCGGGCTAGGCGTTGACCAACATGGATATAAGGAGAATGTGATTCGTGCGACGGTTTCGGGGAAATGCGTTCAGGCAAAGCTTTTATCCTAGAGGTGTTGCCAGCTCAGCGGTTATTCCTCATCGATAGCTTCGGGTTCATCTTTCGGGCGTATCATGCCCGGGCGCGGACGGGAGCGCCTCCCATGCGGACGAGCGCGGGGCTTTCTACCGAAGCCATCTTCATCTTCGGCAACATGCTCAAGAAGTTAATGGCGAGCTTTAAGCCGGACTATATTGCGGCCATCTTCGAAAGCAGCGAGCCTACGTTCCGGTCAGAGAGTTTTGCCGCGTATAAGGCGAACCGGACGGAGATGCCGCAGGATTTAGGACCTCAGATTCCCTACGTGCGTCGTCTGCTCGAAGCGCTGCAGATTCCGATACTCGAATTTCCGACCTTCGAGGCAGACGACGTGATCGGGGCGATGGCGTGCCGTGAGCATCCAAAGCCGGTCGATGTCGTGATTGTGTCGAGCGATAAAGACATGCTGCAGCTGGTGAACGAGCGGGTGTTCATGCTCAACCCGATGAAGGACGACGAGTGGTACGACGCGGCCAAGGTGGAGCAGTTCATGGGCGTCAGGCCCAAGCAGGTGGCGGACCTGCTTGCGCTTAAGGGCGATTCGGTCGATAACATTCCTGGCGCGCCGGGAATTGGTGACAAGGGCGCCAAGGATTTGATTACGCGGTTCGGTTCGGTGGAAGAGGCGCTCGATCGCGCGGCGGAAGTGGAGCGCAAGATGTACCGCGAAAGTCTGTTGAACAACCGGGAGCAGATCCTGCTCAGCAAGCAACTGGCGACGATCCACACTGATATTCCGCTCGAAGTGGATCTGGATCTGTTAAAGGCGCGGGCTCCCAACAACGCAGCGCTGAAAGGGCTGTATAAGGAGCTTGAGTTCTTCAGTTTGTTGAAGGATTTAGCTCCCGAGGATGATAGCGCGGAGCGGGACTATGCTGCCTTGCCCGGCGCCGAAGAGATCGGCGAATGGTTGGAGAAACGGCCGTCCGATGCGCCGCTCGCGGTCGCAGTGGATGCGATCAACGGCTTTGTCGGACTTTCGTACAAGCTGGGCGAAGGGCGGGCGGTCTGCACGGCGGAGATAGAAGCGCTGCGGAGCACAATTGAGTCTGAGAGCGTGCCGAAGATCGTTCACGACGCGAAGGTTTTCTTGGCGGCTTGCGACGAGTTGGGTATCGCGCCTCGGAACGTCGCCGAAGACGTGATGCTCTACGCCTTTCTTTTGAATGCGGACCCAAGCGGCACGACGCCAGAAGCGCTGGCCGAGCGATTACTCGATCGGAAGTTGAACGCCGCCGCCGAACAGCAGGCCGAAGCAACGCTTGCCATCGCCGAAGTGTTGCGGCCGCAGATTGCCGAACAGGAATTGAATGAGGTTTATCGTGGGATCGACCTTCCGCTAACGCCGGTGCTCGCGGCAATGGAGACCACAGGTATTCGAGTGGACACGGCGGTGCTTTCCGAGCTGTCGACGCGGCTGGCCGAGCGGGTCGAGTCCATTGCGGCGGAAATCTACACATTGGCGGGGCGCTCGTTCAACGTGAATTCGCCACAGCAACTCGGCAAGGTGCTGTTCGAAGAGATGAACCTGCCGACTCCGGTGAAGTACGGCAAGGGAAAGACGATATCCACTGCGGCGGATGTGCTCGAGTCGCTTGCGCCGAAGTATCCGGTGGCGGCGCACGTGCTCGATTACCGCCAACTTACGAAGCTCAAGGGCACCTATATAGACGCTTTGCCTCTGTTGATCAATCCGAAGACAAGGCGGGTTCACACCACGTTCAACCAGACGGGCGCGGCAACCGGACGGCTTTCTTCGTCGAACCCGAACCTGCAGAATATTCCGATCCGGACGCTCGAAGGACGAGAGATTCGCTCGGCGTTCGTTCCGGCGGACGGCTGGGAGCTTCTCATTGCGGACTATTCGCAGATCGAACTGCGGCTATTGGCGCATATGTCGCAGGATGAAGTCTTGCTGGACGCGTTCAAAAGCGGGCAGGATGTTCACACGAGGACAGCTGCCGAAGTATTTAAGGTAGACCCGGCATTTGTGACATCCGACATGCGCAGATCGGCCAAGGCGGTGAATTTCGGCATTGTCTATGGGCAGACTCCGTTTGGGCTGGCGCAGACGCTGTGCATCGACCGGAAGGAAGCAGAACTTTACATCCGGCGATACTTCGAGCGCTACGCCGGGGTGCGTGAGTTCATCGATTGGACGATCGCAGAGGTGCGGAAAACGGGAGTGGCAAAGACGCTGCTAGGCCGGAGGCGGCCGATCCCCGACATGCAGAGCCGTAATCCTTCGGCGCGCTCTTTTGCCGAACGAACTGCGGTAAACACTCCGTTGCAGGGGACGGCGGCGGACTTGATCAAACTGGCAATGATTCGCCTGGCGGAACTGATGACGAAGGAGAAGATGCAGTCGCGGATGCTGTTGCAGGTGCATGATGAACTTGTGTTCGAAACACCCCCTGAGGAGCGCGAACGGCTGCGCGAGATGGTGAAGCGCGAGATGGAGGGTGTGTACGAATTGTCGGTGCCGCTGGTGGTGGAAGTGGGAGTGGGTTCGAATTGGAGGGACGCAAAGTGATTAGCCGGAGAGCGGCGTTGGGAAGCGCGATATTGCCGCTATTTGGGCTTGCCTCGTGCGGCGGATCGAAGAAGAGCGCGGCGATGGAACGTGCACCCAACGAGTACAAGATTCAGATGAGGACAACGAAGGGTGACGTGGTGATCCTGGTTCATCGGGATTGGTCGCCGATCGGCGCGGATCACTTTTACGAGCTGACGAAGATGCGCTTTTACGACGACAACGCCTTTTTTCGCGCTCTGAAGGGATTTGTGGTGCAGTGGGGAATTAGCGGAGATCCGGCGAAAAACAAGACGTGGAGCGAGATCAGCATTCCGGACGATCCGCCGAAGGTTTCAAACAAGGCAGGCACTATCGTGTTCGCAAAGACGAGCGAGCCGAATTCACGCACGACGCAGGTGTTTATAAACCTAGGCGACAACAGCGCCGCGCTCGATCCGCAGGGCTTTACGCCTTTCGGCGAGGTCGTACAGGGGATGGAGAACGTACTGCAAATCTACTCCGACTATGGCGAGATTTCGCCGAACGGGTCCGGACCGAGCCCGGCGGCAATTGCCGATATCGGGAACGCGTATTTGGAAGAGCATTTCCCGAAGCTGGACTACGTGAAGACGACGCGAGTGATTCCCTAAAACTAGAGCTGCGGACCGCTTTCGAGCGCGTATTGCATGGCTTTGCCCCAGCTTGTGAAGCGGTAAACGCGAACTCCGGGAACCCAGAGAATCCAGGTTGGGCCGATTTTGTAGATTTTGGGTTTCATTTCGAGGTCTCGGAGGGATAGTTGCGGAATTTCCCGATTCGTCTCAGAAAAAAGCTAGCGGTTAGGCGGATAACTTCAGGACAAATGCATAGTCGCCAGGTTTCTGCCGTGGCATGCGAACCGAAAGCCCCTGGGCGGTTTGCGACCAGTGAACAGGCGCGGCGCTCCCTAGGAGCTGTATGTGCCCGATCTTCGTTCTAAAGGGCATTGCTGCGCCGGTAGCCAGGGACTTGATCACTACCGGGCCATCTGGCCAAGCCAATACAATTGCATAAAGCGTATTGTTCTTGCGAGTAAACCGGATGTCGTGGCTTGTGAAGTCTTTGATGTTCTTCTCGCCGAACGTGCCGCCCTGCACCTGGGTAGGGCCTTCTCCAAAAGTTGTCCATGGCCGCGTGCCGTAGATGGCTTCGCCGTTGACCTTCAACCATTGCCCAATTGCCAGCAGGCAGGTTTTGACCTCGCCCGGAATGCTGCCATCGGCTTTTGGACCGATGTCCAGAAGGAGGTTTCCGTTCTTGCTGACGATGTCGACAAGCTCGTCGACCAGACGGTTCGGCGACTTGTAGTTCTCCCCTTCGACATAACTCCACGATTTCCACCCGATCGCGTCGTCGGTCATCCACTTGAAGGAGGTTAACGCCGACATCCGCCCGCGCTCGAGATCGAGAATGGCCGTTCCTCTCTCCAAATCATGATCTTTGTAAGTGACTACGACGTCCCGGTTCGCGGCAGCCGATCGATTGTAGTAGTACGCGAGGAAATCTTTGCGGTACTTCCCGGCGATGTTGCCCAGGCGGCTATCGAAATACAGCAGATCCGGGTGGTATTGATCGATCACTTCCTTGACCTTTGCTTCCCATCGTTGACAGAAGGCGTCATCGGGGATTAATCCGCTTTGACTTTGATAATTCCAAGCCGCCTCGGACACGGGTGGCCCGTAGAGTTGTGCGTATTTGGGGTTGCCCGTATCGAGCTTCGCATTGAAGGTCGGGTACCACGCCCAAAGCCATTGATGATGAAAGGTGGCGATGAATCTCAGATGGCGCTTGCGGATTGCCGCCGCCATTTCTCCCACAACGTCGCGGTGAGGACCCATCTTTACAGCGTTCCATGGATTGACGGCGCTGTTCCATATCGAGAAGCCGTCGGCGTGTTCGGATACTAGGCCGGCGTAACGGGCGCCCGCGCGCACGATGAGATCAGCAAGCTCATCAGGGTCGAAATGTTCGCCCGTGAACAAAGGAATCAGATCTTTGTATCCAAATGACTGTAGCGGTCCGTGAATGAGCAGTTCGTGGGCGTGGTCAGGATGATCGGGCCGGTACATGTTGCGCGAGTACCACTCATTGCCGAACTCGGGCACGGTGTAGGGGCCCCAGTGAAAGTAGATGCCGAACTTTGCATCATTGAACCATTGAGGGTTGGGGTGCGCTTTGAGGGAAGTCCATTCGGGCTTGTATTTCTGAGCCGAAAGCGGGAGAACGCTCAAGAGGGTCAGTATGGGAACGCAGCCAAGACGTTGTAGGTTCAATTCGTAGCCTTCTTTGATTCTTGAGCTTATACAACCCGCACGGCACACTCCATCTTGACAATCTACAAACCTAAATTGTAGATTAACAAGGCATGGCTCGACCGACCGATCTTATTCAAGGCACACTGGACCTCCTCATCTTGAAGGTCCTCTCGCTGGAGCCGTTGCATGGCTGGGCGATTGCCAAGCGGATCGAGCAGAGCTCACAGGACATCTTGCAGGTTCAGCAGGGTTCGTTATATCCGGCGCTTTACCGGCTGGAGGGCAAGGGATTGATCAAGACCCAGTGGGGTGAGTCGCCCGATGGACGGCGCGCGAAGTTCTACTCGTTGACGGCGGCGGGCCGGAAGCAATTCGCGGCGGAAACGGAGAGCTGGAAGCGTTTGTCGTCGGGAGTTGGGTTGGTGTTGAAGAGCTCGTAAGGGGGTGCAGGATGTTTTTCGCTTTTAGGCGAAAGCGTGAGGAGCGGGAGATGCGGGAGGAACTGGGGCTTCATCTGCAGCGTGAAGTTGACTCGCTCAGGGCGCGAGGCCTGTCCGAAGAAGAGGCTCGAAGCACGGCTTCACGGCTCTTCGGTAATGTGACGGCCGTTGCAGAGGAGTGCCGGGAGTCGCGCCATGGAGCATGGCTGGAAAATGTAAGCCGCGATCTGCTGTATGGATTGCGCGGACTTCGGCGGACGCCTTCATTCTCTGCTGTGGCGATTCTGTCACTAGCGCTGGGCATTGGCGTGAACGCAGCGGTGTTTTCGGTAATGTATGCGTTACTGCTGCAGCCATTGGACGTGCCCCGGTCGGACCAGCTTGCTTTGCTGCAGATTGAACGTCCCAAGGCGATGATGGATGGGCTCATTGGGAAAGAATCTTACGATTTTTCCTTTCCAGCCTTCGAGTATTTGCAGCGTGAAAACAAGGCTTTTTCAGGGTTGTTGGCGACGGGCGGCGCCTCTTTTCTTCTTCAGGAGCGAGATGGGAGCCGTAGCGTACCGGGCGCGTGGGTGACCGGCGATTACTTCGGAGTGCTTCGGCAGCGGCCGGAGATCGGGCGCTTGCTGACGCCGGCTGACGACAGATCGGGGGGCGGTCAAGCCGGTCTGGTGGCGGTAATCAGCGACAACTTTTGGACAAGCGCTTTCGGGCGCAATCCTGGAGTTCTAGGCCGGGTTTTGCGGTTGAATAATCACGATGTGACAGTGGTGGGAGTGCTAGAGCCGCAATTTCACGGGATTACCGTGGGAGAGCAGCTGGCGATTATCGCACCGCTTGCGATGGAGCCGCTGCTCAACAGCCCATTTTCCTCGCGGAACTGCCAAGGGTGCAGTTGGTTGACGGTTGCGGGGCGATTGAACGAGGGTGGAACGTTAAGCCGCGCCGAGGCCGTGCTTCACGGTATGTCCAAAGGCTATTTTCGAGGAAAAAAGCAGGGCTTTGAGAGCGAGTCCGATCAATTCGGCGCAGTTTCGGGAGCGACTGGCTTTTCATTTCTGCGCGAGCGCTTTGCAGATCCTTTGAAACTTCTGCTCGGACTGTCGCTGCTGGTGCTCGCGACCACCTGCGCGAACCTTGCGGCGCTTCTGCTGGCGCGTGGGGCGGCAAGGGAGAACGAGTTTTCGATACGAGGCGCACTCGGAGCTTCCCGCAGCCGGTTGATCCGGCAAATTCTGACGGAAACGTCACTGATCGGGGTAGCGGGCGCTTTGACAGGCATCCCGTTGGTGTACGGACTTTCGCACTGGCTGGCGGTGTCGCTGTTTCCGGACTCGGAGACCTTTTCCTTGTCATTGAGGCCCGGGTTTGCTTTGATTTGTTTCGTTACGGGCGTCACGGTTGCTGCTACGTTGGCGATTGGCTTGAGCCCGGCGGTGCGTTTAACGGAACATTCTGCAGTTGCAGGGGCACGCATCGTGCTGGCCGGGCGGCGCTCGAAGTTTTTGTCACGTTCATTGCTCACGGGACAAGTGGGATTGTCGCTGCTACTTGTGACGAGTGCGGTTCTCTTCTCGGGGTCGCTGTTTCAGCTCCGGCGGGTTCGGCTTGGATTCAGACCCGATCATTTAATTTCGATTGGGTCGTCTTGGATGAAAAGCAGCCTAAGCGCGAAGCAGCAGGAGCTTACTCTAGAGCGAATTTTGGCGGATGTGCGCGCTGTTCCACAAGTCGAATCAGCGGCTCGAGTCGCGATGCTACCGCTGGCCGGTTCTGCGCGGGTGACCTCGGTGGCAGTGGGCTCGAATCGGCCGGTAGAGATGTTCGACAATGCCGTTTCTCGCGGATATTTCTCTACGGCCGGGACCCAAATGCTCGCCGGCCGTGATTTCCGGGATGATCGTAACGATCGGGATTCTGCGGTAATCCTTGGCCAAAACGCGGCCAAACAGTTGTTTCCTAAAGGGGACGCAGTGGGCCAGAGCGTGCGTGAGGGCGACGTTAAAACGGGAGCGATGCGGCGCGTGATTGGGGTGGTGGAGGACAGCAAGTATTTGCGGCTGCGCGACTCGCAGTTGACGATCTTTCACCCAAATGATCACTTCACCGCGACGTTTCTCATTCGCTACAAAGGTGATCTGCAGGCGGTGATCACCCGGTTTCAAAAGGATTTTCGACGCATGGCTCCCGCCGGTGTTGCGCTCGAGCCGCCGGTTTCCATGCAGCATGTGGTCGATCAGTCGCTGGCGACCGAGCGGCTACTGGCAACGCTCGGCAACTTCTTTGGGGGACTGGCGCTCCTGCTCATGGCGATCGGACTCTACGGCACGCTTGCTTACTACGCGGCGAGGCGGACACGGGAGATCGGCGTTCGAATGGCGCTTGGGGCAACACAGTTGAACGTGATTTGGACGGTCATGAAGGAGAACCTGATAGTTACCGCTGCCGGAGTGATCGTTGGCTTGGGCGCGGTAGTCGCGACGGGGCGGTATGTTCACTCGGTGCTGTACGGTGTGGCTACGTTGGACCCCTTATTTTTGATGGCCGCTTGCGCACTGATCGGCGTGGTGGCGGGCGCGGCGACGATGCTGCCGGCGTGGCGCGCTGCGCAGATCGATCCGATGAACGCCATTCGAGAGAACAATTAGCGGCCGAGCCTCGCGTTCGCGAGTGATACAACAGAGATGTTTTGAAACTCCCGCTCGCTCTTGCTTTGCTCTGCTCCACTGCTCCGATGTGGGGCGCTTCGTTTTACACGTCGCGTTTGGATGACCGGCAGGCCGTGTACGTTGGGCCGGGCGAATCCGGGGCACGGGCAGATGGCATCGCCGACGACACCAATGCCATTCAAAGCGCGATTGATCGGGTGCAGCAGGAGCACGGTGACGGAATTGTCTTCCTTGCGGAGGGCCGCTACCGCATTTCACGCACGATCTATGTGTGGCCCATGATTCGGGTGATCGGCTTCGGCGCGAAACGGCCGGTGCTGCTGTTGCCGGACCATACGGCAGGGTTTGGCGACAAGAACAACGAAAACTATATGGTGTTCTTCGCGGGCGCACGTCCGAAGGAGCCTTTCGCAGGACGGCCTCCAGATGCTAACCCGGGAACATTTTACTCAGCGCTGAGCAACGTCGATATCGAGATAGGCCAGGCAAACGCGGGGGCCGTGGGTGTTCGCGGAACCTATGCGCAGCACTGCTTTCTGGCGCATATGGATTTCCATGTCGGATCGGGTCTCGCTGCCGTGCACGACAGCGGGAACGTAATGGAGGATGTGCGCTTTTTTGGCGGCGAGTACGGAGTGTGGAGCCGCACTCCCTCGCCGGGTTGGCAGCTTACTTTGGTCGATTCGTACTTCGAGGGACAACGCGAGGCGGCGATTCGTGATGAGGAGGCCGGGCTGACGCTGATCCGTCCCCAATTTCAAAACGTACCCACTGCGGTGACGATAGACGCGGGCAATCCGGATGATCTTTGGATGAAGGACGCTCGCTTTGAGCACATCAGCGGCCCCGCTCTGGTGATCAGTCTGGAAAACAATGCGCGGACAGAGATCAATCTCGAGAGTGCCGTATGCAGGGACGTTCCGGTATTCGCCTCCTATCGCGAGAGCGGGAGGCGGGTCAACGGACCGGCGCCGATCTACCTGGTGAAAACGTTCACGCATGGGCTGTCGTTTGATCGTCTGGATGGGACGGGACAGATCCGCGATGTCTTCGATGAGGCCGGTGTAGCGGCGATGCCGGACGCAGTGCACTCCGATCTGAGCGCGCCGCCGCCAACAAACACCTGGGTTAACATCCGTACTCTTGGCGCGAAGGGCGATGGCGTGAACGACGACACGTCGATATTCCGCCAAGCAATCGCGCAACATCGGGCTATATACATTCCGTCCGGTTATTACGTGGTGAGCGACAGCCTCACGCTGCGGCCGGATACCGTGCTGATTGGGCTCCATCCGCTGGCTACGCAGATCGATCTGCTCGATGGCACGCCGGCGTTTCAAGGCGTCGGTTCGCCAAAGGCTTTGCTCGAAGCGCCGAAGGGAGGAAGCAACATCGTGACGGGCATCGGACTTTACACCAACGGCATAAATCCGCGGGCGGTGGCGGCCAAATGGATGGCTGGAAGGGAATCGCTAATGAACGACGTCCGCTTTTTAGGCGGTCACGGCACGGTTGACTTCCACGGTCACCGGGTGAATCCCTACAACAACACTCATACTGCGGACCCGGACATCCATCGGCGATGGAACAGCCAATATCCGAGCTTGTGGGTGACCGATGGCGGCGGTGGCACGTTCTTCGATATCTGGACTCCGAGCACCTTTGCGCAGGCAGGCATGCTGATCTCAGACACGGCCACCGAAGGGCGGGTTTACCAACTTTCGAGCGAGCACCACGTGCGGAACGAAGTGCAGATCCGGCGCGCCGCCAATTGGAGTATCTACGCCCTGCAAACCGAAGAGGAGCGCGGCGAAAGCCCGTTCGCGTTGCCGCTCGATATTGAATCTTCAAATAACATTACGATCGCCAACTTCCACAACTACCGCGTGATTAGCTCGTATCAGCCGTTTCCCTATGCGATCGAGATTTGGGATTCGAACCACATCCACTTCCGCAACGTACACGGTTATAGCAATAGCAAAGTAGCCTTCGATTCTTCCATTCGCGATGAGACGAACGGGTTGGAATTGCGTGATCGCGAGTTTGCCCTGGCGGACGTAGATGACAGCAAGCTAGTGACCCATGCCGCTGATGCATCATCGCCAGTGAAGAAACTGGCCGACGGCTTTTTTAACATCTCCGGTGGGGCGGTTGCGCCGGGAGGCGATTTCTTTTTCGTCGATGAGCACCGGCAGACGATTTACCGCTGGTCTGTTGCAAGTCAACGGCTCTCCATCGTGCGGGAGAATCCTCTGGACCCAGTGAATCTGGCGTTTGATCGGGCTGGCAATCTGCTGGTGGTGAGTTATTCGGGTAAGGGGACAGTGTATGCATTCAATCCGACAACGCCGGGCGCGGAAGTTACGCTGTTACAGCCGCAGCCTGCTGCTCCCCGGCCGAACATGACGCCTGTGCTGCCGGTTGGCGATTGGCGCTATCACGCTATGCCTCGAACCGTCGATTACCTATCGCCGGACAATACCACGTTTCTTTCCGCGCGTGAAGATTTCGCGAGCGGGGCAACAAGTTGGGGCATTAAAAGCGCCGATCTGTTGCGCTCGTTCGGGCTTGCGACGGCTGAGCCGGGAAAGCCGTTTTACTTCAGCAGCGAAGCGGAAGTGATGACTTACTCCGGCGCCGTGAACGACTCGGGAGACCTGACTCAGATCAAGCCGTTTGCCAATCGCGGCGGAGAAAGCGTGGCCGTGGGACCCGACGGAAATGTGTACATGGCGGCGGGACAGATCTATGTTTACAGCCCGGCGGGAAAAATGCTGAAGCGGATTAATGTTCCGAAGCGCCCGATCCAGCTGGTGTTTGGCGGAGCAGATGGACGTACGTTGTTTATCACGGCTCGCGATAGCTTGTATTCGCTTCGGGTTGGGGAGTGAAAGGCGTTTCCTGATCGGGATCACGCAGGGGCTTTGGTGGTTCATCGGAAGGCTGAGCTTGAGCTTTTGAGGATCGGGGGACAGGCCTGCGTCTCGGACCTTGGCGGTTTGCCGTAATTAGGCCGGACTGTCCCCGAGGGGAGTGGTGGTTCATCGGAAGGGTTGAGCTTGGGCTTTTGAGGATCGGGGGACAGGCCTGCGTCTCGGACCTTGGCGGTCTGCCGTTACTAGGCCGGACTGTCCCCGAGGGGGGTGACCATCAGATTACGTTTGAAGCAGGCCGAGCGATCGGCGGTTTGAAAAATTTGGGAACACGCGGGCGAGGTTTTGGTTACCCATCTGGTTGCTGACCAGTTCGCTAAGGACGCTGCGGAAATCAGTGGTAACTTTTAGGTCGCGTTGTTCGTACAGCTGTTCGCGGGCGAGGCCGGGCCACTGGCCGTAGACATGGCCGCCTCGCACGTTGCCGCCGAGGGCGAGCATTACATTCGCGTGTCCGTGATCTGTGCCGCGATTGCCGTTCTCTTTCACGGTTCGCCCGAACTCGGACATCGTAACGAGAGTAATGTCAGCCATTCGGTCGCCCATGTCTTGCGAGAACGCAGCGAGCGCTCCGCCGAATTCGGTTAAGAGGTTGCCGAGCCGTCCTTCGTGAGGCTGGGCGCCGGATTGATTTACATGGGTGTCCCAGCCGCCCACGTCGGCGAAGGCGACCTCCAGCCCCGCGTCCGCCTTGATGATTTGAGCGATCTGGCGGAGGCTGGAGGCGAACTGCCCACGCGGATATTGTGCGCCGTTAGCAGGCGCATACGGCTGCTTGCGCATTGATGCCAGAAGTTTCACGGCGTCAAAGGTCTCGCGCGCCGAGCCATTCAAGATGCGATCCTGTGACGCGCCATACATTGCGGCAAAGGATGCGGCGGCGGCCGACTCTTTCACTTCGAAGTCACCGATGCTGCCAACGGCGAGCGCAGCGTTACGGCCTTGCAGCGTCCGTGGCAGATCCGGGCTGAGGCTAACGGCACGGACTGGCGACTGGGCCGGTTCGAAGGTCAAAGCACGGTTGAGCCACCCATCGGGGGTGGTCTTGACGCCGGGCGTTCCCGACTCCATGTAGTCCTGCGCGTCGAAGTGAGAGCGGGTCGGGTCGGGTGAACCGACGGCTTCGACAATAGCGAGCTGCCGCGCGTCCCACAAGGGCTTTAGACTGCGTAAGGCGGGGTGCAGACCGAAGCGGCCGTCGAGATCGATGACAGCGCCTTCGCCTGCGCCAGGACGCGCAATCGCGATGCTGGGCCGCAGCGCATAATAAGCGGGCTCACCGTGTGGGACGATGACGTTCAACCCGTCGACTGCACCGCGTTGGAAGATCGCAATGAATATCTTCTTGCGCGGCTGCGGAGCATCGGCGGCGTACAGGGCGCGCCCTAGCCAGGCGGGTGCTGCGCCAACTCCGAACATAGCCAGAGCGGAGCTTTTCAGAAAATAACGGCGGGATCGCATTACGTTTGTACTCCTCGTCTAATGTCTTTGAAATTCGGGTGACCCAAGCGCGAGACCGGCTGCTAAGGCGGCGGCAGATGGAGGTTTCGGCTGTGCAGGAAGCGAGGCGTTCTCGGCCTGCGGGTTGTTTTCGAGTGCTTTGTGAATCGCAAGAGCCGTCTGCGGAGTCGGCTCTTCACACAGGATGGAGCGCACCACGGCGTCTGGGTTGCGCTCCGTGATGTTCACGCGCACTCCCGGGATGCGATTGGCCGTCAAAGCCATCGCAAAATTCATTCGATCGAGCAGTGCCGATGAGCCGGTCCAATCCGTGCTCAGATTGCCGTAGCCATTTGGCTCAACTTTGCGATAGAGCGGCTCGCCTAACTTTGCCACCTGGTTCGAGAGAGCAAAGGCGGACGTAAGTCGCGCATGAGTCGAACGGGCGGCGCTCACAACCATCTCGAAAGGCGATTTGACCTTGGACTGCGCTGCACCTTGCGACCAGAATTCAGGAGACTCGATCATCGTTCTAGTCAATTTGCGTAGATCACCGCCGGTATGGAGGAAATTCCGCGTCATGCGGTTAACCAGCGAAGGCGGCGGGTCGTCGGCCACAAAACGCTGGGCTAATTGCCAGGAGATGTGGTGGGCAGTGGCGGACGAACCGGCAAGAATGTGGAGCACGGCGAGCCCATCACTCATGCCGCCGCCTGCGGGAATGACGTGGCCAAGCACGATCTTCTGGTCCTTGTCATGTAGACGGTCGCGGTAGACGAACTCGCCGCCCTTGGCTGGCGCGGTGATTGTCCAACCGGTGAAGCAACGGGCCGCTTCGATGACGTCGCGCTGAGTGTAGCCGCCATCGACGCCCAAGGTATGGAGCTCGAGCAGCTCGCGCCCGTAGTTTTCGTTCAAGCCGTGTTGACGGCGAGCGTTCGGCGCCTGCGGACCAGTCGAGGCGAAATTATCGAGGTAGAACAACATGGCCGGGCTCTTAGCAGTCGCAAGTAGCAGGTCATAAAAGCTACCGAAGAGATGGGGACGAATGGTCTCGCGCTCGTAGGCCGCAAGCAGGTATCGGTCTTCGCCCTTGTTGATAAAGACGTTGAAGTGATTGAACCAGAAATCGTCGAGAGCCTGTTCGAGCTGCCGGTTGCTGTAGATGCCGCGAAGAAGTTTGCCTTCGTTTAGATCGCTCGCTATCACGAGCAAGGGGTTGGTTGCAAACATCAACTGACGCTGGAGCGGCGCCGGAGCGAAATTGATAAGCTTGCGGCGCTGCTCACGGTTTAAAGCTTGCGCAAAAGCAAATTCCTTTTCGGTTGGAATGGACTCCAGAATCTGCCTTCTCGCTTCGGGGTTGCCGGTTCGGAGCGTATCGAGTTGCTGCGACGACAAGAATTCGGCCGGTTGAGTCGCGCCGCCGGTGTTATCGGCGTCGGAGGCGCGACGCCTCGGGTATTGTAAATAGGTATCGTGAATGCTCATCGTGAGCGAGGCCAGGGGCTCCAAGGCGCGACCAAGCTCGGGATTTTCAGCGATCGATTCCGGGTGCAGCTGTTGTTCAATCCATCTTGGAAGGCCGAGCGTTTGGATACGCGCCACAGTTTCGGGCGTCGCGCCGAGAGTCAGGCGGTTAGCAGCGACTTCAGCCCACTCGGAGCGAGGCAGAAGATGGCTGAACCGGACGTACTGGGCGGGATTTGCGTTAGGCTTGATCTTCTTGAATTTCCAGCTCCCGGCGAATGCTGCCGAAACGGCGAGAAACACGATCGGGAGTTTGATGACGCGGCCCACGCCATGAGTAACGGGGCGGATCTACTTTGGTTGACTTCGGACGATAGTTTTTAACCAGCGGCGATCTCCGGTAAAGGATTCGATACGATAGCCCCGAGCGCAAGGAAACTGAGATGAAGGGTAAGCAATGACACTCGAAAACGTGACACTGGAACAGGAGCTCGATGCTCCATTTGGCTTAAGCGAAGAGCAGATTCGGTTTTTCGAAGAGAACGGTTACGTGAAGCTGAAGCACGTGTTATCGGCGCAGTTGATTGAGCACTACCGGCAGGCGATATCCAAGCGGGTGGCGGAGTTATCGGCGGATGCACTACCGCTCGAGCAGCGCGACACCTACGGCAAGGCGTTTCTGCAGGTGATGAATCTATGGACCGAGTCTGGGACTGTGAAGGAGTTCGTATTCGGAAAACGGTTGGGCCGAATCGCGGCGGAGCTGATGCGCGTGAGCGGAGTGAGAATCTATCATGACCAGGCTCTTTACAAGGAGCCGGGCGGGGGAATTACGCCATGGCACGCTGACCAATACTATTGGCCGGTGTCGAGCGAGAAGATGGTGACTGCCTGGGTGCCGCTGCAGGACACGCCGCGGGAGATGGGACCGCTGGCGTTTTGCGAAAAGAGCCATCGCTTTCAAATTGGCCGCGACCTGGAAATCAGCGACAAGAGCGAAATAACTCTGAAAGAGGCGCTCGGACAGTTCCACACCGAAGACAGCGGGTTCGAGCTGGGCGATGTGAGCTTTCATGCGGGCTGGACGTTTCACCGGGCGGGCGCGAATGCGACGGCACGTCCACGGGAAGTGATGACAGTCATCTACATGGACGAGAACATCCGGTTGGTAGCCCCAAAGAACAAAAATCATGTACTCGATATCGAGCGATGGTGCCCGGGCGTAGAAGTCGGCGAAGTGCTCGCATCACCCTTGAATCCGGTGATTTATTCGAAGGCCGGTGAAGCCGCGCCGACTGCTTCCGAATGATCGCGGCGCTGCTCGCCGGCCAACTGGCGCCGATTCACTGGCTCGACACCACGGTGATTGCGATCTATTTTGCCGCGGTGCTGGGCCTTGGCTTCCTGCTGCAAAAGCAGGCAAACAGCACCGAAGACTTCTTTCTGGCAGGGCGCGAGATGTCGGCTTATGTGGCGGGCATCAGCTTTCTGGCGGCGAATATGGGAGCACTCGAGCTCATAGGATGGGCGGCGGCTTCCTACCAGTACGGCTTTCTGGCAGCGCACTGGTATTGGATCGGGGCGATCCCCGCCATGCTCTTTCTGGGCTTGGTAATGATGCCGTTTTACTACATTTCACGCACGCACTCGGTGCCCGGCTATTTGAAGCTGCGCTTTGGCGAACCGACGCGGGCCTTGAGCGCGGTTTCCTTTGCCGGCATGACGATCCTGATGAGCGGCATCAATATGTTCGCAATGGCGAAGGTGATGCAGGTGGTGCTCGGATGGAACTTGAACTTTTCGATCTTCGCGTCTTCGATCACGGTGGCTCTTTACGTGACGCTAGGGGGCTTACGATCGGCCATTCTCAACGAGGTACTGCAGTTCTTTCTGATCTGGGCGGGCGCGCTCGTTGTGCCAGTGCTGGGGCTGATCGAAACCGGCGGCTGGGCGGGCATGAAAGCGCGGATTGTTGCAAATATGGGCGCAAACGCTGGATATCTGCATCTATGGTCGACGCTCGGCCATTTTCGAAGCAACAGCATGGGCGTGCATTGGACAGGAATCGTTTTTGGTCTAGGTTTTGTCGGCGCGTTCGGGTATTGGACGACGGATTTTTTGGTGGTGCAGCGCGTGCTGGCGGCGAAAGACTTGCGCAGCGCGCAGATGGCTCCGATTATAGGCGCGTGGTTCAAGATGGCGGTGCCGTTTATTGTGATCGTCCCGGGGCTGATTGGACTAGCGGTTTTGCCCACCGCTGGAACGCCGTTGGTGAGCGAAGAGGTGGCGCGAGCCGGGCAGCACACTTACAACGAAGTACTTCCGCTACTACTGGTTCGTTACGCAGGACCGGGACTGCTAGGGCTTGGAATTACGGCACTGGTGGCCGGGTTTATGTCGGGAATGGCCGGCAATGTAAGCGCGTTTTCGGCGGTTTGGAGCTACGATATTTACCGGCCGCTACTCAGGCCCCATAGTGATGAGAAGCACATGCTGCGGATGGGACGTTGGAGCACGCTGATCGGAGTGCTGGTATCGATCGGAACGGCTTACTTCGCGATGTATTTCGCATCCATTATGGAGTACGTGCAGGCGCTGTTCTCATTCTTTGTTACTCCGCTGTTTGGTACGGTGATTCTCGGCATGCTATGGAAGCGGGCGACGGGGCCGGGCGCATTTTGGGGCTTGCTGGCAGGAACAGGATCGTCGATCGCTATGTGGGCGTGGGTGCGGGTGCAGCCCTCCGCGCTCTCCACGCTAGCGCTCTCGTCCGATGCACAGCCCATCGCGGAGACTCTGTATCGCATGTTATGGTCCTGGCTGATCTGCGTGGCGGTGACGGTGGTTGTGAGTTACGCGACGCGACCGGCATCGTACGAGTCGCTGAACGGCTTGGTCTACGGCTGCACAGCTATACCGACGCAGGCGAAATATCCCCTGGTGCAGCAACCAGTGTTTTGGGCAGCGGCTGGAGCCGTGGTGTTTCTCTGGCTGCAATGGCTGTTCCGGTGAGCGAACCGATGCAACGCGGGTTCACCGTCTGGTTTTATATTGGGTCGCTGCTGACCGTGTACGGCGTGTTGCTGACGGGAGCGGGCATCTACCAAATAGCTCATCCACCGGCGACCACTCTGGCCAATTATCATGCCACGTTCTGGGTGGGAGTTCTTCTGCTGGCAGTCGGGCTTGGCTATCTGATTGGGTACTGGCCGAAACGCCGCACATAATCTGTAACAAACGCTGTGAACGCAGCCCGCCAGGTCTACCGGACAAAAGAATAAAGCGATATAGAGACCCTTGCACTTGCGTCCTATAGAGGAAATGGCTGACGAACCAAGTGAGATTGAGCAGGAAATTGAGACGCAGCGGCGGCAGCTGGCGCAGCATCTGGATCAATTGCAGGGCAAGGTGGAGCATGCCGAAGACTGGCGGACCTACGTGCAACCGCGAACGGCGGTTATTGCCGCTATAGCCTTGGGTGCCTGCGTGGCGCTGGTCATCTGGATGAGACGCAAGTGACAACCGATCGAACGAGAATGGTGTATTTCCCGAAATCGCTTGTGATCGGCGCGATAACTCTGTTGCTGATCTTTGCCTTGGGGCTAATTCTTTACGTATATTTCGGCGGCGGAGCCGATAAGGGAATCTACCTGCGGCGCGACTCAATGTCGCTTACCTAGCGGGCTGGCTAGAAGAATCGCGCCCAGCAGCAGACTCCCCAGAGCAACGGCTTCAACAGGAGCTGGCTTGCTAAACTCCGCGACGGGCCTACTGATCGGAGGGGAGACGGGCTCAGGTTCGTTGTGAGCCGGGAGAAAGAAATCGAGAAGCGGTCGTTTCTTCGGCTGAAGGATGTTAGTTAAGTCATCCTGAACCGTGCTGAGCACGGGATGCCCTGGAATAAAATGTGTTCGCGGGTCCTCCTTGTATTTCGATTGCGCGGCATCGTCACAGACTACGTAGGGCCCGTTTGCCAAATGGTGTTCGAAATCCGGATCATCCGCATCGCCGAGCATTAAGGTGAGTGTTTTGCCATCGGGCAGAGCGGGCTTGAGCAGGCCATTTCGAAGCAGCTCTTCGAGCGCACTCTTAACATGGCCAACCGTGCCGGATTTCGTAACGCCCTTGCCGATCAGAACGTTTACTGGCAGGTATCCCACGCCATCGTGCGCGGGCCAAGCACGAAACGCAACACGTTCCGGGGTTGAGCCCAGGAACACAGCCGAGCTTTTCCCGATCCCACGTTCTTCGGCTAACTTCATCAATTGCAGCTTTTTGTAATCGAGGCCGAGGATCATGGCGATGGCTACGTCGGTGGCTACCGGATCGGCGGAGGCAAGAATGCAACCGCACCAGTGAGGCCGGTTGGCATGAGGCCCGTCGCCTTCTCCGCAGATCAAAGCATCAGTGATCCAGAGGTCAGGCTGCAGCACGGTCATCACATCGGCGTAGCGCTCCATCAGGTCATCGTGCATGCTTTGGGCCGCCCGCCAACTCTGATTGAGCGATCCGGCTACCAGGTCGAGAGATCCCGCGATCATGTCCAGGTAATCCGTTCTCGCTTTAGGAACTGCAATGACCACCTCTGCATCGAGCAGCGGGACGGGAAGACGAGCTTGACGAAGCACTCGACCTTCAGGCAGATCGATATCGCGATTCGGAACGTCGTCGCTGCCCAGATCGACAAGCTCGGCGCCCTCTGCTTCGGCGGTAGCGGCTACGCCGGTCTGGCGCATGCACTCCAGCGAGTTCAGGAAGCCGGAGCTCGACGCGCCGACCATCACTCGAGACGCTCCTGCGAGCCTTGCCATACGGACAAGCGCGCCGACCAAAAGCGGATCGGTGGTGGAGCCTTCAGCCGCTGAATGAGGTAAGCTCTGGTCGGGTTTAATCAGAACGCTTTCTCCCGGCCTGACAAACGCTTCGAAGCCGCCGATGTACTCGAGGGCCTCTCGTACTAAATCGTGTACACTCTCTAGCGACCGATGCTTGTCTTTGGTGTATGCGATTGCAACTGTGGACATCTTCCGGGACTGTCTCCGATCTTGCTTTCTGAAGGACGGCTATGGGACTGATCTGCTGTTGTATCCGTTTCGGCCCATCACTCGCAGAGAACACCGGCGGACATCTCTCGCCCGGTGGCGTTGCGCGTTCCGCCCAGCAAAATTGCTACATGCTGCAGAATGTTTAACCCTTTGAACTGGATACGGCTACTCTGGATCTGTGTGCTTGCGGGGGTGTGATGTTCGGCGGAGCGAGGGGGCGTTTTGACGGAACCATTCCGCCCGTTAGCTAACACGATTTTTAAGCTCATTCTGTTAGGCGGGGCCAGCGCGCTGGCATTCAGCCTCTGGATGGGCTACTTGGTGGCGCGTTCCCCTTATGAGATGCGCCAGGGGGTGCCGCGCGAACAACCGTTACAGTTCAGCCACAAGCACCATGTCGGAGATTTGGGTTTGGATTGCCGGTACTGTCATGGCGCCGTGGAGGACTCGTGGTTTGCGGACATACCACCGACAACCACTTGCCTGCACTGCCATTCGCAACTTTGGGCAGCTTCTCCGGCGCTGGCTCCCGTGCATGAAAGCTATCGGACAAACCGGTCGATTCAGTGGACCCAAGTATATGCGCTACCCGACTACGTGTATTTCAATCACAGCGTTCACGTTCACAAGGGAATCGGTTGCTCCAGCTGCCACGGGAGAGTAGACGAGATGCCGCTGACCTGGCAGTCTCCGCGATTGACCATGGCCTGGTGCCTCGACTGTCACCGGAACCCGGAACAGTATGTCCGGCCCAAGTCGGAGGTTTTCAATATTCAGTACAAACGTCCGGCGGATCAACTAGCCTTAGGCAAACGCCTGGTTCGTGACTATCACATTCAGAGGCTGACTAGCTGCTCATATTGCCATAGATGACGAATCATAAAGGATCCCCATTTGTTCAGATTGGTGGAACTGGCTCCGGACGCGCAGGGTCCGGTGAGTCGCATGAACACTCGCACGAACACCACGCGCATGAAAACCACGCGCATGAAAACCACTCGCACGAACATGCTGGGGAAGAGGCAGCGAGCGAGGGCACGAGACGGCGCTTTCTGGAAGTGATGGGCGCGTCGATCGCATTGGCTGCGGGCGTGGGATGTACGCGGCCACAGACGCAGTTCCTAATGCCGTATGTCGATCCGCCGGAGCAGGTCATTCCCGGTGTGGCAAAGTATTACGCGACAGCCGCGGTAAAGAACGGGGTCGCGCAAGGCGTTCTGGTTGAGAGTCATTTGGGCCGGCCGACAAAGATTGAGGGAAATCCCGCTCATCCCGCAAGTCTGGGCGCTACTGACGTTCTCTCTCAAGCCTCGGTCATTGATTTATACGATCCGTACCGTTCCAAGGAGGTCATTCACAAGGATGAAGTGAGTTCGTGGGACGAGTTCACGCTGGCTTTCGGGAACGCTCTGAATCCGATTCGGGCCAACAAGGGCAGGGGCCTGAGCATACTGACGGAAACGATTGTTTCGCCCACCCTGGGTTCTCAGATGCGCAAGGCAATGGCGCAGCTTCCCGAGGCAAAGTGGCATCAGTACGATCCAGCGGGTGCGCACGCGAGTCGGGAAGGTTCGCGGTTGGCCTTCGGCAAGTACGTTCACACACACCATCGGCTGGAGAATGCCGAGGTGATACTTTCCTTAGATTCGGATTTTCTAGCGGTGGGACCGGCCAGCACGCGTTATGCGCGCGATTTCGCTTTCGGACGCCGGGTGCGCGGATCGAACACCAGGATGAACCGGCTGTACGTGGCCGAGAGTTCGATGAGCTCGACTGGGGGAAAGGCGGATCACCGGATCCAATTGAAGCCGGACGACATCGCCCGCTTCGCGATGGAGTTGTCGGTCGCGCTCGGCCTGCCGGGTACGCCTGCCGGACAAAGTTACGCCCACTGGATGACGCCGCTCGTCAATGATCTGCAGTCTCACCGGGGACGCTCTGCGATTCTGGTCGGCGAAGGACAGCCAGCAGCGCTACACGCCCTCGCGCACGCGATGAATGTTGCCCTTGGAAACGCGGGACAGACCGTGATTTATACAGAGCCGATCGAGGAGCGCGCGGAAGACCAGATTGCGTCCTTGAAAGAACTGGTTGGCGAGATGAATGCCGGCCAGGTGCAGCTGCTCTTAATACTAGGCGGCAATCCGGTTTATAACGCGCCCGCCGACCTGGACTTCAAGAGCGCGCTTCGCAAGACTCAGTTTTCGGTTCATCACGCGCTGTATCCGGACGAAACGTCACAGCTGACGCACTGGCATTTGCCGGAAAGCCACTTTCTAGAAGCGTGGGGCGATGCGCGCGCCTACGATGGCACAATCACAATCCTGCAGCCGCTGATCGAGCCGCTCTACTTCTCTCACTCGCAGATAGAAGTGATGGATCTGTTCTCGCAAACTCCAACCTGGGCTGGCGACCGAATCGTGCGCAGCTACTGGGAACAGAACTCGAAGGCAGCGGACTTTGACCGGTGGTGGCGTCAATCGGTGGGCGGCGGTCTAGTGCAAGGTTCTGCGGCCGCCACGATCAGTCCGGCCATTCAACAGGTAGACACAGCAAATCTCGTAGAAGCGAATAACGCGCAGGGGCGTCTCGATCTGGTGTTTCGAACCGACCCGTATATTTATGACGGGCGGTACGCGAGCAATTCGTGGTTGCAGGAGCTACCGAAGCATATTTCGAAGCTGACTTGGGACAACGCTGTGCATGTGAGTCCAGCGACAGCCAAGCGCCTGCGTTTAGAGAACCAGCACCTGGTCCGGCTCGAGTACCAGGGGCGTTCGGTGGAGGGCTCGGTTTGGATTTCGCCGGGTCAAGCCGACGACACGTTCACGATCGATCTCGGCTATGGCCGGGAGGCTGCTGGGCCTGTCGGCAATGGAGCCGGGTTCAATGCGTACCGGATTCGCACTTCGGACGCGCTCTGGCATGCGAAAGGAGTTGCTGTTCATCCTACCGGCAAAATGTATCCGCTCGCGACCGCGCAGATGCAGATGACGGAGGAAGGCCGCGATCAGATCGTGTCGCGCCCGGTCGATCTTTACCGCAACAGCCCGGAGTTTCTTAAGTCCAGCCATCCTGAGCCCGGTTACGATGAAACGCTTTACCCGCATTGGCAATACTCCGGTCACAACTGGGGCATGTCGATCGATCTGACCGCTTGCGTAAACTGCGCGGCCTGTGTGATTGCGTGCCAAGCGGAGAACAACATTCCGGTTGTGGGGAAGACTCAGCAGCTGATGAATCGCGAGCTGCACTGGATCCGCGTCGACACTTACTATGTGGGCAATTGGGACAGCCCGTCGGAGGTGTTATCGATGCCGGTGCCGTGCATGCAATGCGAGAATGCGCCGTGCGAATCGGTGTGTCCGGTGCAAGCGACCCTGCACAGTGCCGATGGCTTGAACGACATGGTTTACAACCGCTGCGTCGGGACACGTTATTGCTCGAACAACTGCCCGTACAAAGTGCGGCGGTTCAATTGGGAGCTGTATGCGGATTGGTACACCGAGCAGCTCAAAATGGTTCAGAATCCGGATGTGACGGTTCGCAGCCGGGGTGTGATGGAGAAATGCACGTATTGTGTCCAGCGCATTCGCGAGGCCGAGATCAAAGCCAAGAGCGAAGACCGCTACATCCGGGACGGTGAGATAAAGACAGCCTGTCAGCAGGTCTGTCCGACGCAGGCGATCGTGTTCGGCGATATGGCGAATCCCCAGACGCAGGTTTCACGGCTGAAAAAAGAAAATCTCAATTACTCGCTACTGGCCGAGCTCAACACTAGGCCACACACGACTTACTTGGCCGAATTGCGCAATCCCAACCCGGATTGGGGGAAGGCATGAATTTAGAGCAGGAACAACAGGCCGCGACCCGCCCGGAAGGGCCGCTCGAGCAAGGCCAGCCGCCGCTGGTCGAGCCAGGCGTTACGTTCACGGGACTCACCGAACACGTGTCATCGATCGTATTGCGGCCGCATGCGCCGCTGTTCTGGGTAGCCACGTTCATCGCCGGGCTGGCGGGAGCGTGTCTGCTGGTGGGCGCCATAGGCGAATTGCTGGATGTGGGCGTCGGCAAGATGGGGAACAATATTCCCAATGCCTGGGTCTTCCCGATTGCGAACTACGTGTGGTGGATCGAGATCGCGGTCGGTGGCTCTCTGCTCTCTTCGATTCTGCATGTGGTGCGGGCGGACTGGCGGAACTCTCTGAATCGACTGGCCGAAGGCGTGACGCTTGCCGCAGTCGCCTGCGCGGGCCTCTTTCCACTACTCCATATGGGCCGGGCCTGGGTCTTCTATTGGATGCTGCCATATCCGAATACGATGACAATCCAACCGAATTTCCGCAGCCCGCTGGTGTGGGATGTATTCGGCATCGGCACGTATGCGCTGGCCTCCATCCTTTTCTGGTATCTGGATCTCATTCCGGACTTAGCGTCGCTCCGCGATCAGGCACAGAGCCGATTCGCGTATGTGAGCTTTGGCGTACTCGCGATGGGTTGGCGGGGATCCTCGAAGCAGTGGCGGCTACAGGACAAGTCGTCCATCTTTCTGGCGGGAATTCTAACTCCGCTCGTATTTACGGTACACACGGTGGTGGCCTTCGACTTCGCTATCGCGCTGGTCCCGGGCTGGCATTCGACAATCTTCCCGCCCTATTTCGTCATTGGCGCGGTGGAGGCTGGAATCAGTATGGTCACGATGCTGGCTATACCGGTACGAGCTCACTACCACTTCAAGGAGATCATTACCGAACGGCACCTGAATAATCTTGCCAAGCTCATTCTCACTACTTCGGTGCTGCTTGCGTATGTATACGTGATTGAACCGTTCACGGCATGGTACAGCGGCGACCGATATGAGATGTACACTGTCCACAACCGCCTCGGCGGACCGTTTGCCTGGACGTACTGGGCATTTATCCTGCTCGGTCTGCTGCTGCCGCAGCTGCTCTGGTGGAGGAGTAACCGGACGCATCCCACGAGGCTGTTCCTGATCTGTTTTCTGGTAATCGTAGGCATGTGGGTGGAGCGTTACATGCTGATGGTCACCAGCCTGGGGCGCGACTTCATGCCTTCCTCTTGGGCGAACTTTGCCGCAACGGCCGAGGACAATGCTTTGTTGTACGGCTCGATCGGTCTGTTTCTTGTGGCATTCTGCTTTCTGATTCGCATGCTGCCTATGGTTTCAATGCATAGCGTGAAACGGCTGCTTCCGTTTTCAAAGCCCGGCGGCGGAGTAGCTCAATGACGCGGCCGCAAACCTACGGGGTTCTTGCCGAATTTGAGGACCCGACGGCGCTCTTGACGGCCGCAAAAGCTGTGCGCTCCCAAGGATACCGGCGCTTTGACGCGTACTCGCCGTATCCGATCAAAGAGCTGAAGGGCATCATTCCGAGCTGGGACATGCTGCCGACCATCATCTTCTTCAGCGGCGTGGCGGGAGCGTTCGTCGGCTACTACCTGCAATATTTCTTAGCGGCCTATACTTATCCCACGAACATCAGTGGAAAGCCTCTAAACAGTTGGCCGTCTTTCGTAGTGATCATGTTTGCGATGGCTGTTCTGTTCGCCGCATCCGCCGCATTTTTCGGCTGCTTGTTCTTTGAGGGCGTGCCGCAGCTTTACCATCCCTTGTTCCGCGTGCCGGCTTTCAAACGCGCTTCGTCGGATAGCTTTTTTCTTTGCATAGAGGCGCGCGACGGCAAGTTTCATCCAACTTTCACAGCGCGTTTCCTTGAGTCTCTCGACCCTGTGAAGGTTTGGGAGGTGGATCGTGAATAAGGGCGCTTGCGCGTTCGTGGGCATTCTGATTTTGACCAGCGTCGGGTGCCGCCGCGACATGCAGATTCAGCCCAAATACACCACCTACCAGCTCAGCAAGTTTTATCCGGATGGACGTTCGGCGCGACCGATTCCCAAAGGCACTATTGCGATAGACGAAGTGAATGTAGACCCGGCATTGGATACAGGCAGCGTTGACGGCAAGTTTGTGACGAGGATACCGGTTCCTGTTTCAGCGAGTCTGCTTGCGCGGGGTCGCGACCAGTTCAATATCTACTGTTCGCCTTGCCACGCCTCGACTGGCGATGGACACGGAGTTATCTGGAGCCGAGGTTTCTTGAATCCCGCCGATTTGAACGGAACCCGTGTCCGCAACGCACCGCCCGGCTACATTTTTCAGGTGATTGTGAAGGGGTACGGCGCAATGGCTCCCTACGCATATATGATCAAGACCGCGCGGGACCGTTGGGCGGTAGTGGCTTACTTGCGAGCGCTTGAACTGAGCCGGAAGGCGACTCTGGATGATGTGCCGGCCGCGGAACGATCGAAGATGGAGGCGAAGCCATGAGTGCCGACACTTACCCGGCTTATCGGCTGCCGGCGAACTGGGGAAAGGTCCGCTGGCCGCTGCTGGTTGCGGGTTTGCTACTCCTCGCCGCTTCCACGGTAGGCGCGTTTTTCAGCCCGAACGATTTCTTTCGCTCGTATCTAATCGGCTATCTTTTCTTCATCGGCCTGGCTCTGGGGTCCATGGCGTTCCTGATGATTCAGTACCTCACGGGAGGAGCTTGGGGCATTGTGGCGCGGAGGCCGCTCGAAGCTGCAACCCGCACGCTTCCCTTACTAGCAATTCTGTTCATCCCCATCGGCTTCGGCATGAGCAGTTTATATCCGTGGGCCCGGCCAGCCTGGGTGCAGCACGACAGTGTGCTCCATCATCGCAGCGGGTATCTGAATCCAACGTTTTTTCTCTTGCGGGTCGTTATTTACATGGCCATCTGGCTGTGTTTTGCGTTCTTCCTAAACCGCTGGTCAGCCGAGCAAGACAGAAATCCGGGCGCCCAGCACCGTCGGCTGGCTATCCTGAGCGCGCCAGGACTCATACTTTACTTGTTTAGCGTAACTTTTGCCGCCATCGATTGGGCTGAATCACTGGAAGTCGAATGGTCGTCGAGCATGTGGGGCTTTATGTTCATCGCCGCCGAGGGGCTTACGGCCTTGGGCTGTTTGATCCTGGTGATGACGATGTTCTACCGCCGCGGGCCGCTGGCCGGCGTCCTAAAGCCGAGTCACTTTCACGCGCTAGGCACGATGATGTTCGCCAATCTGATGCTTTGGGCTTACTTCTCGTTTTCGCAGTACCTGATTGTTTGGTCCGAAAACCTGCAAAGCGAGATTCACTATTACCTAACACGGACCGCAACCAGTTGGGCATGGTTGGGGATCGCACTAATCGTATTGAATTTCCTCGTTCCTATGCTGCTACTGCTGAACAAGAGACTGAAGAGCAGTCCGTATCTGCTGAGCGGGGTGGTGGTATTGATTCTGGCGATGCGCTACTTCGACCTGGTTTGGATCGTATTGCCGACCTACTACAAGAGCGGATTCCGCATCGAGTGGATGGATGTGCTAACGCCGATTGGGCTAGCGGGTGTGTGGCTTTGGGCCTATTTGCGGGAGCTGCCGCGATTTCCGCTGCTGCCGTTGAATGCTCCCGAATTACAAGAGGCACTGGCTTATGAATCGGAATAACATCAACAGCAAGCCGTTTCCGGGCGCACGGCTGTTTCTCTATCTGGGCGGCGTGCTGGGCCTGGTCCGAGCAACCGCCGAGACGGTAGAGGAAGAGAGAGCCGATAAAGAATCGATCGACCCAAAGACTGCCAGTTCGCACGATGACGTAGATTTTAAGCTTGTCTGGCGAATCGGTTTCAGCGTGCTCTTCGGGCTATGGGCGACTGTCGTACTCGTGTCTCTGGTTTTCTATTTTTTCCAGTACGATCGCACAGGGGGCCGAAAACCGGGCAAAGTGCTTGCCTACTTGCCGACTCTTCCGCCGCGGCCTCGCAATGTCAATCACCCGTACCAGTATTTGAATAAGTATCTGGAGCGGGAGGGAGGCGAGCTCAGCGGTTATCAGTGGGTCGACCGAAACAAAGGGGTCGTGTCCATCCCGATCGGACGCGCCATGCAGCTAGTGGGTGAGCGGGGGATTCCGCCGAGTCCGCCGCCTGCCAATCCGAACGAATACTATCCGCCTTCTGCAGGGAGTTTGCGGACCGGATTTCAGGGAAAGGTGGACCAGGAACGATGAGATCGGGGTTCGCGATCGCCTTTCTTGCCATGGCTGGCAGCTTGTTCGCTCAAGAGCAGAGCATGCCGCGTCCGAAGTATTTGCAGGGAGTCAGCATCGAGCAGAAGTTAAACGCTCAGGTTCCGCTGCAGGCGCAGTTCAAGGACGAATTCGGGCGCCCTGTCACATTAGGAACGTATATGACAGGGCGTCCCGCTATTCTCGTGTTGGGTTACTACACGTGTCCGGCGCTTTGCGATCAGATCGAGCATGCCGTGGCCGCGGGCCTGCGCTCGGTGTCCTTCAAACCCGGGCGTGACTTCGATCTAATCTTCGTCAGCATCAATCCGAACGAGAAACCTCCACAAGCGGCCGAAAAACGACTAAGTGTCGTCAACATGTACAAACCGGGCACGCCGACGACGGGCTGGCATTTCCTGACGGGCAATGAGCAGAACATCCGGCTTGTGACCGATGCTGTCGGATACCACTACCGCTACGATCCAGCGAGCAAGATGTTCTTTCACGCGGCCGGCATTATGGTTTTGACTCCGGAAGGAAAAGTAGCTCGCTACTTGTACGGCGTCTACTATGAGCCTAAAGACTTGAAGCTCGCGCTGGTGGAAGCTTCGCATCATCAAATCGGTTCGCCGGTAGACGAGATTCTATTATTCTGCTGCCGTTACGATGCAGTAAATGGCAAGTACACGCTCGCTATTTACAACCTGCTGCGCGTGGCTGCAGCGGGATTTCTGGTGTTTCTAGTTGGAGCGATGGTGCTGATGTCGCGGCGAGGTAAGTTCGCTGGTAAAGCGCATGCGGGGCTGCACGGATGAATAGTCTCCAACTGCTACCGCAGACCGCGTCTACTTACGCCTCCGAGCTCAACGGCTTTTTCTGGATCATGATGGTGCTCTGCGGCACGGTGGCGGTGGCGATCGCAACGTTCATGATCTATTGCTCGATTCGCTACCGGCGTAGAGATCCGGACGAGCTGCCGCCACAGATCAATCACAGCACAAAGGTAGAACTCATCTGGACATTCGTGCCGCTCGCCATTTTCATGGGAATGTTCGGTTGGGGAGCGAAGACCTACTTCGACGTGGAGCAGCCGCCGGCTAAGACCTTGGATGTTTTCGTCGTCGCCAAGCAATGGATGTGGAAGATCGAGCACCCGAACGGCATCCGCGAGATCAATACCTTGCACGTTCCACTAGGACGCGCCGTTCGCTTGAGCATGATCTCCGAGGATGTGATTCATGACTTCTTTGTCCCCGCGTTCCGGACCAAGCAGGACGTCTTACCGGACCGTTACATGACCATTTGGTTCAGGCCAAATAAAGTCGGCAAGTACCGCCTCCTGTGCGCGGAATATTGCGGCGCGAAACATTCAGGGATGATTGGTTGGGTCTATGTAATGAACCCGCATGACTACGATCTGTGGGAGCAGCAAGGCGGCGCGGAGGGATCGCTGTCGGCGCGCGGCGAAAAGCTGTTTCACCAATTCGGCTGCGCGGGTTGCCATCGCTATAGCGGTCATGGCCCCGGACCGGATCTGCACGGGCTCTATGGCACGCAAGTCCGGCTTGATACGGGCGCGCTTCGGACGGCGGACCAGGCATACATTCGTGAATGCCTGATGTACACAAAAGGCGGAACGGTGGCCGGGTTCGAAAAGGGCATCATGCCCAATTTTTCCGGGCAACTTAACGAGGAGCAGTTGTTGGCGCTCGTTGCTTATATCAAGGCAATAGGGCCGCAGTCCGACGTCAGCCAGCCATCCGGGCCGGCAACCGATCTCAGAGATAGGGGATCACAGCCGGGGATCACCGGCCCTGGGAGTACGTCGATATCGGGATCAGTACCGGATTCAAGATGATAACCAAAGTACGAGTCATTGAAGAGCCTAATTACCTGACAGCGGAGCAAGGTATAAAGTCGTGGCTTCTCACCACCGACCACAAACGCATTTGCCTGCTCTACCTGGTGGCGATCACATTCTTCTTCCTCGTAGGGGGAGTGGCGGCTCTTTTAATGCGCCTGGAGTTAGTGACGCCGGCGAGCGACTTGTTCACGGCGGAGACTTACAACAAGTTATTCACGGCACACGGCATTATCATGGTGTGGTTCTTCCTGGTGCCGTCGATCCCGACAACGCTCGGTAACTTCTTTCTTCCGATGATGATCGGCGCGAAAGACGTTGCTTTCCCGAAGTTGAATCTCGGCAGTTTCTACGTATTTATGGCTGGCGGCGTACTCACCATGTATGCGATCGCGCGAGGCGGCATCGATACAGGCTGGACGTTTTACACTCCTTTCAGCACGCTCTATTCAACCACTTACGTGGAAGCGGCTGGCATGGGCATTTTCATCGTCGGCTTTTCGTCGATCATGACAGGAACGAATTTTATCGTGACCGTTCACAAAATGCGCGCGCCGGGCATGACCTGGATGCGAATGCCGCTGTTTGTTTGGGCGAATTATGCGACGAGCATCGTGATGGTGCTCGCGACACCGGTGCTCACCATTACCTTGCTGATGATAGTGGTCGAGAGAGTGTTCGGAGTCGGCATATTCGCGCCGGAGTTAGGCGGCGATCCCGTTCTGTTCCAGCATTTGTTCTGGTTTTACTCTCACCCGGCTGTTTACATCATGATTCTCCCCAGCATGGGCGTAGTAAGCGAACTTATCGCAGCTTTTACCCGCAGACGGCCCTTCGGTTACACGGGCATGGTCTTAGCAATCTGCGGCATCGCGGTCGTCGGATTTCTGGTTTGGGGACACCACATGTTTGTAGCCGGCCTGAGCGTGTACTCGGCGCTGGTGTTCTCCGTGCTCAGCTACATGGTGGCTGTGCCTTCCGCCATCAAAGTGTTTAACTGGAGCGCGACTCTTTACAAAGGTTCGGTCTCGATGGAAACGCCGCTGATTTACGCGCTCGGCTTCGTTGGCCTATTTACGATCGGAGGCATGACCGGCCTCTTCCTGGCGGCGTTGGGAATCGACGTACACGTGACCGACACGTACTTCGTGGTGGCGCATTTCCACTACATCATGGTAGGCGGCGCGATCATGGGGTACCTGGGCGGCCTCCACTATTTTTGGCCGAAGATGAGCGGCAGGCTGTATCCGGAGCGGCTGGCGAAAGCTTCAGCCATCATCATCTTTCTTGGCTTTAATCTGACGTTCTTTCCGCAATACGTTCTCGGATGGCTCGGAATGCCGAGGCGTTATGCGGCCTACCCTCCGGAGTGGCAGTTCCTGCACATCACCTCGACATGCGGCGCAACGATCCTGGGCTTGGGCTTTTTGATGCCCCTTTTCTATTTGACCTGGTCGTGGAAGTATGGCCGGTTGGCAGGCCACAATCCGTGGCGCGCCACGGGTCTGGAATGGCAGACCTCATCGCCTCCTCCGAAGCATAATTTCGAAGTGACGCCGACTGTAACTCATGAAGCCTACGACTACGAAGGCTTGAAAGACGAGTTGCGCCTTGTCTAGCGAAACGCTCGCCCTGCGCGAACAGTACGGCACGCCTCAGCAGCAGCTCGAGGCCTCAACTATGGGGATGTGGATCTTCATTGCAACCGAGGTCATGTTATTCGGAGCAATGTTCACAGCTTTCTCGGTTTACCGGATGTACTATACGCTCGGGTTCGTCGAAGGCGCCCGGGAGATGACGCTCCTCATCGGCTCCATCAACACGGTCCTCCTGTTCACCAGCTGCCTCACCATGAGCCTGGCGATTCACGCTAGTGCGACGGGTAAGCAGATACAGGCATATTGGCTTCTAATCCTTACGGCTGCGATTGGAGTGTTGTTTCTGATCCTCAAGTTTAAGGAATATTTCATCCACTATCACGAGCACAAGGCGCCGGGCATCTGGTTTAACTCGCATGAGCCGCAGGCGTTCGCCGAGCAGATGTTCTTCTTCTTCTACTTCGCTATGACTGGATTACACGCGATCCATTTAACGATTGGAATCGTGCTGGTGCTTACGGTGGCCGCCCGAAATTCGATGGGGCGATTCAATGCCCAGTACCACACCCCCATCTCTATCGTGGGCCTTTACTGGCACTTTGTGGATGTGATGTGGACTTTCATGTACGTCATCTTCTATCTCCCCGGCATGCACAAATAGAGCGATATGCAAGAACCGATCGTTTCCGTCAAGACATATTGGTTGGCCTATTTCGGCCTGCTTGCGCTGATGGCGCTAAACGTGGGCCTTGCGTTCCTTCCCCTGGGGTGGGCAGGCATGTTTTTGGGCGTGACAATTGCGGCGCTGCAGGTTGCAATTATTGTGCTGATACTGATGAAGGGCCTCTATGAGAAGCCGGTGATTCACGTCGTGATGGGTGGAGCGCTCTTGTGGTTCACCATCCTGATGACCCTGACAATGACCGATTATATGACGCGGAACTGGCTCCCCATTAGCGGGAAGTAAGTTTGGGAGAAAAGCAAATGGAGCAACACAGCGGCGTTCAAGTAAGTCCGGACCCGGAGTCGCGGTCCTGGAAAGAGATTGTCTCGGATGTTGTGCGGGACATCGAGAATATCTTCAAAAACGAGATCCGGCTGGCCGGCACTGAGCTAAAGACCAAAGCGAAGAACGCGTCGAAAGCCGGCGCGATGCTCGGGGCGGCAGGGTTGCTCGGATTCTTCGCCGGGGTATGTATGCTTGTCGCTTGTATCGCGGCTCTCACTCTGTTCTTGCCGCTATGGCTGTCGGCTTTGATCATGGCGGTGCTGCTCGGGACCGGCGCAGGCGGGGCTTTTATCCTGGGGCGCATGGCGCTGCAAGAGATCGATCCCGTTCCGCAGCGCACGCTTGAGACGTTGAAGGACAATCTGGAGTTCGTCAAGACTCGAACGGAATCGTGATTGAGTGCAAGAGAAAGCGAGTGCAAGCGGAAGAATGACCAGTCGGGCAGTTCTGCTGCTCTTAACGGCTGGCGTTGCGGCTGCGCAGACAGCGAGCATTCGAGTAGACGCGGCACGCGTGGAAAATCACATCAGTCCGCGCATGTATGCGGCCTTCATGGAGATGATGGCCGAAGATGTGAAGTGGGGCTTGACGGCCGAGATGGTGCATGACAGGTCTTTCGAAGAAGCTCCGAACTATTTGGGGCTGCCGGCGCGATGGGATCTGGAACCGGATGAGCGCAACGACAATGTCGGCGCAATCAAGTTTGGGGCCGTAACGGAAGAAGCCTATCCAAAGATCAATCGTGCGACCGGGCAGCCAGAACACTCACTCAAAGTGACGGTGACCAGGAAGGACATCTCAGATGTGCGAATCGGATTCTCCCAAGGGCGGCTTTCTATTCACGCGGGCCAGCAATACGACGGATACGTGTGGGTGAATGTGCCTGCGCGGGACGGCTTTGCGGGCAAAATCACGGTAGCGCTCGAGGAGGACAACACCGACGGCGCGACCTATGCCAAACAAGCACTGCCCGTTACCGCAACTCCAGGGTGGAGACAGTTCCGATTCCATCTCACGCCGGACAAGACAGACCGGTTTGCGAAACTGAGCTTGTTGTTCGCGGGCGCAGGCAAGCTGTACATGGACGAAATCTCGCTGGAGCCGGCCAATGCAAAAGATCAAGTACGGCCCGATGTAGAAGCAATGATCGCCAAGCTCAGACCGTCATTCTTGCGATGGCCGGGCGGGAACGTGGCGCAGGATTATCACTGGGAGTGGGGGGTAGGGCCGCGCGATGAGCGGCCGGTGTGGAAAAACATCTCCTGGTCGAACGCGCCCGAGCCCGACGATTTCGGCACGGATGAATACCTGGCATTATGCGACCGGTTGCACATGGCGCCCTCCATTACGGTCAATGTGGCTGGCGGGACGGCGACGCCTGAAGAGGCAGCGCACTGGGTAGAGTATGTGAACGGTCCGGCGAGTTCGACATACGGAGCGAAGCGCGCGGCGAACGGGCATCCCGCGCCATACGGAGTAAAGCAGTGGGAACTCGGCAATGAGATTTTTGGCGCGTGGGTCCGGGGTCACGCGACGGCGGAAGAGTACGCGCGGCGAGCCGTGCAGTATGCGAAGGCGATGCGCGCCGTGGATCCGGCAATCAAGCTGATTGCGGTAGGCGAAGGCGTCGGCAAAACACAGGAAGAGTGGAACCGCGCGGTTCTTTCGGTCGCTGGTTCGTCTATCGACTATCTTGCCATTCACGACTACACATCGGCTTCGAAGAACGAAAACACCCGAAATCCCAGAGCCACGATGATGGCACGCGCGGGCGAGTTCGAGCGGAGCTACCGGCGCACCGCAGAGCTGATTGCACGCGTAGCTCCCGGGCATTCCATCAAGCAGATCGTGAACGAATGGAACCTCTTTTACAGCGCGGACGTGATCCAATCAATGGACGGCGCGGTCTATGCATCGCGCATGATGAACGGATTCGAACGCGATGGGGATCTGGTAGAGGCAAACTCCATTTCCGACCTGTTGAATGGCTGGGTAGGCGGAGTGATCCAGGCGAGCCGGGACCGGGTTTACGGCACCTCGCAGTTCTATGCGATCCAGCTGTACAACGATCATTTGGGAACCGAGCGCTTGTTCGCGGATGTGAAGTCGCCGGAGTTGACGCCAGGCGTGCCGGCTCTCGATGCGGTGGTTACGCGAACGCCAGACGGTTCGAAGTTATTCGTCAAAATGTCGAATGCCAACATCGCACAAGCCGTGAAAGTGCGGATCGATTTCGGTTCTTCGTTTGCCCATGGAGCGAGCGTGCAGGTGGCGATGCTCAGCGCGGCGAATCCCCTGCTGCAGAATTCATTTGCGAGACCGGAAGCACTGCAGCCCAAACAAAGCTCGTTGCAGTGTTCGCGCGTCTGTGAAGTGGAATTACCCGCGGATTCGGTCGCGGTCGCAAGCTTCTTCAGCAAGCAGTAGCATGCGCTCAAAACATCAGCTTGAGCGAAAACTGAATCTGTCGTGATGTTCCTGCCGTTCGATTAATCTGGCCGAAGCCCGAGCCGAGCAGTGTGTTTGCAGGCATACCGAAGTTGACGATGTTGAAAAGATTGAAGAACTCAGCCCGAAATTGAAGGTTGGCAATCTCAGTTCCGCTCTCGCGGCCGATCGGTGTGTCCTTTATCAAGGCGAAGTCGAAATTATGAAATGCCGGCCCGCGAAACGTGTTCCTCCCGAGACTTCCGAAATAGCCGCTATTGGGTCCGGTTCCCCCGGGCTCTCCAATGGGAATGGAAAAGTAAGAGGCATTCGCGGCGCCCAAGCCGAAGTAGTCTTCGCGAATTTTGCGCGACGTGGAAGGCACCGGCGTGCCGATCTGATTGGGACGGTCCACGCCGTTTGAGCCAACGCCGGTTTGCTGTACGCCAGAGTAAATCGTGAAGGGCGAGCCCGTGGTCAAGCTGGCAACGCTGAGAAGCTGCCAACCCTTTGTTACTCGTGGAGACAGCCTGCGAAGCGGAGCGATCCGTCGCAGCGCAAGGTCTTGTATGACGCTCGCCGTGAAAGCTTGGCGCACATCGAAACTGGACGGGCCCTTCTCGGCGCGCGTATCGAATGGATTCTGAGGCCAAGCCGGCGCAGTCGCCCCCGAGGCTCCGCTTACGAATCCGCCAATCACTGTGCTCGCGTCATCAAGCGACTTGCCGTATGTGTAGCTTGCCTGGAGTGACGGGCCTCCGCCACGTACTGTGCCGCTCAGAGATGTTTGCAACGCGTGATAGCTCGAATGGGAACGGTTTGTCATGAGCATCTCCGTTCCGAAGCCGCCGGAGGGCTGGCCTTGCCCGTTGAACTCGGTGTACGGTGCGAACTCGGGAGTTGCGCCGGGATAGGCGTTGGGGAAGTTGATAGCGGGCAGGCTAATCCCAGCGGTTCCGACGTACGCCACGTCAGCAGTGAGGCCGCTGAACTGCCGTTCGAGCGCGGCAGTCCAGGTAGCAAGGTAGGCATTACGAAAATCTTGCGAAATTGCGTTGACGTTTAATGGCGTGACCTGGTGGCTGGGGTTGAGGCTGGCGATGTCCTGCGCGAATCGAGTGATGTCCCACACTGTATTGGCAGGTACGGCTTTGGAATTGTAGTTCGCAGCCGCGAGAATATCTACGCCGGAAGGGGTAAAGACGCCGGGAAGTTGCGCGGGTGTGATGCGCGTGCCATACGTGAGGGGCGCACCAGCAGCCGCGGTGAGGCGCGGGTAATCGACGTAGGGGGCCGCGCCGGTAAGAAGATTGTCTTGCCAGATATTAGGGGGAATCGTGGTCAAGCCGGCGCCAACGCGAAACTGAACCTCGTGGGCCGCACGCCAGCTCAGCCGGACGCGCGGACCCCAGTCATTCCCGGTGAGACGATACGTCGGTTCGGGGTTAATAAGATACTCCTGCCCGATGGCATTGAGTTCGTTGCCGAACCGGACGCCCGCTGTGCGACGGGCCCTTTCCGTGATCGGTGTATACAACTCATACCGTAGGCCATACTCGAGTTGCACTCGCGGCGAAATCTTCCAGGCGTCCTGCATGTAGAGGTTGACGCCGTAACGGGAAACGGCTGCCACGCCAATTTGACTGCCCTGCGGAAAGTCGGCTGGAGCAACGGCGACCGTGTAAGAGAAAGCACTGCCGGTCAGCAGCGCGGATAATGTGTCGGGCAGGGGCTCGCCGACCGCTATGTCATGTGCGCCCGTTAGTGATCGGATCATTGCTGTCGAGTAAGCGGTCCCGCCGCCGAAGGTATAGCTTCCGTTTGGAGCCGTGCCGAAGTAAGTGGAGTCGCGGTTGGCTCGAAATTCCGCACCGGCTTTGATCGTGTGCCGATCACGGGCGAGCGTAAAATTCTGGCGGCCTTCAAAGAAATTACCCAGAGAAGCCGTCACCGAACCGCCCGCTGCGTTGAACGGTTCGTAGAGACCGTCATTGAAGGTGAGCGCCGGATCTGTGTGGTTCGGAGTTGGAAACGACGGCGTGCTGCGCGTAAAGCTGAGCGAGGATTCGCTGACAAAGTGAGCAGACGCGGTGTGTGTCCACGTCAGAATGCCGTTGCGCTGATGATCGATATAGCGGATGCCGAAGCTGGGATCTATCACGGTCTGGTTGGGGTTAGTGGTGGGACCGTTCAGGTTGTTGACGCTGATACGGAGAAACAGCGAGTCTTTGGACGTGAGCTTGTGATCGATTCGTCCGGAGAACTGATCGGCGTTCGTCTGCACTTTGGAGGAGGAGGCGAACGTGCGTGCTCCGAAGGGACCGCTGGGGTCGTTCGGCAGTGGATAGCGGTTCAAAGCAGATGAGATCTGCGGATCGACGGGAACATAAAGAATGTCACCAGGAAATGCCGTGGTGTCGAGACCCGCGCGCTCGGCTCCCGTAGGAACCGGAATCACTTGCGTCGTGCCGAGAACCTGCCGGAAGCCTTGATATTGAGCGTAGAAAAAGGTCCGATTGCGTCCGTTATACAAGCGCGGAAGCACCACCGGTCCACCGAGGGTGACGCCGAATTCGTTGCGCCGGAAAGGCGGTATTCGGCCCGGATTGACGCCGGAGCGGCGATCGAAGAAGTTGCGAGCGTCAAAGGCGGAATTGCGAACGAATTCGAAGATCGATCCGTGAAAGGCTTTCGAACCGGACCTAGTGATAATGTTCGAAAAGCCGGCAGCGCCGCGGCCGATCTCAGCAGGGAGCCAACCTGACGTGGATTGAATTTCCGCCACTGCGTCCACGTTGAAATTAGAGAACGTTGCGCCGCCCATTTCGGGGTCGCTCGAATCCGCGCCGTCCATGGCAAACACGGCCTCCACTCCACGTTGACCGTTGATGGCGAATTGCGCGGTGAAATTAGTAGCGCCATTGGAATCGGTCATGGTTCCGGCGGCCAGTAGCAGCAGTTGCCCGAAGTCGCGCTTATTGAGCGGGATGCCGGAGACTTGGCCCGCGCCCAGATCTTCGCCCCCGCTTCGAGCGGTTTGCCCGAGGAACTGAATGGCCAGCGCATCTGTTCCTGTCAAGGTGATCTGGGCGGGTTGATCGATAGGAAGGGACAAAGATTGAACAGATTTCGCTCCGCCGTCATCCCACTGCGCCGAAAGCGTATAGACGCCCGGCGGAACGCTTGTGAAATGGAACTCGCCGCTGTTCGAAACAGCCGTCGATAGGTGGTTCTCGGCGTTGTCCAGCTTGAGCGTGACGCGCGGTGGAGAACTGCCAGAGCGGCTTTGGAACCGACCGCTGAAACCGGTGCTCGCAGGCTGCTGCGACCAGCCCAAACAAGCACCAAGAACAAGAAGAGCAAACGCCTTCATCCTTGCAGCATATATGTTGCGCGCCTCGCGTTCGGCTAGACTCGCTTCCCGTCTAATTTTTCGGAGGCGATTTCCGCTTCCGTCACGGAAACCGGCGTGGGCGTCAAAATGAGTGACCACACGGTGCCTGCCAAAACAATGGCCAGGAAGAGATAGGGAAGAATCGAGTAGGGAGGATCCGGCACCGGGTAAACACTCCCGAGAAAAGCCATAGCCATC
This sequence comes from Bryobacteraceae bacterium, assembly GCA_965219105.1. Classification (GTDB taxonomy): domain Bacteria; phylum Acidobacteriota; class Terriglobia; order Bryobacterales; family Bryobacteraceae; genus Bog-105. The sequence goes on along the minus strand of OZ244728.1, from coordinate 3,534,326 downwards.
GCAATGAGCGCCACCACCGACACCCCCACGTCAAAAGTAGTGAGTCGTCCTAAACGACGAAGAAACAGCGGAGCGGCGATCGATACAAGTATGTAGGCGACTAGAAAGCCAAAAGTGGCCAGAGTGCCCAGCAGGCCATAAATCTCCATAGCGGTAAACCGGCATACCGTGAGGATGGCAAGCGGCAGGATGACAGTCAGGCTGCTGACGATCACTGCCGAATGAGGGGTTTTATATACGGAGTGGGCGTTACCAAACCACGCCGGCAGAGCGCGTTTCTCTCCCATCAGAAAAAGGATGCGAGCCCCCGCGGTAAGGCAGGCGAGCACACAGGAGAAGAAGCTGATCACCGCGCCGAAATCTATCAAGAAACCCAGGACGGGCGGCAAGCCGGCGTCGCGCACGAGCGTTTTCAGCGGCGCAACACTCTTGTCGAGAGCTTGGTGCTGATCCCGGAAGCCAAGCACCTCAGTATATGCGCAGAAGCAGAAGAAAAGGCCCGCTAACACGCCGCTCCAGATAACAGCGCGGGGTATGCTGCGCAACGGATCTTTCGCTTCCGAGCCCAGGGCAGTGGCGCTCTCGAATCCGACTAAACAGAAGATTGCGAGCACCAGACCCATGCGGATTTGTTTGCCCGAAACATTGTGCAACTGCAGTTGCGCCATATCGGGATGAGAACCGTGTTTAATTAGAACGCTTCCCGCAATGCAGAGGACCATCGCAACGGAGGCGAATTGGAGCACGAGCATTACGCGAGCCGACACGGCGACATCTCGATAAGCCAGAAATCCCGCGCAGCCGGTAACTACGATCCCCAAGAGTAGAGGAGAAAGCTCGAATCCGAGCAAGCTCTCGAAAAGTACGCTGACATAATTTTGGAAACCAGCGGCGAGAGCGATTGCCGTCCCGAAGTAAGCGACGAGAAGAGCCCAGGCGGCAAGGGCAGCCAGAACGGGAGGCATGGACGTTGCAATGTAAGAGTAAAGCGAACCTGGAGACGAGGAAACGCGGGCGAATTGGTTTATGTTGAGCGCCACCAGCAAAACCGTAAGTGTGGCGATAAGAAAGACGAGCCAGGCGCCCTCCCCAGCGGATGCATAAACCAGCGGCACAGTGAGAAGCGGCGCAGCAATGGGCGCAATCAGCGCAAAGGACTGCGCGAGAGTTTCGTTACTGGATAGAACCGACTGTTTAAGTCCGTTCGTTGAAGAATTCCGGGACGGGACCGGACTCGAGCTCATACGGGGAGCCCCGACGAAAATACTTTCGATTCGAGGCGAATCATTGTTCGCTCAGGCTAGCACTAGAGCTGAGCCCGACGCTCCCCTGTTCAGCCGTCGATTACGCCGAAGCCTTCTTCTCTTCGTGTCCGCCGAATTGGTAGCGCATAGCCGAGAGCAGCTTGTCCGCAAAGACCGCGTTGGCTTGCGAAGTAAAGCGAGAGTAAAGCGCGGTGGTCAGCACATCGGCAGGTACGCCTTCATCGATAGCGGCAATGGACGTCCAACGCCCTTCGCCCGAATCCGAGACTCGTCCCCCAAACTCTTTTAGCTCCGGAGATTTAAAAAGCGCTTCGGCCGTGAGGTCGAGCAGCCACGACGAGATGACACTACCGCGACGCCACACCTCGGCGACTTCGGGAAGAGGCAAATCGTATTGATAATGCTCCGGATTTCGCAGCGGCGCTGTCTCGGCGTCGAAGGTCTCTTTAGCTTTGCCCACATTGGCGTGCTTGAGAATGTTGAGCCCTTCAGCATAGGCGCCCATGATTCCGTACTCGATACCGTTGTGGACCATCTTGACGAAATGGCCGGCGCCCACGGGGCCGCAATGCAGGTAGCCATCCTCGGCAGTGGTCTGCGCAGTACCGTCCCTGCCTGGCGTTCTGTCTATTGAGCCGCGCCCGGGAGCTAAGGTCTTAAAGATTGGGTCGAGATACTTCACGGCTTCGGTTTCTCCGCCGATCATGAGACAGTATCCGCGCTCGAGACCGAAAACGCCTCCGCTGGTGCCGACATCGACCCAACGAACACCGGCTTGGGCCGCTATCTTGGCGTGTTCCTGGTCGTCTATGTAGTAAGAGTTGCCGCCGTCTATCACGATGTCCTGCGATTCGAGTTTCGGAAGTAATTGCTCGAGAGTGTCGCTTACAACTCCGGCGGGAACCATCAGCCAGATCGCTCGTGGCTTGCTGAGCTTGCTGACCATATCCTCCATGGAAGAGGACCCTTTCGCGCCTTCGTTCGCGAGCGCCTTCACGGCATCGGCACTTTGGTCATAGACCACGCATTCATGCCCAGCTTTCATCAATCGGCGAACCATGTTCGCACCCATACGGCCTAGACCAACCATCGCGATCTGCATATACGTCTCCTCTCTCACTCTAAACAAATCGAAAAGGCGCGTGAACGAAGTTTGCGAAAGTAGCCGATCTATAAACTGAATGCAACCACGTAGTCGCCGAGCGGAGAGAGATCAGGAATGCCGAAGCCGCCCGCCGTCACTACCACGTATTGCTTGCCGTCAGGACCTGAAAACGTCATAGGAACGGACTTTGCGCTGGCGGGCAAATCGCCTTTCCAAAGCTGCTTTCCTGTCTCGATGTCGAACGCGTACAAAGCGGGAACAAGAGTGCCGCCAGCCAGCACCAGACCGCCCGCGGTTGAGATGGGGCCGCCCAACGAAAGAGATCCCCACTTCGCGGGCAGCTTGGGACTCAATTGACCCAGCGGCGTCTCCCACTTCTTATCGCCGGTGGATGCGGAAATAGCTAGCAGCGTGCCCCATGGCGGAGGCGTACAAGGAACTCGTTTCGGGCTTAAAAGAATCCGGCGCATCATGCCGTAAGGCGTGCCATTCTGAGGAGCAAACTCCCAGTCGCCATCTAGTTTGCGGTTCCTTGAATCGCGCAAGTTTGCATAGTCGGCGCGCCTGATCAGGCGCACTTCCGCAGCGAGATGATTGGTGGGGATCACCAGCAAATCGTGTATCGGATCGTAGGTCATGCCGCCCCAGTTCTGTCCGCCGATGTTCCCGGGCAGCTGCAGCGTCCCTTGCAGAGATGGGGGCGTAAATATGCTTCCACTCCGAAGTTTTGCGATCTCGGCCCGGCACCAATTACGATCCGCGTCATCGATTCCAAATGCATCAGCGGCGGACATGTGTTGCGCGGAAACAGCCGCTGGTTTCACCGGAAACGGTTGAGTGGGCGATGCCATCTCGCCCGGCACATCGCTCTTGGGAACCGGCCGCTCCTCTACTCCGAAAACGGGTTCGCCTGTTTCCCGGTTCAGGATGAAAAGGTTGGCTGTCTTGGAGCCGATTGCGATAGCAGGAATGTTTTGAGAGCCCCGGTGGAGATCGAACAGTAACGGCGGCGTAGCGACGTCGTAATCCCAAAGGTCGTGATGTACGGTCTGGAAGTGCCAGACAAGCTCACCAGTCTCGGCACGCAGAGCGACCAATGAATTGGCGAAAAGATTCTGGCCCAGGCGTTCACCGCCATAGTAATCGGGGCTGGCGCTTCCGGTGGGAATGAAGACAAGCTTCCGGACCGGATCGACCGCGATCACAGACCATGCATTGGCCGCACCGGTTCTCGATGCGCTTCCGCTCTTCCAGGTGCTTGCGCCGGGCGACCCGGGACTTTGAGGAATCGGATCCCAGGTCCACTTCAACTTGCCTGTCTGGGCATCGAAGGCGCGCACTTCACCGCTCGGCTCGTCAGTCCAGGAGTTGTCCTGAATACCTGAACCCACCACCAGAGTGTTGCCGACAACGGCTGGCGGTGAAGTCTCTTCGTAGTCGGCAAATCCGTGCGGCTTGATGCGCAAACCGCGACGCAAGTCCACGATCCCGTTGTCCCCAAAATCGGCGCACGGTTTACCGTTTGCGGCGTCTACCGCAATCAGCCGCGCGTCGATCGTTGCAATATAGATTCTCCGCTGGCCGGAAGCCGCTTTCCAGGTGGATACGCCCCGATTGGCAAAGTCGCCATAGCCTTTGTTTTTGTCGACATGAGGATCGTAGGACCAGCGCTGCTTTCCGTTCACAGGGTCGAGCGCAATGATTCGTCCCAGCGGAGTGCCCACAAATAGAGTGCCGTCTATGTAGAGCGGTGTGGCTTCGAATTGAGTCGGTTTCGATCCATTCGCGGGAGCGTAAGCGTCTCCCGTGCGAAACGTCCAGGCCACCTTGAGCGACTTTACCGTCGAGCGATCGATTTGCTTTAACGGTGAGAAGCGCTGGCCTCCCGGGTCATGGCCGTACGTAGGCCAATCGCCTTTTTCAGCCGCAGATAAGAACAGTGCCAGAAGAAAGAAAACGTACATGACGCGCAGAGACTGCATGTATTCAGTCTGGACGAGAATGAACTGGCTTCAAAACAGGTTTGGGACAAGCGGGACTGTGGCGCGTACCAACGGGAGCACTCGAGTTATGCCTGTTCGAGTTCTTCGAGCGAACTGAGGTGTTAACGCCGGCTCCAGTTCAACTCCTGGCCGTTGCGCAGAATGACTTGCCGCCATGCCCTGGATGGTGAAAAGCTGACGCGGAGCCGGTATACGGACCTCGATAACTATCGATAGGACTTGCCTTCCGCGGCCGTCAGCCTTTGTCTTACTGCACCAGTTGCAAGCGTTTCAGCAGCGCCTGAAAGCGCGCGTCGGACCGGCAGCCGTCGAAGAGCGGATCAGCACCGAGGATGTCGAGCCCCTTGTCCCGTTTCTGGTAAGCCCGGTCGAGAGCCGACATTGCACTCGAGGCGTCTCCGAGGCCGCAGTAGACGATGGCCTTATCCACACCTGAAACATAGCGCTGCTTCGATACAATCTCGAGCTTGCGGGCGATGGCGTTCGCCTCAGCGCGCTTGCCGGCCAAAGCAAGCGCATGCCCCTCCAGCGCCCAAACATTCGGCAACCCGCCGAACAGTTTATCGGCAATCTGGAACTCTGCCAAAGCTCGTGAGAAATTGCCTTTCTGTTCATATACTTTGCCCAACACCAGGTGGGCTTCAGCGAAATTTGGGTCCAGTTCCAGCGCTCGATTGAGGTAAACCAGTGCCTGATTCGGGTTGCGGGCGCAGTAGAACACCTCACCGGCGTCGGTGGTGATAATGAGCGATAGCGGATCCAACTCGAGAGCGCGCTTGATCTGAGCCTCGGCTTCCTTGTGCCGTCCGAGCCGGCTCAGATGCAAGCTGAACCAGTGGTGCGCAGTCGGGTAGCTGGGGCTCAAGCGTAGAGCGCGCTGATATTCTCTGGTTGCGCCCTTCCAATCCCAGTCGTTGTCAATTTTCACGGCGGCTAAGACCGTGTGGGCTTCAGCCAGACTCGGGTCGAGGCGGAGCGCCTCATCCGCCGCCTCGCGGGCCCGAAGCAGAGACTCAGCCGGTGATGGGCCCCCATAGGAGCTCAACAGCACATACGAATCGCCAAGCGCCGCATACGCTTTGCCATAGTTCGGATCAAGCATGATGGCCCGCTTGTAGTAATCGATTGACTTCTCGAGACCCTCCAGAGTCCGTTTGTTCCAGAAAAAACGGCCGCGCAAGTACGCCTCGAAGGCCGCGAAGGTGATGGGATGGTCAATGACTGCTTCTCTTGCGGCAGGGCTGATTGTGAGGCCGATCTGTTGGGCAATGCTAGCGGCAATTTCTGTGTCGAGCGTGAAGAAGTCGCTGCCGCTCCGTTCGTAAGTTTCCCCCCACAAGTTCGTGTCCGTGGCGGCTCGAATCAGCTGCGCGCTCACACGCACGAAGCTGGGCGAATTGAGAAAGGTTCCTTCGACAATCGCATCCACCTTCAGCTCCCGGGCGATCTCCGGCAGATTTTTAGTTGTCCCGCGATACTGGTCGGCGGAAGTGCGGGAGATTACTATTAGGTTCTGAACTTTGGCTAGTTCAGTTGTAAGTTCGTCAGTAAGTCCATTCACCAGATAGTCTTTGGACGGATCACCCGACAAGTTACGGAAGGGAAGAACAGCCAGCGAGCGAATCCTGGAAGCATTTGCCGGCGCGTTCCGGGTCGGCAGAAAATGCTTCCAGATGCCAGTAGCGGCCACTCCGCCCAGTACCGCTATCAGCGCAGCCGCAAGGGAGAGTAAGATAATCGAGCGAGTCCTGGAAGGCGGCACAGGCAAATTCGCCAATTCTTCCGCTTTGCCCTGCCATTCCCACGAAGGCACGTAGGATCCTTTGGGCAGACTAATTCGAATGGCATCCAGTTGCCCCGGTCCCGCATAATACTCTTCGATTTTGGTGCGGAGCCGCCGCGCTTCGACGCGCACGACGGGATCGCTCTTGGGATCGTAGGCGGCTTCCCGGTTGAACACCGCCATACCGATCACGCTCTCCTTTAAGTCTTCTGAATGAAATCCCCCCGCTAAGCGTCCCTCGACCACGTAGGTGAGAAAACTTTGCATTCTCGGCGCGCGAAAAAAACCGTTGCTAGCTAGAATTTTCTGCAGCTCAGCTCGTACCAGATGTTCAGAAACGGGGAGCGGATGCTTTATTGCTCTTGTGACCAAAACTGCCAATCCCAGCGCGATCCTCTCTCGGCTCAGTAACTTCTACCAGAGGTAAGCAACGAATTATACCCCTCTCTTACTCCGGCAACTCCCACTCTTACCTTCCAAGAGCTAGCAAACGTAAATATTCTGAATCACGGAGAGGATACATGAATCGCAGAAACTTCTTGAAATCGACAGCCGCCATTACCGGGGGCGGAATGATGGCGGGCTACGACGCCCTTGGCCAAAGCAATGCTGGTCCCGGCGCTGTTCCCGGTCCCAAGCCCAACATCCTATCTGGCCGCGCGACAATCCAGCCTGTGCTTGACCCTAATTTCCCGACTTTCGGAAAGCTACTGCGCGCGAACGGCTACCAGACGCCGTATACAGGGAAGTGGCACGCCACCGTTCCTCAAGCTGACAAAGGAGGCCTCGAGAAATACGGCTTCGACTTCTTCTCGTATTATGATCCGACGGGCGATAACTTACAGGGAACGTATGGCGACGAAATTCGTGGTTATCACAACGATTCCTATTCGGCGGGACAGGGCGCGAATTGGCTGCTCAATAATCGGCCGAAAGACCAGCCGTGGTGTTTGGCTGTCAGTCTGGTCAACCCGCATGACCGTGAGTTCTTCCCGGCGGGTACCGATTTCAAGACGGTGACAGCGGCCGGTTTTCTCCGGTGAAGGGGCGGCCGTCATTTTGCTTTGCTATGCCAAACCTTGTCGCATTCAACGATAGTTCGCGTCACGTACCTGGCCAAGCTGTAAGGATGCAGCTCGCTGCCATTCTTCGAAGCTCGGGTTTTATTAACTCAGAGAGGATGAAACGTTTTCTCGAATTCATCGTGGAAGAAACCCTCGCTGGTCGCGGTAGCGAGTTGTGCGAATACAGCATCGGAATTTCGGTATTCGATCGAGGCGAATCCTTCGAGCCTGGTCTCAATCCGATTGTGCGGAACGATGCACGCCGGCTCAGGAACAAGCTGCTCGAGTACTACCAGCAAGCGAAGCACGCGCAAGAGGGCGAAGTCATCATCGAAGTGCCGAAGGGCGGTTATATGCCGGTGTTCAGGCTAGGGTCCATCGCCGCGAGACAGCGCTCGACGGCGGAGTATCGCCTTCACGTCAAGTTGATTCGGATTACAGATAACCAGGAGCTTATTGCCAAGGTATTTGACTTAGAAGGTGAGAAGTGTTCTTTACATTTCGAACTCGAGAATCCGAAAGCTCTACCCTTCACTCGTCTCCAGCGCCCTCCATCGAGCATTTCCGCCTTGAGTTCTGCAGCAGTGCCTCTGCCTCTTGAATGAAGCCAGCGGCGGTGACGCCTGCCGAGCTGTTAACGCTCAGGAACGCCACAATCCGCTAAGCGATTGAGTCGTTCGGAACCAAACATAGAAATCCAACAGTTTGGAAAGAGAACACTGCGATACGCGGGCCGATCGGTCCTTTGCTTCCGATACCTCGAGCGTTGCGTTCGCCCATCTGGAAACCCGGCGAGTAGCAGGAGCAATCGTGCTCCTCCGATTGTCTTCCCCTTTCGCGGACAGCGACTTTACCTTCGTCTTTCCAATAAGTATCTCCGGCGAGCAAAGAAAAGCAAAGCATCATACGGTATGACACTTAGCGCCGGGCGCATTACCTGCCAATCTGGCTCAGGAACTTCATATGAATAAGGCAAGCAAGAAAATTGTTTCGGTCGCAGTCCTTGCCGCTTCGATTTTCCTTGCGCCGGTCATAGCGGAGGTGGACGCGAGCCGGGCCATCCTGCTCGCGATGGCGATGAACGTCAAGCAGATGGTGCAGTACGAGTGGAAGCAGCGGATCACGGTTACTCGGAAAGGCAATCCGGCTGAACCGATCATTGACCAGATTCGCTTTGACTCGACCGGCCAGATGCAGCGGACCACCATTTCAGCACCAGGGCAGAAGCAGCTCGGTGGCATTCGCGGCCGAAAAACAGCCAACGTCAAGGAAAACGTGAAAGGCATCATGGAACTGACCGGCCGCTATAACAAGCCGCAACAGATGGCAGCGGCTGTCAAGAAAGCGCAGCTCACGCAGATCCCTGGAACCGATACAACACAGCTCGAGGCGGCGAATTTGCTACAGCCAGCCGATTCGATGACGATGGTCGTCAACTCGCGGACTCACCTTGCAAAGCACGTCGATATCAGGACCGAATACGAGGGCAGCCCCATGACGATCGCGCAAGATTACTCTCCGTTGCCCGATGGACCCAACGTGATGAAGAGCATGAAAGTGGGGGTGCCCGCCAAAGGACTGGCTGTGAAAATCGACTCCTACGATTTTTCACGGCAGAGCGCATTGTCAACCAGATAGGGGTGCAGCTTGCATGAATAAGTTTACTTACACACTTACGATCGGGGCTCTCCTAATGTTAGGGGCAACCGGGCACGGCGGATGGCGATCGGTTTGGGCGCTGGCTCTTCGGAAGTAGAAGCGCACGTCGAGTGTTATTTGAAGCAGCCTGCCGCGAACACGATGATCACAGAGTTCAAAGCCACATCGCAGAGTTCGAGGAAACCGGGTGCTGCCGAAACGATGGGTGCGGGCGCGGCGCCGGAAGTGGCCGCCAATGCAGGGGGCGTTACGGAGATGAAACAGGGCGCCGACGGCGATGCCGACCGAATGGCGAAAGCGATTGCAAAAGAGATTACCAAGTCACTAAAAAACCAGGGATGGATAGCGGAGTCGAAATGAAAAGTAAATTAAGCTTGTCAGCAGTTTTTATGATCGTAGCGATCGGGGCCGCAGCTCAAGATGCGAGCACGCGCGTGATACCGATCCCGCAACAACCTTTTTCGGGATCCGTGCCGGACTTTGTCGGAACGCCGGCTATCCCCCGGCCAATCCAGGCGCGGCCAGTACCGCAAAGCCCGTTCATGGCGCCTAACGGGCGAAGCGCTCTGCATCTTGACGGGTATCAGAGTGATACCTATCCAACTGCCGGACCGCTCGGGCATTCTCCGGAGGTGAATTCCACGTTTTTGGCTGGCTTATGTGGCACGGTGACCTTCGACAAACAGAACCGGATCATAGTTGTCTGCGTAAACGTGCGCCCCGTGGTCTATCTTCTCGACCCTACATCTCTGAGAACTCTTGCGAGTCTACCTCTTCCCTTCCGGCCGGGCAACGGCGAGTTCGGGGCTGGCGGGTACTTCTTTCTCGACAACCATGATCAAGCCGTGATCCCCACGCGCACCAACGACATCTGGAGAGTTAAAGAGTTGAACGGGCCGAGTGGTTCAACGCTCGAGACCGATCATACCTGCGCCGATGATCTCCCGCCGTTGATCCCAAAAACAGAGGAAATTCTATCGGCTCTTCCCGATGCCAACGGCCTGCTCTGGTTTACCACTAGCGGCAATCCTGGCGATCCGACTGACGAACCGGCAATGGTGGGCACGGCCAAGCCGGATCCATCGAACGCCAATCACTGCACCGTCAGGCTTTACACGCTTCCTGCAGGCGAGCGCATAAACAAATCGTTTGCGGTCGATCCGGATCCCTCACGCGGCGGCGTCTTCATCGTCTCCGATCATCAGTTATACCGGTTCGACGCAACCCAGGATGGCACGCCGGCAGTTACCTGGTCCGAGATCTACGACCGGGGCACGACGATCAAACCCGGCCAGAGGGTGCAAGGCTCAGGCACCACGCCGACATTGATGGGAAAGGGCTTCGTGACGATCGCCGACAATGCGGAACCACAGATGCATGTCAATGTATACCGGCGCGCACGCAGCACCAATAAGCCGCGGCTGGTTTGCTCGGAGCCTGTTTTTAAAGCGGGGGCGAGCGATACGTTTAACTCATTGATCGCAACGGAGCGGTCCATCTCGGTAGAGAACAATTTCGGGTACGTCGATCCAACCTCTACTCTTTTTGGCGGCACAACTGAACCTGGCATCACGCGCATTGACCTCGACAACGACCGCGATAGCTGTCACACGGTTTGGACCAACGATCAGGAGAGTGTACCCAATGTCGTATCTCAGGTGTCTTTAGTTACCGGACTTGAATACACTTACTCGAAAGACCCGAGCCCTTCCGATGCCCCGTACACGGACCCCTGGTATTTTACGGCCGTCGACTTTCGCACCGGCGAGACGATCTACAAGGTGCTAACAGGAACAGGCATACTGTACAACAGCAATTATTCGTCGGTGTACGTAGGTCCGGACGGGAAGACGGCCTACGTGGGGGTCGTAGGCGGCTTAGTTCGAATTCACGATACTTACTGAGGCGTTATGAGACTACGGCCGATACTACTTACTTTCATTTGTTCGCTTCTGGTCACCCGCCTGCACGCGCAGCAGGACGCCTCCGAGGCTCAGCGTGCGGCGGATTACCGGTCCCGGACTATCTACTTTCTACTCGCGGATCGCTTCCATGCGCACGAGCCATACGCGACGTATGTCGACCCGCAATACCCAAACGCCACTAACACCGTGAATTGTTTTGTCCAGAGCTGCACGACAGAAGTGCAGTTCCGAAGCTATTGGGGCGGAGACATTCAGGGAATCATTCAGAAGCTCGATTACCTCGACGACCTGGGCATTTCCGCGCTATGGGTGACGCCGCTGATGGAAAATGTCCGAGCCTATGACCCCAACGGCTACGGCACGGGTTACCACGGTTACTGGGTCCAGAATTATTTCCGTGTCAACGAGCATTTCGGCGGTTGGAACGAGGTAAATCAACTTAGCGATCGATTACACGATCATGGCATGCGCTACATGCAAGATATCACTCTCAACCATTCCAATCCGGACGACAATCATGTGAATGGAAGACTGTTTGAGTCAGAGATCGCCGGTAGGATCTTTATCAACAGCTATCAGGACGATTATGCGCCCTCCGGATTGCGTTACTACAAGCATTTCGAGGGCGACCAGCGCTGCATAGACGCGGAGTCGACCGCCGATTACAATTGGAGTTACTGGCAGCTTCATCACTGCCAGTTAGCAGATTTGAGCGGTTATGATCAGCGGACTCCTGCGATGGCTAACTATTTGCTCGATGCAGGCAAGAAGTGGATCGACAATGGCGTCGACGATTTCAGATTGGACGCTGTCAAATTTCCATTTCCTCGATTTATTGCGAACTTTACTCGCACGATGAGGGGCCATCTTGCTTCTCTGGATCGGCCTGCGCCCTATATGGTCGGTGAGTGGTCGCGCGGCGGAGTAGGCGATGCTAAGTCTATTCTATTCGCTAACAGTTACGATGTATTCAAGACCAACATACTTGATTTTCAGTTGTCTTTCGCGCTGAATCAATATATCGGCGGCGACCATGAAGACGTTACGCAACTGTTTTCCGCCTTCGATCTGGATAACCTACTACACGAACGGGTGCAGGCGTTCAAGGGACGCGACACCTGGCAGGGCACATTCATCGACAATCATGATCAGATTCGCACGTTGGTCCGGCTGCAAAAGCTGGGCTTGACGGATTCAAGCGAGCGACAGCAACGCATGGACTTAGCTACTGTCCTGCTGATGACCGTACGGGGCATCCCAATCATTTACTACGGAGATGAACAGTATCTTGCCTACTACGACGATAAGCAATCAACGCTGCCGAAGGATGTTAACTCGGGAAACGACGATCCCTACAATCGTCCCGGAATGCATAGCTGGAATGAAGATACCGACGCCTTCAAGATCATCCGCACGTTGGCCGGGTTAAGAAAGCGGAGTCCGGCGATCTGGCAAGGAGCGTATTTGACCTCATATGTCGACAATGACATCTTAATGTTTGAGCGCGTGTACCAGGGTGACATCGTATTGGTAGCGGTGAACCGCGGCGAGGAAAAAACGATCAGCCTTAGTGGACGCCTGGGTCTGGCCCCTGGATCGTATACTGGCGTACTACAAAACGCGAGCGAGACAAACGAAGGTAATTTCCTTACAGTCGCGCCAGGTAAGTGGACGCTGCATTTGAACAAGCTAAGCTCGCTAGTAGTTCGGCGCTAAAAACGAAGGCTCGGGTTCGCCCGAGCTATCCCTGTTCGAGTTCTTCGAGCGAACTGAGGCGGTAGCGTCGGCTCCAGTTCAATTCCTGACCGTTCCGCAGGAGAACCTTTTGATCGCCATGAAACCAGGAACGAACTTCCGCGATCCGCTCAATGTTGACCATTTCAGACCGGTTGATCCGCCGGAACTTCGCCCGGTCCATCTTGGCTTCGAGCGATTCCAGGCTAGCGCGCAGGATGTAGGTGCGCTCACCCGAATAAATGTAAACGTAATTCGGGCCGCCTGTAGCCAATCGATGCGGCTGACCTCGAGAAAAATTCCGCGGCCGTTGTCCTGAACCAGGAGTCGGCGGACGTAGGCTGGATCGGGCCGCAAGGCTCGCGCCAGTTCGTCCAGTTTGCTCGCGATCCGGCTGGTATCGGGAGACTCCACCATCCGCCGAACGCGCTGTATCGATTCGCTGAACCGCTTAGGCTCCACCGGTTTCAGCAAATAGTCGATCGCATGCGCATCGAACGCTTTCAGCGCAAAACTATCATGCGCCGTCACGAACACCAAGTGCAGGTCTTCGCGAGACGCGAGCGAGTGCACCACATCGAATCCACTACAGTCAGGAAGCTGAATATCGAGCAGCGCAAGGTCCGGCCGCACCCGGTTCAAGACTTCTACCGCCTGAGCGCCGGAACCGGCCTCTCCCGCGATCTCTATATCGGGCTCTGACGAGAGCAAATGACGAAGCTTACGCCGGGCCGGCGGTTCATCATCCACCAGGACTGCCCGTATCACACTACGTCCGATTCCAAAACAAGTTGCGGCGTCATCGGCTGTTCTTTGGCTCGGCTAATTTGGAAAGGCAGGCGAATATTTACGATCGCGCCTCCACCGGTGGCGTTTAGCAGCTCGAAACTTTGTTCCTGACCGTACAGGCGCTCGAGCCGTTCCACTGTGTTTCGCAAGCCCACGCCAAATTTAAGAAGCTTCGCATCGCCGATACCCGGTCCGTGATCTCGTACCGTCACGCGTAAAAAATCGCATTCGCAATGAGCCTGAATTAGGATCCGCGCTTCGAAATTAGAGTTCATCCCGTGCCGAATCGCATTTTCGACAAGCGGCTGCAACAACAGATGAGGCACGCTTGCCTCCCGCGCCTCGGCCTCAATCTCAATTTTCACCGTTAAACGATCTTCCAGGCGAGCTTCCATCATGCCGGTATACAAGCGCAGGATCTCAATCTCGCGAGTCAATGAAACCAATTGAGAACGGTCATCTTGCAAGAGGTTCCTCAGCAGCTCGCCCAAGCGGCAGACCATTTCGTCGGCAGCACGTGGGTTCTCGTAGATAGCGGTTGAGATCGCATTCAGTGCGTTGAACAGAAAATGCGGCTCGATCTGCAGCCGTAGGTTCCGCAGTTGCGCCTCGGCCAGGCTCCCTTCAATCCTGGCCTCACGCAGTTCGGACTCCCGAGCGAACCGGATTTCGTGGAAGAGGTAAATCAGGCTGACCGTGAACCAGTAGTAGATGAAAAGATGGGAGAACTCCATCGGGTAACGCACGGGCAGGTAACCGTAGCTCTCCTGAGCGAAGCCAAGCAGAGGAAAGAGGACCATTCGCAACCAGGCAATCAAGGTTGTGTGAATCAGCGATATGAAGCAAACTGCCACTAGATGCACCGGCAGGTTGATGCGCCACTTAGCCGAAAATAGCGGAAACCGGACGGCTACCAGGTAAATCAGCGGGAATACAGCCAAGCCGGCAAGTCCGCCCGCAGCCTCTTCGGCAAAGGTGAGCATTGCGGGCCGGGCATGGGCGTAAGCAACGAAATCGAGCTGACGGTAAACGAAGAGGCAGATTGTATTGAGCGCTATAAGACCCGCCACAATGCGCCAGTCAACCTCTCGGAGAGGGACATATCTGCGAGGAAAGTCCGAGTCCACGACAGTCTCATGCTAGCAATTTGTCTGGCTCTCAAGTTGAACCGGCATTCGAAGAATGTCGAACCTATACTACGGTTATTAGCATCTCTACTAATACCAATAGCTTTAAGGTGAATAGACGTGACTGAACCTTCTTCCAATGGCAAATTCCTTGATTCCTTAGCCTCCGGCGGCAAACCGGCAGCGGCCGAACAGCGACCTGTCCTTCAGATGAAAAGTGGCCCTGGAATCATCGGATTCGACGACACGGGCGGTCCCGGTCCTATGGTGATTGCAGTGCCCGGAATGGGAGATGTTCGGCATGAATATCGCTACTTAACGCCTTATCTGACTGCCGCCGGGTACCGTGTAGTCACTGCTGATGTTCGAGGGCACGGCGCGAGCAGCCCTCAGTGGGACGACTATTCAGCCCGCGCGGTGGGCCAGGACATCTTGGCTCTGATGACGCACCTAGGGCAGACTAAGGCTACCGTCATCGGCAATTCTTTCTCGGCTGGGGCGGCGTTGTGGGCCGCGCATGATGCCCCCGAGAGAGTGAGCGAAGCCGTGTTGATCGGGCCGGTGCTGCGCGATCCTCCCAATGGCATTCCCTGTATCTGCGAGCCATGCTGGCAGTCGGTTTGGGCGGACCGTGGCGCGTTGGTTTCTGGCTCACCTACTGGACCAGCCTCTTTCCAACCCGCAAGCCCGCAGACTTTGCCACCTATCGCAAAGCCTTGGGAGACAACCTGCGAGAACCCGGCCGCATGGCCGCCTTGAAGAGCATGGTTTATCTGCCAAAGGCAGACACCGAGGCCATGCTTACGAAAACGGAACTGCCCGTCTTCGTGGTGATGGGAAGCAAGGACGCCGATTTCCCGGACCCCCCTGCCGAGGCTGAATGGGCGGCGGACCGACTTGGGGCCAAGCTGCTCCTGGTGCAGGGCGCCGGTCACTATCCGCACGCAGAGATGCCGGAACAGGTGGGGCCGGCTGTGGCGAGCTTTCTGCGGGATGGCAGGGTGTAGATGCCGCGCGCGGGATTGGATTCCGAGGCGGTGTTGCAGGCTGCGGTCGCGCTTTCCGACTCCGACGGCTTGGAGAATCTGACCATTGCGAAGCTGGCCTCGTTTCTCGGCGTTAAGGCTCCGTCCCTCTACAATCACGTTCGAAGTCTGCACACGGTCAAAGATCATCTAACGACCCAAGGCTTGCTCTCGCTCTTGGACCGCTCGCGGGACGCCATGGCGGGAGTGGCAGGGCAAGACGCACTGGAGGCGCTGGGCCATTCGCAACGTCAGTTTGCGAAAGAGCATCCAGGGCTATGGGCAGCCACGCAGCTGCCTGTGGCAGGATGGAGCGAAGCTTCGGAGATGGCGGCGAACGCCTATTTGGCCCTGGGTCTGGCCGTTCTTCGTGGATACGGAGCAACAGGCGACGCGGCGATCCACGCAGCTCGATTCATAAGAGCCTCATTGCGCGGGTTTATTGATCTTGAATTAGGCGGCGGCTTCGGTTTACCGCAAGACGTGGATGCAAGCTTCAGCACACTCTTACAAATGCTTGATGCGGGCCTGCGTTCCCTGTTGAAAAATATACGTAACGAGAAACATTAGACTGCTCGCTACATGAGGCGTGAAACTCCTCAATGCGGACCGATAAGTGCTAAATATGCTTGGAAATATGGAGCGGGAGACCGGGTTCGAACCGGCGACATCAACCTTGGCAAGGTTGCACTCTACCAGCTGAGTTACTCCCGCTTGCAAAGCAATTCACATTCTCGAACGATCCTGTTGCGAAAGTCAATTCATGTGATTGCAATAGATCGATTTAGGCTGCACTGCCGCGTCCCCGTCACGGCCAGCTACCCCCAATTCCAGCTGCTGTCAAGCACTTTAAACCCAACATTTTCAGCTACATAAGAGTGGTTTATATTTCCGTTTGAAATGCTGTTTGCTGTGTTAGACTGAGTTTTCCGAGAACGGACAGACTTCCCCCAGGTAAGCTGCTGCCGAGCGCAGCGGCTCAGCATCAACAGAATTCCTAAATTATTGCTTTTCCACACAGGTGGAAAAGCTGTGGGAAATTTCTGCCTTTGGAAGACAGAGGAGTGTGTAGGCGTTGTTAGACGCTTGGGAACAAATTAAAGGCTGGTTAGCCACGCGACTCGGAAGCGGAGCTTACGAGAATTGGATCTCTCAGACCTCATTGGCTTCGCTGCACGATGGTGAACTCACAGTACGGGTTCCCAACGAGACAACCGAAGCCTGGATCCGCCAGGAATACACCTCTCAGATTCGAGCTGCAGTCGGTGAACTGAAGTTGCCGGTACGCAGCATTCGATATGAGATCGAAGCCTTGTCGGCAGCGGCAGCAGCTGGCGGATCTCGTGCCTTCTACCCGGCTTCCAGTTCTCCACAGGCGTCCTCCGCAGCCGAACCTTTATTCGAAAATACGGCAACCTGGCTCAATCCCCGGTTGACCTTCGATACCTACGTAGTCGGCTCGTCTAATCAGTTGGCACATGCCGCGGCCCAGGCGGTCGCAAAGATGCCGTCACGAAGCTACAATCCGCTGTTCATTTACGGCGGCGTCGGTATCGGTAAAACTCACTTGATGCATGCAATTGGAAGAAGCCTGCTCGACAACTACAATTCGCTGAACGTGGTCTATACCTCCAGCGAGCGCTTCATGAACGAGATGATCTCCTCGATCAAGCTCGACCGCATGCCCTTGTTCCATCGCCATTACCGCTCCGCCGATGTGCTGCTGATCGACGACATCCACATCATCGCCGGCAAGGAGCGCACACAGGAAGAATTCTTCCATACATTCAATGAACTCTACGATCACCAGAAACAGATCGTACTGTCGAGCGATTCGGCGCCGAACCAGCTCTCTGGACTAGTCGAACGCCTGCGCTCCCGATTCGAGTGGGGCTTGATTGTAGACGTTCAGCCGCCCGATCTCGAAACAAAGATGGCCATCCTGGACAAACGCGCGGAAGCCGAGGGCGTTCCCCTGCCGCAGGATGTTCGCATTTTTATCGCGACAAAAACCAAGTCCAACGTCCGCGAACTGGAGGGGGCTTTGACGCGTCTGATGGCCGTATCGTCGCTCACCGGCCAGCCGATTAGCCTTGCCATGGCGCAGCAGACGTTGAAGCACCTCAACGGCGGCCCGGAACGGCGAATCTCTGTCGAATCCATCCTCCGTGCGGTAGCCGAGCGATTCTCCTTGCAGCCTTCTCAGTTGAAAATGAAGAGCAATACGCGCCAGATTGCTTACCCACGGCAAATCGCGATGTACTTGGTGAAAGATCTTACACACGCATCCCTGCCCGAGATAGGGCGCTATTTCGGTGGAAAACACCATACGACAGTGCTCCACTCGGTCCAAAAGATCGAGGAGCTAAGACACCGCGACGACAATTTAAACAGTCTTATCCAGAAGCTAATTGACACACTCCAGTAGAGTTATGACCGTCTTCCTCATTAACTTGCCTTCGGCGGCTGTGCAGCGCTGTGAAAGAACCCCGGCCGCTCCCGTTTGGCAGAATCTGGGCATCGGTCTTCCACAGGTTGAAATTGCCGGAAGCTGTAAATTTTGCTATAATTTAGAAGGAATTCAACATTTCCACAGCGCCTACTAAGACGGTTACTTACTAATTGGTTTGTAAGACAGATTTAGAAGTAATTAGAGTGCAGTCGGACTAAGGACCCTCTCAAACAGAATCATCATGGAATTCTCGGTCAGCAAGTCAGATCTCGTACGCGAACTCGGGTTAACCCAAGGCGTTGTGGAACGAAAGACGACCATCCCGATCCTCTCGAATATCCTGCTCGAAACCGATCACGATCGGGTTTGGTTAACGGCAACCGATCTCGAGCTTGGCATTCGATGCTCGTGCCCGGCGCGGATCAAGAAAGAAGGCGCGGGTACCATTCCGGCCCGTAAGCTGCTGGATTACGTTCGCCTCCTGCCGGACGCCGACGTCCAAGTCAAGCTGGCAGAAAATCAGTGGGCCAGTTTTGTGTGCGGCCGTTCGCGTACCCGGATCGCCGGCATGTCGCGCGAGAGCTTCCCGGAGCTGCCGCAAATGCCCGAATCGCTTGCGCAAATTCCGCTGAGCGTCCTTGCCGAGATGATCGGCGCAACGATCTTTGCCATCTCCGCCGAAGAGTCGCGGTTTACCCTGAACGGCGCTTTGTTGATTCTCAAAGAAAACGGACTGATCATGGTCGCCACCGACGGTCACCGCCTTTCACTTGTCGAGAAGACCCTCGATCTACCGGGTCTAAGCGGGACGTTCCGCGCACTTTTGCCGAAGAAGGCCATGAGCGAGATCCTGAAGCTTGCCAGTGACGATAAGTCCAAGCAGATCGAGTTTGCCGGCAGCGATAATCACCTGTTCTTTCAAATCGACAAGCGCCTGCTGTTGAGCCGCAAGTTGACAGGCAATTTTCCCGATTACGAGCGGGTGCTGCCCAAAGAACATCCCTACATGCTGCTGATTCAGCGCGATGAGTTGAAGTCGTCTATTGAGCGAGTCGCTCAGTTTGCCGACGAACGCTCGCGGGCTATCCGCATTCAGGTGCTAAAAGGTGAGCTGAAAGTTCATTCCTCGATTTCGGAAACGGGCGAGAGCGAGGAAACGATCCCAGTCGAGCACGATGGTGAAACGGTCGAGATTGGGTTTAACGCTCAGTACCTGCTCGACTTCCTGCGCTCGGTGGATTCGAGCGAAGTGGAGTTTCACTTCAAGGATTCAAACAGCGCTGGTGAATTACGGCCGCATACCGGCGCGCCCGGCACAGCGTATCGCTATGTCGTGATGCCGATGCGTATCTGATGAAATTACGGTCTTCGCTTGTCGGCTCCCGCCGGGTGGTCGATGCGAGGGAAGGAAAAGAGCTTGCGGACTGCCTCGCTTCTGGAGCAGGCCTGATCTGTAGGCACTGACAAATTATGGCTACCACGCCTCACAACGAAACTATGTCTTACGATTCGACCAGTATCAAAATCCTGGAGGGTTTAGAGGCCGTCCGGCTTCGCCCTGCCATGTACATCGGATCCACTGGCGAGTTAGGTCTTCACCATCTGGTCTATGAGGTGGTGGATAACTCGGTAGACGAAGCGCTTGCCGGGTACTGCAGTGAAATCGAAGTAGTCATTCACATTGATAATTCGATCACGATCGTCGATAATGGCCGCGGTATTCCTGTCGATATTCACGCCGAGGAGGGCGTCTCCGCTGCGCAGGTCGTATTGACGAAGCTGCATGCGGGCGGTAAGTTCGATTCCAACACGTACAAAGTCTCCGGCGGCCTCCATGGTGTCGGCGTCAGTTGCGTCAATGCGCTCGCGGAAACACTGCATCTGGAAGTCTGGCGCGACAAAGGTACCTGGGAGCAGGATTATGAGCGCGGGATCCCTAAAAGCCCCCTTTCGCAAACCGGTAAGGCGAGCAAGACCGGCACTAAAATCACTTTCAAACCAGACGGCACCATCATGGATGCCACTGAATTTAACTTCGACACCTTGGCCGTCCGCCTCCGTCAGCTGGCCTTCTTGAACAAAGGTCTGAAGATCGTTCTCACTGACGAGCGAGCCGAAAATATCCGCTCGGAAGAGTTCTTCTACAGCGGCGGCATCGCGGAATTTATCAAGCACCTCAATCGTGGTAAGGCTGTCCTCCACGAAAAGCCCATTTACTTTGAAGGCGAGCGCGACCTGCCGAACGGCGGCAAAATCACCATCGAACTGGCGCTGCAATATAACGATTCGTATTCGGATACAGTGTTCAGCTTTGCCAACAACATCAACACCGTTGATGGCGGCACTCACCTGAGCGGTTTTCGCAGTGCCTTGACGCGCACGATCAATGCCGCCGCACAGACCTCCGGTTTGGCCAAAGACGCCAAGGAAAACCTCACCGGTGACGATGTGCGGGAAGGCCTTACGGCCGTAGTCAGCGTAAAACTTCCTCAACCGCAGTTCGAAGGCCAGACGAAAGGAAAACTGAATTCGGATATTCAGGGCTATGTAGTCCAGCTGGTCAACGAGCGCCTCGGCGAGTTCTTCGACAAGAATCCGAACGTCACCAAGAAGATCATCGGCAAAGCCATCGATGCATCGCGCGCTAGAGAGGCCGCTCGTAAAGCTCGCGATCTAACCCGTCGCAAGGGTGCTCTCGATTCGGGTGGCTTGCCCGGCAAGCTGGCTGATTGCCAGGAGCGCGATCCCGATCGCTGCGAACTATTCCTGGTGGAAGGCGAATCGGCGGGCGGCACCGCAAAGTCGGGCCGTGATCGCCGCTATCAGGCCATTCTCCCGCTCAAAGGCAAAATCCTGAACGTGGAGAAGGCCCGTTACGACAAGATGCTCGGTCATGAAGAAATTCGCGCCATGATCACTGCCATCGGTACCGGCATCGGCAGGGGCGACGACTTCGATCTCGCCAAACTACGCTACGGCAAAATCATCATCATGACCGATGCCGACGTCGACGGTTCGCATATTCGCACGCTGCTGCTTACCTTCTTCTTTCGCCATATGCAGGAGTTGATTACGCGGGGCAAGGTCTTCGTCGCGCAGCCGCCGCTCTACCGGATCAAAAAAGGCAAGAGCGAGAAGTACATCAAGGACGACAAGGAATACACTCGCGAGATACTCAAGCGCGCTACTGAAAATCTAACTCTCGAAATCGGCGTTCCCGGTGAGCCTGAAGCCGCTCCCACCGTCGTCTCTGGGACCGAGCTTCGCAACTTCCTCATGTCCCTCGATGAACTGAGCCAGATCAGCCAGCGCCTTGAACGGCGCGTGCGCGATAGCCGCGTGGTCGATGTCCTGTTGGATGTCTCGATCCCGATCGATGTGAAGACGGACCTGCAAAACGAGGAGGGCGTCAATCTTCTCGCTCAGCGCCTGCGTGACGCAAAACTGGAAGTGGTCGTCGAACGCGAGGAAGAGCACTCGGCTTGGATGGTCGGCTACAAAGACCCGACAAATGCCACTCGCATGATCAATACCGAGTTCCTGTCGTTGCCCGAGTTCCGCCGTTTGCGTGCGATTGTCAAACAAGTCGCGCGCTTCAACACGCCGCCTTTCACCCTGGTGAAGGATAGCCACCGCGACGTGCAAAATAATTGGCGCGACTTGCTCAATACCGTCAAAACCGAAGGCACCCGTGAAGTGAACGTTCAGCGCTACAAAGGGCTCGGCGAAATGAATGCCGAGCAACTCTGGTCCACCACCATGAACGCGGAGACCCGCACGCTTCTTCGGATCGATCTGCAAGACTTCGCGGAAACCGAGCCCATCTTTTCCACTCTGATGGGTGAAGATGTGGAGAGCCGCCGCAAGTTCATCGAGGAGAATGCTCTCGATGTTCGCAATCTAGACGTCTAACGCTGTTATGAAAGTCAGCTTGTTTGTCGCCGCCCGGGTTCATTCCGGGCTTACCCTGCCGCTATGCCGGTAAGGGTTGGAGTTTTCGGATGGGGTGTTGTCGCCCCTAAGTCTCCGACCATTGACGCCTTTCGAGAGAATTTGGCCAGTTCCGAAACCTGGCTCTCTCCTTTCGGTGGGTTTGGACCTGATAACTTTCTGGTCGGTATGCCTCAATTCCAGTTCGAGGATTACCGCGAGTGGATCGACCGGCGTTTTGCGCCCCGTCACTATCAGACGCTGCGCGAGAAGATGGATACTCCCACGCTGTACGCGCTCGGCGCTTTCGTTCAAGCTCTAGGACAGAATCCAGGGCTTGAACAGGAGCTCAAGGCCTTAGGCACGCAGGCGCACGTCTATGTAGGGACCGGTTTGGGCGCGCTCGATACAACATATCAGGCCAGCATTCGTCTCTACGAGGCGCAGAAGAAGTGGGACGCATTTTGGGCAAACCCCGAGCGCAACGCGGCTCTGCGGGATTACTTAGCGGGCAAGTCTACACCGGCTGGAGAGGTCCCGCCTGAACCTGCAAGCGTCAACCCCGAAGAGCAACCCGAGGCCCAACTTGCCTGGAATGCGTACTGGATGAGGCTATCGAGCGGTCTCGAGTCGTACCTTAGAGAACTCGCCGATATTGACGCCGTAAGTATTGAGGGCCAGATTGAAGCCGGTAAGCTCAACGCCATCCGCGAGAAGGAGAAACGCAAGATCCGGCTCCAGGAAAACTGGCGTGCGCCCGAGCCGCCCTGGAAAGTTTCGGCTAACCTGATTTGGAATATCCACAATACGCCCGCGGCCCAGATATCCATTCTCGGCAAGATTCTCGGTCCTGCTTTCGCGCCCGTGGCGGCTTGCTCCACTTTCGGCATGGCGCTCCACTTAGGCATGCGAGCCATTCAAGCCCGTGATGCAAAGGTCGTGGTAGTTGGCGCGACCGATCCGCCGCCGCACCCGCTAACTGTAGGCTCTTTCTATAGTGCGCGAGTCCTTTCCGCGGACCGCAGTATCTCTGTCCCGCTCACCAGATTGCAAGGCACTCATGTTGCCGGCGGAGCAGTCATCTGGATTATCGGTGATCTTGAATACCTGCAAAGCAAGGGGCTGCGCCCGCTCGGCATGGAACCCTTAGCAGTCGGCGTCACCTCCGACGCGCACCACATTGTGACTCCCACCGCCGAAGGACCTAAAGCGGCTATCCTGCAAGCGCTCGAAGAGGCCGCCATACAGCCTGACTCCATCGGTACCTGGGATCTTCACGCGACGGCTACGCCGGGAGATTACTCCGAAGTCACCACTTTGCGCACCGTTCTCCCCGAATCGGTGCTGGTCACTGCTCGCAAGGGAACCTTTGGCCATGGCATGAGCGCCGGAGGCGGCTGGGAACTAACAGCGCAATACCTGGGCTTTGAAGAAAATCGGCTCTTTCCCACTCCGCTTTCCCCCGATCAACTAAACGAATCAATCGCCAGTGTTCACGATTCCTTTGTGTTCAACACAGCTTGCGAATTTCCCGATCGAGTTGCCGGCAAGCTGTCGATGGGCATCGGCGGAGTGAACG
The DNA here is from genome assembly GCA_965219105.1 of Bryobacteraceae bacterium. Classification (GTDB taxonomy): domain Bacteria; phylum Acidobacteriota; class Terriglobia; order Bryobacterales; family Bryobacteraceae; genus Bog-105. The sequence continues at coordinate 3,510,886 of OZ244728.1, read as the reverse complement.
CATGTATTCTCTCGCGGCCGCTCAATAGAGACAGCAATCACTGAGTCGAGCTGTCTAACGAACCTATTCGTTCCTTAGTGCCAGGCTAGGGTCGAGCATTGAGGCTCGCTTGGCGGGAAAGTAAGTGGCTGCCGCTGCTGCCGCGGCAAGCAGAACGGTTGCGCCCACATAAATCTCTGGATCGAGTGGAGCTACGCCAAAAAGTACGCTCGCGGTGAGGCGTCCAATCCACAGGCTGGCCAGCAAGCCTACTGCGCCGCCAATGAGAGCCGGTAGAATACCCTGCCAGATCACCATCCGCATTACCGTTTGATTCGATGCGCCGAGCGCCATACGCAGGCCAATCTCCCTGGTCCGCTGGTTTACCGAGTGTGCAATAACGGCGTAGATTCCGAGACCGGCTAACGCGATCGCAAGCAGAGCGAACGCTCCGATCACGTAGGTCTGAAGACCGCGCCATACAACCTGGCGTCCCAGAATGTCGCGCATCGTGCGAGGCAGGAACACCGCAACCGAGCTATTTACTTTAGCGATTGCCCTCCGAGCGGGTCCCACATAGTTCAGTGGATTGCCGGAGACCTGCAGTGCCAATGCCATCCATGGCTGGTCCGACGCTTCGCTCGGAAAAAATAGTTCAGGAATCGCCCTCTTCTCGAGTGTCTCCTGAGGAACGTCCGCCACAACGCCGATAACCTCGTACCAGTCCGGCGATTGAAACGCACCCGATATCTTCGCGCCAACCGCGTCTTGGCCGGAGAATAGCGTGTGCACCAATGCTTGGTTCACAATCACGATCTTCCGGCTAGGGCTGTCGGAATCGAAGTCTCTGCCGCTGATAAGCGGAATGCCTAACGTCCGGAAATACTTGGGTGAAACCACGCTCCAATCGGCGTACGGCGTCTGCCATAGCTGTCTAGGCTGCACTCTGCCTTGCACTAATACTCCGGCGCCAGACGCAGTGCCCGTAAGAGGCAGTGATGACGCAGTAGCTGCTGACCGCACGCCGGGCAGCTCTTCAAGCTTACGGATAAGCTGCTGAATTAGAGCCGGTATTGCCGGGTTGTTCAAATGCTTAGCATCGAACATCGGTAGCGAGACATACATGGTCAATAAATGATCCACCTGCAGCGCCGGATGAATCTCAACCACTCGGATGAAGCTCTTCAGCAGTAGTCCCGATTGAACTAACAGCAGTGCCGCCAGACAAGTCTCAAAAGCGACGAACAACCTGCGTAAATGCTGTTGCGAACGCGAATCTGTGGTTCTGCCCGACCCCTGTTTGAGAGCCAAGCTCAGGTTTGCGCCCGCGGCCCGGATCGCCGGTATCAGGCCCGCAATGACGCCCGTAAAAACGCCTAACGCGATTGCAAATCCCAAGACGCGCATGTCGATGCCGATCTCATCCATCCGTGGAATCGTTGTAATCGGGAGAGCCTTGAAAATCTTGACCAGGGCCCATGCGAACGCAATGCCTGCCAGCGCGGCAGAGAAGGAGATGACAACTCCTTCCATCATGACTTGCCGGAACAGTCTTCCGCGCCCCGCCCCGACCGAGATTCGAACAGCCAGCTCGTGCTGGCGGGAAGAAGCGTTCACCAAGTTGATAGTCGCGACGTTCCCACAGGCAATCAGGAGCAGCGTTCCCACAGCGGCAAAAAGCAGGAAAAGCGCATGACGAAAATTTCCCTGATTCGCGCCAATGCCTTCCCCGCTTAGAGTGTTTCGGAGTTCTATTGCCCTTGCGCCAACGCCCTGATTTTCGGCCGGAAACGCTTGTGCAAGAGCGGCGGAACGGGCAGCCAGCTGTGCGTTTACCTGATCGATGGTTACGCCCGGCGCGAGCCGTCCCACTGCTTCGTAGATGTGATAACCGCGTTTATTCTTGGGCCCTGTCAGATCGAGCGCAAGGGGAATCCAAACATCCTTTCGGCCAAACACGGCGAAGCTCCTTGGCAATACGCCAACAATAAGAAACGGCTTTCCGTCCAGCATCAGTTTGTGCCCGAGTACGTCCTCGCCATGGAAATGCGTACGCCAGAAATTCCAGCTCAGTAAGGCTTCGTCCGGCTGGCTCATTGCGTTCTCGGTTTCTGGAAAGAAATTTCCGCGCACGGGAATGGCGCCGAGCAGGTTAAATAAGCTCGCCTCCGTGCTTCCCAACACCACTCTTTCCGGAAGGGCGACGCCGGTCAAAGTGGCTTGCGAAGTTTGAAACAGCGCCATTTCTGAAAAACCGCTGACGTTCCTTTTCCAGTCCAGATAGTCCGGCATGCTGACGGCATCATCACTGTGGGAGGAATCGGTCGCGAAAATTCTCGTGAGACGGGCGCTGTCACGAAAAGGAAGCGGTCGAAACAAAACTGCGTCTACAATGCTGAAAATAGCCGTAGTTCCACCAATAGCCAGTGCCAATACAACGAAGATGGTCAGTGTTGTAGCAGGACTCTTGCGCGCCAGGCGCAGGGCAAATCGGAAATCCTGTAGCATTTACTCGAGAAACCCCAAAAACTAAGTATTTCGAATGTAACAGATCCGATGGTGCTTTCTGCTTAAATTGAGGCGTGGAATCGCTACCGGTAGTCCGAGTAAATCGAAAAGCAGCCGATCGTGTCGATTCGGGCCATCTCTGGATGTTTTCGAGCGATCTCGTAAGCCGTGGTTCGGCTCAGCCCGGCGATGTGGTCCGCGTGATGACCGGCGCAAACCGTACGTTGGGGGTCGCGCACTATAGCTCAACCTCGCAGATCTCTCTCCGGCTTCTCAGTTCCCGCGTGGAGAGTGTCGATGAGTCGTTTCTGTCTCGCCGCCTGGAGACAGCTCTCGAGTTCCGCCGAAGGGTGGTCGCGCAATCGGACGCTTACCGCCTAGTGCACGCCGAAGGCGACCTATTACCCGGGCTCATAATTGATCGCTACGCAAGCTGCTTGTCCGTGCAGTTACTAACTCAAGGAATGGATCGGCTCGCTCCGCTGCTTACAGAAGTGTTAGTGCGATCCCTACAGCCGCAAGCGATCGTCGCCCGCAACGATGTGGCTACACGTGCTAAGGAAGGCCTGCCGCAGGAGATATCCGTGCTTTACGGCGACCCCACCAAGTCTCTCGAAATCAGCATGAACAGCTTGCGCTTTCTGGTCGATCCACTCGAAGGCCAAAAGACTGGAGTGTATTTGGATCAGCGCGAAAACTACCTCGCAGTTGCCCGTCTAGCTCGAGGCAGAGCTCTCGATTGCTTCACCGCAACGGGAGGTTTTGCACTCCACATGGCAAAGTCCTGCGATTCAGTCGAGGCAGTCGACAGCTCCGATTCGTCGCTCGATCTGCTACGAAAAAATGCCGCCTTGAACGGCATAGAAAACGTCGTCGCTCGCCAGGCAAACGTACTGGAATATCTGCCTTCCCTCGTTCAGTCGCGCCGCACATTCGATCTGGTCGTGATCGATCCGCCGGCGTTTACTAAATCGCGTGAAGCTCTCGAGGGCGCGGCGCGCGGCTACAAAGAGATCAATCTCCGCGCCCTTCGTCTCCTTAATTCGGGCGGTATCCTCGTCAGCTGCTCCTGCTCTCATCACATGACCGAAGCTCATCTCCTGGAAGTAGTCGCTTCCGCTGCGCTCGATTGCGGTAAGCGGCTTCGCGTCCTCGAGCGGCGTACCCAATCGCAGGATCATCCCGTCCTGCTCACCGTCCCTGAGACGCACTACCTGAAATGTCTTCTGTTCGAAGTGCTCTGATTGGACTCTAAAGCACTACTCTCGCGTCGCCTTGCCGCTGGGTGATGCGGTGATGGTCCAGATATTCGAGCAGCGGAATCGCGTACTTTCGTGAGACCTGCGTCCACTCTTTAAATTCGGGAACTGAGAAGCGGCGACCTTTATGCTTGGCAAGCGAATCTTGGATATGCGCGATCACATCCGCATGAAATATCAGGCCTTCTGAGATACGAACCAGCCTCCCTTCTTTGACCAGTTGCTCGAGCAGCCTCGCTCCTGCCTCTAGATTCGAGGTTGCCTCGCGCAATACCTCGCGCGGATGAGCCGGTTGGTAGCCCGCCGCCCGGAAAGTTGTTTCAAGACGACGGAGAGCCGCCGTGTCTTCCCGGTTTACCTGAACCTTGTGATCCGCCAGCGCGATGACATCGCCCCGCTGCTGAACTGCGGGCAAGTCACGCAGGACGAAGGTCGCCAAAGCCGGTTCTAATCGTAGCCTCGCCGCAGCAATCGGCGCTCCCAAAAGCGCGGGATTTTTTGCATGGAAGTCCTTGAGCCACTCGAGGAGCAGCGCGCGCTTCCGGTTCAACCAGGAACGCGTCAGTATACGCGTTGTCACTTGATCGAATACTAGTTCGCGGGCCGTGCTAACTGTTCCTTGAATCTGCGCTGTTGTTTTGCCGGTCAGGCGTCTCAGTTCCCCTAAAGTCCGTCCGTTCTCTCGTTCGCTTGCGAATACTTCCACTCGTGCTGCAAGATTGCCTTCCAGCAATTTTGCCGCCCGCGCCGAGGCCTTCGTCCGGCTAAGCTTCTTCGGAGGAAACGCATCGATCACCGTTCCTCCGCCGATGGTCTCCGCCGGAGATGGCCGCCGCAGTACATACCGGTCCCCTGGCAACACCAGCGCAGGCCCTGCAAGGTCAAGCTGTACCAGCGCTTGTTCATCGCGATATTCGAGCTGGAGGACGCGAACTCGGCACGGAACCTCCGAAGTGCCAGCGTAAAACAGGACCTCCTCCCGCCGCGACGGCGTCGCACTCTCTGACAACCATCGGACCACAGCATGGACGGTCTTCGAACTCTCCAAAACATCTGGCGACGTAAGCGTAAACCCACGCTCGATTTCGGTGTGATCAATCCCGCTTAAGTTGACCGCTGTTCGCTGCCCCGCGCCGGCTGCCGTCTGCTTCGCTCCGTGTAATTGCAAGCCTCGAACCCGCGCTGTACGGCCGAGTGGATGGATTTGAACGGTATCGCCCACCTGCAAAGAGCCGCCCCAAAGAGTTCCGGTCACCACCGTGCCGAAACCTTTCGAGACAAAGCTCCGGTCAATCGGCATCCGCACCAGGTCGCTCCGCTGGGCCGGCCGCGCCGTTGAGGCCAAGGTCTCGAGAGCTTTCCGCAAAGGGTCAAGCCCATGGCCCGTCCTGCTGCTCACCGCAATCACAGGAGCGTCTTCCAGAAACGATCCCCGCCGCAGCTCGTCCACGCTCCCGATATTCCGTTGCAGCTGCTCTTCGGTGACCAGGTCTGCTTTGGTCATCGCAATTACGCCGCGCGTGATGCCGAGCAGCCGGCAGATCTCAAAATGCTCTCGCGTTTGCGGCTTTACTCCCTCGTCGGCCGCGACCACCAGCAGCACAGCATCGATGCCGCCCACTCCGGCCAGCATGTTCTTTACAAATCGCTCATGGCCCGGCACGTCAATGAAACTGACGCGATCTCGAGAGGGTAACGTCATGTGCGCGAATCCCAAATCGATCGAAATTCCGCGCCGCTTCTCTTCGGCTAACCGATCCGTATCGATCCCCGTCAGCGCCTGTACGAGTGACGTTTTGCCATGATCGATATGACCCGCCGTCCCCAGAATCAGGCTCGCGGGATGTTCGATATGACGATCGGGCATTGCGGCAAACTGATTCTATCGTCGCATCCAAAGGAGAAATCACGGAGTCCACCATGAACAGGTTAGAGGAGCTTCGGCGTCGCCACGCAAGCGCCGAACAAGGAGGGGGAGCCGACCGGCAGGCGCGGCAGCATCATGAAGGCAAGCTCTCCGCGCGTGAACGCATCGACCTTCTGCTCGATGAAGGATCCTTCGAGGAACTCGATAAACTCGTCCGTCATCGTTCCCATAACTTCGGCATGCAGCATCACGTCGTCGAGGGCGATGGCTTTCTCACCGGACATGGTCTGATTCATGGCCGCCAGGTTTTCGTCTTTGCCCAGGACTTCACTGTTTTCGGCGGCTCGCTGTCGGAGGCGAACTCGCAGAAAATCGTCAAGCTGATGGATCTCGCTCTGAAAACCGGAGCGCCCGTCATCGGACTGAACGATTCAGGCGGCGCGCGCATTCAGGAAGGCGTCGTTTCGCTCGCCGGTTACGCCGACATCTTCCTGCGCAACACCCTCGCCAGCGGAGTTGTCCCTCAAATCTCCGCCGTCATGGGCCCTTGCGCCGGCGGCGCCGTATACTCTCCGGCCCTCACCGATTTTGTCTTTATGGTCGATCGCACCAGCCACATGTTTGTCACCGGACCGGACGTGATCAAGACAGTCACTCATGAGGATGTCTCCAAAGAAGAACTCGGCGGCGCGCATACGCACAATTCCGTAAGCGGCGTCGCCCAGTTCCTTGCGGTTGACGACGCCGATTGCCTCCAACGCATTCGCGAGCTCCTGACCTTTCTTCCACAAAACAATCTCGACGGCGTTCCGCTCGTTCCCACCGAAGATCGCGAGGACCGCTCCGACCCTGAACTGGATAGCCTTGTTCCCCCGCAATCCGACCAACCGTACGACATCAAAGATGTGATCACGCGTGTGATCGACGACGCAAATTTCTTCGAAGTAGCCGAACACTTCGCGCGCAACCTGGTGACCGGCTTCGGCCGCTTAGCGGGCCAGACCGTGGGCATCGTCGCCAATCAACCGGCTTACCTGGCTGGCTGTCTTGATATCGACGCTTCGGTCAAAGGCGCGCGCTTCGTTCGTTTCTGCGATGCCTTTCAAATTCCTATCCTCACCTTCGAAGACGTCCCTGGATTTTTGCCGGGTACTGCGCAAGAGTTCGCGGGTATCATCCGGCATGGCGCAAAACTGCTCTACGCCTATGCCGAAGCGACCGTCCCCAAAATCACTGTCATCACGCGCAAAGCCTATGGCGGCGCATACTGCGTGATGGGTTCCAAGCATCTCAGGACCGACATCAATTTTGCCTATCCCACTGCCGAGATCGCCGTCATGGGACCCGAAGGCGCGGTGAATATCCTGTATCGCCGCGAACTGGAGAAGGCAGCCGACCCGGACGCAAGCCGCCAGGCGAGGATCGAAGAATATCGCGAGCGTTTCGCTAATCCATTCGTCGCTGCGGAACGGGGGTACGTAGATGACGTCGTCGAGCCGCGTGAGACGCGCGTTAAGGTAATACGCGCTCTCCGCATGCTTGCCAACAAGACCGACACCATGCCTCGTAAGAAGCACGGCAACATCCCGCTTTGAGCAGCATCCCGGTCTGGGGAGCGTACACTGAAGTTGTTCCGACACATGCAGTTCTTTCGCACTCAACGCCTCGGTCAGCTTCTGTTCGCTCTCGCTCTGCTGTGCGCGAGTTGTTCGCTCGCCGCGGCGCAGTACACGCGCGTGATCAGCAAGGATGGCGTCGGCATCGATCAGAAGCTGAACAGCGCTCTGCCGCTCGATCTTGTCTTTCGCGATGAGTCGGACCGGCCGGTTCCCCTACGTAGCTATTTCGGATCGAAACCTGTTGTCCTTGCGCTCGTCTACTACCGCTGTCCCAGCCTCTGCAGCATGACTCTGAGCGACATGGTGCGCTCTCTGAACAAGGTGGATCTCAAGCCTAAAGACGATTACAACGTCGTAATTGTAAGCATCGATCCGTCGGAGAAGCCTGCCCTCGCGGCAGCCAAAAAAGCAAGCTACGCCAAGATGTTCTCGCGGCCCGGCTTCGACAATGGCTGGCACTTCCTTACGGGCGACCAATCCGCTATCAGCAAGCTCGCTGCCGCGGTTGGGTTCCGCTACCGGTGGGATGAACCCACCCACCAGTTCGTGCACGCTGCCGGTATCACCGTCGCAACACCGGAAGGCAAGCTTTCCCGGTACTTCTATGGCATCCAGTATTCGCCGGTCGATTTGCGTCTGTCGCTTGTAGAGGCCTCTGCTCACAAGATCGGCTCGCCGGTCGATTATGTTCTTCTCTACTGCTGCCCGTTCGATCCCGCTACGGGCAAGTACACAGTCGCCATTTACAACATCTTCAAACTGGCGGGCGGCATCACCTTACTTTGTCTCGCGCTCTTAATTTTCTTTCTTGTGCGCTCCAGCAAGCGGCAGGGTTCGCGTTCATCACGGCACGAAACCGTAACCAGTTGAAACACACTCGCCGACTCTCCTTCGAAGATAGACTAGCTGAATGCCAAGAGCTTTGTCCTTCCTCTTACTACTGTCTTTAGCCGGCTTCGGACAAGAGCGGCAGTCATCACAAGAACCCTTGGCCGTCGCTCAACGCCTGTTTACCGACATGGCGGCTCACGATGGCGATCACGCCCGCTCCTTGTTCCTTCCCGAAGCCATGCTGTACTCCGGCAAGCCCGGCGGAACCGTGGACGCTATGCCCATTCAACAGTTTCTAACGCGCGTCTCCGCCGGTAAAGGCAAATGGGAGGAGCGCATCTGGGATCCGAAGATACACGAGCAAGGTGCAATCGCGATCGTCTGGGCGCCTTTTGAGTTCCGTTTGAACGGCCGGTTTAGTCATTGCGGGATCGATTCCTTCAGTCTTCTCAAAGTCAAAGGCGAATGGAAGATTGCCTCCGTCTCGGATACGCGTCAGACAGAGAATTGCCCTTCGCCGCCTCCGCGCTGAAATTCTGACGCAAAGCTCAATATGATAGAGCACGTGAACACGCCCGGCACCTCCTCGCCAGATCCGCCCTTCGATTTGGACGGTTTGATGGACGCTCTGCTCCAGGGTCGCGGGCAATGGGTCTATCAAATGGCTCGGCCTGCCGCCGAAGCAGGTCTTGTCAAAGCTCAGTTGCTCCTGGGCATCCAGTTTCAAATTGGCGCTGGCGTTACCCAGGACGGCCAGCAAGCTGTCCATTACTATCGCTTGGCCGCCGCGCAAGGGGATGTCCTTGCCTGGCGCAACTTGGGCACGCTCTATCTTCTCGGCCTGGCAGGCGTTGAAGTGGACAAAGCCGAAGCCCATCGCTGCTTCGCTTCGGCGCACCTGGTCGAAACCAGAGATAAAGCAAAGGAGCTGCTTTCCGTTGAAGACATACATTAACCGCCGCGAGTTTCTTGCTGCCGCTGCCGCGCTGCCCCTCGCCGCTGCCTCCTCCTCTGCCGTCCGCCTCGGCGGCCCCGTCTTCATCAAGACCAGTGACCGTGTTCTGCTGGCCAAAGAGCACCGGCGCTTGGGCTACGGCGCTGCCTACGTTCCAGGAGAGTTAAAGGCCGGACAAACCCGCGACATCGAGGCTGCCCGCAAAGCCTTCGCAGCCGAAAATGTAGTTATTGCCGAGGTCGGCGCCTGGGTCAATATGCTCGATCTTGACGCTGCCAAACGCCGCGCTAACTTGCGCTATGTCGCTGAACGTCTCGCCCTTGCCGATGAGATCGGGGCGCTATGCTGTGTCGATATCGGCGGGTCCTATAACCCCAAAATGTGGGATGGGCCCGACCCGAAGGACCTCAGCGAGGAGTACATGACCGCCACCGTCGAGAACTGCCGCTCAGTTATCGACTCGGTAAAACCAAGGCGCACAAAATTCACGATCGAGATGATGGGCTGGGCCCTGCCGAACGACCCTGACTCTTACCTTCGTCTCATCAAAGCCGTGGACCGGCCTCACTTCGGCGTCCATGTGGATGTTTGCAACATCATCGACAGTCCGCAGCGCTATTACGGCAACGCTACCGTGATCAACGAAGTCTTCCGGCGGCTCGGGCCCTGGATCGTCTCCTGTCATGCGAAAGATGTGGGTCCGTTCGCCACGCACTTCACCGAGGTCATCCCCGGCCGTGGCGGCATCGACTATAAAGCCTATTTGAGAGGCGTCGCCGGACTCGGCCGCCAGACACCCCTCATGTTGGAACACCTTCAAACCGCCGCGGAGTACGACGAAGGCCGGCGCTATATCCAGTCGCAAGCCGCCGCCTGCGGCGTCTCGTTCGCCTAGCGCGTGTCGCAACAAGTCCGTTATCTTCGTATGCGGTGCTTGAGACACATGGGGACTGACTCACTCTGTCCCAAGCCCGTCAGGGCGCCGTTGGACAGAGCGGTCTGTCCTTCCCGCTAGCGACGTTCGATCTGCGACACGCCGCCTAGCTTACTTCTTCGGAACTTCCACCGTGATGTTGCGGAATTTCAAGCCGCCGGTGTGGTCGCCCTGAATGTAAAATGATCCCGGCTCACCTTCGTTTGCGTCAAGCGCTCCTCCGGTAATGCCGTCGATTTCCTTGTGATCGATCGTGAGCGTGCCATCTCGCACTACCGTTACCGTTCTTCCCACCAGTGTGACATCGAATGATTCCCACTCGCCCGGTTTGCGCGGCAGCGTGACACTCGGCGCAATCCGTCCGTAGATCGAACCCATGCTCCGGTTCGCCGGCTCAGTCCCTGCTTTCTCATACTCCAGCTGCAGTTCGTATCTGCCGCGCAGATAAAACCCGCTGTTCGCATCTTCCGGGCAGTTCACCTCGAAGTGCACCTTGAAGTCCGTGAACTTTTCATCACTCTTGAGATTGGCGCCGTGCTTCTCGTTCAGCAGGTCACCATTCTGCACCACCCAGTGATTATTCGCCACATCGCCGATCGGTGTCCAACCGTTCAGGTTCTTTCCATTGAACAGCTTCTTTGGCTTGCTCCAGGCTTTCGGCGCAGTGGATTTCAGCTCAGGCGCGCGCGTCCCGAGCAACGCGATCGTACGATCGTGATACTTCTGTGTGCCGGTGAGCTTGCCATCGGCCGCGTTGAGATCCCACTGCAGCCCACGCGGCATGTTCAGAGTCAGATGAGACCCCTCGAGCTTATAATCCGTGACCTGAAAAACGTGGCCGCCAGTTGGCTGAAACCAGATGTCGAGCGCTTCGGCTTTGTGTGTAATCCCGAGCCAATCGGCGGCCTGCTTGCCGTTAGGCTGGTTGATATTGAAGTCCCAGCGCCCAAGAAAGGGATTAGTCTGGGCCAGCAATGACGTTGCTATGAGTATCGATCCAAGAACTACCAAATGTGCGGAACGGAGCATGAGGGCAGTCTAACGCATGATGTAGCCTTGTCCGGCGCCCGATGCTCTGTTATGAGCATAGTTCAATCGGATGTATAACAGTTATACCAGGGTGCGGTTCAGTTTTGATGCGGCTAAGAGTAGACGGCTGCGAGCAAACCCGAAGCGCGGAATCGGCTTTGAAGAAGCTCGCGAGATATTTTTCGGGTCATATTGGCTCGATCAAAGGATTGACGCGCCCGACCAATATCGCGCTATAGGTTGGGCAAAAGGACGGCTGTACTCCGTGATACTAGAGTTCCGCGAAGATGATGAAGGAGAGCTTGTTCATTTGGTAACGCTGTGGAAGGCAACGGTGGAAGAGGTAAAGCTCTATGAAGAAAATTCGTAAAAAGGTGATTTCGCCTGATGCAATTGCCCGTTTAGGGGACAAGGGAGAAAATGTCAACGGGTTCTTCCAGGTGCCTGGAAGAATGGTTCGCTCAGTGCATCGAGTAAATGTGGATCTCACTGCCTCGATGATCGAGGAACTAGATACAGCCGCTAAAGATCTCAATGTCAGCCGGCAAGCCGTGATTAAAACGTTAGTGCGGCAGGCACTCGATCAACGCTATCTTGCTGCGCAATCGCGGAGCAGGCTATTCCGGCGGTCGGACAAGTAGCGCGCTTAGATCCCGAATCTCCGCTCACCTTCAACACCTCCTGCGTATATCCCTGCTCCAGGCTTTCCGGCGTGCCGCGCAGAGGCTGCATCTATCGAGACCATCGGGGCTGCGGCCGCGTGAAGATAGCAAGCAATGAGAATGGTCCCAAGCAGGATGCCCAAAGGAACGGCAAGTTTCAACAAACTGACAACATTCTCGCCGAGATTTGTCAAGCTCTTTATGGGCGAGTAGCAGTCCGGCGAAATCGCGAGCTTCGGCGCAGGAGCCCAGTTTCGGAGACTCGCTGAGTTGTACGGTCGAACAAATTTTGTCAACTTAGGAGCGCCTGGAACAGAATGGGTATGCAGGTCACTTAACTACCCGACTCTCCGCTCACCTTTAACACCGCAAGAAACGCCTCCTGCGGTATCTCCACCCGGCCCACCCGCTTCATGCGCCGCTTGCCCTCTTTTTGCTTCTCGAGCAGCTTGCGCTTCCGCGAAATGTCGCCGCCATAGCACTTCGCCAGCACGTTCTTCCGCATAGCCGCGATCGTCTCCCGCGCAATAATCTTGTTGCCGATCGCCGCCTGTAGCGCGACCTCGAACATCTGCCGCGGAATCAACTTTCGCAGCCGCTCGATCAAGGCCTTGCCGCGCTCATACGCCACGTCGCGATGCACAATCATCGACAGCGCATCAACCGGTTCACCCGCCACCAGCACGTCCATCTTCACCATCGGCGAAACGCGATGTCCCGAAAGATGGTAATCGAGCGAAGCATAACCCCGTGACGCCGACTTCAACCGGTCATAAAAATCGAGCACGATCTCATTCAGCGGCAGCTCATACAACAGCAGCACGCGCCCCCCGCCGATATATTCAAACTTCTTCTGCACGCCGCGCTTCTCTTCCACCAGCTTCAAAATCTCGCCGATGAACTCCTCGCGCGTAATTACCGTCGCATCGATGATCGGCTCTTCGATCTGCTGAATATTCGAAGGGTCCGGAAACTTCTGCGGGTTGTCGACCTCAATCACATCTCCGGCCGTCGTGGTCACCCGATAGCGCACGCCCGGGGCCGTCGTAATCAGGTCGATTTGAAACTCGCGCTCGAGCCGTTCCTGAATGATCTCCAGATGCAGCAATCCTAGGAAACCGCACCGGAATCCAAAGCCCAACGCCGCCGAATGTTCCGGCTCGAAGTTGAACGCGCTATCGTTCAAGCGCAACTTTTCAAGCGCATCGCGCAACAGGCCGTGTTCATGCGATTCCACCGGATACAGCCCGGCGAATACCATCGGCTTGATTTCCTGGAACCCCGGCAGCGGATCGGTCGCCGGGTTCGCATCGTCCATGATCGTGTCGCCGATCTTGGCGTCCGAAACCGTCTTGATATTTGCAAAGACAAACCCGGCTTCTCCCGCCGTCAGTTCATCCGTTGCCACTGGCTTCGGCGATTGAAAGCCGAGACCATCGACTTCATGCGTGCGCCCGTTCGAAAACAGCCGGATTTTCTGGCCCTTTCGAAGTGTCCCGTCCACGATTCGGGTCAAGATGATCACGCCGCGATAAGGATCAAACCAGGAGTCGAAAATCAGCGCTCGCAAGGGAGCTTTCGGATCGCCCTTGGGCGCAGGCACGCGCCGCACCACAGCTTCCAGAATTTCTTCGATCCCAATGCCGTTTTTTGCGCTTGCAAGAACAGCATCCGAAGCATCCAGCCCGATCACCTGCTCGATCTGTTCGCGAATTCGCTCCGGTTCCGCCGAGGGCAAATCGATCTTGTTGATGACGGGTATGATCTCCAGGTCATGATTGATCGCCAGATACGTGTTCGCCAGCGTCTGAGCCTCTACGCCCTGCGATGCATCCACCACCAGCAGCGTTCCCTCGCAAGCCTGCAAGCTCCGCGACACCTCATACGTGAAGTCCACATGCCCCGGCGTGTCAATCAAGTTCAGCTCGTATAAATTTCCATCTTTTGCTTTGTAATTCAGGCGAACCGCATGCGCTTTAATCGTGATCCCGCGCTCGCGTTCCAGGTCCATGCTATCCAGCACCTGCGCCATCATTTCGCGCTCGGACAGTGCTCCGGTATGCTCCAGAAGCCTGTCCGCAAGTGTGGATTTGCCGTGGTCGATGTGCGCAATGATAGAGAAATTGCGGATAAAAAGCGGATCCATTGAGTGCGGTAGACTGAGGGGTAAAACTGGATTATCCCACAGCGGGCGCTTTTTGCCCTGCCGCCTATAATCCGCTTTCATGCCTTATCACACGTTCCAACCTTCGCTCGATGCAGCTGGTCTACGCATCGGCTTGATTGTGAGTCGCTTCAATGAGTTCATCACCGGACAGCTCTTGACTGGCGCTCTCGATACTCTTGCTCACCGTGGTTGCAAGGCGGAAAACATTCAGATCGTGAAAGTGCCCGGAGCCTGGGAGCTAGCCATCGCGGCCAAACATCTCGCGCCCTCGTGCGACGCCCTCATCGCCATTGGAGCGGTCGTTCGCGGTGACACGCCTCATTTCGAATATGTGGCCGGAGGCGCTGCCGATGGCCTAAACCGGGTCAGCCTCGATTCCGGCGTGCCCGTAGCCTTCGGCGTTCTCACCACCAACGATATGCAGCAGGCAATGGATCGCGCCGGCGGCAAGAGTGGCAACAAAGGCGCCGAAGCTGCGGACGTCGCTGTCGAGCTCGCCAATCTTGTGCGTCAATTGAAGGATCGGCGCTAACCATGGCTGCTCGTCACAGATCGCGTCGGCGCGCGCTTCAAGTGCTTTTCGAGTGGGACCGTCGCGGAGGCTTGATCGATACCGCCGTCGGTCACTATTACGACTCGCTCTATTCAGAAGAAAGCGAGCACAGGCTGAAACCGGACAGGTTCATGGAAGAGTTGGTGCGCGGCACGGTCACCAATGCTGCCGTGATCGACAAAAAGATCGAGGAGAAGTCCGAGCACTGGCGTCTTCATCGCATGCCTGTCGTAGACCGCACAATCTTACGCCTCGCCGTCTTTGAGATGAGTTTGAACGCCATCCCCGCACCCATTGTCATCGATGAAGCCCTGGAGCTCGCGCGCCAGTTCTCAGGAGACGAATCCGTCTCGTTCATTAACGGCGTTCTCGACGCCGTACGTCGTGATATTCCGGCCGTCGAAGCTGCTGCCGGCGGTTAGCAGCAATTTCCCAAACTACTTAGTCGTTACAAGGGAGACCGATAGCAGGCTCAGGAGGCCGCTTTAGCCGCCGCTGGCCGGCTTTGAATCGTAAATCCGGCCTTCACCGCATCCTCGCGAAACATCTTCACTGTTTCGAGCGAATACTCTTCCAAATCTTTTCCAACCAGGCTAAGCTTCTTCAGTATGTCCTTGGTCGCAGTAATGATGTGGCAGCCCACCTCAGCCGCTTGAAACAGATTAAAAAGCTCCCGCGGACTTGCCCAAATCAACTCGAGTTTCGGATATTCCGACAGCATCTCGACAGCCTTCCGCATCATTGGAACAGGATCGCGCCCCGTATCCGCCACACGGCCCGCAAACACCGACACATAGCCCCCCGGACAGTCTGCCATCGCCCTGCTCATCTCGTCGACTTGCTCGAGCGTCATGATCGCCGTCACATTCAGCTTCACGCCTTGCTTCGATAGCCGCCGGAGTAGCGAAGCACTCGACTGGCCCTTCGTGTTCGTCACCGGAACCTTCGCGTACACGTTTTCGCCCCAGCTCGCAATCTGCAAAGCTTGCTCTTCCATCTCCTCGAAGTCGTCAGAGAACACTTCAAAGGAAATAGGGCGGTCCGGAATGGCCGCAACCACCTTCTTCGCAAAGCCCGCGTAATCGCGAATGCCCGCCTTGCACATCAATGTGGGATTCGTGGTAAAACCTCGAATCGAAGGGTCGCCGTACATCTCGAGCATTTCGGCTAGATCCGCACCATCGGCAAAGATCTGCACCCCCAGATCGACAATAGAATTCAGCTTCTTATCCCTCCTCTGCAACCAGCCACGCAACCGCCTCTAACAACGAGAACGCAACCTTGTCTGGCGGCAGCTTCGAATCTTGCTCATTATATCCGCGATCGATGAAAATCGTTCGGCATCCCGCTGCTGCTCCGGCGTCCACATCGCGCCAGCGGTCGCCAATCATGTAGCTCGCTGCTAGGTCCACCCCGTACTTTTCCCCGGCTCGGCGAATCAACCCGGGAAGCGGTTTACGGCAGTCGCAGCCGTCCCGGTCATCATGCAGGCAAACAAAAAAATCATCGATCGGCAGCTGGGCTTGGAGCGCGTCATGGATCCGCTCCACGTTCTCAATTGTCGTCACGCCCCGTCGCACGTCCGGCTGGTTCGTTACCACAAGCAGCAGGAAGCCTCGAGCCTTCAAGTCGGCTAGAGCCTTCTCCGCTCCCGCCGTCAACACTAACTCGTGAAGATCGGCCGGAGGATACGGCTTGCCATTGCGAAGAATCGCTTCATTGATCACGCCGTCCCGGTCCAGGAACACGGCTCTGGTCTTAGCGGCTTGCAATCTCCTCCCATCGGGTCTGTGTCGCTTTCAAAAGTGGATGCGACACCAGCAGATGCCAGACAATAGCCTGAAACGCTTCCGAATGGGGAGTAATGTGGACGCTGTTTACCACCGGGATTAACACGTACGCGTCCGCCGCTTTCGCCGTGTATCCGCCGTCCCGGCCCACAATGCCGAGAATCGTCGCGCCAACCGTCTTTGCAAGCTGAAGCGCTGCGACCAGGTTAGGACTCACTTGCGCTTCCAAATTGCCTCCCCCAACCGACAACACCAAAATGCCGTCACTCGAGTTCAATCGGCTCACACGCAGCCAGCTCTCGAACACCGTCGCCCAGCCTTCGTCGTTCGTCCGTGCAGTCAGCTCAGAAACGTTATCGGTAGGCGCATAGGTTTCTATGCCTGCGATTTTCCGGAAATCGTTAACCGCGTGAGAGGCATTCGCCGCGCTTCCGCCCACGCCCAGAATAAATAGCCGACCGCCCCGAGCCCGTACCTCCGCCAGCCCCTCTGCCATGCGCTCCAGTGCCGCCGTATCCAGTTGCGCGGCAATCTGCTGAACTTCAGAAAGAAACTGTTGAGAAAACGTCATGCTTAATTCTCGCTTTGCGCCAGCAGTTGCTGAAGTTCGGAGATACCCGTTGTTGATCCGATCTCGTAAAACCGTTCCGGAACTTCATACGCGGCGAGCTGACCTTTCGCCAGCAGCCGTTGATACACATCGGCCAGATCGCGCGGCTCGTCCGCCTGTATCTCTTCGAATACTTGCCTTTCAAATACCCCGAGACCGTAGTCGATGAAGTGCATCTGCTCGGACCGGTTTCGTTTGTCGTAGCGCAGAATGCGTCCCTTCGCTGCTTCCACGTTGCTTGTGTCGTACTTGCCCTGATTGTTATAAATCGTCATCAGGCTCTGCAATCCCGATTCACGAAAAGCGTTCGCAATAGCGCCGTAATCGCAATCCAAATAAGAATCGCCATAAAGAACGAAGAAGGAACTATCCAGCAGCGGCAGCGCCTTCCGAATCGCCCCGGCTGTCCCTAACAAGCGCTCGCCGTCGTATGAATAGGCAACGCGTAAACCGAACTCCGAGCCGTCTCCTGCCACGGCTCGAATCATATCGCCTAAGTACCCGACGCACAGCACCACGGATTCAATGCCTCGCCCGCTCAACAATCGCAATTGGTGAGCGATAAACGGCTCACCGCCAATCTCGATGAGCGATTTCGGGATCTTCTCCGTAACGGGCCTTAAACGAGTAGCCAGGCCGCCGCACAAAATGGCACAGGGCAACATGTCGTTCTAATTGACGTCTGTCACGATCGCGTGACGAGCGCTGTTCCTTCGAAATCGAATCTCATCCGAACCTCGCGAATGCCGGCGCCTTGCATGGCATGACGCAGCCGCGTCTTATCTTCCGTATAAAACATCAGGAAGCCTCCTCCGCCCGCACCGATCAGCTTGCCTCCCAACGCGCCGTTCTCACGCGCTAGTTCGTACCACTCATTGATGTTGTTGTTACTCATTCCCTGAGATCGCCGCTTCTTGTGCTCCCAATGAACATGCATGATTTCGGCAAACTTCCTCAGGTTCCCGGATTCCAGCGCTTCCTTGCTGTCCATCCCCAGCTTCTTGACAAAATGCAGGTTATCCACCATCGCCGAATCGCGCACTTTACTTCGCGTATCCTGGTCGCGAAGAATCTCGGAAGCCGATCTGGTGTAACCCGTATAGAACAGCGCCAGATTGTCTTCCAGATTCGATAGTGTCTCGCTGCTGATTTGGAGCGGTTTCACCGTGACCCGGCCGTCCTCGTGAAACTCAAAGCAAGTCAGCCCGCCGAAGGCCGCAATATACTGGTCCTGCTTCCCGACCGGCTCCCCCAGCTTCTCGATCTCAATTGCGCACGCCTGCTCGGCTAGTTCGTGTTTCAGCACGATCGCTTTTTTGTGCAAATGTAAGCCCTGCAGTAAAGCCGTCAGAAAACTGCCGCTCGATCCCAGTCCCGTTCCGGCCGGTATATCGGACATACTCGTTATCTCGAGCGCGGTCGGTTCGTGCCCGGTCAAAACAAGCGCCTCACGAATGAGCGGGTGTTGGATGTCCGCTATCCGAGTTACTCGCTCCATGTGCGAGTACTTAATAATTAGATCTTCGACAAATGTCTCATGAATCGTAATATAGACGTACTTATCGATTGCCGCCGAGATAACAAACCCGCCGAACTCCCGGTAGTAAGACGGCAGGTCGGTGCCGCCGCCGCCAAGTGAGATTCGAAGCGGACTTCGAGTAATAATCACGCCGCTGAACCTGCGTAAAGTTGCTCTACCACGGTGAGCGTCGCGATGGCGTCATCAATCCCCGGGTCAGGAGTTCGTCCCGTCCCTATATCGATCAGGAACTCTGATACCTCGGTCTCCCAGGAGTTATCAGCCATGGGAAACTCATAAATTGTTGTCGGCGGCGGTCCCATTTCGGGCTGCATCTGGTAATAAGCAAGCCGCTCCGGGCCATAACTGCCGCCGAGCCCGCTTACCTCTAACTTCCCCATCTTCCCGAAAATCTCAAAGGAGAAGATGTTCTTCCACTCCGTCCAACTTGCATGTAACATCGCCACTTGCTTTGTACCGGTCTCTAACAAGAGGAAGGCGTTATCTTCTACCGGCATCTGCCAGAAGTACGTAGGTGCGCGTCCTGCAATAAATTCCAAGTCCCCCAGGAACCATCTTGCAAGGTCAATCAGGTGCACTCCCTGGTCGATCGCCTCTCCGCCGCCGGATACCGCAGGCGCCGCGCGCCACTCCCTGTCATAGCCGATCCTTCCGCCGTGCCCATATCTCGCGCGAATGTAGATCAGGTCCGACAGCACGCCGCTATCTACAATCTGGCGCGCTTTCTGAAACGCACGGTGAAACCGGTGGTTAAAGCCGATCCTTACCAGCGCTCCCGACTGATCGGCGGCCCGCTTTACCTCTATTAGTTCAGAGGCTCGCTTCGCCCCCGGCTTTTCGATCAGCGCGTGCTTACCCTGCTCCACCGCGCCCAGTGCTATGGGCGCAAGCAAATCGTGCGACGTGCAAACGAAAACCGCATCGATGTCTGCTCGCGTGACCGTATCTCGCCAATTGGTATGCGCTATGGATCCGGGGCACAATTTCGACAGCGCCTCTGCTCTCGCTAAATCCACGTCGCAGCAAACCGCCACAGCAGCCCCATTCGCAAGGCTTTTGGCTCGCTTCTGGCCGATCAGTCCACAGCCGATGATGGCAATTCGTAGTTCTTTACCCGTGCGCAATTGAAATGACTCGCTTCCTCAAGAGCGCACTCTACTTCCAGCCTAAGTTCCGCTCACTCGGAACAATGCGGCGCAGCGTGTATACATCCGTCTTTCCAAGATCCTCCCGGTGAGAGCCAAACTCTCGCCAGGGGT
This sequence comes from Bryobacteraceae bacterium, assembly GCA_965219105.1. Classification (GTDB taxonomy): domain Bacteria; phylum Acidobacteriota; class Terriglobia; order Bryobacterales; family Bryobacteraceae; genus Bog-105. Next base: position 3,491,324 of record OZ244728.1, on the reverse strand, counting down.
CCCAGACCGCACTGATCAGTTTACCCGAGATGCCGTTGCTCTCCTCGCTCGCCAGATACACGCATAACTCTGCTCCCACCTCCAGCGGAGTCCCGCCGCTTTCGAGTTGCCGCATCGATGCCCGATAGAACTCTTCGCCTACTTTCTCCGGTCCCGCAGCGATTACTTCCTGTAACATGCGCGTATTAAGTGCTCCGGGAGCTACGCTGTTCACATCGATGTGATCGGCTCTCAGCTCTTCGGCCAGCGTCTCTCCAAACCGCACCACTGCGGCCTTCGATGCCGCGTATGCACTCAAATTCGGAAGCGGCTTCGTCGCGCCGCCTCCCGATAGCAGGATGACCTTCCCGCGATCGGATTCCCGCAGCATCGGCAAGAAAGTCCGGCAGCAAAATGCTGTGCCGAGTAAGTTGATCTCGATCGCCTTTACCCAGTCCGCCCAATCCGCTTGGTCGATCGCTCCCTTGGGGCCATACACTCCCGCGTTGCAAACCAGTACATCTACTCCGCCTAATATGTCCTGAGCTTTCTTCGCCAATCGCTCGACATCGGCTTCGATTGAGATGTCCACCGCTTCGCCCCAGATCTCTGCCCCTGTCTGTATGTGTAAGCCCTCTACTGCCTTCTCCACATCCCGGCTTCCCCGCGCACAAATCAGGACCTTTGCGCCGTCTCTCGCGAACGCATTCGCAATGCTAAGTCCCAGGCCTTGACTCGCACCTGTTACCACCGCTCGCTTGCCCGATAACTTCAACTGCCCACTCCTATCGCTACATACTCGACCGATCCATCTTGCCGAAGCTCCTGCTCCAGAAACCTTCCCGGATCGATCACCAGCTTGCGCCGCATCGCCTTCAACGATCCAGCCTCCAGAGAGTGAAACTCGGGCCAGGGGGTCGCCACCACCAAAGCATCCGCACCGTTCAAAGCTTCACGTGCCGAATGTTTTAACTGCATCGACTTAGTTAGCTCCGGCTCTAACTCCTTCACCGCCGGGTCGTACGCCTGCACGGTTGCCCCCTGACTCGCTAACCAGCGGCATATCTCAACCGCCGTAGAACGCCTCAGCGTGTTCGTCCCCGGCTTGTAAGTGAGTCCAAGCACCGCGATCGTGCCTTGTGAAAGGTCTGGAAGCGCTTCGCTCAACCGCCGCTCTATCCAGCGCTTGTGGAGCGAGTTACTCTCCAGCACCCCCTCTAACAGTCGAGCCGGATTCTCACTAGCCTGTCCGATCTCTGTAAGAAATGTGACGTCACGCGCCAGGGTTCCACCGGCAAATGCTCCTCCCGGATGCAGATACGCTCCTGGACCGATGCGCGCGTCCGTTTTCAATCCGCGCTCGACTTCCTGCGCGTCCGCTCCAGTCTTCTCGCAGAGCGTCGCGAGCTCATTGATGAACGCCACCGATGTCGCGAGAAAGCTATTTAACGCATGCTTAGTCATCTCGGCCGATGGAACCGACATCCACTCGATCCTGTCTGTAAATGGCGCAAACAGCTCCCTGATTCGCTCGCGCGCTGCTTCGTTTGCAACGCCCGCCACCACCCGGTCCGGCGCTCGAAACACCTGTATTGCCTTTCCCAGCCGCAGATTCTCTGGCGAATAAGCAAACTCGAACTCTGGAAATTCCTTCTTCAATCGCGCAGTGGTTCCAACTGGCAGTTGAGACGAAATCAGGATCAACGTGCGCGCTGTCACAAAGCCAAGCAGGTGACGAACTCGGGACAGCACATACTCCACATCGGCCCGATCGTTCTCGTCGACCGGCGTATCGTAGCAGATCCACAGCGTATCGGCCGACGCCAGTTGCGCCGTGTCCCAGGTGAAACAAAGCCGGCCTGAAGTTACTCCTTCGCTCACAAGTTCCGCCAGCCTCGGCTCTTCCACAGGAAGCCGGCCTTCCTGAAGACCAGCAATGGTCTCGCGGTTCTCGTCAAATGCGATGACTTGATGGCCGCCGGCAGCGCAGCACGCCGCCGTAACCGTGCCGAGATGCCACAGTCCCGCTACGCCCACCTTCATGCGCGGCTCTCAAGCACCGCTGAGTTACTTACTAAGTACTGCACGGTCCGCAGCACACCCTCTTTAATGCTCAGCGTAGGTTTCCATCCCAAGCTCCGCACCGCCGAGCAATCCAGCAGGATAAAAGGATTATCCCCGATCCATCCGCGTTCCCCGCCCGAGTAACTTCGCTCCGGTGAAACCCTTAACTCTTCGCAAATCCAGCCAATCGAATCGTCTACTTCACAGTACTCATCGGTACCCAGATTGTAGATATTGATCTTAGACTTACTCTTGTCGATCACGGTTAGAATCGCATCTATGCAATCCTGCACGTAAAGATAGGACTTCCGCTGCTTTCCGTTGCCCAGCACCGCCAAGCGTTCCGGGTGGGCTTGCAGCTGTTTATAGAAATCAAACACGTGGCCATGCGTGTAGCGCTCGCCCAAAATCGACACAAAGCGAAAGATGTAGCCCTGCATTCCAAATCCTTCGCAATAAGCTTGAATGAACCCTTCCGCGGCGGTCTTGGATGCCGCATACAGAGACGTTTGCACCGGGAAAGGACAATTCTCCGGCGTAGGAAATACATTTGGCTCGCCATATACCGACCCGGTCGACGAGAACGCAATGCGCTTCACTCCGGTCTCCCGCATAGCCTCTAGCAAGTTTACGGTCGCGATCGTGTTCTGGTGTAAATCCCGAGTGGGATGATCGGTTCCAAATCTGACATCCGCGTTTGCGGCTAAGTGAAACGCGATGTCACTCCCCTCGATCGCTTCTCTCAACCGGCTTCCTTCGAGTAAGTCTCCCTCGAACAGCCGAAAGCGGGGATGGTTCAACGCATTCGCGAGAAACGTCCGACTGCCAGTAGAGAAGTTATCGTATCCAACAACGTCATACCCCAAACTGAGGAGGCGGTCCGTTAAAGTACTTCCAATAAACCCCGCATTTCCCGTCACAAAACAGCGCATTGAAAACTCACTGTACCATCGGGATTCTCGAGAAAACTCGAGGCTCAGGTTAGCCCATTGCTATCGGCCACCTACGGTCCGTCTTGAAAGCCATGCAACATTCAGGTTGCAATGGCGCAGCTGTTCTTTCCAGCTGTCTTCAGCAGGCTGCTAATGTGGTGACCGGTGAAATACCTGCGAACTATTCAACTATGAACCTCGTGGATACACATGGATCGTGACGAGATCATTCAACGCCTAAAAGCAAACGTGGAACAAACCGCCGAATCACCTACACAGATGATGTATCGAAGTGTCTAACTATCGTGATGAGTGTAGACGATGAGGGCTTTGTGCATAACCTCGATGGTGAATTGTACTGGACAACTTTCGACGACGTTGCCGCTATCCATCGCGCGTAACATCACCCAAAAAGTTAGCCGCGCCCGGAAGGCTGCCGACACGATTCAAGCGTGCTAAGCACCATACTGGATATCGAGCAAATACCCGCCCTTGCCGACATTCCAGCCTCGCGTTTTACCGAGCTTAGCCTCTGTACCCGCCGCCTCATGGATGTGCCCGCAAAAGAAATACTCCGGCTGATGCTTCTCAATGAACTCGCGCACCGCCGAGCTGCCGAAGTGCGCTCCCCCTTCCGCGCGATCGAGCGGCGTGTCCTTCGGCGGACAGTGACAAATCAAAATCAACGGACTCAGCTCCGCGAACTTCGACAACCGCTCGGCCAGCTCCTCCTCGCTATACTCGCCCGGCGTATCGAACGGAGTGGGATTCGAGTACCCAAGGCCGGCAACATGGTAATTGCCTAACTGCATCGTCTTGCCATGAAAGTTATGCAAGTGAAATGACTCGCAAAGCTCCTCAATGTCACTCTCCGACTCATGATTGCCGGGCAGAACATGCATTTGCTCCGCATGCTCAGCTAGTATCGGCCCCACCTTGTCCAGTCCTTGAGCCCAGTTCACCAAATCCCCGGCCGCGAAGTATTGGTCCGCCTCGATCTTCATCAATTCTTCCAGCGCTTCGTAATCTGCGTGAATATCCGAAAAAATAAGTAGCTTCATCTGGTTAGTCGGGGGATTTAATTTTGCTCGTGATGCTGACCGGACAATCCCATGTTACCGTCACAAAATGCCTAGGCACGGTCGCCTTCTCCTCTTCAGCGCCTTCTCCGGCGTACTTTTCTTCGGACTCGCCTACGCTCAGGACGCAACGCCCCCTCTCAACGCCAGTATCGATCCCCAGATCGCTCGCCTAATCGACTCCATCAAGGTAATCGACAACCACGCACACCCCGTCCTGCCGCCGCCGGCCTACGAAACCGATCGCAACTTCGATGCGCTTCCCGTCGACAACATGGAGCCGCAAACCGACTTGGTCTCTTGGCGTCTCGACAATCCGCAGCTCCCCGCCGCCTGGAAAGCTCTGTGGGGATTCAACGGTTCGGCGCCGCTCGACGCGAACGGAATGAACCGGCTCGATGCGGCACGCAAGAAGGTCCGCGAGCGTCTCGGCTCCCACTACGATGACTGGGTGCTCGACCAGTCGGGCATCGCTACCATGCTGGCCAATCGCGTCGCCATGGGTCCGGGAATCGCTCCGCCGCGCTTTCGTTGGGTCCCCTACGTCGATGCACTGCTCTTTCCACTCGACAACTCGGCCCTCGCGAGCGCAACCCCTGATAAGAAACTCTTCTTCCCGCTGGAAGAACGTGTGCGCGCACGCTACTTGCAAGAGCTCGGGCTCAGGTCGATTCCCCCAACTCTCGACGCCTATATCGCCACAATCGTTCTCCCCACCCTCCAGCGTCAGCGAGCCCAGGGCGCAGTCGCTGAGAAGTTCGAGATTGCCTACTTACGCAGCTTCGATTTCGGCAACCCTACTCTCGACGCGGCGCGTCAAGTCTATGCAAAATACTCCGCCAGCGGCATCCCGGACAAAGCAGACTACAAGATCCTCCAGGACTACCTCTTTCGCACCATCGCCGCCGAGTGCGGAAAGCTCGGCATGCCTGTCCATCTGCACACCATGAGCGGTGGCGGCGGCTACTTCGGGATCGCAGGAGCTAATCCGCTGCTCCTCGAGCCCATCTTCAACGACCCCCATCTACGCGGAACGAAATTCGTTCTCCTCCACGGCGGCTGGCCGTTCGTAAGAGAAGCGGGCGCCCTCCTGCAAAAGCCCAACGTATACCTGGACTTTTCGCAAGAGTCCCTCACCTTCCCGCCGCGCACCTTTGCCGGCTGGCTCCGCGAATGGCTGGAGACCTTCCCTGACAAGGTACTTTACGGAACCGACGGCTACCCCTTCACGCCTGCCCTTGGCTGGGAAGAATCCACCTGGATCGCCAATCGCAACGCTCGCCAGGCGCTCGGCATCGCTCTCACAGGCATGCTGCACGACGGCGAAATCGACCGCAACCGTGCCGCTAAAATCGCCGAAGCCGTCCTGCGGAAAACCGCCGGGCAACTCTACGGCATACCTGATCGCGCCACTTCGCTATCGGCCGCGCCGCACTCACCTTGATGTTCTACTGAAGATCGTATAAGATTCACCTAGAGTGTCTATTGGAAGTGAGAGACTTGAGCTGCTGCAGGGTACGCTCGACTTACTGATCCTTCGAACTGTCCAGCCTGGTCCGCTGCATGGCCATGCCATCGCAAAAGCCATTGAGCGCAATTCGGATGAAGTTCTCCAGGTAGAGCAGGGATCCTTGTATCCAGCCCTGCACCGGCTAATCAAACGAGGCTGGATTTCAAACGAAGAAGGAGTCTCCGAGAACAATCGCAGGGCGAACTTTTACCGCTTAACTCCCAGAGGGCGCAAGCAGCTTACCGTCGAGACCGGTAAGTGGGACAAGCTGGCGGCGGCCATTGAGCGTATTCTGCGTCCAACTCCGCAAGAGGGCGAATGATCTGGCCTCGTCGCCGGCGATTGCTCAAGACCCTGGACCTCGATTTCGAGGATCACATCGAACGCGAGACTTCCGAAAACGTCGAACGCGGCATGACGCCGGAAGAGGCACGCTATGCGGCGCTGCGTGCATTTGGCAACATAACGCGAGTTAAAGAGGACACACATGCAGTGTGGAGCTGGCTTTGGCTTGAGCAATTGCTGCAGGATCTGCGCTACGCCGCCCGTATGCTGCGCCGGAACCCCGGCTTCAGCGCGACGGCGATACTGACGCTGGCGCTAGGCATCGGCATGAATACCGCAATGTTCAGCGTGGTCGACGCGGTGATTCTGCAGCCACTGCCATATCCCAATCCGGAGCGGCTGGTCTGGATTGCCGATGATTGCCCTCCTTGGGGCGAATGCTCTATGAGCCGTGCGGACTTTGTGTTGTGGAAGGAGCAGGCAACGTCGTTCGACAAGATGGCGCTCGTCGGGAATGAAGATGTTGCGCTTGTCTTCCGCGGCAAGTCAGAAACAGAGAGAATCGGTTCGATTCAGGGCGACTTCTGGAGAATCCTGGGCGCGCGGCCCATTCTAGGACATTTACTCGGAGCGAAGGAGCCGAATTCGGTCGTACTAACGTGGCCTCTCTTTGAGCGGACTTTCAGAGGTAATCCTGCCATCCTCGGCAAACAAATCCAATTGGAGGGACATACCTTTACCGTCACGGGTGTCCTGCCCCCGAACTTCAGAAACCTAGTTCCGCAAGTCTTAATGACAGGCGAGGAACTACGGGAAATCGAAGCCTACATCCCAACTCCGCCCGGCCACGAAGTTCCCGGTTATCCGGTGCGGGAAACGCGTCAATCTGGGCCCACTTCAACTTGGTTCCGGATTGTCGCGGAGAAGAAACCGAGCGTTTCGTTCGAACAGGCGCACGCCGAGATGCAGGTCCTTCGCAACCGAACTTATCAGCGGTATCCAAACCTCTGGGGCCATAGCAAAGCTTTTAAAACCAAGCTTCATTTTCAGACGCTCACCGAGCGCCTGGTAGGTCGCGCTCGTCCAACGCTCACGATCTTGTTCGGCGCAGTTGCGTTCGTACTGTTGATCGCTGTTGCAAACATCGCCAATCTGCTGCTGGCGCGGGCTGCCTCCCGGGAACATGAAATCGCGATCCGCGTCTCCATAGGTGCTGGCCGGGCGCGGGTGATCCGGCAGTTCTTAGCGGAAAGCGTGCTCCTGGCATTGCTCGGCGGTTCAGCTGGCCTTCTGCTCGCGGTCGGTTCCGTAGCCGTGATTCAACATGTCGGCTCGCCCGCTCTGCCTCGTCTTGAAGAGGCGCACACTAATCCGTCTGTCATGTTTTTCGCCTTGGCCATCTCACTTGCCACGGGTATTCTGTTCGGTCTCGCTCCCGCCCTCACCTTCGGCCGGCGCAATCTCGATGCGGTACTTAAGCAAGATGCCCGAAGTTCGTCGGCTTCGGCTGGCCGGTTGCATGTACGCGGCATATTGGTGGCTTCAGAGGTGGCTCTCGCGATGGTGCTACTGATCAGCGCTGGTCTGATGCTGAAGAGCTTCCAGCAAATGACGTCGTACCCGCCAGGGCTTAAGCCCGACCGTATCCTGACCATGCGTGTCTCGCTCGCGGGTCCGCACTATTTCCGCCAATGGCCGAATCAGAACGTCTACCTGCAGGAACTGTTCCGCCGGTTAGGCAAGCTGCCGGGCGTGATGGCCTTTGGTATCGACTGTGGCCAATTTAATCAGTCGCTGCAAGTTGTCGGCGTGAAGCCTTCAACCGATGAAGGCTCTGGCGGGGGCGCGGTCCGCTACGTTTCCCCGGGTTATCTGAAGGCGCTCGGCATGCCGCTGCTCGCCGGCCGTTGGCCTAACGCCGATGAGATGCTCGACGACGCATTAGTGAACGAGAGCTTTGTTCGGAAGATCGGCGGCGGCTCAAATGTGATCGGACGGCGCATCAAAGGATCGTTCCTCGCCGCAACCATTGCCGGCGTGGTCGCCGATTTCAAAGACGTCCAGCTCGACGTTGAGTCGACGCCTCAGGTTTTCACTGCGTATCAAATGATACCGGTGCTGCGGGAAGTGCGTATCGCTCTCCGCACGGCAAGAGATCCACTTGCCATCGCCGAAACAGTTCGGAAGGCTGTTTCGGGCATCGACCAGAACGTGCCGGTCTTCCAGGTGCAGACGCTCGCTGAGGAGCTTTCGAACTCGGTTGCAGCACGTCGGTTCAATCTGGCGCTACTTGCCATTTTCGCCGCCACGGCCGTTCTCTTGGCCGCCATTGGAATCTACGGTGTAATAGCCTACTTAGTCGCGCAGCGCACGCCGGAGATTGGCATACGCATGGCGCTCGGGGCGCCGCGTCTCTCTATATTGCAGATGGTCGTCCACCAAGGTATGCGCATGGTGCTAATTGGCATTGCATTTGGACTGGCGTTGGCCGCCGCAATCACAAGACTCATGGCCAACATGCTTTACGGCGTCAAGGCAGGCGATCCAGTCACCTTCTGCTTAGTTGCGGGAGCAATTGCGTTTGTAGCATTACTGGCCTGCATTGGACCGGCACTGCGCGCGGCTTGGATCGATCCTATTTCAGCCTTGCGAAACGAATAAGCCCTTACACTGGCAGATACTGCTTCAACGGATCGTAAAACGATTGCACAAATGAAACCGCAGTCTTCAATGCCTGCTTGCGGTTCCCATTCTGCACGCCAACCACAACCCGCACCAGCGCCGTGTCGCTCCGGTCGTAACGAATAGAATCTTCAATCGTATACAGCTTCGCCCAATACTCGCTCGCGACCACGCGCCTATGCGACTGGTACCAATACAGCACCACGCTCTCGTTATCGCCGCGTGCAATCACGTAATCGTTCACTCGAATCGGCTTTGCCTGGCCCGGAATCGCGATCGGCATTATCCCCGACTGTACAGACGCCCAGCCGCTCCCCGGCAGGCAATTCTTCGGTGAATGCGGTGTCTTACCCGTTCGTTGCGTCGAAAAATAGGCAACGAACAACGTGGCTACTTGCCCAGTTTTCGGGTCCACGTAGCTGCGCGAAAGCAGGTCGTCCGCCTTCAGCACATCCATCGATTCTTTGTCGACCTGCAGTTCCTGCCCGAGCGTCCAGTCCGAATGGTCGAGCGTAAACTGCGCTAACGGCCGGTGTAGCGGAATCTTTTCCGAACGGGAAAACCCGTAAAAGCAAGCGGCCTGTAACAAAAGCACGATGCTCAATATCCGCGCATTCCGGGTATGCCAGAAAGTCTTCATTTTGCCGCGCTCGCTCTCCCCGCCTTCGCCGCGATGAAGCAGATCATCTTGTGTGTCAAAACCAGCGCCACCATCGCCACAATGAACACGATGTAGCCTTCTGTCTCGTGATACGCGCCTTCCGCGAACTTGGTATTGATCTCGGAAAGCAGCCCGGTCACGGCCACCCGCACCCCGTTCGCTCCAATCGCGATCGGTATCGTAGCCGCCAGCAGCGCCCATCTCATCCACACGCGCTTGTCCATGAAGTACGCGTAGAGTAGCGAAAGAAAAGCCAGCGACATCAGCGATCGAATCCCGCTGCACGCCTCTGCAATATCCAGCGTCTGGCTCGGCAGCTGCAGCGTATTCCCTGCCCTTAGCACCGGAATGCCCATGGCGGTAATCAGCACTTCACCCAACTTGCTCGCCAGCATCTGTAGCTTGAGCGTCAGCACCGCATAAATGATCGCTGGAATGGGAATCATGAACAGCAGCAGCAACAGCGGAAACGCAAGAATCTTGAGCCACTTGGTGCCGCCGAGATAGAGCAGCACTCCCACCAGCGCAATCACGAACGCCAGGCGCGCCGTAAACAGCTCCGCCCCTAACGTGGCCGCAAGCGCTTCCACGGCTGCAAAAACCACCAGAAAGAGACCCCATCCGTTTGGCTCGCGCACGGCTGCCAGCAACTCGTCCCGTCTCTGCCACGCAATGAAGCCCGCCACCACCGGCACGAAGAACCCGTGGGACATGTTCTCGTCGGTCGCCCATTGGGCCGCCATCCGGTACAAAATCGGCGCGTAGCAGAGAAGGAGCAGACCGCCAAACCAGGCGATCGGCTGCCATGGAACTGTGGACCGTACCGGCGACTTCACGCCCGGCTGAGCCGCTGGCGCGCTTACCATCGGCTTCTTGATCCCCTTCGGTTACTGCCTGCCTTCCGCCCCATACTCTTCTTGTCTCTCTTACCTGCCAGAACCTAAACCTCTAAAGGCCCACACCCGATTCACCTCGTCGTGAACCGGAAGCTCCTCATGGAAGGTGTCCGACTTCGTCGAAAACCTCTCATACTTGTCCCGCTAAGTAATACGTGGAAACCAGCTCTAATGTATCGAACTCCAAGACACTTAGTACCGCGAAATGTCTTGTCCGCCCTCGAGCCTTCCTCCAAGCCCCCTACGTTCCACTCCCGCTACCATGGAAGCAAGCCTGAATTGAGTCACTTACAAACCCAGCCACTCACCGCGCCGCCCGCTCTGTCCGGCTGGGCCACACACGTGCTCGCCCTCATCTGCCTATTGGCTTCGTCTGCCCTCCCCGGCCGCAGCCAGGACTTCTTCCCGCTCTCCGCTGTTAAGCCAGGCCTCCACGGCGTCGGTCGCACTGTTTTCTCCGGCGATCGCATCGAAGAGTTCCAAGTCGAAATTCTCGGCGTTCTCGAAAATATCTCCCCCAAACAGCGGATCGTTCTTGCTCGTTTGAGTGGTGGTCCGCTCGCCGATACTGGCATTCTGCAAGGCATGAGCGGCAGCCCGGTTTATATCGACGGTAAACTGCTCGGAGCCGTTGCCCTCGGCTTTCCCTTCTCGAAAAGCCCAATTGCCGGTATTCAGCCCATCGAGAGCATGATCGCCGATGCGAATGCCGCCCCCGTCGCCGGGCCTCTTCCATCCCGCGGGCGGGCCGTTCCGGCCGGCCTTTGGTCCTTCTTTTCTCACAATCCTCCGAATCTTTCTATAGCGGGGTTCCGCGATCCAAATCTCTCCACACCGTTCGGCAGCTTGTCTCATATCGATACGCCTGTCTCGTTCGGCGGGTTCCCGGCCGCTACCCTTCAGACGTTAGCGGCAGGCTTTGGTTCGCTCGGGTTTGCTCCTGTGCAGGGACTGTCTTCTTTGTCCCCTGCAATCCGCGCACCACTCCCTACTAGTTCTGATGCGGCTGGAGCCTCCCAGGTGCAACCAGGCTCCATGATTAGTGTTGGCCTCCTTGCTGGCGACCTGAATATCACTGCCGACGGTACCGTCACCTACGTCCACGGACGTCAAATCTACGCCTTCGGCCATCGCTTCCTCGATACCGGCACCACCGATCTTCCCTTCGCTCACTCTCAGGTCATCGCCTTGATACCAAACGTGAACAGCTCCTTCAAGCTTTCCGCTCCTCAATCCTGGGTTGGCTCCATCACAAGTGACCGAGCTACCGCCATTTCAGGCGAGATCGGCCGCTCTGCCCATACCGTGCCCCTCACCGTTACCGTCCATTCCACTTCAACCGGCGCTCATCTCTACCACTTCCAGATCGTGAACGACCGATTTCTGACGCCCTTCATCACCCAATCCGCCCTCGCCTCCGTCCTCGACGCCACCGAACGCACCGTGGGCCGGGGTACCGTTCGCCTGAGCGGCAGCGCCACCTGGGACAATCACCTGCCATCGCTCCTGATCCGCGACACCTTTGTCAGCGATAGCGGCCTCGTGCAGCAGGCTGCTCTCGATGCCGTTGTCCCACTCGGATTCGTCCTCGGTGCAGGCTTTAACGACGTTCATCTGCGCGGCCTATCCTTCCAAATCGAAGCCAGCGAGTCCAAAAAGCAGCTCCGGCTAGCGCAAGCCTGGACGGCTACCCAGGATGTACGCCCCGGCCAATCTTTTACTGTAAGCGCGCTTCTCGAAGGGGAAAATGGACTGCACCTGACCCGCACCTTCTCCTACCAAGTGCCTGCGGGCGCTCCAACCGGACCGCTGAACATCACCGTGAGCGACGGCAATACCCTCAACTACCCTGAATTTGCTGGCCTGAACCAGTCCTCGGTCCCGAACTCCGTCGAGCTCATCCGCTTGATCAACACTTTCCGTGACAATGACGCCGTGTACGCCCGGCTGTGGCGTCCCCAACCCTCTTTCACCATCTCGAGTTCCGCTAACTCTGCGGAAATCACCGATCCCCCGCCCTCGGCTGCCCTGATCCTCTCCGATCCCTCCGATTCAGCCACGGCTAACGCCGCACTCACGCTCACCCGAGGCTCCGAGGTCGCCGAGCTTTCCTCTGCCATTCCCGGGTATGTGGTCAGTGGCGCAAAAACGCTCCAGGTCAATGTAAAGGAGTAGGTCTTCCCGACCTTCATGGCCCGTTTCCTATCGGTCTTCTTCGCCACCTGTCTCGCCGTCGCCGCCGCAACCAGCACCGCCTGGGAGGTCAGCGGTTTCAACGATTGGCTCAAGGGCCGTCTCACCGGCTTGTCAGTCGATGCCAACGGACGCTTGAGCCCCGGACCCGCCGTCCGCTGGACCGCCGCTCTCGATCAGCCCGCCTTCTGGGCCATGGCGCTCGCCCCTGACGGCAGCATCTACGCCGCTACCGGCCACTCCGGCAAAGTCTTCAAAATCGCTCCAGACGGCAAATCCACCCTTGTCTGGACCGCCCCCCAATCCGAAGTGTTCGCTCTCTGCTTCGACAGCAGGGGCCGCCTTTACGCCGGCACTTCCCCTAACGGAGCCCTCTATCGCATCACCGGCGACCATGCCGACCTGGTCTGGCGTTCGGCCGCGAAATACATCTGGACTGTCGCGCCTGCCCCTGACGGAGCAATCTTTATCGGTACCGGCGACGGCGGACGCATCTTCCGCTTCGATGGCCGAAACACCGCCGATATCTACTACCAAACCGGTCAATCGAATGTCACTTCCCTGGCGCTCAGTCCCTCCGGCCATCTCTACGCCGGCACCGATCCCAACGGCCTGCTCTACGACATCAGCGCTGCCGGTCACGCTACGGTTCTCTACGACTCTTCTCTGCCCGAAATTCACTCACTTGCTCTCGACCCCGACGGAACCGTCTACGCCGCCGGTATGGGAGGCGCAGTGGCCAGCCGAACCGCCGCCGCTTCGTCCGCTGCCGCGCAAATCGGCGCGAACACCGTTGTTACCGCGCCCCCCACGGTCATCACCGTCACGGCCGCTAAAGCCAACGGCGTTCCTGCCGACGATCAAACCGCCCATGTCCCCGACGCCTCCCGTTCCAGTTCCTCGGTCTCGTCCATCTCCACCCCGGGCGCTACCGCCGGCGTTACCGAAGTCTCCGGCGTCGAAAAATCCGCCATCTATCGCATCCGCCCCTCGGGTGCTGTCGAAACACTCCGCAGCTCGAAAGACGATAACGTCTACTCGCTGCTTCTCGACTCAGGCGGCCTGCTCTTTTCCACCGACGATCGCGGACGCATCTATCGCTGGACCTCCGGCCGTACCAGCCTGGTCGCCGAACCCGGCTCCGGCGAAACCACCGCTCTGCTCAAGTCCGGATCGCTTCTCTTTGCCGCCTTGAGCAACGCTGCCCGCCTGATCTGCTACGACCCCGCGGGAACCGGTCCCGCCGCCTACGTCTCTCAAGTGCACGACGCTTCGAGCGTGGCCCGCTGGGGTCATCTGCAATGGCATGGCGCCGGCTCCGGCCTCACTCTGTCCACCCGCACCGGCTACTCCGCCCGCCCCGACTCGACCTGGAGCTCCTGGTCTAAACCGCTCGACAGCGCTTCCAATCCGCTGATTGCCAGCCCGCCCGCACGCTATATCCAGTTCCGCGCCGAGTGGCCCACCGGCAGTTCCGCCCAGGTTGACTCGCTTTCTGTGCCCTACCTGGCCCAAAACTCCGCGCCGTCCGTCCGCAGCGTCGCCGTCACTTCCGTCGTCAACAACAACACCGGCAAATCCGCTCCCGCCGCCGCGCCCCAAGCCTCGTCTACCTACTCCATTACGGTCACCGACACCGGCGAAGCTCCCGCCGCCAGCACGGCCACCTCCACCAGCCAGATCGTCTCCCGCATGCAAGCCACCCAGACTCAGATCTCCTGGCAGGCCGACGATCCGGACGGGGACAAGCTCGTCTACGCTATTTACTTCCGCTCGGAAGACGAAAACGCCTGGCAGGTGATCCGCAGCCACATGTTCGAAAACACGCTTCTGCTCGATCCCGACGTCTTTGCCGACGGGCGCTACTTCTTCCGCATCGTCGCTTCCGACGCGCCCTCGAACGCCCCACAGTACGCCCAACACTCCGAGCTGATCAGCACCCCCGTGCTCATCGACAACACTCCTCCTGCAATAACGCTCGTCTCCAGCCAGCGCAGCGGCCCCGTCGCTGACATCGAAATCTCCGCCACGGACGCGACCAGCCCTCTTCGCCTCTGCGAATACTCGCTCGACGCCGGAAACTGGCAGCCGATTGAATCCACCGACGGAATCACCGACTCCCCTGCCGAACACTTCCGCCTCCACCTCGACAAACTCGGCTCCTCCGAGCACCTGGTCGTATTTCGAGTCTTCGACACCCCCGGCAACGCCGGCCTGATCAAAGCCATCCTCCACTGATCCGGTCTGCCAAGACTTTTGAACCCTCCCTCGGGGACAGTCCGGCCCGTAGGCCTGTCCCCCGTCCCCAGCCCACCACCGCCCCTCGGGGACAGTCCGGCCCGTAGGCCTGTCCCTCGTCCCCAGCCCACCACCGCCCCTCGGGGACAGTCCGGCCTAGCGGTGGGCATACGGGCAAGCGTCCGGCACGTAGGCCTGTCCCCTTACGAAAGTCCCTCCTGCATTGATTCGGATACAAGCTTCGAAGCCCTCCAAGGCTCCTCGGGGACAGTCACCGCGATCCCGCAAAAAAGGGCCGTTCTCCGAAACTCGATTAAAAAAAATGCCCTTAGAAGCGGTCGCTTCCTAAGGACATAACAGCGCAGTTGCCTTTAACGCATGTATCTTCTGCTTTAGGAAAGCTCCCCCGCTGAATCGCTCTTCATGAGTGACTGATACATTCAACCAAGCTAAACTAACGCCACGGTTGGGAGCTCCAGATCCGTAGACCGCAGCATGATAGACGAAGAAACAGTGCAGCTCGCCACCCTTGTTTGTAGCCAGACTTCTCTCTCGGACGCCTACGATCTGTATCGGGCTTATCTACCCATGCTGAAAGGCTGGCGTTTCGTATTCTCATCAGAGAATGGCGTACAGACTGGACTTGCTGTAAGCAGGTCATTTGCAGCCGGTGCAGTTGTAAAATCGGCCTATCAATCAGATTCCGTTTTCGTGCTGGACGAACTCACTGTCGAAGATATGGCCCGGCTGGGACGGGCCGAATATCCAATCGATTTCTCGATATCGCTCGATACAGAAGCTCTCAGTTATATCCACCCGCATTTGGTGCATCCCACCCGTAGTCTGCCGCAGGACTTTCAGGAGGTTTTTGCATTCCTCGCCAAAAATGAGGTGAACTGCGACGCATGGCCTTATCAGCTCGAAAACCTAAGGAATCTGCGAGATTCAGATAATTACAACAAAGTTTATAAAAGGCTAAAAGCTTACCAAGTCCTCAGATCCATCGATGCATCCCATTTGGAAGCAACAGGGGGAGTTCGCTCAGTGTTGGCAGAAGAAAATCTCAATAAGAAAGCCCAGGAGATGTTAGTTTCGATGCTCCGTCGTGCGGAGGAAAGTTCTGCTGGCGACGGTACATTACAATTACACTGCCTGTTATTCTGCTTACTTTTGAAGATCATTCTCATTAAGTTAGCTCATCCTCGTGAAACTATAGCGAAGAAGCTCTTCGCAATGGCAGAATTCATGGATCAGTCATTGTCTATTATGATGCTACCCGAAGGCTTGCTTGCCCAGAAGTACTTCCTAATGGGTCAAAACCTCCGCTTCTTTGAGAAGGTGCAAACTAAAAAGTCAAATTTGCTGAGGACCGTTAACGGGATGGCTTGGGACTTAGTTCATCGAAGAAATCTCGACTCCACTATAGGAGCGGATCTTGAAAGAGGAGCGAGGTACTTCTTTCCAGCAATTCTCACGTTCGACAAGGGCTTCGCAGAGGTAATGGATCTGTATTCTCTTCGAGCGTGTGCCATCGCACCGGAGTCGGGAGGCGTAATTCCAAATTATGCACATGGGGCTTGGGACCCGATACTCTCCGAATTGAGTGATTCGGGACGTTTAAGCATCGAGGAGTTTTTCACTGAGCCAGCAAGAGCTAGGCGCGCTGGCGAGGGCAATGGGAAACATCTCGATTTAAAGAGCCTTGCTAATGATCTAAGCGCCGAGTTAGCGTTAGTTTGCGGTTGTCAATTCGACGACAAGCCCGTAGTGTCAAGAGTTTTGTGTAAACGGGTTCTGGTTATGCGACCCTCGTGAGGTTCGAGTTCCGGCAGTTTCATTGTTGCCCGGCTGTTCCACATAAAGGACCGCGGGGGATGCACAAGGGGGCTGCGGCCCTCTTGTGGGGGGAGCCGCGATCAGCGGCGTGGGGGGAACCCGCCCGCCCCGGCTTTCCCCTTGGGGAAACGGGAAAGGGGATTCCCATTCCTGGCTGCCGCAGGCTCGTTTTCGTTCGCTCCTTTCAAGCCGTGATCGACTGTCTTTCCGGAGGTATCGGTTCTACGCGGCCCGCGCCTGTTCGAGACGCTCCGGCCAGCGGATGGCAAACTGCCGCAGCGCCTCGCGCCAGCCCTGCACCGTGTGCCATTTCCTGGACCCGTTTCGCAGTGCCAGGTACAGCAGCTTAAAGGCTGCTTCCTGGGTGGGGAACGAGCCGCGATTTTTCGTCACCTTGCGCAGCGTCATGTGCAACGATTCCACCGCATTGGTCGTATAGATGATCTTGCGGATCTCTTCGGGAAAGTCGAAGAACGGGATGACCCGCGGCCAGCTGCGCTCCCACACATCGGCTACCACTTGATGCTTCGGGTATTTGCGCCGGAACTCGCCCAGCGCCCTTTCGGCCTGCTCGGCGCTAGAGGCCCGGTAAATCGACTTCAAATCCGCCGCCACACTCTTGCGCTCTTTCCAGTTCACAAAGCGGAGGCTGGCGCGAATCAAGTGCACAATGCAAGTCTGCACCAGCGTGCTCGGAAAAACCGCCTCAATCGCTTCCGGGAAGCCTTTCCACCCATCGGTGCAGATCACAAAGACATCCTTCATGCCCCGGTTCTTCAGATTCTGCAGCACCGTCATCCAGTACTTGGCGCCTTCCTGCCCGTTCGCCCACAAACCCAGCACCGACTTTTGTCCTTCCAGGTTGATGCCGATCGCGGTGTACACCGCGCGGTTCTCCACTTTCCCGTCCTGTCGCATCTTCACCATCAGCGCATCCAGATACACGATCGGATAGAGTGCCTCCAGCGACCGCTCCTGCCACGCTTTCACTTCTTCCAGAACGCTGTCGGTCACCTCTGAAATCAACGCGGCGCTGACGTCCACGCCGTACAGCTCCTGCAGATGGCCTTGGATATCCCGCGTCGTCATGCCGAGCGAGTACATCGATAGAATCTTGTCATCGAAGCCGCTAAAGCGCGTCTGGTGCTTCTCGATCAACTGCGGCTCAAAGCTGCCGTTACGGTCACGCGGCACCGCAATCTCCATCTCGCCGGCTTCGCCTTTAAGTGTCTTGCTGCTCTTGCCATTGCGCGAGTTGCCGCTGTTGTACCCGGCTACTTCGTGCTTCTCGTAGCCCAGGTGATGGTTCAACTCCCCCGCCAGCATGCGCTCCACCAGCGCTTTGGTGAGCTCCTTCACCAGACCGTTCGGGCCGATCAGGCTTCCTTCGCTACTTGCGATGAGCTCGTCGATTAGTTCTTTCTTGATTGCCATTCGGTTCTGCTATCTTCCTCTCTTCTGAGAACCGCGTTTACACAATCTCTTTTACACCCTCCAAGCCCGAACAATTTCTTTAAAATCAAAGCCGCGCTGCCAAGCCCGCCTCTTCTATAGTGCTCTCGGCCAGCTTGCGACGTACCGGCGTAACTGCTCCCGCATCACGCTGGCCGGCATACGCGTGATGCGGGAGAGAGCGGTGTTGGGGTAACAGCTACCCCTCTCATCCGTAGCCGAACCGGCAACTCAAGGCCATCACAAACCCTCATGCCTCATCAGAATTTTTCCTTGGACACGTCTAGCCGTCGAGAACGACACTTAGCTTGAGCCTCCATGTCTACCTCCCAAGCGCCACCCCAACCGAATCTCAAGGGCGAGCCAAAGCCCACCTCACCTGTCGGCCTTATCATTCGCGAGCGCGAGCCCGTCAACTTCGAATTCCCCTTCGATCAGCTCAACTCCTTCCTAACTCCCAACGACCTGTTCTACATCCGAAGCCACTTCAAAGCCCCGGCGCTCGACAAAGACTCCTACCAGCTGCACATCGGCGGCTCTGTGAAAACTCCACTGGCGCTCAGCTACCAGGACCTTCGAAGCCTCCCTTCCGAAACCCGCGTTGCCACGCTCGAATGCGCCGGCAACAGCCGCATCTTCCTCGTTCCCGCAGTGGAAGGAGCGCAATGGGAGCTGGGCGCCGTAGGAAATGCCGAGTGGACCGGAGTGCCCCTCCACCTCCTTCTTGAGAAAGCCGGACTCGATGCCGATGCGATCGAAATTGTCTTCGAAGGCGCCGACCGCGGCAAGCCCAAAGAGAAGCCCATGCCCCCCGAACCCATCTCCTACGCCCGCAGCCTCCTCCGCGACAAAGCGCTCGCCCCCGAAGTCCTCGTCGCCTATCAAATGAATGGGCGGGACCTGCCGCAGGACCACGGCTATCCCGTGAGGCTTATCGTTCCTGGCCATTACGGAATGGCATCGGTCAAATGGCTCACGCAAATTCACGCCATTCGCGAGACGTTTCAAGGCTACTGGCAGACGTCTGACTACGGCTTCTGGGACCAGCTCGATGGCCGGCCTGTGCGCCGTCCGCTCTCTGACATCAAGCTGAAGTCTCAGATCTCGCGTCCCACGATGTATGAAGTGCTGCCCGCCGGTCAGCCCTATACTGTCCGCGGCGCAGCCTGGTGCGGACGCGCCGACGTCGCCGAAGTCGAAGTCTCGACCGATGGCGGGCAAACCTGGGCGGCGGCTGAATTTTCAGATCCCGCGCAGAGCTTCGCCTGGAGACGTTGGCAGATGGTGTGGCAGGTTCCCTCAATTGCAGGCCGTCACACGTTACTGGCTCGTGCCAAAGATGCAAACGGAGCAAGCCAGCCCGAAAAACACGATCCCAACTACGGCCCGTACGTCATCAATCACCCGCTATCGATTGACGTGTTCGTCTCAGCGGCCGGCTAGCTCCAGTTCCGAACCAATGAACCCCCACGCGTTCCAAGCCTGCCCCTTTACCACCTGCCGGAAAAGCGTATCGGCCCCAGCCGAATCGTGATCGTTATAAATGTGCCAATTCCCTACTCCGTAATGAATGGTGTCAAACGACAGCTCTGCTTCAGTAGGATCGGGATCCGATGACTTCATTGCCAGGAGTTTGTCTTCCGGCAGCAAACCTTGATAAAAATGCAGCAGCTGCAGGTAGAAGTAAAGGTGCGGCTCCGTATTCTTCATGGCAGGCGTAATGCGTTGAAGCACCCGAGCGGCAGCCTCCGTTTGACCCGCGCGCCGCAGCGAAACATATCTCCAATTCGATCCGTCGATCACGCTGTCATCGCTCGTGGCCAGGTCGATCGAGCGCCCGAAGTGTTGCGCCGCCGGAGCAAACTGCCGCAGGAAGTAGTAAGCCATCCCGAGGTGATACTGCGCGTCCAGATTGCCGGGAGCGAGTTGGACCGCTCGCGTCAAATCAGCCTTTCCCGCCTTGAACTCGCGCAAGCCCAGTTCCCGGTGCCCGCGTTCCACATATAGATCCGCATCGTTCGGAGCGGCTTTCAGCCCCGCCGTGCACGCCGAAACCGCTTCCCGGTATTGCCGTCTTCCCGCGTACGCTTTCGAAAGTTTCAAGACTAGCCCCACGTTCCCGGCATCAGCGGCCAAACCCTTGCGCGCCGCTGCAATCGAGCCGTCATCCGGCAAAGCATAGAGCTTCCTGCCTAAGCGTGAAGTGGTTTCAAATGGCCCGGTCGCGCTCGTGCTCTGGGCCGGCAAAACGATCGGAAGCAACAGCAGGACTGCACAGTGTCGAAAGCTGCATCTCAGCATGTGCTGGAGTATCCCACAACTGTCACGCTCCCAAGCCTGAGCTAAAATTTGGACTCCGTGACTTCCTCCCACGCAAGAGTCCGCCTGCTGTGTGCTGTCTGCGCTTTAACGCTGGCTGCTCAGGCCGCAAACGTCGATTGGCCCGTCAACGGCGGCCCTTACAACATTCGCTATTCTTCTCTGACCAAGATCAATCGACAAAACGTGAAGCGTCTGACCGTTGCCTGGACCTACGATTCCGGCGACGCCTTCAAGGGCTCCGAGATGCAAAGCAATCCGATCGTAGTTGGCGGCCTGTTATATGCGACCACCCCGAAAATGCGAGTGGTTGCGCTCGATGCGGTCACCGGCAAGCAGGTCTGGAGCTTCGACCCCAAGCGTCCTGGCGACACCCAGCGTCACTTCCGCCATCGCGGCGTCACCGTCTACCGTGATCGAGTCTTCTTCACCTACCGCAACTATCTGTGGTGCCTGAACAGATTCACCGGGGAGCCGTTCGTAAGCTTTGGCGACGGCGGCCGCATCGATCTGCGCCTGGGATTGGATCGCCCTCCGGAAAGCATAACGATCAGCGCCAGCAGCCCCGGCGTGGTTTTCGAAAACCTCTTCATCCTGGGAAGCACCGTGCCCGAAACCCTGCCTGGCTCCCCGGGCCACATCCGCGCCTTCGATGTGAACACCGGCAAGTTGCGCTGGATCTTCCACACCATCCCTCATCCCGGCGAATACGGCTACAACACATGGCCGAAGAACGCTTACAAAGTTTCCGGCGGAGCAAACGCTTGGGCCGGCCTGAGTCTCGACCCCAAACTCGGCATGGTCTTCGCCGCAACCGGCTCGGCCTCCTTCGATTTCTACGGCAGCAATCGCATCGGCGACGACCTATTTGCCGATTGCGTTCTCGCGCTCGATGCACGAACCGGCAAACGCATCTGGCACTTTCAAGGCGTCAAGCACGATGTCTGGGACTTAGACTTTCCCGCCGCGCCCAGCCTTGTTACCGTCATCCGCCACGGCCGCAAGGTCGAAGCCGTCGCGCAGATCACCAAGACCGGCTACGTCTTCGTGCTCGATCGCAGGACCGGCGAGCCGCTGTTCCCGATCGAATATCGAAAAGTTGCCGCCTCGGCCCTCGATGGCGAGAAGCTTTCGAGCGTCCAGCCCTACCCGGTGAAGCCGCCTCCTTACACGCGCCAAACCTTCACCGAAGACATGGTGACCGGCCGCACCCCCGAAGCACACGCGGCTGTTCTCGCCAAGCTGAAGACTCTCGATTCCCACGGCATCTTTACGCCACCGAGCTTGCGCGGGACGGTGCTCATGCCCGGAACCGACGGTGGAGCCGAATGGGGCGGCGCGGCCTATGACGAAAAGAGCGGACTCCTCTACGTCAACTCCAACGAGCAGCCCTGGATCATCCGCATGGTCAGCCATCAGACCAAGTCCCTCTACCAAAACAACTGTGCGACTTGCCATGGCGTCAATCGCGAAGGTGCGCCGCCGGACATTCCATCCCTGATCGGCATCGGCAAACGCCGCTCGCGCGCCGAAATTATTCAGTTCGTCAAGCAAGGCGGAGGACGGATGCCCAGCTTCGATTACCTGGAGCACGGCGTGGACGAAATCGTCGACTACCTGCTCACCGGACGCGACGCCGAAAGCCTGAACGCCGCCACCGCCCAAGCCGATCCCAACTGGCAGAAGTATCGCAACGAAGGCTACATCCTGTTCCGCGATCCTGACAACTACCCGCCCATCAAACCGCCCTGGGGCACCTTAAACGCAATCGACCTGAACAAAGGCGAGATCCGCTGGAAGATCCCGTTCGGCGAGTACCCGGAGCTTGTCGCACGTGGCATGAGAAACACCGGCACCGACAACTACGGCGGCCCGGTAGTCACCGCCAGCGGCCTACTCTTCATCGCCGCCACCAGCTTCGACAACAAGCTCCACGCCTACGACAAACTAACCGGCAAACTCCTGTGGGAAGCGAAACTCCCCGCCGCCGGCAACGCCACGCCGTCTCTCTATCAAATCAACGGCCGCGAGTACGTAGTGATCGTCTGCGGCGGAGGCAAAAACGAAGCCCCTTCCGGCGGCAGCATCGTCGCCTTTGCCTTGCCTAACTGAGGTAAACCCGCAGCAATACACTGACAGGAGTCCTCCAGCAGGAAATTCGTGTGGCCCGTGATCCTGCACCTGTCCAGCAGATAAAGCGGCTCCACCGTCCAACATGCCGACTCTACGTCCAACTGGATGGACGGACCTTGGTCAGTCTCGTTTACAGAGATTGATGTCCCGAGCCGGGCTGTCGGCATGTAGAATCGGTCTTGCTGCCTCTTTCAAGACTGGTATCCACTCTCTGTCTCCTCTCCTGTCTGTTGGCTCAACAGCCCACACCGAAAGCCACGCAGCGGCCTACCCCGCCTACCCGCGATCCACACACACCCGGTTACGTGGAAGCCACGGAACTTCCCGACGGCGCCCTGCCTTCGCCTACTGTGAATGGGAACTTCATCGTTGGCCCGACTCATACCCCCGCACCTGAAATGTCGCTCAAAGAGGCCGTCCCGCAGGGTAAGATTTACTCCTTCACGATGGAGTCGAAGGACAGCAAACTGTTCCCCGGAATAGCCCGTGAACCCGGCACATTCGGCACGCCGGACCCAAACGATCCTGCCAAGCTGGTCGTGACCACCAGCCATCCGGCGCCATACACTCGCAAGGTAGCCGTCTACGTTCCTAAACAATATGTGCCGGGAACGATTGCACCGTTTATAGTAGGTGCGGATGGGCCCGACCCGTTGCTGTTCACTACGCTCGATAACTTAATCGCGCAGTCTCGCGTGCCCGTGATGATCGCGATCTCGATTGGAAACGGCAGTGGAGACGCACAAGGCAGCGAACGCGGCCTTGAGTACGACACCATGTCGGGCCGCTACGCCGAGTTCGTTGAGACAGAGGTGCTGCCCCAGGTGGAGAAGCGATACAACCTGAAGCTAACCCGCGACCCGAACGCACGGGTTGCGACGGGATGCAGTTCCGGGGCAGCGGCCGCGATGAGCATGGCCTGGTATCATCCCGATCTTTACCGTCGCGTCCTCAGTTACTCCGGGACATTCGTGAATCAGCAATGGCCGCCAAGCCCCGAAACGCCGCACGGCGCATGGGAATTTCATGAATCCCTGATACCCGGCTCTCCAAAGAAGCCCATCCGGATTTGGATGGAAGTCGGCGACCGCGATCTCTACAATCCCAACAGCATGCGCGACAACATGCACGATTGGGTCGTAGCCAACGAGAACATGGCGAAGGTCCTGACAGCCAAAGGCTATACGTATCAATTCCTGTTTGTGAAGAATGCCGGGCATTGCGACCGGGCCATGAAGGAGCAAACTCTGCCCGAAGCCCTCGAATACATCTGGCAGGATTACCGCAGGACCCCGGACAAGTCCTGAGCAACCCGAGTCCCTTCTGACATCGGCGGCGATGCACCGTTAACGGGAGCTGACGCTACGTCAAAAATGCCAGTTAGCCGTAGCATAGTCGAGTATGATCCTCCTCATTGGCGCGACCGGCACGGTTGGACGGCAGGTTGCCTCCCAACTCGCTGCCGACGGCGAGCCGGTCCGTGCGCTGGTGCGGCAACCGGACGCGGCTCGGTTGCCGCACCAGATTGAGGTGCTGCGCGGAGACCTTACTGTTCCGGAGACGCTTGATCGAGGACTGGAAGGGGTGGATACGGTGTTCCTAATCTGGACCGCCCCGCCGGTCATGGCCCGTCCCGCATTGGCGCGGATCGCGAAGCACGCAAAACGTATCGTGTTCCTTTCAGCTCCCCTGAAAACGGCTCACCCCTTTTTCCAACAACCGAACCCGAGCCGCACTCAGTTGGCGGAGATTGAGCAGCTGATCCAGAACTCGGGACTGGGATGGACGTTTCTGCGGCCAGGCATGTTTGCAGCGAACGCCCTAAGCTGGTGGGCGCCTCAAATTCGCGCCGGGGACGTCGTGCAGTGGCCGTATCTTGCAGCTCCTACAGCGCCCATCGACGAGGGTGACATAGCCAGAGTCGCTGTTCGCGCGTTGTGCGAGGATCGCCACACCGGGGCGGAATTCGTTTTGACCGGCCCTCAATCAATGACCCAATTCGAGCAGATATCTACGCTCGGTCGCGTGATGGGTCGCTCGCTGCGGATTGAAGAGATATCGGCGGACGAGGCGCGTCGTCAATGGCGCGCAACGTGGCCTCCCCCCCTCGTGGATATGCTGCTCGATGCATGGGCTGCCGCCCTCGGTCAACCCGCACTCGTCACATTCACGTTCGAAGAGATCACAGGATCGAAGCCGCGAACTTTTCTCGACTGGGCCATGGATCATGCAGACGAGCTTCGAACGTAGCCTCAAGTCTCGCGAGGCAGGCGCAAACCAGGCTTATTTGGATGTGAAAACGCGCATGCCGTTCCGTTGCAAGCAGCTAGCCCAAAGAGCGAGATGCCGACTTCACGCTCATGTGCTTCAATTAGACCCAAACTATGAAGCAGGCGCAGCGCGTGACCGCGATTATCGAACGCGAGGACGACGGTTTTGTAGCGTTGTGTCCCGAGTTGGACATCGCGAGCGAGGGCGTTTCTGTCGAAGAGGCGCGCGCCAACCTGATTGAGGCGCTCACATTGTTCTTCGAAACCGCTTCTTCGTCCGAAGTCATTCGCCGACTTCATAGCGAGGTCTTCGTGACACAAATCGAGGTACCGATGGGGTAGACTCCGAGTTCTCTCCGGCTCGGATCTCTGTGAAATTCTGGAATAAAACGGATTCATTTTGATTCGCCAGCGAGGCAGGCCATCGCGTCATGCAAAGGCGTTGGGAGACGACCACGATATCTGTCCCGTTCCGCTTCACGATCCGATTCGCCGCGGCACGCTGCTGAGCATCATCCGGCAGTCCGAGCTCCCCAGATTGTTGTTCGAGAGCGGCCAATAGATCCGTCGGGGTGCGCGGGTTGCGCTGCCGACAACCAAACATAAGGAGAGACGAATGAAATACATCTGTCTGGGATACTACGATCCAGCAAAACACGTAGGCATGACGGAGGACGAGCGAAACGCCATGTTCGACGAATTGTCAGCGCCGGTGCAAAAATCCCCATAGTGCCGTTTGAAAATTCCCCACCCCTTTTGGTCGAGTGGTGTAACCCCAACTCTGGGAACCAGAGGAGGGCGGACACCTGTTCAGGGGGAAAGACGTGGAAGAGATCAGCGAGCTCAAACGAGAAGGGTTGAGCATTCAGGCGATCAGTCAGTTGACCGGTTTCGATCGTAAGACGATCCGGAAGTACCTGCTGAAGCCGGAGGGAAGACCGGTGTATGGACCGAGATCGGCTCCGGTAAGCAAACTGGAGCCGTTCAAACCATATCTGCAGGAACGGCTTCAGGCCGGCGTCTGGAATGCGCAAGTGCTGCTGCGCGAACTGCGGCAATGTAATTACAGCGGCGGCTACACGATCCTGACGGACTGGCTTCGGCCGCAGCGCGAGTCGGCGCGGGTGGTCGCCGTCCGGCGGTTCGAGACGCCGCCAGGCAAACAAGCGCAGGTGGACTGGGGACATCTCGGAGTGTTGTCGGAATCGGGAGAAGAGCGCATGCTGTGGGGCTTCACGATGACGCTGGGCTACAGCCGCATGATGATGGCGGAAGCTGCCACGGACCAGAAGCTGGGAACGCTCTTGCGCATGCACGAAGCGGCTTTTCAACAATGGGGCAGCGTGCCCGAAGAGATTCTCTATGACCGGATGAAGACCGTGTGGACGGGCACGGACGAACGCGGCGAGATCATTTGGAACGCCGTGTTTCTGGACTTCGCCCGCTATTGGGGATTCACGCCACGGCTGTGCCGCCCTTACCGGGCGCAGACGAAAGGCAAAGTGGAATCGGGCGTGAAGTATGTGCGGCGAAACTTTCTGTGCGGTTTGCAGGGCCGCGAGCCGTCGAACCTGGCCGATCTCAACGCGGAGTTACGCCGTTGGGTATCGGAAGTAGCCAACCAACGCGTGCATGGAACGACTCGCGAACAGGTATTGATTCGCTGGGACGAAGATCAGTTCAGTATGCAGCCGGTGAACGGCCGTCTGCCTTACCCGTACGCCGATGACGAGCAACGCAAGGTAGCGCGAGATGCCTATGTTTCCTGGCAGGGCAGCCGCTATTCGGTCCCCTGGCGCTATGCGGGCAAAGAGGTCTGGGTTCGCGAGCAAGGCCGCGATGTAGAAGTGCGCTGCGGTGCTGAACTCATTGCCAGACACGCGCCAGCGGTAAGACGCCATCAGGTGGTCACTCGAAGCGAGCATCACGAAGGCATCCCGCTCGGCAACAAGCAAACCGGCAAAATGCTCATCCACATTCAACAGAGTGCTCCCGTGGTGGAGCGGCGTTCGCTGGATGCTTATGAGAGTTTGGCGGCGGGAGGCGGGCGATGACACTGGAACGGCTGCGAACCACGCTGGCGGCATTGAGCTTGACCGCCATTGATGCACGTCTGGAAACGCTTCTGGAAAGCGCTTCAAAGAAGGAACCCGCCTACGCCGATTTCCTGCTCGAAGTGATGAGCGCGGAAGCCGATGCACGGCGGCAGCGTTATCTCAAGACCCGGTTGCAACTGGCGCATCTGCCGTACGTGAAGACATTCGATCAGTTCGACTTTGCTTTTCAACCCTCCATCGACGAGCGGCAGATTCGCGAGCTGCGCACGCTTCGATTCGTCCACGAAGCATCGAATGTCATTTTGCTGGGGCCGCCAGGCGTGGGCAAGACTCATCTGGCAGTGGCGCTGGCGGAAGCCGCTATTCAATCCGGTCAGGCTGCGTATTTCATGACGGCGCACGATCTGGTAACCGATCTCGGACGCGCCTACAGAGAAGGCCGCCTGGACCGCCGGCTGCGCATCTATCTCGCTCCGAAGGTGCTGATCATCGATGAGATGGGTTACCTGCCGCTGGATGAGTTGGGCGCGACTATTTTCTTTCAACTGGTCAGTGCGCGTTACGAAAGGGGCAGCATCATCCTGACTTCGAACAAAAGCTATGGCGAGTGGGGTTCGATCTTCGGCGACCCGATCATCGCGACCGCGATCCTCGATCGCCTGCTGCATCACTCCACGACGGTGAACATCCGCGGAGAAAGTTATCGGCTCAAAGAGCGACGTAAAGCGGGACTGCTCCCTGCCCCGGAACCGCAACATGCTGACCCGGCCGCTGCCCTCACGAACACTCGCGGCAAGCGAAGCCATTCGGTGTGAGTTTTTGAGGCATGGGCAAATCTATCAATCCGATGGGTACTTCTAAGATTCGAGGCGAAGCTGTTTCTGGCTCCGCCCCGAGCCCCATCGTCTTGATGAGTTTGCAGCCAGCTATTCCTTGGTGGGTTGCACTCCTGCATTGCCCGCCTCCGCTTCACCGGCCGGATTCTATGTTCCATCCTCCGGCCGAAACTGTAAACCACCACCGCCCGAGGGCTGGGAAATTTTCAACCGGCAGAATGAGGAATTTTCAACCGGAGTTGACAGAATGCTTCAAGTACGACGACCATTTGCGCGCTAGCGGGTACTTTGCTGCAGTGATCGCCCGCTTGGCCGCACGCTGAGGCGTTATGGGGACCAATTTGATCCCCTTTACTGGGGCCTCAGCTACCCGTAGCTGACTTAAGTCTGGATTGTAATGTGTAATAGTATTTTCCGGAGATCACATGAGCTTGAGTGTCACAGACGAACTTGGGCATTGGCAACTTGCCCAAATAAATATTGGCCGGCTGATTGCCCCTAAGGGCGATGCGAGAGTTCAGCCGTTTTTCGACGCGCTTGACCGAGTCAATGCCTCTGCCGACGCTTCACCCGGATTCGTGTGGCGATTACAAAGTGACGCCGGAAACGCCACGGATATCCAGCCGACGTCCGATCCGTTGCTGCTCGTTAATATGTCGGTGTGGTCTGATCCGGAGTTCCTCTTCAGCTTCGTCTACCGTAGTGCTCATACGCCGGAAATGGCGCGCAGACGGGAGTATTTTCAGCAGTTTGAAGGCGCGTATCAGGCACTGTGGTGGGTTCCGTGCGGTCATCGGCCTTCTATAGACGAAGGGCTCTCGCGGCTCTGGCGGCTGGATAGATATGGTCCAACACACGAAGCTTTCACATTTAAGGTGCGCTTTGGATCGCCCGCAAGTAGCGGCCCACCGATTGATATGGTCCCGGATCCGTGGTGCATTGCACGCGTCTCAATCTGCTAGGAGCGGAGTTCAGTAACTTCGTGAGTCCGTTGGAATGAGGAGCTCCTGCCGTTTCGCTTTCGAGCGGGTCTATTCGCTGCACCTCCGATAGGGCAAATTACTCCCGGGAAGTCCCGATCGAATCTGCGCTAATACTCTGGTGCCGATGGCGATCGCCGACTCCGACATCCCGCTCATGCGAAGCAAGCATGACTGACTTCCTCCCTGGGCTTGTTTGGCCGAATCAATTTTTCCCAACGGAGGCAGTTCCAGTGGTTTATCCGGACCTCAATCACTGGATTTATGTTGCGCAGGCAGCTGCCGGGAAACGCCGTGCTGAAGAGGAAGCCCTTGCAGTGTGCCGAACCGCTCGTGCGCAAGGGACGGCTTGCTTTGTGTTGTCAAGCACGCATCACCTTGAGATGCAAAAGATCAAAGACCCTGCGCAACGGGCGGCAATCCCTGATGTAGTGGAAGAGCTAAGCGGCTCCTCTAGACTGTTAGGTCGCGATATCGTGATGCGAGACGAGTTGCATGCCGCCTTGGACATAATCACGCAAGCAACATTCACCCTGCCTCGGCTTTGTGTTCTCGGTCATGGCGCCGGACATGCCTTTATGGGCCGAGCTTTAAGCCTAAATATGAGCTGCGGCGAAGACACCGGTGAACAAGCCGACCAACGCTAAAGCCCGGCATACCAGTCATAACCAAGCTTGGTCCAGTAATCGTCCGGCTTCACATCGGTATAAGCAATTAAGCCGATCCGCTTGATCTGCTTGTACCCATACTTGGCCGGCGTGTGCAGTCGTAGCGGCGCGCCGTGGAGTTGGCTCAGCGGTTTGCCTGCCATCTCTGTCACCAGCAGCGTCTGCGGATGGCGGCACACCGCCATATCGTATCCGACATAGTAGTCGCCGTTCGGTGTCTCCATATAGACATAGCGCGGAAGACTGCCGTCTGGTTTTCTCGCTGGTGGATAGGCTTCGAGAAAGTCGGCCATGCGCACGCCCCTCCATTGGGCAATCTGGCTCCAACCTTCCACACACTTAAACTGAGTCACCAAATCTTGCATCGGGAGTTTCAGCAGGTCTGCGACAGTAAGCAGTAGTCCCGGCGTGCCCCCAGGCAGAGTCGATCGGCTTGGACCCGCTTCCTCCAGCCCCCGTTGCCGTTTGCCGGCTCGCTCCCGGAACATGTTGCCTGCCCGCAAGGTCGGCTCGGCAGGTATCGAAGTGAAGTGGTCCCCCTCGTTCACCTTGTCTCTTCCGTAGGCGTACTCCCACGCCGTCACGTCAGGAACGTACTGAGGAAACTTCGTCGGCTCGGCCAAACCCACTACCTGCAGACGCCAACTCTCTGTTGAAATGGCCTGTTTCAACCCGACAAGACCGTTGATGCGTAAGTGCTCAGCACGGCTTTGAGCGTACGTGGGAGCGAGCGCCCGCTCGTCAAACACGGCCTGCGCGATTTTCGCATTCGCCTGCAACATGCGACGTCTCGGCCACGGCTGCATGCCCTCAGGAGGACTGTCGAACACCCAGCGGCAAAAACCCCATCCTGCCGCTGCGCCCAACGCTGCTGCAGCGAAACTGCGTCGCGTCGACTTACGTGATGCCGCCAGTACCTCTGCGTCAGTTGCAAGGCGGGTCGATATGTCGGCCGTGGAAACCGGAGGCGCCGCCTGGCGTTTGCTTATCGCCATCTTTTCCTCTCCGCTTCCAGTGAAGGCTCGGTTACTTGCTTGATCTCAAGCCCGCTCACCATGCTGCGAAAACTATTCCATCCCGCAAAGGCAACCTGCCCAACATGCACCACGAAAAACAGGCAAAACCCAATCGTCAACCAGAAATGTTCCCATCGCGCCCATTCGTAACCGCCCAGGAGCGTAGTAAGGTAGTGTGCTTGCGTCGGCTTATAGATGGCGAGACCGGTCAGCAGGCTACCGAGCCCCATCACAATAACCGTGCTGTATGCAATCCTCTGCGCAGCATTGTACTTAAGGTGCGTGGGAGGGTCTTTCCGCAGGCGCAAATAGGCCAGCAACACCTGCAGACCTTCACTTAAGCTTTGCCGCTGAGGCACGAGGAATCGCCATTCGCCGGAGATCAAAAGGAATGCAACATACGCGATGCCATTGATCGCGAAGATCCACATGAAGAAGAAGTGATCGCCCATGCCCTGCGTGACGTGCCAAGGAACATGAAGCGCCTGCCATACCGAGGCTGGGAATATGCGAAGCAGGGTGAACGAGCCGAAGCCGATGCGGTAAACCGCGTGGGGGTGAAGATGCGCATTGTCGGAGTCGTTCCAATAAATGCGGATGCCGCTGAGGATCATGATGAACAGCACAGGGAAATTGATCCAGTGCATCCAACGGATCGCAAGAGGGTGCTTACGCTCTAACCGGAGGGTCAGCCCCGGCGCCCGGGCCTGGATTATTTCTGTATCTTCTATCTCCAAGCGAAGGTTCTCCTGGGACGAGCGCAGATCGAAGAGCAAGAGTTTGCCGGGCGACGATCGGCGCACTTGCTTGCTGCGCCTATTCTTTCATGCCGAAGCTGAGTCTAGGGACAGCGTCCCAGAACCGGCATCGCGACTGCTGCAGCTGCCTACCTTGGCGCTTGTTGCAAGTCTTCGAACTCGCGGCGGCCTGGACCAAAGTCTCGAGGGGATGAAGCTCCTGTTCGACGAAAGCCTGTCGCCCCGGTTGGTTCCTTTAGACCTGCACAAAATGCTCTGTCCGATGCACAGCGTTCAGATTTCCAAAATGCTCTGATGTCAGTGGCGACGCAGATTGGCGTCGTCCTTATCGTCCGCAATCCAGCGCCTCCAGCTTTCCGGCAATCCTGTTGTTTGCCCGAAATAGCTTCGCGATCCATGACCTTCGGTTTTGTGCCTCGAGGAGCGCCACAGCACCACTATCGAAAGAAATAGAAAACCTGTCCAGCAGCATCCCAGAATTGCCATATCCAACCATCTCCACTGACTGTTGATGCAAAGAACAGATATTACAAGGAAAATGGAGAAGGGAATAAAAGCGCGAAGGAACTGCCGCATACGAGCCCGGAGATCAGCCTTTCACGTCGAAGGCGCGCACCAGTGGCAAACCAAGTTGTCAGCAAATTCCATTAAACGGTCTAACCGAAAGTGAGTCAGCGGTCAGTTCTGTCTACGTTCGGCTAGCATTGGCAACATGCCTGGTCGAAGCAGTGGAGTGAGGTCGCGAACAACTGCAGTAGCGCTGCCCTACCTTCGGGAAATTTCGCTCAAGCGTGACAAAGGTTTCCGCGAGGGCCAATACCCATTTACCATTCCTGCAGTCAAAAACCTCCAAACGATTGCGTTCAATCCCAATGTCACGTTCATCATCGGCGAGAATGGAACCGGTAAATCGACCCTGCTGGAGGCCATAGCGGTGGCGCTTGGCTTGAATCCTGAAGGAGGTAGCCGAAACTTTCGCTTCTCCACTCGCGCTTCGCACTCCCAGCTCTGGCAGCACCTGCGGATCGTGCGATCGTGGTCAAGGCCGCGGGATCAATACTTCCTGCGCGCCGAGAGCTTCTTCAATGTGGCAACGGAAATCGAAGAGCTTGATAAGGAACCAGGCGGTCCTCCAATCATCAGCTCGTACGGCGGAGTAGGTCTTCACGAACAGTCGCACGGAGAAAGCTTTTTTGCCCTGATCATGAACCGCTTTCGCGGGAACGGGTTGTACCTGCTCGACGAGCCGGAAGCAGCGCTATCTCCGATGCGGCAACTACAAACGCTGCGCCGAATACGTGAACTGGCCCTGCTCGACTCGCAATTTATTATTGCTACGCATTCGCCGATTCTGCTCGCCTATCCTAATTCGCTGATATTAGCCCTGGATGAGAACGGTTATCACAGGACCACATACACGGAAACTGACCATTACCGCGTGATGAAGACCTTCCTCGACGATCCTGATGAAGGTGTCCGGCGGGCACTAAGCGCCGATGCTCCGGAGGCTCAGGGTAGGCATCAGCGATAACTGGGTACCACTGCGCTTCCCAGGTTGAACTCTTATCCCATCCGACGTACCAGCAATGTCCTCCGTTTGAGAAGACCAACGTGGAAGCTCGGCTAAACTGGAAATTCGCTTCGAAGCGTTTGCGAGGGGCTTGTTTGCATTGGCTGGAGCTTTGGACTCCGAAGATGCAAAAACCCGGAGTTAGGTCCGGGTCTCGCAAATCCAAACTTCGGAGTGA
The DNA here is from genome assembly GCA_965219105.1 of Bryobacteraceae bacterium. GTDB lineage: Bacteria > Acidobacteriota > Terriglobia > Bryobacterales > Bryobacteraceae > Bog-105. The sequence goes on along the minus strand of OZ244728.1, from coordinate 3,458,732 downwards.
AAGGAGGTTCCTGATGCTGGTAATATGCCTGCTAATACTCAGGCGTAAACGGGCTCGGTTGAAGATCGAAATCGATTTCTAATCGACCAAGGGGTTGACAGTCGCCAACTGTCGGCCCCTCAGCATCAAAATACCACACATTCCCTGCACTCAGAGCTCAATTCGCTACTCCCCCGCCCCGCTCCGGGCAGAATTGACGGACACGTAGCTCGTGCTCCGTCCGCCCTTTGCACTGCGCGCCAGAATGCCTTTGTCAACTAGCTGCTGTATGTCGCGCAAGGCAGTATCGGGAGCGGCTGTTCGTAATGCCTGATCGCGTCGAGCGTCATCTCCACCACGCCTTCCACATTTCGGTCAGCGGCGGTTAGCGCCCCGATGTCGATGCCAAGCCGGCGTGCAATCGAAGAGCGCACCTCTGCTTCTTCGAGGCGCTCGCCTTCTATCTCACTGCTCTTCACCACATCATCAGTAAGGGTTTGCAAAACCGCCTCCTGCTGTAAAGGAAAGCCAAGCGCCCTCATGTGGCCCGTCAAGACGCCCTGGCTATAACGGGCAGCGGTCAACGGCCCGGAGATTCGCAAGTTATCCCAACTGAACCGGGGCCATTCCTGCCGCTGGTAGGTGTACACCCTGATCACCGCAATTTGTACGGTGATACCCTCTATCCGCCGCAATATCCGCGGTGAATAATCCTTCCACTCGCCGCCTTGATCTTTAATCCCGCAGTTCCCGTCTACTCATCCCGCAGCGCCATCAAGGGATCGATCCTCATCGCTCGTCTCGCCGGAACATAACAAGCCACCGCGGCGACGAAGCACAAGCCCGCAATCACCACAAGGAAAGTGGCCAAGTCACTGGGTCGTACTCCAAATAGCATGCTCGACATCAACTGAGTCAACCCCAGAGCCGCCACAATGCCAACACCGATGCCGGCGGAAGTCATCCACGCCCCGTCTCTTAGCACCGTCCGCAATACGTCGCCTCGCGCCGCGCCTAATGCGATGCGAATTCCGATCTCCCGCGTGCGCTGTCCCACCATATACGATAAGACGCCGTAAATCCCAATACTCGCGAGCAGTAAAGCAAGCCCGGCAAAAACAACCAGCAAAGTCATGCTGAAGCGCTTGCTCGCCACTGACTCCCGCACCACCTGTTCCATCGGACGGCCCTCATACGCCACCAGTTCGTGATTCACCGTCCCAAGACGCCGCCGAAGCAATCCGAAGCTCGGCATCGCTTCGCTGGCCCCACGAACGAACACCTCCAATCCTTGCCCCGCGCGGCCCAGGTCCCGATCTGATCTTTGATCGATGGGGAGATAAATCTGAGAACGCAGAGGCCGGGCACTATCATCAAGCCCCCATTGGTTCACGTGGCCTACGATTCCTACAATGCGTGACACCGGACGCCGCGCCTGGGCAGCATCATTATCCAGGTCAAGATACCGCCCGATAGGGTCCTGGTTTGGAAAATACTTCCGGGCCAGGCTCTCGTCTATTACCGCCACGGCGTCCGAATGTGAAGTGTCGCTGTCACTAAGAAAGCGGCCCCGCTTGAGCGATATCTGGAATGTTCTGAAATAGTCCGGTTCGACGACGTACACAACCGACATCGGCAGCTCGCCCGAGTGAGCAGGCTTAGGGCGGCCCGCAAACCAGATGTGCCTTTCGTAGTCGTCCCCCATTGGGCTGGAGGCCGAACTCAGTGATACTGCCTTGACGCCTGGAGTAGTCGCGATCTCGTTGTGAACCTGACGCAGAAACGCGCGAATGGCCGCGGGACTCTCCTTCGACAAAGAGGGCGGCGGGGCAATGGAGAAGGTCATCACACCATTCGGATTGAAGCCCGGATTCACCCGCCACAACTCGACCAGCGTACGGATCATCAAGCCTGCGCCGACCATCAAAACTAAGGCCAGCGCAATCTCAGCGATCACGAATACCCTCTGTGTCTTGTTGCCCGAACTGGCCACTGACCGTCCAGTCTCCTTCAGCGCTCCGGCCAGATTAGTATTCCGCAACCTCAGCGCCGGTGCAAGCCCAAACGTGATGCCGGCTAGAACGGATACCGCCGTTGTAAACAGCAATACGCGGAAGTCCAGCCCGATCTCTTCGGCCCGCGGTACCGTGCGCGGAACGGCGGCCAGAGCCGCTGCTGTTCCACACTGTGCAAGGAGCAATCCCAGTCCCCCGCCAACCAGCGCCAGCAGAACGCTCTCGGTTAGCAATTGCCGGATAATTCGCCACTGGCCGCCTCCGAGCGCGATGCGGATCGCAAACTCGCGCTCCCTTGCTGTCGATCGCGCGAGCAGCAAGTTCGACACGTTCACGCAGGATATGAGAAGCACAAAAAACACCGCGCCCAACAAAACCAGCAGCGGTCCGCGCATGTCGCCGACCATTGCTTCCTTCAACGGGACTAGGTTCGCCGTTTCATTGCTGTCGGCATCGGCATACCTGGCGCTCAACTCCCGTGACACCCGGCCCATGTCCTGGCGAGCAACGTCAAGCGTCATCCCGCGCTTTAGCAACCCAATTGCCTTCATGCCCCAGCCGGCTGCCCGATCGGCATAGAACCCGGGATCGTTAAATTCCCCAATGGGTGTGTAAACATCATTGAGCGCAGGCCCACTCTGGAAATTCTCAATCCGCAGGCGAAAGCTGGACGGCGCCACTCCCACCACGGTCCGGCCCACACCATCTAACACCAGTCGTCGCCCGATAATGTCCGGCGCTGCGCCAAACACTCTTCTCCAAAGCCCTTCCGATATCATCGCGACCGGCGCAGCACCCCGATGATCGTCCTCCGGTTGAATGGTTCTTCCCATTACGGGTTTGATCCCGAGAGTTTCGAAAAACCCCGCCGAAATCATCTCTCCACTTACATGCTCTGGCTTGGCCTGATTCGAGAGATTAAAGCCAGTCGGCCGGTAAGCAGCCAAGGTGGAAAAGCTCTTGTTCATGCGCTGCCAGTCGAGAAAATTGGGATACGAAATAGATCCATCCTTGAAGTCGGGGAGTTCTTCGAACAGGACCACAAGGCGTTCGGCATTCGGGTACGGTAAAGGATTGATAAGAACGCCATTCACGACCGAGAATATGGCGGTGTTCGCCCCAATCCCTAGCGCAATCGTAAAAACCGCGACAAGCGAAAACGAGGGCGACTTCAAAAGTTGCCGGCCTGCGTACTGTAGATCATTCAACATAACCGCTCCACACTTCTAAAGCTATGCAGTTCCGTTGCCAACGCATGAAGAGGCAAAACTCGGGCCAAATGTCGAATTTGAGGAGCGGCCTTCTCCGAAGTTGGCACATCCATGCTTCAAAAACGAACACTTGCTCGCGCGGAAGGGCGCCGTTGGACAGAGCGGGCTGTCCCTTTCTCAGTAACGGGTTACCTGCGGCATGCCACTATTTGCCGCTCTTCACATCGATCAGCAAAACCGCGCTTAAAGCGCTTGCCACGCTCAGCCCAACCGCCACCCACATCACCGCGCGATATCCCGAAACGAAAGATTGATCGATGGCCTTGCGAGCTTGGCGGTTCGTAGTTTGTATATCCGCTAGCTTCGACCGCTGACCGTCGACCTCCTGCCTTGCCGCCAGGGGAACAGCCGCATCTGTCATTCTTCTATCCAGATGCCGGTTGAATTGGCTAATCAGCACAAAACCGAGAGCCGCAACCGCCAGCAGGCCCGCCACTCTCGACACCGCGTTGTTAATGCCCGATGCAATCCCGGCACGGCTCTGAGAAATCGAACTCATAACTACCGTTGTAAGTGGCGCGACAGTAAATGCCATTCCAACTCCAAGCACAGTTACTGGGGGAAATATCGTGCTCCAGTAACTTCCGCCTATTGAGGGGATCGTAAACAGCGCAAACCCGGCAGCTGCAATCAAGGGCCCGGTAACTAAGGGTAACTTCGGGCCTACCCGTTCCACTAACCCGCCTGACCACCGTGATAACCCAAATATAAGTAAGATCAGAGGCAGCAGCGCCGCTCCTGCTTCTGTCGCCGAGTACCCTTGAACTTGAATGAGATTTATCGGAAGGAAAAAGAGCGCTCCCGATAAAGCCGTGTAAAGAAACAGAGTGAGTAAGTTAGCGCCGCTGAAGTTACGTGACCGGAATACATCGAATGGCAGTATCGGAGACGGCGTTCGCCGTTCAACAAAAATAAATGCGACGGACGCAACCGCACCAACGGCGCCAGCTATGGGGCCATATCTCGGTTCGGTCAATGCAATCGCAACTCCCGCAAGCCCTACGGTCGCAAACAGTGCGCCGGCCCAGTCGAGTCCGCCCCGGCTTCCTTCCGGGTTGCGGCTCTCCGGTACGCGGAGTGCCGTGATCCCTAACACGACCACGGCAATTGGCAGATTGATGATAAAGATCCATCGCCACGATGCATGTTGAACGAGCCACCCTCCTAGAACCGGTCCTACCGCAGCGGTGATCGCCGTGAAACCAGACCAGGTGCCGATCGCTCGCCCGCGTTCTTCAGCGGGAAACGAAGCACTGATGAGCGCAAGGCTGCCCGGCACCAGCAGCGCTCCCCCGATTCCTTGAACCGCTCGAGCTGCAATAAGTTGAACTATGTTCTGGGATATCCCGCAGCCTGCCGACGCCGCGCCGAAAATCGAGACACCAATCGCGAAAATTTTCCGCCGGCCATACAAGTCTCCGAGCGAACCTCCGGTCAAGAGTAAAGCCGCCAGAAACAACGCATAGCTTTCGACAATCCATTGAACTTCCGGCACACTTGCCTGGAATGCCGATTGCAGAGCTGGCAGGGCAACATTGATCACCGTTCCATCGATAAAAGCGAGGCTCGACCCGAGTATTGTGGCCGCGAGTATCCAGGAGCCTCGTTTCCCTGCCCCAGCTGCTGCAGCCGTCAAATCGACGGCCTCGCACAAAGCGTTCTTGACATGTGGGACATTGTTATCTTCGCGCCAGGGATATCCGCTGGCCCTATTGCCATGGTTATTGCCAGCTGGAATGTCAATTCAATACGCGCAAGACTTGAGCACGTCAGGACTTGGCTCGCTGCCCGCGCCCCGGATGTGGTATTGCTCCAGGAACTCAAAGGTACAGATTTCCCAACAGCTCTTTTTAACGAATTGGGTTACCATTGCGCGGCAGTCACACAGAAGGCGTATAACGGCGTTGCGGTCTTATCGCGCAGCTCCCTCGATGTCAAAAGCACTTCTCTCGCCGGTGACGAAGCAGACGATCACGCTCGATTTCTCGAAGTAATTGTCTCAGGCATCCGCATCGTTAACGTGTACGCTCCCAATGGAAATCCTATCGGCACCGAAAAGTTCGCCTATAAACTCGCGTGGCTTGATCGTCTCCTTGCACAGATGGAGACTTGGATCGCCAGCGACACACCGACTTTGGTCGGTGGTGACTTCAACATCATTCCCGAAGACATAGACTGCCACAAGCCGGCATCCTGGATTCGCGACGCGTTATTTCAACCCGAGCCTCGCGCTCGCTTCCGCATCCTGCTCGAGTCCGGGTACACCGATGCCTTTCGCTCACTCCATCTCGGCGAAGGTGGCCAATTCACATTCTGGGACTACTTCCGGCAAGCTTTCGAGCACAATCGTGGTATCCGAATCGATCACTTCCTGCTCTCGCCGTCGCTTGTAGGCCGCTTGCGCGAGTGCGTCATCGACAAAGGCCCGCGCACTCAGGCGAAGCCCTCCGACCACACGCCCATTCTCGTGGATCTCCTCGACTGAACCAAAGCCGCGCCCCGCACAAACCCTGCGCTAAACTAGCCAGTGTTGCCGGTGTAGCTCAGGTGGTTAGAGCGACGGTCTCATAATCCGTAGGTCGGAGGTTCAACTCCTCCCGCCGGCACCAACTTCCGTTGAACTGTAATCTGACTCACTACTCCGGCCTTACGATGAGGGAGTAAATGCGTTCCAGATCGTCCAACGAGTAATACTCAATTTCGAGTCGGCCCTCTGACGAGCTTTTTGGGACAAGCGCCACTCGGGTACCCAGAGCAGCGGCCATCTCATCCACGGCTGCACGAGTGTTTGCGTCCGGCTGGTAAGCTGCCTTAACTCGTTTAGTTTCATCAGGTTGCACACCCTTCTGCCGCTCCGCTACTTGCTTGGTCCACGCTTCCGTCTGCCGAACCGACAATCCCCGTTCCTTGATCGCCGCGCACATCTGCGCTTGCTCGGTGATGTCTGCCACGTTCAGCAGTGCCCGCGCGTGACCCATCGTGATTCCGCCGCTCAACAGTTCCTGCTTCACGGGCTTAGAAAGCCGCAACAAGCGAAGGAAATTCGTCACGGTTGTGCGATCCTTTCCGGTCTTGCGAGCGATATCTTCGTGGCTCATCCGGAAATCGCCAGCTAGCCTGTCAAACGCGGCGGCAATCTCGAGCGGGTTGAGATCTTCCCTTTGAATGTTTTCGATCAGGGCAATTTCGAGCGGGTCATCGTCCCCAAGTGTGCGCACCAAAGCCGGAACCGCGCCCAGTCCCGCCATCTTGGCCGCTCGCCAGCGGCGCTCCCCAGCCACGATCCGGTAGCGTCCGTCCTCGGTTCTGCAAACCGTGATCGGCTGAATAATCCCATGCGCTTGAATGGACCGTGAAAGCTCTTCCAGCTTTTCTGGATCGAACTGGTCCCGAGGCTGGTCTTCATCGGGATCGATCTGATCCACTGGGATGCTCTCGAACTCCTCAAACTTTTCGGGCAACGCCCGCGATTTGGCCGGTCTTGTTGCCGCGCCTGTGTCGATTGCCGGTCCGGCAGTGTGTTGTTCAACCTTGTTACGATCCGGCAGGAGAGCCGACAGTCCCTTGCCCAGCGCCTTTCGCTGACTTCGGTCTGGCTCTTTGTTCATGAGCAATTACTTCCTTTGCGAGTTGAATGTAAGCCTCTGCGCCGCGGGACCGCGGGTCGTAGGCCAAGATCGTCTTTCCAAAGCTGGGCGCTTCGGCTAAACGCACGCTGCGAGGAATAACAGCCTTGAAGACCTCGTCCGCAAAAAACTCCCTGAGATCGGATTCGACTTGGCGGGTCAAATTCGTCCGGTCATCGTACATGGTCAGAAGCACGCCTTCAATCTTCAAAGCCGGGTTGAACGCTTTCTTAAGCCGGTCAATCGTGTCCATCAACTGCGATATGCCTTCCAGGGCGAAAAACTCACACTGAATCGGCACCAGCACGGAATCGGAAGCGACCAGCGCATTCAATGTCAAAAGATCGAGAGCCGGCGGGCAGTCAATCAGGATGTATTCGAAACTCCCGCGAACCGGCCCTAAAGCGCGTTTCAGTTGGCCTTCGCGCTCTTCCACATCGACCAGGTCCAGATTGGTCGCGACTAAATTCTGATCGGCAGGGACCAGTGAGAGCCCTTCAAACTCCGTCTTAGTGATCACGTCGAGCATGGGAGTGGCGTTCACCAGGACGTCGTACAAAGTCTTGCCCTCGTCATCCTTCGGAACGCCTACCCCGGTGGTGGAATTTCCCTGGGGGTCCGAGTCGATTAGTAAAACTCGAGTCTCCGAAGCCGCCAATGAAGCGGCTAGATTGATCGCGGTGGTCGTTTTGCCGACTCCGCCCTTTTGATTAGCAATAGAAATGACGCGCGCCAAGACTCCCGAATCGTAGCATGTTTCACGTGGAACTCTGGCGCGGGAGGTTCCACGTGGAACGTTCCCCTACACAGCCGCGAGATTCAGGTAAGTGTCCAAGACCGCGATCGCTGCCGGAGTCACTCCTGGGATCCGGCCCGCCTGCCCGAGCGTCTCCGGCTGAACCCTTGTCAGCTTCTGGCGAACTTCATTCGATAATCCCGGAATGCCCTCAAATATGAACCCTGCGGGAATTTTTCTTCCCTCCGCCTCCTTCAAATCCTGAATCTGCCGGCCCTGCTGCGCTAAATAGCCTGCGTACTTCGCTTCCGTTTCAATCGTCGTTAGCACTCCGTGCCGTAGATTAGCCTCAAGCCGGCTTTCTATCCACCCCCCTATCTGTTCAATCCGTGCTTCAGGACGCCGCAGCCACACCTCCAACGTCGGATTATCGGTGGTGGCGTCCAGCCCAACGATCTCCCGCACCGCCTTCGCCCTGGTTCGCCCAAGTAACTCCACAATCTCCGCCTTCTGCAGCTGCTTTTCCTGCAACACCGCCCATCGCTCGTTATTAACCAAGCCGGTCCGCCGCCCAACCGGAGTCAACCGCTCGTCCGCATTATCGATCCGCAAGTGAAGCCGGAACTCTGCCCGCGAGGTAAACATCCGGTATGGCTCCTCCGCGCCCTGGTTGATCAAATCGTCCACCAAAATGCCGCAATACCCATCGCTTCGCGCCAGTTCCACCGGCTGTTCCCTCTTTACCTGCAGCGCGGCATTTAACCCGGCTAGCAGCCCCTGACACGCCGCTTCCTCATATCCCGAGGTCCCATTGATCTGCCCCGCCAAATACAGTCCTTCAATCGACTTCACCTGGAGCCGATGGTCCAGCTCCCGCGGATCCACCGCGTCATACTCGATCGCATAGCCCGGGCGAATCATCTCGGCCCGCTCCAAACCCGGAATCGAGCCCAACATCGCCGCCTGCACGTCCATCGGCATACTCGTCGACATCCCGTTTACGTACACTTCATACGTATCGGCGCCTTCCGGCTCGAGAAATAGCTGATGCCGTCTTTTTTCCGGAAATTTCACGATCTTATCCTCAATCGATGGGCAATAACGCGGCCCTACCCCCTCGATCTGTCCGCTATAAAGCGGGGATCTTGCAATGCTTTCGCTCAGAATCCGATGTGTTTCCTCGGTGGTATAGGCCAGATAACAGGAAATCTGGTCCCGCTCGATCTTTTCTGTTAAAAACGAGAATGGAGTAGGAGTGGCATCGCCCTTTTGCTCCTCGAATGCGCTCCACTCGATAGTCCGGCCATCGAGCCGTGGAGGCGTTCCCGTTTTGAGCCGGGTCCACGCCAAATCGAGATGCCGTAATTGCCCTCCCAGCACGTTCGAGGCCGCCTCCCCGGTCCGCCCGCAAGCGTATCTCGTCTCCCCTACATGCGCTAAACCATTGAGAAATGTACCGGTTGTCACCACAACCGCTTCGGCCATCAAATCCCGGCCGTCCTTCAGCCGCACTCCCGCGATTCGCCTCTTTCCGAGTTCGTTCGGCAAAATGAGCAGTTCGGCCACCTCAGCCTGTAGCAGTCGCAAATTCGGCTCAGCTTCGAGCCACTCCCGCATGCGCAGCCGGTACTGCTTCTTGTCGCATTGCGCTCTCGGCGACCACACAGCCGGCCCGCGGCTCGTATTCAGGAGCCGAAACTGAATCCCGACCGCGTCGGTCAACTCGCCCATCACGCCGCCCAGCGCGTCAATCTCTCGAACCAGGTGGCCCTTGGCAATCCCGCCCACAGCCGGATTGCAGGACATCTGGGCTATTAGGTCGATGTTCATCGTCACCAGCGCCGTCTTAAGGCCCAAACGAGCACTCGCCCGCGCCGCCTCGCAGCCCGCGTGGCCCGCCCCCACCACCACCACTTCGTACTTGCTCTGCATATATTGCTCATTCGTTATTCTATCGGTGAAAATGAGGATCCTACTTGTCGGCGGCGGTGGCCGGGAACACGCCTTGGCATGGCGCTTGAAACAGTCCCCTCTCGTTACCCACCTGTTCGCCGCGCCAGGTAACCCGGGGATTTCCACGCTCGGGACCTGTCTACCGCCTCAAAGCTCCGTAGGCGGCTATGCCGATCTAGCTGAAGCCTACCGGATTGACCTGACCGTCGTAGGCCCAGAAGCGCCTCTGGTAGCCGGTATCGTCGACGAGTTTGCCCGGCGAAATCTGAAGATCATCGGACCTACAAGGGCCGCTGCCCGGCTCGAAGGCTCTAAACTCTTCGCGAAGGCTTTCTTTGATCGCGCAGGAATTCCGACGGCACGGTCCACCCCGAATCTACAGGATTTAGGCTATCCCCTGGTGGTAAAAGCAGATGGCCTATTAGCCGGTAAAGGTGTTGTTATCGCTCGGGACCAGGCCGAAGCGCAAGAAGCAATAGCCCGGTTCGGCCCAAACGTACTCATTGAGGAGTTTCTGGAAGGTGAAGAGGTCAGTTTTATCGCGCTCTGTGGCAATCGCACGGTTACACCCTTCCTGCCAACGCAAGATCACAAACGTCTCCTCGACGGAGATCGAGGGCCCAATACAGGAGGCATGGGCGCTTACGCCGATCACCGTATCTTGTCTTACATTCAGATCGGCCAGATTATGGATCGCGTCATGCTCCCAGCCACCGAACAAATGAGCAAGGAGGGAATGCCCTTCACCGGCTTTCTCTATGCGGGGCTGATGATGACCAGCGCCGGTCCAAAGGTTCTTGAGTTCAACGTCCGTCTGGGCGACCCTGAAGCGCAAGTCCTCCTCCATAATTTTTCCGGAGACCTCGCGGCTGCCTTGCTAGCCTCCGCCAATGGCGAAACTCCTCAGCTGGAAGCCGACCTTCACTCCTGCTCGGCCTGCGTCGTTCTCGCCGCCGAAGGCTATCCCGAAAATACCCAAACCGGGGCTCTGATCACCGGGCTTCCTGAAGCAGAGGCAACTGGCGCAACAGTTTTTCAAGCGGGAACCAAGAAACAGGACGGCCATCTCGTTACAGCAGGCGGCCGCGTTCTCGGCGTAACTGCTAAAGCACCCACTCTCAGCGAAGCGATCGCGAACGCCTATCGCGCCGTCGACTACATTCATTTCAACGGCATGCAATTTCGCCGCGACATCGGGGCCAAAGGCCTGGCCCGCTGGTAAACTCCAAACAGGGCGGGGACGTAGCTCAGATGGATAGAGCAGCCGCCTCCTAAGCGGCAGGTCGGCAGTTCGAATCTGCCCGTCCCTACCAACTTCTGAGCCGCGAGATGTAGTGCGGCTGCTCGAACAAGCGCACCGGGCGATTGGCAGCCCGCAGTGCGCGTTCAAGTTTGGTCCGGCCGCCTCCTAAGCGGCAGGTCGGCAGTTCGAATCTGCCCGTCCCTACCAACCTCTCCTCACCCTCCCCACTTGCTCCCTTAAATGCGGTGCGATATCGTAGGTCCACTCGATCCACCATCTCAAGGAGGTTTGGATGCGACGCTTCTACGCCCTGTCTGCGACTCTCTTGTCGCTCCTCTGTCCAGCCGCGCTCTCCGCCGCAACCCGTGCGGGAGGCGAAGCCGACCTGGTTCTCCCCGATCTCTCCCAATCCATGTTCTTCAGCGGCGCGATCAACGGCCGTTCCCTTCTGCTGCTAGGACTCATTGTCGTGGCGATGGGCTTGCTATTCGGCTTAGTCGTCTACCGGCAACTCAAGGACGCCCCCGTTCACCGGTCCATGCTCGAGATCTCTGAACTGATCTATGCCACGTGCAAGACCTATCTCGTCACGCAAATCAAGTTCCTCGTCGTACTCGAAGTATTCATCGGCGTCATCATCGCGTTTTACTTTGGCGCGCTCCAACACTACGCCGCGTTCAAGGTGCTGATCATCCTGGCCTTCAGCGTCATTGGCATCTGCGGCAGCTGTGGCGTAGCGTGGTTCGGCATTCGCGTCAACACATTCGCAAACTCGCGCACGGCTTTTGCCAGCCTCAGTGGCAAGCCGTTCCCGTGCTATGAAATTCCTCTGAAAGCCGGCATGAGCATCGGCATGCTCCTGATCAGCGTCGAACTCGCCCTGATGCTCTTCATCCTGCTCTTCATTCCACGCGATTACGCGGGCCCCTGTTTTATCGGATTCGCCATCGGTGAATCGCTCGGCGCTGCTGCCTTGCGTGTCGCGGGCGGCATCTTCACCAAGATTGCCGATATCGGCGCGGACCTCATGAAGATCGTTTTCAAGATCAAAGAGGACGACGCGCGTAACCCCGGCGTGATTGCCGATTGCACCGGCGACAACGCGGGCGATTCGGTCGGTCCAAGCGCCGACGGCTTTGAAACTTACGGCGTCACAGGCGTAGCGCTCATTACGTTTATTGTGCTGGCAGTCAGCAGCGCCGCCGTCCAGGCGCAGCTGCTGGTCTGGATCTTCGCCATGCGCGTGATGATGGTTCTCTCCTCCGGCATCTCATACTTTCTCAATGCAGCTTGGGCAAAAAGCCGGTTTGCAAATGCCGAAGAGATGAATTTCGAAACGCCGCTCACCTCGCTGGTCTGGCTCACCTCCCTTGTCTCCATCGCCGCGACTTACGTAGTCTCTTACGCGATGATCCCTAACCTGCTCGGTGACACGTCGCTCTGGTGGAAGCTGTCTACCGTAATTACTTGCGGAACGTTTGCCGGCGCAGTGATCCCGGAGCTTGTCAAAGTGTTTACTTCGACCGAATCCCGTCACGTACGCGAAGTCGTCTCCTCGTCGCGCGAAGGCGGAGCGTCCCTCAATATCCTGTCTGGATTTGTGGCCGGCAACTTCAGCGCTTACTGGCTCGGGCTCGCGATTCTACTGCTCATGGGCATCGCCTACGGCGTCAGCACGCTTGGGCTGGATAACTTAATGATTGCGCCCGCGGTCTTCGCATTCGGTTTAGTGGCATTCGGCTTCCTGGGCATGGGCCCAGTGACGATCGCGGTCGATTCCTACGGCCCCGTGACCGACAATGCGCAATCGGTCTATGAGCTGTCGACCATCGAACAAATCCCCGGCATAGAAGCCGAACTCGAACGCACGTACGGCTTCCATGTTGACTTCGAGCGCGCCAAAGAACATCTCGAAGAAAATGACGGGGCAGGGAACACCTTTAAGGCCACCGCCAAGCCGGTTCTCATCGGCACGGCAGTCGTCGGCGCCACCACGATGATCTTCTCAATCGTCGTCGCCCTCACCGATGGCTTGCGGCCTGACCTGCTTCCGAATCTTTCGATCCTGCACCCGCCCTTCCTGCTGGGTCTGATCGCCGGCGGCTCTATCATCTATTGGTTTACCGGTGCTTCCACACAAGCTGTCACCACCGGCGCGTATCGCGCTGTCGAGTTCATCAAAGCCAATATTCAATTGGAAGGTGTGACGCGAGCGTCTGAGACCGATAGCAAAAAGGTCGTGGAAATCTGCACGCGTTATGCCCAGCGCGGCATGTTCAATATCTTCCTGACGGTTTTCTTCGTCACGCTGGCGTTCGCCTTTGTCGAGCCGTATTACTTCATCGGCTATCTAATCTCCATCGCGCTCTTTGGTCTGTACCAGGCGATATTCATGGCCAACGCGGGCGGCGCTTGGGACAACGCTAAGAAAATTGTCGAGACAGAGCTAAAGCTGAAAGGAACCGAGCTGCACGCGGCCACCGTCATCGGCGACACGGTCGGCGATCCGTTCAAAGACACGTCATCCGTTGCGCTGAACCCGATCATCAAGTTCACGACGCTGTTCGGCTTGCTTGCGGTCGAGCTTGCCGTGTCTCTCTCCGCCGATCGCGGCCCAGGCTTCACTCACTTCTTGGCGACCGTCTTTATGCTCGCCTCCATCTATTTCGCGTGGCGTTCGTTCTACAGCATGCGGATCCACAGTGGAACCGAAGAGGTGATTGAGACTGCTCACCAGAAAGCAGTTTCCGCCGGCAGGTAGGAGCCCGCTGCTCAAATTCGCTGCACTTTCCACTTGCCTTGGCGGAACAACATCAACGCGCCTGCAGTCAACACGAGATTTGCAAAGAGAACGGCCCAAAATGCGCCGCGGGGTCCTCGATCCAAGTGAACCGCGAGGAACCACGCAAGCGGCAATTGAAAGACCCAGAACACGACAAAGTTCAAGTAAGCGGGAGTCAATGTATCGCCGGCGCCATTAAAGGCTTGCACCAGTATCATTCCCCACGAATAGCTGACGAATGAGATGCCGAAGATCGTCAAGCAGGAAACCGCTGTGGGTACAACCGACGGCTCTGCCGTGAAAACGCTGATCAGCCGCATGGGGAACAAGATGAAAATCAAAGAGACCGCTCCCAGGTAGAGCATGTTGTAAAAGCCGGTTCGATACACGGAAGTCTCCGCGCGTTTGGGCTTTCCCGCGCCAAGGTTCTGCCCCACTAGCGTCGCGGCGGCGTTGCTCAAGCCCCAGGAAGGCAGGATTGCAAAGATCAGCAGCCGAACCGCAATCGTGTAGCCAGCGACGGCCGCGCTCCCGAAGACAGCAACGATGCGAACGAGCGCCATCCAACTGGCAGTCGCAAGCAGAAACTGAATGATGCCGCTTGCCGATACTCGAAGCAAGCGAATCATGACGGGCAAGTTCAACCGGATCTGATCGCGCCGGACGCTAATCCGATTCTTGCTTGAGCTAAGCTGCCACAGCTGAAACAGAACTCCAACGCCGCGTCCCGTTGTGGTAGCGACTGCTGCGCCAAACACTCCGAGATGCGGAAACGGTCCCCAGCCATTGATAAGACACGGGTCGAGTACAAGATTGATTGCGTTCGCCAGCCACAAAGTTCGCATGGCCAGGGCCGCGTCCCCAGCTCCGCGAAAGATTGCGTTGATCAGAAACAGTAAGAAGATGACGGCGGATCCGCCGAGCATCAACCTTGTATATCGCGCGTTCGCTTCGATAGCCGCGGTTGCGCCCATCAAGTGAAGCAGCTGCGGAGCCTGCAGCACTCCAATCACACCCACCACTCCGGACACCAACACGCCGAGGAAAATGGCCTGCACAGCGCAATTGGACGCGCCCTCGTGATCTCCCTCTCCGGTGCGCCTAGCGATAAAAGCTGTGGTCGCCATACTCAACCCAATTGCGACTCCGAACACCAGCGTCAGTATCGATTCGGTTAGCCCTACAGTTGCAATTGCGTTCGAGCCAAGACGAGCCACAAAGAACACATCCACAACCCCGAATAGCGACTCCATCGCCATCTCGAGAATCATCGGAATCGCTAGCAGCGCGATCGCGCGATTCAAATTGCCTTCGGTAAAGTTTTGGTGCGTGCCGAAAAGCGCTTCTTTGAGCATGTCCGTTTAAGTTAAGGTACCTAAATCGGCTCGCCGATCCGGTATAGTCGATCCGTGCCCAGCAAAATAGATGATTCCGGCCGCTTCGTACGCCCTTATCGCGTGACGGACGGACATAAGTTCCGCCTAAACCATTTCGACACCGCCGACACCCAGGGCCTCGATCTCAAAAACGAATCGAGCGAGTTGTTACAGCAGAGCGTTGAACGATTGAGCGATCTGCAGCAGCGGCTCTATGCGCAAAACGAATGGTCGCTCCTGTTGATCTTTCAAGCAATGGACGCGGCGGGTAAGGATGGCACAATCCGTCACGTGATGTCCGGCGTGAACCCGCAAGGGTGCCAGGTCTTCTCATTTAAAACTCCGTCGTCTGAAGAACTGGATCATGACTTTCTGTGGCGCACCAACAAGGCGCTCCCCGAGCGCGGACGAATCGGGATTTTCAATCGTTCTTATTATGAGAAAGTGCTGGTCGTGCGAGTACATCCTGAGCTACTGGCGAAGCAAAAGATACCGCATGAGCTTTCGGGTAAACACTTCTGGAAGAAACGCTTCGAGGATATTGCCGCGCTCGAAACGCATCTCCATCGCAGCGGCACCGTGGTTCGCAAGTTCTTTCTCAATGTTTCCAAGGACGAACAGAAGAAGAGATTTTTGAGCCGCCTGGACGAACCTGATAAAAATTGGAAGTTTTCCGACGGCGATGTACGCGAACGGGAGCGTTGGGACGACTATATGAAGGCCTATGAAGATGCCATTCGTCATACCGCCTCCGAACACGCGCCCTGGTTTGTTGTGCCCGCGGATAGCAAGTGGTTTGCACGCCTTGTGGTCGCTCATGCCGTGGTCGATACACTCGATTCGTTGAAGCTTGAATACCCAACAGTCGATCCAGCCAAAAAAGACGATTTAGCTGCGGCCCGCAAACGCCTGCTCGCTGAAAAGTAGGCAGCGGCGGCGCATGTTAGGATGCGCTATGCTCAACCTCCGGAAGCAAGTCTTTCGCCTGGCTGTTCTCTGCCTGTCTTCCTGCACCTGCCAATTTGCCCAAACGTTTCAGGACCGGGTGCAGCTGATGATGAACCCATCTACTGGTGCCTGGACAGAGGGGCAGATTGCGAACATGAACCGGCTGCGAGATGCGGCGTTGAAAGATCCATACGCGATCACGCGATTGCGGCACTTGACCGACAACATCGGTCCACGGCTCGCCGGCTCGCCTCAGGCTCAGCATGCTGTTGAATATGTAGCGGCAGAGATGAAGGCTATGGGCGCCGAGGTGCATCTCGATCGGACTGAGGTGCCCCACTGGGTCCGGGGCGTGGAAACGGCTGCGCTTACCAGCTGGCCAGGCCAAACGCCGGGAACGACGCAGAAGATTGTTTTGACGGCGCTTGGCATGAGTGTCGCAACGCCCGCCGAGGGTCTTACTGCGCAAGTTGTAGTGGCCGATTCTTTTGAGAGTTTGAAGAAGCTGTCGGCGGCAACTGTCAAAGGCAAGATTCTGCTCTTCAACGAGAAGTTCGATAAGCTTCTGGCCGCTACCGGCAACGGTGGCGGCGCGTATGGGGAAGCTGTCCTCTATCGGGGAGCCGGCCCCACCGTAGCCGCCTCGCTAGGAGCCGTGGCTGTACTCGTGCGGTCTGTAGGAGGCGCCGATTACAGACTGCCGCACACCGGCGCGACGTTCTATACCGAGGGCGTGCCCAAGATTCCAGCCGCAGCCGTGACGGCCGAAGACGCGGATCTGCTCTCAAACTTGACACAACAAGGTCCGGTCGAAATGCATCTTACAGTGACCCCGCAAAATCTTCCGCCGGTGCCTGCCTACAATGTGATCGCCGATTGGAAAGGGTCCGAGCATCCTGACCAGATCGTGGTCGTGTCCGGTCACCTGGATTCTTGGGACCTTGGAACGGGAGCTATCGATGACGGCGCGGGCATCGCCGTTTCCATGCAGGCGATTCATCTACTTTGCGAGCTTGGGATCCATCCAAAACGCACCGTGCGCTTCATAGCTTGGATGGATGAGGAGGAGGGCTCGTTCGGCGCGCAGAGCTACGCCAGGGAGCATGCAAACGACCTCTCTAAATACGCGGGCGCAATCGAATCCGATCTCGGCGCAGGCCATCCCACCGGCATCCTCTACACCGGCAGTCCCGCTATGGGGTTTTGGCTTCAACCAGTCGCGCGAGCTCTCGAACCGATTGGAGCAGGCATTCTGCAAAGCAGCCCCGAAGCGGGCGAAGACATCGGCTTCTTAAAAGGAGTGCCGGGCTTTGCACCGATTCAGGATAGCCGCTTCTACTTCAATTACCATCACACCGCCGCCGACACATTCGACAAAGTGAATCCACTGGAGTTGAATGAGAATGCGGCGGTGATGGCGGTGCTTTCGTATGCTCTGGCCGATGCAAGTGGAACCGCGCCGAAGTAATGCCGGAAGAACCCACCTTCTTTGCAGCTGCGCATGCCTTTCGCGATTGGCTTGCCAGCAACGGAGACAAAGCCAGCGAGTTCTGGGTGGGGTTTTATAAGCGCGATTCAGGACTTGCGAGCCTCACATGGCCGGAGTCGGTCGATGCAGCGCTATGCTTCGGCTGGATCGACGGCGTTCGTAAGAGCATAGATGACACCGCGTACAAGATCCGCTTCACTCCGCGCAAGAGGGGCAGCAAGTGGAGCGCCGTGAACCTTCGGCGGATGGAGGAGCTGATCCGCGAAGGACTGGTGAGCGAAGCCGGGCACAAGTGCTACACCGGGCGCACAAGACTCGACCCGGCGGGATACGCCTACGAGCAACGCCATCTCATCGAACTAACGCCCGAACAGAGAAAGCTCTTCCAGCAAAACAAAGCAGCGTGGAAGTTCTTTCAGGCGCAGGCGAACTGGTACAAGAAGACGGCGCTCTGGTGGATCGTCAGCGCCAAGCAAGAGGCGACAAGGGAAAGGCGATTGCACCAGCTCATCGCCGACTCAGCAAGCGGCGTGTTGCTGAAGCAGCTACGGCGTAACGAATCCTAAGCCCGGCTTGCGAAGCGCGAAGGCGAAAACAAAGCAATGGGATGACGTGTACTTCCGCCGGTTGCCAGATCCGCAAGTATCTCGCCGACTACGCTCGAGAATTTGAAGCCGTGCCCGGAGAAGCCAGCGGCTACGGCCACTTGCGGCTGCTCAGGCAGCGTACAAATAACAAAGTGTTCGTCAGGTGTAAGTGTGTACATGCAGGGAACGGTGCGCAGCAGTTCGCCATCCAGCCCCGGAAGGAATTTGCGCATGTGGCGCCGAAGCTCTTCGACATCCGAATCTCTACTTCCGCAGTGAAGCGAGGCGGGTGAACATGGATCTCCGCCGCTGTGCATCGCAATCTTTACGCCTCCAGACGACCCATCGATCGCGGGAAATCCATAAAATGCGGCGTCTCCATCTACATCCCAAATGTAAACCGGAAAGCGGTCCGGTGAGAACAGGCCGATGCCTGCGGGCGGCTGAAACCAGCACATAGCATGGCGGCGAATTTCAAAAGGCACTCCCAGCGTCGACAGCAACTGCGGAGCCCACGCGCCAGGAGCCAGAACAAGACTCCGCGCCTGGTAACGCGCTATTGCGGTGACAACTTCCACCCCTTCGCCAGTGGGCGAAGCGGACCAGCGAACGATCGGTTCGTCGAAATGCAGCTCGGCGTCTTTCGCGGCAGCTAGTTCGAGGTGAGCTTGCACCGCTAGTTCGGGCCGCAAGAAGCCTGCGCGGTTTTCAAACACTCCCACGTCGGACGGCCGCGGGCGAAGCGCGGGAAAGCGCCGCTCTATTTCAGCCGATGTCAGGGTTTCATGCGGGAGTTGATGCTCGTGCGCGCTGGCAAGAGTTCCAGTGACGATCGCGCTCTGCTCCGCTCCCACCATCAAGCCGCCCGTGAGGCGCAAAATCGGCTGTTCGACATCGCGCTGAAGCTTCTCCCAGAGTTCGTAGGCGCGCTGCACGAGAGGAACGTAAGCAGGATTCTCGTGGTAGGCCTGCCGAATGATGCGCGAGCCGCCATGCGACGAGCCGCGGTCATGAACAGGATGAAACTGCTCGAGTCCAAGCACGCGATGGCCGCCCGAGGCGAGATGATAAGCCGCCGCGCTTCCCATGCCGCCGAGTCCCGCGACGATCACGTCAAAAGTTGTGGAAGGCATTTAGGAGCACGACAGATTCTCCTCTATTGTCCACGAGCAGAAGACGGGATCTGCCAAGCCGCGCCTTTAACCTCAAGCTGATCGGAGCTTGGGTATAATCCGGGGACCGATGCGCTCTCCCTTCCGACTCTCCTTTTGCGTGGTTTTCGCTTTGTTGTCCGCGCTGTTAGCAAAGCCCGCAGCTGCCCAAACGAACACGCACCTGTTCCTGACTCGACCCTCGATTAGCCGGAGCCAGATCGTCTTCGAGTACGGAAACAATCTATGGATCGTGGATCGAAAGGGAGGCGAGGCTCGCCGTCTCACCACCGGACCAGGGAGGCAAGGCGGGGCGCACTTCTCTCCCGACGGTACGCAGATCGCGTTTACCGGCGAAGAGGAGGGCAATGCAGACGTTTACGTGATGCCCGCAGGGGGCGGAGAACCGCGCCGCTTGACGTATCATCCGGGACCCGATTTTGCGATCGGCTGGACGCCGGACGGCAAGCGCGTGCTCTTGAACTCGCATCGCGACAGTTTCGCCGACAGCGCCCAACTCTACACCATCGCGGCGGATGGCTCGGCAAATGGAGGAACCCTGCCGCAGGTTCTCCCGCTGCCGATGGCCGAGGATGGTTCTTACTCCGCGGATGGCTCGCACATCGCCTATCAGCCTATCTTTCACTGGCAGGAAGCATGGAAGCGCTATCACGGCGGGCAGACTCTTAAAATCTGGCTGGCTAATCTGAGCGATTCTGGCACGGTTGCCATTCCGCGCGAGAACTCCAACGACTTCAATCCGATGTGGGTGCGCGACACGGTCTACTTTCTTTCCGATCGCTCCGGCAACATCAGCCTGTGGTCCTACAACGTGAACTCGAAGAAGGTGACCGAGGTAGTAAAGAACAACGGCCTCGATTTCAAGGCCGCTTCTGCAACTTCCGATGCGATCGCTTACGAGCAGTTCGGCGTGATTTATCTCTTCGAGTTGAAGTCCGGTAAGAGCCATCGAGTCAACATTTCGGTAGCGGCGGATCTGACTGACGTGCGCCCGCATTTCCAGAAGATCAACAGCAGAATGATCGAAAACTCGGACATTTCTCCCACCGGACAGCGAGCCGTCTTCGAGGCTCATGGCGACCTTCTCACCGTTCCCGCCACGCATGGGGACATCCGCGACATTACGGCCACGACCGCGACCGCCGAGCGCGATCCGGCCTGGTCACCGGACGGAAAATCCATCGCGTATTTCTCAGACGAATCGGGCGAGTACGCGCTGCACATCCGGCCGCAAGATGGAATCGGACCAGTCAAGAAAATCAGCTTGGGCAATCCGAGCTCTTTCTTCTATTCGCCGATCTGGTCTGCCGACAGCAAGCAGATTGCTTTCACCGACAAGCGCTTGAACCTGTGGTGCGTCGATGTGGAGAAGGGAACGCCGCTTAAAGTTGATACCGACCTTTACGACAGTCCTGCGTACGACTTTCATCCGCGCTGGTCGCCCGATGGCAAGTGGCTGACCTACGCAAAGCAGCTGCACAACCATCTGCATGCTCTCTTCCTCTACTCGTTGGCATCGAGCAAGAGCACTCAGGTTACAGATGGGTTGAGCGATGCGTATGCGCCCGTGTTCGACAAGAGTGGAAAGTATTTATATTTCCTGGCGAGCACCAACGTAGGTCTTTCAAGCGGTTGGATCGATATGACCAGCATCGGACGGCCTGTTACTAGCGCGGTTTATGTGGTGGTCCTTCGAAAGGATTTGCCCTCGCCGCTGGTACCGCTGAGCGATGACGAGAACAAAGACGCCGATAAGGACACGGACAAGAAGTCCGGCGACAAGTCAAAGCCGAATGCGGCAGGCGACAAAGCAAAGGAGCCGAAGGCTGCCGATGTACGTGTTGATTTCGAAAACATCGATCAAAGGATTTTAGCTGTTCCCATCCCGGAGAAGAACTTCTTCGACGTAACGCCCGGGAAGGAGGGAGTGATTTATGTGCAGGAGCGGCCGATCGTGTCGCTCAATTCCGGTCCGCCGCAGATCATTGTCAATAAGTTCGATTTCAAGACCCGCAAGATCGATCCGGTAGTTGGTGGCGTGAGCACATTTGTTCTGTCCGCCAATGGGGAAAAGATGCTGTACCGGCTCGGCCAACAATGGTTCATCGCCGGAACGGCAGCACCTGCGAAACCCGGCGAGGGGGCGCTCAAGATGGCCGATATGGAGGTGTTCACCGATCCGCGCGCCGAGTGGAAGCAGATGTACCGCGAGACGTGGCGCATTGAGCGGGATTTCTTCTACGATCCGCACCTGCATGGGCTTGATCTAAAGGCAGCTGAAGCGTTTTATGCTCCCTGGCTCGACAATCTGAGTTCGCGGGCCGATTTGACGGATCTCTTCACGGAGATGCTAGGAAACATCAACGTAGGGCACATGTTCATCAGGAACGGACCGCCATCGGGGCCGCCTCCGATCAAAGTGGGGCTGCTCGGCGCCGACTACACAATCGAGAACAACCGGTACCGCTTCACCAACGTGTTCAACGGTGAGAATTGGAACCCCGAACTACAGGCGCCTCTCACGCAACCGGGCATCAACGCGCGGGCAGGCGAGTATCTGCTGGCCGTTCAGGGGCGTGAGCTGCACGGCTCCGATAACATCTATAGCTTCTTTCTCGAAACGGCAGGTAAGCAGATCGTGGTGCGGATCGGTCCTAACGCGGACGGCTCCGGCGCTCGAGACGTCACGGTAGTGCCCGTAGACAATGAGTTTCAACTTCGGCATCTTGCCTGGGTGGAAAACAACCGTCGCAAAGTTGACCAGTTGAGCCAGGGCAAGCTTGCCTATGTCCATCTTCCTGACACAGCCATGGGCGGCTACAAGAGCTTTAACCGCTACTTCTTTGCGGAGACCGAGAAGCAAGGGGCGGTCATCGACGAGCGCTACAACCATGGCGGCGACATTGCGGATTACGTGATTGAGTACCTAGGCCGGCGGCATCCGATGGGCATGATCGCGACGCGCGAAGGCGCCGATATAACAGACCCCTCGCAGGCGATCTACGGGCCGAAGGTGATGATCATCAACCAATTCGCGGGGTCGGGCGGAGACGCCATGCCATGGTACTTTCGCAAGGCAAAGATCGGGCCGCTGGTAGGCACCAGAACCTGGGGAGGTCTGGTAGGAATCGGAGGGTATCCGGTGCTGATGGATGGCGGCACGGTTACGGCGCCAAGATGGGCCTTCTACGGCTTAGGCGGAGAGTGGGAAGTCGAAAATCATGGGATCGCGCCCGATGTGGAAGTCGACCAGGACCCCAAGCTGGTGCGGGAAGGCCATGATCCGCAGCTGGAGCGTGCCGTGGCCGTAGCATTGGAAGAGCTCAAGGCGAATCCACCGCAGAAATACAAGCGACCGGCTTATCCGAACTACCATCCGACGTTCCCCGCGCCAACTCAGTGAGCGCGATGCGGCTGCAGTTGGCGGGGCTTTACCTTGACTAGCAAGAGCAGCACGCTTGCCAATACGAGAGCCGCCCCAAGCAGCGTTCTGAGGGGCAGCGCTTCACCGCCGAACCAGTAACCGAGCGCGAGCGCAACTACGGGATTGACATAGGCATAGCTGGAGACACGAGTGGCCGGCAAGCGGGCTAGAAGAAACGTGTACGCAGTAAAGGCCAGGATAGAGCCGGCGACGATCAGATAGAGCAGGGCAAGCGTGGCGCGCGCGTTCAGATGCGGCCACGGATGCAGCTCACCTGTCACTGCGGAAGCGGCCAGCAGCATGACGCCGCCGGTGAGCATCTGGCAACCGGCGCTCATCGGCTTATAAGACGGCAGCGCAAAGCTCTTGGAAAGGACGGTGCCGAACGACCACGAGATTTCGGCAGCCAGTATCGCAAGGCAGGGCAACAAACCGATGCCGGCCGAACCGCCGCGCCAGGCCAGCAGCGTGACTCCGCCGAAGCCGATGGCGAGAGCGGCAGCCACCGCACCGCGCAGCTTGTCTCTTTTGAAAATGAAAATCTCGAAGAGCGCCGTCCACACCGGGATGGTAGCGACCAGCACCGAAGCTACACCCGAGGGGATTGTTTTCTCAGCCCAGAACAGGCCCGAATAGGCGAAGAGAAACATCAAGACGCCCAGCATGGAAAGCTGCCGCCATTGCTGAGGAGAAGGCGATGGCGCTCCACGCGCACGTGACCATGCGTAGAGACAGATGCCGGCCGCGGAGAAACGAAGCCCGGCCGCATACAGTGGCGGAACGGTCTCCACCAGAACGCGAATCGCCAAGTACGTCGAGCCCCACACAAAGTAAATAGCAAAGAACGCAGCCCCAGTGGCTACAGGGTTGTGCTCGCCGGCTGTTCCGTTCTCAATGCCGGACGAATTCGGAGCACTTGACATGCAGTAGCAGATCTCTTACGAAGCAGAGAAGTGATCGAAGCCTTGCGGTCTGAGCCGCTTGCCGCAAAAGCGAATGGAGCCGGGCTTGCCTTCAACGATGATGCCTATACAAGTCGCCGGGATGCCTGCTATCGCCTTCGGAATCCGTTTGGACTGAGGCGCAGTGAACAGCAGTTCGTAATCCTCGCCGCCATGCAGGGCGTCCGTTAAGGTAACGTCTTTTGCCATCGGCAGATTCGTTGAGAGGTCCGCAGCCACGCCCGACACCTTACAGAGGCGTGCCAGATCGAGCGACAATCCGTCGCTTAGATCCATGCAAGACGTGACGCCTAATTTGCGAAGAGCGAGTCCTGCAGCAACGCGGGGCTGAGGATTTCGGTGGCGTTTCCAATGCGCGCCGCGGCGTGTACGGAAGCCGCGGGCAGAGGCTCCTAGTTCGCCGGTGACGTAGATGGCGTCCCCTGGCTTCGCGCCGCTTCGAAGGAGAGCTTTGCCGTGCGGAACTTGGCCGCAGCACATGACGTCGACCAGTACGCGGTCAAATTGGGCAAGATCCCCGCCAGCGAGTGAGATGCGAAACTCGGCGGCCAAGCCAAGCAGACCGTCGTAGAACTGTTTGACCCAAGACGACGCAAGCGCTGGAGGAATGGCGAGCGAGACCAGACAGAAAAGCGGTTCCGCGCCCATCGCGGCAAGATCGGACAGACTGCGCGCGAGCGCTTTATGGCCAATGGCGGAAGCGGAATGAGTGCTGGTTTCAAAGTGGCGGCCTTCGAGCAGGAAATCTGTGGTGAACACCCAGTCATACTTGGCGCTAGCCCGCAGAACGGCGCAGTCGTCACCAATGCCGCGCAGAAGCTTGCGGTTCTTCGGCGAGCCATTCGCCAAACTTTGAATCAGCGAGACAACATCAGTTTCGCGCATTATTGAGCGACGGCTGTTCCGGCGAGCACAAAGCCGGCAGGAAGATCTTCGCCGAACACCCGTCCGGCTGTGGCCTGATCGGCAGCGCCGCTCAGCTCCGCGAGTAACTCTGGAGCACGCGGACTAGCCTCGCACGCCTTCCGTACTGCGTCGAGAGAAGTGGGCGCAAGGTCGCGAGCGGCGTCGCCGGTGATCCGCGACATCTGCGCCAGCGCTTCGAGCAGAGACGGCGTATGGGGCAGACGCAAAAGTGCGTCAACCCAGCGGCTCACGGTAGACGGAGGCAGAACCAGATTGACCGGACCGCTAAACAACTTCCGCGCGCCGAGGCGAGAGAGCGACCAGACAGCAGCTTCCAGCATTTCGCCGCGCTTGATCGAGTTGAGAAGCGCTTCACCGAGTTGAGACTTTGTCTGTTGAGGAAGCAGCTCGAGGCTTGCGGCCGTGCGCCACATTTCACGATAGAGGGCTTGATTGAGCCGGACTTTATTCTTTTGTTTCGGCAGGAGCGTGGGAGAGAGGCGCTGGAAAATGTCGCCCTGCTGGTTGCGGTTGAGACCGCCGGCAATGCGCCCGCAGAAGATCCACCAATCGATCTGATTTTGAATCTGATTGCCGAAAGTGAGCCCGCTTGCGTAGATACGGCGCGCCTGTTCGACCCGGAACTCGTCGCCAGGATAGCCAAAGCCCGGACGAAGGCAAAAGCCGGTGAGATTGAGCCAGCGCACTTCGTGGGGCGCGTTCTTGCGGCGGCCATCAGCCAAGGCCAACAGCTTATCGGCAAACGCGCGAACCACCGGCAGCGGCCAGGACAAGCGGCCCAAGCCAAGCGTTTGTTCAAGGCGCGCGGGCAGCTGTTCGGGCGGAATGTTGATCGCAGACTTTCCAAAGACATCCGCGATCAACGATTCCCCCGCGGCTTGCGTTTCGGGACTCACCACAGCGGCGGAACGAACGGCGGAAACGGCCGCAGCCGCTGGAGTATCTTGCGAAGCCGACTTTCGCAATTGAAACTGCAAGCGCCAGCGGTGTTCACTGACTTTCGATTCAGCCCAGGTCTCAAGAGTGCCGACTTCGTTCAACCGCGCACCGAGCGTGACCGGCACTTTGCGTTCGCCGCCTTTACCGAAGCGAATCACCGCGCGTAGAGGCGCATGCAGCCTCGGATCGCTTGCCGGGTCGAGCATATCGGCAGTCCTCTCGAGCGAAACCAGATCGCCTGCCTTGTCTTCGGTGCGGCTCAAGGAACTGTAGAGCCGGAACGCGACGGGCGTATTGGCAAGCAGCTCCAATTGCGGCTCGGCCAGCTGAATCTCGTCGCCTTCTTCTGTCCCGCGAGGCATCAGGCAAATCGTTTGGATGGCTGAGGAGTCCGAAGCCGAATCGTGCAGACCTAAGAAGTAGGCTCGCGGCAAGCCTCCGCGAACCAGCACACCGCTGCCGGTTGCACGTACGTACGAGTAATAAGCCGCGCCGATGCTTACGGCGAGGTCCAGATCCTGATTTTCGAAGATGAGCGGCTGGCGGCCGAACCAGTGCTGCACGACATCGCGGACGCGATCGCGAATGACCTGGGGGATGAAGAAGCCGCCGTTAAACAGGATGGCGTCAACGCCGTGTTCAGCAGCCGGAGAGGACGCCAGAAACTCAGCCAAATGCCGCGTGATCGCGGGGTCGGACACATAGGGCAATCCAAGCTCGCGAAACACACTCTGCTTTTCCACTTGCGGCTTATCGGAAAGCGCGCAAGGCGGGAGGAAACCGCCGAGAGCGAGTTCCAGAATCTCTTCACGCGTGACCGAAGTTTTAAGCGTTCCGCCGATGAGCGACGAACCGGAGCCTGTTATCGTCACGTCGACAGACGCGGGGCCGTTCAGCGCAAGCAGAGTCTCCTTGGCCGCTGAACATTGACGCCGCAGAGCGCTGCGCTGGCGCAAAGAAAGCGTTTTGCCGAGCTTCGATTCGGCGAGCCAGGAGATGGTGAGATCGAGATTGTCGCCGCCTAGCAGCAAATGACGGCCGACAGTCGTGCGGGTAAATTGCACGCGATCTCCCTCGCGATCCACGCGGATCAAAGTGAAATCGCTTGTGCCGCCACCCACATCGCAGACCAGCACGGTTTGTCCATCGAACAGTTCTTTGTTTGAGCGCGCAAGATGACCGGCGATCCAGGCATAGAAAGCAGCGGCGGGCTCCTCAAGCAGCGTGACGCGATCGATGCCGGCCTCGGTAGCGGCTTGCACGGTGAGTTCGCGCGCTTCTTCATCAAAACTCGCCGGCACGGTGAGCACCACATTCTGTTCGTTCAGCGGTACACCGCGAATGCTCTCCCAAGCTGCGCGGAGATGCGCCAGATAGCGGGAAGAAGCGTCCACCGGAGAGAGAAGACGCCCTTCTTCCTGGCTGTCCCATGGCAGGAGCTTCGCGGTGCGGTCCGCTTCCGAGTTAGAGAGCCACGACTTTGCGGAGTGAACGGTTTTGGTGGGCAGCAGCGCGCCTTGCTCGCGGGCGTACACGCCGATGACCGGAGGTTCGCTGAGGTAAAGGAACGAGGGCAGAGTCCGCAGCGTGCCAGTACGGGTGGCGTCTAGCTGCTGAGCGATCGGAAGGTTGTGGATCGGAGGAAAGTCGGCTTCGGCTGCTTCCGCCGGATCGATGTAGGCGAGGGCGGAATTCGTGGTGCCGAGATCGATGCCGACGTTCATGCCGCGGCCCGTTCACGCACATTGAACTCCAGACGCCAACGGCGGCCATCAGCAGCCACGCACCAGAGTTCGAGCATCCCGGTTTCGGTTACATTGCTCTCGAGCGTGACAGGCACAATCTCTTCCTGTCGGTCGTCACGGTGTGCGGGCAAATGAACTTCGATCGGAGCGAGTTCTTCGAGCTCACTGCCGGTCTCGTCGAGTAGCGTACCGGGAGCATCTTGTTTGCGGGAGAGCGAAGAGAAGAAGCGAAACTCGGCCGGCTCTCCTACGACGAGAGCAAAGCGCTTGTGGGGCAGTTCCACGCGCGAGCCTTCTTCCAGTCCGAAGGGAACAACGGTGAAGGCTTTCATGGGCGCGCTCATGCCGGGTATGGCGGGCAGGGAAGACTCAACGCCGACGTAGTAAGTGCGGGGAACGCCGCCGCGTATGCGAACGCCTTTGCCCGTGCGAGCGAGTCCGTAGTAAGCAGCGCCTTGAGCCACCGAATGCATCAGGTCGGCGCGCTTGGTGTCATTACCCAATTCAGTAACCGGCGCGGCCCCGGCTTGGGTGAGCCAGCTGTTGAGTACTTCGAAGAGGCGCGCTTCAATCGCTTGAGCCTGGAGGACGCCGCCATTGAGAAGCAGATGAGTGGGGCGCGCAAAATCTCCGCCGGATACGTTGGCCGCTGCCTGGCGGAGAAACTGCGCCAGATGCTTGGTAACGGCAGGATCCGCTGCGTAATTCAAGCCAACCTCCGACAATGCAGCGCGGCGGACGCGTTGTGGGGAAGTGTCGGACTGCACGGCGGGGAAGAAGCCATCGATCAAGAGAGCACGCACCTCGTCTGCCGAGATTTTTCCGCGCAAAGTGCCGCCGACCAGCCCCGTGCCACGACCGAGAATCGTGAGCGATTGTTCGGAAGGCGCATCGGAACCGCCCAGCAGTGATTCTTTCGCGGCGCGGCATTGTTGCCAGAGCGAATGGAACTGAATAGCGTCGAGTTTGATGCCCTTGGCAGTAAATTGCTGCGCGGCGTGATGAGCTACAGCGAGATCCATGTTGTCGCCGCCCAGCAATAAGTGTTCGCCCACTGCAACGCGCTCCAATTGCAGTTCACCCGATTGCTCGGTGACGGCGATGAGGCTGAAATCCGTGGTGCCGCCGCCAATATCGACGACCAGAATCAAATCACCCGGCGTAACTTGTTCGCGCCAGTTTCGATTCCGCTCGATCCAGGCGTAGAAGGCAGCTTGCGGCTCTTCGAGAATAGTGACTTCGGAATAGCCGGCAAGCTTTGCCGCGCGCTGTGTAAGGTCGCGTGCCGCCGCATCGAACGAGGCCGGTACCGTGATCAGCACAGCTTGCGATTCCAGAGGCGTTTCGGGATGCGACTGGTTCCAGGCAAGACGGAGATGTTCGAGATATTGACGAGAGGCTTCGAGAGGCGAGATCTTCGTGACGCCTTCCGGAGCGGTAAGAGGCAAGATCGGCTGAGTGGGATCGGCGGTGGGATTAGACAGCCATGACTTTGCGGAGCTTACCAGGCGGCTTGCATTTTCGACACCGCGTGAGCGGGCGAGTTGACCCGTGATGAACTCAGGCTGCTGGTTCCAGGGAAGCGCAAGCGAGCCTTCCACAAATTCGCTTGGGTTTGGAATGTAGAGCGAGGAAGGGAGCAAGTCAAGTTGCGAAACCTCGCCCGGGTTGACTAGCTGCGGAACCTGAAACAGCGCCACATCCGCTTTCTCTCCATCCGGCGTGAGCGGAGCAAATGCGAGGGCGCTGTTGGTGGTTCCAAGATCGATTCCAATGACAAATTGCGGCATGGAGAAGAGAGTTACTCGACTTCCAATTCAGCGGGCGCGATGACGGTGACATCTTGCTTGCCAAGCACGGGAAGCTCAACCGACGAAGCCTTCCAGCCGCGATGGCGAAGCGTGCCGCCGGGGACCTTCCCATTGGCAGGCACATTTCCGATCAGCTTGATGCGGCTGGGATCCGGGGCTTGCGTGGCATTGACTTTTTGGAAGGTACCCTCTACGCCATCGATGACGGGCGCCAGCGTTACATGCCGCAACAAGGTTGTCTTGCAGTCGTTATGCAGAGAGCGAACTGCCGCGCCGACTTGCTCATCGTTATAAAGCGAGATGTCTTCCATCAGGAAATCGATCAGTCGAGAGTCGCGCTGAAGAACGCTGAGCATTTGAAGCGCGCCGTCGGTCACGCTGATCTTTGGGACCTCAGGAGGAGGCGCAACAGGAGCCGGTTTTGGCTTTACAAACCCGTACTCGAGCGCCACATCATCGGGAAGTTGGCCTGAAAAAAGAAGCAGGAAGAAGCATCGGAAGGCAGCAACAATACGAGACAATAAGTGACCTCTAAATAGTCAGAATAACAACCGGGACCAACCTTCGACGCGTCCCAAGAGAGTTGGGGCGCGGCAGGCAATTGAAATCAAAACTTGTCGGGAAGAGCAAAGAAGTGATAGTCTCCACGTTATAAGTACTTTCAAAAGTACCTGTTACACAAATGGGAGAATCACATGGCAGTTAAGAAAAAAGCAGCACCAAAGAAAGCAGTAGCGACGAAGAAGAAAGCGGCGGCTCCGAAGAAGGCTGCGGCAAAAAAGGTAGCGGTTAAGAAGACCGCGGTAAAGAAGACTCCTGCAAAGACAGTGACGAAAAAGACGGCGGTGAAGAAGAAGTCATAGCGTCGTCCGGAAAGACGAATCAGATGAAACAGAAAGGCCCGCTTAGCTGTTAAGCTAAGCGGGCCTTTTGCTTGTCGCGATGGAACTAACTTCTTAGTAGTCCATGTCCGGGCCGCCGTGGCCAGGACCTGCCGGAGCAGCAGACTTCTTCTCGGGAATCTCGGCAATCATGGCTTCGGTGGTCAGCATCAGAGCGCTGATCGAAGCGGCATGCTGCAGAGCGGAACGGGTCACCTTGGTCGGATCGATTACGCCCGACGCAACCAGGTCTTCAAATTGGCCGTTGGCCGCATTGAACCCGAACGAAGGATCATCATTGGCGCGAACCTTCTCGATGATGATGGCGCCTTCGAAACCAGCATTGCCAGAGATCTGGCGCAGCGGCTCTTCGGTTGCCTTGCGGATGATGTCAATGCCGATCTGCTCATCGCCATCAGCCTTTAGATTGTTGAGCGTCTTGCCAGCCCGAAGCAGAGCAATGCCGCCGCCAGGGACGATTCCCTCTTCGACAGCCGCGCGAGTAGCGTGAAGAGCATCCTCGACGCGCGCTTTCTTCTCCTTCATCTCGGTCTCGGTAGCAGCGCCGACCTTGATCACAGCCACGCCACCGGCGAGTTTCGCCAGGCGTTCCTGCAACTTCTCGCGATCGTAATCGGAAGTGGTCTCGTCGATTTGCGCACGGAGCTGCTTGATGCGGCCTTCGATGCTCTTCTGTTGACCGCCGCCATCGACGAGCGTGGTGTTGTCCTTGTCGACAGTGACGCGTTTTGCGCGGCCCAGGTCTTCGAGGCGGACACCTTCGAGCTTGATGCCGGTCTCTTCCATGAGAGCCTTGCCGCCGGTGAGAACAGCAATGTCTTCAAGCATTGCTTTGCGGCGGTCACCGAAGCCGGGAGCCTTGACGGCGCAGGCGTTCAGCGTGCCACGAAGCTTGTTGACTACGAGAGTGGCAAGCGCTTCGCCTTCCACTTCTTCGGCGATGACGAGTAGTGGCTTGCCGGCGCGCGCGATTTGCTCGAGCAGCGGCAGAAGATCCTTCATGTTGCTGATCTTCTTCTCGTGGATCAGGATGTACGGATCTTCGAGAACAGCTTCCATCCGGTCGGGATCGCTAACGAAATAGGGAGATAGATAACCGCGGTCGAACTGCATGCCATCGACGGTCTGCAATTCGGTCGACATCGTCTTCGACTCTTCCACCGTGATCACGCCATCTTTGCCGACCTTCTGCATCGCTTCGGCAATGATGTTGCCGATCGTCGCGTCGCCATTGGCCGAGATGGTGCCGACCTGAGCAATTGCTCCGCCCGAAACCGGCTTTGAAAACTTCTTTACTTCCTCGACGACAGTCTCAACGGCTTTTTCGATGCCGCGCTTGAGAGCCATCGGATTCGCGCCCGCAGCCACCGATTTCACGCCTTCGCGGAAAATCGCCTGCGCCAGAATCGTCGCGGTCGTGGTGCCATCGCCGGCGATGTCGGAAGTCTTCGAAGCGACCTCACGCACCATCTGCGCGCCCATATTCTCCAGCGGATCCTTCAACTCAACTTCTTTGGCGACCGTCACGCCGTCTTTGGTGATCGTCGGACCACCGAACTTCTTTTCCAGAACTACGTTGCGGCCTTTCGGTCCGAGCGTCACCTTAACAGCATCTGCGAGCTGATTGACGCCGCGGAGAATAGCCTGCCGCGAATTTTCGCTATAGACAATTTGTTTTGCAGCCATGTTTACTTAGAAACCTCCTTACTTCTTACCCGATGCGCCGTTGGTCAGCACACCCAGGATTTCGTCTTCACGCATGATCAAATACTCGTTGCCATCCAGCTTGATGTCGCTGCCGGAGTACTTGCCAAAGAGAATTCGATCGCCCACCTGAACATCCAGGGGATTAATTTTGCCATCGTCGCTGCGCTTGCCTTTGCCAGTCGCAACCACTTCGCCCTGCTGAGGCTT
The DNA here is from genome assembly GCA_965219105.1 of Bryobacteraceae bacterium. Classification (GTDB taxonomy): domain Bacteria; phylum Acidobacteriota; class Terriglobia; order Bryobacterales; family Bryobacteraceae; genus Bog-105. The sequence goes on along the minus strand of OZ244728.1, from coordinate 3,426,931 downwards.
TTCTTTTGCTGAATCCGGGATGTAGAGACCGCCTTGCATGGTCTCGCCTTCCTCAATCCGTTTCACCACGACACGGTCGTGTAGCGGACGAATATCCATACTGCTGAACCTCCAAGAATTTTGTTTGTAAAAGCGAGCTGAAAGCCCGCCAGCCGGACAGAATCATGTTGTCGGGCTACGACTCCATTATTAGCACACCTTACCGGAGAGTGACAAGAAGTATTTGTAACATGTTGACAATAAATGAGATAGTCGGCATGAGTCCCAACAGTTACTAACTAGCAACTAAGATATTCTTCCGTGCTCGATGCAGCCCCGTCCTGATAGGCTGAAAGAGTCCTCATCTAGTCCATCATGCGCCGCTATTCCTTCTACCTAGCCGTTGCGCTCGTGGTGATTTCTGCTTTTGTCGGCTACACGTTGAAGCTGCGCTTGGACAAAGCCAGAGCGCAGCACGCGAGGCCGGCCCCTCCGATGAAAACGGGTCTCGAAGGGTTTGCTTCCAATGGCTGGCACTGGTGGAAGAACGACGATGAGACCGGCCGTTTAATCACCGACGTGCGAGCGGCCTCTTTCGAGGGCACACACGATCCGTCAAGCTTCGCCTTGAGAGATGTACGTTTGCGAATGTACGACAAAAGCGGCAAGTCCTACACGTTTGTCCGTAGTGAGCGCGCGTTATTCAACGAGGGGAGCGGGACGCTGCAATCGCAGGGCGCGGTTCACATCGTTATGAACGTGCCTAATGCCAAAGACGCCGAAGATCCGAAAGAAGCGGCGAAGCGCGTTCAAATAACCACAACCGGGGTGGTTTACGAGACCAAATCGGGTAAGGCGCAGACGAACGAGCCCGCGTCGTTTATCTTTACCGAAGGCGATGGGAAAGCGGTCGGTGCGGAGTACGATCCGAACACCAAGATTCTGCACTTAAAATCGCAGGTGGCGCTGGATTGGATCGGCAAAGGTCCGGCCGAGAATAAGATGCACATCGAAACCAGCGATCTTATTTACAAAGAGGCCGAGGGCAAGATATACATGTCCCCATGGTCGCGAATGACGCGGCGGACAACGACTATTCAAGCGAAGAACACGCTGCTTACTCTGGTCAATCATCATTTGCATGAGATCGATGGCGTTGCGGGTGTGGGATCAGACACGCGCGAAGACCGCCACACTACGTATTCGGCGAATCAAATGATTGCCAGGTTCGATAACAAAGGCGTGCTCACCGGGATCGAGGGCTTGGGAAACGCGCGAGTGGAATCCGACCAGCCCGCGGCGCGCACCGTGTTAACCGGCGCTCACGCCAATCTTCACTTTGCGTTAGCTACCAAGCAGAAGGGCAAGAACTCCGTCGAGGACAGCGAACTGAGCCTGGTGCAGGCGGACGGAAACAGTGTGGCTGAATCCACTCCTTTGCCGCAGCCGGGTGTTCAGCTTGCTGAGACGCGCCTGTTGCGCAGTCAGCACATAGAGCTTGCTATGAAGCCGGGCGGGAAAGATATCGCCGAAATTCGAACGCCATCCACGGCGCAACTGGAGTTCAAGCCAAATTGCCCGGACCAGGCGCACCGCATCGTGGATGCCTCGCGCCTGCAAGTGATTTACGGAGCCGGCAGCTACGTGGATACATTGCTCGCCTGGAACGCCGCTACCCATACCGATAAAGCGGCAGCCAAGATCAAGCAGAAGAAGAGTGCGAACGGCAAGCTCATTCCGCCCGCGCCCGCGCTGACTTGGAGCGACCTGATGAAGGTGAAGTTCGCGCCCAACTCGAATCAGGTGGCGACCATCGATCAGAGCGGAAATTTTCGCTACGAGGAAGGAACGCGCAAAGCCTGGGCCAAGGAGGCGTACCTTGAGCAGAGCATCAATCGCATTAAGTTGAGCGACCATGCGCGCGTGCTTGACGATACCGGCTCGGCAACCGGAGACACAATCGTCATGAACCAGGCGAGCGGTGATATGGATGCGCAAGGCCACGTTCTTTCGACCCATCAGCCCGACCGAAATGAGAAGCCTGGCACATCGATGCTGGATACAGGCATCCCCATGCAAGCCCGCGCAGATCAGATGCAGACGCGGGACGACAACTCCAAGGTTTTCTATGAAGGCCATGTGGTCATGTGGCAGGGCGCTAACCGCATTGCAGCCGACCAGATTTCCATCGATCGGGACACGCGCAGCCTGGATGCCAGTGGCGGCGTGGTGAGTGAGTTGGTTGATAACAAAGTACCGGCGGGCCTGCCCTCGCCAGCCGCACCGTCAAGTACGAGTGCCGGCCCGATATATACAACGGTTCGCGCGCCGGAACTTACGTATCGGGATGACACAAAGATTGCCCACTATTCGGGCGGCGTTACGCTGACGCGTCAGAAGATGACGATCACCTCGCAAGCCATCGAAGCGTTTCTGACTCCAAAGACAGACAAGATGAAAAACGAATCTTCGCTCAATCACGCGCTCGCCACGGGCCATGTAAAAATTCGCGACGTGATTTCACCGGGACGGACGCGCGTCGGTACCGGCGAGCACTGCGAGTACTACACGAAGGAGGACAAGGTGGTCTTGAATGGCGGAGATCCACAGATGACCGATTCCTACAAAGGCGTTACCAAGGGCATGCAGCTGACTTATTTCAGCGGGGACGACCATCTGATCGTGAACGGTAAGAAGACACAGGTCGCCTTCAGCAAACTGAAGAAGAAAGTGGTCCCGGCTTCCGCTCCCGAGCCCGAGAATGGGCTCTCGATGTCCGGGCCGAAGTAAGCGAAGCATTACCGTACAGCGTTTCGCCGATAAATCACGCAGAACTTGGTACGAGCGAACACACGGTACGCTTTAAGCCACTCATGCAGGTCCGGATAGCTGCCTATCTCGAGAGCCGGATTCAAAGGGCCCAGACCATCCACAATCCAGGCCGGTTCTGTTTTCGCCAGTTCGCGGCGGTTACCAGCGGTTCTCTCGCTGAAGATAGGGCGAGTGGCGTGCAAATGACGGTCGGCAGGTACTCCCGTGAGAGGCTGAGAATCCCAGAACTTGCCATCGCTCGTCAAGCGAGTGTACACGTAAATGTCGGGCCGGTAGCCCCACACAAAGAGCGTGTCTTGCGGGTGAGCGGATTGCCGGATCACTTGTGCGGCGTCTTGCGAATCGAGATCCAAGCGTACATCTGACCACTGCGGCGGCTGCTTATGAAAATTGTCGTAAGCCAGCGTGACATAGTGAGGGCCGAAGTGGAGCAGTGGCGCCAGCAGCGTAGCCGGCAAGAAGACCGCCAGGGTGCGACGGCTGCGCCGATGTAAGAGAACGATCCCGCGTGAGGCGGCGACGGTGAGAGGCGGTAAAACCTGCAGGTAATAACGCGGCTCGAATCGCTCTCCCAGACACACTGCGGCCGCGGAGAAGGCAAGCCAGGAAATCAACAGGCGCCTGTGCTTAGTGCTGCATTGCGCAAAGGCAAATGCTCCGCCTCCAACCAGCGCAGCTTGAAAGCCAAGCCACGCCGCCGTTCTTTTCACGCCTGTTACGACGGGATGAGCGAGAGGCGATTGCGATGCATAGATCCAACCCCAGCGCCATACCTGTTCGTAATAGCCCGGCCAGCATCCCAAAACGTGCGCCACTGCAAATGCTGCGGCAAGGGGAGCAACAAAACCGAAACTGAGCGGCAGCCATGAAGCAAGCAGCCAGGAAGCGGCAGCGCCAAACACAAATAGGCCTTTCGGATTGACCAGAAATGCGATCGCACAGCAAAGCCCCGCAATTGCAGGACGCCTTTGATAGGCGAAGTACATGGCCGCAATATGAGGCGCGAGCATCAGGGCGTCGACCGCGAAAGCGATACCCGCCGAGGGCTGAGTAAACGCGAGGAAAAAGGCAAGCAGCAGAGCGGCCAGGTAGCCTTCGGCTTCGGTCCAGAACGCGCGCGCCAAACGAAAAATCAGATAACACGCCAGCAGCACGTAACCGGTGTCGAGTAAGCGCAAAGGCCAGCCGGGAAGCGCGCCGTCGATGAGGTAATAGAAAGCGCTCAGCGGGGGCTTGTCATACCAGAAGCTGCGATAGGGCAGCTTGCCATGCAGGATTTGAAGAGCCGCGGCAAGATGGTAGTCTTCATCCGCCCACAGCAGATGGACGTGACACAGTCGCAGCGCAGCGAGCAAAAGCACGCCCAGGGCAACCCAAAATCGCCGCTCGATCCGCCAGCCCGCCGCATTCGTTACGCTCACCCACCGCGTATCATAAGACAGAGGGAACCGAGCCTTGACGAGACGCTCATTCCCGGCTTCATTCCGCACTCATGCGAACACTGCAGACGGTAGAAATCGCCAAATCGTATAACGGCCGGCGAGTGGTCGATAATGTGTCGGTGCGAGTCGAGCAGGGCGAAGTAGTGGGGCTGCTCGGCCCTAATGGAGCGGGGAAGACTACCTCGTTTTACATCACAGTGGGCTTAGTCAGTCCGGACAGCGGACAGGTTCTCCTCGATGAGCAGCCGGTGACCGGCCTTCCCATGTATTTGCGCGCCAGAAAGGGCGTGAGCTATTTGCCTCAAGAGCCATCCGTGTTTCGCAAGCTCAGCGTCGAAGATAACCTGATGGCAATCCTTCAGACGCTCTCGATGAGCGGACGCGAGCGGAAGGATCGAATGAACTCGCTGATTGGCGATCTCGGCTTGGAAACGGTGCGCCACAGTAAGGGCTACATGCTGTCGGGCGGCGAACGGCGGCGGGTGGAGATCGCGCGCTCACTTGTGCTGCAGCCGGATTTTATTTTGCTGGACGAACCGTTCTCAGGAATCGATCCGATCCAGGTCCTTGAACTGCAGCGCATCATTGCGGATCTGAAATACAAGGGCATTGGGATCCTGGTGACGGATCATAATGTGCGCGAGACGTTAGCTGTTACCGATCGCGCTTACATCATCAACACCGGACGAATTTTCCGCGCAGGCTCTCCGGATTCGCTGGGGAACGATCCCGAAGTACGGCGCATTTATCTGGGGGAGAACTTCTATTTCCCACCAGTATCTGTGGCCTAATTACGCCGTAATTTCGCCTTTTCAACCCCTGCGGGCCAGATTTTTCCCGCCCTGCAAAGTCCGTTCCCGGTGCTAAACTGAGAACCAAATGAGTTCGCTTTCGCAGCGCCTTCATCTCGGGGTCCAGCAAAAGCAGATACTCACGCCTGGACTTGTGCAGATGGTCACAGTCCTCCAGCTGAATCGTCTCGAGCTGAAGGACATGATCATGAACGAGATCGCGGAAAACGTGGTTCTCGAAGAAGCAAATGAGGCAGGCGAGGAGTTGACGCCTGCCGAAGTGCAAGAGCTGCTCGAACGGGAACGGCAAGCCGATCCGGCCGATCAGTCAATACTCCAGCCTGTCGAGGCGTCCGAACCGAAGAGCGGGCTCGATGGATTGTCCGACGGCGACTTAGGTTCTGAACTGCAGACAGGCTCCTTAGACGGCTCATCTGCTGGAACGGCGATTGCCGAAGAATCGCCAAAGACTGAGACGGATCCGTTTGATGAGATCGATTTCGGCAGCTTTTTCGACGACTATCTCGATCCAGGTTTCAAGAGCCCTGCTGCTGAATCGGTTGAGAAGCCTTCGTTTGAGACCTTTCTCTCTTCGCCTGTTACGCTCAGCGATCACCTGCAAAGCCAGCTCAGCGTGTTGATCCTGCCCGAGAGGGTGCGGCGGGCGGCGAATGCAATCATCGGGAATTTAGAAGAGAGTGGTTACCTCACCACACCGCTCGAGGAAATTGCCGTCAAGGAGGTTCTAAAGCTCGAGGAGGTACGAGCCGGACTTCGCGCCGTACAGTCTCTCGACCCGACCGGCGTTGGGGCCATGAGTCTCCGCAACTGCCTGCTGCTTCAATTGGACGCTCGGGGAGCGCGCGACTCGGTAGCCTGGACGATCGTCTCCGAGCACTTCAAATTGCTAGGAATGCGACAGGTTTCGCTATTGGCCAAAGCACTTGGACGCCCTGTCGAGCATATCCAAATTGCGCTTGCCGTCATTCGGCAGCTCGACCCCGCCCCCGGTTTGCGCTACTCGAGCGTCGGCGCGCGCCAGGTGGAGCCCGATGTCTATATCTACAAAGACGGAGACGATTACGTCATCACGCTCAACGACGATGAGATCCCCCAGCTTCGTTTAAACGTCGATTACAAGCGGATGATTGACCGGGAACAGGAGCCGAGTCGCGAAGTCCGGAATTATGTCAAGGAGCGCTATGCGTCGGCGCTTCAGCTGATCAAGAACATCGAACAGCGCAAGCACACGATTTTACGTGTGTGCCAAACAATGGTGCAGCGTCAGCCGGAGTTCCTGGAACACGGCATCGATCGACTTAAGCCGATGATGATTAAGGATGTAGCCGAAGAGATCGGCGTGCATCCTTCCACAGTAAGCCGGGCCGTCGCGAACAAGTATGCTCATACGCCGCAAGGCGTCTTCGAACTTCGCTATTTCTTTTCTGAAGCAGGCCAAGGGACTTCGGGCAGCGCCACGCCGCTTTTAATTGTGAAGCGAAGAGTGAAAAAAATGATCGACGGCGAGAACACCGCCCAGCCCCTTACCGATGAACAGATCACTGCGCGCCTGCAAACCGAGGGGATCAAGGTTACCAGGCGTACTGTGGCAAAGTACCGGGAGGACATGAAAATTCCTTCGACACATCAACGGCGCATTCGCGCCTAACAGACAGTTTCACGCTGTAACGGTCCGGTAACACAGAAAAGAGTCTGGCATTTCACGCCCGTCAGCGTGAGCGTTTCTCAAAAAAGAGGAATCAATGAACCTGATCATTTCCGGAAAGACCAAAGACTTCACTCCTGCACTGGAAGATAAGATCTCTTCGAAGATTTCCAAGTGCAGTAAGCTCATCGAGCAACGCGGTGAGCGCGAGGCGCATGTGACGCACCACATGGAGCGGCATCTGCACCGGGTGGAGGTCATCGTTAACTTCTACGATCACTCGCTGGTAGGCGAAGGCTTGGATGGCGACCTCGAAGCTGCGCTCTGTGAGGCAGTGGAAAAGCTCGAGAAGCAGGTCGTGAAGCTGAGGAACAAATGGCGCGACACGCATCGTGATGCAAAAGCTGTGCGCACCAGCAAAGAGAGTTGGGACTCGAACGGAAATGGCGCTGACGGAGCAACAGCGGCTGCGTCCACCCCAAACTTGAAGACGAACGGGCGCCCCAAAATCTTCCATGTCGATTACAACGAGAACCGGAAGCCGATGACTCTAGAAGAGGCCCTGCTCGAGATGCAGCGTGAGAGCGACGATTATGTCGTCTACCGCGATTCCAGCCGCAACTGCCTCTCGGTTCTAGTACGAAGACCGGACGGAAACTTCGATCTCATAGAGTCTTAACGCCTGCCCATTCTCGTCCCGCAGTTTGCTGGTTACACTAGAGCAGAACGACGCTCCCGACCTGAATGGCTAAGCCGAAGTCAGAACCCCCGTGTGTCATTGACACAAGCACGACCGTTGCTGCTCCCGCTCATGACCTGGTGATCATTACCGGCATGAGCGGTTCTGGAAAGCTCACCGCGCTCAAGGCCTTCGAAGATCTAGGCTTCTACGCGGTCGACAATCTTCCGATCGCCCTACTTCCTAAATTCGCCGACCTTACCTACGACTCGAAAAAACGCGGCGCGTTGATTATCGACATTCGCGAGGGCGAACAGCTCAACGAATTTCCGAAGACGTTTCGGGAATTGAAAGGACGCCTGAGCTGCTCGTTGTTGTTTCTGGATGCCGAGGACGAGGTTCTCCGCCGCCGCTTTAGCGAAACCCGGCGTCCCCATCCGCTCGGCGGCCAATCTACTGTCTTAAGCAGCCTTTTGAACGAGCGCGAGCAACTTGGGCCGATTCGCGCCATTGCGGACCTCTGCATCGATACTTCCAAGCTGAACGTTCACGATCTGCGCGCTCTGATTTCCGCGAAGTTCCAGGATTCCAAAGACAGCAACAAAATCGTGATCTACGTCAACAGCTTCGGATTCCGGCACGGCGTACCGTCGGATAGCGATCTGGTGTTCGATGTCCGGTTCTTACCCAATCCGAACTACATTCCGGAATTTAAGAAGCTGACCGGGCGGCACACTGGCGTTGCGCGTTACATTCGCTCATTCCCGCAAACCACTGAGTTCATCAACCGCATCTCAGAGCTGTTGATTTACCTCTTGCCCCACTACATCCGCGAGGGAAAAAGCTACCTCACAATCTCGTTCGGTTGCACGGGGGGCCATCACCGGTCAGTCTTTATTGCCAACGAAATCGATAAGAGATTGAAGAAGGCAGGCTACGCGGTGAAAGAGAGCCATCGGGATATCAGCAAGTAATTGCCTTCTAACGCGACGCCACGACCTCACTTCCCGCGGCCGGTTGGTAGTTAGAGTAGACGGATTCTTCCTGGGTGCGGTAGCCGTAAAGTCCGAACACGCTCGCGTTCACCTTTTCAATGAAGTGATGGGGCAGCCAGTAATCGCCCACCGGCATCTGGTCTAACTCGAATTGAGTTCCGGGTTTTACTTGTGCGATGAAAAAGCCAAACGAGACGGGCTGAATCACCTGGGCTTCGACTTTCACCCAGTGAGAATTGAGCTTGTCGATCCACATCTGTCCCCGCATCCCGAGCAGGACGCGTGCCTTCTCAACGGGCGGAACGTAATCCGCTTTCGGCGTGGCCGTAAACCGGTAGCACAGTGCCCCGTTCATGGTCTCTTCTCCGATGAGACGAAACTGGAAAGCGAGCGCCATTTGCTCCATGAGCAGATGCTCGTCGGCGCGGGCATTCTCAAACTGAGAGACGCGGGACCGGCGCTTGCCGGCCGATTCATTCCTCCGCCGCTCTGCCTCGTTCTTGAGCTTGGTAGCTTCCAGTGTTCGCTGCGGACGGCTGATCGGTTCGCCATTGATTTCGAGCAGTTGCCCATAGGGAGAGCCATACAGCAACGACGTCCGGTAAGTCTTCGACTGCGCCGATTGAACCTTGCCGGTGCCGTCGACTTTGGACTTGATATCGCGCTCGTCGTACGAGTAATGAAGCTGAGCTTGCCAGTCGATTGTGTTTACGGTCACAGCTTGCCTGATAACCGCTTCGGTAGATGACTGCGATGAAGGCGCCGGGCCTGCAAACGCCGAAGTGCTCGTGGCTGCAAGAAACACAAAACCTATCACAACCCCGCCATTACCCGATTTCCGCATCTTGTCCGCCTCTGTGAACGATCGCTGCCGGTTAGACCCGGACAGTGTGCTCTACTGGACAGTTATTTTATGTTAGTTTTGCGTCAGCTGGTCATCAGCAGGTACTATTACAGACCGGCTAACACTGCTTCCCGGCCCTGGGAAAGGCGTGCGGATCTCGCTCTTCTGGAGGCCCATCTACGCACTCCAGATCCTTTTCGATGGCAACTCGTAGCGTGGAGGCTTGCGCCGGCAAATTGAAGTACAATCCAACCGAATCCCCGCTCGCCCATGCTTCGATGTCGCGCAAAGGTGCGATCACTTCAAGCCTGCCCGCTTCAAACGATGCTTGGGGTTGAGTTCCCAGAACCGGCTCGAAGCGATAGACGAACTGCGAGTTGTTCGGAAACACCACGGATTCCTCGAGCGCGGCGCCAGAGGCCAGCGAGTTTACCTCCTGCTGATTCACGCGCAAACGGAGCGTGTTGTTCCGGAAACGGAGTTTCATTGCGCCTTCAGTGTACCCGCCACTCGCCTGAATACACGTTGAACCGGTTCTCTCTCACGAAGCCGATCAGCGTGAGCCCGCATTGGCGTGCTGTTTCGATCGCCAAGCTGGACGGGCTTCCCACTGTAGCAAGAATCGGAGCCCCTGCCGCCGCTGCCTTCTGCACCAGTTCGAAACTGCTGCGGCTGCTCAGGAACAGGAGATGATCCTTGAGCGGCAGCATTTCCTTGAGAACGGTCCAGCCCAACAGCTTGTCGAGCGCATTATGCCTGCCTATGTCTTCGAAAGACTGCTCGACGGTTCCAGCGGCAGTGACGAGGGCCGCCGCATGCAGGCCGCCGGTTTGCGCAAAGCCCCGCTGGTGGCTCTCCAGAAGCGCGGGAAGCTTTCCAAGGAGTTGCGCATCGATGCTCAACGGGAGAGCGTCGGTTTCCGGCATCCGCTCAGGAAGGGAACTGAAATTCGCTTTGCCGCACATTCCGCAACTGGCGTTCATAAACGTAGCCCGCTGCATGCGCCACATTTCCACGTCCACTCCGGGAGCCAGCTCGACCAACAGCTCGTTCGAGGGTGGGGCGCCCAGAAACCGAAATTCTTGCATATCCGATGCGCGTTCCACGACTCCCTCGGCAAGAAGGAACCCGGCGACTAGCTCCCGGTCGTTCCCCGGAGTGCGCATCGTAAGGGCCAGCCGCTGTATTTGATGCGAATCCTTTATCCAGTAGCCTAGTGAAATCTCAAGCGGTTCTTCGACGGCCACCGTATCGGCAAGTGTGCGCATCTCCGAACGCTCAAACCTCGTCGTGGTGAATTGTCGAACCAGCGGGGCAGCAGAGTCTTGCAAGAAGTTGGTTCCCATTCAGAGTTGCATAAGCGGAATCAGCCGAACAGCGCGCCGAGTACCGTAAGTACAAATGTGCTAACCTCCTCTTCAGGTGGCGTTATGCCGACGAACAAAGCAAAACTTTCCAGCCCCCGAAATGCTTCCGACACTACGGCGTATCACGGTAAGCAAACGCGAACGGGAAACTCCCTAGGATTCCGTTTCGAAGGCGCCCTGTTCAGGAGCCATCCGGAGTTTAACGGCCAGGTCACAGCACGCGTGATTGCACCCGGACATCTTCTTGTCAGTGCGGAAACTAAGAAGCGGGATGAGTGTGATCCCATCATGGCCTCATTCCTAGCTTTTCTCGCTCATGATATCGCGCAATCGCCTCAGACCATTCAGGAGCTCGATGCCACCCTTGCCGATCGAATGGATCGCCTTACACGGGGCATGACGGTCTCTCCCAATGAGGATCTAGGAGGCGGGGATCTGCTCTAGGTGACGGTGAATGGATGGAGGCTGTACGCCCACCCACTTTTCGAGGAGCAATTACGTCGCCTCACCGAACAAGTCGAAGCATCAGCAAAAAAAAATCCGACAGCGTATCAAAACGAACCATCGGCCAAACTTCTAGCGACAATCAATCGCTACATCCGTGAGATAATCCCCCGGGATCCGAATTCGGCGGAGTTCCGCCAGGGCAACACTCTTGGCGTTGTCAATCGTCACTGGTTTCGAGCGAAGTTCCACGAGCGCTTTCGTCTCTTCTACCGTTTCGCAAGTAACGAGAAGGTCATAGTGTACGCGTGGGTGAACGACGATCGAACACTGCGCAAAGCTGGTTCGAAAACGGACCCTTATACAGTTTTTCGAATTATGCTCGAATCTGGCGATCCTCCCAGCACCATGCAGCACCTGCTCGCCCGAGCAAGAGAACTGTAAAAAGGTTTAGCGCCAAAGGGAATGAGCACCGGTGATTCCGGAACACAGATACTAGAGGGAATTTGGCGGCTGCCGAACTAAACCTCTTCCGGCAATTGTATTTCACTGCCGGTGCAGTGGATTACGGTACGGCTTCCGATTGGTTGCGGGGGCAAGATTTGAACTTGCGACCTTTGGGTTATGAGCCCAACGAGCTACCTGACTGCTCCACCCCGCACTTAGATCGTAACAAATCGCCACAGTCCGGTTCAGGTCAACCAAGCGGCATACTTTGGGTGAACTGCATCGCTTCACAGGGTTGGAGTTTTGCACTAGCTAAACTGGTCTTGGCGTCGGCAAACAGGATGTCTTCCAGTTCCCCTCGAAAACGCGCATTAGCGACTCGCCGTTCGGCTGTCGCTCCGTCTCAAGCTCCGGTCCGTCTCGATTCTCCGGGACTTTACCTCAATCCCCACTTAAGCCTGCTCGCATTTCAGAACCGCGTGCTGGAGGAAGCAAGAGACCCGGCAACTCCTCTGCTCGAGCGCGTCAAGTTCCTGTCGATCCTCGGCTCCAACATGGATGAGTTCTTCATGGTGCGCGTCGCCGGCTTGTGGCAGCAGATCGAAACACGCACCACTGAGATCAGCATGGACGGGCGTTCTCCCTCCGAGCAATTGGAACTGATTCGCCAACAGGTGAACGTCCTGATGGATTCGATTTACAGTCTCTGGCGCGACGAGCTGATGCCCGAGTTAAGAGAGGAAGGTATTTTCATCATCGCGCTCGATCAGTTGAACCCTCAGCAAAGATCGGCGGTTGATGAGTACTTCCGCCGCGTCGTATATCCAGTGCTGACTCCCTTGGCCGTCGACCAGGGCCGCCCGTTCCCGCATATCTCGAACCTGAGCTTGAACATCGCCGCAGTGGTGAGCGGAGGCGATGAAATCGAGCACTTTGCCCGAATTAAGGTGCCTGACTCTCTTCCCCAGCTGGTCCCGCTGCCGTCGGAGGGGTCCGAACTCGCCTTTGTCTGGTTAGAAGACGCGATTACCTGCAATCTGCGCCATCTCTTCCCGGAGATGGAGATCGTACGCTCCGATCTCTTCCACATCACGCGAGATGCCGAGCTTGCCATTCAGGAACTCGAGACCGACGACATACTGGAGAGCGTGCAGGAAGCGGTCTGGCAGCGACGCTTCCGCGATGCCGTGCGGCTTCAGATCAGTCCCGGCATGCCGCAGCGCATGCTGGATGTTTTGACCTCCAACTTGGAGCTCGATCAGAACGACGTCTATCGTGTCGATGGCCCACTGGACATCAGCCGGGTGCGCTCTCTTCTTTCGATCGAGAGACCCGCACTGAAGGACAAGCCTTTTACTCCGTCGACACCGAAAGCTTTCAGCGGACCGTCAAGCGAGATTTTCTCGGCCATCGCGGAAAACGATATTCTCGTCCATCAGCCTTTTGAATCCTTTCAGCCGGTGGTCGACTTCTTGCGAGCGGCTGCCGAAGATCCCAACGTGCTCGCAATTAAAATGACGCTTTATCGAGTCGGACGGAACTCGCCAATTGTCGAGGCGCTGCTCGATGCGATTCAGAACGGTAAGCAAGTGGCCGTGCTGCTGGAGCTCAAAGCTCGTTTCGATGAGGAAAGCAATATCGAATGGGCGCAGAAGCTCGAACGCGAAGGCGTCCATGTGGTCTATGGACTGCCAGGCGTAAAGGTCCACGCCAAAATGGCGATGGTTGTGCGGCGCGAAGGCGACGATATCAAGCGATATCTTCACCTCGGTACCGGCAACTATAATCCGATCACCGCACGGATTTACACGGACCTCGGCCTTTTCACTTGCAACGCCGAGATTGGCGAAGACGTAAGCGATCTTTTCAATCACCTAACGGGTTACTCCGCCAAGAAGTCCTATCGCAAGCTTCTGGTCGCACCGAGCAGCATCCGAAGCGGACTGGAACGTCTTGTTCATGCTGAGATGGAGCGTCACAAGGCACACGGAGATGGACATCTCATCTTCAAAATGAATGCGCTCGAGGATGCCGGAATGGTTCGGCTCCTTTATGAAGCTTCGCAGGCGGGCGTCCAGATCGATTTGATTGTTCGCGGAGTATGTTCGCTACGGCCAGGCCTGCCGGGCGTGAGTGAAACGATTCGTGTCCGCAGTATACTGGGCCGTTTTCTTGAGCACAGCCGCATTTACTACTTCCATAACGGTGGCGACGAGCTCATATACGTAGGCAGCGCGGATCTCATGCCGCGAAATCTCAACAGGCGCGTGGAGATACTCTTTCCCATCGAAAACGGGCGCATGGTCCGGCGCTTGCGTGATCGCATCCTTGCGAAATATCTCGAAGACGAAGCCGGAGCCCGCATCATGCAGCCCGATGGCAGCTATACACGTGTTCCCCCAGCCGGGAAAAGGCAGTTCAATAGCCAATCGTGGTTCCTGCGCCACGAAGCGTAAGCATGATTTGTGAGCGCTGAGGCCTCGTAGTCTATCCTGCTGATGAGGATGCATGCACCAAAGCACCCGTAGGCTCGCCGCTGCCGGAGCCGCTTTCTTCCTCGTGCTTCTCAGCTCAGTTTTTTGGTTACAATCGAGTGTCAAACCGGGCGGGTTGCCGGAAGTCTTTTGTAAGCTGCTGATCGCCGATCTCCTGGTCTGCATCGTTGCCGGGATACTTGTGTATCGGCTGATCGGGCAGTGGCGCTCCGCGGCCACTCGTCTGGAGAGTTTTGCCAACGCGCTTCCCGCTACAGAGATCAGCCTCCCGGATTACGAGCTCCCCGAAATAGCAGGTCTTACTCGATCGCTACGGGCCCTCACTGAACGAGTACGTCAAGTTACCGAAAGAGCTACATCTGAACTGACGCGGCGTGAAGCGATACTGGCCTGCATGGCCGAAGGCGTTCTTGCCGTGGATCACGATCTGCGGCTCATCTTTTGCAACGAAGCATTTGCGCGGGCGTTTGGAGCGCGCATGCCAGTGCCTGAAGGGCGATCCTTATACGAGGTTGTGCGGGAGCCGGCCATCCGCGACGTTCTCGCGCGAGTGGTGAACGGAGGCGCTCCGGAAACCGACCGGTTTCAGCTGCCAAGCGCAGCCGGACGCTGGTTTGAAGCTCGTTCGTTGCCTTTCGGAGAACAAACGCGAAGAGGGGGCGTCATCGTACTGCACGATGTCACTGACCTCGAGCGGCAGGAACAGGTTCGAAAAGATTTTGTGGCCGATGTTTCCCATGAGCTTCGCACTCCGCTTGCCGCAATCCGCGGCTACGCCGAGACGCTTCTCGACGGCGGACTCGAGGACCTGGACAACAACCGGCGGTTTGTCGAGATTATCCAATCTCATGCAATTCGCCTGAACAACATCGCTTCCGATCTGCTCGTGATCTCCGAGCTCGATCGTAATGTGCCGCCTCCGACGCCGCCCGAAGAAGTGTCTCTGCTCGCGGTGATCGATTCGGCAATGCACACCGTGCAAGCGCATGCCGGGATTCGTGGAGTCGAGCTCGATATGAACAACTGCCGTGAATGTTACGTGATCGGCTATCGCTTCCGGCTCGAGCAGGCAATCACCAATCTCTTGGACAACGCAGTTAAATTTAATCGTGACAACGGCCGCGTGATTGTTGAGTGCGCGCCCGAACCCGGGGAACAGGTCCGGCTCAGCATCTCGGACACGGGCGTCGGTATTCCAAGTGACGAGCTCAAGCGCATCTTCGAACGTTTCTATCGGGTCGATAGAGCGCGCTCACGGCCTGCCGGCGGCACCGGCCTTGGGCTTCCTATCGTCAAGGAAGTAGTGGAACGCATGGGCGGGCACGTCTCGGTCGAGAGCCAGCTCGGCCGCGGATCGAAATTTACGCTCTTGTTGAAATCGGCGTAATAACCGGAGCGCCCAACCCGGCTTTGCGCTATCCTCATTCGTTAATGCGCGCACAACTGCTCTGCCTTCTGCTCTGTGCTTCTTCTCTCGCCGCACAATCGCCTACCTACGTGCTCAAAGCTCGCAGGCTCTTCGACGGCAAGTCGGACAGAGTCGTGGAGCCAGGCATCGTAGTGGTTTCGGGCAATAAGATACAGTCTGTCAGCGGACCTGCTCCCGCAGGAGCGACGGTGATCGATTTAGGCGATGCAACGCTCCTTCCCGGATTCATCGACGCACATACTCACCTCACGCAGGATTTCGATCCCGATTATTCCGGAGCGGAAATGCGGCGGCTGCAACGGCCTCTACCCGAGCTCGCAATTCGATCGACTCTTAACGCCCGCAAGACCTTGATGGCGGGTTTCACTACGGTGCGCGATGTAGGCTCAGCCGATTTCCTGGACGTGGGACTGCGCAACTCGATCAATGCCGGAATCGTTCCCGGCCCGCGTATGCTGGTGTCGGTCCGTGCCCTTGGTGCGACGGGCGGCCACTGCGACGCGGAAGACGGCTTTCGCTTCAACCTCTTTAGGCATGAATCCGGGCCCGAGGACGGCGTGATCGATTCCCCCGATCAAGCTCGCTTCGCGGTTCGTTTCAACATCAAGTACGGCGCCGACGTGATCAAAACCTGCGCAACTGGCGGCGTTCTTTCTCCTACCGACGATGTGGACGTGCCTCAGCTTACCCAGGTGGAGCTTGACACGCTTGTCGCGGCTGCCCATGACCTGCGCCGGAAGACAGCCGCGCATGCTCATGGCGCTGAGGGAGCCAAGCGCGCCATTCGTGCCGGTATCGATTCCATCGAGCATGGAACATTTCTGGACGATGAAGCGCTTCGCATGATGCGCGAACACGGAACCTACCTGGTGCCGACCCTCAGCGTGCGCGTCGGTCTGAAAGAATCCAAATTTCCTCCGCTTGTGCAGGCGAAGGCAGACCTTGCGGTCCAAGCGCAAGACAATATGCTACGGCGGGCCTTACAGATGGGCGTCAAAGTCGCGCTTGGAACCGACGCGGCTGTTTACCCGCACGGCAGCAATGCGCTCGAGTTCATGTTCATGGCGAACGATGGAATGTCGCCCGCGCAATCGCTTCGTGCAGGAACTTCGGTTGCGGCCAACCTGCTCGGCCTGCAAACCAAAGTGGGCACTCTCGAGCCGGGCAAACTTGCTGACGTAGTTGCTACGCCCGGCAATCCTCTGGACGACATCAAAGTTACCCAGTCAGTTTTATTTGTCATGAGGGATGGGGTCGTGTACCGCAACGATCGCCCCGGAAGCGGGAAAGTTTCGTCTAGCGAGTAAACTCCCGGGCCGCGTGAAGCGAAATTACCGAACGAACCCGCAAACTAAAACCGCAGCTTGTAACACGATTGTAACTATGCCGTCATAAGCTGTTTATGACAGGGCTTCACCATGGGAAGGCATCTACTTGTCCAGGATCTCCAAAGTTCCGAGCAGAAAGAGAAGCGTTCAAACCATGAAATGGCCTAACAGTATCCGGCACTCGACCCTAGCGGCTTTACTCTCCCTTGCAGCTGGTCTCCCCCTTGGGGCGCAAACGTCTTTGACGGGCGCGGGAGCAACCTTCCCGGCGCCCATATACCAGCGTTGGTTCAACACCTATCAATCGGTGGGCAACGCGCAGATTAACTATCAGCCGAACGGCTCGGGCGGCGGGATTCGCGCCGTTACTGAAGGTACGGTCGACTTTGGCGCGAGCGATATGCCGCTGACCGACCAGCAGCTCAAGGCCTATCAGGATAAACACGGCTTTAAGATTCTGCTATTTCCGACCGTTCTGGGCGCTGCAGTCCCGACCTATAATCTTCCAGGCGTCAGCACCGAGCTGAACTTTACACCGGAGGTTCTCGCCAACATCTACCTGGGCAAGATCACAACCTGGAACGATCCGCAGATCATGAAGATTAACTCCGGAGTGAAGCTGCCCGGCGACAAAATTGTTGTGGTGCACCGTTCCGACGGCAGCGGAACATCGTTTTGCTGGACCGATTACCTGTCCAAGGTCAGTCCGGAGTGGGCGTCCAAGGTGGGCAAGAATACGTCGGTCAACTGGCCGACGGGACTGGGCGCTAAAGGTAATGACGGGGTCGCGGGCGTCATCAAGCAACAGAAGGGAGCGCTCGGGTATGTGGAGCTCATCTACGCGATCAAGAATCATCTTCCGTATGGGAAGGTGAAGAACAAATCGGGTGAGTTCGTCAAAGCCGATCTTAAGTCGGTCAGCGCGGCCGCGGCTGCGGGAAAAGAGATGCCGGCCGACTTCCGAGTTTCGATCACCGACGAATCAGGCAGCGGCGTCTATCCAATCTCTACTTTCACTTGGCTGCTGGTTCCGTCCAAGATTTCGAATGGGGCAAAGGAGAAAGCGATGACGGGCTTTTTAAAGTGGGCGATTACCACCGGTCAGGACTCGGTCGAAGCTCTCGATTACGCTAGGCTTCCCTCCTCGGTCGTTGCCAAAGAAGAGAAGCAAATCGAGATGATCAAGTAGCCTGGGATTTGCACAGCAAGCAGTATTTTTGAATGGCTAGCTCTTCCTACATCGCCGAAACGCTTCACCGCCCAACAGACCGGTCTCTAATAGGCCGGCTGCGGGGCGGCGACGAACTGGCATACTCGATCACCCTGCTTTGCGGTTCCATTGTGCTCTTCATCGTGGCGCTCATTGTGGGCGAGCTATGGATCCGTTCTCAGCCGGCTGTGAGCGCTTTCGGTTGGCGCTTCCTGTTCACTTCGACATGGGACCCGAACGGCGGCCATTTCGGGGCGCTGCCGTTTATCTATGGAACCTGCGTCACTTCGTTTCTGGCCTTGCTGATAGCGGTGCCGCTTGGCGTGGCTTCCTCGCTGTTCCTGGCCGAGATGGCTCCGCCCACGCTGTCGAACGTTCTGACGTTTTTGATCGAGCTTCTGGCGGCGGTACCCAGCGTGATTTATGGCCTGCTCGGCATCTTCATCCTCGTTCCCTTCATTCGCAGCTATCTAGTGCCCGTGCTCGTGCATGCATTCGGATTTCTGCCGATCTTCAAAGGCGACTTCTATGGTGTAAGTTTTCTCTCAGCGGGCCTGGTGCTCTCGATCATGGTTGTACCGTTCATCGTATCGGTTTCGAGAGAAGTGTTGATGGCGGTGCCGGTTGAGCAGCGGGAAGCTGCTCTCGCGCTCGGCGCGACCAAGTGGGAAACGACCTGGCAGATTGTCTTGCCGACGGCAAGCACCGGCATTATGGGATCCGTATTCCTTGCTTTGGCTCGCGCTTTAGGCGAGACCATGGCCGTGACCATGGTGATCGGAAATACCCCGAACATCACCGCGTCGCTATTGTCACCGGGATACTCTATCGCGGCCGTGATCGCGAACGAATTTGCCGAGGCGAGTGGTCCGCTCTACATCGCTTCCTTGATCTTCCTAGGTTTGGTTTTGTTTGGGCTTACGATCGTCATCAACGCCGCGGCCCGAATCCTGATCGTTGCCACTTCGCGAAGAGGAACATAGCCTATGACCATGGAAATCTCTTCGCGGCGGCGAGTGGTAAATGTCGTGATGCTTTCTCTGACCGGCGTTTGCACCCTATTAGTTGTCGGCGTGTTGTTTTTTATTCTTGGTTACTTGTTCATTCATGGCGCACGTTCGTTAGATCTGAACTTTTTCACCAAGCTGCCAAAACCGTCCGGCGAAACAGGCGGAGGAATGGCGAATGCCATTGTCGGGAGCGCGAAGGTTCTGCTAGTTGCCACCGCGATCGGCGTTCCGCTCGGCTTCCTCGCCGGTGTCTATTTGGCCGAATATAGCGGGAAGACGTTTGCCTTTGTTCTCCGCTATACGGTCGATCTTTTGAACGGCGTGCCTTCGATTGTGATCGGCATTGTGGCTTACGCGCTGGTTGTCCGCCCTATGGGGCACTTTTCCGCGCTGGCGGGCGGCGTGGCTCTCGGAATCATGATGATTCCGATCGCGGTCCGCACTACCGAAGAGTTCTTGCGCGCCGTTCCGAACTCTATGCGCGAGGGAGCCATGGCGTTAGGCGCGACCAAGGCGAAAACGATATTCACAGTGGTCGTCCCCGCCGCTATTTCAGGCCTCACTTCCGGAATGATGTTGAACCTGGCTCGCGTGGCAGGCGAAACAGCGCCGTTACTGTTTACCGCTCTGGGTAACATGTTCTGGAGTAAAGGCTGGCTTGCACCTATAGCGACGCTGCCGGTGATGATCTACAATTACGCCATCACTCCGGATGAAGATCTACATCAGCAGGCTTGGGCCGCTGGTTTCGTGCTGCTCTCCCTCATATTGGTTGTAAATATAACGGCTCGGATGATCATTGCCAGAGGCCCTGCGTCGTCAAGGAGATAAATTTTGGCTACTTCCCCTACTCCACAGACAGTAAATACCGTCCCGGTTCCGGTCGTCACACCACAGGAGCGCACTAGCGGCAAAACGCCTGCAAAGCTCTCGGCCCGCAACATTGACTTCTACTACGGTTCCTTTCAGGCGCTCCATAGCATTGGCCTCGATATCGCGGCGAATCGGATTACTGCTTTCATCGGTCCTTCGGGCTGCGGCAAATCGACCTTTCTGCGGACCATGAATCGCATGAACGAGGCGATTCGTAACACACGCGTGGAAGGCGAGCTACTGCTCGACGGGCAAGACCTGCTCTCGATGGATGTCACCTCGGTCCGGCGTCGTATCGGGATGGTTTTTCAGAAGTCGAACCCGTTTGCCAAGACGATCTTCGACAACGTCGCTTACGGCCTGCGGGTGAACGGCATTCACAAGAAATCCGTGATCGATGAGGCGGTTGAGCGCAGCCTGACGCATGCCGCGCTATGGACCGAAGTGAAAGACAAGCTCAGTAAGCCTGCCTCCGCGCTGTCGGGTGGTCAGCAGCAGCGCCTCTGCATTGCGCGGGCCCTGGCCGTCGAGC
Organism: Bryobacteraceae bacterium; assembly: GCA_965219105.1. Taxonomy (GTDB): domain Bacteria; phylum Acidobacteriota; class Terriglobia; order Bryobacterales; family Bryobacteraceae; genus Bog-105. The sequence continues at coordinate 3,406,568 of OZ244728.1, read as the reverse complement.
CTGAAGTGCTGTTGCTCGATGAGCCCTGTTCTGCCCTCGATCCGATTGCCACTCTAAAAATCGAAGAGCTGCTCTTCCACATCAAAGGCATCACGACGATCGTCATTGTGACTCACAACATGCAGCAAGCTGCGCGCCTGGCTGACTACACTGGATTCTTTCTGTTAGGCAAGTTGATCGAGATGGATGACACCAAAAAGATCTTTCAGAACCCTGGCAAGAAGGAAACAGAAGACTACGTCACGGGCCGTTTCGGTTGATTTGGTTTTAGATCGAGGTACATATGCGGCATTTTGAACAGGAGCTCGAGAAGCTCAAGGCAAAGCTGCTGGAAATGAGTGCGCTTGTTGAGAGCGCGGTCTATCGCAGCGTGCAGGGAGTCGTGGAGAAGAATGAGGACCTTGCCGAACAGGTTCTAAAAAATGAGGCGCGGATCAATCAACTCGAGATCGAGATTGACGACATGGCGATCAGCCTGCTCGCTTTACAAGCGCCCTTGGCCGCCGATCTGAGACTGATCACAGCAGCCATCAAAATCAACAACGATCTTGAACGGATGGGCGACCTTTCGGTGAGCATAGCCCAGAGCGCCTTGGCTCTAGTCCGAGAGCCGGTAATCCGGCCGCTTATCGACATTCCTCACATCGCGGGCCTCGCGCAAAGCATGGTTCGTAAAGCTTTGGACGCCTTTGTTAATCGGGATGCAGAGCTCGCCCGCAGCGTCCTTGCTTCCGATGACGCGGTCGATAACATGCGCACCGCCAGTTATCACGAGCTGATGAGCTTTATGGAAAAGAATCCCAATCAGATCCCACAAGCTTTTTACCTGCTCTCGGTTGTCCGCAATCTCGAACGCATCGCCGATCACGCGACCAACGTAGCCGAGGACGTGATGTTCCTGGTGAAAGGCATAGACGTCCGGCACCACAATGAGGAACGCGTGGCTTTAACAACGTAAGCGCCGCCCGGCCAAGTCAGGCGAGTTTACTTTTCAGAACCTCGTTCACCGCTCCAGGATTTGCCTGCCCGCGGCTCGCTTTCATGACCTGGCCCACCAGGAACCCGAGCACGGCCGTCTTCCCGCTCTTGTATTGCTCGACTTGCTTAGGATTTGCGGCTAGAACGTCGGCGACGATCTTCTCGAGCGCTCCCGAATCGGAGATCTGCTTCAGACCTTCCCGTTCGATGATGACGGCCGCCGGTTCACCAGACTCGAACATCTTCGGCAAAACCTCTTTCGCCAGCTTTCCCGAAAGCTCGCCTTTGCCCATCAGCGCCACCAGTTCGCCCAGGTTGGCGGCCGTCACGGGCGACTCCGCTATTGTCCGGCCTTGCGCCTTGAGAAGCCCCATCAGATCGCCCAGCACCCAATTGGCGGTTGTTTTTCCATCGCCGCTTACCCGGGCAGCCTCTTCGAAGTAATCTCCGGTTTCGCGCGTGAGAGTCAACACCTGCGCGTCGTATTCTCGAACGCCGTAGTCGCTGACGTACCGGTCGCGGCGCTCGGCAGGCAACTCCGGCAGCCTGCTCCCGACCTCGTGCAGCCATTGCTGGCTCACTGTGAGCGGCACCAAATCAGGTTCCGGGAAATAGCGGTAGTCGTGCGCTTGCTCCTTGCTGCGCATGCCAACTGTCTTGCCGGTTTCGACGTTGTAAAGCCGCGTCTCCTGCGCCACCTTGCCGCCCGATTCGAGCAATTCGATCTGCCGCTCGATCTCGTACTCCAGGGCAAGCTTCAGGTAGCGAAACGAGTTCAGATTCTTGACTTCCGCTTTAGTGCCGAATTTCTCGGCCCCTCGCAGACGCACCGAGACGTTCGCATCGCAGCGCAGTTGTCCCTTCTCCATGTCGCAATCGGAAACCGCAATGTACTGCAGGATCTGCTTCATCTCCGTGACGTAGGCGTAAGCTTCGTCGGACGATCGCATGTCGGGCTCGCTCACAATTTCGATCAAAGGCGTTCCGGAGCGGTTCAAATCGACGTAGGTATACCGGTCAGAGTCTTTGAACCCGTCGTGGATGCTTTTGCCGGCGTCATCTTCCATATGCACGCGAGTAACGCCAATTCGCTTCTTGCCCGCTGGTAGCAGGATGTCGAGGAATCCGTGCTCGGCTAGAGGCTGGTCGTATTGAGAGATCTGGTAGCCCTTGGGAAGATCGGGATAAAAGTAGTTCTTGCGCGCGAAACGGGAAAACGGATTCACCTGGCAGTGGAGCGCGAGGGCGGCGCTGATCGCCAGGTTTACCGCCGGCCTGCTGAGAACCGGAAGCGCGCCAGGCAAACCAAGGCAAACAGGGCACACGTTCTGATTCGGCGCAGCCCCGAACTCAACCGGGCAGGAACAGAAAATCTTGGTTCTCGTGCCCAGCTGAACGTGAACTTCCAACCCGATTACTGGCTCGTATTTGGTCAGGATCTCTTCATTTAGCGCCGTCGTTGCCATCTTGTCCGATTGTACGGGGAAAGACTACTGCCTGCCGTTTAGCCGCTTGCCAACGCGACATCCCCGCTCAGAGACTCTCGGTTGCGGGAATCTTGGCGTAACCCCTATAATTGGAGTTTGGGTTTGCAGGCCGGTTGACGTGTGTCGATTTGCTCAGTGGCTTTCTCGATATTCGAGAGGTCCCGTATAGCCCGAACCAAATTTTAGAGACCAGGAAATACAGCAATGCCAAAACGTACGTTTCAGCCGAATAACCGTAAGCGAGCGAAGACTCACGGCTTTCGAGTGCGCATGAAGACCGCCGATGGACGTGCTGTTCTTGCGCGTAGGCGGGCGAAGGGCCGTCACAAGCTGACCGTAAGTGACGAACCTGCTGTACGCGCAGCGAAGTAGCTGACGATTATTTAAATTCTTCCGGTCGCTTCGGATCTGCTGCTTTGAACCCTCCGCTCCTACGGCGGCCCCTATTTCGTGTCACTTCCCAGAACAAGCCGGTTACTTCGCTCGTCTGAATTTCGTGAAGTGTATTCGTCAGGCACAAAGGTGACCAGCCGCTACTTTGCGGCATTTTGCCTGCAACGATCACCCGGAGACGGCGTGCCCTCCCGGTTTGGGTTCACCGTTCCTCGTGCGGTCGGAAAAGCGGTCCAGCGGAATCGTATCAAGCGCCGTATGCGTCACGCTGTGCATTCCCAGGCGCCTGCGCTGGCCACGAACTGGTCCGTGGTGTTCAATCCAAGGCGCAACGTGATCGAAGCCCCGTTTAGTGACCTGTGCCGGGAAGTAGGGCGGATATTCTCGCGATGCAACGAGCGCTAATCCTGACCCTTCGCGCCTACAAACTGGCCATCTCGCCCTGGCTTCCTTCAGCTTGCCGGTACTACCCTACTTGTTCCGAGTACATGCTGGAAGCGGTTCAGAAACACGGTGCCGTTAAGGGAGTGTGGCTTGGTCTTTGCCGCCTCGGACGATGCCATCCCTTTCACGAAGGTGGATACGATCCTGTCCTCTAGTTCATCCGGGAACCGCCGGCCGTGCTGCATGGCGACAAGCGAAAATGAAGTGAGATTCTTTTATGCCCAATAGTTCAGGCGGCGGTATCGGCTCGAAGCCGCCCAGTTTAGAGAAGCGTTTACCCATTGCCCTCGGGCTGATGATGCTCGTGCTGCTGGTCTCGCAGTACTTGTTTAAACCCGCCCCCGGGCCGAAGCCGGTGAAACCCTCTAATGAGGCGCCTCCCGCGCACGTTGTCACCCGCAAGCCGGCGGCCGCCCAATCCGGTCCGCTGAACGCGGCGGAAGCGCCTGGGCCGGTGGGCCAAGTTGCCGCGAGTTCCGAGACGATTACCGATGTGGACACCAAGCTCTATCACGTTGTATTTACGAACCGCGGCGGTGTCGTTAAGAGTTGGGTGCTAAAGCAATACCGGGATGATGCCGGAAAGCCGCTCGAAGTCATTCCCACTTCTTCGAGTGATGTTCCGCATCCATTCGCTCTCGATCTCACCGGGCAGAAGCCGGATTTCGACCCGAATGCAGTGCTGTATAAGCCCGAAGTCTCTTCCGATGGCCTGACCGTCAGTTACGTCTATTCAAGCGGCCAGACGGTCATCCGGAAATCGTTCGCATTCTTAAGGGACAGTTACCAGTCCCAGGTGAAAGCAAGCGTTGCGATGAACGGCGTTCCCGTGCCCAGCCTGCTGATGTGGCGCGGTGGATTCGGCGATATCAAAGTTCGCAACGCCTCCTCTACTGAGCACACCGTCCGTTACGATGCGACTTCTTCCAAACTGATCACCAAGACGGCCAAAGACGCCAAAAACGGCCCGGTGACCGATTCAGGCAATTACACGTTCGCCGGACTTGAAGATAATTTCTTCGCTGCGGTCGCATTGCCTGCCGATTCCTCCACCCTTGAGGTGCGCACTTACTCGGACAGCATCACGCCAAAAGGCGAAGAGAAGCCAACGCCCTTCGTCGGCGCAGGCCTTTCCAGCGGTCCTCAGAACGACTTGTCGCTGTTTGTCGGACCAAAGGACATCGACATTCTCAGGAGCGTCAGTCCAAAGCTCGGCCAGATTATCGATTGGGGCTTCTTCGGCATCATCGCTAAGCCGTTGTTCCTTTCCTTGAACTACATCAAGGATCACTGGACGAACAACTACGGCTGGGCCATCATCGTGGTCACCCTTATCATCAACCTGGCCCTGTTTCCGTTCCGGCTTTCCAGCTTGAAATCGGCGCGGAAAATGCAGAAGCTGCAGCCGCAGATCCAGGCGATCAATGCCAAGTACAAGAGCGTCGGCCTGCGCGATCCGAAGAAAGCCGAACAGAACCAGGAGGTAATGGCGCTTTATAAGCAAGAGGGCGTGAACCCGGTGGGCGGATGCCTGCCGCTTGTGGTCCAGCTTCCGTTCTTCTACGCGTTTTACCGGGTGCTGAGCATTGCCATTCAGCTCCGGCACGCTCCGTGGTTGTGGGTTCCGGATCTGTCGTCGCCGGAAACGCTGGCTATCCACCTGCTTCCGATTATCCTGATTGCGACCCAATTTCTCTCGCAAAGACTCACGCCGGCGGCTGGTGTGGATCCCAACCAGCAGAAGATGATGATGTTCATGCCGCTGATGTTCGGGTTTATGTTCTACTACGCTTCCGCCGGACTTGTACTATATTGGTTGACCGGAAACCTGGTAGGAATCGGGCAGCAATTGATTATCAACCGTTTTATGCCTACGCCCATAAAGGCAGTGGCGCCCGCTGCTCCTGTCGCCAAAGCTCCCGTTAAGAAGACCGTCAAAAAATAGCCTGAATGAAATACACTGTGGAATCGCTGCAGCCGCGGCTTGATAAGTTTCTCTTCCCTCTGCTGCAGCACAGCGGCTTTGACGTTTCTTACAGCCTGCAGTCGGTCGAGAACCCTCATCCTGAAGTGGAAAACCCGGAAGTGACGGTTGTGTTTGCCGGGCCTGACGTCGAACTTCTTTTGGCGAACCGGGCCGAACTTCTGTTGGCTCTCGAGCACCTTTCGATGGAGGCTTTGCGGCTCCCGGTAGAGGATCACTCGCTGCTCTCGTTCGATGCCAACGATTACCGGCTCTTGCGAGTGGAAGAGCTTCGCATGAGCGCGCTGACTGCCGCCGAGCGAGTAAAGAAGACCCGCATTCCCTTTCACTTCAACCCGATGACCAGCCGCGAGCGCCGCGTCATTCACTTGGCTTTAAGAGACGAGAAGGAGCTGCGGAGCGAAAGTCTGGGGGTTGGTCCCGCCCGCGCGGTAGTGATTGTGCCGGCCGACATGCCGACTCCTCCCGCTCCACCCGCGCCCGCGCGTCCACCATTTCGCAGCGGCGGTGGAGAGCGTTCAGAAGGCCGGCGAGGCGGGTTTGGAGCGGGCGGTGGTTCACCCCGTCCCCCGCGCGGCGGTAGTGCCTCGCGCGGTAATCGCCCGCCTCCTCGTAGCGGTCCTCGCGGCGGAAACCGCTAGAGCCCTCGACTCATGAAGGCGAGCGACACGATTGTCGCCCTTTCCACGCCCCTCGGCCGCAGCGGCTTGGGCGTTGTACGTGTATCGGGCAGCGGTGCGCGACAGGTAGCCGCTCAATTTCTGCGCTTTCACGAACCTCCCCGCTGGAGAACCTGGTCGAGTCAACTGGCGGACCTCACCGATGATTCGGGCTCGCTGATTGATCAAGTAGTTGTCTCGTTCTTCGAAACTCCTCGTTCGTTTACGGCCGAAGATGTGGTCGAAATTTCATGCCATGGTTCTCCGGTGGTGCTGCGCTTCTGCGTGGAGCGGGCTCTTGCTTCGGGAGCGCGCCTTGCCGAACCCGGCGAGTTTACCCTCCGCGCTTACCTCAACGGACGGATCGATCTTCCGCAGGCAGAGGGCGTGCGCGAGCTGATCGAAGCCACCACGTTGTACCAGGTGCGCGTCGCTGCCCAGCAAGCGGAAGGTTCGGTATCCCGCCGCATTCGCCCGTTTAAAGAGCAGCTAGTTGAACTCATCTCTCTGCTTGAAGCTGGAATCGACTTTGCGGAGGATGACGTGAGCGTAGCGCCCCCGGAAGAGATCCTGCGCCGTCTAGATGCCGTGGAAGACGGCGTGCGAAATCTGGTTCAGAGTTTCCAGTCCGGCAAGCTGATTTTCCATGGCTTCAGTCTCGCGATCGCTGGCCGGCCGAACGTGGGGAAGAGCAGTTTGTTCAACCGGCTGCTCGAGATGGATCGCGCCATCGTGACGGCTGTTCCGGGCACCACGCGTGACCTGGTTTCCGAGTCAACCGCGATTGAAGGCATACCGGTTCGGCTTACCGATACGGCCGGTATTCGCGAAGCCTCGGATCTGGTGGAGTCTCTTGGCATCGAGCGCACACGAAGCGCAGTCGCCGATGCTGACTTAACACTGCTGGTGTTTGACATCTCGGCCGCGCCTGAGCCCGAGGATCTTTCCTTGCTCGAGCAGTTAAGCGACCGGCGTCCGCTACTGGTAGGAAACAAGGCGGACCTTGGCTGTGACAGCCGGGCGCTCCCGGCGCTGTTGCCTGTGTCGGCTGCGACTGGCGCCGGCATTGCGGAACTCCGCCAGGCGATCCTGGAACGGCTATCGCCCAGCGGCATTGCTCTACCGGAGAGCGGCAGCCTGACCAGCCTGCGCCATGAAAGATTGTTGCGCGAATCGCTCGAAGCGCTCGAAAACTCCCGGCGTGCTGTAGAGTTTCAGATCCCTCATGAAATGTTGCTGCTGGATTTATACGCAGCGCTCCGCCCAATCGACGCGGTTACCGGCGCGACGACAGCAGACGATATCTTGAACCGCATCTTCTCGACCTTTTGTATCGGAAAGTGAGCATGTATATCGCACCGCGATTCAGTCATGACTCTCGGCTAGCGTTCTCATAACGAGTACAATCGATCTGAAGATGAGAACAGAAGGCACAGCACTAGGCGACATGCTGTTTGGCCAAACCCGGAGCCGGCTGCTGTCGCTTCTGTACGGCAGCCCCGGAGCGACCTTCTACGTTCGACAGCTTTCACGACAAATCGGAGGGAGTGTCGGCACTGTACAGCGTGAATTAGCCACACTCGCCCAAATTGGGCTGCTTGTGCGGACCCAGAGCGGTCACCAGGTGTTATATCGAGCGAACCGAGAGCATCCGGCGTATACCGAAATGCGCGCTCTGCTTGCGAAAACGAACGGAACCTTTGAACTATTTCGAGGAGCTCTTTCGCAATTCGAACCGAAGATAGAGTTCGCCTTTGTTTACGGTTCGTTCGCTCGTGCTGAGGAGAACGCTGCAAGCGACATCGATCTGATGGTCGTCGGAGAGGTCACGCTGGACGAGTTACTGGAACTGCTTACACCAGTGGAATCGAAGATGGGCCGCCCCATCAATCCGACCGTCTATGCTCGTGAAGAGCTTCGGACCAAACTCCGCTCCGCCAACCATTTCCTCAAGGCAGTGCAGAGTGCACCGTTGGTTTTCCTCGTGGGGGAAGAACATGAGTTTAGAGAGATACGTTGAAAACGCCTGGCTACGTCACGAGCCCTCAAGCCCTCAGGAGATCGCCGACCAGATCGGGATTGTCGAGAGATCAATGAAGGATGCGGGTGTTCAGGACATCTCGGACGATCTTCGCTTTTACACCACGTTTAATGCCGTGCTCGCCCTCGCCAATATCGCCTTGCGCGCAAGCGGCTACCGAACCACAAGTCAGACTGGGCATCACACTCGGATCCTCGAAACGCTCGAATACACCATCGGAGCCGATAGCAAACTCATTCGGAAGCTGATAACGTTTTCGAAGAAAAGGAACTCTGCCAGCTACGACTCGGCGGGGAGCATCTCGAACCATGAGCTGGAACAGATTCTTTTAACGGCGGAAACCCTTCGCCAAAACTGTGATGGCGTGGCTCTACGCGAACCGCCCAGAGCTTCTTGGACCCCGCAATCCACCTCCGTAACGTGCGAGAGCAGATATTTACGGCTGCGTAGTTGTCGACCACGAACTTGTACGCAAATGACCCGCTGGCGTTTCGCCTTCCGATTTAGCGCCAAACGCCTCTCTCGACCTTCTGAATCGGAAGATGAGCCAGGTTGTTCAGCCATTGCCTGCCAGGCACAGTGGCGGGCAATCATGCCAGGGTACGTGTTACCGAATCGTAACGCAATCGGCACAAAACTGTAACAAACCTGTATACTGCCTAAATGCAACCTGTCTTGGCTTACATTGATCCAGGCGTTGGAAGTTTGATTTGGCAGTCAGTCGCCGCTGCCTTCGTCGGCTCCATGTTTTACTTCCGAAAGTTCGTCAGCAAATTCCGCGGCCGGAATAAAAAGCAATCTGACCTGTAAATGGCGGAGCCGGAGATTGTCTCTTCCTTTCGAGATCCTTCTGGTACTGTCTTCGTCACTAACGGGCGCGTATTCCGTTCGGTTAATGCAGGCGCTTCCGGTTCAATAGCTGAGTTCCTTCAGTCTCCTCTGGCAGAGCGACTGGTTGAGCAGGGCAAGATTGTTCGCACCGCCGAAGTCTCTGCCGATCAGGTCCGCAGCGGCCTGGATGAACGCAGACTAGCCCTGTTTGACATGTACGGTCCGGGAGGACGCACATTCGAACATGAGCGAATCTGGTTTGCATCTTACCCATATGAGTGGTCAGCGGAGGCTTTGTATGCTGCTGGACTTCTCACCTTGGACATCGCGGAAGCCTCCCTGCAGCATGGTTATGGCTTAAAAGACGCGACTCCCTACAACATTTTATTCTCAGGGCCGAAGCCTGTCTTTGTTGACATCCTGTCGTTCGAGAAACGCGAGGGCGGCGACTACATCTGGTTGGCCTACGCGCAGTTCGTACGGATGTTTCTGCTGCCGCTGCTGGTGAATAAGCACTTCCGTTCGGGGCTGGATCAGCTTTTTACCACGCGCCCCCACGGCCTTGAGCCCGAAGATGTTTACGTGCAGTGCGGCTGGTCCCAGAGATTGCGTGGCCCATTACTGACCGAAGTTGCGATTCCCACCTGGTTGAAGGGCCGTAATGGAACTGGTAAGGCCGAACTCTACCGCAAACGGGAAGATTCAAACCACGAGAAAGCTGCTTTCATCCTCCGCTCCCAATTCAGACGCCTGCGCCGCGCTTTGAAGAAAGCCGCTCCGCCCACCGTGCGTGACTCGCATTGGGCGGCATACATGAATACGCTCAGCTACTCGGACGACGAGTTTAAGCGCAAAGACAATTTTGTAGAGAAGGTGGTTGTGGAGACGCAGCCAGCGACGGTTCTCGATATCGGCTGCAACACCGGACATTTCAGCGCGATCGCGGCAAGGAACGGCGCGCGAGTGGTCGGAATCGACATAGACCCGGTGGTTGTGGGCCGTACATGGCAGCGAGCGGTTCAAGAGAAGCTGGATATTTTGCCGCTAACCGTGAATGTGGCCCGCCCCACGCCGGCTACGGGTTGGCGAAATTCCGAGTATCCGTCCTTCCTTTCGCGGGCAACGGGCAACTTCGAGCTCGTTTTGATGCTCGCCACGTTGCATCATCTACTCGTTACCGAGCGTGTTCCGCTGCATGAAATTCTGCAGTTAGCGTCGGAGCTGACGACCCGGCATCTGGTCATCGAGTACGTCGCAAACAACGATCCGATGTTTCAGCAGATCGCGCGGGGCCGCGACAGTTTACATGAAGACTTCACTCGGGAAGCATTTGAGGCCGCCTGTCTTCAACATTTCTCAATCGTGCGCGCCGAATCGGTCAAAGGGGACTTGCGTTGGCTTTATCTGCTCGAAAAGAAGAGATTCTAAAGCGCGCTCTGATCGCCCTCGCGCTTGCGAATCTTTGCTTCCTCAAGCTGTGGATTGAGCTCTTCACTCTCGCTTCGCCGACGTTTGCTTACTTCCGCCCCTCTGCTCCCGACTGGCATCTGACTGCCGCACTGATCGCAGACATCCTGCTTGTCGCGCTCTGCCTGTTCGGCGGCCTTGTTCTTCTCCACAGCCGTAAGCGGCCTCCGAGACTCCTGGGCTATCTCCTGATCGGAGGCGCGTCGCTCTTCGCACTGAATGAGATAGCCCAATTGATCGCGCATGAGATCGGGAAGCGGTCCCCGGCAGTTCCAGATTGGGCTGTGCAGCTTGCCATCTGGCTGTTGATGGCTGCCGGACTCTTCTATCTTCGCGGGCGAGCTTTCGGGGTCGGCTCGAATGCGCTCTTAATTTCTTCACCCCTCTTTTTCATTCTCGTCGTCAACGTTCTCTGGCTGGATCGAGGGCCGGTGCTGCGCAAGGTGGGTGCTGGTCACGCGTCAGGTATGTTGCGCCATCCGAGGACAACAGCCAGACGCGTGTTCTGGATCATCTTCGACGAGATGGATCAACGATTGGCGTTCGATACTCGCCCCAGCCGTGTCCATCTGCCGAACTTCGACCGGTTGGTTACAACCTCTTTCTACGCCACCAGCACCAAGCCGCCCGGGCCCGAAACCCTGTACTCCATGCCCGCATTGATTTGCGGCCGCAGGATAGCCGCCGTGAAATTGCACGCTGCTGAACTCGATGTTCGTTTTCAAGGCGCCAAACGCTTCGTTAATTGGGGCGCCCAGCCAAACATCTTCGGACGCGTCCGTTCTGCCGGATGGAATACCGGGCTCAGCGGATGGTACAACCCGTATTGCCGGTTGATCGGCCGCGATTTGAGTAGCTGTTATTGGACCGGGCTTGGCGGCTTGGGCGCGCTTTTTGCCGAAGCGAACCTGCGCGACCAAAGCTTCTTCGCGAAGACCCTCTATCTGGCGGATTGGCAGGCAAGAAGCATTCCGATTTTGCCTTCTCTCCTCAGTGCGGATTCACAGCCGGGCCGTAAACGGCTGATGAAAGAGCGTCAAGCCTACGATTACCAAACGATCCTTGCACATGGCCTGTTGATGATCAAGAACCCGGACATCAGTTTGATCCTTTTGCATTTCCCAATACCGCATCCTCCGGGATTTTGGGATGCTCGATCCGGTCACTTTTCCAACTACATGGGGCCGAATTACTTCGACAACCTGGAACTGGCGGATCGCACTTTGGGTTTGATCCGGCATGCTTTGGAAGCGGAGGGAGAGTGGGACCGAGCCACTCTGCTCGTGTCCGCCGACCATCCCCTTCGCAGCGAGCTTTGGCGAGGGTGGAGCTTCTGGGATCAGGAGCTTACGAAGGCCACAGGGGATCGGGAATCTCGCTATGTACCGTTCATCTTGAAGTTGCCGGGTCAGACCCACCAACTTACCTACACGAACCAGTTCGATGCTCTGCTAAGCCAGGAGCTGCTCTGGCAGCTTCTCAATCAACAGGTCACGACTCCGGCCGAAGTTTCTACCTGGTTGAGTCAACATTCTTCCTGACGCTCCGGAGCCACGACAAGAAACTGTTTCGATGGCTAGACGAATACGACGTCCGATGGACTAACCGTGTACCCTTCATCCGCAGCTGTTTTTACCGCTGATGCGACCAGCGAATGCTGATCGGTGGATTGGGCTTCATTGATATGACGCCGGATTACCTCTTCGCCCACTATGATGCGAGCCAGCCACTGATTCTTGTCCGCATCCCATGAAAGTTCCGCGCGTTGGGCATCCATGCCTTCCAAGGTACAAGATTGCAGCTTTGGAAGCGAGTTTGCCCTCTGCGGCTCAATGTCAATAAAGACTATCGACTTAAACTGGAAGAAGATGTTTACTACGCTCGCAAGCTCCGGCACCCACACGCTGCTGGACCGGATCGGCGGCACTCCGCTGCTGAAAATCGAGCTTGCAAGCCGGGGCGGCGTCGCAGTCTGGGCGAAAGCGGAGTTTCTCAATCCCGGCGGATCGGTGAAAGATCGGCCCGCTCTCAATATGATCCGCATGGGCGAAGCGCGCGGCGAACTGCGGCCCGGAAAGACACTGCTCGATTCCACCAGCGGCAATACCGGCATCGCCTACGCAATGATCTGCTCTGCCAAAGGTTATCCGGTCAAGCTGTGCATTCCGACGAGTGCTTCGCCGGAGCGGAAGCAAATTCTGTGCGCGTATGGAGCCGAACTGGTGCTCACGCCGGGCGCTGACGGTTCGGACGGAGCCTTTCGCGAGTGCCAACGCATCTACGCCGCCGACCCGGCTCGATACTTTTACCCGAACCAGTACGGCAATGCGGCAAACTGGCAGGCTCACTACGACACCACTGCCCCTGAGATTATCGAGCAGACAGACGGGCAGATCACTCATTTCGTGGCTGTGCTGGGTACAACCGGAACCTTCACCGGCGTGACCAGAAGACTGCGCAAGGAGTTGCCGCGCGTCCAATGCTACTCCGTTCAGCCGTCTTCGCCCTTGCACGGACTCGAAGGCGCCAAGCACATGCCGAGCTCCATCAAGCCCGCCATCTATGATGAGACCCTTGCAGACGACAATCTCTGGATCGAAACCGAAGACGCCTATGAGATGGCGCGGAGACTGGCGAGAGAAGAGGGCCTATTAGTAGGTGTTTCGGCAGCCGCTAACGTAGTCGCTGCGGCGCAAGTAGCTGAACGCCTGGCCGCTGCCGGCCGCAGCGGGCTTCTCGTCACCGTTTTGTGCGACGGCGGTCAAAAGTATTTGAGCGAAGCTTTCTGGAACGAGCCGGAATCACGTGATCGAGATTGAATCGACGCCTTGGGCGGCCATGATCTTACACGCCGAGCGAACCTACCCAAACGAGTGCTGCGGCGCAATGCTCGGACGAATTCGCGGCGAATCGAAGACCGTAACAGAGGCTGTTGCGCTTGAAAACGCATATGCCGGGCCGCAAGCCGATCACTACGAACTTCGCCCGGAAGATCTGCAAAAAGCGGACGCGGCGGCGCGTTCCAAAGGGCTCGATTTGATTGGAATTTTCCACTCGCACCCAGATTGCGAAGCGTACTTCTCGAAAACCGACCTGGAGAACTCGTGCCCCTGGTACTCGTTTGTGGTGCTATCGATCCAGGGCGGCAAATTCGATCATGCGAATAGCTTTCTTCCCGATATCGATCAGAAGAAAGCGGAACAAGAGGAATTGATATGGCCAAAATCCTGATCCCGACCGCGCTCCGCCAGTTTACCGAGCAACAAGATTCGGTGGAGGTGCAAGGCGCAACGGTCGGGGAAGCGCTCCAGAACCTGACGGCGCACTATCCGAACATAAAAAAGAACCTATATAGCGATGCGGGAAAGCTTCGCAGCTTCGTCAACGTGTACGTTAACGACGAGGACATTCGCTATCTCGACAAAGACGCTACTGAGCTAGAGGGCAACGAGACGATCTCGATTGTGCCTAGCATTGCCGGTGGCGCATCCGGAGTGGCCGAGCCGCCGGCAGCCTCACTCACGAACGAAGAGATTGCCCGCTACAGCCGTCACCTTATTCTTCCTGAAGTCGGCATGGAAGGTCAGGCGAAACTCAAACAGGCGAAGGTTGCCATGATCGGAGCAGGCGGCTTAGGCGCACCGGTAGGCTTGTATCTTGCCGCAGCCGGCATTGGGCGCATCGGCCTGGTTGATTTCGATGTCGTCGACGCATCGAACCTCCAGCGCCAAGTTATTCACGGCACCAAAGACATCGGCCGCAAGAAACTGGACTCCGCGGCTGATCGCATGCGCGATATCAACCCCGCGATCCGCATCGACAAGTTCGATACCGGCCTCACAAGCGAAAACGCGCTCGACATTCTCAAAGACTACGACCTGGTGGTGGATGGAACCGACAACTTCCCCACGCGCTATCTCGTCAACGATGCGTGCGTGCTCCTGAAGATGCCCAACGTCTACGGCTCGATTTTTCGCTTTGAGGGCCAGGCGACTGTGTTTGCCTATGAGGACGGCCCCTGCTATCGCTGCCTTTATCCTGAACCTCCTCCGCCCGGTTTGGTCCCGAGCTGTGCCGAAGGCGGCGTGCTCGGCATACTGCCCGGAGTGATTGGCGTGATCCAGGCGACTGAAGCGGTAAAGATCATTCTCGGCATCGGCCAGACACTAAAGAACCGGCTGCTGCTGTACGATGCGCTCGGCATGCGATTCCGCGAGTTGAAGCTGCGGCGTGATATTGAGTGCCCTGTTTGCGGCGACCATCCGACAATCAAGAAATTAATCGACTATCAGGAATTCTGTGGAGTGAAACCTATGGCCTCTCAATCAACTCCGGCAAATGACGCAATCGACGCAAACGAGCTGAAGAACAAGCTGGACCGGAAAGACGACTTTCTTCTGCTCGATGTGCGAGAACCGCATGAGTATCAGATTGCCCGCATTCCGGGGTCTCGACTTATTCCGCTAGGCGAACTGCCGAAGCACCTGAACGAACTCGACCCGAACGAAGAAATCGTAGCTCACTGCAAGAGCGGTGGCCGTAGCCAGAAAGCAGTCGACTTGATGAAAGCCAACGGCTTCAAGAACGTGCGTAACATGACGGGCGGGATCACAGCTTGGAGCGACAAAATCGATCCTAGCGTGCCGAAATACTAGCGCAGACAACGCTCGCGCTATGGTTGCGAAGGTTGGTCGACGCTTCCCGACACGGTCTGATTGGGATTGGACCGCCGCCACACTCCCGAAGCGATTTCCTTGGCGGTATAGGCGTGCATCCCCGCTACCTGTGCATGTATGCGGGTGAACTCGGGACTCGTTTCGATGTAATGACTGCGCGGCACAAACGTAGCGACCTCTTTATCGACATACTCGACGCGGTTGCCCGGATTCGGATGATCGCTCATAAACTGCGCTCCTCCCGCGCCGTATTTCGCCTCGATCGTCTGAAAAAACTGCGTCATTCCATGCGGATCGTATCCGGCGTCATAAGCAATGCCAGCCCCCATCAGATCGGCTTGCCTTTCCGCGCCGCGCGACATCTTCAGAAAACCCATACCGGCCGTCATGCCGATTCCTTGAGCCGCTAGTTGTCCTCCCGCTCCGCCTAGCACGGCGCTTGCCGCAATCTGTCCCAACCCCGCCCATAAACCCACTCTCTGCTGCTTCACGGCATTGCAGACCGAGTGCTGCAGCACCACATGCGAGATTTCGTGAGCCATGACGCCGGCCAGTTGGGCCTCGTTTTCCGCGGCTTGGATCGTCCCAAGATCTACGAAGATTGAACCACCGGGTACCGCAAAGGCATTGATGTCGGCCTCGTCGACCACATGAAACTTATAAGGCCACTTGTAGCCTGGAGCTTGCGCGGTCAACTTCGCGCCTAGCTGCTGAATATATTGCGTCACCGGACTTGAATCGGGCAGCACAGGCATCTGCCTGTACACTTGCTGCACAGCTTTTTGGCCTAACTGGACCTGCTGTTCCGGCGTGAAGTTGTTCTTGCAGGGCGCAAGCTCCACCCGCGGGTATGCAAGCGGCGCCAGAGCAAGAATTAGTGTGGAAACCAAAAGAAGAGGATTGCGCAGAGACATAACGAAGTCAGGAACGATATAAGCTCTTTCGAGATTAGTCGCTCGCAAGGTTCGAAACGTATCTGCGTTGATTAGCCAACAAGCCATTGCCATCCGCAAAGTGATTGACCGGACCCATGCCGTTCCCCAACTTTGGCGCCGTCTCAATGGCAGTCTGTACATACTGGCGGGAGAGCAGTACCGCTTCCGGCAGTGTCTTGCCGAGCGCTAAAGCCGCAGTAATCGCGGCCGAGTACGTGCAGCCAGTGCCATGCGTATGCTTCGTCGGTACACGACTACCCGAGTAAGACGATCCATCCCGGAACGGCGTACTTTTTGCAGCCGGCCAACGCAGAATATCGACCGGTTCGCCTGGAAGATGTCCACCCTTTACCAGGACAGCCTGGCATCCGTACATCAGAATCCGGTCGCCCGCGATCGCCATCTCCTCTTCATTGCGAATCTTCATGCCCGCCAGCACCTCCGCTTCCGGAATGTTCGGCGTCACCAGAAAGGCATATGGCAAAAGCTTATGTTTCAATACATCTTCGCCCTTCTGGGAGAGAAGGCGTCCGCCATGCTTGCTCACCATGACCGGATCGACTACCAGCGGAAACGGGAACGACTTGGCCATTTCAGCCACTCCCTCCACCACTTCGGCACTGCCCATGGCGCCGGTCTTAGCCGCCCTCGGAGGAATATCGTCGATCACAGCCCGAATCTGCTCACAAACCAGGTCCGCTGACATCGGCTCCACACGCGACACCCGCCTCGTATTCTGCACAGTAATCAGCGTGAGCACGGCTTCCCCATAGACGCCGAACTGGTGAAACGTCTTGAGGTCCGCCTGAATGCCGGCCCCGCCGCTTGGGTCGGATCCAGCTATAGTTAATGCCACGGTCGCCATGATCTAACAGTACCTTAGCCGACGCAGGTATAGATGCTTTCTCATAGCGCCCTTTCCCTTACTGGAAGGTGAGCGTAGTGCTCGTTTGGCCTGCCGAATTGCTCATCGTGACAGCGACCGAGCCAATCGTAGTCGCGTCGCCTACCACGGGAAAGCTCGCCTGCATCGAAAAGCTTCCGCCGGCCGCATTGCCGGTATAAAAATATTGATGGAAGTTTGAGGTCGCATCCACGGCCATTGCATTCGAATTGATCTGCTTGCCTTTCGTATCGTAAAAGATAAACGAGAGATGCCCGGCGGTATAAGTGTTGTCGTAGCCGTCCAGCGTCACAACCAGATTGGGCGATTGGCGCAGAGCCTGTGAACTGGTGAGGTGGATAGCCGCCGGCGTGATTGTATACGACTGCGTGATGGGCGCGGCATTCGGAAACGTCAACGTGAAGGTGATCGTTCCCGCCGTGGTCCCGGTCTGAAAGCCAATGGTTGATTGTTCTTCGAACGTGGCGGATTGCGCCCCGCTTGCGAGATCAACCTGCAGTTGCCGCCCACCCGTAGCCAGAAACATGACTGCGGGGTCATCGCTCACGCCGCTAACCGACGGAACGAACTTTATTTCCAGCGTGCCGATCGCTTCCTGTGTTGCGGCCGCCGACGATTGGATTGTCAGGTTTACCTGCTGGGCGCTCGTGAGCGGCTGCTGGCTTACTTGCATCGTGATGGCGGGCACGGGAGAAACCACACTCAAACCGGTCAGCGAAAAGACTCGGTCTCCAATGGTCAACGTGCCGGCGAAAGTGCCGCTCACGGTTGCATTGAGAGTCACTGTGAAGCTAATGGATCCGTTCGTCGGGATCGACGCCGGTAATGCCGGCGCGCCGCTCAGTGTGTACGCTGCGCCTGTCACCGAAAGGGTTGAAAGCGTGACCGGTCCAAACGTATTGGGATCGGTGTTGGCCACTGTAAATGTCAAAGCCGCGCTTCCGCTGCTCCCCGGTACGACTTGTCCGAAATCGATCGGCTTCGCCGCTTGTGGCTGAACTCGATTCTTTAGTGAATCGACATACGAGATAGCCAGTGAATCTGTATCCGAGCCCGCAGTGCCGGTGCCTTCGATGTCATACGAGTTGCTGCCCACTTTCAGCACTGCGGTTGTCAGCCCGGTTTGACCCGGCGCAAACGTGATCGTGAACGTGCCGCTTCCATTCGCGGGCAATGTCGAGGGCAGATTGGCTGTGTTCGACGCAAACGCCACAGTGCTCGTGCTCGCGTCAACGCTGCCTAGAACCGAGATCGCGGGCGTAGTGACTGGCGATGAGGTCTGATTCGCCAACGTGAACGTAATAGATGACGTCGCGCTCGTTGTTACGCTTCCAAAGTCGAGCCGCGCCGTGCCGGCGTTCGGCAGCAAGGGCGTAATCGTCCCGGCATTGTTATAGGTCAACAGAAGTTGCGCCGGAGTTGCCGTCCCCTCCAGGGTTGAGACTGGCTCAATCATCGCGGCGCACTGCGTAGCGCTGCTGGTCGCACTCAGCGAGCATCCACCCGTCTCGGCTAAGTAGTCCACCTGCAAGAAGCCCAAAAGCTGCCCGGTGCTAGCCGGAACGAAATTCAGAATAAATACCTGGAAGGCTCCTGGCGCCAGGATGTGATCCAAACTGTAATTCGACGCGGTGTAGTTCGGACTTGCCTGCGGCGAACCGGACGTCGGTCCCACAAATGGTTGAATGACCTCGACTCTCGACGAGCTAACATTCGTTATTTTGACCTGAATGCTCGCGGAGCTGCCCTGCGCGGTGGTGGCGAACTGATATGCGGCGGGCAGGGCCGTATCGGGAGTGACGCCGGTCGGGTCAGTGATCGTAAACGTGAGCGCCTGGCCCGCCATCGAGGCGCAGAAAACCGCAAAAAGAACTAAGGCTTTCATTACCGGCTTGCTCCCTTCGCTACAGGAGCGGGCAAACGGAACAACGAACTCTGGGAATCGCGGAGGTTCAACGCCCAGTCGGCGCTCGTATCCGCCGCAAAGCTCAAGTGAATCCAGCCGCCAGACATGCGCTCGGCTTGAAACGGCCCGGCCGCAGGTGGCCGAAGTGTCTCGAGAATCCCGTCCGCAGTCCCAATCTCAAGGCCGCGGTCATCTGCCCAGATAAACCGCCCGTTGAACTCGAAGGCGGGAGCACGCAATCCAGGCACAACTTCTTCGGACTCGATCTCGCCCGGTGCTGACACCATGACCGACGTCACGGTTCCGTCCGGTTGCGACACCAGAAAGCGCACCGTTTTCGGACCTGTTCGACTCACAGAAGTCACATCGGCAGCAAACGCGCTTTCGTTTAGCCGAATTGCATGAAAGTTTACGGCCGCTCGATCTCCCGGTGCGTTCTCAACCCACAGGAGAGTCCCCGTACCCGGCAGCCACGCGAGCGAGCTCGCCAGCGTATCGCCCATTCCCAAAACGGGATGTTTTTCGGCAGTCGGGTAATCGGCGAGTACCGAGCCATCTAAAGAGACAAGCCGCACATGTCCGCCGGCAGCAATCAGTCCGCCGCTCTTCCCAAAACAAATCGCCTCGGCCGGGCCCCAAATGGCCGGTGCTGTAATCAGGTTGCCGGCTACTCCGTAGATAGCTTGTACCGGCAGCCCTTTGGGGCGGACAAAGCCGGCGGCCGGTGTCGAGACCTGCCCGTAAACCGCAGGAATCAGAAACGCAAATAGTGAAAGTGAGACAAAAAAGGGCTTCATAGAAGAAAGAACAATCTTCGGAACTGGGTGGAGCTTACGGGTGACCAACGCTGATCGATGGTGCCCCGATCGAGGTACCGCTTGAGGCCGATGTGCCGGACTGCTTATGCACAAGCGCGAAGCCGGCGCCCGCACCCGCGATCACGCCTGCGATCACCAGCCATCTCTTCAGGTGATGGCCGTTACCCACCGACTGCTCTCCGGCTCCGGCGCGCGTTACGCTGACGCCTGCCGAATCGAGTGACTCTCCAGCATCCTGGTTGGGCAGCGCGTGCCGAATTGGAACGTTGGCGTCCGGTGATCCATCATCCGCATACGCCCCTGAACTTGAAGCCGAAGCTTGCGTGGATCCCGGTTGCGGTTGCTGCGCCTCGTCGTCATCGTCGACCGGTTGCGGTCTTCGCGAACGAGCCGGTCGCGCTCCCAAATGCTCGATCGTCACGGACGGGCTGTTTGTATTGCTTGCGGCAAGAGTGCCCGGCCGAGGCTGAGCCTGGACCGGATGGGCAACCGGCGTCGAAACAGGGATCTTCTCCACCTGTAAACCAGGAGAGGCAGGCTGTGGAATGGCCGGCGTAGCCCCGCTCGAGCCGGTCAAAGTCTCTGAAAACAGCAGCCCTGCATGCCCCGTGCCTTTCGCCACGGTGATACGCACCGGCGCCACACCCGAAGTTGTACCCCAGTGAACGCTCCCGGCACTGGCTCGCCCCGCCGCATCCGTGTAAACGACTGACGTAAGCGTTCCACCTCCGAACGTCCCGGAAGGACCGCTCTCCGGCAACCGGAAGATCACCGCTGCTTCCGCCACCGGCGCGCCCGACGCATCCTTCACTTCCACCGTGATCGGCGCAGACGATTGTGCTCCGGCCTCGTCCCGTGCTGCCCCTTCCGCTGTGATCACTCGCACTTGAAGAGACTGACTGGCTCCCGGTGGAGCCGGAACCACTTCTTGCCCCAACATCGGGAGCGTTGCCACAAGCGGCGTCAGCAGAGTCGCCAAAAGAGGAGATAAGAAACGCAAACGTCGACCTCAATCCTTTGAGCACGCGGCAGCCCGGCCCCTCCTCGGCCCGGACTCCTGCCTGCTGGATCGGTCAACGCCGCTATCCAAGCGACGCCTTACCCAACTTGAATCAGTAGAACGGTTACGTTATCGGGGCCGCCGGCTTGCTTTGCGGCTTCGACAAGGTAGTGACATTTCTCTTGCAGACTTTTCTCGGAATTTAGCGTCTCGCTCAAAATTCTTTCGCTGAGGACGCCGTGCAAGCCATCCGAACAAAGCAATAGCTGATCCCTGGCGGCTACTTCCACGCTCCGCGAGAAAATGCGCAGATCCTCGCTGCTGCCAATCGCCATCGTCAGCACGTGCCGCATCGGATGTTTCCGTAGCGCTTCCTCGCTCAGACCCATCTGCGCTCCCACCTCGGCTACCCAAGTCTGATCCTGGGTCAACAGCATCAACCGTCCTTCGCTGAACAGGTAGGCGCGGCTATCCCCAACGCTACAAATTTCAAAGACTCCCGGGTCGGCGTGCCGCGCCGCCAGCAGTGTCGTCCCCATCCCGCTAAGCTCCGGACGCTCGCGAGCCGTTTGGCGAACCACCGCGTTCGTTTCCAAGAACGCCTCCCGGAGTAGCGGCATGCCGTCCCGCGGCGCTTCCCGGCGCAGAACCTCCATTACCGAATTGGCACTCAGCTGGGACGCAAATTCACCAGCATTCGCGCCGCCCATTCCGTCGGCCAGCACAAAGATCCCCGCTTCGCTATCGCTAATGAAGTAATCCTCGTTGTTGGCACGAGCGCAGCCCACATCCGACAGCCCAAAAGCCTCCACCATAGTCAGGCCCCTCGATTATACTTGCGCCAAATCTCGAGCACGGCTAAGTTTTTTCCGGTGAAAGCCGGATTGTTCCGCAAGCCGATCGCGCCTCGCTCGATCACGACCCGGCCTTCGGCTGTATCACGGCTTTTAACTGTCGAAATGCCATCAGATCGATGCTCTTTTTCAAGCGGTCCGGCTCGACTTCTTTACCCCCGGTGGTAAATTCATGCCGTTGTGCCCTGGCGAGCAGTGTCTTCGCGCCCTCGTCTTCGGCATCTTGCGTGAGCGCGGTCCGCAAAAGCTTTGCCGATTCCTCGAAGTGGTTGGTCTTCAATAGATTGTTCGCCAGGTTAAAGAGGTAAGTCACGTCGTTCCCATCGCCTTCCAGGGCGCGTCGAAAATCCTCTGTGGCTCCCGGCTGATTCATCTGATCCTCGGCAGCGCCCAGATTGTTATAAACCTCATTTAAGGGATAGGTCCGAGAAATCTCCCGGAAGTAGAGAGCGGCGGAGACATAATCGCTGTCTCCATACGCCGCCAGTCCCATTTTGAAACGCGCTTCGAAATAGCGCGGATTCGTGGCCGGAATGCGCTGGAGCCACGAAACAGCGCGCCTATACTCCTTCTTCTCCAGTGCAAGCCTACCTAGCTCATAAGCCGGGCTCATGAATTTCGGATCGAGCACCAGCGCCTGTGCAAACCATTTCCGCTGCTGTTCGGGATCGATCGAGAGTAACCCGCGCACATAACTCTCTTCCGCGTCGACCCGGGTAAATTTAGCCGGACTCATGAATCGATCCATCGGCAGATTAGCCCCGGGGTTCAGATAACGTAAGTTCTCCCACGCCAGGTGCTCCTCCAGCCGTGTCAGATCAACCAGTTTGCCCGCTTCCGAGAAGTCGGGGCCATTGTGCAGCTTTCGTAAGTCAAGGAGATGCGCGTTCACCTGAATCGAACTGTTTTTCAACTCGGTTGTACCGGCCGGCAGCGTCGCATCGTACGTTCCGTAACAAACATAATCGGCATCCAGGCTCTGCCCCAGCCGGATCAGAGTGGCCTTTGTGTAATCGGCCCCCGGGTGCAGCGTCAGGCGGCGCAGAGCTTCCGTGCGGGCGTCGCGTCCAAAGACGATCTCGTTGGCCCCGCTGAATTCGTCCCGCAGTTTTTCCGAAATACTCTCGCCGACCCAGTCCAGATCGCCATACTGCGAGGAGTTATGAAACTGCAGAACCAGCACGGTAGCTGCACTCGCGCGTGAAGCCGAGCAAGCAAGCGTGATCGAGAGGGCAAGGGCAGGAAAGCGGCTCCATTTCACGACCTCATGCTAACAAGGTTCACTCGTGCCGCAACGCTTGCATCGGATCGACCCTCATGGCCCGCCGCGCCGGCAGCCATCCCGCAATCACCGACACGCCAAGCAGCGTGAACACGGCGCCTGCCAGCACCAACCCATCGTACGGCGCGATCCCGAACAATTCGCTGGCGGCAATCTTCCCAACCCAGTACAGCAGAGGCGCGCCCACGATTAGGCCCGTCGCCGTCATCCAGAGCACTTCCCGCATCACCATCGAGAACACTCTGCCCCGCTCCGCGCCGAGCGCCACCCGAATTCCGATCTCGCGTGTCCGGCGCGTCACCGAGTACGCAGTGACTCCATACAGGCCGATTGCAGCCAGCAGCGTCGCGAGCGCTCCGAACGCGCTTGACAGCCATGCGAAGAGCCGGTCTGTAAACTGCGTCTTGTCGATCTGCCGGACCAGCGTTTCTACATCGTTCATCGGCAGAGCCGCATCGAGTTCCCGAAGCCTTTCTCGAATCTCCTTGACAACTGTGCTCGTGCTCCCCTTCGTGCGCACATAAAACGTCGCGCTCGCCGGCTTGTCCTCCTGCAGCAAGGCTGTATAGGTATAAGGCTTGGGTGTCTCTCGAAGATCGCCGCCCTTCATGTCCGCGACTACGCCAACAATCTCGTACTCCATCGGTCCGCCGCCCCAGCCAAAGTGCCGGCCGACTGCTTTGCCGTCCGGCACGAAACGCTTGACGAACTCCCCGTTCACGATCGCGACCTTCGGTTTTCCCGCCGCATCGCCCTCCGCGAAATCGCGTCCCGAGAGGAGCGGCACTCCCATCGCCGTAAAAAATCCAGGCAGAAATTGATTCGCTCCCGGATTCATATCTTCGTTCCCGTGCGCCTGATATCCCTGCACATGCACTGTGTTCTGCCAATCCTCACCGGCCAATACGGGAACGCCCGCGGCGCTCACCGCGCTTACATCGGGAAGCTGACGAATCCGCTCCTGCAGCTGCTCAAAGAGTTGCCGCGATCGCTGCGGCGAATATCGATGCAGCGAGGGGTCGATCGAAAACTGAACTACGTTCGCCGTGTTCATCCCGGATGAAGAGGTCAGCAGGCGGTGCAAACTGCGCGCAAATAATCCGGCGGCGAAGATCAAAACGAGCGAAAACGCGACTTGCGCGCTGACCAGTAAGTGGCGAAAGCGTTTCTGTGTGCCGCCGGTCGACATCGAAAGCGACCCTGCTTTGAGCGTTGCTGCTACGTCGCCCCGCGTCGACTGCCAGGCGGGAATGAGGCCGAAGATCAGAGCGGTCAACATCGTGAGCGCCGCCGCGAAGCCCAAAACCCGTAGATCCGGACTACTTTGGATCGCCGCGGCCATGTTGTCATATGGCAAGAATCCAACCAGCAGCCCGGTCAGCCACGCTGAAACGGCAAGTCCCAAGAGTCCGCCTGAAGCCGCAACCAGCAGGCTTTCCGTCAGGCTCATTGCCATCAGGGACAAACGTGAAGCCCCAAGCGCCAGGCGAATCCCGGTTTCCCGCCCCCGCGCCGTTGCCCTCGTCAGAAACAGGTTCGCAATATTAACGCAGGCGATCAGCAGAAGCATCCCCACCATGCCCAGCAATACGTAGAGCGGCTTGGCAAGCCGTTGTTGAAAACTCCGGATTCCTTTCGCCGCCTCGCTGAACGAAAGCGTGTCGCGCAGATACAGCTGTCGAAAGTCGGCGGGCCGGCCAGTCGCATCGAGATCGCCTTCCAAAACGCGATGGAACGGAATCGCCATGGCCGCGGCTGCTTTTTGCTGAGTAATCCCCGGCTTGAGGCGTCCGAAGATATGCAGCCAAATGCTATTCCTGCGTCCCAGATCGTTCCAAGTTGGAGTGACCGTCGCCTTCATCATCATGGGCACAAATACATCCGAAGGGCTGGCCTCATCCAGACCGGCGAAGCCTTTGCGCGCAATGCCGACGACCGTCAATGGATGTCCGTTCAGATTTACCGTCTTATTCAAAACGCCAGGATCGCCCGCGAATCGCCGCTGCCAGTAGCCGTAGCTCAGAACCAGATACGGCTCGGAACCTTCGAGCTTGCCGTCGCTCGGTGCGAGTACACGGCCGACCGCCGGGCCAACACCCAACACCGAAAAGTAATTGCCGGAAACCAGTTCCACGACCGCGCGCTGTGCCGGCCCGCTCGCCGCGAGATCCGCTGTGTCCTGATACTGCGCGGCGATCCCCGCAAATGCCCGCGGGGCGCTGTCGCGCAGATCGGCGTAGGCTGGATAGGAGAAGGAGTCGTACAGACCTTGCGAACGTCCTCCGATAAATTCGCCGGCCCACTTGAACATCACCAGCCGCTGCGGATCTCTCACCGGCAGCATGCGCAGTAGCATCTGGTCGGTGACGCTGAATAGCGCGGTGTTCGCGCCAATCGCGAGCGCAAGCGACAAAACCGCCGCCGCCGTGATTACCGGGTTACGAAGCAGGCTGCGTACAGCCACGCGCAAGTTTGCAGGCCACATGAAAATCATCATGTCACTTGCTGCCCCCTACCGCCAATCATCCACTTCTTGGCTGCCCGCGATTGTCACAGGAAGAATTCTTACGAGTCCGCCCCGTCATCGATCCGTTATAAAATGAACGCGCTATGTCGCATTTTGTTCGGCCTCGAGTCTGGGCGTGTTGGTTCCTCTGCTTTTCGTTCGTTCCTCTCATCCAGGCGCAGTTTGGCAGCGCCATCGACGGCATCGTCACAGACGCCACAGGAGCCGCGGTTGCCAATGCGACCGTCACGCTTGTCAACACCGCAACCAACGTAACCCAGAAAACGGACGCCGGACCGGGAGGCAATTATCGGTTTGTTAGCCTCGCGCCTGCCACTTACAAAATTTCTGCTACCGGCTCCGGCTTTCAAACTACCGCTGTCACAGTTACGCTTACAACTGGCCAGGACTTGAGTGTCCCCATCTCTCTGCAGGTTGCTGCGACCTCCACTTCGGTAGAAGTAACAGCGGCCGCTCCCGTGCTCGACAGCGCCGAAACCAGGAACGAAGAAACGATTCAGCAGAGAGAGCTGAATGCCGTCCCGCTCTCCGGCCGCAATATGATCGGCTTAGTCACGCTCGCTCCTGGAGTAACCGGACGAGGACTGGTGGGCAGCGGAGTGCAAGGCGCGGCAGGCGATAACTTCTCCACCGAGCAATCCGTGGACGCCAGCGCCAATGGCCGTAGCTCCAACGCCAACATGTATGTGGTCGACGGACTGGATGTTACCAGTAACATCCGCCCCGGCGTCGTTAATCTAAGTCCAAACCCTGATTCTATCCAGGAAGAAACAACCTCAGTTAACACTTTCTCGAGCCAGTATGGACGCGGCAGCTCCGTTGTCTACACCATGACAACTAAGTCGGGCTCGGATCAGTTTCACGGCCTGGCCAGCGACTACTTCACCTATCAGGGCTTCTACGCCGGCACCGAGTTCACTAAGCACTATTTCCCGTTTCATCTCAATAACGTTTCGGGCAATATCAGCGGCCCAATCTGGAAGAACAAGCAATTCTTCTTCTTTTTCGGCGTCGAACCGCTCCGCTCTTCGCAGGCTGCGGTGAATTCGGTTGTGTACGAAAGCCCCCAATTTGTCTCTTTCGCTCAACAGGCCTATCCCAACACTGTCGGCACTAATCTTCTAACTACGTATCGCCCCACGAACGCGTCCACAACTGGCGTTGCTGAAACGGCCTCACAAGCCTTTCAAGGGTGCAACACCGCGGCTACGGCCTTTGTTCCGTGCGACCTTCCGGTTCTCCTGAACGGTGTGCAGAGCGCTGCCGCTCCTCGTGACGCAATTCAATACAACGGGCGCATAGACAAGTACTTTCAAAACGACCGGCTTTACGGCGACTTCTTTCTAACCCGCCTGAACACCGGGACCCCGAATATCCGTCCCCAATTCACAACCACCAACAGCTTCTATACCAATTCGGTCCAGGCAAATTACACGCACACCTTTTCGCCCAACACTCTAAATGAAACGGCGTTTGGCTATCTCACTGTGGATGGCGTCAATAACGCGACTGGCGACTTCACAGTGCCTACCATCAACGTCACCGGGCTCAATACTCCCGGAACCGCGAACTTCGGCGCTGGAAGCGGCTTCGCCCAGGGCGAATTCATTCAGCATAACTATCACTGGCGGGATGTCCTCACCCACATAAGTGGCACTCACACTATTCGGGCCGGCTACGACGGATGGCACGGCGACGATGTTGCGCTGTTTGCTCCCGTTCACACCTCGCCGACATTTCAGTTCAACAACATCCTCGATCTTGTTGCAGACCGCGTGTACACCGAGGGAAATCTCGCTTACAATCCACTTACTGGACAACCGCAGGCCGGTCAATACGGCTATCAGGAAACTACCGGCGGAGTGTTCGGGGAAGATACCTGGAAGATCAAACCAAATCTTACGTTGACCTATGGCCTCCGGTGGGACGATTTCGGCAATCCGCATCCCAAGTTACCCGGCACGGTATTAGCTAACTTCCACTTAGGCGCGGGTGGCACGTTTGCCGAACAGGTCGTAAATGGCCGCATGGAAGAGCAA
Source organism: Bryobacteraceae bacterium (assembly GCA_965219105.1). Taxonomy (GTDB): domain Bacteria; phylum Acidobacteriota; class Terriglobia; order Bryobacterales; family Bryobacteraceae; genus Bog-105. Next base: position 3,379,343 of record OZ244728.1, on the reverse strand, counting down.
GGCCATGTGCTGAACCAGGATATTTGGAAGACGTTCGCGCCGAGAGCCGGCTTAGCCTGGGCGCCTTCCACGGATGCTAAGTGGGTCATACGCACTGGCTTTGGTGTCTATCACGACATGCCAACGCTCGGCAACTTGGAGAACGGACTGAACGGCAATCCTCCCGGCTTTATCACGCCTACTTTCTTCAGCGATGGATCAACCGCCGCGCCCGTCTTTCAACTGGGAACCAGCGCCGCGCATCCACAAGGCTTTACTTATCCGGCTCTCCCTGCTCAAAGCTTGGACGCCCACGGTGGTTTGCCAGGCGTTCAAAGCGGGGGCGGGGCTGTCGACCTGAATCTGACTGCGCCGACTACCTATAACTACACCGCCACAGTCGAGCACACCTTAGTAAGTAACCTGGTCGGCAGCATCGGGTACGCGGGGTCAAGCTCTCATAACATCATCACCGGTTACGGACAGACAGGCAACACCGCTTACGGCTTGAACATCAATGCCTTCCCGGGCGATCTCATTCAGAGTGGCGGAACTGCCCCTCGCCGCCTCCTCTCGAGCTTCGGCGTTCTGAACTATCAAACCAATGCGGCTCAAGCCCGTTACAATGCTCTGATCGTTAGCACTCGCGGCAAACTGTTCAGGGAGAAACTCGTCTTCAACGCGTCCTATACTCACTCGGTCTCCAAGGACGACACACAGTACTACCCGACTTACGCCAACTTCGAACAATACTATGGCTACTCGTCCTGGGATGCTCCCGACCGTTTTTCAATGCTTCTTAACTACAACTTGCCGAGTTACAAGGCGGGCAATGGACTTCTGGGCCGGGTAACTAGCGGGTGGTCGATCAGCTCCACGATTTCGGCCCAAAACGGAAACCCCTTCAACGTTTTCACTAGCGCTCCTTTTGCCGGCGTCAAGAATGCAGCCGACCAGGTAATCGGGTATGCGGCGAACAGCGGCGATTACAATGCCGATGGCCTGAACTTCGACTTCCCTTCCATTACAAGCTATAAGTTGCCGACCAGCAGAACAGCCTATTTGAGCGGCTTATTCCCTGCCGGAAGTGGAATCGTTCAGCAACCCAACTTTGGGGGAGAAGGCAACGAGATCTACAACAGCTTCAGGAACCCAGGCTTCGCTCAGGTGGATGCGGTGCTCGCAAAGCAAACGAAGATCGCAGAGCGCTGGAACTTACAACTTCGCTTCGAGTTTTACAACATCCTCAATCATCCGAATCTGCAAGGAGTGAACACCGATTTGTCTAACGGAAGTTTCGGCAGGTCCACAGCGCAGTACACTCCTCGCTACTTGCAGATCGGTGCGCGGATCGCTTTCTAAACTCGATTAGGGTTTCACTTCCACTAAGCGATAGCGGGACTGCGCCTCGTCCTGCCGTCGCTGCGCCTCCCTGGCGGCGGCTAGTTGCTTAATAAGCGGCGGAATATCGTGGTCGTGGCCCGTCCGTTTAGCAAGCTGAATCAGGTGATAGAGAGCTGTCTGGTCCATAGGGTTTTGCTTGAGGACGGTGTGAAATTCGTTGCCGGCAAGCTGTAACTTGCCTTCCTGGAGATACAAGCCTCCAAGCAAGTCTCTTGCGGCGGCAAAATCCGGCTTCAACCTCACTGCCGCGGAAGCGGATTCGAGCGCTTCGGCGAAAGCTGGTGTTTGCGGCGCTGCGCCCATTTGTTTGAGGGTGGCCGCTTTCACGTAATGAAGCATGGGGTCGCCGGGATTCGCCTTCAGCTTCGCGCGAGCAATGCGTAGAGCCTCGTCCAGATTGCTGTTCTGTAGCCGCGCCAGGCTCTCGGCCGCTCCTGCGATTGTTCCGGCGGACAAACGGTCTGCTGTGTCGAAGTCCTCTTCGGCCTTATTGAAATTGCCTAACTGACCCCAAAGAATGCCGCGCGCCAGGTACAATTTCGCCGATTGAGGTAGTTGTTTGAGCCCTGCATCAAGCATGTCGATTCCCACCTGAAACGATTGATGATCGAAGCTCAAATCGGCAAAGGTCAGGTAATTGGCTTCGTTCTGCGGATTATGGAGGATCGCTTCGCGTAGCAGGCTGATCGCCCGCGGCGTATCGCCCAAAGTCTCGTAGGCCTGCGCCGCAAGGCTTAGAATGTCGGGCCGGATGCTCTCCTCGCTCAGGAAAGGTTGGAGCGTCTGAACGGCCTGCTGCGGTTGGCGGTTTGCGAGCTCGGCAGCAGCCAAATTGTAGTGTGACCGCCACTGGTTCGGCTCAAGGCTGACAACCTGCGAAAGCGGCGTAGTGGCCTGCTCTGCTTGTTTCGTTCGCAACAAGCACTCACCCAGTTGCGTCAGCGCATCCGCGCGAGAAGAGATCACCTCACCGCTTTGCCGGTATTGATCGATCGCCGCCGGACAGTCTTTCTTCCGGTACGCAATGGCGGCGAGCATTGCGTGGCTCACCTGGTCGCTTGGATCCAGCTTGACGATTTGCTTTAAAGTTGCCTCGCCTTGCGGATCGCCCTCTGCGTACTCTAATTGCGCTTCCGCTTTAAGCGCCGGCAGATAGCCCGGCTGAACCCGTACCGCCGAGCGGTAGTCGTTCAAAGCCTCGGCTTTGTGCTTTAAGCCCTCATTCGCCATACCCTCCAACGTGAGGACCCGGGGATCGGAAGGCATCTGAGTTTGCAAGTCCCCGGCCAACTTCAAGGCTTCGTCAAACTTCTGCGCCCGTAAAGCGGAGATGAGCGGCGTGAGATCGGCGGCCCATACCAGAGGTGCGAGAAGAAGTAGACAAAATGTCAGGCCCCCGCAGACTTTCATAGGCACCTTTATTACAACGCAGGGCGCCTGAACTACCAAAATGGCAAAAGGCCGCAGCGGTCCTGCTTGTGCTGCGGCCTTCACACTTCCTATCGAACTTCGGGCTTAGTTGGTGCCGCCGGTAGTCTGATCGGCTGCGCCGCCGAACACAATTCGTGTAGAGGTGCCGCCAAGGCGAATTTCATGCATGGCGTTATCTACATATTGAATCTGCGTGCCGGAATATTTCGAGGTGGCCTGCTCAGTGTGGGCAGGTACCTCGATCGTTTCCTTACCGTGTTTCAGGATCGCCTGGCCATTCTCTACTTCAATCTTGTAGTTGCCGGCCTTTACCTGCTTGCCCGCCACGGTGGTGTTGTCAAGAATATCTACTTTGTAGCTATTGCTTGCTGCAAAGGCAAGTGTTGCGCCTGCTGCGAGGCAGGTTACTGCTAGTTTGTTCAACATGGAACTTCTTTCCTCCAATAGTTTGTTTTCGTTCTGCCCCTTCGATTCTTATCGGGTCCAGAGCCGAAAATGTTAGATGTTCCCGTTCTACTTAGAACGAGTCCTCTACCTTTATAACGTTCGGCGGCCTCCAAATAGTTCCGTTTTGATGTTTCTGGCAAATTAAATTCTTTGTTCAACCTTGCTCTACCATTTTCGAGCTGCATGGGCTAGGAGCTTTCCTAGGAGCCGTGGCATTCCAGGACTGCTTCGGCTGCTACGCCTTCCTCGGCTCCAAAGCCCGCCAGCCACGTGACTCCGCTTTCCGGTGCTTACCCAGCGTCGGGGACGAAACCTGGTACGAGCGCCGTTCCAGTCGTTTGTGTATCCGGGCGGCGGCACAAACGGAACTGCGAGGCCGGAAGTGTCTGGAGCTATGACACTGCAGCCAAGGCCGAACTGCTCTCCGCTTTAGCCGCCGAGGACGAAGACGACCAGGAGCCGCTATGATCGAAAGCATGGCTGTTGTCCACATGTCAGAAGCCGACGTTGTGAAAGACATCGCCGCCGTGCTGGCGAAAGTCCGGCAAGGCAGCGAGATCGTCATCGAGCAGGGCAACCGTCCCGTAGCTGTCATCAAACCGTCCAAACCCGCAGGCCGCCTGATCTCCGAAGTGATCGTTGAGCTGAAGGCTCGCGGATCGGAGGCCACCATGGATGACGACTTTGCCTGCGACATCGAGGAAGGCATCAAAGCGCACCGCCAGCCATGGAATCCGCCCTCCTGGGAATAGTCCTCGACTCTAGTATCCTGATCGCAGCAGAGCGGCGGAAGTTGACGCCCGTACAAGCCATCGAGACCGTACAAAAGGTGGTCGGCGAGGTCCCCATCGTCCTCTGTTCTATAACGGTTGCCGAAATCGGCCACGGAATCTATCGGGCTGATACTCACGAAAGTCGCAGCCGCCGTAGAAAGTTCCTGGACGAGTTGAAAGCCACGGTTCCGATCTATCCGGTGACGGAATTAACTGCTGAAATCGTGGCGCAAATCGGCGGCGAGCAAGCCGGTAATGGAATCAATCTTCCCTTTGGTGACCTCATCATCGGAGCCTGCGCACTGGAACTCGGATATGCCATCGGCACTAGCAATGTCCGCGATTTCAGCCGCATTCCCGGACTGAACGTTGTCCCGTTCTGAGAGCAACGCCCCTTTCCGCTCGCAAAGCTGGCTTATAAACGCCAGGATCGAATCCGCAGCTTGACACGCTTTATCAAGCGCCAACTCTAGAACGTGTTGGGTGTAATGCCGATTCCGCCAGCTTTCACGTCCGTTGAGCAACCCAACCGAAATGGCTGCAAGTTTCTGATACAAGCGATTGCTGTCCCCGTTGTGGTGGAGAAGCTAGTTTTACTTACCTTGATAGCGGGTGATCTGGTGAACCCGTTGCTTCCTAGAAAAGGGGCAGCTCACGAAGTTCAGATTGATGACGCATCGGCCAGGAGCTTTCCTAGGAACCGTTGGCATTCCAGGACTGCTTCGGCTACTACGCCTCCCGCGGCTCCAAAGCCCGCCAGCCACGTGACTCCGCTTTCCGCGTGGAACCAGGTCAACTGGCGCTTCGCATATTGGCGTGTCCTCGCCTGCGATTCGGCAATGGCCATCTCTAGTGAGATCCGCCCCTGCAGAACTGCCACGGCCTGCCGGTACCCGATCGATTGCAGCGCCTTTGCCTCGGGCGGTATGCCAGCCTCGAGCAGCTGGGACGTCTCCTCCAGTAAGCCCCGCCCAAACATCGAAGCAGCACGCGCGTTCAGCCCCGCATACAGCGCCGCTCGATCCGGTTCGAGTCCGAGCTTGCAAACAGCGAATCCTGTCAATCGATCGCGCGGCACCTCCTGCAGCTCCGAGGCCCGTCGACCGGTCAAACGTATCATTTCGATAGCCCGAATCAGCTTCTGGTGATCTTGGGGGTGAATGCGGCCGGCGCTTGCCGGATCCCAATACTGGAGATATCTGGATAGAGCAACGGGCCATCTTTGCGATAGCATTCGAAGCCTCTCGCGCAGCGGCTCGTCTCGCTGCGGACCGGGCGAAAGTCCATCCAATATCGCGCGCAGGTAAAGTCCCGTTCCCCCCACCAGAATCGGTACGGCGCCCCGATCCACAATCTGCCGCAAGACCGGGCGCGCCATCTGCGCGTAGGCTCCTGCGGTGAGCTCATTTCCTGCATCAGCTACATCGATAAGATGGTGCGGAACCCCCGCCCGCTGAGCAACGGGAAGTTTGGCGGCGCCGATGTCCAACCCCTTATAGAGCTGAACCGAGTCGAAATTGACGATTTCGCCGCCGAAGCGACGGGCTAGGCTGACAGCCAACTCGCTTTTCCCGCTGCCGGTCGGCCCGACTACGGCAATCAAGGGCCAAGTCCCGGTCTCCCGCAACTTCACGGAAACCTGGCCGGGTACATTTTCGGGCTCTATCGTAACCTCTTCCGTGAACCGCACATCCTCTCTATCGGAGCTATACTAAGTCCTAATACTGCGTCTCTGCCCGTGCGGAGCGCTGTCTAGCTCATCGCCGTCGAATGTCTCTCCCCCAATTTAATACCTTGCGCCGTACCTATGGTCTGGCGGCTTTTCTGACCGCCCTCTCGGTCGCAACCCCCGCTGTGGGTTTTGGACAGGACAATAGCCCAACCCGAGCGCCCGCGATCCAGCTGCCTCCCATGATCAAGCAGCCCAAATCGGTCAAGGCAGAGGCTTACTACCACTTTGCGATCGGTCATATGTATGAGGACTTGGCCGCCGCCTCAGGTAATCGGAGCGATTACGCCAATCAGGCGATCGACAACTTCCGGCTGGCCATGAAAGAAGACCCGGGCGCTCAGTTTCTGGTCGAGGATATCGCCGAACTCTATCGCATGACCGGCAGACTGTCGCAGGCCGTCGAGGAGGCGCAAACAGCGCTGAAGGCGAACCCCGACGATCTCAACGCCCGCCGCGTTCTGGCCCGTATCTACACCCAGCAGATCGGCGATTCGCAGACCAATCGAGTCGACGAGAATATGGCGCGAAAAGCCATCGAGCAGTACAAATACATAACGACGAAAGATCCCAAAGACACTGAGAGCCTTGTCATGCTCGGCCGCCTGGACCGCGTGATTAACGACTCTGTGTCAGCCGAAGCCGCTTTTAAAGCAGCGATTGCCGCCGAGCCAGACAACGAGGATGCCGCCATCGGCTTGGCCAGCGTTTACTCGGATCGCGGCGATTCGAAGCAGGCCTCCGCGCTGCTTGAAAAGCTCACGCAGAATAATCCCTCCCCTCGTGCGCTGGTGATTCTGGCGAATGACTACGAATCGATGCACGAATACTCGCTCGCGGCCGATGCCTATAAGAAAGCACTAGCCGCGGACCCTAACCGAAGCGAGTTGAAACAGATGCTGGCCCAGGATCTGGCTCTATCCGGACGCTACGACGACGCCCTTCGTACCTACTCTGAGATGATGCAGGCCAACCCGCAGGACCCGCAGCCCTACCTGCATTCGGCCCAGATCTATCACGAGCAGAAGAAGATGTCCGAAGCGCGGCAAATGATCGACAAAGCCAAGGCACTCGCGCCCGACGATCCGGAAGTGCAGTTTGCCGATGCAAACCTACTCGCCGATGAAGGTAAGAACCCGGAAGCGATTGCGATCCTAAAAAGCCTGATTGATAAGACCGCTCGACATGAATACGATGCCCAGCAAAAGGCTGCCCGGGCGGATGTTCTCGAGCGGCTCGGAGTCCTATATCGTGCCAACATGCAATACGACGAAGCGGTGGGTGTGTTCCGCCAAATCTCCGCTCTCGATCCCGATCTAACTCCCCGCGTAGAAGCCCAGGTAGTCGACACTTACCGGATGGCCAAGCAGTACGGGAAAGCTCAGCAGGCAAGCGACGCGGCAAGCAAGAAGTATCCGAACGATCGGACGCTGATTGAGGTACGCGCGGAACTCTTGTCCGATCAGGGCAAAACCGAGCAATCCATCGCGGAGCTCAAGAAGCTGCTGAACGGCAAAAACGACCGCGAAATCTATCTGCAGATGGCCGGAACCTACCAGCGGGCTAAAAACTATAGTGAAATGGCCAAAGTTCTGGATTCAGCCGACAAGCTGTCCCAGACCAAAGATGACAAGAACGCCGTTTTGTTTCTGCGCGGCGAAATGTTAGAGCGCCAGAAGAAGTATTCGCAAGCCGAGCAGATTTTCCAGAAAGTCATCGACCAGGACCCGACTAATGCCTCTGCTCTCAACTATTTAGGCTACATGCTAGCCGATCGTGGGACTCGCCTGCCCGAAGCGCAACAGCTCATTCAAAAGGCCGTGAGCCTGGATCCGAATAATTATGCTTTTCTCGATAGCCTTGGCTGGGTTTATTATCACGAAAACAAGTTAGATGATGCTGAACAGCAGCTTTCCCGATCCGTGCAGCTCATGTCCAAGGATCCGACCATTCACGACCACCTTGGCGACGTCTACTTCAAGCAAGGCAAGACAAAACAGGCCATCGCCGAATGGCAGTCATCCCTGAACGAATTCAACTCGGGTCCGTCTGACGATGCGGAGCCCGATGAGGTCGCTAAAGTACAGAAAAAGCTGGACAGTGCTCGAGTTCGTTTGGCAAAAGAGCAGGGTCCGCAGCACACCAACTGAGTTCGTTCGGTAATTTTCAGAACTTGAGGAGTGTTCGCAGCCGCCGGGTCTGAATCCGGCTAACCGGGATTTCGGTCTGTTTCCGGTCATTCATTTTCAGCTGGAAGCTCGATTTGAACCACGGAATCACTTCGCGGATTTTGTTGATGTTCACCAAAAACGACCGGTGAACCCGCCAAAATAGGTCGGGGTCCAAGTTGGATTGCAGCTCTTCGATCGTCTTGTAGTTCGACTGACCCTCAAACTGCGCCGTAGCTACAGTAATCATGCCGTCGTCGATGGTGGCGTAAACCAAGTCGTTCGCATCCACGATCAAGTTTCTGTTGTTGGTCCGGACCAGCAGCTTATTCCGGTGATTCGCCAAGCGAGTCGCCTCAGCCACTCCTTCCGGCATCTTCTCCTGGGCGGCCGTCTGCTTTTCCTCTATAATGCGCCGCGCCCGGGCAATCGTCTCGGCCAGCCGCTCCCTCTCAATCGGCTTCAGTACGTAATCCAGCGCTTCCAGGCGAAAGGCCTCTACTGCGTACTGATCGAAGGCGGTGGTGAGTACAAAATGAGGGAGTGGGCCGCCTGCTGCCTTCAACTTAGAGATGACGCCAAGGCCATCGAGCCCGGGCATCTGCACGTCCAAGAACACCAGCTCGGGTTCGATCTGTTCAATTAAGGAGACAGCTTCCAGGCCGTTGGCCGCAGTAGCGAGCAATTCCACTTCAGGAAAGTCTTTCAGGAGGAATGAAAGCTCTTCTCTCGCAAGCTGCTCATCGTCGACGACCAGAGTCGGTATTCCGCCAGAGGCGCCCTGCGACATCGAATGCTAGTATAGCGTAGGAAAAACGGGGGGACCCGCTGCCGGCATGCTCCAAACCGGGTCTAGCCGGTCTCGCTAACCATCGATTCAGGAGTAGTTTAGTGCCAGAAAAAAAGATAATGCCGATCGCACCGGCAAGTGGCAAACTCGGTGTCTTGATCCCGGGTTTAGGCGCAGTAAGTTCAACGTTCATGGCTGGCGTGGAAGCTGTAAAACAAGGGCTGGGTGCTCCCATTGGATCCTTGACGCAAATGGGAACCGTCCGGCTCGGCAAACGGACAGACGCCCGAACGCCTCGCATCAAAGATTTCGTTCCTCTCGCTCCGCTGGACTGCCTGACCTTTGGGGGCTGGGACATTTACGAAGACAACGTGTTTGAAGCGGCCAGTCACGCCCGGGTATTGGAACGTCCGCTGCTCGATCAGCTGAAAGAGCCGCTAGCCGGGATTCGCCCGATGAAGGCGGTATTCGATCGCGAGTACGTGAAGAACATCGACGGGCCGAACGTAAAGAGCGGCGCGAACAAGATGGAACTCGCCGAAGCCGTCATGCAGGACATCCAGGACTTCCAGAAGAACAATGGCTGTTCCCGGCTCGTCATGATCTGGTGCGGTTCGACTGAGGTGTTTCACAAGCCGGCCGCCGTTCACCAAACCGTGGAGGCCTTCGAAGAGGGGCTGCGCAAGAGCGATCCCGATATTGCGCCGAGCCAAATTTATGCGTACGCGGCCCTCAAACTTCGGGTTCCGTTCGCCAATGGCGCGCCCAACCTGACCACCGATGTGCCGGCCATGCTCGATCTCGCCCGCCAGAACGAAGTCCCGATCTGCGGCAAGGACTTCAAGACCGGGCAGACGTACATGAAGACGCTTCTCGCTCCGGGTTTCAAGGCGCGGATGCTGGGCGTGCGTGGCTGGTTTTCAACGAATATCCTGGGAAACCGCGACGGCGAAGTACTGGAAGATCCAGGGTCATTCAAAACCAAAGAGGAAACTAAACTTTCGGTTCTCGAACAAATATTGCAGCCTGATCTATACCCAGAGTTGTACAAAGACCTGTATCATGCAGTGCGGATCAATTACTATCCGCCGCGTGGCGACGCCAAAGAAGGTTGGGATAACATCGACATTTTTGGCTGGCTCGGGTATCCTATGCAAATCAAGATCGATTTTCTGTGTCGAGACTCGATCCTTGCGGCTCCGCTCGTCTTAGATCTGGTCTTGTTTCTCGACTTGGCGCAGCGGGCCGGCATGAAAGGCATACAGGAATGGCTTTCGTTCTACTTCAAGGGACCTATGACCGCTGCGGGGCTGTATCCCGAGCACGACATCTTCATTCAGTTAATGAAGCTGAAAAACACACTCCGCTGGATGCAAGGTGAAGATCTTATCACTCATCTGGGCCTCGAATACTACGACTAATTGCCGCGGCGCTTCGTCTAAATAGTAGGTAGTTAGATGCCTACTAGGTTCATCTCCCCCAAGACAACTTCGCAGCGGACCGGAAATGCGTCCGAAGATGATCTGCGCCGCATACTTGTCATCGGCGGAATGCAGTTCATCGGGCGGCTCCTGGTGGAGAAGCTGTCGGCCCATGGCCACGAGGTGTTTGTCCTTCACCGCAAAAGCCGTCATTGTTTTGGCAAGAAAATTCACAACCTTGTAGCCGACCGGAACGACGCGGAGAGCATCAGGGAGGCAATTGGCGCCACTCGTTTCGACATCGTTTACGACTTCGCCTATGACTGGGAACGAGGCACAACCGGTGCTCAGGTAGATGCAACAGCCGGTATCTTCGATGGCAGGGTGGGCCGTTACGTATTCATGTCGAGTGTTTCGGCTTATGGCGACGGTTTAAACCACCACGAAGGGGATGCGCTCGCTCCGGACGACCACCCGAATGCGTACTGCCGCAACAAAGCAATGAGTGAGCGCTCGCTTTTTCGCCGATACCAGAAGACTGGGTTTCCGGTAATCACGCTGCGGCCGCCGTTCGTTTACGGTCCCGGCAATCCGTTCTATCGCGAAGCATTTTTCTGGGACCGCTTTCGCCTAAACCGTCCTGTCATTTTGCCGAGTGAGGGCCATCGGCTCATGCAGTTCATCTATGTGCAGGACCTAGTCGATCTCGCAATCCGAGTGACAGAAAGCCGCAACATGGTTGGACACGCCTTCAACACCGCTAATGCGCGCGCGATTACTCAACATGACTTGCTACATGAGTTGTCGCGAGTAACTGGTGACCGGGCGCCGGAGCTGGTTCCGATTCCGCGGGAAGCGATTTATCGAGCAGGCGGTAAGGTCATGGGTCATCAGCAGTTGTATTTCGGCGAGTACTTCGATTTGCCAGCAATCACTCAGATCATCACAAAGGCGCAGCGTATGTTAGCGTTCAAGCCGGTCGACTTTGACGAAGGTTTGCGTGTCACTTACCGGGCCTACCTAGCGAAACGGATCTATCCGAAAGCGGATTTCACTTTTGAGAACCAACTGCTGGACCGCTACAGCGGCCGTGTAGCCGAAACCAGATCGGCTTAACCCAAAACGATTAAATCCAGGTAATTTTCGCCTTGTTTGCTCCTAAAGAAGCCTTCCTCCAAGTAGGATAGAGTTGATGAAAAACTCAATTCTCTCCACCGCTTTAACCCTCGGTTTGTTTGCAGCGCTTCCCGGCTTTGCACAGAACGTTGGGCAGGATGTCAAAGACGCAGGCCACGATACCAAAACTGCTACGGAAAAGGGTTATCACAAGAGCACGAAGGGTGTCAAGAAGGGTTACAAGAAGAGCACCCACGCAACGAAGAAGGGTTTGCACAAGGGCGCGGACAAAGTTGCTGACAAAACCAGCACAACTGAGTAAGTACGTCTTACGCAGTAGATCGGAGGAGCCGCCAGGCATGCAACATGCTTGACGGCTCCTTTTGCTGTCTGCTCTAGAAAAGAACTTTCAGGCTTAACTGCAGGATCCGCGGGTTATGAGCTCCGCTCGGATGCAAGAATGTCTGCGTCGAGATGCAGCTGGGATCTCCGGCGGAATTATCCGGACCGCCATAACAGGCTGCGTTGGCATAAATTCCGTTCCACTGCGTGTGATTGAACACGTTGAACGCTTCGGCCCGAAACTCAACGGCTCTCGTCTCGCTCTTGAGGGGAAACCGTTTAAAGAGTCCCATGTCGAAGTTGGTGCGTCCAGGGTTGTTGAGAATGTTTCTCCCGGCGTCGCCGAAAGTGAGACCCGTTGGTTCGACAAACGCGGCCGGATTGTAGAGCAAGGGTCCGGGCACGCCGACAGTCTGGGATTGTGAAGGTTTGGAGTACGCATCTCCGACTACGTCTACGTACGACCCACTGCCAAGACCATTGCCGACTCCGGCGTTGTCGCCTAACGCTCCATTGGTGATCGTAAAGGGCGTACCGGATTGGTAAGTTACGATCCCGGACCACTGCCAGGCACCCAGAACCGTATGCAAGATACCCGGTTGCGTAAAGAAAGGTAGATCGTACACGTAACTGATATTCAGCAAGTGCCGCTGGTCGAAATTGGAGCTGGCGCGATTCGCTTCCAGATCGTACGAATTCACGAAGGTACCGTCACTGCGATCGGAGGAATCATCGATCGAATGACTCCACGTGTAAGCAAGACTCATCTGCAAGCGACCGACGGTGCGGCGCGCCGAAACCTGGAGTGAGTTGTAGATCGAATTTGCCTGATCTTCCAACCCGGTGATGTCGCCGTAGCCTGGATGCGGGCGGTAAATGTCCGGCGTAGTGTTGCCGCAAGCCACGTTGAGATTGCCAAGCGCCTGCCCGGCGAGCGTTTGACCGTTCACGACACCCGTGGCGCAATCGTTCGAACCGATCACTTGTCCGGGCAGATACGGATTCTGCGCGGCAGACAACGGATAGATCTGATTGAAATCCCGCTGATCGGTCAGATGTGTGCCTTTACTGCCCGCGTAGGCGACCGTCAGGATGGTGTGGCTCGGGAGTTCGCGCTGTACATTGAAATTCCACTGTTGAACGTAAGGCCAGATCGCTTTCGTAGGAATTGAAACTACGTTCAGCGGACCGATCACCGGGCCGGTCGAGCCAATCCCAGTGTAAGTCGGCACGTTATAGACAGTGGTGTTCTGCACAAGCGGCGGGCTGCCTTCGAGCGACTCGGTGTTGCCTTCGTTGCCGTTGGTGTGCTCGAAGAAGATGCCATAGCCTCCGCGGATCGAGGTTTTCCCGTCTCCGAATGGATCGTAGGCAAAGCCCACGCGAGGCGCGGGATTAAAGAGATGCCCGGCCAAACAACCTCTCGGCACGCCTGGAGCGCCACACTGCACCATTCCCGAAAACCGGTTCCCGCTCACCGTGTCTGTGTCGGTGTTCAAGAAAATCTCGTTCGGGTTGTAAGCTCCGGGCTCCCAGTTATAAGCCAGCTTGTACTTGTCGCGATACGTGCCGAACAGGCTCACCCGTAACCCGAGATTCAACGTTAACTTCGGCGTCACATGCCAATCGTCCTGTATATAAGGCTCGACAATTTTATAGCGTTCGTAGTATTTCGGCAGCTGATTAGACTGATCGAAAGCGAAGTTATTGCCGGTCAGAAAATCCGCGAATCCGTTGCCTGTGCTGCCCGAAGCGCTGCCATTAAAGTTCAGCGAACCCTGCACATCCTGGTAATACGAACTGTCCTCATTTTTCTGCGCGGCTACAAACAGCGCGCCAAAGAGCAGATTATGAGTGCCGATGATCTTGGTCATGTTGTCTTTGTAGGTAAAGGTCGGGTTCGAGTTATGCCACGGGAAATAGCCCGTGCCGGCACTGAAGCCGCCGCCATATTCAGCCGTGTTGCTGATCGTCACGTTTGGCAGAAGTCCTCGAAACCCGTTTGCGTAAATCCCAGGCAGGTTGAAGTCGCTCGGGCGGTTTACCGGGCCAATGGCGTTGAGAGAAATGTGATCGGTGGTGTAGCTGAACACGAATTCATTCAGAAGGGTCGGCGAAAGCGTGGACGTTAGATTCGCTACCAGGCTCACACCGGGACCGACAAAGCTTGTCTGAACGGTCGGGAAGTCGCCGACCGACCATTGCGGAGTCGGCTCGACGGTGTTCCACGAATCGTGTATATAGCGGAAGAAGAAGCGCTCTTTATCCGAGATGTTTTCATCGATGCGCACCAGGTCTTCCCGAAAGTCGGTTTTTTGAATAGGCGCCGCAACAAAGAACGACTGCGCTCCGGAGCCGGAAGTAGCGCCAGGAATCAGCGGCAGCAGAGTCTGGGCTTGGGGCGTGACCGGCAGAGTATTGTTCGGGTAGTAAGCGCCGGTGCCGGGGTTCACCGGGCAGTTTGGAAAACCTGTCGTATCGACTGCACTGCCGGCAGCCGGGCAGACATCGGAGAAGTTACCGGCGCGCTCTTCGTTCGAAGGCACTTGCCGGTTGAATGTCTGGCCTGGAACCAAATCTTTCCGCCACTCTTCCGAGACAAAGAAGAAAGTCTTGTCGCGTGAGCGGTTGTAGAGCTTGGGAATAAACACCGGGCCGCCTATCGTGAAACCGAAATCGTGCTTCTTATATTCGGGGCGCGTGTCCTGAAAAAAGTTCCGGGCGTTGAAGTCTTCATTGCGCAGGAATTCGAAGGCATCGCCGTGGAAATCGCGGGTGCCGGACTTGGTGATCGTTTCCACAGTGGCCGAGCCATTGCGTCCGTACTGCGCGCCGTAGTTCGAGGTTAGGACCTTCACTTCGGCAATGGCGTCCACGTTTGGATAGGTGTTCAGGGTGCCGTTGCTGCCGTTGTCCATGTTGTCGCCGCCATCGAGTTCCCAATTGTTGTACTCGGTGCGGCCGCCATTCACGCTGAATGCCACGCTGCCGCCGACGCCGACTGTGCCCTCATCCTGGCCGGTCTGGTTGCTGACGCCAGGTATGAGCGTCACCAGCTGGGTGAAATTGCGGCCGTTCAGCACAAGTTGATCGATTTGCTTATTCGTGATCGTTCCGGAGAGCTCGGACGATTCGGTCTGCACCTGGGAGACGTTTTCGCCGGACACGGTGACTTGGGAGGTGACCTCTCCCGGGTTGAGCGTGGCATCGGCGCGCGCCTTTTCCGCGACGCGCAAGACCAGATCCTTCACCTGGTACTGCTGAAAGCCGGCCGCCTTCACGACCACGTCGTAAGAGCCGGCGGGCAGTCCCGAGATCAGATAATCTCCGGAATCGTTGGTCGTAGCGGAACGCGACAGGCCGCGCTGTGAGTTTGAGATGGTGACTACCGCTTTCGGAAGGGCAGCGCCACTGGAATCATGAACAGACCCGGTGATTGAGCCTTCCTGCGCCTGACAAAGGCCTGCAGTGAAGGCGACGGCAAAGATCCAAAGTACGGCGGACCGGCGAAGATACCCCATAGAACCTCTTTCTGAATCGCAACGTAGAAGAAAGCAGCTGAAGACAGAGGTGCAATCGTTTCGATTTGTGCGAGCTATGTTTAAGAACTATAAGGTAAGCGACTGAGGCTGTCAAGCCAAAAAGCTTTTGACTTGAAGTTGCCTTGCACCTATACTGAACGGGGCGCAAACGTTTGCGCAAGGCCGGAGGGCTGTGCGCCCGTGGGACAAGTTATAGTGTCAGAGCGATGAGCACAGCACCGGTAGCCATGCGGGACGTCGCCAAACGGGCGGGCGTGTCCGTCACGACCGTTTCCCACGTCATCAATAACACGCGTCCGGTGGCGGAAGAAACCAGGGAGCGCGTGCTGCGCGAGATTTCACGGCTGAATTACTACCAGAACAAATCGGCGCGGCTCCTGGTGCGGGGGCGCAGCGATCTGCTGGGCCTGATCATCTCCGACATTGAAAATCCGTTCTTTCCCGAGCTCATCAAGAGCTTTGAAGAAGCGGCAACCCGGAGAGGTCTGGACGTGCTGTTGTGCGCGACCAATTACGACCGTATACAAGCGCAGAAGGCGCTCCAGCGTATGTTGGAAAACCGGGTCCAGGCGGTCGCGATCATGACCTCTCAGTTCGACGATGCCCTGGTGTCAAGCCTTGCGGCAAAACGGATCCCGACTGTACGGCTGGGTGCGCAAACGTTACAAAAGCGCTGCAGCACGATCGCGATCGATTACCGGGCCGGTGTATCGCAAGCCGTCGAGCACCTTGCCAAGCTGGGTCACACTAAAATCGGGATAGCCGCCGGACCTCAGAATCAGGTGTCGGCGGTGGAGTATCGCGAGGCGGTCGAAGAGGCGGTGGGGCGTCTAGGCCTTACGCCGATCGCTGTCTTAGAGGGGGATCACGGCCCGGAGAGCGGCGCAGCGGCGGCAACGGAAATGCTTACCGCCAGTGAGCGGCCCACCGCGATCTTCTGTGGCAATGACCGGATGGCAATCGGCGCGCTCGGCGCTGCCGTCGACCTGGGAATGCGTGTGCCAGGGGATGTCTCGATCATCGGGTCGGACGATGTGTGGATGTCGCGATACTGCTACCCGCCTTTAACGACGGTGCGGATCCCCCGCGACGTGTTGGGAAATATGGCGTTCGAGGTTCTGCTTGCAATGCTCGATTCTAAGCGGCAAACCGGAGAGCGCTGCGTGTTGGGTACCGAGCTGATTGTGCGGCGATCGACAGGCGCGGCGCCGCACCCGGTGCGCGAGGTAAAGCAGACACCGGAACTGACAATGAGGAGCAATGGCGAATAAAGGCAAAGTAAAGGTCGGGATTATTGGATCCCAGTTTGAGGCGGATATCCACGCGGCGTCGTTTCAGCTGATGCCGGAGGAGGCCGAAGTGGTGGCGGTGGCCTCGCCCACTCCGGGGAATGCGGAGAAGCTCGCCAAAAAATACGGCATCCCGCGAGCGTTTCTCGATTACCGGGAGATGCTCAAAGAGCCCGATATCGAAATGGTGACGATCACGGCTCCGAACAGGCTGCACGCGCAGATGACTGTCGATATCGCCAATGCCGGCAAGCATGTCGTTTGCGAAAAGCCCCTTTGCATGACGCTCGCCGAAGCAGACGAGATGATCGACACGTGCAAGAAGAAGGGCGTGATTCTCGGCTATGCGGAAGAGTTGTTTTTTACGCCGAAGTACGTCAAGGCGAAGGAAATGGCCGATCAGGGCGGATTCGGCAAGGTCTACATGGTGAAGCAGAGCGAGAAGCATTTCGGTCCGCATAGCCCGTGGTTTTGGGATGTGGAGCAATCGGGCGGCGGAGCGATGATGGATCTTGGCTGCCACGGCATCGCGTTTGCCTACTGGTTTCTGGGACGCCCTGCGATTAAGTCTGTGTACGCCCAACTCAGCACCCATGTGCATGCGGATAAGACAAAGGGCGATGATGACGCAGTTTGCCTGATCGAATTTGAAACGGGCGCGATGGGGATGGTCGAATGCAGTTGGGCCAAGCGCGGCGGCATGACTGATCGCACGGAGATCTATGGCGAGGGCGGCGTGACCTATGCGGATCTGCATATGGGCAATGCGCTGCCGACCTACAGTGAATACGGTTTCGGTTACGCCGTGGAAAAAGCGCCGACCACCAACGGCTGGAGCTGGCCGGTTTTTGAAGAGCATTGGAACTACGGCATTCCACAAGAGATGCGCCACTTTGCGCGAGTCGTGCGGGGCAAAGAGACATTGCAGGCTTCTGGCGAAGACGGGCGGGTGGTGCTGCAAGCGCTCTATGCGGCTTACGCTTCGGCGGGAGCAGGCGCAAAGATTCAGATGCCCTATACGCCGACCGCCGAAAAGCCCATTGAGGAGTGGTTGAAGAAGAAGTGAGTACCGCGCTTCTCGAAAACATTCAGAATCAACCGGAAGCACTGGCGGGCGTCGTCCGGCACTTCCGCAGCGCAGGACGCGAATCGCTGCTCAGTGCTGCTCGCATCCTGGAAGGCAAGCAGCGAATCGTTTTGAGCGGCATGGGTGCATCTCTTTTTGCCTGCCTGGCGTTTCCGTATCTTTCGTCTCTAAGACAAAAGCAGATCAGCGTGATCGAGTCGGGAGAACTGCTTTACTTTCTTTCCGGGCAGGTCGATTCGCAGACAGCAGTCGTGCTGGTATCGCGGTCTGGCGCGAGTATAGAAGTCCTGAAACTAATACCCAAGCTAAGAGAGCGAGGGGCTGCGGTGATCGGGATCGTGAACGTGGAAGCGAGTCCGTTACAAGAGGCAGCGGACGCGGCTATTATGCTTGGCTGTCCCAACGATCAGATGGTGGCTGTGCAAACCTACAGCGCGACGGTGGTTGCGCTCACGCTCCTGGCGGCGGCGTGTGCAGGTGAGTTGAATGCTGCTCTAGACGACTTAGAGGAGAGCGCCGGGGTGCTTGCGCGCTTTGTGCCGCATTGCCTGAAAGCGAGCGAGACATGGACTGCCTTCTTGCTTCAATCGAACCCCATTTACCTGCTGGGGCGCGGGCCCACGCTCGCTTCGGTGCAGGAAGGCGTTCTCTTGATGCATGAGACGGCGAAAGCTCCGGCAATCGGCATGTCGGCCGCGCAGTTCCGGCATGGTCCGGTAGAAGTAGTGGATGCGCAGTTCCGGGCTGTGGTGATTGGAACGCAACAGGAGACGCTGGAGTTAGATGCTGGGCTGGCTAACGATTTGAAGAGTATGGGCGGGCAGGTTCGCTGGATCGGGCCGGCGACGAACGCGACGGTAGAGAGTCTTTGTGAGTGGCCGAAGGACCTGCCGGAGCGCTTCGCTTTTCTGGGCGAAATCGTGCCGCTTCAGCTGGCAGCTTACCGGAAAGCGGAACTGAACGGCGTGCGGCCTGGCGATTTCAGATGGGCGCCGTTGGTGACGACATCGGAGACCGGGTTCGGCACGGCAGAGCGGTCAGGCAAATGATTCCGCAGCCCGTGATTGCCAAGCCCGTCCTGTGCGTAGACATTGGAGGCACATCCACCAAGGCCGGAATTCTCACCGAAAACCGGGATTTGAAGTGCATCAGCTCGATTCCGACTCGACCCAGCAAAGAGTCGTACTTCTCCAACCTTTGTGAGCTCATCGCTCAGACCAAGGCCGCTTCTGTTAGTACGCTCGATGCGGTTCCGAACGAACTAGGTCTGGCTGTTGCCGGATTCCTCGATGCGCGGCGGGAACACCTGGTATACAACAACAATCTGGCGTGGCTCGAAGGGTTTCCACTGCGCGCGCGGCTGTTTGAAATTTTTCCCGATTTTGCGATCGAGCTGGAGGTCGATTCCAACGCGGCCACCATGGCCGAGTATCAGTTCGGTACGGGGCAAGGGAGCGAGCGTTTCTTGTGTTTAACGGCGGGCACCGGTCTGGGCGTAGGCATGACAATTGACGGATCGCCTCTGCGCTTTGCCTATGGATGCCTGGGCGACATCGGGCACATCGTGGTGCAGCCTGGCGGACCGGTTTGTACGTGTGGGGGCCGGGGTTGCGCGGAGATCCTGATTTCCGCTCCGGTTTTAGCTGCCCAGTATAAGCTGGCGGCAAAGCGAACGGAAGAGACTACGCTTCGAACCGTGATCGAAGCTGCTCAAGCCGGGGATGAAGCCGCGATTGCGGTATTAGCGGCCGCTGGCGAATCGCTCGGGGTTGCGATCGCATCGATGGCCAACACTTTTTTCCCGGATCATATTGCGGTTGCCGGCGGACTTTCGGCCGCTGGCCCGCTCGTGCTCGAACCGGCCGAACGCGTATTTCGCGAGACGGCCTGCGTGCTGGCCCGATCGAGTGTGACGTTTACGCAGGCCGCGCTTGGGTCGCAGGCAACCCTGATGGGCGCAGCGTGGCCATACTGGGAGAAGAGGACCACGTAGTTTCATGGCAAACCAATCGCCGGACCGCCGACGCGTTTTGGCCTGGATGGCAAAAGCCGCTGTTGCCAGTCAGTTTCCAGGTTTTGGCCGATGGGTGTTCGCGGGCGAGCACTCTCATGCGGCGGATCACAGCACGGGCACAGAGAAACGCGCTCCTTACAAGGCGCAGTTTTTCTCGCCGGAGGAATATCGCACGGTCGACATCCTGGCCGAGATGATTATCCCGAAAGACGAGTATCCGGGCGCTCATGAGGCTGGAGTGAGTGAGTTCATCGATTTCATGGCGGCGCATGGCGAGCCGGAGCTTCAAACAGCGCGCGAAGGTCTGCGGCGGCTCGATGCGGATGCGCGAAAGATGTCAGGCAAAGAGTTTCGGGATATGTCTGGCGAGCAGCAGCATAGGCTATTGGTTGCCGCTGCGGCGCCGAGCGCGGATGCCGCCCGGCACGCGTTCTTTTTGTTGATGCGTCGCTATACGGTGATGGGCTACTACACCACCAGGATGGGGCTCGAAGCGCTCGACGATCCGGATTTGAAGCTCTATGCAAAATCTCCCGCGTGTCCGCACTTGAACGATCCGGAACATCTGCATTTGCCGCCGCCGAGGTATTGAATGAGTAAAGAAACGTACGACGTCATTGTGATTGGAACCGGTGCGGGCGGCGGGATGGCGATCCACACCTTGTGCCAGGCTGGCGCAAAAGTGCTTGCTCTGAACGGCAGCCGCCGGTTGATTCCCTCAAAGGACTTTCGCAATCACCGGCAGCCTTTCAACATGGAGTTTCGAGGCTTCGGCGATCCGAACAAGCGCAAAAGCTTTGTCGGCTATATGGATAACGAGTACAGCGAGGGCATTTGGGAGCACGACATCGCTTTCACTACCGCGCCTGGGACCGAATGGACGTGGCGGCGTTGCTTTGCGGTCGGTGGCAAGACGAACTTCTGGGGCAGATCTTCTGCGCGCTTCGGCGATATCGATTTTCGCGCGGCAAGCCGTGACGGGTACGACGTCGATTGGCCGATTACCTACGAGGAGATAGCTCCTTATTACAGCCGTGTCGAACGCATGATCGGCGTTGCGAGCACAAAGCAGGGGCGTCCGAGCAATCCCGACGGCGAATACATTCCGCCGATGAACTTTCGCTGCATCGATCACATTCTGGCGAGCGGCGCGGCAAAGACCGGAATACCTTACCTGCCGGATCGGATCGCACAGCTCACCGAGCCTTACGCCGGTCACCCTGGGTGTCATTTCTGCGGCAACTGCACGGAGGGATGCGACATCGGAGCATTCTTTTCTACGCCCTGGTTTTTTCTGCCGGCGGCGGAGAAGAGCGGCAACCTGGAACTGAGGACCAATGCGCTTGCAAAGAACATCATCACGGACGAGAACGGGCGCGCCGTGGGAGTTTCGTATATCGATCGGCCCAGCAAACAGGAACACGAAGTGTACGGGAAAGCAATCGTTGTCGCCGCTTCCTGCATAGAATCGGCGCGCATTCTTCTCAACTCAAAATCAAGGCACTGGCCAGAGGGCATCGCGAACTCGAGCGGACAGGCGGGACGGAACCTCTGCGACCATCTTTACGGCGTTACGGCTCGCGGCTACTTTCCGCAACTGCTTGGGCAGCCTAGTTTCCCGGACAAGGTCTCGGCCAGCACAATTGCCTGGCTTCCGCGCTGGCAGAATTTGAAAAATCCGCGCGAAGAGAAGTTCATTCGCGGGTACTCGGTGTATCCCGATGGCGGCGCGGGCGGCTTCCCCTCCTACTTCGAAGAGATCGAAGGCTTTGGACACGCTTTCAAGCGGCAGATCAAACGGCGCTATCCGACGCCGGTCGGGTTCTACATTCAAGCGCCGACACAGAGAAGCGACAAGAACTTTGTCGATATCGATCCGGTCGTAAAGGACATCTACGGCATTCCGGCGGCACGTTTGCACTTTCAATGGGACGAGAACACGCTGGCGATGTGGGAGCACGGGAAGGAAGCCTGCAAAGAGCTTTTGCACGCGAGCGGAGCTGAGTATCTCGGGCCTGCGGAGCACCCCGACATCCCGGGGACGAGCCTGCATGAGACGGGTACGCTGCGAATGGGAAACGATCCCAAGAAGTTCGTCACCAACCGCTTCGGACAGACGCACGATGTTCCGAATCTCTATATCTGCGACGCGAGTGTGTTTCCGAACTGCACCGATAAGACCACGACGCTTTCTATCTTGGCGTTTACGTTGCGCACTAGCGAGTATCTGATGGAAAACCTACGGAAGGCCTAGAGGCTCGCGATGAAAATTCCTTTAAACCGGAGAGAGTTTCTGGCCGGATCTCTGGCTACCGCCGCTTGCCTGAGCGCGCAGGAAGCGCCGCACTGGAATTTTCCTACAGAAGCTCGCAAGCGGCTCAGTGTATCTTCGTATCCGTTTCGGTCGCTCATTGCCCGCACCAGTTCGTCCGGGAGCGAAGCCCCGCAAAACGGAATGAGTCTGGAACAGTTTGCGCAAACAACGGTTCCGAAACTTGGCGTGCCCGGCATCGAGCCCTGGAGCCATCACTTCCAATCGCTCGATGCGGAGTATGTTCGCGGGCTGCGCCAGGCGTTTACGAAAGCCGGCTTGCATGTCGTGAACATACCGGTCGATATCACGGTAACGCTCTGCGGAACAGCGGCTGAGCGCCAAGCAGGAATTGCGGAGTACCGCAAATGGGTGGACGCGGCTGTGCTGCTGCATTCGCCGAGCATTCGGGTTCATCTACCGGCTAGCAAAGGGAGCGATTCGATTGAGTGCGCGGCTGACAGCATGAAAGAGCTGGCAAATTACGGCGAATCCAAGGGCATCGTAATCAATGTCGAGAACGACGAACCGCAGAGCGAGAAGCCGGAGCGCATCGTTCAGGTATTGAAGACGGTAAACAGCCCCTTCCTGCGAGCGCTGCCTGACTTTTGTAACTCGATGTTGATTTTCAACAACGAACAGGAGAACGAGGCGGCGCTTCGAAAGCTGTTTCCGCTTGCTTTCAACATTAGCCATGTTAAAGATTCCGAGCGGGACGAGGGCAAGGTGTACCGGGTGAACATGGCGCGCATTTTTTCCATCGCCAAGCAAGCGCGCTACGCAGGTTATTTCTCGATGGAGTGGGAAGGGCAGGGAGATCCCCTCGAAGGAACGCAGAAGCTCATCGAAGCGAGCCTGCAGGATCTCAGTTAGCGCGCCCCCCGCGTCTCTGGAAATGGCCAGACTTTGGGTCTCGTAGTTGTTACTACTCTTTGGAAGCTATACTCGGATTTGCTGGCGCGGAGCGAAGCAAGCGTGCGTCATAATACTGGAACACTAGCCATCCATGTCCGAATATGATTTGGTTGTAATTGGTTCCGGCCCCGCTGGGCAGCGGGCTGGAATTCAGGGTGCGAAGAGTGGTAAGCGAGTGGCGCTGATCGAGCAGCGCGAGGTAATTGGAGGCGTCTGCATCAACACCGGTACGATCCCGAGCAAAACCATGCGGGAAGCCGTGCTGCACCTGTCAGGCTTCAATTATCAAAACGTCTACGGCGTCAGTTACCGGGTAAAAGAAAAGATCACGATGGCGGACCTGGCATTTCGGGTACAGCATGTGATCAAGACCGAGATCGATGTGACGCAGGCGCAGCTTGCACGCAATGGCATTGAGGTGCTTACCGGGGTTGCGAGCTTCAGTAGTCCGACATCTGTCACGGTGACCGGATCGAAAGGTTCTTCGGAGATCAAGGCGGCCAAAATCGTGATCGCGGTGGGTACGAAACCAGCTGCGTCAGAGAAGGTCCCGATCAATGCCCGAACCATTATCAACAGCGATCAGATCCTCGAAATGCCGGCCATTCCGCGAACCCTCATCGTGGTCGGCGGCGGCGTCATCGGCGTGGAATACGCGTGCATGTTTGCGGCGCTCGGGGTCCGCGTCACTTTGATCGAGAAGCGCCCCAGGCTGCTCGAGTTCGCCGATTCGGAGATTGTCGAGGCGCTTTCATACCACCTGCGGGATCATCGCGTCACCATGCGTTTGAATGAGGAGGTGCATAGCGTCGAGGAAGGGGATAATCCTTCCGGTCCAGCAGTGGTGGCCTATCTTGAGAGCAATAAAAAGGTGCCGGGAGACGCTCTGCTGTATGCCGTGGGGCGGCAGGGCAACGTCGATGAGCTAAACCTGGAGGCCGCCGGTTTGAGCTCGGATGCGCGCGGGCGCATTAGCGTAAACGAGAACTATCAGACCCCCCAGCCGAACATATACGCCGTTGGGGACGTGATCGGGTTTCCGAGCCTTGCCTCGGTGTCGATGGAACAGGGAAGAATCGCCGTCGCGCATGCATTCGATAAGCCGTTCTCGTCCAATCCGAGCTATTTTCCTTTCGGCATCTACACGATTCCTGAAATCTCGTTTATCGGCAAGACAGAAGAGCAGTTGACCGATGAAGACGTTCCTTATGAGGTGGGCGTAGCATATTATCGGGAGATCGCACGCGGCCAGATTCGCGGCGATACGACCGGCCGCTTGAAGCTTATCTTCAATCGAGATACGTTGGAACTGTTAGGGGTGCATATTATTGGCGAGGGAGCGTCCGAGCTGCTCCACATCGGGCAGGCGGTGCTGATCTTGAAAGGCAAAGTAGATTACTTCGTGGATACTGTTTTCAACTATCCGACGCTTGCAGAATGTTACAAGGCGGCCGCGTTTAACGGATTGAACAAGCTTTCGCGGAGTTAGCGGACGAGCAACATGGCACACAAGGTTGGCATCGTAATTACCGAGCGGATCACAGTGGGCGCGGTTGCCGGCAATGCAATAGTCGGCGAGCTGCGAACGTCGCCTGAAGACGCGTCCATTTCGGATTCGCTGCTCGGAGTGCCCGCGGAGATGATTGTCGGACGAATCGCGGAAGAGGTGAAGCGGCTCGACCTGAAAGAAGCTCCGTCCCATGTCGGTTTGGGTCTGCCTGGAATTGTCCGCAATGGGGTTGTGGAAGACTCGCCAAACCTGATCCAGTTCAAGGGCCTAAATGTGGCGCAACTGCTGACGGAGGCGCTCGATTCAGTTTTTGGTCAAGTTCAGGTTGGAATTTTCAACGACGCCGATGTGATGGCAGCCGGCATTGCGGCTACCCGCGGTTACCTCGATAGAATCGTCCGCGTTTGGACGCTCGGCAACGGTATTGGATACGGCCGCTACCCGTCCGATGGAGCAGTTTGGGAGGCCGGCCATTCCGTGGTGACACTGGATCCAAAAGAGCAGTTTTGCGGCTGCGGCGGCCGGGGCCATCTAGAGGGAATCATGGGCCAGCGCGCGATGCGGCTGCGCTTTATGGATCTCGAACCGGAAGAAGTATTTGCCCAGGCTGCAACCGGTGAGGCACGATGCGTTGATTTCATGAAGCTCTGGCACCGGGCTCTTGCTGCGGCAACAGCGACCAGCATTCACATGGATGGCCCGGGCAAGTTCTTTATCACGGGCTTGAACGCGCGTTTCCTGAACCTGGCTTTGCTGCATGAGTACTTGCATGAGATGGTGAAGCTCAGTCCGCTGCAAGGATATTCGCTCGATGCTGTGGCCGGCGGAGAGCATATCGCAACGATCGGCTCGGCGGTGAATGCGGAACGCTCTGCTTCGTTGGCCAACCGGGCAGGGGGTTGAAGTCGATCGCCGGTACCCGAAGACGTCGGCGGCATAGCCTCGGGGTGCTGTCTGCAATCGGTCTGCTGCTCTCAAGCTTTACGCTTGCAGCTCAACCTGCCAAGTTATCTTCTTACGCGAATGCAAGCCGGGCGCTTGAACGGGTACGCCACCATCCGCTCGAGCTACGAGCTTTCCTCGAGCGTCTGCCAAAGGGAGCGGATCTGCACAGTCACTTATTTGGAGCTGTCTATGCGGAATCCTTGATCCGGGCGGCGGCTGAGGACCGGCTTTGCGTGGAGCAGACTACGTTTGTTCTCGCCGTCCCGCTCGACGCTCACTGCCAATCCGGGTCGGTGCCCGCGGCAAGCGCATTCGGAAATCAAGCGCTGTATACGTCGATGGTCGATGCGTTTTCCATGCGTAGTTTCGTTCCCTTTGCCGGCCGCAGCGCGCACGATCACTTCTTCTCCACATTCGACCGCTTCCAGACCATCGATCCAAAGAGACACATGGGCGAATGGCTCGACGAGTTAGCGAGCCGCGCTGCCCGCCAGAACGAACAGTATCTGGAAATCATGTATACGCCGGACTTCGCACTGGCCGCCCGGCTCGGTTACAAGATCGGATGGAGCGGAGACTTAGCGAAAACTCGAGCCGAGCTACTCGAAGCAGGGCTGGGAAAGAACGTCAAAGACGATCAGGCGGAGATCGAGGCAGGCGGGGCGGCGCGCCAAGCGGTCGAGCACTGCGACTCGGCGAACCCATTGCCCGCGTGCGGAGTTAAAGTGCGATTTCTGTTTCAGGCGCTGCGCGGCTTTCCGCCCGAGCAGGTGTTTGCGCAGGCGCTGCTCGGATTTGAACTTGCTTCCGTGGAGCCGCTGGTTGTAGGGATCGACCTTGTGATGCCGGAGGATTGGTATCTACCCATGCACGAGTATCACCGGCAAATGGAGATGTTCGACTATCTGCATTCGGTTTACCCGAAAGTTCACATCAGCCTGCATGCCGGTGAACTTGCGCCGGGCTTGACGCCGCCGGACGGTCTGCGTTTCCATATCCGGGAAGCAGTGGAACTTGGGCATGCCGAACGGATCGGGCATGGCGTGGAGATTATGTATGAACGCGACCCCTATCAATTGCTGCGTGAAATGGCTTCGCGGCACATTGCCGTCGAGATAAACCTGACCAGCAATGATCTAATTCTTGGGGTGCGGGGCAAAGATCACCCACTTCCGGTTTACCGCGCCTGGCACGTACCGGTAGCGCTTTCCACCGATGACGAAGGCGTGTCGCGCATCGACCTCACCCATGAGTACCAACGCGCTGTGGAAGAGTTCGGTCTCACTTATAGCGATCTGAAGCAAATAGCGCAAGCGAGTATTGAATACAGCTTTCTGCCAGCTGACGAAAAGGCGCAACAGGAAGCGTTGCTGGCGCGCAAGTATCGAACGTTTGAAGCCGGCACTGTTGATGTCAATGAGAGATACTCGAACTGGAGTGGCGCTAAGTGACACATCGTCAAAACTGAGCCAAGTCTATTTCCAGCGGATTGGGGAGATGACTCCTTCTGAACGCGCACGCCTAGGTGCTGCGCTTTGGGAGGCGGGGCAAGCTCTTCAATGGTCTGCGGCCCGCCGTAGGTATCCGGACGCTAACGAGGCCGAAATTGCTTTTCAAGTGGCAGTCGCGCGCTTTGGAGCAGAACTGGCGCGAGCGGCCTATGGGAAGGCGTGATGTCTCCGGCCGATGCCTTCGACGTAGTACGCTCTGCGCTCGAGAAAGCCGGCATCCGGTATGCAATCGGAGGCTCCTGGGCGAGCACAGCTTCGGTGAGCCGCTATTGGTTCAAAATAGGGGACGAGTCGTCTGAGGTGCAATGGCGCGACATTCCGGGCATCGTTCGCGCATGCTCTGCGACCTTGGATCGCGCATATCTTAAAAGTGCTGCCTCGCAGCTGGAACTCCGCGATCTGTTGCACCGGTCGCTTGGTCAAGCCCAGCTGAAGCTACGACGCTATCTCGTGCGTGCCGCGAGAAACTCATCGCCCGCATGCCAGGTCGGCAATTGCGGCTGGTTCGCGGTGTCGATGCCGATCTTCATTCCAAACTCAGCCATCTGCACCAATCCACTGAAATCCCAGTCGGCGTGATACTCGTCCGACGGCTGATGATAGTGCTGGCTGTTATAGTCTTCGAAAACCTTACGCCCGAAATCCGCTGGTTTGCCTTCGTACCGGTCGCCTTGCGAAACGCTGAAGGCCGGAATGCCGACACGCGCTAGCGAAAAATGATCCGACCGGTAATACTCGCCCTGCTCGGGATTCGGATCGGATGCCAAGTCCAGATGCATTTGCCTGGCGTCGCGCTGAATGAGCGGCCAGAGCGTGGTGCGCTCGGCGCCGTTCAACAGCACGTTAGTGGTCTTGCCGAAGGGATAGAGTGCGTCGTAGTTGATATCGACGGCTGTTGATCGCGCGGGCGTCACGGGATGCTCGCCATAATATTTCGAGCCAAGCAGACCTGACTCTTCCGCGGTCACAAACAGAAAGATCGCGCTGCGTTTTGGTTTGTGCGGAAGCAGATTCCAGGCACGGGCTATATCGAGCACCACAGCGCAGCCGGTCGCGTTGTCTACGGCGCCATTGTAAATTGCATCTCCATTCACGGGAATGCCGACACCCAAGTGGTCCCAGTGAGCGCTGTAGAGAACGGTCTGCGATCGCAAGGCGGAGTCCGATCCTTCGATGCGGCCCACTACATTGCGGCTTTCGATGTTACGCAGCTTTACGGGAATGTGTCCCTCGATATGAAGCTTCAGCGGGATGGGGTGGAATGATTTCTGGTTCGCCATTGCGAGCAGCTGATCGACGGAGTGCCCGGTGGCGCTTACGAGCCTCGCGCCTGCCTGCTCGTTAACCCAAGCCGCGAGTTTGAGGCCGTGTTGATTCTGCTCGAGCTTGAGCTGCGGCATTTCTCTACTTCCTGAGCTGCTCACTACGCTCCAGCCGTACCCAGCCGTCGGCGTGGTGTGAATGATGAGCGCCGCTACAGCGCCTCGGCGAGCGGCCTCTTCAAACTTGTAAGTCCAGCGGCCATAGTAAGTCAGAGCGCGGCCGCCGAAAAAGTCTGGATTGTCTGAGGGCGGCTCATTGGTAAAGAAGACCAGCACTTTGCCGTGCAAGTCCACGCCTTTGTAGTCATCCCAACCGAACTCCGGAGCCGAGATGCCGTGACCCACGAAAACGGCTTCTGCATTGAAATCGTTTTGCGGCTGCTGAGACGTCGCTGTTCCAACGAAATCTTTCGAGAAGTGGAGCACAAAACGCTCGTTTGTGCCGGAGACCGTCAGTGTGGCGCCCGGGTCTGTTTTGCTGCCCACCAGCGGAACCTTTTGGAAGTACGAACCATCTTCGCTTGCCGGCTTCGCGCCAGCGGCCTTGAGTTGCCCGGCCAGATAATCAGTAGCAAGCTTTTCGCCGTTTGTTCCGACGCCTCGGCCCTCCAGGAGATCGCTCGAGAGATACTTCACGTCGGCGCGCATCTTATCCGCCGAGAGATGGAAGCTTTCCGGCGCGGCAACGAGAGCGCCGAGCGTCGCTCCGAGCAACAACAGTCTCAACATGGTTTCAGTCTAATCACTGCGGATTGTGAAGGGATGCAGGATGAGATCCACCGGGTACGATAGACTCATAGTTTCGGGCCGTGGCGCAGCCTGGCTAGCGCGCTTGCTTGGGGTGCAAGAGGTCCCGGGTTCAAATCCCGGCGGCCCGACCAGTGAAGTTGTAAATTCCTCAGACCGATGAAACGGTCGCAAACACCTTCCATTCGGCCTCGTCTCCCCTCGATGCTGAGTGTAAAACCGGCGGTCAAACGGGACCGGCGCCATAAGCATCCCTACCCTTCCGACTTTGCTTTACGGCAGATTTACATCATTGCTCGCTAAGCTAGACTATTTTTAGTGTCTAAAACATCTGCCTCCAAGAAAGCACTTGTTACCGGCTCCTGCGGGCTGATCGGGTCGGAGGTCTGCCTCCATCTGGCGCGTCATGGATTTGAAATTTACGGAATTGACAATAATGAGCGTTCCGTTTTCTTTGGACCCGAAGGCGATACGCGCTGGTCGCTGCAGAGATTGAAATCTCAGATCCCCGGCTACCAGCATCACGATATTGATATTCGCAATCGCGCAGGAATTTTGCAGTTGGTGGCCGATATTCGTCCGAATGCGATTATTCACACGGCTGCTCAGCCCTCGCACGATCGCGCTGCGGCGATTCCGTTCGACGATTTCGACACGAATGCAGTTGGCACGCTGAACTTCTTGGAAGCTGCCCGCCGGGCCTGTCCGGAGTCGCCTTTCGTGCACATGTCCACGAACAAAGTGTATGGCGATCTTCCTAATTCCATCCCGCTGCGCGAACTGGAAACTCGCTGGGATTACGCCGATCCGGCCTATGAGAACGGTATCCCGGAAAGCTTTTCGATCGATCAATCCAAGCACTCGATCTTCGGTGCATCGAAGGTCGCGGCCGATGTAATGGTGCAGGAATACGGACGGTACTTCAATATGCCGACCTGCTGCCTGCGCGGCGGATGCTTAACCGGTCCGAATCATTCCGGAGTTGAACTGCACGGCTTTCTGAGTTACCTGGTCCGCTGTAACATTCAAGACCGCGAATACAAAGTATTTGGCTACAAGGGCAAGCAGGTCCGCGATAATATCCACTCGGAAGATGTAGCCAACTTCATTGTCGCCTTCTGCGATAAACCGCGGGTGGCAGAGGTTTACAACATCGGCGGAGGGAAGGATAACTCCTGTTCTATCTTGGAAGCTTTCAAGATGGTGGAAGAGTTTACTGGGAAGCCGCAGAAGTATTCGTACGTCGATCAAAATCGCATCGGAGATCACATCTGCTACTACAGCGATCTGCGAAAGATGAAGGCACAGTATCCAGGCTGGACGATCACGCGGCCTTTGCGTGACGTGTTTCGTGAAATCACCGAGTCCTGGAATGTTCGGCTTTCGGACTCTCAACCGGCACTGGCCTCCACTGTTCGCGGATGAAGGTTCTGATCACGGGTGCTTGCGGCTTTGTAGGAAGCCAGCTGGCCGAAGCGCTCGTTTCTCTAATTCCAGGTCTGGAAGTTGTAGGCTTCGATAATCTTCTGCGCGCCGGTTCAGAGATGAACCGCTCGGTGCTCACTAAACGCGGGGTTCAGTACATCCACGGTGACGTACGCATGCGCAGCGACATGGATACGCTTCCATCCTGCGACTGGGTGATTGACGCCGCAGCTAATCCAAGCGTGCTGGCTGGTGTAGATGGGCGGTCGAGTTCTCGCCAACTCTCTGAGCACAATTTGGGCGGCACGCTCAATATGGTTGAGTATTGCCGGGATCGTAAAGCTGGATTGATTCTGCTGAGCACTAGCCGTGTTTACTCGGTCCGCGACTTGGCATCGTTGCCGATGCGCACCGAAGGCAACAGCTTCCGCCTGGATGAAAGTGAACGTCTAAGCCAAGGTGTAAGCGCGGCCGGCATCACTGAAACATTTTCTACTTCTCAGCCCATCTCGCTTTACGGCGCAACGAAGCTTGCCTCCGAGATCATGGCGGTTGAGTATGGGCTCACGTTCGATTTTCCCGTGTGGATCGACCGTTGCGGCGTGCTTGCCGGCGCCGGACAGTTCGGCACCGCTGAACAAGGGATTTTTTCTTACTGGCTCCATGCGCATGCTTCCCGCCTGCCCTTGCGTTATATCGGCTTTGGAGGTCATGGTCATCAGGTTCGTGACGCTTTTCACCCGGCCGATTTAGCTGCTCTGATCGCCTTACAACTTCGGCGCGATCCTCCGGCTGACCCGGTCTACAACGTGAGCGGAGGAGCGAAAAACTCGATGTCATTGGCCCAGCTGACCGATTGGTGCAACAAGCAATTTGGCCCTCATCAGCCACAGCCTGACACACGACCGAGACCTTTCGACATTCCGTGGATGGTGATGGACTACGGTCGAACAGCAGCCGATTTCGATTGGTCTCCCCAGCGCTCTCTCGAAGACATTCTCGCCGGAATTGCGGCTCATGTACGTGAAAATCCCGGTTGGCTTAGCCGCACAGGAGCGGTATGAAGTCGCCGCCGCCCGATCCGAGTCGTGAGCCGCTGCGTCTGTTAAGCATTGTGATTCCTGCTCGCGATGAAGAAGGATGCATCGCTTCCACTGTCGAGCATCTTTATGTGGAACTGCGTCTTCATCGGGTTCCGCACGAAATCATCGTGGTGGATGACGGCAGCTCGGATACCACGTGGGCGCGATTACAGGACGCCTGCTCTCGGGTTCCTCCCCTGCGGCCAATTCAAAACACAGGAATACACGGATTCGGCAGCGCCATTATCTTTGGCTTAGACAACATGCATGGTGATGCTGCCGTGATCATGATGGCCGATGAATCGGATGACGCTCGTGACGTGGTGCGTTACTGGGAGTTACTGAACCAAGGTTGGGATGCGGTGCTTGGGTCGCGCTTCATCAAGGGCGGAGGAACTATCGATTATCCGTGGATCAAGATGCGGGTTAATCGCCTGGCGAATTTCTTCATCCGCATGTTGTTCCGCATTCGTCTGAACGACACGACCAATGCTTTCAAAGCATATCGGCGCACCGTGATTGAAGGCTGCCGGCCTTTGCTATCGCCGCACTTCAACTTGACGGTTGAAATTCCGCTCAAGACGATTGTTCGCGGCTACAGTTGGACCGTTATTCCAATCACCTGGCGCAACCGGCGCACCGGCGTTCCCAAGTTGAAGATCAAAGAGATGGGCAGCCGTTATCTGTTCATTTGTCTCTATGTGTGGCTTGAAAAGTACTTCAGCCGCGGCGATTACCATCGGGAAAAAAGATAAGCGGCGCCTGCTTACCGGGCTTTTGCTTGGAGCAGCGCCCGGTCGTTCAAGGCGTGCAGAGCTGCCTGTACTTGCGGATCGTGTTGCGCCTGAACCTCTTCTCCGGCCGCCACGCCGCGAGCCTGCGTCACAATCTCCTCCGTGAAGCGATTAGTGATCCAGGGGCGTTCACTGCTCCACTCGGCGAGCGTCGGCGCAATGGAGCGGGAAGATAAATACACTTTCAAATCATCCAGCATTTCTGGGGAAACAGTGAACGGATCCGGTATCGGAGAGTGCGAAGCGAGATAGTTAGTCGCGTAAGCTGTAAGTACCCCGCTTGCGTCCAATACAGCCTCAAGCCTTGTAAGTTGGGCCGGTTCTACACGGATATCCGGTTGGATTCCGCCACCGCCTGTAACAACTCTGCCGCTATCGGTCTTGTAAGTTGGAGCATTGGGAACCGGTTTACCGCTGAAGGTATTCGAAAGCGCCGAATCTCGCAGAGGATGCTGAATGGAGCGGCCACTCGGGGTGTAATAAAACGCAGTCGTAATGGCCAAGCCGGCTCCGTCGGAAAGCGGTACGACGCTCTGAACGAGTCCCTTGCCGTAGCTGGTCTCGCCGACAACAGATGCGCGATCGTGGTCCTGCAACGCACCTGAAAAGATTTCGGATGCACTCGCGGTCTTCGCATTAAGCAGGATGCTGACCGGAAATCGATACGGTTTAGCAACCTTGGGAACAGTCGCGCTCTGGGCTTGGCTGGAGCGTCCCTTAGCTGTCAAAATAAGCTGTCCCGGCGCGAGAAACATCGAAGCTGCATCGAGAGAAGCCTTTACTACGCCGCCTGGATTATTCCTCAAATCGATGATGAGTCCGCGAAGCGAGTTGCCGCCGAGTTTCGTAATGGCATCGCTCAACTGCTTAGCCGTTTGGAGATCCCAACTGGCAATGCGTATGTATCCTACGCCCGACTTCAGCATGTAAGCGCGGTCCACGCTGGGAGCATCTACAAGTTCGGGCGTTAGTTGAAACTGAAGAGGTCGCGGCGAACCTCGCCTGCGTACGTAAATCGCGACTCGCTGCTGGCGCGCCTCTGTCAGCAGCTGAACGATCTGCTCGGGATCGAGTGAGCGGATCGCTATGTTGTTCACGGCGAGAAGTTCATCGCCGGCCTGAATGCCGGCTTTGTTGGAAGGCGTGCCGGGCAGCGTCTGCAGAAAGATCACCTGGCCTGGCAACACCGAAACAATGCTGCCGAAGCCCTTCTGCTCGGAATCTTCCATTTGCTTCAGCTGTTGGAACTGAGCCGGATCGAAGAACTGTGTGTGTGGATCGAGTTCGCGAAGCATGGAGGGAATGGCGCCCTCGTAGAGCAGTTTGTCTACCTGAGGTGCATCTGCCCCTTCGCTTTGCACGGTGGAGAGAACGCCGATAAACCGCTTCAGCGATTCGCTCAGGTCCTTGCCCGGATCGCCCTGCAGTTTCTGTGCCGGGTTGCTTTTACCGGTCGCTTGTTGACCGCCAAACGAAGAACTCACTACGCCAGCTAGAAGTAACGCTGCCGGCCTGAGCAGATTGCGGAGATTCATCGAGAGTAAGTCGTTCGGCGGCGATCCGCCGCACGATCGAGAGCGAGTTGAATCAGCCGGTCGAGAAGACTTGCGTAAGGAATGCCGGAATACTCCCACATCTTCGGATACATACTGATGGACGTGAAGCCTGGAATTGTGTTTATCTCATTTACGAAAAACTCGCCCGAGGCTTCGTCCATGAGAAAATCGACACGCGCCATGCCCTCGCAGCCTACCGCTTCAAAGCCGGCCACGGCGAGCCTCTGTATCTCGGCGGTTTGCGCGTCCGACAACTTTGCAGGCAGATCGATCTGCGCCTTATTGAGCAGGTACTTGTCTTCGTAGGTATAGAAATCCTGCGAGGGAAGGATTTCGCAGGGAACAGAAGCCACAGGGTGAGCGCCTCCGAGCACAGCGCACTCGAACTCGCGCCCCTTTACACCCTGCTCAATCAAAATTTTACGGTCAAATCGTAGCGCGGCGGTAACCGCGCCGGATAGCTTACACGAGCAATCGACCTTCGAAATTCCGACTGACGAACCTAAGTTCGCCGGCTTCACAAATACAGGATAGGAGAAAGGAACGGCAATGGCCGCAAGATCGAACTCGCTGCGAACGAATGTCAGGAAAGGCACTACCGGAAGCCCTGCATCCCGGCACATGCGCTTGGTGAAAACCTTGTCCATCGAGATTGCGGAGGCCAGAACTCCGGCCCCCACATAAGGCAAATCGGCCAGTTCTAACAAACCCTGGATCGTCCCATCCTCGCCGAAGGTGCCGTGCAGGACAGGAAATACTACATCTATCCCGGGATTGGCACCCGGCTCAGGACTCAGTGCACCAAAAGGCCACTTGCCGTCTTTATCGATGAACAGATCCTTGACCGTATATCGCTGGGGATCGAGGGCTGCCCGGATCGATTCCGCCGACCGGATTGAGACTTCGTGCTCGCCTGATCGGCCGCCGTAGAGCAATCCGACGTTTAACCTGTTAGCCTTTTCTGACAAGTATCTATTGTCGCTCTCCAGGCTCGTGAGTCAGAGGGGCGAGCCGTCTTTATTCAAACGGCTCGCAGCCGTTCAGTTACTTGCGCGATGAAATCCGGTCCAGGGTGTGAATAAACGGTTTTGCTGCTGCCGGAACCGCTATCGAGCTGGAGACGAGTTCTTTGTTCGAAATGTCTTTTCCGTAAAGTTCCTTATTCGCGTCGCTGTCCTGGGTCAAGACCGCCCCGGTAAGGTCGATGCCGCCGAACAGACCACGCTGGCGGGAATAGGTCAGGATTTCAGCATGCAGCTCGACATCGGTCATGGCTTTAGAGTCACGTCCGATCGGACCGGCAGCGGCCGAAAGTTCGCCTCCGATTTGAGTCTTGTCCGCCAATAGGTGCTCCATACCGGAGCTATTCATCACGAGCAGGACCAGATCGGACTCTGCGACGCCAATGAGCAGCCCGAACTTGCCGCCCGTAATTCGCAATGAACCCGGAGCGCTCCAGCCAACTCCGTTTTCCTTGCGGCAGCTGAAGAAGCCTTTGCCGTATTCAGCGCCTACGATGAAGCCGCCTTTCTTCAGATTCGGCACAACCACTACGCAAGTGGCTTTGTTCAGTAAATCCTCCGGAATGCCCTTATCGGAGGCATTCATCATCTGGTGCAAATCAGTCGTTGCAGCGGTAAGGCGTTCGCTTGCTGTTTTCTGCGCGAAAGCCGGCGCGATACATAGGGTCATCGCAGCTGCGACGCCAACAAATACTCTCATGTCCAACTCCTTCTCTGTGCCGGCTTTCTTCCACCGGCGTTTTCGTGTCCGACAGTGAGACGCTGTGAGCGATCGTTTTGGACAATCGATGAGCATGGTTACATGCTTTTAATTTGTGATTGAGCTCGTGATGTTTACCGCGACTTTTCTCGCCAGGTTAATACAGTCCGGTATTCCGACTCCGTCGAGTGAATTACCGGCCATGTGTAGCCGCCCCAATTCCGCACTCTGCTCGTGTATCTTTTTGCGGCGTGCCCCATGCCCCACCACGTACTGTGGCATGGAGGCGGGCCAGCGGTCGACCTTTGAAAAGCAGGGCGGCGCGTTGAACTCCACAAATCGCTCAAGATCCGCCCTCGTCAGCCTCACTAAATCGTCATCCGAGGCGCGCTGTAGTCGAATGGCTTCATCCCTCACGATGAATGCTCGTAGAGCTACCAAGCCTTCCGCCACGCGCACCGGAAACTTAGAGTTGATCCAGGTGGCCGCCGCTATAGTTTTGCGCTCCAGCTGCGGTATCAAAATGCCCGCGCCTCCGAGGGCCTTTGTGACATTCCCGGCCCGGAATACGAGCGTGACAAGGTGAGCCGAGGAGTATGGAATCGCCGCGAGCTCTTCAGCCAGTCCGGCGGACGCGCTTTGGAGCAGCTGTGCTGACACGTAAGCGGGGCAGGCGAGCACTAATTGGTCAACGGTTATCGCTTGTCCGCGCGTCCCTACCCTCCAACCCTCCACCTTCCGTTCGAGTGAGGTAACCTCTTCGTGAACAATGGTGGCCTTGCCCTCGAGCGCCGCTCCCAAGCTGTCTGTAAGGGACTGCATGCCGCCTTCGAATGACCCGAAAAGTGCGGCTTGGGGTCCGCGGCTCTTCGACTGGCGTACAGCGCGGATCAAGCTCCCAAACCGCTCTTCGTATTCGGTGAATCGAGGGATAACGCTGGCCGCGCTCAATTGCGACGAATCGCCTCCGTAAACGCCCGTGAGCAGTGGATCGGCGACATAGTCGAGCATCTCCTGCCCGAAGTGATCCTTGACGAATTGCGCAATGGAGACATCCTCGGTTCGATGGCGGGGCCGCTTCCGAAGTTCGCCGAGAATTCGCAGCTTTGTGCCCGCGCCGAACAGGTCGGATCGGAAGGCTGCTTTCCAGTTTCCGGGCACCATCATGCTCATGCCCGCCGGTAAAGGCGTCAACCTGCCATGGCGAACGATGAAAACTTTTCGGCCCCGGTCGTTAGAGCCAATGATCTGCTCGCCGAGTGCTCCGAGTTCCTCCGCCAGTTCGGCCGGGGCCGGTTTGGCCGCCAGATAACTATCCGGACCCGCTTCCAGATCGCAGCCTTGCCAGTGGTCTGTACGAATCAGGCCACCTAATCGCGACGATTTTTCGATAAGCACCGGACGTAAGCCGGCGCGAGCGAGAAAATAGGCGGTGGCCAGCCCGGAAACTCCCCCGCCGACAATGGCTACGCGGGCCGTCACCGAACAGTCGAGAACTCTCGGACGATCGACACAACAGCTTTGACGTTCTCGACGGGCGTTTCGGGAAGAATGCCGTGTCCGAGATTCACAATGTGCCCCGGACGTGAACCTGTCCGGCTCAGCAGGTCCAACACCTTGGTTCGCAGT
The DNA here is from genome assembly GCA_965219105.1 of Bryobacteraceae bacterium. Classification (GTDB taxonomy): domain Bacteria; phylum Acidobacteriota; class Terriglobia; order Bryobacterales; family Bryobacteraceae; genus Bog-105. The sequence continues at coordinate 3,342,342 of OZ244728.1, read as the reverse complement.
TCAGGGAGCGGAGCAAATAATGCGACAGGATCTAGATTCCCCTGTATAGCGGAACGATATCCGATCTCTGACCACACGTGATCGATGTTGATCCGCCAGTCAACGCCCAGCACGTCGCCGCCGGCAGCATGCAACTCACGGAAAAAGCCGCCTGCTCCCGTGCCAAAGTGAATTACTGGAACACCGGCGGCGCGAGTACGCTCAATCAACGCTCGCGAATATGGCTGCACATAGCGGACGTAATCTTCCGGGCTTAGAGCTCCTACCCAGCTATCGAACACCTGAATGGCGCGTGCACCGGCGCCGATCTGCATCCTGGCAAAATCGCCGAGTACATCCACGAGCTTGCCCATCAAGCGCCGCCACATCGTTTCGTTGCCGAACATCAGCCGCTTGGTTTTGAGAAACGTCTTCGAAGGGCCGCCCTCGATCATGTAACTGGCGAGCGTGAACGGTGCTCCGACAAAGCCGACCACTGGTATTTTCCCGCCCAGGGCATCGCAGACTTTTCGTATTGCCTCGCTTACATACTCCAGGTCGTCCGTGCGGCTGGTGGAAAGCTCGTCGATGTCTTCCGGCTCGGTGATCGAGTTTTCGATGTACGGTCCTTCGCCGGCTTTAAACTCGAGCTTCAAACCCATCGGTTCGATCGGCAACAGCAGGTCGGCGAAGATAATAGCTGCGTCGACGTCGAGAATTTCGATCGGCTGCAGAGTCACCTCCGCTGCCAAGTCCGCCCGCTTACAAATTTCGAGGATGCCGTGCCGTGACCGGATATCACGATACGGCTTCAAATATCTCCCGGCCTGCCGCATGAACCAAACGGGACGCACGTCGGTCGCGCGCCTGCGGCACGCCTCCAGGAATCTACCCCCCATCGGTGCAGATCGAATATGGCCTCCGAAAATCAACCGCTTCCCGGCTGATTAGAAATTTAGCTGCTGACTAATGTCGAGTGTAACGTTAAGCCTGAAAAACAGCTAGTCTTGGGTCGCGTCGGCCTCGCGCGGGCGGCCCCGGCGCACTCGTTTCAACAGATATTCCAGGCGAGCCGTTGTCGAAAGCGCGACATCGGCCTCGAAGTGAAGGTCCGGTACCCGGAACAAGCTCAGCCGCTCAGCCAATTGGCGACGTAAGAAGTTTTTAGCCCCGTCGAGCGCTTCGATCGTTTCCTGCTGCCGCTTCGGATCGTCCCCCATGTGGAGCCGTACCTGTGCGCGTTTGCGGTCGGGCGAGATTAAAACCTCAGTCACCACGGCCTCCGAAACTCGCGGGTCCGACAGCTCATAGGAGATCATTTCACTGAGTTCTTCCCGAAGCGCCTCAGAAATCCGTTCAGCCCGATGACTATCCATGCCTTGCCTCTATTCTGAGTGTACGAAGACGTAAGCGGCCTGCGGCAAAAAGCCAGTTAGAGCCATTCCACGCCGCTTGCAGTCAAAGCGCCGCCTAACAGGTTGGCTGCGTGAGACTCGACCGCCTGCAGCACTTGTTCGGCTCGCACTCGGTCGCTCGAAACGGTTACCGCTGCGATGACCGAGTGCTGCCAGGAATCGAGCCCATCGATCTCGGCGACCGACACGTTGAAGCGTTCGCGGAGCCGGTCTTTCAGGCTTTTGACCACATGCCGCTTTTCCTTGAGAGAGTGCGAATCCTCAACGTGTAATTCGAGAGTGAGTACGCCAATGACGGGCATCGCTCAATCGGCGAAACGGGTTATTGCAGCGTCGGCATCTCCACCGCGATGCGTTCCATGGTGAAGGCTTCGAGTACGTCGCCCGCATGAATGTTGTTGAAGTTAGCCAGTGAAATACCGCACTCGACGCCATTCTTTACTTCGCTTGCATCGTTCTTGAAGCGCTTTAAAGCCTCGATGCGGCCGGTATGCACGATTTCTCCATCGCGCCGGACGCGAATCTGGCTGTCGCGGCGAATTGCACCGTCGGCCACAAAGCAGCCGGCCACGGTGCCCACCTTGCTGATCCGGAAGGTTTGCAGGACGTTGGCATGACCCTGAATGGTCTCCTTGAAAACCGGTTCCAGAAGTCCTGTCATGGCACGCTGCACTTCATCGATCAGCTCGTAAATGATGCTGTGGAGCCGGATATCGACCTTCTGCTGGTCGGCGGTCGATTGTGCGTTCCGCTCGGGCCGTACGTTGAAACCGATGATCAAGGCTTCTGAAGCGGACGCTAGCAGCACATCGTCTTCGGTAATTGCGCCTACGCCAGCTCGGAGCACGCGAACGCGTACTTTGTCGTTCGACAGCTGCTGAAGCGTGTCGGAAAGCACCTCCGCGGTACCGCCTACGTCGGCCTTGATGATTAGATTGAGGTCTTTGAGTTCGCCTTCAGCAAACTTCTGGTTGAGCGAGGCAAGCGTTGCAACTCGGGCGCCCTTTGCCATGGCAACATCACGCGCCTTGGCTTCACGATAGATTACGATCTGCTTGGCCTTTGACGTGTCGGAGACAACCTGGAAGCTATCGCCTACCTCAGGCAGGCTTTCCAGCCCGATCACTTCGACCGGCATGGAGGGCTCGGCTTCTTTGGCTGGATTGCCACGATCGTCAAACATCGCGCGGACCTTGCTGAACAACGCTCCACAGATGAAGAAATCGCCCACCCGGAGCGTTCCATTGCGCACGAGCATGGTAGCTACTGGACCGCGTCCCTTATCGAGTTTGGCCTCGAGTACAGTGCCAAGACCGGGCCGGCCGGGATTTGCCTTGAGGTCCTGAATATCGGCAACCAGCAGAATCATCTCGAGCAGTAAGTCGAGGTTCTGGCCGGTTTTGGCGGATACCGGCGTCATAACCACATCGCCGCCCCAGTCTTCGGCAAGGAGCCCGCGATCTGACAGTTGCTGTTTCACGCGATCAGGCTGCGCGTCCGGTTTGTCGATCTTGTTAATTGCCACCAGGATAGGTACGCCCGCAGCTTTTGCGTGATCGATTGCTTCGAGCGTCTGCGGCATTACGCCGTCGTCGGCCGATACTACTAGAACGACGATGTCGGTTACCTTTGCGCCGCGTGCACGCATGCGAGTAAACGCCTGGTGTCCTGGTGTATCGATAAAGACAATCTTGCGGCCGTTTTTCTCGACATGATAGGCGCCGATATGCTGAGTGATTCCGCCGGCTTCACGCCCGGCGACATTGGTTTCGCGGATGGCATCGAGCAGTGAAGTTTTTCCATGATCGACGTGCCCCATGATGGTGACCACGGGTGCGCGCCGGACCAGATCAACGGTGTCCTCAGCTTGCTCCAGATCTTGCGTCGCTTCTTCTTCGTAGCTGACCTTGTTGGTGGAAGCTCCGAATTCCCGGGCGAGCTCTTCGGCGAGCTTCACGTCGAGAGTTTGGTTGATGGTCGCGAAAATCTTCTTCTCGACGAGTTTCTTGATGACGAGATTCGCCTTGACGCCCAGCTTCTCGGATAGCTCCTTAACCGTGACGCCTTCGGCTACTGTGATCTCGCGATCAATGGGCGGGGGCTCGGCTGCTGCCGAGCGCTTGGAAACCCGTTCGCGCAGCACTCCTTCGACTTCTTCGCGTTTACGCGGCCCCTGCTGTCGACTACCAGGCTTCGCCTGATGGCGGCGCTGCTGCTCGGTAGGCATTGTGGCCGGTTCCGGCCGTAGTGCCGTGGGGTGCATGGGCCGCAGGCCACTGGGACGCCGTTGACCGGGGGCTTGTCCCGGGCCAACAGGACTGCCCGGGCCGCGCATGAGAGGTTGTCCCGGTCGAATAGGCCCTCGATAGAGAGGCTGTCCAGGTGCGGGAGATGTCGGCCGCGCCGGTGCTCCAGGACGCGGAGCCGCGGGGGCAGTCGGCATGGGACGCGGAGCCTGCTGCTTGTTCAGCCGTTGCAGAATGTCTTGCCGCGGCGGCACCACGGGGCGAGCCTGGGGCTGCCCAACCAAAGTCCGGGAGGCTGGAGGACGCGGAGCGATGGGAGCACCAGGAGTAAGACCAGGTCCGGCAGGTCGCGGCGGCGGTGTTGGACGAGGCGGAATCGGCGATCCTGGCACGGCCGATGCACCAGAGGCTGGCGGCGCACCGGGAGCAACCACGTGTGTAGGCGGCTGCACTCTTACCTGAGGAGGCACTGGGGTGAAAGCTTGACGCGACGGAGGCGGAGTGGCGGGACGCGAAGGCTGACCGGGTGCCGCCGTCGGCCGAACCGCCGGACGCTCCAGCAAAGTAGCCGGCCTTGACGTCTCCGGGGGAACGGGTCGACCGGGACCCGCAGCAGTCGGCGGGGGAGCGGTTGGAATAGGCCTTGCCGGTATGACGATGTTCCGGTTTAGCGGAGCGCTTGTAGATGCTTGGCTCGATGCCGGAGCGGGGGGATTCGCTCCGCTTCCGGCGCCAAGAGGTGGCCGCAAAGGCCGAAATGAGACCGTTGGCCGCTCGGCTTCCGGTTGCCCGGGTGCAGCAGGTTTAGGGGCCGTCGGAGGCACTGGAATCGGGGGAGGAGCCGGAGAGGGTGTTGCGCTTCGCTGGAGCTCCGGAGCAGCTGTAGGAGGAGTCAGCTGCGCTGGCGATTCACTCGGGGGCGAAGGGCGCCGGGAGGAAGGAATCAGCGGAATAGCAAGCGCTCCCTCTTTCGCAGTCGGTCGCACCGGCGGTTGCACGGGGCGCAAGGCGCGCAGTGGCTCAGTCGCGCGAGGGGCCTGGGTGGACGCCACAGGCGCCTCAGCCTCGCCCGGCCCACCTGCAGAACCTTCAGCGGTCGCAGAGACCTTCTCCTGCGACACCGCATCTGCTATGCCCTCCGATGTGTCTTCGTCGTCCCGATCTAAATGCTGATCGCCGTTGTGTAAATGCTTCAGGGGAGCGTCAGAGCCTACCAGACGGCGCTTGAGCTCGAGCGCCACATCCTCATCTACCGAACTGGAATGCGTTTTCTTCTCCTGCACACCCAACTCGGGCAGCATTTCAATGATCACGCCGGGCTTCACTTCTAGCTCCCGCGCCAGCTCGTTGATTCTGATTTTTTTCATAGATGAGACTGCTATAAAACTCCTTAGAAAACCACAGTTTCTAGCAATTAGTCCGCGTTTTTAATGGTATCAGATTCAGGAGCCTCTTCAGGCTCTTCCGCTCCTGCAAACCCGCGAATCGTCGATGGCGCTCCCGACAGCCCTTCTACACGCCCTAAATCCAACACCTCGACTCCATCGATCTGCTCGACTGCCGCAGGTTCGTGCAGAGCCGCATCGCTTTCGAGAACGCCGGTTTGAATGTTCTCAAAGGCATCGCCCGGCTCCGAAGCTTCGGTGTCAATGGTCTCCTCAATCGCCTCTGCGCTGGCCGGAGCTTCTTCTTCAAATGGCACTTGTTCATCTCCCTCTTCGTATTGACCGTAAAACGCTACCACAATCGACTGGATCTGGGCCACGATCTCTTCATCGATCCCGGGTATTGCTTCCAGCTCTTCCGGCGTCATCGACCCAAGCCGCTCCACCGTTCCGATTCCTGCCCCGACCAGGGTCTCTACGATGTTCTCCGATAATCCGTGGTCGATCAGAATAGAGACCGGAGCGCCGGAGATGACCATGTCGCCCATGCGCGACTCGAGCTCGCGCCGCTTCTCTTCCTCGCTCTTAATATCGATCTTCCAGCCGAGAAGTTTCGCGGCCAAGCGGACGTTCTGCCCGCGCTTGCCGATAGCGAGCGAAAGCTGCAGGTCGTCCACGACCACTTCCATGTGCTTGTCAGCCGAATCGATCACGGTCACGCGCGAGATTTTCGCCGGGCTGAGGGCCTTGGTCACGTACTGGATCGGGTCATCGGAAAATTCAATGATGTCAATCTTCTCGCCGCGCAACTCCCGGATGATGGACTGGACACGCATGCCCTTCATGCCCACGCAAGCGCCCACGCTATCCACGTCGCGGTCGCGGCTGAACACTGCAATTTTCGTGCGCTCGCCGGCTTCGCGCGCGCATGCCTTTATCGCGACAGTGTTGTCGTAGATCTCTGGAACTTCCTGCTCGAACAGGCGCATCACCAGTTCAGGCGCCGCCCGCGAGACTACTACCCCGGAGTTTTTGCCGCCCCGCTCGACACCTTTTATCACGCAGCGCACGCGATCTCCGATGCTGAAGCTTTCCACGCGAGATTGTTCTTTTTTCGGCAGTCTTGCCTCGGTCTTGCCCATGTCCACAATCAAATCCTGTCCTTCGCTGCGCTTGATTGTGGTGTTTACCAGTTCGCCCGTCCGGCCTTGAAATTCCGAAAACACGCTGTCCCGCTCGGCTTCCCGGACCTTTTGTAAAATGACCTGCTTGGCCGTCTGTGCCGAAATCCTGCCCAGTGCCTCGGTCGGTTTCGGAACGCGCACCGTTGAACCTACTTGCGCATGCTCGTCCAGCTTTTTAGCCGCCGAGAGAGTGACTTCGGTCGCCGGGTTCTCAATCGCATCCACCACTTGCTTGACGGTATAGATCTGAATGTTGCCGGTGCTCTCGTCGAGATCGGCAATCAAGTCTTCTTGCGAACGGAAGTGTTTCCGCGCAGCGGCCAGCATGGCATCCTTCACCGCATCCAGTACGATTTGCGGATCGATGCCCTTCTCTTTACTTAAAATCTCGATGGACTGATAGATCGAAGCCATGTAAACCTTTTCTTTGAAACCGTGAACGAATTTGTCTGCGCCGAATGCTCGAGGCCGGCTACCACTCGAACTTCAGGTTTGCCTTCTGCACCTGTTCGAGTGGAATGCGTAGAAGCTCACCGGTCGGGGTCTCAATATCCAGCACGCCGTTGGCGATTTTCTGCAGTTGGCCCTCCCAACGAAGCTGGCCCTCGATGGGTTTGAACAGCGCCAGTTTGACCTTCTGCCCGGTGATCCGTTCAAAATCGCGCGGCTTAGTGAGCTTTCGCTCGACGCCCGGAGAGCTAACCTCCAGCGTGTAGCTATCGTCAGGAATCACGTCTTCCTCATCCAGCGCTTTCCCTAAGCGTTCGGAGACCGGTTGACAGTCGTCGTGCCCGACGCCTCCGGGTTTATCGATGTAAATGCGTAGCAGGCGAGCTTTACCGGCACCGCGAAGTTGCACCTCGACCACTTCAATCGCCGTTCCTTCGACGACGCGCTCACAGAGCGACGTGATTCGATCTACAATCTCGTTTTTGTCTAACAGCGCCATTTTTAACACCAGTAACCGAGTGCAACCCAAATAAAAAAGTGGGCTTGCGCCCACTTCTGGAAAACCCGTACCTCTCCATTAAACCACCGTCGTGGGTGGGACGCAAATGGGCGCACGGCGACGCCGGGAGTGCGATTTTGCCGAACGAACCCGGCGTGGGTTCGTTTTTACGAAACGCCTATTTGCCCAGGTGGCGGTCGAAGAACTGGCCCATTATTTGGTCCGCCTCCTTGGATTCGGGCAGCTTTACGTCGTTCCAAAACGCGTGCGGAAGTGCTTCAAATACAACAAGTTGCGCTTCGACGCCTGCCCGGAGAAAGGCGCGGTGGAGGGTGGTTGTGCCGCTCAGAAGCAGGTCGCGGGTGCTGGTGATGAAAAGTGTGGGAGGGAAGCCTTTGAGGTCAGCGAAGATCGGCGACAGTACCGGGTCGGTAGGGCTGGTCGAGCCCATATAGGCCGCGTCCCCGGAATGCCCGGGTGTGAGCGGCGTGAGCGGGCCGGAGAGGCCGTTCAGGGCGAAGAGGGAGCGCGAATCGCCCGGCTTGCTGAAGTCGCCAAAACCCGAAAAGATGCCCAGCGCCCCGGGCATGGGCAAGTGAAGCTTTTGGATTTCGGCGGCGACCTCTGCGGTCAGCACGGCTCCGGCGGAGGTTCCGTAGAGCCCCACATTGGCGGGCCGGTAGGTCTTGAGGAGTTCTTTGTAGACCGCGATGGTGTCGTCGACGGCGGCCGGGAAAGGATGTTCCGGGCTAAGCCGGTAGAGCACGGCGACGACCTTGGTGTTGGTCAGATTAGCGATCGGGACGGTCTCGGTGAGCGAGCCGGAATCGGAGTTGAAGCCGCCTCCGTGAACATTGATGAGCACCCGGTCATGTTTGTAAGGCTTATTGAGCGGAGAGATGACGCGCACGGGGACGCCCGCAATGGATTTCGCCTCCACGTTGACCGGATAGACCTTGCGGAAGGCTTCGCCTGCGGCGGCTTGCCACTTGTCGGTGCCGCTTCGGCGCTCTTCGAGGCTTTCGTTGCGGGGCGCGTCCGAGACTTGCCGGGCTAGGCTTTTTTGTGCTTCGGGACTGACGGTCTGGGGAACGGGAACGACCCGGGTCACATGCGCGGTACCCGAGGGGTCGATATAACTCGAATTCGAGTTCGGCGCCTGTGCCTGAGTCGTCTGACCGAGGGAGAAGGCCGGGACGAGCCAAGCCAGAACGGCCGTGCCAAGCACTCGCTGGGGCGTCATTGGGAAGTGGCGTTACGGATCGCCTGCCCGACATGAAGGACCGCCGACAGAGCGCGGTTATAGTTCATACGCATCGGCCCGAGCACTGCCACATGAGCCTGCAGGCCGTTCTGCAAGCCGAAACGAACTCCGATGAGGGACAGTTCGCTCATACTGGGGTGAATCGCCGAGAGGCCGACCTGAATGGCCGGTTCGCCTTCGCGGCCTTCGAGAAAGCTGTCGAGCAGCTGCAGGATCCGTTTTTTCTCTTCGAGAGCGCGGAACAGTTCGCGGGCGCGTTCGCGCGTCAGGTGAAGATCGAGCCCGATCAGATTTTCGGCCCCGTCGAAGTGAATTTCGGGCAGTGCGCCAATGTCGAGCAGCCCGTTGTTGTAAAGAACGTTCACCCGCTGCAGAATGGCGTCGTAGGCAGCGCTCTCGAGTTCGAAGCGCCGCTGCAACTCCCTGTGAATGTTGGGGAGCATCCAGCCGCTGAAGTTGTAATTGATGTAGTTCCGGATAGACAGCAGCTCGTCCTGCGTGACCGGCTCGTCCAGCTGGATCAGCTTATTGCGAACCATCCGGTCGCGCGTAATGACGACCATCAAAATGCGCCTGTCGGGGAGGCTCAGAAGCTCAACCTGATCGAGCGTTTGATTTTCGGTAGGAATCGCCGCGGCGATGCCGAAATTGCGAGTAATCTCGGTCAGCAACTTGGAGGACCGTTCGATGCGGGCTTCGACCGTGCCGGCCTTTTCGATCTCGAAGTGGAGTCGGCTCAGTTCAGCCTCTACGATTCGGCTGCTGAACAGAGTCTTGACGTAGCTTTGATAGGCCCGCTCGGTAGGAACGCGGCCGGCCGAGGTATGGGGCTGAAAGAGGTAACCCAGTTCAAGCAGGTCCGACATCATGTTGCGGATTGAAGCCGAACTCAAGGGGTATTTGCGCGCGATGACGCTCGACGCCACGGGTTCACCAGTCGCGATATACCGCTGGACGATAGCGTGCAGGACTTCAAAGTGACGCGGCGATAGCGATCCTGGCTGACTCATCTAAACAACCTCAGCCGCTCACAAAAGTCCACGGAGAAGAAGATGGCTAACCTCAACATGAGACGCAACTTATATTATAGAGGCTGCAGGACGAGCCGCCGTTTGTCAATAGACCACGGCTCCAAGTTAAGACTAAGCGGAACGGCTAGACCTCGGCATCATCCGGGCGTTTGGCGGACCGCCATAGGCGTTCGAGGTCGTAGTACTTGCGCGCGGGCTCGGAGAAGATGTGGACTAGAAAATCGCCGTAATCCATGAGGATCCATTCGGCTTGGTCATATCCTTCGACACTGTTTGGGCGTTCGCCGAAGTCTTTCAGATCGGTTTGGATTTGATCAGAGACGGCTTGGCCTTGGCGGGCATTCGACACCGAGCAGATGACGAAAAAGTCAGTGAAGGACGTGACTTCTCGTAGGTCAAGCACCCGAATATCGGTGGCTTTTTTAGACTCCGCAGCCTGTACGGCAGTTTGCCAATTAGTGAGTGAAGTTTCGGGAGCGGCGGAAGACTCGGATTGATTGGACCGGCGGGTTGCGATAGGCGTGAGGCTCTCTCCTGCGCTTAGCGTACTACATCCGGGAGGCAAATGGGGCACCACAGGCGGAGCCGGAAGGCCCGGGATCTACGGTTTCCGGTGCTAACCTAGTCTTCCCATCTACTTTCCATTTATGCGCTCCTTTTGCATATTCAAACCGTTTTCTTTCAGTCTGGTGCTAGTTATGCACGCGGCGGTTGCTGCCCCTCCGCCTGTTCTGATAACCGATCTCACTAACTACAATGTTGGTGCTCCCGTGACTGTCCGGTTTGGCGCTGCGGGAACCGAGGGCATAGCCTCTGTTCGATATGCGGGAGAGGCGACTCCCATTGCTTCTGGGATTTCACTGCGTTCTTCGGCTGATTATCAGCCGCTTTGGACGGTTCCCTCTTTGGCTCGGACTGGGCGATACCTGATTGATCTATCGATGAGAGATGGTTCCGTGGTGCGGGGGATCGGGTCGTTTGCAGTGCATCGGCAACTAGCGAAGGTGATTGCGTTTGAACTGGATAAAACCTTCTATACGGCTGGGGATGCGGTGAATCCTCGAATCATCGTGCAGAACATCTCCGATCAGGCTCTTTCGCATTTGCAGGTGGAGTTCGAGGCGTATACGTATCCTTGGATTGCTCCGGCGGCGGATGAGCCTCCGGGTTGGAAGACTGTCGCGGATGCTAATTTGTCGCTTCGGCCAGGGGAGACCAAAGAGTTCCGGCTGCCTAGAGCAGCGGTTGTTCAGGTTGGATCCGATGGCGCGGAAACATATGCTTACTTCTCCGCCGTCATTCGCGATGCGGTGCAGACCGACCGTATCTACGATCTGGCCTTCTCGCTTCCAGCGATCACTTCGTCGGCTTCTTCCCACGGGAGTGCCTCGACGAAATCCTATCCGTTCTTATACCTCTATCACCAGCTGAAGAATGTGCCGGAATCTGAGTCTTACCGGCATTTCTATCCGGCTGATTATGTGTCCGGCGTGATTAACTTCAATACGGCTCACACTATGTTTGCGACGGGCAAGGCGCCGGAGTTTTCCTTTGGAGTCGTCGCAGGCGCCATGCCCAAAGGGGCGGTGTCCGCACGATATACCGTGCTCGATCAGAAGGGGAAAAGCTTGCAGGAGGGCAGTGTGCCGGGAAAAGTTCCGGGCTCACATTCTCTCTTGATCTCGCCCTTGAAGGCCGGGGCTTATACGCTACGCGTCGCTATTCTGAAGGAGCGCGGGGTTGAGTTGGCGAGCAATCGGTTAGACTTCGCCATAAATCCGATGCCGAAATCGATCCTGGTGTTCGCTGCGCATCAGGATGACGACACAGCGCATCCGCAGATTATTCGGGCGGCGATCGAGAACCATGTCCCGATTCACTTTGTGTACTTCACAAGTGGGGATGCGGGTGGATGTGACCGGTATTTTCAACGCTCGTGCGATGCGAGCCGTGCAATGGAGTTCGGGGAGGTGCGCATGAACGAGGCGCGGGCTTCGTTGGGGCACTTGGGGGTAAAGCCGGAGGACATCTTCTTTCTCGGGTTGCCGGACGGGGGAATGGAACAGATTTGGAAGCATTTTCCCGATTCCGCGAAGCCTTATTTATCTGTGTTGCTGGCGAGTGAGCATGCGCCCTATCCGGATCTGGCCGTGCCCAATTTGCCTTATTCCAAAGATGCGGTGCTGCGAGCGACGCGGGAGTTCCTTCTGAAATATCAACCGGACATGGTGATTACAGGGCATCCGGATGAGCGGCATGTGGATCACCGGACCAACAATTGGTTTGTGGTCAAGGCCATGCAGGGATTGGTGAAAGAAGGAAAGCTGTCGGCGCAGACACAGCTTGTGGTGGATGCGGTGTATGGACCCGCTCCGGGCATTCATGCGCCGTACCGGTTTGAGAAGTATCAGTTCTACGAGTCGGGCGAAGAGGCCAAGCTGGGGCAGGAGGCGCTTTGGTATTACCAGTCGCAGGACGGCAATCACCAGCAGGCGGAAATCATCCCGTACGCGAAGATGCCACGGGAGTGGCCCCAGCCGCACTATGGAATTTATACTCCGCCGTACCCGCATTTTCGGATCTTAGATTGGACCGAGCATGCGGGCTGGAATGAGCAGTAGCCGCCGGGGCAGCGGGGCGAAACTCGAGTGTCAGAAGAAAGGGAGACTGCCGTTTCGCGAGTAAGTTGGATTGTACGGCGAGGCGAGAACTTCTCTCGGCTAACCACCTGTTACGTACAATCAGGATGAGCGCGTCATGGCTGAACTCAAAATGCTATCCGTAGTGGCTTTGATAGAGGATTTACCCGTCAAAGGACTGAAACGTGGACAGGTCGGGACCATTGTTGAAGATCTCGCACCGGAAGTTTTTGAAGTCGAATTCAGTGACGATCAGGGACGAACATATGCTTCCGTCGCTTTGCACACCGAGCAGTTGATGCGGCTCTATCACGAACCCGCTGAGCACGCCGCGTAGGGAGCCTCACTCGTTACGGGTAGCCGTTTAGCATCCAAGGTGTTAACGGGAACTGTGGGGAGTAATCCGCTTATGGCGGTGCAAGAACTCTCTGACGATGCGATCCCATGCGACGGACCGCCAGCCGTAAAATTGAGAGCGGAATGAACATCCGGATCGCGGAGCTCTTGATTGGCAGACGGGAGCAGGTCGAAACCTTTCTTCAATCGACTGAGCAGTCGTTTTTGGTGATGGCCTGAGTCACGCGACCAGCCCCGGATCACAACGGGACTTCTCGTTCCTTATGTAGCCATGATTGCCACTGAGTCGGTGAAAACGACCGAAAAATCCCCAATGCCGATAATATTGGGGGAGGGCTGATCCATGGCGCAAGGTGCGATCTCCGACGAAATCAATAGGCATCTCGAGGCTGTTCTGAGCCTGTCGAGGCTCGGTTTTATTCGCCAACTGGTTAGTGAAGCTGAGCTTTGCATCGATTGCGATCAAACGAGCGCGGCGGTCATACTTGCCGGAATAGCACTCGAAGAACTTTCTTCATCGCGGGATCGGACGATTATCCGGGCGCTCGATCCGAAACTCCAGGACTGGCGTGAGCTTCGCAACCGCGCAGCTCATCCAGATATACGCGGGCAAGTGGTGGATCGGAAGGCGGTCGCCGCCATGGTATCGGCAATACGAAGACTCCTAGGCGAAATAGCTACTCCTGATATCCCGATTCAGAGATCCACGTTGAATGCTCTCACGAGCATCCGGGGCAAGTACGCGTCCGTGCCCACTTCGGTCGAAGATTTTCTAGGACGCAAACGGGAGGACATGGATTTAGAAAACCGAACATGAATGTCGTCTTGGATGCTTCCGCGATGATTGCTTTCCTCCGAGCCGAAGAAGGTGCGCAAGTTGTACTGAATGAGTTGAGCCGTCCCGAATGCAGGGCTTCAGCGCACGCCTTGAATCTCTGCGAGGTCTATTATGACTTTGCCCGTGCGAGTAGTGAGGCCGTCGCGGTTGATGCGGTGAACGATCTTCTGAGGCTTGGAATCAAGGAGCGCAGTGACATGCATGGTGCTTTTTGGCGTGCAATGGGCCGACTTAAAAGCACGTACAGACGGGTTTCACTGGCGGATTGCGCGGCTCTCGCACTTGCGGTCGACCTTGACGCTATGTTGCTCACAGCCGATCGTCACGAACTGGAGCCACTTCAGGCACTCGGCATCTGCAGGCTCGCGTTTATCCGGTAGTCCCCCGTCATCCGTTCAACGGCGGTCATGCAATCTTCCAAGGGGACTTTTCGTTCCTATCTGATCCAGTGTACGAATTTCGACTTTTCGATTTGCACCTAGCTAGACTTGCTGACGGTACCCCCGATTCAGACGGGAGTAGCCTCCCGTTATTAACCCGGAGCGGAGTTGGCTTACCTGCCAGAAAATATCACGTCGGGCCACCCAGGTTGGCAGCACAGCTAATCCAGTGGATGTTCAGGTAAAAACAAATGCCCCAGTTGAGACCGGTCGCCGACTCCAGAAAAGATCCTTCTTAATTGAAAGCATGTCACGCTGCTACGTTCGATATTAATCGAGCGATATCGTGGCACCCACTCCGTGTACAGAAAATGCGCATTCGAGCCAGCCATGATGTACAGCTAGGCGGAAGCTCAGTGAGCCCGGAGAGATCCGCTCCAAACCGATACACTACTACCAGATGCGGCCGCCTATCTCGGGACTTGCTGGCCGACTGCTTTGCCTATGGCTGATGTTGGCGGCGGCAACTATCGGGATTTGTCAGGAAACGCCAGAGGATCCCTCGGCGGCGTTCACGGCAGTCGCGCAAAGCCAAGTTGCGCGGGCCTCGGTTGAACTGAACAAGATCAAGGGACTGGTCGAAGAGGGCAGCCTGCCCCGGAGCCGCTTGGAGGACGCAGAGAAAAATCTGGGCGATGCGCAGGATCAGTTGGTGCTGGCACGAACGCTGTACGGCAAAGTTCACGTGCAGGATCTTACCGATCGCGAGGCTGCGGACATGGTGGCGGCCGCCAGACGCCGGTTCGAGCGCGAACAGGAGCTTGTCGATCAAAGGCGCGCCTTGCTCAACTCGGGTATTCTTGCGCGCTCCGACCTGGAGGCGTTCGACGGGGAATTGGCTTCGCGGCGGCGGGTTCTGGAGCTAGCGGAGAACCGCGTGAAGCTGTGGAACGAATTGAAGGCGATGGCCGAAGCCGAGCACACCGCCGAGGCCAACGCCGCAGCATTGAAACACGTGATGATCCGTTATGACGGCAGCGGGCATTTCGACTTGAGTGAGCTGCCCGCGATCAAGAGCGACTATGAGAAGAAGTTCGGTGTCGCGTTGCCGGTGAGCGCTCTTGGGGAGACGGCGTTGCACCGCTCGATGGGCCTCGATCACCGAAATCGGGTGGATGTGGCGTTGAGTCCGGATAGCACGCGAGGCCTCTGGCTGCGTGCACTGCTCGAGCGGCTGCGCATTCCGTATCTAGCGTTTCGGAGTGCACTGGCCGGGGCTGCGACCGCTCCGCACATTCATATCGGGACGGGGAGCCCCCGGCTTGCGATCGCGAATCGTTGAGGCTTATGCCGTCTTTCTGAGACGGCGTTTGAAGAAGAGCAAGCCAAGACCTGCCGCACTCAGCAGACCGATGGTGGAGGGCTCGGGCGAAGCGACCAGAAAGCGCTGGTTCGCGATGGCGAAGTCATCGGAGGCGTTGTTGGTGATCAGGACGCCCGTGAAGACACCGGTCGTCGTGGAGGCCGCAAACAAAAGCGCGCCGCCGTTTCCGTCAGGATTGCGGGTGATGGAGCCCACGGGAGTCATGCCATCCAGAAACAATGCGGTGGTGGACTCGGCGATCTGATTCCCAGGTTCGATCTCAACGCCGAAAGTGGTGAAAGGCTTGCTGAAGCCGATCGCCAGGCTAGAGGAACCATCCGTATAGCCGACCGTCGGCGTGGCGGATTCTACGGCCGGCGGGTTTCCCCAGTTGGTCCAAGGCTGAGGAACGGTGAGTACCTCGAGGGTGTTGTCATAGATCAGCACTACACCGCCTTGGGCAACGCCTCCTATGAGCGTTCCGCTGGGATCGGTAAACTCAGCACGCGTGGTGCCTGCCAAATAGGCGGGATCGGGTTGCGCGATTGGGATAAAGTCGGCAAGCAGATTTGGACCGGTAAGGAAAACACCGCAAACAACACTCAGGCTGGCTACTAGCCGACGCGAAAGCATGAAAGATTCACTCCGATATCGAAATTTTGCCACAACCCTTCACGCGCCCGATTTTGACTGGGCAAGTGAAGGCGTTTCAGTGTAGCAAGGACTGCGCAAGCTAAGATGAACTCCAAATGATGGAGAACCGCAGCCGTATTTTGATTCCGGCTGAGCAGATTCAGCAACGCGTGAAGAGCATGGCGGCGGAGATAGAGGCCGATTACGGCGAAGGACCGCTGTACCTGATTTCGGTTCTGAAAGGCTCGTTCATTTTCGTTGCCGATTTGTCGCGAGCATTCCAGAAGCTCAAGGTGCGGATTGAGTTCATGGGCATCTCAAGCTACGGGAAAGAGAAGACAAGCTCGGGCCAGGTGAAAGTCACGCGCGACCTGGACGTGCCGGTCGAGGGGCATCATATTCTGATCGTGGAAGACATCATTGACAGCGGGGTCACGCTCACTTATCTCAAGCGGCTGATCGAACATCGCAAGCCCAAATCCGTTGCGATTGCGACACTGCTCGACAAACCAGAGCGCCGTGTTCAGCCCGTGGAGGTGAAGTACACGGGCTTCCAGATTCCCGATGAGTTTGTGGTCGGCTACGGGCTCGACTACGCGGAAGACTACCGGAATCTAGCGGATATATGTGTGCTTGAGGCGTAGACCTGTCCATGCAGCACCCTTCGCGGCTGTTAATGAACGGCTGCGAGTTGACGGCGCGCTTTGCGGTGAGCGGACCACTTGCCGGCAAAGTAAGCGGTCACAAAAAGCAAGCTGATGGAGGTCACAAGCAGTGGGATCTGCTGAGACCATACGAGATTGGGATCGGCGGCGGGACTGATGGCGTCGCCCGCCATACAGCAGAGAATATGGACCGAGAAGACTTCGATGGAAGCGCGTCCCAGCAGGGCCAAGGGTTGAAAGATGGGCAGGGCCGCAATGTGCTCGCCGAAACGCACGAAGAAGATTGTGAGCGCGGCAAAATTGATGACGCGCGCTGGACCTAAGTGCCACTTATCGATGAGCCAGGCGTATGACTGCTGGCTGGTCCACTGATCGATCGGGCTATACCGCAACACGAGAAATACAGCGGCTACACAAGTGGCGAGGATGACGAGCCAACGCGGCAGAGTATATTTCTTCGAGGAGCTAGCCGGCTGCGTCTCGCCGGCTACCTGATCGGAGTAGATGCTGCCAAGCGCAAGCCCACCATCCAGAGCAGCTGCCAGGCATACATATCGAATGCACCGATCGAATTTTCAGGAACCGCGGCGCCAAACAGCGAGATATGCTCATAGATCCAATGGCGCAAGCCGAACTGCGCGGCAGCCCAGAGCGCGAAGCTCGAGTAAACAATCAGATCCCAGCCCCAGCGGCGGGCAACCTTTCGGGCAAGCAGCGTGGCCGCAAGAAATATGACATACATCGGCAAGATGTCGAACAGTGAAGGGCGATAACGCAGGAGAACAGCCGCTGGAACCGCATGTTTCGGATCGGCCAGGTAGTACGACAAGAGATTTTGAAGCGCGATGCGGTGAAAGCGCACCGCAATCTCAGCAACGACTGTGAAGGCGATCGTTATCAGGCCAATGTGATAGGCGTAGACGCGAAACAGACGTTTGCGCACGTCGCGCGCAGCCGCGGCAAGCCCGCGCTTGAGCTCAACACGGTGTTCCAGCTGACCGATCATGAAGCCGGCTAGAAATATAAATCCTTCCGCGCCCGATACGAAGCCGAATGTCTGATTCGAGATGACGCTGGCTTTAGTAGGCAGGTGCGTCAGTGTCATCCACAACAGGAGAAACCCACGCAGGATATCTAACTCAATCAGGCGTGTAGGAGAGGATTGTTTTCGAGCTGCAATCGTCTCTGGCACGAATACTCATTAATACGGTCGAGGGTTGATTTGGGATACAGAGGTCCGGTTAAATCTTCGGCTTAGGTGGCGGTAATTCGCGAGCCTTGCACAAGGAGTTGAAGCCGTTGCGGCCGTGAGCGCCATCGCAAAACGGTTTGTTTTCGGCAAGTCCACAGCGGCACAGCGAAATCACGGAGCGCCCAGCTAAGCCATACGAGTTGCCTTCGGAATCGTGGATCTCAAAATCGCCTTCGATACGGATCGGACCGTTATTCACGATCGTTACTTTGGTGGGCATTCAACCCGATGGTAGCAAAGGAACCGAAGTTTCAGCATGACGAACGAAGCGGCGCGAAAGAGGGTTGCCGCGGCCACTATAATGAACTTCGCAGGTCCTGAGTGATTCAATTTATTTACGAAACTGACCGCGAGCTATTCGAAGCTTCGTTCCGATTTGCGCAGAAGCAAGTCAGAGACTTGATCGAGCGCTACCCGGATAGATACCCGATGTATACAGCGGAAGGGGTCTGGGAGCACGATGGGCCGGGGCTGGCGCACTGGTGCGACGGTTTCCTCCCCGGGATGATGTGGCTGTTCTATAAGCGGCTCGGTCCAAATCACGCGGATGCGCGGTTCTGGTGGGAGAATGCGATGCGCTACAGCCGTCCGCTTGAAGAACGCAAGGTGGACCCGAACGTTCACGATCTTGGTTTTATTTTTCTGACTGCGTACTCGCGCTGGTATCAGTGCACGCACGACGATACGGTACGGGACGTGATGGTGCTCGCGGGCAAGACGCTTGCCGAGGGCTTCCGGGAGAAGGGGCAGTACATTCAGTCGCAGATGAGCGAGGATTCGGTGTTTATCGACAGCATCATGAATCTGGGGATCGTGTTCTATGCGGCGCGGGAGGCCGGTGACAAGCATCTGCGCGACATTGCAACGCGAACTGCGCTGACGATTCGAAAGCATCTGGTGAGAGGGGACGGTTCCACAGCGCACGAAGGAATATTCGACCCCGAAACGGGCGAGTTTTTGAGGCAATCGACACAGCAGGGATACCGCAGCGACTCCTGCTGGTCGCGCGGGCTTTGCTGGGCGCTTTATGGATTTACGGGCGCTTACGAATACAGCCGCGACCCGAGATTCCTGCATACGGCGGAGGCATGCGCGGACTACTACATCACGCACACGCCGGCCGATGGCGTGCCGCCGTGGGATTACAATGCTCCAGCCGAGAGCCGCAAGATTTACGACGCTTCGGCCGCTGCGATTGCGGCGGCAGGACTGCTCCGGTTATGCCGCCATGTGAGCGATCCGATGAAAGGGCATTTTTACTGGTCGACTGCGATTCACATTTTGCGGACGCTTGCAACTCATTACCTGGGCGACGCTGAGCCAGGATGGGAAGGCATTTTGCGCGGAGCTGTTTATCACGTGCATAAAGCGTTGGGCGTGGATGAATCGGTGATGTGGGGCGAGTATTACTTTGTGGAAGCGCTCGAAGAAGCCTTGCGCGTGGTGAGTAATCTGTTGCCGGCGCCGCTGGCGATACCTGTGATGGTCAACTAGGCGGGATGGCTGCAGTCATGCCGATCCTTAAGCGCGCGAACCGGGGAAGAAGCCTGGTTCGTGTGCCTCTCATTTGCGCCAACATAGCTCGTCCAGGACCAGACCCTCGTGGACGTTCATGAGCGCGTTCAATCCCATCCGGTAAATAATCGACCTCTTCGCGATTGTCGATTCGATCAGTTTTGGAGAGCACAACGGAGAGATGTTAACCAGCCGCTCACAGGCCGAGCCTGCGACCGTACGCGAAATTCAGCGCAATATAATTCGGAACATATCCGTCAATCGCCGCCGCCATGATGCTGTCAACGTATTTGGCATGAATGGCTTCGCGCGTCTGTTGGGAGGCCTGTTTGAGCGCCCGCCACGCGGGATGATCGCTCCGATCATCCCAGAACGCGAGTGCCTTGCTAATCTCTATGGATTTAGAGTTCACAAGTTCGGTTCGGATAGCGACGGGCTCAAGCCACGATGCATTAAGAAGTGAACGGCATTTGGCGGGCGTATCCGCAATATCGGCATAGGTGAGACGGACACCATGCTCGGCGGCAATGTCTGCGACCTTTTCCGAGATGCCAAATGGCTTGCCTGGCGTGTCGAAGGCGATGCAGCCGTGCGGCTTCAAAAACTGCGACCAATGGCGTAATGCGCTTGGTATATCCGACATGAGCACAATGGCCGATGCGCAGAAGATGCAGTCGAAACTCTCACGCGGAAAATCCAGCCGATTGGCATCGGCCTGCGCAAATTCGACGTTCCGCAACCCTGCCTCGTCCGCTTTTCGATGCGCTTGCGTCAGCATCCCCGGCGATGCATCAATCCCGGTTACTCTACCGGCCGGCCCTAGCCGTTGCGCCGCCTTGAGAGCTGCAAGGCCAGTGCCGGTGGCTATGTCCAAAACGTGAAAACCGGGCCTTAGCTGTGCGCCTGCAACAAGCAAGGACACAATGCGCTGGTGAACTTCGTCCTCATCGTAATCAGGGCCGCGTCGATCGAAGTGTGTCGCTTCCGCCATTATGCTTTTCTCCAGCTGCCGCCCGGGCGATTTAGGATCCTTCACTCTTCGCCGGCTACACTTTTCCCGTTTTCATTGATTGTACGAGTTGGGGCCGGCCCGCTGAACCGAGCGCATCCACTCGACCTTTGCACCCGATAAGTAATGCCCGATAGGCTCAAGAGAAACATACTGTCTGCCGATAGTAATTTCCATTCTCCTCAGACGGTAAGAGCCGAGGGTTTCCTAGTTCAGAGTAAATTTTCGAACCGATGGCGGATATTGCCGTTGGTGACAAATTCCTGTAGGTAATCGATTATTCGGCTGTAACGTTTGGTCACCGGGCTCCCGCTACTGA
The DNA here is from genome assembly GCA_965219105.1 of Bryobacteraceae bacterium. GTDB lineage: Bacteria > Acidobacteriota > Terriglobia > Bryobacterales > Bryobacteraceae > Bog-105. Next base: position 3,321,919 of record OZ244728.1, on the reverse strand, counting down.
TCGCGTACCTGGCCTCAATCTATTTCTGCTCCATCAGCTGCGTTCTGAGCCGGAGCTTGCCGGCTTCCGACAAGGCTGGCGAAATACTAAGTCTGAGTGTCCCTGTGACCATCGTACACGGCTTTTGCGCGCCTGCTTCAACCTAACGGATTTGAGCTTGATCCCTAGTAGTTGGGAACGAAAAATTGCTCGGCAGGACCATGTGCGAGCCTCCAGGACCACATGAGGAACGAGGTGGCGGTGAGGTCGATCGCAGGTTCTGTGGTGCTGTAAGACTGCACGTTGTCCTGATACACGGCGCCGTTGCCGTTAAAGCGCGCGAACTGGTCCGAGCCATCTGCTGGGCAGGTGAGCATGCCGTCAAGCAAGCCGGTTGTCGCGGCACCGGAGGGTCCTTCGGTGGCGGCGCCCCACAGGATGGGACTTCCTCCCCGAGTGCCGTCGAGAGCGCCTGCGAGGTTGGCTACCTGGTGCTGTATGCAGTTCGGGAAGGTCGACGATCCGGCGCCTACGATGAAGGAGGAGCCCCAGGCATTCGCCCCTAGGATGTTTGCCATCCAGCGCTGCGAGGCGACGTTGTAGATCGGAATGCCGGTTAAGTAATAGGCTTCGCTCGCCATCACGGAAAGGCCTGCGCCGTGCGAGGTGGTGTCGCTGCTCCAGGAACCGCCGAAGCCCCAGGGGTCTTTTGCGCCGAGAGCGAGCGAATCGTTCACTTGCGTCAAAAGCTGACGCCGCACTGTTGTTCGCAGGCTTGCAAACCGGCTGGACTCGGCTTCCAATCCCAGTGCACGCCACAACTCGAAGTGGGCGAGGCCGCTCACATCGTAGAGATTCAGCGTGTCCGAGAGGCCAGGCTTGTAGATCTTATCGATGTAGCTGCGTGCGTAATGCGCGGCTTGCGCGAGGTAAAACTCAGGCGCATTGCGCGGCAGACCGGCTGGGAGGTCACCTTGTTGAGAGGCAAGGCGCAAGGCTAGATAAAGTTCGGTCGCGCCTAGCTCCATATCGTCATCCCAAACCGTTTCGGGATAGCCGTCGAAGGGAACGATCGTAAGCAGGCAGCCGCTCTTGCAGGTTCCGGAGTCGACCGAGGCAGCAGGATCGGCCAGCGAGGTGTCGGCAAGCTCGAAGATATCCTCGGCGTTCTTGAGGCAGCGGTTTGCAAGCGCCGGATATGTCTCCCGGTTGAGTTGATAGCAGACTGCAAAATCCGCCGTGAGCCGGCCGGCCAAGTTGGGACTGATCTTAGAGCCGGGAGGTCCCGAAACAAACGCGGGGCGGTTGCAGATAAACCGGGCATCGGCGCTGCAGCCATTCCAATCGTCATCGGCTTCGGGCAAGCGCCAGATATCGTAATCGCTCAGGTAATTGACGTTATTCCAATCCTGGCTGTTGCCTACTTGATAAAAGAGCGTGCGAGACTTGTCATCCCACATGCGGAGAAGGAAGCGGAGGCCGAAGTTTGCTTCCGAGGAGAAGTCAGCACTGGCGGGCGATCCCGCCGCACTGCCGGCATAGGAGATGGCGAGGGGCGGCGCGGGCGGGCGCAGCGGCGCAGCTGCTCCCATCTGATTAGGGAAATCACGAACGCCCAACTCTTGAAGCGCAACCGTATAGCTGATCGTCTCGACGTATTTCATGTAATCGCCGGCATCCCACCAAAGATCGGTCGCATCCAGATCGATCACAATCTCCTGCGGTGCTTCGCGGTGCGCTTCCAGAAAGATCTGTACCAGTAACTCATCGATCCCAGCCGCATCGTAATGTACTTTCTTGTAGCGGTCCTCCGCCGCAAGCTCTGCGCCCAGTTCCAACCGGTTCAGCGTGCTCTTGCCGGCCAAGGGCTTGTCCGGCTGTGCGCTCCCTGCCAGCAGCATCAATAACGGGTCTTCGCGCAACTGCTCGTGATCATTGAGGTCTTCGTACCCGAGAGCCAGGCCGTAGACACGTTGCGCCAGCATCTCGCGCACACCGTGCCGAACGCGCCTCTGATCTCGCGCGTCCAGAAAACAGCCGCTCAAGCGGCTTAACAGGCCAATGCGCTGATCCACTTGTTGCAGTAGCAAGCCACCCCCGTTCGAAGTAATCTTGCCGCCGTCGAAACGCGCTACGACCGATCTTGACCAGATCCCTGCAAACTCAAAATTCGATTGGGTACACTCTGTAGCAAGCATTCGGGCCGTCTCCTTCTTCGCAAACTGTTGTCTGGAAACTCAGTTATGCCAGAAATGGCGGCCCTTTGCCATCTATTTGTGAGATATCCGGGCTAACGTCTTTCGATTGCGTGGCGCAGTATTTTTTAGGTATCTCTGGAGAGGAGTTTTTGGAGCGCTACCGGCACGGGATCTATGAGCCCCTTGATGCACATCCGGGCGCAATTGCTGTTGCCTATCGGATACCCGCGTTCGTTGATCTTGCCGCGTGAACGCACACTCGATTGTTTGGAAGAACTCCGAAAGAAGCGCAAGATGCTTATGTCGAGCGCGTAAAAGACAGTGTTTCCTGCGTAGTTGATACATCGCTTTACCAACTCGGAATCGTAAGTCCTCCGCCAATACTAAAACTCTCACCTGTAATAAAGGAAACTGCTCGACAGCTCGTCCCTGTATACAAAATTAGAACTCTTTCGTACATATACCAAATTCTGCGACATATAAACGCATCAGAATACGAGGAGATAATCTCTTACCATTGGCACCCGGAGAACGATGTGGTATTCCCCACATGCATGTGCACACCACAAACCATCCGCATATCAATCGCGTCCATTTTCCGACTGGACGAGTGCCAGTTGAAACATTGATCCAGTTCGTAATCCGAGATTACGGTGTAAGACCTATCTTGGGCGACTGGCAGGAGATTATCTCGCGAAATCTGAAAGCCTTCGAAACAGCACGGACCTGGTGAGCGAGGGCTCTACCAGGCAATTTGCTTTAGACTCGGCTAAGGTCAATTTGGGCGAGACTCGCAAGAGCTGAGTTTTCACGGATCGTTTTCACTCCTCCCTCATGCTGATTTGATTTCGGTCCAGTAGCGATCGCGCAGCCGTTGCGCGGCTATCGGAGACGGACGGAACCATTCGCCGCGCGCGAGAACATCCGCGGGCGGATAGAGCACCGGATTCGAGCGTAGTTGCGGGGATAAGAGAGCACGAGCCGCGGCATTGGCCGTCGCGGTTCGCATCTCCACCGCGATCGCCGACGCGACCTCCGGCCGTAATAGATAATTCAAAAACTCGTAGGCTAGCCCTTTGTGAGCACTCTCGCGCAGAATGCAAGCGTTGTCGGCGTAGAGCGGAAAGCCCTCCGTTGGAAACGCAAAGGCGAGCGCGGGTGAACTGTCAATAGCCACTTGCGCGACTTGCGCCCACATTTGAGCAACAAGCACGTCTCCTGCGACAACCTGGTCACGAACCTCTTCGCTGATGTAGGCGCGCAGTAACGGCTTTTGCAGGAGCGCCAGATCGCGCGCCGCTTTAAGCTGCTTTTCGCTCGTAGCGTTCACCGAGTCGCCGAGCCTTTTGAGACATGCGCCGAACACTTCAGCCGGGTCGTCCATCATTGTGACGCGCCGGTGGTAGTCATTCTTCCAAAGGTCGGCCCAGGCGAGCGGCGTGGGAGAGACCCGTTTCGCATACACAATGCCAGTGGAACTGTACATATAAGGCGTACACCAGCGAAGATCGGGATCCCAATCGGGCCGTTGAAACCGCTGTTCAAGATTGGCGAGATTCGGGAGCCGCGCGTGATCGAGCGGTTCGAGCAGATCGAGTTCGTGCATGGGCTCCACGAAGCTATTCGAGGGAAAAACGACGTCCCACCCCGAGTTGCCGCCGATCACTTTCGAAAGCATTTCTTCGGCGCTGCCATAGGTGGCATAGCGAACCGTGCAGTGGAACTCGCGCTCAAAGCCGGGTATGGTGCCGGCCGCAACATAGTTCTCCCAGTTGTAGACATTCAAGCGGCGGGAACGGTTTGCCGTGCAACCGGCCGCGAATGCCGAAGCGCCCAGGAGAAAGCGGCGGCGATTCATCGGCGCGCACCGGTGATTGAAGTCTGCTCAAGCTTTCCCGCGAGCAGAATCAGAGTGCCGAGACCTACCGTGATGACCACTGAAACGGCGTTCACTTCAGGGCTTGCGCCGCGCCGGGCCATGGCGTAGATGATCATGGGCAGGGTCTCCGAGTTCACTCCGGCTACCAGGCTGGTGATGACGTAATCGTCGAAGGAAACCGTGAAGCAGAGCAGAGCAGCCGCAACGATTGCGGGCAGCAGCAGCGGTAGCGTGACCCGGCGGAATACCTGCCATTCGGTTGCGCCGAGATCGAGAGCCGCCTCTTCGAGAGCCGGGTCGAAGCTACGCAACCGGGCGAGGATGACGATGACAACGTAGGCCAGGCAGAACGAGACATGCGCCAGGATAACGGTGTGAAGCCCGAGCTGTAGATGCGCGTGGCGAAAGATCCATTGGAAGAAGGCGAGCAAAGAGATCCCAGTCACAATCTCAGGCGTGAGTAAAGACAAATAGAGCGCACTTGAAAGCCACGGTAGCCGATTCTTCCACAGTGCGTAACCGGCGAGCGTGCCGGCGGCGGTGGCGATCGCAGTCGCAACCGCCGCGATGATGAGGCTGTTGGCAGCGCCTTCGAGGAGCGCGCTATCGGAAGCCGCTACCCGGAACCAATGCGTAGAAAAGCCGCGCCACACGGCGAGCTTGGACGAGTTGAAGCTGAAGGCGCTTAATGCCGCCAGCGGCATGTAGAGGAAGACGAACATCAGCGATGCGTAGACCGGCAGGAAACGTCTCAAAGGAGGTCTTCCCCACGGCTCTTGATGGCTTGCACAATGGCGAATACGAGCACGAGCAGAATGAGCGAAAGAGCCGCGCCGAAAGGCCAGTTGCGGGATGCGGTGAACTGATTATCGACCAAGGTGCCGATCATAACGGTTTTGCCTCCGCCTAGCAGATCGGGAGTCAAATAAGCACCGATACAGGGAATAAAGACGAGCAGAGCGCCCGCAACGATGCCGGGCCGGGCCAGCGGCACAACGACGCGCCAAACGGCAGTCCAGGGCGTCGCGCCGAGATCGCCGGCAGCGTCTACCAGCGCCCAGTCCAGCTTTTCGAGTGTGGCGTAGAGCGGCAGCACCATGAAGGGCAAATAACTGTAGACGAGCCCGAGGATCACTGCGCCGGTGTTGAAGAGCAACGGGAGCGGTTCACGTATGAGATGCAACGCCAGAAGCACGGAATTGATGAGCCCGGTGTCTCGCAGCAGAAACATCCAGGCGTACGTGCGAACCAGGAAGCTGGTCCAAAAGGGCAGCATGACAAGGTTGAGCAAGAGCGTCCGGCGCGGGCCTGAGCGCGAAATGTAGAGCGCCAGCGGAAATGCAAGAAGCAAGCAGCAGGCAGTCGAGACAGCAGCGACCCAAAGCGAACGCCAGATGATCGCGAAGTAGAGAGGGTCGAAGACCGTGCGGTAGCTTTCAAGCGTCCACGGCAGAAAGACGCCGCCGTAGGGACCGCGGCTGAGCAGACTGTAGGCGACCACGATGAGCAACGGACAGAAGAACAGTGTGAGCATGACGGCCACGCTCGGGGCTAGAAACAGCAAGCGCAACTGCTTCATGTCTCATGCAGGCGGAAGCGGCAGCTCATCCGATCGGCGCCACCAGATGTGGACGCACTCGCCGGGCGAGAATGCGGCGTGCTTCTCAGGCAGTTCGGCCGTGCAGCTTTGGCCAGTCGAGAGCCTTGCCTTCAGGTGGACGCAGTTGCCGAGAAAGGTAGTGTCTTCAACGGTCCCGGGAAACGAGTGGACTTCCGAGCCAGGGGACTCGCGCGAGATGCGCAATGACTCCGGACGAATCGCACTGCCGTTGACGTAATTAACCGGCCCAAGAAACTGCGCGGCGAAGCGGGTTTGCGGAGCGAGATAGAGCTCGCGGGGCGTTCCGATTTGCTCGATGCGTCCGCTGTGCATGACGGCCATGCGATCGGAGAGCGAGAGCGCTTCTTCCTGATCATGAGTGATGAACAGGAACGCGATGCCGCTACGCCGCTGAAGCGCTTTCAGCTCCAGCCGCATTTGCTTGCGCAGGTTCGGATCGAGAGCGGAGAGAGGCTCGTCGAGTAAAAGCAACTTCGGCTCGACCACCAGTGAGCGGGCCAGCGCGACACGTTGGCGCTCGCCTCCCGACAGCTCGTGAGGACGCCGTTCCCGTTTGCCCTCCAGCTGCACCAGCGCCAGTGCTTCCGCGACGCGCTTGCGGATGACATCGGCCGGCAGATTCCGGCGCTGCTCGAGGCCGAAGCTGACGTTCTTGAACACGGAGAGGTGAGGGAAGAGGGCGTAGTTTTGAAAGACAGTGCTGACGTTGCGTCGATAGGGCGGCAGATGCGCGACCGATTGGCCATCGAGCAGAATCGAACCGGAAGTGGGAGTGTCGAAGCCTCCGATAAGGCGGAGTGTGGTGGTTTTTCCGCAGCCCGATGGTCCAACCAGCGAGAAAAACTCGCTCGCGCCGACGCTGAAAGTGACGTCGTCTACGGCGCGGTGACTCGGGAAGTCTTTCGAGAGAGCCTGAAGCTCAACCACTGGGTGCATTTCACGAATCATCACTGTAGCGCAAATCGCGGGGCGGCGCTATGGGGGTGGAGGAGGTGACAGCAGCGGACCCGTCCATATCGCCGAATCACCGCACAGTAGGCGGCGGCGCGAGGGACCGGACCGGTGTGCGCCGCCGAAGCTTATGAATGCCGGACTAAGCCAAGCCGCGAACAGGCCGCGAAGCGGAGCGCTCAGCAGGGTTCATTCGTGTTCTCGCGGATCGTCCTCAGGACGGAAGTTGTTCTTGAAGAGTTGGTGGGCCACGTGTCTGCCGAGCGCCTCGCCATCCTGCAGGGAGTGGTTGAAATGGAATCCGGCGAACATGCGAGCCCAGTAGACCTCGTTGAGCCAATCACCTGTGTTTTCGAAAGTATGGGTATGGATTCCGTCGCTCAAAGATGTGCTGTCGATAACAACGTGTACTTTGCGAGTACCGAAGAAATCGGCGACGAGATTGGTGACCGCGCTGGTCAGGCAGGCATGCGCAGCCGGATACTCGGGGTGATTCGGCGTGGGGGCCAGAGAGGTCCACATGGGATCGGCGACTAGCTCCGGATTGTCGCCGCCGGCATGAATTGCGCCCGCTGGACGCCAAAAATTGTAATGGTACTTTGCGTTGAAACATCCGATTCCGGCGTCCGCGTAGCCGGTCCAGAGGATGGCCAGCAACCGTGCTGACGCGAGCAGGTCAAGATTGTAGTGCTGCGCCAGATCGTTGAATACCTGACTATATTGTTGTCCGGTGTGCATGACCCAGAAGAGGCCGATTTCGGTCTGCCCTGGAGTGCGGAGAGTGCTGTTGGCATCCCCGACGAGGCGGGTCAAGTTGTAGTCGGCAACCCATTCCTCGCTAGCCAATGCGGTGGGTCCGTCGGGTAAAAACTGTCCGGCGCTTCGCATTGTGAACGGGCGCATTTGGCCCAGCCAAGGCGTGACCGGCGGCGCACTCGGCGGATCCGGCTCCCAGAGGCCGGGCCCGCTTCCGGGCGTATAAGGAATCTTAGCGTTCAGGCCGTCACCGGTGCGCTCGGAAATCAGCGCTGTCGCAGCGGCCTCGCCGATCTCGACGCCCTTTGCCTTTGCCCTGGGCGGCGAGGAAATGGCGGTTAGTGACATTTGGAACTGAGCGTCAAGGGCGGCTGCCTGGGCAGGAAAGTAGTTCACTAGGACACGATGAGCCGCAGCGGCGGCCGCCGCCTCATCCGAAGCATCTCCCCATGGATTGTCTGAATAGTAGAAGGGTTTGAATCGACGGTGGTGAACGGCATTCACTGCGTCATACATGGCGATGCTGGTGTAAGCGAACCAAACGCCTGACGCGCCCGCTGCTTCGCCGCCAGTCGTGACGATCGCGGTGGAAGCAATCGCATTCCAGTTGGTGACAACGTTCTGCGCGTGGACGCTGACGGCTATGAGCAGGGCTGCGACGCTCACTAGCAAAGTTCGAAAGTGTTGCATGGGGTCTCCTAATGGAAGTAATTTGCAAGGCCGATGTGCCGGCCTGCGGGCGAGTTTGGGTTATCGGCTGAGAGGGTTCAATCCTGCTGCTCTCCTTTGCACATCAAATTAAAATCAGAAGCCAAGCTATTGATTAGGCTAAAGATCTGAGGCCATGCCAAAGAGCAGGCCGGTGTGATACGCTCTTAGACCTCGATGACGGGGACAGCGCAGGATGCCGCAGTGCGCCGGTTTGGCGCGTTCGAAATCAATCTGCGATCAGGGGAACTGCGCAAGAGCGGGATGCGGTTGCGGCTCGCTGGCCAGCCATTCCAAATCCTGGCGGTGCTGGTGGAAAGAGCGGGCGAGGTGGTTACCCGTGAAGAACTGCACGCCGAGCTCTGGCCGGCTGAAACTTTTGTCGATTTCGATCACGGGCTAAACAACGCGGTTGCCCGGATTCGCGAGGTACTGGACGATTCCTCGGGCACACCGCGCTATGTGGAGACGATTCCACGACGCGGCTATCGCTTCATAGCGCCGTTGACGAACGTTCGGCCCGCGACAGGTTCTCTGGTGGCCGCTGAGCCGGAAGGCGGTGTGCCGCAGGAGATGGCGGGTCCAAAAATCGCAGAAACCCCGGGGATACGGGCTCACAAGAAGTTCATGCCCAAGCTTCTGGGCGTTGCGCTTGTCATCGCAGCCGTGACCTTAGGGTTCGCGGTTGGCTTTAAGGTTTATCGCCGGAGCGCCAAAAGTGCCGAGCACCCGATCATCAGGTCTTTGGCAGTGTTGCCTCTAAAAAACCTCTCCGGCGACGCAACCCAGGAATACCTTGCCGACGGCATGACCGAGGAACTCATCGGACGCCTCGCCGGGATCCATGACCTGCGTGTCATCTCCCGCACGTCGGTAATGCGCTTCAAGGACACAAAGCTCTCGATGCCAGAGATCGCCAAATTGCTCGGAGCGGATGCCTTGGTGGAGGGGTCGGTTATGAGGGAGGGCGGCAGAATTCGCGTCCATGCGCAACTGATTCGCGGCGCAGCCGACGAGCATTTCTGGTCGGAAACCTACGATCGCAAGCTGGGGGACGTGCTTGCTCTCCAGAGTGAGGTGGCGCAAGCTATTGCCGAAAAGGTGGAGGTTACGGTCTCCGGACAGGAACAGGCCAGGCTCGTGGCCGCACGCCAGGTCTCGCCCGAAGTTTATGAGAGCTTCTTGAAGGGACAGTTCGGCAGACATAACACCCGGGCTGAGATCGAACAGAGCATTGCCTACTTTGAGGAGGCGATCAGGAGAGACCCCACCTTTGCGCCAGCTTATGTCGGCTTGGCGAAAGGATATGAGAATCTCGGCCTGATTCTTGTCGGTGCTCCTCCCAGTGAAATGCGTCCGAAGGCCATCCGTGCGGCCAGGAAGGCGTTAGAACTGGACCCTGGGCTTGCTGAAGCGCACGTCCTGCTTGCGAATATCTACCAGAAGCTGTGGCGATGGAACGATGCGAAAGCTGAATATGGACGAGCTCTTCAGTTGAAGCCGAGTGACGCAGCCGCGCACCTGGGATTTGCAGATTGGCTGCTGTGCCAGGGGCGTAAAGAAGAGGCGCTTGCCTGGGCTCGACGCGCCCGTGAATTGGACCCTCTGGGGGAGACCGGCATTAACATAGGCTGGATTTTGTTCAACTCCCGCCGGTACGACGAATCCATCCAGGAACTTCGAAGCGTGCTGGCTGTCCACCCGGATTTGGCAAGTGCTCACTGGTATCTGGGGTTCGCCCTGATCGGCAAAGGAGAGGCGGAGAAGGCGATTGCCGACCTTGAAAAAACGGCTTCCATGATGCAACGAAGCCCAGGCTCGCTCGAATTGCTTGCGACAGCCTATGCGGATGCGGGGCACCGTACGGAAGCGCTTAAGCTGATCAACGAATTGAAACAACGCCGGTTAGAGCGTTATGTTCCGGCTGGGGCTTTTATCAACCCCTATTTAGCGCTTCGCGACTACGACGAAGGGTTTGTCTGGTTCGAGCGAGCTTATGCCGAGCAGTCAAACATCCTGCAATTTTTGAAAGTTCAGCCCTTTTTTGATGTTGTACGCGGCGACCCTCGTTTTCAGAACCTCGTCCGTCGAGTCGGGCTGAACTAGGATTCAGCGGCTGGAGGCCCGTTGCTCCGCGGGCGAGTTTTCTTGTTTATGGCAGCTTGTTGGTCAGCATTCGCCTTACAGCCTGGGTGAAGCGCCGGTCGCTATGAAACGGCTGCCACTTGGGTTCAGTCAGAATGGAGATCGCAAAGGATGACCGCAAATCGATCGGCTTGCTAAACCACCGGAATACGTTCCCGCGGTCGTGCATCGACAGCAGACGATTCAGACGAGACAGGTGTCGATGGAGACAGGGCCACAGCTTGCGGAGAAAGTGTGTGTGACCTCCAATGCCGTTCGCGATTGCCGGAAGCGCCGGGGGCATAGCCGATCTAAGCAATGGTCAGCGGCGGTTCGAAGCCGTTGCGTTCCTTAAAACTGCGCAGAAGTCCGATCGGCAGCCTCGCGGGATGTGGGCGATCCAGCAGCGTTACAATTCATCAAATCTGTTTCATCTAAATCTAAACATTCCTCCATATTAAGTACCGGTCATAATCTGCTTTTTAGAGCATTCAGTACCCGCGCAGGCGCTACTAGGGGCGCAACTCGCGGGATAATTCAGAACAGGAGTGACGACATGAGGCAATTAATTACAGCAGGAATTTTAGTGATTAGCGGTCTTTCGTTTAGTGCTGTTGCGCAGGATTGGTATCACGATCGTGATGCCCGTTACCGGGGTGACCAGTGGCATTCGACGGTGTTTGCGGATGTCAGGTCGGATCTGGACCATATCCGGAGCGCCAGGCGAGCTAGCGACAAAGAACGCAGACGGCTGGAAAGAACCAGGGAAGAGTTAACCGATTTACAAGAAAAACTCGACCATGGCGTATTTGATAACGGCCACGTCAATGACGTAATCGATTCGCTGAACAAGTCTGCGGGCGACGATCGCCTGTCACGGCGCGATCGGGACGTGCTCGCCGATGACTTGAGCCGGATCAAAGATTACCAGCACAACCACAACCACTGGAGGCATTAGGCTTCACGGTTGACAGGGAAGGATATACGTTTTAAGATGTATATCTATGCAGGTATCGAAATGGGGAAACAGTTTGGCGGTTCGGATTCCTTCTTCAGTTGCCGAAGCTCTCAATCTCAAGGAAGGCGACGAGATTGAAGTGACGATGACTGGAACACGGGAGTTCAGTATCGGACGGGACCGAAGCCGGGAAAAGGCGATTGAAGCGATTCGTCGTCTGGCACGGCCTTTTCCAAAGGGCTTCAAGTTTGATCGCGAAGAGGCTCATGAACGTTAGTTCGTTCTTCGACACAAACGTACTTATCTATGCGTTTCATCCGGAGGGTTACCGGAGCGCCAGGGCGCAGGATCTGCTCGCCCAGGGAGGAACGATCAGTGTGCAGTCGCTGAGCGAATTTGTTTCTGTTGTGCGGCGCAAGTTCGCGATGGGCTGGAAGGAAGTGAACGAGGCGGTGATGGCGCTCGAGATATTGTGCCCTTCGCCTCGTTCGATCACCGGGCAGACGCACCGGAAGGCTTTGCAGATTGCAGAGCGCTATGGCTATCGGATTTACGATTCGCTGATTGTGGCGTCGGCGCTAGAGGCCAAGTGCAAGACGCTGTATTCGGAAGACATGCAGAACGGGCAGGTGATCGATGAAGTCACGATCCGGAATCCTTTCGCCGCGGCGTAGCGGTTTGGCTCGCGGTGGAATTGGCGTACTAGTTGCCTGCCTACTCGCGTTGCAGGTTGGAAAGGCGAACGCGCAGGAGAGCATGACCAAGATGGTGGTCCGGCTGATGGGTCCCGGTATTCGAGCGGGCAGTCCGGCGGCGCTGCCAAGGACCATATACCGGAGTGGCGAGAAGTTCGCGCGGATCGAAGATCCGCCCCATGCGAAGGCACGCGTGGAGAAGATGACGATCATTCGTGGACGCGACGCATACAGCGTGGATCTGACCGACCGGCGCGGGACGCACACCACGGCGGACGCCGCGGGCCAGGCGCGAGGATTGCCCATTGTGCTGCCGCTTGACCCGAGGCGAAAGCTCGGCAAGCTGGATGAGATTGAATTTGGCAGCGAAGTCAGTTTCTTCGAGCAGGCGGGCGCAGAAAAAACTGCCGGGCCCATGATCAATGCCAAGCCAACCGAAGAGTACCGGCTCGCAACACCGTCCGGCCCCGCCAGTTTGATCGTGCGCGGAGAGAATGAAACGCCGGTGTTTCTCAAGTGGAAGAGCAGCGACGGCGTTTACCGGTATGAGTACATCGAATACAAAACTGAGCCGTTTGACGCGAAGCTCTTCGCAAAGCCGGACGGCATCAAGTGGCGAGAGATCGCGCCCGATCCGGACAGCAATTCAAACCGCTAACGCATGGACCGGCTACGGCGTTACGATGGGAATGTGAAGCGTTACGCGCCCCTTGCAGCAGCGGTGATCATTCTCCTCAGCTTTGGCATTCTTCAGTATGAAGGCTACCGGAGCATGAGGCGGCTGGAGAGCGCGATGACTCGTTTGACGGCGCGCGTGGACGATGCTTCCCGTTCCGCAGCGGAGGCATCGAGCGCGGCTGTTGCGGCGGGCGAGCAGGCGAACGAGGCGGCGGCGAGAGCACAGATCGCCGCAGGCGCAAAGCTGCAGGCGGAACAGCTAAAGCAGCAGGCCGAAGCGGGACAGGCGCAAGCCCAAAGCGCTGCTGCGCAAGCCCAGACCGAGGCGGCGCGAGCGGCACAGAAAGCACAGCAGGCCCAGACCGAGTTGACGCAGATCCGGCAAGAGCGTGAGCAGGAGATGAACCGGATGCAGGAAGCGCTCAACAGGATCGTGGAAACCAAGCGCACGCAGCAGGGAATGACGATCATCCTGCCGGACTCGTCGTTTAAATTCGGCTTCGACAGTGCGGAGCTCTCGCAGAGAAATCGCGAGTTGCTTAGCAGGATCGCGGGTATCTTGCTGGTGTCGAAAGGCTATGGGCTTTCCGTGTTCGGCTATACCGATGACGTCGGTTCAGCCGATTACAATCAGCAGCTATCGCTGCGGCGCGCAAAGGCAGTGGAGCAGTATCTGGTGCAATCGGGTATCGATTCTTCGATCATCAATCGCCGGGGATTTGGAAAGACCAGCCCGATGGTGGCGGGTAACAGCGAGTCTGCGCGAGCAAAAAACCGGCGCGTGGAGATTGCGCTCACCGACACGGAGATCAAGTATGTGGGCGAGGAGCCTTCGACAGTTCACTGAGATTGGAGCTGTGCTCGCGCATGTTAACGCGCGCGCCGCGGAATGTCACTCCTTCCATTTGCAAGCGGAGACGCTGTTCCAGGGCCGAATCGAGCGAAGTCCTGATAAGCCCGCCCGCTCCGACGATTCTATGCCAGGGGAGCGCATCGCCGCATTTTTGTAGGATCTGCGCAACCTGCCGGTGATGAAGCGGGTAGCCGGCCTGTTCCGCTATTCGACCGTAAGTTGAAACCTTACCCTGAGGGACGGACGCGATGGCCCGGCGAATGGCCGATTCAGATGCACTTAATTCGCATGCGATTGCTCGTGAACGAGGTTTCATGGCGCGAGTGCTTTGCGCGTGTCAAGCAGAGTGGAACTGAGTGAACCGCGCGGCGCTTTATCCACGTAGGGCGTGACGGCCCAAGCAAGGCTGGCCGGGATATCGCGAGAGAGCGAAAGCGTTCGACATTCCGCGATCACGCCGTTATTCACCGCTTCGAGTGTCCAATAGTTATAGAGCCGCCAGAGAAAGCCATGGCCTTCGCCGGACGGGTACTGACGCCCGCGTGAAAACAGGCCTGTATCGACTTCTCTAATGTCTCGCGCGTAGGAAGTTCCTTTCCATTTGCCAGGGCTGACGCGGGCGAAATGGACGTCGTTCTGAACGTTCAATATGACAGGGACTAAACCCTTTTGCTCTAGCCGCCAATCGCCCACCACATCGAAGCCGTGACGGCTGACAAGGTGCGAGGCAGTTACGGCAGGATAGATGTCCTTGTGGCGGTTGTAGTCTTCAAGAACGCCTACTACGCGTTCGGGTGTGGTGCGCGGGATGTAGATCGCCCCCAGCCAATCGTGAATCAGACCGCTTGCGATGCTGACAGGCTGGCCGTTGTTCATCTGCTTGATGTACAACTCGCCGGAGAGAACACGTTGCCGCGCGGCGGGGTCGCCGTTTAAAGCAAGGAACGGCGATTCACCGCTCCAGCGGCTCTTGATTTTGGACTCCACGCTCGAGGCGTAATGCTCGAACTCGCTCAGGGTCTGCTGCGATAGCTTAACGACAAGTTGAGCGGAGAGCGGAGTGGCCACGAGCGCAAGAACCAGTCCGGCGCGCATCGCAGCCAGGAGACGACCTCGGTTTCCCATCTGTTTCCAGAGTAAAGGAGCAGCGATGGAAGGCTGACGCGCCAGAATGAAATATCGATTCCGATGACGACCCAAACCCCGGTGCCGGAGAAAACCAGCGGATTCGAGCCGCTGCGGGAGCCCCTGTTTCGGGACCGCTGGATCGCCTCGATCGTCTCAAATGTCGGCAGCTGGATGCAGGACACGGCGGGCACGTGGCTGATGGCGGTTTTAACGACGTCGCCGCTGCTGATTTCGCTCATGCAGACAGCGGCGAGTTTGCCGGTGCTGCTGCTGGGACTGCTCGCGGGCGCAACGGCCGACATCTATGACAGGCGCCGGCTGCTGATCTTCTGGCAGGCGTGGATGCTCGGAACGGTGGCGGTGCTCAGCCTGCTGACCTTTCTCGGGATCATTTCGCCCTGGGTGCTGCTGCTGCTTACCTTTGGATTGAACATCGGAGCGGCGATGAACAATCCCGCTTGGCAGGCGATTGTGCCGGAGTTGGTGCCGGCCTCGCAACTGCCGGACGCGGTGGCGCTCAACAGTGCGGGCTTTAACCTTGCACGCGCGGTGGGACCAGCGCTCGGAGGCTTTGCGGTGGCGGCGTTCGGCGCACACGTGCTGACGGGAACGGCGTCAGTCTTCTTGTTAAACGCGATCTCTTTTGTGGGAGTGATTTGGGTTCTGTATCGTTGGAAGCGAACGCCGCTGTTCAAGAGCGCGCTGCCGGCCGAGCGAGTTCACGCCTCAATTCGATCGGGCATTCGATACTTGCGCCATTCGCCCGCGCTGCAATCGACATTTTTGAGATCGCTTCTGTTTACCGTCTTCGTGAGCGCGGTCTGGTCTCTACTGGCAGTGGTTTCCAGACACGAACTTCACCAGGGGGCGACGGGCTATGGCTTATTAAACGGCAGCATGGGATTGGGCGCTGTGATCGGCGCTTTCTCTCTGCCGCGCGTACGGCGTCTTGTTTCGGCCGATTGGATCATCACGCTTTCGACGGCGACCTTCGTTGCCATCTTATTCGCCCTTGCGTTTGTACGCGTGACTCCGGTCATCATCCTGTTCCTGATTGCCGGCGGATTTGCGTGGACCAGCACGATGTCCAGTTTGAACGTGTCGGTGCAGGTATCGGTTCCGTCGTGGGTGCGAGCGCGAGCGCTTGGAATGTACCAGATGGTTGCGCAAGGGGGCATGGCTGCGGGCGGAGTGCTATGGGGCTATTTGGCCGAACGGGTATCCACCCCGGTGTCCCTGACCATTGCGGGTATCGGGCTGCTAGTGACTCTGCCGATTGCGTGGCGTTTCCACGTTTTGCGCGGCGAGACGCCGGATCTCAGCCCGTATCAACATAAGCGACCCGCGCCCCCGTTCGCTCTCGAAGGGCGGCCGAACGATGGGCCGGTACGTGTCTCTCTGGAGTATCGGATCGCTGCTGAAAATTATCCGGAGTTTACGCGAGCCATACACAAGTTGCGCGATGTCCGCATGCGTGACGGCGCAATTCGTTGGGGCGTGTTTCAGGACGTGGCGGATCCGAGCCGCTGCGTCGAGACCTTTCTGGTCGAGTCGTGGATAGAATACTTGCGACAGCGCGAGCGCTTTACCGCGGATGATCTGCGAATGCGAGATGCCGTTTGGAGGCTTCATTCCGGCGAACTGCCGCCGAAGGTATCGCACATGATTTATGTTCGCGAGGTGACATGAGGACCCAAACGATTGCGCAGGTGATTCCGTGGTTGTTGCTGCTGGCCGGCGAAGGGTTGGCGGCGTTCCCCGCCCGTGCCGCAGCGCTCGCAGCAAAGCCAGCGCCGAGCAACGAGGCAGTCGTGATTACGGTCGACGCGAAGCAGCGTGAGGGCGGCTCAATCCCGCGCACGATCTTCGGTACGTTCCTCGAGCCGATCGGGAACTCTGTTTACGGCGGGCTCTGGGCGGAACTGCTCGAGAACCCAAGTCTGGAAGAGAACCTGTGGAGCGCGCCGCGTGTGGCGGAGATGCTGCGGGAGCGGCCATCGCTTACTCGCGCATCGAGCTTAGCGTTGCCGCTGCCCTGGGAGCCTCTCGACCCGTCGCAAGGAAACCGTTACGAGCCGCGATGGGGCGATGCGGCGAACTCCTGGCGTTCACTCGCGATCTTTGGCGTTCCAGGCCAGGCCACGGGAATCGAGCAGCAGGTTTACCTGCCGGTCGCGCGCGAACTTGCTTATCACGGCAGTTTCTACGCCAGGCATCTGAGCGGACCGAGTTCTTTGACGGTCTCTCTACGAAAGCGCGGCGAAGGCGGACAGGTGCTTGCATCGGCCGATGTAAATGCAGCGGACCCGAAGTGGACGCGCTACGAGTTTACTTTGACGCTCTCGCCGGGCGGACTCAAGCCGCTCGAAGCAGCGGACTTCGCGCTTCAGCTAACGGGCGACGAACGGGTGGAAGTGGACCAGTTTTCGCTCACTCCGGCGGACGCGGTCGATGGCATGGACCCGGATGTGATTGCGATGGCGCGCGACATGCACACGCCGCTCTTGCGATTCGGGGGAAACTACACATCGGCCTATCATTGGCGCGACGGCACCGGTCCCATGGAGAAGCGCGTCAGCATGCTTAACATCGCGTGGGGCATTCCGGAGTACAACCAGTTTGGGACCGATGAGTTCCTGCGCTTCTGTCAACTGATCGGCGCCGAGCCGCAGATTGCGCTGAATCTGGGCAGCGGCACTCCGGAAGAAGCGGCGGACTGGGTCCGGTATGTGGATGACCGTTGGCCCACGCATGGAGGTCTGCTTTGGGAATTGGGCAATGAGCTTTGGGGCAATTGGAATGTAGGATCGCCCACCTTGGGAGAAATTGCGGAACGAACCCAACGCTTTAGCGAAGCAGTGCGCAAGGCGGATCCAAGAGCCCGGTTAATCGCGACGGGCGCCGATCCCGACCATTTTGAAAAATGGAACGCGGCCCAGTTGACAGATCCCCCGGAAACCTTCCAATTTCTATCGACGCACTTTGTGGTGACTACCGATCGGCTGGAGCAAAATAATCCGCAGCCGGACACGGTGGCTCGCGATGCGTTTGCGATGCCGGTTGCGCTCGCGAGAAAGCTGGCTGAGATGCAAAATCAAATCGATGCGCGGGCGGGTGACAAGGGCCGGGTCCACATCGCATTCACGGAGTGGCTCTGGGGCTGTTGCCGCGGCCGGGAGACGCCAGACGCTCCGCGCTTCGATAACGAAGGTGGTGCGGTGATTACCGGCGGCTTTCTCAATATGCTGATGCGGAACGCGCAGCCGGTACCGGTATCGGATATGACGGGGCTGATGGAGTTCGCGGGCATCTGGAAGGAGCACGGGCAGGTTTACGGGACGCCCTCCTATTACGTGTTTCAGATGTATGCGGGCGCCGATCTGAAAACGCAAGTGAAAGTCTCTTCGGATGCCGGCAAGTATGACGTTCAACACGGGGTGACGAGGGCGCCGGACATTCCGGGGACGCCTTATCTCGACATGGTGGCCGCCGTCAACGAGAAAGGCGACGCTGTCACATTGTTTGTCGTGAACCGGCATCTGGATGAAGATGTAGCGGCCAACATCGATCTGAATGGGTTCACAAAGAGCGGCCGGGCGGAGGTTGAATCGCTTTACGCGAACAGCATTTATGACCGCAATGACGGTGCTCAACCGAAGCATGTGATTCCGGTGAAGAGCACGGCAGAATGGAGCGGCGGAGCGCTACATTACGCATTTCACCGGGCCAGCGTGACGCGGATCGTGCTGCACCGGCAGTAAGCAATAGGAGACCGCAGGAGCATGGCACGGCATCGAATGAACAGCCGATGAATAAAGCAATCGCCGCACGTTCCGAGAATTCGCCTGTGCCGGCAGCAAGTAGTATCTTGGCCGAGACCGGGCATCGTCCCTGGCCGCTTGCGAAGGGCAACTGGGCGCTGCGGATGAGGTGGAGCGATCTGCTGTTCGCGCACTGGCCGGTGCCGCCGGCCGATGTAGCGCGCCTACTGCCGCGAGGGTTTGCTGTCGACACCTTCGATGGATCGGCGTGGGTGGGCGTGGTGCCGTTTCGCATGGAGCAGGTGCAGTTGCGCGGATTGCCGGCGCTTCCCGGCGCGAATCTGTTTGCCGAAGCGAACGTGCGCACGTATGTGCGGGACGAAAAGAGCGGCGACCGGGGCGTCTACTTCTTCTCGCTCGATGCGAATAACCCGGCCGCAGTGATCGGAGCGCGGCTCTGGTTTCATTTGCCGTATTACTTTGCGCAGATGCGAATGAGCGCTCACGCCGGTGGCTGGCTCTATCGCAGCCGCAGATTGTTTGCGCGGCTACCGGCGGTGCTTAGCGTGAATTACCGGGGAACAGATGAGGTTCTTCCAAAGTCACGCGCCGGCTCCATCGAGAGCTTCCTGACGGAACGGTACGCGCTGTTTACTCATTCGCGCCGGCATCTGATTCGCGGCGATATCCATCATCTCCACTGGCCGCTCGAGCGCGCCGAAGCTGAGTTCGAACTGCAGACGTTGGCCTCAGCGCAGGGCGTCACGCTTCCGCCCAATAAGCCGTTACTGCATTATGCGCGCAGCCTCGATGTACTGGCCTGGCCGCCGCGTACGATCCGATAGTCCCCGAGCGACAAATTTTCGTTCCGGTTTGGCCGCGCGTTTGTCTAACAGGCGTGGCAAATTCTTCCAGCATCCCTTATCGCACGCTCGGCCGCACGGGCGAGAAAGTCTCCTGTATTGGCATGGGCGGCTTCCATTTGGCCAAACCTTTCCAGACCGAACAGGACTCGATCAAGTTGATTCACGCGGGAGTCGATCGCGGAATCAATTTTCTGGACAACTCCTGGGACTATAACGAGGGCGAGAGCGAACGCCGCATGGGAAAGGCGCTCAATCAAGGCGGCTATCGCGATCGCGCTTTCCTCATGACGAAGATAGACGGCCGCACGAAGAAGTCGGCCGCCGAGCAGATTGACGAGTCGCTGCGGCGATTGCAGACCGACCACGTAGATCTGCTGCAGTTCCACGAAATCATACGCTACGAAGACCCCAACCGTATCTTTGCCGAGGGCGGTGCGGCCGAAGCGTTTCTCGAAGCCAAGCGCGCGGGCAAGACGCGCTACATCGGATTCACCGGCCATAAAGATCCGCAGGTTCATCTCTATATGCTCGAGGCGGCAGACCAATTCGGCCTCCAGTTCGACGCCGCGCAGATGCCGATCAACGTAATGGACGCGCACTATCGCAGCTTCGGAAATATCGTTGTGCCAGAGATGAACAGGCGCAACGTTGGCGTGCTTGCCATGAAGACCATGGGCGACTCTGTGATTTTGAAAAGCAAAACGGTGACCGCTCTGGAGTGCTTGTATTATGCGTTGAAGATGCCGGTATCGGTGGTGATTACAGGGATCGACAAACCTGAGATTCTGGATCAGGCTATCGAGGCGGCAACGACGTTCGAACGAATCCCCGACGAGGAAATCCGATCGATCCTTAGAAAGACGGAGCAGGCGGCGGCGCGCGGCGACTGGGAGCTGTTCAAAACGAGCACGGCTTTCGACTCGACGGCGCAGAACCTCGAATGGCTTGGCGGCAAGAGCCCGCACGTTGAAGAGTTCGCTCCGGTTTAGGCGCGCGTTCGGGGGTATCTGTTACGCTGACCCCGTGCGGATAAGTCACTCGGGTCCAATATTGCGAAGCGTATCGATATCTCTACTGTCTTTGTCGATCTGGGTTGGTCGTGGCCAAGTAGCTCAGTGCGCTCCGGCGCGGTCTGGCGAGGCTCCTCCCAAGCTGGTGGTCGGCATCATCATCGATCAATTTCGTTATGACTATCTCACCCGTTTCCGCTCCGATTACCATGGCGGTCTCGATCAGCTTATGACGAAGGGCGCTGACTTCACCAATGCCTTCTACGCTCAAGTGCCGACCGTTACCGCGGTGGGCCACAGTATTTTTATGTCAGGCGCAATGCCGGCAGTGAGCGGGATTGTGGGTAATGAATGGTATAACCGCGAGACCGGGAAGATTGTCACGAGCGTCTGCGATTGGGATGTGAAGACGGTGGGAGCGCCGGAGGCACAGAAGGGCGCCAGATGCACCGATGCAGATCCCGCGTCGCCCAAGCGCATGCTGGCAACGACGGTAGGTGACGAGCTGCGAGTGGCGCACCGCGATTCGAAGGTGATCGGTATTTCGCTGAAGGCGCGCGCGGCGATCCTGCCCTCCGGACATCAAGCCAACGCGGCTTTCTGGTTCGACGATGTCAGCGGAAACTTCGTGAGCAGCTCCTATTACGTGGACCAATTGCCGTCTTGGGCCACGTCTTTCAACGACGAGAAGCTCCCGGCGAAGTATGTGGACCGCAAGTGGGAAAACTTTCCGTCGTGGAACTTTCATGAGCCGAGCGGGAGCGACATCCCTTACGGCAAGTTGCCGGCAAGTCCCTGGGGCAACGAGCTGGTGGAGCGATTTGCCGAGCAGGCGCTTACGGGCGAGAAATTAGGGCAGCACCAATCCACCGACTTGCTGACTGTCTCTTTTTCATCGAACGACTATGTGGGGCATGCGGCAGGCCCGGATTCGCCGGAAGTGCATGACATGGCAGTGCGTACCGATCGGTTGCTCGCCAAACTCTTCCAGGCAATCGATAAGAAAGTCGGCTTGAATAACGTAGTGATCGTTCTGTCGGCGGATCATGGCGTCGCGCCGACCGCTGCTTCCGACAAGCTCGAGAAGATGCCGGGCGGCGTCATTGAAGGCAAGAGCGAAGACGTCGTGCGAAAGGCGCTCGATGCGCAGTTCGGTCATCGCGACTGGCTGGTTGCGGGCGGAGGGGAAACCACGCTCTACTTCAATGAGAAAGCGTTGTACGAGACCAAAGGGCCGGATGGACAGCTGATCCCGCCCGACGAAATTTACCTGTTCGCGAAGGGAGCGCTGTTTGCCGCGCCCGGGCTGCATGTGGCTCGTGTTTACTCACGGACTCAGCTGGACAACGGCGTCGCGGGCGACTTTATTGCACAGGCCGAAATGAACGGATATTTTCCGCGGCGCAGCGGCGATCTGAACGTGGTCTTCGAGCCGGGGTTCATTCCCAGTTCCCACGGCACAACTCACTTCTCGCCTTACGCCTACGATCGGCATGTACCGGTGCTCTTTATGGGTCCGGGCATAAAGGCGGGGCATTACAACGAGACTATTCGGCCGAACGACATCGCTCCGACGCTCGCCACGATGCTCGATGTGCAGACGCCAAGCGGTTCTTCGGGACGCGTTCTCGAAGAGATGCTGTCGCGTTGAATAACCGGGATTTAGCGATACAGATACAGAAGCGCGAAGCAAGCCGCGCCAGAGACAACAAAGCAGTTCACCGCCAATAAGCCAACAAACGCGGCTGGCATGTGGTTTAGGCCGAAACGCGGCGGCGTATCCGGCGACTCTTGCCAAGAGCCGACGGCGCCCGGTTGTTCGCCCGTGCGCAAGCTGAGAGTGGTTAATAACGGCACGATGAGATGCTCCTCCTTTCATATCGGCCTGCTGCGGCAAAATAAGAGTCTTTGTTTGCTTTTTTATACTGGTGGCGGCGGTGGTTTCGCCGTACGCTCATGCCTTACGCCGATTTTTCACACCCCTCCGAAACAGCCAAAGTCGCCGTGGTCACGGGAGCAGCGCAGGGTATCGGGAAAGAGACGGCGGAACTGCTGGCGCGCAAGGGTTATTCGCTCGTTCTGTGCGATCTGCAAAGCTGTCGGCTGGTCTGCGACAGCATCATCGCCACCGGCCAGCAGGCAATCGAAGTGCTGGGCGATTTAGCCGCCGAGGAAACCGCCCGGAAGATTGCCCGCGCCGCTGGTGAGAAGTTTGGCCGTGTCGATGTATTAGTCAACAACGCCGGAATCTCTCATATCTGTCCGGCGGAGCAGACAAGCGCTGCCGATTGGCGTCGCGTGCTCGATGTAAATTTGCTTGGTCCGTTTCTGCTGAGCCGCGAGATCGGGCGCACGATGCTCGCGCAGGGCTCAGGGAGCATCGTCAACGTGGCCTCGATTGCCGGCCTGCTTGGCGTGGCGGATCGTTCTGCGTATAACGCGAGCAAGCACGGACTGATCGGCTTAACTCGTACGCTGGCTGCCGAGTGGGGCGGTCGGGGCGTGCGGTGCAATGCGGTCTGCCCCGGCTGGGTCAAAACTCCCATGGACGTTGCTCCGCAAGCCGCCGGTCTCTATAGCGACTCAGATATAGAAGCGCGCGTGCCCATGGGACGGTTTGCTTCCCCGCACGACATCGCCTCGGCGATTGCATTCTTGAGCGACGACGAACAGAGCGGCTTCGTCAATGGCCACACTTTATCCGTCGATGGCGGCTGGTTTGCCGATGCCAGTTGGGAGTCACTACGCCTGCGCCACCGTTAACCGGAATCGTGGACCACCGCAGACGCGCTTTCGCTAAAATTGTGTGTTTGACCATTCAATCACGCATCCAAACCGGCTCAGTAACTTGCCCTACTCGACCAGCAATCTCACCACGCATGGACTGCTGAGGCGCACTCAGTATTTCATCATTGCGTTCGCCGCTGTGCCGCTCTTGCTTTCGCTCCTGGTTTATTACACGAGCAACGAACACAGAACACGCATGACCGAGGCCCTGGCCACCAGCCGCTTCATCGTCAGCCTCGATGACTTTCTTTCAACCATGCAAGATGCCGAAACAGGGCAGCGCGGCTATCTGTTGACCGGCTCGCCGAGCTATTTAAAGCCTTACCTAGCTGCACAATCCGCTATTTCCTCCCATCTCTCCGATGTGATCCGGTTAGGAAGCCAAGCGGGATTGCCGCCCTCAACCTGGACAGAACTCAAGAAGGCTGAAGCGGGCAAGATGGCGGAATTGGCTTTGACGATTCGGCTGCACGATAGCGGAAACAGAGCTGCGGCGCTTACAGAGATAAAAACAGACCGCGGCCAAAGGGAGATGGACCAGATCCGCCAGATCGTACTCCGCATCAAGCGGCAGCAGGCTGCCACTTACGAAAACCGCTTCCTGCAAGCGCAAGCAAGCGAGCGGGACTTGAGCATCGCCCTCAGCTGCGGCGTCCTTATCGCCGCGGCGCTGCTGTTTGCCGCCTTCCGTCTCAGCCGCCTCTACGTCGAGCAGCGCGATGCTGACTACACTGAGATCCGGCGTTTGAACCAAGACCTGGAGGATCGTGTTCGTATGCGCACGGCACTGCTCGAGGCGCGAACGCGCGAATCGGAAGCGCATGCAGCCGATTTGGAACGCTCTAACGCCGACCTCATGCAATTTGCCTCGATTGCCAGCCACGATCTGCAGGAGCCTCTGCGCATGATCGGCAGCTACATGGGCATGCTATCGCTCCGCTACGGGCCTTCTCTCGACGACACCGCCAAGACCTACATCGATTTCGCGGTGAAAGGCGCGCGCCGGATGCAGACGCTCGTCAGCGATCTCCTGACCTATTCACGTGCCGGCACGCAGGCGCTCAGCAAGGAACTGGTGCCGTTCGAAGGCATCCTCCAACGCTCGATGGAGAATCTACAGGTGGCAATCCAGGAGAGCCAGGCGCGAATCGACTTTTCGCAGCTGCCGGTTGTGCGGGCCGACCCGGTAAAAATGGTGCAGGTGGTTCAGAACCTTTTGGGAAACGCTATAAAGTTTCACCGGGTTGGCATCCCGCCTCAAATCGAGGTATTGGCGGAGGGAGAGGGACCAATGTGGCGTTTTTCTGTGAAAGACAACGGCATTGGATTCGATCCAAAATATGGAGAGAGAATCTTTCTTGTTTTTCAAAGGCTGCATGGAGCGAGCAAATATCCTGGAAACGGAATCGGATTATCGATTTGCCGCCGCATTATCGAGCACCATGGTGGACGGCTATGGGCCGAATCGGCGTTGGGTTCCGGCGCGACGTTTTACTTTACTCTGCCGCGGGTTGAATCCAGCAATGCAGTGTCTTGATGAAACCGGAGAGGAATCCTAATGCCAACCGATATGTCGACGCCCCATTTACCAGTTCATATCTTGCTTGTCGAGGATAATCCGGGCGATGTTCTGTTGACCCGCGAAGCATTCAAAGAGGGCCAATACTTTCCGCGTCTCTCTGTTGTAGAGGATGGCGAAGAGGCAATTCAATTTCTGCGGCAGCGCGGTGAATACGCCGATGCACAGCGCCCAGATATGATCCTGCTCGATCTCAATCTACCGCGCAAAGACGGACGCGAGCTACTCGCCGAGGTCAAAGACGATCCCGATCTGCGGCAGATTCCCGTGATCGTTCTGACTACTTCCGATGCCGAGCAGGACATCAGGCGCGCTTACAAGCTGCACGCCAACTGCTACCTGACTAAACCTCTCGAGATGGACAGCTTCGTGAAGAAGATTCGCTCAATCGAGGAATTCTGGTTCAGCGTAGTTAAGCTACCTTAGTCGAGTTTAGCCAGCCATAGCGGGCTCTGGCTGCCTGCGCCAGGCATATAGTGGGAACTGCCTGCTCATCTCTTCCACTGCATGAGCCGCCTGCCGAATTGTCTCATCTGAGCCGGCGTCGTGCAGCACTTGCGAGATGAGTTGGCCAACCTCGTGCATCTCCGCCTCACGGAAGCCGCGTGTGGTAAGCGCCGGAGTGCCCAGCCGGATGCCGCTCGGATTCAGCGGCGGATTGGTATCGAACGGGATTGCATTCTTGTTGACGGTAATGTGCGCCCGGTCAAGAGCCTTTTCCGCCTCCTTGCCCTTTAGCCCTTTGGCGAACACGTCGATCAGAAACATATGTGAATCGGTCCCGCCGCTGACAACGCGGAAGCCTTCGTCCGCCAGTGATTGCGCCAAAGCGCGGGCATTCACCAACACTTGCTTCTGATAGATCTGAAAATCGGACGTGGCCGCCTCCCGGAAGCAGACTGCTTTAGCCGCGATCACATGGACCAACGGGCCGCCTTGCGCTCCCGGAAAAACTGCTTTGTCGATAGCCGGACCGAACTGCTCGCGGGCAAGGATCAAGCCGGAGCGAGGCCCGCGAAGAGTCTTGTGCGTGGTTGAAGTGACAATGTCGGCGAACTCGCAGGGGTTTGGGTAGACTCCGGCGGCGATCAAGCCGGAGTAATGAGCCATGTCCACCAGGAACACCGCCCCTATCTCATCAGCGATCTGCCGAAACCTGGCAAAATCAATAACGCGAGAATAGGCGCTGGCGCCCGCAATGATCAGCTTGGGCTTGTGTTCCAGGGCCAATTGCGCGACCTCGTCCAAATCGATTCGCTCATCTTCGCGCCGCACCCCGTAAGCCACAACGTTGTACAGCTTGCCGGAGAAATTAAGCGGGTGGCCGTGAGTCAAATGCCCGCCATGCGCGAGATTCATGCCGAGAATGGTGTCGCCCGGCTTCAAAATAGCCGCATACGCCGCCTCATTGGCTTGCGAACCCGAATGCGGCTGCACGTTGGCAAATTCAGCCTTGAAGAGCGCCTTCGCGCGATCGCGGGCAAGATTCTCCACCACGTCCGCAAATTCGCAACCGCCGTAGTAGCGTTTCCCGGGGTAGCCTTCGGCATATTTATTGGTGAATACGCTTCCGGTAGCCTCCAGAACCGCTTCGGAGGTGAAGTTTTCGCTCGCGATCAGTTCAAGCCCGTGATCCTGGCGCTCGGATTCCTGCTGGATCGCCTCGAAGATTTCGGGATCGCTGTCGGCAAGCGATTGAGCCATTCTCTGCGTTGAATTCATGGTAAGTAGGACGGGCCGCGCGGTGCGCACCTACCTACATTCTAATGAAGTTGCTTGCACGCGTGTTTGGTCCCGGGAGGCCTAGGGACGTGTGCGGTACAGCATTCTTGGGTACGGAATGGTCTCGCGGACATGCTCTAAACCGCACATCCAGGCTACGAAACGTTCCACGCCCATGCCGAACCCGCCATGAGGTACAGAACCAAAGCGCCTTAGGTCCAAGTACCATTCAAAGGCTTCGCGCGGCAGGTTGTGTTCTGCGAGCCGCCGCTCGAGCAGCGCTAAATCGTGTATGCGCTGGCCGCCCCCGATGATCTCGCCGTAGCCTTCAGGCGCAATGAAATCCACGCCCAACGCCACTTCTGGCCGCTGGTCATCGGTCTGGAAGTAGAAAGCTTTGATTTCGGTCGGGAAACGGTCCACAATCACCGGGCGGTCCATGCCTTCGGTCAGCAGCGTCTCATCGGTGTTGCCGAAGTCCCCGCCCCACTGAATCTCGCTGCCTTTTGCCTTGAGAGCTTCCACTGCCTGGTCATAGCTCATGCGCGGAAACGGAGATTGAACCGCTTCGAGTTTGGTGATGTCCCGCTCGAGCGATTTCAGCTCTTCCCCACGATTCTCGAGGACGCGCCCGACGAGATACACCACGAGCTCTTCGGCCACCCGCTTCACTTCTTCCAGGTCGGCGTAGGCCATCTCCGGCTCCACCATCCAGAATTCCGTCAGATGACGGCGCGTCTTCGACTTTTCAGCACGAAACGTCGGGCCGAAGCAATACACCTTGCCGAACGACATCGCGTTCGCTTCGTTGTAGAGCTGCCCAGACTGCGTAAGATACACCTTCTCGTCTTCGAAGTAATCGACTTCAAACAGCGTCGTCGTTCCCTCGCACGCGGCCGGCGTAAAGATCGGCGTATCGACCAGAGTGAAGCCGTGCGAATCGAAGTAGTCGCGTATGCCCTTGATCACCTCGTGCCGCACGCGAATCGCCGCGTGCTGCCGGCGGCTGCGCAGCCACAGATGCCGGTGATCCATCAGGAAATCGACTCCGTGTTCTTTGGGCGTGATAGGGTACGGCTGCTCTTCGCTCACGCGCTGCACGATCTCGGCATCGGTTACGTCCAGCTCGTAACCGCCGGCCGCTCTGGCCTCCGCGCGCACCGTTCCCGTAACGGTGAACGAGCTTTCCTGGGTCAAGCCCTTCAGCTTATCGAACACTTCTTCGGGCAGGCTGCTCTTCACGGCCACGCACTGCATCATGCCGCTGCCGTCGCGCATAATTGGGAAAACAATCTTGCCCGATTTGCGCATGTTGTACAGCCACCCCTGCAGCTTGACGAGCTTGCCTTCGTAGTAGCGGGCATCGCCAATGCGGATGGTTGGCGGAGCTTGGTTCGGAATGCCGCTGTGCTCGCTCGTCCGGTCGGAGAGCGTCGTTGAATCGTTACTGCTCATCTTGATGTAAATACTCTTCTAAAGTGTCCATGCTGCGCTTTGCTTCACGAACTGGAAACTCCATGCCTTCCGGTTCCCTGAGTTCCAGCAACAGCGGATACTGATCGGGACAACTGCCGAGGAGCCGCATGGCTTTCCTCCAATCGATCGTGCCCTTACCGGGAAACAGATGAGAGTCCTCCTTGCCGTTGTTGTCGTGAAGATGCGTGGAACGAATCCTGCTCTTCATTGTCTCGAACTCGGCCGGCAGGTCGCCGGTCATGTGAGCATGGCCAATATCGAAGCAGTAATTCAGATTCAGGTGAGTCTGTCCAAGAAAGAAGTTCAGCCGCTCACCCGTGGAAAATTCATTGGGCGTATTTTCGAGCAGCACTTCCACACCGCGCTGTCCGGCAAACACACGGATCTCGTCGAGCGAGGAAAACGCGGCGTCCAGTTTGCGTTCGTCGTACTCCTCGCCTTGTACACCCACATGCTGAATCAAGTAACGAAACGGCACCAGTTCGGCGATCTCGATCGCCCGCTTGATCTCGTCTACCATCGCGATTCGCTTTGCCTTGGCCGGTTCGGTGATATTGATGACCGACTGCGGGCCGGAGCGTCCCCACACGTCATCGGTATACATGGGCGCGTGCAGCGAATGCACTTTCAGTTCGGATTCGCGAAACCAGTGGCCGAGTTCGGCGATTTGGGCCTTGTCCCGGTAATCGATATGCTGGCGGGCGCAGAAAATCTCGATGGCAGGAAAGCCCGCATCGCGAACGCGCTCCAGCCAAACCGTGGTGAGGCGATGCCGTACAAACAGGTGAGTCGATAGAAGCTGCTGCATGTAAGCCTATGTTCTCTCGCTCGAAAACGGCGATCGCGCAGCGGCCTTTCAGTAGCCCGCCACTTTACCGTTCAACCGCGACTCGGTGCCGCCCTCGAGCATGCCGTCCTTGTCGACAATCGCCTCGACTCGGGCCACGCCGCCGATCGGCTTGATGGGATACCCCATCTTCTTCAAAGCATCCGCCGTTGTAGGGGGGAAACCGTTTTGCAGATACAGAAAGTCCGGCTTCCACTGCTCGTGAAATCTGGGTAGATCCACCGCATCTTGCGGGTTCATGCCGAAGTCGAGCACGTCAAGAATAACTTCCATCACGCCCGTTGTGATGCGCGAGCCGCCGGGAGCGCCGACCGCCATAAACAGCTTGCCGTCTTTGGTGATGATGGTTGGCGTCATCGACGACACTGGCCGCTTGCCCGGCGCAATAGCGTTCGCATCGCCGCCCACCAGACCGAACATATTGGGAACGCCGGGCTGAGCCGCGAAATCGTCCATCTCGTCATTGAGCAGGAAGCCGAGGCCGGGCACAGTAATTCCGTTGCCGAACGAGTTATTCAACGTGTAAGTGACTGCGACAGCATTGCCCTTCTCATCGACCACGTTGTAGTGAGTCGTCTGCTGGCTCTCATGGGGAAACGCAAAAGCCAGCGCAGTTTTAGGAAGTCCCGGCTCTACCAGGTCGCTCGGCGTAGCGCGATCCGGCTCGATGCTCTCGCGGCGGCGCGCCAGATAGGACGGACTCAGCAGCGCTTTGACCGGGACATTGTAGAAGTCGGGGTCACCCAGATATTCGCTGCGATCGGCATAGAAGCGGCGCATCGCCTCGGCTTCGTAGTGTACTGCGCGAGGCGAGTTCGGTCCATCTTTGTCGTAGCCGGTGCCTTGGAGGATGCCGATCATCTGAAGCAGTCCGATGCCGCCCGCGCTCGGCGGAGGCGCGGAAATCAGGTGATATCCGTTATAGTCGCCGGTGAGCGGCGCGACCTGCTGGGCTTTGTAGTTCCGCAGATCGTCGGCGGTGATCAGTCCGCCATGCTTAGCCATCGCCGACGCAATGCGCGCGGCAGTTTCGCCTTCGTAAAAGCCCTTCGCGCCCTCGTCTTCGATGCGTTGCAGTGTGCCGGCGAGTTCCGGCTGCTTGAACGTGTCGCCTGCCTTATAAGGATGGCCGTTATTGAGAAAGATGCGCTTCGATTCGGGATCTGTTGCAAGCGACTTCTCACTGGTAAGCGATTCGGCTAATGTCGCGTCCACCGTGTAGCCATCGCGCGCAAGCTTCACGGCCGGCGCGAGCAGTTCCTTCCAGGGTTTGCTGCCGAACTGCTTTTGCGCAAGGGCGAAACCAGCGACTGACCCGGGAACTCCCGAGGAACGCCAGCCAAAGATGCTGTCCTGAGTGGCCTTACCGTCCGGGCCGATATACATGTCCCGGGTTGCCTTGCCGGGCGCGCATTCGCGAAAGTCGAGGAACGCGGTTTGGCCATTGGCAAGCCGCACGAGCATAAACCCGCCGCCGCCAATGTTTCCGGCCGAAGGGTGCGTCACCGCGAGCGCGAACCCCACCGCGACCGCAGCATCGACCGCATTGCCGCCCGATTTGAGGATCGCAAGACCGGCATCGGCCGCAATAGGCTCTTGCGCGACCACCATGCCATGCTGGGCCGTTACCGGTTCTTTCGCGACGGCAGGCAAGACGCCCGGCGCGAGCAGACAGGCGCAAGTAAGCGGCACGGCGAGCAAACGGCTTCGCATATGCAAGCAAGTCTAACAAGGCGGATTAGGTTTGCTGCCCAGTTAAGTCTCATGTTCCTGAGCCTGACTGCAACCAAGGAAATACGATCAATTAGGAGGTTTGCACATGCAAAAACTTTTTGAGAAAGTCAGCGCCATCCTTGTTGTCTGGACAGTAGCAGTTGGCAGCGCTCATGCTGGCGACCTCCGAAGTATTGCCTTGCAGGCAGATGCTGTGGTTGTCGGCTCAAGAGAGACGCGCTTTGAAACGGCCGATAAGGTCACGTTCAACCTGTCAGTCGATCGTGTGCTGAAGGGAGAGCAGATTCCTTCCTTGATGCTCTGGGTATTGGGCTGGCCGGTACTCCCTCACGATCAGGATGAGAGCGCGGCCACACGGGTGAGACTTTGTTATGCGTCGTGATCTATCGCCTTCACCGGTTATCTCTCAATGAGCGTCGCTCCCGCGTGGCCACCTTGTTTCCGAACGAAGCCTCGCTGCTTCGTCTCGTCAGCGCCGTGCTCATGGAAATTAGTGGGGAATGGGAGACGGAGAAGACTAACTTGGGAATGAATAACTTGCACCCGCCCGAACAAGATTAATCGAACTTACAGAAAGGATGTTGCTTTATCGTCTCCAGATCTTACTCGTCCATCACCTCTTCGACTCCTGCATAGGGTGGACCGTTGTACCAAGACGGATCTGATTTATCGAGCTTTATCGCGATCACTGTTCGCGATCCGATATCGGTACAGCGCCAGTGTCCGCCATCTGACCAGAATTCCATGCCAATTGTGAAATCAGTTGGTTTCATCGCGAGCAACAACGCCAAACTTTTTCCTGGCTTATTCTGAAAGGGAGATGGCCACGGTACCCCAGCAGAGCCACTCCTTCGAAGAATACCTGAATCTCGAAGCGAGCGCCGATTACAAGAGCGAATTTCATGCCGGAGAGATCCTGGCAATGTCGGGTGGGACACTAACACACTCGCGATTGTCTTCCCGGATGAATTTTGTTTTGGCCAGTCATTTGGTCGGCTGTCAGATATTCGACAGCAATCTGAACGTCCGCATCGAGGCATACGACAAAGGCGTGTATCCCGACTGTATGGTGATCTGCGGAGAGCCGCAGTTCTGGAAAGCTCGCCAGGATGCGATCGTTAATCCCACCGTTGTCGTCGAAGTGCTTTCCCCATCGACAGAAGACTATGACCGGGGAAACAAGTCTCACTACTATCGAAGCTTGCCCTCTCTACAACACATCTTGCTGATCTCCGCCGACCTTATCCTGGTCGAGCACTTGGTTCGTCAAAGTGGAAATGCCTGGACCATCACGAGCTATCTCCATCGCACAGATCGCTTGATGTTACTCGGGTCCGAGATCATCTTGGAAGAAATTTACAAGGACATTCTGTGAGTCTCACTCTTTCATTTTGGAACGCCGCTTTCGAGAATTTCGAAGCCCCACAGCACGCAAGGAAGCTGACGAGCAGCAATCCGAAGGTCGACGGTTCGGGAACAGGAACGGGGATGAGGGGAACCGGAGTAGTGCCGTCAGTCTCAAAGAGTTGGAATATTTCGATGTCTGCGCCACCCTGCGGGCAACCCGGGGAATACATACAGGCACCAGTCCCTGCATCGGCGCTGGCTAGCAGTGAGACTGTAAATGGGGTTCCTAACTCGAACGGCAGCGGCATCTCAGAGTACAAAGAACCGGTGGCGTTGTCGTAGCCGCACCTGTAAGGGCCGACAGACACCGAGCCTCTCCCTCCTTCCTCGGTAGAAGATGCGATGAATATGGAAGTAAGACCGTCTCTCGGAGGGCCAGGAGTCGTGAACGTCTCCATAAATCCGACGCTGCCGCTGGCTTCCCAGCTCGGTTGCTGTGTTAGGTCTGACGCCGATATGCCTGCATCCGCCTCTACGAAAGGGAAGGGATACTCAACAGCACTCCCATACCTATTGGGAAGGAGCTGGGCGTAGGCCCAAATGGTCCCGTACGGTCCGCCAGGAGAGACATACGGAAGCGAGCAGTAAGTGGAAGAGGTGATCGTGGTCGTTCCGAGCGTGCAGCTTGCGGTCGAGAACGAACTGGCAGGCAAAACACTTGCTGCCGCAAGCGCGAAGAAGACAAATCTAAGCATGACACTCCCTTCGAAAGCAGCAGCTGAATTATACATGCAATGCGCAGCACCTGCGTACAAGGAGACTCGCTCTCTCGGATTCACAATTTCGTTGTTAACTTCGGAGGCCCCGAAGTCACCCGTTGCTCGATCAGTATCTTGTCGTAGACGTAGCTCTGGGTATTGGTCGGGCCAGCCCCCTTAACCGTCATAGTAAGAGTGCGGCCATCGGGTGACACTTCGTATTTTTCGTGATCCGTTACCTTGCCCTTCACCTTATCGGTCATCTCCAGCGTGCGCTCTCCGGTCCGCTTACCTGAAGAGGTCGAACCCGGCGCGGAATTCGGTCCAAATTAAGGCAAGATGGCGTGACGTCCGGATACGATGAGGAAGTGTCAACCGAACTGGCAGGCCTGCATCTGCAACGTCCCGTATTCAATCTGGGCTCGATCGCTCCAGCGCTCGAAGGCATTTACTCGCCCGGCTACTCCGATTCGGAAATCGGGCAGCACGTTCACGACACCTTCTTGAAAGACGCCGACGCCTATCTCAGTTTCTGTCCCGTAGATCGCCCATCGATTGAACATTGGAAGCTGCTTATTCAGAATGCGCTTGGCGGTTTTCGCCCGGAGACCATCGTCGACATCGGGTCGGGCGGAGGCCTCTCAGTCCTGCCTGCCGTTGAGCTGTTTCCAGAAGCGCACGTGATCGCAACCGACCTTGCGCTGCCTCTGCTCTCGCAGTTGCGCAATCTTGCCCGGCGCGATCAACTTGCGTCTCTTACCATCCTGCAGATGAACGCAGAAGAAATGCTGTTCTCCGATAGTCAGGTCGATTTGGTGATGGGCGGCAACGTCCTGCATCACGCTCTTTCGCTCGAAAAGATGTTCTCCGAAATACGGCGCGTGCTCCGCCCGGGCGCTCGAGCAGTCTTCTGGGAAGCCTTCGAGCACGGAGCGCAAATCCTGGCGAGCATCTTCGACCTTTGGCTTTACGTTAGCCCGTATCAGGCAGAACCGTTGCCATCACGTTTGGTCTCTTCGCTGGAGTGGTACCTTCGCGATCTTCAAAGCCGCGTGGGACGAACCAAGCCTTCCGAACTATTGAGAACCATGGATGACAAATGGATATTCACGTTCGGCCAACTTCGCGATCTCGCCGCACACGCCGACTTCAGCTCCTGCGACTTTCGGAACATCTACGGTCCGCAAAGTGTACTGCGAACGTTAAGCGTTCATGAATTGCGGCGGAAAGGTCACACGTTTGAGGAATTGCCCGCTTGGGCTCGGGAAAAGCTATTGCAGACGGAAGCGCGCTACTCGCCCGATTGCCTCAACGAGAATCCGTTCTGCTGTGCCATCCTGCTCACCGCGTAGGGCCTTCAGTCCCCGACCGCAGTAAGCGTAAAGCTTGGCGCCTTCGGCCAGATCAACAAGCAGCCATACCGCGAGCCAGAGGCAGCGCTTATCGGAGAAGCTTAAGCGGCAATGCTGCGAACACGCAGGTTGAGGCGGCTCTTATACCGGGCAGCCGTATTCTTTTTGATGATTCCCCATTTGGCGGCGCGGTCGACCAGCGAGAACGTCTCCGGCAGAAGCTTGCTTGCCGCAGTCGCGTCTTTCTGACTCAGCAAACGCCGCATGGCGCGAATTTGGTGCCGCAGCCGGGATTTGCGCATACGGTTAATCAACGTCCTGCGCTCAGCGATACGAACCCGTTTCAGCGCTGATACTGTATTTGCCATGAACTCTTACGGAACCCTTATTCTTCCTTTGAATTTACCTATTTAGGATACCTGACGGGTGGTTGGGAAGCAAATCCGGCGGGTAAGCGCCTTGCCACAATGGATAGGGAATGATCGCACGCTATACCCGCCCGGAGATGGGCGCAATCTGGAGTGAACAGCACAAATACGAATGCTGGCTGGCAGTCGAGTTGGCGGCCGCGGATGCTCTGGCTGAAACCGGCGAGGTGCCGGCCGAAGCGGCAGCCGCGCTCCGGAAGCACGCCGCCTTCGAACTAAGTCGCATACAGGAAATCGAGGCGGCCGTCCGCCATGACGTAATCGCATTCACCACGGCTGTCGCCGAGCGAGTGAAGGCGGCGGGCGCGGCGGAATCCTCTCGCTGGCTCCATTTCGGGCTTACTTCCAATGACGTGGTCGACACCGCACAGGCGCTCCAAATCCGCGATGCCTCGCGCCTGATCGCCTCCGGGCTTGAAAGTCTTGCCTCCAGCCTCCAAAAACTCGCCTGGGAGCACAAAGACACTGTGCAAATCGGCCGGACCCACGGCATGCACGCCGAACCGATCACCTTTGGACTCAAAGTGGCGCTCTGGTGGGATGAGATCGAACGTCACCGGGTTCGTTTCGCAAATGCGGCCGAAGAGATCCGCGTCGGGAAGATTTCGGGCGCAGTCGGCACCTTCGCGCATATAGGTCCGGAGGCCGAAGAGAAAATCTGTGCCCGGCTCGGACTGCGTGCTGCTCCCATCAGTTCACAGGTTCTTTCCCGCGACCTGCACGCCAACTACGTAGCCACCTTGGCCGGAATCGCCTCCAGCCTGGACAAAATCGCCGTCGAGATACGGCACCTCCAGCGGACGGAGGTGCGGGAGGCTTCCGAGCCGTTTGCCATGGGCCAAAAAGGCTCGTCCGCCATGCCGCATAAACGCAATCCAATCACCTGCGAACAGATTTCCGGACTTGCGCGCGTCGTTCGGTCCAACGGGCAAGCAGCCTTCGAAAACGTTGCGCTCTGGCACGAGCGAGACATCTCACACTCCTCGGTGGAGCGGATTATTCTGCCCGATTCCACCATCCTGATCGACTATCTCCTTGCAAAAACGAACTGGCTCATCTCCGGGCTGGTCGTCGATCGGGACCGGATGCGGCGCAATCTCGAAAGCACTCATGGGCTGGTCTTCTCGGGACAGCTTCTTCTCGACCTGGCTGCCGCTGGAATGCTCCGTGAGGATGCTTACGGACTTGTACAGGCCCATGCCATGAACGCTTGGCAGAACGAAACCGACTTTCGCGCGGCCGTAGCAGCCGATCCGGCGATCGGGGCCTACTTATCAGTCGAATCTCTGGCCGAGGTATTTTCCATCCCGCGTCAACTGGGGAATGTCGATCGTATTTTCCAAAGAGTTTTTCGAAAAAACCATTCTGAATGAGGGGATTTCCTGAAAAATTACGAGGCACTTTCCTATAGGCGAAACTGCCGTTTTCGTTTATACTTTAGGCGAGAAACTCAGACCCCTATGCTACAAGCACCGCCAGATTCGGCCGGCCAAGCCCTCGAACTTGCTCGAGTTTTGCTGGTTGACGACGATCTGACCTCACGGCTCACGTTGAAGGCCGTGCTCGAAGCGGGCGGTTATTTTGTCGATTCGGCCGCGTCGGCCGCCGAGGCTGTCGGAAAGCTTGATCGCGAACAGTATGAGCTGGTGCTGAGCGATCTGGAGATGGAGTCGCCCCAAGCAGGCCTAAAGGTGCTTGCGCACGCCCGTCTCACCCAGTACCAACCGGCCACAGCGATCCTGACGACTTACCAGACCCGGCGGGATGAAGCTCACCGAACAATTCTCATCAAGCCGGAAGAGCTGCCAGAGCTTTTAAGCAAAGTCGCCGAACTGATCAGCCAACGCGCAGTCCGGATTGTTGCCCGCCAACTGCGCGAAGCCTGACTACTGCGCTGGGCGCTCTAGCCCAACGGTTTCTACCGCTCTTTCGAACTCATCCAGGCCATCTTGGAAGAAGTGGTCCGTGGCGGGAATCCAGATTAACTGTTTCGGCGGCTGCAGTTCGGAGAAAAATATCTCCACGTCGGGCCTCGGTCCAAACTCATCGGCCGTGCTCTGGATGAAGTATTTGGGAACTCTGACCTGATGGGCGACTTCGCGTTCCGCAATTCGAGTCGGATAGCCCGCCGCGATAACCCGCCGCAGGTGAGCCTCGGCTGCAGCCAGCCGCAGCGTGACCCTCGACCCGAAAGAAAACCCGGCAGCCATGCAAGGAAGATCGGGATAGCGCCGCGAAAGCTCCTCGAGCGCCACTCGGGCGTCCTCGGTTTCGCCGATCCCATCGGCATACGCGCCCTCGCTCAGGTTGACCCCGCGGTAATTGAACCGAAGAACCACGCATCCGGCACGCCGCAGCCCCCTCGCCAGCCGGTACACGACTTTGTTATGCATGGTGCCGCCGAACTGGGGATGGGGATGGCAAACTACAGCTGCTTCAACAGGTTGGCCTTCTTCGGGCTCCTCCAGAAGAGCTTCCAGCCGCCCGGCCTGCCCCGCCAGAAATAGTGACTCGATCCGGCGAGCCATCAGTTCGTTCGGTAATTGGAGAACTGCATGTCAATCCCGAAATCTTTACCCTTTAGCAGCGAAATGGCTTGCTGAAGAGTGTCGCGATCTTTACCGGTGACTCGCACGACATCGCCTTGAATGCTGGCCTGGACTTTTAATTTGCTGTCCTTAATGAGCTTCACCATGTCCTTGGCCTTTTCAGTGGCAATACCCTGCTGGAGCGTAATCTCCTGGCGCACGCTTCCGCCAGACGCGTACGAAATCGGCCCGTACTCCAGCCCTTTCAGCGGAACATTGCGCTTGACGAGCTTTTGGCCCAGAATCTCGGTGACTGCCTTCAATTTGTATTCGTCCGAGCTGGCCAGCAGGATCTTATGATCTTTTTCGTTCAACTCTACCGAGGACTTGCTGTCCTTCAGGTCGTAGCGGGTCAGTAGTTCCTTGGAAGTCTGCTGAACGGCATTCAAGACTTCGGTCAAGTCAATTTTAGAAACGATGTCAAAGCTATTGTCAGGCATAATTAGCGAGCGGATATTGGACTCGGGCCGCGTCCGAATCCGTAACTTAAATTCTAGAATGAGAGACTAGCCGGCTTTGGGGCCGTGCGACAGAGCGAGCATCACTCTCTCGGTCAGTTCTTCGATCAAATTCGGCATCGCCATGTCGAGCGCGAGGGTGACAGCCGCTCGAATGGAGTGGCGGTCGAACACTGCGGACGCTTGGCCTGTCTTTGGCTTTCCCTCACGGCCAGCAAGCAGTTTCTGAACTGCCCCAAGAAGCGCAGACGCTTCGAAGGGTTTGCGCAAGATCACATCTGCGCCGGCATTCTTTGCATCCTGCTCCTCGAACTCGTCGGCGGGTGCTGCCGCGAAGATGATGGGCAGATCCCGATACTGCTCCTGCGAACGCAGAAAACGAGCCATCTCAAAGCCGTTCCGTGTCGGCAAATACAAATCCGTCACCAGCAGATCGGGGTGGACATCCTCCAGGCGACGGAGCGCTGTTGCTCCGTCCGTTACGCTGACCACCTCAAAGCCTTGCCCGGTCAGAATCTGTTCGGCCAGGCGGAGAGCCTGCGGGCTATCGTCCGCCAGCAGGATGCGGCTCATTGCTGGGGCTGGCTGGTCGCGGGCGCGGAGGTGGCGTTCGGCACCCCCGGGCTGGTCTGCGCGGGTTGAGAACCGTTCGACTGATTCAGTTGAGACTGCGCCGTCGCAGCATTCACGCCCGTCTTCGACTGTTGTTCTTCTTCCTTCTTCTTTTTCTTCTTGTTGAGCTTTTCCTGCCGCTTGGCCAGCCGTTCGCGATACTTCTTCAAATCCGCATCACGATTAGTGGGCAAAGGAGCATTTTGAGCTGCCTGCTGAGCCTTTGTCGTGCTCGCCGACGAGGATCCGGCGGCGGTGCGGGCGTCAGGATTGGTATCGAGCGCACTATTGGGACCAACTGTGCTGGCCGAAACATCCGTTGTGCCCGAACCAGCGCCGTTTCCTGTTCCGCCGTTATTCACAACCGGAATGCTGCCGGGAAGAGTGCGTTTCGGATCAGTCATCGTCGGAGCGCCGGACTTGGAGGCGTGCGACAAGTCGGGACCTCCGTGGAGCCAGCTGGTCGACCTCGCGAGCATCCCCGGCTTATGATAATTCTCTTCGTCGTACTTTTCCCGATCGAGGGCCGCCTGATCGACCTTCGGAACCGGCGCTTCCATGTCTTCCAGACGCTGTTTAGCTTGCTCGGCGCGATCGCTCAACGGATAATCCGCCACAACTCGATCGAACATATCGGTCGCGGACTTGCGGAATCGCGGACCCATTTTCGAGTAGGAGTCACCCGCCTCATAGAGAGCGTCTCCCGCCTTGCTGAAAAGAGGGTACTGATCGACGACTGCGTTCAACCGATTGGCCGCGGCCGGATTCTTATCACGACGCCAGTAAAAATCACCCACAACGTATTCGTGCTCGGCCAGGCTCTCCTGGATGCCGCGAAGCCGCTGAGCAGCCTGCGGCGCAAACTTGCTGTTCGGAAACTGCTGGAGAACGGCTCGGCACTCAGTTTCGGCGCGCAGCGTCTGCGTCCAGTCGCGATCGCTCTTGTCCATCTGGTTGTAGTGGATTTGGCAGACCCGGTTCTGCGCCTCGGCGGCTTCCTCCATGCTCGGATAAAACAGAATGAAGTCCTTATACTCGGCTTCGGCTTGCGCCATGCCATTTGCGCCGCCTTCGCGATACCAGCTGTCGGCTACCGCGAGCTTCGCCTTCGCCATATACTCGCTCGACTCATACGTGTTCATCAACGTATTCAACGAGATGCGCGCGGTTTCGTAGCGCCCGTGCTCGATGTCCTTCATCGCCTGATCGAAAAGGATCTTGTCAGGCTGCTGGGTGTTTTTCGTGATGGGCGTCTCGTATTTGTGAGTGCAAGACGTAGTAAGTATTCCAGCCGAAAGCACCAGGAGCGCTCCGGCGCGCGACCGTGTCGAAAAAGAGATCATGAGCACTAAACCTTTACTTCAAATGCCTCGTGGGCAGCCTTTTGCAAATTTTGGACGGCCTGAGCCGCATCGTCTGAGCCAAATACCGAGGACCCGGCTACCGCCCAATCGACCCCGGCGCGCGCCACATCCGCGACATTGTCAGGACCAACGCCGCCATCGATCTCGATAGCGAAATTGAGCCCGCGTTCTGTCCGCAGCCGAGCCAACTCGCGGACCTTAGAAAGAGAGTTAGGGATAAACTTCTGTCCGCCGTATCCCGGATTGACGCTCATAACGAGAACATAATCGGCCACGTCGAGAACGTTTTCGAGCATGAAAACTGGAGTCGCCGGGTTGATCACCACCCCGGCTCGCGCACCAAGATCCTGGATCATATGGAGCGTCCGGTCCAGATTGCGGCACGCCTCGAAGTGAACGCTCACGCAGTCCGCGCCAGCCTTAATAAAGATCGGAGCGAAGGTGTCGGGATCTTCGATCATAAGGTGATGATCGAGTTTGACGTTTGAACCGCGCCGGATGGATTCGGTAATCGGAGTCCCCATCGTGAAATTCGGCACGAAGTGGCCGTCCATGATGTCTACATGGATCATCTGGATGCCGGCTTCCTGGACCCGCGCGATCTCCTCGCCCAAACGCATGAAATCAGCGGCGAAGATCGAGGGAACGATTTCTAACACTCGTAACTACTCTCGCTCCGTTCGAGGCGTCGAAACGCCCTCTAGAAAAGCCGCAGCGCCTGTTTTCCCGAATCTCCCTCAGGACGCGCAGCCACGCAATGGCGCTCCTACGCAGAACACAGGCCGTAACTTTTCGGATCTCTCCGATGGTATCACGCTCCCAGGGGTACCGAAGCGTCAACAAACACACGGTTTTGGGCGGGATTGTAGGGTATAGAAGGAAGAGATGCAAAGCTCCACACGCACCGAATCAGACAGCATGGGCACAATGGATGTGCCGACCGACCGCTACTGGGGGGCGCAGACGCAGCGCTCACTCCGCTATTTCGACATCGGAGAGGACCGGATGCCGCCCGAGCTCATCAGCGCGTTCGGGACTTTGAAGAAAGCGGCGGCTCTGGTGAACCGTGATCTGGGCAAGCTGAACGACGAACAGACGCAGCTCATCACGGCCGCGGCTGACCGCGTGGTCAGCGGCGAACTAAATGCCCACTTCCCGCTTCATATCTGGCAGACCGGGAGCGGCACCCAGACCAATATGAACGCGAACGAGGTGATCTCTAATGTGGCAATTGAGGCCGCCGGTGGTGTCGTCGGCAGCAAAAAACCGATTCATCCCAACGATCACGTCAATATGTCGCAATCGTCCAATGACACGTTCCCGACTGCCATGCACATTGCCGCTGCGATGCGTGTCAAGCAAGTGCTGATTCCGGCCGTGATCGAGCTGTCGGACGTGCTGCGGGCCAAGGCACGGGATTTCCAGGACATCGTCAAAATCGGGCGCACCCATCTTCAGGATGCTACCCCGCTGACAGTCGGCCAGGAGTTTTCAGGTTGGGTAGCTCTCTTGGACCGGGACGTAGATCGGCTTGAAAGCGTGTTGTCCGGTTTGTATGAGCTGGCCATAGGCGGTACCGCGGTCGGAACCGGCATAAACAGCCATCCGGAATTTGCCGAGCGGGCTGCCGCCAAGATTGCCGAATTGACCGGGCTGCCGTTCCGTTCGCATCCCAATAAGTTCGCGGCTCTGTCGGCCCACGATGAGATTGTGGCGGCAAGCGGCATGCTTAGAACCCTGGCCGCGTCGCTCATGAAAATCGCAAACGATGTTCGATGGCTGGCTTCGGGACCAAGATGCGGTCTGGGAGAAATCACGATCCCCGCGAACGAGCCCGGATCGTCCATTATGCCGGGCAAAGTGAACCCGACTCAATGCGAGGCCATGACCATGGTAGCCGCGCAGGTAATGGGCAACGACGCCGTGATCGGGTTTGCGGGCTCTCAGGGTAACTTCGAGTTG
This sequence comes from Bryobacteraceae bacterium, assembly GCA_965219105.1. Taxonomy (GTDB): domain Bacteria; phylum Acidobacteriota; class Terriglobia; order Bryobacterales; family Bryobacteraceae; genus Bog-105. The sequence goes on along the minus strand of OZ244728.1, from coordinate 3,280,740 downwards.
AACGTTTTTAAGCCTGTGATGGTGTACAACTTCCTTCACTCGGTGCGGCTGCTGGCCGATAGCTGCCGCAGCTTCAAGGAGTTTTGCGCCGAAGGGATCGAAGTGGACCGGGCGCAAGTTAAGAAGTACGTTGATAATTCGCTGATGCTGGTGACTGCGCTCAGTCCGGTCGTCGGGTACGACAAATCGGCAAAAATCGCCCATACCGCGCACGTCGAAGGTACAACCCTGCGAGAAGCCGCGGTGAAACTGGGCTTCATCGATGAGGCTGAATTCGACCGCTGGGTCCGGGCCGAAGAGATGATTGGACCTTCCGTGTAGAGCCCGTCACGAAATTGTTAAAAGCGATCCGGTATCGGAAAGCTCTGCGTCTCCAATTTAGGGAGGACTGGAAGCCGTTTGCCCGCGGGGCGAATCGCAAGCGAGAAAACAGACCCAAGAAGATCTAAGATGCCCATCGAGAGCAACCAGAGCGTCAAAATTGCGAGACTATATTCGAGAGCTGAAACAACTGCCATCTTTGCAGGAGCCATAAGGGGTTCAACTCTCTTATCGAAACTGGGTGAAAGAAGTTGAAGCCGAAAAAGGTCCGCAGCCGGTAGGAAATCCCCGCAAGGAATCTAGGCGGCAGTATCCACAGAAGGGCTACCGCGCCGCCCTAAGCCACGAACGCCGTTCAAAATACGGCCAAGCAAACCGCTGGGAGCAGCCTCCGCCTTCCAGACACTTGTAGGAATCAACCCCTGCTTCAGCAGTTCGCGCGAGACGCTTTGGGACTCCGTACCTTCCACGATTCCTTCGATCACCGCACCGAAACCGGTTGCTGCTTTGAAACGGTACTTACCTTGTTGCTCCATTTTGACTCTCCTGACTTGCGACAGTTGTAAGTGGCAGAATCTAGTCTGGCCTCTCAGGGGATGGCGCAACAAGGCACTCCTTAGATGAACATTTCCTCGTCTGAGGTCGCGTGGTCGACGGTTGAGCGCGAAGACCTCCCCAGATGAAGAATAGCGGTCCGAACCCCATTCACAATCCCATGAACTTCACGGATGGGCCGGACGATGCCCCGCTGAACAACCGATACCGTGCTCTGCACCCGGGTCATCGTATCGTCCAGAACCATCTCAGCCCGCTCCATCTGTACTTTGGTACGGCTGGACACATCGGTCAGAAGCTCGTCGACTTTGCCGACTTGAGTTTTAGCCGACTCGACGATGCTGACGCTTGCCGCCCCGATCTGACCGACGTGCTTCTCGGCACCGGCAGCTGTCTTTTTGACTAAGCCAACCGTTTCCTCAACCTGGGGCCACATCGCAAACACGCGGCCCTTGATCTTCAGCACGACAACAAACAGCCCTAACAGGGCGATTGCCTGGCCAATCATTGCCACGGCAGCCAAGGCCACGAAGATAGTGAGAACTGTATTTTGATCCATGTAAAACCAGGCTCAAAAGGCTGCCTGACGTCCGCTACTCAGGACTGTTGTTGAGCTCCGAAGAGGCTCTCGAAGCGCCCGCTTGCACATCTCCGACGGCATCGCGATACGCTTGCTTGCCGGCTTCTACGGCGGCGCTCAAGTTTTCCTTCTGTTGAGAGACAGTTGTTTTGCCCTTCTCCAGAAGGTCGGAAGCTGAACTCTTCAGGTCGTCAGAACGCTGCTTCAGATAGTCAGTGCCATCCTGCGCCCGGTTCTTTAAGTATTCGGTGCTGTCTTGCGCCCGGCTCTTCAGGTAATCGGCACCTTCTCCAGCCTTATCGGCTAACAGGGCTCGTGTCTCCTCCCCGGAGCGCGGCGCCCACAACAAACCCGCCGCCACACCGATTCCAAGACCCAACAAGAAATACCCGAATCCGCTTTTTTCCTCCATTACAACCCTTCCTTTCTCCTTATTATCATCCTACTTAAAACTGAAACTTAACATTGTGTAGAGCGTGGTACAGTAGCAAACGTTTCAACGGGATGGCCACTCCTCGTCCTCGCAAAAAGTTAGATGCCGATGGGCTCTGGAACTACTCGCTTCGCGTGCTAGGCAATCGTGCCTATTCCGCTTATGAACTGCGGAGAAAGCTTGTAGAGCGCGCTGCTTCGCCGCCGGACGTAGAGTCCGTCATGGACAAGCTGAAGGAGTATGGCTTGAGCGATGACGGGAAGTTCTCTGAGATGTTTGCCGCTTCGCGTTTGGCGAACGAAGGGTTCGGGCGCTTTCGCGTGCTGCGCGACTTGCAATCGAAGCGCGTTGGGTCGGCGGTGGCCGAGAAAGCCGTGGCGGCCGCTTTCGCTGAAACAGATGAACAGCAGCTGGCCGAAAAGTTCCTGGTTCGCAAGTACCGCGGTAAAGACCTCCGCTTGTTTCTGCAAGAGGAGAAAAACTTAGCGGCGGCTTACCGGCGGCTTCGAACCGCTGGCTTTAGTTCGTCTGTGACGATGACGGTGCTGAAGAAGTATAAAAACTCGCTGGAAGACTGGGAAGAGCCGGAGGGTGCAGAGTCGACCTGAAGCGGCCCAGCCTAAAACTTCACCTGCGGCACTTTCTTCTCCTGCTCGGTTGTCTTGAAGTACGCATCTTCCGGCTTGAACCCAAACATAGAGGCGGCAATGTTGCGCGGGAACACTTCCACGTCGGTGTTGTACTTCCGGACTGCTTCGTTATAGTCGCGCCGGCTGACTGCGATCCGGTTTTCCGTACCTGCTAACTCATCTTGCAGGCGCAGGAAGTTCTCGTTCGATTTCAGCTGCGGATAGTTCTCCTGCAGAACCAGCAATCTCCCCAGCGCGCCTGTCAGTTGACCATTCGCGGCGATCTCATCCGACTTGCTGTGCGCGCCCAAAAGAGCCGCGCGCGCGTTGGCAACTTCACCAATCACGGTCTGCTCCTGTTTGGCATAGCCCTTCACGGTTTCGACCAGGTTCGGAATCAGATCGGCGCGGCGCTTCATATCGTTATCCACCTGCGCCCAGCGGCCAGCCATGTCGTTCTTCTCGGTCACCAGCGTATTGCGACCGCTCATGAGCTGTCCGCCGAATACTAAGCCCGCCAGAATGATCACGCCAACAATTACTAATCCGGCTTTCATATATCTCTCCTGACTCCCTTCAATGAGTTCCTAATTTGTCGACAAAGTGCACCAGCGTGGCGATGTCGATTAGATAGCGGTCTAGCAGCTCGACCGACCCGTTGCGCTGCTTGGTCAGCCCGGGATCGCGCCGCGCCGCGAGCAGATCCGCAAAGCTGCTGAGCGATTGTCCGACGGCCTTCTCAAGCGAGGCCACCACCTCATGCTTGCTCCAGAGTGCAGCCTTCCCGTCCAGTATCAAAGCGTGGCGGCCAAGCACGCAAAATGTCGAGACCGAATCCGCCATCAGCCGGTAAAGCCTCTCGGGCTCGAACAATACTTCGGCGGCACGTTGCCGTAAACGTAACTGCTTGGCGCGCAGCTCATGTTCCACTTGCGCGCGGTAGAACTTCTGATCGATCGCCAGATCCTCAATCAAATCGCTGCCGAACAACACGCGCCGCTGTTGCTGCATGTCGCGAAATTCCATGGGGAAGCAATCGGTCGCTGTGCGAACTTCCTCTGCGGTAAGGAGCAGCGGCGGAGGATTGCCGGCCGCTCGCCACCACTGCAGGACAGGCTGCCCGGAGCGAAGTTCGGTAGGCGAGAGCCGGTCAAGGATGCAAAGCACGTTCAGATCGGAGAAACTCTGATTCCAATCGCCAGCGGCAGCCGACCCATACAGGATCACCGAGATTAAGCGGTCGCCAAAGGCGCTCTTGACTCGATCAGTCAGCTCGATCAGCTTTGTTTCCTGGCTGCTCGAAACTTTATCGTTTACCAATTGCTGCTTGCGCCTCCCCCGCCGAAGTCTCCACCGCCAAATCCACCGAAACCACCGCCTCCGCCCCCACCGCCGCCGAAGCCTCCGCCGCCCCAATCGTCGCCGCGTCCGCCCCCGCCCAGCATATTTCCGATCAACATGCCGGTCAGGAAGTTACCGGCTCCGCCGCCCCTGCGATAGCCGCCCCCACGCCGTCCGCCGCCGCGCCCAAATAGCCATAGCAGGAAGAAGATTCCCAGGATGATCACCGAGAACGGGATGCCGCCCCCGTGATGAGACACTGGCTGCTCATCAAGCTGGTGGGAAAGCGTCACGTCCGTCCAGCTGACGCCCTTGCCAGTTGCAATCTGCGCCGCCATCGAGTGGGCAGCCGTGATCAGGGCTTGCCCGTAATCGCCTGCCCGCAAATCAGGACGCATGGCTCGCAACGTGCTCCCGGCAAACCCGTCGGTAAGGTAAGCCTCGGTGCCGTAGCCGGTTTCGATATCGCTTTGCCGATCCTTTATGGCCAGCAGCAAGAGCACGCCCTGGTTCGCCTTGTTCCCGACGCCCCATTTCCTGCCGATGTCGAGCGCTACGTCGCGGATCGGCCGCCCGTCCAGCGACTCCACTGTGACGAGCGCAAGCTGCACGCCTAGCTGGTGATCGACCCGGGTACAAAACGCTTCGAGTTGCTCCTGCTGATCCGCCGTCAGCACATGAGCAAGGTCGCTGACATAAGCGGTCGGCTTCGGCAGCTTGTCAACGTCAATCGCTGCCGCAATCTGCGCGGTTCCGAGGGCGATCGAAAGCAGCGCGAACAGTGCGCACACGCGTATTCTTTGGCCCCGGCTAAACATGACTCACGAGCTTACTAGTATGAACTACGCAAATTTACTGTCTTTTGATCCCGGATTCGCACAGAGCAGCGGAGCTTTCCAGCTTAAGCCGGGCCCGCTCACTCATTATTGGGGCCCCCATGCGCGGTGGCGGCTTCGGCCAGCGGCGGCTCGATCGGGACGACACTCAATCCATCCAGCTTGCGCAGGCCGGGAAACAGCACGCTCCACAGACTCACAACTACGATGGTTCCGATGCCGCCCAACACGACTGCGGGAACGGTGCCGAACCACTGCGCGGTCAGTCCAGATTCGAACTGCCCTACTTCGTTTGAAGCGCCGATAAAAACCATGTTCACAGCGCTAACCCGGCCCCGCATGCGGTCAGGTGTCGTTAACTGCGTCAGCGTGGACCGCACAATCACGCTCACCGTATCGGTTGCGCCAGTCAGAAACAGCATGAAGAGCGACAACCAGAAACTGTGCGAGATTCCAAAGACCACCGTGGCCAGCCCAAATCCGAATACACACCAGAGCATGATGGCTCCGGCTTTTCGCCGCAGCGGCCAGTATGCGAGAGCGACACTGGTGAGCACCGCTCCTACTCCAGGGGCGCTTCGCAAGATACCGAGTCCGACCGCTCCGATCTTCAAGATCTCCCGCGCATACACCGGCAGCAGCGCGACGGCTCCGCCAAGTAAAACAGCAAACAGGTCAAGCGAAATTGCCCCGAAGATTGGCTTGTTGGCCCCAATAAATCTCATGCCATCAAGGACAAAGCGGAGAGAGGCCGCGCTTTGAACCCGGCTCGGCTGCGCAAGCTTGATTTGTGAGATGCTGACCAGTCCGCCTAAATAAGCGGCCGCCGCGCACCCGTATACCCACACCGGGCTGCCGAGGAAGCCGTACATCAGGCCTCCGATCATAGGCCCGGCAATGGTCGCGGTCTGAAACACGGAAGCGCTCCACGCCACTGCATTCGGAAAATCCTTTTCGGCAACCAGGAGCGGAACAAAGGCCTGGCTAGCCGGCGCATTGAAAGCGCGCACAATGCCGTTCAAGAGCAGGACCGCATAGATTGGCGCAGCCGTGCGTAATCCGTGCAGTGTAAGAGCCAGCAGCAGCAGCGAGCAGACTGAAAACGCTGCGCAGCACGTTCGAAGAATGCGTAAACGCGGGATGCGATCGGCCGTATGCCCAGCCAATAAAAACAAACAGATGCCCGGCAAAAACTGGGCCAGCCCCACATAGCCAAGATCCACCGGCCGGTGAGTCAATGCATAGACCTGCCAGCCGACCGCGACAGACTGCATTTCAGAAGATACCGTGGTGAGGAAACGAGCTAAGGTGTAGAACCGGAAGTTCGGATACCCAAAGGCGGCTCTCGCCTGCGGTGAATCGACGGGCAGCGAATCAGATGAATCGCTCATTCAATCGACTTCAGTGTCACACAAGAGTGTCAAACCAGCCGCTAAACGCCAGCACTCAGCTGATCACTCGTTTGCGGAAGGTGCGCGCGCCGAGCACAAACATCACGATAACCGATAGGGCGAGCGCAGGCAGGATCCAACGTGGATCTAACGTCGGGAAGTCATGTCCGTTCACCGGCGGCACCATCGCGTAACGCAGCCCTTCGGAGGCGTAAGTGAGCGGATTGAAGAGGGTCAGGATCTGAAACCACGGGATGTGATACAGGCCTCCCCAGGGATAGTAAGTGCAGCCGGTGAAGAGAAGCGGCGTGAAAATCAGCGTGAACATGAGGCTGATCTGTTCCGGTTTGATGACCGTTCCCATAAGTAACCCGATGGTTGCGCCGACCAGTCCGGTTAGCACGACCATGCCGGCCAGAATGCCGATCCGGTCTGTTCGCACGTCGAAACCGCTCCCGAGAATGACCCAACCTAGCGGAAAGATGACCGCACTGGCAACCGTGCCGCGCAGCGCCGCAAACAGCACTTTCTCGAGCGGAACCCACCAGACCGGAAGCGGAGAAAGCAGCCGGTCGTCAATCTCGCGCGCAAAGCCCAGGTCGAGCACCAGCGGCAGCGTAACGCCTTGCATGGCGGCGATCATTCCGGTGAGGGCGACAATGCCCGGCAGCATCAACGCGGCGAAGTTACCCGCTGCCAATCCCATCTTCGGCAGCACTTTGCCGAAGATAAAAAGAAAGAAGAGCGGCTGCATCAGGGCTTGCAGCAGAAACGGCACAAATTCGCGGCCCGTAACCACTAAGTCACGCCGCAAGATTGCCACAAAGGCACTGATCGCAAGCGACGTGCGAGTTTTTGCAATACGGTGCGGCTTAGTAACTTCCGCAGGAAATTGCTGACTTAGTTCACTCATCAGCGGAGATGCCTTCCAGTGAGAAAGATAAATACTTCTTCGAGAGAGGGCCGCTTGACGCTTAGATTGCGGACCTGCGCTCCGGCGGACAGGATGGCTTGCGCGGCCGGGCCGATTAAGTCGTTCACCCCGTCGGCGTAGATCCGCAACGATCGCTGTCCAGGCGCCTCGCTTTCGCCCTGGGGAGGTTCTACCGCATCGACCTTCGGGTTTCCGGGCAACGCACTCAGCGCGGCGATGACCCGCTCGAGATCGCCCTCGCCATCTGCTTCGGCCACCGATGTCTGAATCTCGAGGGACGTGCCGCCGGGTATCATTTTCTTCAACTCTTGTGGTGCGTCGTTCACCAGGATCTTGCCGTGATCCATCACCGCAATGCGTCCGCAGAGCCGATCGGCTTCCTCCATGTCATGCGTCGTAAGTAAGATCGTCAGGCCTCGCGCGTTCATCTCGCGAATCTTGTCCCAGAGAAACAGTCGCGACTGCGGATCTAAGTTATTGGTCGGCTCGTCCAGAAACAGCACGTCGGGTTCGTGCATCAGCGCCCGCGCGATCATTAGCCGCTGTGCCATTCCGCCAGAATACTTATTGACCTTCTCATTCTTTCGCTCGCCCAGCCCGAGCTCGTCTAGTAAACGGTCGGCAAGCGCTTCGCGTTCCCTGCGTGCAACGCCATGATAGGCCGCGTGAAAGGTGAGTATCTCCCGAACACGCAAGCTTCTGTCGAGGTTACTCTGCTGCGGCACCACGGCAATCCGCTGCTTGATCCCGATCGGGTCGCCCACAACATCGATGCCCATGATCGATGCCGTGCCCTCGGTCGGCAGGATAGCCGTCGTGAGAATGCCGATGGTGGTGGTTTTTCCCGCGCCATTTGGGCCGAGCAAGCCGAAGATCTCGCCCTTTTTCACTTGGAATGTGACACCATCCACGGCGTTGACCTTCGCCTTTGGAAAATGCTTGACAAGATTGCGAACCGAAAGAGCTGCCGTGGCAGTCAGTTGATTCTCGGCCGGATGGGCAAGTGCGCTCATTAAGGGTTCTTCTAGTTGTACTCGAAACCGTTCGCCGGGCGCTAGCGAAATACGCAGGAGCTACTCGGTCGCAAAGGCGGCGGTGGATTGGCCGATCGGCGCCGAATGCTCGGGCGGCTCGAACGGAGATTTCGCGCCGTACAGGGCCTCGAAGAACTTCGTGTCGCGCTGCATCATCTGGTCGAACAGCGGTGTGTTGCTCTCTTTTGCTTGCACGGTCGAACCGAGCCGCAAGGGAACGTCTTCCATTTGACCGATCAAGCCCATTTGCTCGGCCGCGATCATCACTGCGCCCCGGCTCGACGCTTCTTTGACTTGCGACTCAACCACGGGGTGCGCCAGTGCATCGGCCATCATCTGGAGCCAGACAGGCGAGTTCAACAGCGCGCCGCCCGAAGCAATCACTTGCGCGGGCGCGGCGAACGGACGGGTTAGAAGCAGATAGATCTGCTTGAAACGCAGCGCCACGCTTTCCAAACACGCCTGAAGAATATCGAGCGGCTCAGTAGCCAGGCTCATCCCGCTTACAGCGGCCCGCAGGTCCGGACGCCAGTACGGCGATCGCTCACCGGCAAAGTAAGGCAGCATGACAAGACCGTGCGCGCCCGGTGTGCGCTGCGCGATCAGCTCTTCGGCGTTTTGCGGCAGCAACAACGTGCGAGTCGCCCAGCGGAACACTTCGCCTCCATTTGAAATCGCGCCGCCCAGAATAAAACGGCTGCGGTTGACCCGATAACACCAGATCCCGGCTGGAATGGCTACATAGTCGCGCTTCACCACAACTCTCATGGCGCCGCTCGTTCCAATCATCAGCGCAAACTTCTCGGGTCCGCAGCAGCCGCTGCCGATGCTGTTGCAGGCGCCGTCTCCATAGGCGGGATACCACGGAATCCCGTTAAACAAAGGCCACCGGGCGGCATACTCAGAGCGCAAACCCCGGCATGGCTTGTCAAAGTCTTCCACTGGCGCGAGTTGCTCGCGCTCGATGCCGATCATCTGCAGGAGCTCGAGGCAATAATCGTTTTGACGCTGGTCCCAGATGCCTGACGCCGACATCATCGAGATCGATTCGGCGCCTTTGCCTGTAAGTTCCCGCAACAGATATTCGCCCACCGACACCCATCGTGCCGTGGCGCGGAAGTTTTCCGGCTGAGTCTCCCGAAGCCAGAGAAGTTTCGCCGGCCAGTAACTGGTATGTGGCACGCAGCCAGTAATCGCATGAAGCCAGGACGCTTCGAAAGTCGTAGTAAGCTGATCCATCTGCTGCCCCGACCTTGTGTCGAATAAGTGAACGATGGGCGTGGTCGGTTTCCCGTCCCGGTCTATGCCCACGAAACAGTGCCAGAAAGTGCTCATGGCGACGCCGGCGGCCTTCAGTCCTTTATTCGTCATTTGTGCGTGGAGCGCATCGAGACAATCGCAGGTAAGCTGCAGAAGTAACTTCGGATCCACTTCTACGCGGCCGTCCGATTTAGTCGTGATCTGATATTTCTTCTGCAGCCCAAGGTCCGGCAAGCTCTGGAATTCTTCATCGAACAGTAGAGCGCGAACGCTCGATGTGCCTACGTCGAGACCAACGATATGATTACCAAGCTGCACGCAGACCAGTATTTCACCCGGTCTGGATCACTCGGGTTTTCCACAGGTCAGAGCGTAGGCACAAGCGCCTGCAAGAATAGAATCTAAGTGAATACTCACAATGGGTTACGCTGAATCGGCTCACTTCCAGCCGGTTGTTTCGCAAGACTTATCCACAAGAATTGCACCAGGAAAGTCGCCGCAAAGAAACCTTTTGTAATTAAGCGAGCATCTGTAGATAAGTATTCCGCTCTAAATCAAACGCGGAAGTGTAAGCCGACCGGCATTTAAATATTTTAGAAGTTATACCGGTGAAATTGAGGTAAGGCGTACTTAGCTGTTTAGCTGATTTACTCTCGCATGGCGCGCGTATTTGTAGAAACATCGTTCTTTAACCGATCTAAGCTTCCCGCCCGGCTCTGGCGATTTCCGTTAGTACGTTCGGGATCCGCTTGGATGGGTGCTTTTGCTTTACTGGCTGGCGCTGCCGCTGTCTTCTCAGCCGCCAAGATCGACCAGGAGTTCAGCTTTGCACTGAGGTCCCCTGTCCAGTTACTCTTCCGGTCGCCGCTCGTCGTGAGCCGCCGGGTCGATACCCCCATTACTCGACAGGTTCGGCGTGAGCAGCACTCGCCGCTCACTACCTTCCAGCAGTACACCTGCGAGAAGTTCGGGCCGGCTTGTCACACTGCATTAGCTATTCAACGGGCTGAAAACCCAACCGGCCAATGTGAAATCTATCACTCCAATTCCGACGGATCGCTGGACTGGGGTTACTTTCAAATCAACACGGTGCATTTGAAACGGCCCGACGTAAACTTACGCGACCTGCTGGACTGTAAAGCAAATATTGATTTCGCTTACAAGCTATATACCGAGAATCACGGGTTCGGCGCCTGGAGTACTTTCCGGAGCGGAGCCTACCGGCGAGGCACGCGCGAACTGGCGCTCCGCAACTGACGCTTCCGTCTTACAATCGGTCAGATCGTGCGCTTCGAATGTCAGCCCGGATGCTCTCAATGCTGCGAAGTACGCGGCTTCGTGTATCTCAGTGAACAAGACCTTGTAAAGGCCGCGCGTTTTCTCCGCATGACGGCTCAGGAGTTTGAGGCTAAGTACGTGATTCGGTACCGGACTCTGCTGCGATTGCGCAAGCCGCTCGATGCTCAGTGTCACTTTCTTGAAAATCACCGCTGCACCATTCATCCGGCCAAACCCACTCAGTGCCGCGTATATCCGTTCTGGCCTGAACTTGTGGAGAGCCGAAAGGCTTGGCGCGACGAGGCCCGGAGTTGTCCCGGCATAGGCAAAGGAAGTCTCGTGCAAATCGGGGAAGCGCTGGAGATTTCAGACGAGATGAAGCGCGCCTACCCGTCCATGTATTAGCTCCCGTTCGACAGGCTTGCGTCTAACTATTTGAATGGCTCAAACAGACGAACGCTTTATGCAAGAGGCTATTGCGGAGGCCCACCTGGGTGACATCACTCCGGGAGCAGGCGAAGTCGGGTGCGTAATCGTTCGTGACGGCGAGATTATCGCTCGTGGTCACAATGAAGCACACCTGAGAAACGACCCCACAGCGCATGCCGAGATTGTTACGCTGCGTAAGCTTGGCGCGGCCCTGCAGGGAACCGATTTCTCGGGATGCACGCTCTATGTCACGCTGCAGCCATGCAGCATGTGCGCCGCTGCCTGTGTTTGGTCTCATATCAGCCGCATCGTGTATGGCGCTACGCGAGCGGATGTCCACTCGATGTACTTCGACGCGCGCCACATCAACGCCGCGCAACTGATCGCCGACGCGTACAAACAAGACATCGAAATTTTAGGCGGCGTTCTAGCAGAGGAATGCTCCACGTTCTACTACAAGCCGAGTGACACGCCGCCGCTTGCGGAACAGGAGAACCGCTGATGCGAGTGCTTGGATTAAACCGTTAAGCGGATGCCAAGCTCCTTCAACTGGCGCTCCGGAACAGTTGAGGGCGCTTCGCACATCAAGTCTGTCCCCTTAGCCGTCTTGGGGAACGGAATTACTTCACGAATCGAAGTCTCACCGGCCAGAATCATCACCAGTCGATCTAACCCTAGAGCAATGCCGCCGTGCGGGGGCGCTCCATACTCCAGCGCTTCCAGCAAAAATCCAAACCGGCGTTTCGCTTCTTCCTCACTGAACCCGAGAGCCGCGAAAACCTGTGTCTGCACGTCGCGCCGGTGAATGCGGATGGAGCCCGATCCTAGCTCCACACCGTTCAGGACCAGATCGTACGATTTGGCGCGGCAATGCGCCGGATCGTCCACGAGTTTTTGCAGGTCATCGTCATGAACGGAAGTGAAAGGATGATGCGCCGCGTTCCAGCGCTTCTCTTCTTCGTCCCATTCGAACATCGGAAAATCGACGACCCACAAAAACTTGAACACGTTCGGGTCGAGCATCTTGTGCCGGTCGTTAAATTTCTGGCCCAAGTGGAGGCGCAGTTGGCCGGCCGCAAGCAGAGCGGTCTGATCGGGCAGCGCGCCCTTGGGCTCACCAGCCCAGGACGCCAGCATGAGTAAACCATCCGGCTCCGGTTGCAGCCGCTCGCGCAGCTTTCCCATCGCCTCCGGAAAGTCTCGTTCGAGCCGCTTGGGATCGTCGAAAACCCGCAGGCCTCGCTCCTGACCGAATGCCTTGATCTCGTCTCGTTCTCTCCGGCTCAGCTGCCCCACTTTGGGGATCTGAATGGCGACCAGCGGCATCCCTGGACCAGCCAGGCCACCACCCTCGAACAGATCCTCGACGCGCCGAAAGGGCGGCAGCCGCAAGTCCGGCTTGTCGCTGCCATAGCAGTTCATGGCTTCGGCGTGGGTAATGCGAGGAATATGCTTATCCACTGTCACGCCGGCGGCTTCACACACATGCCAGATGAGCGGCTCAACCACATCGTAAATCTGTTCCTGCTGCGGAAAGGACATCTCCAGATCGATCTGCGTGAACTCAGGCTGGCGATCAGCGCGCAGATCTTCATCGCGGAAACAGCGCACAATCTGGAAGTAGCGCTCGTAGCCGCTGACCATCAAAAGCTGCTTAAAAATCTGCGGCGATTGCGGCAGCGCGTAGAAGTTGCCCGGCTGCACTCTGCTAGGCACCAGGTAATCGCGCGCGCCCTCCGGCGTCGAACGCGTCATGAAAGGCGTTTCAATTTCAAGGAAGTTCTGATCGTAGAGAGCCTGGCGTACCGCAAACGCAATCTTCGAGCGCATGATGATGTTGCGCTGCATGTGCGGACGCCGAAGGTCGAGATAGCGATACTTAAGCCGCACATCTTCTTTGACATCCACCTCGTCTTCGAGCGGAAAGGGAGGCGTGCGCGATTCGTTCAGAATCCAAAGCTTACTTACCGCAAGCTCGACTTCTCCCGTTGCCAGATTAGAATTCACTGTGTCGGGACTGCGTAGCTTGACATCGCCCTCCACGGCAATGACGAACTCCGAACTCAGCTCCTGAGCGCGGCGGTGTGATTCCGGATTCTGGCTTTCGTCAAAGACAAGTTGCGTAATGCCGTAACGATCGCGCAAATGAATGAAGATGACGCCGCCAAGGTCGCGCCGCCGGTGAACCCACCCCATCAGCAAAGCAGTCGAACCCGCGTCAGACGCCCGCAACTCGCCGCAGGAATGCGATCGGCGAAGATCGCCCAGAAAGTCTAATTTCACTTGAGCCATGATCTATTGTGTGAGTTTCGCCGCGCCCACTCCGCCGCGAAATCGCTCGAGTATTTGCTGGCGGTCAAGCGTCTCTTGCTCTCCGGAAGCCATAGTCTTGAGCTGGTAAGCACCTTGAACGATTTCGTCATCGCCCACAATGAGCGTAAACCGGGCAGCCATTTTGTTCGCGATTTCGAGCATCCGTTTCAACTTGCGTTCCATGCCGACCTCCACCGAAACGTCGAAACGCCGCAGCTCAGAAGCTAGTACCGCGCAGTGCTGAAGGGCCTTGTCGCCCAAGGGCGCAATGTAGAGGTCGAGCGCCGAGGGCCGCAATGTCTGCCCCTCCTCCACAGCCATAACGAGCCGGTCTTCGCCAATCGAAAAGCCGATGCCCGGTGCGCTGACCTTCGAGCCGAGCATCTCCGCCAGGGTGTCATAGCGGCCGCCCCCGAGAATCGCGTTCTGTGAACCGAGCGCGCCGTGAGTGATTTCGAAAGTGGTGCGGGCGTAGTAATCGAGTCCTCGAACCAGGCGTGGCCTTACCGTATACACGATATTCTGCGCATCTAAAAACTCCCGCACGCGCCGGAAATGCTCGGCGTCCTCGGTGTCAAGATACTCGAGTATCGAGGGCAGCCGGTCGATGATCGGTTGATCGGCCGGGACTTTGCAATCGAGCACCCGCAGCGGGTTGGTTACGGCTCGGCGCTGGCAATCGGAACATAACTCGCTCGCTACCTCTTGCAGCTTTTCGCGCAGCACCTCATTGAAGCGGGCGCGCGACTCCCGCAAGCCGACTGAATTAATCAGCAGCTGATAACCCGTAATCCCGACCTCATCCAGAATGGCCAGTACAAGCTCGATCACTTCGGCATCGATGGCGGGCGCGTCAGAACCGATCGCCTCCGCGCCGATTTGGAAGAACTGCCGGTACCGCCCCTTTTGCGGCCGTTCGCGCCGAAACATCGGGCCGATATAAAACAGCTTTTGTAAGCCCGTTTGCTGATCGAGGCGGTGTTCGATGTAGGCGCGCAGCACCGATGCCGTATTCTCAGGCCGCAGCGTCAACGAACTGCCATCGCGGTCCTCGAACGTGTACATCTCTTTGCTGACGATGTCGGTGTCCTCGCCTACACCCCGCGCGAAGAGAGCTGTTTGCTCGAGGATTGGCGTGCGAATCTCGCGATAATTGAAGCGCGCGAAGACCTTGCGAGCGGCCGCTTCCACCTGGTTCCATGTCGCGCTGGCGGGAGGCAGAATATCCCGCATCCCTTTCACTGCCGTGAGCGCGTTCAACCTTGCTCTTCCTTGTATTGTGCTGCGATCGCGACGTAGTTGTCGCAGTTTTCGCGGAAGCGCACTCGCTCGTCGAGCGTGACTTCCCGCTTCACTCTGGCCGGCGCTCCCATCACCACGGAGCCAGCGGGCACCTCCATCCCTTCGGGAATCAAAGCGCCGGCTGCGACGATGGCGCCACGTCCAACCTTTGCCCCGTTCAAAACGATCGCTCCCATGCCGATCAGTGCCTCATCCTCTACGGTGCAGCCGTGAAGAACCACGCTGTGCCCCACCGTCACACGGTTGCCGATGATGCAGGGAAAGCTCTTGTGATCGACGTGCACCACGGTGTTGTCCTGAATGCTTGTTTCATTGCCGATTCGGATGTGATTTACATCGCCGCGCACCGACGCATTGAGCCAGATGCTCGACCGTTCGCCGATCGTTACATCGCCGACAATCTGGGCGCTCGCGTCGATGTAGGCGGACGCGGCAATTTGAGGCAAAATACCTCGAAAAGGCCGGATCATGCGCGGAACACTCGTTTCATGAGGAGTTAAGAGATCGTCGCCGGAAAGCCTGCTTATCGCAAACTGCGCATCAGGTTCTGGTTTAGTTGCTCGACTTCTTTAAGCCATCGTAGCAAGCGGGAACGCTCACGAAGCTCGATGGTGCGGTCTCGCCGGGTGCGGAGCGAACCTTCAATACGCTCTACCCGACAGAACGGAATCCATTGCTTCACGAAAAACTACGCTGCGTCTCCAAGGTGGAGAATGGCGCGGCCATCGGCCTCATCCTGGGGGCGTACCAGTAGCTTAAAACCTCCAGTGGCCCAGGCGATATGAGGCCGCATGCCCCCGGCCGAATCAGCCTGAATCATCGTTGCGATACCAGCGGACTCCAGAGCGCCCTTGGCCATTTCCGCTTCCATCTCGCTTGCGAAGCTACCGAGAACGATCAGATCATCTTCGGGCATAATTCATTCTATGGCTGAAGTAGGGCGGCACTCTTATGCGCAGGCCCATCGCCCGCCAATTGATATATGCTGCTGGAGATGCAGTATTTGACGCCTTTCAACTGCCCTGAATGCGGAGACCACACGTTCGAGACCGAAGAGCCGATTGAAACAGCCATGGACTTTGCCGAATCGCACTGCGCCAACTGCGGCCATGAGCTGAGCGAGACCGAGATTGTCACCGAGTCGAAGTCGATACCGGAATCGGCTATCGAACTGATGCTGGAAAGCGCGGCGGAGATCAACAGGCCGCGCTGATCCGCTTGCGAAGTTGCGCGCGTTCGTCACAACCTGGGATCGACAGGCTCACTCTCCAGAGCGAGAACGCCGAATGCGCATTCGTGCACTCGTCTCAAAGGCTCTGAGTTGACGAACCGCTCTAAGCCCTCCATTCCCAGAGCAAACTCGCGAAGCGCGAGCGAGCGCTTTGTGCCGAGGGAGCGCTCTCTCAGCCTTTGTAGATTTCCTTCCTGCGTATACTCCGGACCATAGATGATCCGGAGATACTCACGCCCGCGACACTTCACCGCAGGCTGCGCCAGATCGCGTCTTCCCCGTTGAACAAATGCGAGCGGTTTCACCACCATTCCCTCGCCGCCTGCGCCGGTCATTTCTTCCCACCAGCGGGTTGCCTCGCCTACGCTCGCCTCGTCCGCCAGGTCCACACGTCTGAATGGAGTCGCGAGTAAGAGATGAGGGTCGCTCGCGGCGAGCCGGGCCAGCGTTTCCATGTGCCAAGTGTGGTCGGCGTCGGAGTAGACACGGCCTGATGACGCGAGCAGGTGAAAAGGAGCAAGCCGAAAATCAGAAATCGAATGCACTGGCCAGCAGTAGCGGCGATACGCATCGACATAGCTTGCGGCCATATCCTGGCGCTCGCGATAGTGCTCAAGCAAGCCGGTAATCTCAGGCACGTTGCTTGCTGCCGATTGCAGCGCCGCAACGGCGTAGGGAAGGGAAGCGCGCGCGGCAGCACCGGCCGCCGCGTATTGCTCTCGCAGCAGTTCCTGCGCCTTGGCGGACCATGGCATCAGTTCGCAATCGAGACACAACCAGCCGGTGTTCAACTCTTCCCATAGGCCGGCAGCATCGATTGCCGTCTTGAGTCTGGCCAGGAGAGCTTCTTCGAGAGAAGCATCCGCGAAAAACTGCCGGCCGGTGCGCGTGTAGCAGATGCCGATGCCCTCACCGGCCACGCCGAAATTTTTTCTGCCGCCTCTTCATCCCGGCAAATCACGACCACGGCGCGCGACCCCATGTGTTTCTGCTCGCACACAACTGCCGGTACTCCTTCGCGGCGATAGTAGGCGAACGCTTCGCCGGGATATTCGAGATAACCCGGCCGGCTACTTGTATCGGAAGGCGACATAGTGGGCGGAAGATAGATCAGCCACTTTGGGTTCGCTGCAAAGCGGCTCATCACTTCGAGCGCAGCGGTTGCGTTCTCCTCGCGAATCGTTACTGTCCGGTGAAGGCGCGTAGAGATGATGCGCTTCCCAAGCACATCATCTATGTCGAGCAACTCATCTTGCTTTTGCTGGGTCGTGAGCTGTGGCTCCGGGGTTAAGACAGCCGGAAGAAATGGGCGCGCCGGTTCGTAATACGTGCGTTTTGCCGGAACCGTGATCAGTTCTTTCTCCGGGTAGCGAAGCGCCGTTAGCTGCCCGCCGAATACGCACCCTGTGTCGATGTTTACGGTCCGGTTCAGCCATTCCGGTTCGGGCACCGGCGTGTGGCCGTAAACGACAGTGGCGCGTCCCCGGTATTCGGCGGCCCAGTCGGCTCGAACCGGCAAGCCAAACTCATCGGTTTCACCGGTTGTTTCTCCGAACAACGCGAAGTCGCGGACCTTTGCCGATCCCCGCCCTTGCATCTCTTCTTTCATTCCGGCATGCGCGACGACTAAGTTCCCGTCATCGAAGACGTAGTGACTTACTAACTTATCCAGAAAGCTTGCGACCGCGTTACGAAACTCCGCCGATTCGCTCTCCAGTTCCAGTAAAGTTTCGGCAAGGCCATGCGTAAGCTGCACGTCTTTGCCTCGCAGCTTGCGAAGGAGCTTGATGTCGTGATTGCCAGGCACGCAGAGCGCTACACCAGACGCGGCCATAGCCATCACCAGGCGTAACACCGGCACTGTCTTCGGCCCACGATCGACTAAGTCGCCGACAAAGACGGCTTTTCTACCCTCGGGCGCAGTTACCGCATCACCGTTCTGAGCGATCCGGTATCCCAAGCGTTCCAAGAGCTCGGCCAATTCATCGAAACAGCCGTGAACGTCGCCAATGATGTCGAACGGCCCACGATCGAACCTCCGGTCGTTCCAGAGCGGCTCATGCACGATAGCAGCTGAATCAATAGCCTCCTGGTTGTCCAGAATGTGGATATGACGGAACCCTTCGCGTTCCAGACCGCGCAGCGAGCGGTGCAGCTGCTTCGATTGGTTCCGAATCACGTGCGGTCCAAACGCACGGTCGGGGCGATCCCGATTGCGGTCCGCGCAGACCCGTTCCGGAAGGTTGAGAACAATCGCAACCGGCAGCACGTGATACTGGCGAGCGAGCGCAACCAGAGGTTTCCTTGCTTCGGGCTGCACGTTCGTCGCATCGACGACGGTTAACTTAGCGGCAGCCAGGCGCTTGGCGGCAATGAAGTGCAGAACTTCAAACGCATCGTTCGTTGCCGCTTGGTTGTTCTCGTCATCGGAGACAAGGTAGCGGCAGCGATCCGAGGAAAGCACCTCGCTTGAAAGAAAGTGTTTGCGCGCAAAGGTCGATTTACCGCATCCCGATGGTCCGATCAAGACCACCAGAGACAGATCCGGAATGCTCAGGTTCACTTTTCGAAGACTCCCATTTGGGTTGGCGGTCCGGCGATTGAGTCTACTGGGCCGATCGGCAAGAAGCGAACCTTGTAACCGAAGCGGTGCGCGTTCTGGCTGGCCCAGCGTTGAAACTCGCTCCGTGTCCATTCAAAGCGATGATCTTTGTGCCGGAATCGGCCGCTCGGCAAGGACGGGAAGAGGGGATTGTACTCGGCATTCGGCGTCGTAACCAAGACAGTTTGCGGCTGCGCCTGTTCGAAGATGACACGCTCGAAAGCTGCTAAGCGCGGCGCGTCTAAGTGCTCGACAACTTCGGCTACAACGGCAGCGTCGAATCCGTTCAGGCGCTTGTCTTTGTACAGGAGCGAGCCATGCATCAGCTGGATGCGTGACTTCTGCGCTGGAGGGAGCTGCTCCAGATGCAGGCGTTTACCCGCCAATTCGAGAGTTCGCCAGGAGACATCCATCCCCACGATGCGCTCGAACGAGCGATCCTCCAGAAGCGCCCTCAACAGTTTGCCTTCTCCACAACCTAAATCGACCACCGCTTTCGCGCCCGATTCGCGCAATGTGGAGAGAACTGCGGCGACGCGCTGCTCCCAAAGCTTGAGGGGAGCTTCGATCGACTCTTCCTCTCGCCGATGACCGGTGTCCGAGGCTTCCGGATCGGGAGTATCGTCGTCCGCCAATCGAGCTAGGGCAGACCGCGTGAGCTTCCGGTCGAATCGAAGATAGCGCTGGACGATCGTCTCGCGCAGGGGATGGCCGGGCAACCAGCCTTCGCCCTTCCGTAGCAGTTTCTCGACCTCATCTTCGCCCACCCAGTAGTGCTTCTCGGCATCGAGAACCGGAACAAGCACGTACAGGTGCGTCAGAAGGTCAGCCAAGCGGATCCGGTTCCTGAGACGAACTGTGTGGTACGGGCCCGTTCCCCACTCAGGAAACTGGTCGTCGAGATGATAGTGCTTGGCCTCAAGTTGATAGCCAAGTGGAGCGAATAACTTGTCGAGCAGTTCGGGGCCGCCGCGGCAGGGGAGCGCTGTGACGAGGGCGTCGAACTGAAGCGGCTGATCGGCAAGATTCTGTCTCTCTTTGCTGCGGCCGTTCATAGCGGTGCCAAAGCCCCGGGAAAGCGCGACGCTCAAGAACGAGGAGGTCGCGTAAGGCCGATCGTTTACGTACTGATGCAGCCCAGCTTCGGCGGCGTGCGATTTGCCGCGCACAAGGCCGATCGCATCGACATCGAGCAGTAGCGCCGCCTCCGAGCGGAGCGCTCCCGATTCGGGATAGAAAACGTGCGCCTTGCCAAACGGCAGGTCAAACGAGTGGAGGCGGGAAGGATTCTTGTGCAGCAGATAGCCCAGGTCGCTTGCTGAGATATCGGCGCTGATCGTCAGTAGCACTTCGCTTCAATATTATTCCGCTTAGGCAACGAGTAACCGAAAGCACGTTAGTGAACGTGTGCGCTCGGGTCAGCGGTTGAACGGGTAATCCTGAACCCAGTGAAAACCGCGGCTGACTAAAAGGAATTTGTTGCGATCCAGCAGGCTGAGGTGCATGCCGATTCTGTGCTGACCCATTTGCCCTTCGAGCGTCATGCGGTCTTCGCCTTGCATGTGGACAGCTAGCTTCCCTTTCCACTTCTTATCGGTATGGTTTGTCAGCGTCAGCGTTCTCTCTTTGGCGTCGAACTCAGACCCGAATCCTGCGAGCGAATCGTCCATTCGCTCGAATATCAGCTGGTGAGGAAAATCGACTACCACTCGGCGCCAACGGTCGTTATCTGTAAGCAAGGGAGCGCGGACCGCTCCATCGATTGTCATTTCATCAACGTTCCAGATGCCGTACAGAGGGGGCTTGGGAGCGCCGCCCCCATACTTTGACCAGCCTTGGAAAGCGCCCCAAAGAGTAGCACCGAGCATGAGCACGCCAAAAGTTATTTGGGCCACGGTCGCAATGCGATGGGCGCGAACGCTCGCATAGTATCTTTCCCTGGTGGAGGGAGCAATTGCGCAAGTGGGCCAGCAAAACCTTACGAGACGTGAGCGATTCGGTATTAGCAGAAATGCTGCCATGAGCAACAGGTGAAAGGAGAACAGCTTCACTGGTACGTCGTAAGTCATGTTGAGTACGAACACTTCGATCATGTCGACCAGACAAATCAAAGCTCCCAACATACTGGTCGCCGGAACGATCAGCAGCAGCCCAGCGAGTAATTCCGCGCTCCCGGCGAATCTCTCATAAGCAGGAGAAGCGCCTATTGAGGACCAAAGCACGCCCATGGGCGAGAAGTTCCCGAATGGCTCAAGTAGTCTCGTGAGAAAAGGAAAGGGCATTTGTAAAGGGAAGACCTTCACCAGTCCGTATACGAAGAGCTGTCCGGCAAGGGAGAAGCGGACGAACACTCGAAACCGCTTATAGAGGACGCTGTAATTGTCCCGCCGCCGATCCAAGGCGGACCAGATGCAAGTAGCAGCGAGGGCAATGACCAGTAGGCAAAATGACAGCACCCAATCGAATACTTTGTCGCCACTCCCGCTGCCGCTGAAGACCACCGGCTGTTTGTAGCGAAAAACGTGTAAGGCGGTCCAGAGCACCATGGGACGGAATGGGGGCAAGGTGCTGACATCGGAGAGTCCTAATCCGGGTATGGGAATCAATCCACCCAGAATTTGAGTGAGTAGGCAGAAAAGCCCAAAGTACAGGACGTAAAAGCGAAATGCTACACGCGACGCGAACCCCCAGCGATCAGCCGTTTGGCCGGGCTGCACGCTGCTTTGGGCAGGGATCGTTGCGCTCATCGAGTAACCTCCTTCTGGGAAGGGTATCAAGCATGGCGATCAGAGCACAACAGCGAAGCTGATGCCGCCGGAGTGACTCGCTCCCGGGGGATAAAGTTTCTTCGAGGCGGCGCATCTTTCACGCAAGATGCCGCCCACCGCCGAAGCTGATCGCATCGACATCGAGAAGTAGCGCCGCCTTTGAGCGGAGCGCCCACGATTTGTTGCGCTCCAGCACCGACTACACCGGCTGCTTGATGCGGAAGACGTGTGAGGCAATCACGCTCATGGAGAATGGTAAAGCAAGTCCTGATGATCGAGCTCTATGACTCAATTTGGGGCGGATCTTGTCATTCGATTAGCCGTTAATTCTGAGCAGCGCCAGCTCGAGGCGCTTCAGTGGCGTGCATCTCTTGCGAACGAGAACGATCGCGAGGCGTTGCTCGCTAATCAGGACGCTATCGAATTGCCCTTAGAACAAATCGCCAATGGAGACGTATTTGTGTTTGAAATAGAAGGCGTGATTGCAGGTTTTGCTGCTATCCGCTCCGGAGCGAATCAGGAAATCGAAATCGATGGGTTGTTTGTTGAGCCGCTCGAGCAGCGGCAAGGCGCGGGACGATTGCTCGTTGCATATTGCGCCCGTGCAGCCGTTGAGAGAAAATGCGGCGCTATGTCCGTGGTCGCGACTCCGCATGCCTGTGCGTTTTATGTTTCATGCGGATTCACCCAGATAGGCTTTTGTCAGACCCGGTTCGGGTTGGCCCCGTTGATGCGGAGGCTGCTTTAAGACTGGTCATCCTTAGCATCGTGGCTCTGGATCGAAAGGCCACTTCTAAGCGGCAGACCGTTTCTGCGGCGCTAGCGTTCCTGCACCGCATTCGGTCAGGCAGACTGTGTTTAGTCGATGCGAAGCGAGTTTGGCGCTAAGCCGAAATTCCCCGTGCGTCTTCATTCAAGAAGATCAGTTTTTTAATAATTCTGATCACGAAGTTCGCGTGCACCAAGGCTGATTCTCGAGGGGTTGTAAATAGGGGGACAGGCCTGCGTATCGGACTTTGCTGGTGTTCCTTCACTAGGCCGGACTGTCCCCGAGG
Organism: Bryobacteraceae bacterium; assembly: GCA_965219105.1. Taxonomy (GTDB): domain Bacteria; phylum Acidobacteriota; class Terriglobia; order Bryobacterales; family Bryobacteraceae; genus Bog-105. The sequence goes on along the minus strand of OZ244728.1, from coordinate 3,258,448 downwards.
GGCTTTGTCGTTTCGGGAAGTTAGAACTTCGTAGGCTTACGCGATCGTGGTTCAGTGGATCGGAGACAGGCGGGCCTGCGTACCGGACGTTGCTGGTGTTTCTTCACTAGGCCGGACTGTCCCCGAGGGGCTTTGTAGTTTAGAATTTGTAGACGCTCGTGGTTCGGTGGATTGAAAATAGGCGGGCCTGCGTACCCGACGTTGCTCAGCAAGCGGTGAGCCTCGGTTGGCTCACTGTAGGCTGAAAGCGGAGATGCGTACCTGTTTTCTTGCCCTGCTTTGCGCGGCCTCGTGCGCCGCCGCGCTTCCTGAATACGGCTATCGCGTGGTTCATGTCTACCCGCACGATCCGGCTGCGTTTACCGAAGGCTTGTTTTACCTGAACGGTTTTTTGTACGAGAGCACCGGCTTGGCGGGACACTCGTCGGTCCGGCGGGTGCAGCTCGAGACCGGGCATATCGTCCAGGAATTAAAGTTGCCGGAACCATATTTCGGAGAGGGAATCGTGGCTTGGAAGAATAAGCTGATCCAGCTCACTTATACGACAGGGGCCGGGTTCGTGTATGACTTGGCGAACTTTACGCTGCTGCGTACGTTTGAATATCCTGGCGAAGGTTGGTCGCTCACCGCAAATAGCCAGAACATCATCATGGATGACGGTACGCCGGACCTGCGCTTCTGGGATCCGGTGACTTTGCGAGACAGTAAGCGCCTGCGAGTGACTGCGGACGGCGAGCCGGTGCAGAATCTGAATGAGCTCGAGTGGGTGAAAGGTGAGCTCTTTGCGAACATCTGGCACTCGGATAAGATCGCGCGCATCGATCCGGTGACCGGCAAAGTGAAGGGGTGGATCGATCTGGCCGGTTTACGCCCACCGTTCGACACGCAAGCGGGACCGGACCTTTCCGAGCGCGTGCTCAACGGCATCGCTTACGACGCCGCCGGTGACCGGTTATTCGTGACCGGAAAGTGCTGGCCAAAGCTGTTTGAAATCCGCTTGCACAGGAAGACGCCGGCGGGCGAGTGAGAGAATGCAGTCGCCCGCTATGTACCTGTCGATTCCATTGAAGATTCTGCTGCTCCTGCTTGTGGCGGCTTCGCTGACGCTATTCGGGATTCGGTTTGGAAGGACAGCCGGCCGTATTTTGCGCGCGCGGCGAGACCCCGATTTCGAATTCGGCTCGATAGGCCGGCGAGTATGGCGCTTCTTCTGGGAAGTGATGTGCCAGGCAAAGGTGATTCGCGAACGTCCATTGCCGGGACTGGCGCACGCGTTCGTGTTCTGGAGTTTTTGCGCGTTTGCGCTGGTGACGCTGAATCACGTCGCGGCTGGTTTTGGGGCCGGCTTTTTAGACCGGCACTCTGGATTCGGCGCCTTCTATTTCTGGTTTGCGCTTGGGTTCGCGGCCGTGTGCGCGGTGTCGATCGCCGGGTTAGCGTTTCGCCGTCTCGTGATCCGTCCCAAGTGGCTGGGCCCGGTCTCCTACGAATCCGGGTGGATCGCGCTGCTGATTTTTCTGCTCATGGTCAGCTATATGCCTGAGTGGTGGATCAGCGAATCGAGTGCCGCCGGGCAAACGCTGTGGTGGATTCACACGCTGACGCTGCTGGCTTTTCTGCCGCTGATTCCACACACCAAGCACCTGCACCTGGTGCTGAGCCCGCTGACGATCTTTTTAGAACGCGACGGGTTCAGCAAGATCCCTCCGCTGGTGGGAGATGAGGACTTCGGCCTGGTCGCGGGCAAGGACATTACACAGCTCACGGCGCTCCAGGCGTACTCGTGCGTGGAGTGCGGGCGCTGTACTGAGCATTGTCCGGCAAACAACACCGGAAAGGAGCTCAATCCCAAGCTGATCGCGTTAGGCCTGCGCGCGTACCTGAACGAGTATGGACCGGCCGATGAAAAACCGATTCTGGAGGCCACGGTATCGCAGACCGCGATCTTCCAATGCACTACCTGTGGAGCTTGCGAATATCAGTGCCCGGTGGGCATTCAGCACCTGCCGATGATCGTCGGCTTGCGCCGTGGGGCAGTAAACACTGGTAGTTGGGAAGATGAACACGGCACCAAGTTGTTCCTGAATTTAGAGAGGAATGGAAACGCTATGGGCTTCTCGCCCGGCGAACGCGACAAGTTCGTGGCCAAAGAGCAACTGCCTGTGTTCGATGGTTCGCAAGAGTATTGTCTTTGGCTCGGCTGCATGGGCGCTTACGATCCGCAAGGGCGGGAAATTATTGGCGCCTTCGCAACCGTCATGCGTCATCTCGGTACGAGCTTCGGTGTTCTCAAGAAGGAAAAGTGTACCGGCGATCCGGTGCGGCGTTTGGGGAACGATCTTCTTTTCGGGCAGATGGCGGAGCAGAATGGCGCTTCATTGCAGGCCGCCGGTGTAAAGAAAATCGTTTCGATCTGCCCGCATTGCGTGCGGACGATGCAGGAGGATTGGGGCGAATACGGCGTGCAAGTGGAAGTGGAGCACCACAGCGAGTTTATGGCGCGTCACAAGGACCGGCTACCGCAGGGATTGGGCGATGGTAAGCGGGTGGTTTATCACGACCCTTGCTACTTGGGGCGATATCGAGGGATTTACGAGGAGCCGCGCGAGGTGATCGAGCGGTTCGCTACTGTCGTGGAACCGCCGAGGACACGGGAACGCTCGTTCTGCTGCGGCGCGGGAGGCGGGTTGGTGTTCCTGGGCGAAGAGACCGGGCAGCGAGTGAACATGGCACGCGCAAAGGAGCTGGTGGACACAGGAGCCGACGTTGTCGGAGCGGCCTGCCCTTTCTGTAATAGTATGTTTCGCGATGCGCTGAAAGCGACCGCGGCGGACCCACCCCAACTGCTCGACATCGCCCAAATCGCAGCCGGACAGCTTACTCGCCAGTAGCGGCCGAGGGTGTCGCTCCGGCCATTTCCATATCTGCAGGATAGGCGCCTGGCCGTGTAAAACGGGCGGTGAAGTGGAATACGCTGCCGGCGCCTGGATTGCTCTCCAGCCAAATTCGTCCGCCAAACAAAGCAACTAAGCGGGCGCAGATGGCGAGTCCAAGTCCGGTGCCGCCGTATTTGCGAGTAGTCGAGCCGTCCGCCTGCGAGAACGATTCGAAGATGCGCCGCTGCGCTTCGAGCGGTATGCCGATCCCGCTATCGGCGACTGAAAAGAGCAGTTCAGCCGATTGCTCGTCCGATCCGGTCTGGGAGATGGAGAGCCGGATAGAGCCTGTATCCGTAAACTTCAACGCGTTATTGAGAAGGTTCAGCAGAACCTGGTGGAGGCGGAAAGGGTCGCCCAGCAAGGTTTCGGGAACCGCCGGGTCGATTTGAAGTTGTGTCTCGAGACCCTTCGCGGTGGCTTCGGGAGAGATGAGCTGTAAAGCTTGCGCCGCACAAGTCGACGCAGAGAAGGTAATCGTCTCAAGCGACATGTGGCCGGCTTCGATCTTTGAGAAGTCGAGGATGTCGTTCAAAATGCGAGTGAGCGACCGGGAGGAGAACTGCACGGTGTGGACGTAGTCCTTCTGGTCTTCGTTGAGCGGCGTTCCAAGCAGGAGGTCGGTGAATCCGATGATGGCGTTCATGGGCGTGCGAATTTCATGGCTCATGTTGGCCAGGAACTCACTTTTCGCATGGTTCGCCATCTGAGCCGCGCCGCGCAGAGACTCCTCTTCGGAGAGCTTACGGCTGATGAGCAGAGTTTGCTGACGAACGCGGCGTCGCAGCACCAGGATCCACGCTATAGAGAGAGCGACTACGCTCAGCAGTAAACCGATAGCAGCCACAAACCGCCGTAGGGTCCACCAGGAAGGATTGCGTAGGACGCGGAATGCCGAGATGTCGTGAACCAGCAGTCGCACGCTGCCCGGAGGCCGCACGTCATCGTAGGTATTGGTGCAGATAGCGGTCACATCGACAAACGAGCCATTCGGAGGCAGTTTCGAGGCATCTGTCCGATTGACCAAAACAGCGGGGAAGAGGTTCTGGCCGACGCGGAGGAGCAGTATCTGCTGACGAGGCAGCAGCGAGCGGTCCACCACTTCTCCGCGCACCGAGACGAGCTCGGAATCATGAGTTCCTGACGCGATATCTACGGCCGTCAGCGGCACCGGTTGCGGCGGAGGCCCAGCGCCCAGGGAGCGGTAGAACGCGTCCTCCAGGCGAATGCGCCCTGACGCAGTCGTAGCAAAGCCAAAGGCTTCAACGCGCTCACCGGGCGCCAGGTGCAGATTTTCACGAGTTTGGACCCAGATGTCGCCGGTAGGATCGTGGAGATAGAATCCGCGGTCCGGCATAATCGCAGTCACGACGCCTGCAAGCTTGATCCGGTGCCCATCCGGATTGCGATAGCCGAAGCGTTGCAAATTACCGATGGACGTGGGAGGGCCCGCGAGGTCGATCGGTTCACCCGGTTGAACCACAATCAGGTCTTCTTGTCCCGGAACGTAAACGACCACACCAGTCAGCTGATTTTTGCCGTTGTAGCGAGCCCCACAAACGCCCCGAGCTTTGATCTCCCCATCCAACCAGCCGGAAGGTACAGGCTTACTGGACCACGGCATTAGGACGTCAATATCGTTGCCTCCCATGGCGAGATCGATGACGAGATATTGGCTGGCATCGGAATGCCACACGTAATCGATTTGGCGAATGCGGCCTTTGATCTCGACGCGGAGGCTATCCTCGGCCGTGCTGGCAAGTGCCTCGTAGGTGGCGGGACGAGCGGCAGGCAGCGGCGCTCTGCCGATCCGGGTCCAATGAGCGTCCGCCAAGTCGGGGGCGAAGCTATAGGCGGTCACGGCAGTCACGTCAAGAAGGTCGCCCGGGCGGAGCGTGGGCTGCGAAGTCTGCCAGCCCATCCAGATTCCGCCCGTGCTGTCCTGCAGAAATACATCCTGCGAATTCGGATCGAAGTAGGTCACGACGGCCTGTACATGGACAGGCAAGCTTCGGGCCGCTTCGGCAGCGGAGAGCGCCCTCACTTGACCGAGTATGGAGAGAACGGCATCTGGCGAAGTAGCAGCTGCTTGGGTAGATTGCGGAAGGATGCCCAGAGCTAATCCGACGATTGCAGGGACCCCAAAGAGTAGCGGCCGTGACCTAACAGGTCGGTAAGCCGGGCAGCTCGGGTGATTCATTGACTAAGCGAGGGGGCCATGTGTCTGCGAATCCTTGAAGTAATTATCGGCGGATTCCGCTTCTTACATGATAGTCAGATTAGGAAAGAAGAATCTGACCGGGAAGAACCTGGAACGACTATGAGACAGTACTACAGGCCGGAGGGTCCAACTCCGGGCCGGCGAGCAGGCTTATACGGGTGAACAGTCTCAGTTCTGTAGACGAATGGCGCATAGCGGCGCAGCGGCAGGATTGCTTCTAAGCAGGCTGCCGGAGGCAAATGCCACCGTGATAGGAATGCCGATCGGCTGTAAGACTCTCTGGTAAGGGCGTTGATCGGGCAAGATTTTCCTGACACGCTCCGAGTGCTCGCGAAGGCTGGTTTCAAAGAAATCCAGCTGTGTTCACCTGTTAATTATGCGAACTCCGGATTTTGAAAGCTTGCCAAGTACTCGGGCGGTCAACTGCGCCAGTAGGAAACCTTGCGGGTAACTCGAGCTGGCGAGCCTAAGTTGTCAATTCGCGAGTAAATGCCTATATGATCAGTGTTTGTGACTGGTCGTTCTTACGTACCGACCGGTAAAGGAAATAAGTTCACTAGTGGGATGTCCCAGTGAAACATGAAGCGTGCTTCTTGTGTCTTATAGTATGCCTTTCAAAGCGACGCGCCTAAAGATAACCAAGAAACAACGTAGCCAGTTGGCGGCGATCGCCCGGAAGCAAACTGCGCCAGCCGCCGAGGTCATGCGGGCGAAGATCGTCCTGGGATTGGTGGAAAAGAAGCCCTACCGGGCTTTAGGGAGTGAGTTGGGCATCTCTTCGGCCACCATCGCGCGGTGGCGAAATCGATTCGAGGAGGACGGTGTTGCTGGGCTGGTATCGATTCATCCGGGCAAGGCCCCCACGAAGTTAACGGCTGCGACGCGCGCCAGAGTGTTGGCGAAGACGCAACAGGCGCCACCCGATGGATCGACGCACTGGTCTTGCAGGAAGATGGCGAAAGAGCTGAACCTCAGTAAGACGCTGGTCCACCGCATCTGGCGGGAGTCGGACTTACAGCCGCATCGGCTGGATCGATATATGGCCAGCAACGATCCGGATTTCGAACGGAAAGCCGCCGATATCATCGGTCTCTACCTGAATCCTCCTCAGCATGCCGCTGTCTTCTGTGTGGATGAAAATCAGCCATCCAGGCCTTGGATCGCAAAGATCCCTGTTTGCCGCTCTCGCCGGGCCGGGCCGAGCGCCACGGCTTCGAGTATTTTCGCCATGGCGCTTTGTCCCTTTACGCCGCGCTGGACGTCAGAACGGGTCAGGTCATCGGCAAAACCGCCGCCCGTCATACCAGCGCCGAGTTCGTCGGCTTCCTTCGGCAAGTAACCGAGAGTTGCTCGCCTAGCCAGGAGATTCACGTCATTGTCGACAATCTCTCCGCGCACAAGACCCAACTCGTCCAGGATTTGCTCGACGAACATCCTCGTCTGCAATTGCACTACACTCCCACCTACTCCTCCTGGCTCAATCAAATCGAAATCTGGTTCTCCAAAATCGAGCGCGATGTTATCGCACGCGGCGTCTTCACCTCCGTCCACGACCTCACACCCAAGATCATGCGCTACATCCGGCTTTACGCCAAGCGCGCTCAACCCATTCGCTGGAAATATGCCGACCCCACTAAAAGGATCAGAGCATGATTTATCATTCACCGGGACAACCCACTAGAACCCGTTTACACAAACTTCTTGACACTACCACGGGCAAGTATTCTTAGCTCTCTACTCTTACCCGAGTTCGGATTGCAGCAAGGCCGGCAGAATGCTCGGTTACGTCCCGCAGGTCTCATTTGAAGAGGGCGTTGCCGGATTTGTCTCCTGGTTCCGCGGGCTTGGTCAATCTCATTCCTAAAACGAAGCTCCTATTTAAACCGCGAAGCGGACTGAGCGTTGCTTTGCCCTTTTCGCCCCTCTAGGACCCTACAGGCCTGAATGTCACAATAGAAAAGTACCTCCCTCCTCATGGATTCGCTGGTTTCAATCGAGGGCGTGAGCCCACCTTCTGCCGGTCCCCGCCTGCCTGAGTGGCTTCGTAAGGGAAAAACGCATTTCGAATCCGTTCACGCGCTCAAAACCGGCCTGCGGGCGCGCAACTTGCACACGGTCTGCGAGTCGGCTCGCTGCCCTAACATTCACGAGTGCTTTCACCGCGGCGCGGCTACCTTTATGATCCTCGGCAATCTATGCACCCGAGGTTGCGCATTCTGTTCCGTTCCTAAAGGGTCTGCCGCTAAGCGCGAGTTTTTGCTCGACGCGAACGAACCGCGGCACGTCGCCGAAATGGCTGCTCTGATGAAATTGCGTTATGTCGTGATTACGTCCGTCAACCGCGACGATCTTCCCGATGGCGGCTCGGTTCACTTTGCGGAGACGGTGCGGCAAGTCCGGCAGGCTCTCCCCGATGCCAGGGTCGAGGTTCTCACGCCGGATTTTTGCGGAGACTTGCAGGCGGTTGCGCGCGTCCTTGATGCCGCGCCTCACGTCTTCAACCACAATATGGAGACCGTTCACCGTCTCTATCGCCGCGTTCGTCCCCAAGCGAAATACGCGCAATCTCTTGAGGTCCTTCGCTTCGCCAAAGAATATCGCCCCGATGTTCTCACCAAGTCAGGAGCAATGGTTGGCCTCGGAGAGTCGGTCAGCGAGGTGGAAGAGCTGCTTCGCGACCTGCACAGATCTTCTGTGGATGTGGCGACGCTGGGTCAGTATCTGCAGCCTACACGCCGCAACATGCGAGTCGCCGAATACGTCACACCGGCCCAATTCGACGCTTATCGCGATTATGGCTTGCAGCTCGGCTTCAAAATGGTATTTAGCGGACCGCTCGTGAGAAGTTCATACATGGCCGAGCGCGTCAGTGAGGCAGCCGCGTCTGAGAATGCTTAGGCTTCCGCTCGCTGGACAGCCGCATTACCGCAACATTGTCTTTCATCTTCTGCTGGCGCTCCTGACAGCTGGCCTATTTCTGCTGGCGCTTCCGAAGTTCGATGTACGATGGCTCGCGCCTTTTGTTTTGACGCCGCTCCTGATCGCTCTTGCCCGCACGCCAGATGGTTGGCAAAGGTTTGTATATGGCTGGGCGGCCGGCATCTTTTTCTGGTTCTTCTTATGCACTTGGATCCAATTTGTACTGGAGGTCCACGGGGGCATGGGATTCTGGGGCGGCTGGGGCTCCTTCTTCCTGTTTGCCATCCTGAAAGGCCTTCACTTGGGCGTTTTCAGCTGGCTGGCGGGCCCACTGATGCGCCGCGTTTATGCGCTTCCGGCGGTAGCCGCGCTCTGGGTCGGCATTGAGCGCACGCATGCGACATTCGGTTTCGCATGGCTCGATCTGGGCAATGCTGGGATCAACATGTCGCTCCCGCTGCGAGTTGTGCCGTTCGTTGGCGTGTACGGCGAATCGTTCATCTTCGCCTTGACAGCTGCTGCCCTGGCTTGTGTCTTGCTGCGCCTTCCGCGCTCCCGCTTGTTTCCGTTGCTCGCGCTCTGTTTGCTCTGGGTGTTTCCGAAAATCTCTGAACACAGTCCAGCCCACGAAAGCGCCCTGCTGGTTCAGCCCAACATCGAGCCGGACGTGAGTTGGACTCCGCTGGTCCAGGAACAGACAGAGCAGCGTCTCGGTCTACTCTCTATTACTTTCTCCTCGCCGCTCGTGATCTGGCCGGAGTTACCTGCACCGCTCTACTACTACGACGACCCCACCTTTCGCGCCGAAGCCGCCGCCATCGCTCAGAGGCACGGCTACTTCCTGCTTGGAACCGTTGCTTATACCGGCCAGCATCAACCGCTCAACACAGCGCTCTTGCTCGGTCCGCAAGGGCAAGAGATCGGGCGCTACGACAAAATCGACCTGGTTCCCTTCGGCGAATTCGTTCCGCCCCTCTTTTCTTTCGTCAATCGTGTCACGCAGGAAGCTGGAGACTTCGTGCCCGGCAAAGTGGTCCGGGTGCTACCTGCGGGTAAAGACCGGCTTGGAGTGTTCATCTGTTATGAGTCCGCTTTCCCCGATTTGGTCCGTCAGTTCGCTCAAAAGGGAGCGAACGTGCTGGTCAACATCTCAAACGACGCTTATTTCGGACATTCCGAGGCGCGGCAGCAGCACCTTCTCCTGGCGCGGATGCGAGCCGTCGAAAACCGCCGCTTTCTCATCCGCTCGACCAACGACGGAATCACCGCGGTGATCGCTCCCTCTGGTCAAATCATGCGAACGCTGCCTATGTACAAACAGGTAGCTTCGCGCGTTTCGTTCGGAACGATCGAGACGACCACCTTCTACAGCCGTCACGGCGATTGGTTCGCTTGGACTTGTCTGATCATCGGCGTCGCCTTGAGCTTGTGGAACATGCTGGCGGCCAATCGGAGTCGGCCGCTTCGAGGATCACGAATCAAGTGATATGTTGCATTCGTGCGTTTCGCTTTCCTTCTTGCCGTGTTCGCAAGCGCGTGCTTTTGCGCCGCGCCCATGGGATGGAACTCCTGGAACAGTTTCGCCAATATCGTGAACTCCCGGATCGTTCAGCAGCAGGCCCAAGCTCTGGCTTCGAACGGCATGAAGGAAGCCGGTTACCAGTACGTCGTGATTGACGAAGGCTGGTGGCTGGGCAAGCGCGATGCCGCGGGCAACATTCTTGTTGAGGCTAAGCAGTGGCCCGCCATCAGACCCGGCCAGAAGGACGGCGACATGGCCAACATCGCCAATTACATTCACAGCTTGGGATTAAAAGCCGGCATCTACACGGATGCAGGTCACGACGGTTGCAGCATGTTCCCCGATTCAGGCCCGAAATACCTGAACACGGGCAGCGAGGGGCACTACGATCAGGATTTTCTGCAGTTCTCGAAGTGGGGCTTTGACTACGTCAAGGTGGACTGGTGCGGCGGCGCGGAGGAGAAGAAGTCTGGCGCGGTGCAATATGCGCAAGTCGCTCACGCTATTCAACGTGCGGAAAAGATCACGGGGCGTCCGCTGTTCTTCTCCATCTGCGAGTGGGGGAGCCAGAATCCCTGGTTTTGGGCTCCCGGTGTCGGCGGCATCGAAAGCGATATCTGGCGCACTGGTGGCGACATCATTCCTCCCGTTGTCGAAAGCCTACACGATCCACAACATGACAAACGGGTCATCACCCTCAAGAACGTGCTCGATTCGTTCGATGCCGGAATGCATCCGGAAGCCCAACACACCGGCTACTACAATGACCTGGACATGATGGTCATGGGGATGCGCGGCATGACCGATGCCATGGACCGCATCCACATGGGGCTGTGGGCGCTTTCGAGCGCGCCGCTGATGGTGGGTTCTGACTTGACGCGGCTTTCACCGGGAACTCTGTCTCTGCTAGAGAACAGGGAAGCGCTTGCCATTCACAATGACCCATACGGATTGCAGCCCATCGAAGTAGCTGAACCAAGTCCCGGCGTCCAGGTTTGGGCAAAGCCTATGGCCGTTGCCGGAAAACGCGCTGTCGCCCTGCTAAACCGCACCGACAGCTCCGCCCAAGTGAAAATCGACTTGAGCAAACTTGGCCTGGAGGGCACTCCACGATCATTTCGCGATGTGTGGAATGGGCGCGATCTAGCCGCTGATGAAGCGACGCTCTTCGTACCCGCGCACGATCTCGTGCTGCTGGTCGTCGACGGTAAGGACAAACAACCGGCCGAGTACTCTGCAGATAAATCAGAGATCACCGGAATTCGAGCGACCCAGCGGCCGACGTTCGCCAGTCTGCAGTACACGAACACATCCGGTCACGTTGCAGTGGTCCGGGTGAAGAGCACATCGGGCCTATCCACCGCGCTCGCGCTGCAGCCGACGCCCGGATCGAGCACCGGAACCACGGGCCTCATCCTGCCTCATGGAACCGCTGACCTGACGTTTGAGACAGGGCCAGGCGTTGTCCGCAAGCTGTCTGTTTATTCTTGGTGATCTTTGGGCTGACTGGAACGGCGAGGTAAGCAGGACAAATAAGCTGCTCCAGACGGTTGCCCCACTATGCGTCATCTGATGTTTTGTCGAAGCCATGATGTTGATCGGCTCGCTCGAAGAAAGCTCTTGTAGCCCGTGCTCTTATCACCTCGTCGAGAGTTGGAGGGCCGCGTTCAGGGATGTCTTCTGCGTGTCATCGTTATTGATCTGAGGCGTGGATAATTCAGCCACATAGCGCTCCGTCGGGCTGCGTGCGCGTATATTCGGACCGTCGGTGGATCGGAGAATTTATAAAATCTTCAGTCCTTCGGCCAAGGCCGCTTTCTTTAAGATCTTCGTCGAGCGTTGTCCAGGGGAACTGCTAGCTGCTGCGCCAATCCGAGATAAGCCGCATCGTAAGCGGTTAGCTGATAGCGGGTCGCCAGAAAGGAAAGCTCCCCGAATGTGTCTATCGAAGGCGCGAGCGCGATGCGAAAATCAAAAGCGCTCAGCTGCTCGAAAACTGCCGGGCAAGTTCCGGGCCAACCCGCTGCCGCCGGACGCTGACGGCAACAGCATTCATCATTTCCCAAGGCCATAGAGAAGGAACATGCAACGGTTCGCGCCGGGATGCCCGTTGCAATAAATCTTCCGAAGCCGGCCATTAATATTTGTGGCCAAGGTGTGCGTATTCACGCAGGGACATTCCTCCCGGCCGGTCGATCTTGACCCCCTGACGCAAGTGTCCGATGCGCTTGGCCGCCGCCTGCGCCTTCGCTCTATCTTCCCGTGTAGTTTCTTCAGAAGTTTGTGGTTTGAGAGGAGCCAAAAGCTTCTCGAGCAGTTCCTCAACCGAGCGAAACTCTCCGGTAGCGAGCTGCGCTTGAATAATGCGCTCGTGTTCGGGCGTAAGGATGATGGTCATGGTGCACTCTCCTTCAACGCTACCTGTTTGAGGCAGCGATAGTCAAAATTATCCGTGACGAGGGTGGACGTTATTACACAGTAAACATCATCAACCCGAGGGAAACATTATGCAATTAGCCGATGGGTGGGTTCTTTAACTCCGCTTCTCGGTAGTGTCAAGAATTTTGTGTAAACGGGTTCTGGTTATGCGACGCTCGTGAGTTCGAGTTCCGACGGTTTTATTGTTGCCGGCTGTTCCATACAAAGAACCGGCGGGGGATGCACAAGGGGGGCCGCGGCCCTCTTGTGGGGGGAGCCGCGTCGATTAGCGGCGTGGGGGGAACCCGCCCGCCCCGGCTTTCCCCTCGGGGGAACGGGAAAGGGGGTTTCAATTCCTTGCTGCCGCAGGAGGGTGTAAAAAGGATTGTGTAAACGCGGTTCTCGAGAAGAGGAAGATAGGAGAACCGGATGGCAATCAAGAAAGAACTGATCGACGAGCTCATTGCAAGCAGCGAAGGAAGCCTGATCGGACCGAACGGTCTGGTGAAGGAACTGACCAAGGCGCTGGTGGAGCGGATGCTGACCGGAGAACTGAACCATCACCTGGGCTACGAGAAGCATGACGTAGCCGGTTACCACAGCGGCAACTCGCGGAACGGCAAGAGCACGAAGACGTTGAAAGGCGAAGCCGGCGAGATGGAGATTGCGGTGCCGCGCGATCGCAACGGCAGCTTCGAGCCGCAGTTAATCGAGAAGCACCAGACGCGCTTTGCCGGTTTCGATGAGAAGATCCTGTCGATGTACGCGCTCGGCATGACGACGCGTGACATTCAGGGCCACCTGCAGGATTTATACGGCGTCGAGGTGAGCGCCGCGTTGATCTCGGAGGTCACCGGCAGCGTCATGGAGGAAGTGAAAGCGTGGCAGGAGCGGCCGCTGGAAGCGTTGTACCCGATCGTCTATCTGGATGCGCTGATGGTAAAGATGCGGCAGGACGGCAAGGTGGAGAACCGCGCGGTGTACACCGCGATCGGCATTAATCTGGAGGGCCAGAAGTCGGTGCTGGGCTTGTGGGCCAGTGGGAACGAAGGCGCCAAGTACTGGATGGCGGTGCTGCAGAACCTGAAAAACCGTGGCATGAAGGATGCCTTCGTGATCTGCACCGATGGGCTCAAAGGCTTCCCGGAGGCCATCGAAGCGGTGTTCCCGAGCACGCTGGTGCAGACCTGCATTGTGCATTTGATCCGCGCCAGTCTCCAGTTTGTGAACTGGAAAGAGCGTAAGAGTATGGCGGCGGATTTGAAATCGATTTACCGGGCCGTCAGCGCCGAGCAGGCCGAAAGGGCGCTGGGCGAGTTCCGGCGCAAATACCCGAAGCATCAAGTGGTAGCCGATGTGTGGGAGCGCAGCTGGCAGCGGGTCATTCCGTTCTTCGACTTTCCCGAAGAGATCCGCAAGATCATCTATACGACCAATGCGGTGGAATCGTTGCATATGACGCTGCGCAAAGTGACCAAAAATCGCGGCTCCTTTCCCACCCAGGACGCCGCGATCAAACTGCTCTACCTGGCGCTGCAGAAGGTATCCAGGAAATGGCAGACGGTGCAAGGTTGGCGCGAGGCGCTGCGGCAGTTTGCGATCCGCTGGCCGGAACGAATGGAGCAGGCACGAGCATGAACGGGTTCAGACGAGCCTGCGGCAGCAAGGAGCAAAAAGCATTTCACTTCCCCTTTCCCGTTTCCCCAAGGGGAAAGGCCGGGGCGGGCGGGTTCCCCCCACGCCGCAAATTACGCGGCTCCCCCCACAAGAGGGCACGGCCCCCTTGTGCATCCCCCGCTGGCTTCAAAAATCCATCGAAACGCGTGACAGCGAACGGAAAACTGAAAGTCAAACTTTAACTGAGTCAAAATAACGAAACGCGTTTACACAAAACGCTTGACACTACCTGCCGCAGGCTCGTTTTCGTTCGCTCCTTTCATGCCGTGATCGCTTGTCTTTTTCGGAAGGTATTGGTTCTACGCCGCCCGCGCTTGTTCGAGACGCTCAGGCCAGCGGATCGCAAACTGCCGCAGCGCCTCGCGCCAGCCCTGCACCGTGTGCCATTTCCTGGACACGTTTCGCAGTGCCAGGTACAGCAGCTTAAGGGCTGCTTCCTGGGTGGGGAACGAGCCCCGATTTTTCGTCACCTTGCGCAGCGTCATATGCAACGATTCCACCGCATTGGTCGTATAGATGATCTTGCGGATCTCTTCGGGAAAGTCGAAGAACGGAAATGACCCCCTGCCAGCTGCGCTCCCATACGTCGGCTACCACCTGGTGCTTCGGGTATTTGCGCCGGAACTCGCCCAGCGCCCTTTCGGCCTGCTCGGCGCTAGAAGCGCGGTAAATCGACTTCAAATCTGTCGCCACACTCTTGCGCTCTTTCCAGTTCACGAAGTTGAGGCTGGCGCGGATCAAATGCACAATGCAGGTCTGCACCAGCGTGCTCGGAAATACCGCTTCGATGGCCTCCGGGAAGCCTTTCAGCCCATCGGTGCAGATCACGAAGGCGTCCTTCATGCCACGGTTTTTCAGGTTCTGCAGCACCGCCATCCAGTACTTGGCGCCTTCGTTCCCACTGGCCCACAACCCCAGCACCGACTTCTGGCCCTCCAGGTTGATCCCGATCGCGGTGTACACCGCGCGGTTCTCCACCTTGCCGTCCTGCCGCATCTTTACCATCAGCGCATCCAGATAGACGATCGGGTACAACGCTTCCAGCGGCCGCTCCTGCCACGCTTTCACTTCCTCCATGACGCTGCCCGGTGACCTCCGAGATCAACGCGGCGCTCACCTCGACGCCGTATAAATCCTGCAGGTGGCCCTGAATGTCACGCGTCGTCATGCCGAGCGCGTACATCGACAGGATCTTCTCATCGAAACCGGCAAAGCGCGTCTGGTGCTTCTCGATTAACTGCGGCTCGAAGCTGCCGTTGCGATCGCGCGGCACCGCAATCTCCATCTCGCCGGCTTCGCCTTTCAACGTCTTCGTGCTCTTGCCGTTCCGCGAGTTGCCGCTGTTGTAGCCGGCTACTTCGTGCTTCTCGTAGCCCAGGTGATGGTTCAGCTCGCCGGCCAGCATGCGCTCCACCAGCGCCTTAGTGAGTTCCTTCACCAGACCGTTCGGCCCAATCAGGCTTCCTTCGCTGCTTGCAATGAGCTCGTCGATCAGTTCTTTCTTGATTGCCATCCGGTTCTCCTATCCTCCTCTTCTCGAGAACCGCGTTTACACAATCCTTTTTACACCCTCTTGCCCGTAAGCCATTCTCACTCCTGACTTAGTATGTCCGCGTTTGTCCTGACCTCGCAATTCACACCATCCGCCGCATCGGAAACTCCGCAGCCCTGCTGGATCCTACGCCTCAAGGCGTCCTCACTCGCCCCGCAATTGTTCGTCCCAACCGCTCAAAATGCTTTACGTTCCACGTATATAAAACCTCTGCGTCCGCCTTCGCGCTGCAAGCTACTAAAAGAGCGTCGTAAATCCCTCCGCCTGTAATCCCCAACGCCGCTGCCTCTTCGATTGCACGCGCATACTCGACGCCGCTCAGTGTAACCACGCTGAATCGCTCACGAATTTCGCCCAGGAACAGCAAAGCCTCCTCTGCGCCCACTCGCTCTCTTCCAAGGCGTCCAGTCATGACCGAATACACCTCCGCCAGGCTATGCGCACCACAGCAGACATCGACTTTTTTGAACCGCAATAAGAGATCGAGACTCTTCGCATGATGCTCGTGATGCCCATAGAACGCGGCAAGCAGAACCGAGCTGTCGAGAAATGCCTTCATCGCTTTCCTCGAGTGCCGCCAACCCGGCTTTCCCGCGCTTCCTCGATCATTCGACCCGCCTCCGCAGCCGAAAGCTGTCCTCCGGGTTGGAACACCCACACGCCGCGCTCTTTCCGCAGCGGCGTACTCGCCCGAACCGGCCGCAAACTGACGTGCTCCCCTTCGAAGTCCAATTCTAAAGTGTCGCCGGCTTCCAACCCGAGTTCGACCCGCACCGCCTTCGGGATGATGACCCGCCCCGCTTTGTCAATGTTCACAGTGGTATTCATTGAAGACCATTTTACAATGCCATTTGCCGTTAACTAGACGGCATCTGCTCACCCATCGTTCCACATCTTGCCACTCATCGATCCGCCGCATCAGAGTCGTAGCCCACCCGTTTGGCTCGTTCTCAGAACGCCTCCCACACCCGCCGGCGCTCACTTTGCGAAGTCTCTAGCTTCAGTCGATCTGATAGCGGGCTCGCATCGCCATCAACCCCCAGTTAGAGTCTGGTCAGATTTGCTGGTTGAACCCTGAGCGTTACACGTAGCTACTCCCGTGCTACTTTGACTGCATGACTTCACCGTCTTGGTCCCCGATCGCGCCGCCGACCAGGGGTCTCTCGGTAGAAGCCTACTTGGAACGGCTTGCTCAACAAGCGGCGCAAAGCGAAACACTGTTCCACAAACCGAAACGCACTTCAGATGAAGCCGTCGCCCACATCCGGAAGTCCCGCAAGGGAATCACGCTGGGCGGTTTGAAAATTAAAGACGTGATCCACGAAGGTCCCCGATACTGATGTCCGGCTTTGTCATTGATGCTTCGGCCACGCTGCCCTGGCTCTTTGAAAATGAAGCCACGCCCTGGACCGAGTCGCTGCTGGACCGCATTGAGAGCGGAGAACAGGTGCTAGCTAGAGCGCCGATAACGCAAACGGAACAGGAAGGTTTGCCCGCTCCCTACAGGATTTTGGGCTTTAATTGAGAATCCGGAAGGCCGACAGTTTGTCTTTCATTTTTCGAGCACCGCCACTGTGCGCCGCAAACCCGATCGTGACATCCGCCTTCTTAAGTAAGTCATCCTTGAAACATAAGCGGCAGTCCGTACAGAACCGTACCCTGCCGGTTTCCTGCGGACAGGGCACTATCTTTATTCCATCACTAACGTAAGCCCTGGTGTTAACGAACTGATCGACGACGACGGCGGTTGCGTAGTTCCTGGCCTTTGCTCGTATCACTTCGTTGGGTGTGTCGCACGACGCCAGAACGCTCACCTTACCCCATGCCCTTCGCTTTACGGTGCTCCAAGCGTGCGTATAGGTCCAAACTGGTTCGTGGTTTTTGCGCCGGTACCGGTCCGCAGCCTTAGCCACGACTCTCGCGGATTCTTCGTCCTTGCAATCGCCAACCACATGGAGTCTAAGCGGCCGCTCGGCACCTAACTGCTCAATGGCAGCTGCCTCCTCCTGCGCAGCGTCGATGTGTGTCCCCACACCGCGGTTCAGTTTTGCGGTGTGCCAGCCTAGGAAACCGTTGTTCGCGTAGCAAGGAGACCCTTGTTTACCATTGTCGTACCAGGGGCAAACTTTCGGACAAGATATCTGGCTGACCGAAGTTGTAGCAACGGGACCTAGCTTGCGGTTTGCACTTAGTTCGATCGTCTTGACAAGCATCATCCTAAGATAAATCTGATTTAGTCGGAGCGCCATACCCCGCACGGTTATAGTCCGTTCTATCATCACTCGGTTTTGACCTACCATCTGGGATTACTTGAGATACCTAGCCCGCTCCATCTACTTTTCCTTCGAGGTCATTCGCAGGATGCAGTCAGTTCGAGATGTATGTACGCCCCACGAGTCTGTTTTTTCGAAGAGCAAAGCCGAGACTGTCGCCAACATCGCCGATCTCCGTATAGCAGGCAAAATCGATGCCGATCGCTTCTTCGCCGAAACCTACGTCACGACAGGAATGCAATCGCTGCTGGGCCAGGTCTTTGACCGTCTCCTTGAAGACGGTCCACAAGGCGTTTTCCGTCTAAAACAAGCCATGGGCGGGGGCAAAACGCATAATCTTCTGACAGCTGGACTACTTGCGCAAAATTCCACGATCCGCAAGAAGTTTTTCAGCGAAATGGGTAAAGCTGTTTCCGGCGCCCCCATCCGCTTGGCCGTTTTTGACGGCCGGGAGACTGACCGGAACGCCTTTCTCTGGTCCGACTTGGCTGCCCAATTAGACCGTCAACAAAAACTCACGACACCAAACGAAGTGCCTGGACCAACCACCTGGACCGAAGTCGTTGGCCCCCAACCATGCCTAATCGTTCTAGACGAACTGCCGCCCTACCTCGAAAATTTAGCTACTAAGAAGATCGGTATCGATCAGACCGAAGCCGATCGATTTGCACACGGCTTAACCAATCTGATGATTGCGGTCGCTTCAAACCAGCTTCCCAACTGCTGCTTGATCCTGACCGATCTGGTCTCCTCCTGGCAGAAAGGCAGTGACAAACTCGGCGTTGTCATTGAAGAGGCCACCAAAAGGATTTCAAACGAAGCCTCCCGCGTATGCCTCGACGTGATGCCCGTCCGACTTGATGGATCCGAACTATACGGCATCCTTCGCAAGCGCCTCTTCTCGCGATTTCCTGGTAAAGAGGAGATCCGGCCTGTCGCCCAGGCCTACTCCGCAGCCTACGAGAAGGCCGCCCAACAGAAAGCTATTCCAGAGTCCTATAAACGCTGGGCTTCCAAGATTGAGGAGACCTATCCTTTCCACCCTGGCTTAGACGATCTGATCGCCCGTTTTCGAGAGAACTCCGGCTTTCAGCAGACCCGTGAGGTTCTGCGCCTAGCCCAAAAGATGGTCGCCCAGGTATGGGAGCAAAAGCAGGATGTAGTCCTCATTCACCCGCACCAACTCGATTTCAACGATTCCGATGTCGAGAATTTATTGAGCAATATCAACAGCGGCCTCGATAACGCCCGGAGCCGTGACATAGTCCAACATGGCTATGCTGCGGCCGAAAGCCTGGCTCAATCGCAAGGCAACCTTGCTCCACTCGAAGCCGCGAAACTCGTCTATCTTTCCTCCCTATCGACCGCGGTAAATGCTCTTCAGGGTCTGCTTCCGGACGAAGTTGCCGCCTACCTTTGCGCGCCGGATCGCGATGTCGCTCAAATCAGCAGCGCTCTTTTGACGGCTCTCGAAGATGACAGTTGGTATCTTCACCGAAGAACCGACGGCCGCTGGTGCTACCGCGAGGTAAAGAACGTCAATTCCGTTATCAAAGAAGCGGCGAGCAGTCTTCCGGAAGACATACGCCGAAAGGAAGTCAAGAAACACCTCGAAAAGCAGTTCAAGCCCGGGCAAGCGGCGGGTGGAGCGAAACCTGTTTATCAACGCCTGCTCGTCTTCCCCGCCATCGACGACATCAAGCTCGATCCGAACGAGGTTAGCCTCGTGATCAGCGAACCGCGCGAGGATGGTCTCCATCCCGATCTCCGCTCCTTCTGGAAGCAGGAAGTCTGGCAGAACCGTGTTCTCTTTTTAACCGGGACCGACGGATTTGCATCCGTCAAGGAGACGGCCAGCTACGTCAAGGCCGCGGAAGATCTACTCCTGGATCTCAGGTCCAGCGGAAACGACAAAGGCAGTTCCGAAAGCAGGCAGACCGAGGCCGCTCTCGACCGTTGGACGGCCTGCTTGAACTCGGCGCTGCGTGAGTGCTTTACTCGTCTTTACTATCCGCTCGAAGACCAGCTCGAAAGTAAGAGCCTTAAATTTTCTTTCGCCGCCAACAAATACGTCGGCGAAGAAACAATCCTCGAATCGCTCAAGGAAGAGCAGAAATTCCGCACTGATTGCAAATCTGATCCTTCCTTCCGCAAAGAATTTGAAGAACTAATCTTCGCCCAGCAGACCATGTCCTGGAAAGACATGGTTTCCACCATGGCGCGCCGTTCGGATTGGTACTGGTCGGCCCCCGGATCGCTGGAGAGCCTTAAACAGGAATGCATCCTGAAGGGTATCTGGAGGGGTGCCGGCACTGACTACCTCCAGAAAGGTCCTTTCCCCAAAGAAAAAACCTCCGTCGACATTTGCCCGATCTCTTGCGACGATAAAACCGGCAAGGCCACTCTGAACGTCGACGCCTGCTTCGCCGACCGGGTGCATTATTCCATCGGCAAGGTATTGCCCACGTCGTCTTCCCCGTCCGTGGAAGGCGGCAGGCTCGAAACCACGGAATTGGTCCTTAACTTTCTCGCCATCGACTCCACCGGACAGCATGAGACCGGACTGTTCAAAATCTGGAAAAACACAATTCACCTTCGTCAGCGCATTACCTGCAATAACGGCGTGAATGTACTCGAGCTCGAATGCGCCCCAGCCGCCACAATCAAATACACCCTCGATGGTTCCGATCCCAAGTACGGCCAAACCTATGAAAGCCCCGTGCCGCTTCCACTCGACGCCGTACTGATCCTCGCCATAGCTGAACGCGACGAAATTTGGTCGGACCGCGTTGAGGCCAGAGTTCCTAAAACGGGAGCAGCGCCGCCAATTGAAATCGAACTAGATGTGAAAAGGCCTGTGATCTGGAAAACACGTCTTGATCGGACCGGCCGCAAGAACTCTTTCGATCTCCTCTCCTCGCTCGAAAACGCCGGTGCGAAGCTCCATGGCTTTAGATGGGCCTTCAACGCAGAGCAGGATTCGGACCGCTGGCTCCACCTGCAAGCCGGGGAGCGCATGAAATTTCATCCCAGTGAACTCGAAGCGCTAATCGGTGAAGCGCAGGCCAAGCTCCCGACCGCTGACGATCCGGCTATCCTCGATGCCTCCCTCAAGCTCAGCCGTCTCGAATTCGAGACCGGCGCACACCTTCTTCAGTTTGCCCAGGCTTTGGGCATAGAAATCAAACCCTCCGAGGTCGTTCAAAAATGATCAGAGTTACCGGTTTCGGCCATGCGCGCGAGCGCGAGCCTCATCACTTTGTCGTCTCCGTCACCCGCAGCGGCGCGGACGTGCAAATCTTCGAAGTCTTGCATGAAGACGAACACGGCCCCGAATTAGAAGCCGGGAACCTGCGCTGCATTCTCAGCTGGGATCGCTGGACCCGCATCGAAGACTTCGTCTCAGACGAATTCAATCGCCGTCTGCGGGACCAAAAGCTCAAATCGGCCCGCTGGAAAGCAGGACTCAACCCCGTCAGCCGGCTTCTTGGAAAGGAGCTCGTCCTCCTCGCCTGGGCCATCGAGCAGGCCGAGCCGGAGCACGCCGCAACCGCTGTAGCGAACTGGCGCGGACTGGCGCCCGAAGAACGTTGGTGGCTCTACACGATGACCGCCGCTCAAACCGGTCATGCCGAGCGTGGACGCGACTGCGGTTGGCGCCGGGCCTTGCGCTTTGCCCTGTGTGAGAACCCCGTGGCTTGTCTACCAGTGGCTGCTGCTGCTGTGCCCGAACGTAAACGCATCCTGAAGTCCCCGCGAAGTGCTGCTAAGCAGGCTGCTCTCTGGCGCGCCCAACTTCCGAGCTTGCAAGGAGCACCTTCGTTTTGCTAAACCCGGCCCTCCTGGAAGAGACTGCCGCCCATCCTGTCGCGGCGTCTGATCCGCCTCCTCAAAAGTCTTTCATCGAGACTCAATTCCCCGTCTCCTTACTTTCCAAGGAGTGCTACAAGGAGCGCAAAGCTGGAGCGGGTCAAACCCTCACGGCTTTAGGTAGCTATTGGAAAGGCCGCAAGCCCCTCATTCTGGTGCGGGCCTGTATTCTCGGTTGTCTTCTGCCCGCCACCGACGACCCTAAGCGTGACCGCGAGATATTCCTCAAGCTCATGTTGATGGATGCTGAGGGTCTGCGCAAGCGCTGGCGCAAGTCGATCCCTGCTGCAACAGTTTTAGAAAAACTCGGCAAGTCCAATTGCGCGGAGAGCATCGAAGACGACAAATGGCGCCGCGGTGTGGCGCAGTCCGTTCGAGCCGATTTGCAGGAACGCGCCTTCCGGCGCATGACTTACGATGAAAAGCTCCAGTACTGTCTCCGGCCCGAGGAGATGCCGCTCGATGCCTGGGACGATATCTGGCCGATGGTCAATCGGCATCTGCACACCAGCGCCGGTTCCGTTGCCGAACTCGTGGACCAACTCGGCAAGCAGAAATTCGGCCACCGGCCCCGAGTCGCCGACACCTTCTGCGGCGGCGGCAGCATACCCTTTGAAGCCGCTCGTATGGGATGCGATGTCCACGCCTCCGACCTCAACCCCATCGCCGCCATGCTCACCTGGGGCGCTCTGAACGTCATCGGAGGCAACGCGGATGTCACTGCAAAACTCTCCGAAGCGCAACACGCCATCGCCGCCGCCGTTCGTCAAAAAATCGATAATTTAGGCATCGAAGAGAACGGTAGCGGATGGCGCGGCAAGGTCTACCTATATTGCCTCGAAGTGCGCTGCCCCCAAACCGGCTGGATGATCCCGCTTGCTCCAAGCTGGGTCATCAGCGAAAGCCACAGCGTCATTGCCAGGCTGGTCCCGAACGAACAGGCAAAGCGGTTTGAGATCGAGATCGTTTCCGGCGTTTCGAAGCAACAGTTGGAAGCGGCACGGCAGGGAACCATTCGAGATGGTTTCGTCTGTCATCCCAACGACTCGCGGATTCAGATTCCGCTTAAGACAATTCGCGGAGATGGACAAGCCGAAGCCAACGCTTGGGGAAATTGCCTCCGCTTGTGGAGCAAAGAAGATTTCGCGCCCCGGCCCGACGATATCTACCAGGAGCGCCTCTACTGCATTCAGTGGACACGCGAGGAGGGCGGTACTGAATTCCGTTCAGTAAGCCCTGAAGATCTTCACCGCGAGCAACTCGTCCGCGACGAAGTAGCCCAAAACTTAGCCCGCTGGCAGGAGGAAGGCCTCGTTCCTGACTCCACTATCGAATCGGGCTATAACACCGACCAGCCGATCAAAGAACGGGGCTGGACTCATTGGCACCACCTGTTCCAACCACGCCAGCTACTAACGTTAGCCCTGTACAAGCAGGAAATCGACAGGGTCGAGGATCCAACCCTCCAGGCAGCAACGGGCATTCTGTTCTGTAGAATCTTAGCTTTTGCAAGCCGACTGTGCAGATGGGACACAACCCGCGACCAATCCGCGAACGTATTTTACAACCAAGCTCTGAATACTTTGTCGAATTTTGCCACTCGCTCCGCAACATATATAAGCGGACCATTCACAGAAAAACTGGCAATTCAGAACGTCGCTCAGTCACACCATTCGGTTGCAGTGCATTCGGCAGCAGAGCATTCCTCGAAGATGGACTTGTTTTTGACAGATCCGCCTTATGGTGATGCCGTAAATTACGAAGAGATCACAGAATTCTTCATCGCCTGGATGAGGCGCAATCCCCCTAGAGCTTTGGCGAGCTGGAAGTGGGACAGTCGAAGATTGCTTGCTGTAAAAGGAAACGGAAAGAGCTTCCGTAGATCAATGGCAGAAGCTTACGCAGGTCTCACACGCAATATGTCGGAGACCGGTATCCAGCTGGTTATGTTTACGCATAGTGACATCTCAGTCTGGGGCGAGCTGGCAAGAATCTTTTGGGCCGCAGATCTTCAAGTAACGGCTGCCTGGTGTATTGGAACGGAAGCCACAACCGGATTCAGAGATGGAAATCACGTACAGGGCACACATTTGTTGCTCCTCAGGAGACGGACCGGAACCGAGAACGCCTGGTCAAACAAGCTCGGGCGCAAATTACGCTCTGCTGTCGAAGTTCACCTTGAGCGCATGATGAAGCTTGACGATCGGGAGCAGCCGAATTTTGGAGATGCCGATTACCAACTTGCTGCCTATGCGGCCGCTCTGGGAGTGCTTACACAATACGAGACGTTGGACGGAGAAGACGTGGCTGTCAATCTGCTCAAGGATTACGAGAACAAGGAGAAGTCCACAATTGAGAAACTTTTGGACACGGCAACACGCGCTGCTTCGGATTTCCTAATTCCTAGAAACCTTAACAATGTAGAGCGAAATGCCAACCCGAACGGGCTGTCAGGCAAAGAAATCTGGGGCGACTGCTCAGCCGAAGAGCGTTTCTATCTGAAGGGACTCGAAATCGAGTGCAAAAGCGAGACCCGGGTCGGCGCCTTCCAGGAAATCGCCCGGGGCTTTGGGGTGGACGATTACAAAGTCCAAATGGCAGCAGTAAAAGCCAACGTTGCCCGGCTGAAAACCGCCTGCGAATGGAAAGGAACAAATCTCATCCTCCGCAACGACAAAACGGCTAACGAACTGATGGGCTTTGGCAGTTCGGTGACCCGTCACGCCCTCTACGGGATCTACCTCGCGATGGAAGAACAAGACCTACGGCCCGCCATCGAGCGCTTTGAAAAGTTCATGCCCGAATACTGGGATCGCCGCAAACGCCTGCTCGGGATACTCGAATACCTCGGGACAGCAAGTACTCCCAACCGCGTCGAAGAAGCTCGCTGGGCGCGTGATTTGGCCGGCGCAGTGTTCCATCACGGGTCGTAACTCGTCCGCCATGATCCAACGCTTCTCTTCGCGTCGGGCACGGCTCAGCGAATCGTTTCTCAACGAGAGGCTGAACAAAGCTGCCGGCTATGACCGCATCGCCGGCTATTTCCGTAGCTCCATCTTCGAAGTGGCCGGTGAAAACTTTGAATCCGTCACCGGCCCCATCCGCATCGTCTGCAATTCCGAGCTTGACCCCGAAGACATCCGAACCGCGCAAGCTGCCAGGGTCGCTACCCGTCTTGAATGGAACAAGAGCGAACCGCAAGCCATGCGCCGCTTCGATCGCCGACGTTATGAGCGTCTTGCCGACATGCTCCGCGACGAACGCGTCTCCATTCGCGTCTTGCCAGATAAACACTTCGGCCTCATCCATGGCAAAGCGGGAGTAATCACCTGCGCTGGTGGCGTCAAGACCTCCTTTCTCGGCTCCATCAATGAAACCCGGGAAGCCTACTGCCATCACTACGAGTTGGTTTGGGAAGACGCTTCACCCGAATCGGTCAACTGGGTGCAGGAAGAGTTCGATGCGCTCTGGAAGCATGCCGGCGCGCAGAACCTGGCCGACGCGATCGCCGCCGACGTCGAGTACATTCTGAAACGGAAGGTCGTCTCTTTACTCGAGTGGAACCCTGAAACCGACGCTCCCGCTCCGTTCAAGGAAGCTCCCGTCGAGCGCGAGGGCGCTGGCCTTTTGCCGCACCAGAAATACTTCGTCTCGACCGTGCTGCGCGACGTTCGCACATTTGGCGCTGCCCGTTACCTTCTCGCCGATGAAGTGGGCCTCGGCAAGACGATCCAGATGGGAATGGCCGCTGCTTTGATCGCTCTGCAGGACCGCCTTCCAGTCCTGGTGCTGTGTCCAAAAAACCTCGCGCCCCAATGGCAAGACGAACTCCAGAAAATGCTGAACGTTCCTTCCGCTCTCTGGACCGGCAAGCATTGGCTCACTGAAGCTGGCGTTGCTCATCCAACGCCTCTCACACAGTGTCCCCGCAAGATCGGCATCGTTTCCAACAGCCTGATCACCGCCGAAGTCGCCGGTATTGACGATCTCTTAAAGCTTCAGTACAGTTGCATCGTCCTCGATGAAGCTCATCGCGCCCGCAGCGGCAAAAGCGACAATGGATTCAGTCGCGCGAACAGCGGCTCCCCCAACAACCTGATGAAGTTCATGCGGCGTCTAGCTCCTCGAACCAGGACACTACTGCTCGGCACCGCCACCCCTATCCAACTGAACCGCGGTGAGCTCTACGACTTAATGGAGCTGTTGAGCAAGGGGCACGAACGAGTCTTGGGGACTCCGAATAGCTGTTGGCGCGACCCTGATCCGGCATTAGATGTGGTTTCCGGCGCTATCCAGACTCCCGAATCTGTCGAAGACTGCTGGCGCTGGCTCGCCAATCCCTTGCCCCCATCTTGGGAAAAGGATCCCTGGCATGTCGTACAGGACCTCTGGGACGAGTTGCTCGACCGAACCTCTCTGCGTAGCGATTCCTGGCAAGCGCCGCTCAACGCAGTAGATCGCTTCTCACCTCATCTTCGCGCCAATCTTCGCGACGAATTCACCACGTTGATGAAGCTGCACAATCCCTTCATTCGCCATGTGGTCAAACGCACGCGCACCATGCTGACCGAGCCGCGCGACGGCCGCGATCCCTACTTCAAAAAGATCGATGTCGTACTGGAGCGTGACGGCGATGAGGACGCGCTCGAGATGCCGCCCAAAATGCTGGAGGCTTACGAAGCCGCTCGCGAGTTCTGCCGTTTACTGGCCAAGCGCAAACCCGGAGCGGGAATATTAAAGACACTTCTCTTACGGCGTATCGGATCGAGTCTTTACGCCGGGCTCACCACCGCGGAAAAACTACGCGGTTCCGACGACGCAGTCTTTGACGAAGAAGACGAAGACAAAAAAGCGGGAACAACTCTCGACCTTACGGAGGCCGAACGCGATCTACTGCTTACTTCTATCGACGCGATGCGCGCCTCAGGAGACAATGACCCCAAACTACAAGTTGCCGTCAGCTACCTGCGTGATCGCCACTGGGCCGAGAGAGGCTGTATCGTTTTCAGCCAATACTTTGACACAGTCTGGTGGTTCGCGCGCCATATCTCCAAGCTTTTCGCCGAGCAGGAAATCGGCGTCTACGCCGGTGGAACGAAATGCTATTTGTTGCGCGCCGGCCTTGAAGAAGCGACCAATCGCGAAAGCCTGAAAAAAATGGTCCAGGACAGGAAGCTAAAGCTCCTGGTGGCTACCGACGCCGCCAGCGAAGGATTGAACCTCCAGAGCCTGCAGACCTTGATCAACCTTGATCTCCCTTGGAATCCCGCCCGCCTTGAGCAGCGCAAAGGAAGAATCGACCGCATCGGTCAGATGGCAGACACCATTTATCTGCTGAATCTACGTTATCGCGACTCGGTGGAAGACGACGTCCATCGCCGTCTATCGGAGCGCCTGCGGCATGTCCGTGAAATCTTTGGCACCATTCCCGATCACCTGGAGGATGTCTGGGTAGAAACCGCCCTCGGCGAAATTCAGGCAGCCAAACAAAAAATCGACGCGGTACCACCCAAGCATGCTTTCGAGATTCGCTATAACGACTGCCTCGACGAGTCCGGTTGGGACAAATGCACGACGGTTCTAAATAAGCTTGATTTCGTCCGTGCGTTGCAAAACGGCTGGTCTTAAGGCCGTCCACTCACCTCCATGCCTATCGGTCATTTCATTCGGCTGGGTGTTGGGATTTCAGGTCGGTCCATTGCTGCATCAGTTTGGCGAGAGCGGCGCGTTTTTGCGAGACAGCGGCTACTGTTTGCGAAGTCGGGGCGTCGTCGGCTTCCTGCAGCGTTTGCATGAGTCCAGTTAAGGTGGCATTTACAGTAAGCAGCGTGTCCGGTCCAGCGGCAGCGCCTCTTTCGCCTCGGCCATGCTCTTCGCCCTTCAGGGCATCGGCCTGTTTCTTCCACGCCGCGCCGTCACCTATGGCTTCGATTTGAGCCACAGCTTTCTTGCTGGCAAGCAGATCGTTGTAGATATCGATCGATAACGTGAATTGCTGCGACAGGCCAGCCATCGAAGTGCGGACGCGTGGGTCCATTCGCACGATCAGCGGTTGGGTATACGTTTTGCCGCCTGCGATCAGACGAACGGTGTAGCGGCCAGGCATCGCCCAGGGCGCGTCGGGCTGCGGGGCGGTGTCCTCAAAGACGGCCTGCATTGGATATTGTTTGTGAGCTTCCGGTAGCGAGGTGTAGTGCATATTCCATAAGAAACGATGGAGCCCGGGCTGATTCGAAAGATGCTCGGGCGGGCGTACCCAGTAGCGGGGAATGGCCAGATGCGGATCGATTTCAGGAACCGGATCGCTGCTTGCATATTCCTTCACCAGGTGATTTGCGCTGTCTACAATTTGAAGCTTCACCTCGCCGCCGCCCTGTGCCCCGATCAAATAATCGATCACTGCGCCATCGGGCGGGTTCTCGCCAGCAGGCACATCGGGCGGCAGAGGCGTATCGGTATTGGTATCCCAGCGGACCCGGGTAGCTGTCTGTGGGACAAACAGGTACGCCTCGGATTTGGCAACAGAGTCGTTCAGCTGGCGAAGCGGAGTAAGGTCGTCCAGTATCCAGAAGCCTCGTCCATGAGT
The DNA here is from genome assembly GCA_965219105.1 of Bryobacteraceae bacterium. GTDB lineage: Bacteria > Acidobacteriota > Terriglobia > Bryobacterales > Bryobacteraceae > Bog-105. The sequence continues at coordinate 3,230,474 of OZ244728.1, read as the reverse complement.
TGCGGCGACAAGATCGTCGTTCTTGACAAGCAGGTCGCGCACGGAAGTGGCTGGCATGTTGACGCGCAGAGACTGCCAGTGGTCGCCATCGTCGAAGGAGACGTAAACAGCGCGTTCGGTGCCGGCGTAAAGCAGACCTTTGCGATGCGGGTCTTCGCGAACCACGTTTGTGGGGCTGTCGCCGGGCATGCCGGAAACGATCTCTGTCCAACTTGCGCCGCCGTCATGGGTGCGATAGATGTGGGGACGGAGATCATCGAGGCGGAACGTATTGATAGCGGCGTAGGCCGTTTTGGGATCGAAGTGGCTGGAGTCGATAATCGAGACCTTCTGCCAGGCGCTGAGGGCCGGTGGCGTCACGTCTTTCCAATGCGCGCCGCCATCGGTGGTCAGGTGAATTAAGCCGTCATCGGTGCCAGCCCAGATGAGGTTTACGTCGAGGGGCGAAGGAGAAACCGCGTAGATGACGCCACGCTGCGTGGGCTGGGCGGAGGGGTCGTGGTTATACTTGCCGACGCTGGCCGGAACCTGCCAGGTTTTTCGCGTCAAGTCAGGGCTGATCTCCTGCCAATTTTGCCCGCCGCTGCGGGTTTTCCAAAGCGTATTGGAAGCGAAGAATAGCAGGTGCGGGTCCTTGGGCGAGAACACCAACGGTTCGGTGCGCACCACGCGATAGCCGGGCGCTCCGCGTGTTACTTTCGGCCCAACGTTTTGCACTTGGTTCGTGCGACGGCTGTAACGTGTGACTTTGCCGCCGAACACGACGTCAGGATCGAGCGGATCGGGAACAGCGTTGCCGTACTCTTCCACTCCGACAGGACGCCAATCGCGAAACGTGATCTCACCTTCCGAGCCGCGGCTGAGCACGCACGCCGAACCGCTCTCCTGTTGTCCGCTGCAGACACGGTACGGGAAGGCATTGTCGGCCGCCACGTGATACATCTGCGCAGTGGGTTGGTTGTACCAGTTCGTCCATGTCTGGCCGCCGTTTACGGTGACGATCGCGCCCTGATCGCTGACGACCAGCATGATTTTGGGCTCGTTCGGATTGATCCAAATGCCCTGGTAGTCGTCCCCGCCGGGTGCGCCGCGGATGCCGGTCCAAGTCTTGCCGCCATCGCACGATTTCCATGTCACGACGCTCGCGCTGTACACGATGTCGGGATTCTTCGGATCGACGACTGGCACGGGCAGATCGCCGCCGCCAATGCGCGCGGCAGGTCGCGGGTCATCGGTTATCTTGGTCCAATTTTCTCCGGCATTGTCGGAGCGATAAATCGCCAATCCTGCGGAAGTGGCAACGGCGGCGAAGACGCGCGAAGGTTGGCTAGGAGCGATAGCTATATTCGCTTGAATCACTCCATCGGGAGGGAGACCCGCGGTGAGCGGCTTCCAGTGATCGCCGCCGTCGGTCGACTTAAAAATGCCGCCATTGGCGCCGCTCCAGGCTGAGTTTTCCCAGGGGCCCTCCCGCGCCTCCCAAAAAGACGCGTAGAGAATATCGGGATTACCCGGATCCATTTTGATGTCGTTCGCGCCGGTGTTTGGATCCTTATAGATGACCTGCTGAAAGCTTTTGCCGCCATCGGTGGAGCGATACAAGCCGCGCTCTTTATTCGGTCCGTAGGGATGGCCGAGCACTGCAACAAACAAGCGGTTGGGGTCGCGCGGATCGACCGCAATCTGCGGAATCTGCTGGCCTTCGCGCAGGCCGAGATGAGTCCAGTGAAGGCCGCCATCGCTTGACTTGTAGATCCCATTGCCAGTGGAGAGATCGGGCCGGTGGAGTCCTTCGCCGCTACCGGCGTAGATAATTTTTGGATCAGAAGGTGCGATGGCAAGTGCGCCCACCGACCCGGTGTCTTCGTGATCGAAGATAGGCTTCCAGGTATGCCCGTAGTCGTCCGTCTTCCAGACGCCGCCATTTACCGCTGCGATGTAGAAGACGTTCGGCTCGTTCGGAACGCCGGCTAGAGCGCGGGTACGTCCACCGCGGTAAGGACCGATTTCGCGCCAGTGCAAAGCCGAGAGAAGATTGGAGTCATAAGAATCGGCCGCAGGAAGAAGCGCCGGACCTCCCGCAAGAAACAAACTCAACGCAAGGATCGCGCGGCTACGGTGCATCTGAATTCGCATGGTTTTTAATACCTCTAGAAGAGAGAAACGTAAAGGAGTTTACTGAGCAGCAGCAGCGGCAGGAGGGCCGAGGATTGAGTTTAGCTCATTCAGACGCGCATCCAGCTCTTTGCGTAAGACTGCATAACGGTCGGAAGCGTCCTGGCCGAGTTTTTGATCGGCGCCGACCGTCAATGAGTACAGATACGTAATCTGCGTCTGCAGCTCCGGCTTGCTGTAACGGATCAGAGGCGTGATGAGCTGCGTGGCGAGCATATGGACGCGATCGAGGTGACTAGAGTCAGTGCCTTTCTGTGCTTGCAAACGGGCTTGAGCCGAATTGAGGCGAGCGACAGCCTGGTTCACCTCGGTGTTCATTTGCAGAACTCGCATGGCCAAGGAAAACTGTTCGGTAAGATCCGCATTCGTTACACCCGATTTGGTGATGCGTGGATCTTCGACGATTGTGAGAGGCTGGGTGGCGGTCCATGAACCTGCCACGAGTTGCACCGAGTAATTGCCCGGTACAGCTTTGGGACCGTTCGGCCCTTCCGGATGGCGCTCGTTCTGCCAAGGACCGGGATAGCGCAGGTCCCACACGAAACGATGCATGCCGGCGCTCTTTTCGAGCGGCTTGACCGATCGCCGCGGCCCCTCGTCTTCTTCGGCGTCACTTTCACCCGCGTGCTGCTCGCTGGCAGGCTTTTGGCTAGAGAAGGTGCGGATCGTTTTCCCCGCCGGATCCAGGATATTGAGAGTGATGTTGCCGCTCGGTTCGCCCGGCAGATAGTAGTCGATGGCCGCGCCTGCGGGCGGATACTCCGGGTGGCCCGAACCGCCCTTCGCTCCCATGCCTTCGCCCGAGAAATGGGCAGGCGATCGAACCGCTACAGCCGGTCGAAAGAGAACGGTCTTGTTCGCGGAATCGGGCAGTTGATGCAGCGGACTTAAGTTATCGAGAATCCAGAAGGAGCGGCCCTGCGTGGAGAGCACTAAGTCATTGTGCGCCACGCGGATGTCCGTGATAGGAGTCACCGGGAGATTCAACTGAAACGATTGCCAATGTGAGCCGTTATCGAAGGAAACATACATACCGAATTCCGTGCCCGCGTACAGCAAGCCCGGGCGGTCAGGATCCTCGCGAACGACTCTGGTCGGCTCATCCTTCGCGATACCGTTGGCGCCGTCCGTGAGGCGCGTCCAATGTTGGCCGTAATCTTCGGTGCGAAAAATGTAAGGCGCGAAATCGCCTAGCAGATAGCGGTAAGCGGCGATGTACGCTGTTCCGGCGCTATGCGGGCCAGGTTCGATATTTTGGATACGTCCGCCTGGAGGCAGATCGCGGGGCGTAACGTTCTTCCACGATTTGCCATCGTCCTCCGTGACGAACACCAGGCCGTCGTTCGAACCTGTCCAGATGACGCCCTGTTTGACGGGAGATTCGCGGATTGCGTATAGCGTACTGTACACCTCTTCACCGGTCGCATCGCGCGTAATCGGTTCGCCGCTTGCGCCCTGCGTGCCCGGCGGATGCGCGGTTAAGTCTGGGCTGATCCGCTGCCAGTCTAGGCCTCCGTCGATGGTGCGATACAAGTATTGCGAACCGTAGTAGACGGCGTGGGGCTTGAATGGCGACACCTCCATCGGCGACACGCGCTGAAACCGGTCGACAAGATCGCGGCCCGCGTTTCCATACAACGACGCAGCGCCTATCCAGTAGCGCTCTTCATCGGTGGTGCGAATGTCCATGCGAGTGAACTGGCCTTTGCAGCCGCCGTAAACGATGTTCGCGTCCGCCGGGTTCGGGATGATGGGGCCGGTCTCACAGCCCGGTCCGATGCGGTAATCCTGGCCGTCCGGGAGCGGCAAGCTCGGCACGATCACGGTGGTGTTGTCCTGCTGCGCACCATAGACGAGATACGGATACTGATCGTCCACCGCGACCTGGTAGATCTCGGCAGTGGGTTGATTGGCTTGCGTGCTCCAGCTCTTGCCTCCATCGAGCGAGACATTCGCGCCGCCGTCGTTGGCCTGGATCATGTAATCCGAATTTTTCGGATTGATCCAGACGTCGTGATTGTCGCCATGCGGTACAGGTTCACGCTGGAATTTGATGCCGGCGTCGGTGCTCTTAAACCAGCCTTCGTCTCCGACATAGACGACGTCGCTGTCGTTAGGATCGACGCCCAAAGTGGAGTAGTAGAAGGGCCGAGTGGTGAGAGATTTCGACTGGTTGATGAGCGACCAGGTTGCGCCGCTATCTTCGGAGCGGTACAACCCTGACCCGGGCTTGGCCTCGATAAGCGCATAGATTCGATTGGGCTTCGAAGCCGAGATGGCCACATTACTGCGGCCGAAAAGCTGATTGGGCAATCCGCCGGCGAGCTTGGTCCAGCTATCGCCTCCGTTGGTGCTCTTGAAGATGCCACCGTCGGTCGAGCCGCTGATGATAGTCCACGGTTTGCGCTGACCGTGCCACATACAGGCGAAGAGCACGTCGGGGTTGCCGGGCTCGAGTTCGAGATCCGCCGCGCCCACCTGGTCGGAGATGTGCAGTACGTTCTTCCACGTCTTTCCGCCATCCGATGTGCGGAAAACGCCGCGCTCTTCATTTGGCACGAAAGGATTGCCGAGTGCCGCGACATACACGATGTTCGGATCGGTTGGATGGATGCGTACGGTCGCGATCTGACCGGCATCGCGCAAGCCGACGAAGGTCCAGGTTTTGCCAGCGTCGCCCGAGCGATAAATGCCGCGTCCGATCGACACATTGCTGCGGATCTTGGAAGAACCGGTTCCCGCATAAACAACGTCTGGGTTAGACAGCGAGACGTCGATGGCGCCCATTGAAGCGACCGGGAAGAAACCGTCGGAGATATTTTTCCAGGAGCGGCCGGCATCGGTGGTTTTCCAGACACCGCCGCCGGTTGAGCCCATGTAAAAAGTCTGCGGCTGCGAGGGCACGCCCGTGACCGTTGTGACTCGGCCGCCTCGGTCAGGACCGATCATGCGGTAATGAAGGGCGGACCAAAGCACAGGATCGGGCAGTGCGCCCCATGCAGAAGCAACACAAGAGAAGGCGAGCAGAATTCGGATCCTGCTCGCAAGGTTGTTAGGTTTGGCTTTTCCCACCACGAAAGAAGGGTAGCTCGAACCGGTTTAGAAAGTAATACGGGCCGTTAACTGGCCTGTGCGGGAGTTACTGCTGTAGAACTGATCGAAGCGCCCGAAGTAACCATCGCCAGTCACCAAATCGTTGCGGCTGGAAGTATAGCCGTTGGAAGCGACGTCGTTGATATATCCTCCGGTCCATTGCGGATGGTTGAAGATGTTGAAGAACTGAGCGCTAATGCTCAGCTTGATGCGCTCGGTGATGTCAAAGTTCTTGCTGACCGCAGCATCGACGTTGTCGGTGGGAAAGAGCGGGAAGGTATTACGCCCGGCATTAGCCAGCGCGCCGCTGCCGGCCTGTATATAACGGGCATTGGGACTATTGGCCACATAAGCCACCGTGGTAGCGGAGCTTGTACTAACCGCGCCCGTACTCGTGTAAGCGGTAACAGCAGTGCTCAAGTTCGCGTTGCCATTGGGATTGATGATGGAGCGGTCGCCGGCCGAGTCGCCATTCAGATTGGAATCAATGCCGCTCTGCACGGTTGCGAGTTCCGGACTCTCGTAGGTGTAAGTTCCAGAAGCCGTCCAATTGCCGACCAAATTCTTCAAAAACCAATTACGAGAGGCAAATGGATGCCACTGATAAATGGGGGTAATCGTTAGACGCTGGCGGTGGTCGAGCGCCGACGACGCCTTCTCAGCCGAAAGGTCGTTAAAGTCCTGGGCGCGCCTCGGAGACAAATAGGTTGAAAAGTTTGTGGCTGTGGCGTCATCGATGAGATGACTCCAGGTATAAGCGCCAATGAAACTGAGGTTGCCGGAAAAGCGCTTGGTCAGCTGAACGGATAGTCCGTTGTACTGCGAATAGGCCTGCGGCGCGTAGGCCACAATGTTGGTTTGCGATCCATACGCGGCTAAATTGTTGTAAGGTAGATCCGCAGTCCCGCCGGGGACCACATACGATTTGACTTGCGCCAGCGTCTTAGTTAGTGACGCTAAGGTAGCGGCTGAAGGCATTGTGGTGAACGTGGGAATGTAGTTATTCGCGTTGACTCGGGAATCTACATTTAGACGGGTTTGATTCCACAAGTGGACGCCTTTGGTTCCGGTGTAGCGGACCTCGAGTGTATAGTTTTTCGCAAAGAGTCTCTGAATGCCAAGAGTGTAAGTCAATCCGTACGGCCGCTTCTGGCCGTAAGTGTAGCTGCCAAGGACAGCTAACTGGCCCGCCTGATTGTTGGGAAGCGCAACCGCAGTGCCCGGTAACCCGCCGCTTGCCAGAAAGCCTGGCTGGATATTGTCGACGTTGACATCGTTTGTCTGCTGGAAGTACGGCGGCGCCGCATTGGACGTCAAATTGGCGTAAGTCAAGTCAAACGCCCGGCTGAATCCACCCCGGATCGACCACACGCCGTTACCGCCCGGTGAATAGGCGAATCCGACACGGGGCGACCAATCGTTTGGACTGAACTTTGGCTCGGCTACGTTGAGCAGACCGGGAACGCTCGCCAGAGCACTGTACTTCTGGTACCGGGACGCAACCGGCATAGTGACATATTCGTAGCGCACGCCGAGATTCACAGTTAGATTTTTGGAGATCCGGTAATCGTCATTGAAATAGGCCTCATGCTGTAAGAATCCAGCCGGATAAGAGCTGGTAGGGGAGGCGCTGCGCTCACCGAAGTCGGTAGGAGTCACGTCGTTCAGGTAGTCTTGAAGATTGAGATACCAATAATCACCGCGGACCCGCTGAATGAAGTAGTTCGTCAGGATCACGTCGACAAAGTTATAGCCAAACTTCATCGTATGCTTGCCCCATATCTTACTTAGGTTGTCTGAGGCTTGAAAGACATTTTGAACCGAGCCGGAGGGACCGTCAGGACCGAGATAAAGGGAATTTAAATCGTCGATTTGTATATTCGGGAAGGCGTCCAGGCCAGGATAAGTGAAGTTAGGCACGCCGAGCTCGTTGTAATTACGACTGAAGGACGTTCGAAACTCGTTTTGCAGAGTCGGCCCGAAGTTGTGAAATTCCGACAACGTGTAGAGATAGTTATTGTTCGGCGTGGTCACATCGAATATCGGAAGTTGGGGTGTTGTATCGAGAGTGGACTGCCGGTTGTACACCCAGCGGCCACGGACCTGATCCTTGTCGCTGATGTTATAGTCGAGCGCAACTACCGCGTCAAAGCTGTTTCTGTAGTAAGGCGAAGAGAGTGGAATCAAGCCAACCGGGATTGTAGCGCCGTTGACGGTAACAGGGTCGGCGTTGTTGGTGGCCGCCACTGGCACAAATTTTTCGAAAATCCCGAGGTTGGTCGCACTAAGGCCGGGCAGACTGTTCAAGGTGGCAATGCCGGCAGCAGTGGGGGCCTGCAGCGGAGCGGACGGTGGATTGATCCTGCCGATGGGATTGTATTCGAAGTTGCCGAAGTAGAAAAACTTGTTCTTGATGATCGGCCCGCCAACAGTTCCGCCTACACGGTTGTTATCGTAGCGTGGGTTCGAGGTGTAGCCCTGCACGGCCAGCGTGGAATCGACAGCGTTCAGGTTCTTGTTCTGAAAATATTCATAGAGCGAGCCGTGAACCTGGTTAGTGCCGCTCTTTACAACAGCGTTGAAGACTCCTCCAGAGCCGCCGCCGAATTCCGGGCTAAATTGATTCTGCAAAAGGGAGACTTCCGCGATAGATTCGTTCGAAGTGTAGACAAGGGGCCCAGTGTTATAGCGGTCGTTGTTCGGCACCCCGTCCAGGTTGAAGACATTGTCCTCTGGACGCTGGCCGGCGATCGCAGGGCCCGTTCCCTGCCCGACTCCGCCTTGCGAAGAGACGCCCGCGCCGATCAAACTTAGGTTCCAGATACCGGTGCCGCGCGATGCGGTGGGCACATCCATCACCTGCCGGGTTGAGAAGGTGGTCTGCACTTGGGCCGTGGTGGTGTCAATAGCGGCGCCGGCGGAACTTACTTCTACCGTAGTACTGGTAGAACCTACTTCGACAGTTAAGTTAGCGGTCACCACGTTATTTAGAGTTACGTTTACGCTCTTCAGCGTGGCTGTCGAGAAACCGGTCGCCGAGGCAGTGATGGTGTAAGTTCCGACCGGCAGATTGGTGAGCCGATACGTACCTTGCGCCCCTGTATGTGCTGTGGTTTTGATCGCGGTTGCATCGTTCTGCGCGACTACGGCCACATTAGGGACGGCAGCGCCTGTGGAATCGGCCACGCTGCCAGTAACATCGCCGCTGATTGCCTGCGACCGGCAGATATGGGGGAAAACTGCTAGCAGAACGGCGACAGATGGTAGTAATAAACGTCGGGAAAGCTGTATCAAACGATTCTCCTGAATTTGGAACGAGTAATGAAACGGCTTCGGCGCGGAAGGCCAAACGGCACTCAATAAGTGCAAGCAGAACTGGGGCTCCGACGTTGAGCTCCAACTTATGTATGAATCTTCAGAGGGTAGCATGTCTGTAACAGGAAAGCATCACATAGAAGTTTGCCTAACAGTACGGGTATGAACCTTAGCGCCCGTGCAGACTCAAAGGACGCCGTCCCACAAGCGCAACTCAGCTTCCTGCGGCCAGTCTTCGACACGGCTTGTAGCATTTAGGATCATCGTCGCCCGTGTGTCCAACCTATATTCGGGCCAATGCGGCAATCCGGGAGCCTCGGACGGCTTGCCCTTGATGAACGCAGCCCACGCGCGTTGCATCTGAGACCCCAAAGATTCTTCCTCGCCCGCGTTGGCCGCCAACTTATGTGGATGGTCCCAAACCATGCCAACGTCAAGCGAGTGATACGCATAACCATGCAGCTTGCCGCTCGACTCGGCGAAGTCTAACCGGTACATCCATGCCGTACCCCCGCCTTTTACGTGCGCGTCCACTACTCGCATGGTAGGGATCCAGTACTCCTCGGCCGTAAGCGCCCTTATACGCTTCGCATCGACAGCCATATCCGGGTAAACCGCCGCATAATTCGCATAGACGTTAAGGAACTCTGCAAGCGGCAGATTCCCGAGCTCACCGGCTGTTACCGGCCCCGGATGCGGCCCTACAAATAACGCGCTTTCGTCCCGATTCGACCCGATCAGCAGCCACTTGCCTTTCGTTGTGCCGCTGGCGATTGCTTCCACCGGCAGTTGCGGAATCAGCGCCGGCTCGATCTCGGTCCGCAAGGGAAAGTGCTGCGGCCAAGTCTCCATGAACACGTATTGCACGCCAATCAGTTCCCGTGCCGGCGCAGTCGCAATGCGCGATAAGGCTTCCTTGGTTCCCCGCCGCCAAGTCTCCCCGAAGCCAACAGCGATTTCTTGCGCCTGCTTCACTGGCCAGATCCGCTCCGCGCCACCGCTTTCCGAGATCATCTGATGGAACAGACCGGTAGCCGAAGGAGTGCCCATGAGAATGCCGGTCAGCTTCGCTCCGGCGGACTCTCCGCCAACGGTGACGCGGTCTGGATCACCTCCAAAAGCAGCAATGTTTTTCTGCACCCACGCAAGCCCGGCGATCAGATCGGTGACCGCGTTATTGGCGCTGCCTGCGCAGCTCGCTCCGAGGATCGGCGATACGTCCAAGAATCCAAACACGCCAAGCCGGTAGGCGACCGTGACAGTGACAATGCCCCCCTGCGCTAACTCCGTGCCGTCGAGCTCCGGGTCGAACGCATAGCCGCTCGTATACCCGCCTCCATGGATCCACACATACACCGGGAATGGCCCAGCACCCTCCGGAGCCCAGATATTCAGAAAGAGGCAATCCTCGCTCTGCTTCACGTTTCTCTCGCCGTGCTGCATCGGCGCCGGTCCAAACTCGATGGCTTCGCGCACGCCGCTCCAGGCTTTCAAGGGCGCCGCCGGCCGGAAACGCAGCGGGCCTACGGGTGCTTCGGCGAACGGCACTCCACGAAAGACTCGCACGCCGTTCGAGCTCTCACCGCGCAACACTCCAAGCGGCGTTCGGACCATGACCGGGCGAGGGAATCCGACCTGCTCAGTGGGAGCTAACGCGCCGCGAACCTGCAGCGCGCAAGCAGCTATTCCTGTCCTCTTTAAGAAGCGGCGGCGCGAAGAGAAGCGCATGTCTGAACCGTTTGAGATCACAGTGCGCCCACGATACACCTTCACTCGGACCTGACCAGATCGCGGTCATTCGATATCCTGTCTTCAATTTGTCCATGCCAACCGGTTTCCGCTTTGCTGCTCTACTCTTGCTCTGGGTCTCTGTGCCTGCTATGGCGGCTACCGGCTGCAAAGAAATGGCGAGCCTCAGCACCGAAACTGTCCAGATCACGCAGGCTACCGTCGTGCAATCCGGTGTTTTCACTCCCGCCCATGGCAAGGCATTCGACGGGCTGCCGCCGTTTTGCCGGGTGACGGCTGTACTGCATCCGGTCCCCGCTTCCGCCATACGCATTGAACTTTGGATGCCGCTGTCCAATTGGAACGGGCGGTTGGAAGGGACCGGCAATGGAGGCTTTGCCGGCAACATCTACTATTCGCCTCTCGCCGAGGGAGTCAAGCGAGGCTACGCGGCGGTGAACACCGACATGGGAATGGCTCTTCCGCCGGGTGAAGACGCGACCGCGTTTATCCGCCGTCCCGACGCATGGAAAGATTGGGGCTATCGTGCCACCCACGAGATGACGGTTGAGGCTAAGCGCCTGGTGGCGGCGTTCTACTCGCGCCCGGCCGCGCACAACTATTTTGCCGGTTGTTCGACAGGCGGCGAGCAGGCGCTGATGGAAGCGCAACGCTATCCGGACGACTACGATGGCATTGTGGGCGGCGCCCCGCCGAACGATCGAACCGGTGTGCACCTCAGCATTTTGTGGAACTTCGTAACCACAGAACGAGCGCCCGAAGACCACCTGCCCGAGGCCAAGCTACGCTTTCTCGCGGCCGCTGTGATGAAGGCTTGTGACGCGCGCGATGGCTTGGCCGATGGGATCATCGGCGATCCACAGAAGTGCTCCTTCGATCCTGGGTCGATCGCGTGTTCCGGCTCCGATAGCGAAAATTGCCTCACGCCCGCGCAGGTCACGGTGGTTCGCAAGCTCTACAGGGGGCCGGTCGATCCCCGCACGGGCAAGCAAATCTACCCCGGCCTGCCGAAAGGTAGCGAACTTGCGTGGGATCAGCTAGGCCCAACCGCCAATGGCCAGCCTCCGTACGCTCCGATTTTCACCTGGGTCTTCGGCCGTGACTGGAATTGGCGCAGCTTCGATTTCGATCGCGACGTAACGGCGATGAACAAGAAGCTCGCGAAGTATGTGAACGCGACCAGTCCTAATCTCGATGCCTTTCGCCATCGTGGCCACAAGCTGCTCATATATCACGGCTGGGCCGACTGGCTCGTGGTGCCCGGTGGCTCAATCGATTACCGCAATGCGCTGGCTCGCCGCTATGGGAAGGAACTCGGTAGCTTTTACCGCTTGTTCATGGAGCCTGGCATGAAACACTGCAACGGCGGGGCAGGTCCTGATCACTTTGACGCTCTGGATGCGGTGGTGAACTGGGTGGAGAAAGGCCGCGCGCCGGATGACATGATTGCCTCGCAGCTCACGCCGGGTCAGGCTTCCGGTCCTCCGCTGAGAACGCGGCCTCTTTGCCCCTATCCAGAGGTGGCTCGCTACCGGGGATCGGGCAGTGTAGATCAGGCCGCGAATTTCTCTTGCGTGGCTCCAGGCCGATGACGATGGGAACGCGGCTCACTGGAAAAGTTGCCATTGTAACGGGAGGCGCATCCGGCATCGGGCGCGCCATTGCCGAAGCTTTCGCAGCGGAAGGCGCGCGGGTGGTGATCGCCGATATTAATCCAGCAGAGGCGGAGCGATCGGCTGCGGCAATCACTGGGCTCACGGGAGTTCCAGCATTGGCTGTAACTATGGACGTCACCGATGAACGGTCAGTCGGCGCTGGCGTGAAAAGCGCCCTTCGCGAGTTCGGCGGCGTCGACATCCTGGTCAGCAATGCTGGGGTGCAATTCATCTCCGCCATCGATCAACTGCCGTTCGCTGAATGGAAGCGCATCCTGGCCGTACACCTCGATGGAGCGTTTCTCACCACGCAGGCCTGCTTGCCTCACATGTACAAGTCCGGCCGCGGCGGTTCCATTCTTTACATGGGATCGATTCACTCGAAGATGGCCTCCGTACTGAAAGCGCCGTACGTGACGGCTAAGCATGGGCTGATGGGATTGTGCCGGACGGTGGCCAAAGAAGGCGCGGCTCACGGGGTGAGAGCGAACGTGATATGTCCCGGATTCGTGCGCACACCTCTGGTGGAACGGCAGATCCCGGAGCAGGCTGCATTGCTCGGCATTTCGCCGGAAGACGTGGAACAGAAAGTGATGCTGAAGGACACGGTGGACGGCCGGTTCACGACAGTCGAAGAGATCGCCGAAGCCGCTCTTTACTTAGCCGGACAGGAGAGTTTGGCGTTGACGGGCCAATCTCTCACGGTCAGCCACGGTTGGACGATGGAGTGAATCGCCAGCCGTTGGCAGAGCTTACTGGCTCAGATCGGTCTTTGCTTCTTCCGGAACCCGTAGGGTAGCAATTGTGCCAAGGCCGGCAGCTTGCAGCTCCCGATTCAAACGCGGGATGGTTACCTGCTGAAGTTGAGTCCAGGCCGCCAGGCAGTCAGAAAGCGTTTGATGAGATTCGCGATACAGCGCAATCTGTTCACCGGTAGGAGGCCGGTCGGCGTTCTCGATGGCGCTCAGGTCTATGGCAAAAGCGCGGTTCACGGCATCGAGTCCGGCGCTCTTGCCCTTCGATCCGCCTGTTTGCAATGTTTCCGCCGCCTTATCTGCCGTTTTCAGTTCACTGCTTAAATCGGCTTTGGTTTGGCTTCGCTTCCCAAGCTGCGTAAGCTGCAATCGCAGACCTCTCACCTCGCTGGCGGCGGTTCGGGCCTTGAGCATGTCGTCAAAAGCGCGCTGCGCCCATTGGAACTGCGCGGCCAGGATGGCTGCTGTCGCTCGGGAACGCGGATCCATTTTGACGGTTAGCTTCTGCTGCTGCTCCGTGCCGCCGCTGCGAAGCTTGACCGTGTAAACGCCCGGGAGCACGAGCGGCCCAGCCGAGGTTTGCAATCCAGTATCCTGATCGGGCGAAGTAGTCTGCTCGCCTTTGCGGCCATAGCGCAAGTCCCAAACAAAGCGATGCAGGCCGGCGGATTCAGCTAGTGGCGCTGTTACGCTCAGCCAGCGCGGCGCAATGGCCAAATCCTGTGGCGCTGCGGACACTTTCTCCCGGCTCGTGAAGTGGCGAACGGATTGACCGTGCGCATCTACAATCTCGAGCTCCACCGGCCCGGACGCAGCGGCAGGCAGATAGTAATCGATCAACGCGCCGCGCGGAGGATTCTTCGCTTGCGGCTCTTCGGGCGGCAGCGGAGTGCCGGCAAAGGCGTCGCTGGTGGTGCGCAAAGCGATCGCGGGTTTATATAGGTAAGGTCCGGCAGGCGCCGTCTTGCCATTCATCTGGCGCAGCGAAGAGATATCGTCCATCACCCAAAAGGCGCGGCCATGCGTGGCAACGATCAGATCGTTATCGTGAATGGCTAAATCGCGAACCGAGGTCACCGGCAGATTCAGTTGCAGAGACTGCCAGCTGTCGCCATCATCGAATGAAACGTAGGGCCCGAACTCGGTTCCGGCAAACAGCAGACCGGCGCGCTTGGGATCTTCGCGGATGGCATTCAGGAAAGCGCGGTCCGCGATTCCGTTCACGATCGGCTGCCAACTCCTGCCGAAATCGCGCGTGCGAAACAGATAAGGATGGCGGTCATCCAAGCGATGGCGGTCAACTGCGGCGTATGCTTCTCCGGCGTGAAAATGGGAGGCCTCGATCTGTGTGATCTTGCTCCATGCGGCCACGCCGGGCGGCGTCACATTGGCCCACTTCGCGCCGCTATCCCGCGTCAGGTGAATCAACCCGGTATCGCTGCCGGCCCAGATTTCCGGGGCGCTCAGGGGCGAAGGCGCGATTGTGTACACCACCCCATAGCCTCTCTCCTTTGCGTTTCCAACAGCGACAGGTGTATCCGAATGAGGGGCCTTCGGATCAGCGCCGGTGAGATCCGGGCTAATGGTCTGCCAATGAAGACCTTCGTCTAGCGTGCGCATCACGTACTGCGTGCCCAAATACAAGGCGTTCGGCTGCGCGGGCGAGAAGACAAGAACGGGCGTCCACGGGTCGCGGTATTTTCGTTCGTTGATTTCGGTGCCAAAGCCAGGCAGCAGCGAAGGCGCGATGTTCTGGCTTTGCTTTAGACGCCGGTCGAAGCGCGCGACCGTGCCATAGGTGCCCGATACAAACAGCACGTCCGGGTCCTTGGGATCGGGCGCGATATAACCGCTTTCGCTGCCGCTGGCGGTGAACCAATCCCGCCCATCGATTTCGCCGTGATCGGTTTGAGTCACAGTGCCGGCCGCGCCGCTATCCTGCTGCGCCCCGAAGACCTGGTACGGAAATAGATTGTTTGTAGAGACGTGATAAAACTGCGCCGTCGGTTGGTTGTACCAACTGCTCCATGTCTGTCCGCCATTTAAGGTGACGGTGGTGCCTTGGTCTGTCCCAAGCACCATGTGACTCGAGTTCGCGGGGTCGATCCACAATTGGTGGTAATCGTCGCCGCCGGGAGCGCCGCGCATGATCGATAGGGTTTTGCCTCCATCCGAGAGCTTGTATAACGCGACATTCGGCGCGTAGACTACATCCGGATCGTTTGGATCGACCGTGATGCAGCTGAAGTACCAAGCGCGGCTGGTGACGCGCGGATCCTGATTGACACGCGTCCAGGAATCGCCGCCATCGTCACTGCGGTACAGGCCGGCTTCTTTGGCGTCGATCACTGCATAAAGTCGCTTGCCTTGCGTGCCCGCCGCCACTGCAACGCCTGAACGGCCCCAGGGCGCAGCCGGCAAGCCATGGCCGGTCAGTTCGCTCCAAGTCTCGCCGCCGTCTTTTGATCGATAGAGTCCGCTTCCTGGACCGGCCACCGGCGCGTAGGTGCTCCATGGCGGCCTTTGCGCGTCCCACATGGTGGCGAACACCGTCTGCGGGGCATCGGGCGCCATGGCAAGGTCCGCCGCGCCCACATTGGGTCCGCGATAAAGCGTCTTCTGCCAGGTTGCGCCGCCATCGGACGAGCGAAACACACCGCGCTCGGGATTGGGTCCATACGCGTGACCTAGCGCCGCTACCAACAATATACTGGGGTTTCGCCGGTCTACGACAATACGGCTGATCTGGCGCGTGTCGGCCAGCCCGACGTTCTTCCACGTCCTGCCGCCATCTTCCGTTTTATACACGCCGTCGCCGCTCGCCAGATCCGCGCGAATATCAGATTCTCCGGTCCCGGCATAGATGACTTGTGGATTCGAAGGCGCCACCGCCAGCGCGCCGACTGAGCCCACAGGCTGCCCATCGAAGATCGGAGTCCAAACCGTTCCGGCGTCGGTGCTCTTCCAAACGCCGCCGTCGACACTGCCGAAGAAGAAGGTCGATCCGCCGCCCTCCACGCCCGACACTGCTACTGCACGGCCACCGCGAAACGGTCCGATCAGCCGCCAGCTCAGCGCGCCCGAAAGCGGCATTTGCTGGCCGAATGAGTAGGGAGAAACCCAAAGGGCAAGAAGCAGAGAAAGTCCAAAACGCATTGATCTCCTACGGTAACGCCCTCAAAGAGCCGAAAGAAATGTGATAAAACTAGCTCTAGTCTCGTTAATTAAAGGTCTCTCTATGCTCGAAAGATTACAACGTGTGTGTCTTTTGGGGGCGGTAGCTGCGCTTTGCGCGTCTATTCCACTCAATGCGCAAACCACCTTCGGCTCCATTGTCGGCAACGTAACCGATCCCTCCGGGGCGGCGATTTCCGGCACCGAAGTCACTCTCACCAATCTCGGTACGAACGACAAACGTACCGAAACTACTAACGCGGACGGCTTTTACCAGTTCGTCAACTTGCAGCCCACTACGTATTCGGTTGAAGTAGCTAAGCCCGGCTTTAAGCGCATTGTGCGCACGCCGGTCACGGTCCAAACGGGTACGACCAGCAAGATCGATCTTGGCCTTGAAGTCGGCGCAGTCAATCAGACCGTGGAAGTCACCGCGCAAACGCCGCTGCTGACGCCTGAATCCTCCTCTCTTGGACAGGTGATCGATGAGCGGAAAACAGTAGAGCTGCCGCTTAATGGGCGCAATCCGCTGAACTTGGTTGCTCTGGTTCCATCGGTGGTGCCGCAAGGCGGCTCTATGTCGAATCCGAACGGCCAGAACCCGTTTGCCTGGGGTAACTATCAGATCGGCGGCGGCATGGCGAATCAAAGCATGGTGTGGCTCGACGGGTCGCCCGTCAACGGTAGCTATATCAACATTACGGCCTTGATTCCCACGCAAGATTCGCTGCAGGAATTCAAGGTCGCAACCAACAATCTCTCGCCCGAATACGGACGTTTCGCCGGCGGCGTGGTCAACTTCACGACCAAGTCCGGCAGCAACGATCTTCACGGTACTGCCTGGGAGTATCTGCGCAACAAGGATCTTGACGCCAATACCTTCTTCAATAACTTGAACGGCACACCCCGCGGCGCCTTCACTCAGAATCAGTTCGGTGCGAACTTCGGTGGTCCCGTTTACATTCCGAAGATCTACAACGGAAAGAACAAGACGTTCTTCTTCGTCGATTACGAAGGTTTCCGCCTGCGCCAGGGTGCCACTTATACGGAGACCGTTCCAACCTTGGCCGAGCGCGGAGGCGATCTATCGGGCCTCGCGGCAGCACAAGGAAGAAATATTTACGATCCGCTAACAACCTGCGGTGTTGGCCCTGCTTATCCGCGCCAGTGCGGCCCGAACGAGGCAAACAACTCGCGGTTGCAGTTTCCAGGCAATATCGTTCCCACGAACCGCATCAATCCCACTTCGTTGAAGTTGCTCAATCTCTATCCGCTGCCGAATGCTGCCGGTACCGCGCTCGGAGTTAACAACTGGGTGTCGAACGCAAGCCAGGGCGGCAACAGCAACGAAACGGTGGCCCGAATTGATCAGAATGTGTCGGAGAAGCAGCACATCTCCGCCCGTTACACCTACTGGGGAAATTTGAACCTGCCAACCGATCCGTTCCAGAACGGCGTTTGTCAGGATCGCTGCACCGAGACATTCAACACCAACAATTTCGTATTGAGCGATACCTACTCGTTCAACCCGACCACGATCATGGAAGTACGGCTAAGCTATCAGCGGTTCAACTACGATCGGACGCCTGAAACTCTCGGCTATGATCTCACGCAGCTCGGCTGGCCGGCGGTCAACAATACTCAGGCTGTGTTCCGCGATCTGCCGGTGCCCGTAATCAATGGATTCGATACCAACGGCACCTTCGGCAGCCAGGGCGCGGGCAGCGTCATCATTGACCGCAACGATAACTATCGCGCGGCAGGCACGTTGACCAAGATTGTCGGCAACCAAACTTTGAAATTCGGCGCCGAGTTTTTGCGGCTGACTCACAATTACGTACAGACGAACACCCCATCCGGTGCTTTCAACTTCAATCCTGATTTGACTGCGGCCACGGCAAGCAACTCGGCAAACAGCGGGTTGGGCTTGGCTACGTTTCTGCTCGGTTATCCGTCTGGCGGAAATGCCAACAGCCCGGCGCTGGTTGCCGCACAGCAACTCTATCCGGCGCTGTTTGCCAATGACGATTGGCATATCACTCCCAAGCTGACTTTGAATCTGGGCGTTCGTTGGGAGCACGCGGGACCCTGGACCGAGCGGTTCGATCGCATCTCATTCTTCAATCCGGGACAAGCCAATTCTGTGTTGCTCGCAAACGGGATCACCCAGCCTGGCAACATCGATCTCGTAAACACACCTTACGATACGTACCGGAGCGCGATTCTGCCTAACTGGAAACAATGGGCGCCGCGTCTGGGAGCTGCATATCAGATTACTCAAAAAACCGTGTTCCACGCGGGCTATGGCGTGTTTTGGCTTCCAAACGATGTGGCTTGGGATACCAGCCCCAATAACGATCCAGTGAACAGTTATACGACACCAGTGTTGGCGAGCACCGTCACAGGCCTGCCGGCTTGCTACACGGGCGGTACCTGTAATGCAGCGGGCCCAACCGCCGGGACTGGCGCTAACACCATCTCCAACCCATTTCCTAACGGGATCATCGGACCTCCGGGACGAAACCCGAACTATGCGCAAGCTCTTCTCGGCAACGGCATCAACGAGAACCAGCTCCGCAATCCCTACGGCTATGCACAACAGTGGAATGCCGACGTTCAGCAGCAGTTCGGCAACGGCTTTCTGATCGATATTGCTTACGGTGGAGCGAAGGGAACTCATCTTCCGATCGACTCGCCGCAGATTAATCAACTACCCGACCAGTATCTTGCCCTCGGGAACGCGCTCCTGAACAACGTACCCAATCCGTACTACGGAATCATCAACGCTCCGGGCTCCTCGCTAGCTGCTGCCACTGTGCAGCAAAGCCAGTTGTTGCGGCCTTTCCCGCAATACAACGGCGTAAGCTACGCAGGTCAAGGGATCGGCAACTCCACTTACGAATCGCTCCAGGTGAAGGCGGAAAAACGCTTCTCAGGCGGCAACTCAATCCTGGTCGCTTACACGCACGCCAAATTGATCAGCGACACCGATACGATTACCGGCTGGCTCGAATCGGGCGGCACCGGTGGGATTCAAGACTGGACGAATCTGAAGGCTGAAAAGTCTCTGGCTTCCTTCGATACGCCGGACCGTCTGGTCGTCAGTTACGTGCTTGACATCCCGGTTGGCCGAGGCCGAAAGTACATGGCTCATGCCAACGGGTTCGTCAACGCGGCAGTTGGCGGATGGGGCGTGCAGGGTGTGACTACCGTGCAAACCGGATTCCCCTTGCACTTTGGCGTTAACTCGAGCAACTTGAACTCGCCAGGCGCCGGAGGACAACGGCCAAACGTCGTTCCCGGCTGCGACAAGTCGATTAACGGCTCGACGCAATCGAAGTTAGAGAACTACTTCAACGGAGCTTGCTTCTCACAACCTGCCCCGTTCACGTTCGGCGATGAAGGCAGGACAGATCCAAATCTCCGTGCTCCGGGCATTGCGAACTGGGATTTTACAGCTTACAAAACTTTTCCAATTGCACCTGAAGGGCGAGCGAACCTGCAGTTCCGGGCCGAGTTCTTCAACATCTTCAACCGGACTCAATTTGGGTACCCGGGACAAAGTTTTGGATCGACTTCGTTTGGCGTGATCAGTTCGCAAGTAAACAACCCGCGGCTCGTGCAGTTCGCGCTGCGGCTATCGTTCTAAAAGCGAATCGCATAGTAATCAGAAAAGGCGAAGGGCCCGGAGCAATCCGGGTCCTTTTTGCGTTAGGCAAGCCAGTTGGTTAGTGAAGTTGTGTTTTGGCAGCTAGTGGTTGGGTGAATCGGCGCACCCGAGCTTTATTATGTGAAACAACCCCGCAGCTCCAGTCGTGCTGCTCTGCGTTATTCCTCTCCTTGCAGCGCGACGGCCCCTACACATTCCGGCGTTCGATTTCGACGTGATCAATCCCGTTACCGGACATCTCGCTTTTTCACCCCCTTACCTTGTTTGAGCTAAACCGCTGTTATGCACCTCAACGCAACGGCCTCCAAAGTGCTTCCACTCGAGTCTATGCAGAGCAGTTCCCGCTTGATTTATTCCGCCCGCACGTTAATCAAGAGCCCCGGCTTCACGCTGGCAGTGATCATTTCGCTCGCGCTGGGGATTAGCGCCAACGTCGCGATCTACAGTGTTGTGAACGGGCTGCTATTTCACCCGTCCGGCGTCAGTGATCCGCAGACTTTGATGGCGCCCCGGGTCTCCTACAAGAAGCTCGGCCTCGACCGGATCGCCATGTCGGCGACCGACTTCGCCGACGTGCGGAATAGCAAATTGATCTTTTCAGCGGCTGCCATGCAAGGCGAAGATGCGTTCAATCACACGGGAGGCGATTCGCCCGAGCGCTTGAACGCGGCCCTTGTCACGTGGCAGTGGTTCGATGTGTTTGGCGTTAAACCGCTACTCGGGCGTAGCTTTCACTCCGAAGAAGATCAACCCGGCGCCAATCACGTATTGGTCCTTTCATTTGGAACATGGCAGCGGTCATTTGGCGGGAGCCGCGAAATTCTCGGGCGCACCGTCGAGCTGAACCAAACGCCTTACCGAGTCATCGGTGTTATGCCGCGGGAATACCGCTGGCCCAACAACGTCGATCTTTGGACGCCCATCGGCTTGCCGGCAAAAGCATATGCTCCACAAAATCGCCTCAACGAAAACTACTTCGTGGTTGCGAGGCTCGCCCCAGGGGTCAGTGTTGGCCAGGCGGCGGCCTTCATGAAAGCTCTCACGAACCGCACAGTCGAACAGAATCCGTATGCAAGAGTCTCTCAGTGGAGAATGGTGATCGAACCGTTCACCGAGTACACGGCGGGAAATCTGAAGACGCCTCTCATCATCCTGTTGTCAGCGGTGGGTCTCGTGCTTCTGATTGCGTGCTCGAATATCGCAGGTCTGATGCTCATTCGAGCAACAGCGCGCGCCCGGGACATGGCTATTCGTGTTGCGTTGGGCGCGACTCAAAGCGACCTCGTTTATCAAATCTTGGGAGAATCCACGCTGCTGGCCGTTATAGGGACTGGCCTCGGCCTAGCGGGAGCATTCGGCTTGCAAAACGCACTTCTGGCTTTGGCGCACGCGCGGCTTTCTTCGGAAGGCATAGTCCACTTTGACGTTCATGTCCTCCTCTTCACCTTGTGCATTGGAATCTCCTCCGCGCTGCTGTTTAGTCTCGCGCCGGCCTGGCACATCTCGCGAACAACCCAGCCCTTCGCTACGCTCAAACCTGGCGGACGCTCTGAAACAGAAGGCCATGGACAGCAGAAACTCCGCTCGACCCTGGTAGTCGGACAAATTGCACTCGCCTCGCTTCTCTTGATTGGTTCCGGATTGCTGTTGCGAACGTTGGCGCAGCTGGAGGATGTCGACCCGGGCTTTCAAAGCAGGCATGTGATGACCGCTTCGGTAGCGCTGCCGCTGCCCGCCTACAAGGATGACGCAAAGCAGGCGGCGTTTTGGCGTTCAGCTGTCGCAAAACTTGCGCAAACGCCCGGAGTCGCTGCTGCGGCGGCGGCCAGCGATGTGCCGTTCAGTGGGGGCGATCCAACCGCTTCGTTCGAAGTGGAAGGGCGAGTCGTGCCGCCCGGTGACCCTGGATTCCACGGATCGGCCAGATACGTCAGTCCGGGTTACTTCCAAGCTCTCAACATCCGGTTGTTAACTGGACGCCCATTCGAGAACAGCGACAGCGCAAACAACCAAGCTGTCGCCGTGATCGACCGGGATTTGGCGCGGCGCTATTGGCCCAACGGCAATCCGATCGGCCAACGCATACGCAATGGTTCGACTGCCCCGTGGGCCACGATTGTTGGCATTGTCGCTCACGTCAAACAATCAAGCTTGGCGACAGATGCCGGAAGGGGCGCCTACTATTTCTGTCTCTATCAGCAGCCGAATCAGCAAGCCTTTCTGACCGCTCGCGGGCCGCTCTCCAATGCACAGTTGAGTCACGCGATTCGAGCTGCCGTGAGACAAACCGATCCCGCTCAGTCTCTCTTCGATCTCAAGACAATGGACCAGAGGATCGCTCTTGCACTCGGCCCGCAACAGCTTACTGCAGAGATACTCGCCGGCTTTGCGGGTTTGGCTCTTGTGCTGGCGGCAACAGGCTTATACGGCGTAATCAGTTATGGAGTTGCGCGGCGCACCAAGGAATTCGGGATTCGGATCGCTCTGGGCGCTGAGCGGAGCCGTATTCTGGGCATGGTGCTCAACCAAACTGCGCGGCTGGTCTTCCTCGGTCTCTTTTTGGGAACGATCGCGGCATCCTGGTTGGCGAGCCTGGCGGCGAGCCAACTATTTCACGTTACTAGCTTGGACGCTCCCACACTGGCGGTAGCGGCAATTGTGCTGACGTTTGTGGCGGTGCTGGCCACTGCGGTGCCGGCGTGGCGCGCCGTGCGAATAGATCCAGTCACGGCGTTGCGAAACGAGTAAGCTGCCTGTACTGAAGAGCCGGCATCTCCGGCTCACGGTAAACTAGAATTTATGGCCGATCAGCAGAGTAACGAGCACTTGACGCATGGCGCTTCGAGCAAAATGAAGCAGAAGGACAACATCTATGAAGCCGAGTATCTCGGTAGCGGCACGTTCAAAATAGTCAAGCCGAAGCGGAAGGATGCCAAGCGCCGGCAGTCAGCGTTGAAGGGCACTACGCGCGGCGCTCGCAAGTAATCCGTCCAGTCGCGTACTCACAAGTTCTGAGTGACTTTGTTCAGCAATCGCGGCTTGTCCGGGTTGAGCCGCTTCACTTCGGCTAGGCTGGCCGCAAAGAGTTGCGCTGGGATCACGTAGGGGATCGGCGTAAAAAGATCTTCCGGCAATCCATTCGCGTGCCGGGCCAACGCTGACGGTATCACAAGCGGTGGTTGCGGTAGATCAGGCAGCCCGGCGACCTGATCGTTGCTCCGGTCCGTGATGATAAGCGTTTCCGCATCCACGGAGTGGAGCTTGTCGTAGAGCTCCCGCATGGGCTTCCAGGTTACGCCCGACGGACAAAAGAGAAACGCGGGGAACGATTGCTCAACCATCGCGATGGGGCCGTGCAGCAGGTCCGCCGGAGAGAAGCGTTCCGCTACAACATAACAGGTCTCCATCAGCTTCAAAGCAAATTCGAACGAGTTGGAGTAGTTCAGTCCACGTCCCACACAGACGGCGTGCTGCATGAAGCAAAATCGTTCCGCGCGGTCGCGGATCTCAGTTTCGAGTTCTAAGGCTGAGGCGGCGGATTCGGGTATACGCCCGAAATCAGCCATGTCGAGCGAAGCGCCTAGAGCATGGGCCAGAAGATACAGCGCGGTGAGTTGCCCTGTGTAAGTCTTGGTCGCCGCAACACTCTTTTCCTTGCCGGCGCGCACGAGAAATGTTTCTTCGGCCAGCTTCGCGAGAGTGCTTTCGCCTTCGTTTGTAATGCCGATGGTAAACGCCCCTGCCGCTTTCGCGCGTTCTAAGACAAGATTGGTGTCTGTAGACTCGCCCGATTGCGAGATCGCCACCACCACTGCGCCGCTCAAGTCCACATTCGACCGATAGAGCGTGTAGATGGAGGGAGCAGCTAAAGAGACAGGAATGCCGGTCGTGATTTCGAGCAGGTAACGTCCGAACTGGGCTGCGTTGTCGGAGGTGCCGCGGGCGGCTAATACGATCAGGCGAACCGGGTGTTGCTCGAAGTAGGACCGCAGTTTTTGAGCATGCTGCCACTCGCTTTGAAAGGTGCGCTCGATAGCCGCAGGCTGCTGGCTGATCTCTTCGCGCATGGTTGACATGCTAGAGAAGATAGCAGAGCACTCTACATCAGAACGCGTTCGCCATGCCGCGGTCCGAGCAAGAACTGCGGGCTGATCTCACCGGTCATCGGCAGCCGCGTGATCGTGGGCTTGATGACGAGCAAAGTGTTGCTGGATTGGTTGTCGCGCGAGGTGTCTGTGAGCAATTCGCGCAACCCTGGGATCTGGCCAATGCCCGGCCACCCGTTGCGCGTGTACGAAACCGAGGTGGCGTCGAGTCCTGCCATGATCGCCCACTCCCCGGGCCGGATGCTGACATTGCCCTTGTAGGCGCGCTCTGCGATAGCCGGAACTGTATTGTAGGTTTGCGTGCCGAGTGACTTGTAATCGGCTTCGATTGTTAAATCCACATCGCCTTCGCCGTTGATGAACGGAGTCAATTTCAACACGAGGCCTAGGTTTTCCATAGTGATCTGCGGAGCGGGATTGTAGATCGAGGCAGTTCCTACGTTTGCACCGGTGTAGATTGACGTAGCTATTGGATAGTTGTCGCCGATGTGGATGTTCGCGGTCTGGCGGTCCGCAACGACCACGGTTGCGTCGTAGAGAACCGACGACTCCGAGCTGGTCGACATGGCGAAGGCAGCGGCATCCGCCACGCCGACTCCAAACAAAGTAGCGCCTCCGCCGAAAGGCAGGAAGGTAGTCGCGCCGACGGCCTTCGGAAGCACGCTTTGCAAGCCCCCGATCTTGCCCAGGTCGACAAACTGAAAGAGCGTTTGTAGAGTCGCTCCATAATGAGAGCTGCGATCGGTGTCGACGGTCAGGAACTGAACCTCAAACGACAGCTGTCCTCTCGGCAGAAGCAGAGCCTCCATGAGTCCCTGAGCGGCATGGGCGCGGGTGGCACGATCGCGGATCATGATCATCCGGTTCTCGGCATCCCACCCAACCGAACGCATGGTGAGCACGCTACGCACGGCATTGGCGGTGTCGATCAGATCGCGCTCGGTCAGCGCCTCCGGTAGCGGGAAGGTGAGCAGCACTTCCGGTTCGAGTTGGCTTCTCTTAACCTGGGTGTCCGCGGCAAAATCGATAATCTTCGCGGAGACAGGGAAGACAAAGGTGTGAGTGGCTGCTGTCACCGCTTCCATGGCGGTGTGAAAATCAGCGCCTTGCAGTTCGAACCGAATAGTCGTGGTAGATTTCAGGTCACGATCAATGACAGCCGCAACGCCATAGGCGGCCGACACTTTCTCGAGCAGCGTTCGGGCATCGGCGCGCAGATCGAAATCGCGAGTGCCTGCAGCGGGGGAAACCTTCGGAATCGGCGCGAGATTGGACCACTCCGACTCCGAAACTCGCTGAATGGGAGGTTCGGGATGAGCGGCTTCCTCTTTGGCAGTTGCCACCTCACTCGCGATCGTTGCGTGCTCGATGTGAGCCTGAGTGAGGAGCTTGGCGGCCGGCGCTAGCGCATCGCGGTTCTCGCGGTAAGTTGTGTTACGGGGGTCGCGGGCGGCGGCTTCGCCGAACAGCAGATAAGCGCGCACGGTTTGGCCGGAGTCTTCCGCTTTCCGGGCCAGTCGAGCGAGGTGTGCAGCTACCGCCTTGTTATCGGCGGCCTGAGACAGAATCGCCGCCAGTAAACAAAGAACCAGGATTCTCAAGACTTAAATGACGTTCCAGCGAGCCCAGACGTGCAAGGCCCCGACATGTCGGTCGAAAGAGGAGCGCTTTAATGGCCGGGCGCAACGTAGCCCGGAGGATGGGCCGCGCCCTCGCCGAAGAAGTACTCTTCCATCTGCTTAATCAGGAACTCCTGTGCTTCCGCGGTGCCGAGATTCAACCGGTACTCGTTCATGATCATCTTCATTTGCTCGACCCACATTCCCCACGCCTCTTTCGAAACGTTGTCATAGATGCGCCTGCCGAGTGGGTGGCCGTCGAAAGGGACCTCCGTCAATCCGGGAAGCTCTTTTCCTAGCTTCACGCAATAGACCATACGCTCGGTCTGTGGGATGGACCCGGAACTGCTCGCCATCAGTTAGTTCTCCTCAAGAATTCCAACTTTGAGGATAGCCCAGCGAGTCTAGCTCAAGGACGTTAGCTGGCGCGAGGGAGAACGACAGCCGGGGGGACTGCCGGTTGACGGCTCTGCAGTTCACTTGCGTAGAAGTGTGAAAAGCGCATGGGCTCGACTGCGCCGGTTGCAATTTGCCGCTGGATCGTCCTCAAGTAACGGCGAAGCATCTCGGGGCGCGAGGACCGTCTCATCCGCACTGCTTGGAGGTCTAGCAGGAGGTCCAGCTCCCAACGATTGAAGGTGTAGCGGCGCAGGTTCCCGGCGGCCAGTTGCTGGACAAGCTGGCACAATGCATTCCAGTCCGGTTTGGCTGCTGGCATTTCAGTCACATTAATCAGGTGCACCGGCCTGTGGAAAAATCTTCCGGCAATCTGCAATTTGCCGTGAGGACTGGACACATTGTTCATGGGAGACTGTGTCGCCGCTCTGTTGGCGGCTTCGAAACCGACGCCATGCCCATGTTCGCTCAATACCTCGGCGTCGCGGTGTGGCCAGCGTTCCTCGGAGTCTTGGCATTGCTTCTCCTGCTGAGCGGCTTGGACGATCTAATGCCGGTGACGATCTGCCTATGGGGTCATGTGCGAAGGAATAGCCGCAGCCGGCAGCCCGCTCAGACCGGTCGCGAACCCGAACGGCGCATTGCCATTTTGGTGCCTTGCTGGCAGGAATCGGCGGTGATCGGCAAAATGATCCGGCATAACCTATCGGCCATTCGATATAGCCGATACGATTTCTTCCTGGGCGTCTACCCGAACGATCCAGCGACGGTACGAGTGGCGCAGGAGCTTGCCGCTGATTTCACTAATGTACATGCGGCCGAATGCCCGCATGACGGCCCTACCTCAAAAGCAGATTGCCTGAACTGGGCTTTTCGCGAGATGCAGTACCGGGAGCAGGAACAAGGATTCAGTTTCGACACAGTGGTGCTGCACGATGCCGAGGATTTGATCCATCCGCTGGCGCTGCACGTAATCAATCGGGAGCGCGAAAATTACGAAATGGTGCAGGTTCCGGTGCTTCCGCTGCCGACCGGATTCTCCGATGCAACCCATGGCGTCTATTGCGACGAGTTTGCGGAGTTTCAAACGATCGATATGCGGGCGCGGCAGATTAGCGGATCGTTCGTGCCCTCGAACGGCGTCGGGACAGGATTTTCACGCGAGGTTTTGGCGCGTCTGGCTCTCGATTCAAACGACAAAGTATTCAATCCGGACAGCTTAACCGAAGACTACGAGATCGGCGTTCGCATCCATGCGCTTGGGTACCGGCAGTGTTTTGCACCGCTTGAGACGGTAGAGGGCGACTGGGTGGCGACGCGAGAGTACTTCCCGCGTACCATGGAGACCGCTGTGCGGCAGCGGACACGCTGGGTGACAGGTATCGCGCTGCAATGCTGGGAGCGGCATGGCTGGCGCGGCTCATGGCGGACGCGCTATTGGTTCTGGCGCGACCGCAAAGGCCTTCTCACGAATCCGCTCAGCCTCGTGGCGAATGCTCTGTTCATCGCCGGGATGATCGATTGGATCGCGAGCCAAGTGTTCGGCTGGAAGTGGATGTTTGAGATCTCAAGTGTGGCAGTGGCGCGGCTTTGCCTGGCGACGATGGTGCTTCAGTGTACGAGGACAGCACTGCGGGCTGTTTGCGTGGGACGAATTTATGGTGTAAATGCCGCTATGGCTGTTCCGCTGCGGGCGTTTCATGCCAACTTAATCAATAGCCGTAGCGCGCTGCGCGCCGTTCGCGATTACGTAGAGGCGCGGCGGACCAAGCGCAGCTTGACGTGGCGGAAGACCGAGCACGCCTATCCCGGACGCAAAGCTCTTGGCCGACAACGGCGTCACTTAGCGGATGTGCTGGTGGGATGTGGGTACATCAATGAATCGGCACTTGAGGCGGCGCGAAACGACGCGACCACGGCTTCGCTCGACCTTGCTCTTCTGGCGAATGGACTCATCAGCGAGCAAACATTGTGCAAGGCGATCAGCCTGCAGTCGGGTTTGGTTGCGGCTCGGCTCGATTTGAACAAAGTAAGGAAGGACGCGATCCGGGCGCTCCCGAGCTACGTGGAGCAGCGGCATCGTGTTCTGCCGATCGGCATCGAAGCAGGGCGGTTAGTTGTCGCGAGTGCCTCGACGCCGAGCGAGGAAGCTTATGAGGAAGTAGCAAAGCTGTCGGCGTTGCCGGTTGAGTTTCAGGTGGTGACGCACAGCGAGTATGCGGGATTGCGGGCGATGCTGTAGGTGGTCGTTCAGCTGACCGCCCTATCAAAAGAGATCGCACAGGCAGAACTCAGCCGGACAGTAGACAAGCGTCTGCCGTATGTGGTAGAAAGACTACTACCATGCCGCAGAGAGACAAGAGTGCCGCGGGCTCGGATCTGTTTACGGAGCGGGGATGAGTTGGCGACGAGAGTTCTCGAAAATTCGTTGGCTTTTTAGGCGGTCGCGGCCGTTAGACGATTTGGACGAGGAGATCCGCATTCACCTCGGGATGGAAGAACAGGCGAATCGGGAATCGGGCATGACGCCAGAGGAGGCACGCTATGCGGCTCGAAGGAGTTTCGGCAATGCGACCATCGCGCAGGAGCGCAGCCGGGAAATGTGGGGATGGAGTTCGGTAGAGGCTCTGATCCAGGATCTGCGCTACGGATCTCGGCAACTCCGGCGGCATCCTGGGTTTACTGGGGCCGCTGTTTTTGCGCTTGCGCTCGGCATCGGAGTAAATACAGCTGTTTTCACAGCTTATAAAACGATGATCGGGCGCCGCCTCGACGCTCGAGATCCCGGCGAGATGGTCAACGTCGCGCTGATTCGCGATTCGGGCGCCAGCGGCTTCACGTTCAGCTATCCGGATTACGAAGCGTATCGGGATTCAGTACACGCCTTCAGCGGTTTGATCGCCTTTAGCTCGGAGCGCATGAGGCTCTCGAAAGGCGGGGGAGTAGCCCGTCAGCCGAAGGCCGCTAGCGAATCCGGGCTGGGCCTGTTTGGACTGCCATCTTCACCGGCGAGTAATGCGGAGTTAGCCAGTGTTTTCGTTGTCTCGGAGAACTATTTCAAGGTGCTTGGAGTTGCGGCTTTACGCGGTCGCACGTTCAGCTCTATGGGTGTCGCCGAGCTTGTGGCGTCGCCTTCGGTTCTAATTAGCGAAAACTATTGGCAGAGGCGGTTTGCGGGAGATCCGTCGGTGCTCGGGAAAAGCATTCAGCTTAATAGCTTTTCCGCGACAGTAGTGGGAATTACGCCTCACGACTTCGTCGGGACCAGTGTCGGCTTGCCGGATTTCTGGCTTCCGATCTGTCTCGAGCCGCTGATTCATGCCGACGTCCATTGGCTGCGCGCCCGTGAAAACCAGCGTTTCCGGATGTTTGGCCGTCTGGCCCCCGGGGTGAGCATGAGCCGTGCGCAGGCAGCAGTGAGCCTTGTGGCGGATCGTCTCAGGAAGTTGCACGATCCTCACTCGGACGAGGCCAAAGCTGCTACAGCGATTGTTTGGCGCGGCTCGCCCTTTCCCCTGCCTTTAAGGATGTATCGAGGATTAATACTGACAATCCTGCTGAACATGTCCGCTGCCGGGATGGTACTGGCGATCGCGTGCTCCAATGTGGCCTGCTTACAGCTGGCTCGGGCAAGATCCCGTCAATCCGAACTGCATATTCGGCTCTCGGTTGGGGCGAGCCGGCTACGGGTCATCAGGCAACTAGTGACAGAGAGCGCTCTGCTGGGTCTGCTGGCAGGCGCCGTTGCGCTTCCGTTTACCTGGGCTCTTCTGAGGGTCGCTGTAGTCATGGTGAGCAAGGATTTGCCCGCGGACGCGATGCTCGTCTTCGATGTGACTCCTGACCTTTACATCTTTGCTTTCGTGTTCGTTATTTCTCTGACTTCCGGCGTGGTTTTCGGGCTGATTCCAGCGATGGAAAGCTCTCGGGCCGCGCTATCCTCTAGCATCCGGGGCGGCACTTCGCCGGTGCGCAGCCGGCGCATCCAGGACCTCCTGATCGCGGCGCAGGTGGCGCTCGCGCTAGTCCTCATGATCTTCGGAAGCATGTTTATTCGGGGTTCCATTAACTCAGTCAAGAAGGAAACCGGATATGACAGCAAGCACGTTATCGAACTCAACATCCAGTTTCCCGAAGGACCGAAGTACAACATAGCCCGCAAGACTGCTCTCGTGGAGGAGCTTAGGAGACGGCTTCTAGCGCTTCCGGGCGTGGTGGCGATCACCAGTGCCCGAGCACCGGACGAGAACAGTTTTCGGACAGCGGCTGTCGTGCTGGATGAGCGAGTGAAGGTTCGAAGTGGCCCGTCGATCCTGCATTACAGCTACGTGCAGCCGAACTATTTTCAGACTCTAGGCATACCGTTGTCCGCGGGGCGCGGCTTTGAACGGGAGTCGGGTGGGTCGGAACACGCGGTTATTCTGAGCGCATCGGCTGCTCAGCAGCTGTGGCCCGGCCAGAACCCCATGGGCCGCAGCCTCCGCTTAGGACCTACCGACGAGCGGCTGCACCAGCAAAGCGAACTGGTTCCCAAGGGATCGCGATATCAGGTCATTGGCGTAGCCCGGGATACGCGGGGCGTCGAGTTCGACGGCAGCGATGCCAAGCAAGTCTATCTGCCGATGCCTGAAAACGGGCTCCAGGATCATCCGATACTGGTTCGGAGCCGATCCGATCCGGCACAAGTTGTAAGAGCAATCAATCCGCTGGTCTCGTCCATCGATCCCGATTTAACGGTGACGGCGTTGACTCTTGCCGAGATGCTTCGCTGGTCAGCGCCGTTCCTTGCTGCCCGGCTTGCGGCCGTGATTGCAACTGCTGTCGGCCTGATCGGGCTATTGCTCGCCACCATGGGCATTTATGGGACTGTCAGTTATGTCGTCGTGCTTCGTACGCGCGAAGTGGGGATCCGGATGGCTGTGGGAGCAGAGAAACGCGACATACTCGGACTTATCCTGCGCGAGAGCACGCGTCCGGTAATCGCTGGACTGCTCGCCGGAATGGTGCTGGCTCTGGGTGCTTCTTACTTGCTGCGAAGTGTGCTTTATGGGCTCGGGGCCGTGGATGGGATCTCATTTATTGGAGTTTCGCTGCTGTTCTGGGCGATCGCGCTGCTAGCCGCTTACCCACCGTCGCGGCGGGCAATGCGCGTGGACCCGACCGTAGCGCTTCGCTACGAGTGATTGCGAGAGCGGCTTCCGGGTAGCTTAGAGGCCTTTTGCAAGCTAGGTGACCAGAGAGGTGACGAAGGCTTCGGGATCGATCCCTTGCAGACCGTCGGGAAGGGGAAACGCCGCGGCAGCGACGAAGAGAGCGGGCTGCACGTTATCTCCGGTGCGCCATTTCTCCAGCCTGTCGTGTTCCAACACAATACGGATGAGAGCTGTCCTAGCCCAAGTTGCGATGGGATCGGCCGATTCGGATCCGCAGATTTGCGAGATGGCGCGAATCGAGTAACTAACGCTCGAATCGCCCGGACGCTGGGATTGAAGATGCCAAAAGCGTTCCAGGTCCACCGGGTGCACGGTGGGAATCGTCTCGTGAATGACCGACTGAAAATCTAACATTCGGTTGCTTGGACCGTATGATCATATCCGAGCAGGTTTTAACAGGGTCAACTTTTCTTCAATCGTGTTCTTTGGGCGCATTTTAGCTATACATTTTTCCCGATCTGCCGATAAGAAAGAGTGTCCGATTCCAAACGGAAATCAAGTGCGCGCTTTTGGCTTTGCATCGCGTGGGGCTTGGCGCTGCTTGTAGGAACATTTGTGGCTGCCCGCTATGCGAACGCGCCCGAGCATACTCTGCCGCAGCCGGTTCGTTGGCCCAAGCAAGCAACGCTCGTGTTAGCGGAAGACCGGCCTACGCTGGTGCTCGCTCTTCATCCTCACTGCTCCTGCAGTCGCGCCACGCTGGAGGAACTGGATCGCCTGCTCGCGCATACTTCGACTCCGCTTCAGGTTGAAGTTTTGCTTTATCAGCCCGACCGCGCCGCGAACTCCTGGCTCCATACCGATACCGTTTCCCGTGCGCGTCTGATTCCTGGCATCTCGATTCAATCCGATCGTAACGGTCTCGAGTCCGCGCGCTTTGGCTTGTCTGTCTCTGGCCAAAGTGCACTCTACTCCCCCGAGGGGCGCCTCCTCTTTAGCGGAGGCCTCACTGCTGCCCGCGGCCATGTCGGCGATAACGCAGGCGTTTCGAGCATTGCCGCGCTCGTGGCGCACCACCGGCCTGCCGCCTTTCATACTGCGGTGTTTGGCTGCTCTATTCAGGACAAGCTCTGATCCATGCGCTACCTGCTCTCAACTTTTGCGCGCTGGAGAACCGAATATCAGGGGCCGAACGGCAGAAGCGGTGAGCTATTCCGCTCCGTTCTCCATCGAACGCACGAACATACAGACAGGCTCTTTCTTGCCTTGTTTCTTGTGCAGTATCCGGCCGCCATCGCGATTGCCCTCTGTTGGTCGCCGCTCACCTGGGCAGGTACGCATAGCTCGATCCACTTTCATGTCTGGCTGGCCATTGTGTTTGGGGGTCTCATTACAAGCCTTCCCGTCTACTTGATTTGCCGTCAACCGGGCGCTGCACTGACCCGCCACGTAGTCGCGGTAGCGCAGGCGCTGATGGGTTCACTTCTGATCCACCT
The DNA here is from genome assembly GCA_965219105.1 of Bryobacteraceae bacterium. Classification (GTDB taxonomy): domain Bacteria; phylum Acidobacteriota; class Terriglobia; order Bryobacterales; family Bryobacteraceae; genus Bog-105. The sequence continues at coordinate 3,198,118 of OZ244728.1, read as the reverse complement.
CACAGGCGGTCGAATCGAAACGCATTTCCAGATCTTCGGTTCCCTTGCCTTCCTTGCCTTCTATCGCGATATCGGCGTTATCGGCACAACGACCGCCGTGGTCGTTGCCGATCATCTTCTGCGAGGCGTCTTCTTTCCGGAGTCGATTTACGGCGTACTCTCGGTAAGCGGCTGGCGGATAGCGGAACATGCGTTCTGGGTGCTCTTCGAGGACGCGTTCCTCTGCCTTAATTGCGTGAAAGCACGCCGGCTGATAGGCGAGATGGCCGGAAAGCAGGCACAGCTCGAAGAAGTAAACGTACACATCGAAGAGGCCGTCCTCAAGCGCACTCAGGAACTTTCGCAGCGAACCGAAGAGCTCGCCGCCTCGCGAGATGCCGCCATGGAATCCACCCGGCTCAAGAGTCAGTTCTTGGCCAACGTCAGCCACGAGATTCGGACTCCCATGAATGGCGTGCTCGGCATGACGACTCTGCTGCTCGATAGCGATCTCTCGCCCGATCAGCGCGATTGTGCGATGACCGTCCAGCGTTCCGGCGAAGCTTTGATGACAATCATCAACGACATACTCGACCTCTCTAAGATCGAAGCCGGTAAGCTAGCGCTCGAGCGTGTCGATTTTCGGCTGTGCAATGAGGTCGAGGACGTTGCTCGCCTGCTCGCCGAGTCGGCGGAACGAAAGGGTCTCGAATTCATCTGCGAAACCGACCCCAATTTTCCGGCGGTTGTCACAGGCGATGCCGGACGTCTCCGTCAAGTGCTGGTCAATCTTCTCGGAAACGCCATCAAATTTACCGATGACGGCGAGGTGAGCTTACGCGCGACGCTCACCGAGCGCGATGGGGATAATGTTCGTGCCCGGTTTGAAGTCTCCGATACCGGTATCGGCATTCCAGAGCAGGCCCAAAGAGGACTTTTCCAAGCCTTCGTGCAGGTTGACGGTTCCACTACTCGCAAACATGAAGGGACCGGGCTCGGTCTCTCCATTTCCAAACAGATTGTTCAACTCATGGGTGGAGAGATTGGCATGACTTCCCGTGTCGGCGCAGGCTCCAACTTTTGGTTCGAAATCCCGCTCGAAGTCCAGGCCGAGTCGGCCGATGCCGGCTTTGAGTCGGTTGCTCTCCGGGGCCTGCGGGTCCTGATCGTCGACGATAACGCAACCAATCGCGCGGTAGTTCGAAGACTAACTACGTCCTGGGGAATGCTGCCGGAGGAAGCTGTAGGCGGGCAATCGGCCCTTCAGATCCTTCACTCAGCTCATGCGCGGGGTGAATCGTTCGACATTGCTCTGCTCGACTTTCAGATGCCCGGAATGAACGGCGTGCAGCTAGCCCGTGCTATCCGGGAAAATGCTCAATATGAACATCTTCAGCTGGTAATGCTCACCTCTCTGGGCCAGCGAGCCATCTGCAAGTCCTTTGAAGAGGCCGGCATCGCTGCGTGTATGGTCAAACCCATCCGCCGCGAGCACCTTTTCTTAACGGCGAGCCGCCTCTGCCGCGAGAGGCAAAAACTTGCAATAGACAGTTCGCCAACGCCTCAGGCTACTGCTGCTGAGCCAAAAGCCGCGGCCGGAGCGGACGGGAAGCTCTCTATTCTCGTCGCAGAAGATAATCCGATCAATCAGCGGGTTGTCGCGCGCATGCTCGAGCGCCTTGGTCATTCGTATGAACTAGTGACAAATGGCCTTGCTGCCGTCGAAGCGGTTCAACGGTCCCATTACGATGCTGTCGTTATGGATATGCAAATGCCTCTCCTGGACGGCTTCGAAGCAGCGGTTCAAATTCGGCAATTGCCGGAACCTGCGGGACAGATCAGGATCATCGCTGCTACCGCGAACGCTGCGCCCGCGGACCGCAATCGCTGTTTAGCCAGCGGTATGGACGACTTCATCGCGAAGCCGATTCGCCTGACCGAACTGAATGCTGTCTTGGCTCGGATAACCCCGCCCGAACGCGTAGCCGCCTGATTTGTAGTCGCAACGATTACGAAGCGCAATATAAGCCGCTTTCCCATGATGGCTTTCAAGTTCCAGCTTTCGTCGGAGTTTGGGCTTGCTCGGGGTCGAACAGAGAAATAGGGGAGAACTCCACAACCTTCCACTTCTTCTTTTCCAGGCTCATCCGGAGATGAATTTCGGCCACGCGGCGCGTCGAGTGATTGCCGCCGTCGCTGCTCAAAGTCATCGCCCAACGGACTGTTGCCTGCGCACCTTGCTGGTCCAGAATATCGATCTCGTTCACAATCGAGAAGCCGTTGGTTAGGCCGGTAAAGTAGTTGCGCAGCTTTCCGTAATCAGGAAGCGTCTTAGAAAACGGCTGCATCGCGCCGGATGGATCGCTGGCGGTGAGAGCGCTCGCCACTTGGCCGAGCGCGGCTCGTACATCGGGCTCATCTTGCGCTTGGACGCTCGACGAAATCAATAGACTGCAAAGTAGCGCCGCCAGTGTAAGAGCGATTCGCTTAAGTCCGATAGCTGCCATTGATTTGGATGTAGCCCTCGGTCAGGTCACAGGTGAAAAGCCTCGCTTCGCCGTGTCCACTGCCCTGCAACACGATGCGAATGCGCACTTCGGAGTCATTGAGTTTCTGCTTGAGCGCGGCTTCATCGAACTCAGCGGCGAGCCCGGATTTGCAGACCAGAACGCGTTGTACATAGATGTCGACTTTGCGCGGATCGAACAGAACCCCCGAGTAACCGGCGGCGGACAAGATGCGGCCCCAGTTCGGATCACTCCCCGCCATGGCGGTCTTGACCAGCGGAGAATTAGCAACAGCGCGGGCGACCTGGCGGGCATCGGCGGCGTTGCGGAAGCCAAGCGCGCGAACAATCACGAGTTTGCGCGAACCCTCGCCGTCCGCGGCGATCTGCTCGGCGAGAGTCTCCATAACCCACCTGATCACTTCAGCCAAAACCTGGCGTTCTTTGCGATCGGGCCGCAGCTTCGATGCACCGTTGGCAAGCAGCGCCACCGTGTCGTTCGTGGATGTGTCGCCGTCGACGGTAAGCGAATTGTAAGAGGTTTCGTTAGCGGCAGAAAGAATGTCGCGCAGCTCGCGGGCGGAAAGAACCGCGTCGGTCATGACGAAGCCGAGCGTGGTCGCCATATTCGGATGAATCATCCCGGACCCTTTGGTCATACCCGCAACGCGCACGGTCCCGCCGCGGACCTGCACTGCTTCGGAGGCTGTTTTGGTGCGTGTATCGGTTGTGAGCATGGCGCGCGCGACCGCATCGAATCGGTCGGGCGAAAGGCGGGCGTGCAACTCAGGCAGTGCGCCGACCAACAAATGAGGGTCCAGCTCCACGCCGATGACGCCGGTCGAGCAAGGCAGGATGCGGTTCGGTTTCGTGCGCAAAAGTCTGGCGGCAGCTTTGCACGATATCGACGCGACCTTATCGCCGGTGCGAGTGGCGCAGTTGGCGTTTCCGGCGTTGACCAAGATGGCCGACACTTTGCCGCCGCTCGACTTCAGATTTCGTCGTGCAAGCCGCACGGGAGCCGCTTGCACCACGTTCTGGGTAAAGACGGCCGCGGCTTGCGCCGGCGAATCGGAGACGATCAGCGCCAGATCGTCGCGTTCCTGCTTGCGGATGCCTGCATACGCGGAGGCATAGCTGTACCCAAGGGGTAAATTCATTTCGTTGCTCCCAGTACTTCGTTGCCGGTCGGCTGATATCCATTGAGAAACGCTTGGGCGCTCATGCGATTCTTGCCGGCGGGCTGCACTTCGAGAAGCTCAAGAGCGGTTCCGTTTCCACAACCGGCCCGTAAACACCGGCCATCAACGTACAGAGTGCCGGGCCGGAAGGAATCGCCGCCGACGGCTGGGCGCGCACGAGTGATAGAGAATTGTCCGCCGCGAAAAGCAGTATAAGCGCCGGGCCAGGGCGTGAAGCCGCGCAGCCGGTTGTAAATGACAGCGGCCGGGCGCAACCAGTCTATAAGCCCGTCTTCTTTCTTCAAAATGGGCGCAAGCGTGGCTTCGGCATTATCTTGTTTATGCGCGACAATGACGCCGTCCTCGATTTGAGCAATCGCTTCGATGAGCAGCCGAGCGCCTACCACTGCCAACCGGCTGCTGAATTCCGGAGCTGTTTCGTCCGGCTCAATCGCCAGGGCGGAGGCCAGCAGCATGTCGCCTGTGTCAAGTCCCGCGTCGATCTGCATAATCGTGACGCCGCTGCGCTCTTCGCCTTCCGCGATGGCCCACTGGATGGGCGCCGCTCCGCGATATTTCGGCAGCAGTGAAGCATGGACGTTCAAGATGCCGTGCTTTGGAAAATCGATAATCTTTTGCGGAATGATCTGCCCATAGCCAACCACCACCATCAAATCGGCTTCGAAGCCAGCCAGCAGCTCGGGCGTAGGGTCTTTTCGCAGCCGTTCGGGTTGATGGACCGCGATGGCAAGCTCCCGGGCCGCTACTTTCACCAGCGACTCGGCGAGCTTATTGCCGCGGCCTTTCGGGCGGTCGGGTTGCGTGAACACGGCAACAACCTCATGCTTCGCCGCTAGCGCCTGCAAGGAGGGGACGGCGAACTCGGGCGTGCCGAGAAAAACAATGCGCATGGAGTCAGCCGGCTAATCCCACTCGCCGGCCTTCTGGAGTTTTTTGATCTTGCGCCGGATCATGTCCCGCTTAAGCGCGCTCAGGTGATTCAAAAACAGAATGCCATTCAGGTGATCGATCTCATGTTCGAAAGCCCGGGCGAGCAGTTCTTCCCCTTGTAGCTCGACGGTTTCCCCGCGCTCGTTTTGGGCCCGCACCAATACTTTGCTCGACCGCGAGACGGGCTCGCGAAAGCCCGGAATGCTGAGGCACCCCTCTTCGCCGGTCTGTTTGCCGGTTCGGGAAATCACCTCAGGGTTGATGATGACGATCTTCTTGCTTTCGTCCTCGCCCACGCTGGTGTCGATAACGGAAATACGCTTCTTTAGGCCGATCTGGGGCGCGGCTAGGCCGACACCCTTTGCCGCATACATGGTCTCCCACATATCCGCGATCAGTGCCTGCATGGCGGGCGTGTTGAATTCACTCACTGGGTCGGCAGACTGCTCGAGCACCGGCTCTCCATACTTCAAAATTGTTCTAACCATCGAATACTTCGAAAACTCTTAGAAACTCCTCACCTGCTCTATATACCCGTCGAAGTTACGGCGAGTTTCACCGAGAGAGTCGCCGCCAAACTTCTCGAGAAAGGCGGACGCGAGAGTAATCGCCACCATAGCCTCGCCTATCACGCCCGCGGCAGGCACCACCGCGATGTCGCTGCGCTCGTATGCCGCCAGGGCTGGGTCGCGCGTGGGCAGATCGACCGATTCCAAAGGCCGCCGCAGGGTAGATATCGGCTTGAGAAATCCTCTCACTACGACGTCCTGACCATTGGTGATGCCGCCTTCAATACCGCCGGCGCGGTTGGACCCACGATGAAACGCGCGCCCTTGTTTATCGTAATGAATAGTGTCCTGAACCGCCGATCCATAAGATGCCGCGCCTTCTTCAGCCAACCCAATTTCAACTCCTTTGACTGCCTGAATGGAGACGATCGCCTGGGCCAGACGCCCATCGAGCCGCGTGTCCCAGGCAATGTGTGAGCCGAGTCCAGCGGGCAAGCCGTGCGCCACCACTTCAAAGATGCCGCCAATGGTGTCTCCGGTGCGGTATGCGTGGTCGACGGCCTCTTTCATTCGGGCTTCGGTCGCGGCATCGACGCAGCCTAGCAGTATTTCGGAGCGCTCGCTCAATGCGGCGATCTCGTCGAAAGTCGCCGGACGTTCGAGCCGCACCGGGCCTACGCCGACAACGTGACTGGCTATTTCGATGCCGAACTCACGGAGGAAGGACTTAGCAAGAGCGCCCACCGCTACGCGGGCCGTGGTTTCGCGAGCGCTTGCCCGCTCCAGGATGTAGCGCGCGTCCGGGAAATTATATTTAAGCGCGCCGGCAAGATCGGCGTGTCCTGGTCTCGGACGGTGTACCGGCTTTGCCTTCCCTTCTTCGGCATCGGCTTCGTCCACCGGCAGGATGCCCGTCCAGTTCTTCCAGTCCTTGTTTTCGAGCAAAATGGCGATGGGTGAGCCGATCGTCTTCGAATGCCGCACGCCTGAGACAATGCGGACCCGATCTGTCTCGATTTTCATGCGCCCGCCCCGGCCGTAGCCCTGTTGACGCCGCCAGAGTTGGCGGTTTAAGTAGTCGGTGTTGACGGGCAACCCTGACGGGAGTCCGGTGAGTGTGGCGACGAGAAACTCCCCGTGGGACTCTCCGGCCGTTTCGAAGCGGAGCATTGGAACTTTTCATGGTAACGGACGCTGCTGCCTGCCTGATATTGGCCGAACTGGCAGGACAGCTTCGGCATGCCATAATTCAGGTCAGGCAGGCGACCTTTTTGCGCGAAGAGGCGGTAATCACTAGCGGCAGCCCTGTGCGAATGGCTGTGAACGCTGCGGTACGACGCCGGAATCTCATTCTGGCCGCTGAACATTCGGCCATTGCATTTGCCGCGGTATTCGGCGGCATCGTCCTGCTCTTGCTTCTTGGCACTCAGATTTTGAATTGGCCCTGGATCGTGCTGCTTGGGGCTTTGGGAACGGCCGCTGGTTTTTTTCGCTTGCGGCGTCACCTTGTCAGCCGGTACAGCGTGGCTCAGATGGTGGACCGGCGTCTCCAGTTGAGCGACGCTCTCTCTACAGCCTGGTTTCTGCTGGAACAACCAGGACAGCACGTTGAGCAGCTCGCCTCCAGCCAAATTGCTCGCGCGGAAGCCGTTGCGCGCGCCGTCCGCCCGGCAAGTGTGTTCCCTTTCGTCTGGCGGCGGGCGTGGACCTTGGCGGCCGCCTTGGGCGCTGTCGCCTTTGGGCTGTTCGCACTCCGGTATTTGGTGACCGACAGCCTCGATCTGCGCCAGGCGCTAATTCCGATGCGCATTCCAGCGCTGGCGGACGTCCTGGAGCGGCTTGGCGTTCCTGATAAGCAGCTCGCCAGGCGTTCGAACCCAAATCCTCACGCAATTCCCTATGTTCCGGGTGCAGTTACCAAAGACGCAGGTCAGCCTACCGGCGATAAGGCCCCGGCGTCCGACCGCAAGTCGCCCTTTGCAAGCAAAGATGAGGCTGCCGCGCGTCCGCCCGAAGCAGGGGCTCAAACCGGCGGGCAAAACGGCAAATCCGGGACCGATAACGGCAAAATGCATCCTGATGGAGCATCGGAGATGGCTTCGGCAAAGTCGCCGCAGAACCAAGCGGCGCAGTCCGGAGAGTCAAAGAACGCAGAAAAGAACGGATCTGATCGAAAGCCGGATGCCGGACTGATGGATCGGATGAAGGAAGCGCTTTCCGGTCTGATGGCCAAAATGCACCCGCAGGGAGCTACCGCAAAGGGCTCCGGCACGCAGCGGTCACAGGAAGAAGCCAAGCAGGGTCAGGCGAATGGCAAAAATACTCAGCAGAATTTGAACACCCAGCAGAACGCGTCGAATGCCCCGAAGACTCAGAGTCAAAGCCGCGATCAAAACGGGCAGGGGCAGCAGACCGCGCAAGCTGCCGAGAAATCGCCAGGCTCACAGAGCCACGCCTCCGACGAGAGCACGGACCGCAAGAGTTCGGACGCGCACTCCGGTATAGGACGCCAGGATGGGGAGAAATCCTTGAAGGAAGCAGATCAGCTGAAGGCGATGGGCAAGCTGGATGAGATCATCGGCAAGCGGTCCGCGGCCCTGACCGGCGATATGACCATCGAGACCCGATCGAATCATCAGCAGCTTCAGACGCAGTACTCGGGACAGCTGGGGCAGCACTCGGATTCGGGCATAGAGATCGACCGGAATGAAGTACCGATTGCGCTGCAACCCTACGTTCGCGAATATATGGAACAGGTCCGGAAGCAGGCGAACGGACACAACTAAACTCCCTGTTAGAGGAAACGAGAGCAAACATGTCAAGCAATGGACAACTAGTGGGTACGGTCACCTACGGTGATTACAAGGCCGAAGTTTTTAGCACGAACTTGCCTGGAGAGTTTCGAGTGGCCTACCAGAACGGGGGCGGAGAGACGCTCGAGGAAGCTCCTTTGACCGGCATCAGCAGTTATCGCCAGCGCGAAAGCGAAATCTCCTGCCGCCTCAAAGAGCTGGCCGAAGGCGCTCCCGTACCCCCTACCCCGGACCAAGGCGACTCGGGCGAGTACTGATAATCTTGTCGGGAGCATACGATTCAGGCATACTTATATGCATGAGGACAACTTTGATCTTAGACGAGGAATTAGTTGAGCGGGCCAAGGACTTAACCGGAGTAGATGAGAAGACAGCTTTGGTACGGGCGGGTTTGCAAGCCTTGATCGCCCGCGAATCGGCTAGACGTTTAGCGGCTTTGGGTGGTTCGGACCCGGATCTTCCGTCTATTCCGAGGAGACGCCCCGAATTCAGCTAATGGTGTTGGTGGATACATCTGTCTGGGTGGGTCACCTACGGAAGCATTCACGCGAATTGGAAGATCTGCTCGAACGCGATCTGGTTCTGATGCATACTTCGGTGATCGGCGAATTGGCATGTGGTTCGCTGAAAGAACGTGACACCTTTCTGCGTCACCTCAACGCTCTTCCCGCAGCTTTAGAAGCGACTGCGAGAGAAACTCTGGACCTCATCCAGATGCGCAATCTTTGGGGTCGCGGGATCGGATGGGTGGACGCCCAACTTACCGCTTCGGCTTTGCTAACGCGGTGCTGGTTGTGGACGGTCGATGAAAGGCTCAGCACAGTTGCGGCTGAACTGGGCCTAAGGTTCACTCCAAGCTAACTACCTCAGATTCCAAATCTAGGCGCGCCTGGGGCATCGCCACGCCCCAGTACATCCAAGGAACGTCTCTCCAGATTTCTGATGCACAAAAACAATAACCCCGAACCGAATCTGCATCTCTATGGCCGTCCCGGTTCGGCTGCCGCTTACAGCCTTCGCGATTTCCTGCAGCGCAGCGACGTTCCCTTCGAGTACACCGAAATTCAAAGCATCGAGCAGGCTCGGCGGGAATTGAATCTCGATACGATCGACGAACACCTGCCACTCTGCATCTTTCCGGACGGCACGCGGATGGAAAAGCCGACCATCCGGCGAATTACGGAAAAGCTCGGTTGGTTTCGCGACCCGCTGCGGGCCGAGTACGATCTTGCCATCTATGGGGGCGGTCCAGCGGGGTTAAGCGCGGCGGTTTATGGAGCTTCGGAAGGCTTGAAGACAGTGCTGATCGAGCGGTTTGCGGTAGGCGGGCAAGCGGGCAGCAGTTCGAAGATCGAAAATTATCTGGGCTTCCCGCGCGGCATCAGCGGCGCCGATTTAGCCGAGCGGGCCAGGGAGCAGGCTTGCAAATTCGGAGCTGAGATTCTCATCGCGCGCGAGGCCTTGCGAGGCGAGTTTCAGATCGATAAGCGGGTGGGCATCTTAACCGATGGGACCAGAATCGTCGCTCGGGCCGCGATCTGCTCGACGGGCATAGCGTACCGGCGGCTAAACCTGCCGAGGGAAGATGAATTTCTCGGTGCCGGAATCTATTACGGCGCGGGATCGAGCGAGGCGTCCCTGTGCGGAGACGAACATGTGCTGGTGATCGGCGGCGGAAATTCAGCGGGACAGGCTGCGATGCACTTTAGCCGTTATGCCAGGAAGGTGAGCATTGTGATTCGCGGCGGGTGTTTGAAAGAGACTTTATCTACCTACCTACTGGATCGGGTGGAAGCTGCGCCGAACATCGAAGTTCTCCGGAAGACCTCGATTGTAGCCCTGGAGGGCACGGACGTGCTCGACAGTGTGACTCTCCGCAACCTCGACACGGGTGGCGAGCGGACCGTCGAAACACGCTGGGTGTTTGTCTGCATCGGGGGAGAGCCTCATACGGAATGGGCACTGGATGCCGGGGTCGCCCGGGATGAAGCCGGATACCTGGTAACTGGCCCCGATCTGGTTCACTATTGCGACCTGTCGAAGACTTGGCCGCTCGACCGCGACCCGTACTTTCTCGAGTGCAATCTGCCGGGTATGTTTGCCGCCGGAGATGTGCGCCACGGCTCGGTAAAGCGTTGCGCGTCAGCGGTGGGCGAGGGCGCGATGGCGGTCACGTTCGCTCATCAATATCTCTCGCATGCCTGATAGAGTTTATGGAAAGGTCGTGAAAGCGATGCCGAGCTGCAGCCATCTCGATGAAATTCGTCCCGTTACACCGCACACCAAAGGCTGTGAAGAGTGTTTAAAGACGGGTGACAGTTGGGTACATCTCCGCATGTGTCTGGAATGCGGCCACGTAGGGTGTTGCGATTCATCCAAAAACAAACACGCCACCAAGCATTTCCATGCCGTGAAGCACCCGCTGATTCAGTCCATTGAGCCGGGTGAAGACTGGATGTGGTGCTACATCGACGAAGTGATGATGGAGCCGAGCTAGGATTCTTTCGGGATCAGGACTGCGGCGTAAAATCCGTCGCCCTCCTCTCGTCCAGGTAACCGCCAGGTTTCGCTTTCGAGGGCAAGCTGTTTGTTTCGCTCGAGCGTCTCACGAACTACCTGCTCGTTTTCTTCCTCTTCGAGCGAACAAGTCGCATAGAGGAGCTTCCCGCCGGGCGCGAGTAGTTGGGCGGCATGAGTCAACAGCTCTGTTTGTTTCTTTTTGAAGCGCTTGAAATCGCCCTTCGTCACGCGCCACTTGATCTCCGGATTTCGGCCGATGGTGCCGGTGCCCGAACATGGCGCGTCCACGAAGATCTTAGTGAAGGGCTGTGAAAACGGCAGTGGTTCGGTCGCATCCAGCACGACTCGAGGACAAACGGCCGGCACTTCGCTCAAGCGGCTTTCGCTAACGTCGCAGGCAATCGCCAGATGCAGCGGCGTCTCGAGCGCCTGCACCGTTTTGTTGCCCGGGGCTGCACATACATCCAGGTAGGTGTCTCCCGATTCGAGAGCAAGCAGCGGCAGAATGGCCTGCGATCCGATGTCGTGCAATCTCCAGTTGGCAGGCGCCGACGCAGTTAAGCGGTAGGCCCCTGGCACTGTAGTCGGTTCGGCATGCAGGTCAACTGGAACAGGCGAACCGGGTCGCAGCCGGACGTACTGTTGTGGCTCGGCCAGGAAAGTTCGGGCGATTCTTGCCGCCGGTTCGGCTCCGAAGTGATTGCCCCAGCGTTCGAGCAGCCATGCGGGCACGCTGAGTTCAGTGGCCGCGTCGGGCCAGCGTACTATCTCTCGAGTCACCTTGCGCAGCACTGCATTGGTGAGACCGGCCGCCGCACGCTGGCGGTTTTTGACGTACTCTACCGACTCATGCACAGCGGCGTGAGCAGGAATGCGTTCGAGGTAGCAAAGCTGGTAGATGGCCGCCCTGAGCGCAACCACGACGCTCAGATCGAGCGAATCCGCCGCCCGTCCCGAATAGTGAAGAATCAGGTAATCGAGCTGTGCCTGAAAGCGCAATGCGCCAAAGGCGATCTCATGTGCCAAACCGGCATCTCGCGGCGCAAGGGACCTGGTCCGCTCTCGCAAAAAATCCGATGCGTAGGCTCCCTCGATTGTTGCTTCGAGCGTCTCGAAAGCCGCCAGGCGTCCTGCCGATATTCGCTGCGCCAAACCTGCCTGTCGTTGCATCAAAGAAAAGCTTAACTAGTTCTGCAAGCAACGAATTGGACGATTTTTGTTCTTCCTTTGTTTGCCGACGCTATGTTAGCATGCTAATAGCCTCTTGAGGGGTCTTGACTCCAAACGAGGTTCGCCTCGTCAACTTCCCTCGGAGCATAAAACACTTACATACATGAGCTTTACCGTATTCCTCGGAAATCTCCCTGTCTGGGTGACTGCCGACGATATCAAGTCGTGGCTTTCCTCAGAAAACTTGGTCGCAGACGCGGTCAAGGTAATACGCAATCCGGAAACGCAGGAATCGAAGGGTTTTGCTTTCATCGAATCCCCCAATCAGGAAGAAATGAATGCCATCATCCGCCGGTTCGACCGTGCTCCCCTCGAAGACCGTCTACTCCGCGCTAATCCTGCACAGCCCCCGAAATCGGGTAAGCCGACAGGTAGAGGCCCAGCTGTTACTCCAGATCGTTCACGGCGTCCCGTCGCCGGCCCAAGCACAAATACAGGCGGCGCAATGCAAAACCGGAAAGCTGCCAATGGCCGGCGCCCCACTGGTTCACCGTCCCGTCAAAGCGCTTTTGCAGAGGAACTCGCCAAGGCCCTCTAAGGTCGCGGCGTAGTTCCCTGCATTTCCCTTCCCTTCCTCCCTCTTCTGTGGCCCTTATACCGTGCTATAATCCTCCCGTTTCCATAAGGAATAATTAATAGAGGATAATATAGGACAGGGTTCGGCTGCTTCCGTGTTTGACGCAGTAATCCTCCCCTATTCTTCGCTTCGCAGAATTTCTAGACGTGAAACCTTCCACTTGGGAACTTGTTACCCGGGGTCTATTTATTGCCCTGATTGGGGCTCTGGCCGCGTTTACGCACCCGTTTCGTCTCTCTCCACCCGCCGCCGCGCTCAGTGGAGTGCTCGTTGCTGCTTGCGCTGCCTGGGTCGAGATCCGGATGAGGCAAGTAAATCTGAAGGCGCTCATCGGCGGCTCTTGCGGAGTGTTAGTCGGGACCGGCATTGGCGAGATCTTTGCTTTGGTGCTGAACCAGTCGGCTATGCTGCAGGGGCCAACTATTCAGTTTTTGCGTCTCGCGCTTCCCCTACTGGGCGCATACATCGGAGTCCGCGTGGGGATCGCAAAGTCGGACTTGATCCGCCCGAAGCTGGTTGGCTTGTCCTCCGAGCGAAAGCACGGCAGCAGCGCGGCAAAGGTGCTGGACACGAGCGTTTTGATCGATGGGCGAATCGCCGATATCGCGGAATCGGGATTCCTCGACGGACGGATCATCGTTCCCGAGTTCGTTCTGCACGAGCTGCAGATGGTCGCCGATTCGTCCGATTCCTCCAAGCGGAATCGCGGAAGGCGCGGGCTGGATATCGTTCACCGCCTTCAGTCTATGTCTTCGCTCAAGCTAGAGGTCTCAAGCCAGGATTACCCGGCAATTCGCGAGGTCGATCTCAAGCTCATTGAGTTCGGAAAGCACTACCCTGCCAAGATCGTCACAAACGACTTCAATCTCAACAAGCTTGCCCAAGTGCAAGGCGTCAAAGTTCTAAACATCAACGAACTAGCCAATCACCTGAAGCCGATCGTGCTGCCGGGCGAGAGCATGCGGGTGTTCATTTCGAAAGAGGGCAAGGAATACAATCAGGGCGTCGCCTATTTGGACGACGGAACGATGGTTGTAGTCGATAATGCGCGCCGCCTAATTTCGAAGACCATCGATATCACGGTGACGAGCGTCCTGCAGACCACGGCCGGGAAGATGATTTTCGGCAAATACGATGAGCGCCACAGCACGGGCGGCGAAGCGCGCATTCACGCCGCAGGGATTCCATAAAGCGTTTTACACAGGTTCACGGGCTGCTTAACGGCGCGTCGACTCAGGAAGCAGCATCACAAACTGACAGCTCGGGCGGGTGTAGATTGAGCAGGATAGAATTCCGCGGCGGACCAGCTTCGTTGCGTTCGAATCAGGCAATTCTGTCGGAAAGTTAGCAGCTTTCAGTGCTGTGGCAGCGGATTTCAAGGTCTCGCTGCCGCTGATAAACTCGGCTTCCTCAGCGCGGGTTCCGTTCAGCAGAACGAAGAATTCGGCGCTTGCCTCCTGCTTGGGCAGTGCAGATACGTTGACCGTGCGCAGCTTGCCCAACTCTTCCCCGGGCTGAACGAGCGCTGCGGTTCTCGAGACCGTTTGCATACTTCCGCGCAGCGAGGCTTTCAGCTTTTCGAGGTGTTCACGCACTTCAGACAGGTTGCGGCCGCAGGCGAGCTCTAGCTGCAGCATGTGGATCGCTGCGGGAACGTCTTTTTGTTTCTCGTAGACTTGGCTGAGATGATCTGCCACCGGGGCTCTTTGGCTCAGGCTCCACGCTGCTTTGAGATACTTCTCCGCGCCGACAGCATCTCCGTTCTGGAAATCAGTCCAACCTAGGGTATCCCAAGCAGCCGCGATTAGATTCATCAGGCTTAAGTCGTCATTTGTCAGTTCAGCAAGCTGAATAGCGGAAGATTTCTTCTCGAGTTCTTCAACGGCCTTCGTACCGTACTTCGCTGCGCGCGGGAGATCGGTTCGAGTCTCCGCCATCCAGTACGCCGCATTGTTCAGCGCCATCGCATTTCCGTCTGCTACAAACTTTTGAAGTGTTGCCTCGCCCTCCTGCTTGTGGCCGGTGAACAGTTGCGCCTCACCGAGGAAGGCCAGTAGCTCAGCGTCTTTTCCCGTGGCGGCAGACGGCGCAAGTAAACTCAGAACCTCGTCGTACTTCGATTTTTTCACCAGCTCTTGCGCGAGACTTTTGGTCACCGCCGGGTCATCCGGGGCAAGCTTATGCAGGCTGCGCAAGGTGTCGATTGCATCGGCATCGCGATGATAAAATTTCTGCGCTGAAGCAAGCACTCCAAGCGCCACAATGTTGTCCGGGTGAAACCGAATTTCCTTTTGGATCGACTCAAATCCGCTTTCCTTTTGATTTTCGGCGAAGTAGAGCGCGGCGTAGCCAGTCCAGAGATCGCGCTGTTTCGGATTCAGCCGCTCGGCTCGCGCCAGGAGGTGTCTTGCTGCGCTGCGATCACCGCTTCTGGCCGACTGGATGGCTTGCTGGATCAAACCTGCGGCTTCCGGATTATTCCCGGCCGTGTTATCGAGCGAACCGTTCGGTTCGTCAGAGGCCGATAGCTGGAGCAGATCATCGTGGTCGCGGACCACTTCTTTGGCGAAAGCACGGTACTCGTCCCAGCGATCAACAGGAAGCTTCGCCCGTTTGATCTCGAGCTGTCTCTTGACCACGAGCGTATTGCCTTGGACCGTATAGCTGGCTGAGTAGTTAGCAAAATCGCGATGGATCACCGTATTGCCTGGAAGAACAACCATGTACTTCGGCGGCAACCGCAAACTTGCTTCATATGTGATTGTTCCCACGGCGCCCAGGAAGTAAGGCTCTTCGGGCTTTTTGACGCTGTCGTCCGGAGCAAGCAAAATCGGAGGAAGCGGAGGGGAGATGCGTCGATTGGGCCAGTCCGAATAAGTCGGCCGTGAGTAGTCGTACGAGTATTGGATCGGTTTGTCGAGATCGCGCGGATTGGCAACGTCGAGGTTCGAGATTGTGCCGGCGAACCCGCCGCCGTGGACTATATTCTGGACAAGTTCCGGCCATTTCACGGGCGCTACTTGCTCGAAGATCGCTCGCAGGAGCGTTTCAAAATCGCCGTGCGCGGTCCAGTCGAAATGCCCGGTGAACGTTCCGTCTGCCGCCAGTTGTCCTTTGACGGCCAGATGCTGATCCGAAGGGAAAGGCGGATTTTCCGGGGTGGTCATCAGTCGCGCCGGGCTGTTTTCCGGAATAACCAGCGCCTGCTTGTCGCGAATGATCGTCTCGAGTAGTCCGAAGGGAGCAACGCCCGCCGTCGCGTCCAGCCACGGAATGCCTTTGCCGGAGGGCAGATAGGTGATCACGTGGTTGAACTGAGCCGGGTACGGAAGAGCATCGTCGAACTCGATGCCCGCCCCAATCAGTGCCGGCCAGGCATCGATTCCTTCCGCCTTGAGCAGAGCTGCCAGGAGCGTATGTTTATCCTTGCAATCTCCATACCCATTGCCCAGTACTTCTGCCGCGGCGTGCGGCTGATATCGGCCCACCCCGAAGGACAATGACACGTAGCGGATCTGCGTGCTCACGAAATCATAGAGTGCTTTCTCTTTGTCGGTCTCCGTGGTCAAACCCTTAGTCAGTTCGTCCGCTTTGGCGCGGATTGGCGGCGTAGGCGCCGCCCGGTCTTTCTGCAGATCGCCGTACCAGCGGCCAAGTTCATCCCAACTCCGAAACGTGGTTAACTCGACGCCCGGCTGTCTGCCGGTGTGTGGCTTAGTATTCGCCTTGCTGGATTCGTCCTGGGAGGTCGGCACAAGCTGAGACCGCTTCCAAAGGTACGTTCTACGGCCGGCGTTCTCCGTTTCGGTCGGCTTCAGGCTCGGACTGGAGACATTGACATATTTCCCAAGGGGAACGCTTACTGTCAATGTCTGCTCCAGGACGACCGCATTCGCCTCGAAAGGTTGGGAATACCAGAACTGTCCGGGGATCTCCGGCGTCTTCTGCTCGAAGCGCACTTCATACTCGAGCACGTCACCCAGATTCAAGCTCTTAATAGGGATTTGCTTCTGGCGGAGGTCGGAATACATCGGCGCCGAACGAGTTACATCCTCCGAGATGTCTTGCGCGTTGTCAGCCGGCGTAACTACAACGGACCCGTCGGGCTTTCGCACCCGTATATAGCCGAACTTGATTTCTTGATTGTCGTGGTTGTAGCTGAAAGAGAGGACGCTCAGCTGCTGGAGCCCGGCTTCCGATTGGACGCGGATTGCGCCGACTTCCCTCGCCGTCCATCTCCCGTCCGCTTCGAATCGAACTTCCTTTTCGAGTTTCTGGTAGACAACAGCTTCTTTTGAGTAGTCGGGATTTAAAGAAGCGGACTGCTTTTCGGCGGCCGAGCTACTTGCGGGCACAGCGGCTTGACGGGCGAAACCCGGTAACGCGCCGAGGGTTACGGTTGCGGCGAGCAGGATGAGCCACGTGAACCGGAAATGCGAATGCACCAGCATCTTGCATCATTCTAAGTAGCTTAAGCGCCGGTTTCATCTCAGTTTGTTCCGAGTTACTCAGCCCTGCCGTGGGGCGAGGTACCGGTGATTACCTTGATGACGAAGCGCCGCTACAGTACCTAGTGGGTTGTCCCGGTGAATGATTAAGACACAAGAAGCACGCTTCATGTTTCACTGGGACATCCCACTAGTTATGCGACGCTCGTGAGTTCGAGTTCCGACGGTTTTATTGTTGCCGACTGTTCCATACAAAGAACCGGCGGGGGATGCACAAGGGGGGCCGCGGCCCTCTTGTGGGGGGAGCCGCGTCGATTAGCGGCGTGGGGGGAACCCGCCCGCCCCGGCTTTCCCCTCGGGGGAACGGGAAAGGGGGTTTCAATTCCTTGCTGCCGCAGGCTCGTTTTCGTTCGCTCCTTTCATGCCGTGATCGCTTGTCTTTTTCGGAAGGTATTGGTTCTACGCAGCCTGCGCCTGTTCGAGACGCTCAGGCCAGCGGATCGCAAACTGCCGCAGCGCCTCGCGCCAGCCCTGCACCGTGTGCCATTTCCTGGATACGTTTCGCAGTGCCAGGTACAGCAGCTTAAGGGCTGCTTCCTGGGTGGGGAACGAGCCCCGATTTTTCGTCACCTTGCGCAGCGTCATATGCAACGATTCCACCGCATTGGTCGTATAGATGATCTTGCGGATCTCTTCGGGAAAGTCGAAGAACGGAAATGACCCCCTGCCAGCTGCGCTCCCATACGTCGGCTACCACCTGGTGCTTCGGGTATTTGCGCCGGAACTCGCCCAGCGCCCTTTCGGCCTGCTCGGCGCTAGAAGCGCGGTAAATCGACTTCAAATCTGTCGCCACACTCTTGCGCTCTTTCCAGTTCACGAAGTTGAGGCTGGCGCGGATCAAATGCACAATGCAGGTCTGCACCAGCGTGCTCGGAAATACCGCTTCGATGGCCTCCGGGAAGCCTTTCAGCCCATCGGTGCAGATCACGAAGGCGTCCTTCATGCCACGGTTTTTCAGGTTCTGCAGCACCGCCATCCAGTACTTGGCGCCTTCGTTCCCACTGGCCCACAACCCCAGCACCGACTTCTGGCCCTCCAGGTTGATCCCGATCGCGGTGTACACCGCGCGGTTCTCCACCTTGCCGTCCTGCCGCATCTTTACCATCAGCGCATCCAGATAGACGATCGGGTACAACGCTTCCAGCGGCCGCTCCTGCCACGCTTTCACTTCCTCCATGACGCTGCCCGGTGACCTCCGAGATCAACGCGGCGCTCACCTCGACGCCGTATAAATCCTGCAGGTGGCCCTGAATGTCACGCGTCGTCATGCCGAGCGCGTACATCGACAGGATCTTCTCATCGAAACCGGCAAAGCGCGTCTGGTGCTTCTCGATTAACTGCGGCTCGAAGCTGCCGTTGCGATCGCGCGGCACCGCAATCTCCATCTCGCCGGCTTCGCCTTTCAACGTCTTCGTGCTCTTGCCGTTCCGCGAGTTGCCGCTGTTGTAGCCGGCTACTTCGTGCTTCTCGTAGCCCAGGTGATGGTTCAGCTCGCCGGCCAGCATGCGCTCCACCAGCGCCTTAGTGAGTTCCTTCACCAGACCGTTCGGTCCGATCAGGCTTCCTTCGCTGCTTGCAATGAGCTCGTCGATCAGTTCTTTCTTGATTGCCATCCGGTTCTCCTATCTTCCTCTTCTCGGGAACCGCGTTTACACAATCCTTTTTACACCCTCGTACTTGCTCTCGATGGTCAAGCTTTTATCCCAAAAACTCTCTTCAGCTCGATCGCTCTGCGACCAATCTGCCAATCCAACCTAAGAAGCGGTTTACAATCCGCTCCAAAACCCCAATCTTGATCGACATCGCATCCTATACTGGGTTCGATGCCTGTTAAAGATCTTGACCGCTCGCTCGGCTTCAACACGCGGGCCCTTCATGCCGGCTACGATCCGGATGCAACGACACACGCCCGGGCAGTGCCCATCTACCAGACCACATCGTTTACCTTCGAAGACTCCGACCACGCAGCCCGGCTCTTCGCCTTGCAGGAATTCGGCAACATCTACTCGCGGATCATGAATCCGACCAGCGGCGTTCTCGAGGAGCGTATCGCCTCACTCGAAGGCGGCGTGGCAGCCCTAGCAGTTGCGAGCGGGCAGGCTGCCCAATTCATTACCCTCAGCACCCTCGCCGCGCCCGGGGACGAGATCGTCGCTGCCAGCACTCTTTACGGCGGCACTTTCACTCAATTCGACGTAACAATGCGCCGCCTTGGCTACGATTTCAAATTCGTCGAGCCCGACGATCCCGAAAATTTCCGCAAGGCCATCACGTCTAAGACAAAAGTAGTTTACGGCGAAACCATCAGCAATCCGCGGAGCAATGTGCTCGATATCGAGGCGGTCGCGAAGATTGCTCACGACAAGGGACTTCCATTTGTCATCGACAACACCTTTGCAACTCCCTACGTGACGCGGCCCATCGAGCACGGCGCGGACATCGTACTGCACTCGCTCACCAAGTTTATCGGCGGTCATGGCACCTCGATCGGCGGCATCATTGTAGATAGCGGCAAATTCCCGTGGAACAACGGCCATTTTCCGAGCTTTACCGAACCCTCCCGCGCCTACCATGGCATGAAGTTCTGGGAGACCTTCGGCGCAATCAGCTTCATCATCAAAGCCCGCGTCGAAGGTTTGCGAGACATGGGCCCCTGCGTCAGCCCGTTCAACTCTTTCCTCTTTCTTCAAGGAGTTGAAACGCTCGGCATGCGCATGGATCGGCATTTAAGCAACGCCCTGGCCGTTGCGCAGCACCTGGAAAAGCACGATGCTGTGGCCTGGGTGAAATACGCCTCGCTCAGCTCGAGCCCCTATCGGCCCCTCGCTGAGAAATACGCCCCAAAAGGAGCCGGCGCAGTCTTCTCGTTCGGTCTGAAGGGCGGTTTCGAAGCGGGGAAAACCTCCATCGACAAGCTGAAGATCTTCTCTCACCTGGCCAATGTCGGCGACGCCCGCAGCCTGGTCATTCACCCCGCTTCCACCACCCATCAACAGCTGAGCCTGTCCGAACAGGAAGCGGCCGGCGTCTCCCCGGAACTCATTCGCCTCTCGGTAGGCCTTGAGGATCTCGACGATCTCCTCTGGGATCTGGATCAGGCACTCGCCTAGTAAGCCCAGCTCACCGACATGATCTCCTGCCAGGATTTAGGACGCCGTTTCGGCAGCTTCGAGGCCGTCTCGAACCTCTCTTTCGAAATCGCGGCCGGCTCAATCTGCGCGCTACTCGGTCCGAACGGCGCCGGCAAATCGACGGCGGTGAAGATGCTCACAGGACTGCTGGAGCCGACAACCGGCTCGGCGATCGTATGTGGTCTGAGCCCGCAGGATCCGGTCTTACGCAACCAAATCGGGGTTCTGCCCGAAAGCCTCGCGCTGTTCGACGCACTCAGCGTAAGGGAACATCTGGAGCTCACGGGCGGCGTCTACGGCCTCTCGCGTGCCGAAACATCCGCCCGCGCCGCACAGCTTTTGCGAGTTCTCCGTCTGGAAAACGGCGCTCACACCTTCATAAGCCAATGCTCCTACGGCATGAAGAAGAAAACGGCGCTTGCCATGGCGCTTTTGCCCAACCCGCGAGCTCTTTTCTTGGACGAACCGTTCGAAGGCATCGACCCAATCACCGCCGAAACCCTCCGTTCGCAGCTGCGCGCCGTTGCCGGTAGAGGCGTGACGATTCTGCTGACCTCGCATATCCTCTCGCTGGTCGATAGCATGGCCGATCAAGTCATGCTGATCAACGGCGGCAAACTGGTCTGGAATTCGACGATCGCCGAGCTTCCGAAAGCTCTCGAGAAGCTCTACTTCGAAATGGTCGAACCTTTTGCGACGGAAGATCTGAATTGGCTCGGGTCCGAAGCGCACTAAAGGCGGTCCGGCTCGCCTCCTGGCGCGATGTCCAGACTTTCGGATCGATCATCGGTCAGAACCTTTTCTTTTTCATCATCTTAGTTGGTCTGCAGCCGGAGAGCGCGGAGCTCTTCGCCATCATTCTCGCTCTGGTGATGGCCTTCCCGCTTTCCTCGGATCCCATGGAACGCATTCCAAAGGATCGCTGGCTACTATGGCCGCTCAACTCGCGTGAAAAAGCCTTCGTTCGAACGGTAAGCCTGGCATTCTCCCCACTCGTCTGGATCGCGGCCTTTCTTCTCTTTCGCGGAGAGTGGCGCACGGCCGGCCTGTTTCTATCGGTTGTAGCCGTGCTTCGCTGCATTGTCTTTTTATGGACGAGATCGGTCCGCCTCCGTACGAACAGCTTTTCGCAGTGGATTTTGAAGCCTCCTGGCCTCATCGGCTTTTTGATGACGCTGCAGTGGCGCGAAATACTCTCGACGCTCGACCCTTATATGGCCGCCCTGCTTGCCGGATTGACATTGGCATACAAGATTTGGGGAAAGCCTCTCGATTCCTCGGCTCTGCAGATCATGTCCCTCATTGCCGCCATTGCAATGAGCACGATGGCCCAGGTTTTATTGAGCTTGGACGGCGCCGGCGCGCTCCGTTACCGGCTAATGCCGATACGCGGCTGGCAGATCCTGTTGTCCAAAGATCTGGCCTACCTATCCGTCCTTCTGCTTCTCACCGCCCCTCTGGACTGGATCAGTGGCCTCTTCGCCGGTTTGTCAGCCCTCACGATTGGGCATTACCGAAGCGTGTACCAGTACATTCCGCAAGCACGCTGGCGATTCACCTCCGGTGTCCTGTTCCCCGATGGACTGATCCAGACCGTGGTGCTCATTGGCGTCGGCCTGAACGTTCACGCTCTCGGCGTGCGGCTCATGCTGCCCTGTATCGGCTGCTGGATAGCCTCTGTTTTCCTGTTCGGCTGGCTCTGGGATCGTAAAGAGCCGGCTTAAACTTTCACCCAGGCCTGCTTTTCCGAGCTCTCGGCCACCTTCTGCAGCAGAATCATTCCATGCAAGCCGTCGGCAAACGTCGGGTAATCGATCGGGATAGAAGGATCAGCCACTTTAGCGTAAAAACTCTTGAACACCTGCTTGTGCGAGTCGTCGTAACCCTCGCTATGGCCTCCCGGCAAGTCGGCAAACTTCGCGGCCTCCGGATAAAACAGCGAAGCGTCCTTAATAATGATCTGGTTCGGCTCGTTACGATGACCAATCCAAAGCGTGTCCGGCTGCTCCTGATCCCATGCCAACCCCGCTTTCGTCCCGAAAATTTCAAAGGCGAACTTGTTCTTCCGCCCTGCTGACATTTGGCTGACAGTGAACGCCCCACGCGCCCTTTCGCCCAGATGAAGCATCACCATGCCGAAATCTTCGGTGTCGATCGGAAACTCCTCCGTCTCCATCTCGGTCGCTTTCTTGCCCGAAAATGTCTCAACCGACCCCTTCGGACGCTTGCGCGTCTTGTGAAAAATAGAAAGGTCGGCGCATACAGCCGTAATCGATAATCCCGTTAAATGCTGGATCATATCCATCCAGTGAGAGCCGATATCACCCATCACTCGAAGGTCGCCATTCGATTTCCGGTCCAGACGCCAGTTCCAGTCCGTGTCGTAGAGCAGCCAGTCCTGCGAGTAAGTGCCCTGCACAATCAGCACTTCGCCGATATCCCCGTGAGCAATCATCTGCCGCATTTGCTGCACCACGGGATAGTAACGTAGGTTATGCTGGACGCAGTTGAGAACGCCCTTTTGCTTTGCCGCGTCCACGAGCTTTTGGGCTTGATCCACGTTCAGCGTCATCGGTTTTTCACAAAGAACTGCTTTCCCGGCTTCGACCGCAGCCATAGACATCGGGTAATGATCCACGTTCGGCGTGCAAATATGTACAACCTGAATGTCCTGGTTGTTCAGCACATCCTCAAGCTTCGCGGTAGCAATCGGAATCCCGGCGCTCTCGGCGAACTTCTGAGCGGTCTCCAGCCTGCTTCCGACAACCGCCTCAATCTCGACATTTCCTAAGCGGCGCACGTTCTCCGCGTGAACCTTCCCCATGAAACCCGTTCCGACAATGGCTGTTTTGATCTTCTTCATTCGCTTCCTTTAATCGCGAGCGCGCAGTACCATGCTGTTGCCCTGCAACCCTATACCGTATCAAGCGTCGCCCGGTAACCGTGATCCAGTACTATAATGTGCCTTGCCTTGCTGCCGAGGCATTCTCTCCTATGGTTGTACGCATCCGCAAAACCACCCTCCTCAACGATCACTGGCGGCAGGCCTTCGCGGTGTTGCTCGCCTCCCTATTCGCTCTATCGGCAGTTTTCGCATTTTCGATTACCCTCTGGATCTCAGTAACCGATTTCCGCTCGCCCAAAGTCCTGCACGGTCTGCTTTCCGCTGCCTCGTTTTTCGCCGTGACAACTTGCATGAGCCGGTATATATCCCGATTCACACTTCCGCCGGACGTATAGTCACTTCTTCCCGAACTTAAAACTTCTTCAAACAAAGACAAGCCTTTTTACAGAATTTTGTAATTTGCCTCCACTCTCAATCTAAGAAACAGCTGTAACTGGCTGATTCCCCAAACAGGAACTTTCGGCCCATTACGTGCATCAGAAGGAATGTAAGTGGCATAATGCCTGACACTCGAACGACTGCGGTCGCTATCAGAACAGACACGACGAAACTAGCTGCGGTTGTGCACGCTACACCTGGGTTACTATCGCGCACTGGGTCGTGGGCTTCGGATACTGCGCAAGAATCTGCGGCTGTCGTTGCTGCCTTGATGGGTCCCGCCGTGTTTTCCGTGTATGCGCTAGCGGTTTGGTGCTTATCTTCCAACTTAGGCTGGACAAATACCTTTTTCTTTACCTCCGGCCCGTTATCTAATTGGTTAGTTTGGCTTGCCATTGCGGTCTCGGTGAATCTCGCAGCCAGTATTCTCCGGCGGCGTACTAGCCAGGGAAATTGAGCTTCTCTTCGCGATCCCCCCTCGCGTTTCCTTTGTTATTCTCGATTTGAGGATGTTTTCGTAGCCGATGCCCTTTAGTTCGCGTTCTTACGTGAATCGGTACGTTCCGTCGAATCGCTTTCCAGCTGGGGTAAAGTGGCTCCTGATCGTAACCGGTTCGATATCGGTACTCGATTTCATTTTGGGTTCCAGCCGGGCTGGCTCCTTACTCTTCTCGTTCTTCGCCTTAGTTCCTTCCCAGGTCGTACACTCCTTGGCTATCTGGGAACTGGTTACCTACCTATTCATTCACGCCGGGATCACCAACTTGCTGTGGAATCTTCTGGCGCTTTGGATGTTTGGCGTGGAACTGGAGCGAGTCTGGGGCACACGCCGCTTTGTCACGTTCTATCTCTCGTGCGGCGCAATCGCCGGGATCACCGGGATTATTGCCGCCTACATCTTCGGCGGGGTGAACTTTCCGCTAGTCGGCTCGGCGGGAGCGCTCTACGGGGTTTTGGTCGCCTTTGGCGTGCTCTTTCCCAACCAGACAATCCTGTTCGGCTTTCTCATCCCGATTAAGACCAAATACTTCGTCATGATCATCGGCGCGGTCATCTTCTTGCAGTCTTACATGGCGGTCGCGGGTGGGCAGGGCGCCATGGCGGCAATTTCTGGTTTGGGCGGAATGTTGGGCGGCTACGTCTTATTACGTGGACATGGGATGCGTCGGCGGCTGCGCGATCCGATCACAGCCGGTTACCAGGACTGGAAGTTGCGGCGAGCCAAAAAGAAGTTCGAGGTCTATCTCCGCAAGAAAGATTCGAGCCGCGGCCCCTGGGTCCACTAAGAAGTCATTTCTGTGCCATTCCGGCATTCGTAAAGGCAGTCAAACATGAACAATTCCATCTTGCGCGCCGGCTACTTCGGGCTGGCTCTTGCCGTTTTTTCCTCTTGTGCATTTCCCATTGCGGCGCAAGAATCGCCGGGCTCCCAAAGCAGTGATTCGGTAGCCAAGCCTAAGAAACCGCCGACCACCGACACAGAAAAGCCGGAGTCCACCGATCAGCCGAATATTCCCTCCGAGTACAAGAAGCCCAAGGACGTCCCCGCGAATACGCCTACCTTCCGCTCGAATGCCACAACCGTGAGCGTCGACGTGTCGGTTCTAGACGACAAAAATCACTTCATTCCCCGGCTCCCGCCAAGCGATTTCCGGATTTTAGAGGATGGCGTGCCTCAGCAAATCAGTCAAGCGGGCCTGAGTGAGGCCCCTATGACAATTTGCATGCTCATTGAGTTTAGCGGGCGCTTTCAACAATTCTGGAGCTATGGGTGGTACGAAACGCTGCAGGCCTCCTATACCTTTCTCCAAACGCTAAAGCCCGATGACAATGTGGCTGTAGTGGCTTACGACCTGCGTCCGACGATCCTTTCGGATTTCTCGCCGGACAAGCGGCGCGCCGAGGAAGCAATGTCGCGTCTGCGGATCCCCGGCTTTAGCGAATCGAACGTTTTTGACGCGCTTACTGATATGGCCGACCGTATGTCTGGCATTGAAGGCCGGAAAGCAATCATCCTGATCGGCACCGGTTTGGACACCTTCAGCAAAATCACCTTTGATACTGCCCGCAAATCGCTGCAGGAATCGGGCGTGCCTATCTACACGATCAGCATCCTTCAGATTGCCCGCATGTCCCTGGAAGGCCGCGGCGGCATGGGCGCGCAAATCGAGAATATGGATTTCCTACAAGCCGACAATGAGATGAAGACCTTCTCGAAAGAGAGCGGCGGACTTAGTTTCTTTCCGCGATTTCCCGGTGAATACCCGTCTATCTATGCGCAGATCGAACAGGCGTTGCGGGACCAGTACTCTTTTGCCTATCATCCGACCAACGTGGCTCATGACGGCAAGTTCCGGCGCATCAAGGTGGAACTGGTCAATCCGGAGACCAACGAGCCGCTGCGATTGCTGAATGCCAAAGGTAAGCCGATGAAGTATCAGATTGTCGCAAAGGCCGGCTACAAAGCGCCGCGCCAGGTAGAGTAGCTCTCGGGTTTAGCTGTCAAGCACTAAATCTCGTCCGTTTTGAGGACGATAGGGGCACCGTTGACAGCTCCTTCTGCCCTTTGCTACTGTCGCTGGGTCTTTGATGCGATCTTCTCCCCGCTATGCCGCTACGAGTTCCGCCAGCATTTTGCTTGTCGATGACAATGCAGATGGAGTGATGGCGCGAACGTCAGTGTTGCAAGAGCTTGGCTATACCGTGATCCCAGCCCGTTGTGGCTCGGAGGCGCTCAAGCTCGCTGCCGGAACGAATTTCGATTTGGTGATTACTGATTACCGCATGTCTCCCGTGAATGGACTGGATTTGATCCGGCAGCTCCGGGAGGCGCGGTTCGGAATGCCGATCATCCTTCTGACCGGGTTTGCTGAAAACCTTGGCCTCAATCCGGAGTCGACGGGCGCCGATGCCGTGATTCAAAAGAGCTCCAATGAGATCGTTACTTTGGTAAGAGCCGCCAAGCGGCTTCTCAATCCACCGCGCAAGTCCGCCGCTTCGCAGTCCACGCGTTCTACGAGCAAAAGTAAGCAGGCAAATTAGTTCGCTCGCGCACTTTCCTCTATATTGGGGAACATGATTCGCCCGAGGCAGATCCTGGCACTGTGGATTATTGTGCAGTGTTTGGTCTATTCGGCTTCGGCTTCCCCTTCCGTTGAGAAGACAGCCGTTCCGCGGCGTTCGGCGCGCTCGACCGTCGCTGGTTCGCCGCTACTGCGTTCGTTATCGCTGCACGACAGGATTGCGCAGCTGATTATTGCTCGAGGGTACGGTGCATATCCGGACTCGTCCGACAGAGAGTACCAACGCTTGAACCACTGGATCCACGATTCACATGTGGGTGGATTTATTGTGCTTGGGAAGACTCGGAACGGCGATGTAATCGGCGCGCCCCCATTTGAGATGGCCGCTTTCATCAATCACATGCAGCATGCAGCGCGCACGCCTCTGCTGGTTGGCTCGGATTTCGAACGCGGCGCTTCGATGCGAGTTGCGCAAACCGCCCGGTTTCCGTATCTCATGGCGTATGGCGCTGCCCATGACCTGACTGCGGTGCGCGAACTTGGCGCGGCGACCGCCCGTGAGGCGCGCACGCTCGGCGTGAACTGGGCTTTTGCTCCCGACGCCGATGTAAACAATAACCCGGATAACCCGATCATCAACACTCGCTCGTTCGGCGAAGATCCCCAAGCAGTGGCCTCCGATGTCGGGGCGTTCATCGATGGCGCGCACTCCGATCCCGGCAATTATCTTCTGGTGACCGCAAAACACTTTCCTGGACACGGCGACACGTCGCAGGACAGCCACATGGCTTTGGCACAGATCGACGAACCCAAAGATCGGATTGAAGCCGTTGAGCTTGTCCCATTCCGTGCGGCTATTGCTCACAATGTCGATGCCGTTATGACCGGGCACCTTGCTGTTCCCGCTTTCGAGCCACAACCTTTACCTGCTACTCTCTCCCGCAGCATTCTGACTAACCTGCTGCGCGACGAACTCGGCTTCAAGGGATTAGTGGTCACCGATGCGCTGAACATGGCCGGCGTAACCTCGCTGTTCTCTCAAGGTGAACTCGCCATTCGTGCCTTGGAGGCGGGCGCGGATGTTCTGCTGATGCCTGACGACCCCGACATTTGCATTCGGGCAATTACCGCGGCCGTACGAACCGGACGCATTTCCCGCGCCCGTATCGATGCAAGCGCCTCCCGAGTACTGGCGGCCAAACAGCGGGTCGGCTTATTCCGCCAGCGCTATGTCAACCTCGATCGCATCAGCAACGATTTGGAGGAAGATAAACTGGACCTGCTCGCTCAGTCTGTTGCCGATAAGTCGCTCACTCTCGTGAAGGATGAAAAGCATCTTTTCCCGATGCCCTCGAGCATGGATTCTTGCCTGGTCATCATGAGTGAAGGCGAGTTCTCTACCAGAGGGCAAGCCCTCACGCGCGCCTTACAAGCGGCTCATGTTTTGTTTCAGACCTACGTGACGCACGCCACGATGCCGGACAGCCTCCTAAATAGTTTTGCGGCCGACATCACCCGCTGCAAGCAGGTATACGTGGCCACGTTCATTACCGTCGGTGCCAATCGCGGAAACGTAGCTCTGGCGGGTGGTCTCTCTGGCTTCCTCCAGACAATCGTTTCCGGTACAGCCCCGGTCGCTTTGATCTCGTTCGGGAGCCCTTACGTTGTACGTGATTTCCCCAACGTCGCAAGCTACCTGGCAACGTTCAGCGTTACGAGCACGTCCGAGATCGCCGTAGCGCGCGCCTTGTTAGGCAGCATCCCAATCACGGGAAAGCTGCCCGTGTCCATTCCCGGCGTCGCCAAAGCAGGCGATGGTCTGTTTGTACCAGCCCAGGCAAGGCCTGCATCTAACGGTTCGGAATGATAGAAATTACTTGGCTTGGACACGCCGCTTTTGAGTTGGAATTTGAATCGGGCGAGGTACTCCTGCTCGACCCCTGGCTCGACGGCAACCCAAAATATCCCAAAGGACACTCGGTTTCGAAGGTCGACGCGATAGCTTTATCACACGCGCATTTTGATCACTCGAACGACGTCGTCCCGTTAGCGAAGAAGTTTAACCCCAAGGTCATAGCAATATTTGAGACCGCATCCTGGCTGGAGAAGCAGGGCGTAAAGAACACGATCGGGATGAACAAGGGCGGCACCGTCGATCTTGGCTTCGTCAAATTGACCATGACACACGCGCTGCATAGCAACTCAATTAAGGACGGCGACAATCTGCTCTATGGAGGCGAAGCGGCAGGCTACGTCCTTACGTTCAAAGACGGGCGGAGCGCCTACTTCGCGGGCGACACCGCTGCCTTCTCCGACATGCAGCTCATTGCCCAAATGCATAACCCCGAGCTGGCTTTCTTGCCCATCGGCGATCACTTCACAATGGGACCGCACGAGGCGGCTCATGCGGCCCGCTTCTTAAAACCCAAGAAAGTCATCCCGATGCACTACGGAACGTTCCCCGCGTTGACCGGCACTCCCGAAGAACTCTCGAGCAAATTGCAAAAAGATGGAATCGAGGTTTGGACGCTCGAGCCGGGGCAGTCGGTCGAGTGGTAATTACCCTCGCTACTCGAAGTGCTGAATGATGACCTGGTTAAAGCCGGTCTTGCGCAGCGAGTCGCGAGTGCTGGATAGCTCGCCCGGGTCTCGAATCGGTCCGACAATTACCCGGTACAGATCCGCTTTCCCGGGTTTCGGCACAGCGTGAGCATGGAACCCTTTGCGGCGGAGAACTGCAGCCACAGCTTCAGCGTGGTTGCGCGGAACCGCCGCAACCTGCAAGAACTCCTGGCCGCTCTGCGGAGTGAACCCATCGGCCTTTGACGCTTTTGCCGAGGAGCGCTCCTCCTCTGTGGGCTTGAAGCCCGCTTTTTTCCGCGCTCCAAGTAGGTTTTCAGAGGCTTTGAGTTTGGCGCTCGATTCCGGCTCTGCCGCCCTCGATGGCTTCTCGGCGGGAGTAACGGAGCCGCCATAAGCCGGAACCGAGTGCGTCTCACCTACCTGGCCGTCTGTGTCGGCGCTCTCTGGACTTGCACTAGGGCTGCTCGCCGTGTTCACTGCGGCCGTCTCGGCCTGCTGCGGCTTTTTGCCCGCAGCGCCACGCCCTAACATGTAGCCTCCGGTAAATGCAATTCCCAGCAGGACCACGCCCACGAAGAACACAGCGAGCAGCTGCTTATTGCCTAACAGGATCTCACTTTCACCCTCGCTGCTTTGCGACATTTCTAATATGAATTGTACTGGAGAGTTTCCTGCCTCGCGAGGCCTTCGCCGCGTTACTCTACTTGTTTAAGCTATGCGTTTCTCGAAACGGTTCTCGCTCGCGGCCCGGTGCTGCGCGCTGAGCTCAATCTGCCTGCTTCCTTGTGCGGCGATCGCCGGCAAAGCGTCGGGCGCCCCTTCCGGCTTGGAAGGTATGCCGCCCGTGCTCAATCCAAACAACATCTACTCAGCGGACGGACCTGGAATGCTGAGCGACACGGTGAAGAGCTTTCCGTATCGCGTATACGTGCCAAATTCCAAAAGCGACACCGTGGATATCATCGACCCGAAGACGTTTAAGATCATCGGGCACTTTGCTCTGCCGAAGCACGGCAAAGGGCTACTCGAACCGCAGCATGTGATTCCCTCCTGGGATCTGAAAAGACTCTGGGTGGCGCAGGACCTTGGAGATCAGCTGACGATGATAGATCCCGCGACCGGCAAAGAAGGAGAGACTGTGCATGTCGACGACCCGTACAACATGTACTACACTCCGGACGGCAAGTATGCAGTGGTAATGGCCGAGCGCGAAAGGCGCGTTGATTTTCACGATCCGCAGACCATGAAAGTGGTCCATCGTCTGCCGGTCGATTGCGACGGCGTCAACCATGCCGATTTCACTTCCGATGGACGCTACATGATCGCCACGTGCGAATTTTCAAGCGAACTGCTGAAGATCGATGTGGCTGCGCAGAAAGTCGTCGCGCGCATGAAGCTGCAGCCGAAAGGTATGCCTCAGGACTGCCGTCTTTCTCCCGACGGCAAGGTCTTTTACGTGGCCAATATGGATGCAGATGGAGTTCACGTCATCGATGCAGCCAATTTTAAACAGATCGGCTTCATCAAGACCGGCAAGGGCGCCCACGGGGAATATTTCAGCCGCGATGCCAAGTACATGTACATCTCCAATCGCGGCGAAGGCTCCATCTCGCTACTCGACACCGGGTCCGGCAAGCTGGTCGGAAAGTGGAAAATACCCGGCGGCGGAAGTCCCGATATGGGCGACGTATCGCCCGATGGTAAACAGCTGTGGCTCTCCGGACGCTACAACAGCGAGGTGTATGTGTTCGATACGTCTAACGGGAAATTGCTCGCTCGAATTCCTGTGGGCAAAGGACCGCACGGCCTCTGCGTATACCCCCAGCCGGGCCGTTACTCGCTTGGGCACACTGGTAACATGCGTTAACGCCGTACGTAAAACGAAGTGTCTGCCGAACGAACTGAACCCTGGCTCCGGGGACCCCTGGAGGACGTGCATCCGCTGGTGATGCCGGTCTTCTTCAGCTTTGCCCAAATTCGTGAAGACCTGGCTCACCACACGGCTGGACTGCCGCCCGAAGCAGTTTGGCAAAACGTCGGACGCACCTCGCTCGGCTTTCACCTGAAGCATCTGGCCGGGAGCGTCGACCGGTTAACGACGTATTTGCTAGGCGGGGAGCTCGACGAAACGCAATTGGCGTTTTTGCCGAACGAACTCGAGCCCGAGGGCAGTCTACAGGAACTATTGGCTGGTGTAGAGCGGGCGCTCGCAAAGGCAGAGCGAGAAATAGTTACTTTAGATCCCACTGCTCTCTACGACTCTCGCTCTGTCGGACGCAAGAGGCTCCCCACTACCGTTTTGGGTTTGTTAGTTCATCTGTGCGAGCATTCGCAGCGCCATCTCGGGCAGGCGATTGTGATTTGCCAGGCGCTCCGGTAGCTCGATGTCAGAGTTTACGCAGCTGCTCGTCCGAAACCGGAACTATCGCTGGACGTGGATGGGCCAGATCGTCAGCGAAATGGGCGATCACTTCAACAACGTTGCCGTGCTCAGCCTGGCAATGGATGAAACGCACAACGGCGGGGCGGTGGCGGCCATACTGCTTTCGCGCGCCATACCTGCAATCGTTGTCGGTCCGTTCGCCGGTGTGTTGCTGGATCGTTTTGACCGCCGCAAGATCATGATCGCGAGCGATCTGGTGCGTGGTTTCATTGCGCTCGGTTTCATTCTCGCCATCCGGTTCGAGCAATCGTGGCTGCTCTACGTGCTCAGCGCGCTGCTGATGGTGGCTTCGCCGTTTTTCACCAGCGGCCGGTCGGCGATCTTGCCCTCAATCGCCACTGATGATGAATTGCACACCGCCAACTCGCTGACCCAGACTACGGGTTGGTTAACGCTTGCCGTGGGCGCATTCTTCGGAGGCACCACCGCGGCAAAGTTCGGCTATCAAATCGCGTTTGTCTTCAATTCACTGTCGTTCTTCTTTTCCGCGTTTTGTATTTGGCGGCTCGAGTCCGAGAAAGGGCACTTCCGGGCCGCCGATCGCAACCTGAACGAGACAAAAGTGGCGAGGCCCTGGCACGAGTACCGCGAGGGGCTTGCCTACATGGTCAAGTCGCCTCTAATTCTGGGCATCGGCTTGATTGCGGTCGGTTGGGCAAGCGGCGGCGGCGCGGCGCAAGTGCTCTTTACGTTGTTCAGCGAGATGATTTTCAAGCGGGGTCCTGAAGGTCTGGGTGAACTCTGGGGTATCGCCGGAGTCGGGTTGCTCATCGGCGGCATTGCGGGCAACTATCTGGGCAAACGTCTGAGTTTTAGCGCGTACAAGAAGACGGTCTTCTTCTGCTATCTGCTGCACGGCGGCGCATACATCGTGTTCAGCCAGATGCGCAGCTGGCCTTTCGCGCTGCTGTTCATGGCTATTTCCCGCGCCAGTGTCGCAATTAGCGCGGTACTGAACTGGTCGAAGCTTTTGAAGCATGTCGAGGATCGCTTCCGCGGCCGCGTCTTCTCCACCGTCGAGACGTTGAACTGGTCCACCATGATGTTCTCCATGCTGGGCGCCGGCGTCGCTTCGCAATACTTCAGCGTGCGCTCGATCGGAGCTGTTTCCGGACTTCTTAGCTCTTCTACGGCTATCTTTTGGGGCTGGGCTAATTGGACCGGCAGACTGCCCGAGCCCACAGTCACAGAGGATGAAAACTCTGTCGAAGTTCACGCAAGTTTAAGAGCCTGATCCATTTAGC
Source organism: Bryobacteraceae bacterium (assembly GCA_965219105.1). Taxonomy (GTDB): domain Bacteria; phylum Acidobacteriota; class Terriglobia; order Bryobacterales; family Bryobacteraceae; genus Bog-105. Next base: position 3,165,637 of record OZ244728.1, on the reverse strand, counting down.
CGGTCAGATATCGATATCTCCGGTTGCCGGTTGTGTTCATTGGAAGATTCGCGGGACTACGTTTCGATCAGTAGTTCCGAGTGTTTCACCTAGCCCAATGAATACCGAACGCATCTCAAAATTCCAGCCAGACCGTACCCTTTATCTCCGAGGTTTCACCGGATTCGGAGCGGCCGCTTCGCTTTGCGAAACAAGCCCTACCGGCTTCAAGGTCTATGGCGTGTTCCGTGATCAAGCCGACTTCTGCGTGCTCGTCGTCTACGACGCCGACAACACCTACGAGCATTACTCAGTGAAGTATCTGCCTAACTTCGACCTATCCGGCATCGTGCTGAATTTCAACGTGAGTTACACGAATCTTCAACCGATCGATTCGTCGAAATACAACTGGATCGACTGGGCCTCGCTCGATCTGGTGAAAACAACGGGCGAACCGGTCAAGGTCGCGCTTTGGGATTATGCCACCCTGGCTTCTTCTAATTACTCGGTAGCTGCCGGCACTTATACGTTGACCGCGCCGGGTGGATGTACGATCTACGATCGGCTTACTCTGTTCGTGAATAACACAAGCTTTGATTTCTTGGCGGGTGGAGGCGAGAGTGCCGCTTACGTGGCACAGACATTCGCGAATAGCATCAATACGTTTAACTGGTCGAAGAATGCCGGCAGCAGCGTAGCCGTGCTCGCGTCCGCCGATAACAGCGGTAACTTGACGGTAAAGAATGCCCGAACCGGCTTGGTCTCGGTTACTGGAACTACCGTCACCTGGTCACAGGGAACTAAATTCCCTGGTATCGCGGTGGGCTCGACGATCTTCCTCGCCGGAGCTCCGTATACAGTTGCGTCGATTCAAAGTCCGACGGTTCTGACCGTAACCGCAGTGCCGCCCGCAGGTTTAGCCATCCCCTACCTTGCGGAATACGGCGGGGCCGATGGCAACGATGTGCAGATCTACATGGTTGTGCGGCCTGGCAACGTAACTCTCGCCGTGAACAACCCTGTGCTCCAACTTTCGGGCGGCAACTCGGATAACGTGGTTTGGAACATCAATCTCGATTTCACGGCGCTCGGGCTGGATCAGGTCCGGCAAGCCTGGCTGACATTTGCTCCCCAGTTGGCAAACGGCAGGGCTTATTCGGATAGTGAGTGGACCGCAAGCTTTACAGATTGGCAGATCAAAGACCCGAACAACATCGCTGCGCTGCCGTGTGCCGGCCCGCAAAGCGTTCGAGTGGGGAACGGCGACCCAGCATGCGTCTATGGAGGGACGGGTTGGAAGACCATACCGGCTAATAACTACTGGCATGGTTTCGGGATGCAGACCGCGACCATCGGTGACAGCGTCACGATTATCTACACAAGCGCCGCCACACACGATCTTTATCTGGGAACTTCTCTCTTCAGCGACCGGGCGCAGGTTTCCGTCAGTCTCGATGGGGATGTGGCGCGAACCTTTGATTGCTTTCTCGCCGTCAGCTCCGAAGTGGTCTCGCGAAGGCTGCTGCGATCGTCTGTTCCCGCCGGAACTCACACTGTGGTGATCACATTAGCCGGGTCTTACAAGGCTGAGCAGAATGCGCCAACATGGGACGTTAGCTCAACCGGAAGCGAGTTCCTGTTCGATTACGTGGAAGCTGCGGTTGCCTCAGACATTCCGGGTCCACTGGTAACTTACGACAATGTTAGCGCCGCGCTGGACTTCGACACGGACGCCACTTACAAGGTCAGCCCCCAGCGTCTGCTCTGGCATATGCAGAAGCTCGGTTTTAACGGACAGCTGAATGAGTACATCGGCGTCTATTGGTGGAACCAGCGCAAGCGAATAGGCGCACAGATCAACTCGGCAAAGGTCAATTTCGGCGGTAGTTTCTCGCCTGGAGAATCCGCCGCAATCACTATCGGCACTTTTTCTATTTTGAAGTCTGTCACTCAATGGGACACGCTCGAAACGATCGCCGCTCACTTCGTTTATTACATCAATGCCTCGAGTGTTTCCGTATGGGCTCAGAAGACAGGCACGGGTGAACTGACGATCTTTACACGATCACCGCTTTGGCAGGACACCTTCGCCTGCGCCGTTAGTTCGGCAGCCGGAACCGTCCAGTACACCGGCAACTTGAACGCGGGGTCGGATGGTACGTGGCAAATTGACGCGTCGGCCTCTGAGCCGGTAAACTTTCCGGTCGCACGCTGGCACGCGGATCTTTTCAAAGCCGTTCAAGCAGCTGGTCTACTGATTACGACGTCATTTTCGATGGAGCTGGTGAATCCGCCGGACGACGGCACGGCGGTTAACACCTGGGTTGCCCGCTTTGGAGACAGTAACAGCACGCCGGTCCAGACAGCGACTGACTTCAACGGAATTTACTCGTCCCAGTGCGCCCCGGTACCGAACCTTAGCAACTTCCAAAAGGCCTGTTACAGCCAGATCGCCGGGTTGCAAAGCGCAGCCGGTTTAACTCCGTGGCTACAGTTTGGCGAATTCGTCTGGTGGTATTTCAGCTCTTTCCAAAATAAGCCGGTCGGTTACGCCTCGTTCACCACGCCTATCTCGATCGGCACAGCGGAGGATCACGGCTTCAACACCGGTGACCGTGTGGTCATTTCAGGATTGCAGGGCATGACGGCGGCAAACGGCACCTGGGCGGTCACGAAAACCGATAACACCCATTTCACTCTGAACGGCTCGATTCCAGACGGGCCTTGGGCGGTCGGTACAGGAACGGTGTCCGGCGGAACTATGGGCTACTATGACCCGGTGACGGCGGCTGCTGCGCAGACTGCGCTCGGGCGTCCACTCTATAAATTCACCTGTCAAGATGACGACCCCGCAGCAAACGGCGGCGCAGACGCGAACTTTCTTGCGGCTCAACTGAAAGCGCACGTCGATGCCATCAGGGCGGCGGTGCTTGCGCAGTATCCTAATGCCAAATTCGAGTTGCTCTACCCAAACGACGTCAATTCCGCCACTTGTTACATCAGCCCCCAGAGTCCCTATCCGCAGGGTGGGCATTTGAATGCGTCCGTTAACCTGCCGGCAGCTTGGCGCGCGCAATCGAGCAGCGGATTAGACCGTTTAAAAGTGGAAGCGCTGAGCTGGGGATCGACTTACCGGAATCTGGATCTGGCGATGGAAGCAATCTCGTTCACCTTGAGCGGCGATCTCTCGTGGCCGCTAACTTCGACCGCCTATCTGATCCCGTGGTTCAACGGAGCCTGCCCGTGGCCGGTCGAGTTTCAGGCAGCCAGCCGGTTTGGGATACCGCTCATCAACTTTTGGGCTTACGACCACATTGCGCTCATGTCCTGGCCGCTTCCGCTGCCGAGTCCCACGCGGCGATCGTTCTTCGGAGGCTGACGAGGTTGAGCGCGGGGCCTAGAGTTCGCTAATAGTCAGGATCTTGATCGCGCCGCCCTGGATGTCGCCATTGACCACTACCTTCAGGTTGTCCTTGTCGGGCGTGTCTTTGAGCAACTGTTTAACTTTAGCGTTGCCTGAATCCTCAAGCAGATAGTATTTTTTGTCCTGGGTGATCAGACCGTAGGCTTTCCGCTCGTAGCCGTTCTTCATCATGGAACAGCTCGACTTATTCTTGAGGACCTTGGCCCTTCCATCCTTCACTATGGGTTTGGCGCAAGCCCAATCGACGACGATGCCTTCAAGCTGCGCTGCGCTCATTAATCCAGCCGCGCCCAACATCAAACACCCTAAGGAAAACAGCTTCAGCATCTCTTGACCCTCCGTGCGCGTCGCGCTTCACTTAGACTCCAGCCGGGCAGCGAAAGAAACGAAAATTTACCGGGATCGCGATCGGGAATGAGAGAATATGGAGGAACTTCACCGTTTAGCCCCCAATCAAGCGACTGCAGTCATTCTCCTCGCCAGTGAGCAAGGGAAACGGTAAACACAGCATACATGGCAGACGACCAACAATCGCAAGGTAATCAGGAGAATGAGCAGGGCCAAAGTCAGTCACCCGAGGGTGGCGACAAAGGCGGCCAAGATCAGAATAAAAAAGATCAGGGCAAAACGGATCAGGGCGAGAAGAAGAAGAAAACAAATCCGCGCCGAAAGCGTACGATTCGGCTCATTGCGCTGGCAGTGCTGGTGGTCGCAATTATTGCCGCGATTCCGATCTGGGCGTATTACTCGGTGCGTGAGTCTACCGACGACGCGCAAGTCGATGGCCACGTAGTTCCGATCAGCCCTCGCATTACCGGCACGGTGCTGACCGTTCTGGTGAATGATAATCAACCGGTACGCGCGGGTCAGGAGTTGGTGCGACTCGATCCGGCGGACTTCCAAGTGGCGCAGGAGCGGGCCGACGCGAACTTAGCCAATGCTCAGGCTAGTGCGGGTGAATCGCAGGTCAATATTCCGGTCACCAACATCAATACGCGGTCGACGATAAGTACCTCGACGACGCAAGTGGATGAGAGCCGGGCCTCGCTCGCCGCCTCAGAACAGGCCGCGAACGGAGCCCGCGCGCGAGTGCGCTCGGCACATGCATCTCTCGATCAGGCTCTGGCAAACGCCATCAAATCGAAGAAAGATCTGGAGCGCTACAAAGAGCTTGTCACCCGGGATGAGATATCGAAGCAGGAGTATGACGGCGCGGTCGCTGCCGCCACTGCCAACGATGCGCAGGTCACTTCGGCGCAAGCGGCGATCAATGAGGCGCAGCATGCTCTCGATCAATCGATCGCGCAAGTAGCGGAGTCCCGGGCGCGGCTTGCCACGGCTCAGGTGCAGCGCCGCCTCAGTGAACAGATTAGACCTAAGCAAGTTCAGGTCAGCCAAGCGCGTTACCGGTCGGCTCAGGCACAGGTCAAGCAGAGTCAGGCACAGCTCGATCAGGCAAAGCTGAACATAAATTACACGGTGATTCGCGCGCCCGTCGATGGAATCGTCAGTAGCAAGAATGCAGAGCCGGGCATGCAGGTTGCAGTCGGCCAGCAACTCATGGCCCTGGTGCCGCTTGACGATATCTGGATCACAGCGAACTTCAAAGAGACACAGCTCAAAAAGATGCGAGTGGGACAGAAAGTAGAGATCGAGGTAGATACTTACGGCAGCAGCAACAAGTTTCTGGGCCATATCGATAGCATCGCGGCTGCATCCGGCGCGAAATTTAGCTTGCTGCCCCCGCAGAATGCCACTGGGAATTTCGTAAAGGTCGTCCAGCGAATCCCAATCAAACTGGTTCTGGAGCCTGGGCAGGATCGCCAGCATATTCTGCGGCCAGGCATGTCCGTTGAGCCGACCGTGTTTCTAAACAGCGGCACGGGTAACGCGTATTAGGCACAGAGGCTAAGGGATGCGGTCGCCCGGTGCAGTTCCAAGTAAACGTTCAAGCCTTGCAAATCACGAAAGATTGCCTGTCCCGCGTTTGCGATCTCGGGAATATCGCGTGTTAGTTCGGCCAGTTCAAGCTCAGTGCGATAGGTTTGCCCTTCTGCGTGACACAGGTAGCATTGGCGGACTCGAGCATTAAGCGAGACGTTTGCCAGCAACAAGCGTCCGCCCGGATTGAGTTTCGCTGCCGCACTGCGAATGACTTGCCGGGCGGCGACCGCCGGAAGACTGCTGAGCAGTTCGCTTGAATAGATAAAATCCCAGCCCGGGTGCGTGCGAGACGGATTGTCAGGAATACCGGACTCGAGATCTTCCAGCCGCAGAATGCTGAACGATCTGCGTTTCGGCTCCAATCCCCGCAACTCGGAGGCAAAGAGTTCCTGACGGTAGCGCACAGCGTCGCAATAGCAGCGTTGTAGAGCAACCCTGCCGACGCGGCTGAACCGGTCTCGATAGTCTCCAATCTGGTAGATCTTCTTAGTCACAGTGCTGTTTCCCCTGCTGGACTATCGGCGGCTGCCTTCTGCGGCTTTATATCGTTGCTCAGAAAAACTTACGAAATGCCCAAAGCTCCGCAAGGCATCTTAAAGGGAGCGTGCCAACCGGACCCCGTCAGCCACTTGTATCCGTAATTGTTCCAGCTAAGAATGAGGAGCAGACGATTCGCCACACGCTCGGTGCGCTCGCGCGCCAGGTGGATCTGGGCGGATACCCGATGCCAGAGAGCAGCTATGAAGTGCTGCTGCTGGTGAATAATTCCACCGATGCGACTGCGTGCGAGGCCCGTCGGTTCGCTCGTGAGCATCCGCGCCTGCGGCTCGAAATTACCGAGCGAACATTTCCCGCCGCTGCTGCTCATATCGGAAACGTGCGCCGGACGCTCATGGAAATGGCATGCGGACGGTTGGAGGGCTCAATCGAGGGGCAAGGAGCGATCCTGTCCACAGATGCCGACACCGAAGTGGCGCCGGATTGGATTGCACAGAATTTACATGCCATTGCGGCGGGAGCCGACGCGGTAGGCGGCCTGATTCAATTGCACACGCACGAAGTTTGCAAGCTTCCGGCGCGGATTTGCCGCATGCAAAAGCTGGACGACGACTACCGGACGCTGGTGGCCTGGCTGGAGGATCGCCTCGATCCGCTGGCGCACGACCGGTGGCCGCGGCACTATCACCATTTCGGCGCCAGTTTTGCGGTCACGGTAGAAGCCTACCGCACGGCCGGGGGATTGCCGCCGGAACGCAGTCTCGAAGACGTCGCGTTCTATCAAGCGTTAATGCGCAAGGATCAGAGGTTCCGTCATAGTCCGGCGGTGAAGGTTCGAACCTCGGCCCGGCTGGATGGAAGAACGGCGATCGGCCTTTCCGAACAGCTCAATCAGTGGGCTGCGGGCGAGCACGCAGGGGCAGAGACGCCGGTCGACTCGGTGCGGCTTCTCACGCTGCGCTTTACGGCACGGCGCGCTTTTCGCGAGCTTTGGGAGAGCAAAAGGCTCGCGGATCGAACACGTCATTTTGCCGAACGAACTCAAGCCGCGGCCGAGCGGGTCGGGAACGCGCTGGACTGCCAGACCTTTGGCGAGGCCTGGGAGGTACTGGCGCTCGATCCTCTCTTAAAGCGGCGGCTTGGACCAACACAGAGCAAATCGCCGATCGGCTCGGCCATCCATGAACTCCGAGCGTTGAGCCGACAGCTGGTTACGCCTGAGGCGGAGTTGTTTTCTGAAGAAGATCAATGCGATACTTCGGCTCTGTCGCCGATTGCCGTCTAGCCCATCCGGGACGCTGCAAGAAGAAGTCGTGAACCTGATCGCCGGTCAGAGGATAGTCGGGGACAAACGGAAGCCAGTGAACCAGAAGCAACTGCCCTCCTTCCGCGGCGTGAGCGTCGATCTTGTCCGCAACGACTCCGAGGTCTTCGATCGAGAAATAGTAACCGACTTCAGAGAGCACGGTCAAATCGAACTGACCATCGGGATATTCCGCCGGAATGCTCAGCCGCTCGAACTGAACATTTGCAATATCCCGGCAATGTTGCCGCGCTCGCTCAAGTGCGCGCTCGGAGGTGTCTATGGAGAGAAGCCGGTCGCAACGCGGCGCAAGCAAGGCGGTGAAGACTCCAATCGAGCAGCCAATCTCCAGAGCGTTTCCGTTGTGCCCGGGAAGCATGGCCAGCGTTCTCTCGTACTTTTCTTTTTCGTACGGGCTATCGGCGTAGTTCCAGGGATCTTCGCGGGCGGCGTAAACGTCTTCGAAGTATTGACGAGCTAGCGTATTGGCCATGATCAGATACGACGGTCCAGGCTGGCTCGCCCAATGGCGGTGACAGCCGCGTCCGCTCCCGCCTGCCGGAGATACATGCGCAGGTCGCGCAGCATACGAGCGAAGGGACGGCGGCCCTGCAAGCCGCGAGCTCCGACGCAGATTTCTACCGTATCGGCCACTTGTTGACAGATCTGGGCGATTGCCACGCGCACCATTCTGGCCCGGGTCGGCAACAGGTCAGGATCCTCATCGCTGCTCATCCAACGGGCGGCTTGCGCAATCCACTGCCGACCGCTCTCGACCAGGACGGACAATTGACCCATGCGATGAAGCTGGTGAGGGTCTTTGTCGTAGTTCAGTTCGCACAGATAGTCACGGCAGAAATCGAAGAGAGCCGCGGCGCCCCCCATCTGGACGGCAGAAAAGCGGAATGCGCCACCGGTGAACATCGGCTCGGCGTAGTAATCGTCTGCTTGGCCCAGAAGCGAGCTGGCGTCGAGCTCGACGCCTGTGAAATCGACGGAGAAACTGTCGGACGCTTCCATGCCCATGGGCTGCCAGGAATCGTAGTCGATCCCATAGTCGATCTCATCGAGCGGCAAGAGGAACATCTGCCAATCGCGGCCGTTCAGCAGTCCGGTTACGATGGCTCGCGAGATTTGTCCGGCTCCTGAAGCGAACGATTTCCCGCCAGTAAAGAGGAGAGTGCCGCCGTCGCGGCGTTCGACTGCAGGCTGGCGTGCAGGCCCTGTGTTCCAGACGCCAAAGACGCGATTATGCGTCAAAACATCATGCGCGACCTCTTCGATTTGAGCCGGCGTACCGAAGCGGGAAACCAGCAACAGCGCATTGACATGGCCTTCGAAGATGCGTCCGAGAACCTGGTTCGCGCGGCCGATTTCAAAGAGCAGCGAAAGCAGTGCGTCCGATTGCGACGGATCGATTCCAAGTCCCAACCCGCCTTCGCTTAGCGGTAAACAGGCGGGAAGCGCTCCGCAGGCAGCTAACTCGGAAAGTTCGGCTTGGGGAAACTCGGGATCGCGATCCTTTAAGCGCTCCTGAAAGCCTGTAGTTAGGCCCTTCACAAGCTCCAGTATCTCGATAGCGGAAGGGCTTAGGATCACCCTTTCAGTCTATCGGAGCAATCGAAGGAAGCACGATGAGCGTAGGGAAAAGATGCTTACGCGTTCGATACCGCGGCGGGCTGCGGCTCGGCTACTTCGATGCGGTTCTGTTCGAGACTGACCGGCAGACTGAAGCAAAAAGTAGAGCCCACATTCTCGCTCGAAGTGGCCCACATTCTTCCACCATGGCGCTCGATGATCTTGCGGGCAATGGAGAGGCCCATGCCGGTGCCCTCTTCGCGATTGTTCAGGCGTTGGAAGAGTCCGAAGATACGTTCGGCGAATTGCGGATCGAAGCCACGGCCGTTGTCGGCCACGGAAACAATCCAGCTTCCCCCTTCTTTGCGCGCCTCCACACGGATTGTGGGCGGTTCGGCCTTTCGATATTTGATTGCGTTCGAGATAAGGTTCTGGAAGACCTGCGACATCTGCACGCTATCGACTACGAGGGAGGGTAGCGGACCTCGTTGAATGGTCGCGCCGCTTTCGCGGATAGAGGCCTGGAGGCTTGCTTCGGCCTCTTGAAGAAGCGATTCGAACGAGACCGGTTCGGAGGGCAGTCCCGATTTGCGCAAGCGGGCCAGCGTGAGCAGTCCGTTAATCAAATCGGTCATGCGCCGCGAAGCCGTGGTGATGAAGCCGATAAATTCATCGGCATCCGCATCCAGTTTGCCCCGGTATCGCAATGCCAGGAGTTGCGAGAAGCTGGTGATGGTCCGTAAAGGCTCTTGTAAATCGTGGCTTGCGACATAGGCGAACTGCTGGAGTTCCTGGTTCGCTTGCGTGAGGTCCCGGGTTCTTTCTTCGATGCGGGCCTCGAGATAGTTGTTGGCGGTTTTGAGATTTTCGTTGGCGGTGTCTCTTTCGTAGAGATAACGAAGGAGTACGTTGTAAAGCCAAACGATCACGCCGATCATGATGAGCGAACCGGCGGAAAAGAACAGAAAGCTCCACTTCGAAAAGGTATTTTGAGCGTTCAGAATGGCCATCTCATCCGAGTCGAGCGAACTCAGAACGGCACGGCAGCGGGTGCGGATGTCATCCATGGTGTCTTGTGACCGGAGCAGGCGCTGGGCGAATTGAGCTCCTGAATATGTGCCCCGGCGCTTGACGAGTACGCCTTCGGTTGCCTCAGCGTAGCGAACCTCGATCAGCCGGATAATGCGCTCGATCTCCGGGCGATATCTAGGAAGCCGCTCTTCCAGCGCGCGGGTTTTCCGGATGTACACGCCCAGGTCAGCACCCGCCAATTTAAGCGGAGCCAGAAATCGCTCATCACCGGTAAGGTAGTAGCCTCGCTCACCGGCCTCCATGTCACGTGCGTGAGCACGCAGCTGCCCGATATTGGTGGACATGTGCTGAATGTCCACCAGACGGTTTTGCGCACGTTCAGTCTCTTCATTGACGAAGAAGAAGACTAAGCTGAAGGCCAGCGGGACCGAAAACAGGGCAGCCAGCCGGCGGCGGGTTTTCGAGTGAACTGGCGAGGTCATCTAGGCAAGATATTGTGGCAGAAAGAGAGAGAACGGGCGCAGAACACGCGGTACGCGGGCCGTGACAGGACCGACATCAGGGGCGCCTCTTTTCTATCTTATTCCTCCAATGATTTCCGCCTGCTAAGCTGAAGCCAAAACCGCATCGCATGGCCATCCAAACGCTTTTCGGCTCAGTTCCGACAGAGCCAAATCTTCTTGATCGACTGAAAGCCGGTATTGAAAAGACCCGGTCGGGTCTGGTCGATCGTTTAGAAGACGCGATTGCGGGAAAGAAGACGATCGATGCGGAACTGCTCGAAGAGCTCGAGTATGCGCTGATCACGGCCGATATTGGCGTGCGGACCACGCAGGATATTCTGGACAAGCTACACGAACAGATCGATCGGAAGCTCACCTCCGATCCAACCGAGATTCGCAGCCTGGTGCGGGAGCAATTGCTTGAGGTTTTGCGCGCTTCCGAATCTCCGTTGCATGTGGTGCAAACTCCGCCTGCTGTGGTGATGTTAGTTGGAATAAACGGGGCGGGAAAGACCACGACCATCGGCAAGCTCGCTCATCGCTTTCTGGGCGAAGGCCGCAAGGTGATATTGGCGGCGGCGGATACATTCCGCGCGGCGGCGATCGAACAGCTGGAAGTCTGGGCGGATCGGGCGGGCGTAGAGGTGATCCGGCAGAAGACCGGCGCGGACCCGAGCGCGGTGGTGTTCGATGCGCTGCAAGCGGCCAAGGCGAGGGGCGTCGACTACGTGATTGTAGACACGGCAGGGCGGCTCCACACCAAAGAAAACCTGATGGCCGAGCTCGACAAAATGCGGCGGACTTGCCAGCGAGTGGTGCCGGGCTCACCGCATGAAGTATGGCTGGTGCTTGACGCGACCACGGGGCAAAACGGCCTCGAGCAGGCGCGGAAGTTCACGGAATCGGCGGGCGTAACGGGCATCGTGCTGACTAAATTAGACGGGACGGCGAAGGGCGGAGTGGTGGTGGCGATCGCGCGCGAGCTGAATCTGCCGATCCGGTTCGTCGGTGTCGGGGAAAAGATCGGCGATCTGCTTCCGTTCGAACCGGAGGGTTTTGTGGAGTCGCTGTTTGGGTAGCGGGGCGTGCCGGTAAGCGTATATATGCAGGAGGCGCTCGCGCTGGCCGAGCGAGGGCGCGGGCAGACCAGTCCGAATCCGACTGTCGGAGCAATCGTAGTCCGCGGCGAGGAAGTGATTGGACGGGGATTTCACACCTGGGCCGGGGTCGATCACGCCGAAGTGATTGCTTTGCGGGAAGCCGGGGCGGCAGCGCGGGGAGCTACGCTCTATGTGACGCTCGAGCCGTGCTCGCATCGTGGGAGGACCGGGCCTTGTGCAAGCGCCGTGGCGGCTTCGGGCGTAACGCGAGTAGTGGCTGCGATGCAGGATCCCAATCCTCAAGTTGCCGGACAGGGATTCGGGTTGCTGCGAGAGGCCGGACTTGCGGTGGAACTGGAAGAAGGCGCGGCGGAATTGGCAGCGAGCCTCAATGAGCCGTTTGTGCATTTTATGCAGACAGGGCGGCCCCTGGTTACAGTGAAGGCGGCGCTCACGCTCGATGGAAAGATCGCCGCTCCGCAGGATAACTATGGCTGGATCACGAGCGAGATCGCAAGGCGGGATGTGCAACAGGTGCGGCATTTCTCGGACGCGATTCTGACGGGCCTGGGAACGGTGCTGGAAGACGATTGTCTATTGACGGACCGCTCGGGTTTGCCGCGCAGCCGGCCGCTGTTGCGGGTGATTCTCGATTCGCAGCTGCGCATTCCGCTCGAGTCGAAAATCATCACGAGTGCACAGGACGACGTGATGGTGGTGTGCGCGTCGACCGCGCGCGCCGAGCGGCGGAAGGCTCTGGAGAATGCGGGTATTCGCATTCTCATTGCGGATGGAGTAGCGGGGCGAACCGATCCGCGCAAAGTGCTCGACTATCTGGCGGCGGAACGCTATCTGTCGCTGATGGTGGAAGCGGGCAGCCATGTGAATTGGACGATGCTGGACGGGCAGATCGCTGACAAAGTGCTGTTCTACTACGCTCCGAAGATACTGGGCGGATTGAAAAGCATGCCGGTAGCAGGCGGCCCAGGCCGAATGCGACGGGCGGATGCGATGCTGCTGGAGCGGCTCACCGTGCATCCTATCTCTAAGGATGAATTTGCAGTCGAGGCGTACCTGGTGAAGGACAAAGCGTAATGTTCACCGGCATTATCGAAGAAGTGGGGCAGGTGATCGCTTTTGATGAGCATGAGGCGGGAGCGCGCATGACAATCGCAGCCGAAAGCGTGCTGAAGGACGTGACGCCCGGCGCAAGTATCGCGGTCAACGGGGCTTGCCTGACGGCGGTGGAGGTCAGCAGCGACCGTTGGACGGCGGACCTCGCGCCGGAGACGCTCGAGCGTACGAGTTTGTCGGATTTGACAGCGGGGTCGCGGGTCAACTTGGAGCGTCCGCTTCGCGCGAACAGCCGTTTAGATGGGCACTTCGTGCTCGGGCATGTGGACGGCGTTGCCAGAGTAGAAGAAATCAAGCCGCTCGGGGACGACAACTGGTGGCTGGACATTCGGATACCGTCCGATCTTGCGCGTTATGTGGTGAGTAAAGGTTCGCTCGCGGTGGACGGTATCAGTCTGACGGTGGCTCGCGTGTCAGAAGACCTGGTGAGCTTCACGGTGATTCCGCACACGTACCGGCACACGCGGCTGTCTAGTCTCGAACGTGGCGCGAGGGTGAATATCGAAGTGGACATTCTGGCCAAGCATCTCGAGAAGCTCACGCGGGTTGGATCTTAAGCCGGCAGGAGTCCTCGTAGAATCGGAGCAGTGCTGAGAACGGTCCGCGTGACCAGATATGTTACTCCTCTTCGCGAAGGGGGTTCGCTTCCCGCGATCGTGGAAGGCGATGATGACGGTCTCTACGTGTTGAAATTCCGGGGTGCCGGTCAGGGCTCTCTGGCGCTGGTGGCTGAGCTCATATCCGGTGAGATTGGACGCCGCCTGGGACTCAGCGTGCCAGAGCTGGTCTTCATGGAGCTGGGCGAATGCATCGGGAAGAACGAACCTGATCCAGAGATTCGGGATCTGCTAATGGCAAGCATCGGATTGAACCTTGGCTTAGACTATCTTCCCGGCGCTACGATGTTCGATCCCGCAGCTGGGGACTTTGTGGATGCCGAGACAGCATCCAGAGCTGTTTGGTTCGATGCCTTCGTTACAAACATCGATCGTACAACGAAGAATGCCAACCTGCTTTGGTGGCACAAGCAGCTGTATCTGATAGACCACGGGGCAAGCTTGTATTTTCACCATAACTGGCGAGATATTCACGTTGCCGCGGTAAAGCCGTTTAGCGCCGTCAAGGACCATATCCTGTTGCCGTGGGCTAGCCAGATTGCGGAGGTAGGCAAAGCACTTCGTTCGAGGCTCGATGAAGCCGCATTACGGACGATCGTCGCCGCCGTGCCAGAAGAGTGGCTGATACACAAAGACGGACCGACGACAGAGGGATACGTAGATTACTTAATTGCACGTCTCCAGAGTTCGAGTTTTGTAGAGGAAGCCGTGCGCGCACATGCCCAGCTCGTTTGACTATGTCGTGATTCGGATCGTTCCGCTGGTGGAACGCGAAGAGTTCTTCAATGCCGGCGTGATTTTGTTCTGCCCGCAATTAAAGTTTCTAGGCGCGCGGGTCCACTTGGACGAAAGAAAATCAAGTGTCTTTGCGCCACAGCTAGATGACAGAGATGTGCGGCGAAGGCTAGAGGCGATCCAGAAAATCTGTGCCGGGGAGCCCACGGCCGGACCGATTGCGCAGATGAGCCAACGGGCTCGTTTTCACTGGCTGATCGCGCCGCGGAGCACGATTGTGCAGGTCTCGGCTGCACACGCCGGCATCTGTGAGGAACCGCAATCGGTGCTGGACCGGCTCTTTTATGAGCAGGTCTGGTCCGGCGGTGTACTGTAAGGCTGAGTGAGACACGGGTGTTCCGACGAGGAATCGGACTTGGAACTGCCATAGTCTGGGTTCAGCGCGTTCACTTACACGGAACTATAGGTACAGGTATTGTGTAGCCTGACTCATAACTAAAATAAGCTACCGCATAAGTTTTTATCAAGTAAATGTTTCCTATCCCTTGATAGCCGGTTGATAACGACTGTACTCCTTTTCCGTACCTCCCGCTCTGAATCATCGATCCTTCGCAGTCTATCGTCACTGGCTGAGTACAGCCATTTGAGAACAAAGTTGTTGCAGCAACCCGGTAAGCACTTGAGTTGTTGTTATAGTTGAGCCACTCGCCACGCACACTCATACTGCAGCTAAAGTAACCAACTCCGTCACAAATTTGATAGCAGCTCGCCGGATTACACGTTTTGTCATAATACACATATTCACTAGGAAGTGGGCTTTGCCCGTAAATGTAAGTAGTTGATGCAGCCAAAAGGGCAACATTCCTTAACGATGCAAGTAAGCGTGTCATAACTCCCTCAGTTTCCCCAACTCTCGATGTTGGCCGGATATCGCTTGCTCTGGAACATGACTTGGACATCGGCTAACAATGCCGCAACGCCGCTGCTCTGCGCGGTACTAAGGAGTCGCCGAGCCAGTTGGGCTTGGAAATACTTGTACCACTCTTTGAAAGGGCCTTTGGTTAAGTCGATCATTTCTCCTGGCTTGTGAGCTTGCGCAACTTCCTTTAAGTGGGGTAGCACCAAGCTTTGCTTGAGAGATAGGATCGTTGTAAGGAGGTCGTATTCCGATCTTAGATCTCCTTTAACTTGATCCATCGACTGTGAGGTATCATCCCCCATAGTGGTACCGTCTTCGAACATCACCGCTTCAAGCTGAATCGTCAAAGCGGAGTTCTGGAAACGTTCTAAGTACGTTGTGACGTCCTCGCTCGGCTGCCTTGCAATAGTAATTACCTTAGAGCCGCTTGGCGCAATTTGACTGCTTACGTCTTCTGTCGCTCGAACTGTTCGAGAGCTCGTATACGGCGTGCTGGCTGTATCTGTTATTGTTGTCCAACTTACTGTGTAGGCGATGATTGATTTAGCTGTCCCGTTTTTCAAGACGACTGAATACGGCAACATCTGTCGAAGATTTGGCAAGGTTGTTATCGCTTCAGCAAGAGCCGAGTATTCCGAATTGTAAGGCAGAATCTTGACCTCGGCGTCTGGGAATGGTGTTACCTTCACCGAGCTGTGTGAACTATTGGTTGCTGCGGCAACTGCTGACGAGCCAGCTGCATTCGTGCCGGATATTGTCTGAGCAAAAAGTGAAATAGGGCCTGTTATCGCTAAGAAACTTCCAATTGCCAACAATGAATTCTTTTGCATTCTTTTCCCCGTTGACTGTTAGATACCCGCCTGAGCTCTGTCGTTGCAGCTAGCGGATTAGAGAACAAGTTGAAATAACTTTGTACCACGACATTATCACCGCTTTTAAAACTTGCGAACTAGTGTTATTACGCGTCTATGAATGCGCTACTGACCTTGCCCCCGAGAACTGAGCCACTTTTAGCTGGAGTTTCCCTGAAAAAGAAAGGGAGACGAAGGATGAAGAAGAGCAGGTTTAGCGAAGAGCAGATTGTAGGAATTTTGAAGCAAGGCGAAGCGGGGATGGCGACCGGTGATGTACGTCGGCAGCATGGCATCAGCCGCGAGACGTTTTACAACTCGAAGGCCAAGTAGGTGGTCTGGGACGAGCGAACTCCAAGCTTAGGCAGACTGCTAGCTCCTAGCGCTGCCGAGTGGGCGCTCCGTGCCAACTCTTCTCGGAACGAAATCGGCGCGGCTGCTGCTGGTGCTGCTTCTCTGCTTGATCGCCTTCGGTCAAGCGAGCTACGACGTCATTCTCTCGGGCGGCAAGATCGTCGACGGCACAGGAAACGCGTGGTTCTGTGGCGACGTTGCCCTCTCAGGCGTCGGCGCTCCGGCGTGGAACTCTGGAGCTTGGAAAGACAGCCGAGTCATCCTTTCATAGGGGAGCTTCAACTGCCAACACTCGGTTGCTGTTAGCAAACTAATACCTGCACGTGTCTGTACGAATAAAGGTCACGTGGAAGCCCGGTAGATGAATGCAGCTTTGCTCTAGGCTCACTAAGTTGAGACAATCGATCCAATGCTGAATTTCGAGCGGATAAGCGTGGATCCTGTACAGATGGGCGGTGTGCCGTGCGTGCGCCATCTGCGCATCCCGGTTGCAACCGTGCTTCGATTGCTGGCGGCTGGTCGTTCAGAGTCTGAAATTCTTTCCGAATATCCTGACCTGGAGGCAGCGGACATCCGTGAGTGCCTGAGGTACGTGGCGGCATCTGCAATGGAACGCGAGTTACCGCTGCCGCGTTCGGCGTGAGTCCCTCATCGACAATGCACTCCCGCAGCGGCTCGCGGAACTCTTAAGACAGGCTGGGCACGACGCAACTCATGTTCGTGCTTACGGGATGCACGCGGCGCCAGACGCGGCCATCTTTGAACGTGCGCTACCACTAGGCCATGCACATCGATCCGCTCTTTGGCGTTCGCGTGGTCGAGCAGCCCCGCACCGGTGATCTTCGCGATGCGATTGCCGGAGATGGCAACGTCGCCGTAAAACCACGCGTTTCCTGTGCCGTCGACGATCTTGCCGCCCGAGAGAATGACGTCGTAGCTCGCTTGACCGAAGGCGATTGAGGAGAGAAGCAGGACCAGCAGCAGCCGCGCCGATTTCATTTCCGAGAAGGGTAGCACGAAGCCCGCCACTCGACAGCGCCGCAATTCGCCGCCTGACCAATCGGGGCAAACGCGCATTGCGAAATACGATCAGGACTCTTCGCTACTAATCTGAAAACGGCAGCCGACGAACACGCAGTCGCCCACTTCGAAAAACCGCAACACATCCACTCGTCAGATCCGCTTCGAGTAGCGGCAACGAATAAGCAAGTACGTTCATATAATCGTCGGCTGAGTTTAGACTTGAATCGCGAAACAGCACGAATGATGGATGAGTGGCTTCTTGCGCAGCGATAATCGCGCCAAAGTCCGTGTCTGCGGACACAATGACGCGCTCCTCCTGGCGTGCTGGCGGCTGAACGTTACCTGTCGCTGATGGTGGAAGCCGGCAGCCACGTCAATTGGACGATGCTCGACGGGCAGATCGCTGACAAAGTGCTGTTTTACTATGCTCCGAAGATACTGGGCGGATTGAAAAGCATGCCGGTAGCAGGCGGCGCAGGCCGAATGCGACGGGCGGATGCGATGCTGCTGGAGCGGCTCACCGTGCATCCTATCTCCAAGGATGAATTTGCAGTCGAGGCCTACCTGGTGAAGGACAAAGCGTAATGTTCACCGGCATTATCGAAGAAGTGGGGCAGGTGATCGCCTTTGACGAGCATGAGGCGGGAGCGCGCATGACAATCGCAGCCGAAAGCGTGCTGAAGGACGTGACGCCCGGCGCAAGTATCGCGGTCAACGGGGCTTGCCTGACGGCGGTGGAGGTCAGCAGCGACCGTTGGACGGCGGACCTGGCGCCGGAGACGCTCGAGCGTACGAGTTTGTCGGATCTAACAGCTGGGTCGCGGGTCAACTTAGAGCGTCCGCTGCGCGCCAACAGCCGTTTGGATGGGCACTTCGTGCTCGGGCATGTGGACGGCGTGGCCACGGTAGAAGAGATCAAGCCGCTCGGGGATGACAACTGGTGGCTGGCCATTCGGATACCGTTCGATCTTGCGCGTTATGTGGTAAGCAAAGGATCGCTCGCGGTGGACGGTATTAGTCTGACGGTGGCTCGCGTGTCGGAAGACCTGGTGAGCTTCACGGTGATTCCGCACACGTACCGGCACACGCGACTATCTAGTCTCGAACGCGGCGCGCGGGTGAATATCGAAGTGGACATTCTGGCCAAGCATCTCGAGAAACTCACGCGGGTTGGATCTTAAGCCGGCAGGAGTCTTCGTAGAATCGGAGCAGTGCTGAGAACGGTCCACGTGACCAGATACGTTACTCCTCTTCGTGAAGGAGGCTCGCTTCCCGCGATTGTGGAAGGCGATGATGACGGTCTGTACGTATTGAAATTCCGGGGCGCCGGTCAGGGCTCTCTGGCGCTGGTGGCTGAGCTCATATCCGGTGAGATCGGACGCCGCCTGGGACTGAGCGTGCCAGAGCTGGTCTTCATGGAGCTGGGCGAATGCATCGGGAAGAACGAACCTGATCCGGAGATTCGGGATCTGCTGATGGCAAGCATCGGATTGAACCTCGGCTTAGACTATCTTCCCGGCTCTACAATGTTCGACCCAGCGGCCGGGGATGTAGTGGATGCCGAGACAGCGTCCAGAGCGGTTTGGTTCGATGCCTTTGTTACAAACATCGACCGCACAAATAAGAACGCCAACTTACTTTGGTGGCACAAGCAACTGTATCTGATAGACCACGGGGCGAGCTTGTACTTTCACCATAACTGGCGCGATATTCACGTGGCCGCGGTAAAGCCGTTTAGCGCTATCAAAGACCATATTCTGTTGCCGTGGGCTAGCCAGATCGGGGAAGTAGACGAAGCACTTCGTTCGAGGCTCGATGAAGCCGCATTACGGATGATCGTCGCCGCCGTGCCGGAAGAGTGGCTCATACACAAAGACGGACCGACGAGGGAGGGATACATTGAGTACTTCACTGCACGTCTGAAGAGTTCGAGTTTTGTAGAGGAAGCCGTGCGCGCACATGCCCAGCTCGTTTGACTATGTCGTGATTCGGATCGTTCCGCTGGTGGAGCGCGAAGAGTTCTTCAATGCCGGCGTGATTTTGTTCTGCCCCCAATTAAAATTTTTAGGTGCACGGGTCCACTTGGACGAAAGAAAATCAAGTGTCTTTGCGCCTCAACTCGATGACAGAGATGTGCGGCGAAGGTTAGAGGGAATCCAGAAGATTTGTGCCGGGGAGCCCACCGCCGGGCCGATTGCGCAGATGAGCCAACGGGCTCGTTTTCATTGGCTGATTGCGCCGCGAAGCACGATCGTTCAGGTCTCGGCTGCACACTCCGGCGTGTGTGAGGAACCGCAATCGGTGCTGGATCGGCTCTTTCACGAGCAGGTGGTTTCTGGCGCTGTACTGCAAGCTGAGTGAGATGTTGGTGCTCCGGCAAGGGACTCTGGAGCTTGGAAATGACGGAGTCAAGCGGCCTTCGGTTGTGGCGCAGAAGCTGGCTTCGGTACTTGCGCAGGCCTCGGCACACCATGCGCTGAGTTGTTGCAAACAGAAACAAAAGTGTCCTTCAAACCAAGCGAGATGGCGCACAATTGTTAGTCTCGTAACTTGATGTTCTCGGGACGAGTCTTCATCTGTCATTCGGCCCCTCTCCGTACGTGAGTAAGCCGATCTGAGTTATTTGATGGCAATACAATTGTTTCAGTAACGGTGGCAACTAAATCGAAGCGCACGTCGAGCCGCGTAGCCGGCGCGAAGAACGGCGGCCCGGCCAATCCGGCTGCTCCAACCAAAACCTATTCACATCCGACGGAAACTGCACCCCTGCGGCCGGATATCGGCACGCAAGCACAATTCCGGAAACGCAAACAGCCGGCCAAGTACAGCTACGACTCGTCCCTTGCTCCGGCCCTCGATTGGGATGGACAGAATTTCGCTCGCGAGCAGGGTGAGCGGCCAATTCGTTAGATTCTGGACGCTCCGTCGCTCGACGCTGCACGCGATGCCGCGCGTCAGCTTGCCCGGCTCTCGAAACCGTTCCTCAACTGGTCCGGCAAAGCCGAGCGGCTTTCGTTTGACGTGCCCTCGTTGCCGCTCTTCGTCCACGAACGCCTTTCCACCAGCGCTATCTTGGAAACCCTGCGCGGTCATCGCCACGACGCTGCCCAGCGCTCGCTCTTCGATCTCTTCGGCGACCCCGAGCGCTCCATCACCGACCAGATCCTAAAGCTTACGAGCACGGACCCTGGCAGAACCGCATGATCCTCGGCGATTCGCTGGTGGTCATGAACTCGCTGCTCGAATACGAGGGCATGGGCGGCAAAATCCAAATGATCTACATGGACCCGCCCTATGGTGTGAAGTTCGGTTTCAAATTTCCAGCCATTCGTTCGCAAGCGGGATGTAACGAACGGCGACGACGCCGACATGACGCGCGAGCCCGAAATGGTGCAGGCCTATCGTGACACGTGGGAGTTGGGGCTGCATTCGTATCTCACTTATTTACGAGATCGATTGAAAATCGCGCGCGACCTGCTGACGCCGAGCGGCAGTGTGTTCGTGCAGATCAGTGACGAAAACGTGCATCACGTGCGGGAGGTTATGGATGAGGTGTTTGGTGCGGAGAATTTTCAAGCGCAGATAAATTTCAAAGCTACCAGCGCTCTTGGAGCGAAGGGTCTTGCAAAAGCGTACGATTACATAATTTGGTATTCCCGTGACTCCGAGTACATGAAATTTCGAGCCATCTTCCAGGCGCGTTATATCGGCGATGATCCCGAATGGCGGTTCGTCGACGACAACGCCACAGATGACGGCTTTCGGAAGATCTCGGATTCAGAGTTCGCGACCTTGTCCAGCTATGAGGGCTTATTTCGAAGATCCAAGCTCACGTCTTCGGGTTACACGGAAAGCTGTACCTTCAACTTTGAGTTTAAGGGCAAAACCTGTCACCCTTATGGCGGAAAGAGTTGGGTAACGACGCGGCAGGGCGTCGACAAGCTCATACAGAAAAACCGTCTATTCCTACTGGGTGGATCCCCAAACTTCAAACAGTACTTCTCGGATTTTGCTTACACGAAGTTTGACAATTCGTGGACCGATCAGCCCGCTGCTGAGTCCCGTCTGTACGCCGTCCAAACCGCGACGAAATTCATCCAACGTTGCCTTCTGATGACCACCGATCCCGGCGATCTCGTCCTCGATCCCACTTGCGGTTCGGGCACCACCGCCTACGTCGCCGAACAGTGGGGCCGCCGCTGGATCACCTGTGACGTCAGTCGCGTTCCGCTCGCACTCGCCCGCCAGCGCCTGCTTACCGCCACTTTCCCCTATTACCAGCTCGTCGAGGAATCACGCGGACCTTCCGCTGGGTTCGTTTACGAAAGAAGGCAGAACCGCAAAGGCGAGGAAGTTGGCGGAATCGTCCCGCATGTCACCCTCAAATCCATCGCCAACAGCGAACCGCCCGAAGAAGAAGTGCTAGTCGATCGCCCCGAAATTGCTACCGCGATTACCCGCATCACCGGCCCATTCTGCTTCGAATCGACCATTCCCGCGCCACTAGATCTCGATGCGGAGTCGGAAACGGAAAACGCGGAATCTTCCGTCACGCTGCCCGCGCGCATGATCGAAGTCCTGCGCAAGAGCCCCGTGCTCAACCTGCCCGGCAATCAGAAGATCACGCTCAAGAATGTCCGGCCACCTGCCAAATCGCTTTCGCTTTCGGCCGAAGCTGTCATGGTGAATGGCGAAGAGAAAACCGTCGCGCTGGTGTTCGGTCCCGAAAACGGTTCGATCAGCGAACGCCTGGTCTACGACGCTGCGCGCGAAGCCAACATTCGCGGATTCGAACGCCTGCTCGTGATCGGTTTCGCCATCGAAGCCGCCGCCCGCCAGCTCATCGAAAAGTGCGAAGACATCGCACAAATCCCTGCCCTCTACATCCAGGCCACGCCCGACCTGATCATGACCGATCTGCTCAAAAATATGCGCTCGAGCCAGATCTTCAGTGTCTGCGGTCTGCCGGATATCCGCCTGCGGCGTGTTCAGACGGAGGAGGGCGAGCGTTATCAGGTTGACTTGCTCGGTCTCGACACCTTCGATCCGGTCAGCATGGATGCCCACCATCTCAACGGCGACAACGTGCCTGCCTGGTTCCTCGACTGCAATTACAACGAGCTCTGCTTCCATGTTTCGCAGGCGTTCTTCCCGCGCACCTCGGCCTGGGACAACTTGAAGAAAGCGCTGCGGGCCACGCACCAGGAGACCGTCTGGGATCATCTCTCGGGCGCGACGAGCGCGCCGTTCGAAGCTGGCCCACGCGGCCAGATCGCCGTAAAAGTGATCGACGACCGTGGGAATGAACTCTTGGTAGTCAAGAAGCTTTCGGAGGCGGAGAACTAAATTCGTGAGCGTTCCTGAACCCACTCCCTCCTCCTTCGAAGTCGCCGAACCGATTCTCAACTCACCGTTCGATGAACCGCGTGAGTACTGGTATATCCGCGAAGGCGAGCAGCCCGAACGGCGTGCCGGTCGCCGCCGCTCGATTGTCTTCCCTCCGCGCACACAAAAATCCGAATGGGACCTCTCGGACGGCACGCTCGCCAAGGCCTCTGAGTACCCGGGTGCCTATGAAATGCTGCTCGTCAACCAGATCCGCGAGCGCGTCGCAGCTTGGCGCAAAGCCGGCTATCCGGGAGCCACACGCACCACACTCGAACTGCTCGCCCTTTGGAATCACGACGGCCGCGCGAATCGCCTCTTCTTCACCCAGCGCGAAGCAGTCGAGACGATTATCTTCTTGACCGAAGCTCGCCAGGATTTTCGCCGAGGCATCGCGGTGCCGCTCGATACCCCGAACAATCCGTTTGTTCGCTATGCCTGCAAGATGGCGACCGGCAGCGGCAAGAGCACAGTTATGGGAATGCTTGCGGCCTGGTCGATTCTCAACAAAGTCACGGACCGTAGCGATGCGCGCTTTTCGGACGTCGTGCTGGTTGTCTGCCCGAATGTAACCATCCGCTCGCGCCTCGGCGAAATCGATCCCGAGCAGGGCGCAGCGAGTCTCTACCGCACTCGCGATCTGGTTCCCGAAGCGCTCATGCCCCAGCTACGCCAGGGGCGCGTGCTCATCACGAACTGGCACGTCTTTGAATTGCAGGATCTCCAGGGCGGCGCGAAGGTGGTTAAAACCGGCGTGCCGTATAAAGCCAAAGAAACCATCAAAATAGGGCCTAAAAACTACAACTGCACGAGGCAGCCGCATCCTTTCGCCATCGGATCTTGAATTGCAGATTGCAACCGGGCAAATTGCGGTGACTGGCGAAAGTCACGATCAAAACGGCGTACTCAAGAGTGTCGAAGTAGAAGTGATTCGCTACCGAGAAAGCGAAACAGCCTGGATTCGCAGACTGTTTGAAAAAGAGATCGGCGGCAAGAGAAACATCCTGGTCCTCAACGATGAAGCCCATCACGCCTACCGCATCCGTCCCGACGAGGACGTTGAAGATGATGACGACGAAGAGGACGAAGGGCAAGAAAAGAAACAAGCCACGGTCTGGATCGAAGGCCTCGATCGCCTCAATAAGCACCGCGGCATCAACTTCTGCGTCGATCTTTCGGCCACCCCCTATTTTCTCGGCCGTGTGGGACACGATGCGAACCGTCCCTTCCCGTGGGTGGTCAGCGACTTCAGTCTGGTGGACGCGATTGAATCCGGCCTGGTGAAAATTCCGCAGCTTGCCACGCGCGATACCAGCGGCAATGAAATTCCGCAGCTTGCCACGCGCGATACCAGCGGCAATGAAATTCCGCATTACTTCCGAGTGTGGGACTGGATCATGGAGCAGCTCACCACCGCCGAGAAAGGAGGCAAGAAAGGCAGCCCGAAACCGGAAGCAGTTCTCAAATACGCGCACACGCCCATCGCCATGCTGGCCGGACTCTGGGAGGAGCTAAAAAACGATTGGGCCAAATGCGAGGATCCGCGCCCGCCGGTCTTCATTCTGGTCTGCAAGAACACCAAGATTGCCAAAGTCATTTACGAATGGCTGGCGAACGATGGGTGCCCCCTCGGCATTCCGCCAGCGGGGATCGCTGATTTCCTCAATGATTCGAGCAAGGGTATCGTTCACACCTTGCGGGTGGATTCGAAAGTGATTCACGAGACCGATTCGGAGGAGTCTAAGTCCGACGAATCGCGCTGGCTCCGCTACACCCTCGATATGGTCGGCAAAACAGGCTGGCCGCGTGATTCCCAAGGTAATCAAATCTATCCCGAAGAATTTAAGCAACTCGCCGAGAAGCTGAACCGCCCGCTGTATCCGCCCGGCCGCGATATTCGCTGCATCGTCAGCGTCGGTATGTTAACTGAAGGGTGGGACTGCAATACGGTCACGCATATCGTCGGGCTGCGGCCGTTTCAGTCGCAGCTTTTGTGCGAGCAGGTAGTCGGGCGCGGGCTGCGGCGCGCGAGTTACGACCTGAACGAGGAAGGCAAGTTCGACGAGGAAGTTGCCAAGGTGTTCGGCGTGCCTTTCGAGATCATTCCCTTCAAAGCCGACCCGAAGGGCAGCGCACAGAAGCGCGAAAGGCGTTATCACGTGCATGCTGTGCCCGAAAAAGCGGCTTTCGAGATCCGCTTTCCCCGAGTCGAAGGCTACACGCGCGCCATCCGCAACCGCATTGCCGTCGACTGGTTGAACGTGCCTGTCCTCGAACTGGATCCGGGCAACATCCCGCCGGAAGTGGAGGTCAAAGGTGCGCTACCTAACAACGCAGGCAGGCTTTCGCTGAGCGGCCCGGGCAAGACTGAGAATCTCGACCTCAATCCGTACCGCAGACATCAGCGCGTCCAGCAGCTTGTTTTCGATATGGCTCGCGCGCTGACGAAACATTACTCGGGCCAGGATAACTTCCCGCCTCCGCATGTACTATTCCCCCAGTTTTTGAAGATTGTCGAGCGGTACATCGCCGAGAAAGTGAAGCCAATCGCGCCGGCGATGAAGGTCGATGTGGCGATTTCGCCCTACTACGGTTGGGCAATCGAGACGCTCCTCCATGCTGTGCGGCCCGATACGGACCGCGGCGAGGATCCACAGCTACCCGTTCCCGAGAAGAATCGTGAAATGGGGTCAACGGCCGAAGTCGATTACTGGACCAGCCGGGAGCCCCGCGAGGTGCTCCGGTCGCATCTGAATTATGTGGTTCCGGATACGCAGAAGTGGGAGCAGTCGGCGGCATATTACATCGATACGCATCGAGCAACCGATGCCTTTGTGAAGAACGCTGGTCTTGGCTTTGCAATTTCTTACTTCGACAACGGCCAGGACCACGAATACATTCCGGACTTCATTATTCGGCTGAAAGGGGACAAGCTCCGGTACGTGATTCTCGAAACCAAAGGCTACGACGTCCGTGAGCAGAAGAAAATCGAAGCCGCTGAACGTTGGGTAAGTGCAGTAAATGCAAGCGGCAAATATGGACAGTGGTCTTACCGCCTCGTCAAGAACCCCGCACAAGCTCAGACCGTTTTGTCAGAGTTGGCTTCCCAAAGCAATCTGATCTCGCCGGATTGAAAGCGAGCAAACCACGCCAATCCGGCAAGCCAAACGTTTGCGGTATACTCATCAACACTCCCTACGCCCTAGCATTGCGCTTCGTTTGAGCTCATGTCGAATCCTCCGCCTGACGATACCCAGCAATCCGCTGACGTTAACCCGGACGAGACAAGGCTCGCCGCGACTCGCTACATTCGCGAGCCCCGCACGACTCCTGGCACGGTAATCGGCCGCTACCATTTGCTCGAGAAAATCGGCGAAGGCGGAATGGGTGAGGTCTGGCTCGCTGAACAGAAGCAACCCGTGCGCCGCCGCGTCGCCCTCAAAGTCATCAAGGCCGGCATGAACACCCGCGAGGTGGTCTCTCGCTTCGAATCCGAACAGCAGGCCCTCGCCCTTATGGACCACCCCGCCATCGCCAAAGTCTTTGACGCCGGGTCCACTCCCGAAGGCCGTCCGTACTTCGTCATGGAGTATGTCGCCGGCTCTCCCATCACCGAATACTGCGACAACCACAAACTCACCACCCGCGACCGCCTCGAACTCTTCATGCAAGTCTGCGAAGGCGTTCAGCATGCTCACCAGAAGGCGATCATTCATCGCGATCTGAAACCGTCCAACATCCTGGTTGCCGAAGTGGGCTGTCATCCCGTCCCGAAAATCATCGACTTCGGCATCGCTAAGGCTCTCTCGCAGCGCCTCACCGAACAGACCATGTTCACGCGTGTCGGCTCCATCATCGGCACGCCCGAATACATGAGTCCGGAACAGGCTAACTCGGGCGGTGAAGACATCGATACTCGCACCGATGTCTACTCGCTCGGTGTCATTCTGTATGAGTTGCTTGTCGGTGAACCTCCGCTTGAATTGAAGAAAGCGGCTCATCACGAGCTCGTCCGCAAGCTCCTTGACGATGACGCGCCCAAGCCCAGCACAAAGCTCCGTACGCTCGGCGATCGCTCGACCCAGTCTGCTCGAAACCGCCGAACTGACTTGGCCGTCCTCACTAAGCAAATCCGCGGGGACCTCGATTGCATCGCGCTCAAAACCCTCGAAAAAGACCGTTCTCGCCGCTATGGGTCACCCTCTGAGTTAGCCGCCGACATCGGTCGTTATCTCGGCAACGAGCCCGTGCTCGCCGCTCCGCCTTCTCCCGTCTATCGCCTGCGTAAGTTCGCCGCTCGTAATCGCACCCTGCTCACCACCCTCTGCGCGGCTGCCGCCATCTTACTGCTTGCGACTGCCATGAGCCTTTGGCAAGCTGTCCGAGCCAGCAAAGCCGAATCGGCTGCCAAGCTTCAGCGTGCCCGGGCCGATACCGAAGCCGCCACTGCCAAAGCTGTCAATGACTTTCTCCAGGACGATCTACTCTCTCAGGCAGGCACCGATTCCCAAGGCGGTCCTGACGTCAAACCCGATCCCGACGTGAAAGTCCGTACTCTTATCGACCGGGCCGCGGCCAAAGTGGGTCAGAAGTTTGCCGGCAAACCGATGATTGAGTCCTCCCTTCGGGCCACTCTTGCCAACACCTACTCGAGTCTCGGCCTCTTCCCGCAAGCTGATCGTCAGATACGCGATGCTTACAATCTGAGTCGCCGCAGCTTAGGCGTCGAAGCTCCGCACACCCTCGATCTCCAGTCAAACCTTGCTGAAATCGAAGCCGACGAAGGAGATTACGCGGACGCGACTCGCGAGAATAGCGCCCTCTATGAGACGGAGCGGCGATTATACGGCCAGGCAGATCCACGAACGATCGTCGCTATGCAGTCGCTTGCCGTCACTTACATCTACGCCGGCCAATACGCTCGCGCCGAACCCCTCCTGGTCAACGCCCTGAAAACTCAAAGCAAATCGCTCGGCTACGACAAACTGGATACCCTCAATACCAGCGATAGTCTGGCCACCCTCTATATGGACGAGGGCCGCTACAACGATGCGGCTAAGCTGCTCGATAAAGGACTCGAAAGCTACAAGCGAGTATTCGGTCCCGATCATCCCTACACTCAACGTGAAATGCACGGGCTGGCCCGCGTTTCCCTTCTACAGGGAAACTATGCGAAAGCCGACCAGCTTGAATCCGCTGTGCTCGCAAACAACACCCGCCTGCTTGGGCCGGAACACTCCCACACGCTTTCCACAGCCAGTATGCTGGCCCAGATCTATCTCGCGGAAGGCAAATTAGCGCAGGCCGAGTCGCTCATGAAAAAGACTCTTCAGACTAACTTGCGCACCTTCGGTCCTAATCACCCGGAATCCGTTTACTATGCAGCAGGCCTGGCCCAGATCTATGAACGCCAGGGTAAACTGGCGCAGGCCGAATCGCTTCTGCGAACTGCTCTCGACGCTTCCCGCCGCAGCTTAGGCGAACACCACCGCGAAACCACAACTGTTATGGTGTCGCTTGGCGGCAACTTGCTGCAGCAGCATCGTTATCGGGAAGCGCAAGCGATTCTGGATTCAGCCGTCCAATTAGGTCGTGATGCCCACCGGAACGACTGGCGTTTTTTCTACGGCCAAAGCTTGCTTGGAGCTGCTTTAGCCGCCCAGCACCAGTACGCGGACGCCGAGCCTCTTCTTATCGCCGGTTACAAAGGCATGAAGGAGCTCGCCTCCGCCATACCCGCGGACGATCGCAATAAACTCGCCGAAGCCGGCAGCCGCATTGTTTCGCTCTATGCAAGTTGGGCAAAGCCAAGCCAGCAAAAGCAATGGCAGACCGAGATTGCCGTCCGTTAACTACTGCTCCGCCCGCTCTCTCGCCCAGTGCACTAAACTTTTCCCTGCCAGCGCCGCCACAATCACCAGCGCGAGAATCAACGGCTTGCCCTTCAACGTCAGAAACGCCGCTCCGATCAACAAGCCATACAACACGAACGCAGTCCGAAACCCGATCGCGGGCTGTGAGCTCGCTTCGAACCTCTCCTGCTCGTACTCGTCAGGCGTCTCGTCGCCGGTCATTACTTCGCGGGCTCGTTATAGGCAAACGTAAAAGCAAGCCTGACCTGATACCCTTTGAATCCGGCCGGCAATGGCGGCAGCGGGTTCGACATGCTGAGCCCGGCCACCGCAGCTCGATCTAGCGGCTCTGAACCCGATCCATCCGCCAGCACCAGCTTTGGAATGCTGCCGTCCCGATCGATGATGAACTGCACCACCGTGCGTCCTTGCAGCGTTCCCATCCTCGCGCTCTCCGGAATCACCTTGCGCCAGTTTCCGCGCACAATCGCGAGGATCGTTCGCAAGTAAATCTTGAAATCCGCCCCGCCCGGATCGCTCTGCAGTTCGACCGCCGCATGTTGGGCCGGTGCTTGCGCCAGCGCCCCAATCCCTCCCGGTGCCTGCCGCGCCGGTGAGTCATCGCTTAGCGCCAGGTGATCGCTGTTGGTCTGCTGATTCAAGTCTTGAACGGCGCCTTCCACTCCACCCGCCGGCGGCCGCAGCGTAGGGTGCGGGTTCAACGGCGCGTCGGAGCCGATATTCTGAAACGGCCCTGCCGAGTCCTGTTGCGGCGGAGGCGGTGCCTTCACCGGTATCCCATTCGGCAATCCAGGCGTCGCTTCGCTGATGGGATTTCGAGCGATCGCAGGCGCATCCGGCAAAATCTTCGGCGGCTCGTTTCGCGCAACCTGCCTCGCGGGCGCCTGCTTCGGAATTTCGAACTGACGTCTGCTCGGCGCTTTCTGCCCGCCCTGCCGGCTTGCCCTCGACTCTTGCAAATCCGCCAAGTCAACCTGTGTGGCCGCCTTTTGCTTATTCGGCGCCTTCTGCGTCATCGCATCGCGGGGAAAATACAGCGGAATCCGCTTCACCACAACTGTCCGCTCCGCCTGCTGCCTGTATTGCCCGAGCAAACTTGGAACCTGGACCCCGATAAAAAATAAAACGAGGTGCAGCACCAGGGACGCCGCCAAGATCGCCGCCCATTGCGATTTCGGCCGCTTATCCTGCCAGTCCAGAAGCAGGTTTAACTCCACCGGAGATGGCGCGAGGGTGCTCGCGGTTCCTTCCCGGGGAGATACGAAAATGGACTTCACTTCGACTGGGAGCGCTGGATTGTCTCTGCGACTAAACCCGCGTGTTCTTCGATCGTAGCAAGAATTTGGTCGGCTAATTGAAGCGCCCGCGCTGCCTCCCGCCCGCCAACTTTGGGCCGGGTTCTCTTCCGAACCGCCTCTAAAAAACTCTCCAGTTCCAAGGCAAGCGGCTCCGCTTTTTGCACCGGAATCTGTTCGAAGCCAATTGGAAAAACGAACCCAGCTGAGTTAGCGCCTTTGTTTGCAACATCGGCTCTGAGTTCGTTCGGTAAAATCCGCATTCTGCTCAAGTCCTGCCGCTTGTAATCGACCGTCAAATACTCGCCGGGCTGGAACAATCGCAGCTTGCGCACCTGCTCAGTGGAAACCCGGCTCGCCGTCAAATTCGCCACGCACCCGCTCGGGAACGCCAGACGGACGTTCGCAATATCCACCTTCGGCGACAATACCGAAATCCCTGCCGCGCGCACCTCGGCCGGCCACTCGCCCGTCATTTGCAGCACGATGTCCAGGTCGTGAATCATTAGATCGAGCACCACGTCCACGTCCAGGCTGCGCGGCGTAAACACGCTCAACCGGTGCACCTCAAAAAACAAGGGGACAGTCACCACTTCCCCTAACCTCGCCACCGCCGGATTGAACCGCTCCAGGTGCCCCACCTGCAAGATCAGCCCGTTCTCTTCCGCTAGCCGCGTCAGCCGCGTGCCCGCCTCCACTGAATCGGCCATCGGCTTTTCGACCAGCACGTCCACGCCCGAGCCAAGTAGTCCCTCGGCTACTGTTTCGTGCGTCACCGTCGGCGTCGCCACGATCGCCGCATGGATCGGCGCCTGCAGTTCGTCCAGTGCGGTAACAGCCGTTGTTCCGTACTCATTTGCCAGCTCCTGCGCCTTCTCGAAATCGAGATCGGCGACCGCCGCCAGCTCGACTCCCGGCATTTGGCTCAACACGCGCGCATGATTCCGCCCGAAAGCACCCGCCCCGAAGACAGCCACGCGCAACTTTTCGCTCAAGCCTCCTCCTCCGGTTCGCCCGAATCCAGCGGCGGATAACCCACAATCGAAATGCCCGCCTCGTTCGCCCGTTTCACCATTGCATCTCGGTCGAGAAGCAGCGTCCGCCCGGCATCCACCGCCATCGCGGTCGCGCCGGTCTCCCCCATCGTGTCGATGGTCGTCAGCCCTGCCACCGGTACATCGAACAGTAAATGCGCCCGCCCTCGTGACGCTTTCACCAGCCGTAGCGGTCGCCCGTTGGTCAGCGAAGCGGCCCTGCGCAGCATCGCGTCCGTGCCTTCCATCGCCTCCACCGCCACGCACGCTTTGTCGCTGATCGCCACGCTCTGTCCTACATCTACTGACGTCAACACCGATGCGATTCGCCTGCCATATCGAATATCCGCTGCTTCCTCCTTTGTCGGCTTCCGCGTCGTGAGCACTCCCTTCGGCGCAAGCAGCGGTTTGAGAAGCCGCGTCGAGTCCACCAGCTCAATTCCTTCGTCCCTCAGCACCCGCTGCACTCCGCCGATCAGCGCCGCCGTATTCTTCGCCTTCAATGACGCAAGCAGTTTCACCAGCCGCCAGTCCGGCGTGATGCCCGAGAAAAGGCTTACGTGCTTCACCTGTCCGGTCATCATCACTTCGTTCACGCGTTCCCGCTTCAGAATGTCGATGATTTTTCCCAGTTGCCCGATGTTTACCCAGTGAAATGAACTAGCTAAGTCTTTCAGTTCGGGCGCGGCCTCATTCTCGATTGCCACCACCGTGATCTCGTGCCCTTCGCGCCTCGCCGTCTCGAGCGCCAGCAGCGGAAATCGCCCGTTGCCGGCGATCATCCCGTACCTCACGGCTTACCGCTCACTTGACGAAGCCGCGCTGCGAACTTCGAATGAACGCCAGAAGATCTTGCACTTCGCTCGTCTGCGGCACCGCTTCTTCAATCCGCGTCAACGCCTGCGTCGTGTTCAACCCGGCGCGTGTGAGTATTCGAAACGCGTTCTGGAGCGGCTCTATCTCTCCTGCGCCAAAACCGTTTCGCTCGAGCCCGACTTTGTTCGCGCCATACACCTCGGCCCGATGCTCGGTGGCGGTAATCGAATACGGCAGCACATCCTGCTTGACCACACTGTTGCTGCCTACCATCGCGTGATGCCCAATGCGGCAATACTGATGAATGGCGCAGAGGCCTCCAATGTTTGCGTGATCTTCCACCACAACATGTCCTGCAAACGTCACGCCATTGGCGATGATTGTTTGATTGCGGATCAGTACATCATGCGCCACGTGTACGTAAGCCATCAGGAGATTGCCGTCGCCGATTTCGGTGATCATCCCACCGCCTTCCGTGCCCCGGTGAATCGTCACGAACTCCCGAATCGTGTTCCGGTCGCCGATCCGTGTTTTTGATGGCTCGCCCTTATACTTCTTATCTTGCGGAGCAACGCCGCAAGACGAATAAGGGTAAAACACATTGTCCTTGCCGATAGTTAACGAGCCCTCGAGATAGACGTGCGCAACCAAGCGCGTCCGCTTGCCAACCGTTACACCGCTGCCTATCACGCAATAGGGGCCTATTTCAGCTTCACGAGAGATATTGGCGTCCGGGTCGATTATTGCCGTCGGGTGAATCGCCATTCTAGGCGCTGCCGAGCCTCAAGCCATCTGAGGCTCAGGAACCTCCGGCGCAGGAACCACGGCAGGCGCGCGGTCCGTCAGCTTGCACATCAGGGTTGCCTCGGCAACCACTTGCCCGTCTACCTTGGCAACGCCCTGCATCTTTGCCACTGTAGTCTTCAGGCGCAGCATCTTCATCTCAATGCGCAACTGATCTCCAGGCACAACGGGCCTTCGAAACTTTGCTTCTTCCACCGAAGCCAGAAACATGATCTTGTTTTGCGACTGCGGATGAACATGTCCAATAAAGATCCCACCCACCTGCGCCATCGCTTCCACGATCAGCACTCCGGGCATCACCGGATAATCTGGAAAGTGCCCGGTGAAGTGTGGCTCGTTTACTGTCACATTTTTGATGCCGACAATCGAATCCTGAGTGATCTCTACGATTCGATCTACCATCAACATCGGATAGCGGTGTGGCAAGACCGCGGAGATTTGTTGAATATCCAGCGATGTCATGGAGAATGAAGAAAACAGCCAGTATAACAACCGAACAGCCTTTGCTTCTAAAGCAGGCTGCCCGCAGAAAAGATGAGATCGTCTCGGCCGTTGAGCACTTGGTCGAATGCGAATCGCCTACCGATTCACCTTCCGCCGTAAATCGATTTACCGATCTGCTGGTGGAAAGCGCGAGAGACATCGCCTCGCCTAAATTCATCGCGGCATCCGGCTTTGGCAAACACCTTCGCCTCGAGTTCAAGTTGCCAGGCCGCCGCAAAGAAGGGCGCATCCTCGGTCTCGGACATTCCGACACGGTCTGGCCCCTAGGCACTTTGCGTTCAATGCCGTTTCGCCGCGCGAAGGGTCGATTGTGGGGACCCGGCGTTCTCGACATGAAAGCCGGCTTGGCCTTCTTCGTGTTCGCTGCGAGACTGCTGCGCGATCTCGATGTTCCGGTCTGTCGCAAGGTCGCGCTGCTAGTTGTCTCCGATGAAGAACTCGGCAGCCACAGTTCCCGCGCGCTTACTGAATCCGAAGCGCAACAAAGCGATTGTGTGTTGGTGCTCGAACCTGGAACCGGCCTGACTGGAAAGCTGAAAACCGCGCGTAAAGGAATTGCCGGCTACAAAGTCTCTGTCAGGGGCGTTGCGGCGCATGCCGGCGTCGATTTCTCGAACGGAGCGAGTGCGATCGTTGAGCTCGCGCGCCAGATCGATCGCATCGCCTCTTTCACAAATCTGGAGCGCGGTACAACCGTCAACCCTGGCCTAATCGTTGGCGGGACGCGGACCAACGTGATAGCCGCTGAAGCCCATGCAGAAATCGATGTGCGTATCGCGCGCCTCCGTGAAGCCGATATCGTAGATCGGCAATTCAAGAAGCTTCGACCGTTCGACAAACGCTGCAGCCTGCACATAGAAGGGAACCTGAACCGTCCGCCAATGGAACGATCCAAAGGCGTAATTCAGCTCTTCGAATTGGCCGAGCAAATTGCGGGGGAAATGGGAATACAGATTGAGGAGTCGGCGACCGGCGGCGGATCCGACGGCAATTTCACCGCGGCACTCGGAATCCCAACCCTCGACGGCTTAGGTGCGGTCGGGGAAGGCGCTCACGCCCCAAATGAGAGCATCTTGTTCGATCGAATTGCCGACCGCACCGCGCTGCTAGCTGGCCTTCTCAGCCGTCTCTAGTTCCGTCTCGATCTGTACGAACGGCGAGCGCGTCAAGTCGCTGCTGAAAAACGCCATCAACTTGTTTGCCGCCGCCGCGCCTACCACTCGGCTCAGATCTTCCTTCGAACTCTGCTTCACGCGCTCCAGACTGCCAAACGTACGCAACAATTTCTCGACCGTCTTCGGCCCAACCCCCGGCACCTCGTGCAGTTCGGAAGTAAGCCGCTGAGCATTGCGCCGCGTTCGATGAAATGTCACCGCAAACCGGTGCGCTTCATCGCGAATTGTCTGCACCAGATGCAAGATCGGCGAGAACTTGTCGAGAATGATCGGCTCGTCTTCCTGGCCGTACACGTAGATCCATTCTTCGCGCTTGGCAATCGACGCCAGAGGCTGATCCGTGATTCCGAGAGCCTCCAACGCTTGAGCCGCCGCATGCAGCTGCCCGAGTCCACCGTCCACGATTACCAGTCCCGGAAAAGGCAGGTTTTCCGCCTGGAGCTTGCCGTAGCGCCTCGTGATCACTTCGCGCATCGACGCAAAATCGTCGTTCCCAACCACGGTCCGGATGATGAACTTGCGATAGTCGGCCTTCTTCATGCGCCCGTCTTCCCAGACCACCATGCTCGCCACTTTATCTGTACCTTGAATGTGTGAGATGTCGAAGCATTCGATTCGGTTCGGCGCTTCGGGCAAGTTCAGCGCGTCTTGCACGGCGGTTTTGATCGCATCCGAGGACGGCTTCATCACTCGAAATCGCTGGTCGAAACTATGCTTGGCGTTGGTCTCGACAAGTGCCAGCATTGCCTTCTTCGAACCTCGTTGCGGCGTAACGATTTCAACCTTCCGTCCTCGCAATTCCGACAGAAACTCTTCGAGTTCTTCGCGCTCCTCAAAATCTGCCGGAACGTGAATCAGTCCCGGCACATACTTGCTATTTAGGTAGAGCTGCTTCAGCAGCGCCTCAAAAAACTCGCCCGGGTTGAACTCGAGCTGATCCTCCCAAAAGAATTCACGCCGGTCCACGATCTTGCCGCGCCGCAAATGGAATAAGTTCACGGCCACCAGCGGAGGTTCGGCGTAGTAGGCAAAGATGTCGATGTCGTCGCCTTCCGCCGCCGCCATCTTCTGTTTCTGCTCCATCTCGCGCACGGTCGTAATCAGGTTGCGCAAGCTCGCGGCCTCTTCGAAGCGCATCTCGTCCGCCGCCGCCGCCATGCGCCCTTCGAGTTCATGCGCCAGATCCCGGTGCCGCCCTTCGAGGAACAAGCGGACGTCCTTCACCGCTTCCTTGTACGAGTCATCTGTCGTCAACCCGGGCGTGCAAGGCCCTAAACAGCGGTGTATGTGGTACTGCAGGCACGGATGCGAGTACTTCTTGGTCAGATCGAGCTTGCAGGAAGGCACCTTGAAATGCCGGTGAATGAAATGAACCAAACGATGCGCCAGATTTCCCGGAAAGTAAGGCCCGTAATAACCTGCGCCATCCTTCAAGATTCGCCGCGTCACAAACACCCGCGGGTACTTTTCGTTCGTGAGCTTGACGTATGGATAGGTTTTGTCGTCACGCAGCAATATGTTGAAGCGCGGCTTGTACTGCTTGATTAGGTTGTTCTCGAGAGCCAGAGCCTCTTTGTTGTTGTCGACCTGAATGAAATCAAGATCCCGCGCCTCCGCGATGAGGCTGCCGGTTTTGGCCTCTGCCAGCCTGTCTTCGTTGAAGTAGCTGCGTACCCGGCTGCGCAGACTCTTGGCTTTGCCGACGTAGATGACCTTGCCGGCGCCGTCCTTGTAAAGATAAACACCTGGTTCGGTGGGAAGCTGCGCGACCTTCTCACGTAAAGCAGGATTCGCTTCGCGCATGGCAGATTTTATACTTAATTGTGACACGTAGAGCGCTTTTTGGTCCGGTCGCCTGTCTCGTTTTTGGCGTGATCGCTGTGACGCCGGCCCGGCCGCAGACTGAACAACCGTCCCAGCAACCCGGTACTCCTCAAGCCGTGCCGGTACCGGACGAATCGACTTTGCCGGAAGAAGATGAGAGCGTCGCGCCGGAGAAGTTCGATTTCAATCCCCTTGAGTCGCAGCGGAACGTGCGAGTCGGCGATTACTATTGGCACAAAAGCAAATACCGGGCCGCGCTCCGCCGCTATGAGTGGGCGACACGCTACGACCCGAACTCGGCCAAAGCATTTTACAAAGTTGCTGAAGCAGAGAACAAACTGAATAACAAAGACGCCGAGCGGCTCGCTCTTAAAAAAGTTATCGGCATCGCGCCTGATTCCAAACTCGCTCGCGAAGCGAAGAAACGCCTGAATAAGAGCTAATCTCGCACCCTGATCTTTTGGTTTCGTTCGAGTGTCTGATGCCACATGGCTTTGAACAACTGTCCAAGGCCGCGGTCCCAGTCTGGAAACAGATCTACGTGCTGAACGCGCCGGGCAATCTCGCGAGGCAATTCACATTCGTTCAGGCGGACTGGGATTAGAAAAATCTCTTCTGCCGGTACACGAGCCGCAACACTCAACGCATAATCTAGCTCGCATTGAAAATGGCCGCGTTTCGCAACTGAGCGCCTGGAAAAACAGCCGATGAAGAACTCGGAAAGGTCGATTGCTCGCTCGATCGCCCGCGGCCAGTTCTGGCCGGGCAAAAGTTTTTCACGATCCATCCAGGGCTCGAAGCCTGATTGCTGTAATGCCGCGTAGAGCCGCTTTACATCGGCCCTATCCTCGTCGGCATAAGCCAGAAACACACGAACCCGGCCGCTCGGCTCGAACACGACCTGATTGGACGTGCTTAGCTTGAAGCTTCCCAACCCGTCTATATCAATGCAGGCGCCTTCGCGAAGATAGCGATAGACCAGCTGCAAAATAGCCTTGCCACGAATGCTAGGAGTCACGGCGCGGCCTCGATTTCGGAGGAGCCGCAACTGATTCCTTCCTCTCGTCGGGCGGCTGTGGCGTCTTGAGTTCTTTGAGGAGGCGATACACGAGACTATCTACGGCATCGGCCGCTTTGGCAGGCGAACGATGACAAAGCCGCGCCAAGTCACGAGCGAGATCTTGCTTGTTCATTTGTCCTCACCGTAAGCCCGCACCTCAATCTTCATGCGCGTGGTCTTCTGTAGGCACGTAGCGCAACTCGCTGACCGCTAGCCACTTAAGGCTATTTAAAATTTCAGGGATCGATGTGATTGCGCGTCATTCGGACCGTAACACCTCGAGCGGCCGCTGGTCGAGAATGCGGGAACTGGCCAGCCATCCGGCGGCGTTTGCGAGCAGCGCCGTCCCGACTACGACCACCAACAGCGCAACCCAGTCGAAATCGAAATGAGTGTTGATAAAGCGATCGGCCAGGATTGCCGTGAATACGTTCGCAAGAATGCCACCGACCAAACCGGCCACTGCTCCCAAGACACTGAACTCCACCGAGAAGATGCCGCTGATCCGACCGCGCGTCGCCCCAAGCGCTTTGAGAACAGCCACCTCGCGCACACGGCGGTATCTGGTTCCGGCTATGCTCGAGGCCAGAATAATAATTCCGGCGAGGATGGCGAAGCCGGCAAGAAACCGAACGACGAGTGCAACCTGATCGACTGCCTGCTGAATCCGCGTCAGGACATCGGCCCAATTCATCACCGTGACTGTCGGAAACTTTTCAAAAACGGCTTCCTCCACTTGCGGAATCTTGGCGGGTTCGACATGCACAGCGCCGTAGTAAGTGACCGGCAATCCGGCCAGAGCATTTTGCGGATACACCAGGTCGTAGCGTACCGGCGCGCGTTGTCCACGTTTGAAGATGGCCACCAGCGGCGACAGAATCTTCCGGCCGGCAATTTGGAATTCCAGCCGATCCCCGAGATGCAGTTTAAAATCGCGGGCCGCTTGTTCGGAAACAGCAAGCGCCGCCGAACTCTGTTCTGCCGGCCACCACCGGCCGTGCTCCACTGTGAGCCCTTCCGGCAGTCCTTTGGCAGTAGTGATTCGGATCGCCTGCAAATTATTCTGACGCTCTCGACTCAAGCCAACTTGGCTGGTCGGCAGATTATTCTTCGAGAGCATTCTCGCCACGATGTAGCCCACCAGCTGCACCTTGCCTTTCACTCCGGGTTGCGAAGTCACAAGAGAACTCAAAGCGCTCGAATCGCGGATGTCGAGCAGGAACAAGTTGCCCTCGCGCCCGGGCCCTTCACTAATTACTTCGCGCAGCACAGTCCGTTGCAGCAGGTACGTGGTCGTCGTAAACATCACGCCGATGCCGAGCGCCACCAACACCGAACGCGCCTGGTTTCCAGGCCGGTACAGGTTCGCTAAGCCGTGGCGAAACGAGAGCGGCAGCCACTGGTTAAAGACTTTGACAATCCCGCGTAGCACTAGCAGCAGCAAAGCCGCCACAAGCGCGAGCAGCAGAATACTGGCGATCAGTCCGGCAATGAAATAGAACCCCATT
Source organism: Bryobacteraceae bacterium (assembly GCA_965219105.1). GTDB lineage: Bacteria > Acidobacteriota > Terriglobia > Bryobacterales > Bryobacteraceae > Bog-105. The sequence continues at coordinate 3,127,365 of OZ244728.1, read as the reverse complement.
CGCCAGGAGCTGCTCAACCACACCGCGATCCCGTAAAAGCCGGCGAGGATCGCCGCCGAACCGATCCAGCCGGGTATCTTTTTCCGCCAATTGCGCCTGCTCGCAGCCGCCGCATCGCTCATCTCGCGCCGAAACACGAGGCTTGGGCGCACCGAACGCACGCCAAGCAGCGGCGGCAGTGTAAACAGCAGCGTCGCCAGTACTCCCAAAAGCATTCCCTGCAAGCTGAACGACCAATCCCAAGGCACATCGGGCAGAAGAGCGAATACCTCGTGAATCAGCCACGGAAAGGATTTCTGGACGAGCGCGCCGACCGCTACGCCAAGCACTCCGCCCGCCAGCCCGAGCCACAGTGTTTGCAGCAGATAGATCTTCATGATCTGACTCGAGCGTGCGCCGAGCGCCTTCATAACGGCAATCGTATCCATGTGCTGCTGCAGATGCGAATGCATTGCCATTGCGACACCGAGCGAGCCAACGATGAGCGCGATCAGGCTGATCAAGCTCAAGAATGTGGTTGTGTTATCAAGCGCTTTACCCACCGCCGGGCTCCCCTCGCGATAGTCGCTTAGGAATATGCGCGGCCCGGTGGCTTTCAGTGCCTCCTCGATTCTGTCGAGGTTCGCATTGGGCTTGAGCTTGAATAAGAAGCGCTCCGCTGCACGGCTCCCAAATTGCACGAGCCCGGTGCGCGCAAGTCCTGGACGGCTGATCAGCGCGCGCATCCCAGGGCCGAATCCCGAGGCAAGCCTATCCGGCTCCGAATCGACAGTGCCTGTCACGGTGAAGTCTTTTCCGCCTAGCCGGATGGTGTCGCCGACCTTCACCTTCAATCGCATCTCCAGCTCAGGCGTCACCACGGCGGAATGATCGTTCGCGAGCAGCGTCGCCAGGCTCTCGGGCGGTGTCAAACCGATATTGCCGTAGTAGGGGTAAGCCGCAGGGTTCACGGCCTTCACTGAAATCATTTGCGGCACGTGTTGACGGTTGGAATCCGCCATAGACACGGTCTCGGTCACACGGGTCATCTGCCCCGCGCCCTGCGCGACTTTTTCGATCTTCGCCGTCTGCTCCGGCGTGAGCGTTCCCCAGGACTGCGCCTGCAAATCAGCCGCAATCAGCTGCTTGGCATTGTGCACCAGCATGCCGCGGAACGCATAGCCAAAGCCTTTCACTCCAGTCAGCGCCGCCACGCCCACCGCGACCGCGAGCACCACGAAGACAAACTTTCCCGGCGAGGCTCGTAGCTCCCGCCAGCCTATCTTCGACGCCGTTTCAAACCCGAAGGTGTGACCGGCCGCATCGCGCGGTGTTGCCGAAGTCGCCATGTCTTAAACCCGAACCGCGCGTTCGTTCAGGACATCGGTCACGATCTGGCCGTCGCGCAGCGTGATGACGCGATCGGCATACTGAGCCAGATTGGAGTCATGCGTCACCAGCACCAGCGTGGTGGCCTGCTCCCGGTTCAGCTGCAGGAGCAGATCGAGGATCTGCTGCCCGTTTGCCGAATCGAGATTGCCTGTCGGTTCATCGGCCAGCAGCAACGGCGGACGCGTAATGAAAGCCCGAGCCAGCGCCACACGCTGCTGTTCACCGCCGGAAAGCTGCACCGGATAGTGATCGGCCCGTTCGCTCAAACCAACCCGCGTAAGTAATTCCTGCGCCCGTCCGCGGCCATTCCCGCTATAGCCGCTCAGCTCCGCCGGCAAGAGGATGTTCTCTTCGGCGGTCAGCGTGGGCACCAGCTGATAAGACTGAAACACAAAGCCGATCTTCCGCCCTCTCAATTTCGCCAGCTCATCCTCGCGCAGGTCCTGAATCTCCGTGCCGTCGATACGGATGCTGCCGCCGCTGACTGTGTCGAGCCCTGCAAGCAGCCCGAGCAGTGTACTTTTACCGCTTCCGGAGGCGCCCATGATTGCCACAAACTGCGCTCGAGGCACACTGAAACTGACGCCCCGCAGGATGTCTACGCGCCGCGAACCATTCGCGATGCTCTTGCTAAGCCGGTCGACTACTATGACGTCTGCCTCTTGCGCGGATGATTGCATGTCAATCTTAGGATTGTGGAGAACCGGAGGTCTGCTCTCTTTATTGTGTCAGCTTGCCTGCTGATGCCGGTCTTGGACGTGGCGTGCGGCTCGCGAGCGAATCAACCTGCCCGGGAGCACGCCTCGACAACTTCGCAGCCGCCTGCTTCCACCAATCCTGTTACAACAGCTCCACCAGATAACCGCCCCGTGATCGTCACGTTCGGCGATAGCCTCACTGCGGGCGTGGCAGGCCGCAGCTACCCGGATGATTTGCAGGATCTACTCGATCAGCATGGCTACGCTTACCGTGTCGATAATCAAGGCGTGAGCGGAGACACTACAACCGACGGCCTCGCTCGCATTGACAACGTGATCGCCGAGCATCCCGCTTTGGTGTTACTTGAGTTTGGAGGGAACGACGGGCTGCGCGGCATTCCAGTCGACTCAACCCGTAGCAACCTGGCGCAGATGATTGAACGTCTCAAGGCCGCTAAGATCCCGACCGTGCTGCTCGGCATCACCTTGCCGCCCAACTATGGCCCGGAATACGTCAGGCCATTTACTTCGATGTTTCCGGAGCTCGCGCGCCAGTATCATCTTATGCTCATGCCGTTCTTGCTCCTGCACGTTTACAAGAACCCGGCGCTCATGCAGCCCGATGGAATTCATCCAGATGGAGAAGGGAACCGGATCGTTGCAGCCGATGTGTTCCAGCTCATTCGCCCCATGCTGCATTCTCCGGCGAAAAAGCTGGTCAAGCATTCAGGTTAAGCTGCTAGCCCACATCACACGCGATGGATTCCGGCGGAACTTCTGAACTAAGTCTGCGGCGTGAACTGCGCCTGAGAGATCTCGTATTCTTCGACATCTGCGCCGTGGTGAGCCTCCGCTGGATTGCGGCTGCCGCGCATGCCGGGCCCGGCTCGCTCTTCTTGTGGGTGATCGCCGCGCTCTTCTTCTTTTTGCCATCTGCCATTACGGTGTCGAGCCTTTCGCGGCGGTTTCCGGAAGAAGGCGGCATGTACATCTGGACCAAGCGCGCCTTCGGTGACGGGCACGCATTTCTTTGCGGCTGGTTCTATTTCATCTCGAACGTTCTGTATTTTCCTGCTTTATTGCTTGCGGGAATCACCATGACCGCCTATGCTTTTGGAGGCTCCGGGCAACGCCTTGTCGAGAACCGTTGGTTTACGATGTCCGCGACACTGTTGCTGTTATGGGCCGCTTTCGCCGCTAACTTTTTCGGCATGAAGGTAGCGAAACGGATCTCAGCGCTTGGGGGGAGCTCGACATTCATCATCGGCGCGGTGCTGGCGACCCTCGCGATCGTTGTCGGGATCCACTCCGGCGCGGCGACGCGATTGTATCTGCTGCCCGAAGCGAGCTGGGGAACCTTGAATTTCTGGTCTCAAATCGCCTTCGCGCTTATCGGACTGGAACTCGCTCCAATCGTAAGCGCCGAGATGCGAAATCCAAGCCGCGATATACCGCGAGCCGCCTTGATCAGCGGCGTTGTGTCTACCGTGTTCTACATAGGCATCACCTTAGCGCTTCTTATCCTGCTCAATCCGGAAGCGATCAGTCCGATGACCGGTTTAGCGGAAGCCGGAGTCGCCGGCGCGGACAAATTGAAGGCGCCAGCAATTGCTGTATTGCTCGGAGTCCTGATCGGAGGAGCGTTATTGGGGCAACTCGATACCTGGATTGCCGGCAACACGAGATTGCCCTATGCGATCGGGCTTGACCGCTATCTGCCGGCTGCGTTTGGCCGCGTTCATCGGCGCTGGGGCACTCCCTATGTGTCGTTATTCGTGCAAGCAGTGGCGGCAACTCTCTTTCTGCTGATGGCGCAGTTAGGCGAGACTGTCCGCGCCGCTTACCAGATCATGGTAGATATGACGGTGATTGTAACGTTCATTCCGTTTGTCTATATCTTCGCCGCCGGCATGCGTTTTGCGAACCGCCTGGCGGCAGTGTCCGGGCTGGCCGTGACTTTCATTGCGATCGTGCTATCGGCGCTGCCGCCGGCGGAGACCGGCTCGACGGTGACGTTTGAGATCAAAGTCGTGGGCGGTAGCGTACTCTGCGCCCTGCTAGGGTGGATCGTGTTCAAGCGATATCAGGCGGTTCGATCTCCGGCTTCGGCTGATCTAATCGACCTCAGATAGAAGCAGATTGATGAGTTATCCCGACTCGGTCCGCTATCTTTACGCGCTAGGCAACGAGCTCAAAGCAGGAGCGGTCTTCGGCCTCGATGCGATGCGGACGCTGCTCGCCGCGTTGGGCAATCCGGAGCGAGGACAGCGCTTCGTGCATGTTGCCGGCACCAATGGGAAGGGCTCTACTTGTGCTTTTCTCGCCGCTATGCTCGAGCAGGCAGGTCTACACACCGGCCTCTACACATCTCCTCATCTCATCGAACCGACTGAACGGATTCAGGTCGATGGCAACCCGATCACCCCGAGCGACTTCGAGGCTGCATTCCTCGCAGTTCATCAAGCCGCTGAAGAGCTGATGAATGAAGAGCGGCTTTCGCAGCATCCCTCCTACTTCGAAACTGTGACCGCGATGGCTCTCTTGATCTTCCGCGATCGCGCCGAGATCAGCGTGATTGAGGTCGGTCTCGGAGGTCGACTGGACGCAACGAATGTAATTACGCCGGAAGTCAGCGTGATTACACCGGTGTCGTTCGATCACGAAGCCTATCTTGGCAACACGATCGCTGCCATCGCGGGCGAGAAGGCTGGCATCATTAAGCCTGGCGTGTCCGTGGTGCTCGCTCCTCAGCAGCCTGCCGCCGCCGAGATTATTCTTGATCGCGCTCGCAGTCTGGGGAGCCCAATTCTGCAGGTCTCAGAGGCGCGAATCCAAGAGATCACCCCACGCCCCAATGGCTCTGAATTCACACTTGAGGGCGAGCGATACCAATGTAATCTCGCAGGCCGTCATCAAATCGAGAACGCCGCCACAGCTGTTCTGACAGCCAAACAACTGCGTCTATCCTCTCAGGCGATCACTGCGGGCGTCCGATCCGCGCGCTGGCCGGGACGTCTTGAACAGATCGCGAGCGCTCCCGCCATTATTCTCGACGGTGCTCATAATCCTGCCGGCGCCGCTGCCCTCGCGGCCTACATTCGCGAGTTCTATCGGGGCAGCCCGATCTGGATGGTTTACGGAGCCATGCGCGATAAGGCCATCGAAGAAGTAACCGAACAGCTCTTTCCGTTGGCTGACCGTCTGATTGTCACGGCACCTGATTTCCCTCGCGCTCTGCGCGGCGAGGCCATTCTAGAAGTAACGCCTCACCCCAATGCAACAGTTACTGAAAACCTGAACCAGGCCATCGCGGAAATCAGGCACGCGCCCCCGGACGCGGCTATCTTCTTCACTGGTTCTTTGTATCTGGTCGGCGAAGCGCGGGCCAAGCTTCTGCCTCGCCAAGCGCCGGTTTCGTAAAATAAAGCCTGCATGAAAAGGCTTCGTGGGATCCTTATCGCCGATCCTGCAGTTATTATCTCCACGCTCGGCTTTGGCCTGGTCAGCCTTGCTATCTCATATTTTGACCGCAAGCGCAACGGCTTCAGGCAGCACTGGTTGGCACAAGTCTGGGCCAAGCTGCTCCTCCGGACCAGCAGCGTCCGGGTCAATGCCGAGGGCCTTAAATGGATCGAGCCGAACCAGAGTTACATATTCGTTTCGAACCACCTGAGCTACATGGATACGCCCGTAATCATGGGGCACATTCCTGTACAGTTTCGTTTTCTTGCCAAGCTCGGTCTCTTCAAAATTCCGATGATTGGAACACATCTCAGCCGGGCCGGACACATTCGCGTGCCGCGCGAAGACCCCAGGGGCGCTGTAAGAACCATGCAGTTGGCGGCTGAAATAATCCAGAAGCAGCGTATCTCGCTCCTGATCTTTCCGGAAGGTGGGCGCTCTCGCGATGGCGTGCTGCGCCCGTTCAAAGAAGGCGCCGCCTATATTGCGATTCGCGCGGGCGTGCCTATCGTGCCGCTGGTTTTAATCGGTACCAGAGAGATTCTGCCCTACGGGAGCGCTGTCGTGGAACCGGGTACTGTCACAATGCGCATTCTGCAGCCGATTGAGACCTCGTCAATGAGCTTGAAAGATCGCGGCGCGCTCACCACCAGGCTGCGCGATCTGATTGCGGGCGAACTCGGAGAGAAAGTGAAGAACGATGCGCCGCCGGTGGCTTCAACAACAGCCGGTCTTGGCTAATACGACCTCTTCGATCTGCACCAGTGTCGGATAGTCACCGGTGTAGCAGGCATAGCAAAACTCCTGTTTGCTGTCCTGAATCGAATCTTTGAGGAGATCGAGCGACAGATAGCCAAGCGAATCGGCCTCCACAAACTCGCGGATCTGATCGAGATCGTTGTTGGCGGCAATGAGCTCTTTCTGCGAAGGCGTATCCACTCCGTAGTAGCAGGGCGAAACCGTTGGTGGGCAGGAAATGCGTAGGTGTACTTCGGTCGCCCCAGCGCTCCGCACCATGCGCACAATCTTGCGGCTGGTTGTGCCGCGCACAATCGAATCGTCTACCAGGATGACCCGTTTGCCCTCAAGCAGGTGCCGAACTGGATTCAACTTCAGCTTCACCCCGAAATCGCGAATGGCTTGCGACGGTTCGATAAACGTTCGGCCCACGTAGTGATTTCGAATCAATGCCTGCTTGTAAGGGATACCGGACTCGGATGCGTAGCCGATCGCGGCGGAGACTCCGGAATCAGGCACCGGCACGATAACGTCCGCCTCTACCGGATGTTCGAGCGCCAGTAACCGCCCCATGCGCTCGCGCGATTCAGCCACCGGTTTGCCGAACACGATCGAATCGGGGCGCGAAAAGTATACATGCTCGAATGAGCAGTGCGCTTTTGCTTCGGGCCTCGTGTAGTACTCGCGTGTTATGCCCTCCGAACTGACGATCACCATCTCGCCCGGCTCCACTTCGCCGGTGTAAGTTGCGCCGATCAGGTCGAATGCACAGGTTTCCGAAGCAAACACGGTCACTACTCTGCCGTTTTCCAGCTCAAGCTGTCCCATGGCGAGCGGCCGAAACCCATGCGGGTCGCGCGCCACAATGATGCGATCTTTGGCCAGAAACACTAGCGAGAATGCGCCTTCAATCTGCAGCAAGGCATCACGCAGCGCGCCCGGCAGCGTGCGTTCGCGGGAGCGGGCCACCAAGTGCAGAACCACTTCGGTATCGCTGGTCGATTGAAAGATCGAACCGTCCGCTTCGAGCTCATCCCGCAGCTCGAGGCCGTTTGTCAGATTGCCGTTATGCGCAACCGCTACCTGCCCCTTGCTGCATGCAACCGACAGAGGCTGCGCGTTTCGCAGACTGGTCTCTCCGGCCGTCGAATAACGTGTATGCCCGATCGCCATGTCGCCCGGCAGCTGATTGAGAACGTCCGGCGTGAAGATATCCGCGACGTGTCCCATCTTGCGCAGGCTATGAATCGTTCGGCCATCGCTGGACGCAATGCCCGCGCTTTCCTGCCCTCGATGTTGCAGCGCATGGAGACCTAAGTAAGCGAGATTTGACGCTTCCGGATGTCCGTAGATAGCAAAAACGCCGCACTCTTCACGGAGCTTATCGCCGTCGAACTCGACCGCTGAGTCGATCGGGCTTTCCTCTACCGGCTTAGACATGAGTGTTCACCTGTACTGGGGACTGCAGCAGCTCTTCAAGCGCTCCGCTCCACGCCTGGTGCAGCTCGTCAACGCGACTCTCCAAGAGCACTTCGCCTCGGTTGCGGACCACAACTCTCGATTCGAGTGTAACCCCGATTGTGACCGCATTGACATCGTTTTCTTGCGCCACTGCTAAAATCTCCTGCGGATTTCCGGTGGAAACCAGGATGCGCGACGGCGATTCGCTGAACAGCAACAATTCAGGAGCATTCGGGGAGTCGAGGGTCACATCCGCCCCTATCCGGTTGACGCCAAAACAACACTCCGCCAGCGCAACAGCCAAACCACCCTCGCCGAGATCATGCGCGGACTCGACCTTTCTCTCGCGCACCAGCTTCCGGATCGTCGCCTGTACTCGCTTCTCGTAATCCATGTCAAGGGTAGGCGGTTTACCCCAAATTTCATCGAGCACCACCTTGGCGTACTGGCTCGATCCAAACTCTTCGTTCGTTGCCGTCCGATAACCGCCGACGAGCACGACGGAAAGGCCAGCCTTTGGAAACCCAATCGGCACAGGCAGCGCGGTGGGCATCTTCCCGACAATGCCGACGACCGGAGAGGGCAGGATCGGATGACCCAACGTCTCGTTATAGAGACTCACATTTCCGCCCGTTACCGGCACGTCGAAAAAGCGGCAAGCCTCGGCCAAGCCTTCCACCGACTCCACAATCTGAGCCATAATCTCTGGCCGCTCCGGGTTGCCGAAGTTCAGATTATTGGTCGTCGCGATTGGCAGCGCGCCCACCGTCGAAAGATTACGGCAGCACTCCGCCACGATCAACTTCGTGCCTTCCCGCGGATCAAGCGAGCAGTAGCGCCCGTTGCCGTCCAGCGACATGGCAATAGAAGTCTCTGTTCCTTTGATGCGAATGACCGCAGCCTCGGCTCCAGGCCCGGCTACCGTGTTCGTTCGGACTTGGTGATCGTACTGCTGCCAGATCCAGGCCTTCGAACAGAGATCGCCCGAAGAAAGCAGCATCCGTAAATCCGCGCCCAAATCGGTGCTCTTCACGGGCGGTCCGGTCAGAGGCGCCGTACGCAGTGGCTGGGTAAATGGACGGTCATATTTGGGAGCTTCGTCGGCGAGCGCGCGGTTCGGAATCTCCGCAAATACCGTCCCGTTATGCTTCACCCGCAGCAGGCCGTCGCCGGTCACAACGCCGATGGTCACCGCATCGAGTCCCCACTTTTTGAAGACGCGAAATACTTCCTCTTCACGTCCGCGCTCGGCGACCAGCAGCATCCGCTCCTGCGATTCGGAGAGCATCATCTCGTAAGCTGTCATGCCCTCTTCGCGCTGCGGAACGTATTTTAGATCGATCTCTATCCCGGTTCCCGCGCGGCTGCCCATCTCGCAGCTGGACGAGGTGAGCCCGGCGGCGCCCATATCTTGAATGCCTACGATCGCGCCGGTTTTCATGGCTTCCAGGCAAGCCTCCAGGAGCAGCTTCTCCATAAACGGATCGCCTACCTGCACGTTCGGCCGCTTCTGTTTAGACCCTTCGGTAAACTCCGCCGACGCCATCGACGCACCGTGAATACCATCGCGCCCGGTCTTCGCGCCCACGTAAATAACCGGGTTGCCCACCCCGCTGGCTGTGCCGTAGAAGATCTCGTCATGCCGGAATACGCCCAGAGCAAATACGTTGACCAGCGGATTGCCGTCATACGAGCTATCGAACACGCACTCGCCGCCCACTGTCGGCACGCCAAAGCAGTTGCCGTAGTGCGCAATGCCCGAGACCACGCCTTCGAAGATGCGCTGGTTGCGTAGGCCGCTCTTCGGATCGTTCAACTTGCCGAAACGAAGCGAATCGAGCACCGCGATCGGCCGAGCGCCCATAGTGAAGATGTCGCGAAGAATGCCGCCAACGCCAGTCGCCGCTCCCTGAAAAGGTTCTATGAAGCTGGGATGGTTGTGCGACTCGATCTTGAACGCGATAGCGAGGTTGTCGCCGATATCGATAATGCCGGCGTTTTCTCCCGGACCTTGCAGCACCAGCGGACCCTCGGTTGGCAGCTTCTTCAGGTGCACTCGTGAACTCTTATACGAGCAGTGCTCGCTCCACATTACGCCGAAGATGCCTAACTCAGTGAAGCTAGGCGTCCTGCCTAGCAGGCTCAGAATCTTGTCGTATTCGGAGGGAGAAAGCTGATGCGTGGCAATTGCTTCGGGTGTAATTTCCGCTTCCACTCTCGTACCCGTTGCGCTGTGAATCATGTTAGATAGATTCCATACGTCTCTTCAAAGCCAAACTGCTTTTCATGCACTACACCCGTTCTCCGAACTGCGATGCTCGGAGCCGGGTTCAGCCTAGCGGCTTTGCTGCTGAGCAACCGTAGCCAGCGACTGCAAAATGGCAAGGCCATCCGTTGAGCCGACCAGCGGATCAGCCGCCCGTTCCGGGTGCGGCATCAAGCCCATCACATTGCGCCCGCTATTGATGATGCCCGCGATATTCCGCATCGAACCATTGCAGCTTTCGGCGTACCGGAGCACAATCCGGTCTTCTGCCTCCAACGCGTCCAGTGTACGCTCGTCGGCGATGTAACACCCTTCGCCGTGCGCGACCGGGAGCATCAGACGCTCACCCTTTCGCAGCCGACTGGTGAAGGGGCTGTCGTTAGTGGCGACCTCGCAGGCAACCGGCTTACACACGAAACGAAGACCGGCATTTCGGACCAGAGCGCCTGGAAGCAAACCCGCCTCGGTGAGCACCTGAAAACCATTGCAAATGCCTAGCACTAAGCCACCCTCGGCTGCAAAGCGCTTGACTGCTTGCATGACCGGCGAGAATTTGGCGATTGCGCCAGATCGAAGATAGTCACCGTACGAAAAACCGCCAGGAAGAATAACCAAGTCTGCATCACCGATACTAGGCGAATCGTGCCAGACAAAATGCGCGTCCTGTTTCAGAATCTCAGATACGGCGTACCAGGCGTCATGATCGCAGTTGCTGCCGGGAAAGACTACGACGGCAATTTTCATCAGGCGTTAGGCGTTGCTTGGTGAAGCGGGTTCAGGCCCCAGTTGCGGCCGGCGCGGCTTTCTTCCGTGCCGCACGGCGCTTCTCCACTGGAGGTTGGCGATCACTCTTCTTCAGCGAACCCAGGACGATGGGTGTAACAAACTTCTTCTCACCCTGATCGTCAAACTTAATCACGATATATTCTTCGTTACACGAAAGAACGGAGCCGAGACCGAATTTCGGATGCTCAACTTGGGCTCCTGTAGCAAAAGCTGGTTTAGTAGCCACTTCGGACTGGGATCCTCCTTACGTTATTGTAACAGTGTGACTCGGATCCCAGCGCTCCCGCCGCTCGCTTGCCGGAGTCTTCCTGCAAACCGTTCCATATAATAGACGAAGCAATCCATGGAGGAACTGAAAAAGAAGTTACAAGACGAAATCGCCGCCCTCGAGTATGAACTGCGTAACGAACTACCTAAAGAGATTCTGAAGGCGCGGCTACACGGCGATCTTAGCGAGAACGCGGAGTATCATGCTGCCAAGGAGCGACAGGCGTTTGTAAATGCTCGTCTGGGTCAACTACAAGGCAGACTTCGGGAGTTCTCCATGGTCGATCTCTCTAAGATTCCAAGGGATCGTGTGGGTCTCGGCTCTCATGTGGTCGTGCTTGAACTTTCTAAGGACGAAGAGCACTCCTACGATTTGGTGACAAGTGAAGAAGCCGACGCCGCGAACGGAAAGATCTCTACCAGTTCGCCTATCGGGCGCGGTTTACTCGGCAAGCGCGTCGGTGATACAGTGAAAATCCAGATCCCGGACGGCATGCGAGAGATGGAAATTCTCAGCCTGCTCACGATCCACGACTCGGCTTCGTAAGAGGGTTCATGACTTATACGCGGGCAATCGGCTTAGGCGCGAACAAAATCATTCGACTGATTGTCCGGGGATTGGCGCTCTCCAAGATCAATCCCAACGTACTCACCTTTATTGGATTGTTGATCAACATCGTGGCCGCTACCTTCCTGGCAGTGGGCCGCTTCCGTGTTGCCGGAGCAATCATCATTTTTGCTGGACTGTTTGACATGGTTGACGGCCGGGTGGCGCGTGCCACTAATCAAGTGACTCGTTTCGGCGGCTTCTTCGATTCCGTCCTTGATCGTTACTCTGACCTTGCTTTGCTTGTTGGCCTGTTGGTCTACTACGGCACGATCAATCGCCCGTCCTACGTGGTTCTTACTGCGATCGTCATGACGGCGTCAGTCATGATCAGCTACACCAGAACGCGAGCCGAGAACATTATTCCTACTTGTAAAGTTGGTTTCTTAGAACGCCCAGAACGAATTGTTCTGCTCATCCTCGGTGCATTGTTCGACCGTATGGCGCCGGTCCTTTGGATCATAGCCGTCCTGGGAAATCTCACCGTAATACACCGGATGATTTTCACTTACGGCGAATCGAAGCACCTTGAAGAGGCACAGCTTCGCACGCCAAAAGTTAGCGCGACTTCGGCGAGCGCCCGGACAAAGTTAAGCTAATTTCCGTCCTCTAAGATCACAACGGCCATCGCCATTTCCGCCGTGTGGGTTAGCGACACGGAGATACGCTTGGTTCCGAGCTCAGACGCTATCTTCTCCGCGGCTCCTCGAAGGTACAGAGTGGGGCGTCCCGAAGAGCCGTTGGTCACTTCGAAGTCTAGCCAGCTAACACCACGACTCCAGCCCGTCCCAATCGCCTTCATGCCTGCTTCTTTAGCAGCAAAACGGGCGGCGAATCGTTCGTACGCGTTTGCTTTCGACAAAGCATACCGTCGCTCCCGCTCGGTGTAAATTCTATGGAGAAAACGATCCCCAAACCGGGCTACGCTTTGCCGTATCCGGTTGACTTCGGCAAGATCTGTGCCAATACCTAGAATCATTCAAGAAGAGCGATCCGCCTATCTGAGCCGATAGGACGGGCCGGACCAGGATTGTGGTTATTGTTAGCTACCGATCTCTATCGGGGAAGGGAACCAATACCTTACTCAGCCTTGGCCCTTCCGAAAGGCTGCCCAACGGCGCTTTTGAGCGGCAGCAATACGCTTGCGCGCTTCTGGCGTGAGTACTCGCTTCTTTCGGCCGGCCTTTGCCCCCTCGGCCGGTTCGCTGGAAGATGTGCTCGATGCGCGAGCAGATCTGCCGCCCATCATCGCTCGTACTTGAGCGATTTGCTCATCTAATTTGTCCCGTTGAGCTTCTAAGCCCTGGAGTGCCGCTTCTAAGATTTCCTTACTTGGGGCAGCGGATGATCTAGCCATAGTTATACTACTTAGTAACACACATTCGCCCATTCAGGGAAATACCCTTTCATTTATTGTTCAGACGAGCACAATAACGTTACTGGTCCGTCGTTCACCAGGCTCACTTCCATGTGGGCGCGAAAAACTCCTGTCTCGACTCGACGGCAAATACTTCGGCAATGATTTGTGAAGCTTCGGTAAAGCTCCTCGGCTTTTTGGGGCTCCGCGGCTTGGGAATAAGAAGGTCGATTTCCGTATCTTGTCTCGGCATATAGGGTGAACTGTGAGATGACTAGCATCTCTCCGTCTATCTGTTGTAAGCTCCGATTCATCTTCCCGCTCTCATCCGGGAATATCCGGAGCCTGCCAATCTTACCGGCTAGCCATCCCGCATCTTGCTCAGTATCTTCGCGCTTTATGCCCACGAATATACAGATACCTTTTGAGATAGACCCCCTGGTTACGCCGTCTACCGCCACACTTGCCTGGTTTACTCGCTGTACAAGTGCTCTCATTCACTTCACTCGTTAGCTCGCTTACTTGCCGAAGATTGTACCCGGACCTAAGAGGCCCTTTGGGTCTAACGTCGCTTTCACGGCTTTCATCGACGCTATCTCACGGGAGTTATACATCAGATGCAGCAGATCCGCCTTTATCTTCCCGATCCCATGCTCCGCGGCTACTGTTCCGTCCATTTGCACGACTAGACCAGCGAACTCATCGATGAGTCCTGCGCCCGCTGCGGCCTGTTCCGCCGTTTGTGGAAGCAGATTGACATGATTGTTTGCATCTCCTATGTGCCCGAAGATAGTAAATTGGCCCGGCAGCACTTCATTACAACGCCTCTGGTAGTAACGATGCAGCTCCTCGCCGCGCGCCAGCGGAACTGCGTAGTCGGTGCCGAACTTCGAATAGCCGTTACGCCGCACTGCCTCGGTAACCATGGCCGGTAGCGCGTGCCGTAACTCCCGGAACCGGAGATGATCTGACGGGCGAAAGCCGAACCAGGAACTCTCTTCGAAGGCTTCCTGTGCCGAGAGCCGGGTGAGCCATTCGTCAATCTCCGGATCTCCTTCCGAGTCCAGATTCTGTTCGATCATGAGCGCCGCCCGGGCGTTCTTTGGGATGTCCGGATAGTGCGGCCGCAGAAGCGTAAGCGCTGGCTCGTCCAAATACTCGAGCAGCCGCAACTCGCGGATGGGCCGCCATTGTTCGACGGCTCGTAACGCTGCGGCATCTTCACCGAAGAAGATCACCCCGCTCAGGATCGCGGCCGGCGCCGGAAGCAACTCAAAATCGATCTCTGTCACAACGGCGAGCGTTCCCTCGCTGCCCGTCAGTAAATCCACCCAGTCTAAGTCAGGCTGCAAATAGTAACCGGCTGCATTCTTAGTGGTTGCGGGCTGGCGGACGGGCTCGATAGGGAAATCTATTTTGTCTCCCCGCTCAAATCTTCGGCAGCTCCCATCGGCGAAGGTAACATCCATCGCCAGTACGTGCCGCCTCACCGATCCATAACGGAAGCTCCTTGCGCCGCCCGCATTGGTTCCGGTGATCCCGCCCACCGATGCTGTACTCTCGGTAGGATTCGGGCCGAAGAACTGCCGTTTGTTTGCAGCCGCCTCGTGTAGCTCCTGCAAAGGCACTCCAGCGCCACACCGGGCCCGTCCATTTTCGATCGAAAGATCGCGAAAACGCTCGAGCGATATCACGATGCCGCCATGCGGGACGCGGGCTCCCGTCAAGCCGGTTCCCGCCCCGGCGATTGTGACCGATGTTCCGTCTGCGACCGCCTGTTTAACAAGGGAAGCCAGTTCCTGCCGGTCAGACGGTACAAGCACCCGAGACGCGCTACCTCGATACCCTGACGCGTCCTGAAGATACGATTCGAGTGAACCAGCCTGGTGTGCCATCTGTTCTCAAGATAGCGATGGTGTGTCGGGCAATTACTGAGACAGAGCGGCGAATTCTACTGAGTCTCGGCAAACTTGCGCGCTCGCTGCCATTGCAATTTTCCCCGGTACTCCTCGTATAACGTCGAGAAGCCTGCCCAGAAATACCCGCATACAAACAGCAGCAAGAATGGAATCGCGAAAAAGTTTAACGTTTCCACTGCGAACTCGACCATGTACAAAAAGTAACTGCCGATTGCGATCTCTGCATAAGGAAGCCATCCGCTTCGCCTTCGGTAGGTTGCCGGTTGTTGCTTGGCTTTCTGTGTTCCGATCGCGTATTTAGGCGTCCGTGCGAAGCTACTTTTGATCCCTAGTAGCGCTTCGATAACGCCCTTAGAGTTACTCACCGTCAAGGCAACCCCCGCCGCCATCAGCATCGGCAGGAATGCAATCGATTTCCACCAACTCTTCGGGTATAGCTCCCGTTGCGCGTACAGATAAAATGCCGAGATTGACCAGAACGAAGCGATGATCAGGGGAAGGTCCACCAGCACCATCTGAAAAACGCCCATGTAGAAACGTACGATCATGACCGGCAGCATCAACATCGAAACCGCAATCATCAGCGGGTACGAAATATTCGGCGTAAGGTGCATGAACGCCTCTATCTTCACGCGAAGCGGGAGCTTGGCTTTAAAAATACGCGGGAGCAGTTTGATCGCCACTTGCGTCAGACCTTTCGCCCAACGCGCTTGCTGCACCTGAAATCCGTAAGTCTCTACCGGCAGCTCAGAGGGGCAGTCAATCGTCGGCACATATACGAAGCGCCAACCGTTCAGTTGCGCCCGGTACGACAGATCCGAATCTTCGGTCAGAGTTTCGTGCTGCCAGCCGCCCGCGTCGTCGATCATCGTCCGGCGAAGGACTCCCGCCGTACCGTTGAAGTTGAAGAATAGTCCCGATCCGCACCGCGCGCCATGCTCGAGCACGAAATGCCCATCGAGCAGCATCGCTTCGACCTGCGTCAGGATGCTGTACTCCTTGTTCAGATAACTCCACCGCGTCTGTACCACGCCAACGTTCGGGTCGGTAAAGAAGTCGACCGTGCGCCTCAGAAAGTCGCGCGGGGGAATGAAATCCGCGTCAAAGATCGCAATGAACTCGCCTGTCGCTGTCTCGAGTCCTTCCTGCAGCGCTCCCGCCTTGTATCCGTGACGGTTGGTACGGTGTCTGTACTCAAGCGGAACACCGGCTGCCTGGTACTCATTGCACAAGCGCTCTGTAAAGGGATGGGTCTCGTCCGTGGAATCGTCGAGTACTTGAATTTGCAGCAGCTCTCTTGGGTAATCGATCAGTACGATTTCTTCAAGAAGGCGCTCCACGACAAATCTCTCGTTATAGAGAGGCAGCTGAATAGTGACCGAAGGCAGCCGGTCGAACTTCTTTGCGGCGGTTGTCCGGAGAGACTTGCCGTACTTTCTGTATCTGCGAACCGTCTCATACCGATGCACCCCGTATACAGACAAAATCAGCAGAATCCCGAAATACGGGAGGAGCATCATCCAATCGAATGCGGAGAGCCTGTATATTCCCGCGAAGGAATCGTCGAACAGGTTCGCCGCCAATCTGGCTCCCAGCGTTGGCTGCGCAAATAAGAAAGCTAACATCGGCTCCACATTGTGTATTTGAGTGCGTCTGCCGCCGGCGTTCACCGGCCTAAGCGACTCTATATTTTACCGTTTCCGCGCCGCCGATTGTGAGCGGCACTATAATGATGTCCTGCGGAACAGCCGTCCTCGCAATTGCGTACTCTCTCTTGAGGACAATCGATTCCCGCTTTCGGATCCTTTATGCGCGACCACATCAAAATACTCGGAATCTTGAATATAGTTTTGGGCAGCTTATCTGCTTTGGCCGGGTTAGTTATCCTGGTCGCTTCAGGCACTGTGGCGGGACTTATTGCGGCGGCCATCAATTCCGCCGATGGATCGGGCACCCCGTTCATTGCTGCGCCCCTGATTGCCGCCATAGGCTTCGGCATCGCCATCTTCTTCGTGGTTTTGGGCCTTCCCGCAATCATCGGCGGTTGGGGACTGCTGCACTATCGCCCCTGGTCGCGCATTCTCATGCTGATTGTCTCTGCCTTTCACCTTTTGCATGTGCCCATAGGAACAGCGATCGGCATTTACGGCCTCTGGGTACTTACCACCGAGGAAGGGAGCCGGCTTCTGCAAAGCGGCGGATTAGCTGTTCAGCCGCTGTACTCCACTCGTCCCCTATCCTCGTTGTAAATCCGGGTTCTTAGTCTGCCGATGCCGCTTCAACCAACCGACGCGCCTCGACGAATATCTCTCGCAACATAGTCGAGGTCAGTTTCTTCGTCGATGTGTTCTGCTGACTCGGATGGTACGAGGCAAGGACTACAGGCCCGTCAGGGCAGGGAAGATGCCTCACGCCGTGACCGAACCGGAACGCGCTCCGGGACCGGATTCGGCCCGCATCCTGAAGAACGGACAAATAGGCATCGAGCGCAATCCCGCCCAGAGCCACTACGACCCGAACCTGCTTGAGTAGGTCGAGCTCTTCGGCCAGATAATCGCGGCAAGTTAAGATCTCCTCGCGTGTTGGCTTATTGTCCGGAGGCGCGCATCTCACAGGGGCAGTAATATAGGTGTCTTTCAGTTCTAGCCCGTCGGTCCGGGAAACGCTCGTGGGCTGATTGGCGAAACCCGCTTCCCAGAGCGCACGATAAAGAAAATCCCCAGAACGGTCTCCGGTGAACATACGGCCGGTTCTGTTTGCCCCATGGGCGCCAGGAGCCAATCCTACAATCAATAGCCGCGCTTGGGGATCGCCGAATCCCGCTACGGGCCGGCTCCAATAGTGCTCACCCCGGTAGGCCCGGCGCTGTACCCTCCCGATCTCCTCCCGATAAGCTACCAGCCTTGGACAACGCCGGCAACTTTCGATTCGTCCGCTGAGGACCTGTAACCGCCGCTCTGCTTCCATCCCGGGCTTCCCCGCCCAGGGTAGCGTGCTTCCAGACTGCTGGAGCCGGCTGCACGAGCGCTAAAATCCGCTCACCAGCTTCAACTTGTTTCGTTCCGGCTGTTGTCGCCGCTGTTCTTGCGCCGACTGTTTTCGATATCCCTCAATCGATTCTGCTAGTGCCCGAAGCGAGCCGGCCGACTGATCGTCTGGAACCTGTAACGCCAGAAATTTCGGGAATAGGTCGCCAAACGCTTCCACCAGCTTAGGATCGCGCCATCCTTTCGCCTCCTCCGTCCGAATGATTCTGTAGGCTTCGTCAGCGCTCATCGCCTGCTTGTAAGGCCGCGACGTGGTAAGCGCATCGAAGATATCAGCCATTTGCAATATGCGCGCTAATAGTGGTATCTCCTCTTCCCGCAAGCCATCTGGATAGCCCGATCCGTCCCAACGCTCGTGGTGATGCCGGATGATCGGCAGTACCGGCGCGAGCGATCTCATCCCCTGGCAGATTTTCTCTCCTCGCTCGGCGTGCGTCTTCATAGTTTCCCATTCGCTATCGGTCAGCGGACCCGGCTTGAAAAGTACGTTGTCAGGAACGGCGACTTTGCCCACATCGTGCAAATAGCCGCCCTTTTGCAGCGCAAACACGTCCGGCGCGGGAAGCCCCAGCGAAATAGCCATGGCTGCCCCCATGAGCGCCAAGCGGTGACAATGCTGACCCAGATCGGGGTCGCGTCCTTCTACTGACTGGGCCAGCGAGATCAGAACATTTTCGGAGTCGTCCAGCGATTCGACTGTGGCCCGCCTTTGTAAGCTGTTTTTCAGCCGCACCTGAAACGCTCTCGCCTCGATCGGCAGCGTGAGATACTCGTCCGCCCCCGCTTGCAGCGCGTCGACTTCCCGTTCGATACTTCCTTTGGTTCCGATCACATAGACCGGCACGAAACGCGTCGCGACGTCGCACTTGACCAGACGGCACACGTCTAGGAGGCGCTCGTCCCACCTCTGCAAATCTAGGATGACTAGATCGATCGACTGGTGAGCGAGCCTTGCCACTGCATCTGCGGCCTGAACTCGTTCGAATTCGAACCGGCTGCCCACAAGCGCATCCCCGACCGATGTAACTGCAGCTCTCGACCCGTTCACGAGAAGAATCGCGCCCTGCGCGTTGCCTGGGGCAATCTTGCTGCTTGTGCTAGTTTCCGCGCCCGCGATTACCTCAAGTCTTCGTCGGCCGCTGCTTCTTACTCCACTTTCCATTTTGTTCCGCTCAGATGTTCTATCGACTGGAGTGCGCCCATTCTTTACAAAATCTGACTCTTCGCCTCCAGATTGATTAATGGCCAGTACTGAGCGGAAATCTTAGCTCCACTCTGTAGTGGTGTGTCACGAAATCCGAGTTTCTTCTATTTACACGCGTCACAATAGAAGGAGTAGCGCGTCTCACTTGTACAGGGTGCCTTGCCAAAAACCTTTCATATCTTGATCGTGGAGGATAATCCCTCCGACGTTCGGCTTCTGAAAGAAGTCTTTCTGGAACTCTGTGCCAACATGGACATCCATGTCGCTCGTGACGGCGCTGAAGCTCTGGAGCTAATTCTTGGGCTCCGCTCCCGCGGCGAACGTCTTGATTTGATCTTTCTCGACTTAAATCTTCCGAAAGTCAGCGGGCATGACGTGCTGATGCAAATTAAGGAGAACCCGGAGACCTGCGTTATCCCGGTGATCGTTTTGACATCGTCCCGCGCTGAATCCGATGTGCGCTGGGCTTACAAGCATCATGCGAATGCCTACATGAAGAAGCCGAACTCGCTCGAAGGCCTGCTTGCCGCCGCTGGAAAGATCAAACACTTTTGGCTTGAAACCGCTACGCTGCCATCCTGAAACCGCTACGCTGCCATCCTGAAACCGCCCCTACATCCTGGTATCTCTCCCGCTGTCTATATCTCTCTTTTTCTAACCCTCGATCCTGCCATTTCGTGTTTTAATAAAGGCGGACGACGACGGGTCTACCATTTCCGTCGAGCGGCGTCTTCCTGACGTCGATCTCCACCGGAGGACTACTTCCCTGAATACCAAAGTTGCGCCTGTGTTAACCCAAGTGCGCGAACCCGCCGACCGCTGGACCACCACTGATGCTGCAGAATTGTATGACGTCTCAAGCTGGGGTAAAGGCTATTTTTCAGTGGGAGAGAACGGTCACCTCTTTGTTCACCCCACCAAGGAGAGCAATCGCGGAATTGACCTGAAGCAGCTGGTCGATACTCTTCAGTGGCGTGGCATCTCGCTCCCGATCCTTATTCGCTTCGCCGATATCATTCGCCACCGCCTCGGCGAGATGCATCAAGCATTCGAGACCTCTATCCGAGAACACAATTATCAGGGCGACTACTGTTGCGTGTACCCGATCAAGGTCAATCAACAGCGCCAGGTTGTTGAAGAGGTGTTCGAATTTGGCCGGCCTTACCAATTCGGGCTGGAAGCCGGCTCTAAGCCTGAGCTGCTTGCCGTCCTTGCAGTCGCCGACAACCAGACTCCGATCATCTGCAACGGCTTCAAAGACGATGAATACATCGAAATGGTCATGCTGGCCAAGAAAATCGGCCGGCGTATCATTCCTGTCGTCGAAAAATTTACAGAGCTGGAACTCATCGCCAAACACGCGCGCGAAGTCGGCGTTAAACCGGAAATCGGCATTCGCGTCAAACTGGCTAGCCGCGGCTCGGGCCGCTGGAAGTCCTCTGGTGGATATCGCTCGAAATTCGGCCTCACTGTTACCGAAGCGCTCAAAGCCGTTGAGTATCTCCGTAGCCTCGGCCTTGAAGACAGCTTAGTGCTGCTTCACTTCCACCTGGGCAGCCAAATCACCAACATTCGACAAATCAAAGCGGCGGTCGTGGAAGGCGCGCGTATTTATGTCGACCTGAAGAAGATGGGTACGGGCCTCCGTTACATGGACGTAGGCGGCGGTCTTGGCATCGACTACGACGGCTCGCAAACCGATTTTGAATCGAGCGTTAATTACACTCTCGAAGAATACGCCCGCGATATCGTTCACCATATCCAAAGCATCTGCGACGAAGCCGAGGTGAGCCACCCCACGATCATCACCGAGAGCGGCCGCGCTGTGGCCGCCTATCACAGCTTGCTCGTCTTCAACGTGCTCGGCGTGAGCGGTTTTGGCGAGGAAGAACTCCCTGCGAACCTTCCCGAGGATGCCGAACAGCCGCTCGTTGATCTTTTCGAGACCTATCGCTCTCTTAACAAAAAGAATCTGCTCGAGAGCCATCACGACGCTCAGCAGGCGCTCGACTCCGCGCTCAATCTTTTCAGCCTCGGTTATCTGACGCTTACCCAGCGCAGCCAGTCCGAAAACCTCTATTGGGCCATCTGCCGCAAGACGCTCCGTTTGGCGCAGGAACTCGAATTCTTTCCCGAGGAGCTCGAAGGTCTCAACGGCCTGCTCTCGGACACCTACTTCTGCAATTTTTCTCTTTTTCAGTCCATGCCGGATAGCTGGGCCGTCAAACAGCTCTTCCCGATTATGCCGATTCACCGGCTCGATGAGCGCCCCACTCGCCACGCGGTTCTTGGAGACATCTCGTGCGATTCCGATGGCAAGGTCGACCAATTTATCGATCGGCACGACGTTAAGAAAACCCTGCCGCTGCATCCCATGAACGACGGCAATTACATTCTCGGCGCGTTCCTCCTTGGCGCATATCAGGAGATCCTCGGTGATCTCCACAACCTGCTTGGCGATACCAATGCCGTCCACATCAGCCTCGACGAGAATGGCGAAGCGATGCTCGAGACGGTCGTGCAAGGCGATACCGTGCGCGAGGTATTAGATTACGTGCAGTTCAATTCCCAAACTCTGCTGGACGCCTTTCGCAAAGACGTCGAGCGCGCCGTGCGCGAGCAGCGAATCGGATACGAAGAGTCCGGGCGGCTGCTGAAGTTTTACGAGGAAGGCCTGCAAGGATACACCTATCTCGAACAGTAGCGTCGTACTGGTCGAAACGCGCAATCCCTTGAATATCGGCGCGGTCGCACGCGCCATGAGCAACTTCGGCTTCTTCGATCTGCGTCTGGTCCAGCCCTACGACGTTGCTTTTCGCGAAGCGCGTTCGGCTGTGCGCGCGCATTACATCTTGGAGCAGGCGCGCCTCTATTCCTCCGTGGCCGAAGCGGTAGCCGACGCCCACCTCGTCATCGGCACCACTGCCGTGGGCCACCGCGACCTCCGCACGCCCCTCTACCCTCTGGAAGCGGCCGCCGATATTATCCGCGAACAGCCCGCCGAACATCGCGTCGCCCTGCTCTTCGGATCGGAGAAATTCGGGCTCTCGAACGAGCAGATGAGCCACTGCCACTGGCTCCTCCGCATCCCGACCCGCGACGAACACGCGTCGATGAATCTCGGCCAGGCAGTCGCCATCTGCCTTTACGAACTCAGCCGTGATTCAGCACGGGAACAACAACGCTTCCCGCCACCCGCTGCTATCGAAGGCGAGCACCGCGAGCGCTTAACCGCTCTTCTCCTGGAGTCGCTTACACTGTCCGGCTACGTCCCGGATCGCACCGGCGCATCCGCAGAGTTAAAATTGCGCCGCCTGATACTTCGCCTAGGCGTGCCCGGGGGCGATGCCGAAACGTGGATCGGGATGTATCGCCAGATCCTCTGGAAGCTCAAGCAAAACCGGCCCTGAGTGCTATCCTGATGGCCGATGACGAAGGTTCAGACCACATTCAAACTCTCGCGGCCTCTTACCGATGACGATTTGAAGAGCATCTCACATGTCCATGCCGTCTACGGAATGTTCGCCACCAAACTGCTCCCGTCCGGCAACGAACTCTTCGTCGAATATGACTCTTCGCGTCTGACCCCCAAAGAAGTTCGCGGCACTCTCGAAGAAAACGGCCTCCCACTGGCTTAATTTTTTAGCGGCGCTCCGGCATGAGTGAGCTTTCCGATACGGCCTTCCCTCGCCGCCCCCGGTAAATCAGAATCCCGAGCAAGTTACTCCCCAGCACCGTGCCGCCAATCTTCATTGCATACGTCCACCGGCTCGACACATCAATAATCGGGTAAATCGCAATTAGCACGGCCACGACGCTCGACATAAGACCCGCTACCGCCGCCGCAATGACCCACTTCGGCAGCCGTCGCCGCACCTGCGCCGCTCCCACCAGCGGGATCGCGAATAACGCCACATAAGTCAAGCCGTAGTGCGCTGTCGAGGCGTTCTGCAGCAATTGGTTCGCCTCCTGCTCGTGCACGCCCAGCATGCTTAAAATCACCAGCAGCATGGTGAGTAGCGCTACAAACATGATCGAGTTTACCGGCGTCTTCCATCGTGGATGCAGAGCCGTAAACCACTCCGGCAGCAAATGGTCCCACCCTGCCGTCATCGGCAGACGAGTCAAACCGGTGAAGATCAAGCTCGCCGCCGCAATTGCGCGCCCGAGAATCAGGAAGATCGCAAACGGCGCTACCAGTCCCCCTACGCCACTGTTCCCAAAAGCCGCGCGAAATGTCTGCGGAATCGGGCCGATCAGATTGATCGGTTGATGGCCGATAAATGCCAGCACGGAACTTGTTCCAAGGATGAACATCAACGCGATCACCGGCGCGGAGATTAAAACCGATTGTCCGATTGTCCGCGCCGCGCTGCGGCATTCGCCCGCCATGATCGCCACATATTCAAAGCCGCTCAGGCCGCCGATCGTCATCTGTCCGAAAATGGCCAGCGAAAAAAGGCTCGCATGCGGCATATGCAGCGGAACCGCCTGATACTTGATTGCCTGTCCTCTCAGCATGGACCAGAAGGGCAGCGTAAGCAGTATGAAGTAAGCCGTGCACACCATAATGCTACCGGTGTTGTGGAGCCATTTGCCCGTTCCCAGACCTCGTATCGCAACTGCCGCTATGAAGCACACGGTTACTCCGATCAGCAGCCCCGTCGCCCAGAAACTCGAAGGCAGCCAAGCCGCCCGTGCGCCGATCAAATACGAGAGGTCGGTCGGAATCACAAAGAGAATCGTGGGTACGCACACTAACGCATAAATCCACAAATTCCAAGCCGTTAAGAACCCCAGAAACTCTCCGAACCCAGACTTGGCCCACTCGTAGAGGCCGCCTTCGAGCGGCATCTCGCGATTCAGATAGATCACCACAGCCGCCAGCGGCAAATAAAACAGCAGCATCGCCGCAATCCAAAACACTCCATGCGCCGATCCCAACTCTGCCGCGACTCCGACCCACGCCGACCCTACCACGCACAGCACCTGCGCCAGCACCAGATCCGGCAGCCCCATCTCCTGCCGCAGGCCATGACTCGTCTCAACTGATTGGGCAACAGCTTTGGAGGGGCTAGCCAAGATTGTCTAGCATCGCACAGCCGTCCGCGCTCGCGCTACTGCCCGCCCGCCGGAGGTCCCGAGAGTTCCTGTTTTCGAAATGGTACATGCCTCAGCGAAAATGAGATATGTCCTCGCCGTTTGCCGCCATAAACCTTCCAGACTTGGGCTCTCAGTCCTTTCCGTTCCTCACTGCCGAGCAAGTGGCCCGCGTTCGTGGCGTCGGCGCATTGCGCAGCGTTCTGGCCGGCGAAATCCTTTTTGAACCCGGCGACACAAACGTTCCCTTTTTCGTGATCGTTTCCGGCCGCATGGACATCGTTCAGCCGAGCCTTGACGGCGAGCGCGCCATTGCCTCCCACGAACCCGGTCAGTTCACCGGCGAAATCTCCATGATTTCAGGCCAGCAGTGTCTTGTTCTCGGGCGTATGGCCGAAGGAGGCGAGCTCATTGAACTATCCTCCGATGCTCTGCGCTCGATCGTCGCCAAAGACGCTGAACTGAGTGAGATACTCATGCGCGCCTTCATCCTGCGTCGTGTGCAACTGATCAGCCGCGGCTTCGGCAACATCATCCTGATGGGATCCAGGCATTCTGCCCAGACACTCCAATTGCGAGAATTCCTGAGCCGTAATGGACAGCCTTTCACCTATGTCGATCTCGACACGGATCAGACCTCCCAGTCACTTCTCGATCGCTTCGACGTGAAAGCCTCGGACGTGCCCGTTGTCATCTGTCGTGGACAGAATGTCTTGCGAAGTCCTACGCCGCCGCAGCTCGCCAATTGTTTGGGTCTTAATCACCAGATTGACGCTGACGCAGTGCGGGACGTCGTAATCGTCGGAGCCGGGCCCGCTGGTCTTGCGGCTGCCGTGTATGCTGCTTCCGAAGGGCTCAACGTGGTCGTCGTGGAGACGCAAGCGCCTGGGGGCCAGGCCGGCTCGAGCTCGAAAATCGAAAATTACCTTGGTTTCCCGACCGGCGTCTCTGGACAGGAATTGGCTGCCCGCGCCACCAATCAGGCTCAAAAGTTTGGCGCGGAACTGGTCGTCGCCCGTAGCGTCGTCCAGCTGGACTGCGCAAGCAATCCCTATAAGCTCCTCCTCGATGCCGACGGCGTAATGCGTGCCCGCTCGGTCGTGATCGCCACCGGCGCCCACTACAACAAACCGCAACTGCCCAATGTTGAGAAGTTCGAAGGCAACGGCATTTACTACGGCGCGACTTATATCGAAGCGCAGCTCTGCGGCGGCGATGAGGTCGTCGTAGTCGGAGGGGGTAACTCGGCTGGACAAGCTGCGGTCTTCCTCTCGCAAACCGCTCGTAAGGTGTATATGCTTATCCGGTCCGGCGAATTGAGCAGCTCCATGTCGCGTTATCTCATTCAGCGCCTGGTCGATAACCCTCAAATCGAACTGCATCTCCACAGTGAGATCACGGCGCTCGATGGCGGCGACCGGCTCGAGCGCGTCACTTGGCGAAACAAGACCACTGGCGAAGAAACCAGTCACGCTCTCGGACACGTCTTCATCATGGCCGGCGCTTCTCCTCGTACAGAATGGCTGCAACGCTGCCTCGCTCTCGACGACAAGGGATTCATTCTCACCGGCCGCGATCTGGAAACTCCTGCCGCTGACGGCGGCAACCCTCATTGGCCTCTCAGCCGCACTCCTCAAATGCTCGAAACCAGCCTGCCCGGTGTTTTCGCTGTCGGCGATGTCCGTTCCGGCAACGTCAAGCGAGTCGCGTCTGCCGTCGGTGAAGGGGCCATCGCCATTCACATGGTCCACAAAGCGCTCGCAGAATTCTGAAGCGCTTACCGTGAGCTTAAGACCGCCTGCGCTGCACTGTGAATTTTCTGTCGAGATCTTCCACCAGCGTGCAACCGTGCCCGGGCTCACGCGCCACACTAACAAAGCCGTCCTTCACTGCCGGAACGCCGCGTATCGCTTGGGGATACCATCCTCGATAGAACCCGCGCACCGATTCTTGCACCAGCGCGTTGGTTGCATTGAGCGATAGATGCGTAGAGGCCGCAAACACAACCGGACCGGTGCAGTCGTGCGGCGCAACAGGTAAGTGCCATGCCTCCGCCATCGCCGCGATCTTCCGCGCCTCCGATACTCCGCCGCACCAGCCGAGGTCCAGCATCACCACGCCTGCTGCCCCGGTTTCCAGCAGATCGCGGAACGCTGACCGGCTTCCGAGCGTCTCCGAAGCACAAACCGGGGCTGGCGAAGCTTCCGCATAACGCTTGAGGTCTCCCAGGCTGTCCATCTTGATTGGGTCTTCGTGCCAGAAAGTCTGATAGGGAGCAAGCGCCTTGGCAATCGTGATGGCCGGCAGCAGTTTCCACATTGAATGAAACTCCACCATGATGTCCATCCTGTCTCCCACGCGCTTACGAATCTTCTCGAACGGCTCCAAGGCGGTCTTCAAGTCGTGCGCGGATATGTACTGCCCGAAGCTTGCCTCGGCCGCTGGATCGAATGGCCAGATCTTCATCGCCGTAATGCCCTCGCTAAGCAGTGACTCGGCCAGCTCGTCTGCACGATTCATGAAGTCCTGCAAATCATCGAATCCGCTTACAACCGACCCGGAGCGTGTCTCGCCTACGCCCCAGTTGCGAGTGGATTGCGTGGCCGCTTGCCTCATGTACTGCGCTCCGGCGCATGTATTGTAGGTGCGAATCTTCTCTCGAGTCCACCCGCCCAGCAACTGCACCAGTGGCTGTCCCGTTGCCTTCCCGAATAGGTCCCAGAGCGCAATATCGATTGCCGAAGCGGCCCGCATCTCGACGCCCGTTCCCCGGAAACCCACATAGCCCACCATGTCTCGCGCAATTGCATCGATCGCCAGCGCATCGCGTCCGATCAACTGGCCCGCCGCGTCGTCGTGCAGATACGCTTCCACCGCGCTTGCGTTGAAAAACGTTTCGCCCAGCCCAGTCAACCCCTCGTCCGTTTCGACATTCACCCATAGCAACTGCGGGAACTCCGCCACGCGCACGGTCTCGATTCCGCTGATCTTCAATGCGGCCTCCGCTTCAGACGATATGATCTCCTAGGCCGCCTATGCACCGTCGCGAATTTCTCTCCGCCTCTCTTTCGAGCCTTGCGCTCTCTTCCGCACCTCGCTCAGATGCCGGGCAACCGTCCGCGCCAATCGCCCCCCGCCTCCGCCAAATCCGCCAGCCTCTTGCCATCACCATGTGGGACTTCTCGTGGCTCGAGCGCCGCTGGCCTGGGGCCGGCTACGAGAATTGGGATCTGATCCTTGATGAACTCATCGCCCGCGGCTACGACGCGATTCGCATCGATCCCTATCCACATCTCGTCGCCGCCGCGCCCGGCAAAACTTGGGAGCTGCTGCCTGTCTGGGACGTCCAGGATTGGGGTAGTCCTGCGCGGAATCGTGTGCAGGTACAGCCCGCGCTCAATCAGTTCATCCGAAAGTGCGCGAATCGCAATCTGCGAGTCGCTCTCTCCACTTGGTTTCGCCAGGACACAGACAACACTCGGCTTAAAATCCACTCGCCCGAACAACACGGCGAGATCTGGAAGAAAACTCTCGACAGCATTGCCGCCGACGGCCTGCTCAGCAGTGTCCTTTACGTCGACCTCTGCAATGAGTTCCCGCTCGACATCTGGGCCCCATTCGTACCCAAAGGAATGTTGCGGGCCAGCCCGCGTGGTGTCCGCTGGATGCGAGATGCTATTGCCGTCGTGCGCCGCGCTTACCCGGATCTCGACTACACGTTCTCCATCACCTCCGAGTGGGACACCTGGCGTCAGCAGGATGTCTCGATGCTCGATTTTCTTGAGCTTCACATCTGGATGGCCAGCGCGTCCGACTTCTACTCGAAGAAGAACGTCGACTATGACTACGAGCGCTTTAGCCTGATCGGTTACGAGCACCTCGTCGCACGCGCCAAGCCGCTATACGAGTCCAAACCCGATTACTGGCAGGGCAAGCTCCGCGACCGCATCCAACTCGCTGCCAATTGGTCGCGCCTCTCCAAACGCCCTCTTATTACAACCGAATGCTGGAGCCTGGTCGATTACAAAGACTGGCCCCTGCTCGATTGGGACTGGCTCAAAGACCTCTGCCGTATCGGAGTCGAAACTGCCGCCTCCACAGGCCGCTGGGTCTCCATGGCCACCAGCAACTTTTGCGGTCCGCAGTTCGTCGGCATGTGGCGCGACATTCCCTGGCACAAGCGCCTCACCGACACTATTCATAACTCCCCACCCGCGTCGGAGTGGTGAACTCGCTTAGCAAAGCTGGTTATGCATAGCTGGTTATGCTAAACTGACGTCGGATGGCCAAGCACCAGAATGACAGGCTCCAGGGCACGCTGGACCTGTTGATCCTTAAAGTTCTTTCCAGGTCCGGAGCTTCGCATGGATATGCCATCGCGCAGCGTATTCACGAATTGACCGGCGATCGTTTGCGCATCGAGGAAGGATCTATGTATCCCGCCTTGCACCGCATGGCGAATGAAAAGTGGTTAAAGGCCGAATGGGGTTTCACGGACAGCAATCGTAAGGCTCGCTTTTACCGGATTACGCCCCTCGGCCTGCAACAGTTGAATCAAGAAGAGGAACGCTGGGCCGAGCTAAGCAGTTCGGTGGGCAGAGTTCTGAAATTTGCCTAGGGAGCAAGTACATGAACCTTGTCCAAAGACTATGGAACAGCATCTCGCGTAAGCGTACGAGCGAGGTCGAGCAGGAGATGGCAACGCACTTCGCCATGCTGGAAGAGCATGCCCGTAACAGCGGAATGGCTCCGCGTGAAGCAACGATCCAGGCTCGAAAGCGTTTCGGCAGTCAGGCCAAGTACCTAGAAAATACGCGCGATATTGACTCTGCACCATGGTTCAGCGACCTGGTACAAGACATAACATTCGCGTTTCGCCAGATGCGCAAGAATGTGGGTTTCACGTTTACCGCCGTGAGTGTCATCGCGCTCGGGATCAGCGCTGTCACCACGGTGTTCAGCCTTGTCCATGCGGTGCTCCTCAATCCTCTTCCCTTCAAGCAACCGGATCGGCTGGTCTATCTCTGGACTCCGAACTCACATTTCGGCGGCAACGTTCCAAGAGAAGTGTCGCCGAGCCTTCCTGATTTTTACGATTGGCAGCGCCTGAGTCGCAGCTTCTCTTCAATGACTGCGATGAACGAACACGTGGGGAATCTGGTCCAGGCTGGCGAACCAAGGCGAATTGCTACAGCTTTCGTCAGTTCAGATTTTTTCAAAACCTTGGGCGTGAAGCCGCAGCTCGGCCGACCGATCAGCAAATCAGACCAGCAACCGGGATACGAGCACGTTGCACTCGTGAGCAATGCTCTTTGGCAAGCACAACTCGGTGGGAAGCGAGATGCGATCGGGAAGACGATTACGTTTGATCGCCAAAAGTATACGGTAATCGGTGTAATGCCGCCGTCATTCGGCTATCCAAAAGCTGGGGATGTACCGTACATTCACGGATTCCACCGCACTGAACTGTGGGCGCCATTAGCTTTAGACGCCAAACAGAAGACCGACCGGACGAATTTCCGAGTCAGTAATGCGGCTATCGCCCGTCTTCGCCCCGGAGTCTCACTGTTGTCGGCCCAGAGCGATCTCGCGGTAATCGAGAAGCGCCTGAACCTGCTGTATCCCGCCCACGAATTTTCACGCGGCTGGGAAGTCTTTGTCACTCCTCTTGTCGACACCATGCTCGGGCCAGTCTCCAGGATGCTGTGGCTGCTGATGGCTTCCGTGGCCCTTGTGCTCCTCATTGCCTGTGGCAACGTAGCCAATCTCTTGCTAGCTCGCGTTTCGAGCCGCACCGAAGAACTTGCTTTGCGTGTTGGGCTCGGAGCAGGAAGGGCCCGATTAGCGCGACAGATGCTGACCGAATCGCTGCTGTTAGCTTCTATGGGCGGCGCCACCGGTGTAGTAGTCTCCTTTGGCGCCGTTCGGCTCTTATCAGTGCTCAACCCGGGCAATATTCCTCGTTTCGATCAGACCACGGTGAATCTGCCAGTGCTCACTTTTGCCGCTGCGATTACTCTGTTTAGCGGATGTGTTTTCGGCCTCATACCGGTAACCGCGGCATTGCGGCAGGATCTATACAAGACGCTAAAGGCTGGGAACAACAGAACGGGAAACCGTCCGCACCTTCTCAGCAACGCCGTGGTCGGAGCGGAAGTAGCGCTCTCGTTCACCTTGCTTGCCGCTGCCATGCTGCTTATTCGTTCCTACGTAAAGCTAGATGCGCAGAATACCGGTTTCGACAGATCGACGCTGACGGCCAAGCTTGAGCTTGACGCGAAGTACAACAGCCCCGAGCAGAAGGTAGCGTTCTTTACGAGATTCCTCAAACGGATTCAGCACCTGCCTGGGGTCATTGCCGCCGGAGCGGTTGACTTCATCCCACTTGAACAGTCGCTCTCCTTCAGCACTCTTGAAATTAAGGGAGAAAAACCGCTCAGCAGCCCGATTGACTGCCGCTCTGTAACACCCGGTTATTTCCAAGCTCTCGGGACGACGCTGCTCTCAGGACGATTCTTCGAAAACCGCGACCTCGCCAGTCCGGGTGGAGCCTTTATCGTCAATGAAGCATTCGCGAAAGTATTCTTTCACGGGCGCAGCGCGATAGGACAACAAGCGCGCGCCGGACCAGGAAGATGGCTACCAATCGTCGGAGTAGTCTCGAACCTCAAAAATATGACTCTGGAAGAGACGCCCCGGCCGGAGATTTTTCGCCTCTATCAGACACCTTTCGAAGCAACTAGCATGGGCTACGCCATCCGGTCCGAAGTTCCGGCAGAAACCCTGATTCCAGCCATGCGCAGAATCCTGCATAATCTTGATCCCGCGCTCGCCCTCAGCGATATTCTTACCATGCGGCAACGCATGGCCGATGTGAATGCTAAGCGCCGCTTCCAAATGATTCTGCTGACTGCCTTCGCCGTTGCAGCTGTTCTTCTGGCGCTGATTGGTCTTTACGGCGTTCTCGCCTATTCGGTCGCCCAGCGGACAGCTGAAATCGGCATTCGAATGGCGCTTGGTGCGTCCAGGGCGAATGTTTTGCACATGGTTGTGCGGCAGGGCCTCAAGGTCGTGTTGCTCGGCTTGGCTGTCGGTATTGGGAGCACCCTCTTGCTCGTGCGCTTCATCCAGTCTTCGCTTTACGGTGTGACTGCGGATGACCCTATCACGTTTACATTGATTCCGCTACTTGTCGCCTCCGTGGCGTCTTGCGCCTGTCTCGTGCCTGCTCTCAAAGCGTCTCGGGTCGACCCTGCGGCAGCAATTCGGAATCCATAGCCTTGGACGTAAAAACCCCCGTTCTTCCTCTTCGCGATTGGAATCACGCGTGTAAGGTGAGAATAAGCAAGTTGGAGACCCGCGCGCACCCAACCTCTTCGGTTTTGTTCAAATTGATCCATTTCTAATTGGGCCTTGATGACCCGTCAAAAGAAGCTGCTCTCGGGGCTCAATCTGAAACAGGCTCGCGGCATCGAAATCGATCCTTTGATGTCCCCCAAGACTGGGAGGGTAAAGTGAATCCAGCGATGCTTAAGCGCTACGTCAACCTTCGCTACGCGCTGGATCGCAGTATCGAGTCCGTTCGAGAGGGAAAATACGTGCGTGGACACAATTGGGTTTTCACGACTCGATCTCTGTTGAACCTCCTGGCGGACTTGGTTGAACTTGACCTACTTCCGTACCGTTGTCTGCACGTGTATGAGCCGGAACGCAATACCAATGAAACGTTCTGATCTCGCAGCGATGGTTTGAAATCGCTTCAGACGTCGAGAAGCAAAGAGCCCAGAACAGCTTCAAAGCCGAAATGAACGGGATAAGAGACGACTCTCTGTCCGAACGATTCTCAGTTCTTGCCAAATAAGGGCGCCGCCCCGCAACGGTAAGCTAAACACGATGCCCCGCACACATTTCGCAGCTACCCTGCTCGGAGCCGCTCTCATCTGCTTTCCTAGCTTGGCTCAGCTCAATCAGCTCAGCGCCGACGATAAAGATTTCATCGAATATGCAGGTGAATTCGACCTCGCCTCAATCCGGTTGGCCACGCTCGCTCAGACGAAATCGACCACTCCTGCTGTCAAGAACTTTGCCCGCGCTCTTGAGCGCGAACACACAACCGACCTCCGCAAGCTGAAAGCCGTAGCAGGCAAGGTCGGCGGCATTGTCCCGAATACCCTGGACGATCCCCACCAGGCTCAAATGAAGCAAGTCAGCAAAGCCAAAGGCGACTCGTTCGATCATCAATTTCTCAAAACCGTCATCCTCGAACACGAACAAGCGCTCGCCTCTTTCAAACGCGAAGCCGACGGCGGCTCGACTCCTGAACTTGAGTCTTACGCCAAAGCTCTGCTTCCGCATCTTTCCGAACACATGAAGCTTGCTAAGAAACTAGCCGGCGGCGCTGAGTAACAAGTCACGCTTCTGCTGCCACTCCCGCACGTCTGGACGTAAGCGTTGCGCCGGCGCTTGCCGCCATCACCAGCAGCACCGCCATCCATTGGCCGACCGTCAGTCGTTCCCCCAACAGAAGGAGTCCGCTGAGCGCTCCCACAGCGGGTTCCAGGCTCATCAGAATGCCGAATGTCTTTGCCGGAATCGATCGGAGCGCCATCATCTCGAGCACGTAAGGTAGAGCGCTCGAAAGAACGGCTACACTGAGCCCCTCGGCCATCAATCGCGGCGTAATCTGTTCGAGAACGCGATGGCTGATCCCGATTGGCAGAATCACCGCGCTCGCCACCAGCATTCCGCTTGCGACTCCCGTTCCGGCCGGCATCACGCGCGACACTCGCGCCCCCACCAGAATGTAACTTGCCCACCCTACGCCTGCCGCGAGCCCCAAGGCAACGCCCGCCGGGTCTATGTTGCGTGAGCTCTGCCATGGGGCAATCAACGCAATGCCCGTGATTGCCAGTAGCGCCCAAGCGAAATCTTGGATTCGTCGCGAGCCGAAGACCGCCACCGCTAGCGGTCCGGTAAACTCGACCGTAACCGCCAATCCCAGTGGAATGCGCGCCAAAGCTAGATAGAAAGACAGGTTCATCAGCGCTAAGATTACGCCGTAAGGAATGACTGCTCTCCACTGCGGCGCGGTGATGCTGCAGAGCCGAGGCCGGAAGACCAAACCTAAGATCAGAGCCGACAGCACAATCCGCAATGTCACAGTGTTCACCGGCCCGAGTGCCGGAAACATATCTTTCGCAAGCGCCGCTCCGCCTTGCACGCTCACCATCCCGAGCACTACCAGAATCAGCGGCGGTACACCGAATCGATACTCCTCACGCCGCACGTCCATACCTGCCAACATACAATCCGCGGCCGGTTCCGCTCTCCTAAGTTGCCGCCGACACGCTGTTCAATAACGCTACCGCCGCCAAGCGCGCCTCTTGCAAACTCGTTGCGATCGAATCCGCACAGTCTCCCAGCCGGTCGCGCAGCGCCTCTTTATCTTTGTCGTCGGCCGTTTCCAGATACGCCAGAACAACTTTCACATCCGGCAGTCTCATTCGTATTGCCCTGCACAATCGACGCGCATAATTGATCGCGTAAGGAGGTAAAGCGCAAATCGCCACCACCACCGGCTTCCGCTTATCCACGGCTTTCATAAACGCGTCCATAGCTAAAGCCGGTTGGGAGCTCGCTTTGAAACCTGCTTCCTCAATTAACTGCGCAAGCATGAGGCTGGCGAGTTCATCCACCCGATCTCTTGCAGCCAGACAGAGAATCGATCCTAAACGCTCCGCGGTCGCCGCATCCACCGCGTTCCGGCCTTGCTCTTTGTCGTTCGGGTCCGTGCTCCCTGCCGACGTCTCAAAGTCCTCGAGCAGCGCTTTGGTCGTGTCATAAATAAACTCTTCCTGCTCGTCTTCTAAATTTCCCGCGTGCCGGTCCCGTTCCGAAAGGGTTAGGGCGGGTACCAGCACCAAATCGTACAGCTCAGCCAGACTCTTCTCTTTCCGGTAAGCTTTGGTCATTCTCGCCGCCTCATAGTCGTCGAGCGCCAATAGCCGCTGGTAATACGAAGCGTTCATCTCGAGCACGGGCCGGTCGCCCAAAAGAACATTGAGAAAGCCAAGCGGCGGCGCGTGCTTCCCAAGCACAGCCATACAGACCGTCAGCGGCATCGAAAGCACCAGCCCGATCGGACCCCACAACACCGTCCAAAAACTGGCCGAGGCCAGTATGGCAAGTGAGGAAATACCGGTCCGAGCCCCGTAGAGCCAGGGCTCCAATACACCAGACATGAATGCTTCCACGCCGATGAAAAGCCCGAGTGCTAAAAGCGGCTTAGTCCAACTCTCAAACACAGCAATCGATAGCAGGATCGGGATTCCGCCAGCTACGAACGTGCCTACATACGGAATGAATCTCAGAATTGCGCCGCAGACACCCCAGAAGACTGCGTTCGGAAGGCCAAGCACGTATAAGCCGGTCCCTAGAGCCAGTCCAAACGATCCGTTCACGACGGACTGCGCAATCAAGTAACGGCTGATTCGGCTCGCGGCATCGTCCAGCGCCGAGGTGGCTCGAATCAAGTGATCCACGCCGAGCAAATGCAACAGCCTGTCGCGAAGCTCACAACGCTGAATCAAGATAAATAACGTAAAAACCACAACCGCGGCTACCTGTGCAAGGAAATGCAGCATCGGCGTGCTGATTACACCCAGAGTTTCCAAAAACCCGGTTTGTCCCTTCACAACCTGCACCTCTAAGGGGCTGCGGCCTTCGTTCGATAGGTGCTCGGCTTTGTCTGCTGCCGCTGTGCCGCCCGGCTTGGGAGCGCTCTCGTTCAGGGCTGCACCGATCTTCTGAAAGGTGTCCAAACTTTTAGTCAGTCCAGGGCGGTCCGATCGAAGCCACTCGACTTTCCGCAAAATATTTGCCTGATATTCCGGCAGCTTCCCCGCCACGTCCGCTAGTTCGATTGCGCCGCCTGCCGCCACCGTTCCAATTGCCGCAACCAGCACCAGAACCACCAGCAATGCCGAGACCGTTTTTCCAATCCGAAGCCGTTCCAGCCAACTCGCTGCCGGTGTCAGCACAAACGTTATAAGCAGGGCAAGAGCTACCGGAACGAATAGCTCCCGGCCAAAGTAGAGCGCAAGTATAATCGCGGCGGTCAGAACGGCTATCGACGAAGCCGATTGCGCGCTCCGCTTGGGCCTTTTTCGCCCCTGCTTCACTGTCCAGTCCATCGCGATCCCTCCATGCACACGTCTTCTAGAGAGTGTCACAGGGCGGCGTGCCATCTCAGGAACTCGACGCCACGCAATGTTACTTCCAGCCGAATGTTCTTACTAGCTGTTGCGGCTCCGCACGTCGGCTACTGCCTCTGCGATCTGCCCCAAATACTTGCCGTCGGCCACTACATCGAGCGCCACCGCCACTCTCGACACCGGATTCGACCAATTCGCAGGTACCGCAATCGCCGCTTTCACGCGACCCTCCGAACTCGCTTCGACCATGATCGATATACGTGACGGCGAACCGGTCCAACCCTCCGGCAGCACCAGAACTCCCTGTATGTGGACTCTCCGCCTCCGGTGATTGCGCACCCGGATCTCGATCTGCTTGGTTTGTCCTGTTAGCAGCATCATTTGATACGGATAGATCCTGATGAACGACGGATCGAGACCCTGGTCCGTGTCATTGTCCGCAATCAAGTCGCTGAAGAAGGCGTCTTGCTTTTTCACCCGCTCTTCGAAGTGAAGCGCTGTCTCGCGATCGACCGCGAACGGCTTTCCATGTCCCGGAGCAATTACATGCGGCTCAAAATCGAGAATGTTCCGGATTGATTGCGCATGATCCCCGCTCTTTACCTGGTTGCGATAAATCAAATTGTGCCGCATCATGTGAGCCTCTTTGGGATCGTTGAAAAATGCGTCGCCGGTAAACGCGATGCGCCGTCCGTCTATGGTTGCAAACATCGCCATTTGATAGTTCGTGTGCCCCGGCGAATGCACCACAGTAAACTCGAACTCCTCCCACTTGAACGTCTCGCGGTGCCCGATCGCCCTCTCTACCTTGATTGGCTCGCCGAGGATGCATCCGATGTTCAAGCCTCGCGGGTTCTCCAGAATTTCGACCATGTTTTCGTAGCACCAGACCTTCGTTCCGTAACGCCGCGTCAGATACGGAAACCCGTTTACATGGTCGTCGTGCATATGCGTCGGAACGGCCACATCGATTGTGCGGAGACCATGCCGCGCCTTCAGCGTCTCGATGCTGTGCTCCACGAACCGCATCCGGTCGTATGTGCCCACGTACCGCGTGAACACTTGGAAGAACGTCCAGCTCGCCCCGCCATAATCTACGAACAATGCTTTCCCACTGTCGCTGATAATCGCGTAAAACGAAGACGTGGTGTCGGTGCTGGCAACCAGGTGCGGCGACATGGCCGTGGGCGCCAGGTCCGCAGTCGGCGGGTGCTGATACCAGTAGCTGTGCCACCCCCGCAGCTTCTGCTCGAGTTCGGCCATGCCCGGTTGGGGATCCGGCAACGGCTCGCCATGAGATGGACAGAGCAATGCCGGCCGCAGCTTCTGCAACTCGACCAGCGAATAAATAGAGAGATCGACCCCTTCGTGCTCTTGATAGTTGTACTGCAAATCGTAGAGCGTTTTTACCTTTCCAGGTGAATGCATCAGATCGCCCGAGAAGGCAGTTCGTCTTCCATCGATCTCGGTCACTAGCGTGATCGATCCCGGCGTGTGCCCCGGCGTCGGCTGCACAAACAACTCCAGTCCCTCCCACTGGAAGGTTTCATAGTCTCGCAGCAGCGCCGCCACTGGCACGTTCTTCGTCAACGAGAAGAAATCGTTCTTTACGTCGTACAGCTCGAACACTCTTCGATTGCGCCAGAAGTTCTCCGCCGCATCGAAAAACTGCCGCTCGTGTTGCGGAACGGCGATTGGGATGTTGCGCTTCACCGCCAGTCCATCGCCCTGAGCCTGGTCCCGATGGTGATGCGTGTGCAGTATCCAATCGATCTTCGAGACGCCAAGATCCGGGAGGAAGTCCAGCATTCTGCCCGAGCCGAAATCGATCAACAGCCCGCGGCCGCCCCGCCGCAGCAGGTACACGTTGCAAGTGTCTTCGAGCCAAAAGAGATTTTCTGAAAGCTTTTCTGGACGGGCCGTTGGAGGGAAGCGCTGCTCGCTCGGCTCGGGCGATGCAGCCAGAGTGGAAGCTGCCGCGCCCGCGCTGCTGCTTTTCAAGAACCAGCGCCGTGAGAATTCATCTTCCTTGTCCTCGCTTTTCGTGCGCCGCTTCTTCATATTCTTCTGATAGCATGAGCTTGGAAAATGAACCGCCGAAATGCAATTAAGTCAGCTGTTGTAGCTGGGGCTGCCGCGTTCACCCGTCCTGCCCTTTCCGATACAACGCAGCCAATCAATCGACTCAACCAGGGAGTCTGTCTCTGGTGTTGGCAGAAGTGGTACACGCTCGATCAGCTTTGTCAGGAAGCCGCTCGCATCGGTCTCAAGGGGATTGATCTCGTCACCCCTGAACAGTACGCAACTGTTCAGAAGTACGGCCTCACCCCGTCCATGACGGCAAGCACCCCGCCTAACACCATTGCCATCGGCCTGAATCGCATCGACAATCACGAAGCTGTCCTGGCCAGCTTGAAGAGGGACATCACGCTCGCCTCCGCGGCTAAGGTCAACGACGTCATCACCTTCTCCGGTAATCGAAAGGGTATGGCGGATAGCGAAGGCCTCAATAACTGCGCCATTGCTCTTAATAAGATCAAGAGCTACGCCGAAGAGAAAAACGTCACGGTGAATCTCGAGCTCCTGAACAGCAAAGTCAATCATCCAGACTATATGGCTGACCACACTGTGTGGGGCGTCGAGCTGATGAAGCGTGTCAACTCACCGCGCGTGAAATTGCTGTACGACATCTACCATATGCAGATCATGGAAGGCGACTTAATCCGGACCATTCGCGACAACTTCCAATACATCGGGCACTTCCACACGGGCGGGAATCCCGGTCGCCATGAACTCGACGACACGCAAGAGGTAACCTGGCACGCGGTCGCCCTTGCGATCGCCGACTTGGGCTTCAAAGGTTTCTTCTCTCACGAGTTCATCCCGGCCAACACTCCACAGATCCTCGGGCTCGAACACGCCTACCAGATCTGCAACGTTTAAAAAACTACGCCAAGCGCTTTTCGTAACAGCGAAAGCGTAGTCCCGGACGGAAGCTGAGTCCGATCTCGCCGGCAAACGCATAGCCTAATTTCGGGAATAATCTCTGCGTCGCTTCGTTCACCACGTTCGTATCTACCCGCAGCACCTGAATCCCGCGCTCCGCCGCCACTGCGTCTGCCTGTTTCATCAACACCGCAGCCAAGCCTCTGCCTCGAAACGCCGGATCGACCGCTAAACGATGA
Source organism: Bryobacteraceae bacterium (assembly GCA_965219105.1). Taxonomy (GTDB): domain Bacteria; phylum Acidobacteriota; class Terriglobia; order Bryobacterales; family Bryobacteraceae; genus Bog-105. The sequence continues at coordinate 3,088,684 of OZ244728.1, read as the reverse complement.
ACAACCATCGCTCGTTCAGCGATGTCCCAACCTACCTCCGCGTACTCCGGCTCTTGCTCCTCGGTGAACGCCGCAATGCCCGCGATCGATCCTTCCACTTCCGCCACCCACAACTGCCCAAGCTCCACGTCACGCTGAAACACTCCGGTATTTGGATATTGGTCATCCCACTGCCGGTTACCGTCCGCCTGCATAAGCGGCACCACCCGCCGCACGACCGCCATCACGGCGGGCACGTCTTGCGGTAGAGCTTTTCGCAATCGCATCAACCCACTATTCCCTCAAGAGCCAAAGCTCATTCATATCTCAGAGCTGTCATCGCATCGACGCGCAAGGCTCGCAGCGCCGGAGCGAGTATTGCTAGCGCCGCAACTGTTCCCAACACGCCAATAACCGCAAGGAAAGTTGTCGGATCCAGCGTGCTCATCCCTGGAACCAAGAATCGAGCCAATGGTTGCATCGCAAGAAAGGAAAGAACCAGCCCAGCCAGCATACCGCTCCCGACCAACACCAAGCTATGTCGGCCGATGAGTTGCAAAACGTTGTACCTGGTCGCGCCCAGCGCCACGCGAATGCCGATTTCTCGAGTTCGCCGCGAGACCGCATACAACAGCACTCCAGAGAGACCAATCGCGGCAAGCATTAGACCCAGCGTTCCCATCGCTCCGAGCATTATTGCTCCAGCGCGGCTTGGCAACAAAGCCAAACCCAGCGCCCGGCTCATTGGTTTCGTTTCGATTGCTGCCGTCGAATCTATTCCGGACAGCACATCCGTGACTGCCTTCACGTATTTCGATGGTGGCCCGGCAGTGCGAATCAAGAAATTGAGATCGCTTGGCTCCTCTGTATCGAAGTACGGTTGGTAGATGGCTAACCGTTGCTTCTCAGTGAGTGTGAAATATTTACTGTCCTTGGCCACACCCACAATAAGTCTGCGCTTCTCATGTGGGAGTTCCGGCGAAATCGTATGACCCACAGGATCAATGCCGCCGAAAACTGCACGGGCAAAACTCTCGTTGACTATTACCAAGGGTTGCGAACCCTTTCGGTCTGCTTCCGTAAAGGTCTGCCCGCGGAGAATCGGAATCCCCATTGTGCGAAAGTAACCCGGGCCGACCTTGTTGGATTCATACTCTACCCAAATTGCGCGAGCAGACGTGTCTGTCCGGAGCCGGGTCCCTATCATCGAGTTTCCATTCAACGGTACGACCTGAGTAATGGCGGCGGACTCCACGCCCGGTAGAGCCCGTAAACGCTCGAGCGTCAAACGAACCACCGCCATCTGTTTCTTTTGATCTGGGTCCTTATACTTTTCGGGCACCAGCCGCATACGCGCCCAAACAGTGGCATGCATATCGAAGCCCGGGTTTGTAGACATCGCGCGAATGAGATTGTGCGCAAACAGAGAAGCGGCAGCTAGCAACACGATCGAAACGGAAAGTTGCCCGGCCACTAGTACGCTGCGCAGGTTCCACACGCCACCGGTCTGGTGCTCGTCCTGCTTTAATGCTTGATTCACATCCTTTTGCGCTGCTCGTAGCGCCGGAAGCAGGCCGCAGAGTAGCGTAGTGGCAAACACAATTCCCAGCGAGTACAACAACAATCGCCAGTCGGGCGAGATAACAAAATGAACCGGGATCGGAACAGGCAAAGTGAGCTTACCAATCCATTTCGAAGAAGCAATATCGATGATCAGCCCGGCCAATGAACCTAGGATAGAGAGCAACCCGCTCTCGGCCAGAAGGTGCCGGATGATGCGCCGCCGCCCGGCGCCGAGAGACGCACGGATGGCGAGTTCATGGGAGCGGCTGGAGGCTCGTGCCACCAGTAAGCTCGCTACGTTTGTGCAGGCGATCAGCAACACTAGGCCGGCCATAATCATCAGCATCGCGAAGAATGCCGTCACCGCGCCGGGTATCTGTTGGTCCAGCACATCGAAGCCTGTTACGCCCGTGACTCGCGTTTTACCGGTTCGCCTCCAGCTGTCCTTGGGAAAAATGCGGTTTACCCTGGTGAAAACACTCTGCAAACGGCTTCGTGCGATCGGAATACTCATGCCCTTTGGCATGCGCGCAAAGAACTGCACCTCATCGTCTTCATGAGCAACGGGTAGGTAGACATCAGGCGAGATGCCGAAACCGGCAACCGAGCGGTTGTCTGCCGGAAGCACACCAGCGACGGTGTAGATTCGCCCGTCCAAAATTATCTTTCGTCCTAGAATCGCCGGATCACTCGCCAAGGCGCCGCGCCATACCCGCTCCGAGATCACGGCCGTATTGGTCTCGCCCGGTGCAATGCCACGACCTTGCAGAAACGGCATACCTAACGTTGTGAAGAAATCATCGGTCACCATTCCTGCGTATAGTCGGCGAGGGTGTCCGCCATCGCTCCAGTTCACCTCGCGGTCGACATTGATCCCCGCCATGCCATCGAAAATATGTGCAGCGCGAATTAACTTGTAGTCACTAACCGGCGACACACTGTTTCCAACTTCGGAGATGGAGATGAGCGACGTGCTATCGCGGCAGGAAGGTTCGCTAAAGAGAAAACTTGTGGTGATGCTGAATATCGTGGTGTTTGCCCCAACCCCAAGTGCGAGGCAGAAAATCGCCGTCACAGTGAAACCTGGATTGCGGCGGAAGGCGCGGCCAGCGTAGAGCATGTCAGAATACAGATCTTCAAGCCATCGGACCTGCCAGGCTCCGGCACTTTCTTCAGTTGCCTTCAGCTGCGAACCAAATTCCCGCCGCGCTAGTGCCAAGGCATCTCCGCGCGCCATCCCACTCTGTTCGAGTTCGTCCGCCCGGCTCTCAACATGAAATTGCAACTCTTCGGCAAGCTCAGAATGAAAGCGCGATCGAGTGCCCAACCAGCGCAACCGCTGCCAAAGTTCCTTCAGAATCTGCATAGTGTCCTCTCTCCTACGCAGTTTTCATCACAAGCTGGATCGCCGTGATTAGCTTGCTGAACTGGGTTGTTTCGGCGGCAAGTTGCTTTTGCCCCAGTTTCGTCAACTCGTAGAACCGGGCCTTGCGATTTGTGTCTGAGGTCCCCCATTCTGCCCTGAGCCAGCCCTTCAGCAGCATGCGATTCAATGCGGGATACAGAGAACCCTCCTCGATCGCGAGCACGTCGGCCGAGCATTCCTTGATCCGCTTGGCAATGGCGTACCCGTGCAGCGGGCCGCTCACCAAAGTTCGCATGATGAGCAGATAGAGCGTGCCGGGCAGGAGTTGGGTGGCATTCTCGTTCATAGTTGTCCTGACTATGTATAGCCTGGAAAGGGGTTCAGGTCAAGCTCTCTTTTGCCGCTCACCCGCTGCCAACCCAAACTTCTACTAGCCTCCGGCCTGTCACGCAACCTTCATCCCTGCTTTATCCGCTATTCATGCAAGCTGACTAACCTTGCGACTAGCCGCCCGTTATGCAAACACCGCTGTTGAGCCGCCTCCTCCTGATCCTGTCTTTGTTTGCCGCCACGTCCGCGTTCGCTCAATCCGATTTGGCAGCCATCTCCGGAACCGTAGTCGATGCTGCCGGCGCAATGGTCCCCGATGTCGCCATCGAAGCCGATTCCCTCGAAACCGGCGCCCGCCGCAACACCGTTAGCGGTTCCTCCGGAGTCTATTCCTTATCGGCCCTCCCTGCCGGTCATTACCGGGTCACCTTTAAATGCCCCGGATTTCAGACAGCCGCCTGGGACAACGTCCAGCTTCAAGTGGGCCAGAACCTTAACCTCGCTCCGAAACTGGAGTTGAGCTCCGTCAGTACGAACATCGATGTCAAGGCCACGGTCCCGCCGCTGGACGATACATCGGCGGCCATGGGTGGGGTGGTCTCCGGCGAACAGGTTCGCCAGCTTCCCATCAACGGACGAAGCTGGGCGAGCTTGATGACCCAAACACCCGGCGCAATCAACGCCGGCGCCGACAACCAGCGCAGTATCCGCTTCGTCGGCCATGGACTCGACGACAATAACTACCGCTTCGATGGACTCGACGCCACCGGCATCATCAATCAGGCACAAAAAGGCACCTTCCGCCTGCAGTTTTCTACCGAAGCCATTGCCGAATTTCGCGCCAGCGCCGCTGTCTACAGCGCCGATACAGGCGGCACTCAAGGCGGTCAGGTCGATGTCGTCTCTCGCAGCGGCACTAATCGGTTCCAAGGCTCGCTCTTCGAATACCTGCGCAACGACGTCACCGATGCGCGCGGCCCATTCGACAAAACTCTTCCTCCTTTTCGCCTCAATCAGTATGGCGGCAGTTTCGGCGGCCCAATCCGCAAAGACAAGACGTTCTTCTTCGCCACCTATGAGGGTCTGCGCCAGCGTGTCGGCCAAACCTTGATCGGCTTTGTTCCCTCTGCCGCCTTCCGCGCCCAAATCGCATCCACCTCACCGGCTCTCGCTCCCGTCATAGCGGCCTATCCATCCAGTTCGGTCGCGACCGCCGATCCTAACGTCTCCCGCTACATCGGCTCCGCGCGACAAGTGACCAATGAGTTATTCGGCATGATTCGCGTCGATCATAAGTTGTCTGACTCGAACACCCTCACCCTCCGCTACAACATAGACGATGGACTTTCCGATCTTCCAAATGGCAATCTCCGTGATCGCACCGCCACCACTCTCACCACTCAAAATGCCGCAATCATTCTTAACTCAGTTCTCTCGCCGCGCACCGTTAACGAGTTCAGGGCCGGCTACAATCGCCCCAACTTTCAAACTCACAACGAAAGCGTACTCAACAGCGAGATAATCACTCCGCAATACAGCACTCTTTACAACGGAACCGGCAAAGTTCAGGTGGCCAACTCATTCGATTACCGTGACAATCTCACCACGGTGCGCGGCCGCCACACAATCAAGACTGGCGTAGAGATCCGACGCGTTCAACTCAACTCCACCGCTACCAGCAGCAACGATTACGAGTTCACCTATGCGACGACGCCCAACTTCCTGAACAATTTGCTCAGTCAGGCAAGTCTTGTCAATACGCTGCCGAGCACCGGTCTTCGCCGCACCGAATACTTCGGCTATGTGCAGGACGAGTTCCGCGTCACCCCCACCTTTACGGCGAACCTTGGCGTTCGCTACGAGTACTTCGGCGTTCCCTACGAAGCCCACGGTCGCGGATTGGTCTTCGATCCGCTTAGCTGCGCTGGAGGCTATTGCCCACAAGGCACTGCCTTCTACATGCCTGACTACAACAATTTCAGTCCTCGGATCGGCCTCGCCTGGTCCCCCAGTAACTTCAATAACCGCCTGGTGGTTCGCGCTGGTTACGGCATCTTCTACGGTGATGGCCAGATCGGCGACCTGACCGCGCCCCTCGACAACCTCGCTGGTCGTGCTCTCCTTACTCAGAAACAAGTCCCTGGGCTCTCGTTCCCAGTCGATCCGGCTTTTGCAACGGACAGCTTTGCCCCTTCGAGTCCTCGCAGCCTCGACCGCAATCGAGTCACACCGTACACCAATGAATGGACCTTCTCACTGCAGGGCGCGCTCACTCCGAAAACCATCGTTACCGCTACTTACCTCGGCGAGGCCGGCGCGCATCAATTCAGCCGAAGTTATCTGAACACCGCCGATCCGGTTACAGGCGCGGTTGCCTATCCGCAGTTCGGCCTGATTGATTACAAAACCACTTCGGGCAACAACAACTTCAACTCCCTGCAGCTCTCCTTGCAGCGCAACTTGAGCGGCGCGCTCCAAGCCGGCGTCAATTACATCTGGTCTCACGCCATCAACGATGACTCTACCGGCGGCGGCGAAACCGATTACCCGCAAAACGTCCGTTGCCGCGCTTGCGAACGCGCCTCGAGCGATTACGACATCCGCAATTACCTGTCGGGCAATCTCATCTACCAACTGCCTTTCGGTCGTGGCCGTCATTATCTGAATCATGGTGGTGTCGCCTCCGCTGTCTTCGGCGGTTGGGAGTGGGCCAACATCCTTAGCGCGCGTTCCGGCCTGCCTGTTAATGTCACCCTCTCCCGGACCGCTTCCGTGATCCCTGATGGCAACACCAGCAGCCCTCAGCGTCCGAACGTCGTCACCGGAGAGTCCATTACTCCGGCCAACCAGACCATTAACGGCTTCGTGAACCCGGCGGCTTTCGCCATTCCCGCGCCCGGCACTTTCGGAGACGCAGGCCGTAACTTACTCCGCGGTCCGAGTCAGTGGCAGCTCGACACTGCCCTTGTCAAAACCATCCCGCTTACCGAGCGCCTTAATTTTTCGATCCGCGCCGAGGCGTTCAACGTCTTCAACCATCCCCAATACGGGCTGCCGAACGCCAACTTCTCGAACGCTGCGTCCTTCGGTCAGATCACTACCGAAGCCAACGCCACTGGTATCGGCACCGGCACCCCGCGCGAGTTCGAATTTGCTCTGCGCTTGCAGTTCTGATCGTCTTTTATGTCAACCAAACGTTACCTGACAATTGCTGCCGGTTTTACTCTGACAGCCGTTCTACCCAATCACGCCGGCGCTCAAGTTGTGCAAGCGCAAAACGCCCAGTACATCCTGACTGCGGCTATGGCTGCTCATCCTGAATTACAAAAGATGGGCATTCATGTCGTGCCTCCAGGCGGTAGTGATGAAGAGATCGTCGCCTGCAGTGTCCCCAGCAAGATCGGCAAGAAATCCTCGCCTGCCGACCTCGAAGAAGAGCACAGCGGCAAACCATCTGTAAAAACAATCACCGAGGCCAAGTTCTACGACCTTGCTCTCCCTCTCTCTGATTCCCAAGCACACCCCATCGGCATGATCGTCATGGAAATTCCTTTCGCCGGCGCTTCCGATTCGAACGACGCCGTCGCCAAAGCTTCAGTCATCACGCAGAGCATCGAGAAACAGATTCCCAGCCGCGATGCGCTGTTCACCAAAGCCCCCGAATCCGCGCCCTTGGTCCTCCTCCGCACTACTCAGCTTCCAGACATCACCGGCGATTTCGATCACTTCGCCGTCGATAACAAGAACAACCGCCTCTATCTCTCCGCCGAGGTCCATCACTCCATCGAAGTCTTCAATCTCAAGACTGGCGAGCATCTCCAAAGCGCGAGCGGGGTGACGACCCCTCATACGCTTGCCTTCGTGCCGGAAAAAAATGAACTGCTCGTGGCCGATGGTGGCGATGCCTCCTGCCGCATCTTCGACGTAAGCGATATGCACCAGGTCGCTCGCATTCCCCTCGAAGCCGGACCCGATTCCGGTCTCTATGACCCCCACCAGCGCTTCTTTTACGTCGGCAACGGCGGTCGTGGCGCACACCAACCCTTCTCCTACATCAGCGTCATCTCGGCGGACCAGGCCAAAATCGTTGCTCAAATTCGCGTCGAATCCAGCAACCTCGAATCCATGGCGCTCGATCGCGCAAAGAACCTGCTCTACGTCAACATGCGCGACAAGAAGTGTATTGGAGTCATCGACCTGCTTAAGAACAAAGTTGTCAATACGTGGGCGGTCCCCGATCTGAACCTCAACACGCCAATGTCCTTCGACGCCGCCACCCACCGTCTCTTTATCGCCGGACGCAAGCCGGGTAAGCTCTATATCCTCGACAGCGATTCAGGCCGGGTTATTCAAACCATGGATTGTGCCGACATCGCCGACGGCATGGTTTTTGATCCCGCAAATCGCAACATCTACGTCACCGGCTTCGGTGGCGTGACTGCGGTGCACGAAGATAATTCCGATCAGTACACGCTTCTCACTCAATTCGGAACCAACGGTGGCAAAACCTCCATCTTCGATCCAGCCCTCAAGCAGCTTTACATCGCCCATACCAAAACTGATTTGGACAAAGCTGGTGTCCAAATCTACCGTGTGAACTAAAAGCAAGCCGTCGCTCAGTGCCTGCTATAGTCCGGCAGCGTAATCTTATCTGTGAGCTCCCAGCGGGCGGCGATCTTCGCAATCCAGGGGACTCCCAGCATTTGAAATAGCTGATTCCGCATGCCCAGCGCCAATCGTGTTTTCGGTGCAAACGTTCCTGCCATCCGCAGCGCTGCTTTCTGTTTCCCGAGAAGGAAGGGTCCGAACACATCTTGGTACCGTTTGAACGCTAGAGCGTAGTCACCGTCCGCTCGTTGAAGCTCACCCGCAAGGATGTATGCCGCGGCCATGGCTAAACTGGATCCTTCCCCGGCCAACAGGGAAACGCAGAAGGCGGCGTCTCCGAGCAAGATAACTCGACCTCGAGTCCACAACGGCGGATATGCCCCCATCCGGATCTGGCTGACCCGATCAAAATAAAATTCTTGGCAGGTCTCCATTGCCTCAAGAATTGCAGGGCACTCCCATCCGCTGTTTTTGAAGTGATCGCGCACAAGCGCTTTTTGTTCGGAAATGTCTCTTGCGGAAATCGGGCTTTCGTCCGCAAATGTCAATAGGAACATCGTGCGATCGTCGCGCATGGAAAAACGAGCGACTTGCCGGTTGACCTCCGTATGGAGAATGTAAGCGAGCTCTTCCCGGGGCTGGTAGCCACTGACCTCGAACGCGGCAGCTCGATATCCCAAATACCGCTCGAAGGAACTCTCGCCACCGAAGACGAGTTCTCGTACTCTCGAGTGAAGCCCGTCGGCGCCGACCACCAAGTCAAAGTCGCGGGCTTGCCCGCTTTGCAGTTTTACCTGAACCTTCGACTCGGTCTGTTCGATGCTCGCGATACTTTCGCTGAAGATGACCTCTACTCTGTCGTCAAGCTTCTCGAAGATGGCTGTGGCAAGATCGCCTCGCGCAATGCTGGTGAAGCGGCCGTACATCGCCTCTCTGAAAGCTCTCACCGGAAACCCGGCCTTGCGATTTCCATTCCGGTCTACTACACGCACTTCGTCAACCTGATATCCTTTCGCCCGGATCTCAGCAGTTAAGCCCATCCGGTCTGCCACTTCGAACCCGGCGCCCCAAAAATCGATCACATACCCGCCGGTGCGCAAATGTGACGCTTTCTCGGCGATAGTCGTCTCGATGCCGTACCTGCTCAGCCAATAGGAGAGGGTCGGTCCAGCTATGCCTGCTCCCGATATCAACACTCTCATGTTTTGAAGACCGCAACTCCCGGCGGTGTTTCCACAAGCTCCTAGCCGCTCAATACTGAAAAGTTGATCCCGCTTCAGGGGCATTCAGCCGATCTTCAGGTTCCCCGTTTACCCTGAACTCGACCGCTAGACCTGACGCGCCGCAAGGAGTACCCGCTTGCCCATCCTCGAACTTCGTCCGCTCCAGCTCCTGTCTGGGCTCCTCCTACCAGTCCTTTGCCTCTTTGCCCAGAACGGCGGCCAAACTCCCACCCCGTCGCATACACAAGTTCCCGATGCCCGCGACCGCAATCTCTATATCGGCGCTCCCGCGCGCAGGCCCTTCTTGAAGAAACTCGTGATAAACTTCGCGCTCGATCAAAAGGAAATCTGGACCAGCCCCGCCCGGATCGATCACTCCTCGGCAAAGTGGTGGCTCTTCGCCGGAGCCGGTACCGCGATTTTGCTTGCCGTCGATCACCCGATCTCACAAGCGCTCCCCACTCACGGCGCTTCTGTTAATTTCGGCGCCGACGCGTCCCGAGCCGGTCAGTGGTACACGGTCCTTCCGGCGGCTGGAGCGATGCTTGGCGGCGGTTGGCTGTTCCACAATGACAAGCTCGCCGAAACCGGCGCGGAAAGCCTCGAAGCAATCGCCGACGCCGATCTGGTAGCGGAAGTCTTTAAAGTTGTGGCCCGGCGTCAGCGCCCGCTTGACGGTGACCGTGGCGGACACTTCGAAAAAGGCGGTAGTTCTTTCCCTTCCGGTCACTCGACCGAGGCTTGGGCCATCGCCAGCGTGGTCGCCGATGAGTACGGTAATCATCGCTGGGTGCCTTTCGTCAGCTATGGCTACGCCGCTCTCATCAGCACGGCGCGCGTGGCGGCGCAGGAGCACTTTACGTCTGATGTGTTCGTAGGCGCGGCACTCGGCTTCTTCATCGGGCGCTATGTTGTGCATACTCAGCGCGTCCACCGCGAAGGCCTCGCTTCCGGTCATGCTCGCAACAACTTCGTGCCGCTCATTCTCCCCTCCGCCTCCGCAAGCGCGATCAACGTCAATCTCATCTGGACTCTGAACAAGTAACCGTGCTCGCTTTAGAAGTGCAACCTTACCGCAAACTGCAATTGGCGCGGCAGTCCATTTCCCGTTCCATCTATCACGAACCGGTCGCTGTTGCTGTTGTAATTGGCCAGCGACGTAATCTGTCCGAACTGCGGCGGAGCAGTAATGTATCCCACTGCGTTCGACGCGTCTGGAGCGTTGTAAGTCAGCGTCGTATTCGGATCAGCATACTGGTCGTGATTGAACACATTGAACGCCTGAGCCGTAATCTCCAGTCCTAACCGCTCCGTCAATTGAAAATTACGCGAAATCGCGATGTCGGTCTCCCAAGTGATCGGTGCCCTGACCAAGCCCCGGCCCGCATTGCCGAAGCGTAGTAGCGTGCCGTTCGCATCGCTAGGCGGCGCGGTGAACGTCGCCGCGTTCACCCAGTTATTCACATTCTGGCCCGTTGGAACTATAGCCATCCCGGGAACCACGTCCGGGCGAATGTTTCTGCTATCTCCGTTCGGCACGTAGCTCGAATCGATGTCGAGTGTTACGTCCAGCGGATGCCCCGTGTGCCACAGGTTCGTTCCGCTGAGCGTCCATCCGCCCAACAAAGCCGATGCAACTCCCGAGTGCGCGAACGGCTTGCCCTTGCCAAAAGGAAGCTGGTAAACGGCTGAGGTAACTACATTGTGGCGCACATCAAACACGCTTGGGCCCCAATCGCACTTTCGGCAATCGACATTCTGCGGAGCGTTGGATTCGCCGCCGCCCACTGAGCCGTCGTTTTCGGCATGGGAGTAGAGATATTGCAGGGTGAAAGAAAAGCCTGTCCCAAACTGACGGTTCAACGAAACGTTCAGCGCGTTGAAGCTGCTGTTTCCGTCATTTCTCTTCAAATCCACCTGGCCGTAGCCCGGCAATGGCCTCGAGCCCGTCGCGGGGTTGATGACGTTTGTATATGTCCTCTCAAAAAGCCGTCGCCCTTGCGTGCCGGTGTAGCCTGTCGACAGAACAAAGTGGCTGGGCAGATTCCGCTCGATCGACAGCCCGTATTCCATCGTGTACAAGTCCTTGCGGTCCCGTTGTAAAGCGCGCGGCGTCACGCCGATCGTCTCAGCGGTCGTCAAGAATGGTTCAAACGGGTAAGCCAGATCGGGAACATCCGCCGAGGTCAGCGTCAGACGAACATTATCGCTTTCGAGCGCCGCGTTGCGATCATCGTTTTGGCCCGGGCCATGATAAATCCCAAACCCCGTCCGAATCACCGTCTTATCGTTAATGCCATAAGCTATCCCTAACCGGGGATCGAAGTTCGTGTAGTTCGGAAACTCCAGCGCCGCACCCGCCGGGCAGACTCCCTGACAGCGGTAGAGGTCAAACACGCGTGCCCGGTCGAGCACCTCCGTCACTGGCGAGTAATAATCCCACCGGAGACCCGCCGTCACTGTTAAATTCGGCTTCATCCGAAATTCATCCTGGATGTAAGGCATCACGTAGGTGTGCCGCAGTCCCCGAGACCACCACGATGACTTCAGCGATATCGAATCCAGCTGATCATTTAAAATCCCGTTGTTATTAGCAAATGTGATTGCGTTGTCGTCCGTGATGCCCTGGTTTAGCCAGATCCGCCGCACTTCGCCCCCGATCTTAATGGTATGGCGGCCCACCACTTTGGTGAAAGCGTCAATGTAGCCCCATGTCGTCCCCACCTCGTTATCGGTGTTGTTGTTGTTTAAGCCTTCAAAGTTCGCCAGGCTCACCGCAACGTCCGAAAGGCTTGCTTGCGGATTATGAAACGGCGAACGGTTCACCCCGAATTTGAACTCGTTGAAGGTAGTCGGCGAAAACACATGCTGGTAAGACAATACATAGTTCTGCGGCCGGTTGATGGTCTGCTGCTGATCGAGCAGATTGCCGAGCGGCGCCGCCGCAAACGCGCCATCGATCGACATGCGGAAGTAAAGGAAATTCGAGTCGTTGATGCGATGATCGATGCGCGCCAGTCCGCTGTCTTCTTGTAAGTTAATCGTCCCCTGATGTGTGTACTCCGCCGTTTGCGCATCGATCGGCAACTGCCCGTTTGGGTAAAGGCTTAAGATCGAGGCCAGCTGCGGAGACTGCTGTAACACCTGTTGCTTGAAACTGACGCTCGGAACGAACGCATGCAGTGTTTGACCTCGAAACTGCCGGAATCCTTCGTACGAAAAGAAGAAGAACGTCTTATCCTTCACGATCGGTCCGCCCACTGTCCCGCCAAATTGATTCAAACGGAACGGTGACACTTTTGTGTTCGCGGGCGCCCCTGGATCTAAATCCAGATCGAGGAACGATCGCGAATCGAACACGCTGTTGCGCAGGTACTCATACGCACTTCCGTGAAGCTCGTTAGTCCCGCTCTTGGTAACAATATTGACTTGGCCGCCATCGCCCGCTCCATACTGCGCGTCGTACAACGCCGTGCTCACCCGGTATTCTTCCACAGCATCTTCCGACACCTGCAGCCGAGTCGTCGATTTCTGCGCTTGTTCCTGAATGCCGGTCGCGTCCACCCCGTCCATCATGTAGTTGTTGTCGTCGCGAGCATGCCCCGCAAAACGAATCGAGCGTTGATCGCCGCCGCCGTCGTCAATCGCCAGTGGGGCAAGAATCAGCAGGCTCGCCCAGTTCCTTCCGTTCGTCGGTAGATTCTGTAGCTGATTGCTGTCGATCACGCCCGAAACCACCGCTGAAGTTGTATTCAACGCCGGTTCCGTGTCGACCACCTGAATTTTTGTCTCCGTACTCGCTAGCTGTAGCTGCCCGTTCAGAGTGACTTGCGCGCCCACCTTCAAGAGAACGGAGTTGAACCGAATTTCGCTGAACCCGGGTTTATCGATCGTGACTGTATATCTTCCAAGCGGCAAGTTCGGCGCGTTGTACACACCGGCAGCGTTGGTCTCGACGCTCCGCTGCTGGCCGCTCTGCGCAGCTATCGCTTTAATCACGGCATCTTGAACGGGTGAGCCTGAAGGATCGGTCACGGTGCCGCTAATCGACGCTTGGTCAACCTGAGAAAACAAAGCTTGGGCGAGACAAAAGGGCGCTGCAAGAAAGACAACTCTCCGGAAGGCAGACATAGAATTATCGGGAACGACGTACGGGATGGCTACGGAGAGCTTAGCCGTTCATCGATTTCAAGAGTTTGACGAACTAGTGAATGCTGTGTGAATCGTTGAAGAAGCCAAACCGCGGCTATGATGCAACGAAGCCGCTGGATGGAGAGCTTTTCCGATTTCGTTTATGACTCCGCGCGGGCCGGGCACACTAACATCATCTTCGAACAAGGAATGTACCTCCTCTTTGAGGATTTAAGCCGCCTGCTGGACGTTCTTAAGGCGGCGGGTATTGATTTCGAGATCATCGGAGGCGTGGCCGTTAACGCTCACTTAATGGCAGCCTCGAAGCGAAGCCGTTCCTTCGTCACGAGAGACATCGACGTACTGATTGAGCGCGGCGACCGGAAACCTCTCTTGGCGGTTGCGGAGTCCGCCGGCTACCAGGGCAAACGGATAGTTGGGGGTTACGCCCTGCTATTGCCGGAGCAGGAACTCGCTGATGCCGTTCATCTTCTCTTTGTGGGAGAGAAGCCCAAGTCAAGCTATCCAGTTCCTAACCCTTCCCTTTGCCCCGAAATTAAAGATCTCTTCGGTTTGAGTATTCCAGTCGCGCCACTGAAGGATCTCCTGACTCTCCAGTTGAATTCCATGCGGCCCAAGGACTTGGTTCATCTCCAGGTTCTCGATGAGGCCGGTTTTATAACGCTGGAAATCGAAGCAGATTTGCCTCCTCTGATCCGGTTGCGCCTAGCCGAAGCCAGAACTCTATTCGGCGAGAGCCTGGACATTGAGGCATAAATCCGCTTCTGGTCTGCGCTCAATTTTACATTTCGAACAGACCGCTGCGATACCCTGAAACTAGGCAAAACAAACGACCTAAGCGCACCTGCCCGCTCCTTCTCAGCCCGCACCGCGCTTCATCTCGCCTGAATATTTGGGGAAAATATGGCTTCAACTGTAATCGGCACGCGTCAGGTTCGGCCTGTCCGTTTTTGGGAGTCCACCAACGGTCAAAAAGCCATCATGGCCGTTACCGGCATCATCCTATTCTTGTTCGTGATCTTTCACATGATCGGCAACTTGCAGGTCTTCGAAGGTCGCGAACAAATCAATTTTTACGGTTTTGCCCTGCGCCGCTTTCCTGAAGCGCTCTGGGGCGCGCGCACTGTGCTGCTACTCGCTGTGGGCCTTCATATCTGGTCATCCATTAAACTCGCTGTTCGGAAAACGGCGGCTCGTCCCGTCGGGTACGCAAAGCGCCAGAATACCCGCTCGTCGTATGCTTCCCGCACCATGTATTGGAGCGGCCCCATTATCCTGGCCTTTCTCGTGTATCATCTGCTGCATCTAACTGCCGGCGTGTTTCACCCTGGTGGAAGGTTCATCGAAGGCGACGTTTATCACAACCTGGTAGCGGGCTTCAGTGTTTGGTATGTTTCGGCCTGGTATATCTTCTGCATGATCTTGCTCGGCCTGCATATTCGCCATGGCGCCTGGAGCATGTTTCAATCTCTCGGCCTCAATCATCCGCGCCATACCCCGGTTCTACAGAAACTTGCCGCCGCTTTGGCGGTTGTTATCGTCGTCGGCTATATTTCGATTCCAATTAGCGTGCTTGCAGGGTGGGTTAAATAAATGGAACTGAACGCAAGAATCCCCTCGGGTCCCATTCAAGACCAATGGGACAAGGCCCGCTTCGACTTCAAGCTGGTCAATCCCGCCAATAAGCGGCGTCACTCGCTCATCGTGGTCGGCTCGGGCCTGGCTGGAGCTTCCGCGGCCGCCACGTTAGGCGAGCTCGGCTATCACGTGAAATGTTTTTGTTTCCAGGATTCCCCGCGCCGCGCTCACTCGATTGCCGCGCAGGGTGGAATCAACGCCGCCAAGAATTATCAGAATGACGGCGACAGCATCTATCGCCTTTTCTACGACACCGTCAAGGGCGGCGATTTTCGCGCGCGCGAAGCCAACGTGTATCGCCTCGCGCAAATCAGCGTTCATATCATCGATCAGTGTGTCGCGCAAGGTGTCCCGTTCGCTCGCGAGTACGGCGGCACGCTGGCAAATCGCTCCTTCGGCGGCGCGCAGGTCTCCCGTACCTTTTACGCGCGGGGCCAGACCGGTCAACAGCTTCTGCTCGGTGCCTATCAGGCTCTTGAGCGGCAGGTTCGCGCGGGCAGCGTGGAGATGTATCCGCGAACCGAAATGCTCGACCTCATTGTGATCGACGGTCGCGCCCGAGGCATCGTCACGCGCAATCTGGTTACAGGAGATATCCAGACTCACCTAGCGGACGCGGTTATCCTCGGCACCGGCGGTTACGGCAACGTTTTCTATCTTTCCACCAACGCCAAAGGTTCGAACGTGACCGCTTCCTGGCGTGCTCATAAGCGGGGAGCGCTCTTCGCAAATCCCTGCTTTACCCAGATCCATCCCACTTGCATCCCGGTTTCGGGCGATTACCAATCGAAGCTCACCCTGATGAGCGAATCGCTTCGCAATGATGGCCGCATCTGGGTGCCTCTCCAGAAAGGTGACAAGCGCTCACCCGATCAAATCCCGGAACCCGAGCGCGATTACTATCTCGAACGCCGCTATCCCTCTTTCGGGAACTTAGTCCCTCGCGACGTCGCCTCGCGCAACGCTAAATACGTGTGCGACGAGGGTCGCGGAGTGGGTGAGTCGGGCTTAGGGGTGTATCTGGATTTCGGCGCATCGATCCAGCGCCTCGGTGAGAAAACTGTCGCCGAACGCTACGGCAACTTGTTCGATATGTACCAGCGGATCACTGACGAGAATCCGTACAAGGTTCCCATGCGCATCTACCCCGCCATCCATTACACGATGGGCGGCCTGTGGGTCGATTATCACCTGATGAGCACCGTCCCCGGTCTCTTCGTGATCGGCGAAGCGAACTTCTCCGATCACGGCGCAAACCGCCTCGGCGCAAGCGCCCTCATGCAGGGACTCTCGGACGGCTACTTCATCGTGCCTTACACGGTTGGCGATTATCTCGCCAACAACAAGCTCGAAAGCGTGAGCGAAAGCGATCCGGAAGTTCGAAATTCGGTGGCCTGCGTGCAGCAAACCATTCAGAAGTTGTTGTCGATTAACGGTAAGCGAACGGTCGATTCGTTTCACCGTCAGCTCGGGAAGATTGTTTGGGACTATTGCGGCATGTCACGTACCGCTGAAGGTCTTGAGTCCGCCATCGACCAGATCCGTCAGCTGCGTGACGAGTTCTGGGAGAACGTAAAGGTGCCCGGAAGCGCCGACGACCTCAACCAGAGTCTCGAAAAAGCCAATCGCGTAGCCGACTTTTTCGAACTCGCCGAACTCATGTGCATCGACGCGCGCGAACGCAACGAATCGGCCGGGGGCCACTTCCGCGAAGAGTATCAAACCGAAGAGGGTGAAGCGCAGCGTAACGACGAAGACTACTCGTATGTCGCCGCCTGGGGCTATCGCGGCTACGGCAATTACCCGGAGCTTGTGAAGGAACCGCTTGAATTCGAGTACGTTCATCCGAGCCAGAGGAGTTATAAGTAATGCGTCTCAATCTGAAGGTCTGGCGTCAAACCGGAGGCAAATCGTCAGGCAAATTCGTCTCTTACCCCATGGACAATGTCAATCCCGATATGTCCATGCTCGAGTGCTTGGACGTCCTGAACGAAACCCTGATCGAGCGCGGTGAAGAACCGATCGCCTTCGAACACGATTGCCGCGAAGGCATCTGCGGCTCCTGCGGCTTCATGATCAACGGCATAGCTCACGGTCCACTGCCTGCTACCACGGTGTGCCAGTTGACCATGCGTCATTTCAAAGACGGTCAGGAACTCATCCTTGAGCCCTGGCGCGCCCGCCCCTTTTCGATGATTAAAGATTTGGTGGTCGATCGCCGGTCCTTCGATCGCATCATCGCTTCGGGTGGTTACGTTTCGGTCTCAACCGGCAGCGCTCCGGACGGCAATGCGATTCCCGTGGCAAAAGAACGATCCGATCGCGCGATGGACGCGGCTGCTTGTATCGGTTGCGGCGCTTGCGTAGCCGCTTGCCCGAATGCCTCCGCCGCGCTCTTCACGGGAGCCAAAATTGCTCACCTCGGTATCCTCCCGCAAGGCAAACCCGAACAGGATCTACGGGCCGTTCGAATGGTTACGCAGATGAATGCCGAAGGCTTCGGCGGCTGCACCAACATCGGCGAATGTACAGGCGTCTGTCCGAAGGAAATCGCGCTAGAGGTAATCGCTGCTATGAATCGCGACTATCTTCGAGGCTCCTGGCGCGAACGCGACAATCTTGTTGAACCGCTCCGTCCCTTCACCGAATGGAGCACTGGCTCCAAGCTTCAAAATGACCCCACCAACGGCTAACTTAGAGAGCCGTTCGTGAGAATGGAGCGATGGTAAAGGATCCGCTTGAAGAAGAAATATCCCGCTTCCTAGAGGCTTGGCTCGGAGCCAGGCAGTTGATTCAAGCAGCAAACTTCAACAGATTTCAGCAGGCCGGTCTTAGCGCCACGCAATTCATGACGCTCAATCTTCTTCCTGTCGACCAACAAGGCCTCACATTGAGTGAGTTAGCAAAACGAATGAACCTGAGCCTCCCCACGCTTGTAAAAACCGTCGACAGTTTGCAGTCTCGCGGCATGCTGACGCGAACTCGAAGCGATCAAGATCGCCGTGTGGTTTACATTGCTCTCACAAGAGAGGGCAAGGCTTTCCAAAACGTAGCGTCGAGCGAGTTTCGGAACAACATGGCCACCATATTCAGGGCCATGAAACCAGCGCAGCGTGCCGGTTTGATCAAGGGACTAGAGGGTCTAATTCAGGCTAGCGCCACATCGGCAGAAATCCGCGAGAAAGAAACTACTCGTGAGGCTGACGGCGTTCTTCCGGCGGTGCGTAGTTCTCCCCGATCTCGGAAGCCGTGATCTCGATGTTCGAATTCGACGTAATCATACTTGCGATTTCATCGTCCGTTTTTCCCTGCTTACGAAGTTCCTCAATCTCGTCGCTGATCATTCCTACAAACGCCTGAATTGGAAACATCTCAGGACCGAGCCCGGCCGCTTCTCGTAGAGCCTTCTGAGCTTGCAGTGCTTCTGCCACCGGATACGTTTTCATCTTCTGAGTTCTCCTCCAAGTTAATTAGTACTACGAACTAATTCTAACAAGTAGGATTTGGGGTGACAATGCGAAAGAAGAGCTCCGTTCTTGGGCTATACCGAGCGGGGCAATGCCGAAGTCTCGCTGCGCTTAGCCAAGAACGCGAATAACAGGTACAAAGCAGCTGTATAAAACAGATCGCTCAACACTGTCCTCGCAAAGAAGGGAAGTGCTGCCACGTAGCAGGCGGAAAGCCCAGCGGCGCTGTGCCCGTATAAGTTGCTACCCCACCACACCAGCAAGTTTGTGATTAAGAAAAACTGTAAGCTGCCCGCGACACAAACAGCCGCAATCCTCGCCGGGCCCGCGTTACGTCCTAAGAACACCTGCCCGAGCACCGCATAGATCACGAGGGACAAGTAGATGACCGGCGTTGCCCTGGAGAACGCCGGATAACCGAGCATGTGGCTCAAAATCGGATCGGTTATCGCCATCGCGCAAAGAGGCACAATGTAAGCCTGCCATCCTCGCAACTTTGCGCCCGCAAAGAGCGCCATGCCTCCGATAGGGGCGAAATTGGGTGGGTGCGGGATCAGCCGCAACAGCGCCGCAGCCACCGTGAGCAGCAACGCTATGGGCTGAAAGGAAGATCGTTGCTCGGGCATTGCAGCTTTGAGTATAGCCAAGCGGACCCCTCGATTTACCAGGCCGAAGGGGGGTCGCTCGCCGGGAAACTATCTTCTACCGTGATGTCATGCGCCTTGTCTATCTCGCGTTTCCGGCTGGTGGCTTTAAGCCAAATGCAATATGCCGCCAATGGCAGCGTGGCTCCTAGTAGAAAATACAATACTTTCAATCCGCGCGTCGATTGATCAACCATGTTTGTTCACCTTCATTGTGACGCAGCCCCCGTGAGATCCATTTCCGCGGGATAAACGCCGTCATTCTTGCTGCACAATGGTAAAGGAGGTTGGAAATGGCTTCTACCGTTTGGCGCGGCTACATCTCCTTTGGCCTGATCTCGATCCCGGTGCGACTGTTTCGCGCAGCCCGGGCAGAGCGGACGAGCTTGAAACGGCTGTATAGGCCCGCGGATTCCGAAACTCGTCAACAATCCGCAAATTCTACTGCAGCGCCCTTCAAAGCTCAAGCGGTTATAGAAGCCGAGAGAGACGCGCCAATGTTCCGAGCTCCCCGGGAGCTTCTGGCGGAAGCGCTGGCGCCCGTGCGATCTCGGTCTGTGCTCCCTCAGCGCAACGAGATTGTCCCGGAGCAGGCCGTCGTCAAAGGCTTCGAGTACGAGAAGGGCCGTTTCGTTGTGGTCGAACCGGAGGAACTAAAGGCGGCGGCGGCCCAGACATCTTCCAGCATGGAGATCGAGGAGTTTGTGCCCCTCAGCGAGATCGATCCCGTCTATTTCGAGACCTCCTATTACATTTCGCCCGAAGAAGCGGGCGAGAAAGCTTACGCGCTGCTTTTCCGTTCCCTTAAAGAAATCAAGCTCGTTGCCATTGCCAAATTGGCTATGCACGGCCGGGAACATGTAGCCGTCCTACGTCCTGGCACAACTGGACTGCTTGCGCACACCATGTTCTTCGAAGAAGAAGTTCGCCACGACGACGAATACTCCTCGGACACCACCAATGTCACCCCAAAAGAGCTGCAGCTTGCCGAGACACTGATCCGCTCCCTCACTGCTACATTCGATCCAGGCAAGTATCACGACACCTATCGCGAAAGACTACAAGCGATTATCGATGACAAGTTGAAAGGCGTCGCCGCCGCGCCCACACCAGCTCCGAAACAATCGAAAGTCGTCGATATCGCCGAAGCACTCCGCCAAAGCCTGGCCAACCTGAAGAAGCCGCCTGGCTCGGCACCGGAATCCGAAGCTGCACAGCCACGCCCCAAAACTCGCAAAGCAAGCCAGACCAAATAATCGCCTTCCGTGAGTGTCCTGGCCAACTACGGCGCGGGACGATTCGGCTCGCCTCGAGCGATAGCTATCGCTCCTTCCAATCGAGCGAATAGATCTCCTGAGTACCCGTATCCTTGAGCAGCAGGGGCGCGCTTTTCAGATCGAGCGAAAACTCCAAATCCGGCAAACGCCCGGTCTGATCGAAATTTTCTAACGGCGCCGCTTCCTCCGTCTTTCGATCGCTCAGACGAAACTTCATGATGGCGGGAAGGGCGCCATGCCGCCTAAAAAACAGATACGTGCTGTCTCGCGACCACTTCTTAAAATCCCAACCTTCGGCTACTTCGGACCAGCGCTGGGTTTGAAAATCGAAAAGTAGAATGTGTGAACCATGTACCGTAGATGCCGCAAAATAACGCCCATTGGGCGACCAAACCGGAGCAAAATCTCCGTCCGAACCACGCACATCGGTAATTGAATTCGTTCTCAGATCTAAGATGTGAATCCTCACCCTCAATGGATCTTCACCGAAGAACGGGTAGTCGCTATACATAATAGAGTTCCCGTCCGGCGACCAGGTCTCGTTCATGACCCGCCTCCCCGAATCCTTGGCGACCGGCAAAGCCTCGCCGCCGTCAGCTGGAATGATGTAAACCTCATCATGCCCGCCGCCTAAACCATGGAACAAGATGCGCTTGCCGTCGGGAGACCAATGCGGGATCATCGCCTGCATGGGAGGAAAAGTTAGCTGCAATCGATCGCTCCCGTCGGGCCTGCTGCGCCACAGCGTTCCTTCCGGATATGCGACGTACAAAAGCCAATGACCGTCTCGCGAGAACTCCACAAAGTCGGCGGACATGCCCTTTAGAAAAGGCATGAACTCTCCCGAGTTGCTATCGAAGCGTTGCAGTTCGCCACGTAACTGCCGGCCGATAATAAACAACTTTTTCCCATCCGGACTAAATGCCGGTGCAAGGGAGTTCAGTTGCCCATGGCTGACTTGCACTGGAGATGAAACAGGTTGGCTGAAAAGACCTTCCGAACTCTCTTCAGCTTGAGACCAGATATCAGTCTTCCCGTCGCGAGTTGACTGAAAAAGGAACTGTTTTCCATCCGGACTCCAAACACCACGGCACTCACACTGGCTGGTATAGATTTGCCCATTGGCTGCTCAGCTAGCACAAGCCTCCAAACCAGTTCGGTAGCACAGATGATCGTTTTCGTCGCGACGAAAACGATACTCATACAAAGCAATAGGAATGTGTGATCCCAAAGAAGCAGTTTCGGCAAGAAGCGCTTCTTTGTAAGCGGTTGATTCTAAATGGTGGCCAGGGACGGAATCGAACCGCCGACGCCAGCCTTTTCAGGGCTGCGCTCTACCGACTGAGCTACCTGGCCGGTGCGTGAAGCTTCAGTCTACCAAAGCCACTGCGCTCCCTAAACTTGATATACTCCGCATTGAACGGTCCATCATGGATGAAATGCGCTTAGGCGATATTATCGATGACCATTGCATCAAGTGTCGGCGCGTGACTAATCACGCGATTGTGTCGCTAGTGGATGGTCAGGCGGCTAAGGTTCGCTGCCGAACCTGCTATCACGATCATGATTATCGCCACGAGCAGGCGCCTCCCTCGAAGAAGGAGTTGAAGCGCGCAGAGGCTGAAGCACAAGCCGCCGCAGCGGCAGCCTCCGACGGAGCTGTTCCGGCGCTTCAAGGCGAGTCGGAAAGCTCAGCAAACCATTAGGCACCTTATGGCGCGTGTATGACGCGCGAATCTCTCGCTCTGAGCATTGTCCGCAAGCTCCAGGCGAACGGACATCGCGCACTCCTGGTGGGCGGCTGTGTACGCGATCGCTTACTCGGAATCACGCCTAAGGACTTTGATGTTGGCACAAGCGCCGTTCCGTCAAACCTCCTCGAACTCTTCCCCGGCGCCCAGTTGATCGGAGCTCACTTTGGCGTAATCCTTGTCTCCGATCCTTCCGGGGTGACTGTGGAAGTCGCCACCTTTCGCAGTGAGGGCGCTTACTCCGATGGCCGGCACCCTGACGCCGTGCATTTCGAAACGCAGCCCGAGGCCGATGCCCGCCGCCGTGACTTCACGATTAACGGGCTCATGCAGGACCCTGTCTCCGGTGAGTTGTTCGACTTTGTAGGCGGTCGCGCCGACCTTGCCGCGCGCGTCATTCGTGCGATCGGAGACCCCTACCGCCGATTTGCTGAGGATCGCCTGCGTATGCTGCGCGCCGTGCGATTCGCGGCGCGTCTTGGCTTCTCGATCGAGGCGGAAACTCTGGCCGCCATCCAAAGCCAAGCCTCTGCTATCGGCTCCATCTCAGCAGAACGTATCCGCGATGAACTTGTCCGTATTCTTACCGAAGGCGATACTCGCCGGGGCTTCGAACTGCTCGACCAGACTAACCTCCTGGCCGCCGTATTGCCCGAAGTGAAAGCCATGCAGGGCGTCGAGCAGCCCCCTGAATACCATCCCGAGGGCGATGTCTGGACGCACGTGCTCCTGATGCTCGGCGCGCTCGATCATCCTTCGCTTTCTCTCGCTCTCGGCGTGCTCCTCCACGACGTTGGCAAACCGCCCACCTTCTCGGTGCGCGATCGCATCCGCTTCGATGGGCATGCCGAAGCCGGAGCCCGCATGACTCGCAGTATTCTGTCCCGCCTCAAACTACCTAACAGCGAACTCGAGCATGTCACGGCGTTAGTGGCGAATCATATGAAGTTCAAAGACGTTCTGCAGATGCGGCCCAGCACTCTGAAGCGCTTCCTGCGCCTTCCTCAATTCGAGGAACACCTTGAGCTACATCGGCTCGATTGCCTGGCGAGCAACGGATATACGCAGGCGTACGATTTTCTTCGGGGCAAACTTTCGGAGCTAGAAGCGGAAGATCTTTCTCCCGAACGGCTGATTACTGGCCATGATCTCCTTCAGCTGGGCTACTCTCCCGGCCCTGAATTCCGCCGCGCCTTGGAGGCCGTCGAAACAGCGCAGCTCGAAGGTGAGATCCGAACCAAAGAAGATGCACTAAATGTGGCCCGGCTGGTACTAAATCGCGCCAGTTCCCAAACGTAAGTTGCTTCGGCCTCTCTGATTTTTTCTGCGATTTGATTGGCTGGTTCGGCATCCAACAACAGGTGCTTGGACAAGGCGCAGTTTGTGCCCTGGTCGAGACCTGAAAAGCTCATGCCAGTTCTTGAATCGACCTCCACTCTTCTCGCTGAACTTCAAGCGGCGCGCGCCGAAAGCGATCGTTTCTTTTCCATTCTTACGCCCGACGCTCTCTACGAGCGTCCCATCGCGGAAAGGCATCGTGTTCTCTTCTACATCGGGCACCTCGACGGCTTCGACAGCATTCAAATCTGCAGGGAAGGCCTTGGCCTCTCCTCTCCCGATCCCGAACTCGACGTTCTTTTTCAAGCCGGCATCGATCCCGATTCCTCTCACCTTCCTGCAGATACTCCGGCCGACTGGCCTACGCTCGATCAGATCAAGGCCTATGTAGATCGCTGTCGCGCCCACGTGGACAGGCACTTCGAGGAAGCTCCCGAAGAAGTTTTGTACATGGTCCTCGAGCATCGCTTAATGCACCTCGAGACACTGGCCTACATGTTCCATAACTTTGACTATCGTTTCAAGCGCGTAGCCGAAGCAAAGCGTCTCGAACGTACCGGCCGCGCCGCTCCTCCTAACTCCTGGATCGATGTGCCCGCTGGCGAAGCTGTTCTCGGTAAGCCGCACGACGACGAAAGCTTCGGCTGGGATAATGAGTTCGGCGAAACCGCTCGTCACATTCCTGCCTTTCGCATTCAGCAGAACAGCGTCAGCAACGGCGATTATCTTCGGTTCGTTGAATCGGGCGCGGCGCTTCCGCACTTCTGGGTGAAACGCGGCGACTCCATTTTTTACCGTGGAATGTTCGAAGAGATTCCTTTGCCTCTTGACTGGCCTGTCTATGTCACGCTCGATGAAGCGAAGGCTTACGCTCATTTCTTCGGCTACGAACTCCCCACCGAAGAGCAGTTTCATCGAGCGGCTTATCCGAATTTCGAGCCATTTCCATGGGGCCGAGAGTCACCATCCGATGTTCCGGGTAACTTTGATTTCCGGCGATGGGATCCCGAGCCGGTAGATGCCTCTCCCCAAAGCCGCAGCCCTCTCGGCGTGCATCAATTGATCGGAAATGGCTGGCAGTGGACACGTACGCCGTTCGCCCCATTTCCGGGTTTTAAACCGCGTCCCAGTTATCCAGGCTACTCCGCTAACTTTTTCGACGGGCAGCACTATGTGATCAAAGGCGGCTCAGCGCGAACGTCAGCTCGCCTGCTGCGCCGATCCTTCCGCAACTGGTTCCGGCATGATTATCCGTACGTCTATGCTGCTTTTCGGTGCGTGCAGGAGTAACTGTGCCCTCTCTGATTACTCCAGCACTCTCCGCATTCGCTCAGGACGTAGCAGAAGGCTTAGGCCGGTCCGGTCAAAAGCAACTCGCCTCCCGTTACTTCTATGACGATCTCGGCAGCGCTCTCTTTGAGGCTATTACGCTGCTGCCTGAATATGGTCTGACCCGAGCCGACGAGCGGCTGTTGCAGACTCATGCTACCGCTATTGCATCAGTATCGGACGATGTTGCAACCGTAAGCGAACTGGGCAGCGGCAGCGGCAAGAAAACGCGCGCCTTGCTCGAAGCTTTTTTCAGAAGCCGTCGCGATCCCATCGTTTATCGCCCTATCGACGTCTCATCCGCCGCGCTCGCAAGTTGTGCCCGCGAGGTGAGCGATGTAGCGGACGTAAATCCAGTCTGCGGCGATTGGTTCCAAGGCTTGCAGCAGATCGCACGCGAACATAAGTCCGGCCGATTGCTTCTTCTGTTTCTCGGCAGCTCGATCGGGAACTTGCCGCGACCTTCACTGCCCGCCTTTCTTTCTCAAATCGCTGCGCTCCTGCATCCTGGCGATCTTTTCCTGATCGGCTTCGATCTAGTTAAGGATGTCGAGACCATGCTTGCCGGGTACGACGACCCAACGGGCGTCACTGCAGCTTTCAACCTGAATCTCTTAGCGCGTATTAACAGAGTGCTGGGAGCCGATTTTGATCTTCGCTCATTCGCCCATGAAGCCCGCTGGAACTCTGCCGAGCGGCGTATCGAAATGCACTTGCTCTCCGGCCGGCGTCAACGAGTTTGGATCCGTGAACTTGATTCCCCCTTCGATTTCGAAGCCGGAGAGACCATTTGGACCGAGTCGTCTCATAAGTTCACTGAGTCCGAGCTGCAGGCATTGAGTTCCGCATCCGGTTTTGAGATTGTACAGTCCTGGATAGATCGAGAGTGGCCGTTCGCTGAAATTCTGCTGCGCGTCCAAGCGTAAGTCAGCCGGTCAACAAATGCCATTCTGTCGAGGCGGGCGCCCAGATCCGCTCCCCGCCTCCGAAATGCTCGCTCCGAGCGGCCATCGAGTCAGCTTCGCCCATAGTAATCTGCGACTTATAACCAGCGATCGTTTGGGCTTTTGCTTGCGCCGCCACCGCGTCGGCCACAACGAAACTGTGTAGCTCACATCTTAGAGCGTTCGCCGCTTCGTCGACCTTCTTCTGCAGTGCCTCCTCCGGAGTCCAAGTCGCATAAGGAAGGTCTTCATAAAAGCCCAAGCGCAGAGCGGGGAAGGTTCGCAATGCCGCTTGGCGAACAGCAATATGGTCGATGTGATCCCCCAATGCCAGCGGAGCCAGTATTAATTCAGACTGGTTGTTCGTAAACACCCGCTGGAGAGCTTGAACGATTTCTTCCCCGATCAGCACAGCGTTCTGGATATCGCAAACCTGATCGACTTGCAATCCAGTCCGTAGCGGCGCATCCAAAAAATCCCGATCGTGAACTTCGATGTCTGCGCTGATCTCGCTCAGAACCGCACGATCCTCCTCCCGCCGTATCGCGCTTATGACCGATGGGTCGTTATCCTCAACCCACGGCGCGTATCCGCTTCGCGTGAATAGGTTGAGGATCTCGATTCGAACAGGAAGTCTGCTCCACTTCCTTAAAGCGATCGATAGCGAAAAAGCTGCATCGTCACGATGCGGCGACAGAATCGTCAATCGCTGAGAAGCCAGCACAACGGTTCAGATAGATCTACCCGCGTCCTTGCTCGAATCGATTTAGCTAAAGGCCGGCAGCACGCTGAGCGAGCCCCCAGCCGCAGCAGCGGTTGCAGTCTGACGATCTTCGGCAAAACCGGGCGCGGCGGATAGCTGCTTGCAAAGCGTTAGTGCTTGCGCCACTACTTGATCCATGTTGTAATACCGGTAAGTTGCTAGCCGTCCTACAAAATGTACGCCCTTCTGGCGAGCAGCTAAATCGGCGTAGCGTTTATACAACGCGGCATTCTCGGGGGTTGGAACCGGATAGTACGGGTCACCCTCGTTGGCCGGATACTCATACACGATGCTCGTCTGCTTGTGAACTTGTCCGGTTAAGTGCTTGAACTCGGTGATGCGTGTATAGGCATGCTCATTCGGATAGTTCACCACTCCAACACTCTGAAAGCGTTCACAGTTCCTGGTCTCATGCTGAAATCGCAGCGAACGGTAAGGCAGCTTTCCATACCGGTAGTCGAAGTACTCGTCGACTGGTCCGGTAAAGATCACCTCATGGCTCTTCACTTTTTTAAGCACATCCGCATACTCGCAACCGAGCTGCAAGGTGATGTTCGGATGGTCCACCATGTTCTCGAACATTTGCGTAAAGCCATGCTTCGGCATCGCCTGGTACGTGTCGGTGAAATAACGATCGTCACGATTGGTTCGGACCGGAATTCGCGCCGTTACCTGCGCATCGAGCTCGGAAGGATCTTTTCCCCACTGCTTTCGTGTGTAATTTCGGAAGAGCTTTTCGTAAAGATCCCGTCCGACTTTACTGACCACTACGTCTTCCGAGGTTCGCACCGCGGCCCGCGGTTCCGCTCTCTCAGCCAGGAATGCTTCGGCTTCCGCCTCAGTATCCAGGTGCAGTCCGTACAGCAGGTTGATGGTGTTCAGGTTGATTGGCACCGGCACCAGCTTGCCGTCTACTGAAGACAGAACCCGGTGCTCGTAGCTGCGCCACTTCGTAAACTCCGATAGATAATTAAAGACCTGCGCCGAATTGGTATGGAAGATATGAGGTCCGTAGCGGTGAACCAGAACGCCGTGTTTGTCCGGGTGATCGTAGGCATTCCCGCCGACATGGTTCCGGCGGTCGATCAGTAATACCCGCTTTCCAAACTGCCGGGCCATGCGTTCAGCTACTACCGAGCCTGCAAATCCAGCTCCCACCACCACGTAATCAAACATGCGCTAAATCCTTGCTGCCCTGTCCCATCCTGCTGACAGAAGCACTCTTCTTCTTCAGTACCTGTTCAACTAATTCGCTCATCCTGCTCCATACACTGTCCCAAGAGTTTCGCTTCAAAAATGCATCCGCCCTTTCCCTGAAAGATTCCGATACGCCTTGCGCCAGATACTCCTCTACGACCGCAACGAACTCCTCCGGCGAGCTCGCGATTCCCGCCAACCCTAGTTCTCCATAAGACACGACCACATCTCTTATTGGCGTGCTCACCACTCGGAGCCCAGCCGCCAGATACTCGGGCGTTTTCGTCGGACTGATGAATCGGGTGGCATCGTTCGACGCAAACGGCAGCATCCCGATCTGCCAGCCGGACAGATACCTTGGCAACTCTTCGTAAGGCTTCATGCCTAAGTAGTGAATATTCGGTGCTTGCGGCAGACTCGCCGGGTCGATTTTCACCACCGGGCCCAACAATACCAGTTGCCACTCCGGACGCGCCCTTGCCACTTGACGAATCAACTCCAAATCCATTCGCTCATCGATTACGCCTGCATAGCCGAGCCGGGGTTTCGGAAAGTTCGCCTGATCACCCGGATCATCCTGCGATTCTCTGGCCCGCCCAAAATGCGCCGCATCTACGCTGCTTGGAAAAAGAAAGACGGAATTATGTTTGCCTTGCTTGGACTCGAATAAACTCGCTCCACCTGTAAACACCAAGTCCGCTCGTGCGAATACAGAGGCTTCGTTCTCCCGTAAAGACGCAGGCGCGCCCGCAAAGCCGGACAGCTCGTCCATGCAGTCAAAGACTGTCACCGCCGGTTTGAGGTCCGCAGAGAACTCGTATGCCATCGGAGTGTAGTACCAAAGCAAGTACTCACTTACTCGCTGCTCTTCCAGCAGATCGCGCAGCAATAATTCCTGCAATCGATTTGCTTCGCGCGCGTCCGCCTCAATCGGCAGTACTGGAACACAGACTCGTACATTTGCCACTGAACACGGCTCAAACCGGACATGGGCGGTCACACCAGCTTCTCGTACCGGCTCTTCCCAGAAAAATACCCGATGATCCTTCGCAAACCGCCTCATCAGATGTTGGGGACGCTGAAACACAAAGCTCCATCGAAGATGGGATAGGCAGACTACATCGAAGGTCAAAGCTTTCATCGGATGTCGAGTTGCTCCTTGTAAATTCAAAAATCTGCGGTCACCATTGACACTGGACTCCCGCTCCCTCACTATGTAACGAAAGCCGCAGGACCTTAACCGCCGATTTATAACCGGCTCTCAATCCTGCTAAGTCCTACTCGGGCCTAAAACTTCTAGTGTCATCGGTTCCCGCTGGAACGCTTCTCTGCTCTCGTCTTCGTAACGGTATCTCTAAGATGCATGCTGCACCTTGCGCCATGTGTGGCTCCGTTATGACTGGCAAAGATCCTGACACACTTGCTTCGGGCATGACGGTTCATAGTCCCGTCTTACTCAGGATATTCGTTTATAGATGTCAAATATAGTCGTAAATAGTACAGACGGATTGTTGCAGAGGCAGATGCTATCCTAAACTTGGAAGCTAGGTATATCCCTGCCTTCACCGGGCCGGTAGCTCAGTTGGTAGAGCATCGCACTTTTAATGCGGTGGTCGCGGGTTCGAGCCCCGCCCGGCTCACCACTCTCCGTTCTGCCGTGCGGCTTGCTCGTAGGTCCGGTGGATATAATTGTGCCCGAATCGAAATTCACTTTCCTGCGTCAAATTAGCTGAGGAAGTTATGAATCGACACACCCAGATGGTGAATGATCGTTATGAAAGCTTGATGTTTGCTAAAACGTCTGCTCAGGCCCGCGTTTCCGCCCGTGAGTTGATTCGCGTCGTGCTTGGCGAAGGGGCGACTGGTAAGCCTCTCGAAGAAGCGTTGAGGGAGTGCTGCCGAATTTTACGTCCTTCCGTCGATCCGAGAGAGCAGCAACGGTTTGAAGCCGAGTTCGTCGAGCTTGGCATTTGGCCTGATGCAGCGCAAAAAATGGCTGCCTGATGGCTTCTGGCATCACACAGCCTCAATCGCCCGAGTTTGAATCTGTCCTCAACTCGCTAGGCCGAGCCATCTCGCATCGTTTTGCCGCCTTCTCGCAGCTGCGAACGTTCGCCTCGCAAGGTGATGACGAAGAGGTGCGGGATGCGTTCGCTTCTCACGCCAATGAGTTGCACGAACAGATCTTGCGACTTCGGGAAAGCTTCGGGTCACCTGAAAACGATTCAGTTCCAAAGGAGCGCCCCGAGCTGGCTTGGACGCCTGCTTCGCTCGCCGATTCCACATTTAAAGACTCTGTTATAGAGGAGCAGACCCTCCGCCACCTTCTCCTCGCTTATACTGCCTCTACTGGTCTTGTCGCGTTATCCGAAGCATTACGCGCAATGGCAGTTTCAAACGGTAAACACCAGTTCGAAGCATTTATACAAGCGATGCAGGGCCAGGATCGTGGGGCGGTTGAGAAGTACTGGCATCTGCTGGCCACTCGCACGAAACTAGCCTACAATATGCTGACCGTCTCGGAAATCGATCCGGCGGTTGAGACTAAAGTCGCTGACGACCGCCTGTTGTCCTAGCGAGGTATCCAAATGGGGAGTGAGCGGCCTCCGAAATTGAGCAAGCCCAAACGTGTCAAGGCTCTGGCCCGGGAGCGCGTAGGCTCTCCAAAACCTGCAAGAGTTATACCCGAGAAGGAACTTCGCGGGCGGCCCAAACACACGAAACCGCTTCTGGACCACGATTCGGGAGAGTAGTTCCCCTTCGTGCCCCTTCCCTCCACAGTGCGCCTGGTCGATGTGAGCCCTCGCGACGGATTGCAAAACGAGCCCTCTCCTGTGCCGCTCAACTCCCGGCTTTTATTAATCGAAGCTTTAGCCGCGGCAGGCGTCCAATCTATAGAGTGCGGAAGTTTTGTCTCGCCTGGCCGTGTGCCTCAAATGGCGGTCACCCCCGAACTCTTCTCGATTCTTCCGCGCCGCCAGGGCGTGACGTACAGCGCTCTAGTGCCAAACCTGAAAGGCCTAACCGCTGCGCTCGAGGCGAACGTGACTGAAATCGCCGTTTTCGTCTCCGCCTCTGAACAGTTCTCCCAGGCAAATCTCAACTGTTCGGTCGCAGAGAGCCTCCGTCGGGTCGAGCAAATCACGATCGCTGCCGATCATCGGGTTCGAGTCCGTGCCTATATCTCCTGTGTCCTTGGCTGCCCCTACGAAGGCGTGATTGACCCCAAAGCAACCTTGCGGGTAGCCGAAACGCTCCGCGCGTTGGGCTGTTACGAAATCTCGTTGGGAGATACCATCGGCATCGGGACCCCTGCGGGCGTTCAGCGTCTTCTAGACGTTCTTCTCACCCGTGTACCCGCCAGCCGGCTCGCCGTCCACTTTCACGACACTTGGGGTCAAGCTCTTGTCAACATCTACTCGGCGTTGCAGTACGGCATATCGGTCGTGGATGCTTCGGTTGCCGGACTAGGCGGATGCCCCTACGCCCCGGGCTCGTCCGGCAATGTTGCCAGCGAAGACGTGGTTTACCTACTGCACGGACTCGGAATCGAAACCGGCATCGACCTGTCCTCTCTCGCTGCGGCCGGCAATGCTATTTCTTCCGTCCTCGGCCATCCCTCGCGTTCCCGCGCGGCCGCTGCTCTCGCCGCGCAACCCCGCTGTTGAACCCGGGCGTCCGCTCCCCCGCAAGATATCATCATCTTCGACCCCTCCTTGTGAACAAAGTCTGCCCCAGTTCTGAAGAAGCAGTCTCTAAAATTCCGAACGGATGCACGCTCATGGTCGGCGGATTCGGACTCTGCGGCATGCCGGAAAACCTCATCGCAGCGCTGGTCCGGCGCGGCGTCCGGGACCTCCACACCATCAGCAACAATCTCGGTACGGACGGAGTCGGCCTCGGTCTTATGCTCGAAGCAGGAATGATCGCCTCGCATCTGGGAAGTTATGTCGGCGAAAATAGGTTACTCGAAGCCATGGTGATTGCGGGCAAGCTTGATGTGTCCTTCATTCCTCAAGGCACCCTGGCCGAACGCATTCGCGCGGGCGGCGCGGGCATCCCCGCGTTCTATTCACCAGCCGGCGTTGGAACCGTTGTCGCCGAAGGCAAAGAGCTTCGCGAATTCAACGGCCGCCCTTACCTGATGGAGCACGGACTTCGCGCCGATTTCGCGCTCGTTAAAGCTTGGCGCGGCGATACACTTGGAAATCTCGTCTATCGCAAAACTGCTCGCAACTTCAATCCCATAATGGCCGCTGCCGCTGAAATCACCATCGCCGAAGTAGAAGAACTGGTTGCCCCCGGCGAGATCGATCCCGACCACGTTGTCACGCCTGGAATCTACGTAAAATGCATCGTGCAGGGCGAACGCTACGATCACCGGATTGAACGCACGGTCACGCGTGAGACATGAGTACAGCTTCTACTCATCCCCCAGCATTAACCAAGCGCGAACGCATCGTACGGCGCGCAGCGGCCGAGCTGCGCGACGGATTCTATGTGAACCTCGGCATCGGCCTGCCGACTCTGATTGCGAACTGCGTGCCGCCGGGCATCGATGTAGTCCTCCAGGCCGAAAACGGCATGCTCGGCGTTGGCCCTTATCCCAAGGAAGGAGAAGAGGATCCTGACCTGATCAACGCCGGCAAAGAAACCGTCACTGAACTTCCAGGCGCTGCCTACTTCTCCAGCGCCGAATCGTTCGGCATGATCCGCAGCGGACGTATCGATCTCAGCATCCTCGGAGCCATGGAAGTCGACTGTGAAGGCACGCTCGCTAACTGGATGGTTCCCGGGAAAGTCATCAAAGGCATGGGTGGCGCAATGGACTTGGTAGCGGGGGCCCGCCGCGTCATCGTCACCATGGAACACACAACGCGCACCGGCGCTCCCAAGATTTTGACCAAATGCACGCTGCCGCTGACGGGAGTCCGAGTGGTCCAAACGATCATTACCGAGATGGCAGTCCTCAGCGTTACACCTGAGGGCCTACACCTGGATGAAATCGCCCCGGGTTTGACGGTCGAGGAGGTTCAGGCCCAAACCGAACCGCCTCTTTCGATCAGTTCCTCACTCCGTGTAATCGCCTTTTAGAGCTAAGTGGGCTGACCTGCCTTCTCCGTCCGTTTCTCGAAGTAGGCAGGTAAGGCCGCTACTTCGATTACGACCCTTTAGCGGTGCCTACCGCCGTGGAACCCGCCCCCGTGAAACCCACTTCCTCCATGGAAGCCACTGGTGCCCGCGAATCCACGGTGAAAGCTCTGTCCACGGAATCCGCCTCCGTGGTACCCGTTGTGAAACTGTCCA
This sequence comes from Bryobacteraceae bacterium, assembly GCA_965219105.1. Taxonomy (GTDB): domain Bacteria; phylum Acidobacteriota; class Terriglobia; order Bryobacterales; family Bryobacteraceae; genus Bog-105. The sequence goes on along the minus strand of OZ244728.1, from coordinate 3,055,808 downwards.
CGATACCTGCCCGCATACGCGTTCATACCGTTCACCCCACCGTGCCAGCCGTGGTGTCCATGCCATCCCCGGTACCCATACCCGCGCACACCATACACGGGAAAGCCGCCATACCCGTATCCGCCTCCCCAATAGCCGAAATAGGCCGGAGAATAAAATCCAAACCCGAACGGGCTATACAGCAGTGAATCCGCCGGCCAAAACCCGTAAGAACTCAGATAAGGATCCCAATACCAACCTGAACCCGCACTCGCGTAAGCCGACGCGTTACTCGCCGCCGTCTCGCTTTGCGCTGACTCGTCCTCACTGCGCGCTTTACTCCACACAAAAAGCGGTTGCTGCTCGACGTCCCTTTCGTTAAACGATTCGCGCCGAAACGGACGGTTCCCATTGAAAGCAACCTCGTCATGCTTGCCGAGCTTGACTTTGCGATCGTCCGCAGTGACAGTCGCTTTCCCGTCCATCACACGAACAACTCCGGCACTCGCATCGAAGCTGTACAACCCTTTCTTGTCCACTCGCGTCGGCACATTGCCGGTCCAAACCGTCAAATCCGTTCCTTTGATCAACTGATCGGCTTCAAGCATCGCCGCACCGCGCGTGATACGCACCTCAGTATTCGCCAGCCCTGCCGAACTTAACTGCACTTCGCTGTCGTTACCCACCCGCAAGAACGCTCCGGGCGTTAGCAGCACCTCGGCGTATCCATCTCCTGTGCTGAGCAATCCCCCCGGCCGCAAAGTCGCCGAACCAATCGCGCGCCGCGAGAGCGCTTGCCCGTTCAGCTTAACCTGCCCTTCCACGTAGTTCACCGTCCCGGGTCCGACCTGTGCCGGCGCCTGAGTCGAATAGTTCGGGCTAGTTGAATAGTTCGGGCTACTCGCAGTCGGAGCCTGTGTTCCAAAGTCGGACACACCGCCTGCCTGACTGAGCGCAAGCCCTGCCGACGCAAGCAAAACAATCACTGACTTGGCGATCGTTCCTGTCTGTCCTTTCATCTTTTTTCTCCTACATATAAGACGTTTCAATCGTATGAAAAGTGGCGGAGATCACACTTACTCGCCTTCGGTCGCTCGGCTACAATCAGGACCAGCATGGCCGAAACCCCTTGGGGCAATCTCCCCGTCAGCGACGCGCATATTCACTTCTTCTCCCGCACCTTTTTCGAAGGATTAGCCCGCCAAAAAAGACTCGAGTCGCCCGATCTGCTCGGGCCGCTTCTCAACTGGCAAATCCCTTCTGCCGAACCATCCGTGCTCGCCGATCAATGGGCCGCTGAACTCGGCCGCGCCGGTGTCTCGCGCGCTTGCCTCATCGGCAGTTCGCATGGCGACGAAGTCAGCGTCTCGCAAGCTGTAGCAACCCATGCCGATCTCTTCTATGGCTTCTTCATGCTCGATCCCCTCCAGCCCGATGCGACGGATCGTCTTCATGCCGCAGTCGAAAATCCCCACCTGCACGCAGTCTGTTTGTTCCCTGCCATGCACACCTACTCGATTGCGGACAGCCGTTTGGTCCCCATGTTCGAGCGGCTTTCCGATCACGGCTTTGCTGTCTTCGTCCACTGCGGCGCCCTCAGCGTGGGTGTCCGTAAAAAGCTCGCCCTACCTAGCCAGTTCGACATGCGCTACGGCAATCCCCTTGATCTCCATCCGGTCGCGCTCCACTTCCCTCAGATCCGCTTCATCGTGCCTCACTTCGGCGCCGGACTCCTCCGCGAAACGCTCATGCTCGCCGACCTCTGCCCCAATATCTTCCTTGACACATCCAGCTCGAACAAATGGATGCACTATGAAGGCCTGGACCTTCGCACGGTGTACCGCCGCGCTCTCGACCTGCTCGGGCCTGAGCGCCTCTTATTCGGCACCGATTCCAGCTTCTTTCCGCGCGGCTGGAATCACGCCATCTTCGACGGCCACGTCAAAGCTCTTTACGAACTCGGCCTTGATGCCGGACCCGCCGAACAAATTCTCTCCACGACGCTCCAACAGGTCCTTGCGCCACGCTTGGCCGTACTCGGCAATATCCTCAGGTAAATTTTGCTTGGACCCGGAAAAATCTGCGAGAGTTTTCCCGCCGCGCCCACTTTCCCAGTGAGCAACTAATCTATGCAACGGCCTTCGTTGAGCGTGATTCCATTTCGAAACACTCGGCGTCCTCTCCTGCAACTGCCGGGTTCGTTCTCGGCCGATGTTAAAACGGCCCAGATCTCCGCACTTCCCGAGTTCGAATCTGTGCAGCCCTTCCGTCAGGAGCGCTGGCAGCAACTGGAAGTCTTTAGCCCCAACGTCCTCGTCGGCTACGCATACGATCTTCGCCGCCTTGCAGAACAAGTGCTCGCCGGCCGCCGTTCGCTCTCCTCTGTGGACCGCGCTATTTATGCTCTGACAGACTGCGGTTCAAACACCCTCACCGAATCGCTGCGCGATCAACTCTGGCACGTCTTCGGTGTGCCGCTTTATGAACTCATCGTTGCTCCGGGGTGCCGTCTTCTTGCAGCCGAGTGCGAAGCTCACGATGGCTGGCACCTCCAATCCGGCATCGAAGCCTATCGCGTGGGCGATCATCTGGTCTATGACACCCATCCGTTGCGGGGCCTTTACACCGGCTTCAAAGGGCAAATCGATCCGTCTCCCTGCGCCTGCGGCCGTCCCTCCATGCGATTGAAGGGCCTCGCGCCTCACCTCCCGCGTCCTTACGAGCGCTCCGTCGCCGCCGTCGCCTAGCCGCCACTCACTCCCTCTCAACCGGCCCGTTCTCTACACTGCTATCGCGCGTTACTAAGCCCTCGCACATCTACTCCATTTGGAGTATCATAGACCCGGGAAGCGGCCAAGTTGGCCGAGCACGACTGGCATCACGTCCATCCGCGTCCCGGACCGCCTGGCTTGTCTTCGCTGAAGACCGAATGGGAGGTCTGTCATGTCAATGGACCGGATGGAAGTCCGTACTCTCACCAAGCTCCTGCTTGCGTTGATCGTCACAATCGTTCCGCTGAGTATTCTTGGCCTGGTGCTCACTCAGCACAGCGATAAAGCCCTGGACAATGCCGTTGGCTCAAATTTCAAGTCAATGGCTCAACTCTACTCTTCTCAAGTCACTTCATTTCTACGCGAGCGTCTCACCGATGTCGGCCTGCTCGCCGGCAATCCCGCTGTCGTAGCTGCCGCTTCTGCAAAGCCCGGTGCAAAAGGAGACGTTGATACCAACGCCTCTGCCGTCTTGCGCCAAATCAAATCGCTTGACCCGCGTTTCCTTTCCCTCATCGTTACGGACGCAAACGGCAACGTTGTTGCCTCCTCGCAAAAACCGGCGCAGGCCTCTTACGTCCAAGATCCGCAATGGCAGTCTGTCTACAACAATGGCCAGGGCGCAACCAAGGTCAGCAACATCATCGAGGACGAACTGACCAAAGCCGACTTCGTCAATCTCGGCATTCCCATCCTTGACGCGGGGGGCCAAACCGTCGGCGTTCTAAGCGCCTTGATCAACATCGACGATGTGTTGACGCCTTTTCGCCAGGGTCAACTAGCCGGGGGCGCCAAAGTGACTCTAGTGAACGATGACGGCAACATCGTCAGCGCGCCCAACGCCGATGTCTTTGCCCGCCTCAAATCCCCCGAATTCGACTACGTCCACGATGCCCTCGGCGCAAACCACGGTGCTCTATCGGGCTGGGTGATGGCCAATACCGGACGCGGCGATTCGATTGTCGGCTTCTCCGGCACCGGCCTCAAGCAACACTTCCCGAACATGGCCTGGGTCGTCACCGTCAGTCAAGACGAGCACCAGGCCGCCGCGCCGATCCGCCAGTTGGAGCGCTTCGCCCTTATCATGGTCATCCTGGCTCTCTTCATGCTGACCCTGCTTGGCGTTTACTACTACCTTCACCACGCCCAGCGCTACGGCTACATGGAAGAAAATTTGCGCCCTGTTTCCGCTGGCGCCTAAGCACTTGTCCGGACAGTCTGCCTCGCCGCGGCCAGTTTCGAAATCCGCGCGCAACCATACTGTCCGGTCAGGTGTCTCCAACCTGAATAGCTATGGCCATAGACACCGAACACTACAAACACCTTCTTCAGTCGAAGCGTGAAGATCTGATGCAGGAGATCTCGACTTTTCACGACGACGCCCGCAATTCGCAAACGTCCGATGTGCAGGACCCCATCGATTACGTCGTCTCCTCGGAGGCCAAGGCCCTCGCCTTCGGCGGAAGCAACGTTGCCTCTCAAATGCTCGAACAAACCGACGCCGCTCTCCAGCGCATCGACGCCGGTGACTATGGCGTTTGCGTCGATTGTGGCCGCGACATCCCACCTAAGCGCCTGGACGCCGTCCCCTGGACCCCCTACTGCGTCGAAGATCAAGAGAAACACGACCGGGCGAACCCCGCGGATAATCTCGCCCTCGACTCCGAACCCCGCTCTTGAGCTACCTCCATTACCATGAACGGGAGGCTGCCCCCGCATGTCACGAACTCTGCTTCTGTTCCTTGCGATCTTCCCGTTCACTGCGTCCTACGCTCGTGCAAAACAAGACTTGGTTGTTCTCGATAGCACTGTCACCATACTTCAAAGCCCCGGTCAGGCTTCGCCGGTGCAGCGCGCGGTGGAAGACTTAGCTGCCGATTTCCAAACCGTCACAGGCAAACGGCCGCGAATCATTAGCCGCGCCGAAGATGCAGGGGCAGTCACAATCGTCATCGGCGACAAGCGGACCCTGCCCCAAGTACTTCGGCCTGCCAGTCTAATTACGCCCGAATCGTTTTCCCTTGCCGTGCAAACGGCGGCTCTCCATGGATCGCGCCCAACGCAAGTCGTAGTCCTTGCCGGAGCGGACATGCGCGGGACCATGTATGCCATCTACCAGTTTTCGCAAGACTATCTCGGCATCGATCCCCTGTATTACTGGACCGATCATCAGCCCGTCCACCGCGCATCCATCCAGCTTTCCACGTCGCTTCATCGAAACTTTCCGACTCCCGTGTTTAAATACCGCGGACTCTTCATCAATGACGAGGATCTTTTAACCGGCTGGGCGTCTGGCGAAAAGAACGATAAGAGCGGTATCTCTTTGGCCGTGTGGAACAAGATCTATGAAACCACTCTGCGGCTGAAAGGCAACATGATTGCACCCGGCACCTGGATCTTTCCCGATGATCCACAGGTAAAGCTAGCGGCCGCCCGAGGTCTCATCGTCACCCAGCATCACGCGATCCCGCTCGGCATGAACGTGGCCCGCTGGCCAAAAGGCGTCCCCTACAATTACTCAACTCACCCTGAGATCCTCGAACGTGCCTGGCGCAACGCCGTTCATTCCTATCTGCCCACCCAGGAAGTGCTTTGGTCCGTGGGCCTGCGAGGCTTGTCCGATGTCACTTACGCTTCCATGGACCCTAGCGTCAAGAACGACAATAAAGCCTTAGGCCGCCTGATCAGCAAAGCTATTGCCGATCAGATCGGCATTGTGCGCGCCACTCGGCCCGATGCGCAGTTTGTCACCAATCTCTGGCAGGAGGGAGCCAAACTCGTCCAGGCAGGCGACCTCCAGATTCCTCCCAACGTCTCAACCGTGTGGGCCGATGCCGGCTATGGCTATCTGCAGGATGGCGGCGAAGTGCGCCCAGGGCAAGGCGCTTACGACCACGTCGCGATGATGAACGACCGGGCAAACCAGCTGACGGAAATGGTCCCGGTCAAGAGGAGCTTCTCGGAACTCGCGCGTTACATCGGGGCTCATGCGACTGCATACTTCCTGCTGAACACCAGCGACATTCGCCCGGTATCTATGTCGATTCGGGCCATGATGGACGTGGCTTGGAAAGGTCTTCCCAGCGGGACCGATCCATCGGGCGAGTTTTACCGCCAGTGGTCCTCCGAAGAGTTCGGCGCAAAAGCGGCTCCAAAGCTCGCCGCTCTATACAAAAAATATTTCAAAGCTCCGGCGCACTTTGGCGACCCCGTTCGCGAGTACGGGGACCAGCTCTATCACACCGAAGCGCGGCGCATGCTTCTTACTTACATGATCGACAATCCCCTCTATGGCTTACCAAGCCAGGCGCCCAAGTGGGCTTCGCCTCGCATCCTCCAATATCCCGAGGGTTCGGACGCGAATCGGATCAGTGACAAAGACTGGCTGCGCGAGACCGTGATCCGCGAAATTCAGCAATGCGGAGACGCGCGGCCGCGATGGGACTCGGTGTGGAATGACGCGCCTGCGATCGAGCCGCTGATCCCCCCTGACCGCCGGCCATTTTTTCATTCCCAGGTGTTAGCCATGATTGCCATCAACCGTCAAAGCAATCTCATTCTGTACCTGGTTTCAAAAGCCATCCAAGAGGCCCAAAGTGGACAGACTACCCAATCGCATCGAGAGATCGATCAGGCTCTGAAAGCTTTCGACAAGATCGCCCTCGCCGAAACCGCGGCGGAATACGGCAAATGGAAAAACTGGTACCGAGGAGACTGGCTGACGGGCATCTATCGTACGCGCCAGATCGCGCAAGCGTTCTCGCAATTCCTGGACGATCCCGATACTCACCTCCCGCCTCCCATTCGATGGAGTGGCTGGGAAGCGTACTACCACATCATGCATTACGAAGGCGACCGTTCGGTCGACGTAAACTGATCGGCGATCACGTTGCCGCGAGCGGACTGAGCTGCAAAAGTTTCGCCAACCTACCGCTCAAACGAACATCCCGCTTCTGGTTTTCGATCCGGATCGAGACCGCTGAAGAGTTTTCTTTCTGCCGGATCCTCACCACCATCCCCGGCCGTATCCCATGCTCCTCCAGTTGTCGAAGCGCGCTCGCGTCCACGTCGAAAATACTGCTCACAACGCCCGGAGTCTGCAAAGGCCAATCGGGCAGAGCCGTTTCCCGGCTGAACTTTCCATCCTCGCCCTTATCTGGAATCACATGGCCATGAGGATCGATCTCAGGGTTGCCCAAGATCGCCGCTACCCGGTCCTCGAACCGCTCGGAAATGAAGTGCTCCAATCGTTCCGCTTCCTCGTGCACCTCGTCCCACGAATACTTCAACACGTCGTGCAGAAACAGTTCGAGCAGCCGGTGGTGCCGTACCAGCTCCCAAGCCCGGCGTTTGCCGGCCGCTGTCAGGCGCACTCCATGGCTCTTCTGATAGATCACCAGAGGCGGCTGCTGGGCCGCTAGCTTCTGGATCATTCCTGTCACCGAAGGAGGCCGCACTTTCAAGTACTGCGCCAACGCATTACTCGAGACACGTGATTCATCAGGGCCGCCTAGCCGCAGAATCGCCTTCAAATAATCATCGACCGCTTCGGAGGTGCCAACGGTATTGGACTTATGAGCCGTCAAGAAACCATCCTAACCGGGGCAGCGTTGATTCACAACCGCTCTGCTGTCAACGGCTGGCGATGAAAGACCATGCCGCTTGCAACGATGCTGGCAAGCCCCAAAGATCCATGCCCGTAATCAGAAGCGCGCTCAACCATCCTGCAGCTAAAAGCCCTGTCTTTGGCTTCCAATTCCCCATCCACCGCTTCGAGCTGACAAACTGCAGCAGCGGAAACATAGCAAAAGGAAGCTGAAGCGCTAAAACAACTTGGCTCAGTGTCAGAAGATCTGTCACGCTCCCATCGCCCTTGATACCGATCACGAGCACCGCAGGCAGAATGGCAAGCAACCGGGTAATGATCCGCCGCAGGCCCGGCGAAATCTTCCAGTGCATGAACCCTTCCATCACCACTTGCCCGGCTAGTGTTCCCGTGATAGTGCTGCTTTGCCCGCTGGCGAGCAGCGCTACCGCAAACAAAATGCTCGCCGCCGCAGTGCCGAGAAGCGGCGCAAGTGTGAGATAGGCGATCCGTATCCAGTCGCTATCGGGACTGAACCGGATCACTCCACCCGGAGTCGCCACTTTCTCGGCTCCATAAAACACCAGAGCCGCCAGAACCAGGATCGCCGCGTTTACCAGAAACGCCACGCTCAACGACACAACCGTATCCAAATTGTTAAAGCGAATCGCACTCTTCAGACCGGCCGAACTGTTCTCGGTCTTTCTGCTTTGCACCAGCGCCGAATGGAGATAAAGGTTGTGAGGCATCACCGTTGCCCCGATAATGCCGATCGCAAGATACAGCATCCCGGCCTGCCGAAGTTGCGGCGTGATCAACGCGTGCCCCATCTCCAGAAAGCTGGGATGTATCTGTGGCAGCACAAATAATTCAATGAAGTAGCAAACTGCAATGGTCGCCACCAGCACCAGCACGATTGCTTCGAGCGCCCTCATCCCAATCCGCCGCAGCGCGAGCAGCAGCAGCACATCGGTCGCCGTGATGAGAACCGCCCAGAACAGCGGGATACGAAAAAGCAGGTTCAAGGCAACCGCGCTTCCTAAAACCTCCGCTAAATCGCACGCGCCAATCGCCACCTCGCTGAGCATCCACATCGGCCACCGGGTCCAACGCGGATAGTAATCGCGGCAGCATTGCGCCAGGTCTTTCCCCGTAACCAAGCCGATCCTTGCAGCTAGTATTTGCAAAAAGATCGCCATCAAACTCGCTAGCGCCACCACCCAGAGAAGCCCATACTTGAACATGGCGCCGCCTTGCAAATCGGTCCCCCAGTTTCCCGGGTCCATATAGCCCACGCTCACCAGTAATGCCGGGCCGGAATACGCCTGAAGTTGACGCCAGAACCCCGCCGTTGCGCTCGGAACGGCGACGGTGCTATGCAAGTCCGACAACGAGCGCTGCTGCACTTCCACTGTCTCGGGTGATTGCGTTGTGGTGGTCTGTTTCACTTGCGTTCGGTGAGGCGGCCCAGGCTATTCGTCTCGCTAATTAGACATGGCTAACTATCTCCTACATCTTACGACGCGGGTGAACGATAACTGACCATATTAGTTGAACTACTCAACGCTCTTCAGTATACTCGCAATTTAGCCATGCCTAATTGTAAATCTTCGCTTTGTCCTCCGCTGAGGACTCTGGCCATCGCAATTCTGCTGTCTGCCGCGCTCTATGGGCAGGGAGAAACCACCAGCGCCATCCTGGGCCAGGTCCTCGACCCCTCGAACGCGCCTGTTTCCCATGCCGCCGTCACCGCGCGAAGCAATGAAACAGGATTGACCCGCAGCGCTACCACCGATGACTCGGGGCGCTTCAACTTTCCGCAGCTGCTTCCTGGCGCATACACCGTGAAAGTATCGGCGGAGGGTTTTGAGCCCGAAGCGAATCCCTCGGTCGTGACCGGGCTTGGGCAGAAGCAGACGGTCGATTTCAAGCTGCGAGTGGCCTCCGCCAAGCAAAGCGTCACGGTCGAAGAGCGAACTCCCCTCATCAACCCGGACAATCCAAATACATCCACCACCATGAATGCCCGGCGTCTCGAGAACCTTCCCAATCCGGGAGGCGATGAAACCTATCCGCTCCAGTTCGCCGCCGGTGCCTTGATCAACACCGCCGGGAGCGGCAACGATTTCGTCGGCGGAACCAACGGTTACGGCAACGTCGAATTTAATGGCCTGCCCTCGCTTGCGAACGGCTACATTGTCGACGGCCTTGAGACCAACGACCCGCTCACAAACTTAAACAGCGGTCTCTCCACCAACCTGGTCCTCGGACTGAACTCCATCGCTGAGGTCACCGTCAACACCTTGTCCTACTCGGTCGACCAAGGCCGTTACGGAGCCTCCCAGGTGAACTACGTCACTAAATCGGGAACCAACCAGTTTCACGGCAATCTCTATGAACTTTGGAATGGGTCCCGCTTCAACGCCGCTAATTTCTACACCAACTCCACCCTTGGCAATCAAAAACCGCGATCTACTCTTAATCACTTTGGCGGCAGCCTCGGCGGCCCTATCCTGCGCGACAAACTGTTCTTCTTCTTCGATTCCGAATGGGTCCGCATCGCTCTGCCCATCGTCTCTACGGTTACCGTGCCTACCGGCCCATTTCAAAACTACGTGCTTGGGCAGCTTCCTCTAGGCGGAACCGATGCCGTTACCGGATCGAGATACGCTCCCGCCCCTCAGCTTGTGCCGTTTTACCGGAACCTGTTCTCGCTCTATCGCTCCACCGGTGGAACGCCGCTCAACCTGCTTGGCTGTCCCTTCAACAGCGACGGAAGCGCGGCCCCCGGCTCTCCCTCCAATGGAAATGGTTGCGCCAACCGGCAAACCAGTTCGCGCTCGAGCGTCGATACCGAGCAAGTGCAAACGGCCCGCATCGACTACAACATAAACGAGCGCAACATGACCTGGTTCCGCTTCCAAAGCGATAACGGCTTGCAGGCGGCCTACACCGACGCCATTAATCCCCTGTTCAACGCGCTCTCCCCTCAGCCGCTCTACTCCTTCGCCGCCGGCTATACGCACGTTTTTTCCCAAAACCTGGTCAACTACTTCAACCCTGCGTTCTCCTGGTACGAAAGCCTATTCGGTCCCACCGATTTTCAAAAGACCATCGATGCCTTCCCGATCGTGCTGCAGGGAAGCGGCGCGAATGCTCCTTACACCACGCTCGGCGGCCTAGATAATACCTGGGTCCAGGGCCGCCGCGCTGCCCGCTTTTTCATCAACGATAATCTTGCCTGGACGCTCGGTGCGCACGAGCTGCGCTTCGGTACCAACACCCGCATCTTCCGCCTGAACGATTTCGATTTCGGCGAAGGTGCTGTTCCTCTTGTCGAGTACACGACCTTGCCGCAATTCATCCATGGAGTGGCTTCCACCACGTCGAAAACCTTCCCAGTCGCCAACTCTCAGCCTTATAACTTCCTCAACCTTGATCTCTACGCGCAAGATACTTGGAAAGTCACTCGATCTCTGACTTGGACCTTCGGCCTTCGCAGTACTTATAATTCCAACCCGCTCAACCCGCACAATGCCGTCGCGCGCCTGCGGGAATCGTTCGATTCCATCTCACACGACGTGAATCAACCGTTGAGTTCAGCTATCCAAACCAACCTCGGAAATGTATTCGAATCCGTTCCAGCAGCCATTCTCCAGCCTCGAACAGCTATTGCCTGGCAGGTCCGCCCCAAAACCGTTATACGCACCGGTTTTGGCATGTTTAGCGATCTTCTACCCGGCAGCGTGGTCGATCAGGTGGGAGCCAATCCTCCCTACTCAGCCACTTTCCAGGGTGGCCTCCTGGGAACAGCCGGCGGAAGCACGATCGCCCCGGGATTTCCAGGTAGCGCTGTCGACGCAACGGTCGCCGCCAATCAGCGATTCGTCTCCGGGTTCCCCTCCGGGCAGCTCTCTTGCGCGTCCTCGCTAGCCAATCCGGCCACCTGCTTGCCACCGGTCAACATTACCGCCGTGCCCGATGGAAAACTTCACGCTCCCTACTTCATGCAGTGGAGTTTTGCACTCGAACACCAGCTGGGTAACGAATTCAATCTTCGCGGCCAATATGTGGGAACACGCGCCGTCAATCAGCCCTACCAGACTCAAGTAAATGCTTACCAGACGGTTTGCCAAGGCTGCTTTGCGCCTCTACCTTATGGCCAGGCGCCCGACGCCCGCTTCGGCTCCGTCACGCAGCTCAGCACCGGGGCTAACAGCAACTACAACGGTCTCCAGCTCACGGCCGAGAAACGCATGAGTCACGGTCTCCAGACACAGGTCAACTACACCTGGAGCCACTGCCTTGACACCGCTTCCAACGGCGGCTTCCTGCAATTTTCCGCCGGTGGTCTGCTGTCTCCACTCCCCGGTGACCTGCGCCGCCTCTACGGCTCCTGCGATTACGACGTTCGCCACAACTTCACTGCCAACTACACCTACCAATTGCCCATCAAAATCAGGAACCATATCTTAGGCGCCGCGCTGAACGGCTGGCAAGTGTCCGGATCAGTGTTCTGGCACAGCGGCATCCCCTTTTCGATCTTGAGCACGGCGTATTCTGCCAACGGGAACGGACTGGTGAACACCGGCGGCGCTAATCTGGCGAACTTCGCCAGCGTCGTCCCCGGCACTTCCGTCTATCAGCACAATGGCGTCAACGGCGCCACCCAACCCGGAACACTGCAATGGCTCAACCCGGACGCGTTTGTCTCCGCCGTGGACCCGAGCACCGGCGCATGCTCCGGCGGAGACACTCCCCAACACTGCCAATTTGGAAACCTCGGCCGCAACTCTTTACGCGGACCTGATTTCACCTGGAGCGACTTATATCTCACCAAGTACTTCACCCTTACCGAGCACTTGAAGCTTCGCATCGACGGGCAGTTCTTCAACGTCTTCAACCATCCCAACTTCGGTCTCCCTGTCTTAGTGGCCGCAGGCATCCCCGGTAACCGCTCCACCCAAACCGGCTTCGGCACGCTCAGCTACACTACTTCTCCCCCCACCGGTCTGCTCGGAGTCGGCCTGGGCGGAGACAGCTCCCCACGCATGATCGCCTTCCAAGCCCGGCTGGAGTTCTAACGCGGTCGCCAGCCCGTCAATGCAACTACTCCAGTAGCCGACAATGTTATCTTCGACCGTCGCACCATGACCGCTCATCATCTCCTCGATCACGCCCGGCGTTTGCAAGCTCTCGCCCAGGCCGGCCTCGCCTACGCCACGAACCCGTACGACATCGAGCGCTATGAGGAGATCCGCCTTCTTAGCGCCAAATTGCTCGGGGAACTCACCGACGAGCCTTTCGAGAAAATCCTCCGCGTCTTTGCCTCCGAGGACGGCTATCAAACCCCTAAGGTCGATATCAGAGCTGTCATCTTCAACGCGCGCAAGCAACTCCTGCTGGTGCGCGAGAAAATCGATGGCGATCGCTGGACCCTTCCCGGCGGCTGGGCCGATGTCGGCTGCACCCCTTTCGAAGTTGCTGTCAAGGAAACAAAAGAAGAAGCCGGTCTCACCGTCAAACCCATTCGTCTTCTCGCCTTACTCGACAAACGAGTGCACGAGCACCCCATCCAACCTCATTACGCCTATAAAGCCTTCATCCGCTGCGAAATCGTCGAGGGCGCTCTCATCCAGGACACAACTGAAACTTCGGGAGCCGCTTGGTTCAACCGCGAAGATCTGCCGCATCTCGACCTCTCTGTCGACCGTGTCACCGCTGGGCAGATCGAAACCATGATGCGCTTTGCCGACCAGCCCGATCTCCCCGCCCTTTGCGACTGAACCTTAGCGAAATCAATTTTCAATTACAAACACTTCTGAGACCGGCCCGCTGAATCCCGGCAGTCGTTCCGAGGCAATCGATTGCTCAAGTCGCAACCGTGCAGCCAAAGTGCCACCGGCGCTTGAACCGCTGGCAGCGCCATGCGTCCAACAACAAGCTAATTCAGGCCCGCTTGGTTCGGACTCTCTTCGGACCCGGCCGCCTCAAGCCGTCCAATAGAATGCGCGTTGCCTCGCGAACGCGCTGCTCGATCTCACTGTCACGAACAACGCCACCGGTCAGCAGTCTTAACTGTAAATTGTGCGTCAGCATATCGAGGTAGAGTGCGGCGGTCACCAGAGGATCGCCGACCGTCAGGTTTTCCGAGGCGCTCGCGGCTTTCAAAAGAGCAGCCACCGCTTTGTTCGCGCTAGCCGGTCCTTTCCCGAAAAACGCTCTTCCTAGTTCCGGAAACCTCGGAGTCTCGCTGACTGCAAGGCGATGGAGTGATAACACTTTTGGGGAAAGAAGCGTGCGCAACGCCCGTCTGCCCATCGCGAGAAGCGCCGTCTCGAGCGGCACAGGCCTTTTGCTGTCAGCGGCAATCGCCGCGCGCATCGGAGCCAGCACCTCGCTGCAAACCGCATCCATCACTTTTAAAAACAATGATTCTTTGCTGCCGAACTCTCTGTAGAGATCGCGGTACGATCCGCCGGTTTTCGCCACGATCATCTCCAGCGAAACTCCCGAATACCCGTGAGCAAGAAAAAGTTCGCCCGCGGCTTCAATCAAGTCTTTGGTTCGCTCGCTTGTCTTCTCGTCACCCTCTGCGCGCTTGTCACGAGTTCGCCGTGGTGCGCTGGGGCGCGGATTCAGCAGCTTGCGTTTGATCGTCTCGCGCGGCATCGGTAACCGATGTTACCATTCAGTAGAACAAGCGGTAATAATCATTACCATACCGCCGCTCGGGAAGAGACACCATGAACCACACCAGGAAACCTTACATGCTGACCAACCAGAACAGCACGGCCTTTTGGCTGATAGACAATCTCTGGATGCCCTTGGCGACCAGTCACCACACACAGGACAACTTCTCGTTAATGGAGCAGGTGTGCGGCACCGGCATCGGCGGCCCGCAAACCCACATGCATCCAACCGACGAAGGCATGTACATCCTCGAGGGCCACGTTACCTTTCAGGTGGGCGGCCAGACCCTGGAGGCCGGCCCCCGCACCTTTGCGTCCATCCCGCGCTTTACCGAGCACAGTTTCACCATCGATATGCCCGCCACACGACTGCTGAACTTCTACACTCCTGGCGGATTCGAAATGTTCATCATGAGCCTGGCGATTCCAGCCGCAGAGCGCAAGGCGCCTGAGCCGGGGACTACACCGATGCCTCCGCGTTGGATGGCAATGGAGGCTTCCCACGAGTTCGGCCAGATTGCCGCCCCGACAATGCCGATCGCTGATCCGCCCACAAAAGAGAATAGGACGACCAAGCCAAGCCAGACAAACCCAATTCAGCCCTACGGAATTTCACTGGAAAAGGCTCCAACACTCCGGGCGCAAGAGAATCTGGTCACGCACTTAGCTACCGCCGAGCAGACAGGCGGTTCGTATTCATTGCTCCATCAGCGGAGTCCAAGTCGTTCAGGACCGGCGTCCCACACGAACGAGCAGGACGAGGCGATCTACGTGCTCGAAGGCGAGCTGACCGTCATCGCCGGCCAGGAACGATACACAGCCAAGGCTGGTTCGTTCGTATACATTCCTGCAGGAACGACTCACGCCTTTCGTGTGGATAGCGCCGAGGCACAGCTGCTGAACTGGTATCTCCCTGGAGTCTCCGAGCAGCTAAGCAAGCGCGAAGTGGACTGACGACCGTCCTCCCGAAAAAGCGCTCGGCCAGCTCCTCGGAACGTTACACTGAAGTTATGTCCGCGCAGTACCGTTTTGGTCTTTGCAACGAACTGTTCGAGCACTCTTCGCTCGCCGAAACGTGTACTGTGTTGCGCGAGATCGGCTACTCGGGCATCGAAATAGCCCCCTTCACGCTCGCCCCCGATGCAACTGCTCTCACAGCATCTGAGCGCGCCGCCATTCGTGACGAAATTCGCAGGCATGACCTCGCCTTTATCGGTCTCCACTGGCTGCTCATCTCTCCCCCCGGCCTGCACGCCACCGCTGCCGACCAGGAAACGCGCAGCCGCACCTGGAAGTTCCTCCGCGGCTTGGTCGATCTTTGCGCCGATCTTCAACTGCCCGGCGAATCGGGAGCCCTGCTTGTCTTCGGCTCACCCAAACAGCGCTCCTCCTCTCCAGGCGTTTCTCCCGCCGATGCCGTCGCCATTCTCTCCGACGGACTTGCCCATCTGGCCCCCCATGCCGAAGAGCGCGGCGTCCAAATCTTACTGGAACCTCTTTCGCCCGGGCAATGCGACGTGGTCACCTCCCTTAGCGAGGCCGTTGAAATCGTTCGCCAAATCGCCAGTCCCGCGGTCGCCACCATGTTCGATGTTCATAATGCCGTCGACGAGCAGACGCCTCATCCCGAACTAATCCGCGAATTCCTTCCCTATATCCGGCACGTCCACGTCAACGAGTTCGATGGCCGCGAACCGGGAACCGGCGACTATGATTTCTCTTCTCTCCTCGCTGAGCTTTCGGCCTTGCAGTACTCGCGCTGGGTCTCGCTGGAAGTCTTCGATTTCAGCCGTGACAGCCGCGACGTTGCTCACGCTGCTTTTGCCCATCTGAAACAATCCGTTCCCTCAAATCACCTGACACACACTCTATGAATCGTTATGTAGTCACCGGAGGAGCTGGGTTCATCGGCTCCGCTCTGGTTCGCGGCCTGCTGGCCGAAAATCGCCGCGTTCACGTCATCGACAATCTCGAAAGCGGTTCCCTCGACAATCTCGAAGAAGTCGCCGACTCCATCACCGTCCACGAACTCGACATTCGCGATTACGACCGCATTGCACCTGTCATCGCGGGCGCTTCTCGCGTCTTCCACCTTGCTGCGCTGCCGTCGGTCCCGAAATCCATTCTCGATCCTGTCATCAGCCATCAGGTCAACATCGACGGTACCTTCAACGTCTTCCGTGCCGCCGCTGAGGGCAAGGTCGGCCGCGTCGTCTACGCCGCTTCCTCTTCCGCGTATGGCGACAGCCTGGTCCTCCCTAAGGTTGAAACCATGCTGCCCCGTCCCAAATCGCCCTATGCCCTCCAAAAGCTCGTTGGCGAGTACTATGGCAGCGTCTTCGCCGAGTGCTTCGGACTCGAAACGGTCGCCCTTCGCTTCTTCAACGTCTTCGGTCCCCGCCAGGACCCCACCAGCGTCTATTCCGGCGTTCTCTCCATCTTCCTTACCGCCTTACTCGAACGCCGCTGCCCCACCATCTACGGCGATGGCAACCAGTCGCGCGATTTTACTTACGTCGAGGATGTGGTCGGCCTTCTCCTCAAAGCCTCCAATGCCCCCGGCGTCTCGGGAAAGGTTTTCAATGCCGGTAATGGCAATCGAATCACTCTGAATGAGACCTGGGCGCTGCTGCAGCAGTTCGAAGGCGTCGACCTGCCCGCCCACTACGGCCCGTCCCGTCCTGGCGACGTGCGCGACTCCCAGGCCGATATCACCGCCGCGGTGCGTGAATTGGGCCACAAACCGCAATTCACCTTCGAGCAAGGCCTCCGCCTCACCCTCGATTGGTACCGCGCGCACGCGTTTGAAAAAACGAACCCAGCTGCCTCCGTACAGGCCGGTTTTCGCTCCTAAGTGACGGCGTCCTGCTCTCCCGATAGCTCCTTTGTTGTTGATTGCGAAGGGGTTATCCGTTGCCGGCCCTGGTTTGAGTTCGTTTGGCAAAATCACGCTTTCGGCTCCCGCCATGCTAGCCTGACCCCCTCCGTCACCCTTCGGCAGGTACACTCCGCTACCGTCCGGCTAGCCGACGGCCTACACGATCGCGAAGCAGAAGGCGACGCCTTGGTCACTGATCAGGTCGGCTTGTCGATCGGCGTCCGCACCGCTGATTGCGTCCCCATTCTTCTACTCGATCCCGATTCCCGGGCCGTGGGCGTGGTTCACGCGGGTTGGCGCGGTGCTGCCGCCCAAATCCTCAGGGAAACCGTACTCATGCTCACAGAGCGCTTCGGCACGCACCCTGCTCAACTTCAGGCCGCTATCGGCCCCTGCATCCGGCCGTGCTGCTACGAGGTCAACGAAGAAGTGGCCGTCCGGTTCCTTCCGTGGCTGCCGCACCTCCAGCCCGACCGGCCCGGCAAATACCATCTCGACCTGGCACAAGCTAACGCCGCCCAGCTTCTCGAAGCCGGCCTAACCTCCGGCCACGTCTTCGATTCGGGGCTTTGTACCTCCTGCAATCCCGCTCACTATCACTCGTATCGCCGCGAACCGTCCGATCCCGGCCGGATGCTTTCGGTAATCGAGCGAACCGCCTGACTCCTCACCCGCCTCTAACAGGCATGCAAAGAACAGCAAACGCAGAATGGAAAGGCGACCTGCAGTCCGGCGCCGGCACAATCTCGTCGGCCAGCGGCGTCCTCTCGAATACTCAATACTCATTCAAGTCACGATTTGAAGAGGGGAAGGGAACCAATCCGGAAGAGTTGCTCGCGGCCGCTCACGCCGGTTGTTTTTCCATGGCTTTATCCCTGATGCTCCAGAACGAAGGACTCAAAGCCGACAGCATTCAAACCACCTGTACCATCTCGCTCGAAAAAGAGGGCGAAGGCTTTGCCATCAAGAAAAGCCAACTCGTGCTGAAAGCGAAGATCCCCGGCGCATCGCAGGAAGCATTTCAACGAGCCGCGAACAATGCCAAGGAAGGCTGCCCGGTCTCAAAGCTCTTCGACACCGAGATCACGCTCGACGCCCAACTGGAGAGCTAGGCGTCAATCCTCGTCGTGGTGGCTCGAAAGAGCCGCTACGACCGTCAAATCCTCTAGTGTGGTCACGTCCCCGGTGACGCCATTGCTTGTGACAATCTCCCGCAGCAGCCGCCGCATAATTTTCCCGCTGCGTGTTTTCGGCAGGGCATCGCTAAACCGGATTTCATCGGGCCGCGCAAACGGTCCGATCTCTTTCGCTACAAACTGCTTGAGTTCTTTCGAGAGCGCTTCCGTATTCCAGTTGCCGCTCTTCAGCGTCACAAACGCACAAACGGCCTGGCCGGTAATTTCGTGCGGCTTCCCGACTACAGCAGCTTCCGCGACCGCCGGGTGATGCACCAACGCCGATTCGACCTCCATCGTGCTCAACCGGTGCCCGCTCACATTCATCACATCGTCTACCCGGCCTAGTACCCAGAAGTAACCGTCATCGTCTCTGCGCGCCGCGTCGCCCGTAAAGTAAGCGCCCGGCACCCGCGACCAGTACTGCTCAGCGAAACGCTTCTCGTCGCCCCAGACCGTTCGAGCCATGCTCGGCCACGGTTTCTTGATAATCAGGTATCCTTCGCGATTGTTTCCCGCCGGCTCGCCGTTCGCGTCTACAATATCGGGCTCAATGCCGGGCAGAGGCAATGTCGCCGATCCCGGTTTCAGCGCCGTCGCACCCGGCACAGGCGCAATCATTACCGCTCCTGTCTCTGTCTGCCACCACGTGTCTACAATCGGACAGCGCTCTTTCCCGATCACCTTGTAATACCAGTCCCAGGCTGCCGGATTGATCGGCTCTCCCACCGAACCAAGTACACGCAGACTCGACAGGTCATGCCTATTCGGCCACTCGTCGCCCTGCCGGATCAGCGCGCGTATCGCGGTCGGTGACGTGTAGAACACGCTGACCTTGAGCTTTTCGACAATCTCCCACATCCGGTCGAACGCCGGGTAATCAGGCGCTCCTTCGTAAAGCACTACACTGGCCCCAGCAGCCAGCGGCCCATACACGACGTAGCTGTGCCCGGTGATCCAACCCACGTCCGCCGTGCACCAGTAAACGTCATCCTCTTGCAGGTCGAACACCCACTTCATCACCATGATGTTCTGCAGCAGATAGCCCGCCGTCGTATGCAAGATGCCTTTCGGCTTGCCGGTCGTGCCGGAGGTGTAAAGCACAAACAGTGGATGTTCCGCATCGAGTTGTTCCGGCTCGCACTCGTTCGCTGAGTCGGGCAGCGCCGCGTCTTGCTCGTGCCACCACAGATCGCGCTCAGGCTGCATCTCAACCGCCGATTTTGTTCGCTGATAAATAATCGAATGCCGCACGCCCGGACACTCGAGCAGCGCCTGGTCCACTGCATCTTTGAGCCGAACCTCTTTACCGCGCCGCCATCCGCCATCCGCCGTAATCACGAGCGTCGCGTTCAGATCTTGAATCCGGCTCTTCAATGCCTCTGCCGAGAAGCCGCCGAATACCACGCTATGAATAATCCCAAGCCGTGCACAAGCCAGCAACGCCACCGGTAGCTCCGGCACCATCGGCATGTAAATCACTGCACGATCGCCCTTGGCGTATCCGAGTCCCTTCAGCACATTGGCGAACCGGCAGACCAGCCGATGCAGCTCCGCGTAAGTGATAACACGCGAATCGCCCGGTTCCCCCTCCCAGATCAAAGCGGGCTTATCTTTCCGTCCATTTGCAAGATGCCGGTCTATGCAGTTGACCGTCGCATTGAGCTTGCCCCCGGAAAACCACTTGGCGTGCGGCGGATTCCAATCCAAGCCCTTTGAGAAATCTTCGAACCACGTCAATTCCTGTCTGGCAAGTTCGGACCAGAACGCTTCCACATCCTGATCGGCGCGATGGTATAACTTGCGGTAGTCTTCCGCGCTTTTCACGTGGGCGCGTTCGGGCTGCTTCAAATTGGGTGGGTAAACGGCTAAGGAGTCGCTCATTCGGGGCGGAGTTCCAGCGTCAGTGTAACGCAACAGCCTAACGCGTCAGGATCTGGTATGAATCTTGGAAAAATGCTTATCGCCGCCGGACTGGCGCTGGTCGTTCTGGGGGCTTTGGTCGTGGCGCTTAGTAAGTCCAACCTGCCACTCGGCCGCTTGCCGGGCGATCTTACTTGGCGGGGCAAGAACACAACTCTCTACTTCCCCGTGGTCACGTGCTTGCTCCTCAGCCTGCTCGGCAGCTTGTTGCTCTGGCTTTTCAACCGAAACCGTTGAGAACTAGTGTACGGAGCCGATCTTGTCCGGAGGCCAAAATACAAAAACGGCTTTTCCGTATATGTAATTTTTTGGAACAAAGCCCCAGGCGCGGCTATCGTTCGAGGAAACGCGATGGTCGCCCAACACAAAATAGTCGTCAGGCGGAACTACCGTGGCCGGGTAAGAGCGATCGTCGCGATATACCTTCGGCACGTAGTTCTCGATCAGCTTTTTGCCGTTTACAATCACGTAGCCGTCGTCGACCGCTACTGTGTCACCTGGCACCCCAATCACCCGCTTGATGTACGACTTGGTTGGATCTTCCGGGAAGAGAAACACGACCGTATCGCCTCGCTTGATATTTCCTAGTCCGAACTTATAGCTGAACTGATTGATGAACAGCCGCTCCTGGTCGAACAGGCTGGGCATCATACTCGTACCCTCAACTTTGACCGGGCGATAAAGAAATAAGATGACGAGAACCGCTATCAACACGGATAGCATTAAATCTCGAAACCAAGCAATCGTGCCTATGAGCACTGTGCGCTTATGATCTGGAGTCTGCGGAGCGGCGGATATTGCTGCCGGTGGTTCACTCGTCATCTTTTGTTCCAGAGGATGAGCCGGTTCACTCATAAGTGTGACGGAGAGCCACTTCCAGATTACATGCAGGCGAACAATCAGCCTGAGTGTTTAGAGCTCAGCTACCGCTATCTCATACGACGAGCAAGGCGGAATTCAGATAGCCGCTGCTGCCGATTAATCTTGCGCAGCAAGTTCCCGTTCGGCGCGCAGCCAGTCTTCCTCGTGCGAACCGTGCGAGTGCTCGCGCTCTACCCAGTAGGAGTGTGCGAGTGCGGCGATGTCTTCCTGCCGGACAGCTTTCCGCTCGGAAGACTCCGCTGGAACAACCGTGGGCTTCGGGGACTTTGCCGCCGACGCGTGCATATGCTGCGCCGAAACTTTCTCAACTGGCTCTGCTTTCTTTGCCACCGCTCGAGTGCTGCGCCCCTTTGCAACTGCTTCCGGCTTCTTTGCGGGCTCGGCGGCGCGTGCTGAAGCGCCCTTCCCGGCCTTCGGTGTTTTCTTCGAACCTTTATCGGACTGCATTTGCATATTTTACCGGGACCCGACAATTTTGTCGATAAATGTTTGTTTGTGCCTCTCTGTTGGCTTGGGAACAACACTGCGCGAAATACTTCTTGACATTCCATTCGATTCCGCCATAGAATCGCTCAATCCTCACTGCCGCTGAGTCGCGGTGCACTTGGCTGTCTAAGTACGAACACGGCCGCGGAGCCGTCGCATTTCGCCATCTTTGCAACTAAGAAGCTCGTAGAACGTCTGTTTCGGCCCGGTTCCCGCTGACCGGCACCTTAGTTCCATTACCCGCGTGAAAAGGAAGGGAAAGAACGATGAAGCTCTGGAGACGAGCGTATTTAGCTCTTTTTGTCACGACGATGCTGCAGTTCTACGGCAGCTTTGAAGCGCTTGCACAATCGGCGACTTCCGGCACGGTCGAAGGCGCGGTGACCGATCAGCAGGGCGCCAAAATAGCGGGCGCGAGCGTCAAGCTGATTAATCACGCGACCAATACTGAGCTGACCACCAAGTCGAACGATGCCGGGCGCTACCTGTTCGTCAACGTCGAACCGGGAAATTACGACGTAACCTTCACAATGTCCGGCTTTTCGGTTCAGAAAGTAGCCAGGCAAGACGTACTGGTGGGCCAAGTGCTAACGGTCAATACTGCTTTGCAAGTCGGGCAGATCAATAGCGTGGTGGAAGTCACCAGCGGGTCGGGCGCTGAGCTACAAACCGTAAACGCTACGGTGGGCACAACTGTCTCCGGCCCTTCGCTGACCTATCTTCCTATCTTCGGCTCGGACTCTTCAAGCCTTGCGCTGATTCAACCGGGCGTCACCCCTAACGGCGCGGTTGCCGGCGCGATGTATGACCAGAACACGTTTCAGTTGGATGGCGGCAATAACTCGAATGATATGGACGGCAGTATGACAGACTATACCGGCAGTTACGGGCATAACTCGTTTGCCGGCGCCGGGAATCCCCCGAGCGGTGTGTTGCCGACGCCGCCCGATACCGTGGAGGAATTTAAGGTGAACACGGCCGGACAGACCGCCGATTTCAATGGTTCGAGCGGCGCTCAGATTCAGATGATCACCAAACGCGGCACTAACGATTTCCACGGCACTGCTTACTGGTACTACCATTCGAGCGACATCGGTGGAGCGAACACCTGGGACAATAACCACACTCCCAGCGGCGACCTCGGATACACACCCATACCGATTTCTCACGACAACCGGTACGGAGGTACTGTCGGCGGTCCGATGCTGCCGAGACTGCTGGGCGGCAGGACTTACTTCTTCTTCGGCTACGAAGGATTTAACTTCCCCCAAAGTGAGATCATCAACAGGCAAGTTCCTACCGACACACTGCGCGCCGGCGTGATTCAGATCAACGAAGGCAATACCTGGGTTCCCTACAACCTCAATCCTTACCCGGTCACGGTAAACGGGACGACTTATGCGCCGGCAGCGTGTAACGGAGGAGCGTGCGATCCCCGCGGAATCGGCATTAACCCCGTTGTGCAGCAGCTCTGGACTAAGTTCATGCCCGCGCCGAATAATTTCAATATTGGCGATGCGCACAACACGGAAGGATTCCAAGGACAGGTATCATTGCCGACAACATCAAAATTTTTGGTCGGTCGCATAGATCACGATTTCGGTGAGAAGTGGCGCTTTTTCTCCAGCTATCGATACTATGCGCTCAGCACGCTGACCACAAATCAGATCGATATCGGTGGCGCCTTGCCTGGCGACACATTCGGTGTGCCGACATCTCGTGCACCCCGTCCGCAGAAGCCGAGTTTCCTGGTGGGAGGTTTGACTACCACCATAAACGCGACCACGACTAATGACTTTCGCGTCAGCTATACCCGGACCTGGTGGCAATGGTCCACCTCTGCCGCGCCTCCACAACTGCCGGGGTTGGGGGGAGCGCTCGAGATCGGCGGTGAGAGCGCCAATGCGCTGATTCCCTACAACGTCAACAATCAGAACACTCGCCAGCGTTTCTGGGATGGCCGCGACACGATGTTCAAAGACGACGTCAGCAAGATCTGGGGCAATCACATTGTGCAGATCGGAGGAAATTATCAGAGGAACTTCGATTACCATCTGCGCAACGACAACGGCCAGGGCATTAATACATCGCCTGTCTATCAGATCGGCAATCAGGTGGCGGGGACCGCCTATACCGGTGCCACCCAGCCTGCCGGCCTGCCTAGTAACCAGGTAAATAATTGGAATAAGTATTACTCAGAAGTACTCGGCATTGTGGACCAGCCGCAGCAGCTGTTCACCCGCACAGGCGCGCAGCTCACTCTGAATCCGGTAGGAACACCGATGTTCGATAAGGACACGATCGACTTCTACAACGTGTACGCCACCGATTCCTGGCATCTCAAGCCGACCCTGACATTAACCTACGGTCTTGGCTACCAAATCGAGATGCCGCCGGTGGAGCAAGACGGCAAACAAGTGGAACTGGTGGACAGCTCCGGTCATCCGATCGGCTTCGACAATTATTTCAACACAAAATCAGCTATGGCGTTGAAGGGTCAGGTTTACAACCCAACGCTCGGGTTCGCCACCATCGGTAACGTCGTGGGCGCAAGCCATAAATACCCATTTAATCCGTTTTATGGCGGTCTGAGCCCGCGGGTGGCGATTGCCTGGAATCCGACATACAGCAACGGCCTGCTTGGGAAAGTATTCGGTAACGGAAAAACTGTGATTCGTGGGGGATACGGGCAGATATATAGCCGCTTGAACGGCGTAGGCTTGGTCTTGTTGCCCTTGCTGGGAGTAGGTTTGGGGCAGCCAGTGGCATGCATTGGAGCTTCCGTAGCCGGTCAATGCTCAGGCACCGGCGGCGTGACTCCGGCCACTGCATTTCGAATCGGAACCGACGGTCTGGTCGCGCCAATCCCGGCGCCTTCGAATACGCTGCCGCAGCCCTACTTTCCCGGGACGAACGGGACTTCCGCAGCGGGCGCAGCATCGGTGATCGATCCGAACTTCCGTCCGGCAGCTACGTATAACTTCAACTTAAGTATTCAGCGTCAACTTACTCGTAACATGCTGATCGAAGTAGGGTACATCGGGCGGAACATTACTCACGAATTTCAGCAGCGGGATCTGAACGCTGTACCGACCATGCTCACGTTAAATGGGCAGACATTCGCATCGGCTTTTGCCAACACCTATTTTGCGGTCGCAGCCGGTGGCGCGCCGACGCCGCAGCCGTGGTTTGAATCGGCGCTGGGCGGCAGTAATTCCGCTTTTTGCAAAGGCTACTCGAGTTGCACGGGGGCAGTGGCCGCAAATCCCAGCTTGAATAGCTTTATCTCTCTAACCCAGGTCTTCCAATTGTGGTCGGCTCTGAGTAACACCAAGTCGTGGACTCTGGGACGTACGATCCCGAGCAGCATAGGCCCTGGATTCCCTTCCGGACAAGCGGTAGGTATCAATGCGGACGATAGCTCCGGGGTTGGTAATTACAATGCGCTTTACATCACTTACACCACCAGAAACTGGCATAGTGTAACGACGACCTCTAACTTCACATGGGGGCGTGCGCTCGGCACGGGCAGCGAGTCGCAGGCCACATCCGGATATACGGCGCTGAATCCCTACAATGTCCGTCAATCGATGTACGGTCCACAATTTTTCGATTACAAGTTTATCTACACCCAAAGCTTCTTATGGTCAGAGCCGTTCTTCAGGGGCAATCGAAGCATTCTGGGATACGCTCTCGGCGGTTGGAGGTTCGGGGCAATTGCGACTGCGCGCAGCGGCGCGCCTCTGGCTGTAGGCACGATCAGCGGTGACAGTTTCGGCGAGTCGTTCGGCGAAGGTCAAAACTCGAACACGAATGAAAACGTAAACTTCGGACAGGATGGAGCGGTGCTTGCCGGCAAGTACACCGGCGGAAATACCGCTCACTATGGAGTGAACGTACCGGACAGCGCATCCGGCGCGGGCGCTAATAGCAACGCAGCAAATGGAGGGAACGGCATCAATATGTTTGCGAATCCCTCGGCGATCTATAACGAGTATCGCCCTTGCATTCTTGGCTACGACACCAGCTGCGGATCTCAAGGCCAGATTCGGGGTATGTCGAGCTGGAACATGGATGCAAACATTGCAAAAGATTTCCCGCTCTTCCGTGAGCGCGTATTTGCGACGTTGTCTTTCCAGTTTACGAACTTGTTCAACCACGTAGTTCTCGCCGATCCATACCTGGACTTAAGCCAGCCCGCGCTGTTTGGAGTTCTCGGCAGCAACAATGGAAACGGAAACGGAGGGCAGGCCAACAACCCGCGCCAGATTACCTTCAACTTACGAGTGAGATTCTGAGCCGCGGAGTTCAAGGGAAGTGTGTGCAACCAAGAAGGCCGGCCGGAATCCAATGGTAGAGGTCTATTATGCCCACCTATCAAAAAGATCCGGAAGTTATTTCGCGCCTTTCTCCCGAGCAGTTCGAGGTGACGCAGCGCAATGGGACGGAGCGGCCGTTCAGAAATGTGTATTGGGACCACAAAGAACCAGGGCTGTATGTGGATGTGGTGTCGGGCGAGCCTTTATTCACATCGCTGGACAAGTTTGACAGCAGCTGTGGCTGGCCCAGTTTTACCAAACCGGTCGAGCCGCAAAACGTTGTCGAAAAGCGTGATGTGACTTATGGAATGATGCGGACCGAGGTTCGCTCCAGCGGCGGAGACAGTCATTTAGGGCATGTGTTTCCGGACGGCCCGAGGGAAGCGGGCGGTCTGCGGTACTGCATCAATTCTGCGTCTCTGCGCTTTATTCCCGTCGAGCAGCTTGAAAGTGAGGGGTACGGAGACTATGGCAAGCTGTTTTCGGCCTCGCCGGAAGGAGCAAAGAAGTAGTCATGGCGACAGAGACGGCGATTTTGGCTGGCGGGTGTTTCTGGGGTATGCAAGATCTGATTCGACGCTACCCGGGAGTGGTTTCGACGAGGGTGGGCTATACGGGCGGCGAAGTCGAGAATGCCACGTATCGTAATCACAGAGGGCACGCCGAGGCAATCGAGATTGTGTTCGATCCGGAGAAGCTCAGCTACCGGACACTGCTGGAGTTTTTCTTTCAGATACACGATCCAGCGACTCCGAACCGTCAGGGTAACGATCGGGGAAGCAGCTACCGCTCGGCGATTTTCTATACAAGCGATGAGCAGCGGCGGATGACGCAGGAGACGATCGCGGATGTGAACGCGGCGGGGCTTTGGCCGGGTAAGGTGGTCACAGAGGTGGCGCCCGCGGGAGAGTTCTGGGAGGCCGAGCCGGAACATCAGGACTATTTGGAGCGGTTTCCCAACGGCTATACGTGTCACTTCATCCGGCGCGACTGGAAGCTTCCCAGCCGCGTAAAAGCGGAGCAAGCCAGTTAGAAGCGGGTGAAAACCACCACGGATGGTGCTTCGAAACCAGCGGCCGGTTTGCTGGATGTTGAATTCTCAGCAAGTTATAAATGGCACGGCATTTGCAAGTAATATGGCGTAACTGAGGCGGCTAGCCAGAGCCTTCCAGAAGAGAAGGCAGGCAGCCGGAGGAGAAGCCATGAAAGCGAAGTTGTTAGCTGTGTTTTTGCTCGCGGGAAGTTCGATGTTTGCGCGGACGCACTTTGGATTCGGGATCAGCGTGGGAGGCGGTCCGCAGTATTATGCGGCTCCAGCGCCTGTTGTGGGTTATGCTGAGCCGCCCGTGCCGCTAGCGTATGGCGCGCCCGGGTATGTGAGGCCGGGTTATTCGTGGGTCGGGGGCTATTGGTATCCGAGCGGTCCGCGATATGCGTGGCGTGCGGGGAATTGGGCACGTCCGCCCTATGCGGGAGCGCGCTGGTATGGCCCGCGATATCACGAGCGTCGATATTATCCGGGCTATTGGCGACGGTAAGTGGGCGCGAGCGATGTCATGGATACTTACATTCGTGGCATCGCTCTCGTTCGGGCTTAGCTTGCCGCAGCAGATCGTATAGAAAGATCGACCTTGACCGACAAACTACTCGCCGCCATCGCCGCCAAGAAAGCTCAGCTCGATGCTTTACGGCCGATGTCTGGCGGGGCGCTGCGGGCGCTGCAGAAATGGTATGACGTCGATTTGACCTACACGTCCAACGCGATCGAGGGCAACACTCTTACACTGCGCGAGACGGCGGAGGTCATCGAGCACGGTATCACGGTGGGCGGTAACGACAACCCACTTAATCGATATTGACAAGTGGTTGCTCATGTGGAATGCTTCCTTATGCGGAATTTCAACCCAGGCTGGAGGGTCCGGCGGTTTACCCTTGCGGGAGCCTTTGTCGTCGGGTTGCTTTTTTCCCCTTTGCAAGATCTCTACTCTCAAACAAAGGTCGTTAACCGGACATCCAAACTTGTGCCCCCGCGAGGTGGCCCGGAGTTGCCTTCCGGGCCGACCTGTCCGCCCAAGACGAAGATCCTGTGGGTTACGCCCACTGACAGCGGGGACGTCGTTGAGGGCCCGGTGTGTATCGCCATGGCTGTCAATTCGCTTCGCTATTCCTCGAACATTGAGCTGAAAACCACCGTGCAAGCAGGGGAAAACTTGGGGGCTGTGTTCAAGGCTGACAGCGGACTTCCTGCCGCAGCTACTATCGATGATGCGGTCAAAGAGGTTTTGACTCAGGGCTTCCTGTGGGTCCGGCTGGAGAGGCAAAACAATCAACAACTCGCGATTCTGAACAGCGGGCTGGCTGGTCTGCGGGATCTGGTGGCATCGTCCGACGTGATGTTCGCCACCAGCCAAGCCGACGGCATTCTGAATGCGTTAAAGCAAGGGCCTGTTCGCGATGGCCTAGACGCCGCGGCAAAGGCATCCTGGGGTACATCCGACGACATCAATACGAACCTCAAAGCCACCCAACTGACCATCACAAAGTTGCTTCTTGCTAACCCTCCGCCTTCAGACGCGGATAAGGCCAGACTGACGGCGGCGGAGACCTCGCTGGAAGGCCTGCTGACGTCGCTGTCGGCATCCATGGTCAATGGCGATAAAACTCTGACGTTTCAGAAGCAAAAGCGCATCCTGGTCTGGTGGCGCAACTATACGACAACCTTGACCGATCCCTCGTCCTTTGTGGTGGCGCGATATGTACCCTGCAGCCTGTTCGGGAACCAGACGAAGAGCGTCAACGCAACGCTCAGCCGGCTCGATCTGTTGCCTACGATTGATGGAATGGCGGCTACTAGTGCCGATCTGACGAATGCAGCCGTCACCGTATCCTGTTCCTCGCCGTTCGTGGTCTCAGCGGGCGTGGAATTCAGCTTTCTGAAGAACAACACTTTTGGGCTCATCCCTTCCGGGACCATGGGCACCAACCAATTTGGAGTCACCAATACCGCGACTATCAGTCCTATACCGCTCGGTATGGTCCACGGCAGACTATGGGAGTCAGCCGATCATATGGTTGGCGCTTACGTCGGTTTTGGAGTAGGGGCGCACGTTCAGGATGCCGCAGCCGGGGGAGCAGCCGCTGAGTACCTCGCGGGTGTTGGAATTGGATTATTCCACACGATCTTTCTGACTCCCGGATGGCATTTGGGGAAAGTCGCGGCGCTGAACGGCGGTTATAAACTAGGGGACATTGTTCCTACCGCGGTTACAACGGTTCCGGTCAAGAGCTCGTATGCTTCCGGGTTCGGCCTTGCGATCACCTTCACCAAACCTTAGAGGAGCCGCAAATCATGGGTCTCTTAAGTGAGCTGAGTATGATACCCCAGGGCAAGCATGAACATTGGTGCTGGGCATCGGTTACCGCAGGCGTCTGTCAGTTTCTGGAGAAGCGGCCGTATTCACTCGAAAACGTGGTGGCGAAGGTGTTGGACGACGCGACCTGTGGCGACCAACCAACACCGCTTTTGTGCGACATCGGATGGCCACTGGACCAGGCGCTAAGCAAGACCGGGCACTTGAAGCAATCGCTAAACAGAACCATTACATTCCAAGAGCTGCAAAACGAGATCGACAACCTGCAGAGCCCGGTGGCGATCGAGATCACCTTTCAGTCCGCCTTCGGAGAAGTGCCGCACGTCTGCCTCATCAAAGGCTGTCTTGAGGCTGACGGGACTGAGGAAGTCGTTCTATTGGATCCGTCTAAGGCGATAAACGGCGAATCCCAATTGTCGGTCAGCGATCTCTTGAGTGGCGCTACCCTGGGCGCACCGTGGACGAATTCCTACGTCACCAAATGATCCAGCGATTGGAGCTTATCCTCGCTGAAGAATTGACGGCCCACGTTGCCAGGAGGCCGCCGGCAGGTTCGCCCCAGGGAGGCACTGCCCTGGCAGTGCCCAAGGTCATCCTGGCCCATGGCCTGTATCGTTATACCGGTGATCCCCTTGGTGAAGGCGCGGATCTAACGGCGGTTCAGCGCATTGGGTATCGCGCATTCGTACGCCGGGGGACAAACAGCATCGTGGCGGTGGATTGCGTCAGCACGGGAGAGTCGAAATCGTACCGGATGCACCTTGGCGCGGTCGCCACGTCTTGGTTGCACCAGGTTCGATTGCTCCGCAGGAGAAAACAGCTTGCCGGGGTACGGGTCGAACTACGATCACTGTTGGTGCCGGCACACCAGCTGATGTTCTTCTGGATAGTCTTTCCGCCCGAAGACGGAAAAACGGATTTGTTCCTGCGGACGAGAGAAGCTGCCGGTGCTCCTGGGCATCAGCGATTGCTCGTGACAGGTGATGTGGAGTCGCTGATCCAAAAGGCGGTTTCTCGGTACGCCGAGATGAATGCGCGGCGGACCAAATTGCTAGTTAACTCTGACAAAAAGGCTCAGGTTGCGTCCCATTAAAGCCTTCGACGAATCAGCCCTCACTTTGCACACATCGAATGATCCGAAAGCTGGGCGTCAACGGTTAGCCCACTCCCGTCTATGGGGACCTTGGACC
This sequence comes from Bryobacteraceae bacterium, assembly GCA_965219105.1. Classification (GTDB taxonomy): domain Bacteria; phylum Acidobacteriota; class Terriglobia; order Bryobacterales; family Bryobacteraceae; genus Bog-105. Next base: position 3,025,557 of record OZ244728.1, on the reverse strand, counting down.
CGATAGTTATCACTTTCGGTTGATAAATCCGGAAGTCTTGCAAAGCCCGGCGGAGCCGTCTGATAGGCTTTCGGTTCATGCGCCGGAACCGGCCCGCACTCTTCAAAGGGCGACATTTTGAAGCTGAGATGATCCTTCTGTGTGTCCGCTGTTATCTCCGCTTTGGGCTCAGCTTTCGAAACCTAAAAGAGATGATGGCGGAACGCAATCTGGCCGTCGATCATGTCACGATCTGGCGCTGGGTGCAGCGCTACGCGCCGGAAATACATCGGCGTTGCCGCCGTGAACTGCGGACAACTGATCGGTCGTGGCGCGTGGACGAAACATATCTGCGCGTTGGCGGCAAGTGGACCTATATTTGTATCGAGCAGTGGATTCTGCCGGAGCCACGATTGATTTTCTCCTGTCGCCCACACGGGATGCAGCTGCTGCGAAGCGCTTCTTTCAGAAGGCATTGCGGTCTGTTGGTCATCCACGTCCACGGGTGATTGATGTGGACAGAAATCCGTCCTATCCCAACGTCATTGCAGGACTCAAACACGCCGGAGAACTCGGGCGACGCTGCCGCTGTCGCCCTGTGCGTTACCTCAACAACATCGTGGAGCAAGACCACAGAGCCATCAAACGTCGGGTCAGAGCAAGTCAGGGCTTCCGATCCTTTGACGCGGCGGCAAACACGATTCAGGGGATTGAGACGATGAACATGATCCGCAAAGGACAGGTCAGATGGCTGGCGAAGGACAACATCATTGAACAGATCGCGTTCGTTGCACGGCTCTTCGGTCTCCCCGTTGCCGCCTGACAACGACTATCAACCATCTTTTGCGCTCCGAAGTTCAGGTTTGCAACACTTCCGCGCAAAGAGTATTTGGATGCGCTGGAGCATGCTTCGCTGACCGGGGAGCTGGACCCATTTGAAAACTTCATGTATGAGCGGCTCGACGCGGCTCTGGCGGAGTATGTCAACGCACTGCTCGAGGCGCAGCCGCAGCCGGCACCCCGCTGACACAAACGCGACGCAATAGACTGGTGAGGCGTCGGCGGATACTGGGTCCATGCGAATTGGGATCACGTGTTATCCGACGTATGGCGGGAGCGGGATTGTGGCGACGGAGCTGGGATTGGAACTGGCGAGCCGTGGGCATGAAGTGCATTTCATCAGCTATGCGAATCCGATTCGGCTCGATCCGGACACGCCGGGGATCTTTTATCACGAAGTAGAAGTTTCGACGTATCCGCTGTTTGTGTATCCGCCGTATTCGCTGGCGCTGGCGTCGCGAATGTACGAAGTGGCCGAGAGGCACAGTCTGGATTTGCTGCATGTGCATTATGCGATCCCGCACTCGATTTCGGCGATGCTCGCGCAGGAGATGACGACGAGCCGACGCCTGCCGTTTATCACAACGCTGCACGGAACCGATATCACGCTCGTGGGCACGGACCGTTCTTATTTCCCGATTACGAAATTTTCGATCGAGCGCTCGGATGGGGTGACGACGATTAGCGAATTTATGCGGCGGCAGACGGTGGATTTCTTCGGAGTGACGAACCCGATCGAGGTGATACATAACTTTGTAAACTGCTCGCTGTACCGGCCGGGCGAGGGAGCTCAGGGGTTGGGCGCAAAGCGTATTTTGCATATCTCGAACTTCCGGCCGGTGAAGCGGGTGCTCGACTGCATTCGGGCGTTTGCGCTGGTGAGGAGGGAGGTGGATGCTGAACTGGTGCTGGCGGGAGATGGACCGGACCGCGGGCCGGCAGAGCAGCTTTCCCGAGAACTCAAGCTGGATCCGCATGTAAAGTTCTTGGGCAAGCAGGATCACATCGAGCGGCTGCTGCCGAGGATGCATGCGCTGCACCTGCCAAGCGAGACCGAAGCGTTTGGACTAGCGGCGCTGGAGGCGATGGCGTGCGGCGTGCCGCCGGTGGCGACAAAGACAGGCGGGGTGCCGGATTTGATCACGCAGGGCGTAGATGGCTTCATGGAGACGGTGGGAGACATTGACGCGCAGGCGAGACGGCTGATCGAGTTGCTCACAGACGGGCAGTTGCACGCGCGGATGGCGGAAGCGGCGCGGAAGACGGCGGTCGAGCGATTCGACACGCAATGGATTATTCCAAAGTACGAGGCGTACTACCGGCAGATATGCGAGAGCTGATCGGGGCGGGTTAGAACACATAAGCAGCGTAGGCGAAGGGGTAGTTATAGTCCTTGCCTCGAGTGGTCTCCTTCAGGAATTGGCCGGCGAATAAGTGAGCTAGGCCGAAGCCATAGGTGACGTGCGGGTTTTGCTTGAGCTCAGCGATGAGCTCAATTTCGGTTCCTAAGTGCGCACTGGAGGCGTTTGGATGGGCGGCGACCGAGATTGCGCCGGAATTGCCATAGAGCGCATCGTTTTTGGTGGCGAGCCAAGCGTTGTCGACAACTTGCATGAGGGTCCACTTGGGGCCGAGTTTTTGCTGCGTGCCGGCGCGGAGATCGCGGATATTACGCCATCCGAACTGATCGCCGAAATCCATTTTGTCGTGGGCGGATGGATAGAGCTGGTCATGGGTGCCCCAGGTGCGGCTGTTCGGGTTTTTGTTGCCGGAAGCGTAGTTGTACTCGATAAAGAACCGGGGCCTGACGCGCAGGCTTTTAAGAGTGTACCCGGCATTCCAATGTCCTGCCCAGGCATCGATGGACTTATTGCCAAGAGACCCGGTCTGCTTGTTCATTTCGACGTCGTAGTCGGCGGCGTGAAGGTATCCGGCGAAGCGCGCGCCGCCTGTTACTTCGCTCATGTGACCGAGGCCGGCATTTTCGGAGAGGCGTAGAAAGGCCGGCGCTAAGCGCCATAGAAGATAGGGTTCGAGCGTGGCGTGCGGGATCAACTTTGTGAAGCTGCTGTAGAAACCGTGAAGATTATTGCCCTGGTTATGGTGATCGACAACGCCGTCGCGAGGAACGATGACGGAGGAAGCAAAGAGAGAAATTTTCCAGCCGGAGGAGTGGAGGTTGACCCGGGCGAGGTCGAAGGTTCGCCCCATATTGACCCAGTCAGAGGGGCCGAGGACACGTTCGTCGCCAAAGCTGAGGATCTCGCGGCCGGCGCTCAAGTCAATCCAGCCCGATTCGGAATTGCCGAACTGGACGTAGGCCTCACGGACATCCCAGACGTTCTGATAAGGCGGGGCGTTCGGCACGCGGTGATTGAAGAAGACGCGAGAGTCTTGCGTGACGCCGACGAGCTTGAACCAACTCGAGGGTTGGATGTAGACGCCGAGCCGGAGCTGCGTTAGATCGTGGCCGTCGTCGACCGGCGCATAGCGGAGACCGAGTTGGCCTTCGACGCGGTCGCGGAACTGCCCGCCGAATTGGAGCCAGGGCGGCAAGGACGTGTTGAGGCGCGTGATGGGAAACCGCCAGGACTCCGGCTGAGGCGCGGGCCGGCGCAAATCGAGCGAGGCATGGGAGGAGGCAGGAGCATCGGGCGGATACGGCTCGGCTGCGGAGGTTGTGGAAGTGGATTGCGGCGATTGCGCCTTGGCGAGCGAAGGGAGAAGGACTCCGATGAGCAGAGCGGCAAGCGCGGTTCTGGAAAAGACGTGGGGATCCATGCAGCGAGGTCTAATCGGACCAAGATACTAGACGCGTGAAAGTACTGCCGGCATCAGGAACTTGAATGAGGACTTTGGTGTCTAACAGTACACGCACAAGGAAGACAGGCGGCAAGCGGGCGAGGTAGAATTCAGTCGATGGCGCAACCCTCAATCGGGGATCCGGGAAGACTTTCGATTCTGGCAGGGCCCCACGCGGGGATCTCAGAAGAGGACGCCCGCATACTACGTGGACTTCGCGCCGGTATTGAAGAAGCGTATGAAGAGCTCATCGAGAAATACGAGCAGCCGCTTTACGGATTGATGTACCGTTTGCTTGGCCATCAGACGGACGCCGCGGACGTAGTGCAGGAAGTGTTCTTGAAAGTGTTTCGGACGATCAACTCGTTCCGGGAGCAGAGCAGTCTACGCACTTGGATTTACCGGATTGCGGTGAATGAGGCGCATAATCACAGGCGCTGGTCGCTGCGGCACTGCCGGTGTGAAGTGTCGATGGAAGAAGAGCGAGGCGATCATGCGAGTCCGCTCGAGTACACAGCGGACCCGGGGCGATCGCCGTACGAGCAGACATTGGAGAGCGAGAACCGGATTCTGATCGAACGCGCATTGACGAAGATCAATCCGGTATTTCGGATCGCGGTGGTATTGAGAGACATTCAGAATCTCAGCTACGAGGAGATTGCGGAAATCCTGCAGGTATCGCTTGGGACAGTAAAGTCGAGGATTTTGCGCGGGCGCGAGGCGTTGCGCCGGGAGTTGACACAGCGGCCGAATCAGGGATTTGCAGAAGCTATGGCCTGATGAAGACGATATGACCTGCTGGACCGTAAAGAGGCGAAGTACGAGCTTTGTGGACGGAAGGCTGCGTAGGCGTGAGCATTCCAGAGTGGAGGCGCACCTGCGGGAGTGTGACGAGTGCGCGCTGAGAATGCATCAGATTCGCGCGCTGCGCTCGTCATTGGAGTCGCTACGAACGCCCCAGGCTCCTGGATCGCTGCGTAGCAAGCTGCTGGTCATGGCGTCTAAAGAGCGGCAGATTGTGCTCGAAACGCATGGGTCGCGCTGGATGCGATGGTGGAACCGTTGGAAGTTCGAGTTGAATGAGCTTATGCAGCCGTTCACGATTCCAGCGACTGGCGGCGTTTTATCGAGTTCGCTGCTGTTTGCCGCGCTTGCGCTAACTATCGGGTCGACCAGTCAGCAGGCCGCCTATGAGGTGCCGGTTGCCTATGAGGAACAGATGAGCGCGAACCTGGTTCCTATTCAGCTGCGGGTTCCTTCCGCGGTTGAGTTAACAGTGAGCTTAGATGGACGCGGCCGGATTACGGATTATTCGGTGGCGGACGGAAAGCACAGTTTTGTAGGAGACCCGAGCCGGCTGGAGCATAACAACAACATCACGCTGCCGGAGTTTCCGGGCGTGCTAGCGCTTCCGCAACCAACGGTGGGGGACATTCGGATCTCACTTACGCCGCTTGGGTACAAAGAGTAGCTTACTTTTTGGGTACTGGTCGCCAAGAGGCGCTCCGTCTTCTTCATTGCTCTTCCTACCACTTTCGCGTTTATGATGCGTGTATTCCGGTGAGACCGCTGCTGTAGCCGCTCCGGTTCAGTACGGTAGATACCGGAGGTGTTATGCGCGACCAGAAATCAGCGAGAGAAGTGCTGGAAGAGTTTTACGAAGCAGAGCGAACGTTCATGAAGGCCGGAGGGAGCCGCGCTGGCGCGAGTTTTGCCGACATGGCGGCGACCCTCGACGAGAATGTCGTTTTGCATCAGTCGCCGGATCTGCCCTTTGGCGGAGAGTATGTTGGGCATGACAGATACCGGGAATGGGCCGACGCGATGAGCGCCATCTTTGACCGGGTAGATGCGCGCGGCCCAGAGTTCTTCGAGAAAAACGGCAAGGTGATCATTGAATGTACGCTCGTTACGCGAGTCCGGGGTAGCGGCGGGGAGATAGAACTGCCGATGGTGCAGGTGGTCAGCGTTAAGGCCGGCAAGATCACTGAGTTCCGGCCTTTTTATTGGAATGTGCCTGCTTATGTGGCGGCAGCGGAAGGCAGGACTGCGGGGACGCGATCAACGCTAGAAACGTTGAAGGAGTTTTATGATGCCGAAGCTTCGTATATGAAGTCAGACGTCGGCGACTTCTCAGCAGTAGCTTCAACGCTCGATCCCGATTGCGTGATATATGAGCCCGAATCACTGCCGTATGGCGGTGAGTGGAGGGGTCACGATGGTTTCGAAGCGTGGATGAAGCAGTTTGCCGGAGAATGGTCGTCGTTGGAGGTCAAGGACTCTGTATTCTACGCCCTAGACAAAGTAATCTTCAGCCAGTCGCATGTCTACGCGACGGCCAGAAAGACAGGGCTCGATGCGGACTGGCCGCTGTTGCAATTGATCCGATTCCGCGAGGGGAAGATACTGGAGATACGGCCATTTCACTGGGACACGGCTGATATCTTGCCTGCGTTGGGCCATAGCCCTGGCCGCTGATGGTTCGTCAGCTTTAGAAATGAGCGTCTAAGCCGGGGCGGAAGTTTCTTTGGGCGCAGCGGCTGATCTGAGCTTTGCGGCGTTAGCGGCTTTACGCAATGGCTCCATACGTATACGGCGTACACGCCGTTTCTTTGCTCTTTTGTCGGCTCTGGCGCGATCGCCCGTGCGGTGTGACATGAGTTCTCCTTGTTAACGGAAGGGATCTACAGCCAAGGTGAGTTGGAGGCCAGGCTTTGGAGAGAGAGGCTGCCGAACCTAGAGCGCCAGCCGAATAGCACGAGTGGGATTACTCGAACTTCCTCTAGTATACGTGCGAGGCTGCATGGAACCGGTGAACACCCCAGGTGACAGGACGTACCTTTACCTATCAAGAAGTATGGCAGTATGGTGTATGTATGGTGTCCACGAAGGTTACCTTCACGCTGGATTTGGAGACGATTGAGCGGCTCGGAAAAGCTGCCGAGCGGTGTGAGGTGTCTAAAAGCGAGATTGTTCGGGAAGCAATCGCTGACTTCTACGATCGGCTTGGACAGCTCAGCGAAAGAGAGAAAGTAGCTCTGCTGAGGACTTTTGACGAGCTTGTGCCGCAGATCGCGCCCCGCAGCCGGGAGGAAGTCGATCGGGAGTTGACCGACATCCGCCGAGCGCGACGGGCTGGCGGCCGGCGTACATAGCAAGGGCGAGGCACTTTTCTGATTGTCCTTGATACTTCGGTTCTCATTGACAGCCTCTCGGGGACAAAGCGATCGGCAGGGTCGCTTCGGAACGCAATCAGCACCGGGGAGCGGATTCTGACTCCGGCCCTAGTTCTTTATGAGTGGCTGCGAGGACCAAGATTGCCGGCAGAGCTAGCGGCCCAAGAAGCTCTATTTCCTTTAGACAAGGCGCTGCCATTCGGAGCAGCGGAAGCCTTGATGAGCGCCGAACTGTACCGGAACATCAAGCGTCCACGCGGGCGAGAGATTGATATTGCGATTGCAGCGTGCGCGATTGTGCGGGATGCCGAACTCTGGACATTGAACCGGGCCGACTTTGCTGACATCCCGGGTTTGAGGCTCACAAGTCATTAATTACGGATACCTCAGCAGAACAGCTAAGGTTAACGCGTATCGAGCGACTAGCCGCGCGAAGTTCTGTCGAAGATTGAAGGAAATTCGGTTACTCTGCTGAACCATCAGGGGGCTATTGATTATGCAGCCTTGATCTTCTTCGTACCACATAGTTTGCGGATTGCGCTTACGATAGCGGCGATTGCGAGCTTTTATTCAGCGGAAAGCAAAGGCGAAGATAAGGCCGAGGCAGGCCATTCCAAACGTGAGAAATGCGATGTAATCGCCGATGTGCCCGCTGTGGATGCGATGGAGGAGGATCAAGGGTTTGGAGAGCGTGGCGGAAACTTCCCGCAGGCGTGGGCTAAACAGATGGAGTAGTGCGATAGTGACGGCGGCGAAGGTGGTAAGAAGCGCCAGAGCGATGCCGGGCGGAGCCGAGTGAGCGTGGAAGGGCGTTGAGAAATACGTTCCGTACATGACGCGGGAGAGGAAGGCTTTTGTGTCCTCGAAAGAAGCCGAAGCAGTGAGAGTTGCTTCCTCAAAGCCCGGAGTTAAGCCAAGCAGACCTGCCGCGGCGAGGGCGGCGGCTGTGAGAAACATGGACGCGGGAATGTTTGCATGCCCCTGTTCAGTGTCCGGCTTTTCTTCGTGCTTGGGAGCGCTCTTTTCAGAATCGACAGGGCCCCAGCCGAGAAAGATTTGGGCGCCTGCGCGCAGAGCCGCGGCACCGGTAAGCGCTTCGGCAAAGAGAAAGATCCATTTCAGCCAACCCAGGCCGAGCAGTTTTGCGGAAGCGATGGTGAGGTCGTGACCGGAGGCTAAGCTTGAGCCTGGAAAGCCAAGCGAGGCGAGCGCGGCCGCGAGATAGAGAGCAGCAGTCCACTTGGCGGGGCGTGCTTTGCCGTGGAGGTCGGGGATCTCTATGGCTTCGAATCGATGCAGCAAGATGCCGGCGATCAGAAATAAGGCGCTGATGGACATGGCATATCCCACCGTGTAGAGGGCTGCTCCGGCCAGGCCTTCAGCAGTGAAGAGACCGAGGCCGAGAAGAATGAGACCGGCATGACTCACCGTGGAAAACGCGAGGAGGCGTTTTAGATTGCTCTGCACGTACGACATAAACGCGCCGGTGAACGCTGTGATGATGCCGAGACTGACGAATATTGTGGTGAGCGCGCCGGTGTGGGAGTGGAACGGCTGCGAGAAGGTGCTCCAGTAAATTTTGGCCAAAGCGAACAGTCCCATGGGGATCATGACGCCCGAAAACAGCAGGCAGACTGGGGTGGGCGCGGCGGCTTGCGCATCGGCCAGCCAGAAGTGAAAGGGAACGACCGCAGCCTTGACAAGATAGCCGCACACAAGAAACACGAAGGCAACGAGAACGAGCGAATCGGGCCGATGGAGGTTTAGTGCGAGGCCCATTTGCGCCATGTTGAGAGCGCCGGTGCGGGCGTTCAAGAGGCCGAGACCGGTTAGAACGAAATAGGCGGCCACGGTATTAGTAACGGCGAAGTTGAAGGCGCCCTGCAGGCTGCCCGGGTCATCCGTCTTGTACCCGCAGAGAGCAAAAGCGGCGGCGCTCATCAGCTCGAAGAATACGAACATGTTGAACATGTCACCGGTCAGTGCAAAACCGCCCATCGCGGCGAGAAACGTAAGAGTCAGCGTGTGGAAGTGATTCTCGGCGGTATCGAAATACTCGGAGGAGAACACGATGGCAGCCAGGGTCAGGAAGGAAGCAAGGGCGGCGAGGCCTGCGCCAATCGGTTCGATGGTGAACGAGATTCCAAGAGCCAGACCGTTGTGCGGCTTCCAACCACCAAGCCAGTACACGATGGGGCGGGACGCAGAGAGACGAAGCAGCACGAGGTCGGCAGCAAGCGTTCCGAGCGTGCTCGCGAGGGCCACCAGCTGCGACAGACGCTGTGGAATGACCTTTGTGAGGGCAGCAAGCAGGGCAGCAGTCAGAAGAGGAAGAGCAACGGGGAGAACCGGCAGCATCTTTGATTTCAACCGGAGTTTCTTGAGAGGCGATCCGGATTGAGCGTTTGGTGCCGCTTGTGGATCTGAACGGCCAGGCTGAGCAGCAGAGCGACTACGGTGACTTCCACCACGATATCGGTGAGCATCAGGGCTTGCACCACGGGATCGACAGCCGGAGTGTTGGCGGGAATGTCGGCAAAGATGGGCGCAGGGCGTCCGGACCGGTATCCAATGGCGAGCAGAAGGACATAGCTGGAGGACTGGATGACACCCACGCAGATGACCATGTGGATTAAATTGCGGCTGCTCACCACGCCGTACAGGCCGACGATAAATAGCCACGCCGCGACCGCGTAGGGCAGATGACTCATGACTCTTTTTCTTCAAGCAGCTCTTCGAGATAGACAAGGAGAGCGAGCGACAATCCGCCGCCCACTTCCAGACCAACGCCAAGATTGATAAAGGGCACGATGCCGCCGCCGGTGATGCTGCCGCTAGCTCCAAGGGGGAAGATGTTTTGCAGAAAGGCGCCCCCTGCCAAGACTCCTGCCGCGCCGATCAGGATGTAGGCGGCGGCTCCGATGGCTTCAGAGATACCGACGAGACGATGAGGAACCACGCGCCGGAATTGAGGATATTCGGAGCACAAATAGAGCAGGACTGGCGCGGAGGCTAAGATCACGCCGCCTTGAAATCCGCCTCCCGGGGTGACTTGTCCGTGAGTCACCATGTAGATTCCGAAAAGAACAGTGGGGCCGAGGAGAAGCAGGGAAGTGACTCGGACGGCGTCGCTGGCGCCGGGAACGATACGGCCTGGCGCGAGATCTTCATGGTCGCCGGCGGGTTCGTCAGGTTGACGGCGCATGAGCAGCACCGTACCTAGAACCGAGGTGAAGAGGATGAATTCTTCGCCCAGGGTATCGAAGCCGCGTATGTCGAAGTTGACGGCGGTTACGGCGTCGGTGATGTGACGTTCGGGAACGGTGAGGCTGTTAACGGCGTCACCGTACTTGCTTTGTATTTGGCCGAGCGGCGGCATAGGGACGTAAGCCAGGCAGAAGACCAAGGCGAGCGCCGCCGCAGAGAGAAGAAAGAAGATTCTTCGAAATCCCCGTGTCATGCTTTGGGCCCTTGTTTCTTGACTCGCGCGAGCGCAAGCAGAATCATGAGCGGCAGTGCCAATGCGCCGACCACTAATTGAGACAGAGCGACGTCGGGCGCCTGAAAGACGAAGAACATGATCGTAAGCAGCAAGCCATAGAAGCTGACGACGATGGCTTGCGAAACCGGCGTTCGAGTGAAGACGACTCCGGTGGCGCCCGCGGCCACAAAGAGCAGAATTGCGTCCTGGAGGATTTTTTCACTCATGCGCGCTGCTCATTCGGGCACATCCGCGGACCGGATCTTTTCGCCGGGCTTCGGAGGTAGCTGCTGCTTGCGACGGATACGAGCGGCGCGGGCCGTGGCGTGCGACAAGACCGGATTGGAGACCAACAACAGGATTGCAATGAGAATGGATTTCACTCCGGCTTGCGAGAAGCCTTCGTGAACCAGGACGGCGGCAGCGATGGCGATCGAACCGATCAGCGAACCCGGGGCAAGATAGTGAATCTGGTCGTACGTATCGCGGCTGAGAAGTAGACCGAGTGAAGTGAAAGCAAAGGCGAAAACACCCACGGCCAGCAAGGCGGCAACGACCAGGTGAGCGAGATTCATAACCAGCGCTCGAGGAACCGGGCGAAGACCAACTCGGCTCCGAAGGTGAGCAGGGCAAGCGTCAACGGGAGGTCGACAAACGGTACGCGCTTGTAAGCTTCGCAAAGCACCAGCAGGATCACGATGCAGAGATTACTGCCTGCCTGAAGAGCGACCAAACGGCTGAGTGTGTCACCGCTGATGCAGCGCACGAACGGCGCGAGCATGCATACCAGGAGGGCAATGGCAGTGATGGTCCACATAGCCGATTATTCCTGCAGTTTACGTACCAGCGGTGGAAGCGGGGCCGGCGTGAGAGCGTGAACGAGCATCAGGTTGGATTCCCGGTCGCAATCGACAACAACCGAATTGGGAGTCATGCTAGTAAAGAAAACGGCAAGCGCACGCTGGGCAGCCGCTTCGCACTTTTCAGGAGCGGCGATGAGGGTGGTGGAAACGAGCTCCGATTGCGGCGGTTTTCGCGAGCACAAGCGCCCGAGGTCCAGACTCATAGTCCACAAATCGTGGGCGATGGCGGCTGGAAGGTGACGGGCTTGTAAGATCCAGTGGAGTTTGGGGTGGAAGCACAGGGACTCGGAACGCAGAGTGAGTTCGATGCCCAATGTTGCCAGAGCGGCGGCCGCGCTTCCCGCCATCAACTCAGCGGCGGTGACCTGGAAGACAAACGTCAACCAGAGCAGAAGAAAGAACCCCCAAATTAGAAGCGGTCTGAAGAATGCCTTCAAGGGATAGAGATGCAGCACGGTTTAAATCATTTCCGCTGAGTCAAGCGCGGTCAGCTGATGATGAGCTTTCCGAGATACATTGTGGGGATGGCGACTCGGGAAATATATGACGTTGTGATAGTCGGGTCGGGAGCAGGCGGCGGGGTGGCGGCGCAAGTGCTGGCAAATGCGGGAGCTAAGATCTGCATGCTGGAAGCCGGTTCCTGGTACGACTGTACGAAGGACTCGAAGATGTTCGAGTGGCCGTACAATGTGCCGCACCGAGGCGCGTCGAGCCATGAGAAGCCGCTTGGGTACTTCGATGCAACGGCGGTGGGCGGATGGGAGGTACCGGGCGAGCCTTACATCAATGCTCCGGGGTCGGAGTGGATGTGGTGGCGGGCGCGAATGCTGGGCGGACGGACGAATCATTATGGGCGCATTTCGCTTCGCATGGGGCCCTATGATTTCAAGCCGCACAGCCGGGATGGGAAAGGGTTCGATTGGCCGATTAGTTACGAGGAGCTTGCGCCGTATTACGACAAAGCGGAAGAACTGATCGGTGTGTTCGGATCGCGGGAGGGGATTGAGAACGCGCCGGACGGTAAATTCCTGCCAGCACCGGCACCGCGATGCCACGAAAAGATCCTGAAGATGGCCGCGGATAGGCTGAAGATTCCGTGCATTCCCTCGCGGCTTGCGATTTTGACGGAACCGCTGCATGGGCGACCGGCTTGCCATTACTGCGCGGAGTGCGGGCGAGCGTGCGGTGTCAATGCAAACTTCAATTCACCGGGCGTCCACATTTTTCCGGCTTTGAAAACGGGCAATCTGGAAGTGCGGACGGATGCGATGGCGCGCGAGGTGACAGTGGGCGGCGACGGTTTAGCGCGTGGGGTGTCGTATGTGGATAAGAAGACGCGCAAAGAAATCGAAGTGCGGGCGAAGGTTGTGGTGCTGGCGGCGAGTTGCTGCGAAACGGCACGGCTGCTGCTGAATTCGAAGAGCGGACAGTTTCCCGATGGGCTGGCAAATTCGTCGGGCCTGGTCGGACGATACATCATGGATACGGTTGGCTCGTCCGTAAGCGGGTACCTGCCGGTGATGCAGGATCTGCCAGCGCGGAACGAGGACGGCGTAGGCGGCATGCACTTATACATGCCGTGGTGGCAATATGCGGAGCAGCGTGCGGGCAAGCTGCCATTCGCTCGCGGGTATCACATCGAGTTAGGCGGCGGAAGGCATCAACCCGGTTCGGGGGCTCTTGGAGGGTATGCGACGAGGTTTCTCGGGGGCGGATATGGAGCGGAGTTGAAATCGAAGCTGCGACGGCTGTATGGAGGCGAGGTTCACCTGGCTGGCCGCGGCGAGATGATTCCGAACGAGCACAGTTATTGCGCGATCGACCCGCATGTTGCCGATCAGTGGGGCATACCGGTGCTGCGGTTTCACTTCCAGTGGAGCGAGGACGAAATACTGCAAGCACGGCACATGCAGGAAACATTCAAGCAGATTATCGAGACGGCGGGGGGCGTTGTGACGAGCAGCGCGGGAGCCGAGAGCAACTGGGGCATCGAGCATGGAGGGCAGGTGAAGCATGAAGTAGGAGCGACGCGCATGGGCAAGGACCCGAAGACTTCCGTCTTAAATTCACACTGCCAGGCTTGGGATGTGAAGAACCTGTTTGTTACCGATGCAGCGCCGTTTGTAAGTAACGCGGATAAGAATCCGACACTGACTATTACAGCGCTTGGCTGGAGAACTTCGGAATACATTGTGGATCAAGTAAAGAAGCTAAACGTGCGCGTGTAGCCGATTGGTAATTGCTATCTTTGAATACCGGCATCATGTCAAAGCGTTTCTTCTTAGCTACAGCTTCCTTGTTTTGCTTTCTCACGTTCCTATCCAGTGCTGTTCGGCTGCAAGCCCAAAGCGATGGGGCTCCAACCGCGACCAGCGAAGATACAGAGATCTTCCATAACTTACGGTTTCGAAATCTCGGACCGGCGGTGGCGGGTGGTCGAATTACATCGGTAGTCGGCGTTCCGGGCGACCCGAGCCTTTATTATGCGGGCGCAGGCGGAGGCGGAGTTTTTAAGAGCGTGAACGGCGGCATAACCTGGAAAGCCGTATTCGAGCACGAGGCCACTTCTTCGATCGGAGCAGTTGCGCTTGCGCCATCGAATCCGAATCTGGTTTGGGTTGGCACGGGCGAGGCGAATATACGCAATGACGTTATTGACGGGGCTGGTATTTACTTCTCGTCGGACGCCGGAGCGACGTGGAAGTGCATGGGGCTGAAAAATGCCGGGCAGATCTCGCGCGTAATTGTGGATCCGCATAATTCGAATGTGGTGTTTGCTGGGGTGCTTGGGCACGCTTGGGGACCGAATGCGGAGCGCGGCGTTTTCCGGACCAATGACGGCGGGAAAACCTGGAAGAAGGTACTGTTTGTCGATGACACGACGGGCGTGTCGGATTTGGCGATGCAGGCGGATAATCCGCAGGTGCTGTATGCAGGCATGTGGCATTTTCGCCGGTATCCCTGGACGCTCGAAGACGGCGGAGACAGCAGCGGCATTTACCGGAGCACCGATGGCGGCGACACGTGGAAGAAGCTGACCGAAGGATTGCCTAAAGGGCCGCTCGGAAGGATAGCGGTGGTATCCGCGCCGAGCAATCCGAGTCATCTGTACGCGCTGATTGCGGCGAAGAAGGGTTTGCTGTGGCAGTCGCTCGACATGGGCGACCACTGGACCGAGGTCAGTGACAACCACGCGCTCGACGTGCGGCCGTTCTATTTTTCGCGCATGGTGGTTTCGCCGGTCGATGAGAACAAGATCTACTTTCTATCGTTCGAGATGATGGAGTCGGACGACGGCGGGAAGACAGCGCATCAGGCTGACCACGGAGTTCATCCCGATCATCACACGTTGTGGATCGACCCGCAGAACCCGTCCCGCATGATACAGGGCAATGACGGTGGCGTCTTCATGAGCATGGACGCGGCGAAATCGTGGCGGTTCGTCGATTCGCTGCCGGTGGAACAGCTCTATCAAGTCGCGACCGATTCAAGTGCGCCGTTCAATGTTTGCGGAGGGCTGCAGGACAACAGCGCCTGGTGCGGTCCGTCGACCAATCTTGGGCGCGGCGGCGTGACCAATGCAGACTGGTACACGGTAGTGGGCGGCGATGGCGAATACTCGGTGCCCGCCCCAAGCGATCCCAATATTATTTACTCCGATGCCCAGAACGGGACGGTGGAGCGGCTGGACAAGCGCAATCATCTGGCCCGTTATGAGCGTCCGTATCTGCCTGGAGTCGAGAACATGAAGCCGGCCGATTTGAAATACCGGTTCAACTGGACGAGCCCGATCGCGGTGTCGGAGAAGGACGCCAATGAGGTTTACCTGGGCGGCAATGTGGTTTTCAAGTCGACCGATGGAGGCGCATCCTGGAATGCGATTAGCGGCGATCTGACGAGAAATGATAAGAGTAAGCAGCCGATCGCAGGCAGCCCGGTCGATCACGACATCAGCGGCGCCGAAAGTTACGACACCATTCTGGCGTTGACTCTTGCGCCGACCGATCCGAAAGTGATTTGGGTGGGCACTGATGACGGGTGTGTGCAAGTGACGCGCGATGGCGGAAAGAATTGGAAACGTGTTGACGGCAATGCCGGGGGCGCTCCCCAGTGGGCTCGCGTGTACCAGATTGGCGTTTCACCGTTCGACGCTGGAACAGCTTACGTCACCTTCGACGCGCACGAACTCGATGATCGTAAGGCCTACGTTTATAAGACCAGCGATTACGGCGCCAGCTGGCAGCGGATCACGACGGGACTTCCCGATGCACCGGCGGTGGTGGTTCGCGAGGATCCGAATGAGAAGGGCTTTCTGATGGCGGGGACGGAGGTGGGGCTCTATTACTCGCCAGATGGCGGCGCGCACTGGCGCAAGTTTCAAGCGCACTTTCCCACTAGCCCGGTTTGGGATTTGAAATTTGTAAAGAGCAAGCATGACCTAGTGGTAGCGACACATGGCCGCGGGATTTTTGTATTCGACGATCTAAGGCCGCTCGCACAGTTGAATGCAAGCGTCGAGGGAAGCAATTTCCACGTGTTTGACGCGGGCAGCGGGACACTTTTTCACCACTGGGAGTCGGATGAAGACAATCCGGTCTCGTATTCAACGCCGAATGCGCCAAACGGCGCCGCGATCGATTACTTTTTGAAGGCAAAGCTGGAACCGTCAGCGGCAGAAAAAGAAGCGCATCAAACACCGGTAAAGATTGAGATTACCGATGCAAAAGGGGACGTGGTTGCTACTCATCACGGACCATCCAACGCAGGGGTAAACCGGTTCATCTGGAATATGCGCTATCAGGGGGCGAAACTGCTGGAGTCCGACGTGTCCGCTGCCCCGCTGCGGCCGGGAGAACTGGAAGAGGCTCGCTACTTCACTAGCGGCCCTCGTGTGATGCCCGGCAGTTACACGGTTGCGGTCACGGTGAACGGCGAAACGCAGAAGACGAAGGTCACGGTTCACCCCGATCCGAATCTGAAGCTGGATGAGAACACCTTCCGTGCCCAGTCGGAAGCAGCGTTGACGATGCGCAGTGAAGTAACGGCGCTGAATACAATGATCGAGCGAATCAACTCGATGATGCGGCAACTAGATGAGCTGAAGAAGGGTGTCGCATTGCAGGCGGGAGGCGGCGATAAATATACTTCGTTGCTCAAGCAGAGCGACGGGTTGAATGAAAAGCTAAAAGCTTTGAAGGGCAGCGTGTACGATCCGAACATTCAACACAGAGTGGAGGAAGACGACATCCACGATCTGACGACCTTGCACGCAAATGTCGGAAACCTGGCGCTCCTGTTGGCGGAGGCTTACGACCAGCCGCCGAATGCGCTTATACGTGCTCGCATGACCGAACTGCACGGAGAAGTAGAGCAGAAGCTGACGGCGTTCAACGAGCTGTTAAAGTCTGACGTTGCGCCGTTCAACAAGGCTGCGTATGGCGCAGGGGCTCCGACGGTGTTTGCGGGGCAAGCGGTTGCGATTCAGGCGGCTCCGGCGGTGCGGTAGGTAGTTTTGATGATGCGACATGGGAGGCGGTAGTAAACCGCGTCTCAATCGAAGAAGTTGCGATCCTCTTCCGACAGGTGAGCCTTAGCTGCCGGGATGTTGAACGTGACGCCGAGTCCAGGCCGGTCCCACACATCTATGAATCCGCGGTTCATGATGGGGTCCGGCAGGCCGTCGACAATCTGGTACCACCAATCGGGATGCGCCACCGGGTATTCGAAGGCGATGTAGTTTTGCGGTAGCGCGGCCGCTACCTGAACGTGCGCGGCAAGCCCGATCAGCCCGTCAAAGACACCGTGCGGAGCGATTTGGATGTCGTGAAGATCGGCGTATTCGGCGATCCACTTCATTTCCGCTATTCCACCAACATCGGCCGGATCGGGCCCGACGATGTTGACAGCTTGCTTCTCGATGAGGTCCTTGAAGTTTTCGCGTAGATAGATTTCTTCACCGGTGTGGATTGCAACCGAAGTACTTTGGGTGACCTCACGAAAAACCTCGGCGTTGGGATAGGGCGTGTAGTCGCCTGTGATCAGATCTTCGAGCCAGGTGATGTGAAGCGGTTCAAGTGCGCGCGCGAAGGTAATCGCGTCTTTCACGGCCCAGCCCGGTCCGCAGTCAAGAGCGAGTCCGATCTCGTCGCCGAGCACTTTCTTCATCGCTTCGACGCAGGCAATGACTTCTTCAAGGCCGCGTTCGGTCATCAGACCGCGGTCTGAGTGCGATGCGCCCGTGCGTGGTTCGTCGTACCATCCGTCCTTCATGGCGTGCATCATCGCCGGGTTGTGAAAGCCAACGGCCTGCTTGATCAGCGTGAAACCTTCTTTGGCTTCCTTCATTTTGGACATGTTTTCGGCGTAGTCCTGGGGAGTCTGACCGCTCATGGGGAAACGAACGCCTCCGTTATAGGCGCGGACGCGGTCCCGAATTTTGCCGCCCAATAACTTATAGACGGGTACGCCGGCAGCCTGCCCAGCGATGTCCCAAAGAGCGAACTCGATGGCGCTGACCGCTGCGCCCCAAGGCTTGAACGCGCCGAGGCGGCGGATCTTCAACATGACGTGCTCGACTTCGGTTGGATCTTCGCCGAGAATGTAGTCTTTGTAAAACAGCACCATCGGCCTGAGATAAGGCTTGTAGGACTCGGCTTCACCGTAGCCGGAGATGCCCGCATCGGTGACGATTCGAACCACCGGGCTCTTGCCAATGATGGCGCACCGGAGGTCAGTAATTTTGATGGATTTCTGTCCGCTTTTCTTTTCTGGAGCGGATGTTTTCGCCATGCTTCGGGCGGCGAGCGACGTTGCAGAGGCCGCTCCCGCCATCGATCCGATCAGTTCTCTTCGCGTCCAATTTGTCATGAGTTCTCCCGTCAGAACATATCGCAATTGAAATAGCGAGTTGGTTGGCACGCCGGTGTGGTTTAGCGCGAATTCGAAGAGAAGGTTAAAGTTTGTAGCTTCCCGCGCACGCTGATATTCCGGAGCGTGAGCTTGGACACGCCGGGCGGCAAGACGGCTGGATATTGCTGCACGAGTCCTTTCGCGGTCAAGCGAAGACCCGAGTAGCCAAAGACGAACTGCTGTAGAAATGCGCCGGCGCCCGTGATGAAGTTCGTGTTGCGGTTTAGCGGGGTCTCCGCGACAACTTGGAACGGAGGACGCAGGTAGCGCGTCGAGAGCGGCCCGATCATCTGCCCGATGAGCTGCCGGTCTTGCATTTGGGCCGCCATGATCGGGTAGAACTCGCCGTGCATCATGGCCCCGTCGTTACCGGCTCGAATCCATTTCATCGCTGATTCGAGCTCTTCCCGCGTCTTAGCGGGCGGAAACTTCTGATCCAGAGGGAACCAGAATAATGGCGAGTCCGGCGGAGGAAGATACAAGGCGTTTGCGATCGCCTGCCATTTCGGGTTTACCGGGCGGCTGAGCAAGCGAGCCGCCTCAACGGCCAGTCGCAAGTTCTTCTGGGCGATCGCATTTGTCCACGCGTCGTTCGAGATTCCTATCAGAGATTCGTTCACCCCGACGACTTTGCCGATTTCGTATCGTTTCTTCGCCGCATTAAAAGACACTCGACTAACCCAGAAGTCGGCCGTGTCGCGGAGGATGGGCCAGCAGTCTTTTTCCAACCATTGGTGGTCTCCGGTCGCGAGCCAATACTGCCAAGCCGCCAGCGCGACATCACCGTTGATGTGGTTCTCGAACTTGGCGTTCTGGGCGGCGAATCGAGGAGTCACCTCCGCGCCGTCCGGTCCCGCTTCCCACGGGTACATAGCGCCGCGAAAGCCGTTTTGAGCAGCATTCCTGACTGCTTCTTCACGGGTTCGCGATCGAAATGCGACCATCGAGTGCGCTAACTCAGGATGGAGAATAAGAAGAGCTGGATACAGGAACGTGTCCGCATCCCAGAAGATATGCCCGAAGTATCCGGACGAACTCAGACCCATAGGCGGCGTACTTGTGGCGACATCTTTGCGCGCGCTGCCCAGAAGGTAGAAAAGCATGGAATGAATGACCCGTTGCAGCGCAGGATCGCCCTCGACCCGGATGTCGGAGTTCCAGAGGCTGTGCCATGCGTTAGTGTGTTGGGACAATAGCCGGGCCCAGCCTTCAGTTTGAAGGGACTTGGCAATTTCGATTGCTTTGGCGGGTGTAGCCGCTGAACTTTCCCGCTCGATTGCGGCGTACTTGGTGAACTTCAAGGCAGCGCCCGGAGTGGCGTCTACCAGAACCTCTAACTGAGCGATTTGAGGGTCACTTCGGTTTGCCTCGACTTTAGCGCCTTGCGGCCAATCCAAGGCGACGGCTTCCGCTATTGTCGCTCCGGTGCCGGGAGCATGCGACAAGAGCGAGAGAACTGCGTGATTTGCGCCCGTTTGTGTAGCGGCATCGGTGACCTTTAAGCGGCCGGGATACCAGATGAGCCATGGATCTTTTTGCGCAGCCTCCTCAAGCTTCTCTAGACGTGCCAACTCGTATCGATGAGGCGGAGGCCAGTTACGCAATGGGAGCCTTACTTTGATTTGCCCGGCAGCTTGGGGGATTAAGGTAACTGAAACGGCGGCAGTGTCCGGGCGATCGCGCGAAACAAACTGGGCTACGTGAACGGCGAGCCGTTTCCCATTGGATACCCAAGTGTATTCGGTACGAAGAACACCGTTATACATGTCGAGCACTTGCCGATAACTCTGGAGTGAACCCGGCGGCTGGCGATTGAGCCAATGGCCCTGATAAAAGACATCGACTTCGTTCCAGGCCGGTGCTGAAGCGATGCGCGCTACGTCTCCGGGAGTTTCATCGTAGACACCTGCGAGATAACAATGGGCCGGCGTGGTCCCGAGCGGCGTCGTCTCCAAGCCCATTGCTCCGTTCCCGAGATAGGCGGCAGTGTAGGGCGTTGGACTCCGGGCCTCCAGCTCAAAGGAAGCGTCTTGCGCGGGCGCGACTCGAGACGAAGCGGCGGCCAAGGCAAGCAAAAGGAAGATCGTGTCCCGGCCGCGTCCCGGCATCAGAAGGTAATGTGTGCTCCGAACTGCATGTTACGCATACCGTTTCCGCAGGTCGTGCAGACCTGGATGTCTTGAATCAGACCTCCCGCGCTGGAGTCGACCTGAGTGTTTGGCAAGGCGAGGTTCTGCCGGTTGAAAACGTTGAAAACTTCCCAGCGAAACTCAAGGCCGGTACGCTCTCGAATTTTGAAGTTCTTTGACACGGACCAGTCGGCTTCGAAGAAGTTCGGTCCTCGCAGTGAGTCGCGACCGGCATTGCCAAAAGTGTAAAGCGCAGGAGTGCCGTAAGCGGACGGGTTGAACCAAAGATTTGGGTTTTGATTTGCGACTACTGGGTTTCCGGTTAAATCGGGACGGCTGGACTGATCCGGCGAATTCAGGAATGATTGGTCGCCGATGCTGGGAGAAAAGGGCAGTCCCGAATAGTAGGAAGTGATGCCGCGAAACGCCCAGTTGGCAACCAGCGCCCTGGTGATGCCGTGGGCGTTGGACAGGAATTTTCGGCCTGGACCGAAGGGCAGCTCCAGTGTGTGGGCCAGAGTAAAGACGTATTCGCGGTCATAACTGGCTGGTCCGTAATCCTGCTGAGCGTTGTATTGGTTCGTAGGAGTTCCGAATTCGCCGTAGTCGAGCGCCTTTTGCCAACTAAAGCTGGCGAGCAGCGAATAAGCCTCCGAGAAGCGGCGGCTGGCTTGTAGCTGAAGAGCGTTGTAGTTACTGCTGGTGCAGTTACACTTATCGAAGATGCCCTGCGTGAGCCCGTAAGCGAGATATAACGGCCGTCGAAGATTTGCGTCAGCGCCGGGCCCGGGAATGGCGGCATTGAGGCCGAATCCGCCGTTCAAGTGACGCCCCAAGCTCCCGACATACCCGACTGACACGTTGAACTGGGGGAGAATCTCGCGCTCGACCGTAAAATTATACATATCCACGTACGGAATCTTCTGGTTTGCGGGAATGTAAGCGACACCGATGCCATTAGCTAGAGGGAGCCTGCCATTCGAGGGGATGGTTGGGAAGACAACAGGGGGCGGAGCAGTGGCGAGCGGGAAGACCGGTGAGAATGGGGAGTTGGCAGTGACGTTCTGGTTCACGATAGACGGATAAACGTCGGCATCCAGATTGTTGAATGTCCAGCCGAACGTTCCCAGAGTATAGCCGCGCCCGTAACCGGTGCGGATCACTGTTTTCGAGTCCGGGGAATAGGCGATACCAAGGCGAGGCGAGAAGTTACGCCATTGGACTTGAGCATTGCCTGAACGGGAGACACCTCCTACGCCCGGAATGTAAACAGTGTTGTTCGTCACATCGTATCGGCCGCCCTGACCGGCATTGAGAGAGAAGTCGGGAGAGTATACATCCCAACGGACGCCGTAAGTGATTGTAAGTTTCTGAGTGAGCCGCCAGGTATCTTGCACGAAACTAAGCAGGCGGTTCTGCCGGTCTTCCTGATTGGTCGATATCTGTTGAAAGCGGCTGAAACTCGAAGGAGCGCCGAGCAGGAACGAGGCGAGGCCTAAGCCGCTTCCGCCAACGTTCGCGTCCGATGTGACCGAGTCGTTGAACTGATACGAACCGGCGCGGTGATTGTCGCTCGGGAGGCGGAGATTCCAGGCCATTTCCCAAGTAGCGCCCCATCGGACGGTGTGATTGCCGGCGATCTTAGTCCAGGTAGTTACGTAATCGAGAAGCGTCTCGCGCTCGTGAAGCGGGCAGTTACAGTTGTAGCCGATGTTCACTCCTCCGGCTCCATTGATGGTGAGGTCCGGTAATCCGTTCGTATCCGGGCGTCCCGCAATGTTCAGTCCCGGAATGCCGACGGTGTTAGCGAGCTGCGTGTTCTGGTCCTGCGCTAACACAGTGACGCGGTATCGCGAGAAGCCGAAGCGCACGTCTCCGAGCAGGGTCGGGCTAAAGGTGAAGGTTCCATTCGAGGCGATATTTTGGTTTAGAGCATCAGAAAGCCCGGAAAACGCGAAAGCGGGGAAAGCGGAGCCGCCGTAGAGTCCGAAGGGTCCGGGTGCGTCGACGCTGGCTTTGAGGTAGCTGTACCGGGCAAAGACGCGGAGCTTGTCGCTGACGAAGTAATCACCACGAGTATCGAACTGGTTGGTGGGGTAGTTTTCCACCGCGCTGGTGGAGAAGTTGTTCGCGGCGGGATTAGCTGCGGCGATATTAGGAAGCGGCAGAGCGTTCAGGATGTTAGCCGCCGGAGTAGAAATTCGACCCGCGAGATTGGAGCCGGCAAACGGGATCCGGCCCGAGCCATCGGGATTCCCGGTGTTCGGATCATAGATCACAGCGCCAAGGTCGCTCAAATTCCCGGCACGCTCGGCGGCAGTAGGAACTCGCAGCGTCTCCGAGCCTCCGATTCTCCGCTGTGTTCCCTGGTAATCACCGAAGAAGAAGAGCTTGTCTTTCCGGATCGGGCCGCCGATCGATCCGCCGAACTGATTCCAGCGCAGCTCCGGAATGCCGCGATGGGGAGGAGCGGGAGTGCCCGGCGCATGCAAGCCCTGCGTGAAAGGATCTCGCGCCTGGAAGATATTGTTTTGCAGGAATTCGAATGCACTGCCGTGAAGATCGTTGGTGCCAGACTTGGTCGCCACTTGTATCACCGCGCCGGTCGCCTGATATTCGGGGTCGTAGTTGTTGGTCTGAATTGTGACGGCAGCTACTGAATCGATGGCAGGATTGACTATTGTGATACCGAGGACCGAGTCGTTGTTATTCATGCCATCAAGCTGGTAGTTAGTTCCGGCGAACTCCTGGCCTCCTGTGTTTACTAGCGTGGATTGCTGTGGATTCTCACTGGCTGCATGCTGATAGGTATTTACTACGGCACCTGGAGTAAGTAGCGTGAGGTTAGTAAAATTACGGCCCGGTGTGGGCAAGGAGGAGATCTGTCCCGAGCTCAATCGAGTTTGAACCGAGGCACGATCCGTTTCAATATCGGGCGGAGCGCCGCTGACGGTGATTTGCTGGGATGCTTCGCCCACCTTCAGCGATCCATCGGCACGAGCCGATTGAGATACATTCACCAGAACGTTTTGCTGAACGAATTTCTGAAAACCGGGAGCTGTGATGGTAACGGTGTAAGTTCCAGCGGCAAGATCGGCAACCGTATAGTTACCAGATTCGTTGGTCATTGTCTGAGAGGAAAAGCCGGTTGCGGCATTGGCAACCGCTACTTGAGCCCCGGAAACAGCTGCCCCGCTGGGGTCAGTTACCGTTCCGATGATGTTGCCGGAAACTGCCTGCGAGTAGAGGTTCGGAACGACTGAAGAAGTGGAGAGTAGAGCTAAAATGACAGCAAATCTGGCTGCCCAGGACACGATCGACATAGAAAGTCCGCCTTGGGGTGATTTTGCGGCAAATCTAAGCTAAAAGCAATATGTAGTTTCCGAGTGTGCGCCAGCGGTCAAAATTCCATCTCGACGCCGGAAGGCTTCTTGTTTGGTACGGCTTTTCGGATGCGCAGGGCGGAACCGGCCAGAACTATTATCAGGCAGATTTCAATAAGTACTTTTTCGCCATCCAGAAGATCGGGAGGCAGCTTTTTCAGGTTTGGATCGATGATTATGCCATGGAGAAAAATCATCGCCGCAGCGGCATAGGCGGTGTAGTGAAAAGCTTTCCAGGTTCGATACTTCATCTTCTTGCGGATGTAAGAGGTGACTATAACGAACAGGGTTAAGTAAAAGGCGGCCGCTCCGAAACAGTTATAGAGGCGCTGCCCGGGAGAGTTGACCGGGAGCAAGATGTCGAAGATATGGAATTTAGCGGTTGCCGAGAACAGAAGTAAGAGCGGGTGCAAGAGGATCAACGCGAGCGCCACATAAGCGGTCCAGTTATGAACGTCGAAGATGCGCCGTCGGCCATAGGGCCACCAACGCGCCGGGGGGCTGTAACGGGTAGATAGAACCAAGCCCAGCAGAATGTTGAGGGTCAGCAGCACCATGGCTGTGAGACCGGCGTAACTGGAGAGATCGACAGCGGTCATTCCGAAGAAGGCGCAGCTGCTTTCTTGAGCGCAATAGCGGGAACGTCGGCCTCGCGTACCTCTTTATTGAGCGCGGGAACTCGCACGTCCATCAGTTGATTCCAGGCTTTCAACTGCGTGTTGATTGCGGTGGCGAGGTCCTCGTAAACCTGTTCTTGCGCGGCGGTCGGCTGCGTCTCCGAAAGTTCCACATCGCTAAGCAAAGCAGCCAGCTTATTATTCAAGCGGACGGGATAGTTCAGCGGGTCTTCGCTTGCTTTGCTTTTAGTTTGATAGAGCGCTTCCTCGATCCCGGTCATCTCTTTTGACAGATTCTTCGCTCGATCCAGCACAGCCCGCGACTTATCGGTTTGAGTCGCCGACTCCAGGCGCGCCGAGAGATCGTCGATTTGCTGGCGGGCCTGCCGGATCTGGATCACAGCTTCATTGGTGCGGCTTAGTTTGTCTCGCATTTGCAACCCGAGCGCTAGCTGAGCAGAGAACTGCTCGGGCGTGGTCGAGACGCGAGGATCTTTGCGGACTTCGAACTTTTGGGTTTGCGTTTTGCCGCCGGCAGTTAGGCGCACCTGATAGGTCCCTGGAACAACGGCGGGCCCTCGAACGCTGCCGGCCCAAAGCACCATGCCGGGGAAACGAGTGGCATCGGGATAGCGCAGGTCCCAATCGAAGCGGTTCAGTCCTTTCTCGGCAGGAGCAAGCGGAGGTTTGCCGCCACGAGGCTCATCGCTTTCCTCTTCACCTTCCGGCGCGCCGCTCTTTAGCGCCCCGGGTTCCGCTTTCGGCGGTTTACTCGAGAAGCGCTTGATGAGTTTTCCGCTTTCATCTAGAAACTCAAGGGACACTTCGCTTTCCGGCTTATTCTTTAGCCAGTAGTACACGACGGTTCCGGTTGGAGGGTTTGCGCCCTCATCCTCAGGGGCGTGGCCGTAGCTCCGCCCAAACGCCCCACGATAGGCGTGTTTCGGTTTGAACAGATGAACATCTTCGTTCTCGAGGGTTGGAGTGAGCTGGGACAGCACGTCGGTATTGTCAAAGATCCAGAACGCACGTCCGTGTGTCGCGGCGACTAGTTCACCTTCACGCTTCTGGACCGCCAGGTCGGCGACCTGAGTGACAGGAAGATTCAACTGCAGAGACTGCCACTTGTTGCCGCCATCGAATGAGACATAGATGCCGGTTTCAGTTCCGGCGTAGAGCAGATTTTTATGGTTCGGGTCTTCGCGGACAACGCGAGTAAAAGCTCCGGCCGGTATACCGCTGTTGATCTCGCGCCATGTCTTTCCGAAGTCCTCGGTTTTGTATAGATACGGTCGATCATCGTCGAACTTATACATCGTTGCCGCTATGTAGGCGGTTCCTGGTTCAAAAGGCGAAGCCTCCATCGAATTTATTTGAATCCAATGCGGCGCATTTTTTGGGGTGATGTCCTCCCAGTGCTGGCCGCCATCGCGCGTGAGATGAACCATGCCGTCATCGGAGCCAACCCATATCAAACCTTTTTGCAGCGGAGATTCGTTGACGGTGAAGATTGTGTCGTAATACTCGACGCTGGTGTTGTCCTTGGTGATCGGGCCGCCCGAGGAGATTTGTTTTGACTTATCGTCGCGCGTGAGGTCGCCGCTGATCGGCTTCCAGCTTTGACCTTGGTTGGCCGTAGAAAACAGCACGTTCCCGCCCGCGTAAAGCAGGTCGGGATCGTGAAGCGAGAACAGCAGGGGAAAAGTCCACTGGAAGCGATATTTCAGCTTGGCCGGCGCCCAGCCCATTTCGTTATCGGGCCAGATGGTGAGGTCGCGTATTTGGCCATCGCGGTGATCGTAACGAGTGATGAGGCCGTCGTAAGAGCCTGCAAAAACGATGTTGGAGTTAGTAGGTAGAGGAGCGATCCATCCGCTCTCACCGCCGCCAACCGGATACCAATCGCGCTCGCCGATACTGCCGGTTGCGCCGCGCGACGCAATCTTCACAGTAGTGTTGTCTTGTTGGGCTCCGTACGCGTGGTACGGAAAGTCGTTGTCAAGTGTGACACGGTAGAACTGAGCAGTGGGTTGGTTGTCTTCCGTGCTCCAGTTCTTGCCTCCATTCGTGCTGACCGTTGCGCCGCCATCGTTGGCTTCGATCATGCGCTGCGGATCGGCGGTGGATATCCACAGGTCGTGATTGTCGCCATGCGGGACTTCAATGGCGTTCCAGCTTTTGCCGCCATCGTCGGAGCGGAAGAAGCCGACATTCGGAGCGTAGACTTTGTTCGGATCTTTCGGGTCGGCAAAGATACGTCCGTAATACCAGGCGCGTTGGCGAAGCTTGCGCTCTTCGTTCACTCGCTTCCAGGTCTTGCCGGCGTCATCGGAGCGGAACACGCCGCCATCTTCGGCTTCGATCAGAGCATACACGCGGTCGGGATCGGCGCGAGACACGCTAAGGCCGATGTTGCCCAGTGTGCCCTTTGGAAGCCCGGGATTCTTCGTCAAATCGGTCCAGGTATCGCCACCGTCGGTCGATTTAAGGATGCCGCTGGCGGGACCTCCACTTTCTAGATCCCAAGGTTTCCGATAGGCCTCCCAGAAGCCTGCATACAAGATACGGGAATTGGTGGGATCGAAAACCAGCTCGCTTGCGCCGGCTTTTGGACCGCGCGAGAGGATCTTCTCCCACGTCTTGCCGCCATCTTTAGACCGGTAGATGCCGCGTTCCTCATTCGGCGCCCAGACATGGCCTAGAGCGGCCACGTAGACCAAGTTGGGATCTTTGGGGCTAACTCGAACACGTGAGATTTGGCGTGTGTTTTCGAGACCGATGTGCTTCCAGGTCTTGCCCGCATCGGTAGATTTATACATGCCATCCCCGATCGAGACGTTGCCGCGGATGTCGTACTCGCCTGTGCCCACATAGACCACGTTCGGGTCCGACTCTGAAACCGCAATGTCTCCGATCGAGGCGGTGCCGAATGGCTGCCCGTCGGAGACGCACTGCCAAGTTGAACCGTCATTAACGGTCTTCCAAACGCCGCCTGCCGCGCCGCCGAAATAGAACACCCCAGGTTGCGATTCGACGCCTGTGACCGCGGCGCTACGGCCACCGCGGAACGGCCCGATGAGCCTCCATTTGAGCGCTTTTAGATCATTCACGTTTTGGGGGAAGCCGAGGGAGGCGGCGAGTAAGAGAGGGACAGCGATCCTATGGAGTTTCATGCTAGTTATGAAGGCGAACGGCTTGAATGTCTTGCGCTTGCTCGAAGCAAGCAGAATCCATCGCAAACGGGGCGTAGGAACGAACAGTGCAGATGAAGAAGTATTGTACTCGACAGCTTAACTAGAAATGCACCCACCATGCTGTAGCCTGGAATCTACCCGTCCCCGCACTTCTGAGTATTGAGAAGTTCGTTCTTACGCAGCGCAACGTGTCCGCTGGGTAAGAGTGTGGACGCCGGGCTCGAACCACAGTTCAGAGGCTAAGGAGAAATTGGTTGGCTCGACTATTCTGCGCATTAAGTTTTTCATTGGCTCTGCAGCTTTCTGTGGTGGCGCAAACTCCGGACACAGCATCGCTCGAAGGAGAGATAGTCGATACGAGCCAAGCCGCGGTGGCGGGTGTGCACGTTACTTTGACGAACGACCGAATCGGTGTTGAGAGATCCACCGAAAGCGATCGGTTCGGCCGCTTCTCATTCGCCGGCCTGCCGGTGGCGGGCAGCTATCGTATTCAGGCGGAAAAGGCCCATTTTGCCGGTGCGGATCTGAGTAACTTGACGCTTGCGGCGGGAGTGGGCGCCCGAGTCAAACTGCTGCTCAACGTGTCGGCTGAACATACACAGGTCACAGTAACGGGAACCGCCGGGGAAGTCCGGGCAGACCAGCCGCAAATAGGTGATCGCCTTAGCGCCAAACAGATTGGGGAGACTCCGCTGCTCAACCGGCGAATTACCTATCTGCCTCTGCTGAATGCAGCGAATCGCCCCGCCATCAATCAAGGCGATGTGTTCATGAACCAGAACCTATTTACTACCAATGGGGCGGGACGGCGCCAAACCACTTTCGAGATCGATGGCGCGACCGGCAACGATAGCTGGGGGCGGCAGACCATTTTTACAAACATTCCGCTGGCGGCCGTCGAGGAGATGGGGGTACTGGTGAACGCCTTTTCGGCCGAGTACGGCGGCAGCACCGGAAGCGCTGTCAATTTGGTTACCAGAAGCGGGACCAGCGATTTTCATGGAGAGATTCTTGGGCTATCGCGTCCTTCGGGAACGAGCGCCAGGCTCTCAGGATTCAACGCCACGAACGCCGGAAGCGGGAATGATTTGACGAGCGACATGCTGGCTCAGGGCGCATTGTCGCTGTCGGGTCCAATCGGCCGGGGAAAGCGGACGCAGTTTTTCGCGGCAGGCGAATTTAGCGCGGAGAATCGAGGGTCTCCGGTTGTTTCGCCGATTGCGCCGGGCAACTTCGTGGGGCGCTATCGGAACTGGTTAGGTTTCGGGCGAGTGGACCATCAATTTGACGAGCGAAACAACCTGTTCTTCCGCAGCGGGGTGGACGGATTCTACGACACGAACCCGAACGGCGCGGTAGGAGGGAATAACTTGCCGAGCGTCGATCGAGTATTTCGCCGGCGCACTTATTCGGAGGTCTTGGGCGAAACAGCCACTCTGCGGCCGACCGTCGTGAACAGCGTGCGCCTGCAGTTCCAACTCGCTTCTCCGATCACGGAGTTCGACCCTGTGGTGTTTGGAACGCAGTACTCTGTGCCGGTCTCGACCGGTGGCACGTTTACATCGGGGACATCGCAATCCGCGCTGCTGCTGAACCGGCAATACGAAGGTAACGACACGCTCGCTCTCACTCTGGGACGGCATCAGGTAAGGCTGGGAGCGGATGTCATCTTTGCGCATAACGGCGGCAATAGCAAGGAGTATGGCGGCCCGATCTACGAGGGTCAGTTCGTCTATAACACTTGTACCCTGGCTCTTTCGATCTGCGAGAGCGCGGCGTATCTGGGTAACATCGACAACGTTCGCACTTACACTCAGAGTTACGGAAACGCTAATTATGTAGTTGACGATACATTATGGGCACTGTTCGTACAGGATGATTATCATGTCCGCCCCGATTTCACGATCAATCTTGGTTTGCGCTATGAGCAACAGACGTTTACCGATGCTCGCTCCAATTTCGCGCCTCGCGTGGGATTTGCATATAACGTGGGCGGAGACGGAAAGACTGTGATTCGGAGCGGCTTCGGAATTTACTATTCACAGCTTGTCGACAACTCCGAGGCTAACTATGCGCTTACTGGGCCCACCGGCGTCTTCAACTATACGGCAGCGCCCGGGCAGATTGGTTTTCCAAGCAGCATTTCCGCGGCTCCTTTACCCGCATTTCCAACGGGCGCTACCGAACCGCTCCGGAGCTTGTACATCAGGCCCGGCGATAGCGCGTATCTGAATCAGTTCTTTCCCACATCGGCTTTGAGAGGTTACCCGGACAAGCTCTTAAACCCGTATTCGGAGCAATGGACGTTCGGCGTGCAGCGGCAGTTAGCAGAGGATTGGGTACTTAGCGTGGATTACGTCGGCTCGCATACGATCAAGATCAATCGTCCGCTCGATGTGGACGCGCCATCGCCATTCATCAGGACCAGCCCGGGACAGATCCGCTCACCGCAGGCGGCCAATTGCACGCGTCCGTATTGGGTTTCCTGGTACGCGCAGAATGACACCACTTGCAATCCGCTTAAGGCAACCGATCCTCAGCCGCCTTACGGCACGATCCAAAGCGACGTAAACAACGGGTACGCTTACTATCATGCGCTCGATGTGAACGTGAGCCATCGCTTCAGCCGCAGCCTTACCATGCTCGCGAGCTACACCTGGTCTCATGTGATCGATAATGTGGATCCTGACATTCCTAGCCAGAATCCGAATGACGCGAATTTCACGGGCCGTGTCGAGAATGGGAACGCCATCTTCGATCAGCGGCAGCGGTTCGTGTTGAGCGGCGTGTACCGCGCTCCGTTTCGTATCAATTTGGGAGGGGTTACGACGCTCGGCTCCGGGCTGCCTTTTAACATTACGACCGGCACCACAAATAGCGGCGACACGGGAGCCACAACGGACCGTCCGGTGATCGATGGCGTGGTTGTGGGGCGCAATACCGGGCGGGGCCGTCCGATTTACGATTTGTCACCGTTCGTCGAGCGTCCGTTCGCGCTCGGGACAGAGCGAGTGCAGCTCATCTTGCGCGCGGAGGCGTTCAATGTGTTAAACCATGCGAACTTTGTCGGATACAGTGGCACGTACGGTAACGGCAGCACGGCGGGCGCGGGCTTCGGACAGCCGCTGGCCGGGATTACGAACCAACTGCCGGCCCGTTCATTTCAGTTTTCGGCACGGGTGGATTTTTGAGGTAGTTTTGCCGGTACCGTCTTCCCTGACCGGAAACGAAATTTACCGGCGCACGTCTGTCGCCCAGTGAGATGGCTCTTTCTCTTCATTGCTTCGGCAGCTATGGCGCAAGAGCCGCAATTCAAAACGCATGCTCGCGAGGTCTTAGTACCCGTTTCCGTCACCACGCCACGCGGCCAACCCGTCGAAAACCTGACTGCTGGTGATTTTGTCGTTCTGGACAGTGGAAAAGCTCAAACCGTACACATCGTTGCTCATGACTCTGCTGCTCTTCCGATCTATGCCGTCCTCGTCCTGCAAACCGACGTCGACAGCGAGCCGGCTCTGGCCAAGATCAAAAAGATGGCCTCCACCGTGGGCACTTACATCACCAATGACATGGATCTCGGAATGCCCAGCCTAGCCGCTGTGGTAACTGCTTCCGATGAGGTGAAGCTCGCGCAGCCATTTACGGCTGATTCCGATATTCTAGGAGATACATTCGCGCGCATTCAGGCCAAGGGCGACTCCGCCCGGCTCATTGACGGCGTCAATCTTGCCTGTGATCTGCTTGCCAAGCGAAAAGAACCGGCTCGCCGCGTGATCGTTCTAATCGGCGAATCTCACGACCTTGGAAGCGGGAGCAAGTTCCAGGATGTCCTGGTGAAAGCGCAACGAGACGATGTAGTCATCTACTCACTTTATTACTCCCCCTTCCTGACTGCTTTCACCCAAAAAGCTTCAGACCGGCCGCCGCCGCCTGACCAGCCAGGACTCTACGATCCGAGCAATCACGGAGGCATCAACCTGTTAGCCATACCCGCACTCCTGGTCCAACTTGCCAAGCTCAACGTCTCACAAGCGTTCGCGCAAGCGACCGGTGGCAGTCACGAAAAGTTCCTCACATTTCACAATCTCGAAAGGCAGCTGACTGCCATCGGTACCGAGATTCACAATCGCTACACCCTGACCTTCGTGCCGTCTGATCAACAGCGGCCTGGCTATCACCAGTTATCTGTAACTGTTCGTAACTCAGAAAAATGGACTGTTCACGCGCGCGCTGGCTATTGGTCCGCCACGAGTAATTGAGTTAGGTACAAGCAAAGGTGCTTTCGTCATTCATGATCATCTTTCCAATACATCTGCTTCGGCGGTATTGTTCAAACTACCCGCCCCGGCCGGTGGTAATCTTGCAGAAATCTCACGAAGGCCGAGATTGATCTGCTTCAGCGATCTCACCACGTAAACACAAAACCAAATCGGGATGCCAAACCAGAGAAGAAACAGGAAAAGAGACATAATCAAATGTGCCGGCTCCAGAAGGCCTTCGACCATGGTCTATAGTACTCTCGTTTCGCCAGCCCCATAACTACCCCGAAACAAGGGCAAGCCCGAGCGCGCGGCTCGCCCACACTGACGGATATGCAGGCGCAGGTTGAGAACGATCGAACGGCGGCGCGAGCGGCCGGTCGCTGTGTTGGAGCCATGTTCTTTTCTATCTTCGGCGCAGTTTGGCTCGTCTTCTCGTGTGCTTTCTTCAAACGACTAACTCCCCTAACGATCTTCGCCGTTCTCCTGACTTCCAGTGCCCTCCTACTTACTGCAATTCGCTTGAAAAGAAAGCTGTCGCCTCTAATAAGCGAGTCCGCAGATCCGCAAAAGAAGCGCGATGACCGCGCATTCGGCCTTGTCAACGCAGTGACTTACATCGCCGTCTTTCTTCTGTTTCTCATCTTCCCGAAAGTAGGCTTGCAAGACTACATCCTTCCGGCTTTCGTCGGCCTAGTGGGGCTGCACTTTTTTCTCATGCCACCCTCCTACCGGCATCGAGCCAATCTGGTGACCGGCGGCGTCCTGATCGCCTGGTCCGCTACCTGCGTTGTCGCCTTTCGTCCAAACGGCGGCCGCATGGCGGCTTTCGCCTCTCTTGGAGCCGGACTTACGCTTTGGGTCAGTGCCGCCTGGGCGCTCAAAGCAGCTAACAAGGTTTTGCGCAGAACTTTCGGAGCGACTAATGCCAGATAAGCCATCTTCCACAACCCGCCTGGAAGCTTTCTCCGATGGTGTAATCGCGGTCATCATCACCATCATGGTCCTTGAAGTGAAGGTGCCTCATGCTAATGGCGTTGCCGGACTCTACTTTCTGCTACCCATTCTTTGTATCTACTTACTCTCGTTCTCGTTTCCCAGTATCTACTGGATCAACCATCGGCATCTTTTGGACCGTCTCGAGGCTTACCTCTTACGCTATTGAGAAAGACCTTAACTCATTCGCGATTGCCCTCTGCCTCAGCGGGCTCGTAACGGGAGTCTGGGCCGTTCCTAACTTCGCCACCCGGAAACACGCCGCTACACCGCATTCTAGCCAAAAATAAATATATGCTTTGACTATGAGTTGCCGAACCCTGACCCGTGCCGCTGTGGCGAGCCTCTTTTGCGTGGCTATGTGCTGGTCTCAGGTAATGCGATGGCCGCAAGGGCCCGTTATGCAGAGCTTTCAGCTATCCGATCGTGAGGCCGCGCAGGCTGAACGGCTCGCCGAACAGGTTGTGGGCCATTTCGAGCGCGAGAAGAAAGCCGAACCTAAACTTGGCCGCATTCCAAAAGAGCTTCAGAACAACGCACCCCGCAGACTCCGATTATGAATTCACGTTGCACTTCCAGTTTGCCGCAATCCGATCGGCAAACATAAGGCCTTTTACATATAACGTGAGGGTGTAAAAAGGATTGTGTAAACGCGGTTCTCGAGAAGAGGAAGATAGGAGAACCGGATGGCAATCAAGAAAGAACTGATCGACGAGCTCATTGCAAGCAGCGAAGGAAGCCTGATTGGGCCGAACGGTCTGGTGAAGGAACTCACTAAGGCGCTGGTGGAGCGCATGCTGGCCGGCGAGCTGAACCATCACCTGGGCTACGAGAAGCATGACGTAGCCGGTTACCACAGCGGCAACTCGCGGAACGGCAAGAGCAGGAAAACGTTGAAGGGCGAGGCCGGTGAGATGGAGATTGCGGTGCCGCGCGATCGCAACGGCAGCTTCGAGCCGCAGTTAATCGAGAAGCACCAGACGCGCTTTAGCGGTTTCGATGACAAGATCCTGTCGATGTACGCGCTCGGCATGACGACGCGTGACATTCAGGGCCACCTGCAGGATTTGTACGGCGTCGAGGTGAGCGCCGCGTTGATCTCGGAGGTCACCGGGCAGCGTCATGGAGGAAGTGAAGGCCTGGCAGGAGCGGCCGCTGGAAGCGCTCTATCCGATTGTGTATCTGGACGCGCTGATGGTGAAGATGCGGCAGGACGGCAAGGTGGAGAACCGCGCGGTGTACACGGCCATTGGGATCAACCTGGAGGGCCAGAAGTCGGTGCTGGGCTTGTGGGCCAGTGGGAACGAAGGCGCCAAGTACTGGATGGCGGTGCTGCAGAACCTGAAAAACCGTGGCATGAAGGACGCCTTCGTGATCTGCACCGATGGACTGAAAGGTTTCCCGGAGGCCATCGAAGCGGTATTTCCGAGCACGCTGGTGCAGACCTGCATTGTGCATCTGATTCGCGCCAGTCTCCAGTTTGTGAACTGGAAAGAGCGTAAGAGTATGGCGGCGGATTTGAAATCGATATACCGGGCCGTCAGCGCCGAGCAGGCCCAAGCGGCGCTCGCCGATTTCCGGCGCAAATACCCGAAGCACCAGGTGGTAGCCGACGTATGGGAGCGCAGCTGGCAGCGGGTGATCCCGTTCTTCGACTTTCCCGAAGAGATCCGCAAGATCATCTATACGACCAATGCGGTGGAATCGTTGCATATGACGCTGCGCAAGGTGACGAAAAATCGGGGCTCGTTCCCCACCCAGGAAGCAGCCCTTAAGCTGCTGTACCTGGCACTGCGAAACGTGTCCAGGAAATGGCACACGGTGCAGGGCTGGCGCGAGGCGCTGCGGCAGTTTGCGATCCGCTGGCCTGAGCGTCTCGAACAGGCGCGGGCGGCGTAGAACCAATACCTTCCGAAAAAGACAAGCGATCACGGCATGAAAGGAGCGAACGAAAACGAGCCTGCGGCAGCAAGGAATTGAAACCCCCTTTCCCGTTCCCCCGAGGGGAAAGCCGGGGCGGGCGGGTTCCCCCCACGCCGCTAATCGACGCGGCTCCCCCCACAAGAGGGCCGCGGCCCCCCTTGTGCATCCCCCGCCGGTTCTTTATATGGAACAGCCGGCAACAATAAAACCGTCGGAACTCGAACTCACGAGCGTCGCATAACCAGGACGCGTTTACACAAATTCTTGACACTACCTATAACGTTCCTGTGATCACACTAACCCCGGAAGGGCAGCGCCACGGACAGGCCTCTTACAGCGAACTGACCGAGAGCCGAGCGGCCTACAACAACGCAGCATCGGATTGGCAGGACGAGCAACTTCAACTCATCCTCGATCACGTGGGAGCTAACCCGACGAACGGTACGACTGTGGTTCGTAAGAACGGCGACAACTTCAATCTCCCTGACGGTTGGACCGCCACTCTACTTTTCAGTCCTGACTTCCGCCTTGCCATGCCGCGCTAACTCGCTCAACACTTCACCGCCACTACCACCCCACTCGCCCAAGACAATGGAACAACGGAAGAATCTTCACGCCCGATCAAAGCTCCGATAAGAAGCGGCACCTTCTCCGCATGGCCTTCCGGCCAATTGGCTTGCGGCAGCATGTCATCCACCACGTAAAATCCGCCACGCTTCACCACCCGCAAGCAGTCGTCTAGACCTTCGTACTTGCCCGGCATCGCATCGGCAAAGACAAAATCGAAGCCGGCCGCGCGTTCGCCCCGCACGAAACAAAGCGCATCTTCCAGAACCAGCGTGAGGCGATTGTCACTCCCGAGCACTTCTCTTGCGACTTCCTGCACGTTCTCGTCCGTGTCCACGCTGGTTAACGTTGAACCCGCCTCCATCCCCGCCAGCAGCCACGCTGT
Source organism: Bryobacteraceae bacterium (assembly GCA_965219105.1). Classification (GTDB taxonomy): domain Bacteria; phylum Acidobacteriota; class Terriglobia; order Bryobacterales; family Bryobacteraceae; genus Bog-105. Next base: position 2,990,054 of record OZ244728.1, on the reverse strand, counting down.
CGCAGACCGGTCCCCGTCCCCAACTCCAGAAACCCACCACCCAATTTAGAGGCGGCCAGCGTCCGAAGAAGAGCGCCGGTCCGAGACTCAGAAGCCATCCCGAACCCCAACTCTTCCGTTCGCGCCGTGATCTCCTCAATTGCCGCGGGCTCTTTGACGTAGTCCAGGTTATTTAACTCAACGGCCTGTGTCATAACGCGCTCATTTTAGCTGTAGCAGTCCACCACTTATCGCCACTTGAAAGGACAACTAAAATCTGGAGCATTTTCTCATTGAAGAATGAGCCTGGAGGCGGAGCAAAGCGAGCGCCGCTGGCACTCCTTTCTGATTTGTAAACGTTCGATGCAACCACAACTCTTCGATGCCGAGCGACGGGAGGCGCGGCCACGGACCATTCATGCTGTTCTGGTCTGCCGAAATGCTGCAAACAGCTTCTGCTTGGCTCGCTGCATCTCTTCGGCTGCCTGCCTATCGGTTTGGGCTTGCGCTTTGCTCTCCAGCTTCTCCTTACTGATCTCGGGTTTCAGATGGCTTGCCAGCGCCGGCATCTCCCGCAAAATCTCCCAGGGTGTCGCATAGCGCCGGTACACGGCCTTGCTTTTCCCCTTGGCGTCCACGGTCTGCTCGGGAATCCCGCAAGGGCGATGAAAGTTCAGATAGGGATTGAAGTATGTCGCGTAATCGCGCCGATCGCGGCCGCGTGCGGAGCTGCGATATACCCGTAGCCCATATGTTTGCGGATCACAGCTCCGTTCTTGGCTTCCGCTAAACCGTTGTCATTGCTGTGCCGCGGACGCGATTTAGTCTGTTCGATCAGTAGCTTGTTCAACAGGCGCGCCACGGTGTAATGAATGAACTCGCTGCCGTTATCGGAATGAAATCCAAGAATGCGAAATGGAAATTGTTCGAGCATCGCCTGCAGCACCGGCAACAGGTAGGCTTCGCTAATCTGCGCCGCCGCTCCCACTACTTCCCATTGCGTCACCTGGTCGACCGCGTTCATGTGATACACCCCTTTGGTTCCTTCCCGATCGCCCTGATGCACCGTGTCCACCCGCAGATATCCGGGACGGCTATCCGGTTCAGGCCGCCGCCGCTGGCCCATGTTGACGATGGTGGGACGCGTGGGCTGGTGCACCATGCGCCGCTGCCGGTACTGGGCGCTCCCGCGCAACCGGTAGAGTTGAGCCACCGAGAGGGAGGCCAGCCGCTGGTGGCGCGCATCCCCGAATTCCGCATAGGCCCGTTCCAACAGCTTCCGGGTGGCGCGGCCGCTGAGCGTTTCGTGACAGGTGTCCGTCGCGGCGAGTAAGGCTACATCCTCGCGCGTATAGCGTTGCGCGAAGCGATGCCGGCGATAGGGCTTCGCTTTCACTTCTTCGCCACTCAGATACACCGTGATCAAGCGTGTAATCTGGGCCCGGCTCAAACCCGTCATCTTCCCCAAATACCGCCGCACCAAACCCCGGCTGCTTCGCTTCAACTTCTCATAACCTTGCTGCCGCAGCGTGCCGTTCACCCACGCGTATACCTCGCCCTGGTCACGCCCTTCGAACTCAACCTCACCGCTGGCTCCTAAAAATGCCTGGATCTGTTCCAGGCTCAACCGCTCTGCTGCCTGCATTTCGACAATCAATGCCCAGCATCACTAACCGCCCCCCCTTCTCCAGGCTCATCTTGTGTGAGAATCGAACCTTTACTTCAGAGTCATCTTGCATGAAACAAGACTGGATGTTGCACGGCGCATTTCAGCTCGGGTACAATCAAGATCCTCCGCTTGTGGCACGAGTGCCCTATCTTCCGCGGCTGACGAGAGGACGAGCCGCGAAAAGGATTTTTAAGGCCGCAGACCTATCACAAGTTGCTCGCCGAACTTCCTAGCTAGCTGCAATTGCTTTTTGTGATTGCCTATAACGTGAGTCTACGACGTGGCGCTCTGCTTCGCATCAGATGGTCGCAAGTTGACCTTGCTGCCAACACAATTTGGATGGAGGGACGCCGCCAAAATCGAAAGCCGGAGCCGGTGGCTGTCCCGATCTACGGAGATATGGCGAAGTTTGTCGAGATGCAGCCGCGAACCAGCGATTTTCTATTCGCGCGCGGTGCCAAGCCGATTCTAGATTTCCGGGAAAGCTGGAAACTAGCCTGCGAGCGTGCTGGAGTTCCGCATTTGCTATTTCACGATTTGCGGCGGACTGCTGTGCGCAATTTGCGAAGAGCAGGAGTGGCCGAGACAGTAATCATGAAGATCACAGGTCATCGCAGACGAAGTGTGTTCGAACGCTACAACATTACGGATCACACCGACACGCAAGAGGCTGGCCGCAAGGCAGAAGACTTCCTGGCGCGTGAGCGGAACGTTGTGGCACAAATTACGTCACAAAAGCCCGAGAGGGTAAATTGAAAGGAGGAGGGCAAACCCTTTGTTCTGTGTATGGTGCGGAGAGGGGGACTTGAACCCCCACGGTGTTACCCGCTAGCACCTCAAGCTAGTGCGTCTGCCAATTCCGCCATCTCCGCAGGGGAAAACCTACTTCTTCTTTGGCACAGGCTGTGCTGGGTGCTGGGCCGGCTTTACTGGCTGCACCGTGGCTGCTTTCCGGTGGGCCAGGACGCTGCCGGAGCCCGGCGCACGATTATTGGCCAGAATCACCAGCACCAATGAGGTCACCATGAATAGAGCGGCCGCGATCGTGGTTGCCTTGGAAAGTACCGTGGCGGTGCCGCGCGGCCCGAAGACCGTCTGGGAACCCATGCCGCCGAATGCTCCCGCCAGATCCGCCGCTTTGCCGCTCTGCAGCAGCACCACGATGATCAAGAACAAACAAAGAACGACGTGCAGGAACGTGAACAGGTACAGCATTGCCAAGTCGAGTATATCAAGTTGATGCAAGACTGGAGATATGGGCAATTCTGCCGAACGAACTCCCCTGGCTTTGGCCGATTTGCGCGAAGACTACCGGAGGGCCGAACTCGACGAAGCGCACTGCGAAACGAACCCATTCCGGCAGTTTGATCTCTGGTTCCGGGAGGCGCAAGCTGCTGATTTGAAAGAGCCAAATGCTATGTCGCTCGCCTCCGCTACCCCGGACGGGAAACCCTCTTGCCGCATTGTTCTGCTTAAGGATTTAAGTGACACTGGGTTCACTTTCTATACCAGTTACACCAGCCGCAAAGGACAAGAATTCAAAACGAACCCATTTTGCGCGCTCACGTTTCTCTGGGCGGAACTCGAGCGGCAGGTTCGTATTGAAGGTAAGGTCGAACCAGTGAGCCGCCAACAGACCGAAGCTTACTTCAAACGCCGCCCAAAAGGGAGCCGTCTGGGAGCTCTAGTTTCGAACCAAAGCCAGGTTCTTCCAAGCCGCGAGCCGTTGCAGGAGCGTTTGGCCGAGCTCGAGGCACGTTACGCCGAAACCGACGATATACCGGTACCGGACTACTGGGGAGGCTACTGTGTGGTGCCTTACACTATGGAATTCTGGCAGGGGAGGCCGAACCGTCTTCATGACCGGCTGCTCTACCGCAAAGAAGAGGGTACGGGCGACTGGAAAATCGAGCGGCTGTCGCCTTGACTAAACGAAGGAATGGGGAGGAACGTCTGTCATACGTGCTCCTGTGTGTCGCCTTACTGGCGCTCAGTGTATCTCCGGCCGTCGCGCTCGCCCCGAACAGGCTAATTCAGGCTGTCGAACACCGCTATAACGGCGCACAGACTCTTCGCCTCCACTTTGTCGAGGATTTCGAGTGGCAGGGCCACCGGCGTCCACCTGAAACCGGTCAACTCACGCTTCGGAAGCAGGGCAAGATGCGTTGGGACTACACCCAGCCCACCGGCAAGCTGTTCGTGTCTGACGGAAAAACCGTTTATTTGTATACTGCAGCCGACCATCGCGTAGAGAAGATACCGCTTCGGGACACGGCCGATCTGCGCGCTCCGCTGGCGTTCCTGCTGGGTCATTTGGACCTAAAGAAGGAATTCCGCGATTTTGAGACGCACCCGGGCGAGGGTGGCACGTGGCTGGAAGCCAAAGCAAAGGATGAGCACGCCCCTTACGAAGCGTTGACCTTTCTTGCCGGCGACGATGGGGTTGTGAAGCAGCTCAAAATCACCGGACGGGACGGTTCGATAACCTCCTTCCAGTTCAGCGACGAAGTCTTGAACCCGCCGGTGGACAATTCCCTGTTTCATTTCGTGATTCCGCAAGGCGCAGAGATCGTGGATGCAGTCGACCTCCGCGGGGAGGGCAGGTAGTGGCCGAGTTTCTCCTGCGCTACGCCGATCCGCGCGGACAGATGCACGAGCAGGTGGCCGATGCGCCCTCGGAACGCGAAGCACGGGAACATCTGCAGCGCCAGGGATATCTGGTCTACTCGGTTCGCGCCAAAGATCTGAGCGCGCGCTTGTCAGGCCATAGCGGCAAGAAGGCGGTGAACTTAGAGAAATTCCTGATCTTTAACCAGCAGTTTGTCACGCTGGTGCGGGCAGGACTGCCGATTCTGCAGGGTTTGGACCTGCTCGCGGACCGGCTTACCGACGAAAAATTGGGCCGCCACATCCGAGGGGTTCGAGACGACGTGAAAACCGGAAGCGTGCTGTCCGAGGCATTTGCCCGGCAGGGCGTCTTCCCGCCCATTTACGTGACTTCCGTGCTGGCAGGCGAAAAGAGCGGATCTCTGATCGAGGTTCTGGAGCGGTTTATCGCCTACCAGCGCCTGACGCTCGCGCTGCGGAAAAAGCTGCTCGTCTCTCTGCTGTACCCGGCCATATTGGTCTGCCTTGTAATCGGATTGATCGTCTTTCTGGTGACCTATGTGGTGCCGAACTTTGCCACGCTCTACAACAGCATGCAGGCAAAGCTGCCTACCGCCACGTTGATACTGATCGCAGTCGGGACCACGGCTCGTTCCTATGTGCTCGGCGCGTTTGGGGCTCTGTTTTTGGCCGGGATCGGGGCTTACTTCTGGTCCAAGCGCGAATCCTCGCAGGAGACGCTCGACCGCATCAAAATCCGCATCCCGTTACTCGGAGAGCTTTGGACGAAATACCAGGTCGCGCAACTGTCGCGGATTCTCGGCACGTTGCTGGTCGGCGGCATTCCGCTGGTGCCGGCTCTCGAAACCGCCGGGCGTTCGCTCGGCACCGTGCTGATCAAGAAAACGCTCGACAGAGCCGCTGTTATGGTTCGCGAAGGCAGGCCGCTTTCGAAGTCTCTGAAATCGACCGGCATTTACCCCGATCTTGCGGTTGACATGATGGAGGTGGGCGAGTCGACCGGCGCGCTTCCACAGATGCTGACCAGCGTGGCGGAGTTTTACGAAGAAGATGTGTCCACGCGCATGACGGCGCTGCTGTCGCTTATTGAGCCGCTGATCATGATCGTGATGGGCTCGTTTGTCGCCTTTGTTCTGGTGGCGCTTTATCTGCCAATATTTTCTCTCGCGGACACTATTCGTTAGATGGCAACTGAAACTATCAAGCTGAAAGACCCGGTCAGCGAAGCCGAGCAGGCCCAAACGGTCGCCAGACGCTATCGCTGCGACTTTGTGGACTTGAAGTCGACCAAGATCGATCATGAGCTCTTCCGGACGGTTCCGGTGGATCTCATGTTCCGCTATCACTTCGTCCCGCTGCAAAGCGTGAATGGAACGCTCGAGATTGCGCTCGCCGACCCGCGGCAGATCATTCTGATCGACGAACTGGCGGTCCTTCTGTCTAAGAAGCTCCGGGTCAAGGTCGCCACGCACTCGCAAATATCGGATCTGCTGAAGAAGACCGAGCAGTCCCAGCGCGTTCTCGAAGAGGTCACCGAAGGTTTTACGCTCGACGTGGTTGGCGACGAAGAGAACGTCGACGAAAACCTGTCTATTGACCGGCTCGCGTCCGATGAAGGCCATATCGCGCCGGTAATCAAGCTGGTCGACACGACCATCTTTAACGCGCTTGAGCGGCGCGCCAGCGATATTCACATTGAGACACGCGATCAGGAGCTGGCGATCAAGTACCGCATCGACGGCGTTTTGCAGCAAGCGATGAGTCCGATCGCGAAGGAATGGTATTCGGCCGTGATCTCGCGCATTAAGGTCATGAGCGAACTGGACATCGCCGAGCGGCGCGTTCCCCAGGACGGACGTTTCCGCGTTCGCTACAAAGGCCGTCTGATCGATTTTCGCGTCTCGATCATGCCCACGATCCATGGCGAAGATGCCGTGCTTCGCGTGCTCGACAAAGAGTCGATGAGCGAGAAGTTTTCCAAGCTCTCGCTCGAGGTTGTCGGGTTTTCTGAAAACGACAAATCGAAGTTCCGGCGCTTCATCAAAGAGCCTTACGGCATGGTGCTGGTAACCGGCCCGACCGGTTCCGGCAAAACGACTACGCTTTACGCCGCGCTCAGCGAGATCAAAAACGACGAAGACAAGATCATCACAATTGAAGACCCGGTGGAGTATCAGATACGCGGGATCACGCAAATTCCGGTGAACGAGAAGAAGGGACTAACCTTCGCGCGCGGGTTGCGTTCGATCCTGCGCCACGATCCCGACAAGATCCTGGTCGGCGAAATCCGCGATCAGGAAACTGCCCAGATTGCGATTAACGCCGCGCTTACCGGCCACCTGGTTTTCACCACGGTACACGCTAATAACGTGCTTGACGTTCTGGGCCGATTTCTTAACATGGGCGTCGAACCGTACAACTTCGTCTCTTCGCTCAACTGCATCCTGGCCCAGCGTTTGGTGCGCGTGATCTGCCCGCACTGCAAGATGCGCGTGAATTATGACGATGACTTTCTGATCGAAAGCGGGTTGCCGCTCGAGGGCTGGCGCGACCACGAGTTCTATGAAGGGCGTGGGTGTATGGAGTGCAGCGGCACCGGTTTTCGCGGCCGCTCCGCCATTCACGAACTGCTCGATTTGACCGAGCAGATTCGGGAGATGATTCTCGAGCGCCGTCCTACATCGGAGATCAAACGCCGGGCGCGCGACGAGGGCATGACTTTCCTCCGCGATTCGGCCCTCGATCGCGTTCGCGAGGGAATTACTACGCTGCGCGAAGCCAACAAGGTGACCTTCATTGAGACTTAGGAGCCAAGTAACTGCCGGTGAATGACTTCTTACAGCGGTGGATCGCTGAGCCGCCGCCGGATTATCTTTTTGAAATTACGAGCAACGCTCTTGCCTGCGTGGCGCCACGAGCCGCGGGTGAGCAGCGGCGTGAATTGCTGGCGGAGGCCGGGTTGACAGCCTCGCCGAGCGGAGCCAATATAATGCGGCCCGATCTCTACCGGGAAGCTCTCCAAAACGTCGCGGGGAGTCCTAAGCGGGCCAATGCGGCGCTGGTTATTCCCGATTACGCAACCCGGATCTCGATTCTCGATTTCGAAGGCTTCCCGGCCAAGTCAGAAGAGCGGGATACGCTGCTGCGTTTCCGCTTGCGTAAGAGCGTGCCCTTTCCCATTGACGAAGCGCAGCTGGCCTACGCGGTGCAGAGCGAGCAGTCGGGAAGGGTGGAAGTACTCGTCACAACGGTTGCTAAGCCCATCCTCGCCGAGTACGAGAGCATTTTTGCCGATGCGGGCTACCGGCTGGGCCTGGTTCTTCCTTCGTCCATTGCCGCGCTGCGCCTCTGCGACCGTGGCGACGCCGGACTCACGTTGCTGGCCAAGGCCGCAGGCTCTACCTTGTCGGTTATCTTGCTGGAAGGCGGCCGTGTCCGGCTGGTTCGATCGCTCGACTTGACGGGCGACGAAAGCCAGTGGAGGCGTCCGGCAGCCGAAGCCGTGATGCCGCTCCTCGAGCAGACATTTGCTTACTGTGAGGATCAAATCGGCCAACCCGCGGCGCGCCTGCTGCTTTGCGGATTCGGACCTGAAACGGATAATCTGGGAGAGGCCGCCGAACGCGAGTTCAATATTCCGGTTGCTCCCGTGCGATCTAAGTTCGGGATTGCGTCGGAAGAAAATGCCGGCCTTTTAGGATTACTGGAGCAGTACGCAGCATGATCGCGTTTTCCCCCTCTGACATGAACCTGGCCTCGCAGCCGTTCCGGCGCGAGCGCGCTCACAATGCCGGTTTGGCCATTGCCGGACTGGTTCTCGCGGCAACGCTGTTGGTGCTGGTGTTCCTGATTCTTCATTCCCGGGCGCAGGCGACCGATCTCCGCGCCATTATCGACCAGCAGCAAAGTCAGCTAACCCGGCTGCAGCGCTCTCAAGCCGCCTATTCGTCTGTGCTCGCCCGCCCGAAAAACGCGGACATCTTCGCGCAAAGTGTTCTTCTAAACGAGCTGATTGCCAGACGGTCGGTGAGCTGGACGCGAGTGTTCGAGGATCTGGGCACCGTGCTCCCCAAGAATATGCGGCTGCTCTCCATTCGTTTGCCGCAGGTGGCAACGGAAAATCGGGCTGGCCTCAATCGGGTTCAACTTGACATGTGGGTGGGAACCCAGCAGCCTTCGGCTGTGATCGATCTTCTGAAGCGCCTCGAACGCTCGAGTCTATTCGGCGATGCGGCGGTGATGACGGAAGATCCGCCGACGCAAAACGATCCGCTCCACAAATACAGATTGACGGTGGCTTATGCCCAGAAGCTTTAAGCTGCCTGTGCCCCAGATTGCAACAGGCCGGCGCGGGGCGCGGTTCTGGCTGTATACGGGCGTGGCTGCGCTGGCCGCTCTTAATCTCGCGGCGGCTATCTTTTACTTCTTCCCGCCCGGCGGGTCGCGTGAAGCGCTCAAGACGCAAAGTGAGCAGCTCCGCCTCCAGCTCGTGCAGGCCCGCACGCAAACCGTGCGTCTCAAGAGAGTCTCCTCCGAGGTACAAACCGGTAGCGAGCAGGCGGTGGATTTCGATGCTCAATACATTCTTCCGAAACGCGAGGCATACGAGACGATCATCGAAGAGCTGCAGCGTATGGCGCAGTCGTCGGGTCTGGTGCAGGGAGAAGGCGTGTGGGCCGAAGAGCCGATCGAAGGAACGGCCGACCTTACGGTGCTCACGCATACGACGAACTTTCAAGGCTCGTACAGCAGCCTGATTCATTTCCTGTATGAGGTGGACCATTCTCCCAAGCTCCTGATGCTCTATACCCTCACCGCCACGCCGCAAAAGGCCGGTCAGGTCACGGCGCAGATGAAGTTCCAGGCCGTGATTCGCGATTCGGAGTTCCTCGCCGCGCCCGGAGGGACTCAATGAGCGCGCCGGCCCAAACTCGCATTTTCGGGATTCGGCTCGGCCTCGATCCTAAGATTCTGGTCGGAGGCTTAATTGCGTTTGCGGCTTTACTGTTCTGGTATAACTCGCGCGGCGACGACAGCGACCGGCCCACCGCCGCGGCTACCCCACGCGTGAGCGGAGCGGAGCCTGCGATCGTCACACCGAGCGGAGCGAAACGGTCGGCTGTTGCGGCCCGCCGCCGTAGCGCGAATCGTAGCGATGGCGGAACACTGCGTTTGCGCACGATTGACGCTACTCGCGGCGATATCGATCCAGAGCTTCGTTTAGATTTACTGGCGAGCCTGCACAATGTGAAGCTTCCTGCCGGCAGCCGCGATTTGTTCGAAGACGCGAGCGTTCCCGGCATGGGGCCAAACGGCATGCCTGTGCCGGTGCGCAAGATTATTCCCACTGCTCTGCCTGCTCAGCCGATTACGTCCTCTTATCCCCTGCCGACGCAGCTTATGGCAAATATTCCGTATAAGTATTACGGCTTCGTCAAACCCCATGCGGCAGGCGAAGGCAATCGCGGGTTCTTCATGGATGGCGATAAGGTGCTGGTGGGAGTAGAGGGGCAGCTGCTTGCCGACCGATACCTGGTTGTGCAGCTGTCACCGGCGAGCGCACGAATGCAAGACACCCAAATCAAGAAAGAGCAGACGCTGCCCTTAGTGCCCGAAGCAGCTGCGGGCGCTGAGAGCAGTGGATTTGGATACGGCTCGCCAGCAGGCTTCGGCGGCCAATCGGAAGTAAACGAGGAAGCGCCTCAGGAACAAGAGCCGGTTCAGCCGATACAGCCGGGCCGCTTCGGTCCCGGTATTCGCCCGCCCATTCGAGGCGGGTTCATTTCTCCGAACGGACCTAATCAGGTCCAGCCCGCTAATCCACAATGACACGCGTATCCTATCCGGTCCGTCGTAGCGACTCCCAACGAGGCGCGGCTCTTCTCATCATTTTTGTTATTGCCGCTATAGTCGCGATTACGCTTTTCATGGAACTGCCGGTCGCGGCCTTTGAGAAGCAGCGCCTGCGAGAACAACTGCTGGTGGACCGCGGCCAGGAATATGCTCGCGCGGTCAAGCTATACGTCCGGAAGGTCGGCCACTATCCCGCCTCGATCAAAGACCTGGAAAATACCAACAACATGCGCTTCCTGCGAAGCCAGTATCCGGATCCATTTACCGGCAAAGCCGACTGGCGCCTCCTGCACGCTGGACCTAACGGCACCCTAATCGATTCCAAGGTTCCCCAAGCGCAGCAGCTGGGCCTCGTGGGGCAGAACGGGGCGCAAAACTCCGCGCAGAATGGCTCGAGCAGCTCTAATACCGCTAGTTTCGGAGGGGGAAACACCACCAGTTTTGGAGGCGGAAACACCTTCGGCTCGAATCAAAACGGCAACAACCCCGGAAGCGGAGGAAGCAGTTTCGGCAGTTCGTCTTCGGGGACCGGACTCTTTAGTTCCTCGAATGCCTCTTCGAATACGCCGCCGGAAGTGATGGTTCTGCAGCCACGACGTCGCGGCCCTGTTATTTCGGCAAACGGAGGAACCACGCTTGCGACTAATTTCGAGAAGGCAGCTGACGATGGGAGCCTTCCGTTGCCTGACCCCGACGGAAGCGGTAAACCGGCGCGGAAGTCATCGGCAGGCGCGGCTTCGAGCGATTCTTTCGACCGTCTAGGCGCGAGCAGCGCCGATGCAAACTCTAGCGGCAGCTCTGCGAACAACGCTTCGCCTCCGTCAGGTGCGTCCAATTTACGCTCATCCATACTGGGAGCGAGCGCGTCCGGCTCGTCGAGTTTCGGCGGCAACGGTGGGGTTAGCTCCGGGTTCGGAGCTTCTCAAACAGGCGTGATCAACAGCGGCGGGCTTGCCGGTGTTGCCAGTAAAGCCGGCGGACGCAGCATCAAAGAGATCAACGAGCAGGACGATTACTCGAAGTGGGAGTTTTATTACGACCCGCGCAAAGACACTGCTCCGGGCGGCGTGCAGGCGGGGCAGTTTGCGCAGCAGCAGCAGGCTGGCGGTACCGGTGGCGGCGTTAACAACGGGTCTAGTTTCGGATCGAGCTCCTCGTTCGGCGGAAGTAGCGGATTCGGCCAGGGTTCCGGATCCGGCGCTGGCGGAAACTCTGCAAAGAGTGGCGGGTTCGGTTCAGGCTCGTCGTTCGGTTCGAGCTCATCGTTCGGCTCCAGTTCCTCATTTGGTTCGGGATCGAATACGAGCGGCGGCTCGAATGGCTCTCTCTTCAATAACAACAACAGCAACGGCTCGAACACCGCAACTTCGACCGCGAATGGCACTAACCAGACGCAACCGGCTAATTCATCCGACTCGAACCAGTCCAATTCAAACCAGTCCAACTCCAACCCGCAATAGGCACTGCGGTCAACCTAATTCGCGCAGGCGGACCGGCATGCCCGATTGTAAAGCGAGGGCCGCGTCAATCAACCCAATATGCGAAAAGGCCTGGGGAAAATTGCCGACCAGCCCTTCTTTCGCGTCGTACTCTTCCGAAAGCAGGTGCAAGTCGTTGGCGATCCCCAGGAGCTTCTCGAACAGAGCCTCGGCCTCTCTATGCCTACCCTGCAGAACGTACACATCCACCAGCCAGAAGTTACAAGCTAGAAATGCGCCTTCACCACCAGGCAATCCGTCATCGACGCGCTTACTGTCGTAACGCAGGAGCAGCCCATCCTTGCGCAGATACTTTTCGACGGCCTTTACCGTGCCGGTAATACGCGGATCTTCTATGGGTAGAAAGCCGACTAGAGGCAACAGCAGCAAGCTCGCGTCCAAGTGCTTCTTGCCATAGGCTTGAGTGAAGCTGTTCAGGCCTTTGTGAAAGCCGCGTTTGCAAACCTGATCGTGGATCTTGGTCCGAATCTTCCGCCAGCGGTCAACCGGACCCTTCATGCCGAATTTTTCGACCATGCGAATGCCGCGATCGAACGCAACCCAAGCCATCACCTTCGACTGCGTAAACTGAAGCCGACCGCTACGAAACTCCCACAGTCCTGCATCCGGATCGTCCCAGACCTTCTCCAAGTGCTCGAGCAAAGGAAGCTCGAGCGACTCGCCGCTTTTGTCCGGCAAAGGATAGAGATCATGACAGCGCGAGCGGTAGAGTGTATCGAGCACTTCCCCGAACGTATCGAGCTGCAATTGGCTCGAAGCTTTGTTTCCGACGTGTACCGGTGTTGAGCCTTTGTAGCCTTCGAGCCACTCAGCCGCCCATTCGCTGTGCTCGCGCTTGCCGGTAATTCCGTACATGATCTTTAGATCTTTCGGATTGCCCTGCACCGAGCGGCTCAGCCATTTGAGCCACGCCCTCGCCTCATCCTCGAAGCCGCAGTGCGTCAGCGCAAGCAGGCTGAAGGTGGTGTCGCGCAACCAGCAGAACCGGTAGTCCCAGTTGCGTATGCCGCCCACTTTTTCGGGCAGAGAAGTAGTCGGCGCCGCAACAATGCCTCCGGAATCGGAGTAAGTCAGAGCTCCAAGAGTGAGCAGCGACCGGTCCACCGCTTCTTTGTACTGCCCCCGGTAGGTGCTCTGCGAAATCCACTTTTTCCAATACTCGACCGTGTCGCGCTCGGCCTGCAAAGCGTCGATCGGCATCGGCTCCGGAACTTTGTAAGAAGTACTGTGCTGCAGGACGAAGAAGTACGATTCACCCGCTTCCGCTACCCAATCCGCTGTGAGATCGCCGTCCTTCTCCTTGAGTGGCACGTTGCTCCGCACAACCAGCCGATGAGGGCCCGCTACCGAGTTCCAGCAATTGGCTTCTTTCTGTTCAAGCCGCGGTTGAGCCGTGCCGTAATCGAAGCGGGGCGCGAGCAGGGTACTCATGCGAACGCTGCCCTTCACGCCTCGTACGATCCTGATCACGCACGAGTGACCGTTTCGTTTTGGCATGAAGTCGGTCACTGTGACAGTTGCTCCGAGCAGTTGCTTGTGAGTCGTCTCAAGTATGAGCGTGCCGGGAAGGTAACGTCGCGTGGTACTACGGCTCGATTGCGGCCCCAGCGTCCACTGTCCGTTCTCTTCTGTGCCAACCAGATTGGCAAAGCACGCCTCGGAATCGAAATCCGGCCAGCATAGCCAGGCCAGATTACCTTTCAAACTGATCAGCGCGGCTGTTCCCGTGTCACCGATGAGGCCAAGAGCCTCAATATTCTCGTTCAATCACAAACTCCTTGCACAATGGACAGATCCACTACCATTACTGTTCCACCATGATTATCGTCAGAGTAACGCGAGAGGATTTGGGAGCTGCAAAGCCGTTGATGGATATTAGTTCCACTCTTTGTCCCAATCGATATTGTCCAAAGCCTTCAGAAAACTCGCGAATGTAACATCCGCTTCCGAGCACACCCGCTCCAGACTCTTGTCCTCACTCCCAGGGATTTGGATCTGAAGCGCATCGCAAACCGAAGCTGCGCTGGGGATGGCGCGTAGCAAGCTGCTAAGCTTCGTATCTGGATTGAGCTGCATCTTGTGTATGTAACTTAGTTCTTGGATGCCCACTCATTGTCCAACGGCCAGAGCTCAGAGGAAGGTAGGCTTGCGACTTAGAGTTTCCCATCTCCCTCATTTGCCCGCTGTGAGAATAGTCACAAGCTGCGCATCGATTCCAGGCTCTTATGCCTGAGATGCCGGTATCTACCCACATAGAATGTAATTCCAAGTACCGAAGGGGTATATGACAAAGCTGACGCCCACCAAGGTTTAGATAAAGGCGCGGCTCTCCGGGGAACCGACTTGTTCGGCAACCTTCCGGAACCTGTGTTACGAACGGTAGCTGCCTGCACCAGAACCCGTGACCTCAATCGCGGCGAGGTGCTGTATTCCGAGCATGAGGAAGCGTCGGCGCTTTACATTGTAGCCAGTGGCGAGCTTCGCTCAATCCGGCAGAGCAGTGACGGAAAAGAGCAGGTTTTGTCGACTGAGCGGCCCGGAGCCATCCTTGCGGCAGTTGCGATCTTTAACGGCGGAAAATTCTACAGTACTCTGATTTCCGATACGCCTTCCAAGGTGCTCGCTATAAACAAGCGCGATGCTCATGACCTTTGCCGGAAGCACACCGAACTGCTCTGGAATGTGGCCAGAGTGCTGGCGCATAAGGTTCGCCACTCGGCCGAACTCATTGAGTCATTCGCATTGCTTCACGTGGATCAGCGAGTTGCGCACATGTGCTGACCGTGTACCAGGACAGAGGAATTCAGGACCGTGATTTATGTGTGGTCGAACTAACGATGAGTCGTTCAGAGATCGCCAGCCGCATAGGTTCCGCGCGCGAAGTTGTATCACGGGCTTTCTCTCAGTTAGAGAAAACCGGATTGATTCGCCTGCAAGGTAGACTGGTCACCGTACCCGACCTGCAAGCTCTACGAGCGTTCGCCGGCACCCCTGCCCCGCTGAGAACCAAACGGTTAGTTTCAGAGCTATCCTCCGAAATCGTCTGATTCGCCTTCGAGCATTAAAGAAGCGGCCCGCATATCTACCGGGCTTACACTAGCTTTTAAAAAAAGCCTTTTTTGCTCGTGACAAAAGACACAGCTCTTGAGTCTACCGGGAGAGACTATTGACTTGCGGGTTCACGAGTTCGCTCCGTTGTTGATGCCTACCTGTTGCTTCTTCCATCGGCGCCAAGTCCATCGACGCGTTTAGAGTCCCGCAAGCTCTCTCATACGACCGAACGCAATTCGCTCTAGGAGATTACAAAATGGCAAAAAAAGTAGCAGACCAACTCATTGAGCGCCTCACCGAGTGGGGCGTGGATACTATCTTCGGCTTTCCCGGGGACGGTATCAACGGAATTATGGAAGCGCTGCGAACTCATCAAGACAAGATGCGGTTTATTCAAGTGCGGCACGAGGAAGCCGCAGCGTTTGCTGCATGCGGCTATGCCAAGTACACCGGCCGTTTAGGTGTTTGTTTGGCTACTTCCGGACCGGGGGGCATACATCTGTTGAATGGACTCTACGATGCCAAGTGCGATAAACAGCCTGTGCTGGCCATCACCGGACATACCTTTCATGACCTGATCGGCACTGACTATCAGCAGGACGTGGACCTGGACAAGACGTTCATGGACGTCGCTGCGTACAATCAGCGCGTTATGGGGCCAGCCCATTTGGTGAACGTGGTGGATGAAGCAGTGAAAACGGCGCTGACGCGCAGAGCGGTGTCCCACATCACCATTCCGAAAGACATGCAGGAATGGCCGCAATCGGAGAACGAACGTTCGAAAGCTAACATCGCCAAGCATAGCGGAGACATCTTCGCAACCAATCACCCTGTTCCTCCGGAGCGTCTCTTGAAAGAGGCGGCTGAGCTGATCAACAAGGGCTCGAAGGTTGCTCTGATGGTGGGCAGCGGTTGTCTGGAGGCGCGCGAGGAGGTTCTGGCGCTGGCCGAAGCCGCGGGCGCGCCCATTATTAAGGCACTGCTGGGAAAGGCCGTGGTTCCGGATCGCAATCCCTATACGACGGGAGGCCTCGGGCTGCTTGGCACCGCGCCCTCGCAGGACGCGCTCAAGGAGTGCGACACGTTTATCTTCGCGGGAAGCAGCTTTCCTTATATGGAATTCTTGCCGAAGCCAGGACAGGCCAAGAGCATTCAAATCGATTGCGATGCGACGCGTATCGGCTTGCGGCACCCGGCCGATGTCGGTCTTGTCGGCGATTGCGGCGCGGTGCTGCGGGCGCTTTTGCCGCTGATCGAGCACAAGAAGAACCGCTCGTTCCTGGAGAAGTCGCAGAAGCGCATGGAGTCCTGGAACCAGTTGATGGAAGAGCGCGGCACTCGGGAAGATATGCCGATGAAGCCGCAGGTGGTGACGTATCACCTTAGCAAGCTGCTCGATTCCAATGCGATTGTGTCCTCCGATAGCGGGACGATAGCCACATGGACGGCTCGTTACGTGGAGATGCGCGGCGACATGAAGTTTTCGCTTTCGGGCTCGCTGGCCACCATGGCGAACGGACTGCCTTATAGCATCGGCGCATCGGTCGCTTACCCAGGCCGTCAAGTAGTCTGTGTGGTAGGGGACGGCGGACTGACCATGCTGATGGGCGAAATCGCGACCCTGGTCAAGTACAAACTGCCCGTTAAAGTGATCGTTATTAAGAACAACGTTCTGGGCCAGATCAAGTGGGAGCAGATGGTGCAAGACGCCAATCCATTCTATGGAATCGAGCTCCAACCCATTGATTTCGCCGCGCACGCACGAGCCTGTGGAGCTGTCGGTTTTACGATCGACGATCCGAAGAACGCGGAAAGCACATTGCGGCAAGCTCTTGCTCACCCTGGACCGGCCGTGATCGAGTGCAACATCGATCCGAATGAGCCGCCACTGCCTGGCAATATCACTGTCGAGCAGGCCATGCATTTTGCCGAATCGCTTGGCAAGAGCAACAGAGATCGCATGAAGATCATTAAGACCGTCGTTGAAGATAAAGTCCGGGAAGTTATTTAGGCATGAAAAATCCGGAGCGTGTCGATCGTCTTCGGATCGCGCTTCGCAATAACCGGTGGGATCTGGTCATTTGCGCGCTGCCGAAAAATGTACTTCTTTTGACCGGGTACTGGCCGGTGGTGGGCACGGGGGTGGCAATCGCCTCCTCCGATGGCCAAATCGCATTGCTGGTTCCCGAAGATGAAGAAGAGTTGGCAAAGAGAAGCTGGGCCGATGAGGTGCATACCTTCAAGCCCAGTTCGCTCGAAAAACTCACCTCCGCGGCGGAAGCGGTCAAAGATCCGCTTCGCAAAATCCTGACAAGCTATCGAAGCCATCGCCTCCTGGTGGGGTTCGAAGCAGAAGAGACTTCTGAACCGGCTTCCTATGCTGCCATGCACCTATACGGCGCTCAGATGCGATCGGTTCTTCAGGAGACATTGCCGAAAGCTTCGCTGAGAGCTGCCGACTCAGGCTTGGCCGATTTGCGAGCCACTAAAACGGCCGTCGAACTGGACTGCCTGCGCACCGCCGGAGAGATCGCGGGCCGGGCTTTTACCGGCGGAGCGCAAGGCATTAAGACCGGCACGACTGAAGTGGAGGCGGCGTCGAATTTCCGGCGGCCGCTTAGCACAAATCTTGCCGATTTCCCCAAACTGCGGCGAGCCGACGGTTTCGCCTGGTGCATGTCGGGCGCGAACTCGGCTCTTGCATCGGGGGCTTACGCGCGCTCCCGAGCCAAAGCCATCGACCCAGGAGATCTTGTGTTGACGCATATGAACTCTTATGCCGATGGTTACTGGACAGATGTTACTCGCACGTTCACGATGGGCCAACCGGACGAGCGTCAGCGAAAGATGTACGAAGCGATCGCGGAAGCTCGACAAGCAGCCTTGAGCGCCATTCGGCCCGGCGTAAGGGGTTCGGCAGTCGATGCAGCAGCCCGCGACGTTTTAACCGCTCATGGGTTCGGTCCGCATTTCAAACATTCCACCGGCCATGGAATCGGGTTCTCTGCGATTGATGCCAACGCCAAACCGCGCCTTCATCCGAAGTCGGACGACACGCTCGAAACGGGGATGGTGTTCAATGTGGAACCGGCTATTTACTTCGACGGTTACGGGGGCATTCGTCACTGCGACATGGTGACGGTTACCGAATCCGGCGCAGAGCTGCTGACACCGTTTCTCTGTGCTCCTGACGAGTTGGTTTTGAGTGAATAAGGACCTGCATGGCGCAATTTCGCGGAAGTAAAAGCGCGTTCGGAGCTCCGGGCAACAACCCTCTTTGGGCGCACGCTGACAAAGATGGAGTTGGCAGCTCCTTCTCCCTGATGAGTCGCGTTTGGTTCACGCTTTGGCACGGAACTCTCACGGAGGTGTATTATCCGACCGTCGATAGACCGCAGCTCCGCGACTTGGAGTTTTTATTTGCCGATGGGAATGAACTCTTCCTCGAAGAGAAGCGGGATTTTGAATGGCAGATTGAACGCATGCTGCCGTCCCAAGGTTATAAAGTTACGGCTCACGATCGCCAGAAGCGCTTTTCATTTGTGAAGGAAATCATCGCGGATCCGGGCCGGCCCTGTGTTCTCATGCATACCCAGCTGTCGGGCGATGAGCAGTTTCTCCAAACATTGAAGACTTTTGTGCTCGCCAATCCGCACCTGGAAGTTGGGGGAAAAAACAACAACGCCTTTGTAGTGGAGGTATCCGGCCGGGAGTTGTTAGTGGCCGAAAAAGAGAGTCGCTGGCTGGCTATTGGCGCCTCCTGCGGGTTTTCTAAGCTCTCGTGCGGCTATGTGGGACATAGCGACGGCTACACAGACGTGTCGCAGAACGGCATGATGAATTTTGAGTTCGATGAGGCCAGAAACGGCAACGTCGCGCTTACCGCCGAGCTCGACCTTTCGAAAACTCGAGAGTTTACGGTCGGTTTGGCGTTCGGCGAAACCCTGTCGAGCGTGACCTCGTGCCTGTTTCAAAGTCTCGGGCTTGAGTATAAGGAACACCGCAAGACTTTCATCGATCAGTGGACGTCCGCCGCGCAGGGCAGAAAATCGCTCGCGGGCAGTAGCGGCGATAAGGGACGGCTCTTCGAATCGAGCTTCAACCTGTTGCTTACTCACGAAGACATACTGTATCGGGGAGCATTCGTAGCCTCCCTGACCATCCCTTGGGGCGAAGCTCAGGGCGACAAAGAGGGCAAGGGCGGTTACCACCTGGTGTGGACTCGCGACATGGTCGAGAGCGCGATGGGTTTGTTAGCTGCAGGCCATACAGAGGGTCCGTTCCGAGCGCTGATTTACCTGGCATCGCGGCAGGAAGAAAACGGTTCGTTCCCGCAGAATTTTTGGGTGGATGGCAAGGCATTCTGGCACGGCAAGCAGTTGGACGAAGTGGCGTTTCCTGTCCTGCTGGCCTGGCGTCTTCATCAACTGAAATTGTTAGACCGGTTCGACCCGCGCGTAATGGTCGACAGGGCTGTTAATTTTCTGCTTTCGAACGGGCCTGTCACCGGAGAGGAACGATGGGAAGAGGCGAGCGGTTACTCCCCGTCTACTTTGGCGGCGATCATCTCCGCTTTCATTTGCGCGGCTTCTTTTGCGCGAGCCGGACAGGATGAAGGAAAAGCAGCGTTCCTTGAGAGCTATGCGGACTTCTTGAGAGCTCATATTGAGGAGTGGACCGTGACCACCGAGGGGTCGATTCTTCCCGATTCGCGGCGGTACTTCGTTCGCTTGAATCCAGCCGAGCCGGGGGAAGTCGCCGGACCCGAAGCGGTCAACACAGCGGAACTGAAGCTCACAAGTCAGCCTCCCGGCGCACCGGAGTGTTATCCCGCTCGTGACATCGTCGATGCAGGTTTCCTGCAGCTGGTGCGCTACGGCATTTTTTCCGCTAATGATCCTCTGATTGTCGAAAGCCTGCGCGCTGTGGATGCCGTTCTCAAAGCGGAAACTCCCTTTGGCCCTTGCTGGCATCGGTATAACCACGACGGTTATGGGCAAAAGCCGGATGGTGGTCCTTACAAGGACTGGGGCCAGGGACGGCCTTGGCCGCTGTTGACTGGCGAGCGCGCGCACTACGAACTCGCAGCCGGTCATAATCCTTCTAGGCTGCTGCATGCTTTCGAGAAGTTTTCCAGCGGGACACATTTGTTGCCGGAGCAAATCTGGGATGCGGCGGATATACCGGAAGCCTCTCTGTTCTGCGGTGGGCCGACCGGTTCAGCCAATCCTTTAGCGTGGGCGCATTCGGAGTATGTGCGTTTGCTTCGTTCCTGTCATGACGGCAGGGTATTCGATCTGATCCCGGAAGTGGCTGCCCGTTATGGCAAGGGAAAGCCGCAAAGTAAGTTTGAGTTCTGGCTGCCGAAGCATCCGATTCGTTTGGCGGAGAAAGGTCTTACGCTTCGCATCTGCGCGCCTGAATCGTTCCGCCTTCGCTGGAGCGCGAACGATTGGGACAGCTGGCAGGATAGCGATTCGAAGCCCACTGGTATTGGCAGCCAATACTTCGACATAGCGGCTTCTGAATTTGCAACGCATGTCGAATTTACGTTTTTTTGGAAGGAGCGCGGGCGATGGGAAGGCCAGAACCATCGGGTGGAAGCGCGTTAGGGCAGGAGTTTAGATGACCGATACCAAATCAATAGGATGTGGAGATGTCTGACGCCATAGATTCCGCCATCGCGCTCGGGACCGAGATCGATGTGCGTATCCGGGAAGGCCGCTTTCAGCGCTGGCTGTCGCTGATCGCGGGAATGTCGAGTGTACTGGCCGGCCTGGAAGTCTCCTACGAGCACTACCGGGGCAGCTACAGCCGCCGAGTGATGTACACGCCCGTAATTTTGAGCGTGGCGCTGGCTGGCGGAGGGGTGGCCGGCTTTTTCAGCAAGCGCGCGGCACGAACAGTCTTGCGGGTTATTTCGGTCGTCACGTTAGGCGATAGCGTGATCGGGTTTTATTTTCACGTGCGCGGCATTCAACGCAAACCGGGCGGCTGGCGATTGCCGGTCGTCAACATCGTTATGGGGCCTCCGGTTCTCGCGCCTCTGCTGTTTGGGGTATGCGCTTATCTTGGCTTTGTCGCCTCGTTTTTGCGGCGCGGAGATCAGGATGAGGGTGGGCTTTTGCCGAGTCCCGCGCATGCGCGCCACTGGGCGAGAAAACTGACCGGCCAACACGATTTGATCGATTGGGCGCAAGACATGCGAGAAGGCCGGTTTCAGAAGCAGATGGCCATCGCTACCGTTGTCTCCGCATTTTTTAGCGGCTTTGAAGCGCTGTATTCGCATTACAAGAACAATTTCCGCTACAAGGCGCAGTGGTCGCCTATCATCATCACGCCTATGCTGATGGCGGCCGGAGTCGGCGCTGTAAAAAGCCGCCGCTGGGCGCACACTTGGCTCCCGGCGATGTCTGCCCTGGCGATGGCCGATGGAGCCGTGGGTTTCTTCTATCATGCGCGGGGCGTCATGCGGCGTCCAGGGGGCCTCAAGAAGCCGCTATACAACATCATCTATGGGCCTCCCATATTTGCGCCACTGCTGTTCGCCGCGAGCGGATTTCTAGGCGTACTTGCGAGCATGCTCGGGAGAGAGAAACGAAAATGAACGATTCATCTAGCGAGAAAGTGGATCTGCGGCCGATTGACCCTAATACGGGGAAGCCGATTGGACCTCTAGCGCAGCCAGGCTATTACCCGGGCTTCAGCACTTTAGGACAGCAGAAATTCTGGGACGCAAAGACGCGTCAAGTTGTGGTCGATCGGGTCAACAACGTTCCCGAGGTTCGCTTCTTCGATCCGCAGCAGGCGGGCCTGTTGCAGGCTATTTGCAACCGCGTTCTCCCGCAGGACGATCGCGCCGAAGCCTCTCGAATTCCTATCATGCCGCACATCGATAAGCGGCTTTACGAAAATACTCACAACGGCTATCGCTACGCTAATATGCCGCCCGATCGCGAGGCCTTCACGCTGGGCATCCAGGCCATCGACGAGATTGCGCAGCACGAACACGGCCGTGGGTTTGTAGATATCGGCCCGCGCGAGCAGGATGAAATTCTGCGTTCGCTCCACCGCGGTAAGCCGTCTGCCGGCCACGAGATTTGGAAGCGCATGCCGGTCGATCGGTTCTGGATGCTGTTGGTCACGGACTGCGCGGAAGCGTATTATTCACATCCTACGGCTTGGGATGAAATTGGTTTTGGCGGCCCGGCTTATCCGCGCGCCTACATGCGCCTCGAACGAGGCGAACCCGAGCCGTGGGAGGTGCGCGAGAAACGCTATGAATGGCGTGCTCCGGAGGCGTCGGTATCCGGCGCTCACGAGCCTCTTGCTGGTCAGGAGGAGCATTTCGGATCGCCAGGACAGGGAGGAACCCATTGAAAGAACCGTTACTCGGACAGTTTGAACCGCCAACCGGTGAGCCGCACAGGCTCGGTCCGATGCAGACCATTGAAACACCGATGCATCGTTTCCCTGAAGGCGAGGAAGTCGATTACGTGATCGTGGGCGTTGGGGCGGGCGGTGGCGTGCTGCTGCAACGCCTGGCGCGCGCTGGATTCAAGGTTATTGGCTTCGATGCCGGGCCGTTCTGGGACACCGAACGCGACTGGGTGAGCGACGAGAAGGGATCTCATCAACTCTACTGGAACGACATGCGCATCACCGGAGGGCAGCATCCGCTGGCTTTCGGCGAGAACAATAGCGGCAAGGGCGTCGGCGGCGGCACTGTCCATTGGGCTTCCTTCACGCCGCGCCTCCATCCTTCTGACTTCTGCATTCATTCGCAAGACGGCGTGGGAGTCGACTGGCCCATTTCGTACTTCGACCTGAAGCCTTACTATGAGCTGCTCGAACTCGAGTTGCCTGTCTCTGGCCCTTCCTACTATCCGTGGGGCGATCCACATGGATATCCTTACGGCCCGCATCCGATGGGCGGCGTCGGCGATGTCCTGATCAAAGGCTGCACCGCCATGGGAATCGGTGTGTCTGCTGGTGGTCCGGTCGCGATTCTCAACGGCTCTCGAGCGAACCGTCCTCACTGCATTTACCGTGGCTTTTGCATTCAGGGCTGCAAGGTGGGCGCGAAAGCTTCTACCCTGATTACCCATGTGCCAGACGCGATCGATAACGGCGCGGAGATTCGACCTAACTGCATGGTCTCGCGCGTCGATCTGGGCAAAGATCGCCGGGTCACCGGAGTCACTTACTTCGACCCGGAAGGCCGCGTGCAGTTTCAGAAAGCAAAGGCGGTCATTATCTCGGGATATTCGATCGAGACTCCGCGCCTTCTGCTTAACTCTGCCTGTCCGGGATTTGAAGGCGGGCTGGCGAATTCCAGCGATACCGTTGGCCGCTATCTGATGGCGCAGGCGGGCAATGTGGTGGTGGGCCGGTTTGACGATCTGGTGCGCATGTATAAAGCGCCGCCCGCGCATGCTTTGACTGAACATTTTTACGAGACCGATCCGAAGCGGGATTTCGCGCGCGGCTTCGCCATTCAAACTGTCGGCCCTTTGCCCATTGCGTTTGCTAAACAGATGCTGAGCGCGAAGGGATCCTGGGGCTGGGGACTTCGTCAGGTCATGATGGACTACAACCATTGGGCCGCGTTCGGGTTCCTCGGCGAAATTCTTCCCCATGCCGATAACCGCGTTCAATTGGCGGAAGAAAAAGACGACAACGGTATTCCGATCACCAGGATGACTTTCAATCTTGGGGATAACGATAAGAAATTGATCAAATTCGGCAAGGACAAGACGATGGAGGTGATGTGGTCCGCCGGCTCAACTGAAGTGTTGCAGGAGGCGCGCTACGCTCACCTGGTTGGAGCGGCGCGCATGGGATCCGATCCCGAGAGTTCAGTCGTCGACAAATTTGGACGGACGCATGACATTGCAAACCTGTTCATCTGCGACGGCAGCATTATGCCGACTCAAGGCTCGGCTAATCCGGGACTCACGATCATGTCACTGGCGGCGCGTACCGCCGATTACCTGATCAAACAGGGCAGCGAGATTTTCGAATCGAACAAGCGGGATATGGAGCCTCCTCCCATGCGGCGTGATTTATCTCCGCCCGATACATGGGGCCACGGCATGCCTCGCATTTAGAAGGTGACTAATGTTATCCAGTCCAAAAATTGAAAGTATTCAGGTGGATGTTTACACCGTACCCACCGAATCGCATGAATCCGACGGTACCTTCGAATGGGATAAGACATCGATGGTCCTGGTTCACATCTCGGCAGGCGGAGTAAAAGGCCTGGGGTACAGCTACGCAGACCAGGCGACCGGGGAGCTTATCAATGCTTCACTGGCGTCCAAGATCATCGGCCATGATGCTTTAGCTAACGGCGCGTGCTGGATCAAGATTGTCGAGCAGATTCGGAACCTGGGCCGTCCCGGCATCGCTTCGATGGCGATTGCTGCCGTGGACAATGCGCTCTGGGACTTGAAAGGTAAACTCCTCAACGTTTCAGTTGCCTCTTTGCTGGGCCTGGTTCGTACCGGCGTTATGGCATACGGGAGCGGCGGTTTTACGTCCTACTCTCATGCCAAGCTCCGTGAACAGCTAGGAGGTTGGGCGGACGAAGGATTTCTCGCCGTCAAGATGAAGATCGGTCGTGATGCAGCGGCCGATCTCGAGCGCGTACACGTTGCGCGCAAAGCGATTGGAGCCAAGGTTAAGCTCTTCGTTGACGCCAATGGAGCATACACTCGCAAGCAAGCGCTCTATCAGGCCTATAAGTTCAGGGAAGAAGACGATGTCACTTGGTTCGAAGAGCCCGTTTCCTCAGACGATCTTCAGGGCTTGCATTTGATCCGGGATCAGGGCCCTCCTGGAATGGACATTGCGGCGGGTGAATATGGCTACGACTCCTGGTACTTCCGTCGCATGTTGGCGGCCGAGGCAGTAGACGTTCTACAAGCGGACGCCACGCGCTGCGCCGGCATCACCGGGTTTCTGGTCGCGGATGCATTATGCGAAAGCCACTCCATGCCGCTTTCCGCCCACACTTCGCCCTCCATTCATGCTCACGCGTGCTGTGGGGCCCAGCGGGCCATCAACGTCGAGTACTTCTACGATCATGCCCGGATCGAGAAAATGGCTTTCGACGGTGCTATTCAAGTGGAAAAGGGGCTGCTCACGCCAGACCTGAGCAAGCCCGGTTTCGGCCTGACGCTCAAAGAGCATGACATGGTGAAATACCGTAAATATAGCGAAAAATCTTCCGGAAATTGAGACAGCGTAAGCGTACTGGAGTAGCGGCGTGAGAGCGACACAAGTCCTACTGGCCAGTTTGCTTCTGCTGGTGCCGATCTCACTGGCGCTAGCCTACTGGCTCCACGTTGCTCCACAATGGGTCTTCATCTCCGCGGGTTTGGCAATTATTCCACTTGCCGAGTGGATTCGCCGGGCTACCGATCATTTGGCCAATCGCGCAGGGTCTGCGATCGGCGGCCTGCTGAATATCACATTTGGCAGCGTTGCCGAGCTGACTCTTGCGCTATTCGTTTTGGCCGGCGGTCATGCTGACATTGTAAAAGCTCAGATCACCGGCTCCATCATTGGAACCAGTCTGCTTGGCTTAGGAATCGCAATCATTGCCGGCGGCTGGAAACGCGAGAAACAAACGTTTTTGCGCGAGCGTGCCGGCTTGCTCGGCAGTTTGCTGACTATTTCGGTTATCGCTCTCTTGATCCCGGTGTTGTTCGACTACACCGAATATCAGGTATTCGGCGCCAGGCGTCAGGACCTCGGAACGCTTAACGAACACCTTAGCATCTGCGTTGCGATTGTCCTCATCCTGGTCTATCTGGCGAACCTCATCTATACCTTGGTCACGCACCGTGATGTGTTCGCTTCGCGCAAGAGAGAGGTTGAGTCGAATGAGTCCGTTTGGCCTATCTGGCAATCGCTCGCCGTGCTGTGTGCAGCGACCGTGGCAGTCGCTATCGAATCCGACTTAATCTCAGGCAGCTTGGAGGTTACCGGCGCAAAACTTGGCCTCACTCCTCTATTTCTGGGCGTGATCGTCCTTGCCCTCATCGGGAACGCAGCCGATCTCCTGGCCGCCATCTCCTTCGCCCGCCAGGACAGGATGGGTTTGGTAATGGGCATTTGCGTCGGTTCCACTGTGCAGGTCGTCCTGCTGCTCGCGCCGCTGCTGGTCTTGATCTCTTATTTCATGGGTCATCCCATTGACCTGGTCTTCAACAATCCGCTGGAGCTCATTGCGATTGTAGGAGCGGTGTTCGCAGTCACATCCATTTCCATGGACGGCGAGACTACCTGGTTTGAGGGTTTACTCCTGGTAGCGGTTTACTGCCTGCTCGGCTTTGCATTCTTCTTCGCCACTCCACGCTGAGTCTGGGTAGATGGTGAAATCATGCGGAGGGAGCGGATCCAGGAATGAACGTAGCTTCTTGCGTGCTAGTGGCCACTTGGGGTGACGGCGTGTTCGTCGTTTCTGGCGGGATCCCTGACCAGGAACTCACCAATTGTTCTGTGAAAGCACTCGCGACTGACGGGCAGGGCGGTGCGCTTGCTATTGTCGACGGACATTCGCTTTGCCGTCGCGCACCTGGCGGCGCTTGGAGCACGATCGCAACTACGGAGATGGACCTCGCCTGTTGCGTGGCCGTTGGCGGCATCATCTATGCCGGTACCGACGATGCACGTGTGTTGCGCGTCAGCGCGGACGGAGCGATCGAGCAGCTCCGAGGTTTCGATGGGGTTGCCGGGCGTGAGAAGTGGTATGCAGGGTCGGCCGTAGTAAACGGTAAGCTCATGGGACCTCCGCTCGGCATTCGATCGATAAGCGCGACAGCGGACGGCGCGGTGCTTCTCGCTAATGTCCATGTCGGCGGGATCCCGCGATCGGTGGACAATGGCGCAACTTGGCAACCGACCATTGAGGTCAGTAGCGACGTTCATGAGGTCCGCGCGCACCGGAACCGTCCGGGTATCGTAGCCGCGGCCGCAGCAATTGGACTCTGCACCAGCAGCGACGGTGGGGCGACATGGGAAGTCGAACAGGCCGGTCTTCATGCCTCTTACTGTTCCGCGGTCGAGTTCTCAGGAGACGATGTGCTGGTCGCGGCTGCAGCGGACCGCTTTGCTCCCCACGGCGCGATCTATCGACGAAGCGTGGACGAACGTTGTCCGCTGGTTCGAGTCGACGGGGGCATGCCCGCTTGGCTCGACGGCATCGTCGACACTGGTTGTATCGCCTCGCATGGTTCGGCTGTTGCGGTCGCCGACCAAAAGGGAAACCTTCACGTATCGGCCGACCATGGGCGAACCTGGACCCTTTGGGCTGATGGCATTCCAACGCCCAGCAGCATCCTAATCGTTTGAGCGCTGCATCTCCGGTCTGATGGGCTAACCGACTGAGTTAACCACGTTTATCGTTGTCCAAATCACCAGCGCCCACGTTGGGCATGCGCATGTTCTCGCAAGCGCATCAACTACGCTGGTATCGAACCTACTATTCAATGCTCGGACAATTCGTACAGCTTGTCGGCCCCAATAAGAGCCTGCAGATTTTTGGCGTGAAGCTTCTCGGCTTCGACGCCATCAATGCCCACAAGCTTCTCTTCACCGTCATCTATCTCCTCGTTCTGTACTTCATCGGTAAGGGCCTGCGGGCACTGGCGCAGAAAATAGGTGGAGCACGCAAGCAGACTGCCGCCTTCTGGACGCGTCAGGGTATCAGTCTTATCACTTTTCTGGTGGGCGTGATCGGTTTCGTTTCCATTTGGTTCGATAACCCCACGCGTCTCGCCACAGGCATCGGCCTGCTCGGCGCGGGTTTAGCGTTTGCGTTGCAGAAAGTGGTCACCAGCTTCGCCGGCTATTTCGTGATCCTTCGCGGGAAGACGTTTAATGTCGGCGATCGCATCAGCATGGGCGGCGTTCGCGGAGACGTGATCGCGTTGAATTTCATACAGACCGTCATCATGGAGATGGGCGAACCTCCCTCGGTTCAGAATCAGGATCCCGGTATGTGGGTCATGAGCCGCCAATATTCCGGCCGCATCGTTACGATCTCAAACGCGCAGATCTTTGAGGAACCCGTCTACAATTACACTCTCGAATTTCCCTATATCTGGGAAGAGATGCACATCCCCATCTCCTTCAAAGATGACCGGCAGCGGGCTGAGCAGATCATCGTCAAGGCCGTACAATCGCACACTACCGATATCGCGAACCTGGCCCAGCCGGAACTTGATCGCCTGAAAACCC
The DNA here is from genome assembly GCA_965219105.1 of Bryobacteraceae bacterium. Classification (GTDB taxonomy): domain Bacteria; phylum Acidobacteriota; class Terriglobia; order Bryobacterales; family Bryobacteraceae; genus Bog-105. Next base: position 2,962,127 of record OZ244728.1, on the reverse strand, counting down.
GATTCTTTATCGAAGCGGCAGACATCAAGCCCCGGATTTTTCTACGCATCACAGACAATTGGGTTGAGCTCTCCGTACGCTTCTTGTGCGGTACCCACGATATCCGGGGGCTCAAGGATCGGATCAGTCGCGACATCCTTGCCGGGCTCGAAGAGGCCAAGATCGGCATTGCCTCCGGCACCTATGAGATTGTGGGCTTCCCGCCTGTCCAGGTTAGCGTTAACGAGCCTGCAAAGTGAGCCTTACCGTCAGTACAGAACTCTAGTGTAGTGTCCAACAAGTATCAGGATATGTAAACTTGGAATACCGGATAATGAGGCGTCCTCGTTCGGCGGCGCCTCTTACGCTTTCGGAGGATCAGCAGGAGCAGATCGAGCAGTAGTTGGCAGCGATGGGCACACCGCAACAGGACGCGTTGCGGTGCAGTATCGTGCTGGCTGCGGCAGGAAGGCTTGAAGGGGCTTGTGGGAGATTGCTACCGGACGCAAAGCGACCTATGGTCCTGAGCGGGTCATTAGCATGAGGGGACGAGGCGGCGGACGTCGGAGTATTTCCATTGGAAAGGTCGCGCTGTTTTTGAGTAGGCGCGAACGTAACGCAAGAGCTTGCGAGAGAGATCGCGGACGGAGGTAAATACGCCGTGCGCAATCACATCGCGTTCGATGCGGGAGAACCAGATCTCCACTGGATTGAGCCAAGACGAATAGGTAGGGGTGAAGTGCAATTTCACATTTGGGTGATCTTGCAGGAACGTTGCGACTTTATGGGTCTTGTGGGCAGACAGGTTATCGAAGATAAACATGGATTCCTGCCTGGGTTTGCACAGCCCGACTACGTCGCCGAGGAGATCTTCGAATTCCTCGCTGGTGCGGCGTCACATGTCGCTCAATCCGCAGCAACATGCTACGCCACAGCTACGCGACTCATCTGCTCGAAGGGTGCGGACATTCGTACGATTCAGATGCTGCTGGGTCATGCGGATCTCTTCTTGCCCGTCAAAGTTCTTGGCCGGGTCTGCCGGCGTAAGTTCATCCGAGGACTTCGCCGCGCTTTCCGGCAGAAGAAGCTACGCTTCAGTGGCGCAGCTTCCGCCCTCGCCGCACCCAAGCTAGCTGTCCGGAGAAGGATGAAGGATGGCCTTTGGAGTGAGTTCTTGAGCGGCGAGCAGAGTGGCAAGGCACAGCGCGGCGGCGAGCGAGGCTTCACGGATCGTCATTTCAGCGTCTCCAGATAGGCCAGCAGATTGTGCATGTCGGAGTCGGTGTATTTAGCAAGCTGGTCGCGGTGAAAGGCCATGGGGTCGTCGATCGAGATGGTTGCGCCGGTTCGGGAGAGGGAGCGATGCCATCCGGCGGTGTCTTTGATTTCTATATTGAACTCGTCTTCGCGAACCATTATGCCGGTTGCTGTTTCGCCAGAGGAAAGTTGAATTTCACTTTTGGCGGACGGAAGGGGCTTCTTATGGCCCAGGAACGTTCTTGCGCCTTCGCCGTATGCTTGGGAGGCGTTTTGGACAGGGGAGAGAGCTCTACCTGTTTGTAGCCAATTGCGGCGACGCGCTTGACAGTTCCGAAGGGATCGCGGTCCATATCGGCTCCGACGGTGTAGAGCTGCAGGCCGATGGGCCGGTTGAGAGCGTTGGCAAAGACATTTCGGCTCCAGTAGCATTGGCGTGACCGCGCAAGAAACTGACCATCCGTCGCTCGTGGGCAGGGACTCCCCGTAGAGGTCGCTTGATTGGCAGCCCGCAAAGGACGAATGGTCGGATCGCGATTCACTTCGCCGCCGTGATGTTGTTCCCGGAGATTATCGGGCCGGACAAAGCACGTTTGTTCTGAGAACGCTCTCCCAACGCATGCGCACGCTGATCCCCTGCCTCCTTCTTGTTTTGCTGCCTTCCTTTCCGGTTTTGGCTGGGGGTGCGGGCGATCGGGTCGAGTATGTGGGAGGGACGCGCTCCGACATACCGGGCAAGGATCCGGGTCTGATTCGAGTGACGGACCGCACCTATTTCGTGTTTGCTTCCAGGCAGGTGCAGGTGAAGGTGCCGTTCGATCGCATCAATTTGCTCGAGTACGGGCAGAAGGTCGACCGGCGGTACTTGGCGGCAGCCGTGATTTCGCCGCTATTCATGTTGGCCAAGAAGCGGGAACACTTTTTGACGATCGGCTTTCAGGACGATGACGGGCAGCAGCAGGCGATGGTGTTCAAGGTGGACAAGAATGCGATCCGGATAGCCTTGGTGACGCTGGAAGCCCGCACCGGGCAGGCGGTCCAATATCAGGACGATGAAGCCAGAATAGCAGGTAAAGGATGAGCAGGATTTACGCTTTAGCCGCGATGCTTGTGGCAATGGCGGCGTGGGGGCAGAACAGTGGCGCAAATACGGCCGTGACCAGTCTGCCTGAGATCCGGCGTATTTACGTGTCGGAACTCACGGGTGCGCAGGCCGACGAAATGCGCTCGCTGCTGATATCGAGTCTGGCGGCAACCAAGCTATTCTTATTGACCGATAATCCGGACCGGGCGGACGCGATTGTGAAGGGCGCGGCGGACGACCACGCGTTTATCGATACGCACGACATTCAGGAAGGGATCGGCAGTCGTCAGAACAGCGGCGGGTACGGGTCGAGCAGTGCGAAGTCCTCATCCAGACTAGGCGGCGGATATGGCGGGCTGAGTATTAGCGATAGCAAGTCTTATCACTCGAGAGAACGAAAGCACGAAGCCTATGCGGCGCTGCGGTTGTGTAACCGTGATGGCGACGTAATCTGGTCCACGACACAGGAGAGCCAAGGAGCGAAGTTTCGAGGAGCGAGCGCAGACGTAGCGGCAAAGGTGGCAAAACAGCTTGCGCTCGATACCGAGAGGGCACGCCGCGACGGATCGATCGACCCATCATCCACCAGATAAGTTCGGCCGCCGGACTAGGGTTAACCCCAATACTGTTCATTTAAGGATGCTAATCCACTGGGAGCAGTCGATTCGGCGGGTGCGCTGCGGTTTGCGTGGACGCAGCGGATAATTGCTCATTTTTCGCTTGACGCCACGCGGGTTGAGGCGATGGCGACTGGAACTGACGCGCTCCTGGAGGATCTCCTGGAGCACGGCTTCATGAAAGGCTTTTCTGTGCCGAGGGGAGAATAGCGGCAAAGCGGGGTATTTTGCGCTGGACAACGCGCACCGCGTGCACGAAGGAGAGCCGGTCCGGATCTTGATCGACTTCAAGCGCCGCTTCGTGCATCAATCCTCGGATAGCGAAGTGCGCCATCAGCAAGCCGTAGAATTCTTGTTTGACGAGTTCGGGCGTTTTGCTCCGCAATACGATCTGAGCGCCGCGCAAATGGGTTTTCAGTTCGTCCAAGGCGGTTTCTATTTCCCAGCGCTCGTGATATAAGGCGGCGAGTTCTTGGGCGGGAGCCTGTTTGGGATCCAGAATGGTGGTAATCAGGCGGTACACCGGTTCCGCCTTCGGCATATCTTTCAAGCGGTAGTCGATGGCTCGCACAACGATCGCCTGGCGCTGATTTCTGCGATCGGAGGTGGAAGCGTAGAGACGGCTCAGATACGACCCGTCCGGCAAGCGCCGATCGATCTCCAAGCGGGCATTCTGGCGAGTACGCCACAGCAAAGCGGCTCCGGTCTTGGCCGCCGTTTGCCAGAGTTGGTAACTCGGAAAGAAGCGATCTGCGAGGCACAGCATGCCTTTTTGCAAGGCGGGTACTACCTGCTGAGCCAGCGTGATCTCATCGGTAGCATACGCTGCCATCTGGGCGGCCCATAGCACTTGGGTCCCATTCTCCAGCAGCCCCACAAAGCGGATTTTGGGAAACGCGCTAGAGCCCCGGCTGGCGCCGGGCCTCCCGTACGCCTCTTCGTTCTCGGCGCTGTCGGCCACATCCAGCGTGCTGCCGTCCAGACTTATTAACCGCCAGTTGCGATACCAAGCTCCCTTCGTCCGGCGCTCGGCAATCGGCACCACCGCCCCTTCATACAACTCCTTCACCGGGCCGGCGCCCAAACGCCCTGCGCGCTTGTGAGATGCCCGACTTGCCCGCTACCTTCACCACCGCAGACGGATCCAGCAGCCACTGCACTCCCTCTAACAAACAGCGCAGCACCTCGCGATACGAGGACCGCATATACAGCGCCAAGGCGATGATGTAATACACCACTACGTGCGCCGGTAAATCACGTTCCCGTACGCTCGCGCGGCCTGTCTTGTCTAACACACCGCGCACTTTCTCCAATGGGAAAAACTTGGCGATCACTCCCAGGCTGATGTAGTCGGTGATGCGACTGCCAGCCGGCAAAGTAGCAACCGTTCGCGCCATTCTGCAGCCTCCTGTCCTAAAAACAGAATATCGCACAAATGTTTGTTAAGTGAACAGTATTGGAGCTAACTGGTCTAGAGCCGAGAGACGGAGTGGCCGGAAGCGTCCCGTGATGGCGAGATGCTCCCAGCCAAGCGGAGAAATATGGCAGGTAGTCGGCTGGCAACGAGATTCCTCGTTCCTCGGCCGTTCTGAGAGCCCGGTCGAGATAGACCGTGTTCCATAACGTAATGGCTGCAGCTACAAGGTTAAGCTCCATAGCATGCAGATCTTGCTCGAGAGACGTTCGGTCCGGGAGAGATCCTCACCGGTAGAAACGAATCGCGCGTTTAAGCGTATGGTGGGCTTCCCCTTTGTTCAGTGCAATTGTTACGCGGCGTCGGAGTTCCGGATCTTGCAGCCAGGCCAGGGTGAACAGCGTTCGTTCGATCCGGCCGATTTCACGCAGAGCGGATCCCAAATGCGTTTGACGAGGATAGGCGGCGAGCTTACCTACTAGTAAAGAAGAGCTGGCGGAGCCTTCCCGAATGGACGCGACAAACCGGGCCACTTCATCCCAATGGCGCCGGATGCTGGAGATATGAATGCGGCCGGCAACCAGCGGCCGCAACCCGGGACAGAACGAGGGCTGCTCAAAGAGAACAGCCGATGATCGCCGAGATCGCGAATCCGCGGCGCGAAACGAAACCCGAGTAAATGGCAGAGCGCGGAGATGTGATCGGTGTAAGCCGAGGTGTCGGTATGAGGTGTCAGTATAGTGTTCTTCAATCTGAAGGCCCGGATCCTGGTGAAGTAAGCCGTCCAGCACATGCGTGGCATCGCGAACTGTGAAGGTCATCGCTTTGGCGTGAAAGGGCGCGTAGCGATCTGACAGATGGGTGTAGATCATCGATACCGGATCGCGGCCATACTTGGAGTTCACGTTGGCAATCACGGTTTTTTAAAGGCGATCGGAAATGATTGTTGTCGTTTTCATTAAATGAGGAGACACCCTGGCGTTGCTTTTCAGTTACATAGGAGCTGACACGAGGGACCGACCGAACCTTTTAATGGGTAGAATCTCATTTAATGTGTAGACTGTGCGTAAAGCGGATTATAATCTTTAGTCCGTACATTGACCTCGATGGCGCGAAATCAAGACATTGACGACGCGACAGATGCGCAATGGGCCGTCGCGGCTAGGCGTGAAGAAGTAATAGCTAAACTCGCGCCAATGGACGGCATTCGTCGATTGGAGGTGGATACCGCGGCGAAGATTCTCGGCCTCAGCCGCGCCATGATTTATCGACTGTTGGCGCGATACAGGGAGGATTCCCGTACGAGTGCGCTATTGGCCGAGACGGTGGGCCGGCGGCAGGGATCGCTCAGCTTGCACCGTCGCGTTGAGGCGATTATCACTCAAAATATAGAAAACTTCTTTCTTAAACCCGAAAGACCCAGCGCGGCGGCGCTTCATAAACTCGTCTTCGCCGAATGCAAGAAGGCTGACGTGAAGCCGCCGTCCTACAATTCCATTCGCGCCAGGATCGATTCCTTTGACATCGAGAAAGTAGTTCACAGCCGGTTCGTTGCGAAAGCCGCACACGGTCGCTTTCGACCGGTGCAGGCGGAAGGGCTTCGTCCTAATCCGCCCTGGATTTGTTTCAGATTGACCATACACCGGTCGATGTCATCGTTGTCGACGAAATTGATCGATTGCCCATCGGCCGGCCTTGGCTGACGCTGGTCATAGACGTGGCATCGCGAATGATTGCGGGCTTTCATCTCTCGTTTGAGCACCCCTCGTCTACATCCGTCGCTTTGGCCGTCTCACATGCTGTCCTGCCGAAAGAGAAGTACCTTCGCAGTGTTGGAGTGGACGGGGAATGGCCTGTCAGTGGTCTCCCGACCATCGTGCATTTAGACAACGCGCGAGAGTTTCACGCGCGCGCTCTTGAGCGAGGGTTGCCAGGAGTACGGCGTGCAATTGGAATACCGGCCGCCCCTGCGACCCCATTTCGGCGACCAAATCGAGAGGCTCATCGGGACCGTGATGAAGGCGATGCATCTTTTACCGGGAACAACGTTTTCTTCGATCAAGGAGCGCGGAGAATATGATTCGCAAGGCAAAGCCGTCATGACGCTGCGCGAACTGGAAACCTGGCTCGTGTTGCAGATCACTGGCGGGTATCATCTCACGGTGCATCGGGCGTTGCGCGCCCGGGCCAATCGACGCTTGGACGAACCGTGTAAATCGCGAACGTGTTCGTCATCCAACGGAGCCCGAACGTTTCTACATCGACTTTTTACCATTCGCGCATCGGCTGATTCGGCGCGATGGCATACAACTATTGCGCATTCACTATTGGGATAACGTCCTAAGTCCTCTTGCGGGCCGGTCTGACCGCCCGCACCTGGTTCGTTATAATCCTCGCGATTTGTCGAACGTGTTTGTCAAGGGAGTCGCAGACGACGGTTATGTGACCGTCCCTTACCGCGAACTGGCGCTACCGCCGATTACACTGATGGAGCAGCGGACCGCTATGAAAGAACTCGGCCAAGAAAACGCGGCTCAGCCTGACAGAGGAAAAGCTTTTCGACACAATCGCTGGCCAGCGCGCGTTGGTCGAGTCCGCGCGTCATAAGAGCTTCTCGGCCCGCCGCAACGCCCAAAGATTACCGACCCGTAGATCACCGAAAAGGGACACTGTCCACCATGGCCTTTAGCGCGAAGACAATTTCGGCTAAAGAGCCAATGGTCGACTGAGTCACAGGAGCTACTTGCAAAATTAATGCTGTGGTGGGAGTGGGCTGGATTATAGAACAGAAGGGAAAAGAAATGTTTGAAGGGAGGGCGTTGAACCTTGTACTCTGTTGTTTCCAGACAAACAAAAACAAGGAGCAAGCCCTCAGATGCAGAGTACCCCACGCGAACGATTGCTGCGGTTTGGGCACTTCTTACAAGCGGATCTTTTCGAACGAATCGCGGTGGAACTAGGACCACTGGCCGAGCGGGCGCGCTTACTGATTGCGGTGCTGGCGATGGTGAATATACGGCGTCATGTCGGTCATACGCGCGGCTGGGTGGGGCGTCCGGCCCGGGACCGCGAATCGCTAGCCAGTGCGTTTCTGGCCAAAGCGATTTATGGAATGGAAACCACGCGGCAGCTGCTCGAGCGTCTGCGCACCGATCCACAGCTGCGTTGCCTATGCGGCTGGCACACGGTGCGGCAGATTCCACACGAAGCAACCTTCTCGCGCGCCTTCGCCGAGTTCGCCCAAAGCGACCTGCCGCAGCGGTTGCACGCGGCCCTGATCGAATGCACGCGGAAAGACCGCATCATCGGCCATATTGCGCGCGACTCGACCGCCATTGAGGCGCGCGAGAAGTTACCGACGTCCGGCCTGCTGCCGAACAGAAGCGCAAGCAGCGCCGGCCCAAACGCGCCAAAGCCTCCGAACGCGGCACACGCTTAGAGCGCCAGCGGAAACAGACGTTGGCGCAGCAGCTGGCGGCCTTGCCGCGCGGGTGCGGCATCGGCGTGAAGAAGAGCAGCAAAGGCCACCTCCGTTACTGGCGCGGCTATAAGTTGCATCTGGATGTCGCCGACGGACAGATTCCCATCAGCGCCCTGCTAACGGGCGCCAGCGTGCATGACTCGCAAGCGGCCATTCCGCTGATGACCATCAGCACCGGGCGCGTGACGTACTTATACGATCTGATGGACTCGGCTTACGATGCCGCCGCCATTCGGGAGCACAGCCTCAAATTGGGGCACCGGCCCATCACCGATCACCCCCAGCGAAGACGCAAAACCGGGGAGCACAAAGTCCCTCTGCGTAAGAACTCGCGTTCCTGGAAGATCGTCCCGGAATGGGAACTGCGGGCCGAAGAGATGACCTGGGCCGAGCAGGATCGCTTCCGCGAACGCACCATGGTCGAACGTGTGTTCAGCCGCCTCAAAGACGAGTTTGGGGCACGCCTGTGTCGCGTGTGCGGCGCCCCCAAGATCATGGCGCACCTGATGTTCGGCGTGCTGGCGCTGACCGTCGATCAACTCCTCAAGCTGACCGGCTAGCTCTCCCCTCTCTTCCTGAAACCAGACCGCGCCCCCGCGGGACGCCGTCGAGGCGTGGGCGCTTTCCGTTTCTTCACTTCTACGCCTCGCCAATCACTCCGAATCACAACATACATGCTTTGTCAAGCCTCGCAAGCCCGAGTTTTGCAAGTGAGTCACGGCTGGTACAGAATCATTCCTCAGGGCTTCGGCTGATTCCTGAGCTTAGCCGGGACGAACTTGCCGCAATCCACCTTGATGGTCTCTCCTGGCTGCGCAATGCTCAATGCCTCACGCACTTCTGCTGCGTTCGCTTCCAGCGTTGGCCAATGATTTGTGCTCAGGAGCAACACTGCGAAAGGCCGGCGAGCAAGGTTTTGTTCGAACTCCAGGCGCTTGTCATTGCTGATGAACGCCTCGAAATGCCGAACCTCGATCGCGTCCAGCAGCTTGCCGTTGATCGTGCCCTTCAGCCCGAGTTCGCGCACGGTTTGGACATCGTGTTCCGGCAGGTGCGTGGCGATCTGCTCCGGGACGCCTTCGTCTAGGGCAACCTTCAAGGCTGCAACAGCGGTTCGTGCTTCGCCTCGAATGCGAGCACGGAATGCAACGCCTCGGCACCGGGGATTGTTGGAAAGGACTTCAGAAGCGTTTCAACCGCTTCCTGGTCTGACAAACCACTTTCCCGATAGCCGTAATAGCTGTTGACCGTGTCCTCGACCGGCACACGCGTGCCAGCAAACACCGGTTCGCCATGAACCACTTGCGGGTCCACAGAAACCACTGAGCAGGCTATCCATTCGCGCGCGGTCATAACTCTATCTTAGCGGTTACTTGGGGGTGGCAACGGACCTCGCGCGGCCAATCGTTCGGCGATCGGTTCATTGAGGATGCCATTGTTTACCGCATCCGATAATTAATTCACGTTCTGCTGCATCCGCTCGATATCCCTCACTCCCGGAATCCGCCGAAACGCAGTAATCACCCGCTCCAACTGCTTCTTATCCCGCACGTCTATCGTAATATCGATCACCGCGCTGTTATCGGTCCGCTTCTCATCCCCGCGCGCCTCGAGCGTCCGTATATTGCTCTTCTCCGCATCTAAAATCGACGTCAGCTGATGCAAAATTCCCGGCCTGTCATCGGTATAAATCACCACCTTCACGGGCAGCGGATCGCTCGCGCTCCGTGTCCAATCCACCGAAATTTTGCGCTCCGGCTCGTACATCAGCTTCTGCACATTCGGGCACTGCGACGAATGCACCGCAATCCCCTTTCCCCGCGTGATGTAACCAACAATCTGCTCGCCTCGAACCGCGTTGCAGCACTTCGCGCGATACACCATCACATCGTCCACGCCCTTCACGTGAACCGTTAAATCTTCATTGCCGAGCGCAGCGCCGCCTGACGGATGTGAAGTCCTCTGAGGCAGCGGAACCACAGGCGCCGGCAGAGGCAGGCTCGCTCCCTCTTCCGGAGCCACCTTCTGCAACACCTGCCTCGCCGAGAACCGCCCGAATCCAAGCGCCGCGTAAAGATCGTCGGTCTTGCTGACTCCATACTCGGAAGCCACGCTCGCCAGATCGCTCTGCGTCAACCGCCCAAGGTTCACGCCCATCCGCCGCGCCTCTTTTTCCAGAGACTTCTGCCCGATCTCGACCGCCTTCGCCCGCTCAACCGCATTGATCACGTGCCGGATCTTGTTCCGCGCCCGCGCCGTCTTCACCACCGCCAGCCAGTCCCGGCTCGGCTCATGCCCCGGCTGCGTCAAAATCTCCACCACATCGCCGTTCCGCAGCATGCTCTTCAGCGGCTTGATAATTCCGTTAACGCGCGCACCCGAACACGTGTTCCCCACGTCGCTATGAATCGCGTATGCGAAATCGATCGGCGTCGCCTCGCGCGGCAGCACAATCACCCGCCCGCGCGGCGTAAACGTATACACCTCCTCGCCGTAAAGATCCATCTTCACCGACGAAAGAAAATCGCTCGAGTCGCTCATCTCCCGCTGCCACTCGACCAATTGCCTCAACCACGCAATCCGCTGGTCGTCCAGCCCCGGCCCTTTACTGCCTTCCTTGTACTTCCAGTGCGCCGCAATCCCCTCTTCCGCAATCTTGTGCATCTCGTCTGTCCGGATCTGCACTTCGAACGTCACCCCGCCCGGCCCAATCACCGACGTATGCAGCGACTGGTACAAGTTCGGGCGCGGCATGGCGATAAAGTCCTTGATCCTTCCCGGCACTGGATGCCACTCGTTGTGAATCACCCCGAGCGCCGCGTAGCAATTCTTCACCGAGTCCGTGATAATGCGTACCGCCAGCACGTCATACACCTGGTCGAGCGTGATCTTCTGGCGCTTCAGCTTCAAATAGACCGAATACGCGCGCTTTACCCGGCCATCGACCCTCGCCGGTATGTCCTCACGAGCCAGCCGCTGCTCGATCTCGCTCTGCACCTGCGCGAGCCAGTTTTCATATCCCGCCCGCTTTACGTCAATCTCCTGAAGTAAGTCGCTCGCCGCCTCCGGGTGCAGCGTTTGAAACGCTAAATCCTCCAGCTCGCCGCGTATCTTCCCCATTCCGAGCCGGTGCGCAATCGGCGCGTAGATTTCTAGCGTCTCCTGCGCGATACTCTCCCGCCGCTCGGGAGTTAGCGATTCGATCGTACGCATGTTGTGCAGCCGGTCCGCCAGCTTTACGATCACCACCCGTATATCGGTCGTCATCGCCAGCAGCATCTTGCGCAGATTCTCCGCCTGCCGGTCGTCCCGGTTCGCAAAGCTGATCTTGCTCAGCTTCGTCACGCCATCCACGCACCGCGCCACATCGTCGCCAAAATTCTCGCGCAGGCCCTCGAGCGTGACCCCGCAATCCTCCACTACGTCATGCAGCAATCCAGTCTGAATGCAAACCGTATCCATCTGCATGTCCGCCAGAATGTTCGCCACCGCCAGCGGATGCGTAATGTAAGGTTCGCCCGACTTTCGTTTCTGGTGCTTATGCGCTTCCGCCGCGAAGCGGTAGGTCCGCTCCAGACCATTTAAATCCTCTTTCGGGCGTAATTCTCTGGCCTTCGCTTCCAGACTTTGAAACAACGTTTCCGCCTGCGGTACCTCGAGCACTTGGGGGGACATCTGTAACTTTCTCTAGGAGTTTGTTGGCAAACTCCGCCTTTCAAGAAAAACGCGATCCCCGACTCCCTTTTTCTGCATAGCAGAATTTCCAAGAATCGCCTTTTTCATCAAGCTACTAGATTAGACGAACCGCAGCCACCCCGGATGCATCTCCCTTACACCCGCTGTAACGCTACGCCGCACCTCGCGCGTCCGCTAGAATTGAGCCTTTACCAGCTAAAATGCCAAAAACTCAGATAGATAGCGCCAGCCTTATTCTCGCTGCTCTCGCCGCTCTCCTGGCCCTCACCGCGCTAGCCGGGCCGTTCACCTGGCTGGCCAGCATCGTCGGGCTTGTCCTTGTGTTCGTCCTCCTCGGCTATGACCGCGAAGGCTATCGCTCCGTCTTCGAAAGCGTCGCCTTCTCTGCTGTGCTTGCACTATGCCTGACTGTTGCCTCTGGCGCTTTCTGGCGCGCGGTTGCGACCAGCCAGAACCGACCCGCCAGCTTTGAAGGCCTCCTCGCAAACCAGTGGCTCCCCCTTTTCTGGCTCGGCGTCACCGTGCTTTACATCTTCATCGACCGCGCCCGTATGAGCGCCCGCGTTCAGGGCGCCGGCGTACCCTACGTGCCTGCCCAAGCTCCCGCGTTCGCGCTGCGCGCCATGCCGACTCCGCCCGCTCCGCCGCCCGCGCCCCCTTACACACCCCCGCCGCCTCCACCTCCACCTGTTCATGCTCCTGTGCAATCCCCTCCGCCTGCTCCCCAGGCCTCCTTCACTCGGCCCACGTTCTCCCAGCCCGCGCCGGTGGAACCGCCTCCACCTCCGCCTCCTCCGCAGGCTATTTTCGTTCCCCCGCCACCTCAGCCCGAACCTCCCTACACTCCCGCCCCGGAACCTCCCGCTGCGCCTGAGCCCCCGACTCCCGCCGTCGCTCCGGTTCCGCCCGGCCGCGAAGCCACAATCTACGTCACATTGATCGGTGAAGGCCTTAACGTTCTCCGCGCCGTCTACGCCGAAAATCTCGGCCACGATTACTACCGGATCGCTGAAGAAATGCCCCCCGGCGAAACGTGGCAGTTCGGCCCCAATCAAGTCGTTCGCTGCAAGAAGAAGAACCTGTCGAGCGGCAAGGCCATGGTCGCCATCGAAGAAGCTCCTCGGGGTTAATCCACGTGACGATCAAAGACAACGTCACTATCGAGATATCAACGCCCACCGGCCCCATGCGCACTCACTTGTTCCATCCCGCCCAGGATGGAAAGTTCCCGGCCGTCCTGTTCTACTCCGAAATCTTCCAAGCCACCGCGCCCATCCGTCGCACCGCGTCCTTACTCGCCGGACAAGGCTATTTAGTCGCCGTCCCCGAGGTCTATCACGAGCTCGAACCTGCCGGCACGGTCCTTGCCTACGATCAGGCCGGCTCCGACAAGGGCAACGCTGACAAGTACGCGAAAGAACTCTCCTCTCACGACGCCGACGCTCGCGCCCTCATCGATTACCTGAAATCCCGCCCCGATTGCACCGGCCATCTCGGCGCTCTGGGCATCTGTCTCGGGGGTCATCTCGCCTTCCGTGCCGCTATGAACTCCGAAATCCTGGCCGCCGCCTGCTTTTACGCGACCGACCTTCACTCCGGCACTCTCGGCAAAGGCAAACACGACGATTCGCTAGCGCGCGCTTCAGAGATCGAAGGCGAACTTCTCCACGTCTGGGGCCGCGCCGATCCCCACGTTCCCCTCGAAGGCCGCAACAAAATCAAAGCGCGCCTTGACGAAGTCCAAGCCAACTTCCAGTGGTTCGAAGTCAACGGAGCCCACGCCTTCCTGCGCGACGAAGGCCCCCGCTACGACCCGTCTCTGGCTTACCTGTGCTACGGCCTCGTGTTCGACCTCTTCCACCGCCGTCTCGCCCCTCGTTAAGTTCCCGTAAAACCGAACTTTAGAAAACCCGTCTAAAGAGGCGGGGAGAATTTAACATGCGAAAAGCAGCATCTTACGTAATTCTAGGGATCGCGCTGCTCTCTTTTTCCGGATCCGTATTTGCGCAAAAAGCACACGAAGATCCTTACACGGCTGGATCTACCAATGACTCCAAACTCGTGCAAGAAGTCCGTCACCAGCTTCTTCTGCTGCCCTATTACACCGTTTTCGACGATCTCGGCTTCCGCGTCAATGGCTCCACGGTCACCCTGGAAGGCGCCGTCACTCGTCCCACGCTCAAGTCCGATGCAGAAGGCGTCGTTAAGCACATCGAAGGCGTCTCCCAAGTCGTGAACAACATCAAAGTTCTTCCGCTTTCGAACTTTGACTGGCAGATTCGCCGTGCCATGCTCCGCACCATCTATGGCATCCCGCAAATCGGAGACCGCTACGGGAATCGAGCGCTCCCGTCCATTCACATCATTGTCAATAACGGCCATGTCACGCTCGAAGGCGTTGTTGCTAACCAGGGCGATAAAAACCTGATCGGCATTCGTGCGAACTCTGTCCCGAATGTCTTCAGCGTCACAAACAACTTGCGCGTAGAGGGCTAATCCATTGTTGGCGTAAGCCGCTAAAACGCTTTCGCCTCCACCCAAAAGCTTGCTTTCCACGTGGCACCCGGAGCTAACATCTGCAGCTCCGGGTATTTTCCCTCGTGGGCCAAATTCACGCCGTTCGTAATCGCGGCCATCGGCTCGAAACAGACGTACTCCTGACCGGGCGGTGCGTACACCACCGCCACCTGATACTTCGGCCCATACACCACCGTGATCCGTTCCGTCCCGCTTTCCACGAAGAAACGCGCCTTGCCGTCCGAGTCCCGAATCAGGTCCGTATATCCGTCATCAAACGTCCGGCTCCGCAAGGAAATTTCCTCCGGCAGCTGTACCGGTTTCAAACTGCCCGTCGCCACCAGCTCCGCATCCGTCTCCACATGCTTTCGAGCCGCTATATGCACGCTCGCCTCCGCCCGCGGCCGGTCCGCAATCCGAAAATACGGGTGATACCCGATCGATACCGGCATCGGCTCCGCGCTCCGGTTCTCCACCGTCGTCGTGACCTCCAGCTGCCCATTCGCCAACCGGTACGTCATCTCATATGCCTGCGCAAACGGCCAGTTCGCCATCAACTCCGGATACTTCCAAAACTCGAGCCGGCTCGTGACCCAAGCCCCATGCTTGTCCGCCCGCAGCTCGGTCACCTTCCAGTCCGCCGACGTGCTCAGCATCCCATGAATCGCAATCCGCTCCGCGCCGCTCATCTTCAGCGTCCCAATCCCGCCGTTGAAATCGTAATGCTCTCCGTTTGCCCAAAACCCGCCTCCCGCCATGCGATTGGCCCACGGCGCTAAGAACGGTATCCCGCTGAAACTCGCCCCGTGCTCTTCCACGAACTTCGCCGCGTTCCCCGGCGGAAAATAAAGTAGGTTTTTGCCGTGAACCTTGAACTCGAACGCTCGATTTCCCGTCCCAGGAACTATGGAGACTTCCGCCCCATGCGCCGCGTCACTCAACCGGACCACCGTCGCTCCGTTCTCGTTCAAACTGCGGGCACTATAATTTGCCGCGGCCCAGGCAATTGACGGCACCGCAAGTAATAGGAGATAGCGCATGGTCATTTCTCAGCCGGTCATTCCTTCTTTGACGGCTGCAAAGCTATGCTACTAATGTCTGTTCAGAATACTGCCGCGCGCACTGATGTGCTCTGATATCCTCACCATCGCCTTTGGTTTAAAGTGCCTGTTCACGTAAACGCCGCTCCGCGCTTCAACTGGGAAGTCATCCGCGCCTTCTTTGCCCGTACCTCCGTTCGAATCACGCTCGGCGTTCTCCTCCTCTGTTGCTGCTTGGCGGTCGGCGTCTTTTCCTTCTATTACTCGAAATACAGCAAGATTGTCGATGAACGAATCCGCCGCCCCATCTTCAACGAACCCGCACAAATCTACGCCGCCCCGGACCAGGTAAACGTCGGTGAAAAGTGGACCGCCGCCGCGATCCTTGCCAATCTCCGGGGAGCCGGCTATGTCCCGCAAGGCAGCGCCGAGCAGTCGAAAGTTGGCAGCTACTCTCTCCATGGCGCTTCCATCGACGTGAAGCCCGGCCCGTCCAGTTATCATCCGGGCGCTGCCGCTACCCTGGTCCTCAAAGACGGCGAGATCGATTCGATCACCGGGCCGAACAGCCAATCGCTCACTTCATACGAACTTGAGCCCCAGCTCGTCACCGGTCTCTTCGATGCGAAACAGCGCTCTAAACGCCGCTTGCTCACTTTTGCTGAAATCCCGCCCGTGGTTACCCAAGCAGTTGTTTCGGTCGAGGACCGCCGCTTCTTCGAACACGGCGGCATCAACTATGTCCGCTTGATTAGCGGCCTGCTCACTCCCGTTTTCCGCCATCACCGCATGCAGGGCGGCTCCACGCTCACCATGCAAATGGCGCGCAGTTTCTTTCTCTCGAACGAACGCAGCGTCCGCCGCAAGCTCGCCGAGATGATGATCGCCCTCATCCTCGAGCGCCGCTTTACCAAGGAACGCATCCTCGAAATCTACGTCAATCAAGTCGACCTTGGGCAGCACGGCTCCTTCAACATCCGCGGTTTCGGAGAAGCCGCTCAAGCCTACTTCAATAAAGACATTCGCAGCCTTACGCTCCCCGAAGCTGCTCTCCTCGCGGGCGTAGTCAATGGCCCTACCTACTTCTCGCCCTTCCGCCATCCCGCGCGCGCCGTCAAACGCCGCAACTTGGTCCTCGACGCCATGTATGAGAACCACGTCATCGATAAAGAAACCCTAGAAACTGCCAAGGCCGCGCCTTTAAAACTCGCCCCTCCCGGCGTACAGGCTGACGACGCTCCCTTCTACATCGATCTGGTCCGCGATCGCCTCCTCAAGCGATACAACGAAGCCGACCTCAATAGCGGCGGCATGCGCGTCTATACGTCTCTCGATCGCCAGCTTCAGCGCGCCGCCTCCGATGCCGTCAGCGAAGGCATGCGTCTCGTCGACGCCCAGGTTATCCGCCGCCGCACCCACAAAATCAGGGAAGGGAAGGGCCGAAACGCTACCGTCCGTACTGAAATCAGGCCCGGCCCCATGCCCCAGGTTGCCTTGATCGCGCTCGATCCCCATACCGGCGAAGTCCTCGCGCTCATCGGCGGCCGTGATTACTCCGCTAGCCAGCTCGATCACGTCCTCGCCAGCCGCCCCACCGGCTCCATCTTCAAACCTTTCGTCTACGCCGCCGCCATCAATACCGCCCTTACTGACGATCCCGCTAAAGCCATCACCCAGATCACGCAAGTCGACGCCACCGAGGGCGAATTCGGCACCGATTCCAACGGCAAGCCCTACACGCCTCGCAATTTCGACCCCAAAGACAGCATCGGTCAAGTCACTGTCCGCCAAGCGCTTCAGCACTCGATCAACACCGCCACAATCCGCATCGCGCAAATGGTCGGCCTCGACAAGGTAGTCGCTCTCGCCAGCGCCGCCGGTATCCGCGGTCTCCGGGCTACTCCTGCGATGGCTATCGGTTCTTATGACGCCACGCCTCTCGACATGGCCGGCGCTTACACCGTCTTCTCGAACAACGGCGTTCATCGCGCCCCCACTTTCGTCCGCAAAGTGGAAGGCGGTGATGCCGCCGAGTCTAGCGATCAACCACCCGCTGCCAACGGCGCGCCCTCGAGCGATGCCCCCGATCAGCAGGCCAACATCCTCGATCCACGCGTTGCCTACGTCCTTACCGACATGCTCGGCGCCGTGCTCAATGGCGGCACTGCCAGCTCCGTGCGCGCCCGCTTTTCTCTGCCCGCCGCTGGAAAAACCGGCAGCTCTCATGACGCCTGGTTCGCCGGCTATACCTCCAACCTGCTCTGCATCGTGTGGGTCGGCAACGACAACTATGAAGACATCAAAATCGAAGGAGCCAAAGCCGCCGCCCCTATCTGGACCGACTTCATGGTCCGCGCCGCCAAGCTCCGCCGCTATCACGACATGCAGCCATTCACGCCGCCGCCCGGCGTCATTCCCGTCGCAGTCGACAAGGCCTCCAACCTCCCCGCTGATAACGTCTGCCCGGATGACTACCAGGCCTACTTCATCGACGGCACCGTGCCCGCCGCCACCTGCGATCACCCCGACGGCCCCAATCGCAATTTCGTCGAAAAAATGTTCGGCATCGGCCTCCACCGCGAACTCGTCCTGCCGCCCGTCACCGCGCCTATCCCCTACGTGCCGACCGCGACCACGCCCGTAGCCCCACCGCCTCCCCAAAAGGCTCAACAATCACAGCCGCAAACCGCGCCTCCTACTCCCGGCGAAGAGGCCGTCACCCCCGAGCCCGAACAGAAAAAGAAGCGCGGCTTCTGGCACAAACTTTTCGGCGGCGGCAACAAGAAAGACAAAGACACCGCCACCGACACCCAGCAATAATCGGTATACCGCTCCGGTCGGTTCAGAGCTAAAGCCAAACCGTTTTACAACGAATCGGTCGTTCTACGATTGCGCGAAGGCCAGCAAGGGGCCGATATCGTGCGCATCCGCAGCCTTGAGCGCCGCGATGTAGCGCTTCCGTATTTCTCCCATATCGCGCAGACTAGCGCTGCCCCATGTGAAGCGTTGCCCGCCCATCCGCATGATTAGCATGTCGGCTATGAGGCGCGCATGCCGGCCGTTGCCGTTTGGGAATGGGTGGATTGCGACCAGGCGGTGATGGAAGCGAACGGCGATCTCCTCGGCCGGATAGGCGCCGTATCGAATCCAGGCATTGACGTCGTCCAGCAAGGTCCTTAGCTGGGTTGGAATCAGCCACCAGTCGATGCCGATGTTGCGCTCGGTCCTGCGGAACTTGCCGGCCCACTTCCAAACCTCCTTCAGCATCCGACGGTGCAGTTCGACAATAAAATCCTCGGTTAGGATGTCCACGCGCGTGCTGCGTTTGAGCGCCCACGCCTGCGCACGCAGAATGTTCTCCTGCTCCGCCTCATTCAGTTCGTGCTTGAACGCGATGTGCGACGGCTTAAGGTCACGCTGCTCCTCCGCAGTCAGGGGCGTGGCTGAGTCGTCAGGTTCAAGATGAAGGTCAATCGCCATCCCAAAGCTTACGTGGTTCTAGGTCGCGCATCATGTCTTCGATCTGCCGCTCAGTGATGATCACACTCTGATCCTCAAGTGCCATCGAGTGCTCGATCGGCGCCAGTTGCTTCCTCACCGCATTGCGCGCGCGTTCGCGGACAACATCCGTCAAAGGCCTGTTCGGGACGAGCGCATAAACGAGAGTGCAGTCGAGAGCTTGCGCAGCGCGCCGCATGGTTTCCAGCTGGATCGTTCCCCGGACTTCGGATTGCTCGATCCGGGTCGCCGTGGGCTGCTTGATGTTCATACGACGTGCGAACTGCGCCGTTGACATACCTAAAGCTTCCCGTATCGCGCGAATCCATCCGTGAACCGGCGGAGCGTAGCGCTGCGCGGGGCCGAACTCCTTTAAGCGCACATCGAGGCCGCTCCGAGACACCGCAGTACTTGCCATAGTCTATAGACTATCAAAAATTTGGCTTAAATAGCTTATAGAGTATTAATACACCAAATTTTATAGCCTGCAAGCTATAGATCTGCCTTCTAAAGCTTCCGAACCGCGCTTCCCGATCCGATTGTTGCAACGACGATCTTCAGTCGCCGTACGAATACACAACACTGGTTGGCATCAGCTTCCCCGAATACCGCCGCCAAAGTCCCACCTCCCAGCCAGCGTCGCCTTCTTCTAGGACCAACTCACCAATCGCGCCAAACCGGTTCAGCACATGACGAGAGCCGGTAATCTCTGAGTGCCGCCGCGCCGCAGGGCCCGCGAGCATCTTGCCCCGATACGCCAGAAAGTAATCCTCACGGCTGGATCGAAACCTCGTAAGCCCATCTGCTTCAATCTCCGCCAGCACTCCCACCTGAACGACTGGGTTCGAGCTGCCCCACTGCTCCACGAACTGTTCCACTTTTGCCCGCAGCGTTTCCTTTGCACTAATGCGGACCGTGACCGCCTCCCCGAGCGCTACGCTCTTAACCTTACCGCCTCGCAGCGGGATCAAATAGCCGCCTCCACCCCACTTCGCCGCCGGTTGTGGTAATTGCTGGCCGGTAAATCCCGCCGTGTCTTTCGCCTCTCCGGTATAAAACAAAACGCGACTTGCGTCATAGCGAAACGCGATCCACGGCCCGCTTACACCAGCCTCTGCAACCCCGGCCACAAAGAGAACGATTATGAACCGCCCGATGTTCGGCAAGCAGCTACTCTGAATCCGGAACATAATCTTCCAATCGCACATCCCGCAGCACCAAGCCCCGTTCAAACACTCCCAGCGGCTTCTTCGGACTCAGCTCCACCATTGCCCCCGGAGCACCGATGCTGGCCGTGCGCACGCTCGTATTTGCCTTCAGCGAAACAAACCACTTATCCACTGGGCTCAAGCCAACGATGAACGGATACGGCGACTCGAAGTTTTCACCCATTACGGTCAAAAATGGCGGCAGTCCCGGCGCCTTGAGCACCACTTTCGTCTCTTGCGGCTCCCAGACTCCCGCTTTGCAAATTAGACCAACGTTCGATCGGTCCACCCTGCAATCTCCTATATCCCGCATTCGAACTAAGCCCGATTCGTTTCCAGCGATTCGATTCGTCACAACCGCCGTAAACGCCGTTAGGCGGAACGAAGTCCGGAGCGTCAATCGTTCCGCTTTCAAAGCGCGATACCGCTTATCCGGCAAAGAGACGAACTGCCAATACCCGCGGTCGTACATCAGCGAACTCCAGCCCGACTCGAAATTGCGAAATTCACTGCCCGTGGCAGGCCGGTACGTCCCGCGCTGTTCCACGCCCGAGATCTCGACCCCTGGCGGCAGACCAGTTACTGCGACGCCGACATATGCCTGGACAAACGATTGCGCTCGCGTTGCACTGTTGATCGCTGCCCTTTGCTCCCCCGTTCGTTCCTGGTAAGTCAACTGGATTGCCGAAGTGGCGATCGGAGCAGGCGTACGGCTATTCACCACGCTCCGCTTCGGAATCGGCAGACGCGGCCCAAAGAATATCCACGCGGCCACAACGCCAAGCACGATTCTGCCGGTGTTTACACGCCTGTTGCCATACAGCCAAATCAGGAAAACCGCCGATGCCAAGATCGCGAGAGCTCTCCCTACCCACTCGCTCAGCCAATCTCCCCCGATGTTGATCATCACGCTCATGCCCTGCCCGCCGCTAAGGGCAATCGTGATTGCAATAAAGCTCACGAACACCAGGAACAAGGCCATCGCAAATTGCCTGATCCCCGCCGTGACCATCGCCAGCAACAACGCCGGCAGAAGAAACAACACATAACAAGCCACCTGCCGCAGCAAGATTGGACCCAAATTGCCCGCCACCGGCAATCCCTCCGCCGCCAGAATCGCGAGGTCCGACACCAACCATGGCAGGCAGATAAACACAAACACGAACAACAGCTTCGCGCTCAGTAACTCGTGCCGCACATACGGCCGTGTCAACCAAAACTGCTTATTTCCCGGCAGCGCTTCCTCCTGCACCGCCACTGCAATCAGAGACCACCACGCCAGCACCAGCAGCACCGCGCTCAGTCCCGCGAGATTATTGATCCCGCTTGCCTCGGGTGTGTTCACCGGCACAGAGCGCACATTTAACCATCCATACGCTGCCTGAATCGCCCACGTCACCGCAATCCAATACCGCAGATGCCATACATCCTTCCGAAAAATCCATAGGACCTGCTGCATCTCACCCGTCCCGCTTTCCGGCCCTTGCCAAGGCAACGAAGATCTCTCGCAGCGCTATCGGCGTAGCTTCCACATTCGCCGCCCCTGGCAGGCGCTCCGCTATCTGCCGCTCCGTCCGCCCGCGCTCGTATCGGCTCTCGATAAAGCGAACCGCTCCCGGGGACGTCTCGACCAACAGCCAACTCTCCGGCCAGGCCGCGCCGCTCCCATCTGGCCCGTTCAGCGTCACCTCCATCCGCCGGAACCGCTCGGAAAGCGCCGTCATCTCCTCGGCAAACCTCACTCGCCCCTCGTCCATGTACGCCACATGCGTCACGAACGTCTCTAACTCCGCCAAGTCATGCGATGAAATGAAAATGGTCGTGTCCGCCGCCCGATCCACCAGCGTCTCGATCACCTCGTCTCGCACCAGCGGATCGAGACCGCTCAACGGCTCATCCAAAAACACCAACTTGGGCCTGTACGCCAGCGCCGAAACAAGTGCCGCCTTCATCCGCATTCCGCGCGACAGTTTACCCAGCCGCCGGTCCCGAGGCAGCCCCAACCCCCGCATCATTTCGCGCTCCAGCGCGTCATCCCAAGCCGGATAAAACCGCTTCAGATACCGCAGGAAATACTCCACGCTCATCCAGTCCGGCATCTCCTGGTTCTCCGACACGTACCCTATCCGCTGCCAGTCGCTCGCCGCCAGGCGCTCCGAGTCCACACCCAGCACCTCCGCCCGTCCTTCCGAGGCGCGCATGATATTGGCGAGTAGCTTGATCGTGGTTGTTTTCCCCGCGCCATTGGTTCCGATCAGCCCGAAGACAGCCCCCTCCGGCACCGTAAGATCCAGCCTGTCCACCGCCTTTACCCGCCCAAAGCGCTTACCCAGCCCGTGCGTCTCAATCGCCGCGTCCATCCGCTAACCCTCGCCTTCTTCGCCGCCCAACCGCTCCCATTGCTTCCGCACCCCGCCCAATACGTCATCCAGGCTCAAACGCAGCTTCTTCGCCTCCACCACCAGCCGTTCGATCTCGCCCTTCAGCAGCCGTGACTTCTCCGCCGCGCTCGCCTGCCCCCGCATCGCCACCACCGTCCCGACGCCCACGTTCACTTCCACCAGGCCCTCCGAAATCAGCTGCGCCACGACCTTCCCCGCCGTGTTCGGATTGATCTTGAATTCCCTGGCTATTGCCCGCACCGAAGGAAACGCCTCGCCCGGACGCATCTGTCCCGACACCACCGCCTTTTTGGCCGCATACACCACTTGCTCGAATACCGGAATGCCCGGTTGAAATGTCAGTCGAAACGGAACCAATGAGCTGTACTATTACACGTAGTGCAGTGCGCCGTCAACTTCGCGCTCGCAAGGGCCGCGAGCCACGGCCGAAGGCTACTGATTCACTCTGGTGCCTGTCTCCCGCCAGCGCCTCACCAACTCCTCGGCCGCGCCGCGCCATTCGGGAAACAGAAACTCAAATCCGTCGGCTGTCAACCGTTCTGGAACCACCCGCCGGCTCTTGAGCACCAGTTCCGATTCGGTCCGCAGCAAGAACGTGCCGGTCTCGATCATCCATCGCGACGCGGGTAATCCTATGCGCGCTCCCCACGCCTCCCGCAGCACCCGCATGAACTCCCGGTTCGGCAACGGATTCGGCGACGCCAGATTCACCACCCCCGAAAACTCCTCGCGTGCAATTAACCACTCCACCGCCCGCACAAAGTCCGCCTCATGGATCCAAGACACAAACTGCTTGCCTGAACCCTGAGCCCCGCCCAAACCCCATCGCACCAGCCGCAAAAACACATCGAAGACTCCGCCCCGGTCCGGGCTGAACGTCATCGCGCTCCGTATTGCCACCTTGCGCGTCCCCGGCGTCTCCCGCGAAAAGAACGCCTCCTCCCAATCCTTCGCCACCTTGATCGAAAAGTTCCACGTCTCCGGTGCGCCCGGCTCATTTCCGCCTGGCTCTCCACTCCGCTCATCCATCGCACGGTCGAGCGCATGCCGGTAAATCGTTGCCGTACTCGCATTCACCCAGACCCGAGGCGGCGTCTCCAGCGAAGCAATTACCTCGCCCAGCAGCAGCGTGCTCCGCATCCGCGACCCATAGATCAGCCGCCGGTTCCGCTCGTGATACCGGCAATTCACACTCCGCCCCGCCAGATTAATGCACGCATCGCTCCCTTCGAGCGCCGACATCCAGGGCCCCCGCTGCTTCCCATCCCACTCGACCACTCGCCAGGGCGCAGGCCGCACCCGCCGGCTCAACACCGTTACCTCATCTCCCGCCGCATGAAAATGCCGCGCCAAAATATGCCCGACCTGCCCGCTCCCGCCCGGTATCACGATTCGCATCGCCCGCCCCCCAAGTACTTCCGCCACTCCTCCGATTCAGCTACCTGCTTGATTACCTGATTCCTCTCCCGCAGCAGCGCCTGCATGTAGCCGCGTAGCTTCAATCGCTCAACCATGACCCCCACCACCGGCACTGGCGCGGCAAAGCGAAACACATCTTTCATCTCGGTTCCGCCGCTTTCTAGCGTCCGGAAGTAATGGTCGTGCTGCATCGACCGGAACGGCCCTCGCACCATCTCGTCCTGAAAGTAATCCGGCGCATTCATCTTCGTAATCTCGCTCGTAAGCGTAAACCGAACCCCGAAATGTCTCGCCCGCCACGTCACCTTGTCGCCCAGACAAGGCAGCCCGCTCGTCACTCCGCCGATTGCCGCAGCCTGCTCGCCCCAGTGCGTGTTCCCCAATACATGCACTTCCACACTGCGCGCCAAATCGAAACACCGCTCGAGGGGAGCATAAATGATCGTGATCTCTTCTAAACAAACCATCTCGTTCTCCGTCCAGTAAGCCCTTCCAATTCCAACCTAGCTGGTCACCCATATCGGCTTCATCCGCCGGTGAGGTCCTTGCTCACCTGCCTACATTTACTGCTATCATGCAGGCATGAAAGTGCAGGCGGCAGATATTCAGTACACAATCCGGGGCGTTCCAAGCGACGTGGACCAAGCTCTTCGCCGGAAAGCAGCGCAACGCAATCAAAGCTTAAATCAGGTGATTCTTGACGAGCTATCTGGAGCGACAGTCGGCCAAACGCATAAAGCTGATTTTTCCGATCTGGTCGGCAAGTGGATGCCCGATCCCGCCTTCGACGAGATAATTGCGGCTCAAAGAAGAATAGATCCCAAGAAATGGAAGTAAAGGTTGCGCTCGATGCCAACCGCGTAACCGATCTCTTTCGTGGAGATTCGGAATTGGCTGAATGGCTCGGGCTCTGCGAAGAGGTTTGGATTCCGCTTTTTGTTATCGGTGAGTTAAAGGCCGGCTTTCATGGCGGCACGAAATCCAGGGACAACGAAAAGCTGCTCCGTAGTTTTCTCGCTAGACCCACCGTACAAGTGCTTTCTCCAAGCCGGGAGACGGCCGAACAATACGCCCGCATCTTTGTTCAGCTGAAACGCGCTGGAACTCCAATCCCCGATAACGATCTCTGGATAGCGGCTCTTTGCCTAGAGCATGATTTGGCTCTCGTTACGCGAGACCGGCATTTCCGTCGAATCCCGCAGCTAGCGCAGGCCTAAAAGCCCCACTCCCACCGCCTCCCCGATATCATGTGAAAAATGCTCCGGATTCTCTACCTGTGCCTCGCTGCTTCACTCCTGCTGCGCGCCGGGCAGCCGAATCCGCAAGCGATCGAGCAAGCGAACCTCGGCGTTTCCCTCGCCAAAAAAGCTCAATATGGCGAAGCTGTCAAAGCCTACCGGAACGCCATTGCACTTGAGCCCGGTCTCCCTTCCATCTACCTCAACCTCGGACTCGCCTACTTCAAATGGGGCAAATTCGAACCCGCCGCCCGCGCCTTCGCCGAAGAAAACAAACGTTCCCCCAGCGCCAACGCCCAAACGCTTCTCGCCATGTGCCGCTTCGGCCTCGGTCGGTACCGCGCTGCCGCCACGCTGCTCGAACCGCTAGCAGCCGCGCAGCCCGGCAACGGCGAGCTCTCCTACCTTCTCGCCAAATGCTACATCTGGTCCGGCCAGTCCGCCCAAGCCATGGCCCTGTTCAAAACCATGCTCGAACGCGACCCCAACTCCGCCCCGATCCACATGCTCATGGGCGAAGCGCTCGACGCCCAAAACCGAACCGGCGATGCCATTGAGGAATTTCAGCGCGCAGCCGCCGCCAATCCCGCTCAGCCCGACGTTCACTTCGGCCTCGGCTATCTCTACTGGAAACAGAAGGACTTCGACGCTGCCCAAACCCAGTTCCAGGACGAGCTGGCACACAATCCCAAGAGCCCTCAGGCGCTGGCCTACCTCGGCGATCTCGCCATCAAGCGCGGTGACAAGCCGCAGGCTACCTCGTATCTCCGCCGCTCGCTCTCCGCCGGCGCGCAAACCCGTCTGGCCCTGCTCGACCTCGGCATCTTGGAATCGGAAAACAAGCAGTATTCAGCGGCGATCCAGCATTTCCAGCGCGCCATCGAGCTCGACCCCACTCAAGCCGACGCACACTACCGCCTGGCGCGCATCTATAAGGAGACAAACCGTCCCGCCGAAGCCCAGCGCGAATTAGCCACCGTTACCAAGCTCCACGAGCATACCCAAGGCAATCTTCTCCATGAGATCAGCGGCGGCGCACCTGCCCCGCAGCCGTCCCCTAAACCGTAGCCCTACTTGCTCTCGTCCTCAATCGCAATGGCCGAGACGTTCGCATAGTTCTTCACCGGAACGAACGAAAAGAGCAGCGTTCCCTGTGCATTCGGCTTCAAGTGCGGGAATGTCTTTACAATTTGGTGATTCGCGCCCACTTCCTTGTACATATCGAAGTTCTGCAGCAGTGCGCGCCCATTGCAGAGAACATCGAAAATGCGGCTTCCTGCTCCACCGCCCCCCGGCTGATCCGTCCCGAAAAACGACTCTGCGAAGTACAGTGTCGCCTTGTAGCTGCCACCCTTTGCTACCGGAATCGCGTACGAGAAGTTGCCATACCGCTCCCGTTCGAAAAGCTGCGGGTCAAGCGGTCCGCTCACCGGGCCATAACGCGTCGCCAGTCGCCCCTGCAGGAAGTAACTATCGGGCGTCCATTTCACGCCGCTGCGGTCCGTAAACTCGCGATCCTGCGTTGTCAAACGGATCGGCCGAAGCCGGTGTGGCAGTCCGGGCTCGATCGCAATGGCATTCAGCAGCGGCTCACCCACCTGCTGCACAAAATCGAGATGAAGAAATCCATCGCGCTCCGGCTGCACGTCTTTGAACACCTTGACATCGGCCGTGTTCGGCCCCGCCTCCGCTGTAATGTCGAGATCGTGCAGTACCACAACGCCGTTCAACCGCACCATAAACGTCCTGCGTCCTTCGCCGCCTTCCAAGTCGGCGTCGGGGCGATAATCCGGGTCGGCGAAATACAGCCGCATCTCGTACAATCCCGGTTTCAGCGGAATCTTGTAGGAGAATGCTCCGGTCCGCGCCGTTTCGAACAAGGCCGCATTCCGAGTCCTGAAAATCGTCTTTTCTCCTGATCTAACAGCTTTTCCCCCAGAATAAAAACGATCCGGCGTCCAATTGTGACCCTGCCGGTCAGACACGCCGGTCTCGCTCGAGCCGCAGAGCATGTGCAGCTCCCCTCCCGTCGGGATAACGGCGGAGTTTGACTGCGCTGCTAACGAGTTCACAGGCACGTTTGGCCCATTTGTCTTCCGTGTACCGGCCGACGATTGCCGGCTCCAGAAAAAGCCCGCAGCTGCAAGTCCCACGAGAACAATCGTAAGTAGCCCCAACTGGTAGGAACGGATGGCGGCCGGACGCTTCGCCAGCGTTTCGACCGTTGTTTCTGGAGTGTTCTCTTCAGATAACCGAACAAGGACCGAAACCTCCGCCGAACTGCCCTGAACAGCCGTGACTTCCGGCGCACTTGAGCTCGCTTCCAGTGGAGTTCGCTTCAGAAACTCTGGAACGTACCGTCCCGCCTGCAGCGATATCTCAATCTCGTCCCCGGCGCCCTCGGTCGCGTAATACTCCTTCAGCTTTTTGCGCAGCCTGTGCATCTCGACGCGCACAATGGCGTCCGTGGTCTGATCGAACTCGGGCGACCGGTGGAAGACATCCGTCGCGATGTCATATTCCTTGAGAGAACCGCCGTTCTCTCCCTGCGTTCTCTGGCAGAGATATGCCAGCAAATCCATCAACCGCGGATTGCGCGCAAATGTTCTTGATCCTAAGACCTTTTCAACGGTGGCCCCCTCGGCGCCATTCGAGACAAACACTGTCCCCATTTTCATCCCACTTTCTGTGTGGGGAGTATATCAACTTTGTATCAGTGGTTTCGCGTAACCAGGCACTCTAAGCGATTAACCCTTCTGCGAAAGGCTGGTACGTTGTTGATAACAAAACACTCGGTTGTTAAATGAGAACTAGCTAACCGTTTTAACCTAGCGCAAACCGGGCACATCTCCCATACTGGCTTCACCCGTCCGCTTTCTATAAAGGTGATCCGTATGCTTACAGGCAATCGCAATGTGCCGCTTACTTCGGCGCAACAGAAAATACCCACGAGCCGCCATTCGTTTGATGGCCTCCTCTACCGTGTCACGCACAGGTGTACTCGGAGCTTTTCGGCAGTCCGGGTGTGCTCGGCTCTCGGCATTTTCCTCTTACTTGCTGTCTCGGCAGCATTCGGTCAGGAGACCGCTACCATCTCCGGAACAGTGACCGATCAGACCGGGGCCGTTGTGCCGAACGCGGCCGTGACCATCACCAACTCGAATACCCACATCGCGCGCAGTCTGACCACCAACCAATCGGGCGTTTATAACGCGCCGGACCTTTCGATCGGCTCCTATTCTCTTAAGGTTGAGGCGCCAGGCTTCAAGGCTTACGCCCAAAACAACATCGTCCTGAACGTTAACGCCACCTTGCGCGCCGACGCCACTCTGCAGGTCGGGACCTCCCAGGAAACCGTCACCGTCGAGGCCAATGCCGTTCAAATCCAGACGGAAACCAGCGAGCAGAGCAACGTCATCAACGGCACCCAGATCGCTCAACTCGACACCAACGGCCGAAACCCCGTGCAGTTAGCCACCCTTGTGCCCGGCGCATCGGGAAACCTGCCCGACTTCAATGCCCCGACCGCGCTCGCCAGCAGCGAAAATATCAGCTTTAACGGCCAACGCCCTCAGCACAACGTCTGGCGCATCGACGGCGGCGAGGCCTACGATCGCGGCAGCGGCGGCGGCCTCGAGGTCAACCCTTCCCCCGACGCCTTGGCTGAATTCCGCGTCCTTGCCAGTAACTACAGTGCGGAGTTCGGCGCGGGCTCCGGCGCAACTATCAACATGGCCATCAAGAGCGGAGCCAATAAGCTGACGGCTCAAGCGTGGGAATACAACCGCAACGATTTCTTTGATGCTGTCGACTTCTTTGCCAATCGAAACGGCACTGGCAAACCGAAGCTGCGCTACAACGCCTATGGGTTCCAGGTCGGCGGCCCCGTCATTATCCCCAAGCTCTACAACGGGAAAAACAAGACGTTCTTCTTCTACAACATGGAATGGCGCAAGCTCATCCAGGGCAACCAGCTTACTGCCACCGGTATCCCGGCTGCTGAGTTTACCGGCGACTTCAGCGGGCAGCCTACCATCAAAGTTCCCATCACGCCTGGAAATGCTGCAGCTACTCAGCGTTTTGCCAATGCAGGCCTGACCGCAGGCCAGCCATTCCCGAATAACATCATCCCGGCCAATCTGATCGACCCCAACGCTGCTGCCTTCCTTGCGACAGGTGCTTTCCCGAAGCCAAACACAGCCGATGGCCGCTACTCGCAAGCCGTTCCGGTCCCGACGAACCTGCGCGAGGAAATTATCCGCATGGATCACAATTTCACCGACAAGCTCTCGGTTATGGGGCACCTCGTTTACGATTCGAGCGCGCAATCTTACGCCACGTCGCTGTGGAGCGGCGATACCTACCCCACGGTCGGCACTCTTTTAACCGCCCCTTCCTACAGCGCCGTTGTCAATCTCACCTGGAGTATCAGTCCTTCAGTCGTCAACGAGGTTAGCTACAACTTCAACGGGAACAAGTTGAGCCTTACTCCTACCGGCATCTACCAGCGGCCGAGTAACTTCACTGTCCCGCAATACTTCCCGGCCAATAACCTCAACCGCCTTCCCGTTGTCGACATCGGTACCCCGTACAACGTCAACTACGACACCGCATCTTGGCCCTGGAACAATGTCTACGGCGCCCACGTTTTCGGCGACAACGTCTCCTGGACCCGCGGCAATCACAACTTCCAGTTCGGTGGCTCGTACATCCGCAGCTACAAGAATCAGGACATCTTCGGCAACACAAACGGCAATTTTGGCTTCAATGGCAGCTTTACCAATAACGCTTTTGCCGATTTCCTCCTCGGCTACGCCAATAGCTACCAGGAACTCGACATCCAGGATGCAGTTCATATCCGCTTCAATCAATTCGCTCTTTACGGCGAAGACAACTGGCGCGTCGGCAAGCGGCTTACGTTGAACCTTGGCCTGCGCTGGGAAGGCATTCCGCACGCCTACGACCAGAATGGACGCTTGTCCAATTTCCTGCAGGGCGACTACAATCCCGCTCAGGCGCCCACTCTTGCGAACGGAGGGTTCAACACCGATGGAAGCCTCAACACAAACTTCCCGGGTTTCCGCACTGTACCCGGCATCGCCCTATCGAACGTTCCTTTTTATCTGAACGGCGTCGGACTGGCCGGCAAGAACGGCGTGCCGCAAGGTCTCGTCCAGAACCACTGGAATAACTTCGGTCCCCGCGTCGGCTTCGCTTATGACCTTGGCGGCGATCAGAAAACGGTTCTTCGCGGCGGCTTCGGCATGTTCTACGAGCGCATCCAGGGCAACGACGTCTACAACATGGGTCCAAACCCGCCGTTCTCCTATAATCCGAATCCGGCCAACGTCTCTTTTTCTAACCCCTCGATTAGTTTGACGAGCGGACAAACTGCGGTTGCCCCCACGTTTCCGGCGAGCTTTACCTCTCTGGCTTACAGCGACTACAAGCTACCCGTTGCCACCCAATTCAGTTTCGGTATCCAGCGGCAACTCTCTCAAGCCGCCGTGCTCAATGTTGCGTATGTCGGTTCTGTGGATTACCATCAGCCTGATCAACGCGCCATCAACACTGTTCCGTTGAACGATCCGAACCGCATAGCCATCTGTGGCGGCAATTGTAATTACAACGGCGCAAACTATAATGCTAACTTTGATCGCATCTATCCCGGATTCTCCGGTATCACCGAGACTGAGGCGGCCACGAACTCGAATTACAACTCCCTCCAGGTGAGTACTACTTGGCGCAGCCACTCGGGCCTTACGCTCCAAGGCGCCTACACCTGGTCGCATGAACTCGATTACACGTCCGGTGACCTCAATGCGCTCTCCAATCCGTTCGATCGCCGGTATGATTACGCTTCCGGTGACCTTGATCGCCGTCACACTGCAGTGTTCAGCTATGTCTACTCACTGCCGTTCTTCAAAAACTCTAAGGGCTTTGTCCACACCGCGTTCGGCGGCTGGGAACTCTCCGGCATCACCATCTTCCAGAGCGGTCTTCCCATCAATCCCGGTCTTGGCTACGATAATCTCGGCTTAGGCGGCGGCACCAACAGCCGGCCTGACGCATTATCCGCCGTCAGCTATCCTCAGAGCGTGGATGCATGGTTCACCACGTCGTCTTTCGGTGCGGCCCCGTCTCTGCAGTTCGGCACTGCAGCCCGTAACTCGATCCGAGGACCCGGCCGTGACAACTGGAACGTCGCTCTCTTCAAGTCGTTCGCCCTCCCTGGACGCGAAGGAAGAGCCATTCAACTCCGCTGGGAAAACTATAACGCCTTCAACCACACGCAGTTCAACGGCGTCAATACCACCTACTCTGACACGAGTAACTTCGGCAAGGTCACCTCTACCTTTGACCCCCGCATCATGCAGCTCGGTGCGAAGTTCATATTCTAAACTCTGACCCTATACTTCAACCGAAAGGCGGCCTCCAAAGGGCCGCCTTTTTACAAATAGGACGGGATTTGCTGGCCATAGACTGATTGTGCCGTGGTAGACGCGCCATTTGACTGGGAAGCGCCGGGACGTGTGGATTATCTAACTCTCCAAACTTGATACCCTCAGCCGTCGCAAGTCGGCCAGAGAACCGGCTTAAATCTATCAGCTTATCGAGCGAGGGAATATGCGATAGCATATAAAATGACCCCTATATATGCCATCGCATATCAGAAAAAAGCGTCTCGCCGGTCTGCCACGAGAAATCCAAGCTCGGCTCGTAGCCATCCGTCGAGCTCGCGGTTGGACGCAGACCGAACTGGGGCAGCACGTCGGCCTGCCACAGGTCCATATCTCAGATATCGAAACCGGGAAGGTCGTCCCGCAGTTTAATACCTTGCTCGACCTCGTCCGGGTGCTTGACTATGATCTGCTGCTCGTGCCAAGGACCCTTGTGCCTGCCGTCCAGGCGCTAGTCCGAGATCATCATCGACCCCGCTCTGGAGATGACTCCGATGAAGGCGAACGCCCTCTGTATGCGGCGACTGACGAAACGGACGATGATCAATGAATCCCCGCCTGCAAGGCGTGAATGCCCTCGCCGTTTATTTGCAAGGACAGCGAATCGGCATCATCAATCGGCTTGCCGGAGATCGCCATATCTTTGCGTTCGAACAGGATTACATCGATAATCCCAACCGGCCAACGCTCAGCCTCGCATACAAAGGGCAGGCTGGCGGTTTGGTAACCGCCGTACGGCCAGTCAGCCGCCGCCTACCGCCATTTTTCTCGAATCTGTTGCCTGAAGGGCACCTGCGAAAGTATCTGTCCGAGAAAGCGGGCGTTAATCCGGAGCGGGAATTCTTTCTCATTGCCGTTTTGGGAGCAGACCTGAGCGGGGCCGTAGTCGTGGAACCGGCAGATGCTGCTCGTCATGATCACCGGCATAGCGATGAGGATCACGAGCATGAAGGTCCTGAGGAGAAAAGTGTTCTCCGGTTTTCTCTGGCCGGCGTGCAACTCAAGTTTTCCGCCGTCATGGAGACCACAGGGGGCCTTACCGTGCCGGCTCATGGCGTGGGCGGATCATGGATTCTCAAACTGCCGTCAACACAGTACCCAGCCGTTCCGGAAAATGAATACGTGATGTTGGAATTAGCGCGGGCAATCGGCATTCAGGTCCCGCGGACGCGAATTGTATCACTCGCCGATGTCGAGGGACTTCCCGCAGATGCGGCGCGAATGACTGGTCAGGCACTCGCCGTTGAACGTTTTGATCGGGCCCCAGATAGCCAGCGTATTCACATGGAGGACTTCGCGCAAGTCTTCGGTCTCTATCCGGATAATAAGTATGGCTCGCGAAGTTACTCGAACATCGCTGCCGTTTTGTGGGCAGAAACGGGTGCGGAGGGCACGTACGAGTTTGTGCGGCGCCTTGCCTTTTCCGTCTTGATCGGAAATGCCGACATGCACCTAAAGAACTGGTCGCTACTCTACCCGGATCGCCGGAATCCGGTGCTGTCGCCTGCCTACGATTTTGTTTCGACGTTGCCCTACATCCCCGGGGACCATCTCGCGCTATCGTTCGGCGGAATCAAAAGCCTCGATGCGATCACACTCGATCAGGTTCGCCGTTTCACCGATACAGCGCGCCTTCCAATGAAGCCGGTCTGGGATGTCGTGCTCGAAACGATCGAGCGAACGGCAGATGCTTGGAAATCGCTTCCGCATAAGGACGCACTACCTTCTGGCATTCGCGAGGCTGTCGACGAACAGATCCGAAAGGTGATCGCAGGAACAAAAGCATCCTGATCCACCTTACTTCGAGTGGCCAGGAGACAACACGGAGCGCAGCATCGTTCCATGACATCGGGATCGATATAGACGGTGACTTCAGTCTCGGTTACACCTGAGACTGGGGTTTGGACGCGGCTCCACCCAAACCATTCGAGCTGTTTTGAAGCGTCAACTAGCCGAAAAGTATTTGTCCGATGCGGCGCGGTAAAGCGGGAACGGTATCCTAGGCCCAAGCCGCAGTGAATGCCTCCGCTCTGGCGGTGAGGGTGATTGGCGCTCCGGTCCGAATGGCTACCTACAGACTACGATCATCGTTGGGGTCTGGCAAATGAGCCGCCACTGGAAGAAGACTTGAACGAGGCGGGCTCGACTGCAGACGTATTGGCTGGCTTCACTCCCGAAGTCGTCGCAGAAACTCCGCTACTTTCACGATGGGCGCGTTGCCGTACTGCTTCAGCCGCAGCAAGTGGTCGTCACCGGTTACGATGTAATCCGCTTTTCCGGCTTCAGCGCATTCGAGAATGCGATTGTCGGAAGGGTCTGCCGTAATGATGCCAAGAGTACGGCTAGGCTGAACCCGGTCAGTGAAACGGGAGATCTGCCGCAGGGCTTTCTCTATCCGGGCTCAAGCCATGCGAACTTATCGCCACGCAACGTTTTCGCCACTTCCACAATGATCGCGTCCGATGTTAAAAGCTGAATGCGCCCAGCCTCCGCAAGCCGTAGAAAACGCTCCGGTAGGCCGCCGAAATTAAGTGCAGAGATGTAGATATTGGTATCCGCGGTGACGCGCAGCACTACCGCCCGCGCTCGCTGGTCTCCGCGCGAACTGCCGCAATCGCTCCTGTCACATCGCTAGGTTTCAAGCCGCGCGCTTTCGCATGACGCTTGCCGAAAGCCAGTACTTCTTCGAATTCGCACCGGTTTAAGCGCCCCTCCATCGCGTCGCTTACCAGTTCGTCCAAGCTGATATGTTCCTGCCGCGCCGCAGCGTGCGCTTTCTCCAGCAGTGCTGGCGGAACGGCGGCGTGCAGATTTTTTTCAGGTTCCATAATCTCCGCCTCAAGCTGATCCATAACTCCAGCCTACGTCAACGGTGAACGTGGGTCGCATCGCCAAAACGTGCCGCGCTGCGCAGCTCTTTCCTTGCCTCTACTCTGGCGGTGAGGGTGAGATTCGAACTCACGGAACCCGTGAAGGTTCAACGGTTTTCGAGACCGCCGCATTCGACCACTCTGCCACCTCACCGCGGGCGCGGATGCGTCTCTACCAGCCTAATACATACGCAAACATCAGCGGAGCCACAATCGAGGCATCCGACTCCACCACAAACTTCGGCGTCTCAATGCTCAACTTCTCCCACGTAATCTTCTCGTTCGGTATCGCCCCCGAATACGAACCGTAACTCGTCGTCGAGTCGCTGATCTGGCAAAAATATCCCCATAGCGGCATATCTTCCCGTTCCAGATCCTGCCGCAGCATCGGCACCACGCAGATCGGAAAGTCGCCCGCAATGCCGCCGCCAATCTGAAAAAATCCAATCGATGAATCGCGCGAAGTCTCCGTGTACCACTCCGCCAACTCCATCATGTACTCGATCCCGGTTCGCACCGTATGCACGTTCTTCACGTCCTTCGAAATGCAATGACCCGCATACATATTTCCGAGCGTCGAGTCTTCCCATCCGGGCACAAACATCGGCAAGTTCCGCTCCATCGCCGCGTAAAGCCAGCTGTCTTTCTTGTCGATTTGAAAACTCTTCTGCAGTTCCGCCGAGCGTAAAACCCGATAGAAGAACTCATGCGGAAAACATCGCTCCCCCTTCGCGTCCGCCGCCGTCCACTCCTGCAAAATCACGCCTTCGATCCGCCGCATCGCTTCTTCTTCGGGAATGCACGTATCGGTCACTCGATTCATATGGCGATCGAGTAACGCCTGCTCGTCTTCGGGCTTCAAATCGCGCCAGTTCGGCACGCGCTCATAGAAATCGTGAGCCACCAGATTAAAAACATCTTCCTCGAGATTGGCTCCCGTGCAGCAGATGCCGTGGATCTTGTCCTGGCGAATCATCTCGGCGAGCGATATTCCCAACTCTGCCGTGCTCATCGCGCCCGCGAGCGTGACAAACATCTTTCCGCCTTTTGCCAGATGATCGACATAAGCCTGTGCCGCATCCACCAGCGTTGCGGCGTTGAAGTGCCGGAAATTATGTTTGATGAAGTTAGATATCGGACTCTCGTTCACTCTTCCAAGTTATCCCTGACCGCTTTCTTGAATTGCTACCCTCAAGCAAGAACTTTGCTTTGCGAGTTAGAATTCGCACCTCATCGCGGCCCTCTCACGAGCCGCCGGTCTTAATCGAACCTGTCCCGAAGCCGCCTGTCGCTCTCGGAGGGAGTTCTCAAGTCGCGCTCGGCATTTTGATGAGCCGCGTCACCGGTCTCCTACGCGAACGCGTGATCGGCGTGTACTTCGGCGTCTCCCCTGTCGTCGGCGTCTTCCGCGCTGCATTCAAAATCCCCAATCTGCTGAGCAATCTCTTCGGGGAAGGCGTTCTCTCCGCGGCTTTCGTCACCGTCTACGCTAAAATGCGCGCGCAGGGCAGGGAAGAAGAGTCGCAGCATCTCGCCGCGGCCGTTTTTAGCTTGCTCGCCTGCGTTTGTGCGGTGGCGGTCTCGGTTGGCGTCCTGGCCACGCCTCTGCTGATCGATTTGATCGCGCCCGGATTTCATGGCGAAGCTCGCCAGCTCACCATCCGCCTAGTCCGCATCCTGTTTCCCGCCGCCGGCATCCTCGTTCTCAGCGCCTGGTGCCTCGGAGTCTTAAACAGCCATCGCCGCTTCCTCCTCTCCTACGCCGCCCCGATGGCCATGAATCTATCCATGGTCGCCGCGCTCGTCATGTCCGGCAGTTATCTTCCCCAGGAGCAATCGGCGGTCATTCTCGCCTGGTCCTGTGTCGTCGGAAGCGTTCTAACCCTGCTTGTGCAACTACCGACCGTGTTCCGCTTCCTGCCTTCATTCAAGCTTGTCTGGGACACTTCGTCCGAACCCGTGCGCATCGTCCTTCGCAACTTCGGGCCTGTGTTTGTCAGCCGGGGCGTCGTGCAAGTCAGCGCCTATATCGATCAGATCATCGCCAGCTTCCTCGGCCCGATCGCTGTTTCTGCGCTGAGCTTCGGACAGTTCATCGCGCTGCTGCCAGTGAGCATCTTCAGCATGTCGATTTCCGCCGCCGAGCTGCCTGAACTTTCCAGCGCCATCGGTGACCCGCAGCAGGTCGCGGCAATGCTCCGCGCCAGATTGTCGAACGGCATTCGCCGGATCGCGTTTTTCATTGTGCCGTGCGCAGTTGCCTTCCTTGTGATCGGTGACGTGCTCATCGCGGCGCTCTACCAGGGCGGCAGATTCCAATACGCTCAGTCGCTGTACGTCTGGTCAGTCCTGGCCGGCTCGTCCGTCGGCCTGCTCGCCACTTCGCTCGGGCGTCTCTATTCCTCTGTCTTCTACGCCCTGCACGACACCCGCACGCCGCTTCGCTTCGCAGTCGTTCGCGTCACTCTGACAACTCTGCTAGGCTTGCTGTTCGCCTTCAAAGCGCCGGGCTGGTTCGGAATCGATCCCAAGTGGGGCGTGGCAGGATTGACCACTTCGGCGGGCGTCGCCGGCTGGGTCGAATACACTCTGCTCCGTCGTTCCCTCGCGAGCAGGATCGGGCCTGTCGGCTTACCCATGGCATTCAGCGCAAAACTTTGGAGCGTCTCATTTCTAGCCGCGCTCACCGGCTACCAATTAAAGCGAACGTTGGGCGTCGCTCATCCGCTGCCCCTTGCCTTCGTGGTCATCGTCCTGTTTGTCGCGATCTACTTCAGCGGCACCATGATCCTGCGAGTGCCCGAAGCGCGCTCCACGGTCCGCACTGTCCTGCGCCGCTTAGGCTTCGCCGTTTAGCCGCAGCTACTTGCTCTGGCCTGCTTGAATCAGCTGCTCGGCGTGCCGCAGCGCCTCGGCCGTGATCTCTTCGCCAGACAACATGCGGCCAACCTCTCGTGCGCGCTGCTCGTCCGACAGGTCGTCAATCTGCGTCGTGATGCGCCCCTTCTTTTCACGCTTGGAGACAGCGTAGTGATGGTCCGCAAAGCCGGCTATCTGCGCTAGATGCGTCACACAAATTACCTGGTTGGCCCGCGACAGCGCCTTTAACCTCTTGCCCACCGCGGCGGCAGCTGCCCCGCCTACGCCCGCATCCACTTCGTCGAACACCAGCGTCGGCACGTTTTCCTGCCGCTCTCCTTCGCCGATTGCCGTCTTCAATGCAAGCGCAATGCGCGACAGCTCACCGCCCGAGGCGATCTTCTCCATCGGCTTCAACTCTTCCCCGCGATTCGGCGAAACCATAAAAGCGATCTCGTCCGTTCCACTGGCGCTCCAAGCTCCCTTTTCGATCGCAATTTCAAAGCTTGTACCGCCCATCATCAAGCTCTTCAGCTCGGTCTCTACCGACTTGCTCAGCCGCCGAGCCGCCGCCTGTCTCACTTCAGTCAATTGACCCGCCGCGGCTTCGTATCGTCTCGCCAACTCATCCCGGCGAGCAAGCAGCGTGCTTCTGTATTCGGCTGCATTCTCAACCTCACTCATGCGCCCCGTAACATCGTCCAAGAAAGACAAAATCTCCTCGACGGAATGGCCGTACTTTCGTTTCAGGCGGTCCAGTGCCGCCAGGCGGCTCTCCACGTCTTCCAACCGCTGCGGATCGCCCTCGAGCTTCCCGAGATAATCGCGCAAAGTGTACGAGGCTTCTTCCACCAGCAAAGAAGCCTGCTTCAACGCCGCGTTGGCCTCGCCGAGCGTTTCGTCGATTCGAGTCAGCTCCTCCATCCGCTTCAGAGCCTGCCGCACCTGCGTCGCTGCGCTTTGTGGAGAATCGTAAAGTGCATCGAACGCCGCCGTTGCAGCTTCCTGCAGCTTAGTAATGTTCCCCAATACCCTGCGCTCTGCCTCGAGCTGCGCATCTTCACCCGGCTTCGGCTGAACCG
Organism: Bryobacteraceae bacterium; assembly: GCA_965219105.1. Lineage (GTDB taxonomy): Bacteria > Acidobacteriota > Terriglobia > Bryobacterales > Bryobacteraceae > Bog-105. The sequence continues at coordinate 2,924,005 of OZ244728.1, read as the reverse complement.
TCTCTATTTCCTTCCGCTGAAAGCTCCAGAGATCGAGCAGCCGCAGCTTCTCCTGTTCGTTTCTGTCGAGCTCCTCCAGCTTGGCTCCGGCTTCACGCCACTCCGCGAACACCGCCGCCACCTCGGAACGCAGCTTACCCGAACGCGCATACTCGTCTAACAAACCCAGCTGAGCTTGTCGGCTAAACAGGCTCTGTTGTTCGTTCTGTCCATGAATATCTCCGAGTACCGGAGCTAACTGGCGGAGGAACGCCGTTGTAACTGGGCGATTGGCAACGAAGGCCCGCGACTTCCCGTTACTTGTAATCTCCCGCTCGACGATCAGTTCCTCATCGGCTTCGGTTTCAATGGCCGCATCGGTAAGCAGCCGCCGCAACGAAGCGCTCGGTTCAACCGAAAAGATCCCAGAGACCCGAGCCTTCGCCTCACCGCTCCGTATCATCTCCGAAGACGCTCGGGCGCCCAGCAGCAAGCTCAATGAATCCACCACAATGGATTTGCCGCTGCCCGTCTCGCCCGAAAGCACGTTCAGCCCTGTGCCAAAGCGGATTCGAGCCTGTTCGACCACCGCGTAATTCTCGACAATGAGCTCGACCAACATGTGCCCGAATTATAAAACTACGAAATGCTGAGCTGGCACATCTGCCCTGCCGTCAGTTCGAACGAAACAAGCCCAGCCTCCAGCTGGTTGAGCGCAACCTTCCGCCCGTTGCTCGTTGCGCCTGTAATCCGTTGACCCTTCGGCGCGCGCACCGCGTACGGTCTCGCCTGCGCAGCCTGCAGCGAACACTCTGTCGCGCGTCCCGCCTTCCAAGCCAAGTTCACCGTGACGTTCCCTCGTGCCTTCAGCCCCCTGACGTTTCCCTCGGGCCACGCTTGTGGCAGCGCAGGCAAAAGGTCGATGCTGCCGTCGTGGCTTTGCAGCAGCATCTCCGCAATCGCCGCCGTCGCGCCAAAGTTTCCATCGATCTGGAAGATCGCTCCGCCCTTGGCCGGATGCGTGTCGAACAGATTGCCGTTCGTGCTGTGCTGCATCAACATCGAACCGATTCCCAAGCCTTGTCGCCATCGCCCAGCCGTGCCCACAATCCGATCGCCCAAGCCCGGCTCCAACCGGTGTAAGCGCCGCCATGAGCCAAACGCCGTTCGAGCGATACCCGCGCGGCCTGCGCCAGCTTCGGTGTGCGCCGGGGCGTAATCTGCCTGCCCGGGTACAACGGATACAGATGCGACATGTGCCGCTGTCCCGGAGTACTCTCTTCGAAATCGACTGACCACTCCTGCAGTTGCCCATACCGCCCAATCTGAAAAGGCAAGAGCCGCGCCCGAGCGGCCTTCAATCGCCCGGCGAATTCATCGTCCACCTTGAGAACCTTCGCAGCCGCTATGCAACTGCCAAAAAGCTCGCCGATCAGCGCCATATCCATCGTGCAGCCCGCGCTGGTCATCGCCGGTTTGCCATCCGGAGCAAGAAAATTATTCTCGGTCGATTCAGACGGGCAGGTGGTCAATCGTCCGTGCCCATTCTCGATGAGCCACGCCAGGCAGAACGTCGCCGCGCCTTTCATCAGCGGGTAGGCTGTCGTTCGCAGGAACTCTTCGTCGCCTGTAAACAGGTAATGCTCGTACAGGTGCTGGCATAGCCACGGCCCGCTCATGTTCCAATTGGCCCAAGTAGGCTGGCCCACCCCTTCCCCAACCGGATTCGAAGCTCTCCAGAGATCGATATTGTGATGAGAAGCCCAGCCCGGCAGCCCGTACGTCTCTCGCGCGGTGACTGCGCCCGTTTCACTCAATCCCGCAATGAGATCGAACAACGGCTCCGCGCACTCGCTCAGATTGCATGTCTCGGCCGGCCAGTAGTTCATCTCCACGTTGATATTGGCCGTCCAATTACTGCTCCACGGCGGAGTCACTTCGGCATTCCAAATGCCCTGCAGATTAGCCGGCTGCGAACCAGGGCGCGAGCTAGCCATCAACAGATAACGGCCATATTGAAAATACAGCGCCACCAGCGGAAGATCCGGCGAGGCAGCGAAATTCTGAACGCGGCGGTCGGTCGGAACGTCATGCGACGAAGCCGATGGCGGCAAGCTCAGCGACGTGCGCCGGAAAAGCTGCCTGTGCTCGGCGATATGCGCCTCTCGAAGCGCGCTCACCTTTGCACTGGCGAGCGCGTCGAGCGGGCGCAAAGCCCGCGTAGTGACCTCTGCCAGACTCAAGTCCGGCTCTTCGCGAAAGCTGCGGAAACCGGTCCCGCCGCTCACGTACAACGTGACCGAAGTCGCCCCGGTAATTGTCCAAAAGTCTTCAGAACCGGTTGCTTGCGCCCCTTCCACGTCCAATTGCACAGCCGCCGCGCAGTACATCCCATCGCCCGCAACATCCGAGTAGCGCACCGGCTGCTCGCTTCCCGGATGGCCGGCGCCGGCCACATGCGAGGCAGCCTTCCCGATCATCAATAGCCGGTTTGTTCCAAGCCTCTTTACTTGTTTGGTAAGCGGACCGCCCAGCGAAATTCTGCAGCTGATCGCTTGCGACTTCGCTGCCGTGATGCGCAAAACGAGCGCCTGAGCCGGCATCGAAACGAACGCTTCGCGTGTAAACTCGATTCCCCCTGCCGTGTACGTTGTGCGAGCGCACGCCGTATCCAGATTCAATTCACGGCGATAGTTCTCAATAGCGCTCGAGTGCTTGAACGCAACGCTCAGGTTTCCCAGCGGCTGATACGCCTCGGCGAAGAGCCCCTGCATCTGCTGGCAGAGTCTGTCCGCCACATGATACTCCTGCTCCTCCATCACCGCTCGCCGGATTGCCGGTAAGAACTTCTGCGCCCCCTTGTTGTTTCCATCCCGCGGCTTGCCGGACCAGAACGTGTCCTCATTCAATTGCAAGAACTCCGCTGACGCATCGCCGTTCGGCCCGCCTCCGAACACCATCGCTCCCAGCCGCCCGTTCCCGATCGGTAAAGCATCCACCCAACGCGCTGCAGGCTTGTCGTACCAGAGCACGAGATTGTCAAACGCAGTGCCGTCGTTCGGCTCCGCGCTCGCATCGAGCTGAGACTGAAGAGCCGCCGCGGCCGCCCCGCCTGCCATCGTCGCGCTTGCCAGAAAGCTCCTGCGCGTCGGTCTACTCATGTCACTTTCATCTTAGAAGTTCACGGCGCTTACTTATAATAAAGGCGAGGTAAACGAAAGGACGCTTTCTATTGCATTGTGTGTTGTTCCCTGCCGCGCTGAGTCTCTGGGATCTTATCCAGAACCTGCGGCCCGTCCCTCTAGCTGTTATTGCCATTCTCATCCTTTTCTCCCTGTTCTCCTGGACCATTGCGCTCTCTAAAAGCAGCGTGTTCAGCCGTGCTCGCCGGAACAACCGTAACTTTCTTCGAGCCTTTCGCAAATCGGCTACTTTGCAAGCCGTCTCGGTCGCCAGCGAACAGTTCAATGAGGCGCCCCTTGTGGCGGTGTTCGATTTCGGCTATGGCGAGATCGAGCGGCAGATCAAACAGCGTGGGGCTCTTGTCAATAAAACAGCGGTCGAGCGCAGTCTCCAACTCGGAATCAGCGAAGAGGTGACAAAGCTCGAGATGAACATGAATTGGCTTGCGACCGTCGCTTCGGTCTCGCCATTCATCGGACTATTTGGCACCGTTTGGGGAATCATCGATGCCTTCGAAGGGCTCGGCACTGCGGGAAGCGCGAGTTTAAGAGCGGTCGCGCCCGGCATCTCCGAAGCCCTCGTGACAACCGCAATCGGCTTGGCCGCGGCCATTCCAGCGGCGATCTTCTACAACGTCTTCGGTACTCGAATCAAGGAAATCGGTACCCGAATGGAAGATTTCGCGATCGAGTTTCAGAACTTCGCCGATCGGGACTTCGGCGCATAGCGCAGCGGCTCAAACTACATGGCATTTTCTACTGGAGAGGGCGGAGGGTTTCGGCGCGGACGCCGCTTCAGCTCCCCAACTGCACTGTCGGAGATCAACATCGTCCCACTCGTCGACGTCGTGCTTGTACTCCTCGTCATCTTCATGATTACCGCCAACGTCATGGAGTTCGGTCTCGATATCAAAGTGCCCACCGTCAGACGGGTACAAAATACCGCGCAGGAGCTGCCCGTGGTGAGCATCACCAAGAGCGGTGAGTCGTTTCTCAACGAAAAGCCGGTGAACATCAATCTACTCGCCGATACGGTTCGCCAGCGATTTCACAATGCAACGGCAGTCTACATTCGCGCGGACAAGGAAACGCCCTGGGACCCGATCGCGCAGATCGTTGCTCAGTTGGGTGAAGCCAAGTTTGAGGTCAAAATGGTGACCGCGCCGCTCGATTCGGCAACTCGCAAGCAGCCTTAGACGCATGTCACAACCGACCGACATCCTCGACCGTCGCGATCCGCTGGCACTACCGGCTATCGGCGCATTGCTGCTTCACCTCGGTGTCGTTGCGGCGCTGTTCTCAGCTTGGTTCTGGATGAACCATCAGCGGGATTCACTCGGCGACATGCACCCGGCCGGCGGCCCCGCGTACGCAGTCTCGGCGGTCCATAACATCCCGATTCCGCAGCGCCAAGCCACGCCGAATCCAGTTGCGAACGACACGCAATCGCTTGTTCCTCCCGCGCCCGCGCCGAAAGAGGCCGAAAAGCCGCCTCCGCCTGACAAAGATGCCTTTCAGATTGCACAGAAAGTCAAACGGCAGGCGCCGAAGCCCATGCAGCGCCAGCAATTCAGCACTCCAACTCCTCAGAACCAGGTCTATAGCCGCTCGCGGCAGGCGCTCTCGAGCCCGATGTACTCGCAACAGGGCGGCGGGGGACAGGTCGGCATCGGTCCCAACTCTCCGCTCGGAAACCGGCTCGGCTGGTATTCGGAAATAGTCCGCCAGCGCATCGCGCAAAATTGGATGACCAACGGGCTCGACATGCGTACCCAGTCGCAACCGGCCATTGTAAGTTTCTACATCATGCGCGACGGCACGATTCGCACGCCCAAAATCCTTCAATCGAGCGGCAATCCCACAATCGATAACACGGCGCTGCGGGCGGTCTACGGAGCCAGTCCGCTACCGCAATTGCCCCCGCAAATCACCGAAAACTACATCTCGGCTCAGTTCACTTTCAATCTACGTTGATGCGCAATCTTTTTCTCCCTCTTCTTCTCCTTGCCTGTTCAGGCTCCTTGCTCGCCGGGCAACAGATTACCGGTCAGATCGTCAAGAACCCCGGCAAGCCGCTCGTTGCCGTCACCGATTTTCGCGCCACCGGCAGCGCTTCGTCCCTCATTTCGGTGTTCAACAGCACCGTGCGCTCAGATCTGGAAGCGTCGCCGCTCCTGAACTTCGTTCCCAAGACTCTATACCCGGTGCAAGTGCCGCAGCAGCCAAGCGATCTGCAAGCCGGTGTAGCGCCTGCCTCCGCGCAGACCACCGCTCCGCAGGGCAACCGCCTCAGCGATTGGAGTTTGCCACCTATGGCCGCCAACTTCCTTGGCATCGGCTACGGCGCGGAAAACAACGGACTGTTTGTAGCCTTCGGTTGGTTCTATTCAACCGCGCCGAACATGCCGTCTCTGCAGCAAGCGCAAGTATTCGGCAAAGTCTATACGGCGCCTATGACGCAGGAAGGCGCAACCGACGCGGGGCATCGCTATGCAGCGGACATACTGGCGCAATTCGGCGGCAAGAGCCTTGTAGGCTCGCGCATCGTCTTTGTATCGAGCCGCAGCGGAGCGAAGGAAATCTGGGTCATGAATTGGGATGGCAGCGGTCAGCGGCAACTGACTCGCTATGGCTCGATCAGCACCTTCCCATCGGCCTCGCCCGACGGCCGCACCGTTGCCTTCACCACCTACGCAACCGGCTTTCCCGCGATTCAGATGTTCTCGCTTGACAGCGGGCGTAAACTGCCTTTTTATAACCAGCGAGCATCCATGAATGCCTTTGTCACGTTCACGCCGGATTCCAAACGCATCATCTTTTCTTCTACCGCCGCGGGCGGACCCGCCCAGCTCTATACGTCCAACGTGAATGGCGGCGGCCTCCATCGAGTCACTTCGTCCGGAGCCATCGAAGTAGAGGCAAAGATCAACCCTCAAACTGGAACCGACCTGGTTGACGTATCCGGCCGTAGCGGGTTCCCGCAAATCTACCAGATGAGCTTAGAAGGGACGAACGTTCGCCGCCTGAGCGCGGGAACTGGAGAGGCTACAAACCCGGCCTGGAGCCCGGATGGAGCGCACATTGCATTTGCCTGGACGAGAGGTTTCGAGCCTGGCAATTACAACATTTTTGTGATGGACGTAGCCTCCCGGCAAACTACGCAACTTACTTCGAACGAAGGCCGCAACGAGAACCCGAGTTGGGCCCCCGACGGCGCGCATATCGTCTATGCATCGAAACGCGGCCGCCAGTCGCAAATCTGGGTGATGAATGCCGATGGCACCGGCAAACACGCTCTTACTAACTCCGGGAACAACGAAAAACCGGTGTGGGTCAACGCCGAGAAATGATTTATACGGCATCATATTACATCAGGAGACTGTTCACTATTTCTATGCAGAGACGCAGGCTAACTTTGTCGGTGTCCTCGACGCTTTTGTTGCTTATGGCTGCAGGTTGCCATAAGAAAGCGGCGCCTCCTCCACCTCCACCTCCGCCCATGGCTGCTCCGACGCCGAGCAAACCGGTAGTGGAGTACTTCACAGCAGAACCGACCACGGTAAATAGCGGCCAGCCTTCGTCGCTACGGTGGTCAGTAACCGGTGCGACCAGTGTACAGATCGACAACGCGATTGGCACTGTCAGTCCCAATGGCCGCCGCGCCGTCTATCCAACAGCAACCACGACCTACCATCTCACTGCGACCGGCGCGGGCGGTGAGACCGATGCTGACGCGACAATCACGGTCAGTACGCCTCCGCCTCCGGCGCCCGCTCAGAACAACAGCGCGGCGACAATCCAGGACATCCTCGCCCATCAGGTTCAGGATCTCCACTTCGATTACGACAAGAGCGAAGTTCGTCCGGCTGACCAATCCGTGCTGCAAGCGGACGCAGCCGCGCTCAAACAAATCTTCCAGCTCGATTCTAATTTCATCGTGACGGTCGAAGGACATTGCGATGAACGCGGATCGGCCGAATACAACCTTGCTCTGGGAGACCGCCGCGCGGCGGCCACACGCGACGCTCTAGCAGCGATGGGTGTTCCCACTGACAAGCTGAAGACAATCAGCTACGGCAAGGAACGTCCGCTCTGTACGGACGCGACAGAGGAATGCTATGCCCGCAACCGGCGCGCGCATTTCTCCGCCACACAGTAAAGTAAGTCAAGCGGCCGGCTTTCGTCGCCGGCCGCGCACTTCTCTTACACTTGAATTAGTCATAAGAACCGAAGGACGCGGGGTACTCGTCCTCACTTCAGGAGTAACTTGATGAAATTTGCGCGTTTGGCAGCTCTCTTGTTGATCTGCTCCAACCTGTCGTTTGCTGTGAATAAGGATCTCGTGCAGATGCAGCGGGATCTCGAAGATCGCATGAATGCGATGCAGCAATCGCTGAACACTAAGCTCGACACCTTAACCGGTATGGTTCAGGCGATGCAAAACGATACGCGTCGTACGGCCGATCAGGTGGCGAGCCTGCAGGACACGGTCAGCAACGGAGTCGCAAAATCCCTGGCGCCCGTCGGCGCAATGGGCGGGAAGGTCGATGCAATGGGCGACGATGTTCGTTCATTGAAGGATGCGCTGGCCGATCTCAGCGCCCGGCTCGAACGCATGGACGCAAAAATGACGGATCTGAAAAATCAAATGCAGATCATGCAGAATCCTCCCCCCGCGCCCGGTGCAGCCGCGCCGCCCGGACCCGATGGTGCTCCCTCCGGCAATGCTCCGGCTCCGAACGGCTCGCCTCAGGCGCAAACCGTCCCGCCGTCAGGTATGAGCGCCAACGATAGCTATACCGCGGCCGTGCGCGACCTCCAGACCGGTAAAACTGAGCTGGCTTACAGCGAGTTCTCTCAGTATCTTCAATACTTCTCCAATACCGAGCTGGCCGCCAATGCACAGTATTATCTGGGTGAAATCAGCTTCAACCGGGGCGAGTATGCCAACTCGATCAAGGCGTTCGACGCGGTTCTGGAGCGGTATCCGGATAATCCCAAGACGCCCGATGCTCACTACATGAAAGCGCTTGCGTTATTGAAATCGAATCAGCGCACGCGCGCCGCGGGCGAGTTCCGCTTGCTTGCGCAGAACTATCCACACACCGAAGATGCCCGCAAAGCGCTCTCGCAGTTGCACTCGATGGGGGTGTCCGCCTCTTCCAGCTCCGCGCGGCGGCGCTAGTGGATTGACTTGATTTCTTCGACTTGAACCGTTGGCGCTCCTCCAAAGGGCTCAATGGCGAATGCTTGCACAGGCGGGAAAATCAAATTCGTGCTTGCAACCGCTCCTCCCGCGGCAAACACCTCAATCGAGGACCGGTCTACCAGAACCTGCACATCCAACGTATTTCCTTGCGCCTGTAATGGCGCTTCAATGCGTGCCGGAAAGTCACTGCTGAAGCGATCGAGTCCCGAGTGGGTCCGATCCACATACAGCACTTCACGGGAACGAATGTAGCCGACCGTGGTATAGTGCCCCGCTCCCGCCAGAATACGCCAGCCACTATCATCTGCGTTTGTTGGCGGCAGCTTCGCGAGAATGCGGAAGGAGTGCGTTTGAGGCTTGGCCTCTTTCTGGCCGAGTAAAGTGTCGAGTTCGCGAATGGGCATTTGATACAGCCGGATGCCGTCCGATGTTTGCCGCAGCGAAAGCTCGCGCGGGATGGTCATCTGCCCGCGCCAGGGGCTTGTCGGCAGCTTTGACGCATACTGCCAGTTATCCATCCAGCCGAGCATCACAGGCCTGTGCCCTTGCGGCAGATTGTTGAATGTGAGCGCGCAGTAGCAGTCTTTGCCGTAATCGGTCCACATCACTTGCGACGCTGGATTGTCATTGACGAAGCGCGCTCCATCGAACCGGCCCACAAAGTACTGTTCGCCTGAACCGCCCAACCGGCCCCCGGGGTTCAAGCCGACCTTCATCACCCAGCGTGTCTCCTTTGCCCGGCCCTCCACCTTCAGCGGAAACAGCTCCGGACACTCCCATTGGCCGCCTGTCGCTCCCGCCGGGCCGAATTCGCTCAACACACTCCAGGACTTCAAATCGCGCGAGCCATACAGTCTTACCTTGTGATCGTTCGGCAGTGACACGGCCATCACCCAATGCTTGCCTTGTGCCGACCAAAACACCTTGGGATCGCGAAAGTCGGACATGTTGAGATTCAAAACCGGGTTGCCGCCGAACTTAGTCCAGGTGCGTCCCCGATCGTTGCTGTATGCAAGATTTTGCGTTTGTAGCGCGGGCTTGCCGTTCGCCTCGGGCGTGTGTCCGGTATACACAGCAACTAAGCACGCTTTACCGCCTTGGCAGAAGCCGCTGGTGTTACTTTCATCTACAACCGTGCTGCCCGTAAAGATCATCACGCCGTTCTCCTCCCGCAAAGCAACCGGCAGCTGACGCCAGTGAAGCATATCCGCGCTAACCGCGTGACCCCAGCTCATATGCCCCCATTCGTCGCCGAATGGATTGTACTGGAAGAACAGGTGATACTCGCCGGCAAAGTAAACCAGGCCGTTCGGATCGTTCGTCCAATTCTTCTCAGGCGAGAAGTGGTACTGCGGGCGGAACGGTTGGTCCCAACCTTGCGCAGTGCAAAGCGAGGCAGACTGAACAAGCAATAACGCCAGGAGCGCTCGTTGCCACATGCGGCTCATCATTCAAGCAATCGGCTCTAACGTATCACGAGGCTAAGGAGACTTCGGCTGGTTAGGCGACTTGTAAGTTTGATCGTAAAGCGCGATTACAGCCGGTGTAATATCGATTGCGTCGGCTGAGTAAATGACCTGCGAATCCGCCGAACCTGTCTCGAAGACAAGCGCGTACTTGTTGTCTTTTGCATATTTTGTCACCACTGCTGTAAGTTTTCGGCTCAAGGCGTCCATCACTCCGCGTTGATGGTTTTGCACGTCCTCCTGGGCATCCTGAACATCGCGCTCTAGCTTCTTTTTCCTATCTTCAAGATCCTGCGTCAGCTGAGTCTTCTTCTCGTCGCTCATCAGATTCGCGCCTTTAGTCAGCTGATCCTGCAACTGCGCGAGTTCTCTCTGACGCGCGTCGAAGTCCTTCTGCTTTGGCGCGACTCTGGCGTTCAAATCTTGTAGTGCTTTCTTCCCGTCATTGGTGCCGGTGATCGCCTTCTGCACGTTGATCACAGCGACCCATGTCGGTACTTCCTGGGCCTTCGACACAAATGTCAGGCACGCTATCGCTGTCAGGATTGTTGCAAATCTCAGCATCGCCTTGAAACCTCCAACTGTGTGGCTTACGTCCGCTTCAATACAAGAACGGTTAGCCCGCTTGAATCTTGCAATGTTTTTTCGATGAGAAAGCAAGTTTCCTAAAATGCCATCGGCTCATTACGATGACCTTATCCTTGCGCAAGCATGCGCCCGCGGCGATGAGGCTGCGTGGCAGCGCTTTCACGCCCGGTATAGTCAGCCGCTCCAAACCGCCGCTATCTTAACTCATGCAGTCAGTTCTTGCCGTCACTCAAGGCGAGAGATAACCGCTTAGCTACCTTTTCGGCGACATCTGAAGAAGCGCTACGTGCAAAGCGACCGCTTGTGACATTCTCTGCCCAAAGAACCAGTCCGCCATCTTTGCTTGTAAGGTGAGTGCCACATTGCATGGAGAATCGCTCGTGACCAGGCCTGTCGCAGCAACTTCTTTAGCATGAGACTGAACGCACCAATCGCTTCCCGCTCATGGCTCCGCTTCAGGAATCCGCCCATTCAGAGCCGTGAGCGCAGCGACCGGAGTGTCGTGGCAGACCGCCTGCCTGATAACGATCTCTCCTCGACAGGTCACTAGCTTATGGTGATGACCTACTCTCATCGTTCGGCTGATTAGCAATCCTGGCTGAGATTCTTGCAGCGATATTTCAATCTAATTGGGCATGTTGTTCTTTGTACTTAGCGGAATCGCAGTGACGTGCCCCCGTTCTGCTGAAAGACACTGATATCAGCGGAAAGAAAAGCTTCGGTTGTTAACCGGAAACTCCAGGTACGATTGGTACAGTCTTTGGCACGTCACCCCAGGCTCGCCCAGGTGCGCATCGTCGTGCAGAGTGAGAGAGGGGAACGCTGGCTCATTCTCGCAAAGCCCGTCTTTCGCAGCTTTCGTAACTGAATCGCCTGGTACTGTCCGCCGGGGAATCGCCTTGCTATTCTATCCACCACTACCCGCCCATGCCATCGTTCCCCAATCCCCTGCCGCGTCTCTGCGTTGCTTTAGGCCTACCGGACGCGGACGAACTGGGCAAAGTGGCGGAGCGGGAGTATAAGGACGGCGCTACCTTTTTCGAATTCAGGCTCGACCACCTGAAGGACCCAAAGTCGGGCGTGGAGTTGATTCGCAAATTCCGCCAAGCCCACAACGACGTTCACATTCTCGCGACATGCCGCCATCGCCGCGCCCATGGGCAGTTCGCCGGCACAATCGATAAGCAGATGGAACTGCTGACCGCGAGCGGCCAGGCGGGTGCTCGCTTTGTAGACCTTGAAATCGAAACCGCTGAGACACCAAAGCTAGCGCTGCAGAAGCTGCGGGAGCAGGCGCTGCTGATCGTCTCCTATCACAACTTCGAGAGCACGCCGGCTCTGGCATCGGTTCTGCGCCGTCTTCAACGTGTTCCTGCCGACGCCTATAAGATCGCGACCACTGCTCGCAAACCAAGCGATAACCTTCGCCTGATCGAATTGACGCGCCAGCATGAAAGCTTTCCACTCGTCTCGCTGGGAATGTCTGAAGTAGGCGCGGCGAGTCGCATCCTGGGCCCTGCGCTTGGGTCGGCCTTTACTTATGCGGCCCCGGGCGATCACGCCGGAACAGCGCCTGGCCAAATATCCGCAAAAGCGCTGCGGTCTCTCTACCGCGAAGAGAAGCTGACAAAGAACACTCGTGTTTACGGCGTAATCGCGGACCCCGTCTCCCACTCGAAATCGCCATACATTCACAATCGCGCTTTTCAGGCTCGCCGCGTCGATGCGGTTTACCTCCCATTCCTTGTAAGTGCCAATCACCTCGGTGACTGGATGCGATTTGCGCTCAATCTTCCTGTCTCGGGCTTCAGCGTGACGATTCCGCACAAGCGGCGCATCATTCGCTATCTCGATTGCGTTGAGCCGCTGGCGCGTCGTATTGGCGCCGTCAATACGGTTTGGCGAAAAGCGGGCAAGTGGCGCGGCACAAACACCGATGCCGAAGGCATAGTGAAGCCGCTCAGCAAGCGAACGCGCGTAGCCAATGCGTCAGTTTTAATTGCGGGTTATGGCGGAGCCGCGCGTGCCGCGGCGGTGGCCTTACACGATGCTCGTGCGCGCATCACAGTCACAGGACGCAATCCCGCCCTTGCGCAATCGCTCGCTCGCGTGGTAAACGGCGAGGCGCTGTCTCTCAAACAGGCGCAGAGCCAAAGTTTCGATATCCTCATTCACGCTACCCCGGTCGGCATGGTCCCAAACACAAGCGAGTCTCTGTTTCCCGATGAGATTCCGGCGAAACTGGTATTCGACATGGTCTATAACCCGCTTGAGACAGTCCTCTTAAAACATGCAAAGGCACAAGGATGCGAAGTCGTTACCGGCGTCGAGATGCTGCTCGAACAGGCCGCTAGTCAGTTCGAGCTGTGGACAGGCGAGCATGCGCCGCGCGACATCATGCGCGGGGCGCTCGAATCCAACTTGTAAGTCGACGGGCGCGAAATTTTATAATGTGCGCATGAACGCCCGCCGCGAGTTCGCCTCGCCTTTAACGCGCCGGCAATGGACCGCTCTCGTTGTTGCTGCTGCTCCCCTTGCCGCTCAGGTTACAACCACAACGCCGCCCAGCGGTTCGCCTGCTCCCGCTCAAGCGCCGGCCACGCCGGAGGAACGCCTGCAGAAGGCCTACGCCGAAATTCACAAGACCAGCGGCATGCTTTTCAAGATAGAAGTCCCGATGACCCTCGAGCCGGCCTTTGCGTTTCGAGCCTTAGGCTAATGGGCAAATCAAAGACGAAGCTCGACGAAGCGACTGTCCCTTTTGCCACTGTGACTGATCTCAGTGCGGCCCTGCGTGGCCATGAGATCTCGTCCGTCGAGCTCACAAAAATCTTCGGCAAGCGCCTCCAGAAAATCGGTCCTCAATACAACGCCCTTGCCTGCTCACTTGTCAAAGAGGGGCACAAACAAGCCAAAGACGCGGATTCCGAGCTTAAGCGCGAACGGTTTCGCGAACCCGTGCAGGGCATCCCATATGCCGTAAAGGATCTGATTGCTGTGGCCAAGCACCCCACTACCTGGGGCGCAAAACCATTTGCCGGTCAGGTCTTCGACGAAGACGCCACCGTGGTGCAGAAGCTCTCGGATCAAAGCGCGGTTCTCATCGGCAAACTGTCCATGATCGAATTGGCCGGAGGCGGGGGCTACAGTTCGGCGTCGGCCTCGCTGCAAGGGCCGTGCCTCAACCCGTGGAACAAAACGTACTGGGCCGGTGGATCCTCGAGCGGTTCGGGCGCCGCGGTCGCAGCGGGCTTGGTGCCGTATGCGCTTGGGTCCGAAACCTCCGGTTCTATTCTGACGCCGGCCTCCTATTGCGGAGTCACCGGACTGCGTCCGACCTATGGCCTGGTGAGCCGTCATGGCGCGATGGCGCTTTCGTGGACTTTGGATAAGATCGGTGTCTTAGGCCGTTGTGCCGACGATTGCGGGTGGGTGCTCCGCGCGATCGCGGGTAAAGATGATGCCGATCCGAGTTCGGCCCGCAAGAGCTTCTATTACACGCCGCAACTGTACCAGAACTTCCCCATCACCAGAGTTGGCTATGCCGAGATAGACTTTGCCGAATGGCCCGATGAGCCGTTGCGCCCGGCCTTTGCGAATGCGCTCGCCATTGTGAAATCGATCGGCGCGCAGATGATCGAGACGGCGCTCCCCGACCTTCCGTACGGCCCAGTAATTGGCACTGTGATCGATGCCGAAGCCGCCTCCATCTTCGAGCAGTTCATCCGCGATGGCCGCGTGAACCAACTTGCCGACCAAAGCCAGATCGACGGACTGAAAGCATCGCTGACTTACTCCGCGCTCGATTACCTGAAAGCCATGCGTGTTCGCAGCCAGATTCAAGCCGCCTTTTTTCAACTCTTCGGCGGTCTCGACCTGTTGATTGCGCCCACTCACTTCAGTCCGCCCGAGCGTGCCGATCAGCCATTTGACGAGACTCCTCCGAAACGCCCGGATAAGCGCGGAGTCGGGCGCGGCTTAGTGCAAGCCTCAAATCTTTGCGGCCTGCCGGCTGTTACGATTCCATGCGGCTTCGTAAATGGACTGCCGATTGCCCTGCAGATCGTCGGATCTCCCTTTGCAGAAAATCGAATCTTAGCGTTCGCGCGCGAGTTTCAGAATCGGTCCGACTTTCACCGCCGCCGCCCGCCCGTCGCCGCTTAGATACACGGTTAGTTCGAATGAGACCTGGCACTTTCTAGGCGGCACGGACGGCAAAACCGGTTCTTGTTTAAGGTAGCCTTGTGGCATGAGCAAGCCGTGGAAAATCGTCAATCAAACTCCCGACAAGATTGAGCTTGAGCGGGAAGGCGAGAGCAAACAAGTTCCTCGTCCAAAGGACAAGGCAAACTTGGCTGTTTTTCTTGCATTGCGTCCGGATGAGTTGTTGGACGAGACAACGGTCAATAATTTCTTGGTCGAGGACGGAAAGGACTGAAGTCTTTTCTTCTTTGCCATAAACCTTTCGGTGTACCAAAGCGCTAGCCTCCAAATGAGGCCCTCCTGATCGCCTGAAATGTGCTGCGAAAAATGAGTATGCCGACAGCCCGTATGTTTGTCCTTATCCGCACCCGCAGGGACCGAATGCACTGACTAACTGCCTACCGGTCCTGCTTTCGGCCCATAAACCACCCTGCCCAACCACTGCCCGCTTCACTGTGTGCTGCCCTATGAGCCACCGCTCCCCGCTCTCTTGCTCCCGCTCCTTCGGCTCCCCTGGCTCGGCATCCCCGTCCGGCCCGCGCCTCTCCCGCCGCATTTCCGCCTCGGACGCTAACTTCGAACGCAACGCCCGCTGCTTCAGACAATCGACCTTCAACTGCCTCACCACCGCCCAAGACCGGTAAAACGCCCGTTCCGCCGTCGTTTTATACCGCTGCATCAGCTCGATCGTGTGCTGATCGCCCTCGATCTCCGCCTCCAAATACCTCCGGTTCCCCCGCAGCATCAGCCAGTGATTCAAAATCAACTGGTTCATCATCTGCTCTTCCAAAAAACTCTCCGGCCCTAGCTGCGCCCACCAGTTTGCCCGGTGTTCGTCGTACTCCTCCTGCGTCTCATCGGCGGCCAGTCGAAACTGCTTCGCGCGCATGCCGTGCTTGGCCGAATTTTCACTCGACTTCGCCTTCCCCTCCGGCGTCTTCGGCCCGCCTCCGCGCTTCTTTTCCTCTGCCATCCCGCCGTCAGCCTACAAAGCCCGCACTTCCCCGCTCTGCCTTAATGACCCCTAAACTCTTGCAAGAAAACAGCCGAAGTTTTAAGTCCCGCTGTCATCGGCCCCTTGTGCCCGCCTCGACTCGCATGCGCGCGAGTTCGTTCGGCAGAATCGAGCAACGAATCAGTCTGAAATGAGCTAGTGACGCTACTGGCCGGTTACCTTCACCACGAAGTAGACGAACGGCTCAGTCTTATCCACCAACAACTGATGCGGTACTCCCGCCGGAATGTGTATGACGTCGCCTGCGTTGAAGGCGCGTTTCGTTCCGCCTTGAATAGAGGCGCCTCTGATTTCCCCCGGCTTGGTCGTATGCGCGCCGACCAGCTTGCCGCCCGTGACGATACTGCCGCGTCCGCTTTCCACCACGAACACATCTGCCTCATGCTCGTGGATCTCCGAAGAACCGGTTGCGTCTCTGCGAACTAGAAGTAGATAGTGGTTTCCGTACGTCCCAAGGCGGTGATCCGAGTAGGGCGCGCCCTTGGCCAATGGCTGGTGACCGAGAGAGTGCAGGTCCTTGGCGGTGAACAGATCGGCCTCCGCGGATTGGGCGAGCGGCGTGAATAAAAGCGCGAAAGTGAGTGCGGCAAGAAGCTTCATAGTGGCTTATCTCGATCTTCAGGATTGCAGATCGGCTAAGCGCTATCTGCTGAGTGTCGCGAGGAAGTGCGTTCTAAAAGCCTCCAGCGATTCGATCTTTACGCCGGGTGCGCTCAGCAGCGACAACTCTTCCGAATTTCCCGAATCGCCGTAGACCAGGAAGTGGGGAAAACGTTTGACGAAGTCGCCGTAAGCCATCGGCCGATTGAAGTGAACGCCGAAGCGATCCCGAAATCGGTCCAGAGCTTGTAGCTCAAAACTCCTGCTCGATTGCGGAACGAAATACAGCCGCCCTTTCTTCGCAGGCGCGTAGTTCTGAAGGTACACAAAGTCAAGCGGGTTGAAAACGGCGATCGGCAACTGCGTATGTTCGGACGCGAAGAGTGGATCGAGAGCCAGCGGCTTTCCGGCGACTGTCTCGAGCGGACGTTTCAAGCTTGGTTCCAACAGCGCTTCGCCCCGGCCATCCAATCGCCTTTCGACCACTCTTCCGAAGTTGAAGAGGACCGCCGCAACCAGGAGGATTGCTGCCGCCGCTGGAACAAAATCCGTTCTCCGGCGTGAACTCGCGCCGATCCCGATCGGGATTGCAATGCCGATGGCCGCCGAAAGAAAATATCTGTCGTAGTAGATAGCCCGCGCTGCCTGCGCAATGAGCAAGCCTGTTACCGGAACGAACAGGAACGCGATTACGAGAATGATTTCATCCCAGCGGGAGCGTTGCGAAACCGAGTCTGCACCCCGGCTGCCATGACTCGACACCGCCGATCCAACGCCAAATATAACCAGCAGCGCGCCAACAACTACCAGGCCCGGATCGAGCAGGAATTGATAAAAGAAGAGCACTTGCGGCCAACCCGGCGCCGCTAGGTTTCGGATGTCGCTCGACCCGGCGATTTGATGAAAGGCGCGCAGCAGCGATACATACAGCACCATCGCAAGCAAGCACGGGATCGCCAACGCGAGCCACATCGGGAAATCCGCTTTGCGTCGTCGAACGAAGCGCTGGATTTCAAAAAGAGCAAACGGCGTCACAAGAGTCAACGCATAGCAATGCATCATCAGCGCGCCGAATAGAGCAGCGCCGAGCCCGACGATCCACTTGTTTCGCTGCCGGTTTTCCTCCAGTGTTCGCTGCCAGCAAACGAGAGCCAGTCCGCAGAACCCGAGTACAACGCCATGGGGCCGGGCTTCGTAAGCATAGTAGTAGGCTTGGGTCACGATCGGAAACAGCATGGCGCCCAGAGCGGCGAGCCTGCCATAACGCCTCCGTACAAAAACGTACAAGCAGATTGAAAAGATCCAGAACCCGGCAATCTCGGGTAGCCTGACGCTTATCAGGCCCTCTCCAAATACCAACATGCAAATGCGGGTCAGCCAGTAAAAAGGCGGAGGATTGAAATCGATGCCGGTCGTCAACGCTGCCCACAGTAAGTGAAAGCTGTTCAACCGCGAAAGATAAACTGTGAAGAGTTCGTCGAACCAGAAGTATTTGCCGGAAGCGCGCAGGAAGGTATCGGATACGTAGAAAATCGAAAAGCAAGCGACGATCCACCAATCGGCTCGGCTCCATGAGAAAGCTCGACTCGAAACAGATTCGGCGGATTCCCGCGTCTCCAGCATTCGTCCAAGTTTAGCTGTGAGAGCGGTGTGAGAATATACCAGGCACCTTAGCGATGCAGAAGCTTTCAATCGTCATTCCGGCCTATCAGGATGAGGCCTCCATTGAGCAGAACTTTTCAGTCATTAAGCAGGAGCTGGATCGGTGGGCAGCGGTTTTCAGCTACGAAATAATCTTGGTGAACGACGGTTCTCGCGACAATACGATCTTGGCTCTGGACAAAATTCAGCGCGAGTTTCCCATGTCTGTCGGGGTCGTCAATCTGACCCGCAACTTCGGACAGGTAGCCGCCATCTACGCCGGACTAGAACGTTGCAACGGCGAGTGCGCGGCAGTCATCTCCAGCGACTTGCAGGACCCGCCCGAGCTGATCCGTGAAATGTTCACCGAGTGGCAGGCCGGAGCCGAGACTGTAATTGCCGTACGAAAGTCGCGCGAAGATTCCCGATTGAGCGCAACGGCCTCGAAGTGGTTCTATGGCTTGATGCAGCGTTTCGCATTGGCTGAGATTCCCGAGGGAGGCTTCGACTTCTTTCTCCTCGACAGAACCGTCATCAATCGGGTCTTGGAGTCGCGGGAGCGCAACGGTTTTCTGCAAGGGCAGATCTTGCTCGCAAGCGGGCGTATCGCAAGAATTGCCTATGCGCGCCGTGCCCGGGCCATCGGCCGCTCCGGATGGAGTTTCCTGCGCAAGATGAAGTATTCGGTGGATGGGTTCGCCGCCTACTCCTTCACTCCCATCCGTTTCATCGCTGCGTTGGGCCTGCTTGTATTCCTGTGCGCAGTGCTTCTCTCAGGGGCGCTTGTCATTCAACGGATTTTCTTCGGCACCGCGGCGCCGGGTTGGAGTTCCGTGATGATTGCAATCCTTCTCTTGCACGGTCTTGAGTTCCTGGCCATCGGGATTGTCGGCGAGTACGTGTGGCGCACGCTCGATCAGGTAAGGCCGCGTCCGCTGTTTCTGATTGATTACTTCAAGCCGCCACAGGCCGAGGCAGGCATTTGAAGCCTCTACTCATGGTCGGCAGTTCCGGCCATGCCAGCACAGTCTTAGAGGCCATCGAGGTCTGCGGAGCCTACAACGTCATCGGCCTTCTGGATTCCTTTGAGCCAAGAGGTATCGCAAAGCACGGCTACCAGGTTCTGGGCACTCCAGACGAAGCTGCGGCCATAGCAAAACTCCACGGCTGCCGGTCCTTCTTCGTAAGCATCGGAGACAACTGGCAACGCTGGCGAATGACGGATGCTTTGAAAACCGCTGTGCCGGATGGCGAGTTCCCCTTCATCTCTTATCCCAATGTGTACATCGCAAGAACGGCCCGGATCGGAGGCGGCACGATTCTGATGCCGTTTGTGGCGGTGATGTCGAACGTGCAAATTGGGGAAGGCTGTATTGTGAACACAGGCTCCGCGGTGAATCACGATTGCCGGTTGGCGGACTTCTCGAGCATCTCGGGCGGCGTACATTTAGGCGGGGGCGTTTCGATCGGTCCTCGAAGCAGCATCGGGCTCGGCGCGGTCGTCCGTGAGAAAACAGTGATTGGAACTGACTCGGTGATCGGTGCGGGGTCAGCCGTGTTTCGCGATGTGCCCGATAGAGTGGTCGTATTGGGCTCGCCAGCGCGAACGGTCAAGACTCGCGAACCGCATGAATCGTACATGGTCTAAACATGGCGGCTAGCGAACTCAATCTAGCGGTCTCGCAGCTCGCAATCTGCACTGGTGCGCCAAGCTTTGCCGAACCCCTCCATGTCGGTCGGCCGAATGTGGGCTCGGAAGAGGCACTGTTTCGCCGGATCCGCGAGATCATCGACCGGCGCTGGTTCACCAACTTGGGTCCGGTCGTGCTGGAGTTTGAACAGAGTCTCAAACGCACGCTGGGCGTACGCCATTGCATCCCGATCTGCAACGCGACTGTTGCGCTGGAGATTGCCATTCGCGCAGCGCAGCTCAAGGGCGAAGTCATCGTGCCGTCTTTCACGTTTATCGCTACGGCCCATGCTTTGCAATGGCAGGAAATTACTCCGGTCTTCTGTGACGTCCAGCCCGGCACTCATAATCTCGATCCTGAGCAGGTCGAGCGTCTGATTACTCCTCGCACTTCGGGGATTATCGGAGTTCACGTCTGGGGAAAGCCTTGCAATACAGAGGCTCTGCAAGCACTGGCCGACCGGCACAAGTTAACTCTGATGTACGATGCCGCCCATGCTTTCGGCTGCTCCTCTCATGGTGTGCCGATCGGCAACTTCGGCCTTTGCGAAGTGTTCAGCTTTCATGCGACGAAGTTCTTCAACTCCTTCGAGGGCGGCGCAATCGCGACCAACGATGACGAGCTAGCTCGAAAAATTCGTCTGATGAAGAACTTCGGATTTTCAGGGGAAGATCGCGTTACGTTCTTAGGCACGAACGGAAAAATGACCGAGATCGCAGCCGCCATGGGATTGACCGGACTGGAGAGCTTGCCGGCAATCATTGAAACCAACAAGCGCAACTATCTGCTCTATCGCTCGGAACTCGCCCATTTGCCCGGCATTCGGATGGTCCTCTACAACGAAGGGGAATTGAACAACTTTCAATACATTGTCTTAGAAATCGACGAGCGGGCATCAGGCATCGGCCGCGATGCACTCATCCAAGTTCTCCGTGCCGAAAACGTGTTAGCGCGCCGCTACTTCTACCCGGGCTGTCATCGCATGGAGCCGTACCGCTCGCTTTTCCCGCATGCCGGACGGTTGCTGAAGCATACGGAAGAGCTTTGCGAAAAGGTCTTGGTGCTTCCAACGGGGACAAGCATTTCATCCGCCGACATTAAAACAATCTGCCGCATTATCAGGACCGTTCTGCAGTTTCCCGATCAGTGCCGGTCTATTCTCGAAGCGAAACGGTCATCGCCGGCGCAGTAGCACTCACCCGGGGCGCTCGTGTATTACAGCGCGCTGTCGTATTCCCTGCGGCCGCTTAAGTCAGGAACGTGCCGGTACGATTCCTTCAGGCTGCAGAACAAATTGAATTTGATGATGTACCAGAGCGCCGCAAAACCATCGGACAGGCCGATCTTTTTACCTTCTTCGTAAGTCCTCCCGCGGTAGGAAATCGGCACTTCGAAAATTGCGCATCTAAGCTTGGCCATCTTGGCGGTCACTTCGATTTCGAAACCGAAGCCGCTGCTGGTGATCAGCATGTTGCGGATAATGTCGCCGCGAAAGGCCTTGTAGCCGGTTTCCACGTCCGTCATGTTCACGTTGGTGAACAGGTTGGAAAGGAACGTCAGTCCCTTGTTGGCCAGGTAATGATAAAAGTACAGCACCCGCGAGGCTTTGCGTACTAGAAATCTGGACCCATAGACAACGTCCGCGTGCCCCTTGAGGATCGGATCGATCACCTCCCCAATTTCGGAAGGGTCGTACTCCAGATCGGCATCTTGGATGATCACGATCTCGCCCGTCGTGAGCGCGAACCCTGTTTTCAGAGCCTCTGTCTTGCCTTGGTTGACTGCGTGATGAGCAACCTTGACGCGCGTGTCGAGACGCGCCAGCTCATTGGCGATCTTGCCCGTTTCGTCTTTGGAGCAGTCATTTACAATCACCAGTTCCTTCAGACTCGGCTGCTGTAATACTCGACGGCTTACATTCAGCAAAGTAGCCTGCTCGTTATAAGCTGGAATCACTACCGAGAGACACTCTTGCATGTATGACGTATTATAAGCCTGAGAGTCTGCGCCCAACTCGACCCGTGCGAGACGAGTGGGGGCGCGCCTTCGCCTGCCAGTTCGAGTAGAAGCGACACTTCAGAAGCTTTGCCCCTCTTTCGGAACAATCCCAAAACCTTCTTCAGGCTCCTATTTCTGGGGTGCTTGTTTCTCCTGATCGTACCCATCTGGCGGTTTCCGTATTTCCCCTCTGCCGACGGGCCGTCTCATCTCTTCAACTCCTACGTATTTCTGCACTATTCGACTACACCAATTTTTCGAAACGCCTTCACGCTGCAGATTCCTCCAGCAGGCAACCTCACGGGCCATGGCCTGGCAATCGAACTCATGCGATTGTCGATTACACCTCCCAATACTGAGAAAGCGATCGCCACGCTTTGCATATTGGGTTTGGCGTTTGCCTTTTGGTATGCGTTCGATGCTGTGAAACCAGCCTATCCGGCAGGGCTGTTCCTGATTCTTCCGTTTCTGTACAATTGGCCGACCCAAATGGGGTTTTGGAGCTTCAGTTTCGGCGTTCCGTTCGTCCTGCTTTGCCTGGGTTTGTGCCTGCGCTATTGCGGGCGGTGGAACGTCGTCCGCGTGTTGTTGCTTTTCGTGTGCGTGACCGCGGTGTATGCTTGTCACCCGCTCAGCTGGGCGGTCTGTGGTTTGACCGTTGGCCTGATGGCATTCGCCTCCGAGTTTCGAAGCTTGCGCAACGGCCCCGACCGGGCACGGGCCTGGAGTCAATTCCTGTTGCCGGTCCTAACCTTTCTTCCCTTTGTAATTCCCAACTTCATTTTCGCCAGCGAAAACAAGCAGATCACCTTTGATCGCATCAAGTCTCTGTCAAGCTGGTTGTGGCCTATCTATACGGTCTACCCGGTGCGCCTTTTCGCCGCCGATATGAGACCGGCGCGCGCTTTGTTTCTGGTGCTCTTGCTTGCTTCACTCGCGAATCTGATCTGGCGCAAGCAAAGACGATTCACCTTCCCGGATGTTCTGCTTCCCCTTTCAGTCGTGCTCTTCCTGCTCGGCTTGCTGAGCCCGGGCCGCATTGGAGAAGGCACCTTCATCGAGGTGCGGCTTCTATTCTTCGGTTTTCTCGTATTGATTTTGTGGCTGGCCGTCACTCTTCCCAAGCCGCTGAGTCAAATCGTCGCAGTCTTGTCGGTACTCCTCTCCGCCTGGCTAACCATAGGGCGGTTTCCCGCGTGGGGTAAGGCCAATGTAGAGTTGTCTGCTATTGCTCGCCTCGGCCAGGACATTGCGCCCAATTCATTCGTCTGCCAAATCGATGAACGTCAGCAATCGGAGAATGTAGAGCCGCTGGATCATGCGGTCGATCTCTGGGCTCCGAGGAATATTGTGGATGTACTAGACTACGAAGCCGGCAGGAAAGCCTTCTGGACGAGGTTCAAGACTGGCTACTACCTGGACGAAGACTTCCTAAGTCCATCCAGCCACACTGATTTTGAATCCGCGCTCGACCGCTTCGAAAAGCGTACCGGCAAAAAGCTAGAGTACCTTCTGATCACCAGCGGCAACTCATCGCCGGGGACGCTCTTGCGCCGCCTTTTGCCGACGGAGTGGAATGAATATAAGCTCGTGGGAACCGGGCCATACAATATCGCCCTCTTCCAACGCGTATCGTGAGTGGTGGGCCCTGTAGGATTTGAACCTACGACCAAAGGATTATGAGTCCTCTGCTCTAACCGCTGAGCTAAGGGCCCGGGCTACTTAAAACAATAACGCAAGAGACCTGTGAGCGGCTAAAACAGATGGCCCATCTTCTCGCGCTTCGTCCGCATATACTCGGCCGTCGTTTCTAAAGGCGGCGCGATGATCGGCGCTCGCTCCACCACAGTGATTCCAGCTTGCTCGAGCGCGGCTACTTTGTCCGGATTGTTTGAGAGGAGCCGCACTTCGCTGATACCGAAGTATTGAAGAATGGCGGCCGGCAAGGCGTAATCACGCAAGTCCGCCTTGAAGCCGAGCCGAACGTTCGCTTCCACCGTATCGAGCCCTTCATCCTGCAGCTCGTAGGCGCGCAGCTTATTCAGCAAGCCAATCCCACGGCCTTCCTGGTTCTCGTAAATCAGAAGCCCACGGCCTTCGGCTGCTATGCCATCGATCGCTAACTCCAGCTGCGCCCGGCAGTCACATCGCAGACTATGGAACACATCCCCAGTCAGGCACTGCGAATGAATTCGCACCAGCACGGGGCTTTTGTCGTGCGCTAGATCTCCCAGCTTCAGAGCAACGGCTTCTTCGGTCTCAGAAGCCCGTACGCCCTCAAATCCGAATACACGAAATTTTCCAAAGCGGCTAGGGAGGTCTGCTTCCGCCACTTTCTTTAATGTCAAATCGGCCAAAAACTATCCTAACTGTCAAAAAGGGAACAAACTGCCGGGATCCACCTTAGCGGACATGCTTATCTGTGTGATGCCGGAAGTTGCGGTAAGTTGCCGCGCAGCTTGCCGATGCTCTTAAGCCGTATTATGAAGCCTGGGAGTCCGCTCCCGGCCATGCTTACCCAACAGCAGCTTGCAGCCCTTCTCATCAAGGTGGCTGTGTCGGCGTCGATTGCCAGCATTCTGATGCGCTTTAATCGCATACAGAAGATCCTCTTGCGCGACGAACGCACCGTAGCTGACCGGGTGCAGCTTGCCTTGATCTTTTCCGTTCTGTACGGTGCGAGCGCTGTCTTTCCCCGCCTGACCAATCAGTACCCCGCGATCGATCTTGCGCTGGAGGGCTCGATCATCGCCGGCTTCCTCGGTGGTTACGTAAGTGGACTCATGACCGGTATATGCGTCTCCTTGCCCGACATGTTCGCCGGTAAATGGATGTCGATGCCGCTTTTTGCCGCCGCCGGTATCATCGGCGGCCTGATGCACGATTTGGCCCCGAGTAAAGAGGACATCTGGCACTTCTCGCCGTTCGTCGATCTGAATCTTTACAGGTTTGTCCGCCAGTTACCGCGGTGGAATCGCGGCGCGATCGAAGGCCGTGTCGTTCGCCTCGCGTGGTTCAACGTAATCTGTAATGCGCTTGTAATTACCGTTGAATTGCTTCGCTGGGGCGTACATAGCGAGTTTCGGAAGCACAATACCTTCTTGATGTTCGAGTCGTCACGGCCGACATTCTGGCTTGTGCTTGCCTCAGCGGTTACGACATTGTTTGCTGTTTCACTGCCGCTCTACATCTGGAGCAGTTTCCGCGCTGAGCGCCAACTTGAGATTCAGCGTGCCCGTCTCACCGAAGCGCGTCTGGCCGCATTAACTAACCAGATCAATCCACATTTTCTGTTCAACACGCTTAACTCTGTTTCCACACTGATTCGTATCGATCCGGACCTTGCGCGCAGCATGATCTACCGCCTCTCCAACATCTTGCGGCGATTGCTTCGCAAAACAGAGAATTTTGCGCCTCTTCGCGAGGAGATCTCTTTCATCGACGATTATCTCGAGATCGAGATGGTCCGCTTCGGCGACAAGCTTCGATTTGAAAAGCAGATTGAAGCCGGAACGCTCCACTGCATGGTGCCCACCATGATTCTTCAGCCCATTATCGAGAACTCAATCAGGCACGGGCTAGCCAGCAAAGTCGATGGAGGCGCAATTTCGCTGCATACCTGGATGAACGGATCGAGCCTGATGATTTCGATTGAAGATGACGGCGTCGGCATTCAAGAATCGAAGCTCAACCACTTGTTCAGCTCAGGCATTGGCGTCAGCAATGTAAATGAACGCCTTCGCGTGCTGTTTGGCGCAACCTATCGGTTCTCTGTAGATAGCCAACCCGGCCATGGTACACGAACGATCATTGAGCTTCCCGATTCAAACCAGATCGTCACTGCCGCAGCCGGAACCGATAGAGCGGCTGCTCGTAGCGGACACTCAGGCTGATGACTTACCGGACTTGAGCTCACCCAAAACCTTGCGCATGTAAGCAAAGCTCTTCTGCATTCCTGGCATAGGATCGTCGCCGTTGATCTCGTACTCTAAGTTCACGCTGCCGTGATACTTCATTTTGATCAGCTGCGCGAATATTTGACGGATGGGCAGTTTGCCGTCGCCAACCGCAACTTGCGACTCCTTGACCATCGGGTTGGCTAAATCCTTCATATGCATGTCGAGCAGCCGAGGCCCCGCTTCGGCTATCGAATCGACTACATTCACGCCCGTGCGCGAAGTGTGCCCCACATCGATACAAAGCCCGCAGCGCGGATCCATATTCTTCACGACCGCCAGCACGCTCTGCGGCGTCGGAAAGTTTTTGTCCTCCGGGCCGTGATTGTGAACGGCAATCTTGATGTTGTACTGTTTGACGAATGGCTCGAGTTTCGGCAGGGTTGTGTGCGTCGGAGCGCAAACGATGAGGGGAAATCCGGCCAGCTTGGCGTACTCGAACTTGCTTCGGATGTCAGCGTCGGTGTCGGTATCAGGGAAGCTGACGTTCCCGCACCCAACGGTGATGATTCCAGCGTCGGCAAACTCCTTTCGAGCAGCAGCGATTTGTTCGGGCGTGCTGTCGAGCTTCAAGTGAAACGATTTGACGTTCAGATAGGGCGTTCCCAGCTCTTTGGTCATCTGGATGGCTTGTGCGCGCGTAAACTTTCGAAACGAATAGGAAGCCACGCCGAGCTTAATATCCGCGCCCGCAATCTCAAAATTCTGGCCGAAAGCAGCTCCGCCTATCGTGCAGGCCACAGCCAGGCCGGACGTTTCAATCAGCCATTGCCGCCTGCTCGAACTCTTCTTATCCATAGCTCAAATTGCCTCCAATTCTTCTTCCAATAATTGTTTTTCGTAGAGCTCGGCATAGTAGCCGCCAAGCTGCTGCAGTTGCGCGTGCGTGCCCGATTCAACGATTTTGCCGTGCGATAAAACCACAATGCGATCCGCGTTCCGAACGGTCGAGACCCGGTGAGAGATCAGGATCGTTGTCCGGTCGCGCATCACGCTTGCGAGCCTCGTCAGGATTCTTTCTTCCGTCACTGTGTCGACACTCGAAAGCGCATCGTCCATAATTAGAACCCGTGGGTTTCGCAATATCGCACGAGCAATCGCCGTGCGCTGTTTCTGGCCACCGGACAAGGTCAGCCCTCGTTCGCCAATTATCGTATCAAGACCATCCGGAAAACTCGCGATGTCCGTCGTGAGCCCGGCCACATCCGCCGCCCACTCGATCTCTTCGCCATTGGCGTGCGGCAGACCCCAAGCGATATTCTCGGCAAGCGTGGCGCTGAAGAGAAACGTCTCCTGCGGTACAAACCCGATCTCTCGCCGCAGGTCTTCCGGATCGAAGTCTCTTACGTTTACTCCACCGAACTCGACTTGTCCCTCCTGCGGATCGAAGAGGCGCGGGGCCAAGCTCGCCAAAGTTGTCTTACCGCTGCCGGTATGGCCGACAATGGCAACCGTTTCGCCTTCCGCAATCGTCAAGTTTAGATCCGACAGCGCTGTCCGCGCGCCATGACGTACGGTGACATCGCTGAAATGGAGGGCAGCCGGATAGTCGCCGGGCGCTGGAAGGTTTTTCGAGCCGGGAGCAGCGATCGACGCCTTCTCATTCAAAATCTCGTTGATGCGGTTCAGGGAGGCCGTTCCACGCTGCATGAGGTTGATAACCCATCCAAACGCGATCATCGGCCAGATCAACAGTCCCATGTAGGTGTTGAACATGACGAAGCTGCCCAGCGTGATTTTGCCTTCCATCAACTGGCGTCCGCCCGCCCACAACACCAGCAGGAAAGTTATGCCGATCAAAGCCTGAAGCAGAGGCATGAAAAACCCTTGAATGCGGGCCAGACCGATGTTCTCCCGAATATATTCCTGGTTCAAGGATTCGAATTCTCTGATTTGCGAGCGCTCTTGCGCGTAGGCGCGTACAACCCGGACTCCAGCAAGGTTCTCTTGCACGCGGCTGCTGATATCGGAAAACATCCGCTGAATTTGCTCGAAGCGTGTGTGGATTCGGCGTCCGAAGAAGACTACCGCCACCGATACAAACGGTGCAGGTATCAGCGCGATCAGCGTCAATCGCCAGTCCGCTTTCATCATCACCGCGACTGACAGCAGCAGCATAACGGTTGTCTCGGTGCAATACATGATGCCGGGCCCCAGCATCATCCGTACGGCATTGAGGTCGTTCGTGCTGCGGGCCATGATGTCGCCCGTCCTGTATCGCCCGTAAAAATCCTGCGAAAGCTGCACGAGATGATTGAAGATGTCGTTTCGGAGATCGAACTCGATATCGCGCGAGATGCCGATGATAATTACGCGCATCCAGTATTGGAAGACGCCTTTGACGAGCGCAAGGCCGACCAGCAACCCAGCCAATTCGAGCACCACTCGCAATACGAAGCCCTTGGTTAAGGAATCGATCCCAAACTTGATCACGACCGGGAGGGTCACTGCTAACAAGTCTTTCGCCAGCAGTGCACCGATGCCTAACCCGAGACCTTTTCGATAGCGCTTTAGATACGGCCAGAGCGTGGCCAGTGTTTGTAGCAACTCAGCGGCCCCCCATTTCGCTCAGTGTTTTCGTCCACTCGAGAAGAAAGGTTCGTTTCCCGGGCCGGTTCTTCCACCAACCGTCGGCTGTGAAGTATGGATCGGGCGCCGCTACCACCACAACTTGCAGCCAAGGGTTTGCCGCTCTGAAGAAGCGCGCCGAACGCTTTGTGTGATAGTTGCTGGTCACCAAGAGAACCGTTTTCACGCCGTCACGTTTCAATACGCCACCGAGAAACTTGGCTTCGGACCAGGTGGAGTTTACCCCTGGAGGCAGGTAGAGCGGGCGAAACATGCTGCGCGGAAAACCGTGTTGGACGGCATACTCGATCGTGTCGTCCGATTCGTGCCCGATAAGCTTCGGCGGACCGTCTATCAAGGCATAGGGCGCATAGCCTTCCTGAATCAGCTGCCCCGCCTTCATGATACGCATGCCAAAATCGTCGCCCCCGAGCACCAGCGCGCAATCTGCCTTTCTGAGTGGGTCATTCTCGATTAAGGCCCGCGCCGAAGCCGACAAAATCGGTGCGCGAAACAGGTAGACGCTACAGACCGCGAGCAGCGCTACAAGAAACAGGACAAGTACGATCCGAATCCCGGTGTTCTTGGACGAACGAATCGCGGTCGAAGTAGCCAGCGCTAACCCTCGTCCGAGGTGTTGGACGATTCCACGCGGGAATCCAGCCGTCCCACGGTCTTCAATTTTTGGTACAGCCGTTCGATCTCGTCTTCGTCCTCTGTGCTCAGCATCTTAACGGGCTGCTCGAGTACCTGATTCTCACTTTGTGTGCCGTTCAAGCTGATCCAGGTCCAATAATCCCGATAGGCCACACCATCAAAGGTCGCGAGATGAGAGTTTTTGCGCAATTGGAATAGAAGCTGTTCGATGCGCTCTGGTTCGCCAGGATAAATCAACCTTAGAGTACGTGAGTTGGTGAGCTTCAGCTTGAGAATCAACGGCGAAAGAAATCGGCTGCTATTAATTTCCCGCACCTCGCGCCAAGCGACCGAACGTTCACCAATGTTAAATTGTGTTTCCCCGATCCGTACCGCGGGACGGTGAGCGATCCAAAATAAGGCGACCGCAGTCACTCCGCAGAGGCAACCCGGTATAAACGCCAGCGGCGCCCGGAAACCGCAAAGCGCTGAAACGAGTGCCCCAGCCAGAGCGGCCCATCCAACCCGGGAATACAGCCGCGAGGGCCCAAAACTTTCGACACTCGTCTCCATGCTTCCAGGCTACTCCCGGACCTCAGGCCCGTCAATCTTACTTTGAGCCCACATTGCACTTTCCCCGTAAATCCTTTGGCCAACTATTGCGCGGAGTTTAGCGGGTGTCTGCGCCGCGCCATAAGAATGCCGATCCGAACATAATCGGCCCCGCTTAGAAAAGTAAACAAAGCGCTTAGAATCAATGCTGCCTCCCTCAAGTCCAAGAGGATGCGATTTGGGAACGCCTCGGCGCAGACCGCCAGCAGCACCAGCATGATCTGAAAAAAGGTACTCACTTTGCCCAGGAACGTGGGAACAAATTGTTTGATTCCGCGCAATGTCCGGACCAGAAACGCTCCGACCACGATCACCACATCGCGCCCGATTACGAGCGCGAACATCCAAAGCGGAACCAGGTGGATGATCGCCAGAACTATGAAAAGTGTTACCAGAAGCACCTTGTCGGCTATGGGATCGAACATGATCCCTACCTTGCCGCCGGTGCTCAACCGTCGCGCCGCCCACCCATCCATCCAATCGCTTACGCCGGCTAGGATCAGCACGCTTAAAGCCCACCGGAACTGAGATTGCAAAAGAAGCCATGCCACCACAGGCGAACACGCCAAGCGGAAGGAAGTAATTAAGTTAGGAAGAGCTTGCAATGGGTCGGAAAACTTAAGCAACTGCGCCTGAACTTCTGTCCACCGCAGTCACTTCGAAGAAAGAAGGATCCGACATGAGTTTTTTCACCAGGGCCACATGCATGGCGTGTCCCGCTTTCTCTGCTACCACACAGCCGAGCAGGGGGCGCCCGATTAAAGCCAAATCGCCCAGCAAGTCAAGCGCCTTGTGGCGGCAGCACTCATCGGCAAACCGCAGTCCTCCCGGATTGGCCACGCCCTCGCGAGTGAAGCACACGGCATTGTCGAGCGAGGCGCCCCGGATTAACCCCATTTCGCGCATCTGGTCGAGCTCATACTCAAATCCGAAAGTACGCGCCGGCGCAATCTCCCGCGCGTAAACGTCCGGCGTTACTTCAAGTTCCAGAGTTTGTTCGCCCACGAGTGGATGATTGAAGAAGTTTTTGCAATGCAGCTGAAATCTTTCGCTTGGCAGAATTGTGACGCTCTTGCCCTGCGCTTCTACCATCACCGGTTTCAGAATTCGCAAGTAACGGCGCGGCCGCCCGGATTCCTGAATGCCGGCCTCGCGCAGTAGTTCCACAAACGGCATGCCGCTCCCGTCAAGAATTGGCAGCTCAAGGTTATCGATCTCTACAAACGCGTTGTCTATTTGCATGCTATAGAAAACGCTCAGCAAATGCTCTGTCGTAGAGATGAAGATGCCCTTAGGGTGCATCAGGCTGGTGGCATAACTAACTCGCTCGACCAGTTTCCAGCTGGCACGAATCCTTGTATTGTCGAGATCCGTGCGAATAAATACGATACCGGTATTCGGCGGTGCGGGCAGAATTCGCAGCCGAACTTCCGCTCCATGATGAAGGCCGATACCGCAGGTTTCTACCGGCCGTCGAATCGTTGTTTGCAGCGTCATCGGAGACTTCTCAGGATATCAGCCGCGCTGAAATTTCCTTTGCAATCTCTTGATTTAAAAGCAACTTTGCCACAACAGCTGTGTCTATTTCGCCACGCGCGATGCGTTCGATTCGATCATGGGCGCCTGCTCTTGCCTGCCGGTATTTGATTCTGGGCCCTGATGAAAGACCGGGCCTATGCTGAAATGAAGGTGCATCACGTGGGCCCCAGAGTGTCCCGCGTAATTCTAAATTGGTCCCTGTATCCTAAATGAGTCAAAAAATCCGTTCGACGACGATCCTGTGCGTGCGGCGAAACGGCGTAGTGGTGTTGGCTGGCGATGGTCAGGTCACGATGGGTAGTGAGGTGCTCAAGGGTGGCGCAAAAAAGCTGCGCAGGCTCTTCGGCGGCAAAATTATTTCAGGTTTTGCCGGAGCTACCGCGGACGCTTTCTCGTTGTTCGGCCGCCTGGAAGCAAAGTTGGAGCAGTACAGCGGAAATCTTCCCCGCAGTGTGGTGGAGCTGGCGAAAGAGTGGCGCACAGATAGAATGCTGCGTCATCTGGAAGCTCTCCTGCTCGTGGCGGATAACAAAGATACCTATATCGTGAGCGGTACCGGCGATGTAATTGAGCCAGACAGCACAGTCGCTGCCATCGGGTCCGGCGGAGCTTTCGCAAAAGCGGCCGCACTGGCCCTGGTTGAAAATACCGATCTTGAAGCTCGCGCCATCGTGGAGAGAGCAATGAAGATTGCCGGCGAAATCTGTATTTACACGAATGGAAATGTCACCTATGAGGAGCTTCAGTAATGGTGATCTATTTGCCCCAGCAATCCTCCGATGAAGCGCCTCTTCTCGATGAATTGACGCCCCGCGAAATCGTGCTCGAGCTTGACAAGCATGTGATTGGGCAGGCGGACGCCAAGAAATCAGTTGCTATAGCGCTGCGGAACCGTGTTCGCCGCCAGAAACTCGATCCCGAGATGGCCGAGGAGGTGATGCCGAAGAACATCCTGATGATCGGCCCGACCGGCGTTGGGAAAACTGAGATCGCCCGCCGCTTAGCAAAGCTTGCCAATTCTCCGTTCCTCAAAGTAGAAGCAAGTAAATTTACCGAGGTCGGCTATGTCGGCCGGGACGTCGAGTCTATGATTCGCGACCTGGTAGACATCGCGATAGATATGGTCCGCGAAGAACGTCTGGAGCAGGTTGCGGACCGCGCCGAACAACAAGCTGAGGAACGCCTGCTGGATCTGCTTATGCCGCCGCAGCCGGAACCGGCAGAAAGTGTGGAGCGTACCCGCGAGAAGCTTCGGGAGAAACTGCGCGCGGGCAAGTTGGACGATCGGATGGTCGAAGTAGACGTCAAAGAACGTGGCCCGACCTTTGAAGTGTCAACCAACGGAAATGTCGAAGAGATGGACATCAATCTCAAAGACCTTATTCCTGGTCTCTTCGGGGCTCGCACCAAGAAGCGCAACATGCGCGTGTCCGAGGCGTTAGAGTACCTAATTCAGGAAGAAGAGCAAAAGCTGGTCGATATGGATCAGGTGACCCGCATTGCGCTGGAGCGGGTTGAGCGGAATGGCATCGTTTTCCTTGACGAGATCGACAAAATCGCCGGCCGCGAAGGTGGCCACGGCCCCGATGTGAGCCGCGAAGGAGTGCAACGCGACATTCTGCCGATAGTCGAAGGCACTACGGTCAACACGCGGCACGGCTTCGTTCGAACAGATCATATTCTATTTGTCGCTGCCGGCGCTTTCCACGTATCGAAACCTTCGGATCTGATCCCGGAGCTTCAGGGACGCTTCCCCATTCGTGTCGAACTGAAGACTCTGAGCGAAGCCGATTTCATCCGAATCCTGAGAGAGCCGAAATCCGCGCTGGTTAAGCAGTACACTGCCCTGCTTGAAACGGAAGGCATCAAGCTAAGTTTTTCCGAAGACTCTCTCACAGAAATCGCTCGGGTGGCCGCCCAGGTAAACGAGTCGGCTGAAAACATTGGGGCCCGCCGCCTTCATACGATCATGGAAAAGCTGCTGGAGGAGATCTCGTTCGAGGGACCCGATCTGAAGCGGAAGAATGTCAAGATCGATGCGGCTTACGTTCGCAAACAATTGGCTGAGATCGTGAAGGATCAGGATCTAAGCAGGTACATTCTGTAAGTGGCCGGCCGGCTTTGTTTAGTTGTTGTCTTTTTGCTCTTAACAGGTTGCGGCTATGTCGGGCCGGTGCTCCCGCCTTCGCCGGAACTACCGCAGACCATTACGGACCTCTCGGTCGTCGAACGGGGCAACCAACTCGTCATTGTATTTAACACTCCGGCGCGCACAACCGACACGCTCCCTATTCCTCGCTTCTCCCATGTCGATCTTCGTATCGGAACCTATGCCGTTCCCTTTGACTTTGATCGGTGGGCCAGCGCCGCGACTCCGATTGAGGTGCAGCCGCCTCCCGCAGCCGATATTACGAATCCGCTTGCGGTTTCGCTCACTCAAACACTTCCGGTAAGCGCTTGGGTCGGGAAACGGGTAGCGGTTGCCGTCCGCACTTCAGTCAAGAGGAACGATCATTTCTCAGCTTGGTCGAATCGCGTCGTCATCGAGGTCGTTCCGCCTCTCATTGCGCCGCTGATCGACGTTAAGTCTACGCCTAAAGGAATTCTCGTAAGCTGGCGGCCGAGTGCCGGGGCGACCGAGTACCGGGTCAGCCGCGCTGGTCCCAATGAGGGAAACGCTCTGGATCTCGGCACTTCGAAGACTGATGAGTATCTCGACGAAACTTCGCAGTACGACACGCCCTATGTCTACACGGTTGTCGCTGCTCACGGCTCTGCCGAAAGCGTCGCCGCGCACTCCCAATCGATCACGGCAATCGATAAGTTCGCGCCATCTGTTCCGACCGGATTGACTGCCCTTGCAGGTCCCAATACGATTGAAGTCTCCTGGCAACGCAGCCCCGAAACGGACTTAAAGGGCTATCACATGTATCGCTCAATCGACAAAGGCGCCTTTCAGCAGATTGGCGGGTTGCTCACCGTGCCTAACTACAGTGACAACAATGTGCAGCATGGCCACACGTACCGCTACCAGGTTGACGCAATTGACCAGAAGAACAACGTAAGTGCCCGATCTGTGACGGCTGAAGCTGCCTTTTAAAACGGCGATCGCCCCGTCCGGATCGCAAGCGCTTGATTACCGGTTGCCTATGTTAGCATCGAGCCATGAATATGAGGCCGCAGTCAGGAGTCACTGATTGGTCGAGTTCCTGAAGTCCTGGATCGGGTCATTCCAGGATTTCCTTCTACTCTCGGCTCGCGCGTTCCTGAACATTATCCGCCGCCCTCATTATTACGATGATGTCTCGCTCCAGATGGACATTATCGGAGTCGGAAGTCTTCCGGTTGTCTTGCTCACCGGGTTCTTTACGGGAGGCATTCTTGCTCTCCAAATGGCTCGTGCCCTGAATACTTACGGCGCGAGCAGCCAGGTAGGCACCGTCGTGTCGTTAACGCTGGTCCGTGAATTGGGTCCAGTGCTCACCGCGCTGCTGGTTGCCGGAAGAAATTCTTCGGGTATTGCGAGCGAGCTCGGCTCCATGCAGGTGACTGAGCAGATCGACGCCATGCGTGCGCTCGGCACAGACCCAGTGCAAAAGCTAGTTACGCCCCGTCTTATTTCTGCCGCTGTAATGCTGCCTTGCCTGACTGTCGTTGCGGACGCCGTTGGACTTTTCGGCGCATACCTGGTAGCTGTACCGCTCCTCCACATCATCAGCGCGAGCCAATACTGGGCTACATCCTGGCAGGCGCTTGTCCTCAACGATCTTGCGCAAGGGCTAATTAAGCCGTTTATCTTCGGGATGCTTATTTCGCTGGTTGGCTGCTATTACGGGCTTGCTACCAAGGGCGGCACCCAGGGCGTCGGCCGCGCGACGACTCAGGCCGTCGTCTCCGCTTCCATTTGGATCATCGCGGTGACCTTTCTCATTGACAAGATTTTCGTAGGTCTATAAGATATGCCAGGCGAAAAGATCCTCGAGTTCAAAAATGTAAACCTGAAGTACAACCAGACGTGGGCGTTGCGCGACATTTCTCTAGCACTGAAGCCCGGCGAAACCCGTGTGATTTTTGGGCAGGCCGGCAGCGGAAAAACGACTCTCCTGAAGTCCGTAGTAGGTCTCATCCCGGTTGATCAAGGCGAGATCTGTCTCTTTGGCGAAGTTGTTACCTCAGTCAAAGAAGAGAAGCTGTTCACCATCCGCAGCCGAACCGGTTTCCTGTTTCAAGAAGGTGGATTGTTCGATTCCCTTACGGTAGGTGAGAACGTCATGTATCCGATCGTCAACCAGCAAACAGTGTTACATCAAAAGGGCCAAGAAGCACCTGCGGCTTCCCCTGAGGAGCGTGTCCGCGAAGCCCTGCGGTTTGTCGAACTGGAACAAACATTCGACAGTTTCCCGAGCGCTATCTCGGGCGGTATGCGCCGCCGTGTCGGCATTGCTCGCGCTATTGTGACTGAGCCGCCTCTGCTGCTTTATGATTCGCCTACGGCCGGCCTGGACCCAATCACCGCGAACAAGATCATGTCGCTAGTGGCCAAGGAGCGGGACGTGCGTAACAGCGCTTCGCTGATCGTGACACATCGTTACCAGGACGGCGAAATTATGTCTAACTTCCGGTGGGACGATCAGGCCGAGGAACTCATCCCAGTAGAAGGCAGTAATCCGAAAGGTAATCGCACTAAGTTCATCGTCATGAAAGAGGGCGCAATCGTCTTTCAAGGGACTCGCCAGGAGATGGAAGACTCAAACGACGAATATGTTCGGAAATTTATCCGGCACGAATAGGAAATATGCCCAGCAAAGAAAAGGTTAGCTTCGCTCAGCTGAAAGTCGGAATTCTAGGACTGGTTGCGCTTACTTGCGTGGCTTTGCTTGTGTTCCTTCTTACCGGAAGCATGAGCTGGTTTGAGAAGGAGGTTCCGCTCCATGTATATACCTCCGACGCGGCGGGACTCACCAAGGGCGCTCCGGTCCGCATCAATGGCATTCAGGCTGGAAAGGTAGATAGCGTGAAGCTTTCTGGAGATACAAATCCGTCTCGAGTTATCCGGGTCGACCTCCATGTCAGTCAAGATATGCTCAAGCAGATCCCGACCGACTCGATTGCATCGATCTCTTCGGACAACCTTCTGGGAAGCACAAAATTTCTCCAGATCGACAAGGGAACAAACTCCGCGACGGTTCAAGCCAACGCAGACCTCAAGGCTGCCGATACCAAACAGTTCGACGCGTTAGTAGCGCAAGGATTCACTGTTGTCGCCTCGCTGCAGGCCATCCTTCAAAAAGTACAGACCATCGTCGGCGATGTTGAAGATGGTAAGGGAACCATTGGCAAGTTACTAGTCGACCAGACGCTTTACAACAGCCTGCAAGGTACAGTAAGCCAGGTTCAACTGCTGGTATCCACTCTTAACTCAAAGACCGGCACCCTCGGTCATCTGATTAATGACAATGTGCTTTACAACGAGATACAGGGTATTGTGACGCGCGTGGATCAGCTCACAACCGGGTTGCAACAAGGACAGGGAACCGCCGGGATACTGCTCAAAGATCCTAAGCTGGCCAATGATTTGACGCATGCGGTCGATCAGGTCAATACGCTGTTGAGCGATCTTAACGCGGGGAAGGGAACTGCGGGCCAGTTGCTTAAGAGCGATAAGATAGCCCGTCAAGTCTCGACTACCCTCGACAAAGTCAACTTGACGATCGACAAGATCAACGCCGGCCAGGGCACCATCGGTCAACTTATGGTTAACCCGCAGCTCTATGAGGAGACAACCACGACTATGCGAGAGATCCACGCAACGCTGAAAGACTTTCGCGCTAACCCAAAGAAATTCTTGAGCATCAAGCTCCACATCTTTTGAGAGAGCTTATCTTTAATGCCGATGACTTCGGCTACACTCGCGATATAAACGACGGGATTGTGCAGGCCCACCGCGAGGGTGTGCTTACCTCGACAACTTTAATGGCGAATGGCCGTGAGTTCGGTCATGCAGTTACTCTTGCCCATGCCACGCCATCTCTGGACATTGGTGTTCACTTAGTGCTGGTTGGAGGCGTGTCGGTCGTTACAGGTAAATTATTGCCGAAATCGCCGGCGTACCTGCCCGGGGCTCTTCTCACAGGTTCTGTAAAGCTCGAATCCGAGCTACGCGCTCAAATCGAAAAGGTGATTGCAGCCGGCCTGAGGCCTACCCATCTCGATACGCATAAGCACACCCATCTGCTGCCGCAGGTTTTTCGCGCGGTTGTCAGGCTCGCTGCTGAGTTTGAAATTCCATACGTGCGTTTGCCGCTTGACCCTACTGTCCGGATTGCCGGTTTAGCGCCTACAAACGCAACAAGCATTTATAAGTCGCTTGCACGCAGGTGCTCGGTCTCATTCACTGACAACTTTCTCGGATTTCATCTTACAGGCCGTCTGACCGAAGTGGCTTTGTTACAGGCCCTGGCTAAACTGCCGGCTGGAGTTACTGAGTTTATGTGTCATCCCGGATTGCTCACTGAGGAGCTTGCCGCGGCTCCCACGCGTTTGAAAGAATCACGGCAACGTGAACTCGAAGCTCTTGTTTCGCCCCGTGTCCGGGAATTTATTCGCGAGTCCGCGATTCAGTTGCGGTCCTTTTTGTCGCAGCGGGGAGTGAGCAACTAAGAAGCTCGCATTTGCATGAGCGTGAACTGCGGCTTTCACCGTGCCTCTGGATTCACCGCTGGGATGGATTACCAACGTACTGCACTTCTTCTTCGAGTTCCAATCCGAACAAATCATGGACGCGCTTCTTGCACTCGGCGATGACTGCAATCAAGTCCCTAGTTGTGCCTGCTCCATCGTTGTAGATCAGGTTCGCATGGTACTCCGCAACCTGAATATCACCGCGTCTTAGGCCTTTCACACCCGCCTGCTCCAGGAACCATGCGGAAGGCGCCTTCCCGCCTTTGGTGACCGATGGCGGAACCCGATCAAGCGTTTCTTGCGGTAGATTTTTTAAAAGTACATTCTTGAAGATGCTCCCCGCGCACTTCATCGATGGCGGGTACTTTGCGTCGCGCACTTTTCGGATTGCGCACGAGGCTTTCTCCAGTTCATCTTGGATTCCCTCGCTCAAGCGCAGCGTTGCACTCAATACGAACCATTCCTTTTGCCGCTTGAAGATGCTTTCACGGTACGCAAATTGGCATTCCGCGTTGCTGAACTGTTTCACTTCGTTATCGGCAAAGACCCGTACCCGATCGACAACCTCGTCCATGGAGTTTCCGTAAGCGCCGGCGTTCCCGTAGATCGCCCCGCCCAGATA
Organism: Bryobacteraceae bacterium; assembly: GCA_965219105.1. Classification (GTDB taxonomy): domain Bacteria; phylum Acidobacteriota; class Terriglobia; order Bryobacterales; family Bryobacteraceae; genus Bog-105. Next base: position 2,885,819 of record OZ244728.1, on the reverse strand, counting down.
CCCTGGTATCCCGGTCATGGTCGCGATTCCAGTCAAACCGTGCTGGATGCTTGTGTCAACCACATCCTGTAATGACGCTCCCGCCGAGGCGGTCAAATGCACCCCGTCCCGACGGATCCCGGCTCCTGTGTAGCGCAACGCCACTCCGCGAAATCCCTCGTCCGCCACCACCAGATTGGTGCCGCCCCCGAGTATCAAGTGCGCCACGCCGATCTTGTTGACAAGCCGCAAGGCTTCCGTGAACGCCGTTTCGCTTGCAGTATCGAACAAGATGTCTGCGGGACCGCCCAGATCGAAGCGAGTGTACTCGCGAAGCGGCTCGTTTTCAAGCACCAGGGCGTCGCGAATGTTCTGGAAATGTGCAATCACTGAGCGATCTCGCGCAGTGCTTTGCCTGTCAGCCGGTAAGTTGTCCATGCATCTTGCCGCGTTGCGCCCAAGCTCTCGTAAAACGCGATGGACGGCTCATTCCAATTGAGCACTGCCCATTCCAGGCGTCCATACCCGCGATCCTGAGTCAACCGAGCCAAGTGTTTCAGCAACGCCTTACCTATACCTTTCCCCCGCTCTTCGAAGTCGACGAACAGATCTTCGAGGTAGAGGCCCGGCCGTCCCAAGAATGTAGAGAATGAAGTGAAGAATAGGGCAAAACCCACGGGCCGTTCATTTAACATCGCCAGAACTACTTCAGCCGCAGGACGCTCTCCAAATAGATACTTACTCAAAGCGCTCTCGTCCGCCACCACCTCGTGCTCTAATTTTTCATAGCTGGCGAGTTTGCGAATGAAGGCGAGAATCACCGGCACATCGGCCACTTCCGCCTTTACGATCCGGACTTCTTGCATGTTTATCTAGATGCTACCGGGTCGTGCCAGCCGATGGGCTTCTTCGATGCAGTCACTGAGTATTCGTTGCGCTAGCACGCTGAAGGCGGTCGCGAATGCCGGCCCAATCCGGTGTGTCGGGTGGCGCCTCGACTGCAATCCAGTCCCAACCTTCGCTATCGGCCGCGTGCAGCCTTGCATACAGCAAGCGCGCGAACTCCTCCCGATCTAGCGGCATCTGAATCACGCGCCCTCGCCCTTCGCGCGGCGTCACTCCTGGCGGCAGCACATAAAATCGGGTTCGCGGCGCGTAGTGTTTTGCCTGCAATCCAGGCGACTCCGCTGGATCGTTCAGTACGTGCGGGCGATCCGCTTCTTTTTCCCACTCGATTGCGGTTGCTGCTTCCAGATCCGCGATAGAGATCATGCCTGGACGCAATACAGCTGGCGGCATCCTTCGTAAGGTAACGACTGTCGATTCAATTCCGACTTCAGTGGGACCGCCGTCCAAAATCATCTCGACTCTTTCGCCCAAGCCTTCGGCCACATGCCCGGCAGTCGTCGGCGAGAGTTCGGAGAATCGGTTTGCGCTCGGTGCGGCTACTGGCACGCCTGCCGTACGAAGCAGCTCGAGCGCCACCGGATGCGCTGGAATACGAATGCCCACTGAATCCAAGCCCGCCGTGACGAGGTCCGGTATAAGGGACGCTTTTCTGAATACGATAGTCAGTGGACCAGGCCAGAATCGTGCAGCCAATTCGTCCGCGTGCTTCGGCCACTCGAGTGTCAATGATCGCGCCATAGCCTCATCCGCCACATGCACGATTAACGGGCTGGCGAATGGTCGCCCTTTGGCCTCATAAATTCGTCCGACTGCTTCTGCGTTCAAAGCGTTCGCGCCAAGGCCATACACGGTCTCGGTAGGAAACGCCACCAGCCCGCCGCGCTGCAGGATTTCAGCCGCCTGACGTATTGCCTTCGAGTTAGCCTCGACCACGGTCGCGCTCATTTAATCCGGCAGCTCATCCTTACCGTCGCCCGCTGTCCTGCCCGTCTTCGCCCAAACCAGGAACGAATGAATCAGCGGGTCCAAGTCGCCGTCCAGAACCCGATCCACATCTCCGATGGCCAGCTTCGTCCGATGATCTTTGATCAACCGGTAGGGCGCCAACACATAGCTTCGAATTTGGCTTCCGAAGTTGATCCCAAGCTTCGTATCTTCGAGCTTCTGATCGGCGGCGCGTTTCTTCTCCATCTCATACTCGTACAGCTTCGCGCGCAGCTGCTTCATCGCGCTCGCCCGATTCTTGTGTTGGGACCGCTCGTTTTGACACTGCACAACAAGGCCTGTCGGCAAATGCGTAAATCGTACCGCGGATTCTGTCCGGTTGACGTGCTGTCCGCCGGCGCCGCTTGCGCGGAACACGTCGATCCGCAGATCTTCGGGCTTGATGTCGATATTAATGTCGTCTTCGATCTGCGGGTAAACGAAGACGGAGGCAAACGAAGTATGACGCCGCGCGTTTGCATCGAATGGAGAGATCCTCACCAGCCGGTGAACGCCGACCTCGGACTGCAGTTGGCCGTAAACGTTTTCGCCACCGATCTCCACCGTGGCAGATTTTATACCGGCGCCTTCGCCCTCAAGCCGGTCCGTGACCGTGGCTGGAAAGCCGTGGCGTTCCGCCCAGCGCAGATACAGCCGTAGCAGCATCTCGGCCCAGTCTTGCGACTCCGTACCGCCAGCGCCCGGATGGATCGTCACGATGGCATCGCGCGCATCGTTTTCGCCGGAGAGCAGCATGCCTGTCTCGAGCTGCTCCAGTTTCTGGCTGAAAACCTGCATCTCGCGCTCGATATCGCCGTTTACGTTCTCGCCTTCTCGCGCCAGCTCAAACAGCGTATCGATATCGGAAGAAGACGCGGCTACCGCGCTCGCATTCTGGATAGCTTCTTGCAGCCGCTTGCGCTGCTGCATAATTCGTTGGCTCTTCTCCGGTTGGTTCCAAAACTCCGGATCGCCGATCTCTTCTTCGGTTTTCTCTAACTCCTGTCTTTTGGCAGGCGCGTCAAAGATAGCTCCTGACAGCTTCACCTTGCTGCCGGAGCTTATCGTACTCTCTTTCTAGCTCTTCTAGAGTCATTCAACCTCAGTGTACAAGCTCGGTTGGCCTGAGCCTCTCAACCGCGCTCTAGGCAACCAGGACAGAGCGGAAACGCGCTTTGCCTTGCCGCGTATGATCTAGCGCCAGGTTCGCATCTCTCATCGGGAAGGTCTCGATCATTGGCTTAATCCCGTGCCGCGCTGTGAATGCAAGCATCTGCTGTGTCTCGTCGATGGATCCCGGCTGTCCGCCGACCAGCGACTTTTCCCCTGCAATCAAACTCCACGGGATCACGGAGATGGGCTTGTCCGGGATGCCGACGACGCACAGTTTTCCCTGCGGACGGAGGGCGCTCATGTACTGATCCCAAGGGAGATCCGCAGATACTGTGGAGAGGATGAAGTCGAACGAGCGTGCCGCTTTCTGCAATTCGATCCATGAGCGATGCACAGCTAAATGGAGTTGTCAGCACGATGAGGGTTGACGGGTGATCTCCGCTGCTAAGCATGTAACGAGTAGCATTACCTCTAAAACTTCGGCGGGGTCAGAAATGTTGGCGCTCTTCAACGAAGTTTATTGCGTTAGCAGCTAGGAGGCCCTTCTTAGGGTTAGCTATTTATGAAGCGCAGAGATTTTCTCAAATCCACGACCGCAGTATCGGGTGCGGTTTTCTCCGGCCTGTACAAGGCATCAGCTGAAGCAATTCCCGAGCGTACCCCTGTGTCCGGTGAAAAGCCAAACATACTTTTCATCCTGGTTGATGAACTGCGGTACCCGACCGTATTTCCGGATCACATCAAGACGCCGGGCAAATTTCTGGAGACGTACATGCCGCACGTTCACAGCTTATGGAAACGCGGCGTAAAATTCGGTGAGTATCACAACGCTGCGAACGCCTGTACACCGTCGCGAGGTGCGATGATCACGGGATTGTATTCGCAGCAGAACTGGTTATTCACAACCATTACTTCCTCCCCTTTGTCTGATCCCCCTAAACTCATGCCAGTGCTGAATCCGGCTTACCCGACTTATGGCAAGGTGCTAAAGTCGAACGGGTACGCCACTCCTTACATCGGAAAATGGCATGTTTCTCTTGCCTCGCCAGCAACCGACACCCTTCAGAGTTACGGGTTTGATTACTACCCGACTTATTACGATCCCATCGGGTTTAATCTTCAGGGGACTTATGGGCAGGAACCCACGTTCCACAACGACGCTTACACCGCTTCCCAAGCAGTGACCTGGCTGACTGAACAGGCGCCAGCAGACAAGCCGTGGTGTTTGACTGTGAGCCTTGTCAATCCACATGACCGGGAGTTCTTTCCCGCGGGAACCGAGTTTAAGACCGTTTCCGACCTATTCGACTCGGACGCCAATCCGGATGGCTTGAATCAGATGCAGGCCGGCTATGGCACCGAGAAGAATCCCCCTGCCGTTCCGTGGGAAAAGAACGAGCTGAAGTCTCCGAATCGTTATGGATATCCGACGCTGCCGCCCAATTGGGAATCTCGCGATGATCTGACGAACAACAAGCCCTCCACTCATGTTTTCGCCCACGATTTCCAGCAAGGCGTATGGGGCGGCGTCACCGATGATCCAACGCAGACAACGGCCACAATTGAGGAGTATCCAAATCCGAATCGGGTAGAGGATTTAAAACTTGGCATCGCAAAGATGCCTTTCAGCTACTGGGAGCGAGGTTTCGACAGCTACACCCAAATCATGGAGATTGTAGATTGCCAGATTGGGCGAGTGCTCAAAGCGCTGCACTCTCTCCCAAACAGCGTAGTCGAAAATACGGTAATCGTGTTTGCATCAGACCATGGCGAGTACTGCGGAGCGCACGGCCTGCTGCAAGGCAAGATAGGAAGCGTCTATGAAGAGGCTTGGCACATTCCGCTGATCGTAGTCGATCCGAGCGGTCGATTCGCTGATGATACTCACATCATCCGAAACGGACTAACATCTTCGGTCGACTTGTTTAACATGCTGGCCAGCATCGGATATCGGGGCACCAATGATTGGATGAGGCAGGGCGACCTTGCCGCGATATACGGGGACCGGCACGACATGACCGCGATGCTGAAATCATCAAACGCGCCGGGACGCCCTTACGTGCTGTTTGCCACGGATGAAATTGTATTTAACTACCTCAATTTCAACAAAGCGCCGCTCCATGTTCTGGGTCTGCGGCTCGAAGACAGCAAGCTGGGAGCTTATGCGCACTGGCTGCCGCTGACCTCGCAATTCGCCGGGCCAGGACAGAAAGAGTTCTACGACTACTCAACGGAGCGTGGCCAACTCGAGTTAGATAGCAATCCAAATGACCCAAGAGTGAAGGCCTTATATGACAACCTGATCCACAATCTTGTTCCCAACGAATTGCAAGAGCGGTTGCCTGGAAAGCTCGGAGTGCAACAGGCAATCTCGAAGAGAGCTGAACTTGTTTGGGCTGAGTTCATTGAGCTGCAGCAGCCTTCCAGCTTTTTGAGCGGCGCCCTTCACAAGCTGCTAGGATTCGGCTGGGGTTTCTAGGCCGACTCTGCGCGGGAGGACCGGCGTGGGCCTCCACCTATATGCCGGTCCTCGAGAGATTGTTAAACCAAACGAAATAGGCTTGTCGTTCTCGCCGCGCCAACGCTTATTCTGGCCGGGGTGGTAGTTCGTGGAACCATCAGGCCCGGGCAAGATTCCACTCGGAATGTATGGTGCGGAGAGAGGCGGCGAGTACTTCGGCAGTCCTTAGGAGTTGCGAGTCGCCTGTTCGCGAGAAGCCCGCCGTCCCGCATAGTCGCGAGGCGGCAAACGAGGGACGGCAGTGAACTCAAGTGCCTTACTGCACCAGCTCCACGGTGGGCGGTATGTAGCTCTCGGGCAACACGGTGGGGCACACCGAAGGCAGAGTGCAAGGAAGGATCGATGGCGGATCGTTCCCGGGTGTCGGATAGTACATGCGAAGCGTGAGCTGAAATGACGTGCTCACTGGGGTATTGGGGTAGATCGGGCCGTAGTAGGCTGTGGACGGTGTTGGAATCCAGTTTGACGCGGGCTCACCGGGAGGTAGCCTTGGACCGAACCAGAGCGTCAGCGATCCGTCGGCGTTCCTGCGCAACTGATCGGCTGTAAGTTGTGACGATCCGAGCTGAGTGACCGGCTTGACCATTCCGTAGGTGAGTTCGCCGGTTCTGGCAGGCGATTGCAGGTCGACGATAGGGCCGGGATTGCCGTCAGGGCCCTGGATCGGAACATTGCCCTTCGATAATGTCTGCAGCCATTGCGAGGATATCTGGAAGGTATATGTGGTGGTGACACTGTTCGATGTGGGTATGGTTGCCACGTAGTAGACAGTATTGGGCTTCAGGCCGTAAGCGGCGGCGTTCCCGCCAAACAGGATCGGGGTGCTTTTCACGAGCGTTCCCCAATTGGGAGCGTTCACCGTTAGGAAATTAGTCGCGGCATTTACCGAAAGAACGGCCGTATCCGCAGTCGAGTAGCTGGTGTTGAGCACACTGGTTTGGGCGATGAACGGCGCTGCGCTTTGCGAGGGATCGGTTGCGTAGACATGAATCGACCAGAAGCCTTTCGGGTTACCTATGCTGTCGCTGACCATCGGTGGGTAGATTCCTACGGCCGGCAGCAATCCGCCGGACGACGTCGGCGGCATGAAGGTGAGCTTATAGGTGTGATTGCCGTCGAACGGCGAGGGGTTGCCTGTGATGGTTGGATAAATTGCGTCGAGCCCGATATTGGCGACGCCGCCCTCCACGACAATCAACGAGCGATAAAGGTATCCCAGCCCGTTGCTCGGATACGTCCCGACCGGGTCGTTCACGATCCCCCAGTAGTTAGTGCTTGCGTTCGAGGCGGCGAGCTTGATGAACTCAAGGAGAGCGTCCTGGCCAAGCGCGTAACCAGCCTGTAAGGCATCCTGCTGAACCTTTCCCCAGTCGGCCGGAACATGAAAACCCTTCTCGGTAAGCCCAAGCGGCGCGAACAAATCGAGGGCCCGCTTCTGCCCGTAGGAAGGAACGCGGTAAATGGTTGTGGCGTCGGCCTGCGGAACAACCCATGAGGGGAGATCGCTCAACTGTGTGCCCGATAACCCGGTGAAGCGGTTGGGGATCGGACTGGTCGCCACTGCATCGCCGAGTTGGGTGAAGAAATCAACGGCCTCGGGCGGCGCGTTCTGGTAGAGTGCGGCTTTTTCTTGCTGTTCCGGAGTCGGAGGCGGCAAGACGAAGGTTGCCGGATAGTCCGGCTCATGACCATTCGCTTCGAACTCCTGCAATGAATTTAGCGCGAACTTGTGCACGACGCCGCTAGCGACATTCGGCACCGACGTCGGGTCCGAAGCATCGATCAACGTGTTGGCGAGAATGCGAATTAAGAACCAGTTAATAGCGGTATCGGAAGCCATGACCGGGTATTCGTACCCGTCGATTTTCGCCGTTTTCTTCTTGGCATACCGGGACTTGGGTCCGACGAGAAGATAAGATGTCGTGACGTCGGAAGGGCTCGTTCGCGTTCCGATGCTACCGACGGTGTTGGCGTACGCATCCATATAGGCGACAACATAGTATTGATTTTTCGAGGGGGGCACCGTAAGGACCAGCTCAGGACTCTCGTCGAAGTTCACAAATGCGCTGACGTAAAGAACCGATGCGTCCCCGGCATTTGTGGCTTCATTGTTCCAGGCCGCTGGCTGCGACCCGTACTTCAGCGTATTGAACGGCGCGCCGATGATCGTGTTGTATTTCGAGAATCGCTCGATGTACTCTGGACCGAGGCCCCATACATAGGCAGCGGCGGCAAGAACCTTGATTACTGCTGGATCGCTTGCAGGTTCCCTGCCGAGTGACGCCAGGGAAGGAACGTTGCCGAAGCACGACGGGACGACTCCGGTATCGTACATCGCAACCAAGTCTGCCACATTGAATTTGCCGCCCTGCATGCAGCCGGCCTGCTCGAGAGTTTTTATCAAAGCGTGCGCAGTGCTCTGCGATGGATTGTCGTCCAGTGCAGGAACTTGTGAGTACGCAGTAACACAGAGTGCAAGAACAAGTACGATTCCGCCCAAGACGCGAGGCACATTCTGCCTGCGCCGTCTCGAAAACCGTTTCCAAAGCTTGCTTGATCTCATCGTTTGTATCCTTTCGAGAGGGGGTTCCATAGGTAGAAGCAACAACGTGCGGAGAAATGCGCCATACAATTTGGGTTTTGGCATCCGAGCATGTAACTGGTAGTCTCGCCCCTGATATTCTGTATACGCCGAATGCAAGGTGGACTGCGTTGGTGAGCTTTAAGAGCCCAGGGTGTCGTCCCAACAAAGGTGAGGCACACCTGGTACGCGCCATGGGAGTATTCCAAATTTCGCCGTCGTAGCTATGGTTCAGGAACCGTCGAAACAATCTAACCCGCTCCGTGGCGCGGCAGGGCCCGACGAAGAACCGGAGCGGCCTTCCGTCTGCGAAGTCACTCAGCTTTTACATGCCTGGTGCAACGGTGATCAAAGTGCACTCGCGAGGCTAGCGCCTATCGTGGAATCGGAACTGCGTCGCCTTGCCCGGGGCTATCTGAGCAGAGAAGGCGCCGGCAACACTCTCCAAGCGACCGCTCTGGTAAACGAAGCGTATCTGCGCCTGATCGAATGGAATGCGGTCGAGTGGCAAAATCGAGCACACTTTTATGCAGTTGCTGCAAAAATCATGCGCCGGGTGCTGGTTAACCAAGCTGTTGCTCGCCGCAGGCAGAAGCGGGGCGCCGGCGCCGTTATCGTCTCGCTCACCGACGCCAATTCCGTTCCGGACCGCAGCGCAGAGGTAATCGCCCTGGATGAGGCGCTTATAACATTGGCGGGATTTGATGACCGAAGAAGTCGGATTGTGGAGCTGCGGTTCTTTGGCGGCCTCAACGTTGACGAGACGGCAGAAGTTCTCGGAATCTCATCACGCACTGTGAACCGTGAATGGGATTTGGCGCGTACCTGGTTGTTTCGCGAACTTCGCGGGCAGAGAGCCTCTCATCGGGTTTCTGTTACTCCGAAAGCTTGAAACAAACAGAGATGAAGTTCTAGACGGGCATGGATTCAGAACGCTGGCAGCGTGTCGAACAGCTCTTTTGCAGTGTCCTGGCCGAACCATTGGAGCTTCGCGCCGAAGTGTTGAAGGCCTCGTGTTCGAACGATCCGGAAATGCTGTGCGAGCTGAAGTCGTTACTGGAAGCGAGAGAAAACGTCGGCAGCTTTCTCTCACCCGAAGAACTATGTGATTACATCACTGATTTGTGTTCCGATAGGGCGCCTACTCCGGGCAGCACTCTTGGTCCGTACGAGATTCTCGATCAGGTCGGTGCAGGCTCAATGGGCGAGGTATATCGGGCTCGCGACACTAGGCTGGATCGGCTGGTAGCGCTCAAAGTCTTGCCCGCCCATTTGACTCATGACACCACGCGAATAGCCCGCTTCCGCTTAGAAGCTAAAGCCGCTTCCGCACTGAACCACCCGAACATCGTTACGATCTATGAGGTCGGCCAAACGAACGGCACTTGGTTCATCGCTCAAGAGTTGATCGAAGGGTTGACCCTGCGCGAGCGCTTGGCCACGGGTAAACTTGCCCTTGAGGAAGCTCTCGACGTAGTGATTCAAAGCGCTACAGCCTTGCAGATGGCCCACTCTGCCGGCATCTTGCACCGTGATATTAAGCCAGAGAATATCATGCTGCGGCCCGATGGTTTGGTAAAGGTTGTGGATTTTGGCTTGGCCCGAATTGCGCAACTTAGCTCCGAATGGTCCTTGCAAGCGACACAGCCGGGCAACATGATGGGGACCCCGAGATACATGTCTCCGGAACAGGCGCGCGGCCAAAAACTCGATGCACGGAGCGATATTTTCAGTCTCGCCGCCGTGCTCTACGAATTGTTGGAAGGATGCCCTGCATTGCCGGGCGCCACCCTACCAGATGTGTTTGTAACCCTGCTCGGGCCGGAACCGATAGCTATTCCACCGAACTTTGGGACACAGCTCGCTCGAGTTCTTTCCAAGGCCCTACGGAAGGATTGTGAAGCGCGATATCACACGATGGAGGCTTTCGCAGACGATCTAAAGAGCATCGACTTGCACCGCCGGCCACGCCAAGCTCCCCTGAGAAACGCTCTCCGTATCAGCCCTCGGCTGGCCATCTTCGCGTTAGCTACTCTGCTGCTGGTGGTAGCGACCATCGGCCTATTCTTTTACTTTCGGCGTGGGCCTGCTTTGGCTGTTCGTGACAGCATCCTCCTATCGGACTTCACGAATAAAACCGGAGACAGCGTATTTGACAGCACGCTCAAACAAGGACTGGCGGTGCAACTGGAACAGAGCCCGTTCTTGGATGTTTTCCCGGATGCGCACATCGCAGCCGTACTACGGCTCATGCGACGTCCACCAGGAGCGCCTATCACACAGGAAATCGCGCTCGAGATCTGCCGGCGGGAAGGAATTAAGGCTGCTGTCGTTGGAAGCATCGTGCCGCTCGGCAGCCATTATGCAATTACCCTGGAAGCGATCGATAGCCGGCAAAGCAACACATTGGCGCGTATCCAGGTTGAGGCCGAAAGTAAAGAGCGCGTATTGCATGCGCTGTCTCGGGCGGCGGCCGGTTTGCGCGGGAAATTAGGAGAATCACTCCGTTCTATACAGAAGTTCGACGCTTTGCTGGAACGCACCACTGGTTCGCTGGAGGCGCTGCGGGCCTACTCTCTCGGCCACGAAATCAGCGCAAGTGGCGATTTTCACGCAGCGATTCCCTTCTTTCAGAACGCCGTAGAGTTAGACCCCGATTTTGCCTACGCCTGGGTTAACCTTGCAACTTGTTATCGCAATACGAGACAGCGCGGCCTTGCCGCGGAGTATTCTTCAAAAGCCTATAATTTGCGGGATCGCGTTAGCGAACGGGAACGGCTGGGCATTATGTCGCAATATTGCGACCTCGTCACCGGCGACCTGGATAAGCGTATCGAAATTCTCAAGCTCTACCAAAGCATCTACCCACGCGATCCCATCGCGCACCTCAACTTGGCCGTCACTTACGAGTTGATTGGACAATACGACTTGGCGGTGGAGGAAAGCCGCTTAGCAATTCAATTGGATCCAAATTCGGCGGCTCGCCAGGCCACCTTTGTCAATTCCCTCGTGCATCTGAATCGTTTTGCGGACGCTCGCTTAGCCGCCGAGCGCGCAAGTGACCGGAAATTGGACGACTTTTCGATTCGCCAGAACCAATACCGGATGGCTTTCATGAACCATGACAACACGGCAATGGAGCAGCAGTTACAGTGGGCCGCGAACAGAAAGGAGTCTTCCTACATTGGCCTCGCCTGGCAAGCCGGAACCGACGCATACCTCGGACAATGGAAGCGCTCGACTGGCTACGTTCAGCGAAGCGTCGATGCCGCAATGCGCGCCAAAGCAAGTGAAGTAGCGGCGGGTTATTTGGTCGAGGACGCTTTGCGAGCTGCGGCCTTAGATCAGTGCGCTGAAGCCCAAACGGCGGCAACCCGCGCTCTTGCAATCATTCACACTTCCGTATCGTTGACACGCGCTGGCCTCGCTCTGACATGGTGCGGCGACACAGGCGATTCCGCACGTCTGATGAATGAGTTGAACAAGCGCTATCCGGGCGATACGGTCGCGAACCGAATTTGGATACCCGCGATGCGTGCGGCCTTTGATCTAAAGCGGAACCGGGCTGAATCGGCCATTGAGGAATTGGAGCCGGTCGTTCCGTATGAAGCGGCTGCTGAGTTCTGGCCGCAATATCTCCGAGCACATGCTTATCTGCAACTTCGGAAAAGATCGCAAAGCGCCGCCGAGTTTCAAAAGATTCTCTCCAATCGCGGTCAAAAAATCGACTCCGTCTTGTACCCGCTGGCTCGTCTCGGCTTGGCGCGTGCCGCGCTGCTTGAGGCGGATTCCAATCTCGCCCGAAAGTGCTATCGGGACTTTTTTAAAACCTGGGCCAATGCCGACCCCGATTTATCCCAGCTTCGCTCGTCCAGGCAGGAGTTCAAGAGATTGTCTTCGGGGCCTGGAAACTAGCCCCGGGGCGATCAAAACATCAGTTCTTAACGCACCTCACCATCGTTCCACTTAGGAACCAACTCAGGTGGCGCTTGAGCTAGCGCATCTTTCAAAGCCAATCGTATTTGGGTGTTCCCGGGATCTCTCTGTAGTGCCTCATGCAACTCATTCAAACCATCTGTCCAATGCCCCAGTCGCAGCAGAGCCACTGCATAGTTCACGCGGATGCCTACGTGATCCGGATATAAGCGCGACGCCTCCCGATACTTCTCCAGGGCCGCTGGAAGGTCGCCATTTTTCTCAAGAGCCGCGCCTTCATCGTTCAGCTTCACAGCGCTCACTGCATCCTGCATCGTCCGGTCTCGCTCGCGCAGCACCGTAGCCAATTCAGTTCGGATCTGATCTGCCTCCGCAGTCTTTCCCTGCTTCCGCAGCGCACTTTGCAGAGCATTCAGCACGGATTGATCTTTCGGATTATGTTTGTAGGCGATCTGCAAATGTTCCGCAGCGAGTGCGGCGCTGCCCTGACGAAGATACTCACTACCCAGCCGGTATTGCGCAACCGGATCGTCTGGATTCAGGTCGACGGCCTTTTTAAATGCAGTCAAGGCGCCGCGTTCGTCGAGTTTTTCCTTCCTCGTCTGCCCCAGATCCGACCATGCCTCAGCCAGATCGGGCCTTAGCGTCACCGCCTTGTTCAAGGCACGCAAAGCATCGTCATAATCGTCATGAGCGGTGTAGATCTTAGCCCTGACATAGAAGGCGTATCCTGCTTCGGGCGTGCTGCCCAGCAGTTTAACTGCCCGGTCTAGATTGGACGCCGCTGCATCGGACGCATTGAGTTGAAGCGATACCAGTCCAAGATTGAGGTAAGCCTGCCCATATGCCGGCTTGAGCTGAAGCGCACGCTCAAACGCTTGACGCGCTGCATCGAACTGGCCCGCCTCGTCCAAGGCCTCTCCCAAAGCGTTCTGCGCCTCGGCGGATTTCGGATGCTGCTGCGCTGTTTGCTCCGCTTCCGCTAACGCTGCCGTTGAGTGGTTCTGCTGTCCGTTTTCCGTTGCCGATAGCACCGCGCAGCAGAGAGCGATGGCTACCCAGCACCATCCACTTCTCGTCACGTCGCCTTGAAACTCTCGAAACGCGTAATGCCGCGGCCCTCCGTGACGTGCAGCACCCGATTCACGCCGACGCCTTTGAAATTTTCCACCAGCCCCAACGGCCACCGCACCTCAACATCCGCCTCCGTTGCCGATCCCAAGCCGAAGTGTAACCGGCGGTCGTTTACCGAGAGGTAAGAGGATTGGCCCAACACCTCTTTCGCCTGTACGTTGTCGCCATAACGAACCGTGACCCGCGCCCCGATGGCACTGCGATTCGATTTTGTCCCCACCAGCTTCAGTTTCAGCCAATGAAGATTGCCCGATACATCATTCCGTAGCAGCGAAGGCGTCTCGTTCTGGTTCACGATCACAATATCCAGATCCCCGTCATTATCGAAATCGCCGAAAGCACATCCACGGCTACAGTGCGCCGCATCCACGCCCGGTCCTGCCTCTCCGATCAACTCTTCGAACCGTCCTTTTCCCAGATTTCGAAAAACAATGCGCGGCGTCTTATACGGTTGATCGCCCCGGTTTTGCAGCTCCGGATATATACCGCCCGTCACCCAGAAAATGTCCGGGCTGCCATCGTTATCCAAGTCCTCGATGCCCACGCCCCAGCTTATAAACCGAGTCTCGACGCCTAACCCCGAACGAAGTGTTGCGTCTTCAAATTCGCCCTTGCCCGAATTGCGATAGACGGCCGCGGTATCTGCCGCAAAGTGTGTCTTCACAATATCGAGCGCGCCGTCAGGCTGGATGTCACCCACCGCCACGCCCATGCCGGCCTGTTCCATACCGTCCTCGCTGAGTGCCACGCCGCGTTCCATCGCCCGTTCCAAAAAAGTGCCGTTGTGCTGATTCTCAAAGTACAGGCTCGGGGTCGAATCGCACGCCACGTAGATATCCGGCCAACCGTCCCCGTCGAAGTCCGCTGCAACGGTAGTTAATCCATATCCCCCGGGCGCTTTGCTGATTCCCGATGCCTCGGTCACGTCTTCGAAGGTGCCGTTCCCTTTATTCCGGTAAAGGCTGTGCTTCCCATAGGGCAGCCCGCGAGGGCCGCAAAAGACACCCTCGGAATTGCAACTCGCTTGATCGCCCGCGCGAGGCGTCGTCTTCAAATCGAATGCGACATAGCTCGACACGAATAGGTCCAAGTTGCCATCGCGATCGTAATCCACGAAAGTACAGCCGGTACTGAAGCGTGGCGTCGCGCTTACTAGCCCGGCTTGCCCGGTCACGTCGGTGAAGGTGCCGTCGCCGTTATTGCGGTACAAAATATTGCGCGGCCAACCGGTGATGAAAATATCCTCCAGGCCGTCATTGTTGTAATCGCCGATGCTCACGCCGTAGCAATAGCCGTTGTGAAATAGCCCTGCCTTCTCTGTGATGTCGGTGAAAGTGCCATTGCGATTGTTCTTGTAAAGACGATTACTGGCGGTCACGTCTGGGTCGCCGAATCGCGAACTGGAAAGCACCAGAATGTCCTGCCATCCGTCATTATCGAAGTCGAAGAAGGCAGCGCCGCAACCCATCGCCTCGATCACGTAGTCGGCCTTGTTCGGATGGCCTCCCACACTGATTCCGGTCAGTCCTGCCTTGGCGGCGACATCCGTTAGGCACGAGTAAAATGGGAGTCCCGAGGGTTTCCCCCTTGGCGCCGCTCTCACGTGGCGTGAAGCCATCGAGGAGGGATTTGACGCATTCTGCCCATCCAACAGGCGAAAGCCCGGGACCGACAACAAAGCTAACATCTGGCGGCGGGTCATATAAAACAGAGAAACGGTAACAGCTTACTACTTTTCGCTGTTACCGTTTTGACGTCGGAACTACGGCTGGTGCTTAAAAGAAAATCCTTAACCCCAGCTCGATCTGCCGCCCGCTCTGATTGCCGAAAACAGCAGTTTGCGCGCCGAAAGTGCCGCCCGGTGATCCCTGATATAGTGCCCTGCCGAAGTTGGCATCGTTGAAGTTCGTGTCCGGGTCTCCGCGATTCAGCTTATTCGTCGCGTTGTAAGCTGTCATCTTGAGCTGAGCCCGTACCTTTTCCGTAATGCTGAAGTTCTTCAAAATGCTCGCATCCAGATCGAAGAAGGACGGACCCGTCAAACAGCTATACTGCAGCGGATTGGTCTGTATCCTATAACCCGTTGGCAACTGAAAGGCCGAAGCGTTAAACCATTGACCCGGAGTCGGGTTCGATACGCACGGGTTGCCGGTGACAATCAGAGAACCGAAACGGGGATAGTCGCCGGTGTTGTAAGTCATCTCGCCGGTGACCTGCCAACCACCCACCAGCGCGTCACCTACGCGGCCCATGCCCGAGAGAAACTGCTTCCCTCGGCCGAAGGGTAGCTCATAAGTTCCTGCACCGGTGACCCGCTGATGGGGTTGGTTGCTCTCCTGCCAGACAAGCTGATTTTGATACACCTGCAGGTCATTGGTGAACTGCTGCACTTGTTCCCGGATGTACACATAAGCGAACAGTAAGTTATACCCCTGGCTGTACCGCTTCTGCACCTGCGCCTCGAGCGAATTGTAATGCTCCCCGGCTCCGCGTACTCCAATCTGGTACAGCTGGCCATACAAGGGATACTTAGTCAAAAGATTCCTCAGCGGCAGAGTTGGCTGGTTAAACCAGGGCCCAGGAATGAGCGTTGAATTTTGATAGTGATAGAACGGATTGGCCACCGGCTTGTCCAATTCGCCTTGGTACTGCTCTTGCAGCCTCGGATCAATGTTGTTCAGCGCCTGGTTGTAATGCTGCTGCCCGAGGTTGGCGAAATACGTGAAGGAAGCGACTATCTGTCCAGGTAGTTCATGCTGGATCTGAACGTTGAACCGGTTGTTCATCTCCTTCTGCATGTTTTGCGGATACCAGATGAGAGGTGATCCACCGCGCCCGGTGTTGCTGCCCCCCGCGCGTCCCGGAATCGGAACGATTGGGCTGCTAGCCGGGAATGGATTAGAAAAAGTTTCTTGGGGCACGCCGTTCTGTGTGCCCGCAGCGTATTGATATCCCGTGACGCCAAACAGCGGAGGCTCTAGAAATTCAATATCCTCGAATCCACTTACGGGAGCGGACGTAAACAGATACTCGGTTGGCGTGAAATACAACGTATAGCCGAAGCGCAGCGAAGTTTTATCGTTTAGCCGGTAAGCTACACCGAAACGCGGCTCATAGGCTAGGTTTTGCGGGTGCCACATACCAGGGTGACTAGGGCTTGTGAAACTCCACAAACCATTGAAGCTCGAGTAATTGTTCCCAACTATGTTAGTTACTGCCGCAGGCAGCACTGGCGGATTCGCCGCGATGGAAGGATCTTCCAGGCTAAGATTCAATCCTTGCGCCAAATTATGAGCCGAATCGTGCCAGGCCTCCTCGTATTCATCTCTTAAACCAAGTGTGAGGGTCAGCTTGGGCGTTACCTTCCAATCATCGCCTATGTAGCCGGCAAAGAAGTCGTCGATCGGCGCAGGGGACGGGCCGCCGATCATTTCGGAACTGTTGTCTAGGGCGCCCAAAAGGAAGGTGGCGAACTGGTCTCCAGAATGATTCAGGTCCGGGTTCTGGAAGGTGTTGGCGGTTAGATTGGAATTGAAGGCAAAAGTCGACAAGCCGGTCACCAGCGAGGGGCCGCCGCTGCGCCGGTACTCAAAGCCTGCCTTAAAGTAATGATTGCCGTGCTGATGCGCGATGTTGATGCTGAACGATTCGGCTGAAGGGATTTGGTTCCAGAAGAAATTCGGGCCGCCATAAGAGTTGCCGCCAATATTCAGATTCGGATAGAAAATCGGCACGCCTTTCGAAGCGTCTTGATATCCCTGGTAAAAGTTTGTGTTAGGCCAGAACTGGCCCCATCCGCCGCTTAGTTCGCGCGAGAGATAGGAATCGCCCAGGTTATTCCAACTGAAGTGCGCGTTGGCCACTGTCGAAGGATTTACCGTGTAGATCGCATCGGCGGATACTTGATCTCCGTAGCGCACCGCGCCCGAGGGTTGATAGAGCGCTGAGTTATTGGGCGTAGGGTTGCTTGTTATGTCGCTGGTTGAGTATCGGCCGAAGTGTCCGGAAACGCGCCACTTCTCGTTGATGTTGTAATCGACCTTGTCAAAGAAGTTCAGATAATTGTAGGCGTCTGTATAACCCTTTTTAAAGTTATTTACTCCGCTGATGTTATCGCCTGGATTATTGGGATCCCAGAATTCAGCCATGAATTTCGCCGAGAGCGGATCGATCCGATTCGCCGGGATTTTGTTGCCTGGGAAGGCTGTACGCGTAACTGCGCCATTGGCCCCGACAACGGTCGAGAAAGGGTCATAGATCGTGCGCAAGCTCCCATCGGGGTTGTGCGATTGAGAGAAGTCTCCTTGCCTTTCAAGCGGCGTGGGCACAGTCACCACGTAGCTGCTGGGCGAGGATACCTTCCAATCTTCAATCGAAAAGTAGTTGAACACTTTGTTCTTGATAATCGGATTGCCGAAGGTTCCGCCGAACATGTTCTGGCGAAGAGCGTTCTTGCTGAAGGTGGTTCGGTCGGCCTCGGCGCTGAGCCATGGATAGCGGCCCAAATAAAACGCCAGCCCGTGGAAATCATTGGTTCCGGATTTCGTCGTGACACTGATTGATCCGCCGGCGCTATGGCCGGATTCAGCTTCGACGCCATTGCGCGATACGACCGTTTCCTGAACAGCATCCTGGTTGGGAATGTAGCCCGCCTTGTGACCGATCCCGATCGGGCTGCCATCCACCAGTAAGTTGTTTTTCAGGTTGGTTCCACCGCCTAAATCCACACTGTTCGCTGCCCACGAATTAAACGGCAGCATCTCGCCTCGTGTGTTGATTGCGGCGGGCTCCAGCAGAGTCAGCTTGAAGGGATTTCGATCGAGCCGAGGCGTATCGTTCGCCATCTTCGTGTCGATGGTCAGCTCTTGATTACTGTTATTGAACTCGATTGCCGGTGGCGCCTCGGTTACTGTAACGCTTTGTTGCAGCGAACCCGGTTGGAGGCTCGCATTCACGCTTACGTCGCCGCCCGATTGTACAGCGATGTTTTCTTGAACAAACTGTCCGAACCCGGCCGCATCTACTTTCACCCGGTACGTCCCAGGATCCACGAAGTCGAAAACGTAAATTCCGGTCGAGTCGGTTTGTTTAACCACGTTGATTCCGGTATTGATATTTGTCAGAGTGACGGTCGCGCCCGGGACAATCGACTTACTCTCATCGGTCACAAGTCCGCGGACTTGTCCCCGATAGGTTTGGGCCATCGCCGGTCCAGTGAGCAGCGCGCAGACAGACAGGGTCATTAGTGAAGAAAGAAAGGCACGTACGGAGTTCATTTTTCCTCTTAGCAACAAGCGATTAGTAGTGCAAAGAACATATCACCTCGCGTCTGAAGCTGTCAACGGAAACTTAGTAAAGGTTCCGATGCTACCATTCTGTAATCGCTTCACGTTAAATCAAGGGGATAGCTCTATGCCGGCAAGAAGCCGACTTCTTCATGCGCTTTCGATTTGTACAGCCATTCTGGCGTTCGCCGGAACGGCACTCGGACAGGCAGTGTCGGGCAACATTGCCGGAACGGTGCGCGATTCGGCAGGCGCGGTCGTACCTAACTGCAAGATCACCATCACCGATACCGATCGCGGCGCCACCTATAACCAGGTGAGCAATCAGGACGGCAACTACTCCCAGACTCACCTGCTCGCCGGGCACTACCGGGTGCGGGTGGAAGGAGCGGGCTTCGGCGTTTCGGAAGTCAACACCAGCGTTGAGGTGGACGCGACCACGACTCTCGATGTCACGTTAAATCCGGCGAGTGTCCAGACAAGCGTCAGCGTAACCGATGTCGCTCCAGTGCTCACCACCGACAGGGCCGAGATCGCGACTACCTTCACAAGCCGGCAAGTGGAGGAATTGCCGCTGCTCGATCGCAACATAACCAACCTGCTGCTCCAGGTGCCCGGTACGCAGCTTAATCCGTCCTTTCAAATTGCGGCGAGTGAAAATCCGCAGGGCGGGATTCAGGTAAACGTCAACGGGCAATTCTTCACCGCCAACGGCTTCCTGCTGGATGGAACCGAAAATGAAAGCGCCATCCTGGGAATTGCGGTGGTGAACCCGACGATCGATGCGCTGCAGGAATACAAGATCAGCACCAGCAATTACGGAGCGGAGTTCGGCTCGGCTTCAGGCGCGCTGATTCAAGCCACCACCAAGTCGGGTACCAACCAACTCCATGGATCGCTCTTCGAATACCTGCGCAACGACCTCACCAACGCGACTAATCCATTCACTGGCATTAATCCGTCGCTGCGCTGGAATCAATTCGGAGGTTCGTTCGGCGGCCCGATTCGCAAGGACAAGCTGTTCGGCTTTTTCGATTATCAGGGCACGCGGCGGCGAACCGGCGGGAATGTTCTGACCACGGTGCCTACTGCCGCAGAGCGCGGCGGCGACCTGAGCTCGCTCCTCGGCCTCTATATTTGCAACGACGGTAATGTGGCCGCTTCCCCTTGCGCCAACCCGGCCCTCGTGAAAACCACCGAAGGCAATACTGTGGCGGCGCGGGGCGGAATGGTATTCAACCCAAATACTGGTGACCCGGCCACCGGTTCAGGCCGGCAGGTCTTTGCCAGAAATGGCGTGGTGAATGTCGTCCCTGTGGCCGTGCCCATGGCCAAACTGCTCGCCTTACTGCCACTTCCGAACGCCGGGAGCGGCATCATCAACAACTATGTGAGCAGCGGCGTGCAGCGCTTCGACTCCGATCAGTACGACGGGCGCGTGGATTACAATCTCTCTTCCACAACGCACGTTTTCGGCCGCTATAGCCTGGCTAATTTTAACAACTACTCACCGGCCGCCTTCGGTGATGCGGCGGGAGGACCGAGCGCCTTCAACTTCTCTGGCGATTCGGTCGATCGAAACCAGAGCCTGGCCCTAGGCTTCGATCACACCTTCAGCCCAACGCTCATCACCGACGCGCGCTTCGGATTCTATCGATATCGCATTCGCGTGCAGCCCAACGACGTCGGGACAACGCCGGCCCGCGACGCCGGCCTGCCCGGTCTCAATACCGGCGATGTGTCCACCAGCGGAATGCCCGCTTTCTACATCAATGGCAGCGGTGGGTTCAATTTCGGCTATGCGCTCGGCGTTAACGCTTGTAACTGCCCGTTGCGGGAAACCGAGAATCAGTTCCAATGGGTTAACAACTGGACCAAGATTGCAGGCGACCACACCATAAAGTTTGGCGTCGACGTGCGGCGCAACCAGCAGCAGCGCATTCCGAGCGACACACACCGTTCGGGCGAGATCAACTTCAATGATTCGACCACTGGTAATCCCGATCTCGATAATCTCGCGGGCGGCCAAGCCTCTACCGGCGCAGCGCTCGGTTCCTACCTGCTGGGCCTGCCAAACACCTTCGGGCGCTACTACACGGGTGCGGACTTCTATCCCGGGCTGCGCCAGACTCGCGTCTTCGCGTATGCACAGGATTCTTGGCGGATCACGCCGAAGCTCACGCTGAACTACGGCCTGCGTTGGGAAGACTATCTTCCTCAAACCGCTGCTAAACCGGGTGGCGCAGGCAGCTTTGACCCATCAACGGGCGAAGTGTTAGCCGCCGGCATTGGAAGCGTTCCGTTGAATCTGGGCGTGAAAGCCTACAATCTCGGTTTTGAGCCGCGCTTGAGTGTCGCCTATCAGGCCACGCAGAAGACCGTCATCCGCGCGGGCTACGGATGGAGTTATACGCCCAGCGGTTTGGGTTCGGTCTTCGGCCAAGGCGCCGATTATAACCCGCCGATCGTAAATTCACAGAGCGTAGTGCAGCCGAATCCTTATACGCCTGCGTTCAACCTGCTGAACGGTCCTCCAACGCCAGTGAGTCCGCCAGTGGGCACGACTGGGCGCTACCCGTTACCGGAAGGTATCGTAATCAACGCGTATACCTATCCGCTGAACTCATACCGGATTCCAGGTGTGTACTTCTGGAACTTCACTGTGCAACAGCAGCTGGCCTCCGACATCTCGATCGAAGCGGCTTACGTGGGCAACGTGGGCCGCCATCTCTTCGAGGCTCTGAACGAGAATCAAGCCGTTCCGGGACCGGGCGACTACAATCCGCGACGTCCTTTTTACAACTTATACGGGCTCGATCAAGCCATCATTCAGTACTGTAACTGCGGCAACTCGAATTACAACGCGCTTCAGACCAGACTCGCGAAACGTTTCTCACGAGGCCTCGATTTTCAGCTGACCTATACCTGGTCGAAGGTTCTCGATGACAACGAAGGCGGAAGCGTTTTCGGCAACAACTACAACACGCGCCCGGATTACGGGCCTGCGGCGTGGGACCGTGAGCATGTCGTAACGTTTCAGCACAACTGGGATCTGCCGTTTGGCAAGGGACGGCATTGGAACCTCGGCAATAACGCGATCGCCAATGCACTGGTCGGCGGGTGGCGATTGAGCGGGGTGCATACGTTTGAATCGGGGATGCCGTTCAGCGCGACTGTGCAAAATGCTCCGCTGCTGAACGCCGATTTCGGCGCACGCGCGGATATCGTCGGCAATCCGAGCGTCACAAATCAAAACGCTGGACTCTGGTTTAACCCGGCTGCGTTTACCGAGCCTTCGCAGCCATACCGCAACGGCACTTCGGGTCGCAACATCCTTCGCGGGCCGCATCTCTACCAATCGGATGTGTCACTGGCGAAAAATGTGCTGGCCGGCGAACGCGTCTCGCTCAATCTCCGCATGGATGCCTTCAATGTCTTCAACCATGTGAACCTGGGAATGCCTGCCAGCCAGATTGATGCGCAGGGCGCCGGGCAGATTACATATATCCAAGGCGCCATGCGCCAACTGCAGTTCGGGCTTCATCTGCAGTTCTGAGCAGGCAGCGATGAAAAAACAAATCGGTCGGCTGGCACTGTTGGCGAGTCTTGTCTTTCATGCGGCGATCGCGCAAACCAGGCAAGCGCCACCGCTTCCGCAGCCAGATCCGCGTTACAAAGCGGATTTATTGCTGGTAATTGCGCATCCGGACGACGATACGTTGATCGCGGGCTACTTAGCGAAGCTCGTGCTGGACGAACACAAGCGCGTGGCCGTAGTGTATTGCACCTCCGGCAGCGGCGGCGGCAATGTACTCGGCTACGAAGCCGGCGCGGCACTCGGGCAGATGCGCGTCATCGAAGCGCGGCGTGCACTGGCATCTATCGGCATTGAGAACGTGTGGTTCTTGGGCGCGCGCGATACTCCCAGCCAGAATGTGTTGTGGTCGCTCGACGATTGGGGCCATGGACGGATCCTCGATGAGCTCGTGCGGCTGGTTCGGCTGACGCGTCCGGAAGTTATGGTAACGTGGCTGCCCGCTTACGACGCGGGCGAAAACCATGGCGATCATCAAGCAGCGGGCGTGCTGGCCACAGAGGCTTTTGATTCAGCGGGCGATCCGCTGCGCTTTCCGGAGCAGGTCTCGGCGCCGCGAGATCGCGGTGGTATGGCCAACCTCGCGGAAGGCTTGCAGCCCTGGCAGCCGAAGAAGCTGTATTACCAGACCGACGCATTCGAATACCTGAACCCGTACTGGCACGACGCAAGCGGCCAATCGCCCTATCGCAAGAGCATGCTGGACGGCACGGGGCCGGTCTACCCAATGGACGGCGAATCGCCTTCGCGTCACCAATCTTATGCCCGGCTTTTTGCGGCCGAGCAGGCGCATTATGGGACGCAGGGCGGCAAGATCGGCGCCGATGCGTTGGCCAAGAATGATCTGCGGCCTTTTGAATATCCGGTTCACCTGATCTTTGGAAAATCGCTCGTCGGTGGTTCGGTGACTGGCGATGTCTTTGAAAACGTCACCAGCAAGCCCGCCGAGTTCGTGCGAGCGCCGGGTTTCGAGCCGTCCGCGCGAAACCGGCTTGAGTTGCAGTTAGGCGGCTCCTGGGAATTTTATCGGCGATTCTGGAAGGCGCACGCCATCGAAGATGTGGCGCAGCTGATTCCCGTGCCGGAGGTTGCGGTCGATTTTGGCCAGCCTCTCCACATCCCGTTGCTCATTGCAAACGGGAGCACGGATGCGGAGCTGGTTCGGGTGAGCGCGGAGCTGCCGGCGGGATGGACCAGCAAGATGCTCTACAGTGTGTATCCGGCCGGCGTGAACCAGACGTATCCCATCGAAGTAAAGCTGTTAGCGCCCGATAAGGGAAAGCCGGGATGGCAGCAAATCGTCTTCAAAGCGCAGGTGGAAGGCCACGATGTTGGTGAAGTTACCCTGCGAGTCTACCTGGGCAAAACCGGAGGCTTGCCGCAGTAACAGGTTTGCCCCCTCGAGAACATATTGGCTAACCCGAATATCTTTCGCAGTAACGTTTTACCTGCGACACGCCACTAGGATCAGAATGTGAATTCTTGTATCAGCGGCGGCCTCTTATCGTAATCGCTATAGCGGATCCACTTTGGCCGCACAAGAAAATACGCGATTCCGGGCCACTGCATGTGTCCTGCTCCATCCGGCCATGCGCGAAGATAAATGTCGAGATAAGGCGCCCATTCCGAGGCATCGAGCTGCCTTGCTTCGCCCTCGTATTGAACCGTTTGCTCGCCAGCCCAACCAAGCACGAACGAGCAGGCCGAATTCCGCAAAAGGTTCCGGTACTTGCGCGAAGTGCTCACAGTGTCGAACACGATTTCGAGCTGCGGAGTGACGGCAATGCCCACCAACGCAGCTTGCGGCATCGAATTGTGAACCGAGCCGAGCACGCCAAGCCGGCATGCGCTCATGAACCTATAAAGTTCCGCTTCACTCACGGCCATCAAAGAGTGTACACGCACGGCTCACAACGATGCATAATGATTTGCATGGGGACAGCGGTCCTATTCACGTTGCAAGAATTTCTAGCCCGGCCTGAACGTGAAGACTCTCAGCAGGAAGAGTTGATCGAGGGAGAACTCATCGTGTCGCCTGCCCCCAAACCGCAACACGCTCACATCGTAGAGGAGTTGCGGGAAGCGTTGCGTCCGCTCCGCCAGCTTGGATTCGTTGTTGTAAACGACTTTTCATGCACTCTATCCGGCGTTTCCATGGTGAGCCCGGACCTCGCTGCCGTGCGAAATGATCGGTGGCAAGCCGCGATTTCCGCCGATACATGGCTTGAGAACTCGCCCGAGTTGGTTATCGAAGTCGCTTCTCCGAGCAATCGAAGACTCCATCGCAAGGCCACGCTCTACCTCGAGCACGGTGCCGAGCAGGTTTGGATTGTAAGCCCTAAGAGACGTTCAGTCTCAGTGCTAACCAGCGATGACACAATCGAAGCTCGTGAAGGCGAAACCATCGACTTTCACGGTGTCTCAATTTCAGTTACCGATCTGTTCCAGATCTGACGAATTTGAGTTAGGTGTTGGGGCGGCTGGTGGGATTTGAACCCACGACATCCAGAATCACAATCTGGCGCTACTACCGACTGAGCTACAGCCGCCACAGCCACCCCGATTTTAACATTCACGCTAAAGTAGGCTGATTGGGTCCACGTCGATCACCAGAGCCGTTGACTTCCACTTCTCCTTTTCAGCCAGTCCCCGCAAATCGCCCAGAATGCCCCGCAGCAGAGATCGTTTCGCCGCCTTCAACAGCAGTTGATAGCGGAACTCATTTCGGATGCGCAGCACGGGCGCTTCCGCCGGTCCCATAACTCGGATGCCTGATGGCGGGGGAGTCAAAAGATACCCGAGTTGAGTCGCCATCCGCAGCGCCTCTTCCTGTTTCTCCGCTCGCACCATGACGTTCGCCATCGCGGCATACGGAGGGTAGCGAAGCCACTTGCGAAATTCGATCTCCTTTCGATAGAATCCCTCGTAATCCTGGCCGGCGGCAAAGCGCACCGCGTAATGATCGGGGTTTAGCGTCTGAATCAGAACACGGCCCGGAAGATCGCCGCGTCCCGCGCGTCCCGCCGCCTGCGTTAAGAGCTGAAAACTTCTCTCGGCTGCGCGAAAATCAGGAAGACTCAGCCCGATGTCCGCAAGCACCACGCCGACCAGCGTCACATTCGGAATGTCGTGACCTTTCGCAATCATCTGGGTGCCGACAAGCACATCGATATCGCCATTTCGAAAGGCGCCGAGAATCGTCTCGAAGGCTCCCTTCCCGCTCGCGCTATCACGATCAAGACGAGCGATGCGGGCGCCTGGCAAGTGGCGGTGCAGTTCTTCTTCGACGCGCTCTGAGCCCGTGCCGAGAAACTGTATGTGTTCGCTCCCGCACTTGGGGCACTCCGCGGGGATTTTTTCGGCGAACCCGCAATAGTGGCAAAGCATGCGGCGGTCGCGCCGGTGATGAGTGAGAACGACCGAGCAGTTCTCGCAAACCATGCGCTCTCCGCAAGCGCGGCAGACAAGAAAGCTCGAGAATCCGCGACGATTGAGCAACAGCATGGTCTGCTCTCCGGCCTGCAGACGGCCCTGCATCTCTTCCAGCAAGCGGCGGGAGAAAGTGGACTGCTGCTTGATCTCCAGGAACTCAAGCCGCATATCGATCACTTCCACGGATGGCATCGGCCGCTGCGCAATCCGTTCCGGTAAGCGAAGCAGTGCGTACTTGCCCGCTTCGGCATTGAACCGGCTCTCCACACTCGGTGTTGCCGAACCGAGAACGGCGACTGCCCCCGCGTTTTTCGCGCGCACTAAGGCGACATCGCGGCCGTGATAGCGCGGGGTCTCGCCCTGCTTGTAGCTGCCGTCATGCTCTTCGTCAATCACGATGAGTCCGAGATTCTGAACCGGTGCAAACACGCCCGATCTGGTGCCCACGACAACTCGAGCCGCACCACGCTGAATTCGCCGCCATTGATCGGCACGCTCGGCATCGCTGAAAGCGGAATGAAGGATGGCGACCTGCTTTCCGAAGCGGTGAAAGAACTGGCCGGCGACTGCAGGCGTCAGAGCAATTTCAGGCACCAGCAGTAAGGCGTTCTTGCCTAATGCGAGAGCGGTCTCGATGCTGCGAAGATACACTTCGGTTTTCCCAGAACCTGTCACGCCCTCCAAAAGCATCGGTTTAAATTCACCGGCGTTTAAGGCCTGCTCGATGGCGCGGAACGCAATCTCCTGAAGGGAATTGAGCACGGGAGTGGGACGCTCGTAACCAGACGGAGCCGCTAGCTCTTCGGTCTCGAGTCGAATCAGTTCGCGGCGCGCCAGTGAACGCGCGGCCTCGCTGGCGTGCTTCACGGTCTCACTCAATTCGCCCAGGTTGTGAGCGCCAGGGTGCAGCTCGAGATACGCAAGAAGCTCGCGTTCGACCTTCTTGAGCTTCAAGGATCCAGAGAGCGGGCGTGCGAGGAAAGAGGCGCGGAGCCTTTCGGCACGGGCGCGCAATGGATCGCGCTCTTGCGTTTCCTGCTCCATCTCAATCCAGCCTCGTTTCGCCAAGCTCCGGAGGGAAGCCTTTGCCCCGGGAAATCTCTTGGCGAGATACTCTGCCGAGCGCGCACGTTCGCTCAAAGATGCAAGGACTTGCGTAGCGCCATCGGGCGTGTCCACGACTGTGAGTTGCCGTGCAATGTCTCGGCCGACATCAGTCAAGCTGTATCTCACCGAACTCCGCGTTTCGCCGCTCAACGGCAGCATACTCTTTAGAACTTCTCCAATAGGGGCGCAGTAGTATTCCGCAATCCATCGCCCTAGTTCTAAGAGTTCCGCATCGAGCACCGGCTCGGAATCACGAACGCTAACGATGTCACGAACCGGTTGAGTCAGAGGCGACTGATGAAGCTTCAAGATGACGCCCATGAGTTTTCGAGCGCCAAAAGGAACGATGACTCTGACGCCGACCTGCACTCTTGGCTGCAAGGTGGGCGGCACTGCGTAAGTGAACAGACGATCAACCGGAACAGGCAGCGCAACGTCGCCAAAAAGCAGATTGGACTTAGCTATCAAAAGCGGCGATGGTTCCGAAAATAGATTTCAGGGCCGGATACAAGGAACGGTAGACTTCGTACCGCTTGCGATAAAAGTCCACTGACTTTGGATTCGGCTCTTTTGCGCTTTTCTCACGAACGGCGATCTGCGCAGCCTCTGTGGCGTTCGGAAATTGATCGGTCGCGACCGCGGCCAGCAGGGCGGCGCCGAACGCTGAGCCTTCGTGAGTCTCGAGAGTCGTAACGCGTGTGTTGAAGACGTCGGCAAACAGCTGATGCCACAAAGGACTGCGCGCGCCGCCGCCGGAAAGGCGCGTGACCGCGGGTTGGGCACCAAGGCCTGCGATGATTTGCAGCGCGTCGTTCAGGCTAAAGCAGACCCCTTCGAGGATTGAGCGAATCAGGTCGCTCGATTGATGCTTGGCGGTTAGGCCAATCCAAGCGCCGCGCGCGTTGGCATCGAGGTGAGGCGTGCGTTCGCCCATTAGGTACGGCAGGAACAACAGGCCGTGAGCGCCGGGGGGCGCCATCGAAGCGTCCGCAGTCAGCTCGTCGTAGTCGGAGTGATTGGCGAAGCGGTTCCGGTACCATTGCAGGCTCAGTCCGGCGCCTTGCGTAACTCCCATGACATGCCAGGCGTCCGGTATTGCGTGACAAAACGTATGCACGCGTCCAGCGGGATCGTAAGCCGGTTGCGCGAGATACGCGAAGACTACTCCCGAACTTCCGACCGTGCAAGATACCTTGCCAGGCTCCACAATGCCGTTGCCGACTGCACTCGCCGCCTGATCGCCTGCGCCGGCGATAACAGGCGTGCCTGCCCGCAGCCCTGTCGTGCTTGCCGCTGCCTGTGAGATCGCGCCGGTGATTTCGCTCGATTCGAAGACTTTGGGCAGCCACGAATGAGGCAGGTCCAAGCCGTCAATCATTTCGTCGGACCATTTGCGGTGTAGCACATCGAGCAAGCCCGTGCCGCTCGCGTCCGACACATCGGTTGCCAGGTCGCCCGTCAGCTGAAAACGAAGAAAATCTTTCGGCAGCAGAATGTGGGCGATCCGGCCGTATAACTCCGGCTCGTTGTCACGAACCCAGAGTAGTTTTGGCAGGGTAAAACCGGTCAGCACAGGGTTGGCGGTGGCGCGCAAAACGTTTTCCGGGCCAAGCTTCTCGTTGATCTCATTGA
This sequence comes from Bryobacteraceae bacterium, assembly GCA_965219105.1. Taxonomy (GTDB): domain Bacteria; phylum Acidobacteriota; class Terriglobia; order Bryobacterales; family Bryobacteraceae; genus Bog-105. Next base: position 2,857,611 of record OZ244728.1, on the reverse strand, counting down.
CCTGCTGCTGGCTTCTCTGATCGCACCAGATCAACGCTGGGCGAATCACCTTCCGGTCGCTATCCAGAAGCACAAGCCCGTGCATTTGGCCCGTGAGGCCGACTCCGGCGATCGACTCTCCACCGATACCGGCTTCTTTGAGTACGCCTCGAATAGCGAGTTGCGAAGCGTTCCACCAATCGCCCGGATCCTGCTCGGCCCACGACGGTTTTCGCATCTGCATCTCGACGTGGGGCGAGACGCAAGAGGCGTAAACGCGAGCTTTCTCGTCGATCAGCAGCGCCCGGGATCCGCCGGTGCCTACATCCAGCCCTAACCAATACATGATCTTATTTTGATGTCACGCTTAAGCGGGTGAGGCAAAAGGAAGGTAAGCTGCGCCGACAAGTCCAGCGTCGGACCCTAAACGCGCCGGCTCCACGCGAGTTTCTGTACGGGCGAACGTGAAGGATCTGCGGCGGATCTCATTGAACATGGCCGGAGAGAAGAAATCCCACGCCGGGAGCGGGCCTCCGCTCAGCAGGTAGAGGGGAAAGTTGAACGCATTGATCAGGTTGGCAAGAGCGATACCGAGTGCGCGGCCCATAGTTTCAAAGACGAGCTTAGCGCGTTCGTTGCCCTCTAGCGCCAGAGCGTGAACGTCGGCTGCCGATTGAATTTCACGGCCAAAATGCATCATTCGCCCCATGGCTGCGATGGCGGAGGCAGAGGCATGCTTTTCAAGACAGCCATTGTTGCCGCAGCCGCACGGGTTGCCGTCCGGTATAACCGTCATGTGTCCAAATTCGCCGGCCATTCCCATAAATCCGTGGATGACTTTGCCCCCACTGATAATGCCGCCGCCTATCCCGGTTCCTAGCGTGAGAAGAATGAGATCCTTGACGGTTCGTCCCGCTCCCATCCACATCTCGCCGAGCGCCGCCGCGTTGGCGTCGTTCTCCAGAAGGATCGGAGTGCCGAGATACTGCTGAATGCAATCGCGGATCGGGAAGCCGGTGAAGCCGGGCAGATTGGCCGCTTCCAGAATCACGCCTCGCTCAATATCCACATACCCGGGCGAGCCGATGCCGACGCCGAGCAGTCCAATGCCGGAGACCTCGCTTTGAATCTTCTGGACCATTTCCGCAATGGTGCGAGCCACGTGCTGAGGGCCTGAGGCATAGCTCACCGGCTCGGAAATCCTGGCTAGAAAACGCCCTTCCGAGTCCACTGCCGCGGCTCGAAGATTGGTGCCGCCGAGGTCCACCCCGATCGAGTACGCGCTCATGCGCCTGCATCATAGCAGACGAAAAGCGCCTAGCAGTCCAGCTTCGGTGGGGCCGTGGGAAAGTTCAGCCAGAACTCAGCGGCAGAGAGGATGGTTCGGAAGAACGTGTCCAGGTCGGAAGGTTTCGACAGGTAGCAGCTAGCGCCCAGGTCATACGCCTCGCGAATCAGTTCCTCAGTGTTGGAAGTGGTCAAAACCACAACCGGAACACTTTGCAGCTCGCTGCTCTCTCTGATAAACCGCAGTACTTCGCGGGGATCGGTTTTGGGCAGGTGGAAATCGAGGAACACCAGGTTTGGACGGGGAGAATCTGCGAACTCGCTATCTCTTGCCAGAAAATGGAGCGCCTCTTCACCATCCTCGGCCACGTGAATCGTGACGGGTATCGAGAGCGGACGCAACGCTTCCTGAATCAGGCGAACATCGGCTGGGTTATCTTCGGCAATCAGAATCTGGCGAATAAACGAACTCCGGATGGCGACGGCACACCATGTCTACAACTTCGGATTTAGACACTAGTCTAACTGTAGTGCGCCGGAGACGGGTATCCTTCTCAAGCAGAAGCGTTCGTAAAGAGGAACCTGCGAAAATGTCAGACCAATGATGAGACGCATCCTTCTGATCCTTTGGCTTTCCACTTCCGTGTTGCCAGCCCAGCAAAACCCGGGAGAGAACCGGTTCGCCACGCTGACAAAAGCCGCTCATAAGCTCGATGGATTTCAACCTATGTATTGGGACGAGCGAAGCGGCAAGATGTACCTCGAAATCGACCGGTTCAACCAGGAGTTTCTGTACTTGGTGTCACTTTCAGCCGGAGTCGGTTCGAACGACTTAGGGCTGGACCGCGGACGGATGGGAGAACCGAAGGTGGTCGAGTTCGAGCGCAGCGGTCCGCGGGTGCTGCTGATTCAGAACAACTACTCGTTCCGGGCGAGCGCAGGCGACGCGCCGGAGAAGCGCGCCGAGACAGATTCATTTGCGCGTTCGGTGCTTTGGGGGTTTGAGGTGGCAGCCGAGGATGGCTCGCGAGTCCTGGTGGACGCCACCAGCTTTCTATTGCGCGATGCCGTGGGCGTAGCTGAAGATCTGACCAGGCAGAAGCAGGGCAATTATCGCTTCGACCCGAGCCGTTCCGCATTCGACATGAGTTTGACGAAGAGTTTTCCGCGCAACACCGAAGTGGAGACCACGATTACGGTGACAGGTAGCGGGGCAGGGAAATACGTTCAAGAGGTAACGCCTACGCCGGATGCGGTGACTGTGCGGGAGCATCAGGCATTCGTTGCGTCGCCGCCGCCCGGTTACCAACCCCGCCTGCAAGATCCCAGGGCCGGTTTTTTCTCGGTGAACTTCATGGATTTCTCAACGCCGGTCGATCAGCCGGTGGTGAAGCGCTACATTGCGCGGCACCGGCTGGAGAAGAAGAATCCCGGCGCGGCGATGAGCGATCCGGTTGAGCCGCTTGTGTACTACATCGATAGTGGCGCTCCCGAGCCGATTCGTACCGCCTTGCAAACGGGCGCCAGTTGGTGGAACCAGGCGTTCGAAGCCGCAGGTTTTCATAACGCGTTCCAGGTCAAGATCCTGCCGCCGGATGTGGATCCGATGGACGTGCGGTACAACGTCGTGCAATGGGTCCATCGGTCGACGCGGGGATGGTCGTACGGCAATTCGCTGGTCGATCCGCGGACCGGTGAAATTGTCAAGGGAATCGTGACGCTCGGCTCGCTACGGGCTCGGCAGGACTTTCTTATCTTTCAGGGCTTGATGGCGCCCTACGGCGAAGGCAGCGGCGGGGTGAGCACGCTGACCGATGCGGTGTTTGCCAGGCTGAGGCAGCTAGCGGCCCACGAGGTGGGCCATACTCTCGGGCTCGAGCATAACTTTCTGGCAAGCACGGAGGGGCGCGCGTCGGTGATGGATTATCCGGGTCCGCTGGTCAAGTTGAAGGGCGACAAGCTGGATTTGTCCGACGCCTACGCGGTTGGGATTGGAGCGTGGGACAAGGTGTCCATCCGCTGGGGATACAGCGAATTTACCGAACGAACCCACGAACGCGCACAGCTGGACCAGATATTGACGGACGCGGCAAAGCGCGGGTTGACGTTCATCACGGATGCGGATAGCAGGCCGCCCGGCGGCGCGCATCCCGGCTCGCATCTATGGGATAACGGCAAAAACTCAACCGATGAATTAGCTCGTGTGCTGCGAGTTCGTTCGGTAGCTTTGAGTCATTTCGGGGCCGACAACATTCCGCGCGACACTCCGATGGCGACGCTCGATGAGGTGCTGGTTCCGGTTTATTTCATGCATCGGTTTCAGGTCGAAGCAACGGCCAAGGTGCTGGGCGGGAATGACTACAGCTATGCGCTGCGGGGAGATGGACAGACCCCGACCGCGATCGTACCGGCGGCCGATCAGAAGGCGGCACTCCAGGAGCTGCTGAAGACGATCAAGCCCGAGACGTTAACCATCCCGGAACGAATCTTGAAGATGATCCCGCCGAGGCCGCCGGGATACATGCGGACACGGGAAACGTTTCCGAACCAGACCGGCGTCACCTTCGATCCGATAGCGGGTGCGGAGGCAGCGGCAAACTTAACTGTCGGGCTAATGCTGAATCCGGAGCGGGCGGCAAGGCTCGAGCAGTATCACGCGCGGGATAGCGCCAACCCCTCCTTCGGGGACGTGGTCGATGCGCTCATCGGGGCGACCTGGCATAGCAAAGAACCAAGTGGACTGGAGGGCGACGTAGCAAAGACTGTCCGGTACGTCGTGCTCGAACAATTCATACGCCTGGCGAGCGACGGTTCGGCTCCGATGACGGTCCGGGCCACGGCGAACAATGCACTCGATAGGATCAAAGCTTCCTCGAGCGGTGATCCATTAGCGGCGAGCATGATTGCCGCCTTCGAGCGCGACCCGAAACAGGTGCAGCTACCGGCCGAGGTGCAGTTGCCTCCGGGCCAGCCGATCGGAGAGGAAGACCCACTTTTCCTGCGTTAATTTCGAGGTGTGATTCCGGCCAGAGCCGTGCGGGCCGTCTCTTCGGCGAAAGCCGCAGTGAGCGGCCTATGCCCGGCCATCAAGCGAAAGTAAAATCCGCCATAGAGCAGATCGAGAACCACTTCCAGGTTGACGTCCGCTGCCATTTCGCCGGAACGTTGGTGGCGTTCTAGCAGCGCTTTAGTCTGAGCGCGGCGGGGCTTGATCCAAAGTTGGCGAAAGGCTTCGGCGACTTCGGGATCGCTCTGAGCGGCTGCGATGAAGGCCTTGAAAGTTCGGCCTCGCGGACCGGTCAGCAGCTTGACGAAATTTTGCAGCTGCCGATGAATGTCCTGCTCGAGGTTGCCCGTATCCGGGAAAGGCAACTCCTGGGCGGTGGCCTCGCGAAGGGCTTCGATAAACACGGCGGCCTTGGTGGGCCACCAGCGATAGATTGTGGCCTTGCTGACGCCGGCAACTTCCGCGATGGCATCAACGGTTGCGTTAGGGAAGCAAGTGTTTTCCAGAACCTTCAGAGTCGCTTCGAGGATACGCGCACGAGCCTCTTCGTCCCGAGGCCGGCCTCGCCCGCGGGGAACCGATTCTGCGCTCATTTCTTTGGTCAACGTGGACATGGAGTGCGGCTCAGATGTAACGATAGCAGATCGATGGACATTTTCGAAACTTTGCGGTATCGTAATTAAATCGTCGCTACCCCATGTGGATCGTAAAAGTTGCGCTGCAGCGGCCGTACACGTTTATTGTGCTGGCGCTGCTGATTTTAATCGTTAGCCCGATCGTCATTCTACGCACTCCGACTGATATTTTTCCTAGCATCAACATCCCGGTTATCGCTTCGATCTTTACTTACAACGGGATGAATGCGGAAGAGTTCGAGGGGCGTATTACGTCGGTGTATGAGCGCGTTCTCACGACCACGGTTAACGATATCGAGCACATTGAATCGACCACGTTAAACGGAACCAACGTCGTTAAGATTTACCTGCAGCCGTATGCCGATGTGACCACGGCGATCGCGCAAACTACGGCCGTATCCCAGACGATTCTCAAGCAGATGCCGCCGAACATCAACCCGCCGTTGATTTTGAGTTATAGCGCATCGAGCGTGCCGATTTTGCAGTTGGCGCTATCGGGTAAGGGTTTGCAGGAGCAGGACCTCAACGACCTGGCCCTGAACTTTTTGCGAACCCAGCTGGTGACAGTGCCGGGCGCCGTGGTGCCGTACCCGTATGGCGGCAAGCAGCGGCAGGTAATGATCGATTTAAATACGGCAGAACTGCAAGCCAAGGGACTTTCGCCGTTCGATGTGGTGACGGCGGTGGCGAATCAGAATCTGCTGCTGCCATCGGGCACGGCAAAGATCGGGGAATTCGAATATGACGTGGGCATGAATTACAGCCCCAAACAGATTTCGGAGATCAACAATTTTCCCGTTAAGGTAGTGGGGAACTCGACGATTTATTTGCGGGATGTGGCAAATGTCCGAAACGGGTTCTCGCCGCAAACGAACATCATCCGGCGCGACGGGCAGCGCGGAGTGCTGGTGAGCGTGCTGAAGGCGGGGAGCGCGTCGACGCTGGACGTGGTAGCGGGCGTTCGCAAGATGCTGCCGCGGGTGGCCGCGACACTGCCGCCCCAACTGCAGATCAAGCCTCTGGCCGATCAATCGATTTTTGTGCGGGCCTCGATCGATGGAGTGGTCCGCGAAGCCGTTATTGCGGCCTGCCTGACAGGACTGATGATTCTGTTGTTTCTGGGCAGCTGGAGAAGCACGCTCATCATTGCGATCTCGATACCGCTATCGATCTTGACGTCCATCCTCGTGCTGAGCGCGCTCAAAGAGACGATCAACATCATGACGCTGGGTGGACTGGCGCTGGCGGTCGGCATTCTGGTGGACGATGCGACCGTGACGATCGAGAACATGGAGCGTTTCCTCGAGGAAGGGTACGGGCTGAGAGAAGCAATCCTCGAGGGTGCGGCGCAAATTTCGGTTCCGGCGCTGGTCTCGACGCTTTGCATCTGCATTGTGTTCCTGCCGATGTTCTTCTTGAGCGGGGTGGCGCGCTACTTGTTCGTTCCGCTGGCCGAAGCGGTTGTGTTCGCGATGCTTGCGTCCTATATTCTCTCGCGAACGCTGGTGCCGACGCTTGCGATGTATCTTTTGCGCGTCAAAGAGCACGGCACGCGAACGCGAAATCCGCTGGTGCTGTTTCAGCGTGCGTTCGAGCGTGGGTTTGAAAGGCTGCGAACCGGTTATGCGGCCGTGCTGACGACGCTGGTCCATCGCAGGCTTCTATTTGTGCCGGTTTTCCTGCTGGCGTGCGCCTCGGTGATGCTGCTGCTGCCGTTTCTTGGGCAGGACTTCTTTCCCACTAGCGACACCGGACAGTTCAAGTTGCACGTGCGCGCGAAGACAGGCATTCGTATCGAAGAAATGGCGCGCCTCTGCGATCTGGTTGATCAAGCTGTCCGCGAGCACATTCCAAAAGGGGAGATGGGGACGATCATCGACAACATCGGACTGCCGTACAGCCAAATCAATTTGACTTACAGTAACTCCGGGCAAGTTGGGACAGCAGACGCGGATCTGCTGGTGAGTTTGAATGAGAAACACAGTCCCACGGCAAATTATGTGCGGGAGCTGCGGCGCGACCTGCCGCGCGAGTTCCCGGGCGTGGTCTTTTACTTTTTACCGGCCGATATTGTGACTCAGATATTGAATTTCGGTCTGCCGTCACCGATTGATTTGCAGATTGCGGGAAACAATATTGAAGGGAGCAGAGCTTACGCGAACCGCTTGCTGCCGCAACTGCAGAAAATTCCGGGCGCGGTGGATCTGCACATCCAGCAGGTATTCGATCAGCCAAAGCTGGAGCTTCATGTGGACCGCACGAAAGCATTGCAAAGCGGCTACACGCAGGCCGACGTAGCGCGCAGTTTTCTGACCTCGCTGAGCGGAAGTTTTCAGACGCAGCCGACTTTCTGGTTGAACCCGAAGAATGGTGTGAGTTACAGATTGGAGACGCAGACGCCGCAGTACCGCGTACAGTCGCTGCAGGATTTGCAAAACATTCCAGTGAGCGGGCCAAATCAGAAACAGCCGGACATCCTGAGCGATCTGGCTCAGATACACAGGACAGATGAGTTAGGAATAGTGACCCACTACAACATCCGTCGCACGGTGGACATTTATGGATCGGTGCAAGACACGGATTTGGGCTCGGTGGGCGCGGGAATCAACAAGGTGTTGGCCGCCAACCGGAAGTATCTACCGCGCGGCACCGAAGTCCTGCTTAGAGGGCAGGTGCAGACGATGCACGACTCGTTTGTCGGGCTCCTTGGAGGTTTGGTAGGCGCCATCGTGCTGGTCTACTTTCTGATCGTGGTGAATTTCCAGTCCTGGGTTGATCCATTTGTGATCATCATGGCGCTTCCGGCGGCGTTGGCGGGCATTGTGTTGTTCCTATTTGCAACTCATACGACAGTGAGCGTGCCCGCGCTGATGGGCGCCATTATGTGTATGGGCGTTGCCACCGCCAACAGTATTCTAGTGGTAAGTTTTGCGAAAGATCAGCTGGCCAAGCATGGCAATTCGCTGGAGGCAGCGCTCGAAGCAGGATCGACGCGTTTCCGCCCCGTGTTGATGACTGCCCTGGCCATGATCATCGGGATGGTGCCGATGGCGCTGGGGCTGGGCGAGGGCGGCGAACAGAATGCGCCGCTTGGCCGAGCGGTGATCGGCGGACTGATCTGCGCCACATTCGCCACGCTGTTTTTTGTTCCGTCGATATTCAGTCTGTTGCATGGAAGGAAGAAGCGTACGGGCAGATTCGAGCCTGCCGGTCAACGCGATTCACAGGTTCATGTGTAGGGGGAAGAGGGAATGCTAGTCGAGCAAGAGCAAACACCGGCGCACGCAGCGCCGGCGATTACAGCCGGGCCAGAGCGGCCAAGATCTTCGGTATGGGGATGGCTCGCAGTGCTCCTGATCGTGGCCGGGCTGGGCGTCGCCTACGTGATCTATTCGGGCATTACAGGGCGCGAGAAGGCGCAGACAGCCCTTGAAAAGACCACTGCGGAAGAGTCAATTTCGAGTGTGTCTGTGGTGAGGCCGCGATTGATGGCGCAGGGGCAGGAAGTTGTGCTGCCCGGAAACATGCAAGCCTACGTAGATACGCCGATCTGGGCGCGAGCGAGCGGTTATATCAAGGCCTGGCACGCCGACATCGGCGCCCGCGTGAAGAAGGGACAGCTGCTGGCCGAGATTGAGGCCCCGGAAGTGGAGCAGCAGCTGCAGCAGGCGCAAGGAAATTTATCGACTTCGCAGGCGAACCTGAAGCTGGCACAGATTACGGCAGAGCGGTACACCGGATTGTTCAAGTCCGATTCAGTGGCGAAACAAGAGGTCGACAACGCGGTGCAGGATGCAGACGCGAAGGTCGCTGGCGTCGCCGCTGCAAAGGCCAATGTGGCGCGGCTGAGGCAGATGGTGGGTTATGAACGGGTCTATGCGCCATTCGACGGCATCATTACGGCGCGCAATATCGATGTGGGCGCGTTGGTGGATGCGGACGCGAATGCGCCAGGGAAGGAGCTGTTTCACTTGGCGTCTAATCGAACGCTGCGTGTTTTTGTAAGCGTGCCTGAAGTGTACTCACGGGTGTCGGAGCCCGGCGTGAAGGCCTATCTGACGCTGACCGAATATCCGGAGCGAAAATTCGCCGGCGTGATTGCAAGGAACGCGGAGTCGATCGATGTAAACTCGCGAACCTTGCTGGTGGAAGTCGACGTGAAGAATCCAACCGGGGAGCTGCTGCCTGGGTCGTATGTGTCGGTGCATTTCAATTTAGGCAGCAAGGTGAAGGCAGTCACGCTACCATCGAACGTTTTGCTGTTCCGTTCACAGGGCCTTCAAGTCGGCTTGGTGCGCAACGGTCTCGTGCAGTTAGTGCCGGTCACGCTTGGGCATGACTACGGCGACGATGTCGAAGTTATCTCGGGTGTCGAGCCGGGCGACGCCGTTATCACCAATCCAAGCGATTCGCTCGCCTCCGGCCAGAGAGTTCGAGTAGATAAGTCGCGAAACGAATAAAGGGGAGAAGACGAGAGATGAGTCGAAGAGTCGGCCTTTCGGCGCTGGCTTTTGTTTTGCTGCTGTCGAGCTGTACGGTAGGGCCGAAGTATTCGAGGCCGAACGTGCCGGCTGCTCCCGCCTATAGCGAACCCGCTCCGCAAAGCTTTCAGGAATCACCGGGATGGGCGACGGCGAAACCGAGCGACGCTCTGCTCAAGGGGCGTTGGTGGGAAGTGTTTCAAGATGCCGACCTGAGCGCTCTGGAAGAAAGAGTAGGCCCTGCCAATCTCACCTTGCAAGTTGCGGAGGCAAATTTCCGCCAGGCTCGGGCGCAAATTCGTATTAATCGATCCTATCTTTACCCGACGATTGGGGTGGGGCCGGAGATCACCAGAGATCGTACTTCGGCCCGAGTGCCAAATGGCGCCGGAAGTCCGGGTGCGGATTTCGCTCTCTTTCAGCTGCCTGGCAGCCTGTCTTGGGAAGCGGACCTATGGGGCAGGATACGGCGGTCGGTGACGCAGGCACGAGAGCTGACGCAGGCTTCCGCCGGTGATCTGGCCAACCTGCGGTTGGAGCTTCAGACTGAGCTGGCGATCGACTATTTTGAAACGCGCAGCCTGGATGCGCAGAAAAAGCTGCTTGACGATAACGTGACCGGCTACGAGCGCGCGCTTCAGCTGACGACTAATCGCTATAACGGCGGAGTGGCGTCGAAGGTGGAAGTTGAGCAATCCGCCACGATACTGCAACAGACTCAGGCTCAGGATATTGAATTAGCGGTGGCGCGCGCGCAGTACGAGCATGCGGTCGCGGTGCTGATCGGACAGGTTCCAGAGAACTTCCATTTACCACTCGAGCCGTTGACGCAAACACCGCCCCCGATTCCGACCGGAGTTCCTTCTGAACTGCTCGAGCGTCGGCCGGATATTGCGTCGGCAGAACGCAGGCTGGCGGCATCGAACGAGCAAATCGGCATTGCAAGAGCGGCGTTTTACCCCACGTTGACGATTAGCGCAACCGGAGGGTTCGAGGGCGGCAGCATTGTGAACTGGTTCTTGTGGCCAAGCCGATTTTGGGCAGCGGGTCCGCGGCTCTCGGAAACGGTTTACGATGCAGGACGTCGGCGCGCTGTGCTGGAGGGTACCGAAGCCGCTTACGATGCAAACGTTGCGAACTACCGGCAGACGACGCTTACAGCGTTTCAGGAAGTGGAGGATAGCTTGTCTTCATTGCGCATCTTAGAGCAGGAGTCCGGTAAACAGCATCAGGCGACTGTTTCGGCCGAGACGTCGCTTCAGCTTTCCTTGAATCGCTACAAGGGAGGGTTGGTGACCTATCTCGAAGTGATCACGGCGCAGACGATTGCGCTGCAGAATGAGCGAACCGATGTCGATCTATTGCGGCGCCGAATCGATGCGAGCGTGCAGCTGATCAGAGCGTTGGGCGGTGGTTGGGACGTTTCGCAGCTGCCGTCCGTATAGCGGGCCAAGCGACATGGATTCGGACCCTGTCAGGTGCCGTAATTTTGTGGTACTTTAGTGTTCATGGAAGTAGCAGTCAGCGAACTTGAGGAGATCCGGGACGCGTTCGGGCTCACTAGAGCCGAACTGGCAGACCTGCTGCATCGCCGGGCTCAGTCTGTAGCCGAGTGGGAAGTTCGAGGCATTCCGCGGGAGAAGCGAGCATCTGTAGAGCGCATTGTGGATATTGCGCATGTATTTCGGAGCCGGGTGATCGCCTCCCGCATTCCGGAGATTGTGCGTACGCCGGATGCATGGCTGGGCAATCGAACAATCTTGGAGACGCTGCGCGCCGACGGGGTCGATCCGATCTATGCCTACCTGGGACGGCTATTTAGTTACAGCGGGACGTGAGCGCAAAGCGTACAGTCGAGCGCGGCGAGAGGTATTTTCGGGTAGTTGCTCCCGATTGGGTAGATCCGGCAAGCACGGAGTACTCAAAGCAGCGAGGCGGGCGATGGAATCCGGCCGGTGAGTTTGGCGCCCTCTATCTCAACGCGACGATCGAAGTAGCGGCAGCCAACGCGCGTGCGCAACACGCCGGACGAGCAATAAAGCTGTTCGATTTGCTGCCCCAAGCCCGTCCGGAGGTGGTGGTGTTTGACGTTCCAATGATCAAGGTTCTCGACGCATGTACGGCGGCCGGAATAGCGGCACTGGGCTTCGCGGAGAACTTCCCGTTTGGCGTAGGATGGCCCTCTTGCCAAGCGATCGCACGCGAGGCGCACACGGCGAAGTTAGCCGGTGTGGCGTCAAGATCAAACGCCGAAGCTACCGCGACAAGATTCTCGGGTGAAGAGCTGGCGGTCTTTGAAGAAGTCTCCGCCGGGGCGCCGCAAACGCGGTTGACGTTCCTCGAGTGGTATCCGGACCCGATCCCCGGATAGAAGGGAGCGAGACGAACGTTCAGGTGCGGCCCAGATAGCGGTCGAACGCTATGAACGCAAAACCCACGCCTACGAACCCGGCAATCAAGCCAACCACATTCAGCGCAAAACGGGGATAGCCGAGTTGCCGGAAGTCGACAAATGGATAGGGAACGAATCGATCCCAATAGCCGCGCCCTACACAGTAGATGAGATAGGCCAGCGGATAGATGGTCCAGCTCCAGACCTGTCCGTAGCGGAGCGTTCCTTTCGGGACGGCGGCAACCCAGTAGAGCAAATACCCGATCGGGGTGACGTAATGAAGGATCCTGTCGCAGATAAGCTGCAAACCGGTTGGATTCCACACTTGACGCAGAAGGATGTGGTAGACAACTCCAACGATCAAAATGTACACGGCTACGGCGGTTTGCACGCTGGTGCTCGGGAACTCCGAGGCAGCAGGCGCGAAAACGGAGGCGGCGGTGAGGAGTGCGGCCACGAGAATGTTTGTTTGAATTGTGAAATAGCTTAGAACGTTCACAACGGTGAGCAACGGAGACTGTGCTTGCCCCGCTGGGCTCGTTATGGCGAGGTAACTTTGAAGCGCAATCGCGCTCCAGCAAAGTGCCGCCAGAACTCCCGCGAAGAGGCGCACCCAAACGGCCATGCAGCCAGTCTACCGGTTGACAAGGTAGGACTAACGGTACTTGCGCCAAATACGAAACACATCGCCAAAGGCAACGAAGAAATCGCCGGGATGAACTTTCGAGCCGGCCACATCGGTCCAGCGTTCCAGAGGAGCCTCGTAGATGGCATTGAAAAGAGGACGATGCATGCTCGCGAACAGCTGGCGGTAGCGCGCGATGATTTCCACGTCGAAGACCCATTTGGACAGAAAGGGAGCGGAGAAAACCTGCCGGGTAGTTGCATCGACGCGAAACAGCTTAGCGCCGCACTGGGTGTCGTAGACGGGCATCTGTAAAGCGATCGAGACCGCGGTCGCGAAGACGCGGCCTAAGTAGTGGCGGCGTGCGCTGCGCGTCACTTGGCGGCCAAGTAGTTGAACGCGCGCTCCGAAGACCATCTCGATGCCTGGTCTGGTTTGGAGAACGGTCAGGAAATCTTGGAGTGCTTTCAGAGGCGTGGCGAGATCGGCATCCCAAAAACCGATAAAGTCGGGAGAGAAGCGGTCCAGAGCGTGCAAGATCCCCTGACGCACTGCTTCAGCCTTGCCGGCGTTTTGCGGGAGAAGAAGGATCGAAGCGGAGTTTCCGAAGCCAGCAACGAGAGTTTCGAGAACTTGCGCGGTGTTATCCAGGCTGCCATCGTCGACGAATAAGAGATGTGTTTCACGATCCGCCGCCAGAAAGCTGCGAAAAGCCGCCGAATCGATACGCCGCGCCTCGTTATAGCAGGGAACGATCAGACAAATGGGCCGCTTCTGGCCGAGGGTGGACTGCGCCGGATTGCCTTCCGCCATCGGACAGTCAGTCAGCCAGGGGCAGTTTAACGGTGCGCCCCGTTTGGGCAGACTGGCGGGCGGCGTCGAGGATCTCACTGACGATTATGTTTGTCTTTAAGGAAGAGAGATCTCCGTCTTCGGAGATTTGCCCGCTAATCACCGCTTCCAGGTAATGGAGAGGATCGTCATAGGGAGCGGCCAGGTGATTTGCTTCCTGTAGTTGGCCTTGGCGTTCACGCGGCTTTCGCACGTCGACCCGATCGTTGTGGACCGTGAAAACGCTGCCAGTTGCGCCGTAGACTTCCATGTCTTTTCTGTCGAAGGGCCAGTTCCAGGAGGCCTGCAAAATGGCGACCGAGGTGCGGTAGGCGACGATGACGTTGGCTTCGTCGTCTACTTTTGGATAGACGTCGGGTTGAAGATGCTGAGTCACTGCGGTCACGGATTCGGGTAGTTCGCCCTTCTTCAGCCAGGTCATCAGGTCCGCGCCGTAGCAGCCGAAATCGTAGAGCGCGCCTGCGCCGTTCAATTTTGGATCGGTAAGCCAGGCGAAGAACTCGGGTTGGACGTGGATGGCTTTGGGCCCTGGGTGTCCGTCATGCACCACTACCTTACGCAGCGGCCCGAGCGTGCCATTTTGCACCAGATCGTAAGCGGCTTTGTTGCTGGCATACCAGGTAGTTTCGTAGTCGACCAGCACGTGTATATGCCCGGCTTCGGCCGCTTTCTGCATTAGGAGAGCGTCGTGATAGCTGACCGCCATCGGCTTTTCCATGAGTACATTCACGTGATGAAGGGCGCACTTCTCAACAGCCGCGGTGTGATCGTAGGTATCGGTGAACAGCAGGACCGCTTCCGGATGCACGTGAGAGATCATCTCGTCGATTGTCGGGAAGTAGAGAGAGGGCGATAAGTTTTCCTGTTCGCTGTACTTGTTAAAGAGCTGACGATCTTTCTCGACGACGCCGACGATAGTGACGTCGGAGCGGTGAAGAGCGCCGCCCGCAGGAACGAGGGCACCGCCGTTCAGAAAGCCTGCTATATGGCCGTGCGCCAGACCTACAATGGCGATTCGGAGCGGGGCCGCCTTCAGGTTCGGAGCAGCGAGCCCCAAAGCGAAGGTCAGCGTGACAAGCGAGGAGCGGAAAGCGTGCGGCATGAATACTCATTATGCGACTCGGGGCGTATTTCAGAATTAGCTAGGGAAGTAGACATTCTACTTGCAGGGAGGTAGAATCTCTACAGAGATGCCGCCGAAAGAGACTTATAAGAACCGCATAGAGCTGCTGCAAGGGACGCTCGACCTGCTGATTCTGCAAACCCTACAGTGGGGACCGCAGCACGGCTACGGCATCGCCAATGCGATACGCACCAACTCGGGAGAGCTGTTGCAGGTGGAGACGGGCTCGCTCTACCCGGCGCTGCACCGGCTGGAGAGGCAGAGTTGGGTGAAGGCCGATTGGAAAAAGACCGAAACGGGGCAGCGGGCGAAATACTACCAGCTCACCTTATCCGGAAAGAAGCAGTTGCTGAGCGAAAGGAATCGTTGGTCGCAGCTGGTCGGGGCGATGGCGGGCGTTCTGAACCCCGGTAAAAACGAGGCGTGAGATGTCTTTTTTGGCATGGCTGCGCCGGCGGCGCGAGGATGAACTGGAGGAGGAGATCGCGGCGCATTTGCGTATGGCCGAGCATGACCGGATGGAAGCCGGTTTGTCCGCGAAAGAGGCCCGGCAACAAGGCCTGAAGGAGTTTGGCAATCGAGGGCTAGTGAAGGAAGCCGTGCGGCAAGCTTGGGGGTTCGATTGGCTTGGAGCGGTGATGTCGGACATGCATTTCGGCATGCGATCACTGCTCAAGCGGCCGGCGGCAACAGCTGTGCTGGTGGCCACGCTTGCCTCCGGTATCGGCGCCGCGACGGCTGTATTCAGCTTGGCGCAGGCCGAGTTATTCAGCGGACCGCCGTATCCGAACGGCCGGAGGATCATATCTGTTTTTCAGAGCCAGCCGGAAGTGGGCGACATGCACCTGGGCGCCTCGACGGCGGAGTTTTTGGATTACAAGAGGCTTAACCGCACTTGTACGACGCTCGCCGGCTATGAGGCAACGGCGTACGATGTGATCGCGGGAGGCAAAGCAGAGAGGGTATCCGGCGTAGGCATAACGAGCGATTTACTGGCCGTGTTAGGCTCCAAGCCATTCCTTGGACGTGCTTTCCGCGCGCAGGACGACAGGTACGGCGCCCCGCGCGTGGCGATCTTAAGCTTCGGTTTTTGGCAGAGCCGGTATGGCGCTTCGAAACACGTGCTTGGGACAACGATTCGCCTGGACGAGAAGCAATACACGGTGGTGGGTGTAATGCCACGAGACTTTTCATTTCCGGCAACGGAGATGAATCTGGAAACGCCGCCTGCTTTATGGACGCCGATTCAGTTTTCGCCCGATGATTTGAAGGATTGGGCGGGCAGCTTTGACGTAAGTATGTTGGGGTTGTTGAAGCGCAGTGCAAGTGTAACTGCCGCGCAAGCGGATATGAGGCTTGCAGCCCACGAGTTTCAAAGTAAACACCCAAATGTTTACAACGGCCTCATCTCGCGCGCTCAGGTAGCCATGCTGGGTGATCGCGAAGCCGAAGCGGCGAAGCCCGCACTCACGCTGCTCGGCGCCGGTGTGTTTCTCGTGCTTCTGATTGCCGCAGTGAATGCGGCGAGCCTGCTGCTGGTGCAGGGCGATGCGAGGCGCAGAGAGTTCGCGGTTCGGAGTGCTTTGGGCGCGAGCACCGTACGCCTGCTACGGCAATTTTTGACAGAGGCGATGCTGTTGAGCGCGGCGGCCTGCTTAACCGGAGTCGCGTTTGCGCTGGCGGTCTTGAAGCTGGTCGAGCGATATGGACCGAATACCCTCTCGCGGACTCTGTCGGCGGCACAGCTGCACTGGCCGATGCTGACCATGGCGTGCGCGATCGCCGCTGTGACGGGCGTTGTGTGCGGACTTACTCCGCTCTTTCAGATGAAAGGGCGCGACTTGAACGAATCGCTCAAACAGGGCGGTAGAAACAGTTCCGCCGATAAGCGAAGCCTCGCGAGGCGAGGATGGCTTGTGGTGACGGAGACGGCGCTGGCGGCGGTGCTCCTGATCGCGTCCGCCTTGTTGATTCGCAGCTTCGTCTCGCTGCTCGACGTTCAGCCTGGATTCGATCCGCACCATGTGGCTATCGTCCGAACTTCGTTGGATAGCGCTCGCTACGGAAACACCGAGCGTCGCCGTCGCACGGAGCAACAAATTTTGGAACGCATCCGGAACAGCGGCTTTACGGAAAGCGCAGCGATCACGACGCATGTGCCGCTCGCGGACATACGAGAGATTGGATTCGTGGTGAAGGGCGGCGACCCGAACCAGTATCACTGGGCAGAAAATGCTTTGGTGGACGGCGAATACTTCGGGACGATGCGGATTCGCCTGCTGCAAGGCCGCACTTTCGGTTCGCAAGATACGCCGGAAGGGGGAGCAGTCGCAGTCGTGAATAAGACGCTGGCGGACCATTTCCTTCGGCCCGGGCCGGCGCTCGGCCAAGTGCTTCTGTGGGGAGGCAGACGGCTCACGATCGTTGGAGTTGTCGAGGATGTACACGTGAAGGCGCTTGACGCGGCGCCCGACCCGATGATTTATAACTCGCTCTGGCAAGTCGAAAGCGGAGCGAGTACAAGCGCGGTGTTTGTGATTAGGTACAGGGGTTCGGCCGCGGATGTTTTGTCCGGAGTGAGATCGATCATTCATGCAGTAGACAGCGGACTGCCGGTATTTGGCGCGGGGAGCATGGAGCAGGTGGTGCGTCACTCGGTCGCCGAACGCGCGTTCACGATGTATCTACTGGCGGGGTTCGCGGTGTTTGCTTTACTTTTGGCGCTGGTGGGCATCTACAGCGTGCTCGCCTATGCGGTGACGCAACGGAAACAAGAATGGGGAGTGCGCCTGGCGCTGGGAGCGACGCCCGCGCGGCTGATACGCATGGTTGCTGGCGACGGACTGCGGCTCACTGCCGTGGGCTTGCTGGCAGGTGGAGTGTTGGGGTGGCTCGTGGCTGCGTCGATGTCACGATTGCTGTTTGGCATTCGTCCGCTGGATGCGATGTCATTTGCGGGCGCTGGATTGCTGCTGCTGTTTTCGGGATTGCTGGCAAGTTTTATTCCAGCGGCACGGGCGGCGCGAATCGATCCGGTGAGTATTTTGCGGGGGGAGTAAGAGAGTGGGCGGTTTGGGCTGGGATGATGCTTAGCGTCGGTGTTTAGATAGCGACCCCGGTTGTCGAGGTCTCGGCTATAACGACATTGGCATCCAGCCCATTTTTACGTATTTTGATCGAGCGAAGTATATTTCACGCCAGAGTAGGAAGCGCAGCTCGCGCAGATTGCTAAAAGCCGATAAGATCCGAGCATTTGGAAGTGAAGAGCACATCCGAACGTAGGGAGTCGGGTGGTACGGTGAAATATGGCGTTCGAACCCGACATTATCGTGACTGGTCCCGAACCGGCGGAGATTGCCTTGGTTGCGGAAGTCAAGACCGGTATTCGCTCCCTCCACGATTCAGAGCGCCAGTTAAAGAACTACATGGCGGCGGTTAGCGCTCCTGTTGGCCTTCTAGTCACGCCCGAGCACCTGCGGATCTATCGCGACCAGTATATTCCTTCCGGCGATTCAATCGTCAGAGTCGGGGAGTTTAACCTTACAAACATCCTCCGATTTGAGAAGAGCGGAAATGCCGTTGCTGATGCGCTTGGTTTTGAGCGTCAGGTCCAATCTTGGCTGGAGACGCTGTCTACCGAATCCGGCCTAGAGGAGCTGACACTTGAGTTTCGACGTGCCGCTCAAATGTACATTGTTCCGGCTCTAACACAAGGCTCTGTTCGCTCTGGCCATCCACGCCTCTCGATAACGGCGTAGGATGCTTCACGTCTTCGTGGAGACGAACTGGGTTGTTGCTTATTCGGCACCCTCACATTTGCAAGTTCCAGCCGCAGCCCAGCTAATTGAAAAGGCAAGCGCTGGAAAGCTTATGTTGCATTTGCCGGCATTCTGCCTGACCGAGGCTAGGCATCCGCTTCGGACTAAGTTTCAGCCCCGTGCAACCGCGGATTCGATTCGCAAGTATCTTGGATGGGCAACGCGCGAGGGCAAGGTTGAGCATGAATCCGCAGGCAAGGTTCGCGTCATCCTTGACCAGTACGAGGCAGCAGTTTCTGCCGAACTAGATCATCTGGATCATCGATTACAGGAGCTCACGCAACACTCCGGAATCGAAGTTTTTGCCCTTTCCGAAACCATGCTCGCGAGGGCTGTTCAACTTTCTACAATGAACCTGGACCTGAAGCCGTTCGATCAAGCAATTCTCGCGGCTGTGCTGGTTAGGGCGGAGCAGTTGCGTGAGGAAGGTGCGGACGAACTTGCTTTTTGCGAACTCGATTCCGACCTCCAGCCTTGGGACAATAACGGCAGAACGAAGCAGCCGCTTATGACGCTTTACGACGCCGCCAGCGTATGGGTTTATGGTGGCTTCGCCATGGAATCGCCGCTCAGACGGCCAACGTTCCCCGAATAGCCCACGAGTGTGCCCTGTCGCTGAGCGGTGCCGGCAGGCTTGAACATCGGCTTTAGCAAGATCGAGAACCGGATCGGTAGTGCAGGCTCCTGTCTCACGCACTAAGCTCCAGTCTCCGCAACGCCGGCAAAGGGTCAACATGGATTGCCGATTATGGGACGACGAACCGGGTACGCTTTCGTTAAAATTCCAGGATCGCAAGTTATCAGCGTGAGATGAGCGCTGCTACCACATCGAACAAGACCAGCACGCAGAACGACAGCGCCGCCGCCACCCTGCCAAGCGAAGACAGCGGTTTCTTCATGTCGAAATACTTTCGGGTGAACCGCAGCAGCCACTCTACGGGCATTGCCAATCTCAGGACGATGGCGGATATGACATAAAGAAAGACCCACAACGAAGTGAAGAACGCGGCAAAGAACATCAGCGGAATTATCGGGGCCCCGCGCCAGGCGTCAAGTGTGAAACATCTCTGAAATGCGTACACAAAAGTACCGAGACAAAAATTCAGGTCAAAGTGAATATCTATCGGCAGATGTCGCAGGGACGGCGGTATCCCTTGTATCGTCATGCGGCCGGCGTAAATCTCAGTGCGCACGGAATAGAGAAGCCAAAGCATATTTGTAAACGCCCAAGTAGCAGCGACACCGACCGCAGCAATAACAGAAGTCAGTCCGACATCCAGAAGAAGAAACCCCATAATACGGCGTACGTTCTGCGTCAGGACCATATGCCGGACAATCCAGCGGCTCATTAGGAGCGAAAGGTAATCCGGAATCAGATTTGTGACGACCGCGAAAACGATCATCAGTTTCCGCGCATAGACATCTTGCGGTACGCTGAGACTTCCAGGATCGAAACGCCAAAACAGCACCGTCATTACGCCCACGGCGATCAACGATGCCGCGCAAGACCGAAGGATGAACCGCCATGAGAAGGGCGACTTCCCAAAAACCCGGTCGATTACATCCGACATGGCTGCAGTCCATGATCCGACATACATGGAGACGTTCGGATCTTGCAGCCACTTCCGGATAACCCGGCGCGCAGACTCGTTTATTTTCTTCTCAAACCAGTCGAACGTTTTTGCCACACCATACGCGCAAGCCGGGATAGTGCCGATCTTGATCACGGTTTGAATTTGCCCCAGCGATACCCAGATTCCCATGTCAAACCCGCTAACTGTAACATGATGTACACCCACACTCTATGATTGATCGACATCCAACTTGAATTTGGGATCCGCGGCCACGGGAATACAAAGTCAACATCCCGTTTTTCATTCGTCCTGGGGAGCTGGCAACATCTGTTTTTAAAGGAAAGCCAGTTACCTTTGGCCTCGTTCTGGTCTTCGTGACGTTTCAGCAAACCTTTCAGCTCTTGCCGGTGCCCTCTACCGTCTTAAGCGGATGATGTGGACTGACGGCTCAGATACTGCGGACCGGCATCTCGACGATGTCTTCCACCGCCATGGCTTCTTTGACGACGAACGGTTCGCCGTAGCGTACCCCAATGAGGTTACCGTAAAACCGGGCAACCGAGGATAATCGCTCGCGGACTTCGGAATGCGAAGGAAACAGATCGGAACCGGTTTCGGCCTTACCGTACTGCGAAACATAGCTCAACAGGGCAGCCATGCGGCGCTCGAATTGCTGCGAAATATCGACCACGAAAGAAGGCGTCACGTTCGCATAAAGCGACGAATACAGAATCTTGAACGGACGATGCGGCGGAACATCTTCTTCGAGACGCTTCAATCCGGCAAGAAAGCAGGCCTCGTAGCCGATTTCTGAGGCGCGGTAGTGGTCGGGGTGGCGTCCGGTCCAATAGGGCAGTATCACCGTGCGGGGACGGATACGCCGTATCACTCCGGCAAGAGTCATACGAGAGCCGACGTGGTTTTCAAGGCGCGCATCGGGCCATCGCAAGTTCTGCCGCCAACTCAGTTGGAGATGCGCGGCCGCAGTCTTCGATTCATCGATACGGATTTGCGGCGTTCCGCGCGTTCCCATATCACCGGCCGTGAGATCGAGAACGCCGGTTCGGTAGCCGCGCTCGGCCATGCGCAACAGCGTGCCACCGCAGGTTTGTTCGACATCGTCGGGATGGGCGGCAATCGCCAGGATATCGAGCGGGCGTAAGTTTTCAAATGGCTCATTGGGATCGTGCATTTCGAAAGCTACAACGGATTGTAGCGATAGCGCCGGCGGCTTCCTGCAAACAGCCGAACGAGTAAAATGCCCGCCAGAAAACCGCCGACGTGAGCGAACCAGGCGATATTTTGAGCCATGGTGACGGAACTGAGCGAGCTCAAGCCGCTCAGCAGTTGGAGAGCGAACCAATAGAGCAGCATCAGCGCGGCCGGAAGATCGTAGGTGGTCACAAAGAAGAAGATAAAGATGAGGGTAACCACGCGGGCTCGCGGGAAGAGAATTAAAAAGGCTCCCATGACGCCGGCGATTGCGCCACTGGCGCCGATGGTCGGGATCGGGCTGCCTAAGCTGATCAGAAACTGCACGGCGCCCGAGGCGACCCCGGAGATCAGATAGAACGTCAGGAATTTTGCGGCGCCCATCGAGTCCTCAATAAAGGAGCCGAAAACCCACAGGAACCACATATTGCCGATCAAATGTAGCCAGCCGCCATGAAGAAACATGGACGTGATGAACGAGGGCAAGAATAGACGGTCGGGAACGAGCGCGTAGTGATCGATGAAGGCGTTACGCAGCTCCATCGGCTGCGACATCTCGAGCAGGAAACAAAACACGTTTAAGGCGATGATGGCGAGGGTCATCACCGGCGTACCGTTACGCGGAAGCAAGGCTCGAAGCGGGATCATCTGCTTTGCAGGGTTAGCGCGGCGTTGGCGCGGGCCACCTGTTCTTCTATCTCATCGGCACAAAGCCGCTCGACTTTACCCATTTTCGCTTCGGCCAGCAGGCCGGTAATCTCTGAGCGGGTAGGCACGTGGCCGCGAGCGCCAATCGCGGTGCAGTTGAGAGCGGCGGCCGCATTGGAGAACGCCAGCGCCGATTCGAGCTCCATTCCTTCGAGCATCGCGCAACAAAACGCGCCGTGGAAAACATCACCCGCCCCGGTCGTGTCAAGGCAGGGCACTTCGAAGGCCGCCGAGTAGTGCCAACGATCTTCGGATAGAGCGAGCGATCCGCGGCTGCCGAGAGTCATAGCCGTGACCTGGCAGCCATACTCACGGCTGAGCGCTAAAAGCGCGTCGAAGGGGTCGGAGAACCCAGTCCACTTCGCGGGCCACGACGAGCCTGCGATGAGGTAATCGACATGGCGCAGCACAGAGTCGAAGCCGGGGTAGACCGTATCCACATCGAGCGAGACAGGAACGCCGTAGCTGTGCGCCAGCTCCGCGGCATAGGTAGCGGCCTCGACGTCATAACCGTCGATGTGAAGCAGACGGGCATTGCGGATGTCTTCCTCGCGCAGGTCGGCGGGCGAGAGACGCAGGCCTGCATCTCGCTGCCAAAGGACGGTTCGTTCGCCGGTACGCCCATCGATGATGATGTAAGCCGTCTGATTCGGACAGTTCTCGCGCACGATCAGGGAGCTGGTGTCGATATCGAGTTCCTCCAGGCTTTCCCGCTGGATCGAACCGCGCACGTCATCGCCGATGGTGCCGACGTACTTTGTGCGGAGACCAAGCCGGGCACAAGCCACTACCGCAGTGGCGACCTGTCCGCCAGGGCTGACCAGCTCCCGGTCAAACGGAACTTTACCTGCATAAGCGGGAAACTCTTTGACCAGGATCAGCGTGTCAGTGGCGTTGAGGCCGATGCCAAGAACGTCGAACGGGAGGCTCAACGGAGGCTACTTCTTAATGGAATTGGGAACCTCGTATAGATAGATTGTATGAACGTCACCGAGATGTCCGGATGTTTCCCAAGTATTAATCGGGTTCCAGCCTTCGATCGGGTAGTCATACGATACAACACGAGTGTTCGGCTTTAGCTCGCGTTCAAGGTTCGGACGCAGCGTATCGTTGGCGCTAGGCGCAAGGTAGAGCGTGACCACGTTGGCGGCGCTCAGGTCAGTTTTCATAAAGTCGCCATGGATGATCTTGACCTGATCCTCCAGCCCCTTTTTGCGGACATCGGCTGCGGCTTTGGCGGCTAGCGATTTTGATATCTCGATACCGACGGCTTTGACTTTATACTTCTTTGCGGCTCGGACCAGAATCCGGCCATCGCCGCACCCTAAGTCGTATAGTGTCTCTCCTGGTTTGAGCTTGGCGGCTTGCAACATAGTCTCCACCGCATTTTCCGGGGAGCCGACCGAAGGCGCAAGTTTCTTGGTGAAGGGATCGTCGTCAGAGTTCTGGCCAAAGCAGACCACGCCTACGCCAATAAGGCAGGCGTACAGGAACAGGCTGCGATGCAGAACTCGAAAGCTCATATTGAACTCTCCCCTTTTTCAAGTAGTGTACTCGAACGACAGCCCGAAGGCGAACACAATCCGCATGCCAGGAATTTCTACTGTGAACCCTTCTGCTGCGAACCGGCGGCCAATCCAGCAGTGACCGTGTGGCTGCGTTTGGCACGCGTAATGCGGCTCATCATCTCAGTTGTGGAAAACCAGAGATCGCGCGGCCTAGAAATGGTGTACTCGGTGCCGCGAAAAGCCTTGATGACGTGGCTAATCGAGTCCTTCCAAGGCACAGCCTGCGGGTTCAGGTTGTAGTTCATATAGAAGACCGGGCACTCAATGTCTCCGATGCGCCGGAGATCGTCTTGGGGTACATCGGCCTTCAACATAGCTTTGGGTCCCGCGAAGATCACGGCGTCAGGGTGAGCCGAGGCGTCCGCCATCTCGGTATGCACCAAGCCGGCAAGAAAATTGGTCTGGCTTTGCTCATCATTAAGTTGATGGATCGTCACAGTGCCGGGTTTGGTGGTCTGCAGCGCCCGGCCAAGGGCAGGGAAGTCAATTTGCTTAGCGTTCTCCTGCCGGTAAACCACGCGGGCCTCGGGCATGTTGAAGGCGATCAAGGAGATTTTTGCGACGCGCGGATCGCGCTGGATCGCTTTCAAGATGCTGACCAGAGCTTCGGTGTCGGATCGCGTCAGAGCAGCTGAGAGTGAATCTTGCGGAGCGAAGTTCACCAGGAGCTTTAGATTGAGCGCATCGGCCCGGTTTCGGTTGTCGTCGACCCGCGCGCCATCTGGCCGGTCGTTTACGAAAGGCTCTTTACTGCCCTCAGCCACACGGTTGGGCGGAATGAATAGAGTCATGGGGCGATCCTTGGATGGCAAAGCGGCATCTACATCCCAGGAAGAGGAGCAGATTCGCTCGGAACGGTCGCGCATCAGCCAGTCGACGTGATAGCTGCCTTCGCCCATCTCGATTGCGCCTTGCAGTTGGGCATCTCCCTTAGCGTCGTCGGAAACGGCGGGCACCTGGAACCGCTGGATGAAATAAGAGGCATCGCTCTTATCCGGCTGCGAGGAGACGCGGAACATCACCGTAAGCTCGCCGCCGTCGCCTGTGACTTCCGTGAGAGGCACATCGACGTTGTAGCCGGCGTGAAAGCGCAGATCGAACCCAATTTGCGGGGGAAGCTGACTGACTGTGCAAGGCAGCTCTTTGCGGGCTGAATCCTCCTCGAAGATAGCCATGTCGGAGGGCATTATATTGACCGGATCGCCCGGCTCGGCGGGCTTGATCAGGATTTGGGCGCCAGCGGGCACACCGCCGCTCAAGCACCAGACAAACGCAATGCTAAGCCAGGAAGCCCAGCACAGGGCAGGCCGTGCCCGCCGCAATAGAAGAATTTTTGCCGCACACGATCCGCTCAATCGCGATGCCATTCATCCCCCAACTACAAATGGAAAAGGCGGCCAGGCCGACCACCCTTTGGTGATCCTAATTATGCCTCAAAACTAGGTGGAATGGATAACTTCAAACGGCCCCGAAAACTTCGACAGTTAGGGTACCTGAAGTATTCCCGCAAACGTACGGGCAGACACTGGGTAGGCGCGGATGGGTGGACGTGATAAAGTGCGAGTGAATATGGGATCTCGAAGCGTAAATAAAGTCCTGCTAATCGGTAACCTGGGGCGCGACGCCGAGACGAAATTTACTCCGTCGGGAGCTTCGGTGACGAAGTTTGCAGTCGCCACCACCAGGCGCTGGAAGGATCAACAAAGCAACGACTGGAAGGAAGAAACAAACTGGACCAACGTCATCTTGTGGCGGCAGGAGAACCTGGCGAATTACCTGACGAAAGGCAAGCAGGTTTATGTAGAGGGCCGGATTCAAACGCGCAGCTATGACGATAAAGACGGCAAGAAAGTTTACGCCACCGAGGTCGTGGCGGACGAAGTCATTCTGCTCGGCGGACGCGGGGAGGGTGACGGTGGTTTTGAAGGTGGCGCACAGGCTGGGGCCAGAAGCGCAGGGCAGAACCGGGGGCGATCCTCTGGCGGACCCACCGCCGGACCGGAAGACGATTTCGGCGGTATGCAGATTACCGACGATGACGTGCCCTTTTAAGAAGTTTCAGCGCACGGCGGTTGAGACCGCATCCTTTGAAGTGTGGCTTGACACAGTCGCTGGACGCAGTTTTGCGCCAGAAATCTGCCTGTCATAATTGCCGAAGGTAAAGAATCGATTGAGGAAACGGATGAAGTTCGGTCGCTGGTCGATGGTGTCGCTGTGTTTTGCGGGTGGAATCGGGTTGATGATTGCGGCGCAGGAGCCGCAAATACCGCCGACCGGTGTGCCGCCGGCCCAGCCTCAGGCGGGTGGGGCGAACGGTCCGCGGCCCGGGCCTGGAACGAAACCACCGGCGGACGGAGAACGAACCAGCGCTCCCGCGCAGAACAAGCCGGGGGGCGCGGCCCACGGCGCGGGAGACTTCCTTGCGATCGGGGCGCCCGCTAATCCTGAAGCCGTTAAGCGCGGTCAAGCGACTTTTGTGGCAAATTGCGCGTTCTGTCACGGCAGCGACGCCAAAGGCGGGAATGGCGGACTGAACCTGGTGCAGTCCGTTCTTGTCTTGCACGATAAGGGAAGCGGTACAGATATCGGTCCGGTGATTCTGCATGGACGCGCCGGTAAGGGCATGCCAGCGTTTAGCAACTTCAGCCAAGCGCAAATTAAGGACATTGCACAGTATCTGCTCTCTCGCAGTCAAGCGACGGCCAATCGCATGGAGTACAAGATTGCGAATATCGTGACCGGCGATCCAAAAACCGGCCAGGAGTATTTCGAAGCGCATTGCGCAAATTGTCACAACGCGACCGGAGACCTGGCGCACATTGCCACCAAGTATGAGCCAGTTGCGCTGCAGAGCCGGTTTCTTTATCCAAAGGAGTCGCATTATCCCGGCATGCCTGGGCCGCCTCCGGACCCACGCGCGGAGAAGACGGTTACTGTTAAACTGCCTTCCGGGCAGACCTACTCGGGGGCGCTCAATCACCTGGACGACTTCAGTGTTTCTTTAACTGACGATTCCGGCGCGCACCACTCCTGGGTCTTCAATGAGGAGCCTGGAATTGACGTGCAAGTACACGATCCGCTCAAAGCGCACCAGGAACTTCTTTCGCAATACACGAATGCGGACATGCACAATGTCCTTGCCTATCTGGAGACACTCAAGTGAAGAGAGCTAATTTTCTTCTTTCGCTATGTACTTGTTTCGCAACGATTGCCTTGGCAGCCGATGGGCTGAATCCGTCCGCCATCGTAAAACCTGCGCCAGGAAGTTGGCCTACTTACAACGGAACGTATTCCGGCGATCGCTTCAGCTCGCTCAAGCAGGTAAATGCGGACAATGTGAAGGACCTTGGCTTGGCTTGGGTGTACCGGGCGAACACGGGGCCGGGCGGCAGTCCCTTTGGGCAACAGATTAAGGCGACGCCGCTCATGGTGGACGGAGTGCTTTACTTCACCCTGCCGGACCATGCCTGGGCGGTCGACGCGCGTACGGGCCGTGAAATCTGGCATTACAAGTGGGAAAGCCAAGGCGGCATTCACATTGGCAATCGCGGCGTTGGGATTTACGAGAACTGGCTGTTCTTCGAGACTCCCGACAATCACCTGATCTCGCTTGAGAAAGATACAGGCAAGTTTCGCTGGTCGGTGCAGATCGCCGACCTTGCGCAAGAGTATTTTTCTACACCCGCGCCTTTGGTGGTCGGAAATCACGTGCTGGTCGGCGTAGGCGGCGATTCGCTGGACGTGCCGGGTTTTCTCGAGGCGCGCAACCCGGAAGACGGGAAGGTGCAGTGGCGCTGGAATTCTGAGCCGGCTAAGGGCGAGCCGGGTTCGGAGACTTGGCCGAACGAACAGGCGGCCTCGCATGGGGGCGGCATGACCTGGATGCCGGGAACTTACGATCCAGAGCTCAATCTTCTCTATTGGGGCACTGGCAATCCAAATCCTGTGCACGCCGGGCAGGGCCGCAAGGGTGCAAATTTGTGGACGTGCTCGATTGTGGCGCTGAATCCTGACACCGGAAAGATGGTCTGGTATTTTCAGGCTTCTCCGCACGATACTCACGATTGGGACAATGTGGAAACGCCGGTTCTCTTTGACGGCACTATCGATGGTAAGCCGCGCAAGCTACTCGCGCAGGCGGCTCGTAACGGCTACTTCTTCGTGTTGGATCGCACCAACGGAAAGAGCGTCGCTACTAAGCCATTCGTAAACCTAAACTGGTCGAAGGGCGTGAACAAAGATGGCGAGCCAATTCCCAATGAAGACAAACAGCCAGCTGTAGATGGTGCGCTCGTGCTTCCGGCTTCCGGCGGCGGCACAAACTGGTACCCTCCCTCGTTCGACCCCGAAACTGGGCTGTTTTACGTGAGCGCTTCGCCGTCCTACAGCGTGTACTATTTGACCGATACCAGCAAGGATCCGGAAGGCTATGGTGGCCGTGATGCGGGGGTGTGGTCGCAGTCTGAACTGGAGGCGCTCGATTACAAGACAGGAGATATCAAGTGGAAACACGTGTACCCGGAGAACGGTGGGCACTCGGGTATTCTGACCACTGCGGGTAAGCTTCTGCTGACCGGCGATCCTTCGTCGAACGCCATCGCTTTTAATCCGGAAGACGGCAAGATTCTCTGGCATGCCGGGCTCGCCGCTACTGTGAGCAATGGGCCTATGACCTACGAACTGAACAAGCGGCAATACATCGTGTTTGGCGCCGGGGATTCGCTGTACGCGTTCACGCTTCCGCAGTAAACTTGGATAATGCTTACCGGGGTAAGCCCAAAACTCACGTGGGAACAGTTTGAAGAGCAGTACGGCCGCTGTGATCGCTCTTACGAATTTTGGTATGGAGAAGCGATTCCAAAAGGCATGCCTACTTGGATACATGGAGCGCTGCAACAAATCGTATCAGCGCTGCTGCGGCAAGCTGGTTACTTCCCGGCATCCGAAGTTGAGTTGCGGATTGAAACTGGTGCGCGTCCCAAGCCGGATATCGTAGCCGCTAAGACCAAATTCAATCTATCAAGACGGTATCCAGTGGCTGCCCTAGACGTTGTCATCGAAATTCTGTCAGACGATGACTCGTATCTCAGTATGCAAGCGCACTGCCGCAAGTATCGGGAATGGGGCTTCATTCACATTTACCTGGTGAACCCGGTGGACCGCTTGGTAGTCGAGTGGCGGGATGACGCCCAGACAGTAGTCTCCTCGTTTGCGGGAATACCAGTCGAGCGAATTTGGGAAGAGCTGGATTTGCAGTCCGAAAGTGACGATCTCTAGCGCGGTCGCGTCTTAAAGGTATTGCAGTCGCTAATTTCCCCCGTGTCGAACCCGCGCTTGAACCACCCGGTTCGCTGCTCAGACGATCCGTGGGTGAACGACTCAGGACTTACTCGCCCTCGCGCCATTCTCTGAATCCGGTCATCGCCCACTGCCGCTGCTGCGCCGAGCGCTGAATCTACATCGCTCTGGTCTATGATCTTTCGTTGCGCGGTGGAATGCGCCCAGACTCCCGCATAACAATCGGCCTGCAACTCCAGCCGGACAGACAAGGCATTTGCGGAACTTGGATTCGACTCCTGTAATTGCCGGACCCTCGGTTCTATCCCCAGAATCTTTTGCACATGATGACCGATCTCATGCGCAATGACATAAGCTTGGGCAAACTGCCCACGCGCGCCGAAGCGGTTCTGCAGCTCGTCGAAGAAGCCCAGATCGAGATACACCTTCTCATCTTCAGGACAGTAGAACGGACCGATCGCTTCCTTTGCCATGCCGCAGCCGGAAGGGAAAGCATTCCGGAAAAGAACCAGCTTGGCATGCCGGTACGGCCGGTGAGCCTGCTCGGGCAGCAAACGGTCCCAGGTGTCTTGAATGTCTCCCAGAACAAACGATACGAACTGCACTTCCGGTTGTTCGCGAGCATCACGAGCGCGGTCCGGAACGCTATGCACCGTTTGCTGCGAAGAGGTCGTCGTTCCTCCCTCAAACAAGGTGAATAAATTCTTTTGAAAGACCAGGCTCAGAATTCCGACGATGATCACGCCGCCGATCCCAAGCCCGCCGACGCCGAACCCGCCGCCTCCGAAGCCACCGCTACCACCGCTGTCGTCTCTGCGATCTTCGATATCCGGGTTCGAGCCGCCTGGAGTCCATTCCATCAACATCAGTGTAGATGAGTTTCACAGGGGATCGGGCAGAGCTAAGGCGAAACGGCTGCCGGGCAATCGCTGTCACACACTCACCAGAGACCATATGGCCACACAAAAGAAGACCAAGAAGCCCGCCGCCGGGAAGCCTTCCTCCGGGTCGGATCCGAAATCGAAGCGCATTGTGAAGCGCAAGATGGCCGAGGTAATGGATGAGTTCAAGCACGGCCAGCTGGAATCAGGGAACAGTTCTAAGAAAGTGAAGAACCCCAAGCAGGCAATTGCGATCGGGCTGAGCGAGGCGCGGCAAGTCGGCGCTAAGCTTCCGCCGAATCCAAACGCAAAGAAGAACGCTGCCAAAAAGAAAAGCACTGCGGCCAAGAAGCAACCGCCCGCGACGAAGACCCCAAAAAAATCTGCTGCAAACAAGAAGAGCTAACCCGGTTTAGGCGAACCAGATTTTTTCTACGCGGGCGCTGCCGATCCAGAAATTCCGGCAGTTCACCGGTACCCAACCGCAACTCGCCGATTGCTCCGCGACTCTTGTAGCGGAAAGCCCTAGCATCGAGTTGAGGTTGTTACCATGCAGCAGAAGAAAGATAGAAGCTGGATCCGGGAAGTCGAGACAATAGCGCTGCCGGTTGTGCTTCTTCTGACCGGTTTGATACTGATCGGGGGAGATCGCGTTGGAGTATTTTCACTGGATCGCATTGAAAACCTCTGGCCGGTGGCTCTGATTCTAGTTGGCTTGAGCGATCTGCTGTCGAGCAGCAACGACGATTCGAGGGATACTTCGGTGCAATCCAAAAATTCAGCCAGGACCGAAGCGCGCCGTGTCTGAACCTTGGGATTGGCGTAATCAGCCTGCGGACGAGGAGCCGCTGAAGCCCGGCAACAATAAACCGGGAGGGCCTCCGCTATGGGCAGCTGCCATGCTGATCGCCGTAGGCGTCCTTCTTTTTCTGGGGAATCTCGGGCTGGTTCCAATCCACGACATTTGGGTGTTTTGGCCGGCCTTTGTGATAGCGGCAGGAATCAGCCAAATGGTGCGGCCACGAAACGCGCAGAGCAATCTTTGGGGAATTGTTTCGATCCT
Source organism: Bryobacteraceae bacterium (assembly GCA_965219105.1). Taxonomy (GTDB): domain Bacteria; phylum Acidobacteriota; class Terriglobia; order Bryobacterales; family Bryobacteraceae; genus Bog-105. The sequence goes on along the minus strand of OZ244728.1, from coordinate 2,827,108 downwards.
ATTCGGCGCTGCCTTCCTATTGTCCAACTTCAGCCTGCTGCACTTTCGTGTGGGCGGCGGCTACTTCTCGATCGCTCCGCTTCTGATTGCATTTGGTGTTCTCGCGCTGTTCAAGCAGCGGGCAGGAGGGAACGCCCGATCGAGAAGGCGCAAACCACATTTTGCACCGAAACAGCCTTACGCATCGCCGTTTCAGCAAGCAGGGTCCGGCTATCAAAACGCTCTTCAAGATTTCGTTCTGTTCGGTTCGCTTAAGCGCAAGCTGGAAACTCTGGCGTTCGCCGGTGGCGATCTGACATCTATCTTCGGCAGCATTGAGGTCGATTTTAGAAGAGCAGTAATTCCGGCGCTGACAACCTCCGTGGTGGTGAACACAACAGCCGTTTTCGGATCGATCAAGCTGCGCGTTCCCTCAAACTGGCGTGTTCATATTTCAGGAATGAGTATCCTGGGAAACTTTGAAGATAAGACCATTCCGCCTAACATTGGAGCCGCAGCGCCCGTGCTTGTTGTTTCGGGGATCTCACTCTTCAGTTCAGTAGAGATCGAAGACTAGGCGCGGTATGCATCCTATCTTTCGAAGCCGGCGCATTCTGATCGGATACTTGACGGGTTGGCTGCCTGTCGGTCTGGTGCTGGCGTTTGTCTTGAAACTTTCAACCAGCTTAAGCCCCGGGCGGGTGGCGCTGATCATCTTACCCTTCATGTGCTTGCTGGCGATCGTTTGTCTTTCCGCCTGGTACGTCTGCCGCGCCTTCGATCTGAAATCGACACCGGATTGGAAACTGATCCTCATTTTCATGCTCGCGGCCATGTGCGGAAGCACTGTGGTGATGATGATCGGCCACGGGTGGATTTACCTGATCAACAGCTTCGCCCCTGGCCTTGAGTTTCAGTTTCGCCCGGCAGTTCCATTAATGGCCGCCGAGTTCTTCCTGGCATATTTACTGTCGATTGTGATGCATTACTTGATCCTGGCTCTCGAATCTTCGCAGCGCGCCGAGGTGCTGTCGCGCGAAGCGGAGCTCAAGGCACTCAAAGCGCAGGTCAATCCGCATTTTCTGTTTAACAGTTTGAACTCGATCAGCGCCCTCACGGCAATGGATCCGGCGAAAGCACGTGAGATGTGCATCGCGCTCTCTGATTTTCTGCGCACCTCGCTGCGGCTTGGCGAGCGGCAAACCATTCCGCTTGGTGAAGAACTTGCTCTGGCTAGAAGCTATCTTGAGGTCGAACGAGTCCGCTTTGGGCAGAGATTGCGTTTCCGCGAAGCGGTGGAGAGCGGATGCGCGGAGTGTACCGTTCCGCCGCTGCTCGTGCAGCCGTTGATTGAAAATGCAATCAAGCACGGCATTGCCACTTTGGACGAAGGCGGCGAAATCTGTTTAGCCACTGCCCGGCAACTCGACCAACTGTCGGTCACGGTTGAGAATCCATTCGACCCGGACGCGCCGCCTGCCCAGCAAACAGGTTTCGGGCTGCATGGCGTACGGAACAGAATTCAAGCCCGATACGGCGCCAAAGGCAAACTCGAGATCGAGATTCAGCCAGCTTGCTATCGCGTCAGACTCTTGCTGCCTTGGGACTGCGGGGCCGAGGGAAATGGAGGTGGGGCGTGAATATCCGGGCCCTTCTGGCCGATGACGAAGAACTGGCGCGGCGCATCATCAAAGAATACTCTTCACAGGAGGGCGGTATTGAGATTGTCGCCGAATGCAGCAACGGATTCGAAGCGGTAAGACTGGCGGGCGAGCACAAACCGGACTTGCTGTTCCTCGACGTGCAGATGCCGAAGCTCGATGGCTTTGAAGTGCTCGAACTGGTTGATCGCGAAATGGCGGTCGTGTTTGTCACCGCCTACGATCAGTACGCCACCAAAGCATTCGATGCTTCTGCTGTCGATTACCTGCTCAAGCCGTTTGCGTTCGACCGCTTTAAGACCGCTATGGAACGGGTGCGTGAGAAGATTGCGAGCCAACAGCGCCTCAATGTCAACGCTTTAGATTTGCGCCAAGCGGCAGCCGCGCCCGGACAGTATCTCCAGCGCATCGTTGTGCGCGACGGGAACAGCCTCAACGTGATTCCAGCCAGCCAGTTGGACTACGCAAAAGCGCAAGATGACTATGTGGCTTTGCACAGCCGCGGCAAAACTCATCTAAAACAGCAGACCATCACACAGCTGGAAGCATCGCTCGATCCTTCGCGATTCGTGCGCGTTCACCGCTCGTTTCTGGTTAATTTAGAACGCATCCTGAGAGTGGAACCATACACCAAAGACACCCGTATTGCCATGCTGTCGGAGGGCAGTAGAATCCCTGTCAGCAGGAGCGGCTATCTCCGTCTTAAAGAACTCATTCAAGTCTGAAAGCTTTCACAGTTTCGGCTATTTGCCTCGAAGCGATATGATTTCTGCTGGCGCGGCTAACACGATTTCGGAAACTGGCGCCTCGAGAAAATTGCGAAAGGCCGGAACCGCCTGCGAGACTCATCGGATGCGGTGCGGCCAATTTGGGGAGACACATGCCAAACGAGAGTTGTGACATAGGCCTGATTGGTTTGGCCGTGATGGGCCAGAATCTGGTCCTCAACATGAATGACCATGGATACCGCGTTGCAGTCTTCAATCGCACCGTGTCAAAGGTCGACGAGTTCATGAACCATGAAGCGAAGGGAACCGGGATCTGCGGCGCGCATTCCATCGAGGAACTCATCGGATTACTGAAGCGCCCGCGCCGCGTGATGCTGATGGTGAAAGCGGGTGACACCGTCGATCAGATGATCGATCAGCTCGTTCCACACCTCGAAAAGGGCGACATCATCATCGACGGCGGCAATTCGCACTTTCCCGACACGAACCGCCGCACAAAAAGCCTCAACGAGAAGGGCATCCTTTTCATCGGTACCGGTGTTTCGGGCGGAGAAGAAGGCGCGCGCAAGGGTCCATCGATTATGCCGGGCGGCAACAAGGAAGCCTGGCCGCACGTGAAGGATATCTTCCAGAGCATTGCGGCGAAGGTAGATGACGGCACGCCTTGCTGCGACTGGGTCGGCGAAGACGGCGCCGGGCACTACGTGAAGATGGTTCACAACGGCATCGAATATGGCGACATGCAACTGATCTGTGAGGCCTATCAGCTACTCAAAGACGGATTGGGGCTGAACGCCGATGAGCTTCACGAAGTGTTTGCCGATTGGAATACGGGCGAACTCGACAGCTTTTTAATTGAAATCACCGCCGAGATTCTGGCCAAGAAGAGCGATGAGGATGGGCAGCCGATGGTCGACAAGATCCTCGATACAGCCGGCCAGAAGGGAACCGGCAAGTGGACCGCTATTAGCGCTCTTGACCTTGGGATGCCGGTGACGCTCATCGGAGAGGCTGTTTTTGCACGCTGCCTCTCGGCTATTAAAGATGAGCGCGTAGCAGCTTCGAAAGTGCTGCACGGTCCGCAACACAGCCAGGATTCACCCGACCGGAAGATTTTTATCGAAGATGTCCGCCGTGCGTTGTATTGCTCTAAAATGATCTCCTACGCGCAAGGCTACATGCTGCTGCGCGATGCGGCGAAGGATCAGGGCTGGAATTTAAACATGGGTGGAATCGCGCTGATGTGGCGCGGCGGCTGCATCATCCGCAGCCGCTTTCTTGCCAAAATCAAGGACGCCTACGACAAAAACCCAAAGCTTACCAATCTTCTGATGGACGACTTCTTCAGCGGCGTGCTGAATAACTATCAAGAGGCGTGGCGTCACGCGATCATTCGAGCGGTCGGCTATGGAATCCCGACTCCCGCGTTCTCGACCGCCCTAGCCTTTTATGATGGCTATCGCTGCGAACGTCTCCCCGCCAATCTGCTGCAGGCTCAACGGGACTTCTTCGGCGCTCATACCTATGAGCGGATCGATAAGCCGCGAGGGCAGTTTTTTCACACCAATTGGACCGGCCGGGGCGGACGAGTTTCTTCGGGTACCTATAATGCCTGAGGGTGGGCTCCTCGCCGGACTTATGCTGAGTTTGTCCGGCGAGGAGCAATGCCAGGCGAATTGGAGAAAACAATGAGTGATGCATTAAAGATCCGGCAGGACGGAGCGCTTGATCTTGTTTCGATCGGCGCTCTCGTGAACCGGTTGGATACTGGGATTATCCCGTTCCGAAAGGCGCATGAATGCCAAATCCATGTCAGTGGAGGCGAATTCAACGTAGCCGCGAACCTCTCGGACTGTTTTCGAATGAAGACAGGGATCGCGAGCGCGATGGTCGATTACCCGATCGGCGATCTGATCGCTGAACGCGTCCGCGCCATGGGCGTGACACCTTTTTATAAGCACTTTAAGCACGATGGGGTTTCTGGCCCGAACATGGCGACCGTGTACAGCGATCGCGGGCAGGGCGTGCGCGCCCCGGTTGTTTTCTACAATCGCTGCAACGAGGCCGCCGCTAAACTGAAGCCGGGAGATTTCAACTGGAAAGCCATCTTTGAAGGCGGAGTACGTTGGTTTCACAGCGGAGGCATTTTTGCCGCTCTCTCACCCACGACCTCGGAAGCGATCATCGAGGGCATGCAGGCTGCCAAGGCCGCCGGCGCGGTGATCTCATTCGATCTGAACTATCGCGAAAAGTTATGGAACGTCATCGGCGGCGCAAGCAAAGCCGTTGAAGTGATCGATCGCATTGTAAAGAATGTTGACGTGCTGGTCGGGAACGAAGAGGATCTTCAGAAAGGGCTCGGGATTCCTGGTCCTGAAGTCGCGGCAAAATCTAAACTGGATCCGACTGCGTTCTTCAGCATGATCGACAACGTACGGAAAAAACATCCGCAAGTTAGTGTCGTTGCTACTACGCTGCGCGAAGTGCACTCGACCAATCGCCACAGCTGGAGCGCAGTCGCTTGGATTAATGGGAAGACTCACGTGGCGCCCACTGCCGAACTTGATGTATACGATCGGGTGGGCGGCGGCGACGGCTTTGCCGCTGGTCTGTTCTACGGGTTGCTCTCGGGTGAGCCGGACGAAGAATCGGTCAAGCTGGGCTGGGCTCATGGTGCGCTGTTGACCACCTTCCCTGGCGATACCACGATGGCCACTCTCGAACAAGTACGTAGCTTTGCGCAAGGCGGTTCTGCCCGTATCCAGCGGTAACATTAGGGTCTTCGCGGTAGTGTAGTCCATGCCGCGAAGACCTCTGTCCGGAACCAGCATGATAATCCCAGCTAAACGATTTAAGCCAATTTATATGGCCGGTGTTAGCGTTTGCCTTGTCTCCGCGATAGCAATGCCGCTTCTAGCTCTTTTTCTACTTTGGATCACGCCGGGGCTATCCCTGGCGATCATTCCAGTTGCGTTTGCCTTCATCATGTCGATCTGGACATTCAAGAAGCTCGCGCCACCGCCCTTTAGCAACTCCAATCATGCAAACCGACCTTTAAGAATCGCCATTTTTACTGTGGTGATTTTAGCGGCAATTGGGTTAGCTGCCTTGTTTGCGACGCATCCGCCTCGTACGTTGTAGAGACCGTTTAAATTTTGTGGCTCTTGTCTACTTAGTACCCGGAACGAGTCGTCCGTTTTATGAGGTTCTACCCGCATCCAGCGCTGACCGCGTGGTCCTAGCTGCAAGCCAATAACAATGCGCCGCGGGGGCGTACAATCAACGTCCTCGCGCGTCGGAGAATCCGTGCGGCTGCCTCAGAATCCGATGCTATGATTTAGGTCAGAAAGCCCATATGTGGATGAGTAACCTGCCCCGCACTGCAGCTAAGTGCGATTGGCTTGATGAGCTTCTTTACTCGTCCCGGAAGGTGATCCCCGCTCTCGTCCTGCTGACTTTGTTTTCGGGACTGCCTGCGCCGGGCGCGATCCAAAGCGGGGGGCCCGGCCAGAGTAATTCATCTGAACCGGTGGCGGTTCCGGGCCGCAAATCTGAGGGATCGAAAGACTCGGGGCGATCCAGGGCCGCCGACATTCGCGTTAATCGCACCCTTGTCCTTATAAACGTCACCGTGACGGACCCGCTGAATCGCTTTGTAACCGGTCTCGAGAAACAACACTTCCGCCTCTACGAAGACAAGGTTGAACAAAGAATTTCGGACTTCTCGGCAGAAGATGCTCCTATCTCCATCGGTTTAGTCTTCGACACAAGCGGCAGCATGGGTCCGAAGTTGCAGAAGTCCAGGCAGGCTGCGGCCGAGTTCTTTAAGACAGCCAATCCGTCCGATGAGTTTTTTCTCGTGCAGTTCAATGATCGCCCCGAACTCAGCGTGCCTTTCACCACCGATACCGACAAGATTCAGAGCACTCTTACGTTCACCCAATCCAAAGGCCGCACCGCCCTACTGGACAGCGTCTATCTTGCGATGCATGAGATGAAGAAGGCGAAGAATCCGCGCAAGGCGCTCTTGATCATCTCCGATGGCGGCGACAATTCTAGCCGCTATACCGAAACTGAGATCAAGAATGCCGTGCGGGAAGCAGATGTGCAGATTTTCGCGATCGGTATTTTTGAATCTGGCGGCGATCGAGGCAGAACGCCGGAAGAGGCGGCCGGGCCTGGCCTGTTGAATGAATTGGCCGAACAAACCGGCGGGCGGGAGTATTCGGTCGAGAATGTGGCCGAGCTGCCTGACATTGCGGCAAAGATTGGAGTGGAGTTGCGAAACGAATACGTGCTTGGCTATACGCCCAGAAATCTCGAGCGTGACGGCAAGTATCGCAAAGTGCAGGTGAAGTTGAACCAGCCGAGAGGGTTGCCACCTCTCAAGGCGTATTTCCGATTAGGGTATTATGCTCCCACTCAGTAAAGCGTCCACCAAGGCTGGTCTGCTCCTTGCCCTGGCGGTCGGCGCAAGCGCTGTTTACGGTCAATTCCGTTCCGATACCCGTCTGGTCGTGTTGCATGCCAGCGTAACCGATCGCAAGGGCAAGCTAGTGACGAATTTGAAACAGGGTGCCTTCAAGGTTTTCGAGAATGGAAAGCCGCAGGAGGTCAAGATCTTCCGCCATGAAGACGTTCCCGTCTCGCTCGGAATCATTATCGACGATAGCGGAAGCATGAGCACCAAGCGAACCCGCGTTGAAGCAGCGGCTGTGGAAATGGTGAAGAACTCAAACCCACAGGACGAGGTATTCATCGTCAACTTCAATGACGATGCTTTTCTAGACGTGCCATTTACCAATGACATTCACAAGATGGAGCAAGGTTTGACGCGCATTGATTCGCGTGGTGGAACAGCGATGCGCGATGCCTTGAGCATGTCCTTAGATTACGAGCGAAAAGAAGGAAAGAAGGACAAGAAGGTTCTGCTTGTGATTACCGATGGCAACGACAACGCGAGCAACATCTCGCTGGAAAAAGTTGTAGCCCGCGCTAATCAAAGCGATGTGCTCATTTACGCGATCGGCCTTTTCACCGAAGAAGAACGGCACGAAGCGGCCAAGGCGAAGCGTGCGCTGCGTGAGTTGACCAGCGAAACAGGAGGACTCGCCTTCTATCCGAAGGAAGTGAATGAGGTTCAGTCGATCGCATTAGAGGTGGCCCGCGACATTCGCAGCCAGTACACAATCGCCTACACGCCCTCAGTCCAGGCGCTCGACGGGAGTTACCGCCAAATAAAGGTTACTGTGAATGCGCCAGGCAAATGCATGGTGCGAACCCGCTCGGGTTACTATGCAACGGCGAGCTCTGAAGCGCCGAAATCTTCTAGCGCTGTGGCAGCTCCAAAAGACACTCCCGTGGCGAGCCGCTGATCGGGCGTTTCCATGCTGCGCTTCCTGTGGGTCGCGACGCGCGGCTATCGACTCCGCCCCTGGGCCTCGCCTTACCTGAAATGGCGAATCGAAACTTACTCGGGACACCCGGCCGAGTCCATTAGGGCCGCTGATTTCTGGCGATTTGTCTGGCATGAGCGGGTCTCGCTCTGGCAATATCTGCGGTGGGTAAAAAGAATGAGCCACCTTCGCCGGGAAGGTGGCTCGTAGTACTTCGCAAGATGGTCAGGCGCTATTCTCGATGCCAACGGTCAGGGGCGTCTGTCACCGTATAGCCCGAAGGCACCTGAAACAGCGCTGGATTCGGTTCAGTGGTTTGGATGTTGCTCAACCGGTACGTTGACTGTCCCCAGCGAGGATCCGAGTGAGTAGACTGGACCACGACTTGCAATTGCGGATCGGTCCAGATCTCGGTCTTTTCTACAATGGCCTGTGCGTTCCCGATTTGCCCGGCGGGAATAGTGCGTGTGATCTCCTTGCCGGACGCCGTCACACCGCCGATCGATTGATCGCCTAGGTCACGTTCGTTCCGGCCTTGACCTTCACTCATCGGTCCATGAGGGGGACGCCCAGCGGTCCGTTCCCGAAAGGGCCTTCGCATCGCTGTTTTATTGGAAGAGTTCAGTACATACGAATAGCCGGCGACCGGATCGGAAATGAAGGTGACGGTCTGCTGACTGCCCTGGCTCCAGGGACCCGCGATGGTTTGCTCGCTGTAGGTGCGACCCTGGCTGTCGCGCGCCACCTGTCCGGTCGTCACCCGGGAAATTTTGTTCCCGTCCGCGAGTGTCTGTGTGACGGAGTCCTTGGTCGTAGCTGAATACGGAGCACCGGTTACTACTTTGCCCCATTGCATGCCCATCTCCCGGAAGCCGCCATGACCGGCCAAGCCGAACATTGGCGGTGGAAACCCAGGGCCGCCGCGTCCGCCTCCGGGAGGGCCTTGCGCGAGCAAGAGAGCGCTGCAAGAAAAGAAACCGAATGCAAAACGAGTAGAAAGTTTCATTGAAATCTCCAAACGAGTGAGTGATCAGTCTGCCGATTTAGTCCGCGCTTAGAACATGCACAGCTAACGGCTGGCCATCGAGGCCGAGTAAAACGTTTGCCGCCACGGTGCGGTCGCCCGTGCCGTCCGGGTATTGCCCGAGCAAGATGCCCGCGGCCGCCAATGACGAAACTGGTACCTGCATCTCAATAATTCGAGACGGGTTGACCGGCAGATCCGGATTCGAGTAAGGGAGAGGAACGAAGTTCTCGCCGTCCACTTCTATAGAGGAGGCCGTGACAGAAGAAGCAGCTGCGACAGGAGCCGAGATTGCAGTTCGCTCCTTCGGCGCAAGCACAATGCCGATAGCCAGAGCCGCAGCCAGTGCCATGCCCCAGGCAAAACGCTTCATCACTTTCGAGGGGGTGGTCTCGACCTTTGATGTTCTGCTTTCAAGGCGAGTCAAGAGCTCAGGCCAGTCTGTGGAAGTCTGACCGCCTGGCTGTGAAGCAATCAGCGCATTCACTCTAGCCGACAAGCCCGCAAACTCATCCCGCTTGCGCCGGCAAACCTCGCAGTCCGCCAAGTGATCGCCAACTTGAGCGCGTGCCGGCGCGCCCAGCTCGCCATCCAGAAAGTGAATTAAAGATTCGCTGTCTGGGTGATCTGTGTACCTCATATAGTTTCCTTCAACTTTTCAAGGCTACGCTGCACATTCTCGGCCACCGTCGAAACCGAGAGGTTCAGCGTCTCCGCAATCTCGCGGTACTTAAAGCCTTGCGCGCGTAGAGCTAGGCAGGAGCGTTGAGCCTCGCTCAATCGGCCTATCGCTCGGGCCAATTGTTGCTGATCTTCGCGTTCAATCAAGGCCTGTTCCGCCGAGACAAATGAAGCTTGGCGGTCCGCCAAACCGGGCGCATCTTCGATGGGGCCGGTTCTGGAATTTCGAAATGCCTGCTGCGTATTGCGAGTGAGATTGTGGCCTACACGGTAGAGCCATGCTCGCAAGTTCGAACGGTCTCCGCCCCTCATCACATGCTGATACAAACGGAGAAAACTCTCTTGAACGGTGTCCTCCGCCGTCGCGGTGTCCACACCAAGGAAAGAAAGATAACGATGAAGTGAAGCGCGCTCCCGTTCGTAAAGATCTTGAACGATTTCCGTGCCGGCTTCCTTGTCCAACACGTCCTGCGTCCAACTAGCGGAACCGAACTCTAAGGCCTTTGCAGCAGTCATAGTAGGTCGCGAGGGTCACAGAGGAACCTAGTTGGGGAGTTGCACTAGGGGTTGGGTTAGGGTCCTCTGTGACCTGCCGTCTCGCATGCTATGTAACTTTAAAACAGACCAGAGTTCTTGATTTCCGGCCTTGCTGGAAAAATTGTTAGCGCTTCGCGTTCCGGGGATGAGCGCGCGGGGCGGGCCGCTTGCCCTGCTGATGGGCCGCTAAATTGTTTGCCGTGTTGACCAGCGTGAGATGTGAAAACGCCTGAGGGAAATTGCCGAGCTGACGCTTGTTCTTTGGGTCGTACTCTTCGGAAAGCAGGCCCACGTCATTGCGCAGCGCGAGCAGGCGATCAAACAGCTCCCGGGCCTCCCTCATTCGCCCTTGCAAAATGTAGTTGTCTACCAGCCAGAAGCTGCAGGCCAGAAAGACTCCCTCTTGTCCAGTTAAGCCGTCCACTCCGCTCTGTGTTTTGTAGCGGAGCACAAAGCCGTCCTGCAACAGCTCCTTTTCTATAGCGGTAACCGTGCTCTTGATTCGCGGATCCTCTGCCGGTAGGAAACCCACCAGCGGCATCATGAGCACGCTCGCGTCCAGGTCGGAACTGCCGTAATACTGAACGAAAGCTTGTTTGTTCTGGCTGTAGCCTAGCCGGCAAACTTCACGTTTGATCTCATCACGTGTCCGCTTCCAGCGATCGATGGGACCCGCTTCCTCATACTTTTCGATGGTTCGAATCGCGCGATCGAAAGCTACCCAGGCCATCACTTTTGAAAAAACAAAGTGACGCCTTGGACCCCGCACTTCCCAGATGCCGTTGTCCGGCTGCGGCCAGAGGCGCTCCAGGTGTGTCACTAGAGACTTCTGAAGATCCCAACCCTCGTCGGAAAAGCTGAGGCCTTTGCTGCGCGCAATGAAAAGGCTGTCCATCACCTCGCCATAGACATCCAGCTGAATCTGCTCAGAAGCGGCATTGCCGATGCGCACGGGAGAAGATCCTTCGTAGCCCGGCAATTCGGGGAGTTCGAACTCCGTGAGCCGGCGCTCGCCGCCGACGCCATACATGATCTGCATCTCACCGGGATTACCGGCGACAGAGCGCAGGAGCCAATCGCGCCAGGCCTTAGCCTCTTCAGTAAATCCCGATTCCAGGAGAGCCAGCAAAGTGAATGTCGAATCGCGCAGCCAACAGAAGCGATAGTCCCAGTTGCGGTCTCCGCCTATGGCTTCGGGAAGGGAGGTAGTAGCGGCTGCGACAATACCGCCGGTAGCATGATGAGAGAGCGCCTTCAGCGTGATGATCGAGCGCAGAACGGCCTCGGCGTATGGCCCGTTGGGCTGATAGCTGCTGGACCATTCCGTCCATGCTTTCGTTACTTGCTCTACGACTTCGCAAGGGTCTGGTTGCTCCGGTTCCGGCAGGTAAGAGTTGGACCAGGTAAGCACAAACGGTACTTCTTGTCCGGCTTCTACGCGAAACTCGGCTCGCGTGGTGAGGTCCTCCCCGCGGGTCTCGACTGCTGACATCAGCGTCACGCGATCGGAACCGGCAATTGCCTGAACACGGCCATCGGGCAGGTGCCGTACCCAGGGGACCAAAGTGCCAAAGTCGAACCGGATAATGAGCTCCATGTACATCGCCACGCTACCCTCGAGGCCGCGTACTACGCGCACGACGTCCTGGTTCTCACCACGGCGGTCCATGCAGTCGACCACGACCACCGCGCCCTCCGGTGTACGAAACTCGGTCTCCAAAACCAGCGTGCCCTGCCGGTAGCGCCTGGTTACCTGCAGCTCTTCTGAAGCTGGAGTGACGAGCCAGCGCCCGTTATATTTGGAGCCGAGCAGCGAGGCAAAACACGCTGCTGAATCGAACCGCGGAAAACTGAGCCAGTCAATAGACCCGTCGCGCCCTACCAGCGCGGCCGTCGAATTATTGCCAATGAGGGCGTAATCTTCGATTAGTTGAGCCATTAGTTTGCAGAGAAATCGATGACGACTTTGATATCGTCAGGGTTCCGCTCGAGGGCCTGTTCGAACCGGTCCACAGGAACGCGACGCGATATTAATCGCGTTAACCACTGCCGGTCCGCCTTCAGAAGCGCCTCCTGAGCCAGTTCATAGTGCCGCCGGTTCGCGTTTACCGAACCAAAGATCACCGAGTTCTCAAGCACCAGATTGCGGTTGATCGTTCCGAGATCCAAAGTCTCATTCTGGTCGTGAGAAGAGACTCCCAGGAGGCACAAGATCCCGTCATTGGCCAGGTGCGCCATCGTTTGCGCGATCAAGCTCGCAACGCCGGTACACTCCAGCGCCACATCAGGAAGAAAGCCGACTTCGTTGACAGCACCCGTGTGATAAGTTGCGCCAAGTTCACGCACCAGGTCCGGCTTCAAGCCTGATTCAACTCGGTCCAGTACATGCACATCCAGCCCGCGCTGCTTTCCCATCATCGCTGCCAGCAATCCGATCGGACCGGCGCCCGTAATCAAGACCGTCCGGGGGGCCCATTTCGCGCGCTCCCCGATGCAGCTGATATGAGCCCAAGCTTTGGCCAGAATCGTGGCCGGCTCCATCAGCACCCCCACTTCGCGTAATCCCGGATCGAGCTTCACAGTGTATTCGGGCTCGATGCGCCAACGCTCGGACCCAAACCCATCCAGGTCTTTAATGCCGCGTTCCGTATATTGGCCGTTCCGGCACATGTCCCATTCCCCGATCGCGCAAGCCATACAGGGAACCGGATCGGGCCGCCGCACGATGCCAACCACTAGGTCTCCTTTTGCAAAGCCGCTGCCGTCCGGAGCTTCTTCCACAATTCCTAAGGATTCATGCCCTAGAATGAGGTACTCATGCCCGGGCGTTGCGAAACTGTACTCGGCCGAGATCAGCTCGAAATCTGTCCCGCAAATGCCGAGCTCGAGCGCTCGCACCAGAATGCTTCCTTCCGATAAAGGTGGTTCGGGAACATCGCGCACCGAGGCAGAGTTTGCCTTACCAGGAACAATTGTGATGGCTTTCATAAACGTCTGATCGCTGCAATTATACGAGGCCAAGCGCCCCGGGCATGCAAAAACGGTCAGTCAAGGCTTGTTCCATGGCTGGTAGATGAGCGATTCCCGTAAACCGCTACAATCTGGTTGTCTTGCCGCTCGAAGCGCTTCGCGAGCCCGGATTTACCATTGAGTTGAATGACTCGCTCGACTTTGGGGATTGGACCGATTTGAAAGCACTGGTCAAGAGCCGCCGCTCGCCAGGGCTTTGGCTGGAGGATGTGGCGGAGCCGGCCTTCGGCATCAACGATGTACTCATTCGGGTAAGCCACACGGGCATCTGCGGGACCGACCTGCATATCTACGAATGGGACGATTGGGCGCAGGCCACCATACCGGTGCCAATGCCGATCGGCCATGAATTTGTCGGCGTGATTGAAGCAGTCGGCTCGAACGTAAGCGATTTTCATCCCGGTGAAGTCGTCAGCGGAGAGGGCCACGTGGTCTGCGGCCGCTGCCGCAACTGCCTTGCCGGTCGTAGGCATCTTTGCGCTCATACACAAGGCATTGGAGTGAATCGGCCCGGCGCATTCGCTGAGTTGATTGCCCTGCCGATGACCAATATCTGGCGTCACCATGACAATGTAGACCGCGAAATTGCCGCCATCTTCGATCCCTTCGGAAATGCCGTTCACACGGCGCTCTCCTTTCCTGTTCTCGGTGAAGATGTTCTTATTACCGGCGCCGGTCCCATTGGCCTTATGGCAATTCCCGTGGTCCGCCATGCCGGCGCGCGGTTCGTCGTGGTTACTGATTTGAATCCTGTTCGCCTTGAACTCGCGCGTACCCTGGGCGCAACTCTGGCCATCGATCCAAGAGACACCTCCCTCGAATCGGCGCAAAAGAAACTCGGCATGCAGGAGGGCTTCGACGTCGGCCTCGAAATGTCCGGCAATTCAGCCGCCTTTCGCCAGATGGTTTCGCAAATGAGCCACGGAGCGAAGGTGGCGATGCTCGGTATACCCGCCGGCGAGATGTCTATTAACTGGCGTGACGTCATCTTCAATATGCTGACGATCAAAGGCATCTACGGCCGTGAGATGTACGAGACCTGGTACAAGATGACCGTCATGATTGAGTCCGGTGTCAATATCAAGCCTGTCATCACGCATCGGTTCCCGTATTTCGAGTTCGAGAAAGGCTTCGAGGCAATGCGTTTGGGAACATCGGGCAAAGTCATCTTGGATTGGACACATGTGCAGTAAAGCCGCGCTGGGCGAAAGGCGACCCGCATCATGAGGACCGGCATCTTCGATCTCTTCAAGGTCGGCATCGGTCCCTCTAGCTCCCACACGGTAGGACCTATGCGCGCTGGGTTTAAATTTGCTTCCCGCCTGGAGGCAGAAGGCCAAGCTCCTGCGGTAAGGCGCTTACAATGCGAGCTTTTCGGGTCTCTTGCGTTGACTGGCAAGGGGCACGGCACCGATACCGCTGTTTTATTAGGCCTCTCCGGCGAGCAGCCTGATCTGGTTGAGCCAGAGGCGATCGAAGGCATGCTTCGCGCCATTCGCGGCAGCCGTTCACTCCCCCTCTGCGGCGAGTATCCGGTTCCCTTTGCTGAAGAGATTGACCTCCTTTATCGCGGCGATACCGTGCTTGCCGGCCACCCGAACGGCATGCGGTTTTCGGCTTACTTCGCTCATGGCGAACTCATGGCCGACGACGTTTACTACTCGATTGGCGGAGGTTTCATCATCCGTGAGGGCGATAGGCAAGAAACAGCGGGAGCGGCGTCATTCGACGTTCCGCATACGTTTTCAAACGCCGCCGAACTGATGCAGTTGGCCGAGCGCACGCATCTGCCGATCTGGAAGATCATGCTCGAGAACGAGAGCGTCCTCAGTAGCGAGCAACACGTTCGGGAGCGTCTGTGGCATGTCTGGCAAGCAATGGAGAGCAGCATCGATCGCGGACTTCGGACTGAAGGGATTTTACCCGGCGGCTTGCACGTCCAGCGCCGCGCCCCTAGACTCTGGAAGAAGATCGGTCAGTTTCAGCAGGCGAGTCCCTATCTTGCGATGGATCAGGTAAACGCCTTCGCCATGGCCGTCAATGAAGAGAATGCCGCGGGAGGGCGCATCGTTACCGCTCCTACCAACGGCGCCGCGGGCCTTATTCCCGCTGTCGGGCGCTTCTATCGCCGCTTTGAACCGGAAGCTACCGATGAAGGGCTGCTCCGGTATTTGCTCACCGCTGGAGCTATCGGCATTCTCTATAAGGAGAACGCCTCTATTTCGGGGGCTGAAGTAGGTTGCCAGGGTGAAGTTGGCGTTGCCTGCTCCATGGCGGCGGGCGGACTCGTCGGCGCTCTCGGCGGTACCGCTGAAGAGGTGGAACACGCAGCAGAGATTGGCATGGAGCATCATCTCGGGATGACCTGCGACCCGATCGGCGGCCTTGTTCAAATCCCGTGCATCGAGCGCAACGCCTTCGGCGCGGTGAAAGCCATCAACGCCTGCCGTATGGCGATGCAAGAGTCAGGCGAACACAAAGTATCGCTCGACCAGGTCATAAGAACGATGTATGAGACGGGCCTCGATATGCAATCCCGCTATAAAGAAACAGCGCTGGCCGGGCTCGCCGTTAATGTAAAGGACTGTTGATCACCGATGTACGGAAACATAGGAACCTATCTACAAGAAAAAATCAGCGGCATCGAGCAGGCGGGCCTATACAAGCGCGAACGGATGATCGAAACTCCGCAGAGTGCCGAAGTGAAGGTCAGCGGGAAGGATGTCCTGATTCTCTGCGCCAATAACTATCTGGGGCTGGCAAATCATCCGGCGATTCTGACTGCAGCGCGCGAGGCGCTCGACGAGTGGGGCTACGGGCTCGCCAGCGTGCGCTTTATCTGCGGTACACAGAGTATCCATAAACAGCTCGAAGAGAAGCTTAGCCAGTTTTTGGGAACCGAAGACACGATTCTGTATGGTTCCTGCTTCGACGCAAACGGCGGTCTGTTCGAGACTTTGATGGAAGCCGAAGACGCCATCATCTCCGACGAGCTGAATCACGCCAGTATCATTGACGGCATCCGGCTCTCTAAAGCCGCGCGTTATCGCTACCGCAATGGCGACATGCAGGACTTAGAAGATAAGTTGAAGCAAGCCAAAGATGCCCGGCACCGGCTGATTGCTACCGATGGCGTCTTCTCGATGGATGGCTTCATCGCGCGTCTGCCCGAGATTTGCAACCTGGCCGACAAGTACGACGCCATGGTCATGGTCGACGATTCGCATGCGGTAGGATTCATGGGCCGCCACGGACGCGGCACTCCCGAGCTGCACGGCGTTATGGATCGCGTTGACATCATCACGGGCACGCTCGGCAAGGCGCTCGGCGGTGCTAGCGGCGGTTACACCAGCGGGCGGAAAGAGATTATCTCGCTATTGCGCCAAAGGTCTCGACCCTATCTCTTCTCCAACACTCTGGCGCCTCCGATTGTCGCGGCTTCCCTAAAAGTTCTTGAGTTACTGACCCAATCGGACGACTTGCGCGAGAAGCTCTTCTCAAACACCAAGCTGTTTCGTGAGCGAATGACCTCCGCCGGTTTCAACTTGCTTCCCGGCGAGCATCCTATCGTTCCCGTGATGCTCGGAGATGCCGCTGTGGCAGGACGCATGGCGGACGTGCTCCTCAAGCGCGGCGTATACGTCGTCGGCTTCTCGTTTCCCGTGGTGCCGCAAGGCAAAGCGCGGATACGAGTTCAGGTTTCGGCTGCCCACACTCCCGCCGAGCTGGAGTTCGCCGCCGATCAGTTCGCGGTTTGTAAGCAAGAACTCGGACTCTAAACGATGAAGGCGGGTTTATGGCTGGCTGCTCTGTCTCTGTTGTTGTCCGGCGGCGCGCGAGCGCAATCGTCGCCGCATCCCGTGATTACGCTCTGGCCGGGAGGCGCCCCTGGCGCGCAAGGCACTGCACCGGGCGATACTCCTGCTTTGACCGTGTACAAGCCGGCGAACAAAACCAACGCGACCGCGGTGATCGTTCTGCCCGGCGGCGGCTACGTTCACCTCGCTTTCGATTACGAAGGGACTGCGGTCGGCGACTGGCTCAATCAGCGTGGCGTCACCGCGTTCATTCTCCGTTATCGTTTGGGGCCCAAATATCACTACCCGGTTCAGTTATGGGATGCGCAGCGCGCCATACGATATGTCCGCATGCATGCCGGTGAGTACGGCATCGACCCGGCCAAAATCGGCGTGTGGGGCTTCTCGGCCGGTGGCCATCTCGCATCTACAGCCGGAACGCATTTCGACAATGGCGATCCGGCTGCGTCCAATCCAATCGAGCGGCAAAGTTCCCGGCCTGATTTCATGATTCTGGCCTATCCGGTGATCAGTTTGGAAGACCCCTACGTTCACTTAGGCTCGTTGCATGCTCTATTGGGCGACTCTCCCGATCCAGGTCTCGTCCGTTTGCTGTCCAACGAAACTCAGGTCACGGTAAACACTCCGCCCGCGTTTCTCTTCCACACCACTGAGGACCAGACCGTCCCCGTAGAAAACAGCGTCCTTTTCTACCTCGCTCTTCGCAAAGCGCGTGTTCCCGCCGAAATGCATATCTACCAAAAGGGTCATCACGGCGTTGGTTTAGCCAGCAACGACCCGGTGCTGAAAAGTTGGCCCGATCGTCTCGCCGATTGGTTACACGTACAAGGCCTTCTCTAACTACTTGCGTAATCTGTCTTATGGTTGTGGGCGCCGCGACATCTTAGAATCCGGATACGCTATCCCATTTTCTATTTCCTAACTAATTCGCGATTTCTTAGTGCGAAGCTCTTGAAAGTAACTCGATCTCCGCCTAACATCGAGTTACGCACTTGTCGGAGTAACTGTCTCGAACCCATCCTAAATAAATGAAAATTATAGGTCGTCGGAGGACCATATGAAAACTGCGCTCGCATTACTCTCTTTTACCTGCTCATGCTTTTGCGTGCAGGCTCAAATTCAACCAGGCCGTAACATCGGACCTCAAACACGGTTTGTCGTTGCTGGAGATTCACTCTCCGCCGGCGTGCAAAACTTTTCGCTTTTATATTCTCAGCAGCCGAACGGGTTCGCGAGTATCATTGCAAGGCAGGCGGGATGGCCACTCGAGTTGCCGCTCATACCGTATCCTGGCGCTCCTAACAAACTTGAACTGATAAACATTGGCCCGCCGCCCGACATTCAACCCGTGACGGGCGACTTGCTGTTCCCGCGCCTCAATCCGTTAGTGCAGCCGACCAATGTGTCCGTTCCAGGCGGTACTGTGAACTCGGCGCTGAATCTGCGGCCGTCTCTGACTGCTACAGATCCAGTGCAGCAGTGGACCACTCTTGTACTCGGCTTCCCGGCACTCTTGCAGGGCAAAGCGCCAACCGAAATTGAAGCAGCTATTGCCCTTCGCCCCACGACCGTGCTCGAATGGCTGGGAAACAACGAAGCGCTTGTTCCCTCGCTTACCGGCCAGCTGAGCGCACTTACTCCGCCCGCTCAATTTGCTTCCGATTACAAGCTCGTCCTTGACCGTCTCTCTTCCACTGGCGCGAAGATCATTACGGCGAGCGTGCCGGATGTAACATCGATCGCTTACTTCACTTCCGCCCGAACTATCGCGCTTCAGGCACATCTTCCGCTCTCGACGGTTACGTCGATGCTCGGCATGGGCCCTAATGATTTCATCCGGCCAAGCGCGGCACCCTTCGTGGATGCAATCCTATCCGGAAAACCTTCGCAAGGACTGCCGTCCGCCTGTCCGGCGCCGCTCTCCTCGCTAGGAGTTTCTACGGTTCCGTGTATTCTGACTGGTTCCGATGCTGCGATCGTTCGCACCACAATCGATTGTTACAACCAGACCATTCGATCGGAAACCGCCGCTCATGGAGGCGTCTTTGTCGACGTCAACGCTCTACTGAAACAGATCTACGCGTCCGGATATCAGCTAGGAGACCAAACGCTGAGTACGGATTTCTTCGGAGGCCTTTTCTCGCTGGATGGAGTGCATCCCAGTAACACCGGTTACGGAATTGTGGCGAACTACTTCATCGCGACGATGAACGCCCAAATGGGTACGCACATCCCACTCGCCGACATTTCCGAAATCTTCAACGCAGACCCGCTTGCCAAGTACGTACAAAACGCGTTTGTGCCACGTACCGCACCGGCTGGAACTGGAGCTTGTCTCGCGACCGCCACCCGCTAACTCAACTTGATCCGGAAAGCGCTTGAAGTGGGCGCTTTCCGGATTCCTCGTTACTTCACTCTCTCGAGCACCACGGCGACACTCGAGTAATCGTCCTTTAGCTCCACCTGTACACCATGTGACATCAGGTAATCGCCGCTTACGGTATCTTCTTCCCCGAGTAACTTGCTTCCGATCGCTTCCAGCCGGTAAAGCGCATGCGAATCGAGTCCACGTAAGTAAATCAGCGGAGGCAATGTGTTGTATTGCTGCGAATGGCGGAACGCGAATAGTACGGCCTGCTTACCATCTTTGGCGACGTACTCATTTGCTGCCGTGTCGTTCGAGCGCGGCGATAGCAGCCGGTAGAGGTCTCCAAACTGCACCGTTTCGCGAATGCGTTTGTCGAGCGTTACCATTTTTGTTGCGAGGCTCGAGTCTTCCGCGGTCCATTTGTTGAGGTTCGCGCCGATTCCTAATGCCCCTTGCATCGCCACAAAGAATCTGTACTGCAGAGATGTGCTTCGTCCATTCTGATTCGGAACATCGGTCACCCAAGCCGACATAAACTTCGCCGCGTAAGCCTCCGAAAATCCTTCCTGAATGCCGAGCCGGTCAAAAGCTTCCGTATTGTCCGATGTCCAGAACTCATCCACGTACCGCATAATTCCCAAATCGACGCGCCCGCCGCCACCCGAGCACGACTCGATCTCCAAATTCGGGTGCTTTGCGCGTAGCCGGCTCATGATGTCGTAGAGGTTCTGCACATATTTCACCCAAAGCTCCTGTTGCTCATCCGGCGGCATTTCCGGCCACCCAGGCTCGGCAAACGTGCGATTCATATCCCACTTGAAGTAACGGATGTTATTTTCGCTTGCCAGCTTGTCTAGAAAACCGAACACGTATTCCTTTACGTCCTGCCGCGCCAAATTCAACACCAGCTGATTGCGCAATTCGCTGCGTGGGCGCCCCGGAAAATTCATCACCCAATCGGGATGCGCCCGGTACAAATCGCTATCCGGGTTCACCATCTCAGGCTCTACCCACAATCCAAACTGCATTCCCAGCCCATTGACGTAAGCGATGAGCGGCTTCAAGCCATGAGGAAACTTAGCCGGATTTACTTCCCAATCCCCTAAGCCTGCACGATCGTTATTTCGCTTGCCGAACCATCCATCGTCCATCACGAACAGCTCCACGCCCAATTTCGCGGCTTTCGCGGCCAGTTGCTTTTGACCCTCCTCGCTCACGTTGAATTCTGTCGCTTCCCAAGAGTTGTAAAGCACCGGCCGCGGCCGCGCCTTCAGACCATGCGGCTCAATTTCGGCTCTCTCCAAATCCGCCATCAGCCGGGACGCCATCCCGAATCCATGCTCGGAATAGCCGCCGTAAAACGCGGGCGTCTGCAGTGACTGGCCGGGCTTTAACACCCACGTGAAATCGAACGTGTTGTACCCGCCTGTGACTCGAACCTGTTTGTAAGGCGTCTGCTCCACAGTGATGCGCCAATTTCCGCTCCACGCCAGCGCCCCGAACCACACCTTGCCATCGGTTTCGCTTGCACTCCCAGTATCGATCACAAACCAGGGATTTAAATTATGGCCCGTGTGCCCCAGTCTGCTCTCGAGCACTTTCATTCCTTCCTCAATCGGCTCGCGGTTTAGCTGAGTTTCCGCCGCCCATCGGCCGCTCAAATACGACAACCGGTAACCGTCACCCTTTGGCAGATACCACGTCCCCGATTGCGCGCTGTCGATCGTCACACGCTGCTTAGTCCGGTTCCGGATCTCGCTCCACCGGCTGATAACTCCCGTCTTGGGATACACGCGGTAGTGCAGCTTTACCGTGATGTCGTCGCAGATATCTTTCAATCCGATCGTCAACTCGTCGTTTTCTACGTGCTCGTCGACATAGTGAAGCACCAGATCGCGATCGCCATCCGCCCGCTTGATCTTCAACGCAGGTTCGTAATAACGCGGACCGCCCCACCCCGGATACTCCTCGTTTTCAATCATCTGGTGCGGATCGAACGACGAAATATCCTGTTTCACGGCCGCCGATGGCAGGTCTTCCATGCGCCACAGCGGAGCGCCCCAATACAGATGCTGCAGCTGTCCGTCCGGAGCCACTCCCATGGCGTAGGAACTGTGCGCGGTCGTAATCAGCCAGATCTTTCGGTTGGCTTCAAAGCGAATCGTTTGGGAGACTGCCAAGCTCGAGAGCAAAAGGCCTAATGGAATGGTCAGAGCGGCGCTGCGCATGCAGTCGATTGTACGAACACCCGCTCAGGAAGCAGCGCGTCTGTTCCGGAAAAACAAAATTGTCAGCAGCGTGGAAGCTACGCAGCATAAAGAAAGCATCAATAGCGCCGGCGTTGTGTGATGCGTGACATCGCGAATTTTGCCCACCAGGTACGGACTCAAGTAGCCGCCCAAATTTCCGACCGAGTTAATCCACGCAATCGAGGCGGAAGCCGCCGTGCCAGTGACGAACGCCGTTGGTAGCGCCCAAAACGTCGTGTACGCCGCGGCGATTCCCGCGGTCGCCACAGTCAGCGCAATCAGCCCGGTTACACCCGATATTCCCGGAATGGCAGATACCGCAAACGCCGCCGCTCCAGCCAGACCCGACAGCGCCACATGCCAACAGCGCTCGCCTGTTTTGTCGGAATGCCTGCCAACCAGAATCATGGCTACCGCCGCAGCGGCCCACGGCAGAATGGTCAGCAGTCCGATCTTGAACGGGTCCTTTGTCAAACTGTCTTTCAAAATCTGCGGCAGCCAGAAACTGAGGCCATAGTTTCCCATCACGTACCCGAAATAGATGAAGCACAGCGCCCACACTTTGCCGCTATTGAAGACGCCCGCGAACGAGTGCGTCGAGCCTGCTTGGCCCCGCATGTGCTGTTCGTCTGACTCCAGATGATGCGAGATGACTGCCTTCTCTTCCTCGCTCAGCCACTTGGCGCTTCCCGGTCTATCGGGCAGGAAGAATAGGGCAGCAAGTCCAGCCAGCACCGACGGTACGGCCTCCATGATGTACAGCCACTGCCAACCCCGGAGCCCGCCTACTCTCGACATTCTGTCCAGCAGCCATCCCGAAAGCGGTCCGCCGATTACACCCGACAGCGGAATTGCAGTCATGAACAGCGCCACCATTCGAGCCCGGTGCCGATTGGCGTACCAGAACGTCAAGTAGAGAATTACACCCGGGAAGAAGCCCGATTCCACTACGCCGAGCAAGAAACGCACTGCGTAGAAAGAAGTCGCGCCTTTCACCAGCATCGTCGAAGCAGATACAAAACCCCAGACAATGATGATCGGTCCCAACCAGTACCGGGCGCCGATCCGCTGCAGCGCGATGTTGCACGGAATCTCGAAGAAGAAATAGCCAATGAAAAAGATGCCCGCCCCGGCTCCATACACTGCGTCGCTGATCCCTAGATCCTGCTGCATCTGCAGCTTCGCAAACCCCACGTTTACGCGATCCACATAGGCGAAGATGTAGCAGAGGAACAGGAACGGCATGACGCGCCACGTCACCTTCCGGTACGTGCGCTCTTCAAATTCCGACAGGACTGTATTTCGAGCGGGAGAGTTCGTAAGGAGCCTCTTAGCGGGCACACCAGCCGCCGTCGATCAAAATGTCCGTTCCCGTGATGAAGGCAGCTGCCTCCGAGCAGAGATACGCCGCCAGCGTTCCGATATCCTGCGGCTTGCCCCACTGCCCTACCGGGATGCTCTTTAAGAACTGGGAGTTCAGCTCTTCATTCTCGAGAATGGGCGCATTCATCTCCGTGCTGAATGGGCCCGGACTGATACCGTTCACCGTAATGCCCTCGCCGGCTAGCTCGAGCGCCAATGCTCTCGTCAGGCCCAGCAGCGCCGCCTTGCTCGACGAATATGCGCTTCGCTGTGGCATCGATACGTGGCTCATGATCGACGTGATCTGCAGAATGCGCCCGTAACCGGTGCCTTTCATCTGCGGCACGAACTCCCGGCACATTAAAAACACGCTCGTCAGGTTCGTGTCGATAACGCTGTTCCATTCGTCGAGCGTGAAATCGGTCAGGTTTTTGCGAATATTGATCCCGGCGTTGTTGATGAGGATTTGAACCGCGCCGAGCTTACTCTGCACCTGACGCCCCAGGTCGCTCACGCTTGCCTCGTCACGAACATCGGCCGTAAAACTTTCCGCTGTCCCACCGCCTGAAGCGATCTCCTGCTGAACCGCTGCCAGCTTTTCCGCATCGCGCGACACCAGCGCAATCTTCGCGCCCGCCCCGCTCAGCGAAAGCGCCATAGCGCGGCCGAGCCCTTTACTCGCGCCCGATATCAGCGCCACCTTGCCAGAAAGATCTACCGTTTGGGAACCCGCCATAGCCAGCGACCAAGATATCCTATCGCGTCGGCTGTTTTGAATTTTAGAGCTGCTGCTCCATAAAGTGGTAACAGATCATGTGGCAAACAATCAGGTGCGCGTCTTCGATCCGCCCCATGTGCTCGGAAGCCACCCGAATCTCAGTCTGCGCAGCCTTGCCCAATCGTCCTCCGTCGCGTCCTGTCAGCGCGATGGTCAGACATCCGTGGCTGTTTGCGTACTCCACTGCGTTCACCACGTTCGGCGAATTACCCGATCCGCTGATCGCGAGCACCACATCTCCCGGCTGCGCAAAATTCTTCAGTTGCTCGGCAAACACGCAGTCGTAACCGACATCGTTCGAATACGCCGTGATCGTCGGCATCGAATCGGTCAGCGCCATGATGCGGAACCGTGCCTCGCGGCCGAAACTCGCCCCCTTCACCATGTCCGTCACGAAATGCGATGCCGTCGACGCGCTGCCGCCGTTTCCGCAAGTGAAAATATGGCGGTTCTCGTTGCGAGCCCTCTCGAAAATCTGGATCGCCTTCGCAACCGCCTCTAGATCGAGCGCGCCCAACGTTTCGGAGAGCTTATGCTTATAATCACGGGTAAATTGCACGGGATCTGCTGCTGCCGCGGTCTCGGTGGCCATTTCCTCACTCTATCGAAGGCTCTTGCTCCTGCGCCCTGAACCCTCAACTGCGGACCACTCGTTGTCCAACCCCGGCGGCATCAATCCTCCTAGCGCGATTGTCAAGCCGGCCTCGCGCAAACGCTACGCCTACTGGGCGGTTGCTTTTCTCTTCGCCGCGGTTCTGCTTTACTTCTCGCTACGTGGAATCGCCTGGGGTGAGCTTGGAAAAATCCTGCTGCATGCCAAGATCGGCTATCTGGCGCTCACGGGCTGCCTCTTCAGCAGCAGCCTGTTTCTGCGCGCCTGCCGCTGGCGCGTGCTCTTATCTGCGTCCGGGGAAGTGCCCATTCCCACTGCCTTTTGGGCCACTGCGTCAGGGTACCTCGCTAACAGTTTTCTACCCGCCCGCGCCGGGGAATTCGTCCGATCGCTCATGATCAGTTCCGCCACTGGTTTTAGCCGAACCTTCGTTCTGACCACGGCCTTCTCAGAACGCCTCTGCGACGCGATTACGCTAGTTTTGATCAGCTCGGTTGCCCTGCTGATCATGCCTGTGAAGCCAGGGTGGTTTTCCACCGCCGCCACTCCGTTTGCGGTGCTCGGCCTGCTGGGAGCGATGCTGATCGCGCTCCTGCCGCGTTTCGAACAACCTGCGTGCCGTTTGCTTTACCGGCTTCCTTTCAAGCCTGCCCTCAACTCGAAACTGGTCGCGATCCTGGAGGGCATCATCATTGGTCTTCGCAGCTTCCATAGCACGCGCCGGCTCTTTACGTTTGGTCTGTATACTGCCGTTATCTGGCTGCTCGATGCCTCCGCGACCCTTTCAGCCATGACCTCTATCAACCTTCATGCCGGCCTTGCTTTGGCCTTCCTCCTACTCACTGGACTCGGTCTCGGCAGCGCTCTCCCTTCCACTCCGGGGTACGTCGGAATCTATCAATTTGTCGGCATCAGCATTCTTGAGCCGTTCGGTTTTTCCAAAACCAGCGCGATCGCCTACATTCTTTTGCTGCAGGCCGTCCAATACCTGGTAAATACCTTCTGGGGAGTAATTGGCATGAGCCGCCGCCGAAAACTTGCCGGCACGAGAACTATGACCGTGCCGGCCGACTCCAATTGAAGGAAGATTGCTCCGTTCGGTTAGCGGCGTATGAAATCGAGATTACCGTTTTCAGTCGGCAGCAGGTGGGCCTCGATCCATCGAGATTGCTCTTCCGAAATGGCGTATCTTCGATAGACTTAGAAAGAGGATTAATGACGTTAACCGCCGAACCTGGTAAGCAAGCTGTGATTGTGGGTGCAGGGCCAGCAGGCCTCACCGCCGCTTTTGAGCTGATTACTCGTACCGATATTCAGCCCGTCGTGCTCGAAATGAGCGGCCTCATCGGCGGAATCTCCCGGACAATCAACTATAAAGGCAATCGCATCGATATCGGCGGCCATCGTTTCTTCTCCAAGTCGGATCGTGTCATGCAGTGGTGGCTTAATGTCATGCCCATGCAATCGACCGGCGGAGCCGACACGAAAATCACCTACCAGCGCCAAACGACTACTGTGCCCGCGCAAGCCAGGCCGGCGGCCGCTTCGGACGACCGCGTCATGCTGGTCCGCCATCGCAAGTCCCGCATCTATTTCATGCGGCGGTTCTTTGAATATCCGATCACGCTCAGCGTCGACACCATTCGCAAGTTAGGCCTTTTCAAGACCTTCAAGATCGGGCTCAGTTATCTTCGTTCGGTGCTGTTCCCGATCCGAAACGAACAGAACCTGGAACAGTTCTTTATCAACCGCTTCGGCCGCGAACTTTATCTGACTTTCTTTAAGTCCTACACCGAGAAAGTTTGGGGCATTGCTTGCAATTCGATCAGCGCCGAATGGGGAGCGCAGCGCATCAAGGGTCTTTCAATTTTCAAAACTATTCTTCACATGTTGAAGAAGCTGAAACCGAAGAAGGCGAGCGATATCGCCCAGAAAGACGTCGAAACCTCGCTGATCGAGCAATTTCTCTATCCCAAGTTCGGGCCCGGCCAGATGTGGGAAGAGGTGGCGCGCCGCATTGAACACCTTGGCGGCAAGATCCTTATGCATTGGTCGGTCGACGGTGTTGAACATAGCGGAGACACCATCACTGCGGTAGTTGCCCGAAATTCGGAAACAGGAGAAATTAAGCGCTTCACGGGCGATTATTTCTTCTCCACGATGCCGGTCAAAGAGTTGATCGCTCAACTTGAACCGCCCGCGCCGACTGCTGTTCGTGAAATCTCGGATGGCCTCATGTATCGCGACTTTATTACCGTCGGCGTTCTCTGCGATCGGATCAAGCTGCGTGAATCTTCCGGCGAACTGGTCAAAGATAATTGGATTTATATCCAGGAGCCCGACGTGCTCGTCGGCCGTTTGCAGATCTTCAATAATTGGAGCCCCGCCATGGTGGCGGACCCCTCGAAAGTCTGGATCGGCCTTGAATACTTCTGCAACGAAGGCGATCCTCTATGGCAGCGCTCTGAGAGCGAAATGATCGATCTTGCTAAACAAGAGTTGGCAGTCATGAACATCCTCGACCCGGGTGATGTCTCGGACGCCACGGTGATTCGCGTCCCCAAAACTTATCCAGCCTACTTTGGTACCTACGATCGCTTCGGCGAAGTGATCTCGTACGTCAACGAGTTCAACAACCTCTTCCTCGTCGGCCGGAACGGGATGCACAAATACAACAATCAGGATCATTCCATGCTGACCGCGATGACTGCGGTCGACAATATCATCGGAAATGTGCGAAGCCGAGAGAACCTTTGGGCTCTCAACACTGAGCAGGAATACCACGAAGAAAAACTCGAAGCACTGGACGAGAAACCCGAGCCAGTCACGGTGTAACCCGGCGGCGCCCCCTGAGGAACTTAGCGGAATGAGTTCCTCCGCCCGAATGCAGAAGGACGTGGAAGGCCGCGATTAGGATACACTTCGGCGCATGAGCCCGCAGCAGCGGCGTTACGCCGCTCTACTCGAAGTGCTGGGCATCTTCCTTGTTGGTGGGCTTGTGATGAGCCAACTAATCCGGCTCTCAGGCATCCCAGTGAAGAACCCGCTCGCGGAGTTAACGGCCCACACCACCGGAAGCGAGTTGATCACAGCCGCTCGTCAGCTTTTCGTCTTGCTGCTATTTCAGTACGCCGGTTATTTTCTGCTCATCGTGCCAATCGGTTGGTGGTACAGGCGCCGTGGTCCCTCTGCCTATGGCCTGACAAAGGCGAGCCACACTTGGACAGGATTGTTAATTGCAGGCATCGGAACTGCTGCTTTGTCCGAATGGTTTGTACTAGGTGTCGGCTTCCTCAATTCACTTCATCCTAGTAAGACTGAACCCTGGAGGCAGGCATTCTTTGACATGTCCTGGCGACGGTGGGAGTTTTGGCTTTTCTCCGCAGTGATGAGCTGGGCGCTCATTCCATTGCTTGAGGAACTGTTCTTTCGCGGATATTGCCAACGGCGACTGGCGGAGGACTGGGGCAACGGACCCGCAATCATCGGAACAGCCTGCCTCTTTACCTTCGAGCATACCCAGTATCAAATTCCGAACGCGTATAACGTCGGAATGATTGTGGGGCTTTTCGTGTCCGCGCTGGGCTTCGGTCTCATTTTTGCTTGGACGCGTTCTTTGTTTCCCGCGATCGTCGCTCACATGATCTTCGACGTGCCAATGACACCGAAGTGGCAAGGACTCTGTGTCGTGGCGATGATCATATGTTCGCTGTTCGTCTGGCGAAGAGGTTTAGACATCGGTCGGCAAATATTTTCGACAGGCAAGAATTCAGCTTATTGGATACTCGCATTGCTGGGAACTGCCTGTGCTGTTGGAGGAACTCGAGTTCGCGGATTGGAGTATGTGGGGCTCGGTATGCTCGTGCTCGCTATCTTCTTCGAGTTCCTGGATATCCGCGGAGTGAACGAACGCCCACGCGTTCGACAACACTGATTTCGCAGGAGTAGCCGCAGTGCGTTTCATGGAGATGTGCGGGTGCTCAGCTCTGCCTGCAAAACTTCCCACTGGATGTTTGCATCGCGCTGAGCCGACCAAGGCACACTCAGGCAGCCAGCCGATACTCAGAGGGTACAGGCTTGGCTCGTTCCCATTTGCTGCCTTCGTCATAATGGTGCTTAAGAAATCGCCTGTGTTCGTGCCGGGTTAAAGATGGGAAAACTGAACATGATGACGCGTAATGTTGGACCGATTCGATTGTTGATGCTGCCGATGTTGGGAGTATCCGCACTCTGCTTAGCCGGTGGAGCCGTAACCGATCCAGGAAAGCCGGCCAGCGATGTCGTGACGGGCAAAGCGGCGTTCCACGGCTATGAAGGACAGAAGCCAGGGCTGGTGCGAAAGATTACGGTCGCAGACTTACCGCAGCCTTACGCGACACCGGGCGTGTCGAACAACCCCCATGTCGATCCCCGTCCTGCAGATGCTTGGCCGAAAGCCCCGGAAGGATTTAAAGTCGAGCTGTTTGCCGAAGGGCTGAGCGGTCCGCGTGAGATTCGAGCTGCACCAAACGGTGACATGTTCGTCGCCGAAAGCAATGCGGGAACACTTGAGGTGTATCGCGGCGTCACGGCAGACGGCAAGCCCAAGGACAAGTCCGTTTTTGCGACGGGCCTGGTGAACAATTTTGGCATCGCATTTTACCCGCCCGGCGAAAACCCCAAGTATGTGTACGTGGGTAACACGAACTCGGTGGTGCGTTTTCCGTATCACAACGGCGATCTAAAGGCCACTGGGCCTTCGGAAACGATCATTCCGAAGCTGCCGACCGGCGGGCACTCTACGCGGGATCTGGCTTTCTCACCCGATGGCAGCAAGATGTTCCTGGCCGTAGGTTCAGGTTCGAACGTGGACGACCCCGATACGCATCCGAAAGAGTTTCACCGGGCGAACATACTCGAATACACGCCCGAGGGCAAGTTCATCGAGGTCTATGCGTCGGGTATTCGCAACCCGGTTGGCATTGCAATCAATCCTCAGACTAAGCAGTTGTGGTGCTCGGTGAACGAGCGCGACATGCTGGGGGACAATCTCGTTCCGGATTACATTACTTCGGTTAAAGAGGGCGGGTTCTATGGCTGGCCATACTACTACATGGGCGATCATCAAGATCCGAGACTGGCTGGGAAACACCCGGAACTGGCGAACAAGGTCCTTGTGCCGGACGTGCTCCTGCAGCCCCACAATGCTTCACTCGAACTGGCTTTCTATGAGGGTAAGCAGTTTCCGAAGAGCTACGATGGCGACATCTTCGCAGCCGAACACGGTTCTTGGAATAAGGCTAACCGCGCCGGCTACGAAGTGATCCGCGTGCCGCTGAAAGACGGACACGCCAATGGCGAATACGAGGACTTCGTAACGGGTTTTGTCACGCCGGATGGTAAGGTTTGGGGGCGGCCGGTGGGAGTGGCCGTTGCGCCGGATGGCTCGCTGCTTGTCACCGACGATGGGTCAAACTCGATCTGGAGAGTAAGCTACACGGGCGGCAAGAACACTCAAACCGCCGCTCGCAATGGCCGGTAGGCGATCCCTCCGGCATTTTCAAGGCGAGGCGGTAAATCGCACGGCCGCTTACACGCTGTTTGCGATTCTGTGCGGTTTCACGCTGACGACTCTTGATGGCGGTGAAGTTGCGCCGCGCATTGTTTCCGGATGTCTGCTGCTATTCGCTGCATCATTCTTCTGGCTGCGCCCGAGCAGGCGCACCCTCCTTTCGACCCCGGGTATTTGCCTGCTGGCAATGACCGGTTACTGCATTCTCCAAACGCTGTTCTTCCCCGTAAAGATTCTTTCTTATGGCTGGAGCGGCGTGCTCTTTTGGTTCGCCGCGGCGATTCTTACTCTGGTGTCCGCGTCGCTATTCACGGGTGGCAGGCTGGCGGCACGCTTCCGCTTCTGGTTTATTGTCTTCGGCACAGCGGTATGCGTGCTCGACTTGCTGCAGCAAGCCTCGCAGACAAACAAGTATTACTGGCTGATCCAGAGCCGGTATCAGATCATTTCCGGGCCATTCAGCTACTGGAACAATTTCGCCCAATTTGTCGAACTGCTGCTCCCGGTCACTCTGTGGCGAGGATTGGCAGGACGGCGGATCGGAGTGCCCTACCTGTTATGCGCGGCGCTGCAGATCGGGTCGGTGGCGGCATCGGGCTCGCGCGCCGGAACGGTGCTCGTAGGGATTGAGCTGGTTGCGGTGATCGGCCTCGCGTTTCGGCGGGATCGCAACAAGGCGCTGCTGATCGGCGCGGCCTTGACCATCGCGCTCAGCCTGGTGTTTGTCTACGCCGCGGGCTTTGAAACCCTCATTTACAAGTTGCAGCAGAACGATCAATTGACGGTGCGGCGCAACATCGACCGTTCGTCGCTGGCGATGATTCACGTCCACCCGTTCACCGGTTGGGGTCTCGATACATATGTGTCGGTGTACCGGATGTTTGCTCGTTATGACGATGGAACGTACGTCAACCGGGCCCACAATGACTGGCTGCAATGGGCGGTCGAAGGCGGGGTGTTCTTTTCGGCGGCTATGGCGTTGGTGTTCTTGTGGAGCATCAGGCCTGCGATTCGCTCGGGTTGGGGCGTCGGCGCGATCGCCGTTTGCCTGCACGCCTTGGTGGATTACCCATTTGCCCGCTTCGGAGTGTGCGCCTGGTACTTCTGCCTGATTGGGATGCTGGTGGCAAAGAGCCGGGCAACGCAGGCATTCGCAGGGGAGACTTCGCCCGGGTTGCGGGTCGCGAGGCGATCGAAATGAAAGCAATTCAAATCGTAGGATTGGCGCTCGCCGTGGTCTTGCAGGCGGCGGCTCAGAACGGATCGGTGCAGAAGCAGCAGATTCCTGATTCGTTCAGCGCCGTTCGTCAGGTGGGAGAGACGGGAACACCCGGCGCAAGGCGTATGGGCAGTCCGATTCGGGTGGTTACCTGGAACATCGATCATGGCGGTCATTGGAAGGAGATGGCGGATGAGTTGCACCGCGAGGCGCCTGCGTTGTTGTTATTGCAGGAGGTAGATTGGGACACTTCGCGAACCGGGCGAGAGGATGTAGCGGCTGAACTAGCTCGCGCGCTCGGTGTTGGCGGTTCATTCGGGATCGAATTCGAGGAACTCTCCCAAGAACAGGGAGGTGAGCGGGAGGGACCGGCTTACATCGGGCAGGCTACGTTGAGCTCGCTGCCGCTCAAGCGGTCGTATGTGCTGCGATTTGCCCGGCAGTCCGGATTTTGGAAACCGCGCGGGTGGATTCCGTCTTCAGTGCCGCTGATGCAGCGAAGGCTCGGTGACCGGATTGCGCTGGTGAATGAGCTTGAATTTGCCGGCAAGCCGCTGGTGGTGTACAACGCTCATTTGGAAAGCCGAAGCGCGGGCAAAATTCAAGCGGAGCAGTTGGACGAGATGCTGGCCGATTGCAAGCGATGGCCGCCCGGCGCGAGCATACTGCTCGGGGGCGATTTGAATACCAAGTATTTGCCTTCCGTGTTTCTGCATAAGCTCGAGCGAGCGGGCTTCCACAGCGCGCTTGGCGAACGGATTGAGCGTACGCATCGAATTGCCATGGCGCTCGATTGGATTTTTGTGAAGGGCAGCGTCCGGCTAAGCGGAGGAGAGGTGGACCGGTCCATGAGGGGCTCGGATCATTATCCGGTGTTTGCCACTCTGGCCGGAGAGTAGTAGCGACCCGGAAGAAGGAGTGGGCAGGATGCGGCAAAGTTTGGCCCTTTGTTCTTGCCACGCGGATTCGGAGGCGGCGCAGAGTCTTCGCGATTACCTTGCGTTGAATTGCCCGTGGCTGGCGGCGCAGGATCTCGCGCTCGCGCCTTCCGGAAGAGAATTTTTAGACACTGCCGAGCGCGCGCTTTCGGCCGATGTTGCGCTCGTCCTGCTCTCTCCTCATGCAGTTCCGGTGGCGTGGACTCGTCAGCAATGGGAACCGGTGCTGACCGGGCAGGCGCGCGAGATGGGGACCGCTGTGGCGTATTTGTTGCTGGCGCCGTGTCGCTTTCCTGAAGTGTTGCGAAAGCAGCGGTTCTTCGATCTGTCGGCTGACTGGCGGGGCGGCGTGCGCAAGGTGCAGCAATGGCTGCTCCAACAAAGACCACTGCAGGGGGAGCGTGCCGATGTGTTGCCTGCCTGGCCCGCAATCGACGAAGTGCCGGAGCAGACGGTGAACAATTTGGCGCTTCGTCTGGTCGATCGGCCGGGAATGGCGGACGGGATCTCCGGCGCGGCGGCGCTTGCGTTCGCCCGTGCGCATGGCGAATCGTTCGAAGGCGTGTTTTGGATCGATTGCGCCAGGCGGAGCTGCGCCGGAGTACTGGGAGACGTAGCGCAGTCGCTCGGTCTCAAACTGGCGGGTTCCCTTACACAGAACCGCTCCGCGCTACAGGAGTTCGTAGGTGGGCGGCGCTGTCTCTTCCTATTTGAAGAGCTAAGCGAGCCTGATCGGCAGAGCGTACAATTTGGCGGTGCTGCTTCGGTGATTTTCATCGCAGGTTCGAGGGATCGCCCCAGCACGCTTCCGTTGACCGAAGCGGCGGTGTTGTTCGCCCGCTGGCGGCGCGAGCCGGAGCGTTGTCTCGCGCATCTGGGCGCCGCAGTTGCCTATGTTGGGTGCCTCAACGCCAGTTGCGGGCCGGCAGAAGCGGCGGAACTCACGAGTTTAGGCAATTCGCTGTTTGCTTTGTTGCTGGGGCAGGAGCGGCTGGCGGAGGCCTATGAGATTGCCGGGATCCTGTTGGAGTATGCCTGGAGCGAGGGCGAGCTGCACGACCTTGCACGCTGGGAGCGGGAAAAGGGCTGGATCGAGGAGGCTTGGGGCTAGCGGCGGACAAGTCGGACCCGGCTCGGCGGGGAGATGAAGCCGGTGCAGCTGCCGTTGGGATTTCCGCTCTGAGTGTCGGGTGCCCGGCGACGAAGATTTCGAAGAGTCGCTCGGAGCGATCGAGGGCAGTAGGTTCAGAAGAACCGCGTGCACAAGAGCGTGAACGAGCGCGGATCAGAATAAACGAGAAACCAGTAGAAGTGCGTAGTTGCAACCGCCGTACTGCATAGGCATACTACAGCCACCCTTTCTAAGGGGAGAGGAGCGCCTCATGAGATCCGTTTTGTTGCTCTTGGCAGCCTGCACTGCTCTTCACGCGACCCCGGTGGCCACTGCGACTTGCACGGTCGGTTCGGATACCCAGACGATGACCTCGGCTACGCAAGCCTTCTGTTCGCTCGCCTTTCCGGCGCCGGGGAACTGGTTCATCGGGGCTGAGGCCGCAGTGCAGAGGTCTTTCAATGCCGACGGCACTGTGCAATCTCTGAGTGTGCATGCAGATGCGGGAGTTAACGTTCCTGACACGCCACCTCCTGCAAGCGCCTACTCGTCTGCCACCGATACGGAGTACTTCCGAAGCGCCGGTCCGCCCAGGGCCGGCTCCATAGCGTTTGTGGAGCAGGGCTATGGGAACGCGGGTAGCAGCGTCACGATCAGCGACGGCGTAAATCAGTACAGTCTTTACTGCGATTATTTCGTTTGCTATTCCAACGGTTCCTGGGAATCCGAAGAAGGCCCCTTGCCACCTTCCCTGGTTCCATTTGAACTGGGGACCCTATTTAAGGTGTCGCTGTCTGCCATGAACGGGGGCGGCTGCCAAAACGGGGACGACTGCTATTCATTCGGAGCATCGCTCGACTCCCTGCAGCTGTTTGAGGCGGACGGAACGACGCCGGTGAGTTACTCGCCGGTCGCGGTACCGGAGCCAGGAGCGGGAGGTCTGTTGCTGGTGGCGATAGCGGCTGCGCTTTATGGTCAGCGGAAGGGCTGGATAAGAGGGTATGTCGCGGCTGGGAGCAATTCGCTGCTGCCGGGGTAACACGTTCAGGAGGACCCAAATGGTGGACAGTTGTATACCCATGAATGTTGCAGTCGCCCTTTCACAAGGGCACAGGAGCGCCTCATGAGATCCGTTTTGTTGCTTTTGACAGCCTGCACTGCTCTTCACGCGACCCCGGTTGCCACCGCGACTTGCACGCTCGATTCGGAGATTCAGACGATGACCTCGGCTACGCTAGCCTTTTGTTCACTGTCCTATCCGGTACCGGGCAGTTGGTTTATACAAGCCGACGCTGCCGTGCAGAGATCTTTTGGAGCCGACGGGTCTGTGCAATACCTGAGTGTGGATGCCGAGGGAGGAGCTTTGGTGCCTGACACGCCTCCTCCTGCAAGCGCGTTCGGTTCTGCCACCGACATGGAGTACTTTCGAAGCTCCGGCCCACCCAGGCCCGGCTTGATAGCGTTTGTGGAGCGGGGCTATGGAAACGGCGGCAACAGTGTCTCGATCGGCGATGGCGTGAACGAGTACAGTCTCGCCTGTGATTCCTTCAGTTGCTCGTATAACG
>OZ244728.1:0-2787500 GCA_965219105.1 Bryobacteraceae bacterium | reverse complement strand
GAGGTTAGCCGCAAGGCGAAGCTTTGAATTGAAGCCCCGGTGAACGGCGGCCGTAACTATAACGGTCCTAAGGTAGCGAAATTCCTTGTCGGGTAAGTTCCGACCTGCACGAATGGCGTAACGATCTGACGACTGTCGGCGCGCTCCGCCCGGCGAACTTGTGGTTCCGGTGAAGACGCCGGATGCCCGCCACTAGACGGAAAGACCCCGTGCACCTTTACTATACCTTTGCAATGAACTATGGTGCGTTCTGCGCAGCATAGGTGGGAGGCTTTGAACTCAGGCTCTTGGGCTTGAGGGAGCCAACGGTGAGATACCACCCTGATCGTTCTGTGGTTCTAACCTACTCCCGTAATCCGGGAGAGGGACATTGCAAGGCGGGTAGTTTGACTGGGGCGGTCGCCTCCTAAACTGTAACGGAGGCGCTCGAAGCTTGGTTCACTCTGTTTGGAAATCAGAGGGCGAGTGCAAAGGCATAAACCAGGTTGACTGCGAGACCTACAAGTCAAGCAGGTGGGAAACCAGGACTTAGTGATCCGGTGGTTCTGTATGGAAGGGCCATCGCTCAACGGATAAAAGGTACGCCGGGGATAACAGGCTGATCGGAGTCAAGAGTTCATATCGACGCTCCGGTTTGGCACCTCGATGTCGGTTCATCGCATCCTGGGGGTGTAGAAGCTCCCAAGGGTTGGGCTGTTCGCCCATTAAAGCGGTACGTGAACTGGGTTCAGAACGTCGCGAGACAGTTCGGTCCCTATCTGTGGTGGGCGCAGGAGATTTGAGGGGGCTTGTCCTTAGTACGAGAGGACCGGGATGAACAGACCTCTTGTGATTCAGTTGTCACACCCGTGGCACAGCTGAGTAGCGAAGTCTGGTCAGGATAAGTGCTGAATGCATATAAGTACGAAACCTTCCCCGAGATGAGATCTCCCTGAAGAGCCGTGAAAGACGATCACGTTGATAGGACGGATGTGTAAGCGCAGTAATGCGTTGAGCTTACCGTTACTAATAGCTCGTTCGGCTTGACCATAAAATTAACTCTATGGAAAAGCGCGTTTGCAATAAATAGTCGGTCAGTCAATAACTATTCAAAGACCCAACCCAAGAAAGTTCGGTCGCTGGTTTCGTCTAGCGATCCTCCACTTTCGGGTGATCCTAGCAAGAGGGTTCCACCCGTTCCCATCCCGAACACGGAAGTTAAGCCTCTTAGCCCCGATGGTACTGCACGCGCAAGTGTGTGGGAGAGTAGGAAGTCGCCCGATTAGAATAAAAAGCCCCGCTCCTGTGAGTTCGTCTCCGGGAGCGGGGCTTTTGTCTTAGTAACCCGGGGGGGGGGTGTAAGTAAGGTTTAGTAAGATGAGGAAGGTCCGTACAACCTCGGAGGTCCAATCCCAGCGATGAACTTGCCAAAGATGATAGCTGAGCTACAAGCGGAAAAGGACCGGTTGGATGAGGCGATATTTGCCTTAGAGCGTTTATCTGGTGCTCCCTTGAAACGCAGGGTTAAGCTGTTGCGTTCGGCTGAGCCAGAGGAAGAACCGGGGGAAGACGAAGCCCCGGATTCCTCCCCTGAGCTCATCGCGTCTGGCGTCGATGGGGCAAACGCGGAAGTCGCCCCCGTTCCTTCAGCTAGCTGATCGTGACGTAACGCATGCCGGCTCGCTGCAGTTTCTCGGCGTCCAGTGCATGTCGGCCGTCTAGCACAAATGGGTTCCGCATCTTTTTCGCCAGGTCTTCCCAGTCTAGATCCCGATATTCGTTCCACTCGGTGACGAGTACAATCGCATCGGCCCCATTGGCTACCTCGCAAGCGTTCGCGCACAGCTGTATACTCATCGCGCCATGTTCGCGGGAAAAGCGCTCGGAAGCGATCGGATCGTGCGCCTTTACTCGGACGCCGCGGTCAATGAGCTTTTGCGCGATCTCGATGGCCGGCGCTTCGCGCAGATCGTCAGTGTTCGGCTTAAAGGCAAGACCAAGCAGGCCGATGGTGCGTCCCTTCAGAATTTTCAGCTCGTTCAGAAGCTTTTCGACCACCCGATCACGCTGCCTGGAGTTGACCGTCTTAGCTGCTTCCACAATAGGCATATGCAGCCCGTACTCCCCGGCGGTCGCAATGAGAGCTGCCGTGTCCTTGCCGAAGCAGGAACCGCCCCAGCCCAGACCTGCGTTGAGGAACCGTGGCCCGATGCGGGAGTCGAGGCCGATTCCGCGCGCCACCTCGGAAATGTTAGCGCCGACGCGCTCGGCCAGTAGCCCTACTTCATTGATGAAGCTGATTTTGAGGGCCAAAAACGCGTTAGCTGCGTACTTGATAAGTTCAGCTGAAGCCAGATCGGTGGAGACCAGCGGCACCGCGCCCACGTCTTCCGGCCGCGGCAGGTAGGTCGGGGCGGAGAAGGTCTGGTCGGTGATCGGCCGGTAAAGCGTATAAAGTGTTTCCAGTGCCCGCGGCTCATCGGCGCCGATCACGATACGGTCCGGATAAAGGCTGTCATGCAGAGCAGTACCCTCCCGCAGAAACTCCGGATTGGAAGCCACTGCAAACTCGGCCCGCATGCCCTGCGCCCGTTGTTGCGAGGAATCCCGCAACAGAGACCCCACCCAGTTACCGCTTCCGATCGGGACGGTAGACTTATTGACGACCACGGTGAAATCGCGGCTGATATTTTCCCCAATCGAGCGGGCAGCCTGAGAGAGATATTCCAAATTAGGCGCACCCGACGGAGTGGGCGGCGTCCCCACGGCGATAAATACCACCTCCGCGCCCGGAATGGCTTCCGCATAACTGGTGGTAAAGGTGATTCGCGGACGAGCTTCTTCGAGTACCTCTTCGAGGTACGGCTCATAGATGGGGATATGCCCCGCTCGCAACGCCTCGATCTTTGAAGCGTCCGCGTCAAGACACCAAACCTCGTGTCCGATGAAGGCCAGACAAACACCTGTGGTTAGCCCGACGTATCCTGTTCCGATAATTGCAACGCGCATGTAATAACTGAAAGAGCCGGCCGGCCTCCGGACCGGCAACTCCGTCATCATACCCCACTAAGACAATTTGTTAAGGGCCCATCCGTGAACAGGCCGTCTTAAAAGTAGACAGTCTGAACATTCTTTTCTCGCATGCGAAAATGCGGGCGTGATTGAGGTGATTCGACCCGGGAAAACCGCAGCCCGGGCAAAAGTTGCGATTCTGGATTTCGACGGCACCCTGTCGGTGCTGCGATCCGGGTGGATGGAGATTATGATTCCGCTCTGCACCGATCAACTTGCGGTACTTGAAACGGGCGAGTCGAAGGCGGAGCTGCGGAGCGTCGTGGAAGAGTTTGTCTGGCGGTTGACTGGCAAAGAGACGATTTACCAGATGATGGCTCTAGCGGACGCCATTCACGCTCGAGGAGGATCGCCGCTGCCACCGCTCGAGTATAAGAAGATGTATCTCGACCGGCTCTGGGAGCGAATTCGCGGCAGGATTGAAGCATTGCGGTCCCGAAGTGAGCCGGCTTCACATTACTTGGTACCCGGCGCGGCCGAACTGCTGCAGTATCTGACAGCCCGCGGCCTTACCTTGTACTTGGCTAGCGGAACCGATGACGCCAACGTCAAGGAAGAGGCGCAACTGCTGGGCCTCGATCACTTTTTCGAAGGCAGAATCTATGGCGCGAAGGACGATCTGACCAGCTTCTCGAAGGCGATGCTCGTTCGTCAGATTCTTTCCGCCAGCGAAGAGGCCGCAAAGCAGCCGCTTCGCCCCAGCGAACTACTGGTGTTCGGTGATGGCTTTGTCGAGATCGAGGAAGTCAGCAAAGTGGGTGGTGTAGCGGTCGGTGTCGCCTCGCAAGAACCAGATTGCCGGGAGATAGACGAATGGAAACGAAAGCGTCTAATTCTGGCCGGCGCCGATTTCCTCGTCCCCAACTTCTTGAACCTCGAAGAGTTACAAGCACTCGTATTTCCCCCTTCATTTATGAAACAATAAACAGGACGATCTTTACCTCGAAAGTAACTTTCCTTTCGCACTCGTCATCGTGAGTATGACGAACAATTTAGGATCAGGAGAAACGCCTTGCTATCTCAAGCTACACCTATGACCGCCGAGACTCCTCGACCTGTCACGATTGAATCAGATCATCGCCCCAAGGTTCTACTGGCGGACGATCATCACTTAATTCTCGATGCGCTACGCACGATGATGAGCAACAATTTCAACGTAGTAGCTGTCGATAACAGTCAGTCATTTATTGATTCGGTGGAAACTTTTCAGCCGGATATTGCGATTTTGGACATCAATATGCCCGGTTCGGATGGTTTTGCCACCGCGCGACGGGCCTTAGAACAGCGACCTGACCTTCGCATTCTTTTTCTCTCGATGTACTCTGATCCCCGGTATGTGCAGCAAGCCGCGCAAATGGGTGCAAGAGGGTACTTGTCGAAAGTGGCGCCTGCTAAAGAGGTTATTTCCGTTATCCAGGCTGTGCTGGACGGCGAGGCGGTCTTTCCGCCCGTTACGCCTCAATCTGGTTCAGATTTGAACAAGACCGATTTGACGGTCCGTCAGCGAGAGGTTCTACGTCTGATCGCGATGGGTAGCAGTGCAAAAGACATCGCTAATCAGCTGAATATTTCAGTACGGACGGCCGAATTTCATCGCGCGGCTATTATGCAGCGTCTGGGTTTGCACTCCACTGCTCAGATGACGCGTTACGCGATCTCCAATAGCATTGCGTAGTGTCTGGCAGAGGATTGTAGGCGCTGTTCTTCCGTCCGCTGTCGCCGGACTTGATTCGCGAGCCGGAAGCAGCAAGAACGGCGCTCGTCATTCGCGGTCCGTAATCGGACTTAAGTGCCTCCAACGTGGAGAGGGCTTCCGAGTAGCTTCCGAAGTAGCACTCTTCTGTTTCACCGTCTAAATTGATCTGTAGAGTCCAGGTGTTTCGCAAGGCAGGCGTACCCGTCAAGATAGTGTCCTGCGACGGACAAATTCTCCCCACAAGTGCAGTGCGTTGTCGCTGGCTTCGTTTCGCAGTTTGTGCAGCCTTTGGCATTTCTCTTGGGCTGTTGGAGATCAGTTGTCACCCTACGCCTATTCGCCCCGGCGTCCATCTCGATCGCGGCACCGCCGAAATTTTGGGTTCGGCCGACATTGCGTTTGCTGTGCGATGCCTGCAGGATACCGCTGGCGTCACCAAACAAGGGAGACTAGCCGGTCGCCGGGCAAGCGACCCCGAGGTAAGAAGTCTAGCTTTGGAGCTCGCCGAGGAGTCCTCAAAGGCCGACGCCCAGTTGCGGGCGATTGCGGCTGCCAAGCTCATTCGATTTTCTGACCTGATCGTTCCGAGCGACGAGCGCATAGAACGTAAGTTGGCAAAACTCTCGGGAGCGAAGTTCGATCGGGAATATGTAAAGCACTCTTTGAAGCTGGAGCAAGATCAGCTGAAACGCTACCGGAAGGAAGCAAAATCGGGCGAAGATCCCAAGATTCAGGCGTTTGCCGCCGATAGGGTGCCCGCGCTGATCAGCGCTACTCAAAAGTTGAAAGCTCTCCGACTAAAACTTCACAGCAGGTAGTCTAGATAGCGGGATTCATTTGAAATGAAATATCGGGTAATCTTTCGCGAACGCTCGGACCAGTCGGGCGATCAGGCAGACAAGCCATCCAGCTTTCTTGATACTCAGCTGGATGATGAAACTGTTCTCGATGCGGTCTTTGTCGGACGCACTGAGCCGGACTCGCTACACTCTTCGGACCGCGTTGAAGAGGACGACGGCTTTCTTAGCCTGGCAAGCGAGATTTGGGAGTATGACGTCGCCGAAGGAAAAGACGAGGATTTTAAGAACGCACTGCTGAACTCGGGGATGGTGATGGAAGTGGAGCCCCTCGAATCCGCAGATGAGTTAGGATTGACGTAACTTACCACAAGGAGCTGAAGCGATGGTACGCATTATTCTGATTATCGTGGTCTTTTTCCTGCTGTTGGGCTTGCTGCCCTCCTGGCCTTACGCGCAGGGATGGGGCTACTATCCCAGCGGCGGTTTAGGTTTGCTTCTAATTATTCTGCTGGTGTTCTTCCTCCTGGACCGAAGGCGGATCTGAATCCACTTCGTCCGCCTGTAGAGGTGAGGCACAACTCGCTCTGGACTGGCCTTGGATTGGCCCTCCTGAAGCCGATTTAATTCCGCATTCCCCAATTTTTCATGAAGAGTGCAGGGACCCTGACGTCATACTAGGTGTCGTAAGATGGAGGCCTTGGATGAGCAATTCATATAAGTGGTTGGCGAATGCGGCTGTCGGTTTGGGGCTGATGTTTGCGCCGGTTGCGGTGACTAGGGCCGCTCCTGCCGGTGGCTATCAGTATGGTGGCCGATACGATCGTGGGTATGGTGACCTTCGCGGGTTGGTGGACCGTACCCAATCCGATCTTCGCCAGGCAGCCGGGATGCAGCGTGAAAAAGGGGATCAGATGAAGCGCTTCGATCAAGCGCAACAGCATCTTTCCGATTTCGATCGAAAGCTGACCAAAGGCAAGTTCGATAAGGGTCGTCTGGATAGCGCGATTTCGTCGATTAAGTCGATTCTCGACAAAAATACGCTACAGGCTAGCTCCCGCGACATGCTGATGCGTGATCTCTCGGATCTGCATGCCGTCCGGGATCACCGCTACTAGTTCCCCGGTGCCGCTAAGCGCTCGCAGGCTGACTGGTTTCGATTCCCGCTAAGCCTAGCTCGGAGGCTCGGGATTTCAACGCCGCAAGGCAAAACGTGATGTGCTCATCGAGCGGAATGCCCAGCTCCTGAGCGCCTTGGTGAATATCGTCGCGGTTCACGTTGCGGGCGAAGGCTTTGTCTTTCAATTTCTTCTTTACTGACGCCAGATCCACTTCGAAGATGCTTTTGCCCGGTTTGACATACGAGCAGGCCGTTAAAAAGCCGGAAAGCTCGTCGCAAGCAAACAAAGTGCGTTCCAGCAGCGAATCGCGAGAGACGCCGCTATAGTTTGCATGCGAGAGAATGGCTCGCCGTATCTCGTCGTCCACCCCGCGTTCGGCCAAAATTGGCTCGCCAGCCATCGGGTGGTCGGGCGCAGTTGGGTGGACTTCCCAATCGAAGTCATGCAGCAGTCCGACCACGGACCAACGCTCGGGATCAACGCCGAACCGGCCGGCATAAGCTGCCATGCAGGTCTCCACCGCCAGCATATGACGCCGGAGGCTTTCGCTTTTCACGAATTCGCACACAATATCCCAAGCGTCGGATCGGGTCATGCGAGTCTCCCCTTACGCTTCGGAAATTTGGACCGATTTGATCGTGTCGCCCTGCTTGATCTTGTCGACGACGTCTTTTCCGGAAGTGACTGTCCCAAAGATAGTGTGCTTGCCGTTCAGCCAGTCAGTGGCCACATGCGTGATGAAGAATTGGCTGCCGTTCGTATTCGGACCAGCGTTTGCCATGGACAGCGTGCCCGGCTTGTGCTGATGCGGGCTTCCTTTCGTCTCGTCTTCAAAACGATAGCCGGGGCCGCCGCGGCCGGTTCCTGTAGGATCTCCACCCTGAATCATAAAGTCCGGGATCACCCGATGGAACACGGTCCCGTCATAGAAGCCGTCCCGGGCAAGGAATACGAAGTTGTTGACGGTCTTAGGTGCTTCTTTAGCGAAGAGATCGACCGCGATGGTGCCCTGTGAGGTCTCAATCGTAGCGGAGTATTTCTTCGAAGAATCGATCGACATGGCCGGCGGGGCCGAATACTGTTTGCTCATCTATTCCCAGTGTAGGTGAGGCCTAGTACGGCCACCGCTTGGATTGCCCAATGGCGCTGCAAGTAGTGGGAACCGGATAGCTCGCCACGGCTTCTAATGTCTCAGCATCTTTATGCCTTTTCGGTCTCTGCTGCTTCTGGTTGTCTGCCGTGCCGTCTTGAGCGCTGCCGTCGGGCAGGTGATCTTCAGCGGTCCGGTAACCCCTCAGCAAAACCCTCAAGCGACCGGCAAGACATACCCCGTCTCGGGCACTGTTTTCAATACCGTGACCAGTGAGCCGATCGGGCGCGCTTTAGTGAACGTTAATGGAAACGGGGGGCAGAAAGTCGCCTTCACCGGAGCCGACGGGCGCTTTCAGATCGACAATGTTCCCGAAGGCACAATCACTTTGTCGGCGCAGCGGCCCGGCTACTTCTCGCCAGAAACCTCGCCGGTAGGCAGTGGGTTTCAGGAAATCTACCGGCCACAGCAAGTGGGTCCAGGCAGCAACGACTTTCGCGTGGGCCTGACTCCTTCGGCCAAGCTGGTGGGGAGAGTTGTCGATCCCGATGGCGAACCGGTCAGCGATGTGCAGGTGCAGCTTGTGGCGCAGCAGATTTCGCAGGGCCGCAAGCATTGGGTGATGCGGGGGGCTGCGTCTACCGACGACCTCGGCGAATTCCGGCTTGGTGACCAGTTCCCGGGCCTAATCAAGCTGTGTACGGCGGCTAAACCCGAGACGCCCATGGCTCTTCATAATGCATGGAGCTATCCGCCGCGCTGCTATCCGAATAGCCCGGATCAGAAGTCGGCTCAGGCCATCGACTTGCAGCCGGGTGGGGAGTTCCGCGCAGACATCACGCTAGGCGTTGTGCCTGGCTTCACAGTTTCCGGGAGAGTCGTGGGTGCGCCGGCTGGGACGGGAACGGGCTTGTGGCTCAGCGCCGAAAATGGCACGCAGGGCAACTTCATGTTCGAAATGAATCCGAAAACAGGACAGTTCGTTTTCAGGGACGTTCCCGGCGGAATGTGGAGCCTTCACGCGACGACCAACGACCAGGACCGGATGGTCACAACGCAACAGGAATTGACAGTGCATGGCGCCGATGTGGGAGGCGTGGAACTCAGGTTGCAGCCCGGAGCCGACATTCGAGTC
Organism: Bryobacteraceae bacterium; assembly: GCA_965219105.1. GTDB lineage: Bacteria > Acidobacteriota > Terriglobia > Bryobacterales > Bryobacteraceae > Bog-105. The sequence goes on along the minus strand of OZ244728.1, from coordinate 2,778,610 downwards.
ATGACGGAGCAACCGGGCGCGGTTGGGTTTGCTCCTGTTCAATTGCGTTTAGAAAGAACGGATGCGGAAAATCTTGGATTCAATGGCAACGCAACGGATTACTTTTCGAGCCCCCTCGCCAACGCCAATGGCGAGAACGGCAACCCCGCTGTCGCAATCCGAGGCGTTCAGCCGGGCCAATACAAGGTGTTTGTGCAGTCGAGCGGAGGGAATAACTGCGTGGGAACGGTTACCGAGGGCGGCAGCGATCTTCTCCGCGACCCCTTGACTGTTTCGGCGGGCGAAAACGCCCAACCGATCGTGGTTTCGGTGCGCAGTGATTGCGCGAGCCTTTCGGCCACTGTCCATGGCGGTCCCGCCAACGCGAGCCTTACAGTCCTTGCAGTGCCCGACGATGGAGCTGTAGATCCGCAGACCTATTCGACCCAGACAGACACACAGGGGAACTTGAGCTTCACGATCTCGAATCTGCGGCCGGGTAATTATCACGTCTACGCCGTCCCGGATGCGAATAGCCTCGAATACATGAATCCGAACGCTATGGCGGGGTTCCCTGCGCAAACCATTTCGCTGGGCGCCAACCAGAAAGCCTCCATCACTTTCGACCTGGGAGGCCGCAGCATCCAATGAGTCGCAGAGTGTTCTTACTTTTCGCCGTCGCGCTGGCCGCCATGGCGCAGACCCTTCCGCAGCTCTTCCAGGTTCACGGCGTCGTCGTGCGGCCCGCCACGGGTCGGCCGGTGAAACACGCCCGCGTGACCATCCTGCAAAACAACCATCCAGAGCAACAAGCATCCGTGATGACCGGCGAGGACGGAAATTTTTACTTCACCGATGTGCCGCAAGGCAAATACACGCTGGCGGCCGAACTACATGGCGTGAACAAAACCTTCCAGGAAGACGGTTCGTTTTCTACCGGTATTGCGGTGGGCCCCGGTTTAGATTCGGCGCATATCGTTTTTCCCTTTCCCGCGCCGGCCATTCTGACGCTCGAGGTGATCGATGAAGAAGGCGAACCGGTTCGGAATGCGCAGACCATGTTATTTCAACGTTATATTGAGGCTGGTTGGGCACAGGTGAGGCTTCTGCGGCAGGGGAATACAGACGATCGCGGGCGCATCCGGTGGGCGGGTCTGGAACCGGGCGTTTACTTTGCAGCAGCAGGTGGCAGGCCCTGGTATGCGCAAATCACACAGGGCCCGCAATCGAATGAGTCCGAAGCTGCCGCCAGGCAATTTGACGTGGCTTTCCCCACTACTTATTTTCCTGCCACACCGGATCCTAACCAGGCAAGCCTCATTCAGCTCACGGAGGGCGAGGAAACGAACATGCGCATTGCTCTGCCCGCTGTTCCGGCGATTCACATGACAGTCGACACCGGCCAGGGTAATGAAAACAGCCCCGGCTCCTTCTTGTACGCCACTGCGGAAACGGTCGGACCGCTCGGTATTCGGCTGCAAAGTAGCGGCTCGAGTTTCTCGCAAAACGGACATGGCTTGGAACTCCAGGGCTTGGCGCCCGGCGCCTATGTCATCTCCCTGCAGCAATCCGGAAACGGAGAATCCGCTGTCTTGGGAAGCGCCCTGGTGAACGCCTCCGGCGACACGCATCTGGACGCTGGAAGTTTTCAACAAACGCAAGTAGGCGGACATCTGTTGATCGAGGGCATGAAAAAGGTGCCGCGTTCGACTGTGGCGCTGAACTCCACAGCCACCGGTCAACAATCTGTCTGCCCAGTGAAAGCCGACGGCGCCTTCGAGTGCAATTCCGCCGGAAATTTCATGGCCGGTGCTTATGAAGTCCGCCTGATGAGCCCCGCCGGGCTGTATATGAAGTCCATCGTCCCGCAAGGAGCATCCTTCTCGAACGGCTTACTGCAAGTAAGTTACGGGGCATCTATCCACCTGACCATCACAGCCGCTCGTGGCGAGACCAAACTCGACGGGATCGCGCTGCGCGACGGCAAGCCGGTACCCGCCGCCATGGTGCTGCTGATTCCTCAGCCAGGCGACCCCGACATCGGCATCCCGCGCGACCAAAGCGATAGCGACGGAACGTTCACTCTGCCCAACGTTCATCCAGGCCGTTACTCCCTGCTTGCGATCGATCATGGCCGCAATCTTGAGTACCATAATCCGAGGGTTCTCGCGCCTTATTTGGCCCACGCAACAGACGTGGTAGTTCCGTTAGCGGGAGCCAAAAGCGTGCAAGTCACCGTTCAGCCACGGCGAAGGCCGTAGGCTCTATATCCATCGGCTACACTGGTGAGTTTGAGTTTCAGTTTCAGGTATTTTTGTGAGGCGTGGTGTGCCTGTGCTTGTAACCAGCATCGGACATGTTACGTCAGGGGAGTGTTCCTCCGGCCATGAATTGGACTCGCTGTAGCGGCAAGGAAAGGATTCGCTCTTAGAAATGATTCATCACAGGCTTCGATGCCTGCGTATGCCTGCTTCGGCAGTTTGCCTTCTTAGCTCTCTCGTCTGTTTGGGTATGTTCCCCGGCTTGGTATCGGCCGACGCCAGGGCGGCTATCGATTCAGCCGCGGGCAGCGTCGAAAGTGGCGGTTTGATAGAAGCGCAGCAGCCGTCTCCTGCTCCTGCGCCCCCGCCTGCTGCTCCCCAGACGAATGCGGTACAGCAGCCGAATCCGCCACAATCCAATCCACCGCAGACTCCTCCCGCGCAGACTCCGAACCGGCCACAAAACCCGTTCGAAAATGTGCCGGAAACTCAGCAGCCTAAGACTCAGCCGAAAAATCCGAATGGCGTGCAAGAAGGCCAGACTGCAACCGTTGGCCCCAACATCATTGAGGCCGTGGAGTTCCGCGGCCAGCGCAAGGTGCCACAGGACACGCTCCGCGCGCTTATCTACACAAAGAAGGGCGACGTTTACAGCGAAGAGTCCATCCACCGTGATTTCATTGCGCTTTGGAATACGGGGCGATTTGACGATCTGCGCGTGGAGACGGAGAAAGGGCCTGGCGGCGGAATCATCTTACGCTTCGTTGTGACCGAGCGCCGCACTGTTCACGTAATCGATTACACCGGCAACAAGTCCATCACCAAGTCTGAGATCCTCGACCGCTTCAAGGAGCGGCACGTGAACTTGTCTCCCGAGTCGCAATTCGACCCGGGCCGCGTGCAGCTTGCCAAGAACGTGCTGCAAGCGTACGAAGCCGAGCGCGGCCACCAGTATGCGACGGTTACTCCGCAGATCCGGCAGGTTCCGCCGGGTGGCGTAGATGTTGTGTTTGCGATCGACGAAGGCCCAAAGGTCAAGGTCGGAAACATCATCATCGATGGGAATCATGCCTTCAGCGATCGCCAGATCATTCGTGTGATGAAGAATCTCAAGCCGATCGGCATTCCTTATTCGATCCTGTTCGAAAATCTCTTCGCCCGAACATACGATTCGACCAAGCTTGACGAAGACTCGGAACGCATCCGGATGTATTACATGTCGCAGGGCTACTTTACCGCTCGCGTCATCAATCATTCTGAGAAGGTGTATGACGTGTATGGCCGGCGGCTGCTCATTCCTCTGATGAGATCGAAGAAGCCGGGCAAACGTGTCGACATCACAATGACCGTTTCCGAAGGAGACAAGTATTACCTTCGTAACTTCAATTTTGTCGGCATGAAACTGTTCCGTACTCCGGACCTGATCGCCCGTCAAGTGTTCCGCATGGCCCCTGGTGACGTGTTCTCCACCGAAAAAATGCAAAAGGGTCTCGATGAACTTCGTAAGCTCTATGGCAACTTCGGCTACATCGATTTCGTGCCGACGCCGGACCCGGAAATCGTTCCCGGAAAAGATCAGGTCGACCTGACCGTCGACGTGGACGAAGGACATCAATTCTTCGTTCGCCGCATCGATTTTCAAGGCAACACGACCACCCGCGACAAAGTGATCCGGCGCGAAATGCTGATCGACGAAGGCGATCTCTATAGCCGGCAGCTGTTTGACACCAGCATCTTAAAGTTGAACCAGCTGGGATACTTCGAGCCCCTGAAGCCGGAAGACGCGGCCGACATCCACCGCGATCCGAAAACCGATACAGTCGACTTAACGATCAAGCTGAAAGAGCGCGGCAAAAACTCTATTCAGCTGAACGGCGGTGTTTCGGGAATTTCGGGAAGCTTCATTGGATTCTCTTACTCCACAAACAACTTCCTCGGGTTGGGTGAAACGCTCAGCTTGAGCGCGCAAATCGGAACGCTGCTCGATAACATCACGTTCGGATTCACTGAACCTTATCTGTTTGATAAACCGGTGCAAGCAGGCTTCACCGTCTTCTATCAGAGATACAGCTATGATCAGGCGCGGCAGCAATCGATTTTTGCCAACCAGAACCTGATTCCTTACTTCAACTCTCTCGGCACACAGAACCTGCTGAATTACGTCACGAACGGCAGAGGGTTCACTACGTTCCTTAGTTATAACCTTCGTCGGAGTTTTGCGCGTGTTGGATTGTCATACAGCTTCAGTGATCAGTCGTTGACGCCGCTTACTAATGCGGCAACGAACTACTTCGATTACCTGGACTTTCAAGGTATCGGGGGGCCAAACTCACTGTCCGGCATCCGTACGAGCACGATCACGCCGACTTACGCCTACAACACAGTAAACCATCCGATCACGCCAACTAGAGGACTGCGCGTCAACGCCAGCTTCGGTTATACGGGCGCGGCAATCGGAGGAAATGTGAACACGCTGCAACCCTCGATCGACGCGGCCTATTTCCGGCGAGGTTTTTTTAAGAGCAACGTCATGGGATTCCACATCAACGCCCGGTTCATTAGCGGTTATGGCGGGCGCGTGGCCCCGCCCTACAGCCGCTACTACATGGGCGGCGAAAATGATGTGCGCGGGTTCGATATCTTGACGATCAGCCCGATTGCTTACATTCCCACTACCGGTTCCGTCCCTGTACTAAACGCGGACGGCACCCAGCGTGTACAGAGGACCGTCAACCCTGATGGATCGATTGGAGTTACTGCGGTGACTCAGACCGTCCCCACCTATCAATTGATACTTCCCGGCGGCGATACTTACGGAGTATTCAACTATGAATACCGGATTCCTATCTTTGGCCCAGTCGTTTTGGCGCCTTTCGTCGATGTCGGCATAGACCGTCTAACGCTGCCGAGCCAGTTAGGCCTGAACCCCTCGCGAGTCGATTATTTGAATTCGATCTTCCCGCAGGCTGACTTCAACGCCAGGGCAGTGGTCGCGCCCGGTACCCAACGGCCCCGCGTATCGGCGGGATTGGAGTTGCAAGTACTGATGCCGGTGGTCAATGCTCCATTCCGGCTGTATTACGCGTATAATCTCAGTGTTGTCAATACGAACCTGCAAGCTCCCATCGTATTTGACAGGTCAGCCTTTCCGAACGAAGCCACTTACCGCAGTGCGCTGAATGCGCTAGGCTTGGCCCCCATCCCGTACGATGAGCGGCGTCACATATTCCGCTTCTCTATCGGAAGGACGTTTTAGTCCCATATCGCAGGACTCCTAGCAGGAGCATGTGGGACAGTAATGATGAAATCCACAATGAGGAAATGCACGGAAGGAATTTGCAAGTAGATGTTATTTAAAAGTAGTTTTGTCGCAGCCGCGGCTTGTGCCCTCATGGCAGCCGGAGCTTATGCTCAGCAGCCGACGACCAAGGTTGGCGTAATCAGTGTGCAAGGCGCAATTGTCGGTACAAAAGACGGCCAGAAAGCGTCGCAGCAGCTCGAGACCAAGTTCAATCCCAAAAAGAAGGAATTCGACACTCGACAGAACGAGATCAGCCAGCTTCAGGATCAGTACAACAAGGGCGGCACAGTGATGGCCGAGGACAAGCGGAACCAGCTTGCGCGCGACATCGACGAGAAAAAGAAACGCCTGCAGCGCGACATGCAAGATGCTAACGAAGAGCTGCAAGGCGAGCAGCAGCGCGTTCTCCAGGGGCTTGGACAGCGCATGATGGCCGTCATCGAGAAGTATGCCAAAGACAATGGCTATACGCTGATACTGGACGTGAGCAATCCAAATACGCCTGTGCTCTACGCATCGAGCGCCACCGATATCACACAAGATATCGTGCAGCTCTATGACAAGACATCGGCCAATGGCGGTCCCGCTACTCCGACTGCCGCAACACCGGGAACTCCGAGGAATGCCGTGCCGGGCGCCACGATTCGTACGCCTGGTTCCACAGGGCCGAACACCCGGGTTCCTCACCAGTAACAGGTTGCAGAACGTCGAGAAAATGGCTGGCGCTTCGTTAAGTCAGTCCGGCCATTTTCTTTCCAGATAGGGGTGAGTGTGCGTTTTTCCATGCGGAATCCGGCCGTTATTCTATTCCTGTTCGCGCTGACTGCCGCCGCCGAGACGCATTCTCTTACCCTCCAGCAGACTTTAGAGCTTGCAGCTAGGCAAAATCCGGACGTTACGCTGGCCCGTCTAGACCAAAGCCATGCGGAAGAGGCGATCCGGGTCGCGCAGGATCCCTTTCGCCCGAAAGTGATTGCCGGTAGCGGCGCGGCCTATACCTACGGATATCCAAATACCATTCAGGGAAGCGCACCGGCGATCGTTCAGTTAACTACTCAGCAGTCTTTATTCAATCGGCCAAAGACTTACCAAATCGCGGTTGCGCGCGAGCTGGCCCGCGCATCGGAATATGGGGCGCGCGCCAAAACGGACGAAGTCGCTTATCAAGCCGCGGATCTGTTTCTCAACGCCAGCCAAATTGAGCACCAGGGCGAAACGCTGAACAGTCAGATCCCCGGTCTGCAGAAAATAGTCGACACTGTTTCGGCGGCTGTCTCAGGAGGCAGCGAACTGCCGCTCGAGTTGAAGCGTGCGCGCGTGAACCTTGCTAGTACGCAGGAGCAGCTCGATGGCGTGCAGTTCGACCGCGATTATTTCGAGATGATGCTAGCGGTCGTTGTCGGCTATTCGGCCAACGATAAGGTTAAGCCTGTCGACTCCGATCTGATTTCAATCTTCACTCCGGCCTCAGAGTCCGATGCCGTGGATAGCGCCCTCCACAGCAATCAAGAGCTGCGGCAGATGCAATCGAGCATAATCGCCAAGCAGCTGGATCTGAAATCTTATAAGTCCGCTCGCTTGCCGCAAGTAGATCTTGTCGCGCAGTATGCGTTGTTCGCTAAGTACACTTACGATCAATACTTCACCTCTAGCAAGTTCCAGCGCAATAACTTCCAGCTTGGCGCCGCGATCTCGATTCCGCTTCTCGTCGGCTCAGCGAGGCAGGGCTATATGGGCGAGGCTCTTACCGACTTGCAAAAGCTTAGAATTCAGGCCGATCAGGTACGAAACCGCATCTTGGCGGACACAAGGCGCAGCTATGAGCAGTGGCGGAAGGCTGAAAATCTGCGAAACTTGGCCCGCATGAAGCTGGATCTCGCGCGGGAGGAGGTAACCGTTAGACTCGCACAAAGTAATGAGGGTCGGCTGCCGCTGCGCGATCTCGAGCAGGCACGCCTCGAAGAAAGCAATCTGTGGATGCAGCTTTACGATGCCGAAGCCCAAGTGACTCGCTCTAAGCTTGCCATTCTCCGGCAAATGGGTACACTTACAGCTACCATCCTAGGTGGCGAACGAGGTGCGCCTGCAAGTGTCAATCACCCCTGATCCGAGTCCCCAGGATTCACACGCCGCTGCGATTGAAGCAGTCGATCTCCACAAAGTTTTTAACGGAGTGCACGCCGTCGATGGACTATCGTTCGGCGTGCCCCAAGGATCGTTCTTCGGCTTTCTCGGTCCGAACGGGGCAGGGAAGACAACCACGATCAAAATGCTGATGGGACTCGCGCAGCCTGACACCGGGAGCATTCGCATCCTTGGTATGGCGATGCCGGATCAGGCTCTGGAGATCAGGCGAGCTATCGGCTTAGTGCCGGACGATTCACTGCTTTTCGATTACTTGAGCGGGGGCGAGTATCTGGAGTTCGTTGCGAGGCTCTACGGGCTGCCGAAGCCGCTGGCGAGAGAACGCGGCCGCGAACTCCTTACGTTATTCGAATTGGACGAAAACCCGCGCAAACTGATTGGGGAATACTCCAAGGGCATGCGAAAGCGGGTGGCTATGGCGGCCGCGCTGATCCACAGACCGCGGCTATTTCTAATGGATGAGCCGTTCGAGGGTGTCGACGCGGTCGGCGCGCGCCTCATGAAAGATATTCTGCTCGAACAGATACGGCATGGCGCGACTGTATTTCTCACATCCCACGTATTGGAAGTCGTCGAGCGTCTCTGCGATCAGGTCGCAATTATCGATCACGGGAAAGTAATCGCAAGCGGCAGCATGAGCGAGTTAAAACAGCAGGCCACCTCGGGCGCGACCACTCTCGAGGAGATATTTGTGAACCTGCTTCACGCGGAACGTTACAGCGGGAGCTTAAATTGGTTATAACTTATGTGGCCGCAGATTCTGGCTATCGCGTGAGCACAGTTCCGCACAACACGAAACCATTTGCCGCGAGCGGGAATCGGCGCTTATTTGGGCGGACTGCTGCTAGCACTGTGGTACTGCCTGTATGCCGGGTTAGCCACAATCCTCGCTGTTCGAATACCTGACGTCCCTCTCAGCGAATTGGACCGGTGGCTCCCGGTTGGCCTCCTCGGAGTGTTTCTGTTCTGGCAGTTGGTCCCGCTCTTCACGCTTAGCAGCGGATGGTCTCTGCAGTTGAATAAGCTGCAAGTTTACCCGATCAAGAGTTCTACTCTGTTCGGCATCGAGACAATCCTGCGCGTAACAAGTGCGCCGGAAATGCTGCTGATAATCGCGGGCGCGATCGCGGGCTTGATGCGTCACCCGAGTGTGCCGGTGCTCGCGCCGCTCTGCCTATTGCTCTTCGTTCCGTTCAATCTGTTCCTCCAGCTTGGCTTGCGCGACATGATATTGCACTCCTTTGAGCGGAATCGATTTCGCGAACTGTTCGCGGTCATCGTAATCAGCATCAGCGTGCTGCCGCAGTTGCTTGTTCGGACGAGTTTTGGGCACGCTCTAAGCCCCTACTTCTTTGCCGTTGCCAAAGGCTCTGTTGCGCCCTGGCGCGAAGCGGCCACGCTCGGGCTCGGCTCGTACCGTTTGCTCGACCTGCTCTTGCTGCTGACTTGGAACGCGGCCTCACTTGCCTTCGCAAACTGGATGTTCAACAAGAGTTTGAGGGCCGACGACACGTTTCAATCCGCTTCGCGAGCATTTACGGCAGCCGGTAACCGGCGCGCGGCTGGTCTGGTGTCCTGGCCGTCACGGCTGTTCCGCGATCCGCTTGCCGTTCTCGTCGAGAAAGACTTGCAGTCTCTTGCGCGAATGCCAAAGTTTCGAGTGGTGTTCGGCATGGCCTGTATCTTAGGCATCGCCGTGTTTATTCCGTTGACGCTCGATGCCCATCAGCCCGGCTCGAGCTTCCTGCGCAGCAACTTTGTTCCGTTTGTGAACTTATACGGACTGTTGCTTTTGAGCGACATGCTGCTGCTAAATGCTTTCGGGCTTGATAGGGCCGCCGCGCAAACCTACTTCCTGGCGCCGATTCCCCTGGCGACTGTGATCAAGGCCAAAAACCTGACCGCCGTGATCTTTGTCGTGATACAAAGCACCGTGGTGCTACTGATTGCTGCGCTCGCGCAAGCCAGGCTCACCGCAATGACGGTTTTATCGGCCGTGTTTGCCTCGTCTGTGGTGACAATCTTCCTCTTGATTACCGGCAACATCACCTCCCTCGTTGCGCCCCGGCCCATCGATCCGAAACAAACGTTCAAAAAGCAGGCCGGCGCAAAGATGCAACTCTGGCTGCTTGCTTGTACGGTCGGAATGTTCGTCCTTGTAGGATTCGCTTACCTCGCGCGGTATGCCTTTAACAGCGACTGGGTTCTGTTGGCGGTATTGAGCTTTGAGTTCCTTATTGGGCTCGTCCTCTATCGTTTCGGCTTAGAGTCCGCTGTGGCAAGAGGTACTCGTCATCGCGAAACGATCGTCGCTCTTCTTTCGAAAAACGCGGCGCCTCTCAGCCTCGATTGAGGCCCACTCAAGGCCGGGAATCAGTGAGCCTGCGCACTTCGCGTGCGATTGCATCCCGGACGGCCTCTTTAGCCGGTTCGTCCTGATACTTTTGTCGAGGCCAGAAGAAACCGCGCAGGCCATCTTTCCGCCGCCGAGGGACCACATGCATGTGTAAGTGAGGCACGCTCTGGCTCACGCGGTTATTTATGGCGATGAAAGTACCCTCCGCATCGAGCGCGCTTTCCACCGCTCTCGCCAGCAGTTGCAGATTCAACATGGCTGCCCCGGCTAAGTTGCTTGGCAGCTCGAGTAAAGTCCCAAAGTGTTCTCGCGGACAAAGCAGTACATGTCCGGGAAAAAGCGGATGATGATCCAGGAACGCAACGAAGTCGCGGTCTTCCAAGACTAGCGCGCCTGGCATCGTCCCCTGGGCAATGCTACAGAAGAGACAGTCTATTGAACTCTCAGCTGGCGGCATTCCTCAATCTCGGAAGCGGTACGGACTCCAGGACACCGACCTTATCGACAAAGAGAATCAGTTCCCCTTGGGCATCGATCTCGAAAGCGGCCTTGAATTTCGCCCCCCAAACAATCTCGTCATAACGGTACGAATATCGCCCGTATACAAGCTGTCCGAAGGTCTCGTCGAAGCCCTTCATCGTGACGATCACTTCGGCCTGCAGCGCTTCCAGATCGCTCGCTGTCTTTCCGAAGAGCGGGCTTTGATCGTTTATCGGATGCACAATGGTCCAGGTAAGGGTGAGAAACGCAACCTGCTTCCTCTCCAATTCGAGGATGGTGAACTTGCGCTGGAGTTGGCCATTCACGACCTCGACGGTCATCAGAATTACTTGCGCTTCGATTTCGATGAGATTATGGCTGCGCCTGTTGACTACGCGTAACTGCAAACTTGTTCCATCAAGATAGGGCGCAATCACCATGTGTTGGCTGAAACCGAAGCGCGCCGATGGCCGGGAGAAACGTCCGAACAGCAAACCCGTCGCGATCGCGAACGCCATCAGACCGAGCAGTCCCTCGATCGAAGCGATCAAATTGCCAAGCAGACCCTCCGGATACATATTGCCGTAACCAACCGTTGTGAGCGTGTGCGCGCTGAAGAAAAAAAGATTGGAGAATCTCATTAGCGTGCTGGTTGAACCCGGAATCTTGACCTCGCCCGGCCCGAGCAGGTAATAGGCCCAAGCGAACAGCAGGTTCACGACAACATAGGCGATGAAAACGAAGACCGAGAACTTAATCCACGAGATACTGATCAGGTAAGTATAAGGACTCCAATCGTGCCAGTTACTGCCTGCACGCCGGACATTGAAGCGTCCATCTCTCGTGACGATACGAGTTAGCTTGCCTGCGTATTGCTGCGTGAGTCCCGGATCGTAACTCGCTCCGGCGGATACGGCAGGACGCACTTCGGTTGGGCTGTTTGTTGTTTTCTCGGGCATGGCAGTTATCTCTTATGCCGGCGGCTCATGCGAAATTCCATCCAAGAAAGTATTCCAAAGCCCGCGGCTAAAATCAGCCGTATGCCCACAAGCCAAAGGACATCTCGGAGCAACAAATGATCTACCGCCAAAGCTACAAACCCGGCGGCAATAGCGAGATACCACCATGCAAGCCAACGCCTGAAGTTCTGCGGCATGTCCCAGCATAAAACCTGGCGCACCCAATTTCGGGTTCCTGTCGGTTCGCTGCTACGCTGACTGTAAGATAACAATGTCACGCACTCAATCGAGCATGCTGGCCCTCGGCAGTCCAGCGCCGCCGTTTGCGCTGCCCGATGTAGTATCGGGCAAAACTGTATCGCTCGATGACTTTGCGGGAAAAAAAGCGCTGCTTGTCATGTTCATCTGTCGGCATTGTCCGTATGTGAAGCATGTACAGGCTCAACTTGCACAACTCGGCGAAGACTACCTGAACACGGACGTTGCCCTCGTGGCGATCTCCTCCAACGATGCCTCAGCTTACCCGGATGATGCGCCGGAGAGCCTGCGTCAAATGGCGCTGGAGCAGCACTTTCAGTTTCCATTTTGCTATGACGAGAGTCAGTCTGTGGCGAGCGAGTTTCAGGCCGAGTGTACGCCTGATTTCTTTCTGTTCGATGCCGATAGGAGGCTCGCTTACCGGGGCCGTTTGGACGATAGCCGTCCGCGCAGCCAAGAACCTGTCACCGGAAACGAACTGCGCGCGGCAATCGAAGCGCTGCGTAGCGGCACTCCCGTGAACTCCGATCAGAAGCCTAGCCTCGGCTGCAACATCAAGTGGCAAGCTTCCTGACAGTTCATGATATCGTTTGTCTGGCTATGCAGCGGCACACGTTAAGACCTTCGACCAGGCGTCAGTTCGCGTCCCAGGTAGCTGGCGCGTCACTTGCTCTTGCTTCGGCTGGAGAGATCTTCGCCCAACCCGGGCGTCAGATCCCCGTGGGGCTGGAGCTCTACTCGGTTCGCGAAGAGCTCAAGAAAGATTGGACCGCGACCCTGCAAGCGGAGGCGCAGGTAGGCTATCGATGTGTGGAGTTCTTTGCGCCTTACTACTCGTGGACTTCGGAACATGCCAAAGAAGTGCGGAAGAAGCTCGACGATCTGAACATGCGCTGCTACTCCACTCACAACGGGCCTCAATCGTTCGCGCCGGAAGGCATCGGCAAAGCGATCGAGTTGAATACAATCCTGGGCACTAAGTTCGTCGTTATGGCCTCCCCGGGCGGCGCAGAACCCAAGACTATCGACGAGTGGAAGAAAGTAGCCGATACCCTCAATCGGGCCAACAAGACCATGTCCTCCCACGGTATCCATGCCGGTTATCACAATCACGAGGTCGAGTGGAAGCCCGTCGATGGGCAAAGGCCCATGGACGTTCTGGCGAGCAACACGGATCATTCGGTCATGCTCCAGCTCGATGTCGGCACCTGTGTTGCGGCCGGAGATGATCCGGTAGCCTGGATCGGCAAAAATCCGGGTCGAATTGAGTCCCTTCACTTGAAAGACTGGTCGCCGCAGCAAGGCTATAAAGTGTTATTTGGCGAGGGCGTTTGCCCATGGAAGAAGATATTCGCCGCGGCTGAGTCCAAGGGCGGAGTCGAGTTCTACCTGATCGAGCAGGAGGGCAGCCGTTACTCTGAACTCGACACCGCAAGACGCTGTCTGTCGGCGTATCGTGAGTTGCGCTCCGGAAAAACATCGGCGTAGGCTTGTCCCGCGCCGCTCGTAATCGATGTCGGACAATACGAATTGGAAGCTTCTAACGAGCGCATCCGGATTCTGATCACCGGCGGCACCTTCGACAAGCAATACGACGAACTGAAGGGCAACCTGCTCTTCAAAGATTCTAATCTGCCGGAGATGCTGCGCCTGGGCCGCTGTCATCTTCCCGTTGAAATTCGAACGCTCATGATGGTCGACAGCCTGGACATGTCGGATGCCGATCGCGACCTGATCGTAGAGCAATGCTGCGCGGTTCCTGAATCGCGTGTTGTTATCACGCACGGTACCGACACGATGGCCCTTACCGCGCGTGCCCTTGCCCGCAAGGTTCACGGTAAAACTGTCGTAGTCACAGGCGCCATGGTTCCGTACGCGTTCGGGAGCTCGGATGGCCTCTTTAACCTTGGCAGCGCGCTCGCTTTCGTACAGACGCTCCCGCAAGGCGTCTATGTGGCAATGAACGGGCGTCACTTTGAAGCAGCAAGCGTACGAAAAGTTCCGGCAAGTGGCGTCTTCGAAGACGATGCCGTAAGCTCTTCCGAATCGGCCGATGTCAGTAGCTGATTGGGATGTCGTGGTTGTAGGCGCGGGCGCTGCCGGGTTGGCTGCGCTGGCTGAACTGCACGCTCAGGGCGCTCGCGCGATCTGCCTTGAAGCCCGCGACCGTGTCGGCGGACGTATCCTCACGATTCACGATCCGCAGTCGCCTCTTCCGATTGAACTCGGCGCTGAATTCATTCATGGCCGGCCCCCGGAGACTTGGGACATCGTTCGAGCCTCGAACCTTGGCGTCTACGATGTCGCCGACGCTTCTGTGCAAATCAAGAACGGAGTTATCGAGAGCCAAGAGGACGCATGGCTGCCGGTCGAACGCTTGATGGAAAACATGAGCAAGGCGGCGAAGCAGGGAAGCGATGAATCGTTCGCTTCTTTTTTGGCGCGTTCTCATCACTCGGAGAGCGCGAAACAACTGAGTTCCTCCTTTGTCGAGGGCTTCAATGCAGCGCGAAAAGAAGTCATCGGGATTGCCTCGCTGGCGCAAGATGCCGCGGCCGCTGCGCAGATCGATGGGGACCGCTCCTTTCGCTTTCTGACAGGTTACGACCGCATACCGCAGATTCTTGCGGCTCGTGCTGCACCAGATGCGGTCAGGCTCGATACGATTGTCTCGGGTATTGAGTGGAGCGCCGGACGCGTTGTCTTACACACCACGTCGGCAAAGTCAGGCGCGAGCGAGGTCTTTGTCTCATCGAAAGCGATTCTCACTTTTCCGCTGGGTGTTCTTCAGGCCCCGCTGGACGCGCCCGGAGCGATCCACTGGAATCCGTCTCCTGAACGGACCCTTGCAGCGGCTCGAGCGTTGGCATTCGGTCAGGTCTTTCGCGTGGTGATGCGCTTTCGAACCGCGTTCTGGGAAGAAAAGGAAAGCCTTGCGGATACCGGGTTCTTCTTGTCGAACGAAAACCTTTTCCCCACCTGGTGGACACCCCTGCATGTTCGCGCACCATTGCTAACTGGCTGGAGCGCCGGGCCGCATGCAGACCAGTTATTGGGGAAATCTTACACCGACGTCGTATCCGAGGCAGTTCGCTCACTGGCGCGCATTTTAAAGGTGCCTCGCGAGCAAATTGAGGATCAGCTCGAACAATCTTACTTTCACGATTGGCACGCCGACCCGTTTGCACAAGGCGCATATAGCTACGTTCCCGCCGGAGCCTTGGCAAGCAGGACTGAGTTAGCTAAGCCCGTCGAGGATACTCTCTATTTCTCCGGCGAGGCAACTGAGTTGAACGGGCACAGCGCGACTGTTCACGGCGCTATTGCTTCGGGCATCCGCGCGGCGAGAGATGCTGTCGGCGCAAAGCGAAGAGGAGCGTGCGCCCCTGATCCGCTTTACTGATTCTGCCCGGCGAAGCGAGTGAAGTTCGTTCTGAAAAGCCGTTCGATGCCCAAGCGGACTTGATTCTCGTCCACTTGCCGCCCATCTTCTGCCAATAGCGTATACGTGTTAGTAAGGATTGGAGCAAGTGTGCGGCGCGTATTGCGCCATTTGTAGATCACCTGCTCGAGGATGCGCGCGTCCGAATGCTGCGGAATAAATGAGAAGCCCAGCATCTCGATCCGCTCGCGAGTGATCTCTTCTACCACGGAAGGGTTATTCAAAAACCACCAGCATCCGAATGGCATCAAGTTGCTGAACTTGCGCGCATACACGCAGAGCTCATGCTGGTTCTCGCGGCTGAGTACGCTGGCCAGAAAGCGGTTCTGCGGAAAGTCGCCACAGAGTCTCTCGATTGCAGTCAAATCCGCGCGTCCCGATGCATCGCCGGCGAGCCGCAATCTCGGATTCGCTTGTCGCCGCACGCCGATCATGAGCGAAAGCGGAATGCCAAATTCTTCGCACGTAGGCAACACCGCACTCTTCAGCAGCTTGCTCCGTTGACCGTCTGCGCCCGGGTAATCGAATGAATCGGGCAGCGATACGGCCATGTACACCGGCTTCATCCGCGCGCACCAGTCACTCAGGAAGCGCCGAACCTCTTTCACCGCTCCCTCCGATAGCTCGCGATCGACTCGATAGCCGGCACTCTGCATAGCTTGCCAGTGCGCGTCCCAGCTCAAGATGCGATCAATGCGAAGCGCCGGGTGAAACCTGCGATCTGGATTTAAATCCCCTTGCCATAACACCGACTCCTCAGGATCGAGCGGATCGTTTGTCATCACCGCTTCGCTGATCCCGGCGAGCCGAAATACTTCATCGATATGCTGCTCGATTTTCCGGCTCTCGAAGAATGCCCGCGCCTCTTTCAGGTCCTTTGCGCCTGTCTCAAGCCCAAATGCCTCGAGTACCGCGACCACGCCGCGCGTTGACTCCGAGACCGGAGGATTGTCCACGAACAAAGCCTTCCAAATCGCGTCGGCCTTCTCTTTCAACGACAGTGTCCAGTAGTGTTCGGGTGAAAGGTCCGACGAGCGAAAGAGCTCAGCCTCCAGATAGTGATACGTCAATAGATGATCGATTCCCCATAACCCGAGCCGCCCCAGCGACGGTTGAAACAGGTGAGTATGAATATCGATGAACGAAACGGCTCGAAGCCCATCCTCTACGGCTTGCCGGATCCGGTCTGGAGTTAACTGGCTTTTCGTGTCTGCCGTGGATTGCGCTTCGTTTGTGCCCATAGCTCCAGTGTAGTGAGAGCGCGCGCCTCCCTGCCAGCTACTCTGGTTCTGTGCTTCTTCTCTCGCAAGGCACTTTGGTCGATGGCACGGGGGCCGAGCCGGTAATCTCTTCGGTGTTGCTCGATCATGGCGAGATCATTGCTGTCGAATCTTCCATCGCGGCGCCCGATTGCGACGTGATCGATTGCCGCGGGCTCACCATCACTCCCGGATTTCTGGACCTTCACAGCCATTCCGATCTGCAGGTTCTCGATAGGCGTCAAGAAAAGTTGAAGCAGGGGGTGACGGCTGAGGTAGTCGGCAATTGCGGCTTCTCTCCATTTCCGTTCGCCGGGGAAGACGCGGCTTCGCTCCAGGATTTTGGGTCCGGTATCCTGGGCAAACCCGATGGCTGGGGCTGGCGGTCCGCTCGCGATTATTTTGATGCGCTGCATCGCTCGGGCGCAAGCGGCGAAGCCTTTCCGCTCGTGGGCCATGGAAGCCTGCGCATCGCGGTTCACGGCCAGGGTCAAGAACTGCTCACCAGCAACGAACTCGACCGGCTCGATGGTTTGGTCGATGATTGTCTCGCTGCCGGTTGTGTGGGGCTTTCAACCGGCCTCATGTATGCACCCGGGTCGAGCGCCAATGACAAAGAACTCTTGCACCTCTGCAAAGCGGTTGCGAAACGGGATAAACTCTACGCCTCGCATATTCGAAGTTACTCAGCGGGTCTCGTGAATGCAGTCGAGGAGCAGATCGGTTTGGCTGAGCGCTCCGGATGCCGATTGCAGATTTCGCACCTGCAGGCTTCCGGGCGTCAGAATTGGCATCTGCTCGAGCCCGCTCTAGAGCGCATCGAGGCGGCGCGCGCCCGTGGAATCGACGTCGAGTTCGATATCTATCCTTACCAGTGCGGCAGCACGGTGCTGACGCAGTTGTTGCCTCAATGGGCGCTCGACGGTGGCACACCGGCTCTTATGGATCGCCTTGCGTCTGGCCCCATCAGGGCGAAGCTGGAAGCCGAACTGAACGATAAACCACGCGGCTACTGGGCCGACGTTACAATCTCCTCCGTCAATTCGAAAGAGAACGCCAATGTCATCGGCCAAACCGTAAGCGAAATGGCCGCGCTTCGCGAGACAGGTGAAGGCATCGCCGTCCTGACGCTGCTCGAGGAGGAAAACGCAGCAGTCAATATCATCTCCTTCAATCAGAGCGAAGGAAATTTACGCCGCTTGATCGCGCACAATCTCTGCTCTGTGATCACCGACGGATTCTACGTGAAGGGCAACCCCCATCCTCGACTGCATGGCACCTATCCGGAACTACTCGGTACACTCGTGCGCCAGCGGAAATGGATTTCGCTCGCGGAAGCCGTCCACAAAAGTTCGGCTAAACCCGCCGCAAGAGTTCGCTTGCCCCGGCGCGGCATTGTGAAGCCCGGCTATCTTGCCGACCTCGCCATCTTTGACGCCGTTCAAGTCCAAAGCAGAGCAACTTATGCCGAGCCCGCCGTTGATCCGCTCGGCATTGCCTTCGTTCTCAAGCACGGCGAAATAGCCTATCGTTCGTCTAGCGCGCCGTCGATCACTCGTTCCACGGTCATGCCGTGAGACACGCCATCAAGAATCGTTCGCTTATCCTGGCGCTAGTCTTTTTCGGCATCCTGATCAGCTATGTAGATCGCGGCAATCTGAGCATCGCCACTCCCGCGTTGATGCGCGAGTTTCGGCTTTCTACGTCCGCCATGGGCTACTTGCTCTCGGCGTTCTTCTGGACATACGGCCTTTTCCAACTTCCTGCCGGCTTTGTCGTGGACCGTCTCGGAATCAGGCGCGCTTACCTTACCGCGTTCGTGCTTTGGTCGCTCTCGTCTGCCGCGATCGCTCTTAGTCCCAACGTGCAAACGATCTTCGGCTTACGCCTCTTGTTGGGTTTGGCTGAATCCGTCGGCCCGCTCGCCAGCCTTGCCTTCATCCGCCTCGCCTACTCCGAGCAAGAGCGCGGTCTTCCTGTTTCCATCTACATCGCTGGGCAGACGATCGGGCCCGCCTGCGGAGCTCTCCTCGGCACTACTCTGATTGCGACTGCGGGTTGGCGCGTCATGTTTGCCGCGACAGGATTGGGCGCGCTTGCCTGGCTGCCGCTTTGGTTTTACTTCGCCCCGCGTTCCGATGTGCAAATAAGCTCGTCGGACAAACCGCCCACCGCAGCACTCGCGATTCAATGGAAAGGCCTCCTCACCGGCGCTCCTTTCTGGTGTATGTCCGGTTGCGTCCTCTTGTTTTCTTACTACTGGTATTTCTTGCTCACGTGGATCCCGACCTATCTGAACCTTTCGCGCGGATTCTCCTTGATAGCGATGGGCCGGGTCCTTGCTCTTCCGCTCTTCACCATGGCGCCAGTCAACATCGGCGTTAATTGGCTCGCCGATAGAGCGGTTGCGAACTCGGGTAACGCGGTTCCGGTTCGTCTCCGCCTTACGGCCGCTGGATTTCTCGGCGCATCGGCTATTCTGCTCGCTCCACGTGTCGCCGGCCACGGTGCACTGCTCGGTTTGCTCGTTGTTTCCGTTTGTTCCTTTGGAGTGGGGAGCACTAACTTCTGGGCGCTCGTGCAAAGTATGTCGCCCGGAGCGTTAGCCGCCCGCGTGATCGCCTACTTCAACACCCTCTCGCAAGTAGCTGGCGCTCTGGCGCCTATTGTGACCGGTTACACCCTCGGACCTTCCAAGAATTTCAGTTTGGCGATCGCGCTTGCCGGCGGAAGCGTCCTTCTCGCTGCCGGGCTTCTCTTGATTACCCGCTCCAGTGGAATCCTCGATCTGAAGAAGCGTTTTGGCGCTTACTAAACTGCAGAATTCAATCTGGAGCAGTCTTTTATCGCTGCGGAAAGAATCTTCCCGGCTGCGAGTGAATCCAATCCGAAACAATATATGAGTTTAAACTCATGTTTCTGGTTACCGTCCGCTAGAATATGAGCGTGTCCTCACCTTTGGGGCGGCGTGTTCCTCAACAGTTGCGCGGTGAACGCCGTGTCGCCGGTTTGCTCAAAGCGGCGGCGTTGGTGATCGACGATTCCGGCTACGAGTCGGCAACCATGTGCGCCATTGCTCAGCGCGCCGGCGCTTCTATCGGTTCCCTTTACCAATTTTTTCCCAATAAAGAAGCGATTGCCAGCGCCTTACTAGCGCAATACCGGCAGGAGCTGGAGATGCTCTGGGCTTCGCTTGAGCAATCTAAAACCGTGGCCGCCGACGCGCTTGCCACTCAGTTGATCGGCGAAGAAATCGCGTTTCTTGAAAATCACCCCGCTTTCCGGCAGCTCCTGTCTCTGCCTACGGCTGGGCACGATCCATCGATCCGGGAGATTCTGCGTCAAAGGCTTGCTCGCATCCTACGGGCGTGCGCGCCGCATCTGTCGAGATCTCAGGCGCACTTATATGCCACGGTCGCGCTGCAATTCCTTCGCGGCTTAAACGAGCTTTATACTGAAGCATCCGGCAGACCCGCAAGAAAACATCTGGTTCGCGAGTTCGAAGTGGCTCTCAGTTGCTATTTACAGACACAGCTGCTGCCTACTACTTCCCTCGCTCCCAACAAACCTGCCAGCAAACACTAGCCAACATGCATCACGTCACCGATAAACTTCGCACTCCCTTACTCATTGTTATAGTCGCGGCATTTTGCATAGCTTCCATCGGATGTGCCGCCAAGCAATCCAAGCCAGCCGCGCCGCCGCCCGCCAACGTCGATGTCATGACGGTCGAGCCGCAGCGCGTGCCAATTTACGGAAACTGGGTTACCACACTCGATGGTTACGTCAACGCGAACATCCAGCCGCAGGTCTCTGGATATCTCATTCGGCAAACCTACCGCGAAGGTTCTCTCGTGAAGAAGGGCCAGATTCTCTTTGAGATCGATCCGCGACCGTTTCAGGCCGCCCTCGATCAGGCCAAGGGACAGCTTGCCTCGGCTAAGGGCCAACTCGCACAGGCACAGGCGCAACTCGGCCTCGCCCATATCAACGTCAAACGCGACACGCCGCTTGCCGCCGCCCATGCTATTGCGCAAAGCCAACTCGACAACGACATCCAAACTCAAAAGACAAATGAGGCGCAACTCTCTTCGGGAAACGCTTCCATCGAGTCAGCCGAGGCGAACGTAGAAGCCGCCTCGTTGAATCTCGGATTCACCAAGGTGCGCTCCTTGATCGATGGCATTGCCGGCCAGGCGTCTGTCCAGATTGGCAACTTAGTCTCCCAATCCACCGTATTGACAGCCGTCTCACAAGTCAATCCCATCAAAGCTTACTTCCCAATGACCGAGCAGGAGTACTTACACGTCGCCGATAAGATCAAGCCCGGCGACAACCTTCTGAGATCGAAGAACCCGGTGCCTCTCGAGCTTACTCTGGCAAATAACACTGTGTATCCCTACAAAGGCAAGATATTGTTTGCCGATCGCCAGGTCGATACGTCAACCGGAACCATTCGCATCGTCGCTGCATTCGACAATCCGCATCACATCCTACGGCCCGGACAATATGGAAACATCCGCGCATTGACGGCTGTTGAAAACGATGCGCTACTAATTCCACAGCGCGCCGTGACGGAGTTGCAGGGTAGGTATCAAGCGGCTGTGGTAGGGCCGGACAACAAAGTTAAGATCCGCTCGGTCGACGTGGGAACTCAAGTGGGCCAGATGTGGATCATCAAGAAGGGCCTGAGCGCCGGTGATCGCGTGATTACAGAGGGCACCTCGAAAGTCCGCGACGGCGCCGTCGTCAACCCTAAACCAGACCAGACCTCCGTCTCTCCTGCGAGCGACAACGTAAGCAGCGGTTCAGGAAATTAAAGCAGTCTCGAGAACTAAAAATGTCCAAGTTTTTTGTCAACCGGCCGATCGTCGCTATCGTGATTTCGATCGTCACCGTCATTGTGGGCCTGGTGTCGATGCTGAGACTGCCCATCGCACAGTTTCCCAACATCGTGCCGCCCGAAATCCTGGTGCGTGCCACCTACCCGGGCGCTGACGCTCTTACGCTGGAGCAGTCTGTCGCTACCCCGCTTGAGGCGCAAATTAGCGGCGTCGACCAGATGACTTACATGTACTCGGTCAACGCCAACAACGGCCAGTCGCAGATCACAATCGACTTCGACGTGAACACCGACCCCAACATCGATCAGGTGCTGACGCAGCTGCGCGTATCTCAAGCGCAGTCACAGCTGCCGGCCCAGGTGAATACCGCCGGGCTGACGGTCCAAAAATCTCTTTCCGCGCCGCTCATGCTGCTTGCGCTGTATTCGCCGCATGGCACTTACGACAGCACCTTTCTGGCGAACTATAGCTATATCAACTTAGTCGATGAGGTCACTCGTACGCCCGGCATCTCGAACGTGCAGGTGTTCGGCGCGGGCCAGTATGCTATGCGAGTCTGGGTCAATCCCGATCGGCTCGCCAAAGTCGGCATCACCGTGCCGCAGATAGTGGCCGCGCTTCAAGCTCAGAACACTGTAAACCCGGCAGGGCAGATCGGCGGCGAACCCGTGCCTCCCGGCCAGCAGTACACCTACACGGTCCAGGCGCAAGGCCGTCTGAAATCTCCCGAGCAGTTCGGCGATGTCATTCTGCGAGCCAATGCCGACGGCTCGAACCTTCGCCTCAAAGACGTCGCACGCCTGGAGCTCGGGGCCCAGACCTATAACCTTACCGGAAGATACAACGGCAAACCCTCCGCCATTCTTGCCGTTTACCAGCTGCCCGGGTCGAACGCAGTCGATGCCGCAGCCGGCGTAAGAAAGAAGATTGCCCAGCTTCAGCAACGCTTCCCGCAAGACCTCGCCTATGCTGTCAGCCTCGACACGACCCTCGCCGTGACCGCTGGCATGAAAGAGATTATCTACACACTCTTTGAAGCGCTGGGTCTGGTTGTGTTGGTCGTCTACATCTTCTTGCAGGGCTGGCGCGCCACTCTCATTCCGCTGGCGGCCGTTCCTGTCTCCCTCATCGGCACGTTCGTTGTCTTTCCCATGCTTGGCTTCTCCATAAACACGCTGTCCTTATTCGGGCTTGTGCTGGCCATCGGCCTCGTCGTTGACGATGCCATTGTCGTGGTGGAAGCAGTGGAGCGTCACATCGAAGAGGGCATGACGCCGAAAGATGCTGCCGTCAAAGCAATGGAAGAAGTCGCCGGCCCAGTTGTCGCGATCGCGCTTATTCTCACGGCTGTGTTCGTGCCGACGATCTTTATTCCGGGAATCACCGGGCGTCTCTATCAACAGTTCGCAGTCACCATTGCAATCTCGGTCATCTTCTCCGCATTCAATGCGCTCAGTTTAAGTCCTGCGCTTGCGGCGATGCTACTGAAGCCGAAAACAAAAAGCCGCGGCCCTCTTGCCCGTTTCTTCGACTGGTTCAACCGCGTCTTTGGGCGCGTTACAGAGGGCTACGTCAGCTTCTCCGCCGTGCTCATTCGCCGGGCGGCAATCAGCTTGCTTTTCCTCGTCGCAATGGCAGTGGGCGCAGTGTTCATCGGTAGCAAGCTGCCCAGTTCGTTTCTGCCTGAAGAGGATCAAGGCTACGTCTTCGTCGCTCTTCAATTGCCAAACGCTGCCTCGCTTCAGCGCACTTCGGAGGCAGCACGCAAAGTGGAAAACGTTGTGTTGCACACTCCCGGCATCCAAGGCTGCACGTCTGTCATCGGATTCAGCTTACTCAGCCGCGTACAGTCCACCTACAACGCCTTTTTTTTCGTCACCGAAAAACCTTGGGACGAACGTAAAGCCGATAACGAGCAGTACTCCGCGATCCGGGCCCATATCACTCGCGCCCTGTCGCAAATACCCGATGGCATCGCCTTCTCATTCTCGCCGCCCTCCATCCCCGGCGTCGGGAGCTCCGGTGGCGTTACCTTCATTCTCGAAGACCGTTCCGGGGCGGACCTCTCCTTTCTCACGCAAAATCTGGACAAGTTCATGCAAGCCGCTTCTAAGCGTAAAGAACTCGGCATGTTGAGCACCACTTACCTTCCCAGTGTTCCGCAGATCTTCGCGGACGTCGACCGTTTGAAAGTCGTGCGCCAAGGCGTAAGCGTTAGCGATGTGTATCAGACGCTGCAAGCCTTCCTCGGCGGCTACTTAGTGAATTACTTCAACCGTTTCGGCCGCCAGTGGCAGGTCTATGTGGAGGCCGAAGGCCCCTTCCGCCAAACCACCAAGGACATGAACCGGTTCTATGTCACCAACAACCGAAACCAGCCTGTGCCGTTGAGCGCCGTTACCGATACCTCTCCGATCACCGGCCCTGAGTTCACCACGCGCTTCAACGAGTACCACGCCGCGCAAATCAACGTCGCCGCCGCGCCCGGTTTCAGCAGCGGACAAGCCATGAACGCACTTGAGGAAACCTTCGCCCAGACCATGCCGCGCGAGATGGCCTACGATTACTCGGGCATGTCCTATCAGGAGAAGCAGGCTACGCAGGGTGTTCCGCCCTCCGTAATTTTCGGTCTGTCGCTCCTATTTGTCTTCCTCATTCTTGCTGCTCAATACGAAAGCTGGTCTCTTCCGTTCAGCGTTCTGCTCGGCACTCCGATCGCTGTCTTCGGCGCATACCTGTTTCTCTACCTTCGACACTACGACAGCGACGTCTACGCGCAAATCGGGCTGGTCATGCTCATCGGTCTGGCTGCGAAAAACGCCATTCTGATCGTCGAGTTCGCCAAGTCCGAATACGAAAAGGGTTCCACCATCGAACAGGCTGCTCTTACCGGCGCGCGTATTCGATTCAGGCCCATCCTGATGACCGCATTCGCGTTTATTCTCGGCTGCGTCCCGCTCTGGACTGCTGCTGGCTCAGGCGCTGTTTCGCGCCGCGTTCTCGGTACTGCCGTGATTGGGGGCATGCTTGCGGCATCGCTGCTCGCCATCTTCCTTATCCCGGTCACCTTCGATGTTGTCGAAAAGATCTCTCATCGCGCTAAGCGGACCAAACCGCGGCGCATGGCTCCCGTAGAGGAGCGCGAAAAGGAACCAGTGTGAAGTCTTTTCTCTTTCTTGCGTGTTTCGCAAGTCTTCTTCTTTTGTCTGCTTGCATGGTCGGGCCGAATTACCAGCGTCCTGCCGTCAGCGTTCCTCCCGCATATCGAGGGGAACAGCCTGCCACCAGCGCTACCGATACGCATACGGCCGCGTCGATCGGCGATCAGAAATGGTGGACGGTGTTTCAGGACCAGACGCTGCAACAGCTGATTCGCACCGCTCTCAAGCAGAACTTCGATGTCCGCGTCGCCGCGACCCGCGTCCTCCAGGCACGCGAACAAGTTACCATTACGCGTTCCAATCAGTTTCCGGTCGTCTCGGGCGGTCCGTCATTAGGCGGAGTTCGACAGGCCGGTATCCCTGGCGCTTTTCGTTCCTACTCTTATCTGGCCGATGAAATCAACCTGAGCGCTTCCTGGAACCCCGACTTCTGGGGCCGCTATCGCCGGGCGACTGAAGCATCCCGGGCCACGCTGCGTGCGACCGAGTGGGGACGCCGTGCCGTGATCGACACCCTGATCGCAAATCTAGCAACCGCCTACTTTCAGCTGCGCGAACTGGACAACGAGTTTGATATCGCGCAGCGCACGCTGAAGTCTCGCCAGCAGTCTCTGCAGATTACCCAGACACTTGAACAGGGCGGCGCAACCTCGCTTGCCGATGTCCGCCAGGCCGAACAGCTCGTGCAAGAAGCCGCTGAAGTGATTCCTGACACCCAGCGAGCTGTAGAGCAGACCGAAAATCAAATCAGCATCCTCCTCGGAGAAAATCCAACCGCAATCCCCCGTGGACTCCCCCTCACTGAACAGCCCCTGCCTGCAACCGTACCGGCGGGGCTCCCGTCGCAGCTCCTCGAGCGCCGTCCCGACATCCAGGAATCCGAACAAAACCTTATTGCCGCCAATGCCGAGATTGGTGTCGCTCGCGCCCAGCTGTTTCCGCAGCTACCGCTGACCGGCACCGCCGGCCTTCAGAGCATCGGTCTCAACAATCTGTTCAATTGGCCTTCCCGTTACTGGAATTGGTCGGCTCCGGTTAGCCAGCCAATCTTTAACTCGGGCTCTTTGCGAGCCAATGTGCGTCTCTCTCAAGCTCAACAGCAACAGGCCTTGCTCACCTACGAGCAAGCCGTCCAGGGCGCCTTCCGGGATGTATCGAATTCGCTAACCGCGTACGGCAAGTACCGCGAGTTTCGCGCTCACCAGCAGCTTCTGACCGAAGCCGCCAAAAGTGCGTCGGACCTCTCCCATATGCGCTACCAGGGCGGTGTCACGAGCTATCTGGAGGTGCTTACCAACGAAACCAACTATTTCACGGCCGAGATTAACTTGGCGCGGGCTCAGCTAAACGAGCGGCTCTCTCTCGTGCAGATATATAATTCGCTCGGCGGTGGTTGGCAGCAATAGCTTTCGCTGTTCAATCTTTTCTTGGCGTCCGGTGAGAGGGGCGTCGCTGCGCTGTCGTCTCATCTGTGCACGGTTGTAATTGAACCCATTGCAGCGGGTTCACTGGCTCGCCGTAGACATATATCGCCCAGTGCAGATGCGGACCTGTTGAGCGCCCAGTGGATCCGACGTAACCAATCACGTCGCCCTCGTGAACTTCCTGCCCCTCGGTCACCGCAAACCTCGACATATGCAAATACATCGATTCGAGGCCTTGGCCGTGATCAATCGCCACCGTGCCCCCGTGCAAGCTGAACTGTTCCACGATCTTTACTCTTCCGCCCGTCAGTGCATGAATGGGCGACCCGAATGCGCCTCTCTGATCGAGACCCGCGTGGAAGTCGCCCGTCAGTTTGCCGTTGTTTAAACGTGTCACCCCGAACGGCGATGTAATGCATCCCGCAATCGGCGCATCGAAGGGCTCTGTCCAGAAGCGTTTGTCAGAGACTCCATTCAGGAACGTGGAAACTTTGCTTCGCTCTTCTGCCGTCGAGTGCAGTTCGGCTACCGCTTTCGGCAACACTACGTTCTGGCGGGCGTAGTGCGCGCTGCGAATCGTCACTTCCTTCCTGTTAACGATCGAACCGTTGCTGCCTATCCATTCCAGCGTGTAAATTCCCGGCCTGGACAGAACTCGAATGGGCATCAGCCCCATCACACGGCCGTCCACTTGCCGGAACAGCTGTATCTCCTGATGATCCAGGCGAGCGTTGCCGGCTTCAGAGTCGCCATAAACTTTGATTGCTCGACCTTGAACGAGTCTCGGCGGCTCAATCCGGAAACTCTGCCCATAGATCTGCAGTCCAGCGATCGCCAATAAGAGTAGCCTGCGCACAACGTTCAGCATAAACTCCTCCGCCTTTCACGCTTCCGTACTGCGACAAAATGAAAGGTTCGCGTCCTTGCCGCAGTCTTACTAGGGAGGTTTAACGGACAACTTATGAAATCTGTTCTAGTTTGCTGTTTATTTACTGCCCTGGGAGTAACCACCGTCTATGGGGCGAACGACGACCAAACCCGTCTGAAAAATTCGGGACAGGTTCTTACTGAGATCATGGGTACTCCTGACAAGTCGATTCCCAAAAACTTATTCGACAAGGCCTACTGTGTTGTCGTAATACCTGATATGAAAAAGGCCGGCTTTATCGTCTCAGCCAAGTATGGGCGCGGTTTTGCGGCCTGCCGTAAAGACGGCGGCGGTTGGACAGGTCCTGCTGCCATGAGAGTGGAAGGCGGGGGCGTGGGCTTTCAAATCGGTGGCGCTGAAACCGATCTGGTTATGCTCGTGATGAGCCAAAGAGGAATGCAGGGTATTCTCAACAGTAAGTTCACATTAGGCGGCGAAGTCTCTGCCGCGGCCGGACCAGTCGGCCGTGACGCAACCGCTCAGACAGACGCCACCATGCACGCTGACATCCTTTCCTGGTCTCGCTCTCGCGGAGTGTTCGGCGGCATCTCTCTTCAAGGAAGCACGCTCCGGCAAGATCCAGATGTGAATAAGGCCATTTACGGCCAGTCCGAAACGAGCAAAGCTATTCTGACCGGTCAAGCTTCTGCGCCTTCCGACACGCAAGGTTTCGAGAGCAAGCTTGTGCAGTACGGAGGCGAGAACCAGGCTAAGTAGTTACTCGGTTCACTTGTTACGTGCGGGAAGTTATCTCTCCTTGTAACTTCCCGCACGCCCATGATAGTGGTGCTAGATAGCGGCGCCGCCAGAAACAAAGATCGTCTCTCCAGTAATCCACCTTGCATCGTCCGACGCAAGAAACGAAACAGGAAGCGCAATGTCTTCCGGCTGTCCTACCCTGCCGAGTGGAGTACCGGCAATCGCTCCCTTTTCAAAATCACTGCCCGCGAATCCCGCTGCCTGTGTCCCTTCAGTAATCACGAGCCCCGGATTGATCGCATTCACGCGAATCTTTCGAGACCCCAGCTCTTTTGCAAGCGATTTAGTAATGGTGTCCACTGCGCCCTTTGTCGCCGAGTAAACCGCTCCCGTCGGAGGCGCGGATGTGCTTGCGACCGAGCTAATATTCACAACGCTCCCTCCGGCGGCCGGAAAGTGCGGAACCGCGCGTTTCGTCGCCAGCAGCAGGCCCAGCACATTGGTATCGAACTGGCGATTGTATTCCTCCGCCGTTATCTGTTCAAGCGGCATCATCTTATACACCCCAGCATTATTCACCAGAATGTCGATCTTCCCGAACGCCTTTACCGCCTCACTGAAAAGTTTGTCGATGTCGGCCTCTTTCGTCACGCTTGCGCCCACCGCAATTGCCTTGCCGCCGCTCTTTGTTATCTCTGAAACGATCTTGTCTGCGCCTTCCCGGCCAGTGGAGTAATTCACCACGACACTTGCTCCATCGGCGGCCAGTTGTTTTGCAATCGCAGCCCCGATCCCTTTCGACGCGCCCGTTACTACCGCCACTTTTCCTGCCAGCTTACTCATCTCATCCACGCTTTCCGACAAAATCTAGGATTTCGTCATTTCTATCTTCATCGAATTGATGAGTCGCGGTCCGGGAATGATTCAGTAGTCCTACTTGCGCATAGTTCACTTCAATGCATTTGCCAAATAGTCGGTTACCACTTTGGAGTTAAGGACAGCCATTCTCCCGATAATCTGAGCCTTCATTCGCGGATTTTTCTCGCTTCTTGCGAGAGTCACCAGCGCCCGTCCGTTTTCCTGCCGGCTAAACGCATCCAGCACCGCCGTGCGTACTTCAGCATCTTTCGCGGTTCGAAAAATCGACAGAAAAAGATCGGTATTGCTCCCCTTATCCGCCACTGCCAAATCGCCGATCGCCGCTGCCCGAAGCGCCGGATCGTTTTCCTGTTGCGCCACTTGAAGCAGGCGGTTCGAGTTGCCGCTCATCTGAAAAGAATGAAGAATCGCCTTCCGCTCTTCGGTTGGCAGCCCCTGATGGTACAGACGCCAAAGCTGATCGCCGGCCTGAGCCTGCCCGAGTTGCTGCACTGCCTGCCGCCGCAACTGTGGGTTCAAATCTTCCTTTGCCACCCGTGCGAGAAATCCAAGCGAGCCTGCCTGCGCGAAGCTTTGCAGGATCGCGTCCTTTACTTTCGTATCTGAGCTCAACGTATAAAGCGAAGCCAGGCTCTTGTCCGCCTGCTTACTTTTCAGCGCGCCCATCAATCTAATCGCCTGCAGCTGCATCGCTGGAACCTTATCGGCGAACGCCACACGCGTCAACATCTTGCTCGCTTCGGGCGAGGGTGTCTGAGCCAGCACAAACAACGCTTGCTCCTTTGTCCTTTCGGAATCGCTGCTGTCTAAAACTTGCTCGATGACAGGCACTGCCGCCCCCGGGTGCGCTGCCGCCAGATTATTGGCAGCCATGAGTTTCACAACCGGATTTGCGTTTGCTCCGGCCTGCACCGCAACGCCGGCCGCCGCCTTCGCCTCCCATTCCAGTGCTTGAGCATCCTTAAGCCATCGGCTCGCCGGGAATTTCGAACGCAAAAGACGCAGCGTGGCAAGCGCCGCTTTGTTGTCGCCCTCGTGAGCCTGTGCGTATGCCATCCAATACAACGCTCCGTCAGCATTGGCCCGTCCCCGGCTTGCCGATTGCCGGAACGAAGCCGCAGCTTTGTCCCACTCGTGCGACTCGAGTTCATCTAAACCGTGCTGGTACTCTCCATCTTGCGCGGTTACCTGACCGCTGAAGCCGAACGACGGTCCCAAACCTCTCCAACCCTGCGCGGACACAACGCTCGCCAAAACCACTCCCAGCCAAACGGCGCGCCTCATAACACGTTTCCTCTTCTTGCCACGTTCAGGCTTGTCTTTCTCACTTTCCGAAGCAGCCCGTTCCGCTCAATGCGCTCCTGCAGCCGTTTCAACTCGGCCGGCGGAGCGTCGTCGGGTGTGTTCGCCAAATCGATCAAGGCTCGTCCCAAATCATCCAGCAGCAACGCGTGCGATTGATCGCCTAAATGCATCGCTGTCTGCCGTAGCAGCCTGTTTTCATCCACTAGCGCTCGAGCCCGCTTCCGCTCTTCCGGTAAGTCAATGTCACGCGGGCCGTTGCGCAACAGTTCTGTCAGCACCACATCGGAACGCTCCAGATGGTCGCTCATCGCGATCAGCAGTACCCGCTCGCGAACCTTCGAAGCCGTCGCCGTTCTCTCCTGCCCTGTCCAAATGCCTAATCCAAACACCATGCAGAGTAGTGCGGCGAGTGCTGGAATGACAACCATCGGCCGCCTCAATCGATTCCAAACGCTGCTGAAATGCCGTCCCCTCTGCGTCCGTGATAATCGCCCGGCTATCCTGTTCCAAACTACCTCCCCATACTCCTCGCCGCGCTCCGGGATTCTGTACTCGTCGAACGCCTCCAGGCTTTCCCGCAAAGCCTTGAACTGCTCCCGGCACTCTACGCACTGCGCCAGATGATCGTTCCGGTCGTCGCCAGGATCGTATAGCAGATCCAGCATCTCTTCACTTGTCGGATGATCCATCACATCCTTCCCAAAGCTGGTTCCAAAGCTCTCCGCAGCTTTTGCACGGCCCGGAAAACGCTGTGTTTTGCCGCATTCGGACGCACGCCCAACGCAGTCGCAATTTCCTCAATGTCGCATCCTTCGCAATGCCGCAATACAAAAGCGGCCCGCTCCATCTCGCTCAATTGATTCAGCGCCGGTTCGAGCAGTTCCGCAATCTCGCCGCTTTGCCGCAAGCGTTCCGGTCCGGGATCGCGCGCGGCTACCCGGTCCAGCCAGTTGCTATCCGCGCGATTGTGTTGCCGTTCCCCCGGGCCTTGCTGCCTGACCTTGCGGGCTCGCAGCAAGTCGAGCGAGCAATTCACGCAGATACGGTACAGCCAAGTCCCGAACGCACACTGGCCGTTAAACTTGTTCAGCTGCCGGTATGCCCGCAGAAAAGTCTCTTGCGTTAGGTCCTCCGCATCTGCCTCACTGCCGCACATGCGAAACGCCAAGCGAAACACCGGACGGCTGTACCGTTCGACCAGGACGCGAAAGGCCAGCTGATTCCCTTTGCTCGCTTCTCCAGCCGCCCTTTCGTCGGTCCACTCCATCCAATAAGCCTGTTAGACTCGCTTGAACTTCTACGGTTAGGTAAATCAGCATGTTTCACCGAACCCTAAAATGCGAAAACCCGGCATCGGTAGGCCGATGCCGGGTTCGCTGAAGCGGTTTGGCTCTTGTTGCCGGAGCGCTGGAGTTACCTCCGAAAGCCTCCACGGCCTCCTGCAAAGCCATGGTATCCGCCGTAGTAACCGCGTCCGTAATATGGCCGGCCGTAGTATCCGCGGCCGAACCCCCCGTAAAATGCAATCGAGGGTCCATAGAAGCCGCCAAAATACGGATAAGGGTAGCCCCAGCCTCCGTACGGATAAGCGCCATACGCGTAGTTGTTATATACCGGAGGCGCTGGTGCTGCGCTTTGATACAAACCGCCCGAGCCGTAATTTGCATACGTCGGCCGGTCGTATTCGTTCGGCTCCACGTAGCGGAATGCCTGGGCGCTATTGACCGTGGAGATCGTCACCGGCGTCTCCACCCGGAAGGTCAAAATCTGTTCCGGATACAACACGCTCGCATGATGGTGTGTTACCAGTACGCCAATCAAGCCTGCCGCCGCGCCAGCTCCTGCGCCGATCGCCGCACCGGTTCCCCAACCGGCGATCGCGCCAATTGTGGCGCCCACACCGGTCGTCGCTGCAACCGTCCCTACCTCCGTACCTCGCGGCGTTGTCCCGCCTTGCCGGCTCACAAACTGAGTCGCAATCGGCGCCTGTTGCCCATCCACCAG
Organism: Bryobacteraceae bacterium; assembly: GCA_965219105.1. Lineage (GTDB taxonomy): Bacteria > Acidobacteriota > Terriglobia > Bryobacterales > Bryobacteraceae > Bog-105. The sequence continues at coordinate 2,746,926 of OZ244728.1, read as the reverse complement.
CGAGAGGCTAATCAGCTGAACACCGAGCCGGGCTGGCTGATCGACATGGTGCTTCTCCGCGGTGACCACTCGTCCGCCAATGGTCTGCCCTGGTTCCGCGATCACCACGCCGTTCACGACCACCGGTTGAACTAGCGAAGCCGTGAACGCGTCGCCCGGCTGATTCTTATCGGAGGAAAGCATCTGATTGATTCGCACTGTCAGAAACGTCCCGGCCGGCATCGTGAGCTGTGCCGGAACCGGTGCAGGCGGCGCGTAATTGGCCTGTGGCACATTCTGCCGTTGTTCGTTCCCAGCTGCTCCGTAGGGCGAGTTACCCGCCCCATACTGCCCATTAACGGGCGCCGGTCCATACTGCCCGGTCGGAGGCGGTTGTGACGGTCCGGTATTCGGTGCCGGATACTGCGCCATGTTAGGCGAAGCTGTCGGCCCGTATCCGTTGTTCTGCGCGCTCATTTGCGCTGCTTGCGATTGATCGCCTACCCGCTTCCACCCACCACTCGAATCCGTCTGAGTTACCGGAGTGTTGGCCGCCGGTGGCGGCGGGTTGTCCTGCGCCAGCACGAGCGTGGACGCAGCCAGCAAACCGGCCATCGTCATCCGCATCGCGCCATTCCCTACTGATTGATTAATGCGTTTCATAACGTCGTCTTCTTACTCGACGCATTTGGCAAAGCACGTCGGTTGCCAAATCAGTGCGCCTCGCTGCACAAAGTATTTCCAACGAGTTGCAGCTTGGCCCAGTCGCCGCGGCAGCATCGCGCTGGTGCTTTTGAGCCACCTCCACCACTTGTTACCTGCGGCCATCGCATTACACTAAGCAGAATGAACTATCGTGCTGCGCTTGCGTTTGCCCTTGCCATCCCCTCGTTTACCCTCGCAGCCGCAGCGCCCTCGCCGACGTTCCAAGTGAGCTTTCCAGCCTCTCTCAACGCGACTCCCGTGGATGGACGCCTCTTGCTGATCCTGTCAACTGACGGCAGCGCTGAGCCGCGCATGCAGATCAACGACACACCTGCTTCCCAGATCATCTTCGGCGTCACTGTCGATCATCTCCAGCCCGGTAAGCCGGCGATCGTGGATGCCTCCGCTCCCGGCTATCCAATCGCAAGCCTCGCTCAACTTAAGCCAGGCAGCTACTACGTCCAAGCCGTCCTCAATCGCTACGAAACATTCCACCGTTCAGACGGCACAATCGTCAAACTGCCCATGGACCGAGGCGAAGGGCAGCACTGGAACCTCGCCCCCGGCAATCTCATCAGCAAACCCGAGCGCATCACCCTGTCTACCGGCGCTACCTCCTTCCAAATCTCCCTCGACCACCAAATACCGCCCATCGTTCCCCCCAAAGACACCAAATACATCCGCCACATCAGAATCCAATCGCCGCTTCTCACGAAATTTTGGGGTCGGCCCATGTATCTCGGCGCTCACATCCTCGTGCCGGAGGGTTTCGATGAGCACCCGGAGGCTCGCTTTCCCCTTGCCATCAACCACGGCCACTTTCCCGACGATTTCGACGGCTTCCGCACCCAACCGCCCGACCCCGATCTGAAGCCCGACTACAGCCAGCGCTTTCACATTGCCGGCTACAACCGCATCGAGCAGGCTGAGGCCTACAAGTTCTACCAGCAATGGATCTCGCCAGGCTTCCCTCGCTTCCTCGTCGTCGAAATTCAACACGCGAATCCCTATTACGACGACTCTTACGCCGTCAACTCCGCCAATCTCGGTCCGTATGGCGACGCTATCGAAACCGAACTCATCCCCTACATCGAAAAGAAATTCCGCGGCATCGGCCAGGGCTGGGCGCGCTTTCTCTACGGTGGCTCTACCGGCGGCTGGGAAGCACTCGCCGTCCAAGTCTTCTATCCCGACCACTACAACGGAGCCTTCGCTGCTTGTCCGGATCCTGTCGATTTCCGCGCCTTCACCAACATCAACCTTTACGAAGCAAAGAACGCTTACTCTCTCGAAGGCGCCCACAAAACAATCGAACAGCCCGCCATGCGCGACTACCTGGGCAACATCTCAATCACCCAGCGCGGCGTCAACTCCTACGAAGCCGCGCTCGGCGATCACGGCCGCTCCGGTGAGCAGTACGATATCTGGCAGGCCGTCTTTTCACCGGTCGGCAAAGACGGTTACCCCTCCAAAATCTTCGACAAGCAAACGGGGGCAATCGACAAAGACATCGCTGCCTACTGGCGCGAACACTACGACCTCAGCCATATCCTCTCTCGCGACTGGTCCACGCTTGGACCTAAGTTGAAAGGCAAAATTCACATCTATGTGGGAAGCGCCGACACTTACTACCTCAACGACGCCGTCTATTACATCGAGGATTTCCTCAACTCTACTCAAAATCCGCCCTACGACGGCGAAGTGAAGTACGGCCCGCGCGCCGAGCACTGTTGGAATGGCGACCCGCAGCTGCCAAACTACCTCTCGCGCCTGCACTACAACACTATGTATCTCCCCAAAATGATGAAGCGCATGGAACAGACTGCGCCTCCCGGAGCCGACCTGAAGAGCTGGCGTTACTAAGGCGTTCTAAAACGAGGCGCGTCTAAATTCTCTCGTTCCGTTCCCAAACTACGCATTTGCCGCTCGTAACTCCGCCACTCGAGCCCCAGAAAACTCAAAGCCGGATACACCACCCCGAGCGCAATCGCAACTGTTACACTGCCGGTCGCGGCATAAAATCCATACCCGAGAACCAGGAATCCGAGCGTCCGCGACAACGTCTCGAACAACATCAGCCCTCTTGTCCAGGCTTGTTCGCGGTCGAACCAATGCAGTGCCCGATCCGGTTTGAATAGCCCTTCATTTACCTGCTCAATATCCTGCGCCAGTCGCTTGGTCCGGTAGAGCAGCACCAGCGCACTCCCCACGTATGCCAGCAAAAGTATCGTCAACCCAGGGCGTAAACTCGGCCACTTCGTCTGCCAGAGCAGAACACCTAGCAGCACCGAAATCACTACCGCCGTTTGTTCCCGCCTGGCCGTCCGAACTTTCAAGCCCTGCGCTAGTGCCGCCAGTCGCTCAAGAGCGCTCCCCATGCAGCAAGTGTATCGGTCTCCTTCCGGTTTGCTTCTGCATCGAATAGATTGAGAATGGAGAGGCAAATGAATTCTGAGTCGCTGAGCAAACAAGGGCCGCCGCGCCGCGCTCTGCTCTTCATGCCCTTCGCCTTTGCCGGTTTGGTCGCCATCTTTAAACGGCCGGACCGCGCGCTGCCCGATGCCGCGTTGAATGGCAGTGGCGATTCCGTGCCCCTTGTACTCTTCTCCGCCTCCGGACAGCCGCGCCGTGTCACACTTCGCAAGATAGTCAAATCGGCGAGTGAGTGGCGCGCCGAACTCACTCAGACCGAATACGCAGTCACTCGCCGCCAAGCCACCGAACTGCCCTTTGCTAATCGCTACTGGCACAACCAGGCAAGCGGATTGTACGTCTGCACCTGTTGTGGCACTGCCTTGTTCCGCTCCCGCGATAAGTTCGATTCCGGTACCGGCTGGCCCAGCTTTACCGCTCCCGTCGCCTCCGAGAACATTGCGACTCGCGCCGACAACAGTCTCTCCGCATCGCGCACGGAAGTGCTCTGTCGCAAGTGCGACGCTCATCTCGGTCACGTCTTCGATGACGGTCCTCCCCCAAATGGCCTTCGCTATTGCCTCAACTCTGCCGCCCTACGGTTCATCACCTCAAATAATGTGGCCTAATCTACTTCTGGCTGCGGCTTTCTTACTCGGGGCTCTCCCTTTGAGTTCTCAGCCTGCGCCTGCCACATGGAAGATCGGTCCTTTTACTCGGCCAGTGTCGCAGCCTGTTATTACGCCGCGACCCAACAGCACCTTCAAAGATCCCATCACCGGCAAACCCGTACATTGGGAGGCTCTTCACACCTTCAACCCTGCCGCGATTGTCAAAGACGGCAAGATCGTTGTGCTTTACCGCGCGGAAGATAACTCCGGCTCCATGCAGATCGGTATGCACACTTCGCGCCTAGGTCTCGCCCAAAGCGACGACGGCATTCACTTCACGCGTCAACCCGAACCTGTCTTTTACCCAGCCAACGACGCACAGAAAAGCAGCGAGTGGCCCGGCGGCGTCGAAGATCCTCGACTTGTCGAGAGCCCAGACGGCACTTACTACCTCACCTACACACAGTGGAACCGCAAAACCTGGGACATCGGCATCGCCTCTTCGCGTGACCTGATCCACTGGACCAAGTACGGCTCTGTCTTCGGTCCCAAGTACTCGTCGATGAAGTACAAATCCGCGGGCATTGTCACTCGCCTGGAGAACGGCCGCCTCATCGCTGCTCGCATTGACGGTCACTATTGGATGTTCTGGGGCGAGGGCTCCATCCACTTGGCCACCTCCTCTGACCTCGTTCACTGGACGCCGCTCGAAACCGCTACCCATGATCTCGTCAGCGTACTAAGTAAACGCGCCGGGCGCTTCGATAGCAGCTTCCCCGAAACGGGGCCTCCTCCCGTGCTCACCGCCGGCGGCATTGTTCTTCTCTACAACGGCAAAAACGATCCCGCTACTGGCGACAAGCAAATCGGAGCGAACGCTTACGCGGTCGGCGAAGCTCTATTCTCGAAAGATAATCCTCGGCAATTGCTCGTCCGCACCGCTCAGCCGGTCTTCGAGCCACAGATGCCTTTCGAAAAATCAGGTCAATATGCAGCAGGAACCACTTTTGCGGAAGGTCTGGTCTTCTTCCACAACAAGTGGCTCCTGTATTACGGATGCGCCGATTCTTTTGTGGGTGTCGCGGTCGCGCCCGCACTAGCCCACTAGCATCGCCAAGCTGCTAATCACGCCCACGAGTATCCGCTATTCTTCAGCGGCAATGCTCTCACGCGATCTCCCGAAGCCGCAAAGATCGCGTTACACACCGCAGGCAAAATCGGCGGCAAAGCCGGTTCTCCTAGCCCCGTCGGCGAGTGATCGGAAGATACAAAATGCACGTCAATCTCCGGTGCTTGCCGGAAGCGCATCAGCTGAAACGTGTCGTAATTCTTCTGCAACACTTTACCCGCGTCCAGCGTGATTTCCTGGCTCATCATCTCGCTGAGTCCATCGATCACCGCTCCCTGTACCTGCGCCTCGGCCCCACTCGGGTTGATGATCTGGCTTCCCACGTCCCCGCAGGCCCAGACCTTGTTCACCTTGAGTTTCTTGTCTTTCACCGTCACTTCCGCCACGTGTACGAAGTACCCCTGGAAGCTATAGTGAAACGCAATGCCCATCGCAGTCCCGGCGGGTAGTTGACGCTTGCCCCATCCCGATCTCTCCACCGCCACATCCAACACGTTCCGCATCCGCGCCACATCATATGACTCGTGATGCGCCCCTTCTTTGGTAGGCGCAATCTCGTTTTCCACCTTCGGCTTTGCCGCGGCTGCCACTTTCTCCTTGCCTGGCTCAACCAATAGATCACGCCGAAACTCAACCGGATCCTTTCCCGCTGCGTGCGCTAGCTCATCGATAAACGACTGGAACACAAACGCCTGCGAGTTCGCTCCCGGCGCACGCAGAGCCCCTGTCTTTAACTCCAGCGGCATTACCGACGAGTAAATCGCAAAGTTCGGCACAAAGCCCGATGGAAACTCCGTCGGCGCAATCGCAGCCGATGGAGAGAACTCATCCCCCTGTCCATAGCTGACGAAATGGTTCTGCCACGCCTCCAACTTGCCCGAGTTGTCCACCGCTCCCTTGAGGAAGTGGAACCCGCCAGGGCGATAGTAGTCGTGCGTCATATCGTCTTCGCGCGACCACACCAGCTTCACCGGCATCCCAATCGTCTTCGCGATATTCGACACCTCGAGCATGTAATCGTTCGTCAACCCGCGTCCGAACGATCCTCCCGCGCGCAGCAAGTTGATCGAGATGTTTTCTTCCGGTATGCCGAGTACCTTAGAAACAAGCCCCTGTCCACGCGCAGGCAGCTGTGTATTCGACCAGATCTCCAGCTTTCCGTCCTTATATGTCGCCGTGCAGTTCCTCGGCTCGAGCGGAGCATGGGAAATGAACGGATACGAATACGCCGCTTCGATCGTCTTCGCCCCGTCGCTCGTAAACGTTTTCTCTGGATCGCCCACCTTGCGTAGCGTTCGTTGGGGCGGTTGTTTTGCCATCTCCTGCGCCTTCTGCGCAAATTCCGTGCTGCTCTGCTGCGCCGCAGGACCCAAATCCCACTTCACGTTCAGCTTCTTTCGCGCCGATTGCGCGGCCCACCACGTCTCCGCCACAATAGCCACGCCCGATTCCAGCCCCGGCTCGCCCGGCGTTATCGGCTTCACGTCAACCGTCCCCGCCACCACGAAAGCGTCTTTTATCCCCGGCAGCTTCTTAATCTCGTCGGTATTCGCGCTCACAACCTTGCCGCCGAACACCGGGCACTTTTCATAGGCCGCGAACACCATCCCCGGCAGCGTAAAATCGATGCCGAATATTGGTTTGCCTTCCGTGATCTTCGGTACATCGACGCCCGGAGTCCACTTGCCGATAATCGTGTAGCTACTGGCGTCCTTCAACTTCAGCGTCTTCAAGTCCGGCACCGGCATCGCGGCGGCTGCCTGCGCCAGCTCGCCATAGCCAAGCGACCGGTCCGTCGACCGGTGATACACCCGCCCCTTTTGCGCGAAACACTCGCTCTCCGGTACGCCCCACTTCTTCGCGGCCGCCGCAATCAACATCTGCCTGCCCGCCGCGCCCACTTGCCGCATCGGAATCCAGTTGTTCGACGCGGCCCGGCTGCCACCGGTGGTCTGCAAGCCGTACTCCGCCTTGAAATCGGCCTGCTCCACCTTAACCGACTTCCAGTCCACATCGAGCTCTTCCGCGATCAGCATCGGCAGCATGTTCTTAATGCCTTGTCCGATCTCTGGATTGCGCGAAACCAGTGTCACGGTCCCGTCCGGCGCTATCTTGATGAACGCCTTCGCATCGAACGGTGGCGGCCCCTTGGGCGTCTGCGCAGTCGCTCGCTGCGGCTCCACCATGTGCAAACCAAGCATCATGCCGCCGCCCGAAAGCGCGGTCACGTGTAGAAAAGATCTTCGGCTGACTCGCATCGTTATGCCTCCGCCTTTCCGCTCTCTACTCCAACGCCCACTAACTCCGCCTGTTGCGACCCGCTCGCTTGCCCAGCTGCTTTGTGAATCGCTTTCCGGATCCGCAAGTAAGTCCCGCACCGGCATAGATTCCCACTCATCGCCGCATCGATCTCAGCATCGTTCGGATGCGGAGTCTTTTTAAGCAGCGCCGCCGCAGACATAATCTGCCCGGCCTGACAGTATCCGCACTGCGGCACGTCAATCTCTTGCCACGCCACCTGCAGTGGGTGATTGCCATCGCTCGACAATCCCTCGATGGTCGTAATCTGTCCCTTGGTCGCGTTGGCTATCGGCGTCAAGCACGATTGCACAGGCTCGCCATTGAGGTGCACCGTACATGCCTTACACTGACCGATCCCGCATCCATATTTCGTTCCATGCAGGTTCAGCACGTCCCGTAAAACCCACAGTAATGGCGTGTCCGGCTCTACATTCACCGTCTGCGCCTGCCCGTTCACAGTCAGCTTGTATGTCATCTGCGCTCCAGCTTTTACAATAGCTCCCTGTGGACGGGCGAGCGCACTCGGCTTTACGGTGTGAGCACGATTTTGCCGCCGCCGCCGCCTTGCTCCGCCAGAGTTTGTGCTTCTCCTGCTTCCCGCAACGTGAGCCGCTTCGCAATGGGAATCTTCAGTTCGCCCATCACGACAGCTCGCCCCATCTGCGTTAAACGGTCTGCATCCGGCTGCGCCATGAAAACCTCAACCTGTATGTCTTTGCCCTCCGCCGCCGCAGGCTTGCCTACCACCGAGCCCAGCACTCCATTCTTCTTCAGCTTCTGGAGCAGCTTGCCAATCGTTTCTCCGCCGACAGTATCCGCAATCGCATCCAACTCAGAAATTTTCCCGATCTCGCTGTCATCGTCGATCGCGACCACTTCATCCGCTCCGAGCGACTCGGCCTCTTGCTTCTGCGATCCTCTTACTCCCGCCGTTACATGCGCCCCGTAATGCTTAGCCAGGAATACTGCCGTCCGCCCCACGCTCCCCAGTGCGCCCGTAACTAATACCTTCTGCCCAGACTTCAAATTTAGATGCTCAACCAGTTGTGCGCCTGTGGTCACAACCAACGGCAATGCGCCCGCATCTTCCGCCTTCAATCCCTCGGGCACGATCGCCAAAATGTCCACTGGAGCGGTAAGAAACTCGGCGTAGCTCTTCGAAACAAGCCCCATGACGATCTGTCCTTCGCTGAAAGCCGTGACATGCGGCCCGAGCTTTACTACCTCTCCCGCTACATCGCGCCCCAATATAAAAGGAAACGTAATCGGAAACCGATCCTTCGCCGCCCCGCTCCGCATTTTGTAATCGACTGGGTTCACGCTAGTAGAAATCATCTTCACCAGCACTTCGCCTTCTTTCGGCTCCGGCGTTTTTACCTCCTCATAACGCAACTGATCCACTCCGCCATACCCATGCAGCTGTACTGCTTTCATTGTTAAAGTTCTCTCCTATTCTGTGGATGCGCTCTCTTCGGCAAGTTGCGCTGTCAAAAGTGCCGGGCTTGCGCAATCGCCGTGGAACATTGCAGACAAAAAGTTACTGACATAAGCTTCGCTGATACCATTGAAATTCTAAGACAAACGGCACTGCGGTCTTAAGTCATGTGGGGCCGGCCATTCTTGGCTGCCGTCGCCTCTCTAGGCGGCGTCTGTGCATGCGCAAACATGCAGAACATGCGCTAAAAGCTTCGCGACATGCCACTATTTCGAAGCGTTGAAGAAAAGCCGGCAGGTACCCCTGAACCCCTCAACTGGCCCGCGGCAGTCTCCACTCTTTCTTAACAGCCGGAGCAACCTTTGTGCCCAGTAGCTCAATCGCATGCATCACCTTGTGGTGCGGCACGGTGCCCGCCGTCAACTGAATCTCAATCCGCGAAATGCCGCCCAATACCTCGTTCTCATACAGAATCTTATCGGCCACCTCCGTTGCCTCTCCTACCAGCAGCGCACCCGTTGCGCTTCTCGTTGCGTCGAACTGCGCCCTCGTCGTCCGCGGCCAGCCCCGCTCTCTGCCGATCTTGTTAAAGGTGTGCTCATAATACGGAAACAAATCGTCTGCGGCCTGCTTAGTCGTGTCCGCGACGAACCCATGCGAATGCACTCCCACCGTTAACCGCGAAGCCGCGTGCCCGGCTCGTTTGCCCGCCTCTCGATACATCTCCACCAGCGTGCGAAAGCGATGCGGCTCGCCGCCAATAATCGCCACCATCAACGGCAAACCTAGCGTCCCCGCCCGCGCGAAAGACTTCGGCGTTCCGCCCACGCCAAGCCAGACCGGCAGCGGGTTCTGTACCGGCCTTGGATAGACGCCTTCCCCATGCAGAGCCGGCCTGTGCTTCCCGCTCCAATGCACATTCGTGCTCTCCCGAACCTTCAGCAGCAAGTCCAGCTTCTCCGCAAACAATGCATCGTAGTCGTTCAAGTCGTACCCGAACAACGGATACGACTCGACGAACGATCCACGCCCCACCACAATCTCCGCCCGGCCATTCGAGATCAGGTCTACCGTGGCAAAGTCCTGAAACACGCGCACCGGGTCATCCGAGCTAAGCACCGTCACCGCGCTCGCCAAGCGAATGTTCTTGGTGACCGCTGCTGCTGCAGCCAGAATCACCGCCGGCGCTGACGCCACAAACTCCTCCCGGTGATGCTCCCCGATGCTGAACACATCCAACCCTACTTCGTCCGCCAGCTTGATCTCTTCCATCAAGTCACGCACGCGCTCCACCGGACTGATCGTCAATCCCGTCGATGGCTCCGGCGTCATCTCTACAAAACTGCCGATTCCAATTTCCATCTCCAACCCCCTTCACTTCGCCGCGAAAATTCCGGCCAAATGCCGCTTGTTCTCAAGCGCCACAATCACCCACAGCACAATTACGACCACCGCTAAAGGCAGCCCGCTCGGCGCCATCAACGCATGAAAGAAAAAGATGTTCACGATCACAGGCCCCAGCAGCACCAACCCAAGCGGAACATAGCGGTTGATCAGCAACAAAATTCCTCCTGCCAGCTGCGTTAGAAAAATGGGAACCGTGAAGTGTGACTCCGTCAACACAGTCAAAAACTGGCCCGCCAAACCCGGCATCGTCCCCATTGGAAGGAAGTGCAAGAACCCGTTTGCCCCGAACACCACAAAGATCAATCCCAACAGATATCGGGAAATCGTCGCCGCTATTCTCATCTATAAAAGTCTCCTTGTCGGTTGCTCCTGCTCCAACGGCAGGCTTTCCCCACTTTGACAACATGTGTTGCCTAAAAGATTCAACCACTCTGACGGTCCGTATGATGGTGTCATCCCCTTGATGCCATCGTTCTCAGCCGTACTTCTCATCCTCGGCCTCGCTCTGTCGTTCGCGCCACACACTTTCGCCAGTCAGAAGCGCCCCGAAGAGATCATTGCCTATGTCTTCGCTCAAGACCGTATCCTCCACGGGGCCGAGATTCGTGCCGAAGAACTCACGCGCATCAACTATGCTTTCGCCAACATTGAAAACGGAGTTATCGTGGACGGCTCCCCTCACGACACCGAAAACCTGGCCACGCTGGTCGCACTCAAACACCGCAATCCTCAGCTCAAAATTCTCATCTCGGTGGGCGGCTGGACCTGGTCGGGCCGCTTCTCCGACATGACCCTCACCAAGGCGAGCCGCGCTACGTTCCTCGATAGCGCCATGCATTTTCTTGAAGCGCACGATCTCGACGGCATCGATATCGATTGGGAGTATCCGGGTCTGCCTGGCAACGGCAATGTCAACCGCCCGCAAGACAAGCAGCACTACACCACATTCCTCAAAGAGCTCCGCCATCGTCTCGACCGCGAGGAAAAGAAATTAGGACGCAACCTCTACTCTTCTGTCGCCACCGGTTCGCAGCCCAAGTTCCTCGCTCATACCGAGATGGCGAAGGTCCAGCGCTATGTCGATACTGTCAACTTGATGTGCTACGACTACTACGAGCCTGACTCCGATCGCATCACCGGCAATCACGCGCCGCTCTTTCGCGATCCCCACGATCCTAAAGCAATCTCGTCTGACGCCTCTGTTCAGGCCTACTTGAAAGCCGGTGTTCCACCCCGGAAAATCGTCTTAGGCGTCCCGTTCTATGGCCATGCCTGGAGCGGCGTCCAAGACGTCAAGCATGGCTTGTTTCAGCCGGGAGTTGAAGCGCATCTCGAGGCGGACTACAAGTACATCGTGCAGTCTTTATTGCCCAATGGCTACACCCGTTACTGGGATAGCGCTGCCTCCGCTCCCTACTTGTACAGCCCCACTGCGCACGTCTTTGTCTCTTACGAGGATGTCCAATCGCTCACGGCCAAATGCTCCTACGTGCTGCGGAATAAGCTCGGCGGCATCATGTTCTGGGACTTGTCGGGCGACGCGAATGGAGCTCTACTCAACGCCATCGATACCAGTCTCCATAAACTCCCCGCTGCGGTTCCCGCCGAATGACAATAAATCGAATGGCTGCTAACACGTCGCCAGTGCCGCTGAGCGCTGTCGATCCTCTCGTTCCTCCTTCGCGCCCTAATCGCGTCGCCTCTATCGATATCTTTCGCGGCCTCACCATGCTGCTCATGATCTTCGTCAACGATCTCGCTAGCGTCAAAGGCCTCCCGTGGTGGAACTATCACATGCCCGCCCGCGCCAATTTCATGACCTACGTCGACATGGTCTTCCCCGGTTTCCTTTTCATCGTCGGCATGTCCATCCCGCTGGCCATTCGCGCCCGGCTTGCCAAAAATCCTTCGCTCCCCAAGCTGTGGCTTCACATCGCTGCGCGTTCTCTCAGCCTGCTCGTTCTGGGTATCGGCCTCGCCAATGCCGACGGCGTCGATCCACGGCTCACCGGACTGAGCGGCGGCACATGGCTCTTGCTTCTTCTCATCGGCGCAATCCTCTTCTGGAATGTCTATCCGCCGAGCGAGCGCTATCGCAGACTCTTCACGGCCGCAAAGTTTTCCGGCCTCCTTCTGCTGACGGCGATGTTCCTGATCTTCCGGCGCACCACGCACTCCGGCGCCGTCGCCTGGCTCGACTTCTCCTACTGGGAAATTCTCGGCATCATCGGCTGGACCTATCTCGCCGTCTGCCTCGTCTACGTCCCGACCCGCAAATGGAAGTGGTCTCCGTGGCTCTGGTTCGCCGTCTTCGCCGCGCTCAATATCGTCTCCTCCGCGCACTGGCTCAGCTTCCCGGATCATTTGCCGTTCTATCTCTGGCCTTTCAGCAACGGCGCTTTCTGCCTGCTTGTGTGCTCTGGCATGGTCGTCTCCACAATTTTTCTCCGTCCCAACTTCGCCCCGAGCTTGCGATCGAAAACGTTCTGGGCCGCCGGTACCGCTATCTTCTTTCTACTCGCCGGTTTCCTCCTCACTCCCCTCGGCATCTCCAAAATCCGCGCCACTCCCACCTGGTGCCTTTATTCCGCCGCCGCGAGCACTCTAATCTTTCTTCTGCTCTATTGGCTGTGCGACGTGAAACGCCACACCGCTTGGGCATCCTTTGTCAAACCGGCGGGCTCGAACACTCTGTTGACCTACCTCCTTCCCGACCTCTTCTACGCCGCCCTCGGCACGTCCTATCTCTCCGCCGCCCTCCAGCGCGGCGCTCCCGGCGTCATCAAAGCCCTGGTCTTTACCGCCCTCATGCTCACACTCGCCGCCATACTGACGCGCCTCAGAGTTCGCCTACAGCTCTAAAACATCGTCGAAAAAAGTCTGCTGGCAAAATAACTACCAGGCTTTATTTGCTCCGATGGCACTCCCAAATCCTCCAACAATTCCCGACTTCGACAATTTGATGAATCCGGTGAACATCCGGGATCCCTTCCCCCTTTACGCTTGGCTGCGAGAGAACAGTCCTGTGCACTGGAACAAACAGATGAACGGTTGGCTACTCACGCGCTTTGTGGACGTGCGTAGTGCATTCGGAGATGCCACCCGCTTTTCTTCGCAGAGTGGCCTTCCTCTGCTTGCCCGAGCAGAACTGCTACCGCCTGAAGCGCGAGCCGACTTCCACTTGGGCTACCGCTTTTTTTATCAGCAGATACAAGCATCCGATGCTCCGATTCACACCATCCACCGTTCGCTGATTACAAAAGCCTTCTCCGCTAGAGTCATGGAGGGCATGCGAGCACGCATTCAGCAACGCGTGGAAAAATTGATTGAAGACATGGAGCGGAAGCAAGTCTGCGACTTTGTGAAGGACTTTGCCTATCCACTTCCCTCGCTTGTCATCTTCGATCTATTGGGCGTGCCCGAAGAACACTACGAAGCGTTACGGCACTCCGCAGATGCATTTGCTCGTTTCCCTCCCGCGGCTCTTACGCAAGACGTTGCCGGCCTCAGATACATCGCAGAAAAATTGCAGCAGACCAGCGCTCTCCTCCGGCAGCTGATTGCTCGTCGCAGAAGGGACCCGCAGCCAGACCTGATTTCCGCGCTAGCTTCCGTAAGAGAAGAGCAAGCACAATTGTCCGATGACGATATCGTCGTCCTTTGTAATTTCCTGCTCTTCGCTGGTCATGAAACCACAGCAAATCTGCTGGCCGGCTCCGTTCTGAATCTTTTGCAAAATAGAAAGCTCTGGAGTGCTCTTACCGCTTCGGCGAGCCTGCCAGGCAACGCCGTCGAGGAGTTCCTGCGGTTTGTAAGTCCGGTCCTCTCCATTGCGCGAGTTGCCACCGAAGACATCGAGTTGCGCGGAAAAATTATCAAGAAGGGCGACCGAGTCAGCCTCATGATCGGAGCCGCGAATCATGATCCTGCACAATTCGAAGATCCCGAAGCATTAGTTCTGGGCCGCGCCCGTCCCGCCTCTGTCGCCTTCGGTCATGGCATCCACTATTGCGTTGGGGCTCTGCTCGCTCGCACGGAAGTTGAACTCGCTTTAAGTGGCCTGTTAACGCGCTTGCCAAGAATGCAGCTTCTTCCCGCGGAGCTGGAATATCAACCGATCTTCTTCTTACGCGCATTGAGATCGCTGCCGGTCCGAACAGCTTAATCCTCGGGCGAAGCATTCGATCTGACTCGCGAAGAACCCGAGCATCACTTCTTCAAAAGCTTGAAGCCAAACGCCGCTCCCTGCAGCCTGCCCTTTACCGCCAAGTCGACCCACAGACCGGCCATATGCTCCAGGTAACTCGCGTTCTTCAATGGTCCTGCGTCCACGGGCCGCATCTTTGTCTCCTCGATCAGGTCGCGCACCACCTCTTTCGCCTCTTCATCATCGCCGCAATAGAACATGTCGAAAGCCGGATCGCCGAAAAACACAGCTCCAATCGTGTTGAAGGCCTTCACCACCCGCGCGCCCTTCGCCCACTGCAGTACCTGCTCCGCTCCGCTGCCCGCTTCCGGCACAATCACGCTCAAATCTGCTCGCAAAGGGTTGGTCGCATCCAAAACTACTTTCCCGTCGATCGGCCCCAGTGAAGCGAGCGTAGATTCCACTGCCTGCCAGGGCAGCGCCAGTGCAATGACATCCGCTCCCTTTACCGCGGCTGCAGGCTCGGCCACAGTCACACCCATTTTTTTCGCTTTTTCGGTTTCCTTGCTGCCCGCGCGTAACCCGCCCGTTACCGAGTGACCCTGTGCCGCCCACAACCGCCCGAGTTGAGCCCCGACGTTCCCGAAGCCAATCACCGCAATTTTCATACTTCTATCCTGACTCCGGCGCACGGCTTTTACAATTAGGCACAAAAAGGTGCCTTCACTCGATTGGCACACCGTGTATTCTGCTTTGCATGCTGCGTCATCAGTGCCCAGTGGCGATTGCTCTCCGGGTTATAGCCGGCAAATGGAAGCCGCTGATCCTTCGCGAACTCAAGGATGAAACCCGCCGCTTCGGTCAGCTGCGGCGTTGCATCCCGGAAGCGTCCCAGAAGGTCCTCACTGCCCAGCTGCGCCAACTGGAAAGAGACGGACTGGTGGAGCGAAGCGTTTTCCCAGGATCCGTCCTTCGTACCCACTACACTCTTACCGCCTACGGCCGAACCTTGCGCCCAGCCTTGCTCGAACTCGCCAGGTGGGGACAAGCGCATCGCCGCCGCCGGGGAGCGAGCTAGGAAAGCAGGGGCAAGCCGGATACGCTTCCCCATTGAATCCAAGCGAGGGATGCTCGCTGCAGGAGTGCACCCACCCCGCCCTCCGAGCTTATCCGGTAACGTGTCAAATAAAACGATCAACCTCGCGAGCTCGTATCTGATTTCATTGCGAAGTTTTTTTGACGGTTCCTTCGCAAAGCTCAAAGAGCTCGTTGAAAAGCAGGATCTGAGGCCGCCTTCCGCTTCCTTCGCGAACGACGGACAGGATTTTCGCCTTCTTGAACTTATCCAAGAGCATCATAAGCATCGGTTTGCTGGGCAAACCACTACGGTTCTCAAATTCAGTTGGGGTCAGCATAGGTTTTCGAATAGGTAGTGTCAAGCGTTTTGTGTAAACGCGTTTCGTTATTTTGACTCAGTTAAAGTTTGACTTTCAGTTTTCCGTTCGCTGTCACGCGTTTCGATGGATTTTTGAAGCCAGCGGGGGATGCACAAGGGGGCCGTGCCCTCTTGTGGGGGGAGCCGCGTAATTTGCGGCGTGGGGGGAACCCGCCCGCCCCGGCCTTTCCCCTTGGGGAAACGGGAAAGGGGAAGTGAAATGCTTTTTGCTCCTTGCTGCCGCAGGCTCGTCTGAACCCGTTCATGCTCGTGCCTGCTCCATTCGTTCCGGCCAGCGGATCGCAAACTGCCGCAGCGCCTCGCGCCAACCTTGCACCGTCTGCCATTTCCTGGATACCTTCTGCAGCGCCAGGTAGAGCAGTTTGATCGCGGCGTCCTGGGTGGGAAAGGAGCCGCGATTTTTGGTCACTTTGCGCAGCGTCATATGCAACGATTCCACCGCATTGGTCGTATAGATGATCTTGCGGATCTCTTCGGGAAAGTCGAAGAACGGAATGACCCGCTGCCAGCTGCGCTCCCACACATCGGCTACCACCTGGTGCTTCGGGTATTTGCGCCGGAAATCGGCCAGCGCCGCTTTCGGCCTGCTCGGCGCTGACGGCCCGGTATATCGATTTCAAATCCGCCGCCATACTCTTACGCTCTTTCCAGTTCACAAACTGGAGACTGGCGCGAATCAGATGCACAATGCAGGTCTGCACCAGCGTGCTCGGAAATACCGCTTCGATGGCCTCCGGGAAACCTTTCAGCCCATCGGTGCAGATCACGAAGGCATCCTTCATGCCACGGTTTTTCAGGTTCTGCAGCACCGCCATCCAGTACTTGGCGCCTTCGTTCCCACTGGCCCACAAGCCCAGCACCGACTTCTGGCCCTCCAGATTGATCCCGATCGCGGTGTACACCGCTCGGTTCTCCACCTTGCCATCCTGCCGCATCTTCACCATCAGCGCGTCCAGATACACAATCGGGTAGAGCGCTTCCAGCGGCCGCTCCTGCCACGCTTTCACTTCCTCCATGAACGCTGTCGGTTACCTCTGAGATCAACGCGGCGCTCACGTCCACGCCGTACAAATCCTGCAGATGGCCTTGGATATCCCGCGTCGTCATGCCGAGCGCGTACATCGACAGGATCTTCTCATCGAAACCGGCAAAGCGCGTCTGGTGCTTCTCGATTAACTGCGGCTCGAAGCTGCCGTTGCGATCGCGCGGCACCGCAATCTCCATCTCGCCGGCTTCGCCTTTCAACGTCTTCGTGCTCTTGCCGTTCCGCGAGTTGCCGCTGTGGTAACCGGCTACGTCATGCTTCTCGTAGCCCAGGTGATGGTTCAGTTCTCCGGTCAGCATCCGCTCCACCAGCGCCTTGGTCAGTTCCTTCACCAGACCGTTCGGTCCGATCAGGCTTCCTTCGCTGCTTGCAATGAGCTCGTCGATCAGTTCTTTCTTGATTGCCATCCGGTTCTCCTATCTTCCTCTTCTCGAGAACCGCGTTTACACAATCCTTTTTACACCCTCTTCGAATAGGACGTCAAGCACCGGAACTGCGAACTTTGAATTTGTGAAGGCGATCACATCAATTTTCAAACGCTCATAGAGGCTCATAATCTCCCGAACGACTTCTGTATTCACCTCTGCCTGTCGAGTCACCGCTGTCAAAAAGAATTCGATCCACTCATTCCAGGCTCCCCGACGGCGACCGATTGCTCGGAGTTTTTGAAGGTACGCATCCCGGTTTTGATCGAAGTAAGCAGAAACGTAGAACACTGTTCTTGGTAGAATCCCCTTTTCAAACAGGAATAGCAGGATTAACATCCTGCCTAATCTCCCATTGCCGGTCTACGAACGGGTGAATGATCTCGAACTGAGCGCGGATAATGGCTCGCTGTACAAGAAGGTCGGGTTCATCGGGGTACGAAGTCGGCGCGTTCGATTGGACACCCCGCAGATCCTATCCAGTTCTGAGTTTTGCGGAACCGTCCTCTGCCCTTATCTCTTCCCCGCACACTGTCTAATAGCAGCGAGTGAAGCTCCAACAGTAGATTAAGGTTGAAAGGACGATTTTGCAGTTCGTTTTGAGAGTGCAGAATTGCTTCACGATAATTGAGTATTTCCTGGATGTCCAGAGTTCGGGCCTCTTGATCAGGAGCTTCTCCAGCCTCAAACTTCAGAACATCGCCAAGCGTGGCTTGTGTTCCTTCGATCCGGGACGAAAGCACAGCTTCCTGGGTAGTCAGTAGTGAAGAAGGACGTCTGGGTTCCGGAGCCCAAAGAGTACTCCGTTGAGCGTCGAAAGAGCTCGGTTTGCGGGCCCGATCAGGCGAATGAGCGATGGCCAATCGACTTTCTTGATCGGCAGCTCATCTGGAACGAAGGGTTTCATCGCTGTGTTAACTGCAGTTAGAACGAGATTCGTTGTATTAACTAAGAGCGCTTCTGGTTTACACAAAGCAAATTGCAGCTAGCCGCAATACCGTTCACTTAATAATCATTTGTGCGCGATATTCTGTTTTTAGGACAGGAGGCTGCAGAATGGCGCGAACGGTTGCTACTTTGCCGGCTGGCAGTCGCATCACCGACTACATCAGCCTGGGAGTGATCGCCAAGTTTTTCCCATTGGAGAAAGTGCGCGGTGTGTTAGACAAGACAGGCCGCGCGAGCGTACGGGAACGTGATTTACCGGCGCACGTGGTGGTGTATTACGTCATCGCCTTGGCGCTGTATATGCGGTCCTCGTATCGCGAGGTGCTGCGCTGTTTGTTAGAGGGAGTGCAGTGGCTGCTGGATCCGTCTGCGGTGGTGAAGGTAGCGGGCAAGTCGGGCATCTCACAAGCGCGCAGTCGTTTGGGCGCCGGCCCGGTGAAGGAGTTGTATGAAGGGGCGGTGGTGCCGATTGCCGAGCGCCGGACGAAGGGAGCTTGGTATCGCAACTGGCGGTTAATAAGTCTGGACGGCAGCACGCTGGATGTGGCCGACAGCGCCGAGAACGAAGAGGCGTACGGGAGGCCCGGCGCCAGCCGGGGCTCTAGCGCGTTTCCCAAAATCCGCTTTGTGGGGCTGCTGGAGAATGGGACCCAAGTGCTATGGGCCGCCCAGATGGCAGCGTATGCTACCGATGAGATCACGCTGGCTCAGCAGGTAGTACCCGCCTTGCAAAAAGGCATGCTGTGCCTCGCAGATCGCTTCTTTCCGAGTTACCAACTCTGGCAAACGGCGGCCAAGACCGGAGCCGCTTTGCTGTGGCGTACTCGCCAGAATGCCCGCTTGGAGATCGATCGGCGCTTGCCGGACGGGTCGTATCTGAGCCGTCTCTACGCTTCCACCTCCGATCGCAGAAATCAGCGCCAGGCGATCGTTGTGCGAGCCATCGACTACCGCTTGAAAGATATGCCGAAGGCGGAACCGGTGTATCGCCTGATTACCACCATTCTGGATCCCAAACAGGCTCCCGCCCAAGAACTCGCCGCGTTATATCACGAGCGCTGGGAAATAGAAACCGCCTTGGACGAACTGAAAACCCATTTGCGCGGCGCTCAGATCGTATTGCGGAGCAAAACGCCCGAACTCGTCAAACAAGAATTCTACGGCTTGCTGATGGCGCACTTCGCTATCCGAGGATTGATGCACGAAGCGGCGCTTGAAGTCGATCAAGATCCGGACCGGCTCTCCTTCGTGCACGCGGTGCGCGTTGTCCAGCGCAAAATACCCCGCTTTGCCGCTATTCTCCCCTCGGCACAGAAAAGCCTTTCATGAAGCCGTGCTCCAGGAGATCCTCCAGGAGCGCGTCAGTTCCAGTCGCCATCGCCTCAACCCGCGTGGCGTCAAGCGAAAAATGAGCAATTATCCGCTGCGTCCACGCAAACCGCAGCGCACTCGCCGAATCGACTGCTCCCAGTGGATTAGCATCCTTAAATGAACAGTATTGGGGTTAACCCGGATTTCACACCAGCGGCTTAATACATTTGATCAGTGATGCGGCCGCAGAGTGGCACTGATCGGCGAGGTGAGGCACAGAGTTTCAGGGTCTTGAGGCAAGCTCCGCCATTGGATGATGTGTTTCGGGCCGTCGGTTTGTCAAAGAACGGTACTGCTAACGCTTCAGGAACGGAGTTGCCTGTAGGCGTGTTCAAACACGCGCCAGTGCGGATAACTGCTGGCCAGAGACACCCAGACCTTGCGTGCGGTAAGGCGCACTTGAGCGCCGATACGCAGCAGTTGTAAGCGAATGGTGTGGCACTGGGAGCGCGCCCACCCGGTCCCGGAGAGCGCCCAGCGGCGGAACCCGGACAGGAGCACGTAAGCAGCCGCCGACAGGTACAGACGTAATTGGTTGGCCCGTAACGTGGCGGCACTCACTCGTCCGGCAAACAACGAATACTGTTCCTTGATTCGATTCTCCATATCGCCGCGTGCGCAGTACAGTTCTTCGTAGAGCTTCTGTGGTGGCCAGTGATCAGCGGTAAGCGAGGTAACCACGTAGCGTGGATTTTCTTTGCCCTCGATCTGCTCGGCTTTGGCGACCACTCGCCGCGGCCGACTCCAGCTATCGTTGGTCTGATAGGCAAGCTCGGTAAACACGCGCGCCGCCTGTCCTGTGCGCTGCTGCATCACAGCGGCTTGCTGCATCGGGCCATCGATGATCCGCCGTAGGCGCTCATTGCGCGCGAAGCCCAAGAGGTAGTCCACCTGGTGCGTTTCGCACCAGGACAGCAGCGCTTCCCGGCAGAACCCGGAGTCGGCGCGCAGAATGATCCGGGTGTCAGGCCACGCTTGCCGGATCTGCCCTACGATGCGTTCGATCTCTTCGAGCGAGCCGGCGCTGGCATCGATATTGGCAGGCCGTAAACGCACTCCCAGCAGATGCTCACCGCACACGATGTACAGCGGCAAGTAACAGTAGTGGTTGTAGAAGCCATGAAAGAAACGCTGCTCCTGATGGCCGTGCAGCGGCAGATCGGTCGCATCCAGATCGATCACAATCTCCTGCGGTGCTTCGCGGTGCGCTTCCAGAAAGATCTGTACCAGTAACTCATCGATCCCAGCCGCATCGTAATGTACTTTCTTGTAGCGGTCCTCCGCCGCAAGCTCTGCGCCCAGTTCCAACCGGTTCAGCGTGCTCTTGCCGGCCAAGGGCTTGTCCGGCTGTGCGCTCCCTGCCAGCAGCATCAATAACGGGTCTTCGCGCAACTGCTCGTGATCATTGAGGTCTTCGTACCCGAGAGCCAGGCCGTAGACAGGTTGCGCCAGCATCTCGCGCACACCGTGCCGGACGCGCCTCTGATCTCGCGCGTCCAGAAAACAGCCGCTCAAGCGGCTTAACAGGCCAATGCGCTGATCCACTTGTTGCAGTAGCAAGCCACCCCCATTCGAAGTAATCTTGCCGCCGTCGAAACGCGCTACGACCGATCTTGACCAGATCCCTGCAAACTCAAAATTCGATTGGGTACACTCTGTAGCAAGCATTCGGGCCGTCTCCTTCTTCGCAAACTGTTGTCTGGAAACTCAGTTATGCCAGAAATGGCGGCCCTTTGCCATCTATTTGTGAGATATCCGGGCTAGCCGGGTTAACACAACGACTCAGCTCATGTCGCCTCAGAGTGTCTAACCCGATTTTGGCATGTGGGATGGGAGTGACCTACCGCCATGCTGCTCAGGAAACTTAAAACCCGAGAGGCTGGAGGCAGCGCCCCACACCGTCAAATATATACAAACGATTGCGGAGGCCGAATTCCGAATGTCTCCGCAAGGTCTAGTGGCGAACGACTGGCGCACTCGCCCGTCACGGTGCTTGCCGATCTCGTCCAGACTAGCGGGGGATGGACACACTTTTCGTTCTTGAGCTTGTCCAGCCAGAAGAAGAGCTGACCAATGTCCTGCGGGACGACCGTCGAGGCCTCGCGATGGATAAGAATATTGGTGTCGAGAAGAACCCTCATCATCTTCGCAACCTAAGAGGCAGGCTGCCCATAGAAGGATAAAACAGAAGCACATCGAAACGTTCCTAAAGTCAACTGGTGACGGTAGGACCAGGCGATGCTCGAGCAGATAACGATTGCTCGTTTATGGCGTCGTGGCTATCAGGACCGAAAATCTATCCTCACGGGGGGTGTTTAGAAGCCCAGCAAGCTGATTTCTAAAGCCGTTCACGTTGTTGATCTAACCTCCAAGGTCGCATCAAGTGCACTTGTTGATCGGGTACTCCTCGTGACCTTGCCCCCGAAACTCGGAGCGCCTTGGCATAATACTGTGAATCAGCACTTCCGTTTCTGAACAATCGCATGCTGCTATTTGGCAACGCAGTCCGGCACTGCCGGATGGCTGGGTCAAGCACCCTGAGAAGCTTACGCAGACAGCTAGCTCGTATCGCTGCCGAGCGGGCAAGCTTCGTGGTACCTTCGCAGGAATGAAATCGGCGCGGCTGCTGCTGGTCCTACTTCTCTCCTCGATCGCCTTCGGTCAAGCGAGCTACGACGTCATCCTGGCGGGCGGCAAGATCGTCGACGGCACAGGAAACGCGTGGTTTTACGGCGACGTTGCTATCTCCGGCAACCGCATCGCGAAAATCACCGGCGCGGGGCTGCTGGATCATGCCAACGCCAAGGAGCGGATCGATGTGCATGGCTTGGTGGTTGCGCCCGGCTTCGTCGATATGCAAGGTTCGCTCGGCGGCGCTTCCATCAGCAAAATCACGCAAGGGGCGACCACCGAAATTGCCGGAGAGGGTTGGACTGCGGCGCCCGCCAACGATCTCACTCGCGCCGGAACGACAGAGATGGGCCGAGGCGCGGCGGAAAAGAGATTCGATGGCCCGCACGGCTTCGATGCCATGCTCAGAGCCGCCGAACAGCGCGGCTCGGCCATTAACTTTGGCTCGTACGTGGGCGCGACTACCATCCGGCAATACGTGAAGGGTCTCGCTCCCGGCAAAGCCACGCCGGATGAGATTCACAGAATGCAGGAGCTGGTCGATCTCGCGATGCAAGACGGGGCGTTCGGCATTGGATCGGCTCTCATCTACCCTCCCGCAACCTACGTCGATACCAATGAGCTGATTGCAATCACCAAGCCGGTTGGCAAGTATCGCGGCATCTACATTTCGCACATCCGGTCAGAAGCCGATCACTTTCTGGAAGCGCTCGATGAGGCCATCGAGATCGGACGCAAGGCCGGCACTCCGGTCGAGATCTATCATCTGAAGGCGGCGGGCAAGCGCAATTGGGACAAGGAAGCGGCCGCCATCGAGAAGATCAGCGCGGCTCGCGCATCGGGCCAGGATGTAAGCGCTTGCATGTATCCGTACACGGCTGGCGCGACCGGCCTCACCGCCGTACTGCCGCCCTGGACCGCCGAGAACGGTAAACTATTCCAGAATCTGGCCGATCCCGCAGCGCGCGAGCGCATCAAGCGCGAGATGGGGCAGCCCAAGTCCGATTGGGAGAACATGGGGCAACTTGCGGGGCCCGATGGCATCCTGGTGCTCAAGCTAGACAAGCCCGAAAACCAGAAGTATGCCGGCAAACGCCTCAACGAGATCGCCGCCATGATGGGTAAGGACTGGCGCGATGCCGCGATAGACCTTATTCTCAGCGAGCGCACGCGCGTAGAAACCATGTACTTCCTGATGAGCGAAGAGAACGTTAAACTGCAACTGCGGCAGCCTTG
This sequence comes from Bryobacteraceae bacterium, assembly GCA_965219105.1. GTDB lineage: Bacteria > Acidobacteriota > Terriglobia > Bryobacterales > Bryobacteraceae > Bog-105. The sequence continues at coordinate 2,723,688 of OZ244728.1, read as the reverse complement.
GATTGAGTTCGGACTGGACGCGCCGGGGCTAGACCCGGAAAAGATGAAAGGCAAATTAGCACATCCTCGCGCGTATGGAACGTTTCCGCGCATATTGGGTCTCTATGTGCGTGAGGAAAAGGTGCTGCCGCTGGAAGATGCAATCCGCAAAATGACGTCGGCGGCGACGCGGCGTCTCGGCATTCGGAACCGCGGGCTTCTTCAGGAAGGATTCTTTGCCGACATAGCCGTGTTCAACCCTGAAACGATCATTGATCGGGCCACCTATGAGAACCCGAATCAGCTCTCGACGGGTGTGGAGTATGTTTTTGTCAACGGCGTTGCGGTCGTCAAGGGCGGCAAGGTTACGGGCGCGAAACCAGGGATGGCGCTTCGCGGACCCGGTTACAAAAGCGCGAGCTAGGCCGTCATTCCGGCGTGGGACTCTGAAGCTTGGGAAAACAGCGGAGTCAAGCGGCGCTCGATTGGTTGGCGTTCTTCCTCTCGGACGTGGAGACGGGCGTGGGGCCGTTCATGGCCGGGTACTTCACCGCGGTGCGGCACTGGAACCCGGCGGAGATCGGCGTTGCAATTGCGTCGCAGAAGCTGGCTTCGGTCATTGCACAGGCCTCGGCCGGATGGCTGATCGATAAAACGGGGCGAAAGACATGGGTGATGGCCGGGTCCGCGGTGGCGATCAGCCTTGGCGCGGCCTGCGTGGTGTGGGCTCCGGGAGTGCTCGCTCAGGCGGCAAATCAGGCCATGGTCGGTGTGGCGACCTCCATGGCCACGCTGCTCCTGCCGGCTATTTCGTTAGGCTTAGTGGGGAGATCGGCATTAGGTGAGCGTATCGGACGCAATGGCGCGTTCAGCCACGGCGGCAACATGTTGACCGCCTCGCTCGCCGGCTACCTGGGAGCGCAGATCGGCGCGCAGTGGATCTTCTACATCTCGGCGATGACCGGAATCGCGTGCGCGCTTTGTGCTCTGAGCATTCGTTCCGATGACATCGACAATGAGGTAGCGCGTGAAGCGCCGGCAGGGGCTGAGTGGACTGCCTCGCCCGCCACAACGCTGCTGCGCAATCCAGTGGTGCTAACGTTCGGCGCGGCGGTGCTGCTCTTTCATGTAGCCAATTCGGCACTGCTGCCGCTGGCCGGCGAAGAAATTTCGGGCCACGCCTCGAGCCGGGCTTCGATTTACCTGATGCTCAGCATCGTGGTTCCGCAATTGGTGATGATCCCGATGTCGCCGCTGAGTGGGCGTGGGGCAAAACGTTTTGGGCGGAAACCGGTCTTCCTGCTTGGGTTTGCGGCACTGGTGCTGCGCGGCCTGCTATTCGCGGTTAGTTCCCGGCCGGAGTTTATTATTGCGGTCGAGATGCTCGATGGCGTCGGCACCGCAATCGCAAGCGTGGTGACAGTGCTGATCGTGGCCGATCTGGCAAAGGGAACGGGGCGATTCAACGCGTTGGGCGGCGTGATGCAATCGGCGCTCGGGGTGGGCGCTTTCCTCGGCAATCTGCTGGCGGGCTTGGCTGCGGCACGGTTCGGATTTCCGCCGACGTTCTACGGCTTGGCCGCAGTGGCTTTGGCAGGATTGATCCTGTTTGCGCTGGCGGTTCCCGACACTTGCCCTCCAACATCACGCGGTGAGCGGCCTTGACGTGCGGGCTCGGTAAACGGCAACAGTCGGGTTAGACGATCTTTTTACTTACAAGGGGAAAGGTCAGTAGGGACGCGTATCAGCATTCTTGCGGTGGTCATGACTGGTAACAAGCTCGTGGCGAGCAGAATCATAACAGGAGGAGCGTAGATAGCTTTTACCTATGGAAAGACGGCGATTCTTACAGAGTTTGACGGCGGCGAGCTTAGGAGTGTCGGCCGCGGCAGCCAAGCAGGCTGAAAGCGACACGGTTACGCCCGACGCCGCTAAGGCGAACTTGCCGATTCCGCGAGTGACCGAGCCCGGAGAATTACGGGGCGAGATGCTTTACCGAAAGTTTGGGAGCACTGGCGAGACAGTATCCGCGATTGGACTCGGTGGGTCTCATATCGCGAAGCCCACGCTTACGGAGGCAGAGGCCACCAAGCTTATTCACCAAGCGATCGATCGCGGCATTACCTTCATGGACAACTGCTGGGATTATCACGAGGGCCGCAGCGAGCGATACATGGGAAACGCGCTTGCCGAAGGCGGCTACCGGCAGAAGGTCTTCCTGATGACGAAGATCGATGGCCGGAATAAGGACAACGCGACCGATCAATTGCACGATTCGCTCACGCGGCTGAAGACGGACCGCATCGACCTGGTGCAGTTTCACGAGATTCTGCGCTATGACGATCCGGACCGTATTTTTCGGGAAGGCGGCGCGCATGAAGCGCTGATGGAGGCGAAGAAGGCGGGCAAGATCCGGTTCATTGGTTTTACCGGGCACAAGGACCCGCACATTCACCTCTACATGCTGGAAGTGGCTCGCCAGCATGGGTTTCAGTTCGACGCCGTGCTGATGCCGTCGAATCTGATGGACGCTCATTACCGGAGCTTCGCGCAACTGGTGATGCCGGAGCTGGTCAAGCAAAAGATCGCTGTGCAGACGATGAAGCCTTTCTGCGGAGGGGAAGGAATCATCCTCAAGAGCGGCGCCATCCGGATCCCGATTGACTGCCTGCACTACGCTCTGAACCTGCCGACCGATGTTGTGATCACTGGGATTGACAAGCCGGAGATTTTGGAGCAGGCGTTTCAGGCCGCCAAGACGTTCAAGCAGCTGGACAAAGAGCAGTTTGCGCAGTTGATCTCGCAGACGCAGCAAGTGGCCATGACAGGCAAGTACGAGTTGTTCAAAGTGTCGGCTCATTTTGACGGGACGGCGCATCACCCCGACTGGTTAGGCAGCGACGATCCGGCGGTCCAGAAGCTTGCACCTGCGCCGGCCGGGTAGGGTTTGGCTTAGCTCAGCATCCCGGTGTTCTATCAGGAAAACACCAGTAAGAGTACCGGGACTACCCGCAGTGCGAATTTCAGCGCTTTTCCGCCACATTCCTTAGCAGAGATGAAGCAGATGTTTACGGGTGAACTGACGATTGCCGATATTCGAGTGCTGGCCGCTTCGATTTACGAGCCTGAAGTGAGGCTTTGGATGGCGGGCAAGTGGTGCTGTCCGCAATGCCAGGTTTGGAACGGGCGTGAGGAGAGGCAGTGCAGCTGCGGCATCAGCCGGGACGGTTTGCCGGAGTTCTGCGAGCGCTTGCCGGCTGCGGTCACGGCAGGATAGCTATACAAACTCGTTTCATCAGGTGAGCAGAACACCAATCGCTTCGCTCATGGCTCCGAATCGGCTCCCATTCATAAGCGAAGCAGTTGTAGCGTTAAACAATCGATCCGTCTATCCAAGATTCCATAGGTGTCCCTTGCCGGTTCATGACGTAATCCAAGGTGGCCGCCAGGGCTGTGCGATTCCAGATATAGCGAGTGCTTCCGTGTCTCGTCCAGAACCGGCGGCGATGCGGATGACGTGTCTTCAGCACGAATGTAGCGCGAGCCTTCAGATAGATTAGAGCCCGATGCGCCGGGACATCGGTTTGCAGAATGGCATAGATGTGGTTTGTCCGGATATGGATGCAGAACAGATGCCGGCGCGGTATGCGCACGTATCGATTATGGAGTTCATAACAAGAGTCCGGTCTTGCGGATCGAGGGTGAAATCCGATTCCGCCATGAGCCGCCGGGCTTGGGCCTGCCAAGCCGGGTTGAACGGCACAGTGGGTGATCCCCAGTTTCGGTGATGGTGGGCTTCGGAGCCCGTTTCCGCGCCGTGCAGGTGTGTGCCGTAGGTGAGCAGAACACCAATCGCTTCGCTCATGGCTCCGAAAGACGACTATACCTTGCGCGGCCTAGGCTATTGCATCCAACAATTATTTCCGATAACACCTAATCGGAGCCATGAGCGAAGCGATTGGAGTGATGGTGAAATACGGAGGCCGAGGCTATTAGGCTGAGCCATAGCCGCGGACTATGATAGGCGGGTATGATGTCGGTCCTGAAGCAGGCGATTAACTCCTGGAAGAACGCCAAAGGAGTAGCGCTGCTGGCAGTTTTGGCGCTGGCAGTGGGTATCGGGTCAGCTACGGCGATTTACACCGTAGTGCATACGGTCCTGCTGAAGCCGCTGCCTTACCGGGAAGGGAACCGGTTTGTGGGCGTGTTCGGGGCGCTCAAGAGCGAGCCGGGCCGCTGGTCTGGGCTTTCCGACCATTACGCACGCGAGTTTAAGAGAAGAAGCCATAGCTTCGACGTCTTTGGCTGGTTCGCCGGGGCGGATTTCAATCTTAGCGCTCCCGGGCAGCCGCAGCATGTGAACGGGTTGCGGGTCACGCCGTCGCTCGTCAACAGCTTGGGAGTGAAGCTCCTTCAGGGACGATGGTTCCAGGACGCTTCTCACGAAGCGGGAAACTACAATCTCGCGGTACTTTCTTACGCTTTGTGGAAGCGGCTGGGAAGCCCGGCGAATATTGTGGGTAACTCCATTACGCTGGACAAGCAAAACTATACGGTGGCCGGTGTGGCGCCCGCCTGGTTCCGTTTGCCCATCGGCGACCCAGGTGGCGTTTCGGCGTCGAGCGATCTGTGGATTCCGATCGACCCTGCCTTTGTGCGCTCTATAGGGGACGGCGGACAATTTATCGCCTTTGCCCGTTTGCGCCCGCATGTGACGTTCGCGCAGGCGCTAGCCGATGTGAAGGGAATCGCGGCGCAGCTCCTCCGAGAGAACCCGAATGTGCACGGGAACGACACGGCTACAGTCATCAGCCTGCGCGACACCATTGTTCACGATATCCGTCCTGCTCTCTTGTTGCTGTTGTGGGCGGCCGGGCTGTTGCTGCTGATCACCTGCGCCAATGTGTCCGGTCTGCTGGTTACGCGGGCAATTAGCCGGGGCCGGGAAACCGCTATCCGTTTAGCTTTAGGTGCGGCGCAGCGGCAGCTGATTGGGCAGTACTTCGCGGAGGGCCTAGTGGTTGCGGCCATCGGCGCGGCCTTGGGAATCTTGCTGAGTTACGGAATCCTGCGAGCCGTATTGTTCTTCGCGGCTTCTTACATTCCCCTCGCCGATGAGATTGCGATCGACAGGAATGCGCTGCTTTTTGCCGTTCTGGTGGCGCTACTTGCAAGTTTGATCACCAGCGTCGCGCCGTTGTGGCAAGCTTTGCGTACAGCGCCGAATCAGGTTTTAACTCAAGGCGTACGTGCTTCGTCGGGAGTGCAAAGCAGGAGGCTATCGCAAGGCTTGGTCATTGGCGAGCTCGCCCTGGCCTTTACGCTATTGGCCGCAAGCGCCCTGCTGGTTCACCAACTTTCGAATTGGACGCGGGTCCGGCCTGGTTTCGATCTGAACCACCTATTGACGTTTCAATTGACAACCACCGATCCGGCTTACAACAAGATGGAGAAATTAGCGGCCTACCAGAAGCGCTTGACGGAGGCGCTGGCTGGAATCCCGGGAATGAGCGGAGTGGGATTCGCCAGCCATTTACCGCTCGAGGGTTGTTGCTACGGAACATCCTTTTTTGCGGAAGGAAGAACGTTGCCGAGAAGCTACTTCCCGGGAATAAACTTCCAAGTGGTCGATTCCGCATACGTTCCGGTGATGAAAATTCCGCTGCTTGCGGGGCGTACGTTGACCGATCGCGAGAGCGACGCGGGGGATGTGGCGCCAATCTTATTGAACGAGACAGCCGCTAAATACTTTTTCGGTAGGGTCGATGCCGTAGGGCAATACGGGCGCTTTGATAGTCCGAGCGGCGGGCGCGCTCGCATCGTAGGCATCGTTGGAGATGTGCGGAATAACGGCTTCGATAATCCGCCGAAGCCGGAGGCTTATCTTGCGTCGACGATGGTGCCCGCGAATCCGATGCACTTTGTGATTCGCTCGAATGTGCCGGAGCGGGTCCTTGTTCCCGAGATCCGGCAAGCCATACGGCGAGTGAACCCGAGCCAACCGGTCTACGATGTACACACGATGCAGCAGTCGGCTGAGGGCTCGCTGGCGCTGCAGCGCGGCACCTCACTGCTCTCGATGTTTTTCGCGCTGGCGGCGCTGCTGCTCGCTTCGCTCGGCGTGTACGGCGTGGTGGCTTATGCAGTGCGGCAGCGCACGGTGGAGTTTGGAACGCGCATGGCGCTCGGCGCGGTGAGCAATGATTTATTGCAGCTGGTGCTGGGCAACGGATTGAAAATGGCCGCGGCCGGGTTGATTCTAGGGGCCGCGGCTGTAGTTGCGACCACGATTGTCTTGCTGAAGACAGCGGTGATCCAGTCAGTTGCGCCCATGCCGTTTATCTGGTCGACGTGCGCGATTGCGGCCGTTGCGCTGCTTGCGTCGTTTTATCCGGCGTGGCGCGCGACACAGCTCTCGCCGATGGTGGCGATTCGCGATGAGCCGGAGACGATGTGGCTGCAGACTCGTGAGCGATTGCGGCGAGCGGCTGCCGAGCTATCGGGGCTGCTGTCGAAGGAATCCCGGCCGCAAGACATCTCCGAGCCGGCGCTATTAGCAGGTTTCGTCGATGCCGCTCGCCATTCGGATTCCGTGGATAACGCTCTACGCTCGGCGCTTGAGAAGCTGGCTGCGGCGATCGGTGCGAGCTCTGCCTGGCTGCTGGAAAATGCGGGCGATGAGACGTTTCGAGTTGCGGCCGAATATGCCACGGCAGGCGCAAGCAGCACGCCGCCGCGGATCCCCGTCGAAGGCTTTCTGGTGCGCCGTTTGCAGTCGTATTCGCTGCCACTGCCGATTGGCGCTGACGATCTTGCGTCGTGGAAACGTTGGGCGGCGGAGTTCAAGCCGCAAGTGTCGGCCGAGTTGCAGGAGTTGGAACGGGCGGGCGTGCGTTTAGTGGCGGTGCTCCGAACCACGAAAGAAGTGATTGGTGTGCTCGTGATCGGTTTGCCGACGGTTGGTGCCGAATACAGGGCGGAGTCTCGCCGGGCGCTGCGTGCGTGTGCCGATCAATTCGCCTTGATGCTGGAGAACGGGCGCTTAACCGGCCGCATGATCGAGCAGGAGAAGCTCCGGCGGGATGTGGCGCTTGCCATCGAAGTGCAGAGAAGACTGTTGCCGGACAGCACTCCGGAATCACCGCTGGGCGAATTGGCGGCTTACACACTGCCGGCGCGGAGCGTTGGGGGCGACTACTACGACTTCTTGAAAGTCGGAGAGCACAGTCTTGGTATCGCGCTGGCGGACGTAGCGGGCAAGGGAGTAGCGGCGGCCTTGATCATGTCGGTGGTGCAGGCTTCGCTGCGCATACTGACGGCCGAGGATAACGTTTCGCTTCCGGAGCTGGTCTCGAAGATGAATCGGTTCTTGCACCGGTCGACAGGCTTCAACAGCTATGCCACATTTTTCTACGCACAGGTGGATGAGCAGACGCGCGAGCTTAGTTATGTAAACGCGGGGCACAATCCGCCGTACTTATTGCGCAATGCAGAAGTAGAAGAGCTTTCGACCGGCGGCATGGTGATCGGCATGTTCGCCCAGGCGAGTTACGAGGAGGCGAAAGTGGCCCTGCAGCAGGGAGACGTTCTGGTGGCGTTCACCGACGGCGTGACGGAGGCGCTCAACATGGGCGAAGAAGAGTTCGGAGAGGAACGCTTGAAGGACCTGCTTCGTGGGATCGCCCACCTTCCGGTGGAAGAAATATCGACGTCTGTTACTGCGCGACTGCGGGAGTGGATTGGCGAAGCTCCGCAGCACGACGATCTCACATTCCTTGTGATGAAAGTGAAGTAGCGGTCAGAGCGCGAGCCCGGACCACACTGTCTATACGCGAAAACGAGCTCGCGGCCATCAATTTCAGAAGCGTGGGGAAAGCGCTTGCCAGTTGTATCCCGCGTCGCACAGAATAGAGTCTCGGAGGGCGCCAGAAGGCCGGCGTTTTTCCGATGGATCGGCTATGGCGCAAGAGACTTCTCCGACTACAAACCCGCTTGCGAAGCCGCCTGGAACTTCCGGGAGGGGCTCCTCAAGCTTCGAACAGGACGTCGGCAACATATACGAGGAACTGCGGCGGCTTGGCGCAAACCTCAAGACGACGGAGCGCGATGTAACGCTCACGACTTCGCAGATGGTAAGAGATGTGTGCCTGCGGACGGAGGGTTGGCCGGGGATGAATCCATTGGAGCCACAAGTCTACCGGCGGGCTGCGGCACGCGCCATGCGCATGCTGCTGGTGAAGGCGGCGCGGAACCAATCGCGGCCTGGGAGCACAACGAGGCAGGTCATTCAGCTGACGCTCGGGGCTGAGGTGTCGATGGGGAGCGGTTCGCCGCCTGACTTGACGAAAAGCCACGTGCTCTTGCTTGACTCCGCGCTCAACGAACTGCATTTGCTCGATAGCTATCAAGCGGATCTGCTGGAGATGAAATACTTCGGCGGCTTTTCCGTGGCTGAAACGGCAGAAAATCTACAATTGCCGGAACCAAAGGTGAGCCGCGATCTGCGCGTTGCGGAAGCGTGGCTGAAGATACGTCTGATGAGACGTTGAGTAAATGGACGGGCGCGATGAGTCCACAACGATGGCAGAGTGTTCAAGAGCTGTTCCACGAAATCGCCGATAAGCCCAAGCCAGATCAGGAGGCGCGCTTACAGGCGGTTTGCGCGGACGATCCTGAGCTCAAAGCGCAAGTGGAAGCCCTGCTGACGGCCGATGGACAGGCCATTCCCGAGCTGACCGAGGGCTTGCATTTCTTCGCCGAACAGCTCTTCGAGGATCCGCCGGACGCCTATATCGGCAAGACTTTTGGTCCGTATCACCTGAAGGAGTTGATCGGTTCAGGCGGTATGGGGCGCGTCTATCTGGCCGAACGGAGAGACTATGGCGGAACGGTCGCGCTCAAAATCCTGCACAATGCGCTGTCACCCGACCGGCGCGAGCTGTTTGCGGCCGAACAGAAGATCCTGGCGCAGCTGAATCATCCCTCGATTGCGCGGCTTTACGACGCGGGCACTTTGCCGGACGGCGTTCCATTCTTCGTGATGGAGTATGTTTCGGGGCAGACTCTGATCGAGTATTGCGGGGATAGACAGCTGGGGATGCGAGAGCGGCTGCGAGTGTTCAAGGCGATATGCAGTGCCGTCTACCACTTGCACCAACACGCGGTGATCCATCGGGATTTGAAGCCATCGAACATCTTGATCGAGGCCGATGGCACGGTAAAGCTGCTCGATTTCGGCGTGGCGGAGTCGCTTCGGGTCGCGTCCGAACCGGGGGCGGAGAACCGGCCGCAGTACATGACGCTCGCTTACGCAGCGCCCGAACAAATTCGCCGCGAAAAGCCTACGGTGCAGGCGGATGTATACGCGCTGGGCGCGATCTTGCAGGAGCTGCTGACTGGGGAAGTGCCTTTCGACATCACCGGGAAGACACTTGCGGAAACCAAGCAAATTATCTTGGAGGGTGCGCCGCGCAGGCCGTCGGAGTTTCGCCGCGGCGCTGCCGATTCGAATGGGACGGCTCACGCGCTGGCGGCGCTGACGGCCGAGGACTGGCGCGATCTCGATGCGCTGTGCGGAAAGTGCCTGGCAAGAGATCCCGCGCAGCGGTATGGATCGGTGGAAGCTTTGGTGGGGGATGTCGACGCGTTTCTTGGGGGCAAGCCGCTATCGGGCCGCCGTCCGCACGCAATGACTTACCGGGTGAGAAGATTTGCCAAACGGAACCACAAGCAGATTGCAGCGGCGGCAGCCCTGATCGCCGTTATCACAGCGCTGAACGTGTTCTATCTGGTTCGCTTGACGCGCGCCCGCAACGCCGCGCTACTCGAAGCGGAACGAGCTAAAACGATCAAACAATTCACGGAAAAGTTGCTTACCGGAGACGACCTGGAAGCAGGGCCGCGCGATGGTCTCAAGGTGATCACGTTAGTGGCGAGAGGCGAGAAGCAGACACGCGCGCTTCGCAACGAGCCCGCGGTGCAGGCCGACATGTTTCAACTGCTCGGCAACGTCTTTGACAGCCTCGGTCATTTTGCGCACGCGCGCAGTTTGTTGCAGGACGCCCTTGCCGAACGTGAGCGCTTGTATGGTCCCGATTCGCTCGAAGCGGCGGACACAATGGTAGCTCTTGAAGGAGTCGACGAAAATGCCGGCGACTATCAGGAAGCGGAACAAGTTGCCCGGCGGGCTCTGGCGATAGATCTGCGCCGGTTGCCCCCCGGAGATTTGAGAGTCGCCAGCGCGCAATTTGCTCTAGGAAGCGCGCTGATGTCGGCTGGAGCTTACAAGAAAGCCATTCCACTTTACGAAGCGGCTTTACAATCGCGCTTGGCCGCTCATGCGGCGTTGAGCGATCTCTCTGATAGCTACGGCAACTTGGCGATGACGTACTTCTACCTGGGCGAGGATGATCGAGCGCGGAAACTGCAAAACCAGGCTCTCGCCATCGACCGGCAGTTGCACGGCGAAGTTCATCCCGATGTGGCGGGCGACTACATCACACTGGCCAGTATCGCCGAGCGCGGCGGTCACTACGTCGAGGCGGAACAATATGAGCGGCAAGCCGTCGATATCGATTCCAAGTGGTTCACTGCGGATCATCCGGAAACGGCGGACGCGCAACTCAATCTTGCGGCAACCCTGCGGAATGAAGGCCGTTATCGCGAGGCAGGCGAGATAGCGGCTGGTGCCCTGGCTAAACTCGAGCGTGCTTACCCGAAACCGCATGAACGAGTCGCGCAGGCTCTGCTCGCTCTTGGTACGGCAGAAACGTATCTGAAAGACTACAGCCATGCGCTGGAGCATCTCACGCGCGGACTACAGATGTATCAGACTGTCTACCACGGTAAAGACTACCGAATTGGGACAGCTCTTTCCGATCTCGGGCTACTGGCGGATGCTCAAAAAAACTTCGAAGCGGAATCAGCGTATTACAAACAAGCTTTTGCTATGTATCAGCAAACGGAACCTCCCGGCAGTGTGGACCTCGCACTGATCGAGGCGAAGATCGGAAAGGTGCTGACGGCGCAATGTAAGTACAGCGAAGCTTTAGGGTGGCTTGGTCAATCGTACGGCGCGTTCCTCATTAAAACAGATCCACCTTTGAAAGAGGTAAACACTGTGCGCCACCTACTAAGTGAGTGTTACCGGAACATGGGCGATAGGCAAAGCGCAGCTACTTACAGTGCGGCGCTAGCGGATAAAGATCTCTCACGTGAGCGATCCAGACTTCACCCACGTGAGACTGCTCAGCATCCTCTCCAGGCAAAAGCAAAGTAAGACAAATTGGGCCCGGAACAATAAGTCCCAGGCCCGGCAGGCGAAGATAAAAATGATTGGCTATTAAGGTATGACCAGTTCCTGCCCAACCTGGATCTTGTCGGGATCGCTCAACTTATCCGAATTCGCCTCAAAAATTTTGTTATAGTCGTTGGCGTTCCCGTAATATTGTTTTGCAATCTTCGAGAGCGTATCACCGGGCTGCACTTTGTACGTGCGCGAAGACGAACCGCTGCCGGCGGCAGCCGCCGAGGTCTGTGCAGGCGCAAGGCTCGAGTCCACTGACAGGTCACAGGTCAGATCGCTGTAGCTGCTGTCGGCCGCTTTGATTTTGTTCCAGACGTCGTTCTTTACTTGCTCAGAAGGCGCGGCGCCTTGGATGAAAAGCTTGTTGTCCTGAACATGAAGGTGCGATAAGCTCACCCCTTCCTGCTGAATAGTTTGCAACGCGGCGCTATATTTTTGCTTCAGTTCTTCAAGTCTGTCCATTAAATCCTCTTTCGTGTGTTTGACCCCCGCATGAGCCGAAGTGTTGCATTTTCGATGCCAGAGCACTAAAAAAAGTACTGGGATTGTGAACTCGGGGACAGTATCAATAAAGTGAAACAATGCTGCCCGCTTTGCGAACCTCCGGTAACCGAATTGTCACAGGAGAGGGCTTGACGCCAATCACTCTGCGCGGCATCAATCGGTCGGGTCTTGAGTATTCGAAGCCCGATGCGCCGGGTTCGCTCGAAAGATCCGGTCTTTCGGCACGAGAGCTCGACGAAATGTCGGATTGGGGCGCCAATCTGCTGCGCCTCCCAGTCAATCAAGATTGGGCCTTAAGCACTGCCGGATACGACGGGGAGCCTTACCTCGAAGCAATCGATTGGGCGGTGGAGCAGGCGACCGCACGCGGCATGTACACCATGATCGATTTGCAGTGGCTCGACGCAACTTTTCCGCGCGGGAGTCTGCACAACGGTTCGGTCAACTTTGTACCGTCTCTGCCGGACGAGAGATCGCTGCGATTCTGGCGGCAGATAGCAAGGCGTTACTTCGGACAGCCCTCGGTGCTGTTCGACCTATTGAACGAGCCGCACAATCCCCTCGATGACGACGAAAGCCAATATTTCACAGTGGACGACGCGGGCGTTTTCGCGCCGCTTGGAAAACGGCGAGTCGGGATGAAAGAGTGGCAGCCCTGGGCGCGGCAACTCATCCGTGTCATTCGTGAGGAGTCTCCCCAAGCGCTGATCTTTGTTTCTGGAGTCGACTGGGGCTACGACCTGACCGGGTTTCCTCTGAAGGGAGCAACCAACGTTGTCTATTCGTCGCACGCCTATCCGGCTAAGAAGCTTTCGTGGGATCGGGCCTTCGGGAGATTGGCAAAGACACAACCGGTCTTCCTGGCGGAGTTCGGCGGTGGAGAGGCGGATTTGCACTGGGGTGAAAAGCTGCTCGCGTATTTAGATGAGCGTTCGATCGGTTGGGCAGCCTGGAGCTGGTCAGATCATCCGCATCTCTTGCGGAAGACAGCTGATTTCGAACCCACGCCTTTTGGGGCCTTGGTTCGCGACGCGCTGCGCCGGAGCCGCATGGCTTGAACAGCGTTCCGCACATTGAAACGCCTGTTAGAATCCGTCTATGAAAAAACTTAGATGGTTACTCGTTCCGGCAGTGGCAATGGCCGTATGGGCCCAACCGGTCTCGCCGGGCCAGTCGGCGGCACCCGCGAAGACCGCTACTCATGCGGCAACTCATGCCGCATCACAAGGCGAACTGATCGACATTAACTCCGCCACGGCCGATCAACTCGATACACTTCCTGGCATTGGACCGGTTCTCGCCCAAAAGATAATCTCCGGCAGGCCGTATAAGTCGAAGACGGATCTTACAACGAAAAAAGTCATTCCTGCGTCGGCTTACGCAAAGATCAGGAGTAAAATTGTCGCTCACCATGCAAAGTAACTGACGAATCGGCAAATTGCGAGGTGCTCTTTCGTAATGCATACGCGCCCATCAGCGCGCACGCGGCGGCTGCGGCGAGCCACAACCCGGGAACTGCGCGATTGCCGGTCCAGTGAATTAGTAAGGTGCAGATTGCCGGAGTAAAACCGCCGAATGCCGTTGCGAGACTGTAAGCGAGGGAGAACCCGGAGATGCGGACTTGCCGCGGCATGACTTCAGTCAAGTAAACCACCATGGCTGCGTTGTAAGTGGCATATAGCACAGACAGCCATAGTTCCACGCAAAGCAGCCGTGCGAACGAAGGCGCGCCCACCAGCCAAAGTAATGCTGGATACGCCGAGAGCAATGTGAGCCCGGAGGCCCCGATCAGCAGTTTTCGGCGGCCGATGCGATCGGAGAGGCTTCCCATGAGCGGCAGGCAAACTAAGTTCGAGATACCCACGCACAGCGCCACCAGCAAACTTTGCGGGCGTCTGAGATGCAGAACGGAGGCTCCGAAGGTCGGCGTGTAAGTCGTGATCAGATAAAACGAGACGGTGGTCATCAGGGCGAGAAGGAATCCGCTAAGCACGATGCGCCAACTTTGCCTGACCGAGCGGACCACCTCGCGGAACTGAGGATGTTTCGCCTGTGACGTGAAAGCTTCGGTTTCGTTCAAAGAGCGGCGCATGAAGAACAGAAATGGGATGATGGCGCAGCCAATCAGGAGCGGCACACGCCAGCCCCATGCGGTCATCTGTTGCGCCGTCAGGCTTTCCGCAAGGAGGACGCCGAGCAGAGACGCTGTAATCACCGCGACTTGCTGGCTACCCGATTGCCAGCTGACGTAAAAACCTCTACGGTTCGGCGACGCAATTTCGGAGAGATAAACGGACACGCCGCCCAATTCGACTCCGGCAGACAATCCTTGTACCAGGCGTCCGGCCACTATCAGGACAGGCGCAGCTAAACCGATTGCTACATAGGGCGGCGAACAGGCTATGGAGAGCGTTCCGACTGCCATCAGGGACAGCGTAAGAATGAGTCCCGCGCGCCGTCCGTGTTCGTCGATGTAGGCTCCCAGCAAAAGTGCTCCGAGCGGCCGCATCAAGAACCCTGCTCCGAAAGTCATGAACGCTCGCATGAGGGAGACAAACTCGCTGCCGCCAGGAAAGAAGTTCTTGCCGATCGCTTCGGCGTAATAACCGAAGACCATGAAGTCGTACATCTCGAGGAAGTTTCCGCTTGCGACCTGGACCACGGACCAGGCGGTCGGCTTCTTCGTTCTGAGAGGAGATGGCGAAGGCTGGGGCAGTTCCAAAAGCTACGATACCGGACGCCTTACCTTGGCTAAGAAGTACCGTTGCCGGCCGATTTAGAAGTTTGGAAGAATCGCTGTTCGACGACCAGCTGCATGCGGCCATTATGGACGGACACGGAAGCGAGCCGCCGGGCGAAAATCTGGGTGTCCTCATCTGCCTCCCGCGCATCGGTGGGCAGCAGTACATCCAGCAGTTTCCGGTCTTGCACTTCCTGTAGAATTGCCGTGGCTTGTATCAGCAACTCACGATCGTGCAGCTCACGGTAAAAGCGGGACATATTACATTAAAACGCATTTGCGCCACTCCCCAGCCAGGCGATAATGACCTTATGGCGACGCTCCCCGCATCGCGGCTTTTAAGAGCCGAGGAATATGCGGAACTCGACGGGGTTCCGGGTTTCCGCGATGAACTTATTGAAGGAGAACATGTCGTCTCCCCGAGTCCTAAACTTGCGCATGGCCGAGTTGTTGAAAGACTGGATTTCATTATTGGGCAGCAGCTGGAGCAGATCGCGCAAGCAGCGGGAATCAGCGATATTCAGCTAAGAGTGGAACGCGAGCAAGGCTGGTACTTCCAGACCGCGACCGGCACGGATAGCGTCCTTGAACCTGACCTGATGGTGGTGCGAGAACTTGATTCGCAACGTGCCATAAAAGCGGATGGCTGGTTCCAAGGCATTCCGGTTATTGTCGTGGACGTTGTATCGCCGAGCGAGAGGAAGTCCAGAAGACTTCAGAAAGTCGGTCTGTATCTCGAAATGGGCGTCCAGCATATTTCGAAGTCGACTACGCCCGTCGAGTGGTGCTTGTTCACAGTCCTGAGACTGATTCTCCGGTCAGGTACGGCATTGACGATCGGTTCGCTGTTCCATTCCAGGCGAGCGTTCGTAACTTGCTTGCCGTCCTCGATGCATAACGGGCCGACTCCTCATTGCAGAGCGGCCAAAATCTTTTGCGCGGGTTCGAAGTTGGGGTTCAGCTGCAAGGCGCTCTGCAACTCTTGCCGCGCTTCGGCGCGCTTGCCCGATCTGGCCAGAGCAGCGCCCAAGCTGGTCCGCAACTCCACATCATTGGTCCGGTACACGAGCGCATCCCGATAGGCTGCGATTGCCCGCGAATTATCGCCGGCTTTCGCCAACTGATCACCTAAAGCGAATAATACGTCGCCCAGATGGTCCGCTGCTTTCGGGTAATCCGGCCGCTCGGCAAGCACTTCGCGGAAATTCTTTACCGAACCTTCTAAATCTCCTTTTTCAGCCTGAGTGCTTGCCAAATCGAAGCGAGCGTCGGTATACTTGGCGTCGATCGCCAGCGCCTTGGCGAATTGGCCCGCCGCTTCCGCTATTTTCCCCTGCGTGTAAATGGCGATGCCCAGTTCCGTTGCGGCAACCACGCTATCAGGATTTGCTCGTGCGGCGACCGCGAAATAGTTCGCAGCCTCTGCGGCGTTGCCCTTGCTCAACATCAAATCGCCCATGTTGTAATTTGCGGAGAAGTCCTGCGGGTATTTTTGAATGCGTTCTTCCGCCAAAGCCGCTTGCAGCGTTTCCCGTTGATCTCCGGGCGCGGTCGGCAGCACCTGTAGCCAGAGATGTCCCATCTCATCGGTCGAGCGAATGCCTCCGCGCACCTCTTTGGGAGGGCTGTTGGGATTGCGCACGTTGTCAACGGAATTATCGTAGTGATAACGCATCGAAACCACCGTGCCCTTGGGCAGGAAGAGCGGCTCCTTCAGCCGGTAGACTCCTTGCCAGTTGAGGTCCCAGTCCGGAATGCGAACGATCCATTTGCGGCTTCCGTCCGGCAGCGTCGCGTAGCCTTCCATCAAAGTGGCCAGGTAATGGGCATGCGGATAAATTGCTAGAAGATCCAGATCGAGCGGGCATTTGAAGTTATCGCTGACGAGGAAATCTTTGTCGCCCGGCGGGATGTCGATCGCGCCATCATGCTCGAGCTGGACCAGCATCGGGAACTTCGTCTGGGGTTCATCGGTGAAGTAGAGGCCGATCTCCGGATCGATCGTTTCAGCCTTGCCGGTGGGGCGCAGATGAACGTTGAGCACCAGGTCCATGCCGGGCTCGGCACGCCACGCCATGCCTTGCGGCTCAACTACGGGCGCGCTCCCTGGCTTCCAGGAAAGAAAATGTCCATCCGGATCGAAAGTGCTTTCCTCTACGGAGAGATCCATGCCCGGGAATCCGACCCCAACGATTTTTTCCTGCCGTTTGGCCGATCCGGAACGATCAAGGATCACGTTTGCGTGATGAAAGACCAAGGGATTGCCGGGGCGCACTTCCATGGCGCGGACCCAGCGAGTCATTGAGATCGGGACCGGAAGAATGAAGTTCCAGAAGATCTCAGAACTGTCCGCGGGCAAATGATAAGGCTTTTGTACGTGCAGGATCAGGTCGGGCTTGCCCAGCTGCCATTCGGAACTGAAGTGAGGGCTTGGCGGAACGTGCTTGGGCGGCCCTTCAGGTGCGCCTTGCGCGACCCACTGCTGAATGAGCTGAATTTCGCGGCTTGTCAATCGGCGCTCCTCCTCAAACTGGAGGTGACCCGGCTCGGGCAGCCACGGCGGCATGAAACGGCGCTTGGTTACACCGGCGATCTGCGAAGCGTGGCGTCGCGCGTCCTCATAAGATAGCAGCGGGAAGGGCGCGGATTCGCCGGGCCGGTGACAGGGAGCGCAGTTCTTGTAGACGATCGGTGCGATATCGCGGGCAAAGGTCACCGGCCTTCCGGCCGAGGCCGGTGCAGCAGCGGATACCGACCCGGCTAGCGGCAAAAGAGAAAGTAATACGCCGCGGAGGATCGATCTCGCGTTCAACGAAGCTTGACTCTTCTTTCTTGGCAAAAGTGCTGAGTTATTATCCTAACGCGCTTGGCTTCTGTTGGGAACGGCCAAGACGGAACAGTGTGACTATCAGTCCAATAGCGCGTCTGATTGAGCAGTAAGCAAACGTTTGCGAACTCCGGGTTGACCCTCATCGTAGCGCTTACTTTTCTTACTCCTAAAGTTTTAGAAATCTCTTGCAAACCTCCGCTTCCTGCTTTACCATCTAGTACAACCCTGTCAGTTTCTCTTCGGCCGCTGTGGTTCCTAACCGAGTGCTATTGCCGGCCAGCTACTTGTTGCTGTCGCGCTTTCTTTTCGACTTTTCTTATGAGGTGGGAGTAATGAACGCTTTTCCTGATTGCTTGTCATTCAGGCGACCCGCTGTCTGGTGTCTCTCTATCGCTTTTGCCTGTGCCGCGGTTCTGGGTTTTGGACACCGCGCATATGGTCAGGTTTTATATGGATCGATTGTCGGGACTGTGGCAGATCCGAGCGGCGCCGTCGTTCCGGGCTCCGCCATTACCGTGACCAATGTTGCTACCGGTGTTAGTCGTAACGACACCACTGATGCCTCCGGCCGATATAACGTCACTAACCTGAATCCGGGAACGTATACCGTAAATGCTGTTACGACGGGATTCCGCGCGCTTCAGCAGACCAATGTGACGGTAACTCCCGGCGTCGTGACCCGAGCAAATCTTACTTTGCAGATCGGCCAGGCAAGCGAGAAGATCAGTGTTTCGGCGCAAGCGGTGGAACTGCAAACCGATAAAGCCGATACCCACACAGAAATCAATTCGCGGGCGATTACGAACATGCCGCTCGGCGGCAATCGCAACTATCAGACGTTGATCAATTTGGCGCCGGGCACTACTCCGGCATCGTTTATCAATTCGACAACGGACAATCCAAGTTCACCGTTGAATACACATGTGAATGGCGCGGCCGGCCAGACGAACGTAACGAAGATCGATGGCGCGGAAAGCGTCAACGTTTGGCTTCCGCAATACACCGGCTATACCGCTCCGGCCGAAACGATCGACGTAGTGAACGTGACCACGAGCGCGGCGGATGCGGATCAGGGCCTTGCCGGCGCGTCCTCTATCACTGTTGTCACAAAATCCGGTACAAACCAGATTCATGGCAGCGCATTCATCTTCCATAACGATCAGCACCTGAATGCGCGGAACTTTTTCCTGTCGCCCGGACAGGACAAACCGGTAGGCATTTACAACAACTACGGCGGCACGATCGGCGGTCCGATCAAGAAGGACAAGCTCTTCTATTTCGTGAGTTTCGATGGCACGACGCAGAAGACGAGCGCTAACGGGCTGTTTACAGTCCCAACAGCAGACCAGCGGGCGGGCGACTTTTCCGCTTACAACACGACCATCTATAATCCGTTCACCGGTAATGCGGATGGGACAGGTCGAACACCGTTTGCAGGCGGAAAAATACCCGGACAATTCATTTCGCCGCAGGCAGTTGCAGTGCAAAATTTCCTGCCGCTTCCCAACCTCCCTGGAACAGTGAATAATCTTGCAGCTGGCGCCAGTCCAGCGATCAACCGCTTTCAATACGACGCAAAGGTGAACTACAACCGCACCGACAAGCACCAAATCTATATAAAGTACGACAACATGTTCGCAACTTCCGGCGGGATTGGCATATTTGGAGCTGCCGGTGGGCCGGCGCCGGGTTCGGATCCTGGAAGAGGACGGACCAGTGTGCAAGTCGCTTCGATCGGTCACACTTATGTCTTTTCTCCGACGCTTGTGCTGGACGGCAACGTTGGCTACCAAAGGCAAGCGCAGTCTGTGCTGGGGACTGACTACGGCAAGAACTATTCGGGCCCACTGGGTATCCCTGGCCTGAACGGCGCTGATATTCGCGATAGCGGCTTCCCGAATGTAGAGTTCGGCGGCAATGACTTTTACACAGAGACGGGAGTTCCGAACTGGATGCCGCTCTTCCGAACGGACGAGACTTACACCACCAGTCACTCGCTCGCCTGGACGAAGGGTGCGCACGAGGTGCGATTCGGATTCGATTTAGTTCGCCATCACCTGAACCATTGGCAGCCTGAACTGAGCGCGGGCGGCCCGCGCGGTTACTTCGATTTCAGCGGGGCTGTGACTACTCTCAACGATGGGAGTGGAAATGCAGTAGCCTCTCCGAACCAATTCAACGCGTACGCCCAGTTCCTGTTGGGCTACTCCGACAATACGCAAAAGGGCGCACAGTACGTGCTGATGACAGGCCGCGAGTGGCAGCTTGGCTGGTTCGTTCAGGATCGTTGGCAGGCTTCGAAGAAGTTGACGGTGTCGCTTGGAATGCGATATGAACTATATCCCTTGATGACTCGCTGCTGCGGGAAGGGAATAGAGAGCTACGACCCGGCCACGAACGATGTCTCGCTGGGCGGCCGCGGCGATGTTCCAACCGATGCTGGAATCACTGTAAGCCACAAGCTGTTCTCTCCACGGGTCGGCTTGGCTTATCGCCTGGATGAAAAGACGGTGATCCGCGCGGGTTACGGTTTGAACTACGATCCGCTGCCTTTGTCCCGTCCGCTGCGGGGATTTTGGCCGCTTACTATCAATAGCAATTACAACGCTCTGAATAGCTTCTCAGTGGCCAATCTCGGAACTCAGAATAACTTCACGCCGAGCACGCTGGCGAATGGTATTCCTCCCATCGTCGGTCCGGACCTTTCTCTAGGTGTATTGCCGCTCGATCCAACGGCGGACGAACGCGCGCCATTCCCGGCTGAGTTACATCGGGGTTACGTACAGTCGTATAACTTCACTGTAGAACGGCAGCTACCCGGGCAGATTGTTGCCTCGGTGGGCTACGTAGGTCAACACACAGTTCACCAGTTCGGCTACCGTGACATAAACTCTGGATACCCGGGCTCTGGGACAACCGGACTGCCGCAGTACGCGCAGTTTGGACGCACGCTGCCTACTTATCAATTCGACGGCTATCTTAGCTCCGAATACAATTCCATGCAGATTGCCTTCAATCGCCAGTTCTCAAACGGTTTGATGCTGAAGGGCGCTTATACTTGGTCCCACGCCATTGACTACACTGACGACGATGGCTGGGCAACCAATACCTGGAACTGGTCAGGCGTGTTCCAGCGCAACCGGGCATCGGCCGGCTTTGATCGACGCCAGGTCTTCCAACTCGGATGGATCTACGACTTACCGTTTGGAACCGGCAAGAAGTGGGTCAACAGCGGTATCGTCTCCAAGATTGTCGGCGGGTGGGAGTTGAGCGGAATTGAATCTTGCTACACGGGGAATCCCTTCACGATCACCGCCGATGGCACTTCTCTAAATGCGCCTGATAATCAACAAACGGCGCAGCAGGTTCTCTCGAATGTCCAGCGCTTCGGCGGAGTGGGCTCGACCGGTTCTTACTACGACCCGTCGGCATTTACTCCGGTTCAGGCCTCGGCCACGTTCGGCAGCTCCGGGAGGAATATTCTTGCCGGACCGGGCGTGTGGAACACCGATATGAGTATCTCGCGTATCTTCCCCATTCGGGAAAACTTGAAGTTCGAGTTCCGCACGGAGTTTTACAACCTTCCGAACACGTCGCATTTCAATAACCCGGATCACAACGTAAATGATACTAATTTCATGCAGATTACCAGCTCTTATGGTGAGCGAAACATTCGCTTCGCTGGCAGGTTCAGTTGGTAATTTATGAATGAGTGAGAAAACTGCTTAACAGCTGGAAAGGGCGGCTCTGTACTTGGGCCGCCCTCTTTCTTTTTGCCGTTCCTGCCTTCGCGCAGAATGACAAATTAGCCGCCGAGTCGCATCACGCCAGAGATTTGATGGCCGCGGGCCGCTTCGAAGAAGCGATTCCGATCTACCGGAAGCTAGTCGATGCGCTGCCGGGTAATCCAGGATTCCTGTTAAATCTCGGCTTGGCCGAAGAGATGGGGGGCCATCCGCAGCAAGCGATCCCGCACTTTCAGGCAGTGCTTCGCACTCAGCCTGACAATGTTCCCGCGCTGACCTCGCTTGGAACTGCCGCGCTGCAAAGCAATCAGCCCAAAGTGGCCGTTCCTGCGCTGGAGAAGCTCATTCAGGTGCAACCGGCCGATCAAAATGCACGCGGTATGTTGGCGGGCGCGTACTTGAGTTTAGGGCTTTCATCGGAGGCGGCGGCTCAGTACAAGCGCCTTACAGTGTCCAGTCCGAATGATCCGAAAGGCTGGTATGGATTGGGCAAGTCCTACGAAGCGCAGGCCGCGAACCGCTTTTCTGAACTTGCAAAGGTCTCTCCCGAGTCACCTTATCTCGGCGCGCTGCTTGGAGACGCCCGCCTGCAGCGAAAACAATACCGGAGCGCATTCTTCTTTTACAAGCAAGCGCTGGCGAAGCTCCCCGATTTGCCGGGTGTGCATGACGGCTTAGCGAACGTCTATCGAAGCACGGACCACGCGGACTGGGCCGCGGATGAAACCCGGGCGGAAGCGAAATTGAGTGCTGCGAATTGTGCAAGCGCTTCCGCGAAATGCCGTTTCCTGCATCGGGACTACCCGGGCGTCATAAAAGCAGCAGGCCATGGCGCAGATCCGCAGAGTCTGTTCTGGTCCACAAAGGCGTACAACCAACTGGCGCTCGAAGCGTTCGATCACCTGGGGGCTTTGCCCGACTCGGTGGAAATTCACGCGCTCAAAGCGCAGATCCTGCATGGCCATGGACAAGATGCCGAAGCGGCTGGCGAATGGCGGGCCGCGCTTGCGCTTTCCCCCGGCGATCCTCGTCTTCAAATCGAGCTCGCGACATCACTTTTCCTGGCGCACAAGTACGGTGAAGCGATGCCGATGATTCAGCAGTTGCTTGCTCAGGAGCCCGCGGCTTCCGATTTGAACTTCATGATGGGCGAAAGCTTATGGCGCAACGAGCAGGCGGAAAAGGCGGTGCCTTACTTGCTTGCGGCGCTGAAAACCGATCCGCAGTTATTGCCCGCCCAGGCCGCGCTAGGCATGGCTTATGCGCAGTTGAACCAAAATGCACAAGCGATCCCGCACTTAGAAAAGGCGGTCGCGCTCGATGACGATGGCAGCTTGCACTACAGCTTGGCACGAGCCTATCAGGCGGTCGGGAACTCGACGGAAGCGCGTAAGGCAATGGGCGAGTATCAGGAGATTAAGCAGAAGAATCAGAAGATCAATGATGAAGTGGCTAAAGAGGCGGAGATTTCGGCTCCGAAGTAGATTAGCGAGGCTCTTGTACTCGAACCACGCTGTCCGCCTTGAAGTTCTTCAGCTCCTGCTCTTTCCCATCGGGCCAGGTAATCTCGAGCTTAGGGGAAACGTTCTGCTGACCGAAGCCGAAGTGCACATTGCACAAGGCCGCCGACGCGTAGCTCACAGCGCTTGTCATGTCGTTCCACTGGTTGCCGATTCGAAGATGCGCGCCAATTCCATCCCGGTTCGAGCGAGTGCCAGCAAGCTTTACATCTAGCCAATGGTTCTGGCCGGGGCTGAGATTGTGCCAAAGCTCGACAGATCCTTCGAGCGACGAGACCACCACATCCAGCTTCCCGTCGCCGTCGAAATCCGCGACTGCGCTGCCGCGATGCGCCTTGTTTTCGGTAAGCCCGGCGTCCTTCGAAAGATCCTGAAACGTGCCGCTGCCAGAATTGGCAAACACGCTATCGGGCTCCTTGTAAATGGCGTCTTCGAACATCTCCACGCGATCGTTCACGTGTGAGTTGGCGGTGAAGATATCCTTCCAACCGTCATTGTTGAAATCGGCCATGCTCGTTCCCCAGCCGCTGTGGTGCAGGCTGATGCTGCCCATCTTGCTTGGGTAAGTCACGTCGCTGAAGTTGCCCTTCCCAATGTTCTTGAATAGCGGGTACGTCTCGCCGGAAAGTGCGGTTACGATGAGATCGGGCAGCCCATCGTTGTTGTAATCGCGGAAATCTGTGCCCATGCTCGCAATCGCCTTGCCATCTTCACGAAGCGCGACGCCTGCTAGTAGCGCAGTCTCCTCGAAAGTGCCGTTGCCGCGATTGTGGAAGAGAAAATTCGGCATGTTGTCGTTGGTGACGAAAGCGTCGGGAAAGCCGTCGCCGTCATAGTCGGCAAAGGCCACGCTCATGCCGCGTCCGGCGTAGGCCGCGATCCCTGCTTTGGTCGAGACATCTTCAAATGTGCCGTCGCCCTTGTTCCGGTACAGCGTGCTGGCCAAGCCCTGAAAATATTTCGGATGGCAGTAGATGCGGAGCCCACGAGCCTTGTCGCCGCAGTAGCGATCGTCGTTGACTGACCATTTGGCATAGTGAACTACCCATAAATCGAGCTTGCCGTCGCGGTCGTAATCGAACCAGCCGGCCGCCACCGCCCATTCGCCGCTTCGGATACCAGCTTTGGCCGTTACGTCTTCAAATTTGCCGTTGCCAAGATTGCGATACAGCATGTTCCGGTTCACACCCGCAACGAATAGATCGGGCTTGCCGTCGTTATCGTAGTCCCCGGCGGCGGCGCCCATCGAGTATCCTTCGCCTGAGACGCCTGCTTCAGTCGTTACATCGCGAAAATGCAGGTGGCCTTCGTTGTGATAGAGCCGGTTCCAATACTTCGGGCCGGTTTTGGACAGGGAGGGTATTTCAGCGCCATTGGTGAAGAAGATGTCAGGACGTCCATCCCCGTCGTAATCGAAAACCGCCAGGCCGCCTGCCATCGTTTCGATCATGTGCTTCTCCGGCGTGGGTGAGTTGTGCAGCACGAATTCAAGACCGCTCCCGGGCGCGACGTCTTGGAAGCGAATTGGAGCGATTCCACTGCCTGCGGCAGCACTGAGCGCGCCTAAGGCTGCTATCGTCGAGACCGCGAGGGCCGCGCAATAGGTCCACCATTTCACGGAGCTGTTCTCAATAGTTCAAACCCGCGCGATTGCCTGACCGTCCGGTTACCGTTCGCTTCAATCACGAAAAGCGCATAAGCTCCTGGTTGGCTTTCGATGAACTTGAGGCCGCGCTCGACTCCGAGGACGCTAAGCGCTGTCGAGAAGCCGTCCGCTTCGATGCCATGACGCGCAATGACGTTTGCAGTAATTGATTGCGTTAAACCGATGCCGGTTTTCGGATTGAGAATGTGCGAGTACCGTACACCGGCCGAATCGAGGTGCTGCTCGGTTGCCCCCGAGGTTGAAACGGCTCCGTTTGTGAGCAGAAGCACGCGGGTGAAGGGCGATTCGGCGGTATCGAGTGAATCGAGGCCGATCTTCCAACCTTGAGTGCCGGGAGGAGCGTCGCTAAACGCTAGATCGCCGCTCGCCGCCACCAGCGCACTCTTGATACCGCACTCCGATAGCACCTGGAGAGCCTGATCCGCGGCATCACCCTTTGCAATGGCGCCTACGTCGAGCTGCATTCCGCTCTCATCTAGCTTTATCGCGCGCGTCTTCGCATCCAGATGCAGCTTGCGATAGCCGCATTTCGTTTTCGCCTCGGCGATCTGCGCGGCGGAAGGCGGGTTGCCGTCCTTGCGAGCCTGCCGCCACAAATGACTGAGCGGGCCAATTGTAATATCGAACGCGCCGCCTGTCTCAGCGGACAATTTCTGCGAAGCCTGAACGACTCGAAAGAGGTCTGAGCTTACCGGAATCCATTCGCCTGCCGCGCGAGCGGAAATCTGATCCAGTTCGCTTCCCGGCTTGTAATCGGAAAGCGTATTGTCGAGTTCCGTCACTCGGGTGAACGCGGCTGCAAACGCCTGTTTCGCCTGCTCCTCGCTCGGCGCGTAAATCTTGAGGCGAAAGAGTGTGCCCATGTGCGGTTCCACGGCTTCGTAGGCTTTCAGTTGCTCTCCCCGCAGCGGTAAGCACACGAGCAACAACCCAGTCAGAAAAGCGGCCGGCCAGTTACTGCTCGTCATGCTCCACGCCGTTGTTCCAGTAGTGGAACATGTCTTCGGCGCTGGGTACCTGCTGGGGACGGATTAGGCGAAAACCGAGCCATTGCGCGTCCGTCTCGTACCAGATGCTCTTGGGCAGCTGTGGATCCTGCTGTTTCCAGGAGGAATCGGACGCTACCCTAGCTGCGCAGGTGAGAGCCGCCGCCGGATCATTCCAGGAGCCGCCCCGCACGCTGATGGGATACGGTGAAGTGGGCTTAACCCAAGGATCGGTCTGCTCACCGGGCTTGTACGGAGCATAGGCGTCTAGGGTCCACTCCATCACGTTGCCCATCATGTCGAAAAGTCCCCAGGCATTGGGCTTCTTTGTTCCCACCTTCTGATATTTGCCTCCGCTGTTTGCCGAATACCAAGCGTAATCGCTCAACTTTGCCGGATCGGAGCCAAACGAATACGGAGTCTCCGTGCCCGCGCGGCAGGCGTACTCCCACTCGGCTTCCGTCGGCAGCCGATAGAACTCTCCGGTCTTCGCGCTCAGCCACTCAGCGTACTTATTTGCGGCATGTTGCGTCATGCTGATGGCGGGAAAGCCATTGATGCCCATGCCGAAGCTCATCTCCACATAGGGATGGGTTGGGCGGCTGACCGCATCCACCACGCTGTCTTTGTGCGCGACCTCTCCTGCCTGCGCGGCAAACATAAAGAGGCGGTACTCGTCCCAGGTAATCTCGTGCGTTTGCATCCAAAACGCCGGGACTTTCACCTTGTGCGGCGGCTTCTCGTCTTTTTCAGCATCCGAACCCATCGTGTATTCGCCCGCGGGCACAGCTGCCATTTCATAAACGACGGTCGTGTTCGGAATCGTCACTTTGTAGGTTTTCGTGCCGTCCGGATGTGCGGTGTTCGCCAGGATGCGCTTACGGATGTCTTGGACGTCAGTCATCTCTGCCGATGCTTTCGAAGCTGGACCCGCGGGCGTGCTTGCCGCCGCAGCGTTGCTCCTCAATGGACTATCCGCCGGCCATTGCGCCCCCGCGGCAATCCAGTTTTTAATCGACTCGATTTCGTTCGGCAGCAGCTTTCCACCGGGCGGCATAGAACCGCTCTGAATGGAGGTGAACAACGTACTTGTTTCCGGATGACCGGGGTGTAAGGCGCCGTTTGCCATGGCTTTCGCGCGAGTCGACAGATCCAGGTGCGAGCCCGTCCCATGACACTTCGCGCAGTTCTTCTCGAGGATAGGACCCACGGTTTGAAAGCCCGGCGCATTGCCGCTTTGAGCAGCCCAAACCGGCGTCGCACCGCAAGCCAGTAACAGGCAGGCTAACGATCGAGTAACATCCATCGGCCGAAAGCTCTAACTCAGCTTTGTAATCCCAGGCTCGGCTCGCGGTCGGACGGGAAGCTTGCTGTCCCAAGTGAGATTCTCCGGATAGAGATTCTCTTGCGAGTTCATTGCCTCATCCCAGGTCACTTGTTGCCCGGTGTACGCCGCCATGCGACCCATAATCGCGAGCAGTGTAGTGGTCACTAAGCGTTTGCCGTCATTCACCGGTTGACCTTTCCGAATCGAAGCGAAAAGCACGTCGTGCTCGCGCTGATACATATCGTATTCGTGCCCCGTCCAGCTCCAGTTCGTCTTACCTGTGATGTGGGGCGTCGTCGAACGGCCGATCGTGCAGACTCCTTCCGAACCGAGGATATAGTCTGAATTCTCGTTGTAGCAGCCTTCCATTTGACGGTTTGCTACAAAGGCGCGGGTGCCGTCCGGATAAAGATAATTTACTTCGAAGTGATCGTAGATGTTGCCGCCCGCGGCCGGGATCGTGCGCCCGCCAACCGCTACGCAACTGACCGGCGGTTGGTCCTTCATGCTCCAGGCGACCTTATCCACGCTATGCACAGCCTGCTCTACCAGGCTATCTCCGCAGAGCCAAACGAAGTTGTACCAGTTCTTGATTTGCCACGCCGCGTCGCTCATGCCCGCGGGCCGGTCGCTCTCGGGCGGCATCGGCTTCACTGGGCTTGTGTAATACGTCGCGTAGTAAGCGATCAATTTGCCGATCGCCCCATCCGAGACTTGCTTGAAAGTCTCGACGATCATATCGTTGTAACGCCAGCAGAAGCCCGCCACCAGCGAAATGTTCTTAGTCTGCGATTTCTCGACAGCGGCCATCGCCATGCGGATGCCAGCTGGATGCGTGGCCGCCGGCTTTTCGCAGAAGATGTGCTTAGTTGCGTTGACGCAAGCCGTCAGATGAATCGGACGAAAGCCTGGCGGCGTGGCAAGTAGCACCACATCCACGCCCGAGTCGATCACTTTCTGATAGGCGTCCAAACCCACGAACTGCATAGCCGGATCGACCTTCACCCGATCAGCAATCTTTGAAATCCGCTTCAGTGTCCCTAGCGACTGATCGATCTGCGGCTGATACACATCGCCGACAGCCGTGAGTTCTGCATAATCGTCCGCGTGCAAAGCCTGGCTCGCGGCGCCTGTGCCGCGCCCGCCGCACCCGACCAGCCCGACCTTCAACGCCTTGGTCACCGTTTGGGCGGAGATAATCGCCGGAAAGCCTACTGTAAGCGCACCGCCTATCGCTCCCGCTGTGGTCTTGATAAACTCACGGCGATCCGCCGTTGTGTTTTGCCGTTCTGGTATCTGCGAGTTGTTTTGGCTTGGATTCATCTCAATTTGACTTTGCGATCGGGGTAATCTCAACGATACTAGAACAGAAACTACCCGATCCGCAATCGTTTGCGAGGCCATTTTCGCTTTATGACACGTAGAACGTTTCTTGAATCTTCTCTCGCCGCCGCCGCGGCGCTGCCTGCCTTGGGCCAGACGAGGCTACCCATCCACGATGCCGTCGAATACAGCATGCTGCCGAAAAATGTTCCTATCCCGCAGCGTTTCCAAATGGCTCGTGACGCGGGGTTCGAGCGCATAGAGTGCCCCACGACCCCCGACCAATCCGAGGCCGAGGCAATGAAACAAGCCGCAGAAAAGGCCGGCATCAAAATTCATTCCGTGATGAACATGGATCACTGGAAGTATCCGCTATCATCGCCCGACCCGGCCGTGGTCGAGAAGAGTCTGGCGGGCGCTCGCACATCTCTGCATAACGCGAAACTGTGGGGAGCCGATACCGTGCTGATCGTTCCTGCCGTGGTGAACACTGAAACCACCTATCAGGAAGCATTCACCCGCTCCAAAGCCAGCATTCGGAAGCTGATCCCTTTAGCCGAGGAGCTACGCGTCATCATTGCGCTCGAGGAAGTCTGGAACAAGTTCCTGCTCAGTCCCATTGAATTTGCCGCTTACATAGACAGCTACGCAACGCCATGGGTCCGAGCCTATTTCGATGTCGGGAATGTCAAACTGTACGGCTATCCTCAGGACTGGATCCGCACGCTCGGCCCGCGCATCGTAAAGCTGCACATTAAGGATTTCTCGTTTAAAGACGGCGTCGCGAAGTTTCAACCGCTGCTCGAGGGCGATATCGATTGGGACGCAGTCTATAGCGCCCTCAAAGATATCAACTTCCAAGGGACCGCAACTACCGAACTCGATGGCGGCGATGAGAGCTACCTTCGTGAGGTTCACCGCCGCCTGATGTTGATTCTGAACGGCACGGCGAAACCGATGGGTAAAACAACCACGGCCGCCGCCCGGCTTTGAGGCTGAACTATAACTCTAACGATGCGATAGGTCGCGTATCCAGATATCTTTGAACTCCATATTGCCGCGGCCTCCTGCATGTAGCTGCAGCGCGATAGTTCCGTCAGGCGCGCCCGGCTTGGGATCCGTGAAATCGACCATCTGCACCCCATTCAGGCGCGAGCGGTAACGGTTACCGACCACTTCAACCAGATAATCGTTCCAGTCGCCCATCCGAACTACGCTTTCGTTTTCCGGCGCCGGCCAGACGACCCAGTGGCCGCCTGCTTCCGCGTAAACGCCGCCTGTGTGATGCATCATCGTGCAGTCGATCTCGAACTGCATGCCTTGCGTCACATCTGCTGTCCCCGGCTTGAATGCAGAGTGAAAGAAGACGCCGCTGTTGCCATCCGCCACGCACTTGAACCTGAGGGCAAGTTGAAAATCCTGGTACGGCTTGTCCGTTTCCAGATAGCCGTAGTCTTTCGTCAGGCCTTTGCCGTGAATGACGCTATTTTCAACCGTCCAGCTCTCCTGCCCGACTTTGTTCCAGCCCGAAAGGTCGCTTCCGTTAAACAGCGAGATCCAATCGTCGCCCGGTAGCTTTTGCTTTTCCTGCGCAAGTCCGAAGAAGCTGAAGAGACACAGCGTCCCCAGCAGAGTACCGCCGTAGAATAATTTGTTCATGATCGATGTCAGAGTGCTTGGCTAACGATTGTCTCAAAGACCGCCGAGTATGTTCTCGAGGTACTCTTTCTCGTTCTTTACATCCGCCATCTGCTGCGGGCCCGAGGTTTCGCGCTCGATCGTGATTGCTCCGCGGTAGCCGAGCGCATGTAACTTACCAAGAACCTTGCTGAAGTCGACACGGCCCTGGCCGATCGGCACTTCCTTCCCTAGCTGCATCGGATCGGTCGGCCACATGCCATCCTTGGCATGTACGCTTTTCACATGAGGCCCGAGCATCTCGAGCGCGTCCACCGGATTCGCCTTGCCATAGAGAATCAGGTTGGCCGTATCCAGGCCGACGCCGAGCGCCGGCACATTCACCTCCTCAATCGTTCGCAGCACGGTGGTCGGCGTCTCCTGCCCGGTCTCCATCAGAAAAACTTGTCCGTTCGCCGCGCAGTGCTGAGCTAAGTCGCGTATGGCGCGCACCACTCCCGGATAGGCAGCGTTCTTCGGGTTCTCCGGGATAAATCCGCAATGGGTCTGCACTTGACAAACCCCGAGCAACCTTGCGAAATCCGAAGCGTGTTTGAGTGCGTCCACTCGCTCGCGCCGGGTGGCTTCGGGGACCACTCCGATGGTGGACGGGCCATCGACAAAATCCCAAACCAGCCTTCCCGGCCCAACGATCTCCACGGTCGTGGGCGTGATGTCCGCTTCATGCAGCGCGCTCTGTAATCTCTTGGCTCGCTCCGGCGTGAATCCGCCAATGTAGGCGTCGAGCGAAAGAAAACAGTTCTTAAATCCAAGCTGCTTTACTTTTGAAACGGCGATCGCCGGATCGTTGCCGGGACTGATCAAAAGGCCAAGCGCCATGGGCTTCACCGGAGTCCAAGCCGCCTTCCCGGCGAGCGGCCGGAGAGCTATAGCGGCCGAGGCTTGCAGGAGCGAACGCCGAGTCGAGTTCATAGTTATGTAGAGTACGCGACCTGTCTTCGAAACTCGTTGCGCAATGCGGTCCCGATTGCGATTTCGTATAACCAAGAGTGTGCGTCGTGCCGCTAAAGAAGTATCCAGGCAGAGCTGGTAGATATGCTCGCCCCCCGGAGTGACTGCTTTAGCAGCCTTTTGACATCTTAAAAGACGGAACCGAATCGATCGCTATGCCTCGCAAATCCTTCCTCTCCAATTGGCCAGTTGTTAAACAGTTTCAAAGAAATGACATGCAAGCGCTGGGCGATACCGCCGCTTCGCCGCGCACGGAAACATTGAAGGCGCGCATCAAGGACGCTGACCGTGTAGTTCCTTCGGTGTGCCCTTACTGCGCAGTCGGCTGCGGACAGTCGATCTATGTCAAGGACGAGAAGATCATCGACATCGAAGGCGATCCGAAAAGCCCCATCTCGGAAGGCTGCCTCTGTCCGAAAGGGTCGGCCACCTTCCAACTCGTTACAAGCAAGAACCGCGTGCAGCAAGTGCTTTACCGGCGTCCCCGGGCCACCGAGTGGGAAACGCTTCCGCTTGCGCAGGCCATGGAGATGGTCGCGCAGCGCATCAAGAAAGCGCGCGATGAAAACTGGGAAGCAGTTAGCGAGAAGGGCGAGGTGGTCAACCGCACGTTGAGCATGGCTCACCTCGGCGGCGCTACTCTCGATAACGAAGAGAACTACCTCATCAAGAAGCTGTTCAACTCCGCCGGTATCTTACAAATCGAAAACCAGGCCCGTATTTGACATTCGTCTACAGTCCCCGGTCTGGGGGCTTCATTTGGAAGAGGCGGTGCAACTACTTCGCTGCAGGATCTGGCGAATTCCGATTGCATTGTCATTCAGGGATCGAACATGGCCGAAAACCATCCCGTTGGTTTTCGCTGGCCGATGATGGCCAAGGAGCGCGGCGCAAAGATCATCCATGTCGATCCGCGATTTACGCGAACTAGCGCGGTGTCGGACATCCACGCCCCGATCCGGGCCGGTACTGATATCGCGTTCTTGGGCGGCTTGATCCGCTACGTGCTGCAAAATGAGCGTTACTTCAAGGAGTACATGCTCGCTTACACGAATGCCGCGGTCTTGATTTCGGAGAAATTTCAAGACACGGAAGACCTCGACGGCCTCTTCAGCGGCTGGGAGCAGGACAAGGCGCAATACGAAAGCGAAAGTTGGAGCTATCGCCACCTCGACGGTGACCAGCACGGAACGCAAGAAGTTGCCGAATCGCATGCTGAAAAGGCCGAGCATTTCCGCACAGGTAACCCGAAGCAGCACGAGCGCGACGACACCCTTCAAGACCCCAAGTGCGTCTTTCAACTCCTCAAGCGCCACTATGAGCGCTACACGCCGGAGATGGTGCAGGAGGTCTGTGGCACCCCCGTCGCAGTCTTCGAAAAAGTAGCGCAAACTATCTGCGACAATTCGAACCGCGACCGGACCACTGCATTCTGCTATGCCGTGGGCTGGACCCATCACACGGTGGGCGCTCAGATCATCCGTGCCTGTTCGGTTCTCCAACTCTTGCTTGGCAACATCGGGCGGCCGGGCGGCGGCATTCTCGCGCTTCGCGGTCACGCCACCATTCAGGGCTCGACCGATATTCCGACGCTCTACAATTTGCTGCCGGGCTACCTTCCGCAGCCAAAAGCAAAAACCGATACGTCACTCGACAAATATCTCGAAAGGTACACTCCGCACGCTGGCTGGTGGACGCAATTTCCCAAATACGCCGTTTCCCTGCTCAAGGCTTGGTACGGCGATAAGGCAACCGCCGAGAACGGCTACTGCTACGATCACATTCCGCGACTGACAGGCGATCACTCGCACATGACCACCGTCGCCGACATGGCTGACGGCGACATCAAGGGGTACTTCGTCATGGGCGAGAACGCAACGGTCGGCTCTCCGAATGCCTCGCTGCAGCGCAAAGGCCTGCGTAAACTCGAGTGGCTCGTCGTTCGCGACTTCTCGCTCATTGAGGTCGCTGAATTCTGGCAGAAATCGCCCGAACACGACCGCGGGGAAACGCGCGCGGAAGACATCGACACCGAAGTCTTCTTCTTCCCTGCCGCAACTCATGTCGAGAAGGAAGGCAGCTTCACGCAAACCCAACGTCTCGCGCAATGGCATCACAAAGCGGTAGAGCCGCCTGGCGATGCCCGCAGCGAGCTCCACTTCATGTACCACCTCGGCAAGCGCCTGAAAGAGCTCTACGCCGATTCCACCGATCCAAAGGATCGCCCACTTCAGGACTTGACCTGGGACTATCGAACTCACGGCCCCACTGAGGAACCTAGCGCGGAAGACGTGCTCGCTGAAATCAACGGCTACAGCGTGAAAGACAGAAAGCCAGTCGATGGATATCTGAAGCTCGAAGACGACGGCTCGACTGCCTGCGGTTGTTGGATTTACTCCGGCATCTACGCCGACGGCAAAAATCATGCCGCAGACCGGGAGCCTGCCACCGATCCCTATCACTACGGCCACAATTGGGGCTTTGCGTGGCCCTCCAATCGCCGCATTCTTTACAACCGCGCTTCCGCCGATCCTGAAGGTAAACCCTGGTCTGATCGTAAAAAGCTTGTCTGGTGGGATTCCGATAAAAAGAAGTGGACTGGCGACGATGTCCCGGACTTTATCGCCGATCGCCCTCCCGAGTTTCGCGCGCCCGACAATGCCAAAGGCAAGGACACCATCTCCGGTGACGACCCGTTCATCATGCAGCCTGACGGTAAAGGCTGGTTATTCTCGCCGACCGGCTTGGTGGACGGACCGTTTCCCGCTCACTACGAGCCCGTTGAGTCTCCTGTACCTAACGCGCTGTACGGGCAACAGTGCAATCCGATGCGCTTCGAGTATCCGCGTAGAGAGAACAAGATGGCCCGTCCCTTTAACGACGAGCGTTTTCCTTACGTGCTGACAACCTATCGTCTAACAGAGCATCACACCACGGGCGCTATGTCGCGTTGGCTCTCCTGGCTTTGCGAATTGCAGCCGGAGATGTTCTGTGAGGTCTCGCCCGAGTTGGCAAGCGATCACGGACTGCAGAACGGCGGTTGGGCGACTATCTGCAGCGCGCGAGGCGAGATTGAAGCCCGCGTTCTGGTCACCGAGCGTATACGACCGCTGCGAATGGGGCGGCGGTTAGTTCACCAAATCGGGCTCCCCTATAGCTGGGGCAGCGCGGGACTCGTCACCGGTGACTCCACCAACGAGCTGCTCGCTTTCACCGCCGATGTGAACGTTAGCATCATGGAATCCAAAGCAATCACCGGAAACATTCGTGCTGGACGCCGCGACCGCAAGCAGCCGGTCAGCACAACGGGCGAAATAAGCCCCGGCGAGGCTCTACGCGATCTGCCGCAAGCTGCCTATCGGCCGGAAGGTTCGCACCACATACGTACGCCTGCGATGAAGCAAGGAGAGCAAACTTAATGGCGACCGGTTTCTTTACCGATACGACCCTTTGCATTGGATGTAAGGCTTGCGAAGTCGCCTGCAAGCAATGGAACCAGCTGCCTGAGGATGGCTACCATTTCACCGGCATGTCGTATGACAACACAATTGCTCTCGGAGCGTCTACGTGGCGGCATGTTAGTTTCATCGAGCGGCCAGTCCCTTTAGGCAATGCGACTGCCGATTTTTCCTGGCTGATGGCGTCCGATGTTTGTAAGCATTGCGTGCACGCCGGGTGTCTTGAAAACTGCCCCACCGGCTCCATTATCCGGAACGAATTTGGCTCGGTGTATGTGCAGCCTGATATCTGCAACGGTTGCGGCTATTGCGTCTCCGGTTGCCCGTTTGGCGTCATCGATCGGAATCCCGAAGATGGCCGCGCTTGGAAATGTACGCTCTGCTACGACCGTCAGAAAGAGGGAATGCAGCCTGCCTGCGCCAAGGCTTGTCCCACTCAGTCCATCAAATTCGGTGAGATCGAAGACTTGCGCGAGATTGCACATCAGCGAGTGGCGGCTCTCCACGAAGGCGGTGTGAGTGAAGCCTATCTCTACGGCGAGGATGCGCAGAGCCAACCCGGTACTGGCGGATTGAACGCGTTCTTTCTGCTGGTCGATGAACCGGAAGTCTATAACTTGCCTCCGCATCCCGAGGCGCCCACAAACAAAGGCAAAAAGAGTTGGATCTCGACCGCGTGGGCAGCCGCCGGCATTAGCCTGATTGCCACCGCTTCCGTGCTCCTTGGCCGTTCCGCTGCCGAATAACGTTGGACTTATCTTATGAGCCAAGACACCCCCACCTTAAAACTGCCGGAAGAGATCGAAGTCGAGAGCAAACTGGTCGACGATGGGCGCAACATCGACGCGCATCTGGGCACTCTCTCCGGCGAAGCAGCCGAACAAACGCCGCTCGCCTCCCGCTTATCGGTGGCTCTGCAATCGCAGTCTTATCCTTACGTTCCGAGCCGGCCGCCCTCCGGAACACCCACTTACTACGACACTCCCATGTTGAAGGAGCCTGTCTGGAGCTGGTCTATTCCGACTTACTTCTATGTCGGCGGCGTCGCGGGAGTAAGTGCTACCTTCGGGGCCGCTGCTCAGCTGTTTGCGCCTTCGGCCATGCGTTCTCTAGTGGTACGATCGCGCTGGATAGCTACGGTCGGCGGCGCTGTAAGTGCCGCGCTTCTGATTGAAGATCTCGGCCGCCCTGCTCGCTTCCTCAACATGCTGCGAGTATTTCGCGTCACATCGCCCATGAGCGTCGGCTCCTGGATATTAACTATTTTCTCGACGGCGGCCGGCGGCGCTGCGGTCCTCCCTTTTGGCCCGCGCATGTTCCGCCCTTTAGCTGAAGCATTCGGTCTAGTGAGCGGTCTGTTTGGACTGGGCTTGTCCGGCTACACCGGTGTTCTGCTCTCACAGACCACGGTTCCTGTCTGGCAGGAATCCTATCGAACGCTTCCCGTTTTGTTTCTGGCCTCCGGCACAGCTGCTTCGGCTGCCTTCTTCGAGTTTTTCCGCTTGAATAAGCCAGAAAGCAAGGCGGTCGAAAGGTTCGGCCTGATTGGCAAAATAATCGAAGTCCTCGCTGCTCAAACACTCGAAGCAGAAGCCAGTCGCGTTCAGCGAGTGGCTCGCCCGTTGAAGTCAGGCTTCAGCGGCTTTCTCTGGCAAGGCGCAAAGGTTCTTACTGTAGCCTCTATCGTGCTATCCGTTGTTCCAGGCGAGAGCCGTGGCAAGCGCATCGCTTCAGGGATCATCGGGACAGCCGCCAGCGTGTTCCTGCGCTTCGGCATTTTTCATGCCGGGAAGATATCCGCGCGTGATCCGCGAGCGAGCTTCGAATCGCAGCGGGAGTTAGCCGCCCGCGGAAGTAACTCGTAAGCTACTAAGTCACCAGCGAGGCAGCAGGAGTAACCTGGCGTCGCCAGCCGTGTAAATCGTCCGTACGCCCGTACTGCATCGCAATCAGCTTCCGGTGAAGCTGTTCGGTCATCGGGCCCGGAGCTTTCAAGGAAAACGTCTGTCCATCTTCCGTGCTGAACCTGGAAATCGCCGTGACCGTAGCCGCGGTTCCGCACGCCAAAGCCTCTTCGATCTCACCGGATTTCAGCTTACTGAACAATTCTTGCGCCGTGTAGGCGTACTCGCGGATCCGGATCCCGCTGTCGGCGCCCAGTTTCAAGATGCTATCGCGAACTACTCCGGCCAAAATCGTGTCATTCAGCGGTGGAGTAACCAGAGTGCCGGCTTCAACGAACATGATATTCATGCCGCCCATCTCTTCCACCCGTTGCTCCTGGCTGGCATCAAGGAATAACACCTGCGCGCAGTTATGGTTCCTTGCGTCGGAGATCACCTTTAGCGTCACCGCGTAGTTCGCGGCAGCTTTCACCGCGCCAGTACCGCCCGGGGCCGCGCGAATCACTGACTTCGATATCAGTACATCCACAGCGCCCAAGCCGCCGGCTGCCTGTGGGAAATAAGCTCCTGCCGGCAGCGCCAGAACGAAAAACAAAAACTCGTTGGAAGAGCGAACGCCGATACTTGCCTCCGTGCCAATCATCGTAGGCCGCAAATATAAGCTGCCCGGCTCCGACGGGATCCACTCTTCCTCCACGCGTGAAATTTCCGCGACAGCATTTAAAAAGAGTTCCTCGGGAACCTCCGGCATGCACATCCGATGAGCCGAGCGATTGAAGCGGGCGGCGTTCTTCTCCGCGCGAAAGAGCGCCACGCTGCCGTCCTGCTGCCGAAACGCCTTCAACCCCTCAAAGATTGCCTGTGCATAGTGCAGCACGAGCGCTGCCGGATGAAGCGGGAATGCCTGGACGGGTTGGAGCCGCGCGCCCGCCCATCGTCCATCCTTGTACTCGCAAACGAACATGTTTGGAGTAAAAACCTTCCCAAATGCGATATGGTTGGGGTCCAGCTTTTCCCGCGGCGAACGCCGTTCCGACCTGTCTTCGATGTTCACCTCTTTAGTTTTACACTTGCTCGCGCGGAAATCATCTGGTGCTCCTTGACCGGCTGTTCCATTAAACATTTTTAGTACTGTGACATTCCACAGGAGGTTTGCGTCACTATCGATGTAGCGCTACTGCGCTCTTATAGAGAGGAAATTTTTAAATGAAGAAATTCGTTGTTTCAACCATGGCACTTGGCTTCTTGCTTTCCACCGGCGCAATTGCTCAGAACACCAGCAGCACCATGAGCAGCACCACCACGAAGCACAAGAAGCACAAAAAGGGTAAGAAGACCGAGTCGTCCACGATGTCTTCGACCACCAGCAAGTAACCTTTTCCGGGAGGCTTTGAGCGTTCTGCGGTCATAGCCTCTCTCTTTCCCCAGCCAACTTAGACCTTCAGGCAGTGGGAACCGGCATGCTCGCCTTCGATCCGCGAAAGCCGTAATAGGCAATATACACGTAGCAGAGAAGCGGGATGAAGAAAGCATGATGAATTCCAATCCGATCTGCTATTGCTCCTTCTATCTCAGGCAAAATCGCGCCTCCCACAATTGCGGCAACTAACAATCCCGATCCCTTCCCGGTAAGTGGTCCCAAACCCGCGATCCCGAGCGTGAAGATACTCGGAAACATCACTGAGTTAAACAGGCCAACGAGAATAATGCTCCACATCGCGAGACTTCCGAAGCTGGCCATCGAGAGAGCAACAAGCAAGCCCGCTCCAATGGCGACTAACCCCAATAGCTTGCCTGCGCTCATTCGCTGCAGAACTGCCGCCCCGACAAACCTGCCAATCATCGCGAAGCCCCAGTAGAAAGCAACATAAGCAGCGGCTGACTTCTGAGTTAGGCCGCCAATCTCAGGCAAGCTAAAGTAGTTGACCAGAAAGCTGCCGATCGCCACTTCCGCTCCGACGTATAGAAAAATGCCGAGCGCGCCAAGCACCAGGTTGCGGTGCGCCCAAATCCGGTCGGTCGATTGTGCCTCGGCCGCGGTTTCAGAGGCAGGTGCTTTCTCGGTTCTTATCCGGGGCAGTTTGAAGAAGAAAATCAAGACGGCGAGCAGAATCAAGGCGGCCGCTATGAAAAAATAGGGCATCTTGACGCTCGATGCTTGCTCTAGCCTGTATGCCTGCAGGACCGCCGGCGCCATCTTCTGCATTTGCGCGGGAGTCTGGGCGGCAGCTGTGAGAATCAGCACGCTTCCGAAGTAAGGCGCGATCGTCGTTCCCAGAGAGTTGAAGGCCTGAGCCAGGTTGAGGCGGCTCGACGCAGTCTCTGGCGATCCCAGAACCGCCACATAGGGATTTGCCGAAACCTGCAGGGAAGTAATCCCCGCCGCCAGCACAATCAGCGCAGCTAGAAAAAAGGCAAACGCCGGAACGCTCGCAGCTGGCAAAAACAACAATGCTCCTGCTGCCATTGTAAGCAAGCCCACCACCATCGTTGGCTTGTATCCAATCTTCTCGATCAGCTTGGCGGCCGGCAGCGCAAACACCACGTAGCCAGAGAAAAACACAAACTGAACCAGCATCACCTCTGCAAAGTTCAGATCGAAAATCGATTTCAGATGAGGAATCAGAACGTCATTGAGGCTCGTTAGAAAACCCCAGACAAAAAATAGCGAAGTTACAACCGCCATGGCGGCCGTCTTACTCGCGCCTGTTTCCTCGGCGACGATGCCGGAGCTACTTACACTTGTAATTGCCATCTAATCCTGGTCGGCGTAAACAAGGCCGACTTTCTCCTTGATCCCCGGTCCGCAGGTAACATTCTGCTACCGCCCGCAGACATCTAGCGTTTACCGGTCCGCGCAGCCGTTTCGGAGGAGTGACCTGCCTCCCTCCAATAACCGGATACCGAATCTTTCGCGATCGTGGAAACGATCAGTTCTAAAGGTGTTTCTCCCCGATTCCCCGCAATCCATAACGGCTGCCGAGCCCGTAAATTGCGATGCGTTCGCGCCCGGCCCCGTTCCTGAACGGACAAATCGTAAGAATGCCGTTTGCTACTAGCGCGGAGTAATCGAATCTTAACCGTTCCAAGCAAAGCTGTCGGGCTCTTGCCGGTGAGGCTGAAGTTCCCTCGCTCTGGAACCGGCGATTGCACATCAGCGCCTACTATGACCGGCGCGGACGCTTGGTTTGCAATGGGTACCTGGCTCGCTGTCCCCCCGGCGCTTGCCGCCTTCGCGCTGCTCCGCGCAGGTGCCCGTTGATCGTTCACCATCACCTTGGGATGGTCCTGATCTCGCCAGACTAAAAATCCAAAAGCGCAAAGCGCGCACAAACACGTCAGGGTCACCGCCGGAATTGCAAGCTTCGTCCAGTCACCGGTTGGCATGGATCGAAGGCGTAGAGCCGGCAGCGAGTTTCGAGCAGATGCCATATCGTCTTTGATATCGTCTCAGGACAGGAGGAGCTCGATAAGCTTCCAGGTCACTCCTGTACTTTTTCGCGGTTCCTCAAGCGGTACTGTGTTAAGTTCTGGCGCTTTTCGTATCTAATTATTACCTATGCGCATTCGGTACATTGTCATACCAGTTATCGTGATCGTTGTCGTCGCCCTGGCTGTATTCGCGTTTCTCGCTGCGAATGTCAACCGCTATCGGCCGCGCGTCCAAGCGGAACTGCAGAAGAAGTTAGATCGTCAGGTCACGATAGGTCATCTCGGGCTGCGGCTCTTTCCCTTAGCACTTCGCGCCGATGATGTCACTATTGCGGAAGCGCCGAACTTCGGCTCTTCCCGGCCTTTCGCTACCGCGAAGGAGCTCTATGTGAGTGTCGGATTCTTTTCTCTTATCACCGGCAACCCTGAAGTGAAGGATTTGATCCTCGATCAACCACAGATCGAGCTGATCCATAGCGCAGCGGGAGTCTGGAATTTTTCTACTTTGGGCGGAAACACTCAAACGGGCAGCAGCAACTCAAATAGCTCCATCTCACTTAACGAACTGAAGATTAATGACGGTACGGTAGGCGTCACCGATATAGCTGCGAACGAGCCCCGGTCTGTGTACAACCACATCGACCTGAAGGTGACTGATTTTGCTCCCGGCAAGAAGTTCGGCGTGGATGCAGACGTGCATTTCCCTGGTTCCGGTAAAGAACTTCTAGGTTTCAAAGGCAAGGTCGGCCCGCTTCAGCCTGGCAACTCCTCTGCTACTCCGCTCGATGGTCATCTTTCTCTCCAGGAGGTCTCTTTGGCGGCAGTCAACAAGTTCGCTTCAGGCGCATTGCCTCCTAACACAGACTCCACTGCCTCGGGTGACGCAGATATCTCTTCCCAAGGCCCGGTGTTGTCGGCCAAGGGCGATCTAAAGCTGCAGAACACAACCCTGCGTGGCTCTAAGCTCGATTTTCCTATCAATGCCGCCTATAACGTGACTGCCAATCGCGCACAGGACACAATCGATGTGAAGTCGGGAAAGCTGGATCTCGGTTCAACCTCGTTCAATATGTCGGGAACGGTAAATGATCATCCCAAGCCCGCTGTCGTAGACGTTCACTTAACTACCAGTAAATCTTCCATTACGGAATTGGCTAAGCTGGCCGGCTCGCTCGGGATCGCCTTCAATCCTGCTTACCAGATCAAGGGTTTGGTGACTGCCGACATCACGGCGAAGGGGCCCACCACCGCCCCCCAGCTAAATGGCACTCTCAGTGCAACACAGCTGGAAGCGAGCGGAGGCGAGATCAAGACGCCGGTTTCCGTGCCGGAGATCAGCTTGGCGCTCACGCCTGATTCCATTAAGTCGAACACCTTTACAGCAAGCAGCGGAGCGACCGCCGTTACTGGAAACTTCACGTTAACCCATTACACGGCTCCTACCAGGGACATAGATGCCACTATGCGGACCGAAGGCGCGAACATCGCCGAGCTCCTCAACATGGCGAAAGCCTATGGCGTGGATGCTTCGAACGGCGCCTCTGGAACCGGCAAGCTCAGCGCCAATATTCACGTGCAAGGACCGCTCTCAAACAGCTCCGGCCTGGACTATTCAGGCACCGCTTCTGTTGCCGGAGCGACGCTCAACACTCCGGCGTTGACCAAGCCGGTCTCGATCGCTTCGGCCAATGCGCAGTTCTCGAAAAACTCGATTGCCATCTCTAATCTCGCCGCGAGTCTGGGTGCCACCAACTTGCATGGCACTCTGTCGGCCAAAAACTTTGCCGCTCCCGATGTGCAATTCAATTTGGCCGCCGATAAGATCGATACAGCCGAGTTACAAGCGCTGGCTGCTCCCACTAAGACGCCTACCGCAAAGACGCCAGCCTCAACCAAGCCCAGTTTGCTCGATACCACAACCGGTTCCGGCACTCTTGCTGTGACCACCGTCAAAGCTGAAGATATCGTCTTGAGTAACTTCCATTCAAATGTCAAACTCAATCGCGGCGTGATTACTCTGTCTCCGGTGAACACCGATATTTTCAACGGGAAGGAAACAGGAACGCTCACCCTCGACACCCGTCCGGCTAACCCGCTTTGCGCTGTCAACGCGAAATTCTCAGGCGTCGATACCAACGCCCTCCTCTCTGCGGTCAGTTCCGCCAAAAACACTCTCTACGGCAGCTTAGCCGCTAACACCAACTTGCATTTCACACTGGTCTCGAGTAACGATCTCGCCAAAACCTTGAACGGCACTGTGGCCTTCGATGTCACCAACGGTCAGCTCAAAAACGTGAACATCCTCAATGAGCTTTCGAAAGTGGGCAAGTTTTTGGGCAAAGCGCCTGCGCAATCGGGCAACAGTACTGCGCTGCAGAAATTCTCCGGCACTATGAACATCGTGAACGGCGTCGCGTCAACCGACAATCTGGCGGCCGCCATCAATGGTGGTTCTTTGGCCGCAAAAGGCACGATCAACCTGGCAAACCAGGGTCTCGATCTCCACATGAGCGCGGCTTTGTCGAGCGGCGTCAGCCAGGATGTAGGCGGCACCCACGTCGGAGGCTTCTTGAACACTGCGCTGTCGAATAGCAAAGGGGAGCTGGTGCTTCCTGTGATCGTAACGGGGACAATGGACCACCCGATATTTGCTCCCGATGCCGAAGGGCTGGCAAAAATGAAGTTGAATAATCTCCTGCCGACCGTTAGCAACCCTGCCAAGCTGGGAAGCGCGCTGCTGGGCGGCAAAGGCGCTTCCGGTATTGTGAACGGACTGCTGGGCGGCAAAGCTCCTGCGGCCGGTCAAAAAAGCAACGCCCAAACTCCGCAGGATTCCATCAATTCCATCTTGAACTCATTCGGCAAGAAGAAGAAAAAGCCACAATAGGCCAGACTTTGGGGGCCAAGCCGAGGGGGAGTTACTCCCCTTCTACCCTGGTGCTTTCTCCCGGAACTGCCCTCTCCGCAATGCGTAAGGTACCGGGAGGAGGCTCATTCCGTACAGCCCAAAATCCGCCCAGTTCCTGCACCGCGAGCGTAAAGTCGTGGAAGTGCATCGGTTTCACAACGTACGCATTAACTCCCAACCGGTAGCTGCGCTCGACGTCGCTCTCTTCCCGCGAGCTAGTCAGCATGACCACTGGCACGTGACGCAGTTGGGGATCGGATTTGATGTGCTCTAAAATCTCAAGTCCCGAGCGCTTGGGGAGCTTGAGATCGAGCAATACCACTGCCGGAGGGATTCTCTCCTTTATCTGCCACTTCCCTGTGTTGGAGAGATAATCGAGAGCCTCCGCACCGTCGCGGAGGACGATCAGGTCGTTGCCCAGATTGGCTTTCCCTAGGGCAATTGTCATCAGTTCCAAATCGTGGGGATTGTCCTCCACAATTACGATCGGTCGAAGCATGTTGTGGTCCTGTTTGGGCTGGCCGCCGCAACGCTCCACCCGCTTGGATAATCGGGCGTCAATGAGTACAAATGTAGCAGGGATTTGTGCCCGCGCCCGATGGCAAAATTGAGTATAGTGTGGGTAACTCTGTCATGCTAATCTCCCGCGTTGGAATCCTGCTGTTTATCTTTGGCGCCGTCGCAGCGCTGCGAGCCGATGTTGTCGTTCTGCACGATGGTTCCAGTTACACCGGGCAATTATCACAGGAGAAGATCACGTTCAAAGGAAACGATGGCGTAGACTTCACCTTCCCATCCCGCGATCTGCAATCGATGGTGTTTACGGCGGCGGCTGATACGGTGACGCTTGCCAGCGGAAAGGTTTACAGCGGCCACTACACGGGCGCAAGTGACTTCAATCTGGCTGGCGCCGATGGCGTTTCCTACCGGTTCCCAATGAAAGACGTTGCTTCGATCGTTTTCACCGGAAGCGATCACCGGGAGGAGCGAGCCCCAGAGCCGGCCGCCGAACATCATACAGCCGCAAAGGTCATCCCCCAGGGAACCGACATCGATATCACGACCAATGAGCGAATCGATTCGAAATCTGCGCGGGAAGGAGAGCTGTTCAAAGCGACCGTTGCTTCCGATCTGCTCGACAGCCGTGGACAGGTGGCAATTCGTCGAGGGACTCCGGCGAAGCTCATCATTCGCGATCTCAAGTCTCAAGGGGCCGTGTCTACGCCCGAACTGGTGTTGGATCTGTACTCAATCGATGAGGACGGGCGTGATTACCGGACGATCACCACGAACGTTCAGGAGCATGGGCGCGAGTCGGTAGGAGCGAATCGGCGTACTCTCACCTTTGCGGGCGGCGGCGGCGGGCTCGGTGCGCTGCTCGGCGGTGTGTTTGGCGGCGGTCGTGGAGCCGGAATCGGTGCTCTCGCGGGAGCAGGCGGCGGCGCGCTTACTGAGCTGTTTACGCGTGGACACAAAGTCGAAGTCCCTGCGGAAACAACCCTCACCTTCCGGCTCGAGCGTACCCTGGTTCTCAGGCACACCGGTAAATGAAATTGCTAGCGATTACTAACGGCCCAGATCAGATTGAGAATAGCCCTGACGAAATCGATGATCACGGGTGAGTGCATGTGCGATGAGCTCCTTTCGCACACGAGCCTACGATCACGACAGCCTAACCGAAAGTCCAGATTGCGGCTAAATCCTTGAAAGTAAGCTGAATAAAATCTTCGACTCATGCGGCACGGGTTCGATCGGATGCACTCGCTTCACGCATGCGCGTCACGACCTCTCGCTCGAGTTCGTTCGGCAAAAATCGGCAGAATGGGTTCGTTCGGTAAAATGACAAACCAGTCTTCTATCATGTAAGTTCAATGCTGGTACGCCTCTCCGAACGCAATCAGCCATTCAAATGAAAGTTTCTGTCATCATTCCCGCCGCTGGACTCGGAACCCGCATGGGTCGAAGCGCTCCGGAAAAGGCGGGCATCAGCCGCAAGCAATTCATGCTTCTCAACGGCTCCCCCGTTCTGGTCCACACGATTCGTAAATTCGTCAACTCTCCACTC
This sequence comes from Bryobacteraceae bacterium, assembly GCA_965219105.1. Taxonomy (GTDB): domain Bacteria; phylum Acidobacteriota; class Terriglobia; order Bryobacterales; family Bryobacteraceae; genus Bog-105. Next base: position 2,679,346 of record OZ244728.1, on the reverse strand, counting down.
GTCTCTGAGATTGTGGTGGCGCTGCGTCAAGAAGAAATGGCGTGGGCTGACGAGCTCTTCCGCAATCAGCATTTCAATAAGCCGGTTCGCACCGTGGAGGGGGGCGAATCGCGCCAGTCCTCGGTGGAAAACGCCTTAGCCACAGTCAGTGAAGAGACCGAACTGGTCGCCGTCCACGACGCCGTACGCCCCTTTGTCGAGAAAGAGATCATCGAGTTGGTCATCAGGGAAGCCGCCGAGACTGGGGCAGCCATTGTCGGTATCGTGCCTGTGGATACCGTCAAACAGGTGCATCGCAACAAAGTACGGGCCACGCTTCCCAGAGAGCGACTCATCTTGACCCAAACACCTCAGGTGTTTCGTTTGGAATTGCTGCGGCAGGCGTTTGAGAAAGCACGCCAGGATCTGTTTATCGGCACCGATGAGTCGTCGCTTGTCGAGCGCCTCGAGCAGGTCGAAGTTTCGGTCGTCCTCGGCACCGATCGCAACATCAAGATCACCAAGCCGAGCGACATGGAACTTGCACGGCTGTATCTCACGCTTGAGAGTTCGTCATTCGAACTGCCTCTGTCGAATGGCTGAGATCTCTGCGCAATTTCGAATCGGGCAGGGTTGGGACAGCCATCGAACTGAGCCAGGCCGGCCGCTCATTTTAGGCGGCATTACGATACCCTCCGACTTCGGCCTTGCCGGGCACTCGGACGCTGACGTTCTCTTCCATGCAGTCACAGACGCGCTACTGGGCGCGCTGGCGCTAGGTGACATCGGCCTTCACTTCCCGGATACGGCCCCGGAATGGCGCGGCGCGAGTAGCCTGCACTTCCTGCAGCACGCCCTGCAATTAGCCGCAGCCCGGGGATATTCAGTGGCAAACACGGACACCACCATCATCTTGCAGCGCCCTAAACTCAGCGAGTTCCGACATGCCATTCGCGACAATTTAGCGGCCGCGCTAGGCATTCCGTCCGAGGCGGTCGGCGTGAAGTTTAAGTCGGCCGAGGGCGTCGGCCCGGTCGGGGAAGGCCGCTCCTGCGAAGCGCAAGCCGTGGTCCTGCTTGTTGCCAAATCGATTTAGAGCTTTCCACTCGCAATTGGCAGCAGCGCTTCGCTACGCGCTGATTGTCTCGGCGGTCGCCGCAGCCTGCTATTCGTTCCTGCTTGCGAGGGCGGCCTGGCTATTCGAGAGAGACTCGCTTACATCCGTTCCGGAAGCGGCCAAGCTAGTACCGTACAACTCGGCGTATCTGTCGCGATTAGCGGCTTGGCGCCCCGCCAATAGGACTCAATTGCTCGAGCGCGCCGTCGCATTGAATCCGTTCGACTTCGAATCGCTCATTCAACTGGGCTTCCATCAGGAATTCGAGAGACACGACATATCCTCCGCCGAAAAACTCTACTTGCGAGCGGCAACCGTAAACCGGATGTTTCTCCCCAGATGGACCCTCACCAACTTCTACTTCCGGAACGGGCGCACCGTTGAGTTTTTTCGCTGGGCCAACGCCGCGCTGGCAATCACGCCGTATTCACCTGAGCCGATCTTCGTCGAAATGTGGCAAATCAGTCAGGATGCCAAACAGATCTCGCAAGCCGTTCCAGACCGGCCGCGTGTCCTACTGCCGTATGCCTGGTTTCTCTCCAACCTGCAAAAACAAGATCCGATCGGCCCGGTTGTAGCGAGATTGATTCAGGCAGTGGGTCGGCGGGATCCACAAAACTGGGGACGGGATGACCTGCTGCCTGTCATTGAAGATCGTCTGCTTGCCGCGGGTGACCGTAAGACCGCTCTTCAGGTATGGAGCAGTATGAGTCAAGGCGGCTGGATCAGGCAAAGTGTTCCGGACGTCTTTCATCCCGTGACAAACGGCAATTTCGCGGTTCCGGTTTACCAGCACGGGTTCGATTGGAAGCAAATGGAATCGCCCGGCGTTCACATCGACCAGATTGCCTCAGACAAGCTGGTTCGGTTTCTGTTTTCCGGCGACGAACCGGAGCAATGCCCGCTTATACAACAGTACATACCGCTGGAAGCTGGGCGTACGTACCGTTTGCATTGGCGCATGGAATCCTCTTTTCAGCCGGGAGCAAGCGGATTGCGCTGGACGCTCACAACAGTGGGCAAGTCACCCACCGGGCAGCTGTCTTCGCCAGATCTGGCGGCCGCCCAAGCCGATCATTGGAGATTTCAAGCTCCGGCGCAGGCTCCGCTCGGTCTTCTCACGCTGCGATACGCACGGCCCCTTGGACAAGGCCGCGCTCGCGGGGCTTTTATCCTCAGAGACGTGACCGCCCATGCAGACTAACGCTGCTAAACGGCCACTCCGGAGTACTCGACATAGGAGCCAAGGAAGTCTTCAATCTTGCCGTCCGAGAAGTTCCAAATGCGAGTTGCGACCTCAGACGCAAGATCCTCATCGTGCGTCACCAGCAGCACAGTGCCCTCGAACTTCTGCAAGGCGAAATTAAGAGCGTTAATCGACTCGAGGTCGAGATGGTTGGTCGGCTCGTCGAACACCAGGAAATTAGGTTTCTGCAGCATGAGCTTGCAAAACATCAGCCGGGCCGCCTCGCCGCCGGAGAGTGCGTCGGTTTTCTTCAGCCCTTCTTCGCCGCTGAAAAGCATCTGCCCTAGAAGGCCGCGAATCTCCTCTTTGGAAGCTTGCGGATCCCAATCGTGCAGCCATTCTGAAACGGTGGTGCCACGGCGAATGCTGGTCTGCTGATCTTCCGTGAAATACCCGATCTGCGCTTCGTGACCCCAGGTAACCGTCCCCTGATCGAGTCCGACATCCGGGTCATCTACGCCGGGACCATTCGCTAGTAAAGCTTTCAGAAGGGTAGTTTTTCCCGCTCCGTTGCGGCCCATGATCGCAATCTTCTCGCCCCGTTGAATCGAAGCCGAGAAGTTCGAGATCACTTCGAGATCGCCGTAGCCTTTAGTCACATTCTTAAAGTCGAGAACGTGTCGCCCGGACGGGCGCTTCATCTCAAACCGGATAAAAGGGCGTTGGATGTTGGAACGGGCGAGATCGCTGGTCTGCAGCCGCTCCACCTCCTTCTTGCGGGATGTGACCTGACTGGCGCGCGTACCGGCCGAGAACCTGGCGATAAATTCGTTCAGCTGCGAGATCTTCTTTTCGCGCTGTGCATTTTCGGACTCAATACGCGAACGAATCTGCGTCTTCTGCAGCACCATATCGTCATACCCGCCGGGGTAAAGAATGATGGTTTGATAATCGATGTCGGCAGTGTGGCTGCACACGCTGTTTAGAAAGTGCCGGTCGTGCGAGATGACAATGAGCGACCCATCGTAGCGATTGAGAAAGGTCTGCAGCCAATGGATCGATTCCAGATCGAGGTAGTTTGTAGGCTCATCGAGCAGTAGCGCTTCCGGATGGCCGAACAACGCCTGCGCTAGAAGCACCCGGACCTTCTGACCGCCTTGCAACTCGCTCATCTTGCGCTCGTGCAAAGGTTCGGGAATGTCAAGACCGTCCAGGAGCACGGCTGCATCGCTCTCGGCCGTATATCCATCTTCTTCGGCGACAATGCCCTCGAGTTCACCGAGCCGCATTCCGTCTTCGTCTGTTAACTCCGGCTTGGAATACAGCGCTTCCCGTTCCTCGAGCGCCTTCCAAAGCGGAAGATTGCCCATAATGACGGTGTCGATTACCCGGTAAGCATCGAAGGCAAATTGGTCCTGACGTAGAATGCCGAGCTTTTTGGGGCGCGAGACGGAACCTTTCTGCGGCTCCAGCTCGCCCGACAAGAGCTTCATAAACGTGGACTTGCCGGCGCCATTCGGTCCTGTCAATCCATACCGGCGTCCCGGCAAAAACGCGGCGCCCACATCTTCGAACAGAATTTTGCCGCCGTAACGCATACTGACGTTGCTAACTGAAATCATGAGAAAACTTGAGGGAGAGTCTCTATTTTAGCGCAATTCGCTACATCTAGATGGATGCGCTATGGGTCGACGGGGGAAGCGGCATTATGAGTTTCGCGGGTTCAAGTTTACCCTTTGTTCGGTGGGAGCCCACCTCCTCCGCGTACACCTGGGTGAAGATAGCGCCGAAGAAGAAAATCTGGGCGGAATAGTACACCCAGACCACGAAAGCAACCAGTGAGCCGGCTGCGCCATAGGTGGAGCCAACTCCCGCAGTATTCAGGTATACGGCTAGCAGAAGCTTTCCGATCTCAAACAGAATCGCCGTAGCGACAGAACCGATGACGACATCTCGCCAGGCAATCTTCACGTCAGGCACAAATTTAAAGATCAGCGCGAAGAGCACCGAAATTGCGAAGAGCGGGACGACAATGTTCGCGATCTCGCCCAGCAGGGCAGTGTGGTCGGGAAGATAGCCTGAGAAGAAATTGGTGACAATGGCCAGGGCGGCGCTCATCACCAGGGACACCAGCAGCAAAAAACCAAGTGCGAGTACCATGCCGAAGGAGACGATCTTTCGCCAGATCATCTGGGTCCAGGATGCAGAGGGCGAAGCAGGAGCATCCCAAATGGTGTTCAGCGAATCTCTTAATTCGGAAAACACGCCAGATGCGCCGAACAACAAAGTCACCAGGGCAATGATGCTGGCGATCAGGCCTCGTCCGGAGTGATGCGCGCTCTCGAGAACCGATTGAACGGACTTGGCCGCCTGCGACCCTGCCAGTTGGCGCACTTGAACAATCAATTGGTGCTGGGCGGTCGACTGATCGAAAACTAAACCGCAAATTGCTACCACTAAGATCAGAAGCGGAGCAATCGAGAGAAGGGTGTAATACGCCAACGCGGCACCCAGTCGCGGAGCGTTATGGTCGTTCCACTTTCCTGCTGTTGTTTTTGCGAGCGCCCAAAGTTGATTCGCTTTCGGTGCAGTCATTCGTGCCTCCTTTAGACTATAAAAAGCGACTCGATGAGACACTTGAAACTGTCAATTCAGAGACACGTCGAATCAGGACATAGCGATGTTTTGCTAAAACTATGCAAAGTGCCACGTTCGAGGATCCTTACCGGAGACGATGAGGAAGTTTGCTTTAACCGTCCGCTTATTGTATCTATTTTCCGGCTTATTCGTCTTAGTTCCCGCGCTGCCGGGACAACAATTCGCAGGTAAAACCGTCACCGCCATCCGATACAAGCCGGAGGTGCAGCCCATTGACCGTCGCGATCTGGAGCGCAGTCTTCTGATCACGGTTGGGCAGCCGCTAGTAACCAATGAGCTTGCCGGGTCAATTGATCGCCTCTACCGGGGCGGCTTGTATGACAACATCGAAGTCGATGCGGAGCCGGATGGCGCGAACGGCGTTGTCCTGACGTTCATTACCCAGGCACGTCTCTTCGTTGGACATGTCGGCGCTCGCGGCGACATCAAGGATCCGCCCAGCCGGGGCGTTCTGATCGGCGATGCGCAGCTTTATCTTGGTCAGCCGTACGATGCGGAATCGGTCGAAACTGCCCGCAAGCAGCTCGAACAGCAGCTTCGGGAAAACGGTCTCTTCCAAGGGCGGGTAGGGGTCACGACGGCTCAGGATCCTGTCACGCATCAGGTCGCCATTCGATTCGTAGTAGAAGCAGGCAAGCGGGCCCGTTACGAGCAGCCGGTCATACACGGCGATACCAAGCTTTCCGACAAGACAATCACAAAGGCAACAGGTTGGCGCTGGCCCCTCATCCATAAATGGCGTCAAATCACAGCCGTGCTCACCGACAAGGGCGTCTCCGGGGTGGAGAGCAAATACGCGAAAAAGGGAAGACTCACCGCATCGGTCAATCTCAGTTCACTTGAATACGATCCCACCACAGGGAGCGCCAGACCGACTTTTGAAATCAACGCCGGTCCGAAAATTACCGTGAAGGCCTATGAGGCGAAGGTCTCCAAGAGTAAGCTCCGGCAGTATGTGCCCATCTATCAGGAAGGCGCAGTAGATAACGACCTGCTTGCGGAGGGCGCCAGCAATCTTCATGATTACTTCCAGTCTCGCGGCTACCCGGATGTGGATGTGACGTTTAAGCGTGAACCAGTAGCGAACGATGAAGAAAGAATCGACTACTATATCGCCACCGGACCGCGCCAGCGTCTCGTGAAAGTTACTTTGAAAGGCAACACTTACTTTCTCGATGAAACCTTGACCGAGCGAATGTTTCTTCGCCCGAAGTCACTTCTGCTTCGCTATGGGCGATATAGCGAGAGCTTTCGAAAGAAGGACGAGGAGGCGATCGCAAATCTTTACGTCGCAAACGGTTTTCAGGATGCAAAGGTGACTTCGACGGTCGAGTCGGACTTTCAAGGCAAGCCGAACGACCTTGCCGTAACGTACAACATCGATGAAGGAAAACAGTGGCTGGTAGCCGATCTGAAGGTGGTTGGCGACAACCGCTTAAGCGTGAATCCGGTCCGAAAGGACTTCGCTTCGATTGAAGGCCAACCCTACGCCGAAATCAACATCACGACCGACCGTAATCGCATTCTCGAGTATTATTCGGCGAATGGCTATCCTAACGCAGGGTTCAGCTTTGAGACGGCGCCCGGGCCGACACCGCAGACCAAAAATGTAACCTACCATATCCGTGAAGGCCGGGCCGAGTTTGTGCGGCAAGTCATTGTCTCGGGAGTTTTTCGGACGAAGCCTTCTCTGGTTCAGCGATACATCCATATTCATCCCGATGAACCTTTAGCAATTTCTAAAGTGAATGAGGATGCGCGGGAGTTGAGCGGCCTGGGAGTATTTGCCAGTGTCAACACGGCAGTGCAGAATCCGAGTGGAACCACCCAATACAAAGATGTGCTCTACGACTTTGACGAAGCAGCGCGCTATTCGTACTCCATCGGCCTCGGCTTGATTGTCGGGCAGTTCGGACAAACAACCGGTAACGTGACGCAATCGGGAGGAGCCAAAGGCGCATCGCCGGTGATCTCTTTCAACGTCAGCCGGCTGAACATGTTCGGGATCGGCCAGACACTTTCGCTACAGACTTCCTACTCAACACTTCAGCAGCGGGAGTCGCTGAGCTACAACGTGCCTCGCTTTCTTGGATCGGCTAACCGGACGGTGACTTTCGCCGCGCTCTACGATACAACGCAGGATGTACAGACCTTCTCATCCAGGCGATTGGAAGGATCCGTGCAAACCTCGCAGCGCTTCAACCGGGCCTCCACTTTACTTTTGCGGTTTGCCTATCGCCGGGTAAGTACCGGCAGCATAAACATACCGTCTCTGTTGGTGCCGATTTTTTCGCAGCCGGTGCGCATTGGAATATTGTCGGCAAGCTACATACAAGATCATCGCGACAATCCCGCCGATGCACATCGAGGATTCTGGAACACTCTCGACGTAGGCACTGCCGGCAACTTCTTCGGTTCTCAGCGTAGCTTTGCTCGCCTGCTGGGGCGTAACGCTACGTATACCTCGCTCGGCCGCAATCTAGTGCTTGCACGGCAGACACAGTTCGGCGCCATTCTTCCTTTTGCGGTCGCCCAAGGCGTATCGAATTTTGACGCTATTCCGTTGCCGGAGCGTTTCTACGGAGGCGGCGGCGTATCGATGCGCGGCTTCGGTGATAATCAAGCCGGTCCACGGGACATCGGAACTCTAAACGAGCTGCCGGGCGCCTCTACCGCACCCGCAACTGGATTCCCCATCGGCGGCAATGCCCTCTTCTTCAATAACGTTGAGCTGCGGTTCCCCTTGCTTGGTCCTAACATCAGCGGAGTGCTTTTTGAAGATATGGGGAACATCTACACATCTCTCGGCGACGTCTCCCTCAGCTATAAGCAAAAGAGCCTGCAGAATTTTAACTACGCGGTGCAGGCTCCTGGCTTCGGTATTCGCTATAAGACTCCACTCGGGCCTGTACGGCTGGATTTAGCTTATGCGCTGAATCCTACCCGCTACCTTGGATTTAGCCAGAATCTTACCTACGACGAATTGCTGCAGTGCGGCTCAACACGTACATGCCCCACTACGCCTCAGCAACTCGGGCATTTTCAATTCTTCTTCTCGATTGGGCAGGCTTTCTAAATGTACTGGCGCCCAATCTGCTTGTTAGTGTTGTCTGCTTGTCTGCTGAAGGCCGTGATCATCGACCGGATCGCAGTAAAAGTCGACAACTCTATCGTGAAGGACAGCGATATTCGCCGCGATATCCGGGTTACCGATTTCCTGAATTCTCAAACGGTCAACATGACAGAGAGCGCGCGCAAAGCCGCGGCCGACCGGCTGATCGATCAAATCTTTATCAGAAGAGAGATTCAGATTGGGGATTATCCAGCGGCAACTCCCCGGCAGGCAAATCAGGAGCTCGATCACCTTGTGAGCGAGAGATTCAAGACCGAAACAGCACTGGAGAACAGTCTGAAGCACTATGACATTACGCCGGCCGACTTGCGGAGTCATTTTCAGTGGCAACTGACGGTGCTCAGCTTTATCGACGCTCGCTTCAAACCCGCTGTCCTGGTGACCGATGCCGAGGTCGATAAGTATTACAGCGCGCATCAAGTCGCGCTCCGGCGCGAATACCCCGGGAAGAATTCCGCCAACGAGCTTCGTCCCCAGATCACGAATATTCTTGCTTCGGGGCGGGTCGATAAGCTTTTCTTTGCCTGGTTGGATGAGCAGCGGAAAGACGCAAAGTTTACGTATTTCGAGGCAGGCCTGCGGTGACACATCGAAGAAAGATTTGGTTATGGATAGGCGGGGGATTGCTAGGCCTGATCGCTGTCCTGGTGATCTCAGTACTTGTGATCGTGCAGACGGCTTGGTTTGCAAATTTCGTACGAGGGAAGCTCATTGCAACTCTCGAAGATTCGACGGGCGGTGTTGCCGAGATCGGTTCGCTGTCGATTGACCTGCATCATCTGACGGTGCGCATCAATAATGCCGTGCTTCATGGCAAGGAGCCGGCCGGCCAGGATCCCCTGCTTCGGATTAAGCAGCTCGAATTGAAGGTTCAGCTGTTTACGGGTATCAAGAAGCCATTCAATATCGAGTATTTGGGGATTTTGCAGCCCCAGGTTAACTTAATGTTGTTGCCGGACGGCACCACGAACGTGCCCGAGCCGAAGAACTCCACTCCGAGCCAGACTTCTGGTCTTGAAACGGTAGTCGACCTTGCGGTAAATCATTTCAATCTTCAGAACGGACTCATCAAGGTATTACAGCAGAAGTCTCAGCTGAATTTGCGAGGCGAAAACCTGCGCGCTCTGCTCAATTACGATGTCAATCGCACTAGCTATGTAGGGAATCTTGCCATGGACCCGCTGATTGTGACCTCGGATGGTCAGCCGCCGCTCGATCTACATGTAACTGTGCCTCTGGTGTTAGAAAAGGATGCGATACGGACCGATCACACGACGATAAGTTCGTCCGGCTCGCAGATTCAGATCACAGCGGCTCTCAACAACATGAAAGCGCCTGTAATTAGCGCGAATCTGAATGCAAGCGTATCTCTGCCGGAGATGCAGCGTAGCTTTGCGCTGCCGATCGATGTCTCGGCGCAAAACGTCCCAAAGGTTCTGCAGGCGAATCTCGCTGCCCGGTATGACGACAAGACAGGCCAGATACAAGTAAGTTCCGCAAACCTCATACTCGGCGCAACGATCATCCGGGCAAACGGAACTCTTGACCCGTCCACAAAGTCTCCGCTTGGTTTCAAGGCGGATTTCGCACTGGCGCAATTAGCACAGCTCTTGAAAGTGACAAGTGTGCAGGTGGGTGGAACCCTGTTAGCTCAAGGGCAGGCTACGCTCGATAAACAGAATAACTACAGCGTGAATGGCTCGTTGCAATCGCGGCAGCTTTCCGTTCGTAGTGGGACCACAGCGCTGTCAGACGTAAGTATTTCGTCTCCGTTCCATGCGGATCCCTATCTGATCAGCCTGGACGGGTTTAGGGTCGGCGCACTCGGCGGTTCGCTTCGGGCAAAGCTATTTATTGAAAAACTACAGAATCTGAGCGTAGAAGGAAGACTGCAGAACTTTTCCATTCCTGTGTTGGCGGCCACTTTGACGGGCAAACAGCTTGGCTATGACGGAGCTCTTGACGGAACCATTGTCGCGAAAGGCGATCTGAAGGCGAAGGGCACGACCGGCTATTCGGCGCAGGCAAATCTCGTTATAGTTCCAGGACGCCGTGAAGTGCCTGTGAGCGGTCAACTCCACGCGACTTACCGGGGTACAACAGGCGCACTTAATCTGGGCGATTCCTACCTGCGCCTGCCGGGTTCCCGGCTTGATTTGAGTGGGTCACTCGACAAGCGGATTGACATCGATCTTACTTCGCATAACTTGAATGACTTTTTGCCGGCGGTGAACTTTGGAGCAACTAAGCCGCAAGCTACCTTGCCTGTGCAGCTCAATGGCGGGACGGCGGAGTTGAAAGCGCAGATTACCGGAAACACCGCCGCGCCCGACATTACGGCTCGGCTGAATATGGATGACTTTATGGTCGAGCAACGGCCCTTCCGGCAGTTAGCGCTGGATTTGGGCGCCACTCAAGGTGGTGTGACGGTACGAAACGGCGCCTTAACGGGCCAGGGCTTCAACGTGAGCTTCGATGCATCGCTTGGTCTCAGGAAGTGGACGCCTCAACCAGCATCACCGCTCACTGCAAATGTAAATCTTTCAAATGGAGATCTAAGTGACTTGGCGAGGCTTGCGGGTGAGGCGTCGCTTGCCGCCTCCGGAGCGGTAACGGCCGAAGTTCATCTTCATAATACGTATGGAAACCCTTTAGGTAGTGCCACTCTGCAAGTAAACGACGGAAGCGTATCGCAACAAAAGTTCAGCAAGCTCTATACGAAGGTGAACCTTACAGATCAACTTGTTACCTTGTCTCAACTTGAACTCGACACGGCCGGCGGCGCTGTGCAAGCACGTGGTTTGTACCGCCATCCTCGAGACAGCTTCACCTCAGGCCAAGCGCAATTGCAGCTAAATGTTTCGGGTATTCAGTTAGCAGATGTGCAAGCTATTGCAAAGCAAAACGCTGGCGTTGCGGGTCTTGTCAACCTGAATGCAACCAGCTCGCTGGATGTGCTAAATCAGCCAAGTCAGCCGGCTGTGCGGATCGTTGCCATAAACGCTGATATGACGGCGCGAGCTTTGCGAGTACAGAGTCAGGACGCTGGAGAGATTACGGCTACCGCCCGCAGCAGTAACGGACAGGTCCGCTACAAGTTGGATTCCAATTTCGCAGGATCAACCATCGACGTTCATGGCGTCACGAGCTTTTCGAAGGACTACCTGACGCAGGCTTCGGCCACGATTCAAAACCTATCGGTCAAGAAAGCGCTGCAGCTGGCCGGACAGTCTTCAATACCAGCGACAGGTGACTTTTCCGCCGATGCTCGCGTAAACGGGACGGTGAAGGCGCCCGATGCCGAGTTAGCCTTTAAGCTTAAGAATGCAAACTTGTATTCTGAGCCAGTAAACAGTCTTGACGGTCAGCTCCAATATACCGATACCTCCCTGCGCATTCCGTCGATTAACTTGAGCGTTCCGGCTGGGAGCGTTACGCTCAGCGGAGCTTTCGATCACCCGGCTAATGTATTTACAACCGGCGCAGTGGCATTGAAAGTTACAAGCAGTGATATACAACTGGCCCGAATACACAACCTTCAAGAGGAGAAGCCTGGTCTTGCCGGCGTATTCCGAATGGGAGCGGATCTCTCTGCGAAAATCCGCCAAAATCAAGGCAAGCCGGAATTCTTAGTCTCTCACTTGAACGCGAATGTAGCTTCAGACAATCTGCGGGTGGATCAACGGTCACTTGGAGGGTTGACTTTCAATGCCGATACAAAAGGAACAGATCTCCACTTTCGCCTGGATTCCGATCTTGCGTCAGCCAGCATTCACGGTAGAGGGCAAGCACAGCTGTCAGGTGCGTACCCGATCAACGGAGATTTGAGCTTCCAAAATATCCGTTATTCGAATATTGCGCCGTTCCTTTCCTCCCAGCTGTCCGGACCTCCGCCTTTTGAGGCATTGGTCGAGGGGAAGGCCAGCTTTAAGGGACCGATGACAGATGTAAAAGAAATGACTGCTGCGCTGCAGTTAAATCGAGTAGATCTGCGAACGAATGCTAAGACTTCTCCCACTGGCGCTCCCGCGCTTCGTGCTGTGGAGCTGCAAAATAATGGACCGATCGAGCTTGCCCTCAATCGCGAAGTGGTGAAAATAGAACATTTCAGCATTGGTGGGCGGAAAACCTCACTCGATGCCTCGGGCTTTATCAATCTGAAGAGTGCGGATGAACCACTTGCGGTGCATTTGGCGGCTGACGTTGATCTCGGCTTGCTTCAAGACGCAGATCGTGATTTCTATTCGTCAGGCGGTTTAACGATGGATGCGATGCTGCGTGGTAGTTTTGCGCAACCGCTTGCGAATGGGCGTATCGTACTGAAGAACGCAAACGTAAACTACGCCGGTGTGCCGAATGGAATTTCAAACGCAAATGGAGTGATTTTGCTCAATGGCTCAAACGCCTCCATACAGAAGCTGACCGGCGAAAGCGGAGGTGGACGGGTTGCTCTCGCCGGATTCGTCGGACTTGGATCGCGCGTGCCGAGTTTTAACCTGAAGGCTACCGCTGCGAACGTAAGAGTGCGGTACTCGGGAACGAGCAGTACGTCCGATGCGACTATCGTGCTGACTGGAAATACGCGGCGTTCACTTCTCTCCGGAACGGTTACGATCGACCGGATCGCTTACGCGAGTTCGAGCGACGCAGGTTCGCTTCTATCCGCGGCTTCTGTTCCGCCAAGTGCACCTTCGTCGCCTTCGCCGCTGTTGCAAGGAATGCGCCTGAACGTTCATGTTCTAACTTCACCAAATGTGCAGGTAGTTTCCACATACGCGAATCGCTTGTCGATTCTGGCAAATCTTACAGTGCGGGGAACTGCCGAAAATCCTGGCATGTTAGGCAGGGTAAGTGTCACAGACGGGCAACTTGTCTTCTTCGGAAATACCTACACGGTAAGCACGGGCACAATCAATTTCTACGATCCGAACTCGATTACTCCGATCCTGAATGTTTCTCTTCAGACACTAGCGCAAGGGGTAAATGTGACAATTGGCGTTACTGGACCGATCGCCGATATGAAGCTGAGCTATCGATCGGACCCGCCACTGACCTTCGAACAGATCGTTCAACTTCTGGCAACGAACACCACACCCGCTAATCCTGTGATTGCATCTCATCAGCCGAGCCCCCCTCAACAGTCCTACACACAGATGGGCGAGTCAGCGGTGCTCGGGCAGGCCGTCGCTAATCCTTTGGCGAGCAGGGTTCAAAGAGTGTTCGGCCTTACTCAATTCAAAATTGATCCTTCCGTGGCGGGAGCGAGTGGTCCGTCAGCCAAGGTCACGCTGCAGCAAAAGATCGCGAGCAATATCACGTTTACTTACATCACAGATGTCCAGCAGACTAACGCTCAGATTGTACGAGTCCAATGGGATCTGACTAACAACCTTTCTGCTGTAGGTCTGCGAGATTACAACGGCGACGTGAGTGTAAGCGTGTTTTACAAGTTCACCCGGCAATGATACTGAGACAATCAGTTGCAGCATGAGGATTTCGGTTTTTGGCCTCTCGATCAGCTCGGCTTGGGGTAATGGTCATGCGACGCTGCTCCGCGGCTTGTTCAAAGTTTTGCACGCGCATGGCCATTCCATTGATTTCTTCGAGCGCAACACGGAATATTATTCGGCCCATCGAGATGCGACTGAGTTCCCGTTCGTTAATCTTCACTTCTACGACGAATGGGCATCAAATCTTCCCCTGTTCAGACGATGCTTGAAAGAGGCGGATGTAGGCATCGTCACTTCATACTGCCCGGACGGTGCCGCAGCATGTAAGCTCTTGCTCGACGAGCCGTCGCAGCTACGAAGGGTTTTCTATGATATGGATACGCCAGTCACTCTGGAGCGGCTGAAACGCGGTGAGGATGTCGGCTATGTTCCGCCCTGTGGACTGAGCGACTTCGATCTGGTTTTGAGTTATACAGGAGGAACGTCGATATCTCAGTTGCGCGAGTTGCTTGGCGCAAGACGCGTAGCTACGCTCTATGGCTGGGTCGACCCCGATCTGTACCGGCAGGTTCCGATCGAGCCTAGGTTCAACAGTCATCTTTCGTACTTGGGAACTTATGCTGCGGACCGTCAGGAAAAGCTGGAGGCGCTGCTTTTTTCCCCTGCGTCCGAGATGAAGGGAAAGCAGTTTCTCGTCGCCGGGGCCATGTATCCAAAACCGGAACAGTGGCCGAAGAACGTGCGGCACTTGTCCCATGTCTCTCCACCCGAGCACGCCGCATTCTACTCGTCCTCACCGCTCACGCTGAATGTGACGCGTGGAGCCATGGCAACGATGGGCTACTGTCCATCGGGCCGTCTATTTGAATCCGCTGCATGCGGTACAGCTGTTCTTAGTGACTGGTGGGAGGGCCTTGACTACTTTTTCGAACCTCGTCGAGAAATCCTGATCGCAAACTCTACGCACGAAGCGGTATGGGAACTGTTACGGGATGCGTCGGAATTGGAGGCGATCGGCACCCGGGCGCGTGCGCGAACTATGGCCTGTCACACTGCTGCGATCCGCGCGGAGCGATTGGTCCGTTTGATTGAAGATCCCTTCGACGATGTCGAAGGAGGCTCGCCGGAGCCGTTCGCAAAGAATCAACTCACCGGAGCGATGGCGGCGGAGAACTTATAATGTGGGGAATTATTCCAGCTGCCGGAATGGGTAGCAGGATTCAGCCGCTCGCATTCTCCAAAGAGCTTCTGCCGCTCGGCGCCTTATCGTTTGGCGGTGAGGATCGGCCCCGTGCGGTCAGTGAGTATCTGATAGAGCGAATGGTCATCGGCGGCGTCGATAAACTCTGCTTCGTAATATCTCCGGGTAAGTCGGATATCTTGAATTACTTTGGAGGGCGCGCTTTGTCGGCAGATATCTTCTATGCGGTTCAACCGAAGCCTGCTGGTCTATGCGATGCAATCTTCCGGGCGCTTCCGCTCATCCCTAGCGACGAATATGTTTGCATCGGACTGCCTGACACAATCTGGTTTCCGCAAAACGGGCTTCAGCATCTGCCTGACGATGGTCTGTCATTACTGCTGTTCCCAGTCGAGCAACCTCAGTTTTTCGACGCAGTTCTGACGCGCGACGATGATTCGGTGAAACTGGTGCAAGTGAAGGACTCAGAACCTGCCTCTCATTGGATTTGGGGTGCTCTTAAAATGCCTGGTTCAGTATTGACGCAATTGCACCACATTTGGCTGGAAAAGCACGATGAGTATCTCGGAACACTTATTAATACTTACCTGGAGCGCGGAGGCCGGGCCATCGGAGTGAAGGCTGGCCGGTCTTATGTCGACGTGGGAACGCTCAATGGGTATCGCGAAGCGTTACGCTTGTTAGACGGCGACCCGGTTGAGCTCTCTCGCACGCCTTAGTGTACCCATGCTCACCCTTGAGATCCTTGAAGAAATTACCAGTGTTACTACTGAGTTGAGTCAGGAGTGGGAGCAGCTGCATAGAGCGATTCCGGAAGCGACTCCCTTTCAAACTCCAGAATGGTTGATCACTTGGTGGCAACACTTCGGTGGGGGGCGGCTTCAGATAGTAACTTTTCGCGATAGCGCGGGGCGACTTAGTGCGGTGATACCTTGCTTTCTGCACGATTGGCAGGGCTGCCGTCAGCTGACGCTGATCGGATCCGGGATTTCGGACTATCTCGATCCTTTAATCCTCCGGGACTTGGAATCGGATGTTACTAAGCGATTAGGAGCTTATTTAAAGGACAACCGGGAGTGGCAGGTCTGCAATTGGCAGGATTTGTCAAGTTCGTCGCCCTTGACTAGCTTGCGGCTCAACGCCGACGAAGACCTCACGATAGAGCCGGACACTGTTTGCTCGGCGATTCCCCTTTTGCGCGATTTCGAACAGTACTGGGAAGACCGGCCCAGCGGGTTGCGAAGAAACGTTCGACGTTATAGCCAAAAGGCGGCCGAACTGGCGCATCTGTATTTCGATCAAGTCGACGGCTATAGCGGTGAGTATCTGGAAGCCTTACTCGCGCTGCATACAAGACGGTGGCGTGAGCAAGGCGAGCCAGGAATGGTAAAGGCCAATCAATCCGCAGGATTCATTCGGCAGGTTTCGCAATTAATGGCTCCGAAGCAAGGCGTAATGTTTTTTGCGCTTCGTTTTCAGGACCAGATTGCCGCCGTCATCCTGGCGTTTCCTCATCGTCAGCAACTCTTTGCTTACTTGAGCGCCTTCGATCCTACTTACAATGCGCTGGGTGTAGGTAGAATTTTGCTGTATCGCGCAATTAAGTTCGCATCCGAAGCAGGGTACAAATCGTGGAACTTCCTTCGCGGAGAGGAGCCGTACAAGACCGATTGGGGAGCTTTACCCGTCAGTAGAATGCGAATAACTATCAGACGGCCGTCGTCATTCGCTCAATAAGAAATCGGTAAAGCTCCAGATATTCGCTTGCCATTCGTTCGAAGCTGAAATGCTGCTCGGCGCGCCGCCTGCAAAGTGAAGGATTGATTTCGCTTGTCCGAGAGACGGCTGCTGCCATGGCCTCTTCGGAGTCGACGGTCCATCCCGTTTGGCCATGGTCGATGACTTCAGGCAGCGCCCCTGATCGGAGGGCGATTGTCGGTGTTCCCGAAGCTGCGGCTTCCATCGCTACAAGAGAACTTGTTTCCGGAGCAAGCGAAGGTACCAGGAGCGCTCTTGCCCCGCTAAGCAGGTCTGCTCTCTCCTCGTTGCCGACCGGCCCGAGATACCGCCTTTCCGAATCGAGAAGCGGCTGCACCTGATCGTGAAAGTATCTCTGGTGATCACGAAAGGCGTGAACAGGACCGGCAACCATAAGCGGCATGCCGAGAGCTCGCGCAACGCGAAGCGCAATATCTGCGCCCTTCTCAGGACAAATTCGACCCAGCCATAGAAGATAGTTACTCTTTAAAGCACTGAACTTGAATCGAGTCAGATCAATACCGTTACGAATGACAAAACCGGTGCGTGTCTCCGGACGAGAGTTAGCTTGGGCCAACGAAACGCAGTTGATGGCCAAGTTCTTCTGCTGGAACAGATGCGCAGGATACCAGTCACTTGGAAGATGCAGCGTCGCCAGTTCCGCGCATGTTGCTGCCTGCGGCCGATAAGCGAGAAAATCCAGGCCGTGGAAGTGAATTAGGTCTACAGGTTCCCTCCGCACAAGCGCTGAAATTGATTCACGATGATGATCTTGTGCTGCCTCGCGTGTATGTTCGGTGATCAAGGCATGAGCGGGTGCGGCCAAACTTTCGACCAACTCGCCCGCCACTCGTGATCCTTTTGCCGCCAGCGTAATCGAACGATGGCCGGCCTGCGTCAATGCCCGGGTAAGCAAGTACAGAATCTGCTCCGCGCCGCCGCTGGACGCAGTGGTTACCGGAAACATTGGGAACGCTACATTTAAGACTGTCATTCTGATGCGAAGCGGCGGCTGGATTGTCTGCCCGGAAACAGAGCCGAACCAACGCCTCCGTTACAATAGAGAAACGCGGCGAGCCCCCTTGATGACCGGATTGGTGTTGGACAGCAGCAAAATTTGATGCTTAAACTTTACTCAGAAATCGTCGCGTACCGCGAGCTGATCTGGGCCTTGGCGCTCAAAGAACTAAAGATCCGCTATAAACGATCCGTTCTTGGATTCTTGTGGGCGTTGTTGAATCCGCTGCTCTTGATGATTGTG
This sequence comes from Bryobacteraceae bacterium, assembly GCA_965219105.1. Classification (GTDB taxonomy): domain Bacteria; phylum Acidobacteriota; class Terriglobia; order Bryobacterales; family Bryobacteraceae; genus Bog-105. The sequence continues at coordinate 2,661,603 of OZ244728.1, read as the reverse complement.
CTCACGGTCGTGTTTTCTGCGTTTATGGCGCAAGGCGTACCTCACTATGCGGTTTTCCTTTTGAGCGTTCTGCTGCCCTGGACTTTCTTCTCTCAGTCGTTGACTTATGCAGCCGACTCGATCGTCGGGAACGGAGACCTAATTAAGAAGGTAAAGGTGGCCAAATCGGTTTTTCCGATAGCCGCAGTGGTTTCGAATCTTATCAACTTTATGTTGTCGGTGATTCCGCTAGTTCTCATTCTAGTGGTCTTGCGTTTTCCGTTTCACTGGACATGGATTTACCTCCCAGTGCCGCTCCTCGCTTTGTGCCTGTTGACGTTGGGAGCTACATTCTTCTTCGCGGCTGCCAACGTATTCTACCGCGACGTAGCTCACATTTTGCAGAACCTGTTGAATGTGTTGTTTTACGTAACGCCAATTATCTACTCTGTAGATCTTATACCCTTAAAGTACCGCTGGATTTTTCGATTGAATCCGCTTGAATACATCTTCAACGGATTCCGGCTTAGTGTTTACTGGGGTAAGTTGCCCACTGTCGAATCTGTAATTGCCTGTTTCGTCTGCGCGTTTGCCGTGCTGTTCTTTGGATACTGGATGTTCAAGAAGCACGAGGATGAATTCGTATTTTACGTTTGAGTTGCCGCCATGAACGTAATCGAAGTTAAGAACGTTACTCAGCGGTTTCGCGTTATTCACGAACGGCCTGACACGCTGCGCGAGTTGTTTGCCCGGTTCCTGCGTCAGAAAGTGAATTACCACGATTACGAGGCCGTGAATGACGTCTCATTCAACGTTCAAACCGGCGAGATGTTCGGCATTCTTGGGCGGAACGGATCAGGCAAAAGTACCCTTTTGAAGGTCATAGCAGGCGTTTACAGGCCCACCTTCGGAAGTGTCAAGGTGCACGGCACAATAGCTCCTTTGCTCGAGCTCGGCGCTGGCATGCACAGCGAACTCACGGGCAGGGAGAATATTCTGCTTAACGGACTCTTGATGGGGTTTAGTAAGCAGCAGATGACCGAGCGGGAGCAGCGCATTATTGAGTTTGCCGAAATAGGCGACTTCATCGATGTTCCTATCAAACAGTACTCATCAGGAATGTATACCCGCCTTGCATTTTCAGTGGCAAGTGAAGTAGATCCAGACATTCTTGTGCTGGACGAAATTCTCGCAGTCGGTGACATGTCGTTCCAGCAGAAATGCTTTGCTCGCCTCAACGCCTTTCGTAAATCAGGGAAAACGATCATCCTTGTGAGTCATGATGCAAAACAGATGGCGGAACTCTGTGACCGTGCTCTGCTGCTCGACCATGGCCGGGCGACCTATCTGGGAAACGCGAAAGATGCGGTCCTTTTCTACAAAGAATCGCTCCACTTACCCACTGAGACGCGCGAGTTCATCGGCACTGCCAATAGCTGATCCCGCTCGATACCGGCTTCCCATCTGATCCTGCCAAAAAGTCGACCAGTCAATGCCCTTGAGATCAGTCGAATCGATATGTTTCGTTAACCAAGTTGTGTCGATCAGCCGCGTTCCTTGCGCTCGTAGGCGAATGGAAAGTAAATGCTCGTTGAAGATAGCTCTTGCTTTGGACCGGAAGTAAGGCAATGTATTTGATGTGAGAGTTAATTTTGTATGCCAACTAGTGCCTTGCCCGATGTCGCTACCGGTCAGCCAATCCAGTACGTAATGCTGATAATTAGATGAAAGCGGTATCCCAGGGTCGAACGGATTGTCAACGGTTCCTCCTGAGAAGCCTATGGACTCGGAAACGGATACAAGGCTGCGGAGCATCTTGAGTTCCGTGGGTGGGGTGAACAGGAAAGAGCTCCGAACCCAATGCTGAGAACGGAATGATAGGATCTGGACCGGTTCGTTATAGAAATCGATGTGGCCAAGGCACGCCGGGCGGCTTGCAACGGCGCTCAGCATCTTTTCGGTAAGAAGGTCGAGGTAGGCGGTATAGAGAGTATCGAACGCGCTCGTCACAAGATGCACCAAGTCGTATGACCAGAGGTCTCTTCCGAGAAATGCAAGTCCTCTGTCCCAGCCGGAGAATTCCCAGCTGGTGTTATCGCCGCCGATCACGATGTTTGCTGCATCGATCTCCTCTGTAAAGTTCCGATCCAGCCCGTTATCCACAATCACGGTGTAAGTGTCGACACCGGAAAGATGAGTGTCGTAGATTTGCCTGAGCCGCTTTTCCGCGCCGGGGTACTTAGTGGAACCATGGCGAACGAAAATAATTGCCACTCTCATCCTTCGTGTAACTCTTCCCAGCTATTCGCGGTACGCTTCCAATTGGCGAATCGCGCGCTCCCGTTTTAACCAGAGACGCTCTGAATTGGCCATCTGAGCTTCTATAAATGATATGAGATCGATTGCAATCGAGTCCCAGCTTTTCGGCTGCCTTGTTTGGCCCAATGCGCTTCCGAGCGGGATAGACTCGACCGGCACATTGTGAAGTATCTTCCCTGTAAGTCCGACCAACTCTGCAGAAGTCGAGTAGCCGAATAACTCTCCCGGACCTCGGTACTGCGCAGCCACTTCGGACAACAGCTCAGAGTGTCGGGCGACGACGTTCCTGCCGTAGCTCAGGCCTTTCAGGACCGGGAATCCAAAACCCTCATACAGAGATGGAAATACGATCAATCGAGCTCCGGCGAACAACTCGTCTATCTTATTCGCCGCTAGCGATCCACTAGGGAGGCACTCGACGTTGTCACCGGGATGACTTAGGAGGCCAAGCGCTATCAACTTTCGAAACGGAAATGCGGAGCTAAGCAGATCGACGGTCGCTCTCAGGTTCTTATGATCGTAGTTGTTTCCAACGACGAATAGATATTCGTCGCTAGGCTCCGTTGCTGTCCTGGTCAGGTCCCCATTTGTGTAATCTCTCGGATCGAAAGAATGGTGGAGAACGTAATCCGTGCGTCCGTCAGCTTGCCCGAAGCGACGGATGAAATGCTTCCGCGTGTAATCGGAATTGTAAAGTAAGCCGTCCGAGTAGTCAGCAAGAAAGGTCCACGCAGCCCCGAGTGACGCCGGAGCCTCAAACAGAATATCCCACGCGATCGTATCAAGCATTACAGTAGATGTTCAGCAACGCCATCTCATGCAATTCGACCAGAGTTTCGAACTTCCAGGGTTGCGACAAGCGCAGCGCGACGGTGAAGAAATGGCGGCCCTCTCGTGTGAGGACAGTCCAGCAAGAATAGCGCGCCCGTAAATTGTGATAGTCGGCAGCAGCGGCAACCGCCAGGAGAGTTATGTCCCAGTCTGTGTGTACCTTATGCAGAGCGTCGCAGATGGCCATCACCGCCTCGACCGTACCATTCATGTGAGCCGGAATCCCTCTCAGGTCGAGCAGCATGCTCTTGCGCCGCTTAATCTTCGAAGAATATAAGTGGGCGAGAAGCGTTTCGTGCAGATGGAGTGAATGTTCGGCTGATTCGACTTGCGCTCTCCCTACATCTGGGAAGGCAAGCAGCAGTTTGCGATTGTCGTGCTGCGAGACAATGACGGACAAAGCTTCCGAGCTTTCCGTCCACAATGACACGGCTTGGTTTACGACTGCCGTTCTGAAACCGGCCCGCCTGATCGAAGAAAGATACTGCAGGAGAGCGCCTGCCAGCGTCTGATAACTCGTGTCAAGCGTGCAGAGAGAGTAGCAACGACCTCTCTGCGGATTAAAAAGCAGGGTGACAAAACCTCTGGCAAGATATAACATTCTGGAACTTCCGCCAGAACGCGACGCGGGTAAGTGTGAAACTCCGGATCGCCTAGTTCGGACCGCAACTTAAAAGGCTCGCCGTTTACCGGTTCACAAAAGCGAGGTGTGGCTACTCCGAAGTGCGGATCCCATTTGAAGCTCTCGGCGAGAGCTCCTACGGCTTCGGCACTGATAAGAGGAGTGCCCAGAAGTACCAACAGGTGAGCGCCAAAGTCTCCTGCCAGCTCCAAGGTTTGGTTAGCTTCCGTAATCGTCTGCTGAGATACGCGCAGTTCCCAATTAAGTGGAAGTAAAGGAGCGCTGGCCGCAAGCGGCTTGTGTACAAGGATCGTAGCTTGCTCGACGCAATTACCCAATCCTTTTTCCGTTGAGGCGAGTAATCCAATGTTGCCCGCATGTAGATCTGATACGGCGGCATCCTTATGCGTGGTTAGATCCCAGAGAAGGTGGATTTTCGGACCCATTATGCTGTTGCGGCTTTGATCTGATCTTCTTCCCACTCCCGGAGCGTAGCGTGCAACTCAGCGTAGGCGGTCCGGCTAGAAAGTTGGCAACGCAGAGTATCGATTTCATCCGGCGTATACCACTGGCTTCGAGAGTCTTGTAAAACAGTCGTTACTTTGCTTGAGAAATCAAACCAGTCACTAGCCAAGAGGCAGAGCTTGCGGAGATCAGGATGCAAGCCATCCGCTCCGGTTGGCCAAGTCACGATTGGTAATTGATAGCTTAGCGCTTCGAGCGTTTTAATTTTAAGTCCTGTTCCTGCGATCGCCGGATTGATAACTATCTTTGCCTGACGGTATAGCTCGCCGAGATCCTGGACAGAACCGACTAATCTCACGTTCTGACGTTGCCCGCGTATCGTATTACAGATCTTACCCGCGACGAGTAAATGGGACTCCGGAACGGCGCTCAAGATAGAGGGCCAGCAAAAACGAAGAAAGTCTCTAAGCCCCCGAGCGTTCATTGCATTATCTGAACCGATAAAGACCACGTTCAAACCTGACGGGGTCGAAGTCTCTTCAACAACAGGGAAGTCCACACCCACCGTGATCACTCTCGTGCCTGGTCCGCAAAGACACTCCAGTTCTTCACGCTCTTCGGGCTGTATGGCGAGTACCAGGTCCGACCGCCTCAACCGCTCTGATTCTTCGTCTGCGGTGAGCGCCAAGCTGTCCTTTACTCCGTGGGCTAGCACCTTCCTCGTCTTCGCAGAAAAGACGTCGTGAGTGTCGATCACCTTAAGGTTTTGGCTACTCAAAAGCGACAGTAGGCGAGACATGAAGAGGTATTCTGCGACGATAATACATGGCTGGATCGCTTCCACGAGGCGCCTTGCCACGTAGATCAAAGTGTCGTGGCAAAAAGTGCTTTCCGTGTTAGCAAGTTCGCCTTCTCTCTCGGTCAAGTTAGCGGCATTTAAAGTCGCCGCATGGGAAGGAATCGCCGAGCCGTCCATCCGGCTCAAGACCTCCATATCCAGAGAGCGTAAGTAAGCAATTACGCTACCATCCCGTTTACACAGAACCGCGTTGCCAAGTCGCGCGGCTAACAACCCTAATTGGTCCTCTGAAATCGATTCCTGAGGCAGAGGCGCTAAAACAGGAACAAAGTTGTAACCCGCCGAGGAGAACCACTCCGACAATCGAAGCAATCTGTACTCATTTCCCGCTCGGGGCGGAATCGGAGAAATGTGACTAACGCAGAGCACGGTAGTCGCGCCACTATTCTCCTGAGCCAATACATTGGCATCGTCGAAATTCAAACGAGTAAATCTAAGTCGTAGATCTTCCTTCTCACTTGCTTGTGCATCTTCTGGCGCAGCGGGCTTTTCCTGATGCCCTTGGTCCAGAAAGTGCGCAAGCGGATTCCTCTTTTGCCGCTTGAGCTCCGGGTGCTCATCCAAATAACTGCGTGTCTTGAAGAATGGGTTGGGATCGTTTCCCATCTCTGCGCCCCTTGCGATGTAGTGGGCAAGGGGATTTACACCTGCTTTGCGTAACTGAGGATGGCTTTTCAGATAGAACGACGAATCGAAGAACCGGCTAGGTGACCGGCCTTCGAAAGCACCGCCCAATACGTAGTGCACCAACGCATTTTGTCCCGTGGCGCGAACATCTGCGTTCTGCTTGAGGTAGTAAGCAGTGTCGAAGAACGGATTAGGATTATAACCCTTGTGACTGCCTTCAGTCACGAAATGCACGAGGGCATTCTGGTCCGATATTAGAATCTCTGGATAGCGCTCTACATAAAAGGAGGTATCAAATAACTCACATGGGTCGAGATTTTGTTTGCCGCCCGTCTCAAGAAAATGTAACACTGGATCCTGGCTGGTTCCGATGAGCGCAGGAACCTGCGAAAGATAGAACTGCGTATCGAAGAGCACGTGAGGACTTCGTCTCTGTTCGATACCGAGCTGAAAGTAATGCAGCAACGGATTCGACTCACCCGTCAGCATCTCCGGAGTCTGTCGGCAGTAAGCTAGTGGATCGAATAGGGGATGAGTGCTCCGTAGCTCAGCGCCACCGAACAGAAGATAGTGCACCAGCGAATTTGTTTCGGGGGTGATGTCAGGGTACAGTTTCCGGTAGTAAGTGGAATCGAATAGGTGATTTGGATTTGTACTCTCTATGTAGCCGTCCCTAACAAAATGCACCAGCGGGTTAATACCTGCTTCGAGGAGTTCGGGCCGCTGGCGCAGATAGTAGCGCGTATGAAACAAGGGATGCGGATCCCGGTCTTCTCTCCAACCGTTTTGCAAATAATGCAGCAGCGGATTTACCCGGGCGGCTGCCACGTCCGGATTGCGCGCGAAATACCAACGACTATCGAACAGCAGATGCGGGCTGCGACACTCTGCGCCTCCTGCCGACAAGAAGTGGAGTAGTGGATTCACGCCTGCCTGCTCGACATCCGGGTACCGGCTCAGATACCAGGCGACATCGAACAATGGATGCGGATCTCTCCGCTCGCGCCAGCCGCTTTCGATAAAGTGCAGAAGCGGGTTTACTCCAGATGCTGATACGTCCGGATTCCGGGCAGCGTACCAGGAAGAGTCGAACAGTGGATTCGGATTGATCTGCCGGTCTGCGCCAGTCAACAAATAATGTTCCAGCGGATCGCGCATTGCTGACGGCGACTCGGCGATCTGGCTCAGATAGTAAGTCGAGTCAAATAGCCCAGACTCCGCAATGAATCGGTAGCTACGCAATGATCGCACCCTGCGGCGAAGTTCTCCTTGCATCGTCCAGCGAACCGCGCTTGGTGCGATCCGGGCTAGCCTCGCCAATTTAGACTTCAAAACACCGCCGAGCGAGCTCATGCTGATTGAATTCCATACCAGCTTACCTGTGCGGCTAATCGAAACGACGGGAGCGCCGGGTCAAGCAGGCGCGAGTGCTTTTGAGGACCTTGTTTTTCCGCTTCGCGAAACAAGACTGATCTCGATAACATTCGCAATAGGTCCAACGATCGCCAGAGCGTAATAAGGCGCGTGCACGTTTTCGCCAAGTCTCAAAATCATTTCCACCAGAGCCACCGCAAACGCCACGACGCATTGCGCCCAAAACGGTTTCACTGTCGTGCGTGGATCGGTAATCATGAAAAAGATAAACAGCTGGTACATCGGGCCGGTAATCGGGGCTACTTCCGCTAAGAACGGATGACCGGTAAAGAATGTGCGCAAATAAGCGAGCGCAACGAACGATACGACGTAAGTAGCGGTAATGTGAAAGCGCTTTACGCGCAGCACAATCAGCACGCCGAGCGCCCAGACGATCAACATGGGCCAAATCGTATTTCCCCACTGAACGCTGAGCGTTGCTACATACTCGGGAGCAAGCAGCAACATCGCTGAGATCGCAAAGTTCGAGGGATTCCACAGGTGCCGGCCGCGCCAGCGGATCACATACTTCGACATAATTGCCAGAACGCTACATAGTGCGTATGGCGCGAATGCAGGAGACCTCAGCAGGATTCCGACGCTAATACCCGAGATGTAAGCGCTTGCGAGATGAGGCATCTTTCTGTAAAGCAGACCGGCAAGCACAATCTCACACCCTAAGCTCACCCCAATGGCGAGCAGTGTGCGTGAGAGGCTCTCGAGAAGACCGAAAGAGAACTGACTGATCAGCAGAATCAGCGTGATAAAAAGGGGCGGCAGGTACCGGTTATCAGCCCGGAAGAAATAACCCAGTCTCCCCTTTATCGTTGTCGCAGGCGACGTGTGGACCGATTGGAGAGACGCGCTCAAGACGGCTCCTTGAGTTTGTATGACATGTCGAGCTTCGGAGATCGCAGGATTTGTGATTTGCCGGAAGGCCAGCGGATTTCAACCCGGTCTACTCGAGCGTTTTTGCCAAGGCCGAAATGCAGGCGGCGAGAGTTTTCGGAACAAAAACCGCTGCCCCCTAAGACGTCCTGTACTTGCTGCTGCCCGTTCCAGAAAACACGCACCTCGGCGCCGATCGCGCTCCGGTTGCTCGATGTACCTTCGAGCGAGAACTCGATCCAGTCATTTGCAGGCGTGACATCGTTGCGGTAGAAAAGCACCGGACCTCGCTGATTGGCCACAACCGCGTCAAGCGCGCCATTATTCTGGAAATCGGCCAAGGCAACTGCGCGGCCATCGTATCGATCTGTGACACCAACCAGCTGCGACACTTCACGAAACTGTCCGGCGCCATCGTTGATCCACACTTTCTTTTGCTGATACCCTGACAAACTGCGTCCCTTCAAAGAGGGCCAGTTAGAAGCATCCGAGATAATCGACTTGTTACCTCCGGCGACTTTCGAGTAATCGTACCAGTAACTTTGGTCCTGATCCAGCGAGACGTTGCCGTTTACCTCGTACAAGTCGAGATAACCGTCGTTATTTAAGTCACCGAATTGGGTGCCGAAGCTCCAGCCGCCTAGCTCAACTCCCATAGAGTTAGCCATGTTTTCATACTTGATACTGTCTCCCGAACTGCCTGGTTGCGGCATCCACAAATTATTTCCCTGAACCAGCACGCCCTCTTCTGAGATGTTCGACACAAAGATCGAAAAACGCCCCTGATTCAATACATCCCCCACCGAAGCGGTCATCCCGCTCTTCGGTGCATACCCTACGCCGGTTTGCTTGCCGACTTCTCGAAACCCATGGCCGCCGTCGTTGAAGTAAAGCTCTGAAACGCCATAGTCGTTCGCTACGAAGAGGTCAGGGTAGCCGGTTCCCCGCAAGTCTGCCGCTACTGCGGCGAGCGACCAACGCCGGGAGTGGATTCCCATCTTCTCCGAAACCTCTTCGAACTTTCCGTTTCCAAGGTTATGAAACAGATACTTGCGGCCGCCATTCTGGGCATATTCAAAACTGTCGGGCATTATCTTTGTGTTTTTCAGCTTCCAAAGATTTATATTTTCCGGATAGTATCCTCCCAAAAACAAATCGAGCTTACCGTCGTTGTCGTAATCGAGCCAGATGGCAGTGTTTGCATTTACCCAAGGCGGCAGTCCGGCCTGTTCGGTCACTCTTGTAAAGTGTTCGCCGTGATCGTTATGATACAGCTCGGGTTTGCCCCACTTATAGATCAGAACGTCTTCGTAACCGTCGTTGTCATAGTCGCCCCAAACGGCGCCCATCGTGACGCCGGTGCCGGGTTTATTCATATCACCTAGGCCAACCTTGTCAGCAACGTCCTCAAAAGTTCCGTTCCCTAGATTGCGATAAAGGCCGTTATGGCTTCCCTCGGCGCTGTTGGAAACGTAAATGTCGTCCCAACCATCTTTGTCGAAATCGACTACTGACACGGCGGCGCCCATCGAGGCAACCTGCTCCATAATGTGACTCAGTTTGGGATCGAGAGTTGGCTCCCTGTGAACGAAATTGATTCCGACTTGCTTGGAAACCTCTTGGAGATCGAAGCCGTAGTGGCTAAGTGCGGCGGATCGATCCAAAGATCGGCCCCGAGCTTGCTGATGCCGTACATAGAGTCGATTCGCAAGCGGGACTGCCAGCAGACACACGAATACAACGCCGATGACAAATCTAGTGCGGCTTCGAGTCGGTGTAGTTACTTCCATAATCCACTTGCCAATGTTTCAGCGGGAATGTACCGAGTGTGATACTCCCGCCAGTCAGCCCGATGTTTTCGATAGACGACATCCCTTTCTAAGTCAACCATTGGGCGATTGTACTCCCGCGTGGCGTGATCCGGAAGCGGAAGAAGCGTATTCGAATGCTTAAAGCTGTAGTCGCCCTCCTTTAACCACCCGTCCCCGGCCAGAACATAATCCCGAACGAAACCGGGCGCAACAGGAGGGCCGGCCGCGAAGCGAAGATGCAATTCATCCCCGCTTCCCTGAATGACAAATCGATCGTCGGTTTTTTGCAGGAGCGGCAAAACATCACCGTAGCGCGTATAGTAACCCGGAATCGGCTGCCACTTACTCCCGCTCTCTGCAACAACTTCATATATTGGCTGTTCGGGACTTCGTGGATCATCCTGCCGAGTCTGAGAATATCCGCGGTGGGCAAGCGCTGCACTTTCCAGCTTCAACCGATAGTCCTTTAATCCGTTCTCGGCGATCCCCGAAGCCCAGGCCAACCGGTCCCAGTAAATTTCAAGATTCGTGCGCAACCGCAGGCGTCGCGGTGAACCGGGTTCGAAGAGATTTGTAAGTTCCAGCACTATGGTTTTTTCCCTTCCCGCCGGTACACCCAAGTTCTGTTTGACCGTGATCCACCGTCCGTCGCGGTTCATCACTTCGATGCTTAGATCGGATAGCTTTTCCTGCTTTCCCTGGTTTGCAGCGACCAGGAGCCCGTCATCCCAAGGATGCAGCCACCCGCTCGCAATCAGATAAAGCGAACCGCTCTTGGGAGCGTCTGTCGGCACTGTAAGTTCCACCCAATGGTCGTGCGCAATGCCCTGATATCTTCCTAGAGCAAATGTCGACAAGTAACAACGGTCCAGATCATGCACGGCCTTACTTACGTCCCGGCCGCTTTCGTCAACGGCCCGAGCGAACGAGTGTAACCTACCGAGCGTATAAACCCGCAGTGGAGCAGGTGGAACCGCCACGCGCTCATCCACAAACACGTTTGTGCCTTTCGGATGATCGATAGCGCGCAAACCATACCGGTCAATGTAATAACTCTCCCAGTATTCGTCTGTGATGCGCAAATCGAGCGCGCCGTCTTTAGGCTTCAGATCCTCTCCACTAATTTTGAACCATTCCTCGGTCTGGTCGACGGAAGCGATGCGCCCCGCTTCATCATGCGCGCCTAACGCTCCGGACATCGGCGCCACGTCTTTCACGTAATGCATTTGACTTCCGTTCCAGGCAAACAGCAGGGGGCACGATCCTTTCAGCCTCTGCTCGGCGTCGAGTACCTGATCGGCCTTCAAGGAGAACTCAGTTTGGATCAACCCGTTCGGCCAGACAATGCGAGCAAACTCGGCACTAGGATGGCTGCCCAATCCGAAATGAAGAATGGGAGAGGAGATAATTTGCAGTTGCGTAAGCAGGTCCGAACGCATCTGGATCTCGCCGCCGATACCAAACGAGTTAATTCGCTGATCGCCGTGTGTCGTGGCTGCCTGCGGCCTCACCTGTTGAAAACCGTAGTGCTTTTCGCTCGAGAGCGCAACTGCGATGGAACTACCGTCCAAGTTCCGGCCGACCATTTCGAGCGTACTTCGAGTGGGTGCCGAGAGGAATCCTCCCAGAACAAGAGGAGCCGATCCGCTCAGGTGCGAAAACGAGCGGCCGTCGCAGAGGTAAACTTGCCCGTCGACAATCAAATCCAAAGCGCCATTATTGTCCAGATCCGCCAACGCCAGCGAGGCCTCTATTGGTTCCGCGCCTTCGTGAGATGAGACGAGCTCACCAGTACTCCACGTCTTCCCGCTGTCGACATCGGACAGCCGCATTACTTGGCCAGACTCTTTTAGAACGACAAAGTCAGGCAAGCCGTCCCCGTTCACGTCCGCTGCCGCCAGTTCCCGGCCCGATGTGTTGACCGCATTCGGCGTGTCTCGCAATCGATAATCGCCCAGCCGTTCGTTGGCAAACACCTTCAGCTTGCCGTCACGATCCAGCATCGCAACATCCGGATCGCCATCCCCGTCAACATCTGCCGATGCAAAGGCCCGCAGCCCATTCACAGCCTTGAAGGGATGTATCGCCGCAAAACTTCCATCGCCGTTATTTCGCAGCACCAGCGGTTCACCGGAATCGCTTCCGAGCACAACATCGAGATCGCCGTCGAGATCCACATCGAATGCCCACGCGCCCCGATAGAAGCCTTCGAGGATCGCGCGTGGCAGCTTGCTTTGACCGGTTACGTCACGGAAGTGTTGTGGATCGATCTGCTCATAGGTACGTAAGCCATTGCCGTTCGCAATAACCAGGTCTGTCTTAAAGTCATAGTTCAGATCCGCCGGCAGAATAGTATGCACGCCGAGCGTTTCATTGCTTGATCTGCCAACCGGGAGTAAGAGGCTGACGCCGCCTCCTACATGCAGGTTCTTCTCATCGGCCCAGATAATCTGCTCGCTGTGCTTCTCGTCGGGCACGTATGTCCCAATCCACCTGACTTGGCCTTGCGGAAGTCCCGCCAATTGCTTAGGCTCAAATCGCAGATGCATGTCCGGCGCGTCCGGAGTCGAACGAGGTGACGGCAATCTCAGGAACTTCAGGAACGGCTCTCCTGCGGAGGTCACCGGCGTTTTCACCTCATCCAAGCTTTGCCGGTAAGCCGGCACCCGAACGAGTACATTCCGCAAGAACTGCGCCTGAATCGCTGTCGGCCTCACGTTCGAAGCGGACGCATCCTTCTCTAAAATGACCAGCTGCTGCTGAGCTGCTTCCGGCCACATGGGCGACGAAGACTTCAAGCCCGCTATCGCTCTCTTCAAACCCGCTATGTCGTTTCGCTTGGCCGCCAAGCGCACTACGTCGACTAATACGGCGAGGTTATTTGGCTGCTTTTGCAAAATGTTCAAGAGGAGATCTTCAGAGTCTTGGTCGCTCGACCCTGTGCTCTCCCTCTCGGTTTCCTGAGCCAGACTATAGATCGCTTTGAGATTGCCGTTGTCGAGCGCCACAGCTTTCTTCAAATGAACCAACGTTTCGCCGGGCTGCCCGCGCCTGCTCTGAATCACCCCAAGCAAAACTTCCATGCGGCTGTTATCTGGGGCTAGTGCCCGTGCCCGCTGCACACTCGCAAAAGCTCCTTCGTAGTCTTGCTGCCGAAACTGCAGTAACCCCAAGTCTGCCCATCCCGCAGGCTCCCCTGGAGCGATCTCCGTCGCAGCTTTCAAGCCCTTCCGGGCATTTACATCTTCGCCGGATTGAAGCGCCGCGAGTCCAAGGTAAAAAGCCGAACAAAGCTTCTTGTATTGCTCGGTCCCCGGACCCGGTAAGTCGGACGACCGCCGCCCACAACCCGCGACAAACAAAGTCGCGACTAACAACACAGCTGAAAAGAGCCTCACAAAAGTAAAGATGACACCAGACTAACTCGGATCTTAGGAATCGCGGCCATCAGCATAACAGAACTATCCAGCGCCGTCGTCACATCCTAGTGGGACTGGAAAGTACGTCCAAAGGACGACGCCCGCAATCTGATTTGCCGCTTCAATTCATTCTGCTACAGTTCTCTCCAGAACCCACTGCTTCATCATGAAATTTGGACTCTTGGCGGCAGCCGTTGCCGTGTTTTACCCTTCTCCTGCGTATTCACAATCGACCGTTCAATTTACCGAAATTACGAGTAAGGCCGGTATCCACTTTACTCACCACAGCGGCGCGCAAGGCAAGAAATATCTGCCCGAATCTTTAGGTTCCGGCTGCGCCTTTGTCGATTTAGATGGAGACGGCTGGGCTGACGTATTTCTGGTGAACGATCACGATTGGGGCGCCTCGCCTCATCACTATCTACCGGCCCTGTACCGGAACAATCATGACGGCACGTTCACAGACATCACTCGCGGTAGCGGCCTAGACGTCCAACTGTACGGTATGGGCGTGGCTGTGGCTGACTACGATAACGATGGTCTGCCGGACCTTTATCTCACCGCACTTGAAGGAGATCACCTTTACCACAACGAAGGCCATGGACACTTCCGCGACGTCACCGCTGCGAGTGGAATCCGCAACTCCGATTTCGGTACCAGCGCCGCCTGGTTCGATTACGACCGGGACGGAAAAGCTGATTTGATTGTTGCTAATTACGTGCAATGGAGCGAGAAGACTGACCAGTCCTGTTCCATGGACGGCAAGTCTAAGTCTTACTGCACGCCTGAAAAATATCAGGGGCGCAGTCTCAAGCTCTATCACAATCTTGGTGCGGGCAAGTTTCAGGATGTTACCAAGAAGTCTGGGCTATTCGACCCCTCGAGCAAGTCTCTCGGCATAGCCGTGCTTGATTTCGATAGCGATCGGTGGCCTGACTTGTTTGTCGCAAACGATACGCAACCGAATAAGCTGTATCGCAACAATCACAACGGTACCTTTACAGAGGTCGCTGTGCAGGCGGGAGTTGCGTACTCGGAAGATGGTACAGCGCGCGGCGGTATGGGCACAGACGCGTCCGATTTCGATGGCTCCGGACATCCCAATCTGCTGATCGGAAACTTTTCGAATCAGATGATGGCCGTGTATCGTAACAGCGGCAATGGCCTGTTTACCGATATTGCCTCCACTGGACCGATAGGCCAAGCCAGTCTCCGGAGCCTGACCTTTGGAACCTTTTTCTTTGACTACGATCTCGACGGGCTCACCGACATCTTTGCCGCGAACGGTCACCTGGAGCCTGACATTCATCGCTTTCAGCCTAATCTTCAATACGCCGAACCGCCGCTGCTTTTCCGGAACGCCGGGGGCCACTTCGAAAATGTGAGCAACTCGGTTGGCCCCGATTTCAAGCGCCCGATTGTCGGCCGCGGCGCGGCTTATGCCGACTTCGATCACGATGGCGACCTCGACGTGCTCGTCAATACGAACGACGGCCCCGCGGTTCTATTGCGCAACGATGGCGGGAACCGAAACCATTGGATCAGCCTCCGCCTGATTGGCCACAAGTCAAACCGAAGCGCTCTAGGTGCTGTCGTGCATCTGCAGAGCGCGTCAGGAAAGCAGTCCCAGACGGTGCATAGCGGGTCCAGTTATTGCTCGCAGAGCGCTCTGGCCCTCACCTTCGGGCTGAAAAGCGACTCGATCGTCAATCGCATAATCGTCGAATGGCCCAGCGGCAAGAAGCAGGAATTTTCGAACGTTCCGGCAAACAAATTCCTAAGCATCGATGAAGAAGCCGGAATCAAACGTTAGCTCACTGCCAGATAATTTCCGTAACCGATGATGATTGTCGATCCAAGCAGCGTGAGTAGTCCGAGCGCCAGCAGGAGCATCGATTGTTTACTTGCGCCTCTCCATTCATGCAATCCTAGCCCCCAAAGCGTGCTGAAAATCACGATGCTTGCCATGTGCAGCGTCCAGCTCGAAAACTTATACGGTCCCATCTTGGTTTCGCCCATCGTGTAGAAGAAGAACTGTAGGTACCAGGTCACCCCGGCCGTGGCACAGAGAAGATAATTACGCAGGAGAGGCACGCGAACGGCCTCATATTCCGCAAGCACGGTGGAAGCGCGCGTAAGAACAGCGCTGGTCGGTCCGGTCAAAGCGGTTTCTTCTACGGTCTGCGGGCCGCTTGCGGCGCGGACTGCTCTATATGACCTTGCCGACACATACTCATAGCCGCTGCGATGGCGAACGTTCAAGAACACCGTCCAGATGAAGTTCGTCGTAAAACCGCCCATCAGCACCACGATCAAAACCGGTAAGCCCTGCCAGAGAGGCGCAGTCCCAGCCTGTCGGGTCAGCAGTTTAATGGGGTCGCCCGCCGCGAGTCCATAGGCGAAGCATGCGCTCATTACGCCGGATAACGAGGCGACTAGGAATCCCTTTCTCAAATTAAACTCTTGAATGGCCGATTTCTGTGCGGCTTGCGGCATGGAGCGCTCTTTGTACACGCCGGCAATCCCAGCGATCGCAATGCCGGCCAGACATACGCCAATGCCAAGCAGGATGATGCGTCCCGAGCGCGTTCCGAGCACTTGGTCCACGAAGGTGCCATTGAAGATAGGCGGCATCAACGTGCCGAACGCCGCGCACAGGCCCATCACAATCGCCATACCTAAGGACAAACCCAGATACCGCATGGTCAAGCCAAACGTGAGTCCGCCGACTCCCCACAACAAGCCGAAGAATGCGCACCAAAACAGTGTCAGGCTCGGAGTAGCTGCCAGGACTGCAGGTAAATGCTTAGTGAGCAGTGAGGCGAAGATCCACGGCGCGATGATCCAGCTGAAGATGCCGCCCACCAGCCAGTACGTCTCCCAGGACCACTTCTTTACCCCGCGATAGGGCACGTAGAAGCTGCCCGAAGCTAGACCTCCTAGCCAGTGAAAGAAGACTCCTAGGGCAGGGTTCGGCGGCATGGATGTTCAACGCAGAAAAGCATCCTGCAAACCGCCGTCGACCGGTATGACATGTCCCGTCGTCTTCGCGCTCTCGTCGCCGGCCAGCCAGACGATCGCATTGGCGCAGTCTTTCGGAAGGATTGGCCTGCGGGTAATCGTTCGCTGTGCGTAGAAGTTTGCCAGCTTGTCACGTAGTTGATCCGATGTTTCCGATTCTGCAAACTCAATCTTGTATTTCGAGAGCGACTGTATCACCCGATCGCGCGGAAACATAGTTGAGCCTGCGACGACCGTGGCTGGTGCAATCCCGTTCACTCTGACCAAAGGACCGAGCTTCACCGCCAGCTCTCTGATCAAGTGATTCAGCGCCGTTTTGCTGACGTCATAGGCTTCGCTCCCGAACTTCGCCACTACCGCATTGGCGGAACTGGTCAGCACGAGTGTCGCGGGCAGGTTCTGATCGCGCAGCACCCATCCGGCTCCGCGCGCCAAAAAGTAATTGCCGGTGACGTTCACCAGAAATGTCGTATTCCACTGCGCTTCACTCAAATCGCCCATCTCGCCCGATCCGATCGGAAAAACAGCAGCGGTGTTGACGATTCCATCGATGCCGCCAAACTGCAATACAGTGCGGCGAACAGCTTCGGCGATACTGTCGGGCGATCCAATATCGATGACGGTATGCATGACAACCTCTGGAGAAGAAACGGCTGCGGCTTCATCTGCAGTTGCCCGCGCCGCGTCTTCATTCATGTCGGCGACTACGATGTGCGCGCCTTTACGCGCGAGCAGTAGCGAGACTTCGCGCCCGATCCCGCTCCCTCCACCTACAATGACCAGAATCTTTCGGCTGAACTCGGCTTCGGCCGGCATTCGCTGCAGCTTCGCTTCTTCCAGGGCCCAGTACTCAATCCGAAACGCCTCCGAACGTGGAAGCGCCACGTAGTTCTTGAAGCTGGAAAACTGTTGCGATTTCTCCGCGTGCCGCGCCTGCGGATAGGGATGCTGAGCATCGCCTTCATCTAAAGCATTTGCGCCTTCCATCACATGTATGGCGTTGATGAAGAACTCTGTTGTGATTCGGGCTTCCTTCTTGTTCTTACCGAAACCGAAGAGACCCAATCCTGGAATCAGCACGACCGATGGATTCGAGTCGCGCAGCTTCGGAGATTCGTTGTCAGCCCAGTCTCCGTAATAGGCCGCGTACTCCTTCCGGTAATCCTCTGCATGCTTCACGATGCGGGACTTCAGCACGTCGACGTTTTCCCGTGCGCCGTCCCAAGCAATGAGCAGCGGACAAATGCGCGTTCGCAAGAAATGGTCCGGGCAGCTCGTTCCAAGTTTGCCCAGCTCCTGAGCCCACTTCGAACCGGCGAAGTTCAACACGTCTTCGTGATCGGTGAAATGTGCGATGACCCTGCGATTGGAAGAGATCACGCCGCGTAAACTGGGCAGAATATCCGCGGCAATCTTCAGGCGATCTGCAAGAGGCGGAAACTCGAGACCGCCAAAGGCAACTTTGCTCCGAGTCCGATGGGCATTGATGAAATCGCCCATCTGGTCGATCGCGCGAATGCTGCTCAAATAACATTCGCGCTGCGTATTGCCCCAGGTAAACAAGCCGTGGCTCCCAAGCAGAATGCCGTCGCAGCCCGGATTGTCTTTCACCGCCTTTGCAAGATGCATCGCAAGCTCAAAACCCGGTCTCTGCCAGTGCAGCCAAACGATCTTTCGTCCGAACTGGCGATTGAACTCGTCCAGCTTGCTTTTCCCGTTTGCGCTTGCCGCAATTGCAATCGCCCAATCGGGATGCAGGTGATCCACATGGGCATAGGGAATGAATGCATGAAGCGGAGTGTCGATCGAGGCGGCAACACGGTTCTGTCCAAAAGCCGAGATCGGATAGTAGTTAACCATCTCGTCTTCGTGAGCTTCTCCCTTGTAGATATCTCTCAGCTGCTCCAGGCGGTCCAAATACAAAAGGGCAAAGCCGGATTCCTTGATAGAGCCGAGATCCCCGCCGCTTCCTTTCACTGCCAGAACACGAACAGTTTTTTCGGTAAATGGATCGGGCAACTCGAACTTTGAACTTGTATTGCCACCGCCAAAGTTCGTGATCCGAAGATCTGCGCCCAATAGATTCGAACGGTACCGCAGCAAGGCCAGCGGATCGCCCGCTAGCGCTGCTGCCTCCCTCTCGTCCCACAAATTCTTCAGATGAACTGTTTCGCTGATTTCAGGCACGATACCTTCTCCTGGAGCTAATTTCTAAGCGTACGAAGAGACGCTCTGCCGGTTGCGGGTTTCGCGCTCCTTCGCAATGTGAGCGCCGTAACCGCTTTGGCGATAAGCCTCGAGCGGATGTTCAGGCAAGCCTCTAACGGAGCGCCATTCCCGGATCGCAGGCCGTACGTCCGTCGCAAAAGCATTCTGCAGACAACTCTCCGCCGTCACTAGTTCGGATTGACTCTGAGCGCGCGTAAGCTCCTCGTAATCGACCAAGGCTGCCTTTGCAAATAGCTCTTGCGCCATCATCACGGTCTGGATCGTCGCCTCCATTTTGCTCTTCAGATTATGGCTCTGATCAATCATGAACGCCACATCCGACGTAGTTCCTGTCTCCCATTCGAAAAAGAGAATCTCGTGAAAGATCCGGAACACCTGATAAGGATCGATTGAGCCGAGGGTAAGGTCGTCATCCGCATAGCGGCGGTCGTTGAAGTGAAAACCTCCGAGCATCCCTTCCGACAGCAGCCAGGCCACAATTTGCTCGATGTTCTGCGAAGCGTAATGATGCCCCGTATCCACCAGAACTTTGGCTTGCGGTCCGGCCGAGCGTGCCAGCAACAGCGCCATGCCCCAATCTGCGATGTCGGTGTGATAAAAAGCCGGTTCGAATGGCTTGTATTCGATCAGCATCCTTTGATCCGGGCCGAGCGCTGAGTGCGACCGTTTCAGATACTCTTCGAACCATCGTTTCCTTTGCCGGATATTTGCTGTCCCCGGATAGTTCGAGCCATCGGTAAACCAGTAAGAGACGAACTGGCTGTTCAGCTTTTTACCAACCTCGATGCTTAGCTCCGAATGCTCGAGCGCCCTTTGTCTGATGTAGGCATCGGGGTTCGCAAAGGACCCGAATTTATAGATCTGGTCCTGGAATAGATTGGGGTTGATGGAGCCGGGCCGGATGCCATATCGTTCGGCTAAACGATGGATCTCCGGTATGCTCGCAAGTCCCTCTGGAAGGTCCCAAAGTACATGTAAGGCAATCGACGGGCAGACTCCCGCTAACCGATGAACCTCTCCGGCATCGCTAAACTTTTCTTCGATCGTGGTGGCTGCGCCCGCTTGGATGAACTTCCCGAATCGAGTGCCGGTATTGGCAAACCCCCACGATGGAATCTCCATGCGGAATGCATCGAGAGCTCGAAAAATTGTGTCGCTCAATTCAGGCATTCTGAGAGCCGATCAGCAGAACGTCGAGCGTGCGGGGACCATGCACGCCTTTGATCCTTGTCATCTCGATATCGGACGTGGCCGAGGGTCCAGAGATAGTGGTAATCGGCCCATCACCGGAGCCGCACATCCGGCGAATGGCCTCCGGCACAAGTTCGTCCACCTGGTCTTCGAACACGCAGCAAAGATGGTAATCGGGAATAAGAGATAAAGCTCGGACTCCGTCGTCGGAAGTGTGACGAAGTACCAGAGTGCCTGTTTCCGCGATGGCTTGCGCACAGCGCGTGAGAACGCCGCCAGCCTCGTCGATTGCTGCAAAGCTAAGTCCGCCGCCGGGGATGAACTCAAAGCCCTCTGGCAACCAAGTCCCGGGGATGTTGGGCGCGAGAAGCAAGCGCGTTTTGTTCCGCTCACGCAGGATGTGACCGATCGCGGTGGGGATCTCATCCGCGGAACAACCATGGACGCCGCAGCCGTAATCGAGCAGCCTTTCCGTGAACAGGTCCAGACGTTCAGCAACGCTGCGCTGGCCGTGTTGATTGTAGCCGCGCACGATAGCCCGGTAGTCACGCTGACGGTTGCCTTCTGCCGTTGCGGACGTCTTCCGGATGCGGCCGAGTATCTCGTCGCGTGCGTTCATGACCGGTCTTCCTCGCGCTCAGCCCACCAATCGCGAAATGACTTCTGCGGAATTGCGGCCAGATCGCGAAACTCAGTCCAGCCGCTCAACAACCCTGGAAGATTTTGAACCTGTCCCTCATGCTCGAATGGCCTCTGAGCCAATCGCCCCAGCCTCTGTGCTGCTGCCAAGCGAGTTCCATCGGTGAGCGCGAAACGCGCGGCCTTCATCGCAAGCTTTTCAAAGAACGGCGCATCGCCACGATCCACAACCTTCGCTCGCAGGTGAATCAGGATCTCCGGGATGTTGATTTTCACCGGGCAGGCTTCATAGCAAGCGCCGCACAGCGACGAAGCGTAGGGAAGCGACTCGGAGCGCTCCATGGCCTGCAACTGCGGCGTGAGGATCGCGCCAATTGGTCCCGCGTAAACAGACCCATAGGCATGGCCGCCGGTCTGCTGATACACGGGGCACACATTCAGGCACGCGCCGCAGCGAATGCAGTCGAGCGTCTCGCGAGTTTCGGGATCGGGCAGAATGTTCGTGCGTCCGTTGTCGAGCAGAACGACATGGAACTCTTCGGGCCCATCGCAGGGCGTGACGCCGCTCCAGAAAGAATTGTACGGATTCATGCGCTCGCCCGTTGCCGAACGCGGTAGCAGCTGCAGGAACACTTCGAGATCCTGAAAGCTTGGAATGACCTTTTCGATGCCGGCAAGTGTAATCAGAACCCGCGGCAAGGTGACGCACATACGGCCGTTCCCTTCCGATTCCACAACGCCAACCGCGCCCGTATCAGCCACCAGGAAGTTCGCGCCACTGATCCCGATCTTTACGCGTAAGAATTTTTCTCTAAGGTAAAGTCGAGCGGCCTGCGCCAGGTCTTCGGGTTGGTCACCCAACTCGGCAAGCTTCATCTTCTTGAGGAAGAGTTGGCGCACCTCCATCCGATTGCGATGCAGCGCCGGAACCACAATATGCGAGGGCTTATCCTCGCCCAGCTGAACGATTAGATCCGCCAGATCGGTTTCGATTGGCGCAATGTCGGCCGCTTCGAGAGTGGCGTTGAGACCGGTCTCGTCCGAAGTCATTGTCTTGACCTTGATGACCTCGCTCGCTTGATGTTTGCGAACTATGCCGGTAATGATGGAGTTTGCTTCGTCGGCATCGCGGGCCCAATGCACCACGCCGCCGCGCTGTGTGCATTTCTGCTCGAACTGCTGAAGGTAAAAATCCAGGTACCGTAGAGTGTACTGCTTCAGTGCGTGGCCGGCGTCGCGTAACTGCTGCCAGTCGGGAACCTCGGCCACTACGCGGTCTCGTTTGCGGCGAATCACGCCCGTCGCGTGCCGGACGTTGTGGCGCAGTTGACTGTTCCCGACGAGGTGCTTGGCTGCTTCGGGAAAGCTCCGTGCTTCGGCTGCCTGTCCGACTCGTACGCTCACGATCTCTGCTGCCTTTCCGTTGACGCGAGGATTTCGGCGATGTGCACGCATTTGACTCCCGTCCTCTGCCTGCTCAATGCTCCGCCGATATGCATCAAACAGGAGTTATCGACGGCGGCGCAAATTTCCGCTCCGCTATTGAGAACACATCGCACTTTATCAGACAGCATCGCCGCAGAGACATCGGGATTCTTTACGGCGAAGGTGCCTCCGAAACCGCAGCACTGCTCGCGATCGCTGAGATTGGCAAGCGTCAGACCTCGCACGCTTTGCAGGAGGCGCGTTGGCTTGCTGCCTACGTCAAGCGAGCGCAGTGAGTGGCAGGACGAATGAAGCGTGACCGTGTGAGGGTAAAATGCGCCGACGTCAGTGACGCCGAGTTTATCGACGAGCAACTCGGAGAATTCATAGATGCGCGGAAGCAGCGCGGCGGTCTGCTCGATTAGATGAGCATTGCCTGTGCGCTCGGCCATCTTCGGATAGTGGTCGCGAATCATCGCGACACAAGAGGAGGAAGGAACGCAGATCGATTCGGCATCTGCAAAAAGCTCAACGAGATGCTTCATCATTGGCAGCGCATCTTGTTGGTAGCCGGTGTTGTAATGCATTTGGCCGCAGCATGCTTGGGCGGAGCGAAACTCTACGGAATGGCCAAGACGCTCGAGCACCGCAACGACGGATTTTCCGGTTTCCGGAAAGAGCGTGTCGTTATAGCAGGTGATGAAGAGGGAAACGAGCAAACCTCATTCCAACACAGGCGGAGCAAAGACCGGGGCGTGTTGAAAAGTCTCGCCGACGTGTATGGAGAGTAGCAAGGCAAAGAGAGACGGTTGGGCGGATAGAGCCGCTAAAACTACTTTGCGAAGGGCGGCGAAGCGATCGAGAAGGAGCAGCAGGCGGCTCATTTGATGAGGGCGGCGGTTCAGGCGAGCGTGCTCGGCGGCATAGTGAGGTAAGTCGCCGTGCTGGAGGCCTTGGGCCAATGCCAGCGCTTGCTGGAAGGCGAGGGCCAGGCCTTCGCCGGTGATGGCGTCAACAGAGCCGGAGGCGTCGCCGATCAGGGCAAAGTTCGGCACCAGGACGCGTCGAAGTCGACGGGACGTCGAAGGAGATCCGCTTTCGCGCGAGCAGGCAGCGGCTCCAACCAGTCGCCGCTGGACTTCGGGAAACAACGGAAGAGCCTTGGAAAGACGCATTCGGGAATCGCGGGACATGGCCACGACGCAGACTTCATCGGATGCCACCGGCGTTACATACAGCTGACAATTGGGTCCCCAGTACAGTTCCATGAAGGAGGACCAGGGCGCCAGTTGAAAGTGTTGGCGAAATCCCCAGCGGCGAGAGGGAAGGGCGACCGGTTCAAGGCCGCGCTCACGGCGAAGGCGGGAATCGGCGCCGTCCGCCGCAACGACAAAGCGGCGGTCAAGACTAGGAAGCTGCTTTGCGCCCCAGTGCAGCTTCACCTCAAGCTGAGCGGCGCGAGCAACTAGCAACCGGTGAAGCAGGGGACGACGCAAGCCGAGCGCCGGGCCATTCGGGAAATCTGCCGAGACCGAGCGATGTGAGTCGGAGAAGCGGATGCCGCGAAAGCGAAAGCCCCAATCGGGCGGGATTTCTATACCAAGTTGTCCAAGTGCGGCCAAGCTGGCGGGCAGCAGTCCCTCGCCGCAGGTCTTATCTTGAGGAGGCTCGGCGTGATCGTAGAGATCGACTTCAAATCCAGACTGGCGGAAGGCAATGGCAGCAGCGAGACCGGCCGGTCCGCCCCCGACGACCGCTATCGGACGAGCGGCTTCCGTGGCACATGGCATGTACTCTCTCAGATGCGGCAGATCGATCATTGGCCGAGGAATTCACCCACCGCGGCCAGCGGTTGAATATGATCGCAAAAGATCTTGAACATCGCCAACATGGGAACGGCTAAAAGAGCGCCGGGAATGCCCCAGAGCCATCCCCAAAAGCTCAAGCCAAGAAAGATCACGACGGGGTTCAAGGTGAGTCTACGGCCCATGATGAGCGGACTGATAAATGTGCCGGTGAGAACGGTCACGGACAAAAAGGCAACGGGTACTAGTAAGGCATGGGTCAAGGACGGGAATGTGGCGATTGAAATCAGGGAAATAAGAAGCGCGACGGCTAGAGCGCCGACCGTCGGGATGAAATTCAGCAGTCCTGCAAACGCGCCCCAGAGTGCCGGGTTAGGCACGCCGAATGCCCAAAAGATGAGACCGCTCGAGACGCCGATGCCGGTGTTTATCAGAGCAATTGTCGACAGGTACTTCGAGATATTTCCTTCGATCTCGCTCGCGATCCGCACGGCCGTTTTCTTGTCGGAGAGTGTCGGTAAGACGTGAACTAACTTCGTCAAAAACAGATCGCCGGAGGCGAGCAGAAAGTAGAGAAGCACGATGATCACAAGAAGGCTGAACACAACCTTCGAGGTTCCGCTGAAGATTGTATCCAGCAGACTCGGGCGCTTTAACTCCACAGGCTGCGGCGCGTGTCCATCTTCTGGTTTGGTGGCCGCCAGCTTCTCAATCTGATCCCCGATGGCGGAGATCTTGTCCTGGTATCGACGCAACGGCTTTATTTTGGCCTGGAGTTTTGCTCCGGTCTCGGGAGCCTTCTCGAGCCACTCGGCCAAAGGGCCAGACAGTTCGTAGGCGAGAGATCCTACCGCTGCGATGGCTGTCGCTAAAACCAGCGCTGAGCCCAAGGCACGCGGGATTTTGTACTGCTTGAGCAGGCGGACAAGCGGGGCAAACAAAAAGTTCAATACGATCGCGAGCATCACCGGCAGAAAGAAATCACGCGCGAAATACAACGTGTAAAAGCAGCCCAGAACAAAAAGCCCGGTGAGGGAAATGGACCGGATGCCGAGCGGCCCCTCAAAGAGCCTGGCGGTGTCTTCCAAATTCGGTGGCTTGATGGACTGCGGTGAATTGCCGGCAGAGCTCTCGCTTGGCGTTTGAGCCACGTTCATAAAGACGTTTCTCGTGGCGCTGCCGTCAGGTTCAGGGCAATTGCGGTGCTCTGTAGAAGAGTGCGGCCGAGCCATCCAACACCTGAGCGTAAGTTTGTTACGCCGGACAGAGTATCTAAGCCACGCGCATTCAATAACTCGACAGAATCCAGCATCAGATGGTAAGCAGACTTGCCTATCAGGATACCCGGCCGCGCGATGTCCGCCAACATCATCGATGGTGAGCGGCAAGCCACCAGGTAAAAACGACAGAATAAGGTGCCTGCGAGAGACAAAGGCTGGTTCAGAATTTTTAATTTAAGCCGTAGGGGATTCTCCGACACATTAGACCAGTGACGCGCTCTAATTGCTGGAACGGCGGTCGGGAAGCTTGCAAGTTTGCTACACCTCTACCGGTGTTAGTGACAAGTCGAGTGAACGGCCACGGCCATCAAGAGAATAGGAAGGGTAAGCATGTCGTTTTTAGCGTGGATCGTTTTGGGTTTAATCGCTGGTTTCATCGGAAGTAAAATCGTTAATAAGTCTGGTTCGGGTTTGTTCCTGGACATCATTTTGGGTGTAGTTGGCGCCGTGGTTGGCGGCTGGCTTTTCAACATCTTCGGCGCTTCGGGTGTAAGTGGGCTTAATTTTTACAGCCTGATCGTCGCGGTTCTGGGCTCCATCGTAGTGCTGGTGATTTACCACGCGCTCGTGGGACGATCCGCAGCCCGGTAAACGGGCGCTCCTTCCAAC
Organism: Bryobacteraceae bacterium; assembly: GCA_965219105.1. Taxonomy (GTDB): domain Bacteria; phylum Acidobacteriota; class Terriglobia; order Bryobacterales; family Bryobacteraceae; genus Bog-105. The sequence goes on along the minus strand of OZ244728.1, from coordinate 2,636,171 downwards.
AGATCCAAGTAAGTTGCTTCTTATCTCTCACCGGTAGGCAGTATGTACTGCTTGAGTACGGAATTCTAAGTCGAAATACCAAGATAAATCAGATAATTTTCTTCACTGAAAGGAAAGTCAAAATGCCCACTACTAATCAAACAACTCTTGTGAGTCTGTTTCACACCCAGGAGCATGCCAGTCAGGCGCTGCAGGAGTTGCAGAGTGCCGGGATATCAAAGCAATCGATTGAGGCGATAGGCGGAACCAGTGCAAATCCCGCGACAGAGCAGTCTCTGGCGGGTCTGAGAACATTGAACCTGCCAGCCGGCGATATAGGGATCTTATCGGACGGCCTGAAGAACGGCGGCACCGTGATTGTGGTGCGTGCCGAGCCGGGCATGGCCGCGAAGGCTCAGAGCATCTTCGAGAACCAAAACGCGGGTAAGATCGATGAGCGCGGAATTGAGTCAGGGCGCAGTTCAACAGCAGCAAATCTCACAGATGGAGCCGCCATTCCTGTTATTGAGGAGCAGCTAGTCATCGGCAAGCGGAACGTGGAACGCGGCGGGGTGCGAGTGTTCACGCGTGTTGTGGAGACTCCGGTCGAAGAGCAGGTAACCTTACGTGAAGAGCATGCCACCTTTGAAAGGCGCCCGGTAAACCGGCCGATTTCAGAAGCAGACGTGGACGCGCTGCAGGATCGGTCGATTGAGATTCGAGAAACGGCCGAAGAGGCGGTAGTCTCTAAATCGGCGCACGTAGTAGAGGAAGTACACATCGGGAAAGATACTACCGAAAGAACACAAACCGTGAAAGACACCGTCCGTAAAACGGAAGTAGAAGTCGATCAAATCGACGAAGTCGAAACTAGAGCCACTCGACCGGTTTCTGGCGGGGCGAAAAAGCCCTAATCATCCTATAGAAGTAGGGAAGGTGTTTGGAGGTTACCTGGTGCGGCGTTTCAACTGCCTATTCGTGATGCCGCTCCTACTGGCCCAGGCCGGTTGGATCTGGGCCGAGCCGGTGGCGGTGCGGTTCAAGGAGGGTTCGGTCCATGGCTATTTGGAGTTGCGCTCCGAGCAGAACAAAGTCGTGGCTGCCGGTGACTTAATCCAGACTGTTCACGGAGAGCGGGTTACATCAAGGCTTACCTTTCATTACCGGGACGGCTCACTTGACGACGAAACGGCCGTGTTCACGCAGCGCGGCCATTTCAAGCTCCTGACCGATCACCATATCCAGAAAGGCCCAAGTTACAAAGACGCAACAGATGTCTCCTTCGACACTTCCACAGGCCGGGTTATAGCTCGTTATTCCGAGAAAGGCAAGATGAAGGTCGATAGAGAGCAAATGGACTTGCCGCCGGATCTTGCTAACGGGTTCATGCTCACGGCTCTTAAGAACATTCGGACCGATGTAAAAGAGTGGAAAGTGTCCTATTTAGTGACAACGCCAAAGCCCCGTGTAATAAAGTTCTCTATCACCCCAAACGGTTCCGCTTCCTTCTCGGTTGCCGGGTTGCGTCATAAGGCCACTCTCTTACTTGTGAAGGCGGAACTTGGCGGAATAGAAGGGATGATAGCTCCGCTAATAGGCAAGGAGCCGCCGGATACTAAGGTCTGGATAGCAGGTAATGAAGTGCCGGCATTTGTCAGATCCGAAGGCTCTCTTTGCCTAGGGGGCCCAGTCTTAACGATTCAGCCGACAAGTCCAGTTTTGCATTGAATGATCGTTGAATGCTGGGTCAACCATTACATTGAGATCGGCCGCCGCATAGATCACATCCAACTGCGAGGCGTTTAGTCTTACCGCAGCCGCGCTGCCCGAAGTTACAGTGGAGAACTTACTTCTAGGAGCAACCTGCAACTTACAAAGATCCGCAATAGTTGGACGAAATTGCTGATGATAACTCCGGGCCGGTAGCCCGAAAGTGACAAGGTGATAAGTTCTCCGTCCTCAGCTCGTAGTGAATTTCATTGGAAGCGGGTTCGAGGAGAGCCAGGAAACCCCTCAGGATCAGTGTTGGGATGGCAGTCGTAGCAATTGTCGAGAGTCCGCTGGGCGCTTTCAGCCAACTTTCAAGGAAGTTCGCTGCTTGAGATAATTTTCGTCGCGTAGTGAAACCTCGGGAATCTCCAGCGTAGCCGCCAATGCCCGCTGCCGAAGGGATGGCCGCGGCCTTCTTTGTGACCCGCGGAGATGCTAAGAATACCGCCGGCGCAGATCAGGATGGTTCCGAGAATTGCGATGCGGTCAGGAACGTTGCCGAAAAGCCACCAGCCGAGAAGTCCGGAGAAGACGACCACGGTGTAGTTGAACGGAGAGAGTTCGGCGGCGGTGGCGTAATGGTAGGCGCGAATGATGAAGTACTGAGTAAGGGCGTAGAAGGAGCCGACGCCCGCCAGTAGCTCCGCTTGACGCATCGTGAGCGGCTGCCAGGACCAAATGCAGAGCGGAATGAGGAGCACGGTCGAGAGGCCAAAGTTGTAAATCAGGATGCGGTTCGGCGGTTCAGTGTCTGACAGCTTATTGGTTGCAACGAGCGCGAACGCCGAGAAAATTCCCGAGACCAGCGCGATCAGTGAGGCCGGATTCCTGAACATCTGCGGGCCTGGCTTGATGATCAGAATAATGCCTGCCAAGCCAATAAGCAGGCTGAACCAGACAAGCGGCTTGACGGTTTTGCGAAACCAGAAATAGATGACGAACGGGATGAAGAGCGGAGCGGAGTTGGAAAGTAAGACCGAATCCATCAGCGGCAGACTTTTGACTGCGATGAAAAACAGCAATTGACAGACCGAGCCGGCGAGACTGCGCACGAGTTGAAGCCAAAAGTGCTGGGTTTTCAGACCCGCTACGCCAGGTTTGAGCGCGTAGGGGATAAAAACGACGAAGCTTATACAGTACTGCCAGAACAGCGTGAGCGTGGGTGGAATATGAGTGAGTTCTTTACTGAAACTGCTCATGATAGCCGAGCACAGGAAGGCGATCACGATAAGGGCGATGCCCAGGCCGAGCTTGTGGACCGGAGGGATCGCTGAGGCAACTGCAGTCGAATGAGGTGAAGCTGATTGACCCATCTTCAGGCGGGATTGCCGCCGCCGAGATAATTGCGGAGAGCAAGCACGCGGCTGCGCACAATATCGGTGTTGATCATGGCGATGTTCACGCCCGCCATGGTGCCGCCTTTCGCGCTCCAGGGACCGGCGTCGAATTTCTTTTCGGCGTCGCGAAAGGCGAGCCATTGCCGCTGGGAATTGCGAAGGAGCGCCTGGGAAGCCGGGTCGAGCGACTTCATGAGCTTCTGATAAGCGGTGTTGAGCTCTCCGTCCCAGGAGGCTGTCGCTTTCTGCGCGCAGTCGAGCTGACCGGCGGTGTTATTGCCTGAAGGACCTGCCAGGCAGGCGTCGAGAGCTTTATCGATCGGGTCTTTGGTGTCCTGGGCATGGGCCGCGTGAAAGCACACCATAGCGGCGAAAACGAGAGCGGATACGCGAGTGCGAAGAGATTCCATAAAGAAATTGGCGAGCGCGTCTCTCATAGGTTAGTCGAATTGGCGTAACAATAGAAGGGAAGGAAGAGCCAGAAGGAACTTTTCAATCCGCGAATTCGTTTAGATTGGGTGACTTCGCCAATACCCGGATGCCGGCGGGCTGGCAGGAGGAGAGTCCATATTCACATGACTGACACTGACACATTGACAAACGCCCGGATTCACGCGCTGGTCGCGGAAAACGGCTTTGAAGTGACTGACTCGATGCCGGGAGTCTTTATGATCGAGCAACCGGATAGTGGGGTGACGATCCGCGCGGTGGTGGAGGGGCAAGTGATTTTCTTCGCCCTCACTTGCCTGACGGTTGCGGATGCGAAGCTCACGCCGGAGTTGCTGCGCTCGATGCTGGATGCGGGGAACGGCATATCGACATCGCACTTTCAGCTCTATGGAGTGGGCGAGGCACAGACGGCGATCGCGCTGAGCAACTTCGCGAAGCTGCAGGAAGTCGGGTCGGACGATGAAGACGACATTCTGTCGTGTCTCAATTTTCTATTGGCGGATCTGTCGGTAGCAAAGCGGTTATTGCAGCAACTGGCGTGAGTTAGAGAGAGACCAGGGAGAGCAAGATGGGGTTCTTTTCAGATTTATTCGGACGAAGCGGGCGAGTGGTACGCGGGAACGCCAATGACCGGTTGAGTTCATTCGAGGACGCACATTTCGATTCGACCGTGCGGCAGACGATCGTCGAGATGAAAGAGGAACTGAACAACGTGGTTCGTGCCTCGGCGGTCGCGATGAGCAATTACAACCGTCTGGACGCCGAGTATCAGAAGTATGTGCGGCAGTCGGCGGATTGGAAGGCGCGGGCCAACCAGGCGCTCGACGCGGGCAATGAGGATCTGGCGAAGCGGGCTCTCGTCAAGAAGTCCGAGTCCGACCAGCAGCTGACGGCCATGCAGTCGGCTATCGAGCAAGCGCGCGGGGCGAGCGACAACCTCAAAGGGCAGGTGGTCGAGTTAAAGCGGCGGATCGAGGAGGGCGAGCGGACAGCTACGACGCTCGTCGCTAGGAAAAACGCCGCCGCAGCGCAGAAGAAAGTGGCCGAGGCGATGGCGGGTGTGGCGCGCAGCGATAACGCGTTTGCACAGCTGGCGCGCTTTGAGGAACGAGTAGCAAAGGAAGAGGCAACCGCCAAGGCCTTTCAGCAGTTGGGCGCGGCGACGCGAGATCAGAGTTTGGAAGCGGAGTTTGCAAAGTTAGGCGAGCATTCGGTGGAAGCGGAGTTAGAGGCGATGAAACGCGAACGCGCCCTTCCGAAACCGAACCTGCCGATCGGATTGCCTGCGCCGCAGGAAGATAAGGAACGGCATGTTCTTCGGCTCAAAGAACGATCGGACGCGCGTTGAGGCGCTCCCGGTCGAGGACCTGGCAAATTTAAAGGCGACCGATGCGCGGCCCGGCGACACAATTTCGGTAGTGGGCGCGGGCGACGATTTTGCCGACCTGGATTTTACCGTCGACCGGCGCATGATTCTGGAAGTCGGGGCGCAGCAGTGGGTGGAAGTGAGCGGCCCGTATCGGAACCGAAGGGTAAATCTGGAAGCATTGAATTCGGGCGGCAGCTGCGAGGTGCTTGCCTGGGTAGATGGCAGAACGATTACGCTCGATGAACTCGGGCTGCTTGAAGAGGATTTAACAGAGATCGACAAGCGGCAGAACCCGGCGGACAACTTCGAGTTCGAGGGTGTGGTTTGGAAGTACCGGTGGAGCCGCGAGATTGGGATACTGGCCGATCACGCAGCAACGGGGCCTGGATGTTACGTATGGCGGTTCCGGGACGAGAAGAAGCGAAGTTTGACTGTTCGGAAATTCTTGAATGAGCCCTTTGCGGCGTATCTCTCCGTGCCGGTCGATGCAGGCGATGTGACGGTGTTTCGGGAGTAGCGCTCCGCGCACTGCTCCTTACGGGCTCCGCGGAAGCCCGGCCAGGAAAGCATCCAGACCGAACGGGAATGCCGCGCGCGGTTTTTGGGGACCGAAGACACCGCCCTGATCCAAGGCGACAAAGCCGTGCAGAAACGCCCAAAGCGCAACTGCCGCTTGGGGCGCGGCTTGGCTTCCTGTGAGCCCGCTCATCAAGTGAACTGAAAATTCCCACATCTGATCGTGAGCGGGTGGCTCCTCCTCCGGCACACTGCTTGGCGTCATCAGGACGTTATAGAGGGCCGGATTATTCTTCGCAAAATCGACATAGGCCTTTGCAACGCGCCGGATCGACTGTTCCGCATCGCCTTTGGCAGCGGCACGGGCCAAGGCAGCGTGCAAGCGCGAAATGCCTTCGTTGGCAATAGCCGCTTCCAGGTGAGCGCGAGTTGGGAAGTAGCGATACAGCGCGTTCGGAGCGAGTTCCAAGGAACTGGCCAGCGACCGCAAGGACAGTTTGGCAAGACCCTCCCGCTCGACCTGCCGGACCGCGGTGTCCAATATGGCTTCACGGCTGGTTTTGGACGGATACGGCATTCAGCTAGCACTGTACCTTTTTGACAGGTTCTTCTCGAAAGTGGACACCGTACATTATGTAGGTGAACACCGTTCAGCTTGGCAAGTCCCGGGAGCTTACGCTGCCTCTAAGTATGGGCTGGAAGGACTGTCCGAGTCTCTACGTAGAGAGTTGATGCTCTACGGCATCGATGTCGTCCTCATAGCTCCGGGCTCGGTAGCCACACACACTTGGGATAGGATTGAAGCGGCTGACGTCGCGATCTATGCCGGCATTTGCCCAACTTGCTGCCTCGGCGATGGCTGGATCGGTTGATGGCCCGTCAAATCGGCTTGCGGCATGAGGCTTCATCCGAGTCCCCTGTTCAAACGCTGGCAAGTTGAAGCTTTCCAATTGGCGTAATGAGATTCGGGAATCAGCTATCATTAGGCAATGCCGGCCGGCGCTGTCGATCGACGGAACACCAGACAGAAGGCGGCGATCCGCGCTGCGTTCGAACGGGCCGGGCGGCCGCTTTCTCCCCAGCAGGTCTTGATCCTCGCGCAATCGGAAGTAGACAAGCTGGGCATTGCGACCGTTTACCGGAGCATCAAGGCACTAGTTGAGGAAGGCTGGTTGTCTTCGGTACAGTTGCCCGGCACGCTCGTATATGAACGCGCTGGCAAACGCCATCACCATCACTTCCAATGCGACCGCTGTAGTCAGGTTTATGAATTGGAGGGCTGCTTACCAGCGGTAAACAAGTTGGCCGGGCCTAAATTTCGCGTGCGCTCGCACGAGATTGTCTTATACGGCTTATGCGCCGATTGTAAGCGTGCGTGATCCATGCCCGTGTGCCCAGATAAGTCACTCCAAGGATAGATTGCCAACCAGGTACGGTTATGAAATTCTCGGCCAAGTGCTTCTCCCTCATTTTGATTTCTCTCGCTCTCTTCCCGCTGGAGGCTCAGGAGAACGGCTGGATCAGCATGTTCGACGGCAAGACGCTCAACGGATGGAAGGCTAATGAAAATCCGCAGTCTTGGAGTGTCAAGGACGGCGCAATCGTCGGTGATGGACCTGAGAGCCATCTCTTCTGGATGACGCGCCAGTGTAAGGACTGTGAATTCAAGGCCGAAGTGAAGATCAGCGACGGAGGCAACTCCGGCATGTATTTTCGAACCGCTTTTGGTCCCGGTTTCCCGAAAGGATACGAAGCACAGGTGAATAGCACCCACAAAGACCCGGTTAGAACCGGCAGCCTTTATGGTTTCGTTAAGATCTACGATCAACTGGTGCCGCCAGACACCTGGTACAGTCAGCACATCATCGCCCGCGGCAATCACATCATCATCGAGGTCAACGGCAAAAAGGTGGTCGATTTTGTGGACGAAAAGAATACCTTCCAGCAAGGCTACCTGGCTCTCCAGCAACACAACAAAGGAAGCATTGTTATGTTCAGGGATCTATACATGAAGCCGCTCCCGTAATCGGATCTCTCGGTCTTCCGCGCTGAATGCAATTCGGATCCCTTTAAATATTGCGTGCCTCGTGATATTGATAGTACTCTATCAATAATGTTCGATCCGCAATCTCAAAAAAACACCAGTCCTTCTGGTGACCCTACTCTCAGGATTCTTAGCCGCCGTCAAAACAACACCTCGAGTACCGGGAAGCGAAAGTCTAGCCTTCGAAGGGACATTGATCTCACACTTGCACACTTGATGAAGTGATGCTATGTTGGAGCATGATAAACGGCCAAGCCGAGGAGACCGAGCTTTGCGAAACAGCGCATTCGTTAACCCGAACGGCTCGGCTCGATGCGCCCGATCGCAGCATTGATCGAGCGGCGCGTCTATTTCATGCGCTCGGAGATGGAGCGCGCTTGCGCCTGCTGATTCGCTTGATGCAGGGTGAGTGTTGCGTCGGCGATCTCGCGGCGGAAGAGCAGGAAGGTTTGTCCACCATTTCGCAGCGGCTGCGCGTGCTTAAGGCCGAGAACATCGTGGTGAAACGCCGCCACGGCAAACATGTCAACTATCGCCTGGCTGACGACCACATCGCCAGCCTGGTAAGGAATGCTCTGGGCCATGTCGGCGAGCCGGGCGATCACAAATAATAGCGGAGTCTATCGAAAATCATGGGCGATAAAAAGAACAAAGCAAGTCTGGACAAAAAGAGTATTTCGGCTATTGCCGATCAGCTGGAAGAGCGCATGGGGCGGAGCGGTACCCGGCGATCGCGAGCCGACGAGGACTCGAATAAAGGACGCCGGGTTGGCAAGAGCGGCTTTTTCTGGGGAGCAGCTTCCGGCTTAGCGGTAGCTTTTGCCGTGCCGTTAATGGGCAAGCGGGCGCGTCCGGCCGTGAAAGGTGCGATCAAGGGCGGTCTGGTAGCCGGGCGCTATGTGCAGCGCGTCGCGGCCACGTTCAAGGAAGATGTGCAGGACATCACCGCGGAAGCCAAATCAGACATGGACAAAGAGAACCCGGACGGCAGCCGGACCGATCATTAAGCAAGAGGCAGATCAGCGATGAGTAACGAATCTAAGCCGAATGAGTCCCGGAAGCCTTTTATCGAAGTGCGATGGCGTCCCCTTTTTAAATCTGTTGTAAAGACCGGCTACGTCGTGGTGCGCGAAGTGAAGTCGGCTGGCTTGGGTCTTTATCTTCAGGCCAATCAGTTGGTGGTCGAGGCTAAAGCCGAGCTGGAGGAGGAAGACCGCAAGAAGAGCGGTTTGATTGTCACGGGAGCATCCGATTGACTCAGCTTGCAGCAACTAGGTTGTCCGGAGAAGCTGTGCTTCTTTCGCAGCTGCCGGGCCGGAAACGCTGGAATGTACCGGCGCTGTTAGGTCGGCCGCGCTATGCGTTAGCGGTCGAAGGGCAGCTTCGCGAGGCTTTGCCCGGGGCCGCCGCGATTGAAATCAGCGCAACCACCGGCCGAATCCTCATCGAGCACGACAAGTCGCTAGGACTCGATGCCGTCTCGGAGATTGTGGCCAATGCACTCGCCGCTGCGCCGCTTTCGGCGGAACTGTACCTTGCGCGCACAGCCGAGTCTAAAAAAGGCAAGAAGATTCACAAGCTGGTGAGTAAGTTGTTCATCGGCGGTTCGAAACTACTGCTCATCCTGGTGAACGGTTTGATTTGGGGTAGCGTCGCAGCCTCGCCGGTCGCCGGGCCGATTCTCGTTCTGTCGGTCGCGGGCACCATCATCACCGGCTATGACTTCATTCGCGCTCTGGTGTGGACGGTAACAGGCCGAACCGGCATCACAACCGGCACGTTGATTGGCGCGGCTACCGTATCGAGCCTCATGCTGCGGGAAAACGTCACAGCGCTGATCGTCCTATGGCTCCTGAACCTGGGTGAGTATCTGGAGTTCGTCACTCTTCGCCGCACGCGGCGCGCCATTCGCCAGCTGCTCTCTACCGAGGATGATGAAGTCTGGCTGCTCCGGGAAGGCAGCGAGGTCAGCGTTCGAGTCAGCCGGGTCCAGGTAAATGATCGTATTATGGTGCGGGCCGGACGTCGCATTTCGGTCGACGGCATCATCGAAAGCGGGGCGGGTACCGTCAATGAGGCTCCTATTACTGGAGAGAGTATGCCCGTCTCCCGCCGCTCCGGCGACAGCGTCTATGCAGGTACGGTGTTGCTATCGGGACAGCTTGAAGTTCGCGTCACGAAGATCGGCGCAGATACCGTTGTGGGCCGCCTGATTCAACGTGTGGAAGAGGCGCAGACGCTTCGTCCGAACATTCAAACGGTTGGCGATCGATTTGCCCGGAAGGTGGTGCCGAGCTCCTTTGCGGCAGCGCTACTGGTCTTTTTGGCCACTCGTGACCCCCGGCGTGCGCTCACGATGATGCTGGTCGCTTGCCCTTGCGCGGCCGGACTTGCTACTCCAACTGCGGTCAGTGCCTCCATCGGCAACGGGGCCCGGCGGGGAGTCCTCATCAAAGGTGGAACTCATCTGGAATCGATGGCGGACGTGGACACGGTCTGCTTCGATAAAACGGGAACGCTGACCGGGAGCCATCCGGTCGTGACGAAAATTACGTCTCTTCACGAAGATTACTCCGAAGAGCAGGTGCTCGGTTTGGCTGCTCGCGCCGAGTGGCATTCCCAGCATCCGCTGGCGATTGCCGTTCTGCAGCGGGCCGAAGAGGATCGGGTTGCGGTTGAGACTGCCGGCGATGCGTACGAAATCTTAGCCGGCCGTGGGCTGCGGGTCTGGAATGACGCCGAAGAGATACTGGTCGGCAACGAGCGCCTGATGAGTGAGTTTGACGTACCGATCCCGGATGCGGCGGCCGCTATCTACGCGCAATCGACAGCCCGGGCGGAAACGAATATGTTCGTCGTTCGCCAGGGAACGCTCGCCGGTCTGATCGCCATTGCTGCGCCCATCCGCGATGAGGCGAAAGGGGCAGTTCAACAATTGAAGCGAATGGGCATCCAGCGAGTGGTGATGTTGACAGGCGACTCGGAACCGGTTGCTGCTGCCGTTGCCAGCCAAGCCGGGATATCAGAGTGGAAATCGCGCTTGCTGCCCGAAGATAAATTCAATGCGATCGCTTCCTTACAGGACGGCGGGCACAAAGTGGCAATGGTAGGCGACGGCGTAAACGATGCGCCGGCGCTTGCTTTGGCGAATGTCGGTGTTGCGATGGGAACCGCGGGATCCGATGTAGCCATCGAAACTGCGGATATTGCCCTCGCTTCGGACGACCTTCGAAATGTCTCGTCGGTGATTCAGATCAGCCGGCAAACCATGTCGGTGGTGCGCCAAAACTACGGACTCGCTCTTGGCACAAACTCGATTGGGCTGTATCTGGCGGCAGTGGGTTCAATCAACCCCATCATTGCCGCCGTTCTACACAACCTAAGCACGATTCTCGTGATCGGCAACTCGACCCGGCTGATCCACTTCAACCCGGACCGGAGAAGCGCCAGAAAGTCCCAGCACTCTCGTCTTTCTTCCCGGCCGGGCGAGGTGCGCGATCAGGAATACAAAGCCAGCAGCTCCAGTGAGACTGGGACAAGCAACGCTGGCAAACGCGAACTTGAAGAGCAGGCAGCCTAGCTCCGCGGCAACGAAGTACTGCACTGGCGAAGAACTTCTGTCTTTTTGCTTTGCCGACACGACACACTCACTCGCGAGCATGGGTCCAAATGCTCGCGCTCGCTCGATTAGATGCTCGATCGGTGCTTTCAGATCGGCGGTCCGGTACTCGACGAGCAGCCGGCCGGTCAGCGCACTGGCCTGCGCGTTTGTAATGCCTGGTTCGGTCCGTATTAGAGCTTCGAGCGATAAGGCTCTCGGTTTATCGTTCAAGATTGTGGGCACAATCCAGCGATCCCGGCCTGAAACTCGCGACTTCAGAAGACAACGCGATCCCGTCGGGCAAACCGTTTTCTCCAGCGGCTGACAAAACGCATCCATACCACAAGGTTTGGGTCAACTCCGCCTAGAACAAAGGAAAAAGCGAGAGCCGGGCAGAGTTTCCGGTGAATGGGCTGCGTTGCGGTGTGAGCGTCTGCGCTGTCTTACAAGTCGGACGGCGTTCCACAGTGTAACTCTACCCAGTACTCGCGTGAACGGGTCAAGTTGCGTAACCAACGGTACCAGTAGTTGTACTTGGATATACCATTTTGCCTCATCCGTCGAACCCGCAGACCAGTATCTATCTTTGACGCTAGTCATTTTGGACGCTAGTCACTAAGGAGCTAAATGAAGTTACTACCTCAATTACGTTTCGCCGCTACGGTGTTAACGGCCTGTGCCATTGGGCAGGTTGGTTATGGCGCAACGATTATCAATCAGACCTACGCCGGGTCACTACCGGCGACGATCTCGGGAACCCTGCCGAATCAAAATACAGCTTTGGAGGAAGGCTTCATGCTTTCTTCAGGCGGCACTCTTACGGTCTACAGCACGTCATACGCGACCGGCGGGTTTCAACCGAATCTGACACTGTTCGATAGCGCGGGGAATTATGTTGCAAGCAACGTAACACCGGGCACATCTCCAATGGCGAAAACAGATCCGGCATCCGGAATGGCGCTGGACGGGTACTTTATGCAGTCGGGTTTAGCAGCCGGTCAATACACACTCGCTGTGACCGACTGGCAGTTGAATCAGGCGATCACCGCCACGAACTTGTCCGACGGGTTTGCGGCAAATTACGGCAATGGAACCGTCTTCATGGATCAGGGCGGGAACATTCGGACGGGCGCATACTCGGTGGATCTGTCAACAGCTTCCGCCGCGACGCCAGAGCCGGCAACGTGGGGGCTGATGGCCTTTGCATTTGCCGGGTTGGGTTTCACTATGCGAAAGAGAGCGATGGCCTCTAAGTAGGCATGAATTCAAAGGACTGATATGGATAACGACATCATTCAAAACGTAGTAAACAAGGCGTCGAACCGGCGCGGGTTACTGAAAAAGTTGGGCCTTGCGAGCGCGGCAGTTGCAGCGGGCGCGGTGGTCGGCGAGAAGCACTTGCAAGCGCAATCGGCGCCGTCGCCGGCAGACGTGGTGCAATTTGCACTGAACTTGGAATACCTGGAAGCCGAGTTCTATTCGGTTGCGACGACCGGTGAAACGCTCGCGCAGCGCGGATACGATTTCTCAGGCATTGGAACGCCTGGGGCGACGATGACAAAGTATCCCAAGGTGAACTTTGCGAACAGCTACATCTTGACGGGTCCAGTTGCACAGGACCTCGCGGCCGATGAACTGGCGCACGTGTTGTTACTGAGAAAGGCGTTGATGGGTACGGGGTACACTCCGATCGCTAAGCCGGCCATCAACCTGGATGCATTAGCTCCGCTCGGCGCATCGCTGGCAAACGAGGAGAGCTTCCTGATCCTCTCGCGCATTTTCGAAGATATTGGGGTGAGCGCATACACGGGAGGCGCACCGTATCTCTCCGGCAGTGAATACCTGCAAACCGCGGCTCGCATCGCGGCGGTGGAAGGCGAGCACGTAGGAAACGTGCGCTTGCAAATGGCTCGGCTGGGCATCAAGACTCCGAAGCTGGATCCAGCCGATGTGGTTCCTCCTCCGAGCGGGACGAACTTCTTCTCGACCAACACGGCAAATGGATTGTGCGCGATTCGCACGCCAGGGCAGGTGCTGTATCTTGCTTACGGCAACATGGCGAACGTTACCAAGGGTGGATTCTTCCCGAACGGAGTCAATGGCGCGCTTAAGATGTCGACCGGTCCGGCAACTGCGGCGAACCTGAGCTAAAGACAGTGGGGGCAAGAGCTGCCCCTCATTAAATTGCGTCGTGCCCGCTAAGATGGTCATTCTCCCGAATGGCTGGCGGGCATGATGTTTCTTCGAATCCTTACTGTTTTCCTTTCGATAGCGATAGGGCTGGGTGCGGAAGTTCCCGCGCCGGGCGTTTCAAGGGAATTAGCAATGAAACGTGCGGGCGAGCTTTCGGACCTGCACTATCGCCTTTCGTTTGAATTGAAGCCGCATGCGGACCGGAGCAAAGCGCACGAAGAGCTGACGTTTCGCGCGAAGAGTGCCGGGCCCATTTGGATTGACTTTCGCGAAGGCACGGTACAAACCGCGCACTTAAACGGGCAAGCAATCTCTGGCACTCTGCAAAATGGGCATTTGCTCCTTCCCTCATCAGATATGAAACAGGGTCAAAACCGGCTGAGTGTCGATTTTGAAGCTCCGGTTGCCCCGGCGGGTAAATCCATCATCCGCTATGAAGACAAGGATGACGGAAGCGAGTATCTCTACACGCTCTTTGTGCCAATGGACGCGAGCATGGCGTTTCCGTGCTTCGACCAGCCGGACCTGAAGGCTCGTTTCACGCTGGACGTGAAAGCGCCCCCAGAGTGGACCGTGATTTCTAATTCTGCCGTTGAACACTCCGAGCAATCGGGCGGAGAGAAGCAAACCCTCTTCGGTGAGACGCGCCCGATCAGTACGTATCTGTTTGCTTTCGCCGCGGGTCCATTCGTCAACGTTCATCCCACGCCCGGTTTGCCCAACGTGTGGGTGCGGCGTTCACAGCTCAAACGCGCCGAACCAGAGGCAGCGCCGATCCAAACCGTGGTGGCGCATGCAACCACGTTTCTCAGCCAATACTTCGCGCAGCCGTTCCCGTTTCCAAAGTACGAAATGGTTCTGATACCGGGCTTTGCCTATGGCGGCATGGAGCATGCGGGCGCTACGTTCCTCCGCGAAGACGCCATGCTCTTCCGCAGCGCGCCCACCGGCACCGATCGCTTTAATCGATCGATCACGCTGGTGCACGAACTAACGCATCAGTGGTTTGGCGATTTTGTTACTATGCGCTGGTTCGATGACCTCTGGCTGAAGGAAGGGTTTGCCCAGTACATGGCATACCGGACAATGGCGAGTCTCGAACCGGAGCAAAACGTTTGGAAGAGGTTTTACCAGGGCATTAAACCGGCGGCCTACGGGATAGACGTTACAAAGGGCACGACGCCGATCTATCAAGACATTCCCAACTTGAAAGATGCCAAGTCAGCTTACGGCGCGATTGTGTATTCGAAGGCGCCGGGGCTGCTGCGCCAGTTAGCTTACCTGCTAGGGGACGAACCGTTTCGGGACGGCCTGAGGATTTACCTAAAAGCTCATGCGTACGGCAATGCGCAATGGAGCGATTTGGTGGAAGCGCTCCAGAAAGCGTCGGGGCAGGATTTGAGCGCCTGGGCAAAGGACTGGATTCGGCGGCGCGGCATGCCGGAGGTGCGCGTGTCTCGCTCCTGCGCAAACGGACGGCTCACACAATTACGGCTCAGCCAAGAGGACGTACTAGCGGAAGGCGGAGTTTGGCCGATTGCGACCGAGGTGCTTTTGGGGTATGCTCACGCTTCTCCCGTGAAAATCCGGGTGCGGTTCAATGGGCCGTCCACAACGGTTCACGAAGCGGAGGGGAAGGCGTGTCCCGATTACATCTTTGCCAATGACGAGGATTACGCGTACGGGCTCTTTCTGCTGGATGCGAAAAGCCGGAGCTATACGATGGCGCACTTGTCGAACGTTTCAGACTTATTCGAGCGGACGATGCTGTGGGGCGCTTTCTGGGATGCGGTTCGATTTGTCGAACTAGCTCCGAGGCAGTATCTGCAATTGGCGTTGGACCAAATGCCGAAGGAGAGCGATGAGTCGCTGGTGCAATCGCTGGGCGGGCGTTCCGCGGTCGCGCTGCATGACTACGTGAGTAGCGGGGTGCGTCACGATCTCGATGGGCCTTTCGAGCAGATGGCGATACACGGGATGCTGACCTCGCCGGAACAGGGCTTGCGTATCATGTGGTTCCGCAATCTTCGAAACCTGGTGAACGATGCGGAGGGATTGCAGGAACTGCGGGCGCTGCTCGACGGGCAGGCGACAATACCGGGCGTGTCGTTGCGGCCGCTAGACCGCTGGAGCATGGTGGCCGCGTTGATTGCTCATAGCGACCCGGCGGCCAAGGCAGCGTTTGAGGCGGAGAAGCAGCGCGACCACACGGGTGAAGGGCTCAAGTATGCCTATGTAGTGTCGGCGGCCCAGCCCGATTCGGCCACTAAGCGCTTTTACTTCCACGACTACACAGCCAATCCGGCGCGGCCCGAGGATTGGGTCGAGCAGAGTTTGGGCGCTTTCAACTACTGGAACGAATCGGAGTTGACCGAGCCTTACTTGCGCCCGGCACTGGAGGCGTTGCCGCAAATGAAGCAGCAGCGCAAGATTTTCTTTGTGCTGGCTTGGTTGAACGCCTTCATCGGCGGCCAAAATTCAGAGGCGTCCGATAAGGTCGTGCACGAGTGGTTGGCTAGCGCTCCGATTGACCATGATTTGCAGTTAAAGGTGCTGCAGGTAGTAGACGATTTGGACCGGACTGTGAAGATTCGGCGGCAATATCCCTGAGTTCCTGCGGCGCTGTCCCGGCATCGAACCTAAAGCGAATCGGATAGAATTCCCGGATACGCCATGCAGCGAACTCCATCACGCAGAACCTTCCTGGCTACAGCTCTCGGTTCTTGCGCTGCCACGCAAATGCTACTTGAACCCGAATCCATCTTTGCCAATCCTCTCAACCTGCCCATCGGCCTGCAGCTCTACACCGTCGGAGCCGATATGGACCACGACCCATTCGGAACCCTCAAGCGCGTCGCCGCCATTGGCTACAAACAGGTAGAGCTCTCCCCGCTTTCCAAAACGCCTCCCAAAGATATGGTGAAGGCGCTTAAGGACAACGGCCTCACCAACCCCTCCGGCCACTACATGCTGCCCGATCTGATGAGCAATCTTCAGAAGAATATCGATCTCGCCAAAGAGTTCGGTCAGCAATTTATGGTGATCACCGTGCCTTGGGTGGCCGACCCCTCACGTCTTCACCACGATCCATCCGGCGATCAGATGGCGTCCTTTCTCGCCTTGCTCAATAGCCTCACGCTCGACGATTGGAAATGGAACGCGGAGCAGTTCAACAAAGTCGGTGAGCAGACCAAGAAAGCTGGCCTGCAACTCGGCTATCACAATCACAACTTCGAATTCAAAATGTTCGGTCCCGTATCCGGTTACGACGAGTTCCTCCGCCTCACCGATCCGGCGCTGGTCAAACTCGAGCTCGACTGCGGCTGGATGACCGTCGCCGGCCAAGATCCGGTCGCTTACCTCAACAAATATCCGGATCGTTACCGCCTGCTGCATCTCAAAGATTTCCGCAAAGGCTTCACGCCGCGCACTACGCTCATGGATAAAAACCCCGGAGCCCCCGTGCCGACCGAACTCGGTCGCGGCGCAATCGACTACCGGAGAATCTTCGCCGCCGCGCGCCACGTCGAAATTCGCGCCATGTTTGTCGAGCAAGAGCCGCCTTTCACCGAAATGCCTGCCCTGCAAGCAATCCAAGTCGATTATGACTACATCAAGAATCTTCCGGCTTAGGTGGGCCTCTCTCGCCAAAGCTGCTTTAGCCCTTGGGTTCAGCGCCGCCTCGCTACACCTCTGCGCGCAAGACCAGGCCGCCCACGTCAAAAAACCGGGTAACGCCACAGCTATGTTCGCCGGTCCTGACAAGATCGATCCCGCCGCGGCCGAACGCGGACGTAAACTCTTCGTTCCCACTTGCGGCTTCTGCCACGGCGCCGACGCAGCCGGCAAGAGCGCGCCAGACCTAATCCGTTCTCAATTGGTTTTGCACGACGAAGGCGGCAGTCTCATCGGCCCGGTCATACACAGCGGCCGGACCGATCGCGGCATGCCTGCTTTTCCTGCTCTCACGGATGCGCAAATCGCCGACATTTCCGCCTTCCTCCACCTCCGCAAACAGGCCACCTCTAACCGCTTCGGCTATGTCATTCAAGGCCTCCTTACCGGCAACGCCCAAGCGGGAAAAGAATACTTCAACGGCGACGGCAAATGCTCCACCTGCCACTCTCCAACCGGTGATCTCGCCGGCATCGCAACCCGCCTCCAACCGGTCGACCTCCAGCGCCAATTCTTATCGCCCGGCCCTTCGCTCATGGACCTCTTCCTGGGCAAAAAAAGTAAGCCCCTCCCGGCCGCCAAAGTAAGAATTCAATTGCCCTCCGGCGAAACAGCAAGCGGCACATTAGTTCGCGAGGACGAGTTCAATATAGAAATCAAAGACGCCGCTGGATGGCATCGCTCCTTCTCCCGAGCCGGCGCAACCATCTCGATCGACGACCCCATGACCTTCCATCGCGACCAGCTTGCTAAATACACCGACGCTGACATGCACAACCTGTTGGCCTATCTGGAGACGCTGAAATGACGATCCGTAAAGCCTCGCTCGGCGCCGCGCTGTGCCTCGCCACTCTGCTCGGCGCTCAAGAGCTCACTCCGAATGCCATCCTTCATCCTTCTCCGGATAGCTGGCCCACCTACAATGGCGACTATTCAGGCCGCCGCAATAGCCCGCTTACCCAAGTCGATAAATCGAATGTCGCCGATCTTGCCTTGCAATGGATCTATCGCGCGGCCAATTCAGGACTGAGCGGCTTTGCAGGCTCGATCAAATCGACCCCGCTGCTGGTCAATGGCGTGCTCTACTTCACCATGCCCGATAACGTCTGGGCCGTCGACGCGCGCACCGGCAGCGAAATCTGGCACTACAAATATCCTGACAATCCAGGCGTCCACATCGGCAGCCGCGGCGTGGGCATGTACGGCGATTGGCTGTACTTCGAATCGCCCGATTGCAACCTCGTCTCCCTCAATGCCAAGGACGGCTCCGAACGTTGGCGCAAGACCATCGCCGACGTGAAGGCGGAATACTTCTGCACCATGGCGCCGCTCGTCGTGGGCAACCGCGTGATCGTCGGCGTCGGCGGCGATTCGCTCGACAACCCCGGATTCCTTGAGTCGCGCGATCCAGAAACCGGCAGCGTGCAATGGCGCTGGGACACCGAACCACTGCCCGGCCAACCGGGTTCGGAAACCTGGCCCAATCAGGAAGCGATGCGCCACGGCGGCGGCATGACCTGGATGCCAGGCACCTACGATCCCGATCTTCATCTGCTTTATTGGACCACCGGTAATCCCAACCCCGTCCACGCTGGAGGCGCTCGCAAAGGCGATAACTTGTGGACCTGCTCCATCGTCGCACTCAATCCCGATACCGGCAAACTGGTGTGGGCCTTCCAGCCTTCTCCCCATGACACTCACGATTGGGACGCCGTGCAAACACCCATCCTCTTCGATGGCGAGTTCCACGGGGAGCACAGGAAAATGCTCGCGCAAGCCAGCCGCAACGGTTACTTCTTTGTGCTCGATCGTCAAACGGGCAAAGACTTGTTGACCAAGGCCTTCATGGACGACAACTGGTCCGAGGGCATTGACGCGCAAGGTCGCCCCATCCCCAATCCAAAGAAAGAACCCACGCGCGATGGCACGCTGGTCAGTCCAAGCTCCAATGGCGCGACGAACTGGTTCCCGCCCACCTTTGATCCCGCTCAGGGCTTGTTCTACATCAACGCGTCCCAAAATTACAGCGTCTTCTACTACACCGCGGAAGGAAAACCCGAAGGCTACGCCGGACGCGACGACTTCCTCACCTTCTCGAGCCTGCTGGAGGCCATTGACTACCGCACCGGCGCTATCAAATGGCGTCACGACATTAGCAGCAACAACGGCATGAGCTTTGGAGGCTTACTGAGCACGGCCTCGAGTCTTCTCTTCGCTGGTGACACATCGGGCAACCTGCTCGCCCTCGACTCAGGCGACGGCCGCACCTTATGGCACACACGAGTCGGTCAAAACACAACGAACGGCCCCATCACCTATCTGCTCGACGGCCGCCAATACGTTCTCTTCGGCGCTGGCGACTCGCTTTTCTCTTTCGCTCTACCGGCCAAGCGCTGAAGTCAATCCGCTCCCTCTCGGAAGTTGCAGCCGCCTTAGCCGATACCGAAATGCGCCTTTATGAAAGGAGCTAGCTGATTCAACCCATTTGCAAGAGTTACAACGGATGACACGAATCCCGTAACACCCTCCAGAGCCGTTCTAACTTTGAACAGCTCGCGGCGTTCAGCAGGTCGCTCCCACTGATCCGCAATCATGTTCAGATCGTCAACGGCCTTAGCCCGTGCAGCGGGATCGAGACTAGCTTCATTTGCGACAGCATCCGCGTAGGAGTAGATCGTATCCCGATTTACTTCGATGACCGTATTTCCCTGCATAAGCTGATGCTGAGCGATGCTGGAGCCTTTTCCGCCCATTGCTATAGGCCCAAAGTTCGGCCCGTGAATATCAAACTTCATAATTGACTTCGGTTCTAAAAACGCTTCCACTGCCCGCTGCTGTTGTCGAAAAACGTGTCCTTCCATCGCTTTGAAGAGCGCAGCTCCCAATACAAAAATTAATAGCAGAGAGAGCAGTTTAGCTTTACCAGCAAAGTCCGTTGCGGCTGGCCAGTCCCAAAAATTACCGGCATAGTCCGCCATACGGCCCATCACGAAAGCGCCGATGCAAAGACTGCCAATCGCCACGAGAAAGCGGCGGTACGGAGCGGTGCTTTCCGCAACAAAGACCCTTGTTTCCTGGAATATTCTTCTGTATTGCTCCTTAGGGGTACAGATCAAGAGGATGGCAAGGACCAAAAGCATTATGTTTCGCGCTGTGGTAGCAAGCGAGATGAGAGGGTTTTCTGGGATAACGTTACTCCTGATTAATTGTCCCGCAAAATTGCGATTTATGCTGAGGTAAGTTGCCGCGCTCCCTTGATACCCTCGGTCGGCATGATGGGCGCAATAATGACAACAGCTTGAACGAGGTAGAAAGAGCGGGGATGTAAGCAAACGTGAAATCACATGAATTTAGCCGGAAGAAAGCCACAGAAGAGCGCTACTTGGCGGCGGCATTGCAGGCATCTTCTATATTTCCCGCGGGCCAGCTAATCTCCCACGAAAAGCCAGACTTCCTTCTGCAAAATATCGAAAGAACTGTTGGGATTGAGGTTACGGAATTGTGCATGGAGGCATCGCGCGCAGAAGAGGGACGGCTGGCGAAAGTCGCCGAACAGGCGCAGCGAAGCTATAGCTGCTTAACCGGTCTTGCATTGGTAGAGGTCCGTGCAACGTTCGCCCCAAACGTGGAGCACGTGAGCGTTCGGCAATTGGTGAGCGGGCTGACTGACTTCGTTGTCACACATCAAAAAAGGGAAACCGGTAGCTATGACTGGAAGGAATGTCAATTGCCGGAAGGCTACTGTTATATCGGCATTCACAAGCCCTTGGAGGAGGCTCCACGATGGTGGATATGCAATGCCTTCGATATCACCGTCGCACCAAGAGGGCTACTCGACGCCTGCATACAAAAAAAGAACCGCCAGGTGAAAGAATACCGATTGGCTACGTACGAGATCTGGCTTCTCATCATCAATGACAAATTTCTTGGAGCCGGGGAGGTGCATGTGCGGCCTGATCAGCTGATTCATTGGGATTTCGACTTTGAATTCGACAAAGTGCTGCTGTTTACACGCGAGATCGGTGGTGCGGACCATGTGACTGAGCTTCGGCACTCGAACTCGTCATAAAACAGCCCGACTCTTCGGCACGCCCGGCCGATTAGCAAGCACTCGAAAATTCTTGTGTATACCTTTAGTGCAAACTCAATCCTGGCTGGCGCCAGGATTGAGTTTGCACAAGTCGGTTGCCTCTTGTTGCACTGCGTATCCTCGAGAGAGTGCATCGGGAGTCTTGGTTGGCTTAAGGAACCGAGTGCAGTGCCGCGGCTTTGAACATAGTGGGACTCCGGAACGTCGCCAAGGGCTCGGCCGCTCCAACGGCCTTGGTTTCAGCATCGAGGAAGCGCAGCATGAAAGGCCAGGTTGGAACTTAGTGGCGAGCGGAAACGCTGCCTTCGCATCGTTGTGTCATTTGAGAACTAACGGCTTACAGGCGTTACACCATCGCCGCAGAAGGAGCCGTTCTCGATCAATTGGCAGCCTACGACCAGGAAATCGGCCTGTAGGCTGGTCCGGTCTTCGGGGCTTTCGCTTCCGCCATGAGAGAAATCTGAAGCAGAATTTGTGTTGCAATTGTCTACACAAAGAGTATAGTTAATAGATATACGAAAGAGGAACTCAATGGCTCAGCCCCAGCCCGCATTGGAACAAGTTTCAATCAATATCCGCGCGAAAGCCCGGCAGCGCGACCTTATCGACCAGGCTGCGGAACGGCAAGGCCGGACCCGCTCCGAGTTTATGCTCGATGCTTCCTGCCGCGAAGCTGAAGACGTGCTGCTCAGTCAGACCTTCTTCACCGTCGATGCCGGCGTCTTCACCAAATTCCAATCCTTGCTCGACAATCCTCTGCCGCCGACCGACAAGCTGCGTCGGCTGCTCAAGACCAAAGCGCCCTGGGAGAAATGAGCCGGGGCGCTCTCACGCCGCCTGAACCAATTGCGGCCCATCATCACATTGCAGATTTCGACAGCGGCGAACCGGCCCTCGATGAATGGCTGAAGAAACGCGCCCTTAGAAGCAGCGCAGGCGGCGGCTCCCGCTGCTTCGTCGTCTGCTCGGACAAGACTGTCATCGGCTATTACAGCCTGTCGGCCGGCGCCATCGCTCATGAATCCGCACCCAAAAACATGCGTCGCAATATGCCGGACCCATTGCCCGCGTTGTTGCTCGGTCGCTTGGCCGTTGATGGCAAGTATCACAACCAGGGTCTCGGAAGCGCCCTGCTGCGCGATGCCATGCTGCGCTCGGTCAACATCGCCCGCGATGCCGGCGTTTTCGCAATACTGATCCATGCGCTGCACGATCGGGCCAAGCAGTTTTACCTCTCGCGGGGCTTTGTCCAATCACCGCTGCCGGACAGGCCGATGCTGCTGATGACGACAATGGCAACCGTGCAAACAATCCTCATTGAGCCCGATCCAGGCTTGCGTGCCGGCCATGCTGGCCGAAACTTTTAGTTTTCCGCCGCTGAGCCCGGTCCTTCTGGCTCCTGGATTCAGCATTCCGTCAGCCAATAGGCTGAAAGAGGGCTAATATGAGATTGCGCCCAAGAGGTGGCATTATGACGCTCATTCTTGAACTGCCGGACAACAGTGAAGCCGCCCTAAAAGCTAAGGCACGGGCGCACGGCGTTTCAGCCGAGCAATATGCCGTACAAGTAATCGATCGTGCTCTGTGCCAGGCTAACTCTCGCGACAATGCCGGCGAACGCCCGATCTGGGAGACCATCACGGAGCTCATGAAGGACGTTCCAGACGAGATCTTTGACCTGCTGCCCAAGGCAGCGCAAGTGAGCACGACCACTATCTCTATGGCACGCCCAAGAAAGCTTGAATGTCTTCCGGCCCTACCTGATCGGTGACTGTGACTCCCTCCAACGCCCGGTTCTAGGTGGAATGTCTGAGACAAAATGTTACTGCGCTCTTCACCCATGTGGGGTCGGCCATTTCTTGGCTGCCTCCGCCTTTCGAGGCGGCGTTGGCGTGCGCAAACGGGCAGAATGTCCGGTGACGAGAGCTCGCGACGTGTTTTTCCATTCGTTGTAGGTCGCCAAGCTTTTTGCAGGGCAGGGAAGGCGCGAAACTCAACCATGCATGAATCAGGCGGCCAAAGGGGTAAGGGTTTAGTCGATTGCTGTATGCAGAAGTGCGAATAGTCTCACGCCTATATGAAAAAGGATCGCTTGATCCGCATATCAGAGACGGTTTGGAATATCAGAGAAGGTTTGGTAGATATTCGATCAAGGATTTGAGGGCGTCCCTGCATGAAGCGGTCAAAAGGGATGAGAGCCTTGTGGAGTGCTGCCGTATCCCTCAAAGATTTTTACTGCGCACTGGCCGTAGTCTTCAGACGGCCTGCAACGTAATTATTCGTTCGCGTATTTTCGTGCATTGAAGTCGCCGCATTCAACCGTCTTGACTGTACCGGGCTGCGCCTCGTCGATAGCAACGGCGATCTTATGAATGTTTGGCCTAACCACGGGCCAGTTGATCGCGGACATAATCAGCACAGCGAAAGGCCGACCCTCAAGACGCTGCTGGTTTTCCATGTTCTTGTCGCCGGTAAGGAAAACCTCAAACCCTTCGCCCTCGATAAGTTTCAGCAAGGCGCCGTTTGTAATGCCGCCCCATTTCATACTGACAACAGTTTGAATGTTATGCTTCGGGGGCAAAGATCGAGCCAGCTTGCGCGGCACGTCTTCATCAAAGAAAACCTTCAAGGGTGAGCCTGAAGTTGATGTGCGGCGCGATAGTCGAGAATGGCTCGGATAGCGTCAAGGCCAGCTTCTGGGTAACAATCCAGCGTTTCGGCAAGGGCCGCGTCCGCTGATAAGCCTTCATCGCGGAATGCATCATAGTTGCCGGTGATGGCCTCGACGGGCAAGCGGGTGTTCTTAAGCAATGGTGCGCCGCTCACCTTGCCGGGAACGACTTCCACCAAGGGGCATTCGGACCAATCGAGAGTTGCCATTTCGTACCCTCCTTCATCGTAGACCGCGTCGTTCTTGCTCGACTCGGCTGTAACTTACATCGAGATGCGCCTGAGCTGTCCTGGTCAGCCTCGTAGAAACCGTCACGCCACAGCGGCCAGCAGCAGGCCCCTGCATTAAGCGCCGGGAGTACCAAGAAAATCACCGGCGAACTGGTTTCTGTCAAACGCACACAGCACCACAAGCGTCTCCGAAAGTCAGTAATTATACCGCGCCTGTAAAAAGTCAACAACTTCATCCGTGACGCGGTAGACCAGGCTGTGTTCCTGCGTGACACGGCGTGACCAACAACCCTCCAGGAGATATCGAAGAGGCTCGGGCTTGCCTAGGCCCTCAAAGGGGTCACGCATCACCGCCTCTACGAGATCTAGCACCCTCAAGGCCGTGCTCCGCTCTGACTTCACCCAAATCGCAAGTCCTCTCGAGACTCCGGGAGAAAAATAGCTACTCGCTCAACTTCCCGTTTCACCGAGCATGTCTCGCCGCAGTTTCGCGACTGTTGCCGCCTTCTGCTTCCCTGTTTGTGCCCGCCGTAATGCAGTCTGAAGGCGGCGCGCATTGCGGGGCGAGCGTAGCAGGTGAGCGGTCTCCACAAGCCCAGCAAGTTCACTGGCGGGAACGAGGGCAACATCGCGTGCTCCTCTTCGCCGGACGATTACCGTTTCCTGTTGGTCTACCACCTGATCGAGCACGCGAGCCAAGTTTTCCCGCAGGCACGTAGAGGTAGTTTCCGTCGGCATCATAGTCCTTCTCGTCATAGTACAGCTTTCCTGTACGTCAGCGCGTCCACTGTTTATTCTTCTAAAAACTCAGCGATTCGCCCAGTGCTCGCCCGCGCCCATGCTGTACTCGAAAGCCAACCAGAAAGGAGGATGAGCGCCCCACAGCCAGCCATCGCCCACCAGACCGGGCGTGTCGCTCTTGCGAAATCCACCCCTTGCTCCCGGCTGGCGCTTACCACCGTGCCGGCGATCGCAACGCCAAGCGCCGCGCCCACTTGCCGGCTGGTGGATGCAACCGCCGCCGCCACTCCTGCCTGAGCCAAAGGCATGCCCGCAACGGCATTGTTCGTAATGGCGGGATTGACCATGCCGAGCCCTATGCCGAACAACACATACGACAGCAGGAGAACGAAGAACGGCGTATTGCCGCTCAGGCCCACCAGCGCGAGCGCACTGCACAAAAAGCCCGCTCCTGCCGCCAGCAGCGATGGACGAGGACCCACGCTCCCAACCAGACGCCCGGAAAGCGGCGCGCAAACCATCAGCAAAATCGCCACCGGAAGGGTAGCCAAGCCGGTGCGGAAGGCCGACAAGCCGCGCTCGCCTTGCAGGTAAAGTGCGTTCAGAAACAGGAACGCAGCAAAGCAGGCGAAGGCACAGAACGCCGTCACCATCGCCGCGGTAAAAGGAATGCTCCGGAAGTAGCGCAGGTCCAGCAATGGCTCTCTGCGGCGCGGCTCGTACAGAAGAAAGGTCGCCAGCAAGATTGCCGAAAGAGCAAACAAGCCGACGATGGAGCCGGATCCCCAACCGGCGCGCGGCCCCTCGATTACCGCATACGTGACCGATGCCAGCGTGAGCAGAATCAGAAGCTGTCCGACTGGATCGAATGCTCGCGCCCGCGCAGCCTTGGACTCGGGCACAAACTTTGCCGCAAGCACAAAAGCCGTCACTCCAATGGGAACGTTGACCCAGAAAATAGCGCGCCAACCAAGCGTCTCCGTCAAAACTCCGCCCAGCAGCGGTCCCAGGGCCAGCGACAAACCCGCTACCGCACCCCAGATTCCAATCGCCCGCGCGCGCTCCTTCGGCTCTCGAAACGCATTGGCGATGATCGACAACGCCACCGGGTTGAGCATGGACGCGCCCAAACCCTGTAGCGCGCGAAACGCGATCAGGCCGCCGATGCTCGGTGCAAGGCTGCAGATCAGCGAACCGAACGTAAACAAACAGAGGCCAACTTGAAACGTTCGTCGACGGCCGTAACGATCCGAAACCGAGCCCGCCAGCATCAACAAGCTGGCGACCACAAGCGTGTACGCGTCAACAATCCATTGCAGGCCCGATAAGGTGGCATGCAAGTCTCGTTGAATGGACGGCAGAGCCACGTTCACGATCGTGACGTCCATGCCAACCAGCAGCAGGCTCAAGCAGCAAATGCCCAGAATGAGGTTGGGTCGAACTACGTTCGCCTCCTCCGTGTCGATTGGAGTCAATAGCGGCACTCAACAGTGCCTGGACAGTAGGGCGAACCGAAACTTAGAATCCAAACACAAGGCCGAGAACGATCTTGACGAAATCGATAATAACGGGTGGGTGCATGTGCGAGGAACTCCTTTCGCACACGAAAATACCCGGGCGGTCCCTTCACTCCGTGACCTTTTTCCAAGCTAAGTGGCTGAAAAGATGAGAGAAAGTTTTCTGCAAGTTTCTGTCATCGCCATTTCCAATTGAGCTCATCTCCCCCACAGCGAGTTCGTTCGGCAAAAAACGGCCCAGATGGGTTCGTTCCGCAAAAATGGACGAGCCTGGGTTCGTTCCGCAAGACTCTCCCAACGTAATCAACGCCAACTTGCCGGAGGAGGCGTTACCGCCGATAGCTTTTCCAAGTCCTCGTCACGAAGCTCCAACGCCGCCGCTGCCACGTTCTCCTCCAGGTGCTCCGGTGAGGACGTTCCTGGAATCGGCAGCATCGCCGGCGACCTCTTGAGCAGCCACGCCAGCGCCACCTGCAACGGCTGCACCCCGTGCTTCTTTGCAATCTCTTCCACCAGATCGTGCGCTTTACCACCCCGCCCAAGCGGAGCCCATGGCAAAAACGCTATCGAGTTCGTTTGGCAAAAATCGAGCAGAAAATCCCACTCGCGATCGGCAAAACTGTATCTGTTCTGCACCGACACGATCGGCGTGAGTTTGCGGGCTCGCTCTACGTGCTCCTGCGTGACGTTAGACAGCCCAATCTCGGCCACCTTACCAGCTTGCTTGAGCTTGACCATCTGCTCCATCGTGGCGTCGAACGATACCGCCGGATCAGGGATATGAAGCTGCAGCACGTCGATCCGCTCCACTCGCAGGCGCTTCAAACTGCCCTCGACTGCCTCCGAAATGTGCTTCGGACTCGCGTTATGCGTCCACTGTCCGGGTCCTGGGCGCTCCCACCCGGCTTTAGTCGCGATCACCAATCCCTTCGGATACGGGTGCAGGCCCTCGGCGATCACTTCCTCGGACACCTCCGGCCCGTACGAGTCTGCCGTATCGATGAAATTCACGCCAAGGTCAACCGCGCGCTGCAGGGTGGCAACTGCTCGCTTCCGGTCTTTCGGCGGCCCCCAGATCCCGTCCCCGGTGAGCCGCATCGCTCCGAATCCAAGCCGATTCACCGTGAACTCGCCCAGGACAATCGTCCCGGCGTCGGCCGCATTCACTTTTTTTCCTGCAAGCGCACTCGTCATGTCTTCACTGCCCAGTATAGGGACTGATCGCCTATCCGCCCCGTACAGGCGTTCTGCGCATCAGCCCCGGAACAGCACCAGTTCCGAACAGAAGCCAGGACCCATCGCAGCCAGTAACCCCCACGTGCCCTCTGCCGGCGGTTGCTTTTCGAGGACTCTCTCCAGCACCATCAGAACCGATGCGGAAGAAAGGTTCCCTGTATGCCGTAGACAGTCCCACGAAGCCTGCAGCTCTCTGTTGTTCAGTTCGAGCGCGTCTTCGGTCGCCTCGAGCACCTTGGGGCCGCCCGTGTGAATCACCCAGCTGCCGATGTCTGCTCTCGTCAACTCGTGCTCGGCGAGGAACTCATCCACGTCGCGCCGTAGGTTCTGCCTGATGACGTCCGGCACGTCTCTCGAAAGCACAATCTGGAATCCCTTTTCCGATATGTCCCAGCCCATCACTCGTTCAGTATCCGGGTATAGCGTCGACCGCGTTGCGATAATCCTGGGCCCATTGAATCCAGGACATTCGCTGCCCCCCACCAGCACCGCTGCGGCGCCGTCTCCGAACAGCCCCGTACTGATCAGGTTTGCCACCGACAAATCGTTCTCCTGCACGGTCAGCGAACAAAGCTCCACCGACAAAACCAGGCAAGCTTCTTTGGGAAAAGCCTTAACGTAATCGGCGGCTCGCGCTACACCTGCTGCGCCGGCCACGCACCCCAAGCCGAAAATCGGGATGCGCTTGGTCCGCGTGCTTAGCCCCATTCGATTGATAAGCCTCGCCTCAATCGATGGACTCGCTATGCCCGTAATGGACACGAAGATGATAGCCC
Source organism: Bryobacteraceae bacterium (assembly GCA_965219105.1). Classification (GTDB taxonomy): domain Bacteria; phylum Acidobacteriota; class Terriglobia; order Bryobacterales; family Bryobacteraceae; genus Bog-105. The sequence goes on along the minus strand of OZ244728.1, from coordinate 2,607,976 downwards.
CTATATCCTGTGGCCCTATACCGGCGCGGTTCATTGCCCGGCAAATCGCCTGCTCGCCTAGTTCGAGCGAGACTTCAATCCACCGGTCGTTCGCCTGTCCCCAGTTCTGCATCGGGTACTCGCTGAGCGGTAGAGCCAGGAAGCGTCCGTCTACTTGCGTGGCCATGTGCAGCCGCTCCAGGATGTTGAACCGTTCCAGGCGCTTTCCCCAATGCTTCCGGAAGGCATCGATCAATTCACCCTGCGGGTAGTAGTGCTTAGGAAGCGCGCCGGCGGCTGCCAGTATTCTCATGCGTCAGTTGGCCTTCTCTCATCGGATTTATTCACCTGCCGGCATACGACTGTGGTAGCTCTGCTCTGGCAGCCTTTTGGACTTTCATTACATTTATTCAACGGTCGCCTAAAGCTTTTCGCCAATTTGTCGATAGGTCCATCAGGATGACTTTTGGAAAGGCACGACTGCGGCTGGTTTGTACGCTATTGATCTGCGTCTTCCTGCCAACTCGCGCTCCTGCCCAGCGAGCCACCTTTAAAGAATACGTCGAAGGCCTCGACAACCTGAATCCCAACTGCATCGTGCAGGATCGCGCCGGTTTCCTTTGGGTCGGTACAGAGAACGGTCTTTTCCGGTACGACGGCTCGGCCTTCACTAAATTTGGAACCGGCGATGGCCTGCCTGGCTCCTTTGTTCGATCCTTGTTCGTCGCCCGGGATGGCCGGCTTTGGGTCGGCACCACGCAAGGCTTAGCGGTAAGCGACCGAAAAGGATCGTTCACCCCAATCCCCTACGACGATCAAGTTCTGCGGTTCGGGTACAACTCGGGACTGTCGGGCAACGAGTTTTCAGAGACAATCTACGCGGCCACTCAGGTTGGAATAGTCACGATTGCGCCCCGCCGCAAGGCAGACGGTTGGGAGGTCCAGCAACTGCTCTCCCCGCAAGAAAAAACCAGGTGGTTTAACCCGAGCAACCAAACCGGTGTGCTCTCGGTCCCGAATGGGTCTGTCTTTTTCGGCTGTGGCGAAGGGATCTGTCAAAAAAGCGGCTCGGTAGAAAGCTGGGGGCCCAAAGATGGACTCCCCAAGGATCGTTGGAGCTGTTTCCTATTGACCAAGCGCGGCCAGATCTGGGCTCGAGGGCTTTCCCATATCGCAGTTTTTCAAGAAACCCAGCGCCGTTGGATCACGCACGATCCTCCTGGCCCAAAGTCTAATACTTGGCTTACGCTCGCCGAAGATCCACAAGGGAGCGTCATAGCGGGTTTGGGCCCTGGCATGGCCATTCTCGACGGCAATCGCTGGCGCGTCTTCGATGTAAACAATAGCCTGGACGAAACCACTGTTTCGTCTTTGTTCGTAGGTTCCGAAGGCCTGATCTGGGTCGGCAACATGGGCCACGGTATTCGCAAATGGCTCGGCTACCGGCAATGGGAACACTGGACTAAAGAACACGGACTCGGCAGCAATGAAATTTGGTCCATCGCGCGCGATCAAGCAGGCGCTCTCTGGGTAGGACAGGAACGCGGACTGGATTATATGCCGCCGGGAGGCAAGCTGTTCTCAAAGCTCGATGTACCCGCTGCGCTTCGTGGACGTTGCATGCAGATCGTTGCCGCGAAGGATGGTGTCGTTTGGGCAAGTTTTGGCAACCGTCAACTTGGCCGAATCGACCCGCTGACTCATGCCGTTCATGAATCTTCTATTGCGGATGTTAGAAAACTCTTTATTGACAGCTCAGATCGTGTGTGGGTTGTTACCTATGGCCCAACCTTCGTATCGCAAGGTTCGGGCCTGACCCGTTCCTTCCATCCCGTTTCTGCCCTGCCCAAAACAGCAACGGGCGTTGTCGATGTGACAGAATCGCCTGACCATACGATTTGGCTGCTTACTCCAACTCAGCTCTTCAGCTCCGCCGGTCAATCTTGGAAAAGCCACGATCTCTCCCGATTCCACCTCGGCAAGGATCTCTCAAAAATCGCCCTTGATTCCGCCGGGTATGTCTGGATCGGCGGCGATACTACCGGTCTCACGCGGTTTAAGCTGATTGGCGGCGAACTGGCCGATCCCGAGACCATGCCGCTAGTGTCGAAATCGGTTCTGTTTGTAAGAATTGGCAAAAAGGGGTCTGTCTGGATTGGCGAAGACAAGGGCGTGCAGATGTTCGATGGTCACGTCTGGCAGCGCTATTCGGTTGATGACGGACTTATCTGGAACGACTTGGACGACGAGGCGTTCTGGGAGGATCCGGACGGCTCTGTGTGGTTTGGCACTAGCGGCGGCCTCTCCCATTTGTATTCAGTAAGAAGAGTGGTTGCACGCGTGCCTCGCACGCCTGTGTTCTTGAGCGCGAACTATGGAGGACACAACTTCCTGGCCGGATTGCACAATCTGCACTGGGATGGCAAGCCCCTCATCATTGACCTCGCTTCTTTGAATCTTCGGAACGAGAGAAGCATCCGCTTCCGCTACCGGCTGCTCGGACTTGAACGGCAATGGGAAGAAACGGCTGACCACATCATCCGCTATCCGGCTCTGGCGCCCAAATCGTACCGCTTTCAGGTCATGGCCGTCGACAAAGACGGCGGTCGGGTCTCATCGAGTGACTCGTTTGAGTTCTCGGTGGCTCCGCCATGGTGGCTTACACTCTGGTTCAAAGCTGCCCTCTGCCTGTTTGTTTTGGGTATTTCGCTCGGCATTTGGCGCTGGCGCGAGCTTGTTCTCGCGAGCCGCCGCCGCAAGCTTGAACGGCTTGTTATGGAGAGAACCGATGAACTCGATCAACGATTAGCCGAGCAGAAGCTTCTAAAGGCTGAAGCTGTCGAGGCGAATCGGGCAAAAAGCGAGTTCCTGGCGTTCATGAGTCATGAGATCCGAACGCCCATGAACGGAGTCATCGGCATGACTGCGCTGCTCTCTGACACTCCGCTCTTAAAAGACCAACAGGAGTATGTTTCCGCGATCCGGGACTCCGGTTCGTCTCTGCTTGCAATTATTAACGACATACTCGATCTCTCCAAAATCGAAGCGGGCAAGCTCACTCTCGAAGAGACCGATTTTCAGCTTGAATCGCTCCTGACGGAGGCCGTGAAACTCGCTGAACGCCCGGCTCGGGAAAAGAATGTACCCGTCATCTTCACGTGCGATTCGAGCTTGCCGTCCTGGGTCGCGGGCGATCCCGTACGCCTTAGGCAAATTGCTTTAAATTTCCTTTCGAACGCTGTTAAGTTTACCGATCAAGGGCATGTCACGGCATCCGCTTCCCTTGTGACAAATTCCATCGACGGTAAGTTCATGTTGAAGTTCGCTGTTACCGACACAGGCATCGGAATCTCTGCGGAAGCGCAGAAACGGCTATTTCAAACCTTTACGCAAGCCGATAGTTCCACAACCCGGCAGTTTGGCGGTACAGGTCTCGGCCTTTCCATCTCCAAGCGCCTTGCCGGGATGATGAATGGAGAAATTGGTGTCGAGAGCAAACTAGGTAGCGGAAGTACGTTCTGGGTCGAAGTCGAGCTGAAAACCGCGCAAGCTCCCGCCCCGGCGATCACTCACTCGCGGCAAGCGCCGATTTACCGGCAGCGTGGCCGAATACTGGTCGCCGAAGACAATCAGATCAATCAGAAAGTCATAAAACACCTGCTGGCAGCGCTCGGATTTACCGTAGACGTCGTCGAAACAGGAGCGGAAGCGGTTAGCCGCTTGCAAGACGACTCGGCCTATGACCTGATCCTGATGGACTGCCAAATGCCCGTCATGGATGGGTGGACAGCCACTCGCGCCATACGGGACAGCGCCGCGCCTACCTCCACAATTCCGATCATTGCAGTCACAGCCAACGCACTGGTCGGTGAACGCGAGAAGTGTTTGGACGCAGGTATGAACGACTACCTCACCAAGCCGATTTCCCGCCAGCAACTCGAGAATGTTCTGAATCGCTGGCTTCCCTTTGAAGATGCAAGCAGCGATATGCCCGAGTCGCTCGCCGGCTGACGGCTCTTTCTCGAGATCGCTTGTCTGAGAGGTCGCACTTCGACCGGGCACCTATTGCACATGGGGCGAGCCGACCTTAGTCCGGAAGACATCTTGCATTGGCTGGCGTTACGAATGGTACCCGGTCTTGGCACCACAGGAACTCTCAAGCTGCTTGGAAAGCTGAAGACGCCACAAGCAATCTTTCGCTCATCCGCGAGCGAGCTGGAAGCGGCTGGTCTGAGCCCATCTCAAGCTCGCAACGTTGCCTCCGGCTGTTCGTTCGAAGATGCGGTTAATCAGCAGAATCGAATGCTTGCCGTGGGCGCTCATCTGCTCACGCTTCATTCTCAGGAATATCCGTCGCACTTGCGTGATATCTTCGACCCGCCGCTTATCCTATTCGCCCTCGGAAACTTAAGCCTGCTCACCACGCCTGCCATCGCTGTGGTGGGAACCCGCCATCCCACTCCCTATGGAATTGCCGCCGCGGAACGCCTCAGTGCCGATTTGGCGAAGGCTGGTCTCACAATCATTAGCGGCATGGCGCGCGGCATCGATACCGCTGCCCATCGAGCCGCCCTGCAGGCCCGTGGCGGAACGATTGCTGTCTTCGGCTGCGGCGTCGATGTTTTGTATCCATCCAGCAACCGCAAGCTCTACGACGACATTGCGCGGAATGGCCTGCTCCTCTCCGAATTTCCTATGGAGGCGCCCGCTTTCCCTCAAAACTTCCCGGTTCGCAACCGGATTGTCAGCGGCCTCTCGCTGGGCGTTCTCATCATCGAAGGCGCTCAGTACAGCGGATCCGCCATTACTGCCAAACTTGCGATGGATCAGGGCAGGGAAGTCTTCGCCGTCCCCGGGAACATCACTTCCAAAATGAGCTGGGGCCCCAATCTCCTGATCAAAGAGGGCGGCGCAAAATTAGTCCAGGAGTGGAGCGACATCACTAACGAACTTCCCTTGGCCGTGCGCCGCGACCTTGTCTCCAAAGCCCAACAGCAGTTTCTCCCTGGCGAACCGGAACGTTTGACGGCCGCCTCGCAAGTGCCGGAAGAGCCTCTTCAGATCCTCGGCCGCAAGCTGCTGAGTTTCCTCAAAGTCGATACTCCTCAACAACTTGAATCGCTGCTTGAAACTTTTGAGGGATCCTCTTCATCTGAGCTGATCGGTGCCCTGTTCGACCTGGAAATGTCCGGCCTCATTCGGCAGCTTCCCGGCAAGCAGTTCGTCAAGGTGTGGTAAAAGGGTAGCGTTCTAGCGCCCGAATCTTCGACCGGAACCGGGAATCAGATTAAGTAAGGTTACAGAGTAAGCAGTTATGGCAAAATCGCTCGTCATCGTCGAATCCCCGGCGAAGGCGAAAACTATCGGGAAATACTTAGGAAAGCAATTCATAGTCAAGGCCTCCCTTGGGCATGTGAAAGACCTGCCTAAAAAAGACTTGGCCGTGGATGTGGAGCGTGATTTCACCCCCCACTACGAGGTCATCGAAGGAAAGAAAAAGCTCATTGCGGAGTTAAAGCAGGCCGCTAAGGGTGTCGATTCCGTGTATCTGGCGGCTGACCCCGACCGCGAAGGCGAGGCGATCTGCTGGCATCTCAAAGAAGAGCTCGAGCCTAAAAAATCCGACAAGCCGGCCATCTTCCGGGTCATGTTCAACGAGATCACGGCCAACGCCGTGAAGCGGGCCTTCGACAAGCCGCTTGCCGTTAACGTCAATTTAGTGGAAGCGCAGCAGGCCCGTCGCGTGCTCGATCGGTTGGTCGGCTATAAGATTTCGCCTTTACTCTGGGATAAAGTCCGGCGCGGCCTTTCCGCTGGCCGTGTCCAGACCGTTGCGCTTCGCCTCATCGTAGACCGCGAACGCGAGATCAAGGCATTTCAGAAGCAGGAATACTGGACAGTCGATGTCGCGCTGAACGCTAAGAAAACGCCGGTTCTCAATGCGCGGCTGAATCGCATCGCTGACGCGGCCGCGGAAGTGACCAACGAGAAGACAGCAACCGGCATCGTCACCGATGTAGACGGCGCTGCTTACATCGTCAAGTCCGTCGCCACTCGCGAGAAGAAGCGCAACCCGGTTCCGCCATTCATCACCTCAACTCTTCAGCAAGACTCTTCGCGCAAGCTTCGCTTCAGCGTTAAGCGGACCATGATGCTTGCGCAGGGCCTGTACGAAGGAAAGGATCTCGGAAAAGAGGGCGCGGTCGGTTTGATCACCTACATGCGAACCGATTCCACTCGCGTCTCGGAAGATGCGCTCACCGAGGTTCGCGAGTTCGTCACCGAACGCTACGGTAAAGAGTATCTGCCCGCTTCCGCAAACGTCTACAAAACCAAAAAAGACGCACAGGACGCGCACGAAGCGATTCGCCCCACCTCGGTCCTCCGCACTCCGGAATCGCTCGAGAAGTTTCTGGCCGAAGACGAGCTGAAGCTGTACCGTCTGATCTGGATGCGCTTCGTAGCCTCACAGATGAACCCGGCGTTGCTCGATCAGACCACCATCGACGTCAATGCCCAGGGCAAGAGCAAAACTGCATATACCTTTCGCGCCACTGGTAGTGTCCTCAAATTCGAAGGCTTCCTCAAGGTGTACGAAGAGGGCAAGGATCAGAAGGACGAAGACGACGAGGACTTAAAGCACAAACTTCCCGCCGTCACCCAGGGCGAAGAGCTTCGTTTCAAAGACATCGATCCCCAGCAGCACTTCACCGAACCGCCGCCTCGCTACAACGAGGCCACTCTGGTCAAAAAGCTGGAGTCGGACGGCGTGGGCCGACCGTCCACTTACGCCTCTATCCTCTCCACCATTCAGGACCGCGAGTACGTCAAAAAGGAAGGCGGCAAATTCTTCCCCACCGAGCTGGGTTTCGTCGTCACAGACCTTCTGCTCGAAAGCTTCAACGACCTCTTCGACGTGAAGTACACCGCGCGCATGGAAGAGGAGCTCGACAACATCGAAGAAGGCAAGATCGAGTGGCGCACCGCGATGGCCGAGTTCTATGGACGCTTCCAAAAGAACCTGGCCGACGCCGAGCGCAACATGACCGACATCAAGCGCATGGAAAAGCCCACCGACCTTTCCTGCGAAAAGTGCGGCAAGCCGATGGTCATTAAATGGGGCAAACATGGCAGCTTCATTGCCTGTACTGGCTACCCCGAATGCAGCAATACGCGCGAAATTGCTGTAGAACTTCCGGAAGGCGAGAAGGGCGATGTCACCGAGCAGGATGAGGCGGAGTACTGCGAAAACTGCGGACGCCCCATGGTCCTCAAAAAAGGCCGCTTCGGCCAGTTTTTCGCCTGCTCAGGCTACCCCGATTGCAAAACCACCAAGCAGATCGGCGGCGAGCAACGCAAGGATGTACCGCTTGAGGAGAAGTGTCCGCAATGCTCGAGCAACCTGGTCCAGAAGTTCGGCCGCTTCGGTGAGTTTATTGCCTGCAGCAATTACCCGAAATGCAAATACGTCAAGCAGAAGACGATTGGCGTCCCTTGCCCGAATTGTTCGGAAGGCGAGATCGTCGAGCGGCGATCAAAACGGGGCAAAACCTTTTATGGCTGCAATCGCTACCCCGAATGCGATTTTGTTGCGTGGGGCAAACCGATTCCAGAAAAATGCCCGGAGTGCGGAAGCAGCTATCTTATCGAGAAGTACCTCAAAGCTGGCCCGGTTGCTCAGTGTCCCAACAACGAGTGCAAGTACAAGCACCCTCTCGAAGTGCACGCTGAGAGCAGCGTAGCCTGATTCCCTCTCATTCCCCGGGGAGCATCGTACAATTTGGTTGCTCCCCTTATGGCTGTCCCCAACACTGCTGAGCATCAACGTCTCACCGAGTCGCAAGCTCGTCAAAAGCATTGGAAGCGCTGGGGTCCATACTTAGCCGAACGTGCGTGGGGAACTGTTCGCGAAGACTATAGCGCGAACGGCGATGCTTGGAACTACATCTCTCACGATCAGGCACGATCGCGTGCCTATCGATGGACCGAAGACGGCATCCTCGGCATCTGCGACAACCACCAATATCTTTGCTTCGCTTTGGCGCTCTGGAACGGCAAAGATCCAATCCTGAAGGAACGGCTCTTTGGGCTTACCGGGCCGCAGGGCAATCACGGCGAAGATGTCAAAGAGATTTACTACTACCTCGACGCCACTCCCACCAACTCTTACCTGAAAGGCCTCTACAAGTATCCGCAAGCTGCTTTTCCATACACCGAGCTGGTCGATGAGAACGCCCGCCGCACTCGGCTGCAGCCGGAATATGAACTCGAAGACACGGGCGTCTTCAACGAGAGCCGTTACTTCGATATCTTCGCCGAATACGCCAAGCAGGATGTGGACGACGTATTGATCCGTATCAAGGTCGTCAACCGAGGACCCGAAGCGGCTGACCTCGCTTTGCTGCCGACGCTTTGGTTCCGTAATATCTGGATTTGGGATAAAGATTACAAAGCCGCCGACAAGCCTCGACTTACTGCAGGCAACTCCGAGATCACAGCCGTGCATCCAAAGCTCGGCACGTTTGTTCTTACCCTCGACGATGCGCCCCAGACCCTATTCACCGGCAATGAAACCGACACGCAACGCATCTTCGGTTGGGCGGGGCAGGATCCTTACGTAAAGGACGCCTTCCATCGATTCCTTATCGAGGGGAAGCAAGAAGCAGTTAACCAACAAAACGAGGGCACCAAGGCCTGCGCGGTTTACCGCTGGACTTTGCAAAGCGGCGAGGAGAAAACAATCTCGCTACGTCTTCACCGGCAGGGTCAGCCCGAGTTAAAACGTGAAGATTGGGACGCGGTCTTCGCCAAGCGTATCGCCGAGGCCGACGAGTTCTACGCCACCCTGGTGAACGAGCTCGATGAAAATTCGCGCGCGGTGCAGCGCCAGGCCTTTGCCGGCATGTTCTGGAGCAAGCAGTTCTACCATTTTGTGGTCGAAACCTGGCTCAACGGCGACAGCAACTCTCCCCCGCCGCCTCCTGAACGCAAGCACGGACGAAATCACAAGTGGCGTCATCTCTTCAACGAAGATGTGATCTCGATGCCCGATAAGTGGGAGTATCCCTGGTACGCCGCTTGGGATCTCGCCTTCCACACGGTCGCAATTGCACCGGCTGATCCGGACTTCGCTAAGAAACAGCTCGCGTTGTTTCTGCGCGAATGGTACATGCACCCCAACGGTCAGATACCCGCCTATGAGTGGAACTTCGGCGATGTCAATCCTCCTGTCCATGCCTGGGCCGCTTGGCGCGTCTTTAAAATCGATGAACGCATCAAAGGCAAACCGGATCGCCAGTTTCTAGAAGGCGTCTTTCACAAGCTCCTGATCAACTTCACCTGGTGGGTCAATCAGAAGGACTCGGAAGAGAACAACATCTTCGAGGGCGGATTTCTCGGGCTCGACAACATCGGCGTATTTGATCGCAACGCAACTCTTCCCCATGGCTGGGTGCTCGAGCAGTCCGATGGCACAAGCTGGATGGCGATGTTCAGCCTCGTCATGCTGCAGATGGCGCTCGATCTAGCCCAAGCCGAACCCGTCTATGCCGATATCGCCAGCAAGTTCTTCGAGCACTTTCTCTACATCTCCGACGCCATTAATCATCATGCCGGGACTGGCCTGTGGAACGAAGAGGATGGCTTCTATTACGATCGCTTGCTGCAGGGCGACGGCTCGTCGACGGCCCTGAAGTTGCGCTCGCTGGTCGGTCTGGTGCCGCTGTTTGCAGTGACCACGCTCGAACCGGAACAGATCGCCAAAAATCCCGGCTTTACCCGGCGCATGCAATGGTTCATCAACAACCGACCCGATCTCACCTCCGGCATTGCTTCGCTCACGCAAACAGGCGAGAGCCAGCGGCGTTTACTTGCGCTCGTGAACCCCGATCGGCTCAAACGAATCCTGCAGCGGCTATTCGATGAGTCCGAGTTCCTCTCTGAGTTCGGTATCCGGTCTCTATCGCGCTACTTTGCCGACCACCCTTATGAAATCTCGCTTGCCGAAACGACTTATCGCGTAGCCTATGAGCCTGCTGAGTCACAGACCAATATGTTCGGCGGGAACTCGAATTGGCGCGGACCGATCTGGTTTCCGATGAACTTCCTGATCATCGAAGCGCTGCAGCGCTACGACTACTACTTCGGCGAAAGCATGACGTTCGAGTTTCCAACCGGTTCCGGAAACCATCTATCGCTCGGAGAGATTGCAAAGCTTCTGTCGCAGCGTTTAACGAAGCTGTTCCTGCCCGATGAACACGGCCGGCGTGCGACTTGGGGAGACAGCCACCTCTATGCCGACCCAAACTTTGCACCTTATCTGCTCTTTTACGAATACTTCGACGGAAACACCGGTAAGGGACTGGGTGCGAGCCATCAAACCGGCTGGACGGGCCTTGTCGCAAAACTAATGCAACAAAGCGGCGCAGCCTACCCCTCCGCCGCTGAAACTCGTGAGTAGTCAAAAGCTACCATGAGGTAACGTGCTGCTCCCTACAGTTTGGCTGCTCTGCCCAAGATCGGTTTTTGCTAACGCCGACTCTATCGACAATGAATAATGAAGCGGGTCAGGAGGTTGAGTCCGAGGAGGACTTAATCACACCCGAACTCACGGAAAAACAGCAGGAGGAAGCCGAAGAGCGAACTGCTGTGAGCGCCATCGTCGTCCACGAGGCGATTCGCCACGATGGTGAAGAAGAACTGTCACGTCCCGCCTCGGCTTTGGCTTGGTCCGGACTCGCTGCAGGTCTCTCGATGGGTTTTTCGTTCGTCGGACAGGCTCTGTTCCGCGCCAACATGCCTGACGAGTCTTGGCGCATGCTTCTGGTCCGCCTCGGCTATCCGCTCGGCTTTCTGATCGTCATCATCGGCCGTCAGCAGTTATTCACGGAAAATACGCTCACCGCGATTATCCCGTTGCTCGCGCGCCGCAATCTGGCCACTTTCCTCCAGGTTTTGCGGTTGTGGACCATTGTTTTGATCGCGAACCTTGTTGGTGCGCACATCTTCGCCTGGATTGCCGGCAACACACCCATGTTTGGGCGCGACGTGCAACATGCCATGCTTGAACTCGCCACCGACATCGCAAATGTCTCCTTCGGCGCCGCCCTGCTTCGCGGCATATTCGCGGGGTGGCTTATCGCGATGGTTGTCTGGATGCTTGCCGCTTCCGATTCGGGCCGCATCCCCATCATCGTCATCCTCACTTACGCGGTCGGACTCGCCAACTTTACTCACATCATCGCGGGTTCCGTGGAAGTGCTTTTTCTTGTGATGGTCGGCGCTCGCAGTTGGGGCTCCGTTGCATTCGGCTACATGCTTCCCACTTTGATCGGGAACATCATCGGGGGCGTCTCCCTTACAGCGGCCATCAATCACGCCCAGGTCGTTGCCGGTATGCATAAAAAAGAAGGTAGCCCCGGCTTAATGGGCAGTTTCCATCGGTGACGCCGCCTTGCTAAAATCCCGCCCTGTGTACCGCGTTTGCCTGGCGGCTCGATGTGTACTGATCGTCGCTATTGCCTCTGTTCTGCCGGCGCAGAACCCTTCGAACCCAAGACACGTTTTCTTTCGCGTGATTGCTGGCCCGGAGCTCTCTTCAGCAGTGAGTGGACGTCTGCTGATCTTCTTAAAGGCGCAGTCGGGTGATAAAGAGGTCGATGCCGATGAGTTCAGTCCTCAAAATACGTGGGTGGCCGCACGCGAGATCCACGATCTGACACCGGGAAGCTCAGTGGAAATCGATGCCGACGAGATTGCTTTTCCCAAACCCTTCGCCCAGATTGCGGCTGGAGGCAATTACGAGGCGCAAGCCGTGCTCGATGTAGATCACAGTTACCCTTACAGCGGCCGGACCGCCCAAGACTGGATCAGTGCCGTAACTCCGCTCGCGAACTGGACGCCCGGCTCCGGCGAGGAACCGGTGCTTACTCTTTCAAGTCATCCTGCTCCCGAGCCGCCGCACACTCAACCACAAAGCGCGCCTGCCGATCTTCACAAGGAAGAATTCAGCAGCCCGTCACTGAGCCGCTTCTGGGGTCACGACGTAAGAATTCGATCCTGGGTGCTGCTGCCGCCCGGCTACTCCGCCCATCCACACCAGCGCTTTCCAACCGTTTACTGGACGCACGGCTTTGGCGGAAACCTGCAGTATGCCCATGCGCAGGCAATCCGCGTCTTTCGCCGCATGCAGGACCGGAAAATGCCTCCCATGATCTGGGTCTTCCTTGACGAATCGATTCCTCAAGGCACCCACGAATTTGCCGACTCGGTGAACAACGGTCCGTGGGGCCATGCCCTCACCGCGGAGTATCTGCCGTATCTCGAGCGCAAATATCGAATGGATGCTCGCCGCTCTGGGAGACTCCTCAATGGGCACTCGAGCGGCGGTTGGGCTACCTTGCAGCTCCAGGTGAACTATCCGGCAATCTTCGGCGGTACTTGGTCGACTTCACCGGATCCAAGCGACTTCCACGACTTCACCGGAACCGATCTGTACGCGCCCGGCGCTAACGTGTATCATCGGCCTGACGGATCGCCCACGCCGATTGTGCGAATGCACGGAAAGGTTGTCGCGACGTACGAACAACTCGCTAAGTTGGAGGCCGTACTGGGTCCTTATGGCGGCCAAGCCGCTTCGTTCAATTGGGTCTTCTCACCCAAGGGCCCGAGCGGTGCGCCCGAACCCATGTTCGATGGCGAAACTGGCGCGGTCAACCCAGCCGTTGTGCAGTACTGGCACGATCACTATGATCTCGCGCACTTAGTCCAAGCTAACTGGAGGCAGCGCGGCAAGTATCTTACCGGCCGTATTCACCTCATTGTGGGGACTGCCGATACCTTCTATCTAGACGGTTCGGCGCGTAAATTCGAAGCTGTTCTTACACGTCTGGGTGCGCAGCCGCACTTTACTTACTTACCCGATCGCACTCACTTCAACCTTTATCTCGAAGGCTCCGATCAAGAAGCTCTGTTCGACAAAATAGCCGCTGAGATGTACGCCGTGGCGCGCCCCGGAGCGCACTGGAAACAGATCGCACGTTGAGCCCGTGCAGTGTGGTCTCGATGAGACACAATGAGGTATGGAAGTAAATATTCGCCAAGCAAAGACAACCCTCTCTAGTCTCGTGGACCAGGCGTTTCGGGGGCAAACCGTGATCATTACGGTTCGGGGCAAGGGAAAGATTCAGCTCGTTCCGGAGCCAGAGGCTGTTCCAATGGGCGGATTCGGAATGTATCCCCATCTGAGAGAAACAATTCCTGCTTGGAGTCAGGAACAGGATGAGCTTGAGGATGCTGAACTAACGGCCCTCTTTGAAGGTCGAGAAGAGTGAGTGAAGGTGTTTTACTTGATACCTGCATTGTGGTAGATCACTTGGCCGGCAGGTTGGACATAGCAATTCTAGAGCGAATCAACGAACAACCGAGACGCTTTGTCAGTGTGGTCACCGCCTGGTAGATCGAGCTTAAACCTAAACTGAGAAACAGCCTTTCGCAAGAACAACTAAGTGCGGCCTGCCAAGCGTTAGGAGCCCGAATTCTGCCCGTTACGATGGACGATGTCTCAAGCCTCAGGCATTTGCATCGCTTTAAGGAGCATAAAGATCTCTTCGACAGACTCTTGGTAGCCCAGGCGGTCTCTCACAACCTTGCGATATCGACCTATGACTCCCAATTTAGTTTGTACTTGAATTTGGAGCTAATTTGACGGCATAACGCTTGGGCGAACGTACCACGACTGGATCTAAAGTTCCGCCGGCCGGCTGCCCGGTCGGGGATATTCTATCCGCTTCTGCTCTTGGGTGATGGGGCTCGGAAACTTCATTCGCCCGCGATAGAAGTAATTACCCGCAGTCATGTCCGAAAATTTATGCTTCCGCACTGCAGCGAAGATGGCGCTCTCCTGCTGATGGAACTTAGTGAGCCGGGCGAGATACTGGCTGCGATTGATTTGGTGTCTTAAATACTCGGTCTGAGTCGTTTGAAACTCCACCAGCAGCTTCTCGTCCCGCTGCACCAGTTCGCCATCGTTCGGGCCATGGCTGCACGCCGGAGCTGTCAAAAGAACAACCGCCAGCAAACAAATCGCCAAGCCCGATCGCGCTTTAGGCACTGCGCTCTGTCACCAGCTCCACGATGGATTGAAGCGCCCGCTGCGCAGCCGATTCAGGAAACGTAGAAAGAATACTGCGCGAGGTTTCAGTAAATACGCGCGCCCGTTCGTACGCCCTGGCAATCGCTCGGTGGCGGTCCAAAATTTGCACAATGTGCATGAACGGAATGTGCTCGTAGCTCCCCTCGCTCATCACGGTTTCAAACGCCGCACGCTCGTCCGAAGTCGCGCCCTCGAGCGCATAGATGGCCGGCAGCGTCACTTTGCCTTCACGTAGATCATTGCCCGCCGGTTTGCCGAGGATCTTTTCCGAGGAGGTGAAATCGAGAATATCATCCACCAGCTGAAACGCCATTCCTAGATTCCAGGCAAACTCGCGCAGATTCGATTCCATATTTTCGTCTGCCTGCGCCGCAGTGGCGCCGAGCGACGCGCAGGCGGAAAAAAGCCCAGCCGTTTTCCGGTCTACCAGTTCCATGTAATCGGTCTCGGTCACATCCAACCGGTGAAGATTTTCGAGCTGCAGCAGCTCACCTTCGACCATTGTCTGCGTCAGCGAAATCAGCACGTCCAGAATGCGAAAGTTTCGTTCGCGGAGCGACAGCTCGAAGGCTCGCATATACAGCCAGTCTCCAGCCAGAACAGAAACGTGATTGCCCCACACCATGTTTGCCGAAGGCCGTCCGCGCCTGCTCTTGGCCACGTCGATCACGTCGTCGTGTACTAGAGTGGCGGTATGGATCATCTCTACCACGGCCGCCAAACGCCGGGCGCAATCGGTCGATGGCCCGAACAGCCGGTTGCACAGAAGCAGCAGAGCCGGCCGCAGACGCTTCCCGCCCCCTGCCTGTAAGTACTGATTGATGGTTGTGATCGTTTCAAGCGAAGCCGCGGACTCGGCGCTAATCTCCCGCTCCACCTCGATCAAATCGGGTTTCACCAAGTCGAACGCTTCGCGTGCCGAGACAGATTGCCGAAGTTTGCTGAACATGAGTCCGAGTGCGCCGGGCGGGCCTACCTAGTGTAACGAGCCGCCTCGAATGCCTTTCTCCGTCGTAATAAACAGCCGCTCAAAATTACGGGTTGTCGCTTCCGCTAAATCTTCCGGCGCGATTTCCAGAGTCTCCGCGAGCGCGCGCGCCGTATGCGCCACGTACGCTGGTTCGTTGCGCTTGCCCCTGTACGGAACCGGCGCAAGATAGGGTGAGTCCGTTTCAAGCAGCATACAATCGAGCGGAGTGATCCGCGCCGCCTCACGAATGGCCGCAGACTTGGGAAACGTTGCAACCCCACCATAAGCGAGATAAAACCCAAGCGTTAGACACTCTTCCGCCTGCGCCCTGTCGCCGGTGAAGCAGTGCATCACGCACGGTAATTTCGTGGTAGCCCAATGCGTTCGGAGAACCGCCATTGTGTCCTGCCATGCATCTCGCGTATGAATAACAACAGGCATTCGCGACTCCGCAGCAAGCTCCAGCTGACCGATAAACGCCGGGATTTGTAGCTCTCTTGGCACTCCCCAGTGGTAATCGAGCCCGATTTCGCCAACCGCTCTGAGCTTAGGATGCTGGAGAACCCCCCTCAGATTGTGGAAAGTATCAGCGCCGATCTTCGCCACATCGTTCGGGTGTACGCCGGCAGTGGCATAGACGAACGCATACTGGTCTGCGACGCGAACTGCAGCTTCGAGGTCCGGCGGACCATCGCCGGTGCCGATCGCAAGCATCGATCCCACACCCGCCTCGAGCGCGCGTGCTACAACAGCTTCTCGATCCGGCGCGAACTGCGAGTCGTCCAGATGGCAGTGGGAGTCCGCTAGCTTCACTGCTACTTAAGACGAGCTCCCGGCGAAATCTCTTCGTGGAAACTGGCGAGCACCGGCAAATCACCCTCGAGGCTCGCCGCCACAATCATCCCCTGCGATGTCAAGCCGCGCAATTTACGGGGAGCGAGGTTCGCCACAATCACCACTTTCCTTCCGATCAGCTGGTCAGGTTTATACGCGAGCGCGATTCCCGCAACAATCGTGCGCGGCTCCGGTTCGCCAATGTCGACCTTCAGGTGCAGCAATTTGTCGGCGCCCTTCACGGGTTCGGCCGATTTGATCTCGCCGACTCGTAGATCGACTTTCGCAAAATCATCAATCGTAATCGTTTCGGCAATTGGCGCTATAGGCGGCTTGCTGGCGGCGGCCGGCTCGGCCGATCTTCCCATCAGCGCTGCCTGGCGCTGCCGTTCGATCTCCTCCAGTTCCTGCATCTTGATTACGGCCGCTTTTGCCTCTAGTCTTGGAAACACCGGACTGAGCGAGCCTATCTGTTGACCGGCTTCGAGACCGCCCCACTGGATTGAAGACACTTGGATGCCCTCCAGTGAGGAGGTGAACCCGAGTTGCTTCCAGATTGCCTCCGTTGAGTGCGGCAATACCGGGTGAGCGAGCGCGCATACAATACGAAGCGTTTCCGCGATGGTGTAGAGCGTCTCATCGAGCTTCGCCTGAGCCTCCGCCGATTGATCCTTCGCCAGCTTCCAAGGCGCGCGCTCCACGATGAACTTATCGGCTACCGAGATTATGTTCCAGATCTGCTCGAGCGCTCGTGAAAATTCAAACGCGTCGTAAGCCGCAAGCACGCTCTCCGCTCCTGCGCGAGCCGTCTCCGCGAGTGGCTCGTATCCGCCGCTCGCTGGAATCACGCCTCCACGGTACTGCGCAATCATGCTCAATGTGCGGCTAGCTAAATTGCCCAGCCCGTTCGCAAGATCGGAGTTGTAGCGCCCCACTAGCGCATCGAACGAGAAACTTCCGTCCTGCCCGAACACGATTTCTCGCAGCAGGAAGTATCGCAGCGGATCGACGCCCATCACCTCCGCAATCGGAGAAGGCCGAACAATGTTGCCGCGCGACTTGCTCATCTTGTCGTTCTCGAACAGCAGCCAGCCATGCGCGAACACGCGCTTCGGCAGCGGCCATCCCGCCGCCATCAAAAACGCCGGCCAAAATACCGTGTGAAAGCGAAGAATTTCTTTGCCGATCAAGTGAAGATCGGCCGGCCAGTAGTCCTTGCCATCCACGGCAGTCACATACGTCATCAGAGCGTCGAACCACACATAGAACACATGCGCGGGATCGGCATCCACCGGTATGCCCCACTGGATGCTCGTGCGTGTAATGGAGAGATCGGCCAGCCCCTGCTTCACAAAGGCAAGCACTTCGTTTCGCCGGATCTCCGGTTGAATGAAGTCCGGATTCGCCGCATAAAACTCAAGCAGCCGGTCGGTAAAAGCCGACAGCTTGAAGAAGTAGTTCTCCTCGGTCACTTCTTCGTACGGCTTGCCGGTCTCCGGATCCACATCGCCCGGCTTTGCATCGTTCACAAACGACTCGCTCACTACCGCATAAAGACCCGTGTAGCTGCCTTTGTATATATAGCCGTTGGCCTTACATGCCTCGAACAGTTGGTTGACTAGTCTCGCGTGTTTGGGTGAGGTCGTTCTCTCGAACCTGTCAATCTGTAACCCGAGCTTTTGCCATTGCGTACGAAACTCATTTGAAATCAAGTCCGTGAACTCTTCCGGACTTTTCCCTTGCGCCCGGGCCGCTCGCTCTACCTTGGTTCCATGCTCATCGGTGCCGGAGGTGAGTACCACCTCCTTGCCCTTCATCCGCTCAACGCGCGCGATCGTCTCGGCCGCAATGGTCGTATACGCATGACCGATATGCGGAGCCGCGTTCACGTAATAGATCGGCGTCGTGAGATAGTATTTGCCGTTGCTCATCAGGACTTGTGCTGCTTCCGGAAACTCTCGCTCGCCTCTGCCATTACGGTCCGCAGCGGAACGTGGTGAGCCGCTGCCGCGCTTCGGCAATCCTCGAATTCAGGAGCGAACTCCCCCGCGTCCGTATACTTCACGTGAATAGTTCCATAGCGTGTCTCGACTGAGGCAAAGCTTCGAGCGAGCACGCGCCGCTCCGCTCGATAAGTGCGCACTCCGAGCGTGGTAGTCTCTGCAAATAAGATTTGCATCATCGATTCGCATTGCTCAGGCGCAGCGATTACCGAGATCATCGAACCCGGCCGGTTCTTCTTCATGAAAATCGGGGTGAGCGTAACGTCCAAAGCGCCCGCCGCGAGCAATCGCTCCATCGCATAGCCGAGCAGTTGTGGCGAGGAGTCATCCAGGTTCGCCTCAATCACGTTCACTGTCCCGGCTTCGGTTGCGTCCGTCTTCTCGCCGATCAGCACGCGCAAGACGTTCGCTTGCTCTTTGAAATCCTTATCGCCCGCTCCAAAGCCTTGCGAGAGCACTCTCAGCGCCGGTACACCGCCCGTTCCCGCGCTTAATGTGCTCAGAAGCGCCGCGCCTGTGGGAGTAGTTAATTCCACCGCAGGTCCTGACGAGTACACCGGCACGTCGCGCAGCAGTTCCGTCGTGGCCGGCGCAGGCACCGGCAAAACGCCGTGCTCGGTGTTTACTGTTCCGCTCCCTACGTTCACCTGTGAGTTGCGCACTTCCTCCACTCCCAGAAGATCGAGCGCCACGCAAGCCCCTACTACGTCCGAGATTGAATCCACTGCTCCGACTTCGTGGAAGTGAACCTTTTCAAGCGGCATCGCGTGCGACTTGGCTTCTGCCTCGCCTAGCCGCCGAAAAACAGCAAGCGCATTCTTTTCCGCGCGACTTGAGAGCTTCGCGTCCGAAATAATCTTCTCCACGTGCGGCAAGTGTCGATGTTTTTTCTGCTCTTCAAACTCGACCGAAAACTTGGAAGCCGCAATGCCCTTGCGCTTAGTCTTCTCAACCCGGTACTGCGCTCCAAGCTGAAGGCCCTCCAGGGCCGAGACAAGCGCCGCCCAATCCGCGCCCGCGTCTAAGAGCGCACCGACCGTCATGTCTCCGCTAATGCCGGAGAACGCGTCCAAATAACAGATTTTCATGAAAGAAATCGGCCGAAACAGCTACCAGCCGACTAATTCCAGTGTACAGGCGTGAGCCAGCCTTGTCGTTTCAGCTGCCGTCCGGAAACCCGCCCCGATGCAGCACCATCGGAAAATGCGGTAGGACCTCGGGTCTGCGTACTTGAGCTCGCCAGCCTTCGGGGTACGGCTCGAGCCCTTCGAACAATCGTGATCGTTCGCCTTCGCCCGTAACTCGTTCGAGCGCTGTGCGCAACTCTTCCATGGCGCCCTGTCCGAAGCGTAGCTTCCACCGCTCTTCAATCGCCGCCAGCAGCTTTCGAGATGCCTCTTGTACTTCAGAGCCTTTTGGGGTCAAACGAACTGCCTTGGTCCGGCTGCCTGCAGCGTCTGCCTGCACGACCGCAAATTGCCGCTTTTCGAGAATCCCTAGGGCCATCGCGATTGCTTCCTTAGACACGCCGCTGAGAACAGGCAGGTCTCGCACTCGCACTCCAGCTTGGTTCAAAATTCGCAGTACATTTGCACTGATTGCGAGCGACAAAGCCGATTCCCGCTCAAACTCAATCGCGAACGCCAGCAATACCTTTGCAAACAATGCAACGAGTGGAATCTTATCCTTATTCGGATCTTCCGCAGTATGATCCTTTTGGTTAGGGGTCTTGCAGGAAAGGCCGTAGCCTAAAATCGGCAAGCAATCCGGGAGCTGCAGACCAAGTCTTGAGACTACGTTTTCGAGCGCGTGTCGAAGTTGTTCTATCGACTCAGGACCAAAGCGTTTGCTCCAGCGCTCTTCGATAATGTCGAACTGTCCACTCCAAACTTCCCGTGCTGCGCTTCCCCATGCTGTTGCACGAATATGCCATTCGGACCGGCGCGTCTTCCGCCGAGCTTCCGCTCCCGGCTCTATGGCAACGTATCGCCAACGTTCCATTCCGTTCAGGTTCGTCGTCGTCCGTGCGCGCCGTTCCAATTCACCGACGCTTATTGTCTCGTCGGTGACGAAACGCATGCAGTTGAACCACATCACCATCGATACAAGCCAGGGGCCGCCTTTCCTGCCGCCGTGGTTGGTCGTCCGGTGCGGCATCCGATGTTCGAACTCGTTATCTAACTCGATTGTGAAAGCAACCAGAGCTTGGGAGAGCAGGCATGAGAGTGATGAAGACGACGCAGGCATGTGCTGGTTCGCAGTTGTTTCCCGGTCAAAATGTATATTTCAACGCAAACTGGATCTGCCGCATCACGCCGCCGGCCGAAGGGCTGCCGCTGGAGTTAATAGTGCTGGTGGACGTGATCCTGTTGAAATTCGAGCTAGCAATCTGATTAGTCGTACCGTAGCTAAGATTTGGCTGCCCTAACTCGGGATGGTTCGGTGCGTTGAACATCTCCATACGGAATTGCAGCGTCTGGCCCTCGGTAACCCTGAAGTTTTTAAACACTGACGCGTCCCAATTGAAAGTCGAAGGAGCATATAGAACGTTTCGGCCGCATGTTCCGTAAGTGCCACCGATGTTATTCGTGAAGGCGGCAGGGTTAAACCATTGGCTGGAGGTTGGATTTGACAGATTCGGATCGATTCCCGTGCAATTTAGCCTGTTGCCGACTGGATTTTGCAGATCGCCGGCGGAATCCCAGCCGGAAGTGTTATCGGGCGGCCCAGTTTGCGCTGTGATAATCGAAGTCAATTGCCAACCGCCTACTAACTCGTTCACAAAGCCGCCATGGTTCAGCCAGTTCTTGCCAGACCCAAAGGGCAGCTCATATAAGAGCGACAACACAAAACGCTGGCGCACATCGAAGCCTGACGGACCGTAGTCGCAGAGCAGACATCGCGGATTCTCGGGAAACTGATCGTTGTTTATACCGCGAATCGAACTGGAATCGTCCAGCGACTTCGAGTAAGTGTAACCAAGCAACGTTGTCAATGAGGACGAAAGCCGCTGTGTCAGCTTTACGCTTGCTCCGTTGTAATTCCCGGTGCCGGCGGCCTCGCCGTACTGGATGAGACTCCATTCTGGATACGGAGCACGCAAGGCGTACTTACTCGTTCCCGGAATCGGAGCATTCGCATTGGTCAAAAGATAGAGATGGCGATTCTGCAGTCCGTTGTAGCCCAACTCAATCGTTGTGTTCTTGCCGATCTGTCTCTGTATATTGGCGATGTAGCTCATCGAGTAAGTGATCGGCAGGTTATATTGATAGCCCCACAGAAAGCCCGGTTGAATCGAAACCGGGAAGGTGGCCGCACTGGCAAAGTTTTGCATTGTGGTTGTGGGAGGGCCGTTGTTGATCCCATAATTTCCCAAGGTATTGTTGCGGCCGGCAGATCCACGCACCAGGTCAAAGATGGAGTTCTTGCTTTCTTGATCGTAGAAGATGCCGAAGCCGGTCCGGAAGACCCATTTTGTGCCGGGACTGTACGCGATTCCAAACCGCGGAGCGAAATTGCGCCAATCTGTCTGAATAAGCCGGCTGCCCAGCCTGCCATCTCTCGCCGTGGCTAGCGGGGCGGTACTGAAATTCGAGCCCGGCACCGTAACGCCCACGTAGCGGAAGTTAAGGCCTTGATAGAAATCTCCGTTCGTGCCGGTGCGGACGTAGACCGGCTGTAGGGCTGGGTTCGTGACGTTTGCCGTATCCGGTATACCGGGGTAGTTCAGCTGAATGTTCATTTCATTCTGCGCGGCATCGTAAAAGGGCTGCTCCACTTCCCAGCGCAGGCCCAACGTGACGGTCAGCTTCGGAGTGACCTTGTACGTGTCGTCAACGTAAGCTGCTACCGAATTAGCGTTAAATCGATCTTGCGCCAGACTCACCGCCATGCTCCCTTGTTGAAGCGCGCCGAGCAGGAAATCTGCCGCAGAATAGCCGCCGGTTAAAGTATTCGGATTGGCTGTGTAATACCCGTTGTAAGTAAAAGCGCCTCGAGTGTACTCATTGCCGAACTGAGGATACTTATCGTAGCGGTACTCTCCTCCAAAGCGGAGCGAATGCTTGCCGATCGTCCAGGATAAGTTATCGACGCCTTGAATGATTTTGTCGTTTGTGATGTACGGGCCGTTGGTCGTATTTCCAAAGCCGCTCAGGCCGTTCGACAGATTAAATTGAGGAAGGCCCCATTCGTTCGGCGTGGCGAGCGGAAGCGGAATGTTCAACTCGGCGTTTACGTTTTCCACTCCTGCTAATTGCTGTGAAATGGCATTGTAGAGCAGGCTGTACCCGACTCTCGCTTCATTCACTTTAGTGGGCGAAAGCACCCGGGTGTTCGAGAGCATCCATTGGTTCGCCCTGGTTGTCAGGGTCTGTCCATCTACTGTGATATTCGGCGTTACCGTGTCTTCGTTGCTCCAGCTATACCGGCCGTACCACTGCGAGTTCGAGCTTTCCGACCAGTCGATTCGTTGGTTGAACTGATCCTTGCCCACAGTGGCTCTCTCAGGCGCTTGATAATTGTTGGTAAGAGCGTTCGGCGCTCCGACGTTCGGCAACGGGTCGTATTTCAGTAGAGATACCGTGTACGGATTAAAGCGGCTGGTTGGAATCTGGTTTCCCGGAAAGTACGAGAAGGTCGCTTTCCCATTGGCGCCGACCACGCGCGTATTCGGATCGACCAACGCGGGCACTCCAGGCAGGTCGAAGTTCCCCACCCGCATAGCAGCCGGAATCATCGAGAACAACGTAGGCTGCGTGAGGCGCGACTGAAAGCCTTCATAGTTCGACATGAAAAACAGCCTGTTCTTTCCGTTGAAGACCTTAGGAATCCAGACCGGGCCGCTCAGCACAAACCCGAACTGATTCTGCCGGTATGGGGCTTTGGGTGGATTACTTCCTATAAAGTCATACGGCTTGGCATCGACAACATCGTTTCGGAGAAATTCAAAAGCAGCTCCATGAAAACTGTTACTCCCCGACTTAGTAGAAACGTTGATCTGCCCTAAGTCACGGCCAAACTCGGCCGGGTAAATCCCGGTCTGCACCTTGAACTCCTGCAACGCGTCGACCGACGGAAGAATGATGTACAAGTTGAAATTTACATCAGTGTTTTCGACTCCATCCAAAGTGTAGTTGTTCCAGGTAGCTCGACCTCCGGCCAGCGAAATCGTAACCGCGGCGCGCGTTCCGCCCTCTCTTCCGGCTGCCTGAAACGGAGGCGGGAACCCGAAGCTGACGTTCGGAGCAAGCGCGACTAACTGTAGATAATTGCGGCCGTTCAGCGGCAATTCTTGAATCCGGCGAGTCTCCACGACAGTACCTACAGAGGCGTCCTCGGTCGATAGAAGAGGCGCTTGCGTGTTTACGTCGACGCTCTGTACGGCTTCGCCAACAGTAAGGCCAAAGTCCACGCGAGCCGTCTGCTGCACTTGTATGGCGACGTTCGTGCGCTCCTGCCGCGCGAAACCGGAAGCATTCACGATGACCGAGTAAGTCGCGGGAATGATATCGGGAAAGTCGTAAATTCCCTGACTGTTCGTCGTGGTGTTGCGCGTCGCATTTGTAGCTGCATTTGTAACCTTGACCGCTGCGTTGGGTACTATCGCACCGGTGGGATCGGTCACCACGCCGGTAATCTCGCCAAAAGTCTGGCCCGAAAGGAGGCCGATAGGACCGCAGAACGCAACTACAACCAACAGCTTCTTCATGGAGCCTCCAGAACTAACCCAAACAAGATACCGGGTGGATTTGTGTGTATAGGTATATCACACGGGATTCGAGTCCGAAGCCCCGGTTACACAATACCTTGCAAGTCAGTTCGCAGCGTCCACGCGCGTCAGCTAGTGAAAGAAATCAGCGGCGTCCAAGGGCCGCGCGCGCTGCCTTCACATCCCGCAAGGCTTCTTCGCCGCTGCCTGCAAGCGCTGTAAGATGCCCCATCTTTCTTCCAACGCGCGGTTCGGACTTGCCGTACAAGTGAATCTTTACGTCCGGAAACGCTGCGGTTGCCGCCCAATCCGGCTCTCCCTCGCTCCACGCGTCGCCCAAAAGGTTTGCCATCGCCGCCGGCTGGAACTGCGTCACTGCGCCTAAGGGAAGCCCGCACACCGCTCGCAACTGCTGCTCGAACTGGCTGGTCAGGTTCGCATCGAAAGTGAAATGCCCGGAGTTGTGCGGCCGCGGCGCTAGTTCGTTGATGAGCAGCCGGCCGTCCTTCCGCACGAAAAATTCGACACACAATACACCCACCACATCCAGCTTCTCCAGCACCTCGCGCGCCATCTCGACCGCCTGATGTGCCACTCCCGATGCCACACGAGCCGGAGCAATCGAGATGTCTAAGATGCCGCGTTCGTGATGATTTTCGACCGCCCCATAGTGGATGAACTCTCCGGTAACCGAACGCGCCGCAACCACTGAAACTTCACACTCGAAGTCAACGAACGCCTCCAGCACCGCTTCGTTCTTGCCCACTGCATCCCAGGCCGCCTCGAAATCCGCTGTCGAATACACCCGGGACTGTCCCTTGCCGTCATAGCCGAAATCCGCGGTCTTGAGAATCGCGGGCAACCCGATCTCGGCTGCTGCCGACGCCAACTCTGCAAGGTTTCGCACATGGCGGAATTCGGTAACAGGCAATCCGGCGTCTGACAGAAAAGTCTTCTCGCGCAGGCGGTGTTGCGCCGTATGCAAAACTTGGCCTCCCGGCCGGACCGGCGTACATCGCGCCGCTGCAGCAACCGTCTCCGCCGGCACATTCTCAAATTCAAACGTCACCACCGAAACTCCGCTTGCAAACCGGCAGATCGCGTCCAGATCCTCGTACGGAGCCGTGATCTCCACATCGGCAACCTGCCCGGTCGGCGTGTCCTCATCCGGCGAGAACGTGTGAACGCGATAGCCCATGCGCCGGGCCGCAATGGCAAACATCCGCCCCAGTTGCCCGCTGCCCAGAACGCCGATCGCGCTGCCCGGTAGAATCGGCCTGTCCGAAGAGGCGCTCATAGCGACCGATTCTCGAGCACCGCGTCCGTTTGCGCCTTCCGCCATGCCGCCAAACGTTCGCGAATCTCAGGATGCTTCCCGCCTAGAATGCTCGCCGCCAGCAATGCCGCATTGGTCGCGCCCGCAGGCCCAATGGCCAACGTTCCCACCGGCACGCCCGCCGGCATCTGCACAATCGACAGCAGCGAATCGATTCCGTTCAATACGCTGCTCTTGATCGGCACCCCCAACACCGGCAGCATCGTATGCGCGGACACCATTCCCGGTAAGTGCGCCGCGCCTCCTGCTGCCGCGATAATCACTTCCAAGCCCCGCCCCTCAGCCGACTTTGCGTATTCCACCATCCAGTCCGGCGTTCGATGCGCCGACACCACCTGCGCTTCGTGCCGAATCTCCAACTTCCTAAGCAGTTCTGCGCACCGCTGCATCGTGTCCCAATCTGATCTACTGCCCATGATCAGGCCCACCAGCGGCCGCTCATCACGAGACCCTAGCGTCTCGCTCATCGCTGCGGCCTACTCACCTTGCGAGGCCACGTAGCCCTTTTGGCCGTCGAACGTATACAGATTTTCGATCTTGATGAAGTCCAGGTTATCTTTTTGCAGACGGTCGAGAAGGTTCACAATCTGCTCGTGAGTTACCTCTCCGTTCTCCTTGTCAGACATGAACCCCGCCCGCCAGTGATCGGTGCAAAACGTCTCTTCAAAGCCCTGCGGATACACCTTCACACCGCGATTGCTCAAGCTCGTGAATTTCATGCCGCCGCCGTTGATCTTCTCGAGCCTCTTGCCGAACTCCACCGGGTCGCGATCGTTCCACTGAAAGAACACGTCCACGCCCACCAGCTGCTTCTTCGCGCGCTTCGTTTCGCTAACCGCGCGCCCCGACCTCTGTTGCGGATCCTTCGAATAGGAAGCCTCCTTCAAATGCTGTGGCTTCTGCCCAAGCCGCTCCACCACGGCCTCGGCAAACTCCTTCGTCCCAACTTTCTGCTTGCTGACGCCCTCTTTGTATATGTCGTAGGTGTGAATCCCGTCTTCGATCGTTCGCAGCCACGCATTGTGAATCCGCTCGGCAATCTCCGGCTGCCCGATATGCACCAGCATCAATAAGCCGCCATGCAGCAGGCCCGACGGGTTCGCCAGGTTCTGTCCTGCTCGCCGCGGCGCCGACCCGTGAATCGCCTCGAACATCGCGCAGCGGTCGCCGATATTCGCCGATCCCGCCAGGCCCACCGACCCCGCAATCTGCGCCGATACGTCCGACAGAATGTCGCCATAAAGATTCGGCATCACGATCACGTCGAAGGCTTCCGGGGTATCCGCGAGCTTCGCCGCGCCGATGTCCACAATCCAGTGCTCCTTCTCGAACTCTGGATACTCAGCCCCCACCTCATCGAACACCTTATGGAACAACCCATCGGTGAACTTCATGATGTTGTCTTTGGTGAAGCACGTCACCTTTTTCCGGTTATTCTGCCGCGCATACTCGAAGGCGTACCGCACAATCTTTTCCGATCCCGGCCTGCTGATCAGCTTCAAACACTGATACACCTCGTCGGTCTGCCGGTGTTCGATGCCCGCGTAGAGATCTTCTTCGTTCTCGCGAACGATCACCACGTCCATGCCCGGATGCTTCGTCTGTATGTAAGGCGAATACGAAACGCACGGCCTGACGTTTGCATACAGCCCCAGCGTCTTTCGCGTCGTCACGTTCAGCGACTTGAATCCACCGCCCTGCGGCGTTGTAATCGGCGCTTTGAAAAATACCTGCGTCCGCCGCAAAGACTCCCAATCGCTCGAATCGATACCGGTAACCTTGCCGCTTAAGTAAACCTTCTCGCCAATCTCGATCGTCTCAATTGCAAGCTGCGCACCCGCCTCCTGCATGATGTGAAGCGAAGCGGCCATGATCTCAGGTCCGATCCCGTCTCCGTGTGCAACCGTGATAGGTACTCTACTTATTGCCATATGCGTTCAGAAGCTATTAAATCAGAGACGGCCTTCTTATTCGCCCATTCCGGCCTTACGCAGAGTCAAAGTGATATTCTGTCGGTTCTCGTTAAACAAGAAGGAGTACACTTACAGTGTTGGTACGAAGCGCCCCGTTGAACTCAGATGCTCCTTGGCAGTAGTCTGCCTAGCCGCTAGTCACTCATCGTGAAAGATTACCTCGAGCTCACAAAACCCCGTATCACCTGGCTGATTGTGATGAGCACAGCGGTCGGGTACTTCTTCGGTCACTCGGGGCCATGGCTCTTCTGGCCTTTGTTCCACACGCTTATCGGTACAGCTCTCATTGCATCCGGTACTGCGGCTCTTAACCAGTGGTATGAGCGCGATGCGGATCGGTACATGCGCCGCACGCAAGCTCGCCCGCTTCCGGCTGGCCGGCTTCAACCTGGTCAAGCTCTCGTCTTCGGAACTTCGTTGGCGCTTGCAGGCGGCCTGGAGATTGGTTTCGGAGCCAATTGGTTAACCGCTGTTCTTGGCTGGCTCACTCTCGCCATGTATCTCTTCATCTACACGCCGATGAAGCAGAAAAGCTGGTGGTCCACAACCGTGGGCGCTATTCCCGGGGCCATGCCTCCCATCATCGGGTTTGCCGGCGCCGCTGGTAAGCTCACTGCCGATGCCTGGATCCTCGGCGCGATTCTTTTCCTTTGGCAGTTCCCGCACTTTTACGCGATCGCTTGGATGTACCGCGAGGATTACTCCCGCGCCGGTATTCAAATGCTGCCTGTGGTTGAGCCCGACGGTGAATCCACCGCTCGCCAAATCCTTCTCTACTCGCTCTTGTTGATCCCGATTAGCCTTCTTCCAAAATGGATGGGAATGACGGGCAATCTCTACTTTATCGGCGCGCTCGCTCTCGGCATCTGGTTCTTCTATTCAGGGGTGCGTGTTTCGCTCGATCGCACCAAAGCCCGCGCCCGCAGGGTTCTGCTCACTTCAGTCGTTTATCTGCCCGTGCTATACGCGCTCATGGTTCTTGATCCGGTTCGGCTGTGAAGACTCGCATCATAACTCTTCTGATTGCTTCCGCCGCCTTCTCTCTCCTTGTCTCCTGCAGCAATCGCACCGCCAATCTTTCCGATTACGGCCTTGTTCCTGATTTTTCGATGACCGATTCCGCAGGCCAAGCCTTCCATAGCCGCTCGCTCGACGGCAAAGCCTGGGTGGCCGACTTCATCTATACCAACTGCCCTGCCGCTTGCCCCATGATGACCGCCAAAATGCACTCGCTCGAGAAGCAGATTCACGGCGATCACGACGTTCGGCTGGTTTCCATCTCGGTCGACCCCGCTCGCGATACGCCGCCCGTACTGAATGCTTTCGCTAAACGTTTCGGGGGTCCCACCAAACAGTGGATTTTCTTGACCGGCACGCCCGCCACCGTTCACGAAATCGCCTACACCACCTTCCACGTCGGTGACGTAATAAACAAGATCAATCACAGCACTAAGTTCATCCTGGTCGACAAGCACGCGCATATCCGGGGTTACTACTCAACCGTGGACGCCGCCGGTGATGACATGCCGAAGCTCCTCAAAGATCTCACCGCTCTCGGCAACCAGTAAGTATGTCTACTGCGCAATCGCAGCCTCGCGATCCCCAGCTTGCCCGTAAGCCGCTGCCTGTGATCCTTGCGCTTAGTGTGTTAATCGCTGCTTTCCTCGTCTGGCTGATTTACTTCAAAGGCCGTATCGCCGGGCCCGGCTGGATCGTCTACCTGCCGGCGGCCAACGCGACTTTCAACTCACTCAGCGCGCTCTGCCTCATCTTCGGTTACATCAACATCCGGCGAGGCAACCGACTGGTCCACATGCGCTTCATGGTCAGCGCCACTATCTTCTCCTCGCTGTTCCTGCTCAGCTACATCACTTACCATTACTTCCACGGCGACACTAAGTTTCCAGGTCACGGCTGGATCCGCCCCACTTACTTCTTCATCCTCATCACTCACATCACTCTCTCGATGGTTGCGCTCCCGCTGATCCTGGCTACCCTCTGGTATGCCCTCCGCACGCAGTTCCGCTTTCATCGCAAAGTGGCCCGCTGGACATTCCCCATCTGGCTTTACGTTTCAGTAACCGGGGTGATCGTTTACTTTGTTCTCCGCGCCTACACCGCATGAGCGCCAGGCAAAACTGGAACACGGAACTCTACGAAGCCCGCCACTCCTTCGTCTGGCAAATGGGGCAGGGAATTCTCGAGTTGCTCGAGCCGAAACCGGGGGAGCGCATTCTCGACCTGGGCTGCGGCACCGGTCAACTTACTAACTCGATCGCCTCTTCGGGAGCCACCGCGCTCGGTCTGGATGCCTCACCCGACATGATCGGTCAAGCTCGCCAGAACTTTCCAAAGATCCGTTTCGTCCTCGCCGATGCGGCAAACATGCAGTTCGAGAACGAGTTCGATGCGATCTTCTCGAACGCTGCGCTCCATTGGATGCTCGACGCGGTAGCCGTCGCTCAAGCCATGGCAAAAGCACTAAAGCCCGGTGGAAGATTAGTCGCCGAGTTCGGCGGTCACGGTAACATCGCCACGATCATTGCCGCTTGGCAAGCCGTCCTTCCCCGCTACCTGGACGGCCGTGAACTTGTAGCCAAAACATATTTCCCGAGCATCCCCGAATACTCGACCCTTCTCGCCGCCGCCGGGTTCGAGGTCCGCTTCGCCCAACTATTTGACCGCCCCACGCCCCTCGAAGGCGAGTCCGGCATGGAAGACTGGATTCGACAGTTCGCCTGGTACAACTTCGAGCCCCTTGCTTCTAGCGACCGCCGCGTGGCTCTTGCCGAGGTCGTTGCTCTCCTGAAACCTATCCTCTATCGCGACGGGCGCTGGTTCGCCGACTACCGCCGGCTTCGTGTCATCGCCATTAAGCTCTGAGTCGTCGGCTTACTGCGCCAAGCCGCTCAACATCCCTTTGAACACGCTGCCCAGTTCCAGGAAATCCATGAGCCGCGACGGTTTTCTCAGGTAGCGCGACGCCCCCAGGCGTGCCGTCTCATCCTTGTCTTTCTGGCTTTCTGACGAGCTCAGAATCGCCACCAAAGCGTGCCGGCAGCAGTCACTCGCCCGTATGCTCCCGAGAACTTCTTTTCCCGGCCTCTTCGGCAAATTTAAATCCAAAATGATCAGCTGCGGGCAGCACTCTTGGCCCGCGTCTACCCGGTGGATGAAATCGATCGCGCGCTCGCCATTCTTGATCAGGATCAGTTCGCATCGGATGGCATGATGCTGCAGTGCTTCCCGGACCAGGCGGGCGTCTCCTGGATTGTCTTCCACCAGCAGAATACAAGCCGCTTCGGCGTTTAATTCACCCTCAGCACTCTGCTGCTCCGGGGAGGGTAAAGAAAAACGTTGCACCTCGGCCGAGTTCGGATTCCACCCAGATTCTTCCGCCAGCACGTTCCACAATTCGTTGGCAGATGGCCAGTCCCATCCCGGTTCCCGGATAATCTGCTGAGGTGTGAAGCCGCTTGAAAAGTCCAAAAATCTGCTCCTTGTACTGTGGATCGATGCCGATGCCATTATCCCGGATCGAAAACCCCACCTGCGCCCCCGATTGCCATCCGCCAATGTGAATAGCCGGCGTCTCTTCCTTCCGATACCGGATCGCGTTTCCAATCAGGTTTTGAAACAACTGCTGCAACTGAAACGCGTGAATCTTAACCGGAGGTAAAGATTCCTGCGTAATGACTGCGCCGCTCGTCTCGATCACTGACTTTAAGTTGACAAGTGCGCGTTCAAGCACCTCGCCCGGATCCACTTGACCCGCTTCGTTCTTTTCCTGGGTCGAAGCCTGGGTGAACGCTCGCAGATCATGCAACAGCTTGTCCATCTGCAGGGCGCCCGTCAGAACATAGCCCAGATATTCCTCGCCGCTCGGCCCAAGCTGGCCCGCGAATTTCGCCTTCAACATGTCGCTGTAAGCGCATATCATCCGAAGCGGTTCCTGCAAGTCATGCGAAGCCGAGTAAGCAAATTGCTCAAGGTCCCGGTTGGAGCGGACCAGCTGCTCATTGGCCTCCTCTAGAGCTCGTTGCGCGCATATTTGTGCCGTAATATCGCGAGCGATCTTGGAAGCCCCGACGATCTTTCCCGATTCATCGCGAATGGGCGAAACCGTCAATGAAATCGCCAGCTGCTTGCCGTCCTTGGTCTGCCGAATCGTCTCGTAGTGATCGATGCGTTCGCCGCGTGTAATACGCTCCAGAATGTTCGGCACCTCATCGGCGCGATCCGGCACCACCAGCATCGATATGTGCTGCCCCACCGCCTCGTCTGCCCGATAGCCGAAGATTCGCTCAGCGCCCCGGTTCCAGCTCCGGATGATTCCCTGCAAATCTTTGCTGATGATGGCGTCGTGAGACGACTGAATGATGGCGGCAAGATGCTCGCGCGTCGTCGTATTGTCCTGCGAAGTGAAATAGTCGAGTGTCTTCATGCTTGACCTCTGATCGTTGTCCCTGTGCTCTTCACACGGACAGATGGAAACACCTCGACGGGTGTCGCGAAATGATAGTACTCTTAGGATAAATTATTTATCTTAAAATCTCAAAGGCGTGAGCGCAACGTTCAATACCTGAGCGATGCCTGAGCCTACAAGTGCGGTTCTTGGCTTCCGCCTTAAGTCGTCCCGCCCTAAGTTGAGCGCCACTCCACACTGATCGTCTTTTGAGATCGCAGTGATCGGAAGATACGAAGTATTGCAAGGCTGAAACCCGGCATCCCACCGTTTGGCCGCCGCAGTTCAGCGCCGGTCACATTCAAACTTACACGAAAGAGGGTAATACCTGAACATGCCGGCCTCACAACAAAACACCGACTTCTACATCGACGTTCATGCCCATACCTTCCCCGATTTTTATGCGGACGCGCTGCGGGAAGCA
Source organism: Bryobacteraceae bacterium (assembly GCA_965219105.1). GTDB lineage: Bacteria > Acidobacteriota > Terriglobia > Bryobacterales > Bryobacteraceae > Bog-105. Next base: position 2,576,130 of record OZ244728.1, on the reverse strand, counting down.
GGAATCAAGGACATCGACGGATGGAAAGACCCTACTTGGAGTCTTGAAACAGCCCTGGAGGCGATGGACAAGTATCGCGTTAAGACGCAGATGCTATCGATGTCGTCGCCGGGCATCAATTTCGTAGACGGAAGTAAGCGCACCCAAATGGCTCGGCGTCTGAACGACTTCCACGCGAAAATAGTAAAAGATCACTCACCGCGTTTTGGTTTACTTGCGATCCTGCCATTGCCTGACATTGACGCGTCTCTGGCTGAAATCGCTTACGCATTCGATGAGCTTGACGCGGACGGTTTCGGCCTTCTAAGCAATTACAACGGCACCTACTTGAGCGATCCGAAGCTCGATCCAGTCCTTGCTGAGCTCAATCGCCGGAAGGCAGTGGTGTTCGTCCATCCGACTACTCCCCCGGGCTGGAATGACTTCACCGTCGGTCTGCCTGCTCCCATCATGGAGTACCTCTTCGACAGCAGCCGATGGGCAGAAAGCATGGTCCAGAATGGAACCAAAGCCAAATATCCAGATGCCACGATGATTGTGGCCCACTCCGGCGGCACCTTGCCTCTGAGCCAGCAGCGTTTGGTGAAATTTTTGATGCAAGGCAAGAACGAGATTTTCAACACCTTTGCTTACGAGCTCACCGCATGCACAGAACCCGAACAGATTCGCTGCCTAATGTCTACCGCTGATCCTAAGCTTTGCATGATGGGGTTCGATAACCCCTTTATGAAGCCGGATTGGTGGGGGCCCCTGCAAAAGTCCTTAGAGGCTTACGACTTTCCTCCCGGTGTGCTTCGCTCCATTCAAAATGGCAATGCACTCCGGCTGTTCCCGAAGGTAGAGTCGAGGCTCCGTCAAGCCGGCCATTTGAGTTGAGCAGAGCTCTATCGCTAGTCCAGGTTAAAACGAGAGCGTCCAACGTTCGCACCGCTAGAACGGTTCAAGATTGAAACCGTTCAGCCGGAACTTCGGTGGGGGCGCAACTTGCAGCAGTGAAGCGCTCCACGCAATGCCGCGGTCCAAAGCTTCTGTCTCTGAGCGCCACCACTGACTATCTCCGCCAGTCGTATAAAACTGCCGGCACGCAAGCAGGTGACGGTGAAAGCCGGCCCTCAGACGGGTCGAATAGTGATTCAGTACTTCTGCCTCGCGTGCGGGCTCTGCCATGCATGCGCGCACGGCCGCAGCAGCCAGGATCGCTTCACGAACGGCATTGCCGGCCCCCTCTCCACAGATCGGATCGAAGCCCATCGCGGCCGTTCCACAAGCAAGCCAACCCGGACCCGTAATGCAATCGGTCATTCTTGGGTAAGCAGGAAATGTTCCCGCAATTTCTGCCTCGCCGAAAACTTCGTTGCCAATCAAGCGGCTCTCCGCAAGCAACAACGGTACCGAATCGCCTACCGCCAGCAAGGAACCGCAGCCATCTCCTACTGGCAGCAAAAACAGCCAGCCTTCACGCAACGATTCCACATAACAAGCGTCATTGTCTGGCCGCTTGAGCGTGACTGTTGCAGCATGCGCAAACCGGGTTCCAAATTCTTGGCTCGGCGTCGTTCTGCGGTTCGAGTAGATAGACCAGGTATCTATCTCCGGAGCGCTTTCGCCGATAGGCCTAAGCCTCGCCCAGAGCCGTTCGATTAACTCGCGTTCGGGAACTACCACGCCGGAGTGCGGCAGCGTAACAGGCGAGGTTTCCCGGCCCCACAATACAATGCGCTTGTCGAGACTCGGCCAACCGGCAAACAGTTCTTCGCCCGACCCAAAAACATCCATCAGAAGCCGCTGCGTACTGCCATTGATCAGCACGATAGGCGACGCGGCAGCCGCACCGCGATTCAGCGATGCGCTTACCGAGTGCCGGGCGAGCAATTGAGCGCAGCAGCAAGCCGCGATCCCGCTGCCATGAACAGTTACCTTTGCCGGCATCGATGAAGCTCGGCAGCCAGAAATCCAGTCACATTCGCCACCGCAAAACTGATGCCCTGCAGGTTGCGTTCGGGCGGCACCCCGGGGATGTCGCGAGGATATCCGCTGGCCGTGTACACTCTCTGCCCATTAAGCCGCTGCTCGCTGTATCCATCGCGGCGTCCGGAACGATTAATCACTACTCCGGCAACGCCAGGCAGCGACCCGGGAAGCGCGGGCTGATCGTTCATCAGGTAAGCAGATACAATCGTGCAGCCGAGATCGGAAGCGCGTGCCACTCTCTCTTGAAAGCCAGCCACGTAATCCCGATTAAGCGTGCCGAGTGAAAGATTGATCAAATCCATGCTTGCATCGAGGCACCAGTCCAGCGCACGGAACAAAATGAGCCCGGACGTCACCAAAGCACGATCGAAGACTTTGACAGCATAGATCTCCGCCGCGGGAGCTTTCTCCCGGATTGCGCCCGCTACTGCCGTACCATGCCCTAAGACATCCAGGTAGTCGCTCGCGTTCCCCTCGGCCGTGATATGCACGCCGCCCGCAATCGGCTGAACATGCGGATGATCGGGATTCACGCCGCTGTCGATCGTCGCGATGCGCACAGACCCTTTCCCTGCAACTGCCATTACACTCCCACGGGCCTCTCCTGCAGCCCGGCCCTGAAATGGCGCGCCAGTAATGAATCTCCGTTCAGCAGTTCGTCGGGCGATCCAACCTCGACAGCGCGGCCTCTGTCGAGCACAATCACCTGGTCGGCGATTCCCACCAGCGCGGGACGATGCGTAACGATTACAATCGTGCACCGTTTAGCCAGACCACGAAGCGTTTCGCCCAGGGCAAACTCCGATTGAGGATCGAGCGCCGCGCTAGGCTCGTCCAGAACAAGAACTGAAGGGTTCCGTAAGAGCGCGCGAGCGATCGCCAAGCGTTGCCGCTGCCCCGCCGATAGAGTCAAACCACGCTCACCCATCACCGTCTCGTACCCGTCAGGAAGCGACACAATAAATTCGTGCAGCCCAGCGCTCGCGGCGGCTTGCTGGCAGTCAGTGAGCGACGCCGCCGGTCTTGCGAACAGTAGGTTATCGCGAAGCGAGGCGTGAAAAAAGAAAGGCAGTTGCTCGACCACCACCACGGCGCTTCGCAGATCGCAAAGGCGCAGATCTCTGCAATCGTATCCGTCCACGCGAATCCGCCCGGCACTAGGATCATAGAAGCGCATGAGCAGATCCGTCACTGTGGACTTGCCGACGCCGCTCGGGCCCACGACAACACACGTCGAGCGAGGCGGCACCCGAAACGAAAGATCTTCGAGCACTGGATTTCGCCCCGTGTATTGAAACGACACCTGGTCGAACTCCAGTTCTCCGCGGTTCAGTTGTACCGACGGAGCCCCTGCCGTTTCCTGCACCTCTTCGTGTTGATCCAGCAGCTCGAAGACACGTCCCAGCGAAACAGAACCCGTCACAAGAGCCGAATACGAGCCCATCAAGCTCTGGACCGGAGATAGCAGCCGGCCGTGATAAGCCATGAACGCCATCAATCCGCCGATAGTCAGAACACTTCGAATGACCAGACTCCCGCCATACAGAAACAGCACCGCGACCGATAGCGTAATCACAGCACCCGGCAGCGCTCCCGCCAGAAATGATGTGGTTTGCATCGCAAGCAGGCTATCGACAAAGCGATTGTTCTGACTTCGGAACTCATCGTTCTTACGCGCTTGTGCATTGAAGCCCACAAGAAGGCGCATGCCGAGGATCGCCTCGATGAGAAAGCTGCCGATTTCAGAGCTGTATTCGCGCATCGCTTTGACCTGGCCGCGCAAACGCCCCTGGAACCGCCGCATCGCCCAAACGCCGGCCGGCAGCATGGCAATGCTTACCAGCGCGAGCCGCGCATTGAGAACGAACATCATGGCAGCGTTGCCAATCAGGAACAGAATGTTGGCGGGCAGCGCGAGCAGCGTGTCCGAACTGAGCCGCTGCAGTTCTCCAATGTCGTTATTGATCCGCGACACGATGTCACCCGCTTTGGTTCTCGCAAAAAATTGCGGTGAGAGCGATTGCAGCTTCTGAAATGCCGCCAGCCGCATGTCGAACAGCACCGAAGCCGAAAGCTTTGTGTAGAGATAGGTCGTCAATATTCCGAGCGCGAACGATAATCCGGCGCAGACGGCCATGAACACGGCGAACCACTCCAGGCTCCGCATATTGTGGCGCTGCAAGCCGTCGTCGATCAGGAGTTTAGTCAGATACGGCTGCGTCAGTGTGACCGCCGTCGAGACAAAATTGATTGCTATGAGAGGAACAAAATGAAACCTGTAGGGCTTCAAAAAGCTCAGGACGCGCCGGTATTCCCCGAACGGTATTTTCGAGGAAGCTCGCACCTCCGATTCGACCGCGGACCGCATGGTCTAAGAGCCCGGAACAATCACCATGTTTGTCGTGGAGTCCGCCTGCAGATCGATAGTCTTGGTGAGCTTCAGCGTTTGAGGGTCGTAGCACTCCACTTGAAAACCGGCAAGGTAAATGTAAAGAGACTTCCCGCTCGGGGAGAGCGCGAAATCGAAGCGCCGCCGCCCCGCGAACTCCGCTTTTCTGATGAGCTGCTTCGTCTTCATATCGAACACCCAGAACTCACTCCGCTTATTGCCTTGCGACCCGCTGATAGCGACAGTGTAGCCAGTGGAACGGTCCGGGCTGACCCATAGACTGAGAAAGGGCGACGTCCAAGGGCCCACGGGCGTGAACTGAATCTCACGCGTGGCAAGGTCGATATTGGCGATGCCAAACATCGGACGGTGCACATAGGGATCGGCCGCCACAAACGTCGAGGTCACCATGCCGGGCCGGTCATGAGCGTTACCCGCGAGATTGAGTGAGACCGTCTGAAATCCGGGTGCAATTGGCTTGGCCAATTCAATCGTGTCCACTAATTTGAAGTTCGATACATCGAAGACCAATATGTTGTCGTGAAAGATATACAGGTACTTGTTATCGGGCGACAAGCGCGCCGCGTAAGTCACGTATAGCCCGTCGAGCCCGTAGCGATTGAGGTCTTTCGGATACTCCGATGTACGAACGATTTTATGCTGCGCGAGATCGATCACCACAAACATGGGGCTGCCAAGGTCGAAGCGATCAACTTTCTTGATCGTTGGCGCCACGATGCTGTATAGATACCTGCCGTTGCTGTCGACTGCGCCCGCGGCGAGCCTGTACTCATTTCCTCCCGAGTCGAGGGCGAACGAATCAATCACCTTGTGAGTTGCCGTGTCAATCGTAACCAGGATGCTGTTGCGTGCCGTAAACGCATAGAGCTTCTTGCGATCCGGAGACAACAGAAGATTCATGGGCACATCCGCGCCGATATCGATGCGGTCGACCACTTCTTCTTTCTGCTCATCGATGACAACAATGTGGTGCGGCCACACGCCCAGAAAACTTTGGCCGTTCGCAGTGACCGGGTTCGGTTGATTTACATTGGCGGCAAGACACGACACAGCAATGGCCACGCCCGCTGTAACAACAAGGAGAAATCTGTTCATGCGAGTGTTTTTACGGATAGATCAAATCCAGGTTGCGCCAATCCTTAGTTGCGGACGCGCACTTACTCGTCCAACTCGGCGAGTTATTCAAGTGATCCGGAACTTGCGCCGGCCAGAAACAGGTGATGTAGCAATCGTAAATATCCCGCTCTACCGGTTGACAGAGACCAGCCGTTCCTCCGGCCGAATCCACTTCCCAACCGGGAAAGAAGGCCAGAGAGCAGCCGGTCGGCACATGCGGCTTGGCCGGCGGCGGCGCTCCAAGACCATCCTCCTGAAGCGCGTATACATCGTCTTCTGCCGGAACCGCAGTCTCACGCCTCAGACGTTCCGCCTTCAGGTTCACAGGGCGCAGGCGAACGCTCATTGGGCCTTTCGTTCTGCAAAGTAGTTCAGGAACCGCGGGTTATTTTCCGCCAGCGTTCCATAGATGCCCAGACAGATATCGGTCCAGCTGCGGATCCAGTCGCAATAGTGAAGATTGGGGTGCCCGGTGTCGCCGTAGCGCACGAACGCTTCGTGATGACAACCGCCCGCGCACAGCGGACGCGCCCAGCATGTTTGGCAGTCGTACTTGCTGCCAATGTTGCCGCGTGTCAGAAAATCGCTCTTGCGCTCCAAGTCGATTCCCGTGCTGACGTGGCCGAGCTTATGTGTGTCGGAGTCTACGAAGCGGTGGCAAGGCGCGAGATCGCCCGAAGGTCCGACCCCGAGCAATCCGAGTCCCGCACCGCAGGGGTGCGACTTGCTGATTCCCTGATGAAGTTCCGACAGCGTATCGCTTACGTTCGAGAAGCCATGGTGCTGGCTGCGCAAAGCCGAGGCCAGATAATCTTGCGCAAGCTCTGCAAATTGATCCAGAACTTTATCCATGCCGCGCTCGCCGATGGAGTAGAGCCGTTCGGGCGAAGTAGTCACTGGAGCAAACCCGACTTCGTAGAACCCAAGATCGTGCTTTAGGTGACGGTAAACTCCGAGCACATCGACGTCTGGCGTGGTCAACGTGACGCGCGCCGAAACCGGGCGCGAACGATGCCGCGCCAGCAGCTCACGAATCTTCGGAACGATAATGTCGTAGCTTCCGCGGCCGTTCGAGAACACGCGAAATTGATCGTTGGTCGCCTTGGGGCCATCGATGCTTACCGTAACGCCGATCGAGTTCTCGGCGATGAATTCGATCACGCTCGGAGTGAGCAAAGTGGCGTTTGTCGTGAGGCTGAAGTCGATCTTCTTGCCAAGCTTCGCGCATTCTTCCGTTGCATAAGCGACCACGCGCTTTAGCAGCGGGAAGTTCATCAGCGTTTCCCCACCGAAGAACGTAATATGAATGCTCTTGCGATCGGCGCTTTCGCGGATCAGGTAGTCTGCGCTTTGTTTCGCTGTCTCCCAATCCATGAACTTCGCTTTGCCTTCCGGCGTCGCGACTTTGTCTTCTCCAAACTCATAGCAATACTGGCAGGAGAGATTACATTGGTTGGTCACGTTCATGACCAGAGTTTGTAAAGGAAAATCGGCCGGCGGCTCCTGAACAATGTTTTCGAAACCCTTTGCATCGCGCAGGGCACGAAGCTGGAACAGTTCTTCGACGGTCTCGGCGATATCGGGCGCTGCAAATCCGCTCGCCAGCAGATCTGGGACAACCTGCTCGGACGATGCGGCGCTGGCTCGTACGCGATCGAGTATCGCGCTGCTCAGGTCATCCAGCTGAAAGATTCCGCCGCTTGGAACCAGGTAAAGAAATCGGGAATCTCCGCCCTGAAACTCGCGAAATTCTCCAATGGAATAAGTACTGCTCATGGTGCCACCTCAGGTTGATCGTATTGAAGATATAGCGGAACGGTTACTATCATGTAGCTTCTCGCCCGCAGGGGCTTCGCCGGATCGCCCGGCGCTTTTGCAGGCGGAAGATCGTAATTCACTTCGGCTTCCACCCACACATCGCCATAGTTATTGCGCGAGAAGCGTCGCGCAGGATTGGGACCGTCACTGGCCGGCGTGAATAAGCCAGTCTCTGCATTGAGTGAGCCCACGTACTGGATGTCATCGTCGCCGTAAGTGGCGTAGAACTCTTGCATGGTCCACTTGGCGCGTACCGGACCGATCGCCACATCATCCATAGTGTTCGGCTTTCCATCGGCTCCATTCAAGTATCCGATCGCCTCGAACTGCAGATAGCCTTTCGGATGACGCCCCGCGCCTAAGCGCGACAGAGCCGTTTCGGGGCTGACCTTCACGTAATCGATATGATCGAACACCGCAAACGCAGACGGTAGCAGCGATCCTCTTACCGATACGTCGCGCCGCCCGGAAGGTGCGTTCTTTGCAACCGTCAGCTCAATCCTGAGCTGCGAGCGCGAAACTCGCCCCACTTTGCCGACGCGAATGCCCTCACCAAAATCTACGTCTCCGGGCTGAATACCGGCAGGGAACGCATCCCCAAAAAGCTGGACCGTATGGGAAGCACCGCTACGAAGGCTGGTCACATCGAGGCCGAGAGCGGTCAGCGAACCTGCCGGCCTGATCATCTTCACTTCAAAGCCAAATTCCTGATACTGGCCCCACATCCAGCGGCCTTCCGCCTGCGTCTGATCTCGCGAAAGCATCATGACTTCGCGCACCTGCGCAGCCGATTCCGGCCCTGCAAGTACATCGCTCGATTCGGAGCGCCCCCGCCACGCGTACCCCTGATACACCGTCGCTTGGCCGCTGCGCTGCATCACTGCGCCGCTCTTCGCCGACGTGAGCCGCGTGTGAGTCTTCACCGTAGCCGGATCGCTCGTCGCCTCCACCGTCATCTCGCCATAATACGAACCTTCGCCCGGCTTGTATGCCGAAATAAGCCAACGCCCTTCGATATGCGCAGGCTGAAGCGTCGTTCGGAAAGCCGCCCACTCAGGAGATCGCAATGGGAAATTCGTTTTGAGATACTCGAGAGCTTTCTCGTACGGCTCGCGCTTGTCTGTTCCCGGCGGCGCGGGCGGTGTGCCGGGCGGATCAGGCGGCCGTAGAAATGTCGTCATCTCGGCTGAAGGGAAGTAGCCTACGTGCATCTTGTATAGCAGATCCCACTCTTCGCTCGATCGCCGCCAGGAAGCCACCTTGCCAAAGGCGTGGCAAGCGTTGCAAACTTCTTTCACCGGTTCCGGAACTTGTTCATCGACTATCCGGCGTTCCGCAACATACATCACCGGCTTAGCTTCTTGCGGGGCAAGACCCTGCGCGCTCGACAGATACCGCAGAATCTCGCGCGCCTCGATGGGGGACAGGTTCACATGGTTCAGCCGCACCATGCGCTTGATCACCTCTTCCCAACCTTCCGGAGTAGTTCTGATCCAGGAAATCCGGCTCAAACTTCCACTCGCATCTGCGCGATGACATCCGCCGCACTTCTGCACGACAAGCGCGTTCTTCACCGGAATGCCCGGCTCGGGCGGTGTCTCGGCAGCAAAGATGATCGCGACGCTTGCCCAAAGCAGAACAGCCGACCGGATCCCCCAAAGAGCCATTTAGAAGTTGATCCGGCCCGTTAGCTGTATCGCGCGGGGTCCAGCGCCTTCCGCGCTTTGCAACGCGGTAACAGCTCCAAAACCCGGTACGCCTACTGTCAGGTTGCTTGGCGCGGCATAGTTCGGATGGTTGAACAGGTTCGAAACTTGCGCTCCGATCTGCATACGAACGCGTTCTTTCAACTGAATGGTCTTGATCAGTGACATCGAGACTGCATTCGTTCGCGGACCCACAACGGCCCCGGAAGATGAGTTACCGAAACGGCCGATATTGTCACCAGGGTCGGCAAACGCATTGGGGTTGATCCATTGCCCGATCGATTGGCCAGCGTAAGGCGACGCCCCCGCAACCGTGTCGGCCCGGCCGCCTGTTGCGTTATAGATGTTATAGCCCGTGCCTGATGGATCGCTGAGCGTAGTCACCGTCAGAAACGGACCGCTCTGAAATAGCAGGACGCCGCTCAGTTCCCAACCATTTACAACCCGGTCGACGAATGCATTGCTGCTGTTGAGAAATGTTCGGCCTTTTCCGAAAGGCAGCGTGTAAAGAAACGTTGTCAAAAAACGATGGCGTCTGGTAAAAGGAACGTTTCCATAATCCAGGCCCGGGTTGTACGGATCCGAAAGAGTACCTCCAGCCTCGCCTGGAAACGCCTGCGCGGCCGATGTCGAGGCGCCTACAACGTTCGACAGGTTACGCGTGTATACATAGCTGCTCTCGAACTGCAAACCGTTGGCCATGCGCTTGTTTACCGAAACAGTGCCGGAGTTGTAGTTCGAATAACCCAGGTTTGTTTGGTAAGCAATGTATTGGAAGATCGGGAACGGCACATTTCCGGAGAGCGCATCGAAGCCTTGAGTGTTGGTGTGCAGCTGGTTCGCGTTGTCGGTTACGCCTAGATTGGAAGCATGATTTCCGTCGTAAGACACACGCAGTCCCACGCCGAATCCGAGGTCGCGTTCAAGCGTAAGGTCCCACTCCTGCACGTAAGGATCTTTGTAGTGAATGTTCGTCGCCAGGTAAAAACTTTGTGTGCCGGGTTGCGCGATATTTGAGGGCCAGGCGTATGGTAGCGAGTAGATCGGCTTGCCGTTTGTACCGAAATCGTTGTTGAAATTGCCAACATCGCTCGACTCGACAGCCCAGCCGTTGTAAACAGCCGAACTGAGCAACGTCTCTATAAACTTTCCGTAACCGCCTCGGAGTACCGTCTTATCGCTTCCGAAAAGGCGCCAGGCGAAACCTACGCGAGGAGCAAAATCTGTTTTTTGCGAAAAACGGAGACCGGACGGAATGCCTGCCTGAGCGGCTGTCAAAATCGGAGTCGGCGCAATCGATTCGGCGAACGCCGGATTGACGAGCGGAAGAGTTTGCGGGCCTGGGATTATGACCGCCCCCGGAACGGTTTGACCGGCGATCACGCTGCTGTAGTTCGGCAAGAAGTTCGCAATATTGCTGTAGTGGTCCTGAAAGGTCGGATGGTACTCGTAACGCAATCCGTAATTGAGCGTGAGATTGCGCGTCACTTTCCAGTCGTCTTGTGCAAAAAAGCCAAAGTGCTGCGAGTACGAATTTGTATCTGGATTAACAACGGTCGCCACTTGGGAGCTATCCGGATAACCGAGCAGGAAAGCAGCGTAAGGTACACCCGCGCCGTTGCCAAGAAGCGACGACAAGACCGATCCGTTGAAGGTGTAGGATCCCACACGCTCTTCCGCAAAAACGTTCGTAAACAATCCATTCAGGTGCCGGTAATCAGCGCCGAACTTGAAGGTGTGAGTTTGCTTTGTCCAGGTGAGTGTATCTAAAATTTGCTTGGTTCCTTCCCGGTTTCGATAGGACTGGCCCTGTACTCCGACAAAGCCCGTGATGTTCACTCCCGGAACGACATCTCCTTCCGGTAGCGGTCCAGGCAGGCCGGTCAACCCTAACTCGTCTGCCGCTTGTTGCGCTGTGATCCCAAAACTAACGGAAGAGTGGCTGCCGCTAAATCCAACCCGCGCTTCGTTGATCAATGAAGGCGTGATGATCCAGTTATCCGCAACAGTCAAGGCATCATCTACCTCGGGAACCGAAGTAGAACCGATCAGAGGCGTGCCGGGGTTTCCGTTGTAGCCTTGCGGCGCGTTTGTTACCCTGCGGTTCTTGTAAGTAAAACGGGCAAACACCTGGTGCTTTGAGCCGATGGCCTGGTCGATTCGTACATCGCCCTGATTGCTCTGGATCGGAATCGGGAAGTAAGCCAGATAGTTGTTTGAAACCGAGCCGGGCGGCCCATAATTCGGCAGCGGAAAGAAGGCGTTCAAAAGCTTGGTCGAGTAAGGCGAAATCTGGCTGGTCGGAATAATGTTCCCCGGATAGCCGGTCAGCGGGTCTGAGTAGGCGGAGAGGTCGCCATTGCGCATCGCGACAGTTGGAACGCTTTCGATGGCCGTCGTTTCTTTGGGAAGCCGCAGCGCCTCGAAACTCCCGAAGAAAAACGTCTTGTTCTTTCCGTTGTAAAGCTTGGGAATCATGATTGGGCCCCCGAGAAAGATGCCGAAGTCGTTCATCTTCAGAGTAGGCACGGTATGGCTGAAGGTGTCACTCGCGTTCATGTAGCTGTTTTGCAAGTTCTCGAACGCGCCGCCGTGAAACTCATTGGTCCCGGATTTAGAAATAGTCTGAATATCGGCAACGCCGCCGAACTCTGCTGGATTAATCGTTTCACCGATTCGAATTTCTTCGATGGCGTTAAAGGAAGGAAACAATTCGGCAAGCGCTCCCTGCGTGGCTGGTCCAACCGAACTGATTCCGTCAATACTGAGCGACAGCTGAGTAGGCAGAGTGCCGGCGACCGAGATGTTTCCATTTGCGTCAGTTTGCACACCGGGCTGCGCCGTCAATGTCGAGAGCGGACTCGTGGATCCAGTGGAACGCGAAGTGATCGCCACCGGCAGATCAACCAGTTCGCGGCTTCCTTTACTCTCGGAGATGCTGGACGTATCGGTCTGAATGGTGGAGCCGGCGGAAGATTCTACGTTGACCGTGGTTGTCTGGGTCGCAATCTGCAATTGGCCGTCGAGCCGCTTCGTCTGACGCGCGGTTAACTCGAAGGGCGAGAACTCAAGCTTCTGAAAACCGGGCGTTTCAATGCTTAGCCGGTAATTCCCGACTTCGATATTAGGGAATGCATAATCGCCGGAACTGCCTGTGACTACTGAACGCACAGCATTCGTTCCCGTGTTGGTCAACTTCACCACCGCGTTTGGAACTACGGCCCCCGAGCCCTCCTTAATGGTCCCGAGAACCGTGCCGAAAGTCGATTGCGACCGGACGCTTTGCGTCACCAGCATCGAAAGTGCTACAGCGACAAGCGTGCGAGAAAGGGTTGTCAACTTGCGTTGGGAAAACGCCAAATCACAAAACAAAAAGATCACCTGCTCCAGTAAAATTTAGAAACTCTACGACTGGGTATCGAGAACAGCTTCTTCGGCGGGGAAGCAGACGGTTTTAAGCCCACAGCTTCGGAGGAGCGGGGCGGCAACAATGCACAAGCGGCTCGGAAAGCTCTGCACCAACCGACAGCGGAGTCAGTTGGGAAATGGTTTAGGCTTTACGTGAGCATAGCGGGGCTTACCGGCAAGTGTCAAGACGCATGATCTACTAAACTCGCCCCGGGTTGCGCTGCTCATCGGAAGAGGTGTATAGTACTTCTTCCGCCTTCGGAAGATCGCTTTGGCGCGCTCCAGCAACGTCCCAGTCTCGACAGTTGCCTCTTCCGGCTCACTTCGTTTCTAAACAGCAGATTGAGGCCGGCCATTTTTCATGCACACGAGCATACTTCGAATCGCGGCGCTTGCCGTGGTCACTGCAACTCTGGGATTTTGTCAGGAAGCTGCGGCTAAGGATCCAACGCTCGAAACACAGGGCGGCATTCCGGTCACAGATAAATTAACTATTGAAAAATGCGGGACCTGTCACCAAGCCGATAGCCACGGCAATCTCACTCGCATCTCCTGGATCCGCACGACTCCCGAGGGCTGGGAAGAATCGATTAAGCGCATGGTGGAACTGAACGGCTTGAAGCTCGGGCCTGCCGACGCCCATGCCATCGTCCGCTATTTGTCGAACGATCATGGACTGGCCCCCGAAGAGAGTCAGCCAATTCGCTGGTTCCTCGAAATGACACAGCCACAGACCGAACCGGTCCCGAATGAGACTGTCCGCCACGCCTGCGCTTCTTGCCATGCTTTTGCGAGGCCGGAATCATGGCGGCGCAGTTCCGCCGAGTGGCATCTGTTGAAGAATATGCACGTCGGCTACTTTCCGCTGAGCCAATTCATTGCATTCTCCGAGCGCGACGAGCATCCGGCCGAGGCAGGCGCCGCAAAGCCGAAAGAGCCTGCCGATCAGGCCATCGAATACCTGGCCAAGAATTACAACCTGTACTCGGCGGCTTGGTCGAACTGGCGCGCGCAGATGACCGATCCCGATTTGAGCGGCCGGTGGCTCATTACAGCGACTGCGCCCGGCAAAGGAAAATATTTTGGTGAGATGACGATCAGCCGCAAAGCGCCGGGAGAGTTCGAAACCGAGACGACTCTGACCAGCGCAAGAGACGGATCGAAATTGACTCTTCCAGGCAGGTCGTTTCTTTATACGGGCTACGAGTGGCGCGGCGCGGTGAAGTCCAAAGATTGGGGCATGCTGCGGCAGGTGATGGACCTGTCGGCCGATCAGGCAACCCTGGACGGACGTTGGTTCTTTGGAAGCTATGAGGAATTTGGATTCAATGTGCGGGCGCAGCGCGAAAGCCGCGATATTACCGTGCTCGGAGCTGATGCCGTCTCTATTCACGCCGGCTCGCAGAACATGCCCCTCAAAGTCTACGGCGAGCATTTTCCTTCGGATTTAAAGGCGGACGATATTCATCTTGGCGCAGGTGTGACCGTCGCTAGATTGAATTCGATCAGTCCCACGGCCATTCAGTTGAGCGTCGATATAGATCCGAAAGTCATCGCAGGCATGCGAAGCGTTTCAGTAAGAGGCCATGTTGGTGTCGATGCGTTCAGCGTGTATGACAAGTTCGATTACATCAAGGTCGCCGCGGAAACGGCGTTGGCCCATGTAGGCGGCACCGTTGCCAAAAAGGGGTTCGTGCAGTACGAAGCGCACGCCTATGCAAACGGGCTCGATGGCGTGCAGGGAACGCCTGACGATGTGGATTTAGGTCCGGTTGCGGTGAAGTGGTCGATTGAAGAGTTCATCTCTCATAACAACGACACCGACAAGGAGTTCGTGGGCTACATCGATTCAAACGGCCTGTTCACGCCTAGCCAGGATGGGCCTAATCCACAGCGCCGATTCTCGGCCGATAACATTGGCGATGTGTGGGTGGTGGCAAAGTACGCAACCGGCGATCACACGCCGCCGCTCGAATCGAAGAGTTATTTGGTAGTAGCGATCCCGGACTTTCTCCGGTTCGATTCGCCGGAAGTAGCAAGCAAGTAAAGTTTCAGCGAGGTCTTTATGAAGCATGTGAAAGCAATCAACTCCAAGGCGAATCGCCTGGAGGAGCAAGCGAAATGGGAACGCGCTGACGTCGTAGCGCTTCAAAATGGCGCGCCGGACCCGAGCAAGCAGCCGCACTATCCGGTCGGTTGCAGCCTGGCGTTTTTCCCCGGCTGGGAGGTCGATTCGGCTGGAGGCACGGCTGGATTGTGTCAGCCTTCCGAGCGCGATCTCTACGACTGCTATGCCGACTGCTTCTGGCCGGCTCAGGTGCCTGACCAATTGAATCGCTACCCGGACTGGTCGAAAAAATGCGCGGCCGCGACCCAGGACTGGCGCAATCTGGACGTGGTTTTCCCGTAATGAAGAAGATCGCCCAATTCCTCCTGTTCGCTTTGGTAGCTGCGCAGGCTCAAGCGAATATTTATCTCTGCACCTATGCGGGAGAACTGATCGCTGTCGACGATTCAACTTACAAAATTGTCAAACACATTAAGCTGAAAACGGGCATCGCCAGAGAGATGCTTCTCATGCCGGACAAGAAGCACATGCTGATCATGACTAATCAGTTTTCCGGCATGGAGCTGATCGACCTGGACAAGGGCGAGGTGGTCGATTCCTGGGATCTCGCGACCCCCACCACGCGACTGCGCCCGACAAGCATGGCTGCCGACCCGACGGGCCGCTACATCTACACGCTGACGGCTACGTACACCAAGAAAATCGATCGCTGGGATATTGGTGAACTTCAGCTTGCGGTGATCGATCTCACACAACACAAAATCGTTCGTGAGGCGCCGTTTCCCAAAGACAAAATGCCTGGCTGGTATGGGATTTCCTTCCGTGTCTCGCCGGACGGCAAGAGCCTCTATATGTTCGGCAAGACAGTGTTGATTTTCGATACGGCGACTCTAAAGTTTGCAAAAGAAGTGAACCTGGAGAAGCCGATGTTCCCCGGAATGTCGCGAGTGAGTTTCGTTCCGGAAGTCGACCCACACGATTCACCGAACTCGATCACAGCCTTGTTTCAGACGGAAGATCCCTACGTTCACCGGCGCATCTTCGGCTTGGCGAAATTCGATTTGAATACGAGGGATTTTACCTTCACTCCGATCGGCACAGCCGTACCGGGCAAGGGAGAGGGCGGAGGGCTTTCAAATGTCCGCTTGTCGCCGGATCGCAAGACGGGTTATGCCGTAGCAAGTTTTGGCGAACATGGAGACAAGAGCTGCCAGTTCTGGCAATTCGACATCGCGGCGAAAACACTCAAGGCCCGGCAGGATTTCGAGTGTAACAGCCGGTTTTCATTCTCCAATTCCTACGACGGAAAAGATCTGCTGATCTACGGCGCGGGCTTTCAGATCGGGGTCTACGACGCGACGACTTTGAAGCTCAAAAGAACTGTGGATTTAGGCTACGACGTGACCATGTCCGGCATGGTGGTCACTGCACCAGAGGCGTCGCAGATTGCGGCGCGCTAGAGTTCTGTCCAAGATAATTAACTGGCCAAACGTCTGCGGCGTTTCGGGCAGGTGCAACCAAGCTGGACCTGTTTGAGTATTTGGCCACAACGGGTGAGTTTGGCAATGATGAAGTCGACCGTCGCCGTCTAAACGAACGGTTTCGGTTTTTCGTTTCACGCGGCCAAGAACTCGTTGATTGTGGTGATGAGTTCGTCGACGCTAAAGAAAGAATCACGGCGAATGCGTTTGTTGGTGAGTTCAGTGAACCATCGCTCAATCAGGTTCAGCCAACTGCAGCTCGTCGGCCCATAGTGGATTACAAAACGGCGATGTTTGCGCAGCCAGGTTTTGATTTGGGGCGTGCCTTGAGTCCCGTAGTTGTCCCATACCGATAGGTAGAGCTCTTCCATCGGCAAATTCGCGATCAATGCGCCGCAGAAACTTCATAAACTCCTGATGCCTGTGGCGCTTGTGAAAGTCGCCGATGACTTTCCCCTTAGCAGATCGAGGGCGGCGAACAGAGTAGTCTTCCGTTGCGTTGATAAGCGTGCATCATGGTTCCACAGCGGCACCTCTTCAGGGGCAGGCCTGGTTGGGTGCGGTCCAGAGCCTGAACTTGGCTCTCTTATCGACGCAAAGAACAATAGCTTTGTCGGGTGGATTGAGATACAGACCGACCACGTCGGTCAGCTTTTCGAGAAACTTCGGATCGCGCGACAGCTTACATATCTTCGTGCGATGCGGCTTGATCCGCTGGCCGGAACGAATGGAGCAGGCTCGAGCATGAACGGGTTCAGACGAGCCTCCGGCAGCAAGGAGCAGAAAGCATTTCACTTCCCGTTTCCCCAAGGGGAAAGGCCGGGGCGGTTTCCCCCACAAGAGGGCCGCTGCCCCCTTGTGCATCCCCTGCCGGTTCTTACTATGGAACAGCCGGCAAACAATGAACCTAAGAACTCGAATCTCACGAGCGTCGCATAATCGGAACCCGTTTGCACCAAATTCTTGACACCACCTGAATCCGCGCCGGCGCCGGGGGACTCGCACCTCGGTGTGCAAGCCGCCCTTCCAATGAATCACCAGAACGATTTCACCCGCGCTGCTTCTTACATCGGCGACTACTTCCTGAATCAAGGTGCGATCCGTTTTTTCAAGTTGGCATCGCTTGAGCGATCATTCCATACGCGGTCCAGTTGATCAGCCATCCCTGCGAACTCGGCTGAAGTAACGGCAGCGTTCTCTTGGTGCAAGCCCCGCGCGTATATGCGGGATTCGATGTCTTGCACTCGTTTGATCGCCTGATTCCAGCGACGCTCCAACTCGCCAAAAACCAGCCGGTTCTCTGGATCGGAAGCATCGTATTGTCTTTGCGCTTACTGCGCGGCGTATCGCGCCGCCTCCAGATCACGCTCCAAGGCGGCGAGCGCATCGCGGTCCTGCTGTTGCTGTTCTTTGCCGGCCACCAGAGCGGCTTCGATGGCGGCCGGCTGCACATCAGCCAGCACCTGTTTCCCGATCATGTCATCCACCGGAACCCCTCCGAACGCAATGCAGCGCGGGTCTCCGTGATCGAGCCAGCCGCGATTGCATGTATAGCGTAGCAGTTCATGCTGGCTTCCTGTATACCGTATTGTCAGCTTACGGCCACAGCGCCGGCACCGCAACAAGCCAGTCAGAAGACCAGCGCCCGGCACATTCTCGCGAACCGTTTGCCGAATGGACTCACTTTCCTCCCAACTGATATAGCCTTCATGTGCGTTCGGAATCAAAGCGAGCCATTGCTCACGTGGCTTACGCCGAGCGCGATGGCGCGATCCCCGTTCTCATAGTGCAATACGTGCTCAGTTTTTCCGTAACAATAGGCTCCTACATAAACAGGGCTGGTGATCAGGCGGTACACAGACCGGTACGACGGACCTCTCCAGAAAAGCTCACCACGGTGCGTTTGCGTTGGCAGCTCAAGTTCGTGTTCCAGAAACCACAGCAAATTTTTGCCGTACCGTCCCCCGTTCGCGAAACTTCCGAAACACAAGCGAGATCGCTTCCTGGACACGCCGGTTTGGATTCTTCTCTAAACGCTGCTCTTCCGTTTTGATGTAGCCACGGGTGCTTTGATCAGCAGTTCTCCGGGCTTGGCCTTTTCGTGACGTGCTTCCACCGAACGCTGACGAAGCAGTTCCAGCTCGTATTTGTTCAAGCTGCCTTTTAACCCGAGCAAAAGACGATCGGTGCTTTGTCGGGGTGCATACACCGTCTCTTGATCGATCAGCACTGTATCGACGATGCGGCATACTTCCACCAGTTGTTGCCACTCCCGGCTGTTCCTGGCAAACCGCGAAACCCTCGCGCGCCGCAACCGCGCCCACCTTTCCTAGACAGACCTCAGCCACCATCCGTTCAAAACCTGCTCGTGCCACCGTACCTGCTGCCGATCGGCCTAAATCGTCGTACAACACTTCCACCTCCCGCCAGCCCAATTCATGAAGGCGATTCCGCATGGCGTATTGCAGTTCTGGCTCTCCAGATTATGTAAGACCTGGTAAGCCGATGATTGACGAACGTAGAGAATCGCCTCCCGTTCCAGATGGTGCGGCTTGAGCTTTTCACTCATGCCATCTTGGCTGTGTCTGCCTTTCGCTCGGCGTATTGGCGCAACAGCCGGGCTAGAAGGCATATTACTTTGGGGTTGCAGGTCAACACGATTGCACCTGCCCGGTGCCGCTCGCCGTGAATCAATAGCTCACGTCCGTATATCGGATGCCACAGGTAAACTACTTTCACTAAATCGGTTTTATGGGTTTGTGTTTGCTGGTTGTACAATGAGCAGCGCCCACACGGTGCGTTGCACTATCGAACACCCGCCGAATTCGCGCAGGCGGCGGGGGAGCTTCCCTTTCCGCTGTCCGGCGCAAAGACAGCAGAACGGAAACGGCATCGAGGCTTCCCTTCGGCGGCTCGCGCCGGCCTTGACACCGCCCCCGTTCTGCTGAAAAACACTGATATCAGAGGAAAGGAAAGCTTCGGTTGTTAACCGGAAACTCGTCGGCCGGAGGCTCGGCGGTGTCGCTTCGTTGACCATTCGGGACGGATTACTCGAGCACGATCAAGACTTCCATCTTGGGCTCCACTATTTCTCCAGGGGCAAAGACAGCAAGCTGCCGCGATTGAGTAATCCCTTCCCACACGGGGCCGCCCTGATTCAAAAGGAAGTATTGGTTCTCCAGCCGCATCGGAATGGCGTCCGGCGGGGTGGGCGTGTGACGTAGCGTTACGCCAGGTAGAGCATGGCGGATCAGCCTTTGGATTTCGTCGTTGGAAGAGATTTTGACAAGCTGGGGAACTTTCCGAATCAGATCGTCGACCCCCATTTTGGCGCTGATCGCCAGGAAGAACTGAGAGTTCCGGAAATGCAGATCTTCTTTGACCGTGCCGGTCCAAAGAAAGCGGTCGCTCATCTCCAAAGGAACGACGATGAACTTTTGGGGAATGACTGCGTCGAGCAGCCTGCGTATCTGATCATCCAACAGTGTGAAGCAACGGCCGAGATCCTCGTGATCATAGTCCGGAAGATTTTCCGGATGGCCTTCCAATGAGAACGTAGCCAGCGCGCCCGCCAGTTTCAGCATGGCCACGTAAGCAGGCTCAGGATGACCGTGCCGAATTTTCCAGATGTGCTTCATCTCCGGAAGAAAAGAATTGACGGTGTGCAGCAGCCAGAACTGCGCTGTTTCAGACGCTGCGAACTCGGCCAGCACCTTGCCTCGTTGCCGACGTGGTGCGGAAAGCGCAGTGCTCTTGGCAGCAAGAATTTCGATCTGACGCCGCAGCAACATAGAAAGATAACGGCTGGAGGCCAAATCCAGGCACGGCGCGACAAAGGCCGGATCGAGAATCGGAACGCCGGCAGCGTTCCTCACGAGCCTGGCAATGCGAAAAGAGGAGAACCCGTCACGATACTCGTTTCCGAACGCAAGACGGAAAGTTCTGCGGGCGACCTGGACGGGCTTCTCTTCTTCTCCGAGATTTTCGTCGGTGATCAGGCGCGTCTCCGCCAGGTATCGCGTAACGGGTGGGCCTTCTGACCCGTTTACCTGCTCCTTTGCGGGAATCGTGACGTTGCGCGCGCGAGGGCGGCTTTCCGGAATGGCCAAGAACACGTCCAGCGCGTCTCGATTCGGAATAAAATGATCTCCGATTGTGCGCGACGCCGGAGGATCGTCGATATCGGGCATATTGAGCGGTTCACCGTCGGGCATAATGCCGCGGCAGGTCTCCAGTCGGAATACGCCATTAGCCAAAGCTTCCGCGTCGATATCCAAATCGATAACGCCCCAGTTCGCGTAGTGCGAGGCAGCAAAGCGAAAATGCAGCGAATCCTCAAGGTATTGCTCCAGTGTCTGAAAATGCTGGGGCGTGAGGAACATACCCTGCGTCCAGACGACGCGATGGCGATTTCGCATAACGGCTTAGAGTTCCTGTCCGTGGCTGCGGAAGATAGCGGTAATTTCCTCGCGAAGCGGGTCGCGCAGGTTTCGAACAGTATCCAGGTCTAACACTTCAGCAAAACTGGTACCCCCCGCGAGTCCGCTGGCGACGTTGACCAAATTGTCGGGAGGGCGCATCGTCCTGAAGGGGGCAGAAATCGTCACGAGTGGCAGATCGCCCATCTCGGGAGAGCGACGGACCTCGATGCGATAACGCAAAACTGCCAGCAGATCGGCAATCGCGGGAAACTTTGTTAACTGAAGATGCATGAGGCAGGCGCGCAGCACAAAAGCGCGAACCGATTCCTGATTACGCTGCTCCTGCCCGGCTAAGACTTGCCGCAGCATGGCGAAAGAGTAAGTAGAAGAATAGGCAACTACCCAGGTGAGCGGAGAAGTGACGCTGATGTTACGGAGACCGCGGTCGCTTGTCGTGTGATGCAGATACTCCCATTCGTAAAGTTGAATCTGCGTCGAGACGGATTCAAGCGGGAGAGTCAGTTCGGGGCGAAGATCGAACGGACGAAGGGCTACCCGGCGGTAGAGCTCGCGAAGCTCCGCGACAGTTCGATCGGAGATGCCGCCGGAATCGCGCTCGGCGCCTTCCATGGCATCGCCCAACATGCGGCGGGGACGGAACAGGAGAGCCATGGTGTCGAGATAGCCGCGCAGCTGCTTTTGACAGACTTTGGAGACGTCTTTGGTGAGGGTGTGCAGCTGGAGGAGCTGTTCGACGTTGAGAGATTCAGCGGGCGGGGTATCCATTATGGGTTCTGGAGCTACGATATCCTGGGTCGCTATTGTATCTCAGTAGGCAGTTTTGCCTCCAAAATACCAGGCACCTTCCCGAAAGCCAGCACCGATCGAATTACTCCAGTCGAGGGCCTTGGAAAGAAGAGCTACTTGGTGGCGGACGGGTAAATCGGCTTCGAAGCCGAAATCGTAGCCATACTGAATGGCGAACTCCTCGGAACAATTCTGCCGCAGGAGAAACGGTGTTTTCGCCTCCAATAAAGTGCTCGCTAAGCTATGGGGCGAAAATGGCTTTCCCCAGCGATAACGAACGCCAGGAATGAAGTCTTTACCGTTCGCTTGCACCCATCGATTCCAATCGCTCGCGTTCTGGGATAGCCGGGTGACATTCGATCCAAAGGGCTTTCCATCGCCTCGCATGAGCGGGTCACCCGGTTTGAAATTTGCGCGTTCAGATTCGAAGAGTTCGTCCTCGTCGACCTCATCTGGTATGAAAGCAGTCTCCGAAAGGTCGGCTCCCGTCAGGCATTGTAGGGCGCTTGCTGCCGTCGCTGCACTCTCCGGCTTCTCAAGTCTCGAGAGGAAGAAAGGTAGACTGGCGGGGTCGCCGTGTAAACCCAGGGCGAGCAGACAGTCTTGACGGCCCTTTTCAGCAAGGTTGGTGAGCAGCTTCGTCGCACGACTTCCCCCCGCCAATCCCAAACACGGTATTAGCCATTCGTTTGAAGAAGCGTTCTCCACGCAGTAGTCGTGAGCCCGAAGATCGCCTAGGCGGCTGAGAGCAATGGATGCGGCATGACGCACCGGATCTTCCTCGCTCGTAAGATACTCAAACAATTTGTCGTTAGCGGGTTCGTAGCGAATTCGGCCCAACGCCCAGATGACCTGCGGTAAGGCTGAAGTGGAACATCGCTTCAGAGCGGTGACCAATTCCTCGCCACATTGCGCCCGGCGATAGCCCAACGCTTGCGCAAGAATAGAGGCAAGTTTCACATCGCCGCTGTTTAGCAGGAGGAGCATATCACGTACCCAGGCGCCAGGAAGTTCATGTTTCAGAGCGTCTGTGATGGCGCTCGCTCTTTGTCCATCTTCCGGATCGAGTGCATCGAAGGCCGCCAGCACAAGGTCCTGCCGGTCCTGACGGCAGAATACACACGTAGCGGCGTACAACTCGCCGAAGTCGCCTTCGGCAGCATGTTTCTGGCAGACATCTAGCGCGAGCTTGTCTCCCACTACCAGACCATCGATATGAGCTTCGAGCCGTTCTTCAAATTCGCCTATCTTCCTCCAGGTGATTTCTGGATTCTGGAAAAGCGTGGGCCGCTGTGCGTAGAGAAACGAAGCCTCTTCAAGATACTCCTCGTAGAGGTCGATCAAGAAGGCACGGTAGGAGACTGGCATTTTTAACTTCCTTGGCCGATGTATAACGCCAGCAGTTGCTCCGGACCCCTTGGGAGAGAGACATAGGAGCGCCATGTTAGTACCACAATGTTCTCAATTGAATTCACAACAACGGTGTCTAGTTGTCCGGCCGACTTTTGGTCGTGTCCGCCTTTGATTCGGAACCGGCACACAGGTGACGGAATTCCGGGAAGTGAAAAGCTGACCACGGGCTGGCTAGAGCAATTCTGGAGGTACACGGGTTCGTTTCCTGCTAGATAGCCACTCGCAACGAGCCCCTCTGAGGCCGAGTTGAAGAATCCACAATCGAAGTCCTCAGGGAGAAGCGGCATCCGGGTTCGCTTCCAGGCAGAATCATACGTGCCCGCGAGCGCAGCTCGGGGTTGCCAGTCAGGGCTGGTGAAACCGAAGCCAACAGGCCTTGGACGACTCGACATGCTCGTTACGAGGTCGGTCGGGTCTTCAATGTTAGGGACAGCCATCTGATCCTGCCCCGGTGCGAAAGTACTCTGGAAACCCGTTCCAAACGGGTTTCGAGAATCGAATGTGTGTCGGTCTGCGTTATCATCGCTTCGGTCCCAACCACCGAAGGCTCTTTCGTAAATCAGGGGTATCGATGTAAATGGTTCGGGACTGCTCAAGAAGGGACCCGTGAAGCGGCGTCTCCACCACCGATTGCCAAAGACGTACGCCCGCTTGCACAGATTTCCTACCGAGAATCGGACCTCAATCTGGGTGGCGGCGCCTTTTGGTGGAACTGCCGCTCCAATCAGCACCACGTCCGTTCTGGGTTTGAAGTAGCAGCACTCCGGCTCATACCTATAACTAGACTCCCCCGGCTTCCCATTTGGCTCGCCACTTGGCAATACAGGGACCTGCATTTCAGCAAAGCGAAGTCCGTCGCGTGAAATCGCGTAAGTCGCTTTGATCACGGCAACGGCAGCAGGCGCCCCCTCGCAGTCTGCCAAATGCTGTATACCCAGTTCGAAGCGCAGATCGTTCTTGATCTCCGGATGAGGCACCGCACTATTCTCCTGGAAACGGCCTTGTCATTGGAACGCGAGCTAAGGAGGGGCAAAACAGGTATTCCTGTTCAGTAGTGATTCCAAGCTGGCCGGCAAGCCGCAAGACGGCGAGACCTTCGACGAAGATCCGGCGAGCCATGATAACGTGCGGGGACTCAATCTCTCCGCGTTCTATATCAGCGGCGATTTGTTCTTCTCTATCGAGAAGCAGTCGCTCGAACCCTGTGTTAAATCCAGCCTGATCCCGTTGCGCCAAGGCCGCGGCAACCAGAAAACGTCCGCTCCCGGCGCCTTCCAGGTAATGTTCAAAGCGGGCCAGCAGCTCCGGGAGCTGCTCTTCGGCTCTCGAAAAGAGCAAGTAGAGAATGCGGCCGTAACAGTAGTCGTCTTCGTACTCGTGCCCCTTTAGGAACTCAGCGGGCGAGAGTTCGACGATAGTTCGTGCGAGCTCCAGGTCGGCCGCCGCAAGAGAATCGCAAAAAGGCAAATACCGTCCCGAACCTCTGAAGTGATCTTCCAAAGCGCCTTCGGTGAGGCAACGGCTGAGGTAGTGGCGGCGGGTCATGCCACTACGGATTAGATTGTGATAAAAGCTATCAGATCTGCCGTCTTTGAAGAGACGGCAGCAAGCGAGCATGCGAAGCTTTTTTTGTACGTCGGCGCAGACCTCGCCCAGTTGCTCCAGCGGATAGTCAGGTCGATAGACGCCTGCCATCCAAAAGGCAGTCTCATACGAATAATCGTCGACCAGACCTTCGGTTATCATGCTCCTGAAGCTCCCAGCTCTTCGAAGTAGATACCGGTGAAACCTCTTTCACCGAGTTCAGCCGCTACGTCGGCACGAACGAGTATTCCTTCTGGAAAATCGGCGATCCTGACCAGAATACGGCTCCCATCCAACATCTCATGCTTCACGATTACCTCATCGACATCAATAATGGCGTCGGTACCTGGGGCCAGCACGGCGCCCGAGGCTTCGCGATCAAGGCAGTCTAGGGCACCGACCGGATTTATAACGAAGTAGTAACCCGCGATCTTTCGCTTGTGATCGCGAATGGCGACCTTCAAATATTCCAGATCTGCCGCGGGAAGTTGCTTCAAGTACTTGACCAGTTTTTCGGAACCAATAATCAAGTGAAAGTTGTTATGTAAATTGTCTGTCAAAACTGTATCATCAGGGAAGTCAGGACTCATAAGAAACTCAACATCAGTGGGAAACTTCTGTGCCACGGCCTCTCCCTGCCAAAGTGGGGAGAGTGCGCTCAGTCCTGTCATCGTACTTAGTACGCAGCCGTAAGGTGTTTCTCTCCCATTCCGCCATCGTAAGTAGTTCATGCTCATAATCTCGGATTGTCCTAAAGCTTTAATGCTGCTGTTATCTTCTCGATATAGGTGTTTATGGTATTAGCGTCTCCCTTATAGGGGAAGGCTCGCTTCCTCACATCTAGGGTGTCGGCCATAGAGAAAGGCAAATACCATTTTGAAAATTCCCGACCTTGTTCAGACTCGCTCACGGCCCTCGACCAAGCGTTGTGCGTACCGCCGGTTCTCGCGCTTCCGCGATTCACTAATTTAGCCTGCATCGTCCTCGAGGTGGTATCGAGGAGCCCGCTGATGTTCGACGTTGTCGCTTCGTGGGGCTTCCATTGGTCGACAACGACTTTGAGCTTCCCGCTAACTTCTTGGTTATACAGGTCGTGGTCGTTGAGGTGTTGCGGTATATTCGCGAACGGCGGCGGCTTTCGAAAAAAGGCGAAATTCTTCCGACAATAATGCCTAACCGTATGCCCCCAAATAGGCATTGCATACATGTTTGGTACATTGTTGATACACCAGCGTGTCTGCGCTACGGTTCCGCGAAGCTCGCTCTTGCTCATGATCTGGGATTGCACACAGGTGATCGGAACGAGATGATGACCTTGGAACGGATCTCCCCACGGGCAGGCTGCATTTTTGCGATAATCGTTGGGAGATGGACAGGAGCACTTCCCCTTAGAAACGGGAACCGTGCAGAACTGGTCAAGCAGTTCTCCTCGAGAATGCTTGTCTTTCTGGCTCATCGAACCCTCCCTTGCGGGGCGGCAAGTATGGCTGCACCTCGATGTCCTTCGTCGGAAATCCCAACCAAGCAGCAGCGACCGCAGTGGGCGTAGCCCCTTCGCCACGCCGCCAACGCGTAGGCCGTTCCGACCGCCAATCTGGCGCATCCAGTGTCGCCAAATGACATCACCGGAAGGGACAAATACAGGTCAGCGAAGGCATTATTTATAGACACGAGCTTCTGCACGGCACAGCCCCACTCATTCGCGTTATAGGATTCGCCGTTTTGATCGGCAATAAGCCAAGGAGCTGAACAGGCTGGCCAGCCGACCCGTTCTCCGGCCTTCCGAACCACCCGGGTGAGTGTGGCGCCTCGAGACCACTGTCCTGTGCTCATGCTGAGCGATTCAAAATCTAAACTAATGGACTGAAAACGTCCCATACCGGCGCCGGAGGAGTCGTGACGATCTAGCAGGAACAAGACCGCAGCTTCTCCCGGCATCAATCCACTCGGCACAGCACCAGTTTTTAGCCGTCCAGTCTTTTGGAGCCAAGCCAAGGTATCGTCGTCAAGCAAAGAGTCAACCGCGCCCACGATCGCTTGTTCGCACTTGCCCTCGTCCATATCCCGGGAACATTGTTCAAGCAACTGAATGAGGGCCACCGGACCGCTCTTGCACTGTGCTTCGAAACGAACCGGCCACGGCCATTGAGCTGTTCTGACGGCCTCTCCCAATAGATTCGATTTCAGCGAAGGTTCTTGCGAACCGGAGTTATCTTCTCCGATATTCGAGCCTGCATTTCCCCGGTCATCTTGGTTCAACATCAAGGCGAGATTAGTGCCAGTACGGTTCTCATCCGGAACGGCCAAATACACCGGGAGTTCGACAGAATGGCGGCCGAAATCCGAGGAAGTATCCGGAACGTTCTTTAATAGGTCACGGAACGCGCCTACCAATAACCGCAGCAATCGGCCGTTACCTTCAAACCCTCTGGTTAATAGTTCCACTTGATGTCCGACTGCTAAACGGATATCGAAGGCATCCGTTACTTGCACCCGGTAGTGTTGAAGGCCCTGTGCCCTCATGATTCCGCTGCGGGCGGCGGCGCAGCAAGTCTTCCAGTCTAGCCCGAGTGAACTCACCATGCCTACCGAAATAATGCTCATCTCCATAACTCACTCGATCGTCTCGCCGCAAACGAAACAAACTGCTTTCTCTCCGCCCATCGCAACTACTGGACCCTGCATCACGGGAAAAGGCGGAGTGTTCTTTTCGTTGTGCAACATCGGATCCATCGCCCGGGCGGCGTTTTTTCCTTCAAAAAGCACGTCGAATGAACAGTTGATGAATTCTGCCTTACCTTTGATTTTGTTTGAGGCCACACCCCCACCCGCGGAACCAGCCTCATCGCCAGTGCTCATCTTGAAATTGGAATCCTTCACACAGACCGGATTGCCATCGCACAGAACAGTGCTCGCACCGTCTGCCGTATCGGATGACAAAGCAACGTTCGGGTACGGAAGCGGAACTGGCCCGGCTGGGGATGGAGTCTTGCAGACATCCGGGAACGCTTGGGTCACACCTCCGCTATCTTTATGTATGACAGACATCCCGTTTACACCGACGGTAACTGACATAGCACCCTTTTAGTTAATGAGCACAGTAGAGCCACGCATTTTGTTCGTTCGAGTTGCCCGGCTTACAACATCCCGACCCTTGATTTGTATCTTGCCGTCTTTTTGCGCTTCGAAAGATCCTTGCCCACATTTGAGAGTTAGGATCTCCTCAGCTTCTATCAAAACTTGACTCGCTTTAAGATGAAGGATTTTTCGGGTTTTGGCGGTGTCATGAATCACGCCCAGAATAATCGGCCGCGTTGGATCCCCTCCGTCCAAAGCAAGAAGTACCTTCACCCCAGCGAATAACTCCTGGACCAAAGTCTTGGCCTGAAGTGGTCCCAAGGAGTTTTGAGCGTAATCCACAAAAACGATTCCGTTCGCGTCAAGGCTGACGACCTCTCCGCAAACGCATCTCTCCGTGAACGAGGACCCGTTGATCTTACTCGCCGGATGACTCCCAGTCTCAATTGCCTTTGATTTTGCTGCCCTTGATGATGACATCGCCGCTTCCTTCTAAGCTGAGCTTATTGCCTTTGATCGTGATGTTTCCGTTTTGGTTCAAGATAATCTCGGCTTTGCCTGCCTTAAAGTGAATTTCCTCCTGCGCCGTCATTTGTATTTTCTTTGCAGTGATCTCAAATTCTTTTTGAATCTCTTCGCGATGTTTACCCGCGATTTGTACTGCGAAGGCTTTACCGATTTTAAGATTCTCGTCCCCAGTGATGTTAGCGGTGTAGTCTTTCGCGATAGTGAGTGTTTTATTCCCCCCGATGGTTTCGGTTTTGTTGCCGCCGATCGTTTCAGTCTTGATCGCACCAACCGTCTCGGCCAAGATTCCTCCCGCTGACAAGGCTAAGGCTCCGCCGACCGATACTTCCATAGCCCCCACGACAGTCTGAGCTAGGTTTATCAGAACGCTTTCCGATAGGGTGCCCCCGACAACGATCGACATGGCGCCATCGATCTTCTCGCTCTGGTTGCCGCCAATCTGAACCACTTTATTTCTTACTACCGTTTCCGACTTATCACGGTTGACTTGAAGACCCCGATCGTTATTTACGATTTCGTATTTGTCATGCTTGACAAAAATACGTTCATCATTCCCAACGCTCTCCGTCCGATCATGATCAATTTGGATCTTTTCGTCACGGCCGACGTGCTCGGTCCGATCCCGGCCAATGTCCACCCGCTCGTCATGCTCAATCTTGTTCTGCTGATCGTATTGCGCATGAATGTTGATCAACTCATTCCCTTTGGTGTCGTTCAGCGAAATCTCATTGAATCCGCCGCCGCCTTTGGTGCTGTTTGACTTAACACCGCTTACAACGGCGCCGGCGGGCATGCCGAACGGCACAGTCTGCTCGGCATTGTAGACGCGTCCGACTATGATGGGCTGATCGGGATTGCCCTCCAGAAAATCGACGATCACTTCCTGGCCGATGCGCGGAATGGAAACAGAGCCCCATCCTTTCCCCGCCCATGGATGCGAGACGCGTACCCAGCAAGAGCTATTCTCATTGCGCTTGCCTTCGCGGTCCCAATAGAACTGAATTTTCACGCGCCCGTGCTTGTCTGTGTAAATCTCTTCGCCCCCCGGTCCAACCACGATAGCTGTTTGGCATCCCTGTACAAAAGGCCGGGGCGTTACGCGCGGCGGACGAAACGGAACTGAGAATCGAATGCAGCCGAAGCGGTTCTGATAGGTGAATTCTTTGTTTGGCTCCGAGCCTACAACGTAGTCACCACCTTGGGTTGCGGTGTGGTGGACCGAAGTGAGTAAGTAAGTTTGATTCAGATCGCTCCGATAGTGATCTTGCAGCGTGACTTTGAAGCCGGCAGAAAAGTATCGGCAGCCACTGGCGCCTTGATTTATCAAACAGGCGGCGGTCTGTTCCTGGAGCCGAATGCG
This sequence comes from Bryobacteraceae bacterium, assembly GCA_965219105.1. Lineage (GTDB taxonomy): Bacteria > Acidobacteriota > Terriglobia > Bryobacterales > Bryobacteraceae > Bog-105. The sequence goes on along the minus strand of OZ244728.1, from coordinate 2,546,961 downwards.
CGCCAACCTGTCGCCCTCCGCACGTATGTTGTGCTCACCAGGATAGTCGTAGATTTCGTACGAATTCTTCCCACTCACCGTGACGGACAAATTGCTACTTGGAGTCTCGAAATTGTAGTCCGTCTGACTCCACTTCCCCGTCCGAAACTCCTGTTCGAGGTGCCACTCGGTGACCACATCTTCGTAGTTGATGTTGCCGCCGCGGAAGTCGTAGCGCGCTGTCGCTTGGTTCGGACATGGCTCATGTGCCGCTGGATCGTTTGCCAGGACCATGACATGCTTTCCGTCGTCATGCCGGAAGTAGTAGTAGATTCCTTCTTCTTCCATCAGGCGCGAGACGAAATTAAAATCTGTCTCACGGTACTGCACACAGTAGTCACGCGGATTGAAATTGCCATATAACCGGAGTTCATAATCCTGAAAACCGAGATCCTTGAAAACCTTTTGGATAATGTCAGGAACCTTTTTGTTCTGGAAAATGCGACAGTCAGCGGTTCGAGTCAGAAACCACAGCCAAGGGACCATCTGCGCGCGATAAGAGGTCAGACGTCTATCTTGTGAGCCCTGTGCGAAACGACTTATGAACCCGTGCCATGTCCGCTCGCTTCCTTGGGCATCGAACAGCCGAACCGTGACGTTCTTTCCAACGATATCGTCGAACTTTAAGGAGTCTTTATCCGAGAGCAGATCCAAGTCAAACTCGAAGAGCTGCGAAATCCCTTCCGTTCCGTTGAATCCTCGCAGCAGGAGTACATCCGCTCCCAGAGGAGTGGAAATCGCAATGCGGCGGTTTGTCTGGACGTATGCCATTTCAGTGCTTCAATCAGCTTCGATAAGCGAACACAGCATCCGTCGCATCGTTCTGGAATGCTGTCGTTTTCAGCCAAGTACTCCAGCCCAGTCGCGGGGCATCAGCACCCACATCGGTCAACCGGAGATCCGGAACCTCCTCAGCTTGCAAAATGAGTTGCACGTCGAACGCCAAGGCTAAACCTACTAAGTATTTGGTGAGTTCCAGCAGCTTAACGAGCGCTGCGCCGTCGGGCAAGAACTCTCGAAAGCGAGCGAAGCTAAGCGCACCCAGACAAATGCGAAACCGCGCCTGCTGATCCCACACTTTATCGCCGATGAAGGCCCCGATGCCAAGCTGATTTCTTTCCAGGTCCGGGGAAAGATAAGCGCGATCCAGGTCATGGAGTTCGTACCAGCTCCCTAGGCACTGCTGGATTACTACTGGAACGGCGAAATAGTCTCGCAGTATTCCTCGAAGAGCGCTGGCGGAGTGCGGAGCTTGTGCGATCAGGCCGGCGTAGCGCAGCAAGCTTTCGTCCGAGATATGCATCCGGCCGCGCAGACTCGCTGTGCCCATGCCGATCAGGTTGAAGAGCACTCGGGTGAAGGAATCCGGCTCCTCGCCTTGCATAGCGGCGGACTCATATAGTGCCGGAAAATTGTGCTTCTGCCAGGCTCGATAAAAGAGAGAAACTAAACGGTGATTGAACAGATCGAGAAACTGCGCAAGAGCGTTTTCCTTGCTGCCTTTTCGCGTCATCATTCGCTCTGTGTAGTAAATGGGCAGAACGCCCTGAATACCGGTGAGTGCCAGAAAAGTGACTGTCATCCGCACGGGCTTATCCAAATCAGGGCTCTGTTCGATCAAGTCGATGGCGCTGGCGGGAAAGGCTAGTGAGAGCCAGGCGCCAAAGCGAACGACTTCTTCACTAGGCCGAGCGGTAAAGCCGACTGGCTTCCGTCTCGGGAAAATTCGTTCCAGCAAACGCACTGCTTGGAAGAAATCGAATTCACAAGCGCGCTCGAATAGAGCCTTTTCTAGAGGAGGATCTGCTCGCCGGCTAACGGTGGCCATCTCTTGAGCACTCCTTTATTCGTTTTGGCTGTAAGGCGGCTGAACGAGTTGATCGTACTGTACAACCCCAGAAACTTCTCGATCACGGACGCGAGCAGATAAACCCCGGTCCCTACGTACTCGTTCTCGTCGAACTGGACCATCACATCTGTACCACGGCAGAAGGCCACTCCGGTTTCAGAAACAACGCGCGCGATACCCGGTTTGCTCTCTAGATCGATTATCCCGGCGATCTGCTTCTGTATCGCGGGCGAGTCGATGAAATCGTAGAGGCGAAAGATCTCTGCCAATGAATCTCGACCACCCTTTACGATCGAAAGATGATTTAGCGACAGATGAGAGATCAACCGCCATTGCGCGGATTGTCGCAGAGGGGGGCGAATCGTGTGAGTCGGCTTGCGGAAGCAGCGGACGTCCACCAAAGCCAGGTCCTCCGCTTCAAACTCGCCAAATTCCCCGGAGAGCTTCAGCCGTGAGGCCTGATCCCGATTTGTACAGGTTACCCGGATTGTCAACATGTCGACGGGCGGAAGGGAAGGTCTAAAATCTAGATCTACCAAGGAGATGTACACCTCGGTGCCGTTGTCGTTCTTCCGGAAAGAGGGCCGCCGGTGCGTGTACCAGAACTGCTTTCTTGCTCCTTCACTTCCGTGGCGCAGACCGTAGAAAGGCTCATACACTGTGGGTTCCTGCTGATAGGAGGCCATGGAGGCAACCCGGTCGACGGAATAGACCTCGGTAGAACTTTGCCGATGTTGATCAGGTATGACCCGGTACTCGGTTTTCGTTTGCGAAATGCGAATCGGCTCAGCTATGCGTTCGAAAACGTTGACTACCGGTGTGCATCCCAATTGAAAAGTGCGCGCATCCACCGTCTGTTCGAGTGCTGCCAATCGATTCTTGTCGTCGACTTCTTTGAGCGCGATGACAATTTCAAAAGTACGCCCGAATCCGCCGAGAGCTGCCTTATCGAATCCACTTACCTCGAAGAAAAGGAACTTCTCAGGGAAACTGAAGTATTCTTGCAACAGACGGTATCCCAGAAAGCTTCGGTCAGAATAAGGGAGAAGACCCTCGTCCTGAGTGAATCCGATCTGGCGCAGACTGTTGTCGGGGAGTGCGACTTCCAGGGATGATTCGGTTCCTATCGCACGGAGGCTGACTCGCAACGCGTTTACGAACAGGAATTCGTATAACGATTGGACGGTCGCATTTTCTCCGTTTAGATAAAACCGGAGAGACTCCATTGCCAACTGTGAGAGCCTTAACTCTCCTGTACATTCGAGACGAATGCGGATGGTTGCCCCTACGCCCCGAGTAACTCCTGATGAAACAAAGCGATTCGTCCGAGAGACGGAAGCTTCCGTCACACTTACAGGCCAAAGCGTTACTGGATAGGATGTCTGAAACGAACACACGTCGCCGTTTTCGAGAGAGTGGTGAATCGGAGTGCCGGGCCGTATCCGTGTGCTTGCCGTTACTGCGCTGTGATCGTTCTTTGAACGGAATTGAGCTATGGCTAAAGATGGAATCGGCCTGAGGAAGTGAGGATAAAGAACATCGAGCAGCGATTCCGTAATTTCTGGAAACTCGTCGTCGATTTTGCGGTGAACCCGTCCTGCCAGCAATGCGAATGCTTCTATCAGTCGTTCAACATGCGGATCTTCGCAGGTATTTGGCTCGAGCATTAAGCGGCCCGCGACGCCTGGATATTTTTCGCTGAACTCACCGGCCATTTGCCGGATGAACGTCAGTTCGCGTTCGTAGTAAGGCAGCAATTCGTCTATCATTACGAAGCTCCTTGTACGACGATGCGGCGGGAAGCGCGCTCCAGTGACGCATCTATATTGATCGTGCTCGTCTTCGCCTCGCCTTGCAACTCCGCTTCGATATGCAAACTGAGGGTCGGGTGCAGCGGTTCAGGCTGCTCTACAGAGACCGCTACACGAGTCAGCCTCGGTTCGAATTGACGGATAGCGCGCTCGACAGAACATCGGACACGTTCCTGGTCGATACTGCTATTTAGGTTATAAGAAGTAAAATCGACTACGCCGAATGTAAGTACCGAGTCTGCCGCTTGCTTGAAATTCAGATCGACCCCCTGTTCTTGACGCCGCGTGTTCAGAAGGGCCATCAGATCCCTTCGCAGAGAACTTTTGGCGTCGCTATCGGTGAGCCGGTCGAGGAGTGAAGGTCCCATTCGTTCCCTGGTTCAAGGTGAAGTAATCATTCGCCGCAGGTTAGCGCCTGCCACGGATCTAGACGACAGAGGCGTCCGAATAACTTTGAGGCTTCCTCCGATTCGGAAGCGCCCTCGCGTTTGTGAAGTTCGTAGAGTCTGACCCAGACGCCGCTGATTAATTCTGAGCTCTCCCAAGTATCCAGCTGATGCTTTTCAATCTGCTCGGCTAATTCGCCAAGAATAGCTTTCGCCAGACGTTCGCGATGGCTTGCGAGACACACTTCGGCCAAAAGCAGTTTCCGTTCAAAACGACTCCGCCCGGTTGTTTCATTGGCAGCCAGGCGCCGCATCTCAGCAAGTCCTGCGTCCACTTGTCCGGACTGGACGAGGCTCTCAGCTTCTAGCCATGAATCAGTACCCAATGAACGTGATGCGTGCGCGCTCATGTGAGAGAGCGGCAGCCGAACTGTTACGGATCCATTGTTCACATTGCTGGCTTGATCTCCTTCCTCTTGACTGGTCGTTGGAACAACGGGCTCTTCTCTGCGCTTGTCTTGCAGAATCGTCGATAGCTCTTGCCGAATCTCTCCGAGGGCATTTCGAAATGTAGCCAGATTCGGAGCCGCGTCGCCGAACTTTTCTTCTATCGTCCGTTCTAGACTCTTAAACTCTTCAGCGGCTTCATCAAGATCTGCGGCTAGCTCTTCGAAAGGAACGCGTCTGGTTTCTCTCACAGCGCTCTTGAACATGTCCAGCGAAATTCGCCCGGCAGCTAGAGCTTTTTCGTATTCGCGCTTTTTTTGAGGGTCGACTTCGCCGTCCGCGTCCTCGCACTGCTTCTCCGAACCGACAAAACGGGCTTCCTGCAGATCGGCCAGGCTGTAGTTCTCACCATCTCCAGATCGCCGCGTGATTGGAATTGCTAGGACCGAATCAGTCACTTTTTCGTTGAGCCATTCGAATGGACCAGTGCGGTCTTCTGGACCATCTTCGATCACCGGATAGAGACCCGCGTCCCAGAATCGAACCACAAGTTCGCGCGCTATCCAAAGTCCGTCGCGCAATCCTGCGAAGCCATGTAACTTCAGGCTAGCCTCAGTTAGCCACATTGCGAGCTGCAGATCTTTAGATCTTTCCCGCAACATAGCTGTGCTTAGCTTGAGTGCCAAAGACCAGTTAGCACTCTTGGGATCCTTCTTCGCCCATTTACCTGCCTGTAAACCATCTTCAGACTGGCGAGCCTCCTTAACCCGATCCCATTCTGGAAGCCAGCGCAGATTTGCACCGGCCGGTTCCTCAGGAGAGATCGGATCGAGGAGGTCGTCAGAGAACAGCCGCTCCGTGGGCATAAGCTAACTGGTAGGAAAGTGAGTCATTTCGCGGTTACTAAGCAGCAGCGCCTTGCGAGACATTCCACTTTGCAGCCACATTTCCGCCGGCCTTGCCCGTCGCTAGCTGCTGAGTATACGTCTGCTCTATGGCGCCGAAGGTCATCTTGATTTGCTCGACCGGAAATTGATGAGCTCCTTGCGGATCCCCAATGTGCTCGAAACCGCTGATCAGAACCTCTTTCAAGATGATTTCGAAATACTTCACAGCGGAGTCGCCGCCCGCCCGAGCATAGTCAAGAACTACCTTGTCCAAGTGCGTACCATTACAGGCGGCTTCCCATAGTTTGACGCTTGCCTTATCGACTAACTTTTCAATTACGACCTCCGAAAACTCGGCCGCCTCGGCACTTCGTCCGCCAGCGGTCTGCTGAGTAACTGATGCTGGCTGTTTCACTTTGAACTGGATCTTTGTCAGCTGAACACAGTCCTTGTAATCCTTCACGGTGCATTCACCTTTGATGTCACCGAAGTTTGCGAACGCATTAAACATTGTGAGTCTCCTTTTGTCTTGCGTGTGTCGATTACCGAAAGTTTGCGCATCCGGAACCGCTTATTCTGTTGCAACTGTCGGTCCAAGCTGAAGCGGCTGTTGCACTGCCGTTCGAGTTATCCCTTCTTGGTCGGAAGCTTCGCTACGAGGCGCAACGAAACTGCGAGTGCTTCCAACTGGAAGTGAGGTCGCAAGAACGCCACCGCGTTGTAAGAGCCGGGCTTCCCCGGAATTTCAGAAACCTCAATGCGTGCGTCACGTAGAGGAAATTTGGCTTTCAAATCTTGTGGCGCCATATCATCGAGCAGCACATAGTTTGCGATCCAGCGATTTAAGAAACTCTCACACTGATCGCGTGACATAAAGCTACCGATCTTATCGCGCATCATCGCTTTTAGAAAATGTGCGAATCGCGAGCAAGCGAAGATGTATTGTAACTGCGAAGATAAACGTGAGTTCGAGTTAGCATCGTCGTCCAGATAAAGCTGTGGCTTCTGGGTCGATTGCGCACCTGTGAACACGGCAGTATCCGTTCCCTTATAGTAGGAGAGTGGAATAAATCCGAGCTTAGCCAGCTCGTTTTCCCTCCGATCCGTGATCGCGATCTCAGTGGGGCACTTGGTTGCGATATCTCCGTCGTCGGTTGTAAAGGTATGGGCTGGAAGGCCCTCCACGAGTCCGCCACCCTCGACGCCGCGGATGGCGGCGCACCATTCGTGACGGGCAAACGCGTCGGTCAACCGCGCTGCAAAGGCATAAGCGGCGTTACCCCAAAGATATTTTTTGTGATCTCGGCCGTCCACTCCCTCTTCGAAGTCGAACTCTTCGACCGGCGTTGTTTCCTTTCCGTAGGGAAGGCGCATCAGAACATGCGGTAAGCAGAGGCCAACGTATCTTGCGTCGTCGCTCTTACGAAACATATTGTATTTCAGATAGGACTCATTATCGAAAATCTTCTCGAGATCGCGCGGGCCTGAAAGTTCAGTGAAACTCTCGAAGTTAAACAGGGAAGGACTCGCAGCGGCCAAAAACGGCGCGTGCGAAGTTGAGGCAACTCCTGACATCTTCTCGAGCAAAGACACGTCTTGCGGATGGCGGGTGAATTCGTAGTCTCCTATTAGAGTCGCGAAGGGATTTCCTCCGAAGGTGCCGTACTCTTCTTCATAAATCTTCTTGAAGATCGTACTCTGATCGAATTCAGTGGCTTTTTCAAGATCTTTTCGGAGATCGTCTTTGCTGACGTTGAGTAGCTTGATTTTCAAACTACTAGAAGTTTCGGTTTGCTGCACGAAGTAGTGTAAGCCGCGCCAGGATCCTTCGAGCTTCTGAAACGGCTCGGCATGCATTACTTCATTAAGCTGCCGGGAGATTAGCTCGTCAAGGTCGGCAATCCGACGGTTGATCATGGCCTCTGTATCATTTGAGACCGTCATCTGGCCGCTCATGACGTCGCGAACAAGATCGGTGAGCCAAAGTTTTCCGCTACTCCGCTCCTCCGGCGTCTGTCCGATTCTGCCTTCTTCCGCAATCTGGTCAAGAAGGCTTCGGTTTTCAACTGCGGTTTGCGCCGCTGCCTGCGGTTCCACCGTTAGATTTGTTTCAGCCATCTATTTCTCCTTCTCGCTATCCATTCGGATACCAGCTTCTGCTCCGGCTTGCAGCAGTTTTTCCTGGTTCTGAATGACTTCTTGTAAGAGGTTTTCCAGCTTTTCGTTGCCGATCAGGCTGCTGCGCAGGTTGGCCAAACTACTGCGTAACTCAAGCAGTTTGCGCAGCGGTGTAACTTGTTGAGCGACCTTCGCAGGTTGAAAGTCTTCCATGCTTTGAAATCGCAGCTCGACATTCAGCTTAGTGTCGTCTTCACTCAGCCGATTGTCGACCTTGAAGGCCAAGCGCGGTCCGATCTTTTTCATGACGTCGTCAACATTGTCACGATCGATCTGCACGAACTTCCTTCTCGCGATCGGCGGAAGCGGCTTTTCCGGCATCCCGGAGAGGTCGGCCAGCACACCTGCTACAAACGGCAGATCTCTCTTTTCAATGGCATCTCCGATTTCCACGTCGTACGTGATGTGGACTCTAGGCGGCCGTACCCGGCCAACTTTCTTCTGCAGGCTTTCTTTGGGCATCCTCAATCCTTCCGGCGAAGTTTTCGTTTATGGCCGAGTAACACTTCGCTCTTATGGCGTGTAGTATTTTAACTCTATTTTTAGTTGTGCGCAGCTATCGGGCTCGAAACTGGCCCGGTGACTGCTCAGTTTGCTGAAGCTGGAGGCATTTACCAGCTCGTTGACGGTTGTTTAGACTGCAATTACCTTTCCAGAAGCAGATAGCTCTCAAAATCCCGTGACACTCTATTGAACGGCGCGGGTCGGGCACTCCAAACCCTGCAGGAACTTGGGATTGAAGATGTCAACCCCGCTCGGGAACTCGACGAACTCCAGACGGACAGGGGCCGGTTGAATGGCCTCGAGCCGTCCGTCGCCGCCTCGAACAAATTTCCACTCAACGAGGCGGCTCGAGAGAGCTCTCGGTTCAGCGTCGCCCATGACCTTGAATATCGCCCAGATGCCGGGACGCGAGGTAAACGGAAACGCCACATTTCCCATACGGATGAGTCCTCGCACGCCGACATCTTTTGCTCCAGGGGCAGGGGGCCACGCGAACTGCTTCTGCAGACTTGAGTTCCAAACGTGCGTTTGGCCATCAATATCTAGTTCGAGCACGGCATCTTTAAAGTTCGGATCTAGCTTTGGCCGAAGGATGTAGGTGAATTGAGCCTGCGAGCCTCCGCCCGGATAGAACGCATCGGCAATTGCCTGAGCGCGGTTCAGGAAGTTGACCATTTCCGCGGTGACCTGGGGCTTCTTAGCCGGATCTTTGACCACCCACCGCCCGTTTTCTTTCACCAGCAGGTCGGCCATGGACTGAGCTTGAAATTTCCAAATAGCTCCACTTGCGGGCGCAAACACACCGGCAACTTCGTCCAAAGTTGCCTCCATATCGGAACGCTGAAATGGATATTTCCGTAGGGTAGGGGCGATGCGCTCACAAACTTGTTTCAGCTGGGCATTCACCTTTCCGGCTGCGGCGCTATCCAAATCGGTAATGATGAAGCCCTGCGTCTGCCGAATTGGCGCTTCGAGAAGACGTTCCACGGCGACGTCGAGACCAGCGACGCCCATCGGTTCAAATCCGCGAGCGATTTGCCTGGCCGCTTCCAACGCTTTCTCGTAGTTCTGGCTCGCGGCCTGAAACACAGCGGCGTCAGGATTGGCTCCGGCGCGGGCGATGTCCTCCATCGAATGGCCGAGTGCCGCAAGCGCGTCTATGTAAGCGCTGTTCTTATCGACCACCCAAGTCTCGCTTCCCGCGGGCACCACCCAATGTACCGGCTGGAAAGCTTTCGTGACATCGGCCGGGCTGCTTATCCCCTCCCGGGGCGCAGCGTCGATTGCGCTCGTCTTATGCGCCGCTTGGGTGTCGCCGGCTAGCTTTGGGAAGTACTTTCGCACAATGGGCTTTACCTTATCCAGAACTTCCGGCTCCACGATTGAGTCGGGTAGGGTTGTCTGGTTTGAAGATAGAGCCATCAAGGCAAGAAGAGGCGATTTGTGCCCCGAGAGTATTTCTAACTTACGGGCAGCATCACCGGGTCCGTAAAAGCGATTGACAGAAAAACCCATCAGGTATTTGCGCCAGTGTTCGGCATAATCACGCAGAAACATTCGCTGCAATGCTCGCTGAGTTTCGCGATCGCGCTTCCCCTCACCTCCTGAAGTCGAATGTTCACCGAGCACGCAAGCCTCTCCCTGGCCGTTGTTCTTTCCGGTTTTGGCGGCTTTTTCGAAGTAGTTCCAACCGTCGCGGCTAAAGACGCCTTCCACTTCGCCAGATCCACTCAACACCTGCTGATAGCCCGGCGCCAAGTTGCTCAATCGCTGCGGATTGGGAAAGCTCTTTCTCGCAGCAGCCAGCAGGCCGACGTACACACGATCAGCGCCCTGGCTGTTTGCCAGGTAGGTTCTTGCTCGATCCCGGGCCGCGGCGTTTTCTGCTAGCTTTGGCAGATTGCTCGATTCCAATTGGCTCGCGTAAAAATCTATCTGGCGATCGGCGAGCGATTGCCAATTCGCGTCCTGTGATCCCATTGCCTCCTCGCGAGTTTGCTTGAGAACACCAGCGACGAAGCTGGGGTCTGGTTTACAGCCGCCGGATGAGATCATAATGTGCGTCCTTAGCAAACGAAACACAGGACTGTAAGCGTCACTCGGTCCCGGAGTCGAGGGCAGCCGTTCAAGTCTGTTAACAATCGTTCCATTAAGCCTATTCAAGAGAAGACTCTGGAAGCGGCGGAAGTAGGTTTGCCGAATCGGCTGGAGAATTCCGTTGCCACTATAGAGTCCCCAACGCAGACCGAGCGGGGGACCGTCCTTTCCATAACGGCTGAGCTCGCTGAGCTGCGCACGGAGGTCGTCCAAGGACTGGAGTTCTGCGAGAGTCGGAATGGAGCCTTTCTTTTGAGCGACAGTTTCGTTGCGGAGGGAGTGGAGCAGTCGCGAATTTCTGATCCAGGAATTAAAAAGAGCGAAACACAAGACTAAACAGACCCCGCAAACGGCGATGCAGGCCACCTGGCGGTAAACCTCGCGCCGCGAATCGAACTTCGGTGCGCGCTGTGGACGCGGATCTGCCGGAACTACACTTGCGAACAGCTCGCTGACAAACAACCAGCGACGGACCAGTGGACCTGCGGGAGTGAAGTTTGCGTGAGTTACGCTGCCGCCTCCACCCCTCATGATTTGCGTAGCTTCTGCACGAAAAAGGCTGGTGGCTTCCAAATTGCTGCTCGGCTGTTTCCAATCGGTTCTGCTGTCGGCCAAACTCAGCGCCATCTCCCGCTCGATGGTTCCGCTCAGGTAGAAGCCGCGCAGCTTAGGCCCCGGCCGAAGCGGGTTGGGGCGAAACAGCATCGTCAAAAACTGCACAAACGGTCCCCGAATTCGCTTGAATTCGCGAGGAAACTCGTAAATAGCAGGTCGACGCGTCACGTCGGGCTCCTGAGACAGACGCGCAGTCCGCCCCTCGGCTAGCGAGTAGTAAAGCGCGTTGAACGATTTCGTGAGCCACTTCGATTCGGTCTCCGCCGACGCATCTTGCCGCCGAGATCCACTATCCACCGGCATTGCGCAGCCCAAGAACTGTCCGGTCTCGGATTCGGGAACGCGGCGGAAGTAGTCGGAAAAGTATGGGATGGCGTCGCTCTTCGTCACGAGCAAATGCACCGGGCACTCGATGCCAAACACCTCTGCTATCGCGCCCAGGCGCTCCTGCCATTGGTGTATCTGTGTTTCAAGACGTTCGCGTCCCTGTGGACTTGCCGCGGCCGTAAAGCTTGCGGCGTCGCAAAAGGCAATTACACCCCGCAGATCCGGCCCTTCTTTCGGTTCTTTCCACAATCGTTGCCAGCGAGTGGCCGGGTGCCGCATTTGGAGAATTAGCAGCAACGCCTTCCAGCGGTCCAGTTCGCCGCCGAAAGCCCGGCCGGCGAGCTCGATGAATACCCTTTCCTGAGCGAGCCAGATATTGCAGACTCTCGTCGCGCCAGTTGCTCCAGCACGAGTCGCTTGTCCCGCTAGAAGCTGCGGCTCAAGATTGGCATTTAAAAACGCATCGGTTTTACCGGAGCCCTCCGGCCCGATCAAGAGGTAGATCGGAAAGTCGGATAACGTTCTGGATTCTGCCTTATTCGCGTATGCCTTCGTGCGACTCAGGACGGCATTCGCTTCATTGATCAGAGCCGTCAATGCCGCTTCTTCCTCGTGAACCGGCTGAGCGCGCTCCTGTGCCGCTTGCAGCTTAACCGCAGGTTTACCTGCGTTTCTGGCGCGCCACATGCGCCACCCCCCGAATAAGCGCGAAGCCAGCATCAGCACTAGCACCGCAAGAAGACCTACCCCTGTCCAGAGGAGCCCGATCTGCTGAACCCTGTCGCCCGAGTAGAAATAGTAAGCACCGACCCAAACCAGGCACACATAAAGGAAAAGACAAAATAGGATCGACTTGAATGTCATTGAGCCTCTTAAAAGAAACGGCTACGGATTTCACCGCTGGTCCAAATCAGGTTCAGTTTTGCTACTGCAAAGAGCAGAAGGGTCAGGAGTGTAGCTAACAGCATGATCACGCCATAGGGCCGTGCTGGAACCGGTGGCATTGAAACTATCGCGACTGGGTCTGTCGGCGGCGGGTATATGGGCGAGAGCAGGCGCGTAGTGCCGCGGATGTCCTCGATGCGTGTACTTAGCCTTTCGGTGATGCTGTAAAGCTCGCCCCGCAGGCCGCCGGCGTAGCGGCCTTCAAAGCCCAGCAAGAGGCAGAGCAGGAATATCTCCAATACGTCCGCCAGTTGACGTGAGTCCCGCCGCGAACGCAAGCGCTCCAGCTTCTCAAAAAAGACCACTCCGGCATCGGTCTGGCCGAAGAGCTCTTCTTGCAGAGTCTTACGTTCCCACTCCGCACGAATTGGCTCGGCCGAGTTCAGGATCACGGCATCCAGGTACGCTACTACAGCGAAGTGGGTCTCCCGAATATCGGTTCCGTCGTAGGTTGCGCCAACTGCGTCACGCTCAATATCCCGCAGCGCCGCCTGCGTCCTTCTTCGAAAGCTCTCAGCGTCGCCGACATGCTGCCGCCCTGACTGAATTCGAACAATTCCGGTTAGCAGCCCTTGGTAGATGAGCGCCAAGTTCTCACCTCGAGCTGTAACGTCAGCTTCCTCGGGGCGAGTGCTCATCGCGAGCTTCTTCGAAGGCATAGTTACAAATACCTCAACACGCGAAGGGCCAAAAATTGCAAAGACCGTTTATCTGAACTATGCTCAGCTTAAATTCTATGAACCGGTCGACTTTCGCGTCCTTCTTGGCCCTTCAGCTACTGTGCTTCACACCTTTTGGACAGGTACGCGGGAATGCCCACGCACCCGCAAGGCAGCCGGCCCTGACAGCGGAAGAAGTCGTAAAGCTGACTCGTTCCGGATTGGCGGAGGAGATCATCATAACCAAGATCAAGAGGAATGCAAAGGCCTTTGACCTGAATACAGATGAACTCATCGATTTGAAGAAGGAGGGTGTCAGCGACAATATCATCAAGTATCTTTTGGATCCAACTCTGCCGTATGCGCCGCCCGCACCTCCGCCGGCGTCGGCCACGGGCCCACTGAAACCTCGTGACCCCGGCAAGAAATTTCCAGCAGACCCTCACGCCAGTATTGTTCCGGCCGAACCCGCTCTTTACTTCTTTCCCGCAGGGGCCGCTATTCCCGTCAAGGTGGAGCTAAAATTTCTGCTAGGCACTGAAACGCCGAAGAAGTTATTGAAGAAAAGTAAAGCGATCGGTTATCTGATCGGTTCACACTCGAAAGCTCGCTTACAGAAAACAGGTCAGACATTTTACGTTCGTCTCCCTGACGGGAAAGAAATTGAGGAGCTAGTTCTCGTCACCTTTTCCAGCAAGAATGACAGGCGCGAATTGGAGCTTGGACCTGCCGCCCCTAAACAGGAGCTGAACGCTGAAGACATCCGGCCGAGAGAATCACTGGAGGTCGGACCGCGGCTATTTAAGTTAAGCACCCAACAACTCGCGCCGGGAGAATACCTGTTCCTGTTCATGGGTTCAGCCGAACCGTCCAAGGGAGTCTACGGAAAGGGCTATGATTTTGGCGTGCTTGAGTAAGCGTTCGCTCAGGGCCGTCATGCTTTTAGGTGAAAAGTTCGCTAGCGGCCTCGTGGACACACATTGTTTGCCATAGTACACTCGCAGACACGATGCGCGCTTTCTTCACTGCGGCAGTCTTGCTTCTTCTTGCAGCCCTGAGCGCTCCATGTGATTACGAAGTCGGAGGGCCTTGTCAAGACGACATGACTTGGAACAGCTGGGACCAGATTCGCCAAGCCCAGAAGAGTCATGACTGGGTCCAGCTCATCGCCTTGCGGAAACAAGAAGTGAGGGCCGGCTGCGGCATTGCGTACCGTTGGTACGAATTCGTTGACACTCTTCTGCAAGCCGGCCACCCCGACGAAGCGTCACGAGTACTGCAAGAAATGGACGCGCACGGTTTCGAAGTGAATCCTTCTCTTGAGGCCAAGGATTTCGCCCGAGTCGAGAGCTTCCTGACGACTCCTCTTTTTAAAGCCTCGCCTCTCGGACAAAAACTCCGGAAGTTAGAGGCATTCTCTAATGAGCGGCGGCGAGAATTTGCGCGGGAATTAAGGCAGCTAGCGGCGAACGAAAGACCCTCTGAGCACTACGTGGCGAAGCATGCATGCCCGTTTGAGTGCTGTCGCTTCGGAGATTGGACTGTTCTTGCCACTACGAACTTGGTTGCAAACCCCGGAAGCGAGCGCTTCGTTGGAACCGCGTTAAAAGGCAGTCGCGTGACAGCTCTGACAGGCGAAGTTCATCTAACACCGGAGCCGGTTGGGGTTCTCATCAACGGGCCCTTTCCGAAAAGCAGCATCGTTTTCGTACTCGACAACTTGGGTGAGGGCTATGCGAACGTTTATACGAACGGCAGGATCGTCCAGGCAGAAGCAAACTACGCGAAGTACTGCTTTCAGCCCTCCGAGGTGTGCTGGGGTGAGACCATTCTGCCGTCAGTTCCGAAGGCGATCTGGTGGATCAAGATCCGATTATCGAACGGTATTGTCGGTTGGAGTAGTCAGTCAAATCACTTCGGCAACAACGACGCTTGCGGCTGACTGCATTATCCTCGATAGGCGGCTCAAGCGCGGTGCATGCCGCCCTTTCGCTGAGATGGTTCAACTGAGTTCTCGTCAACAATGCCAAGCCGTTTCCGGGCGTACGCAGTGCAACATTCCACGCCGCAGATCCGTTACGCCAGCGACAATCCAGATGCGAGCGTTTGCAGGCGACGCAATCATTGCGTCAGGCAGCCCAGCACCAAGCGGATGACAGCTGCATTCAGGCCGCCACTGATGGGTACCCGAACACCTCGCGCGCTTCGATCACCACGCGACCGTCCTGCGGTGGCTGGGTACAGGACGCGGATCAGCTTCGGCCACTTGCACCGGGAGCAATATCGCTGCTTTGTGTCTGAGAAATCGTTGCCGATGCTGTTTGCGCCAGTCATAAAGCTGACTTGCGTGCACGCCATACACTTTCGCGACAGCATCTACCGTGGTGCCCTTCTTCAATGACGCTGTCACGAATCGTAGCTGAATGTCACCCGCCCACTTGCGACGCGAGGCTTCGCCCACTTGTGAACCGTTGCTGCTCTGACCCGATGCGTCCACTCCCGAATAGTGACGCAACTTCTACGCTTCGCTTGACGGTGCTGCCGAACGCTTAGGTGCTGGATGCCGGGGACAAGAGACCTACTGGCAAAGAGAAACTTATCTGACCACGAAAAATGTATCGCCTTTTATCGCGACGGTAGGGTTAGCCCAATCGAATCGATTGTCTGTAAATTGATCCAGCAATTTGCCATCTCGAGTCATGGTTCGGATGCCATCGCCCTGCAGCATTACGTCTACTGTATAGGCGAACTGTCCGTCCGCGAAATCGGCAGTGGCTTTCGATTTCGCCACTTTCCCGTCCACCTTTACCTTGCGCATGAGTTGATGCTCTTCGAGTTCATACTCGATTTCCGCGTCTTGGAGGAGCGAGTGTCGACCGTCAAATTGACGAACAACGACGTTCCACTTCGGCCTATGCTTACCGGTAAGTGCGTTGAATCTGCCCGGCATCGCAGCTGGGGTAAGAAAGGTAAGAGTGTACTTTTTTGCAGGGCGCAGGGCAAGGAACCTGCCGCTATTTCCGGTTAGCCAGGGGCCAGGTTTTTCCTCGAGTTCTTCGGGATGCTGAAACCGGTCTTTAGGAGATTCGGCGACTGCTCTTGGAGTCGGAGTTTGCGGCAGTGGGCGTAAGTGCCAATCAGCTTCTACGACCCCGCCACTGGCGACTTCAAATTCCTGCTGAGAAGGTTCGTACCCGTCAGCTTTAAGCAGCACCTCGTATTTCCCGGCTTTCACTCTCACCGAGCTTCCCACCGCTCCTGAGTGCCAATTGCTTTCACCGGCCCGGCGGTAACGGACCGTCGCAGGTATAGGTGTGACCGCGAAGTTAATCGTGCCGAAGAGCTTCAGCGCACTACTTTTGAGCGCAAAAGTCAGTCCCGCTTCAAAGGTGTGCGTCAATGTCAAACTCTCAAAGCCGGCGTGACGCAATTCGATCTGATGTTGGCCAGGTGGTATCGGAAGCTTTAGGCTATCGGTCGAGTCGATTGTCCCGACAGGTCTATCGTCGATGAAGACTTCTGCGCCGCCCGTTCCTCCCTGAACAACCAGCTCGGCGGAGGCCCGGGCGAGTTCTATCGTTTGGCTGAGGTCCTGACCATTTTCGATCTTGAGTAGGCGCTTCTCGGTGGTGTATCCCTCGGCCATCACTTCCAATTCATGTGAACCCGCCGCAGCCGAGATATGCCACTGCCCCGGCCTCCGGGACTTTCTCTCGTGACCGTCGAACAGCAACTTAGCGTTCTCAATGTTTGTCTTTATGCTGGCCGAGCCTAGGTTTGAATTCGCATGCAAAGAGACTAACAGAACTGGGGCGTTTCCGTGTGGAAACAAAATGGATTGTTTCTCGGCGCCGGAAGTCGTTAGCAATGTTTGGTCTGGGTCGGTGGCGGTGAGGTCAAGGCGAGTTCCGTTTGTCGTGATCCCGACCGGCGGCATACCAGACGTACTGACCGACGCGCCGCTGGAGGCGGTGAAAACCTTCGCCTCATTCCCGAGGCCGCTCACCACAAATTCGCGACCGGTCACCGGCATAAGCTCGGGTATCTGCCCGGGAAGCGCGCGAAATATTACTTTAAATAGCTCACCGCTCTGATTGCGGGTCGTGAGACTATGCTGCACCCCGTCCGCCGGAAGCGAAGCGTCCACCATATCGCCCTGTTGGAGGTTCCAGATGTCGTGATTATCCAAGAACACTCTGCCCGAATGCTCCGCAGTAAGAACCTGTAGGTGCATCTGCTCCGGTGCGAGGGCGAAATTCCAACCTTGCCGGTTCGGCGATAAACCTGTCGCCGCGAACGGTTTATAGCCGATCTTCGATACGGAGACAACGAATTTCTTGTCGGCGGCGAGTTGGAGCGTCCGCTCGGCATTCACCGTACCGTCTACAACAAGCTGCGCGTCAGCAGGCGCCAGCGTCACTGGCACCTCAACGTATCGCATAGATCTATAGGCGCCCGGTGTTGTCGTAGGTTGGCGCTTGTGATGAACGCCGAGAAAGACTCCCGTTGAGCCGACGATAAACGCGGCAGCTACGCCCAACCCCCAAAGCTTAGTTTGGCGGGAGGGTTTGACGTCTAAGACTCTCGGAAAGGAGAGCTCTCCGGACACCCCGGCTTCTGAAGGTGCGATCACGGTCATCCTTGCGAGCGAATCCGGCAATACGACGGAGCGCTCGTACAGATCGGTGAACCCGGTACCCGGAGTAATCACCGGTCTAGGAGAGACCTGCTCTTCTACCGGTGGCTTGCTCGGTTCAGGCTTCTGAGCTCTCTGCTCTTGCTGCTCCATACCGGCCTGCAGACTTGTTTGGTACTGGATTAGCCGGGTTTCGTCTGGATATCGGCTCAGTCCCTGGCCCACTCGGACGAGCGCGCCGGGAAGGTCTCCCGACACGTGCAATTCGCGCGCCTCGGCGATGCACTCTGTCACGATGTCTTTACGTTTGGCCTCAGCAATCAGAGTACGAAGGCGCTTCACCGCCGGATGTTGGTCGTCAAGGCTTAAGGCAGCCTCGCATAGCGGCTCCGCCAGGCGCCAATCCTTCTCTAAAAGCAAGTTGGCGCGCTCCACCAGCAGTCCAATCAGAGCATTGCGCATTCCCGGATTGCGCTCGTCAAATTTCAGAGCGCGTCGCAGGAACTCTGCCGCTTCTTCCAATTGTCCGGCAGAACGCAATTTTCTGGCTTCTTCGAACAGCCGTTCCGCTTCCTGAGTCCGTTCCAGGTTTTGGCGGGCAATCTTCTCGAGAATGATCAGCTCTGAGTCTTGCGGGAACTCGGCGAGAGCCTCCCCCGCCAAATGAAGCGCCTTTGCATGCGCGCAGTTATCCATCTCATGATCGATCTGATCTATCAAGCGCGCCTTCTTTTCCTCCTGCGCCTGCTGCTCACGCCTCTTTTCAAGTTGGCCCATCTCCAGGTCCACGCCGGGATACTGAGGATGGATGTTGCGCAATATCTTCCATTGACCGATTGCCTCGGCAAACTGGCTCTGCTCCTCGTACTGGCGCGCTTTGGTTGAGATGGACTGCACCAGATCCCGCTGTTCCCGTACAAGACGCAAGGATTGTTGGAACTGCAGTTCCTGGGTATACCGCCGACACGCTTCTTCCAGAATGTTGACCCGGCGATCTAGGTTGGGCTCCGCATCGACCGATCGCCCGACTTCTGCTATGTAAGCCGACAGTTCCTGACGTTCGGCCTGTTCAACCTTCAGTTTGAGCGCATGGAATTGCGCGCTTCCCGGGTACTGGCTGAGCATTTGGTCGCAGATTTCCAGTGCCTTCTGAAACGCTTTTTCATTGAGCAGACGGCGGCTATCGTCGTAGGCCTTGTCGATTGGTGTCCTGTTCAGAGCGTACCCGGTTGTAGAAGCTTTGATAAACGGCATCGCGCTCCGGTATCGTTGCCCCCGGCGTGCGGCGCGATACCTCAAGAATCTTCTCGAGCTTACTAAGCGCTGTGCTGATTTCTCCAATCTGATACGCTCTCAGAGCCGACCCATAAAGCTGCTCTTTTTCTGCCCTCGCTTTCGTCGCCTCTTTTTCCCGGACGTCTACATCGGCCAGTAATTGACGGGCTGCGGAATCGTCGTAACGAATATTTAAAACCTCTTTCAGTGCCTGCCGAGCTTCTGCGAAATCTTGCAGCTTCAAATGCTGGCGCGCTAGACTTAACCAATCCGATATGTGCAGGCTGTTTCGTTGTTCCTCTATGCGGTGCCGCATAGAAAGAGCGTCAGCGTTCTCGGGATCGAGTTCTAAGATCTCTCTCAGCTTGTCAAGCGCCAGGGGAATCTCGTCCTGCTCCAAGCGAGTTTGGGCCCCTTCAAAAAGCTGCCTGATGCGTTTTTCCTTGACGGCTTCTTCAATCTGAGCCCGAAGAAGAGTGATCTCGGCATCGACGTTTCCTTCCGCTTCCAACTCCATCAAAATCTCTGAGGCAAAAGCGCAGTCATCCTTCTCAAACGCCCTCCGGGCTCGCTCGATCCGCGGCAGTATGCGAGATTTATCGAATCGTTCGATTGGCAGATTGTGATAGGCCTTCTGCAGGTTTTCCGCGAATTCCCGAGCGCTGGCGTAGCGATGCATCGGCTGTTTCGCAATCGCCTTATGCACGACTTTGCTCAAAAGCTGGCTTACTTTCGGATTGATCTCCGAGATAGTGGGCGGTATACAGGTTCTGACCGCCTCAGCCGTAGCTTCAACAGTTGTCCTGGCAAATGGCTTGCGGGCGGTTAGTGCTTCATAGGCCACCACGCCCAACGAAAAAATATCGGAAAGTACGGTGGGCGTCTTTCCTTCCACTTGCTGAGGGGCCATGTATTGCCAAGTTCCTTTGTGCCCGGTGGCCGATTTGGCATCAGCCGAGTAGACAAGGCCGAAATCGATGATCTTCGCCGTGTCGTCTTCCATCACAAAGATATTGCTAGGCTTTAAATCCCGATGAACTAGCTCGGCTCGATGCGCCGCTTCCAGCCCGTTACACACCTGACAGACCATCCCCACGGAACGTTCGACTGTCAGGCGGTGCCCGGAGTCTTTAATCAATGTCGCGAGGGTGACACCGGGCAAGAGCGGCATCACAAAACAAGGTTTGCGAATCCCGTCTTCTTCGATTTCGTCTACATCGCGAATGTCAACGATATTTGGATGACTCAACCTGGCTAAGACACGCCATTCCTTCTTGAACATCTCGACGGTACGAGGATCGGAGAGATCCCGCATCGTTTTGATCGCCACAAAGCCGCCGGTTCGGGTATCGACCGCCCGGTAGACCAAACCCATGCCGCCTTCCCCCAACAGCCCCTTAAGCTCGTAGCGACTCGCCACGAGTTTGTTCGGAACTTTCGCCTTTCCCGCGGAGCTCATAGTTTCAGGCACAGTTGCGACCGACTCCAAACGCCTTCTTTAGCGTTCAGGCAATTGCGCGTTGCACTTTCTTGGCCTATTTGTCTCCAGGAGCCTGAGCCGCCACTTCCTTTTTTCCCGGGAACAATGGTCGCGCCGGTTCTGCCTTATTCGAAATGACCAACGCGAATCCCAATACGCAAGTAAACTTACGCAAAGTAGTCTACGTTACTCGCGAATCCGGAGGCGTTACGCGTATTGGAAGGTGCCCTCGGCGCTCAAAGTGACACATACCTCGGCCAATTTCTCTCCTGCAGCCATGCTGGTAAGGACCTGACGCGAGACATCGGGTAACAGAGTGTTCGTCAGGATGTTATCCACATTGCGTGCCCCGCTTTCGACTTCCGTACAGCGCAGCGCGATTTCCCGCACTATTTGTTTGTCGTAGCGCAGCGTAATCTTATGGTTCTCGAACATTCGCCGTTTGATTTTTGCGAGTTTCAGCTCAACAATTTTGTTCAGCGTGTCATCACCAATCGGATAATAGGGCACGATTACCATTCGCCCTAGAAATGCGGGCTTGAAAATCTCGTTCAGAGTAGGCTTTAGGGCCTGTACAATCGCGCCCGTTTCTGGCCTTGAAGTGGGGGTAGCGCACAACTCCATGAGTTCGTCGGTGCCGGCGTTAGTGGTCAGCAGGATAATCGTGTTCTTGAAGTCTATTTCGCGGCCTTCGCCGTCCTCCATCATGCCCCGATCGAAAACCTGGTAGAAAAGTTCGCGCACGTCTGGATGCGCCTTCTCAATCTCATCCAGCAGCACGATAGAATAGGGCCGGCGGCGTACAGCTTCGGTAAGCACGCCCCCTTCGCCGTAACCGACGTAGCCGGGCGGCGAGCCTTTCAGGGTAGAGATGGTATGGGCCTCCTGAAATTCGGACATGTTGATGGTGATCAGGTTTTGCTCACCACCGTACAGGAGATCGGAAAGGGCGAGAGCGGTTTCGGTTTTGCCCACGCCGCTCGGCCCTACTAAGAGAAATACACCGACCGGTTTGCCGGGGTCATCCAGATTGGCCCGCCCGGTTTGGATGCGCTGACCTAAGAGATGCAAGGCATGGTTTTGTCCGATAACTCGCCGCTCGAGGTGCCGGTCCAGCTCGAGGACGGTGCCGATTTCATCTTTGATCATTTTGCCTAGCGGAATTCCCGTCCAGGCCGAGATGACCTGACCGACTAGATAAGCATCTACGCAGACTTGAGTAAGCGCAGTTTCGCCCTGTACCTGCTCTAGCTCCGTAGTCAACTCAGCGAGTTTTTCGCGCAGTTCAGCCCCACTTTGCTCGACCAGCGCCGCCGCCGAACTCTTCTCGGGAGTCGCTTTGGCTGAAGCTGCAGATTTGCGTTTTTTAGCAGGAAGAGCGGTTTCCGAATTCCCCTTACTGGCTTCCGTCGCCTGAGGGGAAGGGGCGTCTACACTCTTCTCGAGCTCGCTTCGTATTTCGCGAATCTGCTCCACAAGTGACTTAACTTGCTGCCACTTCGAATCCAGGCTGGCACGTTCCTCCGAAAGGGCGGCTTTTTGTTGAATCGTCTGCTCGAGGCGTTCCTGGTGGTCCGTACCGGTTGCCGCCTCTCGCCGCAGAATCCGCTGCTGCACCTCGAGGTCATCGATATGACGACTTATGTCCTCAATCGCGGGGGGGATGGTGTCTTGCCCGAGCGCCAATCGCGCACATGCCGTGTCCAGAGCGCTGACCGCCTTGTCCGGTAGCTGTCGACCGGCTAAATAGCGATGCGAGAGCGTCACGGCGGCAGCAAGTCCCTCGTCCAGGATACGCACTTTGTGATGGTTCTCAAGTGAGTGAACGATACCGCGCATCATCACCATGCACTGGGCTTCGGTCGGTTCTTCTACTTTCACGACTTGGAAGCGGCGCGCCAATGCGGGGTCCTTCTCGAAGTACTTCTTGTATTCGGACCAGGTGGTGGCGGCAATTGTGCGGAGCTCGCCGCGCGCCAATGCCGGCTTGAGCAGATTCGCCGCATCGTTTTGTCCAGCCTGGCCGCCGGCGCCGATCATGGTATGCGCTTCATCGATGAAAAGTATGATGGGCGCCGGCGATTTCTTTACTTCTTCGATCAAGCCCTTCAGCCGGTTTTCAAATTCTCCTTTTATACCCGCCCCGGCTTGCAGTAGCGCCAGGTCCAGTGCGCGAACGACCATGTTCCGCAGAGTTGGCGGCACATCGCCTCGGGCGACTCGGACCGCAAAACCTTCTACAACGGCTGTTTTCCCCACCCCAGCTTCCCCCGTCAGAATGGGATTATTCTGTCGCCGGCGCATCAGGATGTCGATGATCTGACGGATCTCGGCATCTCGTCCCACAATGGTGTCGATCTTGCCAGCACGGGCATTTTCGGTAAGGTTAACGGTGTACTGGTCCAAGTTTGGCGATTTGCCCGAAGGGGTACCGGTGATGTCGCCTTGCGGAAGTTCTTGCGTCCCATTCACACTTTCAGAAGACCCGGCGACGATCTTGGAGAAATCGCGGCGAAGAACGTCGGGCGTTATGGCCGCTAGTTCCCGTCGAATATCCGCGGAGACACGCGCGTCTTCGTCGCAAACGAATGCCAGAACTACGAAGCCGGAGCGGAGTTGGTTTGCGCCATAATCCACAGAACCGACAGTCCACGCCTTCGTCATGACATTTACGAGGTGTGGGCTAAGCGACGGCGTGCGCGCATTGCCCGTCTTGAACTTATCGAGTGCACGGTTCAGAGCAGCTTCAAATCGGGAGCTGTTGATTTCGAAAGCGCGGAGAATGTGGCTGATATCACTGTCATGCTGATCGGTCGCTTTCAAAAGAAAATGCTCCAGCTCCACGTCGTAGTGAGTGCGCGAAAGGCACAGCCCCGCCGCAGCCTCCAACGCATTACGGGTCGTTGCATTCATCTTTCCGATGAGCGATTTCAGGCTGACGTTCATTTCAGAACCTCCCGGTCCAGCGCCCGATCATACATGCAAGGCAATCTCCAAACCCGGCTTCGGTGAATCTCGCCTGCTGAGTAGGTGCAATTTGGGCGATCTCCGGCTAGGCGTCTGCAGGATCCGATCGCGCCTCCGAGGGTTGGGCCCAGCCCTTTAGCTACTCGGAGCCAGCTCGTAACGCAGCAATACGCACGAGACGTTGTCCGGCGCTCCTGCAGTCAGGGCGGCTTCGTTCAGCCGATTCACTTGTTGCTCAACACCCTGTCCCGAGGCAAGAACTGCCGATATTTCTTCTTCAGAAACTACCCCATACAACCCATCGCTGCACAGAAGCAGCACATCTCCGTCCTTCAACTCGAGTTCGCAGGTGTGAACGTCCAGATTTCGCTGCGTTCCCGCCGCTTGCGTAAGCACGTTCCTCATGGGGTGTTTCGCCATACTCTTTTGGTCCAACGTGCCTTGCTTCAACACCGCATTCAGCCATGTATCGTCGATCGTGAGCTGCGAGAGTTGTTCCCCTCGGAAGAGATACATTCGGCTGTCGCCGACGTTCGCAATCGCAGCTTTTTCACCCTGAATGAGCAGCGCCACCACGGTCGACCCCATTCCGGCATAGGCGGGATCCTCCTCCGAACGCCTCCAGACATGATGGTTTGCAAGCAAAATTCCAGTGATCAGCCGGTTCTGGTCCAGCGAGAGCTTCCAGTTATAGCCATAAGGCCAAGTCACATCGCCTGGGCTACGGGATGATTCCAGATAATGCCTGAGCGCAGCGCAAGCCAACTCAGCGGCCATCTGGCCGTGCCGGTGTCCCCCCATCCCGTCCGCGACAACGAACAGCCCCAAATCAGGCTCCAAGACAATCCGGTCTTCGTTATTTGGCCGGACCCGCCCTGCGTCCGAAACTCCTTGGTACTGGAACACGCGGTTCCTCCCGTACGACTTAATAATTTTCAAATGATAATACGCAAGGTAGAATTTTTCCAAGCAGGTGTATGCGCCGGCTTCGGAGCCAATTGCCATGCCCACAAGGCGGCTGATATCATACACAATCGGCATTCTATAGCCATACGAGCCTATTCCGCAATTCGGCAGCTGATGTGCACACTGGATCGGTATTGTTTTGGATTGCGTGCTCAAGAGCTCCGTATCAATTGGAATGGCGGATCACTTGCTGAGCGCGGAAGGCAAAGTATTGCTGGGTGACCATTAGAACGCCATGCCGGAGAGCACCAGACGGCAGATCGGAAAATACCAGATCCAGGCCGAATTGGGCCGAGGTGGCTTCGGAGTCGTTTATCGAGCCTACGATCCCACCGTAGGTCGGCCCGTAGCCGTCAAAGTTCTCACTGCTCTCGGTGATAATCAGCTGCTGACGCGCTTCAAGAATGAAGCCGCGGCAGCTGGCAATCTTCGCCATAAAAACATCGTTACGATCTACGATTACGGCGATGATGACGGCGTGCCTTACATCGTCATGGAGCTCCTCGAAGGCGAGGATCTCAATCAGATTATCGCGTCGCAAAAGCCTATGCCATTGCTGCAGAAAGTCAGCATTATGGTGCAGGTGGCCGACGGCCTCCGTTCCGCGCATCGTGCCGGCGTGGTCCATCGCGACGTGAAGCCGGGCAACATCCGCTTACTCCCGGATGGCACTGTCAAATTGATGGACTTCGGCATCGCGCGCCTGGTCGCCAGCTCGGCAGGTACCCGGCTGACGAGGCAAGGACATGTCATCGGAACTTTGTATTACATGGCGCCGGAGCAGGTTCTCGGCGAGGAAGTGGATGCACTGTCCGATATCTTTGCTTACGGTAGTACTTACTACGAGCTGCTCACCGGCAAACATCCCTTTCAAGGTTCTGATCCGCGCTCGGTATTCCATAAAATCACCGCAGAAGATCCCGAGCCGATCCGTAATTTGGTCCCAGAGTGCCCCGAAGCCCTTGAGAAAATAGTTAATCGTACTCTCCAAAAGGATAGGGACCTCCGGTATCAAAGCCTGCGCGATGTCAAGGTCGATACGGAACCGATTCTGATCGAGTTACGTCAGGAACGCGCCGAATCGCTTGTCGCGGAAGCCCAACGGCTGTACCATACCGCGGACCTGGAAAATGCCCAGGCCGTGCTCGGCGAAGTCTTCGATCTCGACCCGGCGAACCGGGAAGCTCGCCACTTGCGAGCGACCATTCAAACGCAGCTCCTGAATCGTCTCATTCGGCCAAAGATCGAAGCGTTGCTGAAAAAGGCCGAAGATGCTCTGTCTGCCAGGCGGTTCGAGGAGGCGATCGAAGGCTTCGAAGCCGCCTTCCGTTTGGATCGTGATAGTCGAACCGTTGCGGAAAGCCTGGAGCGTGCGCGCCGGCTTTTAGCCCTAAGCCGCGAGATGGGTGGCTTAGTCGCGGATGCCCGCAGGCATTTTTCGAGACAAAATCTGGAGGAAGCGTTGCAAGCTTTGGGGCAGGTCCTCGAAAAAGATCCCTCGCATCCAGAGGCGCAGCAACTTTTAGATGAAGTGCGGATTGCGCTCACACGCCGTGAGAAAGAAAGAAAGTACCAGGACAAGCTGCAAGAGGCGAAGGACCTGCTGCAGGCGAACAGCTTCGATGAATGTGCCAGTCTCTTGGAGAACCTGGATCCTGAACTCCAGGACCGGGTAGAAG
Source organism: Bryobacteraceae bacterium (assembly GCA_965219105.1). GTDB lineage: Bacteria > Acidobacteriota > Terriglobia > Bryobacterales > Bryobacteraceae > Bog-105. The sequence continues at coordinate 2,521,214 of OZ244728.1, read as the reverse complement.
TCCAGAGCCTTGCTGCTCAACTCCAAACGAGCAGGGAACTGTTCGAGCGGCAGAAAGAGCTAAACCAGGAGATCTCTGCCGTACGAGAACTGCTCGACGACGCACAGGTTGAAGCAGCCATCAAGAGAGTGGAACTTTTGATGAACAGGTTCCCGGAAGAGATCGAGCCTACCAGGCTGTTCATCCTTGCACACAAAGGACTGGCCGCCCAGAGGAAGGCGCAAGCTCTGGAGAAACTCGGGAACGAGGTAAGCCGGTTGACGGAAAGCGGCCACTTCGATCGGGCTCTCGGCCTGATTACGCAATCGCTGCAAACCTATCCCGCGGAGCCTGGCCTGTTAGAGGCACAGCGTCAGATTCAGGAAAAATGGGCGCTGTATAAGCGGGAAGCCGCCATACGCCAGCTACTCGAAGAGTCAGAAAACTACCGCGCACATTCCGAGCTTGAAAAAGCTCTGCAAGTCTCAGAAGCGGCCGTCCAGCAGTTTCCCGACGAGACTCGACTGCTAAAGTCGCTCGCCTCAATACGCGACGCACTGACAGCAAAACACCGCGAAGAGGGTATTGTAGATCTCCTGCGGCAGGCCCAGGCTCAGATGGACGGATGCGAGTACCAGCAGGCGCTCGACTCCATTGATCGTGGTCTGACCGAATATGGCGGGGATGAGCGGCTGACTGGAATTCGGGAAAGAATTGCCACCGCCAAAGCGGAACGGGAACGTGCTGACACCATCCGCGAAACTGTCGGGAAGTCTCGGCTGCTCCTTGCCGAGAATGATTTTGAAACGGCTTTAGATCTGCTTCACTCAGCATTACAGCGATTCCCAGACGACCCTACACTCGCTCAATCGCTCGTCTCCGCTCACGATGCGCTCGCCTCCAAACTGCGTGAAGACGGCATCCAAAGGCTCTGCACCCAGGTGCGAGCGCAGTTAAGCGAGCACCGCTTTCCGCAGGCATCAGAATCGATTGACCGCGGCTTGAACGAGTTTGGTCCCGATCACCGGCTTGATGGCTTGCGGGATGAGATTGATTCCGCGAAAGCCGAGTGGCAGCGTGCCGAAGCGGTACGTCAGGTTGTTCACAATTCCCGAAATTCTGTGGCTCAGCAAGACTTCGAAACAGCGATAGGGCTGCTCGAATCGGCTCTGCAAAGCTACCCTGGGGAGCCGCTTTTAGACGAAGCGCTGAAGTCCGCTCGAAACGCCTTTGCGGCCAAACAACGGGATCAGGCGATCCAGTCACTGTGTGGACAGGCACAAGCGCAAGTCGACAAGCTAGATTTCTCCCACGCGCTGAAAGGTGTCGAGCAAGGCTTAGCCGAGTACGGTCGCGATTTGCGGCTCACCGCGCTGCAAGAGAAAATCCTTGCTGGGCAAGCCGAATGGGAACGCGCTGTGACCGTCCGCCGTGCAGTTGAGGATGCCGAACAGCACCTTTCGGAAGGACAGCCGGAACGTGCCCTGGATTCGCTCGCGCCAGCTTTGGGACTATACGCGGATGAGCCCAAACTCCTGCAAACCAGAGATGTGGCGCAGGAAGCTCTCGCCGCCCAGCGCCGGGAACAAGCCATCGATGAGCTCGGGCGGCAAGCTCAGGTGCAATTGGAGGCAAGCGCATACCAGAACGCATTGCAACTTCTCGATCGGGGATTGGCGGAATACGAGGGAGATCACCGGCTGGCGGATCTCCGCACGGAGGTTCTAGCTACCAAAGCGAAATCGGAGCGTCGCGCGGCCATTGCGGGAATTGTAGAGGAGGCTCGTAAGCTCATCGCGCAGAGAGAATTCGAGAAAGCCGTGGCACTCCTTGAATCATCGACGAACGAATATTCCGGCGAGCCGCTGCTCTTTCACGCGATGGACTTCGCGCGCGGGCAGTTGGCCGCGAAACGACAGTACGAGGAAATCGAAGCACTCTGCGCACGAGCCCAGGCCGAGCTCGATAAGCCCGACTTCCGCAGCGCCCTGAAACTTGTTGAACAGGGTGTGAAAGATTGCGGCAGCGATGGGCAATTGTCCGCAATGCGAGAGAAGGTCCTCTCGGTGAAAGCCGAATGGGATCGCATGGAAGCCATCCGCCAGATCATAGATAACGCCCACACCCTGTGTGCTCAAGCGGATTTCAAGCAAGCGATTACACTGCTCGAATCGGCCCTGAAACGCTTCCCTGATGAATCCCGGTTAGCCGAAGCGATGACCTCCTCCCGCGCCGCCCTGGAGGGGAAACGCCGTGAGGATGCCATCAGGATACTGCTCGGACAGGCGCAGGCCCAGATCGATAAACACGATTTCGCGAGCGCCTTAAAAACTATTGATCGGGGTTTGCGGGACTATTGCGACGAAGGACGGCTGGCCGAGTTGCGGGAGAGGGCTCTCGCGAAGAAAGCAGATTGGGAGCGCGCCGAAGCCGTCCGCAGCACCATCGAGAGCGCTGCAACCCGATTAGCGGCGGGAAAGCCGGAGCTCTCGGCGGAGTTACTGGAAGCCGCGTTAAAGCGATACCCCGCGGATCCGCAGTTATCGGAAGCCTTACATGAGTCCAGGAAAGCGCTTGAATCGTTGCGGCGCAATCAGGCTATAGAAGCGCTCGTTAGGCAAACACAACACACTCTTCAATTACGAGAATTTGGAGTCGCGCTCGAGGCTCTCGATCACGCGCTGGACGAGTACGGCCCGGACAGCAGACTTTCAGATCTCCGTGCGACGGTCCTGTCTGCCAAAACGGATTGGGAGCGGGTCCAGCTTCTCGCTCAGCTTGTAAACCAGGCACGCGAGCAAATAACCGCCGGTCAGCCAGAGCACGCTCTGCAGTTGATGGAATCCGCCCAATCTCGGTTGGGCGATCAACCTTCTATAAACGAAATGCTGGCAGTGGCGCGAGACGCCATCGCGGCGAAGCAAAGGGAGCAGGCCATCCAGACCGCCTGCCGCTCTGCTCAGGCTCTGTTGGACGGGCGCGAATATGAACGCGCCCTCGAAGTGCTTGACGAAGCATCGCAATCCCCGGGCAAAGACCCGCGGCTTAGCGCAATGCGCGACAAGGTCGTCGCCGCAAAAGTAGATTGGGAACGTTCGCAGGCGATTGCCCAGCTGCTCAAAGACTCACAAGGCCGGGTTTCCGAAAACGACTTACCAGGAGCGATAGAAACTCTCATCCGAGGGCTGACCAGCTATCCCGATCAACCTGAGCTCGTAAAGGCTCTGGCTGAAACCCGTCTAGCTTTTCAGGCCGCGCAAAAAGAAACAGCCATCGCGGACCTATCCCGGCAAACGCGAGTAGTCATTGAAACACAGGACTTTGCTACCGCTCTGGCGATGGCCGAGCAAGGCCTGAAAACCTACGGCCCGGAAACACGGCTGGCGGATCTTCGGGAAAGTGTCCTCGCCGCTCAGGCGGACTCGGAGCGCAAGCGCGCGCTCCAGCAGGCAGTCGACGAGTCAACTCAACTGATCGGCCAAGGCGCTCCGGAAAAGGCAACTCGCCTGCTTGAAGGGGCGTTAGCGCGTTTTCCCGGAGATCCGCTGCTGATCGATGCGCTGGTTGCGGCTCACGACGCCGTTGAGCGTTGGAGGCGGGAAGAGTCTATCGAAACGATCTGTTCGGAAGCACGGCGGCAGCTGGGCCGCGGGAAATTCGACCTTGCCTTACAGCAATTGGAAAAGGGCTTGCAAGAGCATCCAAACGATTCCCACCTTCAGGACCTCCAGGAATCGGTAACTCTAGCAAGATCGGAAGCACTGCGCGTTTCCGAGGAGATCAAATCCATCGTACGCTCGGCTCAGGTTCTAAGCGACCAAGACCAGCGGGAGGAAGCGACCACTCTTCTGGAACGGGCGCTGAATGAACACCCCGCTAATTCCGAATTGGTCGCAGCCATTGTGCGCACCATCGAGGCAGTGGGCGCTGCGGGCACGGGGGCTATCGACACCATCTGCCGCAACGCCCGCGACTATATACTGACCGGCGAATTTGACTTGGCATTTCACACTCTGGAACAGGCTTTATCGATTCAGAGCGGTGGGAAACAGTCCCAAATCGGACGACAGGGCCGTATCGAAGCGGCGAGGGAAGCCGCAACCGCTTCATCCCTGAGTCGCGATGCAGGTCCAGTGGCCTCGGTAAAAGATAAGACCGAAGAACATTCCGTTTTAGACAATACAAGCAACGAGGCCCCGTTTCCCGACGAGCATCAGGACGAGCCTATTGCTGTTTTCACCCCAAGTGTCCCGGAGCAAGTTAGCAGACCGTCCTTTCAACTCCGGGCTTCGATCAAATACGCACGTCGCACTTGGTGGCTGATCGGCTGTGCGGCAGCCCTGCTGATGGCGTTGTTCGTAGTAACTCGAATAATCCGCACTCCGAAACTGGCCGTCTTACGTGTCCAGAGTTCGCCAACGGGTGCTACCGTTCGCGTAAACGATCAGCAGTGTTCGACGCCAACTTGTGAGTTTCACTTACAGCCCGGCCAATATCGCATACAAGTCTCGGCCGACGGCTATCGCGAGAGAATAGCACCCGCCACTCTCCGGCTGGGCGATGCTGGGTCTCTCATGGTTATTACTTTGGAGCCTCTCAGTCCAACGATCCGGGTTAGCGCCAATTTCGGGGATGGCGATGTTGTGCTGGACGACCAAAAAGCCGAACGCTTACAAGACGGGCAATTTGGAGTGGAGCGGCTTAGCCCCGGGCAACACAAATTGCGAATCTCCGGTAAGGAAGGGTCGGCGTCGGTTTCGTTTAATGCTCAGTACGCTAAGCTTCCTGTATTCACGAACATATCTCAACAAGACACCGATGTGATCGCGTCAGGAATTTTCGGAGATCGCGCTGTCGTCGCCTGCTCTGGATGTACCGGAGCCGTGAGCATGGATGAACGCCAGGTTGGCGAATTGAAAGATGGCGCAATTACGATCGAAAATCTGGCGCCCGGAACGCATCGCGTCAAAGTAGGCGAAGATCGCAGTCTGGTCTTCTTGACCGCTAAAGCGCCCGGAGTCACTCTCGTGGTCAACTCTAGTCGGAACTTCGGTGCGCTGGTCGTCGAAGCGAACGAAGATAATGCCACTGTTTTTATCGATGGTAAGAAATATTCACGCCTGACTTCTCGCGGACAGCTATCAATTCCAGCGGAAGCTAAGCAACATACAATCCGGGTGGTGAAACCGGGTTATAGAGCTGATCCGCCCGAAATTCGTGCCCAATTGAAGAAGGGCGATCAGTTTCAGGCCCGATTTAATTTAACACCCGAGCCGGCCCGTCTCATTGTTTCAGGCCAGCTTCCCGGCGCGGCTGTGTGGATAGATGGATCACTCGCTGGGGCCGTTAAGCCTAATGGATCGTTCTCGGCGCAAGTGACTCCGGGCGCTCATCGCGTAGAGTTCAGGAGGAACGGCTACTCGACGGCTACGGTTCAGCGGTCATTCGAATCGGGCAGCCAGATAAAGATAAGCCGCGGCGAAGCACCCCTTCTCGCCAACGCCGTGACTCCGGCTCCCGCGGTTACCCCCGCGCCGCACAAACCAGATCCTACCGCAGCGGAGCAGGCCGCCTGGCAACGAATCCATGGAACACAAAACGTTGCGCAGCTCGACAACTTTCTCCAAAACTATCCTGCTGGTATCCATCGAGATGAAGCACTGGCGCGGTTAAAGGATCTTCGGCAGCAACAGGCTGCGGCCGCGCGCGAAGCCGCCTGGAACGCCATTAACAAGAACAACAAGGCGGCGCTTCAGCAGTTCTTAACGCAATTTGGCGATGGCTCGCACGCTCAGGATGCCCACGCCCTGATCACGACCGTCGAGAAACAGCAGAGCGACGCACTCCTTGCCGCGCAGCAGGTCAAAGAACAGGCCAATCGCAATGTAGCGGATTCTACTGCCGTGCTCAACGCGGTGAAAGACTTCGAGGCCGCCTATAACCAGAGGTCGCTTGCATCATTACAGAGTCTTTGGATCGGCATGCCGAAGAGTATGGTCGAGACCTATCGAAATCAGTTCCGGGATGCGAAATCGCTCGATTTCCGTTTGACGCCTGCCGGGCCGCCCACCGTGAATGGAAACGCCGCATTAGTGATCTGCAGTCGATCGTTGAGGTTCGTGGCGAAGAACAGGGCCCGTCCTCCGGAAACCAACGAGCGGGTCCGCGTTGCACTGGAACGCTCCGGGTCTCAATGGGCTATCCGGTCCATTACCCCCTTCTGAACTAAAGAACAGCTAATTGCCGAACGTGCGAGACAACCCGATGAGCGGCGTCACATTTTGCCGCAATCCATTGTTGTCCATCCGGAAGAGCACATCTGCGGTGAGCAAAAGACCGCCAAACAGATTGACTTTAAGCCCGGCTGCCCCGCTATTGAGCGTCACAGTGTCAATTCGGCCCTGAATAGTAGGCAATGTCATCGCGGGCAGGCCGCCCGGGATATTGCCAACCGTTGTCGTGGTCCCTGCAAACACGCGTGGCGCATTGAAGAGAGTCTGGCCCAGGTAATCGAAAGCCAGGGTGAGCCGGTTCGTCACGCCCACATCGACACCTGTCGAAACGAAGAAGTCAGACGGCACGTGCCCCGTCGTGGCCGGTCCGTTTTGAATCAACTCGTGGCCGGTCGCATCCTCGGAGATTGTGGCCCCTGTTAAATTCCCGGCTAGAATGGACCTGCTGTTCCATTGGTATCCCAAGTTGAGATGTGGTGAGACTCGTCGGCCGGTGGAAATGGCTAGGAACGGCTTGATCCCCGTCGATCCTGATCCAAGCAGCTCGCGGGCATTACCTACTGGTATTCGATAATCCATTACGAGTGCAACACGAAACTTCTCATTCTCGATCAAACTACCCTTGGCACGGATAGTAACATCGCCAACGCCGGAGGCGCTTCCCTTTGCTGAGTAGACATTTGTCAAACCCCCGTTGCTAAATTTGTGAGGATTGGAAAACACCTGCCCTGTTGGTTGGCTAATGAATGTTAGACCCGATACACGGATGATTGTATCGTCTGAAGTCGCGTCCATTTTCACGGAAACAATAGGCACTGCAAGAGACACGTCAAGACGGTTTGTGACCCCGACGGTTCCAAAAAACATCGTCTGGTCCATTTTCAGTGTCGCGCTGTTAGATGCCTGAATCACATCTGCCTCATAGGGTTCATCGATTCCGCCTCTCCCCGTCCCTGGCACGTGCGTAAATACAGAAGGAATGTTCTTGAGATCGATGCCGTCGAGTTTGTCAAATCGAAACCTCTGGTAACTGACGCCGAAGTAGAACTTCCCCTCGCCTATCGTCTCGGCGCGCTCCGTATAAATCGGCCCGAAAGTGTTCGTACTTCGCTCGAAAGCTCCGGCGCTGGGGTCGTACTTGTACGTGAAGCCGGAAGCTGGCGAAATAATCGGCAAGATTGCAAGCTGCGTCGCGATCGCCGTACCCAGGGTTTGATTGAGCGTCGTCTGCGCAGAGCCAATAAAGTGCGCGTAGTGCGGGAACTGCGGGTCGTTGGCAAGGCTCAAACCACCCGGGCCGAAAAGGCTCGGCAGCACACAGCCGGGTTCTGATGCGTGTCCTTGACACTGACCCGTCACGACAACGCCCGGACCGAGCGCCTGCGGCCCTCCTTGACCGCATAATGCCGATGCTAAGCCGAAAAGCCAAAAAGGAAATAGCGAATGAGCGCGCCCAACTGCAGAACTTCTGACCATGGGAGCAAATTCTACCAGAAATTTATTAAAAAATAAACTTTCAGACTGGTTCCTGTCAACGCAATTTAGAAATGTCCTATTCTCTGCAAAGTAGAATGTCCGGTTTTGAAGTGACAGTGGAGAGTTCAGGGTTAGAGTGAGATTGATTCTTTGCGGGGTCGCGCCCGTTGAGAAGAGGCAAGACTGATCGATGGAGTTGGCTCCGGAGTAGACGGCCAGCAAGCCCTCAGCTCAGGAAGCCCAGCAGGGTTTCCGCCGAGGGTTTCGCTTTTCGAAGCAGCTTTATTCTGGTGAAACTTCGGAGCAGAGGTCTTGCATAAAGTAAACGCGAAGACGGCTGGGTGGTTTTGGTTCAGCCTACCGCAGGGAGGTTTTCCCGCGAACATCGTTCTTGCCCATGTGAAAGTTTTTCATCCCGTCGTTTTTGCGCCGGACCGATTTCGCGTGAGCGCGCTGGTTTCTCGGGCGCGGCTTTGGGTGAGGCGAACATTCGGCCGCCGCCAGATGCGTGAAAGGCGACATGTACATCGTCAATCGACTCTTCGATCGTGCTCAGCTTGTTCTCGGCACGGGTAAGAAGGCGGAAAAGGTGGAGATCACTCGTGAAAAACGAAGCTGAGGATGGAGAGAACCAGGCGTCTGCTTGGACTTCGCCCGACGGACTTGATCTGGAACCTCGGGATCCGCAGGTCGTTCGCATCAGTCGAAGAACCTCAGTCGCTCTGATTGCCCTTGTGGTGGTCCTTCTTGGACTTTTTGCTTATGGCGGCTGGAAGCGCCGCCAGAGGCAGATAGAGTCGTTTGCCGATGCGGGCTCACCGAAAAGGGCCGCGCCAGCAACATCGGCTGCGGCTGATATTGAGAAGGACGTACCCGCTGGCAACATCGCCGCGTCCCGCCCTCCCGTTACTCTTCCTGGAAGGGCAGGCGATTTGATAGCGCCAGAAGACCTTCAAACACCTGATCTTCGTCGGAGCGCAGCGAACACGGCCTACTCCTCCCAAGTTGCCCAGCCGTACGCGTCCGGTCCGAATCAAATCCAACAGGTGAAGGAACCAACACCGGAGGAGAGACGCATTCAAGCCGCCTATGATGCGGAACAGCGGGCAATAGCAGCGCCAACTGCGACCGGCAATATGGTATCGACATCTGCCGTGAGCGCATCAGCACCGGCCGAAACCGTTGGAGCCACAGATGTCGCTCCAGAGCGACAATTGCAGCCGCGCACTCAACCGGAGGATCGCGAGCTACCCGACAACAAAGCCGACTTCTTGGCAAGAGCGCGGTCAGCATCGAGTAGTGACTACTCCAGATCAACACGAATTGAGCCGCTTTCAAAATTCGAGATCAAGGCTGGATGGGAGATCCCGGCAGTGATGGAACAAGCACTCAACTCCGATCTGCCCGGAGAGTTGAAGGCGCTCGTCACATCGAATGTTTACGACACCGCCGCTGGGCGCTATGTCCTCATCCCGCAAGGCTCTCGGCTCGTTGGTGAATACAACTCGCAACTCGGATATGGCCAGGACGGGGTCCAGGTGGTCTGGAACCGCGTGATCTATCCGGACGGATCGTCGGTTGATCTAAATGGCATGATCGGACAGGATAGGGCTGGCTTTTCGGGCTTTCGCGACAAGGTCGATCATCACTATAAGCGTTTGGTCGGGTTCGCGGTATTGGCCAGCATGTTCGCGGCCGCCTCCGGTATCGCGCAAAATCGTAACCGCTCCGTCCTGACGTATCCAAGTCCGGGTGACGTCGCCGAAAGCTCCGTTGGCCAGCAAGTCTCAGATCTGGGCTCACAGATCACGCGAAGAAACCTGAACGTACAGCCCACAATTAAGATTCCGGCTGGCTACCTTTTCAACGTACGCGTGAACCAGGACATTCTCTTCCAAGAGCCCTACAGCGCGGCAAACTGAACCTAATCAAGCAGCGGGACGGTCTCGAAATTCTTGCGCAATTTCCCATAAAGAACGGCCGTTTGCGTCAACCCGATGCCAGTTACCATTGATCCCGCCGGGATCTTTTTGCTCAGGATGAAGACTCTTGAATATGGACCAGGTGAGCGCGGAGATGGAATTTTCGGAGCCTTCCTTTGTCCAAAGGACGGCATCGCTCTGACCCAGCTTACCCGTAATGGTCGCTTGGAACGTTGGATCTAATTCGTCGTACCGGATGTAACCCGGAAGTCCGTTTTTCAGGAATATTGGGTCGCCCGGCTTCACCAGGCTGTTCTCGACAAGGAGCCGCATAGTCTTCGGATTCTTTGGACGATTGACCGGATTGATTGCTCGCGCTCTTCTTCCTTGATCTTGATGTCGATGGTGTACTGCTTTGCTTCCCCAACCGGTAGGACGATTTTCGGCACGATGATGATCTGGTCGCCCATTTTATAGGGCGTTATTTTCACGCAGCTGATGTCAATCTGCGAGGACCTCGGCCACAGAATTGTTGTCGTGATCTCCTGTGAGAACCCTTCCGAACAAAGGATAATGCGCGGCTTCGTGGAAAACTCAACGAAAGATTCAGATCCAACAAACTCGACGATCTAACTCCTGGCGTCGACTTCGGAAAGCTGCTCTCCAAAGTGCTTCTTCCGGTAAGCAACGTAATACGGCAGTAGCTTGTCCACAGTCATTGACGAGACCATCGCAGCATATCTAATCGCCTGCAGATCGGCGTAGCCAGCGGCAGAATCACGTTTCAACTCGATCACCACCAGCTTGCCGGACCGATCCAGGGCAAGAAGGTCCAGACGGTCGCTACTCTGGACGAACCGATCGAACTCTACGGTCAGAATGAGCAGATCTTTGCCCAGCATCTCGGGGTTAACCCTAATCCATTCCTCGACGTGCTGTCGCTCCCAGATATTAAGTTCAATGAGGGTGCGGGGAGAAATCTTCTCAGCACGGTCAAGCGAAGAGCCAATCGCAAAAATCATCGCTTACTACTGTGGCCCTGGCGCAAGTTGTTCTCACACCATGTTCCGCAACCTGATTTTCCAGCCCTGGGGGGCGGTGTAGCCCCTCGCCTGCTTTTCCACAATGAAGAGAATCTACTATAGGTGTTCGGTATAGGTCATATAGGAATATATCGCCCCTAGATTGCCGACCGATTACCCCCAGAGTGCCGAGCAATCAGTTTAAGAGCGCCCCCAGAATGCCGAAATCCGCGCCTGTTTTCAAAACTAAGTTGTGGATGGTTTGAATCGGAGGCATCCGTGAGCTGCGCCCCCTGAATGCCGAAGCGAATTAAATTTGTGGCAAATAAGTTAATCAAGAATGTCACGCCGCGCCTGTCTTGATGCTTCCCCCTTGTAGGGAATAAATAAGCATGGCGAGGAGTACTAGCAAATGGCCTTCGAGATAAGTTCCGACAATATCGCTGAAGCATTCGTCCTGCGACTTCGCGACCTTGCCGTGCTTCCCCCGAGGCTCCTAACGCTCGCTCAAGCGGCAACCTATCTTGGTCTTACGCCCGATGCCCTCAAAGCCAAAGTGCATAGGGGCAAGGTGCCAACCGTCGACATCGACAGTAAGCTTTGCTTTGATCGGGTGGATCTTGATCGCATCATCGATCAGAATAAGAGGCTCATGTAAAAGTGCCGCGTCAACGAATCCGCCGTGGACAGGGCACGATATTATCAGCGAGATAAAGTCTGGTGGTGTGCGTATTCAGTCGATGGTGTTCGGAAGCGAGAATCCTGTCAAACGAGCCTGAGGGAAGAAGCGCTCGCCTATCTTCATCGCAAGCAAGGTCGGCTCGCTTCTGGTGAACTGTTAACTCCGGACCGCGTGACCGTCCTTGATCTTCTCAATCTCCTGCTCGAAGACTGCGATCCCGGCAAGTTGCGCAGGCTTACATCGCCACCCTGAAGATCAAATCAATCCTGCTATCCAAGCTTGGTGAAGCCGCTCGGCTGGGTAGCGCTCGGATTAAGGAATACGTGGAAGCTCGGCTGAAGGAAGTTAAGTCGGCAACCGTCAATCGGGAACTCGGGATGAGCATTTTCTCATTGAAGAATGAGCCTGGAGGCGGAGCAAAGCGAGCGCCGCTGGCACTCCTTTCTGATTTGTAAACGTTCGATGCAACCACAACTCTTCGATGCCGACCGACGGGAGGCGCGGCCACGGACCATTCATGCTGTTCTGGTCTGCCGAAATGCTGCAAACAGCTTCTGCTTGGCTCGCTGCATCTCTTCGGCTGCCTGCCTATCGGTTTGGGCTTGCGCTTTGCTCTCCAGCTTCTCCTTACTGATCTCGGGTTTCAGATGGCTTGCCAGCGCCGGCATCTCCCGCAAAATCTCCCAGGGTGTCGCATAGCGCCGGTACACGGCCTTGCTTTTCCCCTTGGCGTCCACGGTCTGCTCGGGAATCCCGCAAGGGCGATGAAAGTTCAGATAGGGATTGAAGTATGTCGCGTAATCGCGCCGATCGCGGCCGCGTGCGGAGCTGCGATATACCCGTAGCCCATATGTTTGCGGATCACAGCTCCGTTCTTGGCTTCCGCTAAACCGTTGTCATTGCTGTGCCGCGGACGCGATTTAGTCTGTTCGATCAGTAGCTTGTTCAACAGGCGCGCCGCGCTGTAACGAATGAACTCGCTGCCGTTATCGGAATGAAATCCAAGAATGCGAAATGGAAATTGTTCGAGCATCGCCTCTAGAGTTGAGCCACCGAGAGGGAGGCCAGCCGCTGGTAGCGCGCATCCCCGAATTCCGCATAGCCCCGTTCCAACAGCTTCCGGGTGGCGGGGCCGCTGAGCGTTTCGTGACAGGTGTCCGTCGCGGCGAGTAAGGCTACATCCTCGGGTAGTGTCAAGCGTTTTGTGTAAACGCGTTTCGTTATTTTGACTCAGTTAAAGTTTGACTTTCAGTTTTCCGTTCGCTGTCACGCGTTTCGATGGATTTTTGAAGCCAGCGGGGGATGCACAAGGGGGCCGTGCCCTCTTGTGGGGGGAGCCGCGTAATTTGCGGCGTGGGGGGAACCCGCCCGCCCCGGCCTTTCCCCTTGGGGAAACGGGAAAGGGGAAGTGAAATGCTTTTTGCTCCTTGCTGCCGCAGGCTCGTCTGAACCCGTTCATGCTCGTGCCTGCTCCATTCGTTCCGGCCAGCGGATCGCAAACTGCCGCAGCGCCTCGCGCCAACCTTGCACCGTCTGCCATTTCCTGGATACCTTCTGCAGCGCCAGGTAGAGCAGTTTGATCGCGGCGTCCTGGGTGGGAAAGGAGCCGCGATTTTTGGTCACTTTGCGCAGGTAGTGTCAAGCGTTTTGTGTAAACGCGTTTCGTTATTTTGACTCAGTTAAAGTTTGACTTTCAGTTTTCCGTTCGCTGTCACGCGTTTCGATGGATTTTTGAAGCCAGCGGGGGATGCACAAGGGGGCCGTGCCCTCTTGTGGGGGGAGCCGCGTAATTTGCGGCGTGGGGGGAACCCGCCCGCCCCGGCCTTTCCCCTTGGGGAAACGGGAAAGGGGAAGTGAAATGCTTTTTGCTCCTTGCTGCCGCAGGCTCGTCTGAACCCGTTCATGCTCGTGCCTGCTCCATTCGTTCCGGCCAGCGGATCGCAAACTGCCGCAGCGCCTCGCGCCAACCTTGCACCGTCTGCCATTTCCTGGATACCTTCTGCAGCGCCAGGTAGAGCAGTTTGATCGCGGCGTCCTGGGTGGGAAAGGAGCCGCGATTTTTGGTCACTTTGCGCAGCGTCATATGCAACGATTCCACCGCATTGGTCGTATAGATGATCTTGCGGATCTCTTCGGGAAAGTCGAAGAACGGAATGACCCGCTGCCAGCTGCGCTCCCACACATCGGCTACCACTTGATGCTTCGGGTATTTGCGCCGGAACTCGCCCAGCGCCCTTTCGGCCTGCTCGGCGCTGACGGCCCGGTAAATCGATTTCAAATCCGCCGCCATACTCTTACGCTCTTTCCAGTTCACAAACTGGAGACTGGCGCGGATCAAATGCACAATGCAGGTCTGCACCAGCGTGCTCGGGAACACCGCTTCGATGGCCTCCGGGAAGCCTTTGAGCCCATCGGTGCAGATCACGAAGGCATCCTTCATGCCACGGTTTTTCAGGTTCTGCAGCACCGCCATCCAGTACTTGGCGCCTTCGTTCCCACTGGCCCACAAGCCCAGCACCGACTTCTGGCCCTCCAGATTAATGCCGATCGCGGTGTACACCGCGCGGTTCTCCACCTTGCCGTCCTGCCGCATCTTTACCATCAGCGCATCCAGATAGACGATCGGGTACAACGCTTCCAGCGGCCGCTCCTGCCACGCTTTCACTTCCTCCATGACGCTGCCGGTGACCTCCGAGATCAACGCGGCGCTCACCTCGACGCCGTATAAATCCTGCAGGTGGCCCTGAATGTCACGCGTCGTCATGCCGAGCGCGTACATCGACAGGATCTTCTCATCGAAACCGGCAAAGCGCGTCTGGTGCTTCTCGATTAACTGCGGCTCGAAGCTGCCGTTGCGATCGCGCGGCACCGCAATCTCCATCTCGCCGGCTTCGCCTTTCAACGTCTTCGTGCTCTTGCCGTTCCGCGAGTTGCCGCTGTGGTAACCGGCTACGTCATGCTTCTCGTAGCCCAGGTGATGGTTCAGTTCTCCGGTCAGCATCCGCTCCACCAGCGCCTTGGTCAGTTCCTTCACCAGACCGTTCGGTCCGATCAGGCTTCCTTCGCTGCTTGCAATGAGCTCGTCGATCAGTTCTTTCTTGATTGCCATCCGGTTCTCCTATCTTCCTCTTCTCGAGAACCGCGTTTACACAATCCTTTTTACACCCTCAAGGAGATCCACGTCGTGCTGTACAATTTTTCGGCACATAAGACTCAGGATGTGGAGCGATTCTAGATTCCTAGCTGAGCGCCCGTACATTCCGTTTTCACTTCACGCCTACCTATTTATCCTGACTGAATCACGTTGAGTTGTGGTTCGCCAAACGCCATGTCATGCGGCGAGGCGTCTTTACTTCTGTCGCTTGCGAGCGGCCGGGTGTGCCATCTCGGGTTCGGCCGCCCTCTGGAGAGGTTGCGTTGCGCCTACTGCCCTGCCCCAGGTAGTCGAGAGCGCCAAAGCCACCGATCCCTTCGGCTACATCGTCCTTTACTAGTTCCATGCTCAAAACCACCGTCGATCTTGCGTTCGAGCGTTACGCTCTGCAGCGCAAGCTCCACCCTCGCCGTTCACGCGCCCGCCGCCCTCGAACCGCTGCACAAGCCTCCGAAGAAGGGCTCCGCAACTCGCTGGAATTGCTCCGCAGCTACCCGCATTTCCTCGATCTAGACCTCGGCTTCGACCGCCAGAGCAAACAGTTTTACGCCGGCTGTGAAACCGCCGCCAACTTGCGCGAGCTCATCGGTACAATCCTGCTCCAAAAGGCCCCGCCCTGCAGTTCCACCCCGAATTAGCCCCCTCAGAAAAATCTTAGTTTTTTCCTGAGAATTCGCGAGCCTTTCGCCTACTCCCCCGGAAAATGGCGAAACTTCTGGTTGCCCATCTTCTCGACCGCCAAATTCTGCTCCTCAATCCGCTCGCGACCGTCATGGATGACTGCGTCGTGATCCGGGACACCGCTAACCTGTCCCACATCATTCTCGGCCTGTCTCACCTCACGACCCTCAAACGCAACCGAACCACCCATCCAGGCCTTCTGGTTATCGCCGCGGGGCTCTTCCTGGTCGCGGCCGCCGCCTATGCTTCGCGCGAGCAGAATGCTGCCTGGATCGTTGCTATCCTCGCCGCTGCTTCCGCAGCCAGCTACTTTTTGTCCCGCCGTGAAAGTGTCACCTTCATTTCAGGCCGCTACTCAGCCGAAACCGACCCCGGAACTCTGTCGCAAGCCTCCAAGTTGATCTCCGCCGTCCACCAAGCTTGCGAGCAGCTGATTCCCGCAGCCGAGCCCCAGCCGTTCCCTGCCGACCCGGCGATTGAGCCGCATTCGTTCGCCGAAGCTGCATAACTTCGCTTCCGTTTTGCGAAACGAAGCCAGCTAAAAAGCCAACTCATTGACTCTAAAAGGCTGCCACCCGAGTTCGTTCGGTAAAAATCGAGTTCGTTCGGCAAAATCACGGTTGCGAGGCGGCTCGCGCGAGCAATTCCGGCAAATTCTGCGAGAAAGCCGAGCGCGCCACCACCACGTCGCACCCCTGCTCCTGAGCCGCTTGCCGCAAGTCCGTCTGCACGTGCGACACGAACCCGATCAGCTCGATCCCGCGCGTCGCCTCCTCCGCCTTTAGCGCTGCAATCGTCTCCAAAGGCATCGCTGCTGCGCAGTTCAGGTCCAAGATGATCGCCGCCGGGCCCTCCTTCGCCTTCGCAAGCGCATCCCCCTGCGTCTGCACAAACACAGCTTTTAACCCTGCCCGCTTTGCCGCGTCCTGAATCTTCACCGTAAACATCAGGTCGCTCAACACGGCCAACACTTGCTTCCCGTCGCTCGGCATCAGCCTTGAGTGTAGCCGCCCGGCCGGCGCCTAGAAATCCGCATGGTTCTTCGCCGTCTTATCATCAAAGGGATCATGAGCGTTCTTGTTCAAGCGCCCCCGGAAGTAAACCCACTGCAGGATCCGTTGCGCTTTGCGCGCCGCGTCCCCCCCTGCGCCATCGTCATCTTCGGAGCTAGCGGCGATCTGTCCAAGCGCAAACTGCTCCCCTCCCTTTACCGCCTCTTTTACGAACGGCGCATCTCGCAAAACTTTGCAGTCATCGGCAGCTCCCGAAGCCCCATGACCGACGACGAATTCCGCGACAGAATGCGCGAATCGGTCTCCAAATTCCTCGAAGACGCTCCCTTCGACGAAGATGTCTGGCGCTCTTTCGCCCAAACCCTTTTCTACGTTCCCGGCGACATCAATAAGCCCGAGTCCTACGAAGACATCGGCAAGAAACTCGACGAAGTGGAAAAGTCGCACGGCACTGCCGGCAACGTCCTCTTCTATCTCTCCACTCAGCCCAGCTATTACGCCGATGCGGTCCTCGCACTCGGGGAGCACAAACTCAATAAGGGAAATGGCTGGCGGCGCGTCATCATCGAAAAACCGTTCGGCCACGACCTGGAAAGCGCGCGCAAGCTAAACATCGAGATCCACAAAGTCTTCGATGAAAATGAGGTCTATCGCATCGATCACTACCTCGGCAAGGAAACCGTTCAAAATATCCTCGCCTTCCGCTTCGGCAACAGCATGTTCGAGCCGCTCTGGAACCGCCGCTATATCGACCATGTCCAAATCACCGCCGCCGAATCGATTGGCGTCGAGGGCCGCGGCGGCTACTATCAGGAAGCCGGCGCACTCCGCGATATGATCCAGAATCACCTCAGTCAGGTGATGGCTACCGTTGCCATGGAACCGCCTTCTGTTTTTGACGCCACCAACGTCCGCGATGAGCGAGCCAAACTCCTGCGCTCGGTCCGCGTCATGAAAGTCGAGGACGTGCCTAACTACGCCGTCGCCGGCCAGTACGGACGCGCGCTTGTGGGCGGCCGGCAGCTTCCCGGCTTTCGTGAAGAGCCTAGCGTGAGTCCCGACGCGCAGACCGACACCTACGCCGCTGTTACTTTCTTCATCGATAACTGGCGCTGGGCAGGCATTCCTTTCTATATTCGTTCCGGTAAGCGCATGCCGAAACGCGTCACCGACATTGCTATCCAGTTCAAGGCGCCTCCCTTGGGTCTGTTCTCGCAGGAAACCAAGGCCGGCTTGCGTGAAGTACGTCCCAATCTGCTGGTCGTCCGCATCCAGCCCGAAGAAGGCATCTCGCTTCGCTTCCTATCGAAAAGCCCCGGCAGCGGCATGCGGGTCCGACCCGTATCGATGGACTTCAACTACGGCTCGAGCTTCGGCGAACGCACCCCAACTGCCTACGAGACTCTGCTGATCGATGCCATGGCCGGAGACCCCACGCTTTACACTCGCCAGGACATGGTCGACGCCAGTTGGGAAATCGTGCAGCCAATCCTCGACGTCTGGGGAAACACCAAATTCAACTTTCCGAACTATCCCGCCGGCACTTGGGGCCCGCGAGCTTCGGATGAAATGCTGGCCCTCCAAGGCCATGTCTGGAGAACTCCATGAGCAGCGCTATCATTCCTTCCGCTCAGCCCGAACAGATTCTCAAAGGGCTCGGCAAACTTTGGACCTCGATCGGCCAGGAAGAAAAACAGCAGGGCCAGCCGACTGTTCTGCGTGCCTGCGCCATGACTTTGATCGTTGCCACCGACGAGTCCGATGGCGGTGCATTCGCCTCACAGACCACTGCCGAGCTGATGCGCGAACATCCCAATCGCGGAGTGACGCTTGCTATTTCGCAGGAAGAACCCGCCGCGCCCGAAGCCCGCGTATTGGCGCAGTTCTGGAAACCGTTCGGCAAGGCCCAACAGATCGGCTGCGAACAGATCGAGATAAAAGCCCGCCCGGAGGCCTGGTCCACTATCGGCCCCGTCATTTACGGATTGACGGTTGCGGATCTCCCTGTGGTTTTCTGGTGCCGCTATAACGGCGCGCTGAGCGCTTCGGCGACCGAGGATCAACAGATCGGTTTGCAGACCCTGGTCGAGCTAGCTACCAAGACGGTGATCGACACTCGTGGCCTCGATGCCGCCCAAGTCTTTCGCCTTCTCAAGAAGTGGCGCACCAAGGATTACGTTTTCTCCGATCTCGAATGGACGCGCCTTACTCACTGGCGTGAGCCGCTCGGCCATGTCTTCGATAACGCAGCCCGCGAAAATCCGTTTTCGAATTTCCACACGATCGAGATCGGCTACTGCGGCGATCGGCCCAGTGCCGGCGTCCTCTACATGGGTGGCTGGCTGTCGGCACCCTACAAAGCGCGCGTAATCTTCAAAAAAGAAACTGGCTACGGACCAGGTCTCCACTCGGTTACGCTTGAATCTCAAATCGAGACCATCACCTTCGAACGGACCGGCGACGAATGTATGAGGATGCATACTTCAATGGGACGTGAGCGTGGGTTCTCCTACTCTGAGCCCACCATTACCGCGCTAATGACAGAAGAGCTTTCCATTACCGGCGCAGATCCGGTCTTCGACACAGCCTTTGCCCGCGCACGGGAGCTAATGAGTGAACAGCAACACTAAGCCGCAACTGCGCATTGCAAAAACACCGGAAGAGGCAGCGCACGATTGTGCGAAGTTTATTCTTGAACGTTTAGGAACGTCGCTCCAATCTAAGGAACGCGCGACCTTCGCAATCTCCGGCGGCAGCACTCCCCGGCTTCTCTTCTCCGACCTCGCCACTATGCCGTTCGACTGGTCCCGCGTGCATTTTTTCTGGGTCGATGAGCGCTGCGTCCCACCGGACAACAGCCAAAGTAACTACCGGCTCGCCCACGACACTCTGCTTGCTCCGGCTCACATCCCGGATCAAAATGTCCATCGAATCTACGGCGAACTGCCGCCGCCCGAAGCCGGACAGAAGTATGTCGACGACATCCGGAGCTTGTTCGTTTTGAAAGAAGGCGAGATCCCGGTCTTCGATGTGCTTCATCGCGGCATGGGCCCCGACGCGCACACCGCGAGCCTGTTCCCCGGCAGTCCTCTGGTAAACGACCACACCGGTATTGCTACAAATGTCTGGGTAGAAAAGATGAAAATGGATCGCGTCACAATGCTCCCCGCCGTTTTGGAGGCAGCGCTCTTCACGGTCCTTCAAGTCTCCGGGGCTGATAAAGCCGATGCCCTCAAGTCCGTGCTCGAATCGCCCCAGGACTTTGAAAAATACCCGTGTCAGATTGCCAGCCGTGCTCCGCGCGCGTTCTGGTTTCTAGATTCTGCCGCTGCCTCGAAACTTTAGCGCGCTTGCGGCTTTGCTTCTAGCCGCCGCCGGAAACTTGACTCCGCCCTCGCCTGTACGCGTCGTAGCTCATTTCAACCGGCTCATGTTTGCGGGCGATGTGATGCTCTCACGAGGCGTGCGCCGCGAGATACTTGCGGTGCACGATCCGTCACTGCCTTTTCGAAAGATTGCTCCGCTGCTGGCGAGCGCCGACCTCGCCTTCGTCAATCTCGAATCGCCATTCTCAGACAAAGGCCCCTATCACGACGAAGGACTTATCTTCCACGCCGCTCCGGACATGATCGCCGGATTACAATTAGCCCGCATCGCCGTGGCTTCCACAGCGAACAACCATTCACGCGATGACGGTCCGCACGGCGTCGAATATACCGTCAATTGGCTCCGCGCACACGGCATCGCCCCGCTTGGCAGCGATCTGTCCGCGGCAAAAACTCATCGCGGAGTCGTACTCAATCGCAACGGCATCGGCTTTGGATTCCTGGGCTACACATTCGATCAACAGAATGGAAATTGGCGCGACATCGACGATCGCATCGCCGTCACCGATGCCACTGTGATGGAGCAAGACGTCAAGCAGCTCAAAACCCGCTGTGATGTCGTGATCGTCTCGATGCACAACGGAACCGAATACGCTCCCCGCGCGAACCCGGCGCAGATCGCCTTTGCGCACGCCGCAATCGATGCCGGCGCAACTCTCGTGATCGGCCATCACCCGCACGTCGTTCAGCCGGTCGAAAGATACAAAGGCAAACTGATCTTCTATTCGCTCGGGAACTTCGTGTTCGATCAATTTCAGCGCGAGGCCACTCAGCACGGTGTCATAGCGGAAGTTGATTTCTTAGGGAAGGGAATCTTCTGCGAAGGCTTGTGGCCGGTAACGATCACCCGCACCGGCCCGGAACTGTCAGGAAACTAGCTTAACCGCCCGTGGGCTGCTCGACGTGACCCCCGAACTTGAACCGCATCGCCGAAAGCACCTTTTCCGCAAAGGTGTGTTCTTCGCGCGACCGGAATCGCGTGAATAAGGCCGACGCCAATACTTCGGCCGGAACCGCTTCTTCGATCGCGGCGTTGATCGTCCAACGCCCTTCACCCGAATCCTGCACAAACCCGCTGTAGTTTGCCAGGTCAGGAGTCTCGGCCAACGCCATAGCAGTCAGATCGAGCAGCCAGGAGCCGATCACGCTTCCGCGCCGCCAAAGCTCTGCAATATCGGCCATGTTCAGCTTGAAGCGCTCGTTCTCCGGCAGCTCCTCAGAGTCTTTATTCTTGAGAATGTCGAAGCCTTCGGCGTAGGCTTGCATAACCCCATACTCGATCCCGTTGTGAACCATCTTGACGAAGTGTCCAGAACCAGCGGGACCGGTGTGCAGATATCCCTGCTCCGAACTGCCGCCCATCTTTTCGCGCCCCGGTGTTCGATCGATGTTGCCCATCCCCGGCGCGAGCGTTTTAAAGATCGGTTCGAGCCGGGCAAAGGCCTCCGGCGTTCCTCCCACCATCAGGCAGTAGCCGCGCTCTACGCCCCAAACGCCGCCGCTTGTGCCGGCATCGAGGTAATCGATTCCTTTTGGCTTTAACTCCGCGGCCCGGCGAATATCGTCCTTGTAGAAGCTGTTACCGCCGTCGATGATCGCGTCGCCCGGCTCCATCGCAGCCGCAAGAGCCTGCACTGTATCTTCGGTCGGCTTGCCCGCCGGCACCATCACCCAGACAGCGCGGGGTTTTGGGATTTGCTTTACCAGGTCTGCCAGCGAACTCGATCCCGCGGCGCCTTCATTGACGAGTTTCTTCACGTTCTCGGCATTCAAGTCGAATACCGTGCACTTATGACCGTTCTTCTCGAGCCGGCGAACCATGTTGGCGCCCATTCGCCCCAGACCCACTAGACCGATTTGCATTCGTCTCCTCGATAAGCTAAGAGTTTTGCCATTTCCCTTTAGCTTACCCGCCCATCTAGCCATGACAAAGCAGCGCGTATTAGTCACAGCAGCGGGCTTGCTCATCGCCGGCGCGTTCGCGTTGCTGTCTGGTTGCAACCGCCATCATATGACGACAATTGCGGTCATTCCAAAGGCAAGCGCGGATCTCTACTGGCAAAGCGTTCACGCGGGCGCAGCGAAAGCTGCCGAGGAAAGCCACATCAAGATCGTCTGGGATGGTCCTCCGAACGAGACCGATATCGCGACCGGAATGCAGATTGTGGAAACGATGATCAATCGCCAGGTAGATGCGATTGCGCTTGCACCTTCCGACCGCTCGGCGTTCAAGATTGTTCTGGATCGCGCGGCACAAGCCGGCATTCCCGTCGTGATCTACGACTCTGGAATCGATAGCAGGAAATACTTTAGTTTCGTTGCGACCGATAACTACCTTGGAGGTCAGATGGGGGCCGACCGGCTGGGCTCTGTGTTAGGTGGAAAGGGCAAGATCGTGATGGTTAAGACCACTCCCGGTGGAGCCTCGACCACGGCGCGGGAAGACGGCTTCCGGCACGAACTTCAGCTTAAATTTCCAGCGATTCAAATTCTCGATGAGCGTTTCGGTATGGCCAGCATTGCCCAGTCGCTCAACGTCACAGAGAACATGCTGACGGCACATCCAGATTTGAGCGGAATCTTCTGCTCGAACGAATCCGGGAGCGAGGGCGCCGCGCAAGCGCTCGAGGCGAGGCACAGCAAATTGAAGCTGGTCGGATTCGATTCGAGCCCGACGCTAATCAACCAACTGAAAGCCGGTTGGATTGATTCGCTAGTAGTCCAAGACCCGTTCAAAATGGGAGAGATTGCGACCCTGCAAGCAGCCAAAGCGATACGGCGGGAACCCGCAAAGAAAGATATCTTTCTCCCGCCTCGCGTCGTCAATCTCGCCAATCTGAATGATCCCGAGATCCAGGCCCAGCTGCATCCTGATTTAAAGCGCTATCTTCACACGACCGATTAACGCCTTCCCGATCAGTGCCGGTAGGAAGCCATTAAACGATCGCCCGATTGAGGCACCACGGTGGCGTTAGCGAAGGTAATGGTGGAACCGGAAACAGTGTAATCCGCATTCTGAGTAAGCAAGACTCCGTTCTTGAACAGTTTCAAAGCTGCCGCAGGAGCCGGAGCATTCGCCAAGGTGAACGACAAATTGTTCCCGTCGATCGCGCCAGCCGGGGTTTCCGCATCCACAAAGGTCACCAGAGCAGGGAGGCCGGGAACGCGGTAGTAAGCGGTGACCACATCGGTAGCGCGAGGAATGCTGGTTGGCATAAACGTCACAGTCGAGCCGCTCAATGAGTAATCGACCCCCGGCGATTGCAGCAGGCCATTGCGATACACAGCCACGCTGTTCACCGGGTTCGGCGTTTGTGCGAGTGTGTATGTGCTGTTGGCGCCATTCATTGCGCCGCCGGGCACTTCTGCGTCGATAAAGCTGGAGTTAGTCGAGCCGGCTATACCGCTGCTGAGTGCCATGCTGCTCATCTGACTCGAAAGACTCGCGACCGTTGCATTAATGCTGGCGAGCGCAGCGCTCAAGCCAGTCACCTGGTTCATGGCGATCGGCAGTGTCGCATACTGAACGCCAGTCGATGTGACGCCTCCTCCGCCGCCGCTTGAAGTCGATCCGCTGCCGCCACCGGTAGAGCCGCTCGAGCCCGTTGTGCCCTCGGTGGTAGAAGTTCTCACGGACGACAAGGTCAATGCCGTAGTGCTCGGAGGCACCTGCCATGTCTCAGTCCAGCTCACAGTGCCGGCTGTGTTGTAGTAGACGACTTGGTAAAACGAGCTCGAAGCGGCCGTTGTCGTTGGGACCAGAAGCACGCTGATCACGCCGCTATAGATTCGGGCGGACGTGCTCAAGGGCGGCGCGCCAGCGGTTGACGACCCGCTGAAGCCGTTCCATGTGATCACAGCTGTGCCGTTGAACGGCGTTCCATCCGGGTTTACGACCGTGTCGTGAATCTGCGTCAAGGTGGTTTGAGCAAGGGCGGCTCGACCGACGAGTAAAGAGCAAAGCAACAAAATGCAGAGCAACTGGCGAGTTTTAACCATAGGGCCTCAAGAATGTTCGAATTGTGTGCGGGCGACTTTAGTCAAGCACGCAAACGGCATTCGATACTCAAGGACAATCGGCCTCCGCCATGCGCCAAATCAGCCAAATCGTTGCAGTTGCAACGCTTACGGAAATTGAAAAAAGATCGGCAAACGTGTGACTCGCAAAGGAGGCCAGCTAGATCAGGCGGCCGCCGGTACGATCAATGCGCTCGGCATTCAAATACGATTGCAGCGCTGGCGGCACAAGCACACTTCCGTCAGCCTGCTGGTAATTTTCGACAATTGCGACCCAGGTGCGGCCAATGGCCAGTCCGCTTCCATTCAGAGTGTGAACGAAATCCGCCTTGGTCTTGCCGCTTTTCGCGCGTATGTTGGCTCGGCGTGCCTGGAATGCCTCAAAGTTGGAACAAGAAGAGATTTCCTTGAAGGCGTTCTGCCCGGGAAGCCATACTTCGATGTCGTAAGTCTTCGCCGCACTGAAGCCCGTATCACCCGCGCACAAAACAATCGTCCGGTAAGGCAGCCCTAAAGCTTTTAGCACCGCCTCCGCATTGCGCGTGAGTTTTTCGTGCTCCTCCGTGCTTTGTTCGGCGCGAGCAAACTTCACAAGCTCCACCTTTTGAAACTGATGCTGGCGAATCACGCCGCGCACATCGCGCCCATAGGAGCCCGCTTCGCTGCGAAAACATGGCGTGTAAGCACAAATCGAAATGGGCAAATTATCCGCATTCAGCGTTTCGTCGCGAAAGAGATTGGTTACCGGCACTTCGGCCGTCGGAATGAGCCAGAGGTCATGGCCCTGGCAGTGAAACAGATCTTCTTCGAACTTGGGAAGCTGACCGGTTCCATACAGACTGGCGGAATTCACCAGCACAGGAGGCAGAACCTCCTGATATCCATGCTCGCGAGTGTGCAGATCCAGCATGAAATTGGCCAGCGCGCGCTCGAGCTTGGCGCCCAAGCCCCAATACACGGCAAAACGCGCGCCCGATATTTTGGCGGCGCGGTCGAGGTCTAGAATCCCAAGGTCCGCACCCAAATCCCAATGCGCTTTCGGCGAAAAGTTGAATTCGCGCGGGGTTCCATCGCGGCGCACCTCCACATTGCTCCGTTCATCCTTGCCGGCCGGCACCGTGGATTGAAGCAGGTTGGGAACGCGCGCCAGGAAGTCCCGAAACTGAGCATCGAGCGTATTGACCTCTGCGTCTAGCGAAGCGATTCGGCTGCCCATCTCCCGAACCTGCGCCTGACGTTCGCTGGTGTCGGTTCCTGATTTACGCAGCTGACCGATCTCGGCGGTGGCCTGGTTGCGCTCAGCTTTCAGACCTTCGCTTTCGGTGACCAGTTGACGACGCTTGCCGTCTAGTTCACGAAAGAACCCGGAGTCTAGTTGGAAGCCCCGCGCGGACAGCTTCTCCGCTACTTCATCGAGATGATTACGAAAGAAAGTAAGATCGTGCATGTCTTCCGCAGATTTGGGAGTCGCGGTGACTGTCGTGCAATCGGGGGATCAATGCCGGTTCTGGATCGGGACCCAAGCCTGGCCATCTTCCTGGCCCGTGTAGTCGGCGCGCGGACGGATCAAGCGGTTATTCCGGTACTGCTCAAGTATGTGCGCGGTCCAACCAGACATGCGGCTGATGGCAAAGATCGGCGTGAAGAGATCGATGGGTATTCCGAGCGAGTAGTAAGTAGACGCCGAATAGAAGTCTACGTTCGCATTTAAATGCTTTTCGTTGCTGACCAGTTCCTCTACGCAGGTGGATTTTTCATACAGGTCCGAATGCCCGGTACGCCGGCCTAATTCCTGGCTCATTTTCTTCAAGTGAGTAGCTCGGGGATCGACGACTCGATACACGCGGTGCCCGAAACCCGGAATCTTCACCTTGTTGTCGAGATCGCTCTTTACCTTAGCCACTGCGTCATCGGTCGATTTGGTCTGCAGAAGCATCTGAATCACAGCTTCGTTAGCGCCCCCATGCAAAGGGCCTTTGAGAGCTCCGATGGCCGAAGTAACAGCCGAGTAGATGTCGGAGAGCGTAGCGGCGGTCACGCGCGCGGCAAAAGTCGAGGCATTTAGCTCATGATCGGCATGGAGAATGAGCGCTAAATCGAACACCCGTTCCATGACCTCATCCGGCTTCTTACCGGTCAGCGTGTATAAGAAGTTGGCGGCATAGCCTAATTTCGGATCGCCCTCTACAACCTGTTCGCCCTTTCGCAGGCGATCGTAGCTGCTGACGATTGTGGCGACTCGCGCCATCAGCTTCGTTGCTTTCGCGGTGTTTGCAGCCGCGGAATTGTCTGCCGCTTGAGGATCGTACAAGCTCAACATTGAAACTGCTGTCCGCAGTACATCCATGGGCACGGCGCCTTGGGGAGCGTCTTTCAAAAAGGCGATGACTTCTTTCGGCAGCGAACGCTCGGCCACCAGAGACGACCGGAGCTTTTCGAGTTCGCCTTCAGTTGGCAACTTGCCGTTCCAAAGCAGATACACCACTTCTTCAAACGTCGCGTTCTCTGCAAGAGTGTGTATATTGAACCCCTGGTAGCTCAAAACCCCCTGATCGCCATCGATGAAACAAATTTGCGAAGTAGTAGCGACTACTCCTTCGAGGCCTGCGCCTACGCTCGCCATGGACGTTGAATCTCTCCCGCTTTGATTCTATATAACCGGCTTTCCGGCCCGGGGTCTTGTAGAGGAGCGCAAAGACGTTTTCCGGGAGGTGATAATACGAATTGGTGACCACGCACGCACAGGCGGTAGCCCAGGCCGTTCCGTTCTCTAGCTACGGTCTAGACAACGGCTCGCTGATTCGTGTTTTCCGCCTGATGTGCGTGTCGCGCGCGCTGGACGACCGCGAAATCCTGCTCAAGCGCCAGAATAAAATCTTCTTTCAAATCAGTGCGGCGGGACATGAAGCCATTCAGCTGGCGGCCAGCATGGTTGTTCATCCAGGGCAGGACTGGGTGGCGCCTTACTATCGCGACCGGGCGCTTGTGCTCGGGTTAGGAAGCACGCCGCGAGACATGCTCTTGCAGGCGGTAGGCGCGGCAAGCGACCCGAGCTCCGGCGGCCGCCAGATGCCCTCCCACTGGTCGTCGGCCGAGCTGAAAATCGTAAGCGGATCTTCGCCCACGGGAACTCAGTTTCTACACGCCGCCGGGTGTGCCCAAGCCAAGGCTTATCTGCAAGCGGGCAGTGACCAGATTACCTTGGTCTGTTCGGGCGAAGGCGCAACCAGCGAAGGCGAGTTTTGGGAGTGCATCAATGCCGCCTGTCTTCATCGTTTACCGCTCCTGATTCTGATCGAAGACAACGGATATGCCATCTCCGTGCCGGTCGAACGCCAGACTCCGGGCGGGAACATTGCACGACTGCTCGAGGGGTTCCCGGGGATGCTTCGGCTTGAGGTCGACGGCACCGATTTCCTCGAATCGTACCGGGTGATGAAAGCCGCCGCCGATTACTGCCGCGCCGGACATGGACCAGCACTGGTTCACGCATCGGTCGTGCGGCCGTATTCTCATTCGCTCTCTGACGATGAACGCCTCTACAAGTCCGCGGCCGAGAGAGAGCAGGATGCGTTGCGCGATCCGCTGAGGAAATTCGCCGGGCTTCTGACTCAGCAGGGCGTCCTGAACCGGCAGAGCGTGGACGAGATCGCGCAGCAGGTCGAGCGCGAGATCGCCGATCTGGCCGAGAGCGTATTGCATGAAGCGGGCCCGGCAGAAGGCTCGGCCTACCGCTACTTATACTCCGAAAAGATCGATCCTGCTAGTTCTGATTTTGAAGCGGAGGCCACCTTCCGGGGTGAGCCCCGCACCATGATTGACGCGATCAACCAGACACTCGCCGAGGAGATGCGGCGTGACGAAAAAGTAATCGTGTTCGGAGAAGACGTAGCCGATTGCAGCCGCGACGAGATCCTGGCCGAAGTCAAAGGCAAGGGCGGCGTTTTCAAAGCCACCGCCGGCCTGCAGCGCGAGTTCGGCAGTTTGCGCTGCTTCAATACGCCGATTGCGGAGGCCGGCATCATCGGGCGATCCATTGGCATGGCCATCTGCGGGTTAAAGCCGATACCGGAAATTCAGTTTTTCGATTACATCTGGCCGGCGATGATGCAGATTCGCGATGAACTGGCAACGATGCGCTGGCGTTCGAACAATGCATTCAGCTGCCCGATGGTGATACGCGTTCCGATCGGCGGCTACCTTACTGGCGGATCGATCTATCACAGCCAGTGCGGAGAGGTTGCTTTTACACATATTCCCGGCCTGCGCGTCGTGTTTCCTTCCAATGCTGCAGATGCCTGCGGTCTGTTGCGAACCGCGATTCGCTCGGATGACCCGGTGCTGTTTCTCGAGCATAAGAAGCTCTATCGCGAGCCGTACAACAGGGCTCCGCACCCGGGTCTGGACTACACAGTGCCGTTCGGCAAGGCGAAGATCGTGAAGCCAGGCGAAAGCTTGACCATTTTGACCTATGGAGCGCTGGTGCAGAAGGCGCTTCAGGCAGCGCTGCAACTCGAGTCGCGGCGGCGCGGTTGCACGGTGGAAGTGATCGACCTCCGGAGTCTGTCTCCTTACGATTGGCCTGCGATCAGCGCGTCTGTGAAGAAGACGAGCCGCGTCATAATCGCGCACGAGGACACGCTCTCCTGGGGCTACGGCGCGGAAATTGCGGCGCGCATCGCCGATGAGCTCTTCACGGATCTTGATGCGCCGGTGGGCCGTGTAGGCGCGCTCGATACCTGGGTAGCCTACAACCCGCAGCTCGAAAACGAAATCCTTCCGCAAGTAGCGACGCTAACGGCGGAAGGCGAGCGGATTCTATCCTTCTGATTCGGTTCTAGGGGTGGCCGCTGACTCGCGGCACCCCATCAGAGTCCATGCGCCGAGAATGAGGGGAATCGTTGCGATCCAGGCCACTTCCGGATAGAGGTTCATGTCACCGAGTTTGCCGATCAGGGGTGAAATCACGGTCTGCATCACTCCGAAAGCAAACGTCAGGACCGCGAGGGCGAACCCGGCGCGCTGCGGTCCAAAGAGATCGATCGGCAGCGCGTAAATATTGACGCTCCCCGCAAGCGCAAAGAAGTAGCTGAGCGAAATCAGCGCTGTGGCCCATAGGGCGCTGTGAGCCATCGGCAGCGCCAGGGTGAACAACGAGCCGGCCGCGCTCACCCAAACCGCATTTCGCCGGGCTCGCAATGCACTGGCTCGACGCCGCATCCAGCGCAACGAGAGCCAGCCGCCGAAAAAACCGCCAAGGTTCGATACAAGCGGCGGCGCCCACACGTAATGCGCTGTTTCGCCGAGCGTGAGCTTGTTGACATGCACCAGGTACAGCGTCAGCCAGTTCGACCAGAGCGAATAGGCAGTCATCCAGAGGATGTTCGCGGCGGCCAAGATCAACAGGTTGCGATCGCGGAGCATGGCAAAGCCGGTGGGAGCTCCCATTGACCCCGGGCGCTCGATCTCTTGCGAGCTGTATGCCGCGGGGATGGCCCGGTTTACCGCCAGCCACACCGGTATCCATACCAGGCCCAGCAAGCCATTCACGATGAACGGCGCTCGCCAACTGTGAGCGACCGCATAGCCGATCCACAAAGGGCCAATCACCGCGGCCAGGCTGAGCCCGATCTGATTGGCCGCGGCCCCGAGCGCGCGCTCCTCGGGCAGTAAGTAGATGCCATTCAATTTTCCAACTGCCGCTACGCCGGCCGACTCTCCCACGCCCAAGGCCGCGCGCCAGAACGCTAAACCGCCGAAAGACCGGACCACTCCATGGGCGATTGCCGAAACAGACCACCAGCCCACCGCGCCGCCGATCGTGCGGTTGATTCCAAACCGGTCGAGCATCCATCCCGCCAGCAGCGAACTTGCCGCGTACGCAATTGAGAACATGGAGATGAGCAGCCCGTATTGCGTTTGGTTGAAATGCAGGCTTGCCATGACAAGCGGCGCAAGCAGCGCGAGCAGATTGCGGTCAAGGTAATTCAAGGTCGATGAAACAATGAACACGCTCACGGCAACCCAGCGCAGAGCAAAACTGGAAGGCATAGGACGGAAACACCTATGATCGGCTATCGCAGGATCAGCCGCCGCGACGCCGTGCGATATTCGGGCCTCTCCGCAGCGGCTTGGATGGCCGCGGCTCATGCAAGCGGCGCGGGGGAAGGGGAACAAATGGCGGGCTCGATCACGGATGTGGGTAACCTTCGCGTCGGGCACTTCACCGACACCCGGAGGCCCACCGGCTGCACTGTGGTTCTGTTTGAACCGGGCGCCGTGGCCGGTGTGGATGTGCGAGGATCCGCGCCCGGCACGCGCGAAACGGATCTGCTGCATCCGGTCAATACCGTTCAGCAGGTCAACGCTATTTTGCTGTCGGGCGGAAGCGCTTACGGCCTTGACGCCGCAACCGGGGTCATGCGCTACTGCGAAGAAAAGGGGCATGGCTACCCGATGGGCAAGTTGGTGGTGCCGATTGTGCCCGCAGCCATCTTGTTCGATTTGAATGTGGGCGATGGCAAAATTCGTCCTGATGCGCAGGCCGGGTATGCCGCTTGCCAAGCCGCCCATGCGGGTCCGGTAGCCGAAGGTAACGTGGGCGCGGGCGCGGGCGCTACGATCGGCAAGCTATTGGGTCTTACCTTTGCGATGAAATCCGGCTTGGGAACTGCCAGCAGGCGCATTGGGAATAGTGGATTGATGGTGGGCGCGATTGTTGCGGTGAATGCGGTCGGCGATGTCCTCGATCGCAAGCGGGGCCGGATTCTAGCCGGCGCTCTATCCCCCGATGGCAAGCACTTTCGCGACTCCACGGCCTACGTAATTGGCGGCGGGCTTCTCGCGCCATCGGCTCAACAGCCGCAGCACGGCTCGAACACTACGATAGGCATTATCGCGACCAATGCAGCGCTCACTAAAACCGAGATGACGAAAGTCGCGCAGATGGCGCACGATGGGCTCGCCCGCTCGATCAGCCCTGTACATACGGCCGCGGACGGTGACACCATCTTTGCCGCCGCGACCGGCACGGCAGCCGTGAAAGCGGACACCATTACGATCGGTACCGCCGCCGCCGAGATCATGTCCGAAGCGATCGAGCGGGCCGTGCTGATGGCGACGAGCATCCCCGGTTATCGCGCGGTCCGCGACTTGCCAAAGTGATAGATTCAATTACCACTGCACGCTGCGCGTCTGAAAACTATCCGGCTCAACGTTCACTGCTTCCTCGTGCCGGCGGGCGCCATTGACCAGCAGAATGTGATGAATGCCGGCGGTCAGGTGCAACGTCGCGGGGGTTTGTCCGAACAACTTGCCGTCTACGAAAACGCTCGATCCGGCCGGCGTGCTCGTCATGACAAACACCCCCGCGTTCTGCGTCATCTGGATGAGCAGCCGCGACGTCTCAGGAAGGTTGAAGATGCGGCGCGCCGTCATGTAGCCATTCAATGCGGCGGTGAGCGTATGCCGTCCGACGGAAAGAGACATCGTGCAAGGAGCATCGCAAGCCGCATCGGGCCTGTCATCCACAACGATGCGGGCTCCGGAAGGTTCGCTGACCAGATCTACATCGGCGATGCTGGGCGTCCCGCGAGTCTCTGGCGATGCTATGGGAGCCAACTGATGGGGCGGTGAGTTCTCCGAAACCGGAGCGCGGGCTTTGCGTTCGCTCGCGGGTGCGCTTGCGACTGGAGCCGGAGACGGCTGCTGCTTGTGAGCCGAAGCTGGCTCCGAGGTCGCTAATCCGGGACCATTAGGCGAGCCCCGCGAACTGGTGGGGGAGGCGGCCTGTGATTTCGCTACCGGCTTTGTATTCGCTGAAGCCGAATCATCCGGGTCGAGTACCTGGACAGGCACTGGAGGAGAGGAGTTCAGCCGCACAATAAACATGATTGCCGCTGCCACCGCGAAGCTAAGGAACATAATGAGCGCGAGTTTCTTGCCGCCCGTCTTGCGCTCCGAAGCGTCATCCGGTTCCGCCCGAGGCTGGGTTGCGGCGCCCACGCCGTGCTCGTCCGAGACTGTAAACAGCTGAGGCGGATTGCCGAACACAACCGAATAGGTGGACGGCTCGACTAGGCCCGGACCGATCAAGCCGTGATGCGCCTCTCCCAAAGCAATGGTTAACGAGCCCACAAAGTCACTGGCCGACGAAAAGCGGTCCGCCGGACTCTTGGATAATGCACGAGAGATCACCTTTCCCACCGTGACGCCAAGGCTTGCGTCAACTTCTTCAATGGGCCTAGCTTCAACCGTGCGAATCTGCTGAGAGAGCGCAGCTTTCGCTTTCGCTTCGAACGGTTTGTGCCCTGTTAGCAGTTGATAAACCACAACGGCCAGCGAATACTGGTCGGAGCGACCATCGATCGCACCGCCTTCGATCTGCTCCGGAGAAAGATAGTCCAGCGCTATAGCTACGTCTCCCCGCTGCATGGCGTCGCGCGCAACTGTATCGGCCATTCCAAAATCGCTGATCTTGGCAGTCCGTTCCGCGCCCGCGGCAGAGATCAGGATGTTCGCAGGCTTGACATCGCGATGCACTATGCCTTTGCGATGAGCATAGTCGAGGGCCTCCGCGACCTGCCGCAGATAGACCAGCATCTCCTCGCGCTGCGGGATCTGATGCTTCTGCAGCAGCTCCTCGAGCGATGGGCCCGGAACAAACTCCATCACGATGTAGGTGGAATCGCCGTCTGTAAGTACGTCGTAAACCGTGACGATATTCGGGTGCGAAAGCGTGCCGGCCGCTTGCGCTTCACGCAGCACGGAGTCGCTCTTCCGCTCGTGCGCCGCGGGATCGCTTAGCGCTGTGAGAGGGACGGCCTTGATGGCAACCGTTCGACCGATAGCGGGATCGGTCGCTTTGAACACAACGCCACTTGCGCCGCGGCCAATCTCGCCCGCGATCTGGTATCGCCCAACGGCATTCACCAGCTTCAGTATAGCCGCCGCCTTCCTTTGTAAGTTGCTAAAAAGACACACTTACAAGTCGGTTTATCAACAGTTGTTAGGATGGAATAACTCCATGATTCCAGAGGTGCTCACAGAGGGACTGACGTTCGATGACGTGCTTCTCCAGCCTGCCTACAGCCAAATAACTCCGGCGGAGGCAGATACGACTACGCGCCTAACGCCAAAGATCGAGCTGAAAATTCCCATTGTCAGCGCCGCGATGGATACGGTCACAGAATCGCACATGGCCATTGCGCTCGCTCAGCAGGGCGGCATCGGCATCATCCATCGCAACATGCCGGTCGACAAGCAAGCCGAAGAAGTGGATCGCGTGAAACGTAGCGAGAGCGGCATGATCGTCGACCCGGTCACCATCGAGCCGGAACGCAAGATTTCGGAGGCCCTTGAGGTGATGAGCCGATATCGCATCTCAGGAATTCCGGTCACCAAGAACGGGAAGCTTGTCGGTATTCTTACCAATCGCGATTTGCGCTTTGAAACCCGTTACGATCTGCCCATTTCCGAAGTGATGACCAAGGACAGCTTGATCACCGTGCCTGTGGGTACGACGCTCGAAGAGGCCCAGAAGATTCTTCATCAGCATCGCGTGGAGAAACTGCTGGTAGTCGATGAGGAGTTCGCGCTGAAGGGTTTGATCACGGTCAAGGATATTCAGAAAAAGTTGAAGTATCCGAATGCCGCGAAGGATCCGCAAGGGCGCTTACGCGTAGCAGCGGCGGTAGGCGCAACCGGCGATTACCTGGAGCGCGCTCAAGAGCTCGTTCGCAAGAAGGTCGACGCATTAGCCATCGACTCTGCTCATGGCCACACCCAGCGCGTGATGGATGCTATCAAAACCATCAAACAGCGTTGCCCTGATGTAGAGGTGCTAGTCGGCAATGTCGCGTCATACGAAGGAGCGCGGGATTTGATCAAGCTTGGCGCGGATGGAATCAAGGTTGGCATCGGACCCGGCTCCATATGCACCACGCGCGTGGTAAGCGGCGCAGGTGTCCCGCAGATCACGGCGATTTCACAGTGTGCGCGAGCCACTCGTGAAGCCGGCATTCCGCTCATTTCAGATGGCGGCGTAAAGTACTCGGGCGACATCACCAAGGCCATCGCGGCCGGCGCAGATTCAGTCATGATCGGCAGCTTGCTTGCCGGCACTGACGAAAGCCCCGGCGAGACGATCCTCTACCAGGGACGCACGTTCAAAAGCTATCGCGGTATGGGATCGATGGGCGCAATGCCCTCCACAGACCGGTATTCGCTGGCTGCCAACGGAAAACTGGTACCGGAAGGAATTGAGGGACGGGTCCCTTACAAGGGTCCGCTCTCTGAAATGAGTTATCAGCTGGTAGGCGGGTTGCGGGCCGGCATGGGCTATTGCGGCTGCCGCAACATTTCCGAATTGCAGGAGCATTCGAAATTCGTCCGATTGAGCGTCGCGGGGCTTCGCGAAAGCCATGTTCACGACGTCATCATCACCCAGGAAGCTCCCAACTACAGGATTGAGTAGCCGGAAAGTAGCTACTCGTACTTCAGAGCTCTCGTGGGATCGGTTCTGCTCGCGCGTACTGCTGGCACGAAACCCGCCAGGCTTGCTACGGCCACTAGTACAGCGGTGGCGGCGCAAATCGTCGCCGGATCGCTTGGCGGCAAACCATAGAGTTGAGTTTGTATGAGGCGGCTCAAAAAGATCGCCAGAGGAACGCCGATAAGGGTGCCCAGCAAGATCAGAAAGGCGACCTCCTTCATGATCATCCACAGCACATTAGCTTGCATTGCGCCGAGCGCCATCCGGATGCCGATCTCGCGCGTCCGCCTCGTCACCGTGTAAGCCATCACGCCGTACAGGCCAATCACCGCAAGCAGCGTCGCCAGCAACCCAAAGATAGAAGACAGACTGGCAACCAATCGCTCTGTGCGCAGCGATTTATCGATCTGCGCCTCTGTCGTACGCATCGCATACACCGGAACGGCGGAGTCGATCTGCTGCACTTTTCTTCGAATGACCGGCATCAGCTGTTCAGGTGCGAGCGATGTGCGGACGTAGATCGTCATGCCTTGCGGAAAGTGGCTGGCCAGATATGGCGCGTAGGCCTGGATCGGCGTTTCATCGCGCAGGCTTGTGTACTTTACATCGGCAACGACGCCGATTATTTCCATGTCAGTCTTGGTCCCGTGTTCCGAGCCGAAACCCAGATGCATCCCGATCGGATTGCGGCCGCGGAAATACTTGTTCGCGAACTTCTGATTGATCATGATGGTTGCGGGACTCCAATTGTCTGCATCGTCACCGTGTTTGATCTGCCTGGTGTCGAGCCTGGTGAAGTCGCGGCCTGCAAGGACGGGAATACCCATCGTCTTGAAGTAGCCGGGTCCTACCGAGTTCATGTAGGGCAGCGGATGCTCGCCCTCCTTCGCGTTATAGCCCTGTATCGTCACAGAGCTCTCCCAATCGTCGCCGGCCAAAATTCGGAGGCTCGCCATTCCGGCTGCCTTCACGCCGGGCATTGCCTGTAGCTCGTCGATCAGGCGGTTGTAGAAAATCTTCGAGCGCTCCGCCGAATAGCCGCTCAATGACGGATCGACTTCGAATCCAAGCAAGCGATCTGGATTGAAGCCTGGGTGCAGGTTGCGCAGATTCGCCAGAGTGCGCATAAACAGCCCAGCCCCCACGAGGAGCAGTAGCGAAAGCGTCACCTGGAGAATCACAAGCGCCTTGCGCAGCGGAACGTTGCCTCCTCCCACCACTGAACCGGCCTGATTCTTGAGGGTCGGCGCAATCTCCGATCGTGCGCTTTGAAAAGCCGGAATCAGCCCGAACAGAATAGCCGTGAGTAACATCACCGCGAGCGTAAAGCTGAGCACGCGCCAGTCGGGTAGCGCTGAGATTGCCAGGCCGCCGGTCGATTCGGCCGGCAGGTAAGTGGTCAACAGCAGACGATCGGCCCAGATCGCGAGGAGCAATCCGAGCAGTGCGCCGAGGGCCGACAACAGAGTGCTTTCGATCAGAAGTTGACGAATCACCCGGGCTCGTCCCGCGCCTATGGCAAGCCGGATGGCAAACTCACGTTCTCGCGTGGTCGACCGAGCGAGCAGGAGATTCGCCAGATTCGCGCAGGCGAGAAGGAGAACGGTGCCGGTGAGCGCCATAAGCACCCAGAGCGGAGTTGCCAGATCCCGGCGGAGCGACGACCTGCCCTGTGAACCGGGCAGGGTCTCGATGGTAGATTTCAGGAACTGCCGCCGGTCGAACGGTGACACGTTCCGCATCCCGGCTTCTTTCGATTCCTGCTCGAGCATGCTGTGCATGAAGGGCTGAAGAGAAGCCGCTGCTTGTTTCAGGCTGATGCCTGGTCTTAGCCGGCCGAAGACCTGGACCCATCGCTGACGTCGATCCTTGAGGCCGTCCCAATTCGGTGTAATCAGCGGCTTCATCGTCACAGGCACAAAAACCTGCGTGGCGCGCCCGGGCTCGACGCCATCGAAACCAGGCTGCGATACGCCGACTACGGTCAACGAGTGCCCGTTCACGATGATGTTCTTGCCCACAATGTTGGGGTCTGCGCTGAACCGTGAGCGCCAAAAGCCGTAGCTCAGCATCGCTAGGGAGGGCGCGCGGGGAACGCCGTCATCCTTCGCGGTAAAGGTCCGCCCGATCGCAGCTTTGACCCCAAGCACTGGAAAATACGTGCCCGAGACTAGTTCTGCATCGATCAGTTCCGTGTGGCCGCCATAACCGAGACTGGTCTGCGTCGGAAAGCGGCAGAACATGCCGGAGAAGACCTGATTGTGATCTTTGAAATCCAGGTACATCGGGTAGGAGAGAGAATGCTCGCCCCAGTTGCTGCCGATGAAATCCCCCTTCATGTTCAGCAGCGTCAACTGCTCGGGACGATCAACGGGAAGAAGGCGCAACAGAACCTGATTGAGCAGGCTGAAGATTGCCGTATTCGCGCCGATACCAAAGGCGAGAGACACGATCGCGACAGTGGTAAAGAGCGGGGTGCGCCGAAACCCCCGCATTGCATAACGAATATCGTTCCAGATTGTGATCACACACTTCTCCTGTCGGTGTTTCGAGTTCTTGTTTGTGGGCCGTGCTAGCTGCTGTGCTTTAGAAAACGCCCGACGCCTTCAGCCTGATCAGTTGGTGTATCGACAGGTCATGAAAGCCGTGAGCTTTTACTTTTGCTATAAATTCTGGCGTGATGCCCATGGCTTTGGCGCCGATCAGCGAACCGGCCGAGAGGTCTTTCAAACCTGCGGCGCGTAGCGCGCTGATGTACTGCGGAGTCACCCCTTGCGTCGTGAATGCAATCAGGTTGTTCAATGAGAATGTGCCCGGCCCGAAGTCGCGTTGAAAGGCGGCGGCCTCCATGGGGTTCACGTTCATAGCCTTCAGTGTGATGATCTGGTGCGCAGCGAGTCCGCGCCAACCGGCAGCTTGCATGCGGCGAACGTAGGCTGGTGTCACGCCTAGCGACTTGAGTGCCACCAGATCGCCGCTCGAGAAGTTGAGACCCGTGGCCCGCATGTCGCGGCGATAGGCTTCCGTGATTCCCGCCAGCCTCCATGCCGCAAAGTAGTCGACTGTCTGGTCGTCATGGTGCTGCAGCATTGCTTCGGGCGGGTCCGGTGGTTCCGGCGGATCTGGAGAGAGTTCGGGAATGTCCGGCGGTTCAGGAGGCTCGGGCTCCGCTGCGGGCTTGGCTGGAGGCACTGGCGCTCTTGGGACAGGAGGAAGTGGCGGCGCTGCTTGCGGTATAGGACTTGACACAGGTTGGACTACTTGCGGCACAGCGGGTACTGCTTCAGGCGCCGCCGCAACACTGAGCGCAACTCCCGTCAGGCAAAGCATTGCAACCGCGGCTAGCCTGCTCTGCGGAAAAGCGTTTTTTGCCCGCTTGCCGTGGAGCAGTCGAACGACTCGCCCTTTCAAGTTGCCACCGGTCGCGCCCAGCGCAAACACCGGCCCGGATCGCCAACGCTCCATCAGGACCAAGGCCCGGGCATAGCCGCCTGCATCGCCGGTCAGACCAACCGCCGCGTCATCACAGCAGTGTTCGCGCTCCACTCTGACGAAGTTTGAGGCCCACCAAACCGCCGGATGGTAGAACAGGACCGTTTCCACTGCAATCTGAAAAATGTTCACCAGGTAATCCAGCCGCCGGATGTGCGCGAGCTCATGAAGGACTACGGCTTCCAGTTGCTGAAAGTTCAAACCGGAAAGCGCGCTCGCCGGCAGCAGCACCGCTGGCTTTAGCCATCCGACGACAGCGGGCGCCGATACAGCCTGCGACTCTAAGAACCGGATCGCTCTCCGCAAACCGAGCCGCGCCTGCAGTTCCTGGCAGCGCTTCAATAAATCGCTCTCCAATGGATGACAGCGCGTTCGCGTTAACCGTTGGACGCCAACGTAGCCGCCGGCCGCTCGAATCGACAGCAAAGCGATTCCTAAAAACCAGACATCCACCAGCGCTGCCTGCCAGTTGAGCGCCAGGAAGAAGCTTGCCCCGTGCAGGGGCGATTGGCCGATTGAGCCCGCCGCTGTCTCGAACCCGCTGAGTGCCGGCCGCAGCTTTGGTAGTTGCGCCCCGGCAATGAAATCTCCTCCTGAGAGTACAGCTGCCGTAACGAAAGGCGCCGCCGCCATGAGCGCGAGCACGAACAAGCCCACCGCATAGCGAACCCGGGCGTTTTTCGTCAAGGCCGCCGCCCCGCAGAGGATCAGCGCCAGCAACCCGCCCTCCCACAGGAAATGGACCAGCGTCATGCCAAGCACTTCCGTAGCGGCCGGAGTCAAAAATGAAGTCACGAGCGCATCCCCCCTTCGTATTCATCCAAAATCTTCCGGATCTCATCGAGCTCCTGCGCCGATGTCTTCTTGCCCGACAGTGCGTGCATCATTAGCTCGCTCGCCGACCCGGAAAAAGCGCGTTGTAGTAAATCGCCCACCAGTTGCCGCTTGGTGCTCTCCGCCGGCTGTTTAGCCTGGTAAATATGCGCGCGCTCATTCTCATCGCGGCTCACCGTGGCTTTCGCTGTCATGATCTGTAGCAACTTGAGAACCGTCGTGTAGCCTGTCGGCCTTCTCTTTGCCAAGACTTCGTGCACCTCGCGAACAGTCGAGGGGCCACGTTCCCAGAGAACCTGTAAAATCTCGAGTTCCGACGAGGTTGGCTTCGCTTCCGGACCTTTCTGCATCAACTTCAGGGTATACGAAGGTGTTCGTAGTGTCAACGAAATCTTTCGTAGAATTGAGCGGACGCTGTTCGTTTTTGCGACAGGACTGTTGAATTTCGCAACTGGCGACTCGAGGGCGATTAGGGGATGGCCTTGCGATGCTATCCTCACGGGCGAGGCTGTGTGCAGGGGCTTAGCGCCAAGTATCTCCGGCGGTTTGGGTATGGGCTGCTGATGCTTTCGGCACTATACGCGGCAGACCGCCATCTTCCGAAGCCATTTCGTGAGTATCCCGGAGACGAGTACCATTCCGGCCAAATCGAGCTGCCTTCCGACTTCGACCAAAAAGCCGAGATGGTCTTTGCCCGCCTGATGTACCCCTCGATTCCGGATGCGCGCTTTCGTCATGCCGGCTGGGACTGGACCGAAGGGCACGCCAGCTGGACCAACGATTATCCGCGCGCGGACCGCCACTTCGTGGAAGCCTTGAGCCGTTTGACCCGGCTGCAAGTTCGTTCGGTAGAACAGCCTGTCAGCATCGACGATCCCGGCGAACTCGCAAACTATCCCTGGCTGTACGCGGTGTTCGTCGGCGAATGGGACATTACGGACCAGGAGGCCCACAATATCCGCGACTACCTCGAAAAGGGTGGCTTCCTGATGTGCGACGATTTTTGGGGCAGTGAAGACTGGACCATCTTCGAGAGGAGTATCCGCAAGATTTTCCCCGACCGGTCAGTGGTTGAGATTCCAAGTAGAGATGCGATCTTCCACACCGTCTACGATCTCGACAACCGGTATCAGGTGCCGGGCGAGTGGGGCGTGCGAACCGGGGTCCCGTTCCGTAACGACGGCTACGAGGCGCGCTGGCGCGGAGTCTACGATGACAAAGGGCGCGTGATGGTCGCGATAAGCTTTAATTCCGATCTCGGCGACTCTTGGGAGTGGGCTGACGATCCCGAGTATCCGGAACAATATTCGGCGCTGGGAATACGGCTAGGCGTCAACTACATCGTTTACTCAATGACACACTGAGCGAGGGGAGCACGATGAAGGTTCAATTCGGTCGAAATGGGAAGGGTTTGGCCTTGGGACTTGCGCTAGCCGCATGGGCAAGCGGCGGCGACCTCGGTCCGGACAAGGTTTCTCTGCTCAAGGACTCAGGTGGATGGGAGTACCTCAGCATGAGCGACAGCCAGGACGGGTTTCCAACGGCTCATGTTTGTTTTGACGGCCAGCCGCACCCCGATATTTGCAGCGGCACACTGACGTTTACCAGCGGCGATACGTTCACTCAAACCACCGAAATTGGCCACCAGAGCGTCTCCCGCCATGGCACGTATAAGCTCACCGGAGATCAGCTGGCTTTCTTCGACGAGTTCGGTAATCGGGACGGCCCCTATGCCATCGTTATCGATTCAGAGAAGAAAATCATGACGATGGATGCTCCCCAGCTCAAAGTGAAGCTTCAGCTTTACAAGGAGTACAAAAAGGAGCTGGAACAGAAGGCAAAGTCCAAGAAGTAGGCCGCTTTTTCCGATGTGACAAGATGTAGGCCGAGGGAGTTACTCTCATCGCATCTCTTACAGCAAAAATCGCCCGGGCGCCGCATGTCGGCTTGCTGCTCGCTTCGTCGCTTCTCTTCTTCTCGTCTATGTCCAACTCTCAGTCTTCGACTTCTTCCTCCCACAAGGCCGGCAATGGTGAATGGCTCGTGTACATCGGCACCTACGGAAAAGGTGTTCAGGCATTCCGGCTCAATGCGCAGGGAGAGATGAAGCCTCTCGGACTCGTCGGCGAGGTCACGAATCCGTCATGGGTCGGCGTCGATCCAGGTTTTCATCATTTATACGCGGTGAGCGAACTCGAAGGTAGTGCCGAGGGCGAGGTCGCCAGTTTTACCATTGATCGTCATACCGGGAAATTGACCAAGTTGAATCAGCTTAAATCCGGCGGCGTCGCGCCGTGTTTTCTCATGACCGACGCTACAGGCAAGAGTCTTGTGGTGGCCAATTACGGGACCGGAGGCGTCTCGTCCTTTCCTATCGAAGCAAACGGACGTTTAGGCGCGATGGCGTCTCTCATGACCGCCGAAGGTCATGGCGCGGATGCAAAACGCCAGGAAGGCCCTCATGCGCACGAGGCCGTGATCGATCGGGACAACCGTCGCGTCTACGTGCCCGATCTCGGGTTGGATCGCATTCGCATTTACCGCCTCGATGCTGCCTCGGGCAAGTTAACGCCGAACGATCCGCCTTTTGTGCAAGGTGCTCCCGGTCTCGGTCCTCGCCACATGGCGTTCGATCATGCCTCGAAGTACGCTTACTTGATCAACGAGCTCAAGCCCGTGCTTTCCGTGTACTCGCACGATGAGGCGACCGGTAATCTCCGCCTTGTCGAGAGCGTACCTACCCTGGCCTCTGACTTCACCAAGGAAAACTCGGGCGCCGAAATTCGAATAGATCCCGCCGGCAAGTACGTCTACGCTTCCAACCGCGGTGCGAATACCATCCAGGTTTTCGCGATCGATAGCGCGACCGGCAAGGTCCATTTGGTGCAGAGCGTGTCGACCGGCGGCGAAGGCCCGCGCGGATTTGCGCTTGACCCCACCGGACGCCTGCTACTGGTTGGCAACCAACAATCGAACAATCTGGTCCTGTTTCATGTCGATCCGCAAACCGGTAAGCTGACCGCCGCTGGATCACGGTTCCAGGTGACCTCGCCGGTAGACGTCCTGTTCGTACCGGCTGCTTAACGGCCGGGCGCGGCTTGCCAACCACCCATTGCGCCTTCGAGCGCTTTGCAAATGGAGAGCACGGTCATGTCCTCCCAGGCTCTCCCCACGACCTGGACGTTGACCGGCAAGCCATCGTGCTCTCCGCAGCGCACGGTTCCGGCCGGTAGACCTGCGGCGCTCCAAGCCATCGTGTAGCTGAAACCGCGAAACATCTCGTCTTGTTTCGACGCGCCATGTTCCAAGGCTACGTGGCTGTAAACCGGACAAATCACCGCATCGAACCTGCCGAAAAAGCGAAGTAAACCCCTGCGATACTCATCCCACTGAGCCCAGCGCCGCGCCAGGCCA
Organism: Bryobacteraceae bacterium; assembly: GCA_965219105.1. Classification (GTDB taxonomy): domain Bacteria; phylum Acidobacteriota; class Terriglobia; order Bryobacterales; family Bryobacteraceae; genus Bog-105. The sequence continues at coordinate 2,479,417 of OZ244728.1, read as the reverse complement.
TCCACAGACGTTGCATGCGGCTTCATCTGCGCCAGGAATGCGGTCAGAAACGGATGGACCTGCATGCTGCCTTCTGCTGCCAGGTAATCGTCTATGCCTTTCGCTCCGTCTGCCCCGAGAAGAGCCAGCTCGAGTTCGTAGGCGTCGGCAACTCCCGGCGGCGTCGCTTCTTCCGCTGCGGCTCCCAGCGTTTCAAGCTCTCTAGCGCTCTGCCGCACGACTTGCGCGACCTCCCCGCTGCACTCGGCGAAACCGTTCTGAGTGAAAAAGGCGATTTTCAATCCAGCAAGATCGCGTGGCGGCAGAAGGGGGACCGGCGGACACGTAAAGTCGTGTCCGTCCGGCGCGGCAAGCAGCTCCATCGCCAGCTCCAGGTCCTCTACCTGCCGAGCCATCGGACCTATTTGCCACAGTGCCTCGACCCATCCGTTCGCCGGCGGTACGTGCCCGGTACGAGGCAGGCGCCCGCTGGTCGGCTTTAAACTCGTCACGCCACAGAATGCCGCCGGCACTCGCACGCTCCCCAACGCATCGCTGCCTAAGCCGAGCGGCGATCCGCATGCGGCTAATAGCGCCGATTCTCCGCCGCTGCTTCCCCCCGGGCTGCGTCGAAGATCGTACGGATTCTGAGCCCGTCCGTAAATCAAGTTGTCGGTCTCGAACGAGAACAGGAGGTCGGGAAGGTTCGTTTTTGCGATCGGTATCCCGCCGGCCGACCTCAGCCGTGCCACGGTTGTCGCATCCCTTTGCGCTGCTGGAGCATTGCGCCTGCCCCAGGTGCCTGCCGTGGTCCGAACACAAGCTACATCGATCGAATCTTTTACGGAAAATGGCACCCCGTGCAGGGCTCCGCACGCCTCTCCTCGCCGTGTTGCCTCATCGGCGTTTGCCGCGGCTGCCCGCGCCGACGCCGCCATCATTTCTACTACGGCGTTAAGGTCAGGATTGATGCGCCCAATATGCTGGAGATGCGCCTCGACCAGTTCCACCGAGGAAACCTCACGGCGGCGGATGAGCCCGGCCATCTTGACTGCACTCAATTCGAGCAATTCCCAATCTACTCAATCCACACCGGCGGCCGTTCCGGCATCCTCCCGATTTTTTCTCCTACACTGGTAACCAAGCCTTCACGAATATGAAACGGATTCGGGTTGCCGGCCTCGCCGCCGTGCTCTGCTCTCTGCTGTTGCTTGCCGCGAATCCGTCGTCTTCTGTGGACGCTCAGCTTTGGGAGTATCGCAACCTCGGCAAAGCGTTCTACGAGAATCCGGACACGCACCTGAAATCCGTCGAGGAGCTGAAAAAGGCGCTGGACCTTCGGCCAGACTCGATCCGTGAACAAATCAATTACTCGCTGGCGTTGCTTCGTGCCGGTCAGACCGAACAGGGCGTGGCGGATCTCTTAAAGGCTCAAAAAGCCGACCCGAAGCTGCCCTACACCTGGTTCAATCTCGGCATCGCTTACAAAAAGGCCGGCGATTACCCCAAGGCCATCGAACAGTTCCGTGGGATGATCGCCCTGACTCCCAACGAGCCCGCCGCCCACTATAATCTCGGTGCGGCCTACCGGTCCCAGGGCGATTCGAAAGCGGCTCTGCCCGAATTTATCGAAGCGGCTCGCCTCAACCCGAATCTAGCCGGTCCGCACTTCCAGCTCTTTGGTCTGTATCAGCGCATGGGCGACAAGGAATCGGCTGCCCGTGAGCGTTCACTATTTGAAGCTGCCAAAAAACGCGACGAAGGAGCTGCTGTTCCCGAGGATATGGAGTGGTGTTTCTATGCCGAGCTTTACGATCCGCCTGAACCGCGCTCCTCTGCCGCGCCTGCTGCCGTCAAATATGACGATCACCTGCTGAGCAACAGCTGGCCGGCTACTCAGTCCCACATCGTCCTGCTGGATTCGACCGGCTCAGGTCATGCCGATTTGCTCGCTTGGGCGCCTGACCGGATGGCCTTTTATAAGAACGGCAGCATCGAAACAAAGATTCCTGCTCTCGACGGCCTTTATGGCATTCTCGACGTTGCCGCTGGTGACTTTGATAACGATGGGCTGCCCGATCTTTGTGTACTGACCGCTTCCGGTGTTCAACTGTTCCACAACCAGGGCGGGGCATTTGTCAAAGCGCAGGAGATTGCTGTTTCGGGCGCGACGAAAGCCCTTTGGCTCGACTACGACCACGATTACGATCTCGATCTTCTGCTGTTTGGGCCGTCGCCTGTTGTTATTCGCAACGATGGGGGCGGCAAATTTGAGGTGCGGGGCGGCAATGAATTTCCCTTCGTCAAGGGTCACGCCCTCGATGCCGTCATCTTTGCTGCCCGAGGCGATACGGCCGCGCGGGACGTCGCCGTAACCTATGCTGACCATGCGGGCGTCCTCTATCAGGACAAGCTGAACGGAAAATTTGAGGCCTGCGACTTAGCGCAGCTGCCTGCCGGTGCTCGTCAGCTTGCCTCGCCCGACCTCAATCGCGATGGGCTGCTCGATCTGGTGAGTTACTCGCCCACGCCCGTAGCGCTCTTGAACGTCGCCTCGAACGAGGACGTGTCAGCTCGCTTTCGAACCCTCCCGCACCCGTCTCTGCCCGCCTCTCCGGACCTGGCCGATTTCAACGACGACGGCCGACAGGATTACGCGGCTTTCGACACCGCCGGAGCGCTTCATGTCTACACGAACTCGAGCTCCGGAGACCGTTCGACGTCCATACAGATCCGCGGCGTCAAAAATCTCAAGCTGGCTCGTGGCGCGGTCGTCGAGACGAAATCCGGTCCTTATTACGACAAGCAGGTGTTTCTCGGCATCCCGCTCTCGTTTGCGCTCGATGGCCGCGCCGATCTCGACACCGTGCGGATCACTTGGCCGAATGGTCTTATTCAGAACGAGCCGCACCAGAAACCGGCAGCTCTATTGAAAATCGAAGAGGCGCAGCGCCTGTCCGGTTCCTGCCCGATGATCTTTACCTGGAACGGCAAAGCCTTCCAGTTCATCACCGACGTGCTCGGTGTAGCGCCGCTCGGGGCAAGCTCGGGCGACGGTCATTACTTCCCGGTCGATCACGACGAATACGTGCAGATTCCTGGCTCGGCTCTTCAGCCGGTGAACGGTCAGTACCAAATTCACATCACCGAAGAACTGCATGAAGTCTCCTACCTCGACCAGGTTCGCCTCATAGCAGTCGACCACCCAAGCGCGGTCGATATCTACACGAACGATAAGTTCAAGTCGCCGCCCTTTCCGGAGTTCCGCCTCTTCGGTGCACAAACCAACGTTCACCCCGTCAGGGCAATTGGCTCGCATGGCGAAGACGTTACGGGACGACTCGCCCGCCAGGACCAGAAGTATCCCGATGACTTTTCCCGCAGCACGGCCGGCGTTGCCGAACTGCATAGCCTAACGCTTGATTTTGGGCACGTAGCGCCAACGAATCGGTCCGTCTTGATTTTGAACGGCTGGGTCGATTGGGCCGACGGCAGCACCTTTCTCGGCGCGTCTCAAAGCGGCAACGGGCTTGTTTTTCCCTATCTCCAAGTTAAAGATGCCGCAGGGCGCTGGACTACGGTGATCTCCGATATGGGAATCCCCTCGGGAAAACCGAAAAGCATAGCGGTCGATCTAACCGGGAAGTTTCTTTCTGCGTCTCGTGAGGTGCGGATCGTGACCAATCTTTGCGTTTATTGGGATGAGGCTTTTTTGCTCGGCGATTCCGCAGCGCCCGCCACTCGACTGACCAACCTTGACGCCCAAAGTGCGAATCTTGACTTCCGCGGTTTCTCAAAAGCGGTCATCGATCCTACGCGCCGGCAGCCGGAGCGCTTCCTTTATAACCAGGTGCAGGAGGTCTCGAACTGGAATCCCACTCCGGGCCGCTACACGCGGTACGGAGACGTCGGTTCGCTCATCACTCGAATCGATGATCGCCTGGTCATCATGGGTTCTGGAGACGAATTGAAACTGAGCTTTCCATCCGCTGGACTGCCCCCGCTCCCTTCGGGTTGGAGCCGCGATTTTCTTCTGCTGGTCGATGGATGGGCCAAAGACTCCGATCCGAACACGGCTTTTAGCGCGAGCGTCGGCCCGCTTCCCTTTCACAGCATGACTTCCTATCCGTATCCGGGGACCGAAACATTCCCGGGAGACGCCGTACATAGGCAGTACCGCGATCAATACCTGACTCGCCCAGCCTTGAAGCTGATCCGCCCATTGGCGCCGTCCGCGGAGTGATATCTCGTGCGCAACACTGCCCTTCTTGTCCTCTTTCTACTCGTTTCATCGGGTAATCTGCCGGCTCAGCAATCGTCCCTGACCGCCCGGCAAATTGTCGGCGAAATAGAGCAGCATATTGGCGTCTCGCTGCCCGCATCTACTGTCGATACGTTCAAGGCGGGAAGCCCGGATACTCCGGTGACCGGCATTGCTGTAACGATGATGGCGACATTCGACGTGATTCAACGCGCCGCTGCCAAGGGCGACAACTTCGTGATTACCCACGAGCCGACTTTCTACAATCACTTGGATTCCACCGCTGCTCTCGCCTCTCAAGAAGATGCCGTGCTGCGGGAGAAACAGGCTTTTATTGCGCAACACCACTTGGTTATCTGGCGCTTTCATGATGGTTGGCACGCTCGTCAGCCGGACGGCATTCTCCAGGGGATGACAGAAGCACTGGGTTGGCAGAAGTATCAGAGCACGAGTCAGCCTCACCAGTTCACAATCCCGCGAACCGACGTCGGTGCTCTAGCGTTGTACGTTCAATCTAAGTTGCATAGCCGTGTTTTGCGGGTAGTTGGCGATCCCAGCCTGAAGGTCGAGCACATTGCGATGCTGCCGGGCGCAGCGGGATCTGCCAAACAGATTCAGTTTCTGGAACGCCCTGACGTTCAAGCACTTCTGATCGGTGAAACTCCGGAATGGGAAACCGTGGAGTACGTGAGCGATGCCGCCAGTCAGGGGCGTCCCAAGGCTCTTTTGATCCTCGGGCATATTGAGTCCGAACAGGCGGGAATGGAGAACTGCGCGAGATGGCTCGCTACGTTTTTGGGAACCACTCGCATTGACTTCATTAACGCTAAAGAACCGTTTTGGACTCCGGAGCATTCTCGGTGAAACCTTACCTGACGTCCTAAAATTAGCCTATTTGGTACCGTACTAGTATAACTACTTATATCAACGACCTAGTATACCCGCTATTATGCCCAGAGACGCAATTGTCCCTATACTTGCGCGCTAGTTCGGATGTTGGAGGTTTTTTCTATGTTTCTTAAACAAGCCAGTAGAGTTGTTGGAGCTCTGGCAACAGTGATTATGCTTAGCGGTGCAGCATCGGCTGCAACGGTTGGAGCCGGAACATTCAATATTTCCGGTTCAATTCGTATTCAAGAATACGCCTTTCTGTTCGGCTACTACGCAGTGCCGACCGCAACGAGCGCTGATCAAACAGCGAGCGTTGTTCTGCCGACATCGGGTGCTTTTGGTGATCTTGCCGCCGGCGATACGGCTGGAATCAAGAACATCTTGACCCCGGTTAATGGCGGTCATTTTGGACCTGGCCCAGTTGTACCTGGTTCGCCTTTCACTCTTCCTCAGTTCCTCACTTTGTCTGACGGAATTGATGTTGACCTGACGGGTCTTGCAGTCGCCGGCGGAGTTCCCGTCTGCTCTTCCACGAGCAATCCTGGAACGACCGGGTACACCTGCCAAGCGCAACCGGGTTCGCCGATTATCCTTGAGAACGGACCTCAGGGTGTCACTGCTCTAATGAACCTGTCGGGAAATGCATACTATGCTTCCTCGATGTCTACCACCACTCCTATCGTTGGAAAGTTCTCGGCGAGCTTTGCTGATACAACGATTGCTGGTTTGCTAACGCAATTCAACAGCCAGGGTTATATTGCCACTGGCTATCAGGCTGCGTTTACCACTGCTCCGACCACGACTCCGGAGCCTGCTTCTATGGCTCTGCTGGGCGCTGGCCTCTTCGGCCTCGGCTTGTTGGGTAAGAAGAAACTCGCGAAGTAGTCGGGTTATCTTCACCTAAAGTGCAAAAAGGCGAGGGCTTCGGCCCTCGCCTTTTTGCGTTCTAAGTCGATGACAGCGAGCCGCAACGATGCGCTGCTCCGTTCCAGAGGCAGCCTTTATTCCATTACCTAGTGGCCTGTCGGTGCACTTTCTTTAGCATGAGACTGAACGCACCAATCGCTCCCGCTCATGGCTACGCTTCAGGAATCCGCCCATTCAGAGCCGTGAGCGTAGCGACCGGAGTGTCGTGGCAGACCGCCTGCCTGAGAACAATCTCTCCGCAACAGGCCACTAGTCCTCTATTGAAGAATCGCGCTGTGTTGAGAAGACGAGACCGGCATGTACATCGGGGCCGGCAAGCTTGGAATCGGCAGATCTAGGCAATCTTCACTCTCAATAGGACAATAGACGGGAGCCTGCCGCAGTTCGGCGCGGATATTGTCCAACTTGGCTCTGAACCGGGCGTGTAAGCTATTCGCATCGAACTGCAGGAGTTCGATCATGCAGTCGAAGGCAGGCTCGTAATAGGGCTCTAGGCCACCGAAGTGAGTCCCCCCTAATCGCTTGAGGATTAAGGACGAGTTATGCCGGGTAGTAGCCGTGGTGATGCACATGCCCGCTCCAAGCCACTCAGCGACAGCAAACCCCATGAGCGCGATATTGACTGCGGCGGTTGAACAGCGGGCGGTGTCACTCAACGCCCAGCCTCCCGCCTCGCCGAAGTGGAGCCCAGACCTGCGCTTCTCCGCCAATTGCGACTCGAAGGCCGAGCGAAATACGGGCCCGGTTTCGGGCGAAGAGACGATAGCCGCCTTGTTGCAAATTAGGTCGTCGAAATGAGAAACCGAGTGATATCGGGCGCACCCTACCACTCCAAGTTCAGAGTCTTCTAATAAGATGTGCCAGTTTGCCGCGTCGTACTTCTGCCAATTCCTGCCGTCTGGAAGCAGCGTTGCTGCTATCGCCGGAACTTCCCCATAGACGCGACCTCGCAACCTTTGTACCTCGCACAGTAGCTCGGAATGATCCTCCGAGCTCAACACGTCCTGAGTCAGGGTATTCGGAACTTCCCTTCGAGAGGGTGCAAGGATCTTAAACCGCAACCTGCCTGTCTGGCAGGAGTTTTCTGCTTTGACGTACATTTATATCCCCACTTCGTCGACGGTCTATTGTCTTCTCGCCCCAGTTCACACCCATGATCTGTGGCATTACCCATCTCGGCATTCCGAAGTACCGAAACGAGGCATGAAGCATTAATGTATTTCTTACATTCATAGCCCATTTCAGTCCCTCAAACAAGAGGGTCCGTTCATTTTTTTTTATCCGAGCATCAGCTCTGATAATCTTAGTTAATCAGGATTATACCTTCTTGCGTTACAAGACCATCGCCTACAACTCATATCGGCAGGTCTGGTCGAAACCAATAGGGTGAAAAGCTGTCTGCGGACGTTAGGCCTTCAAAAGGCACTGTCCTTCCGCCAGTCCACCACGTGATAGCCACTCACACAGCACTGTGTAAAATTTTCCATACTGCACATCCAAATCACCAAGTGCCTGGAAAAACTTTCCGCTCTCACGTTGGTCCTGGTGGTTCGCCGGAAGAAGATCCTGAGAGAGGGTAAGAGGATGTAATAGGGCTCCGCAGCGTTGTAGTTCCGATTCCCTCGTCAGAGAACCTCTCACAAGTGGGACAAGCACTCGCGCAACTCTGAATCGTGACGCGTGAATGCGAAGCAAGGGAAAACTGTCTGTTGGCTTAACCCGCGCCCTTGCTTACCCTGGCAATAGAGGAACCGGCGTTATGGCTACGATCGCGGGCGAGGCCGCTTTCAGCAGCACCTTTAGGCTCGGCATCTTCGCTCTGGCTCCAAAGCGATGCTAGCGGTTTCTTGCTCTAGTCTCTTGGGCGAAGCTTGCTTTCGGGCTTAGAAAGGAAGTCGTTCAGAATCTCGCGCATGGACGTTGGTTTGCGGCCTAGCAGACGCTCTAAGGTTGGATCCACGACTGCGAACTCGCCAGCTCTTGCTGCTATGTAAAGCGTCAAGAACAGATCTGCCATCGTCTCAGGAAGGCCGTGCGAGATCAGAGACGCCCGATAATCATCATCGCTGACCGTTTCCCGCGCTATGTCACGGCCCAGAATCTCCGAGGCAATCCGTGCGACGTCTGCGAAGTCCAGGGCCTGCGCGCTGGTCAGTGGCGGCGTAATCCCGTCAAACAAGGCTGGCTCGGTTAGCGCAGCCACAGCCGCTTGTGCGAGGTCGGCACGTGCGGTCCAGGAGACTGGCCCATCTTCGGGAAGGGAGATCTTGCCTGTTTGCTTGATGCCGGTCAACTGGTACAGCGCCGATTCCGCGTAGAAGCCGTTGCGCAATGAGACATACGGAACACCCGACGCTTTAAGCAGCGCTTCCGTCCGTGCGTGACTATCTCTGGCCGGTACGAAGGCGGACGACGGACTCGCCCCCTGATGGCTGGTGTAGAGAATACGTTTGGCGCCGGCGTCCTTTGCCGCCTGGATCGCGTTGCCGTGCTGTCGGACGCCTTCTTCCCCAAGTGTGTTCCCCGAAACGATCAGGACCTGCTCCGCCCCGTCAAACGCCCCCTTCAAGCTTGCCGGGTCTGCAAAGTCGCCCTGGACTACACGGACACCACGCTCCCTGAAGTCCGCAGCCTTCGCCGGATTGCGAACACTCACCCCGATCTGGGCACCCGAAAGCTTCCTGAGAAGACCTTCCACCACTTGTCGTCCGAACTGTCCAGTTGCGCCTGTCACGATGATCATGCTTGTTTACCCTTTCCAGGAAGTACCCGCCGTCTGTTTCCATAAGTATCACATTTCTGTTCACAGCGGAAACATTGGTAAAATCATCTCGTGACGAAGAACGCTCGGCCGGCAGCGTTGAACAAGAGCCAGGAGAGCGATTCCATCGTCGCTACTTCTGCCCACCATCGTGAGCGCATTCTCGAGTCAGCGATGATGCTGCTTTCAGAAGGAGGCCGCGACGCCCTCACGACGCGAGCGGTGGCCGAAGCTGCGGGCGTGCAGCCGCCGGTTCTTTATCGCCTGTTCACCGATAAGGCGGGCTTGCTGAATGCCGTCGCAGATTACGGGTTCGCCGTGTACATGGCGAATAAGCGGTCTCCAGTTGATACAGAAGACCCCGTCGAGTCACTTCGCGCGGGCTGGAAACTGCACGTCCAGTTCGGGCTCACCCACCCTGAGCTTTATCAATTGATGTATGCAGACCCTCACCCAGGGAGGGAGAATCTGGCTGCCCAACGATCACACCGCCTGCTGCGAAGTCACATGCTGCGCGTAGCTGCCGCCGGACGGCTGCGGGTCAGTGAGGACCGGGCAGCGCATCTCTTTCATGCCGCCGCGTGCGGCACTGTGATGACCATGCTTGGAACGACCGGCGAGGAACGCGATCTGTCCCTGTCGGATGCAGCGTGCGACGGGGCACTGGCAGCTATCACCACGGATCAGGCGATCTTGCCTGCGCCAACCATTGCCACAGCAGCCACTACACTGCGAGCTCTTGTTACCAGCGCCGAAGCGTCTGGTCCGTCCAAACCGAACGTCCTTACTGAGGCCGAACGTGGCTTGTTGATCGAATGGCTCGATCACATTGCCCACGCTTCTCCTCCCATTGACGACGAGGCGGCTTCGATCGGGTAAACTCAAGTCATTCCGATTGGTCTGGCATCTCTCCTTCTTCAGGATCCTTGCTGGATGAGAATTCTGCCCTTTTCGGTCCTCACCTATTACGGGTTGGAATTTCACTTGTTTCTTTGCCGGTCCGATAATCGGTTGAGCAGCGCTGCGAGCGGGAAAGTGTTCTCGGCCGCGTGGCGTTTCTGTTCGCTCCCGCCGCTGTCTACTACTATCAATCGCGCCCCAAAGAATACAAAATAGGAAAGTGAGATCGAACCTCGAACGTAAAGGCCGCCCCGAGCCTCTGAACCGATGACCACACACTCCGATTCCCATCTAGCAACGGCTTCGCAGAGCCTAGCCCGCCGGACAGACCCGCAGTCGTTAGCGGAAGCACTGGCGCCCAGGATTGCTGTTGAGCAGCTTTTTGCCAGCTTGGGCCACACGTACCGGCATAGCCGTTTTTACCGGGACTTTGAACACAAGGTAACCCGGCCCCTCCTGAGATCAATTCTTCGCGCAACCGGACTCTACGGTCGCGGCGTTCAAAATGCGCTGTCGCCCGTTGTTCGCCGCGTTTCAGTCCCCGTCGGCGATCTGCCACCCGATCTCGACGGGTTCACTCTGCTACACCTGACTGATTTCCACATCGACGGTGTTCCCGGGCTGGCTGACGCCATGGTCCCAGTTCTAAGCGAACTCAAGCCCGACTTATGCGTGCTGACCGGCGACTACCGTTTTGAAGATCACGGCTCATGCGATGCGGTTTACCCGCTTATGCGGCAGCTTCTCGACAGCATCCAGGCACCCTACGGTATCTATGGCATTCTTGGCAATCACGATTGTTCTGCGATCGCCTATCGCCTGGAGGAAATGGGCGTTCGTATGCTGATTAACGAGGCAGTTGAGATCCAGGTTGGCCCGGCTTCCTTTTGGTTGGCCGGTGTCGACGACCCGTTCGACTACCGCACGCACGACCTTGCCCGCGCCATGGCTGAAGTGCCCTCGGACAGCTTTTGCGTTCTCCTGGCGCATGCGCCCGAGATTTACGAAGAGGCCTCACAGCGGGGCGTTAATCTCTACTTGTCTGGGCACACGCACGCCGGTCAAATCAGGTTCCCACTGGTGGGAGCCGTCCGGCGCAATGCGCATTGTCCCGGGGAGTATGCCTTCGGCTCATGGGAACACAAGAGCATGCAGGGCTATACAAGCGCTGGCATCGGCTGTTCGTCCGTGCCTGTCCGCTTCGCTTGCCCGCCGGAGGCCGTCCTGATCGAACTGCGCCGGGCTTAAAGAGCTTCGCCAAAGCGAAGAAACAGTCGCAACTGCTCCGGGTATGGGACCAGCTGATCCTCCGGGTGCCATTGAACGCCCAGCACAAATCGGTGATCTTTGCTCTCTATAGCTTCGATCGTGTTGTCGGCCGGATCACGCCCGGTCACTTCCAAATTTCTGCCTAGGCGCTTCACTGCCTGATGATGCCGCGAGTTTGCCTGCCACTGATTAACACCCGCAATCTCTCCGAGCAAGCTGCCCGGGGCAATCGTGACCGGGTGAGCCGCTAAGCCCTTATCTTCTGTTTCGGCATCGTGGCGTTTCGAGCCCAGGTGTTGGATCAGGTCGCCGCCTTGATGCACATTCAGCAGTTGCAGCCCGCGGCAAATGGCCAGGACAGGCAGGTCTTTCTCGAGCGCTTCGGAAAGCAGCTGCCACTCGGCCCGGTCTCGCTCATCGTCCGGTTCATCCGTTTCGTGCTCGGCGGCCGCCCCGTAGAGCTTTGGATTTACATCGGTCCCGCCCATGAGCAGCAAGCCCCGGCTATCGCCCAGCGCTACCGGGCGCCCTACATCCATCGCTTGAGCGTCCACGCCGGCCATTCTGAGCGCCTCTAAATAGGACGTTACCTTCTTCGGCGAGCGGTAGGGAACGAGGACAGATTTCGGCATAGGGAACGTTCCCTTTATCGCACTTCGCACTCGCCTAGCCGCGCATCCAAGCGCACCCCGCGTGTTACTCTTTAGCTTCTTGTCTCCTTATGTCTGACCCGAAGTTGCAGGTAATTCCGATCGGCGGCCTCGGGGAATTTGGAATGAACTCCATGGCCCTGCGCTACGGTGACGACATCATCGTAGTGGACGCAGGAATGATGTTCCCCGATTCCGAGCTCCTCGGCGTCGATATTGTAACGCCCGATTTCAGCTATCTCGAGCAGCACGCAAGCCTGGTTCGCGGCCTCGTTCTTACCCATGGTCACGAAGACCATATCGGCGGCGTGCCCTTTCTGCTTTCACAAGTGAACATGCCGGTTTATGGAACCGAGTTCACCCTTGCCCTGGTCGAGCGACGTCTCGATGAGCATGAGATGCTCGACGACACCACTCTCCACGTTGTCGCGCCGGGCCAGCGCATTACCCTCGGGCCCTTTCAAATCGAATTTGTCCGTGTCACTCACTCGATTGTCAGCGCGGTCGCTTTAGCCATCACAACCCCGCTCGGAGTGGTCATTCATACCGGCGATTTCAAGGTCGATCCGACTCCTATCGATAACGAACTCTTCGACCTTCATACGTTGGCTGAGTACGGCAAACGCGGCGTGCTGCTGCTTCTGTCCGATTCCACCAACGTAGACCGGCCCGGCTACACCGAGAGTGAGCGCGCCGTTCGGCCTCGGCTTGAGGATCTCTTCGTACGAAGCAAGCGCCGCCTTATCATCTCCTGCTTCAGCAGTTCGATCCCTCGCCTGCAACAAATTCTGGACCTGGCTGCGGAAAGCGGGCGTAAAGTCGCCTTCCTTGGCCGAAGCATGCTGAATGTAACTGAGATTGCGCACAATCAGGGGCTTCTCACCATTCCAGACTCGACGCTGTTGCGCCCTCAGGACATCATGCAGATGCCGCCGGAAAAAGTGGCGGTCGTAGTGTCCGGTACACAGGGCGAGCCCATGTCCGCCCTTTCACGCGTCGCGGTTGACAACCACCGGAACCTGAGCCTCGAGCCGGGCGACACCGTGGTTCTCAGTTCACGCATCATCCCCGGAAACGAAAAAGCCATTTTCCGGATGATGAATCACATTGCGCGTCGCGGCGCCGACCTTGTGTATGGCACGATGAACCCGCCGGTCCACGTCTCCGGCCATGCGAGCGCGGAAGAACTGCGGCTCATACTGAATCTCGTCCGCCCCCGCTACTTCGTTCCCATCCATGGCGAGTACCGGCAGCTTTCCAAGCACGCGTCCCTTGCTCAGCATCTCCGCTCCGTCGGTCTCGAAGAGACATTTGTGCTTGAAACGGGGGACACTCTCGAAATCGATCACATGGGCGCCAGGCGCGGCGGCAAGATTACGGTCGGCCGGGTCTGTATCGATTCCGGATCGCTCGACGATGTCGTGGAGGACATCATCATCCGCGACCGGCGGCATCTGTCCGAAGACGGTTTTGTTCTGCCCATCATCGCGATTAATAAACACTCCGGGAAAAGCGAGGGCCTGCCTGAGATCGTCAGCCGTGGCTTCGTTTCGAGCGAAGGCTCATCGGTTCTTCAGGAAGCTCGCAGTGTGGTTGCGCGTACCCTGGAATCCTCCACCGCCGAAGAGCGCACAGACTGGGGCGTGATGCAGGAAAAGATCCGCACCGACCTGAAGCGTTTTTTAAGTAAGCAGACTCAGCGCCGGCCTTTGATTATGCCGGTGATTCTGGAAGTGTAAGCTCCAAGAGCTGCTCGCTCCAATTACGGTAGACTGGTTCTCGATATACCCTAGGAGGGTTTCCCACCGTGAAAAATATTACATCCGCTTGTGTTCTGGCGCTTTCTGTCCTCGCCTTTACTGCATCCGCCGAACAGATGACCGGCTACATCTCAGGTTCGCACTGCGGCGCAAAGCATCACTCGGTCAGCGAAGCAAATACTATGTGCGTCGAGAAATGCCTCAAGGGCGGCGCGGAGCCGGTGCTCGTGGTCGGCACAGACAAAGTGGTCACAATTGCCAGCGACTCGACCGATAAAGCTCGGCCTTTTGCCGGCAAGGAAGTCACTGTCGATGGAACGATGAGCGGCGACACGCTCACCATTAGTTCGATTAGCGCAGCAAAGTAAGCTCTCAGTGCTGAAATTCGAGGTTCAGTCTGCCCGCTGGACCTCGATACAGCACGGCCATATTCTTCAGCTTGTGCTTCCCGTTTAGCGGAAAGTACAAGTATCCGCTCACCTCATCTTTGGCGTCTGTATCCGGCAGCTCCTTGGCTTTCAGCGCCTTCAAAAGCGTCTCATTACCCTTGCTTTTGTTGTCCATTTTGGTGGTGGTGACCGTTGGTCTTGGATTACCGGGAGAACCGCCTCCGCCAACCATCATGCCTCCCAAGCCGAAGCTTTGACCGGTTTTCTTGACTGTTCCTTTATCGGTGGTGGTGACGATCATCGCGCCCTGTCCCGCGAGCTCCTCCGGGCCGAATGGCTTCGATCTTTCACCATCGTCATGCGCCAGCAAAATGAAATCGTCCGGACTGACCTGCACCGGCTGATCTGTCTTCGGCGTGACCCGGACCTTCAGCAGAACAATCCCATCGCCCGGGTCGGCGCCAAGCTTTTGTTTCACCTCATCCTGATCCATGACGAGTGTCGCTACGATGTCCACCGTCTCGTTGCTCGCGCTGGTAGTCGGTGAGATGACTTTCTTCGCCGCGCCGGCCAGCATCGCCGCCATCACGAATGAAGTGCCTAATTTAATAATTCGCATAAGCCGTTCCTCTTCGCGTCATGACTGCCCCCGGGCCACAGATTTTATTGCGACTATAACGAATAGTGAGCAGCGGGAACATCATTGGTGAAAGCTCCCCGATCCTGGTAAGGTCGAATCGCCCCGGCTGGGTTTCCCTTACAGTATCGCCGACCTTGCATTCTAAAGAGCACGTCGCCGCAATATTCCGGTCCCATCTCGATGCTTTGCCGGTTGAGCTTTGCGAAGCGCTTCTCCTTGCCTTGGACGAGTTGCTTTCCAATGCCATTGAACATGGCTGTGAACTCGATCCGCACCGCAGGGTCGACGTCGCTCTCATCCGCACGGATCGAATCATCCTGATATACGTTCGCGACGATGGCGAAGGCTTCTCGGTTGCCGATCTCTTTCATTCCGCCCTGAATAATCCGCCCGGTAATCCGCTGCACCACGTTCAGATGCGCGACGAAATGGGGCTGCGTCCCGGCGGATTCGGCATCATGCTGGCTAAACAGGTCGCCGACGAGCTGATCTATAACGAAAGCGGGAATGCGGTGATGCTTATCAAGTATCTTTCGGGCTTCCCGTCCTGACACAAAGGCGCGCGGGATCTCTATTTCGGAGCCGTTTCCGCTGCCTGCTGCGCTGGCTTGAGCTGACGATCGAAGAACTCGAGCATGGCCTGATAGAGAGGTTTCCGTAGAGGCCCGCTCACCCCATGCGTCTTTTGCGGATACAGCTGCATGGCGAACTCCTTATCCGCCTGCTCGAGCGCCTTCGCCATTTGCATGCTGTTCTGAAAAAGCACGTTATCGTCCTCGATGTTGTGCAAAATAAGCAAACGCCCTTTGAACAGCTTGGCGTTCTTCACATTGGAACTCGTCACATATCCGCTCGCGTTGTCCTGCGGAAGACTCATATAACGCTCCGTGTAGATCGTGTCGTAGTTGTGCCAGTCGGTCACAGGCGCGCCCGCCACTCCTACCTTGAATGCATCGGGCGCAAACAGTAGGCAATGAATGGTCATGTACCCGCCATAGCTCCAGCCTGTCACGCCGATTCTCTTGGGATCGACGAACCCCATCTGCACCAAATGCTCCACTCCAAGCTTCTGATCGGCTACTTCTTGCTTGCCCAGATTGTGATAGATGGGAGCCTCAAAGGCATGACCGCGCCCGCTCGAGCCGCGATTATCGAGCTGCCACACCACGTATCCGTGCGCCGCGTACACTTGTTCCAGAGTTAAACCATGCCAGCGGTCCTGTACCGACTGAGCGCCCGGACCTCCATATACTGAAACGATCGCTGGATATTTCACGCCGGGCTCGAAATTGACTGGCTTGATGAGGCGCGCATAAAGGGTCACGCCATCCGGTGTCTTAAACTGCTCGATCTGCTCCGGCTGCAGTGCGTACTGCTCTTCCAGGCTTGTGTCCCGCTTCTGTAGCACCGCCACCTGGTTGCCGTTTCCCTCGCGAAGATCGGTTTGCTCCGGCAGTTTCAGACTGGAAAAGGCGTCCAGAAAATACGTTCCATCGGCGTTCGCCTGGATGCGGTGCCAACCTTCGTCTTTCGTGATCCGTGTAATCTCACCGCCCCCGATCGGCACGCTATACAACTGCGTCTGGAGCGGACTGGCCTGCGACGACGTGTAGTAAACACGGCCCTCGCCCTCATTCACGGCCGCGATGCCATCCACCTGCCAATCCCCCTTTGTAAGCTGTCCCAGCAACTCTCCCTTGTTGGAGTACCGGTAGAGATGGCGGAAGCCGGTGCGCTCGCTGGTCCACAAGAACTCAGGCCGGCTCTTCAGAAATGTAAGATTGTCGGCTACGTTCAGCCAAGTCTTCGATTCTTCATGCAACACAGGTCGAACGGCGCCCGATTGCGGATCGCAGAATAACAAGTCCAGCTTGTCCTGCACGCGAGAAAACTGCTCAACCGCAACCGCCGATTGATCCGGTAGCCACGTCACCCGCGCCAGCAGCGTGTTCGAGGTTTCTCCAAGCTGCATCCATTGGGTCTTTCCCCCGCTTGCCGCGACCACGCCGAGCTTCACCAACGCATTGGGCGTGCCTGCCTGCGGATATCTCTCGGGCTCACTGAGCGCCCGCTCGCCCGTCAAGTCCACCTGAGGATAAACAAACTCGTGGCTCACGTCGAATTGCAGGTAAGCGATCTGCTTGGAATCGGGCGACCACCAGACGGCTGTTCCTAAATCCAGTTCCTCTGGATACACCCAATCCAGTTGCCCGTTCAGCAGCGTCGGCGTACCGTCCGCCGTCAACTGCCTGACCTGCTTCGTCGCCAAATCCAACACGTACAAGTTCGATTTCCAGCGATACACGGCAAGTTTCCCGTCGGGCGAAAGCTTGGGGTCTTCTTCGTCCGTGTCTGTCTTGGTGAGCTGCTCGAACTTGCCGTCCTGATGCACGATGAACAGGTCGCCGCCGGTCTCCGCCAACAGCTCGCGGCTATTGGGAAACCATTGATAGTTGTCGGATGCAACACGCCGGTTCTGCCACCCGAACTCCTTCGGCCGTACGGGAGCGACGGCGTCATGAGCCAGCGTGTCTGGCCGAAACCACTCTGTTGCACGTCCTTCGCTCACGCTGTAGCGGTACATCACCGGGCCCTGCTCGTAGAAGAATGACTTGCCATCGGGCGCCCAAGTCGAATGGATTGCGGGTTGTTTGTGTTGCGCCAGTAAGCTGTCTATGGTGACCGGCTGCTTCGCCGAACAAGCCCACGCTACGCCCCATATCAGCCCAACGGTCCGGCAAAGCTTCGCGATTCGCATTCCTTGCAGTGTAGAGGATCTCCCGCTTGAGGTGATGCGCTCTAAAGAACCGGTCCGATTCGCCAGGGCGAAAACTCGTGATGTCCAAGCTGTTCCGCCTTGGTTCTTTCTCCGGAGGCCGCTCGTAATAAAGCGTCAAAGATCTCGCGGCCCACTTCCTCCACCGAAGCTCCGCCATCGGCAATGCGGCCCGCGTTGATGTCCATGTTGGCGCTCATCCGCCGGTACATGGCTGAGTTGCTCGCAATTTTGAGAACAGGAATGCTCGGGAAGCCGATCGCGCTGCCCCGTCCTGTGGTAAACGCGATCAGGTTCACGCCGCCTGCCGCCAGCCCTGTAAGGGACACCGGATCATAGCCCGGCGTATCCATAAAGACGAACCCGTGGCTCTCCACCCGCTCGGCATAGCGAACCACGCTCTCCAGCGGCGACGAACCGGCTTTCGCGATGGCCCCCAGCGACTTCTCGACGATATTCGTCAGCCCGCCCTCTTTGTTGCCAGGCGACGGATTATCGTTGAAGCTCCCGCCGAACTGCCGCAGATAGTCCTTGTATCGCTGGACGCACTCGAGCAGCTCTTCCGCGACCCGCTCATCTCTCGCCTTTGCCGCCAGGATATGCTCCGCGCCGAACATCTCAGTGGTTTCCCCGAGCACCACAGTCCCGCCTTGCTGCACGATCAGGTCGCAGCAGAAACCAAGCGCCGGATTGGCGGTAATGCCTGAGAACGAATCCGATCCCCCGCAGTTCAGGCCGACGGAAAGTTTCGAAAGCGGAACCCGTGCCCGCTTTTCCGCCGCTGCCCGCCCGATGTACTCTCCGATCCTTTGCCGGGCCTGCTCTACCGCGCCTAGCGTACCGCCGCTCTCCTGCAGCGTCAGCCCGTGCAGGCTTTTGCCGGCTTGCTGCGACGCTGCTCCCCCCAGGTAGTGACTCACCTGGTTGACTTCGCATCCCAGACCCAGGATCACAGCTGCCGAAACGTTCGGGTGATGGAGCACTCCCTCCAGCGTTCGTTGTAATTGCTCGGTGTCCGGCCCAATGGTGTGACCACAGCCTTCTCCGTGCGGAAAAGCCACGATCCCATCTACGCCCGCTGGCAATCTTTCGTGCTCGAAACTCCCGGCGATCATCTCAGACGTATGCGCCGCACAGTTGCTCGCCGCCACGACTGCGATGTAGTTTCGCGTTCCGGCACGGCCGTCTGCGCGCAAATAGCCCTCGAAATACGCGTCCGCTCCTGGTTTGGGAAGCGTTTTACTCCTTTGTGCCCCTTCGAACACGACACTCGGCCGCTCCTCGAAGGTTAAGTTGTGGGTGTGGATGTGCTCGCCAGGCCCAATATCCGCGCTCGCCGTGCCGATGACGTTCCCGTACCGCATCACCGGTTCGCCTCGCCGTACTTGCCGGCGTGCAAATTTGTGACCCGCCGGGACGTGGGACTGAATCTCTACAACATCCCCGCCGATCCGCACGGTTTGGCTGGGCGATAGGGGAACCCGGGCGATCGCTACCGTGTCAGCCTGGTTCAGCAGGATCGCGGCATTTGCTTCCGTTGCCGGAGACTCGATTTCGTAAAGCATCCTCACTCTATTACACTCCAGTTTGGTACGCTTCCCGG
The DNA here is from genome assembly GCA_965219105.1 of Bryobacteraceae bacterium. Classification (GTDB taxonomy): domain Bacteria; phylum Acidobacteriota; class Terriglobia; order Bryobacterales; family Bryobacteraceae; genus Bog-105. Next base: position 2,460,611 of record OZ244728.1, on the reverse strand, counting down.
CGAAACCATCCCTGCAAAAGGACTCTCTTACCTCAGAATGGCCCGTATCCCTATAGCCACGTACCGGTTGCAGTTGCACGCAGATTTCGGTTTCGACTCCGCCGCCGGAATCGCGGACTACCTGCATCAGCTCGGAATCTCACACGTCTATAGCTCCCCTTATTTACAAGCGGCTCCCGGCAGCAAGCATGGGTATGACGTGGTCGACCACCATCGCGTCAATGAGGAGCTTGGCGGCCCGGAAGCGCACGACCGATTCTCCAAGCGCCTCGGCGAATGCGAGCTTGGGCAGGTGCTCGACATCGTCCCGAACCACATGGCGATCAGCGGCCGACGAAACCGCCTCTGGTGGGATGTCTGGGAAAACGGTCCATCCAGCCGCTACGCCCCGTACTTCGATATCAACTGGCAGTCTCCCGACGAGAAGTTCCGCAATAAGCTGCTCGTGCCGGTGTTGGGCGACCATTACGGCCGCGTTCTCGAGCGGCATGAAATCCAGCTCAAACGCGACTGCGGAGAGTTCACCGTAACCTATTTCGATCACGCGTTTCCCGTCGCTCCCCGCTCGCTTACGCCTGTTCTGCGGACCGCCGCCGATTCGACGGCCTCCGAGTACCTCGCCTTCGTCGCTGACTCGCTCTACCGCTTGCCGAGCGCCGCCCTCACCGATCGCGAAAGCAAACTCGAACGCCATCGCGATAAGAACGTGCTTTTCAAAATGCTCGATCGGCTCTTTACCGAAACGCCGTTTATCGCGGAGGCAGTCGATTCCGTGCTGAGGGGCATCAATCGCGATCCCGATGAGCTGGACGCCATCCTTGAGCAGCAGAACTACCGGCTCGCCTTCTGGAAGACCGCCAAGCAGGATCTCCCATACCGCCGTTTCTTCGATGTCAATACTCTGGTCGCGCTACGCTCGGAGGTCCCGCAGGTCTTCTCCGATACCCATGCCCTGATACTGCGCTGGCTTCGCGAGGGCGTGCTCGACGGCATCCGCATCGATCACCCGGATGGCCTGCGCGATCCACGTGAGTACTTCAGCCATCTGCGCGAGGAAGCCTCCGACGTTTGGATCGTGGGCGAGAAAATTCTGGAACCCGGTGAAAATCTCCGCTCCGATTGGCCTATCGACGGTACGACCGGCTACGACTATCTCAATCAAGCAGCCGGCCTTTTTGTGGACGGCCGCAATGAAGCAGCCATCAACGAAATCTACGCGAAATTCACCGGCGAACCGATCGATTACGCCTCTGTTTGCCGCGATAAGAAACACCGTGTGCTGCGGGACCTTCTCGGCAGCGACGTCAATCGGCTGACAGCGCTGCTGACCGAAATTTGCGAATCCCATCGCAACCAGCGCGATTACACTCGCCACGACGTTTTGCGCGCGATCCGGGAAGTAATCGCCTGCTTTCCCGTCTATCGCACGTACATCGTTCCCGAGCGCGACGAAATCAACGGCGAAGACCGGCATTACACCGACATTGCTATCGAAGCCTCCAAGGCCAACCGTCCCGAGATCGATGCCGGACTCTTCGATTTCCTCCGCGATATCCTTCTGCTGAAGGTTCGCGGCCCGCTTGAAGCTGAATTCGTCATGCGCTTTCAGCAGTTCTGTGGCCCGGCTATGGCTAAGGGCGTCGAGGACACGGCGTTCTATTGTTACAACCGCATGGTCTCGCTAAACGAGGTCGGCGGCGACCCCGGCCGGTTTGGCGTCTCAATGGAAGAGTTTCACCGGTTTTGCGAAGCCGCGCAGCAGTTGCATCCTGCGACGATGCTCGCCTCCTCGACCCATGACACCAAGCGCAGCGAAGACCTCCGCGTCCGCATCAGTCTGCTTTCAGAGATGCCTGCACTCTGGCGAGAGACGCTGCTGCGCTGGTCGGAGGCCAACCATAAACATAAGGTGGACAGCATGCCCGACTCGAACACCGAGTATCTTCTCTACCAGACCATGATCGGAGCTTGGCCCATCGGTACAGATAGGCTCTTGCCCTATATGGAGAAGGCCTGCCGGGAAGCTAAACAGCGCACAAATTGGCTTTCTCCCAATGAGCAGTTCGAAGCAGCTACCAGATCTTTCATCGAAGGCCTCTACGGAGACGAAGCATTCTTGGCCGATTTTGAACGGTTTGTCACTCCGCTCATTCTGCCCGGCCGTATCAGCGCGCTCTCTCAAACTCTGTTGAAATTCACCGCTCCAGGAATTCCCGATACTTACCAAGGCGAAGAACTCTGGGATTTGAGCCTGGTCGATCCGGACAACCGCCGGCCCGTCGATTACCAGTTGCGGCGGCGTCTTCTCGCCGAGTTGCCTCATCTTAGTGTCGATCGAGTCTGGGAGAGAATGGACGAAGGCTTGCCTAAACTCTGGACGACGTACCACGCCTTGCGCACGCGGCGCGATTACCCGGATGCTTTCGGTGACGGTGGTTCTTACCAGCCTCTTTCCGCTTCCGGAACCAAGGCCCAGCATTTAATAGGATACGAACGGGGCGGGGAAGTGGCGGTGCTGGCGCCAAGGTTGACCTGGCAGCTCAACGGTCAGTGGGAGGACACCACCTGTCGGCTCTCGAGTGGATCCTGGATCAACGTCTTGACTGGCGAAACTGTAAACGGGCCGGTTATCGAATTGGCTGATTTATTTCAAAGGTTCCCGGTCGCCTTACTCACCCGGAAGTAGCCCAATCACGGAGATTTATTATGCACACCTTTAAAGTCTGGGCTCCTCGTGTTAAGACGCTCGCCGTCCAACTTGGCGAAGCTCGGCATCCTCTTACACCTGGCAAGAACGGCTTGTGGACCGCGGACGTGGATGCCGCCGGACCAGGCGATTGGTATGGCTTTGTACTGGATGGCGCGGACCCCATCCCAGACCCTCGCTCGTCGTTTCAACCCGAGGGCGTCAACGGTCCTTCGCAGATCGTCGATCAAGCCGCGTTCCCATGGCAGGACCGCTTCTGGCAGTCTCCTCCGCTCTCGAGCGCGATCATCTACGAGTTGCACATCGGCACGTTTACTCCGGCTGGCACTTATCTGAGCACCATCGAGCGCCTCGATTACCTGGTCGAGCTCGGCATTACTCACGTGGAACTTATGCCGGTCGCCGAGTTCCCTGGCTCGGCTGGTTGGGGCTACGACGGCGTTGACCTGTTTGCGCCGTATCACGTTTACGGCACGCCCGATGAACTGAAGGCGCTAGTGAATGCCTGCCACAACAAAGGCCTCTCGGTCATTTTGGATGTGGTTTATAACCACCTCGGGCCGGCCGGTAATTACCTTGAGCGCTTCGGTCCCTACTTCACCGACGCCTACAACACACCTTGGGGATCCGCCGTTAACTTCGATCACGAAGGCAGCGTCGAGACGCGCAATTTCTTCATCGACAACGCCCTCATGTGGCTGCGCGACTACCATTTCGACGGGCTCCGTCTCGACGCTGTTCACGCTTACTACGATCACTCAGCGATTCATTTCCTTGAGCAGCTCTCTCGCGCTGTAAATGCATTGTCTGCCCATTTGGGCCGCTATTTCTTCCTCATAGCGGAAAGCGATCTGAACGATCCCCGCGTGGTCACCAGTCTCGATGCAGGCGGCTTCGGCATCGATGCGCAGTGGAGCGACGATTTTCACCACGCGCTCCACACTGTGCTCACGGGCGAAACGAAGGGTTATTACGAAGACTTCGGCTCCTTAACGGATCTTGCTAAATCGCTCACAACGCCCTTTGTCTACAACGGCATTGAATCGCCTCACCGCACTCGCATTCATGGCAAGAGCGTCGGAGATTTGAATGGATGCCACTTTCTGGCCTATTCGCAAAATCACGATCAGGTTGGCAACCGAGCCAAAGGAGAGCGGCTTTGTCAGCTAGTAAGTCCCGGCCGCGCCCGAATCGCTGCTGCCCTGGTCCTGACCTCGCCCTACGTGCCCATGCTCTTTCAGGGCGAAGAGTTCGGCGCATCGACGCCCTTTCAATACTTCACGCACCACGAAGACCCTGATCTTGCAGGGAAAGTCTCCGAAGGCAGGAAGAACGAGTTCAAAGCCTTTGGCTGGGCGCCGGAAGAAGTTCCCGATCCGCAGGACACCGCCACCTTCCAGCGCTCTAAACTTTGCTGGAACGAGGTCTCCCAACCGCCGCATAATGAGCTCCTTGCGTGGTACAGGAAACTGATTGCATTACGCCGCGCTCACTCAAGCCTTACCGATGGGCGGCTCGACGAAGTGGAGGTCCATTGCAATGCGGAAGCTGCCTGGCTCAGCATGAAGCGGGGATCGATCCAGGTCGTTTGTAACCTAGCGGAAGAACCCCAATCCATCGCAGTTGCGCCCGGTGCAAAAATGCTGCTCTCTTCGGATGCAAACTGCTCTCTCGCAAAGAAAGCCGTAAGCCTACCGCCCGATTCGGTGGCGATTCTGCATGTGTGATCGAGCGAAGCGCAGGGCGGCAGTTTCGATGGACTGAAACCGCCGCCTGCGATCGCGTCCCGGTTCCAAACTTACGGCAGTACGTTCAGCTCTGCAATCGACCACCAAAAACTGGAGCTCTTGCCGGTCTGCACGATCTTCAAATAGCGTGCATTCTGCGTCGCAAAGGTGACCGGGAGAAACGCCGTAGTGCCCGTGCCGCTCGCAATCGGATTGCCCCAATTCTGCCCATCGTTCGAGACGTAGACTTGGTAGCCGCGCGGATAATCGTTCGCCGAAGAACCTGCATCCAGCGTCAAACGGCTGAAGTTCTGCGCCGCTCCCATATCGATTGCGAACCACTGGCCCGCAGTTTGCAGATGACCGGTTGACCAGCGGCTCTTACCGTTTCCGTCGATTGCCGACGAAGGCTTCTGCGCAATGCCGTTGAATGTACCGGCGGCCGTCGCGCTCGCGCTTACGTGCCAGTTCGCTCGGGGTAGCGGGCCCTGCGAAACCGGAACGGTGATAACACTGGCCGATTGCGCCGGAAACGTTGCGGAAACAGCGGAGTTGGCCACGGTTAGCGCCGGTTGCTCTACAATCGCCTGCAAATTCGCGTTCGAGTATGTGTAGAAGGAGGCCGAAGAACCGGCGCTGAAATTCGTCAGGTTGATTGCGGTGGTCAAATCGCCCGTCGTCTTATTGATGACGACCAGCGTAAGAGTGCCGTCGGACGAACGCTGCGCCCCATAAATCGCCAATTGACTCTGATTGCTGCTCTCCGAATCTACCCACGTGTCGCCGAACTGGCTGCCTTGTCCGTCGTAATCCCTGTAAAGCCGGAAGCTGTACGCCGCCGGATCGGTCGGAGCCGGAGTCTCCCACATGTTTGCGAAATCCACCTGCTCTCTGCCGAAGATTCCCAAAATGTCGGCTTCCGCGAGCGCGCCAACAAGCGTCTTGTGACCTCCCCAGCTGTACTCGGAGAAGGCAAGCTTCGTGCCCGGATAGTACTGCTGAATCCAGTTCTTAAAACGTGGGATCAGCTGCATGTTGCCGAAGTACCACTGCTCCACCCAAGTGCCCGAGTTGTAAGCCGGATCCCAGAAGGAGCGAGTCGATTCGAGCTCGTACGCATTATCAGTCGCACTGCCGCCGTAGTAGTGTTCGTCGAAATAGTCGAGCGTCCGGCGGCCGTTCTTCTGATCGAAGCTCTTCATTTGCTGCAAATACCATTGGCCTGCGTACAAGCCGTTATGCTCCTGCTGGTCCGTGCCTGAACCGAGCCAGCCACCCAGCGTAAAATCCGACGGGCCCATCACTTGCGCGGTGGGATCGGTGGCTTTGATCATTGCCGCGTACTGACTCCCCAGATCGAAAATGGTGTCGTAGTCGGCGCCGTTCGGGAGCACGTCGCGATGCGTATTGCCCCACCCGCCCGGCTCATTGTCCAGCTGATAGTAGGTCACCCCGCCTTGCGCTGCGCTGCCAAACGTCAGCAAAAGATGAGTGATCCAGTTCTGCTGGAATTGCGGGCTGTTGTTGATATGGTTTGCGTAGATATTTTTGTCGACGAGCTGCGTTCCGTTCGCCGCGATGCTATTCCCGCAGGAATCGCCGTTGGGGTGGACATACGGATTCGCCGATTGCTGTGCACCGTACACAGAGACCGGGAAGCTGCAGGTCCACGCTGCCGTACTGTTGATGTAGGGAATAATCGGAATCGTGATCAGGGGGTGAGTTCCCGCAGGCTGAAAGGTCCGAACCATTGCGTCGGGACCGGCGCTAGGAGTCGGATTTGGATTGCCGCTGCCACCCATGAAGTACCAGTCGAACCCGGAGTTTGAACTGTCAACCTGCCAGTTATAGCGCGTTGTGCCATCTCCACCCCAACGGGTGTTCGGTAGCTTGATCTCTTTCGCGAAACTCGGATCGAGACCATAGTTGACAATGCCGTAAACGTCGGGGTTGATAGCGTGGCGGTTTGAAGTGGCGTTCACCGTCAAAGTGGGCGCTTCCTGCTGTGCCCACAACATGGCACTGGAAGCAAAAAGGAGAAGCGATCGTTTCAACATAGGTGCTGGAACTTGCAGTACCTATTCTGCTCCTTCTGTTCCCGATTACTAGTTCAGAAAGTTCCTCCCTGCCCCGGAGAAAACGGCGTCATCAGTCCCGGCTAAATAGATTGAGATAACTCCGATGAGAGCAAGGCTTTTTCGGCTTCACTGTCCCAGTATGAACTTCTATCTGTATCGCGATAATTACGTCGTCAAGGTCGGTGAGGGCGATGGCAAACTTGAAAATAAGCTGCGCAGCCAGGGCTATGAACTGTTCGACCACCCTCTGCCCACCAAGGATGAAGCCGAGTCGGTCCAGCACCTTTGGCAGACCGAAATCGATCAGAGGCGCTCGCTCGGTCTCTTCTAACGGCGCCACCCATGGAAACGCCCTGCCTCACTAGTCCCAAATACAACGGACGTCACCCCTGTCCGAGTTGCGGCGGACCTTCGTTTTGGACCTGCCTCGACTCGGACCAAGCGCAAGTTCAGGTCGAGTGCCAAAACGGCTGCGGTACCTACGTACAAGTACACTCCGAAATGAAGGCGATGAGTTTTTTCGAGAAGCCTTTGAGTTCCTCCCTTCTTTACCCCCTCTAGTAAGGTTGAAAACGAAAAGGCAGAAGAATGGTGAGCGCGGTAGGAATCGAACCTACAACCTAGTGATTAAGAGTCACTTGCTCTGCCAATTGAGCTACGCGCCCGCTATGTGGGAAGACTGAAAAGGCCAGAACAGCCTCTCAACGGAGTATATCATTCAGAACGGTTTCCTCCATGCTGGCTCATCTGCTCCAATGAATCCGTGCAAATTTATTCATACCTAGACGCTGCCATCGAAGAAGCCGAGCAGGGACTCCGCGAGGGCGGCATTCCCATCGGCTCCGTGCTGGTTTCACGCAGTCAAATCATCGGACGAGGCCACAATCGCCGCGTCCAGAACAAAAGCGCTATTCTCCACGCTGAGATGGACTGCCTCGAAAACGCCGGGCGCCTTACCGCCGCAGTATACGCAGACTCAACGCTCTACACTACCCTCTCTCCTTGCCCGATGTGTACCGGCGCTATTCTCCTCTACAAGATCCCGCGCGTCGTCATCGGCGAAAATCAAACGTTTCTGGGTTCCGAGCAGCTGTTGCGCTCGGTCAGCGTGCAAATCGAGGTCCTGCAAGATCCCCGCTGTATCGCCCTCATGCGAAACTTCATTTACTCTCACCCTGCTCTTTGGAACGAGGATATCGGGATATAGCGGGCTTTTGGCCCCTTGTACGGTGCGAGGAATCAGAGAAGTCGTCCACTTCCGTTGTACAGCCAACACACTACGGAAGAGACATGTCAAGACTTCGCCAGTTCGGTATTTACGCGATTTCCGCCCTGGTCGCTCTTGCCGGCATCGTGATTCTTGCGTATTTTGCTGAACTGCTTCCGTCCGAATCTTACATAGTCCGCTTTTTGGACCATTCCCTGAAGGCGGGCGGTCAGCGTCAGGTCACAGTAACCGGCCAAGTCACCTTCTGTGATCGGGACCATGGTCTCCTCTTTGTGCAATCGAAGGATCAGGCCTGGCGTGTCGAAACAGCAGAACTTGATTCGCGTATTGTGCCCGGCGTCTCCCTCGAAGTGAGCGGTATTGTCGCCAATGACTTGGGTTCCACTTTGATCCAGTCCGCCAGCCTTCGCTTGCTGGGCTTTTCAACTCCGGTCAAAGCGCAGTCAATTGCCGGGCGAGACCTTTCGAATCCGATGTTGAGCAATCATTCAGTCGCTCTAGTCGGAATAGTTAAGCAGTCGAAAGCCGATCTGCTGAATCAGCTGAATCTAAACCTCCTAGTGGATACGGCTCAAATGCGAGTGCGTATAACCGATTGGACGGGCCTGAATCCCATTCACTTGATCGGAGCAAAAATCGCCGTGACGGGAGTTCTCGAAACTCCGCAAGCCAATTGCTTCCAGAGTTCCTGCATGAGCCTTGTCAGGAGCAATCGTCAGAACATGCGAGTGCTCATCGACGCCCCTCACCCACGTGAGCCACTGGTAGCCAAGAATCTTCCGTTGCTGACCACTGTTGCCGATGTCCACAACCTCCCTGCGGGAGAAGCGACTGTTCGCCTGCCGGTCCGGCTTACCGGTGTCGTAACCAGCGCACACGACGGGTTTTACTTCCTGCAGGACAGGACAGGCGGTATCTATATCGACGGCGCCAGCGGGAGATTAGAGGACGCGCAAGTTGGACGACAGATCGTTTTGACAGGATGGACAGGACCCGGCCAGTTCGCGCCGGTCATTACTCAGCCTCACATCCAATCGGTTACCCAAGGTATCCTGCCAAAACCGGGAAAACCAGATGTGCGCCGCCTGCTTTCCGGAGTCGAGGATAGTAATTGGATCGAGATAGAAGGTATTGTGCGGGCAGTTGGTTGGGAACATGGCTTAGTTTATCTGCGCGCCGAGACGCAGGGCGTCCCATTCAGAATCGCTGTTGCCGATGCACGCGAACTTCCCTTTCATCTCATCGACACCAAAGTCAAACTGCTAGGAGTCTGCGGGACGGAGTTTAATCTGCTACGTCAGCTGATTGGATTTTACGTAATAACTCCATCGCTCAAGTTTGTCCACGCTGACGAGGTGCCCTTAGATGCATCTAGATTGGTGCTACGACCCATATCCGAGTTCGGCAGCTTTTCTCCTCGCGTGCGCCCAGGCCACCGCGAACGGGTGCAAGGAGTCATTACTTACCGTTCTTCACTTGTCACTTACATTCAGGACGACACAGGTTCACTAAAGATTCAGCTTGCTGAGCGAATTCCATCGACGAAGATTGGCGACCGCGTTGAGGCCATCGGCTTTTCGGCTCCACAATCGTTCGGGCCCGCGATGATCGAAGGTTCCATTCACAAAATCGGTAACTCCGGGGGAGAAATCCAACCCCGAGCTGTTTCGGCCGAGGATGTACTCGATCACGCAGTTGAGGGCCAATTGATATCGATGGACGGGATTTTGTCAGATCGCTCTGCAGTAGCTGGCGAAGAAATCTTGACCATTCACTCAGGCAAGATCGGTTTTCTTGCGCGGATTGAGACTCCTCATCCTCCCTTACTCCAAGTAGGCTCGGTGCTTCGCCTGAGCGGCATCCCTGTCCTGCAGCCAAGGCCCGGGCACCCCTACATCCCTGGCGCTTTCACCCTGCTCGTCGGCTCGCCGGAAAGCATCAAAGTCCTCCGCGCGGCGCCTTGGTGGAATGCGAAGTCCATGCTGTGCGGATTCGGCATGGCTGCCTTGCTGGCAGCCCTCGTTTCATTCTGGGCAATTGCTCTTCGGAAGCAAGTGCGGCGCCAGACTAGCGTTATCCAGACACAATTAAACGAAGCTCAACAGCTGCGTGAAAGGGCAGAATCAGCCGCTCGGGTTAAGAGCGAGTTTCTAGCCAACATGAGCCACGAAATTCGAACGCCTCTCAACGGCATTCTCGGAATGACGGATTTGGCTCTAAGCGAAAGCATCAGTCCGACTGTCCGCGACTACCTGGAAACCGTGCGTGTCTCCGGCGTAAGTTTGCTCCAAGTCATCAACGACGTTTTGGATCTCAGCAAGATCGAGGTCGGCCGCCTGCAGATTGAGTCCGTTCCCTTCAACCTCGCTACGAGCGTTCGTGAGGCAGCGGCTATCTTGCAGCCGGCAGCAGCAGCCAAAGGCCTTGCCGTTGAGCTGCTATGTCCCGAGTCGGCTCCGCTGTGGTTTCGAGGAGATCCATTACGCATACGCCAGATCGTACTGAATCTTCTCGGCAACGCCATCAAATTCACGCCTTCGGGCAGCGTTGCCGTCGAGATCTTCTGCTGGCCCGCGCACGATGAAGAATCGAACGTAAGACTCGAAGTGCGCGACACCGGTATTGGCATCCCGCTGAGTAAGCAGGCAGCCCTGTTTGAGAGCTTCACGCAAGCAGACTCCTCGACCACTCGCCGATACGGAGGCACAGGGTTGGGCCTCGCCATCTCGAAACACCTGGTGCAGATGATGCATGGATCTATAGGACTCGCGAGTGAATCCGGCTGCGGCAGTACATTCTGGTTTGAATTGCCTCTCGCGCTCTCGGACGCGCCCGAAGAGCCAGCGACTCAGAACCCTCCGGCATTGCAAGCCGCGAACGTTTCGTCCAGAAGCCCCTCAACCGGAAGAGTCTTGCTGGTGGAAGACAACTTGGTCAATCAGAAATTGGCTTTGAAACTGCTACAGCGTTTTGGCTATCGAGTTCATGCCGTCACTGACGGGCACGCAGCGATCCAAGCTGTCAAGGATTCGCAATTCGATGCAGTTCTGATGGATTGCCAGATGCCTGATTGCGACGGGTATGAGGCCACCGCTGCGATCCGGCGCTGGGAGGCGAAAACCTGCCGCTCACGTATTCCGATCATCGCCTTGACCGCCCACGCTATGCCGGGCGACAAAGAACTATGCCTTACAAGTGGAATGGATCATTACCTTACCAAGCCATTGCGGACGGAAGAGCTGCGCCAAGCGCTTGAGCAATGGATTCCTCGCCCACATCACTCATCGGCGGCATAGCGCCACATTACTTCTTATCTCTGCTCGCCAGCACCGATTCGGCATAGTAGTTCACCACTTTCGCCTCGCTCCGGGCCACTTCATAAAACGCCGATCGCAGCACCTGCTCCTTAGTCTGAAACAGGCCCTGCCTGATCTCTTCTTGCACTCTCGGATCGCTTAGCTGCCGTTGCCCCGCGGGCTCCTTCGCAATCAGCTTGATAATGCGATAGCCTTCCGCTGTCGGGATGATCGGCGAGACCTGTCCTGGCGTCATCTGTAAGATCATTTTCCGCAGTGCGGGGTTCGCTTTATCCAGTGCCGATTCCGGAATAAATCCCACGTCGCCCCCGTTGGCCGCAAACTGATCTTCCGAATAGCTCTGCGCCAGCTGCGCAAAATCCTCACCCTGCCGCACGCGCATGTCGATCATCTGGATCTTGTTCCGCGCCTGCTGGTCAGTCTGCGCTTTGTCGCTCTTCAAATTGTTCACGTTCGGATCGGGGCTGGATGTAACCATAATCTGCGCCAGCCGAACTTTGTTTTCCGGCAAATTAAAGCTGGCTTTATTCGCGTTGTAAAACGCTGCTACGTCGGCGTCCGAGATCGAAATATGCGAACCGATCTCCTTGCTGATCAGTTTCTGAACACTCAATTCTCTGCGGATCTGGGCCTTGAAGTCCGTCACGTTCATCTTGCGCTGATTGAGTAGCTTTTGAAACTGCTCCTGCGTGTAGGGCGCCTTGGCCTCGTTAAACTTCGCCTCGACATCCGCATCCGATGCAAGCAGCCCGGCTTTTTCCGCCCGCTGCAGCAAAATCTCGTTGTCCAGGAGCGCGCGCAACGTCTCCAGCCGAAGCTGCGTATACTGATCCGGATTCGCCTTCAGGGGCGAGTTGGAAAACTGCGCGGCAATGGCATGATCGAGCTGCGAGTAGCTGATCGGACGGCCATTTACACTCGCCGCCGTGTTTGAGGAAACTGCCTGATGGCAGCCACTCTGAACAACCAGGCACACGCAGGAGACGCCAACTAGAGCCGCCGCTTTGCGCCACCTCGCGCGACGGCTCTCCAGCTTAAACCCCTCTCGTCTCCGGACGACCCGCATCGGGACTACGCTTTCACCTTTTTGATCTCTTCAATCAGCGCCGGAACTATCTCGAACAAATCGCCCACCACCGAGTAATCCGCTCTCTCGAAAATCGGTGCGTGCTCATCCTTGTTGATCGCCACCACCGACTTCGAACCCTTCATCCCGACCAGGTGCTGTATCGCCCCTGATATCCCGACCGCAAGGTACATCTTCGGCGCAACCGTTTGCCCTGAACTGCCCACCTGCCTCTCCATGGGCAGCCAGCCGTTATCGCAGATTGGACGCGATGCCGCGATCTCCGCGCCTAAAACCTGCGCCAGTTCTTCCACCATCCCCAGGTTCTCTTGGTCCTTGATGCCTCTGCCCACCGAAACGATGATGCTAGCCGTCCCTAAATCCACTGACCGTTGCGTCTCACGATACGGTTGCTCCGGCTTGCTCCGAATCTGCCCAGCTTCGAGCGTCACGGCAAACTCTTCGACCGGCGCATCTTGCCCCGTTTGTTCTGCCGCGCGAAACGCACCGGCTTGCACAGAAAAGAATCCGGGCGTCTCGCTCGCTTCGACATCCGCGTTCAGCTTGCCCTGAAAGAGTTGGCGGACCAGGGTGACATCTCCGCTTTCATCCGTCTTCAGATCCACTACATCGCTCACCTGCATCCGCCCAAATCGCGCGGCCAGCTTGGGAGCATAGTCCCTCACCTGATACGTATGCGGAAACACGACGTACCCGTAATCCTTCGACCGGATGAGCTGCTCCAAAGCAGCGGTGTAGCCATCCGGCGTGTATTCGGCCAATTGCGGATCGTCGATCCTAACCACTCGTGCCACCGGATACTTGGCGAGATCTGCCGCAGCTGCACCTATGTCAGAGCCAAGCACGACCGCCTCGACCTCGGTGTGTAACGCCTCAGCTAACTTATGCGCTGCTGTAATTGCCTCGAAGGAAACGCCGTTCCACTTTTCGCCGCGCCTCTCTCCAATCACAAGCACGCTCACAGTACCCTCACCTCTGTCCGTAATTTCTCAACCAGCTGCTTCGCTATCTCCCCCGGCGTTCCCGTTAGCACTTGCGTTTGCTTGGACCGTTGCGGCGGATAGATCCGCTCTACCGGCCCGCCGCTCTCGGATGCGCCCGTTTCCGCAGCTACATTCTGTACCGGCTTGCTCTTGGCCTTCTTAATCCCCATCAACGTCGCGTACCGGAGCTTCTTGATGCCCGATTGAATCGTCAGCACGGCCGGCAGCGGAAGCGTCACATACTGATACCAGCCATCCTCCAGCTCTCGTTTCACCCGCACCGAATCGCCTTGCGGTTCAACCTCCATTACGATCGTCGCGTGTGCATAGCCGAGCAGCTCAGCTAGAATTACGCCAGTCTGCCCAAACCCTAGATCGTCCGACTGCAGACCGGTCAGAATCATGTCCGGCTTCTCATCGGCCATGGCGCGAGCCAGCAGCCTAGCTGTGTGCAAAGGATTGAAAATCACTCCCTCGCCTGTCTCGACATGAATCGCGCGATCCGCGCCTTTAGCCAGCGCCTCCCGGATCGTCTGGGTCGTCTTCGGCGGCCCTAGCGATACAGCCACCACTTCACCGCCCACCTTGTCGCGCAATTGCAGAGCCTCTTCGAGCGCATACGCGTCCGGTTCGTTCATCTCGAAGCTGAGGTCGCTCTCATCCAGGCTCTTGCCGTCGCCGCCGATGTGTAGCGAGGAGTCTCGCGCGGGCACTTGCTTTATTGAAACTAAGATCTTCATACGCGGTCGACGCCGGCTCCCTCGCACTTTCGGGGCGCGCGGCGCTGAGAGCGCATCGGGCATCTCATGTTTGGCCCGATGCACACTCTCTCATTATGAAGGGAAGCTAATTGGGAACGCACAGCGGCACCGCTCGCCTGAGCCTTGCGTCTATCCTACGTAGCGCTTAAAGATCAGGCAGCCGTTCGTGCCGCCAAATCCGAAGCTGTTCGATAACACATAGTCGATCTTCATGGGCCGCGCCTGATTTGGAACGTAGTCCAGGTCGCAGGTCGGATCGGGCACTTCGTAGTTCATCGTCGGCGGAGCGATCTGGTCGCGAATCGCCAGCACCGCAATCCCGCCCTCCAGGCCGCCTGCGCCGCCTAGCAAATGACCCGTCATAGACTTGGTCGAACTCACCGCGAGCTTTGCGGCGTGCTCTCCGAAAGCGTGCTTCAGCGCCACTGTTTCCGCTCTGTCGCCCAGCCCGGTCGAAGTGCCATGCGCATTCACATATTGCACCTCTGACGGTGCAATACCCGCATCGCGCAGCGCATTCCGCATCACCCGGTAACCGCCGTCCCCATCCTCGGGCGGCGCCGTGATGTGGTGCGCGTCGGCCGTCATGCCGTAGCCCACCATTTCGGCCAGTATTGTCGCTCCGCGCTGCTTGGCATGCTCCAGTTCTTCCAGAACCAACACGCCAGCGCCTTCGCCCACCACAAATCCATCGCGCCCCGCATCCCATGGCCGCGACGCTCTCTGCGGCTCATCATTGCGGGTTGAAAGCGCGCGCATGGCGGCAAACCCGCCCACGCCCAGCGGCGTGATACACGCCTCGCTCCCTCCGGCGATCATCAAATCCGCATCGCCATGTTGAATCAACCGGAAAGAATCCCCGAGCGAGTGCGCGCTTGTCGTGCAGGCCGTCGCCGTAGCCGAGTTCGGGCCTTTTGCCCCAAACCGGATCGATACAAAACCGCTTGCCAGATTCACAATACAGGAGGGAATGAAGAAAGGAGAGATCCGCCCGGGCCCTTTCTCGAGAAAGATCCGGTGCTCCCGCTCAATCACTTCGAAGCCGCCGATGCCGCTGCCGATATACACTCCACAGCGCTCCGCTTCTTCGCCCGAAAACGCCTCCAGACCCGCCGACTTCATCGCAAAGTCGCTCGCCGCCACCGCGAACTGAATGAACCGGCCCATCTTCTTAACTTCTTTTTTGTCGATGTGATTCAGCGGGTCAAAGTTCTGCACCTCTCCCGCTATTCGACTCGTGAACGCTGAGGCATCGAACTGGGTTATGGGAACAACCCCGTTCTTGCCCGCGCAGATCGCCTTCCACGTCTCTTCTGTCCCGACCCCGACGGCGCTTAACAGGCCGACGCCGGTGATCACCACTCTCCGCGTCGCCATCTCTAATTCCGGAGCCGCTCTTCGCGGCCGATTTCTGCCTTCACCTATAACTACTTCTTCTTGGATTCAATGTAATCGGTGGCGTCCTTCACCGTCTTGATCTTCTCGGCGTCTTCGTCCGGTATGTCGAGATCGAACGCCTCTTCAAACGCCATCACCAGCTCCACAATATCGAGTGAGTCAGCCCCCAGATCATCCACAAAGGAAGCGCTCGGCTCCACTTGATTTTCATCTACTCCCAACTGCTCCACGATGATCTGTTTGACTTTTTCTGCTACCGACATTCTTTCTTCTCCTGTGTTCACTAAATCCCGTACTGCCCCGCTTGCCTCGCGCGGTTCAACTCACTACCGTACCTCATCTATTTTTCTTAACTTCCAACGCCCGGTACGATGGACCTGTTGTCACCGAACCCGCGCGTTATCTACCTCCATGGTTTTGCTTCCGGCCCGGCATCCCGCAAAGCCGTCTTCTTTACCGGGCGTTGCCGCACACTCGGCATAGAAGTGGAGACCCCAGATTTGGCGGAAGGCGATTTTCCTCATCTAACGCTAAGTAAACAGCTGAAATTGCTTGAGAATATCACGCGCAATGAACCTACCGTCTTGATCGGCTCGAGCCTCGGCGGTTACCTGGCTGCTTTGCATGCCGCACACCATCCAAATGTCTTGCGCTTGATCCTGCTCGCGCCTGCCTTTGACTTCTACCGAATCTGGATAACCACTCTTGGTCCGGAGCGTCTCGCCTCTTGGAAAAACGCCGGCGTCGCTCCCGTTTACCACTACTCCGCCGGTCGCGAAATGCCGCTCTCTTACGAATTTCTGACCGACGCCGCCCAATTCGAGCCATTCCCGCTTGTGCGTCAGCCCGTCTTGATCTTCCACGGCGACCGCGATCCCGTTGTGCCTATCGAGAAATCCATTGTATTTACTGAGCGTGCGCCGGATGCGACACTCATTCGCCTCCCTTCCGGCCACGAATTAACCGACGTTCTGGATCCAATCTGGCATGAGACGAGCCGCTTCCTTCTGCCGGCCCGGGAACTCTAGGCCCCCTAGATCACATTCAATCGCTTTTCCCGCCCGCGAACGCCGTTTGCCTGATATAGACTGAAGGTATCCGCTCTGCCGCCCAGTTATATTCTTGCAACGATGCCTTCTATGGTGCCGTCCAAAGTGTCACTGAGCAGAGCGGGATTGTTGGGCCTCGTTCGTCGCTCCTCTCCGAAGGCCGGCGGGGCGCGGCTGGAATCGATAGTCCTTCGCGCCGCTCTAATGGCCTGACAAGTTTTGACTGGGGTGTGTAGTGACCAGCGATTTAGAGAAAGAAACAGTGGAGCGTTCCGAGCCGGTTGTGACCGATTCGCACCTGGACCACCTCCTGCTCTCAACCAATATTGAGGAGCCTTGGTACAAGTCCATCGTCCGCGGCATTCGCGAGACGATCAATCCTCCTAAGCTGCCGCCCTTGGAGCTGACGTCGAGACCTCTTGAAGGTTCCCACTTCGGCGACATGTCGGCCGTTGAGAAGTCCTGGTTCCAGTCTCTCCGCGACAACGTCCGCGATCTGATTCACCCCCCCAAGCTTCCGCCTCTCGAAGTCACTTCGAAACCGGTCGAGGTCGGCAGTATTTGGGGTGCCTATGGCGGCGGCGAAAAGCGCTCGGGCGTCATGTCCGTGCTGATTCACGTCGGTGCTGTGTTGTTGCTGCTGGTGATCTTTCAGTCTCCGATTGTCCAGCAAAAATTGAAGGACGCCCATATCATTTATGTACCGCCTTACAAGGTCAAACTTCCGCCCGCTGCTGTAAAGGCCGGGGGTGGTGGCGGCGGTGGACAGAAAATGCCAACGCCAGTAAGCCGCGGTGTTGCTCCTCCGAAGGCCCCTAAGCAGTTCATGCCTCCTGCGCTAGCAGTGGAGAAGCCAAAGTTACCTGTTGCTCCGACAATCACTGCCCCTGCCCCTGTGATTCAAGCTAACGATTACGGTGATCCGCTAGCAAAGATGGCCCCGCTTTCCGGCGGTCCCGGTTCCCAAGGTCTCGGTACTGGCAAGGGCGGTGGACTTGGCTCAGGCGATGGCGATGGCCTCGGGCCCGGCTCTGGCGGCGGCACTGGCGGTGGCGTCTATCGTGTCGGCGGCGAAGTATCCGCTCCCGTCTTAGTTAGCAAGACTGAGCCGGAGTACTCGGAAGAAGCCCGCAAAGCGAAATACTCCGGCACTGTCCTCCTGTCGCTAGTCGTCGATGCGAACGGCCTCCCGCGTGATATCAAAGTACTCCGTCCCCTCGGCCTCGGCCTTGATGAAAAAGCGATCGAAGCTGTTCAGAAGTGGCGGTTCCGCGCCGGCATGAAAGGCGGCCACGCCGTGGCCACTCAAGCGACCATCGAAGTCAGCTTCCGCCTGCTGTAGTTGATCTTTAGCAAGATCCGGCTGTAATTCCTGGGATCATATCCAGCTATTTACCGCCACTTCAACCTATCTCTTCGGCCCGGCCCCAATATCTGCGCCAGCTTATTAGCAGTATTTTCTTGCTAATTCGGCTAGCCGCATGATATTACATATTCTCAAGTCAGAGTTCAGTTCACTTTCGGCTTCCTAGAGGCATTCCTCCCTGTAGGAAGAGTGGGGTCCAAGGAGACTATGAGAAAAAAGCTGTTGGTAAATGGCGGGATTCCGCTGCTCGTGCTGGGGCTTTTCTTGCTAGGGCTGCTCACACCGCACCCGTTGCAAGCCCAATCGCAAAACGTGACCGGTACAGTCGTAGACCCAAGCGGCTCAGCGGTCGCCGGC
The DNA here is from genome assembly GCA_965219105.1 of Bryobacteraceae bacterium. Lineage (GTDB taxonomy): Bacteria > Acidobacteriota > Terriglobia > Bryobacterales > Bryobacteraceae > Bog-105. The sequence goes on along the minus strand of OZ244728.1, from coordinate 2,442,553 downwards.
GCAACCGTCACCATCACGGACCTCAACAAAAACCAAGTTGTCAAAACAGCTACCACCGATGAGAATGGCCGTTTCAGTGAGCTGAACATCCAGCCGGGCCGCTACTCGGTTTCGATCGCAAAAACCGGCTTTAAGACCACCAGCGTCAGCTTCGATGTCGACGTCAGCCGCCAAGTTGCGCTGGGCGCAATCAGTTTAGCCCTGGGCGAGGTCAGCCAGAGCATTGCCGTTCACGAAATAGCGCCGCCAGTTGATACCGACAGCATGAACAAGGCCTACCTCGTCAATCAGCAGCAGATCTCACAGCTCCCGATGAATGGCCGCAACTGGATCTCGCTGATGAACATCGTCCCTGGAATGTCCAGTTCTGCGCAAAGCGACTTCAACGTCAACTTCAACGACGTCTCGCAATTTCACGGGTTGGGCGGACGTGGCTCGGAAAACAATTTCTACCTCGACGGGTCGCCCAACGTAGACGTTGGCGACAATCAGTCTCAATACACTCAGCCCAGCATCGATTCTCTCGGCGAATTCCGCGTGCTGCAAAGCGCTTTCAATGCCGAATATGGCCGCGCCGAAGGAGTCGCGATTGCCGTCCAAACCAAGTCCGGTACGGCAAGGTTTCACGGTGCGGCGTATGAGTACCTTCGTAACGATTACTTCGACGCCAAATGCGTCCTCTGCAACACAATTTATCCCAGGCTCCGCTATAACCAGTTCGGCGGCAATCTGGGCGGCTGGGTGTATATCCCGAAGATCTCTACTCCGCACAATAAGAGAGTCTTCTTTTTTTACAACCGCGAAATGACCCGGCGTAACCTGCCCGGCAGCGCCTATGCTGACGTTCCCAATACCCGGATTCTGAGCGGCGATTTCAGTCCTTGGCTCGTTGCCGGCAGCAAGATGCCCTACGCGCCACAACCGGTCGGCACCGTCTATGAGCCTGGAACCATTACGCGCGACAACAACGGCAACATCACCGGTGGCACTCCGTATCCGGGCAACGTCGTCCCGCAGTCGGCCTGGAATACCCAGAGCGCGGCTTTGCTCAATGTCTATAGCCGTCTGATCCCCGGCTATGCGAACCTGCCCGCCGCACCTAGCGCCGGTTACGCCCGCTACTACTTCAACAACCCCGACATCCTTAACAAGGATCAGGACTTGGCGCGCGTCGATTATCAGGTGAATGAAAAGTTCAGCACTTTCTTCCGCTGGGTAAACGACGATCAGCACGAGTCCTTCCAGACCGGCGTTTGGGCCGGCCAGCCCTTCCCCATTCAGCCGCAGCAGCGCCCCAAGCCGGGCAGCTCCTGGTCTTGGAATTTCGTCAACACTTTTACTCCCACGCTAGCCGCGGAAACCATTCTGTCTTTCAATCACCAGTCGCAATCGCTCTCAATTGTCGGCCAAAACCCGGTTAGCATCGACGCGATTGGCGCGACATTTCCGCAGCTCTATCCGGCCACCAACATCACCAACTCGATTCCAAACGTCACAACCAACGCTGGCTCCGGAATCAGTACATCGGATGGCGGTCTGACTACCAACTGGAGCCTCGGCAATCCCGGCTGGCACAACTGGGGCCGCGATTACAGCATCACCGAGAACATCACTAAGGTTCTCGGCGCACACACGCTCAAATTTGGGGCTTATATCAACTGGGATAAGAAAGCCCAAACCGCCACCTGGCCGCAGAATGCCACCATCGATTTCAGCAGCAGCGCATCCATGCCTCTCGATACAGGCAATGGCTTAGCTAACTTGATGCTCGGCAACTTCAATAATTACTCGGAAGCGAATGCTGCAATTTACCCGTTCTTCGGTTTCCAGGAACAGGATTTCTATGCTCAAGATAGCTGGAAAGTAAGTCGCCGGCTGACGCTTGACTTCGGCTTGCGCTATGCCCACATTGTCCCGACTTACACCATCGTGCGTGGCGGTACACCGGGCGGCGAAGGCACCTTTCCTCTCTACAGCGTCGATCTATCGAGGTACAATCCGGCCATCGCACCGCAGATCAATCTCCAGACCGGGTATCTCCAGGGAAACGTTTTTCAGGAGCTCTCGAATGAGGGCCTTATCTGCGATCCGTGCAAAGGCGTTGACCGGGGCTTTTCTCCCACCAAAAACTTTTTCCAGCCGCGTGTCGGCTTTGCCTACGACGTGTTCGGTGACGGTAAAACCGCCGTCCGGGCTGGCTTAGGTTTGTTCAACGAACGCTTGCGCCAGAACAACTTCAACTTTGGAGCAGGCTCCAATTACCCGAATCAGTTCAGCTCTACCGCGCTTTACGGCAACGTCTCTAGCTTCGATGTCGCGGCAACTGGGCAGGCCCCCCCGAACATGATGATGTTTCCCACAAACAATACGATGCCCTCCATTTACTCCTGGTACTTCGGCATCCAGCATGAGCTCGGAAAAGGATTAACTCTCGATGTCTCCTACTCAGGCAATCATTCTGTGCACCTAATGGATCAGCGTCAGATCAATGCGCTACCGGCGGGTTACCTTTCTACGTACCCGAACGCGCTGCCGTCTGTGAACAAGATCTACAACGCTTTGCTGCCCTATCGCGGTTGGGGTAATCTAACCTCTGTTGAAACCGACGCCTACTCGCGATACAACGCACTGATGGCTCGTGCCAGCCGTCGATTCATCAAAGGCCTGACCGGCAACGTCAACTACACTTTTTCGAAGACCATGGACATCGTCGATAACGATTCGGACCAGATCAACAATCCATTCAACATCCGAGGACAGTATGCGCGTGCCGGTTACGACCAAACACACGTTTTCTCCACCGACTGGGTCTACGACTTCCCGAACTTCACCAACCGCCGCGGCCTCGGTGTACTGATCAATGGTTGGGAGCTTACTTCGATCCTCAGCGTCCACTCCGGCATGCCGTTCTCGATTTACTCCAGTGGAAATTTGAACGGCTACAACGCCGGCTCGCAGTATGTCGACGTCGTTAGCAACCCGTACGCCGGACAGAACAGTGCGCAATGGGTAAATCCAGCAGCTTTTGTTCAGCCGCTTGATGGAACCTACGGCGTCACCGGCCGCAACTCGTTTCAATTGCCCTGGATCCAAAATCTCGACAGCAGTCTGATCAAAAACTTCAACATTACCGAAGGTATAAAAGTGGTCTACCGGTTTGAGGTCTTCAACGTCTTCAACCACCCTGAGATTTGGGGCCTTTCGGGCATCAACAATGGTGGCGGGTTTGTGGGCCTTGGCCCCGGCCTAGGCATCAACTCACAAAACGACGCGACTTTCGGCCAGGTCAACGCATGGCGCGATCAGCGCACCATTCAAATGGCGCTGCGCTTCCAGTTTTAGGGCAGAGTCAGGGCCCACAGTCCGGCTGTCTAAGCCGGCGCGCGTCCTATTCGCTTCGTTATGATTCCCTATATGAGATACGCCGCGATCTTTTTCATGAGCGGCGTGCTCATCTTTGGGCAAGCGCAATCACTCCAAGTTACTTTCAACCGCGCTGTCGGACATTTATCGTCCGGCGATTACGGCCCGGCCGAGCAGGGCTTCTTAGCTGTCCTCCGCGCACAGCCGGATAACGTGGGCGCCATCGGCAATCTTGGCATCCTCTACGCCCGTACCAATCGCATCGACAAAGCCATCGCGGAATATCAGCGCGCCTTGCGCCTCAGTCCAAACGACCAATCCATTCTGCTGAACCTCGGCCTCGTCAACTTGAGAGAAGAGCAGCATAGCAAAGCTTTACCTTTCTTCGAACGCGTCCTTGCGGTCGATCCTTTCAACAATCAGGCGCGCCAGCTGCGGGACATGTGTCTTCTCTATACCGGCCGGGTTCCTCCGGCGCTTCAAGATTTACAATCTTTGGCTCGCGATCGTCCTGGCGATCCGCAGCTCTTATTCCTGCTCGGACTCGCATACTTGAAACATGGGGATTCGAAGCAGGCACAGTCGGTCTTTAACCGCATGTTTCAGGAGTCTGAGCCGGCCCGCGCGCAATTTATGTTGGGCAAAGCTTCCTACGAAGCTGCGCTTTTTCCTCAAGCCGAGGAAAGCTATCACGCTGTCTTGCGGCTCGATCCTAAATTTCCCGGCATCCATCTTGAGCTAGGAAAGGTGTACCTGAGCGAGCGCCGTACGCAAGATGCGATCGCTCAGTTCAAGCAGGCGCTCGACGAACCCGCGAGTAAAGAAGAAGCCAACTATTTCCTCGGCAGCCTGCTCGTTCGCGAAAGTCAACCCGAACCGGGCATCACTTATCTCGAGGCAGCTAAAAGACTGAACCCGAACTCCTTCGGAGTCTACTTGTACTTGGGTAAAGCCCGGCTCGAAACCGGCCAACCGTCCGTCGCCGCGCTGCTTCTCAAGAAAGCAGTCGAGCTTAATCCTGACGACCCCAACGCGCAATACACGCTTGCTCGGGCGCTAAAGAAAAGCGGACGCGACTCGGAAGCCGCTCAAGCCTTTGCACGAGCTCGCAGTCTCAATGCTCGTGCCCTCCCCGAATCGATCATTCCCGGCATTCGCTAACTATCTCAGCGCACCGCTAATTACCCGGCCGGCTATAAACCCGGACGTAATCGACCAGTAACCGCTTCGGAAACTTCGTCTGCTGATTGGGATTGCCCGGCCAGTCGCCGCCCACCGCCAAGTTCAACAGAATGAAGAACGGATGATCGTACACCCACCGTGCACCCGCCGGTAAATCCTTAGGCGTGCGCTCCACGATCAAATGGTCATCAAAGAAGAACCGTATTCGCTCCGGCTCCCAGTCCACTGCATACACATGAAATCCGTTGTCGAACTTCAACCCTGAGGGCAGCGGGAACTTCGCACTGATCGCGTGGCCCCCCGAATATCCCGGGCCGTGCAGCGTGCTGTAGATCGTGTGCGGATCGCCGATCGCCTCCAGAATATCGATCTCGCCGCAAGCGGGCCAATGATCGCTGTCCTCCCCCAAAAGCCAGAACGCCGGCCAGATGCCATGGCCTGCGGGCAATTTCATCCGAGCCTCGAAACGCCCGTACTTCTGCGCAAAATGGCCCTTTGTCTGCAATCGCGCCGAGGTGTAATCCCGCGCAATTCCATCCGGCCCGGTATACCGCTCTTTCCGAGCTGTAATCACCAGATGCCCCCCACGCTGCCGTACGTTCTTTGTACGGTCGGTGTAGCTCTCCAGCTCATGATTGCCGAATCCGCCACCGCCGGTCACGATGCTCCACTTAGCAGGATCGGGCAAACTTCCTGTCTTCCCGTTGAACTCATCGCTCCAAACCAGCTTGCCCGTCGCGCCCGCCCCAAAACCGGTTCCTGCCAAAAGCAAGATCCCAGCGAGCGGTAAGATTAGCGTTCGCACCCGCCTACACATCTCCACACCAATCCACCCGTCCCGCCTTGCACTTCTCACACGGGCAAATCTTCCGCAGATGCTCGAACGAATAAATCCCGGAACTATGCCCGTCATTCCAAAAGATCCGCACTGCATAACTCCCGACAGGTTCCACTGAACTCATCTTGAGGGCCGGCTTATACATCGGAAACGGCTCAGCCTTCGAGTAGTTCGACTTCTGCGGCTCGGTCCCATGCGCCCCGGTACACGACGCACAAGGACACTCATCCCGCAGGTAAGCCAACGGGTAATCGCTATGGTGCCCATCACGCCAGTCGATCTTAATCCCGCTCGACTTAGAAATGGCAATATGTTCCGGGTCCGCCGCCGCCGGCAAAAGTTCAGCTTCTGATTGCATAGTTGTCTAATTGATGTTTGCACCCCAAAGAATGCTCCGCTCGTTCCAGCTACGGCCAGCGAGACGCTTCATCGGAAGGCCGATTACACGAGATAAAATTCGTGTCGTAGATAGGCAGGGTCGATCCTGACCAACAGCGACCTCTTCAACAGGGCGATCCGCACCACAGCCTTATCAGAGATCTGTCTGACATACTCCCCCCGTCACGCCCTTCAGCGGTCCGGCTGTGATAAGCACTCGTTTACCAGAAGCTACGCGGACTCCGCCCAAGCAGGCCAGGCCAGCGAGCGAGCAAAACCAGCGGCGTGTCATTCCTTTGTTATATCGGATCTGGCCATCCGCTATTCGTCGCCCTGTTGGCTTGTCAGGAGCCTGGCTCGCAGCGCCATCATCTTATCAACGATCCGGCGTTCCTTGAAGAAGCTGCTAAGCCGGGTTGCCGACAATGAATATGCATCCTCCACCAAGCCCGTGGAACCTTACGAGACAGAGACCTGGGATGACTGATTTATCTCATCTTTCCTCGGAAGCTGGCGCCGAGACCCTGTTGCCAAACCCAGAGAGGATTCTGCGCATTCGCGCCGAACGGTGGATCAACTATGGCTGTGCGGAGAGGGTACTTGCGCGCATGGCCGAATTGCTGGAATATCCGCAGCGCGATAGAATGCCGTGCTTTCTCTTGTTCGGAGCGACCGTCATGGGCAAGACTAAAATTCTGCGAAAATTCTTGCGGGATCATCCGCCCGTCTTTGACGATCGCATGGGTGTTACCAGATCGCAGGTTGTCTCTATGCAGATGCCACCCGATCCAGATGAGAAGGCCTTCTATGAAGAGCTGTTAGGTACTCTTCAGGCACCCATCCGATTCGTCGGCGAAGACCCATTGCCTCCGTCGCGTAGCTCGGGAGCTACTTGGCTTCGTCGGCACACGCATGATCATAATCGACGAAGTCCACGCGTTGTTAGCTGGATCATACCGCCAGCAAAGAATTTTGTTGAACACGCTGCGGTTTTTGGCAACCGATCTTAGTATTCGATGGGTTTGCGCGGACACAGCGGATGCAAAGCGTGCGCTAACGATCGACCAGCAGTTAGCAGATCGCTTTGAAGCCATCGAATTGGCGCGCTAGCATGACGACGAATCGTTTCATTGGCTTTTGGTCAGTTTTCAATCCGTGATGCCGCTAAAAAAGCGTTCCGATCTCGTCTCGCCGGTTATGCGTCGCTTGCTGCTCGAACGGACGGACGGTATTCTCGTACGGTTTGTTCGGTTGATTGAGATGTTAGCGGTGGAAGCGATCCGTTCAGGAACTGAGAGAGTTGACCAGGGTAGTCTACTGAATATTCCAACCGCACCCTTGCTTTCTATGGCCGAGTATATGGATGCCGCTGTCACGTGAATTGCCGGTAGTATTTCGCCCACATGCCGGGGAGGTGTTGAGCTCTTGGATGGTTTGGATAGCCGGTGTATACCATCTGGATGCTCGCGCATTGATCGAGCATTTGGGCTGGTCGACGGATGCGGTGATCGAAACTGATTTGAGTCCACCGGAACGACTCGTTCGGGCAGTGTCAAGAAGTTTGTGTAAACGGGTTCTGGTTATGCGACGTCGTGAGTTCGAGTTCCGACGGTTTCATTGTTGCCGGCTGTTCCATATAAAGAACCGGCGGGGGATGCACAAGGGGGCCGCGGCCCTCTTGTGGGGGGAGCCGCGTCGATTAGCGGCGTGGGGGGAACCCGCCCGCCCCGGCTTTCCCCTCGGGGGAACGGGAAAGGGGGTTTCAATTCCTTGCTGCCGCAGGCTCGTTTTCGTTCGCTCCTTTCATGCCGTGATCGCTTGTCTTTTTCGGAAGGTATTGGTTCTACGCCGCCCGCGCCTGTTCGAGACGCTCAGGCCAGCGGATCGCAAACTGCCGCAGCGCCTCGCGCCAGCCCTGCACCGTGTGCCATTTCCTGGACACGTTTCGCAGTGCCAGGTACAGCAGCTTAAGGGCTGCTTCCTGGGTGGGGAACGAGCCCCGATTTTTCGTCACCTTGCGCAGCGTCATATGCAACGATTCCACCGCATTGGTCGTATAGATGATCTTGCGGATCTCTTCGGGAAAGTCGAAGAACGGAATGACCCGCTGCCAGCTGCGCTCCCACACATCGGCCACCACTTGATGCTCCGGGTATTTGCGCCGGAACTCGCCCAGCGCCCTTTCGGCCTGCTCGGCGCTAGAAGCGCGGTAAATCGACTTCAAATCTGTCGCCACACTCTTGCGCTCTTTCCAGTTCACGAAGTTCAGGCTGGCGCGGATCAAATGCACAATGCAGGTCTGCACCAGCGTGCTCGGGAACACCGCTTCGATGGCCTCCGGGAAGCCTTTGAGCCCATCGGTGCAGATCACGAAGGCGTCCTTCATGCCACGGTTTTTCAGGTTCTGCAGCACCGCCATCCAGTACTTGGCGCCTTCGTTCCCACTGGCCCACAAGCCCAGCACCGACTTCTGGCCCTCCAGATTCATGCCGATCGCGGTGTACACCGCGCGGTTCTCCACCTTGCCGTCCTGCCGCATCTTTACCATCAGCGCATCCAGATACACGATCGGGTACAACGCTTCCAGCGGCCGCTCCTGCCACGCTTTCACTTCTTCGAGAACGCTGTCGGTTACCTCTGAGATCAACGCGGCGCTCACGTCCACGCCGTACAGCTCCTGCAGATGGCCTTGGATATCCCGCGTCGTCATGCCGAGCGCGTACATCGATAGAATCTTCTCATCGAAACCGCTAAAGCGCGTCTGGTGCTTCTCGATCAACTGCGGCTCGAAACTGCCATTACGGTCACGCGGCACCGCAATCTCCATCTCGCCGGCTTCGCCTTTAAGTGTCTTGCTGCTCTTGCCATTGCGCGAGTTGCCGCTGTTGTACCCGGCTACTTCGTGCTTCTCGTAGCCCAGGTGATGGTTCAACTCCCCCGCCAGCATGCGCTCCACCAGCGCTTTGGTGAGCTCCTTCACCAGACCGTTCGGGCCGATCAGGCTTCCTTCGCTACTTGCGATGAGCTCGTCGATTAGTTCTTTCTTGATTGCCATCCGGTTCTCCTATCTTCCTCTTCTCGGGAACCGCGTTTACACAATCCTTTTTACACCCTCGTACTTGCTCACGATTCCACTGTGTGTGACAAACGCAATCGTAAAACATCGTGCGCTCGGCATACGAATTGTGATCCGCCGCGGCCTGCAGTACCTCCTTGCGAAGCGCGTCTTTCAGGCTTTGCTGTGCGTTCCGGCTCTCGGCATTCTTTTGCCCATCTTCTTGCATCGGCATGAAACTCCGAGCCCGACGGCTTACGACAGTCCCACATATGTAAACGTCTTGTTAGCCTCGCCCTCGGCGTAGGCCTTCACCACCGCAAAGCGGTGCGGCTGCGCTAGACCGCCGGTTCTTCCGCTCTGAACTAGAACGTGAGCAGCTCCTGTATGGCCTCCTCGAGACGATGAAAACGGTCCTCACCATCGATGAGGCCACAAGGATGGCGATCAACTCTCTAGAAGCTGCAATACATCCACGTAGCTTACACATCCTTCGCAGGCCGTCGCCAGAGGGCAGGATGGTGCTTGCGCATGCAGCCGGACCAATCGATGATCTTGTAGCATTTCTTCGCACTCCCAGTCAGAAAATGCATTTAACGTCGAGAATGCGCCTGTTGAGCTAAGTGTTTCTTTAGACGATGGGGAGGCAAAAACATCCGCTATCGGCATTCCAGTGAGTTTCAAAACCTTGCTTTACGGCGTGCTCGTTCTCGGTGAAAAGAAGGGCGAAGAGCCTTACACTCCGACTGACCGTAGACTGCTTGCTGCAATGGCAAGCCAACTCGCGCTCGCGTATCGGAGCGTCTGGTTCGGGGAGCGCGACCAAGTCGAACGTCTACGAGAGTGCCCGGTTTGTCATAACTGCTTTGACTCAGGCCAGGAGCGTTGTCCTGACGATTGCGCGGAACTGGTCCGAACGATCCCGGTCACCCGTGCTTTCGCTACTCACTATGTGTTGGAGCGCCGAATTGGGCGAGGCGGTATGGGGACGGTTTACCTTGCCACAGACACGGCCCTTCATAGAAGGGTCGCTATCAAGCTCCTCAGCGAACGCTTGTCCTATGACGAGAGTGCAATCCAACGTTTTGAGGAGCGCGAAGCCCGGGCCGTCGCACGCCTGCAGCGCCCGGACATTGTGACCATCCATGAGCATGGCAACGTTGTTTCCAAGGACGGCCAAAGAAAGGTATTCCTCGTGATGGAGTTCATCGATGGCGTCAGCTTACGGACCGTCTTGAATGAGGGGAACCAAATCGATCGTGCAAGGCTCAGCACCATCATGGACCAAGTGCTTGCAGGTCTTTCCGCAGCGCACCGTGCGGGAGTGCTACATCGTGATATCAAGCCGGAGAATGTTCTGACCAGCACCGATCCGGCAGGCGCACTTGTTGCAAAGATTGTAGACTCGGACTTGCCAAAATTCGCTTGGATCATACTGAGGCCTTTAATACAGCGACCGGTATGATCACTGGTGACCCCGGGCAATTTGGCGCCCGAGCACACATCCACTCGTGCAGTGGATGAGCGAGCAGACATCTATGCGGTCGGCGTGATGTTGCATGAGGCACTGACCGGGCACTTACCTCTCGCGGCGGTGCTTCCGAACGGCATGCTTTAGCCTGTAAACGGTCTCGGTGATGAGCGACTCCGGCATCTTGTTAGCCGGTGCTTAGCGTTCAACCCAGAAAACCGGATCAACTCCGTTGAGTACCTTCGCAGCGAGCTGATTCCGATACTGCGAGCATGCAAACAGGCATCCCAATCGGCGGTATGAATTGTCTTTCTGTCTCGTGCGAATCAGGTCCCGCCGTTTTGGTTCGAGCGGCAGGAGCCTGATTCACTCTTCGAGTCAACTACGCGAAGACGCTTCCAACAGCCTTGACCTGGCCAGCCAATTCGCTGGCTTTTTTCTGCTCCAATCAGTTGATTCAGAAAGCCGTACTGTTGCGGACGGCACTCCAAGACGAACTGTATGGCCGCCGTGTTTTTGCAGACCTCAGGATCGACCTGGTCGGTGAAGCTCTTCGTGCGGTCACTCGAACCGAAGTGCCAGGACTTGGCGTCCACGCCGATGGTGTGCCAGCCGGTGTTACCGAGAATGTTTCCAGCTCCGTCTACGAATACTGCCTCGCAACCGCCAGTGAACCCGACCAGATCTCGCAAATTCTTGACGCATAATTCCAGATCAAAGCGGCCCGATGCGGAGAGGATTGCCTTGTTCACGTACGTATTGCCGATATCCACCGCGGTCTTGGGGCAAAACGCTGTTTTGGGAAAGACACCCGGCTGAATGCTTGGCGGCACGTACGTATTTGTGGCCCATCGTGCCTTGTTCTGCGGGTTATAGATCACGACGTTGGAGGTAATGCGACGACATCCGTCGTGCCGTCTGAAGGCTGGATGGTGCCATCCGGGCCTATCATTCGCAGCATTCCGGCAAACCGGCTTACAGGTGAGGGCTTCGGCGGAACGGCATTTTATGCGGTAAACGTCACGGCAGGAAAGGTATTAAAAGCTTGGCAATTATCCCCATGCAAGTTGACCAGAGCGGTGATCCTGATGCCAAGATCGCATTTGCGGAGAATAGCGCGGAAACGGCACTGGTGGGCGACGAGGAAGCGCGTTCTCCGGATGTTCAAACATTATTGTGTTCCTATCCAGATATTGTCCAAACGGACGTCGATGCTGCAGGGGAGACGATGGCTCTCATCCGCGCGGCGGGCGCAGGCGAACCCACAAAACGAGACAAAGCAGCGTGAGGCGGAAAACTGCATCAGAAGATCTCAGGAGTGGATTAAGTCGGTGAGAAATGTTAGTGGTCCGGCGGATACGGCCCACGCAGAGGAGCTCGTGTCTCGGCATAGGCCTACCTCTCCCGTGACGAAGCTGGTGGCGGGTCTCGAAAGCCTTCAATCACTATGTCCAGCATTCGCGAGCGACTTGCAAAAGGACAAGGACTGGTTGCAAAAGGATCTGAAAGATCTAGCCCGGATATCTCACAAATAGATGGCAAAGGGCCGCCATTTCTGGCATAACTGAGTTTCCAGACAACAGTTTGCGAAGAAGGAGACGGCCCGAATGCTTGCTACAGAGTGTACCCAATCGAATTTTGAGTTTGCAGGGATCTGGTCAAGATCGGTCGTAGCGCGTTTCGACGGCGGCAAGATTACTTCGAATGGGGGTGGCTTGCTACTGCAACAAGTGGATCAGCGCATTGGCCTGTTAAGCCGCTTGAGCGGCTGTTTTCTGGACGCGCGAGATCAGAGGCGCGTCCGGCACGGTGTGCGCGAGATGCTGGCGCAACCTGTCTACGGCCTGGCTCTCGGGTACGAAGACCTCAATGATCACGAGCAGTTGCGCGAAGACCCGTTATTGATGCTGCTGGCAGGGAGCGCACAGCCGGACAAGCCCTTGGCCGGCAAGAGCACGCTGAACCGGTTGGAACTGGGCGCAGAGCTTGCGGCGGAGGACCGCTACAAGAAAGTACATTACGATGCGGCTGGGATCGATGAGTTACTGGTACAGATCTTTCTGGAAGCGCACCGCGAAGCACCGCAGGAGATTGTGATCGATCTGGATGCGACCGATCTGCCGCTGCACGGCCATCAGGAGCAGCGTTTCTTTCATGGCTTCTACAACCACTACTGTTACTTGCCGCTGTACATCGTGTGCGGTGAGCATCTGCTGGGAGTGCGTTTACGGCCTGCCAATATCGATGCCAGCGCCGGCTCGCTCGAAGAGATCGAACGCATCGTAGGGCAGATCCGGCAAGCGTGGCCTGACACCCGGATCATTCTGCGCGCCGACTCCGGGTTCTGCCGGGAAGCGCTGCTGTCCTGGTGCGAAACGCACCAGGTGGACTACCTCTTGGGCTTCGCGCGCAATGAGCGCCTACGGCGGATCATCGATGGCCCGATGCAGCAAGCCGCTGTGATGCAGCAGCGCACAGGACAGGCGGCGCGCGTGTTTACCGAGCTTGCCTATCAGACCAACGATAGCTGGAGTCGGCCGCGGCGAGTGGTCGCCAAAGCCGAGCAGATCGAGGGCAAAGAAAATCCACGCTACGTGGTTACCTCGCTTACCGCTGATCACTGGCCACCACAGAAGCTCTACGAAGAACTGTACTGCGCACGCGGCGATATGGAGAATCGAATCAAGGAACAGTATTCGTTGTTTGCCGGACGAGTGAGTGCCGCCACGTTACGGGCCAACCAATTACGTCTGTACCTGTCGGCGGCTGCTTACGTGCTCCTGTCCGGGTTCCGCCGCTGGGCGCTCTCCGGGACCGGGTGGGCGCGCTCCCAGTGCCACACCATTCGCTTACAACTGCTGCGTATCGGCGCTCAAGTGCGCCTTACCGCACGCAAGGTCTGGGTGTCTCTGGCCAGCAGTTATCCGCACTGGCGCGTGTTTGAACACGCCTACAGGCAACTCCGTTCCTGAAGCGTTAGCAGTACCGTTCTTTGACAAACCGACGGCCCGAAATACATCATCCAATGGCGGAGCTTGCCTCAAAACCCTGAAACTCTGTGCCTCACCTCGCCGATCAGTGCCACTCTGCGGCCGCATCACTGATCAAATGTATTAAGCCGCTGGTGTGAAATCCGGGTTAACCCCAATACTGTTCATTTAAGGATGCTAATCCACTGGGAGCAGTCGATTCGGCGGGTGCGCTGCGGTTTGCGTGGACGCAGCGGATAATTGCTCATTTTTCGCTTGACGCCACGCGGGTTGAGGCGATGGCGACTGGAACTGACGCGCTCCTGGAGGATCTCCTGGAGCACGGCTTCATGAAAGGCTTTTCTGTGCCGAGGGGAGAATAGCGTTCTCGGCGCTGTCGGCCACATCCAGCGCGCTGCCGTCCAGACTTATCAACCGCCAGTTGCGATACCAAGCTCCCTTCGTCCGGCGCTCGGCAATCGGCACCACCGCCCCTTCATACAACTCCTTCACCGGGCCGGCGCCCAAACGCCCTGCGCGCTTGTGAGATGCCCGACTTGCCCGCTACCTTCACCACCGCAGACGGATCCAGCAGCCACTGCACTCCCTCGAACAAACAGCGCAGCACCTCGCGATACGAGGACCGCATATACAGCGCCAAGGCGATGACGTAATACACCACCAGGTGCGCCGGTAAATCACGTTCCCGTACGCTCGCGCGGCCTGTCTTGTCTAAACACATCGCGCACTTTCTCCAATGGGAAAAACTTGGCGATCACTCCCAGGCTGATGTAGTCGGTGATGCGACTGCCAGCCGGCAAAGTAGCAACCGTTCGCGCCATTCTGCAGCCTCCTGTCCTAAAAACAGAATATTGCACAAATGTTTGTTAAGTGAACAGTATTGGAGCTAGCGCTAGGGCTGAAGAGCCCGGACTGCGGAGAGAAGGCGCGCCGAGGAGGATCCTTTGGTGATGACGCTCGTGATCCACGGCCACTCCGGTCTCTCGCGAAGACCGTGGACGCGTTTGCCGGTAAGCACGAGGATCTGAGTTTGGGGATGGGCCTGTTTGAGCCGGACGATTAAGCGAAGGCCATCTTGCTCGGTTGGGATGCACAGGTCGACCAAAGCACAAACAGGCGAGTGCTCGCGCGCTAACCGGAGGGCGCTCGCTTCCGATTCAGCTTGGAAGACGGTGAACCCGGCCTGTTCAAAGAGCATGGATCGAACAAGAAGTTGATCCGGATCGTCTTCTACCAGCAGAACTGTCATCGCCTAAAATGCAAAGGTGATCTGAGCGATCACCATTCTCGGCAGAGTCTGATTCCAGCCTTCGGGAAGAGAATCGAAGGGAAGGCGGAACGATCGGATTTCGCCAGGCCTCAGGGGATTGTTCGAGGCGCTCACGATGGGCAGACGTTCGCGGTGAATCTCACGGCCATCGACACCGAAGAATAGGCAGAACACGTCCACCGATTTTAGCGAGCGAGGACCAGCATCCTTGATTTTGCCAGTTATCTCGATGACTTGCTGGCGCATGAAGTTCTCACTGGCCTGCATTGTGACGTCGCTTAGAACAAGGTTGGGAAGGTAGGCCTTTGCTTGCGGACTGGCGGAAGGATTTGGCGGTTGGGCTGGTTGCCGGGACAGGTAAAAAAAGGCTCCAACTGCGACAAGGACGGCTATAAGACCGGCCAGGAGGGGAATAAAGGAGCGGGTTTGTGCAGCCGGCGCAGAGCGTGGCATGAGGTTGGATAACAACAATCAGGGCAGCCGGGAGGTGAGACCGGTCCAGCCGCGATCCACTCATCAGTCTAGAACAACGGGTTGAAACAACGGCGGGTCAACAACCGCGAACGGGGGCGTGCCGGCCAAGACAAAGGGAGACGGACGCCTCCCTTTGCACGCTTGGCCGTTGTTTAGCGGCGGCCTCGTCCGGCAGTCTTTTTCGCCGTTAGGCCAGAGGTCTTCTTGGTGGTTGCGCTCTTGGCCGCCGATTTCTTTGCGGGCCGGAAGGCAGTTTTCTTGGCGGGAGCTCTTTTCTTCGCGGGAGCCGACTTTTTGGCCGCGGTTTTCTTTGCCGCCCCCTTCTTCACGGGCGCCTTTTTTGCCGCCGTTTTCTTAGCCGGTGCTTTCTTAGCGGGTGACTTCTTGCCGGTTGTTTTTTTCGCGGCTGTTTTTGTCGCGGTGGCGTGCCGCGCGGCAGACTTGCGAGAGCTGCTCTTGTTGCTCGTACGCTTAGCGGCGGTGGACGAGCGGGAGGTTTTCTTCTCCGCTTCGTCGGCAGTCTCAGAGCTCACGAGTTTGTTGAAGTTGCTCTTTGCGCCTTCCGCAGTCTCGTCCTGATAAATCAGGGCTAAGCCGCGCTCGTCGAATTTCTCGAAGAACTGATCCCACGAGATCTCTTCTAAGTTGGAATCGTTGCTGGCAGTAGCGCCTGGAAATTCAAGGCGCAGGATGCCGATGTCTCCCGGTGATTCTGTTTTGGCCACGTGCGAGGGTTTACCGCCGCGTTCTTCAGCCCAGGACCTGATCTCATCGTGATCTCTTGTGGTTTTGGAATGACTTGCCATCTAATTCTCCCTTTTGCGCGGGTCGGCATCGGATGCAGGGCGCCGCTTGTGAAACTGATTTGGTTCGGCAGACCAATCACGCTCGGGCGTGAAAACACTGCCAACACCGTCTGCAGTGATGTTATCGAACTTCGGCAATTAGTTGAAGCTGTAATTCGAAGCGAGCATCAAGTGGCGCAATTTAAGCTGCGACTATCTCTGAGTAATTGCCACGGTAACTAAGACGAAATGGAGGCGCGAACGTGTTTGCAGGGTCTGTGCATAGGGTGTTATAGTCCGATCTTCGGCTTCGCGGATTCCGGATTGGAGGTGTAGTGCTATTCGACTCGCCTATTTTCCTTCTGTTCCTCACGGTGGTGGTTGCCACGTATTGGCGGCTGCCGTGGCGAGGGCAGAATGTGTTTCTGGTGCTCGCGAGTTACTTCTTTTACGGCTGGTGGGATTGGCGATTTCTGGGACTGATCCTGCTATCAACGGCCGTAGATTTTTACTGCGCAAAGAGCATTGCCCATTCCGAGAACCGGGTGAGACGGAAGCTCCTGCTGACAGTTTCCGTGGCGCTCAACCTTGGATTTTTGGGGTTTTTCAAGTACTTCAACTTCTTCACCGATTCGCTCGCGCACGTTCTCGGACTGGTCGGGCTGCCGGTCAATATCGCGTTTCTGCGCATACTGCTGCCGCCGGGAATTTCGTTCTACACGTTTCAAGCGCTCGCCTACATCGTGGATGTCTATTTCGGCAAACTGGAACCGGCTGAATCGCTGCTCGACTATGCGCTGTTCATCAACTTTTTTCCGCATTTGATAGCGGGTCCGATTCAACGGCCGTCTCACTTGTTGCCGCAAGTGCAATCGCGACGCCAGTTCGATGCGCGATTGTTCAGCGATGGGATTCTGCTGATTTTGTCGGGCCTGTTTCGAAAGTGTGTGATCGCGGACAATTGTGCCCTGCTGGCCAACGCGGCATTCGGCGGAAAGATGGGGCCGCCGACGCTCCCGATCGTTGCGCTTGGCGCCTATGCGTTTGCCTGGCAAATTTACGGCGACTTCAGCGGGTACAGCGATATCGCACGCGGCGCCGCCCAGCTGATGGGCTTCGAATTCATGGTGAACTTCCGGCAGCCGTACCTGGCAACGAGTTTGCAGGATTTCTGGCGGCGCTGGCACATCAGCCTGAGTACATGGCTGCGCGACTATCTTTACATTCCGCTGGGAGGGAGCAGGCGGGGCGAAGCGCGCACGTATGGAAACCTCCTCACGACGATGCTGCTAGGAGGCTTATGGCACGGCGCGAACTGGACATTCGTCATCTGGGGCGCAATCCATGGCTTAGGGCAGGCGATCGAGCGAGCGTTTCGGAGGCCTGGGAGCGAGAGAAAGCCGTCAGTGATTTCAGTTTGGGTGCGGCGGATCGTGATTTTTCATGTGGTCTGCCTCAGCTGGATCTTTTTCCGGGCGCTCACCACTGCGGATGCGATGGCGATGCTGCGGGGCTTGAGCGTGCTCGAGTGGCGCCCTGAGTTTCTGACCGGGTTCAAATTTCTGGCGATGTTCAGCTTGCCATTGTTTCTGGTAGACCTTCTGCTGGAAAGCCGGCAGGAAGATTACTTGTTCCAGAACACATCGGCGCGGACACAGTGGGCTTACGCCTCGGCGCTGGTGCTCGTAGTGGCGCTGCTATCGGCAAACGAGACAAATGCGTTCATTTACTTCCAGTTTTAGACCGGCGGGGGCGGCGTTCCGGTCAAGCGCCAACAAGTTGACGATTGCCGTGATGCTGGTGAGCATTGTTGGATGGATGGCCGCGATGGAGACCTTTGCGCGCGTGGCGGTGGAGCGCCGCAGCAAATTGCAGCGAGAGATCAATCGCGAGCACGCGGAAGCGGCAGCAATCCATAGTGGCTGGAAACAGGGCGGACCAGGGCAGGTGCTCATTGTGGGCAATTCGCTGGTGGGGCAGGATCTGGATTTTCCGGCGATCGAACGCGGTCTAGCTCCGCAGTGGCGGAGCCGGCGCATGTGGATTCACGCAACCGGCTACCAAGACTGGTATTACGGGTTGAAGCGACTCTTTGGAGAGGGGGCAAGGCCGGACGCGGTGGTGGTTACGATGGCGGCGATGCATTGGCATGCAGGAGGCATACGGGGTGATTACGCGGCGGCTTACCTGTTCCAAGCTCGCGATATTCCACAAATCGGGCAAGAAGCCGGGCTAGACCGGACGGGGACGTCTGACCTCTTGTTTGCGAGGATCAGCAGATTTTATGCGCTAAGGAGCGAGATCCGAAAGCAGGTTTTGCAGGTTATCTTTCCGGATTTGCCGCAGCTATATGCTTTGTTCAAGCCGACTGCTTCCAAACTGCTGACCTCGCAGCAGGTGCTGCGGGTCATCGAGCCGCGCATTCGGCGAATGAGCGCATTGACCGGAAGTTATGGAGCGCGTTTGATACTCGTCGTTCCTCCGGTGCCGAGGCCGGGGCAGGAGTTTCATTCCGAACTGCGGACGGCAGCAAAGCAGGCCGGAGTGGATGTGGTCATGCCTGACAGTCTCAGCGACGTGCCGGCCAACGAGTTCGAGGACGATGTGCATTTGACGGCGGCGGGAGCGGCGGAGTTTACCCGAAAACTAATCCCGCCGCTGAAATTAGCACTAGGCAATCCGAGGGTACGAAGCCAAGAACCGCACTTGAATGCTCAGGCAGCGCTCAGGTAGTGACATTGCGCTCACCCACAGCCTATTCTCATCGAAGAACGAGCCTGAATGGAAGTGGTAGAGGCGCTAGCTTCTGGGTTGTCCTTTCGATGGGAATGATAAACGGGTTCGGGGCAGTGGGAATGTGGGAATCGCGAAAGCGATTTCCAAGGCCGGCTTTCACCGTCACTTGCTGGCGTGCCGTCAGTTTATGCTTCCGGCGGAGATAGTCAATGGTGGCGCTCAGAGACGGAAGGGTTAGACCGCGGCATTGCATGGAGCGGTTCACTGCTGCAAGTTGCGCCCGCACTGAAGTTCCGCCTGAACGATTTCGATCTCGAACCGCTTTAACGAACGGACGTGTCCGTTTTCGAAACGAGGAAATTCGATAGCGGACAGTAGCGGCAGAGGAAGCTGCTGTTTTTCAAGGCGGAGCGGTGGCCTGTAAGCTGCTTAAGAGATTCCTATGCAAGACATTCGCTTTGCGCTCCGGCAGCTACTGAAGGCGCCCGGATTCGCTTTCATCGCTATTCTCACGCTTGCCTTAGGCATCGGAGCGAACACCGCGATGTTTACGGTCATTCACAGCGTGTTAATCCGATCCATGCCTTACCCCAATGCGAACGCGCTTGTTTCGATCGGGCGGGCCGGCCGGGATAGCGAATTCAGCGCAATATCCTGGCCTACCATCCAGGACTTACGAAAACATTCTCAAACGCTGAAGTCAATTGCCGGATACGTGACCGACGTCGCAATTTTGCAAAACAAAGAGGGCAAAGGCAAAACGCTGCTCGGGACGAAGGTCACTTGCAATCTGTTGGATGTGCTAAAAATACAGCCTTCAATCGGGCGTGGATTTTCGTACCGTGACTGCCGAGAAGGCGCTTCTCCAACAGTCTTGTTGAGCGATCGATTATGGCGGAGAGACTTCGGCGCCGATCGCGGCCTGATCGGCAAGACTATCCGGATCGGCGATGTCCCGACGGTTGTAATTGGCGTCATGCCGGCGGCTTTCGGCTTTCCGGAAGAAGCCGGCGCAGGTACCGCCTCCAAAGGCATTTGGCTTCCCTCCCGCTTGACACCGGAACTCCGCACGCGAGGGTTTACTCTATACGAGATAATCGGGCGCTTGCGTCCGCATGTCACCGCAGGGCAAGCTCGCGCAGAGCTTGGGACCATCGCGAGAGACATCCAGCGCGACGATCCAAAGGAGGCAACAGGTTTGTCGTTCCGGCTTCGCCCATACCGTGAGACCATCACCGGGTCACTGCGACCGGTGTTCTACGGATTGGCTGGAGCGTTGGCGCTGGTGCTGTTGATTGCTTGCGCGAACGTTGCCAATCTGCAGCTGAACCGGTGCTTGGCGAGACGGCAGGAATTCGCCCTGCGCGCTGCGTTGGGCGCTCCGAAGTGGCGCATTATGGCGGAACTGATTTGGGAGAGCGGGCTGCTGAGCCTTGCAGGTACGCTGGCCGGTCTCCAAGTGGCGTTTGCAATTCTGGCTTTGCTTCGCTTCTTGCCGGAGGATCTGATTCCGAGAGCAAATGAGATTGAAATGCGATGGGGCGTGCTTGCCTTGCTGGCCGTCCTGGCTAGTCTTGCCACTATTCTTTCTTCACTCATTCCCGCGCTGTTTGCACTACGGGCAGAGCCGCAGGATGTGCTGCGAGGTGGTGGGCGCGGGATCAGCGGCCGGCTCGAGCGCACGCGTCTGGCTGGATTTGTTGTCGCCAGCGAGGTGGCCCTCGCTGCGGTTCTGCTGGTAGGCTGCTCTCTGCTGTTTCATACGCTTTATAACCTCAACCGGAAAGCACTCGGTTTCCGCATCGCCGACGTGGTCACTTTCACCGCAACCCCGCCCACCTCCGCCGGGTATTTGGCGGGTCCATCTAAGCATGACTCGGAGCGAAACATGACGGGCCAAGTCTACACGCCTCTGCTTAATGAGCTCCGCCTGATACCTGGCGCGCGAGGAGCAGCGCTCGCTTCGTCTATTCCCTTTGACGGAGTCGACCTGGGTTCCAGCTTTTCCTTGAACGGCCTGGATCGTAAGACTCCTGAGGAGCGCCAAACTCAAAATGCCATCTTGCGCGTAATGAGCGGCGGCTACGGGCAAGCTCTTGGTACACCATTGCTCAAAGGAAGGTTCATCGCGGACAGCGATACCGAGCAAAGCGCCTTCGTGGCGGTGGTCAACCAAGCCTTTGCCCGGCAGTTCCTTCGCGGCCGGGATGCACTTAGACAAACGCTAGATTTGGGCGGGAAAGACACCGGAATGGAGCGGCCGTACACTGTTGTTGGCGTCGTCACAGATGCGGCACAGAAGAATTTGGTGGATCGTGCGCTGCCGGAAGTTGATTTGTCTTACCGTCAGATTCCGGAGCACTCATTGTTTTATCCGATCCTTCTCGAGTCAGCGATCAAGTTCGTTCTCCGTGCCCAACCCGATCAGAAGCTGAGTGGCGCCATTCGAATGATCGTGCAGAAAACCGCTCCCGGCTTTGCCATCGACGATCTGCAGACAATGCAGACTACGGTAGACAAAGTCGATTTCAGTCAGCGGCTGACTTTTTACTTGATGGGCGCATTCGCCGGGTTCGCGATCCTGATGGTCATGGTCGGGGTATATGGCGTTCTGGCGCAATGGGTGAGTCAGCGGCAGCAAGAGATCGGTGTCAGGATGGCGCTGGGCGCGACGAGCAGTTCTATCTTCGTCTTGATTCTTCGGCGAGGCATTGTGTTGATTGCCTTCGGTGCTTTGACAGGTCTCGTCATGGCTGCCGGTCTCGCGACGACGATCCGGAGTTTCCTTTATGGCATCACGGCAGCCGATCCCTGGTCATACTCAGCGGCTGCGACGATACTGCTGACAGT
Organism: Bryobacteraceae bacterium; assembly: GCA_965219105.1. GTDB lineage: Bacteria > Acidobacteriota > Terriglobia > Bryobacterales > Bryobacteraceae > Bog-105. The sequence goes on along the minus strand of OZ244728.1, from coordinate 2,421,161 downwards.
GGGCTTATCTGGCGCGCTAATGCCGGCTCGCCGCGCTTCGCGTCTTGAGCCTTTGAAAGCGTTGCATACTGAATGAACATGCGGAAGTTCATGAAGTACTTTGGGGCAATCTTGTGTGCAGCGGCGCTCTCTTTAACGATGCAAGGGGGCACCCAGCGAGCCGCCTGGAATCGGCCGTTCCCGCCTTACCACTTGCTTGGGAACATCTACTACGTCGGGGCCGCGGGTGTCTCTTCGTTCTTGATCGTGACTCCGAAAGGGAGCATTTTGCTCGATGGCGGGCTCGAAGAGACTGCGCCGCAGATCGAGCGTAACATCGCAAAGCTTGGGTTCAAGATCGGGGATGTCAAATATCTGATCAACAGCCACGCGCATTACGATCATTGCGGAGGACTGGCGGCGCTCAAGCGTGCCTCGGGAGCGCAGATGGTCGCTAGCGCGGGCGATCGGAAGACGCTCGAAACCGGACATCAATTGAGCTTTGGTAAGGGTCAGAGCTTCGCTTTGTTTCCTCCTGTCAAGGTGGATAGCGTAATCGGAGATGGGCAAACGCTCTCACTTGGCGGAACAACCTTGACGGCGCACTTAACGCCGGGACACACGAAAGGATGCACCACTTGGACGATGCCGGTCGTCGCGAACGAACGGACCTACCAAGTGGTATTCGATTGCAGCACTACGGTGGCTGGAAACGACTTAGTGCACAACGCAAAATATCCAAACATCGTAGCCGATTACCGGCATAGTTTTGCTTTGTTGCGAGCACTTCCATGCGATGTATTTCTGGCGCCGCATCCGGAGTTTTTCAACATGGCGGAGAAGGTGAAGGAACTGAAGCAAGGCAACGCGAATGCTTTCGTCGTGCCCGGAGAACTGCGGGCCTTTGTGGACCAATCCGAGCGAGAGTGCAACGAGGAGCTGGCCGCTCAGCAAAGGGCAGCAGGAATATAGGTCCGCTTACTGCTTGTCGACATTGATGTAATACAGGCCGGTGGCGACCGCAAACTGATCCTTAGAAAGCGGCGTTTTCATCGTTTGCCACTCCTCAGTTGGACGGATCGTCTGCCAGTGGCTCGCTTGTCCAACGCGCACCGGCATCGCAAAATCCGGCACGTTCACTTGCCATCGATAAGCAACCGTCCCGGCAGGAGCGTCGAACTTTAACTCGAGCCGCGGTATTGCAGTGTGCCAAAGGTATTGCTCGAAGACTGGGGTCAAGTTCATGCCGGTTTGGCTGTTGAAGTATTGCTCTACGTCTTCGGTCATGATGTTCTGATACTTGAAATGCTGATAGAAGTCGTGGAGCAGCTTCCACCACTTCGGATCGTTGTCGACAACGCTTCGCAATGTGTTGATGAAGAGCGCCCCTTTGAAGTACTGATCTTCGGGCGGATCTCCGCGCACACCGCGCTCGGTTATGATCGGCCGCCGATTGCGAACTTTTCGCTTGTATGCGTTTAGATAGCGCAGCGCATCGGCGTGCCCGTACATGTATTCGACGTAGAGGCTCTCCAGATAGGTGGTCCAGCCTTCGTGAATCCACATATCGGAGCGATCCGCCGCACTGATGCTGTTGCCGAACCATTCGTGGCCGCTCTCGTGAATGATGATGAAGTCAAATCGCGGGCTGATGCCCACTCCCGTCCAGTCTTTTTCTAAGTAGCCGTTTTTGAAGTGATTTCCATAGGCAACAGCGGATTGATGTTCCATCCCGGCATAGGGCACTTCAATAAGCTTGTAGCCGTCTTTCGAAAACGGGTATTCACCGAAGTAGTGTTGAAACGCTTCGAGCATACCTTTTGCTTGAGCAAATTGCTTTTCGGCTTTACCGAGGTCTTCAGGCAGCGCATAGAAGTCGAGAGGTAAATGGCCCAGACGATCGGAAAAGTGCCGGTAGTCGCCGATGTTGACCGCCACATCGTAGTTGTTGATGGGGTAGTGAACATGCCAATCCCAGCGCGTATAACCGTCGCCCAGATCCTTTTTGCCCATAAATTTGCCGTTCGAGACATCCATCAATCCGTTGGGAGCGGCAACGCTGATTTTCATTTCTTTGACCTCATCGCGCCATTGATCCTTATTCGGCCACCACACGCTTGCGCCGACGTCCTCGCAAGCCGAGTAGATCCATGGGCGGCCCGCTGGATCTTTGCCGAATGTGAATCCGCCAAAGCGCGAACCTTGCAGGGGCGTTCCTGAGTAGTAGAAGTCGATTGTGTAAGTGTGACCCTTCTTCAGCTCTTGGGGAAAATCGATGAACACTGAGCCAAGCTCGCGGCGATAATGCAGTGCGTTCGAGCGGAAGAGGATTCGGTCGATATGTAAGGCTGGATGCAGATCGATTTGAATGCGCTGGCCGTCACTCAGCATCCTGAAGCGGATCTTGTTGTTTCCGGTTATCGATTTCCCAACTGGATCCACGCGGATATCCAGGTCATAGAAGAGCAGATCGTTGTTCGAGCGATAGGGTCCGTAGCCGCCGCGCAGAAGGTCGGGTTGGTTGGCCGTCTTCTGAGCCGCCTGCGCTTTCACTACGCCGCCGCTAAGCGAGAAAAAGACACAAATTGCCAGAGAAGTGTGACAGCGGCGAACACCCATACCGCTACGGTAACCCGCCATGCGGTGAGTGCTCGCTCGCTGGCAAGCGGAGAAGAACTTAGTGGCCGCTAAAGCTCCACCCGATCGATGCGCCGTATTCGGGGACCCAGTTGCTTCCAAACTGGTATAGATTGTTTACCCAGTGTGCATCTACCTGGGGCCGCAAAAAGATGTGGGGCGTGAGATAGATGCGCAGCCCGGCTTCCAGGTGAAACTGAAAGTGATTCGAGCTTTCAATATACTGATTGCTCGAAGAACAGCCGGCGAACTGATCGCAGTACGATTGGTTGTAGAAAAACTTGATGTTCATGCCTCCAAGCCCGGCCTGAAACTCAGGAACAATCCGTTTAAAGCGGCCGAAAGTAGGCGCGTAGATCCCATTGAAGTCATAGAACGTGGGCCGATAATTCAGACCGGCGTAAGCACCTTGTGAGAAGCGGAAATCAGCTTCGCCGCCCACGCCAAAATGAGGCGTAATCATAATGTCAGCGCCGGCCTTGCCGAACGCTCCGTTCAATTTCGGAGTGTTGTAGAGAGTTCCGTCGCCGAACGTATCGATCTGCTGGTTGCTGGAAGGAGCGATCGCCGTTCCTACACCAAAGAACACGTCCGGCCCTTCCTGTGCGCTCGCAAATTGCGCAGTTGTAGCGAGGGCCAGTGCGAATAAGAAAAAACACCGGGATAACTTCAAGATGGTAATCCTTGCAAGAGTAAGTGTGAGAGTTAAACCTCAGTCACGGGAGCAATCCGGGCTCCACACGAGGCACTCACAGTTACTTCGACGTGAGTTTCGTCACAAACGGTTACAAGAACGCCACCGGCTACGAAGTTTACCGAGCGGCGAGCAGCGCTTCCCGAGTTTGGCGGAGAGTCGTACACAAGGCGGAGCGAGAGATCCGCTCTACAACCGGGTCGACAAACCAAGCAACGGTCCTAGGTACTGTTCGGCTCAACGCCGCGGCATCGAGCTGCACGTAAATTCCACCGTCCGCCTCTTCGTAGGATGCTTCAGAATAAAGCCGCCAGATGAAGCCGCTGCCTTCGTCCGGGTCGAGTACGTCTTCCGTGGGGCGACCTAACTTAGTAATTTCTTGCAGGCGCACGCTTTGAGTCGTGCTGTAAAAACGTTCCGGGTCCACCGGATGATACTCGGAAACATATTCTCCGAGCAGGCCAGACCTAATCCTGAGCACGTCCTGGATCAGCGTAAGAGAGTAACGGTCTTGGCCTCCCTGTCTGTCCAGGAGCTTTGCCTCACCGACAGAAGGCTTGAAGTATTTCGCGTAGTCTTCATAGGAACGAATTTTTTCCAGAGCTTGCTCGATCGAAATACCAGGTATAAATACCTCTCCGACCCACTCGTGAATCAGGCCCGATGGTACCCCGATGGTTGCTTTAGCCGATGCGGGACGGACCAGGATCGAGCCGTTTCGCAATTGGGCCGCTTCGGGAGACTCGGATAGCCTTGGCAAGTTGCATTGCAGTTGAGCCTGTTTGGCTTCGACAAACGCGTCCCAAGCTCGAGCTGCCTCCGGCTTCAGCTCGGCCGCTTGGGACGCGAATGTAGCTCCCACCAGGAGAACGCATAAACTCGCTAACTTACTTCCGGAAAACATGGTGTCCTAACTTAGTCCCTGACTCGCACCTTTGGTTCGACGGACATGCCCGGTCTCAGGCGATCTGCCCCTTCCTGATTGGGATCCAGTTCGATTCGGACTGGAATCCGCTGCACGACTTTGACGTAGTTGCCGGTAGCATTTTCCGGCGGCAGTGTGCTTGCTACCGAACCTGTTGCGCCACCGATCGTCTGCACTGTGCCTCTAAAATCGCGATCGAGCGAATCGACGTGAATCGCGGCATGTTGGCCCGGACGCATGTTGAGCAGTTGTGTCTCTTTGAAGTTTGCTGTCACCCAAAGGTCGCCAATTTCGGAGATGGTGAGTATCTGTTGCCCGGCTTGGAGGTGGCTCCCAATCTGCGCCGAGCGCTTCATCACGATTCCTGCCACAGGCGCTTTTAGTTTCGTGTAGCTCAGGTTAAGCCGGGCCTGCTCCAGCTGCGCTTCCGCCGATTTCAGGTTTGCGACTTGCTGCTCTACCGTGGCACGCTTTGCAAGTAGTTGCGGCTTCGCAGTCTGTTCGGTTTGTATTAGTTTGCTCTTCGATTGATCCAGCTGAGCCCGGCGTTGATCCACCGTGCGCTCGGCAGCCAGCAGGCCCGATTGCGCGGCTACCAGGTTTGCAGCCTGCTGCTTTGCGTTCGAACTATATTGATCGAACTCGGACTTGGAAACTTCCTGCTTATCGACCAGGATCTGGTACCGCTTCAGATCGTTTTGCGCCCGGTTATTAGCCGCTTCCTGTTGAACCACTTGGGCTGCTGATTGGTCCCGGTCACGTTCGGCAGTAGCGACGCCAGCTTCGGAGCTTGCCACATCAGCCTGGGCCGAAATAATATTCGTCGAGTTTTGCACCTGCGTGATAGGGATGTTCGGTCTCTGAGAAGAAAGCCCGCTACGTGCCTGCGTCACCTGTGCTTCGGCCTGATCGACTGAGACCTGAAGATCGCTGGGATCGATATCGACGAGCGGGTCGCCGACCTTGACGGTCTGATTGTTTTGTACGTAAACCTTGGTGATGTTGCCGTCGATGCGCGTTCCGATCGGGCTTAGGTTTCCGTCGATCTGCGCGTCGTCGGTGCCTTCAAAATCTCTTGCGTGCAGCCAATACAGCAGTCCAGCGATCGCAGCCACCAGTACGACAGCGCCGAAGATCAGAAGCGCGCGCCTGCGCTTCGACTTTTCTTCTGGAGTCCTTTCCTGCTTCTTGTCACCGCCCTGATCGCCCTTAGCTTGATCTTCTGAATTCTTCTTTTCGTTCTGCTGGGGCTGCGCGGGTTGCGAGTTCGACTGCTGCTGCTCGGTTGGCGGCTCTTGTACGTCGTTCGTGTTACTCATCTGATTCACTCTCCAGGATCTGTTCTGTCACTTACGGGCGGCTCCCGGTAAATAGCGTTCCTACCGTTGCTTCGGCCTCTCCGGTCGCTCTGGCCAATGTCAATCGCGCCAGATTGAATGCAAAAAGGCTCGACACATAGTCGGATTCGGCGGCCGACTCCTGCTGCTGCGCCTGCACAACCTCAACCGTGTTTGTGACGCCTGCACTGAGACGGTCACGCGCCTGATTGAGCGTGTCAAGTGCGTACTTGCGATTGCTCTCGGCTAATTTTGTCTGTCCGATAGCGGTTTGCAGTTGAATCAGTGCGTTGCGCACATCCTGTTCCACTTGCGCTCGCTCATCTTGGTACTCAGATTGCCGTTGCTTGAGCGCCGCTTCCGCTTGTTGAATGTCGGCGCGCGTGCGGCCGCCAGTGTAAATCGGAATGTTGACACTGGCTGTTGCCGTAAACACGCCGTGGGAGCTTGTGGGCGAAGTGCCTATGGCGCCGTAATCCCCGCTTGCGGTGATCGAGGGGTATCTTTCGGCTTTGGCCGCCGACACTACACGTTCCGCTGCCTTCATCTGCGAGTCTGCTGAGCGCAGATCCGAGCGGTGATCGAACGCATCTCGAAGAGCGCCCATTTCGTCTACCGGCTGAAGCTCGTGGTAACCAAAAGGCTCGGTCAACACCAACTCGCGATCGAGCGGAATGCCGATCAGGCGAGCAAGGGCGAGCTTATGCTGCTTGTAGTCAGCCTCAATAGAATTGAGCCGCTCCTGCTCGGTTTGCAACTGAACGCGGCTCCGGCTGACATCGATCCGTGTATTTGTTCCGGCCTCCAGCTGGGTGGAAGCCTGATCGAAAACAGCTTGCGAGTATTTTACTTGCGTTCTCTGCGAATCGACGCGGGCTGCGTCAGCGATCACTTGCAGATATGTTCCGCCGACTGCCAGTACGACCAAATCGCGTGCATTGTGCAGGTCAAAATTCGAAGCGCGCTCCAACTCTTTACTTGATTGCCAGTTACGCAGCTGCGTCAGGTTGAGTGCGTTCCAGTTTACGGTTCCTTCGGCCTGTACATAGTGGAACGGACCCACGATCAGGGGAATGCTGAGCCCTCCCCCGGAGCCGATTTGGTTGAAGCCGTAAGCGGCAAGGTTCACCTGTGTTTCCGTGGCGCCCAGATTCGCAGAGATCTGCGGTAAAAGCTGGCTTAATGCCGTCGCCCTCTGTGCCCGCGCAGTTTGGGAGGATGTACCGGCGGTGATGCTGCCCAAGTTAACCGAAAGACCGCGCTTCACGGCATCGGAAAGCGATAGTTTTACTGGGCCTGGCGGCAGCTGGGGTCCTTGCACGCTGCCCGAAAAAGCACCGTTTACCTGGACCGAGGGTTGCACGACACTCGTGCTCTGGCTCTGCCCTTGGCTCGTGTTTTGCTGCGTATTAACGGTACCTGCAGCTTGCTGCGTCGCTCGGCCAGATTGAGGCAGCTGTGACGCCTGCGAACCCTGCTGCGAGGAAGGAGCGCCCGGTTGCTGCTGTCCAAATACCAAAATCGAAAGAAGAAAGTTGGCAAGAAAAGTTCGCCAAAAGAGAGATCCAGTCACGAGCACTATGCTCAGACAGCGTCTCGCGTTCGTCGCGGGCGTGCCGGCTACATCACCGAGAAGATATTTAGCTTTAGAGAAGTCCATCATCCACACACTCTTCGAAACATGCATCCTAAAAATTGGGCCTCAATGCCCCGCGTGCTGCTCGGTATTCTTCGGATCGTTCTTCCGGAGCAGGAAAGCGAGGAGAAACATTGCACCGGCCGCCAGGGCCAGCAAGAAGTAAGCGTCCATATAAGACAGAACCGAAGCCTGGCCCTGTAAATTCCGGTAGATCTGAGCCATCGCGTTGGTTTGTGCATCTGCCCTTCCAACTCCGCTTTGCGCCTGAGCCGATTGCGTCAAGCTATTCAGCAGGCTATGAAAGTTCGGGTCACCCATTGCCGTATGGGCTGACAAGCGTTCCTGATGAAACTGCGCCTTCCGGGCAAGGATCGTCTGCGCAATCGACGTCCCTATGCTGCTGCCGATGTTGCGAGCGAAGTTAATCAAGCCGGCCACAGAGTCGCCTTTCTCCTGCGGAACCCCGATGTACGCCGCCGTGGTAGCCGGAATGAAGAGGAAAGCGAGAGGCAGATACTGCATCACCATAATGAAGGCAGCAACGCCGAAGCTAATCTCCAGGTTGAGCAGCTTGACCGATGCATACAATCCGCAAGAAAGCATCAGCCAGCCAAACGCCATCAAATACTTGGCCGGAAATTTCGACGTGAGAAATCCGACGATCGGAAGCTCAACCAGAAGGAGCGCCGCGCCGAGCGACACAACGAGCCCGGCGTTTTCGGCCGTGTATCCTAACAGCACTTGTAAGAACTGCGGCATGAGAACGGTCGACGAGAAATACACGATCCCGATAAAAAGCATCATCATCGTCGAGGTCGCAAAATTGAAGTACTTGAACAACTTGACGTCGACGATCGGATCTTTCTCGAACCATTCCCAAACTACGAGAAAACTCAGACAGCCGATCGCAATAATCGCAAGTGTCAGGATGAAATTCGACTGAAGCCAGTCGTCTTCCTGGCCTTTATCGAGTACAATCTGCAGCGCCGCAACTCCCAGGGCCAGAGCGGAGAAGCCCAGATAATCGAACCGGCTCTCTCCCAATCGTTTCCTACGGAAGAACGGCGGATCTTCGACCAACTGATACACCAGAGCCAACGCCACCAGGCCGACGGGGAGGTTAATGAGAAAGATCCAGTGCCAGCTGTAGTTATCCGTGATCCATCCGCCAAGAGTAGGCCCGAGCGCCGGAGCGACCACCGCGGTCAACCCGTATACAGAAAAGGCAAGCCCTCTCTTCTCGGGCGGAAACACGTCAGCCATGATGGCCTGGGCCATGGGCTGCAACCCGCCGCCCCCGATTCCCTGGAATGCTCTTGCCATTAAGAGGAACGGCAGAGTCGGAGCAATACCGCACATTACGGAACTCACCGTAAAAAGCGAAATGCAGATCATGAAAAACTTTTTGCGTCCGATGATGCTGCTGAACCAACCGCTAATCGGCAGCACGATCGCGTTTGCGACCAGATAGGTAGTCAGCACCCAAGTGCCCTGGTCCTGACTCGATCCAAGACCGCCGGAGATATACGGAAGCGCAACGTTGGCGATGCTCGTGTCGAGAATCTCCATGAACGCCGCGAGCGCAACCACCACGGCAATCAGCCATGGATTGTACTTGGGCTTCCAGTTTTCAACAGATGCGTTATCGGCCAAGCGTTGCTCCTGCCTGCTTTGATTCGAAACTATTCGTTTCGTTTCAGAATCTTCAAAGGTGTAGATAATTTTTTGGTACTGTGAGGTAGCCAACCGCCCGACCCGCGGAGTCTTTTAGTAGGGCTGGAAGTTGAAATGACGAAAGCTGATTTTCTTAAAGCTGCACTGTGCCCGGTGAAGATAGCACACGGAGGCAGGCCGCGCAGCGAGGCTTCGCGCGTGGCGCTGCTTGAGACGGCGTACAACCTGATGAAGGAACACGCGCTGACCGAAATCACTACGCAGCAGATTGCCGCGAAAGCCGGTGTAAGCACCGCCACTGTCTATCGCTGGTGGCCTACTAAAGAAGCTCTGCTGCTGGATGCGTTTCTGCACATTAAGCGGCAGAGTAACCCAATCTCTCAGGCAGGCTCACCGCTCGAGCGCCTTCGCGAGCACGCCATTGCAGGGGGAAAGTTCTTAGCAGGTGAGAATGGACTGGTAGCGGCACGCCTCTTAGCGGCTATCCAGGACGATCCTACATTGAGGCAGGACTTCTTAGAGAAGTTCTACCTCCCGCTCATGAGCGAACTGATAGCCCTTGCGCAAGAAGCCGTTGCGTTAGGCGAGCTGCCGCCCGACACGGACCTGCAAGTTTTTCTCGATATGCACTTTAGCCCTTGCATGATGCGGATGATTATGCGCAAGGAAACGATTCGTCCCTCAGATTGGGCCACTACCTTCGATCTGGCAGTGGCCGGCGCACGCAGTTATTGGGGGAATGGAAACAATCGCGAAGACGCAAAAGCTTAGCAACGCTGCAGATAGAGAATGGCCCGTGCCGCTTCGGGCAAGATAGTCCCCCTAACGGGGAGCTACGCTCTTTGCGGATCGACTGCTTCGGGATTGAGGCCCAACTCAGCGATCGCCTGTGTAGCGCGGTTCGCATCGAAGCGTCCCCATTGCGCTAAACGTGACAGGGCGGCGGCCGCAATTGAAGCTGCGTCCACCTCAAAGAATCGCCGCAGATGCTCACGGTTCTCGCTTCGTCCAAATCCATCGGTGCCGAGCGCGGTAAGCCTGCCAGGCAGCCATGGTGAAATCTGGTCCGGGACGATCTTCATGTAATCGGTTGCCGCAATAATCGGCATATCGACGACGCCAAGCGCCTCCAGCAGGTACGGCTTTCGCGGCGTCTCCGCCGGATGCAGCCGGTTCCAGCGATCCACGTTCAACGCATCGCGCCGAAGCTCGGTATAGCTGGTGACGCTCCAGACATGGGCGCCTATGTCGTACTTCTCTGCCAACAGTGTTTGCGCCTTGAGCGCTTCGTTCAGGATGGGGCCGCTGCCGAACAGCGTGACCTGCGCCGAGCCGGTGTCCGACGGCTTGTAGAGATAAATCCCGCGCAGGATGCCCTCGGTCAGATTGGGCGCATCTGGCATCGGCGGCTGCACATAGTTCTCGTTGCAAACCGTCAGGTAATAGAAGTGATCCTCATTGTTCTCGTACATGGTCCGGATGCCGTCTTGTACGATCACCGCGATCTCGTAAGCGAACGCAGGGTCGTAGCTGCGGCAGGTCGGCACCACGCTCGAGAGCACCTGGCTGTGGCCGTCATCGTGTTGCAACCCTTCGCCGAGCAGCGTCGTTCGTCCCGCTGTGCCCCCCACCAGAAAGCCTTTTCCACGTGAATCGGCAAATGCCCAAATTAGATCGCCCACACGCTGGAAGCCGAACATCGAGTAATACACGAAGAAGGGAATGGACGGCACGCCCAAGTTCGCATAGGCCGTTCCAGCCGCCGTGAAGGACGCCATCGCTCCCGCTTCGGTGATGCCCTCTTCGAGAATCTGCCCGTCCTGCGACTCTTTGTAATACATCAGAACGTCGCTATCGACCGGCTTGTAAAGCTGCCCGCCGCTCGCATAGATTCCGCGTTCACGGAACATCGATTCCATACCGAACGTCCGCGCCTCATCCGGGATAATCGGCACAACATACTTGCCGAGTTCAGGAACCTTCAGCAGGCTTTTCAATACCGAAACAAAGGCACTGGTGGTCGACGCTTCGCGGCCTCGCGACCCTGAAAGCGACTCATGAAACGCATCGAGCGGCGGCGCTTTCAACCCGATCTTTTTGGGATTTCGCACCGGCAAATAGCCGCCCAACGCCTCACGCCGACCCTTCATGTAGCGAATTTCAGGCGAATCTTCCGGCGGCTTTACCAAGGAGATTTCGTGTATAGTTTCCTTGGGAAGATTCAGGCCGAAGCGCGAAGAGAGATAGAAAAGCTCATCCTCGTTGAGCTTCTTCTGCTGGTGCGTGATGTTCTTACCTTCGCCGGCTTCGCCCAGTCCATAGCCCTTCACGGTCTTAGCCAGAATGACCGTAGGCTGTCCCTTGCTTTCGTTCGCTCGCTTATAGGCGTTGTACATCTTGACCGGATCGTGCCCGCCTCGCGGCAGAGAAGCAATCTGCTCATCCGACAAATGCTCCACCAGCTTCAACAGCTCCGGATACTTCCCAAAAAACTCTTTGCGCGCATAAGCTCCACCGCGCGCCTTGAAGTTCTGATACTCGCCATCCACGCACTCTTCCATGCGCTTCAGAAGCAGGCCGCTGGTGTCGCTCGCAAGCAAGTTGTCCCAGGCGCCGCCCCACAATACCTTGATGACGTTCCAACCGGCGCCGCGGTAAACTCCCTCGAGCTCCTGAATGATGCTGCCGTTTCCGCGTACCGGTCCGTCCAGACGCTGCAGATTGCAGTTGATCACAAAGATCAAGTTGTCCAGTTTCTCGCGAGCGGCAATGTGGAGCGCGCCCGTCGATTCCGGTTCGTCCATCTCGCCGTCGCCGCAGAAGGCGTAAACCTTGCGGTCCGATGGCGGGATGAGCTGACGATTCTCCAAGTAGCGCAGGAAGCGGGCATTATGAATGGCGTTGATCGGCCCGAGCCCCATGGACACCGTAGGAAACTGCCAGAAATTCGGCATCAACCACGGATGAGGATACGACGACAACCCGGGATGATCGCGCAGTTCATGCCGGAAGTTGAAAAGATGCTCCTCGCTCAACCTGCCTTCTAAAAAAGCGCGCGAATAGACTCCCGGCGAAGCATGGCCCTGGTAATACACCAAGTCTCCCGGCATCCCGTCAATGCTGCCGCGGAAGAAGTGGTTAAAGCCAACCTCGCTAATGGTCGCCAGCGACGCATATGTCGAGATGTGTCCGCCGATATTGGGATCGTACTTGTTCGCTCGCACGACCATCGCCGCAGCGTTCCACCGTATCAGGCTTTTGATCCGGCGTTCCAGGGCCCGATCTCCCGGATAAGGCGCCTCTTCGTGCGCCGGAATTGTATTCAGATACGGCGTATTGATGCGCCCGGCGGCCGGCACGCCGAATTCGGAGGCGCGGTCCATTAATTTGGCAAGCAGATAAGCAGCCCGGTCGGGCCCCGCTTCATCTACTATCTGGTCAAGCGCTTCGAGCCATTCCGAGGTTTCCTGTGGGTTCAGGTCAGTCTGGCGTTCTTCTTTGGTTTTTAGCATCGTGGATTTAAGGTGTCGTAGAGCCTATTCTTACGATCTGTTTCACAAGACTGGCCGCGGCAAGATCCCTGCCGCGCTCCCTGAAAGCTGAAGCAACCCGAACGGGCCGGGCGCTCCCCACTCACTCTGGCGTCAATCTCGCTTACTTTCCCTAATTATCACTTATCGCTTGCTTTTCCGGTCGCCGTGAGTCAATCTAAAAGGTTTTCGGAGATCAATGCATTTTTGATGAAGGTGCGAGTCCTCTACCATGACCACTGCTTCGATGGGGCAGCATCAGCAGCTTATATAACGCGCTTCTTACAAAGCAAGTTCTATCCCGATGCCGAGTTTGAATATACCGGGCTGGCCCATCGCGCCGACCAGCTCTTCGCGCCAAGCCTTTTTGACGGAGACGCAAACGTAATCGTCGATTTTAAGTACGCGCCCGACCCACGCGTGACCTGGTGGTTCGATCATCACCAGAGCGCCTTTCTAAGCACCGCCGACGCCGAGCACTTCCGGCAAGATACAACGGGCAGGAAGTTTCTCGACCCGAGTTACCGGTCGTGTACCAAATTCATCGCTCAAATTACCGGGCGCGATTACGGTTTCACGGCTCCGGACCTGGAAGATCTGGTCACTTGGGCCGATATCGTGGATGGCGCCCTCTACCAGAGCGCTCAATCCGCCGTCGAGATGGATGCCCCAGCCATGAAGCTGACCCTTGTCGTGGAGGGCAGTGAAGGTCCCAACCTGGTCAAAAGGATCATCTGCCTTATGCAGCGGCAATCGCTCTCGAACATCATTGCCGACCCTGAAATACAAGGCGAGTACCAGCGGCTCCTGTCGAAACACGTGCGAAATATCGACGTGATTCGCGAGCACGGCTCCTGCGACCGCGGCGTGATCTACTTCGATCTGGTGGACTTCGGCATCGAGGGCTACAACAAATTCATTCCGTATTACCTGTTTCCCGATTCCGCCTATACGGTCTCGGTTTTGACTTCCAGCTTTCGAACGAAAGTGTCTGTAGGTTCAAATCCGTGGGTGCGCGAGCCGCTCCGCCACAACCTCGCCACCATCTGTGAGCGCTACGGTGGAGGCGGACACCCGAAAGTGGGCGCGATCAGCTTCCCGACCGGCGCGATAGCGGAAGCGCGCAGAGCAGCCGAAGAGATCCGCGAAGAATTGAAGGCTTGAGACCGGTTTAGCTTTCAGCGCTTCTCCCAACGGGCTTGTTCCTTTGAAAGAGAAGCCTTCCTCGGCTTGCCGCATAAGCGAGCTGAAAAGCAAGCGAAAGCAAAATCAGATCGGTGGATACCTGGTACGTCACAATGTGCCGTGAAGTATCGGTAGCGTCCGCAAGCGATCCCACAACGAACGACCACGCGCCGATCGCGCATAAGAGCAGGATCAGTGGCCAGCAATCGATCTCTCCGCGCGGCCGGCTGATGCGCCGCAAACCGGCAATCAGGCAGATCGCGTATAACATTGGAACCGCCCACGGCAAGCGCGTTGCCAGCCAGCGCCTCGAAGTGCTCCAAGGGTCGAACATCGCCGGACGTGTGCTTGGAATTGGATTATCGGCTTTTCGCAGCAGTCCGTATCTGGTGAATGTTCTTGGATCGAGCCCGATCGTAATCTCAGAGATCGGAACATCGGCGCCAGCTTTCCGTAAGTCGCTGCTCAAGATAATCCAGGCGAGCTTGGGATGGCGCAGGTAAAACAGCGCTACTCGCCTGTGCGTCACGCTTCGCCAAAACCGGTCCCGGTACCTACTGTTCACCAGCGGTGTGCCAGCTGACCAGGCGTGCATCGAAACATATTGCGCATCAGATGCGGGCCGTCCCAATTCCCGCAGCGCTTCCACAGGCGAATGCGACAGGGGAACTAGCTTCAGAAACGTCAAACTGAAGAGCGATTCAGCCTCGTAATCCCACGGCATGTGCCGTTCCATGTAAACGCTGGTGGATATCAGCAAAATAAGAGTTGCCGCCCATGCGCTTCTTGCAGCCCTCAACTTCGCCTTGAACAGAAAGTAGGCGCAAAACAGCAGAAGAGGAATCAGTGTCGGCTGATGTTGGATCTTCGTGCCAAGAAACCAGGCGGCGCTGCCTCCAAACCCCGCCGCCAGCTTCCAATTCGTTTCCCCTCCTTGCCGTGTCAGCGCAATCGCAAATGAACTGAGAAGCACCAGCGCAAAAATGGAACCAGCATCCATGAATGCGGTGTTTAGAAACTCCAGGTATTCGAGATCCGCGAACATCGCGAGAATCAAAGCCGTCAGCGCAAATGACCACGTCCAGTTCAACCCGCGCAGCGCATGCACGAGAATCCAAACGGAGGCAATCAAAAAAAGGGCATGGATCGCTCCCACAAATCTCAAATCGAAGCGCTGCGGTCCTAAGAACGGCTTGCCTGCCAGTCGCGCTAATTTCGCCACCCAAAGTTCAACCGAAGGCAGATGCGAATCCCAGCGCCCTCCCGGTTCAATCACGTAATCGGTTACCAGATACCGGAATTCATGCCCGTTTCTGCCTTCCTTCGGCCACGCCTTGATCCGTCCCAGAATCTTTGGGAAGTCGCCATTGTCAGCTAGTCCGATGGGTTGCCTCCCAAAAGCGCGCCAGCCGATCAGAAGCGAAAACAGGATAACGGCCGCGCCCTCGAAGATGCGACGCCAGTTCAGTTGAGAGACGATTGGCACGCGTGCCGTGAGATCCTGAATCGAGCGATTCATCGACCTACCGCTACGCTACCATCAGGGCAGCATCGTGAGGGAGGCTTCACCGCTCATTCAAAGTTCCAAGCCGATTAGCGAGCGGGAAACGCGCGTCCTGGTCTCTGTTTTGATGCCTCTCTACAACGAAGAGGCGCTCGTCGGTGAATGCCTTAGGCGTGTCGCTTCTGCGCCGCTGCCCCAAAGCGTCGACCTGGAATTGATTGTGGTCGACGATGCTTCTACAGATCGCTCGGCGGATGTCGTTCGCGAAGTTCAAACCGAGCTCGCTCAGCCGGTGCATCTCATTCGTCACGAGCGGAATCGCGGCAAAGGCGCGGCGCTCTCTACTGCTCTTCTGCACGCCCGCGGCGAGTTCTCTCTGGTTCAGGATGCTGATCTCGAGTACAACCCCGTCGAGTTTTCAAAGCTGCTCGCGCCGCTGCTAAGCGATCGAGCCGATGCTGTGTTTGGGTCTCGTTTTCTTGCCGTATCCGAACGCCGCGTCCCTTCGTTCTGGCATTCGCTCGGAAATCGAGCATTGACGCTTCTCTGCAACATGGTTTCCGATCTAAGCCTTACTGACATGGAAACCTGCTACAAAGCATTTCGAACCTCCCTGGTGCGAAGCATTCCTCTTCGGGCTGAGCGTTTCGGGATCGAGCCTGAGCTGACCATCAAGCTCGCCCAGCGCCGCGCCCGGATTTGCGAGGTTCCGATCGACTACTTTCCGAGAACGTACGCGGAAGGAAAGAAAATCCGGCTTAAGGATGCTGTGGCCGCGGTCTCCGCAATGCTTCGCTTCGGTCTCTTCCAGCGGGATATCTACCGGGACGTAGGCGACTCCGCTCTCGATGCGCTCGCCGCCTCTCCCCATTTCAATCGGTGGATGGCTGAGACCGTCCGGCCTTTCGTCTACGGCACAGCCATGGAAATTGGCGCGGGAATCGGCAACCTCTCGCACGTCCTGAGCGGCTATTGCGATCGCTACATCGCTTCCGATAACGACAGGGAGCACGTAGCTGGTTTACGCCGCCACGCTCGGCTCGAAGCTGTGCATGCCGATCTCGAGAGCTACGATGATTTTCGCGCGTACCGGGAGTCGATCGATTCGGTGGTCTGTCTGAATGTCCTCGAGCATGTGCAAGACGACATAGCGGGGCTCGAAAATATTTTTCACACACTTCGGCCAGGCGGCAAGGCTGTCATTTTAGTTCCCGAAGGGATGAGTATCTTCGGAACCCTCGATGAAGTACTGAAGCACTGCCGCCGATACTCGGAAGCCGGTCTGATCAGCAAGTTAGAGCGAGTTGGCTTTCAAGTAGAGCGCATCCTGCACTTCAATCGGATTACCCGCCCCGGCTGGTACGTGAATGGAAGATTACTGAAGCGTCGCGCAGTCGGGCGCCTTCAAATTCGCCTATTCGATAAGACTGTGTGGATCTGGCGCAGGATCGACCGGCTTCTGCCCTGGAAGCCGACATCGATCATTGCGGTCGCCGTCCGCCCAAAGTGATGGCAGGTACTGAGATCGCGATTTGTTTAGCTGCAGCTATTCCTGAGCGGAAAGTTGCTGATCAGAATCCCGCCACGCGCTGATCTTCAGCCGCCGGCACACCCAGCACAGGCTTTCGTCATCCGCATTAGGCACGCTGGAGGGTAGTGACAACGCCCCGCACACCCGGCACTTCTGAGTTGCGGTCGGCCGGTCACCTTCCACTGATTTCTTCGCCAAGTCCATAATCTCTGGTGCGACTACAGACTCCGGCATAGATTTCTTCTTCACTGATCCCACTATAAAACACTCGTGCGGACCGGTAACGCCCCGCAGGTTTACCATGAGGGTTGTTCGTACTACCGTTGGTCCGGTGCTTCGCTCGTAATGGAGCCTTTCACTTACTATGAATGACGTTGCTTTTCTGTTTCCCGGGCAAGGTTCTCAATACTCCGGAATGGGGCAGCTTCTTGCCAGTCAATTCGACGAAGCCGCGCAAGTTTTTCAGGAAGCGGATGACGTCCTGGGGTTTGCGCTTTCTCAGCTCTGCTTTGCGGGCGCTGAGGACGAGCTGAAGAAGACCGAAAATATGCAGCCCGCTCTGCTGACGGTTTCGATCGCGGCTCACCGTGTGATCTCCTCGCGCTTCCAATCTCCCCACTTGCTTGCCGGCCACAGCCTGGGCGAATACTCTGCCTTGGTCGCTGCGGGTTCTCTGCCCTTTGCCGAAGCGCTGCGCCTAGTCCGGCAGCGCGGCCGTTTTATGCAGGAAGCGGTTCCGCAGGGTGTCGGCGCAATGAGCGCGCTCATCAAACTTCCGGAAGGTCAACTGGACCGCATCTTGATCGATGCAGCGGAAGGCGAAGTGGTTCAGGCCGCCAACTTCAACTCTCCTGAACAAGTCGTGATCGCCGGGCATACCGCCGCTGTCGCGCGAGCCGAAGCCTTAGCCAAAGCGGCAGGCGCGAAGCGTGCGATCCGGCTCCCCGTCAGTGCCCCTTTTCACTGTTCGCTTATGCGTCCGGCCCAAGCCCATATGCAGCCGCTTCTAAACGGCGCTCCATTTGCCGATCTTCAGATTCCGGTGGTAAATAACTCGCAGGCTCAGCCGGTCACCGCCGCCTCCGCTGCTCGCCAAGGTCTCTTCGAGCAAATCCCCAACCCGGTCCGCTGGACTGAGACAATTCTGAACATGGCGCACTCCGGTTGTAGGCGATTTGTCGAAGTCGGCGCAGGCTCGGTCCTGCTCGGTCTCCTGCGTAAGATCGATGCCAACCTGCATGGCGCTGAATTTGGCGAACCGGACGACATGGCTAAACTTGAGGCTCTACTCAGCTAGACTTGTTTGATTGCGCTTGACAGCCCCCAAGCGCTTGGCGAGACTGAGATGAGTCTGCTAACTGTAAGTAGCCGAAGAGGTTAAAGTGATGATATCGTTTCATGCGAAGCTCGGCTCTCCCCGCCCGGAGAGCGTGGCTTGAAGAGAGTCGCTCTGAGTTTCCTGATGCTGAGCGGGCTTGCCGCCTACGCTCAGGATTCTTCTACAGACGTTCCCACAGAAGCGCCCGCCGCTAATACCCGTGGCAGCATTTTTTCCAATGCCGCAAGCGATCTGTTGCGCGGAGATTTCGTCAATTACTATGGCTTTGCCAGCGCTGTGTTCGATTCTACCCAGCAGGTGCTCGGTGGCGGCAACGGTGGTGCCGGCTTCAGCATCGGCGGCGGAGTCGAAATCTCCAAACACTTCTCCGATGCCACTCTCGGCCTCAACTATCGCGGCGATTACCGTGATTACTCCGGCGGTTTTGGCGGAAGCGGTACCGATCAGAATTTTAGCTTCATCTTCGCAAAACAATTGAGCCGCCGCTGGACACTTTCGCTGAATACTTCCGGAGGCATTCTCTTTTACGACAGTCCTTATTTCCGAAGTTTGAATACCGGCGGCGTAGACAATAACCCGTTGAGTCCAAGCACCCGTTTCTTGGCGAGTGGCGTTGCTCTTAGCTACCGCCAGACTCAAAGGTTGAGCTATACGATCAGCGGCAATTTCTTTCTGGCCCGCTATAGTTATCCGGGCGCTATTGGGTCAACCGGCGGTATCGGATCGGGTTCGGTGGCTTATCAGGTCACTGCTCGTACTTCGATCGGCGGCACATACTCCCACGACAACTTTTACTTTCAGAAGAATGCCGGCACCACCGATCTCGACGGCGGCTACTTCAACGTCAATCATCTGTTCGGTAGAACCTGGAATGTTCGAGGTTCTGGAGGTGTCACCCGCGCTCACACCTACGGAAACATTACCCAACCGGTTCAGGCCATCATCAACGGAAGCCTGGTGACGATCTATTTGATTCGGCCTTACGACACCCGTTCGATCATCCCTACTTTCGAAGGATCAGTCAGCCATATCGTAGGCAGATTAAGCTTCACCGCCCACGCCGGCCACGGAGTAAATCCCGGGAACGGAACCTATCTCACCTCTTCGCATACATTTCTCGGGGGTTCTGTTTCACAAGGTTTACAGGGTTCGGTGGTTAGCGGCAGCTACTTCTACTCACGTGTATCAAGTATCGCGAATCAGGTCTCGCAGGCCTACACTCAAAACACGCTGACCCTCGCTTACTCCCGTATTCTGAGGCCCCACCTATCGGCATACGCCAATTACAATTACATTCGCTACGGCACTCTGATCAATCTCGGATCGAGCACCGATAACCGATTCATCATAGGCCTCTCTCTCAGCAGCAAGAACGTTCCAATCAGTGGTTTTTAGACAGGCCGGGGTCGGGTGTATGGCCCGGCAGCTTGGGTAACAACTCAGATCTACGACATGAGGACGCCCAGTTCGTTAGAAGGGGAGAATGCCTCCATGCCTTGGAAAGCACGCCCGGTGCACAAGAAGGGCACGATGCGCTGGAAAAGCAGAGAGGCGTTCATCACAGAGGTGCTCCGGCGTGAGCGCATTGGCCTTCCGGCGCCAATGGAGCATTCCAAGTCTACTTCGGACAGATGTATCTGGAATCCTCGTAGGCGAAACGGCAACATTCAACCCGACAGGCAGGGTCTGCCATAAACCCGAACACACGAACAGCAGCCAGTTTCCGGATTAGCGCGTCATCCTGGCACAATAGCCCGTACGCGTCCACCTCATTTACAAGGGCTGCCGCAGATGCGGTCCCTGGGCGGCGGTGCTGTACGCAGTCCCGCTGAAGGCGCCTGCGATTCGAACCGAACAACTCCAACCGGCCCCGTTCGGCCGATACGCGTGTAGCTCAATCCCCGGTGTGCTGCTCGCCGGCGTGCGCAAGAACCGCCGCCCCGGCGGATTCCTGAGTCGCCGTCCGCCGATCGGGCTGAACCCACTTCAGCAAAGCACCCATATAGCTGTAGAACACAGGCGTGAGATAGAGCGTCACGATCTGCCCAAAGAGCAGCCCACCCACGACGCACAGGCCCAGTGACCGCAGTGCGCCTGCATTGGCGCCAATTCCGATCGCGATCGGCAAAGTGCCCATGATCGTGCAGGCCGTGGTCATCATGATTGGGCGGAAGCGAATCAGGCTGCCCTGGTAGGCCGATTCGCTCGGGCTGCAACCTTCCTTGCGTTCCAGTTCCAGGGAAAAGTCGATCATCATAATGGCATTCTTTTTCACAATGCCGATCAGCATGATCAAACCCACAAACCCATAAATATCCAGCGGCATGTGGAACAGCGAGAGCGTGACCAGGCCGCCGAAAGCCGCCGCCGGCAGGCCGGTGAGAATCGTGACCGGATGAACGAAGCTCTCATAGAGGATGCCCAGAACGATGTAGATGACCGCCACCGTCGCAATCAGCAGGATGCCCAGGCCGGTGAGAGATTGCTGGAATGCCTGCGCCGCTCCCTGGAAACTGCCTACGATTGAAATCGGCAACGTCGAACTGGAGATAGTCTTGATTTCATTCACCGCGTCACCGAGAGCGACCCCCGGTTTTAAGTTGAAAGAGATCGTGACCGAAGGCAGCTGGCCGGTATGGTTGACCGTGAGAGGGCCAACGCCGGTCGTGAATTTCGAGACCGCGCTGAGCGGAACCAGATCGCCGCGCGACGAGTGAATGTAAAGCTCCGAAAGCATGTCGGGATCACTCTGGAACCGTTCCTGCACCTGCACGACAACCCAGTATTGGTTGTTCGCGGTATAGATCGGCGAGACTAGCCGTTGCCCATAGGAGCTGTAAAGCGCGTCTTCGACCGCCTGCGCCGTAACTCCCAAGGCTGATGCCTTGTCCCGGTCGACAACCACGCGGGCTTGCGGATTCTGCACTTGCAGGTCGCTCGTCACGTCCGCCAGCGTGTTCGCAGCTCTCATCTTGTCGAGCATCAACTGGGCGGATTTATAGAGTTGATCCACGTCCGGGCTGGAAAGCGTGTATTGATAAAGGCTCTTGGAAACGCGCCCTCCGATGCGGATAGAAGGCGGATTCTGCATGTATACGCGCATCCCAGGAATCTTGTTCAACTTCGGCTGCAACTCCTGCATCACTTCGGCGACAGTGAGTTGATGTTCGAAGACTGGGCGCATCCACCGGACCACGGAACCGAGCACGGCCACCTGTCCGTAACGCTCAAGGAGGCGATCGTAGGCCGGGTTGTCGGTCCACGGACGGTCGGACGGATCTTTCAAATGGAGAAAAGCTCTGCCGTTATTAAGGCCGGTGTTGTTCGAAGCGCTCACATTGGAAAAGAATTGAATCACGCTGGGGTCGGCCATGAGGATACGGTTCACCGCATGCTGATGTACCTTCATGGAATCGAATGAGATCCCCTGTCTCGCCTCCGTCGATACCGAGATTTGTGACGTGTCCTCTTCCGGCAGAAAGCCTTTCGGGATGGACCAGAACTCCCATACCGTTCCCGCCAGGATCAACGCTCCGCAGAGCATGATCAGAACACGGTGTCGCAGCGTCCATCGAAGCGTCACGCCATACCAGCGCGTCCACGCTTCCATCGTGTTTTCCAGCTTGCGGTAAACCACATTGTGCTGTTTTCCGTGATCGAGCCGCAGGTAGCGGCTGCACATCATCGGGGTCAGCGTCACGGAAACCAGGCCGGAAACCATAACCGCGGAAATCGTAACCACCGAAAATTCGTGAAGCAGCCGTCCGAACACGCCGGGCATGAAGAACACCGGCAAAAAGACAACCGCCAGGGACAGAGTCATGGCCACGATGGTGAACCCGATTTCTTTCGAGCCATCGAGCGCCGCTTCAAGCGCTCCCTTGCCCATCTCGCGGTGGCGCACGATGTTTTCCAGCATCACGATCGCGTCATCAACGACGAAGCCGACCGCCAGGATCAGCGCCAGCAGCGACAAAGTGTCAATCGTGTAACCGAACAGGTACATCACCGCAAACGTGCCCACGATCGACATCGGTAACGCCAGGCTCGGCATGATGGTGGCCGAAATGTTGCGGAGAAACAGAAAGATCACAAGGATGACCAGGAAAATGGCCAACATCAGCGTGAACTGAACGTCATCCACGGACCTGCGGATGGGAATGGACCGATCGAATTCGACCGACAAATTGACCGACGGCGGTATCATCCCGAAAAACCGCGGAATCATCTTGCGGATGTTGTCTACGATTTCGACGGTGTTGGTGCCCGGCTGCCGCTGAACTTGCAGCAAAATCCCGGGAATTCCGTTCACCCAGCTTGCTACATACCGATCCTGCACGCCATCGTTGACCGTGGCCACCCGGTCCAGTCGCACCGGCGCGCCGTTGCGGTAAGCGACAACGAGCGGGCGGTAAACTTTCGCGTCTGAGAGTTGCCCGTTCGATTGGATGTTATATGACTTGTGAGCACCGGAGAGCGTTCCCATCGGCATATTCACGTTGGCGTTTTGAATCGCCTGTGTGACGTCATCGATGCCGATGTTTCGGCTCGCAAGCTCCTGCGGATTGACGTCCACCCGCACCGCGTATGTCGCCACTCCCATGACGCTGACCTGCGCCACGCCGGGAATCTCAGAGATCTGCTCGGCAATCAGGTTTTCCGCGTACTTATCAACCTCATAGAGCGGAAGGGTCGGCGACGTGACCGCCAACGCAAAAATCGCCTCGTCTGCGGGATTCACTTTACGAAAAGTCGGTGGAGCAGGCAGATCTGCCGGCAGCTGATTCGCCGCTGCGGAGATCGCCGTCTGCACATCGAGAGCCGCGGAATCAATGTTGCGGCTGAGCGAGAACTGCAGCGTAATCTGCGCGTTTCCCAGCGAACTCGTCGAAGTCAGCGAATCGAGTCCGGCGATCGTCGTGAATTGTTTTTCGAGCGGCGTTGCAACCGACGAAGCCATGGTTTCCGGACTGGCCCCCGGTAGCGCGGCCGTCACCTGGATCGTGGGGAAATCGACGTTGGGCAGGTCGCTGACCGCTAGTTGGCGATAGCCAAGAACACCAAACAGAAGGATGGCGACCATTACCAGGCAGGTCATCACCGGGCGACGAATGAAAATTTCAGAGATATTCATGAGATTCCAGCCTCGTCAGAGCCCCTTCGTGAAATAAACCTTCGTCCCGGGCACCAGTCGCACCTGCCCGTCGATGACCACGGGTTCGCCCTCGGAAAGCCCTTGCAAAACCTGGGTATCGTTGTTGACGCTTCGCCCCACTTTCACTTGCCGCACCGCCACCGTCATGTCCGGTTTCGTGACGAACACGTATTCGCCTTTTTGTCCCGTCTGCACGGCCTGCGACGGAATTACCAGCACATTCTCCTCTTTGTTCAGTCGCAGCAGGACATTAGAATACTGCCCGGGCCAAAGACGCCCGTCTCTGTTGGGAAACGAAGCAAGCAGATGAATCGTCCCGGTCGCAGTGTCGACCGTGTTGTTAACGAACGTCAGAATGCCCTTCTCGGCAGCCGAATCGCCGGGCGGCGTGGCCTCAACTAGCAAAGAGGAGCGCGCCATGAAGCTCTTGATTGATCCCAAATACTGCTGAGGAACCGCGAAATCAACAAACATCGGAGAGACATTGTTGATCACGACCAGAACCGGGAGATCGTTCGACTTGACCGTGGCGCCCGGATACACCAGCTGCGCTCCCGTGATTCCACTGATCGGAGCGTAAATCGAGCAGTAGGAGAGTTGTATCTTTGCGGTCTGGATCGCTGCTTCATCGGCTTGCACGGTGGCCTGCGCAGCCCCCGACGTTGCCAGAGACTGATCGTACTGCTCTTTCGAGATAATTCCTTGCTTGTCGAGTTCGCTATACCGCTGCAGTTCGGCGTGGCCGAGTTGGGCTTGTGCCTTGTCCCTCGCGAGCGCCGCTTCCGCCTGCGCCAGTGCGGCAAGGAAAGGACTCTTGTCGAGCGTGATCAGCAGGTCCCCCTGATGAACCAATTGACCTTGCCGGTAGTGCACTTCCTTGACGATGCCGGCCACCTGCGACTCTACCGACACAGTCTTCGATGCCTGGCCCGTGCCAATGGCGCGTAATTCCACCGGAAACGAACTGCGCTCTACTTTGGTGATCACGACCGGGACCGCCGACTTGTCACCCGCTCGCTGAATAGCTCCACTGCCGCTGGATTTCTCCGCCGCCCCATTGCTGTCCGCGCAGCCCGCGAGAACAAGCAGCGAGAGGAGTGATATGGGCGCGGCTATCTTAAGAACGCTGACCATCTTTTTGAGTATCCCGCTCTCGCGAAGATAGCTTCCGGCTGGACGATGAGTGGGCCTTAAGTCCAGCTTCAAGTCCCGACGATCTGCCATTCTTTTTTTCTTCAGTTATTCGCTCGACTAACGTATCGTGTTGAGTATTCACATCAGTGATCGCGATAGTAATACGCCTAGCTTACTTGAGCCATTCTCACCCGGCCAGTCCGGCCATGCGGGCGGAGCATCCTTGCGCTTTCTCAGCAGCAGACGTGGAGCATGGATGGATACCGGCTTCGTTCTTGTCGACAGGTATGTGTCACTCGTCCTGACTTATAACGCGCTTCTCGTCGATGTGACCTCTCGGTGCGCATAGATCGCCGGTCACGGCCATGTATTTACTTTCCGAGTTGGCCTGGGATCGCCCGCTGTCCGGACACCGGGAAGCAGTGTCGCTCCGGCTCCGCAACAACGCTTCCGCGACACTGACCAAAGACCGCTACCCGTGCTCTGGGACCGAAGTGTCCCCTATGTTGCGGGCCTTAGACGGGCCGGGACTCGCCGGCCATGGCCTCCTGCAGCCGATTGGCAAAATTTTCACCTGACTCGGTTTCAAGCTTCCGCTTTGCTACTGGCAGCGTCGAATCCAGTTCATGCACCAGCCGCAATAGGCTCTTCACGTTCGATTCCACAAGTCTGCCGCCTGCGGCCAATGCCGGTTGAGGAAGAAAGTAAGTGTCAACGCCGAAGTCGATTCGCAGATCTTCCTGCTTGTCCAGTTCCCGGCTCGTTCCGTTGTCGAAGTCCGGCCCGAAACAAGCCAGTTTCACCCTGGTAGCCGATAGCTTCCAATCACCGTCGAACTGCCATAAATCCCACCAGCTTTCAAGCTCATAGGCCACGTCGTCGTGAGGGTATTCGGCAAACGTCGCCATAACGTCATCCATGTCGACCGGTCCGTTGACTGGACGTTCTACCAGTGCCGGCTCCGTCGCTGCGACCGCATGAACCGACACGACCGACTGCGGTTGTGGCCGCTGCGAAAACGGGAACAGCTTCAATAGCTTCTCAAATTGCCGTAGCCTTCCGCCTTGCCGGCCGCGCGCCAGCCACAAGGAAAGTGATAGTTGATCCGTCACTCTTCTATTCCAACATCCCGGCCTTCGGAGGGCAACCTTGCTTCTTATGCCCAGAAGTCTTTCTATGGCCGGCCGCGAAACCTCGCCAGTTCACGGCGATTGCGCTTGGATGGTCGCCCTTCCCCCAACAATTCATACGCCGGCAAAAGCTTGCGCTCCTCAGCTGTTTTCTGCCGCGATTCTTTGCTCGCCTCTGTCTCTCGATAGAGCGTCTGCGCAACCGCCGCGGGTCCACGCGTTTCACTCAGCTCAAGCACCTCTATCAGAAAAAGACCGCCATCGTTTTTGACCTGTAGCAGGTCCCCTGTCCGGATTTCCCGCGACGCCTTTACGTGCTGGCCGTTGCACTCAATTCGGCTCAGCTCACATGCCTTCGAGGCAAGTGAACGCGTCTTGAAAAACCGTGCTGCCCAAAGCCACTTGTCCAGCCTCAAATTTCTAGCCCCTCGCCTTCATTTCACTCCAAAGCCAACCTCCTTTCAACTGAAATATGTTTGAAACATTCCAGCACGCGATAATGAAGCGAGCAGCATCTTTGTCAAACCCAATTACTACGGACCTGGTCCAGATCAAGCGCCTGGGAGAAAAGGGCAGGGAAGAGAACCGCCGCTTTCGCGCTTGGATGAAAAGCCATAATTTCGTGGAGCGCCGTCTCAAGGCGATCGCCGCCGACGTGGAAGAGCGCGTGGATTGCACAGCTTGTGCAAACTGCTGCCGTGTCGCGACCACTCAAATCACCGACCGCGATGCCGCTCACCTGGCACGCTTCATCGGTATGAGATTGAATGAGTTTCTCGACCAATACACGGTTGTGTCGCCCGAAGAAGGCCGTATCCTGCGCCGCAACGAGAACGGCTGCGTGTTCCTCGAAGGCAATCTCTGCTCGGTCTACGAATCGCGCCCCGCTGCCTGCGAGCTGTTCCCCCATCTGGTCAAAGGCAATGGCTCGCTCGTCAGCCGTATGTGGCACATGCCTGACCGCGCCGTTTACTGCCCAATTGTCTTCAATACGCTCGAAGAATGGAAGCAGGAAACCGGCTTTCGTAAATGATCGCGTTGCTTGCGCTTCTGTGCGTCTGCGTTCTGGGCGCTGGCCTGTTCGCGATTTACGCATACGCGAGCTCTAAGCGCTGGGAGCGTGTAGCGTCCGAGCGAGGCGTGCAGTCGGAGAGCTACCGCGCTGAAGCCGAGGAGTCCCGTCGCGCGCTCGCCAGGCAAGAGGCCGAAACCGCGAAGGTCCGTGAAGTCGCCGATGTCCAGCTCAAGCTGTTGACTACCTCGCAGGCACAACTTGAAGAGCGCTTCCGTCTACTCGCCGCCGACGCGTTGAAGAGTAACAGCCAACTCTTTCTCGATCGAAGCCGGGAGCAGTTCTCGCATTTGATTGAGCCGGTCAGCCACTCTCTCCGCCGCTTTGAAGAACAAATTCAGGGACTGGAAAAATCCCGCGTGGGCGCCTACGAGAACATCACAGCCCAGATGCGCTCTCTTACCGATCTGCAAGAGCGAGTGCGCCAGTCCACCGAACAGCTTAAGACTGCTCTCCGTTCTCCCGTACAGCGGGGACGATGGGGAGAAGTCCAGCTGCGCCGCGTTGTTGAACTCGCCGGTATGCTCGAGCACTGCGACTTCGCCGAACAGGAGACACTGTTCGGTGAGCGCCGTCAACGGCCGGATTTGATCGTTCGCCTTCCGAACAATTGTCAGATCGTGGTTGACTCCAAGGTGTCGCTCGAGGCTTATCTTCGCGCGGTCGAATCTGAAGATGAAGCTGCGCGGGCTGCCCTATTATCCGATCACGCCCGCCAGCTGCGCACTCACATCCGATCGCTTTCCGGCAAGGCATATTGGCAGCAATTGCCCTGCTCGCCAGAGTTCGTGGTGGCGTTTCTGCCACTGGAATCGCTGTTCAGCGCCGCTCTCGAGCACGATCCGGAACTTCTCGCCTTTGCGTCTGAAAATCGAGTTGTAATCGCTAGTCCGCTTACTCTGATTACGCTGCTCTTGACAGTCGCCCATGGCTGGCATCAGCAGACAGTCGCCGAAGAGTTGAAAGGCGTTGCTGAACTGGGGGCTCAACTCTATGATCGTCTACTGACGATGACGGACAATTTCGCTAAGTTGGGCGATGTTCTCGACAAAGCCGTGGCAACCTACAACACGACCGCGAATGCGCTCGAACGTCGCGTCTTACCGGCGGCGCGGCGTCTCAAAACGATTCACTCTTCGACTGTGGGCGACATTCAACCGGTGCGCGAGCTGGAGATCACTCCCCGCCTTGCCTCACGCGATGCTGCGGAGCCGCCTTCTTCAGCTCAGCACCGGGAGATCTAGCTGCGGCTTCGATCCGTACTTATTTCCTGTCCCGGTCGTAATCGCCGAACTGAATTTTCACATTCGGTAGCTTCCCCAGTTCGGGACTGAAGATGATCGGGCAATTAATAACTACATTTGTCTTCGTCAGTGTAACTTCGCCGCTCTTCGCTGCCGCAAGTATCTCTTCTTCCGACCTCAACGTCCGCGGCTTGCTGCCCGAGTTCCAGGCCACTTGGCTGACTTGCCATAACGGCTGGTAGTCGCGATCGGTATTCCGGGCTCCCACAGGATACGGCGCTGAAGGCACAACGTTGTATTGATTGTAATTAGTGAACGTATAGATATCGTCATAGGCGGGCGGCGCCGAGCTCAGCACGTTGCCAAGTTGCGGGACGTAATTCAGCCCCTGCTGTTGCGCTGTCGTTTTATCGGAAGTGTCGGTGCGGATATAAAACAGCACCTGGCCTTTGTACCAGCAGAAGACAAGAGGAAATGTAGCCGTCGCTTTCCCTGTGTGGACACCATCTGTCTGGGGCGTTCCTTGAACCTCCTGGTCTTGCGCCTGAGCCGGTACGCCCATGCTTACGAGCGTTCCTGCGAAAAGAGTGCATGCGAGCACCCGGGTGAAAAGAGTAGCTTTTGTCGAATTCATGTGACTCCTGATGACCTGCGCATTCTCGTTGAGTGCCAGGCTCTGGATGTATTTCGAGCGCCTGGGAGGGTAAGTCACGTGGTAAGTCAGATTTATTCTCAAACGCG
Organism: Bryobacteraceae bacterium; assembly: GCA_965219105.1. GTDB lineage: Bacteria > Acidobacteriota > Terriglobia > Bryobacterales > Bryobacteraceae > Bog-105. Next base: position 2,392,711 of record OZ244728.1, on the reverse strand, counting down.
CACGATGGTAAGCACGTCTTCCTTGCGCAAGGAGGACTTACTAAGCGCCCTTTGAACCGTTTCCAGCTTCGCCGTTCTGTAATACTCTTCCTCGGTCGTGATTGCGTTCCCAGATAATTCCATTCCCGCTAAAACGCCGCCCGGGAACTCGGCCAACATTTCGTGCTCAATGTTCCGCGGGATCAGGAACGTTCTGCCGGCCCTGTGAAGCAAATTGAGCGGAATCGAGCGCTCCTGCAAGCCGTCCACATCGCGCCAAATCTCGGCTGTTTCGGTCTCGGTCCCGTAAACCAGGCTGGTAATCGGGTATTCCTCCAAAAATCTACGGCCCCCAACTGAACAGACCGAAGCTCGTTCGATAGCTGTTTCAGCAGCGCAGTACACCGACTGATAATGCATGTGATTGACCGAAGCGCCCGCATGCAGCCCGTTGAAAAACGTCATCAGATTACGGCTCGCTCGCCCGATTGCCAAGAAATCCTCGAGCAACGGTAAGGTCATCACCTGTATCCAGTGCGGAAAGGTGGTAATCGCTCCGTAGCTCCTGATGGGCGCCCAGAGAAAGTGCCCCTGCTGCTCGACCGGCAGAGCGTTGTACAAGGCCGTCCATTCGAAATTGTTAAACGTGACCCTTGCTGCACTGTTTCGCCGCAGTAAACTCAGTGGATTCGCGGCGTCTCGACAGGCGAAAAAGCATTGGCTCACGTCCGGTGAAATATCCTGCTGTTTGCCCAGTGGAAGCTCGCGAACTTTTGGCTTGAGTGCTCGATACGGGTTCCACCGCAGCGTAAAACCGGATTGACCGAACGGGCGCTCCACAACTCCTTGGCCAATCTCCTTGCCTGATTCGATATCGATTGCATAGTGCTGCGGCCCACCGGCGGTCATGCGAACGCCGCACTCGACAACCCGCCCATCTATGCCGGTAAAGCGGTTTCGAATGGCTCCGGCGCTGACGATCCTCTCCCAGATACTGGATAGATCCAGCTCCATCGTCATTCGGTTGGACATTATGAGATCAGCGCTCGTTCAAAAACGCTTGGAGAACAGACTGGTATCTATCCGGCTCTTCGTAAGATGGCAGATGACTACTTTGCTCGAAGAACACGATCTTCGCCCCTGGAATCTCATGCGCCATACGCCACGCCGTGAGCGGCGCCACATTCATGTCATAGCGCCCGGTAATTACGAGCGCAGGAAAGCGGAAGCCGCTCAGCTTCGACGTGAGATCCAGGTTCGCTGTGGCCTCGTCGACCGCCTCGGCTACGGCCGGCTCAAATCCAAGATCGTCTATGTGAGCCATGTACGCATCCCGTTTTGCGGGTGAGTAGAAAATCATCCGAAAGTGATTCCGCAGGCTCGCCCGCGCAGCCGCATCTGTCGTCTTGCCGAGGCGTTTCTCTTCGGCGGCGTTCTGCTGCTCGATATCCGGGAACGTCTGCGGCAGCAAATGGACGATACTCTTCCAGGAAGGCGCAGCCGAGTCCGAGAGTACCAGCTTGCTGACGTGCTCAGGGTGAGCCGCGGCATACGCCATCGCGATTAACCCTCCATACGAATCGCCCACCAGCGCGAACTTCTCTAATCGAAAGTTCTTGCGAATCGCCTCTAAATCCATGACCTGATCTTCCATCGTTTGTGGCGCGCCGGACTTCATTTTTTTGGAAGCGCCGGTCCCGCGCTGATCGTAGAACACCACCATCCGGTCAGCGGCCACCTTCTGCCACATGTCGTTCTGCAGCATATATACATGCGACAGACCAGGGCCGCCGTTGACGGCGATAACTGCAATTGTCTTCCCCGGCGTGCCGAACGTTTCAAAGCCAAGATCAACCTGCGGAGTATGTACGACGCCAGTATGGTGCGCGGCAGTCTGCGAAAAGAGCGTGGAAACTGATAAAGCCGCGACGATGATTACTTTGAGCGACAAGCTAACCTCACGAAGAAAATTGGGAAACAATTGCGCCGAGAATAGCATGCCCAATGCTATTCTTTTTCACTGCATGCAAGCTCGCTGGCTAGCGCTATTTCTTCTTCTTTGTTCGAGTGCTATGGCTCAGGAGCCATTCCTCGCCTCCTCGCGGTGGGTTTCCATACGCAACGAAGTGACCGGCGCGGCGCCGTATGAGAACCTGCGCTATCTGACCGGCCTTCATCGGGTGCCTGGAACCGCCGCTTTCGATCAGGCGGCCCGCTTCATGTTGGATCGCGCGCGCGAATACGGCCTTGCCGATGCACATAGCGAAGAGTTTCCCATCGATGGCGTCCGCACCTACGGCATCATGCGGTCCTATCTTGCATGGAGCGTGCAGGCGGGAAAACTTTGGGAAGTTCGGCCGCAACACTTTCTGATCGGAGATGCCTCTACCGACCCGATTCGGTTGGCAGATTACAGCCATAGCGAATCGGTCGAGACAGAGCTGATCGACGTAGGCGCCGGTACTGCTCCCGCGGACTACGCGGGCAAAGATGTGCGCGGCAAAATCGTCTTAGCCGACGGCGCCTTAATCCGAGTGCAGCAACTGGCCGTGGCTGAACATGGTGCGGCAGGCATTCTGAGTGACATGCCGAACCAGACCACAGCTTGGTCCGGCCTCGACCGGACGCTCATACGATGGGGGCACCTCGATGCCCGTCAACCGAACGGCTTCGCATTTATGATCTCCAGTCAAGCTGCGAACCAATTTCGCTTGCGGCTTGCCAAGCACGAAAACATCGTTCTAAGCGCGCAGGTAAAGGCCACGGTCGGCCCCGGACATTGGACTGTTGTCACCGCCACGATCCCGGGTACAGACCCTTCAGCCGGCGAGGTGGCATTCACTTGTCACTTAGATCATGAGCGGCCCGGCGCAAATGACGACGGAAGCGGCTGCGTCGTTATACTCGAAACCGCGCGGGCCTTGAATCGGCTGATCCAATCCGGCGCGCTGCCACGACCCCCGCGCACCATCCGTTTCATCTGGGGTCCGGAGCATGAAGGAACCATGGCCTTTCTGGCGCTGCACCCCGAGATCAGGAAGGCTCTTCGCGCAGACATTCACATGGATATGGTGGGCGGCGATCCATTCAAGGACAAAGCTGTGTTCCACGTCACCGAAACTCCCTGGTCGCTACCCAGCTTTGTGACCGATGTCGGCGCAGTCTTCCTCGACGCGATTCGTGAAGGCGCAAGTGCATACGCGGAGGGAAATGGGTCGCCGGAAGAAGCACTGATAGAAAACCGTGCCGGAGGAAATGGTACGCGCAACGAGTTCATCGCCGACGTCACACCGTTCGACATAGGGAGCGATCATGACGATTACGACTCCTCGACCATTGCCGTACCGTCGCTTTATTTACGCGACTGGCCCGACATCTACATCCACACCGATCACGATAGTCTCGACCAGATCGACGCCACTAAGCTTCGGCGCGTCGCGGCGCTTGGCGCAGCTTCCGGCTACGTCTATGCAAGCCTGACCGGGCAACAGGTTTCATCAATGCTGCCAAGCTTGACCGCGCAAAGTGAAAATAGATTGGCCCAATCGTTTGGCCGCGCGCTGAAATGGGCCAACGACCCCAACCAAGATCCTGATACCGCGTGGTACGAGGCACAGAACCTGATGAGACAATCGCTTCGCCGCGAATGCGACACGCTTCGCTCGTTGGTCTTGTTCGCTGGAGGTCCCGCTGACCGGGTGTCCCAAAGCGTCGCCGCGCTAAATGCGCAAGCGGCGGTGTTCGAGCAAGCGGTCGATGGTCAAGCAAGAACTCGCGGTGCAAGTGCTCCCAAGTCGCCTTGGGTTTCGAATGCGGCTGCCGGGCAAGTCCCTGTGCGGACCGCGCCCTTTGGCCCTGTCGATAATCAGAACGACAACGAATTGCTGTCTCGCCTCGGACGCGAGCGTTATCGAAAAGTTAAATTACTTAACGGGAACGTGCCGCAGTCCGATCTCTACGCTTATGAAATCCTTAACTTTGTGGATGGCACACGCAACCTTGGCGCAATCCGCAATGCGGTTTCAGCCGAATTTGGCCCGGTAAGTCTCGATCTGGTCGTCGACTACGTCCAGGCACTAGCCGAAGCAAGGATCGTCAAACTCGTCGACGCTACCGGTTCAACTTCTCGGTGATCGTCACGGGATCTGTCAACTGAAACGTCAATCGGGATTCGCTCGGAATTACCGCCGCCTTCCCGCGTGTAGCCAAAACCAATCCAGTTCCAGCCGCGCCGCCTGCGCCTGCTCCGATCGCCGCACCTTTTCCGCCACCGCCCAGTGCGCCAATAAGAGCGCCCAGAGCCGCGCCACCGGCTATCTTTGCCGCATCCCGTCCCGTGGACTTCGAGCCGTCCTTTTCCACCGAGTTGGTTGTGATCGCTATCCGCTGCCCGTCCGTGGTGTTGATCTCGGTCAAAGCCAATCGCAGGTTTGCCACCCCGCGCACCCGGCCGGCCTTGTCGGACTCAAGAACCCGTCCCAGCACCTTCGAACCTTTGTCTGCAATGATGAAGCCGTCCCGAATGATCGGCTGATCCAGAGTGCCCCGGAAGGCGTCGTCCGTGTAGTTATGGTCGGTCGAGACAGTCTCGTTTAGCCGAATCACCAGGTTGGTGCCCGCTGCCAGTTGAATGACGTGCGGCTGCGGAGCGGAAGGCGGCACGGGCGCGTTTGCCGTTTCCGGAGTTGTCCCCTGTTGCGCCTGGCTGGTGGCTGGATAGGCCAAGGGCGATGCCGGGGCTGTATTCTGAACCACTTGAACAGGCTCGTCAGCGTGTTGGGGAGCCGACCGCTTCATAGCGTGGCGCTTCGCCGCCCCTGTGCTCAAATCCCGCTTTGCGTGCACTGGTGGTTCTGTTCGCTCCTCGGGCGGCGCAGAGACTGGCTGTTGCGGCGTCTCCTGAGCCGGCGTCGGCTCCCCAACAGGCGCAGGCTCTTCTGGCGCGACCTGGATTGCAGCCTGCTGGGCCGCCTGCTGCTCGTGTATTCGGACATAAACGAGCGCTCCCGCCAAGGCCAACACTAGCCCCGCCACAAACGCCCCGATGATTCTGACTACATTACCGCTCACGCCGGCTGCCCTCTCCTATTGAACGTAATTCCGCCGGCAAACGTTGCAAGCTCCGGCAGTTAAACTAGAAGCAGGTACGATCCCCGCCCGCTTGGGCCCGCACCTGCACATGTCCGATCCAATCACTTCCGCCTTTCCTGCCAGCTACGCCGTCGGCGGCATCCCGATCAGACCCGCCACCGTTCTGGCGCCTATGGCCGGTGTCACCGATACCGTGTTCCGCCGTCTGATTCGCAACCAGGGTGGCTGCGGACTCCTGATGACTGAGTTCACCAGTTCCCATGGTGTCGTCAGCACCCGGAAAGCTCGTAAACCTAACAAAAACTTCCGCTATCTTTTTTTTAAACCGGAAGAACATCCCATCACTTGCCAGCTTTTCGGCTCCGATCCCGACGTAATGGCCGAAGCCGCCCGTGTCTGCCAGGATCGCGGCTTCGACATCGTCGACATCAACTTTGGCTGCCCGGTCAACAAAGTCGTCAAGTGCAACGGTGGCTCCGGCCTGCTGCGCGATCTGCCGCTTGTCCAGCAGATCCTCGAACGAGTTCGTTCGGCAATTTCGATACCTCTGACCTGCAAGTTCCGCACCGGCTGGAACGACCGCGAACTGGTCGCGGTTCGGATGGCCCAACTTGCCGAAAATTGTGGACTGGCTGCCGTGGCTCTGCACCCTCGAACGCGTGAACAAGGCTACAGTGGTCGCGCCGATTGGTCTCGCATTGCCGAAATCAAGGAGTCGGTGAAGATTCCGGTTATCGGCAACGGTGACATCACAACGCCTGAGGAAGCCGTTCGTATGCACGCCGAAACCGGCTGCGATGCGGTTATGATTGGCCGGGCTGCGTCGCACAACCCTTGGATCTTCCGCCAGATCGCCGATTTTCTGGCGACCGGCGTCTACCACGTGCCCTCCGATCTCGAACGCTACGAAATGATGAAAACGTATTACCTTATGCTGCAAGAGCACGGCGAGTCCGACGCCATCGGGAAAATGAAGCAGTTCGCCACCTACTTCACTCACGGAATACGAAACGGAGCCAAATTGCGCACCGAGATCTATCGCACCTCGAGCATCGCCCAAATCCTGGAAGCCGTCGACGCTTTTTTCTCAGCAGAATTGCCGTTGGAAAGCGTCGCTTGAAGCAGGTTGTCCTTATCACGGACGGGGCCTGTAAAGGAAATCCCGGACGGGGTGGTTGGGCCTTCCTTCTTCGTTTTGGAGAACATAAGCGGGAAGCTTTCGGCTCCAGTCCTCATACCACCAACAACCGCATGGAGCTTGCGGCCGCTATCGAAGGCCTCAAAAATTTGAAAGAGTGCTGTGCCGTCGAGATCATCACCGATTCTGAGTACGTGAAGAACGGGATGACGAAATGGATTCACGGCTGGAAACGAAACAATTGGCGGAAGTCCGACAAGCAGCCCGTCAATAACCGCGATCTATGGGTCATGCTCGACCAGTTAGTCAACCAGCACAAGGTCGAATGGACCTGGACTCGGGGGCACGCGGTCCACGCTGACAACAATCGCTGTGACGAACTCGCAAGCGCCGCCGCCGCCCAGCAGATTTCAAGTGATCCGGCAACCGGTTCCGATCTCTACTCCCTGCATGCGGGAATTCAAGCATAGCGGCGAAAGGATCTGCCTGTTCGGCGGTACCTTCGATCCGATCCACTCGGCTCACCTGCGCATTGCCTCTGAAGCGCTCGACGAATGTGAGTTGGATCGCGTGGTTTTTGTTCCTGCCGGAGTTCCCCCACACAAATCTGGCCAGCGGGTGACCCCGTATGAAGACCGTCTGGCAATGGTTGAAATCGCCTGCGCGCCATACGCCCGATTTGAAGTTTCGCGCCTGGAAGATCGGCCCGGTCGCAGTTTCACCATCGATACAGTCAAACGGTTTCGCCAAACAATGAAGCCGACAAACCACCTCTCGTTCTTAATTGGCGCGGACGCTTTTGACGAGATCGAGACTTGGCATCGCTGGCACGAACTGGTCGGACTGGTTGAATTTGTGGTGGTTACTCGTCCCGGCGGACACTACAAGATCCCGCCTGGAGCGAACGTAAGGAAGGTGCAGGGGTTAGAACTCGCGGTGTCGAGCTCGGACATTCGGGCGAAGCTTGCGGCAGGCGTGCCCACACCCGAACTGCCGGAGAAAGTCCGCGCCTTTATCGAAGCTCGCGGACTTTATTCCAGCGATGTGCAACCTACTGCTTTGCAGCAGTAACGCAGTACTGATCGAACGCCTCGGTCAATTTCTTCGCAATCTGCGAAGCATCGCTGCTCTCGATCTGAAACCGATGCAGCGTAAAGACCGGCTTTCCATCACGAAATAGTGCCATCGAGGGTGACGACGGGGGCACACCAGGCAGCAGTTCACGGACTCTTTGCACAGCTTCCACATCCGCGCCAGCAAAGACACTGACAGTCTTGTCCGGGCGGTTGCCGTGCTGGAGCGCCATGCCAACCGCTGGACGAGCCTTTCCGGCCGCGCATCCGCATACGGAATTGGTTACCATCAACACCGTTCCGCTGTTCGATTCGAGTGCCTGATTTACTTCTTCCACCGACTTCGTCTCTTCAACGCCAAACTGCGTTAGGTCTTTGCGCATGGGCGCGATAAGTTGCTCTGAATATCTCATAAGTTTAGGTGTACGTGTAGTCTTCGCGGCTTCCTAGGAGCCCGCTCTTCCATTCTGAACCTTCGGGGTCGCCAGATAACCGACGATTGAATCTTTCTTCACGGAATTCACGACGATTTCGTCAGGTTGATGCGCCTTGGAGGTGTAAAACTGGATCGGCTCGTTGATCGTCCGGTCCCTTTTCTCAACCGTCTTATCGTCCACGGTGATCATAATCGTAAACTTGTTCCGTTTCACATCGGTCTTCCGGAGAGCGATCATGATATCGGCCACTCGCGACGGCTGCTTGGATTTGTTAATGGTGAATTCGCTGTAGTTCCGTTCGCCAAGATCCTTGAGAGCCTGTAGTTCTTTCCCGTTGGTTGCAATCAGACTCGAATGGCTGTCCAACTCGCCGGTAGCCCGCTTCAAATTGGCCACGGTCTGGTCGAGCTGCGTCTTTGTGTTGCCTAAGTCAGTAGAAACGCTGCTGATCTGGGTAGTGGCCGTGTCCGCTGTTTGTTTTACCTGGCTGATCGCTTGCTGCTGCGCGGCTTGCTCCTGAGCGACTTTGTCCTGCAGGCTCTGAACTTTCTGTTCGGCATCGATCTTTGCCTGACCAACGGCCTGCTCGGCTGCCCGGCGCTGGGCTGCAAGCCGTCCCTGTAGGGACTCCATAGTTTTGCGGGAACGCTGGACCTCGGCGCTCGAATCGACTTTCATCTGCTCGATAGCGCCGTGAAAGTCGGCCGTCAGCTTGCTCATCTCCGTGCGGTTCTCGGCTTTCACGTGATCGAGTTGCACGAATAGGGAGATGTTCGCGGCTGCTAACAGAGCTAGCAGTCCCGCCACCAGCGGCGTTTTCCAATTGGGGCTGGAGGGCGGGGGAATGATGTACGTGGGCTGGTGCGGTGTGGTGCTCATCTTTCACTATTATGTTTCAACGACGGGTTCAATGGGGAAGTCTCGCTCTTCTCCGCCGCAAAAGTCAAGAAATTCCTGCTTTGGCGCTCCAGGCTCAAAACAGCGTCGGCAGCGAGCTTCGTACGAATCGACGGCCCCCACCAGAATAAGTTCCCGCGATTCCACTAGGCGCTGAGAATGCTTTGCCGGCGACCCGCACCGCATGCAAACGGCAAGCATTTTGGTGATGAATTCCGCTAGCGCGAGCAGGTCGGGGATTGGCGGAAAGGGGCGGCCGAGATAGTCTGTGTCCAAACCAGCAACAATGACCTGCTTGCCAAGGTCGGCCAGCCGAGTTGTAATTTCCACTAGCTCCGTTCCGAAGAAATTTGCCTCGTCGATACCAATCGTCTCGGCCCGCCAGTCTAACTTCTGCAGAATGTCCGCCGGGGAGTCTACCGGTTCCGCTTCCATCCTCCTGTCGCTATGAGTGACGATCTCATTCACCGAGTAGCGGGTATCAATACTGGGCTTGAAAACCTGCACACACTTCCGCGCAATCTTTGCCCGTCCCAAGCGTCTGATCAGTTCTTCTGACTTACCGGAAAACATCGGGCCGCAAATCACTTCAATGCATCCCGAATGAGTAATAGGAATCTCCAACGGTACAACATAACAGAGGAGCTACGTTGTTCTCGCAACGACTAATTGAACCTGAGGTTCTAGACCACGTCTCGCCAGAAGAGGCTCGCCCCAACCTTGCCGACCTGATACGCATCAATCGGCGCTTCGGCGGTTATTCGACTCTACGTAAGGCCGTGTTCCAAGCCACCGGAGGCCGTCCGGGTGGAACATTTCTCGACGTGGGCGCAGCTTCCGGCGATTCTGCCCGCCAGATCCAGCAGTTCTGCCCAGGCGCGCAAGTAACATGCCTCGATTACAACCAAACCAACCTGGAGAAGGCGCCGGCTCCCAAGCTACTGGCCGACGTGTTTGCGCTGCCTTTTGCGCCGGCCAGTTTCGACTATGTCCTCTGCTCGCTGTTCCTGCATCACTTCACCGACGAACTTGTGACCAACATCCTGCGCGACCTTTACTCCATTGCGCGAAAGGCAATCGTCGTGTGCGATCTCGAACGGCATCCGCTGCCGTATATCTTTCTTCCGCTCACGCGCCCCTTCTTCCGCTGGAATCGCATTACGGTTCACGATGGAATCCGTTCGGTGCGCGCTGCCTTCAAACCGGAAGAGCTAAAGAGCTTGGCCGCGAGCGCGGGCATACGAAATACAGCGGTTCATAGTTACCGTCCCGCGTTTCGCATTACTCTAACCGGCATCAAATAAGAGTCGGTGGGTACTCGGAGGAAATACCCACCGGTGCGTTCAGTCGCAAGACTGGACGCTCGTCTTGGGGTCAGCTTATCATAGGCAAGCGCTTAAGATGAATGCCTGCTTGGGTTTGAAGCACTAGTACTTGCTTACTTTGCTAAGGAGTCGCGGCCGGCACCTGCGACATCTCTGCCGTATCGCTCTCCCACCTGCATGCAACCGGTCGTCCGACGAGAAACCAATACCCTAGTACCCCCATCACTAACACTGCGCAGGCTATCGAAAAGGCTCCCAGGAAGGAGTGCGTCGTTTGCAGGGCGTATCCGCTGACAATCTGCCCCACCACGCCCGCCAGATTGCCGATCCCGTTCTGAATGCCCGTCCATTTCCCCGCCGCCTGCGGTCCGGACAGTAACTGTGTCAACGCCCAGTGGTTTGACGACCACGCACCAATCGAAGTGGAGGCGAGCAGCAGCAGAACGTTAGCCCACGTTGCATTCTTCACAGCTATCGCCGGAAGCATCAACGCGCAGCAACCAAGCAGTCCTATGCAGACGAAACTTTGCCGCACCCGCCCCGCATTGAATCCCCTTCGTATCAGGTAATCGGACAAAAAGCCAAAGCTTAGCGACGCCACTCCAATCACCCAGAACGGCAGCGATCCGAAGACCGCCAGCCGGTCCTTGGTGTAGTGCCGCTGGGTCTCAAAATAGTAGGGCAGCCAGTTCAGAAAAACAAACCAGGTGTAATTACCGCCGAACAGTCCAATCGAAGTACCCCATAGTGCTCGCTGAGAAAAGATCTCGCGGTAGCTCGGCGGTTTTCCAAGAGGCTCAGTGGATAGGCGCGCCAATTTACTCGGCAGCCGCGGGGCAATGAAACACCAGGGAACGAGCCAGATCAAGCTCGCCGCGCCGATCACGAGAAACATCCCGCGCCAGGTGTACCACTCGACCATCTTTACCCCAAGCAGCACGCCCAGCGCCGGCCCAAACTTCGAACCGGCGTCGATCAGGGCATTTGCCGCTCCTCGCACTTGCTCGGGGAAGCTGATCACAATGATCTTCGAGTACGCTGGATACGCAATCGACTCGCTCATTCCGAGCAGCAGCCGGAGAACGAGAATTCCAGTAAACGACTGAGCCAACCCGGTCAGCCCGGTGGCTGCGGACCACGTCAGAAATGCCCCCGCATACAGCCAGTTGATATTCCACCGTTCGACCCAATTGCCCGACACCATCTGCGAAAGAGAGTAGGTCAGCGAGAATGCGGCGAGCAGATAACCCAGCTGCTCGGGCTGCAAATGGAGTTCGCTTGAAATGCTCTTTGCGGCAACTCCCAAATTGCCGCGGTCGGCATAATTGATGCAAACGGAGATTACCAACAGCGACAGCGCAAACCAGTGCAGCGGTTTAGGCTTGAGCGTTTCGCGAGTCATTTCGTCGCCAACTGTATCATGTGGCAGCGGGCCGCTGATTGGCACCCTAAGGTTGCAGGTAAAACAAGCTAAGCCGTGGCATGGAGGCGCTTTCGAGCAGTGCCGTATCGAGATGACGGCGCTCGAGCATTGCCAACTGGTCCGCTGTCATTTTGCTGCGATACGGCTTCAACTCGCGCGCCAGCTTATCGCGCATGGCGACCGATTGTTCTTCTGTTTGCCGCGTGCGCAGTAAGGCTACCAGCTTCTCCTCCAACGCAGTCAACCGCCGCTCGAGACTTTCCAAATCGGTCAAATGCTTCCCGGCCTCCACCGCCAGCGAATCGAGTGAATGGGCCAGATCGGCAAAGGCAGGCGCCTGCCCGGAACGTATTGCCGAGGCCGCCCGCTCCAAATGCGCCCGTAGCTCGGATGCTGTAAACGGTGCTGCTGTCTCGCCCTTCTCCTGCGGCTGACTTGCAGGCGTGCGGTGAGCAGCTTCGAGGACTGCCTGGGCGCAGTATGCAATCGAGTTGATTTGCTGCCGCTTTTGTTTCCGGCCGCGCCACTTTTCAAAAGCGTCGTCGATGCCCTTGAGCACAGCAACAAGCGGAATATCCGCCTGCTTCCAAGCTTCGATCAAAGCCCAATCGAGCGGCGACAATAGAAATAAGCTGGTGCCGCGCGCGCGCTGGAAATGCTCTTCAATTTCCGTGAAGTAGTTGAAGTAGTTTCCAGTCCAGTCCGGCTCCGGGGAGGACTGAGTCCCCGTCATGGCAAGGCCTCCCTATCCGGCCTGACGCTTCCAGAGGACAGCCGCTGCACGCGGCCATCCCGCGTTTGCAGCAAAAGAAAACCGTGCTCGTCTAACCCGGCAGTGACTCCGCGTAAGCCGCTGTCTTCGGCGATCACCCGCCTGTCGCGCACGTAACTGGAAGCTGCCGTGAAAGCGCGTAGCACCGCCTTTGTGCCATCGCGCCGAAGCAATCCGCAAAATGTGTCGAGCGAGTCGAGCACGCCGGTCAGCAGCAATTCGCGCGATTGAAGATGTCCTCCGCTCGCCAGCCGAAGCGATGTGGCAGGCGTCCTTAGATCGGGAGGAAACTCGGTGTTGTTTACGTTGATTCCGATACCAGCAACAACACACCCATTTACCAGTTGAGGCAAGATGCCGGCAACCTTCGATTCTCCAATGAGCACATCGTTCGGCCAGCGCAAGTCGCAGACCATCTCCGTCGCGTTCTGAATCGCTTCCGCAACTGCCAGGCCAACCAGCAGGCTTGCAACGGGCAGCTCAGCGGGCGGTAACTCGATCCAAAGCAATGCCGACATATAAATCCCAACGTTCTCGGCTGAAATCCACGTACGGCCTAAGCGCCCCATACCCGCCGTTTGTTCATCTGCGACGACCACGGTCCCATGCGGCGCGCGGTCAGATGCGAGTTGTGCTCCGACCGTCATGGTCGAGCCTAGCGACGGAAAGTAATGAATGTCATTCTGAGGACGCGCTTCGCGTACTCTCTCGATATCGAGACCGCTGCTCATCGATCCTGTGCAAGCTCGAGCCGGAAGCTGATGTCCACCGCGACAGCCGAGTGAGTGATCGACCCGCACGAGATGTAATCCGGCCCGGCCTCGGCATATTGGCGGATCGTAGCGAGATTGATGTTGCCCGATAACTCGGTTGTGGCCCGGCTCGCGATGTGCGCAATCCAGTCTCGTGCGTGCGCCGGCGTGAGATTGTCGAGCAGCAGATGTTTCGCGCCGCATGCCAGCGCCTCATCCAGTTCTAACCGCGAACGCACCTCGATTTCGATCGGCCCCTCGAACCCCTGCACCTTTTCAAGCGCGTTCCTTACACCGCCCGCCGCAGTGATGTGATTGTTCTTAATTAGCACGGCGTCAAACAGACCTTGCCGATGGTTCACCGCTCCACCTGCCGCCGCCGCATATTTTTCGAGCATTCGCAGTCCCGGCGTTGTCTTGCGCGTGTCCAGGACCTTAGCGCCTGTCCCGGCGATTGCATCGACATGCTGACGAGCAAGCGTGGCAACTCCGCTTAGGCGTTGAAGAAAGTTGAGCGCCACGCGCTCGCAGCTCAATAGAGTGCGCGCCGCTCCTGCCACCCGAGCGATGGAGTCTCCCTCATTCACCGAGTCTCCGCTTTGGTGAAACACCTCCAGATCTACGTCGCCGAAGCGCTGGTAAATAGAAGGCAGCATCTCCACGCCCGCAAGCACAAAATCGCCTTTAGCAAGGAAGACGCCGCGAGCGTTCATCTCTGCGGGAACAGTCAGCCGGGATGTGACGTCGCCCGTTCCTATGTCCTCCGCCAGCGCGCGGTCGATTGCGTCCTGAATCTCAGGCGGCCTTACATCGAACATCGCTTCACAGACCGCTTTCGAGCAGGTCTTTGTTCTTTTGAAGCTGCAGCTTGTACTCCGCTAAATTCGAGCGAAGTGTGCTAATCACTTCGGCCGGTGCTTTGTTCAAAAATGCCTGGTTGCTCAACTGCCGCTCTGCATTGGCAATGTTGCGTTCTAAGTTCCCGTTGTCCTTCAGGATTCGTGCCTTGCTTTCCGGGGTGAGCTTATTTTCTTGCTCATTAGAGGGGACGAAGATCTGGAGGTCGAAATCACCTGTAGCTCGAACGAAACCTTTCAAGCCGGACGGCACGCTGCCATTGTTCTTGAAGCTCAATTTCGCCAGGCTTTCCACCGTCAACAGATCGTCCGGCGGCAGCGGAGTGCCATGAAAAGTCAGCGAGGTATCCAATACCGACTTGGGATCTAGTTTGTTGTCCGCGCGAATCTCACGAGCGGCTTTGACCAGGTTTTGCAGCCGAACGAATTCGTTTGCACGCGTCAAGTCCGCGCCTTCTGGCGACGGTTGCGGAAAACTCGCCAGAGAAATCGAAACAGGATGTTCTGCAGTGCAACTCGCCATCAAGCGCTGCCAAAGTTCTTCGGTAAGAAAGGGCATCACTGGATGCAGCAGCCGCAAAATACTTTCGTAGACGGTTAACGCTTCGGTCCAGTGCTCATCTTGTCCCGAGTTTTCACGAAACCGCAGCTTCTTGACTTCCAGATACCAGTCACAAAAATCGTGCCACACGAAGTCCCATAGGGTTTGGCCCGCGTCGTGGTAACGGTGCAGCGCGAGACTCTCATTTACAATCCTGGTGCATTCGTTCAAGCGAGCACGCATCCACGCATCCTCAAGCGAATCTGAAGCGGCATTGCCCCCGAGCGACCAATCCTTGATCCCCGAGCGCTCCATGTTCATGAATAGCCAGCGCGACGCGTTCCATATCTTGTTGGCAAAGCCACGGCCCGAAGCCATCCGGTCTTCTTTGAGGGCAATATCCGCGCCGGCAGCCGCGGAAATTAGCAGCGCGATGCGGCACGCATCCGTTCCATACTGATCCATGATCAGCAGCGGGTCAATCACATTGCCGCGCGTCTTCGACATTTTCTGCTTGTCCGCGTCGCGTACGAGCCCGTGAATGTGGACCTCGCGAAACGGTACTTCCCCCGTCATCTCTATGCCGAGCATGATCATCCGCGACAGCCAGAAGAACAGAATGTCGAATCCGGTGATGAGGAGCGAAGTTGGGTAGAAAGCCTTCAGATCCGCAGTTTCGTCAGGCCAACCCAAGGTGGAAAACGGCCACAATCCGGAGCTGAACCAGGTATCGAGTACATCGCTATCCTGCTCGAGTTCGGTTGAATGGCATTGTGGGCAAGTGGCGGGCGTTTCTCTCGCAACAGTAATCTGCCCGCAGTTGCGGCAGTGCCAGGCTGGGATGCGGTGTCCCCACCAGAGCTGCCGCGAAATGCACCAATCGCGAATGTTCTCCATCCATTGAAAGAACAGGTTCTCGCGATCGGCTGGGACGAACCGTATGCGCCCGCTCCGTACTGCTTCCATGGCCTTTGCCGCTAGCGGCTTCATGTGCATGAACCACTGCATGGAAACTAACGGCTCGACGATCGTCTTCGAGCGGTCGCACTTGCTAAGGCTGACCGTGTACTCTTCCGTTTTGACTAATTCGCCGCTCTCTTCGAGCGCGGCCAGGACACGTCTGCGCGCCTCGAAGCGGTCGAGTCCTGCATACACGCCCGCCGCCTGGGTCATGCGCGCATCTTCGCCGATCACCTTGATAAAGGGGAGCTTGTGCCGCTTACCGGCTTCGAAATCGTTCGGATCATGCGCCGGGGTAATCTTCACAACGCCAGTGCCGAAGGCTGGGTCGACCATCGCATCCGCAATCACGGGAATCGTCCGACCGAGCAGCGGTAGCGTAGCTGTCTTGCCGACCAGATGCGTGTAGCGGTTATCTTCCGGATGAACGGCGAGCGCAGTATCGCCCAGGATGGTCTCAGGACGCGTAGTCGCAACCGTCAACGTTTCGTTGCTGCCTGCGATCGCGTACCGCACATGCCAGAGATGCCCGAGCGCGGCTTCATGAATCGTTTCGAGATCCGAGATGGCGGTCTGGCAGTCCGGGCACCAGTTCACCATGTATTCGCCACGGTAAATCAGTCCCTTGTCCCACAGCCGCACAAAGGCTTCGCGCACCGCGCGCGAAAGGCCGGGATCTAGGGTGAAGCGCTCGCGCGACCAATCGACGCTTGCTCCCTCGCGCCTGATTTGCGCGTTGATTCGTCCGCCGTACTCCTCTTTCCATTGCCAAACGCGACGTTCGAACTCTGCGCGTCCTAGCCCCTTGCGAGTGACGCCTTCGGCAGCCAATTGCCGCTCGACCACCATCTGGGTCGCAATGCCCGCGTGATCGGTCCCTGGCAGCCAAAGAGTTGCCTCACCGCGCATTCTGTGCCATCGCACGGCCACATCCATCATGGTGTGCTCGAACATGTGACCGATGTGAAGCGAGCCGGTGACGTTCGGCGGTGGAATCACCATGGAAAACATGCGGCGGCCTTCGGTTGCTTCAGCCGGCGTGTGATAAATTCCTGACTCGATCCACCACTGAGCCCAGTGCGGCTCGAAGCGCTGGGGCTCGTAGACCTTCTCAAGTTGCATGGGAATTTTCAGCGTAACACCCGATTGTGCATGTGTTTTAATAGGGAAAGTCCACCGGGAATACCGTGCTTGCATCCTCGCAATTTCCCCGGTGCGCGCGATGCTCCTCAGTAGCTCAACGGTAGAGCATTCGGCTGTTAACCGAAGGGTTGTAGGTTCGAATCCTACCTGAGGAGCCAAACAATTCACCGAACGTAGGCTCTAGGCTTAATCAAACCAAGGCTATTCGACATTCGATGATTGTCAGTGACTTAGCTCGCAGTAGTAGGCAGCTGAAGCTCGTTCCAGGCCGTCATGCCGCCATCCATCGAACTGATCTTGGAAAAGCCATCTGCCTGAAGCAAACTAGCGGCGATACTGGAACGATAGCCACTTCCGCAGACCGCTACAAGGTCCGCGTCTTTGGCCAGTTCATTGGTGCGGTCCTTCAGTTCACCCAACGGAATGTGGATCGCACTCTCAATGTGGCCGCTTGTCCATTCTCTGTCGCTGCGCACGTCAAGAACTTGGATCCCGGAGCGCCGCTCCGCAACCTCTTTCGCTGAGAGCTGCAGTGTTCGCGTAAAACTCTTTCCCGCGCCGATCCACCCGTGCATACCTTTCTGCAGGAATCCCTCGATGTGATCGAGCCCCACCCGGGCGAGCGAAAGACGAGCTTCCTCATCATCTCCTTTGTCATTCACAAGCAGCAGCCGCTGTTGCGGGGCTAGGAGCCATCCGGCCCAAAGGGAGAGATTCTGCCCACTGCCGATGTTCACCGCTCCAGGAATGTGGGCTCCGCCGAAGGCTTCAGGGGGGCGTAGATCGATCAAAGTGACAGTTTCATCTGGCAGAAGATCTGCAACCCGAGCAGGTGAGAGAGCGTTGCCGCTTGGGAGGCTTGCAATGCTTGGAGCGCCCTTGGAGTTGAGTGCCTTCATGCGTGGATAATAGGACGGCATGGGCGGAACACTCTCCAGGAGCTCGCGTACAAAAGCTCTCCCATCGAGCTTGAACAACGGTTGGCTCAGGCGCTCGTAGCCAAGCGTCGATTCGGACCGTTCACTCATGCCGGAGCCGCACAGCGAACCCGCGCCATGACCGGGATAGACCTGCACGCCATCGGGGAGGAAAGCGATGCGCTCATGAAGGCTGCGATACAGTTCGTGAGCGAGCTGCTGCTTGGCTTCCTCACCCAGGAGGTCTGGGCGGCCAAGAGAGCCCACAAAAAGAAAGTCACCGCTGAAGAGGCAAGCGGTTGCGACGCATCCCGCTGCTCATCGAAAAGCACAAAGCTCAGGTGCTCGGGACTATGCCCCGGCGTGTGAAGCACGGCAAGGCGCAGCTTACCGGCCCGCAGCACGTCTCCATCGCGCAGCGCACGATGCTCCATGCTGTAGCGGTATGGTTCCTGATCGTAGCCGCTAAGGGACAGCTCTGCCCCGGTTGCTTCGGCTTAAGCGAACGCACCGGAGGCAAAATCCGCATGGATGTGTGTCTCTGTGACGTGCGTAATGGCCAACTCCTGCTCTCGCGCATACTGCGTGTATTGATCAAAATCCCGCATGGGATCGATCACGATAGCCTCGCCCTCAGACGAGAGAACGTAGGAATACTGGGCCAGCCCTGCCACTTCGAATTGTTTGATCTTCATCGCTTAGCCTTCCTCTGATGTCCTGCCAGTTCCTCGAACCCCCGCCGGCTCTTCTCCGCCTCGTTGCTGCAGACCAGAGCGCAAAGCTTGAAGACCATTGGGTCGCTGACCGCATAAAAGATAGAGGTGCCTTCCCGCCTCCGGCCGATGAGACCGGCATCAGAGAGAATTTGCAAATGCTTGGAGATATTGGGCTGATTTCCATCCAGAGCGGCAACGAGTTCGCCGACCGATTTCTCCCCTGCCTCGAGCTCCTGCAGAATGCGAAGGCGGTAGGGCTCTCCAAGAGTGCGAAACCGCCGCGCCACCAGATCGAGCATCTTGTCGCTCAAAGCCTGCTTTGCCACCGCTTGACTATATCACTATGAACGCATACAGTTGTGTCAGTGGAGAGGTTGGATATAAAAAGTCGTTTCATTGACGTGCGGGAATACCCTGAATTTGCTGAAGGTCACATCGCGGGGTTTGAACTGGTCCCGCTTGGAACATTGGACAAGGCCAGTGAAGGTTGGGACCGCTCGGAGCCGCTCACCCTCGTTTGCCGTAGCGGAAGACGGGCGGAACAGGCGCGACAGACCCTGGCTGAGAAGGGCTTTCAGTCGCTCAATGTGCTGGAAGGCGGCGTTCAGGCATGGGCGAACGGAGGCAATCCGCTCACCGTTGCCGCGGCAAACAAGCCCTGGTCGATGGAGCGCCAGGTGCGTGTTACGGCAGGTTCGCTCGTGTTGGCGTTCTTAGGCCTGGGTGTGCTGACTTCGAAGAAGTTCTTTGCCGGCGCGGGCCTGGTCGGTGCGGGTCTCGTCTACGCAGGTGTGAGTGACACTTGCATGATGGCTTCTGTTCTCGGCCGGATGCCGTGGAACGACCCAAAGAAGGCGGCCGAATGAGCTCACTCGTGGTCGCCGGTGGCCTCACGCTCGGGCTGGTCATCGGCGTGATCTCGGGCATGATCGGGATCGGAGGTGGAGCGTTCCTAATCCCAGCCCTTGTTTTCTTTTACGGCATGTCGCAGAAAACTGCGCAGGGAACATCTGTCGCGACGCTGCTTCTGCCCATCGGCATCTTTGCTTTTTGGGCCTACTACAAAGCAGGACACGTGGATCTGAAGTTGGCGTTCCTGATCGCGCTTGGCTTCACCGTTGGCGGCTGGTTCGGAGGAATGTGGGTGCAACATCTCTCGGATGTGATACTGCGCAGAGGGTTTGCCGTTTTGCTTGTTGCATTGGGAATCAAACTCGCTATCGGGCGATAAGGAGAATCATTGATTCAGGGCGAGCATCAGCGCGGGATTTTGCCGCCGAGCGGAGATCGTAAGATCCGCTTGCTGGCCCACGAAAGGTCAGATTCCTAACACCCCGTTTGCAGAGTTCCCACTCTCAAGGGCCAAAATCTCATCCGTTCTCTCACACTTTGAGACTCTGCTGCCGAAATGAACCCTATACTGGTAGTACTTAAAACAGATGTCTCGCAAAATGATTCGACGAGCGTGGATTCCTTTGTCCTATGGATCCGCTCTGCTGACCGTCGCTCTGGCCGCGCGCGCTATCTCCACCCCCGTCAATGACTGGACGATTACCGGGCCGTACGGCGGAACGGCGCGCAGCATTGCCATCGATCCCCAGCACCCCGAGGTGGTTCTGGCCGGAGGAATGAATTCTCTCCTGTTCCGCAGCCGCGATGCCGGTCAAAGCTGGGACATGCTCTACTTCCCGAAGCGGAACTTGAGCGAGGTCACCTCCATCATGGTCGACCCGGCTGACTCCAACCACTATTTGGCCGGACTCATTTCGGCTGGAGGCGGAGGGCTCTTCGAGAGCTACGATCAAGGCCGCTCCTGGGACGTCGTCAGACCTCTCAGCAAGTTTGGCATCCGGGCGATTGCTTCGGCGCCGAGTAAGCCGTCCGAGTTTGTCGTAGGTTCCTTTCAGGGTGTCTGGCTGAGCGAGGACTCCGGCAAGAACTGGAAGCGGATCTCGGATAAAGACAACCTCGAGATGCAGGGAATCACTGTAGTGACCGTCGACAGTAAGGATCCCGATACGATTTACGCCGGCACCAGTCATCTGCCTTGGAAAACTACTGACCGGGGCAAGACCTGGGAATCGATTCACACCGGAATGATCGATGACTCCGACGTTTTCTCTATCTTTGTCGACCCGGCCCATCCTTCCTCTCTATTGGCAAGCGCCTGCAGCGGCATTTATGCGAGCGATTCCAAGGGTGAGCAGTGGAAGAAGCTGATGGGCATCCCGAATACCTCCCGCCGCACTCACGTGATTCGGCAGGATCCCGCGAACCCGGATGTCATTTACGCGGGAACCACCACAGGGCTCTTTAAGTCCGTCAATCGCGGCGCCACCTGGAAAAGCCTCAGCGATACCCAGGCTAACTCGATCGCTTTCGATCCCACTCACCCTGGAACTATGTATATGGCCCTCGAGTACGAAGGTATCGGGAAGAGTGAGGACGGCGCTCAAACTATTCACCTGATGAATCACGGCTTCGTCGATCGCGCTGTGTCCTCCGTGGCTGCCTCCGGCGATAAACTGTACGCGATCGAAACCCAGGAAGGCGAGACCAGCGGCATTTTTACCAGCGCCGATCATGGCGCAACCTGGATCCAGAACTCCGCCCAGCGCGGTTTGGGTGGCGTGCACCTGAAAGCGATCACCGGTCTGCCGGATCGCCCCAACGTGCTTCTGGCGGCCAGCCCCCATCATCTCTACAAAACTACGGATGGATTGCTGTGGAAGCCTCTAGTAGTTAGGGTGGTCGAGCCGCCGCCCCCTCCCGTCCCTGAGTCGAAACCGGTTACGCATCCTACGGCGCGGCATTCTTCGGCCGCGCATCGCTCAACCCGGGCACGCTCCCGTCGTCCTGTTAAGCCTGTCGTTAAGATCCGCACTGTGTCTCTCTCTGAGGTAAGCGGGCTTTACTCAGCCAAAGGGCAGTCCGGCGCCATTGTCTTTGCCGCTACCGACCTTGGCCTGCTTAAAAGCACCGATGCGGGTGAAAAGTGGACCGTAGCTCCGCTCAATGGCAATCCCGCCGTTTACGCCCTCTATACATCGCCCGATTCGAATGGCAGGATGATCGCCCGATCTGCCGGCGCGTTGTTCTTCTCCAAGGATTTCGGCGATCACTGGGAGGATCTCCACTTCCCCGCCTCCACTTCAGACATCAATCAGATAGCCATCGCGCCCGGTTCGTCCAATTCACTGCTGGCGGCGACGAGACTCGGCCTTTACTCGTCGAAAGACAACGGGGCAACCTGGTCTTCCAGTGCGCCTGGCCTGCCTTCGTCCACTGTCTCGTCTGTTCTCTTTGCAAATGAGGGGTCCGCGTGGGCCGTGGAATATGGCCGGCTCTTTCATACAGACGACAGCGGAACGGCCTGGAAAGAGGTCCCGACCTCCATTCCTTCTCTGCAGATTCGACAACTCTGGCAACCCGATGTTGCCTCCAGACGCCTTTATGGAATTACCTCCGATATTGGAATTCTCTTTCGCGACAGTGCTGATTTCCGCTAAGATCAATGATTAGTGTTGCTTGCGAACAGAGAGGGAATCTATGGAGGGTTTGCGCCGGTTTAACTTTTACCTGCGTATCCTAACTCACTCTCTTGCTCTGCGCGTTTGCCTACCGTGTGGAAAAATCTTTTGTGTTAGCCGCGATTGTATCTTCGCGTAAGTCTACTTACACGTTGTCTAAACAGTGTCTATCATGGCCCATTGTGCTGAGCTCACAAGAGTTAATTAGGCCTGTGGAAATTTATTGAAATCGGGTGATCATTTGAACGCGAACTTATCTGCTCTTTTGATCGACTACCTGGAAGCAGAAATTTGCGCTGTTTGCCCGTTACCGCGGAGCAACAGAGCTAACAAGTCTCTAAGACCGGCAAGCGTGCGTACCTGAGATATAGCCCCAGTCCGGACTATATTTCGAGTAGGTGAATTTGCGGTCTCTTACGCCAGGCGGTTGCCCAAGGCTCAGAAAAAACTCTGGTCGCCAGGCAATTGTCCGAGGTAAATCGCGGCCCCAACCAGCCGGAAGCAGTTAAAGTATTCTGTCTGCTGGATTAAATTCGTTTAACTGATGAAACAGAACCGGTTTTGTGCGAACCTATTTTACTGACATCATTTTGGTGGTGGGATACACTCTCGTTTTGGAGGAGCAGGATGAAGACTCGGCTCGGAATCAAGCCGATTAGCTCTGGTGTCTTGTGTATGGCCATGTGTTTAGGCACAGCGGCTCATGCGCAGGATACGAATACTCAGAGCACAACTAATACAACAACTACCAATTCAACTAAGATGGCCAAATCGACTTCTAGTGGTTTGGATCAATATCCGGACTTAGTTGAAATTGACCCTTTTGGCGGAATTACAACTTCTGGACAAGTCTTACGTGGATTAACGACCAAGCTGGTCGATGGATGGGTTGGCGGTTTACGCCTCACTTACAATCCTTCCGCTTATCTCGGCATTGAGCTTTGGGCTGATATGACTCAGGCCAACGTCGAGTTCCGGCAGTCCAGCGGCTTCTATCCGGGCACCTTAGCGCAGCTACCTGCGTACGGTTTTTCCGGCAACAATTACTATTTCGGGTTGAACCCGATCATCAACCTGCGTCCTCGCGGCTCGAAGATTCAACCGTATTTGACGGTAGGCGTGAATGGCATTCAGTTCACTCCGACCGATCATGCGAAGAATGTTGCACGTTCGCCCATTAATGAAGCGCTCTATAACTCCGGCACATTGAACGACAATCTGCAGGTCGGCTTCAACTACGGCGGCGGCGTCAAGATGCACGTGACCGATCACATCGGTATCCGCTTAGATGCCCGCGGATTCTGGTCGCGCAATCCCACATACGGGTTGCCGAACTACCCGAACGGCGGGATCTACATTCCCGCTCACGACAAGCTCAACAGCTTCCAGGGAACCCTCGGTCTGGTGTGGTATGCCGGCACAACCAAGTGCCCCGAAATGCCTGCTCCTCCGCCGCCCCCGGCTCCGCTGCCGACGCCTACGATCTCCGGCGCGGAAGGAACAATTTGCCCGAACAAGCCCGTTAATCTTCATGCGACTCTTGCCGGCATCGATGCCGCGCGCAAGCTGAAATACGCATGGACCGTGAACGGCGCAGCTCAGGGTAGCGACAGTCCGGACTTTAGCTTCACCCCAACCGGCACCGGCACCTCGAACATTCAGGTGACTGTCACTGACACCACGCCGCCGCCTCCTCCAATGGAGAAGCCCAAGAAATTCCCGGCTCGTTGCTGGACTCCTCCAGCTCCGCCTCCGCCCGTTGCTCCTGTGAATGCCACAGCCACTGTGACCGTCAGCGCCGCTGCGCCGACTATCAGCGGCGTCTCGGCTGATCAGCCAACT
Source organism: Bryobacteraceae bacterium (assembly GCA_965219105.1). Lineage (GTDB taxonomy): Bacteria > Acidobacteriota > Terriglobia > Bryobacterales > Bryobacteraceae > Bog-105. The sequence continues at coordinate 2,369,318 of OZ244728.1, read as the reverse complement.
CTTACTTGCGCGGCTGATACCAACGGCCAACACACCGCCAAGCTCACGGCAGCTGCTACGGCCTCTGCTTGCGGTGGCAACTTGACCTACAAGTGGACCGTCAGCGAAGGCAGCGTTACCGGTGACACCAGCGCCAACGCTACGTTCGACTCTTCCAGCCTCAACTTTGAGGGTGGCGCTCAGAACCAGACCAAGACTGTCACTGCGACTGTCACGGTAACCGATGAGCAGGGTCAAACCGCATCACAATCGACGACTATCACGGTCAACTGCCCGCCGCAGTTCGTCCGCCTCGATGACGTCATTTTCGCGAAGAATAACGCTCGCGTGAACAACTGCGGTAAGCGCGTCCTGATCGACGATACTGCGCCGAAACTCGCCGGTGGCGATTACGACGTGGTCCTCGTGGGTCATCGCGATACCGACGAACGCACCAAGGCTGCTGCTGTTCGTGGCCGCCGCGGCCGTAGAACTGCTGCCAACGATCTCGATGAGCAACGCGTCCTTAACGCGGCTGCCGTCCTGAGCGGTGGTACCGGCACTTGCGGTAAGGTCGATCCGTCCCGCATCAAGGTGGATTGGGTTGGCACTGACCAAAGCTCCGAAACGCGCCCTGGCGCTTGCGGTACTTCCAACACGAAGGAACGCCGTGGCTCCCAGACGACTGAGGCCGACAAGAATCGTCGCGTCGAAGTCTACCTGGTGCCTCACAACAGCACCACTATGCCTCCCGCGGTGAAGAATCCGAAGCCGCTTCCAGAGGATCAAATGAAGGCGCTCGGCTGCCCGAAATAAATCGGCAATCCAGTCAGTAAAAGCAAAGGGCCGGACAGGCAACTGTCTGGCCCTTTTTCTATGCTAAGAACTACCCTTATGCGCCAGTTACTCTTCTCGCTCCTCCTTCTGGCCGGCTATTGTTCCGCGCAGAACTCGCCGTCCTTCTCGATTGACACGCTGATGAATGCTCCCTTCGCAAGTGAGCTAACTACCTCTCCCAGGGCCAATCGCGCCGCTTGGGTCGAAAACGAACAGGGTCGTAGAAACATCTATGCGGCATCGGCTCCGGATTGGTCCGCCAAGAAGATCACGGACTTCAAGGACGACGACGGTCAAGAGATAGATGAACTCGCCTGGTCGCCTCAAGGCGATTACCTGCTCTTTGTGCGAGGCGGCGACTTCGAGAATGGCGGCACGAACCCCAACCCCGCTTCCCAAGCTCAGCAGCCGACGCAGGATATCTGGTACGTGGCCTTCAATGGCAAGCCGGCCTTTGCAATTTACGCGCAAGCCAAATCGCCTGCGATTTCGGCACAAGGCAAAGTGATCTTCCTACGCGACGGACAGATCTTTCAGCCGAGTTCGATGCAAGTGATAACCGGAAACCCCTTCAGTCCAAGAGCGGTTTCGCCGCTTCTCGATCAAAAAGGCAAACAATCCGACTTAACCTGGGCGCCCGACGGCGAGTCCTTCGCTTTCGTCAGCCGCCGCAGCGGTCACAGCTTCATCGGCGTTTATAATCTCGCAAGCAATTCAGTCCGCTATCTCGACGCCAGCGTCGATACCGACAGCGATCCCGTCTGGTCGCCCGATGGCCGTTCGGTCGCTTTCCTTCGCATCCCGGCTAGCAGCCGCGAAGCGTTTTTCTCGGCTCGGCGCACCGGGCCGCCATGGTCGATCCGCATTGCTGACCCAACGACCGGCCTCGGTCACGAACTCTTTCGCGCCGCTGAAGGCGCAGGCAGCGTCTTTCACGAAATGGTCGCGCCGAAGCAGATCTTTTGGACCGCCTCCAACCGCATTGTGTTCCCTTGGGAGCGGACCGGCTGGCTCCACCTCTATAGCATTCCGTCCGCGGGCGGGGCCGCTCCGCAAGAGCTGACTCCTGGCGCAGGCATCATCGAGCACGTTGCTCTTGCGCCCGATGCAAGAACTCTCTATTACTCGACAAACATCGGTGACATCGATCGCCGCCATCTGGCTTCGGTCGATGCCTCGGCAAGCGCGCCGCCCCGCACGATCACGCAAGGCGAAGCGATCGAGTGGTCTCCGCAGATTGCCTCCGATGACCGAACGCTTCTCTATCTTGCTTCGAGCTACAACGAGAAGTCTCATGCCGTTGTCCGGGCCGCGAACGCATCGGCCAAGCTGCTCGGACCGGAGCCCGGCTCGGATTTCCCCAGGAACGGCCTGGTTAAACCGCAGGCAGTGCTCATCACAGCCGCCGACGGCCTGCAGGTTCATGGCCAGCTGTTTGTCCCGCCGGCCGGCGCGGCTCATACCCGCCATCCCGCGCTGATCTTCTTTCACGGAGGCTCGCGACGCCAGATGCTCCTCGGCTTTCATTACATGTACTACTACTCGAACGCCTATGCGCTCAATCAATATCTGGCCAGTCGCGGCTACCTCGTCCTTTCGGTCAACTATCGCAGCGGAATCGGCTATGGCCTCGACTTTCGCGAAGCCGTTCATTACGGCGCGGACGGCGCCAGTGAGTATAACGACGTAATCGGCGCCGGTCTCTTTCTCAAATCTCGTCCCGATGTCGATGGGTCTCGCATTGGCGTATGGGGCGGCTCTTACGGCGGCTATCTCACCGCGCTCGCCCTTGCGCGTTCCTCCGATCTGTTTGCCGCGGGCGTGGATTTCCACGGTGTACACGATTGGAGCACCTTGTACGGCCATTTCGCCGCAGGTCCGATTGGCGGCAATCCGCGCGAAATCGAGGCGCTCCGGCAAGCGGTTCACACCGCCTTTACCTCTTCTCCCATGGCGTCTGTAGATACTTGGCGTTCGCCTGTTCTGCTCATCCATGGCGATGATGACCGCAATGTAGAGTTCTCGCAAACCCTCGAGCTGGTCGAGGCATTACGCAAGCGCAATGTGAGCTTCGAAGAGCTCATCTTCCCCAACGAGATTCACGATTTCCTCCTCCATCGTGATTGGGTCGCCGCCTATCACGCAACTGCCGATTTCTTTTCACGTAAGCTTTCGCATGCTTGGTCTGCCGAAAGCGGCGGTTCGTCGGCTGCCGCGGCCCTGCGCTCGAATTAGATTTACGTTAAGGAGGGGGACTCGCGTGCGCAAACCGATCCTGAACTGGATCACCCGGGTGGCAATCCTGGATGCCACAATTGCAATCCTTGTACCTATCTTTCAGGGGCTTTTCGGCTCGCGCACTTCGTTTCACGAACTGATTTGGCAGTATCTCTACGCCATCCTCTATTCGAACCTGATCGGCATCCCTATCAATCTTGTCTTTCCTGCTACCTGGAGGCGCACTTCGGGCTGGCCTCTGTTATGGCGGTCAGGAGCCCGCATCGGCATGGTCTTTTTCGCCAATTTTACCGGTTGCTTGCTCGCCGGCATTGTTCTCCGCTCGGTGATCGGTCCAAAATACGAATACTGGCCCGAGTTCCGCGTGGCTCTAGGCATATCGCTGGTGCTATCGGCGATTGCTGTCTCGTTCCTGTCGATGTACGCAACGCAGCAATCCAAACTCAAGCGCAGCGCAATGGAGCTCAAGACCAAAGAAGTGGAGCGGGAACGCGCCCTCAAGCTCGCCACCGAAGCAAGACTCTCTTCGCTTGAGGCGCGCATTCACCCGCACTTTCTCTTCAACACGATTAACTCCATATCGTCGCTCATTCATGAAGATCCGCTGCGAGCCGAGAGATTGCTCACGCAATTTGCCGGACTCCTGCGCTTCTCGCTCGACAGCGCTCCGGGCAGCCTGGTTCTGCTGGCGCGCGAACTACAGATCGTCGAAAATTATCTCGAAATTGAGCGGGCCCGCTTCGGCGAGCGCCTCCGATACCGGATGGAAGTTTCACCGGATCTGCTCGAGTTGCGGGTGCCGCCGCTCTCGCTTCAGACTCTGGTCGAGAACAGTGTGAAATACGCGGTCGGACCGCGCAGCCGCGGCGCCAATCTCATCGTCGAAGCAACAGCCGACAATGAGCGCCTGCGCCTTTCCGTGATCGACGATGGTCCTGGCTTCTCGTCGCTTGAACTGCCCGCCGGCCACGGCTTGAGCAACCTCGAAGAGCGCTTGCGTGCGCTCTTTGGCGATTCCGCTAAGCTTTCCGTTGCCAGCGACGCCGCTCAAACCGTGGTTGCCCTGGAAATGCCTTGCGCTCAAGCCGGATTGGCAGGCGTCAGCGATTCAGGTCTTCAATTGCAGGCGCAGAAGTGAGTTTGATCCGGGCCTTTCTGGTCGACGACGAGCCGCTTGCTTTGCGCCAACTTGAGCGTCTTCTGGAACGCACCAAGCGAGTGTCAGTAGTCGGCACAAGTTCGGACTCGCAGGATGCTGTCAATCGGCTTCGATCGGGCATCCTGTGCGATGTCCTGTTCACCGATATCGAGATGCCGGAACTCTCCGGGTTTCAGATGCTTGCGCGCCTCGATCCGCAACCGCTGGTTGTATTCACAACCGCCTACTCGCAATACGCACTGCAAGCCTTCGAAGTGAATTCAATCGATTATCTGCTCAAGCCAGTGGACGAGAAGCAACTCCTTCGCGCCCTATCCAAGCTCGACCGAATTCGCGGAGGACTCGAGCCGAGACCGAACTTGGAACAGCTGCTCGAGAAACTCACCTCGGCAATACCGGAGAAGCGATCCTATCCGGCACGTCTTCCTTCCAAGCTTGGAGAGCGGATCGAATTTGTCGACGTGGCGCGTGTCACTCACTTCTATGCCAACGAAAAACTGAGCTACGCGTCCACGCCCAAGAAAGATTTCGTTGTGGATTACACTATTACGCAGCTCGAGGAGTTGCTCGATCCGGCACGCTTCGTGCGGATTCATCGCGCAACCATCGTCAACCTGGAGCACGTCCGGGAGCTGTACTCGTGGTTCTCCGACCGGCTGATGCTTAGAGTAAACGACGGAAAAGATACTGAATTAACGGTAGCCCGCGAGCGAGTGCGAACTCTGAAGGACAAACTGGGACTATAGTCAAAGCGAACGTGGGACTTTTACTGGTTTTTCCGGTAATCGCGGAGGGTACGGGAGGATCTATGTTTTAGAGCGTTTAGCCTTCATTTATGAAATCGGAGAGTTCTGTTATTTCACAAGAAGTCCGTACCCTGATCCACCGTTCGGCCCCGATCGGCGCCGAATCGCTTGACGATCATGGAGTTGATTTTCGCGTCTGGGCGAGCGATCACCGGTCCGTCGCCGTCGTTCTCGATGGACATTCAATCCCTTTCCCACTCGTGCCCGAGGGAAACGGATATTTCTCCGGGCAAATTGCCGCGGCTCGCGTAGGCACCCGTTATAAGATGACACTCGATGGCGGGGGCGACGCGTATCCCGACCCCGCTTCGCGTTTTCAGCCGGAGGGCCCGAGCGGCTTCTCCGAGGTCGTTGATCCGCATGCATTCCAGTGGACCGATGAAGCCTGGAGCGGCGTGAAGCTCAAGGGTCAGGTGGTCTACGAGATGCACTTGGGCACTTTCACGAAAGAAGGAACGTGGAACTCGGCTGCCGCGAAGCTTCCGTACTTGAAAGACACGGGAATTACGCTCATTGAAGTAATGCCGGTCGCGGATTTTGCGGGCCGGTTTGGCTGGGGTTACGATGGCGTGCAGCCTTACGCGCCTGCCTCGATCTACGGAACCCCGGAAGACATGCGAAAATTCGTCGATCAGGCGCATCGTCTCGGCATTGGGGTGATCCTCGATGTGGTTTACAACCATTTAGGGCCGGATGGGAACTACCTGCCTCAATTCTCTAAGAGCTACTTCACCGATAAGCATAAAACCGATTGGGGGCAGGCGATTAGTTTCGATGACCCATCGTCCGCGCCGGTTCGCGAATACTTCATCGAGAATGCTGCCTATTGGATTCGCGAGTTTCATCTCGACGGCTTGCGCCTCGATGCCACCCAGGACATTCATGACGATTCTTCACCGCACATCTTGGCAGAAATTAGCCAGGCTAGCCGCCGCGCGGCCGGCGCGCGTTCGATTCTGCTGATCGGCGAGAACGAGCCGCAACAGACGATCCTGATCCGGCCGGTGCCCGAAGGCGGCTACGGGCTCGACGCCTTGTGGAATGATGATTTCCACCACAGTGCGATGGTGGCGCTTACCGGCAAAGCCGACGCCTATTATGGCGATTATCGTGGAACGCCCCAGGAATTTGTGTCCGCCATGAAGCACGGCTATCTGTACCAGGGGCAGTGGTATCGCTGGCAGAAGCAGCGGCGCGGCAGCTCCAACCTCGGCCTGCCTAAAGCGGCCATGGTCACGTTCATCCAAAACCACGATCAGGTAGCGAATTCAGCGCGCGGCCAGCGTGCGCACGACTTGAGCTCGCCCGGTGTCTATAAAGCGATGACTGCTTTGACGCTGCTTGGCCCGGGTACGCCCATGTTGTTTCAGGGTCAGGAGTTCGCGTCCTCGGCGCCCTTCCTGTTCTTTGCCGATCACAAGCCCGACCTTGCACGCATGGTCCGCAAAGGCCGCGAGGAATTTCTGGAGCAGTGGCGCTCGCTGCGCATGCCCGACATGAAAAGCTGCCTTCCCGACCCGTGCTCAGAATGCTCGTTCGAGGATTCAAAGCTGAATTTCGAAGAAGTCGGGAAACACGCCTCCACTTACAGGCTGCATAAAGACCTGCTGCGTTTACGCCGTGAAGATCCGGTATTCTCTAAGCAGGGAGCTGACGGCCTCGATGGCGCTGTCCTGTCGCCCTTGTCATTTGTGATTCGTTTCTTTTCTCCTGGTTTCGACGAGGATCGGCTTTTGCTGATCAATCTCGGGGCCGAGGTCGATTTAAGTCCCATGCCGGAACCGTTACTTGCTTCCCCGCACGGCACAAATTGGAAGAAGCTCTGGTCCTCGGACGATTCTCCTTACGGTGGCTGTGGAACGGCCGATATCGATGAGGACGACAACTGGAAGCTGCCTGGGCAGTCTGCCGTTGTGCTGGCACCGGACGAAGTAGTTCGCTAATCCGGTTTAAGCCGTTTTACACTGAAAATCTTCGATGAAAAACTTGTTTTCGCGAGACCCCGCGACCCCAGTCACTGCCGGTGAGCAGTATCGTTTGCTCGACACCGAATGGCTCGTCACAAACGGTATGGGGGGCTATGCTTCCGGCACGCTGAGCGGCACGCTGACGCGTGTGTTTCACGGCTATTTAATTGCCGCCCTGCCGGCGCCGCTGGGCCGCACCATGATCCTCAACGACGTTTGTGAATCGGTGATTACGCGCGACGGCAGGCTTCTTCCGCTGGACGGCCTCAATACCGAATCCAAAGAGTATCCGCTCGTGTCCGAGTACTTGGCCGGATTCCGCCTCGAGTTTGGGCTGCCCGTCTGGACCTTTGAGGTGGAAGGCTCGACGATTGAGAAACGCCTTTGCGTCCCGCACTGCCAGAACACTACCTACATTACCTATCGCGTACTAAGCGGTCCGGCAGTTGACCTTCAGCTTCGGCCCTTGGTGAATATGCGAGCGCATGAAGCTCCAGTCGATACGCCTATCGGCGAATATACGTTTCTGGTGCGCGATCACCAGTACGAGCTGAAGCCGATGAGCGATATCCCGCCATTGCGCCTCAAACTTGTCGCGGATCATCCGTCGGTGACGGTGGATCCCCAGGTGGTGAAGGATGTCATCTACGACGTCGAGAGAAACCGTGGGTACATTTGGCGAGGCAATCTGTGGAGTCCGGGTTACTTCCGGGTGCGAGTCGAGCCGGGGAATGACGTGAGCCTGGTCGCGTCGACCGAGACCTGGGATGTGTTATCGACGTTAAGTCCTCAGGAAGCATGGGACGCCGAACGGGAACGTAAGCTTCGCCTGTTAATCGAATGCAATCCTGTGGCGCGCGACTCCGCTGAATCGCGCGAACTGGTCTGGGCCGCGGATCAATTCCTGTTTCGTCCAGTAGGGCGGCAACAGGATACCGCTCGTGCGCGCGCTGCGGGTGACGAAATCCGCTCCGTCATTGCCGGATACCACTGGTTTACCGATTGGGGCCGTGACACGATGATCAGTCTCGAGGGGCTCACCTTGATGACCGGGCGGCAGATCGAAGCCAGCTACATTCTGCGAACCTTCGCCCATTACATCCGGGATGGCCTTATTCCAAACATGTTCCCCGAGGGTAAAAACGATGGCCTCTATCACACGGCGGACGCGACCCTCTGGTTCTTCCACGCGGCCGGACGCTACTTCGAGGCGACCGATGACCGGCTTCTGATGAAGCAGTTGCTTCCGCACTTCGCCGACATCGTGAAACATCATCTGGACGGTACTCGCTTCAACATTCATGTGGACCCGAAAGATGGTTTGCTTGTGGAGGGCGCGCCCGGCTACCAGCTCACTTGGATGGATGCAAAAGTGGAGGATTGGGTCGTCACTCCCCGGCGCGGCAAGGCCGTTGAGATCAATGCGCTTTGGTACAACGCGCTGCGCCTCCTCGAAGGATGGCTCACGACTTTCGGCCAGAAAAACGAAGCAGAGGTTATCGCAGGGCACGCCTTACGTGCGCGGAACTCTTTCAACGAGAAGTTCTGGTTTGCTGAGGGCGGATTCCTTTACGATGTGGTCGAATCTGAGCATGGAAAAAACAGCCAGCGCTGCCGGCCGAATCAAATCTTCTCGATCTCGCTCGAACATCCGGTGCTCGATCGCGACAAGTGGAGACCTGTGCTGCAAGTCGTTCAGGACCGTTTGTTGACGCCGGTCGGCCTGCGCTCGCTAGCACCCGGTGAGCGGGACTTTAAAGCACGCTACGACGGAGATCTGCGGTCGCGCGATGCGGCCTATCATCAGGGCACTGTGTGGGGTTGGCTCATCGGACCGTTTATAGATGCCTGGATGAAAGTGCATCCGGGGGAGACCGAAGAGGCTCGGGGCTTCCTCGATGGGTATCGTGCTCATCTGGACGAAGCGTGCCTGGGGTCGATCAGCGAGATATTTGACGCAGAGCCGCCGTTCACTCCCCGGGGCTGTTGCGCGCAGGCCTGGAGCGTTGCCGAGGTGCTGCGCGCTTTCGTGAAAACCGGGCATGCTGTGGAAATCCCAAACGAGCGAGTGGAAAATAGAAATCCAGTTTTAGCGCTTTGAAGCGCGAGGCTCGTACAAACACGGATAAAGATAGTGTTGCGGGAAAGACACTTTCTCGATCTAACTCGATAGCATCTAACGGAGAACTAATGAAAACCGAGGACAAGAAGAATCAACCGGACATTGGAGTAAACCGGCGGAAATTCGTCGGAAGTACCATGCTGGGTGTCGCGTCGGTCTTGCCGGTCGACGCCGCTGTTACCCAAGCTGACCAGGCGTCATCGTCCGCAAACGGCAACAACGTTGCTAAACTTCCCTGCTCGCTCAAAATCAATGGGCAGCAGCACCAATTGCAGGTGGACCCGAGAACCACAATCCTGGATCTGCTCCGTGAGAACTTGCAGTTAACTGGCACCAAGAAAGGCTGCGATCACGGGCAATGCGGCGCCTGCACTGTTCTGGTCAACGGCCAGCGCATCAATTCCTGTCTGACGCTGGCGGTCATGCACGATGGGCACGAGATTACTACCGTCGAAGGACTCGCGGATTCAAATAGCGGCCAATTGCACCCGGTGCAGGCCGCCTTCATCGAACATGACGGTTTTCAGTGTGGCTATTGCACGCCAGGACAGATCTGCTCTGCCGTAGGTATGTTGGGCGAAGTGCGCCGAGGTGCGGCGAGTGCGGTCACCGCAAACCTGTCGCAGAGCGGGCCAATCGAACTGACCGACGATGAAATTCGCGAGCGGATGAGCGGGAATCTCTGCCGTTGCGGCGCCTATGTGGGTATTGTGGCGGCTGTCCGTCAAGCCCACTCGGAGGTGAAAGCATGACGCCATTTCAATATTCAGCGCCTACTTCGGTTGACGACGCCATACGCACGATTAAAAATGGGGGCAGCGCGCACTTCATCGGTGGCGGGACCAACCTGCTCGATTTGATGAAGATGGGGGTGGAGCAGCCCACTCATCTAGTCAACATCAACCGGCTTCCCTTAAACACGGTCGAGGAGCACGAGGGCGGCGTACGCTTAGGCGCGCTCGCGACCAATACGCAGGTAGCCGATCACCCGTTGGTTCGCTCGCGTTATCCGGTACTCAGTCAAGCGATCCTGGCCGGAGCTTCGCAGCAGCTGCGCAACATGGCTACCACCGGTGGCAATCCGCTGCAGCGCACGCGTTGTTATTACTTCTACGATCCCACCTATGCGGCATGTAACAAGCGAGCGCCCGGAAGTGGCTGCGCGGCGCTGAACGGGTACAACCGTATTCATGGCATTCTCGGCACGAGTCCCGAGTGCATTGCTACACACCCGAGCGATATGTGCGTGGCGCTTGCCGCGCTCGATGCGGTCGTGCAAGTGCAGGGTTCCGGAGGCGCGCGCTCGATTCCTATGACGGAGTTTCATCGCCTGCCGGGGAACACGCCGCAAATCGACACCAACTTGAAGCCGGGCGAACTCATCACCGCGATCGACCTGCCCAATGTATCCTTCGCCAAGCGTTCGTTTTACTTAAAAACACGAGACCGTAACTCGTATGCTTTTGCTCTGGTATCGGTAGCCGCCCTAGCCGATGTGGATGAGAGCGGATCTCTGCGCGATGTGCGCCTCGCCTTAGGTGGGGTGGCGCATAAGCCGTGGCGAGCGACAAAGGCCGAAAGCGCTTTGAAGGGCAAGAAGCCAGACGACGAGAATCTGCGTGACGCAGCCGAAGCGGAATTGGCGGACGCTAAGGGGTACGAATACAACTCCTTCAAAATCGAACTCGCCAAACGCTGTATCGTGCGCGCGATGAAAACGGCTTTGGCGGTCAGAGAGGCATAGCTCACATGGAAAACTTAATTGGAGAACCGCTCGATCGCGTCGAGGGGCGTTTGAAAGTAACCGGTCGCGCTCCCTATGCCTACGAGCAGAAGGTGCCGAATGCGGTATACGGTGTGCTCGTCGTTAGCTCAATCGCGAAAGGTACGATCACTTCGTTCGATACGCGCGCGGCTGAGAAGTCACCGGGAGTTCTGCGCGTCATCACGCACCAAAATTCGATAAAATTCCCGGCTTTGCAGAATCAATCGAACTCGTTACCGGTCGGGAAAGTAGTTCAAGTCTTTCAGGACAACGTGGTTCGGTACGCTTACCAGCCGATCGCGGTAGCCGTGGCGGACACGCTCGAGAACGCGAAAGAGGCGGCGCGGTTGGTTCGGGCGCAATACCGGGTTGATCAGCCGCTCACGGATCTCAAGAGCCGTCTGTCGGAAGCCTACCTTCCAAAGAAGGCCGGGGACGAAGGGCCTACGACAACTCGTGGCGACATGCAAGCCGGCATGCAGCAGGCCCACAAGCGCGTCGAACAGGTTTATTGGACTCCTTTTGAAGTTCATAATCCCATGGAACCGCACGCAACCATTGCCGTCTGGGATGCTCCGGATCATCTGACCCTGTACGATGCCACGCAAGGTGTGTTTTCTGACCGTGAACGTGTGGCGGACCTGTTTCAGCTCAAACCCGATAGAGTGCGGATCATATCCCCCTATCTGGGCGGTGGATTCGGGAGCAAAGGGCCAGTATGGTCGCACGTCATTATCACGGCCATGGCGGCGAAGATCGTAAAGCGGCCGGTCAAGCTGGCCGTCGAACGGATTCAAATGTTCGGCATGGTGGGCAGTCGCTCCCGCACTCGGCAAGCGTTGCGAGTAGGCGCGCGCCAGGATGGCACGCTGACTGCCTTACAGCACGATACCTGCAACCAGACATCTACCTTCGGCGAGTTCACGGAGACCGCCAGTTCAGCGGCTCGCATGCTCTACCAATCGCCGAATAACAGCACAACTCAGAAGCTGATCCGCTCCGATATCGGGCAGCCATCCTACATGAGGGCACCTGGTGAAGCTCCGGGCACTTACGCCCTTGAAGTAGCCATGGATGAGATGGCTTACGAGCTGAATATCGACCCGGTTGAGTTCCGCTTGAAGAATTACGCCGAGCAAGATCCCGAGAAGCATAAACCCTGGTCAAGCAAATCGCTTCGGCAATGTTATCAGCAGGGAGCCGAGCGGTTCGGATGGTCGCGCCGGCGCATGGCTCCCCGCTCCATGCAGGAAGGCAATACGCTTATCGGATGGGGTATGGCAACGGCTGTCTATCCGACTAACCGAAAGGCCTCAAACGCATCCGCCCGGCTCAATGCGGATGGCACTTTCTCGGTAGATTCCGGCACACAAGATATTGGGACCGGCACATACACGATCATGACTCAGCTCGCCGCTCAGTCATTTGGCGTTGCTCCGAACAAAGTCAAGTTCCGGCTCGGCGATACGACCCTGCCGCAAGCGCCAGTTTCCGGGGGTTCGATGACGGCAGCCAGTACCGGATCTTCGGTCTACCTCGCCTCGCAAGCGCTGCGCGAGAAGCTGACCCAGATGGCTGTAAGTGACGCTCGATCGCCGCTGCACGGGGTCAGCTCGCAGGACATCGTCTTCGAGAATGGCCGAATCTTTTCCAAGAGCGATCCTTCAAAAGGCGAGACGTTTCAAGCGCTCATCAGCCGGAGTGGTCAACCCTTCGTCGAGGCAAAAGCGACCGCCAAACCCGGCTCCGAGAAGGATGAATACGCAATGTATGCCTTCGGAGCACAGTTTGCCGAAGTCCGGGTGGATGCCGATCTGGGGCAGGTCAAAGTATCTCGCATGGTAGGCTGCTTTGGCGCGGGCAAGATCCTAAATTCGAAGACGGCGCGCAGCCAGTTTATGGGCGGGATGATCTGGGGCGCTAGCATGGCCCTGCTGGAAGAAGCGGCAACGGACAAGGCTCTGGGACGCTGGGTTAACAACAACCTTGCCGAGTACCACGTGCCGACCAATGCGGACGTCGGTCAAATTGAAGCACTCTGGGTGGATGAGAAGGACGATCACGTAAACCCGATTGGCGCGAAAGGCATTGGGGAAATCGGAATCACGGGTTCGGCGGCGGCTGTCGCCAATGCGATTTTTCACGCGACCGGCAAGCGCGTGCGCGATCTGCCGATTACTCCCGATAAGCTGCTGATCTGATTCCGCTGCTTCTTAGGTGAGTGAGGGCGGTTATAGCTCCATACAATGGAGTTATTGGCCGCTCTACTTACCGCGTCTAGACATGAGGTTTGTCTCTCTTGTTTCCTGCTGCCGGAACGAACTTCTAACCCTTAGCGAATTCCTCGCTTCAGTCGACTCGCAAGTCTACAGCGGGCTCAAAGTCGAGTTCGTCCTTGCTGATGGGCAAAGCACTGACGGTAGCCGGGAAGTTCTGGATCGCTATGCGTTAGATCGGCCTTGGGTACAAATCGTTGACAATCCCGGCAAAATCGCCAGCACAGGATTGAACGCTGCCATTCACGCAAGCAGCGGGTCCATTGTCATTCGCCTGGATGCTCATACCCGTTATGCCGCCGATTACATTCAAACTTGCGTGAACGTGCTCGACGAGAAGCAAGCCGCCGCTGTGGGGGGTCCAATGCGGATGGCACCGGGCACTTATTGGCAGAATGCGTTAGGGCTTGCCTATCCTTCGCGTCTGTTTTCCGGTGGGTCGCACGTATACGATGCGAATTACAGCGGGCCCGGGGATTCAGTGCTGTATGGCTGCTGGCCGCGCTCCGTTCTCGACGCAAGCGGCCTCTTCGACGAGCATTTGGTGCGAAACCAAGACGACGAGCTGGCATACCGGATCGCAAAAGCGGGGGGGCGGATCTGGCAAGATAACCGCATACGTTGCTGGTACTTCCCGCGCCGCTCGCCGCTCGCACTCGCGAAGCAATTCTTCGGCTATGGACTCTGGAAGGTGCGTGTCATGCGGAAACATCGCACGGTGGTGCGCCTTCGGCATTTAGTGCCGGCGTTTGCGGCAGCAGCGTTTACGATCGCAACGCTGGCAGCTATTCCGAGCCGGACTGCGCGCCGCATTTGGTCAGCCGGATTGCGGCTATACGGTCTCACTGTGCTTGCGGCAAGCCTGGTTCGCGTTCGAAATCCAAAGCAGCTTATTCTGGTACCCGCCGCAGCCTTTGCGTTTCCAGTCGCGCATTTGGCTTACGGCGCGGGGACACTGGCAGGGTTGGCGCGGTTTCGGCAGTGAAACATAGTGACGACCGGGCAGCCGTATTCTTTCGGGCGCAGTTGGCAAAGGTGCTAGATCGCGAATGGAGGCCGAGGCTCGAATCAAAACGACCGCTTCGAATTGCGGATGTGGGCTCGGGAAAGGGCTACTGGCTGCAGTATCTGCAAGCTTCGCAGGCTGCGATCTTCGGAGCGGATCTTGACACCGCCAGAGTACGTATGTCGAAAGCTGCCGCTCCGGCGGCTTGTGTCTGCGTTGCGGATGGCCGCGCTTTACCCTGGCCGGATGCGGCTTTCGATGCAGTTTGCCAGTTTGTGGTATTCACTTCGGTCACTCGTAGCGCCGACAAGCAGGCGATCGCTCGGGAGATGAGGCGAGTCGTCAAACCGGGCGGCTCGATTCTTTGGTACGATTTCTTTGCTCCCAATCCGCTGAACCGGAAGACAAAACCGATTCGGCAAAGTGAGATTGCCTCTCTGTTTCCTGATTGCCGAATGACCATCTTGCGCCGGGTGACACTACTGCCGCCGCTGGCCCGGCTTGCCCTGCGATTCCATGTCAAACTGGCGGAGTGCCTGGATAGGATTTCCTTCCTGCATACGCATTACCTGATCGTTTTGGAAAAGGCGGTGAAGCCGTGAACTCTATGTCCGTTCCTTATTTTCGTCCCAACTTAGGTGAAGAAGAGGAAGAGGCAGTGCGGCAAGTCATTCGCTCCGGCTGGCTCACCACTGGTCCAGTTACAAAGCAGCTCGAGGAGGATTTCTGCCGGCTTGTTTGCTCGCGGCATGCGGTTGCAGTGAATTCCTGCAGCTCCGGTCTGCACGCAGCGCTGCTGGCGGCCGGAGTAACTGCAGGAGATGAAGTCATCACCACGCCTCTCACCTTCTGCAGCTCGGTTCGCGCGATTGAGATGACGGGTGCTCGTCCGGTGCTGGCCGATATCGGTTCCGATCTCAATATCGATACGGCATCCATCGAACAAGCGCGTACGGAGCGAACCAAAGCAATGCTCCCGGTACATATCGGCGGTCTCCCTTGCGATATGAACAGGATCGAGGCACTCGCGAAAGCAAATGGCTGGAGTATGGTCGAAGATGCCGCGCATGCGCTGGGAGCCAGCCAGCATGGCAAGCCGGTCGGTAGCAGCAGTTCGTCGACGGCGGTCTTCAGCTTTCATGCCAACAAAAATCTGACCACCGGCGAAGGAGGCATGGTCACGACCGATGATGACGCTCTTGCGGGACGGCTGCGGCGAATTGCCTACCTTGGGATCGAACGCGCCAGTTCCCGCGTTGAAAACCGGTGGCAATACGACATCACCGAGCCCGGTTTCAAATACAATTTAAGTGACGTGCTTGCCGCGATCGGCGTCGCGCAGCTTAGAAAGTTTAGCGCGCAAGCTGCACGCAGGGAGGCGATTGCCCGCTGCTACGGGGAGCGATTTAGCGAGAGCGCCGAGCTCACCGTTGCGCCCACGCGCCCCGATTGCCACCACGCCTGGCACTTATACATCCTGAGACTGAACTTGAACCAGTTAACCGTAAGCCGCGATGAATTCATCTCTTTGCTAAGCAAACGCGGCGTCGGATGCAGCGTGCATTTCAGACCGGTTCCAATGCTTCAAGCCTTCGCGCACTATGGCCCAATGGAAAATTGGCCGGTGACGCAGCGTGAGTATCCAAGATTGCTATCGCTGCCGATTTATCCGGATTTGACAGAAGGCGAACAGGAGTACGTCATCGAACAGGTGCTGGACCTGGTCGCCTGCTGCAGAAAGCGCGTCTATGCCGCCGCTGTTGGAACCGGTGTTTGAGGCGCATCGCCGATCTGTTGATTGCTTCCGCCGTGCTTCTCATTTCGCTTCCGCTAATCGGCGCGGTGAGCGCGGCGATCGTTCTGGACTCGGGCTGGCCGGTACTCTTCCGGCAGACTCGCATGGGCCGTTTCGGTGAGCCTTTTACAGTATGGAAGTTTCGAACCATGCGGCGTGGGCAGGCTGGCATGCCCATTACGATTGGAGGCGATCCGCGGATAACATCAATTGGACGGATCCTCCGCCGCACTAAGCTCGATGAGTTGCCACAGCTGGTACAGGTGTTACTCGGCCGCATGACGCTGGTCGGCCCACGCCCTGAAATTCCCTCGTTCGTCGATCTATCGAAAGGCGAGTGGAGCGAAGTGCTAGCTGTTCGTCCGGGCCTGTTCGACCCCGCGACCTTGCAGTGGATCAATGAAGAACGGCGTCTGGCAGGATGCCCGGATCCACTGAAATTCTATCGGGAACAGATCCTTCCGCAAAAGCTGGCGCTAAGCAACGCGTACTTGACGCACCGGACAGCATGGACAGACGCAAAGCTGGTTGCTGCCACCATGCGCAGGCTTCTCCGGAACGGATTCGGGAGACTCTAACCGTGAAGCATCGGAACCGCATTCCATCGCTGCCGCTATCGTAGAGGCTCCTAATGACCGAGATCATCTACCGGGAGCAACTGCCCGAGCCATCGCTTCAGCCCTTTATCGAATGCTTCTGGTCTCTCGAGGCGAAGGCAGCATTCAGCAACGCAATCCTGCCGGACGGCTGCGTCGACATCGTCTATTCGCAAGGTCTGGGTTTGCAGGTCGCGGGTCCTATGACGCGGCCGCACTCGGTCCGGATGCCTGCCAGCTCACGAACAATCGGCATACGATTCAGGCCGGGCATGGCCAAATCCGCGGTCGGCGTCTCTCCACTTGAGCTTCGCGATGCGTTTGCAGAGGGGCGTTGGCTCTGGCCGAATCGCGCAGACGAAATAGAAGATCGCTTGTCCGAAACGAAGAAAGACGGCGAGGCGTTTAGAATTTTGCGTGAACTTCTTCCGCGCACGAGCCCGCCGCAAGATGGGATCAGCCGTTGTCTCTTCACACTCGCGACAGGCAAGGGGCTCCTAGAAATCAACGAACTGGCGCGTCAGACCAATCTAAGCGTGCGCCAATTCCGGCGGCGCTGTCTCGCCGAGAGCGGCTACAGTCCGAAACATCTCAGCCGTTTGCTACGCTTCCGTGAGGCTCGCGATTTGTCGTTGCAACGGGCGAAGCCTAAGTGGGCTGAGATTGCAATTCAAGCCGGCTACTTCGATCAGGCGCATCTCATCCGCGATTTTACGGAGTTTGCCGGTGCCGCGCCCTCCATGTCCGTTTTGTCCAATATCTGAATATGCGGTTCGTTTTACGCTGATGTCATTGGAAACTCGCTATGAAAATCACTGCCGTTTTAGTCGTCGAATCGATTGAAAAGTCGCTCCCGTTCTGGGTGGAGCGCATAGGTTTTGAGAAGGTCGCGGAGGTGCCGGAAGAGTCTCACCTCGGCTTCGTCATGCTCGTGCGGGAAGGCGCTGAGCTGATGCTGCAAACCACTACCAGCGTCGCGCACGACACGCCGCAATTTGCGCCGAAAGCGGGCAGCAATCAGACCGCGCTGTTCATCGAGATCGACGATCTCGCCGAAATGCAGCGCCGGCTCGGTGATTACCCGATCGCCATGGAAGAGCGGCAAACGTTCTACGGCATGAAAGAAATCGGCGTGCTCGAACCCAACGGTAACGTGGTCGTCTTCGGCCAGAAAACATAGGCTAGCTAATTACAGGTGGGCGGACGGCCACTTCGGCGGGGTCCACGGAAGATAGCCCTTTGTCTGGAGCCTGCGCCGGAACACCTTATCTTTTGCCGTGACATAGAGCGTCTGAAAGTCGCTGCCGCCGAGCACGAGGTTAGAGGGATCGGCTGCCGACGGTTTGCGCAGAATGCCAAATACCCGCCCGACTTGATCGCAGACCTGAATACCCGTCTTCGTGGCGGCGTAAAGGTTCCCGCTCGTATCGAAGGCAATTCCATCCGCCCAGGCATTGACAAGCTTTCCATTGTTGACCAGCGGAAGCGCCAGGCGATAGAACGGTTCTCCGTTTGCGAGATCTCCGTTAGCCTGCACCTGGTACACCCAAATCCAGCGTGTAGCGCTATCCGCCACCATCATGAGCGATTCATCGGCGCTGAAGCGCAAGCCGTTGGGAAACTGAAGCCCACTGCTCACGACCTGCTTCTTTGTTCCGTGATCGATGAACCAGACACTCTTAGTCGACGGATCGGTAAAATACACCGCGCCCTTGCTCGATACAGCAATGTCGTTCGAGCCCACGTGATCGGCCAGCACCGTTTTGCGTCCATCGCTTTCGTAAGCCACGATCTGCTTCGCGCCATTCGCAGCGGCGTAGAGCCGTCCGTCAGCACCGAACATCAGTCCGCTCGCGCCGCCGGTGTCCTCTTTGAAGAGCGACACCTTTCCATCGTGCGCGTCAACTTTATAGATTTTGTTCTTGAGCACATCGCAGAAGAACACGTTTCCCTGCGCATCCACGGCCGGGCCTTCTGTGAAACTGTATCCTTCCCCCACCATTTCCCATGAAGAGCCGGGCTTCATAACGTTCTCCAGGTCGGCAAAGTTGTTCGTAAGGATTTTGGACGGCATCGGAACTCGATCCGGCCAGCCTTGCCACAGCCAAGTCAATGCTTCGGGCAACACCGCGCCTTCCTGCTTAGTGTTATGGTCTTCGGTGCCGGTCACGAACTTTACCTGATAGCCGCGCGCCGTCAGGGCACTTGCCATGTCCTGATTCGCCATCCACCAATCGCCGGCGAAAATGTTGAGGTCGTGGTTGCCGTCCTGCATAAAGATGCGTAGCGGCGCAGGCTCCATTTTGCGCACCAGGTCCGGCCACTGATTACCGCCGCGTAAATTCGTGTAACTGCCGATAAAGCTAAGAACGCGATGAAAGAGGTCCGGACGCAGCATCGCCGCGGTGAAGGCAGCGATCGCTCCGGAACTCGCGCCGGCAATGGCACGATCGTCGGGATTGGTTGAGATGTTCCACTGGCGAGTGACCTGAGGAAGCAGCTCCTCGCTTAAGAAGCGTGCATAGCTGTCATCGACCGTATCGTATTCGTAGCTGCGATTTAGAAGGTTCGGCGCGCCCGTTTGTCCGCTGGCGCGGTAAACGCCTGGATCGATGAACACCCCGATCGTGACAGGCATCGCGTACTTGGCAATGAGATTATCCAAAACGATCGGCACACGCAAGTTTCCTGATTCATCCACAGCTCCCTTGCCGTCCTGAAACACCACTAGACAAGCTGGCTTTGCGGCATCGTATTGGGACGGAACATAGACCCAGTAATCGCGGCTGATGCCTGGGTATACTCCGCCGTGGCCGGTAAAACTCGCCTTCGTCACAGTGCCGCGCGGGACCCCCGCCTGGCGCTGCGAGTCAGGGCCAAGCGAGTACTGTCCGGCGCAGAGAGTCGCGGTCAAGAGTAAAGGAAGCAGAGTGAATGTACGATGCATCGCCGCAGCCATCTTACTAAGTGCGGGCGGAGAAGTTCACCCGGTTAGCTTTGCTTCGAGCTCAGACCACCGCGCGTAGAGCAAGTCCACTTGCGCCTGGGCTGTTTCGATTGCGGCGAGCGCTTCTCCAAGCCGGTCCGGGCTGCTGACCACAGTGGCATCGTCGAGCGCTGCGCGCTTTGCACTGAGCAGGTGTTCGGCTTCCTCGATCCGGCTCTCGATAGTTTCGAAGTCCCGATTATCGAGATAAGAAAGCTTTTTCCTGGCGCGGGCTTTTGCTCTATCCGATGCGGCAACGGTCCCATTTGCAACGGGACTATCCGCTGCCACCGTTTGCTTGCCGCGCTCGGCGATCCATGCTTCCCATTGCGAATAATCTGCGAACTGCTGCGTGCGGCCTTGCCCGTCGAGCCCCAGAACCACCGTAGAGACGCGATCCAACATATACCGGTCGTGAGTTACCAGGACAAGGGCTCCGGGAAACTGTAAGAGGTTTTCCTCGAGCACTTCGAGCGTTTCGATATCCAGATCGTTCGTAGGCTCGTCGAGCAGCAGCACATCGGCCGGCTCAAGCATCAGTTTTGCGATGAGTACGCGGGCGCGCTCACCGCCGGAAAGTTTGCTCACCGGCTGATTCAACTGATCGCTGGAAAACAGGAAGCGTGCGGCCCAGGAGGCCACGTGAATCACGCGCTCGCCGAAAATCACGGAATCGCCGTCAGGCGCGAGCGCCCTGCGAAGCGTCAGACTCTCATCGATCGTCCTATTCTGTTCGAAATACACCAGCCGGAGCGACGGAGCGAGCGTAATTTGGCCCGACTGCGGATCCATCTCGCCGCGAATCAGGCGTAGCAGCGTGGTCTTGCCGCTGCCGTTCGGGCCCACCAAACCGATCCGAGTGCCGGCCGAAATCGTAAAAGTAAGATCCTCCACTACACGCTGTTCGCCGAATCCGAAAGACACGTCCTCGAAATGAACCAGGCGTTTCGTGGCGCGCTCGCTCGCGGCGAAGTCGATGCCCACGGAGGAGGTGCGGCTACGAGCGTTCAGATCTTTCAACTCACCGATCAGCTCATGTGCGTTATCGATCCGCGCCTTCGCTTTGGTCGCGCGTGCTTTCGGACCGCGGCGCAGCCACGCAATCTCCGTACGTACCCGATTCTCCAGCGCCTCCTGATGCTTGGCTTGCGCCGCCAGAAACTCGCTTTTCTTTTCGAGGAATTGGCTGTACTTTCCCTTCACGCGGAGCAGGCCATCTACATAAACGCGATTGAGTTCGGCGACCTCAGTAGCTACGTTCTCGAGGAAGTAGCGATCGTGGCTGATCACCACGCAGGCGAATGCCGAGTTCCGCAGCAGATCTTCCAGCCACTCTATACCGGCCAGATCCAAGTGATTTGTCGGTTCGTCCAGCAGCAGGATGTCGGGATCGGAAACCAACGCTTCCGCGATCGCAAGGCGCTTTTTCCAGCCGCCTGAAAGCGAAGCGGCCTGCGCTTCGAAATCGGTGAAGCCTGCGCGTCCTAGTGTTTCGCCTTCGCGCCTCTTACGCTCCTCTTCTCCCAACCCAGCGCGTTCAGCGGCGCTTCTGACCACGCCCCCCACAGTTTGCTTCGCGGCGAACTCTGAAATCTGCGCGACGTAGCCGATGCGCGTGTTCTTGCGTACGGCGACGGTCCCGGCATCTGGCTCGCGCTTGCGCGCAAGTATTTCAAGCAGAGTCGATTTACCTGAGCCGTTCGGGCCGATCAAGCCCAAGCGGTCACCTTCGGAAACGTTAAATGCAATGTGGCGGAAGAGCGGTTGGGCGCCATAGCGAACTTCAAGCCCTGCCGCGTTTATGAGTGGCGTCACTTACTTCATAGTCGTATGGAGCGGCCCGGCACTTGAAGCGGAAGGCTCGCCTACCAGGCGCATCACCTGTTCACGAAGCGTATTGAGCGCGACGGTAAGCCGGTCAGTTTCTGTAAGCAGCCAATCGTCCAGGTGAGAAGCTCGAGCGGATTGAAGCAGACGCCGATAATCTTCGCGCAGCGCGGGCAGAGATTGGGCGGCGCCCGCAGATCCTCGCAGCGCTGCGGCGAGGAAGTACAAAGTAAACTCAACGTCGCGACAAAAGGCCTCGAGTTCGGGAGAGGTTACCGGCTTTGCGGTCGGCGTCATGCGTGCCTCCATGCCCATCATTGCTCGGGCTGACGCATGTGAACTTGCCAGCATGGAGGTGAGCAGCGCGAGCTTAGCCGGTTCCACGCGCGGTTCTGTAGATAGCCGGTCCACCGAAGCCTCTGCCGCTGAGCGCGCCGCTCGCCAGCCGCTTCGCGCTCGATCCAGCGAAGATTCTGCCCCTCGACCGCCTTGAGCGATACCAATCCCAATCGCATGAAAGTAATCGCGCATTTTGTCGAACATCTCCGCCATTACTTCGGAGACGTGTGACCGCTCCCAGGTCGGCCATAGCGCATAGGCAAGCAACGCGAACAGGCCGCCGGCAGTAGTGTTCACCGCGCGCTGCAGCACCACACTGGCTGGAGCTATACCGGTCTCGGCGATCAGCGAAACGATGAGGCCGCTGATGGCCAGCGTGAAGACTCCATAATTTGCAGGGCCGGCATAACGCATGAGAAACGTGAATAAACCGGCCAGCAACAGTTCAGTGATCGGGGACGCCGGCAAGAAGTGATATAAGAGCGTCGCCACCGTGAGTCCAGCGAACGTGCCCGCCAGACGCAAAACTCCGCGGCTGAAGGTGCTTGCAAAATCAGGCTTGAGCACCACCGCCACCGTCATCGCGATCCAGTAGTTACGCTCGTTACCGATCGAGCGCCCCAGGATATCGCCGGCTGCCACACAAACGGTAAGGCGCACAGCGTGTCTGAAGGCGGGTGAACTTAGATACAGATTCGCGCGAAGCGTAGCAAACCAACTGCGCATCTGAAGATTCCAGGGCGGCGCCAGTTCGCGGCGAGCATAGTCAGCCGCGCCCGCGGTGGTTGTGGAGTTTGCCAGTTGAGAGGTAACTCTCAGTTGTCCTGCAAGTACATCGGCGGCGGAAAAGACTGACTGCACGGCCGGCGAAAGAGCCGGTTGATCGTGTATTCGGTCGAGTGCATTGTTGACCGCTGCGAGCAAATGATCCAAATTGTTGCAGTCGCGGTCCTCCAAGAGCGTCTCAGCAAAGCAGGCAATCAAAGCATCTGCTGCGCTCAGCATCTGGTCTAACGCGACGATGAAAGCTTCGCCGGCAGGGTCGGGCAAACCGGCGAGCTGCGATTGTAGTGTGCGGATTGTGTAGATAGAAAAGCGCAGGCGGTCGGCTTGATCGAGGAGAAGCCGAAGCCGTTCGCCTTCGGCCGAGTGCTCCCGCCCGAGCGCCGCCAGCGTGTCCTGGACTTCGCTGCTGGGCGTTGCGAGAGGGACAGCAAGTAAGTCCGTCGAGTCGCTTGCTGCTTGTTGAGCGAGCTCTCGGTACACTCTTCCGATCGCCCGGCGTTCCGGACGATTGCGTTCCTTCGGCCAAAATGCGAGCGCAAGCGCTGTCTGGAAAAGTCCGCCGCCCAGAACCAGCAGGCCGGCTTCGGCAGCGCCGCTTGGCGACAGTGCGCCGCGAGCGCCATACACAATCACGGTGACCAAAGTGTTCAGGCCCAGATCACCGGCTCGCGTGCTGATCGCGACCATCAATCCTGCGACGAAGGCCCAACCTGCGGCAGTTGCCACGGCAAGCACTGGATAGTTGCCGGTGATGGAGCCAAGAAACACGGCAAATGCGCCGATGAAGCTCCACGTAAACATGCGCCTGGCGCGGTGCGCATAAGGATCGTTTCCGTCCGAATACGCCACGTTCAAAGCGCCGGTTGCAAGAGCAATGCCGCCGAGAGGATGACCGAGCGCAATCGCAATCGCCAGTGGAGCAGCCACCGCCACCGAATTGCGAAGGGACATCGCCGGGCTATTTAATTTGCTTCTATCTAATCGCCGGACAACACCCCAGAACTTAGCAAACCAGGACGAAGACTCCTGGCGAATCTTATCGGGAGTGGCCATGGATGCGGTTGTAAGTGGAGCAATGCCGCGCGGCGATACGCCCGCCGCCGCTACACTGGAAGGGCAAGCGAATGAGCAATCTCCTGCGACGAACTTATTCTACTGGTCCGCTGTGCCCAGTCGCACGCCGCCAGTTTCTCTTCGCCGGCTTAGCCGGTGTTTCGAGCCTGAAGCTCTTTTCCCAAACACCTTCGAAAGACCCCTGGCCTAGTAGCGCTCTGATCGAGCCCGCCGAGTTCGCCAGGCAAATGGCTTCCCAGACTGCGGGATTCTCGCTCTTCTACGTTGGCTTTCCTGTTCTCTACCGGGGTGCGCACATCACCGGCGCTCAGCTGGCCGGGCCGTGTTCCAAGCCGGGAGGGCTCGCGCTCTTGCGCAAACTGGCTGGCTCGCTGCCGCATGAAACGCAGATCGTTTTGTACTGTGGATGCTGCCCGTGGGATCAGTGTCCGAATATCCGGCCTGCCTACTCGGCGCTGCACGCGCTCGGGTTCGAGCATCTCAAGGTGATCCATATAGCCAAGAATCTCCATACAGACTGGGTGGTGAAAGGCTATCCCACGACGAGGGCCTAATCGCCGCGATACGCTGGAAGGCGCCATGCTCAGACGTGATCTTCTCCGGTCCCTTGGCGCGCTTCCCGCGGGCGCGCTGCTTTCCAAACGAGGGTTCGCCGCTCAGAGCGTAACCAGCGGCCCGAAATATCAGCCGAATTGGGAATCGATCGACAAGCGCCCCATGCCAGCCTGGTATGAGGACGCAAAGTTCGGCATCTTCATCCATTGGGGCGTCTATTCCGTTCCGGCATTCGCGCCGGTGAACGTCAAACACGAAACGCCTTACGCCGAATGGTACTGGCATTCGCTGACGAACGGCAAGCATGCGACCGGAGCAGGGCAGGACGGCTACGAAACATGGCAATATCATAAGCGCACTTACGGCGCTGACTTCCCTTATTACAACTTCGCGCCGATGTTTCAGGCGCAGTTATTCGATCCCGATCATTGGGCGGATGCCATTCAGAAATCCGGCGCCCGCTACGTCGCGCTCACCTCCAAGCACCATGAGGGGTTTACGCTGTGGCGCAACGAACAGGCAAATCGCGCATACGGACGCCCGTGGAACAGCGTCGACACCGGTCCCAAGCGCGACCTTCTCTTGGAGCTAACCGAAGCGGGCCGCCGCAAGGGCCTGCAGATGGGCATCTATTATTCGCTCTACGAGTGGTACAACCCGATCTGGCTTTCCGATAAACAGCGTTACGTGACCGAGCATCTATTCCCGCAGTTCAAGGACGTCGTCACTCATGCCAAGCCGGCCATCATCTTTTCCGACGGAGAATGGGAGTTGTCAAGCGCGGAGTGGCGGTCACCGGAGCTGCTGGCTTGGCTCTTCAACGAATCTCCCGTAGCCGATTCGGTAGTGATTGACGATCGCTGGGGCAAAGATACACGGCATAAACATGGCGGCTACTACACAACCGAGTACACCTCCGGCATGCAGCAGTCGAAACACGCCTGGGAGGAGAGCCGCGGCATGGGCTTCTCTTACGGCTACAATCGCAACGAAACTCTGACGGATTATCACACCTCGCGGCAGTTGCTCATGATGCTAATCGATATTGTCAGTCGCGGCGGGAATCTCTTGCTCGACATCGGCCCGCGCGCCGACGGCCAGATTCCCGTGATCATGGAGGAGCGGCTGTCGCAGTTAGGCGCCTGGCTCGAACCCAATGGAAAAGCCATCTACGGAACACGCGCGTGGTCCCGGGCGGCGCAGTGGAGCAGCGGGCAGGTGCCGCATCTTGAGCAATCCGAGTTCATGTCGGAGTACGACATCACAAAAATGGTGGATCGCCCGCCGGCTGGTTACGCTCGCGTGGAAGCCTTTTTCACTGCAAAAAACGGCACCGTGTTTGCCATCCTTCCACGTTGGCCAGAGCGCGATTTTCTGCTGAACGATGTGGCGGGATCGTCGGCCAAGGTGACGCTTCTCGAAACAGGAGATGCCTTGAGCTCAGAAGCCCGCGGAAAACAGCTTGCGATCAAAATGCCTCTCGACCTGCGCGCGAAGCTTCCACCGCGTGAAGCGTATGTGCTGCAGCTTGAGGGCATCCACCCATCCTGATCGCCTGGACAACATTACGGCTGAAAAGCGGATGCTAGCCTGAACGCATGCGTGTCCTACTGTCTGCTCTGCTTGGAGGCTGCGTGGCCATTGCCGCGCCTTCTGCCCAGCAAACAGCCACTTCAAAACCAAAGACGGCGCCTCATCGTTCAACTACGGCGTCTAAGCCTAAGCCGGCCGCCAAAAGTGAGCTCAAACCCATGACCGATGAAGAGAAGACCATCTATGCGATTGGGCTGTCCATCGCGCAGTCGCTCACCCCGCTTAGTTTGTCGCCGAACGAACTCGATCTGATCAAGCAGGCTCTCTCCGACGCAGCTGCCGGTAAGCCTGCGGTGCAACTCGAAGAGTGGGGGCCGAAGATTCGTTCTTTGCAGGACGCTCGCTCGGCTCAGGCGTTCAATAAGCAGAAAGCCGCTTCTGCGGCATATCTGACGAAAATGGCGGCTGAACCGGGTGCTGAGAAGACCGCGTCGGGCCTCGTTTACCGCGAGATTACGCCCGGCACTGGTGCTTCGCCTAAACCGGCCGACACTGTAAAGGTAAATTACCGCGGAACCTTGATCGACGGCACAGTGTTTGACAGCTCCTACAAGCGCAATGAGCCAGCCTCTTTTCCACTGAATGGCGTCATTCCATGCTGGACCGAAGGCCTTCAGAAGATGAAGGTCGGTGGTAAATCGACCCTTGTCTGTCCGTCGGATCTGGCGTATGGAGATGGGGGCCGTCCGTCGATACCCGGTGGAGCTGCTCTTACCTTTGAGATCGAACTGCTCGATGTAACGCCGGCCCCGCAGTAACGGCCTTACTTAATCGCAGCCGCTGAATCATTACTGGGCGCTCGCAGACCAGCCGTCGGCGTCCGATTGATCACGCTCTTCGGCAGTGCCCAGGCGAATAGCACGCCTCCCGAACTCGTCATTAGAACCTGTCGTCCATCTAACTCGTACATGATGGGAGAGCTTTCCATAGGTGCGCCGGCCCCGGCATGCCAAAGCGTTTTTCCGTCGCTCGTGGAGAGCGCAAGCACATTGCCTTCTGCATCGCCGCTAAACGTCAGTCCCGCGTCCGTGGTGAGAACGCCCGCGCCTGCTCCGCCCGGTCCTAACTCATGCGTCCAGCGAAGCTTGCCAGTCTGATAATCGATAGCCTCGAGCACGCCTTTGCCCCACACGCCGTAGTCAGCGCCGGCCCATCCGAAAGTGCCGTCCGCCTGCTTCGCAAAGTAGATACCGTAGCTCGGATGCGCATCCACCACAAACAACCCCAGCTTTGCATCCACGCTCGGCGAACGGTAGTTAGTCAATCCTCCTTCATCCGGCGCGATCAGCCGGCCATCCTGCGCTGGTTCCTTCTCCGGATTCGGTACCGGACGCCCCGCCTCATCTACCTTCAGGGCCCAATTCACCGGCCCAAAAGGCTTCGTGAGCAGATTCTTGCCGTTTGTGCGGTCAAGAACGAAAAAGTAGCCGTTGCGAGACGTCTGCATGAGCAACTTACGAGGCTTGCCTTCGTACTCCGCATCCACCAGAACGGGTGTTTCCACCGCGTCCCAGTCATGCGTATCGTGCGGTGAGGGTTGAAAGGCCCAAGTGAGTTTCCCGGTGTCCGGATCGAGCGCGACAATGCTGCAAGTGTAAAGATTGTCGCCTGGCCTCGGCTTGCCGTTCAAGACAGGCGTCGGATTCCCGGTGCCCCAATAGAGAAGATTCAGGTTGGGATCGTACGTGCCGGTCATCCAGGTCATTCCGCCGGAGGTCATATTCGGCGTACCGACCGGCGGAGTAGAATTCCACTGCCACTGAGTCTTGCCCGTCTCGGGATCGATGGATTTCAGGAAGCCGGCGAGATTGTCGAAGTCGCCGGAAACGCCCACAATTACATGGTTTCGCACCACGAGCGGCGCCATCGTCATCCAGTAACCTTTCCTTGCATCGGCAATGACAACATTCCACACCACGCTGCCATCCTTTGCGTTCAGACACACAAGATGTGCATCCGGCGTTGTGAAGTACAGCCAGCCCTTGTACATGGCAACGCCCCGATGCCCGATATGAAAGCCGTCGTTCTTCGGATAGGTATAGTGCCAGATCTGGTGCCCGGAGCGCGCGTCTACCGCCCAAACATTATCGGGAACCGTGAAGTAGAGAATGCCGTCAACCAGCAGCGGCGAGCACTTGAGAGCGGCGCCCTGGTTGGTCTGAAAGATCCACGAGAGCGCAAGCTGATCCACGTTATCGGCATTGATTTGCGTCAGCGCGCTGTGCCTTCGGCCTGAATAGTCGCCGTGATAAGAGGGCCAGCTATCGGCAGGCGGATGCAATAAATTCTGCGGGTCGAGCTCTTGCCCGTAGAGACTGGCGGCAGCTGCGCCAACCGTAAATGCGGCTTTAATCGCCCATTTGAATCGAGACATATTGTTCCCCGCTTACCGCAGCGTCTGTAGATAAGCCATCAGGTTGTGAATATCGGAGTCCGAATACTTCCCAAGCAATTCAGCATGCGCGGCAGCCCGGTCGTTCACGTTGGTTTTCACTTGGGCCGCGGGCCAGGACCGGTACCAGCCTGCACTGTCCCGCAGGCCCACCGTGAACTCATCCTGATACACCAGCTTTCCGGTGTACGTCTTACCATCCGGCGTAGTCACAGAAGCTTCCGCTACAGCGCCTCGGGGATACAGCATGCGTTGCTCCAGCTTCAGGCCCTTGTAGCGTGATGCCACGCCCGCCAGATCGCCGGTGGGTGAGTGACACCCTGCACAGCCGCCAGCGCCGTTGAAATACGCCTTGCCGGCTTCCGCATTGCCCGTCTGCAGATCTGCGGCGTCCACACCGCGCCGCCCACCCACTTGCGACTCTGCTTCGATCCTTCGCGTATGGATAAAGGCCACCAGCGCCGCGATCTCAGAATCGGGAAGAGCAAATCGGGGCATTCCCCGATCTGGACGTCCGTTCCGCACCACCGCGCCGATCTTGTCGCCATTGACGTCGTCCGCCACTAGCTTCGACTGTGTAAGGTCAGGACCCGTCTCGCCGCCGCCCGCATCTCTCCCATGGCAGAATGCGCAATTCTGTTGAAAGAGCGACTTGCCGGTATCCACCAGCGCCGGCGCATACGTGGGCGCTTTCGTCTGCCGGACAGCGCTCGGAGTCTGAATAACGGGCTTCGTGCTTTGGGCAAACGCTCCGTTTGCCAGCAACACTGCAAGGGCGCCAACGCCCACCTGCAAGCAATTCATCGACTTAGATCCTGGCCTACAGGTTATACCGTTACGATTGAACTTTGCGGATCAAACTGCCGCGATGTGCCGCTCGCTCTTCCGGCGTGGCGCGCACGAAATCGCCCGTCGAACTTGCCGGCGGCTTCTTGAGCTTTACTTCGGTCTTTGTCTCTCTAATCCTCTCTTCGATCGCCCGGTTTTGCGCAATCCGAGCCGCCGTCCGCTCTGCCGCAGTCATCAGATGAAATGGTTTGTTCTGTTCAGTCACCGTACCTCTATCATCGCGCAACTTCGATGAGTAAATGCCCTAGGATTTCGCGAGCGCGAAGAAGAATCGAAATGCCTGCCGTCCCACTTCGCCGTTAGAACTGCTCTTCCACTAAGAATTGCTCGAACTTCCCATCAGGCATCACGTAGATATTGAGTGCCACTGTATTCTTCTGAAAGTGAGCGCGATAGGCGAGGTGAGTCATTCCACCGCGCCCCGTTTTCGATTGGCGGCTCAGCACTTCGAGCGATCCCAGAGGCGCAAGCGAATCCTTGTAGTCGTTCAAAGCTTCGGTCGAGAAGTAAGCATTGGCGTTGGCCGTCATCTCTTTGCGGGGAACTTGCCCCTTCTGCAGATTCTCCAGGATGCTGCGTACTTCCGCGTCCAGCTTCTCGTCGGCCGCGGCATGCGGATCCACCAATAGCGACCCGATCTCAGCCGATAACGGCCCGATAAGATTCACGCCATCTTCGTTTGTGAGTACCACCACGCCCGCTTGTTTAGCCGGAAAAATCGTGTTGCTTGCAAGAAAACCGGACACTTCGCCGCTATGCGAAATGCGGCGCGTGCCTTTCCAATCTTGGACGTCAAGACCGAGCGCGTAATGTGTTTCTTTGCCGTTCCTTAGTTTGACCTCTTGTGTGAACTCTCCATACGACTTTGCGGAAAGTATCTTGTGCGCGAGAAACGATTCGTCCCACTTCGCGAGATCTCCCGCCGTCATACAGAGTTCGCCGGCCGCGAAAAACCAGCCGCTTCCTTCGCGTCCAACTTGCCTCGGCGGTCCCAACGCATAACGCGTGTAAGATGTCGCGTCTTCCGGGCTCTTCGCGTCACAATCGCCGGCGGACGTCATGCCGAGCGGCTTGAAAAAATGCTCGGTCAGGAAAGGCAGGAGCTTTTCTCCCGAGACCTTTTCGAGAATTGTGCCCGCAATGACGTAGTTCGTATTGCTGTATTGCCACTCGGTCCCGGGAGCGAAGTTGAGCGGCTTCTTAGCCCAACCGTTCATGATGGCTTCGGGCGTGGTCGGCTCTGTCCAACTGGGAATCAGGTAATCTTGCGGCGCATAGTCTTCGTAGCCCGATGTATGCGAGAGAAGCTCACGAATCGTAACTTCATTTGCCCGCGTCAGCCCGGGTAAATACTTCGCCACCTTCTCGTCGAGCGAGACTTTCCCCGCCTCTTCTTCGAGCAGCAGCGCCGCGGCCGTAAACTGTTTGCTGATGGAGCCGACCGCGTAACGGGTCGTAAAAGTCGCCGACTCTACTGGACTCAACTGGCTGTCGCCGAATGCTTTCGTGAAAACCAAACGACCGTTCTGAATCACCGCCACAGAGACGCTCGGCACCCCGTAAGCCTGCCGCATCGATGAGACAGTCCGGTCGATCTGACCAGACAGCGCCGATTCGCTCTGCCCAAGACAACAGAAGGAGCAGGCTAGAACCGCCCAAATACATTTAGCAGCAGGTGCGTGGCGCATTTCCCGATTATGGCCGACATGCCCGCATCACTTACTTGAAACCCATTGCTCATCGGCCGATGGCCCATAGAGCGCCGGAACCGGTACTCCATTCAGCCGAAGATACACCCCCAGCTGCGCTACGTGATGAATCAGATGATTGAAAAACATCCGGCGGAAGCTTGCCGAGCGGGACTCATGCGAAATAACCTGGTCGCCGAACGCGAATCGCCAGGGAGCGGCCAGTTGCTCATCGCTCGCCGCCGCGAGGGAGGCGCGGCACCTGGCTGCGTTTTCATCGAACTGCCGCAGGCATTCCTCACGCGACTTGAACACAAGCTCGGCGCGAGGGTGCCGGGGATTTGCCATGTCCATGTCCTCGTCCTCGATCAGATACGCGCCGAATAGGGGCAACGTAGCGCAATGCATGGCCAGCTTGCCCATGTGCATGGATTTGTCGTGCGCCTTGTAATCGGGCTTATCCTCCGGAACTCGCTCCAGAGTGCGTCGCGTGTTCGACATCTCAGAATCGAAATCTTCAAGAAGTATCTCGGCGGTTGTCATCTTATTCATTGCTCCACCTGAAATTATATGAGGTTTACTGGCTCTCGATTACTGCCGCGCCCATCCCGGCTAACTCGATATCTTCCGCCTGGGGCAAACCGCTTACTGCAATCGCGCCCAAGACGACGCCATTCCGAACGACTGGCACTCCGCCGCCCCACCCAGTGAACCGCGGATCGCCGAAATATCCGATGTCAAAGCCCTCCTTCGCGTCGCGGGCAGCCCGTCCGATTTCGTGAGTTGGCTTTCGTTCGCGAGCCGCGCTATAAGCTTTGTTCATCGCGATCGTAATGGAGGAAAACGGCGCGCCATCCATGCGACCGAACGCAATCAGATCCCCATGCGCATCGCACACCGCAATCACACCTGCCTTCCCCCGCTTTGCCGCCTCGTTGTAAATCACATCCATAGCGGCTCGTGCTTCTGCATAGCCAACTGCCAGCTCAGTTACCATGAATCGAACTTACTACGCCTGTGCAGAGGAATCGTGCAGTTACCTGTAGTGAGGCTCGTGTTCAACAGGCCCGGGTACGTGCAACGCGTTACCAGATCAGCTTCAATCCCTGGTAGCGCCGGAATTGCGATCACCGGTCGCCACCGGCAGCTTTTCAGTGAGCGCTGTCGCAATGATCGTGCAATCGAACGGATCGCGATGGTGCATCGGTAACGAGAAGACTCGATAAGCGTGCCGCGGAGCGATCGGAATGATGGTCAACGCAAGATCGCGCGCGGCTTCCTTCGCCTGCTCTTCGGTCATGTTTAACTTGCCAAGGCTGTTCTTTATTGCAATTTCAAGTAAAGATGCGGTACTCAGAAGGCGCTCAATCGATTCGTCCGTGAAAAGCTCCTCGACTCGGCCTGGCAATTTTGCCCCGAGATAAGCACCAACAAAGGCTTGCGTGTCGAGCAGTACGGTCACGAGAATAAGTCGTTCAGCTCTTTCTCGGTTAGCGGATCGGCCCAGTTTCTGTCGAGAATTTTAACTTTGCCTTTACCCGTTCCGAGTTTCGGGATGGGTCGCGACGACTCTGCCGGCGGCGCTAATTCGGCAACTGGCTTGTTATAGCGCAAGATGGTGAGCCGTTCGCCATGCTTAACGCGCTCGAGCAAAGCTCCCAAGTTAGCCTTGGCGTAGGCGGCGGTTACAGTCACGCTTTTCATCACCTTTATTGTCTAACAAGTTGGCCAACTTCACAAACGTGACTACAGACCCATTCCTGCCCATTACACCCGGCCAACTGTCGAAGCAATTCGCACCGGTGGCGGAGCGAGCCTCTCTGCTTCCATCGCCAGCTCAGTTATCATGAATCGAACTTACTACCGTCCAGGTACCTGAACGATGAATGCGGCAGACTTTCGCCGAATCGCGCTGGCGCTGCCGGGCGCAGAAGAGCGATCGCACATGGGCTCACCGGACTTTCGTGTCGGCGGCCGAATCTTTGCCACGCTCGCCTCTCAAAGCAAAGGCTTTGGAAACTTGATGCTCACCCCTGAGCAGCAGACAGCTTTTGTCGAGGAAGCTCCCGAAGTCTTCCTGCCCGTTCCAGGTGGTTGGGGACGAATGGGCGCGACGCATGTCCGGCTCGATACAGCAACGGAAGATGTTTTGGCCGGGGCGCTACACACCGCTTGGAAACTGCGGATCGGGAAGAATGCCACGTCGGGCCGCAAAAACCCGCCAACAAAATCTAAAGCCACTGCAAATCGCAGCCGCCCTCTCAAGTAAGCCTGTGCGCACCCCTTTTGCAATCCTTCTCATAGCGGCGATTGCGTGCTCCTGTGGCCGTCGCGTGTCTCCGGCGCTCGATCTGCCGCCGCTCATGCTTTGGGCGTGGCAACGTCCTGAAAACCTGACCTTCATCGATCCGAAAACTACTGGAGTTGCTTATCTGGCCGGCACTGCCGAGATCACCGCAACCGGTTTCCCCGCATTCACGCCGCGGCTTCAGCCGCTATCCATCCCGAAATCCGCTTCCGTGCTGGCAGTGGTTCGCATCGAGTCGCAACCGGTTCACGCACCCTTGCAATCCGCTGTTCTGGCCCAGGCAATCGAAGGTGTCGCAACCGCGGCCAAAGCTCAAGCGGTGCAAATCGATTTCGATGCGCGCCTCTCGGAACGCGCGTCGTACCGTGCGCTGCTCAGCGTTCTCGCAGCGCGCTCCAAGAGTCCGGTCGGTGTCACTGCCCTGGCTTCCTGGTGCGAAGGCGATCGCTGGCTCGATCGTGAGCCGATTGCAGAGGCCGTGCCGATGTTTTTTCGTATGGGGAGAAATGAATCTCGCGAAATGAGGATAAGCAGCACGATCTGTAGCTCCTCGATCGGTTTGTCTACCGACGAGCCTTGGCCGTCACGCCGTCCTCTTGGACTCAAACGAATCTATGTGTTCAGCCCCCAAGCATGGACCAGCGGTACATACCAGCTACTCCTCCATCGTCTGGGAGGCTGGAAATGAACCGCTTCAAAATCACGCTTGCCACGATTGCAGTTGGCGCCGTTCTTTACGGATGTGAGTTCGACCCTGGCCCGTTCTTTACACCGCCGGAGATACCGGAAAATCAATCGGCCTTCAATGGCGGCCGCATCGGCTTGCTCACGCCTCACCTGACGCTAGAGAATAAGCTGATCGCGTTTCGTCTGCTTAGCGGTTTGACGATGGCGCAAGAGCCCGATTCGCTAGGCCGCCGCCGTAGCATTGTCGCCGAACCTTCCACGTCTTCCGCACCCGGATTTCAAGCCTGGCTTGCTGCGCG
The DNA here is from genome assembly GCA_965219105.1 of Bryobacteraceae bacterium. Taxonomy (GTDB): domain Bacteria; phylum Acidobacteriota; class Terriglobia; order Bryobacterales; family Bryobacteraceae; genus Bog-105. The sequence continues at coordinate 2,335,389 of OZ244728.1, read as the reverse complement.
TAGCACGATTCCCGATCCTCCTACGCCTACTTACATCTCTGCCTATCGCGACAGCCATACCGGCAACAACTATGTTTTCTACCTCAACTGTCTCGACGCTGCTTTCGAAACCGCGGCTCGAACCTTGCAAGATCGCCGGGCTGTCTACCGGTCGGATGTGCTCCTGAAACAGTGGGCCGTTGCCCAGGATCAGGTTTTCGCAAACTGCAGCGCCGCTTCCCCTGGCTATCCGGATCCTTTACCATCGAGTTCTCCTGCCTTGGCCCGAGCCGATCGTGAGTATCAAATCGCTGCTGCTCACTTCTACGCGCAGGACTTAGCTGACGCAGAGAAGCGCTTCCAATCGATCGCGCAGGATCCTCATTCACCATGGCAGCGTTACGGCGCATATTTGGTCGGTAGAACGCTGCTGCGTGAAGCCTCTCTTCAAAACAATCCTTCCGCTCTTGCCGGGGCTCGCCGGCAGTTCAATGGGGTGGTCAACACCAAAGCGGGCCCACTCGCCGCTTCCGCACGCGGATTAATCGAACATCTGGACGCGATCGAACACGCTGATGCAACGCTGAAGTCACTATCGGATCGCCTGTTAGCAGCGCATGCCGCCCCGGCTTCACTCGAAAACACCTTAGAGCAATCGGCTTTTATCTTGCGTGCGCCGAGCTTTGCGGAGGCGCTCAACAAGGCCGGCAGCGCTGAATCGTTCGCCTGGGTGCGTACGTTGGAAAACCAGAATGCTCAATATGCATGGCAGCAATGGAAGTCCAACAATTCGATTCCCTGGCTCACTCTGTCATTGATGTCTGCAACCGGCAAGGATCCAGAAGCGCCTGCAATGGCAGCCGAGGCCGACCGCCTTCCCGAAAATTCTCCCGCTTTCGGTACGGCTACGTATAACTCCATCCGTTTGCATCTTGAGCGCGGCGAAACCGACTCATTACCGGCCCAGCTCGATAAACTCCTCGCCAATGCCGTAGGCCGCCCTGATTCACTTGTGAATGCTTGGCGCGCCGAGCGCATGCGAGTAGCTACCAGCTTCGACGATTTCCTTCGTTGGGCTCCTCGAACGCCCATTGACCCTTATGAAACCTCCGGCTTGAAACCTCCGTACGCTAGCCCGCTTCTAGCCTATGATTCGGCTTATGTGCTGAACTATCTGACGCCGCTCGCCAAGCTCAATGATGCGGCTCTCAGCAACCGCCTGCCGGCCTGGTCAAGAGCCAACGTGGCGCTGGCTGGTTGGACGCGAGCGTTCATGCTCGACGATATAAATGCGGTTCACGAGTTTGCAACTCTCGTTGCGAAATCCCACCCAGATTGGGCCACCAGCGTGGCCCCGCAGTCAGCAGCGGACCTTGCTCATTGGAAGTTCAAAGCTGCTCTGTTGATCGCGCTGCACGGAACTATTGCGCCGATCGTTTCTGTGGACTACGGAGTGCCATGGAACTCGAGTCGGTGGTGGTGCCAAGTTACTGAGCCCCCGGGCAATATCGAAAACAACCAAAATGACGAGCATAATTGGATTGCGTGGCGCTTGCCCGTGATGTTTACGCCGTCCGGCAAAGTTCTTACCGCGGCCGACCGGGAATCGGCTAAGGACCAATTGCGCCAGTTACACCAGAAAGGTTCCGCCGCCTCGTTCCTTGCGCCGATCATCTTCAGTTGGGCCAAATCCCATCCACGCGACTCGCTCGTCCCCCAAGCTCTCCATCGGGTCGTCGTCATAACCCGCTACGGCTGTGCCCGTGGCGACCCGTCGACCCAAGCTATCTCCAAAGCCGCTTTCGACCTCCTCCATAACCAATACCCAAAGAGCCCCTGGACTGCGGAAACGCCGTATTGGTTTTAGTCGCTCCGGTATCTCGCGCCGCATTCTGGTATCATTCCGAGGCGCGGTCCTGTACCTTTCTGTTAGCTGACCGCGCCAGAGAACCAATAAAGGAGGGCTTTCGATGAAGGGATCAGCAGGCTTTGTGACTCTCGTCGCGCTGGCGGGCACCCAGCTCTTAGGCAGCGTTTCCGTACAACTTGCCGCAAACAGTTCGACCACTCAGGTCGGGCAGACTTTGGTTATTAACGCCAGTGCGAAAGATTCAGTGACCTCCAACACAAGGTTTTCTTACCAGTTCACTGTGCGCCCGCCCAACCAGGGCTCATTCGTCACTGTTCAGGACTATTACTTCAACGACACCTTCCCTTGGACCCCGACCGATCACGAAGGCGCCTACGACATCGGCGTCACAGCCTGGTCTGAAGCAACCGGCGCAACAGCCAGCACTTACATCACAATCGATGTCCAATCCCGAGTAACTGGCAACAAACCCGTTGTCTCCGATACGCAGAATGCTCTGGTCGCTCTCTACAGTGGAACGCCTTGCAGCGCTCCGGCGCAGATGCGGGTCGAGTTCAAGGCGCAATCCACTCGCACCAGTTACACGCCCTACAAACCCTGTGATGGCCTGAGTATGAATTTTTATCTCGGCGGTCTGCGCGAGAACACAACTTACTCCGTACAGCAGCTTGTCTCCTCCGGTTCATCCACCGTTCCCGGCCCGCAGCTGACTTACACAACAGGAACCATTCCTTCCGACATCGATATCCCCAACCACTTCCGGCTGGCAGGACCAACGCCGCCGACCAGCATTACCTATCCGTATCTCCTGCAACTAACAACAGGCAAAGAGCCTTACGCCGTGGATTTATACGAGAATGTGGTCTGGTATCAGAACAAAGGCAACCGCAGCGGTTACGTCGTGCGTCCCGTGGCTGGCGGAACGTTTTTAAGCGTCGAGGATGACCCGGCGAACTCCAATTCGATTTGCAAGAACTTCTCGTTTCAGAGCTGCGGAGATCACCAGTATCTCCGCGAAAGCGATCTGGCTGGAAATCTTGTCCGGCAAACCAGTTGGGCCATCATGAACGACAAAGTCAACGATATACGCGCAAAACAGGGCCGGTCCCCCGTACGTCTTACCTATCTCTCGCACGATGCCATCCGGCTGCCAAACGGGTATACCGCTGCCATTGCTACCAATGAGCAGGTGAAGCATCTCACAACTGGCATCAAAGACGTATTTGGAGATACCGTCGTCGTGCTCAACACTCACTTTCAAGTTGTGTGGGCATGGGACGCTTTCGATTGGCTCGACGTCAACCGCGCTACCCTCCCCGCAACCTGCTATGCCGGAGTTCAAGGATGTCCTCAGGTGTACCTGCAGAAGCAGCCGAATGGGCAAACTTATACTCAGGCTTTCGATTGGACTCACGCCAACTCTCTCACTTACGATCCGAAAGATGGGAACCTGATTGTCTCCCTTCGTCATCAGTCCTGGGCCGTCAAAATCAACTATGCCAATGCCACAGGTGACGGCCATATAATCTGGAAACTTGGCTATGGAGGCAGCTTCACACTTCCCGCTGGCGACCCGGTTAGCGATTGGTTCTCCGGTGAGCACGACGTGGAGGTGCAGCCGAACGGCGTATTGACGCTTTTCGACAACAATAATCCCAGCTCCTTTGCTCAACAACCCGGCGGCACAGCGCACGGACAGGCTTGGAGCCTCAACACCTCAACCATGGTGGCGACTCCCGTAGTCAATATTGATTTAGGTGTCTACTCACTCGCCGTGGGGAGCAGCGCGCTGCTTTCTAACGGTAACTATGAATGGCAGGCCGGTTTCATAGGCAACGCGGAGTCTCAGACATTCGAATACACGCCTTCCGGAACGCTCGTCTACAAGCAGCAGAGCGATTCAACCACCTACCGCAGTTTCCGCTTGCAGGATCTCTACACTCCTTAACTTAAACACTTCTGATATCATTCCGAGTCGTGTCCGCTAATTACTTCCGGATAGCGGCTGCCAGATAACAGTAGCCGCTAGATAACAGCAAAGGAGAGCTTTCGATGAAGGGATCAGCATTGCTTGTGACTCTCGTCGCGCTGGCAGGCACCCAGCTCCTCGGCAGTGTTTCCGTTCAACTTTCCGTTCCTGGTTCAACCATTCAGGTAGGCCAAACGCTAGTTGTAACCGCCACTGCCACAGATTCCGTAACCTCAAATACAAGATTCTCTTACCAATTCACAGTGCGGCCGCCCGACCAAGGCTCGTTCGTGACCGCTCAGGATTTCTATTTCGATGACGCCTTTCCATGGACGCCGAGCGACCACGAGGGCTCTTATGACATCGGAGTTACCGCATGGTCCGAAGCTACTGGCGCTACGGCTAGTAGTTACATCACCATCGATGTCCAATCGCGAATAATTGGCAACAAACCTGTTATATCCAGTACACGGAACGCGTTAGTAGCTCTCTATAGCGCACCGCCTTGCAACGCTCCGGCTCAAATGCGAGTCTCGTTCAAAGCGCAGTCCACGCCTACTACTTATACGCCCTTCAAATCCTGTAACGGGCTGAGCATGAACTTCTACCTCGCCGGCATGCTCGAAGACACTACTTACTCCGTTCAACAGTTCGTCTCATCTGGTGCGGGTACAATCACCGGACCTCAGTTGAGCTATACGACAGGCACCATCCCGTCAGACATTCCCGTCCCTGCTCATGCTACTCTTTTTGGCCCCACAGCGGCGGCCAGCAAAGAGCCTTACCTCCTTCAGCTGACAATCGGCAGAGCTCCCTATGCTGCGGATCTACAGGGTAACGTCGTTTGGTACAAACCTCTGGGCGCAGGTTACGGAACGGGTGACGCCTTCCGCCTGTTGAAAGGTGGAGACTTACTAAGTGTTGAGGACGATCCGGCTGATTCCAAGATCAGGTGCCAGGGTGTTTCCCTCCTGAGCTGTGGCGACCACCAGTATCTCCGGGAATCGGATCCGGCCGGCAATCTCGTGAGGCAAACAAGCTGGGCCATCGTGAACGATCGCGTCAATGCCATGCGCGCAAAACGGGGCCGTTCCCCGGTCAGGCTATCTTACATTTCCCACGAAGCGATCCGGCTTCCTAATGGCTACACCGCAATGATTGTCACTGACGAACAGGTAAAACAACTTACATCGGGTGTACAGGATGTTTTCGGCGATGCCATCGTAGTACTCGACACGCACTTCCAAGTGGTTTGGGCATGGGACGCATTCGATTACCTCGATGTAAACCGTGGCACAATCCGCACAATCTGCTCCGTCGGCGGAAGTGGATGCCCACAGGTATTCCTTCAGAAACAGCCCAACGGACAGCCTTACACGAAGGCTTTGGATTGGACTCATTCCAATTCTATTTCTTACGATCCGGCTGACGGAAACCTTATCGTTTCGGTGCGCCATCAATCCTGGGCAATTAAGATCGCCTATAACAATGCAGCGGGTGACGGTCATATCGTTTGGAAACTCGGCTATGGCGGCAGCTTTACGCTTCCCGCCGGTTACCCGGTTAGCGATTGGTTTTCCGGACAGCACAACGTGGAAGTGCAATCGAACGGCCGCCTTACGCTATTCGATAACAACAATCCGAGCGCCTTTGCGCATCAGCCTGGAGGCACCGCGCACGGCCAAGTCTGGAGCCTCGACACGGCAGCAATGGTTGCGACTCCCGTGGTCAACATCGATTTGGGAGTCTACTCACTGGCCGTAGGGAGCAGTGCCCAGCTCTCCAACGGCAACTATGAATGGCAGGCCGGTTTTATTGACAACGACCATTCTCAGACTTTTGAATACACGCCTGCGGGAACGCTCGTCTACAAGCAGCAGAGCGACTCGTTAACTTACCGGAGCTTCCGCTTGCAGGATCTTTACACTCCTTAGTTCACGAACGATCCGACGGCATCCGAAGCGAGAGAGTTAGACGTGACCGGCTCGATGTCCATGTGAAGCTCCCGTTCCTCCCTCAGCTTCAACTCCCCGAATCTGGAGCTCAGGACAGGACACAGATCGCGTAAGTATTGGACCGTCGCGCTACCTTCTTCGCCCATTGCTGTTCCAACTGCGTCTACCGCTGCCTTCCACCTTCGAGTCGCGCTTTGCACCAGTGTTCGCCTGACGCAGGGGGCCGACAAGGCCGCAACTATCTCTCCAGCCATCGGCGCACCGACCGCTTTTCGCCCCAAGGCCCGCATCCACGGCTGAGTTTGACTCTTCTGAAGGCAATCGAACCCCTCCAGCACCGGCAGCGTGCAGACCTGCAAAGTAAGATCGTGAAGCACGTCCTTGCCAAGCTCCAAGGGGTCGCCATACAAATCGAGAGCATCGTCGATATACTGAAACGCCACTCCCAAGGCGATTCCCGCAGCATTTAACGCTTCGGCCTTTCGATGTTTCAACCTTCCACTTAGTAACACCGGTGCACTCAACGCCAAACCCAGCAGAGCGCCTGTCTTGGCGCGCATCACATTCGTCACGTGAGCGCTCAATTCTGCGACGGTCGCGGCTTGCACAGGTAGCGGTTCTGCAACTTCCCCCGCTATCATCGCTTGAGCGCATGCTGCGGTCGCGTCGCCCATGTCGCGGTGTATCGAATACGCCTGCCGCAGGGCCTCCGTCAACAGCCAGTCGGAAACTAAAATTGCGGTTTGTTTGCCCGACTCTACATGCAGAGTTGGCCGGCCCCGTCGCATGTTGCTCTGGTCGAAGAGATCGTCTTGTACCAATGTAGCTGCATGCAGCAGTTCGATCGCGGCAGCGGCGGCCCGCGCCTTCTTCTCCCTCCGGACACTTAGGCCGAGATCGCTCGCGACAGCCAACGTCAGACAAGCTCGCAGCCTCCGCCCGCCACTAACCGCTCGTTGAATCGGCTTCCTAAGAGGCGGCTGCGCTCTCTCTGACAAACGCTCGAGATCCGTCCGCACCACCGAACGCCACTTCGCTTCCAACTCGTGAACTTCTGTTCTCCTCATGACCTGCTCATTTCCGATTCGGCGTTGTATCGCCCTACTTCCTGCACGACCATGTGTGGAACCGTGAGTGCGCTTAAAACGACAAATAGCTCTGCGCTATAGGCGAGCAGTTGATGTTGTCCCACTTCAGCCACAACAGCCACCAGTGCCAGCGAGAGTAACCAAGGCACTAAACCCGCGCGCAGATTGCTCACTATCTGACGGCGTAGAATTCGCGGCGCTTTGCCTAACTGCTTCAAGGACCTCCCGCTGGTTGAAAGCAAGTGCTCCGGAGTGTGCCAGACGCAGAAGTAAATGCCGAACGATATCAGCGGAGGGCCGAACGCGAATAACCCCGCCGTTACAAGCGCGCTGCAACAGACCTCGGCTCGATGCATAAGCGGTCGCCCGAAGGCGCCCATTAGCGCCGATACCGCGGCAAGTACGATCACCGGCCAGCAAGCAATGGCTAACGCTTCATTGATCCGCCCGGCTTGCCAAATCGCATTCGGAGAGCCGCCGAGCATGACTCCAAAAATTGGAACAACCTCGCTTCCATGCCATCGGGCCGCCGCAACAATTGGCAAGAAACCAAGTGCCAAGGCCGGTACCGCGCGCACTGCAGAGAGCTTCCATCCTTCCGGTTCCGTGCCGAAATGCCATGCCGAGTAAAACAAAAAAAGGATGAGCGCCGCCGCTGGAGCGAATGTCCAAAAGAGATAAACGGAAGCAGCAAGTCCTACATAGCCAACACCGAACCAGATCAGCCAACTCCGTCCCAGGCGCGGCTCCATCAGTTGCTTGGCAAGCACATGGTCGTACGCGCCGTGCCACATGGCTATGAGCACGAAAGCAAGCGTTACATACTCAATTGCAGGCCGATTAAATTCGCCGGATCGCCACAAAACGCACGCTAACAATGCGAAGGCGGCATAAACGCATAGCCTCTGCGGCAGATAGAGAAACCTGGATTCGCCGTGCGCAAACCAGTTAGGCCCCGCCAAGCCTGCGCTCGCACTCATCCCACTGCCTCCTTCAGTTCCCGCCGTTCGTACCTTGCTGCAGCGGAGAATGCTGCCCGAATCATACGAGCCTTGGGAAGCGCCCCCGCTGTCTTAAACAGTTCCAACAGCGGCACTTCGACCTCGCTGAGAAACCGGATCAGTGAATCGCTCTCAGCTCTCTCAAAGAGGCTCAGGAAAAGATCTTCCGCATGCTCGGGATCATCGCGCAACGCCCGCAGGAATACTCCGTCGAGTAGCTTGTAAATTTTGGGCTCGGCTGAAGCCGGAATAGCGGAGCCGTCCCGAATGGCCTCGGCAATTGCTCGGGAATGCTTTTGAATACGCATAAAGGCATAGCCAGAGGACGGTTTCAACCGGCCCCCGCGAATGCCGATCGGATGCACTCGCGCTGTGCCCGGCACATGAGACCGCGCTGTCATCGGCAAGCAGCCCCGCTCGCGCCGCAGCACGCGCCATTCACCGCCCCCGGTGTATTGAGTCAGCCATTCGTTGAGTTCCTTTTCGAAGTGCGGTTCATCAGCCCCGGGCAGATCCAAGTACGTCATCTCGACCAGCGCCTCGTCCGGCCCAAAGGGCAGCAAATAGAGAAACCGGATTCTACCCGCATCCGAAGGCAGGAACCGCATCAGCTCCACAGTGCTTGGGTCGAAACAGGCGCGCGACGAGTGCACGTGCCATCCTTGAAACCGCTGCTCCAATCCCTCGCTACGCATGGCCTCCACCTTCGGTCTGCTATCGAAAACCTGCGCCGCTCGGATCTGTCCGCGATCGGTCTCTATCCGAACTCCGTTATCTTCCTCTGCAACTTGCAAAGCTTCGGTCCCAAGAAGCAGTTCTTGATTCGGAGTTTTTCGAACAGATTCCAGTGCCGCTTCGTAGAAAGCGTCCCCCGGAATGTGGCAGTATCGATACCGCTGGCTGACCCTGCGCACCACTTTCAATCCGTTGCTTACGCGCCAGGCATTCCACCGGTGAGAGATCGCGCCGCTGAATGGATGCGGATCGGTGTCCCAGAAGCACCAGGTGCGGTCGCGCTCGTAACTCACCCGCGGCTCTATCAACAAAATGCGAGCGTCAACTCGAGATTGCGCCAGCGCGGCGGCGAGACTCAAACCGGCACAACCAGCCCCCAGAACTGCGATATCCGCATCGTGCCGGGATGCCGTCACGCCTGCGCCTCTTCTTCCCGTAACCGCTCTGGCTCTCGCCCGAGACGGCTAATCGCGCGAGCAATGAGCGCTAATTTCGCAGTGCGCCCTACCACGGTCCGCCTGCTCCAGGAGGCCGGCACGTCGGCCGCCACCATGACCCCAATCTCCCGATAGCAACCCGCGGCGGCAAGAATGCTTAAGCGGGCACGCCAGGGCAGAAAGTGCATGCCGGCATCGGCCTTAGCGTAGAACTGATCCGCTAGAGCAAGCAGGCGAAGTGTGGCTTCTATTAGTGATCTTTTTGCGCCAATGACATCCGGCGGTTGAGGCCCGCCACCAGTAATCGAGTCATCGACAGCGCGGCACACGTCTTCCGGAGTAATCCACTCGGAGGGCAAATAGAAGCGCTTCCGCTCTCGGTCCTCTTTCACATCGCGCGCGATATTCGTAAGCTGCATTGCGATACCAAGATCGCTTGCGGCTCCGTCCGCCTCCGCCGTCGCGCCGAGAACACGTCGCATCATCAAGCCAACCGTGCCCGCAACGCCCCACGCATATCTCAGCAATTCCCCCTCTGACCGAAGGGTGCGCGCACCCGTGTCATCCGCCAGCGCCGATACATGCTCAGCCGCTACTTCGGCCAACCCTGGGTAGTGCCGTTCCAGGTCAACCGGCCATCCGAATGCCGCAGCTTCCGGCCCTGTTGGGTTCTCAACCAAGGTTCGTTTCACATTTTGCAAGATAAAGCTGTCACCCGCGCCCTCATCCGCTAAGTCATCCTTCCCGCGGCAGAACGCATATAAGTCAGCGGCTTCCGTCCGCGTCCGAGCCGGCAAGAACAGCGATGCTAAGTGGAACGTCCTTCCCGACCGCGCAAGAATTTTCCTCGCCCCTCCGCTCATGCAGCCAAGCCCTTTGCGTCCCGTCGCATTTCGTCGAAGAAGTGTTCCAGCACTTTCGCCGAACATAGTACGCCGGGTAATCCCGCGCCCGGGTGAGTTCCCGCACCTACTAAGTAAAGTCCACGCACATCTTCGGAGCGATTATGAAACCGGAACCAGGCAGACTGAAGCAGAGTAGGCTGAATCGAAAACCCAGCTCCATATTCGCTCCGTAGATTGTCCCTGAAGTGTTCGGGCGTGACGTGGAACTGCAACTCGATTGCCGCTCTCAGGCCGGGACACACTGTCTCTTCGAGCAGGTCCACTACGGCTTCTGCCAATTTTGGACCGGCTTTGTCCCAATTGATCGGCCTTTGCTGTCTCGCCTGCTGTAAGTTCGGTACCGGAACTAGCGCGTATAAAGCTTCGCATCCCTCCGGCGCCAGCGACGAATCCGTCCGCGTCGGGGCATGTAAGTACAGGCTGATGTCGTCTGCCAGTAACTTATGATCGAATATATCTTCGAGCAGCTCTTTGTATCTCCGGCCCAGTAGGATGGTGTGGTGTGCTAACTCGGGAAATGTCTTACGCACGCCAAGATAGACAACGAACACCCCCATTGAGTATTTGAGCCTCTGCAGACGTTTGTCTGTCCACTTCCGTCGCCACTGCGGCGCGAGCAACTTACGATAGACTGCGGGAGCGTCGGCGTTCGCGACCACGCAGTCGCATCTGATACAAGTTCCGTAGTCCAGTTCCACTCCGGTCGCTTTACCGTCCTCCACTGTGATCTGTGCAACGCCGCAGCGGCCATGAAAGCGAACGCCGTGCCTCTGCATCAGATCCGTCATTGCGGTGACCAGTGCAGCTGTACCGCCCATCGCAAAACTTACTCCCGCCTTGCGCTCCAGATGCTGAATCAACGAATACACAGAAGTGGTTTTGAATGGGTTACCCCCGACCAAAAGTGGCTGAAATGAGAAAACACGGCGGAGCGCCTCATCCTGGATGTAGCGGCTGACCAAGTCGTATACCGACAGGTCGCTTCGCAGGCGAGCCATGGCGGGCAAAGCTGCCAGCATCTTAGCCGCGCTATGAAAAGGCACACGGCTTAACTGCTCGAAACCAACCTTATAGATCGACTCCACTTTCTTTAACAGCGCCAGATAACCCGGAACTTCAGCGGGTGCAAATTCTCGCACTCGCGCTATCAGCTGATCATCGCTGCCGCCGTAATCGAAGTGCCGCCCATCGGCAAAACGAATGCGATACCAAGGCATCAGCTCACGAAACTCCACGAAATCCCTCCGGTCTTCACCGAACAGCGACCAAAGTTCGTCTAACAAAAATGGAGCCGTAATAACCGTAGGACCGGCGTCGAAGGTGTACCCGCGAGAGCGATACACCCCGGCCCGGCCCCCAGCGATAGGCTGCGAATCGTAGACGTCAACATCAAACCCTGCGGCGCGCATCCGCAATGCCGCCGCGATTCCACCAAAGCCCGCTCCGATTACAACCGCGCGTAACATAAGTTACTCTAATCACTTACCGCCGGAGAGGCAGCCATCTTTAACGTCTGGATCCGGCCGGAACAGCCTCGTATGCCGCTTTCGCAACTCCTCGCGTCATAGAGACAGCCCACAACCCGTAAGCTACCTTTGCCGATAGGTCGAGCAGTGTAAAAAAGACGGCGTCCCATACTGGGCTCCAAAGCCGTAATCCCTCTTGACCAATCAAGAAAACGATTGGATAGGCAAGCCAGATAAACGCCAGCACGCCTGCCTTCTTGCTGTACTGATTGTCACTTGTGCCAGAGGCAACAAGTCTCCGGATAGTCCCAAACAAAAGCGCATAAATCGCGAGAAACCCAAAGCAGCTGCATATATAGAAAGACCACTTCACTGTCGGATTGTCCGTGAGCCCGGCAACAAAGCCAGTCGCAATCATGTAAACGTCCGCGCCAATCAAACCCCATATCAACGAAGGCTGCCGTTCTCCGGCTTTTCTTAGCCCTTGAGACACCAAGCTCCAGAGGAGAAGAGCAGTGGTGAAAGTCCAGTCGATGTAGCGTCCAAAGTAAAAGACGCGTCCCGTATGCGTAGTAAGAGAACCCGCTCCAAGCGCCATCAATAAATACAAAGTAAATGCAATCAGGGGCACATAGAAGTGCGCCATCAAGTCTCCCTGATCGCTCGGTTCTTTATTGCCCACTAGGGAAAAATACAGCAGTACTGAACCGAGTAACATCCCGATTACGCCGATCCATAGCCACAGTTCAACAGTCATTCATTGTTCCTTTTCGAAGTATCTAACTCCGCCAATAAGACTGTAAGCACTTACGTCAGTTACCAAAGACATCACCCCAGACAAAACTCGTTTCTGCTGCAGCCACACGCAGCGGCAATCTTTCAGCCTGCATGAAAACGCCTGCAAAACGTGAGTAATTGTTCTTGTAAGCCTATGAACGTAATTGAACGCTGAAGGTTTAATTCGGCAAGCAACGGGAGCAGTGTACGAATTGCTGTAAATAAAAAAGGCCGATTGCCCTCTCGAGCAATCGGCCTTGTCAACGGATTTCAGAATCTAACTGGCGCGTGCCAGCGGCTTCACCTGAATACCCGGTATCACCAACGCGAGCACTTCCTCAACCCTTTCGGCAAAGTGGAACTGCATCTCCTGCCGGACATGCAGCGGCAAGTCTCGCAAGTCCTTCTTGTTGCCCATCGGCAAGATCACCCGGTAGATTCCGGATCGCCTTGCCGCGAGCACCTTCTCCTTCACGCCGCCGATCGGTAGAACCAAACCTGCGAGCGTCACCTCGCCGGTCATCGCAATGTCGCTGCGAGCCGGCAGGCCAGTGTAAAGGGAAGCCATAGCGGTCGTCATCGTCACCCCGGCGGATGGTCCATCCTTTGGAATTGCTCCTGCCGGCACGTGAACGTGAACGCCATTGTTCTTGATAGCGTCTGGGTCCACACCCAAATCCGCTGCGTGCGACCAGATATAGCTCTGCGCAATCTTCGCCGATTCCTGCATCACTTCGCCGAGTTGTCCGGTAAGCGTAAGGCTCTTGCCCTCCGGCAGCAGCGCGCTCTCAATATAAAGAACGTCTCCTCCGGCTTCAGTCCAAGCCAAACCCGTGGCCACACCCGCCGGCACAGTTTTGCGCATCTCCTCTGGAAGGAAACTCTCCGGCCCCAGCAAATCGCCAAGCGCTTCAGGCGTGATCACCACCTTCGATGCCTCGCCCTCTGCCAACTGCAGCGTCACCTTACGAGTCACTCGCGCAATCGCCCGCTCCAGTCGCCGCAAACCGGCTTCGCGAGTGTAGCCCCGAATGATCGCCTTTAGGCCCTCATCGGTAAACTCGATCTGCTCTTCGGTTAGTCCTGTCGCCTTCAGTTGTTTCGGAATCAAATACCGCCGCGCAATCTGGCTCTTCTCCTCTTCGCTGTAGCCGGAGAGCCGCAAAATCTCCATGCGGTCCAGCAGCGGCTGCGGAATCGTGTCGAGCGAGTTGGCTGTCGTTATGAACAGCACCTTCGACAGATCGAACGCCAGGTCGAGATAGTTATCCCGGAACGTCTTATTCTGTTCCGGATCGAGTACCTCGAGCAGCGCCGCCGACGGGTCGCCGCGGAAGTCGCGCCCGAGCTTGTCTACTTCGTCGAGCAACAGCACCGGATTCAAGGCCCCAGCGCGGCGCATCGCCTGCAGCAGCCTGCCCGCCATTGCTCCAATGTATGTCCGCCGGTGGCCTCTCAGTTCGGCCTCATCGTGCAATCCGCCCAAGCTGAACCGTTCGAACTTGCGTCCCAACGCTCTCGCCACTGATTGTCCGAGCGATGTCTTTCCTACTCCAGGCGCACCTACTAGGCACAAAATCGGAGCCTTCGCATCCGGGTTGCGCTTGAGCACGCTCAGGTGCTCCAGAATGCGCTCCTTGATCTCTTTCAATCCGAAGTGATCCTCATCGAGCACCTCGCGAGCATGCGCAATGTCAAGATTATCCTCGGTCACCTTTTCCCAAGGCAGATCCAGGACAAACTCGAGATACGTGCGAGTCACGTGGTAGTCCGGCGCGCCTGCGGGTAGCCGCTCCAGCCGGCCCAGTTCCCGTTCGAACTCCTTCTTCGCTTCGTCAGACAGCTTTGTCTCAAGAAAGCGCTCGCGCAGTAGTTCGACTTCCGCTTTGTCCGCGTCCTTTTCGCCCAACTCCTGCTGTATCGCTCGCAGCTGCTGCCGGAGCAGATACTCCCGCTGCTCCTTCGACATCTCGTCGCGTGCCGTCGAGGCGATCTTCTGCCGCAACTCGAGCACCTGCAACTCATGAGCGAGATACGAGTGGATCAACCGAAGCGCATCGACCTTCGTCTCTGCCTCGAGCAATTGCTGCTCCTTCGCCATATCGAGGCTAAAGATGCTTGCAAGCAGGAACGCTAATCGCAGCGGATCGTCATTCCCTGAAATCATCCGGGTAATCTCGCCGGCCGATTGCGGCTGCGCCAGTGCAATCGCCTTCGAAGCCAAGTCAAGCAGCGCCCCAGAAAGCGCCTCAACCTCCGACCCGCCATCCTCGGGCAGCGGCAACACACGAAACTTTGCGCTCAGGAACGGCTCGGTCGAATCGAGCTTCATGACTACCACGCGCTCTACGCCCAACACCAGAATCTCGAGCACCCCGGCGTTCGGACGCGATGACTTACGAATCACCGCCTTGGTTCCGATCGTGTACAAATCGTCCTGCTGAGGCGATTCCACCTGCGCGTCGCGCTGCGCGATCAGGATGATTTCCTTCTCTTCTGTGTTCAGGGCAGCTTCCACCGCCCGCATCGAATTTTCCCGCCCTACCGACAGCGGCAGCAGCAAGCCCGGGAACAGAATGGTGTTCTTCAGGGGTAATGCCGGGAGGGTCTGGTATTCGGCTGGTTGAAACTCTTGGTTTGCCATTGGTCCTTCTACCGATATGATGCCCATTACTTGTCTGACGCTGCGATTATTTGCGTACGCCGCACTCAAGCTTTTCAGACACAAAAAAGCCCGGGTCACCATCGACCCGGGCTCTTGTCCAGAACTACAATCGATCCTACGGTTGAACCACCGTAAATGCAGTCTGTCCGCCTACGTTTACGGTGAGCAACACTGACTTGCCTTTAGCGCCGTTCATCAGCCGCTTGAACTCGCCTACGTTGCTTACTGGTTGACGATTTACCGCGATGATGACTGCGCCCTTGCCCAATCCAGTGGCATCCGCCGCCGAGCTGGCCGCGTCGACATCGTCCACCACGACGCCTTTTGTGGAGGCCGGCACGTTGATCTGTTGCGCAATTTCCGCCGTCAGATTCTCTACCGTGATACCCCGCGCCGTCACATTGCCGTTCGTGTCATTATCGTTGTCGCCGTTATCGCCGTTGCCATTCTTGGCCTGTTTGTTCTGGTCCCAATCGATCCCGTTCGGTCGTTGGCCCAGTGTGACGCTGACCTGCATCGGCTTGCCGTTACGAACCACATCGAGTTTTACCGAGCTGCCCGGCTGGTGTCCGATCACATCCATCGTGAGGTCGTCCATACCCTTGACACTCTTACCATCAATCGCCGTGACTACATCGCCCATCTGTAAGCCGGCCTTCTGCGCCGGACCGTTCGGGGCAATCGAGTCAAGCAACGCGCCCTTCGCATCTTTCAAGCCAAACTGAGGAGCGAGTTCAGGAGTCACGGTGGTCAAAGTAGCTCCGAGGTAGCCCCGAGTGACCTTACCGCTCTTCTCGATCTGGTCCATCACATTCTTAGCCATGTTGGAAGGAATGGCGAAACCGATACCGATGCTTCCACCTTCGCCGCCGAAGCTCGATCCGCCTCCGGTCAGAATCATCGAGTTGATCCCGATCAGCTGCCCTCGCGCATTAATCAGCGCGCCGCCCGAGTTCCCCGGGTTGATGGCCGCGTCAGTCTGAATGAAGTCCTGAATGTGAGTCGACGCTTCCAGGTGGCGTCCCTTTGCGCTCACAATGCCCATCGTGACCGTATGGTCCTGTTCATAGGGGTTGCCGATTGCAAAACAAAGGTCGCCCACCCGCGCCCCATTCGAATCCGCAAATGGCAGCACCGGTAAATCGCTGGCCTGAATACGGATCACAGCCAGGTCGGTCTGAGGATCGGTTCCCACCGTCTTGGCAGTAAAGCTACGGCCGTCGGAAAGCGCTACTTTCAAACTGGTCGCCTTATCCACCACGTGATTATTCGTGACGATGTATCCGTCAGAGCTCACGATCACGCCTGAGCCCAAGCCGCGCTCGCGTTGATCGTGCGCCCGAGGCCCGCCCTGTCCGCCGAAAAATTGCCGGAAGAAAGGGTCCGCGGAAAACGGGTTCTGCCCCTGCTGCTCGGACGCTTTAATCACCCGAGTCGAGCTGATCGTCACAACTGCGGGGGATGCTTTCTCAATGATGTCCGCAAACGAGTTCGACAGCTGAGAAACCCGTTCGGTGCTCTCCTTGGTATCTGCTCGAGCCACGACCGAAACGGGCGAGTTCGAGTGGGAAGCGACGGCAAAAGCGGCAATGAGCCCACCGCCGATAGACGCCGCTACCAGCGTTAACACGGCTGTGGAGCGGCGGAATTGGACTACGTTTGACATGTCCTACAAAAATCCTTTCTTGTCAGGCGGCTCATCCTTCGATCCTGCCGCGTTCCTTACTTATGACGTACTAAACCGAATTTCGATTGACCGAAGACCGCAACTAAGAAACTGCGGCCTCCACCTTTTTCTCAGTCCCGATCTCAAACTTCAGACCGGGACCCTCGGAATCTGCATCGAGCAAAATACTCTGCCCATCGTGTACCTCGCCGCCCAATATCCGCTTGGCGAGCGGCGTCTCGATCTCCCGCTGGATCGCCCGTTTCAGGGGACGGGCCCCGTAAGCCGGATCGTATCCGTTTCGGACCAGCCGCGATCGCGCCGCGTCGGTCAACTCCAATGTGATGTGCCTTTCGCTCAACCGGCCGCGCAAGCCGGCTAATTGAATCTCCACTATGTTCTTCAGATGATCTTCGCTGAGCGCATGAAACACGATAATTTCATCCAACCGGTTGAGAAACTCCGGCCGGAAGGCTTGGCGGAGCTCCTCGAGCACCGCATCCTTCATGCGCCGGTATTCTTCACCATCAAAAGCACCCCGGTATTCCAAAATCCGGTGGCTCCCGATATTTGAAGTTAAAATCACGATCACATTCTTGAAATCCACCGTGCGGCCCTGACCGTCAGTCAAACGCCCGTCGTCGAGGACCTGCAGCAACGCGTTAAATACATCGTGATGCGCCTTCTCGATCTCGTCAAAGAGCACCACCGAGTAGGGCCGCCTCCTGACCGCCTCGGTCAGCTGCCCGCCTTCGTCGTAGCCCACGTAGCCCGGAGGCGCTCCGATCAGCCGCGAAACCGAGTGCTTCTCCTGATACTCCGACATGTCGATGCGAATCATCGCCCGCTCGTCGTCGAACAGAAACTCGGCCAATGCGCGCGCCAACTCCGTCTTACCCACGCCCGTCGGACCTAAAAACAGAAAACTCCCGATCGGACGTTTCGGATCCTTCAAGCCCGAACGAGCCCGAATGACCGCTTCGGCCACCGCCAGCACCGCTTCATCCTGCCCCACCACCCGCTGATGCAGCTCATCCTCGAGCGCCAGCAGCTTCTTCATCTCACCTTCAAGCAGCTTGGAAACAGGTACGCCTGTCCATCGGCTCACCACGTCGGCTATGTCGCCCTCGTCCACTTCTTCTTTAAGCAGTCGCGATCCGCTTTGTGCCGCTGTCCGCTCTTCTTCCGCTTTCAGCTGCGCTTCCAGCTGGGTCAGCTTGCCGTATTTCAGCTCCGCCGCCTTGTTTAAGTCATACGCCCGCTCGGCTTGGTCAATTTCGACCTTGACCTGCTCGATCTGAATCTTAAAGCCCCGAATCCGGTCGACCGACTGCTTCTCCGTCTCCCATTGCGCCTGCAGCGCCGTCGATTGCGTCTTCAGCTCCGCCAGTTCTTTTTCTATCCGGGCCAATCGCTCCTTCGAAACCGCGTCGGACTCTTTCTTCAAAGCCTCCCGCTCGATCTCGAGCTGCATGGTTCTGCGGAGAATTTCGTCGAGCTCGGCCGGCATCGAGTCAATCTCGGTCCGTAGCTTAGCCGCCGCTTCATCCACCAAATCAATCGCCTTGTCGGGCAGAAAACGGTCCGTAATATAGCGGTTCGAGAGCACCGCCGCCCCCACCAGCGCCGTATCTTTGATGCGCACGCCATGGTGCAGCTCATACCGCTCGCGCAATCCGCGAAGAATCGAAATGGTGTCTTCCACCGTCGGCTGGTCCACAAAAACGGTCTGGAACCGCCGTTCGAGCGCTGCGTCTTTCTCGATATATTTGCGGTATTCGTCCAGCGTAGTCGCGCCGATGCAGTGCAGCTCGCCGCGCGCCAGCATCGGCTTCAGCAGGTTGCCTGCATCCATCGACCCTTCGGCCTTGCCGGCGCCTACGACGGTATGCAGCTCGTCGATGAACAGGATTATCCGGCCTTCCGCGCTCTGTACCTCTTTCAGCACCGCTTTCAGCCGCTCTTCGAACTCGCCCCGGAACTTCGCTCCAGCAATTAAGGCGCCCATGTCAAGCGACACCACTTGCCGGTCCTTCAAGCCTTCCGGCACGTCGCCGCGAACGATACGCTGAGCTAGGCCTTCCACAATGGCCGTTTTCCCCACGCCCGGCTCGCCGATCAGCACCGGATTGTTCTTGGTTCGCCGCGAAAGAACCTGGATTACCCTGCGGATCTCCTCATCGCGCCCGATCACCGGGTCCAGCTTGCCCTTCGAGGCCGCCTCGGTAATGTCGCGGCCGTATTTCTGTAAAGCCTCGTAGGTTGTTTCGGGATTCTGATTGCTCACCCGCTGATGACCGCGAACCTCTACCAGCGCCTTCATCAGCCGGTCGCGCGTTAATCCGTATTCGCGCAGCAGCTTGCCCGCCTGGCCGTTGTCCTCCGCAATCGCCAGCAATAAATGCTCGATCGAAACGTACTCGTCCTTCAGCCGCTTAGCCTGCTCTTCGGCCTTGGTCAGCAGCTGCGAAAGCCGGGGAGTTACATACACCTGGTCCGGACGCGTCGCGCTCCCGCTTACCTTGGGGAGCTTGTCGATATCCGCCACTAGCCGTTTGTGCAGCGGTTCGATCGCCACATCGGCCCTCAACAAAATCGACGGAGCTAACCCGCCCTCTTGCTCGAGTAGCGCAAGAAGAAGATGCTCGACATCCACCTGCTGATTGCCGTGTTCGCTGGCCAGGGTTTGCGCCTGCCGGATCGCCTCTTGCGATTTTTCGGTCAGTCGATTGAAATCCATAGTGTGTAAAATGCCTCAGATCTAGAATAGCATCTTAGTGTGTCAGTGTGCAATAATCTGAGTTAGGTTTGATCACCTTTCGTGGCCCGCCTCGGTGAAGTACAGTGAAGCTGTTCCATGAGCTCGAGTTCGTTCGGCAAAATCGCACTTTTCTGCTTTCTGCTCCCCCATTCCGCTCTCGGCTGGTGGGAAACCGGCCACCAGGCGGTCGCTCGTATCGCTGCCGCCCATTTAACGCCTGCTGCCCAAACCCGCATCGCGCGAATCTTGAGCGTTCCTGATTCGCCTGGCGCCGTCGCCGACGCGCTCGCCGCCGCTTCGACCTGGGCCGACGAGACTAGGGCTCAAACTCAAACCGGCAGCTGGCACTACATCGACCTGGCGATCCAGGATCAGAAATACGACATCCCGGAGCGTTGCCGGGACAATAATTGCGTCACCGCCCGCATTCGCCTCTTTGCACTGCAGCTCTCCTCTCACCCCGCGAACCCACCCGTGAGCGAACTCGACGCGCTCAGGTACCTGGTCCACTTCGTCGGCGATGTGCACCAGCCGCTCCACGCTGTCTCCGATGCGGATCTGGGCGGAAACTGCGAACACGTCGATCCGCCGGTCGGCAGCGCCAAGAACCTCCACGCGGTATGGGATGGCGCTATCGTGAAGGCCATTGACCGAAGCGAGCGGCAACTCGCGGCCGATCTTAACCGCCGCATCGATGCCTCCACAACCGCCGAGCAAGCCGCTCTGAGCACCGGCAATCCGGATGACTGGGCCTGGGAATCCCACGAGTTGGCCATTCAGGACGTCTATCAAAAGCTCTCGATCCCCGTCGAACCGGTTCTCTTTCCCACCAGCTGTGCCGAGGCCCCGCTTGCCGTTTCCAACCTGACTCTCCAGATCCGGTCCTCCTATATACAGGAGATGGAGCCGGTTGTCCGCCAGCAGCTGACCAAAGCGGGCCTTCGGCTCGCGCGCCTGCTCAACGAATCGCTCTAGAGTTTGCGTTGGAGTTCTTGAACTGCGGCCGGTTCGGGGGGTGCGTACGCAACCGCTGGGGCCGGCAGGAAAACCTGGAACCTCGATCCCCGCCCCACGTGGCTCTCCACCCGGATCTCGCCTCCATGAGCCTTCACGATCGCGGCCACAAAGCTCAATCCGAGCCCTAAGCCCTTCTCCGGATTCGGATCCGGCACACGATAAAACCGGTCGAAGATGTGCGGCAGATGATTAGGCGGTATGCCCACGCCCGAATCTTGCACCGACAGCCGCACAGTTGCGCCCAGCGATTCGGCTGCGGTCTTGATCCAACCTCCCGCCGGCGTGTACTTGATAGCGTTCGAAAGCAGGTTCGTAATCACCCGCTCGATCTGCGTCCGGTCGCCCTCGCAAAACACGGCGCCACTGCTGGAATGCGTGAGCGTGACCTGTGCCGCTTCGGCCGGAATCTGGAATTGATCCACCAGTTCGCACGCCATCTCGTTGAGGTCGAGCACGGCTTTCTTGAGGGGGATTTGGCCGGACTCCGATTGCGAGAGCAGCAGCAGCGCGCGCACCAGATTCGAGAGCCGCTCCACGTCCTGGAGCGCGTTCTCCACTGCCTCCTGCAGCTGCTCTTTGCGCGTCGCGGTGAATAACGCCACCTCCAGCTGCCCCTGAATCGCCGTCAGCGGGGTCCGCAGCTCGTGCGAAACATCGGTCGAAAATTGCCGGATCTGCTCGAACGACGCCTTCAGCCGCCCGCTCATCTCGTTGAATGAATCGATCAGGCGGTCAAGCTCGTCATCCGCCCCTCGCTTCGGGATTTGCAAGCCGAGATTGGAGCCGGTGATCTCCTGCGCCGCACGTTCAACCGACTGCAGACCGCGCAGCGCCCGCCCGGTCGAATACCAGCTCACCGCCGAGCAAACCAGCAGCGCAATGGGGAAGAAGATCAGCCAGTTGCGTTTAAATTTCCGAAGCACCAGCCTGTCCTCCGCAAGGCTGCGGCCCTCCGCCACATACCAGGGACGCCCGTGCTTGCTGTCCATCATGATGCTGCTGATTACCTGGTACGGTGTGCCGTCCGCGCCGTGAATCGTTTTCAGAATCGGCGTGCGGCTCTTCTTCATCTGCGCGAGCTCGGAACGAATCGTCTTTCGATTCCACAGCTCGGGCACTTGTGGATCGGTTGTCGCCTGATAAAGCGATCCATCCTGTCCGGCAATTACATACACTGCACGCAGCCGGGCTAATTCCGCCACCTCTTCGGCATCGCTCTGATCCACTTCGTCCCAGAGCGGTTGACCGGTCTTATCGTCGAACGTGAACCAGCCCTTCAGCGTGCCGAGCTGCCCGTTGAGCTGGCTCTCGCTCTGATTCGCTAAAACCGTGCGGAGGGTGGTGGTCGAAACCCACGCCATAATGGCCAATAAACCGGCCAGGATAACGATAAAGGTAGCCGCAAGCCGGAAGCGCAGCGTTCGAAAGAACCGCAACGAAAAGATCCGGCGTGCAGACATACAGGACTCTTACGCGTGGACGCTTTCCGGCGCTGCGATCGCGTGCTCCTCCGGCATATCCAGCATGTAGCCGATTCCCCGGACTGTGTGGATCATCTTTTGCGCGAATTTATCATCGATCTTGCTGCGTAGGTGCCGGATATACACGTCGACAATGTTCGTGAGCCCGTCGTAATCCATATCCCAGACATGCTCGACAATCATGGTGCGGCTCAACGGACGCCCGCGGTTTCGCATCATGTACTCCAAAATGCTGAACTCTTTCGGCGCGAGCTCGATATTTTCGTTATTTCGAGTCACCTTGCGCCGAATGCAATCGAGACCGAGGTCTCCCACTTGCAAGCGCTCCGGCGTTGGCTGGCCGCGCCGCAGCAAAACCCGCGTCCGCGCCAGGAGCTCCACAAACGCGAACGGCTTCACCAAGTAATCGTCCGCGCCCTGCTCTAAGCCTTTCACCCGGTCGTCCACCGAATCGCGCGCGCTCAAAATCAGAACCGGCGGGATAGTCTTACGATTCCTGATTTTCTCAAGCACCTGCAGGCCGTCCACATCCGGCAATCCGAGATCTAAAATCACCAGATCGTATTCGGTGACATGCACCCTCTCGATGGCATCGGCGCCGCGATGCACCACATCGACTGCATACCCGGCGCTCTGCAGACCTCGCGAGAGAAAGTCCGCAATCCGCTTCTCATCTTCCACAACTAGAACTCGCATAGGAGATCACTCTGCCAACTAAAGTCTAGCTGAGAGATCACCCCAAGCTCAATCGCCCGAGGCCGCCCGGGGCTGCTGCACCGGGGTCGAGCGGAAAAACGCGCCGACGGATTTGATGCGGGTCCGCATAACGGAAAGCACGGTCATCAATACCAGCAATAAGGCCGTGAAAAGTAGCACTTGCGCGACCGAGAGAGCCTGCTTCCACATGCCGAACCAGCGCCCGTAAACAATTTCTATATGCACCCAATACACCAGCAGCGAAGTGGTGCCGAGTTGCCGGAACAAGCTCCATCTCGCGAGCGCGCCCAGATTGACCCATAAGTACGCAACCGCCATGATCGCCAAGACTGTCCCTAACTTGATCATGGTAAGGGCAGGGCTGTTCAACCAGAAATCACTGTTTGTGTAAACCGAATAGGGAAGGGAAGCCAGATACCGCGAAAGAACCACCAGACCAATCCCAATTCCGAGACTCCACTCCATCGCGCGCCCCATGTCTTCGGGCCTGATCACCCGAAGCATACTGCCCATCGCCAACCCAAAAGCGAGGAACGAGGCCCAGGGAAAGAAGGCAAAGTGGGTCAGACTGGGAAAGAAATAGGCACGGACAATCCACGGCACGCCTTGTGGACCAATGGAACTGACTACCGGAGAAAGCCCGGCAATCACCAGGCCCAACACGATGCAAAGCCGGATCCGCTCAAGGCTCGTGAAAACCGCCATAGGCGCCAGGATAAGCATGGCCATCCCCATGCAATTCAAGATGTCCACGCGTAACAGTTCGCCCGCCGGACTGGTTGGATAGCCGAATACATACAACTGAATCCGGAACAGAAAAGCAATCAGAAACAAATAACGGGAACGCTTGAGGGCTGCTATCACGCGCCCACCCGCTTTTGCCCCCTTGCGTTCCTGGCTGTCCATTAGAAACGCAAAGGTGATGCCCGTCAGAAAAAGGAAGATAGCCGGCGGCATGCCGCCCAGAAACTGCGAGAGAACGAACGGTCCTTGAGGGCGAAGGTCGGTTCGGGTAAACGAATCAAAGACATGCCCCTGAATCATGATCACGGCCGCAAGACCACGCGTCCAATCTATAAACGCCAGCCGCCCAGCCGATTTCTTAGGCTCGCCCATACAAGGTAAACTCGCCGGAGAGTGCCAGTCGGCTCAAGAGCTCTGCTTTTTAACGTTGGAGGGAAGCTTCATTTCGAGCCGCCCCTTAATCGGCGGTTTTAGATTGACGTCAGTGTACGTCACCGTGCGGTAGTTACCGGAAGGCTCGATAAACTTCTGCTGAATCGGGTAAGCCACATCTTCGGGAACCCACATCTCGATTCTGCTCAACCGGCTCGCGACCGCCGAATTCTTGGGTGTCAACACCAACTTGGTAGTGGTTCGGCCATCCAGCTTTTCTTGCTCGCCACCTGAAATGGTGTAATTTTCCGATAATTCACGGCCAGACGAGCCAAAACCAAGCAGCAGAAATTGGTTGAGGACGTCCAAGTTCTTCCCGACGTTGTAGTCCTGGACGGTATTCAGCCTGGGATAGTAAATCCGTACGATCTTGCCGAAAAAGCCGATCTCCCGCGCGTCCCTCTCACCCGAAAAGTCCAGTTCGGCACGAACATCCTCTCCTTTGAGCCTCTGCATCTTCAACGTGCCCTGCTCAGTCAGTGTGTTGTCGATGATGGCGGTGTAGGTCACCATGGCGATATTCGCCGACATAGCGTGAAACGCCGGAGCGGCCTTGTCCATGCGGGTGAGCACAGCGTTGACGCTCTGGCCATGTAAAGCGGCTGCTGCAGCGAGCCACAGTACGGGAAGGACTTTTCTCATAACGGTCTGAAAACTCGATCCATTCAAGGAGCGGTATACGCGATGTAGCCCTTCACTTCGTGTTCAGCCTCATCCAGGATCGGCTCCACGCGTAAAACCCGCAGATTCTTACCAGTATGCTGATGAAGCAGTTGCTGCGCGCGTTGCGGACGATTTGCTTCCGGCACGTCCGCCAGCAAATTGGCAGCTACAAAAACGTTATCCGACCCATGCATCGACGGAATCAGGGTGACGCTGGCCGCTTTGGGCTGATCGTGGAACCAAGTGCGAGGAGTAGCGAAAATAAAAACCAGGATCAGGCCCACGACCAAGTCGTATTGCCACGTAGCGCGGGCAAAATCCCAAAAGACAATGCGCCGTCCTAAGCCGACGTTTCCCGCTTTTACCGCACCTGCCATCATCGGCAGTGTAACACCGGAAAACTCTGTTGAGGCCTGCTTTTAGTACTTCCGCATTACCGCTAAGAGCCGGCCCTGAATATCCAAGTTAGCGGGATCTACAAAAATGGGCGACATGCTGGAATTCGCCGGCTGCAACCGAACCTGCCCCGTGGCCTCCTTGTAATAGCGCTTTAGCGTCGCCTCGCTGCCATCCACCAGAGCCACTACGATGTCTCCGTTACGGACCTCCGATGTCCTCTCGATCATCACGAAATCACCGCTACAGATGTGATCCTCGATCATCGAGTCTCCCCGAACCTCGAGCGCGAAAGTGTTCTCGTCGCGTACGAAATCGGCAAAGTGCAAGGTGTCACGATTGGCGATAGCCTCAACCGGTGAACCGGCAGCGATTCTCCCAAGCAGCGGAATACTCCCACTGGGAGAGGGCATTGGCGCCACCCTCTGCCGTTCCGAAAGAAACCGGTCCCCGATCTCTAGCGAACGGCTGTGATTATAGTTCCGATGAAGATATTGCTTACTTTCGAGCGCTTGGACGTGCTTATGTACCGTCGCAAGAGACGCTAGTCCCAAGCCCGACGCTATCTCTTCGTAAGAAGGACTATATCCATTGCTGACAATGAACCCTTGCACATAGTCCATCAGCTCTTTCTGCCGTCGTGTTAACGCCATTTATTCTCCGTGATAATCCTAGTGTTGGCGAATAAATAACGAAAGTCAACTTATAAGAAACTTGCCGCCCGGCTAGCTCGCCTCAATTCATGTTCATGCCGCAAGCGCCGCTGCCGCAAAAGCCGCCTCCACACATGCCGCTTCCGCAATCGGCTGCCGCTGGCTGTGCGGACTTAGCCGCCCCGGCATGCGCGGCAAATGTCGAATACTGGGCGGTCAAATGATCCTGACCGCAGCCTGGACACCGTACCGCGTCGGCATCGGCGCTCCGGCGCACAAGCTTCTCAAACCTACTGCCGCAATCGTCGCAGGAATATTCAAAAATCGGCATAAAATAAGGGTACCAGGATGGGGAACGGCGCGGCTTGCGGCAACTCCTGGTACGAATTTCTCGCAGCCTAAAAGCCGGCATCACAGTCTTATAGATAGGTCGTTTATGAAACGTAGAGATTTCTTCCAGCAGAGTTGGGCTGTTACGGCAGGCGCCGTGATAGCGGGTACCGTAGTTCGCAACGGGTACGGGTTCGGTTCGCATTCGGAGGTAAAACTAGTTGAATTCTCCAGCTCAGGCTCTCGTGGAGGAGTTGTGGAGGTGCCGAAAGTTGTCAAAACGGATGCCGAGTGGAAGAAGCAACTAACTCCGGAGGAGTACGAAGTGACCCGGCAGGAGGGAACTGAGCGGCCTTTTTCCGGTAAGTATTGGAATAACCACGAGCACGGCCTTTACCGCTGCGTGTGTTGCCAAAACGCCTTGTTCTCCTCCGATACGAAGTTCGAGTCGGGTACAGGCTGGCCCAGCTTCTGGGCGCCAATCGCTAAGCAGAACGTTGAGACGAAATCGGATGGAAGTCTCGGGATGATGCGCACCGAAGTTCGCTGCGCAAAGTGTGAAGCTCATCTGGGACACGTTTTCGACGACGGCCCACGCCCCACCGGCCTACGCTACTGCATGAACTCCGCGGCGCTCGAGTTCATGAAGAGCTAGATTTCTCGCCTGGTCCGCTCAGGTAAGCACCAGAAAGCCAGGCACACGGCCAAACCAAAAAGCGCTATTGGCTGATTCCGAAGTAAAAGGACCTGTTGTAACGAAACGGCAGTCACCCGGCTGCCGATTTCTTTTGCCAAGAACGATTGCCAGGGAATACCGAGTATCAACAGACACCCTGCCAGAAAGGCAAGCGGCCTCACGCGGCGCACAGCAACTAGTTCCACAATCAGGGGCGTAAGTAGTAAGAGAAGTTGCCCGTCGTAATAGCGATGGTAGGTTACGGTCAAGCTCCAGGCGGCAAAGAAGGCGGCATCCCGCCATAGCGTTGTTCCGCCGCGTCGTTCTCGCTTCCACAGATAGACTGCGAGCAATCCCGCCGCTATCACCCACACGAGGAAATTTGTCGCCTGATGACTGAATGGAAGATATGCCGTGATCGTCTGCGCATTTAGCATCTGCCACGCAACAGCGCTGTGAACAGAGGGGTCGCTCTGGCCGCCCGACGTAAAGCTCAGGGCGATATTCCGTTGCCAAGAGTGCCACCAGTTCCAATCCCGGCCGCCACGCGACAATAGCGCGATTCCACTCCCAGCGGCCGCCGCAAAGACCCCGCTTGAGATCACCAGCGGCATCCAAATCCTTCGAAGCACAAACACGCAAATCGCGCATACAGCAATCTGAGGCTTGAAACAGAGCGCGACTCCAAGCAGAACTCCACTTATTAACTCGCTCGAACGGCTCGCAAAACAGAGAGCGAGCATCGTCAAGCTGATTGCGAGAACACTTGGGTTGCCATCGTATACTCCGACATATGTTGGGCAAAAAAGAAACGCCGCGACCCAGACCATCCAGCGGTGCTCCTCCGGTACGAATGTCTGCTGAACAATTGCGCTGACCGAAAAAGCGAAGCAAACAGCAAGCAGCGCTGTCCAAAGAGAATTGGCTGTCGCCCAGGGAAATACCCCCAGCATGCACATCCAGACGAGTGCGGACGGCAGATAGACGGAGGGGTTCACATCTTGATCGGACTGAATCCCCGCTGAAGCTCCGGCTTCGAAGAGTTCGCTTTTGAGCGCGGCACGCTCATACGGGTTCTCCCCGTGCAGTAAACATCGCGCCGCCGCGTAGATGGTCGAGAAGTCGCCCGTGGTTGAAAAGCGAATCGCGCGATACGGCCCGCGATCGAGAAAAAACAGCAGGCAGATCGCAACGGCGGTCATCCTCCACCATTTGCGGGACCCGGCGCGTACTGGCAAGTGCGAGAATAGCATGCGATTGGGCGTTGCTCGTACCATTACCGACCCGCACGAGCCCGCCAATCCGATGAACTCTTCTGCCCAAATCTGCGTTCTATGAGCATGGCCGTCTTTTGCACAAACTGTGGAAGTCAATTAGGGGATAACTCGCGGTTCTGCCCGAACTGCGGGCAACCAGCCGCTGGCGCAACCGGCGCAAGCACCTTCGGAAGCGCTGCCGCTGTTTCGACGCCGCTGAAATACGACATCGAAGGGCATAATCTGCAGATTGCGCGAGTCCATTTGGAACCTGGGCAGGAAATCTATGCCGAGGCGGGCAAGATGATCTACAAGTCTGCAAATGTCGATTGGGCCACCCGCATGACGGGCCAGTCGTTCGGGCAGAAGATCATCGGCGCAATCAAGCGCAAGCTGATGGGCGAATCGCTCTTTTTTACGTATTTTCGTGCGGCCAACACGGGCGGGGAAGTGGGGTTCGCCGGCTCCTACCCTGGCAAAATACAAGTCTTCGATCTAGCTCCGGGCCAGACCATGATGGTGCAACGCGATGGTTTCCTCTTCGCCCAAGGTTCCGTCTCGCTCGACATAGCCATGGTGCGCCGTTTAGGCGCGGGTCTGCTCGGCGGCGAGGGCTTCATTCTTCAAAAATTGACTGGCCCAGGTTCGGTGTTCGTCCACGCAGGCGGCGACCACGTCGACTTCATGCTCGCGCCTGGAGAGGTGTTGCAGGTGCAAACCGGACACTTGGTCGCCTTTGAACCGACGGTCAATTATGACGTGCAACTGGTCGGCTCGATACGGACCGCCATCTTCGGCGGCGAAGGCCTGTTCCTCACGACTCTTACCGGTCCAGGCAGGGCGATCCTGCAAAGCATGACGCTCGAACGCCTGCGGCACGAACTGTCTCCAGAAGACCATCGCCATAGTGGCGACGAGCGCAATCCTTTAAGCGCAATCGCCGGCGGAGACTTCAGCAGCTTCTTCCGTTCGGACGATTAGCGGCTGCGAAGAGTTAGCAGTTTGTACTGGGGATTGCGGTAAACGACAACCGCCATCGGATACCGTGCGCGGACCCGATCTTGGCGCGTCCCGGCATCTTCGATCAGGTAATCGAGCCGCCCGCGGAGCACAGGACAGCGGCCGTCTAACGAGGCATATTGTCGGACAAAGACCGCCTCCACGTTCCGGTCGCCGGTGTAAGTTAGACCCAGCGCTTGCATCAGCTCGGTGGAATGCCCTAAGTGGTTCGGCGTTGCCGCCGCTTGCTGTACCTCTTGTGCAGTCATCCCGAGCAGGCAGGCTATCTCGTCGTAGCGTTCCACGATCTCTTTGTTCGATGTGAGCGATCGCAGTCCACTTGGCGCGTACGTGTAATCCGTCGTCAGAGCCGGAATAAGCAGGATCAACTGAGGGTCAGGCGTTCCGATCACCTGATTCGCAGGCACATGCTTGCGAACCCATTCGAGAAGCTGATTATCTGATCGCGCAGTGTTGTGTTCGGGCGCAGTGCGGATGGCTGCCAGCGTGAGTCGCACGGCAGTGGACAGAATCAGCACGCAAAGAAGTGCGCGCGAGGCAATCGGCACTGCGGATCCAAAGATCGCCCGCCGCTCGTCGAACCAGCGCACCACGCAGGTTGCGACGAGAAAGAAAGCAACCGGCAGGGCAAGCCGTTTCCAAAAGTGCCAGGTCTGCGTTTCGAATCCGGTGACTACTTGAATGTTCATGCCGAAATAGCAGGCCGCGACGCAGAGCGCCAGAACGAAATGGGCAGGGTATTGACCGAACAATTCTTCCGCGAACAATAACAGCATCGCGGCAATCAGCAGGCCTGCCATCAGCGCTATCCCGTCAGGCTCGTGCGTAAACGCGCCCATTCGCGCGAGCAAGTAGGATTGCCCTCCTTGCGCCTTTCCCTCTGCTGTGGCTAACAAGAAAGGGATAGCGGTGATGCCTGCCACAAAGCCCACGATGGATGTATGTTGCCAGACCGGACGCGATCGCCAGACCGCTCCGCAGAGCAGCAGCAGGCACAACGTAATGGCCCACGCCACAGCGTAATAGTAGTAGCAATAGACAACGGCTCCGGATGCAACGCCAGCGAACACGGCAAGAACTCTCGACGCGCGGCCGCTCAGCGCCTTGCCCAACAGCCATGCAGCCAATATGAGCACCGGAAAAGAGATTTCAGGCTGAGGCGTGCGGGTGATTTCCAGCGGCGCAAGACGAGCATCCTCACCGAGCCAGAAAGTGTTGAGTAGCCCGAAAGGAACAACCACCGAAAACCAGCAGATCAGCCGGCGCAAATCCGGCGAAAGAACAACGCTGCGATTGAACCTGTAATAGAGCAGAAAAAGAAGAGCGGGAAAGACGCAATCAGCCGCGATGAATGCGTGTCCGAGACCTCCCGATAGCCGTCCTAGCGCTCCTAAAATCGCATCGGGAACAAACGGAATACCGGCGGACATGCCGCGCCGCTCATAGTTATCGACTTCGGCGGGAATCTTGCCCGTTTCCATAAAGCGGCGTGCGGCGGGAGCATAGGCGTGCGTTTCATCGAACGTCAATGCGGAGACCGCAGGCGAAACCGAAAAGGGAGTGTAGCCGCCGTGCGTAACGATGAGGCCGACCCAGTGAGGCAGAGAGCAAAGCAGAGCGACAAGCAGAACGTGAATTCCAAGCCGGAGCCGTGGAAGCAAATCGCTGTGGATCAAATCGGGCAATGCCCATTATCGGAGAACGAGGTGGACTGCCGGTACAGTCCTTATCCGGCAGTCCGCTTCTAAAGCTAATTGCGTCCGAGGCAGACGTAGGAAACGCTGCCGGTCACTGCTTGCGCGAAATTCAGCGTCATCGACGTTACTCCCGAATACGTAACCCAGAGGCGATTGCCGCTGCCCATGTCGAACTGCGGTGTGGCGGTGCACTCCGGATGAACGTGGTAAAAACCGGCAAACGGGTAGGTGACAGTTCTGGCTGCGTTCAAAGTAAGTTCACCATCCAGATCCGTATTAGTTTGCACCCCGGTTTGCAGCCGTCCACCGGGCAGTTCCACGTTGTTCGCCGAGTTGCCCAACCCGAAAAAGTTCATCTGAAGCAGCGTGACTTCGTTCGCGTCCCAAGGTCCCGGACTGAACCCAAGATTGAGCTGACTGCCATTGCGCTCAAAGTACGCGTACGAGCCGCCCGGTCCGCCCGTATTGTCGAAAATGGCCAGACGATTCGGGCTGTAACTACCGACCTGCTGTATCCATAGTTCATTGCTGGCAATCGAGCGTTCTCCGAGATACGGCACCCCGCTGTAGCCCTGATCGTAACGGCCCCACGTGTAGAACGGCCAGGTAATCACGCCCACGGGTGTTTGATAAAGATCGTTGCTGACCAGGTTGTTCGCTAAACCGAAAACGCGCGAGTTTGGAAACGATCCCGTGTAGGTAGTCCCGCTTTGATCGAAGTAAGCGGCAGAAAACGTCAGGTTGTTTGCGTTGAGGTTGAGGGCGCGGATCAGGTATTGGTCGGTCGGATCGCTCGACAGCGGATTGCCGATGCGGTCGCCGCTGATGCCGTGGATAGTAAGACTCTGAATATCGTTGAAGTCGATGCAGGTCGCCGCCGATTCGCAATGCAGCTGATTGATCGTCGCGTTGCCCATTCCATTGAACCAAATGGCGTGCGCATACGTGCTCGGGTCGTTGACGCTTCCATCCCAAGGCGAGCGATACCTTCCGTTCAGCGGCTTGATCTGCTCTTCCACGTAGACTTGGTTCGCAAGAAGCGCTCCGAGGCCTGCCGCGCCGGGGTTGTGAATCCAAGAATAGGTGCTGGTCGAACAGGCGATGATCCAAACGTTGTCAAGTTCAGTCGACCCGGTGAATAGGCCCGGTCCAAAAGCGTTCGTGATAAGCACATGGCGAAGAAACGTCTGGATAAATGTCCCTCGATAATCGACCAGAGCCGCGTTCTGCAGCTCTTGCGTCTGGTCCGCACCGTTGCCGTCGAACACGATGTTTTCTACCGCCATGAACTCATTGCCTCCGCCGGCAGCTTCCTGACTGTCGAAGGTTTGAAGCAGCGGCACGTTGCTGTTCGGGGCCAGCCGGATCACCACGCCCTGATTCGGATCGCCCGGAATGGGATCGTTGGCCGAAGCGCCGTAAAGATAATCTCCCGGTTGCAGAATGAGTGTCCGCGACACGAGATAGCAGCCGCCCGGGGGCTTCGGCAGCCAGATAAACCGATTGGTGTCTAAGGCTGCTTGCAGGGCGCTTGTGTCATCGGTGACGCAGTCTCCCTTTGCCGAGAACGGCTGCGCCATTACGCTCACAAAAGGCAAATTGTTGAGCTGCGAATTGAAATCTGTCCTCGTCTGCGCGGCTGACAGGAGCGGTAGAAGGAACAATAGGTAGCGAATAGATTTCATGATGATCCTTGGGCAGAGGTCTTTGAGCTCCGTCGCGCAGGCTTTGCTGCGCGATCGCTTCTCAGCCGTGAGTATGGAGTGCACCGGATCCGGCACATCCTCGAGATTGACTGTAAATCGTTGACGGGAATAAGTTAGAAAAATTGCGGCCGGCTTGTCACTCGTCTTTGCTGCTAATAAGCGCCGCGCGGCCACAGCACTGTCACAAGCGTGCGAGTCAAGATGTACACATCCAGCCACAACGACCAGTTACGGATGTAATAAGTATCCTCGGACTGCTGCACTTCCAAATTGCCGTCGCTCCTGGCCGACACTTGCCACAAACCCGTGATCCCTGGCGTCACGCTGGCGCGGAGTGTTCGGAACGCCGCGGGAAAGCTGTCGAGATGATACGCAGGAAACGGCCTCGGCCCAACCAGGCTCATGTCGCCGCGCAAGACGTTCCACAGCTGAGGAAGTTCGTCCAAACTGTAACGGCGCAGAAACCATCCAATCCCTGGCAAGACGCGCGGATCTTTTCTCAACTTGTAGTATCGGAACCAATCTTCCTGCTCGTCGGGGTGATCCCGCAAGAACTCGTCGAGTGCGTGTTCGGCATCCGGATACATAGTCCGAAGCTTCCACATTCGAATACGCCGGCCGCCGACTCCCTCCCGCTCCTGCACGAAAAAAGGAGAACCCGCGCTGACCAATCGAATCCAACAGGCACAAAGGGCAAGCAGCGGTAGGCTAATCAGAAAAACAGGAAGACCGACAGCTAAGTCGATCATCCGCTTTAGAAACCGGTTCGAAGCGAGTAGTAAATTTTTCTTGACCTCAAGACCGAGTACGCCGCCAATGTCTCGCGATGTGATCCACAAGCTCTGAATGCCAAACAGGTCGGGAACCACAATCACGCGGGAAAAGGACAGCGTTTCGACCAGCTCGGCAAGTTGCTGTCGAGGCATTCTCGGAATCGCGATCAGCGCCACTTTGGCCCGCGAAGCAAAAGCCTCAGCAGCCGACAGCGGTCCCACCACAGGCACTCCATTCACACTGCCGCCCCATTTGCGCGGGTCATCGTCCAGCATGCCTACAGGCACGAATCCAAGATCGCCTTTCTGAAGAATGCGCGAAACTTGACTCCCCGTGTTCCCTGCGCCGAGTATCACAACCGGAACTCCACAGATGCCCCCCCGGATGAGCAGCTTCCGGAGCGGCGCCTCCAGCGTGGGAGCAAGTATCAAGGCAAAGAAGAACGTCAGTACCAGCACGCCACGCGACCATTGGCCGTCATACAGCGTGTAATTCCACAGAAGAAGGACGATAAAGATGGTAGCCGTTGCATACACGCGGCCGCGAATTCGCTGAACTGCGCCCATGCCGTAACCCGGGTAAAGCCCGACCCAGGCGTATGCAAGAGGAAGCGCAAGTACTCCGAATGCCAAACCCTGATATTGCGGCTGATTCAACCGGATCGGAAAGATGGAATGCAGAAATACGCGAATGACACACGCCAAAAACAGCGACAGCTCTAAGGCGAATATGTCGATCAGGACCAGCGAGAGCGTGGCCCAGATACGCTTCTGGATGGCAGGAATGGCAAGCTGTTCGGGAGCGGCCGTTGTTCCCATAGCGTGAGATTCTCTCACCGGTTACGCATCGGCTACCGCGGCCTGCTGGACGCCCACAGCGTTTTCGTAGACCGCCATCAGCTGACCGTAGTTTTGTTCCGCCGTGTAGTGCGCCAGATAGTGCGCGCGCATTCGCAGCCGCAGATCCTCAATTCTCCTGGCCCCTGTTGTGAGCGCTTCGAATTGCCTGGCAAGATCGAAGGCGTCACCTGGAGCAAATGGAATTCCCAGCCCGCTTTCCGCAGCCCAATCGCCCATCGAACCGAGATCCGAATTCAGAACGGGTGTCCCACAGGCGGCTGCCTCAATAATGGTCAGCGGAAGCGCGCCCTCGTACCAAACTGACGGCACGATGAGAGCAAAAGCTTCTTTCAAAAGCCGGAGCGCTTCGGCATGGCTGCATTGCCCCAGCCACCGCACCTGAGGCAGCCTGTTCGCCGTCTCCAGCACAAGCTCGCGAAGCGGACCATCCCCAACAATCATCAAAGGCATTTCAGGCTTTTGCTCCCAGGCTTGCAGCAGAGTCCGAATGCCTTTCTCCTCGGCAAGCCGCCCCACGTAAAGCGCGAACCCGCCGTCTCCCGTGCCATATCCCGGATCCTGCGAGATGAAATTAGATTTCACCGTGATTTTATCCGCTGGCAAGCCGCCTTCAACGAACTTTCTCCGGGCAGTTTCGGTGAGCGCGATGTAGGTGTGAATGTGCCGCGTCCACGTCCGGGCAATCCGGTGTGCGGTAAGCATGCCCGCAGTGGTCGCGCTTGCGCCAAAGCTGTTTCGATAGCAGCGATGTATGGCGGCCGGATACGGAGCGATCGAGTGCAGGCACTCCTCGCACACTTTGCCGTCGCGATACAAAGTAGAACCGGGACAGATCAGGCGGAAGTTATGCAACGTCTGAATCACAGGCACTCCACGCCTGGTGGCCGCATAATATACCGACGGAGAGATGAGCGGGAACGTGTTGTGAACGTGAATGACATCCGGTTGAAAGTCGTCGATCTCGCCCTGCATCTCGCCGTAAGACTTCGTATTCCAGAACGTTTTTAAAGCGACGTCCCAGGCCGGCATCAAGTCGATTTCGTCGTTATGCGCCTGATACTGCCGCACCTCATGACCGTGGCGCGTCAGCAGGCGGTGTTCGGCCGCCACCACCTGGTCCTCTCCGCCAGGCCGCTGATAGAAATTGTGGACTTGAAGTATTCTCACGCAATTCGCTCACTCAGTGCCGCGGAGCAACCGGCTGAAATCCGCCCGGAGTGTACCTGTTAAATTCGGGCAAATGATGGCGGAACGCGCTCAAACTCCTGGCTCCAAGCGGCTTGCGATTCGAGCGGTAAGAGATGCTGGCCAGAGCAATCAATACCAAAAATCCTACGCTTGCCACATTGCCCGCGGCGGCGATAAAATTCTCCCCGGTCAGGCCAACCGCAAACGCCGGCAAGTAAATCAATAGAGGCTTCGCATAGTCGCTTTTTGTTTGCTGCATGCCAACCACGGCAAAAATCGTTAATGAGGCCATCAGGAAAAGCCACAGTCCCAAACCCACCAGCCCCCATTCATAAATGGCGCGCAGCCACTCGTCATGCATCGCCCGGTTCGGATCGGGATTCTTACTGAGCGTGGCGGCAATCAATGCTCCGTTACACGTACCGTGCCCGAAGATTAGCTGCAGAATAGAATCCTTTTCGATGCCCTGGATAGTACGATGATACAGTTCACTGCGCAGAATGAACGTGCCGAGACCGCTCGAGCGCATATTGCCCTGGTACGCCGCCGAAACCGCCGCCGCAATGCGGTTCGCCGCCGATTCTCTGGCCGCTAATTTCATAATTGCGTCGAAATCGAGCAATAAACCGGCGCCGGCAATCAAGGTGACGCTGAGTCCGACGATTTTCATCCAAAGCCGTAGAGATGACGTGAAAACCGCCAAGAATGTGATCAGAAAAAGTCCCGCAATCCAAAGCCGGCTTCCATTAAATACCATAGCTAAAGCCAGCGCCGCGCCGAGCGGAACTCTCACCCTGAGCCTCAACCCCTCATAAGTAATTACGACCGTGTAGAGTGCTGCCAGGAACGCTGCAAAGGCTTGCGCTCCGGCGAAAGTGGTGAACCGCTCGGGCTCTCCACCCCAACTATGCAGCAGAAACCAATGCAGGCAGCCGATCGCCAGAGTAGCTACTGAAATCGGCACAATCGAGAATGGTGTCAGAAAGCCTCCCTTTGTGGCTCGGATAAGCACCACGCAAATCACCAGTGTTCCCGTCATGTGCCCTAGCAGCTTGAGCGAATACGCAGGAAAGTGCGACCAGAGTGACGCAATCGCCGCATATACAATCAGTAAAACCCAGGCTGTAGCGGCCGAACTGATTCTGGAGTGTCCTGCGTAGCCGCGAAACCGCCACAGCATAAAAACCGGCAGCACCAGCGCCTTCACTGTGTTTAAAACTCCGATGCTCGCGCTGAGCGATCCGAGGTCGATGTTAGCGAGCAGGATGAAACCTACGATGCTCCACCGCAACGGAGCAAACAGCGCAATCAGGAAGAATAACGCGTAAAGGATGATGGGCAGGTTGACCATTGTGCCTCAGACCCTCATCAGCTAAACAGGATTGACCGCAAACGACAGGATGCCGGCCGCGACTAAATCGCTCACGTGCTCTGGCGTCAGGCGGAGAGCAGCTTGTCGCGCCCGTTCGCTCATGTGCGCCAAAAGTTCGGGAGACGCGTTCAGACATCTGTCCAGGGCATCTTCGGTCTCTTGCATATTGTCGGGATGAAATGTCCAGCCGCTCTCTCCATCCGCGACAAGTTCGGAGACGGCTTGCCCGTATTCGCTTCCAAGCACCGGCAGTCCGGACGCCATTGCTTCGTTCACCACAACTCCCCAAGTATCGGCCAAGGTCGGGAACACGAAAGTGTCGGCGTCTGCATAAACTCGCGGCAGCTCTTCATAGTCCACCTCGCCGCGAAAGAACAATTGAACATTCGGCGGAACCGGGTAGCTTTGCAGCTCGTCCCGCAGCGGCCCTCCGCCAGCCAGGGTGAAGTGAACCGCGCGCTCGCCGTGCCGCTCGCCCCACCGGCTCAGAACAGCCAGAAATTGCCGAAGTCCTTTGCGCTCGATGAGCTGCCCGACATAAAGTAAGCGGCGAACAGGCGCTTGCCCGCTTAGCCAGTCACGCTGCGCCTCTTGTGCAAAACGCGCGATCTCGGTCGTGTAGACGATTTTAGAAATCTTTCTCTCCGGCACCCCGAGGCTTCGTAGATATCGCGCGCCGCTTTCTCCCGTGACAAGAAAGCCGTCAATTGCCCGATGAAGAAGCGTTCGTATCAGTTTTCGCACGCGGCCCCGTCCATGATCTGTCGCCTCCGAAAATTCAGCCCATACGACGAGTCTCGAGTCCCGGTAAAGCCATCTGTATACAGCGGCCAGCATGGTCCGTGCACCCATTTCCCAGGAGATGATCACATCGGGACGATACCGCCGCAACTGCTGCACAGTATCCATCGGCAGGTGAAGGTACAGCGGTTCATTAAAACCTTGGGGATGCCGCCAATTTCTATGGACGGTGACCGTTTTCTGAACCACCACGTCGAGTCCTTCCCAATCGATTTTCCAGGCGCGGTTTTGCTCCATTGGAGTTGAGATCAGCACACGCAGGTTCGGAAAGCGCCTCGCCAGCCTGTCGAAGATGGGCTTTTGATACGGTGCAATCAAGTTCACTAAAAACACCAGCCGCTTACCCGAACCAGTCACAAACCCCCTCGGGGACACAGGCCCGTCCCTCACATCCCGCGCGACGTCACAAACCTCCCCGGGGACAGTCCAGCCTGTTCCTCACATCCCGCCACGTCACAAACCTCCCCGGGGACAGTCCGGCCTAACATCATCCACACCCCCAAGGTCCAAGAAGTAGGCCTGTCCCCCGTCCACCACCCCCATCTCCCAGCAACTCACCCCATCGCCCTAGAAAACGGGTTCAATCTCTTTCTTTGCATAACCAGCAAAATACCCGCGGACGCAACCGCTTGCGAAACCAACACGGCCCAAGCCATGCCGTCATACGAAAACCTGGGCGCCAAAAGAACCGCTAAAGTCGTGTTCAATACCAAAGCGGCCACCGTGACCCTTTGAAACTGTCTCTCGAGGCCGAGCACGAGTAGCCATTGAAAGCCCATGATGTTGGTCCAGGCAATAAGCGGCGCCCGAAGGCTCAGAATACGAAGTACGCCGTCGCTTTCCGAGAAATGCGATCCCAGAATAATTCTGACAATCAGTGGCGCTGCCGTCCACAGAATCAGGCCCATGCAGACGCTTACCGCGCCGACCAGGAAAAAAGTGTATCGAGTGACCTTGGCCGCTTTAGGAAGCGAACTCTTGACCATGGCTGCCGCCCGCGGGTAAAGAACCGTAGTCAAGGGCGCGAGCAGGCCCACCGCAGCTGAGCTGATCTTCTCTGCGCCGGCATAATAGCCAACGTCCCGAGGCGGAGCGAACAGCCCGAGAATGAAGGCATTGCCAAGAGTGTAAATGCTATGAGCGCTTCGAAAAAGAAACATGGCCCAGCCCTCTCGCAGCATCAGCCATCCGGCCTGCATACGCGGCCACCGCAAACGGTAGCGCGTTGCTACTAATCCGTACCCTATGACAAGAATGATCGCCGATGTGATTCCTGTAAGCGCGAACACCTTCCACGCGTCCTGAGCATTGTGTACAAACACGAAGATGCCGGCTGCCGCTGCTCCACGCGCACAAATGTCGAGCAGCGACGCGATCGCGACCCGCTGAACGCCGTAGAAATAGTAGACTGGGAGCGATCCCTTGATGATCTCCGACAGAACCGCCATCCATAGCAGAACCGGGTGTTCACGGAACAGCGGCACCAAGAAGTACGCGGCAGCGGCAGCTATTAACGCGCCAAAGCTAAGAAGAATTTTGGCGCCCGAGACTCCCGCAACAATGTCTTCCACTTCCGTATTGCTCGAAGCTGTTGCGATGTCGCGAGTTGCCGAATACACGAACCCGTAATCGACCACCAAATTCGCATACATGCCGAACGCTTGGGCCATTGCCACCAAGCCCCAACTCGAAGGGCCGAGCACGCGCGATAAGTAAGGCACCGTGATCAGCGGTAGCGCCTGATTGGCAAAGTGTATTCCGTATACAGCCGCCAAATCGTAAACCAGAGCCGCTTGGGCTCTAACGCGTGCCCGAATTGTTTTGGGTTGCGCTCCGCTTCCAGCCTCGCCCACGCTAGATAAAGGTCCTGAACCTTGCTCCGCCAATCAGACGTCGTTCTCCGCCTGTTGCGCATAGTATTTCCGGTAGTCTCCGTAATACGAGTAGCCGTTCGAACTTCTCTTATCGACTTCGTTCAGCACCAGCCCGATCGTGTTGGCGCGCAGGCGGCGCAAAGTAGCAAGCACGGTGGCAACGGCTTTGCGACTGGTTTGTCCAGCGCGCGCAATAACCACCACGCCATCCACCGCGGTCGCCACTTGCATCGTCTCCGCAAAGCCGAGCAGCGGCGGCGCATCGACCAGGATCAGATCGAACTCCTTTACTGCCTCATCCAGAATGTCGATCATCATCGAACCGATCAGGTCGGATGCTCGACGCGAAGCCGTTCCCGACGGCAAAACCCATAGATCTAAACCCAGCTGAGAATGCGTGACTCCGTCTTTCCAATCCATTTCCCCAAGCAACACATTCGAGAGTCCTCGCGAACCATCCAGGTTTAGCTTCTTATGAATGCTGGGCCGCCGGAGATCGGCGTCAATGATGAGCGTGCTCTTGCCCTGTTCGGCATGCGCGATCGCGAGATGCAAGATCGCAGTCGACTTGCCTTCCGCCGGAGCTGCACTCGTGATCAGCATCGAGCGCATGTTGCGATCGAAGTCAGGAAGTAAAATCGAGTGCCGCAGAGTCCGGATCGCCTCCTCGTAGGAGGAGATAGCCTGATAGCGGTTCCCGTTCGAATACCGCTTGTTCTTTTTCTTCCGCGCGCCTTTCAGCGGTGCGACGGTACGCGCCTCCTCGACGGGCACGGCTTGCTCCTCCGGCTCCCTTGGAGCGCCGCCAGGGACCGCATCGGCCGGCATAGAGTGAGTGAGATTCGCCAACTCACGTCTCATTTCCTTGACGGTAGGCAGCGTGCCGAGAACACTCACTTCCAGCGCTCTGGAGGCTTGTTCCGGATCCCGTATCGAATTATCGAGGACATCGGCCAGGATCGCCGCGCAGAGCGCAATTGCCAGAGAGACCAGGAACGCCAGAATCATGTAGAGCTTCTTGCGCGGATAAACGGGCGCATCGCTCGGCCGCGCAAGATCCGCGATGCGAATGGCGCTGTTCTGAAACCCCGCGTTGATGCCTGCCTCTTTGATGCGCCGCTCCAGGTCGCTATACAGCGTTTTGTTCGTCTCCGCTTCCCGCTTGAGCTGCTGATACTCGAACGAATGAGCGTTCAACAGGTCATACTCGGCCTTGGTTTGGCCTACAGACTTGGCCAGTATCTGTTCGCGCGTCATGGCTTGCCGGTACTCAGTGTCGACCCGCTGCGCAACGCTCTGCCGCGTATCTTGAAACTGCCTCTGCACCTCCGCCAGATCGTTTGCGGCCTTTCGATACTCCTGATGCGAAGGGCCATAGATTGAGGCAACGTTCGCCAGGTGCTGTTTTGCCTGGTTCAGACGATCCTGAAGCCGGTTTAGTTCATCTCCTTGACCGGAAACCTCAGCCGCGGCCACGGACCCAGATTGCAAACTCCGGAACGCCGCCTCCTTCCTCACGCGATCTGCCTGCGCGTTGGTCAATTCCGTATTCAACTGCAACAGGCGCGAGGACAAAATGTTTGTTTTGTCTTCCGGGTTGATGACGTTCAGTTGCTGCTCGAACTTGGCCAGCGCCATATCCGAGCGCTCCATCTTCGCCTTCAACTCGTCCAGCTGCTTCTCCATGAAGGCCGAAAGCGCGTTGGATGATTGGAGGCGGATCTCGAATGTGTGCTCCAGATAGGACTGCGCGATGGCGTTCGCGACATCGGCCGCCAGCTGAGGATCGGGCGAACGATAGCTGATGTCGAGCAAGTAAGTATTGACCGGCCGGTCTACCGTCAAATTGTTCAGGTAAACCGGAGCGTCTGTCTTACGCCGCGCCCGGTCGGCTGGCATCTTAACCAGCTGCCGCTCTTTCTGCAGCAGATTGAAGTGCTCGGCAACCGGTCGAAGCACACCATCCGATTGAATCAGTTCAGCCTGCGTTGCCATGAAGGCATCCGCGTCGTCGCCGGTTGAACCCTGCGAAGCTTCCTCTCCTACAATGCCCGCCGGTATTCTGCGATCTACATCGATCTTTGCCGTGGCTTGGTAGATCGGCGTCAGGCGCGAAACAATAAGATATGTGATCAGCAGGCAAGCCGCTACGAAGCCGATAATGCGCCACTTTTGCCGGTAAATAACCAGCAGATAATGAACCGGATGCACCGTGGGCCGCGCTGCTTCGAACTCCGGATAGAACTGCGCATCGATATAGCGAGGCAGCCTTCGCGGGTCGATCAGTTCGGACTGTGGGCGCTCTATTTGCTTCATGAAAGATCTGTCGAACGCGAACCTATCGCCAGATGAGAAGCCCGGATCCGGCAGAAACACCGAAGCCGGTCAGCGTCTTCAGAGTCTCGGCGGAAAGCCGTTTGCCCTTGCTGTCGGGAATGTAAAGAATATCGTTCGCCTCTAATGGAATGTCCGGTGCTTTATGCTCCATGATGCGCGTGAGCTGCACAGGGATCTCGCTGCGGCCGCTCTTGCCTGCCTCGCGCCGGTAGATGAAGGCGTCCTTGTTGGTATATGGAAGCAAGCCTTCCGATTGCGCAATCACCTTCAACACCGTGGTATCGTTATCCGCGTCCACAGGAAAAACGCCGGTCTTCTTTACATTGCCGATCACATAAACGCGGCCCGCTGGCGGTACGCGAACCTCTTCTCCTCCCCGCAGCCGGATATTGAGTGAAGGATCGGAGGCGTCGATCAGCTGCTTAACCGGAATGCGCAGCGTGAGAGGCCGATCCTGGTTCCCGTCCGAGCGAAGCCGCGTAATCAAAATCTCCGACCCCGCATCCTGGCTGAGACCATCGGCTCGGGTAAGAGCATCGAGCAGGGTTACATCTCCCGTCGCTTGAAAAGTAACCGGGTGGCGTACCGCGCCCATCACGCTCACCGGCAAACTCCTGTATTCTGCCACCGAAACCGATACCACCGGCTGTACATAAAGCTGCTCCTTCACCAATGCGCCGGCAATCTCGTCTTCAATTTCACTGGGCAGCTTGTTGCTTGCAGGTATCCGCTGCTTGATCAACGGCAGAACGAGAGTACCGTTACCCGTTACACGGAAATTTCGCGTCAGCTCAGGGCAATCCGCTACCGAAATGCTCAAAAGATCGTCCGGGCCGACACGCTGCACCGGCAAGTTTGCGGACTGGTTCGGAAGAACAGGCGCAGGCGTCGTCGTCGGATCAGGCTCTTGTCCCTGGGCCAATCCAACCAACAACATACAAAAAATCACCTGTTTCATGCGGATTATCTGACAGACCGGTAGGACATCCAAAAAGTGGCTCGCAAAACTCGCGGGTCCGGACTTCCTTAATGCCCTACTATTCTACCCGTTTTCAACCGTTTGGCGTCTCTCGCCGTAATTTCTCCCCTCCGCGTTACAAAGCAGCGGCTAGTGTTGCGTATTCGGCGTCTCCACGTCCGGAGCTTCGGATTTGGCGTCAAATCGTAGTCCCTTGTAAAGAACCTTGAGCGACTCCTTCATGCGTTTGAGGCGCTGAAATTCGGCGAACTCGCGCTGGGCGTCGGTGGTGCGTCCAATTCGGCGGTCGAGGGTTCCCAGATGATAGTGGGCCACCGGGTCGGAAGGATCCAAACGCACGGCCTTTTCGAGCAGAGGCTGCGCCTTCTGGGGCTGGTTCATCGCGAGAAGGACCCTTCCGGCGCCAAGGTTAGCTTCAGGGTCGTCGGGCTGCAACTCTAGAGCTCGCGAGAAATGAGCGAATGCTTGCTTTAAGTCGGAGCGGCTGAGTGCGATTCTGCCGAGACGGCATTCGGATTTCTCATCGAATGGATTTTGCACGAGCGCCGCTTCGTATTCTTTCTCCGCTTGATCTTTGTCCTTCGGAGAAGCAGAACTGCTCAAGAGCTCACCCAGTTCAAAATGGAGTCCGGGGATGCGATCGTCGATCTTGAGAGCTTCGCGGTATTGCGCGATGGCCGCGTCATTGTTGCCCTGCACGATCAACTCTTCCGCCATCAGTTCGTGCATCCAGGCGGAGTTAGGGGCAAGCATGGCAATGCCAAGGGCGCTCTCGTCGGCTTGCTCTGAGTAAATGCGATGCGCTGTGTACAGGATGGCCGCGTCATCCGGTTTGAGCTTGCGAAGCACGGCCACCACGTCAGCCGCTTTGTCAAGATCACGCGAGGCGTAGTACAGCTCGACGAGTTCGAGTCCGGCCTGCACTCGGACCTTGTCGTCAGTCAGGTGTGGAAAAGCTCGCTCCAGGTCCGTGCGGGCCGTAGTCAAATGGCCGAGGCGCTTCTCGCACATACCAAGCAGCATCACAGTTTTCCATAGCGAAGGCTGACTCTTCACAACTGCGGCAAGATCAACCGCTGCTTCGCGGTAGTTGCCTTGAAAAAATAAAAGCGTTCCCAGGTCGCCGCGCGCCACCACGTCGCTTGGATCAAGCGCCAAAACGGCCTTGAATTCCCCAATGGCCAAGTCCGGCCGGTTGGCGGCCAAATACTGCCGTGCTTGGCGTGAATGCATTTCGATCTGC
Source organism: Bryobacteraceae bacterium (assembly GCA_965219105.1). GTDB lineage: Bacteria > Acidobacteriota > Terriglobia > Bryobacterales > Bryobacteraceae > Bog-105. The sequence goes on along the minus strand of OZ244728.1, from coordinate 2,291,899 downwards.
TGGGAATCAGCGTTGGACTGGGCCAGTGAGGGACAGGCCGCCAGCAAAAGGGTTGTCACCGCGCAAACAAATGCTTTGGCAGCCATGCACGTCAGAATATCGCTTGCAGCTGGCCACGCAAGCGGGCGAGGCTTAAAACGAGAAGCGCGCTCCCAGCTGGAAGAAGCGGCCCGGGACAGTAACTGTCGTAATTTGGCCTACGCTCGGGTTAGGAATGCCGGAAGCGAGTGCGGCACTAGTTAAAGCGGCGTTAGGTAAGCCGAAACTCGGGTGATTAATGATGTTAGTCGCGTCCATCCGGATCTGTAGGCCGCCTCTTTCGAACTTAGGGATTCGAAAAGTCTTGGCCAGCGTGAAGTCGATGCTCGTCAGATCGGGACCTCGCAGCGTGTTTCTGCCATTGTTTCCGAAAGTGTTAGTAGCGGGCGTTTGATAAGCAAGTTGATTGAACCATTGATTAATGGTTTGGTTAGCAATGTTGGGATTGCCCGAAAGGTTCGGGTACCAGGAACCGCCCAGAGCCCCGGAATCGGTGCTGGACGCCATCACAACGGTAAAAGGATTCCCGGACTGCGCGACGAAAATAGAAGACGCTTGCCAGCCGCCCAATACCGCGTCGCCAATGCCGTGGCTCAGCAACGCGTGCCCCCGTCCCAGCGGTATCGCGTACACCACGTATCCTTTGAATGCTTGCGGGACATCGAAGTTAGAGAGCGCGTAGTTGTTGCCCGGATGAAACGCATCTTGATACGGAGCGCTGCCGTAATGGCTGCCCCAGCCGGAAGTATCCTGATCGTCTAACATCTTGGCCCAGGTGTAATTTACTTCCGCGCTGAGCCCATAGCTCATCCGCTTTCTCGCGGATAACTGCAGCGAATCGTAATTCGAGATGTTATTGAACGATCCAGTTAAGCCGCCCGGAACGCTTGGACCAATACCGAGATATTGCGGATAAGGACGCGCATCCTGTCCCTGGCCAAGCCGGTCCGCAGGAAGCTGGTTGATGTCGGATTGAAATTCCAAGCCATTCGCGTGGCTGCCGACATAAGCAGCCTGCGCGACCCAATTGCTGCCAAACTGCCGCTGCACACTAACTGACCACTGATAGATGCGTCCTACGGGCGTATGATACGGCATGTAGGGAATGTTGCCGTTACCCTGCCCGTTGTAAGCGCCCGGATCTCTGGAGGCGAGGACAAAGGGCAACCCCGCTCCGGTCCCTGAGAGAATAGCCACCGGTGGTTGATCCGGATTGGCCGAGATGCTGCCGCCATCGGCGGTGCCAAAGCCAATGGGCGAGCCGTCGACGTCCATGCTCCACAAGCTGGCATATTCACCAAAGCCTGCGCGGACCGACCAGACATCCTTGGGCGCCCACGCTATACCGATCCGGGGCAGAACAACCTTGTAATCGGTCGCCATCACCTTGCTTCGCCCATTGTTGCCCGCGAACCAGATGGCGCCAAGAGTGTTAGTCACCGGGTTGACGATTGTCGGGTCGAAGCTGCCGGCTCGATTATGCACTTCGCTGAAACCGCCGTGAATTTCGTATCTGAGCCCGGCATTTAGAGTTAGATTCGGACGGAGCTTAATATCGTCCTGCACGAAGACCGAGGGATTCTTGGACCGCATACCCGCTTCTCCCTGATTGAGGGCGCTCCAGGCTTGGGCTTGGCCCAACAGGAAGTCGGCGTAACCGACGTTGCTTTGCGTAAACTGGCCGTTAAAGGTGAAGTTCGCCGAACTCAAGTTTCCCCAGGGAGTGGAATTATCCTGGTAAGCCAACACTTCACCACCGAAGTGCAGAATGTGCTTGCCCCGTATCAGAGTAACCACATCCGATGGGTTAAAGGAATTTTGAATGTAAATAGCAGATGTTTGCGGGTTCAGAGTGTTGTTGCCGGCTGTACCCGTGACGTTGATGTTTGGAAAAACGTCCGCTTTCGCATAAGTCAAACCAATCTGCGCCGGATATCCTAAACCGAGGCTTCCGGGAGAAAACCAGTTCCCTCCGCGTGCGAACCCAAAGCGAAATTCGTTGACCACCGTCGGGCTGAACGTATGCACGTCGGAGACTTGCGCTTCGTAAGTGCCGGCCGTATTCTGCTGGCAATTAACGGGACAACTCGTGCCACCGCTCACACCACTGCTACTGTGCTCGGTGATCGAGAAGGTCAGCCGGTTGTTGGCGCTCAGGTTGAAATCTAACCGCCCAAACTCCCTCGTGTTTGGGTTATTTCCCACTTGAAGATAACGATAGTTATTCGTAATGCCCGGCAGATTCGCCGCAGGGTAAAACTTCTGAACCGCCAGAGCCACCGGGTCCATTTGCTGAGTGGGAATCCGGTTCCCGGGATAGGGCGCGCCAGTCGCCGGGTTGTAAATAGTTCCGAAGAGCGTTGGGTCAAACACTCCCTGTTTCATCGCATCGGTGGGCACAGTGGTCGTCACTGTGCTGGAGTTTGGATTGACGATTTTGTCCAGATTGAAGTAGAAGAAGAATCTGTTTTTCAGAATTGGGCCGCTTACCGAACCCCCGAAGTTGTTATATCTCACTCTGGCTTTCTTTCCATCGAAGAAGCTTCTCGCGTTCAGAGCGTCATTCTCGAAGTATTCGTAAGCGGCGCCGTGCCATTGGTTCGCTCCCGACTTACTGATGACGTTGAAGATCGCGCCGCCGCCGCCGTACTCGGCCGAAAAGGTCGACGTATTGACCTGAACCTCAGAGACGATCTCCGATACCTGACCGGCGTCGTCTATGTTCGCGCTGTGCGGAAACCGGATGGAGGCTCCATCCACGAGAAAGTTAGTGTAATAAGGCAGAGTACCGTTAATAGATAGACCGACGCCTGGATTAGCTGCACCGGCGCCGGACTGAGGCGTACCCGAAGAGCCCGGCAGGAGTTTCAGGAAATTCTCCCAACTCTGACCGACGTTCGGCAGATCCTGCATCGTTTTGGCTTGCAGAGTCGTCGATTGCTGGGCGTTCTCCGTTTTCAGCAGAGGTACTTCCTCGGTGACCTGGACTTGCTGTTGGGTCGCGCCCACATTTAATTGGGCGTCTACGCTGATCTGCCCGACTTGCAAAATGATTCCACTGCGTACGACTCTGCCGAACCCTGCTTTGTCATAAGTAATCGTATAGTGACCGGGAAGAATAGAAACAGCGTCGTAAAGGCCGGCCGAGTTGGTGGTGAGCTGCTTGACAAAACCTGTATCGGTGTTCAGTAACGTAACTGCGACGTCAGGTACGACGGCGCCCGAAGCATCCGTCACCGTACCACGGATGTCACCCGAGTTCGTGTTTTGCGCCGTACAGATTCCGGCCGAGTAAAAGAGTAACATCGTTGCCGCCAACAGGGAGCAAAGCTTATCTCGTTTACTAAACTGCTGCCTGCTATCTACAGACATGGTGTTAATCTCCTGACTGTTTAGCTGAGTGCCAGTCAAGGCAATCAGACTCGATTCTTGTCTGGCGCTTCCCTGGTTCAGCGATGCGTCACCAAACTTTTCGAGGCCCCGGCCAACTTATGTTTCCTGTTACGGTCCGAATTCTATAACATGCAGCCGGCATATGCAAACTAAAAAATGAAACGGTGTACAAAGCCGAAGCATTCTGGGCTCCCAACCTGTGATAACTTTGCTTACTAAGCTTTTTTACTTCCAGGAGGGAAAAATGTTTTTATCAAGATTCGCTCTAGCTTGGGTATGTTTAGCAGGAACGGCCGCGTTTCCGGCGCTGGCGGATCCGCTTTCCTCAGCGTTTGCGTCGGCGGGTTCAGAAACATGTAGCCAATTCGGTTCCAGTTCGGCCAATTGCCAAGTCACTGCTCCGGCAGGCTCGCAATTAGCGGCCGCCAGCGCTGCGGCGACGGCGACGTGGGCGCTCGACGGGTCCGGAATCTTGGAAGCGACAGCGCGCGGATTTGGATCGAACACAAGCGGCACTGCCGATGTCAGCTACTCTCATGGCCTTGCGGTCACCGGCGTGAGCGGGGCTGGTTATCTGCAGATCGATTTCACTGGATTCCAGATGGAACTGCTGAACAGCTTCGATGGCGCTTCCGTGTCGCCGTTGACAGTGAAAGTAGGCAGTTACACTGCCAGCGCTACCTTGCCAAGTAATGCGCCTCAGGGCTTTACCGCTGTGACTCCGATAACATTCGGATCGCCTACATCATTCACTGTGGCATTTGGTGCGGTGGCATCGGGTACCTTTTCCCACAACGGCTCGTTTGCGGCCAACGATGCGGACGGGCTGCTTCAATTCCCGGCGTTTGTTGTTACCGATTCGAGTGGCAAGGTCCTCACTGGCACCTCCGTCGAGTTTGTGCCCGAGCCGGCCAGCTGGCTTTTCGTTGGGCTCGGCCTGTGTGCGGTGATGCTCGGCTTAGCGCGGAAGCAGCGCGCCTGACGCGCCGCCGCTTAACCTTGCCGGTTAAGCAGAAATTCAGTAGTGGAGTCGAAAAAACTCTGAAGTACGGCGGCTGCTTCGGCGGGAAGTTGGGTTTCAGAGAAGGCTTGCGCCATCAGAGCAAGCCAGTGCTCGCGCGCGATTCGGTCAATCGCAAACGGAGCGTGGCGCATGCGCAGTCGCGGATGGCCGCGGTTCTCAATGTAAGTTTGGGGCCCGCCGAAGCGGCCAATGAGAAAATCGCGCAGACGTGTTTCGGCCGCCGCAAGGTCCCGGCCTGCATACATCGGACCAAGGACTGGGTCGGACGGAATGCGGCGGTAGAAAGCAGCAATCAGTCGCTCGAAACCGTCATAACCGACAGCGGCGTATACCTCAAATTCTTCCACGACCGTGAGGGTAGCATCTGCTTCGGCGCATTTGCGATAAGTTAGATGCGGCAGAAGGAGACAACTCGCCGTGACAAAGTTGACGGTGTTACTCGTGATGATCCCGATTTGCGGGCTGGCGCAGTCGGGGAAGGTGACCTACAGCTTCAAACAAATATCTACAACCCCGGTAGCAATTAACGACCGCGGACAAATCTTGGGCTTTTACTATGACGAGTCCGACGTAGCGATTGGTCCGACATTGATGACCACCGATGGAACGAACCTGCCGTTTCTGTTTCGGGATAAGGTGACCGGCCAGGATGGGTTTCCTACAGCCTTTAACACGCGGAATGAGTTTGTAGGGCAAGCAGGTAACGACAGATACTCGCAGGGCCCGTACTTTCTGTATCAGAAAGGTGTCAATGGCGGAGCGGTGAGATTGCAGTTCGTGAACGGCGCCGGAGCGGATTCCATATCGCAGGCTAACGGCATCAATGATGCGGGAGCCATCGTAGGTGTGTACTACGCCAACGTATATACCTCCGACGCAACCGGAGTGCTATACGAGAACGGCAAGTCTACTTGGATTTCGTTTCCGGGAAGTAAAGGCACTTTACCGTCTGGAATCAACGATGCCGGAACGATCGTAGGGTGGTTCTACAATGCTACTGGCGAAGCCCACGGTTTTGTGTATCAAAACGGCAAGTATTCTCAATTCGATGTACCGTACTCCACTTACACCGACATCCATGGCATAAACAACTTAGGTGAGTTTATCGGTAACTACGTTGGCATGAAGGGTGTCCCCAGAGGGTTTGTCTACTCCAAGGGGAAGATACAAACGGTCAATTACCCGTTCGATCTGCCAAGATCTAAAGTATTCTTAGGGATCAACGAGGAGGGGCAGGTTTCGGGTTACATCGGGGGTATAGGGTTTGTGGGAACCCTAAATTACTTGTCGGGATTCTGAGGCGGCGAGGGCGGGGCGGCGGGTGTCGGCGTCGGATCTGGTGGCGCGAGCGCCGAATCGGTGGCGGAAAGAGGAACAGTTCCCGCTGTTGAGCCGTCATGCCGAGGTCCCAGTCCAAGTCCCGTCAAACTGAGCGCGTTAATCTTGCCGTCAGCGTCGAGTTTCTGGTCCGTTTGAAAGCGTTTGAGGGCGTCAACCGAATCGTCGCTCCACTGGCCGTTGACTGTGCCTTTGAAATAACCGCGATCGGCCAGGGCTTGCTGGATTTGTTGATAGCGCTCGGGGTCGGGATGCAGCTGATAACTGGGCGCGGCGGGTTTGTGAACCCGGGAGTGCAAGCGTGTCTTCCCGTGTTTGACGGAAGCGCCAGAGGAGGCGGGCTTCTTGCGGTGTTTAGTTTGTTGCGGCGAAGCAAACAACACGGTGGCGAGCAGCGTAAGTGCGATGGCTCGGGCCATAGTGACGGCTGTTCTTCTATCGTAACAGGCAGGAAGGCTTATTCGTCCAGCCGAAGCGAAAGGCATTTTGCCGCTCCGCCGGCCTTGATGAACTCTCGCAGGTCCGTCTTAACGGCGCTGAAACCGCGCGAGGCGAGCCAGTCGGTCACGGCGGGGCTAGCGTCATTCAGGATAACGCGAGAGCCAACGTTAATGGCGTTACAGGCAAAGTTCATGGCGTCAACTTCGGAGAGAGCCAGGCGCTTCTCGGGTGCAACGCGAGCCTCGATCGCGGCATTGCCGTTGCTGTCGAACGCGCCGGGAAAATACAGCAAATGCCCCTCTTCTAAAGGGCAGAAGCAAGTGTCGAGGTGATAGAAACGAGGGTCGCAGAGGCGTAGCGCCTGCACCTCACATCCGGCGGCTCGTTCAAGGTGAGTCAGTGCGGCAATGTCGCTGCGAAAGCCGTGGCCAAGCCAGAGCAGCGGGAGGCTCCGGTGAAACAGAGCGTCCCCCGCGCCCTCGAATGAAATCTCTTCCGGCAGAGTCACTACTCGAAATCCATTTTCTGAAAACCACGCAGCGTTAAGCGGCGCTTCGGGTTGGCGTTCCTCACAGCGAAAATTGCTCAGGACAGCGGTTGCGCCATGAATGAGCGCAGCATTCGCGGTAAAAACCAGATCCGGAAGCCCCGGCGCTGCGGGCAGCAGGCAAACCTCGGCCACGCTTGCGAGAATGCCTTGCAGGGCTGACCATTGTCTGCGGGCGAGCGCGGGGTCGGTGTGATGGAGTTGACCTTCCATCCACGGATTGATGATGTACTCGACGCCGTAATGAACGGGCGGACACATCAGGAAGCGGGTGCGATTCAACAAAACTCCTTGGGCCGATGCGCGTGCCGCGAAGACCGGATAGAAACAGGTGCCCCCGAGCAGCGCATCTTCTCGGGAGTAGTTTAGAGGATCGACAATGACGCATTTATGTCATACTCAGATTTCATGCGGAGTTTTGCGGCGCGATTTCACTCGTTTTGCTATTGGCGTCAGTTAGCGTCGCCAATCGGCCGGGGGGCGTCCGCAGCGAGCTAGAGCAGCACACAGCGGAACAGGAAATAAAAGGCCTACTCGGAGACGGGTGGGCCTTTTCAATTTAGGAGGAACGGATGATTATCTCAATCAGGCTGCATGCGACGAAGGCGGAAGTAGCCGCAGTGTGCGAGCGCATACAAGAATTCGGATACAAGGTGCATTCGATCGAGGGCGAGGAGCGCGTAGTGATCGGGGCAGTCGGCGTAGGCGATGTGACGGCGTGTCTGGAGTCTCTGGAGGCCATGCCGCAGGTGGAGAAAGCCGTGCGGATTTCGGCGCCGTATAAATTTGTGAGCCGGGAGTTCCGCCCCGCCAAGAGCGCGATACGGGCCAACGGCGTGGAGATCGGCGGCGACAAGTTCGTCGTGATGGCCGGCCCGTGCTCGGTCGAAAGCGAACGGCAGATTCTGACCACGGCCCATTTTGTCTCGAAGCAGGGAGCGCAGTTTCTGCGAGGCGGAGCGTTCAAGCCGCGAACGTCTCCCTATGATTTTCAGGGCATGGAGCGGGAAGGGCTGAAGCTGCTCGCCAAGGCGAAAGCCGAGACGGGGCTCGGAATCATTACCGAAGTCATGAGCGACCGTGATGTGGAGATGGTGGCCGAGTATGCGGATATCCTGCAAATCGGCGCGCGCAACATGCAGAACTTCGCGTTATTAAAGGAGCTAGGCAAGACCGGGCGGCCCATCCTGTTAAAGCGCGGGTTATCGTCCACAATCAAGGAGCTGCTTATGTCGGCCGAGTACATTGTGGCGCACGGAAACCCTAACGTCATCCTTTGCGAGCGCGGCATACGCACGTTTGAGACGGCAACGCGGAACACCTGCGACATAACGGCTGTGCCCGTGTTAAACGAGCTGTCGCATCTGCCGGTACTGCTCGATCCTAGCCATGCGACCGGTAAGCGAAGCTTAGTGCCGGCGCTCGCCCGTGCGGCCGTCGCCATTGGAGCCGACGGAATGATCGTGGAAGTTCATCCGCAGCCGGAGAAGGCCATCAGCGATGGTGCGCAATCGTTGACCCTCGACGGGTTCGCGAGCATGATGGCGGAGCTCAAACCCTACATCGCGTTGTGGACGGAAGCTCGCGTCAACGAGTTAGCAACGGCGTAGGCGTCCCATGGAGTCGCGGGTGGAAGCAAGCGGGCCGGCGGTCCGGACCAAGCGGACCGCTTGGATCTGGATCGCGCCGCTACTGCTGGTGCTAGCCGCCGCCGGGTTGTACTTCGGCGTGCAGAGTTACCGCTACCGCCTGGTGCGAGTAGACGCGGACTTACTGCGCTTTCTACCGGACGGCGATCTTACTCGCTTTTACGTAAATGCCGAGGCCCTGCGCCGCGGTGGCTATCTTCACTTACTCAATGAAAGTAAGTCAAAGCAAGCCCCGGAGTATCTGCAGTTCGTGCATGAGACTGGGTTCGATTACGCGCGAGACATCGATGCGGCTGCAGGTGCGGCGGACGGCAAACAATGGTGGTTCACTCTCCGCGGACGATTCGATTGGGCAAAGCTGGCGGCATACGCGAAAGAGCATGGCGGCCGATGCTCGCACCAAGTGTGCAGTGTTCCCGGGAGCGAGCCGGGGCGTTGGGTAAGCTACCGCAGTGTGCAGCCGGACGCATTAGCGCTCGCGGTAAGCACCGATAGCGACGCGGCGGACCGGATGAGCCGCACAGAAGCAGAGCCGCTGACTCCAAGTGATGCTCCGGTCTGGGTGACCCCATCTCATAAATTGTTGACTAATCCAAGCGATTTGCCTCTGGCGCTGCGCTTGTTTGCGATTTCACTGGAATCCGCCGATTCCGTCGTGCTCTCGCTTCGACAGGCCGAGCGAACGAGCGACGCATTTGCCATCGAACTAAACGCCGCGTTTTCGAACGAGCCGGCAGCCGACACCGCCCGCCAGCAGCTGGAAAACGATACCAATCTGGCAAGGGCGGAACTGGCGCGCGAGCACCAGCGGGCGAATCCTGCGGACCTCACAGGCTTGCTCACTGCGGGAACATTCCACGCCGGGCGTCAGCACATGACGGGCAATTGGCCTGTGAGTTGGGCGCTGCTCAAGAGTTTGCAGTGACCAAGCCACTTGCTCATTAGCCCGCTAGCGGTTCACCACCGTCACCGCTTGCCCGAGATACTGGTCCGATTCAAGCTGATCGACGAGAAATTGCGCCAAATCTGCCCGGGTAATTTGGTGGCCGGTTTCCCCAGGCGCTAAGACCTTGACGCTCCCGGTAGCAAGATCGTCTTTCAGCACCGGAGGCCGCGCAATCACGAAATCGAGACCGCTCCCATCGACTTCCGATTCCATGGCGGTCTTATCTTTAGTGGAGCCCCGCAGGAAGGTGGGCATCAACAGATGCTCGTACCAGAAAGGCGTCTGTTCGCTACTGCTACCGATGCCCATCATGGAAATCACAACCAGTCGCCGGACGTTTCGCGCCTTCATTGCTTCAATCACGTTGTGGCATGCGGTGCGCTCGAGCGTAGTGTCTTTGTAAGGCGCAGATCCACCGATAGTGTCGATCACGGCATCGGCGCCTTCGACGGCCTTGAGAACATCCCCGGCAATCGTCGCGTCGCCATTGACGACGCGAACCTTGTCTTTAATGTCGAGCTTGCCCTCGTCGCGTACGAGCGCCGTGACGGCATAACCTTTCGCGAGTGCCCGCTCTACGACAAGGCTTCCCGTCTTCCCACTCGCTCCCAGAACAAGCACATTCATCGTCTACTATTCTATTTCGGCGTAGTCATTCCAGACGATCTTTACGCGTCCATCTCGCGATGCAGGCCATGTTTTCTCTGATAGCGCCTATCGGGACATCGGGCGCTGGCTTACCGCTATCTCCAACCCGAAGCCCGAAGGGGACAGCCTGACCTGCCTCTTTCGAAGAATCCTCGAAGGAGGCAGAGCGCTCTGCCTCCTTCGCTTATTTCAGCCTTTCGGCAGTGAACAATACTGATTTCTAAGCTAATCCGCCAGGCAAAACACCTCCCTGCTTCTTATTTCGGGCTGGCTGCCATAGGCGAATGCCGAAAACTGTAAGGCAGCCTACTCTCTCCGGCTTAGAACGCCTTTCTCGCAAGCAAAATTGATGCGGATCTTACGCAAAAAGCACGAAGGAGGCAGAGCGCTCTGCCTCCTTCGCTAATTTCTCGAAGGAAGCACATCAGGCTGACCACTTCATCCGACCACTTCATCCCGGACGTGCTAGTCCTTCTTGTGAGCGTCACCCAGCGGAGGAGCTTGTCGTTCTGTCGCGCAAGTGCCCAGAACGTCCGTCGTCCTCCACCATCCATCTCGACCGTCCGCCAAGCCGCGCCGATCTCAGTAACGCCCAGCTCTCCACCGGTCCTCGCACCCCCGAAAGCAAACGCATCGCCTCCATGAATGCAACCAAAACACGGCTGACCGGCCGCACCGTCCTCCTCCCCCCTGACGACGCCGACGCCTACCGCGCTCACCTTACTGCCTATCAGCAAGAACACCAACCCACCACCCCCGCGCGAATCCGAGCTCGTTCAATCGCTCGCTGACACCCAATGGCGCCTCACTCGCATCCCCGCGCTCGAATCCGCCTCTACGTCCCCGCGGCCACCACCGCTGTCGGTAGCATCTCGCTGCACGCCGCTCGCTGACCTGATAGGCGTTCACTACCCACTCGGCCAGCTCGCACCGACGGCGAGGCTTTACAACTCTCTTGCGGCGATCTCTCGCAGGATATGCCGGTCGAGCGAGAGATCGGCGACTAGCCGCTTGAGCTTGCCGTTCTCTTCCCGCAGCCGCCGCAGTCTCCCGCATGTCAGTTATCCCCAGGCCAGCTTACTTCTTCCTCCAGCTGTCAAAGGTCGCATCACTGACGGCAAGTGGCGGCAAATGTCGCCGGCCTTGGCCCCAGCTTCCGCTACTTACTCACGGAATCACTTGGCGATCTTTGCAAAACGCGGTCAATACCTATCCGAGGCACGAATGCCGCATCAGCGCTAGGTAGCTATAGCAGTGTGACTATGCCGAACACGAATCCGTTGATCGATCCGGTCGGGCATCGCGAAGGGAACGCGCTCAGCGTGGCGGCTTCATCGCCATCTTGAAATCAGCCAGTACCGGTAAGCGGCGGGTTTCTTACTACTGCTGTCCGGACGTGCCTGCCAATTGATCCTGAATCAATGCGGCTTTCAAAGGATATTTAGCAGTTCCACCGGTTGCCAATATGGTGTACTCTACTCCAGCTTTGAGATCGACGGGCACCTGCATAATGGTAGGAAGGTGCTTCTGCCCTCCTCCTGACGAACCTCCGCCGGCAATTCCGCCGCTCGAAACATCCTGCTCGATATTGATGCTGCCCTTCAGTGGATAGATGTCCTTGTAGCCTTCCGCCGACGCCTGACTCACACCTGAAAACAACTTGTCCGCCTTATTTGGGTAGCTGTTGATGCTTGCGTGCTGGTCCCCATGTTTAGGCTTTTCGGGGATAAACACGCTCATTTCATCAGCGGATGCATTGATCAGGCTAAGCTTGGCTTTTCGTTTTTGGGTTCAGTGAGGTCATCTCCCGTCACTTCGAGCTTCTCTTTCCCACTCTCATTCAGTGCGGCAAGAACAGTGTAGTGCCCGCCTGCATCTAGGTTCTTGTCTTTGCTGGCAACAGGAGGCGCATTCCCGGCTGCTGTGCCTGTGAAGAGTGCAAACCCTTTGCGGTCGACCGGGAACTCTTGGTACGGTGTCGCGGTCAAATAGTCCACATTCGAGAAAGCAGGTTGTCCACCGAGCGACACGCTCGCGCTTCCACCCGGTAGGCCGTTAATGAAGCGCACCAAAACTTTGTTTTGCTGGCCGGCCGCTTGCCGGAAGAAGCGGTCGAGGTGTTGCCTGCCAAGGTTTCCGAACTTGCTTCGTTCGTTTTGGGATTGTGGCCGCCCGCGAGCACGAAAGCAAGTGAGCATCCGATTGCCGCAACGGCTAATCGAGCGGGCTTACCTCCCAGCTTTGAATCTGTCCGTTCCATCCGTACTTAGTCCTCGTCTGTTATTGCTGAATCGTTTCGTTGCGAATTTCGCACGTCGTATTCCCACACAATGACTGCGGGCATCCGTATTCTGTTACCAGGGATTACTTCCCGGCGAAGCTGATCAAGGAAGACGATCAAGGTAGTCAAGAGATTCGGATTCGAAGAACAACGGAGCTCGTCATCACTTGCCTCCTTTCGATTACACTGCCTCGCAAAACCCCCTGCCTCTCGGATGTGGGAAGATTCCGTCATGGATCAAAATCCGTTACCGTCCGCCAAACCTGCTGTCGTCGGTATCGGGGCCTCCGCCGGTGGCTTGGCCGCGCTGAAAAGGTTTTTCGATCGCGTACCCGCCGATAGTGGTCTCGCCTTTGTGGTGGTCGTCCATCTATCCCCGGATCACAAAAGCCACCTGGCCGATCTCCTGCAACCCCACATCAAGTTCCCCGTTCAGCAGGTCACCGAAACCACTCCGCTCGCGCCCAACCACGTCTACATCATTCCGCCCAACGCCAATCTCAGCACCATCGACACGCACCTTCGCCTCTCCAAGCTGGAAGCCCTTCGCCGCCAGCGCGCGCCCATCGATCACTTCTTCCGGACTCTGGCCGATACACACGACGGCAGCTCCATCGGCGTCATTCTTACCGGTACCGGATCCGACGGCACGCTCGGCATTAAAGACATTAAAGCCAAGGGAGGTCTGGTCATCGCTCAGGACCCGAATCAGGCTGAGTACGATGGCATGCCGCAAAGCGCCATCGATAGCGGCCTAGTCGATCGCGTTCTGCCTGTCGAGGAGATTGCCGACACAATCCTCCGCTACAAACAAACCGAGCCCCGCATCTCCGTTCCCAGTGGCGATCAGGAGGAAGCCGATCGCGCGGAAAACCTGTTCCTGCAAAAGGTCTTTGCCCATGTCCGGGCCCGCACTGACCGCGACTTCAGCCGCTATAAACAATCCACTGTGCTTCGCCGCATCGCTCGCCGCATGCAGCTGAACTATCTCACCGACCAACAGAGTTATCTGGAGCGCCTCCGCGAAAACCCGGATGAAGCGCGTGCTCTGGCTGACGATTTACTGATCACCGTCACAACCTTCTTCCGCGACCCGGACGTCTTCGAGAAATTGGAGCAAGAAATAATCCCGAAGCTGTTCGAAGGCAAGACGCCGAGCGACAAGGTTCGTGTCTGGTCGGTCGGTTGCGCCACCGGCGAGGAAGCATACTCTCTTGCGATGCTGCTTCTCGAACAGGCCGAGCGCTGCATCGACCCTCCTCAAATTCAGGTCTTTGCTTCCGATCTCCATAGCCATTCTCTGGAAAGAGCACGCGAGGGCTTCTATCCGGGCGACATCGACACCGACGTGAGCGCCGCCCGCCTCAAACGCTTTTTTCAAAAAGAGAACGGTGGCTATCGGATTCAAAAGCAAGTCCGCGACGTGGTCGTCTTTGCCCCCCATAACCTTCTGAGCGACCCTCCCTTCTCACGGCTCGATCTGATCAGTTGCCGCAATCTCTTGATCTATCTTCAACGGAACGTGCAGCGCGACGTCATCGAACTTTTTCATTACGCTCTGCTTCCGGAAGCGCATCTCCTGCTCGGTACCGCTGAAACCATCGATGCGAATGACCTGTTCCGCACGGACGATAAGAAACTCTGTTTGTACAGCAAACGTAATGTGCAAGGCCCAGAACCACGCCTGCCGGTCTTCCCGCTCAGCCGGCTCCGAACGAGCGCGCTGGGATCCGCTCCTTTTGTTGAGCCGATCGCCTACAGCGGACTTCATCAGCGGATGCTCGAACGCTACGCGCCTCCGAGTATCCTGGTCGGGCCAGACAACACCATTGCGCATCTATCCGGGCGAGCCGGCCGTTACCTCGTCCATCCGGGCGGCCTCTTAACGGCCAATATCTCGAGACTCGTCCGCGAGGAGCTTCGCCTCGAACTGGAAGCGGCTCTTCAGTCCGTGCGCGACGGAAAGCAGGACGTCGACTCCGGTCCAATCCCGGTCCACTTTGAGGAACACTCCCGGACTGTTGTCATGCACGTTCGGCCGGCTTCACATTCCGATGGAGAAGGCTTCGCCCTGATCCTTTTTGAGGAGCCCGGCATCGTCAAAGAAGGTCAAGACTCCAGCAGCGCCCAACCACCGCATCCAACCGACGAATCGCAGCGAATCCTGGCCTTGGAAGGCAAGCTCGCCGACGCACAGCGGCGCGTTCAAACTGTCGTCGAGGAGTACGAAACCAGTCAAGAAGAAATGAAAGCCTCCAACGAGGAAATGCAGTCCACCAATGAAGAACTGCGCTCCACGATGGAAGAGCTTGAAACCTCCAAGGAAGAGCTCCAGAGCATCAACGAAGAACTGCAAACCGTCAATCAGGAGAACCGCCACAAAGTCGAAGAGCTGGCGCAGCTCACCGGCGACCTCCAGAATCTGCTCATCTCCACCGGCATCGCCACGCTCTTTCTTGACCGCAAGCTTCGCATTCTTCGCTTCACGCCCAAACTGGGCGAGCTGTTTAATATCCGATCGACCGATCGCGGCCGTCCTATCTTCGATCTGACGCACCGCCTCGGCTATAGCGAACTGCGCGGCGACGCCGAATCCGTGCTAAACCGCCTGAGTCCCATCGAGCGTGAAGTCCAGGACGAAAGCGGTAGCTGGTTTCTCACTCGCGTACTTCCCAATCGCAGTGCCGACGATCGGATCGAAGGTGTCGTCGTTACGTTTTTCGATATCACCGAACGCAAGGGCGCCGAAGAAGCTCTGCGAGCCAGCGAGGAAAAATTCCGCTTGCTTTTCAACTCCATGGGCGAAGGATTTGCGATCAAGGAAGCTGTGTTCAACCCAGCCGGCGAAATCGTAGACTTCCTGTACATCGACTGTAATCCAGCCTTCCTCAAGCAAACCGGACTCGATGATCCCTGCGGCCGGACAATCCTGCAGATGATGCCTGACACCGAACCGTTCTGGTTCGAAAAATACCGGCGCGTTCTCACCACCGGAGAACCGGTCAGGTTCGAAGCGCTTCGCAAGCCCATCAATCGCTGGCTAACTGTATCTGCTTCGCGAATGGGCCCTTCCGGTAGCCGCAGGCTCGCCGTTACTCTAAGCGACGTCACTCAGCGGAAGACTGCCGAGATCGCCCGCGCGGAAAGCGAGCTCTGGCTCCGTACCATTCTGGAAGGAATTCCCCAGCTTGTCTGGCGGTCCAGCAACAATGGATCGTGGACCTGGGCCAGTCCGCAATGGCTCAGCTTCACCGGGCAGAGCCAGGAGGAAAGTCATGGTCTCGGATGGCTGGCGGCCGTCCATCCCGATGACCGCGAGCAAGCTTGGACGAACTGGAGCGACCGCGGTCAAACCGGTCAACTCGATGCGGAGTATCGCCTGCGCCGCGCCTCCGACGGTGCTTATCTCTGGCATCACTCACGGTCCGTGCCGGTGCACAAAAATGATGGCCAGGCAAAGGAGTGCCTTGGCACCTCGACCGATATCGAAGAACTAAAATGCGCGGAAGCTGCCGTGCGCGACACACAGGAACAGTTCCGGCTTTTTGTCGAGAATGTCCACGAGTACGCGCTGGTCCAGACCGACAGGCAAGGCATGATCACCAGCTGGAACCCCGGCGCAGAGCGGCTGTTCGGCTACACCAGCGCCGAGGTGCTCGGCAGGCATTTCACCCGGTTGCTTAATCCCGAGCACGGTCAAAAAATGCAGGAAGAGTTCGCCGAAGTGTCCGAAGGCAAAAAAACGGAAGACGCTCAATGGCTCACCCGCCAAGACGGCACGCGCTTCTGGGCCCGCTGGGTCTCCGAACCTGTCTATGACGATGGAGGCCGGCTTCGCGGCGTAGCCAAATTGATGCGCGATGAGACCGAGCGTCAACAGGTCGAAACAACAGTTCGGAGTTCGCTTGCTGAAAAAGAAGAGTTGTTAAAAGAAGTCCATCACCGCGTCAAAAACAATCTCCAGGTCATTACCAGTTTGCTGAACCTGCAATCCGGTCAGGTCCATGATGCACAGTTCCTCACTCTTTTCGAAGAAACCCGCAACCGGGTCCAATCGATTGCTTCCATTCACGAAATGCTCTATCGATCAGATTCTTTTTCCGCCATTGAGCTAGCCGCTTATGCCGAACAGTTGCTGCCGAGTCTCCTGCAATTCTACGGGCTGCAGGATCGCGTGCAAGCTAGGGTGATCGGAGACGGCGTCACTCTTGAGCTCGAACGCGCCGTCCCCTTCGGCCTCCTGTTAAACGAGTTAGTCTCTAATTCTTTGAAGCATGGTTTTCCCGGTGGCGCCCATGGCGAGGTGAGAGTAGAGATTGCGCCGCCGCATTCCGGCATCATCGTGCGCGTCGTCGACACCGGCGTCGGCATGGCCCAGGATTTCGACGGTGAGCGGTCGAATACGCTCGGTTTGAGGCTCGTTCGCCTACTCGCGCGTCAACTCGGCGGCACGGTCGAACTAGTGCCCGGACCAGGCACTACCTTCGAATTGCAAATGCCGGCCAGAATCGCCAAAGCCGGAGAACCGGAATAAGCTCTTAGAACTCATCCGAGAACGCCACCTCGCCGCTCACTCCTACCTGGTATGCCGAGACTCTGCGTTCGAAAAAGTTGGTCAACTCCTGCACGTCCTGAAGCTCCATAAAATCGAAGGGGTTTCTCGAGCCGAAGATGATCGGTAGGCTGAGCGCTTCCAGTCTCCGGTCCGCTACGTACTGCAAATATTCACGCATCTGATTGACCGAAAGCCCGCTCACTCGCTGGCTTAACGTGTCTTCGGCAAACGTCAACTCGCAATCCACCGCCTCGCGAATCATCTCTGTGACGCTGCGGGCAAAGCTTTCGTCGAATAACTCCGGCCGTTCCGATCGCGCGGTTGCGATCACCTCCAGCGCAAACTCGATATGCGCGCTCTCGTCCCGGAAGACCCAGCTTGTACCTGTCGCCAACCCTTGCAGCAAGCCGCGCGATCGCAGATAGTACACATAGGCAAAGGCAGCGAAGAAAAACAAACCCTCGATGCAAGCCGCGAAGCAAACCAGGTTCAGCAGAAACGCCCGCATCTGGTCGTCGGTTCGGATCTCCTGCAGCTGCTCGATCGAATCGATCCACTTGAAACAAAATTGCGCTTTCTTTTGAATGGATGGGATGTTGTCAACGGCCGCGAACGCCTCCGCTCGCTCCTCCGGATCGGTAATGTAGGTGTCCAGCAGCGTAAGGTAAAACTGCACATGCAGCGCCTCCTCATATAGCTGCCGCGATAAATACATACGCGCTTCCGGCGAGTTCACATGCTTATACAAGTTCAGCACCAGGTTGTTGCCCACAATGCTGTCGCCTGTCGCAAAGAATGCCACCAGCCTCTTGATCAAGTGCTGCTCGGCCGGCTTCATGCGAAGCCGAAGATCCGTCACATCGGTCGAAAAATCCACCTCCTCCACCGTCCAGGTGTTCCGAATCCCGATCTTGAACATCTCGAAAAAGACCGGGTACTTCATCGGCCGCAGCGTCAAATCAAATCCAGGATCTAATATCACGTTTTCTCTCCTTTTCTCTCTCTACTCCAACCCGCGAAGGGGATTGACTACTCTGTCCCAAGCCCGTCAGGGCGCCGTTGGACAGAGCTGTCTGTCCCCTTCGCCCCACCGCAAATCCGCCGAGCGTTGTCCATCCCTCACCTCTCCAACCCGCGAAGGGAACTGACTACTCTGTCCCAAGCCCGCTAGGGCGCCGTTGGACAGAGCTGTCTGTCCCCTTCGCCCCACCGCAAATCCGCCGAGCGTTGTCCATCCCTCACCTCTCCAACCCGCGAAGGGAACTGACTACTCTGTCGGAACGCTCACTGGCACGCCTCGCATGTTCCCGGGTTTTCCAGCGCACATGCCGCCGCCCGCGCCGCACTCTGGCTCGAAACCGGCACCGTCGTTTTTGAAATCTTTGAGGCCGGCCGCGATCGCAGGTAATACGTAGTCTTAAGTCCTCTCTTCCACGCATACAGATACATCGAAGAAAGCTTCCCGATGCTTGGGCTCTCCAAAAACAAGTTCAAGGACTGGCTCTGATCGATAAACACTCCGCGCTCTGCCGCCATATCGATCAACGACCGCATCGGTATCTCCCAAACGGTCCGGTACGTCTCGCGCAACTCCGCCGGAATCTCCGCAATCGATTGCACCGAGCCCTCCGCCATCTTGAGCCGGTTTCGCATCTCCTCGTTCCAAATCCCAAGCGCCTTCAGATCCGCCACCAGATACCTGTTCACCTGAAGAAAATCTCCCGACAGCGTCTCTCGCTTGAACAGATTTGAAATCTGCGGCTCAATGCACTCGTAACAGCCTGCAATCGAGGCAATCGTCGCCGTCGGCGCAATCGCAATCACCAGCGAATTACGTAAGCCCTTCGATCGGATCCGCTCGCGCAGCAAATCCCATCGGCTCTCGCTTTCCGGAGTCACTCCCCAGGCGTCGAACTGCAGATCGCCCCGAGCCGCGCGCGTCTCCCCAAAGGAGGCATGCCGCCCAAATATTTCCGCCAATTCGCATGACGCCGTCAACGCATGAAAATAGATCTCTTCTGCAATCCGCTTGGAAAGCGCTCGTGCTTCGGCGCCGTCGAAGGCGAGCTTCAACTGGAAGAACACATCCTGCAATCCCATCACGCCTAAGCCGATCGGACGCCACTTCGCATTCGAAGCCGCTGCCGTTTGCGTCGGATAAAAGTTCACGTCCACCACGCGATCCAGAAACGGCACCGCCTGTCGTACCGTCGCCGCCAGCTTCTCGAAATCGAAAGCGCCGGCACTTATATGCCGCGCTAGATTGATCGAGCCGAGATTACAAACCGCTGTTTCATCGTTCGAAGACACCTCGATGATCTCCGTGCAGAGATTCGACAGGTGAATCACGTTGCCGGCCTGCCCCGTCTGATTGGACTTCCCATTGCACGCGTCCTTGAACGTCATCCAGCCGTTACCCGTCTCCGCCAGCATCCGCATCATGCGCGAATACAGGTCTCGCGCCTTCACTTGCCGTTCGTACAGCCCGGCACGCTCCGCCTCTTCATAGGCCGCGCGAAACTCATCCCCGTAAACGTCCGGTAAATGCGGAACCTTGGCCGGGTCGAACAGCGACCACATACCGTCCGCCTCCGCCCTCTCCATGAACAAGTCCGGAATCCAGTGCGCGAGATTCAAGTTGTAAGTCCGCCGCGCTTCGTCGCCCGTGTTGTCGCGCAGCTCCAGAAAGTCCTCGATATCGGCGTGCCAGCTCTCCAGATACACGCAGCAGGCGCCCTTCCGCTTTCCCCCTTGATTCACCGCCGCCACCGAAGAATCCAGCGTCTTCAGCCACGGAACGATGCCGTTTGAGTGCCCGTTCGTTCCCCGTATCAGCGAGCCGCGCGACCGTACCCGGTGGTAAGCCAGCCCAATGCCGCCCGCAAACTTCGAGAGCATCGCAATGTCCCTGTACCGCTCGTAAATCGATTCCAAATTGTCCTGCGGTGAATCGACCAGATAGCATGACGACATCTGCGCATGCGCCGTCCCTGAATTGAACAGCGTCGGTGAACTTGGCAGGTATTCGAGCGCTGCCAGCAGACGGTAAAACTCAACCGCCTCGCTCACCGTCTGCGACAATCCGCAGGCAACCCGCAAAAAGAAGTACTGCGGCGTCTCAATCGCGCGTCGCGTTTCCGAGTGCTTCAAAACATACCGGTCATAAACCGTCCGCACCCCGAAAAATTCAAACCGGTCCGAATAGGCATCGTCGATCGCGCTATTTAACTTCCGCGCGTTCGCTCGGACAAACTCCGCTGTGGTCTCTGCAATCAAACCCAGATCTCTCCCCGCCTGAACCGACTGCGAGAAGGAAAAAATGTTCTGGTTCTGAACTTCCTTCTCCAGATACCGGGTCAGCAATCGCGCCGCCAGCCGCGAATACTCAGGCTCTTCCGCAATCAGCGAAGACGCCGTTTGAATCGAGAGAAAATCCAGCTCCTGCGTCGTTGAGCCGTCATACAGCCCGCCGATCGTCTTGGTCGCCACCCGCAGCGGGTCGATCGCCGTCAACCCAACCGAAGACCGCTCAATCGCTCGAATGATCTTCTCCACCGCGACCGGTTCGAGCGACCCGTTCCGCTTGCGAACCCGCATGCTCGTCGGCGGTACCGCCGCATGAATGCCGGGAATCAGCTCAGGAATTGGGTTCGTTTTTGCAGCTGCCACTTCGCTCCTCTGCCCGCGAAGAGGCGAATTGGGACACGGCTAGCCTGCCGTCACCAATCCGCCCCTCGGGGATTCGTGATTTTCAGCGCAATGTTGCGCCGGCTATTGGCAGGTCTTCGGACTCACAGGCGCGGGCCTTCGCCCTCCTACTAGCCGCTGCTTCCCAGCCCGAAACCGGACCAGTGCATACTCTGTGGCGTTCGTTCCTGCTTACCGCTGCGGGGCAGTCCTGGATTCGCACCAGGTTCCCTTCACCATCAGCAACCCCAAGATACAGCGGTCTAGCATGTAAGTCAACTACAAATTGTGGTCTTATTGCGCAAACTCACCCGTGAGTTCGTTCGGTAATTTCGGCTATTCGTCGGTCACGCAGCCGAAACTGGCATTCTTGACTAACTTGATGTACTTTGCCAAAGTCCCGCGCTCGGCCTTGTACGGCGGCATCTTCCAAGCCTTCCTCCGCCGTTCGAGTTCGTTCGGCAGAATCGCCGCAGAGATCTCGTTCTTGCCCGCGTCGATCGTCACCTGGTCGCCATTGGCGAGCAACGCAATCGGGCCGCCTTCTTGCGCTTCCGGCGTCACGTGCCCCACGATGAAGCCGTGCGATCCGCCCGAGAACCGCCCGTCGGTGATCAGCGCCACGTCCTTGCCCAGCCCTGCACCCATGATTGCCGACGTAGGAGTGAGCATTTCCGGCATCCCCGGCCCTCCCTTGGGCCCTTCGTACCGGATCACCACCACGTCGCCCTTCTGGATCTCGGAACGCTCGAGCGCGTGCAGCATCTCTTCTTCGGAATCGAACACCCGCGCCGGACCCGAAAACCGCAGCCCTTCTTTCCCGGTAATCTTCGCCACCGCTCCTTCCGGCGCCAGGTTTCCTTTCAGAATCTGAATATGTCCGGTGCTCTTGATCGGGTCCGAAAGCGGGTGCACGATTTTCTGGCCTTCACTCAGCCCCGGCAGCGCCTCCACGTTTTCCTGGAGCGTTCGCCCCGTCACCGTCAAACAGGAGCCGTCGAGCAGCCCAGCCTCAAGCAGCAGTTTGCAGACCGCCGGTAGCCCGCCGACCTTCTGCAGATCCTCCATCACGTACGCCCCGCTTGGCTTGAAGTCCGCCAGCAGCGGCACATGGTTGCTGATCTCCTGAAAATCAGCCAGCGTCAAGTCCACGTTCACGGCCCGCGCCATGGCTATCAAATGCAGCACCGCGTTGGTAGACCCGCCCAGCGCCGACACCACCGTTATCGCGTTCAGGAACGCCTCCCGCGTCATGATGTCGCGCGGCTTGATGTCCTGTTCAAGCAGTACCTTGATCGCCGCACCGGCCCGACGGCACTCGTCTAGCTTGGCCGGGTCCTCGGCTGGCGTCGACGAACTGTACGGCAGCGACATTCCCAGCGCCTCGATTGCCGAGGCCATCGTGTTCGCCGTATACATGCCGCCGCACGCGCCCGCTCCCGGGCACGCATGGCGCACAATCCCTTGCCGCTGCTCGTCGGTCACGCTATGCGCCAGAAACTGTCCGTAGCTTTGAAATGCCGAGATGATGTCGAGCTTCTCGTCTTTGCTTCCCGCAGGCTGGTGCCCCGCGCGAATTGTTCCGCCATACACCATCAACGACGGCCGGTTCAATCGCCCCATGGCGATCAGGCATCCCGGCATGTTCTTGTCGCATCCCGGAATCGTCACCGCCGCGTCATACCACTGCGCCGAGACCACTGTCTCGATGGAATCCGCAATCAGATCCCGCGACTGCAGCGAGAAACTCATGCCGTCCGTACCCATCGAAATGCCGTCGCTCACGCCAATCGTGTTGAATCGATAGCCGACCAGTCCCGCCGCCTCCACGCCTTGCTTCACGTGCTCGGCCAAGCTGAGTAAGTGCATGTTGCACGGATTGCCCTCGAACCAGACGCTTGCGATGCCAACTTGCGGCTTCGCCATGTCGGCTTCCGTCAATCCTGTTGCGTAAAGCATCGCCTGCGATGCGCCTTGCGATTTCGGTTGTGTAATGTGCGCGCTGTACTTGTTCAGTGGCTTTGACATTGCTCTTCTTGCAGTGTAGTCACTGACGGCCTTCGGGATGGACCGCGAGCCACGCCAGCGCCCCGCACGCCGCCAATGCCGCTGCAGTGAGAAACGAAGCGTTCCATCCGAAGTTGTGCGCGATAGCCGGTGTCAACGACGCCGTCAGCGCTCCTCCGAACTGCCCGCCCATATTCATGAAGCCTGAGACCGATCCGGCCGAGGCCCCGCCGATATCCGCGCTCACTGACCAGAACGAGCTCTGCGACAGGTACAACGCCCCTGCTCCACCGGCCAAAATCAAACTCGCAAGCTGCGGGCTCGCCACCTGGGTTGCCAGCGCAATGAACACCGCCGAAAGCCCAATACCAAACACCGCCACGCCGCACCGCCCCACGCGTTTGCCATACGCCTTTGTGAGCCGGTCGCTGATCCAGCCTCCGAGCGGCGATCCGATCGCCATCGCCAGAAACGGCAGCATCGTATAAAGCGAACTCTGCCGCAGGTTCAACTTCCGCACTTCACTCAGGTAAATGAAAAACCAGCTGAAGAAAATATAGGCCACATAACCGTAAGCAAAGTAGCTGAAACTGACAATCAGGATGTCGCGGTTGCCGAAAATTTCAGGCCAGCGCAGCTTGCGAGGTCCTTCCTTGCCGGTTGCGGGCAGTCCGCTGGCGATGAGTTGTTTCTCTTTCGCCGAAACCCACGGGTGCTGATCGGGGCGATTGCGCGCAATCGCGTACCATACCGCTCCCGCTATCAGGCCCAACACGGCGCTGCACCAGAACGAAGCGCGCCAGCCATAATTCACGATGATGTAGGTGATCAGCGGGGGCGTCACTCCTGCCCCAAATCCCACACCCGAAAAAATCAATCCATTGGCGATTCCGCGCTCGCCGGTCGGCACCCACGCCGCCACTACGCAGTTAGACGCCGGATACACCACCGCTTCGCCGACGCCCAGCAGAAAACGCGCGGTAATCAGCCAGACTAAGGCGCTCGGAATTGCCGGCAACACCGTAATGAGCGAGGTAAACACCGCCCACCAGATCACGCCCAGCAAGATGACGATCCGCGGCCCTAGTTTATCGGCCAGACGCCCAGCCGGAGCTTGCGCAAACGCATAGCCCAATACGAAGGCACTGAAAATCCAACCCAGCTGCACATCGCTGAGCCCGAAATCCATGCGAATCGAGTGTGCCGCAATTGAAATGTTCACTCGATCGAGGTAAGCGACGGCGCTCACCACGAAAATCCAGAAGATCAGCAGCCATCGAATCCGGTCGCGAAAAAGAAAGAGCACGTTAGGCAAGTAGGGACATCTTACACGCTTCTGTCCCCGTAGTTGCACAGACACGCGGCATCGACGGTAGGTTTACGATGGCTAAGAGAAAGGGAATCGAAATGGAGAACACAATCGCCGAGACATCGGCAGACCGAGGCAGCAAAGATTTTTTGATTTCCGTAAAGCTGAAAGTAAATGGAGAAGAGCGTCTGGTGCGGGTCGATGCTCGTACGACCCTGCTCGACGCACTGCGGGAATATCTTGGATTGCAGGGCAGCAAAAAGGGCTGCGACCACGGCCAATGCGGGGCCTGCACGATTCATATCAACGGCCGGCGCACGCTATCGTGCCTATCGCTCGCGGTGGCCCACCAGCGGGACGAAATCACCACCATCGAAGGGTTGGGGACCGAAGAAAATCTGCATCCGATGCAGGAAGCATTTCTCGAATGCGATGGGTTTCAATGCGGTTACTGCACGCCCGGTCAGATTATGTCGGCTGTGGCCATGCTGCGCGAAGCCGAGCAGCAAATTCCTAGCCACGCAACGCCCGATGTAGCCCACGCGCCAGACCGCCACGAGCTTTCGCTCGAGGAAATTCGCGAACGCATGAGCGGCAATATCTGCCGCTGCGGCGCTTACCCCAACATCGTGGAAGCGATCCGCATGAATCTTGACACGGAGACACGCTAATGCAGCCATTCGCATTCATTGAGAGCACTACTGCGGAAGAAGCAGCCGCGAGCGCAGCTGCAAAAGACGGCGCGTCCTTCTTTGCGGGCGGCACAACGCTGATCGATCTGATGAAGCTCGATGTTTTGGCGCCGAGCGAGTTGATCGACATCAATCATCTGCCTTTTTCCGAAATTGAAGAAGATTCGGAAGGCGTCACGGTCGGCGCAAACGTTCGCAATAGCGACCTGGCGCATCACCCGCTGATCCGCGAGCGCTTTCCCGTGCTTTCCGAAGCGCTTCTAGCCGGCGCTTCCGCGCAACTGCGCAACATGGCGACTACCGGCGGCAACATGCTGCAAAGAACCCGTTGCGGATACTTTCGCGATATTCACACCCGGTGCAACAAACGGAATCCTGGGTCGGGCTGCGATGCGCTCGATGGGGTGAATCGCTCCCACGCCATTCTGGGCACCAGCGAACAATGTATTGCGACAAACCCGTCCGACATGTGCGTCGCGTTGGCTATTCTCGACGCTACAGTTCACACAGTCCTGCAGGATGGATCGAAGCGCGCCATTGCGTTCGGCGACCTTCACCTGCTTCCCGGTCAGACACCGTCCGTCGAGACAGTGCTGGAGCAGGGAGAGTTGATCACGCACGTATCCATTCCGAACGGTGAGCCTGGCATTCGTTCTCACTATTTAAAGGTTCGTGACCGCGCAAGTTACGAATTTGCTTTGGCGTCTGCTGCAGTCGCGCTCAAGACCGAGGGCGAACGGATCACTTATGCGCGTGTCGGGTTAGGCGGCATCGCTACCCGGCCCTGGCGATCCAAAGAAGCGGAAGCATATCTGTTAGACAAGCCGGCCAATCGCGAGACTTTCCAGGGCGCGGCTGAAGCTGCTCTAGCCCAGGCCAAACCGCGGCTGCACAATGAATTCAAAGTCGAGCTCAGCAAGCGCACGATCGTGGCCGCGCTTGAGCATGTGAGCGAGAGATAAGGAACTCTTCATGGCAACAACACTAATCGGCTCACCCGTCACGCGCGTGGACGGTAAGAAAAAGGTAACCGGCACTGCCCAATACGCGGCAGAAATTACGCTGGGCAACATGACTCATGCCGTGATGGTCGGCAGCTCGATTGCCGGCGGCCGCATTGCACGTCTGTCGACAAAAAAAGCCGAGCAGGCGCCCGGAGTTCTGCTTGTGATCACACAGGCAAATCGCGGCGAACTTGGAAAGATGCCTGCGGACTTGAGGGAAGGCGGCACCACCGCGGAAGATCGCCCGCCGCTTGAGGACGATCGTATTTATCACGTCGGACAGTACATCGCCATGGTGGTGGCCGAGCGTGTGGAACAGGCCCGCTTTGCTGCCTCGCTGATCGAAGTCGAATATGAGCGCGGCTCGTTCGCAGTCGAGATCGAAGACGCCCTGCAGACGATGTACAAGCCCAAACAGGCCATGGGCGAAGATCTTTCGTTCGAGCGCGGCGATGTGGACGCAGCTCTTGCAAAAGCCCAAGTCAAGCTTGACCTGACCTATCGCACGCCCAACGAGCACCCTTGCGCGCTGGAGCCGCATGCCACGATCTGTTCGTACTCGGACGGTTCGCTCACTGTTTACAACACCACGCAATGGGTTGACGGCGACCGTAACGTGCTTGCGAAAGGGCTCAATCTCCCGCCGGAAAAAGTGCGTGTCATCTGCCCGTTCACGGGCGGAATGTTCGGGTCCAAAGCGGCCGTGGGCGGACACATGATCCTCTCGGCTGTCGCATCGAGAAAGCTCGGTCGCCCAGTAAAGGTGGTTCTCACCAGGGATCAGGTTCTCACTGATGTGGGGCATCGCTCGGAAACTGAGCAACGCTTTGGGATTGGCGCTCAGGCCGACGGCAAAATTACTGCGATGCGGCACCATGTTACGTCCCACACTGCGATCAACGACGAATTTCCGGAGCCAGCCAGCGTCAGCACGCGAATGCTCTACGACATTCCGAACTATGCAACGACGCACGATCTGGTTCGGCTGAACGTGATGAAGCCCGCCTGGATGAGAGCGCCCGGCGAAGCTCCTGGGCAATATGGCATAGAGTCCGCGCTCGACGAACTCTCCTATCGATTGAAGATGGACCCCATCGAGCTGCGAATCAAAAATCACGCGACAGTCAATCTCCACAACCAAAAGCCTTTCTCGAGCAAGCACCTGCTCGAATGCTACGAACGCGGTGCGGAGCGCTTCGGTTGGAGCGGGCGCAATCCCGAGCCTCGATCTCAGCGAAAGGGCAACCTTCTGATCGGAAGCGGCATGGCGACCGCAACCTACCCCGGCTATCTGATGGGCGCAGCTGTAAAAGTCACGTTGCAGCAGGACGCGGACAAAGTTCGGGCGGTTGTTTCCACTGCGGGCAGCGATGTGGGCACAGGCATGTATACGATGCTTGCCATCACAGCCGCCGACAAACTGGGTCTTCCTATTGACCAGGTCCGGGTCGAACTCGGCGACTCCGATTTCGCGCGCTGCGCGGTGGCTGGCGGCTCCAATTTAACTGCCAGCACGGCTCCCGCTACCGCCGACGCCTGCGCTGAGATTCGGCGTGAACTGCTCCGCATAGCGGCTCATACCGCCGATGGATTCACCGGCGCCGATGCTCACGAAGCTGAGTTCGTATTCCGGAATGGCCGCATCGCTCACAAATCGAACGAGTCGCAGAGCATCGGCATGGGCGACCTGCTACGGCTCGGCAATCGCGACAAGCTTGAAGCGCAGGGCGAGACGACACCCGTCTTCGGCCAGAACGATAAATTCGCCTTTCAATCTTTCGGGGCGAGTTTTGTGGAGGTCAAGGTCCACGAAGAGATCGGGAGCGTTCGAATCTCTAAGATCGTCAACGTGTTCGATTGCGGCAAGATTCTAAGCGCTAAGACGGCGCGCAGTCAGTTTCTCGGCGGCATTACGTTTGGCATCGGACAGGCGCTGCTCGAAGAGTTGATGTACGATCGCGTCCACGGTCAGGCGGTCAACGCCGATCTTGCTGGCTACCTGGTTCCGGTCCATGCCGACGTGCCTGAAATCGATGTCAGCTGGATCGATGAGCCAGACTTCAACTTCAATTCTGTAGGCTGCCGCGGCGTGGGTGAAATCGGCATCACCGGTGTGGGAGCGGCCATCGCGAACGCCGTGTACCATGCGACCGGTATCCGGGTGCGCGACCTGCCGATTACTCCAGATAAGCTGTTGCGGAAGTAATTCGATCAAAAATGAGCGCTGGGCAGGTTCCATCCTGCCCAAACGCTTACCACCCGCAAGATGAAGCAGGTCAAACCGCCAGCAACTGCCATGATCGCCGCGGGCGCTTTCAGACGAAGTCCCGTTACCATCACGGCCGCGCCCGCCAACGCTGCCACGGCGTAAATCTCGCTTTGCAGTACCTGAGGAACATGGGCCAGCAGTACGTCGCGCACTGTTCCGCCTCCGACGCCCGTTACAACACCCATCAGGACGGCCACAAACGGGTGGATGCCGAACGAGAGTGCCTTGCCCGCGCCAGACACGGCGAATAAGCTTAAACCCGCAGCGTCCAACACCATCAGCGCGCGAGGCGGAAAATCGTTCACCTCCGGCAATAGAAAGAAGGCAACTGCCGCGCCCGCAAATGCAACGGTCGCATAGCGCCAGTCGCGGATCGCGTTCGGCGGAATTGCGCCGATCAACACATCACGAATGATGCCCCCGCCGACTGCTGTTGCGAACGCTAAAACAGCCACGCCGAATAGATCAAGATGCCCGCGCACGCCTGCCCCCGCGCCTTCGATCGCGAACACGAATGTTCCGAGAAGGTCAACAACGTAAAGCAACGTCGCTAACCTACGTTTCGCCTTACTGGCGGGCTCTTCTTTTACGCTTGCCGACACGCCTCGCCGGCTGAGAGATTAGATCCCATATGCCCGTTAGAATTTTGGATCCAGCTTGTCGCGCAAGCCATCTCCTAACAAATTAAAGCCAACCGCCGCGACCGTGATGGCTAGGCCGGGAAAGAACGCAAGGTGACTGGACATGCCGAGAAACTTGCGCCCTTCGCCGAGCATGGCGCCCCACTCCGCGCTCGGGGGCTGCGCGCCCAGGCCGAGAAAACTCAGACCGGAAGCAATCAGGATTGTTTCTCCCGCGCTGACGGTCGCTTGAATCAACAACGGGACAAACGCATTCCGCAGTATGTGGTGAAACAGGATCCGGGCCGTTCCCGCACCCAGGCTTTGTGCTGCCTCCACATACTCCATCCGCTTGATCGTAAGCGTGAGATTGCGCGTAAGGCGGCAGTAAACAGGCACTGCGAACAGCGCAATCGCCACCAGCGTATTGAAGAGGCCCACGCCGAGCGTCGCAACAAGCAGAATCATCAACACGATTCCTGGGAACGCATAGAGCAGATCCATGCACCACATGATCGCCTGGTCGATTAGCCCGCCCCAGTAGCCCGCAAGAAGCCCGAGCGTTACGCCGAACAAAACAGCGAGCGAAACACTCACGGCAACTTCGAGCAGGCTCAACCGCGCGCCATAGAGAACTCTGGAGAGTACGTCGCGGCCGAAATCGTCGGTGCCGAAGAGGTGATGAATCGACGGCGGTTGAAAGGTAGCGGAAAGATTCTGCAGGTAAGGATCGTAAGGCGCGAATAGCGGCGCAAACAGACCCAAAACAACCAGAGCGCTTACGATAGATAAGCCGATTGCCAGATTTCTAAATCGAAGCAGGGGCAGGAGACGCGCTGCTAAGCCGTCGCTGCGGGGGACAGTCGGCAGCATCACTCCCGGGCCGCTACTCAAGGCGAATCCTTGGATCGAGAACCCCGATCAGCAGATCGACTCCCAGGTTTACCAGCGTCACGATAGTAACGGTGAGAAGCGTGAGGCCTTGTATGGTCGGGTAGTCCCGGTAATGCACTGCGTCAACCATCAAGCGCCCTAGCCCGGGCCAGCTGAATACCGTTTCAGTAATTACAGCGCCGCCGAGCAATCCAGCAAAATTCATGCCCGCGATCGTGACGATAGGCGCGAGAGCATTGCGCAGGGCGTGTTTTAAATAGACCTTGGCGCTGCTCAAACCTTTGGCCCGGGCCGTTTGGATGAACTGCTGATTGAGAATCTCAAGCATGCTTGCGCGTGACATCCTTGCAATGATTGCGGCCGGTAGCAGCCCCAGCGTGAGCGACGGCAGAATGTAACTGCTCACGCTATTTGCGCCCATCAGCGGCAGCCATCCCAGACGCACGCAGATCAAATCCATCGCCATTAGGGCCAGCCAATAGTTTGGAATGGAGCCGCCAGCAATAGCAGCAAACGTGACGGCGCTATCGACAGCCGAGTGTCTGAAAACAGCCGCCAGCACGCCACTCGAAAGCCCCGCCGCAACGGCAAAGATGAACGCGCTAGCCGTTAAAAAGAATGTATATGGGAAGCGGTCCGCGATTTCCTCCGACACAGGTTTTTGCGAACGCACCGATGTTCCCAAATCGCCGTGCAGCGCTCGTGTCAAGAACAATCGGTATTGCACGAGGAACGGGCGGTCAAAGCCCAGGCGGTGCCGGACGCTTTCAACGACGGCCTGGTTGGCCTGCATGCCGGCCATCAGCCGCGCTGGATCCCCAGGCAGCAGGCGTGTGGATGCGAAGATCAGAAACGATGCAACCAGGAGCGCGAAAGGAAGCGATACCAGCTTGCGCAGTAAATATTGCGTCACTGTTAGCCCGCCGTCCTCATGGCTGCAAGCGAACTTCGCTGCCCGGAAAGAGCCAGGGCCCGCGCAGTGTGACGCGCTCGGCCGCCAGTTCCTTCGAGTAATAAAGCAGCACGTGCGGCGCGTCGTCTGAAATCATCTTTTGCGACTCTACATAAAGCTGGCGTCTGCGCGCCGTGTCGAGTTCGTGCTCGGCCGCGTTGAGGAGAGCGTCGAGCCGCTTGTTGCTGTAGAAACCAAGATTTGCGCCGGCGGGCGCCCAGCTTGCCGTGCGATAGAGCGGCCCGAGTTGGTGTTCCGGATCCAGGCTTGGCGAGTCCCATGATGCGAAGACAGCGTCGATTCCCGCCGCTCGCTTCTCCTTCGGGCCTTCAAAAATCGATTGCGCGAACACGCCCGTTTCCATCTGACGGATGTGCAAGGTCACGTGAATAGCGGCCCACATTCCGGCAATTGCCTCTACGATTGCGGTCTGTCCTTCCTGGACAGCAATGTCGATGGTGAAGCCTCGTTCGTAACCCGCGCTCGCCAGCAAGGCTTTGGCTTTACTCAAGTCGTATGGGTATCCTTCAAGAGCCGCATCGTAAGCAAAGTCGGCCGGCGCTAGTGGAGAGTTGGCAGGCAGCCCATAATCGCGCAACTGGGACTGAATGAGAGCCTCTCTGTCCACCGCATAATTCAACGCTCTTCGGACGCGTACGTCGTCAAGCGGCTTGATGAGCGTGTTCAGCGCAATCCAGAAAACGGCGCCGCTCTTGCCCTGAATCAAGTGAACGCGTTTATTTGTTTGAAGGGCCTGTGCGAACACTGGGGGCAATGGGTTGACCAGATCAATCTCACGCGCAACCAGCGCCATATTCATGAGCGCGGGCTCTGTACTCCAGATCCATTTCAGAGTGCGATAGGGCGGCTTTGCGCCCCAGTAATGATCATTGCGGCGTTCGAGCACGGAGTCGCCGGTTCTCCATTCCACGAATTCATACGGCCCGGTACCATCCGCGTGCCTGTCGAGATCGCGCTTCTGGTCCTCCACCGCGCTCACCACCTGCGTGACAGCCAGTAAACTCGGCATGGCGGCAAAAGGATGCTTCAGATAGAAGCACACCGAATCGGGACCGCAAGCCTTCACGGACGTGACTGCCGCTCTGAAATTGGAACCGGCGGCAAGCCCACGAGCCGGGTCGAGAAGCCGCGCGAACGAGGCTGCCGCTGCCGCCGGAGTAAGCCGCGATCCATCGTGAAAGAAAACGTTTGGGCGCAGCTTCGCTGTCCAGAGTGTTGCGTCCGGGTTAGCCTTTAACTCTGTCGCGAGAAGCGGAACAATATCGAGCTTTTCGTTGAACTGCATCAAGCTCTCGTACATCGGGTCGAGCACGGCGGTGGTGTAGGTTGCAGTGTGATTGCCGGGGTCCATGCTGCGCGGAGCCTCTGTCTGCATGATGACGAGTTCGTCGGCGGGACGCTGCTGGCGCTGGCATGAACATAGCGAGACCACCGCCAAGATAACGGAAAGAACGCCAGAAAAGCGCAATGGGGCGTACACTACGCCGGCAGCCTCGATCCTCGAAGCGAGCGAGCGGAGAAGATCACCGCTGGTTTCCACTCGAACGATTTATCGAATGGATAGGTCGGGACACGAAACCGGTTGGGCGGAAGCTCTTCAATGTTCTGATTGATTGCGCCGTCGGAAAGCGCCATCAGATTAGGGTTCGCAAGAGGAGCTAACTCGGGCGATAGATACCCGGACTTCACCACCAGCAGCCTTACTGTTTTCGGATCGACATCTAATCGATGAAAATTTTGGAGGTTGTGAAAGGGTCTTCGCGCGGCAGTGACGACAACAGTAACGCCATCGACACGAACGACGGCTTGACGCTCGCGCTCCGGCACATCCTTCAGAACGAACTTGACCTCGGCCTCGCACTGAATTCGGGTGCTTCCCTGAGGGTCTAGGGTTGCGCCGATTTGGAGGCTTATCGTTGCTCCAGCGCCAGCCCGGTAGCAGGTGTCGGTGGCCGGCGCATCCGCGATGCCCGCAACTAGCGCATTCTGAACCTTTCGTCGAAGCAACTCCGCGAGTACCTCTGCCCGATCGCCTACTCCACCGCCTGTTGGGTTATCGCCGGAGTCGGCCAGGATGACCGGTGCGGTGCCTACCTCTTCTGCCCACTGTATGCATTCGTCGATCGTACCCGTTCGAACGCCGAATTGAAACTTCTCGCGTGCTGACCAGTAAGCGCGGCCGAGTTGCAGTGCTTCGTCTGCCAAGACTTTTCGATCGGTCCCGGTTAACACAGCGCTCGCAGTGGCGCGCGGCTCATCCGCCCAGACATAACCAACCAGGAGCGACGCATCGAGCACGCCGGCAGCCTGGTCAATGGTCGGCAATCGGTCGTAGAGCGACTTAGCGGGCTCATCCACCGTACTGCTTCGCTCGCCCGGCATCAAGACCGGAATGGGAGTCCACGCGAGCGCCGGCCTGATGTTCTGCTCTAAACATTGGACAAGCATCTTGCACGCCTTCCGCATAGTCTCTTCGACATCGATATGCGGCGCCGTCCGGTACGCAGTGAGCATGTCGATCGAATCGATAATGCGCTGGCTCAGATTTCCATGCAGGTCGTAGCTGGCGCTCATCAGGCAGTTTTCGCCCACTACGGATCTGGCTGCTGTAATCCAATCGCCCTCGGCATCGTGCATGTCCTCGACGAACATCGCGCCGTGCATGGTCAGGTAAAGGCCATCCAGTTTGCCCAGCGCGGAGAGGCGCTCCAAAAACTCTTGCTTGAACGCACGATAGGTTTCTGCCGAAAGCGGGCCTCCTGGTACCGCTCGCGCGAAGAAGGTCGGCTCGAACGCTTGCGCAAAATCGCCGAGAAAGCCGAAGTACGGGTCGCCAAGCATCTCCGCGCCGCGCAAAATTTTGAAGTCTTCAGTCCTGCTTCGGATGCGGCTATACGTGCTGCACTCCGTTTGAATACCGCCGGCCGCGATGCGCATGGAAGCTTTGAGTGTACAATTCCGCTGATGGACGGCAGCCAGGAAAACATCTTGCGCGTTTGCGATCTCAAATCGTATTTCTATACGCGCGCCGGCGTCGTCAAGTCTGTCGATGGCGTTTCGTTTACCGTACGCCGCGGCGAAACGCTGGCGGTCGTGGGCGAGTCCGGTTCTGGCAAGAGCGTCACCAGCTTGTCTATCATGCGATTGCTTGCCCATCCCGGCCGCATCGCGGGCGGCCGCATTGACTTTGAAACAGGAAACGACCGTGTGGAGGATCTCGCTGCGCTTCCCGAATCGGCAGTTCGCAAACTGCGCGGGAGCGCGCTGGCCATGATTTTTCAAGAGCCGATGACCTCGCTGAATCCGGTCTTCACCGTGGGCGAGCAGATTGCCGAGGCGATCATGCTCCACCAACGCAAGACCCGGCGACAGGCGATGACGCAGGCTGGAGAGGCGTTGCAAGCAGTCGGAATCGCGGACGCCTCGCGCAGGCTCAAAGAATATCCGCATCAACTATCGGGCGGCATGCGCCAACGCGTGATGATCGCCATGGCCCTCTCCTGTAAGCCGTCGCTGCTGATAGCCGATGAGCCGACCACCGCTCTCGACGTGACCGTACAGGCGCAGATTCTCGATCTGCTACGAAATCTGCAGAAACAATCCGCCATGAGCATTTTGTTCATCACGCATAATCTCGGGGTGGTGGCCGAGATAGCGGACCGGGTTGTCGTTATGTATTGCGGCCGCGTCGTCGAGAGCGCCCCGGTGCGCGAATTGTTCGCCGCTCCAAAACACCCCTACACCATTGGTTTGCTCGAAAGCGTTCCGAAACGCAGCAACATTCAGTCCGACGGCCGTGCGCCGCTCCACGCCATTCCAGGAACTATGCCGGACCCGTTGGCGCTGCCCGCCGCCTGTGTATTCGAGCCGCGCTGCAGGTTCGCGGAGGCTCGCTGCGCTCAGATCTCGCCGGAGCTAGAGGAGATAACGCCTGGGCACTTTTCACGCTGCCTTCGTGCTCGCGAACTGTGATGAATTCCGTACCAGAAGCGGCGAGCCATGCTCTACTCGAAGTACAAAGCCTCCAAAAACATTTTCCAGTGCAGCGCCGCGGACTGAAGCAATCCGGCTTGGTTGTTCACGCGCTGGAAGACATCACATTCGCGCTTCAGCCGGGAGAGATGATGGGCCTGGTTGGTGAGTCCGGCTCAGGAAAGAGCACTCTAGGCCGCTCAGTTCTACGTCTGATCGAACCGACTGCCGGACGCATTGTCTTCAACAAGGTTGACCTTACCGGACTGAGCCGTGCCGCGATGCAGCCGATCCGGCGCGACTTGCAGATGATCTTTCAGGATCCCTTCGGCAGTCTCAATCCACGCATGCGAGTCGCGGAAATCCTCACCGAACCGCTGCGGATTCATTCGAAGATGAGCGCCAGTGAGCGGGTAGCCAAAGCCGCCGATCTGCTCTCGACTGTTGGGCTTTCCGCGGACTTTCTACGCCGGTTCCCGCACGAGTTTTCAGGCGGCCAGCGCCAGCGCATCGGGATTGCGCGTGCTCTTGCTCTCGGCCCCAAGCTGATCGTAGCCGATGAACCGGTGTCGGCGCTCGATGTTTCCGTCCAGGCGCAAATCCTCAATCTTATTAAGGATCTGCAGCGGAAGCTGAACCTCGCAATGCTGTTCATTTCGCATGACCTGCTCAGCGTCGAGTATCTGTGCGATCGGGTAATCGTGATGTATCTTGGCCGGATCATGGAAATCGCCTCCAGCCGGGCGATTTACAACACTCCAAAGCATCCTTATACGGAAGCACTGCTCTCAGCGGCGCCGGTGCCTGATCCCACTGCCAAGCGCAGCCCCATTGTGTTGCGAGGAGAGATTCCATCGCCCGTTCACCCGCCTTCGGGATGCGTGTTCCGCACCCGCTGTCCGTATGCGACCCAGCAATGCGCCGAACAAATACCGCCGCTCGAAGAGATCGCTCCGGGTCACTTTAAGGCTTGTATCCGCAACGTGCTTTGACGGTTCGTTAGTGAATTTTTGCAAGCTCCGTTCGATAGAGACTATTTTGCGGGAACTGTTCGCTCAGACTGGTCAGGTAGCGGCGCGCCTCCGCCTTATTCCGGTCGCGCAAGGCTGCCACTGCTAGGAGCAACTCGGCGTACGGCTTCAGATAGTGTCCCTTTGTCGCCGTGAGCCGGAGCTTCTCGATGCCAACCTGCTTGTCTGTTTGGGCGCCGCCCATGTGCAGCAGCCACCGGACCGGCGCCGGTTTCAGGCTCAGGAGGTAGTTCTCAATGCCGCTTGCAATGTAGGCGTCGTAGCAATCGGGGTACAGCTGAAGCAACGAGTCGGCAGCTTGTGTCGCCTGCTTGATTACGCCGACCGCTGACAGATTCTCCTTTTGGATGAGCGCGAGATAGTCGGCCTGAAGACCCATGCGCAAAACGTTGGCAAACAACGCGCCCTCATCCTTTGGATTTATCTTCAAACGGGCCGTGGCAAGCCGTTCGCTCTTTGCAAGCGCGTCGTCGAACTGCCGCTTCACTTCAGCGCTCGGCGACTGTTTCTGAAGCCCGGAGTAGCCGCGATCGTTCACGAAAAACTGAGATTGCAAGATGTGTAACCGGTCGAATTCGGAGAACAAGAACGCGGCCGCATTGAAGACCGGACCCTGTGGATCGTCGGGATGCTGCGCCTCCCACTGGTCAAAAGCCCGGTGCGCGTCTCCGAACGACAAGTTGTACATATGGTTGAAGCCTTGATCCAGCAGCGCCGCTGGGAATGCCTGGGCAACAGACAAGATTGCACAGACTGCTGCAGCGAGAGCTTTACTCATTTGCTGCCGAGGTTGAGATGATATGCTTCGCCTCTGGCGATTCTATGTTCCGCACTCTGTTTATCTTGACTGATAGGCCATTCAGGATGTGGGCCCCCATTCTGTTACTGGTCACTCTCTCTTCACTTCTCCTCGTGTCGCAGTTGACCCGCCCGGGCGAGATACCGTTCGAAGAACACACGCTTGATCTGGGATCGAGCGAATCGGCAGCGATCTGCGACATCAATGGCGACGGTAAGGTAGACGTCGTCTCGGGCGAAAACTGGTACGAAGCTCCCACTTGGAAGCGGCATCATTTCCGCGATATTCCGTACCTGAGCGGCTACATCGACGATCTCAGCACAGTGCCGCTGGACGTGGATAGCGACGGGCACATCGATCTGATCACCGTAGGCTGGTTCAGCAAGAAGATCGCCTGGTGGCGCAATCCGGGGAAGACGGGCGGCGCTTGGGATCAGCACGTGATGAACTCCGGCGCACCGGTCGAATTCGCGGAACTGGTTGACCTCAATAATGACGGCAAAGCGGAGGAGGTGTTACCCGAGTTCGGCGATTTAAAAGCTCCGCTCGCATGGTTCGAGCGCGATGGTCATGGCGGAATGATAAAGCGCATCGCGAGTTCGCGGAGCTACGGGCACGGCATCGGCGCAGGCGATGTGAACAAAGACGGACGTAACGACATTCTTACCCCGAACGGCTGGCTTGAGGCGCCGGACGATCCTCATAGCGCAGATTGGAAGCTGCATAGCGAGTGGGCGCTGGGCGATGTGGGCTTTATGTATGTGGCCGATGTGAATGAAGACGGGCGTCCCGACATCATTACCTCGATGGCACACAACTACGGCATCTTCTGGCTTGAAAATAAGGGCGGCGGCGTTTGGGAGAAGCACATGATCGACGACAGCTGGTCGCAGCCGCACGCGGTGACGCTGGTCGATTTTCGCGGCGGCAAAAACATCGGCCTCCTCACCGGCAAACGCTACATGGCGCATAATGGGCGCGACCCCGGAGCGCGTGAGCCGCTTGGTGTTTACTGGTACGAGCGTTTGATCGTGCCTGAAACGCACCAAATCGATTGGGCTAAACATGTGATCGCCTATGGCGGTCGAACAGGAGGCGGCTTGCAGATTCCGGTGGTGGACATCGATAAAGATGGCGATCTCGATTTCGTAGTGGCAGGCAAGAGCGGCCTCTTTCTGTTTCAAAACGAGAGCCGGTGAGACGATGGCATCCAAGATCTACGATGCGGTGGTTATTGGGTCAGGCGCGGGCGGCGGCACACTGTCGGCGCGGCTGGCCGAGCTCGGAGCGGATGTGCTCGTGCTCGAAGGCGGCCCCAACCTGAATACGCGGACCGACTTCAACACGCACGCGCTGCCGTATGAATTCCCGTACCGCCATATCCCGGTGATGAAGCCTGGCAAACCGGGCATGGAGGGCGAACGCAGCCGCGGGTTGGGCGGCAAAACACAGCTGTGGAACGCGGTGGCTCTGCGCTTCAGCGAGCGCGACTTCAGGGGCCGGCAGCACGACGGCGCCGGGGAGGACTGGCCGTTCGGCTACGCAGACATGAAGCCGTACTACGATCGCATTGAAAAACAGGTCGGAGTGTGCGGGAACTACGATCATCTGGAAGATTTGCCCGACGGTATCTTCATGCCGCCTCCGCCGATGAAATGCAGCGATCTTGCGATCAAGGCCGGCGCTGCGAAGCTCGGCGTTCCAGTGATCCATGTGCGGAAAGCCACGCTGACCAGGCCCACAGCTGCACGTCCCGCGTGTCACTACTGCGGCAATTGTATGTCGGGCTGTGACGTCGCGGCTAAATACAATTCCTACGATGTTCACATGATCCCGGCGCTCAAAACCGGCCGCCTTACTCTGCGGCCAAATAGTGTCGTGTACGAGCTTGCCGTATCGGATGAAGCCGCCGTGAAAGAAGTACGATACTTCGATCGCGACACTCGCGCCATGAGCGTTGCAAAGGGCCGGGTTGTGGTTGTTGCGTGCGCTTGCGCGCAAAGCGTCGCACTGCTGCTCATGTCAAAGTCGAGCCGTTTTCCTGCGGGGCTGGCTAACTCGAGCGGAGAGCTCGGCAAGAACTTCATTCCGCACATCACCGCGGGCTTCGAACTATTTCTGACCGAATTCATCGGGCGGCAGACCGTCAACGATGAAGGCTTTCTCGACCACGCCTACGTGCCTTCTTTCATGCACGAGAAGAAGCGAGACTACGCCCGAAGTTTCGGTATCCAGTTCAACTATCAAAACCATCGCAGCGTTGGATGGGCCAAATCGATGAAGGGCATGGGGCGCGGCTACAAGGAGAACATCAAGCGCAGCTATCCGGCTTATCTAACTTTCACGGGCTATCACGAGATGCTGCCAAACAAAGAGAGCTTCATCGATCTCGACCCGGATCGCGTCGACGAATGCGGTCTGCCGCGCGCACGCCGCACCTGGAAGCTTTCCGAAGCCGATTGGAAGCTGCACAACGATATGAAAAGTTGGTGCCGCCAGATTTTGCTGGCGAGCAACGCGGAGATTCTCTCGGTCAGCGCGGCTCCCGCTACCAATCACGAAGTAGGAGGCTGCCGCATCGGGACCGATCCGCGAAGGTCGGTGGTCAATGAGTTCTGCCGCGCGCACGATGTGCCGAACCTTTACGTGGTGGATGCCAGCGTGTTCCCCAGTTCTTCCGAGAAAAACCCCACGCTGACCATCATGGCGCTTGCCACGCGAACCGCCGATCATATTGCCGAGAGGCTGCAAAGGAGAGAAGTCTAATGGCCAGCTATTCGAGCGACCGCCGATCGCTGCTCAAGATATTCGGCGCGATTGGTGCAACCTGCGCTTATCCATTCACTAGTGACGAGCTCTACGGTCAGCCGGCGCAAGTTCACAACCATGCCGCACCACCGATGGCTGCTGCCGCGCCTCGCTTCTTCGGTGAAACGGATTTCGCGATCATTTCCTGCATTGCCGATTTGATCGTTCCACCAACCGATACACCGGGCGCCATCGAAGCGGGCGTACCCGGTTACATCGACTCGGTGATAGCACGAAATACCGACCATCAGCTGTTAATGGCGGATGGCCTTCGCTGGCTTGAGGCGGAGTCGCGCCGCACGGGGCAGCGGCCGTTTTTGGAATTGAACGAGCAGCAGCAATTGGCGTTGCTCGAGCCTCTCTGCGAAGCTGCCGATAGCGGCGTGACGCTTCGGCAAGGTAGGAACGTGCAATTTTTTGCGCTTCTGAAGAGTTTAACCGCGGATGGCTACTACACGTCACGCATCGGGCTGATCGAAGAGCTCGGATATAAGGGCAACGCGGCTCGCCCTGCCTTTCCAAGCTGTTCAAATGAGGCTTCGTAAAGGTTCTACTAGATGATCTACCGCGGACGCAAAGCAGTACAGATTGAGAACGGCCACATACGGCTCACCGTTTTACAGGAGGGCGGGCACATTGCGGAGATTCTTCATAAAGCCTCGGGAGTGAACCCGCTGTGGACGCCGCCTTGGCCTACTATCGAGCCGTCTACCTACAGCGAGAGCGCTCATCCGGAATACGGCCACGACTCGGAAAGCAAACTGCTCGCCGGCATTATGGGGCACAACCTTTGTCTAGACATCTTCGGTCCGCCTTCTGAGCAAGAGGCCGCCGCCGGGTTGACCGTGCATGGCGAGGCTTCTGTCGTTCCATATGAAATCGAAGTGGAGCAGCGTTCGCTCAAAGCTTCGGCGAGATTGCCGCTCGCCGGACTTCATTTCACGCGGTGGATCAAGTTGCCCGAAGAAGGT
Organism: Bryobacteraceae bacterium; assembly: GCA_965219105.1. Classification (GTDB taxonomy): domain Bacteria; phylum Acidobacteriota; class Terriglobia; order Bryobacterales; family Bryobacteraceae; genus Bog-105. The sequence continues at coordinate 2,252,002 of OZ244728.1, read as the reverse complement.
TCGACCGTGCAGTTCACGGAAACGGTCGCGAATGTGAGCGCGTTTGACCGGCCGGTTGCCTGGACGCAGCACGTTACCCTAGGGCCTCCGTTCTTGAAGAACGGTGAAACGAAACTGGTGATGCAGCCCTCGCGTTCCCGCACGTTTGAAAGCGATTTCGGCGCCACCAGCATTGCGTTGGGCAAAGATTTCGAGTGGCCTACCGCGCCGCTGGCTGATGGCTCGGCTGTTGACTTGAGCACGTACAGCTCGGAGCCGAAATCGGCCAAGTTCACGACGCATCTCTTCGACGGCCAAACTGCTTCATTCGCAGCGGTCGATCCTTCGGCAAAAATTCAATTCGGCTATCGCTGGAATGCCGCCGACTTTCCATGGCTTGGGATTTGGGAGGAGAATCGTTCGCGAACTGATCCTCCCTGGAATGGCGAAACCGTCACATGGGGACTTGAGTTTGGAGTTTCGCCGTTTCCGGAAAGCAGGAGGCAGATGATCGATCGCGGAAGTCTGTTCGGCGTTCCCGCGTATCGCTGGATCAATGCCGGAGAGCGCGTGACGGTACAGTACAGCTGCTTCTTCGAAGAGGTTTGATCACATGCCTCCCGGGGCGGCCTTCGAATAGAAGTTGCCGAGGTCGCGGCGGAGTTGCTTTAGGGCCTCCACATTGAGATAGATCATGTGGCCGGAAGGATAGTAGGCAAACTCGATATTTTGCCGAAGCTTCGGATCGAGGTTCATGTGCGCCAGATCGAATTCGGTTTTGAAGAAGGGCGTGGCCAGATCGTAAAGCCCGTTTACTGAAAGCACTCGCAAACGCGGATCCTTTCGCATGGCGTCCGCTAAGTCGCCCGCGACATAAGGCTCACGCAGTGGTTGTCTTTCCCCGGGGGCTCGATGATTCCAGTCCCAAGACCGGATTAAGTTCGGGCCGCTGACGTAATAGGTTTCGGTAGAGGAAAACTTCAGCTCCCGCTCGAGATAGTCGTGAAAGGCCGCAACGAAAGCGCCTGTGATGCCGGTGCTCGAAGGATCGTAGCCAGGCGTATCGCCGGCCGCATCGAAATCGGTTCCCTCGAAACGTGCATCGTAGCGGCCAAGAATTTCCCGCTCGCCGCGCAACAGCTCCTTTCGGAAGCGCGAGGGATCCACGCGCAGGTTAGCTTCTTTGATAAATGTGGTGCTTAAGCCGGTGTAAGCGCTCAGTTTGGCAGCCACCGCATCGCGTTCGGAATCGGGCAGGTTGTGGCCTTGGGCGAGCGCCGCAGCGTAGGGGCCGCGGGCGAACGCGCGCACCTCTTTCAGGAACGCTGTTTCATCACCTGGCTTATTGGCGACTTTGTTGTAGTGCCAGGCAATGGCGGCGTAGCTCGGAATATAGCCGATCATCTCGTCATCGAGGCCAGGCGCACGCTCAAAGTAGTTGAGGATGGTGGACATCAGGATCACGCCGTTGCAGTAGATGCCGTCGCGTTCGAGCGAATCGACCAGAGCCGCCGAGCGCGTGGTGCCGTACGATTCGCCGAACAGAAACTTGGGCGAGTTCCAGCGCTGATTCACGGTGATGTAGCGGGCGACGAATTTGTTGAAGGCGGCGACGTCCTCGTCGGTGCCGGCGAAGTTCTTCTCGGTGCCATTGCCGACTGGCCTCGAAAAGCCTGTCCCTACCGCATCGACAAAGACCAGATCGGTTTTGTCGAGCAGGCTGTATTGGTTGGGAACGAGTTTGTAGGGCGCGCTGCCGGTTGCTTCCGGGCTATCGGTGATGACGCGTACCGGTCCTACCGAACCCATGTGCAGCCACAGGGTGGAAGATCCGGGACCGCCGTTGTACAGAAAAGTGAGCGGGCGCTCGTGATGATCTGCTAATCCGTCCTCGGTATAGGCGACATAAAAGAAGCTGCCATACGGCTTGTTCTCTTCCCCGTTGATCAAGAGCGTGCCGGCGGTTGCCGAGTAGTGAATGGTTTTTCCATTCAGTTCGATGTCGTGGTGCGTGACAGAGCTGTGCTCGGGAGGGATGGGTTTTTCTTTTGTGTCTTTGGCGGGAGACGGCGGGTGTGTCTCAGTGTTCGTTGCCTGCGCATGGAGCGACGGCGGGATGGAGAAGAGAGCGGCAGACAGAAGCACGGCAGACAAGCAGCGGCTGTTCAAATGGTTACCTCTTGCGCTGCATTCTCGCACATCATGTAGCGGTCAAGGTCCGGGCGCGGGCGTTCCTTCTTCCGGCAAGGCGAAAGCGTAGAGCACGCTTTGCGACCCAACCAGGATGTACTGGCGGCCATCGAGCTCGTAAGTGATGGGAGCACTCTGGACCCCGCCACCGCCGTAGGTGTGCCAAAGCGTGCGGCCGGTGCTCGCGTCCAGGCCGAGAATGTTGCCGTTGTTGTCGGCTGTAAATACCAAGCCGCCCGCAGTGCTTAGAACGCCGGCCCAGTTGTCGCCTGGGCCGAGATCGTGCTGCCACTTCGATTTGCCTGTTTGATAGTCGATAGCTCGCAGCGAGGAGCGCGACCAGACGGACAGGTCACGTCCGGCAAATCCTTCGGGTTTGCCTTCGGAGAGATCGTAGTAGATGCTGAACGAGCGGTGCGAATCGACATACAGCAATCCGGTTTGCGGGTTGAAGGATGGCGACATCCAGTTGGTCGCGCCGAGTGCATCGGGTTCGACCAGCGTGCCGGAGGCGTTCGGATATTTTCCTGTATCGCCAATGGGTTCGCCTTTCGCGTTGACGCCTTTACTCCAGTTGATGTCTTCAAAAGGAACAGAGAGCAGGGCCTTGCCATCGGTACGATCGAGCGCGAAGAAGTAGCCGTTGCGGGAGGCCTGCAAGAGAAGCTTGCGCGGCTGGCCGCCGAAATCGGCGTCGACGATCACCGGCGTCTGCACGGCGTCCCAGTCATGGACATCGTGCGGGGAGGGTTGAAAATACCAGACCAGCTTGCCGGTATCCGGGTTCAAGGCAACGATGGTGCAGGTGTAGAGGTTTGCGCCGGGACGAGTGACACCTGACAGGACGGGGTTCGGGTTGCCGGTACCCCAGTAGAGCAAGTTGAGAGCGGGGTCATAGGTGCCGGTGATCCAGGTCATGCCGCCGCCGTGGGCTATGGCGTCGCTGTTCTTGGGCCAGGTGTCTGAGCCGGGTTGGCCGGGTTTGGGCAGAGAGTCCCAACGCCACTGTATTTTGCCCGTGTCGGGATCGACCGAGTCGATGAAACCGTGCAGATCGTTGAAGTCGCCGGAGACGCCGACTAGGACATGATTGCGGATGATCAGCGGGGCCATCGAAGCCCAGTAGCCGAGCTTAACGTCGGCAAGCGTGATATTCCACAAGACTTCGCCCGAGCGAGCGTCGAGTGAAAGCAGGTGCGCATCGGGCGTTTCGAAGTAGAGCTTGCCGTGGTACATGCCGACGCCGCGCTGTCCGATATGCAAGCCTTCGTTGGCGTGATAGCGATAGTGCCAGCGCTGGCGGCCGGAGCGCGCGTCGACCGCCCAGATATCGTCCGGTTCGGTGAAGTACAACGTTCCGTCGACAAGCAGAGGCGAAGATTTGAGGCCTGGGCCGGTTGAATTGTTGGTTTGAAAGGCCCAAGCGAGAGCAAGCGATTTGACGTTGTCGCGATTGATCTGCTGGAGCTTGCTGAAGCGTTGGCCGGTGTAATCGCCGTTGTAGGTGGGCCAACTATCGGGCGCGGGATTCGCGATCGCGGCAGGATCGAGCCCTTGCGCGGCGGCCGTCAGGGCGGCGAAGGCGGCGAAGAGGAGCAGGCGAGTCATTTGAGTGTCTCGAGATAGGCGAACAGATCGTGCATGTTGCGGTCAGTCAAGCGGAAGAGGAGCTGCTCGTGCGCCGCGAGCGGGTCGCGGACTTGCACTTTGACGGCGGAGCGCTTCCAGCTGTGCATCCAGCCGTTGCGATCGCGCAAGGCGACCGTGAATTCATCGGCGTATTCCTCGGTACCGGTGAAAACCCGGCCGGCGTGATCGGTAACGGTGACTTCGGGTTTGAGGCCGGAGGGGAAAACGATGCGGGATTGAAGGTCGACCGGTTTGTATTTGGCTGCGATGTGCGCGAGGTTGCCGGTCACTGAGTGGCACCCGGTGCATTGGCCCGGACCGTCGAAGAACTGTTTGCCGGCACCGGCGTTACCGACCAAGAGCTTGGCCAGCGGGTAATCGCCTGGGCCGCGGGCGTAGACGGAGGCGGCAAGGCGTGCCTGATCGTGCAGGAAGGCGGCGATCTGGTGGATCTGGGTGTCGGAGAACTGAAACGCGGGCATACCCTTATCGGGGCGGCCGTTGAGGACTACTTGGCCGATGAGGTTGCCGTTTACGTCATGGCTGACCAGGGTGGAGTGGATCAGATCGGGTCCGCTTGCGCCCCGAGCGTTTGCGCCGTGGCAGAAAGCGCAGGTTTGAGTAAACTGCGCTTTACCGGCGGCTATCGCCGCACTGGTATCCGGATGCTGCGCACGCAACGCGCTACAAGCGATCAAAAGTACCAACCAGACCCTAGACACCGGCCGAGGCCTCCCGAAAGCAATTTTCCGCTATTTTCTTGAGGAGCAGCGACTGCTGCCAGCGATCGCACTCTTCGACAGGCTGGCCGCCTGGACCGGGAAAGGTGCGGCCGTAATAGATCTTCGGCGCAAGCAGTTCGGGCGTGAAGATTTGGGCTCCGTAGCGGAAGCAGGCCGTCCAGAGTTGCTTAAAGTGCGTGACGTATTCGGGCTCGGGCGTTTGGTCGCCGAGGGCGACTTGGATGCAGCCGGGGGTGCCGATGCGGCCGTGGAGGAAGCGCACGCGTTCGAGCACGGGCTGGATGAATTGGAACTTGTTTTCGAAGCCGCCGTAGACCATTTCCTGTCCGGTGTACCAGTGAGAGAAGTCGCCGTTGAAGCGAAGAAGCGGAAATTGCCGAACGAACTCAACGGTCCGCCACATGTCCCCGAAGATGGTGGCGCGATGGGTCTCCACAAACAGGGGAAATTTATATTTCTCGGCTGCAGAAAGAATTGCGTCGATCAGCCTGCAGGCTTCGGCATGGCTTTCGAGGCCCCAGCCGACGTGCAGGGTCGCGCACGAGGCGCCTTCGCCAGACCATTGTTCGGCCAGTGGGTTCGTATTTTCAAAATCGTTGATGCGTCCGCTGGCGGCGTATTCGAGGCCAAGGCGGCGGCAATCTTCCAATTCCGAGCGGGATGCAGGGGAAGCGAACTGAACGCCGTCGAAACCGGCATCCCGGATTTCCGAGAAAGAGATGGGCCGCAGTCCATCGAGCGCGAGCAGATTAAAGTAGCACTTAAACACTGGCCGGGGCGGGGGTCTCCAAACTGCTCGCGCTCTTGTCTTCGGCTTCGTCGAGCCAGGCGACGTTCGACTCGCTATCACTGAAGCGACGGAGGCCGGCTTCGCGGATGGCGGAGTCGGGAACCTTGTGGAGCGGCGTGTAGCGGGGGTGGTGAGCCTCCTTGTAGGGATCGTTGCGGGCAGCGTTGTAGCAGCAGATCATGGACCAGCGCGGGTTGTCGGAACGGTTCTGATCGGAGCGATGAAGCAAGTTGGCGTCGAAGAAGAGGACGTCGCCCGGATCCATCTCGACGTAGACCAGTTCGAGTCGTTCCTCGGCGTGGCGGACGCGGTCGAGATCGGCGCCGGCCTGATCGCCGGTTAAAACGTGATCGATACGACCCATCCGATGCGAGCCTTTGAGGACCTGGAGGCAGCCGTTCTGGCGGGTGGAGGGGTCGACCGCGATGTAGGCGCTGGTCAAGAGCGGAAAGAGGACCCCGTTTTGATACCAATAGCCGTAATCCTGGTGCCAAGCCCAAGCGCCGCCGACCTTGGCATCTTTCATGATCATTTTTGAGTGGTAGTGATAGACCTCGCCTTCGAGGAGGCTCTCGGCTGAGTCGACGATGCTCTCGCAGCGAGCGAACATGCCGTAGATGGTGTCGCCAGGATGGTTCCAAAGCGACAGGCGGACCGTGCCGCCCTCGCCGTCGCCTTTGCCGAACGAGTGTTGATCGAGCGCGCGATCTTCCTTGGCGGCGCGCTGCAGCAGCCCGATCTCTTCTTTGTCGAACATTGCCTTCTGAAGGATGTAGCCGTCGCGCTGGTATGCGGCGAGCCGATCGGTTTGAATTGCTCCTGATGCCATTTAAAGACTCCTTTACGAACTGACCTGGTTTGAACTGACCTGGTTGGACGAGTGACGAACGCCGGCTTCGTTCATCAGCCGGTCGGTAGCCTGATAGGCTTCGGCGACCCAGTCGACGATCTTGCCCGGTTCGGGTGAATATTCGAGCTCGATGCTGACAGCGCCGGTGAAGCGCGCCTGCTCGAGGGCACGCAGATATGGGGGAAAATCAACTACACCGCGGCCGGGCGGCAGGTCGCCATGGACGCGCCCATCGCAATCGGAGAGATGGACGTGAGCGATTTTGCCGGCGAGCTTCTCGAGTTGTTCGGGACTGTCCTTCGCAAGCACGAGATGAGAGATGTCGACGTTTGCTTTGACGGCGGGATGAGCGACATCGGCAAGGAACTGCGCCATGCGATCCACGCTGTTGACGAGCGAGAGATGGAAGGGTTCGAGCTCGACTGCAATTTCAAGGCCGAGCGCCGCGGCGTACTCGCCCAATTTACGGACCTCATCGACCGCCCAATTCCATTGATCTTTCGGCGTGATGACTTCCCGCTGCCAGATATATTCGCCGAGGACAAGGAGCAGGTTTTTGCCTTCGAGCTCGTAGCAAAAATCCAAATACTGTTTGGCGCGCATCGAGTGAAAGTCCCGGACAGGCTTGTTGAAATCGGGAAGGCCGAGAGCCACGCAGACGGTGGAAGCGACGGGAAGATCGAGCCGCTGGCAGGTTTGGCGAATTAGGCGGCGTTCACGAGCGTCGATTTCGAGCGGATCAGCAAAGATGTCGATGGAATCGAAGCCGATGGACTTGGTCAGCTCGATGCCTCGCTCGGTTGAGACCGGAGTGCCGGCCCATGCGGAACTAATCAGCCCTAATTGCAAATCTCCAGTCTCCGACGGGGAGGATGATATCACAATTCGAGCGTCCATTAAAATTCATTTGACATGGTGAAACGTCCATGTAAAGTTCATAGGCGGAGTGTTCTTTGCACCTAGATCTCGATCTTGGCCAGCGACTGGCCAAGCCAGCCGATAGCAGTTTGGGGATTGGAGCGGTTGGCGCGGGTTTCATCATGCGCGACGTACAGCTCAAAGCGTATGCGGACGCGGGGTTGAACGTGGCGGGCATTTACTCGCGGACGCCGGAGATCGCGCGCGAGGTGGCCGACCTGCGCAGCATTCCACGCATTTACGAGACGTTCGATGAGCTTCTGGCTGACCCGGCGGTGCAAATTTTGGACGTTGCAGTGCCGCCCGATGTCCAACTCGGCCTGATCGAGCATGCAGTGCGGGAAGGCAGGTATCTCAAGGGTATTTTGGCGCAAAAGCCGCTGGCGGTGAACTATGAACAGGCGGAGGCGACGGTGCGGCTGTGTGAGGAGCGCGGGTTGCCGCTGGCGGTGAATCAGAACATGCGGTTCGATCAATCGATCCGGGCATTGAAGACGCTTCTGGAGAGAAAGACGTTGGGCGAGCCGGTGTTGGCGACGATCGAGATGCGAGCGGTGCCGCACTGGCAGGCGTGGCTGCGCGAGTACGGACGGTTGACGCTGCTCAACATGAGTATTCACCACATCGATTGCTTTCAGTATCTGTTTGGCACGCCGGACTCGATTTACGTCAGCGCGCGCAAAGATCCGCGCACGAAGTTTCCGCACGAGGACGGGATTTGTTTATACATTCTGGAGTACGGAAGCGGCATGCAAGCGGCGGCGTGGGATGACGTTTGGGCGGGGCCGCGAAGCGAGCAGGACGATATGAAGCCGTATATTAAGTGGCGGGTGGAAGGGGTGGAGGGATTGGCTGAGGGCACTGTGGGGTGGCCGGAGTATCCGAACCGCACGCCGAGCACGATTACGTATACGAGCAGCGAAACGCCCGCGGTGTGGTTGACGCCGCGATGGAAGGAAGTGTGGTTCCCGGATGCGTTTGCGGGCCCGATGTTCGACTTGATGAACGCGATTGCGACGGGTGTGGAACCGGAGACAAGCGGCCGGGGAAATCTAAAGACGATGGCGACGGTGGAGGCGGGGTACCGGTCGATCAAGGAGAAGCGGAGGGTGGAGGTTGGGGAGATTTTGGGGGGCGGGTAGTGAGGGCGATGGGGCTTTGCGGGTTGGGGGACGCGCCTGCCTGATCGGACCTGGGGAGTGAATTCTGAGCTAGGCCGGGGCGTCCCCGGAGAGCTTCGGGGGTATTTGGGGAGAACTTCGGATTGGGCGATGAAGGCAAACGGGGCTGTGCGGGTTGGGGGACGCGCCTACCTGATCGGACCTGGGGAGTGAATTCTGAGCTAGGCCGGGGCGTCCCCGGAGAGCTTCGGGGGTATTGGGGAGAACTCGGATTGGGCGATGAGGGCTTTGCGGGTCGGGGGACGCGCCTACCTGATCGGACTTGGGAAGTGGATTCTGAGCTAGGCCGGGGCGTCCCCGGAGAGCTTTGGGAATAGTTGGGAGAACTCGGATTGGGCGATGAGGGCTTTGCGGGTCGGGGGACGCGCCTACCTGATCGGACCTGGGGAGTGAATTCTGAGCTAGGCCGGGGCGTCCCCGGAGAGCTTTGGGAATAGTTGGGAGAACTTCGGATTGGGCGATGAGGGCGATTGGGGCTTTGCGGGTTGGGGGACGCGCCTGCCTGATCGGACTTGGGAAGTGGATTCTGAGTTAGGCCGGGGCGTCCCCGGAGAGCTTTTGGAGTGGTTGGGAGAACTCGGATTGGGGCGATGAGGGCGATTGGGGCTTTGCGGGTCGGGGGACGCGCCTACCTGATCGGACCTGGGAAGTGGATTCTGAGTTAGGCCGGGGCGTCCCCGGAGAGCTTTTGGAGTATTGGGGAGAACTTCGGATTGGGCGATTAAGGCGATCGGGGCTTTGTGGGTCGGGGGACGCGCCTGCCTGATCGGACTTGGGAAGTGGATTCTGAGCTAGGCCGGGGCGTCCCCGAGAGCTTTTGGAATAGTTGGGAGAACTTCGGATTCACGATGTGCCGCCATGCGAGCGGGCGGTTAGGGAGATTTGGGGGTAGCCGGGGCGTCCCCGGAGAGCTTTTGGGGTATTGGGGAGAACTTCGGATTGGGCGATGAAGGCAAACGTGGCTTTGTGGATCAGGAGACGCGCCTGCGGTAGGGAGTATGGCGGTTAGAAGAACTTCGGCTCCGACGATGAAGGATATTGCGACGCGAGCGAACGTGTCGATCGGCACGGTGTCGCGCGTGCTCAACCGGCACGACGATGTCGACCATGCGCTGCGGGAGCGGGTGGAAGCGGCGGTGAGAAAGCTCGGGTACCGCATGAACGGGCGCACGCGGGCGGTGGTGCATGCCAAGTCGCGGATGATCGGGCTGATTGTGTGCAACGATTTCGGGCTAAGTACAGCGCAATCGCTGCTGCTGCTGGGCGTGGAGGAGCATTGCGCGCAGGCGGGGTATTATCTGCTGTTTGCGCGGCATCAATTTCCGAAAGAGACGCCGGCCGAGAGCGTGCAGATTCCACCGGTGGTGGAGACGCCGGGCCTGGCGGACTGCTTTATTCTGGCCGGTACGCTGCATGAGAATCTACTGAGCGCGTTCGATCGCAGCGGTTTGAATTACGTACTGCTCGGCAACGATTTATTCGAGAGAGTGTCGCCGAAGCGTAAACTGCATTCGGTTCGTTTCGGCGATGAGAGCGGGTTTTACCAGGCGGCGCGCTATCTTGCGCAGCTCGGGCACAAGGACATCTGGTATGTGGGCGATGGTTCGAAGCCATGGCATCGCAGCCGGTATCAGGGTTATACGCGAGCCATGACCGAGCTTGGCTTCGAGCCGCATGTGCATACGATCGCGCTTTCGGATGACGAGTTCGAAAACGGACAGATGGCGATTTCCTACATACTCGAACAGCAGTGGCCCGTGACGGCGGTGCTGGCGGCGTCCGACGAGATTGCATTTGGAGTGCGGGAAGGATTGCGTCAGCACCGCAAGGAAGTGCCCAAGGACGTGAGCCTGATTGGCTTTGAAAATGAGCTCGGGCACTCGCGGGGTTCGAATTTAACCAGCGTGTGCGTGGACATGGTCGAGGTAGGGCGGCAGCTGGCAAAGTTAGCGATCGAAAAGATCGAGGCGGGGACTTCAGGAACGGGAGAGGCGACGGTGCGGACCAGCATTGTGAAGCGGAGTACCTGCCGTCCGCTAAGAAAAGAAGAGCAAATGTTGCTCTAGTTGAACGATTTCATGAAATAATATGGCATCTACGTCGATGAAGTGGATATTGGCTGTTGCGTTGATTGGACAGACGGCTCTTGGCCAGGGTGTCACCTACCGTGGCGGCAAGGGGGCCGGGCACGGCAAGAATGTCGTGATGATTGCGGGCGATGATGGCGAGTATCACTCGGAAGAGATGCTGCCGCAGTTCGCGAAGATCTTATCGGTGCGGCACGGGTTTCGCACGACGGTGTTGTTTCCGCTCGATCCGGATGGAACGATCGACCCGCACCAGAATCGGGATTTGCAGGGACTGGAAGCGCTGAAGAAGGCGGACCTGCTGGTGCTCTTCATGCGATGGCGCGATTTACCAGATAACCAAGTGAAGATGCTGATCGATTATGCGCAATCGGGCCGGCCGATTTTGGCAATTCGCACCGGTACGCATCCGCTGCAGCTGAGGACAAGCCACACCTATGAGCGCTACTCGTGGGACAGCAAAGTGCCGGGGTGGGAAGGCGGCTTTGGGCGCAAGATTTTAGGGGAGACCTGGGTGGCCCACCACGGAGAGCATGGCAAGCAGAGCACGCGGGCGTGGTTTGCTCCGGGTGCGGCATCTAGTCCAATCCTGCGAGGGTTGCACAGCGGCGAAATTTGGGTGCCGACGGAGGTATATGAGATCCGGCTGCCGATGGAGCCGACGTGCCAGCCGCTTTTGTTAGGGCAAGTGCTGTCAGGATTGCATCCGAACGATGCGCCCGTACCGGGCAAGGCGAATGATCCGATGATCCCGGTGGCGTGGACCAATCATTTCAAAAGCGAGAGCGGCAAGACGGCGCGCATTTTCGTTTCGACGATGGGGGCGGCCGACGATTTCGAGAGCGAGGGGCTGCGGAGATTGCTGGTGAATGCGGCGTACTGGACGACGGGCTTGGAGAAGAAGATCAAGCCGGACGCAGATGTGGACCTGGTGGGAGATTACCATCCGCACTCGTATTTGTCGGAGACTTACACGAAGGGCGTAAAACCGTCGGATTTGGCGTTGAAGCAATGAGAAAAACGACGGTTCCGGTTATCACGATGGCGGTGGCGGCGGGTATTTGCCTGCTGGCGGCAAAGCGGCACGAGACGGGTGAGAACTGGACCATGATGGGCGGCGCGCGCGGGATGCACTACTCGCCGCTTGCGCAAATCGATTGCAAGAACGTGAAGCAGCTCAAGCGAGCGTGGCAGTTCGATTCGGGCGATGAGTTTCAGGGCTCGGAGATGGAGTGCAACCCACTGGTGCTGGACGGAGTGCTGTATGCGACGACGCCGCGGCTGCGGGTGATTGCGCTCGATGCGGCGACGGGCAAGCAACTTTGGGATTTCGACGCGCATCGGGGAGAGCACAGAACGCAGAAGCTGCGCAATCGCGGGCTGGCGTACTGGGGCGAGGGAGACGAGCGGCGCTTGTTTGTAGGCGTCGACCATTTCTTGTATGCGTTGAGCGCGAAGACGGGCCAGCCGGTGAAAGAGTTCGGCGACGGCGGACGGATTGATTTGCACGAGGGGTTGGGCGAAGCGTCGAAGGATATGACGGTAGAGGCGACGAGCCCGGGCGTGGTGTACAAAGATTTGCTCATTCAGGGGACGCTGGTGGCGGAAGACCTGCCGGCGGCACCGGGATTTATTCGAGCGTTCGATGTGCATACGGGCAAGCTTCGCTGGACCTTTCACACGATTCCGCAGCCGGGCGAGCCGGGCTATCAAACCTGGCCGAAAGATGCGTACCGGCGGATCGGCGGGGTGAATTCCTGGGCTGGTTTGACGCTGGACGCAAAGCGCGGGATGGTGTTTGCGCCGACGGGGTCGGCCTCATTCGATTTTTATGGAGCGAACCGGATCGGCGATGACCTGTATGCGAACTGCCTGCTGGCGCTGAATGCGGAGACGGGCAAGCTGATCTGGTATCACCAACTAGTTCATCACGATGTGTGGGACCGAGATTTGCCGAGCGCGCCGACGCTGGTGCGGGTAAAGCACGGGGGCAAGATGGTGGACGCGGTCGCGCAGATTACCAAGTACGGCTACGTGTGGGAGTTCGATGAGCTGACCGGCAAGCCGCTCGTGCCGCTTCGCGAAGTGGAGACGGAGCCTTCGATGGTAGATGGAGAGAAGCTTTCGACGCATCAGGAATTGCCGACCGCTCCCGCGCCGTATGCGCGTCAGCAGGTGTTCAGGGATACGCTGACGGACAGGACGCCGGCAGCACATGCGGCGGTTTTGGCGCAGTTCGAGAAGTTGAAGATCGGGCCGCAATTTACGCCACCTAGTTTTCAGGGAACGGTGATTTTTCCGGGATTCGATGGAGGCGGCGAGTGGGGCGGGGCGGCGTGGGACCCGAAGACCGGGATTTTGTATGTCAACTCGACCGAGATGGCCTGGATTTTGCGATTGATTCCGCGCGGATCGGGCACGAATGTAATGAGCAGCTCGACGCTCTACCGGCAGAATTGCGCAGGATGCCACAGGCCGGACCGCCAAGGGAGTCCGCCGGAGTTTCCGTCGCTGGTGAACATCGGGTCGAAGCTTTCGCGCGAGCAGGTGCGGGGCATGATCGAGCACGGCGGCGGACGAATGCCGGGATTTGCGCGCTTGGGCAAGGCTTCGGTGACGGCGCTGGTGGAATACCTGGTGAGCGACAAAGACATCAAGCTGGACGGGGCGGAGCACCAGAGCGCGGGGTTTTCGCCGCTCAAATACGGGATCGATGGCTATAATCGCTGGCTCGATCCAGACGGTTATCCGGCCGTAAAGCCGCCGTGGGGTACTTTGAATGCCATCAATTTGAACACGAACGAATATGTGTGGAAGAAGCCGTTTGGCACGATTCCGGCACTCGCGGCGCAGGGGATGAAGGACACCGGATCAGAGAATTACGGCGGAGGCGTGGTGACGGCGGGCGGGCTGCTGTTTATTGGGGCGACGACGCATGACAGGAAGTTTCGCGCGTTCGATAAAGCGACCGGTGAACTGTTGTGGGAGGCCGATTTGCCGGCCGGAGGAAACGCGACGCCGGCGGTATATGAAGTAAACGGGCGCGAGTATGTGGCGATCGGCGCGGGCGGCGGTAAGTGGGGCGAGAAAAGCGGAGGCAGTTACCTGGCGTTTGCGCTGCCTGAGAAGGCTGGGGGCGGCAAGTGAATCGCGCATCTCTGTTCGCTACAGCGACGGCGCTGAGTCTGTGTGCCTCGCTCGCCTTCTGTGCGGATTGGCCGATGTATTCGGGCAATCCGCAGCGTACCGGGTATGCCAGCGGTGAACACACGCTGAACGCGCGTTCCGCGGGGCGCTTAAAGCTGCGGTGGAAGCAGCATTTAGATAACAAAAGCAAAGAACTGATTGGATTGCTTGCGCCGATTGTGGCGACCGAAGTGAAAGCTTCGCCGGAGGCAAAGGATTACGTGGTGGTGGCGGGGGCAGACAATACGGTGTTTGCGCTCGATGGAGCGACGGGCAAGACACTGTGGCAACGGCAGTTTCACGTGGCCGAAACGCCGAAATCGAAACCGGATTGGCTTTGCCCGAACGCGCAGACAGCGACGCCGGTGCTCGACCGGCACAAGCGCATGGTGTACGCGCTGGCAAGCGATGGGCAACTGCACGCGATGAGTTTAATCACGGGCGAAGACGCGCAGCCGGCGCGGCAAATGACGCCGGCTTTCGCGAAGGTCTGGAGTTTGAACTTGAAAGGCGGCGTGCTGTATACGGCGACGTCGCAGGCTTGTAATACGGTGCGGTCCGCAGTGTATGCAATGAACGCAGATCATGGAGCGGCGCGCGAGTATCTGGCGATGCGGATTTACGGAGCGGGCATTTGGGGACGGGCGGGCGTACCGGTCAGCAGCGAGGACACGGTGTTTGCGGAGACCGGAGATGGCGTGTACGATCCGGCAAAGGGGCAGTTTCCGAACAGCGTGCTGGCGGTGAATGGAAAGACGCTCGAGCTGAAGGATTATTACACGCCCGCCGATTACGCGTACGTATCGAAAAAAGATCTGGATATGGGGAACATGACGCCCCTGATTTTTCGTTACCGGCATAAGAACCTGGTGGCGGCCAGCGGGAAACAGGGCTTGATCTACCTGCTAGACGCGAAGGATATGGGCGGAGCGAACCACATGACGCCGTTGTATAAGAGCCCGCTGTTTGCGAACGCGAATGGGCGCTATTGGGGGCGAGGCTTCTGGGGAGCGATGTCGACCTGGCAGGATGCGCAAGGCAGGCGGTGGATCTATGCGCCAGCGTGGGGACCGGCCACAAACGGCACAAAGTTTCAGGTGACGCATGGAGACGCTCAGTCCGGCAGCGTAATGGCGTTTCAGGTGACGGGACCGGATACAAGTCCGGTGCTCACGCCGATTTGGCAGTCCGAAAATATGGCGGTGCCGGAGCCGGTGGTGATTGCGGGCGGCGTGGTTTTTGCGATTTCGAGCGGTGAGAATATCACGCAAAACGACAGCAAGGGCGGACTGCTCACGTCGGAGTTCCGGGCGCAGAATCCGGCGGGGCATGCGGTGTTGTATGCGCTTGACGCGGCGACGGGGAAGACCTTGTGGTCGAGCGGCGAGGATATTTCAGGGTTTACGCACTTCAGCGGCCTGGCGGTCGCGAATGGCCAGGTGTATGTTTCGACCTGGAACAACGATGTGTACGCATTTTCTGTCCGGTGAGAAGCCGGACAAGGGTAGGCGAGAGAGCTTCAATTAAGGGAGTCAGGGGTATGAGAGTAACCGAGTTGTTGCAAATTTTCACGGGCAAGTCGCGCACTGCGAGCGCGCTTGGGTCCCGCACGGCGATGCGGCGTAACATTTATCTGCTCAGCGCGATTTTTGCGGTGGCGTTTGCCATGCCGTCTTTGCAGGCGCAAACGTTTACGGCATCGATTGCGGGGACAGTGACTGACCCGTCAGGCGCGGTCACTAGCGGGGCCAAGGTGGAGGTGGAGAATTTAGCGACGCACGACACGCGCGACTATACGACCACAAGCGACGGCAATTACAAGTTCGACAACTTACAGCCGGGCAGTTACAAGATCACGGTGGAGGCGCCAGGATTCAAGACGTACGTTCGAAGCAATATGCAGCTGCGGGTAGAGACGTTTGCCACGGTGGACGTCGCGCTTGAAATCGGCAACACGCAGCAAAGGGTGGAGGTGACGGGCTCATCGATTCTGGTGGACACGCAGAGCGCGAATAACTCGGTGACGATGGACAGCCAGCTGATTCAGGCGCTGCCGAACAGCACGCGGAACCCGCTGAACTTTGTTTTCTCGCTGGCGGGAACTACGGAAGGGCAGGGCGGGATGACGAGCAGGTCGGCGAGTTTCGATCAGCTGTTCAGCCAGTTTGGATTGAATGGCGGAAGAACGGGCGAAGCGCAGATTCTGATCGACGGTGCGCCTTCAACGGCGATGGACTGGGGCGGGCTAATTGTGTCGCCGATGAATGACTCCGTGCAGGAGCAGCAGGTGATGACGAATGTCTATGACGCGCAATATACGCGATCGGGGATGGGCGTGGTGTCTCTGGTCACCAAGGGCGGTTCGAATTCGTTTCATGGCGAGGCGTATGACTACTTGCGGAACTCGGCGCTGGATGCGAATACATGGAGTAACAACAAATACGGCTATCCAAAGGGGCAATTCAAGCGGAATCAGTTCGGCGGGAATCTCGGGGGGCCAATTCTGAAACGGGCTAATTTGTTTTTCTTCGGCGCCTATGAGGGGTTGCGGCAGCCGGACACGGAGAATAGCGGTCCGCAGACGGTACCGACGGCAGCCGAGCGAGCGGGCGATTTCTCGCAGTCGCTGAATTCATCGGGGGATCTTAACGTGATCTACAATCCGTTTTCGAGCACGCCAGTGACCGACGCGAGCGGTAATACCTATTACACGCGCACTCCGTTTCCGGGGAACAAAATTCCCGCGAACCTTTTGAATCCGACTGGGGTGAAAGCCGCCAATTTGTATCCGCTGCCGAACCGGGCGAGCCAACAGCCGAACGACAACTACAACTACTATGCGCAAGGGCCGGGTAACACAACCAACGATAAGTTCGATGCGCGCGTGGACTGGGCGCAGAATGAAAAGAACAGGTTGTTTGTCCGCGTGTCGGACCGGGTAAGAGAAAATCAGACGGCCGCCTGCTTCTTCTGCAACGGAGCAGATTTCAACAACGGCAATAACGACTACGCCGTACAGGCAGTGGTGAACGACACGTTTACTCCGAGCCCGACCTGGGTGATCAACGGCTATGTGGCTTACAGCCGCTGGCACGAAGCGCAAACGCCGGTGGGTTTGGGGAAAGCAGACCCGAGCACGATCGGGCTCAATCCAGGTTATTTTCAGGCATCGAACGCGCTGCCGACGATTTACTTGAACGATAACAATAATTATGTTGGGCTGGGGAGCGGGACTTACGATAACTATGCCCGATATTCACAAACGCAGCAGCTGAATTTTACGCACCAGTTCTCGAACCACACCTTGAAGTTCGGAGCAAACTACGACGTGTTCATGATTAATAATGAGCCGTTCGGGGTTGGCTCGGTGAATGCGAGTGCTGCGCTGACGGCATGCGATCCAGGTCCGGGAGACGGGCCGTGCCAGGCGCCAACAAACCCTTCGACTGTTAGCGGGAACGGCGTAGCTTCACTGCTGCTCGGCGTAGGCAACGTGAGTCAATCGACCAATATCAATCCCGCCATGAGCGAGCATGCGTTTGGCGGGTATGTGCAGGATCAGTGGCGGGTGACTTCGCGGCTGACTTTGAATTTGGGACTCAGGTATGAGAATCAGAGGCCAGCGACGGAGCGGTATAACCGGCTGACTTACTTCGACCCGACGGTGGTGAATCCGATCAGTTCGCAGCTCGGTTTCAACGTGCCAGGCGGGTTTGAGTATGCAAGCGCCAATAACCGGTTTGCGTGGGCTCCGGATAACACAAATTTTGCGCCGCGCGTTGGGTTGGCTTACCGCGCTACGGACAAGCTGGTAGTGCGGGCAGGCGCTGGCATCTTCTTTATGCCGGCGTCGGCCATGATCAGTTTCGATGGCGGGCAGTTCCTGGGATTCGGATCGAATACGAATTCGATCGGCACGGTGGATGGGGCAAATCTTGTACCCGCAAACCTGATCAGCAACCCTTTTCCGAACGGACTCAACCAACAGACGGGTAGTTCGCAGGGTCTGAATACCTATGTGGGCTTGGATACGAGCCAGATCTGGTACAAGGGGCAACATCCAATCGGATATAGCGAGCAGTGGAGTTTTGACGTGCAGTACCAGCTCGATTCGCATTCGGTGATGGAAGTGGGATACACGGGCGTGAACGGGCGGAAGCTGATGTATGGGAATCCAAACATCAATGCGAACCAGCTGCCGACGCAGGATTTGGCGCTGGGAGATGGATATTTGCAGAATCAGGTGGCAAATCCGTTCTACGGTGTTATCACGAATCCGAACAGCCGGTTGAGTGGACCGACGGTTGATCAATACCAGCTGCTACAGCCGTATCCGGAGTTCGGCAGTCTAAACTTGACGCGTTCGTTGCCGGGAGCAACGTCGAGTTACAACGCGCTGGACGTGAAGTACAATCACGCGTTTCAAGCCGGGTTGAGCGCCATTGTGACGTACCGCTGGTCCAAGGCATTAGACGATGGGTCGGAGGATCTGGTCGGCTGGAGCATTGGGAATCTGTGGCGCGATTCGTATAACACGAGGGCGGATTATGCGGTAAGTACGCACGATGTGCCGCAGAGCTTTGCCGTCGCGGCGGTTTACGATTTGCCGTACGGCTCCGGTAAGAAGTGGGGCAGCAGCGCGCCGTGGGTGGTGAAACAAGTTTTGGGTAACTGGCAGCTTTCGACCAACGTCCGGCTGGCGAGCGGATTGCCGATCTTTGGAATCATTGACGACTACAATTCGCCACTTTCAAATCTGTATGGATTTCCGAGCCAGCAGACGCCGGATCTGATCGCCGGCAGCAACGTGAAGCCCGCGAATCGGACGCCGGACAACTGGATCAATGCGAATGCGTTCGTGAACATCGATGGGCAGACCCGGCTGGGGAGCAGTCCACTGCGGATTCCGTCGCTGCGGGAAGCGCCTACGAAGAATCTGGATCTGGCGGTGGCGAAGTTCTTCGGGCCGGAGCGGTTTAAGTTTCAGTTCCGGGGCGAGTTTTTGAACGTGTTCAATCACCCGATTTTCGGCGGCAATTACAACATCAATACGTGTGTGTACTGTGGCAGCGGATTCGGGCAGTGGACGGCGACGCGCAACGATCCGCGGAATATACAGCTGAGTTTGCGGGCGACGTTTTAGGGATTTTCCCGCAGCGGAGAAATATGCGGTCAGATCGAATCGGCAACGGAGCGGATGCAAGAGTATGACGCTGCTCTGAAGCAGTTGCTACAGGCGTCGGTAGGCACGTTGCTCGGGCAGTTAACCGGCGGCGCAGTTATCGCGCGGTGGGTCAATGTGGAGCTGCCACAAGTGCAGACCCGCCGTGCGGATTTGTTGGCCGAGACGGCAAGCGGCGAGTTCGTGCATATTGAGCTGCAATCGACGAACGACTCCGACATGGCGTTGCGGATGGCGGAGTATTCGTTGGGCATTTACCGGAAGCTTCGAAAGTGGCCGCGGCAGATCGTGTTGTATGTAGGACAGGCGCCGCTCGCGATGGCGCCGGAGTTGGGTAGGGCGGAGGCTGGAAGGCCGGGGCTTACGTTCAGTTACACGCTGGTGGATGCGCGGAATCTGGAGAGCGGTCCGTTGCTTGAGAGCGAGCATGTCGAGGATAATGTGCTGGCCATTCTCACGCGCTTGCAGGATCAGGCCGGCGCGATACGAAAGATTCTGGAGAGGATTGCGTTGGCCGGAGAGCCGGCGCGTCGCACACTGTTTGCGCAATTCCTGATACTCTCAGGATTGAGGACCTTAGCTCGTGCGGTGGAGGAGGAAGCACAACGAATGCCGATTTTAAATGACATACTTAGCCACGAAGTGATCGGGCCGGCGATCCTGCAAGGGCGCGAAGAAGGACGAGCAGAGGGGCGGCAGGAGGGGCGGCAGGAGGGGCGAGTAGAGGGGCGGCAGGAAGGACGAGTAGAGGGGCGGCAGGAAGGGCGAGCGGAGGGCCGGCAGGAAGGACGAGCGGAGGGCCGGCAGGAAGTGATTGAACGACTACTGGAGCGACGATTCGGGCAGCTCGGCCGGTCGAGCAGAGCCCGTTTGGCAAAGCTCTCGGCAGCGGAGCTGGATGAAGTAGCTGTGCGCATTCTAGATGCGGCGTCGGTGGAAGATGTGTTCCCTCCCAGGCCGTGAGTGTGTTCACTGAGCTTGTGGAGGCATGGCGTTTAAGCCGCGGCGTTGCCAGCGTGGCGTATTTATAGGGCATATGGCGGCTGCTGACCGGGCCACAAACAACATCGGTGAACAGTTCGAGGTCGAGTGAAAGTTTGCCCGCTTTAAGAAGCTGCATGGCTTTAACGACGAGTTAGCTGCCGGCTCGGTGATCGACGTGGCGCTCGTCGGGGCTCAGTGGCCGACGGTCAGAGGTACTATCAGTCCTGCCGAGCGTGTAGTACGTTTGGATGTGGCAGCACAGGGCGCAGAGCGCTCCAACCATACTGCAGCCGGGCGTTGGCCCGAAAAAGAAGGCAGGACGCCGATTATCCTGTTAGGGATCTTCGCGGTACTCTTCGGCGCAGCGTTGGTATTTTCGGGCGCGGTCCTTGAAGGGCTGCACAGAATTGTGAACAGGGCTGCGGCGCAGGGCGATTTTCCGCTGGCGCTCCTGTTGGCAGGATTGGTTCTGACCGCGACGGGCGCGCTTTTGGTTCTGTTCGATTTGGTGGTGTTGCTGCCTCGCAAGCGCTGCAAGCGATATGTAAGCTACGACGAGATACTAAATAAGAAGCTAACAGTAGTTCTAACAGCTTATAACGACGAGCTGAGTATTGGCGCAGTTACTCAGGAGTTTCTTGCTCATCCTCTTGTGAGTAAGGTGATCGTGGTCGACAACAACAGCAAGGATAAAACAGCCGCAATGGCAGCCGAGGCTGGGGCGCAGGTGATTGTGGAGGCCGAGCAAGGGTATGGCCGGTGCGTGTATCGAGCGCTGAAAGAGGGAAGCGCACAGAGCGATACACAACTAACGCTGCTGTGCGAGGGCGACGGGACCTTTTCGGCGTTCGACATCGACAAGTTCATGGCTTACATCGCGCATGCGGGCATTGTAAGTGGGACCCGGATTGTGGAACAACTGCGAGATCGGGAGACGCAGTTGACCACGTTCATGTATTACGGAAATTTTGTTGTTGGGAAGCTATTGGAGTTGAAGCATCTGGGTTGCGCTACGTTTACCGACGTGGGAACGACTTATAAGTTGTGCCGCAATGAAGATCTACACCAGCTGCTGCCGCATTTGGACGCGCGAATCAATTTGGAGTTCAATGCCTACTTTCTGGACAAGGCCTTGACGAGTGGAGTTTCGATTGTGGAGTGTCCGGTGACGTTTCACAAGCGCGTTGGCATCAGCAAGGGCGGGAATCGAAATGATTTCCGGGCGCTGCAGGTGGGACTTACGATGATCCGGGGCATCCTCTTTTCGTGGTAGCGGGCAGGGAGCGGCTACTGGCTTTTGAGCTACGAAATACCGAGGGCTTGGGATGGCAGGAATAGCTTGCGGTTTCTTAGGCTGAAGGGGTGGGCGTAATGCGTGTGCCAGCGGTAGCGAGCCGGAAAGACCGTCGATGGGCTGGAAAGGCTCTGGGGTGTCTGCTCGGGTGCGCCGGCTGCGCGTGGCTGCTGACGTCGTGCGGGAACAAACCGGAGGCAGTGCGGGCAGACGATGTGGGCGCCGGGCAAGCGCCGGTGGTGGGAGTGATGAAGGCCACGCGCCAGGCGATTGGCCGTTCATTGACGATTTCCTCCGAGCTGGTGCCGTTTCAAGAAATCGATGTCTTTGCAAAAGAGTCCGGGTACGTAAGCAAACTGCTGGTGGATTATGGCAGCCATGTGAAGAAAGGCCAGTTGCTCGCGGTGCTGGAAATTCCGGAGCTGCAGATGCAGTTGGATGAAGACCGGGCGGACCTCAAGAGCAAACGGGACCAGGTCTCGAACGCGCAGCACCAGCAAAACAGGTTGGAGGCGCAGCACCGGGTGTTGCACCTTGCCTATCAGCGGCTGGCCGATGTGTCGAAAAGCAAGCCGGGCTTAGTGGCGCAGCAGGAAGTGGATGACGTACAGGGCCGCGATCTGGCGAGCCAGGCGGCGGTCGACGCAGCAGGGGCGAACATAGAAGCGGCGCAGAGCGGATTGGCAGCCTCCGAGGCAAAGCTGACCAGGGATCAAGCGGTTTACGATTACGCGCGCATCACTGCGCCCTTCACGGGCGTGGTGACGCAGCGTTACGCAAATATGGGCGTGCTGGTTTCTTCGGGTACAAACAGCAGTACACAGGCGATGCCGGTTGTCCGGTTATCGCAGCTGGATTTATTCCGGCTGGTGATTCCGGTGCCGGAAAGCTACGTGAAGTATGTAAAAGTCGGGCAGAGCGTAAAGGTACACGTGCCGGCTCTCGATCGAGACTTTACGGGACATGTGGCGCGCTTTTCGTACGACATCCATGATGCGACGCGCACGATGCACACCGAAGTGGACGTGCCGAACCCAAGCGGGGCATTGCTTCCCGGCCTTTACGCGGAAGCGACAATCGCGCTCGCGCACGCGCCGGATGCGTTGACGGTGCCGACGCAAGTGGTGGAGCGCACCAGCAAGCAAGCAACGCTGATGGTTGTAGATTCTCAGAATCAGATTCAGATCAGGAACGTGGTGCTTGGCATTGAGACCGAAACGCAGTGCCAGGTGTTATCGGGCTTGCAGGACGGCGATCGAGTGGTTGCGAGCGATCGGGGCAGCTTGCATGCCGGGGAAACCGTCAATCCGCGAGAAGTACCAGCCACGAGCTACGGCGATAGCAAGAGCTGATTCGGAGAGCTGCTGATGTCACGATTTTCCATTCGTAACCCTTACTTTGTCGTTGTTGTCGCGCTGGCGATTTGCGTGATTGGGCTGACTAGTCTGGCGAGGATGCCGGTCGATCTGTTTCCCGAGATCAATATGCCGGAAGTGGTGGTGGCGACCTTTTATTCGGGCATGCCGCCCGGGGATATCGAGGTTTCGATTACGAATCCTCTGGAACGCTTTTTCACGCTGGCTTCCGGTATTGATCACATGGAGTCGCGCTCGATGCTGGGCGTTAGCTTGATCAAGGTTTACTTCCAGCCCGGCACGAGCGCGGATGCGGACGTCACCTCGCTCTCCAATCTTGCGTTGGCCGATTTGAAGCGTCTGCCTCCAGGAACGCTGCCTCCGGTGGTGCTCAAGTTCGATGCCTCGAGCCAGCCGGTTTGTCTGGTTACGGTAAGCGGCAAGGGCCTTTCGGAAACCCAACTGCACGACGAAGCGCGATTTGCCATCCGAAATCAGATTGCGGTCGTAAAAGGGGCAGAGATACCGCCTCCGTTCGGAGGCAAATACCGCCAGGTGATGGTGTACGTAGATCCGTACAAGATGATGGCGCACGAGGTGAGCGCCATGGACGTTGCCAAGGCGATAAACAATCAGACGTTGATTTTGCCGGCGGGCGACGTAAAGATGGGACCGCTCGATTATTACGTCTATTCGAACAGCCTGGTGAACAAAGTTTCCGATATCAACAGTATTCCCGTTAAGACCGTTGGTAACTCCTGGGTGTCGGTGGGCGACGTTGGAAATGCGGAAGACGCAAGCCAAATTCAATACAACATTGTGCGGGTAGCCGGCCAGCGATCAACTTACATTCCCATCATGAAGCAGGGCGGCAACACGAACACCATAGCGGTTGTGGAGGGCGTCCGGAGCCTGCTAAACCATCTGGTGGATGTACCGGCGCAGTTGAAAACAGCGATCCTCTTCGATCAATCTACGTTTGTGCGCCAGGCAATCGATACGGTGCTGCACGAAGGGCTGATCGGCTTGTTTCTCACTACCGCCATGATCCTGCTATTTCTTGGCAATGTGAGGGCGACAGTGGCTGTGCTGCTCTCGGTTCCGCTTTCGGCTCTTGCTACATTCGTGATCCTGTTTATGACCGGGAGCACGATCAACACGATGGTTTTGGGCGGGCTGGCGCTCGCGTTCTCACGTATCATCGACAACTCCGTTATCTCGCTCGAAAACATTTTCCGGCACCTGGAAATGGGAACCGTCCCGCTACTTGCCGCCGAGGTTGGCGGATCGGAAGTAACGCTGGCCGTCCTGGCCGCGACGCTGGTCAATGTGGTGGCTTTTTTTCCGGTGACGTTTCTTTCCGGCGTGAGTAAGTTTTTGTTTTCGGCGTTGGCGCTGTCGTTTTGTATTTCTCTTCTATGCTCTTTCGTAGTGGCGATGACGGTGATTCCGTTGTTCGCCTCGAAGTTCCTGAAAGTTCCGGCACACGAGGGTGGTGAGGGGTCTCCGGCAGGGAAACGTTCGATCTGGCAGAGATTCAACGACGGATTCAACCGGCTCTTTCACCGCCTCCTCGATGCGTACGAGAGAGCGGTCCGATGGGCCCTGCGGAGCCCAGGATGGACGGTTGCGGTTCTGAGCGGCCTTTCACTGGCGAGCCTGCTGATCTATCCCTTTATCGGAGTAGCTTTCTTTCCTCGCACCGATGCCGGGCAGTTCACCGTAAATCTTAAAGCTCCCACCGGTTCCCGCATTGAACTGACGGAAGCCTATGTCAAACGCGTCGAGAACGTAATTCAACGGGACATCCGCCCGGCGGACTTCAAGATGATTGTGTCGAATATCGGTGTGGTCGGCGACTTCTCGGCGCTTTATACGACGAACTCCGGGCCTTACACCGCTACGATTCAAACTGCTTTGAGCGAAGGCCATCACGTTAGCAGCTTCGATTACATCAGCAAGGTGCGGCGCGATCTTTCGAGCGAAATGCCGGAGGTGCGAACGTTCTTCTCGAGCGGTTCCATGGTGGACGCGATTCTTAATTCGGGAATGCCGGCGCCGATTGACGTACAGGTTACAGGCCGCGACTACTCAGAGGATTTTCAAACCGCGCAGGATCTGGCGAGGCAGATTCGCCGTTTGCCCGGTGCGGACGAGATCTATATTCCGCAAGACATGAACTACCCAGCGATTCGGCTGGAAGTGAATCGGGTGCATGCAGCCGAGTTGGGGCTGACTGTTAAAGAGGTGATGGACAACGTGATCACAGCCTTGAACTCGAACGTGATGATTTCACCGAACTACTGGGTGGATTACAAATCCGGTAACGATTATTTTCTCTCTGTGCAGTATTACGAGCATGGAAAAGCGGCGATTCATAACAGCGTGGACCTGAAAAACATTCCGCTCAAGGCGCCGAATCTGTCTGCTCCGACGACGCTCGATTCAGTGGTGAAGGTTGTGCACACGTTGACGCCGACCGAGCTGGATCACTACCAAATCCAAAGGGCGGCGGACGTCTATGTGACTCCGCGAGGCGAAGATCTGGGCAAATTGTCCTCAGGTATCGAGAACATACTGGCGAAGCGGCCGACAGTACGAGGCCAGCAGATTGTTCTGCGCGGAATGGTGCGCGGGATGAACGACTCGTTCAAGAGTTTCGGCGCCGGATTTATTCTCTCGTTCGTGTTGTTGTACCTGATCTTGACCGCGCAGTTCCGCTCGTTCATAGACCCCATTCTGATCATGCTGGCGATCCCGATGTGCTTCATCGGAGTGATGGTGATTCTGCCGCTCACAGGCACAACTTTGAATGTAATGTCGCTGATGAGCGTGCTGATGCTGATCGGCATTGCCGATTCCAACAGCATTTTGATTGTGGATTTCGCCCATAAGCTGGAAGAGTCCGAAGGGTTGAATGTGCGGGACGCGATCATCAAGGCTTGCCGGGTACGGCTTCGTCCGATTTTGATGACATCGCTTGCAACGATTATCGGAATGGTTCCTATGGCGCTCAAACTAGGCGCCGGTTCTGAACAATATGCGCCGATGGCGCGGGCCATTATCGGCGGTCTGTGTACTTCGGTGGTGCTCACTCTATTTATAGTGCCGGCGGCTTACCTGCTTGTGTACGGGCGCAAAGATCGCGGGCGACAGGAAGCGGCGCTGGCAAGTTCGGGAGAGCCGGCGTAATGCATTGGTTGAAGTTGCGGCTTGTCCTGCTGGCCGGTTCCATAGCGGCGATATCGAGCGCGCAGGGGCCAGCTCCGGTGCAGTTATCGCTGCAGGATGCCGTCTCTACTGCGGTAAAGAACCATCCACGAGTACTCGAATCGCAGGCGAACGTGCTCCGTTCGGATCAGGTGGTCAGGGAACAGCGCGCGGCCTACTATCCGGCGATCTATGGCGACATCACCGGATCGCAAGCCAACGTAAATTCGAGAGTTGGAGCGGGCTTTCTGACGGATTCGAGGCTCTTCAACCGATTCGGTGCGGGAGTGACGCTGTCGCAATTGATAACGGATTCGGGCCGCACGCCGGATCTGGTGGCAAGCGCGAAGCTGCAGGCGGCGGCAACGCGCGAGAATGCACGTGCGGCGGAAGACGATGTTGTTTTGAACGTCGAGCAGGCTTATTACGCGGTTCTGCTTGCGCAGAACCTGCTAAATGTGTCCAACGCCACGGTGCGCTCGCGGCAAGCGATCGTGGATCAGGTAAATGAGCTGGTCAAGAACAAGCTGAAATCGAGTCTTGATCTCGATCTGGGTCAGGTGAACCTGGCGGACGCAAAATTGATGATGCTGCGGGCTCAAGCGAATCTTACGTCCGCCTATGCGGCGCTCAGTCAAGCGCTAGGATCGTCAAGCGCACCGAACTATAAACTGGCCGATCAGCCGCTTCCACCGGCTCCCCCTTCCAGTTCAATCGGGCTTATCAAAGAGGCGTTCGGACACCGCCCGGAGGTCGCTGGATTACAGCTTCAGGAGGAATCGAACGAGAAGTTTGCCCATGCGGAAAGCGATCTGCGGCGTCCTACGGTAACGCTCGCCGGGGTGGCAGGCGGGCTTCCCTACATCAATCGCGGGTCATCGAGCGGCGAAGTGCCAAAAGGCTACGAAGGCATCGCGCTTAACGTCCAGATTCCGGTCTTCAACGGTCACCTGTTTGCCGCGAGGGCGCGGGCAGCGGCGCTGGCGGTGCAGGCTTCTCAACAGCGAACGCGAGAGCTGCAAAACGCGATTGCGCGAGACGTCCGGTCGGCGCTTGCGCGAGTTACAACGGCGTATGCGGCTATTCCAACGGCAGCGGAACAGGCGAGGGCCGCCACTTCGGCGCTCGATCTTGCAACGGGGCGATACAACCTGGGGCTCTCCTCCATCGTGGAACTTACGCAGGCGCAGTTTGCACAGACGCAAGCGCAGGTTCTCAGCCTAAATTCGAAGTACGAGTACGAGCAGGCGTATGCAGAGCTGCAGTATACGATCGGGCTTCTACACTGAACCCGGGCGGCGTTAGCGAGGATGACTGGAGGCTCTGACCGGATATGCAAACGAGCATAAGGCAAACCGCGAGCCAGGTTCGGAGCCTGCTCCTAATTGCGTTCGGAGGTTTGCTTTTCCTGCTGGCGGTACTTGGGCTGCGTTCATTTTCTTTACTCAGGGATATTCAAAAGCGGGAGGCTGCAGTCCGCAATGACTTTCTGCGGCGAGACCAGGTGCTCGATCAGCTACGCACGGCGATTTACTTGAGTGGAACTCATGTGCGCGACTTGATCCTGGAACCGAATCCGGCTAGAGCCGCGGGGCATCGTACGGATCTCGAGAATGAGCATGCCCAGATCGAGCGTTTGATGGCGGATTATCGTGACCTGTTGCGTCCCGATGAGCGGCAACCGTTTGAGCAATTGCGAAAGCAAACAGAGTTCTTTTTTGCCGGGATAGCGCCGGCGTTGAGCTGGTCCGCGGAGCAGCGGCGTTCACTTGGTTTCAACTTCATGCGGGACCTATTGATGCCTCGCCGCAGCGAAACGGTCGACCTCGCGACGCAGCTGCGGCGGATCAACGATAGCCAGTTAGCGGTAAACAGCAGGCAGGTAGACCAGTTATTTCGCGATTTCCGCGAGCGGTTTCTGCTGCTGCTTTCGTTGATTCTTCTGGTTGGCATGCTGCTGGCCGCCATCAGCTTTTACCGGATACTGCGATTGGAGCGCGAGCGGAATGAACGGTTCGCGGAAAGCGTGAATGCCCGCACGGCGCTTCGTGACCTTTCGACACGTTTGCTGGAGGTGCAGGAGACGGAACGCAAAGCGCTTTCGCGAGAGCTGCATGATGAGGTGGGCCAGGCGCTCTCAGGCGTCCTGCTCGGCATAGCCAACGTCACGGCGATGCTTGCGCCGCAAGACGATCAAGGCGCGTTTCATGAACTGCAGAAGCTGAAGCGGTTGACCGAACGCACGGTCGCCACGGTGCGCGACATGTCTCTCCTGCTCCGGCCTTCCATGCTTGACGATCTTGGACTGGTTCCAGCGCTGCAGTGGCAGGCGCGCGAGATCAGTAGGACGACCGAGCTTGCCGTGACTGTTCAAGCGGAATCGGTATCGGATGACTTAGACGATGCTCACAGAACCTGTATCTACCGCATCGCGCAAGAGGCGCTGCGGAACACGGTGAGACATGCCCGTGCCTCGCGGGTAAACATCGACCTGACGCAAGACAGCGAGGGCCTGATGCTCACGATCGACGATAATGGCAGCGGGTTTCGGCCTGAGCGGGAGAAGGGCGTCGGCATCTTGGGCATGGAGGAGCGCGTGAAGCATCTTGGCGGTTCGTTTGAGCTTCGGTCCGAGCGAGGAGCGGGGTCCCATATTCAAGTAAGACTTCCTTTTGTGGCTACGCCGGTATCCGAGCTGGTATGACGAATGGGACGCGCATCGTTCTGGCCGACGATCACACGATTGTGCGCAGCGGCCTTCGAGCGCTGCTGGAGCGGCAAGCCGATTTCTCCGTGGTGGGGGAAGCAAGTAACGGGCGCGAGGCGATAGCGATCGTCGAGGAGGAGCTGCCGGATGTGGTTCTGATGGACGTGGGAATGCCCATCTTGAACGGCATCGAAGCGACTGCGCGGATTACGGCGGGATGGCCGAAGGTGGCGGTGGCGATACTGAGCATGCACTCCGATGAGAGCTACCTGCTGCGCTCGCTAAAGGCTGGAGCGCGGGCCTACGTGCTGAAGGATTCCGCGGAAGATCACCTGGTGGAAGCGATTCGAGCAGTTACGGCGGGCAAAGCGTTTTTCAGTCCGGCGGTGAGCAAGGTGTTGGCTGAAGATTATCTACGGCAGATGCATTTGCGCGGCGTGGACGATCCGTATGACTTGCTGACGGCGCGCGAGCGCGAGGTGCTTCAGTTGACGGCGGAAGGCAAGTCGTCGAAGGACATAGCAGCGCTGCTCGGGCTAAGCGCATATACGGTTGATACCCATCGCGGGAACCTTATGCAGAAGCTGAATGTACATAATTTGGCCGAGTTGATTGTGTACTCTGTGCGAAAAGGTATCATCCGCTAAGCATGGGAAAACGTGAGATTCGAGTGGCTGTAATGCCCGGGGACGGGATTGGAGCCGAAGTGATCGGCGAGAGCGTGCGAGTGCTAGATAGCCTTCCAAAGCTGGATCCGGAATTAACGATTACGAAAAAGTTTTTCGACTGGGGATCGGAACGCTATTTGAAGACCGGCAGCATGATGCCTGGGGACGCGCTCGAGCAGCTGAAAGCCGGATCGTTTGACGGGATCCTGATGGGACCGGTGGGAGACCCGCGTATACCGGATCACATTACGCTTTGGGGGCTTCTGCTGCCGATCCGCCAGCAATTTGCGCAGTACGTAAATTTGCGGCCGGCAAAGTTGCTGCAAGGGGTGGAGAGTCCGCTGCGGAACGTGCCGCAGATCGACATGATCTGCGTGCGGGAAAACACCGAGGGCGAGTATGCGGGAGTTGGCGGAAGAGTACACGCGGGCAAACCGCAGGACTTGGCAATCCAATCGATTGTCTTCACCAGGATCGGGACGGAAAGGATCATCCGTTTTGCTTTCGAGTGGGCGCGCAAGCACAAGCGTAAGAGAGTCACGAGCGCAACAAAGTCGAATTCCATGCAGCACAACATGGTGTTTTGGGACGAAGTATTCGAAGAGGTCGCGCAAGAGTATCCGGAGATTGAGACCGATAAGCAGCTGATCGATTCGTTCACGGCGCGAATAGTACGAGCGCCCGAATCGGTGGATGTGTTTGTAGGTTCCAATTTGTTCGGCGATATTCTCTCTGACCTAGGGGCGGCAGTTACGGGAAGCATGGGGTTGGCTCCGAGCGCGAACCTGAACCCTGAGCGAGCGTATCCGAGTCTATTTCAGGCGGTACACGGGTCGGCGCCGGATATTGCGGGGAAGGGAATTTCGAACCCGGTGGCGTCGATCTGGTCGCTCCAGTTGATGCTCGATTTTCTTGGAGAAGAGCGGCTGTCTTCGGCGCTGATGCGGGCCATCGAAGATGTTCTGCGCGAACGGAGGGTACGGACACCGGACCTGGGCGGCAGAGACATGACAACCGATATGGGAGCGGCCATTTGCGAGGCTCTGGCGGGTGAGGCGCGCAAAGCAAGCTGATTCCCGGTTCACTTTGGCAGTAGAGACGTGGGGTTAACCGCGTGGCGAACCTCGTTCGCCGACGGGACACGCCGCAAGCGGAATAGTTCGTGTAGAGCCGCAATCTCGGTATCGTGCTGACATGCGGAGGCGGCCAGCACGCGATCGTCCTTGACGTAGTACGCAAGGAACGAAGGAGCCTCCCCGCCTTCATAGAGAACCACATCGTCCCATTGTTCTGCATGGCCCAAATAGTCAAAGCGTGTGCCGAAGTGATTCGTCCAAAAGTACGGTACGCCGTCAAACGGCTGTGAGCGCCCGAGCATGTTTTCGGCGGCCCTGCGGCCGTGCTGCTCGGCAACGCGCCAGTGTTCGATGCGTGCGCCGGTTCCGGAGTAAGGCTCTGGATAGACAGCGAGATCCCCGGCGACGTAAATATCTTGGGCGGCTTGCAAGTGAGCATCAGCGATTATGCCGCCATCGCTGCGTTGGGAAAGGCCGTCCGCGTAGTCAGTCGCTGGTTTCACGCCGACGCCAACGACAGCGAGATCGCATGGAACTTCTTTGCCGGACTCGAGCACGAGAGTTCGCACGACGCCGGTGCCCTCGAAGCGTGCGACTTTGGCGTTTAGTTCGAAGGAGACCCCATGGCTTTCGTGCCAGCGCTGGAGAATGCGGCCCACTTCGGGTCCTAACTGCTCTGCGAAGGGCGCGCTCTCCGGAACAATCACGGTAACCGGCATCTTGCGCATGGCAAAGCAAGAGGCCACTTCAAGCGCAATGAAGCTTCCGCCGACGACTGCGACACGGACGCCGGGCTTGGACGCATCGAGAATTTGCTTGCCGTCGGCTTCCGAACGCAGCGTGAAGATGTTGCCGAGATCCGAACCGGGGACGTCAAGTTGGCGCGGCGTGGAACCGGTCGCCAGAAGCAAGCGATCGTACGGCAGGTGCTCCCCGTTCGAGAGGGAGAGGCTGTGCTTTTGCGGATCGAGGCTCAGAACTTCAGCATGGACCCGCTCGACCGTGTGACGCTCCCAAAAGTCGGGTGGGCGCAAAGGCAGTTCTTCCGGTCCGGCATTGGCGGAGAGAAACTCCTTGCTGAGTTTCGTGCGGTCGTAGGGCTGTTCGGTTTCCGGACTCAGCATGACGATGCGGCCGCGGAAATCGAGTTCGCGAAGTCGCTCAGCGGCGGCCGAGCTTGCGGCGCCAGCGCCGGCCAGGACGAAGCAGCGGTGATCCGGCGATGTACTCCTGGAGTTCGCGTCCGAGCCACCGCTGGACTGATCGGAGAGCTCGACGAAGATCTTGCCGTCGTCTAACGTGACTGGGTAGCGCGCCAGTCCATCGAGCGCGGGAGGCTCTAGCAGTGCGCCCGTCGTAACCGAGAAGACGGACTTGTGCCAAGGGCAGACCACGCGATCGCCGCAGAGCAGGCCGCCAGCCAGCGAGACTCCGTAATGCGGGCAGTTGGCGGATGTAGCAAATACTCCCCCGGCTGTGTGGGCCAGCAGAATTTTTGTGTCACCGGCTTCGACCTCCTTCATGGTTCCGACCGGTAATTTATCGAGGAGGGCGACTTGATAACGGCGATTTGGCATGGGTGTTCAGTTCGTAGAGTTCGATGCAGGCAGACCGTTACAGAGTGTGTCCTACGGCGTGCAATATTTCGGCTGCCAATTTGCCCGGCACTGTAGACGTGAGTCCGGTTTTACCGGGGTTAAAACTCCATGTACGCTCAGCCGGGCGGTGCGAGTCGTTCTTTTCTTTTATTCATCTAAAACAGAGACTATGAGTTCGAGCCTTCAATCGCCCACTTCCAACTCAGCGCTTCCATTTATGTCCTCTGCGTCAGCGGTTCCGAGCTGGCTGCTGGACATTCAGGCGATCTATCTGGAGCCCGCGGTGTACGATTTTCCGCGAGGGCGGCAGATTCTCGAGAAGTTCCCGCAGGCTGAGCGAATTGAGGTGGCTTCGCATTGGAAGATCCCGGGATTGTTCGGCTTTGAGGGGAACGTTTCCGATTGGAACAAGATCAAGCGTAACGTGCTGGTGCTTGGCGTGAAGAAGTCACTGCGAGCGGAGCCCAATTCGCGTTCCTCCGACTTTATCGCGCCCTCGCATGCGAACGGGTGCGCTATGTCGTGCTCTTACTGCTACGTGCGGCGGCAGAAGGGGTTTGCCAATCCGGTCAGCACCTTCGTGAATATCGAACAGATTTCGGCGTATCTTGCCCGGCATGCGGCGAAGCTGGGTTGGAGGGAGCAGCCGAGCCAGATCGACCCTAAGTACTGGGTTTACGATATCGGCTGCAATAGCGATTGTTCGGCGGACGCGCTGATCTCCGACAATGTTCGCGACTTGGTTTCGCTCTTTCGCGTGCTGCCCAACGCGAAGGCGAGCTTTGCGACTAAGTATGTGAATCGCGAGTTGCTCAACTACGATCCACAGCGCAAGACGCGGATCCGCTTGAGCTTGATGCCCCAGAAAATGGCCAAGGTGGTCGATGTGCGGACGTCTTCGATTGCAGACCGGATCGCCAGCATGAACAGTTTCTTCGAGGCGGGATACGAAGTGCATTTGAATTTCTCGCCGGTGATTTACTACGAAGGTTGGCAGAATGACTACCGTGAGCTATTCGATGAGCTGGCGCAGGTTCTGAATCCGGCGGTGAAGGCGCAACTCGGGGCAGAGATTATATTTCTGACTCATAACGAGAAGCTGCACCAGATTAATTTAGGGTGGCACCCGAAGGGTGAAGAGTTGCTTTGGAATCCGGAGTTGCAGGAAACGAAGTACAGCCAGATGGGTGGCAGAAATATCCGCTACAAGCGGGGCTTCAAGGCTGACTTAGTGAGCGAGTTTTCGCAGTTGTTGAGCGAACGGCTCCCGGAGTGCCGAATCCGGTACGCTTTTTAGTTCTGCCGCAGGGCTGTGGCAGGGTCGATTCAGAGTACGCGATTGCCGGCGCTTGCCCAAGGCGATTCGGCTCCAATCTGTTTTCCGCCACGCACATATGCTGTTGGGCTTTTAGAAGTTTGTAGATATGTCTACAAATAATCATGAGCAGTTGCGATGCTGGAGCTGTATGCGTCGGTACGGCAGATTCTGGATCGTTTTCTGGTTGTGCGGTGGAGCGCTTGGGCAGCATCTTTCTTTCGGCTCCCGTGAGGCTCGTCCGGAACCGGAATGGATGAACAAGCTCACGATTTATGAGGTTTGGCTCAACGCATTCAGCAAGGAAGGCACGCTGCGCGGGGCGATTCCCGGATTAGCTCGGGTGGCGGAGCTGGGTGCATCGGTCGTGTACTTGGGGCCCATTGCAAAGCGGTCGCCCACTCCGCATGCATCGCCCTACAACATTGCCGACTACAGCGCGATCGACCCGCAGTATGGAAACGAATCCGACTTGCGCGACTTTGTGACGGCTGCGCATCGGCTTCATCTCAAGGTGATGCTGGACATCGTTTACTATCACACCGCTCCGGATGGAGTCATGATGCAGCATCCGGACTGGCTGGAACATACCGGGGATGGGAAGGTTGCTCGCGGCTTCTGGCCACAACCGCTGCCCGACTACTCCAACCCGCAAGTGCGAAAGTATCTGATCGACAGCCTGGTGCATTGGGTTCGGGATTTCAAAGTGGATGGTTTCCGGTGCGACGTGGGGGCGGGTGTGCCGGTATCCTTCTGGGAAGAGGCGCGCCGATCGCTTGACTCAGTGAATCGAGATGTGATTTTGCTGTCGGAGTCGGACCGTCCGGACGATCAACTGCGGGCGTTCGACATCAACTACAACTTCGACGGTTACCTTACGCTACGTTCTGTGATTCGCGACGGCGAGCCGGCGATCAAGATACGTCAAGAGTGGGAGGAGACGCGGCGGACATACCCGCATGGCGCAAGACTGTTGCGGTTCACCGATAACCATGATTGGCGGCGCGCCGTGCTGCAGTTTGGCGACAGGGGTGCGATGGCTGCTTCGATTCTGGATTTCACATTCGATGGGGTTCCGTTTCTTTATAACGGTCAAGAGATCGCTGACGGAACTCCGACCCACTGGTTGACGAGCGCGCCCATCGAATGGGAGCAGCATACAGACCGGAACGATAGACAGACTGTTCGCGAAACGCTGGCAGAATACCGAAAGCTGTTTGCGATGCGCAAGCAGAATGCGGCGCTAACAAGCGGGGAATTAATCTGGGTCGACAACAGCGAACCGGGAAGCGTACTTAGTTACCTTCGAAAGAATG
This sequence comes from Bryobacteraceae bacterium, assembly GCA_965219105.1. Lineage (GTDB taxonomy): Bacteria > Acidobacteriota > Terriglobia > Bryobacterales > Bryobacteraceae > Bog-105. The sequence goes on along the minus strand of OZ244728.1, from coordinate 2,217,744 downwards.
CAAGCGAGGAGATCCTGACGATCGTGAATCTGTCGAACCGGCATGTGCATGTAACGATCGATCTGCCGGTTATGGACTACTCGTCGGTGGAGAACCTCTTGACAGGCAGTAAGACCTACTTCCCGCTTTATTCGGGGCGCGTAAGCACGGATCTGGACGGTTTCGGAGCGGTTGTGGGGAAGCGAATTCCGCTGGCTCCGCTTGAGCGCGCTCACTGAGATTTGAGATCTTAATCAAATGCATCGAAGAGATCTTCTGCGGGCGGTGAGTAGCTCGATGGCTGCCGGTGCCGTGAAGCTGCCCGCCGAAAGCCATGGACCGGCGACCGGCTTGGAACTCGAGCGGTTTGAGCCCCGAAGCATGCTCCACGCCCCCGAAACGAAGGTCGCCCGGGCCGCGTTTCCGGTGATTGATTTTCATACGCACATCACTCAGGCGGGAGGGTTGGGGGGTCCGGGGACCATTCGCTTCGCAGCTTCGCCCGAAGCGTGCCTGGCGGTGATGGACCGCAAGAACATACAGACCATGGTGAACCTGACGGGCGGCTACGGCGAGAATCTGCAGATTGCTGTAGACAAATTGCAGGCAGCGTATCCCGGGCGGTTTGTGGTGTTTACTGAACCGGCCTGGAGCAAGGCGGCAGATCCGGACTATCCTCGTGTGCAAGCCGATCTGATTGAAGATGCGTACAGGCGCGGAGCGAAGGGCCTGAAAATTCTGAAGACGCTGGGACTCTATCTTCGCGAGCATGTCACGGAAGGGAAGCTGATCCGCATCGATGACCGCCGCTTCGATCCCATGTGGGAAGCGGCAGGGGCGTACAAGATGCCAGTGGCGATTCACTCGTCAGATCCGGAGGCGTTCTTCCTGCCTACAGATCGCTTTAACGAACGATGGGAGGAACTTCACGCGCATCCCGACTGGTCCTTTTACGGCAAAGATTTTCCGAGCAATCGTGAGTTGCAGGAAGCGCGGCGGAACGTAATGCGCCGCCATCCGCACACACAGTTTGTTTGTTTGCATGTGGCCGATGCAGAGGATCTGGGCTATGTTTCCGAATGCCTCGATAGCCATTCGAACATGCATGTAGATATCGCGGCCCGCATTGGCGAACTGGGGCGGCAGCCTCGCGCGGCTTTCCGATTCATCGACAAATATCAGGACCGGGTAATGTTCGGGACAGATGCGGTTCCGGGCGGAACGGAGACGCCGCAGCAGGTATTCGGCGATCGGCTATACGAGATTTACTATCGTTTTCTCGAGACGGAGGATGAGTACTTTGATTACGCGCCCGCGCCGAAACCTCCGCAAGGCAGGTGGAATATCTACGGTCTCGGTCTGCGGGAAGAGACGCTGAAGAAGATTTATAACGGCAACGCAGCCCGGTTGCTTAGGCCCACCGACTGAGATGGCTTTCCGCTATTCCATCGGGGTCCGGACGTACACGTTCGACACGCTTCGAGAGCTTCTTGCAAAGGCTACGCCGAAGCGCTCGGGCGATGAACTAGCCGGTATTTCCGCTGCGACCGAGGAAGAACGGGTTGCGGCCAAATTCGCACTGGCTGAGCTGCCGCTTGCACATTTCACGAACGAAGCTGTGGTTCCCTATGAAGACGACGATGTCACGCGGCTGATCGTCGACCAGCACGATCAGCAAGCGTTTGCGGCAGTGCGCCACCAGACGGTGGGGTCATTTCGCGACTGGCTGCTGAGCGACGAAGCAGACACGCCCGCGCTGACGGCTGTTGCGCCCGGAATCACTCCGGAGATGGCAGCGGCGGTCTCTAAGCTGATGCGTAACCAGGACTTGATCCTGGCGGCTAGAAAGTGCTCCGTAGTAACACGTTTCCGAACGACTCTAGGGCTGCCCAATCGGCTTTCTGTTCGCTTGCAGCCGAACCATCCGACCGACGACCCGAAGGGTATTGCTGCTTCTGTTTTAGACGGATTGGCTTATGGCTGCGGCGATGCAGTGATCGGCATCAATCCGGCTACGGACCAGGTTGAAACGGCGATGCGCCTTCTGCGGATGTTAGATGATTTTCGCCTCCGTTACCGGGTGCCGACACAAAGCTGTGTGCTCGCGCATGTCACGAGTACGATCGACGCGATTGGGCGCGGTGCGCCGGTGGACCTCGTCTTTCAGTCGATCGGCGGAACGGAGGGGACGAACGAGAGTTTTGGAATTACGCTCGATCTGCTCGCCGAAGCACAAGCCGCAGCGCTCAGCCTAGGGCGGGGCACCGGCCAGGTGATGTACTTCGAGACGGGGCAGGGAAGCGCATTATCGGCCGGAGCTCACTGCCGCGTGGATCAGCAAACATGCGAAGCGCGCGCCTATGCAGTGGCCCGGCGTTTCGACCCGTTTCTGGTGAATACGGTCGTTGGCTTCATCGGTCCCGAGTATCTCTACAACGGCAAGCAAATTACACGGGCAGGCCTCGAAGATCACTTTTGCGGCAAGTTGATGGGGCTTCCGATGGGATGCGACGTGTGTTACACCAATCATGCGGAGGCCGATGGCGATGACACCGACGGACTCCTCACGCTGCTCGCCGTGGCGGGCGTGAATTTTGTCATGGGCGTGCCGGGAGCCGATGACATTATGCTCAATTACCAGAGCACAAGCTTTCATGATGCGCTGTATGTGCGGCGCGTGTTAGGACTTGGCGCAGCGCCGGAGTTTGAAGAGTGGATCGAGCAGATTGGAGGCGCGGCCGGACTCCTGCCCGGTGCGATGGCTGCGCTTGGACCGGGATGAGCGACAACTCCTGGCTGCCGCTGAAAAGTTTCACACCGGCGCGTGTCGCTCTTGGGCGCTCGGGCGTGAGTGTTCCCACTTTGGCGCTGCTCGAGTTTGAACTGGCGCACGCGCAGGCGCGAGATGCCGTGTATGCCGAGCTCGATAGCCAACGCCTCTGTGACGAGTTTGAAGCGCTTGGTTTTCAAACTACATGCGTGGAGAGCGCTGCCCGAAACCGTGGCGAATATCTGCGGCGGCCTGAGGCGGGCCGGCGGCTTGCTCCAGACCAGGCCATTCCCGTTGCGGGCGCGCCGGAGTTAGTGCTGGTGGTGGCGGATGGCCTCTCCGCCTTTGCTGCCAATCGGCATGCGGCTCCGCTGCTCGCTTTGCTCAAACCGCTTCTTACGGACTGGAAGATAGGTCCGGTGGTGCTTGCGCACAGGGCCCGAGTGGCGATAGGGGATGAGATCGGAGAACGACTGGGCGCCGCATTTGCTGCCGTGCTGATCGGCGAACGCCCTGGCCTGTCTGCATCCGATTCTTTAGGCGTGTACCTGACGTTTCGACCGAAGGTGGGCCGGACAGACGCCGAACGCAACTGCTTGTCGAATATACGGCCGGATGGTCTGACTTACGAAGCCGCGGCGTATCGCTTAACCCACCTGCTCCAAAGCGCCCGGCGTTTGCAGATGACCGGTGTTGCGCTAAAGGATACGAGCAATTCCCAGTTGCTAGAGTAATGCGTCCCGAACTTTAGCCTGCTAACGTAGCTGAATACAATCACTCATGTTCCGGCTCTCTTTGTTTCGTTGCAGCGTGTTCTCTGCGCTCTGCCTTTCAGCCGCGGGTTTTGCTTCAGGACAAAACAAACCGGCGCCTCCGCCTGTCGACAACTACGTGAAGTCTCATTACACAAAGTATGAGTTTCGTATTCCGATGCGTGACGGGGCTCACCTGTTCACGAGCGTGTACGTGCCGAAAGACCAGTCACACAGCTGGCCGATCCTGATGGATCGGACGCCCTATTCGGTCGCTCCGTATGGCGAAGATGATTACAAGACAGAACTCGGGCCGAGCGAGGAGTTCGAAAAGGCCGGCTATATCTTTGTGTATCAAGATGTGCGCGGCCGCTACGAGTCGGAAGGCAAGTTCGTCGAGATGCATCCGCACATTGATCACAAAGCGGGGCCGCAGGACGTTGATGACGCGTCAGACATGTACGACAGCGTCGAATACCTGCTGAAGCATGTGCCTAACAACAGCGGCAAGGTAGGGATTTGGGGCATTTCGTACCCGGGTTTTTATACTTCAGCGAGTATCATCGATTCTCATCCGGCGATCAAGGCCGCGAGTCCGCAAGCGCCCATGACGAATCTTTTTATGGGGGACGATGCTTATCACGGCGGCGCGTTTATGCTCGCCGCGAACTTCGGGTTTTATAGCGCATTCAAGCCGATGGAGAAGCCCGCCAAGCCTCCCAAGGTGCATCAGCCCTACGATATGGGTACCCCGGACGGCTACGCTTTTTATCTCAACGCGGGGCCGACCAGCAATCTCGAGAAGACCAAGCTGGACGGAGGAAACCCGCTGTTTGCCGACCAGCTGTACCACACGACTTATGACGAGTACTGGAAGGTGCGCGACCTCTCACAGCACATGCACAACGTGAAATGCGCGGTGATGACGGTGGGCGGATGGTATGACGCCGAAGATCTATCGGGACCGTGGCGCACCTATCGCGCGATCGAGAAAAACAATCCGGGGACGGTGAACACAATCGTCGAAGGCCCCTGGGTTCACGGTGGCTGGGCGAGAACCGAGGGCGACCACTTAGGCGATGCGCAGTTCAATACAAAGACAGCTGAGTATTTTCGAAAAGAGATTCAGCTGCCGTTTTTCGAATACTATTTGAAAGGCAGGGGCGAGCCCATGCCCGAGGCTTACATGTTCGAAACAGGCACGAATGTGTGGCGGAAGTACGATCAGTGGCCGCCGAAAGGCGCATCGCCCAAGATGCTGTATTTTCAGGCTAACGGGAAACTATCGTTTGCAAAGCCGAGCGCGCCAGCAGGCAAGGAGGCCTACGACCAATACGCGAGCGATCCGGCGCATCCAGTTCCATTTACCGCGTACACGACCGATACGGTGCCGCAGCGCTACATGGTGGATGACCAGCGCTGGGCGAGCCGGCGTCCTGATGTGCTGACGTACGTAACCGATCCTCTGGCCGAGGATGTGACGATCGCTGGACCGATCAATCCGAAGCTGAAGGTTTCCTCGAGCGGCACGGACTCGGATTTTGTGGTCAAGCTGATCGACGTGTATCCGGAAGATTATCCGGATGCGCCGGATGCCACGTCCGGCAACAAGCGAATACTCGGAACTCCGCCGTTGCACATGGGCGGTTATCAGCAATTGCTACGCGGTGAGCCGATGCGCGCGAAGTTTCGCACGAGTTGGGAAACTCCAACGCCGCTTGTGCCCGGCAAGCTGAGCGAAGTCGATTTCGAGATGCCGGACTTAGACCATACCTTTCGCCAGGGACATCGCATTATGGTGCAGGTGCAGAGTTCGTGGTTTCCGCTCGTGGATCGGAATCCGCAGACCTTTGTGGATATTCCGCATGCCCGTCCGGATGAGTTTAAGCCGGCCACCGAGCGTGTATTTCACGACAGTGAGAACGCGAGTGGTGTTGAACTTTACGTACTGCCGCGACCCTGAGTACTGAATCCTGGCGCGAGACAAAACCTTCAACCCTTCTGCTGGGGGTAGGGATTTGTATATCGCAAACTCTTATTCCAAAAAAACGTGTATTTCTGAGTAAATTGCACAATCGGGGTCTCCCGACGTCAGGTAAAGAGGTAGCTTGTACTAGTATTTGCAGGAAAACGAATCTTAACCTGATGGGTTTTTGGGGTTGTTTCTACCCCTATTTACGACGGTACGTCTAGCGCGCCTGTGTCTTGCGACGCACCTGTCTGAGAAGTGAAACTTGCATTCGAGCCCGCAAAACAACGGGCTGTCAGATTCACCTTTCGGAGGTTATACAATGCGCTTTACTAAATCACTTTTAATTGCGGCAGTTGCTATTGCGGCGCCGTTCGTTTCCCAGGCAGATCCGGTCCGTGTGACCACTGATCCAACCCTGTCCATTGCAGATCTGACATTTAACGATTTCAGCTGCAGCGCGACAAAGGGCGGTGCACTCGCCAGTCCGAATAACTGCGGCGAGATCAAGGTCGGCACAATCACGAAGCCCGGCACGGGTCTTGAATTCACAAGCGGATTCAACGCCGGCTTTAACTCTTTCGACGATGCGGTCCTCCACTACAGCGTGTCGTCCAAGTCGGGAATCAATGCTATCGGACTCGACTTCAACGGCAACTTCATGGGCCTGGCTATCAGCTCCGTGACTGAACGCGTTTTCGACGGAAGCACCGAGGTGGCCAAAGCGACAGTAAGCTGCAGCCCTCTTGGATGCAACGATACCGATCTGATTTCGCTGAACGGCATCTATCATGACTTGAACGTCGAGAAGGACATCATTGTTGCTGGCTCCTACTTTGGAGATGCGACGATCAGCGTGGTTAATCAGACCTTCAACGGTGCTGCTACGCCTGAGCCGTCTTCTTTCATGCTGCTCGGCAGCGCTCTGGTCGGTGTCGGTGGTTTGCTTCGCCGCCGGAGCAAGGCTGCCGCGAAAGCGTAATTGCACTAGCTTACAACCCCTCCAGTCCTTCCTCCGTAAAGGGTCGCCGGCAATCCGCTGGCGGCCCTTTCGCCTTTGTTTGCCACTGCTATACTTCGATTTCATTTCGAGAACCCGGTAGGAAAATTCAGGAGAACGATGAGAAGGAAAGTAACGGTAATTGGCGCTGGAAACGTAGGCGCTAACACGGCCCAGAAGATCGCCGCCAAGGAATTAGCCGACGTGGTGCTGGTGGATGTAGTGGATGGCGTTCCGCAGGGCAAAGGCCTGGACATGCTCGAATCTGCGCCCGTCGAGGGATACGACGTACGGATTACCGGAACCAATGGCTACGCCGAGACAGCCGATTCCGATATTGTAGTGATCACGGCCGGTTTTCCTCGTAAGCCGGGCATGAGCCGCGACGATCTGCTGCTTGCCAACTATGAGGTTGTGAAAACCGCAACCGAACAGGCGGTTAAACATTCGCCCAACTCGATTCTGATCCTGGTTACCAACCCGCTCGATGCGATGTGTTGGACGGCTATGCAAGTCTCGGGTTTCCCGCGCGAGCGTGTCATCGGAATGGCTGGGGTGCTGGATACAGCGCGTTTCCGGACCTTTATTGCGGAAGAGCTGGGCGTTTCCTTTGAAAATGTGACGGCGATGGTGCTCGGCGGCCATGGGGATACGATGGTGCCGCTGGTTCGCTTCACGAATGTGAGCGGCATTCCGCTTTCCGAGTTGACGGACCAGGCTACGATCGACCGCATGGTGCAGAGGACTCGCGACGGCGGCGCGGAAATCGTGAAATATCTCAAAACGGGCAGTGCTTACTACGCGCCCGCCGCTTCCACAGTCGAGATGGTCGAATCTATTCTCAAGGATAAGAAGAAAGTGCTGCCTTGCGCGGTGTCTCTAAACGGTGAATACGGGTTTAAAGAGTTGTTTATAGGCGTTCCGGTTAAGTTGGGCAAGAACGGCGTCGAAAAAGTCTATGAGATCAAGCTGATGGACGAGGAAAAGGCCGCTCTTGCCAAGAGTGCATCCGCGGTGGAAGAACTGGTATCCGTTTTAAAGCAGAAGACCCAGTAGCGTTCTTTCTCCAGATAAGCGAAACTGGCAAGATCCCTTTACATGCCGCGTTCGAAGTCCGTGAATGGCAGCAAGCCTGTTCCTGACGCTCCACAAGTAAATCCTGAATACGCTAATTTTCGCCTGAAGCTGGCGTATTCTCCCATCCATCGCTGGGGCGTCTATGCCGCCGAGCCGATCCCGGCGAAACGCAAGGTGATCGAATATACCGGCGAAAAAATCAGCCGCAAAGAAACCAAGCGGCGCGCCGAAGACAACAGCGAGTTGATCTACCTATTCACGCTGGACAGCTATTGGACGATCGATGGGGCGGTCGGCGGGTCAGGTGCGCAATACATAAATCATTCCTGCAACCCCAATCTGGTCGCGCGTATTGTGAAGGGGCACATCATCTATGTGACTTTGCGCCCCATCAAGCGCGGGGAAGAGCTGACGGTCGATTACCACTTCGACAAGAAGGTAGAACGGGTCGAGTGCAAGTGCGGCGCTGAAAATTGCCGCGGCACGATCAATCTGCTTTGACGCTCCCGGGCGCCTTTACTGGACCTCGAGATGATTGACCACGGTAGCAACACCCGCAACGCCGGCGGCGGCCTGTTCGGCTTCGCGTTTACGGTCGGCGCTCGTGACGGTACCGCTCAATGTAATCACCTGGCCGTCGGCATCGACCTTGATTGTTCGAACGGTTTTTAGGCCTACGTCGTTTGCAAGCGCAGATTTTACTTTTGTGATCAGTGCGGCAGCCTTAAGTTCCACCTCTGCCCTATGGCCCGCGTTCTTCAAATCGCGAGCGCCGTTGTGCAGCTTCTCGTTAGCGCTTTCGCCAGGGCCCGCGGTTCCGTTTGGCCGCTGATTCATCGTTGAATCGAGATCGCCAGCTGCCTTTTTCGATTCTTCCTTAACCTTCTCACCGAACGCCTGCGCCTTTGCTTTGGCCTGTTCCGCTCGCGCATCGGCTTCTTGCTGCTGGCTGCGGTCGCAACCGGCACTCAAGCAAAGCAAGAGCAGGCTACCCATCGCCATGGTTCTCATCTTCATAGTGACCTGAATTCAGTCTCCAATTATTCAGCAGCGTAGCAGAAGCAAGGCGCGTTTCTAACGGATGCTGCTTTCGTTAACTACCAGATGTATGAAATGGAGTTTCGTCACCGCTGAAGGAGAGAGCGCGAAGGGATAAAAGTCCGGCTGGCCCATGCTGCGGCAGAGCTCGTTCATGACCGCTGTGAGCTTCAGCCAAGAGTTGAGAAACGACAAGAATTGCTCGGAGCCGGAGCTTTGAAAGTCGTAGAGTACATCCGGGCCGAAGCAATCGAAGGGCATTGATAGAGTTTCCGGCCTGATCCCGAAGCTCATAGCCGTTCCGAGGGTGTCCACCATGTGCAGATAGTGAGCCCAGCTTTCGGCCCAGTCTTCCCATGGGTGAACGCTCGCGTAAGCGCTTACGTATTTGTCGGGCCAATTGTATGCGGGGCCTTGCGAGTAATTCCTCTGCAACGCCGCACCGTAGTCTGCCCGCTCGTCACCGAATACGACTCGAAAGCGCGCAAGCCAATGCGAGTCTTTCACGAGACGGTCCCAGTAGTGATGCCCGACTTCGTGGCGAATGTGACCCACAAGCGTGCGATACGGCTCGCGCATGGACGTTCTCATCTGCTCGCGCTTCACATCGTCGGCTTCCTCGATGTTGAGCGTGATGAGCCCGTTCCGGTGGCCGGTTACCACACGCGGACCAGTTGCTGGCGAACGCAGGAAGTCAAAGGCGAGACCGCGCCAGGGATCTTCAGACAGGCGGGAGGCCAAGGGCAAGCGAAGCGCAATCAGCGCCGATAGAACGTGTCGCTTGGCGTTTTCGATGCGTCCCCAGAGCACAGCGTTTTCTTCGATCGAGAGATCGGGGATCACGCGATTCAGGCGGCACGATCGGCAGTAGGGCTGCACTCTCTCGTGCTTGCCGTTTACCTCAACCAGCCAATTGCAAGCCGCGGCAGTGTGCAGGTTGGCGCATCTCTTATAGGCGATCGAGTGATTGTGGGGAACGTGCGGTCCTCTGAGTTGCCAAGAGCCGGCAAAGACGCCAGGTTCAATCGAGAATATCCTGCCAAGATTCGGCTCATAGCCGAGTTGCGTGTAACAGCTCAAGCACTGAGTGTTGCGAAAGAACACCGACCGCCCACAGCGGCATCCGAAAGATCTCTGGAGTGCCGAGAGAGCGTATACCGACTCGGCTCCCCGCTCCCCCGCGACCAATTCTTCGAGTAAATACTTCACCTATTACGACCACCAGCGTTTACGCTTCTACCGGTTCTACATCTACATTGACCTTGAGAGTATGATCGCGACCACCTAGTATTAAACCCCGCAAAGGGCTCACGTCGCTATAGTCCCGGCCCCATCCGACTGTCACGTGATTGCGCGACGGAAGAACGTTATTCGTTGGATCGATATCCATCCATCCGATGCCGGGACAGAACGACGAGATCCAGGCATGCGAGGCATCCGCCCCAATGAGCCGCGGGCGGCCGGGAGGCGGATACGTGCGAAGGTATCCGCTTACGTAGCGAGCAGCCAGGTGTAGGGATCGAAGACAGGCAATGCCGAGATGGGCGAAATCCTGGCACACACCGCGTCGCTTGCGAAACACCTCTTCGGTTGGGGTGCGCACGCTGGTTGCTTTGGAGTCGAACTGAAAGTCGTTGTAGATACGTGTGTTCAGGTCACGAAGAGCATCGCCAAATTGCCGCCCGGGAGTGAACGACCGCAGGGCATAGGCAGCGAACTGAGCGCTTGGCCGGATCCGCGGCGATTCGAACGTAAACTGATACGCCTCCAGCGATTCCGAATCTTGATTTTGGCCGAGAGATCGAACCACCTCTTCCCAGGGCACAGACTCGACCGTTCGTAAGCTCTTTGCCTCGTCTATGACAACTTCACTCCTGGCCTCGACGACTAATCGTTGGTGCGGTTCGTTGATTGTGAAGAAGCTGAGCTGATTGCCGAAGTAATCGGTCCGCTCAACCAGGCTCGCAGCGGGCCTGATCTTTAACTCATAAGAGGTGCGGCGCTGATGCGAAAAGCAGCGGGGTGTCAAGCAGCCAACATGGCTGCCGACGGAGACCGGGTATTTGTACCGATACGTGGTCTTGTGGACGATTTTGTAGATCATTCACCTACGTCTATGGTGACAGGCAGGGTGCGAGCGTGCACGAAGTAGGTATCGGACAGATTATTTGACCAGACTGGGAGAAATTTGTTGAGCTTCTGGAGAACCTCCTTCAGCCGCAGCCGCTCGCCTGTATCCTCGGCGCCCTCCTCGATGCCGGGCTGCGGAAAGTTTATATTCTGCAGGTTCAGGCTTCGCACTGAGGCGAGCGCGTCTCTGATGCTCTGCAAGTCATCGGGAATGTGGCGCGGGATTTTGCTGTACAGATCGGCAACGTGGCTGAGTTGGAAGCCCAAGGAACGCGGATTGGTTTCATCCGCCATCAGCACGTCCAAAACGGCAACCGGCTGCAGCGTGGTGTAGTAGCGCGAACGGTAAGTGATGGAACTATCTGCAACTTCGAGCATGTATTCAAGAAGCGGCCAGTTTGTGGGGGCGAGCGGCTCGGCCAGCCCTAGCAACTGGGCTGTCAGAGACATTGCGCGTTCAAGGCGCCTGCCAAGACTCATGAAGAGCCAGCCTGAGCCGCGCGTCACGTTTTCGCGCTCGAGGCCGGAGAACGCCGACAACAACTCGAGGCAGCCGTTCAGAACCGCCGAGTATTCGACGAACAGCATGTATTCTTCTACCTCGACCGATTGGGCGAGCTGGCCGATGAGCCGGGACATATCGGACGATAACCGGTCGCGGACGATCCCGCCGATGCGCTGCACCCTCGCCAATGTGGAAGCCAGGCTGCCGCTGCGCTCCCCATCGCTCATCAAAGAGATAAGCTCTTCTTCCAGTTGAATCGGCGTGGGCCGCTTCTTTCTGCGCAGCTTGCTGTCCTGGAACTCGAGAAAACTATGAAGGCGCAGGAGGCACTGCAGTTCGGATTGGCTGGCGTAGCGGACGCGTTGCATCATGGTCCGCAGCATGCGGGCGAGATTTTCGGCTCGTTCCGCATAGCGCCCCAGCCAGAAAAGATTGTCGGCAACCCGGCTCGGCAAGTCGGTCGATCCGCGGCGTAGTTCGAGGGGTTGGTCGCGCGGCCGAAGCATGCTGAACGAGTCTCCGGGCTGATCCCCGAGGACCCACGCATCTTTGCTGAGACCGCCCTTTTGCATGGAGACGACAGGACCGTCAGAGCCCGCCACGCGCACCAGTCCCCCGGGAAGCGCGATCCAACCATCGCCCGTGTTGAGCACGAATGCACGCATCACGAGGCTCCGTCCATAGAGCCGTCCGCCGTCCCAAACGGGAGCTGTGGAGAGCGCGACCTGTTCCTGCGCGACGTATTCGTAGGGGCGCGAACGCAGCTGTTCAGAGAGACGTTGTTTTTCGGCTCGGGCCAGCTGCGCGCCGAAGACAGGTTCCATGCCGCGCGATGGGAAGGCGGGCTTGATCACCACGCTGTCGAGTTGTTCGAGCACTTGGGCCAGAGCGTAATCCTGTCCGCACCACCAAGTCGCTACAGAAGGCAGCTTGAGCGGCTCGCCAAGGAGATGCTTGGAGAGGCCAGGCAGAAACGGCATGATCGCGGCGGTTTCAATGAGGCCGCTTCCCAATGCGTTCGCAACCCGAACGTTTCCCGCCACAACGGCCTCGACCAAACCAGTGACTCCCAAATACGAATCGCCCCGCAACTCCAGCGGATCGCAGAAACTGTCGTCCACGCGCCTCAGGATGACGTTGACCTGCCGAAGCCCTCCGACCGTCTTCAGGTAGACACGCTGATTTCTTACAGCCAGGTCCGCGCCCTCAACAAGTGTGAGCCCGAGATAGCGCGCCAGATATGAGTGTTCGAAGTAGGTTTCGTTGAGCGGCCCCGGAGTCAGGAGAACGACCAGCGGATTAGCGCAATCCGCCATGCTCATTAACGCTTCGCGTTGAGCGCGGAAGAAAGACGCCAGCCGCTCCACATTCGAGCTGCGAAAGAGATCCGGCAGTACTTCGGAAACAATGGTACGATTCTCGAGCGCATAGCCGGCCCCGGAAGGAGCTTGGGTTCGATCGGAGAGTACCCACCACTGACCATCGGGCGAGCGCGCCAGGTCTACTCCAAGTAAATGCAGGAAGCTGTGCGGAGGCACGCGAACGCCGGCCAGCGGCCGCAAAAACGCCGGGTTCGCAAAGAGCAAAGCAGCGGGGATGCGCCCTTCGGTGAGAAGCTTCCGCGGTCCGTATAGATCTTCAAGAAGCGCGTTGAGCAGCCGGGCGCGCTGGATTATTCCGGGCTCGATGCATCGCCAGTCATCGGCGGAGATGAGCAGAGGTACGGGGTCGAGTTTCCACGGCCGATTTTCGCCATGGGGATCGCCATAGATGTTGTAAGTGACGCCATTCTCGCGAATGCGGCGCTCGGCTTGTGCCCACCGTTTGGCGAGCTCCTGAGACCCCAAAGCGTCAAGCGATTCGATCAACCCGAGCCAGTGAGGCCTGGGGCTTACTCCATCCGCGGACAGCTCGTCGTAGACGGTCGGATCGCGTAGCGATAGCTGAAGCAGATCCGCAATCATGTTTATCCCTACAGCTTAGCGGCACGGTTCGTTTCGTTTGGTGTTTGCCAGCGCAAGTCCAGGGTCATGGGGAAGTATGGATTGAGATCTTCTTCGGGCGTCTTCAGTTCGCCCGCTGTACGAGTGCCGCTTTCAAAGCGGGCAGCACGACGGCTCTCCGCCTCTCCTGCATTCACGGGGCGAGTCGTATAAGTTTTGCCACCAGGAGGCTGCACGTGGAAGGTACAGCCGCCGACCGAACGGCTACTTCGCCGATCGACAATGTCGAACACGAGTGGAGTATGAACCGGAATCGTAGGATGGAGCGACGACGTATAGTTCCAGGCCCGATAGCGCACGCCCGCGACCGCTTCTCCGGGAGTGCCGGTCTGGTGAAGCGGAACCCTGCGGCCGTTGCACGAGACGAGATGCCGATCCGTTAACCCGGACACTTTCACTTGCAGGCGATCGAGCGAGGAGTCCACAATTCTAACGGTTCCTCCACCGCTGCCTTCTTCTCCGAGTACGTTCCAGGTTTCGAGGGCTTGGCGCAACTCGAGCTCCACGCCTTCGGCCGCGATGGATCCGATCTTCGGAAAGCGAAATTCGAACTGCGCGCGAAACCATTCGCGGTCGAACTCATAACCGGACTCGGTTAAGAAGGCGAGCACATCGGCAAAGTCCTGCTCGGCAAAATACGGCAGGAGGAAACGATCATGCAGAGCCGTGCCCCAGCGAACTAGCCCGCCCTTGTAGGGCGTCTTCCAGAACGCCGCGACCAAGGCCCGAATCAGCAGTACTTGAAGCAACTCCATTCGAACGTGCGGAGCCATTTCAAACGCTCGCAACTCCAGCAGACCGAGGCGTGAACCGGACCCTTCCGGCGGATAGAGCTTGTCGATGCAGAATTCGGCGCGGTGCGTGTTGCCGGTCACATCGATCAGCAGGTTGCGGAACAAGCGGTCTACTAGCCAGGGAGGGCACTCGCCTTCGGGAACTTGCTCAAAGGCTATTTCGAGTTCGTAGAGAGAGTCCATACGGGCTTCGTCTACTCGCGGGTACTGGCTGGTTGGGCCGATGAAGGAACCCGCGAACAGGTAGGACAGCGAGGGGTGGTTCTGCCAAAAAGCCAACATGCTGCGCAGCAGACCGGGGCGGCGCAGGAAGGGGCTGTCGGCGGGAGTGGCGCCACCGAGAACGATGTGATTCCCGCCGCCGGTTGCGGTGTGGCGGCCGTCCTTGAGGAACTTCTCGGCAGTCAATCGATTTTGGCGAGCTTGGTCAAAGACAAGCGTGTTAAGCGATTCAATTTCGTCCCAGGTACTCGCGGGAGGGAGGTTGACCTCGATGACACCCGGGTCCGGCGTGATGCTGAACGATCTCAGCCGGCTATCGAGCGGAGGCCCGTACCCCTCGATCCAAACCGGCTTGTTCAAATACAGGCACGTGTCTTCGACCGCCGCCAGCAAGTCCAGGTAATCCGGCAGCTTGGTGAGGTAGGGCAGAAATACATGCAAGCGGCCTTCGCGCGCTTCCACAGCCAGCGCGGGGCGAACCACCGACTTGGAATCGTCCTCAACTTGCGGCTCGGGCGGCAGAGGGTCGGCGTCAGGAGTCTTGTCGAATAAGTCCATGCGGTGCGCTTGACCCGCGGGGAGTTTCTCTCGATCGGCAAAGGGATCGGTTTCGTACTCGTACTCGATGTCGTCGGGCGCGATCCATGGCAGCGAATCGAGCGGCAACCGGTATCCCACCGGCGAATCGCCTTGAATCAACAGAAGTCGATCCGGACGTAAGAACCAGGGCTGGCTCGACCAATAGAGCTGTGCCGATTGTGTTGACGCCGACGGATCGGCAGCACATACCCCACCGGCTCGGTTAAGCCGCGTTCGAAGGCGCGCGCCAGCTCTTCGCGTTCCCGCGCATTGGCTAGCTTTGAATCGGCCACGTCCACGTTCACAGGAAGCCGCCGCTCTTTCCACAGATAGTAGAGGGCGTCTTCGTAAGCGGGAAGCAGGTTTTCCGCACTTACCCGGAGACGGCGCATCAGAGCCTCGACAAACTGGAGAGCGTCGGGCACGCCGAATCCGTAGTCGCGGTCTTCTGCCGCTATGAGCTCGCCATGTTCCCAAAGCGGAACGCCATCGGCCCGCCAATAACAGTTCAGGGCCCAGCGCGGCAAAGCCTCACCGGGATACCACTTGCCTTGACCGAAATGCAGCAGCGCGCCGGGCGCGATCTTTTCCTGAATGCGACGAATGAGCATCACCGCACGGCTTCTCTTCAGCGGCCCCATGGCGTCGCCGTTCCATTGCGGGCTATCCGGCTCGTCGACGCCGACGAAGGTAGGCTCACCCCCGGTAGTCAGGCGCACATCGTGGCTGGCGAGATCCGCATCGACCGCGTGGGCAAGCTCCTGTACTTCTTCCCACTGCTCATCCGTATAGGGCTTGCCAGCGCAAGGCGTTTCATCGATCCGGCTGACGGACATCGCAAAGCTGAACTCCACCTTGGAGGGCTCGACTGAACCGGAGATGGGCGACGCCTCTAGCGGGTCCGGCGCGCACGCCAGAGGGATGTGACCTTCGGCGGCGAGCAGTCCCGATGTGGGGTCAAACCCGACCCAGCCCGCTCCGGGTAGATAGACTTCTGCCCAGGCATGCAGATCGACAGAGTCTTTCCGGGGCTCGCCTGCGTTGTTCGGCGAAGGTTCATCGGACGCCAGCTGAATGAGGTATCCGGAAACGAAGCGGGCGGCCAGTCCAAGATGCCGGAAGATCTGGACGAGCAGCCAGGCGGAATCGCGGCATGAGCCCGTGCGCAGGCTCAGTGTCTGTTCGCAGGTTTGAATACCCGATTCAGTACGGACGAGATAACCGACTTCGTCCCGCACCCGGACATTCAGATCGATCAGGAAACTTGTGGTCGGACGACTGTCCCGCGACACTGCGGCGAGAAACTGTTTGAGAAGTGGGCCTAGGTTCGACGGCCCGGTAAGGAGCCAAGTCCCTGGCGAGCGAAGCCGGGTACTCGAACGGGTAATTTTCAGAGCCAAGCTCTAGAAAGTAATCGAATGGATTGATCGGGGCGAGGTCCGCTTGCAGGTCCACTTCCACCAGAAACTCACGCGTTTTTTCAGAGAAAAGAAGGCGAGCTTGGAAGTTGCTGAGCGGATCCTGCTGCCAGTTGAGAAAGTGTTTGGCCGGGATCACTTTCATCGAGTAGCTGAGGATGGGCGTGCGGCAGTGCGGGGCAGGCCGCAGCCGCACGATCTGCGGACCTAAGCTGACCGGCTTGTCGTATTTCCATTGCGTGCGATGGTTTACCGCAACCTTAATGGCCAATTTTGTGAGTGTCCTGTCGCGTAAGCATTGATGTTATCCGGTCCCGCTCATGCAGCCGCTGGATGTCCCGCTTCGGGCGAAAACAGCCATGACAGATGCGACGCGACGGGGTCGGCATCGGCCGCCGATAGAGACGGAGGACGGGCGATGAGAGGACACGGCTCTCAAACAGTCTATGCCATTGCTCTTGGATGCAGGCCACCCACATCCGCGCGAAAGTTGGATAATTGAAATGAGGAGCAATTTGCAATGGCGTCTGTGGCGACGATGTCCGGTGCGCAGTTCGATGCCCTACCGTACGAGGAAGGGCGGCGCTGGGAGCTGCTATCAGGAGACCTGATCGAAGTGCCCAGCCCAACTCCCGAGCATCAGGACATTGTCTTTAATCTGCTGAGTGCGCTGAAGCAGTACGTCAAGACTCAGAGGGCCGCTCGCACCCATCAAGATATCGAGTTTGCGCTAAGCGAAAGCGATCGGCTCCGGCCGGACGTATGCGTGCTTCTGGGAGAGAGAACGAAGATTGATCCCCGAAAAGTACCCGTCCCGGGCGCGCTAATATTGCCGCTGAAGTGATCTCGCCCAGCGAACGGACCGGGGAGACGCGGCGCAAGCTTCTGGCCTACCTCGAAGCGGGAGTACAAGAAGTGTGGCAGATTTATCCAGCGACTCGGGAGGTTCTCATTTCGTCCGCCGGGCACCGTCGCGAACTGCAGCACGGCGAAACTCTCACGACGGATTTGCTGCCTGGCTGCTCGATACCGGTCGCCTCGATCTTCGAGTAGCATGCCGTCGGATGGGTTTTGATCAGGTCGCCGATGCCATTCGGACTCGTATGCGGGATTGGTGTGGGCCACGCCTTTAACGATAATGCTGTCTTCGGGGCATTGTTTTTTAGTAATGTAAGGAAACACGCAATGGAATCTGCACTCAGTATTAAACATCAAGTCACGATTCCTAAGGCCATTCGGGATCATCTTCATCTCAGGCCGGGCGACCGAATCAGGTTTTTCATGCATCCAGATGGCAGCGTGGTGATCCTGCCGAAAGTTCCCACGTCGAAGCTGAAAGGAATGATTGAGCCGCGCCGCCAGGCATCTCTCGATGAGATGGAAGAAGCAATTGCTGAGGGCGCCATCAATCTTAGGCGTCGCCCCCGGCGATGAATCGAAATATCACTCCGCCGAAACCGCCGTACGAATAAGCCCGCGCGGGTGTTCGTCAACTCCGTAAGTACTAAAACGAATCAACCTGAGAGGATTATTCCGGTTCGAGATCAATTCCTGTAACTTTCTACTCATTTCCTGAAGAGTTCTGCCGATAAGGAGTCTTAGGCAAGTTATGAGTTTCGAAACAGCAAAGCGCAAAAAGATCGTTTCCATTTGTGAAACGCAGCCTCTGACGATCTTCGGCCTAGAGCATCTGCTGGCAACCACCGGCGATCTCGAGTTCGGTTCCGCACACTCTTCACCTGCGGAGTGGCTGCAACACCCAAAGGCCGACCGGACCGATATTTTGATCATTGATAAAGGCCTTGGCGCGAACGTGGTGCTCGAGACGTTGCAGCAGCTCCCGGTCGAACATGGCAGCGGCCGCTCTACCGTGCCGGCTGTCGCTGTCTGGGGTATGTCGATCACCGAGTCGGAAGCTCTTCGCTTTTTGCAGGCCGGATCAAAGGGGATTATTCGAAAATCAGCAGACAACCAAACGATCCTCTCTTGTCTGCGGTCGATTGCGGCTGGGCGCAGCTGGATGCAGGATTCCGTGTTCCGCGACTCGTCTGTACAGGAAATTCAAGTTCGGACCGAGTTGACGCCGCGTGAACAGCAGGTGATGGAGTTGGTCGAGCAAGGATACAAGAATCGCGAGATCGCGCAGGAACTCGGGATTCGTCCAGGCACGGTCAAGATCCACTTGAAACACATCTTCGAAAAAACCGGTGTTCATGGACGCCACGGGCTCGCGTTGAATGGGCTGCGCCAGAAGGGCGTGATCTCGCTACTGGCGTCTTGAATGGATTCGGACTTGACTTAGAAGGCAAACAAAAGGCGAACATGTAGCTGGCATCGCCATGCAACAGTTCGCCAAGCTTGTCGGAATTGCGCGGCTCGCATCGGAAGGATCGCTTCTTGGTAGAAAAGCGGCGCGTCGAGTATCGCAGTCTCCCTACGCGCAAGTGGCTTAATCGCTGCCACTCCCAGCGCGTCCCGTTCGATTGGACCATCAACCCTTATCGCGGCTGCGAGTACGGGTGTAAATACTGCTACGCGCGTTTCACCCATGAATTTCTGGAGCTCGGCGAGCCGGATTCCTTCGAAACCGAGATCTATGCCAAAGACTGGTGTGCCGAAGATTTTCGGCAGGAGCTCAAGAGCTTACGGGTCGGACAGGTGGTCGGGCTGGGTACGGCAACGGACCCGTATCAACCGGCCGAACGGAAGTTCCAGCGTACCCGGGCGCTGCTCGAAGCGCTTGTGACGAACAAATTGTCGGGAATTTGCCTGTATGTCACTACCAAATCGGATTTAGCGGCTCGCGACGCGGATTTACTTCGTGAACTGGCCCGCAAAAACGACGTGCGGGTTACCTTTTCGATCACCACAATGGACGGCAGCCTGACCAGGCTGATAGAGCCGTTTGCACCCAGGCCCGATTTGCGTATCGCAGCGGTCCGGAAACTGGCAGCGGCTGGAGTTGCCACGGGGGTGATCGCAAGCCCCGTTCTTCCTCTATTCACGGACTCGGAAGCAAGTCTTACGGCCGTCGCCGAGGCCTCAAAAGCCGCGGGTGCGACACGTTTTGGAGCCAATGTACTCTTTCTGCAGCCATCGGCGCAGCGGGTCTTCTTCCCGTTCCTTGCTGAACAGTTTCCCGAATGCCTGGCGAGGTATCGAAGGGAATATAGCTCAGGAGCCTTTCTGAAAGGCGGCTATCCTGAGACGATCCGGCGGCGAGTCACTGAAATCCGCGAACGCACTGGCATGTTGGAACGCGATTTTGGAGCCCTTAAGCCACAGGAACTGGCCGCCACGTTTGAAGAGCCTCAGCTGATGCTGTTCTGAAGCGTTACTTCACCGATTCGAGCTCTTTGCTTTTGCGGCCCTTAACGACCTGTAGAAAAGCCGGCACTAGCGAAACAAAGATGATCAGCAGCACCACCTTTTCGAAGTTATGGCGCACCACCGGAACGTTTCCAAGCACATAGCCGAGCGTCACCATGAGTGTGACCCAACCGATCGCGCCAAATATGTTGAACGCAAGAAAGCGGCTGTACTGCATGCGGCCAACTCCTGCTATAAATGCCGCAAACGTACGGATGATGGGCACGAACTTGGCATAGATAATCGTCTTACCGCCGTGCTTTTCATAGAAGGCATGCGTGCGATCGAGGTATTCGCGGCGGAAGATTTTCGAGTTCGTATTCTTGAAAAGCGAGTAGCCCACCGTGCTGCCAAGCAGGAAGCCGATTCCGTCCCCCAGCATGGAGGCGAACGCCAGCATGATGATCATCCAGACGATCGGGAGTTTTCCCGCTCCCGCTACGATCCCGACCGTGAAAAGAAGAGAATCGCCAGGCAGGAAAAAACCTATCAAAAGCCCACTCTCGGCAAACACGACCGCAAAAAGAACCAGATAACCCAACCACCCGGTTAACGCGGTGGAGAGCAGTTGAATCAGGGCGTCCGGATTGGTCAGACTGTGAACGAATTGAAGTAACTGATGCGCCATGCAATCGTGATTAGCTCTGTTGGAACGAGCTGATGATCCGGTTCATTGTGGCCTGATTCATTTTGATCTTTCCACGCCTTCTCAGCTCAGAGACGACGCTGTCCCGGAACAGAGGAGACTGAACGGACTGCTTTTGCTGTTGAAGACTGGCGACGATAGCCGCCTTATTCGTGGCAAACTTGGTCATATCGGCAGGCGTAACCGAAGACACCTGGCAGACGAACTGACCGGAAGAGGCCGAAACGGGACCGACCACGCCTCCAACCTTGTCCTTGAACGCAGCCGAAAGGAGCGAAGCAGAACCGATGCCCTCTGCGGCCCCGTCTACCGTAAACGGCGCAGCAGTCTTGACTGCGGTGTGATAGCTCTTCGCTACTTGCTCTAAACTCTGGCCTTTGCGGACGTCTGCGGCGGCAGACTTTGCGGCTTCTTCCGCCAGGCGAGTCGACTCCACATCCACATACTTCTTCAGAACGTCCGCCTGAACAGCGGCGAAATCGGAATCGTGCGGCGCTATAACCTGGGTGACAACGGCAAAAGCAGACTTGCCTTGCGCGTCGATGTTCGTCACATCGGTTGTCGTGTTTTTCGCGGCTGAGGCGATGGCGTTCATCAGCTGCGGCGGCGTATTCACTTCCGGCAGAGACGTGCTGCTTACGACGTTATCGACCTTGAAGAACTTCAAATTGTACTTTTTGGCAATCGCCTCGGCCTGCGAGGGATTGCGGCTGATTTCGGAGTGTGCGCTCTCGACCGATCTCTGCAAACTGTCGGAAGCAATCTGCTTCTTGGCGTCCATCAACAGCTGTGGCTTCACCTCATCGAACGTCTGAGTGTGTGCCGTCTGCTTCTCTTCAGTCTGAATGATGTGATAGCCGTACTCGGTCTCGACCAGGCCGCTGGTTTGGCCCGGAGCTTGGGCAAACGCGGTCTTTTCGAAATTCGGCACGGTCTGGCCTCTGGTGATCCAACCCAGTTCACCGCCCTTCACCGCTGTTCCCGTGTCATCCGAGTCTTTCTTGGCAAGCTCGGCAAAGTCGCCGCCGTGCTGCAACTGCTTGAGTACGTCCTCGGCCTTCGCCTTCAACTTGGCCTGTTCTTCTTTGGACTTGCCTTGCGTTTTGATCAGTATGTGGCGGACGCGCACCCGCTCCGGCGTTCGGTAGCTATCGATGTTGTCGTTATATTGCTGATGCAGCTGTGTATCGGAGACGTTGGCCGCTTGCAGGAAGTCGATTGTGTTGCCCACGATCAGGTTCACGTCACGCTTTTCGGGCGTACGGAACTCCGCCTTGTTCTTGTCGAAGTAAGCCCTGACGGCCGCAGGAGTTTTGTTTACTTTGGAATCGAAGTTTTTGGGATCGAAAGCGATGTAGTTCAACCCGACCTTCAGATTTTTGCGCTCGTATTCGGCGCGGGCGTCCGCATCGGAAATGATCAGCGCTTGCGATTCCGCGTTTTCGAGGCGCGAGCCGAGCATGGCTTCCCGCTGTTCCTTCTCAAAGTCGTTTACCGTCATGCCTTGCTGAGCAAGAATCGACTGATAGGTCTGAAAATCGAACTTGCCGCCCAGAGCCGGCGCCACTTCCGACTGAATGCGGTCCGCCAACTCGGCATCCGAGATCCGGAACCCCATCGAGCGTGCCTGGTATGCCATGGCCTTCGACTCGATCATCTGATTGACGAGCGAAGGAACATACATCGCGAGTAAACCCTTGGGAAGGTTGGCCTGTCCGCGGGTGATTCGCTGCACGGCGCGGTCTAAATCGGTAGTTGTGATCTTGTCGCCCCCCACGGCGGCGATGACGTTCTCGCCACCCGCGCCCCCGCCTCCGCCAAAACCGCCAGGCACCAGGTATACGAGCATGGATGCCGCGACGACCACGAGCATGGCGCCGAGCAGAATGCGCACACTCTTATCACGGCTGCGAAACAGATCGAACATAGCTGAAAGCTGGAACTCCCCTTAACCTTGTAGTACTGCCAAGCCGTCCTGAAACAGGGTGCGGCCTTTGCCCAGTATAGCTACCTGAATGGACCTCTCAGCACTTGGTCAGAGGCCCGCGGCGGAAGCGGCCGGCTTTCGCTGCTGCTCTAGATCTTCCCAAAAAACGTAGTAGTGACTTGTGCCGCAGCGGACCCGGACTGTGCGGTCGTTAAAACCCGGACCTTCCAGGCGAAGGTCGGCGCCCGCCGGAAGCTGAGTCATCGGGCCGAGACGTTCGGCTTCTTCTCCGGGACGCCCGGAAAAGACCTGGATTGCGGAAACGCTCTTGCCGAGCGTGAAGCACTGTTCGGAACGGTTGAGTGCAGAGGACTGAACTGCTTGCGGCAACAATGTAATTGTACTGGAAATTTTAGTACTCTGCGGGCCCTTGCGAATTTAGCGCGGCACAGGCTCAATGGACTGCGGCCTTGCCGTTGGAAGTTCTGGCGCGCACGATGCGGAGTACCAGATCTTCCACTTCGTCCAGCGATAAGCCGGTGGTGTCGATCAGTTCGGCATCGGGCGCCTGGACAAGCGGTGACTCCCTCCGTTGGCGGTCGCGTCGATCGCGCGATTCGAGGTCCCCTGCGACGACCGTGAGTTCGACCGCGTTGTTCTTTTCGTCGAGCTCCCGCGCCCGCCGCCGCGCCCGTTCGGCAGGATCGGCATCGAGAAAGATTTTGACCTGGGCTTGCGGAAATACCACCGAGCCGATGTCCCTCCCTTCCATCACCACGCTTCCTTGATCCGCCATGGCCCGCTGCAGCGCCAGCAAAGCACGCCGAACACCCGGTACAGTTGAGACCTTCGATGCTGCGTCAGATACTTCGGGTGCGCGGATCGCGTCCGTGACGTCCTCTCCGTTCAGCGAAATTCGTCCGTCTTTCGCATCGAGACTGATCGCGGCTTGCTGCGCCAATTGCTCGAGCCGGTGCATGTCCGAAAGCGAAACGCCGAGCCGCAATGCCCACAACGCGACGGTTCGATACATCGCTCCCGTGTTGATGTAGAGAAACCCGAGTTTTCCGGCGACCCGTTTAGCCAGCGTGCTCTTGCCTGCGCCGGCTGGTCCGTCAATGGCGACAATGATCCGCTTGGCGCTCATTGAGCGGCGCGCCGAAAGTAGTGATGGACAGGCATATAAAAATACAGTAGCCTGCCGCCGGGTCAGCGCAACTGATGATCGATCTCGCGCAGCCAGTCTGGGCGCTTCAATACTTCACGCGGTTTACTGCCGTCCGGCGGACCGATGATGCCCTCACGCTGCATCATGTCCAGAATGCGGGCAGCTCGTCCGTACCCCAGGCGCAAACGCCTCTGCAGGGTAGAAGTAGAAGCCTTGCCTAATTCCAGCACTACGCGGACGGCATCCTCGTACATCGGATCCTGTGCGCCGTCGAAAGCCTCGCCATCTTCGCCGCTGTCCTCGCCGTCCTCGGAGGGCGGAGCAAGCAGGAAGCTTTCATCGTAATCGGGACTGGCCTGTTCTTTCCAGAAGTCGACCACCCGGTTCGTCTCGGCTTCGGTGACAAAAGCGCCATGGACACGAGTCAATCGAGACGAACCCGGCGGCAGATACAGCATGTCGCCTTTACCGAGGAGGTGTTCCGCGCCCATGCTGTCGAGAACCGTTCGCGAATCGACGCGGGTTGCCACGCGGAAGCTGATGCGCGACGGGAAATTTGCCTTGATCAGTCCGGTGATCACGTCCACGCTCGGGCGCTGTGTGGCAAGCACCAGGTGCATGCCGACAGCGCGGGCCATTTGCGCCAGGCGCGTGATGCACTCTTCGACATTGGCGCGCTCGAGCATCATGAGATCGGCGAGTTCGTCTATCAGGATGAGAACGTAGGGCAGCGGCTCGAGCGGCTCCTTTTCGCGCGCGGTTTCGCTTTCGAACAGGCTGCGCGGCTGTTCCTTCTGCTGCGCGACCTTGCGGTTGTATTGATCGATGTTGCGAACGCCATGCGAGGCAAGCAGTTTCAGACGCCGCTCCATCTCGAGGACCGCGTTGCGTAGCGCATTGGTTGCCTTACGCGGTTCGGTGATCACGGGCGTGAGCAGATGCGGTATGCCTTCGTAAATGCCCAGCTCGACCCGTTTCGGATCGACCATGATCATGCGCACTTCGTCCGGCGTCGCTTTGTAGAGAAACGACATGATCATGGCATTCAGCATCACGCTCTTACCCGAGCCGGTAGAGCCGGCGATCAATAGGTGAGGCATCGTTTCGAGCGAAGCCACCTTGATGCGGCCATTGATGTCCTTGCCGAGCGCTATGGTCATCTTGGAAGGCGAGTCGTGAAACTCGTCCGATTCGAGGATGGCGCGCAAGCTAATCACTTCGCGGCGGCTGTTAGGCACCTCGATGCCGACCGTCGGTTTGCCGGGCAGCCGCTCAATGAGAACCGATTCAGCCTGCAGTCCAAGACAGAGATCTTCCGTCAAAGTAGTGATGCGGCTGTATTTGATACCCGCTTCTGGCTTGTATTCGAATGTTGTCACGACTGGACCGGGATTGATCTGCACCACCGAGCCGCGTACGTTAAACTCTTCAAGCTTCGATTTGATGCGGCCGGCAATCTCTTTCAACTCAATGCTGTCGTACCCGTTTCCAGCCGGTACTTCATTGAGTAAACCCGGCGCGGGAATGCTGTAGACGCGCTTCTTCTTTTGCGGGATGGGAACCGGCGCAGCAGGTTCTGAAAACGCCGGGCCTTCTTCTTCGGCAGGCGAAGGCGGCACGCCACGAATCACCGGCTGATAATCGAGCGTGCGAATCGGAATATCGACCTCCCCAACAGGCTCAGCCGGCTCCCCGGCGAGGTCGAACGGCGGCTCATCAGGGGCGGAAGCTGGCGCAGCGGACGCTTGCATGGGCGGAGCGGCATCCGGTTTACCAGGCGCAGCAGCAGGACGGTTTCGCGGGGAACGAACCTTTTCTTGAGCAGCACGCTCGGCCGCACGCGCACGGGCTTTTTCGATTGCTTGTTCCCGTTTGGCCTGTCGCGCGGCCTTCCATTTGTCGAGCACGGCTCGATAACGAGCCAGTGGTCCGCTCAACCAGCGCATCAAGGTGGAGAATTCAAAGGTGGTCGCAAAGTAAAGCGCGACTATGCCGGCGCCGACCGTGATCAGTGCCGATCCAGCGAGGTCGAAACGCGCCAGCAGGAAGTCAGCGGTGACCATGCCCAGCAAGCCGCCGGGATGAATCGCGCCGCCGATCAGCCAGTGCCGGGGCAGCAGGCCGCAAGCAGTCGACAGGCAGAACCAGAGAGCAAGACTGCCGCAAATCCGAAACCACGGGCTCTCGATGGGCGAAGACCGCACCCATTTCCAACCGAGCGACCAGATGTGCACGGGCAGCAGGAAGACGCTGATGCCGAAGATCTGAAGCAACAGATCGGCCCAGAAAGCGCCGGAGATGCCAAGCAGATTGTGCGCCTTGCGCAACCCGGTCGCCGTATCCCAAGAAGGGTCGGCCGACGAGTATGACAAGAGGCTCAGCGAAACAGCCAAGCCAAGCAGCAGCAACAAAATTCCGACAGCCTCATTGAGCCGCCGGTAACGAGTAGGTGAAAGAAACATCATCCGCCGATGCGGAAGAAAACCAGAGCGAAACCATTATGCCAAACAAGCGAGCCGCATTCGGGTGATGTGCGTCGGAGAGGCGTTCCAAGTTATGCATGCTAAGTTCCAATGAGGTGAATTGCTGATGACGGTTGAATGGGATAGAAGTTTGTGCCGATGCGCGATTGCACTGTTTGCCCTGGGGCTTTGTGGCAGTGTCTCCGCGCGGGACACGGCCTCCAAGCAAAGCGCTTCGCATGCGAAGGAGGACACCGCAAAAAAGCCTGCTTCGACCACGTCTGCGCAATCGTTCCCGCCCGATTCCGATACCGAAGGTGTGGTGACCGTCGCCGGTAAAACCATTCCCTATCGCGCTGTGGCCGGAACCATTACGGTTGGGGCTACCGAACAGCAGGATGCGCTCATTGGCCTCGATGGAAAACGCCTGCCCGACACCGGCGAGAAACCGCTCGATCCTGAAAAGCCGGAAGATGCGCCGCCCACAGCCCGCATGTTCTATGTTGCCTACTTTGCGAAGGGCGCGGCTTCCGGATCGCGGCCTGTCACCTTCTTGTACAACGGCGGACCCGGTTCCTCCACTATGTGGCTACATATGGGATCGTTCGGTCCAAGGAGAGTCGTAACTTCCGACACGCATCACGATGCCGCGGCGCCTTACAGAATTGAGAACAATAACTTCAGTCTGCTCGATGTAACCGACCTTGTTTTTATCGATGCTCCCGGTACGGGGTTCAGCCGCCTCATGGGCAAGGACAAAGAGAAGGCGTTCTGGGGAGTTGATCAAGATGCTCATGCATTCGAACGCTTCATCCGGCGATTCCTCACCAAGCAGGATCGCTGGAACTCACCTAAGTATCTGTTCGGCGAAAGCTATGGAACTCCCCGCTCGGCCGTGCTGTCCTCATTGCTTCAGAACGTAGATTTAAACGGCATTGTGCTGCTTTCGGCAATTCTCAGCTTCGATAACAGCATTGACGGCCCGCGGTGGAACCCCGGAGTGGATCAGGCCTACGCCTTAGCGCTTCCGACTTACGCAGCGACCGCTTTCTACCATCACAAGTTGGCTCACCAGCCTTCCTCGCTCGATTCCCTTCTTGCCGAAGTCGAGAAGTATGCCCTCGGCGATTACATGAATGCGTTGTTACAGGGTTCGGAACTGTCTAATGCGCAGAAACAAGCAACTGCCGCCAAGCTGCACGAGTACACCGGCCTGCCTGTCGACTATCTCGTAAAGTCGAACTTGCGAGTCAGTGGAGGCGCTTTCAGCAAGAATCTGCAGGATCCATCCGGTCTCACAACCGGCCGGCTGGATACCCGATACTCCGGTCCGCCGCTCGATCCAATGAGCGAAGAAGCCGAGTACGACCCGCAGAGCGCTGCCATCTCCTCTGCTTACACGACTGGGATCAATCAGTACCTTCGAACGGAGTTAAAGTACGGCGCGAACCAGACTTATAAGCCGGGCGCGTACAGCGACGGTAACTTTAGCTGGGATCTTCGTCACCAAGCCCCCGGCGGCCCACCGGTCGGGCAAGGAGAAGCCGGAACCAACGTCATGCCTGACCTTGCAAACGCCATGAAGCTGAACACGAACATGAAAGTGTTCCTTGCAGGCGGCTATTACGACCTGGCGACTCCGTTCTTCGAAGGCATCTATGAGATGCGCCATCTGCCAATTCCCGGCAAATTGCAATCGAACATCAGCTATCACTACTACACCGCCGGTCACATGATCTACGTCAACGAGGCTGTGTTGAAGCAATTTCACGACGATGTCGCGGCGTTCATCCGCAAAACCGAGCGCCCTGCATCGGCAAGTTAGCCGGAAGCCTCTCGGTTACGATTCGATGAATGCGTGACACTCCGTCATAATGAGGGTGAGGGCGGCGCTTTCTTGAAAAGTTCGTTGTCCGCCCTTTGTCTGCGTTATCTCATTCATGCGAGCTACTAAAATTGTGGCCACCTTGGGACCGTCTACCGATTCGGAAGCGGCCATGCGGGGGCTGTTCGAGTCTGGCGTCGATGTGTTTCGTCTGAACGCTTCGCACGGCGCGCAGGAGGATCACGCAAGGCGCATCGATTGGGTGCGACGGCTCTCGGCTGAATTCAAAACCAACGCCGGCATCATGCTCGATCTGCAGGGGCCGAAGATTCGCCTCGGCACTTTCGCAAATGGTCCTTGTGTGCTGGCCGAGAAAGCGATATTTACGATCACTACAGAGTCTGTGGTGGGCAACGCGGAGATCGCTTCCACAAGTTACCCTGATTTTGCGCGCGACGTGAAGCCGGGCGACCCGGTGCTGATCGCGGACGGCACTGTGCAGCTGCGCGTTCTAGAGAGTAACGGAACAGCGGCGCGATGTGAAGTGGTGACGGGCGGCGCGGTGAGTGACCGTAAGGGCATTAATCTGCCGGGCGTCAACATCAGCACGCCGTCGCTCTCGAAGAAAGACATCGCCGACGCGCACTTCGGTGTCGAGAAGGGTGTCGACTTCTTCGCGTTGTCGTTCGTGCGCCAAGCTCGCGACGTGCTGCGGCTTCGTCATCTACTCGAAGAAGTTGATGCCAAGCAGCCAATCATTGCCAAGATTGAAAAGCCGGAAGGCTGGCAAAATCTGGATGCGATTCTCGAAGAGTGCGACGGCGTGATGGTGGCGCGCGGCGATCTCGGCGTGGAGATGGCGATCGAGCGCGTGCCTGCGATTCAAAAGACGATCATCGAAAAGGCCCGCACCTGCGGAAAATTTGTGATCACGGCAACCCAGATGCTCGAATCGATGATTGAGAATGCCATGCCCACTCGCGCGGAAGTGAGTGACGTGGCCAATGCAATTTACGATGGCACCAGCGCGATCATGCTGTCGGCTGAAACATCAGCGGGCAAGTACCCGGTGGAAGCAGTGAAGGTGATGTCGCGCATTGCAAGCGAAACCGAACACGCCATTAACCAAAAAGGCTTTACTGCAGGCCGGACGCGCGAAGATCTGGAGATTCCTGAAATTATTGCCGATGCCGCGTTTCGATGCGCACGGTCGGCAGGCGTTAAAGCGCTGGCTGTCGGGACTACTTCCGGCGCATCGGCGCGCATGCTTGCCCAGTACCGTCCTCCGGTGCCTATCTTCGCTTTTACCACGCATGAGCCCGTCGCGCGGCAGCTCTCGATTGTCTACGGTGTTCATTCGATCATCTCCCCCGCTATGGAGTCGACCGACGAGATGTTACATCGAATGGAACGGCTGCTGATCGAAGAGGGCAAGGTGCAGGCTGGAGACAAGATCGTCTTTGTGGCGGGCCAGCCGGTCGGTATGCGCGGCACGACGAATATGTTGAAGCTGCATCACGTAAACGGCATCCGTTCGTAAGAGATGTACGATGCATTGTTGGTGGTATCTTTCGGCGGACCCGAGAAGCCGGAGGATGTCCTGCCGTTTCTTGAGAACGTCACGCGAGGCCGCGGTATTCCGCACGAGCGCCTCCTGGAAGTCGCCGAGCACTATTACCATTTCGGCGGAAAGAGCCCGATTAACGATCAGTGCCGTGCTTTGATCGAAGCTCTACGCAATGAGTTCGAAGCCAGTCACGTCAATCTGCCTATCTATTGGGGTAACCGCAATTGGCATCCGTACTTGGCCGATACTTTTCGCCAAATGCAGAGTGACGGCGTCAAGCACGCTTTGGCATTTGTCACGTCCGCCTATAGTTCGTACTCAGGCTGCCGGCAATACCGCGAGAACTTAGCGGCTGCGCAAATTGAGATTGGCAACGGCGCGCCTGCCATTGATAAGCTGCGCGTGTTTTACAATCATCCGGGTTTTATCGAAGCTTGCGCGGCGCGCGTGCGAGAGGCGCTGGCGGAGTTCAGCGAAGAAGAGCGGGCCACGGTGCGGCTGGTTGCTACTGCTCACAGCATTCCACTTTCAATGGCGGAAACGAGCGCTTATGAGAAGCAGCTGCGTGAAACGGCGCGACTGGTTGCAGCCGAGGTCTCGATCGATGCTTGGGATCTGGTCTATCAAAGCCGCAGCGGTCCGCCCACTCAGCCGTGGCTGGAGCCCGACATACTCGACCATCTCCGGGCGCTGCGTGGGCAGGGCGTAAGAAGCGTTATAGTCGCGCCCATCGGCTTCACCTCGGACCACATGGAAGTGCTGTTCGATCTCGATACCGAAGCGCGTGAACTGGCGGAACAGTTGGGCATGAAGATGGTTAGGGCCGCGACCGCCGGCACTCATCCGGCTTTCATTCGAGCCATTCGGGAGTTGGTTGAGGAACGGCTCGACCTGCAAAAACCAAGATGCGCTATCGGCGCCTTTGGCCCGAACCATGACTTTTGTCCGCGCAACTGCTGCCCCGCGCCTCAACGGCCCGGTAGACCTCCCGTTTCGGAAGTCCCATCCGTTTCGCAACAGCTTTGATCGCGTCCATGCGTGCTACTCCATCCCGCTCGAGTTGATCGACCGCAGCGGCCGGATCACCCCCTTCGGGTTCCGCCTCGCCTCGTCCGATCACTAGCGTAAACTCGCCCTTTACAGAGGGACGCGAGGCAAGCGCATCCCTGATCCCGGCCGCGGACCCGCGCAGAAATTCTTCGTGCAGCTTGGTCAATTCGCGGGCCACTGTCAACGGACGCGCCGGCTCGAGTTCGGCTAGATCCGCTAACGTGTCCAGGACGCGGTGCGGGCTTTCGTAAGCGACGGTCGTGATCTGCTGCGCGAAAACGCTCTTCAGCTTCTCGCGCCGCGCTACCGATTTGGGCGGAAGAAACCCGATGAATTGAAAAGAATCCACTGGCAGCCCCGAGGCAGTCAGTGCCGAGAGTACAGCCGACGCCCCTGGAATCGGCACAACAGACACTCCCGCCGCAATAGCCGCGCTCACCACCCGAAACCCCGGATCGGAAACCAGCGGCGTTCCCGCATCGCTCACCAGCGCAACAGATTGCCCATCGGCGAGCAGTTGCAGCAGATCCGCCGTGCGTGCCGCCTCATTATGCTCGTGGTAACTGTAAAGCGGCTGGTGCAGCTCAAAATGCGCGAGCAGCTTCTGCGTCTGGCGTGTGTCTTCGCACGCAATTGCTGAGACTTCTTCGCGCAATACACGCAGCGCGCGCAACGTAATGTCTTCCAGATTCCCGATCGGCGTGGCAACTAGATAGAGTGTTCCGGGCAAGCACTAGCAGTGTACCCTCCGGCCACATCGTCTTCCCCCCTGCAATCGGTGTAAAAGAAATTTGACACGACGCTGGCTGAAGCGTTATCTTTTTGTATGTCAAACATCTTTGACATGAGGAGCGATTTGCTATGGCGGCCAGCCTTTCTTACCGGGAGAAAACTCTTTATGCCTCGCTTGCGGCGGAGCTGGTTGTTTACGGACCTTACTTTTTCCTGCACCAGCAAAACTCGGTTAACAAAGTCGCGGGCATGATCATCGCTATCATCGTGCTGCAGATCATTCTGCAGTCGGCGATTGCCGCATTCACGCGAAACCGTATCACAGATGAGCGTGATCGCTTGATCGAACTTCGCGGCTATCGAGCTGGGTATCTGGCGCTCGCCTCACTGATGGTGATCGGCCTGGGCCTGTTGTGGTTCCACACCACGGTAGGCCATCTTCGACTGGACAGCCGGATGGTAGGACTTTATTTTCTAAGCGTCTTCTTCGGCATGTTGATCGTCGCCGATATCACGAAGACCGGCACCCAGATTGTGGCTTACCGGAAAGCGCTCTGATGGCCGCAATACGCAACCGCATTCGAGAACTCCGAGCCCTTCACAAAATGACGCAGCAGGAGCTCGCTGATCAGGTCGGAGTGACACGCCAGACGGTCATCGCGATTGAGCAAGACAAGTATTCGCCGTCGCTTGAGACTGCGTTCAAAGTGGCCATCGCGCTCGGTGTGCCGCTCGATCAGTGCTTCCAATACGACCCTCGCGGCAAACGCTGACGGGAGCAAGGTGCGATACGCAGTTGAGCACCACGGCCTCGGGTCATAGCGTTTCTCAGCGGTAATCCGGGTGAGATCAATTTCTCATTCTCTTCTGGAGCTCCAGATGATAGATTAAACTCCCACGGGGTCCTGGTATCGGATGAGTCACTTGCAAAACCTATAAAAGAGTTAGCGCCGAATCCGTATCGAAGCAACGGATTTTGGATCCTCGTTTGTTAACGAGCACGTGGTCTAAAGCTAGCAAAGTTTGATCTGTTGAGACAAATAGATCTGCTTCAAATGCAATTGCACTAGCGATGTGGAGTGCATCGGCTGCGCGAATGCCTCGCGTCTGCAACTCAAGCTGTTGAAGTTGAAGGCGTACCGTGTCGGGGGTGAGGTCGAGCGACGAAATTCTAAAGAGATCGACGACCATCTGTACCTGTGTGGTGATTGAGCGCGCGGCAGACACAAGCAATGCGCTAGCCTGAGAAACGCCTTTTGCGGACTGGGCAAGTAACTGGTAGAGGGCCTCTTCAACCTCGTAGTAAGTTAAACATGATGTTGCGCCCACGTGCTTGCGAGAAACCTTCTCAAATATCCGTTCCGCATCCTGCGCTAGATCTCCGGGCGTCCTTCCACGACGCTTCGAAGACCTCAGAATGGCATTTGATCCCCTCGCGCTCAGATAGTCAACGAATACACCAGTGTCAAAATACACCCGCACTAAGCAGCCCGGAGATAGGATGCAAAGGCTTCCGGCGTTAACGTCGCGAGTTCTTTGTTCCCAGCTAGGGACATAAGGAGCCTGTCATTCGTGACAAGGAAATCACATTCCTCTGCACTACTCAGAATGAGAATGTCGTTAGAATGCACCATCCGATCGTTAAAATTTCGGATCGCTGGGAGCAACGCCTCTGCTTTTGAGACGTCAATTGGAAGTACTCGAAGGTGCTGTCTAATCCGCTCGAACTCGGGATGTCGGCCCAGATCCACAGTCAGAAGAAGCTCCTGAAGCACAATCGGGTTCACTGCAAAACGGATACGTCCCTGTCCCTCTGCGGAAAACAATTCAATGGCTGACGGGTCACCTTGAAAAAATGAGAGGATTACATTGGAATCCAAAAATACAAGTGGGCGCTCTTGGTCAGCTTGCCCCCGCTTTTCGCTTGCGCCTGATTGAACCATTTGTCCCACTAGTCTTAATGGTACGCGAATTGAGGCCCCTACGGGTTCTTTCGACTTCAGAAGAACGATAGGCGCTTGGTAGGAGTATTCATCCTGCACTTCGTCTAACTATGTCGATTAGGCAAATAGGATGTAAGCTGGTTTCTCAAGCCGAGTGCCAACTTACACCAAATTCTTGACACCAGCTGGACGTGCGTAGTGCGTTCGGAAATGCCATCGATATTCTCCTTAGCGTGATCTTTCGCTGCTTGCCTGAGCAGAACTGCTACCGCCGAAGCACGAAATGTCGTTTACAAGGTTCAACTATCTCGCCCTCCCATGGCGCCTCGTCAGTTCAAAGAAAACAGTACGAAGGGCTCAGTCCGCCTCTCCGAGTCCCAGAAGCTGGCGGCATGAGCGTGTAATGCCGTCCGTCAGCACTCCACCAACTCGCGATGCTCAATAAAAATTCTCGACCCAACATGATGTTTCAGTTGGCGCCAGCTCCTCACTTACGGTGGCATGCCTGTCCCAATCGAATTTCTCGGCGGCCCAAGGCTCATGATCGTCGAAATCGTTCTGCCAAGCCGTGAATCGCTCTACCAGATTCGTCGGCAGAGACAGCTTGGGATAATCGACCATCTTCCCCGCGATACGTGAACCCGGATAAGGCACTGCCCAAATGCCGCTGCTGCACTGCTCGGGCCACACGCGGAAGAAGCCGTCGTATTTAGAGAAAAAGTGTTCCTCCATGGCGGCCCACACGCGCCGTGCTTTGGCGAGGCATAGCTGCGGAAACGAAGTAGGAAACTGATCTTTTTCGCAAATGTGAGTCTGCCAAAAAAGCATCCATTCTTCTGTGTGCGCAGGCGCGAAGTCCACGTTCGCTTCGCTCAGTACACCAAAATCAGCCGGCGAAAGCAGCAGTTCCTCCACCCGTTCCGAGCGATCGGAACTGGGCTGCCAAACGACATTGTCTTTCCGCTCGCTCACCCAACGGTAGTCTCTCAATGCCACATCCCTTGCCCGCGCCCGATCTAACTACGTCGCCGTCCCAGCAGGATCAATCCCACCGCCACTGCTCCTGTCAACAAGTGCATCCAAGCCGGTTCGGGCACGGCTGCGGTCAAAGATTCCTGAGGTCGCAAGCCGCTGCATGCCGAAGCTCCCAAAACGGTTTCGAATCGTGACAAATCTATCGTCGATGCATTCTTCTCTGCAAACACGAGGTACTTCTCCGCCGCTGCATTCGCGTTAAAACGGCTTTCGATATTCGCCCACGCCACCTGCTGCAGGTCCACGCGATCCGCCTTGGCCTTGATGATAAGTGAGTAGAAGTAAGCCTCTGCCGCATATGCGGCCCGGTTCTCGGGATGGTAAATGGGGGGAGCAGCCGCGGAGAGCGTCCCGAAAAAGAGTATTAGAGTGCAAAGTTTCATAGGGAACTTACAGGAGACAACCACAGGCACGCGCAAACCGATCGCGCGGAAAGCGCGTGCCTGCATCGGAGAACAGCAGCCCGCCTTACTGGCGGAGCAAAATGCTGAAGTCTCCGCCCTTAGCGTCGAGGATCACTGTGCTACCCGGCGGGATTGCTCCTTGCGAAACGAGCGCCGCTACCGGCTGAATGAAGTTTCTCTGCACGGTGCGTTTCAACTCCCGCGCGCCGAACTCGAGACTGGTTCCGTTATCCAGTAACAGGCTCCGCCCTGCTGACGTGCATTGCAACCGAAACGCTCGCAGGCCCAGGCGATTGTGAATCGTTCGACCGAAGTTCGCCAGGATCTGATCCAGAATCACATCGCAAGCGGCGCGATCAAGCGGCTTATACGCGATGACCGAGTCAATTCGATTCACAAACTCCGGAGAGAACTTGTGGCGGACAGCCGTCATCCCGATGTTCTGAATCTTGCTCGCATCTTGCATCGGCTTCGGCGGCAGCATGGCTTCATAGCCGAAGTCCGGTTTGTTGGCGCGTTGAATCGATTTCCCGCCCAGATTGCTCGTAAGAAAGATTAGCGACTTCTCGAAATTGACCGTCGTATTATCGCCCAAGCGTAGCGTGGCTTTGTCGAGGATGCCCAGCAGCAAACGGGTCATCGAGCCCGCCGCTTTCTCGATCTCGTCAAAGAGCACCAGTGAGATATCGTTCTGCTCACTCGCCACGCTGTTCAGTTTCGCCTGGTTCAGCATGGGCTGCGTCTCGCGATGGCCGAGATAGCCGGGCGGCGCGCCAATCAGCTTCGCTACTTCATGCTCCATCTGGAACTCGCCGCAATCGACCTTGAGCAGGTTCTTGCTGCTGCCGTGCAGCACTTCCGCCAAAGCTTCCACAGTGCGCGTCTTGCCGGTTCCGGTAGGACCGAGCAGCAGGACCACGCCTACCGGCCGCCCTTCGGGAGAAAGACCCGCCTGGTGCATCTGCACGTACGGGATGATGGTCTCGATCGCCTCCGTTTGGCCGACCAGCAAGTCGCTCAGCCGTGCAATCAGACCATCAGGATCTTGGGGCAGTCTGGAGCGTTTCGAACGCCCCGCTAGAGTATGAGATCGCATCGATTCCTCGGTGGTGAATAGGCGCAACGTGCAATGCAATGCCGGAACTACTGGGCCGGCAAGCGCATCGGGTGTTGCATCCGTCTGCTTCTATGCCCGAAGTGTAAAGGCGGCAAAACTTCCATTTGCACTTCGTGCGCGTGGTTCACAGGCCTATAGCTTAGAAGCCACCGCTTCTAAGTACCTGAGTCGGAATAACTTACCGGGTGTGTGTGAAAAATTTACCAAACTCCGTAAATTGTGTGACCACAAGACCATGGCGGACAGTCCTGGCCGTTTTGAGACACAGCAAGGAGCGCCAGACGAGATAAGCGCTCCGATCAAGACAGAGGTTGATTGGTCACCAGAGCTTTGCCTCCGCTCGCTTTGACGACGGTCATTCTTCCCGGCGGGATCAGTTTGCGGAGTTGGGAAAGGGACTCGTCTTCGGCGACTAGGTAGCAACGCTTCGGCCCAAGCCAGAGTTCCTTCCATTGCTCGTCGGTCAAGAAAATGTCGGGCGCACCCGGGGCGTAGGAGCCGTAGACGAGATTGTTGATGCGCCCGTTAAGGAGGGGAGCGCGGCGATCGGTGTAGAAGAAGATGGACGAGAAGGTGTAATAGTGATGATCGACAATCAGCTCGCCGGGTGGAGATTGAAGGAGAGCATTGGCAAGGGGCCGTGAAGATAAATAGGGATCGAACACGACCAGCGCGAGGCGGGCCGCTTGGAAGAACACGATCATCATGGCGGCCGAAGCGAAGAACGCTCTCGATTTGGAAGAGAAGAGATTTCCGAGCGCGCCGATCAGAAAGGCAATCGACGCAACGAGCAGCGGGAGGCGCAGGTAGGCCATGGCCGGGATCGTTAAATCTTCCATGTGGCCGAGCGAGAGGGTGTATTCCGCCGGATGACTGGTGAGTGCTTGTGAGATGTCGCCAGGCGCGGCCGTGTGGCGAACGGCAAACCAGAGGCTGAAAGTAATGAGCGCGCAAAGAAGGCTGAGTGCCGCCAGTGTTTTGGTCCCGCCTTTAATCCAAGCGCCGCCGCCTGCCATGGCCGACCCGATGAGCAGGGCAAAGGCGGGATAACAGGGCATTGAGTAATACTCTTGCGTGGTTGAAAAAGTAAAGAAGACGAGAACGAAGCCGATCCAGCAGAGCGCGAGCAGACGAACTTGCGAGGCGCGATCAGAGGCGCGATAAGAGAGCTTGAATGTTGCCGGGATGTACACGCTCCAGGGAAAAAGCCAGAGTAAGTGAAACAGCCAGAAGTAGAGGCGCGGAACGGTGTTGTAATCGCGCGGGTAGCGCAAATTTAGAAAGCGCAGCAGCTGCTCGTTGATGAAAAAGAACCAGAAGAAGCCGTGATACTCGCCGGGAACGCTGTGCATTGTGAAGGCGAAGTAAGGCGGATTGCGGATGGTGGCGAGGATATGCCAGGGGGCGGCGATCAAGAGGATCACGGCGAGACCCCAAAATGGATGGACGCGACGCCAGAACGCGCGGTTGAAGAGACGTTTGGTGAGAACGAGGAAAACCAAGGCCGCGCCGACCGGAAAGACAACGCCGATCAGACTTTTGAGCAGCAAACCGACGCCCATGCTCGCGGCAAGCAGAAAGCTCCAGAGGCGAGGACGCGGCTCAGCAGGATCGAGGAGGCGCAGAAAGGCCCAGAGAGCGAGGGCGACCGTGAAGGTCTGCATGACGTCCGGAATCTGAATGCGAGTGAATAGAAAGAGCCCGACACAGGTGGCCATCACGAGGCCGGAGTAGAGGCCCGCGCGGCGGCCGAATGCCCATTTGCCAAAGGCGGCGGTAAGCCAGGCGAGGCCGATGGCGGAAAGCGCAACGGGGAGGCGCGCTACCCAATCATACGCGCCGAAAAGCTTGTAACTGATGGCGATCAACCAGTAAATAAGCGGGGCTTTCTCGAGATAGAGGATGCCGTCGAGCCGGGCACTTACCCAGTCGCCGGAAGAAAGCATGTTACGCGCTATCTGAGCCTGAACCGCATCGACATCGTCCATTAGAGATGGGGGCGAAATGATGCAGCCAAGATAAATAGCGGCGGCGACCGCGATAACAACTATATAGAGGTAAGTAATTGATCGGCGCTTCTCAGACTTGACTTGACTGAGGGGGCGCACGCTATCTTCCATCGATTCATCCAAAGAAATAGATTCAACAAGCCCCAGAGATTGTAACCGAGGTTCGCGCGACGACTCAGATGATCGTTCACGAAGGAATGGATCAAAGGGAAGTTGAAGAAGTCCGAGTAGGCGGCTTCGGCAGTCGAGATCGTATCGAGTAAGAACTCGCGCAGAGGACCGCGGAGCCAGTCGTGAGCGGGAAAGTCGAGACCCATTTTGGGGCGGCGAAGGACGGCGGTGGGGAGTTTGTCCTTCATGAGTTCTTTTAAGACAATTTTCTGGCGGCTGCCGCTTGCCTTGAAGCGCGCAGGAAGCGACGCGGCGAATTCAACGATGCGATGGTCGAGAAAAGGAGGGCGAACCTCGACAGAGTGAGCCATGCTCATGCGGTCTACCTTCATGAGGATGTCGTCGGGGAGATAACAGGTTTGATCGAAGCGGAGAAGCGCGTTAAGCCCGGCGCCGTACTGCGCGGCTTCATTGAGGCGGGGGCGGAGAGCGGAAGGAAGAGGCAGGCGGGTAATCGCGAACTTCTCGGCTTCGGAGAACGTGCCGTTCCAATACACGTGCGCCCGGTACGGATCCATCGACAGTCCGGTAAAGAAGCGTTTGAGCTTGTATTCGAGGCTGATCTTGTCGTCGGACACAGGGAGCCGGTGCGCGAGCGAGCGGGCAAGGCCGGTTAGACCGGTGGGAAGACTGCGGGCAAGAGCGGCGAGGCGGCTGGCGCGATAGGTGAGATAACCGCCGAACAGTTCATCGGCTCCTTCGCCGCTGAACGCCACGGTGGCGGTTGACTTGGTGAGTTTGGAGAGGAACCAGACAGGCAGCGCGCCGCCGTCGCTATTGGGCTCGTCGAAGTAGTCGGGGAACTGTTCGATCGCGCCGAGCAAATCTTCGTTTTCGTTCAGATCGAGCTGTTCATGATGCGAGCCGTACTGAGCGGCCACCTGTTGAATGTATGCGCTCTCATCGAAGCTGCGGCCCTGGAAGGAGATGGAGTAGGTGCGGATCGGTTGCGCGGATTGCGCGGCTGCGTAGTGCAGAATCGTTGAGGAATCGAGACCGCCGCTCAACCACAGGCCGAGAGGCACATCGGAGAGGAGATGTTCGCGAA
This sequence comes from Bryobacteraceae bacterium, assembly GCA_965219105.1. Taxonomy (GTDB): domain Bacteria; phylum Acidobacteriota; class Terriglobia; order Bryobacterales; family Bryobacteraceae; genus Bog-105. Next base: position 2,179,035 of record OZ244728.1, on the reverse strand, counting down.
CGGACTGCTCGAGCAAGCTATCGAGTTGAGCCTTGGCGTCCGGGAGGGTGAAGCGGCTTCGGGGACCGGCTGGGGCGGGAATCTGCCAATAGGGCTCAGACTGGATGCGTCCGGCGCGCCATTCGAGCCAGTGAGCAGGCGGGAATTTCTCGATTCCATCGACCATTGTCCAGGGGGCCGGAGTGTAGTTCAGGGCGAGATAACAGTCGAGGCCGGAAGAAGAAAGTTGACGGTCGATCTGCGGATGAACGAAGAGAGTTTTTAGTTCAGAGCCGAAGTAAAGGTCGAGCCCTTGATGAGAGAGGTAGAGCGGCTTTATGCCGAGGCGGTCTCGAGCGAGCACGAGGCGTTGGGACGATTCCTGCCAGAGGGCAACGGCGAACATACCGCGCAGACGCGCAAAGCACTCGAGGTCCCAGTGAAGAAACGCGGCGAGCACGGTTTCGGTATCGCTATGAGAGTGGAAGCGGAACCCGTTTCGTTCAAGCTCCGGGCGCAGTTCGAGGTGATTATAAATTTCGCCGTTGAAGACGATGGTGGTATTGCCGTCGGCTGAGTGAAGCGGCTGATCACCGTGAGCAAGATCCTGGATTTTCAAGCGTGCCGCACCCAGGGAGACTAGGGGGGATTGGAAAATGCCTTGCTGATCTGGGCCGCGATGACGAAGAGCGGAAACAGCCGCAGCAATTCTAGAGCGGGGCGCAGGTGAAGCGATATGAGTAAACCCAGCTATCCCACACAAGCGAGTGTTCCTCCACAAGTCATCTGGATGTCAGTCACGGCGTCTCAGTGCGCTCCGTTATGCGAGAGATTCGACTGAAACAGAGGGAGAAACAATTTAGATTGTAGCAAGTGAGGCGAATATAACAATCGGCAGCCCCCTTGCCCAAAGGCGCTCCTCTAAGCCGCGAGCGTAAGCTCGTGGCCGGTTTCGGGCTGAGCGAGCGGTATGGCGGTCTCCGCGAGCGCAAGAACGAGGTTGAACCGGAAGGTGCTGCCAAGTCCGGGTTGACTTTCGACGGAGATTGTCCCGTTCATCATCTGAACGAGTTTTGAGCAGATGGAAAGGCCGAGGCCAGTGCCGCCGAAGCGCCGTGTCATGGAGCCGTCCGCTTGTACGAAGGCGTCGAAGATGCTCGCCTGCTGCTCCTGGGGGATGCCGATGCCGGTATCCTGGACGGCGATCTCCAGGGAGAGTTGAGACGCGTTCAAGATTCGTTGCTCGACTGCTACCGTGACGGAGCCTTGCTGTGTGAATTTAAGGGCGTTGCCGACCAGATTGTTGACAATCTGCCGGATTCGGTTTGGATCGCCGGTTAGGGAGGGCCATGACGAAGATTGGAGCCGGATAGAAAGTTCAAGGCCTTTCTTAGACGCCGAAGCGAGCAGGGGCTGGAGGCAGGATGTAAAAAGCTCGGGAACTTCAAAGCGGATGTTCTCAAATTCGAGGCAGCCGGCCTCGATCTTGGAGACGTCGAGAACGTCGTTCAGGATACCCAGAAGAGAGTTGGCGGAACCTTGAATGATCTCCAGGTTTTCGCGCTGTTCGACGCCGAGTTCCGAATCCAGAGTGAGATAGGTTAGGCCCATGATGCCGTGGATGGGGGTTCGGATTTCGTGACTCATGTTGGCCAGGAATTCGCTTTTGAGGCGGCTGACTTCGTTTGCCTTGTGAAGCAATCTGGTTCGCTCGTCGAGAGAGGCTCGTAGGGTGGTATTCTGGCGCTTAACTCTCGCCATTCGCCAGGCAAAGGCCAAGTAGAGAAAGATGATCGTGGCGAGGGTTGCTGCAAGCTTGAACCAAGCGGACATCCACCAGGGGGTTAGAACTTCAAACGAGACAGTAGCAGGAGCGCCGCTTAGCGTTCCTTCGGAGTTTTTGGCGAGCACTTGGAACGTGTAAAGGCCGGGGGCAAGGTTCGGGAACTCAAGGCTGCGCGTTTCCGTTTCGCGCCAGTCGTCAGAGAGGCCGTGGAGACGGTAACGAAAGGTGACATTGGCCTCATCCTTGAAGCTGAGTCCGGCGTAGTTGATCCGCACAGGCGCCTTGCCGTATGCGACTTGCATGTGCGATTGGTCGAGCGGAGTCGCACCAGTCTCGACTTGCTTGATGGCGACTAATGGTGGGGGTAGCGAACGAGTCCGGAAGTTACCGTACATTTGCGCGAGTCCGCGGCTGGTGCCAATCCAAACGACGCCGTCGGGGTCGGCCCAAAATCCGTTGGTGTCGCAATCATCCCAGAGCAGCCCATCTTGTGCGCCGATGTGCTTCCATTTGAGTCCATCGAAGATGTCGAGTCCGTCATCGGTGCCGGACCAAATCCGGCCACGCCGGTCACAGCCGATGAAGACGATGGCAGTGGAGTTGAGACCATCTTTTTTGGCGAAATGTCGAACAGAGAGTTTGCCCTTTGAGTCTGCGGTGAGGCGAGAGAGGCCCAGATCGCCCGCGTACCCGACCCAGATGGAATCAGACAAATCGGCAGCGATGGTGCGGATGTGATTATCGAGGAGACCATCTTTTTCCGTGATGCTGGTCCAGTGCTGGCCATCGAAACACAGCAGGCCAGAGCTATCGTTTGCGGTCCAAATCCGGCCCTTACTGTCGAGAGTTACTGCATAGAAGCCATGATTGGCCTCGGGGGCAATTTGCAGTTCAAAGTTGAACGGGTCTCCATTAGGTTTGCTGCGAAAAAGGCCTTTATCCGAAGCGACCCAGATGTTGTTCCGCCGGTCTAAAGCCATTCCGAAGACGTTCGCATTTCGGAGCGGCGACCCGGGCGGAACGCGAGTGACCGCGCCAGACGGGTCGACCCTGCTAACTCCACCCGGAGAGCTTCCGGCCCAAGTCGATCCGTTCTTGAAGACGAAGGCTCGCACATCGCTATTGGCCGCCCGCTCACCTAATGCGACGGATCGCCAGCGGTTTTCACCGGGCTTAAATACATTCAAGCCATTGTCCGTGCCGGCCCAGATCTTTCCACTTGGATCGCGCCGGACTTGCCAGACGATTTCACCGCTTAGACCCTGTTCACGGGTCCAACCCTGCCAGATAGAGTAGCCTTTCCATTGATGTAAACCCCCGCCCCATGTTCCCCACCAGATCGAGCCCTCACGATCCTGCATGAAAACGGAAGCGGGCACGGAAGGCACTCCCTCCCGTTCACCCAGATACGTCCATTGGCCGTGATGCTCCACAGAAAGACCCCTTCCGTTTGGAACCAGCAAGTCTCCTTGTGAGGTGACCATGAAGGAGTCCATGTCGCCCGCGTGGCTCAGGTTTTGTTTTATTGCCCGGAAGCTTTGGCGATCGGGCGAGAGGGCGATCAGCCGGGTCCCGCTCCGAAGCCAGAGCCGTTTTGCCGCGTCAGGGAGAAGGGTGTCCCAGCGGTCTTCGGGGAGGCCCAGCCCAGAACTCTGGGCAGAAACTACACCTTTCGAAAGGCGGTATAGGGTGGTTTCGGATGAAAACCAGACATCGCCAGAGCTTTCGGCGTGAATGGCATGGACCGGGCTGTTGTCGCCATTGGGAAGCTTTAAAACGGTGAACTTGGGAACGGAGCTTGAGAGGGGGTTTAACACACCTAGTCCTTGCGGTGTAGCGAAGTAGACTAGGCCTTCCGGAGTCGAATCGATGCCGGCGCTCCCGGTCCATTGAAGGCTGACGTGCGGACCTTCGAAAGAGAAATGCTCGTGCTCGAACTTGCCGAACCCGTATTCGGTTTGGACCCAGAGATGGCCACGCCGGTCTTCGTGGAGGGCGTAGATGAAGGAATTAGGGAAACCCTGGGCTACGCCGAAACGCTCGAATTTTCGGCCGTCGTAACGAAAGAGACCATTTTGCGTGCCCACCCAAACGAAGCCGAGATGATCCTGCAGAAGGCAGTTAACCACCTGATTACTGAGGCCTTCTTCCCGGCCGTAGTGTTTAAGCTCGATGTGTTGAGCGAGGAGAGGCATCGTGGCGGCAAGCAACCAGCCGAGAAGCTGGAGGACCGAGAACAGATGCTTAAAGCGCCGCACATCTGTCTTATCGGCAGATTGGGTGGATGTCTATAGATCGACTTTTAGAAAAGATCGAAGACGGGTAGATGCAAACCTGATCGACAGTGGTGCGGGAGCAGGTATTACATACGGAAGGGGAAACTGGTGCCAGTGACGAAGCAGTGACCGGGCGGAGTGAGAGAGAATAAGACCCGGGAATATGCAGCGATCTTACAGTAAGGGCAGAAGCTTGCGGGCAATTGGGTTGGCAGCGTGCGTTTTATTCGTATGGGGCGGAGCGGTTGAGGCGCAACAGAATGCTCCGGCGGCGTCGATCAGTAATGGACTGATTCGCGCGCGCTTGTACCTGCCGAATGCAGAGAACGGATATTACAGGGGAGCGCGGTTCGATTGGTCGGGCGTGGTGTCGAGGCTCGATTTCGACGGGCATAACTTCTTTGGGGTTTGGTTTCCGAAGTACATACCGACTTTGCACGATGCGATAACGGGGCCGGTGGAAGAGTTCCGGTCGGCGGACGGGGCGCTCGGCTATGGCGAAGCGAAGCCGGGTGACATGTTTGTGAAGGTCGGTGTTGGCATTTTGCAGAAGCCGGATAACGAGCCGTACCGGTTCAGCAGAGATTACCGGATTGTCTCGACGGGCAAGTGGATCGTGCGGCCTTATTCGGACCACATCGAATTTGTGCAGGAGTTGCAGGGAGTCGACGGGTATTCCTATGTGTACACCAAGAAAGTAAGTTTGGTGAAGGGGAAGCCGGAGCTGCTTCTGGAACACACGCTGAAGAATACAGGCAAGCGCCCGATCGATACGGAAGTGTATGACCACGATTTTTATGTGATCGATGGGCAGCCGACAGGGCCGGCGTTTTCGGTGAAGTTTGCATTTGCGCCGACGGCGACCGATGATCTGAAGGGCAAAGCCGAAGTGCGTGGAAAAGAGTTTGTGTACTTGCGGGAATTAGCTCCCGAAAACGACTCGGCGGCGACGTATCTGGAAGGCTATAACGACAAGCCTGGCGATAACGATATACGGGTCGAGAACAGCAAAGTGGGTGTGGGGGTGGAAGAGACGGGAGACCATCCGATCTCAAAGCTGTACTTGTGGTCGATTCGAACCACGGTGTGTCCGGAGGCCTACATTGCGCTGCACATTCCGCCCGGCAAAGAGGGCAAGTGGAAGATTCGGTATCGCTTTTACAAACTTGGGGACGGAGCGCAATCAGGCAAGTGAGATGAAGAGGCGGGACACGCCAGAAGACGCGCCCCGCACCGGCTATTCCTGGGGAGCAGTCCAATCCGGGTTGTAGCCGCCGCCGGCATCGTGAGATTGATCGGATGGTTTTAGCGGTGTAGAGCCGATGGAAGGTGGCTGTATGGCCTTCTCGGCGGCCGTCTTCTGAGTGTCAAGCAGACATTTCAGAAGGGCCTCAGTGACAGAAGATTCCTTCGCGGATTTCTTGTTCTTCATGCCAGGACGGTAGCAGCGTAGCCGGAGTTACGAGAGGCCGCGCGGCTCGAAATGCAAATTTATTGCTGCGGTAAGTAACTGCCTCGCAATAAATTACGCCCACACGTGTCACAATGAGCAATTTCACTTTGGGTTGTGACTGAAAAGCGATGACCATACGACAAGTGTGCAGGGTGGCAATGTTGGCGGCGATGGCGGCAGAAGCAGGAGCGGAAGTGCCGTCGGCGATTGCGATAAAGGATGCGCGCGTAGTGCCGGTGAATGGCGCGGAGATGCCGAGGGCGACAGTAATACTGCGGCACGGGTTAATAGAGGATGTGGGTGCAAACGCGGCGGTCCCGGCGGACGCGTGGGTGATCGATGGAACCGGGTTGACTGTTTACCCGGGCTTTGTCGATGCGCTGAGTACGTGGGGCATTCCGCCCCCGGCTCCTCCGGTAGTGGGCGCGAGAGGCGCGACGTCGGCTCCGAACCCCGCTGCGCCAGATACCGATTCGACGGCTGCCGCCGAAACCGAAGGCGACCCGGAAGTGAAGGGACCCGAGGCGCGGCCGCAAACTTATTCGTACGAACGCGCGGCGGATCTAGTGACGCCGGACGATAAGCGCCTGGAATCTGCGCGGGCAGCGGGCTTCACAAGCTCGGCGACGTTTCCTAATCGCGGGATCGTCGAAGGGCTCGGCGCACTCATCGATTTGGGCGGGCAGCGGGGGCGCGACATGGTGGTGGCGCAACCGATCGGGCAGCAGATTTTGTTTCGTGTGGGTGGCGGCGGATTCGGGCGCACATTTCCGGCCTCGCTGATGGGCAATATCGCTTATGTACGGCAGCTCTATCTGGATCTTGCGCAGTACAAGGAGGCGCAGGCAATTTACCGGCAGCATCCGAACGGCAACTCGCGGCCGGAGTATGACCACACGATCGAAGGTTTGGCCGAATCACCGCGTATTTTATTGCCGGCCGAGGAGACGCAGCAGATCAATCGCATGATTCGCTTCGGGCAGGAGTTGAAGACACCCTTTGTTCTATACGGAATGCACGAAGCGTATCGCTCGATGGACGAGTTGAAGGCAGCCAAAGTGCCGGTGCTGGTGAGTCTGAAATGGCCGGAGAAGCCGAAGAACCCCGATCCGACCGAGCCGCCGGATTACCGGGATCTGGAGATGAGGGAGCGCGCTCCGGCGGTACCCGGGATGCTGGCCAAGGCGGGAGTGAAGTTTGCGTTTTATTCCGATGGGGTGGATGCCGCGCCGGATTTGACCAAGGCGGTGAGGCGGGCGATTGCGGCAGGGCTGTCACGGGAACAGGCGATCCGGGCGCTGACGCTGGATGCGGCCGCGGTGTACGGGCTGGAGGACCGGTTGGGTAGCGTGGAAAAGGGAAAGATCGCAAATCTGGTGGTGACCAAAGGCGATGCTTTTGCGGATAAGACAACCGTCGAGTATGTGCTGGTAGACGGGCGCTTGTTCGAGCCATCGAAAGAAATGCAGCGGCCGAGCGGACCAGGAAGCGTCGGCGGACGGGAGAAGGGCGCGAAAACGCCTTCCGATTTGACGGGCGAAGGGAGTCTGCGGTGAAGAAGGTGAGTGCTTGGCTTTGCGTTGCGTTTGGGATTGCTGTCACGGCGGGTGCGCAAACCGTTCTGATTCGGAATGCAACGGTGTTGACCGTGACCAAAGGGACTATCCAAAACGGGAGTGTGCTGGTACGAGATGGCAAGGTGGCAGCGGTAGGAAAAAACATCAGCGGTCCTGCGGGAGCGGCCGTGGTTGACGGCACCGGGAAGTACCTGATGCCGGGCATTATCGATTGCCATTCGCATACGGCGATTGAGGGCGGTATCAATGAAGGGACGCTGTCGGATTCATCGATGGTGAACGTAAAAGACATCATCAATCCAACCGACATAAATATCTACCGGGCGCTCGCAGGCGGATTGACAGTCTCGAACGTGTTGCACGGAAGCGCGAACGCGATCGGCGGCCAAACGGTTGTGATCAAACTGCGGTGGGGGAAGACAGCTCCCGAAATGCTGTTTGAAGGTGCAAAGCCCGGCATCAAATTCGCGCTGGGGGAGAATCCGAAGCGCCAGGGGTATCCGCAAGGCGGTTTGTTTTCGCAAGGGCCAGTGGCCGAGCGACGCTATCCGGGAACGCGTATGGGCGTAGAGGAAGTCATACGGGAGAGCTTCACCGAAGCGAAAAATTATCAGGCGAACTGGAAGCAGTACAACGCGCAAGTGAGCCGGGGCGAGCATCCGATTCCACCGCGAAATGACCTGCGGCTCGAATCGCTCGTGGAGGTGCTGGAAGGAAAGCGTTATGTGCATGCGCACTGCTACCGGTCGGACGAAATTTTAATGCTGCTGCGCGTTGCCGATGAGATGGGTTTCAAAATTCGGACGCTGCAGCATGTTCTCGAGGGCTATAAAGTGGCCGATGAGATCGTCAAACACGGCGCGAGCGCGTCCACCTTCAGCGACTGGTGGGCTTACAAGATCGAAGCATATGACGCGACCCCGTACAACGCCGCCATCATGACCAGGAAAGGCGTGGTGGTCTCAGTCAATTCGGATTCGGACGAACTGCAGCGGCACTTGAACCTGGAAGCGGCGAAGACCATGCGATACGGCGGGATGACGGAGACGCAGGCTCTTGCGATGGTGACAATCAATCCGGCAAAGCAGTTGGGGATCGACGACAAGGTGGGTTCGATTGAGGTGGGGAAGTCGGGCGACCTGGTGCTGTTCGATAAGAATCCGCTCGATAACTACTCGAAGGTTTTGAAGGTGTGGATCGATGGAAACGAGTACTTCGATCGCGACAAAGACCTGGCGGGAAGGGCCGAATTTGAGCGCAAGAAGAAAGCGCTCAGCGACAAAGAGAACTCGATGCCGAAGGGGAAGGGAAGCGAGACGCCGACCGGTCTATCGGCTGCGAATCAGCCGAATGGGGAGGTGATGCAGTGAGAAGGCTGCTCGGCAGTTTGATCGCGTTAACCGCCTTCGTTCCGGCTTGCGCAGCGGCGGAGGCGAACAGCCAATCGATCCTGATTCGGGATGTAACCATTCATCCGGTCACGTCGGCGGCGATCGAGCATGGCTCGGTGTTGGTGGTGAATGGCAAGATAGCGGCAATCGGCGCGAAGGTGACCGGCGGGGGCGCGAGAGTGATCGACGGTCATGGATTGCAGCTCTATCCGGGGCTCATCAACGCGGCGACCAATGTGGGACTGTCGGAGATTTCGTCGATTCGCGACTCGGTCGATCTGGATGAGATTGGGATGTTCAATCCGGAGCTGCGCGCCGAGGTTGCGTTTAATCCGTCGAGCGAGCATATCGACGTAACCCGGGCTTCGGGGATTACAACCGTGATCAGTCTTCCGGGCAGCGGTTCGGAAGGAGGTTTCCGGACCAATAGCGCGCCGCATGTGATTACGGGGCAGGGCGCATTGATGCATCTGGAAGGTTGGACATGGGAACAGATGGCGGTTAAGCCGAGCGCCGTAATGGACATGGATTTTCCACAGATCGAGATGATCCCGGCCCGGTATGCAGCGCTGTTCCCCGGCGGAGCGCATACGTACGCGGACGAGGAGAAGCAGTACAAGGTCCGGCTCCGGCAGGTGGGCGAGTTTTTTGAGGATGCGCGGCGGTACAAGCTGGCAAAGGCGGCAGGCGGAGTGGACTTCCGCAGGGATGTGCGGCTCGAAGCGATGCTACCGGTGATCGACGGCGCTGAACCGTTGTTCGTGCGAGCCGGCAAGGTGAAGGCGATACGCGACGCCGTGGCCTTTGCGGATCGGGAGAAGGTAAAGATTATCATCGCCGATCCAAGAGAGATTGGGGACACGGGACCGCTGCTGAAATCGCACAATATCCCGGTGGTGATGGGGAAGACGTTTAAGTTGCCGGAGCATGAAGACGACCCGTACGATGCGCCGTATACTTTGCCCAACGATTTTTACAAAGCAGGCGTGAAGATCTGCTTTGGGACGTTCGACGTTCAGTTTGCCCGCAATGTGCCTTTCGAAGCAGCGCAGGCGGCGGCATTCGGACTGCCGGAAGAGGAGGCTTTGAAGGCGATCACCATCAACAGCGCGGAAATACTGGGAGCGGGTGATCGGATTGGATCGATCGAGAAGGGCAAAACGGCGGATTTGATTCTGACCGATGGCGATCCTCTTCAGGCAAGGACCAATATCAAGCAGATGTTCATCGCGGGTCGGCCGGTCAGCCTGGAGTCGAGGCACACGCGGGAATACGAGAAGTGGATTAAGCGGCCCTAAATTCGAGGCCGCTCTTCAAATTGCGCTCTGTCTAAACTAGTGCGGGCAGAGGAGTGTTGGGGGCGCGCCGGACACGGAACGCGAGAAGGATCAGCAGAATTCCGGCAATGAGCGCATATCCGGCAATGAACCAAACCAGCACAAGCGCCCCAGCGATCGGTCGGGCAAAAAGCAGAATGCCGAAAAGGATCGACACGACGCCGAACAGGATCAGCAGCCACTCGCCCTGGATGTGACGGCGGAGGCGGAAAGCGGCTGCGATCTCGAAGATGCCGGTGATCAGCGCCCAGATCGCGACGACGGTTACAAGTACAGCAGCCGCGGCAAAGGGCGAGACCAGTGCGTAGATGCCGAACAAGATGCCGACGATGCCTTCAAAGAGGAACGCACCCCAGGGCCGATGGCCTTTCACGGCGCGAAACGTGGAGAAGAGAGCGAGCACGCCGTCGATGAGAGCGTAAATGCCGAACAGAGTTGCCAGAAAGGCAATGGTAATACCGGGAATTGCGAACGCGACAATAGCGAGCACAATAGCGGCGATGCCGCGCAGCAGCAGGGCCCACCAGCTCGGATGATCCAAGACGAGTACATGGTGATTAGGAGAAGTCATTCCTCCTACGGTGTCACATGCCGCATGGTTCGAGCAACTATCTGCTGCAAGCCAGTGGCAGGAACCGAGTCCATCGCGTGCCAAGTGTTTTGCATCGAACGGAGGTGCCGGAGGGAAATGAACTTCATCGATTTGCGGAGCGCCATGCGGAGTTATTTGCCGGGCGGGTGATTCGCGTGGACGCGCCCAATGGCCGTTTCGAGGCGGGAGCGAAGCAACTGGACAGGCGAAAGCTGCGGCGGGTGGACGCTTACGGCAAGCATCTCTTCTATGACTTTGGACGGGACCGCCATCTGCACGTCCATCTTGGCTTGTACGGCAAGTTCCGGGAAGGCGAAATGCCCTTTCCCGAAGCAAAAGGAGCGTTGCGGCTGCGATTTTCTACCCGCGAGCACTGGCTCGAGTTGCGAGGCCCCACGGCTTGTGACGTGATAGACGACGAGGGGCGAACGCAAATACTGGAACGCATTGGGCCGGATCCGCTGCGTGAGGATGCGGACGCGCAGCTGGCGATAGCGAGAATCGCAAGGAGCCGCGCCCCGATGGGAGCGCTCCTGATGAACCAGGCGGTTGTGAGCGGGATTGGCAACATCTACCGTGCAGAATTGCTGTTCCGGGCAAGGGTGAATCCGTTCCGGGCAGGGGTTAACGTAAGCCGGGAGACCATCGAAGCCATTTGGGAAGATGCGGCGGTTCTCATGCGTGACGGCATGGCCGACCGGCGAATTGTAACGACCAGAGCTTCTGACCGGCCTCATCGGCGCGGCAAGGCAAGACGCGGTGAAACGCATTATGTATACCGGCGGCGAGCTCTGCCCTGTTTTCTATGCGGAACCGAAGTACAAATGAAGGAGTTTCTGGGGCGGAAATTGTATTGGTGCCCCTCATGCCAGCCATCCGAATCTGTCTCCGATAACGTACTCTAAACGTACTGGCGAGCGGACGGCGCTTCCCTGAATTACGGGGATCAAGGTCGTCCGGCAAACAGGGCTGCGATTGTTTGGAACCATCGGAGTGGAGGCGCAAAATGTGCGAGTCGGCAGACGAGCTGTATGGTGAAGGGAAAGGCAATGTCGATGAACATTTCCTTGCTGTTTACCAGGAACTGCGGCGCTTAGCTTCAGCAGTCTCCCGGGGTGGCGCGAAACAGACGCTTAGTCCGACGGCCCTGGTGAATGAGGCTTACCTGAAGCTGGCCAGTTCCAAGGAGCTCGCTGATACCTCGCCGCTCCACTTCAAACGAATCGCTGCTCACGCCATGCGCCAGGTTTTGTGTGATGCAGCCCGCCGGAGAGGTGCAATCAAGCGGGGTGGCGAAGCAGCAATCAGGGTGCCACTTGACGACCAGTTCGAGAAAAAGGCAATGTCGCTCGAGCAACTTTTCGGGATCTGGGAACTGATTGAACACTTACGCGAGCTGAGCCCTAGGCAAGCCGCTGTGGTCGAGTATCGATTCTACGGAGGCCTTTCCGATGAAGACATTGCGGGCGAACTCGCGATCTCAAGGCCAACAGTGGAGCGGGATTGGCGCGCGGCCCGAGCCTGGCTGGCCAGTCACTTAACCGGAAGAGGACAATCGGCCTGACTTTGGCGGCGCCCGAAAATTGTTCTTTACGCGGCTGTAGTTATCGGGTAAGCTGAACTGTCCATTTTGTTACATTCGTTGGGAAAACGTGCGACGGCGGTTTTCGATAAGGCTGACAGCGTGTCTCTGTTAACAAACCCTTGGAAGGTCATTCTCCTTTCCCTATCTGTTTGCGTGCTCGCCAGTGCGGTTACGCCAACCGAGGCGCCCCTGCTTGAAGTACGACTTCAGAACTTCTTGACTAGCTACGCTTCTCCAAGTGGTAGTCCCATTCGCTGCGTGGTGATTCGCTCACTCGAACAGAATGGCCGGATATTAGTGCCGGAGGGCAGCGTTGTATATGGAACCGTGGTAAGGGCGCAGCGCGTGGGCTTAGGAGTGGTTCACGAGCGAGCCAAGATTCAGATCCATTTCACCTCGATTTGGACTCCTGATGGATCTTTCAATCCGATCAAAGCAAGACTGGTCTCTATCGATAACGCTCGAGAGAAGGTGCTGGCAAACGGAACGATTCAAGGCGTGCTGGCAGCGAACAATACCGGTAATCTGTTCAACGGGTTTTGGGTTAAGCCGACGGGAAGTTTTTTTTACCGCAGTGCCATTGGACTGACTGGGGCGACCGATCAGGTCTGGGAGAAGTTCGCAATGGGCCCTATCGGCATGGCGGGCATGTTTGTGGTTCGCTGCACACTGTTCCCGTTTCCGCAGCCGGAGATTCGGCTTCCTGCTGGAACCGACATGAAGCTGGAGCTTGAGAGCGAACCTCACTTTTCGAGCGGGGAGTCGAGCCCGCCCACGCCGGAGATCGAGCCCGCATTGGCAGGTTGGCTTAGCCCAAAGCTCTCTTCCCTTTACTTTAAGAACGGTAAAGCTGCAGGTGATCTGATGAACGTTGTTGTATTCGGCACGAGAGATCAGATCGAGGCCGCATTTGCCGGGGCCGGGTGGGTGCAAGCGGCACATCGGTCGCTGAGAACGCTGTCACGTGTTTATGGAGCATTCAGTTCGAGATCGGAGTATGCTAACGCTCCCGTATCGAGGCTATACGTCAGAGGACGGGAGCCGGACCTGGTCTTTGAAAAGTCGTTGGACACGGTAACGCAGCGTCATCACGTTCGATTCTGGTACGCCGGATCTTTCGAGGGGCAGGAGGCCTGGCTGGGAGCAGCCACTCACGACAACGGGATCGGGTTCAAACTGAAAACGGCAAGCTTCACACACACGATTGAAAGGAACATCGATACCGAGCGCGACAAGGTGTCGACCGACCTTACTTTCGCACATTGCGCAGCGCGGGAACGTTCGATGAACGGGCTTGCGGCCTCGGAGTTGTACGGGCACAGCCTTGTGGCGACTGACGGAAAGATCGTGGTCCTTTCCGCTCAAGCATGCTCTAAAGATGACGCTGCTGAGGCGCTCCCGAAAGTTCCGGGAACCAAGCTGGCCCACATCGTGCAACGTGTAATTCTGGAAGCCCGCAATTACGTGATGCGTGACAACGCATATTACTGGACCTATCGAATCATCCGGACACACAGTCTGTCAAAGGCGATGGCTCAGTGACCGGTCGAATGCGCCCCTAGCAGTTCTCCCGCCGAGACACGGTGGGCTAATATGACGTTGTCGATTGTAGGATAATCGACGCTTCTTAGGTAACGTCAAGCTGAATGTCTGTTTTTTCCGCGAGCGGCCCGGGCGTTGTCCAGGGCGGCTTCTTACCGGCTCGTTTGAGGCTTGAGACCGAACACGAACACCGGCTTCTGGAAAACCAGCTGGATTTACTGCGGCCTGGCCTTACCGCCGCCGAGTATTGCCGGCTGCTCGAACGCTTCTTTGGTTTCTATGCCCCGTGGGAACAGCAGATCGATCCTCTAATCGAACGGTGGCTTCCGGAGTTTAGTGTTGAGCGGAGGAAAACCCCAAAGCTCGCCGCTGATCTGCAATATTTCGGCGTGGCAATGGACCGCATCGAATTGCGAGAGGCCCGCGCGATGTATCCAAACGCTGCGAGCCTGCTGGGCGCGCTGTATGTATCCGAGGGCTCCACTTTGGGTGGGCAGATCGTGGCCAAACGTGTAAAGGAGATACTAAATCTCGAAGCCGCCAGCGGGTATTCGTTCTTTTCTTCTTATGGCAGGGAGGTTGGTCAAAAGTGGCGAGAGTTTCAGGAACTGCTGATTCGAAGAACGACGGTGGAGATGGAGCCTGTGGTGGTCGAATCAGCCCTCCAAACGTTTCAAGATCTTCGCCGATGGTTCGGCAATCGATGAGTATCTATGCCCGCAACTGAGCTAGCCGAGAGGCCGCTGGACCTGACAACCTGCGACCGGGAACCGATTCACATCCCGGGGAGTATACAGCCGCACGGTGTTTTGCTGGTGCTCGATGAGCCGTCGCTTCGTGTCAGCCTTACAAGCAGCAACACGGTGGAGCATTTCGGCATGTCTCCTCAGTCGCTGTTGGGCGCTGAACTCGGGCATCTTCTGCAGGAGCAAGAGGCAGCCAATTTGGCTGCTCAAATTCAAAACGCCAACCTGAATGAGGGTCCGCTGTACCTGCTTACCGTCTCAGCCGCTGTGAGCAAATACAGCTTCCATGTTGTAGCGCACCGCTATCTGGGCAAGCTCATTGTAGAGTTCGAGCGCACCCAATCCTCGGCGAGCCCATCGTTTCAGCAGCTCTTTCCGATAGTAAGTACGATGGTCGGGCGGCTTAAGAGAGCGGAGACGCCCCAGGCGATTGCGTATCTTGCCTCGCGGGAAGTAAAGGAATTGGCGGGGTTCGACCGTGTTCTGGTTTATAAGTTCGACAGGAACTGGAATGGGCAAGTGATCGGTGAGGCGAAAGATGAAAGGTTTTCTTCCTATCTGCACCTATGGTTTCCGGCTTCCGATATTCCCCAACAGGCCCGCAAACTGTACGAATTGAATCGGACGCGCCTGATTGCCGACGTAAACTACCGCCCAGCGACTTTTGTTGCGAGGCCGGACAGCCGGACGGAGGCGCCGCTCGACCTGAGTTTTGCCGCACTGCGCAGCGTCTCTCCCGTGCATCTTGAATACTTGAAGAACATGGCGGTGGAGAGCTCCATGTCTCTTTCGCTTTTGACTTCCGGGGGGCGGCTGTGGGGATTGATCGCCTGCCATCACAGCGAGCCGCGATTTGTTCCGGTTGAAACCAGAACGGCGTGTGACCTGCTGGCGCAGACCGTTTCGACTCAGCTCGAAATCTCCGAGCAGCGAGCCAGTTATGAGCGCCGATTGTGGCTCACGTCAGTGACAACCAGGCTGGTCGCGTATATGGCGCAGGAAGAAGAGTTCCTGGAGGGGCTGGTCAAACACTCAGAAGAGCTGTTGACCTTCGGCGCTGCCGGCGGAGGAGCAGTGATCCATGAAGGGATCTGTACGCGCTTTGGAGTTTGTCCCGCGGAAGCTGAGGTTTGGAAAATCGTGAACTGGCTAGGGGAACAGGACAGAACCGAGGTGTTTCACACGGATCGACTGTCACTAATCCTGCCGCAGGCCGATGTTTGTGAGTATGCAAGCGGGCTACTGGCCCTACCAATTTCGCAAGTTTACCGGAGCTATGTTTTATGGTTCCGGCCGGAGGTGGTGCGCACAGTGGATTGGGGCGGCGATCCCCGGAAGCCCGTTGAAATTGGATTGAACCCTGAGCGGCTGCATCCCAGAAAATCGTTCGAGACCTGGAAAGAGACCGTGCGCGGCTGTTCGCTGCCCTGGCACACCGAAGAGATCGAAGTAGCCGCGGAACTTCGTAACGCAATCATCGGAATTGTTCTGAAGAAGGCGGAGGAGCTGGCCCAGATCAGCGCGGAGCTGCAAAAATCGAATCAGGAACTGGAAGCCTTCAGCTATTCGGTCTCGCATGATCTGCGAGCCCCATTCCGCCATATCCTCGGATACTCCGAGCTTTTGAAGGATTCGGCCGCGGCCAAGCTGAGCGACAACGAAAAGCGCTACCTGGAGGTCATTATTCAGTCGGCTAATTTCGCCGGCACGTTGGTAGATAATTTACTTAGCTTCTCGCAACTCGGCCGGGCAACGCTGAACGTGAAGAAGGTCGACACAAATCGCCTGGTAGGGGATGTGCGGCGTGACTTGGAGCAAGAAGCGGCGGGAAGAGACGTTGTGTGGCGGGTTGGGGATCTTCCGTCCATTGAAGCCGACGAACTTCTATTGCGGCTAGTCTGGCAGAATCTGTTACAGAATGCCTTGAAGTATTCGTATCAGCGTGAGCAGACTTTGATTGAAGTCGAAGGCCATGAGGAGGCAGATGAGATCGTTTTCTCGATAAGCGACAATGGCGCGGGGTTTGAGCAGGCATATGCAGGGAGGCTCTTCGGGGTGTTTCAGCGGCTACACCGGATGGAAGATTTTCCGGGAACCGGGATCGGCCTGGCGAATGTGAAACGGATCGTGATGCGTCACGGCGGTAGGGTCTGGGCCACCGGAGAAGTGGATCGAGGCGCCAGGTTTTACTTCACTCTGCCAAAGGGGACGGCTCAGGCCGAACGGTGAATCTTCAAGGCCGCTCAGCTCCGGGTTGACGTAATGGAGAATTTCGTTCGAATTTTGATGCTCGAGGACAGTTCGCTGGACGCGGAACTTGCTTCGGCGGAGCTGGACAAAGCGGGTTTGCGCTATCGGGCCGAGCGGGTGCAGGATCGGGAGAGCTTTGTTGCAAAGTTGCAGACCGCTTGTCCGGATTTGATCCTGTCAGACTTTTCGCTTCCTTCCTTCGATGGGCAGTCCGCGCTGGCGATTGCACAGCAACATTGTCCGGATATTCCGTTTCTCTTTCTCTCAGGTGCGATCGGAGAGGAAGTGGCGATTGAGAGCCTGAAGCGTGGCGCTACCGATTACGTGCTGAAGCAAAGCCTGGAGCGTTTGCCTCCGGCCGTGCGGCGTGCCCTGGCCGAAGCCCGGCAGCGGCTGGAGCGCAAGCAGGCACAAGAAGAACTGGCTCGGAAGGCGCGTGAACTAACAGTGGTGAATGCCGATTTGCAGCAGTTTGCGTACGCTGCCAGCCATGACCTGCAGGAGCCGCTGCGCACGATATCGCTCTTCTCTAAGCTGCTTTCGAAACGCTATCGCGGGGCAATCGATTCGCAAGCGGACGAGTACCTGACCTATATCGAAGGGGCGGCTCGCCACATGAGCGCGCTGCTCGAAGATTTGCTTCTATATGCGCGCATTCCGGCCGGAGAGCGGGACCAGCAACTGGTGGACCTTGGGCATCTGGTAGACGAAACCTTGTTCCTGTTCCAGGCGGCGCTCGACGAAAGTAAAGGCTCGGTGACACGGGACCAACTGCCGGCCGTTTCCTGCAACGCGGCACAGATTGGGCTGGTGTTTCAGAACTTGATCAGCAACGCTCTGAAGTACCGGAAAGCTGAGCCGCCTCAGGTACACATCGGTTTAAAACGAGGCCCCGAATCTTGGATCTTTTCGGTAAAAGACAATGGCATCGGATTCGAACAGACGTATGCCGAACAGGTATTCGGACTTTTCAAGCGTCTGAACAACCGTGATTATCCGGGCACCGGGTTAGGGCTTGCAATTTGCAAGCGCATTGTGGAAGGCTACGGCGGCCGCATGTGGGCCGAATCGGCGCCCGGGATGGGTTCTACTTTTTACTTCAGCTTGCGCGTGGCGGAAGCCGGGATGACAAACCAGCCCGAAGCGATTGCCGTTCAAGGGGCGCCATAGCGGCGTTCCGGTGCGCAGGGATTAGCCGCTATACTCTTTTCTTGCCCGGTATGTATTTGACTCACGCAGAACATCTGCAAGCTCGTATTCTTTTGTTCGCCGCATGAGTGTCTTAAGGCAAGAACGAATAGGCTTTGCTCCGCAGAGCTTTGTCCTTGCAGCTATCCTGCTGATGCCCGCGCCCGCAAGCGCACAGCTCACTCCCCCATCACCCGAACGCCCGTGGCACACTTCGACGCCTCCTAAGCTGGAACACTTGCAGGGGCGGCTCAGAAAAGAACTAGAGCTATCGCCGACCTTGGTGTACTGTTTGCCGCAGTTAATCGACTTGGCCGAGCAGCACAATCCGGACACCCGTGCGGCCTGGCAAGAGGCCAAGGTGCAAGCTGGACTTCTAGGCGTAGCCAAGGCAGATATATTCCCGACTCTTGCTGCAACGGCGATGGGACAGACTTCCCAAGACGGCGTATTGCTTTACTCGACCTTTGTCGCTCAGATCCTGGGCATCACCAGGGAAGAGTTGAGTTTGAACTATACGCTGCTCGACTTTGGCGCGAGAATAGACCGGATTGCCCGGCAGCGCAGGAATGTGCTCGCGGCGAACTTTGGATTCAACGATGTACATCGCCGTGTCATTTATCAGGTGATGATGTTTTACTATCAGCTCTTGAATGCAAACGGGCAGCGAAAGGCGGCCGAAGCAAACTTGCAGAATGCGAAAGCCGTCGAGCAGGCGGCCGAAGCGCGTCTATTGCACGGTTTGGCGACACTGCCCGACGTTCTGGAAGCGCGCAGTGCAACGGCGCAAGCTGAATATGACTTGCAGCAGACAATCGGCGCGGAAGAAACGGCATCGGGAGATCTTGCTACGACCTTGATGGCCTCGCCCGCATTCTCCATTCATATTGAGGCGATGGATGGGCTGCATGTGCCCGATGCGTTACCAAGTCCGGTTGAGGAGTTGATGCGGCGCGCGCTGAAACAGCGTCCGGATCTGCAAGCTCGCTTAGCGGATATTCAAGCGGCGCAGGCCAGCATTCATGAAGCGAAGACTGCGTTCCTGCCGGCGCTTGGATTCCAGGGAACCTGGGGACATCTTCGTGCGTACGGCGAGCAGCCGCCCTATCCAGCGGCTTACGCGGGTGCGTACGTTTACAACGCGCAACTAAATCTATCCTGGACGATTTTCGACGGCGGCAGGCGGCGCAGCGCTCTGGCGCAAGCTAAGGCTCAGGAGAAGGAAGCTCAGGCGCGTGCGGAATCTACACAAGATCAGATCGCGGACGAAGTGTGGCGCTCCTACTCAGACACTAAGACCGCGCTGCGGCAAAGAGACTCGGCGCACGCTCTGCTCGATGCGTCAACAGTGTCTTACAATGCTGCTCTGGAGGCTTATAACTATGGGGTCCGAAGCATTCTGGATGTTCTTTCCGCGCAGCGTTCTCTCGCCCAGGCTCGTTCGGCCGATATCTCGGCGCGGGCGCAAGTGTTGACGAGCTTTGCCGACCTTGGGTATCGAACCGGGGATTTGCTTGAGCAGCAAGCACGAAAGCCGAAGCCATGAATCGCCGGCGGGAACACCGCTCCAGTCTCATCTTTTCTAGGGCAGCGTTCGTGCTTTTGCTGGCTTCGGCTCCGGCCTCGGCGCATTCGCCGCTCTTCAATTTGTTTGGATCGTATTTTCCTGGTTGGATGCTGTGCGTGCTGGCCTCCATTATGCTGGTTGTCTTACTGCGGCTCCTCATCCTCAAGTTGAAGTTGGACGAGTACATCGCGCCCGCGGGACTTACCTACGCGGCATTGACGCTCTTCTTCTCATTCACGCTTTGGTTGGTGTTGTTTGACTGAGAGGCTCGCAAGCTATGCCGGATGATCAGCAATCGCCTCCGAAAAAACGTAAGATACCGCCGATTGTTGCGACGTTTGCTGTTGCAGCCGCGTCGATCTCAGGCTCGCTCGTCTTATATCGCCTGGACGTGCAGCCAAGGACCTATGATGCCGAGGTCCTGGCGAATTATATCGGTATTGCGCCTGTAGTAGACGGACCGATCGTTAAGCTCGCCGTGCATGACAACCAACTTGTGAAGCAAGGGGATCTGCTGTTCGAGATCGATGACGCTCCTTACCGCTATGCGCTGGAGAACGCAAAATCTCAGCAGGAGGTGCTCGAAGGACAGATTGCCAATGAGCGTAAACACATCGCTTCGCAGGCGAGCGCTGCCTTGGCGGCCGCAGCGGCGGCTCGCAGCGCGCAAGCTGGTGTTATGGAGTCGGAGGCTTCCATCAGCGAAGCGCGGGCCGACATCAATCATTCCGAAGCAGCCTTGAAACAGGCGATTGCCGAGTGGCAATACTCGGACAATAATCTGCACCGGCTTGAACCCTTGTTGCGTAAGCAGTTTGTCACGGCGGATCAGGTAGATCAGGCACGCAGCATGACGCGAGCCAGAGACGAAACTGTGCGGCAGGCCGAGGCGCAGGTGGTTCTCTCTAAGGCGCGACTTGCTTCGGCCCTGGCGCAGGAACAGCAATCGCGATCAAGTCTGGAACAGAGCGACGCTCAGGCTTCGCAGTCACGGCGCGCGATTAATCTTCTAAGCCCGTTGCTTGCGCAGCGTGGAAGCCGCGCGTCACAAGTACGGAATGCGCAATACAATTTCGAGCATTGCCGCGTGTATGCTCCCTTTGAAGCTCGCGTGACGAACATGACGATCGCGCAGGGAGCATTCGCTCGGGCCGGCCAACAGCTCTTTGTGCTCATAGATACGCGAACTTGGTGGGTGGTGGCGAACTTTCGCGAGACACAACTGAAGAATGTGCTGCCGGGGATGGCCGCTGACGTGTTCTTAATGTCGAGACCGGACGAGCACTTTCAAGGTGTAGTCGACAGCACCGCTTATGGCGTCACTTTCGATCCGACTGTGCTCGGTACGCTGACGCAGCAAGGACTGCCGGACGCGCAGAGAACGTTGAACTGGGTTCACCTTGCATCGCGCTATCCGGTGCGGGTGCGAGTGCTGCATCCGGTAAGCGATCTGCTTAGGATCGGTGAAAACGCTGCCGTGATTGTGAGAGGCGGGCAGGCCCGCGTGCCGCGCCGGTGACCATGGCGAGCGTGGCGGAGGCTCGGCCGCAAATCGTCAAGGCGTCATGGAAGTGGGCGCGAACCTTTCTCAAACAAGAGTTGAAGCCCTACCCTGGGCGAAGCTGGACCGTCACGCGCATGGTGATCTCGGCAACACTGATGATGCTGTGGATCATGGTGTTCCGCGTACCCGGCGCGGCATTAGGCGCGTATTACACTCTCTTGTTTTCGCGCGATAGCCCGCAGGCGACAGTGAAGAGCGCCATCACGGCCGTATCCGCGGTCGCTTGCTCTTTATCGGTCGTGTTATTCAGCGGCGTAATTCTGGTCGGCAGTCCATTGCTGCACTTCTTCTGGGTAGTTGGCCTTTTGTTCTTGATCTTTTTCCTGATCAGCGCGCTAGGGGAATATCGCGCTGCTACAGCTTTTGGATTCATGGGTGTGACCGCGGTGATCGGGTGGGATTTTCCGGCGAATACCGAGTTGCGCGTGGAAGGCACGCTCTGGTCGGCGTTGTCGGTGGCGCTTGCGGCTTGTGTCACCGTCGCTGTGGAGTTGATGCTCCGGCGGCTCCACCCCTTCGACCAGCTGACTCAATCCTTGCTGTCCCGCCTCGACACAGTTGGATCGGCACTGACGGCGTGGGGCAACGGCCAGCAAGAGGACGAAGAAACGAGCGGCAAGTTGGCGCAATACGCAACGATCGGGACGGGAACTCTGCGCAGATTGCTGATCCGGTCGGATGCGCATACGGCGCTGAAAGCCGAGTGGAGCGGAGTGGTGTCGCTGGCGGGCAGATTGATCGATTTGAGCGCATCGGCCGGCAGCCTGCATCTCATTTTAAGCGCTGAAGACCGGCAGAGATGTCTAGCCGCGCGAGACGATTTGCAAGCGATACGAAATGAACTGACCGCCGGCCATTTCGATACCGTTGCGAAGGTTAGGACACAGCCGGGAACTGCGGCGCATCCTTTCCTGGTGCACATAGAGAGGACCATCGCACTCATCCCGCAGGCGTTTTCAGGTCTTGCGCCCCTGTCGGAGTTTCTGCCGTCTGCGGTTGACTTCCAGAAACAAAGCCGTTTGTGGAAAGACGATGCATTCAGCAACCCGGACCATCTCCGTTTTGCTCTGAAAGGGACGCTGGCCGCCGTTTCCTGCTACGTGATCTACCAAGCGATCGACTGGCCTGGTTTGAGTACAGCTGTGTCGACTTGCATGATCACAGCAACTACTTCCGTGGGTTCCTCCAGACAAAAACAAATCTTGCGTGTCACTGGCGCGCTGGTGGGCGGACTTGGCTTGGGAATGGGCGCGCAAGTGTTTCTGCTGCCCCATATGGCCAGCATTTCGCAATTCACGCTCTTGTTCGTCGCCGTAACGGCGCTTTCCTGCTGGGTAGGAACGTCGAGTCCGAGGCTTTCATATGCAGGCTTGCAGACGGCTTTCGCATTCTATGTCACTCACCTGAGTACGTTCGGTCCGCAGACATCGCTTACCGTAGCGCGGAACGATGTAGCCGGTATTCTGCTCGGATTAGGCGCGATGTGGATCGTCTTCGACCAGATTTGGGCGGAAGATTCGGCGGCTGAAGTGTCGCGTTTATTCACGGACAACTTGCGGCGGATTGCCGGGTTTCAGACGAACATCGATACAGGGGACTTGCGAGCATCGATAAACCGGGTGCGGGCAGAGCGCGATGCAATCAGCAGCCAATTCGACCTGATCCGTAATGAGAGCGATGCGCTGTTCTTCGAATTTGGAGCCGGGTGGCAGCAGAAAGTACATGTCCGGAACGAGATTCGGGCATGGCAGCCACAGCTTCGCACCTACTTCCTTCTGCATATCGCATTGACTCACTACCGGCTGCAGCCGACAGACCGCGCCTTTCCAGATCAGGCACTGCACTGTCTGACCGAAAGTGAGCGGTTGTTGCAAAGGGTAGCCGATTGGAGAGAGGCGCAAGCGGCAGATAGTAGCGTCAAGCCGCCCCCAGCGCTTCTCGGGCAAATTAATCACCTTAGCAGGGAGGAAGCTTCGGAAGGGGCAATCTCAGAGGAAGCCAAGTCGGCCACTTTAGCGGCATCGATGCTGCACGTTGCTTTAGGTTTGGCGCAAGCGATGACCGCCGATGTGCCGGAGGGTGCGCCGATCGTTGCCTGACGGGCGTTTGAAAGAATAAGCAAATGCCCGGTGACGTGTTTCTCGTTGCAAGCGGAGATCTGCGCCTCTCCGCCAACAAAGTTTGTTGGCCTGCTCAACAGCGCGTGGAGGAAGCAGTATTCAAAGCGATCCGTAGCTTTGGGTACACTCCGAGACGAGCGCATGATTTCGATCCCGCGAAAGGCCACGGCTTTATCGATTCGCAGAAGCGCGGGATGGAAGTGTTCCGTCACATTCCTGAGAGCGCTCCCCTGGTGGTTGCCGAAGCTGTCTGGCAATACAGCCATCACGTTCTGCCGGGCTTAACCACTCATCGAGGACCGATCCTGACTGTCGCCAACTGGAGCGGCGAGTGGCCGGGTCTTGTAGGCATGTTGAATCTCAACGGATCGCTTACCAAGGCCGGCGTCGCCTACTCAACGCTATGGTCTGAAGACTTCACCGACGATTACTTCCTGTCACGCCTGAAACGGTGGCTCGCGGGTGAGTCCGTTCAACATGATTTGAGCCACGTTCGACCGCTAAACGGACTGAAGCTGCCGGAGCAAGATGACTCCCTTGGCGTGGATCTCGCACGCAAGCTGAAACGCGAGAAAGCGATCATCGGCGTCTTCGATGAAGGATGCATGGGCATGTTTAACGCCATCGTGCCCGACCATCTCCTGAATTCAACGGGAGTGTTCAAGGAAAGGCTCAGCCAATCCGCTCTCTATGCTGCTCTGCGGGAAGTGCCCGATGGAGAAGCGGCGGCGGTTCGACACTGGCTAGACGAAAAAGGCGTTCAGTTCAAGACGGGGCCGGACGCCGAAAAGGATCTGACCGATGACCAAATTTTAGACCAGTGCCGCATGTACATCGCAGGTATGCGAATCGCCGATGAGTTCGGATGCGAGGCCATCGGCATCCAGTACCAACAGGGCTTGAAAGATCTGGCGCCCGCTTCCGATCTGGCCGAAGGTCTCTTCAATAACTCCGATAGGCCTCCGGTGAAGTCCGCGGACGGGCGCATTCTCTATGAGGGCAATCCTCTGCCGCACTTCAACGAAGTGGACGAGTGCTCCGGCCTCGATGCGCTCATCACAAATCGCGTCTGGAAATCTCTCGGCCTTCCTCCCGAGACCACCTTGCACGATATCCGCTTCGGCGAACAGTACCGCGATGAATTTGTCTGGGTGTTCGAGATCTCCGGCGCGGCTCCTCCGGCGCATCATGTCGATGGGTTCGCCGGCACAGTGAGCGAACGGCAGCCGCCCATGTACTTTCGGCTCGGCGGCGGTGGACTCAAAGGCGTGGCCAAGCCCGGCGAGATTGTCTGGAGCCGCATCTACATCGAAGATGGCGCGTTGCAGGCCGATCTGGGCCGCGCCAAAGTAGTCTCGCTGCCGCCCGAAGAAACCGATCGCCGCTGGAAGATCACAACACCGCAGTGGCCCATCATGCATGCGGTGCTTTACGGCATCACGCGCGACCAGATGATGGCCAAACACAAAGCCAATCACATTCAGGTGGCCTACGCGAACGATGCCGAATCCGCTGACCACGCTCTAGCTGTGAAAGCAGCGTTTTTCCGCGAGGCCGGCTTAGAAGTCCATCTCTGCGGCACAAAGACAGGACTATAGCCATGCAAGTCGGACTGCTCGGCACAGGCGCCATCGCCAATAAGCATGCCCAGGCGTACCGCAACATCGGTTTCGATCTGATTGCTTGCTCGAACAAGACTGAGTCGCGCGGCCTTGAATTTGCCGAACGCTGGAATGCAGAGTTTGTACCCGATTACCGTGAGCTCTGCCGCTATCCCGGCCTTGATTTTATCGACGTCTGCACGTTCCCGGATTTCCACCTCGAACCGGTAGAGCTTTGCGCGTCTATCAAGCGGCCCATTCAAGTGCAAAAACCGATCGCGACGAATCTCGCCGACGCGCGCCAGATGATTGAGAGTGCAAGCAAGGCAGGGATCGCGCTGGGCGTTGCCAGTCAGCACCGGTTCGATGACGCAACCCTTTTCTTGAAGCGGGCCTTAGCGGCGGGCCGTCTGGGGCGCATCTTACAAGCCGACGCTTATGTGAAGTGGTATCGGGACGATGCTTATTACAGCCGCCCCATCAAAGGCAGTTGGCACACCGAAGGCGGCGGCGCTCTGATCAATCAGGCCATTCATCAGATCGATCTTCTCTTATATCTGGCGGGACCTGTCTCGAGTGTGATGGCTAACTGGCAGCTCGCCGCAGCGCATAAAATCGAATCGGAAGATATCGTCAATGCCCTGCTGAACTATCAGAGCGGCGCAACCGGCGTTATCCAAGCGTCCACTGCTTTCTGGCCCGGCTACACCGAGCGGATCGAAATCCACGGCACGCGTGGAACAGCGGTGATCTCGGGCGATCGCCTCACCCGTTGGGATGTGCAAGACGATGCCGAAGCGAACTCCATCGATCCGGCGCCCGTTGCGGCTGATGTGTCGTCCGGCTCATCGGACCCGATGGCAATCGGTCTCACGTCTTTCGAGCGGCAGTTCTTAGACTTTGCCGCCGCCATTCGAGAGAAGCGGCCTCCGCTGGTAGACGGCCGCGAGGGTTACCGGGCTCTCGAAGCGGTGCTGGCCATTTATCAATCGTGCCGGGAGCAGCGTCTCGTGCCGCTCGATCGGATGGTCTAGTCTTCCTCTTCGGTCTGCATGTGCGCTTTCGCTGCCGCGATGATCTTTTCCGCTTGCTGGGCGGGCACGTAGTCGTAGTGATCGAATTCCATATGGAAGGATGCTCGCCCCTGCGTTTTGGAGATTAGGTCGTTCTGGTAGTCCAGCATCTCGGACATTGGTACGGAGGCGCGAATAGTCTGGCGGCCATCGGCGAGATCCATTCCACTCACGCGTCCACGTCTTCCATTGAAATCGCTCATTAAGTCGCCCGCGTATTCGACCGGGCTCTCCACTTCCACTTTCATGATGGGTTCAAGCAGGGCCGGTTTGGCCTGTTGCATCGCTGCCCGGAACGCTTTGCGGCCCGCGAGCTTAAACGCCATCTCGGAAGAATCGACGTCATGATACGAGCCATCGTAAACCGTGACTCGAAAGTCGGTCACCGGGTAGCCCGCAACAAAGCCTCGTTCGGCCGCTTCCAGAACGCCCTTCTCGACCGCTGGAACATACTGCCTCGGAATCGCGCCTCCGAAGATGTCGTTCACAAACTGAAACTTCTCGCCCCGGCCGAGCGGTTCGATCTTGATCCAGCAATCCCCAAATTGTCCGTGGCCACCGGTTTGCTTCTTGTGCCGTCCCTGCACGCTGGCCGTGCCTCGCACAGTTTCGCGATACGGAATCTTGGGCGCTTTCAACTCCACGTCCACATGAAAACGGCGCTTCAGCCGGCTGACAACAATCTCCAAATGTTGCTGCCCATTGCCGGCCAGCAGAAACTCCTTCGTTTGCCCATCGCGATAAAAGCGCAGAGAGTGGTCCTCTTCGAGCATCTTCCCGAGCGCCACGCTCAAGCGGTCTTCGTCATTGCGAGTTTTGGCGGAGATGGCATAGGCGATAGAGGGCTCGGCTACGCTGACTCCATCGAAGACGTCTGTACTCGATTTATCGCTGAGCGTGTCACCCGTTAGAGTGTCCTTCAGCTTGGCAACTGTTCCAATGTCGCCTGCATTCAGCCGGCTTACAGGCTGTGTCGTCTTCCCAAAAGGCACGCCAATGTGAGTTAGGCGTTCTTCGAGCGATGTGCGTTGATTGATCACGTGAGCGTCATCGTGCAACGCTCCGGACATGACCTTGAAATAAGAGACTCGCCCCGCGAACGGATCCGAGGCGGTCTTGAAGACGAACAGCCCAAGCGGTTCTTTGGCGGAGACGGCAGCGGGAGATCCTTGTCGCATGATCGACTTCGGTGAGCTCTCGAGAGGCGAGGGGAGCATCTCTCCAGCAAAGTCGAGTAGCAGGTCGGTGCCGATGTTCTGCGCGGCAGCCGCGCATAGAACGGGAAACATGCGCCGGGTGCGTATTGCTTCTCGAAGTCCGCTCACGATGTGCTCAACGGGCAGCGTTCCGGTCGCGAAGAACTCCTCCAGTAGTTCGTCGTTGCCTTCGGCGATCATTTCCACCAGAGCTTCATGCGCGGCGCTTGCTCGCGCTTGTTCCTCGGCGGGAATTTCGCGCAGTGCGGCTTTGCCGTTGCCGCCCGGCTGATAGCAGGCGTATTGCATGCGCACCAAATCGATCACGCCAGAGAATCTCTTTTCCGATCCAACGGGCAGCTGAACCGGTACCGCGCTGCGCCCGAACTTGGCTTGCACAGTGCTTAAGACATGCTCAAAATCGGCGCGCTCACGATCCAGCTTATTCACCACAAACGCAGCGCCGAGATGGAACTCCTCGCAGTAGCTCCAGACCTTCTCGGTTGATACTTCGACTCCCGCTACCCCGTCCAATACAACCAGCGCCGAATCGGCCGCTACCAGCGCGGAACGGGCTTCGTTCAAGAAAATGTTGTAGCCGGGTGTATCGATCAGATTGATTTTTGTACTGCGCCAGGGAAGCGCAACCAGAGCGGCGCTGATGCTTAACTTACGAGCGACCTCTTCTTCGTCGAAATCGGTAAGAGCGCTGCCGTCATCGGGGCGGCCATGACGCTCGGTGACGCCTCCGGTGAAGAGCATGGCGGAAGCAAGCGAAGTCTTGCCGCAGTGTCCATGTCCGATCAGTGCGACGCTGCGCACGTCCGACGTCTCATAGACTCTCATCCCCGAACCTCCCACACAGCAGGTCTAGGCGGCTCCCCATGCGAGGGGCCCCGAAGCCGAGAGCATATCAAACAACGGAGGAGGATGTTACGAACAGGTGAACGGGCGCGTTACGCGGTTTGACGCGAAGCGGAAACGGTGCTTTCTACATCGATGACCGGGTTGTACGTCAGGATGCGGCTGCAGCTCTCACAGAACATAATGCGATCGCCCTTGCGCAGATCCTGAAAGAACTGAGGCCGCAGCGAGATCTGGCAAGCGCTGCATCGCCCATCGGTCGCGTCAGCTATGGGAGTGTTCTTGGTCTTTTTGCGGATCCGCTCGTATTCGGTATAGAAAGCCGGCGTCATCTCGGCAACCAGAGCTTTGCGATCGGTCGATTGAGCCGCCAACTCTTTCTGATTTACCGCGGTGCGTTCGCGAGCGTTCGTCTTCTCGCGCTCCACCTGCTGCTGTTCTTCTTTCAAAGCAACTTCGGCGGTCTTCACGTTCTTCTCGAGCGATTCGGATTGCTCCATCAAGTCGAGAATCCTGTCCTCGGCTTTGCGAACTTCGCCTTCCGCATAAGCGATCTCGTTTTGAAAGGCCTTGTACTGCTCGTTCGTCTTTGCGCCGAGCATCTGATCCCGTAGCTTCGAAGTCTTCTGGTCGTGAACCTGAATATCGCCTTCGAACTTCTTGCGATCGCGTTGATTGGCGGCCAGTGCGGCACGGTCTGCTTCGAGCCGGCGAGTGCCCGACCCTAACTTCTTCTCAATATCGGCGATATGAAGGGGGAGAGTAGCAATCTCTTTTTCAAGCGCCGCGATCTTGCGGTCGATTGCCTGAAGACGGAGCGCGAGAGCAAGGTCTTGCAGCATTAAACTCGGATTTTAGCATGTGAATCGCCATACGATTTGAAGAACTGGGCAATTGTCCGGATGCCTTCGTAGAAGTTGCTGACTCGATACTTCTCATTGGGTGAATGCAGCCCGTCGTCGGGCAAACCGAAGCCCATCAGGATCGTCGGGATGCCGAGATGTTCGGCGAACTCGCCAACGATTGGAATGGAACCGCCGCTTCGGATAAAGACGGTCTGCTTGCCAAGCATCTCGCCAAATACTTCCGCGGCAATGTGAATCGCGGGATGATCCGGATTCACTGAGATGGGCGGACCAGCATTTAATACGTTGACTTTCGTCTGAATGCCCTTCGGCGTGTTGCCGGCAACCCATTGCTTGACCGCTGCGAGGACTCGCTGCGGGTCTTGATTAGGCACCAGGCGCAAGCTGACCTTTGCGGTTGCCACTGCGGGAATGACGGTCTTGCCACCCGACCCAGTGAAGCCTCCGGCAATGCCATGTACTTCGAACGTGGGACGGGCCCAAACGCGCTTGAAGACGCTCTGATCGGGCTCTCCGGTGAGCTGCGTGGAGCCGACTTCATCCCGCAAGAACTCGGCTTCCGAAAACGGCAGACTGTTCCAGCTTTCCGTTTCGGCGGGAGCGGGTTCAGCGACGTCATCGTAAATGCCAGGAATTTGAATGCGGCCATCCGCGTCCTTCGCTTTGGCCAGCAGTTCGATGAGGCCATAGACTGCATTCGGCGCCGTGCCGCCGTACATGCCCGAGTGCAAATCGCGCATCGCGCCTTTCGCTTCAATCTCCAAGTACATCAATCCGCGAAGGCCGACACAGAGCGTTGGAATACCGTCCGCGAAGAGTTCAGTATCGGAGACCAATGCCACGTCGGCCTTGAGTTTCTCTTTGTGGGCGGGAACGTACTTCGAGATCGATTCGCCGCCAATCTCCTCTTCGCCCTCGATCAGAAATTTTAAGTTGACCGGCAACTGGCCGTTTGAAGCGGCGTATAGCGCCTCAGCCGCTTTGACATGCATATACATCTGTCCTTTGTCGTCGCATGCGCCACGCGCGTAGATGTTGCCGTCCCGCAAGCTCGGCTCGAAGGGCGGAGTCTTCCAAAGGTCTAGCGGATCGGGCGGCTGAACGTCGTAATGTCCATAGCAGAGCACAGTAGGCTTGCCGGGCGCATGCAGCCAATCGGCATAGACCAAAGGATGCTTTTCTGTCGGGATTACTTCCACGTTCTCGAGACCAGCGCGTTTGAGCGCCGATGCAACGAACTCGGCGGCTTTCGCCACGTCGCTCTTGTGTTCGGGAAGAGTGCTGATGCTCGGGATGCGCAGGAATTCGAGCAGTTCCTCGAGATACCGGGTCTTGTTTGTCTCAACAACGCTGTCGACTACCGAAGGCAAGGTAAGCCACCTCGTCTCACAGTATACGGACCGCTCACGATGCGCCTCGGAGAGAAAAAACAGCAACTTCGGCGAGGAGATTGGCAAAACCCTTCACCTGCCGGTCGCCGCTGAGAAAGATCTGCCGTTCAATGATCCAACCTTGCGCCCGGCAAAGCAGAATGAAATCGTCGACCGTGAGGAAGTGCAGGTTCGGAGACTCGTGCCACTCGTGCGGAAACAGCTTGGTGCGGGGCGAGCGGCCGCTGGTTAGATGAGCCAGGCGCGTGGTCCAATGCCCGAAGTTTGGAAACGCCACAATCCCGTGTTTACCTACACGTAGCATCTCGCGAAGCACCTTCAGGGGATGAAGCATCTCCTGCAAGGTTTGACTCAGGATGACGAAGTCGAACGTTTTGTCCGGATAATCGGCCAAGCCGTGATCTATATCGCTTTGGTAAGCCGAGACTCCCCGTGAAATCGCACGCCGTACTTTCCTTCCGTCGATCTCGACGCCGCGAGCGTCCACTTGCTTTTCGGATTGTAAAGCGGCCAGCAACTCTCCCTCTCCGCAGCCAAGATCGAGAACACGCGAGCCTGGTTCCACCAAAGCAGCGATCATGGCGTAATCGGGACGCGCGCTGATGGCGCTTACGACCGGTCCGCCGGTTCGGTTTTGGACGCCGGGTCTGCTGTTGCTTGCAAAGTCTTGACTGACGCTTGCCAGAAATCCGGCGATCATCTCGGTCTGTTCGCGCGTCTCCACCAGAAAAGCGTCGTGACCGTATTGAGAGTTGAGCTCGCAGAAGGCAACGTCGATGTTACGGCTCCGCAGCGCGCTCACGGTCTCAAGCGATTGATAGGTAGGATACAGCCAATCGGAGGTGAAGCTAAGGACGAGAAAGCGCGTTTTGGTTCGATTGAAAGCCGACGCGAGGGAAGGCGCGCCCGCAGACAAATCGAAGTAGTCCATGGCCTTGGTGATGTAGAGGTAGGAGTTAGCGTCGAAGCGATTGACGAACTGGCTGCCGCGATAGCGCAGATAGCTCTCTACTTCAAAATCACCCGAGAAATCGAAGCCGAACGAGGTCTTATCGCGCAGACGCCGCCCGAACTTTTGACGCATGGAGGCGTCGCTCATGTAGGTGATGTGCCCCACCATGCGCGCCACGGCCAAACCCCGCCCGGGCGGATTCGAATCGTAGTAGTTGCCCTCGTTCCAATCGGGGTCGGCGATGACGGCTTGCCTTCCCACTTCATTGAAGGCGATCTGCTGTGCGCTATGCCGCGATGTGGCTGCGATCGGAATGGCCGCCAGGACGGACTCCGGATAAGCGACGGTCCATTCGAGAGCTTGCATGCCACCCATCGATCCACCCGCGACCGCAAGCAGCCGTTCGACGCCGAGATGCTCGACCAGCAGCTTCTGCAGGCGAACCATGTCACCGATGGTGATGACGGGAAACTGCATGCCATAGTACGTGCCAGTTTGCGGATCTATCGAACTGGGCCCAGTGGTGCCACGGCAGCCGCCCAGCACGTTGGATGATATGACGAAGTAGCGATCCGTATCGAAGGCGAGGCCGGGGCCGATCATTTCAGCCCACCAGCCGGCCTGGCCAGTATCCTTGCTGATCCCGGCGGCGTGCGCATCGCCGGAGAATGCATGCAGGACCAGAATGGCGTTGCTTCGATCCTCGTTCAGGACGCCGTACGTTTCGTAGGCAACCGTGACATCGGGCAGGGAAACGCCGCAGTCCAACGCCAATGATGGAAAAGTTGCTGTTTGTGTTTGGACAACGAGCTCGGCGCTGCAATCGAGTTGCTTCACTGATCGGCTTTCATGGCGGCTGCAAGATCTTCGTACTGATCGGTAGCAATCAAATTGACGCCCGCATCGATCGAAGCCTTCCAGCGGATGCGGGCTGCTTGGAGGCTGCCGAAGTTGTAACCTTTGAACCAGCCTTGCCCCGTGTCAGTAGCGAAGCCGTCGAGCGTGTAGAACCTGATCCAGTAGCCGAGATGATGAGCATGGTCCACGAGCGCGCGAAGGCGGCTGGCGTCCTGAGCGGTCCACTCACCTGCCTGAGGCTGACCGCCTTCCTCGACCTCGTACCACGAGTTGTTCCACCAGCGGCGATAGTTGGTGGGGCGTTCCGTGAGGAGTTGTTCGGGCTTCAATGTTGCGGCCAGATGAATTGTTTCTTGATGGCTCTTTCCCGAAGGCATATTGGTGTGGGCTGAGCCGAATACGCGAAGCGCTGCCCCGACAGGAACCTGGTTAAAGAAAACCTCCTCCTGGGCATCGGAGTCTTCCGTTAGCACAAGCAAGGGTTTCGGGTCGAAGTTTTCCAGAGTGTGCGGATCTTTCCCTTTCGGCGCAGTTGTGATCCAGCCTTGATACTGGCCCAGAAGATCCCATACGGCATGCAACAAAGGCGCTTGATTATCTTTGAAGTCGAAGTGTAGAACGATAATCGGCCACTGGTCGCGTTTGTTTTGAGCCAAGGCTTTCTCGATGATGGGATGCACGCGCTCGAAGAAGTATTGCCGCAGGGTCGGCTCTGAGCCATTTGTCTTTGCCGTATGAGTCACCACCACCCGGCCCTTACCTGTAGCGGGATCCACGTACCAAGCCAGATCCTGCTCGATCCCTACCGGGAACCCTGTGGCGAGTGCGCGATCGATCCGATCCGCCCAACGTCCGTCGTATGGATAGCAGTTGTGGGCATCGAGAGTAGGCCTGCCGGCATTAAGATAGTCGAGCTGCTGGGCGCCAAGCGAGGCTGCACAGAGCGAACCGATTAAGAAAAGCTTCGATAGAGCCGTCATGCGTTTGGTACGAAGGCGTTCACAGCCTAATCGGAAACCGTAATGGTGGGTTTTGCCCGATCCTTACTGGACTCGGCTTTCTCGACGACGGTCCGCGCGAGTTTTTGAAATATGTCCGCTTGCGGATTCGCCCCATCTATGGTGGTGATCGGACGCCCGTTGTCACCCATCTCGCGGGTTTTGGGATCGAGCGGAATTTCGGCAAGCAGCGGCACCTTCATTCGCTCGGCCGTCTTCGCTCCGCCTCCTTTTCCAAACACATAGAGCTTCTCGCCATTGTGCTCGAGGTAGCTCATGTTCTCGACAATGCCTAAGACCGGCTCGCGCACCTGCTCGAACATATTGACGGCTTTTCGGGCGTCTTCCATGGCCACGTCGGACGGCGTCGTGATAACGATCGCGCCCGTGAGTGGCGTTGTTTGAATGAGCGTCAACTGCACATCGCCGGTTCCCGGCGGCAGATCAATGACAAGGTAATCCAGTTCGCCCCAATCGACGTTGCGCAGAAACTGCTGGATGACGCTGTTCAGCATCGGTCCACGCCAGACTAGCGGCTTGTCGCCCGGATTCAGCAGCGCCATCGACATGAGCTTCACGCCATGAGCTTCGAGCGGCTGAATTCGCTGTCCGACGGCATGCGGCGTCTGCTGGATGCCCATCATCAATGGAACGTTCGGCCCATAGACATCGGCATCCATCAGGCCTACTTTGTAGTGCAATTTAGCAAGACTGATGGCTAAGTTTACGGCCACAGTGCTCTTGCCGACTCCGCCCTTACCGGAGCCGACCGCGATGATATTTTGCACGCCCGGAATCGGTAGTTTCGGCTGCTCGTTTGGAGCTTGAGGACCCATGACTTCAAGCTAGCATCAAGCTTGCTTGTGCCTTTAACGCCATATCGGCGAACTCGCCGCGCTGGAACTTCGGGTAGGCCGCCGCCGCGATCATGGCGGCATTGTCGGTCGAGAGCGCCGCTGAAGGGAAGTAAAAGTTGAAGTGCGGAGTTCGGCCGGCCTCCGCTCGCAGGCCCGCATTAGCGGCCACGCCGCCCGCAACCAGAATTGACTGCGCATCGATCTGTTCGGCTGCAGACAAAGCGCGCTTCAAAAGCTCGCGAATTACGGTGTACTGAAAACTGGCCAGCAAGTCGAGGGTCTTCTGAGGAGTAGCCGAGCGCCAGTCCTCAAGGGTCGGGCTCTGAAGCGTTTTGCGATTTGCGATCTCGCCGGCGACATCGTTCTGCCCGGTCCAGCGCAAGACGGCTGTTTTGAGGCCGCTGAAGCTGAAATCGAGCTCGTTGCCTTTCATGCGCGCGAGAGTGAACTTGACGGCATGCGGATTGCCGAACGGCGCCAGCTTGTCGATCAAGGGTCCACCGGGATAGCCGAAGCCGAGGAGCTTTGCAACCTTGTCGTATGCTTCGCCCGCGGCGTCATCGCGTGTCTTACCGAGCAGCCGGTAGTCGCCCATCCGTTCAACGGCAAATAGATGAGTGTGGCCTCCGCTGACGACCAGCGCCAGTGCGGGGAACTGCACGTGAGGGTGCTCGAGCAGCACGGAATGAATATGTCCTTCGACATGATTGACTGCGATGAGAGGCAGTTTTCTTGCGTAACAGATGGCTTTCGCGTAGGTCAGGCCGACTAGCAGAGAGCCTACCAATCCGGGTCCGGCTGTGACGGCAACCGCGCTCAAATCGCCAAAGTGGATGCCGGCGTTTGCCAGCGCTTCACGGACGACCGGCACGACCGAGCGCAAGTGTTCGCGCGAGGCAAGCTCGGGCACCACTCCGCCGTATTGGGCATGGGTCGAGAGTTGGGAAGCGATGACGCTCGAGGCAATTGTGCGGCCATCGGCAACGACGGCGGCGGCAGTTTCATCGCACGAACTCTCGATTCCTAAAATAAGAGTTTGCAAGTTTCTGATTTCCATTATGAGCTGCCGCCGGAGCTGATTGCGCAGGCTCCGCCGAGCGAGCGAGGCGCGTCTCGCATGTTGGTTGTCTCGCGCGCGAAGAACTCGTTTAGAGACGACGAGTTCCGAAACATCAGCCGCTACGTCGGGCGCGGCGATTGCCTGGTGCTCAATGACACACGAGTGTTTCCCGCGCGATTGCAGGCGCGCCGCCACTCGCCGAAAGGGGCAGCGATCGAGGTGCTGCTGGTCCGGCCGGCGAGCGAGGACGAGAGGCTTTGGAAGGTTCTGGCGAGACCGGCCAAGCGCGTTCGTGCAGGCGACCATCTTATTTTCGATGAAGACCTGCAAGCGGAAGTGATTGGGGAAGGAGAATTCGGCGAGCGCATGATTCGCTTCAATTTTCGAGGCGACCTGCGGTTGAAATTCGATCAGCTGGGGCAAATTCCATTGCCGCCCTACATTCATCGCAGCCCGACGGCCGAAGATCGAGAGCGCTATCAGACGGTATTTGCAAAGCAGTCCGGCTCGACCGCAGCGCCGACAGCCGGACTTCACTTTACGGAGTCGATTGTGGAGCAGTGCCGGGAAGCCGGGGCGGATGTGGCGCATGTCACGCTGCACGTTGGCCTGGGGACGTTTGCGCCTTTGCGGGGCGATCATGTGGAAGAGATTGAGCTCCATGAAGAGACTTACGAGATGCAGGCTGCCGAATGCGAGAAGCTGAGGCGGGCTCAGCGCCTGTTGTGCGTAGGTACGACGAGCGTTCGCACAGTGGAAACAGCGATGCTGCGCGGCGGTTTGGAGGCGCAGCGGGGTGAGACAAACCTGTTTATTTACCCCGGTTATCGATTCCGCGGGACCGGGGCCTTGCTTACGAACTTCCATTTGCCGCAATCGAGTTTGCTGCTGCTGGTGGCGGCGTTCGCGGGCCGGGAGCTGATGCAGGCGGCATACGAACACGCCGTACGAGAAAAGTATCGATTCTTCTCGTACGGCGATTGCATGCTTATCGAGTAGAAAGGTATTGCTTGTAGGCGAGCAAGCCGTCGGCGACGTAGCGCTCGAGAGCGAGGCGTCCCTCGCGGGCGGCGCGTCTGTCGTGCAGGAGTCGGCGTCCTGTGCCGGCAATGTCCATCACGTCATCGACATCGGCTTTCCAGGCATCCGGCGCCCAATCGATGGCGCTCGAGACAACAGATGGCACGCCTTCGGCGACTCCGTCGGCAGTGACCATGTTGAACGACTCGGTATAGCTAGGCTGCAGGAGCAGGTGCATGTGAGCCACCGTTTTGCGGAAGTTCGGCCAGGATTGCCACCCGTTCAGTTGAAGCGTGACTCCGGGCAAACCGGCCAGCATTTCGCGAACGGACGCAAGCACCGTTTCTCCGCCGCCCTCGGTACGCGCGCTCGAGAGCCAGAACTCCAGCGGGGCGCGGAAGTGACGGGCCATTTCGAGCGCGGCTCCCGCGGCGCTCATCAGGTTCTTCAACGGACGTGTAGCACCGAAAGCTCCGATGCGGAGCGTTCCTCCGTTCCAAGAGCCCTGATCGGCGGCATGATTTTGCAACCAGTAGAGGTTCGGCAGATATGCGCAGGGCGATCCAAAGGCCGATTCGACCCAGTAGCAGAACCGGCGGCTATTGCCGGCGACATGAACATTGGGCGTTCCAAGCTCGAGCTCCATGGCCTCGCGCATTAACTTGACGCCGTTGCGGTCGGCTTGCAGAAATCCGACGTTCGAGTGGCAGTTGACGGCGAACTGCGTACGGGGAAAGTCGAGGGCAAGCGCCTGTAACTCAGGCGTGGGAATCCAGGGCGCGGAGATGATGACATGCCGGGCTGGCGCACCGTTCAGCCTGGACCGGAGATCGGCGGCGTTGAGCACGGGCCAAACTTCTGTGTGAACGCCGTCGCGCTGCAGGACCTTGGCGGTGTTGATGGCAGCAACACCGAGACCGATGTGGCTGATGTTGCGATTGGCGGCAAAATTTTTATAGGCGAGGATTACTTTCAAGACTGGGCCTCCTTGAATTGGCAAGCAGCTTGGTCTTGCCGCGTTCAGGATGGCCACGGCGCGTTGATGCTGTGATGGCATGGCGGCGTGTAACTTGCAGACGAAGTTCGACTTAATTTCTTCCCGCCGGCTGTGACGGGCGGTAAGTCGCGGATGCAACCGGTACAGCGGGTTGGGGGTTTACGCGGCCTTTTTGACGGACTCGGCGGCGGACTTGCCAGGGTTCGAATCTTGGGACAAAGCGACGGATTCTGCGACGGATTCGCTGCGCGGGTACGGTTGAAAAAACGAACTGGGTTGAGTCGATCGCGGCGGCTGGCGCAGAAATGGTTTTGGGGGCGGATTTTGCGGCAGCTTTGGCAGCGGTTTCGGTGGCGGCTTTGCGTTCTTTCTGGAGTTGGCGGAGTTCGGCGAGTTCGAGGGTGTAGCGGCGGTAGAGGCGCGACTCTTGCAGCTGGAGATTGCGGAGTTGCTTTTCGTAGCGTAGATGGACCTCAAGGTCGATGAGCTGGATGCGCTCGGCGCTGGGGAGGTCGGCGTACATCTCGGCCGATTCGTGGCGGCCGCGGGCGTAAATGGCGGATTCGAGTGCGGGGATGCGGGTGAGACGCCATTGGGTGTCGGCGAGGGATTGGACGAGTTCCGATTCGCGCGGGCTGGCGGGCTGGTGATCTTGAGTGTAAGCGGCCAGGTGTTGGCGGTAGGCTTCTGCGTCGTCGGTGGGCAGGAGGACGGTGCGGCCGGTGAGTCCGGTCTTGACCGCGTTCATAGAGGCGATGCGTTTGCCTTCGGGGGTGCGGGGGCCGCCGGTTCGGACACGCTGTTTTTGGGCCTCGAGTTCCTGCAGAGTAGAATTTTTTTCGATGAGTTTGAGCTCCTTCTCGTGTAGTTCGTTCAGGCTCTTGAAGCTGAAGGGATTGAGCATGGGGTTGGGCATGGCCCAACGCTAGCAGCGGAGGGGGCGAAAACGTATCTTCGCCTGAAGGCGAAAGTGGCGGTAAGTCGCAGGCAGAGTAGGAGAAAAGAAAAAGTTTTCGGGCTGTCACCGGGTTGGACGTGAAGACAGAAGACAGAAGGCAGAGCAGCATGGAAGGTAGTGTCAAGCGTTTTGTGTAAACGCGTTTCGTTATTTTGACTCAGTTAAAGTTTGACTTTCAGTTTTCCGTTCGCTGTCACGCGTTTCGATGGATTTTTGAAGCCAGCGGGGGATGCACAAGGGGGCCGTGCCCTCTTGTGGGGGGAGCCGCGTAATTTGCGGCGTGGGGGGAACCCGCCCGCCCCGGCCTTTCCCCTTGGGGAAACGGGAAAGGGGAAGTGAAATGCTTTTTGCTCCTTGCTGCCGCAGGCTCGTCTGAACCCGTTCATGCTCGTGCCTGCTCCATTCGTTCCGGCCAGCGGATCGCAAACTGCCGCAGCGCCTCGCGCCAACCTTGCACCGTCTGCCATTTCCTGGATACCTTCTGCAGCGCCAGGTAGAGCAGTTTGATCGCGGCGTCCTGGGTGGGAAAGGAGCCGCGATTTTTGGTCACTTTGCGCAGCGTCATATGCAACGATTCCACCGCATTGGTCGTATAGATGATCTTGCGGATCTCTTCGGGAAAGTCGAAGAACGGAATGACCCGCTGCCAGCTGCGCTCCCACACATCGGCTACCACTTGATGCTTCGGGTATTTGCGCCGGAACTCGCCCAGCGCCCTTTCGGCCTGCTCGGCGCTGACGGCCCGGTAAATCGATTTCAAATCCGCCGCCATACTCTTACGCTCTTTCCAGTTCACAAACTGGAGACTGGCGCGGATCAAATGCACAATGCAGGTCTGCACCAGCGTGCTCGGGAACACCGCTTCGATGGCCTCCGGGAAGCCTTTGAGCCCATCGGTGCAGATCACGAAGGCATCCTTCATGCCACGGTTTTTCAGGTTCTGCAGCACCGCCATCCAGTACTTGGCGCCTTCGTTCCCACTGGCCCACAAGCCCAGCACCGACTTCTGGCCCTCCAGATTAATGCCGATCGCGGTGTACACCGCGCGGTTCTCCACCTTGCCGTCCTGCCGCATCTTTACCATCAGCGCATCCAGATAGACGATCGGGTACAACGCTTCCAGCGGCCGCTCCTGCCACGCTTTCACTTCCTCCATGACGCTGCCGGTGACCTCCGAGATCAACGCGGCGCTCACCTCGACGCCGTATAAATCCTGCAGGTGGCCCTGAATGTCACGCGTCGTCATGCCGAGCGCGTACATCGACAGGATCTTCTCATCGAAACCGGCAAAGCGCGTCTGGTGCTTCTCGATTAACTGCGGCTCGAAGCTGCCGTTGCGATCGCGCGGCACCGCAATCTCCATCTCGCCGGCTTCGCCTTTCAACGTCTTCGTGCTCTTGCCGTTCCGCGAGTTGCCGCTGTGGTAACCGGCTACGTCATGCTTCTCGTAGCCCAGGTGATGGTTCAGTTCTCCGGTCAGCATCCGCTCCACCAGCGCCTTGGTCAGTTCCTTCACCAGACCGTTCGGTCCGATCAGGCTTCCTTCGCTGCTTGCAATGAGCTCGTCGATCAGTTCTTTCTTGATTGCCATCCGGTTCTCCTATCTTCCTCTTCTCGAGAACCGCGTTTACACAATCCTTTTTACACCCTCGCATGGAACGGTTTGCTCCTTGTGTTCCTGTTTGCTGCCAGCAACTGAGTACAAGGGCATGGCTCTCAAACATTTCTCAAATATCCTGTTTTACACCTTGCTCCCGCATCACCCCCGCCTCATTCCTTTTGCAAGCGCCTCGGGTGAATGGCTATTTTGACTGCCGTGCCCGCCGCGACGAGTGACAGAGCAAGGCATCAATGATAAAAGCTACGATAAAAGGGACGCTAATGACGTTGATGATTCAGATTCCCGAAGCACTTGAAGCCGCGCTCAAAGCCCGAGCGAACGCCAACGGCAGATCGGCCGACAGCTACGTCCAAAATCTGGTCGAACGCGACCTCTTGGTTACAACCGGCCCGAACGGTCCTGCTTTCAAGACCGGCAGAGGCAGTCTAGCGAAATACGGTCCCGGCCCATCGGCAGAGAAGATTGATGCCAACAGTGCCGAGATGTTCCAGAACTTCGCGAAAGACGTTTAAGTGATTGGCCGGTGTGGCCGACACCCATACGGCGCTCTGATACCTGTTTGAGAACTGCAAATTGTCTCGCAGGGCCGGCGATTTCATCGACCAAGCAGCGGCTGCACGACAGAATGGTCGCCAATTCCTCGATCAGCGTCGCCGAGATTGTCTACCTGACCTAGAAGAACAGAATTCCAGGTGATGCCTATGCGGTCATCACCTGGCAGACCATTTCGCATAATGCTTGCGCACGATGTCGGCCAGCTTCGAGCATGTTCGCCATATCCTCGAAGCTGGCGCTGCGGCCCAACGGTCTCATCGCGAGCGTGTGACGGAAGCGATGCGCATAGGCGTGTGAAAGCGCTGATCAAGAGCTGATCAGTCAGTTCGCCGGAGTACCCACGAATCCCCTCTCGATACTGTCGT
The DNA here is from genome assembly GCA_965219105.1 of Bryobacteraceae bacterium. Taxonomy (GTDB): domain Bacteria; phylum Acidobacteriota; class Terriglobia; order Bryobacterales; family Bryobacteraceae; genus Bog-105. The sequence goes on along the minus strand of OZ244728.1, from coordinate 2,138,850 downwards.
CCGCGTAGGCGTATCCGACAATTTGGTTTGAGTTGGTGATGTGGGCAATGTAGGCGTAAATGGTGTTCGGCGGAGGTGCGATGGTCTTGTAGGTTTTTCCGTCGAAGTGGAACAAGTTTGCGGCCCCACCAGCCGATAGGTAGTATGTGCCGACAATCTGACCCGAATCGTTGATGCCGGTTGGAATGGTTGTCTGCGCTCCGGGAAAGGCGATGGGCGTTAACCGTCCATTGGCCAGTTTGAAGCCCTGAAGCGGTGCGCCGTCGGCCGTATCATAAGTACCCACGGTGACCCCACGCCGGTTGACACTGTTGAACTGAGTGTCGAAGCTGCCGGGAACAGAGTAGGTCGTGTACCGCCCGTTTTGGTAGGTGAAAGCCTTCTTCGGCGCATGTTGGGGGCCGGTACGGTAAAGGTAGTATCCCACTACGACACCCTGCTGATTCAGGTCCTGGCTTGTTGTTTCGTAAGAGGAAGTGGCTGCGGGAACTCTGATGCGAGTTATGTTGGATTTCGAGTCAATGAGGAAGGCAGTGGCTCCCTCCGGAGGGCTTGCATTTCCGAGAATCTGCGCGCTGTTGACGGCGACCAGAGTTGCATCGCCAGTTTCCGGATAATCAATTTCCGTAAACGATCCGTTTTGACTAACAAAGCCATGGAGAGACTCATAAAAATCAGTTGCGAACGAACCTACGATTCGGCCGTCAGGTGCGACATCAGCCGCTTGCGTTAATCGAGAACCGAAGGCCGAAAAGGTTTGGTATTGGTAGGTTTGCGCGGACAGCGCCGTAAAACTAGCCAGCATAAACATGCTTGTGCGAAGTATCTGTGTGTTTACCATGTTATCTCCGTGTTGTAGATAAGACTACGGTTTGAGAATGACAGGGATTTGGCGCTTGATTGTTGTGAGATTGTAAGAGCTTTGTAAAGAATGCGCCAGAGATTGGCGCGAAAAGCCATTGCAACCGTCTCCGGAAATGTAGATCGAAGACTGTAATTCTTTTTTTAACTGGGTTTCTGGGCTACTTGGCAGCGGCCGGTTCGGCATTCTAGAGGTTGAGTATGTTGAATAATCTAAACCCTATTCACTTGATCGCTCCATCTGCGTCGCTGTTCATATCCGTTATGCTCTTGCGTAAGATGTGGCGGGGATAGGAAGTCGCGTGAACGTGGAGAGGCTCCTGCCACACCTTTAACAAGTCTCGATATCGATAAACGGAAGTAGGTTTGAGAGCGAGTGAGCTTGCTGTAATTCGATGCAAGAATCGCCGCAGGTGCCCCAGGTATGAAGTGCTACGGCGCGTTCTGGACGACCAAGAAAATCGGCGCTGCGGCCGACCCAAAGGTTTGTAGAGGACGCTTGACGATCGTGTCGCTATCCAGAAAGACGACTCGTGATCCACTAAGCTCGCACAATTGAAGCTTGTTCCCAAAGAAGTATTCTCCGAGTAGCGAGCTCACACCTTCTACCGGAACATGAGGGGGGTCGGAAAAGCGCCAGAAGTCAGGAATTTGGCCGATATAAAAGATGCGGACGCGGTTGAAATGCGACCCGGATTGAAGGAGAGAACTCAAGGAGCAAAATAGCTGATGTCCCGGTCGGGTGAGATAACGTAACAACACCAGTATCGAGTTCCACGGGCCTAGGGAGTCAGTTGCAGGCGCATAGCGCGCAGGTCGATTGAGAGATAGCGTCCCTGTTTGACGAGATCCATCCCAAAGTTTCCCAGAGGGCCTTGAGGTCCTCCCCGGCCACCGGAATGAGCGCGAGAAGCGCTAACGTTACGAGCCTGATAAAACGAACCATAGACTTTTCCACCATAGTCGCTATCACCCGCGCAGCCCTGCGCCCTCAGCAAATCGTCTCCGAACATTGCTCTCAGATACTGGTGTTGGGAAGTACGCTCCTCTGATTGCTGCCCTATGCGTTTGCCAGAGATGAGATGGGCGGGAGCGGATCGTCGGGCATGTAGCCGACGAAGTGTTCGAGTAACACGTTGCCCTTGTAATTGATTTCCTGATGGATGCCGATACTCGTGGTGTAATACGCAAAGACCACGGTCTGTTTCAGCTGTCCGAAGAAGCCTTGGACTTCCGAGTGTTTGGCATGACCTTCGTGGCCTTCCTTCGTGGACATCTGGTCGAGAACGGCAATCTGGTCCTTCTTGGCGAGCTGCAGGAACGGTTTGCCTTGAAGGGATTCCGACAGGGTGTTGACCGAAGCCAAGCCCTTGCGCCACGAGGTTCGTTGTTCGGGAAGAAATGACTGCGACACCGACTTGTCGATGTAGGCGGCAACTTCCGCTGCGTGCGCGCCCGGAGAGTGGTCGTCGGCAGGAATGATCAGTTCGGCGAGCGTGTCGAGCAGCGTGAATTCGTCCGGCGTGAAGTAGAGAGGCGCCCCTGGATTGTACGCCGGTAGAGCGAGCGGGGCCGCGAAGGCAGCGGCGGAAAACAGCTTAATCAGATCGCGGCGGCTGATAGGCGTGTCCATTAGATTTCTCCCTTTGCCAGTTGGTCGGCCAGGTAGTCGCAGGAACGCCAGGCTAGCGCCATGATGGTCCAGGTCGGATTCTGGCAGGACGCATTCACGTGAGTGCTGCCGTCCATGACAAACAGGTTCTTGACGTCGTGGAACTGTTGAAACTGATTCACGACAGAGGTCTTGGGATCGTTGCCCATGCGCGAGGTGCCGAGTTCATGAATGGACCAGCCTTCGGTCAACATGTTGTCGGTGGAAGAGACGATCTCAAACTTAGCCGCTTCGAACATTTCGCGACCGGTGCGCGCCATGTCCTGGCACATCTTGCGTTCGTTCTCACCGAACTTGTAATCGAAGCGCAAGACCGGAATGCCCCAAGCGTCCTTGGTATTGGGATCGATGTCCATCTGGTTGTCGTAGCGGGCAAGCACTTCGCCGAAACCGCCAATATCGATCGTGGCTCCGGCCATACGACGCGCGTCGCGCTTGTACTCCTCACCAAAACCTTTTGTATCGTAGACGCTGCCGGGAACCATGCCGCAGCCGCTTCCGCCTTCGAATCCATAACCGCGCAGGAAGTCAGCTTTGGTTGCTTTATTGAGATTCTGGAACCGCGGAATGTAGAAACCGCCCGGTTTACCATCGTCGAGTGTACGCGCTTTGCCTACAAGCTCGGGCATGAAGCCGGCGACGGATGGACCCATGACGTGTTCGCAAAAGTTGTGCCCGGTCTGATTGCTCGAGTTGCCAATGCCGTTTGGATAGGTGGTGGATTTTGAGAGCAGGATCAAGCGGGCAGACTCGAGCGTAGACGCAGCCAGTATGACGGTCTTTGCTTTGACCTGATAGCTCTTGTGGCTTTGGCTATCGATGAAGGACACGCCGGTCGCTTTACCGGTGTTTTTGTCCACCGTGACTTCGTAGACGGTGGAGTTAGGACGGAGCGTAAGATTGCCGGTGTCGTAGGCGGGCCGGATCAGTCCGGTGGGCGAATCGAAGGCGGCGTGAATGTCGCAGCCGCCCACGTGACGATTGCATGCGCCGCGGCCATAGCAACGGCTCCGGTATTTATTGTGCTTAAGGCCGTCGGTGGTGACTCCCGCGCGATACGGCGTCGCCACGCGATTCATGCCCTTGAGGGTATTGCGAAGATGCAGTTCGGCATAGGAAAGCTTGACGGGCCGCTGGAACTTTCCATCCGGGAGCCAGGGGAGTTTCTCCGGATAACCCGATACGCCCAGGTAGAGATCGACTTTGTCGTAGTAGGGCTCGACATCGGCGTACGAGATGGGCCAATTTTCCCCATAGCCATCGTGATCTTTGGCTTTGAAATCGTAGTCGGACAAGCGCAGAGCAAGGCGGCCCCAGATGGTGGTCTTGCCGCCAACGACGCGCGAGCGCACCCAAGCGTACTTGGTTCCGGTGGTGGGGTTCTGCTTTTCGTCGACCACCAGGGTCTTGCTGTAATCGGTGCCGCCCCAGCCTTGCACGTAAGAGGTCACTTTTTCATATTTTGAGCCCGCGGCATACGGACGGCTGCGGAAATTGTATTCGGCGGCCGTGAGCGCGTGGTAGCTATCGGGCATCTGACCGCGACGGGGATGATTGTAGGGCCACTCCATGGAGTGGAGAATTTCGCCAGTGTCCTGGTATTTGCCAGCTTCAAGGAGCAGCACCTTCAAGCCATGCGAGGTGAGGACATGAGCCGCCATTCCGCCAGCCGCGCCGGATCCGACTACGATCGCGTCGTAGGTCTTCTTGAGGTCAACTTCGGACTCGGGTGCGGGAAATTTGACAAGCATTGGCTTTGATTTTAGTGTAAAACGTCGGGCGCAAACGTTTTCGTGGCCCGTAGAGCGGCGATTGTAAATTGAATAACTCCCCAGAGGCGGGCTCGCCATCTATGAACTGTTGGGGAGTAGCGAAGGTGCGCCCTGTTTAGGACTTTCTGCAGGCGGGGCGAAATCTTTTGGGCTGATTGAGTATCAAACGAAACGAGGAATTACGAATAATGAGTGATGTCGCAGATGTGTTGAACGGATTGATTGAAACCTGCAAGGACGGGGAAGAAGGGTTTAAAACCGCCGCGGAGAAAGTGAAAGAGCCGTCGCTGAAGACGCTTTTTTCGAAGTATTCAACCCAGCGGGCCACTTACGCGCAAGAGTTACAGGGAGCAGTAAGCGCGCTCGGTGAGTCACCGTCCGAACACGGGCACGTGGCCGCGAGCCTTCACCGCGGTTGGATCAATCTGAAAGAAGCTATGTCGAAGGACGAAGATAAGGCAATCATCGATGAGGCCGAAGCAGGGGAAGATGCCGCGAAGAAGGCCTACTCCGAGGCAGTTGCAAAGACATTGCCGAGCAACGTGATGAGCATGGTGCGCAAGCAGTACGATGGCGTGCTCGAGGCTCATGGCGTAGTTCGAGACCTGAAGCACAGCCGCCAGTAGCTCGATTTTCTAGCGTTGGTTTTGGCCGCACCTTTTGCGAGGTGCGGCTTTTTTTGGTTTCTACTGTCTTTCCGTATCGGCCGACAGCTTGCTCGTGCTTACCTGAACGGCCTCGTTTTCCACCAGAGAGTCGGGTGGATTGGCGACCATGCGGGAGTCGAGATTGAGTCCCGCCATCACCTCCACGGTGGCGCCAAAGTCGCGACCCAAAGTAACCGGCGTCAGGTGGACATGGTTGGTGGAGTCAAGCACCGGGACGCGCAATCCTTCCGAGCGAAAGATGAGACAAGTGGCCGGGATAATAAGACGCGGTAGTCTGGAGTTGATTTTGAAGTGAATCTCGGCATAAGCGCCGGGGAAGAGCAATCCTGTCGAGTTCACAAGATCGACTTCTACTGTTAGTGTTCGTGTGGTTGGATCGATGGCGTGGGCGGTGCGCACTAACATGCCGGTAAAGCGACGCCGGGGCAGTTCAGGAAGCGTAAGGTCAGCATGAATACCGGGAACGGTAGCGTGTGAGTACTGCTGTGGCACTTGCACAAATACGCGAAGTTTGTTTACAGCGGCAATGTGAAACAACTCGCGTGTGGAGCCCGCGGCGGAGCCCGAATCGATCAACTGGCCGATGTCGGTGTTGCGCGCGGTGATAACGCCGTCGAAAGGCGCATAGATTTTTTCGAAACCGACCATCTGCTGCAGGCGCTGGACGTTCGCTTCAGCGGCGTGCACGTTTGCGTTTTGAGCAGCTGCATTTTGGACGGCGTTATCCACCTCCTGCTTGGCCACCGAGTCAGTTTTGAACAGGCCTGAGTACCGCTCGGCAGTAATCTGGGCAAGCTTTGAATTTGCCTGCGCGGTTTGGAGGCTTTCCTTGGCCTGAAGCAGTTGCCGATCCACTTCAGGGCTCTCGATATCGGCGAGAAGATCTCCCTTTTTGACATGCGCGCCAATGTCGAAGTACCAGTGGCGAAGGTAACCGCTGGTGCGGGCGTAGATGGGAGCGTCGATGAACGCTTGTATGTTGGCGGGAAGAACGATTTCTTCGGCGGGATCTTCGCGCGTAGGTTGAACAACGGTGACAAAGGGGGCTGCGTTCTTGCGCGTCTGGCGGTTGAGAACCTGGCGGGCGCGCAATCTGGGTAGAATCCCGAACGCGGCGACGCCGGCGAGCACTATTATGACAAGCAGAAAACCCAGTAGAGGTTTAACGCGCATCTATGCTAGTCATCTTTCCGCCGGCCGTGCAGCAGGCTGAAGAATACGGGCACGAAGAACAGTGTGGCGACAGTTGCCAGTGAAAGGCCGCCGATAACGGCGCGGCCAAGGGGCGCATTCTGCTCGCCACCTTCACCGAGGCCCAGAGACATCGGAAGCATTCCGATGATCATAGCGAGGGCGGTCATCAGCACCGGACGAAAACGGGTGAAGCCGGCGAGGAGCGCGGCGTCAGCGGCTGTATCGGAGTCAGGCAGCTGTTCTTTGGCGAAGCTGACAACAAGAATGCTGTTGGCGGTTGCGACACCGACGCACATGATTGAGCCCGTCAGTGCCGGGACGCTGAGCGTGGTGTGGGTCATGAAGAGCATCCAGACAATACCGGCGAGAGCGGCGGGAAGGGCGGAGATGATGATAAACGGATCGAGCCAGGACTGAAAATTGATCACGATCAACATGTAGACAAGGATGATAGAGAAGAGCAGACCGGCCATTAAGCCACGGAAGGAAGAGCGCATCGTTTCCACTTGCCCGCGCACGACCACGTGCGAGCCTCGCGGCAGCCGTTGCTTAGCTTGCGCGACAAGAGAATCGATCTGGCGCGAAACGCTGCCGAGATCGGTATGGTCGACCGAGCCGTAGACGTCGATGACAGGCGCAATGTTGTAATGCGACACGGTACCTAGGCCCTGGCCGCGGCGGATGCTGGCGACGGAGCTGAGGAGAGCGGGAGTTTGGCCGCTGTTGCTCACAGGGATGTTGCGGAGATCCTGCAGGCTGTCCATTTCATACTGCGGGGACTGCGCGGCAATGTCGTAGGTAACGCCGCTCTTTGGATTGAGCCAGAAGGTGGGGGAAGTTTGAAAGCTGCCGCTTAGAGCGACGAGGACGTTCTCGGCGACATCTCTGGCGCTATAGCCGACGAGTTGAGTTTTGGTGCGGTCGATATTGACTTGAAGCTCGGGCTGGTTGAAGGGCTGTTGAATGCGCAGGTCCACAACTCCCGGAATGAACTTCACGCGCTGCATTAGGTTATCGGCAAAGATGCGATTCGCTTCGACGCTATGCCCGACGACTTGAATATCGATGGGCGAAGGCAGGCCGAAGTTCAGAATTTGAGTGACCATGTCGGCGGGAAGGAAGTAGAAGGTAACGCCAGGGAACTCGGCGGGGAGTTTGCTTCTCAGTTCGCGAACGTAGTCGATGGTAGGACGATGGTTTTCGGTGAACGATACTTGCACGTCGGCATCGGCGGGGCCGATCGCGCCGGAGTTGCTGTAGGAGGTGTTGATCCCGCTATAGGGGAGGCCGATGTTATCGAGAATGTTGGAGATTTCTGAAGCAGGTATGACGTCGCGAATGCTCTGATCGACGCGATCGCAAAGCTTGGCTGTTTCCTCAATGCGGGTGCCGGTTTGGGCGCGTAAATGAAGTTTGAACTGGCCCGCGTCGATGGCGGGGAAAAAATCCTCGCCGAGCCAGGGATACAGGCCGGCGACGGAAACAGCGCAGAAGGCGAAGAAGCAGATGGTGAAGAAGACGCGATGGCGGATGCAGGCCTCGAGCGTTTTCCGGTAGCGGCCGCGGACGTTTTCGAACGCATTCTCGAAGGCAAGTTGAGTGCGAACGAATGGATTGCGGCGGTCCGCATGCGCGACGGCTTCGTGATGAGTATGACCGGCCAGCAGATACTTCGCCATGGTGGGGACGATGGTGCGCGAGAGAACGTAGGAGGCGAGCATGGCGAAGGATACGGCCTCGGCAAGCGGGACAAAGAGATAGCGCGCGACGCCCGCCAGGAAGAACATCGGTACGAAGACGATGCAGATACTGATGGTGGATACGAATGCGGGCACAGCGATTTGAGCGGCTCCATCGAGAATCGCCTGCTCGATCTCCTTGCCCATTTCGAAGTTGCGATTGATGTTCTCGATTTCGACGGTTGCGTCGTCGACGAGAATGCCGACAGCGAGGGCCAATCCACCGAGCGTCATGATGTTGATTGTTTCGCCGAGAGCGCTCAACAGGAACAGCGAACAGAGGATGGAGAGCGGGATGGAGATGGCAATGATCAGCGTGCTGCGCCAGCTGCCTAGAAAAACCAGGATCATGAACGCGGTGAGGCAGGCGGCGATGATGGCTTCGCGGAGGACGCCATCGATCGAAGCGCGAACAAAGACCGATTGATCGGCGACAGGCTTGACCTGGAGATTGGGCGGCAGGGAGGCGAGCACAGTGGGGAGGAGAGCCCTGATGCCCGCGACGATATCGATCGTGGACTCATTTCCGGATTTCAGAATGGACATGAGAGCGCCGCGGATTCCGTCCGAGCGAACGATGTTGGTTTGCGGCGGATACCCGTCCCGGACATGAGCGACATCGCGCACGTAGATGGTGGCTCCGTTGACCGACTTAATAGGGAGGTTGTTCAGATCGGCGACGTTTCGAGGGCTGCCATTCAGTTCAACGTTGTACTCGAGAGGGCCGATTTTAGAGGTGCCGCCGGGGAGGATCAGATTTTGATTTCCGATGGTATTGACGACATCTTCGGGCCCCAAGCCTTTTGCCTGAAGCGCTTGAGTGTTCAGGTCTACCTGCACTTGGCGCTGTTTTCCGCCGTAGAGATTCGGGATGGCGGTGCCCGGAACAGTTACAAGCTGGGGCCGGATGAAGTTGGAGCCGAGGTCATACAGCTGCTGCTCGCTGATGCCCTGGCCTGACATGGCCAGCTGCAGTATCGGAACGGTGGAGGCGTTGTAGGTGATGATGAGCGGCGGAGTTGTGCCTTGGGGGAGTTGCCGGAGCTGGGTTTGAGAAATTGCAGTGACTTGCGCGATGGCGGCGTTGATATTGGCGTGAGGCTGGAAGAAGATTTTCACCACTGCGATCCCGGTCATGGACTGTGATTCAACGTGCTCGATGTTATTCACGGTCGTGGTGAGAGCGCGCTCGGTAATGTAGACAATGCGTTCCGACATGTCTTGGGCAGAGAGTCCGCGGTACTGCCAGATGACGCTGACGACTGGGATCTCGATGTTCGGAAAGATGTCGGTAGGCGTCCGCGAGATCACGACGGGCGCAAGGATGAAAAGCATCAACGCGAGGACTACGAAGGTATATGGCCGGTTAAGAGCGATGCGAACGATCCACATGCTATCTCCTTAAAGCCCGCGAGACGGTGAGGAATTCTGGCTGAAATTGCAGGCGTGAACGGCGCGACAGGGCGACTGCGATGGTCGAGGATCCGGATGCAAACTTCAATTACACCAGATGCGAGGTGCGCTATGGATGCTTTTCGGGCTTCGGCACCGCTGTGATAACGTTCCTAGTGATCAAACCCGCTCTGGCTCGGGTTGGGTTGAGGGCAAGCGTGCTGCTTTCACGTTATGGCGTGTTTGGAGCGGCATAACTGGAAAAGGGGATGGAAATGAAGCTGAATCGTTTACTCATGGGCGCGGCGGCGGCGATCGTCGTGGTTGGCTCGTTCGGGCAACTGAGCCGCCTGCATGCACAAGCGCCTCCGCCGAAACCGCCAAACACGATGAAACGGGTGTTGGTGATATCGGAAACGAAGGGTTTCGAGCACGATTCGGTGCCGGACGCGATGGCTAATATCTGGCGCATGGGGCACGATACCAAGCTCTGGGATACGACGCTTCGCACGGACACGGAACTGATTACGAAGAAGGATCTGGGACATCGTAACGCGAAAAACCTGAATGATTTCGACGCGCTGGTGTTCGCGAGCACGACCGGTGAGCTTGACATGGACGACAGCCAGAAATCGGACATGATGTCTTTCATCAAGGAGGACGGGAAGGGTTTCGTCGGCATTCATGCGGCTCTTGACACCAATTACAAGTGGCCCGAGTATGGCGAGATGATCGGCGGTTGGTTCGACCAGCATCCCTGGTTCACCTTTGAGGCTCCCATTATCAATGAGGCGCCGAATTTTCCGGCAGTGCGGCACTTCCCGCACGCGTTTACCAAGCGAGATGAAATTTATCAGCCGAAAGCGTGGTCGCGCGATAAGGTGAACGTGCTGCTAAGCCTGGATCCAACGAAGCTCGATTACAACAATCCGCGAGTGCACCGGCAGGATCATGACTTTGCGGTGGCGTGGTCGAAGATGTACGGAAAGGGCCGGGTGTTTTATTCGACGCTGGGACACACGAAGGAAGCGTGGGACGATCCAGACATCACCAAGATGTATTTCGAAGCAATTAAGTGGGTGCTTGGGATGACGGAAGGCAGCACGGCGTCACATCCGAAGCCGGCGAATCTCGGCGGCTAAGTAAGAGCGACCAAACCAGTTGAATTGCGTTTCAATTGACCGCAGGCCGCAAAGATGTCGCGGCCTCTGGGCTTTCTTACAAAGCAAGGGACAGCTTTGCGCAGGATGGCTTGAAAACTTGCGACGCGCTCGTGCTCAGGCGTTTCGAAGGCAATTCCAGGACCGGGATTGAGCGCGATCAAGTTGACTTTACAGTTCAGTTTGGAAAGTAAACGGACTACGCGGCGGGCATCGTCATCGGAGTCGTTGACACCGCCCAGAAGCACATATTCGAAGGTGAGCTTTTCCCAAGGGCGGAGCGGATAATTACGGCAGGCTTCGAGGAGATCGCGCAGGGGATATTTGCGCGTGATCGGCATGAGTTCGCGGCGCTGCTCGGCGGTGGAGGCGTTCAAGGAAATGGCGAGTTTCGGACGAATGCTTGCGCGGCCCAGCTCTTCGATAGCCGGAATGATGCCTGATGTGGAAAGTGTGATGCGCTTTTCCGAGAGGCCGAAACCGTCCTCGCCGGCTAGTAAGCGAGTGGCTTTCAGAACGTTGTCGAGATTGAGAAGCGGCTCGCCCATCCCCATCATCACGACATTGAGCCGGTGACTTTCCGAGGCGAGACCGTTTTCGCGGGCGACGTAGAGCACCTGGCCAACGATTTCGCCCGCAGTCAGGTTGCGTTCGAAGCCCATTAGAGCGGTGAGGCAGAAGCGGCAATCGACGGGGCAGCCGACCTGGCTCGAGATGCAGATTGTATCGCGAGACTCTTCCGGCATGAGCACGGTCTCGACGGTTCGATTGTCCTGCAGAGCAAGCAAATAGCGGCGCGTGCTGTCGGCGGAGTCGAAGCGCTGCTCGACGGAGGGGAGGCCGAGTGTATTCCCGGTTACCAATCGCTGGCGGAGAGCCTGTGGTAAATTCGTAATACCCGACAAATTATCCACACGCTTTTTGTAGATTGCGTCAAATAGTTGCCGGGCTCTGAAGCTGGGTTGATCTGGGCCAAGTAGCGATTGCAACTCGACCAGGTCCATTCCTACCAGCGCCTCGCCCTTAGGTTGCTGCAGCACTTTGTTCAGTGTAACTTCCAGGCTATTGAAAGGCTATTGTCATGGTTTCTGCTTCTCCTCATGTTCGTGAAATTGAGCGAGCATGTCTTCCCAATGGAATTCGGATCGTTACGGAGGTGATGCCTCATGTGCGCTCGGTTTCGCTGGGGGTATGGATTGGCAGCGGATCGCGCATTGAGCGGGGATCGGAGAACGGGCTTTCGCACTTTATCGAGCACATGCTCTTCAAGGGCACGAGGAACCGCTCGGCGGAAGATATCGCGAAGTCTGTGGATTCAGTGGGCGGCGGCCTGGACGCGTTTACCAGCAAAGAACTGGTCAGCTATAACACGAAGGTGCTCGATGAGCATCTGCCTTTTGCGTTCGATGTTCTTTCGGACTTAGTGCTGAATCCGCTGTTCCGGGAAGAGGATATAGAGAAAGAGAAGAGCGTCATTCTGGAAGAGATCAAGATGGAGGCGGACCAGCCTGAGTTTGTTCTCCATGAGACCTTCATCGGTAACTTCTGGAAGGGTCATGGGCTAGGTAAACCGATTCTGGGCACGCGTGAGACGGTGAAGAAATTCGAGCAGAATATGCTGTCGAAGTTCTACAGCCGCGTATACTCGCCGAGTAATATTCTGGTTACCGCGGCGGGGAACCTGAAGCACCATGAGATTACGCGTTTGGTCGCCGAGAAGTTTGCTTCGTTAGAAGAGCGGGAACGGCCGGCTCTTGGATCCATTCCGCTGCCTCACGCGCCGATCATCCTCAAGAAAAAGGAGTCGCTCGAACAGATCCATATCGCGATGGGCGTGCCAGCGTATCCGCTTGCGCATAGCTGCCGGTTTCCGCTGTATGTATTGAATACAGTTCTGGGCGGCGGCATGAGTTCACGGCTGTTTCAGAATATCCGCGAGAAACAAGGCTTGGCCTATGCCGTGTACTCGGAACTGAATCTGTTCAGTGATACCGGCTGCTTTACCGTGTATGCCGGAACTGGCGTGGAGACGGCGAAGCAGGTGGTCGATTCGGTGGTTCGTGAGTTTCGGCAGTTCAAAGAGGAGCTGATCGGGGAAGACGAACTGCGGCGGGCCAAAGATCATCTGAAAGGCTCGCTGATGCTGAGTTTGGAATCGACATCGAGCCGCATGTCAAACCTTGCGCGGCAGGAGTTGTACTTCAAAGAGTTTCTGTCGATGGACGAGATGCTTGAAAATATCGAGGCCGTTACGAGAGAGCAGGTGCAGTCGATTGCGGTGGAGTTTTTCAAGCCGGAGAACATCGCCGTAGCGATGCTGGGACGGTTGAGCGACATCTCTGTGACGCGCGAAGATCTAGTCTGCTAGTTGCTGCGAGTTTAATGGGTTTCGAGCGCTTTTAACTTTTCGTCCAGGAACGCTAGGGAGCGTTCGAGCATAGCCCGGTAACCGGGGTTGTTTGCGCTGCCGATGTCGGTGAGTACCCGGGAGCGGGAGAGCTTCAGGCCGTCAATTTCGCGTTCGTATGCAATCTCTTCCGGAGTTTTCCCTGGCGGCCGCAAGCGAGCCGCGCGCTCCTGGTTCGACTCAATCTGCGATTCCACCGCTTTGCTTTCCCAGCCGCGTGCCATCTGGACATAGCTTGACACACTGCTCGGGTTATTGATAGTGGGTCCCCTCCACCTTGCTATTCTGAAAGCACCGTCCTCCCGCTTACTCTGAGTTCGCGCGCTCATGCCGCACCTAAGCTACACGACTCCCCATGGCATTACTGTCGCTCGCACTGCCACGCGTGTGCCGTTCTGGAGAGGGTTGGGGCACATACTCGAGCAACTCGACACCCGACGCGGCGTTTACTTGTCTTCCGGGTATGAGTATCCGGAGCGCTATTCACGATGGGATGTAGCAAGCGTTGCGCCGCCACTCGAAATTGTCGGGCGTGAGCGAAACCTGTACATTCGCGCGTTGAACGAACGCGGTCAAGTCCTGATTCAACTGTTGTGGCCGATCGTTGCGGAATCGCCGCATTGGGACGCGGTTCTGCGGGCGCCGTTGGAGATCGCGCTGGCACTAAGTCCGCTTGCCGAACGGTTTTCCGAGGAAGAACGAAGCAAGCAGCCCTCGCCGTTTTCCCTGCTGCGCTTGCTGGTGGAAGAATTCCGGTCTCCGCAGGATTCCAGACTCGCGCTGGTCGGGGCTTTCGGGTATGACTTGCTGCTCCAGTTCGATCCGATCCGGCTGCGATTGCCTCGAGAAGAAGCAAAGACGCTCCATCTCTACTTATGCGACGAGATTTACTTCATGGATCGCAAGAAGGAGACGATCGAGTGTTTCCGGTATGAGTTTTCGGGGGAGCAAGGTTCGACCGAGGGGCTGAAGCGACGGGCTGAGAAGCTTCCTTTGCGAGCAGCCGGCGAGGCCGGTGAAATCGTTTCCGACCACACTGCCGAATCGTACATGGAGAAGGTGGAATCGGTGCGCGAGGGCATGCGGCAGGGCAACTACTACGAGGTTGTTCTTCGGCAGACTTTTAGCGCGCCGTTTTCAAGCAGTCCTTCGGAGTTGTTTCAGCGTATTCAGCGGTCAAGCCCCAGTCCGTACGAATTTATCTTGCAGATGGGCGATGAGCAGCTTGTCGGCGCTTCGCCTGAGATGTTCGTTCGGGTAGAAGGCGACCGGGTGGAAACCTGTCCTATTGCGGGCACGGCTCGGCGCTCGGGCGACCCACTGCGCGATGCAGAAAGCATCCGCGCGCTGCTCAATTCAGCAAAAGAAGAATCGGAGCTGACCATGTGCAGCGATGTCGACCGGAACGATAAGTCTCGGGTGTGCATTCCGGGATCGGTTCAAGTGATCGGGCGGCGTCTGATCGAGTCGTACGCTGGGCTGTTTCATACCGTGGATCATGTGAAGGGCACGCTGATGAAAGGCTTCGATTCGCTGGATGCCTTTCTGACTCATATGTGGGCCGTTACGATCATCGGCGCTCCCAAAAAAGCTGCAGCGCAAGCGATCGAAGACCTGGAGAAGGATGCACGCGGCTGGTATGGCGGCGCTGTCGGCATGCTCGGGTTGAATGGTGACATCAACACCGGAATCACGATCCGGACGGTTCATTTGAAGGATGGAAAGGCGCGTTATGCGGCCGGGGCGACGCTGCTTTATGACTCCGACCCGCCATCGGAGAACGAAGAGTGCCGGTTAAAGGCGACCTCGTTCTTTCGCGCGCTTCATTCTTCGAGTGCCGCCGTAGCAGGTCCGCGCAAGAGCGCTTTGCCGGGTGAAGGCGTTCGCCTGCTGCTGGTAGATAACGACGACTGTTTTATCCACACGCTGGCGAATTACGCGCGTCAGACCGGCGCATCGGTGTCGACTTACCGCTCGCAGGTAGCGGCGGAAATCATCGAGAACGAGAAGCCCGATATTGTATTGATCTCTCCCGGGCCAGCGAGGCCAGCGGATTTCGGAGTGCCGCAGCTGGTGCGAAGGTTAGCAGCGCTTCAGGTCCCGACGTTTGGAGTCTGCCTGGGCTTGCAAGGCATTGTGGAAGCGTTTGGCGGCAAGCTTGACGTGCTCGAATATCCAATGCACGGAAAAGGATCGGCCGTTCACCACCATGGCAGCGGCGTTCTGCGCGATTTGCCATCGCCTTTTCGGGTGGGCCGCTATCACTCGCTGTATGCGAACAAGAACGCAATGCCGGATTGCCTGGAAGTTACTGCCGAATCCGATGACGGCATCATCATGGCGATTCGCCATCGTGATCTTCCGATCGAGGCCGTGCAGTTTCATCCTGAATCGATTTTGAGTCTGGAGCAGGATTGCGGGCTGCGCCTGATTGAAAACATGATTTCGGCGTACGCGAAAGCGGTAGTCGCGAAGTGAAGGCGCGCACAGGCATGAGTGCGAGTGTAGCCATTGTAGGAGGCGGTCTGGCGGGTTTAGCGGCCGCGGCAGCGCTGGGAAGCGTCGATCAGCAAGTGACGGTACTCGAATCGCGGCCTCACCTGGGCGGGCGCGCGACTTCTTATCCGCTCAATACCGCGTCAGAAGATGGGCCTACGATTGACAATTGCCAGCACGTCCTGCTGCGCTGCTGCACTAATCTGATGGACTTCTATGGGCGGCTTGGCGTTGAGAATCGCATTCAGTTCCATCGCGAGTTCTTTTGGATCGAGCCGGGAGGCCGGGTCTCGACGATGCGCCGCGGCTTGTTGCCGGCTCCGCTGCACTTTACAGAGTCCTTCGCCCGATTGCGCTTTCTGAAGCTGGCCGATAAGTTCAGCGTCGCCAATGGCTTGCTCTCCGTACGGTATGAGTACGGCAAGCGTGACGATCTCGACCGGATCTCCATGCTGACGTGGCTGAAGGAAAAGAATCAGACGCCGCGCGCGATCGAGCGTTTCTGGCGGCAGGTGTTAGTAAGCGCGGTGAACGAGGACATCGAGACCATGGCGGCAGTTCATGGCTTGCAGGTGTTCTATCTTGGCTTTCTGTCCAGCGCCAATAGCTATGAGATGGGAATTCCTGCTGTTCCCCTGGCGGATCTTTACTCGGAGGAAGGCTGGTCCAATTATCCAAGCGTTAAGATCGCGCATCGCCAGACGGTTCGGCAGCTTTGTTTGCATGACGGCCGCGTAACAGGCCTGCTGCTGAACGATGGCAAGATGCACACGGCGGACAAGTATGTGTTGGCAGCGCCGTTCGAGAAAATCGCCGCGCTTGCGCCCGGTTTGAATCTCGATCTCCCGGCATTCACGCATGCTCCGATCACTGGTATTCATCTCTGGTTCGATCGCCCGGTCACGGATCTGCCACATGCTACGCTGCTCGACCGAACGATGCAATGGATGTTCAACAAGGAAGGCGGACGCCACATCCAGCTGGTGGTAAGCGCGTCACGTAGTTTGACAGAGATGCCTCGCGGTGAAGTGATCGAGCTCGCTGTGAAGGAATTGAAAGAGTTCTTTCCGCTGGCGGCCGCGGCAAATCTCGAACGGGCGCACGTGGTGAAGGAAGTTCGGGCCACGTTCTCGGCGGCAACCGGC
Organism: Bryobacteraceae bacterium; assembly: GCA_965219105.1. Lineage (GTDB taxonomy): Bacteria > Acidobacteriota > Terriglobia > Bryobacterales > Bryobacteraceae > Bog-105. The sequence goes on along the minus strand of OZ244728.1, from coordinate 2,122,344 downwards.
CTTGAAGCGGAGCGTCCGGCTCAATCGACAAGCGTTCCGAACCTCTTTCTGGCCGGCGATTGGACGAAGACCGGTTGGCCTTCCACAATGGAGGGCGCGGTGCGCAGCGGATACTTAGCGGCGGAAGCGGTGCTGGGCAACAAGCCTGGCGAACACCGCTTCCTGAAGCCTGACGTTGCTTAACGCTGATTCGCTTTCAGCACTTTCTTGCGCAGCCGGATCGATTTCGGCGTAACTTCCACAAACTCATCTTCTTGGATGAACTCGAGCGCCTGTTCGAGGTTTAAGACGCGCGGCGGCACAAGGCGTATCGCATCATCCGAGGTAGAGGCGCGCATGTTGGTAAGCTTCTTTTCTTTGACGATGTTCACGTCCAGGTCATTGTCCCGTGCATTCTCCCCGATGATCATGCCTTCGTAAACCTCGGTAGTGGGCGAGATGAAGATGACCCCGCGCTCCTGCAAGTTGTAAATCGCGAAGCTGGTGGCGACTCCCGAACGGTCCGATACGAGCGATCCGGTTGGCCGCATCGCGATGTCCCCTTGCCACTCGATGTAGCCGTGAAAAAGAGAGTTCATGATGGCCGTGCCTTTAGTATCGGTCAGCATTTCGCTTCGTATGCCAATCAAGCCGCGTGAAGGAACAAGAAACTCCAGGCGCACGCGGCCCGAGCCATGATTGATCATCTTGTTCATCTTGCCTTTGCGCGTGCCTAGCTTTTCGATGACAACGCCGATGAACTCTTCCGGGCAGTCAATCACCAGCAGTTCGAGCGGTTCGTGGATAGCGCCATCAATGGTCCGAGTGAGAATTTCGGGTTTGCCCACTTGCAGTTCAAAGCCTTCGCGCCGCATCATTTCAATCAAAATGGCGAGCTGCAACTCACCGCGTCCCATGACCTTGAAGGCATCGGGACCGCCGGCTTGCTCCACTTTGATTGAGACGTTCGTGAGCAATTCTTTGTCGAGCCGGTCCCGGAGATTGCGCGACGTAACGTACTCTCCCTCGCGGCCGGCGAACGGTGAGTTGTTGATCGTGAAGGTCATCGCGATGGTCGGCTCATCGATCTGAATTTTGGGAAGCGGGTGCGGTGTTTCCGCGCTGGTCACCGTTTCGCCGATGGTGATTCCCTCAACGCCCGCGATCGCAAGCACGTCACCGGTCCTGCCGATGGTTTCATCGACGCGCTTGAGCCCCTCAAACGAGTAGAGCTTGGTGATGCGAGTCTTATGGTGCGAGCCATCCAGCTTGACGATGGCTACTTCGTCGCCGTGTTTCAAAGTGCCGTTGAAGACGCGGCCGATCGCGAGGCGTCCAAGATAATCGCTGTAATCCAGGTTGGCGACGAGCAGTTGAAGGACGGCATCGGGATCGCCCTGGGGCTCTGGAATGTGCTTCAGAATGGTTTCAAAGAGCGGCTGTAAGGTGTCGCTCTCGTCGGCCATGTCGAGTTTCGCGATACCCGCTTTCCCATTCGTGTAGACCACCGGAAAATCCAGCTGATCTTCGGTTGCGTCAAGATCGATGAAGAGATCGTAAATCTCATTGAGCACTTCCTGAATACGGGCGTCGGGCCGGTCGATTTTATTGATGACGACCACCGGCGGGAGCTTGGCTTCGAGCGCTTTCGATAGAACGTAGCGCGTCTGCGGGAGCGGGCCTTCGCTTGCGTCAACGAGCAGCATGACGCCGTCCACGATCTTCAGCGCGCGCTCTACTTCGCCGCCGAAATCGCTGTGGCCAGGCGTGTCTACGATGTTAATTTTCGTTCCGTGATAGCGAACGCCGGTCGTTTTGGCAAGGATCGTGATGCCCCGCTCGCGCTCGAGATCGTTCGAATCCATCACCCGATCTGTGAGCTCTTCATTGGCGCGAAATATGCCGCTTTGACGAAGCATGGCGTCCACCAGCGTGGTTTTCCCATGGTCCACATGGGCGATGATGGCGATATTGCGCGTTCCGGACACTGAACTTTCTACTGGCATTGTTTAACTTTCATGGTCTCACGCAGGCCGAACGCAACAGGGCAGGCAGGATGGATGGTTACTGTGTGTATATGCGACCCTGTAGAGGCAATGATTGCTGACGAGCCACTCCCCACTGTTGTCATCGTCGGCCGCCCTAACGTCGGGAAGTCTACGCTGTTCAATGCGATTCTCGGTGACCGGCGTTCGATCGTCGGCGACGAACCGGGTATTACGCGCGATCGAATATACGGTGAGGTAGACTATCGCGGCAAGCGCTTCGGCTTGATCGATACAGGGGGGATTATTCCCCACGACGATGCCTTGATCCCGTCGCAAATTTTAAAGCAGGCGCAGGTGGCGCTCGAAATCGCTTCGCATATCTTGTATGTGATCGATGGTCGGACAGAGATCACCTCGGCTGACCGCAATCTTGCTCAGTTGCTGCGTCCTCTCGGCCGGCCGCTTACCCTGGTGGTGAACAAAATCGATCATCAGGTGCGGGAGAGTCTTGTGCCCGAGTTTTATTCGCTGGGCCTCGGAGATCCGGTCGCAGTTTCCGCGGAGCACCGCTTGGGGATTGACGATCTGCTCGAAGAAGTGACTCGACCGTTTCCCCACCTTGAGCCGGAGGCGAAGCTCGACGAAGACAGCGAGACGTCGCTCAGGCGCATCAAAGTCGCTATCATCGGGCGGCCGAACGTGGGCAAATCTACGCTGCTGAATGCGCTGGTAGGCTCTGAGCGCGCCATTGTGTCGCCAGTGGCGGGAACGACTCGTGACGCGGTCGACGAGTCAGTCCAGGAAGGGAACACCACTTACCGTTTTGTGGATACGGCCGGCATCCGCCGCAAAGGAAAGACGACGGAGATGACCGAGAAGTTGAGCGTGGTCATGGCGCGGCGTAACATCCGGATGGCGAACGTGGTGCTGCTCATCATCGACGCGATCGACGGCGTGGTGGGCTCGGACGCGACGATTGCCGGCTATGCGCACGAGGAAGGGCGCGCCGTGATTCTGGTGGTCAACAAATGGGATGCGGCGAAGGACAAGAGCAAGCGGGCCTTTACCGACGATATCCGCGACCAGCTCAAGTTTCTCGATTACGCTCCGATTCTATTTACGTCGGCGATCAATGCCGAGGGTATCCGGCGCATCTTTTCAACCGTCCGCTACTGTTTCAACAGCGCGTCGAAGCGCGTGACGACGGGCGAACTCAACCGGTTCGTGGAAACGCTGAAGTTCGAGAGCGACATCCGGATTTATTATCTAACGCAAGCCTCCATCCGGCCACCGACTTTCATTGTGTTCACAGACAAAGCGGACAAGATTCACTTTTCGGAAGAGCGGTTTTTGATCAATCGTCTGCGCGAAAGGTTTGGCTTTGACGGCACGCCGATTGTGATTAAGACGAAGCGGCGTTAGCGCAGGTCGACCTGTTTCACGATTGAGTTATCGTCTTCATCGAACACCCGGATCGCGATGGTTTGGCCGGCTTTCCCCGTAACTGTGTAGTGCAGAGTTTTGGAGTCCGTGACGCGATTATCCGGCTGCAGGGCGATCCACTCGCTTCCGTTCGTAGAGTACTCGGCTTTGTCTAACCAGCTCAAGTCATCGCTGGCTTGAAACTTTACGATGCGATCAGAGCCGCTTGGTGAGACAGAGATGCCGCCGATCGACGGCGGAGTGTTGTCGATGGTGAATGGATCGCTGTCGAGGGAGGAGGTGAGCGCAGTGGCAGTCGTGTTACTCGGCGAGTCACTGGCAATCACCCGCGCTACATATTTGCCGTCCGGCAGTGCGTTTGAGTCGAAGGCGTAGAAGTGGTCCTGCAACTGATCTTTTAACGTTTCCCACTGAGAGTTCTTTTCGCCGCGAATTTGGACCTTAAACAGCAGCGAATCTCCGTTCGGGTCGATCGCGCGCCATCGCAGCGTGATGAAGCCCTTGCGATACTGCAGCGTAGCCGCTCCGCCGGACTCAAGAGTGATCCCGGCCGAACCGGACCGGCCCTGCCCAACAGCAGGAAGCGTCAGCGTTGTGGGCGATCCCGAGGATTCGATGGTTTGCTCGAGCGCATGATTGACGGGCGCCTCGCGGTAGTTGAACGGAGCGACCTCAACCTGCTCTACATTCGGCGGAAGATTCTTCGACAGGAATGGGATGTCGACGCGAGTCAAATCGGGGGACGAACCGTTCTTACTTCCATTCTTCATCGTCAAACGGTATTGAAGAAAGCGAGCCGGGGGCGAACCGATTTGACCGCCAGCCTCGTTCAACTGCACTGGGCTCCAGGCGCTCCAGCTATTTTGTGGGTTGTTTTCGTTCCCGCTCCTTGTTTCGAATGAGATCGAGCCGCCGCGGGCGTCATCCAGGGTATGCGCTTTACCCCAATACGAAAAGCCTCCGGCGTCCAGCACATTGCTCTCCAGTGTTCCCGTGCTGGCAAGATCCGGACCCAGCGAATACAAGTTTCCGACGTTTCCAGTGGCCACGTAGATAACGCCACCGGCGCCCTGGAGAAAGCTTGTGACTTGAGTAGGCGGCGCAGCAAGAATGTCGGTAGAGAGGTGATTCGAGTCTACCCGGTAGATCGTTCCTTTGTTGCCTGTGCCTAGCAGCGGCTTGCCGTTTGCATCGAAGGCGAGCGCGTAAACCAAGTCGGTAGCGGAATGCCAAATGCGCTGCGCAGAACCGTCTTTCTGAATTTCGTAAAGCTCGGAGCCGCCCGTGATTGTGGTGTGCAGCGCGTTGATGGCGGGGGCCCGCGTGGGCGGCTGTGTTCCGGGACGTGCCGATCCAATCGCAGTCACAGGCCCTTGCGACTCCGGCAGTACGGGAGGCGTACCGGAAACCGCTAACGCGCTCGCTTTTCCTCCAATCGCAGCCGCGTAGATAACTCCGTTCTTCTCCGCGACAGCGGTCACTTCCCGCTTGTTGGCTTGATACAAGATGAAGCCCTTGCCAGCCGGGCTAACGCGGATAATCAAACCGCCGGGCTCAGTGCCGACGATCAGATTGCCTTCGCTGTCGACGATCATCGAGCGGGCATGCGTCTCCTGCGTGTCGAAGAACTTGGTGCCTTGGCCATCCGGCGTGACTTTGTAGATCAGGCCGTTTTCACCCGTAGCCACGAAGAGGTTTCCCTGCCGGTCGAAGGCCATCGCCCAGATGTACTTGCACTTGGGATCGAAAAACAGCTGCGGCTTACCGGACGAATCGATGCGATAAATCTTAGCGTCCGGCAACACAGCGGCATAGACGCGATCCTGATGATCCACTGCGAGCACATGCACCTCAAGACCGGTGACTTCGGCAATTACACGCGGTTTGCCGCCCTCACTCAAAGCAAATACTTTCGCTTTGTCTCCGGTAGGCGCTCCTCCGGCATAGTACACGGTCCCTTTGGAATCTTGCGCGAGCGTCCATAGATAGGGGACGCTTGTGCTATCCAGTTCCTTCAGCGCAGGCGCCAGAGTGACGTGCCCATCGCTGCGTACAGAAAGCCCCGTCCTTGTGCCTAATAAGAAATCAGACTGATCGGACTGCTCCCAGATTCGGGTATCAGCGGCGGGCGAAAGTGGAACTGTCACCGCGAGTAGCAATGTAATCGCACCGGCCTCCCTGAAGGCCGTTAGAATGTTCATGTTGTTTGTTTGTTATATCCCGTCCGGAGATCGCGCGCTGCCGGTTTTCAGTTGACGAAAATCTTGAGCGAATAGTTGCCTGTTACCACTTCGTCGAATGGTATCGAGGTCTGCTCATGCGCGCTTTCGGGAGAGCTGACGAACTCATGATTCGTGGCCCTTCCGCTTTGCATCACGTTCAACACCGAAGCCGGCAGGCTGGGTAAAACCTTCTCATCCGAGTAAACCGTCGGCTGCGATTCGATGAGCGAAACGTAGAGGCGGCTATTGCTGCGCTCCTGGTTGAGCATCGCCACAGTCTGATGAGTATCTTCAATCCGGTTCAGAGAGCTCGCGATGTTTTGAAACCGGCTCAACGTGTCGGCGTCACTGAACAGAATCTGGTGTACGCCGGGGGAAAGGCCCGCGGGAATTTTCACGTTCACCGTACGCTCCATGCGTTCGCCGCGATAAGGACGAAGGAAGACTTTCACAGGAACTTCCGTGCCAGGCAGAACTTTATTGTCGGCGATCCAGGCGGACTCGATTTGCGCGATTCGGCGCTCAGGCAATAGGTCCACGGACACGTTGACCGCCTCCAGATTCGGAAGCTTCGCAGAGTTTACATAGAGCCGATTGAACTTATCCGCCCACCAACCGGCCAGCAGCATCGGCGTCGGGATTGGCGCTTCCACAGGCGCTTGCATAGTGGTCAGATCGATCCGCTGCTGTCCTTGCACTTGCAATTCGCCATGCAAACGGTAGGTGGCTTCTTCTGAGAAGTCGTTGAGGTTGGAAAGTGAATTGAACAGCGTTGCCATCATCAGGTACGGCGTCCACTTCTGGTCCACAAACACGCTGTAATGAAAGTCCCGCTCGTTCTGAACCTGGTTCGCGGCATCGTAGGCCCGCACTCGTAAAGTCACCGGGATCATCTGGGCGGTGGCGCCGAGCTCTCCTTCAATGGCGCTATGCCGGTCCTGTCGGAGCGCTCCCACTACTTCGGTGGCATTGCCCATCTTGGTCGGCTGATAGGACGAGGCAAGCGTGGTGATGATGGAGTCTTTAGCGATGGGCATGCTGACCGGGCCCAGATTGAACATCGGATGGCCGAACGCAAGCACGCGCTTACCGTCGTTATAAGTCACCGTGCCGCCGCCGGTCATTGTCATATCGCCCGAGACCAGCACCGCAGCGATACTCTCGCCGGGCCGCATCGAAGTAGCCCAGTCCGGCCCCGGCTTGTTTGACGACAGCTGTCCGCCCGCGCCGCCCTGTGCGACCGCCAGCCCCAGCTGATTGAATATGGGCGTAAACTGACGCATGCTTTCGTCCGAAAAGCCTGACATGGTGATGGGCGTAGCAATCGGCGTCATGGTCGGCGATTCGGCGACCGTTCGCGAGGCCGACATCACGCGCGCGAGCAGTCCATCGGGCAGATGCAAATCGGTATTAGACGCCTGCAGCTTGTCCGGCGTGCGGCTGTCAGAGGGACGGCCTTTGTCGAAATCTTTCACCTCCAGCATGAGCTTGATGGGCGTGATTCCGCAGATAGCGTCCGGCGAAAATACGCTGAGCCGTAATGAAATCGCGCCTACCAGTTTGCCGTCGATATAAACCGGGCTTCCGCTCATACCGCCGGCTACATTGGTCCGCGAAGCCTTGCCCGTTAGCTTGCCGATGATGATGTCCTGTTTCGGCCCCCAGCCGTTTTCCCATATACCGATAATCTCGACCGGCACCGCCTCGGGCTTTGAGCCCTGAAACACCGTCCAGGCGACTCCCTTCATGCCGGGCTTAAGGTCGCTCTCGGTATAAAGCGCCACTTTGCCAGACTGGGGCGCCTCGGTCATATTGGGAACCGGCGCGTCCATGTTGGAAGGCGGCGGCGAACCCGCGCGGGCGAGTGCGGCGGCAAGAAGTACAAAAGAGCAAACACAGGCCCGTTGGCGCATAGGAAACAATCTGCTTTACCTTCTGGGATCGGAAAATGCCGGTCATCGATTGGCCGGATGATCTTTATTATCCCGCAACAATTTGAGTGTCTCTTGCGCTGCTTCGGTCCGGGAATTTGTTTCCTGCGTGCGATGGAACCAGTACTTTGCAAAACCTTAAGTTTTTGTAGGGTTAATCTGCTTTCATGTGTTCATTTTGCGCGTTACCTCAGGGCTGGAAAGCGCTTCTACGTTGTAGACTGTAATCGTTCGATCATGGTTTGAAACCCACGGAGACTTTCAATGACTCGCTTATTTACAACATCCATCAGCTCGATCGCCCTGTGTGGCGCGCTCGCAATCGGTCTTACCGCCGGCCAGACTGCCAGCAAAGGAGACGCAGCCAAGGGGAAAGAGACGTTTGAGCAATGCGCGGTTTGTCACAACGTTGACAACGATGAGCGGAAGATGGGTCCGTCGCTGAAGGGCCTCTTTAAGCACAAGACCATGGTCGGCAACAAGCCGGTTACTAACGCTAATGTGCTTGCCCAGATCAACAACGGCGGCAACGGGATGCCGGCTTATAACGACATGCTCTCCTCAGAAGAGAAAGCAAACCTTCTCGCGTACTTGCACACCCTATAGTTCGGCGATTGATGGAAGAGCCGCGGGCACTGGTTGCTCTGCGGCTCTTCTTTTGTCTTTGCTACTCTGAGATTGCTGTCCTGTCCCACGTCCCCATCGTCTAGCCCGGCCTAGGACACCGCCCTTTCACGGCGATAACAGGGGTTCGAATCCCCTTGGGGACGCCATATCGCTCACAGGCGGTTCTTAGTTGATGCGGTGGTGGTTCAAGTACTCCACCGGGTCGAACTTTCGATCTTTTCCGCCTCCACACAGCGTGATTTGCGGGTCGAAGAGTTCACGTAATTGCTGGACTAGCTCGCCCACAAGCTGGCTGTTAGCCCAGTGCTTTGAGCTGACATCGAAGACTATGTCAAGCATGCATGCACTGCTGGTGACCCTTCTTAGGTCTATGGAGTATCTAGCGAAATTATCTTCGAGCAGAATCAATTTCAGCTGCTCCGGGCTGAAGTGCCAGGCAGCGCTTGAAGGCGCTCCTTCTGTCAATGGCGAATTTGTTTCTCCATCCACCTCTGTCCCCCACCTGCCGAGATCTGTAGCGAAGCCGCACGAGCCTCTCGCTAATGGGACGCTGACGAGTTGACCCTGTTACCCCGAAACTGAGAACCTGCTCATCGTCAACGCCCCTGGTGACCGCCGGGCAACTAGTGGGCCGGAGATTCCGCGCCTACCGGCTCCGGAGCCTCTACCGCCGATAGTTTTTGAGCCTGACCTTGCTCGATGTGCTTCGGCCGCTGCGCCGGTGCAAGCGTTTGACTTGTTCCTGTTTCGAGCGCGCGCACCACTGCTTCCATCACGCGCACATCCAGTAGACCTTCCTCGCCGTCCGGCTCAGGACTTCGATCCTGCAAGATGCAGTCGGAGAAGTAGCGCATTTCACCGCCGAATTGGTCTGTATGTTTGAAGCTCTCGTGCTTTTTGTCTTCGCCAATGGTGGTGGTATATTCGAGCGACTTGTTATACATGTACGCCGGGGAGACCATGGCCGAGCCCGCTGAGCCCATTACCGTGTAGGAGTCGATCGAATTGCCGACGTAAGAGACCACAAATTGCGCCAGCTTGTTTTCCGGAAACCGTAGCGTGACTGCGACCGTATCGTCGAAGTCTCCAAGCCCAGCTTCCGGATGCCTGACGCCCATGGCGCTCACTTCGATCGGCTCGGTCCCGAAGATGTTGCGAACCGCGTTGATCGGGTAAGGACCCATGTCAAACAGCGGCCCGGCCACAACGCCGCTTTGCGCGCGATGATTGTCAGCCTTTACATTCTGCGCAAACACGGAGCTAAAGGAGCGAATCTCGCCTAGCTTTCCGGAACGAATCGTATCGATCAGTGAAAGTGTGGCAGGCTCGAAATGAAGGCGATACGCCACCATCAGCTTTGCGCGCGAGGATTGCTGCGCGGCAAGAATCTGACGGCACTTCTCCACGCTGATCTCCATTGGCTTCTCCAGCAGCACGTGGATGCCGGCCTGCAGCGCCGGAACCGCGAACTCCGCATGCCGCCAATTCGGCGTCGCCAGATAGATCGCGTCTATCAGCCCGGAACGAAGCAGAGTGTTGAACTCACCGTATTCGAAAATGCTTTGAACGGAGTATCGATCGGCCAGGACGCGGGCTTTGTCCCGTTCCCCGGAAACGAGCGCAGTCATCACTGAGTTGCCGGTGTGTTCCACGCCCGGCATGAGCGCTTCCTGGGAGATGTCGCCCAAGCCGACGACGGCGTAGCGAACTTTCTTATCCGGCCCGAAGCCAAGAGCCTCTTTAATGCTCATTCTTTCTCCTTTGGTTACCCGAAAGAATGGATGCGCGCCAAGATCTTCGGTGACTTGCGGTCTTTTACAGCTATTGAAGGAGCGCTACAGAGTGGCCACAGAACCTGTGCGCGCGCCTGAAGCGGACGGATTGGCGGGCGGCAAAGCTAGAGGTTCTTCGGGCATCACGGCCCAGCAAATCAAGTATGCAATCAGGCCGACGCCGGGCGGCCATATCGCGAGCACCACCGCGACGATCCGCACCAGCGTGACATCGATTTGAAAGTAGCGAGCCAAGCCGGAGCACACCCCGGCGATTTTCCGGCTGCTCCGCAGTCTGCGTAGGGCGCGAGGCGGCGCTGCTGCCTTAGGCGAATTCGCCACTCCGCTGGCGGTGCCACATTGGCCGCAATATTTGGCGAACTCAGGCAGTTCAGTGCCGCACGATTGGCAGTACATGGTGTTTCTTCTTGCTCCTTCCACTGCAAGCTACGAAATCCGGTAAGGCGATGTTCCGCTTCATTGCAAACTCAAACCGAGCGCGGCCGCATCGGCCTGCAGCTCGTCCACGGTCAGAAGCGGGAGCTGGAGCTGCGCGTGTCCGTTCTCGGTTACGATAACCGATTTGCCGTTGCGCTGCATCATGGTTAGAAAACTCACGTTTCGCCAGATAGACGTCCAGTGTTCGGTGGCGTAAGCATAGTAGCGGCCCGGCGGAACGTTGGAGATGGAAAAGGTTCCGTCGGGCTTGAGCTGGCCGAGCAACGTGCCCGAGCCGTCCGGCGGAATGTCCTCGGGCACAAGCGCCGCGAATCCGCTTATGCCGCCGGCGCTCCCGGTTGCCGTCGCCGATCCGTCCACTTGGCCAGCCCCATTGCGCAGGCTGATTTGTAGTTCACCCCCGGAGCCCTGCGAGAGATCGATTCCGCCTGTGGTGATGTCTTGCTGATTCCAAGCGATGCTCTTTACATAGCTGCCCGGCGGCAGGTTTACCGGTCGAACCAGATATTGACCCGGATCGACATTGTCAGCTCCGAACGAGCCGTCACTCGAAACCGGAAGCGAGAGGTATCGTCCCAAACCCCTCCCTTGTGTTGGGGTTAAGTTGACGCGCACCTGCGCAAAAGTGGCTGCCGTGGACCCGGACAGCACAACATGGCCCGTTAAATTGACTGGCAGAAACGGCGAGAGCCGAATGTTTTCGATGTTGCCCGCATTCACATCCACATCCTGCCTGGCCAAGATGCGCCGATGGCTCCCACCCGTGCTCACATCATATGTGCCAAGCAGCCAAAGCGTGTAACTGCCCGACGGAACTTTGTCCACCAAGAAAGTCTGATTCGGCCGGACGGTCTCAACCCATCCAGTGCCGCCGAAAGCGGGCGTATCTCGCGGCGCAAGGCTCAACATCGCCCCCGGCCTAAGTCGCTCGGAGGCAGGCATCTCTACTTTGCCGCTCACGTGAAAGGTCTCAGCGCGCTGTAGCTGCACATCGGCGTTGGGAGCACTCCCGCCAGGCGGGACTTCCAAGGGCGAAGCGCTTTCCAAACTCGTCGCGTGAGGGTAGAAGGTTCGCACGTAATTCAGCTCGACGCCTTCCGACGTTCGAAGCGGCGGCGCGGAGGGTTTGCCGGTTACAGCATTGCCGGCTGCCGAGTGCCAGCGGCTGCGGACAGCCGGACCGCCCGCCGCGAGATAGTAACGGCCCGGACTGATCTTGACAAAGCGGTAGACCCCTCCAGCTCCGGAAGTGGTTGCCCTTAGCCGACGCAGCTGTGGCGCACCCTGCTCGTTTGAAGTGCTCGAAAATAGCTCAACCGTGATGCCCGCGATACCGTTGCCGGCATCGTCGAGAACCTTGCCTTGTAGGGCACCTAGCGGAGCCAGCTGAACGGCTAGGTCGGAGACCTGCTGCCCTGCGGCGACCGTGACGATCTGCCGCAAATTCGGAGCGGGCGCGTAGTCAGCAGCCATGCAAAATAATACGTAACTGCCGGGTTGCACCTGCTCGACTCGAAAGCTGCCATCGTCAGTGGTGGTTGTGTTTGCCGGGCGAGCGTTCCGCGCACCGCTTGCCCGGGGATACAAACTTACATGGGCGCCCGCAATTCCGTTACCGGTAGTGCTGTCGACGACCCGGCCCGTTACGCTCCCGGATGTTTGCGCGTTACTGTCCTGCCCAGGTACTTGAGCCGCGGGTAAGGTGCACGAACTGCCCAGTAGTGTAACCAGGAACGCGATCGAACTAACTTTGAGCCTCGTTCGCGACTGACTCATTGTGTAACTCCCTACTTACTTACCGGACGGGCTCGCTTCGAATGGCGCCGCGTTCGGCTGCTGAATGAAACTGGCGAACATCGGCGTTGCTCCTGCATCGAATTGTGTCATGGGCCGCAAGCCGAGCGTCATTTCGATTGTTCGCAAGACGCTGAACTGGCTGTAAAATGCGGAATCCACCGTACTGGATCGAGTGTAGGGCGAAACGATCAAAACCGGCATGCGATAGCCGTTCACGTGATCCGGCCCGCTGCTTGCCGCTTCCGCCACGACGATCATGGTGGACTTCCAAGCCTTGCTGCGGGAAACGCCCGCCACCAGCAGGCCAACTGCCGCGTCATTATCGGCTACGTGCGCCGCGTCGGCTGCATGGCTCGGATAGCTGCCATCATTGCTGAGCCGTACGATCGAAAGCTGCGGCACTGCGCCCTTCGCATCTTCCTCTGACCAATCCTTCAAAAACTCCCGCGCGCGGTCTGTATCTTTGAAGTCGCGGTCTGCCCCGCGATAGTTGCGATCCGTAGTCGCGCTCAACGAGGGGTCGCCAACCGCCTTCACCTGCGGTGATCCAACCGGCGCCCCCGGAGTCACGTTTTCCACCCACTCGCCATAATTGCGGAAGCTTAGCCCTGCTTCTGCGGCGTTGCTCCAGAGATAACCTGCGGGAGCCGTGTTCGCCATGTTATTCGTCTCGAAGTCGAACACATGGCTGCGTCCGGCGTAAGCGCTCGGAGAGAGCTTCACCGTGTAGCTGGGTGCAATCGCGCCCACGCTGATATTTTGCCCTTCCGCTATGTTCTGCCCGGCCGCGTACAAGTTATCGAACACTAAGAACTCGTTGGCTAACTTGTGTAAGTTCGGTGTCGCCGGGCCAGATACTGCCAGCGACTTGTCGCCGTTGCCTTTGCCTAAATTCCCGAGCACTGCATCGTAACTTTGGTTTCCCTTGATGACGTAGATTACATGCTGAATGGGCGACGGATGAGCATCCGTCCGGGCAAAAAACTCGCTCGCCGGATCGTGAACCGGCCCGTAGATCATTTCGTCGCGATACGGCGAGTTGCCCGCGGCGCTTTTGGTCAAACTGTGAAGAGCCGCCTGATCCGGAGTTGCCGCAAGCTGGACAGTACCGGCCACCGAATCGACCGGCTCGCCTTGTTTCGGCACGTCGCCCGCCCCATAGCCATTGGCAATCGCCAGCCTGCCGTCCGCTGTAACGGCTACCGCAGTGGGGTACCAGCCGCTCGGGACAAAGCCCAGCATTCGCGCGGGCAGTTGCGAGATGTCGATTGCGGCTATCGCGTTCGCGCCCGAACAGGCCACATACAGGCGCGTCCCCTGCCGGTCTGCGGCCAATGCCGAAGGCGTCATGCCGAGAGGATTGAGCGGCCTCATGCCTACGTTGATCGATTCGAGCGATGTGATCTGGCCGTCTTGTGTAACGCCCAGATCGGCGACGCCATTGGTGTTGCCGACAGTCACGAACACCTGCCCCGCGTAGCTTTGACCGTTGTCGGCCGTGCTGACAGGCTTGTTCACCCACAAAATGTCAGTTGGGTGCGCCCCGACCCTCAATTTCCTGGTAAGAATTCCCGTGCCTGACTCGTGCTCGTAGAGAGCTCCTTCCGCCCAGCTACTGATCAGTAAGTGCGCTCCATCCGGCGAAACGGCGATCCGGTATGGACGCCGGCCTGTGCGCCAGCGATCCACCACCTTTCCGCTCTGCAGATTGATCTGCGCGATGCTGTCGCCGTACAGGTCCGCCGCATACAGCACGCGTCCATCGGGCGAGAGCGCAACGTCTCCGATGAAAGGCGAGCCGGGGTTCTTTGCAGCAGCCACAGCGAACTCGCGCGTGCGCCGAAGCGCGCCGGTTGGGTCAAGCGTTAGTTCGAAAACTTTCCCGCTACTGGCGCCGCCGACGTAGACCAGATTGCCCTCGGGAGCGACTCGCAAGCCCAGCCACGCATCGGGCAGCGCTGTGCGCCCGAGCTCGCGATGAGAGGCGATGTCGATCACGCTCACGCTCGGCGGATGCGCTCCGCCGTTCAACACAAGCAGATACTTGCCGTCGTTCGATGCCGCCTCGCTCATCGGCAGCGTTTCGACCTTCACTTCGTCGCCTGCCGGTGTAAGCTTCCAGCCTGTGCTGAGCAGCACCCGTCCATCCGGCTGCGGACCAGGGCGCTCCGCCATCTCCGTCTGCCCGGCGAGAACGCTTTGGCCGCATGCTCCGAGCAGCAATACGGCAGCAGCAATTCTGCTCTTCATTCTGTGAACCGGTGGGCGATCGGAAATCTTCGCCCCACTCCGAAGGCTTTCGGCGTAATGCGTAAACCCGGCGCCGCTTGTTGCCGCTTGTACTCGTTCCGGTCGACCTTGCGGACAATGTCGCGTACCAGATCCACCGGCGCTCCGGTGTCGGCGGCAATCTCCGGCACCGATCGATAGTTTTCTATGTAATCTTCCAAAATCGCATCCAGGACTTCGTATTCGGGCAGGCTGTCGGTGTCCTTTTGATCGGGGCGAAGCTCTGCTGAGGGCGGCTTCGTCAGCGTACTTTCCGGAATGGGGGCTTGCGCGCCGCGTTTCTGGAAACGCCGGTTCGCCAGACGAGCCAGCCGGTAGACCATGGTCTTCGGGACGTCGGCAATTACCGCTAATCCGCCGCTCATGTCGCCATACAGCGTGCAGTAGCCCACCGCCATCTCGCTTTTATTACCCGTGGTCAGCACGAGCGAGCCGAACTTATTTGAAAGCGCCATCAGCATCATCCCGCGCAGCCGCGATTGCAAATTCTCTTCGGTCGTATCCGGCTCGAAGCCGCGAAATAGAGGCTCTAGCGTCCCAAGCATGGCTTCGTACCCTGCCTTGATCGATTCGATCTCGAAGCGTATGCCGAGATGGGAAGCCAGTTCGCGGGCATCATCCACGCTGTGCCCGGATGAGTACGGCCCCGGCATTCCCACACCGGTTACGTTCTCCTTCCCGACTGCTTCCACCGCGATTGTGGCAACCAGCGCCGAATCGATGCCGCCGCTCAAGCCGACGAGCACGCTGCGGAACCCGCACTTGCGAATGTAATCCCGCGTTCCCAGAACTAACGCATCGTAGGCGGCTTCATCGGGATCCCAGTCTGTCGGGTGAAAATCTCCCTGGCCGGTTTCGCTGTCGAATAGAATCAGGTCTTCTTCGAACGACTTGGCCTGAGCGGCCACCCGGCCATCGGCAGTTAACGCAAAGCTCGAGCCGTCGAATACTAGTTGATCGTTGCCGCCCACCATGTGTACATAAACCGCGGGTAGCTTAAAGCGCCGGCTAATCGCTTGAAAGATCTCCTGCCTCTGACGCCGCTTGCCGATGTTCCAGGGCGATGCATTGATCGAGAGAATTAACTCGGCCCCGCCCCGCGTCAGTTCTTCGATCGGATCGCGTGAGTAACGCTGCCGTTCCCAGTACTGCTTGTCGTTCCAGGCGTCTTCGCAGATCACCAGCGCGATCTTGGCGCCCGCCACTTCGCACACCGATTGCTGAGCCGCAGGCTCGAAGTAGCGCACTTCATCGAAGACGTCGTAGTTTGGCAGCAGCATTTTCGCCTGCCGGAAGATGACGCGGCCGCTCTGCACAACTGCAGCGGAATTCTGGGCTCGTACCACGCCCGTGGTGCTTTGGCCCACATAGCCGACCACCAGCGCCAAATCTAACTCGGCAGATTCCTTCGCAATGGCGCACAACGCTTCTTCGGTCCGCTGCAGAAATGACGTTTTCTCCACCAGATCGCGAGGCGGGTAGCCGGTTAAGGCAAGCTCTGGAAACGCTACGAGTTCTGCGCCCATTGCTTGCGCGCGGCGTGCAAATTGAAGGATCTTCGCTGCGTTCGCGTCCAGATCCCCCACCGTGTTGTTGATCTGGGCCAGCGCAATCCGCATCGAAAGACCATTGTACCGGCGGATCGACGAACGCGATGTTCAGGCTGTGTCGTTTGGGACGGCATTTGCGTCTAATAGTAGTGAAGGGTGGAGTGTGTATGAGCATATTTAGCGGCTTTTCCAAGTTTGTGACCGGCTTTGCGGTATGCGGATTGCTTGCCTTTGCTCAGCATGGCGGAGGAGGCGGAGCGCACGGCGGTGGTGGTGGATTTGGTGGCGCTCACGCCGGCGCCGGCGGTATGCACGCAAGCGGAGGCTTTCATGCGAGCCCTGGTGTTCACGGTCCCTCCGTTTCGCACGGCTATCCCTCCGGCGGGGCGTTTCCGGCCGGCGTAACCCGTTCGCCCTACGCTGCTTCCGGCGGCGCGTTCCCTGCGGGAGTGCATAGCTCGCCTTACGTTCCTCTCCGTTCGTCACCCAGGTTTGGAACCGGCGCTTATCCCGGCATCCATAACGGCCACGGAGCTTGGCGGGATGGCTCTCGCCGTGGGCGTCTAAACTATGGCGTTCCATTCGCCTACTTTGCGCCGTACGGCTATCTAGGGACGCCCTTCTACGGCGATTACGATAACGGTTTTGTTGACTCGACGCCCTATGACAGCGGCTACGGCACTGGATACAATCCCGGAGTCCCCAACGGTGGCGATGCTTACAACGGCAACGTGCCGCCACCCTACGTGGAACAGCAGCCGTATCCGGAACAAGCGCCGTACGGACCTTCTGCCCGAGATCCCTATGCCCAGTACCCAATCCCGCTTCGAGTCCCGGACGCGCAACCCGCGCCTACGGTCTCAGAACCGGTTCCGCCTTCTCCGCCAATCAGCCTCGTGCTGAAAAATGGCGAGACTCGTCAGGTGCCAAGTTACGCAATTGTAGGCGACACCTTCTGGGATCTCTCGAGCCATCCACCGCGCAAGATTCCGCTAAGCTCAATCGATGTGGAAGCCTCTACGAAGGCGACCGAAGCGGCCGGTGCTGAGTTCCCGGACATCCCAGGGGCTCATTGACCGCGCTTGATCAAATGCCGGCGCAGCAGGTCCAAAGCAGCCTGAGTAGCCAGCATTCGGATACGGAGGCGGTCTCCGCCATGCCGAACGCGCACTACTTCAGTTCCGTCCGGCGTCGCCAGCCCAAGGTAAACGGTGCCGACCGGGTCGAACTCGGTTCCGCCTTCCGGACCTGCCCACCCTGTCGTCGATAGGCCATACGTCGCGCCGCTACGTCTGCGGGCGCCTTCGGCCATAGCCCCGGCTACTCTTTCGCTTACGGCCGAGTGCTTCTTTAGTAGCTCGCCGGGAACGCTCAATACTTGCCGTTTCTCCGCATCGCTGTAAGTGACGTATCCGCCGACGAAGAATCCCGAACTACCGTCCCGGTCGGTCAAGCGCGCGGCGAGCATTCCGCCGGTGACGCTTTCCGCCGTGGCAACTGTGGCGAGCTGTTTCCGTAGGAGCCGGCCGACCACCATCTCCAGCGATTCGTCCGGGTCTTCGCTGTATACCCTCTCGCCGATCAATCCTGCAATCGGATTGCCCACCTCCCGCAAGAGCCGGTCCGCTTCGCCGGACGTTTCCGCGCGCGCCCGCAGGTGCACAAACAGATCTCCAGGGGAAGACAGTATCGTGGTCACCGGATTCGTATATTTCGAATACACCGGAGCGATCAGGGTATCGAGGTCCGATTCGCCCATCCCCGTAATCCGAAAGCTACGGACGCGAATCACCTGCGGTGGCAGCACGGGCCGCAGTCTCGGCACCAGCTGATTCTCGAGCATGGGCTTCAACTCGCGCGGTGGTCCCGGCAGGAGCGCCACTGCTCCACTGGCCGTCGAGATAAACTGACCGGGAGCCGTTCCGTGCGGGTTCGGCAGCGCTTCGGCGCCTTCCAGAAGATAAGCCTGGCGCAGATTGTTCTTCGCCATCGGACGATTGATCTCCCGGAATCGCCTGATCAACACCGATTCCTGCTCGAGCGATAGCACCAGATGCTTACCGAGCGCCGCCGCAGCCGCATCGCGTGTCACATCGTCTTCGGTCGGGCCCAAACCGCCGATCAAGATCAGAACATCCACCTGCTGCAAAGAGTGCTTGATCGCTTCTGTTAGCTGCGCACGATCGTCGCCAATAACCTGCTTCCGGATCACCTCGACGCCCAGCTGGTTCAATTGCTCGGTGACAAGAAGCGAATTGGTGTCTACCCGTTTGGGGGTCAGCAGCTCGCTTCCGATTGCGATGATCTCTGCGTTTTTAGCCATGAGCTAAAAGAGCGACAATCCCGCCACGCCAACCTCCACGCGGTAGAGCGCGTTGTGAGTGGCGACAACCATCGCTCGATCCGGCGTAAATGCAAGCCCGACCAACCCGGGTCCGGAGAGAAAGAACTCGGCCCGGCGCTCGGGGTTGATCTGAATGACTCCCCGCTTGCCGCGCAGCGAAGCCGCCACGTAGATGTTCCCCTCTGAGTCGAAAGCAGCGCCCTGCGGCCTGCCAAGCCCGCGGAAGAAAGTCTCCACTTCGCCGGCTCTTGAGACGCGATAGACCGCATCGAAGCTCGACGTGGTCGGCCCAGTCACGTACAAATAGCCTTCCGGCCCGAAAGCCAAGTGATAGGCAGCTATGGAAGGCTCGAGCGTCGTGTAGACGTAGATCTGCCGCGATCGGCTGATCTTAAAGATCGTGCCGCTCCGGTCTCCCACGTACAAATTGCCTTCCGGATCGAACGCCAGGCCGGTCGCAACGCCCATTCCCTCGACGTAGACGCTCATGTTGCCCGAAGGGGTGACTTGATAGACGATGCCGTCGTAGCGGCTGGAGACGTAAAGCAGCCCATCGGCGTCGAAGGCGAGGCCGGTCGGGTTCATCAGGTCTGTAACGAAGGGTTTTGAGTTGTGGGCGGTGTCCACTTTGTAAAGCGACACCGGGGATTTCTGTCCGCGAGAGCCGCTGAAGGTGCTGTAAACATTTCCCTCCATGTCGACCGCCGGATTTGCGACCGGATGCAGACTGTCTGCAATCTGCACGCCCAGATGAGTGCTTACCGGCTCGCTGCTCGACTGCCCATCCACCACGGAGAGTTCGCTTGCGCTTGCTCCCTCTGGCACTCGCGCAATAATATATTGATCGCCGGCGAGAATCAGATGCGCGCGCTGATCTCCGATCCGGACTGTTGGCCGCCCGCCATCGGAGACAAAATGCTCGCCGCGTATGTGCAGTTCTCCGCCCGCAATCGCGGCCGATGGCTCTACCTTCACTATTCGCGGTCTCGTTTTTGCTAAATCAACTGCCTGTTGCTTATTCGGCATAACTAATAGAATCTTGCGACCCCGCCTATATACAAGATAAGCGCCCCATAAACGCCGGCCGCCAAATCATCGGCGACAATCCCGGTTCCTTCGGGCAGTTTCTCGAGCGTTCGCACCGGCCAGGGCTTCCAAATGTCGAACAGTCGAAACAGCAAAAAGCCCGCCGCGAACGACTTCCAGTTGAGGGTTGTTGCCCCAGCGAGCGTCAGCCACTGGCCGAGCACTTCGTCGACTACCACCAGACCCGGGTCTTTTCGCCCGGCCACTTGAGCGGTCCTGGTCGCTGCCCAGATCGAGGGCAGCAGCAACACCAGCACCGAAGCGACAAGGAACACCCGCCCGGCCCCGAGATAGAAGTGTGCCGCAGCCGCGATCAGAACTGCAGCGAGCGACCCGGCAGTCCCCGGCCCCCACGGGAAATAACCACACCCGAACCATGTTGCCAGAGCGACGGCGAACCGCGTCAAAGATCCGGACCTTCGATTTCGTCCTCGATTTCGCCGGATCCGATTTGCTGTGACTCGGTTGGGCGAGCGCCGGAGATGATGTATTTATCGTCGGCCCAGTTGGCCAGATCCTGCGTGCGGCACCGATCGCTGCAGAAGGGAAACTCAGGGTCGCCGGAGGCCACAGGCCTCTTGCAAATAGGGCAGGAAAGTTTGCGCAAGGACATACCCGCGGAACTCATCGAACGGGCATCGCAACGCTTCGGTTTCCGGTCTGCTGCGCAGCCGGCAGGATTCGGAACAGGTTAGCCGGGGCACTTGCCGCAGAGCTGGCATTTACCCGCTCCGGCCCGTCCACCAGCGATCCGATCAAGTCGTAATCATGAGCCTCGGTCACGCGCAGCAACCGCATTTCGCCGACACGCGGAGCTTGTTCGCTGTCGCCGAAATCGTTGATGTAGCAGACGCCGTCGATCTCCGGCGCCTGAGTCGCCATGCGCGCTTCCCAGAGCAACTCGGTTTCCTTTGAAGGGCCTTCGATAAGCACCGGAATCTCACGTCCGATCAATTGCCGGTTGCGCTTGGCCGAGATGCGCCGCTGGATCGCCATCAATTTGCGTTTCCGGTTATAGATGGTCTTCGCGTCGACTTTACCGGGGAGCGCGTAGCTTCCGCTGGTTTCTTCGTCGCTGTAGGAGAACACGCCCAGGCGATCGAATTGCGCCGCTTCGACAAACTGGCAAAGCTCGGCAAACTCTGCGTCGGTTTCTCCCGGAAAGCCGGCAATCATGCTGGTTCGGATGGCAACGCCCGGAATCGTGTTGCGAATGCGCTCAAGTAAGCGAAGAAAGATATCGCCGCCCCCGCCGCGTTTCATGCGCTTGAGAGTGGCTGCGCTGGCGTGCTGCAGCGGCATGTCGATGTATTTGACCAGAGACTCGTGCGCCGCGATGGTGTCGAGCAGCTTCTGCGTTACCTTGTTCGGATACACATACAGCACACGAACCCATTTCGGTAGCTCTGTCGGGATAGTCGCGAGCCCTCTGAGCAGATCCGCCAGTCCATCCTTCAGCCCTAAATCCTCACCGAAGCAGGTCGTGTCCTGGCCGATCAGATTGATCTCGCGCACGCCGCTCGCAAACATCCGCTCGGCTTCGCTGATCACGCTTGCCGGACGGCGGCTTCTAAACTTTCCTCGATACTGCGGAATCACACAGAAGGAACACGGATGGTCGCACCCTTCGGCAATTTTGATGTAGGCCGAATGCCTGGGCGTGGTAAAGACGCGCGCCGTTAGGTCGTGATACAGATACGGTTCCGGAGTCTCCTCTCTCGGAGTTAATCCCTCGCAAAGCGCCGTGATCTTGCCCAGCTCATTGGTGCCAAGCACCGCATCCACTTCCGGTAGGTTCTTGCGGATGTCCTCTCCGTAGCGCTCCACCAGGCATCCCGCAACGACTAGCCGCTGCGCACGGCCGGTCTTCTTGTACTCGGCCATTTCGAGGATCGTGTCGACCGACTCCTGCTTAGCCGGATCGATGAAGCTGCATGTATTGACTACGATCACGTCGGCGTCGGCCGGCTGCGGCGTCAGTTCATGCCCATCGGCCGTGAGCTGGCCCATCATGACCTCGGTGTCTACCAGGTTCTTGGGACAGCCAAGACTTACAAATCCAATCTTCAAGGGAGTAATCGTTTCGTGGGGATCTCGCGCGCCCCCGGAACTATCAGGATACCAAGCGAACGGCCCTATTCGCTTCGAAGCGCTGGTCTTGGCTCTCCTGTCATAAGGCTCCTTGGACCAAAATGGAAGTTCATGCCTTCTTCGCTAAGGAGTTTGCAGCGATGGTGCGCCGTCCACCCCACCAGGCTCTTCTTCCTGCTGAGCACGTTTTTGTTGCTGGCTCTGTATAGGCATGTGTTTGCGGCCGGCTTTGTTTACGATGACGTCAGCCATATTCCGAACAACCCCGCTCTCCCGTCTTGGAGTTTGCTTGTCAGTCAGTACTTTGAACGCGGAGTGCCGTTCAGCCCCGACTATTTAGCTGGGCCGGGAGGATCGTTTTATCGGCCGCTGTTCTGGCTGAGTCTGGCGCTGGACCGCATGCTCTTCGGGTTGAAACCGATCGGGTTCCATGCAACCAACCTGCTCTTACACGGAGCGAACGGGTGGCTGGGCTTCCTACTTTTGAAGAAGTTAGGCGTCCCCGCGCAAAGGGCAGGCGCGGCGATTCTTATCTGGCTCATTCTGCCGGTCAATTCGGAAGCAGTAGCCTGGATCTCCGGGCGAACTTACTGTCTTTCCGCGTTATTCATTCTCTTGAGTCTTCTTTTTGCGGAGAAGTACTTGCGATCAGGCTCGCGAGCCGCCCTTTGCGCATACTGCCTTGGCTTTGCGTTGGCGCTCCTCTCCCATGAAGCCGGATTACTCGTTCTGCCTTTGACTCTGCTTGTAGCGTTTGCCAAGAAGAGGGGAAAGTCTTACTCCTGCGGGATCCTGTGTGCTCTTGGCAGCGCTATCGTTGTCGCCTATTTCGTGCTCAGAACAGAGCTTCATATTTCCTCCCCGGTACACTTCGGGTCTTTCAGTCTCATTGGGTTGACGATCTGGAAATACCTCCAATGGATGCTCTTGCCGGTGCGGATGAGCGTAGAGCGATCCTCCGACGCTCCAAAACATGGCTCAACCATTTACCCGATCGTTGCGTGGTTTGCCCTGGTCTGTCTGTACATCGTCGTTTTCCGCTTACGCCGCCGGATGCCGGAGTTCGCGGCGGGCTTGACTTGGATGGGCATCGCCTTGCTTCCTTACTCCGGGTTGTTTTTCATTTATCAAGGCATGGCGGAACGCTACACTTACCTGGCGTCGCTCGGCTTTGCGCTGGCGATCGTCAATTTAGCGTGGCTTTTGAACACGCGCAAGACGAGCCCAATGTTGTTACTCTTCCTGGCTTGGATTGCCTGGGGAGCGTGGCGGCTCAACTCGCGAGTGGCTGACTGGCACGACGACATTTCTCTCTTTTCTTCGTCCCTCAGAGCGGACCCGAATAGCCCAGTGCTTCTTTATAATCTCGGCGCTACCCTGGAAGACGCGGGGGACCTGCGGACCGCGCTTCTTTTGACCGAGCGGGCGATTGCGCTTCGGCCCAACTACGAGCGAGCGATTAACGGACTGGGGACGATCTACCTGCGGATCGGATTTCCCGGTCAAGCGAAGATCGCCTTCGACCGCGCCCTTTCGCTAGATCCCGTGGACGAATTGGCCCTGTCCAATTTGGGCGCGGTTTACTTGCAACAGGGGCGATTTTATGAGGCAAGCGTCAGATTTGCGCGCGCGCTCGCGATACAGCCTGACGATGTTCGCGCCCTGAGCAATTTCGGGGTAGCCAACGTGAGGATGGGCAATCTGGACCGGGCCGCGAAAGCTTTTGGGCGAGTTCTTACTCTTGCGCCAAACGACAATGTAGCCCGCTGTAATTTAGCCATGGTTTTTTTCGCGGAAGACAAGTGGGGCGAAGCCGTTCAGCAGCTGGCGACTGCCATCCGGCTTTCACCTTCCGATGCAAATCCTTACTACTTTCTCGGAATCGTCGATGAAAAGATGGGATCCAGGGAGGCGGCTATTCAGATGTTTGAGAAGGCTATTCAGCTGAAGCCTGATTACAAAGAGGCGCAGGCAAAGCTCAAGGAGCTCGCTTACCGGTAGTCTGCCGCGTAGTTTTGCCCAACAAATACGCCTATATTATTGGTAGCGCCCATCTGAAGACGCGGTTTTCCGCAGTCGGCTCAGTCTGGGAAATCGCAATGAAACAACTAGATGTAGATAACGAGGGGGTTACCACGCCGCCTGAGAAGAGGGCGACGGAGTCCGACATTAGTCCGCCTCGCGGCAATCCATTTCCCGTCGTTGGAGTGGGCGCCTCAGCGGGCGGGCTTGAAGCATTCACGCAGCTGCTATCGGCCTTGCCGGCCGATACCGGAATGGCTTTTGTGCTCGTTCAGCACCTGGATCCAATGCATGAGAGCCTCCTGCCAGAGTTACTAGCTGCTCATACCCCGATGCCGGTGGTCAGTGTTCGGGATAGCCTGCACATCGCGCCGGATCACGTCTACGTTATCCCACCGAACACCAGCATGGAGCTCGAGGGCGGGGTGCTTCGTTTATCCAGCCGGGAGCCGGGGCTGCACCTTCCTATCGATCTGTTTTTCCGGTCTCTTGCAAACGTGCAAGGCAGCCGCGCGATTGGGGTTGTGCTATCGGGTAACGCTTCGGACGGCAGTCTTGGAGTACGCGCCATTAAGGCCGAATGCGGCATTACCTTTGCGCAGAGTGAGGCTAGCGCACGTTTTGGCGGGATGCCGCGCAATGCGGTCTCCACGGGGGCGGTGGATTATGTTTTGTCTCCCGTCGAAATCGCCCGGGAGCTGGGCGTGCTCGCTACTCACCCCTTTCTCATTCCCAGCCGCCCTGGAGATGCTTTTTCCGAGACGTTGCCGGAAGGTGACGGCGAACTCCGCCGTGTTCTGGCTCTTTTGCATAGCGCGACCAAAGTGGACTTCTCGCAATACAAGGCAACCACTGTTCGACGCCGCATCGGACGGCGAATGATGGTGCTGCGCGTGGAGGACCTGCCCGAATATGCGCGCTACATCGAAAAGAACCCTTCCGAATTGCGGGAGCTGTATCGCGACCTGTTGATCAGCGTCACCAATTTTTTCCGTGATCCTGAGAGTTTCGATGCTCTCGGTCAAACCCTGGTGGAAGCTCTGGCCGACCGCAATCCAGGGGAAGAGCCGGTCCGCGTGTGGGTGCCGGGATGCGCGACGGGGGAGGAAGTCTATTCGCTTGCCATTTGTCTGCTTGAAGCACTGCAGGACCATCAGTCCCGGCCTCCTTTTCAGTTGTTCGGAACAGACCTCAGTGAAATGGCTTTAGACCGGGCACGGCGCGGTAGCTACCCGGCCGAAATTGAAGACTATGTGCAGCCGAAGCGCCTGCAGCGCTTCTTTACAAAGATCGATGGCAGCTATCAGATCAACAAAATGCTTCGCGAGGCTTGCGTGTTTGCTCGTCATGACGTCACCAGAGACCCGCCCTTCTCGAACCTGGATCTGATCAGCTGCCGCAACCTGCTTATCTATCTGGATCAGCCGGCGCAGCGGTACGTTTTTCCGGTTTTTCATTACGCGCTGAGGCCGTCCGGATTGCTGATGCTGGGAAGCGCCGAGAGTACGGCGGAGGCTGGGAACTTGTTCGCCGCGCGTGACGAGAAGCACAAGATTTACGCGCGCAAGGCTGTTTCGCCGCGCTATCCTCTCGAGCTAGGGATGAGAGCATCGGCGCATCCCGCTCAAGCCTCTTTGCCCCCCTTGTCAAGTGCTCTCGACTGGCAGAAGAGACTCGAGAGGTTGATCCAATCCAGGTATTCACCTGACGGCGTGGTCATCGATTCGGAGTTCCAGGTCATCCAGTTCCGCGGCCACACCGGTTCTTACCTGGATCCATCTCCAGGCCAAGCCAGTTTAAATGTGTTGCGGATAGCGAAAGAGGTGCTTGTGTTACCGCTACGGCGCGCGGTGCAAGCGGCGGCCGATTCCAACGCCATCGTCCGTGAAACCGGCATTGAGATCGAGACTTCGGGACTGACTGAGAGAATCACGCTTGAAGTGACCCCCATCGCGGGCGCAGAGGAGAGCGAGCGGTTCTTTCTGATCGTTTTTGCGAAGGAGAAGTCATCCGTGATTCCGCGCTCCGAGCATTCCGGAGGAACGCCGCTGTCGGGCGATGAGCAGGTCGCGAGCTTACAGCGCGAGTTGAGTGAGACGCGGGACTACCTGCGCAACCTTACCGAACAGTACGAAGCACATTCGGAAGAATTGCGGGCGGCGAACGAGGAAGGGCGCAGCTCCAACGAAGAGCTGCAATCGACTAACGAGGAGCTTCGGACCACCAAGGAAGAACTTCAATCGGCCAACGAAGAGCTGACCACGGTGAACGATGAACTGCAGAGCCGCAATCGGGAGTTGAACGCCACCAATAGCGACCTGCAGAACTTTCTGGGCGCTGTGACGATACCGATTCTGATGGTGGACTCCGACCTTCGTGTACGCCGGTTTAACGCAGCCGCGGGTACGCTTTTGGATCTAAAGCCAGTCGACATCGGAAGACCTATCGGACATATCGGCGGCAAGATCGAAATGCCCCGCATGGAGCAGCGGGTCAAGCGTGTCATCGAAACGTTGCATGTCAGCTCTGAAGAGGTACAGGACTCCGCAGGCTCATGGTACGCGCTTAACATACGTCCGTACCGCACAGTCGATGACTTGATCGCCGGAGCGGTGGTTACCTGGCAGGACATCGATCCACTCAAGCGCGGGCTGCAGGCGGCCGAACAAGCGCGCGACTATGCGGAAGGCATGATTGAGACGATACGTGAACCGTTGGTGGTTCTCGACTCGGACCTGCGAATTCAGCGGGCGACGCGGGCATTCTACGATACGTTCTTAGCCGGGCGGGAAGAGACAGAGGGCCGCTTCTTGTACGACCTGGGCAACGGCCAATGGAATAATCCACGGCTCCGCGAGTTGATTGGCGCGGCTTTGTTCCGGTCAGAACCGTTCCGCGATTTCGAGCTGGTTCACGAGTTTC
The DNA here is from genome assembly GCA_965219105.1 of Bryobacteraceae bacterium. GTDB lineage: Bacteria > Acidobacteriota > Terriglobia > Bryobacterales > Bryobacteraceae > Bog-105. The sequence continues at coordinate 2,095,822 of OZ244728.1, read as the reverse complement.
CCCACATCGGCATGCGCACTATGCGGCTGAATGGACGCCGTATACCGTTTCCTCATTCCGACCGGCGGACGCTTCTGCTCTCCATCGAAGATGTGACTGAACGCCAGGAGATCGCTGAACTGCGCTATCAACGCCTTTTCGAGACGGCGAAGGACGGCATAGTGGTGATCGATGTAGAGACCCAGACCGTCCAGGACGTGAACCCGTACTTTTTGAGTTTGACAGGATACCGCCGGGAAGACCTTGTAGGCAGACCCGCAACCGATGCGGGAAAAATGCTGGACCTGCACGAGATTGGGCGTGGCATTAAGGAAGCCCAAAGCACTGAGATCGTCCGTTACGACAACTTGGAGTTACGGAGGCGCAATGGCGCTACCACGCCGGTCGAAGTAATCGGAAATTCGTACTATGTAGGCAACCAGCCAGTCATCCAGTACAACGTTCGCGACGTTTCACTGCGCAAGCAGGCTACAACGGCGCTGCACCAGAGCGAGCAGCGCTTTCGGCTCTTTGTCGAGAGCGTACACGATTACGCGATGTTTCAGATGGACAGGGAGGGAAGAATCCTTTCCTGGAACACCGGCTCGGAGAACCTTCTGGGATGGAAGGAGCAGGAAGCGGTCGGCAACAATGTCGCGCTGGTGTTCACTCCGGAGGACGTAGCGGCAGGCGCTCCAGGCAAGGAAATCGAGACGGCCCGGAAGCGTGGACGAGCCGAGGACGAACGGTGGCACATGCGTAAGGACGGCAGCCGCTTCTACGCCAGCGGCGTGCTGACTCAGGTGTGCGACGACTCGGGAAAGCTGCTTGGATTTGCGAAGGTGATGCGTGACGTTACGGCCCGGAAAGAGCAGGAAGAGCAGCTGCACCGGTCACTATCCGAAAAAGACACACTTGTCCGGGAGATCCACCATCGGGTAAAAAACAATTTACAGGTGATCGTAAGTTTGCTCAGCATGCAATCGAGGCACACGAAAGACCGGCAGGTGCTGAGTGCGTTCGCGGAGGCCGAGAGCCGCCTCCGCGCAATCGCGCGCATTCACGAGCGCTTATACGCCTCGGACGACTTAACGGAAGTGGAGTTCGGCGGGTATGTGACGGGTCTGGCGAATGAACTGGTTCAGCTGCATTCGGGAGCGCCCGACCAGCTTCGGCTCGATCTCGAAGTGATCGACATGGTGCTGCATATCGAGCAGGCAATTCCGCTCGGGCTGATCGCAAACGAGCTAATACTGAACAGTCTGAAGCATGGACTGGATGGGCACGGAGGACGACTGAAAGTACGGCTCGCTTACGTGCCGGACGGCGGTGAGACTCTCGATGCAGGCTGGGCAAAGCTGGAGATCAGCGACACCGGGCCGGGGTTGCCGCCGGAACTGAATGTGGAGAAGACGAAGTCGATGGGTTTGCGTCTGGTCAATATGCTGGTTCGTCAGCTGCGCGGCCATTTAGCGATCGGAGATGGGCCGGGAGCCGACATCACGGTGACCTTCCCTCTGGAGAGCACGGGCGAAACGCAAGAGGAGGAGCTGCTGTGAACAGCCGCGTCCTGATTGTAGAAGACGAAGTCATCGTGGCTGACGATCTGGCGTGGCAGCTCCAGCAGATCGGGTACGACGTGGTAGGAACGGCAGCTTCGGGCGAAGAGGCGATTCATTTGGCCAACCAGCAGAAGCCCGACGTCGTTTTGATGGACATTCAACTACAGGGTGCAATGACCGGTACCGAAGCAGCGCAAGCGATTCAATTGAAAACGGGCGCGGCGGTTATTTTTCTGACGGCGTTCGCCGCGGTTTTCATCCGGGACCCGAGCCAGATGCTAGCGCCCGGGATATGCCTCAGCAAGCCCTTCTCTCCTGTGCAGCTGAAGGCAGCGCTTCAATCGATCGGCACGAGAGCGAGCTAACGCTGATCGGTCATGAGGAGTTCTCTCCAGCGCAAGTCTTCCATGGCATCGGGCTGGGCATCGTCGCGGCGCATAGCAGAGGCAAACTCATCAAAGGGCGCTTTGGGTTGGCGATTAGCGAACAGTAGACCGTTGGCTTCCTGGTAAGTATCGGCAAACTGCGTGTAGCAAAAGCCAGCGAGCGTGGGTAGCGAGCGCACTGCCTCCAGGAGTTTGCGGAAGCGCGTAACCAGTTCCTCGGGCGTATTCGAACGCGAGTAGCCCCAGGTTGTCTGGGTCTCGGGCGAGTAGGCGATTCCACCAAATTCACTAAGCACGAGCGGCTGGCAGGTAATATCGAGATCTTTGTCGCCGTCGACTACCAGGAGCCGTCCGCCGGGCCGTTCGCGGGCGAGCAGGCGGGATTCGACATCTTCCTGGCGATAGCGCTTGCGAATACGTTCCGGCTCGATATCGTAATCGTGAATGCCGAGGATGTCGGTGGCGACACTCTCCCAGCCATCGTTGCCAATGACGGGCCGGGTGGGATCGAGCGACTTGGTGAGGTGATAGAGAGCTTGGACGTAGTTGCGCTGGGCGAAGCTCTGGGGCAGGTCGGGCACGCCCCAGGACTCATTGAGCGGAACCCAGGCGATGATGCAGGGATGGCTGCTGTCGCGGGAGAGAACCTCCATCCACTCGCGCGTGAGCCGCTCGATAGATTTGGTGGTGTAGCGATAAGCGCTGGGCATTTCCTCCCAGACCAGCAGACCGACCCGATCGGCCCAGTACAGATAAGACGGATCTTCGATTTTCTGGTGTTTACGGACACCGTTGAAGCCGAGCCGCTTGGCGAGGATCACGTCTTTGAGAAGCGCTTCCTCGTTGGGCGCGGTCAGCCCGGTTTCGGGCCAGTAGCCCTGATCGAGCACCAGTTGCAGGAGGAGCGGACGGCCGTTCAACGTAAAGCGATCACCCTGGACGGCAATGGTGCGCAAAGCGGTGTAGCTGTGGACGGCGTCGATCACCTGGTTGTCTTTGTCGCGGAGCTCTAGTTCGGCATCGATGAGATTCGGCGAAGCGGGGCTCCAGAGCAACTCGTTGCGGGAGTCGTCGACGCCGGGGTCGGAAAGAGCAATCTGGCGGTGAACTTCGCCGGCGAGCACTGAATACGAGTCTTCGGCTAACAACACATCGCCGCGGACTTTCAGGGAGACACGCAGCCGAAGCCCATCGGCATGCGAGCTGTTCAGGTGCACCGAGAGGCCGATTTCCCAGCGCTTGAGGTTCGAGGTCCATTTTATAGCTTGGATGAAGGTGGCGGGAACGACCTCCATCCAGACGCTTTGCCAGATACCGGTGGTGCGGTAATACCAGATCGAATGGGGCTCAAGCTTCCAATCCTGCTTACCGCGAGGCTTGGTTAAGTCGAGCGGGTCATCCTGTGCCCTCAGGACGATCTCCTGCGCGCCGGTTTGCTGAAGGGCTTCGGTGATATCGGCATGAAACGGTGTATAGCCGCCCTCATGAGAGCAGACCTTGCGTCCGTTCACCCAAACATCGGCGGCGTAGTCGACTGCGCCAAAATGCAGGATGAGACGGCAGCCGGGTTGAAGAGCGGGAGACTCGATCGTGCGGCGGTACCAAACAGCGCGGAAGTATCCCGTGGCTTCAAGGCCGCTTGCCGAGGTTTCAGGGCTAAACGGGACGTTTATCTTTGCCGACCACTCGACATCAGCGGGCAGTTTCCATTCGGCATGCTCATCGAAGGCGAAATCCCAGAGGCCATTCAGTAAAGTCCAATTGTCTCTTCGAAGCTGCGGCCTGGGATAGCCGTGGGAATCGGAAGAAAAAGAGAAGCCACCTGAAGCAGAAATTGACTGCTCAACCATATGTTCCAAGACTAGCCGGAAAGCTGTTTGGACGGAGTTTTTAGCAGCTTCTTTGCGCCCTGTGTTAGTAGGGAGTGCTGCCTCCGGTGATGCCATAGATTTCGCCGGTGACATACCGGCTTTCGTTCGAAGCGAGAAACACGTATACGGGCGCGATATCGGCGGGTTGGGCGGGGCGTTCGAAGGCCGTGCTCTTGCCGAAGTTCTTAACTGCTTCTTCGGGCATAGTTGCCGGTATGAGCGGGGTCCACACGGGACCGGGAGCGACAGCGTTGACTCGAACGCTTTGCTTCATGGCCAGACTCGAAAGAGTTTTCGTCATGCTGACGATCGCTGACTTAGTGGCGGCATAAGCAACCAGATGCGGACTCGGATCGTAGGCCTGAATGGAGGCGGTGTTGATGATCGCGCTGCCCTCTTTCATATGCGGCAGAGCGGCGCGGACCAACCAAAAAAGCGCGTAGACATTTGTTTTGAAGGTACGGTCGAACTCCTCGTCGGTGAACTCTTCAAGCTTCTCGTGAGTATTCTGGAAGGCGGCCACATTGATCAACAGGTCGAGGCGGCCAAACTCCTTGACAGCGCGGGAGATCAAGTTTTTACAGTGTTCGGGATCGCGAAGATCGCCGGGTGCGTGGACGGCTTTGCGACCTGCTTTTTCGATCCACGTTGCGGACTCCTTGGCGTCCTTTTCTTCGGCGGGCAGGTAGCTCAAGACAATGTCGGCGCCTTCGCGGGCAAAGGCAATCGAGACGGCGCGTCCAATCCCGCTATCGGCTCCGGTGATGAGAGCGACGCGGCCTGCGAGGCGTCCGAGCCCCTTGTAGGATTGTTCTCCATAGTCGGGTTGCGGATCCATTTCGGCAGACGAGCCCGGGTAGGAGATTTTGCCCTGAGGGAACTCCGGTTTTGGGCCCTGCTGTTTCGGGTCAACCTTGGCAGGGCTTTGCGGTGAGATGGTTTCTGGCATCGCTTCATAGACAAGATAGACTCGCAATGAATCATTCAGTAAAAGAACGGGACTCGAAGGATGGGCCGGAGGAGACGAAGCGGATGGGGAAGAACAAGAAGAGTTTTGTAAGGCGGGTTGCGGCGATCGCAGCGGCGCTGGCGATGGCGGCGATCTGGCTCAGGATGCCGATGGGGAAGGCTCGGGCACAAGGCAGCGACGAAGATTTGATCGGCGGCTTCCGTTTAGTGGAAGCGGCTTCGGTGGCGGACGCAATCGAGTTGCTGTACGGCAAGAAGATGTACATGAGGCACGATATGCGGCCGTTGTTTGCGACGAAGTTCGCCGGGCCGGCGGTGACGGTGCAGCTGACCAAGGAAGAGCATCATGACGGATCGAAGGCGCTGGCGGGCATGATGGACGCGATTGACGAGGCTCCGGCCGGATCGGTGTATGTGATGGCGCTCGAGGACGGCGTGGATTATGCGGGACTCGGCGGGCTGATGAGTACGGCGATGAAGTACCGGGGCTTTGCGGGAGCGGTGGTGGATGGCGGAATGAGAGACACGCCGCAAGTGACGAAGCTGCAGTTTCCGGTGTTCAGCCGGGGGGTTGTGCCGTCGACGACGGTGAATCACTACCGGGTGACGGGCAAGAACGTGGCGGTGATGTGCGACGGAGTGCAGGTGAGGCCGCAGGACATCATTGTGGCGGACATGGATGGCGTGGTGGTGGTGCCGAAGGAGCATGCTGCGGAGATTTTGAAGAAGGCGCAGCAGCTGGACCAGATCGAACACAGCATGTACCCGTACATCGAGAAGTACCGGTCGATCCGGGAAGCGGTGGCGAAGTTCGGGCGACTGTAGGGCCGGGGCAGGGAAGAATGCAGAAGTTTCTCAACCGGCCCGAGCGGGCAGTGGCGGAGATGATCGAGGGCGCGATGGCGCTCGACCCGGAGCTGTGGCGGCTGGGGCCTCACTATGTGCTGACGCGTCCGAATCTGGCGGAGCTGAGTGACCGGCAGGTGACGATCGTTTCGGGCGGAGGCAGCGGACATGAGCCGGCGCATGCGGGATATGTAGGCGCGGGCATGTTGACGGCGGCGGTGGCGGGCGAGATCTTCACGTCGCCGGGGGTGGATGCGATTCTGGCGGCGATTCGCGCGGTGGGCGGCCGACATGGCGTGTTGCTGATCGTGAAGAACTATACGGGCGACCGGCTGAACTTTGGGGTGGCGGCGGAGATGGCGCGTGCCGAAGGGCTCGAAGTGGAGAGCGTGATTGTGGGAGATGACGTCGCGCTGCCGGACTCGGACGCGCATGCCGGGAGGCGCGGGCTGGCGGGTACGGTGCTGGTTCACAAGATCGCGGGAGCGGCGGCGGCAGCGGGGCGCGATTTGCCGCAGGTAGCGACGATTGCGCAGGCAGCGGCGGAGAGTGTCGCCACCATGGGCGTTGCGCTGTCGGCGGGCACCTCGTTTGTGAGCGGCAAGGCAGGCAATTCGCTGGATGGTCAGCTCGAAATCGGCTTAGGGATTCACGGTGAGCCGGGACTGCGGAGGGTGGCGATGCGGCCGGCGGACGAGGTGGTGGATTCGGTGCTGGACCGGATCGTGGAAGCGCTGCGGCTGAGGGTAGACGAAGCGGTTGCGGTGCTGGTGAACAATCTGGGCGCAACGACGGCGCTGGAGATGGCGATTGCGGCACGGCACGCGCTGGGCAGCTTGGAGGAGAGAGGCCTGCGAGTGGAGCGGCTGTGGGCCGGCACGTATCTGTCATCGCTGGATATGGAGGGGCTGTCGATCTCGGTGATGCGGCTGGATGGGGAGCGGCGGAAGTGGTTGGACGCGCCTACATCGGCGCCTGCGTGGCGGAGCGGTGTGGGACGTGCGCCGGGCTCGGTTGCCGACAGGACCTTTGACGTGGAAGGAGAGACGGAGGTTCTGCGGGAGCTCAGGCCGCAGACCTGGACCGGGCGCAAGACAGAGGCGGCCATTAAAGCGGCTTGCGGGGCGCTGGTAGCGGCGACCGATGAGCTAACGGAACTGGACCGGCTAACGGGCGACGGAGACCTGGGCCACAATTTGAGGCGGGCTGCCGAGGAGATCGAGCGCCAGCTCCCTACTATCGATCTGGATGACGGTCCGGGCATGCTGAGAGCGCTTGGGCGATCGCTGCAGAGGCAGATGGGGGGATCTTCGGGGCCGCTGTATGGCGTGCTGTTTTTGCGCGGAGCGAATGCGCTCGAAACGGCGGGCGGTGAGCGGGAACGCGCCTGGGCAGCGGCACTGCTGGAGGGTTGCAGCGCCGCTAGTGAACTGGGGGGAGCGCGCTTGGGCGATCGGACGATGCTTGACGCGCTGATACCGTTCGCGGCGGGTCTGGCGCAGGGAGGATCGCTCGAGGGTGCGGCGGCGGCAGCTGAGAACGGAGCTCGGCAGACGGCGCATATGACGGCTCGGCGAGGCCGTTCGAGCTACCTGGGAGACCGCGTGCTCGGCACACCCGATCCGGGAGCAGTAGCGGCGGCAATCTGGCTGCGAGCGGTGGCTTCCGCGCTTACTGGAGTCGCTTGAGCACGTAGCCGGAGGGCTGATTCAAGATGAATTTCGCGGGCGTGACGTTGGTTGGGTTGATGTCGATGCCGGTGACTTTCAAAACGATCTCGTAGCCATCCTTAGGGCGTGTGATGTCGATGGTGCCGGGGAAGGGTATGCCCTTGTGATCGTTCCACTCGGAGTATTTGGTTGCGCTAATGGTTTCGCCGGAGCGACTGAACGTCTTTTGCCGGTTGATCTGCAGCGTGTAACGGTCAAAGTAGACGCTGCGGTTCAGATAGTACTGGTCGCCATCGCGGCGGATCATCATGAGGATATAGGTGGCTTTGGACTCGTCGGTATCGTCTTCAAGGACAGTGGTGTCGAGTTTGGCGTCGGGAGGCTCGACCAGCAGAGAGGTCAGGAAAGCCGCGGGACGAAGGTTCTCGAGCTTGTTGGCGGAGGCGGCGGGCGCGTCATTGCGGCCTACGATAAATTCGCTTCTGCTCGGAATGGATGCACGAAAATCGACGCCGGTAGAAACCATGTCGAAGGCCGTGGTGTGGATGACTGGATCCAGAGCCACAACACGGATATCTTTGGGTTTCAAGAAGAAGATAAAGCCATTGATGGCCGGATAATCGGTGACCTGGCCGCCGTAGAGGCCGCCGACCGAGGGAGACATCACAGTTTTCATGAAGAAGGACTGGATGGGATCGGAGATGCTGTAGAGTTTTTCGATCAGCTGTTCTTTGGTTGCGACCAGAAGCGGTTTGGGAGCGCGTTGGCCCGGTGGGGCAACAACGCGACGCCGGACGAGACAACCTGAAGAAAAGAAAGAAAAGAAAGAGAGTGCCGCAATCAGCCCCCGCTTGCCTTGAAACAAGCGCATGTTTGAAGTTTAGTAGACGGCGTGAGGCGATCCGGGGCGAGGGGAGCTCGAAGGCGTTGTAAGTTGCCTGCCGGGGAGGGTTTCTCAAGCGGCCTTCGTTCCGATTGAGGACGGAAGGCAGAAGACAGAAGACAGAAGGCAGAAGACAGAAGTCAGAAGGCAGAAGGCAGAAGGCGGAAGGCAGAAGGCAGGAGACAGGAGTTGATCGCCGACAGCGAGGTCAGCCTAATTTCGCACGTACCAGACGCCGCTTAGAAGGCGGGTTCACCGAGGGTGTAAAAAGGATTGTGTAAACGCGGTTCTCGAGAAGAGGAAGATAGGAGAACCGGATGGCAATCAAGAAAGAACTGATCGACGAGCTCATTGCAAGCAGCGAAGGAAGCCTGATCGGACCGAACGGTCTGGTGAAGGAACTGACCAAGGCGCTGGTGGAGCGGATGCTGACCGGAGAACTGAACCATCACCTGGGCTACGAGAAGCATGACGTAGCCGGTTACCACAGCGGCAACTCGCGGAACGGCAAGAGCACGAAGACGTTGAAAGGCGAAGCCGGCGAGATGGAGATTGCGGTGCCGCGCGATCGCAACGGCAGCTTCGAGCCGCAGTTAATCGAGAAGCACCAGACGCGCTTTGCCGGTTTCGATGAGAAGATCCTGTCGATGTACGCGCTCGGCATGACGACGCGTGACATTCAGGGCCACCTGCAGGATTTATACGGCGTCGAGGTGAGCGCCGCGTTGATCTCGGAGGTCACCGGCAGCGTCATGGAGGAAGTGAAAGCGTGGCAGGAGCGGCCGCTGGAAGCGTTGTACCCGATCGTCTATCTGGATGCGCTGATGGTAAAGATGCGGCAGGACGGCAAGGTGGAGAACCGCGCGGTGTACACCGCGATCGGCATTAATCTGGAGGGCCAGAAGTCGGTGCTGGGCTTGTGGGCCAGTGGGAACGAAGGCGCCAAGTACTGGATGGCGGTGCTGCAGAACCTGAAAAACCGTGGCATGAAGGATGCCTTCGTGATCTGCACCGATGGGCTCAAAGGCTTCCCGGAGGCCATCGAAGCGGTGTTCCCGAGCACGCTGGTGCAGACCTGCATTGTGCATTTGATCCGCGCCAGTCTCCAGTTTGTGAACTGGAAAGAGCGTAAGAGTATGGCGGCGGATTTGAAATCGATTTACCGGGCCGTCAGCGCCGAGCAGGCCGAAAGGGCGCTGGGCGAGTTCCGGCGCAAATACCCGAAGCATCAAGTGGTAGCCGATGTGTGGGAGCGCAGCTGGCAGCGGGTCATTCCGTTCTTCGACTTTCCCGAAGAGATCCGCAAGATCATCTATACGACCAATGCGGTGGAATCGTTGCATATGACGCTGCGCAAAGTGACCAAAAATCGCGGCTCCTTTCCCACCCAGGACGCCGCGATCAAACTGCTCTACCTGGCGCTGCAGAAGGTATCCAGGAAATGGCAGACGGTGCAAGGTTGGCGCGAGGCGCTGCGGCAGTTTGCGATCCGCTGGCCGGAACGAATGGAGCAGGCACGAGCATGAACGGGTTCAGACGAGCCTGCGGCAGCAAGGAGCAAAAAGCATTTCACTTCCCCTTTCCCGTTTCCCCAAGGGGAAAGGCCGGGGCGGGCGGGTTCCCCCCACGCCGCAAATTACGCGGCTCCCCCCACAAGAGGGCACGGCCCCCTTGTGCATCCCCCGCTGGCTTCAAAAATCCATCGAAACGCGTGACAGCGAACGGAAAACTGAAAGTCAAACTTTAACTGAGTCAAAATAACGAAACGCGTTTACACAAAACGCTTGACACTACCGGTTCACCGCGGCACGGACTGCCCAAGCGTACGCACCGCAATCTCCATCTCGCCGGCCTCGCTTTTTAACGTCTTCCTGCTCTTGCCATTCCGCGAGTTGCCGCCGTGGTAGCCCGCTACGTCATGCTTCTCGTAGCCCCAGGTGATGATTCAGTTCTCCGGTCAGTATGCGCTCCATCAGCGCCTTCGAGTGGTGTTTCGCACAGCGACGGGAACGGAGGTGGAGCTCGTCGATAAGAACACAAACGCTCAGGTCTATGCGATCCCGAATAACTGCGCCGGCGTCTCGCCGACCTATGACGCAGGGAGAGGCACCGTTTTCACAAGCACCGATGGAAGCGCCATCAACTTTATCGCCGATTCCAATGTTCTCGAGCAGATCAATCCGGCATTCGGGGAGGGCGATGGAAAGCTAAACGGGATTCTCGTGTTCCCCAATGGGATCACCTACCGGATCGACCATTCGACGGTGACCTACATTCGCGATACAAACGGGAACAAGACTACGCTGAGCTACGGCTCGGATCTTATTCACGCGACCTGGTATTTACAAGTAGCGGCGGCCACCGGGATCACGGACTCTACCGGGCGCGTGGTTACGATTAATTATCACGATAGCGCCTGCGCGTATTGCACAAGCATTAACTATTCAGGATTCAACGGAGCCGCCAGAAAGATCCTGATCAGCCAGACGAACCTTTCCAATGGCTTATTACGAGATGGCGGGAGCGTACAGACGCTCGCGAACTTGTTTCCAGAATCACAAGCGACCAACGGGGCGAGTAGTTTCGACCCGGTTCTCCCGAACACGATCCAGTTCCCGGACGGTTTTCTTTATGAACTCCGGTACAACACGTACGGGGAAGTGACCAGGGTGAACGTGTCCCAAGGCGGAGCGGAATTACTCAAACTCCCAATACAGCACAGACCCTGGAACAGCAAGCATTTGCCAAGTCTATTGGAGCAATCTCCGCCTTTCCATACGCGGGCGGCAGCTTTCGTCAGGGTGTAGAAGCCGTCTACCAACAATCGACAAATTCGATAACTCCGGAAACGCAGGTTGTAATAAACGCCCTCTTAGCAGCAGCGGCAGACGGGACGCCGATCAATGTGTTCGCATTTAGTGGCGGTGCCCAAGCGCTCACGACTGCGCTCAATTGTTTGCCATCGAGCGTTAGGGGTTTAGTCAACAACATCTCCTACGTCTCTCCAGGGGCCTTTCAGGATCTGGCGTCATCCCCGACGGGCGGCGATACAGCACTGGTACGGTCCAACGGATTGAAGGATCTCGCGATCGTCGGCAGCGTATCTCCGCTGATTCCTGAAAGCAACATTCTTACAACCGAGTGCGGGTTCTTTGGACACAACGGAAATTGTGAATTCCAGGCTGCGGCATCGTTCCTAGGAAGGTTTGCCGGGAGATCATGCAGTAACACGTCACTTATCTTCACCCCAGGAAGCGCGAGCTCGACCATTAAGTACGGGTCGAGCGGAGGTTTCTCGGGCGTTAGCGGCGGCTTGATTTTTCAACCGGTGTACGGGGTAGAAGGAAACTTTATCGGCGGAGGCTGGATTTCAACGCCGAGCCGACAGCCGCAGCCTCAGAGACCCTATTGAAACGCAGCTTTTGATGTGTGATCAAGATGCCGAATCCGCCAGCTTTCACGTGCATAGAGCGACCGCAACCGAAATGGCTTCAGTTTCTGATTCAGGCGATTGCTGTTCCCATCCTGGTGGAGGGGTGTGTTTTAGTTACCTTGATAGCAGGTGATCTCGTGAGCCCGTCGCTTGCGAGGAAAGGGGCAGCTTACGAAGTTTTGATCGACGGTGCCCTGATCACTAGCGTGGCTTTCTTAGGTGGATGGACGCTGGCGCGAATCAATCCCGTCTTGATAGCTGCGGGCCGATGGATCTGGATGCCCGCTCTAGTCTTCTTAGTGACCGCCATTGCATCTGACCTTCGGGTGTTGCCCCAATACTACGGCGGAAGTTACAAGGCAGTGCTAGCAGCGGATTTTTCAAATTATGGCGGCGGGATTGTACTGGGTTTGTATCCGGTCTGCTCAACACTCGCCTACTCACTTGCCATGTTTCTTGTGTCTCGGAAGCTGGCGCGGCATGAACAATCTGATCCAAATAGCATCCAGTAGTGCCGATAGCAGATTGGAGGCAATACGTATGCGTTTGCTTACCGGTTCGATCTGGCGAGTGAGTTGGTGAGCGAGGGGTACCCGTCGGGGCGGAGCTTGAGCATGAGCTACGACGGAGCGGGGCGCGAGAGCGGGGTGAGCGGGAAGCTGGGGACGCAGACGACGGCGTATGTGTCGGGAGTGAGTTATGCGCCGCAGGGAGCGCCCGCGCAATATACGTATGGTAACAGGGTATCGAGGCTGGTGGCCTATAACGCGCGCCTGCAGCCTGTGACGGCAGTAGATGGGACAGGGTTGTCGGGCGGAACGATCGGCCATCCGTTATTCCAATCGAGTTGGAACTGGAATCTTGGCTCGGGCAACACGGCGCAGAACGACGGAAGTTTAGCCGGGGACAGCTACACGCACGGCGGCGGCGGATTGACGGCGGCGAAGACGTTCACGCACAGCTTCTCCTACGATGGGGTAAACCGGCTGACGCACGCTGCCGAAAGCGGGCACTGGCAGCGTGGATTTGGCTACGATCCGTGGGGCAATCCGTGGGTGAACCAGGTCTCCGGGCTTGCGCCCGGGGGTAACACGCCGACGACGAACGTGTACGATCCGAATACTAACCGGGACACCCGCTGGAGCTACGATGGAGCGGGCAACCTGTTGCAGGCGAACGGGGATACGCTGAGCTACGACGCCGAAAGCCGGATGATTGGCGTGGCCCAGACCGGAGCCAGCGAAACGATCGGCTACGACGGGGCGGGCAACCGGGTGCAGAAGAGCGTCGCGGGAGGCGCGACGACGGTGTACGTGTACGACTCGTTTGGAGTGCTGGCGGCGGAGTATTCGTCCGGCGTAGTCGCGCCCCAAATAGCGAGTTTGGCTCTCTGCCTGACAGTAACGGAGTTGGCGCGGGAAGTGTCTATGGAGCGATGGCCTGGAGACTGATTGCGCTGTTCTTCTTCCTTGTCGGCATTGCCGTGATGCCTCTCTGGCCTTATAGCCAGAACTGGAGCGTGTTCGCGCCGGCGTTCTGTTGGTTTGTGACCGTGCTGTTTCTGTTGATCAGCTTCTTTGCGCGAAGGGGAAGCGCGGTCTGGAAGCACCCGGGACAGGGATGAAGTTAGTCGGAGAGATTGCGAAGCAAGGTAAGGCTGTTACCGGGCAGGTCGTGAGAATGCACGGCGTGGTCGTAGGAGATTAGCAGATCGCGCAGCGTTGTGCCGGCTAGTACGCGGTCTACGGCGTCCTGCATGGATCGCCACAACGGGCGTAATGCGCAGTTGGTAAGGTGAACACAGTTCTTCTGGCCACCCGCGTGTTGATCGCAAAACTTCTCCTCATACATCCTCCCGCCTAGGGCAGCCATGGCTTCCCCAACGACGATGTTTTCCGGAGGCAGGGCTAAGGTATAGCCGCCAACTTTGCCGCGAGCAGCCAGCACAAAGCCGCGCTGCCGGAGAATGCGCAGGAGCTTGGCTGCATAGGCCACTGAAATACCTTCACTGCGACTGATCTCAGAAAGGGTCGTTGAGCAATGAGGTGCAGCGCGGGCCACCTGCAGCAGGCAACGGATTCCGTACTCTTCGTGCGAGCTGAGCTTCATCAGCGTATCTTCGAGAGCGGAACGATATTGGGGCCGAGATCGAACCCAAGCGAGAGCTTTGCTACATCCGTCATGCGGCTGCGATCCCAGGGCGGATCGAACACCAGATCCACGCGCGCGGACTTGACTCCCTCTAGAGCTTCGATGCGCTGCCTTACCTGAGCAGGCATGACATCGGCTACCGGGCAGTTCGGAGCGGTTAAAGTCATCTTGACGACGACATCGTTTTCCGAGCTAATGAGCAGGTCGTAGATCAGACCGAGCTCGTAGATATTGACCGGAATTTCGGGGTCGTACACCGTCTTGAGTGCTGTTACAACGCGCGATTCTAGATCGTCCGCCATATGTTACTCGGTCGAGACGGCGTGACCATCGCCTTGAAGAGCGGCGCGCATGGTGTGCCAAGCGAGCGTGGCGCATTTGACTCGCATAGGATATTCGCGGACGCCCGAGAAGACAGCGAGTTTGCCAAGATCGGCTCCGGGCAGCCCGTCTTCAGTAAGAAGGCGATGGAAGCTTTCGAAGGTTTTCTCTGCTTCCTCAAGAGTTTTGCCTTTTAGGGCATCAGTCATCAGGGAGGCAGAGGCCGTTGAAATGGCGCAGCCCACGCCTTGAAAGGCAACGTCGGCCACGCGCCCGTCGACCAGCTTGAGCTCAAGCGAGAGACGGTCGCCGCACAGAGGGTTGTAGCCATCGGCCTTATGGGTAGCTTCCCGCAATGAGCCCCGGTTGCGCGGCCGCTTGCTGTGATCGAGGATGGTTTCCTGATAGAGATCGTTCAAGTTAGACACTAGGCGAAAAACTCCTGGACGCGGCGGATTCCGGCGACCAATGCGTCGACTTCGGACGGGGTGTTGTAGAACGCAAAGGAAGCGCGGGTGGTGGCAGCAATGCCGTAATGATCCATGACAGGCTGCGCGCAGTGATGGCCTGTCCGGACGGCAATGCCCATCTGGTCGAGGATCGTGCCGACGTCGTGAGGATGAGCGCCTTCAATCACGAAGGAAAGGACGCTCGCTTTAGCGGGCGCGGTTCCAATGATTTGAACGCCGGGGAGGCGCGATACGGCATCGGTCGCGTAATCGAGCAGATAGGCTTCGTAGGCAGCAATCTTATCCATGCCGATGCCGTTGAGGTAGTCGATGGCTGCACCGAGTCCGATGATGCCAGCGATATCTGGGGTGCCGGCTTCGAACTTGTACGGTAGGACGTTATAGTCGGTTTTCTCAAAGGTGACCGAACGAATCATGTCTCCGCCGCCCTGGTAGGGAGGCATGGCGTTGAGCAGCGCCCGCTTTCCGTAGAGCACGCCGATGCCGGTCGGTCCAAACAATTTGTGTGCGGAGAAGGCGTAGAAATCGGCATCGAGCTGGCGGACATCGACCGGCATGTGAGGAACGGCCTGAGCGCCATCTACGACCACGGGTACGTTCGAACGGTGAGCGAGACGAATCATTTCTGCTAGCGGGTTGACGGTCCCGAGAGCGTTAGAGACGTGAGAGACGGCGACGATTCGAGTGCGCTCGTTTAGGGCTTCTTCGAATTGATCGAGCGGAACCACGCCTTGCTCGTCGATGGGAACCACGCGAAGCCGCGCACCGCGTTCGAGGCACAGCATCTGCCAGGGAACGATGTTCGAGTGGTGCTCGAGGCCCGATAACAACACTTCGTCGCCGGCCTGGATGTTTTGGCGGCCGAAGCTTTGGGCGACCAGATTTAGACCTTCGGTTGCGCCGCGGACAAAGATGATCTCGTCACTCGAAGCGGCCTTGAGAAAGCGCTGTACTTTGATGCGAGCGTGATCGACGCCCTGGGTCGCGCGAGTGCTCAAGAGATGGACAGCGCGATGTATGTTGGCGTTAGTATGCGTGTAGTAATGAGTGAGCGCATCGATGACGGCCTGAGGCTTCTGGGTGGTGGCGGCGTTATCGAGATAAACCAGCGGCTTGCCGTGAACCGTCTCGCGGAGGATGGGGAAGTCTTCGCGAATGCGGTCCACATCGAAGCCCACCGGGTTTAAAACCGCTTCGGCTTGCGCGCTCATGTGGCAGCCTCGGAGAAGCGTCGAGAACGGGTGAGCGACTCGAAGAGCGCGGTTTCGAGATAGCTGCGGACATCGGGCAAGCCGATTCGCTCGATGACATCACGGGCAAAGGCGAAGATGAGCAGGTTGCGGGCGTCGGCCTGATTGATGCCGCGCGCGCGGAGGTAGAAGAGAGCCTCTTCGTCGAGTTGGCCGACGGTTGCGCCGTGCGTGCAGCGAACGTCGTCGGCAAGGATCTGCAGTTCGGGTTTGGTGTTGATAACGGCCGTCTCAGACAGCACCAGGTTTTTATTGGTCTGTTTCGCGTCGATCTTCTGGGCGTCCTTGCGTACGAAGATCTTGCCATTGAAGACGCCGCTTGAGGAGCCATCGAGAATGCCTTTGTAGAGCTCGTGACTATTCGCGTGAGGCTGGGCGTGATCGATTGCGGTGTGGTTATCGACATGCTGCTTGCCGGCAATTAAGTAGAGCCCATTGACGGTGCCTTCCGAGCCGGTGGAGAGGTAGGCATTCACGTCGTTGCGGACAAGCAGTCCGCCGAGCGAGATGTTGTGCGATTTGAAAACGGAGTTTTTTGCCAGATGAGCTTGAATAGTGGCGACGTGATAAGCCTCAGGGCTCTCTTCTTCAAGTTTGATGTGTTCGACGACGGCGTTCTCGCCAACCACGATCTCGGTGACCGAGTTAGTGAAGTAGCGCCCTGTGCCCGAGTAGCGTTCTACGATCTGCACCTGGCTGTTGGCTTCGACCACGATCAGGTTGCGCGGATGGGTAGCGTGATCGGGCTTGGAGGTGTAGTCGAGCCAGATCGGCTTTTCGGAGATCGTGTTGGCCGGCACATGTAGGAATGCGCCGTCTTCAAAGCTTGCCGTATTGAGGGCAACAAACGGATTGGTATGCGCGGAGGCGTAGCGGCCGAGAAACGCCTCGACCAACTCTGGGTTGTCTTCGAGAGCCTTGCGCAAACTGTGAGCGTTGGCGGTCGGCGAAACGTTAGGAAACTGAAGGCGGGCGATCGGGGCGACGTTGGTGAAACGCCACTCCTCATTGCGAGTTGTCGGAAAACCTTGCGCCTCGAAGATCTCTTCCGCGCGTTTGCGGACTTCGGCCAGTCCGGATGGGGTCGCAACTGTCATCGAACAGTCTCCACAAGCTCTTCGATGCCGGTATACCCACTTTGCTCGAGCTCCAAGGCGAGCGATTTGTCCCCGGATTTTACGATGCGGCCTTCGGCGAGAACGTGAACATAATCGGGAACGATGTGATTGAGTAAGCGCTGGTAGTGAGTAATGACAAGGATGGCACGGTCAGGACTGCGGAGCTTGTTGACGCCATTCGACACCACCTTAAGGGCATCGATGTCGAGACCGGAATCGGTTTCATCGAGCACGGCGAGTTTCGGCTCGAGGACCGCCATCTGAAAAATCTCGTTGCGTTTCTTTTCGCCGCCCGAAAAGCCGGCGTTCACGGCGCGATTGAGGAGACCTTCATCCATATTCATCAGTCCCATTTTTTCGCGCACCAGGGAAAGGAAGTCCATGGCGTCGAGCTCAGGCTCGCCATTGTTCTTACGGACCGCGTTGAGGGCGGCTTTAAGGAAGTAAAGATTGCTGACGCCGGGAATTTCGACCGGGTACTGGAAGGCGAGAAAGATGCCTTGCTGGGCGCGCTCTTCGGGGTCGAGGTCGAGCAGATCCTGACCGCGGTAGATCACCTCGCCTTCGGTCACTTCATACAAGTCACGGCCTGCAATGACTTGGGAAAGCGTGCTCTTGCCGGACCCGTTCGGGCCCATGACGGCATGCACTTCACCGGGATAGATGGTGAGATTGATGCCGCGCAGGATTTCCTTGCCTCCTGCTTTTGCGTGGAGATTTTTGACTTCGAGAATGGGTTCGTTTGGCATGGTGGTTGGCTCCGGCGGATTATCCGACACTTCCTTCGAGGCTGACGCCTAGCAGCTTTTGGGCTTCGACAGCGAATTCCATGGGCAATTCACGAAAGACTTCCTTGCAGAACCCGTTGACGATCATGTTGACGGCGTCCTCGGTCGGAATTCCCCGCTGGCGGCAGTAGAAGATCTGGTCTTCGCCGATTTTCGAGGTCGACGCTTCGTGTTCGATGCTGGACGAGGTGTTCTTCACTTCGAGGTAAGGAAAGGTATGGGCGCCACATTGATCGCCGAGCAGCATGGAGTCGCATTGCGAGTAGTTACGAGCGCCGGTTGCCCCTTTGAGGATTTTGACCGACCCGCGATAGGTGTTCTGTCCCTTGCCGGCCGAGATGCCCTTCGAGACGATCGTGCTGCGGGTGTTCTTGCCGATGTGGATCATCTTGGTGCCGGTGTCAGCTTGCTGGCGATTGTTGGTAAGAGCAACCGAATAAAATTCGCCGACCGAATTGTCGCCCATTAAGATGCAGCCAGGGTACTTCCAGGTGATGGCTGAGCCGGTTTCTACTTGCGTCCAAGAAATTTTGGAGTTGACGCCGAGGCACTTGCCGCGCTTGGTGACGAAGTTGTAGATGCCGCCCTTGCCCTCTTTGTCGCCCGGGTACCAATTTTGAACGGTTGAGTATTTGATGGTGGCGTCGTCGAGGGCGACGAGCTCAACCACGGCGGCATGCAGTTGGTTCGTGTCACGCATAGGGGCAGTGCAGCCTTCAAGGTAGCTGACGTGAGCGTTGTCGTCGGCGATAATCAGCGTGCGCTCGAACTGGCCTGTGTTTTGCGCGTTAATGCGGAAATAGGTGGACAGCTCCATGGGGCAGCGCACGCCCTTGGGGATATAGCAGAACGATCCGTCGCTGAATACAGCCGAGTTGAGCGCGGCGAAGAAGTTATCGGATGGCGGTACAACAGTGCCAAGATACTTTTTGACCAGCTCAGGGTGTTCACGAACCGCTTCCGAAAAAGAGCAGAAGATAATCCCCATCTCAGCTAGCTTGCCCTTGAATGTGGTGGCTACCGAGACACTGTCGAACACGGCATCGACGGCCACGCCGGCCAGGATTTCACGCTCGTGCAGCGGGATACCGAGCTTTTCGTAGGTGTTGAGCAGCTCGGGATCGACCTCTTCCAGGCTTTTCGGGGCGTCACCCTTGATTTTCGGCGCGGCGTAGTAGCTGATCGATTGATAATCGATGGCCGGGTAATGAACGTTGGCCCAATCCGGCTCTTGAAGGGTCAGCCAATGGCGATAAGCCTTGAGGCGCCACTCCAGCATGAACTCCGGCTCTTCTTTACGGGCGGAGATGAGGCGAATCACGTCCTCGTTGAGGCCCGGCGGGACGGTGTCGGAGGCGATGTCGGTGACAAAGCCCCATTTGTACTCCTGATTAGCAAGTGTTTCGATCGAATCAAGCTGAGTGGCCATGGAGAGTCTCTTTCGGGCTGGCGAATCTATACTGTTTCGTCAAGATTCATTATACTGGATGCAGGCCATGATCGAAGTTACCGAGAGCGCCGTAAAGCGGATCAAGCATTTGATCGAGAAAAACGACTGCCCAGGCGGGTTGCGGCTTGGAGTGCAGGGCGGTGGGTGTTCTGGGATGAGCTACTTGTTTCGCCTGGATCGCGCGCCCCGGGCTAACGACCATGTCCTTGAGTTTGACGGCGTCCGTGTGTATGTCGATTCGAAAAGTTACCCGCTACTCGAGGGATTAAAGCTGGATTTTACCGAGTCGCTCATGCAGAGCGCGTTTGTGTGGAATAATCCGAATGCGAAGAGCAGTTGCAGTTGCGGCAAGAGCTTCGGAGTGTAAAAGCGGGTCCGCTACGTAATTTCGGGACACCTGTCATCACGTTGCAAGTACTGGACTTAGACCTCCCTTCTTCTAGTACTTGTCTATTATTTCAGTGCGTCTGACAGCTTGTGATTGAGGCTAATAGCCCCTATTATCATTAAAGCCTTTTATATAGGCCGTTCAATTAGGAGGATATATGCCGAACTTTGGAAGGCAGCTGTCTTGGCTTGCCTTTACACTCTTTTTATTTCTAGGTGGCGGATCGTTTGCGTCCGCTGCATCGATTTGTCCCAGTACCAGCAACACCAATAGCGACTGCGGTTACATCATTACAATCGGCAGTGGCGGCATGCTCACGGGGGCGCCGGTTACGGGCGCAAATCCATATGATGGGAGCGATGATGCGCTGGTTGGCGTAGTGAATAATTCGGCGACCGCTTATAACGGGTCATTTATGATGAGCGGCTCAGGGAATGGCGGCGGCATATTTGCTTTCGACAATGATGGCATCTGCACTTATACGGGCGCGGCGTACTGCTCGACTGCGGCCTATGGGTACGAGGGGCCAATGAATACGTTTTCAAACATCAGCGCTTCAGGAAGTATGGGCACGGTGAACATAATGGGACTCGCAGCCGGAGCGTCCACATTCTTCTCACTTGAGGGTTCACCTGCTTCGATTGGAGGGATTGTTGTAGGGACCCCAGAACCGACGACAAACTTTCTGCTAGCGGGCGGGTTGCTGCTTTTCGGGTTGTTCGCCTGGCGGAAAGGACTTCCCGGACGGCAATAAGTTCGAGTTAAGTTTCATAGTATTGTTGAGTTCGCAACCCGGCTTCGGCCGGGTTTTTCTTTGCCTTCTGACTGATCGGCAGGACTGCTGACGATGCGAGATCAGAATTTTCCCAGCTTTCTTCGCCCTATTTCCGCTTGCCAATTCGGCCGATGACTCCGTTGTCGGGCGCACAAGAGCGGCTCAAAAGTAGGCCTCCTTAGATGCGCCCGCACTGGAGTCTACTTTGCGCCTATCGTTTTCAAGTTTCCCTTTGTGTTTTGCTGTGCTGCTGTCAGCGGCGGCCTTGAGTTCTTTTACCCAGGTAGCTTCAGCTGCCGAACCGGGCTCGCCGTCGTTGGGCGAGCCGGCAAGCATCCTCCGCGAGGCTATTGCGGTGAACAGCGACTTGTACTCCAGCCTGGAATCCTTCGTGTGTCAGGAACAGATTGACCGCTATCGGGGCAAGACCGGCTCACAGCGTGCGAGGCGGGTCGATGTGATCAACGCGAAGGTCTCGCTTGAGAACGGGAGTGAACATTATTCGGACGTACACGGAAACAAGCGAGCGTTTCGTGACTTGGCGGAGCTGGACGGCGCCTGGTCAGAGGGGGAGTTCGGCACGCTGCTGAAGCAGACAGAGCAGCTGTTGAATTCGCAATATGCCTCTTTTGAAGGACCGGATGCCGCGGTAAGCGTACCTGCTTTTGTGTTCCGGATAGATGTGCCGGCCGACGCCAGTCCTTGGGATCTGACGGTCGCGGGGCAACATTACCGGATTCCGTTCGTGGCGCAAGTTTGGATTGACCGGGCTACTAAGCGGATTGTCAAAATCGAGCGAAGATCGAAGGACGTGCCGGTCGATCTGCAGATTGCGGAGATCGATTGGGCCGTGACGCTGGCCCCGGTTGCGTTGAACGGAAAAGAGTGGTTACTGCCGAGCAGCGCGGAGTACCAGGTGGGCTATCGGAATACGGACCGGCGGGAGTGGAACGAGATGAAGTTCTTCGACTACCATCGCTACACGGCCGAAGCGACACTGCACTTTAACTAAGAGTGCGGCCAGCAAGCATGTGGGCCTTTACACTGACCACGGGGACGAATGCACGAGTATGACGTTGCGCTGAAGCAGTTGCTGCAAGCGCGGGCTGGCACATTGCTGGGGATTTTAACTGGCGGCGCGGTGATTGGGCGATGGCATGATGTGGAGCTTCCGCGAGTGCAAACCCGCCGCGCGGACTTGTTGGGCGAGACGTTGGGCGGCGAGCTGGTGCATATCGAGCTGCAGGCGCGAAACGATTCTGAGATGGCGCTGCGCATGGCCGAGTATGCGCTGGGTATCTATCGAAAGTTCGGCAAGCTGCCGAGACAAATTATGTTGTATGTAGGGCAGGCTGCCCTGGCGATGAATCCTGTCCTGGAGGGCGCCGAGGAAGGGCGGACGGGGTTCGCGTTCCGTTACACGCTGGTAGATGCGCGCAATCTGGAGAGCGGCCCTTTGCTCGACAGCGAGCACGTTCAGGACAACGTACTTGCCATCTTGACTCGCCTGCAAGACCGGGCAAGGGCGATCCGGCAGATTCTTGAACGTATTAGCGCCGCCGAAGAGCCTGCCCGCCAAACTCTGTTAGCGCAATTCCTGATACTCTCGGGGTTAAGAAGTCTGGCCGAAATAGTTGAGAAGGAAGCACAGCGAATGCCGATTTTAAACGACATACTCGATCACGCAGTGATTGGCCCCGCTATCCGTCAGGGGCTTGAGAAGGGGCTTGAGAAAGGGCTCCAGGAGGGTCGTCAGGAAATGATTTGGCGAATGCTGGAGCGAAAGTTCGGCCGTATCCCTGACTCGATCAGAGCCCGCGTAGAGAATTGCTCGGCGGCAGAGTTAGATGAGGTGGCTGTGCGCATTCTGGAGGCGAGATCTATCGAAGATCTGTTCCCTTCCAAGTCCTAGTCTGGGACCGGGAACATTCGTCTTGGCTTACGTAAATTACTGCGCACCCCGGCTGAGCAGCATGACCTTGATGGTGTGAAAGATGATGTAGAGATCGAGCGCAGGGGCAATGTGCTTGATGTAGTAGAGATCGTACTCGAGCTTGATCATGGCGTCGAGTTGGGTGTCGCCGTACTTGTGGTTGATTTGCGCCCAGCCGGTGATACCGGGTTTCACAGCCAAGCGTTGGCGGTAGTAGGGAATCTGCTGAGCCAGTAGCTCGACAAATTCGGGGCGTTCCGGGCGGGGTCCAACAATGGTCATATCGCCGCGGACAACGTTCCAGAATTGCGGAAGTTCGTCGAGGCGTATTTTGCGGAGCCACTTGCCGACGGCGGTGATGCGCGGATCGTCTTTCTTGGCCCAAACTGCACCGGTACGGGCCTCGGCGTCGACATACATGGAGCGGAACTTGTACAGGGTGAAGGTGCGGCCGTCGAGACCGGAACGCCGCTGCCGGTATAAAACGGGCCCCTTAGAGGAAAGCTTGACGGCAAGAGCAGTCAGGAGCATGAGAGGCGAGGTGAGAATTAGTCCCACGATGCCGAGGATCAGGGAGTAAAACGTTTGAAAAGCGATGGCTTGCGAGCGTGGGCCGAGGCTGGAGGTAAAAATCAGCTGCGAAGGCTGGATTTTGCGGCTGCAGACACGGTGTAAGGCGATTTCGTAGGTATCTGCCGCGTCTTCGATGCGGACACCGCCGAAGCGGATTTCGAGAAGGTCTTGGACCGGTAAGCGATTCCGGCGCTCGGCCATACCAACGACTATCCGGGTGGGCCGGTGCTCTTCGCAGACCCGGCGAACCTCGTCGACTCTGCCCAGGCAGGGCACGTCAAAGGTGAGGGAGCTGTCTTCCTCGGACAAGTAGCCGAGAATACTGTAGCCGAATTCAGGCCTCTTAATGATCTGGTCGATGACTTCGCCGAGGATGCTGGAGTTGCCCATCAAGAGGACCCGCTCCGAGCGAAGTCCGACGACGATGTATCTCCAGAAAACGATACGCCAGGCGGGCAGCAGGATGATGACGGTAAAGCTGCCGAGAATCATAAGCCAGCGGCCAAGCAGCACGTCGGGCTTGAGATATCCGACAAAAGCCATGAGGAGCAGGGCGCAGCCGACCGCCAGACAGACTTGCTGGACCAGGACGACACGGGATTCAATCCGCAGGCTGTTGTAGAGGTCCTGAAAGTAAAGAAACAGGATGATCAGGCCCGCGACGACCAGCAATTTCCAATAATTGTTCAGCCCGAACAGGTAGAAGCCTGGATCGATACCTAAAATAAATAGCGCAAGGACATAGCTTGCCAGGATCAGGATGACTTCCGACACCAGCAAAGCGACTACGCTGGCCGGGATAAACACGCGAAATAGGCGAATCACGCGACCGTCTTAGTATTTTCTTTGGAGTTCGAATGTATCACGTAATCTACTCAGGATACTGGACCGGAGAATCGATAATCGAGCCGATTCGCACCAGCCCGGGCTTGCACAAGTGATTGATTCTGAAGACAGGAAAGTTCCTCGGGTTGTCCTTTCTCATGCTATAACTAGGTAGGCGCAGGGCGGTGCAGGGCTTCTGGCCACCGCATTCAGCTGACATCAATGCTCCGTCTCACAAAGAAGGCTGATTACAGCCTGATAGCTCTCAGGCACTTTGCGATGCGTATGGAGGAAAGTGGAAGCGCTGTAAGCGCGAAAGAGGTATCGGATTCGTGTGGGATTCCGCTGCCGGTGCTTTCCAAACTACTGCAGAAATTAGGGAAAAGCGGGTTTCTGGTGTCCGAGTATGGCACGAATGGAGGGTACCGGCTGGCGCGCGACCCGCGGCGGATTTCGGCGCTCGAAGTGATCAAAGCCATCGATGGGCCGATCGTGCTTGCCAATTGCTTTACCGAAGATGCGCATTGCCTGCATTCGGGCCGATGCACTGTAAAACGGCCTCTACGAAAAATCCATGATGGCATTCTGGGGCTGCTACAGAGCGTCAGTGTGCAGGATATGCTCCAAGACTCCGATACCGGGCAAGACGAAAAGGGCGCGCTGCCTACCGGGTTGGTGACATTGACCGGGATTCCGGAGAGCGCCAAGCCGGTAGCCGAAGCCGTGCCGAAGCATTGACGATGAAGCTGCCGATTTATCTCGACAATCACTCGACGACGCCAATGGATCCGCGAGTTTTCGAGGGCATGAAGCCGTATTTTCTAGAAGCATTTGGGAATGCGGCGTCTCGCAACCATGAGTTTGGATGGAAGGCGGAAGAAGGCGTCGAAAACGGCAGGCGGCAGGTAGCCTCTCTAATCGGGGCGTCGGCTAAGGAGATCGTCTTCACGAGCGGGGCTACCGAATCGAACAACCTTGCCTTGAAGGGCGTAGCGGCTCTGTACCGCGACCGTCCGGCGCATATCATCACTCAAGTTACTGAGCACAAGGCGGTTCTCGATACTTGCAAGAGCTTAGAGCGGCAAGGCGTCCGGGTAACGTATTTGCCGGTTCAGCCGGATGGATTGCTGGACTTGGATCAACTGCGGGATGCGGTAACCGGCGACACGATTCTGATTTCGATCATGTACGCCAATAACGAGATCGGCGTAGTGCAGCCGGTGGAAGAGATTGGCAAGATCGCGCGCGAGAAGGGTGTGCTGGTTCATAGCGATGCAGTCCAGGCAGTTGGCAAGATACCTGTAAACGTGGAAGAAGACGGGATCGACCTGCTCTCGCTGACGGCGCATAAGCTCTATGGACCGAAAGGCTGCGGCGCGTTATACGTGAGGCGGCGCAATCCACGGGTCAGCCTGGTGGCGCAGATGGATGGAGGCGGTCACGAGCGGGGGATGCGTTCGGGCACGTTGAACGTTCCCGGCATTGTGGGACTGGGCTTGGCGTGCGAGATTGCCGGGAAGGTGATGCCGGAAGAAAGCCGCCGGATCGCTTCGTTGCGCGATGGGCTGATGAACCGGTTAACGAGCGAGTTGGACGGCGTGCACGTGAACGGCACGATGGAGTCTCATTTGCCGAACAATTTGAGTGCGAGCTTTGCTTACGTCGAGGGGGAGAGCCTGCTAATGGGGTTGAACGGCATTGCTGTTTCTAGTGGGTCGGCTTGTACTTCTGCAACGCTCGAACCGAGTTATGTGTTGAAAGCGCTGGGCTTGCCTGACGACTTGGCTCACTCTGCGGTTCGATTCGGTTTGGGACGGTTCAATACGACCGAAGAAATCGATTACGTCGGCGGCCGCGTGGTTGAAGTAGTGGGCAAACTGCGCGAACTTTCGCCGCTATACGAAGCGGCGCTGGCCAAGTAGTAGCGCACTGCGACGGCCGAAGGGCATGTTATTCTAAACGGAGTAGTTCCGCTTTCACCCGAAACTTTTTGCTGTGCCGGGCGGAGCTTCCGGCGCACCGCGCCACGATAAAAGACCAATAGAAAAAACAAGTTGACTGTATGCCCAAGTTAAAGACTCATAAAGGTGCGTCCAAACGCTTCAAAAAGACTGGCACCGGCAAGATTACACGCCGTCATGCGTTTGCCCGGCACATCTTAACGTCGAAGGCTAGATCTCGAAAGCGTAAGTTAGGGCATAGCGTCGTTGCGGATGAGACCGATCAGGCGAAACTCCGCGAGATGCTGCCCTACTAGAGCCGCATTGCCAATTTAGATAACTTTTGAGTAGGAGCAGCGCGCCGCACGTGCCTGCCTTCTCTCAACACTTTCGGAGACGAAAGCCCAATCAAACGAAGGAGAAAACGTGCCAAGAGTTAAACGAGGTACTAACAGGCGGGATTATCGCCACAAGACCCTGCGCCGTGCAAAGGGGTTTTTTCTTACTAAGTCCAAGCTGAATCGGGCCGCGCAGGAAGCCGTTGAGAAGGCCCTGAAGTACGGTTATGTCGGGCGAAGGCTGAAGAAGCGTAACTTCCGTTCACTTTGGATTGTGAGAATCAATGCTGCGTGCCGCGTGTCGCAGATCTCCTACAGTAAGTTCATCAATGGGCTGAAGCGAGCCGGCATTGACCTCAATCGCAAGGTTCTGGCTGACCTCGCTGTGAACGACACGGCTGCATTTGCCACGCTTTGTGAGCGAGCTAAGACCGCGCATCAGACGCGGGTTCAGTAGCCGGCGTAAAGCAGTCAGTTAGATTAGTAGGGATGGAAGCAGTTCAAGAAGGGCTCGACACTCTCTCCAGTCTCGAAGAGCGTATTACGCGGGCGGTGCAAGCGATTTCTCACCTGCGCGGCGAGAACACGCAGTTAAATGAGCGTGCCCGGACGGCCGAGGACAGCTTGCAATCGACGCGAGCCGAGCTGGATGATGTACAGGCACTCTCTAACGAGTTCCAGAAAGAGAATGGAGAGTTGACTCAGCGGGTGAATCAACTCTCCCAGGAACTCGAAACTATGAAGGGTGAGCGGAAACAGGTCAAGAGCCGGATCGAGAAGCTTCTGACACAGCTCGATCTGCTCAGCGCAAGCTAAGCATTGCGTAGTAACGCCTTATCTGGCCAGAGTCTTCATGGACGCATCGGACACGCTCAAACAAACGGTCCGGGTCACCATTTTCAATCAGACCTACAGTGTTTCGACGGCCGGCGATCCGAAGGATATCGAAGAGCTGGCGCGTGAGATCGATGATTTGATGTCGAGCATTGCGCGCCGGGCGGGTAACCTGGACTCTACTCGTACGGCGGTGCTTGCCTGCTTGCATTTAGCGGACCGTTTACGGACGGCGGAAACACAGCTGGGTGCTTTTCGCGACTCAGTGCTCCATAAGAGCCGCGATTTTGCGCTGCTGCTCGACGAAGCGTTTCGGGCCAACGAGTAGAAACAATCAACTCAGCGCTGGCATATGATGCTCATGTGCAAACCAGGTTGTTGAATGTTTTGCTGCCGATCGTGAGCGCTTCGCTGCTCTGCGCACAATCGTCCGCGCCGAAAGGCAACTTCGATGAGAGTAAAGCGGGAAGTTACGCGCTGCCTAATCCTCTTGTTCTCAATGACGGACAGCCGGTGCGTACGCCGGATCAGTGGACTGCGACTCGGCGTCCGGAGATTCTGGGAATGTTTGCCGAAGACGTGTTCGGACATTCGCCCAAGCTTGCGCTCCCGGCCAAGTTCGACGTATGGGAGAAAGGCACTCCCGCTCTCGACGGGCTTGCCATTCGCAAGCAGATCACGATTCACTTTTCGCCGGATCGAAATTCGCCCACAGAAGAGCTGCTGCTGTATTTGCCTGCGGGGCGCAATGGGCGAGTGCCGGTGATCCTGACTCTGAACTATATGGGGAACGAGTCCGTGATTGATGATCCGGGGATCAAGCTTGGCCGCATCTTTACGGCGAAGACGCATCAGCCGGAGACTGCGCCAGAGAGCATGCGCGGCCACGACAAAGAATTTGCCGTGCGCGAGATTCTCAAGCGGGGATACGGCTTCGCCACGATCAACTACAGCGACATCGAGCCGGATTTTTTGGGCGGCATGGGGTACGGCATCCGGCCGCTCTTCTTAAAGCCGGGACAAGGAGCGCCCGCAGCCAATCAATGGGGCGCCATTGGGGCATGGAGCTACGGCCTCAGCCGGGCGATGGATTACCTCGAAACAGACAAGCAAGTCGACAGCACTCGTGTAGCGATTATGGGGCACTCGCGGTTGGGAAAGACCGTGCTTTGGGCCGGCGCGTTGGACGAGCGCTTTGCGTTGATCATCGCCAGCTGTCCCGGAGAAGGAGGTGCATCGCTTGCGCGCCGCAATTATGGGGAAGACATTCGGCACCTGGTGACCGCGTTTCCTTACTGGTTCTGCGCAAACTTCGCGCGCTATGCCGATGACCCGAAACGCTTACCGGTCGATATGCACGAGTTAATCGCACTGCTTGCCCCGCGGCCTGTATACGTGACCGGAGCCGAGGAGGACAAGTGGAGCGATCCGAAAGGCGAGTTTCTGGCGATGGTTTCGGCGGGTCCGGTATACCGTCTGCTCGGAGCGCAAGGGCTAGGCACAGATCAGATGCCTCCGCTGAATACTCCAATTATGCACACGCTTGCGTTCCACTATCGCACGGGTAAGCATGAGGTGACGGCGTATGACTGGGAGCAGTTTCTTGGCTTTATGGATGCGCATTTGCGATCCCGGCAGTAACGAGGCTGCCTAAGACGGCCAGAGTGCCCGAATGCCCCTAACCTCGTTGGCTGCCTCAGACGCCTGATAGGGCTTAGCGTCAGTCAGGATGACGAAACAGTCAAGAATCCTTACGCATCTTGGCGTTTCACCGAGGATATTATGTGTGTAAGTGGACTTAAGAAAGCGTCACATAAGTTATTCGTCCACTACTTGAGCTTGGATGATATGCATCGAGGTATAGGGAAAATATGCGGTTAGGTCTCGGGCAAGGCAAAGAAGAGAAAGTTGTGTGTTCCTTTTGTGGCCAAGACCAAAAAAGTGTCAAAACGCTTATTTCGGGCCCGAGCGATGTCCGTCGGGTGTACATTTGCAACGAATGTGTCGCGATATGCAATGAGATTATCGGGGGAGACGATTCTCAGCAAGAGGAACTGTCTGACAAAGAACTAGGCTCTTAAGAGGCGCTGTTAATAATCGAGTGTTACTAAGTGGCTTGTCATATCTCCTTTACGTGGAGCTAAGTGCGGTCGTTTATCTCAATGCTTGCGGACCAACAAACAGACTTTGGGTCCGTTCTGATTCCAGACCATTTCCAGCTGGAATCCTAGATGTTCCAAGGCTTCGAGCCTACGTTCTGTGTCATGCCCCTGATAGGGACTAACGCCAAGGGCGATTGTGTACTGGCGGGATAGATCCGCAGGACAGGAAAACCGGTCCAGTCCGCGGACGAAAAACCGGAAGAGCTCAGCCGAGATAGGTGGAGAAAACAAGATGCAAGATCCTGCTGACCCTTGTTGGTTCAGAATGTTTGCGGCAGCCATCCAATCACCTCGCGGCCGTCGATAAAACTCAAGGTTTCCAATTAGGAACGTGACTAGAACACACCCGAAGATTGGGATCGCCAGGTTGCGAGCTGTATGGATAAGTTTTTCTATACCCGCTACCGAGAGCAGCAGTATTGGGAAGACAATGGGAAGAACCTGCCTTGTTGCAAAGAAATAGCCGAACAGTTTGTCTGCGAAAAGCGCCGATGCGGCAGGAACAACGATACAGAATACCCAGAAGAGTTGCTCTGAGCTGTACCGTATAGCCCTCAAAAGGCCGAAGGTCGAGAGCAAGACGATTACTGCGGATCCGATGTAACCTGCGCCGGTCAGCTCATGAAACAGCACGAGGATTGTCCTAACACCCAGAATGTATGGTTGCCGATCGGATGCGGTGTGCTCCCAAGCGGATGTAACCCAAATTTGCCAGGGAAGGAAGGCGAGTGCGGCAACAGCAATGGGCAATCCAACAAGTGCCAAAAGAGTGTGGCGATTCGGTATTCTTCGGGCCGTGCAAACCCATAAGAGATGAGCGGCAAACATGAAGATTGAGTAAGGCTGGGTGTAAAGGCCAGTTACTGCAAGTAAAGCGTAGACCGCTGATAGAGAGATGGTCGGCCTATCCAACTGTTTTCGGAACACGAAAGTTGCCCAAACAGTAATGGCGAGCATCGCCGAATATGGCCGCGACTCCAGAGCATAGCGGAACTGGATGGGCATTAAGCAAAACAGGACGGCTGCCATCACCGGGTAGCGCAATTTCATTTGACGGGCGAGAGCAAAGACGCCGATCGCGGCGAGAATACTGAACAGCAGGGAAGGCAATCGGCCTGCAAAAGTCGAGTATCCGAGCACCGAACAGAAGGCATCCCGGACTAAGTAGCTGAGCGGCACGCCTCCCGCGTTCATGGGAATACGGATGATCTGCTCGTGCAAGCTGAAATCACGGATGAGGTGCAGGTCGATAATCTCGTCCAGCCAAAGCGAAAGCTTGGTCAGAAGCAGCAGACCGGCGGTTAAATAGAGACATAGAAAGGCGCACAGAAGGAGCGTGTCACGCCTCGCTGCAGGTTCGCGCTCCAATTGCTCGGCAACGCAATGAGACGCAATTGAGCCCATCATTCCCCGGTCTTGATGAAGATGCTGGGCATTAGAAAATCCGCTCCTGCCGCTGCAGACTGCCGAAGGTACCGATGTTCGCTACCGAGAACGAGAACAGATACTGATTCTCGTTCCGGATGCCGAGGTTGAACTGACGCCATTGCACGCTAAAGCCGCAACAATTCGTATTGTAGGAACCCTGGATGAAATCGAATATCCGGTTGCCGGTGATTCTGTCGTAGTCGATGAGGCCTGCGACGTTCCATCCGGTGCGGTTGGTGCTTCCGTATCCGCCCCGGACGATAATCTGATTGGCGAGGGGCAGAAGCACCGGCGCAGTTGTCAGGGCGTTGTCGGAGACAGCACCGAAGAATTTACCGCCGTGGACAGAAATGTTGTAAGTTTGATTGACAATTTTGCCACGCACCGGATCGTAATCGGCTCGCCAGTCGAAGGTAATGAACGGGTACGGACTCAACGACATAGAAGAGACAAAGGGCGAATAACCACGCGGCCCATAGAGAAACGGGAACGGCGTGAGTTCTTCTTCCGCGAGGACCACGTTGCGCGCTCCGACTCCAACCGGACCGGCCACGACCGCGCCGCCGAAAGTCGGATCGAAGTAGCGCGCTTGCGACACTCGCCAGGTGAAGATCTCGTTCACATTTCCGTGCTTATCCTTGCGATAGAGCCGGTTAGTGAGCGAGTAAGTGAGCTGATTCGTGTCTGAGAGGATATCTGTTTCGTCGAAGTGAATGATCTTATTGAATGTGTTGACGCCGGTGACGTATTCATAAGTGGCGGCCACTTCAACAACGTGCTTGAGTTTAGGGCCGATATGAAGCCATTTGGGCGGCATGTAAATCTTCTCGAGAGCCGGAAATTTCAGGTCGACTACGGCATCAGCGTCTTTTCGAAACAGAGCCGAGTCGGCGAATGCTGCGTTGACGGCCGGGTTGAGATAGTTGGCAGCCGAGTAAGTCGATTCATTGACCGAATAGGAGTTACTGTAAGCGGTGGCGCCGAACGATACGCTCGGCGTGAGAGAAAATCCCGCGAAGTGGAAGTTGGTAGCGACGCGCGGCTCAATATTCACCCTTCCCATGGGCCCTGTGCGGAGGAACTGGGTCGGAACGTTTGTTCCCGGAGTGACGCTGCTGGCTACCGGTTCGCTGCGGTCAAGCAAACCGACGCTGGTGTTGAATGAAAACCAGATTGGAACGCGGCCCCTGGTGAGATCCTGATCGCGGCCGTTAAACTCCAACCCAGGGAGCTTTTCCGTAAAGACCTGATTGGCCTGTTGCCCGTATGGCGTTAACGCTTCGAAGTATTGATCGCGCTGCGCCACGATGTTGACGGTGTACAGGTCACTTTTGAAATGCCGCTGCAGGTAGCCGATTGAGTAGACTTCGCTCTGAATGGCTGTGGCAAATGAATAGGAGAATGCCTGGCGAAAGAGATACGAGCTCAGATAGTTGTAATCGAGCCGGCCTTGGAAGCCGAGGATCTCGGTGCGCCCAGTGAATTCGAATTGCAAGCCTCCCTCTTTTTTGGACGGCACCGGTCCCCCTGCTGGAGTTCCAAAAATGGTACGCGGTGCACCGGTATCGTCCACGCCATACAGATTGAAGTTAAAGTCCGATACTTCGTTCGGCTTGCCGCGGAAATTGTAAAGAATGGCCGGACCCCGCTGCGTGTAGTATTCGCCGACGGCCGTCATGTCGTAGCTGCGATTGATGGCCCAATAATATCCGAGGCCAAACACGTAGCCGTAGAGCGTGGTGTGACCCACATCCGGAGTGAGAAAACCGCTCTGCCGGGGATTTCGGCCCAGCGGCCGGCGGAAATAAGGGAGGTAGAAAATAGGCACGTTCTTCAGCTTGAAGATGGCGCTGCGAGCGATAGCGTGGTCGCCGGGAACGATATCAAACGTCGGCGCCTGAAAAACCCACCAGGGCTTCGGAATTTTGCAATCGGTGACAAAGCCCTTATGCAAGATGTAGCGGTTTTTGATGCGGTCGGCCCATTGCGCCTGAAAGTAAAAAGGATTGGTGGTGCTCAGAGC
The DNA here is from genome assembly GCA_965219105.1 of Bryobacteraceae bacterium. Taxonomy (GTDB): domain Bacteria; phylum Acidobacteriota; class Terriglobia; order Bryobacterales; family Bryobacteraceae; genus Bog-105. The sequence goes on along the minus strand of OZ244728.1, from coordinate 2,063,456 downwards.
AAACTTGTTAGTCATGATTTTCGGCGGAGCGGTCCCGGTGACGCCGTAGAATCTACCTTCATCGGTGGCTATGTTGAACTCCGCTTTTTCGGCGTTGATGATGTCGCCGGTCTTATAGTGCTCGAGGCGAACATGGCCGCGCGCATAGGCCCAATCGGTATCGGAATTGAAGTCGATTTGATCAGCCGAAATGGTCATTTCGGATGTACGGACGCGCGAATCGCCGCGCAGATACTTCCACTCGCTACGAGACTCCTGCTGGATACCACCGAACCAGATCTCATCATTCGGCGGCAGATCGGCCTGCGCTGGTTTTTGGGCAATCTGCGCGCGAGCAGGCAGGCTGAGACAGAGACAGGCCCATAAAAGGAGAAACAGTCTTCTTAAGAATTGTTCTGGACAAAATTCACATCTTCTGATAGAAGAGAGGGGGACCAGAGATTGATGAGAGCCAAACGGCTCGGACGGGGAACGCAGATCCAATCGAGAACCGTAACATGGGCGGATGTTCAGGATCAAGATTTTCGTGTCCTGGTATAGAGAGAATAAAAACGGCACATGACTTGCCAGCATTGTGAGACTTGGATTTTAGACGGCGAGCACCGGTGTGGGCGTTGCGGCCGTCGCATTCGAGGAGTGCCGTCGCGCATCTCTCCGGCAACTTATCCGATTGCCGCTACCGCAACTGCGCTTGCCTACGACCCTGAGTATGAAGCGCAGACACGGATTGCGAACGATGAGACTGCGCCGATTGTGACAGATGCGGGTCAGGCAGAACTGTTCGTGGAGCAGCACAGCAGCCGTCGAGTGATTCCGTTCGCTGCATTTACATCGCCGGCGGAGCGGGAAGCGATTCGCATGCGTGCAGCCGATTCGCTGCGTCCAGCGCCGCTGAAGACCGCCCGGGTGGAGGGAGAGCGCGTCAAGCGGAAACGTTCGAACGTGAGCGCTGGGGCAGAGGAGCAGCATCGTTTTGAATTTGGCAGCAGCGAGGAACGGGTGGAAACGCCCGGTTCGCATGTGCCCGCCGATGCGCTGGTTGCCACGCCGGGCGTTCGAGTATCGGCAGCGCTGACTGACGCGGCTGTGATCCTTGGGGGATTGGCGGTGTTCCTCACCATCTATTTCTATTTCGGGCGAGGGCTGGTAGGACTGAGCAAGCACACGCTGCCATTTGCCGCGGCGGCGCTTCTGACAGTTCCAGCCTTTTATAAGCTGCTTTGGGCTTTTGCGGGTAAAGATAGTTTCGGGACGCAGATGGCGAAGCTGGAGCTGGTCGATTTCGATGGGCGAAAACCTTGCCGAGGCCGAAGGCTTTTACGCACTTTCGGCGCCTTCGTCAGCTTTCTGGCGGCCGGGCTCGGGATGTTGTGGGTTGCCATCGATGAAGACAAGCTGACTTGGCACGATCACATCTCCAGCACGTTCCCGACCTTTTCCGGCGAGAACTAAACGGCAGTGGCGATCAGGCTGTTTTAATGCTCTCGGCCGGCACCAGAATGGCGCTCATCGAGCCTTTCGACTTTGGCATGCGTGGATCGGCTCCGTAAGATTGTATCTGATCGCGCCCAAACTCGGCTTGGGGTAGCTCGCACGTGATGACGACGGTGCGCCCGGTGTCGTCGACTTCGACGGCGTGCTGGAAAGCGGTCTCCAGCGGCAGAAAAAATAAGTTCTGAAGCATCTCAATCACGTACTCATAGGTGTGCTCGTCATCGTCGAGAAGCACCACATGGTACAAGCGGCCGTGCTCTCGGCCTAAATCTTCCTCCGTCGCGGGAGAGACGCCAGGAACAGCTACCGCGCTTTGCATGTATGCAGGGGATAGTTTAGCTGACTTCGCTGAAGCGTGGAGAGTTGCTATACTCAGATGGTCTCTCCACATGGGGGCGCAACGGATTCGACGGGATTGAATCGTTGTGTGAAGGCGTGTCGGGTTCCGAGCTCCCGTAAAACGATCGGAAAAACATAACTGCCAATAATCAGCAGTTTGCATACGCTGCCTAATTAAAACCTAGGTAGTGCGCTTCGGTTGTCGAGCCTGCGCGGCAGCCAGTAAGCGTCATGTAGCAGGATAGGCGTAAGGTTTCGGTCCGGAGCCCCAAGCCGAGATCAATCGGGCTAGGCAGCTTTCGCTCTTGCCGGTTTTTTAGGAAGTTGCCGAATCACCCTAGAATCGGATACACACGTAGGCTTTACACGGCGGGCTTTTTCGGACGCGGGTTCAACTCCCGCCGCCTCCACCATTTTCAAAATACTTCTTGATGTAGGGCCCGAGCTTCAAGGTGGAGTCCCGGGACATCGAGTCTGCGGCTCGAGGTACTCGACTGCACTAAGAGTGATTTGTCGTTAGCGCGGATCAGGCGGGAATCGGCGGCCGCCGTTTGAGGGTCGGCAAGCTGTTGATGGCCTTGCCGGATTTCTGCTGTGCCAGCCGCAGGTCGTAAAGGCTTTGCAGGTTTAGCCAGAATTCGGGGCTGGTGCTAAAAAAATGACCCAGCCGCAGGGCTGTATCGCCGGTAATCGAGCGCTGACCGTTCAGGATGGCGGTAACGCGGTTCGTCGGTACGCCGAGTTGGCGCGACAATTCGGCGGCGCTCATATGGAGCACGTCCAGCTCTTCCCGTAAGTGCTCGCCTGGGTGGATCGGGGTTCTGGTCATTTGCGTCTCCCTCTCATCAGTGGTAATCGACAATTTCGACATTTTGTGGGCCGGGCGATCCGTTCGGCCACTCGAAGCAGATGCGCCACTGATCATTAATGCGGATACTAAACTGACCGCGCCGCTCGCCCCTCAATACTTCGAAAAAGTTGCCGGGTAGAGCCGATAAGTCCCTAATTGAGGTCGCCGCTTCCAGGCGGTCGAGCCTCACCTGAGCGCTCCGCTCGATACTGGAAAACGCTTTGATCTTTTGGCCCGCAGCGAAATGCTCGGTTCGCTTGTCACGGCAACTGACGATCATTTCGAGTTTATTGTAGGTTACGCTTTACGTCAAGTGTAACGGCAAGGTGTGATTTGCGGTTCGCGAGCGGCAAGATTGCTGATTCTACGCATAGCCCGGCTTACTTCTCATTCCACAACATAATTCCAGCGCCGTTCCACCTCTCCTTGCCGGAACCCTTCGGTGGCTGATCACGCAAGGCGACAACGCCCAGGTTGCTGTGTTTGAGGTGATAATGCGCTTCCAGGTATTTTCGAACGAGATCGGCTCGTTGTCTCGAGAGAGCGTACTGATCGTTGGCTGAGCCGCCATCCGCGTAGCCCTCCACAACGATGATGCGGCTGGGAAGTGTATCGACAATCGGATCGAGCTCGGCGTTAATGAGCTGACGGCCAACCTCGGAGAGCTCTTCCTTGCCATTCCCGTTATCGATTACGAGGTCTTGGGCCGGGAGCCACTTGCGATCGTCAGCATCGTGGTCATGATGTTCACAAGCCTTCACATATTCTTTGCGTGATAACTGATCGAGGTTGTAGAATCCTCTCCGTTTGAAGAAACCCCGGAGAAAGAAATTATGTTTCAGCGCTTCTGTGTCCTCTGCGAGGTTCGTGCTGGTCCGGTTCAAGCTCGAAAGCGTTTGGCGCAAGTTTGTAGCGCCGTCCTGGCCGATGTTGTCTTTCGCCAGAGCCTGTTGCATGGTGGTGTCTAGCTGCTGCGAAAGCGACTGGACGTTTTCGATCGTGGCTTGTGTTTTCGCGATCAATTGCCTCGCTTGAAAATCAGCGACAGTTTCATCGGCGCGCAAGGAAACCTGATTTAGATTCACCGAAGCTTGTTGCACATTGGCGAGAGTAGACTGCAACTGTTCCCTGCTCGCCTGATCTTTCAGGATCAGACCGGCAGGACCTTTGCCAGCGTTCAAATCGGTCACCAAGGTGTTCAACTTGGCCGAGATCTGGTTGCCGTTTCTGGCAATGCCGGAGATGTCCGGACGAACGTGGGTCACCAATGTATCGGCGTGGTTCACTGTCCTGGTAATCGAGTCAAGCGCTCCATCGACGCGCCCGCGGATGTCGTTGATGCTGCCGTGAACGTCGGTAAGCAGTCCCGAACTCTTTTCCAGAAGTGCCGACAAGTCGAGCGGCTCCTTGCTCGGCAGCATCGCGCCCGCGTGCACTTCCGGAGAGCTTTCACTGCCTTTTTTGATCAACACGAATTTATCTCCAACGACACCCTCGGTCTCAATGGAGGCGACGGAATCTTTGCGAACGATTCCGTGAATCTTCTCCTCGACCTGCAATTCCAGCTTGAATTTTTGCGACGGGTCTTTGGGGATCTCTATTTTTTTGATCTGTCCCGCGTCAAGGCCGGAAACGCGGACTTTGGCTCCGTTGGTGAGTCCGCCCAGATTGGCGAATTCCGTGTACAGAGTCAAATGCCTGTTGAAGAGCTTTTGGCGGCTCCCAATCTGAAAAAGGATGGCAGTGAAGATTGCAAAACCGACGACGATGAAGAGGCCGATAGCCCAGGGTCGCACTCGCATGTTAATTACCTTCTGACACTAAAGCCCGCACCAGCTCATTGGAATCGTTCTCTAACTCTTCCGGTTTGCCTATTGCGATCAATTTGCTTTGGTCGAGTATAGCGAGACGATCTCCTACCCGGCGTGCTCCCCTAACGTCGTGCGTGACGATCACCATTGTTGTTTTGTTCTTCTCCTTAATACCGAGTAAGAGGTTGTCGATCTCGGACGAGGTGACCCGGTCGAGTCCGCTGCTCGGTTCGTCCACTAGCAGGATGCTTGGTTCGAGAATCAGGGCTCTCGCAAGTCCCGCTCGCTTGCGCATTCCGCCGGATAGCTCAACCGGCATTTTCTTGCGATCCTCTCCTAACCCGACTTCGTCCAGCGTTTGTTGGACTAGGGAGTCGACCTCCTCCGGCGATTTCTTTTTCAGGCGTTGTAATGGCACGGCGAGATTATCGTTGAGTGAAAACGAATCGAACAGGGCCGCGTTCTGGAACAGGAAGCCCATCTTCTGGCGAACGTGCGACAGCGCATCCTCATCCATTCCCACAATGTTTTCATTCTCAATACAGATCACCCCTGAATCGGGTTGTAACAGACCGATGAGCAGCTTAAGTGTGACGCTCTTACCCGTTCCGCTGCGTCCCATCACGCACAAGGCCTCTCCCGGTGCAACCTCGAAAGAAACGTCTTTCAGAACGTTGTGCCCGTTGAAGGATTTCGATACGTTTTCGAAGGCAACCGCCGGTTGAGCCTTATCGCTCATAGCGCAGTATCCGGGAAGAAGAAGAAGATGAGTTTCACCAGAAGTACGTCGGTGAGTATGATGAGCAGCGACGAGACTACCACGCTGTTGGTCGAAGCGCGGCCGACGCCGCTTGCGCCTTCATTGGTGGTGTACCCGTAATAGGACGACACCAGGCCGATGATGAATCCGAAAACGGCAGTCTTCAACGTGGGCGGAATGAAGGTAGCCCAACCGACTTGGCTGAACGCGCGATCCAAATATAGCTTAAAGGAGAGGTGTGAAATGCTACGCTCGATCAAGTATCCGCCCGTCAAACCAGCCGCATCCATAAAGACGGTCAGGATCGGGAGTGCAATCATACACGCGATGATGCGTGGAATGACGAGTAACTTGAAAGAGTCGATGGAGAGCACTTCGATGGCATCGATCTGTTCGGTGACTCTCATGTTCGCCAGTTCGGCCCCGATGCCCGCGCCCACTCGCCCAGCTACGAGCAATCCTGTAACCAGCGGACCGAGTTCGTTGAAGAAGGAGAGTGACTGTACCGCGGGGATCATAGCCTCAGCACCGAAGCGCACAAGTGTGCTGCGCGTATGGAACGTGAGAACCAGGCCGACAGCAAAGCCCGACGCAAGAACCAACGCGAGCGACCGCCAGCCGATCTCCTCGATCTGGCTCAAGATCATCTTGAACTCGAAGGGGCGTATAAGTGAGCGCCGTGCCGCCAAGGAGGCAAAGAGCCCTAGTTCGCCGGTGAAAGCGAGATATTTTCGGATCATTGAGAGCTGCTCCCTCAGGATATGAAATCGTTGAATGCATTTGCGAGACGCCCGATCCCAGGAAGAAGATGTGCCCTGCCTCAAGTTCATTCCCGGAGCCGTTCAGAACGGCGATGCCTCTTTCGGTTCTCATTTAACAGGCGAGCACCTTGATAGAACTACCGGCCGTCTCCCGGGAAAAAGCTCCTAAGAAGAATGCTTCTACAAAGCAAGGTCTCCACAAGCTTTCGAAACCGTCATAAATACTACCTGCGACGGATTTTTAGAACCATCGCATCGCCGCGCTCATCTTTATTCCCGGAGCCTCTCCGCGTCGACGGATATGTTCAAACGAATCTTGAAAAGGACGTCTATGAAAGCACTTCGCAGTACTCTCGTTGCACTTGCGGGTTTAACCGTTGCAATTGCATCGCCTCTCCGGGCAGATTTTGTCTCTACCGCCATTTTGTCGCCTGCAGCCGACGGCGCCACCAACTCTAATGGTTACGGGTCGGCCACAGTGATGTGGAACTCGTCCGCGAATGACTTTTCTTATACGCTTTCGTGGTCCAATTTGACCGGGCCAGCCACGATGGGGCATATTCATTACGGCGCCCCTGGAGTTGTAGGGCCCATTGTTGTTCCGTTTTTCATGCCAGCAGCGCCGAGCGGGTACCTTCCCGCTACCGATATGATCAGCGGCACTTTAACAGCCTCAGACCTGATGCCTGATCCGTCCGGCGGAATTCTTACGCTAGCTGACGTGGCAACTGCCATACAGAACGGCGATGCCTACGTTAACATTCACACCTCGGAGTATCCAGCGGGCGAGTTGCGGGGACAGCTTACTGCGACACCCGAACCCGCTTCTGTCGGCCTTGTTTTCGTTGCACTTGCCGGCGGCGTGCTAATTGCCACTAAGAAACGGCGTCTTGCCGTAGCCTCTTCGAAGTAACCTGAACCACTTTTCGTGCGTTGGCCAGTCTTCCTGCGTCCAACGCACTTTTCTTACTACCCACTTTTGCGGTCTCTCACTCGAATTCTTACGGTCATCAGATTCCAAAACCACTTACGCATTTAGTTAGTCCAATTACGGTAAGAGGCGAGGGAAGTGAATTGCGCCTCCTGCAGTGGTAATTGGAGAAATTATGGCTGAAAAGATGCAATCGATTAATGACTTGATGGTCACGGGATTGACCTATGTTCTCGACTTTGAGAATAAAGTCTCCGACGAGTCGAAGAAGATGGCTCAAGCTTCAACGAATCCCGAAGTGAAGCAGGTCTTTGAGCAGAGTGTAACAAAGGGAAAAGAGTACGCGCAAAGAGTGCAGCAGGTATTCGAGAAACTCGGAGTGCCTGTAAAGACTAGCAACAACCAAATAGCCGAGGCGATGATCTCGGAAGTTGAACACATGATCCAAGGAACCGACGCCTCGCCTGTTCGAGACGCAGCGTTGATCGTGGCGGCAAACCAGATGCAACACTATCGGGTGGCAGCTTACGGATCGTTGGCTCACTATGCGGAGCTCATTGGTAAATCCGATGCAGCGCAGCCACTAAAGCAAAACTTGGAAGACAGCAAGGGCGGCGATGAGAAGCTGACTCGAATCGGTGAAGAAAAAGTGAACCAGCAAGCTGCCCGCGCGGCAGCCTAGCTTGTTTTACGTGAGCGGCGATCATGGAACTTCGCCGCTCGCATGTTCTATCCCTGCGGCTCGGTTGCTTGACGCCGCTCCACCAAATTACTGGCCAGATATGAAGCCGCTAATAACGTTCCATATCCAGTCAAGCTGAGCGCTTGCGCCAATCCTCTTCTTCGCATTCGTCGGGCGGTGAGTGAGCCGCCATAAAGTAGCATTGTCGCTCCATGCAAAATGCCGTGCATCATTCCAATGCGCCGTTCGTGTTCATCGTGTGTTTCGCTCAGATCCGCCAAGCCGCCGAGCGAGGCCATCAGGGACGCCACTAACCCCACACTTAGCGAAACGTCGGCTGCCGTCGCCGATGTCTGCTTACCTGCCATTTCCATCACGTCAGAAACCAAAGTGACGGTCCAGCTTCCGAGCGGGACGTCGGTAATGGTGGGATGTTTTTTGTGACCCAAGACACGGCTATTTACGAGCACATCCTTCGCTGCATCGCCAGCGTCACCGACAGAATGGAGCGCTCCGTTGACAAATTCGTCTGACTTTTTTCCGAGCGGCTTCAGCCAGTCCTGTTGTTCCACCATCTTCATAACCGGGTTCTCTTCCATACTTTGTAGACGCCATCCCGCCGGATATAGATCGGAAGGAATAACTCGTGAGGCCGGCTGTCGTCTCTGAACTTAGCGCCTGTCAAGCGTCTGAGCGCTTCAGCAGGTACTCGAGGCCTCCTGCACGAAACCATCGATAGCCGTAGCCTTCCAACGAAATTTGGTGCTTTCCGCTCTCGTCAGCGGTGCTGTGATCGGCAGACAGAAGGTTCACCAATCGCGATCCTTCCTTTCCGCTCAGCCCCACCTGCAGCGAGATCGCGCAGGGTTCGGCTCCCAAGTTATGCACAACCACCACAGAATTGCCCCGCCAATCGTAGCGAATGGCAAGTACGTGCGTTGTCCCTGTGTGCAGCAGTGCGAAATCACCCCAGCCGATCTCGGGAACTTCCTTACGCATGCGGATCACTCGCTCCATCCAGTTCAGAAACGAGTTCGGATCGCGGCGTTGCCCGGCAACGTTCACGCGCTGATAGCCATATTCTCCCCCGCTGATTACCGGCAGCTCCGGCTTTCCAGTCGAGAAGCCCCCTTGCTCGTCGTCCGACCACTGCATAGGCGTCCGTATCGGCTGGCGCTCCGGGAGGTTTAAATCGTCTCCCATCCCGATCTCATCGCCATAACGAATCACGGGCGTGCCAGGCAGCGTCAGCATGAGGCTGTAGGCCAGCTCCATTCGCTGTCGGTTGCCTCCGAGCATGGGCGCTAGTCTCCGCCGTATGCCCCTTCCATAGAGCTGCATGTTTTTGCCGGGTGCGAATGCATCGAAAACCGCTTGCCGCTGCTTTTCTGTCAAGCGGCCTAGATCGAGCTCATCGTGGTTGCGAAGAAATTGACCCCACTGCGCCGTCGCCGGCCGGGGCCTTGTTTCTTCTAACGCCTGCACGAGTGGTCGAACGTCGGTTGACGCTAAGGCATAAAACAGGTGCTGGTTCACCGCAAAGTTGAACAGCATCTGCAACCGCTCTCCGTGCTCGCCGAAGTACTCCATATCGGTTCTCGGTTTCACGTTCGCTTCGGCGAGAATGATTGTTTCCCTCTCGCGCCAGCTGAGGAATTCGCGCAGCTCGCGCAGCATCTCGTACTGCTCGACTTGCTTCTTCACGTGCGGGCCTTTCTCAGCGATCACAAACGGCACAGCATCCATGCGGAAACCGGAGACGCCTAGCTGCATCCAAAAGCCCATGATTTTAAGAATCTCGGCCTGTACTTCGGGATGGGCCGTGTTCAAGTCCGGCTGAAAATCATAAAAGCGGTGGAAATACCAACACTGCGCCGCCTCGTCGAAGCTCCATGTTGTCTTCTGTACTCCGGGAAAGACCACGCCTTCCTCTATGTGAGGTGGCTTCTTCTCAGACCATACGTACCAGTCTCGAAACTTGGAATGCGGGTTGCTCCGCGCCTCTTGGAACCACGGATGCTCGTTCGATGTGTGGTTCACCACCAGATCGACCAGAATGCGCATACCGCGCTGTTCGCAGGCCTTAGCGAAATCAACAAAATCGCCAAGCGTTCCGTATCTCGCATCTACGTTGTAGTAATCTTTGATGTCGTATCCGCCATCCCGTTGGGGCGATGGCTGAAACGGCATTAGCCAAAGGGCAGTAAAGCCCAGACCCTGCAAATAGTCCAGCCTTCCCATCAAGCCCTTGAAATCTCCGACGCCGTCGCCGTTCGAATCGAGATAACTAGACACAGAGACGCAGTACACCACCGCGTTCTTGTACCAGAGGTCGTTGATCATCTTGTTCCCACAGATTACCTGAGGCGCGCACCGTCCCCTTGCATTTCCATGGGCAGGAGAGTAAAGTGACGCGAGGGAAGGTCTCTGTTGACATCACGCTACTTGCCGTTACTTCTGCTGGCCGGCGTTTCCTCCTTGCAGAGCGCGATTCCTCCCGGTTCCTCCGAACCGGTCACGTTCGATAAAAACGTTGCGCCGATCTTGTACGCGAACTGCACGATCTGCCACCATCCGAACGATATTGCGCCCATGTCCCTGATGAGCTATGGAGAGTCACGCCCATGGGCCGCGGCGATGCGCGAAGCGGTTATCCGCCGCGTAATGCCTCCCTGGCATGCGGACCCCAAAGTGGGACATTTCATGAACGACCGGCGGCTCGCGGACGCTGACATTGCCATCATTGAAGCTTGGGTCGAACAAGGCGCCAAGGAAGGTGACGCGAAGGATCTACCTCCGGCCCCCATCTATCAGAGCGGCTGGCATATCAAGCCCGACGTGGTCCTGACGATTCCTGAGACCACCGTTGCGGCCGGCAATCAGGACGACTACGAATACATCTACGTGCCCACAAACTTCGCCGAAGACAAGTGGGTCCAGACCGCGGAAGTGGTTCCGGGTGACCGCCGCGTGGTGCACCACGCCACCGTGAGCGTGGTCAGCGCCGCTGAAGTAAGGAAGATGCAATCTGCCCACGGCGAGGCCGAGGTGGATAAATTTCACTACCGGACCGGCAAGGTCAATCACACCAAACCCGATGCGCCGGTTTCGGACGACGGTTGCGTGCCAAGCCACACTCCGGGCATAAAAGATTGGACTTCGGGCGGCATCAATCATGTTCCGGCGATCTACCTTCCGGGCCATCTTGCCGAAAACCGGCCTCCCGGGTACGCGCTTAAAATTCCAGCGGGATCTTACTTGCAATTCCAAGTGCACTACAGTAACCGGCTCGGTGTTGAGGTGAAAGATCGGACAAGCATCGGACTGGTTTTCTCCAAAGTACCGGTGACGCACGAGATGGCGCAATATGAGATCTGGAACAATTGGTTTCTGATTCCTCCCGGGGACGGTAATCACAAAGTAACCTCGTGCTTCGTGATGCCCAAAGATGTGACCGTTGTCGCCTACACTGCCCACATGCACTTTCGTGGGAAGAGCATGACCACGGAGGCGATTTATCCCGACGGCCGCCACGAAGTATTATTCGATGTTCCTAAGTATGACTTCCGATGGCAGGAAACTTACTTTCTCAAGAAACAATTCCGTATGCCGAAGGGAACCAGGTTGGTTACTACCGCTTACTTTGACAATTCGCCGAATAACGGCCTCAATCCAGATCCAAGTAAAGCAATTCGATGGGGTGAGCCGAGTAACGAAGAGATGATGGGATTCTGGCTTGCGTATGCGGAGCCCCTCAGTGCGCAACCTGCAGCAGTCAAGGGCAAGAGTTTAGATGCCGTAAGCTCCTCCGGTCCAGCACGTTGCCGATAAAAAGGCGAAGTTTACTTAAGGGGCTGCTCGCCGCCGCACCCGTTTCACTCCATCTGCTAAACGCCGGCCAATCAGCAGGGAGCGCGGCAGTGGTCCCGACGAAGGATTGGGTCTGCCCCATGGATCCGGATTATCGCTCGGATAAGCCGGGCAAGTGTCCGCGCTGCGGCATGACGCTCCGGTTGGGCATTCCCGATCGGGTCGAGTATTCGCTCGAAGTCTCGCACGCGCCTGAACTGTTGCGGCCGAATCAAAAAGCCGTGCTCACGTTGCGCGCCATAGATCCAGTTACACAACAAACAGCCAAGCATTTTGAGATTGTTCACGAGAAGCTTATCCATTTCTTTGTGGTGAGCGAGAACCTGGAGTACTTCGCTCACATTCATCCAACGTTGGAGAGTGATGGGACGTTCACCCAAGAAGTTTGTCTCCCATACGGTGGCATGTATCGTTTGCTGGCCGACTTCTATCCCGCAGGCTCGGTGCCGCAGCTTGCCACGGGTACGATCTTCGTGGCAGGCGATGCCGAGCCGCCGCATCTCACCGCTTCCACTTCATCTTCGAAAGCTAGAAACCTGACCGCTCATCTGCAACTCGATCCAGTGAAGCCTGTCTCAGGATTTACCACCCGGCTTTTGTATACGCTCGATCCCAGTGCGGAGTTGCAAAGATATCTGGGCGCTTGGGCTCACATGCTCGCGGCGAGCGAGGATCTGATCGATCTTATTCACGTCCATCCGTTTCTCGCCGATGGGAGTTCGAAAATGCAATTCAACATCATCTTTCCTCGGAGTGGGCTGTACCGTGTCTGGACTCAATTCCAGCGTGCAAACCAGGTAAACACAACCGTCTTTACGATCCCGGTTACAAGCTTGTAGCCCTGTGGACCTCAGCGGGCCGCACTGGCAGAGGCAGCAAGCTCCTCGAGCGCGAAGCGCAGCGGTGAAGACGATTCAATAACGGTGCCCATCGGCAAATCGATAGGCCTTCGAAATTTAAACACCGGATCGAGTTTGGGGTCGTAGTGATACAGCCAGACAAGTGGCTCGATTCTCCCGTCTGGCAGCCTTGCTGTGATCTTGGCCGACTTCACGATGCCTTGCGGCAGAGGCCGTAATCCCAATGCCTGCACTGGAGCGCTAAGTTCCCCATGAGTATTCAGCACGATTGCATCTTTCAAGGCAGGCGATGGTGTTGCTGCCTCAACGCTCTTCCCATGCGGCAGTAGTTTCGGATCGCCCTTTGGAGCTCCGCCTATCACCCAGGCCGCAATGATCAAAAGTTCCTCTTGACTCAGCGCATGATCCGGAGCAAGATCGCCGAATCCCTTGACGGCGCCCCAGGGAGGCATAGCACGAGATAACACTTGTTCTTTGATTGAAACCGCCCAAGGACGAGCTTCTTCGTACGTCATGAGCGGAATGGAGAAGCCTTCGTTGTGGCAAGCCAAGCAGCGCCGCGCAAATATGCGCGAAATGTCACGCGTAAATGTAAGGTTGGTGGTGATTACGTCATGAGCCGCTGAGGTCTGCGAAAGCGAAAGCAAACCGGATAAAAGAACCAGCATCTTGCGCCGGACGAGTAACACTGCCCTTCAGCATACAATCCGTTTGGCCGTAGCCCGCTATGATCGGAAAAGAGGAAGCTACGCTTTGAGTAAGCAACCGGCCTTCGGAACTCAACTTTCGCCCACCCAACTGCGCCAGGAACTTCAGAACGGAACGGCTACAAGCTTGCGGCGCCGCCGCGGGATTATTGGTGTCTCGCTATTCGGCATGGCCAGCATGGCCGCTGTCACTCTTCTGCAGACCGGCATCGTACGTCATTTGCCGGATCCGCCTCTCGACAGCTTCGATTCCGATAAAGTGAATTCCTCCGACACTGCTTACCAACTCGGTACGCCAGACGGCACGCTGAGCCTCGCAGGTCTGGCAATGAATCTGCCGCTTGCCGGTTTCGGCGGCGTGGACCGCGCGGAAGAGACGCCTCTGCTCCCCGTTGCAATCAGCATCAAAAGCGGCGTAGAGGCTGCTGCCGCGGGTTGGTATTTCTATCAGATGCCCACGAAAGAAAAGAAGTGGTGCGCATACTGCATCGCCGGGGCAATCGCCAACTTCGCCATCTTCGCCTTGACCGTGCCGGAAGCCCTGCAGGCTATCCGCAGTCTTCGTGCGAAATGAATTTCCAGGCGGCTCTCTCCGCTCACGGCGTCGGCGGGCTGAAGCGGCACACCGTCGATACTCTTCAAGTCAACGTTGGCAAGGTGTGCAACCAGGCTTGTCATCATTGCCACGTTGAAGCAGGCCCGAAACGGACTGAGAGCATGACTTCGGCAACTGCCGAGCGGGTCCTTGCATTACTCCGCAATACGCCTCAAGTCCAAACTGTCGACATCACAGGCGGCGCGCCTGAACTGAACTCAAGTTTCAAACATATCGTGAGAGAGAGCCACCGTCTCGGCAAGAAGGTGATCGACCGTTGCAATCTGACGATTCTGCTTGAGCCCGGCTTTGAGGACCTCCCGGCCTTTCTCGCTGCGCACCAGGTGGAAGTTACCGCGAGTCTGCCCTGCTACACGCTCGAAAACGTCGACAAGCAGCGCGGACGCGGTGTCTTCGACCGCAGCATTCGAGCGCTGCAACTGCTCAACCGCTTAGGCTATGGAAAAGCGAACTCCCCTCTATCGCTCAACCTGGTTTTCAATCCCGCCGGCGCATCGCTTCCGCCGCCGCAGGACTCTCTCGCATTTGAATACAAACAGCACCTGCGCGCCGAGTTCGGCATCGAGTTTCATCGGCTGCTTACCATCACAAACATGCCCATCCGGCGCTTCAACGATCAGTTAATACGCATCGGCGCTCGTGAGCAATACGCAAGCCTTCTGATGGATAGCTTTAATCCCGCTACTGTCGATCGTCTGATGTGCCGCAGTCTGATAAGCGTCTCATGGGACGGCTACCTATACGACTGCGATTTTAACCAGATGCTCGAGATTCCGGCGTCCGGCAATCTTTCTATCTGGGACATAAGTTCCTACTCGCCTTTGGAAAATCAGCCTATCCGAGTTGCCGATCACTGCTTCGGCTGCACGGCAGGCGTTGGCTCCAGCTGTGGCGGAAAGCTACAGTAACTAACAGCACTTCGAACCCGGCGCACAATTGAGCGGCGCAACGCTGGAGGACGACTGCGCTTCCGTTCTCTTCGAGCAGCTCAAACTGCCCTTCGTACGGCGCCCGGCCGTAGATGGCAAATGTTTTCTCGCAGACCGCCGTACGAACTCCGCGCCGCAGCACGTGGCCATCGTCATCGGTCACCTCACGGAACGGTCCCTTGTAAATGACCGTTTGCCCCGCGTCGACGCACGGCCCCTCTTTGCCTTTGTACGCCGCCACAGTGATGCTGCGAAACTGAATGCCCTCGACCGTGCGCCAGGCCTGCGGATCGCGCTGAAGGATCGTCGCGCCGTAGAAACCGGCCTGCTCAAATGCCTCCAGAAATCCCGTTTCAGTGAGCGCGCCCGAAACGCACCCGCTCCACAACTCGGCATTCTCCTGCAAGGCCATCGGCACCGGCGCGCTAGACGCGATATCTGAGATGATTGCCCGCCCACCTCTTCGCAGAACCCGGTGCAACTCTTCGAACATCTGCACCTTGTCTTGCGGACGCACCAGATTCAGCACGCAATTCGATACCACTACGTCTATTGATTCGTTGCCAATCATTGGGCTCACGCGACGCAGCTGCGCTGCATAGGATTCGAGTTCACTCCAGCCTTCCGCCGTTTTTACCGGATGCGCCGCAAGCCACTGCTCCAGTTCCGCGAGATCGAGCGCGAGATCCTGGATTCTTCCCTTGCGAAACTCGGTGTTCGTGAAGCCAACGTTTTGAGCCACGATCGGTGCATTTCGGCGGGCAACGGCCAGCATCTCGTCATTCATGTCGACGCCGATCACTCTGCCCCGCGGGCCTACGATCTGGCTCGCAATGAAGCAGAACTTACCCGTTCCCGAGCCCAGATCGAGGACCGTTTCGCCCTCTTGAAGCCAGCGCGAAGGATCGCCGCAGCCATAATCGCGCTCAATTACCTCAATTGGGATTGCAGTCAGATAGCGAGGGTCGTAGCTGACCGGGCAGCATAAAGCCGCTTCCGATTGCCGCGCTCCTTGCGCATACCGTTCTCTTACCGCTGCTTCCAAATCCGAACTCAAAAGGGAACTCATACCGGCTTTGCGGACTCCAACTCCTCTAAGTCTCCATCGTATTCCCGCGCGCCCCAATGGGATCCCGCGCAGTAGTCCAGAATGCCCGGGAACATCGCTCGCATGTCCGGTCTCTCCAAATCTCTTCGGCCCGCTGCACGCTCGCGCAACATGTCTGTGGCAAAACTCTGCCTGAGATTCATATGCGGCAAGAAGCGACTCAGCCTACACCACATGTGCCTGCGCGACGCCGTCGTCAGGATAGATGCCGCCACCCGGTCAAAGCGTTCTTGTGTGACTAGCTGCGGCCTCACTCCAGTCACCGGCAGACATGCGAACGTCCAGTCGAGCAGCTCCCTGACCGATAACGATCCCTCGCTCCCTGCCGCGATATGAACGATCTCGCCCGCTTGAAACTGCTCTTCAAACAGGAAGCAAAACACTCGCGACGCCCAGTCCGAAAGAATAAGATCGACCTTCGCCTCGCCGTCCGCCGGAATCATGTGCAGCGGATTGTGCAGCGCAAGGCGCAGCAGCTGATGAAAGTAGTTGAACTGCCTCACGCGCTGAGCCTCGCCATCGAAAACCATCGTGCTGAACCGGTAGATACTTACCGGAACTGACCTCATCGCGGCTAGAATGAGCTGTTCCGCTTCAAATTTTGACTGCTGATACGGATTGAAGAACTGTCCCGGCCGTGCCTCTACTTCACCGAGGTGACCGCTCTTTCCGCCCCACACGTGCACGGTGCTGGCATGAGCAAACTTCTCCAGCCTTAGGCACTGGCGCGCGAACTCGAGCAGGTGCGCTGTGCCTCTCACATTGACCGAGCGGGACTCTTCGAGCGAGATATTGAACCGGATGTCTGCCGCACAATGGACAATCGATCGCACTGATGCCGTCAGCGCACGATACTGCTCCTGCGGCAAACCCAAATCAGGCTGTGCAATCTTGCTCTCCAGAATCCGGATCCCGGACGCCTTCAGCACAGACGTATCGCGTCCAACCCGAACCAGAGCAACGATCTGGTCCGCTCCGTGCCTCTTGATAAGCAAACCAAGACACGCGCTACCAAGCAGACCCGTCGCGCCCGTAATCAGAATCGATGGCGGCTTCACAACTTAGCTACTGTAGAAGCTGCGCCGCGTTTTCCCGCCGCCGAACGCCTCGTGACCGCCATCCCCGTCTGCATCTTCGCTAAACCTCCCATCGCCGGTCAGGTCAAAACTCGTCTTGCTCACTCGATCGGTTCCGAGCCCGCCGCCGCGCTTGCTTCCGCCATGTTACGGGACGTTTGGTCAACCGTTGCCTCGGTCCCAGGCGTTCAACCGATCCTTGCCGCCGCGTCGCGCGGCCCTTTCCCCATAGACGTTGCTCCCGAAAGACTCTGGCTTCAACCCCCGGGCGATCTCGGATTCCGCATGGAGAGCATCCTATGCCGGGGCCTGTGCAACGCGCCCGCCGCCCTTGTCCTTGGCGCTGATTCACCCTTACTCGAAGCTGCTCATCTTCGGGACGCTCTCCAAGTTCTCCTCAATCATGACGCTGCTATCGGCCCTTCGCACGACGGCGGGTTCTACCTTCTCGGGCTCCGGCGCTCTATTCCCGGCTTTCTCGCAGACTTGCCGTGGAGCACCTGTGAAGCTTACGAGCAAACCGTCAACCGCCTTCAATCGCATGCTCTGACCGTTTCGACGTTAAAGCCGCTCGGCGATGTGGATACATTGTCCGATCTCAACGCTCTTGCCGACTCGCTCGATCACGCTCCCGCCCACACTGCACCTTTCACCCGCCGTTGGTTCGCCGCTCATCATACTTCGATCGGTGATTTCTCATGATCAGCATCATCGTTCCCGCGCTCAACGAGGCTTTGCAGATCGGCCAGACACTTACTGCTCTCGAAGCTCTCGAAGGCGACAAAGAAATTCTCGTCGTGGACGGCGGGAGCACTGACGAGACAGTAGCTCTCGCTCGCGAACATGGAGCCACGGTCCTCATTGCGCCACGGGGACGCGGACATCAACTCCACGCCGGCGCCGTACGCGCGAGCGGAGATGTGTTCTGGTTTGTCCACGCCGATACGCTCCCTCCCCTTCACTCGATTCCCCAGATTTATGGCGCGCTTCAAGATCTCTCCGTCGTTGGCGGCAACTTCGGCCTCACCTTCGACGGCCCGTCTCGCGCCGCGCGCCGGTTGACCTCCATATATCCCTGGCTTCGCTCTCTCAATCTCTGCTACGGTGATTCTGGCATCTTCGTCCGGCGCGCCACTTATGAGCGAATTGGCGGTTTTCGGCAGTACCCACTATTTGAAGACTTGGATCTTCTCAAGCGCCTCCGCCGGGCCGGTCGCTTTGTTCATCTCGAGTGCCGCATCGTTACTTCTTCCCGCCGCTTCGAAAACAAGAACTTTGCCCTGATGTGGTCCCATTGGACCGCCTTGCAGATTCTTTACTGGAGCGGCGTTTCGCCCCATCTGCTTGCTCGCTGGTACCGGCACGCGCGCCGCATCACCGGCTAAGTGAATCGAGAGGCTCACGCACCGGCTCGCCATCGTAACTTGGCCGCTCCCCGCTTTCACGAAAAGGCAGCGTCAGCGACTTGCCGAGTGTGACTTGCTCTTCCTCCAGATATCCCGGAACACCCAGAACGATCTCCTCCTGTGGAATCTCGGTCCGTAAAGTCCCGTGTAGCCAATCCCAAACGGTAAGTCCGCTCGACCAGTTCGAATTCACTTGCTCCGGCGCAATCGAGTGATGAATGCCGTGCAGGCGCGGCGTCACTACTACGCGAGCCAACTTTCGTTCCACCTGCAAGGGAAGCCGCACGTTGGAATGGTGAAATAGGATCGACAGAAAAAGAAACACCTGCCACCAGGCCACTGCGTCCGCCGACGGTCCGATTGCCGCAATCTGTGCTGCCCGGAACAATACCGATATCGCAATCTCTCCGAAGTGGAATCGCAGCGCTGTCGTGGCATCCATTTCCAGATCCAGGTGATGCACCTGGTGAAAACGCCACAGTCCGGAGACCCGGTGTGTCAAAAAATGCCACCAATAGAGTGTGTAATCGAGCAGTATGACGCCCGCAATTCTTCGAGCTACTGGCGGCAATGGAAGCTGCGGCAAAATTCCCCAGCGCTTTTGCTGCATCAGGTCGGCCAGCTTGAACGCGACCGGCGCCTCCAGCACCTGCATCACTGCACCGGCTGGCGCAGCTACCACTAAGTTCCTAGCGTCGCGTAAGATTTTGCTTTGGCGGACCAGTCGCAGCGCCCGTCGCCTTTCAAAGAAAATAAGTCCAGCCACCCAGCTGCCGACGATCAGCCCGCGAACAGAATTCGGTATGGGATTTTTCATCTCTCCATATGAGACCCAATTCTCCGCACTGCATCTCAAAAAGTGAGGCCTTAAATGACAAACACTAACAGCAAATCGCTCCGCGCCCTTCACGACTTGATTGCCACTTGCAATGACGCGGCCGAAGGCTACGGTAAGGCAGCCAAGGGCGTCCACGCCACAGAGCTTAGCGATTTCCTAGCCGCCATGGCCGGTGAGCGAAATGAATTTGCCGCTGATTTATCAAAAATGGTAACGGAGCTCGGCGGCGAATCGCGAGTCGATCTTCATGAGGGCGGCATTCTTCATAAAGGTTGGGTCGATCTCGATCAGAGTCTTAGGCCGAAGGACGATCCTGAAATTCTGAAAGAGTGTATCGATGGCGATAAGGGAACTTTAAAGCATTACGATCATGCGCTCTCGCTCGATTTTCCTTCCGAGGTTCGCACCGCGCTACTCGCCCAAAAAATCGCCGTCGAGCACGACTTAGATTCTCTGCAATCCAAGATCGACCGTGGCCTACGGGCAGATTCCGCAACCAGATAGTTTGCTTGCTATGGGCAAAGAAACAGAACACCGGTTCCTGGTGCGCTCGGAGGCTTGGCGTAAGAAAGCCGGCCGGGGCATAAGTTTACGCCAAGGTTATCTCTCCACCGATCCAGGTCGGAATGTTCGCGTACGGCTTTCCAAAGACGAAGCCAAAATCACCATTAAAGGGCAAGCCGAAGGTCTCTCCCGGCCGGAATTTGAGTACTCCATTCCGCGGGAAGACGGCGAGCAGATCGAGCGCCTCTGCCATCAACCCATTCTCGAAAAGGTTCGTTACAGACTCAAGCAAGGTGATCTAACGTGGGAGATCGACGAGTACTCGGGCCAAAACAACGGGCTCGTCATCGCGGAAGTAGAGACAGATGGCTCTCTCGGTAAGCTGCCGCCCTGGGTCGGTCCCGATATCTCGACCGATGAGCGCTACCGCAACTACAGCTTAGTTGAACATCCCTTCTCGGCATGGGATCGGAAGCAGCCGGAGCCCGAAACTGAGTATTTCTTCCGGCCCAGCGAAAAGTTGCCGGAAGCGTTCCGCCGCATTCTCTCCGAGCAAATTCGTAGGGCAAGCAATGCGCTCGGAAGCGGAGATGAACCCACGGATGACGCAGTACACGAAGCTCGCAAGTGTGTAAAGCGGGCCAGATCCGCGCTGCGTCTGATTCAGCCTGCCATCACTGAACAGTTTCATAACGCGAATGACCGCTTACGGCTAGTAGGGCGCACACTTTCCAGCTTGCGGGACGCTCAGGCACTCATCGAAACACTCGGTGAGCTTGAGCAGGAAGAGTCGAACGATCACCCCGCGAACGCCGACCTGAAAGGCGAGTTCCAGACCGCCTTGGCTCGACTCTCTGCCAACAAGCAAGGATTGACAGCAAGCCCGCGGACGAAAACGGCAGTGCACTCCGCGCTTCGCAGCCTGACGCAGTTTGCTGATAGCGTTTCTAAACTTCCCCTCGACGAAATCAACTTCGCCGCGCTGGTAAGCTCCCTTGAGAAAACGTTGAAGCGCGGACGCAAAGCTTGCTCTCACGCTTATTCCCATTCCGACGCTGCTCATTTCCATGACTTCCGCAAGCGGGTCAAGGATTTGCGGTTTCAGCTCGCGATTCTTTCCTCGCTGTGGCCTGACGTTCTCTCCGGATACAGTGATTCGGCGAAAGACCTGGAACAGTACCTGGGTGAGGATCACAATTTGGCAGTGCTGAGCGACGTTCTACGGAAAGACCACAGTCACGAAGATTTTTCCGCTCTCTCCGCTCGAATCGAGAAGAAGCAGCAGCGCCTTCGCGACCGTGCCAAACTTGCTGCCGGGCGACTCTACTCCGATTCGCCTAAGGCCTGGAGAGCACGACTCAACGCCTGCTGGCAAGCTTGGCAGGATAAATCAAAGTGAGTTGTCGTCCTTAGTTCCCGGAAGAAGCCCGCGCCGGTGCTTTTGCACTTACCTGCTTCTTAGGACGGCCGCCCCGCTTCTTGGCAACGGGCGCTTCCTTTGGCGTAGTCGGCGGCGCCGCCGGTACCTTGCGATACTCTGCTGTTTCTCCAAGCATCGTGTCCAGCGACCAGTCACCAAGCACGCGTAAGCGCTGTGCCATTGAAGGCATTTTTGCCAGGTAAATACCGCGCCACATCAGGTAAGCAATCAGGCCGGAGAAGTTGAACCCGTAAATTCGCGCTACGCCCTTCTGCTTCCCCACCAGCGCCAGTTCGCCGATCGGCGTGTACTTAAATCGCTTCGGCTCCTCGCCGTGAATCACGCGCAATACATTCTGAGCTACGAGCGTCCCTTCTCGCGTCGCGTTTTGCGCTGTCGCGCCATAGGTCCCACTTCCGTTTGGCTTTGGCACCTCCGCGCAGTCGCCGATAGCCCACACGTTCGGGAATCCTGATACTGCGAACGTACCGCCCACTTTGATTGACTTAGCCTTTCCGGTGGCCGCTCCCAGTTGAGACACCAGTGGATTGGCTCTCACGCCCGCTGCCCAAATGAACGTGCCTGCTCGAATGCGCTCTCCGTTAGTCAACTCGACCTGGTCGCCGTCCACGCTCTTAATGCCCGCCTTTAAGATGACCCGTACTCCCGCTTTCTCCAGCTGTTTCTGCGAATACGAGGCAAGATCTTCGGTCACCTCCGACATCAATCGATCCATTGGTTCGGCTATGATCATCTGCACCGGAGTGTCGCGCAGTGCATCGTGTTTGGCGACCTCCGCTTTCACCATGTCGTTGAGGGCCGCAATGCCTTCCACGCCTGTATATCCGCCGCCCGCCACCAGGAACGTAAGCTTCGCCTTCCGGTCTGCCTCATCGGTCGTCCGGGCTGCCGATTCCACCATCCCCAGTGCGTTCTCGCGAATGCCATAAGCGTCATCGAGACTCTTGAGCGTGAAAGCTGCCTTCTCCGCGCCGGGAACGTCATGATAGTTCGAAGTTGCGCCTAGCGCCACGATCAGATAGTCCGCCGTGATGGGTTGCAGGTGAGGGTCTTCGAACTCCACTCTGCGCGCAGCTAGATCGATATTCTTCACCGCGCCTTTTACGAACTGAACCCGGCGTGAGAAAGATTCGAGCGGCACGATGATGTGATGCGGCTCAATACTTGCTCCTACTGCCTCGGTCAGCATCGGCGTGAACAGCAGGTAATCGCGCTTGTCGATCAAAATAACTTCCGGATCGCTCTCGCCTGGCTCGAGCAGGTTTGCTAACTCAGTCGCGGCCCCAGTTCCGGCAAATCCGCCGCCTACGATCACAAAGCGCTTGCCTTTGGTCAACCGGGAATTGTTCTTGCGCTCGGAAACTTTCTTGCCGTCCCACATCGCATACGCCAGCGCTCCCGTGCACGCGGCTCCAATCGCCCACTTCTTGCTCATCTGCGCCCTTCCGAGGCTCTGGGACTCATCATTCCCCGATTGTCACACTCTTGCGTTACAGACCTGACGAAAGTTGCGTTAGAAATACCGTGCGTTCCAGTAGACCTGCGCTATCCCCTCGCTCCGTGCAAGCTCGGTGACAAAGGCCGGCATGGAATACTCGCCCTTTGCTTCGCGCCAGCTCACCTTATACACAAATTGCCGCCGCTCTTTTCTCGCATTCTCCGCAAAGCTTCGCAACTGTATTTGAAACCTGCCGCCGCTGACGGCATTGAGGAATTGGTTCATGTCTTCAATCTGTCCGGTCAGTTCTACTGTAAGCTTCGCGTGGCGCTTTATTTTGAACGAGCGCTCCCATGGCCGCAGGCCGGCCAACGCGGCAAACCCTATCGCTGTGCCGGCTGATCCCAGCGCCAATTGCCCGCCGCCGAAGCACAATCCCACAACGGTCAAGAACCAGAGCGATGCGGCAGTTGTCACGCCTTGAATCCTGTTCTTGTTTCGAACGATCGTTCCTGCGCCGATAAATCCCATGCCGGACAATATCCCGAGCGGCAAACGCATTAAGTCCAGGGTTATAAAAGAGCTTGGCGCCTTACCAGCCGTAGGCAGTAGGAGCGTGGCCTGCAGCATCGCCAAGCAGGCCGCCAAACCCACCAGCACGTTGGTGCGAAGTCCGGCTGCCCTTCCGCGCTGCGAACGATTTGCTCCGATGATCAAGCTCGCGATGACGGTCAGCAGCACGCGGAGTGCAATGTTCCACCAGCTAATCGTGAGCGTCATGAATATCCTCCACCCACTGTAGTCTGGCTGGCCGCCCGGGTGCTCCGCTGAACTAAGTCAGCGCTGTAACACCTGACTAAGAGCCGCCGGTATAGAGCCGAAGTAATTGGTCCGCTGCTTCGTATCCCGACGGTATCTCAATGCCCTTGACCGTTGCTCCAGCGCGAAGCAAGTCTTCGATCGATTCAGGCGTTCGCCGATCTGCCCAGTAGGAATCGACACATGCCTTTACTTTAAGCGCAAGCGCCGTCCGTCCCTTCGCATCCAGTGCGTTTACCGGTGCCCCCCTCGCAACTAGTTCCTTGACCGCGAGCGGCCACGCTCTCCAGGCTGCTACATGCAACGCCGTACTGTCTTTCGCAATGTCGAAGTAAGGGTCGCCCGTTTTGTAGAGCGCGTCTACTGGAACGCCGAGGCCGAGCAAGCATCGAAGTCCTTCCACATTGCCTGTTCCTGCAAATTCGGCGAGCAGCGTTCCACCCCGCTCGATCAGCTCTCTTGCGAGCGCGGGCTCTCGCGCCCCAAGCTGTTTCGCCTCTTCGCCATCGGCCTTCGCGCACAATGCGATCAGCTGGTCGACCCCTTGCAGAGCGAGTTCGAACCCTCGCTGTTCGAGCAAAGCAAGCACGTCGCCCCGTCCCCTCTGCGCCGCCATCGAAGTAGCCGACTTGCCGTCCCGGTGATTGGTCAACGCAGGGTCGGCGCCATGGTCCAGCAGCGATTCAATGGCACTCAGCGAATTGTCCCGCCTCAGCGCATGTTGCAACGCGTTGCCGCCGAACTTCAAAACTAAGTTAGGATCACCGCCGAACTCGAGCACCAAGCGAAGACCCTCCAGGTCGTGCCAATCCGCTTTCCGCACCAGCATCATGCTGAGGCTTTCGCGGGTGAGTCTGCCGCTCTCGAGCAAGATCCTTGTAACGGCGTTGTCGTACCCTTCCGGCACATGATAGGGCGTCTCCTCGTCGTTCGGGTCGGCGCCAAACTCCAGGAGCAGGCGCGTCAACCCTGCATGCCTGGCGATCCCCGCCGCGCCGTAGATCGCGCTTTCCCAAACTTGTCTCGGGCGAGGTTGGTCGATCGTTTCAAACCAGCCGGTCTGCGCGCTTGCTCCCGCTTCGAGCAACACTCGCGCAGTATTTACAAAGGCTTCCGCCTGCTTCTGATTCAGTCTCAGATAGCGTGAGAAGCAAAGATAGGTCAACGCGTCCCAGTTGTACGGGCCACCCTTGCTCGTCGCGTTCTTCACGTCATTCGATAAAAGGTCGCGAACGGTTGCCTCATCCCCCAACACCGCCGCCGTGTAAACATTGCTCCTCGCCACCCGCGGATAACGGCCCAAAATCATGTCGGCGTGATCGATCGTTCCTGAACCGTGATCGGCGTGTCTGGGAACGCAGGCAACTTCAAGAAAAGCTGCTACCGGATCTTCAAGCGAAGCGATCGAGCGAATAACACGCAGCATCTCGATATGCTTTGAAAATTTCGGCCAGCTCTCGAACCCGTGTTCACGAGCGATCACGAATTGTGCATCTGTAACCGTGAACCGCTGGCCCTGCGTCTCACTTTCCGGCAGTTTGTAAAAGCGGGGATGATGGCGTCCAATGCGAGCCAGCGCCTCGCTTGCATTCGCGCCGTGCTCTCTTACGAGATCTTTAGCCTGTTTCTTGTACTGCTCAAGGTTAGGCCGCTCGGGTAACTCTCTGTCTGACATACGAAGCTCCTCTCATGCTTGCCCGGAGTCCGCACTATCAGGCTGGAAAGAAGATTCGGTAAATTGTCGAACAGAAGGCGGGCACGGCCCTTTCCGCGGACTGGATGCGCCCTTCGCGCTCCTTCCCTTGTATCACGTCCGCACCGGCTCCTACCGAAAATTTTCCTACCGGAAATTTTCTTGCAAATCTCCGCCAAGCCGCTATACTCTCTCTAAGCGTTTCATAGCGTACTCACACTAGAGCTGCTTGCGCTCGGGCTCCGTCTGCCTTTTCGCCTTCATCGTAGGAAGGAGTTCCGCTTCAAGAAGGGGTCTCGATTTGCGAAAAGTCTTTCTCGTCTTCCTCTCCGTTCTGACGATTCAAGTGCGCCTCGGTGCACAGGTAACCGCCAGCGCTACTCTTCAAGGCACCGTCTACGACGCCTCTCATGCCGCGCTGCCAAATGCCGAGCTTATGCTCGTCAATAATGCAACCGGCGTCTCCCGTACACAAATGTCTGGTGAGCATGGGACTTACAGCTTCGATGGACTCGCCGCGGGGTCCTACAAGCTGACCGCGAAAGCTGCCGGCTTTCAGACCGGCGTCTACGAAAGAATCGAGCTCCAAGTCGCGACCGCAACTGTTCTGAACGCAACACTGAACCCGGGCGTTCAAACCAGCGTCGTAAACGTGCAGGAAGCCGCCCCGTTACTCGACACCGCCAAAACCGATGTCAGCCTCGCTATCACGCCCTCTGAAGTACAGAATCTACCGCTCAATGGCCGCGATTTCGCCAATCTGGCCTTCCTCGCGCCCGGCGCAAAGCCTGTAAACTCCTACGATCCAACCAAGAATCGTATTGCCGTCTTCGGCATCAACGGCTCGAATGGCCGTAATGTCAACGTCACCGTGAACGGCATCGACGATAAAGACAACACCGTCGGCGGACCCGTCATGCAGCTCCCGCTTGAGGCCGTTGAGGAATTCAATATCAGCACCCAGCGATTCTCGGCCGCGAATGGCCGCAGCGAAGGAGCGGCTATCAACCTCATCACCAAATCCGGGACCAACAGTTTTCACGGATCGCTCTTCTTGTTTGAGCGCGATACCTCGCTTGACGCTAACGATTACTTCTCCGAACAGAGTGGTCAACCGACTGCCCCTTACAGCCGTCAGCAATACGGAGGCTCGATCGGTGGCCCGGTCAAAAAAGACAAGTTGTTTCTCTTCTTCGCACTCGAGCGCCTGAGGGAGGAGCAGCAGTTACCCGTCACCGCCAATGCCTTCAGCGAACTTACCCTGGCTGAGCCTCTCGGCGCAAAGCCCGCCGCGGTGATTCCCATCCCCTATAACGATCAGCGATATACCGGCCGCCTCGATTGGACCATCAATCCGAATGAGACCTTTTCCTTCACTTACAACTCGCAAAGTAACAACTCCTTAAATGACCAGGCGAGCAATACGACTGACTTGACTGAGGGTAACTTCACTACGAACCAGCTCATTCTGTCCAGCGCCACGTTGAACTCGGTAATCTCCCCCAAAATCGTCAACTCGTTCACCGCCGGCTATCAATACTGGAACAATCTGATCGACTCTCATACCAGAACGCCCTATGTCAGCTTCCCGGGCGGCGAGTCTTTCGGAACGAATCCCAACGTCCCGCAGCAGTCCTATCAAGCCAAATGGCAGTTCAAGGACGATCTTTCGTGGACTGATAACAACCACACCTTCAAAATGGGCGCGGATTTCGTCAATCTTCCTAAGCTCGGAGGCTTCTTCGGCAACTCCGTCTTAAACGCCTCCTTCCTGGCTGACCCAAGCACAATCCTCGGCGATCCCGCGACTTATCCGCAGGGTTTCGCGACCCCAGGCCTGATCGGCTCGCTCACGGCGTCCTCCGGCAACCCATACTTTGCAAGTAAAGACGCAAAGATGTTTGGGCTGTATATACAAGACGATTACAAAGTCTCGAGCCGTTTGAATCTCAGCCTCGGATTGCGTTGGGATCGAGACTATAACCTCAACGGCGGAAATACCCAGGACCGCGCTCTCACTTACCAGTACCTCAACCAAATCGGCAGTAACTACGCCCGCATGGTTCCACAGGACGATATCTACGATCTCAGCCCTCGGATCGGCTTCGCCTTCGATCTTACGGGCAGCGGCCGCCAGGTCATCCGCGGTGGATACGGAATCTACTACGGCCAGATCTTTGAAAATATTCCCCTCTTCACGGAGCAGCAGGAAAATCCAGTCATTTACACCGGAACGTTAAACCTCACAAGCGCCGGCCCGGGCGATCCAGCAGCGAGCGTTCTGCCCGGCACCAATCTATCGCTGGCTAATTTCCGGTACGGCGTCGATCCTCTTCCGGCTGTACCGTTGCCCGCTGCCGGCGTCTTACCCGCAGGCTCAACCGGCAGACTGATGAATCCGGATTATCACAATCCCTATAATCAGGAGTTCAACTTAGGCTATTCTTGGCAGCTTTCACCTAACGACGTGATTGAAGTGGAAGGCATTCACAGCCTCGCCCTTCGTGAGTCAAAACGTGTGAACATCAATCCCAAAGCCACGGCCACCGGAGTCAGACCCTACACCGCTCTCTTCAACGCCGCGGGTTTGCCTCCTCTCGCGCAAATTATCGTAGAGTCTTCTATCGGTCGCTCGCGTTACGATGCGCTAAATGTCTCCTATCGCCGGCGTCTCTCGCGGCATTTCTCTGTTAACACGAATTACGTCCGTTCGAGAGCTCTTGCCTATGACGGCAGCCCTGGCAACTTCAGCAACGTCTCTCCCAATCCAAACAATCTCTTCGGAAAATCGGAACTTGGTCACACGCCGAACGATGAACCGCACCGCTTTGTCTTCAGTGGCGTCTATCAAGCCCCTTGGGGTTTCCAGTTCGCCCCGATCCTTCAATGGGCCTCCGGCAGGCCTTACAATCCCATCGAAGGTCTCGATGTTTACGGCTTCGGGGGAGGGAACGGAAGCTGGCGAGCCATTGTGCCGGCAGCAAGCCCCACCGACTACACCGCCACCGCCGCCTTCACCGCGCCTCAACTCCGCGCCGGTCTCGCCGACGGCTCGCTTGAGACGCTACCCTTCGATCCAGTGCGGGGCAATCGATTTTTCCAGCTCGATCTTCGTGTAAGTAAAACGTTCACCATCAAAGAACGGCAAAAACTGGAGTTCCTCTGCCAGATGTTCAACATGACCAACCGCGCTAACTTCGGCAATAACTACACAACCAGTATCCGATCCCACGCATTCGGTCAACCGAGCGGTTTCCTGTCCGCTAGTGGCTCGATCGTTCCTCATGCCTTCCTCGCGGAAGTTGGGTTCAGATACAGCTTCTAAAGGCTTCGGACCTTAACTCTTGCTTACTTCAAAACTTACTCTTCTGCCAATCCTTCTCGCTTTCAGCGCCTCCATAGGCTCTTCGTTGAATGCGGAAGGACTCAAGAGCAGCGATCTCTCCCGATTTCGCGCCGTCAACGACGTTCAATTCTCTCCCGACGGGCACAAAATCGCCTACACGGTCAGCCGCTACGATCGCCCGGGTCGTCCCTGGTCTCAAGTCTGGATCATGGATGTTTCCGCTCAGCACGCAACGCGAATCGGAGGGGAACAGCAACCGGGTTCTCATCCTCGCTGGTCTCCGAACGGTTCCATGGTCGCCTTCGATGGAGAAGCCGAAGGCAAACACGGCTTGGTAATCGCTCATTCCGATGGCAGCGGTATCACCTTTTTAGCCGAGAACGGAGGTAGCAATTCACCTCTTCCCGGCCAGGGTGAAAGCTTCAGCTGGTCTCCTGACAGTAAGTCGATCGCTTACGTCTCAGCCACGCCCGGACCTGAAATGCAGGCGGCAAGCGGCGACCCCATGGTCATCACGCGCTATCTATACAAGCCGACCGCGGGCGAAGGCATGTCTCACTTCAACGACAATAAACTCCTCCATCTCTTCAGCGTCAACGTCGCCACAAAGCAAATCGAACAGCTCACTCGGGGCAATTTCGACGAACACTCGGTCGATTGGTCGCCAGACGGTCGTGAGATCCTCTTCGTCTCCAATCATGAACCCAACTCCGACGAATTCTTTAACTACGACGTCTTCGCCCTGAACGTGGCCGACAAAAGCATCCGTCGGATCACCGCCACCGAAAGCTGCGAGTATGCTCCCATCTGGTCGCCGGATGGAAAGACCATCGCCTTCCTTGGAACCAAACGCGGGCTCACTGACCGGGAAACCACCATGGAGGACACTCACGCCTGGGTCATGAACGCTGACGGGAGCAACCGGCGAGAAATAGGCTCGGTCATCGATCAGCGCCAGCATGCGCTGCGCTGGGCACCCGACGGGTCGGCCCTCTATGTCGTCTACCAGGAGCGCGGGAGCTCCCATCTGGGTCGCCTGCCTCTCTCTGCGGCCAAACCGGAAACGCTAGTCACCGATCTAGGCGTCGTCAGCGCCTATTCGGTGGCCAAAGATGGGCAGCTTGCCTATGCTTTCGAAACCCCGCGCGACATGTCCGAACTCTATCTCAAAACCACTGCCGGCGCAGCGCGGCAGCTTACAAATCTCAACGCCGATATCCTTGCGGGCAAGCAACTCGGCGAACCAGAGGCCTTCACCTTCATCAGCAACGACAACAAGTACGACGTCGAAGCCTTCCTGGTCAAGCCGCCCAATCTGAACCCTCAACAAAAATACCCGATGATCGTCGTCCTACACGGCGGCCCCCACGGCCAGAACGGACCCGCGTTCAACTTTAAAGATCAGGCCTACGCCGCGCATGGCTGGGCCGTTCTCCACGTCAACTATCGAGGCTCAACCGGCTACGGCCAAACGTTCGCCGATGCCGTATTCGGCGATCAAGATGGCAATGAAGGCCAGGATGTGCTCTATGGAGTCAGCGCCGCCGTTCGCCGCAATCTGTGGATTGATCGCGAACGTATGGGCATCGAAGGCGTCAGTTATGGCGGCCAACTTAGTGATTGGCTCATCACTCAGAGCAATGAATTCAAAGCGGCCATCCCGATCGCCGGGATCTCAAACCTCATCAGCTACAACTACATGACCTATTACAACCAATACGAGGAAATGGAGTTCGGCCAGTTTTTTCACCAGGGCACGCTGATGGATGAAGCTTGGAAGCGATCGGCCCTCAAGTATGTCGCGAACGTGCATACGCCCACGATGCTCGTTCACGGCGAGAACGATCCCGACGTTCCCATCGCCGAAGCCGAGCAATTCTACGTTGCCCTCAAAGATGTCGGAGTCGAAACCGTCATGGTCCGTTATCCCCGCGAAGGCCACGGCGTTCGCGAGACCAAACACAGCATCGATCTCATCGACCGGAGCTTCGCCTGGTACGAAGCGCATTTCCCGAAAGCCGGCTCCACAACCGTGACCAATGTGCAACCCTAGCGTCAGACACTGAACCAGGCAGGCAGATAACGCCACACCTCTCCACACAGACTCGACAGTCCTTCAGTTCCATAACCGAGCGCGAGAAAGGCCTTCACCAGCGCCTTTCAACTGAACAGCTCTCCATGATCGCGATCGGCGGCGCGGTCGGCACCGGTCTCTTCCTCGGCAGCGCCTTCGCCATCGGCTTTGCCGGACCGAGCGTGTTACTCAGCTATGCCATCGGAGCGCTCGTCGCGCTCTTCCTCATGGGCTGTCTCGCTGAGATGACGCTTGCTCACCCGACTTCCGGCTCTTTCGGCGCTTATGCCGAATATTATCTCGGTCCCCTCGCAGGCTTTCTTGTTCGCTATGCCTATTGGTTTGCCGTCGTGGGCGCCATGGGCACTGAAGTTACTGCAGTCGCTATTTACATGAGATTCTGGTACCCCACCGTACCCGGCTGGATCTGGATTGTGGCTTTCTCTGCAGTCCTGATCGCAGTAAACTCCGTGAGCGTGAGCGTCTTTGGCAGTGTCGAGTATACGTTCTCCATGCTGAAGGTAATCGTCATCTTAGCCTTCATCCTGCTCGGTGCATGGATCGTATTTTCTGCCCCGGCGCACTCCGCCATTGGCTTCGATAACTACATCGCTCACGGAGGATTCTTCCCAAAAGGCGCTTGGGGAACGTGGGTCGCCGTTATCGTCTCCATCTTCAGCTATCTGAGTATCGAAATGATCGCCGTCGCCGCTGCCGAGGCAAAGGATCCCGAGCGGGCCGTGGCTCGGGCGTTCCGCGCCACCATCTTCCGCCTGATCTTCTTCTACCTGTTTACCCTCGCCCTCATGCTCGCCATTGTTCCGTGGAATCTGGCCGGTTCCTCTCAGAGTCCTTTTGTGCAGGTCATGCAAGCCACTCGCGTGCCCGGCGCGGCTGGCATCATCAACTTCGTCATTCTGGTGGCCGCGCTCTCCGCCATGAATAGCCAGCTCTACATCACCACGCGCATGATGTTCAGCCTGTCCCGTGCCGGCTTCGCTCCACGCCGCCTGGGAGCGCTCAGCGCCAGAGGCGTCCCACTCGCCGCTCTGCTGCTTTCCACGCTCGGCATCGCGCTTGCCACCGTGCTCAACGTGCTCTACTCCGATCGATCTTTCACGCTCATGATGTCCATCGCCATGTTCGGCGCAATGTTCACTTGGCTCATGATTTTCATCACGCACTTCTCATTCCGCCGCCGTCATCCCGTTTCTTCCCTTCGCTTCCGCGCTTGGGGCTATCCGTACTCCACGTTCACCGGCGCAGTCTTGATGGCGGCTATTCTCTTTACCACTCTTTTTACCCGCGAATTTCGCTTAACCGTTCTCTGCGGCCTTCCTATGCTCGCCCTGCTTACGGTCGCCTACTTTCTGCGCTTCCGGAAACTCACGCCGTGAGTCTCAACCGAAGCTCTGGCTACGATTGAAGCGTGGACCCTCTCCTCGCCTGGCGCAAAGAATTCCCCATCCTCTCGCGCACCACGTACATGATCAGTCACTCGCTCGGAGCTATGCCGCAACGTACCTCCAGCGCGCTGCAAGAGTTTGCCGAAACGTGGGCGGGGCGGGGCATTCGTGCCTGGGAAGAAGGCTGGTGGGACATGCCCATCACCGTCGGCGACTTGATCGGCAAGATCATCGGAGCCGGTCCCGGCGAAGTTGTCATGCAGCCGAACGTATCCATCTGCCAATGGATAGTCACTTCCTGCCTCGATTGGCGCGGTCCGCGCAACAAGCTCGTCACCGATGGCTTGAACTTCCCCTCCAACGACTATATCTACTACGGACTCGAGCGCCTCGGCGCGCGCATCGCCGTCGTTCCGTCTCCCGACGGCATGACGCTTCCCCTCGAACTCATGCTCGACGCAATCGATGAAGAGACTCAACTTGTCTCCGTCTCGCATGTCGCGTTCCGCAGCTCGTACGTTCAGGACCTGCAAGCCATCACTCAACGCGCCCATGCCGTCGGCGCACTTGTTATAGCCGACATTTATCAATCCGCGGGCGTGCTGCCGCTCAACGTTCGCGCGCTCGATCTCGATTTCGCCACCGGTGGCTCCGTCAAGTGGCTCTGCGGCGGACCGGGCGCCGGTTATCTCTATGTCCGGCGCGATCTCCTGCCCGAAATGAAACCCGCTGCCACCGGTTGGGCCGCTCACCGTGAGCCCTTCGAATTCCGCGGCGGCCCCATCGACTTCGCGCCTGACGTTTCTCGCTTTCTTAATGGCACGCCCAGTATCCCCGCGCTGTACTCTGCCCGTTCCGGGTACGAGATCGTGCATGAAATTGGCGTCGAAGCCATTCGTGAAAAGTCCCTGCGTCAAACTACGCGCCTGATTGAGCTCGCCACCGAAGCCAACCTTACTGTGCAGTCCCCTCGCAATCCTGAACTTCGCGGCGGTGTCGTCATTCTAGACGTTCCTCACGGCGACGAAATCGTTCACGAACTCGCACGCCGCCAGGTGCTCGTAGACTATCGTCCCCAGGCCGGCATCCGCATCGCGCCGCATTTCTATACAGCCGATGACGAACTCGATCACACGATAAGCGAAATCCAATTGGCCCAAGAGAATTTCAGAACAGGCGTTCACTCCGCTTCCAATTAGCCCTTCGTGCACATGCACGACCTTTCGCCTGGGGCCGCGCTTTGGGCCGCTCTCACAGCCGCTTCGCCACCGCTTACCCAGTCAACTGGTGGCTTCTAAAAACCCGCGTCAAGGAGAAGATGTAAGGGACCGGGCTTCTAATTCCTTTGGTTCTACTTTCCAACGACAGCCGCCTTCACTGCCTCTGCCAGCGTGACCGTCGGCCTGCCGATCAACTCCCGCAAGTCCGCTGCCGTGCTGTTCAACTCTCCCTTTGCGGCACACGCATCGGCATCCGCTAACATGCCCGCAAGTGGACCCGGCAAGCCAAAGCCTGCCAGCGCCGCTGCATATTCCTTTTCCGGCAAATCGTGATAGCGAACCGGCTTCCCGGCTTGCTTGCAAACCTCCGCTGCAAGCTCAGGCAAAGCGAAAGAATGGTCTCCCGCCAACTCGTAAATCTTGTTCTCGTATCCGTTGCCGGTTAATACCTTCACCGCCGCCGCGGCGTAATCTGAACGTGCCGCCGAGGCAAACCGCCCCTCGCGCGCTGCGCCTAGAAGCACGCCATGCTCGATCACGGGTTGGAGCGCCTCGGTCTGATTCTCAAAGTACCAGCCGTTACGAAGAAACACGAATGGCAAGCCGGAAGCCCGAATGTACTCTTCCGTCGCCTTATGATCGCTCGCCAGCGCCAGCTTCGATGTGTCCGCTCTCAAGATACTCGTGTAAGCAAGGAGCTTGACGCCCGCCCTCTTCGCCGCCTCCACAACGGCCTTGTGCTGTGCTTCGCGTCTCCCCAACTCGCTCGACGAAATCAGCAATACCTTCTCCACCCCTCGCAAAGCCGCATCGAGCGTGTTGGGCCGGTCATAATCCGCTTCCCGCACATCGATCCCGCGCTCGCTCAAATCTCTTGCTTTGTCCAAAGAGCGGACCACGGCTACAATCCCGGCCGCCGGAACCCTCTCTGACAGTCCACGAACCACGTGCTGCCCAAGTTTTCCTGTCGCGCCTGTTACGGCAATTATTCCCATGAACCAAGCTTATCCGGAAAGCTAACCAATAGTAAGTACGTACCTCAAGGTAAGCTGCTGATATGGCAGAAACAGGCAAGCGCTCCGCCGTCAAACCGAGAAAGTCTAAAGGCGACATATACAACGCCAATTGCCCCTCGCGCGGCGTTCTCGATCACGTTACCTCTCGATGGGGATCCCTAATCTTAGTGCTCCTGCTCGAACGGACACACCGCTTCAGCGAACTCCGGCGTCGCATTGGGGGAGTCAGCGAAAAGATGCTGGCGCAGTCCCTAAAGGCCTTGGAGTCCGATGGATTTGTCCTGCGCATCGTATTCCCGACCGTTCCCCCTAAAGTCGAGTACAGCTTGACCGCTTTGGGAATCGAAGTTGCTACCCACATCCAAGCACTTACTAGTTGGGTCGAATCGAACGTGACAAAGGTTCTTAAGTTTCGCGAAAGCTGGAGTGCAGCTTCTCTTCGTTAACCCTGCGGAAACGGCAGCATCGCTCACTGCAAACCGAAGCCGTATTCAGCGGTCAGCCTTGTTCTAGTTTGCGCAGCCGCCGGCCTCGTGGAGCCAGTTGCGAGAGGTGTAGCATGAGTTCACCGTTGATGATGACACTCTCGAACCTGTTCGAAGCCACTTTGCACGACTCCCTCTACGCGGTCCGCTCCTTGCGCAAAAAATCAGGCTTCACAGCCGCCGCCGTTCTCATCCTGGCGCTCGCCATCGGTGGAAATACTGCAATCTTCACCGTCATCCACGCCGTCCTTCTAAGTCCCCTTCCGTA
Organism: Bryobacteraceae bacterium; assembly: GCA_965219105.1. GTDB lineage: Bacteria > Acidobacteriota > Terriglobia > Bryobacterales > Bryobacteraceae > Bog-105. Next base: position 2,028,708 of record OZ244728.1, on the reverse strand, counting down.
CCCCTCCGCCGATCGTCTCGTGCGCATCGCGGGAGGCGCAACGCCTTACCGCTTTGTTGAAATGACAGCCTCCGCACGCTCCTTCACCGCCATCGCTGCCTACACAGGCGACGAGAACCCAACACTTTCCGGCGGCGCTCAGCCTCAAGTCTTAAAGGGCGTCCGCGTCTCGGCAAACTTTCTTCAAGCGCTTGGCATCCATCCCCTGCTTGGGCGATCCTTCCGCGCGCAAGAAGACTCTCCGGGTGGACCCCCCGTAGTCATGCTAAGCGCCTCTCTCTGGCGTCGACGTTTCGCCGGAGACCCAGGCATACTCGGCAAAACGGCAACTCTCGGCGGAACCGCCTACACCATCATCGGCATTCTTCCCCCCGGGTTCGCGTTCCCTTCGCCCGATCTCGATGTCTGGATGACCGCTCCCGCTGAATGGCCCGTCATGCCGGTCAAGAGCAGAGCCTTGAGCCCGTTCCTGACGCTGTTTGGCCGCTTAAAGCCGAACGTTACTCTCGCCGCTGCAAACGCCGAAGCGAAGGTCATTCAACGCCAATACGCCGCGGCCCATCCTGCGATGCTGGACGCCAAACCCAAACAGCCTGACATGGTCGTCGCCATGAAAGACACTCTTGTCGCCGATGTCCGTTCCATTCTCTGGATGTTGCTCGGCGCAGTCGGTTTTGTTCTATTGATCGCTTGCGCGAATGTGGCGGGACTGCTTCTGGCCAGAGCCGCCGCGCGCTCGCGAGAAATCGCCGTGCGCGCCGCTCTCGGAGCCGGACGCCTCCGCCTCATGTCGCAGCTTGTCGCGGAAAGCGTCGTTTTGTCTGTTTCGAGCGGCCTGCTGGGCCTTCTCCTCGCCGCTTGGAGTTTGCACGTTATTTGAAATATCACAGCCTTCGATCTGCCGCGAACGCAAGAGATTCATATGGATGCATCCGTGCTCGTATTTGCCCTGGCGCTTTCCATCACAAGCGGAGTGCTCTTCGGACTGGCGCCCGCCTTCGCTGCTTCCCGGCCCGACCTTATTCAGATGCTTCGCTCGAGCGGTATCGCCGCCAGCCAAATCACCTCGAAACGCCCGTTGGCAAGCCTTAATCTGCGTGCGTTCCTGTTGGTCGCGCAGGTCTCGCTTTCGCTCGTTCTGTTAATCGGCACGGCGTTGCTGATCGAAAGCGTAAACCGGCTTCGCGGTGTCAACCTCGGCTTCGATCCCGCGAATGTCTTAACGGTGAGCCTCTCGCTCCCGCCCTCGCGTTACCAGTCCAACCGCCAGCGGGCCCTGTTCTTCGAGCAACTGACCGAACGCCTCGCAACCTCGCCACGCGTCCGCAGCGTCGCTTCTGCAATGTTTCTGCCGATGATGAACTACGCGGGAATCCCCGTACAGGACGCCGCAAAACCGGTTCTCAAACTGAACGAGCGGCCGGTTATCACATTCTCGGTCATCACGCCCGGTTACTTTCGAACTCTCGGCATTCCCTTACACCGTGGCCGCGACTTTACCGCCCGCGACCAGGAAAATACACAGCGCGTTGCAATCATCGACGAAGCTCTCGCGCGCCGCTTCTGGCCAGCCTATCCGCGCGGCCTCGACCCCGTTGGCCAGCACCTTTGGGTCGGTGGCGTAAACCCACATCCCGCCGAGATCGTCGGAATCGCAGCGAACATCCATCAAATGCTCGAAAACAGCGCCTGGCCTGAAACGGTTTACGTCGCCTTCGCTCAAAGTCCTCAACCCTTCGCCACGCTAGCTGTCCGTGCCTCCTCCGCCAATCCGCTCGCTCTTACCGGCGCGGTCCGTGAACAGGTGCAAAAGTTAGACAAAGACCAGGCTATTTCAGCCTTTCAAACCATGAACCATTTGATCGACGAGCAAGTCGGTTCCCGGCGGTTGCTCACTATCCTGCTGGGCTCCTTCGCAGCGATGGCTCTTCTCCTCGTTCTCGCCGGGATCTATGGCAGCGTCGCTTATTCGGTGGCGCAGCGGACCCAGGAAGTAGGCGTGCGCTGCGCATTGGGAGCTCAACCAGCCGACATCCTGCGGCTCGTCGTAGGGCAGAGCATCCGCCTAGCCGTCGCAGGCGTTGTGATTGGCCGCGCCGGAGCATTCGCTCTGACACGCCTGCTGCAGGATCTTCTCTTCCATATCAGCCCAACCGACCCAGCGACATTCCTTACCGTTGTCTTGCTTTTCTTCGCTGTCACTCTGGCCGCCAGTTACATTCCGGCTCGCCGCGCCACCCGCATCGATCCCGCCACCGCGCTCAGAACATAACTAACGCGCCGTCCAGCCGCCATCGATTACGATCGTATGTCCGGTAATGAACGACGCCGCCGGTGACGCCAGAAACACTACTGAACCTGTCACATCCGCCGGCAGGCCGATACGATGCAAGGCAGCAATCCTCTCCACCACATCCGCGCGAAACGCCGGATCGGCCAGGCACGCTTCAGTGCCTGGAGTTTCTATGAAAGTCGGAGCGACAGCGTTCACCGTGATTCCATATTTGCCCCATTCCACTGCCAGACACTTAGTCAAATGAATCAGCGCCGCTTTTGTCATACAGTAGACAGACTCGGTCGGCAACGCCACAAAGCCTGCTTGTGAACTCATGTTGATGATCGTCCCGCTCTTCTGCTCGATCATCACCCGCCCGGCTGCCTGACTCGCAAAGAACGTGCCCTTCAAGTTAACGCCGAGCGTCAGGTCAAAATCCTCTTCGCGCACCTTCTCGGCCAGGTTGTCAGGCGCAACTCCGGCATTGTTCACCAGAATGTCGAGCCGCCCGAAATGCGCCACTGCATCGTCCACTGCTCGAAAAATTTGATCGAGACTCGTCATGTCCATCTGCAGCGGAAGCGCGCGACGGCCTAGAGCTTCAATCTCCTCTTTCAGCCCTCCATGCGCCTTGATATCTCGCAATCCTAGCGCTACATCCGCCCCCGCATGTGCCAAAGCAAGCGCGATCGCCCGCCCCAAACCACGCGCCGACGCCGTAACCAGTGCAATCTTCCCGTTCAGCTCTGCCATCAATGACATCCTAATCCCACGGGCGCCAGCTTATGCACACTTTCCCCGGTTTCTGAGTCGCGATCTGGAGACGGGCGATGATGGTCTTACTACCTCTATGATCTTGCCCAAACGCAGCTTGCCTGGCTTGGCGTTGTTCGTCGTCTTAGCGCGGACGCTCGTACCTGCGCCTGCACAGAATCCTGAGGAGGCGGGATTTGCGCCGCTCTGGGCTTACAACGGCCAATGGAAAATTGAAAGTGGCGGCAAGTCTCAGGTGTTGGTCAATCAGTGCGCGCTCAATGGGCATTACTTCACATGCCAACAGAGCGTAAACGGCGCGGTGAGCGAATTGTTGGTCATCGTTTCCAGCGGAAGTTCGGGACACTTCTCGACCCAGTCGATTCTGCCGGACGGCCGGGCGGGAGGCAAAGGTGGTCTTGAGGTATCGGGCAATCTCTGGACATTTACAAGCAGCTGGAATCAAGGCGGGCGCAGCACTTTCTACAAAACAATCAACACGTTCTCGGGTCAGACTAAAATTCACTTCGAACAGCAGGAATCAAGTAATAATTCCGACTGGAAGACGACCAAAACCGGCGACGAGGTGCGCATGAAAGCCGGTTTGAAGACGGTCGTGCGTTAAAGCGAGTTATCTAACGAACGCTTTCTGAGCGCCAAGCAAAGCACCGCTGCGATCAGGCTTACGCCGAATCCGGCCACGGCATCCGATAAGTAGTGATATCTTCCATAAACCGTTGCGACAGTCACACTGATCGCATAAACAAGCAAAAGCCAGTTAGTAAGTTTGCGCTTCGGTTGGACCAAGAACATCGCCCAAGCGGCGGAGAAGGCCGCCGAAACGTGCGCACTCGGAAACACGCCCGAGTGAATGGATGCTCTTCCTAAGAGAAACAGATTTACTTGACGGAAGATGTTATGCGTATGCGGCGGGTACACGTTCGGGTAAGCTAAACGCGGCGGCGCAGAAGGAAAGAAGGGAAACATTGCATAGGCGGCAAGCGTCCCCGTCAGCATCACGACATAGAAACGATTCACAGACACGCGATTGTGAGTTATCCATAACGTTGCTATGCAAAAAATTCCTACGCCGTAGACGAGCAGGTAACAAAGCTCGAGATAGAGCGGAATCAGTGGGCCGAGACTTTCTATCCCGCGTGTGAAACCAGAGTGGGCGAAAAAGAGCCGGTCCCAATGTATCCAGCTTGTCTGATATCCAGTGTTGTAGCGCAAAGGAAGGAATAACTCCATCTCGCGGAATGCGACTAGCGTGAGCGCCATCGGAATCCAGTCCCGGATCATGCCGATCACCGCTTCGTAACGTCCGTTACCAGCAATGCACAACGAGCCGAGCACTAACGCAACACCCGCCAGCCACTCCAGAGGCCTTACACCCAGATGCGGGCGATCCTGGAAGAACGGGATCAGCAACACTAGATAGATGAAAAAGCCCAGCAGGAGCCACTCGGACTCACGCAGATGAAAACGCTTCGATGAGTGCGCGTTCACGCAACGGCCGGATCGCCGGACGGACTAACTGCCGGTATAAAGAACAGAGCCAAGCCTGCCAAAAAGCCCGCCCAGACTGCCCACGGTGTAAGTTGCCGGTGAGTAATCAACAGTCCGGCGATAATCGGCGCGGTAATCTGTGCAATCGAAGTCAGTGACTGCGTGAGGCCAAGGATGACACCTTGTTCACCCCTCCCCGCGCTTTGCGTAACCTGGCTGGTAAGGGCTGGGCGCAAACCCGCCGCGCCTATAGATGAAAATGCCAGCACCCACAAGAGTTGCCCGACTGTCGTGGTAAATCCGACGGCCGCATAACCCAGCATGGAAGCGAAGAATCCAATCTGGATCACTCGACGCTCGCCTAGCAGCTTAACCAGCCTGCCCACCACGCCGCCTTGCATGATAATCCCGATGAAGCCATTGAACGCGAAGATAAACCCCACCTCCCGCAGCCCAACCGGGTGACCGTTCCAACGGTACCGGCGCTCGGCGAACAAAGCGAAGCCTGAAATAAAGGTTGAGAATGACAGCGCGAAGAGCAGCCATTGCAGGAGGAGCCGGGCCAGCGACGGGTTGCGGAAGAACCTGCGATACTCGCCCCAGGAAATCAGGGATAGACGCTTTCCGCCTGGACCGACATCTCCACCGGCTATCTCCGTGCGGGTCTCCTGTTTCGGCAGTAGAAAAAACGTACAGAGAATGCTGAGAAACGACAGCCCAGCAGCGGTAAAAATCGGAGCGTTATACCCGAAATGAGCGAGAAAGCCTGAGATGGCTGGTCCGACCAAAAAGCCAAAACCAAAAGCTACCCCGATAATCGCGAACGCCTTAGTCCGGTTCTCGGGCTTGGTTACGTCACTGATGTAAGCCTGAGCGATGCTCAAATTGCCGGCCGTTGCGCCATCGATGGCTCGCGACAGAAACACCATCCAGATTTGGGTCGAAAAAGCCAGAATCAGGAAACCGGCCAGCGTGCCGGCTTGACTAAGCAGCAGGACCGGACGTCGCCCAACCCGGTCGGAAATCTGGCCTAAAATTGGCCCGGCAAGCAATTGGAACGCGGCATAGATGGCCACGATAAGCCCCACAGCGGTGGGCGACGCGCCCAAGCGTTCTGAGTAAAACGGTAGCAGGGGAAGAATGATCGTAAAGCCGAGTACATCCACGACCACGATGAGAAAGATGGGTAACAGTGGCGACGCGGCCCGCCTTTGGGGAGGCGTTTCGACAGTGCCGAACTGCGGGGAGTTCACACCTTGATCTTAGCGAGACAAAATTCCAGAATTCGTAGCTTCCAACCGCCCCATGCTTACATTTTTGAACGGCATACCTGTAAGAACTACTTAGCCGCTGACATTTACTCCTTTTACCAGCCTTTCCGAGTGGTGAAAATCGAGCAACTTGCCCTTTGGCCATTGTTTTGCAACGATGGAGCCGTATGATGTTGCAGAAGTTTGCCCTGCTGGGCCTTGTCCCAGCTCTGATATGGGCTCAGGAACAAAGCCCTATGCAGGCTGTGGGGCAGCAGTCTTCAGGGACGAATCAAAGTAACCCAATTTTTAAAGTACAGGTTGTGTCACGGTCGGTGGCCGCTGTTACTTACCGCGACCGGAGTGGTTGGACGAAGGTCGATTTCCAAGGAACCTCACTTGCGCCGAAGGCCAAGGGCGATGCACAGGTACGCGGCCAACTCGGTCACTTAGAGGTTAAATTTGGTGTCAAGAATTTACCGTCCGCCCAAACATTCGGTCCGCTTTACCTTACTTATGTTCTTTGGGCCATCACCCCGGACGGGAGGCCTTACAATCTCGGCGAGGTTGTTGTGGACTCAAACGGGAACTACAACGGCCAGGTAACAACTCAACTTCAGGCATTTGGGCTAATCATTACGGTCGAGCCTTATTTCAACGTTCATCAACCGAGTGATGTGGTCGTCATGGAGAACATCATTCGCGACGACACTCGCGGTAAATGGCAGACCGTCGACGCCAAGTTCGAACTGCTTCCGCGGGGTCAATACACTTATCACGTTCCGGAAGCACAGCAGAAGCCCGTAGACCTGAACTCCAATAAGAAGAGTCCTCTCGAGCTGTACGAAGCACAAAACGCGGTCCAGATCGCGGCTTATGCAAGAGCGGATCAGTTTGCGAGCGATACCTACCAGCAGGCTGAAACGTTGTGGCATCAGGCGCAGGATTATCAAAGCCGCAAACAGTGGAAACCGGCTATCATGACGGCGCGCGAAGCGGTCCAGAAAGCCGAGGACGCCCGAACTATATCCCTGCGCAAACAGCAGCAGTTGTCTCTCGACAATGAGCGCCAGGAAGCAGCAGCCAGACAGCTAGCTGAACAGCAGAAAGCTCAGGCCGCGGCTCAGCAGGCTGAGCAGGCTCAACAGCGAGCTCAGATGGAGGCGCAGCAGCGCGCGGCGGCGGAACGTGCGACGCAACAAGCCGACTTAGCACGGCAGCAGGCGTCGGCCGAAGCGGCGAAAGCCCAACAAGCCGCTGCGGAAGCCGATCGGCTGCGCCAACAGGCGGAAGTCGACAAAGAACATCTTCGCGAGCAGTTGTTGCAGCAGTTCAATGCCGTACTGCCCACTACCGAAACTCCTCGCGGCCTAGTTGTGAACCTTCAGGATGTGCTTTTCGACACCGGCAAGTACACTTTGAAGACCCCAGCTCAGCTCGCACTGGCCCGGATCAGCGGCATCGTCTTGTCTCACCCCGGTCTGAATTTGCAGATTGAAGGATACACCGATAGCACCGGCACCATGGAGTTGAACCAGAAGCTCTCCGAGCAGCGCGCGAATGCAGTCCGTGATTTTTTACTGCAACAAGGATTGAACACGAACAACATGACGGCTGTTGGTTATGGCGAAAATTACCCGGTGTCCTCCAACGACAGCGCTGCCGGCCGAAAGCTGAACAGACGTGTTGAACTGGTCATCTCCGGCGAAGTGATTGGTAAGAAAATCGGCGTCCCGCCCTCGCAGAACGGTCCTCAGGGTGTTGGTCCTGCCATGCCGTCACAAACTCCGCAGTAATCTAAATCGCGGACTGAGTACAGTGAAGAGCCGCTCCCAACGGGCGGCTCTATATATTTGCATAGCGCACTAAGCAGCCAACGGACAGCGGCGAGCCAACACAATTGTGAAGTCATCCGCGAAAGAATTGCTGCCGTGCCAATTACGAAGATGCTCGATTAGTTCTTTCACCACCTCCGCGGCAGTTTTGTCTCGGCGTTCCCAAAAGAACTCCGCCAACCTGTCTTCGCCAAACTCCTCATCGTCAGGATTGACCGCCTCAGTGACGCCGTCGCTGTAAAGCACCAGCATGTCGCCAGGCTCTAACGTGACTTCATGCATTTCGTAATGCGCAATTTGAAAAAGGCCAAGCACTAGGCCGCCGCCCCCTAATTGCTCCACCGCTCCGTTTGCACGAATCAACAGCGGATAATTATGTCCCGCATTGCTATAGCTCAGCCTTCCGGTTACCGGGTCAAGTAACGCGTAAAAAAAGGTAATGAATTTGCCTGCCGGACACCGCTCGGAAATGCTCCGATTGAGAAGCGTAACTGCAGAGGCGGGATCCGGATGCGTTTCTTTCAGCATCTGCACCCTTGCCTGTAAGCTGCTCATCAGGAGTGCTGCGGGTAAGCCCTTCCCGGAAACATCGCCCACTACGAGCGCTAGCCGCCCATCGCTATATGGCACAAAATCGTAGTAATCTCCGCCGATGGTGCGGCAGGGAAGATGATGCCCTGAAAAATCGTAGCTCGGATAAACCGGCGCTCCGGTTGGAAGCAGCATGGTCTGGATCTCACTCGCTTGGGCTAGCTCCAGTTCCATAAGCTTCTCGGACTGCTCTACTTCGATCAGCCGCGCATGTTCGATTCGGATAGCTGCGACGTTCGCCATCACAGTAAGCAAGTCCAGATCTTCCTGTGAGAATGGCCGGAAGATCGCGCCGTTGTCCACATAGATCAGCCCAATGACCCGGTCCCCGGTCTGGAGCGGCACGCCCATCATGCTTCGTACGCTGTGCAGCATGATGCTGCGCTGCTGCTTGAACGCATCGTCAAGCTGCGCGTCACTGATCACAAGCGAGCACTTTTGCCGTAAGATCCGATCGCGCACCGAAGTGCTGATCGCAAAGGTGTCTCCCAGGCTGGCTCGAACCATCAACTCGCCGCCCTCTAGTGTCATGATCACGCCTCTTTTAGCCTCCACCGCCGATAGTGCAAGCTTGAGAATGACCTGAAACAGTTCGTCTAAGGGACGATGGCCGGCAAGCTCCTGTCCGGCATGGATCAGCGCCGCGACCACTCGCGCAGTGTTCAGGCCCTGTTCGCGGTCGGCACTTACGTCCGGAGGCGGCGTCGCGCGCAGAAGCTTTTCGAGGCTTGTAACAATCGTTGCCTCTCTGGTGATCCGCGCTTCTTCGGAAGGGACGAAAGAGATGAGCGGTTGTTTAGGAACATCGGCCGCCCCGTCTCGAACTTCAATCGTGAGATGGCCTGCGTAAATCCGGTCGCCGGAATGCAATGCATGAGGCTCCTTGAGACTCTGCGCATTCACCACGGTCCCGTTCCGGCTGGCACAATCCTTTATGAACCAGGCGTTGTTTCTCTTTTCGATTTGAAGATGGTAACGGGAGAGCCAGGGATCTGCTGGATAAGCGAGATCGTTGTCCGCTGAGCGCCCGAGCGAAACAGTGGGCTTCGTCAATTCAAGAGTAGTTGGCGGACCTTCCGGCCCCGAAATGAGCAGCTCCATCCGGATCTTATCCAAGCTATCATTGACAGCCGCGCTCCGGTGAAGGATGCCACTCTTACGCCTGCGTTGCCCGCTCGGGTTCCGTTTTCGATATAGCGAGGCGCGCGCCGTAATCGGTAATCAGGCGCGCTCCCCGGTCATAGGTCAGATAGAGAAATCCCCACTGCACAAACACAAGAATCCGGCTCTGAAACTCGACAATGTACATCAGGTGAATGAATAGCCAAACCAACCAAGCAGGCAAGCCGGATAGATGCACGCCGAATACGTTTGCAATCGCGGCGAAACGCCCAATCACAGCCAGGTCGCCCTTGTTGAAGTAATGAAAAGGCTTTGGCGGACTGCCTCCATGCCTGATTCTGTTCTTAATGTTCTTTGCGGCATAAGAACCACCCTGCATGGCTACCTGCGCCACTCCCGGCAGCGGTTTGCCGTCTTTATCCGTTACGTACGCCAGATCGCCGACAACAAAAATTTCTGGGAAGCCCGGGATGCTCAGGTCGGGAGCAACCATAATCTGACCGTTCTTCTGCGTCGCCACTCCCGTGCGCTTTGCCAATTGGCGTCCGAAATCCGATACGGCCACTCCCGCCGCCCAGATCACCGTACGCGCTTCGATATGCGTTTCCTCGCCTGTCTTGTTCTTTGCGCTCACGCCATTGCTGTCGACGTGCGTGACCAGCAGTCCGGTATGCGCCTCCGCACCTAATGACTCTAGCTGCTTGACGGCCTTTCGCGAAAGGTCCTCAGGGAAAGTGCTTAAGATTCTCGCCCCGCTATCGATAACCAAGATCTTTGCATCGCCCGGGTGGATGACCCGGAAATCGTTCTTCAACGTATGATGCGCAATTTCTCCCAGTGTTCCCGCCAACTCCACACCGGTAGCTCCACCTCCCACAACCACAAACGTGAGCCAAGCCGCGCGTTCTTTCGGATCCGGGCTGCGCTCTGCCTGTTCAAATGCGTTGAGAATTTTATGACGTATGGCGGTTGCATCCTCCACTGTCTTGAGTGCAGGCGCCCACTCGGCCCATTCGTTATGGCCAAAGTAACTGCCTTGCGATCCTGTGGCGACGATGAGCGAATCGTACTCCACTGGCGCTCCGTCTCGAAGAATGATCTTGTGCGCGGCCGGATCGATGTCGGTTATGTCGCCAAGCAGTACGCGAGTATTCTTTTGCTTACTCAGCACTGCCCGAATAGGAGCAGCAATCTCTCCCGGCGACAAAGAACCGGTCGCCACTTGATAGAGCAGCGGTTGGAAAAGATGAAAGTTACGCTTATCTATAACCGTAATGTCGGCGTCGGCATGCTTCAGCGACTTAGCAGCGTATAAACCGCCGAATCCGCCGCCAATAATCACAACCCGATGCCTCTGTGTCATAAGTTCGTGCGCTTCTTTGGATGCGAAACAGAACTCCGGTTAAGCAAAGAAATCGACCGTGGAAAGGAACTGCGGGCGTTTTCTGGCCTTGCAGTTTTGCTCGAAAGAGTAAGCAATCGTAAGTAACATCGGTTCGGACCAGGCCGGTCCAAAAAACGAGAATCCAACTGGAAGCCCGAATACAAAACCGGCGGGTACCGTAATGTGCGGGTAGCCTGCAACGGCGGCCGGAGACGCGCAGCCGCTATCTGCCCGGTCGCCATTGACCCAGTCGGTGAGCCAGGCTGGTCCCGCGGTAGGCGCTGCAATCGCATCGAGCTGATGCTCTTTCACCAGCTTGTCGATCCCTTCACGGCGTGTGAGGCGATGATTCTTCTCGAGTGCCTTCTTGTATTCCTTGTCTGTGAGCGGACCTTTCTCTTCGGCTTGCTCCATCAGCTCTTGCTGAAAATAAGGCATCTCTTGCTGCCTGTGCATGCGATTGAACGCAATGCAATCGGTTAGCGATTTGACCGCTGCACCGCGCTTCGCAAGATAAGTATTTAGATCCGCTTTGAATTCATAAAGCAGCGTCTCCATCTCGCTATCGCGCCATGCTTCGAGTTTCGGAAATTCGACCGGATCAACAACTATCGCGCCCGAGCTTTTCAATAAGGCGATTGCTTCGTCCATCACGGCATGTACGCGCGGGGTCATGTTGAAGTATTGGCGGGCGATCCCGATACGCTTTCCGCGCAGGCCGGCAGGGTCGAGAAAGCGTGTGTAATCGGCTTGCATGTGCTGCGCTGCTACCTCGGTCGCGGGGTCGCCCGGATCGGGACCGGCAAGCGCGCCGAGCAAAATCGCCGCGTCTCGTACACTTCGCGCCATGGGCCCCGCTGTGTCCTGGCTGTGCGCGATAGGAACCACGCCCGAGCGGCTGATCAGGCCGAGAGTTGGTTTCATCCCCACAATGCCGCACATGGATGACGGGCAGATAATCGATCCGTCTGTCTCGGTACCGATTCCCGCGGCAGCAAAATTGGCTGACACCGCAGCGCCCGTGCCGGAACTGGATCCACAGGGATTCCGGTTCAATGCATAAGGGTTCTTCGTCTGGCCTCCGCGTCCGCTCCAGCCGCTGGTGGAATGCGTCGAGCGAAAGTTTGCCCATTCGCTCAAATTTGTCTTGCCCAGCAGCACAGCTCCCGCTGCGCGAAGCTTAGCCGCTACCGCCGAATCCTTTGCTGCCGGCTTGCCTTCAAGTGCCAGCGAACCCGCGGTGGTCTGCATCTTATCAGCCGTGTCAATGTTGTCTTTGATCACAACCGGAATGCCGTGCAGGGGGCCGCGTGGACCTTTCGATTTCCGCTCCCCGTCGAGACTCCGTGCCATCGCCATCGCGTCGGGGTTGATTTCAATCATCGAACGCACAGCCGGGCCGTTCCGGTCCAATTCTTCAATACGCTGTAGATAAAGCGCGGTTACTTCTTCCGCCGTGAGACTACCGCGCTGCATCTCCTCGCCGAGGCTTTGAAGGCTTGCTTCCTCCAGGCGAAAAGGAGCGCTCCCAACAGCAGATTTAGCGGTCGTTTGCGCTTGTCCGTGCGAGCCAGGAGTAAGAGCAGCGGCAGCGGTTCCTAGAAAGACGCGTCGTTTCATAAGGGCGTCTTCAATGTACACGGTGGCGCTTCGTATCGTCTTAGTGAAAGTCGTGCGATCTCATGACCGCTGTGTCCCGGAAAGTAAGTTCTTCAATGTCGCCGGCCTTTAATGAAATTACTCCGTCGATGCTTTGCAGAATGCCCTTCACCAGCACATACGGCGCCGTTGTACACACTGGGCGATTTCTTGCAAATAAGTCCGGCTGCAAGATGATATTGATAATCCCGGTCTCATCTTCCAGGCTCAAAAATACAAATCCTTTCGCCGTACCTGGCCGTTGACGTGTAATCACGCAGCCAGCCGTCTTCAAAAACAGCCCGTTGCGTTGCGCTTTCGCTGTGGCTGCATCCATAACGCCCATCGCGGACATACGATCGCGGAAGTAAGCCATCGGATGCGCTCCGATACTCAGTCCGCTGTTGCTGAAATCGGCATAAGTGCGTTGCCGATTGGTCATTGGCGTTAGCGGCGAAGAGGCGCCGTCTGCCGCCACCGGCTCCAGTAGCTCCCCCACAGGCTGCAAAGCAAGCTGTGCCTGCCAGAGAGCGCCGCGCCGGTGCTGGTCCGATTTGCGCTTGGGTAAAGAATTCAAAGCGCCTAGTTCGGCCAGCGCGGCGATCTCATCTTTCTGCAACTCCCCAACACGCTGCATCAAGTCGCGCAGCGAGAGAAACGGGGTGTGCCTTCTTTCTCTCTCGATTCGTTTCGCAGTGGATTGGCTCAGTCCGCGAACGTAATTCAATCCCAGGCGCACATGCTTTTCTGTGGGACTTGTTTCCACAGTGCAAAGAAAGTCGGATCGCTGCACATCCACCGGGCGAAAGCGCAGCCCGTGCCGTTGCGCATCCTTGACCAGCGTGGCTGCCGAATAAAACCCCATCGGCTGATTGTTCAGCATCGCGGCCGTAAAAGCGGCAAGATAATGGCATTTCAAATACGCGCTCGCATATGCCAGCAACGCAAAACTCGCCGCATGCGACTCCGGAAAACCATACAGCGCAAACGATGTAATTGCCTGAATGATTCGATCTTGTGTTTCTCCCGTAATCCCCTTCGACTCCATGCCTGCGCGAAGCTGTACTTCCACTTCTCGCATCCGCTTCTCGGAACGCTTAAATCCAAACGCCCGGCGCAGCTCCTCCGCTTGCCCTCCGCTGAACCCGGCCGCAATCATCGCAATGCGGATCAGTTGCTCCTGGAACAACGGAACCCCCAAAGTCCTCTTCAGCACGGGTTCGAGCGACGGGTGAAGACATACAGCCTCTTCCAAACCCTGCCGCCGCTTCAGGTAAGGATGAAGCATCTGCCCGACAATCGGACCCGGCCTGATAATCGCAACCTGCACCACAATGTCATAAAAACGGGCAGGCTTCAATCGCGGAAGGCAAGACATTTGCGCCCGGCTCTCCACTTGAAACAGTCCGATCGTGTCCGCCTTCTGCAGGCAGTCATACACCGCGGGGTCGTTCTCCGGCAAGTGAGCTAAATCCACCGTCTCGCCGTAGCTCTGGCTCACGATTTGTATCGTGTCTTCAAGCACGGCCATCATGCCCAGCCCGAGCAGATCGACTTTGACGATTTTCAAATCCGCGCAATCGTCTTTGTCCCATTGCACGACCACGCGCCCGGGCATCGATGCCGGCTCCAGCGGCACAATCGAATCTAATTGTCCCTGGCAAATCACCATGCCGCCGGAGTGTTGCCCAATATGTCGGGGCAGCTCGAGAATCTCCTTGGTTAAAGAAAAAAACTGCAAGTAGCGCTTATCTTCAAAATCGAACCCCTGTTCACGAAAACGCCTCTCCAGCGAATCGCTTTGATCCTTCCATTCGAAAGCGCTAATCTGGCTAGCAAGTTGACTCACCTGCTCTTCATCAAGGTCCAGCGCCTTGCCGACATCCCGAACGGCGGAGCGCCCGCGATAAGTGATCGCGTTGGCAGTCATCGCCGCCCCTAATTGTCCGTACTTGCTGTACAGATGTTGAATGACACGCTCCCGCTGGTCTCCGCTAGGCAGATCGAGATCGATGTCGGGCATTTCTTCGCGCTGTTCGGAGAGGAATCGCTCGAACAACAGATCCATTCCCACCGGATCGACCGCTGTAATCCCGAGCGAGTAACAGACGGCGCTATTAGCTGCCGACCCGCGCCCTTGCACCAGGATCTTCTGTTCCCGGCAGAAGTTCACAATGTCCCAGACAATCAGGAAGTAACCAGCCAGATCCAGTTTCTCTATAAGGGCGAGCTCCCGTTCTATTTGTCCCTGTGCCTTGGGCGAATAAGGCTGGTAGCGCCGCCGTGCGTGTGCATCGGTGACGGCGCGTAGAAAAGAAGCTTGGGTTTCCCCAGCCGGAACCGGATACACAGGAAATTGATATCCCAAATCCTGCAATGTGAATTGCAACCGGTTGGCTAATTCACTGGTTTGCGCGATAGCCTCTGGCAAATCTGAAAACAGCTGCGCCATCTGCTGGCTGCTCTTCATGTGCCGTTCCGCGTTGCAGGCAAGCAGCTTGCCGCCTTTCGCCAGTGTCGTTTGGTAATGAATCGCCGTGAGCACGTCCTGAAGGTCTCGCCTCTCCGGTGTTGCCTGGGAAACACCGTTGGTAGCCAGCAATGCCAACTTCCTGCTGCCCGCCAGTTCCACTAACGCGCAGTTACGTGCTTCTTGATCGCGCCGGCTGTGTCTTTGTAGCTCAACATACACATTTGCTGCGCCGAAAGTACCGCAAAATTTGTCAAGCCGTTCACTCGCTCGCTGCCGCGCTTCCGGCCCATGCAGGCTGCTATACACCTCCGCCAGCGGCCCTTCATCACCGCCCGTCAGGCATACCAATCCTTCCGCGTACTCCTCTAAATCCTGTTCTGTGGCGTACGGATTCACCGCTTTGCCTGCCGTATGGCCGCGAAACTTCGTCCGTGTAATCAACCGGCACAGATTCTGGTACCCCGTTCTGTTTTCCGCCAGCAAAGTGCAGCGTGACGTTCCGGGAAACAGATTCACTTCCGCGCCAATCAACGCGCGTATGCCTAATTTCTTTGCCGCCAGATGAAAACGCGGCGCACCGTACACGCCATGCGCATCTGTAATGGCCATGGCAGACTGACCCAGTTCCGCACACCGCGAAGCTAAATCTTCGGGAAGGGAAGCACCTTCGAGAAACGAAAACGCGGAACGCGCATGGAGCTCGACATAACTGGGCAAAGCTGTTCCTGTTGAGCCAATAGCAGGAAATCCGCTAACCGGCTCACAAAACAGTATAGGCGAAGAAAAGGAGAATATGCTAGCTCAGCTTCTGCTTCACCAAACCACTCAACGCTTTTCCATCCACACGCTTCCCCGCTAAGTGCGCCTGTGCTGCTTTCATGACCGAGCCCATCTCTTTGGCCGAGCTTGCGCCCGTTTCCGCTATCGCCGCATCCACGGCGCTTTGCATCTCCGCTTCGGACGGCGCTGAGGGAAGATAGCTCTCCAGAATCGCGATCTCGGCTTCTTCTTTCTCCGCCAGTTCCTGCCGCCCGCCCTTACGAAACATGTCCGCGGACTCCTTCCGCTGCTTCAACAGAGTGTTCATAACCTGCATCTCTGTTTCCCCGGTCAACGGCTTCATGCTGTCGATTTCCTGCTTCTTCAGCGCCGCCTTCACCATGCGGAGCGCGCTCAAACGGCCCTCCTCCTTGGCCTTCATGGCGCTGACGATGTCTTTTTGCACTTGGTCCAGGAGCGGCATCGACCAACATTGTACGTGGTCCTGTAACCCGTGGAACCGGCGTCAAATCTTTTCACATTGCCGGAACCGCCTCTTGGCAGCTTGCGTCAAACCCGCTGATATACTGAGCTAGCTTGGTGGCTTGTTGCTCTGGGCATCCCTTCTTTTTTGGAAGTTCACTTCCGGTCGAGAGGCATGCGCGCGTAGCCTTGCCCGGCCGTACTCACTTGATTTTGGGGCTTTAGAGTTTGAAAAAGTACACCACTGTTTGTTTCTTGTTCGTTGTTGCCGCTACTTTACAGGCACAGAATTTCACCAATGGCCAGGCGGCCCGCGCCGAATTCGGTCAATATACCTTTACTTACGGCGGTGCCACGCCCGGTACCTCCGCTAACATTCCGAATCAGCAGATTCTCGGGGGCCTGAGCGGTCTGGCTTGGGCCAACGGTGTCTTATATGTCGCCGATTCGAACAAACTCGGTGCCCTCTCGCAAGACAATCGCGTCGTGATGTTTAGTACGAGTCAGGTTCCGGCGCCTACCGCGGATCTCACTCACGCGTTTACTTACTCAAACGCTTCCTGTAATGTCTGTGCCTTCCCCGCTTTCAATCAACTCGGGCAGCCCGGGTTCACCGCCGGGCAGGCTATCAACACTAACAGTCCTGATCCAAACGCCTTTAATCAAGGTTTGAGTAACGACCCTGCCACTTCTAACATGCGCACGCCGACTGCGGTCGCCAGCGATGGCGTTCATGTCGCTGTAGCCGATACCGATAATAATCGCGTGTTGATCTGGAACTCAATTCCATCTACCATCAACCAGGCAGCTGACGTGGTTCTTGGCCAGGCAGATTTCACTCACGCCGTGGTCTCCCCTAATCCCACCGCGAGTTCGCTCCGCGGCCCCGCCGGTGTGTGGTTTCAAAACGGCAAATTGTTTGTCGCCGACACCCAGGACTATCGGGTATTGATCTGGAACACCATCCCTACCGCTAACAATGCGCCTGCCGACGTGGTGCTCGGGCAAGCTAATTTCAATGGCGGTTCCCAAGCGGCTTGCAATCCGGTCAACACCACGGCTACAGTCACCACGGCGGCTAATGAGCTCTGTAACCCAGTCTCCGTCACCGCCGACGCCTCCCACCTTTATGTTGCCGATCTCGGCTTCAATCGCGTCTTGATCTGGAATAGTATTCCGACCGCCAATGGACAAAACGCCGATGTGGTGCTCGGACAGCCGGACATGACCACGGCTCTCCCGAATAATCCCAACATCTGTCTGAATACCGGCGCTCAAAATGTATGCCCATCGAATCTGAATTATCCTCGCTTCGCCCTCTCTGACGGCACTCGCCTCTTTGTCGCCGACGGTGGAAACGACCGCGTTCTCATTTACAACACCATCCCGGCTCAAAACGGCGCGGCCGCCGATCATGTGCTCGGGCAGCCCGACTTTTATACCAATCAGGTCACCACGCTTGCCGCCAGTTTCGCCAGTACTGCCGTCGATAACATCAGCGCGGTCGACGTCACTCCTACGCCGTCTTCACTTGCCTTCGACGGAACCAACCTCTATGTGGCAGATGCCACCGATAATCGCGTCCTTGTGTTCACGCCTGCCAATACATCGTTACCGGATAGCTCGGTCGTAAACTGGGCGAGCGAGATCATCCGTCAGGAAGGCGTGTTGACCATTGCGAATACGAGCATCGTTGCAAACGATACTGTTGCGCTAACGCTCGGAAGCAACACATACACGTACACGGTCAAGAGCGGCGACACCAACGACTCGATCGCGCAAGGCATCGTAAGTCTTGTAAATGCTGGAAGCGGTGATACAAATGTCATCGCCATTTTTGCCGGTACCGGAACAGGCTCGGTTTACTTCAGTTCGCGAGGCACGAATCTCGCAAACGACACGATTGCTTTCTCCGCGACCGCTTCTAACACCACTGACCTCGCTGTTACGACCTCCGGAAACAGCTATCTCACTGCCGGTACGGCCGCAACGGGCGCGCCCGGTATGTTAGTTGAAATTAACGGCACGAACCTCTCCGATCAACCCACCGGCAATCCCGCCGTCGCTGCCTTAACCGGAACCATCCCGTACTCGCTTGGCGGCGCACAGGTCTTTATGGACGGTGTGGCGTCTCCTGTTTACAGCGCTTCCGCCACGCAAGTCGTCTCGCAAATTCCTTACAGCATTGAAGGCCGTAACAGCACTAGCATCTTTGTTCGCACCACCCACAGCGACGGCAGCGTGACGATCACGAATGCCACGCCCATCTACATCACGCAAGCAAATCCTGGGCTATTCAGCGCTCCATCTGCTCCCGGCCAAGTGCGTCCGTACCCTGCCACCGGCGCTTACCACCAGCTCGGCAATCCGCAGGCCGTTGTCGATCTGACCGGTACAGTCAAAGCAGGCGACACTGTGACCATCACCGTTGCCGGTACAGCTTACACCTACACCGTACAGAGCACCGACACCCTGACTAATATCACCTCAAATCTGGCCAACGTTATCAACAACGCGAACGATCCTAACGTCACCGCACAGGTAGGCGGCGCCTTCAACCGTGTCGTCGTGGTGGCCCGCAAAAGCGGTGCGGCGGGTACAGGTATCACAGTTGCCGGAAGCAGCAGCAGCTCGACTGACATTACCGTTACTCCCTACACCGATTCCACCTGCTGCAACGTTCTCAGCGGGTCGCCGATCACGCCAAATAACAAGGCTGCGCCGGGGGAGACAATTGTCCTCTCCGGCGCTGGACTCGGCCAAATCGTTGACCTTTCCGGCAACGTCATCGCGAATGTCGCAACCGGCCAGCCTTATACGGGTTACGCAATCAACAGTGCCACAGCCAGCGTAAGCGCAACCCTTCAATCGCCCGCTGGCGCCGCCGCCGGACAAATCGTGAGTGCCGGCCTTGCTCAAGGCTCTTACGGCGTTTATCAGATTCAGATGATCGTGCCCCAGGGCCAGCCTGCAGATGACAATACGCAGGTTTTCATCGCCCAGAATGCCTTTATCAGCAACACGGTCACGATCCCTGTCGGTGCAGCCAACCCGAACCCGAACCAACCTCCGGCCGGCAGCGGTCGCATTACGATCAATATCGATTCACCAGACACCAGCACACCCAAGTTCTCCGGAACTACGAGCATTGCCGGTTGGATCGTCGACAATGCCGCCGTGATCAGCACCGTGCAGATTTCTGTCGACGGAATCTCGGCCGGTACAGCCAGCTACGGAGCCAGCAGGCCGGACGTTTGCGCGCACTATGCGTCCTCGCCAAGCTGCGCAGCCAACTCGAATGTGGGCTTCGGTTATTCGCTCGACACCACGCAGTTCGCCGACGGCACCCACAACCTTCAAGTCACTGCCACTGATGCCAGTGGTTCGCGCCTCACGGCGGCTCACTCGTTCATCTCCCAAAACTACGGCGGTGCCATCCCCACCGTAATCGACTTCGATAATCCAGCGGCGGGAAACCCCACTTTCCAAGGTCAGATTACCTTCAATGGTTGGGCTCTGAATACCAGCGCCACCGTCAGCAATCTGGCCCTTTCGATCGATGGTGTGTTTCAAGGCAACGCCACATACGGTCTGAGCCGCCCGGATGTCTGCGTCCTCTATGCCACTTCTCCGAGCTGCGCAAACGGAACCGGCAACGTCGGCTGGTCTTATCTGCTCGACACAGGCAAGCTGTCAAACGGCCAGCATAATGTTTCACTCAGCGCGACCACCTCCGATGGACAGCACGCGATTCAAGGACGCACGTTTACGGTTGCCAACTGGACGACATCGAACCCGATTATCACGAGCATCGATAAGCCGAACAGTCAAACCGGGCCGCTCAGTGGGACCACCAACATTGGCGGCTGGGCCGTCGATTCCGCTTCTTCGATCAGACAAGTCTCGATCGCGATTGACAATATCCCCATGGGAAACGCCGCTTACGGCGGCAATCGCGCCGATGTGTGCGCCGTGTTCCAAGGCTACCCGGGATGCCCGAATGTCGGCTGGACTTTCGCGCTCGACACAACCGTGGTTCCGGATGGAACCCATACTCTGCAAGTCACTGTCACTCCCATGAGTGGCCAGGCTTCTACCACCACCACGCCCATTCAGATCGGTAATCTGGCAAGCGCTGCTAACCCGACGCGGATCTCTATCGATACTCCCAATTCCACAACAGCAGCCTTCACCGGCTACGCGTCTTTTGGCGGTTGGGCTTTGAACGACAACTCGGCTATCGCCACCGTGCAAATTTCGATCGACGGCGTTGCCTCCGGGACGGCTACTTACGGCAGCGCGCGCCCTGATGTCTGTGCTAAATTGCCCGGTCGGCCCGGCTGCCCCAACGTCGGTTGGGATTACTTCTTCAGCACCGCCAGTCTCACAAACGGTACTCATACGGTGGACGTTACTGCTACCACGCAGAGTGGGGCGCGCGCGACGGCCAGCGCAAACTTCACCGTTGCCAACGCAACCCCTGCCAGTCCTACTACCGCAACCATCACCGAGCCCAGCACGATGAGCAGTTCGTATCAGGGCATGGCGCAATTCTCCGGTACTGCAACCAGTACCAGCGCTCAAGTCACATCCATCACTCTCTCCGTAGACGGCTACCCCTATGGCGCGACTTCCTTTACACCAGGCGGTCCTAACACGGTCGTGAACTGGACCTACCTTCTCAACACCACGCAGTTGGCCGACGGCACCCACTCGCTCGGCATTACCGCGACCGCAGCCGATGGCTCCAACTCCGTCACCTCCACGAACTTCCAGGTCGCGAATTGGACTTCTCCGAGCCCCACCCGTATCACGATCGATGTGCCTAACTCCGCCAGCGCCAACTTCGCTGGAGTTGCGTACTTCGGCGGCTGGGCGATTAATCCCAACTCGGCCATCACGGGCATTCAAGTAGCCGTCGACGGAATCGGATACGGCCCAGCGCAATACGGAAGCAATCGCAGCGATGTTTGCTCGGTTTACGGCAATCAGCCCGGCTGTCCCGATGTGGGCTGGAACGCGGCTATAGACACCACCTACCTGCAGAACGGTACCCACTCGCTTGCCATCACCGCAACCACGGCGGCCGGTCAGAGCTTCACTACGAGTACTAGCTTCACCGTGGCAAACTAAGTCAACGGGGCCGAATCCAGCGCGGATCCGGCCCTCGCCGTTTCTGGTATTCTGGGATTTCCCACAGCTTTGGACGCGGATCGCATAACCACCCGCGACCCGAGCCGATGCCTTGTAATGCACATCAAAAAACAGCGACTCCTCACTCCGGGCCCTACGCCTCTCTTGCCGTCCGCTCTGCATGCCATGATGGGTTCCGACATCCATCACCGGACAGAAGATTTCCGGAATCTTTACAAGCAGGTGCTGGCGGATCTGAAGAGCGTTTTGGGCACCGCCAACGATGTTCTCGTGTTGGTATCGTCAGGCTCCGGCGGATTGGAAGCCGCCACGCAAAACTTCTTCTCTCCGGGCGACGAAGTGCTCGTCTGCTCCGCGGGAAAATTTGGCGAGCGATGGGTCGAAATCATGAAGGCATGGGGCATGAAAGCGACTGTACTCAGCGCGCCCTATGGTGATGCCGTTTCGCCTCGCGATGTGGAATCGGCCCTCGGCAAAAATCCGAATATCAAGGGCGTCTTCGTTCAGGCATCCGAAAGCTCTACCGGCACGCAACACGATGTGAAGGCGATGGGCCTGGCCGTCAAACGCACCGATGCCATCTTTGTAGTCGATGCGATCACTGGTATGGGCACCATGCCGCTCGATGTCGATGGCTGGGGCCTCGACGTTGTCATCGGCGGCTCACAAAAGGCATTTATGATCCCGCCGGGCCTCGCGTTCGTTTCGATCAGCCCCAAGGCCTGGGCCATGGCTGATTCCTCGAAAGCGCCCCGCTTCTACTTCGATCTCAAGAAAGAGCGAAAGAACGCTGTTAACGGTGAGTCGGCTTGGACTCCCAATACCGCTCTTCTGCTCGCTCTTGCCGAAACGTTGAAGTACATCAAGGCGCTTGGCATGGATAAGCTTATTGCTAATGCCGAGTTGCTCGCGCGCGCCACTCGCGAAGCTATGTCCGCGCTCGGGTTGGAACTGTTTTCCTCGTCTCCGGGTTCTTCCGTTACCGCCGTTTGTCCGCCCGCCGGGATGGATTCTGGTGTCATCATCAAAGAGTTCCGCACTCGCTTCAACGCCATCATCACGAATGGACAAGGCTCCATGAAAGGCCAGATCTTTCGTCTCGCGCATCTCGGCTATTTCGACTTCCATGATCTCTTTGCCGTGGTCGCCGAACTCGAACTGATCTTGACGGCCAATGGTTACCCGGTTCGTTTTGGCTCCGGCGTGGCTGCGGTTCAGAATGTGTATGCCGAAGTCGCTTTGCCGAAGGAAGCCTTAGCGCTCAGCTGATGCTGCCGCGCGGCTCTTGTCTCGCGCGTTACATCCAATAACAGCCCGATGAAAATTCTAGTTGCCGAGCCGCTCGCGCCCGCCGCGATCGATCTGCTCAAAGCCCAATCTGGTTGGGACATTGTTGTTTCAGACCCCAAAAGCTACTCCAGTTACCTCGCTGATTGCGATGCTCTCCTTGTGCGCAGCGCTGTCAAAGTCACTGCCGATGTCTTGGCCAAAGCCCCGAAATTAAGAGTCGTAGGACGCGCCGGCGTAGGCGTCGATAATGTCGATCTTCCCGCCGCCACTGCCGCTGGCGTCCTCGTGATGAACACGCCCGGAGGCAATGCAGTCTCCGTTGCCGAGCACACTCTCGCCCTGATGTTGTCGCTTGCCCGTTCTGTCCCCCAGGCCAGCGCTTCCACCAAACTCGGCAAGTGGGAAAAGAAGAAGTTCCTCGGCAACGAGCTGCGCGGCAAAGTTCTCGGAGTGGTCGGCCTCGGCAGCACCGGGCGCGAAGTCGTCCGCCGTGCGCGTGCCTTTGAGATGCGCATCGTTGGGCACGATCCCTTCATCAGTTCGCAAAGCGCCCGCGATCTCGGCATCGAGCTGGTCAGCCTGCCCGATCTTTACCAACAGAGCGACTACATCACGCTTCACGTCGCCTTTACGCCCGATACCGATCGAATGCTAAACGCCTCTGCCTTCGCTCAGATGAAGCAGGGCGTACGAATCGTCAATTGCGCGCGCGGTGAGTTGGTAGATATGCCAGCCCTGGAGTCTGCGCTTGCGAATGGCACGGTGACCGGTGCTGCGCTCGATGTGTTCGAAACCGAACCTCCCGGCGAGATTCCTCTGTTTGCCGTCGAATCGGTTCTCGCCACGCCCCACATCGCCGGCTCGACGGAAGAGGCTCAGGAGATTGTCGGCATCCGCATTGCCGAACAGCTCATCGAGTACCTGAAGAGTGGCGTAGCTCTGAATGCGGTCAATATGCCGGCTCTCACCGCTGAGCAGTTCCGCGCGATTGGTCCGTATGTCGATTTAGCCGAGCGGCTCGGCCTGTTCCTTAGCCATATTGCGTCCGGCAATGCGCACACGATCCGCTTCGCCTACTCCGGTAAGCTCGCCGACAACGACACGCAGATTCTCCGGAATGCGGGGCTAGCCGGCATTCTGAGCCGCTCGCTTGAGTACCGCGCGAACGTCGTGAACGCCATGCAGCTCGCTGCCCAGCGCGGCTTCCGTGTCATCGAACAGCGAGAACCCGGCCCCGGACAGATGAGCTCTATTCGCGTGGAGCTCGAATCCGATACCGGAACTTTTTCTGTGGTCGGCGCGCTCGTGCTCGATAAGCCGCGGCTGCTCCAGGTGGAAAACATCTCCTGCGAAGCGACCCTCGATGGAAACCTGCTCTACTCGAAAAACGAAGACGTCCCCGGCGTCATCGGCTATCTAGGCTCGATGCTCGGCGCAAATGGCGTCAATATCGCAAACTTTGCTCTCGGGCGTCAGGAACCGTCGGCCGCATCGCAAGCACCCCTCATCGCCATCGCCATCATCGAGACCGACGAGCCGGTCGGCGATTCCTTGATCTCTCGTCTGCTTGAAAACAAGGCGCTCAAAACGGTTCGCCGGGTCAACCTTAACCGTTCCTAGCTCAACCGAGCGCCGAGCAACGTCTTTGCTGGAACTGCGTCAAATGTGGTTGTGACGGCTTTTCCGCGATTACCCCAGAGTTTGCCCTTGATCCTCAAGTTGTGTTGCGGCGTTACGCTTGCCGCAGGCTTACTCTATGCCTCCCATGCTGCCGGAGCGTGGTCTGGCATCGATCCTTCGCAGTGGAATGCGGACGATGTCTATCAAGTCCTTCACAAGTCGCCTTGGATCAAATCATTGAAGGTGAGCTTTGCTGCAGGCAGCTTGTTGAATAGCCAGACCTCTGCTCCGAATTCCACCACGCGGAACTGGCCCGGCGGTGTGCCGAATGGTGCGCCCGGCTCGCTCGGCCGGCAGCGTTCTCAGCGCACCTACGACTCCGCTGGCTCTCAAAGCACCAGTTCAGCGCCGTTGCCTTCGAGTTCGCGCCCCGAGCAGGTCGATATTCAATGGCAAAGTGCCCTTCCGATGCAAATAGCTGCTGCCAAGAAGCAGAATCCAAATGTAGACTTGTCCACAATCAAGCCCATGCCCGAATATGCTATCGCTCTCATCGGGCTCCCTGAAACAGCAGTGGGCGCGCCCGCGGCTTCGATCGATTCCGATAAGACAATCGACGGCGATGTCGAGCAGCGCATGCGAGACCGCATCAAAGCCTCTGCCTCGCTTTTGCGATCCGGTCACTCTCCGCTCACGCCATCTCGCGTCGAGGTCAATCAAGGCGTGGACGGCAGGATTGTGATTTTCTTCCCTAAGTCCGACCCTATTGAATTGAAAGACAAGACGGTTGAATTTCGTCT
Organism: Bryobacteraceae bacterium; assembly: GCA_965219105.1. GTDB lineage: Bacteria > Acidobacteriota > Terriglobia > Bryobacterales > Bryobacteraceae > Bog-105. Next base: position 2,003,772 of record OZ244728.1, on the reverse strand, counting down.
GGCCGCCGGCCGCGAGCAAATACATGCGAAGTTCGTTTTGAAAGGCATGGAGTTTCAGGGCAAACTCTCGCTTTAGCCGCCGCTCCCTCCTTCTTCTCACCGCATCTTCTTCTGATCCAATCTCGCAAGCGGCGCATCATACTCGATGGACAATCACTTATGGCCGATTCTCTTGCCCAACAATTCATCAATGCACTCTCCCAACTGGAGCAATCGCGAAACGCCGATCCCATAGCTGCGCTCTTCGCCGAAAACGCGGACACGGGAAACATCATCGCCCCGGAAAAATTCCATGGGCCGGACGGCGCTCGCGAGTTCTGGACTAAGTACCGTGACACCTTCGAAAACGTTCAATCCAAATTCCGCAACGAGTTCACGCAGGGCAATCTGACCGCGCTCGAATGGATCACCGAAGGCACTACTAGCAATGGCGCTGAGTTCTCATACGAAGGGGTGTCGATCATTGAAGCCGATGGTGGCAAAATCAGCCGCTTTCGAGCTTATTTCGACTCCGGCTCGCTTGGACGTCAGCTGGAGACCCCGGAAACCAAGGTCGTTCAAGCGTAGACTCAAGATCCGCTAAAGCCCTCAACCTTCTGACCGGGCTCGGAGGTGCTTTCGTCGCCGAACCGATCGGACAAGACTATACCTTGCGGCTTCTCAAACGAAGGAAATGGATCACCAGCGCAATGACCGCGATGACCAGCAGAATATGAATCAGGCCGCCCGCTACATGGAATGCGAACCATGCAATTACCCAAATCACGAAAAATATGAGAGCTAAGAACAAGAAAAGAGAGTCACGGAGCATGTTTGTTAGTCGTTCAACTGCTGAATAGATCCCATCTGCTCCCAATGTATTTCAATCCTGTCTTCCCTATACGAATGCCGCGTGCTATTTTCGCCTGATGAGCCGTCTAACTCCGCGGAGGTCCTCAAATGGCCGAAGATAAAAAGTGCGCTCATCCGTCGTGCAACTGTCACGCTATGGAAGGCAGCAATTACTGCTCAGCTTTCTGTGAAGGGTTCGGCTCCGCTCCCGATATTCAATGTGGATGCGGACATGCCGATTGCTCAACCACAACTAAGCTCTAATTTGGCCGGGCGCTGGAGTTCATCGCTGGAACATTTCCAACATAGGAATTCCAGCCCGCCCGGGCAGACTCGGCGAACGAGCGCAGCTGTCCATAATCGTCTCTCCAACTGACATACATGAGGCCCTTAACTCCTGGAATGCCGTTCGCTTTCGCCAAGTCTCCGGCCGCCACTCCTCCGTACCCGCAGTCGTAGTAACTGGCAATAATCTGCGCATGCGGAGTCTCCTGCCTCGCGTCCAGCCCGCTGAACCAACGCAGCGATTCGGCGAGCCTTCCCCGATTCCAGTTCAAAATCTCAACCTCCCGTTTTAATCCTTTCCAGGATCCCGATAAGTTGCCCTCCACATAATAGAAGTTTGGTCTGGCATTCTGAAACGGATCGAACATATCGTTCCATACGTATAGTTCTCTGCCGGGCAGCAATCGCTCGGTGATTCCCGTCACCTTATCGGTATTCCACGCCAGCAACTGCCCCGCGCTCAGATGCCGCGCACGGCAGGACGCGCACGAATTCATCTGCCTCATCTCGTCGTAGGAAAGCAGCACTTCGGCATCGCTTGGCACAATGGCCTTCAACGCTTGCGTATTCCTGCGTATCCACCGAAACACGCTTTCGTCTGTCAGGCACATCCCTACTTGATTGCTCACCGGTATCGGGAACACTGCGTAATAGTCGATCAATACATGCTGACCGGGCCGCATCGCTGATCCCGGCGGCAAAGTAACCGTCACCGGTTCGTGATAGCTGTCACGAAACACTACATGAGGCGGCGATAGTGCAGGATCGAAAACTCGATCGTAGTCTCTCCCTTCGCGATAGACAACCCCGCTGCCGGCATCGGATACTCGCAGTGGCGCTCCCGCGCGCCGCTCCACATACACAAGTGCCGTTTCCTCCAGGCTCACGTCGTCGAACCAAACGATGCCCGAGCTATTTCCCCACACGCCGAAATACAGGTAAGCCGATGTTGTATCGCGACTGTCGAAGGCAAAATCCAGCTTCGTCCAGTCCTTCGTTCCCTCCACCGGCAGCTCAGTGTAGAAAGGAACCACGTTCCGGTGCCACCAATCGACTACTTCTAAATTTGCCGGTCCCCGAAACCCTTGTGATCGTACCCAGATCGAAATGTGATACTGGCGCCACGGCCTCAGCTTGACCTCTTGCCGGTACCGCGAGTTGCCGCGCGAGTCAATCACCAGCGCCGAATGCCGCCCGCTGTGCGAAACTTCGCTGCTCAGCCCAAGCCCTGCGTCGTGAGTGCCGAACCAGTCGCTTGTATCGCCCTCGAAGCCCGCATTCCGCAGCGGCGGCAAGCTATTCAGGAAGCGCAGCCGTCTGCCGGCTGTATCTACTTCAAATTGTGCACCGGTGACACGCTGCGACTCCGCCAAGTTCCCGTTAGCAATCAGTGCGGCGTTCGACCAACCGAAAGGCGCAGCAAGTGTCATCACGCGAAGCCCGCGATTGGCTGCGTAATGCAATACATCTCGAAGCCTCTCTACATTGAGCTGCGGCCAGGTCGGGTCCCCGAGCCGATTGAAGCTGCTGTCCCAAAATGCCACGCCTGTGTAGCCGAATCCAGCGGCTTTATCGATCAGCGTTTCCGCTTCTCTTACCGCTTGGTCCGATACCAAATTCGTATGCTGCCAGTACCACAATTGCAGCGGTCCCGGCTTTGCGAAATGCAGGATTCTTTGAAAGCCGAGTTGAGGTTTGAAGTGCAGCCAAAGGGCCGCGCTGCCTAGAACTACGATCGCGACGGCCGCTGCTTGCGATGCTCTATGCTGTAGCGCCCCAGGGTTTCGCTTCAAGAATACCCTTGTATCCGTTTTTCAGGCGCTCCTCTATCACGGACCATACTTTGGGTTGGCAGCCTTCCCAATGCGCAACTGCGACGTTGCCCAGATATGGCAGATCCGCCACTCCCATCTTGCTCGAGAAGAATCCGCCGACCGTCAAACTCCGATACTCGTCGAAGAAGTGCACCCAAGGCTCATCTTCTTTCGCTGCCTTTTTCGGATAAGCGATCCTGTCCAGAAGCTGCTTCTGCTGATCCGGCGAAGCATCCGCAAACGGCTTCTCAAACTTCTGATTCGATTCCCGGTCAAGCCACATCAGCCCTCCGAAAATCGTCGCTTTCAAATCCTCGTTCCCGGATTGTACGGTGCGAAAGGCGATCCAATCGTCCAAGTACTCCGGCACCCCAGCTTGTGACGCGCTTCCACTGCGTTCATCCGCTGGAATGATTAAGTCGCACAAGACTTTCACCGTCTTCCACTGGTGATCGTCGAACGTTTGCCGCTTATAATCAGGGCCGGAGAGCGCTATGTGCGTATCCGGCGCCACCGGCATGTGCATGTGCTCGTGAGCTGGTGAAGCAGCGGCCGAGGCACCCCCAGCAAGAGCAGCCACAGCAGGCACAGCTCCCAGAATATGGAACAGCCCTCGGCGGCTGACGCCCTCTTCGCTCTTTGTCTCTGTTTGAATCGGTTCCGGCATCTAACCCTCCTTGCTACACCTTCACGTTGAACTTCTTTACTTGATCGGCAATGTACTCTGAAGTCCGCCAGCCAAGCGCCGAGATGGTCAACGTCGGATTCTTGTCTGCATTACTCACAAATGGCGCAGCGTCGGTGATGAACAGGTTCTTCACTTCCCAAGCTTGACAGTACTTATTCAACACCGAGGTCTTCGGGTCGTCACCCATCTTCGTGGCGCCTACTTCGTGGATGATCTCGCCCCCGCGCGAAATGCCCCAGTCCTGGTCTTTGCCCGCTTTGTTCGTAACGATCCCACCCATCGTGTGAACGATCTCCTGGAAAGTCTCCTGCATGTGCTTTGCTTGCAGAATTTCATCCTGGCTCCACTTGAAGTGGAAGCGCAGTACCGGAATACCCCACTCGTCAATCACTTCCGGATCGATCTCGCAGTAGCTGTTGTCGTTCGGAATCATTTCCCCCCGGCCAGAGAAGTATACGCTTCCCCCATACAGCTTCCGGAGATTGCTCTTGAGCTGCGTCCCGTAGCCGCCGTCTAGGAACTCCGTAGCATATCCGCCCAGCGCGCCTGCCCCCGGTTGTTGCCGCCCGCCGCCGAGCTCAATGTGATACCCGCGCGCAAACGGCATCTTGTTGGCCTTCTGCTCTTTGTAGTTCCACCATGGCATGTAAAGATGCATGCCGCCCACGCCGTCTTCATTCTCCGGCGGCAAGTCTTGCATGATCGGCAGATACCCGCCCACCGCCGACCCCACAGTGTCCATAATGTACTTGCCGACCAGCCCATTGCTGTTCGAAATACCGTTCGGAAACCGGCTGCTCTTCGAATTGAGCATGATGCGCGCCGTTTCGCAGCAGCTGGCCGCTAGAACAACAATCTTGGCTCGTACTTCTACTTCCTGCCGCGTCTGTTTGTCTACATACGACACGCCATTGGCGAGCCCGTCGCTCCCGAGCGTAACTGCCCGCACCATCGCATTTGTTCGAACCTCAAACGTGTTCGGAAACTTCTTCTGCGTCGGAATGATATGCACGCCAGGCGAACTGAAGTTCGCATTCACTCCGCATGAACGCCCGCACTGCGCGCAATAGTGACACGCCGGACGACCGTTATGCGCCTTTGTTAAGATGGCAAGCCGCGACGGTATGCAAGGGATGTTCAACTTATCGGCGCTCATCTTAATCAGCCGCTCGTAGCCGCGAGGCGCCGGTGGCGGAAGAAAGTTCCCATCCGGCGTATTCTCCAGGTTCTCATTCGAACCGAAAACTCCGATCAGCCCCTCAGCCTTGTCGTAGTAGGGCGCTAATTCCTCATAAGTAATCGGCCAATCGAAGCCTTTTCCATCGCGGCTGTATGGCTTGAAATCGTACGGACCCATGCGCAGAGAAATGCGTCCATAATGATTCGTGCGTCCGCCCAGCATGCGCGCCCGCCACCACATCCAATCCGATCCTGGAGCGTTTGTGTAAGGCTCGCCTGGCACCTGCCATCCACCGACCGTAGTCGCATCGAAGTAACCCCAAGGCTTATACTTTGTCCCCGACCCTCTGTGCGGAACCTGGTACGGCCACCCGAACATCTTCGAGTCTTTCGTGCAGTCGAACCATGCTCCGGCCTCCAGCATGCAGATGTTCGCTCCAGCATTTGCCAGCACGTGAGCAGCGACTCCGCCGCCCGCCCCCGATCCGACAATCACAACATCGTAAGTCTTTGGACTCGCTTGAACTTGGGCCATAACTCTCTAATTTTTAGCTTACTCCTACTGGAACGTACTGAGAGAGATAGCGCTTCGCCATAATGAAGCCAATTTGAAACTGCCGGCTGAAGTCCGGTCCGGGGTTCTCATCGGCGCCATATAGCTCATCTTCCTGCTCAATGCTCATCGCTCCCGTGTAGCCCACGTTCTGCAGCACAGTGAAAAATTCGCGCCAGTTAATCGAGCCCATCCCCGGAATGCGATAACGCCACCACTTCGCCTTGTTCACCGGATCGATTCCACCCGCGCGCAGGACCGGCCACATGATCTCCGTGTCCTTCAGATGAACGTCATAGATCTTGTCCACAAAATCACGTGCTGTCTGAATCGGATCCATAAACTGCCGCACCAGATGCGACGGATCGTATTGCAGACCAACATACGGCGAATCGCCAAATCCTTTGAACAGCGCTTCGAACCCGACAGGACTGGTTGCCAGGTTCGGACTGTTTGGATACGGCTCCCACAGAATACGCACGTGGCTTCGTTGACAGGCGGGAAAATATTTCTCCGTATATACCCGAACAACCTCGTCGATCTGCTCTTGAAAAGGCTTCGACGGGTCTTTGCCGGAGTTGGTGCCAATGTAGGGCACCCCTAGTTTGCCCGCCATATCGATCGCCTTCGCAAAATACTCGTTCGTGGCGGCGCGCTTCTCCGGGTTCGGATCGATATGGCTGCCGTCTATCTGCAATGCCGAGACGTGCATGCCCGCCTTCGAAATAACTTGCTTTACTTCGTCGATCTTGGCGTCGGTGATCGTCGTTGCATCCAGCTGTGAATGGCGTCCACCGCCCAGAATCATGTTCGTGAAGCCCTGCGACTTCGCAAACTCGACATTCGCGGGCGTGTACTGCCCCAATACGCCCAGCAAAGGCTTCCATTCGGTGTGGTGCTTTGCATCTGGACGCGGATCGATGAACTGCGGTGCTGCTTCTACCCGCAAAGCCGCCGCCGCGGCCAGCGAGCTCACAAGAGTTCGGCGTGTCATTTCACCGCTAGTGTATCGAGTTACGTTCGCGCCTCGGCCGGCGCCTTCAGTCGTTTCAGCAGTGACACCGCGCTGCGGATATCTGCCGCCCGCTTTGCCTCATCTTTTTCTTCCCGCTCTATACACAAAACCCCGCGATACCCAATCTCTTTTAACTTGGCTATGAACGCCGGAAAGTCCACACTGCCTTTGCCCAGCGGCTTCTCAACTCCCAATGCTTCCGGCTTCTCGCGCGGCGGCCAATCCCCATCTTTGCAATGCACCGAGATCACATGCTTCCCGAGCACCCCGAGAGCTTCCACCGGGTCTCCCGTGCCGTACAGAATCATATTGGCCGGATCGAAATTGATCTTCAAATTCTCCCGGTCTACATCGTCTATAAACTGCAGCAGCGCCTTAGCCGGCTCTTGTCCGGTCTCGAGCGTAAACGATTGGCCGCTCTTCGCACAGTAGTCGCAAATCTCTCGCGCCACGTCGCGTACCGCAATGTACTCCGGGCTGCTGACGTCATGCGGAATAAATCCAATGTGGCAGGCAACGCTCTCAATCCCTAGCGCTTTCGCCACGTCTGAAACTGCCTTGGTCCGCGCCACTCTCTCCTCGCGATATCTCTCCGGCACCAGTCCCACAGTCTGTTGCACGGTCGGAATGTCTTGGTAATCTTCGCCGGCATAACTGCAGACCGCCGCAATCGCAGTGAAATGCGCGGAACTCAGCGCCTTGTCCCAGCTTTCTGCCGCGCCATCGAGCTCCAGTTCTCCCGGGAAACCAAGCTGGCCTGCGCGCACGCCGAACTTCTTCACGTCCTCCAAAGTTTTCTTCGCGTCCGCCGTGGCCCAAAACATCAAGCCGATTTCCAGGTCGTCCAGACCTAACATTCGATCACCTCTCCTCCCATTGCTCGCGAGTTCTTCATCAAGATTGCTGCCCTTACCGCTCTTGCCGATTCTTCCGGCGGACATAGATCCGGTGCGCTTCCCGTTTCGCAACACTTCACGAAATACGCGGCCTCTTCATAGTAAGCATCGTCTTTCTCTACCCTGACCTGCTCCCGGCCTCGCTGATCGCTTAAAAACAATCCTTCCGCGGTAAGCTCGAGCGCCGCCTCTTCTGCTTTGGCCTGAAAGTTCATAGCAAACGGAGTTCCCGGCGCGAACCAACCGCCCTCGATCTGCACATGTACTCCGCCTTCATACGTCCAAGTTGCGCTGATGTTATCGCCTCCATCCAGTGACCGCGCCGCAATCTGCCCCGGCATCCCAAACAGCATCAAGGCCTGATCGATGTCGTGAACCAGCAGATCCATCACCGCGCCCCCGCTACGTTCTTCCACCGGCAGCCAACTGCTCCAGTCTGGTAATCCGCAACTCCGGACAAAGCGCACATAGTTCACTCGCCCATGCACCGCCTCTCTGACAAACTTCTTCAGCTCCAGGTACTCCGGCCAGAAGCGCAGCACTTGGCCGATCATCAGAACTTTGCCGCTCTGCTCCGCCTTGGCGATCATCCGCTCGCAGCTCGCCATATCCAAAGCCATTGGCTTCTCGCAGTACACATGTTTGCCTGCTTCTAGCGCTGCGATTGCTACCTCTTCATGCAGATCGGTCGGCAAGCAGATATCCACGGCATCGATCTCGGGGTCTCCAACGAGTTCCTTCCAACTCTTCCACTTGTGCATCGCGGAGAAGTCATACTTGCCGCCCACGTTGCCGAGATTGCCGCCTACATGCGTCAAGTCTCCGCTCAACACTCGCTCATCTCTCGAGCAAATAGCCGCTACTCGACTCCCCGCGACTTGCTGAAATGCCCGCAAATGCGTAGCGCCCATGAAGCCCATTCCGATAATCCCGATTTGCACGTCTGTATTGTACTTATGGCGGTCGCCTCAACGCTGCGCCGTTTACTCAAACCAAATACACAGCCCATCGGGGACAGTCCGGCCTAGTGTCCACAGATGAACTTCGCCGCCACCTGCACCTGCCGAATTGGCGGTCGCCTCAACGCTGCGCCGTTTACTCAAGCCAAATACACAGCCCATCGGGGACAGTCCGGCCTAGTGTCCACAAAACCGGCAAGTGACCAATCCGCAGGCCTGTCCCCCATCGACAATCCAACCCTCAGATCACCAGATGAACTTCGCCGCCACCTGCACCTGCCGAATTGGCGGTCGCCTCAACGCTGCGCCGTTTACTCAAACCAAATACACAGCCCATGGGGGACAGTCCGGCCTAGTGTCCACAAAACCGGCAAGTGACCGACCCGTAGGCCTGTCCCCCATCGACAATTCGACCCTCAGGTCACCAGATGAACTTCACCGCCACCTGCAGCTGCCGTGAGCTGGTCGATGTACTCGTGATCACTCCCGCCGACCCCGAAGGCGGCGCAGTCGCCGACGTAAACACGATCAGGTTCGGAGTGTTGAAATTTGCGTGGTTCACAATATTGAACGTTTCCCCACGCAACTGCAAGGTGAGCCGTTCCCGAATCCGCGTTGTCTTCATCAACGAAACATCCAGGTTCGTCAGACCAGGGCCCGTGAACGTGTTGCGTCCCACACTCCCGTATGTTCCGTTCGGGGGCACGCTGAACGCATTGGGATTGTAATACCCATGAACGTTTCCGGTGATAATCGGACCCGTGAAACTTGGATCGAGCGACGGCCGCACCGGATTGGTCGTGTTCCCGTTATTCGAGGGATTGAAGCTGAGCTGCGGCGTAAATGGAAAACCCGTGTTATAACTCTCGATGCCATTGAGCGACCATCCCGATACCAACGCCTTCGCGATCCCGTGAACATCCCCGAGCCAATGCTTACCCGCACCAACCGGCAACTCATAAATTGCGCTGACCGCTAGCGTCTGGCGCAAATCGAAAGTCGATGGTCCCCAGTCATTCCTCAGATTCGCCGTGTCTTGCGCAAGTCCCGGAGCATTCGCCGCCGCGCTCGCATTCAACGTGTCCCCATTGTCGAGCGACTTCGACCACGTATACGCAGTCCTGAAATCTAACCCGGCCGCGAACCGATGCCGCAGATCCACTTCCAGAGCGTTGAACGAACTGTTTCCTTGCGAAATCCAAGCCCACGAACTTCCCAGCGCCGGATTCGCCAGCGGTGCGCCCGGGCGATAGTAAGTCGTTCCAGCAGCGTATGACGCCGGACACGGAGCAGCCGGACAAATCGTCGCGACAGCTTGGTTCAGATCGGCGCTGAGCGTCTCATGATAGCCGTGCGAACCCACATAGCCCACCGAGAGCGATGTATCGGGCGTTAACTGCTGCTGCACCTTCAGCGTCCACGAAGCAATCGTCGGCGTATACAGATCTTGCGCCACGCCCGCGGGCGCAACCTTGGATCCACTTGGGATCTGATTCGGGTAGATCGGCAAACTCGTCACCGGCAGTCCGCTCAGCGTCACGCTCGTATTGAATGGCGCATTCTGATCGAGCCGGTAACTCAGCGCATCTTGCAAGTCGTTGTAGAGCCCGAATCCTCCGCGCACAACTGTTTTCCCAGCATCTCCCGGCGACCACGCAAACCCCACTCTAGGCTGCGCCAGAAACTTCGCTCGATTGATCGTGAACGCCGACGGTCCGATTCGCGGACTCGTCTCGAGCGCTCCATTCGGTCCATACACGAAATTCGAAGCTCTACCCGCAACCTCGTTCCACCCGCTTGTAGACTCCTGGCGGAAGCCTAACGAGAGGGTCAAATGTTTTGAGACTTGTATGTTGTCCTGCGCAAACCAGGCGCCCTCCCACGATCGCCACCCGAGCGGCGTCGGCGACGGGACCGCCGTGAACGTCGTCACCGTGCCCTCCAGAAAGCTCGTCAAATTGGAAAAGGTCGCCTGCCCGTACTGCCCGAGCGCCAGTTCATCGTTCGACTGCGCTCGCTGCAGCCACCCCCCCACGCTGATCTGATGAATGCCCCTCACAATCGAAAGCTGATCTTGATACGTAAAAAGGTTCCGCGTCGCAAACAAATGGCTACCGTTATTGCTGCCCGCCATCGTAATCGAACTCGCCGTGTTCGGTGTAGCGCTGCCGCCAATCACTAAAGCTCCCACCTGGTTTGCCCCCACGAAACCCGGCACGTCCACCGCCGATTCGCCCGTGTAGAAATAACTGGCCCGCGAAAACCCGGCGCTCGCCGTATTCAATACGTTCGGCGAGAAAACGTGCGTTTCCCGCAGCGTAATCACCTGCTCCCGCAAACCCTCCACGTCAAGTGCGAAAGGGTTCGCCGTAGGCGTGCGGTCCGCGCTGTCATCCACCGTATAACTTGCCGCCAGCGTATCTCGCGAGGAGAAAATCTGATCGAGCCGCGTCGTTCCAAAATCTTCGCGAATCGTCTGCTTCGGCGTACTGAACGCCTCTGCAATTCCTTGGCTGTCGAGCGGCGAGTTGGGGCCCTGCGCCGGCCACAGCGTCAACAACTGCTGCACCCGCGGCGACAGCGCAATCTGCCGCCCGTTCGGTAGAATTCCCGCCCTCGCCCGGTCATCCGGCACCAGCGTCACATTGCTCAAACGCAAGTTCTGCCGAAACCCCTCGTAATCTCCAAAGAGAAACGTGTGGTTCTGCACAATTGCTCCACCGAGCGACCCGCCAAACTGATTGCGCTGGAACTGCGGAACCGATTGCCTGTCGAAAAAATTCCGCGCATCGAACGCGCTGTTCCTTAAAAACTCGTATGCGGACCCATGAAACTCATTCGAACCCGACCGGTCCACAATCAGCACCTGCGCCCCCGGCCGCTTTCCATACTCGGCCGTATAAAAATCCGTCAGCACATTGAATTCACGTATCGCATCCACGCCCAGCAGCTCTCCGCTCGTTCCGCTCGGCGTCATATTGATTTCCGCGGATCCCGTGTACTCAATCCCATCGATCAGAAAAAGATTTTCCTGTGGACGCCGCCCCGCTACCGAAAACATATTACCGATTGCCGAATTCGAAATGCCCGGCGTGTTATCGTTCTTCTCGTTTGTGTAATTCGCCACCCCCGGATTGAGCGTCAGCAGCTGGTCGTAGCTCCTCCCATTCAGCGGCAGATCGCGCACCTGCTGCCCATCCACCAGTCCCGTCGCCTGATCCATCACAGGCGCCACAATCGGTGCATCCCCGCTAACCACCACCGTGCTGCTTGTTTCGCCGACGCTCAAGCTAAGAGGAACCGAAGCCGTTTGGTTCACCGCAAGCCGTACGCCGTTATGCTGCAGCTTCTGGAATCCTTCTTTCTCCACACTCAAGTCATAAGTTCCCGGACCCAACTGCAAAAACGCGTAAGTTCCCGCGGAGTTGGTCTCGCTCCCCCGCTTCGCATGTGACTCGCTATCGGTCAGCGTGACCTTGGCTCCGCCGACCACTGCGCCAGACGGATCAGTAACCGCGCCCGAAACTGAACTGCTCTGCTGTCCGTACAGCAGCCCGCACACCGCACCCACAAGGCAGAACCGTTTTATTACTTGTAATTTATGCAAGACTAATGTCCAGAATATATGACGTATGTCCTCTGAACAGTCTGAACACGATCGAGCGCTGTCAAAGCTGCGGGAACTTCGCGCGGCTCGCGGCATCTCCGCGATCGAGCTTGCCGAAGCCTCCGGCGTAAGCCGCCAGACCATCTACGCCGTCGAAAATGGCAGCTTTGTCCCTAATACACTGGTCGCGCTGCGTCTGGCCAAGTGCCTGAACGTCTCTGTGGAAGATCTGTTCCGCTTGCCGGATGATTCCGCCGCCCCGCCCCGCGTCCGCGCAAAGTTCGTTTCCGTGGATGGCCGGTCCCCTGGCGGCCGGCAACTGATGCGCGTAGTCGATGGAAGCACGGGCACGCTCGCCATCCCGTCTTCGTCAGCGCTCAATTTTCTGCCGCCCACCGATGCTGTCAGCGTCGATAGCTCCACCGTGGAACTGTCGAGCGTTCACCTGCCGTGCTCCTCCGCTCCACTGTTAATCGCCGGTTGCGATCCCGCGCTTTCCCTACTCGCCGAAATCGCCGACCGCTACAACTTGGAAATCACTCTGATTTCGGCCTCGAGTAAGCGAGCCATCGATCTGCTTGCCCAAGGAAAAGTTCACATTGCCGGTTCGCATTTACTGAATCGCCGCACCGGCGAATACAACCTGTCAGCCGTCCGCGCTCGCTTCCCCAAACAAGCGCCGCGCATTATCACCTTCGCTGCCTGGCAGACCGGACTTCTCTCAAGGCCTGGCGAACGCCGCCCCATCCGCTCTGTGACAGACCTTGTTGCTCCTCGCCGCCAGTTCATCAATCGCGAGTCAGGCTCTGGCGCCCGCGCGCAGTTCGATTCGGCGCTGAAATCCGCTGGCCTTCCCGCCTCCCGTATAAACGGCTACGATCGCATCGCCTACGGGCATCTCTCCGCTGCGCATTGCGTGGCCAACCAATGGGCCGATTGCTGCTTTGCAAACGTAGCGGCCGCCCGCTGCTACGGCCTCTCGTTTGAGCCGCTGCATTCAGAGCGCTTCGATCTGGTCTTCACCAAAGCGGCCACCGCCCACCCGAGCACTCAACCGCTTTTGAATTTACTCGCGAGTGCTGAATTGCGAAATAAACTGGCAGTAGTCGCTGGCTACGAAACCTCCCACACCGCGAGCGATCTCTCGCATTAGTCTTATAGGTTATGCCGGATCGCCGCCCACCAGCCAAGAGCTTCCAGGACCTCACGGTATGGCGCAAAGCCCACGAAATGGTGTTAGCGGTATACGCCCTAACCGCCGCTTTCCCGAAATCGGAGACGTACGGTTTATCTCTGCAAATCCGCCGTTCCGCGGTATCGGTTCCGGCAAACATTGCGGAAGGATTCCGCCGCCGCAGTCGAGCAGAAAAGGCACGGTTCCTCAACATCGCCGAAAGTTCTCTCGAAGAAACTCGTTACTTCTTAATTCTTGCGCGCGACCTGGGCTACCGCGACACTGGAACCTTACTCGCCTCGCTGGAAGAAGTCAGCCGCCTACTAAGCACCTACACCAGCGCCATTCTGCATTCCCTATCTTCCGACTCCTGACTTCCGCAGGAATCCGCTCCCGAAGGGCTTCCGTCTTCTGTCTTCTGTCTTCTGTCTTCGATCTCGCAAGGGATCCATCTTCTGACTCCTGACTTCTGATCCCGCAGGGATCCCCTCAGCCCACCGAGAGAGCCGCCCCCTGCTCCACCACCTCATCAGTCACCACCGTAAACTTCGTCAATCTCGTGCTGCCGAATGACGTAGTCAACGCCACATCCGCCGCGTCCCGTCCCACTGCCATCAATACCCGTCCGATTCTCGGCCTGTTATGCCGCGCGTCGCAAGTCCACCAGCGGTCTTCTAAATAGACCTCAAACCAGGCGCTAAAATCCATCGGAGTCGGCGAAACCGGCACTCCAATATCGCCCAAATACCCGGTGGCATATCGCGCCGGTATATTCAAGGCTCTGCAGAATGTGATCGCCAAATGCTGAAAGTCCCTACAGACTCCTACCCGCTCTGTGTACACATCGAGCGCCGTCTTAGTTGACCGCGCAAAGCTATAGCCGAACGTGACCTTCTGATTGACCCACTCGCATACTGCCTGTACGCGTCCCCAGCCCGGCGAAATATGCCCGAACAACTCTGCTGCCACGTTCGAAAGCAAGTCCACTTCGCAGTAACGGCTCGCCAGCAGAAACCGCAGCGTCTCAGTCGGCAGCTCCTCCAGCGGCACCTCGCGCGCCGACGGACTCTGCACATCCAGTTCGCCTGAGTCTTCAATCAACGTGGAGTTGTAAAGCCGGATTGAGCCAGGCTCAGCCAGAAACCGGCTGCAGTAATTCCCGAAACTATCCTGATACCGGTCGATCTTCGTCTCAGGCGAAATTTTGAGCTCATCCGGTTCACGTAGATCACCCTCCCGCGTCGGATAGACATTCAACAACGCCACGATCGGCACCTTCTGCGGTACGTCAAACTGTATGTCATAACCAAGGCGGATCAGCATATATAATTTCTTGCTCCAGACTGTTGATTTACCCTGCCGATCTGCAAACGAGGCAGCGGAACCAAGTGGGTCCGGTCAGCGTATCCCGACAGTGTAGCTGAACGGTCTCGCTCGAAAGCCAATGCTCCGGCTTGTCACAATAGAACATCGGAATCAAGATTAGGGGAGGGAAATGACCTATTGCCTCGGCATCGTCACAGACGACGGATTGGTGATGGCTTCGGACTCGCGCACCAACGCCGGCTTCGATCAGGTGAATGTCTGCCGCAAAATGCACTACTTCGTTCACCCCGGCGAGCGTGTGTTCGTCATTCTGAACAGTGGAAGCCTTTCCATCAGTCAGTCGGTGATCACTCTCATGCGCGAGGACTTCGAAATCGGCGAAGGTCTCGCCAAAGCTCAATCGCTTTATCAAGCCGCGCGCATGGTCGGCGAGTACGTCCGCCGTGTTTCCGATGTCGACCGCGCTGCTCTCGAGCGCGATCAATTCAGCTTCAACGTCCACCTGCTGCTCGGCGGACAGGTCAAGGGCGAGCCGCCCGGCCTCTATCTCATCTATCCGCAAGGCAATCCCCTACGAGCCACCGAAGAATCTCCCTATCTGCAGTTGGGTGAGTGTAAATACGGCCGACCGATCCTCGATCGCGGCATCGATATCGCAACGCCCCTGGAGGTCGCCGCCAAATACGCCCTGCTGTCCTTCGACGCGACTATTCGCTCCAACGTCACCGTCGGCCCGCCAGTCGACATCTTGCTCTATCGCAAGGACAGCCTGAAGCTCGAACAATATCGGCGCTTCGCCGCGGCCGATCAGGACCTGCTCACCATCCACTCCTCCTGGGAAGAGTCCCTGCGCCGCGTCGTCGAGCAACTGCCGGAAATTGAATTTCGAAAACCTCCGGCAATGGGCTCCAGCTAGATTCCGTCTGCTCCCGAACTGTTGTCTATTTCGCCAGGAGTATACTCGACATATTCAAGACCGGGTCGTTTCCAAGTTTGAAGCCCTTCCCGATTCGCGATCTTTCGTGAAACATGGCAACGTCTTCATCCCTCTCGCATCGCGGGATTCCCGAACCTTTCTCTGAATATGAGTTTGGTTCTGCTTATGACGAGATGTTCCGCCCCAATGGACGGCCTCGTTCACATTACCGTGCGCTCTTCTCGCGCTTGTTGAGCCTTCCGCCCGCCGAGCTTCGCCGCTTCAAACATGAAGCCGATGTCTCATTCTTCAATCAAGGCATCACCTTTACTGTCTACGGCCGTGGCGAGGGGACCGAGCGCATCTTTCCGCACGACCTTCTGCCGCGCATCATCCCCTGCGCCGAATGGGAGCGGATCGAACGCGGGCTCACCCAGCGCATCACCGCCCTGAACCTCTTCCTCAAAGACATTTATCACGATCGCAAAATCTTGAAAGACGGTGTCATCCCGGGCGAGGCCATCTACACCTGCAAACACTTTCGCCGTCAGATGCGCGGCGTCAAAGTGCCGCGCGACGTCTATGTCAGTGTCTGCGGCACCGATCTCATTCGCCTGCCCAGCGGCGAGTTTGTCGTTCTTGAAGACAATCTGCGCGTTCCGAGCGGCGTCTCCTACATGCTCACCAGCCGCAAGGCCATGAAGCAGACCTTCCCCGTTCTCTTTCGCAAATACGGCGTCAAACCGATCGAGCATTACAGCCAGGCTCTACTCGCCACGCTGCGTTCCCTCGCTCCGGAAGGCCGCTCGAGCCCCACCATCGTCCTTCTCACTCCCGGCGTCTACAACTCCGCCTACTTCGAGCACACCTACCTCGCTCGCCAGATGGGCATCGAACTCGTTGAGGGACGCGACCTGGTAGTCCACGACAACTTCGTCTACATGCGAACCACCTCCGGCTTGCAGCGCGTCGACGTCATCTACCGCCGCGTCGATGACGACTTTCTCGATCCGTTGGCATTCCGCCCCGATTCGGCCTTAGGCTCTGCCGGAATCTTCAACGCCTACCGCGCCGGCAACGTTGTTCTTGCTAACGCCCTGGGCACCGGTGTTGCCGACGACAAAGCCATCTACGCCTACGTGCCTCGCATCATCAAGTACTATCTCGGCGAAGATCCCATTCTAAATAACGTGGAAACGCTGCTGATGACCGATGATCTCGCCCGCTCCCATGTCTGCGACAACCTCAACCAGTACGTCGTCAAGGCGGTCGGCGAATCCGGCGGCTACGGCATGCTCATCGGCCCGCACAGTTCCGCCGAACAACGCGAAGACTTCCGCGAGCGTATATTGAGCGATCCTCGAAACTACATCGCCCAGCCCACTCTTTCTCTCTCCACCGCTCCCTGCTTTGTGGAAGACAGCCGCATCGAGCCTCGCCATATCGATCTCCGTCCCTACGTCCTGTTTGGCGATAAAGTCACCATCGTGCCCGGTGGACTTACACGTGTCGCTCTTCGCAAGGGCTCTCTTGTTGTCAATTCGTCTCAGGGCGGCGGCTCGAAAGACACCTGGGTGCTGCAAAATTGAAGTCACTTCGCTCTCGCCCGCATAATCTAAAGGAGAGAGTATGCTCTCCCGCGTAGCAGACAGTCTGTATTGGATGAGCCGCTATTTCGAACGCGCCGATCACAACGCGCGCGTGCTCGACGCCAATTACAACCTCATGCTCAATCCCTCCAAAGTCTCCACCGAGCAGCGTTGGCAGCGCATCACAGCCACGCTCGGCCTGGGGGCTGAAGCGGCGGACCTCGAGCCGATGGCTGCGCTCGTCAAACTTATCTCTGACTCGCAAATTCGTTCCTCCATCGTGTCCTGCATTTCGAGCGCGCGTGAAAATGCCAGCCAGGTCCGCGAGCAAATCAGCTCCGAGATGTGGGAGCAGCTCAATCAGCTCTATCACGAGGTCTCCCAGTCGGCCTCAAACCTCGGCACTCGCACCGAGCCGCAGCGTTTTATCTCCGTCATCCGCGAAGGCTCTTACATCTTTCATGGCGTCACCCACGCCACCATGAATCACGGCGAAGCCTGGCAGTTCATTCGCCTCGGGCGTTATCTGGAACGTGCCGGCGCTCTGCCAGTTCTGCTCGATGCTGTCTTTTGTGCCGCGAGCGGCGCGGACGATCTCGATTGGGTCGGCCTCCTCGCCAGCTGCTCCGCCTTCGAAGCCTACTGCAAGGTCTACACCGCCGATCTCAAGCCCGAGCGCGTCGCCGAGTTCCTTCTGCTTAACCCTGAGTTTCCCTATACGGTCCGCTTCTCCGCCGAGGAGATGCAGATGGCTTTTGAGGCCATCGCCCGCACATCCTCCACTCGCAAAGGCGCTCACATCGAGAAAATCATCGGTCGCCTCCGCTCTTCTCTCGCCTACGCCCAAATCGACGACATCATGTCCAAAGATTTTCAGCGGTTCCTCCGCAGCATCACCGAACAATGCAATAGCCTTCACGCTGCCTTGCACGAAGTCTACATCGATTACCCGGTCCAGTCCGCTTTCGAAGCCTGAATGTTCTACGCGATTCGTCACTTCACTCGCTACCGCTACAGCCGGCCCGTATGGCAAAGCAATATGGAGGTGCGCATGCATCCAAGAAGCGAAAACACGCAGCGTTGCTTTACCTTCCAGCTCTCCATCAGCCCTCGCGCCCGCATCTTCTCCTACACCGATCACAGCGGCAACATCGTTCACCACTTCGACATTCCCGAGCAGCATGGACAGTTGACCATCATCGCCGATGCGCTGGTCGATGTTGACGTTCCCGATGAGCTCCCTCTCTCGCTCGAAGGCGACGCCTGGGCCGAACTCGACCGCATGATTGAAACCGACGATTATTGGGACATGCTGATGCCCAGCCACTTCGCTCGCTCTTCACCCGAGTTGCAGCAGTTTGCAAGAGAACTCCGGGTCGATACGCGCCGCGATGAAGATCCTCTCTCGCTTCTGCGCCGCCTCAACACGGAGCTCTACGAGAAGTTCGCCTACGTAAAACAGAGCACGACCGTCGACTCCCCCATCGAGGACGCGCTCCAATCGCGTCAGGGCGTCTGCCAGGATTTTGCGCACATCATGATCTCGCTGTTGCGCGATATTCGCATCCCGTGCCGGTACGTCAGCGGCTATCTCTACCACGACGCTTTTCATGAAGATCGATCGTCGGAAGGAGCCACGCATGCCTGGGTGGAAGCGCTGCTCCCGCGCTTAGGATGGGTCGGCTTCGATCCCACTAATTGCTTAATCGTGCGCGAACGGCACATCCGCACTGCCATCGGCCGCGATTACGCCGATGTGCCTCCCACTGTCGGCACCATGAAGGGCAGAGCCCAAACAGAACTTCAGGTGCGCGTTCGCGTCACCCAATCGGAAGCTGTCCTACCACCAGACCAGGAATTTGCGGCTGACCAGGAATGGTCGCGCTTTCTTGCCAAAGATCAGGAAGCCGAACTCATTCACGCCCAGCAACAACAGCAGCAGTAAATGGTCGCTCTGTTCAGCTCGCCGCTACAAAAGGCCCATTCGGCTATACGCCTGATACTCTTCTTCAATCTGTTCCAGTAGAAACCGTTCCCGCTTGCTCTCGCGGCGTCTCCCTGCAACCTCAAACACCACGATCAAGCTGCCAAACAGCAGTGTCACGCTCAGCAGTAAATCGCCTAAATCCATTGGGCTTCGTCCAGGCATTCAGTGCTCATGAACCTTTCGGTCGCGATTTTCGTCTCTACCAGTTCGGAATTCCGCATGCCCGCGCCCCAAACGGTGTACACAATCTTACCATCGCCTGACTCCACTCTCGCCGTCGAAACCAGCGAGTCCGGACCACGCTCACGCAAGCATTTATTTACCTTCGATCGCTTCCACGGATCGCTCCTATATAACCCCGATCAGCCGCTCAACTCTACGCTGACCTTGACCATCGATGCAGCCAGCGTCATCTGCCGCAGCTCCCGCCTCAAGCAGGCCGCGCTCCAAACCCTCTCCCGGTATGTCGCAGAGGAAGCCCTTTCCTCCTCCCGTTTTCCCCAAATCCATCTCGCGTCCACTCACTTTAGTGCCAAGCCCCTGCGCGGATATGTAGCGGAAGCAACTCTCGATTTCCGCGGCGGCGAGTATCCCTTGAAGGCGAACATCGGATTTGGCGTTCTCAAGAACGAACGCGTGCAAATCGACGCCGATGCATCACTCTCGCTCACCCGCTTGGGCATCGCGCGTCCCTCGTCGCTATTCGGCCTGGTTCAAACGGCGGACGAAATCGTGCTTCACGCCTTGATTTGGGGGCTTGCCGCGCCAGAGACTTCTTCTACATCGAGCCGCTCATAAATCTCTGCCAGCACCTTCTCCACAGACTGCTCCAGCACTTCCAGGTCAGTTCGACACTCCACCTCCGGCCTCAGCGGAGCTTCATACGGATCGTTTACGCCCGTCATGTTCGAAAGCTCCCCCGCTCGCGCACGCTTATACAGTCCCTTCACATCGCGCCGCTCACAAACTTCCAGCGGAGCATTCACGAACACTTCAATGAAACGATGAATCCTGGCCCGCGCCTTCTCGCGCGCTTCACGGTAGGGCGCAATCGCCGAGACCAGCACCACCACGCCATGCCGCACCAACAACTCCGCGACAAACGCAATACGGCTGACATTTTCATCGCGATCCGCTCTGCTGAATCCCAACTCGCGGCACAAACTTCGCCTCACCTCATCGCCGTCCAGTAGTTCCACTCGAAATCCATCCGCCAGTAAGCGGTCCCGGACAGCGCGGCTTAGCGTGGTCTTTCCCGCCGAGCTCAGACCGGTAAACCAAACGGTCAGCCCCGCATGCTCTCTGCGCGAAGTTGTCATTCCTGATTCCGGGCTCGCGGACGGGCATACCTCCACGCCCACCCGATCAGCACAAACTGCAGCGGTACCCGAGCCCACAACGCCCATTTCGGAACCTTTGGAAACCTCTCTGAATGCCGCAGCATGGATTGATGAACATCGAGAAACACCACCAGCATCGCGACGATACCCACCGCGGAAAACTGACGCGTCACTGGAACCAGCAGCCCTGTTCCCCCAAGCATTTCCGCCGCTCCGCTCAACCGCACTAGCTCCCGCGGATGCGTATAGTGATCCGGCATAATGCCGACGTAAGAATCCTGGTGCCAGAAGTGATTGATGCCGCTAGCGACGTATAAGATGGACTGCGCGATAACGCCAAAAGATGGAACTCGCATAAGTATTAGATGAAGTTTTCGCTCTTCTATTGCGCAGATTGAGTTAAGACAAAACGTCCCTACGCTCTTCACCCATGTGGGGCCAGTCATTCTTGGCGGCGCGTTCGTACGTGCACAAACAGGCAAATCTATGAAACTATGAAACAGACGACCTGTGATGACCTTCGAGATCCGCAAACCCGAGCTTGAGACCCTAATTCGGGAGCGAATGAAATCCGGCCGGTTTCAAAACGTTGAAGAAGCTCTTATACAGGCCCTGAAGTCTTCTCCGGCCTTATCTTCTGACGAGACCGTCGCGACTTGTGAAATGGGCTTACCGACGAGCGCGGATCTCATCGCCGTAATGCAGGCTTCGCCCTACAGAGATACGGAATTGGAACCGCCGCGCGAACGTCTCCCCGGACGTGACGTCGGCGACATCCACCTCGCCGGAAGCGCGTTTTTCTGATATTAAGTAAGTATTCGGCTACAGGCAGCCCAAGCACCATGACAACGTTGCCGTGCGCTACTCGCTCAATGGCTGCATCCCGCAGCGCGGCTACTCCGGCGTCTGGGGCATTTAGTGGTATCCGCCCTCGCGCCGTCCCCTCTGCGGCCTTCTCTAAGCCACGCGACCACATCCAGACGCCTGCGCTGCGAGCTCCTCGCGCACAATGCGGCGGAGCGTGTCTTCAATCTTCGGCACTTTGCCGTCGAGCCATTCGCGCAAAGCGCCATTGATGAGCGTTTGGTATCCGGTGCGGCCGCCCGAGGCGTCGGCGAGCTTCATGAAACCTTCGACGATCGCCTCATCCAGACGGATCGTGATGCGAACTTTGCCCGGCAGATCGTCCCTGCCAAGTTTGTCCTGCAAGTGTTTCGCGGCCGCGACCGCTTCGCGCAGCTCGGGGTCGCCCGTTTTGGCGACCGCTCCGCGTTTGCCTTTA
This sequence comes from Bryobacteraceae bacterium, assembly GCA_965219105.1. Classification (GTDB taxonomy): domain Bacteria; phylum Acidobacteriota; class Terriglobia; order Bryobacterales; family Bryobacteraceae; genus Bog-105. Next base: position 1,982,331 of record OZ244728.1, on the reverse strand, counting down.
CTGAAGTCGTATTCGCGTCTCATGGGTTCGTGTAGTCCTCTCGCTCTTGTGTTGTGGCTTTCCATGCCGAAATAGGGCGGATCGTATCGCCGCGTATCGTATAAACCACCGTGAGCACCCGGGCCTGAGCGCTCATGCCGACCGTCACCCAGCGCTGTTCGGACGAATCGGACTCGTTATCGATCACCGTCACGGCGTCTGCGTCGAAGAAGACGCCTTTCGCTTCTTCGAAGGACACACCGTGCTCCCGTAGATTCGCCTCGGCTTTCCTTGGATCCCATTCGAAATCCACTAAGAAATATTATATGCACACGATCTGTACATACATGCAAACCTGCGGCCTGCTTTACAACATCGTCCCCGGGACTCTCACGCCTCGTTGTCGCAGCCATAAATACGGCCGGCCAGCAGCCTCGTTTCCTACAACCGAAAGATCCGGCTACACTAGCGTAAAAAGCCATGACAAACGTCGATCTGGTCAAATCGGTTATCGAAAAACTCACGCCCGTCGAATGTGCGGAGCTGCAACACTGGCTGGAACAGCAGAATCACGATGACCTGCCCATAGATCGCCGGCTTAAAAGCCGATCTGGAAGCGGGCAAGCTGGATGAACTTCTCAACGGGGCAGGCGAATCCGAGTTTGTGGAACAACCTCAACAAGCTGGCTCCGGCAAGGAGCTGCCCATCTCGAACTGGCGATCTTAAACCAACAAAATCAGCACAGGTATCACAAATCCGCTGACCAGCAACACCGATGTCACACCCTTACTCGGACTGAACGCATACGCCATGTAAATCCCGAGCAGCGTCGTCCCGATCAGCCCCAATGACATCCCAAACACAAACCACTCCATCAGTCTTCTAGAAACATCTACGCTCTCCGGCTTCGGTGCGCGCGGAGCCACGGCTCCCGGCCGCGCATTGGCCCTGACTGGGCTTTCCGGTCGGGGCGGCGGCAGACGCGCGGTCTGCTCCTTATGAATTTGCGCCAGAGTCCGTATCCAGGTCGGCGGCTTGTACGTGTCGCCCGGATGGCTTTCATGCCATCCAAATGTCTGCAGCGCCCCCGTAAACGCGAAGAACAAAATGGCGGGTGCGAAAAATGTGCCTAAGTACAGGTGCAAATCCCGAACCCGTCTCGCAAAAGTCTTGGTCGTGCGCCGCGCCGGTCGCTCGTTCTGAAATCCGGCATTTCCGGGTCTCGTCGTGGTGGCCATACCCGAATGTATCAATGACTCAGTTCTGCCGCACGGCAAGCACCTGATCCGCTTTTACGCCACGCAGAACTTGCTTCTCTCCACCCGGCCAAGTTACTTCCATTTGATCCACCTTCTCCGAATCGCCTAAGCCAAACTCTAAACGCAGGTCTCCTTGCGACAAATAACTGCCGCCGCTCCGAACTTCCCGGCTCTGCGAATGCCCGCCCGCGCTCAACGTCACCCGCGCGCCTATCGCACTCCTATTCGCCCGTGTTCCCGTGAGTTTCACAATCAGCCAATGTCCCGGCGGCCTCGTCTCGTCCTTAAACAGCGATGGGCTTTCGTTCTGGTTATTCACCGCGATCTCAATCCGTCCATCGTTGTCCATATCCCCGAACGCCGCGCCCCGCGCTGAATGCAGCTCTTCAAATGCCGGCCCCGCCTGCTTACTCACATCGCGAAACTTTCCATCCACCAAGTTCTCGTAAAGAATCGCTCGATCGCGGTAATGAATGTCGCTGTGCAGTGTATCTACTTCCGGAAACACATGTCCATTTACTAACATCAAATCTTCCCAACCGTCATTGTTGAAATCGAGGAATCCTGTTCCCCATCCCACATACTTTGTGTTCAACCCCAATCCGGCTTCGAGCGTCGCATCGTCGAAAATTCCCTTGCCGCGATTCCGGTAAAGCGTCTCGAACTCATCTGAGAAATTCGTCCGGAAGATATCGGAATGCGAACTTCCCGTTGTGTCCGCGGCCGCCAGACCCATTCCCGACATCGCTTTCCCGTTCTCATCGAACGCCACACCCCGCAGCACAGCTTCCTCCTCGAAGCGTCCATGCCCTTTGTTTATGTAGAGCAGGGAAGGCGTCTGGTCGCACGCAACATAGATATCCGGCAGGCCATCCTCGTTGAAGTCCCCGGTCAGTACGCTCAGGCCATAGTGTCCTTCTGGCTTACTGATGCCCGACTCATCCGAGATATCTTTGAACTTCCCTCCGCCTTCATTCCGATACAGTATGTTCCGGTCGAAAGGCAATCCGCGCGGCCCGCAATTGACCGCAATGCCGAGGTAAAAACAGTACGGATTCGCTCCCTTATGCGGAGTCATGGCCTGATCGAACTTCAAGTAATTGGCAACGAATAAATCCAGCCGCCCATCCCCGTCTATGTCCAGAAAAGCGCACCCGGTGTTATAACGCACTCTCGATTGGCGCAAACCTGCTTCCGCCGTTACATCCGCAAATCCTTTACCGCCAAGATTCCGGTACAGATGGTTCTCGCCCCAAGCCGTTACAAACAAATCCGTAAATCCGTCGTTGTCGTAATCGCCCGCGCACACGCCTTCATTCCATCCATCGCTTTTCAACCCCAGTGCCTCCGTCACATCGCGAAAACGGTCATGCCCTTCGTTGCGATACATCCGATTCGTTCCGCCCTTGCCCGATAAAACAAACAGGTCGAGCAGTCCGTCATTGTCGTAATCTACAAACGCAATGCCGCTGCCTGTCGTCTCGATGATGAACTCCTTCGTGGTCACACCGCCGTTAGGAAATACATCGGTGAGGCCCGCCTGTTTTGCGATATTCACAAAGTCAGGCATCCAGTTACTCTTTGCCGGCTCGCTCCGGGCACCAGCAAGGGCAAACCCGAGCAGGCAACACATAACCGCTGCCTTCACCGCTGCTCTGGCTGCTTCTCGCCCAGCTTTTTCAGGAAATCTGTAAACTCACCCGACGGCGGCTTCTGCAGTTGATCGAGCTTGTCTTTCTCCGCCTTCGCTTTGTCCAAATCTCCTGCGTCCCGATACGCGGTCATCAGTCCATAGTGTGCCGATTCGTTGGTCGGCTGCAAAGTCACCGCTCTTTCCAGATGCGCTATCGCTTGCGGATACTTCTTCTCAGATGCCTCGATCTTCCCCAGCGCAACCAACGCCTGCTCAAAGTCAGGCGTCAGCGCCAACGCCCGCTCGAAGTGCGAACGAGCTTCTTCCTTGCTCCCCTCGGCTTGCGCAATCTGCCCCAACTGAAACTCGCAAGCTCCATCTTCCGGATTCAGCCGCAGCTCCGCCCGAAACTCCTCCGCTGCCTTTTTTAAAGAGTCCGGATCATGCTTGGCCAGCAAAATCGCCCGCCCTAATCGATAATGCAACTCCGGCGCGGAGGCGTTCTCCTCAATCGCTTTCCGGTACTCCGCCGCCGCGTCCTCATACTGGTGCTGCACCTCGAAAATCTCCGCCGAAAGTTCATGCACCCGGTAAGACGATGGCGTTCGTTGAAACATCTGGTAAGTCGCATCGTTAAACGCTTTCATATGCAGCTTGGCTTCCAGATACAGCACATCTGCATCGTTCGGATATGCCTTTTGTAACTCGTCGAGTAACTGGAACGCCGCATTGTTCTTCCCCTCTCGGCTGTAACACTTCACTGCTGCCAGGCTGGCTAGGCGGCTCAAACTCGACGGATTTCTTGGTGCTCCTGTAAGCACGGGTAATGCGCTGGAACAATCTCCTGTCGCTGCTTCCGTCAGCGCCAGAAACGTCCGTGCAATGTCATCCTTCGGGTGCTCCGCCAGCGCGGCTCGAAACGCTTGGGCCGCGGCTGAGTACCGCCCTGCGTGAAACGCCGCGATACCCTGTTCCCGTTGCTCTTCCGCCCCGTGCAACAGCAATGCCGCGCTAACAAGCGCTGCTATACAGCTAATGCCCCGCATCGTCCAACAACAAATCCGCATTCCCGAACTTATGATGCTGCGCTCCCTCGTAGTAGCGAAAACTCAGTAGCGGCGGCGCGCCCGGCGCAATCTTCGGCCGTTCTTTTACTCGCGCATCGGCGCTCTCCTCCGCGCTCACGCAGCGCCCCGACGCACTGATCTCCGCAATCAGCGCTGTCTCTCGCGAACTGAGATGATCGATAGCCGTCCCATTTTGCCCTGCCACCATCGCCGCCAACACCAACAAAACCGTTCGCATATGTGCCGCTATTGCGCCTCCAGTTCAGCCAGTGCATGTTGCGCTGTCGCGCTGTCCGGCTTGCGCTCCAGAAGCTCCCGCATCACCTGTTTCGCTCTCTCTCTGTCCCCCATCTGCGCATACGTCCGGCCCAGATTCAGATAGAGTATATCGTCGTTCGGCGCAACACGAATGCCATACTCAAACGCTGCAATCGCATCGTTGGTCTTCGCCTGCTTGATATAGAGAACGCCCAGATTATTCACTGCGTCCGCATAGTCCCGCCGCGTCGCGATCGCTTGCTTGAAATAGTCAGCCGCCTCGCGGTCCCGGCCCTGTTTGGCCAGCGACAAGCCCAACCCGTTAGCCGCCTCTGCGGATTGACCGTCCATCTCCAACGCTCGCCGGTAAAAGGCTTCCGCCGCCAGCGATCGTCCCAGCTTGTCCTCCACCCTCCCCGCGCTCAGCATCGTCGGCAGTAGGTCCGCTTTGAGCTCGATCGCTTTCTCATAGTTCTTGAGCGCCCCTGCCAGGTCTCCCCGATCCTCCGCCACGTCGCCCATTCCCGACCAGGCTTCCGCGTTCCCCCCGTTACTCTCGATCGCCTTCTTGAAGCATTCCTCCGCTTGCGCCGTCCGCTTATTGAACAAGTGAATCTGCCCCGCCAGCACCAGCACGCGCGCATTGTCCGGAGTTCTTCGCAGCACTGCTTCCAGATAGGGCAGCGCTTGTTCCGTGTACCCTGCCCAAAGAAACGCCACCCCAAATTTGAAAAAGTCACGATGCGGTTCGCCTACATAAATCCCCCCAAACGGCACCGCCCTCTCTCTTGCACTCGCAAGCACCGCCAGATCCGCCTGCGCCTGTTTTGTCGAAGGCACGCCGGCGTATATCTTTGCCGCATCGCCATTCCGATCGAGCAGCAGTGCAAGAGGGAACTTGGCCGGCGTCCGCCAATCGAATAAATACCGCCTGAAAATCTCGTACTGTTCTTTCCGCTCTGACGATAGCTCCGCCTCGCGAAGCACCAGCAATCCCGGTCCGCGTTGCTTCTCCGGCAGTGGTATCGCATCCACAAACCACGTATCCTCCAGCCGCATCGTGTTGTCCGCGTCCACTTTGTTACTTGGCAGCAAGCGACCCGGTTCATACGCCCGCTTCTCCACCTCGCTCGAACCTTCCGTCAACACAACCGTCTGACCCGCCGCTAGATCGTGAAACTCTTCTTCGGTCCCGCTCGGCCACCTCACTTCCACGCGCTTGGCCACCGTCTCTTTCCCGAGACCGAAAATCATCCGCTTGCTGTGCTGCGACAAGAAGCCTGATCCCGCCTCCAGCCACTTCGTCTGTCCATCCACCCGCACACGCGCCCCGATGGCATCCCGATTCGACTTCGTGCCCCGCAACTCAAACGTGATCGAGTTTCTCTCCGCCGCGCACTGGTTCTGCAGCACGCGCACTTGCGGACCCAGTCGGCTCTTCAAAATCAAGTCGGGCCTGCCGTCCCCATCGAAATCCACCACGGCGAAGGCCCTGCTATCCTCCGCGAAATCCAGCCCGCTTACCCCAGAGAAGTCGAAGTACCGGTCCCCCCGCTTGACGTGCAGCACATTCGGCTCGCGCCCATTCCAGCTATAGTCTTCCCGTATGAACTGATTGATCGCGTTCCAGCCGTTCTCATAAGCCGCCGACGGCCGCCTCACCACCGGCGACTTCGCCACCACCTGCCGCCAGAAAAAGCTGCTCAAATCCTCCGTGCTTTCGTTGGTCAGCATCCCGCACGTGGTGAAAATTTCCGCCTCGCCATCGTTGTCCAGATCGTGGCCGCCCGCCGCCCACGCCCAACGCCCAAACGCGGCATGCACCTCTCGCGAAGTTTCGGCAAACGTCCCATCGCCCCGGTTTCGATACAGCGAGTTGCCCATCGTGTGCCGCCGGTACGCATTCGCCATTCCCGGCGCATGCGACGGAGCAAAATGCGGATCAGCCACCACTCGCTGGCCCGCCGCCGTCCACATATTCGCCACGTACAGATCCGCTAGCCCGTCCTTATCGGCGTCAAACCAGGCCGCGCTCATCCCCGGACCGATGTCCTCCACCCGCGCCTCGGCTGTCTTATCCGTGAAGTGCCCGCCTTCGTTCACATATAGGTTCTTTCGCCCGAAATCGTTCGCTACGAACAAGTCCGGCCAGCCGTCGTCATTGAAATCGCACCACGCTGGAGCAAAGCTGAACCGGTCATTGCTCTGGTTCATGCCCGTCTCCTCCGTCACGTCCACGAAATACCCGCTCCCATCCGGATTCAACCCGTTGCGAAATAGGAAATTGGGCGGCCCGTTCTGCGCGTCCTGATAAGGCACCGCATACGTGTACTGCGCCTCGCTCTGGAAGTACACATAACAGCAAAGATAGAGGTCGAGCTTCCCGTCCCGGTCGAAATCCGCCGCCGCCGCTCCCGTGAAGTTCCCCGCCGGACGGCTCGCAAACTGAAACGCATTCTCACGCAGCCGGAATCGCCCGCCCTCGTTCACCAGAAGCACCGGTCCCGAGTTCCGGACCACCACCAGATCCTGCCGCCCACAATTCCGCAGATCCAAAAACAACGCCGCCGACGTGTCGTCCTGAATCCCAGCGCCCCACTCATCCGTGATATCTTTCAACCCGAGTTCCGGCGTGAACTTGTACAGCCTATTCGGCAATCCGCCCGGCTGACACACATATATCTCGTCCTGCCCATCGCCATCGACGTCCCCCACCGAAACGCCATTGCTGCCGTAGAGATCCATTCCGGTCGCCGGGTCTATCCGCGACCGCCAGTAAGGCACGCCCCTCGCCAGCTGATTACGAAACGAAGCCACGCCGCCGAACACGTCACCCGTCACATCCCGGAACCAGGGCTTAGTCTCAGTGACTAAATAATCCTCGACCGGCTCGAACTCAACCAGCCGTCCGCCCTCCCATCGCTGATGCCAATGACCTGTTCTATGAACCAATCGGCCCTCGGTATCTTCGCCCGCCACCTCAAACCGCACGAGTCCGCCTGGTAGTTGATCGAATTGCGCCCGCTTGACCGATTTGAAAAAACGAACCCACCTCGTCCAGCCCTCTTGAACGTCCCGATCTCCATCGGCAAAAAGGCCTTCCTTTACTTCCAATGAGATAGCTCGATATTCACGTGGGCAAGGAGACCGTCCAGCGAGTTCGTTCGGCAAAACAGCGCTTCGAAAGTACTCCCCGAGCTTCGCCTTTATGGCCGCCGCCTCTTTCTCACAAGCGAACTCGTCCCGTCCCGGCTCGATAAACTTCTGCAGCCTGAGATACGGCGCCTGGTAGCGTTCTGGCTCCTCTTCGGCACCTAGCGCCCGGCGACCCCTCAGCAGGGGCAGTAGAGGCAGCCCTACGCCCGCCATTGCCAGGAACTCGCGCCGGTTAGGAGCCACGCGCCGCCTGCTCGGTGATCTTGAGCGTCTGATCGGCCGCCGTTTTGCCCACGTGCTGCTTCAGTCCGCTCGGCCACTGCACGTCGATTCCCTCGGCCTCCGTCAACTCGCCCAACCCGAAATGCAGCGTGAGTGAGTTCTGCGAGTAATAGCTGCCTCCGCTCATTACTTCATCGATCCGAACCCGTCCTCCCGCCTTTACGCTCACCCGCGCCCCAATCGCGCTCCGGTTCGACTGTGTCCCCGTCAGCCTCACATCCAGGTAATGCCCGTGTGGACCGCGATTCTTGAGCAGACTCGGCGCTTCGTTCATGTTCACAACCACGATCTCCGGCTCGCCGTCGCCGTCCAGATCGCCCACTGCCAGCCCGCGCGCCGGTCGAGGCGTTTGAAAGCCCGGCCCGGCTTGCGCCGTCACGTCCTGAAACTTGCCGTTCCCTAAATTGCGATACAGAATCGTCGGCTGCAGATACCTGTCGCCCAGCTGCTTGCCTTCCACCTCCGGGTACACGTGCCCGTTTGCCACCACCAGATCGCGCCACCCGTCGTTATCCACATCCGCAAAAGCTACGCCCCAACCGAGATACTGCCGGGCGCCCAACCCCGCCTCGCGCGACACATCGGTAAAAAATTTGCCGTCGTCGTTGTGAAACAACGAAGTCAGGTCGCCGGAGAAGTTGGTCTTTGCAATGTCCAGCCGCCCATCTCCGTCGTAATCCGCCACCGCCACTCCCATGCCGGCCTGCAGCGCTCCATCGAAGTTGAACGCCACCCCCGCCTCCGCGCCTCGTTCTTCAAATGTGCCGTCGTGCTTGTTATGAAACAGCAGGCTCGGTGTCATATCGCACGCCACATAGATATCCGGCCACCCGTCATTGTCGAAATCCGCAGCCACCACGCCCAATCCGTACCGTCCGCCCGGTTTCAAAATGCCTGCCGCTTTCGACACGTCGCTGAACGTGCCGTCATGATTATTGTGATAAAGCACGTTGTGCGCGAGCGGCAGCCCCCGCGGACCGCACATCACCGGAATTCCCTTCCACTCGCAGTAGTCGCCATGCCCCGGTCGCGGCGTCGTCTTCAAATCTAAATCCACATAATTCGCCACAAACAAATCCAGATATCCGTCGCGATCGTAATCGACAAAGCTGCATCCGGACCCGTACCGTATTCCGGCTGCCGGAAGCTTTGCCGCGCCCGTCACGTCTTGAAACTTGCCGCCGCCCAAATTGCGATACAGCACGTTATGGCCGTAGTAAGTGACCAGTAAATCGGTCTTTCCGTCATTGTCGTAATCGCCCGCGCAAACCCCTTGCGCCCAGCCCGTTTGAGTAAAGCCTGCCTGCTGACCAACCTCCTGGAACCGCCCATGACCCAAATTGTGATATAGCTGGGGAGCCTTTCCACCAGATGTGTTCAGTCGCGTGCCGTTGGCGATAAAAATATCATCGAGACCGTCGCCGTCGTAGTCGATCAGCGCCACGCCATTCCCAGTTGTCTCTAATATGTAGTCCTTGCGCTCTAATCCGCCGAAAGTGTTTACGACCGTCAACCCGGACGCCTTCGCGACATCATAAAAATCTGCCCGGAAAGGCTGGAAGGCCGCGCCTGCACACAGACTGACCGCCGTCAGCGCCAGAGCAAGAGAGACCCTCATTGACCCTCATCGTATCGCGAGAAGAGCCAGCCGGGCCTCGCTACCGAACAAACCAGCCGCTGTTTGCGTACACACTTGCAAGGTAAAAACCGTGGTAGCTTAAACCTACCCAAATATCCAGCCTGTAACGGCGTCCCTGGAAGGAAGCGGCATTGGCACTTACCGTCGAAAACATCTCAAAGACCTATCCGAATGGAGTCAAAGCCCTCAGTAACTTGTCTTTGACTATCGGCAACAATATGTTCGGCCTCCTCGGCCCAAACGGAGCCGGCAAAAGCACTCTTATGCGCACGATAGCCACTCTCCAGGATCCCGATTCCGGCTCCATTCATCTTGACGGCATCGACGTTCTGAACCAAAAGGATAATGTCCGCAAGCTTCTCGGATATCTGCCGCAGGAGTTCGGCGTGTACCCGAAGATCTCTGCGCTCGACATGCTCAACCACCTGGCAGTCATGAAAGGAATCACGGTGAAGTCGGAGCGCAAGGACATGGTGGAAGCCATCCTGCAGCAAACGAACCTGTGGGAAGCGCGAAAGAAAGCTCTTGGCGGTTACTCGGGAGGCATGAAGCAGCGCTTTGGCATCGCCCAAGCCCTCCTCGCAAACCCGCGTCTGATCATCGTGGACGAACCGACCGCTGGCTTAGATCCCGCGGAACGAAATCGCTTCCTCAACCTGCTCAGCTATCTCGGCCGCGACATCACCGTGATTCTTTCGACACACATCGTCGCCGATGTGCGGGAACTGTGCTCGCGCATGGCTATTCTTGCCAACGGCCAGTTGCTGCTCGAAGGCGCTCCCGCCGAGACGCTTCACGCGCTGAAAGGAAAGGTCTGGGCCAAGATTGCGGCGAATGACGACGAACTCAAAGCGATCGAATCGGGCTTCCACGTTCTTTCCACCCACCTCACCGGCGGCCTCCACGAAGTTCGCATCTACTCGGAAAGCGATCCGGGCGACGGCTTTCATCCAGTTGACTCGGGTCTCGAAGACGTCTACTTCCTGCACCTGTCACGCCACACCAGGAACTAGGAGCCGAAAACGATGGCCTTATTTTGGGAGTTCTTCACATTCGAGCTGAAGATACGGTTTAAGAGTGTCTCCACGTACGTTTACTTCGCTTGCTGGCTGGCCTTCAACTTCCTGAACGTCGCCTCAGAAAATTTTGGCCCGGTCGCGAACAGCAACGGCAAACTTCTATTGAACGGTCCGTACGCGAACATCTTCGATGACATTGGCACAGCATTCTTCGGGTCCATCATTATCGCCGCTATCTTCGGCACATCGATCCTACGGGACTTTCAGCGCGACACCACCCAGATCCTATTTACAAAGCCGATTACCAAAGCGGCGTACTTAGGCGGAAGGTGGGCTGGCTCATTCGTCACCGCGGTGTTCGCGTTTTCCGGTCTATTGCTTGGCGAGTACCTGGGCACTCTGGCTCCGTGGGCCGACCATGCCAGGATCGGACCGAACCATCTTGCCTGGTATTTACAACCATTTTTCTCGATTGTTGTCGTTCAGATTTTCTTTCTCGGATCGATCTTCTTTACTGTTGCCGCGCTCTCCCGCCGCATCTTCGTCGTCTATCTGCAAGGCGCCGCGTTTTTCATGCTGTATCTGATCGGCCTGACGATCTTTGTGTCTACCCGGAGCCTGGAGCATTTCTGGTCCGGCATTTTCGATCCGATCGGCTTCCTGTATCGCAATGCCATCGCTCGCTATTGGACCGTAGCTGAGCAGAACACGCAGCTGTTCTCATGGTCGGCAAGTAGCGGATCCGGCGTATTCCTTTACAATCGCCTGCTTTGGATCTCACTCGGGCTCCTCTCACTTGCCCTCCTGTGGATGCTTTTCCCGGTATCGCTGGAGGCGCTCACGGCAGGCGCCAAAGGAAGGCGCGCTCGGCGAATGAAGCTGGAGACCGAAGGCAGTCTACTTCCCGCACGCCTGTTTTCAGGTGCGCACCTGCCTGCCGTTCATCCCCGTTTCGGTCTGGCCACGACGTTCGCGCAGCTTCGCTCTCTCGTCCGGATTCGGGTCGGCAACATTGTGCGGGACTTTCCATTCTGGGGCCTCCTTGTTCTGATGATTTGTTTTGCCCTCAGCAACGGATACTTTGCGGGCCGCCTGGCAGACGTCAATGTCTGGCCCGTCACATACTTGATGCTCCAAGCCGTCGAGGGATCTGCGATGTTGTTTCTCTACATCGTGGCCACTCTCTACGCGGGTGAGCTGATCTGGCGCGAAAGGGACACACGCTTTGCCGGCATTCACGACGCGCTTCCGCTGAGGGAGAGCGTGGATTGGGTCTCCAAGTTCATCGCCATTTGCTTTGTCATGCTTGCGCTGCTTACGGTGGCCGGTTTGTGCGGGATCTTCATGCAGACCGTAGCCGGGTATTACCACTACGAACTGCTGCAGTACGCGAAGGAACTCTACCTGGTTGCCTTCCCGCAGGCAGTCACATTCGTGCTTCTCGCGATGTTCATCCAAACGGTGGTCTCGCACAAGTTTCTGGGTCATGGACTCGTCGTCGCTGTATTCGTGCTGGTCCCGATCTTCTTTAATTTCGGCTGGGAGAACACGCTCTATTTGTTCGGTAACGTACCGCCCTACACGTATTCGGATATGAATGGCTACGGTCACTTCGTTCCGGCGATGTTCTGGTCGATCACTTACTGGCTGGCGATCGCTTGTTTCTTAGGAGTTCTGTCGATTGCACTGGCGCGGAGGGGATCTGACGATTCCTTACGCACCCGGCTGCGGCAATTTCCCCGAAATATCCGGCCACTTGCAGCCGCAGCAACTCTGGCGGCACTCGTCGCGATAGGGAGCGGGATCTGGTACTACTACAACGCGCATGTCCTCAACCTGTATCTCAACGCTAAGGCACAAAGAGGCATCCAAGCGTCTTACGAACGCGATTTCAAGAAGTATCAAAATCTGCCGCAGCCGAAAGTCGTCGCGGTCGATGCTCAGGTAGACCTCAACCCGGAGCGGCGATCCTTTTCAGGAACGGGGCATTACCTACTTCAGAATAAGTCTTCCCAAGCTATCTCGCGGATTTACATCACCAACCAGAAGCAAAGTATCGCGGACTTACAATTCGATTGTCCGTTTCACATCGTCTCATCCAGCCCTCGAGCGCTTTTCACGATCTATCAGCTTCAGACTCCGCTTGCTCCCCGCGCAAAGCTCAACCTGAACTTCAAAGTTGGGTATCGGAGCCGGGGATTTAAGGACGGTAACGAGCGCCCGGAACTTGCGTTTAACGGAACATTCTTCGACAGTTCCTATTTCCCGGAGATTGGATACGACCCCGACTTGGAGATTAACGACCCGAGACGGCGGCGGGAGATGAAGCTCGGTCCACTCCAAGAACTGCCTCCTCGTGGCGACCCGATCGGCAGTAAGTTGAACTTATTTTCGCCACAGTCCGATTGGATAAGTTTTCGTACGGTCGTCAGCACGTCTGACGATCAGATTGCGCTTGCTCCCGGCTATTTACAGCGCGAATGGCATGCTAACGGGCTGCACTATTTCAGCTATGACATGGGTTCGGTCAATATGGCTGATTTCTTCGCCTATGTCTCCGCCCGGTACAAGGTCAAACGTGAAATGTATGCCGGTAGCGCGGGGCCGATCGCGATAGAAGTCTATTACGACGCAAAGCACCCGTATCAGGTGGATAACATGATTGCCGCCTCAAAAGCCGGCCTTGCTTACTACGAGAAACAGTACAGTCCATTTCAATTTCGGCAGTACCGAATTCTCGAGTTTCCACGTTATAGGGAATTTGCGCAGTCATTTCCGAACACGATTCCGTACTCCGAGGGTATTGGATTTATTGAGCGCTTGGAAAAGCCGAAAGATATCGATATGGTTTACTTTGTAACCGCTCACGAGCTCGCGCACCAGTGGTGGGGACATCAGCTGATCGGCGGACGGGTCGCTGGATCGAACATGATGTCGGAAACTCTGGCGGAGTATTCGGCGCTGATGGTGATGCAAAAGAGATACGGCCCCGACAACATGCACAGATATCTGAAACATGAGCTCGATGCTTATTTGCGCGGGCGCGGCAGAGAGATTCGCCGCGAACGGCCGCTCGTTCTGGTGCAAAACGAGCCGTACGTCTGGTATCAGAAGGGCGGGCAAGTAATGTACACGCTGGCCGATTACATAGGCGAAGACAAATTAGACTTGGCGCTCCATAACTTCCTGTTACAAAAGCGCTATGCCAATGCCGGCGATTCTCAATCGGTGCCTTACCCGGATACCCGGCAATTTGTCGCGGCACTCCGCTTGCAGACCCCGGCAGACTTGCAGTACTACATCGATGATGCGTTTGAAAACATCGTGCTCTACGACAACAAGGCGCTCAAGGCGACGGCGACCCCGGCCGCTGGCGGCAAGTACAAGGTTCAGTTGACGGTGCAGTCCCGTAAAGTGAAGGCGGACGGAAGCGGGAACGAATCTCCCATGCCAGTGAACGATTTAATCGACATCGGTGTATTCACTGGAAAACAAGATGAAGAGAAGCCTCTCTTCCTGAAAAAGTTCCGGCTCACGGTGCCGAAGCAGACCTTTGAGATCGTAGTAGACCGCCTTCCCACCCGCGCCGGTATCGATCCATATAACAAGCTGATTGACCGCAATTCGGAGGACAACATGATGGCCGTAAGTCGCCAGTAACTAGTATCGGAACCTAAAGTCTTGCGGACATCTTGCCCTCAACACATGTTACACATCGGCATACGTCCACTCGGCCCTAATCAGGGGTGTCAACCAGTCGCCTCTTGCACTGCTTGGCTCCTCGCTTCCACTGAATGAAGATTCGGGAGATATAACGATACGAAGATACTCGTACCGGCTCAGAACAAAGGTGCTGAGCCCCGCGCGAAATCTCCGGGATGAACTCGAAACGAATTAGCTAAAATGGGGGATCACCTCAACCTGCCTTTTCAATGAAATCGCTCGTTCTTTTGCCGATCCTGGCTTGCGGCTCTCTCTTCGCTCAGCAGCCAGCTCCTTTTACGGATCTCCACATCACTAAGAAGCCGGGCCAGCAGACAGGTCCGGCGCTGATCACTTTGAACGGGAAACCGAAAAGCATCTCCAATCACGCCTACCAGGCCTGGCCAGTGATGAATGCCCAAAACGCGCTCGTACTTGCACTTGAGCCGAAGAATCTCTCCGGCCGCTACCGCCTTCGCTTCATTGACGGAGAATCGCGCAAGCGCCGCGATCTTGGCCCCGTGCCTTTCAACTCCGCTACTCTCCATGAGCAACAGCAAGCCGATGGGTCGTGGGTTTTCGTCCTGAGCGGAAGGGAAGCCTCCGAGCATCACATCCTCGTCGCCGATACAAACGGCATACCTGGCCGTATCTCGAACGCCACCGATCCCCAACTCGCACCCGGCTCACTGAATTGGCACGACTCATCCGGCCAGACAAAAACCGCCTCCTTCTCCGCTCTCCTCGGACAGAACATGAAAGCGATTTACCACGCGCAGGCTAACGGTGAACGGTACGTGCAATTTCTTCCCGACGGCCGCGCTGTTATCGCTCGCGCCGACAATTCCTACCAAACCGGCTTGTGGTCTACTGACGGCTCGGAAGTGCGCATCATGCTTCCTGACAAACGCCAGCTCAACCTTCCCCGCACTGGTCTTCGGCCGGTCGAGGGAGTTCCCGCCGGTACCCGTCTGGTAGTCCGGCTCCTCAACCCCCTCTCGTCTTACAAAGCCAAAGAGAACCAACCCGTCGAGGCTATCCTTGTCTCGCCCGCTTCGATTAGCGAAAAAATCTTCCTCCCACAGGGCGCTCTGTTCCATGGCGTCATTACCAAAGCACACGCTGTCGGTTGGGCCTTCAAACATGAAACCGCCGCTCTCACCGTCAACTTCACTTCTGTCCAATTCCCCGGCGGTCAGTCTCTGCCCATTCATACGCTTCTTGAGCAAGTCGAAAATTCCCAGGAAACGGTCAACAAAACGGGCGCTATTCAAGGCATCCGCTCCACCGGCACTCTCGGCCACTCTGCTGAAAGTAAAATTGCCTCGGTCGCCTCTTTCGATCCGGTAGCCTATCTCTTCACCACCGTTTCAGCAACCGCCGCCCTTGGCTTTGCCGAACCAGAAATCCTTTATCCCGCCGGCACCGAACTTATGATCGAAGTCGAGTCTCCGCTCGTCACCTCCAAAACCTTTCCGTCGACCGTTCCCCTCCTGGCCGACTCACAGGCTCAGCAGGATAAACTCGTCCAATTCATTCGCGCCCTTCCGTTTCGCACCATGACCGCAGGCAGCAACAAACCCTCCGATCTCACGAACCTTGTCTTCCTCGGCACAGCTGATGCGGTGCGGCGTGCCTTCGAAGCCGCCGACTGGGTTCCCACCGATCAACTCACCGCTCATTCCACCTTCACCACCATGCGCACCCTGGGCGGAAATCAGAGCTACAAGCAAGCTCCCATGTCGGTATTGCTCCTGGATGAACGCGCGCCTATCTTCACCCTCACCAAAACCACCAACACCTTCAACTCCCGCCATCACATCCGCATCTTCAACCCGAATGCCAACTTCGCAGGCGTCCCCGCCCTCACTGCCTCGTCCACTCAGGACATCGGCATCGCCTTCTCGGGCAAACAGAAAACGTTCATTCACGTCATCGATCAGCACATCGATAACGAACGCTCCAAAGTAGTCAACGACCTGGAACTCACCGGTTGCGTCGAAGCTGCCGAGCTAATCCCGCGCCCTTGGGTTCCTAATGATGCCTACAACTCCACCGGCGACAAGCTTCAGACCGACAGCCAAATCGCTGTTCTCCGTCTCAGCAACTGTACCGATCCAAAGAAGTCGCCCTCCGGGAATGCTGTTCCTCCGAATCGCTTTCAACGCGTCACGCGCGACACCATGCTCACTCTGCGAAATGACGTCGTGCGGGGCAATCTCGGCTACCAGGGCTACAGCGTGGGCAAACTTGGCTATAACTACTTCGCCCATAAAGACGAACTCAAACCCGACACCGGCGCCTGGGAGAAGACCGATCTATCTGGTGCAAGGTTCAAAGGCGTCGGCGCTCAACCGGTGGGCCAGCCTGCCGTTCGCCCCCGCCTCGAGCAGAACCAGATTCCTAAGCCCGACCCTTCTGTCGTCGCCGCCCAGCAATCGCACCGCTGGGATCCTCCCCACTACGAAATCGGCATAAATGGTGGCTATCTCTTCTATCCCAAGACACGTTCGGAAGCCGGCGATATTCTGCTTACCCCCCAGGACCTCGCCTCCGGGCTGCCTCTGCTCGGCGCAGTCTTTGCCGACGAGATCGGCGGCGGCTTCTCTGCCGGGATCTACTTCACGGCGGACACTTGGAAGTGGATCTCGAATCAATTCAGCTATAACTATCAGCGTGGTAAGTATCTGTTGATTACGGGTGACTTCGGAGGCGCAAACGACTCCGCCGATTTCACTTCGCGGCGGGTCGGCCTCGTGACCAGGCAATTCGACTACAACGTTCTCTTCAACCTTCGTCCGCCTCGCTCCCGATGGCGTCCCTACTTGGCTGTAGGTCCCGCGCTGCAACTGATCGCGCTTTCGGACGCTCCTCTTACGAAAGCGCCCCGCGCTTTTCGCCTCGGTTTGCAGAACGTCGGCGCTCTCGTTGCGGCCTTCAACTTCGCCGGTAACCCACCGCTCGAAGGTGGAGGCATCTTCCGGCTGGGCTTCGAATATGGCGGCGGCATTTCTTTCCGCGTTCATCCCCGCATCACGCTCAACGCCGATTTCCGCGAAACCTGGAGCCGAACTCCTCACTTCATCAACGACACTTACACCAGCGAGTACTTTGGCAACGATGTCGAAGACTATGATGTCTCCCGCGATACTTTTACGTCCCAATCGAACTACCGCACCGACCGAACTACGCTAGGCGTCGCGTTTACGTTTTAGCGGGTGTGGATTGAGGAAGTAACCAAGTCGAGCCCGGCAGCCTTCGCAAGCAAAGCTTGGCGCTTATCGAATGTCCAGAAATAATCCGCTCCGAGATCTACTGCTTGGGCAACATGCAGGCTGTCTAACGTCCTGACTCCAAGACGAGCCCCATGGCGGCGTGCCAAGTCGATGCATCTTTCGAAAGCCCCTTCAGATATCCCAACTTCGATCCACAAGCTGTCCGCCCGGTCGCGCTCAAAGTTCCGGTACACCCGCTTAGCCTCATCTGCGGAAATCTTGCCCTGAAACACATGTTGCGCAACGGCATGCGTCCACTCGGCCCTATGGAGAGCAGTCAACCAGAGAGTCGCTTCCTGCAATACATGGCTCCTGGCTTCCGCTGAATGAACGTCTGGGAGATATAGCGATACGAAGACACTCGTATCGGCGTAAGCACTCAATAGCGCCCGCGCTCCTCGATCATGATATCCGCCCCGGGAAGCTGCCTGTCTCCGAAGATTCTCTGTGTTCGGCCTGCAAAATCTGGCCAAACCCGAGGCTTGGACGCCACCTCCTGAGGGACGATATGGCCAAGAACGCTATCCCGCTCTCTCAACTCCACCGTCATGCCAGCCCGCAGCCAGGTCTTTAGCTGACGCGTCTTACGCAATTCACGGATGTTTACACTCGGCATTTCTTTAATTGTGCCACGACCGGTGCCACATTTACATTCCGCCCACTTAAAAAGCTCGCCAGGCATATCTCTGGAGAGGAGCTAAATCGCTACCTTCTCCACCGGCACCCCGCGCGCGCAAAGATCGCACGAACTCGCGTCCTTGTAATACAACGCATCCATCTTCGCCAAATAGAACAACGGAATATCGCTTAAATCCGCAATCGTCGGGTTCGGCTGATACACTACCACCGCCAATCCCACGATGTCCGCGCCGCATCTCTCGATCAACTGCCGCAAGTGCGTCACACGCCTGCCGGACCGCAGTATATCGTCCACGATCAGTATCTTCTCGCCCTTCGCCGGCTCCAGAAACTGCCGAAAGTGCATCGGCGTCGTGTCCGTATCCTGCTCCGCCCAATACGCCTGTTTCGCCCGCAGCGCCTCGCACACCCCGAACGCAATCGGCAGCCCGCCCGTGGTCGGACACACAATCGACAGATCCTTGATCATCGCCCGAATCTCCGCGTCCGCCCGCAGCCGCCGGCTCAACCCCACGCTCAACACCTTCGCGTTCTGGTAATAGCGGAACGCCAGCGGCACCTGCAAATACTCGTCAGTATGCATGCCGTTCAGAAACTCAAAGTGCCCGTCACGCAACGCGCCGGTCTCCCTCAGCAGCGCCGTTACTTCCTCGTTGGTCGGCAGAAGATGCATCTTTAATTCGCGCCCTTTCCAGCCAACACGTGTGGAATCGTCCGCAACATGATCGACCAATCGAGCTGCAGCGACCAGTTCTCGATATAAGAAATGTCCATCTTCATCCACGAATTAAAATCGATATGGTCACGCCCGCACACCGCCCAGATGCATGTCAATCCTGGCCGCATGCGCAGGCGTCGCTTCTGCCACAGCTCATAGCGCTCGACCTCCTCTTCCAGCGGCGGCCTCGGCCCCACGATCGACATCTCGCCCCGCAATACGTTATACAGCTGCGGAATCTCATCGATCGAAAACTTCCGAATCCACCGGCCAACCCGCGTAATCCGCGGATCGCCCCGCAGTTTAAAGGCAATTTCACGCTGGCTCAGGTGCTCATACTGCGTCTTCAGTAGGTCCGCGTTCTCCACCATCGAACGAAACTTAAACATCGTGAACTTTCGCCCGTTCAATCCGCAGCGCTCCTGCTTGTAAATCACCGGTCCCGGCGAACTCCACTTGATCAACGCCGCGATCACCGCAATGAACGGCGACAACACCAGCAGCGCCCCCGCCGAAATCACAATGTCTGAAAATCGCTTGACCAGCAGCCGGACATCCTCGAGCGGCGCAGCCGAGAAAGTCAACAGCGGCGCTCCGCCTACCCGATCGAGTGTAATCTCGCTATTCACATGCGGGAAGAAATCGATCGCCACCCGCGTCCTCACGCCCTGCTCGTCGCAATGCAGAAAAATCTCTTCCAGATCCCGCAGCCGGCTGCTATCCACGTTGAAAATCACCTCGTCCACCACACGCTTGGCCAGCAACCCGGGCAGCAGCTCCGTACACTCGTCTTCGCTCAGCTGCGCCGTGATGTGAATTCGAAAAGGCGTATCTTGGCTGAGCAGGCTCTTCAGCGCAGCCGCCTTTCGCTCTTCGCCCACAATCACCACATGATACGGGCTCCCGAACCCGCGCTGGAACGCTCCTATGAACGCCGGCGCATACCAACGAAACGCGGATAAAAGGAACAAGCTGTAAACAAACAAGAGCAGCAGAAAGCTCCGGCTCAGCGGCGGATCGAGTTGCAGCAGATACTGGAACAGAATCAACGACACAATGCCGAGCACGCACTGCCGCAACGTCCGGAGAATCGCCCTATGCGGCCGGACCGAGTCCAGGTGATCGTAAATCCGATGCAGTGAGCCGAGCGCCACCCAAGCCGCCCCGCAAAATGCCAGAAACAGCACGTGAATCCGAGGCGCCAGAAAAAACACACGCTCAAACGTCAACTCGGTTCTCGTGAAGTACGCCGCCTGGAAAGCAATCATCACCAGCAGCAGATCCGCCGCCGCGAACGATAACTGAATCTTCTTTCTCTGATGGGCGAACACGGAAACGATCACTCTATCAGGAACGCCTAGGCATCCCCGATCATTCCTTTAGTCTAGTGTTTGGGCTACCCTGCCAGCGCCTGCTCCAGATCGGCAACAATATCGTCCAGCGATTCAATGCCCACCGCGATCCGAATCAGGTTCTCCTTGATCCCCATCCGCTCCCGCATCTTCGGCGCGATATTGCGGTGCGAAGAGATCCACGGATAGAGCAGCAAGCTATGGACGTCTCCCAGCGAAGTTCCCGGTACGATCATCCGCAGCCGGTCCATCAGCTTCAGCACATCCCGTTTCTCCGCACCTGCCAATTCAAAACTGACAATCGCTCCAAAAAGCCCCGGCGCAAAGTACTTCCGGATCTGGGCCGCATCCGGGTGAGCCGGATCCGAGCAGTGATACACCCGCTCAACTCGCCCATGCCCGCACAGCCACTTCGCGAGCGCCTCCGCGTTTCGGCACTGCCGCTCAAAGCGCAGCGCAAGCGTCTTCACGCCCCGCATCGTCAGGTAGCTCTCGAACGGACCCAGCACCGGGCCCGCTATGCGCGAAATCATCCGCACCTGCTCGTGATGCTCCTGGTCGCCAATCACCGCGCCACCCAGCACGTCCCCATGCCCCGCCAGATACTTGGTCACGCTGTGGACCACCATATGTGCCCCACTCTCCAGCGGCCTCATCAGCAGCGGAGTCGCGAACGTGTTATCCACGATCAGCGCCGCGCCGGCCGATCGCGTCAGCTCCGCAATCCGCTCCAGGTCTCCCACCCGCAACAACGGGTTCGAAATGCTCTCGATAAACACACATCCCGGCCGCTTCTTCTCGATCGTCTGCTCCAGCCTGTCCAGGTCGGTGACGTTTGCATAGGTCACTTCGACCCCCATCGGGCAAAAGACCTGGTCCAGCAGCCCCACTGTCGCTCCATAGATCGAATCAGACGCCATCACGCTCTGCGGCCTGTCTAACAATGCCGCCTGCATAGCGATCTGAACCGCCGCCATCCCCGAAGCCGTGGCGAGTGCCCCCGCTCCCCCCTCCAACTCGGCCAGCAACTCCTCTAAAGCCTGGTTGGTCGGGTTCGCATAGCGGGCATAGCAAACCCCTTCTTCCTCATGCCCTAAAACCCGGTCGAGAACATCGGCCGATGAATAGAAATAAGTCGAACTCAGATGAATAGGAGTGGTCGATGGTATCGGCTCGCTCGGGTGCCGCTTCCGGTCCCCGGCATGAACCACCCGCGAATCGAACTTCATTTCCGCTTCCAGCGCACTCCTTCTTTGGTGTCCTCCAAAACCACGCCGTTCTCTTGCAGCCACTTGCGAATCTCGTCTGACTTGGCGAAGTTCTTGGCCTTCTTGGCCTGCGTTCGTTCCGCAACTTTGGCTTCGATCTCCCCGTCTGAAATCTGCCCTTCAACCCCCGCGCTCGTGGGCTTCAATACGTCAAACACCGTATCGAAGATCTCCAGCACCCGCGCCGCTTCCCACCGGTTTTCCTCCTGCAGCTCACCCCGGTCGAGCGCCGAATTGACGTCCCGCACATACTCGAAAATCGCCGCCAGCGCCTCGGCCGTGTTCAGGTCGTCGTCCAGCGCCTCTTCGAATGCCCGGGTCGCCTGCGCCGACCTCTCGCTCAACTCAGGATTGCGTCCCGCGGGTAACTTAGCGCTGCTGATCCGCAACTCGAAGTCACGCAACCGCTCGATTGTCTTCGCCGCCGCATGCAGCCCCTCAAAAGTAAAATTCAGCTTCTTGCGGTACGGAACCGACGCCAGCAAATACCGGATTGCCTCCGGTTCGTAACCCTTCTCGAGCAAATCGCGCAGCGTAAAAAAGTTGCCCAGCGACTTAGACATCTTCTGCGCTTCGATCTGCAAATGCTCCGAGTGCAGCCAATACTTCACAAACGGCCGCCCCGTGATCGCCTCCGACTGCGCAATCTCATTTTCATGGTGCGGAAACACCAGATCGATCCCGCCCGCATGAATATCGAGAGTCTTTCCCAGATACTCCATCGCCATCGCCGAACACTCGATGTGCCAGCCCGGCCGCCCGTCACCGAACGGCGTCTCCCAATACGGTTCGTCGCCCTTGCGCGCCTTCCAAAGCACGAAATCCCGCGCGTCCGCTTTGTCGTACTCGTCCTGATCGACCCGCGCCCCGCTCCGCATCCCGCTGAAATCGTTGTGTGACAGCTTGCCGTACTCGGGAAACGTCGAGATCCGAAAGTAGGTCGAGCCGTCGTTGGTGTAGGTAGAGCCCTTGGCCGCTAAATCCTCAATCGCCTTCACCATCGGCCCAATGTGCTTGGTGGCCGGCGCCACATGCTCAGGTTGCTGCAACCGCAGCGCCGCCGCATCTTCAAAGAACGCCTTCGTGTAGACCGCCGTATAATCTGCAATCGATTTGCCCTCCCGCGCCGCTCCCGTAATGATCTTGTCATCCACGTCGGTCACGTTCATCACGTGGTCTAATTCATAGCCGCGATACTTCAGCCAGCGCCTCAAAATGTCTTGAAACGTGAACGTGCGAAAGTTGCCGATGTGCACAAAGTTGTACACGGTCGGCCCGCACGTATACATGCGCACGCGATTGTCTTCTTGCGGACGAAAAACCTCGACCTCTTGAGTCAGAGTGTTGTAAAAGCGCAGCGCCATGCCGGAGGATTATGCTCAATCGTAACAGGCACAAGGACTTACTCCCGGCGCCGTAGACTCACACTCCTCCAGCTTCGGTCAAAAGCCGGCGCGATCCTTCCCACAACTGCCGAACGATCTCTCGAGCCGGCTCGGATCTAGCTAGCTTGGCGGACTGGCCGGCCCACATCTGCATGCCTTCCGCATTTCCCGATTTCAACGCTTCCTTTCGCATGGCCGCCGTGAGTGCCCGCTGAACCGGGTACGGCGCCGGAGTTGGACCAGTCATCGCGGCACGTACGTACGCGTTCGCAATGCCGCGGCCAGGGCGTCCGCTGAACGCACGTGTGACCACCGTGTCATGTGCTTCGGTCCGGGCAACTCTGTCCGCGTAGGCTGTTGGAGTCAGCGCTTCGGGTGCACGCAAAAACCCGGTCCCAATCTGCACCGCGCTTGCCCCTAACAGCAGCGCCGCTGCCATGCCTCTTGCATCGGCAATCCCCCCGGTTGCGATGACGGGAATGCTGACTGCGTCCACCACCTGCGGCAACAGCGCGAAAAGCCCGACCGAGCGTCTTTCCGCTTCCTCGGCAACGAACGCTCCGCGATGCCCGCCTGCTTCGCTGCCTTGTGCCACCACGACGTCGGCGCCTGCCGACTCAGCTGCCCTGGCCTCCTCCACCGTGGTCGCGGTCGCAAACCAGAGAATGCCGCGGCGCTTCAAGTCGGAGACGAACGTGGGTTCGTATAGCCCCATGATGGAAGACACCGCCTTAGGCGCGCAGCGTAACGCCGCCTCACACTGCAAATGAAAGTCGTGCAGAGCGGTTTCTGCCGCTTCCGGAGCGACCGGCGGTCCCCAGTTTGCGAGGAACTCGCGCTGGAGCCTTTCCAGTTCCAGGTTGCGTACCGGCGGCGGATCGGGAATCCATAAATTCAGCTGAAAGTGGCTATTGCTTTTCGAGCGGAAATCGTTACACCAGGCAACGATTTCGTCCGCTCTCATGGTGAGCGCCCCGCAAGCACCTAATCCTCCGGCTTCACAGACCGCAATCGACAAGGAGGGAGAACACGCTCCGGCCATCGGGGCGAGCAAGATCGGCACGCGGATTCCAAGCCAATCAACAAACCGCTGTGCGCGGGCTAAAGGCGGCAGATTCGACGGGGGCAGCATAGGCAAACAACGATTATGAGACCCACTTGCAAGATATCTATTAGGGAAGTCAAATCGCTTGAGCCCAGGATGAGGCTCAGTATGGTCATCGCCAATACCGTCCCCACGCTCTGCCATAACGACGATTTCACTTTCGTTCATTTGGCTCATGAGTTCTTCGATCTCTTCGGGAAGCATAGGCATCCCACCGAGTGCTCCGCCCAGAAGCAAGAATCCGAGCGTCAGCTTGCGCAGACGCGCACTTATGCCTCTTCGAAAGAGGGCCAATAAGGACACTTCTTCCTCCGTTCTCTCAGTTAGGTGTTGTTGGACGGATTAGCAGAGATCGAAGGAAGGGGGAGGCCGGCGCAGCTGATTTCCGCGTTCACGTTTGGTCGGCCTAATTCGGATAGTTGGTACAGGCGAGGTGTCGATGAGCTCGCGGCATATCCCGGTTACCGTCAATCTGCGGTTTGAGGTTTCCCTGTTATGCTTCGTCGATGCTGTAGCCGAATAGTGAACGGGATCGGAAAGACGGCCGCACAAAGGAGCGGTAGCGAGAGCCGGACTGACTGAAACCAGTGCCAGCAGGAGCGACAGCAACAGCTTAGCCATCCTGCCGCCAGTAAATTCACTCATGCTCGAACCATAGTAGCCCCGAACGAGACCGGCAACTCAGGCTGCTGTCTCGTCCCACTTCCTAATTCAGCACGTGAAGTGGGTTGTCGCTCGTCGGAGCCGTTATTCGCTGGGGCATTTTCAGATCAGGTAGAGGCTTGGCTTGAAACAACCGTCTCGTTATCTTTGCGATGCGCCGGGCCCAGACGTTCGCTCGTTCGCGTCGAGCGCTGTCGGTCGCAATTCCGGTGCTCGCGTACATCTGCCGGTATAGCTTGGAAACAAATACAAACGCAAGGCGAGCCCGCAGGTTCGGGGTACAGTTTGAGCGTTGCCAAATCGCGCGCAGGCTGTAGAACTTATCCCAAACCCCTTGAGTTCGCTCACGCATCTCATCCGAACTCATCGTCGGATGAGGCATGAACATCTTCGGTCTTCTGTCCGGCGGAATGAGCCAATACCGCGTAAGGGGAATGCCGTCTACTTCGGGCGGAGGGTCGCCAAGCCCCTTCTCCCAGCGCTCGAAGTCGACAGTGCCGCAGAACGGAGTGAGCATTACGAATTGCGCAAAGGCTAGCCTTGAGCGCTCAGCAAGCTCTTCGGTTGCCCTGAATGTATCCTCTCGATCCGTCGGCAACCCGAAAATGAAAGATCCCAACACGTGAACACCGTGTTGTTGGAATTGTCGTAGCCGCTCCACCAGGCTCTCGCCGGCAAGATTGAAGTCTTTGAAAACGGCCTTGAGACCCTCTTCCGTAACTGCCTCCACTCCGACCAGTGCGCCCTTTATATGGGCCTTTCGCATGGCATCGAGAAACTCAGAGTCCTCGGCGGATTCCATTGTGATCTGCGTAAAAAACACCATGTCTTTCGGCAGTTCGGCTAAGCGCTCCATCAGTTCGAATCGTTCTGCACGTAGCGCTTTCAGTTGTTCGAGCCGGGTCACGTTATTCTGCCGTTCCGCCAATCGCAAGTCGGTGAGAGAGACAGGATAGAAGTTGTCATCGGCGAGCGCAATGAAGCGGAAGCCGCGGCGTCGGAGCTCCACCACTTCCGCGATGATGGGGTCCGAGGGACGTTGGCGCGGACGCTGGCCATCAGTGCGCCAGACCGAGCAGAAGGAGCAATGTTTCGCGCATCCACGGACTGTCTGTACTGAGGCCCACATATACTGTGACCGGTTCAGCAAATCCCAGCGGGCAGGCTTAAACTGGTCGGCTTCAATGCGGCCCCCCTCATAGATACGCTTGCCCGTTCCATTCGCGTAGTCCCGAAGAGATTCGCCCCATGCTAGATCGCCATCGCCCCGGACGACGGAATGCGCGCCTCCTCGTTCAAAAGCTTCCTCGGGGAAAAGGCTGGAGTGAATACCGCCGAATATAACGAAGGCTCCCTGTTTTCGAGCCAGGAGCCCGATTGCATACCCCCGGAGAGCATTCCCGGTATGAATGCCAATCCCCACAACATCTCCCGTCTGGATAGTAGACGGGTCGAGCGCTTCCACCGTCTCGTCACACAGTATTGGATCGCCGAACTCCCTAGGGGTTGCCCCGGCTAACACAAAGAGCCAGCGAGGCGTGATTACTGCGGTCCCGAAAGCCATGTCGCTTGGATTGATCAGATGAATTCGCAAATTGCTCCTTGCTCTTGCAATGCCTACCAAGCAGATGACATCCGTTGGCGGCTCCTATCTTATCCGGAGTGATCTGAAAGACTTCTTACAATCCGATTTTCGATAACGCTCAATGCAATTAAGTGGGTCAAAAGTGACAAACAGGCGAAGATGGTCAAAGCAAGCTAAACGGCCAAGCAGCCGTCCGGTCAAACCTGGCGTGTTGATAAACTCGGACTGTTTATGGCGACCGCATCGCAGCTCTACACGTCGCTTGACACTTACCTCCACACCTCCTACAGCCCGGATTGCGACTGGATTGCAGGGGAGCTCAAAGAACGCCGCTTGGGCCAATTCGAACACGCTAACTTGCAGAAGGTCCTCATCCTTGTTCTCTCCAGGCATGAGGAGGAGTTGAACGTCCGCGTCCTACCCGAGCAACGTGTCAAAGTTGCTGCCGACCGGTATCGTGTCCCTGACATCGTCGTCCTTCCTCGTGCCAACAGGGAAGCAGTCGTTACACATCCCCCATTAATCTGCATCGAAATCCTGTCTCCTGACGACACCGTCTGCGACCTCCAGGACCGGCTCCTCGACTACGCCAGCATGGGAGTCCCAAACATCTGGATCTTTGACCCCATCAAACAGCGCGTGTGGACGCTGGGCGAACAAGGGAGCTGGATCGCCGTGTCGCCGGATGCCGCGCTTGGCTCCGGAGATCTCCGCTTCACGCCCGCCGGCTGAACTCGTAGTGGGACAGAAGTTAGAAGACAGAAGACAGGAGACAGAAGTCAGAAGTCAGAAGTTGCTGGCGACCGGTATCGTGTCCCCTGACATCGTCGTCCCGGCGCGGCAATCTAGTCGCAGCCATGCTTGGCTATCTTCTGTCTTCTGACTTCTGTCTTCTGTCTTCTCCAACCGCTTCAATCCCGAACCCTGCCTACCCTCCATCCGCAAGGCCGTTCGCCACAATAGAGGATTGCACTCCCCGCTTCACTTCGAAATCCAGGCTACCTGCCCCGAAACAGGGGCGCGCGCCGGCCTGCTCCATACCGCCCACGGCATCATCGAAACGCCTGTTTTCATGCCCGTCGGCACCCAGGCCACCGTCAAGTCGCTCACCCCGCGCGACCTCATTCACGACCTCGACGCCAAGATCATCCTCGCCAACACCTATCACCTGTTTCTGCGTCCCGGGCACGAGCGCATCCGTCAATGGGGCGGACTCCACCGCTTCATGGCCTGGCCCCGCGCCATCCTCACCGATTCCGGCGGCTTCCAGGTCTTCAGTCTTGAAACGCTCCGCAAGGTTACCGAAGAGGGCGTCCTGTTCCAATCGCATCTGAACGGCGACACTCACTTCTTTTCGCCCGAGAGTACTGTCGATGTCCAACTCGCCCTCGGCAGCGACATCATGATGATGCTCGACGAGTGCCTGGCCTGGCCCGCCACGCACGACCAGGCGATTGCCTCCATGCGCCGCACCATCAAATGGGCCCAAAGCGGCTATGCCCACTATCTGCGTCGCGAAACTGGGCTCCATTGCGCCCTCTTTCCGATCGTCCAGGGTTCCATGTATCCCGATTTGCGCGCCGCCTGCGCCCAAGCGCTGCTCGAGCTCGACGCGCCCGGCTATGCCATCGGCGGCCTTTCGGTGGGCGAGCCACGCGAGCTCAGTCTCAACATGGTGGAGGTGACCGCGCCGCTGCTGCCGCCCGATCGTCCCCGCTACGTCATGGGCGTCGGCATGCCGAACGAGCTTCCTGAATACGTGGCGCGCGGCATCGACATGATGGATTGCGTTCTCCCCACGCGCAATGCCCGCAACGGCTACCTGTTTACTTCCACCGGCAAGGTCGTCATCAAGCAGAACCGGTACGCAACCGATGAAGGTCCGCTCGACCCGGCCTGCCCCTGCTACACCTGCCAGACCTTCTCGCGAGCCTACCTGCGCCACCTCTTCCAGGCCAGCGAAATCCTCTTCTCCACGCTCGCCACACTGCATAACCTGCGTTATTACCTTGACATTATGCGCGGGATGCGACAGGCTATCTTACTTGGGAATTTTCCTGCTTATCTGAAATCCGTGCGGGAGTCAGCGCTGGCCGGCCAGCCGACCTCGGCCTAAGACCCTCGCATGACACAATACATTCGACCCTATGCTGTACTCTCTTTTCCTTTTGCAGGCCGCTGCCGCTCCAAACGCGCCTGCTTCTTTCCTGACGGGCGTGTTGCCGATCGTCCTCATGATCGCCATCTTCTACTTCCTGGTCTTCATGCCCATGCGGCGTCAGCAGAAGAATCAGAAGCAGATGATCAAGGCGCTCGAGAGCGGCCAAACCGTCCTGACCTCCGGCGGAATCATCGGAACGATCACTGCGGTAAACGATGATACTCTGATATTGCGAATTAAGCCGGACAACCTCAAACTGCAGGTTGCTCGGAGCGCGGTAACGAGTTTGGTTAACGCGGATGAGCCTGCGAAGAAGTAACGCGGGCCTTTGTTGGTCTCTTAATTAAGATCCTCATGAAACGTAATTTACGACTGAAGTTCCTTTTCATCGTAGCCGTCATTCTGCTTTGCGTGTTCGGCATCATTGGCTTTCCCACAAGCAAGGCGGAACTGGTTGCGAACTGGCATAAGAACATCCATCTCGGGCTCGACCTGAGCGGCGGTACTTACCTCGTTGTTCAGGTACAGGAACAGGACGCCTTCAACGGCCAGGCCGGCGCCGACGCGGACCGGCTGAAAACGGCGGCTGCACAGGGCGGCGTGCAATTCGCCAGTGTCGACGTGGACGAAGCGAAAACTCTACAGGATGCAACCAAAGCCGCTATTGAAATCAAGGGCGTCCCGGCAACGCAGGCCGGCACACTGCGCGGCATCGTGAATAGCCAGTTTGGGCAGTGGCTGATGACGCCCGCGGGCCCGGCCGATTACCGTTTAACGATGCGGCCGACCGAATCGCTCGCCCTGTGGAGCCGCGTGCTTGCGCAAACCAAGAACACGCTCGATAAGAAGATCAACACGCTCGGTCTGAGCGAAGCCACGGTGCAGCAGCGCCGCGAAGACAAAGACGCCGAACTGCTGATTCAACTTCCCAACGTGGACGATCCCACCCGAGTGAAGCAGATTCTGCAGACGGCGGCGCAGCTTGAACTCTATCCAGTCAAAGGTGGCCCGTTTGCGAGCAGGGAAGAGGCGCTCGCTCAGAACAATGGCGTGCTGCCCCCGGGCACGAAGCTGATTGGCGCTCCTGGAACCGCTGGTAAATCCGGCGGTGGCGTCTACCTTGTTACCCGGACCGCGATCGTTCACGGACCGGACGTGAAAGATGCGCGAGCCGAGCAAGGGCAGATGGCTGCCAACTGGCAGACCGCCTTTGTGCTGAGCCAGGATGCGGCCAAGCGCTTCTCCACGTATACGGGAGCGAACATCGGCGGACGGCTGGCGATCGTGCTCGATAACAAGGTGATCAGCGCTCCATCGATCAATGGCCAGATTAGCGACAACGGTGTGATTGAAGGGATCGGAAACCAGCAGGAGGCAAGCGATCTCGCGCTCAATCTCAAGGCCGGTTCGCTTCCGGCCCGGGTAACTTACGAGCAGGAGAACACGGTCGGTCCTTCGCTCGGCGTCGATTCCATTCACGAGGGTTTTGCTGCCGGCATCGCCGGTGTTCTGGCTGTGATCGTGGCCATGTTGATCTATTACAAGCGGAGCGGCATCAATGCCACGCTCGCGCTGATCCTGAATGCCGTCATCTTGATTGCCTGCTTGAGCTACTTCAATGCGGTGCTGACGCTGCCAGGCATTGCGGGCATCGTTTTGACCATCGGTATGGCGGTCGATAGCAACGTGCTCATATTCGAGCGCATTCGCGAAGAGCTGCGCGCCGGCAAAGCCGTTATCCCCGCCGTTGACGCCGGGTTTTCCAAAGCCTTCCTGACCATCATAGACACGCACATCACCACCGTCGTCTCTTGCGCCATTCTATTCTTATTCGGATCAGGTCCGGTGAAAGGGTTCGCGGTCACGCTGGTGATTGGACTCGTAGCGAATCTTTTCACGGCCGTGTTTGTCTCCCGGTTTATCTTCGATTGGGAGCTCTCCGGGCCGAAACCGGCGCAAGCGCTTAGTATCTAGGGGAGCAATATGCGAAGCGTAAGATTTCTCGCAAACTTCTGCTCCATGATGGGAACCTTTATCACAAACCGGTGTCTATTCGCTATAGATGCCTGCCTTTAGAGCTCGATGGAAATTTTCAAGCATACAAACTTTGACTTTCTCGGCAGGAAGTGGCCGTTCATCATCCTGTCGCTACTGCTTACCGCGGCTGGAATTGTCAGCCTCATCGTAAAGGGGGGCCCGAGGTACGGAATCGATTTCACGGGCGGCGCGTTGATGGATGTCAACTTTGCTCATCGGCCTTCTGCAGAAGCAATTCGTTCGGCCTTGCGGAAACGTATACCCGGGGAGATTGAAGTGCAAGAGGTGAACAACGGCCCGGGTTCGCAAGAGGCTCTAATTTCGACAGGAGCGGCCGAACAGCGAGGGCTGGAAGCCGTACACAGCACTATGCTGGGCGTGCTAAACCAGAATTTCAACCCGGGCGCCAATGGCAGGATCGATCTGAACACGGCGGGGCAGACAGAGATCGCTAACAGATTGCGCGACCCATTAGCCGCAGCTGGAGTAACGCTGAACGATGATCAGCTGGCGGGTGTTGTGCGCTCGATTGCGGCGTACAGGGACTCGCATTCCGGCCTGATCCGGAACATAGGTGACCTGTCCTCAGTGTCTGGCATGACGCCCCAGGTGATGAAGGTGCTTGAGGCGCAGGCGTTCGCTGGAAGCTTCAATGTGCGAAGCTTTGAATTTGTCGGACCTAAGATCGGCGCCGATCTTAGGCGTCAAGCGATTGACGTGGTCTTGATTGCGCTCGGGGCGATGTTGGTTTACATTGCGTTTCGCTTCGAGTGGATCTACGGCGTGGCTGCGGTAATTGCGGTATTTCACGACACGATTATCACGATCGGTTTGTTTTCCTTGTTTAACAAGCAGATCGATCTGACGGTGATTGCGGCGCTGTTGACCTTGGTCGGCTATTCGATGAATGATACTATTGTCACCTTCGATCGCATTCGGGAAAATCTGCGATTGCAAGTGCGCGGCAGTTTTCGGGACATCGTGAATCTAAGCATCAATCAAACGCTGAGCCGGACGATCTTGACATCGGGACTAACCTTCCTGACGGCGTTGTCGTTGTATATCTTCGGCGGTCAGGTATTGAGTGGATTCTCCTTCGCGCTGGTTGTTGGGATTATTGTAGGGACTTACTCTTCTATCTTCATCGCGAGCCCAATTCTCATTGGGTGGCGGGATTATGTAGAGGGTAAGAGAAGGTCGAGGCCGGTGGCGGCCGGAAGCGCTCGCCAACCGGCGGCAGTTTCGAAGAATGTGAAGGCGGTGCGAACCGCGAAGTAAACAGGCCATAGGCTTGAGTGGTTGTGCTCGAGATAAGGAGGCAAGATGTTCGATCAAACATTTGTAGACGGGACCACAAAGACAAAGAAGCCGTACACGATCGTGCTGTCGTTGCTGTTGCAGATCGGTATTATCGGTGTTCTGATTCTGATCCCGCTGATTTATACGCAGACGTTGCCGAGTGCGCAGTTGAAGAGCATGCTGGTGGCGCCCCCGCCGCCCCCGCCCCCTCCTCCACCGCCCCCTCCTGCTGCGCCAAAGGTGCAGCCGAAGCCGGTGATTCGCCAGTTCGTGGCGAACCAGCTAATCGCGCCGAAGGTCGTACCGAAACAGATTAACCATATCGAGGAAGCCGCTCCTCCGCCGGATGCTGGCGTTGGCGTCGTCGGTGGAACCGGTGAAGCGGGCGGCGTGGCCGGTGGAGTTCTCGGTGGTGTGATGGGTGGAGTAGCCGCCGCGCCGCCGCCTCCTCCTCCCAAGCCCAAAGCCCCTAGCGGTCCGGTCCGCATCGGTGGAAATGTAGCGGCCGCGAACCTGATTCGGCAAGTGCAGCCGGTCTATCCTGCGCTCGCAAAGTCAGCTCGTGTGCAGGGATCTGTGGAATTTACGGCTGTGATCAGCAAAACCGGAAACATCGAGGATTTGCAGTTAGTCCGCGGCCATCCGTTGCTGGTCAACGCCGCAAAGCAAGCCGTGTTGCAGTGGAAGTATAAGCCGACCTTGTTAAATGGCCAACCGGTTACGGTGGTCACCGACATTACGGTAAACTTCACGCTAAGTCAGTAGTTCAGGTCAGTTAAGTTAGTTCGACGTTAGTTACCAATTCAACTTAGGGAGAAAAACATGCTGTTACAGCTTCATATCTGGGCCATCTGGCTCCTTCAAGAAGAGGGCGGGGGTCTAAGCTTCGACCCGCGAACCGTCTGGGGCAACATGGGTGTCTTGGCCAAATGCGTGGTCGGCATCCTGTTTATCATGTCGGCTTGGTCAATCGGTGTCATGATCGACCGATTGATCGCCTACAACGCGGCTCGCAAACAATCCCGCGCATTTGCGCCGGCTGTGGCGGGCGCGCTGCGGGAAGGCAAGCTCGACGAAGCCATCAAGATTGCCGACCGTTTTAACAAGAGCCATCTGGCGAAGGTTGTCGTTGCCGGATTGCAGGAGTTCAAGGCTCACCAGATGAGCACCGAGATCCCCGGCGAAGACATCGAGGCCTCGCGCCGTGCTCTAGAGCGTGCCGAAGCAATCGTCCACGCTGAACTCAAGCGCGGCGTCAGCAGTTTGGCGACTATTGGCTCCACAGCACCCTTCGTGGGACTGTTCGGTACTGTAGTCGGCATCATGAACGCGTTTAAGTCAATCTCTACTTCGAAATCGACCGGTCTAGGCGCGGTCGCGGGCGGTATTTCTGAAGCGCTCATTACCAC
The DNA here is from genome assembly GCA_965219105.1 of Bryobacteraceae bacterium. Taxonomy (GTDB): domain Bacteria; phylum Acidobacteriota; class Terriglobia; order Bryobacterales; family Bryobacteraceae; genus Bog-105. The sequence goes on along the minus strand of OZ244728.1, from coordinate 1,949,440 downwards.
TGCCGTCGGTCTGTTCGTGGCTATCCCGGCGGTTTGGATGTTCAACTACTTCACGAACCGTATTGAAGCGTTTGACGTGGAGATGGGTAACTCCAGCTCCGAGTTGATCGATTACTTCTTGAAACGTACTCAGCGTACGGTTGCGAAGTAAGCAGGTTAGTGTTCCTTTATTGAATTGGGGCAGGGAGTTCTCCGGAACTCCCTCCAGACCTCTTCAGTTGGGTCGTTTGTAAGTTGATAGTGAGTCTAGTAAGAGAAGGAATTGTGCTATGGCCAAGCTACCGAAAGCTCAACCAGTAGTTTCCGAAATCAACGTGACGCCCATGGTGGATGTCATGCTTGTGTTGCTCATCATCTTTATGGTTATTACGCCCATGTTGACCAAGGGGCAGCAAGTCACCATGGTCAAGACACATAATGACATCAAGATGGCAGAGGCTGACAAAGAAGATGCGGTGCTGATTGCCATCACGCGAGATGGCCGGGTTTATCTAAGTCCCGGGAATCACCTCGTACAAGCAGGCGATCTGGGCGCCAAGGTAAAAGATCTGCAGACGAACCGTTCCGACAAGACCGTGTATATTCGGGCCGATGCGCGAGCGCGCTTCTCGAGCTTTACGGACGTCGTAGACAACTTACGAACCGCCGGTGTAGATCAGTTGGGATTGTTGACGGAAGAAATCAGGGACAAGAACAGGAGCAGCCCGGGCCTATAGGTCGGCTGGGAGAACAAGATATGGCATTTTCAGTAGGTGGCTCGGGCGGAGCGAAAGCAGATATCAACGTTACGCCGCTTATCGATGTACTTCTCGTGCTGTTGATCATCTTTATGGTGATCACGCCTTTAACCCAGCACGGCTTGGATGCGCTGGTCCCTCAGCCTCCACCGCCAAACCAACCGCCGCAAGATCAGAACGATCCAACGGTGGTGGTCGAAGTGAAAAAGGACGGCAGCATGGATATAAATAGCCAACCCGTGGCAGTGGCTGACCTGCAAACTAGATTACAAGACATTTTCAAAACTCGGGCGCAGAAGATTCTCTTTGTGAAGGGCGACCCAGACATCGATTACCGCTACGTAGCGGATGCAATTGACGCCGCAAAAGGCGCTGGTTTGGACAAGGTCGGCATTATGACTCCAAAGGTGGAGGCAGGGCAGTAGTTAGCCCCGTTGCGTAAGAACATGCGAGTTTCAGTTAAATCGGTACTACTTCCGGTTGTACTCTTCTCTGGTCTGCTGCTCTCGACGGGTTGCGCTAAGCTGCAATCTCGTGACCAGATGAACCAAGGCGTCCAGGCCTTTAAGAATAATCACTACGCCGAGGCAGTGCGGCACTTTAAAGATGCAGTGAACCTCGACCCGCAGAATGAAAACGCACAGGCTTACCTGGCAACGTCTTACTTCATCCAGTGGGTTCCGGGCGCGGATTCTCCGGATAATAAGAAGAACTACGACTTAGCCAGGCAGGAGTTTCAGAAGATCCTCAATAAGGATCCGAAGAACGAGCAGGCTCTGGCCTCAATGGCGAGCATGGCCTATAACTCAGCTACTGCCGGTAATCCCGATCAGCGTAAGGCTGCTTTCGAGGAAGCTAGAAAGTGGAACGAGCGGCGGATCGAAGCAAATCCAAAAGATAGCGAGGCTTACTACTATCTTGGCGTAATCGACTACTACGATGCGCTAGGGGCTCTGCAAACGGCGCGTATGCAGGAGAAACTTCCGCCAAACGATCCGGGTCCTCTTAAGGACAAGAAGGAGCGGGCGGATTTGTCGGATAAGTACAGTAAGTCGATCGAAAACGGACTAGATAACCTGAAGAAATCGCTCTCATTCGACAAAGAGAACGAAGACGCTATGTCCTACGTGAACCTGCTGCTGCGCGAGAAAGCTTTGCTGGTAGATTCACCGGACGAATCTAAACAGTTAGCGAACCAGGCAAACGACTGGATGGAAAAGTCGCTAAACATGAAGCGTGTTAAGGCGTCGCGGCCGCAAAAATCAGCAGAAGCCAGTTAAGCTGGATCAAATTGGCGTGTAACTGTCGAAGGGGAGACTGAGCAATCAGTCTCCCCTTTTTACGTCCTGACCTTAATTCAGGAAGTAAGTTCGATACAACGTATCTCGCTGCTTCGGTACAAATCCCGCGTCCCGAATCAGAGACCGCAGTTGTTCTTCTGTGGCGCGGTTATGAGTGCCGGCCGCCGATACAACGTTCTCCTCGATCATCACGCTGCCTACATCGTTTCCGCCGAAGCGCAGGCCTAACTGACATACCTTGAGCCCAGGAGTAACCCAGGATGCCTGAATATTTTGGATGTTATCCAGATAGACCCGAGAAAGAGCCAGCATCTTCAGATACTCAACCGAAGTCGCTTCCTCTTTGACGAAGCGGCCGAGCGACGTGTACTCGCGCTGAAAAAACCACGGAATAAAGGCGGTAAATCCGCCCGTATCTTCCTGAATTTGCCGGACGATCTCGAAGTGGTTCAAGCGCTGCTCGAGCGTCTCGCCCGTTCCAAACATCATGGTGGCTGTGGTTCGCATTCCAAGAGCATGAGCCGTACGATGGACGTCGATCCACTCCGCGGTGCCGCATTTCAACCGGCTGATTCGGTATCGGACGTCGTCGTCGAGAATCTCAGCGCCGCCTCCAGGAATCGAGTCCAGGCCGGCGTCGCGCAACCGCGCGATCGTATCGCGCAACGATAGATGACTTACTTCTGCGATGTTTACAATCTCGGGCGCCGAGAAACAATGGCACCAGATATCGAAACGGGCCTTAATGCTGCGTAGTAAGTTCTCGTACCACTCGATCTTAAGGTCCGGATGCAAGCCGCCCTGCATGAGAATACCGGTGCCGCCCAGATCTACCGTCTCCTGAATCTTGTCGAGGATCGTTTCCAGGGGGAGAACGTAGCCTTCTTTGTGGCCGACCGGCCGATAGAAGGCGCAGAAGCTACAGTATTCGGTGCAGAAGTTCGTGTAATTGATGTTACGGTCGATGATATAGCTGACGATGCCTTCCGGATGAAGCTTACGGCGCATCGCGTCGGCCTCCATGCCGAGACCGACAAGATCGTCGCTTCGGAAGAAATCTATCGCTTGTTGGCGGGTCATCATGGGAAAGTTTGTTCTCTATGCTTTCTGCGCGAGCAGCGGCTTTGGGAGGCCCGCCAGCTCGAGAAATGCTTGCAAGCCGTGCTCTTCTTCGGGTCCGATTCGAAACCGGATGAAGCGAGTCAGGTATTCGGCCGCAAGTTCCGGAGAGATGCCTCGGATGGCATGTTGCTGTGCCACGATCTCATCGAGATGAGCCTTTCCGAATTCGAACGAGGCCGAAAAGAGGCGCTCAAGCTCCTCCACCGGAATGCCGGGCTTGCCGGACCAGGCGGCAAAGACGAAAGGCAGCCCCGTGAGCCTGAACCACTCCTCGCCTAAATCCATGAACGGGTAGCGTTCGGCCGCGGGATCGAGAACAAGAGCGGGGTCTCCGATCACCAGCGCTGCGTCGGCGTCCGCCAGCATCTGGTGCAGGACCGGAGCGGCACGGTGAATCACCGGTTCCACGCCATACCGCTCCCGCAGGATCACGCGGGCAAGCTGAACAGATGTCCGCGAGCTGAGGTCTGCGGCCAAGGTCCGAACTTCACTCCAGGGCTTCTTGGAGAACAATAAAATGCTGCGCACGGCCCCCAGGCAAGTGATGCCTACTCCGGGAACGATCTCGAGCCCCTGCCGCGCGATTTCAGCGACTGGAACCAGGCCCACCTGCACCGCGCCGCTCTCCACGTCGCGGGCGCATTCGGAGGGAATCGAGAGGGAAAGGTTCACCTTGGCGGCCTGCGCCCCATGCTGCATGCCCCAGATGAGCGGAACGGTGTTGAGATAGCTAACCGCCCGAACGTTGATCTTGCTGGGGTGGGAGCTCACAATTCAGTTTATCGAAGGCGAGTTGACGGGCAGTGCGAGCGCGCGGCCTCTACACTCCGCGGCGGTCTCCCCACAGATCGACGTGCAGCCGTGGGCTGTACCGGAAGCCTGTCTGCTTACAGACCTCCACCAGCCACAGGGCGCGCTCATGGAGCACGTCTCCTCGCGTTCCCTCGGGCATCAGGATCACCTGGGCCGGGCTTACCTCGCACCGGGCGCACAACTGTTGGATTTCCGCGAGGTCTTCCGGAGCAGTCACGACAAATTTGAACTGAAAGGGAAACTCAGCGATCAACCGGCGCAGCACGTCGATCTGAATGCGAAGACGCTCGTGGTGTGCGGCCCATCGGCCACCCTCGCGCTCGAGCGGCGTGGAGTTGGAGAGCTTGGGGCTGATGCTCATCAGGTCGCAGGCAACGGGAGCGAACACCGTGCCGGCGGTTTCAATCGTGATGTGCAATCCGTGGGAGCGAAAGGCTTCGGTCAGATCGACCGCCCTTGGCGCGATCATAGGTTCGCCGCCGGTCAGTACAACGTGCCTGGCGCCGAAGTCGACGACGGTTTGAAGAATCGCTTCGTTGGTCATCTCCTGACCCTCCGGCCGCCACGACGTGTATGGCGTATCGCACCAGGTACAGCGAAGATTGCAGCCCGATGTGCGCACGAACACAGAGGGCACGCCCACCAGCGCGCCTTCGCCCTGTACCGAGTAGAAGATTTCGCTGATCTTCACAACCCTGCTCTAATCGGTGAGCGGATCCCGCACGCCGGCCTCTTCGAAGCCTTTTCGTCGGAGAATGCAGGCGTCGCAGGTTCCACACGGACTGCCGCCCGGCTGCGGATCGTAACAGCTATGGGTCAGCCCCGGATCTAACCCCAGCTCGAGCGCCTTACGGACAATGCCGGCTTTGGTCATTTGCAGGAGCGGCGTTTCAATCTTCAGCTTGGTACGGCCTTCGACCCCGGCTTTGGTCGCCAGATTGGCCATTGTTTCAAATGCCGAAATGAATTCAGGACGGCAATCCGGGTACCCGGAGTAGTCGATCGCGTTCACGCCGATGAAGATGTGAGATGCGCCCAATACTTCCGCGTAGGCGAGAGCGTACGACAGGAAAATAGTGTTTCTTGCGGGAACATAGGTGACCGGAATCTCGCGATTCATAGCTTGCTCGTCACGTCCTTTCGGAACAGGCAGTGAACTCGTCAGGGCCGAACCACCGAAGGCTCGCAAATCGATGTGAACGGTTTGGCTCCCGGCCACGCCTAGGGCCTCGGCAACGCGGGCTGCCGCTTGTAGTTCAATGGCGTGCCGCTGCCCATAATTGAAGGACAGGCAGTAGCACGCAAACCCCCGATCACGAGCAATCGCCAGACAGGTAGCAGAGTCGAGGCCGCCGCTCAGCAGGCAGACGGCGCGCTCTTGCAGGGATGGATTCAATCCCAAGTATAAGACTGCGGGATTATTCCCCGGGCTGGTTGTGCGCTGCCTCGGCCAAAGCGTCAATTTCGCCGCGGCTCACCAGAATGCGCAGGCGATCCCCTGGCGCGACGCTTGCCGCTTCACGCACAATGCTCCCGTCCGGCTTATGAACGATGGCATAGCCGCGTCCCAGGATAAGTAGCGGGCTTAGCTGCCGCAAGTGCAGGGTCAGCGAACTGAGCCGGTGGGTCCGCTTCTCCGAGTCTCTTCGGGCCGTCCGAAGCAAGCGTTCGGATGTGGCATCTAGCCTGTGGCGAACGCGGCTGAGCCGGAGTTGGAGGTTGGTGGCCTCCAATCGTCTTTGCAAAGAAGACAGCCGGGCATGTCGTGAGACAAATAACGCGCGCCGGAGCCGGTCCAAATCCGCGACACTTTCATCGAGCCGCTGAGCTAAATTGGCAAGACGCCGGTGGACGACCCGAGCTGCCCTTTCAGTGCCACGCGCGTGCAAGTTGCGGGAGCAGACGAGCAGCCGATAGCGCATCCCTTGCAGCGCCTTGGTACGAAGAGCGGCAACTCGTTCAAGCAGGCTTTCCGCAGTACAGATTACCAGTTCGGCGGCGGCGGAAGGAGTGGGTGCGCGCAGGTCTGCGGCGAAATCGGCGATCGTGAAATCGGTCTCATGGCCGATCGCCGAAATCACCGGAACCTTAGACGCGACGATGGAGCGCGCGACGGCTTCTTCGTTGAACGTCCATAAGTCTTCCAGCGAACCGCCCCCGCGCGCCAGGATGATTACTTCCGCCCAGTTCTGCTCGCTGAAATAGCGCAGTCCGTTGCAAATCTGGTCGAGCGAACCTTCGCCTTGGACCAAGGCAGGATAGATCCGGATGTGAAGGCCGCGGAAGCGCCGGTCCAGAATCTGAAGGATGTCCTGAATAACTGCTCCCGATGGCGAGGTCACGATGCCGATGCGCCGGGGCAGGGCGGAAAGGCGGCGTTTGCGCGCGGTTTCGAACAGGCCCTCGGCGGCGAGCCTTTGCTTGAGCTGTTCGAAGGCAATTTGAAGCGCGCCGGCGCCTTGCGGCTGTAGACTCTCGACGATGAGCTGGTACTCGCCTCGGGCAGCATACACCTCGAGATTCCCCCGCGCAATCACCGCCAAGCCGTCTTGAGGCTTGAAGCGGGCGTAACGGGCCGCACCCTTGAACAAGGCGCATTTCAGTTGGCTCTGCCCGTCCTTAATGGAGAAGTAGAAGTGGCCGCTTGCAGCGGTCCGGCACCCCGAAATCTCGCCGAAGACAGAAATGCCACGAAAACTGCCTTCAAATATCCGTTGGATGGCGTCGTTCAGCTCGCTGACGCTGAGGACACGCTCTTTTGCGGGTGCTGAAAACGGCAATACAGCCTGTTCGATGCTCAACTTCGATGCCATGCTTATCTCAGTGTGTAGCAAACACCGGGAAAGGAGAATAGTTGAGCCACTCCGGCATTTTTCGGTTTGCGCGTCTCGGGAAGTTTATGGCACATGGGCAGAAGTCGATCAGTGCTGTGTATTACTCTATGAATAGGTTGACGTCCGGCTCACAGTAGGTGGACGCAGCCCTGCAACACGGTGGACTGAGAATGGCTTGACAAAATGGCAGCAGCTACGGCGTCGGCCGGTAACTGCCCAAGATTTTTACCATTTGGGAGCATTCCCGCAGGTTATCGATAGCGTTTTCAGTCGCTTTCTCGTTGAGACTTCCGAGAAGATCCACATAGAAAAGATATTCCCAGGGCTTCCCACGGATCGGCCTTGACTCGATCTTAGTCAGGTCGAGATCCCGGAGCGCGAAGCATGCCATGGCGCGGAAAAGAGCGCCCGGCTGATTCACTGTTGAAAACACTAGGGAGGTTTTTTGGGCTGCCGTAGCGCTCCGTGGAAATACCGGTTGTTTCGCCAACAGAAAAAATCGCGTGAAGTTCTGGCGAAGATCTTCAATATTCCGTTTCAAAATGGAACCCCCATAAGTATGAGCCGCCATTTCGGAGGCTATGGCAGCCGTGCCGGCCCATTCGCCATCTCGAAGTGCTTTTACGCTCCCTGCCGTATCGTAATAAGCGACAGGCGTCAGCGATGTATGGCGGTCTAAAAAGCGTTTACACTGATTCAGAGCTACGGGATGAGAAATTACCTGGCGCAGGCTACTGAATTTGACTCCTGGCATAGCAATTAGCTGGTGAGAGATGCGAATGCTTGTCTCTCCAGAGATGTTGAATCCGTAGTCGAGAAGATAGTCATAGTTCTCATGAATGCTGCCATGTAGCGTGTTTTCAATAGGGATCACTATAGACGATACGGCGTCTGAGTCGAGCGCCTCGAAGACGTCCTTGAAGGTTCTATAGGGCGTCAGACGCGCACGCGGGCCAAGCATCTTCAACGCGGCTGCATGACTAAACGCGCCAAGTTCGCCTTGAAAGCCCACCGAATATTTAGAAATAGGCATAGTAAACGGGCTGGTTGTCCAAAATTGTAGAAAACTTGCTGCCAACCTCAATAAGCAACGTTATTCTGCAAGACGATCATAGCTTGGGAGGACTGTTGCGGCTGGGAGGAGTAAGCGCCTGTTGACGTATTTTGAGGTCCGTCAGCGCTACGCTGTTCTGAAAGTGGAACAGAAATGACCACCTGTGCTTAAATAAGCATACGCTTAACCGCGTTTGAGCCTCACTGTAATGGAAGATCCAGGTCGCCAACTCAGGCGTATCCGGGAAGCGTTGCGATTGAAATATCGGGACGTGGAAGAAGCGAGCCAGGTAATCGCTCGGATAAGGCAGAACCAAGAGTTTGCCATCGGTCTAAGCAGACTGGCCGACATCGAAAACAAAGGGACGTTGCCATCTCTTTACCGGACCTATTCGCTTTGCGCAATCTACGGCTTGAAGCTCGAAACGGTCTTAGAGTGGTATGGCATACAGGTCGATGCTCTGATAACTGACGCGAGCCGGCTCCCGATCAAGCAGACCAGGCTGGTTGATTTTGGCACGGCCGAGAGTGCTTCGGCAGCGGATGGGGCGGTCTCAGACGTGGACCTTAGCAAAACAATTCTTCTAAACGCCCGGCTGCGACGGGAATGGATGGGCACGAGCGACACCGCGGCCGGGAATAGGTCGAAACAGAAACATGCTTTGATCGGCACGGAGGACTGGTTCATGTTTCCGGTTCTTCCACCTGGATCAATGGTGGAAATTGACGAGACCAAGCGACGGATTTCTAAAAAGACGTTCGACCAGGAGTACGACCGCCCGATATACTTCCTCGAGCATCGGGGCGGCTATCGATGCGGCTGGTGTTCAGAAAGTAAGGGACTGCTGGTGGTTCAACCGCACTCAAATTCCGGTATGAGCCTGGAGGTGTACCGTTATCCTGGCGAGATCGAGATACTAGGCCAGGTCATCGCCGTTGTCAAACGGTTGGATCTGGTGACGCGACACCATACACATTCTTAAGCAATCCTAAGATAGCTTCGAAGTCGGAGACATGCTTCTCACGCTCAGGGCCTTGAATGGAGGCGGGGACGAGATTCTTGTAAGGAGTTAGCCGAAGCCAAGCATCGATGAGCTGCATCCGGTCGACCTCCCCGATCCCACTGATGTAAAGTTCAACGTCTGCCTTTTTATCGCGGAGCGAACAAGCCACCCAATTCTTAAAGACGACTTCGTGCACCTTCCGTAGCGTGCGGCTCGCGTCCACGTCCCCAGAGGGCGAAGACATATTCCCGAAATAGTCGTAACGGCCCGTGTCAGGGTTTCGTAGACTAGCTAAGTAGACCAATTTACCGTACGAAGTGGGGATACGCGACAGGTCCCTGGCGAGAACAAGCTCACCGAGGTCGTTATCGGAAAGAAGACTTTTGCCGTGGACCATCGAAACGCTCTTTTAATCTGGCACACCCGGTGCCACCCATTCAAGAAATTCTAGTACTAATAGAACTAAGTTCCGATACCGGAAAACTCGAAATTCTTCCGGATTCATTTGCTGGCGCTCCAGGTAACGTACAGTCGAGGAGATTATTCGTTTCGATCACGAATTCTTATCGACCTATGAAGCCTATCTTTCTTTCTTTTCTTTTGACAAGTGTTACTGGAGCATGCATGGCCTATAACCAAGCCGGTTATGGTCATACGCTGAACGCCGTTAGGCATATCCCGCTCTTGCGTCAAGTGCAAAACCAGGAGGGCGGTCGCTCAGCCGAGATACCGACGCCTCTTCCGGGCGATTCTAAAGTTCCGATGATGGCGGCAGCCACACCGGCCGAAATACCGACGCCTCTTCCGGGCGATTCTAGAGTTCCAATGATAGCGGCAGCCACTCCGGCCGAAATACCGACGCCTCTTCCGGGCGATTCTAGAGTTCCAATGATAGCGGCAGCCACACCGGCCGAGATACCGACGCCTCTTCCGGGCGATTCTAAAGTTCCGATGATGGCGGCAGCCACGCCAGCCGAGATACCGACGCCTCTTCCGGGCGATCCTAGAGTTCCAATGATAGCGGCAGCCAAACCGGCCGAGATACCGACGCCTCTTCCGGGCGATTCTAAAGTTCCGATGATGGCGGCAGCCACGCCAGCCGAGATACCGACGCCTCTTCCGGGCGATTCTAAAGTTCCAATGATAGCGGCAGCCACACCGGCCGAGATACCGACGCCTCTTCCGGGCGATTCTAAAGTTCCGATGATGGCGGCAGCCACGCCAGCCGAGATACCGACGCCTCTTCCGGGCGATTCTAAAGTTCCAATGATGGCGGCAGCCCAGCTCGTTGATGTGCCGACCCTCGCCCCGGCCAAAGTTCGGTTACGCGCAATTAGAATTGACGCTATATAAGACGAGTGTCGCCTGATTGTCACTAATGTGCCGGAACCTCCCGGTAGATTTGGTGCTGGAAGGAGTCGAATTCTAGCAAGTTGCTTAAAGGTTCTAGCTTTGCTCTACTATCCAAGAGTCAAATGAAAGTCTCATGAACTGGGTGCGGATTGAGTACGCCGTTAGTGACGTCCTGAGCATCGTGTTGATGCTCCGGCTGATCAGCCTCAACCTCCACAACGTTTATCGCGTTTTCTGTGGATTCCTGTTGTTTCAGGTGCTGACGACCTCATTGGTCATCATGGAGAGGTTTACCTTACTAAATCAGCTAGTGGACTATCGCATTACGTGGCTAATCATGCAGGTAGGGTTTTGGACGCTCTGGATCTGGATGGTATATGCACTTCTTCATGCGATATTAGAAAAGCTGCCCGGTATTCTCCGGGCTTCAAAGCGGGTTTTGAACGTGGCATTTCCGCTGGCGATAGGAATTTCGCTCGTGAGCGCTGGGCCTGAGTACATCGCCTCCGGCACCGGCCGAAGCCGCTCGGCGATCGACTTCTTAGTTGGGCTGGCACTGGTGTTAGAACGGGCAAGCAGTACTGTAGCCTTGCTCACGATGTTGCTGATGCTGTTTTTCATTCTCTGGTTTCCGGTAAGAATCCCGCGCAATTTAGCTCATTTTAGCCTAGGGTATATCCTCTACTTCTCTGCGAGGACAGCTCTTCTTCTGTTACGAAGTTTCTGGTCACACGAGATTTTCCGGCTGGTCGATGAGGGTGTGAACTTGATGTATTGTTGCTGCCTGATTTATTGGATTACCTTTTTAAATCGAGCGGGTGAAGCCACGCCTGTGGTGCTCGGGCATAGCTGGCAGGCAGGTAAGCAGAGCGAACTGATCGGCGACCTGGAAGCTCTCAATGCATCGCTCGCTAGGGTTGCGAGGCGTTGAGCAAAACCCCTCCACCTTAATACGTCTCACATTGACAGAATAATCGACACAAAACTCGAGAATATTGGCCAAAAGCACGACGTGAGGAATTTTTCATATCGAAACCCTTGCTCAACCAAAACACATCCTGTACCTTATAGAGTACGGAGAAGTTTGTGACTTCCGCACTAGTACTAACTCCCTTACTCCTGGTGAGCTTGATCATTGCTTTGGTCTTGCCCGTGACAGTGAAGCTGTTCAGGAAGAACTCTGCAGGCGAAATCTCGGCGGAATGGCTGGAGAGCTTTTCGGTGGCGTCGTATCATCCCATGGAGCGCCTGCTGAACGACGAAGACTTTAAGTTTTTGTCCAGGCAACCGGGGTTCGATCTCTCACTGTATCGAAAACTGCGGAGAGAGAGACTCAAAATCTTTAAACAATATCTCAATCGGGCGATTGTCGACTTCAACCGGTTGCACCGTGTGGTCCTGGCGATACTGGCGCAGGCTGAACAGGACCACTCAGAGGTCTTAAGTAGGCTGATCTGGATCCGATTGAGGTTCTTCGGGTCTGTGGTTCGTGCCGAAATAAATTACCGTCTCTGCCTGATCGGCTTTCAGACGCTCGCTGTGCACTCGCTGATTGCTCATCTAGAGGAGATGAATAGTCAATTGGCAGCCGTTGCCCCAGCAGCTTAACTCGAGCGCGGCAGGCGCTCTATGAAACGTGCGAGCTGCCGCTTAGCCATTTCGAACTCCTCGAAACTCGCCTCGGCATCTTTAAATTCCCGGGTGTGGATGCAGCGCCGGGCTGCCCGATGTTGCGCCGGAAATTTCAGGTGCAGCATTTCGTGAAACATTACGAATTCCACAATCAGCGCAGGCGCATGGATCGAATCGAGGACGCTGCTTAGAACGATCGTGTGGTGCGACGGATCGTAGTGCCCTAGAGTCGTTCTCGATGGACGCAGACTCCACCCGAGGCGGGGTTGAGCCATTAAACCGAAAAAGTATCTCAGGTTGAGCTTTTCGAAAATCTGGCACAAGTCGAAATGGGAGCCGGCGGGCGCAAGCACAGTCTTTCGCCCGCGCTGCTGCTTCAGCTGTTCGAGCCTCTTCCTGATATCGGCGCGATTCAAGAAACGGCGGTAGCGGGCATTCACGCTGGCGCTCAAATTCTTCCGAAACAGCTTGTGAAGCAGAATCAGCGCGAGCGCTTCGTGGATCGGCGCAGGAGCATCCTGCAGGACATCGCAGATGGAAACGGTGAGCTTGCCGCTTTCCAGACGAATACGGCTGTTCGCGCTGGCATAGCGCCGGAAGTGGACGGAGACGTCCGGGACGGCCGTCCGCGGTCTCAGCTCGCGAAAGACGCGACGATAGGTCTCTTCGACTGGCTCGAAGAACAGAGTGCTTTGAAGATCCAGGTAGCCATCGGAGCGAAGGGCGAAATCCTTTGAACCCGAAGTCTCGATGCCTACGGCCTCGGTGGGAGAGCCGTTTCCGCTCATCGAAGACTCACGCTGGGGGCGGTCTGCTTGACCTCCGGCGTTCTTTTCGCTTTGGAAACGGTAGCTGAGTGCCGCCGGTCGTACTCGCGGGTGACTCTTCGGATGTAATGCCGCGTCTCAGCAAAAGGAGGGACGCCACCGAATCGGCTGACTGCTCCCGGCCCGGCATTGTAAGCGGCCAAGGCGAGAGCGGAATTACTGTGATACTTCAGGAGCAACTCGCGGAGATACTTGGCGCCGCCCAAAGCATTCTCGTTCGCCAAGTCAGGGTTTACGCCGAGAGCACGTGCGGTTGCAGGCATCAGTTGCATCAACCCGAGAGCGCCCTTGGATGAAAGAGCGCCGCGCGCGAAGCCAGACTCGACGGCTGCTACGCTGCCAACGAAATCCGGATCCAGACCTTGGGAGGCCGCTGCCTGCGCAACTAGATCCCGGCTACTGGTAACCTTCGCCGGAGACGGTATGTTGGCATCCGCCTGCGCCGGATTTTCTTCGATGCTGGCAATTTCCGACCGCTGAACTTCGATCTCACCGCCACCCACGTGGAGCTTAACTGTCTGGCCCGACTGGGTGAGCGATTCAGATTGAAAGCAAAAACTGCTTTTGAGGCATACCGTTTGAGAGGCGGCGCCTGCGAAACAGAGAACGAGAGAAAGGGCTGCGATCCGAACAATCATCTGCAAATGGATTAGTAAGCGGCCGACTTCCGGAATGGTTCAGCATCCTGCTCGGCAGCGTACGCGCTTTCGCCGTCGAGCAATAGCAGCTCGTGTTCGAGCAGCGTGACAGAGACCAGCGCCTTTACTGCAGTTTCAGCAACACTGGTGTTATTTCCGAGGCGTGCAGTGAACAGATCAGATACATCCTGCAGCTGTTTCTTGATGCCCGACAAGTACCTGACCATAGCGGCGTGTTCGTCCCGGCTCAACGGATACTGCACGTGCGCTCCTTGTGAAACGATAACTTTCACCCATTGTGTCACAGAATTTGCACGCTTCCAATCGTTGAGAGTGCGCTAATTCTTTCCAATCAGCTTTCTTTTTGAACCGTTTACGATCATTTGAGTATGGGCTTTCCTCTTTCTCTTGCGTGTAGCCGTTGCGGCTCAACTCTGCCGATAGACAAACTGGTGAACTTGTGTCCTTGTGGAGGCCCTGTCCTGGTGAGATACGATGTGCCGCTTATCGCCTCTAAGTGGGAAAAGACGTCCTTGAGAGACGCCGTTTCCAGTATGTGGCGCTATGAGCCTATGCTGCCCGCCTCAGGAACGGAGGCTGTCACGCTCGAGGAGGGTTGGACGCCACTCCTCAACGTGAACCGGTTAGGAAAACAGCTAGGCGCGCATCGGCTGTTACTGAAAGATGAAGCGAGAAACCCGACGGACTCTTTCAAGGCGCGCGGCCTCTCCATGGCGATCACGATGGCGAAGAAATTGGGCGCGGAAAAGATAGCGATACCGTCGGCCGGCAATGCAGCCAGCGCTGCCGCGGCGTATGCGGCTCTGGCGGGCATGGAAGCCTACATCTTCATGCCAAGCGATGTGCCGCAGTCGAACTTTGTCGAGTGTAAAGCCTTCGGCGCGCACGTCACGCTGGTCAACGGGCTGATTAGCGATTGCGGCCGCATTGTCTCGGAACGGAAAGCGGGCGAAGGATGGTTTGAGGTCAGTACGCTCAAAGAGCCTTACCGGATCGAAGGAAAGAAGACGATGGGCTATGAGCTGGCCGAGCAACTGAATTGGACTCTGCCCGATGCGGTGATCTATCCGTGCGGCGGCGGCGTCGGTCTCATTGGGATGTGGAAGGCGTTCGCGGAACTCGAGGATCTGGGCTGGATCGGCAAGAAGCGCCCGAAGATGATCGCGGTGCAAGCGGCAGGCTGCGCTCCGATTGTGAGAGCGTTCGAAACACAGCAGTCATCCAGCGCATTTTGGGAGGATGCCTCCACGGTTGCAAGCGGATTGCGCGTGCCGAAAGCGCTGGGGGACGCTTTGGTTCTGGAGGCGATCTACCAGAGTAACGGGTGCGCCATCGCGATCTCCGACGAACAGATGATTGACTCCGGGTTGCAGCTGGCCCGCGAGGAAGGGCTATTCGCTGCGCCTGAAACTGGAGCTTGCGTGGCGGCGGTCGAGCAATTACTAAAGAGTAAATTTCTCGGGGCTGATGATCAGATCGTCATTTTCAGCACCGGTTCCGGTCTCAAGTACCAGGAAGCGTATACGACCCGGTTTTCACGATACTCTTCCAACGAACAAGATAAGTTAGGCGGCATGATTACGCCGCGCTAAGCTGGCGAATCGGTAATAGTGCGGGCGCTTAGAAGTCCTCCTTTTGGTGACGTTGTTATGGGACGATACGGAAGTAGGTTTGGATTCTCGAATTGCCCGCCTTGGATGACCCCGTTGAATCGCCCTTGCCCGAGATGCGAGTTTTCCGAACGACAGTCAGGAGGAACGTTAAGTGACAAAGCTGTTCGTAGGCAATCTGCCCTACAAAGCAACGGAGGCTGACATACAATCTTTCTTCGCGGAAGCCGGGGTTCAGGTCGATAGCGTCAATATTTTGCGGGATCGTTTCAGCGGCGAGGCGCGGGGGTTCGGGTTCGTAGAAATCAACGATGATGCGCTCGCGACTCAGGCTATTGAGGCATGTAACGGACGGGCGCTGATGGGGCGGGCGCTGGTGGTGAATGAAGCACGGCCGCCTGAGCGGCGAGAGCGATCGCAGGGCGCAAGTGCGGGCCAACAGCGCGATTTTGGCGGAAGTAAGAACCGCTGGTAACTTCACGTCGGCCGGGGTGAAGGCGGAGCGCTCTCGCGCCCATCCTGGATACGCCCTTTCCATTGGCCGCCCTTCCCTGTCCAGTAGTTCAGAGCCGAATGCAGTGTTGCTCCTAGATAAAACACAGCCGCAGCAGGGAGCGACACTGCCCAAAGGATCGACAGTTCGTAGAAGCGAATCATCGGTATGTAGAGGCACGCCATTAACAGGCATGCCCCTCCGCCGAGTAATGAATCGAGGCCGCCTTTTGTAAGTGCGAAAGGCGGGAGCACATAAGTTAGAAGTAATCCGAGCGTCGTAGTCACTAGAAGTAAGTTCGAATGTCTTAGCTGGTGAAAGGCAGAACGGGAGATCATCCTTCCTATTTCACTTGCGGATTCGTAGGATCGGATGCTCTTTACCTGGTCTGTAAGGCCTAACCAAATGTTTGCGCCGTTCCGCTTGAGCAATCGAGCGAGGGCGCAATCATCGATAACAGCGCTCCGGATGGCTTCGATTCCACCAGCCCGCACCAGGGATTCGGGGCGCAGTAGAACGCATCCACCGGCCGCCCCAGCCGTCTTGTTGCGCGCGGAGCTCACCCAAGCAGGCGGATATAACAGGAAAAAGAAAAACACGAAGGCAGGGATTAGCGCCTTTTCCGGGAGCGTAGAGCACCTGAGTTTCGCCATGTAGGAGACTGCGTCTAAGTGGTGCTTCTCCGCGGCAGACACAAGTTGGGCCAGGCTTTCTCTGCCGTGAGCGATATCGGCGTCTGTAAACAAAACGTAATCCAGATCGAACTGTCGTGCGAGTGTGAAGCCCTGAGCCTGGGCCCAAAGCTTGCCGGTCCAGCCCCGGGGGAGCGGCGATCCGGTTATCACTGTGAGTTGACCGTCACATCCGCAGTCTTTCGCGGCTTGCTGAGCGATCTCTGCCGTACCGTCGTCGCTTCCGTCGTCGACTAAGATAATCGCCGGCTTGGGAGTGATCTGCTGGTCGAATAAGGAACGGAGAGCGGCGCCGATCGTGTCGGCTTCGTTACGCGCCGGAATCACTACCGCGATCGTGCGCGGTGGCGCAGCCGCTCCAGGTTTCGCGATGTTCCGGGAGACGCGCCAAAAACCGCCGCGGCCAAACAGGAAATACAGCCAGATCAGTAGCGAACAAGCGGAAGCAACATGCCAGAACACAGAGCTATGCAGGCTGTTGCTGAGTCATGCAGTGCAACGTGCCCAATCCTAAGACAAGATCGGTGCTCGCAATTCCGATGACTTCGCGGTCGGGAAACAGCGAGGAAAGAGTGTTCAGTGCAAGACGATCGTTGCGGTCGTTGAAGGTCGGCATTAAGACGATCCGGTTGGCAATGTAGAAATTCGCGTAGCTGGCAGGTAGACGCTGGCCGTCGAAATAGACCGGCGTAGGCATCGGCAGCGTCTCTACCTGGAACGGCAGGCCTTCTTGATTCTTCATCTGCCGAAGGAGAGACAGGTTTTCCTGGAGAGGCTCGAAATTGACTTCGCTTCGATCCTGCTCGACGGCGATTGCCACTGTGTCGGGCGATGTGAAGCGCGCCAGGTCATCGACGTGTCCGTGAGTATCGTCGCCAGCGATCCCGTTGCGGAGCCATAACGTATTTGCAACGCCAAGGTAGCGTTGGAAGATCGCTTCGTAGTCGCTGCGCCCGAGCCCTGGGTTCCTGGTCTGAACGCCGCTGAGCAAGCACTCTTCTGTTGTGAGCAGTGAGCCTTCGCCATTCACGTCGATGCTGCCGCCTTCGAGCACGATTCGTTTGTCTCGAAAGGTGGGCTGGTGTGAGGGAACGTGGATCGCTTCAGCGATTTGGGCGGGAACCGCATCGTCAAGATGATGATTGTCATACTTAGCCCAGCCGGTGAAACGCCAATCCAGAATGGAGAGTGCTGCTGTCCGGCAATTGCGCACAAACGTCGGGCAGAAATCTCGTGTCCAGCTCCTATCGGTTGCGATCGGGAAAAGCTCGACGGCCGCCATGTTTGCGTGACAGCGCTGCAGAATCGACCTGACGCGTTCGCCACTCTCTTCGCCGCCAGTTAAAATGCACACCCGTTCATGCCGCGAAAGCTGGCGAACGATTTCTCCGTACACCCAGGCAATCGCTTCGAATTTGCCGGGCCAGTCGCTTTCTTCATGAGGCCACGCCAGCCAAGTTGCAGCGTGAGACGCCCATTCCGGGGGCATGTAGAAGGCGTCCAAATCTTCACCTCCGCTCGGCATGGTCAGCCCAACCAGCGGCTGCTGATTGCCGAATACGCGTCAATGCGGCGGTCTCTCAGGAAGGGCCAGTTACGCCTGACTTCATCCATCTTCTTCGGATCGCACTCCGCAACCAGTACCTCTTCCTTCTCTGTACTGGCTTGCGCCATCACGCGCCCAAACGGATCGGAGACGAACGAATTACCCCAAAACTCCAAGCCGCTCTCAGGCGAACCTTCGTATCCGGTCCGGTTTACGGCTGCGACAAATACTCCATTCGAGATTGCGTGGGCTCGCTGCACCGTGCGCCAGGCATCCAGCTGAGCCTCGCCGTACTCGGCCTTTTCAGACGGATGCCATCCGATCGCCGTTGGGTAAAACAAAACATTTGCGCCTTGAAGGCTGGTGATCCGCGCGCCTTCCGGGTACCACTGATCCCAGCAGACAAGAACACCTACTCTCGAAAAGCGCGTTTCGAAGTTTTGAAATCCCAGGTCGCCGGGCGTAAAGTAGAACTTTTCGTAGTAGAGCGGATCGTCCGGAATGTGCATCTTCCGGTAGACGCCCAACAATGACCCGTCTGCATCCAGGATTGCCGCCGTGTTGTGATAAAGCCCCGGAGCGCGCTTCTCGAACAGCGAGGCAACAATGGAGACCTGCAGCTCTTTCGCCACGCTCGACAGCGTCTCCGTGGAGGGGCCAGGAATGGTCTCGGCTAGATTGAACAACTCTGCATCTTCTTCGCGGCAAAAGTACTGACTCCGGAAGAGCTCCTGCAAGCAGACGATTTCAGCGCCCTTCGATGCGGCTTCCCGTATCCCGCGAATCGCTGCTTCCAGGTTGGCCTCTGGATCGGTCGTGCATTTCATCTGGACCAGCCCGATGCTGAATTTGCTATCGCGCATCGCTTGCGGTTTGTAGGTAATCGAAGACATGGCGTAAAGACTCGAATCGTTCGATGATTGATGCCGACCCCAAGCTACATGTAGATTCCACCATTGACATCCAGCACATGCCCGGTGATGAAAGCCGCGTCATCTCCCACCAGAAACCTGACAGCCGCCGCGATCTCCTGAGCCGAACCCATTCGCTTCAGTGGAGTCTCATCGATCATTTTTTGCTTCAAAGCAGCGGGCAATCCTTCGGTCATATCCGTTTCAATGAACCCCGGCGAAACCGCGTTGACCGTGATGTTGCGGCTTCCTACCTCTTTCGCGAGCGCCTTCGTTAATCCAATCAGCCCAGCTTTTGAAGCGACATAATTTGTTTGGCCCGGGTTGCCGCTTTCGCCAACGACGGAAGCAATGTTGACGATTCGTCCCCAACGTTCCCGCATCATCCCCGGCAAGACCTGCTGAACGGTATAGAACGCACCGCTCAAGTTTGTGTTCAGCACCGCCTCCCAATCCGGCTGCTTCATTCGAACAGCGAGACCGTCTTTGGTGATGCCCGCGTTGTTGACCAGAATATCGACCCGGCTAAACTCATCGGCTATCTTTTTACATCCGGAGGCGATGGATTGAGCATCTGCAAAGTCGATAGCAACAACGAACGCTTCTTGACCGCCTGCTCGAATTTCAGTAGCCACCTCTTCCAGTTTGGCCTCGTTTCGGGCTGCTAGGGCGACACGCATACCTCGATGGGAAAGAGCGAGAGCGCACTCGCGTCCGATTCCGCGGCTGGCCCCCGTCACCAGCGCCGTTCGTTTGCTCATAAGTCAATCTCATGATAATGGGTACACGGTTCTGAATGTCGTTTAAAGATCTTCCGGGTTTTGTCAAAGCTCTCGAGCGGGCGGGCGAGCTACGCCGCGTCAAGCTGGAGGTAAATCCTCATCTCGAAATCACCGAATTTGCCGATCGTGCTGTGAAATCCGGTGGCCCCGCCTTGCTCTTCGAGAATCCAACGGGATCCGAAACGCCGCTGCTGATCAATGCGTTCGCGAGCATGCGGCGCATGGAGATTGCGCTGGGGGTCGATGACATTGAAGACGTCGCCGCGCGCATTGCCGGCTTTATTGAACTGCAGCAGCCGCAAAGCCTTCTCGACAAGTTGAAGCTGCTGCCGAAGCTCAACGAGCTGCAAGCCGTCTTCCCCAAGCGCGTCTCCGATGGACCTTGCAAAGAGGTCATTCAGCGCGAAAGATTCACTCTGGATGACTTCCCTATCTTGCATTGTTGGCCAGGCGACGGCGGCCGCTTTATCACGCTTCCGATGGTCTTCACGCGCAGCGCCGAAGGTAAACGGAACTGCGGCATGTACCGCATGCAAGTCTTCGATGGGCAAACAACAGGGATGCATTGGCAGAAGCACAAGCAGGGAGCCGATCATTACCGGCGTTTAGCTGCCGAAGGGAAAGAAACCAAAATGCCGGTCGCGGTGGCCATTGGAGCGGATCCGGCCACTCTCTTCTCTGCCATTCTGCCCTTGCCGCCCGCCATTGACGAGATGATGTTCGCCGGCTTCTTGCGAGGCAAGCCCGTCGAATTGGTGAAGTGCGAAACTTCCGATTTGGAAGTGCCGGCGCACGCCGAGATTGTGCTGGAGGGGCACCTCAACCTGGGTGAATTGCGCCGCGAAGGTCCGTTCGGCGATCACACAGGCTTCTACTCGCTCGACGACGAGTACCCCGTCTTCCACATCGACTGCATCACGAGAAAGAAAAAGCCGATTTATGCAGCAACGATTGTGGGCCCTCCACCGATGGAGGATTTCTACATGGGCAAAGCGATCGAGCGTATTTTTCTTCCGCTGATGCGCACGCAGCTGCCGGAAGTTCGCGATATCTCGCTTCCGGCGGCGGGGGTGTTCCACAACCTGATTCTGGTTTCAATCCGCAAATCGTATCCGGGGCAGGCTCGCAAAGTCATGCATGCCATTTGGGGACTCGGCCAGGCGATGTTCAGCAAGTGCATCGTGGTGGTCGACGAAGACGTGGATGTGCAGAATACGTTCGAAGTGGCTTGGAAAGCGCTGAACAATATCGATCCCCAGCGCGACATCGAGTTTTGCCTGGGTCCGATCGATTCGCTGGATCATGCAAGCAGGCTGCCTAATTACGGGTCCAAGATGGGCGTCGATGCGACCACGAAGCTGCGCGGCGAAGGATTTTCGCGGCGCTGGCCCAATGTGATCGAGATGACGCCGGAGGTCAAGCGTCGAGTCGATGAACTTTGGAAACGGACCGGTCTCGATTCCAAGTGAATACCGAACGGCTGCCCTATCGCGCGACCGAGTCGTCGCTCGCTTACGAGAACCTGCGCTTACCGGTCACGATCCTGCTCGACAACGTTCGCAGCATGTACAACGTAGGCGCCTTCTTCCGGAGTGCGGACGGGGCAGGAGTCGAACGAATACTGTTGAGCGGCATCACGGCGAGTCCTCCGCAGCCCGCGATTCGAAAGACAGCTCTGGGGGCTGAAGATCGGGTTGCCTGGCAATCCGTCGCCAATGCGCTGGAATTTATTCAGAACTTGCAGAAAGGTGGATACGAAGTCGCAGCGATAGAGACCAGTGCTTACTCGATAGACCTGTTCGATTGGCGCCCTCAGTTTCCAGTGTGTGTTCTCTTCGGTCACGAAGTAGACGGCCTCTCGCAGGTTCTGCTCGACCGGTGCGACCGCCATATTCGAATCCCCATGCTGGGGCTTAAGCATTCACTAAACGTTGCCAGCGCCGGCGCTGTGGTGATGTACGAACTATTGCGCAAGTATCGCGATCTAAGAAGCCGCTTGCAGTGATTCCGGTTCGCCTTCGATCAGACGCCACTCGCGTCCATCCTGGCGCAGTAGTTCGTCGGCCGCAGCAGGGCCCTGGCTCCCAGAGGCGTAATTTGGAAATTCGCAGGGCGGTTGTTTCGCCCATAGGTCAAGTACCGGCTGGACTGTATCCCAACCCGCTTCAATGTTGTCGGCACGTTGAAAGAGCGTTGCATCGCCGATCATCACGTCGTAGATGAGCGTTTCATAGCCGGTCGAGGGAGCTGAACCGAAGTAATCTTTGTACTTGAAGTCCATCCGTACGTCGCCCAACTTCATCGCCGGGCCCGGAACCTTTGCTCCGAACTCGAACGCAATCCCCTCGTCCGGCTGAATGCGGATCAGCAGCCAATTCGATAGCGGCGTATTCACGCGCGTGTCCCGTAAAAAGCCGGCCGGCACCTCTTTGAACTTCACCGCGATCTGTGTTTTGCGATTGGCCATTCGCTTACCGGTCCGGACGTAAAAGGGTACCCCGGCCCAGCGCCAGTTCTCGATAGAGAGCTTCAAGGCGGCGTACGTCTCGACGTTGGAGTCAGGCGCAACGTCCGGTTCAGAGCGGTAGCCGGGCAGTCGCTTTCCCAACATCACGCCCGGGCCATATTGTCCGCGCACGGCTTTGAGTCCGTCTTCATCCGCCACTCTGACCGTCTCGATCACCTTGGCTTTTTCCGTGCGGACGCTGTCGGCGCTGAATGCATTTGGGGCTTCCATCGCGGTCACCGAAACAAGCTGCAGCACGTGGTTCGGAACCATATCGCGAAGCGCGCCCGTCTTTTCATAGAACGCGCCTCGCTTTTCTACCCCGACCGTTTCCGCTACCGTGATCTGAACGTGATCGATCCGGTCCCGGTTCCAGATGGGCTCGAACAAACCGTTTGCGAAGCGAAACAGCATGATGTTCTGCACTGTTTCCTTGCCCAGGTAGTGATCGATACGATAGATCTGGTCTTCACAAGCGTTATCGAGCAAATGTTTATTGAGAGCCTTGGCTGAAGCTAAATCGTGTCCGAACGGCTTTTCGACAACGATTCGCCTCCACTGATTTTTACTTTCCTTCAGTAGACACGCTTCACCCAGGCGGCTCGCCACCGTTTCGAAAAAGCGATCCGCCACCGCGAAGTAGAACAGGTAATTGCCACCGGTTCCGCTCTCCCCGTCGATTTTTTCGAGCCGGGATTTCAGGTCCGTATAAGATTTCGCGTCGGTCAGATCGCCGCGAACGTAGGTCATCTTGGATGTGAGATCCTTCCAGACGTCCTTCTGGATCGAATCCTGCGACCCCACGCCATGGACGAACTCCTCCGCCATCTGTTCAAGCTCGCAGTGCCAAGTGGCGTCATCCTTGTCGGCCAGATCGAATCCGACGATCGCGAATTCTTGCGGAAGCAGATGTCCGCAAGCGAGATTGTAGAGTGAAGGGACGACCAGCCGCTTGGTAAGATCACCTGCCGCGCCGAAAATCACCATCACGCATGGTCCGGCTGGTTTTACGCCGCTCGCTCTGTTGTATGGCATCTTAAGTCTTTAGGGCTCCTTTTACGGTCTGAAACGTACTACCTTGTAACGATGATGCCACGCGAGCTGTTAATGCAAGATGTCCGTATCTGCGGCCGCGTCTTGAGAAAGAAGGAATTCCTTGACTTATAATGAACAGCTGGAGTTCTTGTTTATTCTCGCCATTCCTGTGGCTTGTATCGCCTGGACGGTCACCCATGAAGAGATCTTCCGTGAACCTCGCGACTGGTGCAAGAAGAACAGCGAATCCTGCCGAAGAGTAGTCAATCGCAAGTTCTTCTATTTATTTACTTGTGAGTACTGCTTTAGCCACTACATCACGCTGATTTTCTTGTTCATCACCCGCTTTAAGCTGCTTTACTCAGACTGGCGCGGCTACCTGGTAAGCGGCTTTGCCCTCGTTTGGATCGCCAACTTTTATATGAATATCTACGCCCGCGTGCGCCTGGACATCAAAAAAGAACGCGTCGAGATTGAGGCGCAGCAACAGTCGATCAATGCCGCGAAGGCGGACTAGCCGCAAGAAGCGTCCTTTTGTCTTGAGGAGTCAGGCTGTCGAACATTCGAGTAAATACGGCGTTCGTCCAGCCGAAGCCTGCCTGATTCGCGCTGTAGCCAAAGTGAATCTGCGATTCCACGTTTGAACTTTCGTTGACAACGTCGTATTTTTCGACGATGAAACCGCGGCGGAGAAAATCGCGGTAGATCAACGTCAGCCATTTCATTGAAATGCGCTCGGCATCGGCTGAGTAGCCGTAGCGCCGCAGCCCTTCCACCGCAATCATGTGAAGCGGCGCCCAGCCGAACGGCGCGTCCCACTGGTTTCCGCTTACATTCGTGCTGGTCTGCAGTCCGCCACGTTTCTCGAAGAGAGAAAGATTGTTGCGCACCCGCTCCGCTTGCTGTTTACTGGCGATACCCGCCCAGAGCGGATAAAAGGTCGTCAGGAACGGATAGTAGCGTTGCTTCTTCGTCACAAAATCGTAGTCTTCGAATAAGCCGTCCTTCTCGTTCCACATCAAGCCATTGATGCGGGATGCTCGCAATTTCGCTTTTGCATCCCAGCTTTGCGCTTCGCTCGTTCGCCCCAGGATGCCGAGAATCTTCGAAGTTTGTTGTTCCATGAGGTAGAGAAGCGAGTTCAGGCAAACCGGATCGTAGTGGATGATGTCGATGTTGAACGGTCCGAAACGATTGGATGGATCGAAACCGGATTCCCGCATGGAGCGATCGGCTTTATGAAACAACGGCGTTAAAGTGTCGGTGGCTCGGTTGTAATACTGGCTGACATCGTAGTCCGTAACGGTATGGGTTCGGTAATACTCCTTAACCAACTCGTAATGCGTTTTACCCGCTGCATTTTTCTCCGCCGAAACGACCTCCGGCGCAGGGCCTTCTCCGAAATCCCAGTACCTCGCCAAACCTGTTGCCGGTGTCAGGTGCGGCTCGGTAGCCCAAAGCTTGTAATACTGTTCGATTTGCGGGAGCGCGTCCGCAAGCCACTTCTTATCGTGCGTTTTATTGTAGACGTCCAACACCATTTGCGTAAGAAAAGGCGGCTGTGAGCGGTCGAGGTAATACGTCCGGTTCGCATTCAGCACTTTGCCGCCATAGTTCTTCACTTGATACAGGAAGTTGTCCGCCATATCTTTGGCCAGATCGAGATTCTGGTCTCGCAGTAAACCAACCTCGATGAAGTAGCTGTCCCATCCGTACATTTCGTTGAAACGACCGCCCGGGACCACGTAAGGATGCGGCAGATAGAGCAGCCCTTGTTCGCGGATGGTATTGATATCCACAGGCAGCGCACGCAGCGAGATGGTCTTCATTCCGGCCTCCGGCACCTCGCTCCTTAGCTCTCGCTCTACCTCCTTCAGATCTCCATTGCGAGGAATGTAGACGGGCCACTTACCTTGAGGATCGGGCTGGAACTTCGGATCGACTGCCGCCAACGGCAGCGTTCGATTCGAGCGACGCAGAACTTTCCAGGTCTGGTTGATGTACTGCAGAATATTGGTCGTGGATGTCGTGTGAGATTCGTTCTGGCCCAGCAGAGACAGCCCGGCGATCGAAATCGATACGCAGGAAACAATTAGAATATGAGATGCTCGGGCCACTCTTGTTCCTCCGAGGGTGAAAGACCGATTATCGCGCCCAGTGAAGCCGAACGGATCTCTTCACGTAGCCGCTTCCCGCCGGGAAGGAAACGATTAAGTGGTGACCGTCGATCCTTGCTCCCTCCGCCTGCAGCTGTGAGCGAGTAGAGCGGAACCAGATCGATTGTGTACTGCTCCCCTGGGCTTCAAATACGAAGGTTGCGCTGTCCGGGGTCTCCTCTTCATCCAGCACTTTCAATTGCTTCGTCTCAGAGCCGGGCAGCGGAAGCGCGGCCGGAACAGCAATTTCTACCGTGGGCGCATCGTAGGAGAACGTTGTGGAATCCTCACCGCTCATTTTGCAAGGCCGGGCTGTTCCCGTGAGGCAGACAGCGTCTCCATGGCTCATGCGCGAGGTCACCTTGATCTTCGAGCCCTGCCGCTTGTAAACAAGATCCAGCGTTTTGCTTCCTAGCTTCAGGTTGTGCAGCGTTGCCTGCTCCCAATCCGCGGGAAGGTGGGGAGTCAGATGCAACGTGTTTTGTTGAGCATCTTCGCTCACTCCGAAAAGGCCGCGAACGAGTGGAGAGATGATCATGGCCGAAGACCAAAGTTGATGCGAACTGCTTCTGCCTAGCGGCTGGAAGAACTCGCCTGAAAGCAACTCCGTGACCGAACCCAGATCCTGCGCCCAGGTGAGCCCCACGTTCTGCATGAGGTGCGCATAAGCTGAATCGGATCGGCCGGCACGATACTCAGCCAGCGACACCCATCCCGTAAAGAGCGGCCAAATCGAACCCTGATGGTAGCTGATGGGGTCGTAAAATGAGGTCGTGTTGCTGATGTCCCGAGTTCCCCAGTCGGCTGAAAACTCCGGCGAAGCCCAGCGCGACAACATGTCTCCCGCATGGTCGAGTGAAAGATCGCCGTCCCACCACGCCACCGATGGATAGATCGAAGCTGTGTTGTCCAGCGATCCATCGCGATTTCTGCTGAATGCGTAGAATTGCTCTTTGCGGTTGTAATACTCGCTCTCGATCTTGCCTGCAATCATGGATGCTCGCTGCTTTGCCGCGCTCGCTGTGCCCGTGTCGGAGAGCAGTCCTGCCAAGCTCGCCATCGCCGCCGAGGCCTGTTGATCGAGCGATGCAAGATAGATCTCCTGCTGCGGCATGCCCTGCGGCCACGACTCCACCCAGCCTGTGCCTTGCGAGTTCGAGTAGATGCCGTTCTTCTCGGTGTGGGCGAGTATAAACGAGTACGCCTTCTCGACAGCGGGCCAATGTTCGCGTAAATATTCGACATCCCCGCTCGCCCGTACGTAATCCTGCATGGCCATAATCAACAGCGGCGTCGAATCGGCGGAAGCATAGAAGTAAGGCGTCTTCTTCCAATCGAGCGCATCGGCCGATTGGGAGTACTCGTGCATCATCTTTCCGTCTTCCCTCTGCCGCCGAAGAAGAAAGTCGAGGGCATGGCGAGTGAGCGCAAAATCGCCATAACTGTTGATGGCATACGTGGTCCACAGCGTGTCGCGGCCGAAGAACCACGCGTAACCGGGCCGCGCTGAGTCAGCCGATTCGTAATAGCCGGCGACGAGTCCGACTTCTCCTCGATGCATCACCTGCGCCTGATCGATGGCCACTTCGGCCCAGCGCAGCGCATCGTCAAGCCGCGTGTCCGGTGTCTTGATTGTCAGTCTGCTATCGAAGAAATGTTCGTAATAGTTGCTCGTTCGGGTGTACTCTGCCGGCACGCTTGCTAAAGCCTTTTGCGCTTGCTCCGCGGCGGAGGCCGACGTCAGCGTCGCCGCGATCAGAGGAAAGACCAGTCCCGCGTCCCGATGAGGATCGTATTGGAGTTTGAGTTCCAGCGGGTAGGTCTGCGGATGCTCTTGGTAGGGAACCATGATTCCAGGCGCAGTCCGCGGCATCGCCACGATGCCGGAGAACGACGGGTCGTCTGTGTGCAAAACATAAAAGCCGTTTCCGGACGAGCCTACCCATTCACCGCTCGGCCTGCCATGTTCGGGCGCGGGCCACATCGGCAGCATGTCCGGAGTGAAGGAAAAAGTAATGGCCAGCGGCCGCGCAGACTGTATCTCAAAAAATACAGCGGTTGCCGCCGGCTCAGCTGTCTCGCCCCGAGCCGCAAACATGTGCTGACGGATCGTGAACGCAGCGTGCGAGTAAGTGATTGTCGTCTCGGCCGGTGTCACCTCAATAACCGCCGCCAGTGCATTCACATCGATAGGAACGGCGTAATCCTGCAGCTGTGCGCGGATGCTGAAGTTGCTAAGGAGCTTGACCGGCCACTGCCAGGCCTCGAACTTTCCATTTTGACGTCCGAATAATGCCCCATGCTCACCTGCGACGGTCCAAGGCATGCCGGGTTGGCACGGCGCAACAATTTTCAAATCGCCCGGTTCGACAGAAAAGTTCTGGACGGGCGCAAAGCCAGGCGCTCCCCAGGCGGTGCTCGCTAACAACAAGGTCAGCCAATGCCGTGTCAACATACCTCATCATGCCCCGAAGCGGACGCGCCTGTAAACAGAAAGTGATAGACCTAGTTGTGTCATCTAGATATGCAAGCGACCGTGCAGTTATCGCTCGATCTCACCGATCTTGAGGAAGCTCTAAGAACCGCCGAGCTGGCGCTGCGGGCCGGAGTAGATTGGCTGGAGGTTGGAACGCCTCTTATCATCGCCGAGGGTATGCGCGGCGTCCGTGAATTGCGCAGCCGGTATCCGGATGTGCCGATTGTCGCGGACCTCAAGACCATGGATGGCGGCGGCCTTGAAACCGAACTCATGGCGAAGGCCGGAGCGAGCATGGTCGTCGTCATGGGGCAGGCGCATGAAGAGACGGTAGAGCTCGTTGTAAAGGCTGCAAAACGGTGCGGCGTTAAAGTGATGGGCGACAACATGGCCATGCCGGACCCTGTCCTCGGCGCTGTGCGTCTGGCTGAACTCGGCTGCCATTATATCGTTCACCATGTCGGCTTCGATATGCGCACACTACAGAGAAAACGAGGGCTGCATCCTCCGACACCGCTCGACCGGTTGCGGGAGATCGTCAATGCGGTGCCCGTTCCTGTGCAGGCTGTGGGTGGCCTGACAGTCGAACAGGCAGTCCGCACGCCCAGCTACGGCGCCCCGCTGGTGGTCATCGGCGCGCCGCTCGCGATCAACGAGAGCGCGTTTCACACTGCGGCTGGAGACCTGGAAGGAACGCTGCGAAACATCTGCAATGCAGTGCATGCTTTTGGCGACGTAGAGGTGGAAGGAGTTCGGCTTGTCAACTAAAATGCCGGCGCTGGTGAATTACTCGAAGGCGCCGCTCTCTGTCGAAGTGCGCGAGGTGCCTGTCCCGGACATCGGTGACACGGACGTTCTACTCCGTGTGGGCGCCGTCAGCGTCTGCGGCAGCGATCTCCATCAGTGGCGAGGCGCCAACAGTTGGCAGGTGAATTACCCCTGCATCCTGGGACATGAGTTTACCGGGACCGTGGCGAAAGCCGGTGCCCGCGTCTCTCACTTCAAAGAGGGCGATCGCGTGACGAGCGAAACTGCCGCCGTGATTGACGAAGCATCACCGCTGAGCCGCTCCGGCATGTATAACCTGGACCCCGCCCGCCGTGGCTTCGGTTACGGTGTCGATGGCGCTATGACGGAATACGTCAAGGTTCCGGAGCGCTGCCTCCACAGCATTCCTCCGACGCTGCCGTTTTCTAAAGCGGCTCTTACGGAACCCTGCTGCGTGGCGTACAACGCCGTTTGCGTGAACGGCCGAGTGCGGCCCGGCGATCACGTCTTGGTTCTCGGACCAGGACCGATCGGCTTGCTCTGCGCACAAATGGCTGTCCTGAGCGGCGCAGGTCATGTCACAGTAGCCGGACTTCCAGCCGACCGGTCTCGTCTTCAAGTGGCTTTGGCCCTCGGCGCGCAGAGCGCCATCGAGGGAAACGTGCTGGAACACGTCGCTCAACTTGGCGATGGCTTGGGCGTAGATGTCGCGGTCGATTGCTCCGGCGCTTCGGTCACCCTGCAGTTAGCTTTGCAAGCAGTGCGGCCGGGAGGTCAGATCATCAAGGTGGGCTGGGGTCCGCAACCTTTGCAATTCAGCCTCGATCCGCTGGTCCAGAAAAATCTCACGCTCACCGGTAGCTTCTCGCACAATTGGCCCATTTGGGAACGCGTCATCCGAATGATTAGCTCCGGTCAAATTGCATTAGACTCCATCATCAGCCGTGTCGCGCCCCTCTCGGATTGGCATGAGTGTTTCGAAGGTATGGAGTCCGGCGCGCTCGTGAAGGCCGTTCTCGAGCCGTGACTCAACCACGACTAGCAGCGTTTCCCAAGTGCTATCTCGATGAGATTGCAAGCGGGCGCATGTCAGTGTTCGACTGGATCGAAATGGCTCGCGAGCTGGACGCTGACGGTCTCGAACTCTACTCCGGCTTTCTGACGGATTTCAATCGTTCCTACCTGGACACCGTGGGCGAAGCTCTCTCTTCGGCGGGCTATGTCATGCCAATGTTCTGCTGTTCGCCTGATCTTACGGCTCCGAACGAAGAAGATCGCAAGCGGGAGATCGAGCGTGAAGCAGAAATGATCGCGGTCACGCGTTACCTCGGCGGCGCGGGTTCAGTCTGCCGGATTTTGAGCGGCCAGCGCTATCCCGAAGTCTCCTGGGAGCAGGGAAGCGAATGGGTTCTCAGCGCCATTCACCAACTCTTGCCGGTGGCTCGCGAGCACGGCGTTGTACTGGGAATGGAGAATCACTACAAAGACGGGTTCTGGCAGTATCCCGAGTTCGCGCAGAAGATGGACCGGTTTCTCTATATCGTTTCTCATGTGGAAGACCGCCAGAATTTCGGCGTGCAATACGATCCTTCGAACGCCTTAGTGGCAGGCGACGACCCTGTTGCCTTGCTCAGTCAGGTAGTTGATCGCGTGGTCAGCATGCACGCGAGCGATCGCTATCTAAGTCCCGGCGCAACACTTGAGGATCTGCGTCAAAGCGACGGAACGTTAGGCTACTCGTCTGCCCCGCAGCATGGAGTAACCGGCCGCGGGCTGAACGACTATCCTGCCATCTTCGGCCTTCTCGCCCAGCAAAACTACTCAGGTTGGATCAGTATCGAGGACGGCATGAACGGGATGGAGGAGATGGCTGCCTCGCTCGCCTTTCTCCGCAGCATGATAGCGCAGTACTTCAGCGCCTAACTAGCCGTTAGTCGACGGCCTTCACGCTATCCATCAAACTAAATAAGCCCTCGGCAAAGGTCGGGTGAATGTAAATAGCGCCCTTCAGGAGCGTATAAGGCTTGTCCGCCAGGATAAGTACGCTGAACATCTGAACGGTTTCACTGCCGTCGCCCGATAAGATGGCAGCGCCGAGAACTTTGTCAGTCTCGGCGTCCACCACAAGCTTCATGAGCCCAGCGGTTTCGCCGCGCTCTCTGGCTCGCGCAACTTTCGACATCGGCACCGTGCCGACTTTTAACTTCTTGCCCTGCTTGCGAGCTTCTTTCTCGGTAATTCCGATTCGCCCCAGCGACGGATCGGTGAACACCGCGTAGGGTACGATCCTCGTGCTGGTGCTCAAATGGGCGTTCTCGTAGAGGTTGCCATAGATAATCTGGTAATCGTTGTAGGAGATGTGCGTGAACGCTGGCCCGCCTGTCACATCGCCAATGGCCCAAATATTCGGAGCACTTGTCTCCAGCCGGTCATTGACCTTGATGTAGCCCTTCGAGTCGATCTCCACGCCTGTTTTCGCAAGATCCAGGTCCTTTGTCTGTGGTGTTCGCCCTACGGCCACGAGCAAATGTGAGCCCGTCACAGTCTGCGGTGAGTCGCCCTGGCAGACAACTGAAACTCGGCTCCCGTCTTTTGAGACCTTTGTAGCCTTCGTCTTGAGTTTAAATTCAATGCTCTCGTTTTCGAGTGCCTTCTGTAACTCCCCGGCTATTTCGGCATCCTCTTGCGGCAGAATCTGACCCGCATTGTGAATAACAGTGACTTTGCTCCCAAAGCGCCGGAACATCTGTGCGAACTCAATGCCGATGTATCCACCGCCCATCACGATCAGGTGTTCGGGAACTTCGGTCAACTCCAGAATGGACACATTCGTCAGATACGGAACCGAATCGAGTCCTTCAATCGGCGGGATCGTCGGAACGCCGCCCGTGTCGATGAATACTTTTTGCCCTTTGAGAACCTTTCCGGCGCACTCGATTGCTCTTTCTCCGACAAAACGCGCGCGTCCCCGACGCAGCACAGGCTGCCCATCGCCATCCACGCTTTTCTCCCAGCCGGCGCGCATAGGGTCCACGACTTCGCGCTTCCGCTTGAGTATCGCGTTCATGTCGACCGTAACTTGTCCCGCGTTAACACCCCACTTACTCGCGTTTCGCGCATAGTAAGCGACTTGTGCGCTACTGATCAGCGTCTTAGTCGGAGTACAGCCTGTGTTGATACACGTGCCGCCGAGATGACCGGATTCAATAAGTGCCACACGTTCACCGCGCTTCGCCAAGCTCTGGGCGAGCGGATTGCCGCCCTGTCCGGAACCAATAATTACTGCATCGTAGTCTTCGGTGGTCATAATTCTTTTGGTCGTGCGCGACAGAGTTGCATCTAGAGTGACAGGCAAAAGCGTTCTATACGCTCGCCCTGGGGGTTTTACTTGTCGCGAAACGGCATTAAGTTTCAAACTATCAGACTGCTAGAAAGGTCTCCTAAGACAGATGGCAAACAGTAAAGAAATCCCCCGCCGGAAATTCGGCAAGTCCAATGTTGAGGTCTCTGCGCTTGGGTTAGGCGGCCACCATCTTGGTGATGCCAAGGACCGGAAAA
Source organism: Bryobacteraceae bacterium (assembly GCA_965219105.1). Taxonomy (GTDB): domain Bacteria; phylum Acidobacteriota; class Terriglobia; order Bryobacterales; family Bryobacteraceae; genus Bog-105. Next base: position 1,917,572 of record OZ244728.1, on the reverse strand, counting down.
CCGCTGAAACGATGGTCGCGCGCGCCATCGATGGTGGAGTGAACTTCTTCGACAATTGCTGGGAGTATCATCGCGGCGAATCCGAGGTTTGGCTGGGGAGCTCTCTCAAGGGCAAGCGTGAGAAGGTCTTCCTCATGACCAAAGTGTGTACCCACGGTCGCGACAAAGACTTGGCTCTGCGCATGCTGGAGCAGTCTCTCAACCGTTTGCAAACCGATCATTTGGACCTTTGGCAGATCCATGGCGTCTCCTTCGAAACAGACCCGGCGAGGTTTATCCGTCCGAACGGCGCAGCGGAAGCGCTTGAACAGGCTAAGAAAGAAGGGAAAGTCAGGTTCACCGGCTTCACCGGGCACAAAGATCCAAAGTTGCATCTGGCCATGCTCAACACGGGCTTTCCGTTCGACGCAGTGCAGATGCCGCTTAATCCTTTCGATGGAAGTTTTCGCAGTTTCGAGAAGCAGGTCTTGCCGGAACTGGCGCGCCGGGGCATCGCGCCGCTGGGCATGAAGCCGTTGAGTGGCGCAGGTCCCGCTATCAAAGCGGGTGTGTTTTCGGCGGAAGAATTATTGCGGTACGCCATGAGCCTTCCGGTCGCTACGACAATTACTGGGATGGACAAGATGGACGTCGTAGAGCAGAATCTCAAAATCGCACAGGGTTTTGAGCCACTTGCTCGCGAAGAGATGGCGGCGTGGAGGTCGCGCGGAGCGGCGTACGCCGACGGGCGATACGAGCTCTACAAAGTATCGTTGAAGTACGACAATCCAGAAGCCCGTCTGGCTAATGATTTTCCCATCGATATGGAGCAGAAGGAAGTCAAAGAAATGGTTCACGCCACGGACAACACTGGAAAGCCATTTTACTCACCTGCGCAACAATGAGTCTCACCGATTCGAATCGCCGAAAGTTTCTACAAACAACAGCTCTCGCGGGAGTCGCAAGCATCATGACGAAAGCAAACACAAATGGAATTCCAAGACGCCCACTCGGGGACAGCGGCATCGAGGTTTCGATTCTCGGCGTCGGGGGCTATCACATTGGGTCAGCTGAAACTCAGGATGCGGCAAAGCAGATCGTCCAACAAGCGCTCGACGCAGGCCTGAACTTCTTCGATAACGCCTGGGAGTATCACGATGGCAAAAGCGAGGAGTGGCTTGGCGCCGCCCTGGGAGACCGCCGCAAAGAAGCTGTTCTGATGACCAAGGTATGCACTCACGGACGTGACAAATCGGTCGCGATGCGCATGCTTGAAGAATCGCTGCGGCGTCTCAAAACAGATCACCTCGACGTCTGGCAGATTCACGAGGTAATCTGTGACAATGATCCGGACCTGGTATTTAAACCGAACGGCGTTGCCGAGGCGCTGCTCGAAGCCAAGAAGCAAGGGAAAGTGCGGCTGATCGGCTTCACCGGCCACAAGGACCCGGCGATTCACCTAAGAATGCTCTCGCACGGCTTCCCCTTTGACACTGTGCAGATGCCGTTGAACGCCTTCGACGCAACCTTTCGCAGTTTCGAACAGCACGTGCTGCCGGAAGCTCGCAAACAAAACATTTCCGTGCTCGGCATGAAGAGCCTGGGCGGCAGCGGCGAAATGATCAAGTGGGGCGGAATTACTCCCCAAGATGCATTGCACTATGCTATGAGCCTGCCGGTTGCTACTACAATTAGCGGGATGAATTCGCTCGAGATACTCAACCAAAACCTGGAGATCGTCCGGAGTTTCGAGCCCCTATCTTCCTCACAAATGGATGAGGTGCGCCATCGAGCGAGCCCCGAAGCGGCTAACGGGCATTTAGAACTCTTCAAAACCTCAGCGAAGTACGACGGGAAAATAGGCCGCCAGCAGCATGGCTATCCTTCCATCGAAGAAATGCCAGCGTAAAGTACCATCGCGACTCGGGTTAGGGGTGAGATGCCGGAAACTCACCCCTGAGTAGGTTAACTTTACTTTGCGTGAACTAACGGCAGAGCCACCAGATGCTCCGCCAAGAACCACACCTGTGCCTCATTTGCACGAATGATGTCACTGACCAGAAGATCGTTCGTACCATCGTCACCAGCGTCGTCCGCAGTCTTTGCAAACTCGTGCGCTTCCTTCAGGATTAACTCATGCGCCTCCAGAAGCCGCGAAAGCTGTACGGGAACCTCTTCGCGACCAATAGGCGGCCGCTCCACCCGAGTCTGTTCCGCGACGTCTTGCGGCATCGCAAGTGAAACTCCACCCAGAGCCTGCACTCGCTCGGCCAGTTTATCGGTCAGCTTCACCTGCTTTTCGTAATGCGCATCGAACAACAGATGCAACTGGTAAAAGGTCGGTCCGGAGAGCTGCCAATGGTGCTTCTTGTACATGTCGCGAATCATCATCGTGTCTGCTAAAACTTGATTGAGATTGCGAGTACTCTCCAGGCGTACTTCTTCGCTCAAACCTGCGGGCAGGTCGACCACAGTCCCGAAGTCCTGCACGATCTTTCCGCGCTGACCCAGAACGGGAGCGGCCGGCTTAATGCCTGAGCCGTCGGTCTTATGCTCTGTATGCGTTTCCACTTTTGTTTTTGACATGACAACTAATAGATGTCACGCCGGGAGGAACGGTACCCCAAAATTAGGGAACTACTTGATCTCGAGCAGCTCTTTTTCTTTGGTTTTAGCGATGCTGTCGATCTTGGCGATTTGCCCATCGGTAAGCTTCTGAATACTGTCAAGCGCTTGACGTTGGTCGTCCTCGCTAATCGCTTTTTCTTTCAGTAGCTTCTTCAGATCCTCATTAGCATCGCGTCTCACATTCCGCATGCTGACACGCCGCTCTTCGGCAATGTGGCTCAGCTTCTTAACCAGATCCCGCCGCCGTTCCTCTGTCAATGGCGGAATGGGCAGGCGGATCAGCTTTCCGTCATTAGACGGATTGATCCCCAAATCGGCATTCCGGATTGCTTTCTCGATAGCGCCAATGAGCGACGTGTCCCACGGTTGCACGGTCACCATCGCCGGCTCCGGAACATGCAGCTGGGCCACTTGATTCAGCGGCGTTGGCGTCCCGAAATAATCGACCCGCACCGCATCCAGTAGTGAAATCGACGCCCGGCCCGTCCGGAGACTGGCAATCTCATGCTGCAGATCCGTCAGAACTTTGTCCATCCGGCTGCGCGTCTGCGCCTCGATCTCTTTCGTGCTCTTGAGCTGGCCGCTACTTGGAGCGTCCGTCTGTTCTTGTTTCATATTGCTTCTTAGATGGCGTCCGGGTACCTGCCGTTTACCGGATAATCGTCCCGATCTGCTCGCCCATCGCCATTCGCATTATATTTCCCGTCGTTTTCAGGTCGAACACGGTGATCGGCATCTTGTTGTCGCGGCACATTGCAACTGCCGACGCATCCATCACGCCGAGCGCTTTCGACAGAACCTCCGTATAGCTGACTTCCGGATACTTCACCGCGTCAGGATACTTCTTCGGATCCTTGTCGTAGACGCCATCCACGCTCGTCGCCTTCGCGATGATCTGCGCATGAATTTCTAGCCCGCGCAGTGTGGCCGCTGTATCGGTCGAAAAGTAAGGGTTCGAAGTGCCCGCGGCGAAAATAACCGCCCTTCCTTTCTCCAGGTGGCGTATCGCCCTTCGCCGGATGTAAGGCTCCGCTACCTGATGCATCTGAATGGCGGTCATCACCCGCGTCGGAACATCCAGCTGTTCGAGCGCGTCTTGAAAGGCCAGCGCATTGATCACTGTAGCGAGCATTCCCATGTGATCCCCGCTCACCCGGTCCATGTGATGGGCCGCTGCCGCGACCCCCCGGAAGATGTTGCCGCCGCCTAACACCAATCCAATTTGAACGCCTTTCCGGGCTATCTCCGCCACTTCTCCCGCCAGCGCTTTTACACGCTCCGGGTCCAGTCCAAAGGAGAGCGAACCGGCCAGGGCCTCTCCGCTGATTTTAAGCAGGATTCGTCGGTATGGTGGCATCGGATTAGACCCGGGCAAACCTAGTTCGAGCGTTCTCTGTTCAGATCTATGCAGTAACCGGCAGCGGCGATTGTTCCACTCCAGGCGTATCCTGCGCGTCGCCCACTTTGTAACGAACGAATCGCTTGATCGTCAGGTTCTCGTCGGCCTTCGCGCCCGTTGTCTTGATCAGCTCGCCCACCGACACCGTATTCTCCCGAATGAAGGGCTGCTCGAGCAGGCAAACTTCCTCGTAGAACTTGCTCATGCGCCCCTCCGCGATTTTGTCGACCATCTTCTCCGGCTTACCCTCATTCAACGCACGATCCCGCTGAATCGCGCGTTCTTTCTCGATCAACGGCGCCGGTACATCCTCCCGGCTGACAAACTGCGGACTCGCTGCCGCAATCTGCATCGCGACATCCTTCAACAGGCTCTTCACTTCAGGCTTATTCGCCGGATCTCCAGAGTTACCCGCAGCCTCCAGCAGCACTCCAATCTGCGCGCCCGCGTGAATGTAATAGCCGAGAGCCTCCTGGCCATTCGCCTCGTACAAAACAAAACGCGAAATGTTGATGTTCTCTCCAAGTTTCGCTATCTTCGCCTTCACAATCTCGGCCACAGTGCCTTCCGAGTCCTTCGTGAACTTCTGCTCGTACAGCGCCTCGTGCTCCTTGAAGTTCTCGCGCTCGGCCTCGGTCACATCTTCTATCCGCACGTATTTGGGCTTGGTCTCTGCAATGTGCGCCGCAATGTCCGCCGCCAGTGACTGGAAATCTTCCGTCCGCGCCACAAAGTCCGATTCGCAGTTTACTTCCACCAGCACACCAAGCTTCCCGTCTTCACTCAAATACGAACTGATAAGACCTTGCTTGGTCGATCGCGACTCTTTCTTGCTCGCCCCAGCAATCCCGCGCTTGCGCAAAATTACTTCCGCTTCCGCTAGATCGCCGTTTGCTTCCTGAAGCGCCTTCTTGCACTCCATCATCCCCGCGCCCGTACGCTCGCGAAGCTGCTTCACTAGTTGCGCGCTAATCTCTGCCATTTCAAATCCCTCTCAACTCTTCTTCTCTATACACACAGAAGGCGACCAGCTTACTTCCCACAGCCGCGTCTCAAACAAAACAAGACCCAGACCAGAGGAAGCAGCCGGTCGCCCTGGCGATCCCGACAATTGAAGGATCTATATTTCTCCTACCGTGGAAGTGACTGCTTCGTCCGGCGTCTCGCTTGCCGGACCCTTCCGTGGCGGCGCCTCTGTTCCATTCGACACGCTGGCCGCTGAACTGTCTCCGCCCGACACATTGCCCGCATTCAGGCTTTCCGACATCAGCTGCTCGGCATACTTCGGATCGAGATATTGCGTATACTCTTCCGGAGTCTCTTCCACGCCGGCCTCGTCGTCGCCTTCGCTGACAATCTTTTCCGCCGCGAAATCAGCCTCGGTCGCCAGTGAACGTCCCTCGACCACCGCATCCGCGATCTTCGTCGTGAACAACCGAATCGCGCGCAGGGCGTCGTCGTTGCCCGGAATCACATAATCCACTTCGTCCGGATCGCAATTTGTATCCACCACCGCGACCACTGGAATCCCCAGGCGCTTAGCTTCCTTGACCGCAATCGCTTCCTTGTTCGAATCGATTACAAAGAGCATGTCCGGCAACCCATTCATGTCTTTAATGCCGGCCAGGTTCTGCTGCAGGTGTTTTCGCTCGCGCTCGAGACGCCCGACTTCTTTCTTCGCGCGGCCCTCATACGAGTTCTCCGTCGACATGGCGTCCAGGTCTTTCAATCGCTTGATTGAGCGCTGAACCGTCGTGATGTTGGTCAACAGCCCGCCCAGCCAGCGCTGGTTCACGTAGTATTGACCCGCCCGCGTCGCCTCTTCCGCAATCGCCTCCTGAGCCTGCCGCTTGGTTCCGACAAACAGAATCGTCTTGCCTTGCGCCGCCATCTCGCCTACATACCGCATGGCGTCTTTGAACAGCTTCAGCGTCTTCTGCAGATCGACGATGTAAATCCCGTTACGTTCGCCAAAGATGTATTCTTTCATCTTTGGATTCCAGCGCTTGGTCTGGTGCCCGAAGTGAACGCCGGCTTCGAGCAATTCCTTCATTGAAATAGATGGCAAAATGCCTCCCTTTTATCTTTCACGGACCAGCCTCCCGGTTACGCGGCCCAAAGCGGAAATTGCGTGTGGAAAACAAGCCCGGTTGCGCAGAGAGAGCCTTGAGGCTCTCTTGCTGGTTTGTGGATCTTGAGAAGAGATACTAACGCTTCGAGAACTGGAAACGCTTTCGCGCGCCCTTCTGCCCGTACTTCTTCCGCTCATGCTCCCGTGCATCCCGAGTGAGAAATCCGAGCTGTTTCAATTTGCCCCTCAGCTCGGAATTAAACTCAATCAACGCACGTGCAATCCCTAAACGCGCCGCGCCGGCCTGTCCTGTGACACCGCCACCGTCGGCAAGAATCATTACGTCGAACCGCTCGGCCAGCTCGGCCGCCAGGAGTGGCTGCCTCACATATGCTCGCGCTGATTCGTTCACAAAATAATGTTCGAAAGGCCGGTGGTTCACCGTAATTTGGCCTTTCCCTGGACGGAGGAACACGCGCGCTGTCGCCGACTTGCGCCGCCCTGTTCCCAACTGCTGCACTAACTTCGCTGGCATCTTCCCCTTTAACCTAAATCGCTAACGCCGTCGGCTTTTGCGCCTGATGCGGATGCGTCTCACCCGCGTATACGTTCAGCTTGCGATACATTTGCTTGCCTAACTTGGTCTTCGGAAGCATACCCGAAATCGCCAGCTCGAGCATCCGCTCCGGCCGCGTCTCGCGCATCTTCCTCGCCCCTGTCTCGATCAAACCGCCCGGATATCCCGTATGGCGGCGATAAATCTTCTGCTGTTCTTTGCCGCCCGTCAACTTCACCTTTGCGGCATTGATAATCACGATATGATCGCCCGTATCCATCGAGGGCACATACATCGGCTTGTGCTTCCCCATCAAAATCATGGCGGCGCGGCTCGCTACCCTGCCAAGGACAGCTTCATTCGCGTCGATCACGTGCCAGGCGCGGGTGATCTCTCGCTTGGACGGAAACTCGGTACGCATGGACAGACTTCTTCTCTCCGCTCGAAAACTCGAACACTTCAGTCTAGCGAATCGAAGAATTGAGTGTCAATTTGGCTCTCTTGACGGTAGTGGGTCAGTTTGAAAAAGACGGACTAGTTGTCCTGAAGATTCTCACTCGTCCCTGCGTTCAACCCTATTTTCTTCTTGCTCCGAAGTGGGGATCGAAGACTGTCTTGTGCCAAGGAAAAGTGCTACAAGAGAGACCAAGGTTGAGCCCTCCAGAACCGCCGCAACAATAGGGTGTCCGAGAAAAAACCCAACGCATGAAGTAGCCGTGATCAGGACAACAACGCCGAATGCAAGAAACTGACCAGTTTTCTTTTGACTGTGTTCATTGCTGACTACTGTTCGAATGGTCTCGGCATCTAGCTTTTGGGCCTGCTTTTCCATCTCATGTCGATGGGCTTGCTGTCTCAACGCCATATCGGCGATTTCCCGAGCTAACCCAGTGCAAGCGGCTTCATACCCTTGCAGTTCCTGTGCAGGAGGAAGCGGGCCGTAGTAAGAAAACTGCTGACTTGACCTGGTTGCGATTACTTCGTTACGTTGATCTGGCGACCTGTTGTCGCGACTCGGAGTGGGGTCCGCCTGTGGTAAAGAGTGGGAAGTCGAGGCGGTTACTGATTATCGTGTTTTTTGTTCGGCTTTTTCACGACGTACGATGAGGGTGTAAAAAGGATTGTGTAAACGCGGTTCTCGAGAAGAGGAAGATAGGAGAACCGGATGGCAATCAAGAAAGAACTGATCGACGAGCTCATTGCAAGCAGCGAAGGAAGCCTGATCGGACCGAACGGTCTGGTGAAGGAACTGACCAAGGCGCTGGTGGAGCGGATGCTGACCGGAGAACTGAACCATCACCTGGGCTACGAGAAGCATGACGTAGCCGGTTACCACAGCGGCAACTCGCGGAACGGCAAGAGCACGAAGACGTTGAAAGGCGAAGCCGGCGAGATGGAGATTGCGGTGCCGCGCGATCGCAACGGCAGCTTCGAGCCGCAGTTAATCGAGAAGCACCAGACGCGCTTTGCCGGTTTCGATGAGAAGATCCTGTCGATGTACGCGCTCGGCATGACGACGCGTGACATTCAGGGCCACCTGCAGGATTTATACGGCGTCGAGGTGAGCGCCGCGTTGATCTCGGAGGTCACCGGCAGCGTCATGGAGGAAGTGAAAGCGTGGCAGGAGCGGCCGCTGGAAGCGTTGTACCCGATCGTCTATCTGGATGCGCTGATGGTAAAGATGCGGCAGGACGGCAAGGTGGAGAACCGCGCGGTGTACACCGCGATCGGCATTAATCTGGAGGGCCAGAAGTCGGTGCTGGGCTTGTGGGCCAGTGGGAACGAAGGCGCCAAGTACTGGATGGCGGTGCTGCAGAACCTGAAAAACCGTGGCATGAAGGATGCCTTCGTGATCTGCACCGATGGGCTCAAAGGCTTCCCGGAGGCCATCGAAGCGGTGTTCCCGAGCACGCTGGTGCAGACCTGCATTGTGCATTTGATCCGCGCCAGTCTCCAGTTTGTGAACTGGAAAGAGCGTAAGAGTATGGCGGCGGATTTGAAATCGATTTACCGGGCCGTCAGCGCCGAGCAGGCCGAAAGGGCGCTGGGCGAGTTCCGGCGCAAATACCCGAAGCATCAAGTGGTAGCCGATGTGTGGGAGCGCAGCTGGCAGCGGGTCATTCCGTTCTTCGACTTTCCCGAAGAGATCCGCAAGATCATCTATACGACCAATGCGGTGGAATCGTTGCATATGACGCTGCGCAAAGTGACCAAAAATCGCGGCTCCTTTCCCACCCAGGACGCCGCGATCAAACTGCTCTACCTGGCGCTGCAGAAGGTATCCAGGAAATGGCAGACGGTGCAAGGTTGGCGCGAGGCGCTGCGGCAGTTTGCGATCCGCTGGCCGGAACGAATGGAGCAGGCACGAGCATGAACGGGTTCAGACGAGCCTGCGGCAGCAAGGAGCAAAAAGCATTTCACTTCCCCTTTCCCGTTTCCCCAAGGGGAAAGGCCGGGGCGGGCGGGTTCCCCCCACGCCGCAAATTACGCGGCTCCCCCCACAAGAGGGCACGGCCCCCTTGTGCATCCCCCGCTGGCTTCAAAAATCCATCGAAACGCGTGACAGCGAACGGAAAACTGAAAGTCAAACTTTAACTGAGTCAAAATAACGAAACGCGTTTACACAAAACGCTTGACACTACCCGTACGATTGTCATCGCAGTTCTCAAATCATCGCCAACGGCCCGCCAATCAACTTCAGCAGCCTGGATATCATCAAGCCGATACGATTGGAGCGGTGTCGGTGCACGCTTCAGAGAGGCAGTCGGAAAAACCGAAATGATACTGCCAGCCCCGGTTAAAAGATTTCGATACTTCCGGATTGTGCCCATATACCTTTGGGGATTTTAGAATGCTGCTTTACTTGCGGCCCTACGAGTTAAGACACCACTAGTGTCTCATTATCCTCTCGCTATCCCGCAAAGAGATCACCCTAAAGGAAACTTTCTCTGCAAACGGAAGAAAACCCCTGCCTCTACGCCCGCAGCGCTCCCTTTGCCAATCCCGCGACCGTCGTCCACATACTCCCCGGCACCCGCTGCACATCGTCTAACACCTGCCGCATCGCGCCCAAAAAATAGTCCACATCTTCCTGCCCGATAACCAACGGCGGCAAAAACTTAATCACTTCCGTGTGGTACCCGGCTACCTGCGTCAATATCCGGTGCCGGTGCAGCAAAGGCATAATCAGCATCTGGCTGAACACGCCGAAGTTCAACTTGTGCAGCGCGTCCCACGCTGCCTTCAGTTTCAACGATTGATCCGGCCGCTTAAAATCAATACCAAACATCAAACCGCGCCCCCGAACCTCCCACACAAACGGACACGTCTTGCCGATTTCCCGAAGCTGCGCGATCGCATACGACCCTAGCCGTTCCGCGTTCTCAACCAGCCGGTCTTCTTCCATCACATGCAGCGTTCCCAGCGCCGCCGCCATCGCCATATCGTTCTGGCCAAACGTATTCGAATGCACCACGCACCGCTCCATCGTGTCGAACACCGCATCCATGATTTTGGGATTCGTGATCACCGCGCCCACCGGCACATATCCGCCCGACAACGCTTTCGCCGTACAGACGATATCCGGTTCCACTCCCGGTGAATGCTGATAGGCAAACCAACGCCCGGTCCGCCCCAAACCGGATTGCACTTCATCGGCGATCAGCAGCGCCCCCGCCCGATGACACAGCCGCTGTGCCTCGGCTAAATAGCCCTCCTCGACCGTTTCACAGCTCTTCCCCTGCACCGGCTCCACAATGAAGCCAGCCACATCTTTCCCGGCCAGCGCCTCTTCCAGACTCGCCAAATCGTTGAACTTTACGGCCGAAGTGCCCGGCATCAGCTCACCGAAGCGCTCTCGAAAAAACTCCGCCCCGTTCAGCGATAATGATCCGGTCGTCAACCCGTGAAACGCGTGGTCACAATACAGAATCCGGCTCTTTCCCGTGTAGCATCGCGCAAACTTAATCGCGCTCTCCACCGTCTCCGTCCCGGAGTTGCAAAAGAAGACGCGCGATAGCCCATTCTGGCCCTTGTATGACGCATGACTGGTCAGCTTCTCCGCCACCAGTCCCGCCAGCAAAGAGCAGTCCATCCGCACCAGGTTCGGCATCTGCCGCGACAGGATTTGCTCGAGAATGCTGCGCACTTTTGGATGATTTCGTCCGAGTGCGAACACGCCCCAACCCGTCAGCATGTCCAGGTAGCGAGTGCCGCTCCGGTCGAAAAGGTAACAGCCCTCGCCGCGTACGTACTCCTTGTCGAAGCCGATCGTTCGCAGCATCTTTACAAACGCCGGATTTACATGCTTCGTATGCAGCTCATACTGCCGGCCTTGCTGCTGGTCCAACCATTTGAGAAAGTCCGTCTGGGCTGGCTCGCCCGATCCGGCCGGCGATTCCCTCCCGTTTTCTCCGCTGTATTCCGTCAACCCGTTCGGCAAGGGCCTCGTGACCGGCTGATACATCATTACGTTGATTGTGCCATGTAGTACTAAAGACGGCGTTTCCAGCTTCGCTTCTTTAGGCTGGTGACAGCTTCTTCAGAATGGAATTCGCTTTGGCTCCTCCACGCAACCCTCCATCATTTCAATACGCCTGAGCTGCCGACTTTGTGTTTACTGGTTTTTTCCGTCGGCTACAGTTTGTGCTGCCGCCAGCGAGGTTGACGCGGAGCGAGAGCATTCTGCAACCGGAAACATCGGCGGTGAAACCAAGCCAGCTCGAGTGATCCTTCGCCCGGGTCACCACATCTGAGAAACTGACCAAAGCAGCCGGAATTGAAAACATGAGTCAGCAAGCGCCGCAAACGGACAAGTCGCAGCAAGATACATGGAAGCGCGAAGCAGCAAAGGCAGCTGTCGCCCAGCTCCAAAGCGGGATGATCGTCGGTCTCGGTTCGGGTTCAACTGCCCAACTCGCCGTCGACGCCATCGGGGAACGAGTGAAGAGTGGACTGCAGATTATAGGCGTATCGACGTCTGAGAAAACGCAGGAACAAGCCCGGCAGCTTGGCATCCCTACGGCGACTCTCGCCGAATATCCCCAACTGGATATCACGCTAGATGGCGCCGACGAAGTCGAAACCCATGGCCTCAGTCTCATCAAAGGCGGCGGAGGTAATCTCCTTCGGGAGAAAATTGTAGCGGTTTCGAGCAAGCGTCTTGTGATCGTTGTCGATGGAACCAAGATTGTCGATAAACTTGGCGCTCACCCTCTGCCGGTTGAAGTAGTCCCATTCGGCTGGCAAACCACTGAACGGCGGCTTCGAGACCTTGGCGGAAATCCGGTTATGCGCCGGGATGAAAAAGGCTCCGAATACATTACTGACGGCGGCCACTACATCCTCGACTGTTCGTTTGGATTGATCGACTCTCCGGGGACGCTGGCACGCCAATTAGACGACGTGGTAGGAGTCGTTGAACACGGTCTCTTCCTTGGCTTGGCTTGGCAGGTAACGGTAGCGGGGGCGGCCGGCGTGAGAGTATTGTCGAACCCTGCTTAAAACTCCAACCAAAACGCAGGGACGGCAACCGCAAACCGCCGTCCCTGCCTAATCAACTACGGCTTGCGAGGCGTTGTACCCTTCGTATACTCCTCACCAGCGATTTGCTCAACGTCCACTTCCGTATGCCGAACCGTGTCCTGGACCTTCTGGGTGCGTTCGGAAACATCCTTGCCCACCTTTATTTCTTCCACCACACGAGCCTGCTTGCCGACCACGACTTCTTCGCCCATTTCGGTCATTTCCACAGTGCCTTCTTTGAACGTGTTGAAGTCAGCTTCCGATGCCGGGCGATTGACTGGAACGCGCTCCACCCGCACATGCTCCTCACGCAGCTGCACGTCCTCTTCCACGGGTGTCTCTACCATATGCGAATACACTCGCACGCCGCCACGCTGGACCTGCCGCTTACCGACCTGCAGCTCCTCCTCAACGACCTTTATCGTGTCGCCTTCCCCTGCAACTCCAGTGCCTGCGGCCATTCTACCCGTTGTCGCTGCCATAGGTGCACTCGCGCTTGCGCTTGCAGTGCCAACTGCGGCCCGGCCGCTGGTTGTTGCTGTCTCCTGATTGATATCGTCTGCTCCGTAACGCCCGAGCAGCGAACTTACCGCGTCCGCTTTGTCGTCCGCCACCGTAACGGCAAGCAACGCTCCGCCTGCGCTTACGCCTTTTGTGTAATAGTCCTGTTCATCTCCACCGCCCGTCAGGGAATGGAAGAAATTCTTGATTGAACCCATTACGCCTGTTTCGCTCGTCGCCGTGCCTCTTGCATCGGCTACTGCGCTTTCCGCGAATCCGTCCGTCTCGTTGGATAGAACACGAATGCTGTCCGATGAATAGCCCTGGCTGACCAGCTGCTGCTTCACATTCTGCGCCTCTGTCGGCGTCTCAAAAAGACCAACTACTGTTTTTGCCATTTTTTCCTGTGCTTCCCTTTTTATATATTTACGTTTCGGTTGTGTTCCGACCGGCCCATTGCTGCTTGAACAATCGGATCAACTCGTCCGCTCAACTATCAACTCTTCGCTCAAAAGCGTGAACTCCTGGCGAAACTCTTCCGAAGTCCGTTTATTGACAACCCGCAGCTCTTCCTTCAGACGGAACTGCTTTGTTACAACAAGAACTTCTTCTACGACCGGGATGATCATCACGTCACCCTCCATTCGAACAGCGGGCGGCGTGCTCAATACTTCGTCCTTGGGAACGCGCTCAACCTCGACACGATCTAAGGCGAGAACTTCGTTGACCGTTGCAGGCGTTTCCCGGACTACTTTGGTGAAACGCACAGTACCTTTTTTGACGAGTTCCTTCTGGACCGTCAACTCTTCCCGGATAAGCGGAATAACCACATCGGAGTCGCTTGCCTCAATCCGGTCCAGTTGTGTTAACCGAGGCAGTTCTGAGACATCTGAATAAGTCTGATCCAAAAAGACCTCCCGGTCTTGCACTTGAAAACGTTACAGCAGGGCCAAATTGAATCAGCCTAAGTGAAGGCGAGTTGCGCCAGCAGCACCCTGTTAGAGTCACCGGGAGGTGGCCTGTTTCAAGGCAAAAAGTTAAACAGTTTTTTCGGCTGTGGTGCATGCTTAGGCGTTCAGCGGCGAACTCTAGTCCGCCCGTTCAGAATCCTCCAACGGCGTCATTACTCAATCACAGCTCCGAACGGGCGGCAAGCCCGAGTTGCTGCTCTCCGCCCCTGTGCCAGCCTTCTCTACTTCGCACTCGGCTGATAGTTCGTCAGCGAGTCGAGCAGCTCATACCGTTGGCGGTGCTGCGCCGGCGACGCCTCCGGGTTCGCCTTTAAGTGCATCACTTGATAACCATCGTCTTTGGCATACGCCGGCCATCGCGGCAGGCCGGGACCGTTCGGATCGCCGGTCTTGGCAAAGTTGCTCCAATACGACGTCATCTGGTCGGACAGCTTGCGATCCTCCGGCCGCCACGGCAGATCCTTGTGCGCGAGATTGCCAAATACAAACTCAATCTCAGAGGAGTGATACGCGCCCCGCCACGCCGCATCCGGATTGTGGTCGCCCGCCGGCAGTGGCAGTACATCTTCGAAATGGTATCGGTACACCGGCGCTGCTCCCGTGCTGCTCTGCATCTCGATCCACTTCCAGGTCGAATATCCAATGAATTCATCGCTCGACAAATCCTGCGCCGCCCGTTTCACCTGCTCGTCATTACTAGCTGGGTACGCCTCAAACACTTCATTTGCCTTGTCGCCGAACTTAGTCTGCAAATAGCTCTTGTAATTGGCCACCGTCACCGGCTTGTCCCCAAAGATCATGTGATAGCTGCCCTCGTCGGCATTCCAGCCCGCCAACAGCGGTACATGCCGCTGCCGCCCTGCTGCGTAGATGGAATACGCATCTTCGGGGAAGAAGTAGCCGTCAATGTCGGGCAAAAAACGAACCGATTTCTGCTGCCCCGCTAACTTCAGCAGCTTGTCCGCGGGCATAGTTCGCAGATCCGCCAGTGCCGGCGCTCCAACCGACTTCCCAAAGTCGCTACCCTCTTCCTCGGCTTTCGATAGCGGCTTGGCGCTGAGCGTGCCACCGAAGAATGCCCCGCTTTCCCCCATAGCCCTGGCAAACAAGCCCGACGTCAAGGGCGACGCCATCTGCGCGCTCACCGAAAACGATCCTGCCGACTCGCCAAAAATGGTCACCTTTTCAGGGTCGCCTCCAAAAGCGGCAATGTTCTTCTGCACCCAATCGAGCGCCGCCGTCTGATCCATCAATCCATAGTTGCCCGCCGCCTTGTGTCCCGATTCGGCAGCCAGCTCCGAGTCGGCAAAAAAACCGAATATGCCCAGCCGGTAATTCATGCTCACCACGAGCACGCCCTTTTCGGCGAGCCGTTCACCGTCTTGCCTGGGTTCGGAAGTCGCGCCCCCAACGAACCCTCCTCCGTAAATCCAAACCATCACCGGAAGCTTCGCCGTGGCGCTGGCCGCCGGCGTCCATACATTCAAATAAAGACAGTCTTCGCTCGGACCTTTATCCCGAAAGATCATGTCCTTGAAGATGTATTCCTGCATGCAGCGCGATCCGAATTCGGTTGCCGGCCGCACCCCCGTCCAATCCGCCGCGGGCTGCGGCGTCTTCCAGCGAAGATCGCCCACCGGTGGGGCGGCAAAGGGTATGCCCTTGAAGATCCGCACCTTCGAATCCGTGCTCACTGCGCCTTTCAGCTGGCCATTCTTGATCTTGACCAGCGTGCCGTCTGCTCCTTGCGCCAACAAACTGCACGCGGATATCGCCGCTGCCGCTAAACTGAGGGGAAGTTTTGCCATATGAAAGGATCTTTCTCCAGACTCGTCCTTTGGCCGATTGCCAAGACTTTGTTATATCGAACCCGCTTCGGATAAAGTTTGAGTTGAGTGCTGATCCTTGCTTCTGCTTCGCCGCGTCGTCGCGAATTGCTGACCGCGGCCGGCATTGAACACGTTGTCCGCCCTGCCTCCGTCCCGGAATCCGCGTTGGAAGGGGAGTCCTTGCTGCAGCTAGTCCAACGCCTGGCTCGCGAAAAGGCCGAGGCCAGTCGGCGTACTCCCGGCGAAATTGTCCTCGGAGCCGATACACTCGTCTCGGTCGACGGTCAAACTCTGGGCAAACCCGCCGACCGCCGCGACGCGCGAAGAATGCTGCAATTGCTCTCCGGCCGCGAACACTCCGTCATCACCGGTATCTGCCTGCTCAAAGGTCCACGCTCGATTCTCGACACAGCCGCTACGTCCGTCACCTTTGCCCAGCTCACAGATTCCGAAATCGATAGCTACGTCGAAACGGGCGAGCCCGACGATAAAGCCGGCGCTTACGCCATTCAGGGCTTAGCGTCGAAGTTCATTGTTTCAATCACCGGCTCTTATCAGAATGTGGTCGGCTTACCGGTCGCACTCGTTTATAAATGCCTCAGGTCGCTAACCGGATGAACCGTTTCCTCCCTAATGCGGCTGCCCTCCTCGTCGCAGTGGGCGCGGCCGTCGCGCAAAACACCCCCGCGCCTCTCTCTTCGAACTGGCAAGATCAGGGGGTTATTTACCTGGACCACTCCTTGAATGCCCGGCTGCACACCATCCCCGTCCACGCGGTCCGTATCGGCGGTGGATTCTGGGCCGCGCGCCGCCAAACCGCCACCGACCGCAGCCTCCCGAGTCTCCTTACCGAACTCGAAGAACACGGCACAGTCGACAATTTTCGCCGTCTTAGCGGACATCCCGAACTTCCTCGCCGGGGACGTCCCGCTGCCGATGCCGACCTCTATAAGTGGCTCGAAGCCGCTTCCTGGGCGCTCGCCTCCGCCGACACCATGCCCGATCAGCGGAATCAGCTTCGCTCCGAAGTCGAATCGCTGACGAATTATGTTGCCGCGGCTCAGGATCCGAGCGGCTATCTGGATACCTACTTCACCGGCGATCGCGCTCATCTCCGCTTCACCGACCTAGTCCACTCGCATGAGGATTTTTGCCTTGGCCACCTCCTGCAAGCCGGTATTGCCTATTACCGCGCCACCGGGAACCGCCGCTTACTCGACATCGGCATCCGCTTCGCCGACTACGTCGTCGACAACTTTGGCTCCGGTAAGCGGCCCTTCGTCACTGGCCACCCTGAACTGGAGATGGCCCTTGTCGAGCTCTATCGAACTACTGGCCAGACCCGTTATCTCGCTTTCGTCCGCTATCTATTCAGCGGAGTGGAGAAAGACCGCCTCAAACTGAAAGATGCCGATATCCGCTACATGTTCAGCGGACGGCCCTTCACCTCGCGTACCGAGTTTGAAGGGCACGCCGTCCGCGCTCTTTACGCCGCCTCGGGCGCAACCGACTACTTCACCGAGTCCGGCGACCCTGCATTCAAACGGACCATCGACCTCTTATGGACCGATCTGACCACTCGAAAAATGTATCTCACCGGCGGGGTCGGGTCCCGCGCCGCCGGAGAAAGCTTTGGCGATCCGTATGAACTTCCGAATCTGACCGGGTATGCCGAGGCCTGCGCCGCCGTCGCAAACGTCATGTGGAATTACCGCCTTCTGATGCTCACCGGAGACGCCCGCTATGCCGACGTGCTCGAAAGAACTCTCTATAACGCCGTGAACGCCGCCATGTCGCTCAATGGCAGCCAGTATTGCTATCGCACTCCCCTTGCCAGCAACGGCGACAGAATCAGGAATCCCTGGTACGAGGTCCCTTGTTGCCCTCCTAATGTAGAGCGCCTCTTCGAATCGCTGCCCGGCTATCTCTATTCGGTTAGCCGCGAAGGCATCTACGTCAATCTCTATCAAACTTCAGATCTGGATTGGCATTTGGAAGACGGTACCCCCGTCAAAATTGCTCAGGTCACCGACTATCCCTGGTCGGGCAGCATTCAGCTGAAAATCAACCCTCCCAAACCGGCGGAGTTCACTATGTATCTCCGTTGGCCTGCTTGGGCCTCCGCCTTTTCCTTAAAGTTGAACGGGTCTCCCCTCGCAGTCTCCGGCACTCCAGGATCTTTCGTCGAAGTTTCCCGGCGCTGGACCGCCGGCGACACTTTGTCCATCGACCTGCCCATGGCGGTCGTGCCTACCGTCGCCAACCCGCGCGTCCACGACGATTACGGTCGAGTTGCACTTCAGCGAGGTCCTCTCGTCTATGCTCTCGAGCAAATCGACCAGAACGGAGCCTCCCTTGGGGATCTTTTCTTCCGGACCGGCGCACCTGCCCCCATCGAAATGAAAAAAGATTTGCTCGGAGGCATAATTCTCATGAAACATATCGGCCTACTTGCCGACAAGTCTTTAGGGGAGGATCCCTTGTACCAGCCGTTGAGCAGCTCGGCGAACCGCGGTAAACACTCGTCACCGCTGACTTTTATTCCTTATTATGCGATCGGTAATCGTGAGCCCACCCCCATGGAAGTTTGGGTGCCCCTCTCGCGGGTCGATGCGCCTCCGCTCCCCTCGGCGAATCTTCCGGCCCGCTCGTCAGGGAGTAAGTAAGTCCGGTTTGGCCGTAAGCTCGAAACTTTGTAGAATAAAGGGACTGAACAAATCAGATTTTCTGAAGCCATGACTAAAATGACTTCAAGACAGAGCTCCTGTCTTGCCTTGACAGGAATTTTTTTCCTTCTGTCTTTCTCCGCGCTCGCTCAAGATATTCCCACGGGGCCTCCTCAGGCGCCGCAAACGGCGCCCGCGCCTGCTCCTCAGCAGCAGTCTCAACCGATCGATGGCCGGACTCAGGCGCCTTCCGCCAACTCTAAAGCCTCCGAACCGGTCAACTCCAGCAGCTACAAAATCGGCGCCGCCGATATACTTGGCGTCCACGTCTGGGATGAGCCGCAATTCTCCGGGCCCACTACTGTTCATGAGGATGGAATGATTACGCTCCCGCTGGTCGGCGATTTAAAGGCCGGCGGTATGACTCCGCTACAAGTGCAGGATGAAATTACCAAGTCCCTGACGAAGTATGTTCTTCATCCTCTTGTAACCGTAACCGTCCAGCAAGTCGGAAGTAAAAAATATTACTTGGATGGGCAGGTTGCCCGCCCCGGCGAATACCCTCTCGTGGTTCCGACTACCGTTCTTGAAGCAATCAGCAAGGCCGGCGGTCTGGGCGCTTTCGCTAATCCCCGCCACGTTTACATTCTGCGCGGCACTCGCCAGATCAAATTCAATTACAAAGACGTCTTGCGAGGCAAGAATATGAGCCAGAACATCTTGCTTAAAGATGGCGATCACGTCGTAGCCCGCTAACTCACACAAACCTAGGATTATCCATGCTTGACAGAGCTTCAGTTCCCCGCCGCGCCCTCGATTTCGACGACTATGTCTCGATGCTTCGGCGCAATTTCCTCTGGTTGTTGGGTCCGCTTCTCGCTGGACTTGTCATCAGCACCGTCGTCGCTTTCCTGTGGAAGGATACTTACGTTTCTCACGCCTTGATCCGCATCGTGCCGCAGCAGATTTCACGCGAAATCGTGCCCGATATTACTGCACAGGACATCTCAGACCGTATTAACAGCATGGCTCAGACGATCGAAAGCCACAACACTCTTTCGACCATCATCACGTCTTACGGCCTCTACCCAAAGGATCTGAAAAGTGAGCCGATGGAAGACGTGATCGCCAAAATGAAGAAGGACATTAAGATTAGGCCGGTGGAAGGCGTCACCAGTGTGTCTGGAAAAGACTTGCCGGCTATGCAGATCGCGTTTTCCTATCACGATCCTCTGACAGCCCAGAAGGTTTGCGCCGACATCGTTTCGCGATTCTCCGATGCAAACGCTCAGGAGCAGAACTCCTCGCAGCAAGAGGCAAATTCGTTCCTGACCGACCAGTTCAATCAGGCAAAACAAGCCTTACAGGACATGGATAACAAGCTGCAGGCTTTCCGCACCAAAAACGCCGGACGTTTGCCGGATGAGGTCAACAGCAATGTGGCTGAAATGAATTCACTTCAACAGCGCAGCGCCACGGTTTCCGATGGACTCGATCGGAATACCGAGCAGCGCATGATGATACAGTCCCAACTCGATACGGCAAAGGACAGGCTCAAATCGATTCAGGCCAATTCGCCGCAAACGCAGGCTCAAAGTCAGCGAGTCACCGATCTGGACCGCCAAATCGATGCCTTGCAGAGCCAGATTGCCTCGCTTCAGGACCGCTACAGTCCTATCTACCCGGATCTTGTGGCGGCTCAGGATCGCCTGAAGGTGCTCCAGAAAGAGCGTGAGGACGCCTTTAACAGCAAACCGATTACGGATGGTTCCACCAATCCGCAAAACCTCATGCTGTCCCGAGACCGGCAGGAGGCTCAAGCGGTCGTCAAGCAATATGAGACCGAGTTGAGCGCTAACAAGCTCGAAGCAGGTCGGCTCCAGAAGCAGAGTGCTCAGATGAATGCCGCTCTCGGTAGCTATGAAGCCAGACTTAAAGACATGCCCGCGGGCGAAAAAGAGTACACCGAGCTGATCCGTGACCGCGAACTGCTCAAAGAGCGCTACGACCGCTACGAGCAGCAGCGGCAACGTTCGGTAGCGTCTCTCGAGCTAAACCGTAGAAAGCAGGGCCAGACTCTCGAAGTGCTCGACACCGCCGACCTGCCGGCCGCACCCACTCAGCCCAAGCGCGCCATCATTATCGCGATTGGATCTGTAGTTGGACTCGTCATCGGCTTGGCGCTGATCGGATTCCGCGAGATGAAAGATACGTCGCTCAAGAGCCTCAAGGACGCCCGCGTCTACACCCAATTAGCGGTGTTGGGCAGCATTCCGCTGCTGGAAAACGATGTCGTCGTGCAGCGGCGCAAACAATTTCTCTGGGTGAGTTGGGCTGCGGCTACGGCTGTCGCTTTGCTCATCATGGCTGGGTCGGTAGTTCACTATTACATGAGTAGGGCATAAACATGAGCCGAGTTCACGACGCACTGCGAAAAGCAGCTAACGAAAGACCGGAGCCGGCTAAGCTCGTCCGGCCTCCTCTTCCGCCGCCGCCCGAGGACATCGCAAGAGATGTAATCGCCAGTCCGGCGCCAGCGCATGAGGAGAGTTCGGACCATTTTGCCCATTCGCCCGTGTACGAACCGCCGATTGTACACGCGCCGATTGCCACTGCGGATCTGGAGCGGCTCGATCATCTCATTCGGTACGCCCAAACGGTTCCGTTTGCGCCTGCTCCGGACGTTCTGCTGGTCAATCCCGCAAAGCCTAAAGAAGCTCCCGCCGAGGAGTTCCGTAGCCTCCGAACACGCCTCAACCACCTGCAAAGTTCGCAAAATCTGCACCTGCTCGTTGTCAGCAGCGCTTCCCCAGGCGAAGGAAAATCCTTCACGGCCTGCAACCTGGCAATGTCCCAGGCGCAACTATCCGGCAAGAGAATCCTGTTAGCCGATTTCGACTTCCGCCGTCCTAGCGTCGACCGTATCTTCAACCTCAAGGGAAAACTTGGTCTGACGGACTTTCTGATGGGCCGTGCCGGAATCCCCGACATCCTCAATCGGGTGGAAGGCACCAATCTTTACATCATTCCCGCAGGCGGCTCGGTTCCAAACCCTCTCGAGCTGCTCAATTTGCCCGAATGCGGCGATCTTTTGCAGTCGCTCCGCGAGCAGTTCGATTGGGTCATCCTAGACAGCCCGCCGCTGTTGTTCGCCGCTGACGGAAACCTGCTGGCGACCATGGCCGACGGCACGATTCTGGTCGTGAGAATCGGCGCAACCACCTACGATTCGGTGAGCCGGGCCATTCAATCTCTTTGCGAGAACAACGTGCTGGGCGTCGTTGTAAATGGGGCTCATCATAGCGAGCTCTACAGCCGCTACTCCTACTATCACGATTACTATTACAACTCGAAGGAGCCGTCCGGCAAACCCGAAGCCGAAACGAGCGACATCGAGCCGGTGAAAGTCGGATAGCCTTAAAGCCGGATCGCGGCCGGCCGTCGCATCGAAAAGGAATAGCTCTGCATCCCAGAAGGAGAGCGCTCCGGCGCCTCCTTCCATGGCTCCTACCTCCCGATCTACTGCGACCCCAGAATATCCGCCCGCTAGGCTAGCCGACGCGGTTCCGGGCGTTCATGAGTTGATCGTCTCCCGCTGGAGTCCGCGCTCGTTCTCCGACCGTCAGGTCTCTACGCACGATCTCCTGGTGCTTCTCGATGCCGCCCGTTGGGCCGCTTCTTCTTACAACGAGCAGCCTTGGCGGTTTATCGTCGCCCGCAAGTCCGACGGTGAGCTATACGATCGCGTGCTGGGCATCCTGGCGCCTCCAAATCAAGTTTGGGCGAAGAAGGCTCCCGTGCTGCTGATCGCAGCGGCCAAGCGCCACTTTACGCATAACGGCAGTTCTAATTTCCATGCTCTGCACGACACTGGCGCAGCTCTGGCTCAGCTTGCTCTTCAAGCAACGGCGCTCGGCCTTCACTCGCACGGCATGGCGGCATTCGACCGCGAACGAGCGCAAACCGAGTTGGGTATTCCTGAGGAGTTTGAGCCTGTTACGGCCCTTGCTATCGGCTATGCAGGCTCGCCGGATCTA
Source organism: Bryobacteraceae bacterium (assembly GCA_965219105.1). GTDB lineage: Bacteria > Acidobacteriota > Terriglobia > Bryobacterales > Bryobacteraceae > Bog-105. The sequence continues at coordinate 1,895,412 of OZ244728.1, read as the reverse complement.
CTGCCCGAGCCGTACAAAGAGCGGGAGTCGAGTCCCCGCCAGCGCAAGCCCTTGAACGATATTGTGTTTGGTGGCCGCTGGGACGAACCCTTAGCCCTTTGACGGAATCGCTAGAGTAGCCAGCGTCGCGCCGCGTCCGCCGCGCTCAGGCGGCGCGTCCCAGAACTCAATTACGGACGGGCTCTTCTGCAGCAACTTCCGGACGACTTCTCTCTGAAATCCAATGCCTCGGCCGTGGATCAAACGCACGGTCGATATTTCCAAACGAACTGCTTCGACCAGATACTCCTCGACCGCCGCCTTTACGTCGCGAGGCGAAAATGCATGTAAATCAAGCACATCGGTGATCGGAACCACGACCGGCGAGTCTGGATCGAGCATTTTACAAAACGAACCCAGGGTTAAAAGGGCAGGTGTGACGATAATCCGTCATGACGTGCCGGGGCGGGGGAAGCCCCTTCGCTGATCGACGCCCGAGGCGGTGCGCCTCGTAGGTCCAGGTCGCCCGGTTCGAACGTTAATGGCCGATCGAGCACCATCTCGACTGTCGAACCCTTGGTGAGGGTAGCGTCCGGCCCACGGCTCATTAAAACCCCAATCAGCCCGGCTGCCGCGCCGGCTCCGGCGCCGATTCCAGCCCCGCGAGCCACGCTCCCGGCCGCCGCGCCTACTCCCGACCCGATTACCGTACCCGCAGTTGTGGCGCCGATTACGGTACCCGTGTCGCCCTTCTTATCGCCAGCGCCCTTTACCGTGCTTCCTTCCCGCTGCAGTGTCTGTTCACTGCGCGGGTCGATAGCTCCTAAATCCGATCGGAAATTTCTAGTTATCCCATTGGGCAAGGTCAGGGAGTCAAAGCGGACCTGCAAGGAACCGCGTCCTTTGACCCGTCCCGGGCGCTTGACCGCGGTAATCGTACCGGTGACCCAGCTACCTTGCGGAATCACAATATGTCCGTTTACAAGCACGGGAAACGCTGTTTCGAGGTAAATTCGATCCCCGTCAACAGCCTGCCGCGTACTGACGCTATTGATCATACTGAGCAAGATGTGGGTTCCGGCATCGACACGATACGCAGCGCTACTTGGCGTTGCGGGCCGCTGTTGTAGCTCGGGTGAGGGCGTTGTCTGGGCAAATAAACTTCCGCCAAGCAGACCTACTGCCAAAGACAAAAACGCCGCATTTTTCCGCATTGCCGCTCCCGTGACCTCCCAGTGTATCGCCGTTTTCTAGCTGGCGGTGGCCGCACTGTGACAAATCTGCCCGAGATTTTTCTGTATTGCTTTCTGAGCCTTACGCACAATAGTGCTTAGAGGCATTTGCGGCCAGGAACTGAAATCCGTCCATCGGCACTCGCCGAGTTCGTTCGGTAATTTCGCTGCAAACACTTCGAACAGGTAGTTGTGAACCGTGATTCCGTGCCGGAAAGTGGCGAGCAAGTCGCCGGGGATAGTCTCGGGCAGCTGCGCCTGCTCGGGCAACTCCCAGAAACCGGGCATCAGCCGGGCATCGGGCAGCCGCTGCCAAAGCAGCACTTCGCCTTCGCGCTCGATCCAAAACAGACGCCGCTCCTCATAGCGGCTTGCGGCGCGGCCTAATTTGACGGGAAACTCGCGCTGGCGCCCCTCCTGGCGAGCCCGGCAATGTCCTTTCAGCGGGCAAAGCAGACACTGTGGGTTCTTGGGCAGGCAAACCGTGGCCCCGAGCTCCATTGCGGCCTGATTGAACGCTCCAGGGCGGTCGCGGTCGAGCAGTTGCCCGGCCAGCGCGGTAAAGGCGCGCCGTCCGGCGAGCGAGGCGATGTCGGCTCCATTGGCCGACCACCGGCTCAGCACCCGCAGCACGTTTCCGTCTACTGCTGGATAGGGCAGATCGAAGGCGATGCTTGCGACCGCAGCCGCTGTGTACTCCCCCACGCCGGGCAGCGCTCGAATTGCCTCGTAGGTCGCCGGGAACTCCGCTTCTTCGCAAATCGCCTGAGCCGCTTTCTGGAGGTTTCGCGCCCGGTAGTAGTATCCGAGCCCGGCCCAGTAGGTCAGAAGCTCACTCTCGGCAGCGTCAGCGAGGTCGCACACACTTGGAAACCGCTTGAGAAACCGTTCGTAGTACGGAATCACGGCGGCTACGCGTGTCTGCTGCAGCATGATTTCCGAAACCAGGATGGCGTAGGGGTCGCGCGTGCGCCGCCACGGCAGATCGCGATGACCGGCGTCGAACCAGGCAAGCAAGTCCCGGCGGAACGCAGCCGCCGTCTCAGTAGCTACTGCTTTTCCCGCAGTCTTTCGATTGATTTTAGCCATCTATACTAGAGAACGAGCACTCCGAACCGCCTCCGGCCTGCGCTCTTCCTCCCATGCCCGAAGAATTTTCCTCAGACGCGTGTGAACTTGCCGCTCAGCAAGAAATTCGCGCGGCCGGCCAGCCGTTTCTCTCGCTCAAGGGCGCGCGGGTCCACAACCTCAAAAATATCAGCGTCGACATTCCGCACAACCAGCTCACTGTCGTCACCGGGGTCTCCGGCTCGGGCAAATCGTCGCTTGCTTTCGACACCATCTATGCCGAGGGACAGCGCCGGTACGTGGAATCGCTTTCCGCTTACGCGCGGCAGTTTCTCGAACGTATGGAGAAGCCGGACGTGGATGAAATCACCGGTATCGCTCCCCCGATAGCCATCCGGCAGAAGAATCAGACGCGCAATCCGCGCTCGACTGTCGCGACGGCTACCGAGCTTTACGACTTTATGCGCCTGCTCTGGGCGCGCGCGGGCCGAACCTATTGTCCGAATGACGGTACGCGCATCGAGCGCGACACGGTCGATCAAGTGGCCGGTCAAATGCTTAATCTGACTCCAGGTTCGCGCTGGTATGCGCTGTTTCCAGTGAGGGCAGCGGCAGTATCCGGCGACGCACAACGTTCCGCGCTGCGGGACCGCCTCTTCGAGCTGAGGGGACGCGGCTTCAACCGACTCTTTCAAAGCGGACAGATGTACGAGTTTTCAACGCCCGAATCGCTGCTCGAAATCGATTTCGCAAAGCCGCTTTACGTTCTGGCTGACCGCCTGGTGATTCAGCCGGACACTCACCAGCGCATTGTCGATACCGTCGAGATTTGCTATCGCGAAACAGGCGAGGTGTACTTCGAGCGGGCAGGCGATGCGCATCCCGAGCAGCTACACTTCAGCGAAAGCTTTGCCTGCAAGACTTGCGGCCAGATTGCGACCCTGCCCGAGCCAACGCTCTTCAGTTTCAATAATCCGATGGGCGCCTGTCCGGCCTGCCAAGGTTTCGGGAACACTATTGACTACGATTTTGGCCTCATCGTTCCCGATCCCACGCTCTCGATCAAGGATGGCGCGGTCGATCCCTGGACCAAGCCGCAGTACAGCTGGTATTACGACGACGTGCTGGTTCCGAAATCGATTGGAAAACTGCGCCTCGATGTGCCCTATTGCGATTTGAAGCCAGCCGAAAAAGAACTGGTTCGGACTCACGTGCGCAAGTTCTTCGCAGAGGTGGAAAAGAAGAAGTACAAGGTTCACGTGCGAGTTTTCCTGAGCCGCTATCGCGCTTACACCACCTGTCCAGCGTGTAATGGCGCCCGCCTTCGCCCGCAAGCTCTCTGGGTTCGGCTCGGCGACAAGACGATTGCCGAGGCAGCCGCGATGAACATTGCCGCCGCGCAGGAGTTTTTCGAGACGCTGGCGCTTTCTCCCGAAGAGGCCGAAATTGCAGATCGCATCCTCGACGAGATACGGCAGCGCTGCAAATTCTTGAACGACGTGGGCCTGGAATATTTAACGCTCGACCGGCTCTCGGCAACGCTCTCGGGCGGTGAATCGCAGCGCATTCAGCTGGCTACGTGTCTTGGCTCGCGACTGGTGGGCGCAACCTATGTGCTCGATGAGCCTTCCATCGGTTTACATAGCCGCGACACCATGCGGCTCGTGAATATCTTGAAAGATCTGAGAGACCTCGGCAACACGATTATCGTGGTCGAGCATGATCCGGAGATTATGGTGGAGGCGGATCACATTTTAGATCTTGGCCCGGGTGCAGGCGAGCGTGGCGGAAAGATCATTTTCCAGGGAACCTTTCCGCAGCTGCTTCTGCCTCACGCGGGTTCGGACCGGGAGTTTGCCTCGCTTACCGGCAAGTATCTGCGCGGTGATTTGATGGTGTCCCGTCCGCGAGAACCGCGCAAGGTCAATCCCAAACGCACGGTTCGCTTCTTCGGCGCGCGCGCAAATAACCTCAAGAACATCGACGTTGAGATTCCGCTGGGCATGATGGTGGCGGTCACCGGTGTCTCGGGCTCGGGTAAATCGAGCCTGGTGCACGAAGTCATTTTCAAGGCGCTCGATCGGGAAGTAAACAAAGAGCGGCAGGCGGCAAAGCCGGAGTCGGATGAGGAAGCCGGATCGCGCAAGCTGCCGCTGAAGCGGGTGGAGCGGTCGAACCTGCTCACAAGCGTTGTGATGGTGGATCAATCTCCGATCGGGCGGACTCCGCGTTCGAACCCGGTGACCTACATCAAGGCGTTCGATCAGATCCGCGATTTATTCGCCGGTACACCTGAAGCTCAGCGGCGCGGCTATACAGGCGGACATTTCTCGTTTAACATCCCAGGCGGCCGCTGCGAGACCTGTCAAGGCGACGGCACCGTTACGGTCGAGATGCAGTTTCTAGCCGACGTCGAGCTTGTGTGCGAAGAGTGCAAGGGGACGCGTTACAAGCAGAGCGTGCTCGACATTCGCTACAAAGGGCTGAACATACATGAGGTGCTGAAGCTGACGGTCGGCGAGGCGCTCTCTTTCTTCGCCGACACGCCCCGGCTCGCCGCGAGGATGAAAGTTTTGTCCGATGTCGGGCTCGGCTATCTGCGGCTCGGCCAATCGGCCACGACGTTGAGCGGAGGCGAAGCGCAGCGCGTGAAGCTGGCGGCGCATCTAGCGCAAGCGAGCTGCGAAGGCACTCTGTTCTTATTCGATGAGCCTACGACCGGGCTGCACTTCGACGACATCGCGAAACTCTTGCAGGCTTTTGAACGGCTCATCCAAAGCGGCGGCAGCGTTCTGATCATCGAGCACAATCTCGATCTGATTCGAGCAGTGGACTGGGTAATCGATCTCGGGCCGGAAGGCGGCGAGGCCGGGGGGCGAATCGTGGCGCAAGGCACGCCTGAATCGATCGGTAAAGTAGCGGAGTCGTATACCGGCTACTATCTGAACCAGCCGCAAGTGCAAAGCGCGATCGCCTGATTGCATGGCAAATCTGCGCGGGCTGCCTTCGGTCGATCGGTTGCTGCAAGAGATTGGCGATATTCCATCGATTCCGCGAACGCTTATCAGAAACGAGATTCGCGCCGTACTGCAAATGAGGCGCGACGATCTACAGCGCAATGACCTAACGGAGAATGATTCCGTTGCCGACTTGGTCAAGGCTCGTCTACATCGGCTTTCGGAACCATCGCTGAGGCGCGTAGTGAACGCGACCGGTGTTTTGCTGCACACCAATCTCGGGCGCGCGCCGCTGCCGCAACTCGCGCCGACGGAAGGCTACTCGAATCTCGAATTCGATCTGGAGACCGGCAAGCGCGGCAAGCGTGATGTGCATCTTTCGCCGCTACTCCAGCAGTTGCTCGAGCGGCCCGCAATCGCGGTGAATAATAATGCCGCCGCAGTGTACTTAGTGCTGAACGAGCTCGCCGCCGGCCATGAAGTCATCGTTTCGCGCGGCGAGCTAATCGAGATAGGCGACGGGTTCCGCATTCCCGACATCATGCTGCGAGCGGGCGTGATGCTGCGCGAGGTGGGAACGACCAACCGCACGCGAATCTCTGACTTCTCAGACGCTATCACCGAACGGACAAAGCTGATCCTTCGTGTTCACCGCTCGAATTTTCACATGACCGGTTTCACCGAGCAGCCCGCTCTGAAGGAACTATGTTCGCTCGGGCGGCAGCACGCAATTCCGGTTTATGAGGATCTGGGTAGCGGCTGCTTTTTGGATTTGAAGCAGCAAGGCATTCGCGAACCGGTGATCGGCGACAGTTTCGCGGCGGGAGTACCTTTACTTTCATTCAGCTGCGACAAGCTGATGGGGGGCCCGCAAGCGGGAATCATCGCGGGCGACAAAGAAATGGTGGACCGCGTACGCCGCAATCCGATGTATCGTGCGTTCCGGGTGGATAAATTGATCGTCCAGGCGCTCGAAACAACGCTGCGGCATCTGCTGCTCGAGGATTGGGGAAAGATACCCGCCCTCAACATGATCCTTACGCCTCTCCAAGTAATTCGGTCGCGCGCCGAGCGTGTCGCGCTGCAACTCGCAGGCCTCCATTGCCGGATCCGCGAGACACAGTCCGTGATTGGCGGCGGCTCGACGCCCGATGCAAGCTTGCCGAGCTGGGTGATAGAACTCAACGTCCCGGACCCTGCGCAATTTGCTTCAAGTCTACGAAAGCAACGGGTGCCGGTGATTGCTCGCATTGAAGGAGATAAGCTGCTGCTGGACATGCGAACGGTCGCGGTGGAAGAGGAAAGCTGGCTGATTGAGACAGTGATGGCTGCGGCGGTTTAGCTGTCGATTCGCCACACTATTTCGCCGGCGACCACTGTTGCGATCGGGCCGCCCCGGAAAGTACGTCCGCCGAAAGGCGTGTTCCGGCTTTTGGAGAAGGAGCGGTTGAGATCGTACGTCCACTCATGAGTGACACCGAAGATCGTTACGTCGCCAGCTGATCCCTCGCGCAAGGTTCCGCGGCCGGGTAGAACGATGTTGGCCGGGCCGGTTGTAAACAGGCGTATCACATGACCGATATCTGCTTTACCGGAGTAATAAAGCTGCTCGAGCGTCAGTCCGAGAGCGGTTTCGAGTCCGATGATGCCGAAGGGACAGCGTTCGAACTCTTGCATCTTTTCCGCGCCCGCATGAGGGGCATGATCGGTGGCGACTGCGTCGATGGTTCCGTCCACCAAACCTCGTGCTACAGCTTGCACATCGTTCGATTCGCGGAGCGGCGGCTTCATTTTGTAATTGCTGTCGTAAGGCGGCATGTCGGAATCCGCTAGAACGAAGTGGTGCGGCGTTGCCTCTGACGTTACACGCAATCCGCGACGCTTTGCCGCCGCAACCTGCTCCATGGAATTGGCCGATGAGATATGAGCAACGTGGTATCGCACACCGGTCACTTCGGCGAGGATGATGTCGCGAGCGACCATCACATCTTCCGAAGAGCGCGGGATGCCTCGCAGTCCGAGCCGGGTAGATTCGAGACCTTCGTGCATGTCGCCGCCCGCGCTCAGGTGAAGATCCTCACAGTGTTCGATGAGAGGCAGGTCGAGCGCGCCAGCAAACTCCATGGCACGCCTTACCACGCGCGCGTTCATGACGGGCTTGCCGTCGTCGGAAATGGCGACGATGCCGGCCTCTTTCATTGACGCAATGGCCGCCAGTTCTTCGCCCGCGCTGTTCTTTGTGATCGCGCCGATCGGAAACACATTGACTCTGGCGAAGCGCCGCGCGCGATCGATGATGTAGCTGGTGACGGTAGGGCTGTCGTTGATCGGGTTGGTGTTCGGCATACAGCAGACGGAGGTGAAGCCCCCGGCAGCCGCGGCTCGCGAACCGCTCTCGATCGTTTCGGCGTACTCGAAGCCTGGTTCGCGCAGATGGACGTGCATGTCGATGAAACCGGGAGCGATTATGAGTCCACTTGCATCGAAGACTTCGCTGCCCGCGGTATCGATGCCCACCGCGATCTCGCGCACCGTGCCGTCCTCGATAGCAAGATCGGCCACTCGATCAATGGAGGCGGATGGATCGACGATGCGCCCGTTCTTGATGACTAAGCGGCTCATCGGTTGAACACTCTTTCGAGAACCGCCATGCGTACCGCGATGCCGTTCTCGACCTGATTCAAGATCGCTGAGCGCTGCCCATCGGCGACCTCGGACGAGATCTCACGGCCGCGATTGATGGGGCCGGGATGCAGTACGATGACATCGGGTTTCGCCATTTCGACGTGCTCAGGGCGTAGGCCGTAGAAGCGAAAGTATTCATTAGCGGGAAAGGGCGCTTCGTGCTGCCTTTCGAGTTGTACGCGGAGCATCATGATCACGTCGACGCCCCGAATCGCCTGCTCCATATCGGTTGTAAGAGAGATGCCGGGTGCGATACGCCCGATCTCGCGCGGCAGTAGCGAGGCGGGCCCGCATAGAGTCACTTTGACGCCGAATTTAGAAAGCAAGAAGATATTTGAGCGGGCGACCCTGCTATGCGCGATGTCGCCGATGATAGCTACCTGTAAGCCTTCGAGCGACTCGCGCCGGTCGAGAATGGTTCGCGCGTCGAGCAGAGCCTGTGTGGGGTGCTCGTGCGTTCCATCGCCGGCGTTGACGAACGGAATGGGGAGGTAGCGCGAAAGAAAGTGGGGCGCGCCAGAAGCAGAATGGCGCATCACGATTGCATCCGGACGCATTGCGCCGAGCGTGTTGAGAGTGTCAACCAGGGACTCGCCTTTCGAGACGCTTGAACCGGACGCTGTAATGGACAGAATGTCGGCACCGAGGCGCTTGGCGGCGATCTCAAAGCTGGTTCGAGTCCGGGTGGAGGCTTCGAAGAACAAGTTTACGATGCTGCGGTTCTTGAGAATCTCGAAACGGGCAAATGTTTTGCCGGACGCGGGCTGAAAATCCTTGGCGCGGGTGAGAATGGCTTCGATATCGGGGCGGGCGAGCGATTCGATGTCGAGCAAGCCGTTATGATTCATGAAGCGGCGGATTCGGCCTCGTCCAGGCGCTCGACAAGGAGAACTTTTTCCTGACCGTCGATTTCCTGGAATTTTACTTCGATGATTTCCTGGCTGCTCGTCTGCACCATACGCCCAACGTAGCGGGCTTCGATGGGCAGTTCCCGATGTCCGCGGTCGATCAGGACGAGCAATTGTACTCTTGACGGGCGGCCGTGATCGAAGAGGGCATCGAGCGCCGAGCGCACTGTGCGCCCGGTGTAGAGAACATCGTCCATCAGCACGACATCTTTTCCAACGATCGAAAATCCGATTTGTTTATCGCGCACGACGGGCCGTTCGCCCACAGTAGATAGATCATCACGATAGAGATTGATACCGAGGATGCCGACGGGAACTTTGAAGCCTTCGAGGCTCTCGATTTTGGCAGCCAGGCGCTCGGCAATGGGAACGCCGCGCCGCTTTACTCCGATAAACGCCAGCTGTTGAATGTCACCTGTTTTTTCCAGGATCTCGTGCGCCAGACGCACTAGCGTCCGATCGATCTCCGAGGCGCTCATGAGCTGCTTTTTTTCGCGAACGGTAGACATGGCAGTGGAGACGGCTGACACGCAGGTTAACATGGCGCGTCCTGGCGAAGATTATGACTTGAGGCGGCTACGGATGCGCTTAGCGGCTTTCTCAATTTCCTCAGTTTGCTTGACCGCATCTACCGGGACGACGTAATCGCCGGCTTTCTGCAGGATGTCGCGAAGGTGCTGGGCGGCGTCGACCAGGTGGTCAGCCTCTTTGAGCGCTTGCTCGTGCTGTTGTTTCGCAATAGCGTTCTTCTGGGACCGGCCGTCCGGCATGCGAGGGTCATCATTCTCGTCCGGCGAATGCGGTTTCGGTCTGCCGTCGGGAAACTGGCTTTCCTGCTGGGCCAAAGCGCTTCGGGCATTGAAGAGAAAAAGACAACCGAGAAGAGAGGTAAACGCAGTTCGCCTCGATCGCTCCGATTCGCCGTTATTCATGCTGGACCCGCTCATCTGGTTGCTATGATAAGCCACTTATGACGGCGAGCGAGGTTGTAAGTTGATGGAAGTTGGCGTGGGCCTGATTGGCTTAGGCAACGTGGGGCAGGGAAGCCTCGCCATCCTCAACGAGAACGCTCAATCCATCCGAGAGAAGCTGGGCTTCGCGCTGAAAGTACGGGCGCTGTGCAGCCGCAATCTGCAGAATAAGCAGCTGCCCTCATTTGCGGAATCCGTGCTGCAAACGACAGACTGGCGCGAAGTGGTGACGTATGGGCCAGTGGACATCGTGGTGGAAGCAATCGGTGGCACGGCCACCGCAAGCCATATCATCGAAACAGCGATCAGGAATGGCAAATCCGTAGTTACGGCGAATAAGGAGCTGATTGCGGCTCGCGGCGCTGAGCTTTGGACGCTTGCGTGTGAAAACCACGTGAACCTGGCGATGGAGGCGAGCGTGGCAGGCGGTATTCCCATCCATACTGTCTTGCGCGAGGGAATTGCCGGCGATCGGGTAGTTGAGCTGTACGGCATTTTAAACGGCACCAGCAATTTCATCCTGACCGAGATTGAGCGAAGCAGCGCTAGCTTTCAATCCGTTGTCGCCGAAGCGCAGCAGCTGGGTTATGCAGAGGCAGACCCATCCGCCGATGTCGATGGACTCGATGCGGCTTCGAAGCTGACGATACTTGCGGCGCTGGCGTTTGGCGAGAAGCTGACGCCGGCCGATATTTACACGGAAGGCATCCGGCGCGTGATGCCGATCGACTTTGAGTATGCACATCAGCTAAAACACAGCATTCGCCTGCTGTGCCATGCGCGTCAGACCGAGCGAGGGTTGCTGCTTTCGGTGCGGCCCAGCTTGATTCCGCAATCGGCCATTCTTGCGCAGGTGCAAGGCGCGTACAACGCGATTTGGATCCGGGGCGCCTACGGGGAAGATACGTTCTACTATGGACGCGGCGCGGGCTCCAAACCTACGGGCGTAGCAGTGGTGAGCGATCTGATGCGCGTGGCGCGGGAGATTCGATTCGGCAGTCCCGAGCGCGTGAGCCCGTTCGCCCATGAGAGGTTGGGCGAGTATAAACCGATGTCTATAGCCGAACAGGAAGCGCCCTACTATTTGCGTTTCCGGGTGGAAGACAAGGCCGGGATCATTGCGGCGCTGGCGACGATTCTGGCTCGCCACAAAGTAGGGATCGATGCGGTGCTGCAGCTGCCGCGAGAAGACTGGCGCGATCTTCCTTTCGTGATCACAACCGAGCGAGCGCGGGAGCAAGCGATTCGGGACGCGATGCTCGAAATTCGCGATGCCGATTTCCTAGTGGAACCGCCGTTTGCGATGCCGATGGAGCAGGGATTTTGACAGCTTAACGTGTTACGATTTTGGGAGTATTCGTTCCACGCACATTCGCGCGCGTCTGTAGGTGCTGAGGCGCGCGGAAAGCCGTTGGAGAACCATTGGAGAGGTGGCTGAGTGGTCGAAAGCAGCGGTTTGCTAAACCGTCGTAGTGTCAAAAACGCTACCGGGGGTTCGAATCCCCCCCTCTCCGCCATTCGATTTGAAAACAGCTGCTTCATTCCGACAGACTGTTCGGGCAAAATCGGATAATTGGGCATTTGGCTGGAGGGATGGCGATAAGCCTCTATCGGTGCCTTTTGCTGCTTACTCAACTGAGGAGGCCTTGGGGCGGCGGGGACGAACAAACTTTCCGCAATCGACCCGCGAAAACGATCCGGACGTTGCCGTTTCGATTGCCTGCGCGATCTGCCGCACATGGTTCTTCACAAGCTGCCAGTGCGGGGCGGAAAGTGAGACGACTGCAATTTTCCGGTGCTTCATGTTTTGTTCGAACTGCACCGTTTTGTCGCCAGTCACGAGGACTTCAAAACCGGCCGCCTCCGCAGCTGTCAGCAATTCTCCGTTCTTCAGTCCGGCCCACCCTTTGTACTGGACTGTAACGGGATCAAGCGCCGACAGAGCGCGCCGCAGGTCGTGTGGAAGATTCTCGTCGAGCAGCACCTTCACAGCACAGGCTGCGGCTGGTGTTCGTTATTGAAAGTGATAAGCCCTTTGATCTGCTCGAGTGTTAGCGAGGGATAGTTTCGTGCGATTTCGGTGACGGAACTGCCCAAGTGGAATTCCTCTACGATTTGCTGGGCAGGGATGCGGGTCTGTTTGATGAGGGGAACCCCATCCTGTTTGCCGGCAACTCGCTCGACCAGATCGCAATCAGTCCATGCATCCATTACCGTCATTTTAAGCCTTTTTGCAGCCCGAACGCTTGCCGCCTGGCTCTCTGGAGGAGAGGGGATCGGAAAGCCTTGCATCCAGCCGGCTTCCGTAACTTACCGATTGTATGGCGCCGTGCTTTCTCCGACCCTCTCCGACTCTCACCTCAAAGCTACGTTTGCTGAGCTGTTTGTTTCCCGGATGCAGAGCGAAAATTCAACTCGAGTACCGCTCTTTAACTCAGAGGTTCGCAAGACGACCCGGCGCATGCCCAGACCTGAATCTTGGGTGCGCACTTCTTCGCCCTTGAAATCTGGAGGCAGCCTGTGACTTCCTTAAACACACGGTACGGTAGAAAAAGGTGACTTGGGCTGAATGGCGCTTACGGACGAGGACAAGGATTGGATTACCGAGCAATTGCGTCAAGTTGAGACGACGCTGCTTACAGAGTTCCAGAAATGGGCAAGTCCAGTAGCGGCAAGACAACGTAGTCACGCCGCAGCATTACGCGCCATCGACGAAGAACTGGAAGCGGTGAGCGACCGGTAGTTAAGCTGGAGGGGCATTAATCGCGAGCCAATCAATGGCTGTGACCCTCTTGGACTTTCACCTCAAAGCTGCGCTCGCTGAGCTGTTTGTTTCCCGGATGCCAGAGCGAAAATTCAACTCGAGTACCGCTCTTTAATTCAGAGGTTCGCAAGACGGCCCAGCGCATGCCCAGACCTGAATCGTGGGTGCGCACTTCTTCGGGCGCGGGCCAACCATCGGCTTTCCATCTTACAGCCAGTGCATCCGGTGAATCGACGCGCAGATCTTTCCCTGAGGAGACTTGCGCTCTCGGCTGATCGAGCGTCCAGATCTGGTAGGGCGACCGGCGCTTCTCAACTTGATAGCGCTGCACCGTTTGAGGAGGCATGTTCCAGACTCCTTGTTCGGCGAGAGAACGAAGCAGCTTCACATACTCGGAATGAGCCCAGGCCAGAGGCATGCTGGAGCCGGTTGGATGCCCGTTATAGAGCAGTCGTTCCGGAATGTCAGGGGCATCCCAGACCTGTTCGGGGATCATGCCGCATTCGCTGGTTTGCGCTTCAATAACCGTGCGCAATCGCTCGGCTTCGGCGAAGTTACCGCGAGCGATCTCATAGTGAGCGCGTTCGCCTGCCAGCAGCGGCCAGCCGCGCCCGACTCCGGTTTTTCCGTGCGGGCTTCCGTCGTCGTGTTCGCCATAACCATCATGCGTGTAGCGATGCCAGACCGGGCCGGTGGCGGTTTCAGTTTTTAGTGTCGCGTCGATAAGTTTAATTGTATCGAGAATCTTTGGATCGTCCGCCGAGCGGAGACCGAAACGCACAAGCGCCAGTGCGTCCGGACTGACGATGTCTTCGGCGCGGTAGCGGCGCTTGAGCGCGGGGCGATTTGCGAGCTTGATCGTTAAACGCTGAGAGGACGTTCCCGACAAAATCCCGGCCGGCATGATCCGTACGTAGTAGCCGTCGATCTTGTGCTTGCGAGCGAGCCTGGTTCCCGAAACGTATGTCAACTCTTCGACCGCGTCATTCCACGCGTCGGCCGTGGCGCGACACAGTTCGGCCAACTCTGCTTCGCATTGCAGATCGGCAAAGTCTGCGGCGGCAAGGAGAGCGGCTACCTGAACGGCTATCGTGTAAGGCGAGTAGCCAGAGTTCGACTCCCAACGGTCCTGTTCTGTGTAGGGCCCATGCCGGAGAAGAAACCCTGCTGCGGCACGTATCATTGGCCAAGCTTCGGTCTCGGCCAACTCGGACGACCGTCTGAGTGCGTCGGCGATCAAGATGCCAAAGCTGGTTCCGTCCATTTGCGTGGAGTCCCAATGAGGCGTACCGTCAAGCCACATATTTTGGGTCCAGTTTCCGTCATGACCCTGGGTGCAGCGTAGGTAAAAGATAGCGCGCCTGGCACTCCCGGCATCGCTGGCAGCAAGCAGTCCGAGAGCGGTTTCGCCCAAATCGCGCGGCCAGAGCACGTGGTAGCCACCGGTTGCGTCGTCGCCTCGGCTGAAGCCCCACGGGATGGAGAGACTTGCTACGAATCCTCCTGGATAGCGCTTGGATTCGTGCGTGCGCATCACGGCCAAACTGGCACGATAGAGATTGACAGGATGCTGTTGAGCTCTGTCAAGATGGAGGAAGTTGGCCTGCTCATTAGTCCATTGGTTCACGTAGCTCTTCCGGAGAGAAGCAAAGTCCTGAAGAATGCCTGCACGGGCCTGGAATGCCGCTTCGGCGGCGCTCCCGCCAAGTCCGAGAGCGATTAAACTGCGGCCTCCGGAGGCACGCCATTCGATCCCGGCTGTTAGAGCGACGTTGCCGTCCCGAGCCTCGGTATAGCAGTGGGTCAGTCGCTTGTGCGCGCGGATGTCTGTCAAGCCATCGCTTTTGCCTACGTAGCCGCAGGTCATCGCAGTGCCCGATGTGGAGGACGCCAGAGCAAGAGCCAAACCGTTGCGCTCAGCAAAGAGCATAGGCACTCCGTGATAGTCTCCGACCCAGCCGCGATTATCGAAGCCGAAATCGCCGACGTGCGGGTTCAAATGGACGTACAAGGCGAGATCCTGCTGCCGGTTGGGATCGGGTTCGAATTGTAAATCGATCAGCAGAGTGTCGCGCGCAGGATCAGCTATAACTTCTTTGACAAGACGGTAGCGGCCCTGCTTACAAGTCGTGGTGATGCGATACGCAGGAACGCCTTGCGCGATGAACTCGACCTTGTGTGAGGCGTCGTAGAGTTCGTCCGAGAAGAAGCCGTCCTCGGCGGCAATCAGGAATCGTAGGCTCCGGGTGTTTGCGCAGTCCACATCCGGAAAGTAAACCTCGCCGATTACGCCGTTCTGGATGGTGAACCATACGCGGCTCTCAAGAGACAGAGATGTACCGACGGCTGTTTTCGCTCCCGAACTCCACTTCGGTTCTACACCTGGATGGCCGGGCGCTAGTAGATTTCTACTTGGTTTGGTGATGTCCTTCTTCTCGCGGCTTTTTCCCATTCGATTTTCTAGTTGGACTAGCGAAAGAGCAGGTTCGGTTCAAACGTGTTGAAAGGCGCTGAAACGATTCCGGGAGGGCTTTAATCCAGTAGTTGGGTTTTCGATGCTGATTCAACTGACATCCGCAGATAGCTTGAAAGATAGCCACGGCACATATCCACGCAAAATGACGAGCACGGAGATCGGGGGGCCGCCCGACGTCGATCAGCTCGAGAAGCAGCTGCGCGCAACGGTTCGCGGCGAAGTTCGCTTCGACGACGGAAGCAGGGGAATGTATGCGACCGATGGTTCCAATTACCGTCAGGTGCCTATCGGCGTCGTGATCCCGCGTGACAAAGCAGACGTGGTGAATACGGTGGCGGTGTGCCACGAGTTCAAAGTTCCGGTGCTGAATCGCGGCGGCGGGACGAGCCTTTCCGGCCAATGCTGCAACGTGGCTGTCGTAATCGACATGTCGAAGTACATGCACGGCGTGCTGGCTATCGATGCGGATCAGAGATTTGCTTCGGTTGAACCGGGATGCGTGCTGGACGATCTGCGCAACAAGGCGCAGAAGCATGGGCTTACCTTTGGACCCGATCCAGCGACGCACAACCGGTGCACGCTCGGCGGCATGGTGGGGAACAATTCGTGCGGCGTGCATGCGCAGATGGCGGGCAAAACTTCGGACAATATCCGGCGGCTTGAGATTTTGACCTACGATGGGTTGCGCATGTGGGTCGGCAAGACCAGCGACCAGCAACTTGAAAGCTTCATCGGCGAGGGCGGAAGAAAAGGCGACATTTACCGCCGCTTGAAATCGCTGCGCGACCGGTACGCAGACCGCATTCGCGAGCGCTTTCCCAAGATCCCGCGATTGGTATCCGGGTATGGCTTGAATCAGCTTCTGCCGGAAAACGGTTTCGATGTGGCGCGGGCGCTAGTTGGAACGGAAAGCACATGCGTGACGGTGCTCGAGATCGAGGGAGACTTGATTCCCAATCCGAAGTTCCGCAGTCTGCTGGTGCTGGGTTATCCGGATGTGTACCAAGCGGCCGATCACGTGCCGCAAGTGCTCGAATCGAAGCCGATTGCGTGCGAGGGCTGCAATGGCAACCTGCTGAAGGATTACCGCAAGAAGGGTCTGGATCTTAAAGAGCTGGCGCTGATGCCGGAGGGCGAAGGGTGGCTGCTGCTCGAGTTTGCCGGCTCAACGAAAGCGGAGGCGGATGAACGGGCGCGCAGTTTGATGAACGAACTGAAGAGAGCGAAGAACGCGCCGCAGATGAAGCTCTATGACGACAAGGAGCAAGAGGCGCAGATCTGGGACGTGCGCGAGTCCGCTCTGGGTGGGGTGTCTTTTGTGCCGGGCCAAAAACCGGCGTGGCCGGGTTGGGAGGATTCGGCGGTTGCGCCCGAGAAGCTGGCCGGGTACATGCGCGATCTGCACAAACTATTTCAGAAATATGGTTGGGACCCGGCCATCTTCGGTCATTTCGGGCACGGCTGTTTGCATATTCGGCTGCCTTTCGAATTGACGAGCGTAGCGGGGCTCAAGACGTTCCGCTCGTTTATGGATGAAGCGACAACGCTGGTGGTCAACTATGGCGGTTCGATATCGGGCGAGCATGGAGACGGGCAGTCGCGCGCGGAGTTTTTGCCGAAGATGTTTGGCGAGGACTTGGTGGAAGCGTTCCGGGAGTTCAAGGCGATTTGGGACCCGTACGGCAAGATGAATCCCGGCAAGATGGTCGATCCGTATACGATCACTCAGAACCTGCGGCTCGGCGTTGAATATAATCCGCCGCAGCCGGAAACGCACTTTCGTTTTGCAGGCGACGAGTTCAGTTTTGCAAACGCGACGCTGCGCTGCATGGGTGTGGGTAAGTGCCGTCGCGAAGATGGCGGAACGATGTGTCCGAGCTACATGGTGACGCGCGAGGAGATGCACTCGACCCGCGGCCGGGCGCACTTGCTGTTTGAGATGTTGCAAGGCAATCCGGTAGGCGGAGGCTGGCGCGATGAACACGTCAGGGAAGCGCTCGATCTGTGCCTGTCGTGCAAGGGCTGCAAGGGCGATTGTCCGATCAACGTCGACATGGCGACGTACAAGGCAGAGTTTTTGTCGCACTACTACGAGGGGCGAATTCGTCCGCGGAGCGCGTATGCTTCCGGACTGATTTACTGGTGGGCGCGCGCTGCGTCGGAGATGCCCTCGATGGTGAACTTTTTCACCCAGACTCCCGGCTTGAGCAATTTGGCGAAACTGGCGGCCGGGTACTCGCAGAAGCGTACTATTCCCCGCTTCGCGCCAGAAACATTCAAGCAGTGGTTCGCTAAGCGCGCAGTTCGAAACAGCGGCAAACCGCCGGTGATTCTTTGGGCGGATACGTTCAATAATCATTTCACTCCTCTGGTTTTGAAGGCGGCAGTGGAAGTGATCGAGGATGCCGGTTTCCAGGTGCGGATTCCGAGAGCGAGTTTATGCTGTGGGCGGCCGCTCTATGATTACGGCATGCTCGATACGGCGAAGAGCCTGCTGTACCAGATTCTCGGCGAGTTGGGGCCTGCGATCGAGCGAGGAATTCCAGTGGTGGGGCTGGAGCCGAGTTGCGTGACTGTTTTTCGCGATGAGATGACGGACCTGCTCTATGGTAACGAGAACGCAAAGCGGTTGAAAGATCAAACTTTTCTGCTGAGCGAGTTTCTGGAGAAGCATAAGTACAGGCCGCAACGCATGTACGCCAAGGCAGTGGTGCATGGGCATTGCCATCACAAGAGCGATCTGAAATTTGCCGATGAAGAGAGCATTTTGAAGAAGACCGGGTTGGACTATCAGATTCTTGATTCGGGCTGCTGCGGCATGGCAGGCGCATTCGGCTACGAAGAAGAACACTACGATGTGGGGATCAAGTGTGGGGAGCGCGTTTTGTTGCCCGCTGTCCGGCAAGCGCCAAAGGAAGCGCTTGTAATTGCCGATGGATTCAGTTGCCGGGAGCAAATTCGGCAGGAGACTGATCGGCGTGGTTTGCATCTTTCGCAGGTGCTGCAGATGGCAATCCGGCGGCAGAATCCGACACAGCGGAGATTCGATCCACCTGAGAAAGAGTTCGTCGAGCCGAAAACTTCCGCTCTTCCGGCACCGATGGCGATGGCCGGTGCTGCTGCTGCGTTGGCCGGCGCTGGGTTGTGGTTGGGCCTTCGAAATCGGCGGTAGAGACGAGGGCAGGTTGCTCTTGCCTTGTGCGATTGAATTACGAGCTGCAAGATGAGATACATTCAGGAGGACCTCGTGCCTATCTCGCCAGCAATCCGTAGCTCGATGCCGACCCTGACTGCAGCGGGCTTCCGGTTGATTTTGTTGCTCTCTTCTGCACAGGCCCTCATGGGTCAGAGTAGAACCTTACACATTACGCATCGCTACTTGAATGTTCCCGTGGGGCGTACAAGCGAGATGCGACTCTTCGAAATCGGAGAGAATGGCGTGTCCAAGCGTCAGTTCGCGATGCAGTTGGCGGACCGTTCCATCGATTACTGGATCTACTTGGACGTGAGCGAGTTTAAGGGACGGACAATCACTCTTTCCCCTTTGTCGAAGCCGGTAAGCGCTTCGCCTCACGCAGACCTGAACCGGATCTATCAAGCCGACAAGATCGAGGGAGCGTCTACCCTATACAAGGAGCGGAATCGGCCGCAGTTCCATTTCACAGCGAAACGCGGCTGGAGCAACGACGTCAACGGCCCGATCTTTTCCAACGGTGAATACCATTTATTCTGGCAGGCTTTCGTGTTCGGCGACAAATGGGACACCGACTTCATGTATTGGGGACACGCCGTCAGCAAAGACTTGCTTCACTGGCAGGAACTGCCGATAGCGCTCAGGAATGACAAACTTGGATCTCCCTGGTCCGGCACAAGTCTGATCGACCGCAAGAACGTTGGCGGATGGGGAAAAGATGCGCTGGTGCTGTTCTATACGGCGTTCAACCGCTTCTCGCATAAGCAGGTTCAGTGCATTGCCTTCAGTACGGACAACGGCGCCCATTTCTCCCGTTATGACGGCAACCCTATTCTGGACAGCAACCGCAGAGTGGGATCGAACGATACCAGAGACCCAAAAGTCTTCTGGTACGAGCCAGCAAAGCATTGGGTGATGGTTCTATTCGAGAAAGACGGCATGTCGTTCTACACGTCTACCGATCTTAAGGCCTGGGCTTGGAAGAGCCATTTCAAAGGCCTCTATGAATGTCCCGACTTGTTTGAGATGGCTATCGAGGGAAAGCCGAACGAGAAGAAGTGGATTCTTCACGGCGGGTCGTCGACTTATTTCATTGGGTCTTTTGACGGCGAAAACTTTACCGCGGAATCTCCCGCTCTCCGTTACGCAGAAGGCAAAAACCTGCACGGCGCAGACACATTGTATGCGGCGCAATCTTTTGTCGATATGCCGGATGGAAGGCGCGTACAAATGGCATGGGGGAGAGTTGAGCCACAAGGAATGCCCTTCAATCAGATGATCTTATTCCCAACTGAGTTCAAGCTGAAGGCTACGGAGGATGGTCTGCGATTACGGGCGACACCCATTGACGGGATTGCGCAGCTTCGCAAACAGGACCATGGTTGGTCTGTGCCCTCTGTCAAAGATGTCAACGATAAGTTGCGTTCAGCTGGATCGGGACCTCTCGACGTTAAGTTGCAGGTGGTGCTCGCGGGAGAGGATAAGCTGAATCTGCAATATGGCGGCATGCCACTCGCAACGATCCAAGCTGCCGATCTTGAGAACGGCGGTGGCCAAGTGGAGCTGCTGATCGACAATTGTGTCGTGGAGATTTTCGTAAATGGAGGAGCGCGCTACATCGTGAAGGAGGTGCATACGATGGGTCAAGGCGGCGAACTGCAATGCAGCATGGGCTTGAACACGGCCGGCATCAAGCATCTCGAGATCTACCGGATGAAATCTATTTGGCGGCGATGAAGGCGCGGACTGCTTCAGGAGCCGACTGAAGCGGGCACGATTCCCTTGCCTTCCTGGATGCGGATGTAGCGATTGATGGGCAGGTCGGTTAGACGATCGATGCGGTGGCTCGGAGCGGGCCAGTGAATCTCGAGAAGGTCGATTTTGGGGGCAGTTCCGATGCCGAGCACTTCGCGGGGATCGTGGGAAGAGAGATAGCTGCCGCCGCTGTTTTTCAAGCGAGAGCGCTTCTTGCCCGCAGCGGTCCAGAGAAGTTTAGCGCCGATTGCGTCCCGATTGCAGGTGACACCTTCCAGTTGCAGTCCAAGCCAGTTGTTCCCAGCCGCGGCGTTGTTCTTTAAAAGAAGAGGAGCGCCACCGTTGTTGGCAACCAATACGTCGATTGCTCCATTGTTGTCGAAATCGCCGACCGCCAATCCGCGCGCGGCAAATGGCTGGTGAAAAGCGGGACCGGCCTGAGCGCTGACGTTGTGAAGTTTACCGTCCGTGCCTTGATGAAAGAGGAGCATCGGCTCTTTGTAGCGGACTTGCAACGAGTAGTTATCGATCATGTCATCGGGATGGCCGTTGGCGAGGATGAGGTCGATCAGGCCATCGTTGTCGTAATCGAAATACTTGAGACCCCAGCCGCTCAGCAGGCGCGTGGCTTGCGCGACTTCGTTCGGATGCGCAACGTCGCGGAAGCTTTCATCCTTGTTGTTTTGATAGACGGAGAACATCTCCTGATCCACATTGGCTACGAAGAGATCCTGCCACCCGTCGCCATTGAGATCGGCGGCATCGACGCCCATGCCCGAGCGCGGCTGACCGTTGTCGCTGAAGGCGACTTGCGCTTGCATGGCGGATTCTTCCCATCGCCATGAGCCGTCGGGTCCGGGGCCGCGATTGATGTAGAGAAAGTTCTGCACGGTGTCGTTCGCGACAAAGAGATCCATGCGGCCGTCGTTGTTGATGTCGGTTGCGACCACGCCGAGGCCCTTGCCTAGCGATTTCGCGATGTCGGTTCCTTTGGTGACGTCGGTGAACGTGCCGTCGCCATTGTTGCGGTAGAGAAAGCTTGCCGTGCCTTTGAAGATGCGAGGAATGCAGTAGTAGTGTTTGCCGAGCTTATTGTCGCCGCATTCGAATTTGTGCGAACCGGAGTAGTCTACGAAGCTGCACACAAAGAGATCGAGGAGGCCGTCGTTGTTGTAGTCGAACCAGACAGCGCTGGTGGTCCAGCCGGGGGTCGCAAGTCCGGCCTTTTCGGTGACATCGCGGAAGGTTCCGTCGTGGTTGTTCTGGTAAAGAGTCGGCCGGCCATACGCGGTGACGAGCATATCGGGCCAGCCGTCGTTATCGAAATCGCCGACGGCAACGCCCATCCCGAATGTGCCGCAGGAGACACCCGCTTTTTCTGTGACGTCGGTGAAAGTGCCGTCGCGGTTGTTCTTGTAGAGAGCGTTACGGATGGGTTTAGAGGGCTTCCAGAAATCGCAAGGGCCGCTGTTGACAAGATAGATGTCCATCCAGCCATCGTTGTCGAAGTCGAGAAAGGCACAACCTGGGCCGAGCGTTTCCGGAAGGTAATGCTCGGCGGACATGGCGTTGTCGTGAACCCATCGGATCGAGCTTTGGGACGCGGGGATCTGTTCAAACAAGGGCGGCGCGGAGTTGGCCCGAGCGCGAGAGGACAGAAGGGGAGTGGCGGCGGCGAGCCGAAGCCAATCGCGGCGAGTAAAGGGGGCGCGGGTGTTCATCGGGCGGCGCGATTGTTTGAGACGGTTGCTCGGTGCAAGGCTTGCTCCATATCGTCGGGATGAAAATCCAGTTCGGTCAAGCGAGAGCTATAGACGACGCGGCCATCCTGGCTGATCACGAAGACGCGACTGGGCCAGGCATGATAGGCGGACTCCACTTTGCCGTCCATCGTATCGACAACGGATGGGAATGGCAGATGTAGTTTGCGGCTGCACATAGCCGCATGATTTCGTTTTTGGGCGTAATTGGAGGCCGGAGAGAGCGCGATGTTTTCGCCGGTGTTGCGTGTGCTTTGCCAGTCGCCGGCCGCATGGGCTTCGCGGATATAAACGAGCAGGAAAGAAGCGCTAGGCGAGTAACGGCGGTAGAGCGAGATCAATGTGGGCGCGGCATCGCGAAAGTTCGGACAGCTATAACTGCCGAAGACGAGAACCAGGGGAGAGCGGCCGATGTAATCGCGCGGACCGACCTGTTTACCGGAAGCGGTTTGAGCGAGCTCGAAGACAGGCGCGAAATCGTGAAGGCGCGGGCCCGGATCGGCTACGAAAGCGAGCTTCTGCGCAATTTGCCGCTCGCCCGCGGATTGGGAGACCAGATGGAGATCGGAGTAGATTCGAGCAAGCGACTCATGAGCTTCGGCTGATTGCGGGAGGGCGGCTACAGCAGCTTCCGCATAGGGACGAGCATAACTTGCCTGCCCCAAGCCTTCGAAACATTCGGCGAGCGTGAGTTCCGCAGCGGGAGAGTTGGGCTGCGACAACAGAGCACGGCGCGCGTATGGAATAGCATCGGAAAACTGGCGGCGGGCACATAGAATCTGACTTAGATTCAGATTCGATGGGAAGTCGGCAGCGTTGGTTGAGAGCTCCTGGCGGAAGGCAGCGGCGGCCGCGTCCGGGTCGCCGGTGTTGAGCAAGGCCTGTCCATAGAACGACTGGATCTGAGGGAGGTGCGGATTGAGCGCAACGGCGTTCGCGAGCTGTTTGACGGCTGCCGGAAAGTCGCCGGATTCGAACATGCGGGTGCCAAGCAGGAACTGGGCTTCGGCCGAGTCGCCGTTTCGGAGAATGCGATCGAGTAGTACCTGGCCTTCGGCGATGCGCTGTTCGCGGATCAGAGCGGTGCCGAGCATGTAAGCGACGCCAAGGTCAGAGGGCGCTTCGGCTGCGAGCGGCTGCAGGAGTTCGATTACCTGGGCGTTGTGTCCCAGCTGCAGATCGCAATCGGCAAGCAGCATGGTGACTTGATCGTTGCGCGGGTCGGCGGAGTGCAGGCTTTGGAAGCGGTCTAGCGCTTGGAGCAAGCGGCCGCTCTTCTGGTATGCCAGAGCGATGTTCAGTTCGATGCGGGGATCGCCGGGGAGGAGTTTGCCGGCTGCCTGATATTCAGAAAGCGCATCGTCATACCGGCCAAGATGAGCGAGGGCGATGCCCAAATTGACATGGGTTGCGACATCATCCGGCTGCATATCGAGCGCGGCGCGAAATCGGTCGGCAGCTTGTGCGTAATTACCGCTTTCTTCGGCTTGAAGAGCCTGCTGAATGAGAGCGGCGGGATCGGACTGCGCGGCGAGCAGACACGCACAAAAGAACGCGCTAATTCGGGTAAGTCTCATTCGCCTTTACGATCCGGATGTTGTGATCGGTGAACTTGTGGTGCGAACCGGGCATATCGAGCTTCGGCATATGGCAAGAGACGCAATTTTCAGTGGCTACAGGGCAATGGCGGGCTGCGGGCTTACCACCGGCGTGACAGGCTTGGCACTTTGCATCGTAGCTCGAATCGGACGTGTTGAGCTCGGTGTGGGGATCATGGCAGGCGGTGCAGCGAATCCGATTGTCATCCGCGTCGTAGCACTTGCTGTTCGTAAGCCGGTAGGGCTGGAAGCGAATGTTGGCGATGCCGAGCACTCCGGACTCGGCGACTTCGGCCCAGGTGCGATGGCACTGGCCGCAGAAGTTGGAGGTGTCTTCCGACGACATCCTACGGAGGTCTTTCATACGGGCGAGCGTGCGGTCTCCGGTTTGCACGCCTCTTAGATGGTTTTCGGCAGAGCCGTGGCAGCGTTCGCACTGCACGCCGGGCGTGAGGCCGTACAAGTTGAGATTCGAGTTAGCTACTGCATTCGTGGCGTGGCATCCGAAGCAGCGCAGCCCTTCAGCGTGGCCGATAGATCGTCCGGCGGCTTGCATGATCCCAGTAGGTTTCAGATTGGCAGCCCCCATCGTGAGATCCAAGCTCTGCAGCGAGCGATAAAAGCTGACGCGGCTTTCATAAAGAGTGCCGTCTTTTTCGAAAACATAAGTCTGGCCGGCACGCCCGAGCCCGAATGCCCAGCCGATGGGAACGCTGATGGTTTCAGAGCCGTCCGTGACGGTGTAGATACTGCTCTCGCTGTGTCTTTCGATTCGGTAGGAGTAGCGACCCTCCTGGAAAGTAAGCGACGGATTGTCTTTGAGGATGGAGCACTCGGCCGGCAGTTCCATGGAATGCGCCATCGAAGTTTCGGGGTGAGGCTTGGCTTGAGCGGGGTGACAGGCGGCGCATTGCCGGATAGCACGGTCCGGGAGAGAGGAATGCACGCCAGGCGATTGAGCTAGCAGGGAGAAGGCGAGACACAGAAGGACGAGGGGGAGCCTCATGGGGCAGTTTTCGCCGCAACCTCCGTGCGAGCGCTGCGTGCTGCGTTCAGGCGAGCGAAAACGGCGCGCTCCCGCTCGCCATCGGCCTTGCGCTTCTCTCGAAAATAGACAGTGGCAAGAGCGACATGCGCTTCGATGAAACCGGGAGAGTCCTTTACGAGCGATTCCAGATCGCGGGTTGCCTCGCTCAGATGATTTTGCGAACTTTCCACAGAGGCAATCTGAAAACGTACGCCAGGGTCGCCGGGGCGGATCTGGAGCGCGTGGCGCAGATAGTCCAGGGCGTGATCGAAGTCGTCGTCCTGGCGCAGGAGGACTCCCATGTGGAGATTTGAGACGAAGTTATTCGGATCGGATTTAAGTTCCTGTTCGAAGGCTTTGCGGGCGCCGGCCTGATCGCCGGTCGAGAGCAGCGCCATGCCGTAGTAGGCGTAGGCTTCCGGGAGTGAGCCATTCAACTCAACGGCTCGTTGAAAATCGTCGCGCGCGCCGGCGTAATCGGCAACCATGTATTTGACTGTGCCCATCAGCATCTTCGATTGAGCGGAATCGCCGTCGCGGAGGATTTTATCAATCATGATCTGGCCTTCACCGGTCTGGCCATTGCGAATTAGAGCTGTGCCGAGAAGATAGATATACGTGCGATCGTCCGGTTGAGATTTTTGAATAGGAGTAAGAAGCGCGACGACCTGCTTGTTTTGGCCGAGCTTCAGGTAGCAATCGGCGAGCAGCGTGACGGCTTGCACATTTGCAGCCTCTTCCGCATGCACCTCGCGGAGCGTTTTAACGGCAAGTTGAAGATCACCGAGTTTGTAATAAGCCAGGGCTAAGTTAAGGCGGACCTGGGGATTAGATTTCAGAGCTAGCGCGCGCCCATATTCAGCGATGGCGTCGGTATAAAGACCTTCGCCGGCGAGCGATGCTCCCAGATTGGATCGTATTTCGAAGATGTTGGGGTACTTCTCGAGAATTTGGCGATAGTCGCGAACCGCCTCCTCGAAACGTCCGGCCTGCTGCGCCACCATGGCATGTTGCAGCAGTGCTTGGGGCGAAGATGCCTGTGCATACGCCACGGCGCCCAGCATGCTAACGGCAAGAAAGCGGTACATCTAAGAACAACTAATTTACTAAATCTAATTCAGCGCAGCCTGGTCAAGCGGCAAAATCAGAAATAGAATTTGACAACCATTTCCACGATGCGCTGGCCTTGTTTGAACTGAGTGT
The DNA here is from genome assembly GCA_965219105.1 of Bryobacteraceae bacterium. GTDB lineage: Bacteria > Acidobacteriota > Terriglobia > Bryobacterales > Bryobacteraceae > Bog-105. The sequence goes on along the minus strand of OZ244728.1, from coordinate 1,869,836 downwards.
AGCCGAAGTTCTGATTAGTTTGCGGAATGATGGTGCTGCCAGGGGTGGATTGATTGAACTGAAGCGTGAGATTGTTTTGGTTCGGGAACGACCACAAGGGATGGTTTAAGAAGTTTTGCGCCTGAACCCGGAATTGCAACTTCATCGATTCCTTAATCTTGAAGTTCTTGAACACGCCCAAATCGGAATTGAAGAAGGCCGGGCCGTAAAACGCCGGCATAACGCTAGGGCCGTTCTGTCCGACTTGAGTAGGCACGCCGAAGCAGTTGCCGTTGATGAACTGGTGGGGAGCGAGATTGGCCGTAGGGTTACACGTCAGAACAGGATTGAGTTGAATGGAAGGCGTTCCGAGGATTGACTGGCTGTTGATCGGAATGCCGATGCTGCCGTCGGAGTTGACGAGGGCCTGCGACCCTGGGAGAATAGCGCCATTCAACTGCATGTTGTAGCTATAGCCGGCGTTGCCAGTAAGGTTTGCACCGCTCTCGAGTTGCGTGATTCCCGATAACTGCCACCCATTGACGGCTCCCGCAGCGAACCGGTTGCCGTGGACCGGACTTGGGAGATTCACCGAGTAAGCTGCGTTGAAAAGCTGGCGGCGGTCTCCTGGTTGGGTACCGTAATTATTTCTCAAGTTATACGGATCGAGGGTGGCTTCGAGGCTGCCGAGAGCACCGCCGGCGGGCCCGACGATTCCCAGTGACTTACCGTAGGTGTAATTCAGCTGGATGGTGGCGCGGCTCGCTTGATGAGCCCAGGTAATCTGGAGCCCGTTGTAATTGGCATATAGATTATTGGTTGCCAGATTGAGGTCACTGTAGCCTGGGTAAGGCCGATAGTTATTGGGATTGGCAGTGCCGGGATTGGCAGCCGACAGCATCGAACCCACCGGCACAAGATTGATGTTACTTCCGTAACCGCCGCCATTTTGGAGGTCGCGGCTGCGGTTGCCGACGTAGGCTACTTCGAGGAGACCTGACCAGGGCGTGCGTTGAGACAGCGTGACGTTGTAACTATCAGCGTACGGCTGCCTGCTGTCTGTGATGTCTACTCCGGCGGGCGTTGCCGGAACCGCCTGGAAGGAGATGGAGCCTAATTGACTTGCCAAGAGACGCTGAGGACCGGCGGAGTTGATGTTGCTTGGGTTGAGGGTAATACTTTCCGAGCCGGCGGACGTATCGAGACCGTTGGTAAATTGTCCCGAGTGATAGTAGAAACGGCCCCAACCGCCGCGCAGTACCGTTTTTCCTTTGCCGAACACATCGTAAGCCAAGCCGACGCGGGGCTGCCAGAAGAGAGTCCGCTGGGGGAATCCGCCGAGGGGAACAGCGGCGTCCCGGCTATGCCAATTGAACCCGCAGAAAGTAGGCCCCTGGGCGCAGGCTCCGCCGTTTGCGGGATTATACTGCGACGGAATGAAGACTGAATAGCCGTAGCCTTCGTCATCGGACCAAGGCGTAAAGTGAGTCATTCGAAGCCCGAGTTCGGCAGTAAGCTTGGTGTTGATCTTCCAGGAATCCTGAATGAATCCCTCGTAGGTGTGATAAGAAATCTCGTTTATGCGGTTGAAGTTTTGCTCTTGATAACTGGATAAGTTGCCGGCCAGCTCATCGGCATAAGCATCGCCGTAAGTGAAGGTGGGATTGGCGGAAGGGACAAACTGCATGAGTCCGTTGGTGAAGTTACTGGCGGGCTGGGCATTCCGAATCCACTCGTAGAAGAAGCCGGCTTTCGCGGTGTGGGTACCCCACACTTTGGTGAGCGTGTCGCTTACGCTCGGCATGTATTTGTTCGCATAGAGGCCTGCAGACGGCCCTCCGGCTTCGAATCCGCCGGGATTGAAAATAAATGCTGCCTCATTCGGACCGTACGCGCCAAAGGAGGGGATCTGCGCGACGCCGTTATGAAACAAAGTGGGGTCATTGTAGCCGACCTTTTTGCGATCGACCTTGGAAGGGTTTTGAAACACGTTGGGAAAACCTACGAACGTGTATGCAAAGACGGTTTCATTTGTCATGGTGGGGCTGAACACATGCGTCAGAGTTCCGGTGACAGAATCGGAGCGATTTTTCCCCTCGATCGGTGTGGGATACGGGACCTGATCTCCGTTTCTCCACCAAAGGCCAACTGGGAACTGCTGCGTTTCCCGCTGCAGGTTGTAGCGGACGAATACTTTTGTGTTGTCGCTGACGTTGTAATCGCCGCGCACAGTCCACTGATAGTTGTTTTGGTTAAAGATTTCGGACTGCACGTAGTTATAACCGCCGGTTGCATTCGGATCGGCATTGGGGGCGGGATAGAGCTTCATCAATGCCTGCATATTCGGATCGATCAAGTTGGCTGGCATCTGACCGCCGGGCCAGGATGCCGGGACGGTACCGGGTGGGTTGCCAGAGGCTGTTTTGGAGCCTAACTTAGCCAGTTCAGAAGGTGAGAAATTCCCGTTGATCATGCCTGGCGTCGGCACTGTGGCGGTGAGTTGACTGGTGTCGAGTACCTGGTAGAAGAATTCATATCCGGTAAAGAAGAAAAGCTTATTGCGATCGTGGTTGAAGTGAGTCCAGGGGATGAGGACCGGGCCTCCGAGGCTGCCGCCCGGATAATAATACTTGTCCTTCGGCTGCGCGATTCCAAGGGCGTTTGAGTACGCATCGTTAGAGTTGAGTGCATAGTTGCGAGCGGAAAAGAAAGCGTTCCCGTGAAAGCTGGTTCCGCCGGCTTTGGTGATTGAGGTGATAACCATCGGGCCTTTTTGGTCTTCCGCGCTGAAATTGGAAGTCAAGACGCGGAACTCCTGCAGGAAATCGGAATTTGGATTTACCGGCGTGTCGCAGTTACAGCCTGGATCGGAGACATGCGCGCCGTCGGCCACAATATCGAGGGTGTTGCCTGGAAGGCCATTGTAGGAGAAGGCATTGTTGAGGGGGCTCTGGCTTCCCGAGTCGCCGTTTGCATTGATTCCGATGGTCTGGCCGCTATAGTTTGACTTATTGGAAACTCCGTTTTGCAGAGCAAAGCCGGGGACAATTTTGATGTATTCAGCGGCATTGCTGCCTACCTGTACATAGTTCTCGAGCTGTCTTGAAGTCAGCAGGAAGGACTTTTCGCCGGAATCGACGGGCGTAACGATATCGGCCGCGCCGGAAACCTCCACCGTCTGGTTCGTGCTGCCGATCTGGAGTGAGGCGTTTACGCTACGGCTCTCACCGCCGCCTAGTGCGATTCCTGTTTCCTTATAGGTTTGAAATCCGGGCTGTTCAATCGAGAGATCGTAAGTTCCGACCGAGACTGAGGCGAATGTATAGTATCCCTGGCCGTTGGTGGTCGTGTCGCGCGAGACGCCCGACTCGGTATTTCGCAGCGTCACTTTGACGCCCGAGATGACTGCTCCAGAAGAATCGGTGATGACGCCAGTCAGGGTTGCGAAGAGCGCTTGAGACCAAAGCGCACCGGTCAGTGATAGCAGGACGAGACAAGAAACGAGCAGGTTGCGGGATGTTCGGTGCATGGAGATGGGTGGTCGCCTGAAGCGCCTACTCTATCCAACGTGCAAGCGGCGCAACAACCGGCGACGGGTTACCTCGGAGTTAACGCGGCGTTACGTGGGTAATTGGCTGGCTTGCGGCGTGTTACGCCTGTTTTCCCTGGGGGTTACAAGCCGTTCGAGTGATTCGTTTTTCCTCTGATATACTTCCGGCACTACAAAGGTTGGCTCATGGAATCGATTGTTTCGCCGGATCGGCAACGAGCAGAGATAGAACGGGTTCTTCAATCGGGCTTGTTCGCCAAAGCGCCGCGGTTAGAGAAGTTTTTTCGCTACATCTGCGAGCGTCATCTGAGGGGCGAGGCAGACCGGATCAAGGAGTACAGTATCGCGACCGAGGCACTGGGGCGCGGCAGCGAATTCGATCCTAAAAGCGATTCGATTGTCCGGGTGGAGGCGCATCGGCTTCGAAAGCGCCTAGAAGTGTATTATGCCGACGAGGGCGCGGCTCATTTAATCCGTATCGGCATTCCGAATGGGCAGTATCGGCCTTCTTTTTCCTTTCTGGCCGAGCCGAATACGCCGGCTCTCATTCAAACTGCCGTCTCTTCGGCAGCAGTGAATGAATCTGCTGCAAGGCAGGCCGGGAATCATCGTCCCTCAAGCTGGAGATGGTTGGCATGGGCAGCTATGGCGAACATGTCGATTGTCACGGTGGCGATGGCGATTCAACACTACCGCGGAGCACAGCAATCACGTTAAGCGCAAGAGAAGTTCAGCTCAAGCTCGGAACTGATAGCCAACGGAACAAAATCTTCAACGCTTCCGTAAACACCACAGAGAGCATGTTTACGTTTCTGTTATGGTGCTTACTTCTTCTGCTCTGCTGGCCGTTGGCATTGGCAGCTATTATTCTTTATCCGATCCTCTGGCTCATTCTTCTGCCGTTCCGCATCGTGGCAATGGGTGTCGATGGGGTTTTCGAGGTGATCTCCGCGATCATCACTCTGCCGGTCAGGATTGCGCGCCACGTCTGATGCCCGGCTACACTAAAGCATATGGCGTCAGACTCGAACGAAGAGTTCTACCGAATTCAAAAACTTCCGCCTTACGTGTTTGCCGTCGTGAACGAAATGCGCGACCAACTTCGCGCCGGTGGCATCGATGTCATCGATATGGGCATGGGCAATCCAGATGGCGCGACGCCTGAGCCTGTGGTCCAGAAGCTGATCGAGACTGCGCCCGATCCTGCCAACCATCGCTACTCGGTTTCACGCGGGATTGCTGACCTTCGGAAAGCCATCGTGGAGCGTTATCGCAAACAGTACAACGTGACGCTCGATCCCGATACGGAAGCCATCGTCACCATGGGCGCGAAGGATGCTCTCGCCCATCTGCTCTATGCCATCATTCGCCCCGGTGACGCGGTCGTCTCTCCCAATCCTGCTTATCCGTTGCATCAGTTCGGGGTCATCCTGGCCGAAGGCGATTCGCAAATGATCGCCATGCCCGACGCCGAAACCTTCCTGGCCAACTTGCAGGAGCACTTCCGTACCGCCGCGAAGAAGCCCAAAGTCATTCTCATTTCGTTTCCGCATAACCCGACCACCATCTGTGTCGATCTCAACTTCATGCGCGAGGTCGTCAAGTTAGCGCGCGAGTACGACGCCTACATCATTCACGATTTCGCGTATGCGGAGCTGGGCTTCGATGGCTATCGTCCGCCGAGCATTCTCGAAGTGGAAGGCGCCAAAGATTGCGCTGTCGAGATCTATTCGATGACCAAGAGTTACAACATGGCGGGTTGGCGAGTCGGCTACTGCTTGGGTAATCGCAAGCTGGTGGCCGCCCTCACGCGCATAAAGAGCTATCTCGATTACGGCATGTTCCAGCCGATTCAGCTTGCCGCCGTCACTGCTCTCCGCGATTGTGACGATGCGCCGCGGAAAATCTGCGAGCTTTATCAGAAGCGGCGCGATTGGCTCGTCGACGGATTGCACCAAGCGGGTTGGCCGGTCTCGCCTCCTAAAGCCACCATGTTCCTTTGGGCCAAATTGCCAGCCGCCTTCCAGTCCATGGGTTCGCTCGAGTTCGTGAAGCGTCTTATTAAAGAGGCTCATGTTGCCCTCTCACCCGGCATGGGCTTCGGTCCCATGGGCGAGGGGCACGTGCGTTTCAGCCTGATCGAAGATCGGGAGCGGACCGCTGAAGCTGCCGCGCGAATCGGCAAGTTCTTCAGCAATCAAGAACAAGTACTGACGCAGAAACTAGACGAAGTCCACGTATAATCTTGGGCATGTCGGCGGGCTTGCAGCTTCGAACACCCGAGATTGTAGAGCTGACTGGCCTTTTGCCGGGCGCTCTCGATGGTCTTTTTCAAAGAGAGATCCAGATTTGGGAGCGGCGCTTTCAATGGGATTTTCGTCCCTCTGCCGACCTGCTGCGCCGCTTCGTGCAGATGCGATCGCTCTACGGGTACGCGCTCGTCGTCGGCAATGAAGTAGTGGGCTACTCTTATTACGTCTGCGAAGGCAAAAAAGGACTGATCGGCGATTTTTACGTTCGGGAAGATTACGCGAGCACCGCGAACGAACTAACGCTTCTCGGCGCGACGGTCCAGGGGTTGATGAGGACCGCCGGAGTGCGGCGCATCGAGTCACAGTTGATGCTGCTGAACGCTCCTCCTTCGCTGAGATTGCCCTTTAGCCAGCACCTGGCGCGATACGACCGTTGCTTTATGGAGGTTCGCACCGACGGCCTCGTTGCCTTGAAGCCGCGCACGCCTGAGGTCAAGGCGACCTTTCATCCGTGGGCAGAGCGATTTTCAGAAGAGGTCGCGCATCTGGTTTCGGCTGCCTATCGCGGCCACGTCGACAGCGAAATCAACGACCAGTACCGCACCATTCCGGGCGCGCGCCACTTCCTGATGAACATCATTCGCTATCCCGGCTGCGGCATCTTTGCCCCACAATCGACGCTGGTGGCGGTCGATGACCACAGTGGCCGGGTCTGCGGCGTTTGTTTGACCAGTAAGGTATCGGAGCACTCCGGACACGTCACACAACTCTGCAGCTTACCGGCCGTTCGCGGCGCGAAGCTCGGTTACGAACTCCTGCGTCAAACGCTCAAGCGCCTTGCTGATACTGGTTGCTCGACGGTCAGTCTTACGGTGACCTCTTCCAACGTCGGAGCGATCCGCCTGTATGAGTCAGTTGGATTCCGGTCCCATTCTAGATTCCCAGCGCTCGTCTGGGAGGGCTTTTAGCTTAGAAGGGTGTCGGTAAGGATTCCTTCCAGAAACCCACTGATCCGGCTATCTCTCCGCGTGTATGGGCCATTGCACAACTCTATTGCCAATCAATTTTGTTTTGCAACATAGTTCCGCAACACGGAATTCGAGCAAACAGCTGGCTGCCAACTTGTTGCGCGAACGCTGGTTTGGGAAACCCGGTCATCTAATCTGATTCGTAAACCCTTCCCGACTAGAACGAAGCCGCTGGCGCGGCGGACGCCTGCGGCGTGATCAGTTTTGGAAGAGGGTGCTGATCGGATAAGTTTGCTCACAGAGAAAGGAGATCTCTGTGACCAAACTCATTCAGCGGATGCGAGAAGAGCTCGTACGCCGCAACTTCGCCGAATCGACCATGCGTACCTATTTGCAAGTGGTCGAAGATTTCAGGCGCTACTCGCCGACGCGGTTGGACCGACGCGGGCCGGACGATATCCGCCGCTACCAGGTCCACCTGTTGGAAGAAAGAAAGCTTGGCGTGGGTACCGTTGTAAGCCACATCGCGGCGCTGCGGTTTTTCTACTTGAAGACACTCAAACGCCCGGCGATGAAGGAGGACCTTCCCTATCCGAATCGGCAGAGACTCCGGCTGCCGACGATCTTGACTCCGGAAGAAGTGTCCCGGCTGATCGATGCAGCACGCAACCTGTTTCATTACGCCATGCTGTTGACGATGTATTCGGCTGGGCTGCGACGAAGCGAGTTGTGCAAGCTGAAGGTGAGCAACATCGATAGCGGACGGATGGTCCTTCGCATCGAACGTGGGAAAGGCGGCGTGGACCGGGAAGTTCCGCTCAATCCAAAACTACTCACGACATTACGCGAGTACTGGCGCTGGATGCGTCCCAAGACCTATCTGTTCCCCGGCACCCGCAACGGCTGGCGGGCCGACAAGCCGATCACGCCCAAGGTGATCTGGGAAGCCGTGCAGCACGCCACACGGACAGCCGGAATCCAAAAGCACGTCACACCTCATACACTGCGGCACTGCTTTGCCACACACATGCTGGAAGAGGGAGCGGACCTGCGAACCATTCAGGTCCTGATGGGCCACAAGGATATCGAAGCGACGACTCGTTATCTGCACGTGTCTCCCAAGCGCTTGCAGTCAGCCACAGATCCGTTAGGACGGATTCCCATCTCCGGCCCAGCACGGTTCGAGCGCTCACGGAAGCTACATAAACCAGAATGAGCCGACCCACCGTCGAGGTGGCCGACTTACTCCGCACGCAGGGTGATCGCTTTGTTGCCGAAAACCGATCCTGGCTCAGCTATCAGCAGCTAAAAGTGCTGCGCGCCATCGAGCGTTGCCGCACGCCGGCTTTGGGCGGCCATTTGGATCAGTGTTCCGGGTGCGGTCAGTCGGCTCTCTCGTTCAACTCCTGCCGGAATAGGCACTGTCCAAAGTGTCAGGCGCAAGCACGCCAGCGATGGCTTGCGTGCCGGGAACAAGAGTTGCTCGGCCTGTCTTACTTTCATGTGGTGTTCACGCTGCCACACGAGCTGAACCGGCTGTGTCAGCGCAATCCGGCTTTACTCTATAACTTGCTGTTTCGTTGCGTTTCAGAAACGCTGCTGGAAGTAGCTGCCGATCCCAAGCACCTCGGCGCCCAGATCGGATTCCTGGCGATCCTGCACAGTTGGGGCCAAAACCTGCTGCTTCATCCCCATCTCCACTGTCTCGTGCCAGTCGGTGGCCTGGCACCCGATCGCAGTCATTGGGTGCGACCTCGTACCGCTTCTTTCTTCCACTCGGTGTTCTGAAGAGGGTCTTTCGGGGCAAGTTTCTCGACGGATTGAAGCGTGCCTATCGCAGAAACAAGCTGAGTCTCGGCGGCGCCACCGGGCCGCTAAAAGATCCCAAGGCTTTCCGGGCTCTTCTTCAATCGCTGCGCCGGAAACACTGGGTCGTCTATGTCAAGCAAGCGATGGCGGGTCCAGCACCGGTCCTTCGTTACCTGGGCCGCTATACTCATCGCGTTGCCATCAGCAATCACCGACTGGTCTCCTTTGATGGGGAACAAGTTACTTTCCGCTGGAAGGATTATGCAGGCGGAAACAAGCAGCGCCTCATGACGCTCTCGGCCTCCGAGTTCTTGCGGCGCTACGTACAACATGTCCTTCCGCACGGCTTCGTGCGCATTCGCCAGTTTGGATTCCTTGCCAACCGGCACCGTTCCGGGAGCCTTGCTCTGATTCGCCAGTTGCTCTCTTCCGAGCCGCAACCGCAGGAACCATTCGTAACAGCCTCTTGCGAGGCGAAGTGGCAATGTCCTCGCTGCGGAAACTTGATGCAGACCGGCTGCAGGCTTACTGCTCGTGAAGTCCACTTACTATGCGAACGGCTCGATACATCGTGAACAGTGGACGACAATCTGATCCCGTACCGTGCCTGCCCGCGCGATCGCATTCGTGTGTCTCGGGCCATCGATTCACCTTCTTGCACGTCTCAACCGGCAGTTCACCTCTTGGGGGCATGATGATTTTCGGTCTGTTCGGACCGCCCAAACCCGCATTCCGGCGTCCACCGAAGCTTGCTGCGAGCTGGAAAAGTACCAACAGACGTTTGAACCTCCATACGCGTCACGCCCCGCCAGCGGCTTCCTTCTAGTCTCGTTTTCGAAAGTGACTCGGCATCTACTTCGCCTCGTTGCCACAACCTTGCTCGCCGAGTCACTCCCGAACAACGCTAACGACTACCCTGGACCTATGAGCAAGCCCTGGCTTTCCATGATCCGATAGTTTGTCGAGTGAAGAACCTGGAGCGTATTACAGGCCCTCACTTCTCTGGATACGATCCTGAATCATCGGTTTAGGCCAGGCATGCTCGGGCAGCAAGTCTCTGAGTAGCGCTACGCGATTTATGCCCAAGATGATCTCCGAATCCAGGTTGGTCTCATCTATGCACCTCATGAACTCCCGACAAACTCCGCATGGAGGAAGGATGTAAAGCGAGCCTGATGTTGGCTCCTTCCAAATCGTGACGGCCTTCTTGAATTTGTACTCGCCAGACGTAATCATCGCGGCAAGAGCGTTCCTTTCAGCGCAGAGCCCCCAACTCGGCGTGTCCACGGAAACGCCGAGGAAAAGGCGATCGGTTCCGCTGACAATAGCCGCCCCTACATCTCCGAAGAGACGCCCCCTCACAGTAAGGGGACGAAGCACACCTTCAGCAGCCGAGATTAGCCCTTGGTAGTCCATGCCTTTAAGAGTGAGCCATACAACTTGGAAGGACATGCGTTGGTTGATCACACCCTAACAGCGATTGTGCTCGCCTCATCATCGTGGCTGGATTGCCCGGTTCCGGTAAAACCACTCTTGCTCGCCAAATCGAATCGGCGTTACCTGCGCTCAGATGATCCGCAGATGGTTGGATGCTCAGCCTGGGCATTAACCTGCACGCAGAACGGGACAGGGATCACATTGAGAAACTTCACCGTGAGTTGACTTAGCGACGGCGCGAATCTTCCGTGCGATTGGGAGCTTGTTTGCGATTCCCTAGTTGCGGCCCTGGATCTACAGTAGGGTAAAGGGAAGCCACGGCTATGGATCACGTTTCTGAGTTCAATAAAAGACGCTGGGAAGCGCTGGTGACCGCTCGTGCGCTTTTCAGCTGCCCTTGGCTCCACGAAACGAAGGAGTCGGCCCTGCAGCGGGTAGACCCTCTTGGTTTATTGGGCAATCCCGAAGGTAAACATGTGCTTTGTTTAGCAGGCGGAGGTGGACAACAAACCGTCGCCTTCGCCCTAAACGGGGCGCGAGTTTGTGTTGTCGATCTTTCCGAAGGCCAATTGCAGCAAGATCGAGAAGCCGCCCTGCACTATGGCTACCCAGTGTCAACCATTCAAGGCGATATGCGTGACCTAAGCATGCTGCGCCCGCAATCTTTTGACATAGTGAGCCAGCCCTATTCACTCAACTTTGTTCCTGACTGCCGCAAAGTCTTCACTCAGGTTGCGCGCGTGCTGCGGCACGGCGGTCTCTATTCATTCTGGGCGGCCAATCCGTTTGCATCAGGACTGGGCAGTCGCTCGTGGAATGGTCACGCTTACGAAATCACGTCCCGCTATGTACAAGGTGAGGAACTGCACTATGAAGATGAGGCTTGGGTGTTCCCTTCGAGTTCAACCGCTCCGAGACCGTCTGGCCCACGAGAGTATCGTCAGCTTCTTAGTACCGTACTGAACGGATTGATCGATTCTGGTTTTACGCTCTTGCATATGGAGGAGGTCGGACAAACATCAGCAATCGATCTGATTCCTGGAGAGTGGGATCATTTCACAGCGTTCTTACCGCCCTGGTTAAGCTTTTTCGCTCGGTTAGATCGAGGTGTTTGAATAGTCTGCAGAGCTTCCCTGGACAGAGATCAGTGATTTGGTTCCAGGTAGATCGTGAGTTACGGCCCAGTGTAGAGTGCGTATTCGCAACCACACAGCTCAAAAAGGCGAGTTGCATAAACCTTCGTTTATGCAGTGGGCGATCACGACCAAGCAACTCGTCGGCAGACGGCTATCAATGCGTTTTTGGAAGGAATCTTTACCGAGGCCCTATAACGGACGAATGAGCGGCGCGAGTAAAGTCGTTACTCCGTTTACGATACCCTCCGGCGCACCGCGATGGGGCGTGGAGACCCATTCTTTCGCCGCGCCATAAAGCGCCCCGCTGAGCGTTGCGGCAAGCACCTCTTGCGATACAGCGCTCGCTGGCGGATGCTGCCTGAGACCATCCAATAATCTTTCCCGCACCACCGCAATAATCGCCGATTCCATTTGCGGGTCCATCGCGCGCTGCCGCTTGGGATCGCTGCCCAGCGCCGCCGCCAGGTATTCACAAATACCAAGAAAGAAGTTGCCGAGCGCTTGTCCGCACGTGCCATCGAACTCCACCCCGCGTTTGGATAGCAGGCCCTGAAAGCGCGAAGCCGTGATGCACGCCAGCAGAGCGTCCTTATCGGGGTAATGAGCATAAAAAGTCGCCCGATTTACGGTCGCCTCTTCGCACACATCCTGCACCGTGATCTCGTCGAAGCGCCTCTTCTTCATCAAGCGCGCCAGCGAGTCTTGTAGCAGCTGACGCGTGCGTCGGACGCGAGGGTCGAGGTTTTGCCAATCGTCGCTCATCTAATTTCTATTCTAATTGCGAATCACTCGTTGCTAAAGCAACATCTGTAAAACAGACAGCGCCTTAGGGGCTGACGCCTGCCCGTCACAAAACCATGAAAAGGAAAGTATAATGCCGACCCTGCTCAAAATCGATGTAAGCCCGCGCGGAGACCACTCCATCTCTCGCCGTCTCGGAACTGACTTTGCCGAACAGTGGAGCCAAACTCATGCCGGCGGCAAAGTCATCGAACGCGATCTCGCTAAAACCGATCTGCCCTATATTGAGCTGCCCTGGATTACGGGCGCTTACACCGATCCTGCGCAGCATGACGAACACCAGAAGGCCGCTCTCCAGGTGGGCAATCACCTAATTGCAGAGCTTAAAGAGGCCGACGAGTGGCTGATCACCACTCCCATGTACAACTTCGCTGTTCCCAGCAAACTGAAGAGCTTCATCGATCATATTACCCGCTCTGGACAGACCTTTCGGGTAAATTCAGATGGCACCTACACCGGCTTGCTCACAGGAAAAAAAGCGACCGTGATCATCGCCAGCGCTGGACAATATACCGCCGGAAGCCCCGCAGAACCAATCGATGCCGTAAAGCCGTACCTTCGCTTCATACTCGGCTTCTTGGGCGTCACTGACGTGACGTTTATCCAAGCGGGCTCTACATGGAAAGTGGACCGCGGCGTGGAACCGCGCGAAAGCTTTCTCGCTGCGATTGCTGACCAGGTCGCAACCGCCGCACAGGCCTAAAACAAATTCTCAGGTGCGAAAGGGAATGACCTGAGTGTGTTCCTCCCTTTCGTCCCGAGGAAACACTCGCAGGAACTCTCGATCACTGTACCCGCATCGCTACGAGCGTCATATCGTCGTGCTGCCGTGCCCCCGCCGTGAAACCATCCACTTTCTGAAGCAGAGCCGAGATCAGATCGGCCGCCGAACGGCTGTTTCCGCTCCGCAGAGCCTGAATCAAACGCTCTTCTTCGAACTCCTCCTCGGCTTGATTCATCGCTTCGCTGATTCCATCCGTAAATGCTAGCAAGATATCGCCGGGTTCCAGTATTTCGCGTCCTTCTTCAAACACGCAGTGAGCGAACAGGCCCACCACCGTTCCGCCCTTTACCAGCCTCAAGATGTCTTTGCCCGGGCCAGCGTTCGGCCGGAAGATGATTGGCGCATTATGCCCGGCATTGACAAACCGGAGGACGCGCTCCCGCGGTTCGTACTGGGCATAGAAAAACGTCGCGTACCTGTTGGAAGCCGATGCTTCGAAGACCAGCTGATTGATATTCCCGATCATTTCTGAAAGCGTCTCGCAGGGCTTGATCGTTTGCCCGCGCAGTGAGGCTTGCAAGCTTGCCATCATGAGCGCCGCTGCAATGCCTTTGCCTGAAACGTCTCCTACCGCAATGCCCAAGCAGTCGCCTGGCAGACGCAGAAAATCGTAGTAGTCGCCGCCCACCCCCAAGGCGGGCCTGCAGTAGCCTGCGAAATCCACTCCTTCCACCTGTGGCAGCTGTTGCGGGAAGAGATGCTGTTGGACGTCGCGCGCAATTTCCAGCTCGCGGTCCAGTCTCTCGCGTTGCGCAATCTCGTTCCGAATCGACTGGGTAAGCTCGGCATTCTCTATGGCCAAACCTGTTTGTGAAGCCACCGCCCCCAGCAACTGCAGATCCCCTTGCGAGTACGGCAATTCAGACTTCTTCGGGCCCAAACTGATCATCCCGAGCAGCCTGTTGTCGAGCGATACCGGAAGTAGAAGCTGGGTGTGAAGGGTGCGAAGCGTTTCCTGCTCGCTCTCGGGAGCGCCGAAAATCCACGACTGCGGATCTTCGAAGTAAATTCGGGCAGGCGCGCGTGACTGCTTCAAATACCGAACCGTTGTGCTGTCCGGCGCAAACGAAGGAGGCGTCATATCGAATCCCATCGCATAAGCCGGCTCATACCGCTTTTCTCGCGCAAGCAGGACCGCAATCCGCTCCACGTGCAACGATGCGCCGATGCGCCCGGCCACAATCTGCAAAAGTGCTCGAATATCGCGAATGCTCGCGACGGAACTGCTTAACTCGGACAGGATAAGCTCTGCATTGTAGGCTTCCCGGAAAAAACGGCGATCCATCCAGCGGCTCACACGCTTGGCAACTCGCCCCACCGTCGCAACGAGCAATACCCCGATGGCCAGCATCACTAGTCCTTCCCAATGCTCAGTGAACGTGCGTCCGAGTCTCAGCGCGACGACCACCAGCACGGTCGAAATTGCGACGCGAAGGAACTGGATACCTTGTTTCGCCAAGGCGTACCGGACGCCGCTGCGTACTACGGTTCGAACATCCATCGCACGCTGCACGACGATTACATACGCCATCGTGATCGGGAAGAAGGCGACCATCAGCAGGCAGATTGTCTCAAGCCATGGCGGGAGATTGAAGAACACCACTGGCAGAAGCGGCGTCAGCGCCACCGTGCATCCTGTGCTCATAAGACTGAGCCGGCGCTTAGCATCGGGGTTCTGCAGCAAGGCTGTCTTGCGGCCAAGCAGAGCAAAGAATGCGCCTACATAGAGCGAAAAACAAACGTTGATCGCAATCGACGCATGGCTCAGGAGGCGGCTGAGCCAGCCAAGCTCGCGCAGATGCTCCCCTGCCTGCCAATATCCATACAAAGTAAGAGATGAAAAAGCGATCCAGGGCGCGGCTATCGCCCATACAATCCATTTCCACTTGTTCCACCCTGGAAAAGTTGATGGAAAGTACAGTCCAAAAAGGACCAGCCAAAGCGGCCATGTAGAACCCAGCAAGGCGTGATACACAATGAGTAACTCGCGCCAGGGTGAAGCGATTGCCCAAGAGACCTCGCCCGTGATCTGTCCGACCGAGGCTAGCATTGCGAGCGCGATCCAGGCCAGAGGATCGCGCGGTCTTGCAAACGCAATGTAGAAACCGACCGCCAGACAGCTAAGCGGCAAAAAGCCCGCCAGCCCCAGCAGATCGATCCAGCTGCCGGCCAAGCGATGCAGTTTCGCCGTCACTGTCTTCCGAACGGTTTGGCTACCCGATGCTCGTTCGACCGTAATCGCGAGCACACTTGCCGGCCGGAGCGTGCCTTGCACCTCTGCGAGCTGCCGCTGGCCGGTAAAAGGAACCCCACCGAGCGCAAAGATGTTATCGCCCGTTTGCAGCCCCACCCCCGAGTAACTCGCCGGAACCTTACTTACAAGGGTTGAGAACGATTGCGTATCGAACGGCAGCTCTACATACTCTGAAGCATGCGCTTGCCGGTAAATGCCGAAACTTAGGTACGTTAGTTGTGCGGCGAATGCCCAAATGAGCAACAGAGTAAGAACGATCTGCTGCAAAGGCTGCTTCTCTACCATGACGGAAAGCCCACCCGAACCCGGTTAACTCTGGCCGACTCGCTCCCGTTCGCCCTGATACAACGGACTGCGCTTCCGGCTATATCCCGCATAGATCACCAGTCCGATCGCCAGCCACACCACAAAACGAATCCAGGTCTCGAGCGGCAAGCCAAGCATCAACGCCAGGCAAGACACCACCGAAATTGCCGGAGTGACCGGCGAGAAAGGAACTTTAAAGCTCCTGCGCCGCGCCGGCTGCTTTCGCCGCAATATGACCACTCCTATGGAAACGATGATAAATGCGAATAAGGTCCCGATATTCGAAAGATCCGCGAACGTTCCGATGTCCCAGATCCCGGCGGGAATGCCCACCGCCAGCCCTGCGATCCAAGTGCTCACGTAGGGCGTTTGAAACCGTTTGTGCACCCGTGAGAAAAGGCCCGGTAACAAGCGATCACGCGACATCGCGAACCAGATTCGCGCCTGCCCGTATTGATAGACCAGCAGCGACGATAACATTCCCAGCAGCGCGCCTGCGGTCACTGTAAAGCGCAAGCGGGACATGCCGATTGCCTGCAATGCATTTGCTACCGGGGATGCGTTGTCCAGCGTTTTCCAGTTCACAATTCCAGTCAGCACCAGCGCCACTGATGTATACAGAATGCCGCATACGATCAGCGTGCCGATGATCCCGATCGGCATGTTCCGCTGTGGCGCTTTGCACTCTTCCGCTGCTGTTGAAACCGAATCGAAGCCGATGAAAGTGAAGAACACAATAGCCGCGCCGCTCAGCACTCCACCGAAGCCATTCGGTAAGAACGGATGCAGATTTGCCCTTTGGATTGCATGCGCCGCGCCGAACACGAACAAGAGCACCGCCGCAATTTTGATCGCGACCATCAGGTTATTTGCCCCCGCGCTCTCCTTTACTCCGCGGACCAGTAACCAGCTCAAGGCCATCACGATGATTAGTGCCGGTAGATTGAAAAGGCTGCCCGTGAAATGTCCTTCTACGATCGCGGGCTCCGATAAGTATTTGGGCAAGTGGCGGCCGAAGACGTAATCGCACATTACGTTGAAGTAAGCCGAAAACCCGACGGCCACAGACATATTAGATACCGCATACTCGAGAATCAAATCCCACCCTATGATCCACGCGAAAATCTCGCCGAGAGTTGTGTAGGCGTAGGTGTAAGCGCTTCCGGCAATCGGTATCATTGAGGCTAGCTCGGCATAGCAGAGGGCCGCAAACCCGCAAGTCAAGGCCACTAGAATAAAAGAGAGCGTCAGGCCCGGGCCCGCCCCTGGTCTACCGATAATCGATGCGGCCTTACTGCCGTGCAGCATTAAATCCAGCAACGGCGCATTTAGAATGGAGGGCACTGCCAGATGCTGGCCCGCGGCCGCTGTCCCGGTTACCGTAAAAATACCGCCCCCAATCACCGCGCCGATTCCAAAGGCGACCAGACTCCAAGGACCCAAGGTGCGCTTGAGGCTTTTACCCTCGGTTTGCGCGTCCTCTACGAGCTCATCGATGTTCTTGGTCCGCAGTAGCTGGCTCATCGTTAAGGGCTAAGTATAGCGATTCTTACAGTGGCGAACGCTGCCTTGCTTGTGAGCGTTTTCCTGGCTTGACACGTTGCAATTCGATGTCATACCGTTGGGGGTAATAGTACGTTCCAGGGAGCTGTTTGTAATCTGCTGGGACCAAAGAGGGGTTTATGCCATTCCTGTCCTCGATGACACTCCGCCGTGCAGCGTTTCTCTTCGCGATTTGTTCCTTCTGCCTTGTTTGCTCTCTGCAGCAGCTCGCTGCGCAGTACCGCGGCAGTTTCCAGGGCACTGTGACCGACGCTACTGGCGCGGTCGTGCCCGGCGCTACCGTCACTCTCACCAGTGTCGATACTAGTAATTCACGCACCGCAACCACGAGCGGCGCCGGTACCTATGCCTTCCCGAATCTAGCGCCAGGCCAGTACACCTTCAAGGTTGAGAAAACCGGGTTTAATACTCAGGTGGTAAATAACGTCTCACTCACTTCCGAGCAAGCGCAAGGGCAGGACATCCAGCTGCAAGTAGCCACACAGACGGCCCAAACTGTCACCGTAAACGCAAGCGAGTCACCCGCCATCGATACTGAAAACGCGAACGTCGCCGCTACTTTTTCGCATCGCGAAGTGCAGGCGCTACCCACCTTTGGCCGCGACACCTATCAAGTTGCCGCGCTGGCTCCGGGAGCTTTTGGCGATAACGCGCGAGCAGGTAACGGCTCTGGCTCCCAAAATCTTCCTGGCAGCGCCGGTCCGGGCGGCTCCAGCGGATCCAGCAGTATTTTTCAAACTGAAAACCAGGTCCAGGTCGTCGCAAATGGTACCCGCAATAACTCGAATAACTTCCAGGTGGACGGCGTTTCTACTAACAGCCTTGCCTGGGGCGGCGCCGCGGTTATTACTCCGAATAAAGAGTCGGTTAAAGAAGTTACCGTTGAGTCGAATCAGTATAGTGCCGACAACGGGCGGAACAGCGGCGCCCAAGTGCTGCTCGTTTCGCAAAACGGCACCAATCAGTTTCACGGCAGCGCCCTCATGAAGTTCGACCGGCCTGGCCTGAATGCCTATCAGCGCTGGAACGGCCCGGACAACGCCACTGTTCAGCGCGACACCGATCGCTTCAATCAGTGGGCAGGCAGCCTGGGCGGACCCATCATCAAGAACCATCTCTTTTTCTTTTTTTCTTATGAGACTTTGCGCAACGCGTCCACTTCAACTTCTCTCGGCTGGTATGAAACTCCGCAGTTTCTAAAGAGCGCTGGAGCGGCCAATAGTATTGCCTCGAAGATCTTGAGTTATCCCGGGGAGGGCGCTTCTTACAACGCCATTGTTCCACGATCCTGCGCCGATGCCGGTTTCACCGCCGGCTGCAATGCGATTGTGCAAGGCGGTAAATACATGGGCCTCGATATCGGTTCGCCCTTGAAGACCGCCCTCGGCACATCGGACTCTACATATGTGAGTTCTGGTGCACCGGGGGTTGGAGGCGGCCTCGATGGCGTTCCCGACCTGATGTTTGTGCAAACTACCGACCCGACAAACACCGTCTCCCAGCAATACAACGGTCGCGTCGATTACCAGGCCACTAACAAAGACTTGATTACATTCAGCCTTTACTGGGTTCCGGTAACCAGTTCGTTTTTCAACGGTCCGACTCGTGCTGCGAATGCCTGGAACAGTAATCGCCTGAACTACTCCGAAGCGGCAGTTTGGAACCATACTTTCTCGGCAAATTGGCTGAACGAGGCTCGCTTCAACGTGACTCGTTGGTACTTCAACGAAATTCAAACCAACTCGCAAGAGCCCTTCGGGCTGCCGCAAGATAACATCGACACCTTAGGTACGTCTAACTTCGAATTCTTTGGCGCCCCCGGTCCCGGTGTTTTCTATCAAACCACTTACAACGTCCGTGATACGGTTAGCACTGTTCAGGGCAGCCACTCTATCAAGGTCGGCGTCGATATTTACAAAGAACAAGACAACGACACCCAAGCAGGTGGCGGGCGTCCCACCTATAATTTCCACAACCTTTGGGATTTTGCTAATGATGCTCCTTACCAGGAGAACGGAAACTTTGATCCGGTCACCGGCATTCCCACCGCCGCGACTCACTACATTCGCTCCGCTATTTACGCTGGATTTATTCAAGACGATTGGAAACCCCGCTCTAACCTGACATTGAATCTCGGTATTCGCTGGGAATACTACTCGCCGATCACTGAAAAATACGGTAACATTAGCAACTTCATTCTTGGAACGGGTAAAAACGCTCTTACCGATCTCCGGCTGAAAGTTGGCGGCAATCTTTATAATTCGAGCAAGAACAACTGGGCCCCCCAGTTCGGTTTTGCCTGGCGGCCTAACCCCGCCAGCCAGCGATTCGTCGTTCGCGGAGGCTTTGGAATCGGTTACAACCGCATGGAAGAGGCGATCACGCTTAATGGCCGCAGCAATCCACCGCTGGTCAATTCGTTCAGCTTCAACACTCCGCAAACTATCCTGTATCAGGTGCCGTCCAATGTGAACCAATTCTACAATTGGCCAATCAATCCGAATGCAAGGGTCGCCTTTAGCCCCACATCCGGGTTACCCTTGACCGGCTCCAGCCTTGACCTCTTCGGCATCCAATACAATCTACCCACACCGGTGACGTATCGCGACTCAATCGAGGGCCAGTACGACCTCGGCGGAAACTGGGTCGCTACCCTCGGCTACCAGGGCAGTCTAAGCCGCCATCTCACTCGTACGCAAAACCTCAACTTAAACTTCTATCCTTCGGTCAACCCGCAAATTGCGCATACGTTCTTCTATTCGAACGACGTAAATGCCAGTTATAATGCTCTGCTCACTGAGTTAGAACATCGCTTCAATAAAAACTTCCAACTGGACTTTCAGTATCGTTGGAGCCACACCATCGATGAGGGTTCGAATGACTACACTCTGGGCGAGTATCCTTACGGTATCTCGTACTTGAAAGGTTCGTCTGACTTTGACGTCCGCCACAACGTCAAGTTATATGGCGTCTACACGCCAACTATCTTCAAAGGTCATGGTTGGATGCAGAAGATACTCGGCGGCTGGCAGATCAGCGGAATTCTAAACTGGCATACCGGTTACCCGTGGTCTCCCATCTACAATGCCATTCCAGGCGGAAACCTCGTTTATCCAAACAGCGGATATGGTTCCTTGCGGCCCGCGGGCTCGACCGGCGGATTCGGCACAGACAGCAGCAACAGCACCTTCCAGCAGGCAAACGGCAACTTCCCTAATGGCGCGCTGTCTTACTTCTCGATTCCGGCTCTCTCGAAGACTGATCCGGCGGTTCCGGTGGGGACTCCGCCTCCTCCCGGTGTTGGACGCAACTCACTTCGCGGACCGATGTACTTCGACACTGACATGACGCTGCAAAAGTCTTTCACTCTTCCGAAACTCCCGATCTTCGGCGAAAACGCCCGCTTCGAGTTTCGCGGTGACCTGTACAACATTTTCAACAAATTGAACCTGAGCCCATTGAGCAACGGAACTTCATATGGTCCAACACCGAGCCAGATCATCGGCTCCGGTACGACGTCGAACCCGTCGTTCGGACAAGCTCAATCGGCCCTGGGGGCCCGCGTGGTCGAACTCCAAATGCGCTTCAGCTTCTAAGCTGGAGCGCAGGTTCGCTCTATCTGGCGGTTATCACAGCCGCCTCGCTTAACTCTATAAAGCTATTGATCTCATCCGCCGTATCTCCGCCGCCATTAGTCCGCTGCATCAGAATTACACCGGTCAACTCCTTCTCCGAATCTACGAACTCATACGTCCGGTAAGCTCCACCCTTGCAGAAAGTGCCAAGGGAGCTGAAACGGAACATCCCCTCCACGTCCCGCACCACCTCGTACCCATATCCGTGACCCACGCCCGGCGACCAGCCTGCCTCCATCTCTCTGGGATGCGAAATCGTCATCAAGTGAACAGCCGCAGGCGATAGCACGCGACGACCTTCAAGCGAGCCCTCCTTGCGCATCATCTCGTTAAATCGCAGGAGGTCTGCCGCCGAACTGACTAACCCACCCGCTGGCGACGGAACCGCGTTGGCAACTCCCACTCCCCACTCAGCTCCGGCAAGCTTCAATCCTCCGTCCCGATACGTGTAGAGCGACGCCATTCGCTTCCGCTTTTCTGCGTTTAATACGAACCCGGTGTCGCTCATCCCCAGCGGCTCGAAAATTCTTTCCCGCAGAAATCGGTCGAACGGCTCTCCCGCGACCAGCTCTATCACCCGGCCCAACAAGTCGATCCCCAAATTGCTGTAGTTCCACTTGGTGCCCGGATCGAACAGCAGCGTCGTCTTTGCCCCGCGCTCGGCGATTTCCTTCAGCGACTTCGGTTCGTTGCCACCTTCCGAACTAAGGGGAGAAACCAAACCGGACGTATGCGTCATCAGATCTTCCAAATTAATCGGCCGCAACGGCAACCCGTTAGCGCAATGAATGCCCGCCAGAGTCCCGCACCGATTCACCTGTATGCCTTTGTACTCAGGAAGAAACTTCTCAACCGGATCGCGCACCGACAGCTTACCCTCATCGGCCAATATCATAATGGCCGCGCAAGTTACCGGCTTAGTAAGTGACGCAATGCGGAATAGCGTGTCGCTTCGCATCGGCGCGCGGGTTTCCAAACTCGCGAACCCCACCGCACTTACATCCGCCAACCGCCCTCGCCGCGCCAACACCGTCACAACTCCCGCCGTTTTATTCTGCTTCACAAACTCGCTCATTCGAACGCGTATCAAGGACAGCGTCGCTGCATTCATCCCAGCTGCGCCCGGATCGGGATGCTCAAGCGTCAGCGGAGCGTCTGCAGCACGCAGCGCCGTTGTAACCAGGAAAGCCATCGCAAGATATTTCATAGCGGTTCCTGTAGCGTAAGCCGTCCAGGGGCCGCCGGTCAACGCCATTAATCCCGATACGCCGTTCCGGTGCAAGCGGTCCTGGCCTGGGCGGATCCTTGGCTCTATTGCGAATGTGGAAGTTCCAGGTTGTGCCAAACCGCTATCCGCCACTCGCCCTTGTCGCGAGTGACAACCCAGCTCAGAACGCCTCGCCGCGTGCCCCATGGTTGACCGGTGGGATCGACGGCACCGGTCTGCTCCCACTTGACGTCAACTGCGGCGACATCGGGCCGAATGAATCGGATGGTGCTGCCGAGCAGCTTCAAATGCGCGTGGGCAAAAGAGGGTTTGTTGTTCTCTGAAAACAGCACCGCGTGAAAGCTCTCGATGGCGGATCGTCCCTTGGCCGTCATGCCGACCGGGTTTGTGAACTCGGCGTCCTCCGTGAACACCGAGCCGAATTCTTTAACATCTTTCGCGTTGACCGCGTGCATGAATGTATCTATGAGGGCGCGGACGCCTGCCGTTTGACTTGTAGCTGCAGCCGGTACCTGGATGACAAAGAGGAGAATAATTAGTCCGAAGCGAATCATGGCAAAGCTTAGATTGCCACGTCCTGAAGTGCTTTGCATCTTGAAAGAACCTTAACGCGCAGATTATAGTAATCACTGGTCTACTCGCTTGCCCGTAAAGTTTGGACCTTTCGAAATCGATGCTGTCACTGACCGTCTCCTGAAACATGGAGTGCCGTTGCTGCTGCGCGATCAGCCGTACCAGATCTTACGGATCTTGATAAGCAGCCCGGGCGAGTTGATTTCACGCGAGACACTGCGCGTCCAGCTCTGGGGCCACAGTACTTTCGTCGATTTCGAGAACGGATTGAACTCGGCGATTAGCCGGCTACGGACGGCACTTGGCGACGATTCCAGACAGCCGAAGTGGATTGAAACCGTGCCAAAGCGCGGCTACCGATTCATCGGTTCGTCGCTTCTTCCGCTGCCGCGACTTTGTACTTGAAGGGGCATCATGTCATCTCACCGCACAGCCCCGAGTCGATGTGTAAATCCCTGGCTTACTTCGAAGACGCGATTCAGGCTGATCCAGCCTATGCGCTGGCTTATCACGGAGCGGCTCTGGTGTACATCTTGCGCTGCACTCTTGACGATCTTCGGCCGAACGAAGCGCTCGCCAAAGCGGACGAGTATCTGGCTAGGGGATTGCAGTGCCCACAGCGTCCCGCCATGGTCTACAATACGCTCGCAATGCTGCGCACCTTTCAGCGACGTTGGCGTGAAGCCGACCAAGCGAGCCGGACCGCGCTGGAACTTGAGCCGAACAATCCGTACGTTCGAATGATTCATGCTCAGCTCCTGTACTGCCGTGGCCGACAAACAGAGGCCATTGAGGAGGCAAAGAGGGCAGTGGATCTCGATCCGACGCAGCCGCGAACGCATATGCACCTGGTGAAGGCGCTGTATTACGCGAGGCAGTTCGAAGAGTGCGTGCGCGCGGGGGACGCCGGTCTCGACGTGCGTCCCGATCCATACCTTGCGTTCTACAGCTCTTTCGCTCTGATTGCGTTGCAGCGAAAGGAAGAGGCGCTGCGGCGCGCAGAGAACGCGAGGCGGCAGGGCAGTCCGGCACATCCAGCGCTCTTGATGCGACAATTTGACGGGCGGTCAAGTCTATGACGGCTGTAATGCCCAGTCCTTCAACTACCAAACCCATTACGGTGGTGTAGCTCATCGACGGAAGCATCGAATGCAAGGACCCAATCTTCGCCCGCCTACCGTTCGTATAAGCGCATGGCCAAGATGCCGGCGGAACTCTGCCGGCATTGATTTGTAAACACAACGCGACCACATCCGGGTAATCCGCACCGTCACTCTCCGAGATGCCGACGACACGTCAACTTAGATAATCCGATGCACGCCAGTTTCGCGAGATGTGACAACGATGAAGCATCGTGCAGGTTCACGTCAGTGGAAGCCTTCGAAGGCGGATCGTTTCGCCATCGGCCGAAACTGCTGCCCCTTCCCGAAGTGCATCTTGGCACCGGAGGGACACTACCTGAATCAAGTCGGCCTGGATCGCGAGATCATCTGCCTGTTCCATTCCGATCTCCGAAACATGAACAGCATCAAACCCTTGTTTGCGAAGGATCGCCGCCGCGTATGGGGCGAGCCCCTGGTCCAACAAAAGTCTGTTCACGCCACGCGATGAGCGCTGATTCGTTCGTCATCTACCGTGGCGGCTGCATGCTGCAATGCTTGCTGCAAGTCCTCCGGCTCCAGAAACGGATACTCGGCAAAGAGGGCCACACGGTCTGGATAGGTTGCCAGTAGCTCCAGGACACGCCGAACGGTAATCCTCATGTTCCGAATGCATGGCTTGCCGCCGCATTTGCCGGGTTCGACGATTATCCGGTCCAAGACCTTTGCCATGCGCTCAGTTTAGACGAGGCCGGTCGCGCTCAACTTCAGTCGACGCTTATGCAATCGCATTTAGGCCGGCTTCTGTCCGCCTAGCTTTCACTGGTCTTCGAGGTATTCGATTGCTCGACTCAGCAACTCCAAACGAGATGCTAGTCCTTCTGAAACTTGCGCCGAACCTGCGATCATACCCAGTGATGAAGCGTCAGTGGAGTCATCCAAGCATTTTGTGGTTTGCTGGCTTTCGCCGAAAATCTCTGAAGGTAATTTTGCAGTCTTCGTAGATCGGCTACCGCGCACCCCGGAGTATCTGAGGAAGAAGAGCATCGAGCCGACTCGCAAGGTCAGCGGGAGTCCTGCCCCACAAGGCCAACCTCAGAGTCGTAAACCGACCGGCATCGGCTTCCGCCTGCTTCAAATCCTCGAAGCGAAGAGGTCGATTAGCCATTAGTGAGCCAAACTCTTCCTTGGTCGTAGAGATCTTTCAACCATGCCGGACATACCCGAACTTCTTTGTACGCCTGGTTTTTATTTCATCACGAATCCGACGGGCAGATCACAGGTCTTCAGCGAATCGAGTTCGTCACTCGACGATTACCTGGGAAATACGGCGAAGCGTAGAGCTACACATCGCGAATGTATCTGGTGCGGTCACTTCCCGAAACCCGGTGTGCTTTGCTCATCTCCGGGCTTTACTCGTAACGGAGAGCGATGATTGGATCGACAAGCGAGGCTTTTCGGGCGGGGATGTAACAGGCGACAAGAGCAACAGCCGTCAGCACGGCAGCTGCAACCAGAAGCACCACGGGTTCTATGCCGTGAACCTCAAACAGAAATCCGGTCAAGACTTGCTCGATCCCGAACGCCAGCAGCAGTCCTAACCCTACCGCCACCGCCGTTATGCGAAGGCCTCCACCCAAAATCATCCGCAGCGTAGACGCGGCATCGGCGCCGATTGCCATGCGGATACCAATCTCGCGGGTACGGCGAGCCACCATATACGCGTTCACAGCGTAAAGGCCGATAACGGCAAGAAAGAGGGCCACTCCTCCGAAAATCTCGAGAATATGCGCGCCCGTGCGTACGACCCAGATGTCTGCCCCGGACTCCAAGTGACCGTGCATGGTCTTCAACGACAATAGCGGCAGGCGTGGGTCAGCGGCACGGATCTCGTGACGAATTGCATCGAGCATCCGCAGTTCGGCATCGCGCGAACTCGCCGCTACTTTGACGTGAATCTGCATATCCGCCTGATAATCCTGCCCGAGCGGAATGTATACATGCGGCGGCTCGGCCTCGTCGCCCACAATCTTCTCGCGCACATTGCCCACCACGCCTACGATCTCGCACATTTGCGCGTAGCCTCCGCCTGATTCATCCAAACGGATCTGCTGGCCAACAGCCTTGCCGCCGGGCCACAGCTTATCGGCCACGAGCTTATCGACAATGGCAACATGGCTTTTCGATTCCGGCATGTTCTCCGCGGCAATGAAGGTTCGGCCACGCAGCAACGGAATGCCGAGCGTTTGGAAATATCTATCTGTCACGATATTGAAGTGCGCATACATAGGCGGACGCCCTTTTGAAGCCATGGAGTTGGAAGGCAGCACGCTCGTGCCCGACCAAGTCATGCCGAACGGAACGCTAGCGGCCATGGCGACCGATCGGACACCGGGAACTTGCCTCAGACGCTCCAGGAGCGCACGGTAGGTCTGGCGTCCCCGCGCCTCGTCCTGGTTAGCGAGGCTGGCATCCACCTCCCCAACGATCTCGTTATCAAGCGAAAAGCCCGGCTGCACATTGGCGGCGCGGGTAGCACTACGAATGAACAGACCCGCAGCTCCGAGCATCATCAATGACAGCGAGAGCTGTGCGATAACAAGCATGTTTCC
Organism: Bryobacteraceae bacterium; assembly: GCA_965219105.1. Lineage (GTDB taxonomy): Bacteria > Acidobacteriota > Terriglobia > Bryobacterales > Bryobacteraceae > Bog-105. The sequence continues at coordinate 1,843,849 of OZ244728.1, read as the reverse complement.
GCCCGAGAATAAACGGCGGGGGCGACAAGCGACATCCTCGCCGACATTTCTCTTCAAATCGAGCCACGTTTTCGGCTTAGAAAGCTTCCATGCGGGAAAGAGCGCGAAAATGACTACACTTATTCCGCAAAAGACAAGCACGCCGGCCAGGACGCGCAAGTCGGGCGTGAAATCGTAGACTAGATCGAGCGGAGCAGTAACGCGTGAGAGCGAGCCGATAAGAATCGTCATGCCCCAGTAAGCAACCAAGAGTCCGGCCCCGCCACCCAGAACCGCGAGGACCAGCCCCTCTGTAATCAATTGCTGCACAATGCGGCGGCGGCTGCCCCCAATAGCCAGCCGGATCGCGATCTCCTTGCGACGCACGGCTCCTTTGGCCATCATCATATTGGCAAGATTTAAGGACGCGATCAGCAGCACGACCGCGGCCAACGAGAGCAGCAGAATAGTGGCCGCCCACGGATCGTTGTCGTTTGAAGGATTTGTCGATATGGACATGCGCGAGAGCGGATGCACCGACACTATCTGGTCCTTGTTTTCAGCCGGAAAGGCCTTGGCCATTTGGGCAGCAACCACCGCGAGCCCTGCGCTCGCGGCTTGCAACGTAAGGCGTGGCTTCAGGCGGCCAACCAGAAACAAAGGATTGTTGTCGCGCGCATTGAGCGGCTTGCCATGACTTTTAAGATCGTTCATTACGGAGTCGTAAGCACCAAACGGCAGATATAGCTCCGGGCTCGCGAGCACGGTAGTACCCGTGAATCCCTTAGGCGTGATACCAACGACCGTGAACAGATGATCGTTGATACGCAGATGTTTGTCGATTATCTGGGGATCTTGGCCGGTTTTCCTCCAGAACGAATACGACACGATAACGGTTAGCTCATGACCCGGCTTCTCTTCGTCGGCCCTGAATGGACGACCTTCGAAGAGCGGCACACCAAGCGTTGAAAAGTAGTTCGAAGAGACGATGTCGGCAAATGTTCGGCGCGTTTCATAACCTTCCTTGATGCCGACCAGAGCGAGATTGTGGGCCGTCACGCTCGAAAAGGCCACATGGCTGTTGCGGATGTCTGCATAGTTTGGATATGAGAACGCCCGGTAAGAATCAGGATGCTTGGTGTCACGGCTGTAAAGACTGACTAATTCCTCGGGCTTCGTGACGGCCAGTGGCTTTAGCAATAAGGCATTGATCAAGCTGAACGCAGCGCTGTTCGCGCCAATGCCGAGCGCCAGCACCAGCACAGCCGCTGCCGTAAAAGCCGGCTTATTACGAAGAGCGCGGCAAGCGTAGCCGACGTCTTGCCAAATTTGTTCGACCACTGCTCCGGTCCGGACATCCCTCACAGAATCTTTTAAGGAATCCACGCTCCCCAATTGCAGCCGGGCAGCCCTTCGCGCTTCCTCTTCGCTCATCCCTGACGCCATTTTGTTGTGGGCCGTCGTTTCGAGGTAGAAACGTATCTCGTCATCAAGATCTTGTTCCATGCGTTTCTTGCGGAAACTGTTGCGCAAGAAGCTTGCGACCTTTCGCATGATTTACCTTTCCGACGTAGCCTGAATAGCCCACGCCATTGCAGTGGAGACACGCTCCCAATTCGCCATCTCGTGTTGAATCTGCTTTCGGCCAGCCCTCGTGAGCTTGTAATATTTGGCACGCCGCAAATTTTCCGACTCGCCCCATTCGGAAGACAACCAACCCTTCTCCTCAAGCCGATGCAAAGCAGGAAACAGCGAGCCCGGCTTGACATCGAATGTCCCTTTGGAGATCTGGTGAATTCTACGGGCGATACCGACGCCATGATCGCGATTTAACGTAAGCGCTCTGAGAATGAGCAGATCCAGCGTGCCGCGGAGTAGGTCGGTTCGTGATGCAGGCATGGAGACCTATCGAAATCCTATAAGAATGTTAGCCGATCAGCTACAGAATATCAATAGGTGAATGCGCAGCCACTCATACCGCAAAAGGTTTGCGACCTGGTCGCTATCCTTCTGATCGGTCTTGCGGTTCGGCATAACTCGACACGTATGGGCGTAGCCGCTGGGAAGAGCGCGCTCGTGTCGCTGTTGTAGCCGGGTTGTGCTCGCAAACCAGAGACTGCCGCAGAAAGCGGCATACCGGATGACAGTCTGCGCCCCGATGTAAGCGCATGATGGCTCATCATGAGGCACCCAAGTCGCATGAGCCGTTGCCCTTGCCGCGTATAGACGGCCCGCCCCCTTTAGATCGTCCCGTGGTCTTCTGCACTCTGGAGGGAGGAAGTCTCGCTCGGATAGTTGAAAAGGAGCTGATCGCCGTCTGGATCATCCACCACCAGCAGTCGGTAGCCCCACGAATCATCTCTGACTCGAACGCGTTTCGCTCCAAGTTCCTCTCGTAAGGCATGCAACGCCGTGGCCGCGGTCTCGACCGTCGGTGACTCGAGGTTTAAGAAATGAACATCACAGCCTTGCCAATCTTTTCTGGCACCAGGTTGTTGGCTAGGATAAGAGCGCAGCCCTGCCGATCAACCTGTGCGACCCGTGCTCGAACCTCTTCGTCGCAGCGCCATGAGCTCGTGAAGCCGATCAGGTTTCCATAGAACTCAAGCGAAGCGTCGACGTCCTTCACGTGCAGGATGGGGCGGGTAAACCCCTCAGTCACGGACACGCTATCTTCCGACTTATCGTAAGCCATTCCCCACGTCGGGCACGGCGGCAGACTACAAGCAGGCACTACATGATTGGTAGTCCTCGCTGGATCTGCCGCGTATGGACTGCGAAATACAGCCCAGTGGCGAATAGTCAGCTCAGAGCAAAGTTAGAACGATCATTCGACACTGGGCGACTGATCCGGTACCAATACCCGTCATCACTCAGTGCATCTGCGCTTTCGCACCTCAGAGAGCATGTGCGGCCTTGACCGCGCCTTGCAGCGCTCCCCGCCGGCCAGGAGCGTTCACGAGCGCCGCCGTGAATGCCTTGTATGCTGCGCCGGAATTGCCTTGCTCAAGCAACAGCTCTCCCAGTTGTTCGCGAGCTGGAACGATCGGTCCCGGGGTTATTGGGAGCTTCTCGATTCCATCTTCGTCATCAGCTGCACTGCGTAGCGTGGCAGCAGCTTCCTGGGCATGATGATTCGCCTGGGCCGACCAAGCCATAACCTCGCGTCTTAAGATATCGACCTGGGTTGCCCAGTAGCCATTTCCGGACGCGCGAAGTTGATCTTTAATCTGGCGTAGCGTTTGGGCTTCCTTGTCAGCTTCTCGCCAATGACCATTGCGGGCCAATCCGAGTCCGCGCGCCCAGACAGCGATTGCGGTGACCTGTGGTTGAGCCGCGGCCGGAGGATCGCCTACCCTCTCCGCGTCCTTCCACTGTTGCCGTTCGACGATGTACCGAATCGGCATGGCCGTTGTAGCATACCCGATTTTGAATTGCTCTACATGCAGGTTTTGCATCGCTTTGAGCTGCTGGATGACGAGAGCTGCGTCCTGGTCGCGTCCGTTCTGCAGATAGGCATAAACCAGGTAGTCCATGGCGTGTAGTTCTTCGCCCGTGTCGCCCTGATTTCGCGCCGCGCTTCTGGCGGCCAGGTTGGATGCAATGGAGTCGTTCCAAAGACCGAGCCGCGTGAAGATATGGGACGGCATGTGTAGCGCATGTGGCGCCGAGGGAGCGATGCCGGCATAGGCTCGGGCCGCGGGAAGCCCCCTCAATGCTAGTTCCTGGTTGTCAAAGGCATGGATGAGGTAGTGCGCGATTCCCGGGTGATCGGGAAACTGCCGAAAGAGGGGTTCCAGCAGATCGGCCGCCAGCTTTTGCTTTTGATGCTCCTTGTCGGATGGAGACGCATTCGAGATCAGGGCGAGCGCGTAGAACACTTGGGTCTCCAGATCCTTGGGATTTGCCACCGCAAGCTCATGCATCGCGGCTTCATAGCTCCCGGCCCGTGTTCTGTAGGGAATCGTAGCCGAATCGATGAATACAAAGCTGAGCGTATGAATAAATCCGCGCTCACGGTCAGAAGCGTCGAGCTGGGCAGCCTTGCCGATCTCCTGCTTTCCCGCGGCGGTGTCTGCCGGCGAAGGGGGCAAATCCCATAGCTGGTGGAAGTGCGTCATGGCGCTGCCCCAATGGGCAATTGCGCAGTTACGGTCCTGCCGGCTCACACTTTGGAACGTCGCTTCGGCGGCCTTGTAGGTGAATGAATGGAGGAGCGCCACCGCGCGATTGAACTCTTGCTGCACGGCCGGCTTGCATGACGTTGGAAACGATACAGTCCCCAGCTTTTCAGGGACTGGGTGATCGTGCCCGTCCTGGGCGGCTGAAAAAACCGGAAGTATGAGTATCACCGTGAGGGCCTGTCTGATCATCTTCGTCTCCATAGAAGTTGCACTGCGGCTCGACTGTATGGATTTTAGGATGAAACCGTACCGAATAGGGAAGAGCCGCTCCCTGATACTACGCGCAGCGACCTTTACGGCTCGATTCTGAGCACCACAGCGCCATGGCTCGGAACCGAAGCTGCATACTTCCCGTCCGAACCGTCAGAGCTCTTACCGCTCCAAAGATCACGAACCGAGGCTTTGAGCGAAGCCGGATAGCCAACGTCCTGCCAATGAACTACCATCTCCTTTTCCGCTTCACCGCGATTCAACAGCGCGACCGCGCGGCCGCCGTCACCGAGCTGCTTTGACCAGACTTCCAAATCGCCATCCTTCCTGACGCGATGTCCCTGAACACCCAGCGGATCCTGATCTACCGCGATCAGATCTTTGTTGGTCAGGATCGCCCGAGTCTCCGCGCTGATCGAGCGAATATCGTTTCCAGCAATTAGCGGAGCCGCCAGGATGCACCACATGCTGAAATGAGCGCGTGCTTCGATGTCGGTGAGAACGCCATTTCCGACTTCCAGCATGTCAGGATCGTTCCAGTGACCAGGACCCGCGTACGTCTGCAACCCATTCATCTGATCGAGGATCTGAACCACGCCATTGCCGCCCCACTTCTCCGTTCCACTCCATTTGTTGATGATGTCTCCAGTCGAACGCCATAGATTCCCCACGTCCTTCGCCCAGAGCCAGGGTTTTGTCGATCCCCACTCACACATGCTGAACACAATCGGGCGCCCGGACTTCAGAAGCGCGTCGCGCATCAGCGAATAAGACGCCTCTGAATTTTGCGTGCTGTGATTGCACCAGTCGTACTTCAGGTAATCGACTCCCCACGCCGCGTATTGACGAGCGTCCTGGAACTCGTAGCCGCGGCTGCCCGGCCGATTCTGGCACGTTCCTGTCCCGGCGTCCGAGTAAATGCCGAACTTTAACCCTTTCGAGTGAACGTAGTCGGCCACCGCTTTTATGCCGCTCGGGAAACGCTGCGCATCCGGGATAATGTTGCCGTCCTTGTCGCGACTCACCTGCCAGCAATCGTCAATCACCAGGTATTGATAACCGGCATCTTTCAAACCAGTGCTTACCATCGAATCTGCAACGCCGCGGATCAACTTCTCGCTGACATTGCAGCCGAACTTATTCCAGCTATTCCAACCCATCGGGGGCGTTCTTGCCAGGCCGTTGTCCAGCGCGCACAAAGGTGCCGCAGCAAAAATCGCGCCAACTGCAAATAAGAAAAAAGTATGTCGCAGGTGAGAAACATTAGCCATAAATCACTTCACCCACTCTACAATTGCCATGCCGGGTTCGGACCCACTCGCTCTAACGCAGCTTCATGCCAAGATGAACCTGTTCCTCATTCTTGCCAAACTTGAGACTACAAACGTTGAACCAAAGCCATCGGCTCGCGTCCATAACTGCAGCCATCGTCGCCTCTGCCCTCCTCGCCGTGGCACAAACTCGGCCGCCTGACACCGCCTATAGCGGGTGGTCCGAATACGGCGGTTCCCCAGACGCCGCTCAATACTCCAGCCTCCGGCAAATCAACCGTTCTAACGTCAAACACCTCAAGATCGCCTGGAAATACTCCACCGGAGACGGCCAAAAGTATCTCTTCAACCCGCTTCTCAGGCACGGTGTCCTCTACGTCATGGCGCACGACAAATCCTACGTTGCGCTCGATGCGGCAACCGGCAAACAGCTCTGGATCCATCCCACCGGCGTCACCTCCACGCTCATCACCAGCCGAGGGCTGAACTACTGGGAAAATCGTGACGGCTCCGACCGGCGCTTGCTCTTCGCGGCCAACAATTATCTGCAGGAGATCGACGCTCGAACCGGCCAATCGATCCGCGATTTCGGAACCGGCGGCCGCGTCGACCTGCGTGAAGGCCTTGGCCGCGATCCTGCCTCTCTCTCGCTCGTTCAATCCACCAATCCAGGACGCGTCTTCGAAAACCTCCTCATCCTAGGCTCCGCTACCAACGAAGAATACAATTCCGCGCCCGGCGATATCCGCGCCTACAACGTGCTATCTGGCCGCCTTGTCTGGTCTTTCCACACCATTCCCCATGCCGGCGAGTTCGGCTACGATACTTGGCCCAAAGACGCCTGGAAGCATGTCGGCGGCGCAAATGCCTGGAGCGGACTGTCGCTCGACCCCAAGCGCGGAGTCGTGTACGTCCCCATCGCCAGCCCAAAATACAACTTCTACGGCGCTGACCGTCCCGGCGCAAACCTGTTTGGCGATTCGCTCGTGGCATTGGATGCCCGCACGGGCAAACGGCTATGGCACTTCCAAATGGTTCATCACGATATCTGGGACTACGACAATGCCACCGCGCCGAAACTGCTCACCGTCAAACACAATGGCAAACCCGTCGACGTCATCGCGCAAGTAAACAAAGAAGGGTTCGTTTGGGTCTTCAACCGCGACACAGGCCAACCGCTCTGGCCGATTGCCGAGCGCCCGGTCCCCAAATCCACCATGCCGGGTGAGCAAACTTGGCCCACCCAGCCCTTTCCAACCCAACCGCCACCCTTTGCCCGCCAAGCCTTCACCGCCAAAGACCTTAGCCCGTTCATCAAGGACTCTGCCGAAAGGTCGGCGCTTCTCGCCGAAATAAACGGAGCCCGCAACGAGGGTATGTTCACTCCTCCCGGCCTCCAAAACACGGTCGAAATGCCCGGCAATAACGGAGGAGCCAATTTCGGCGGCGCAGCCATCGACCCCACTTCCGGCATGCTCTATGTGGTCTCCAAAGATCTCCCGGCCATGCTGAAACTTCAGCTTGCTCCCACCGCCAAGAGAGGCCCCGTCGAGGGCAGGGAAGTGTTTTCGGAAAATTGCACCCTCTGTCACGGAACGAACGGCCAGGGCAACCCTCCCGCGATCCCCTCCCTCGTGAACATCGGCTCGCGCCTTGATCGCGCACAGGTCCAAACCGTTATCCAACACGGCCAGGGACTGATGCCCGCCTTTTCTCACCTATCTCCAGCCGAATCGAGCGCCCTGCTCGACTACCTTTTTCATCCTCCCGGCGGCCACCTGGCCGGCCACGCTCCCGTCGCCCCAACTACACCCGTTGATGCCAAAACCGCTCATTACAAAAGCGGCTTCGGCTTTATGTTCGCCAGCAGCGGACTGCCCGTCATCTCGCCCCCTTGGACTTCCTTAACGGCTTATGACCTCAATACCGGCGTCATCAAATGGAAAATTCCGCTTGGCGAAGTCCCGGAACTCGCCGCCCAGGGCTTCACAAAAACTGGCAGTCACTTCCCCCGGGTCGCTCCGGTCGTAACCGCCGGCGGCCTCCTGTTTGCCGGCACTCGTGACCGGAAAGTGCGTGCACTGGACTCCGCAACGGGCAAAGAACTCTGGGAGTGTCAGCTGGACACCGGAATCGAGGGCATGCCCGCTGTATACGAGATCGACGGCCGGGAATACGTAGTGTTCTGCGTAGCAGCCCAGCCTATCGCCAACATCCGCAGCAACGCTCCCATTCCCAGCTCCTATGTCGCCTTTGCCCTTCCGTCTTCCTGATTTCCCGAGACCATTTTGATCGTCCTGGTACTCCCTTTCTTCATCGACGAGAAAAATTTCCTTCGCCTGCTCTAGAATGAAGGAAATCGGAGTACGCTTCAGGTTGGCTAATCGCTCGAGTTTCGATCTCTCGCGCCGTATGTTTCTCGCCTCCGGCGCGGGTGCTGCGCTTTCCGCCCAGACTGCGCTCGCTTCCCCTCACCGCAGTAAACCCTTAGCCGTCCCTTATGGCCGCGGAAGTCACCTGAAGTCCGAAGACCTGAAATTCCTCGAAGACTACGAAAAGCGCTGCTTCCACTACTTCTGGGACCAGTGGGACGAGCGCACCGGCCTTACCCTCGACCGCGCTCGACTCGATGGCGGTCCCTCCAGTCACGTTGGCAGCATTGGCGCGACCGGGTTCGGCCTGACCGCTTTTTGCATTGGCGCTGAGCATGGTTGGGTTCCTCGCGAACAAGCTCGCCAGCGGGTGCTCACCAGCCTTCGCTTTCTCGGCAGGCATGCCTTTCACGACCACGGTTGGTTCCTGCATTTCATGGACGCAAAGACCGGCGGCCGGCGTCTCGATTCCGAAGTGTCCAGCATAGACACGGCGCTGCTGCTCGCCGGCGTTCTCACCGCGCAAGCTTACTTCTCGTCGGATCGAGAAATCCGGCTGCTCGCCAAACAGATTTTTGATCGCGTCGATTTTAGCTGGATGCTGAACGGCAACCAGGCTCTTCTGTCTCATGGCGTCCAGCCTGGCGCTGGGTTCATCAAGTCGCGCTGGGATTGTTATAGCGAAGCGTCAATTCTCTACCTTATGGCCATCGGCGCAGCCCATAACGCGATTCCCGCCGACAGCTGGTATACCTGGATGCGGCCCGAAGTCCATTACGAAAAGTGGAAGTTCATCAGCGGCGGACCGCTCTTCACCCATCAGTTCTCTCACGCCTGGGTGAACTTTCATCATCAGGTCGATCAGAACGGCACCGATTACTTTTTCAACTCCCAAGTCGCCACGTACGCCCATCGCGACTTCTGCATGAGCCTAAGCCATCGCTATGAAGACTATGGGCCTAATATGTGGGGCATCACTGTGTCCGATAGCGCAGACGGCTACGTGAGTTGGGGCGGTCCGCCCAACGCGGGTCCGATCGATGGAACCGTTGTACCGTGCGCGGCGGCCGGTTCGCTCATGTTCACGCCCGACATCTGCCTTCCTGCTCTGCGTCAGATGTTGAATCAATACGGCGGCCGTATCTACGGGAAATACGGTTTTACCGATGCGTTCAACCCGAAGCCTAAAGACCGCAAGCTATGGATCAATCAGGACGTGATCGGAATTGACGTAGGCATTTCGCTGCTTAGTATTGAAAACCTCGTCACGCAAAATGTTTGGCGTTGGTTTTCGGCCAATCCTTATACCACCGCAGCAATGGAGCGCGTGGGTTTCCGGATATCGACACCAGGTCTGGGCCTCAAAGAATCCAGAAGCGGTGCGAGACGAGCCTAGACTTCACTCGTCTCGCCTCTCTCACGGCATTAACGCTTACGCTGACCCTTTGACGCGTGCCGGATCTTTTTCTTATTCGATCCGCGTGCTTCGCCTGCGGCGCGCTTGGCTTTCGGCGCAGCCTTTTTGCGTGCCGCGCGCTTGAGCGCCTTGCGCTCGGTCTTGTCTTCCACGTGCTTTGTATTCATTCTCTCTTTAATATCCCTGCGTACTTTTCGACGATTTTCTTGAGCCCGTAACCGGGAAAACTAATAGTTAGTTTCGCATCTTCGCCGTCGCCCTCACGGCGAAGCACTGTTCCGCGTCCGTATTTTGGATGTTCGATGACCGTTCCGGAACGAATTCCGGCTTGCGGCGTGGACTTGCGGGTAGCTGGCGGACTGGATCGTTCTACCGGACGCGGCCCTGCCGGACGAGGAGGTCCCGCCGGACGAGGCGGGGCTGCTGGAGAACTGGCTCGCACCGCCGGCGCGCTTGCGGTCGACTGCGGAGGCGGCGCTTCCGGACGGCGCGTAAACCCCGAAGGCGGCGGCATCCCTCGTTCGGCGAAAAACTGCGCGATATTGTCAACTGAGTTGTAAGTCTTGCCTGTATACAGATTGCGCTTCACCGATTCCCGCACATCGAACTGCTCGGCATACAGGTCCACTTCATCCGCCCGCGGCTCGCTATACGGCGATATCTTCTCCCGAAGCCCACTCGGCACCTCGTTCAAAAATCGTGACGGCAGACACACTTCCGGCTGTCCTCCGCCGAACCGCCGCCGATATCTCGCCCAAGTCAAATACAGCCGCTTTTCGGCGCGCGTCATGCCGACATAGCAAAGCCGCCGCTCCTCCTCCATTGCCCCTTCTGTATTCAGTGAACGGCTGTGCGGAAAGATTCCTTCTTCCAGCCCCGCCAGAAACACATTGGGGAACTCGAGGCCCTTGGCATTATGAATGGTCAGCAGCGAAACCGCAGCCTGTTCGTCGAGTGAATCGGAATCGGCCACCAGCGCCGCATGGTCGAGAAAGTCTGCCGCTGTTTCTCCTCGCTCGGCTGCTTCGGCGGCCGCATTCACCAACTCTTCCAAATTCGCGACGCGCGACTCGGCCTCGGGCGAATTGTCCGACTTCAACATCGCCTCGTATCCAGACTGCTCGAGAATCGCGCGGAGCAGCTCATGCACCTGCTTCTCCGCCGCGATCGCTCCCAACTCACTCATTAACTTTGTGAACGATTTCAACGCCGCCTCGGCGCGCGCAGGGAACACTCGTTCCTCCAGCATCCGCGCAATCGAGGCCGACACGCTCAAGCCGTTTTGGAGCGCATACAACTCGATCTGCTCCACTGTCCCTTTCCCGATACCGCGCGCCGGAGTGTTGATGATACGCAGCAGACTAATCGAGTCATTCGGGCTGAGCAAAGCCTTCAGATACGAAAGCAAATCCTTCACTTCGGCTCGCTGATAGAAGCTGAATCCGCCTATTACCAGATACTTGCGTCCGTATCTACGAAGCGCCTCTTCGATCTGCCGCGATTGAAAGTTGGTCCGATACAGAACCGCAACTCGTTCCGTTGGGTTCTTGGCCATCAGCTTTTCGATCGTATCCGCAATGAACAATGCCTCGTTCTCGCCATCGGGAGCCTCGTAATAGCCGATCCTTGCGCCCGCTTCCGATGAGGTCCATAGCCACTTGCCCTTGCGCTCTTTATTGTTCGCGACAACGGCGCTTGCCGCTTCCAAAATGTTCTTCGTCGACCGGTAATTCTGTTCGAGACGGATAACAACGGCATCAGGATAGTCCCGCTCGAAGTCCAATATGTTGCGAATATCGGCGCCGCGCCAACCGTAAATCGATTGGTCTTCGTCGCCAACCACGCAGACGTTATGGCGCTGCTCAGTCAACAAACGCATCAACTCATACTGGCTGCGATTGGTGTCTTGATACTCATCGATCATCACGAATTCGAACCGCTGATTGTAAAGCGATCGCAGCGCGCCGTCATGCTGCAGGAGACGAACCGATTCCAGCAGCAGGTCGTCAAAGTCGAGCGCGTTTGCCTGGATTAAGCGCTCTCCGTAGCCTTCGTAAATCTTGGCGAGGCGCGTCATCTTCGGGTCGGTGGCCGCCTTGTACCAGTCCTGCGGTGTTTCACCGTTGCCTTTCGCATGGCTGATCCGCGACAGGGTCGAGCGATACGGCATGAACTTTTCGTCTAAACCAAGCTGCTTATAAATCGATTTCAGCAGTGCAACTTGATCATCATCGTCATAGATCGTAAATTGGCGCGTGAAGCCGGGCCGGATATCGGCGAGCGTCGGTCCATCGCGCCGCAGCAGACGCACGCAGAACGAGTGAAAAGTCGAGACCAAGGGCGTGCGGGATGTCGTCGGGTTGTGCAGCAGAGACTTGACGCGCTGCCGCATCTCTTCAGAAGCCTTGTTCGTGAAAGTGACGGCAAGCACGGCCGGGCCCGGAACATGCTGCGTATCGATCAGATGCGCAATACGATGGGTGATGACGCGCGTCTTACCGCTGCCCGCGCCGGCAAGCAGCAGCAGCGGACCTTCAACGTGCGCAGCGGCGTCACGTTGCTGCGGATTTAGACCTGCAAGAAAATCCATGGGAAAAGGCAGGGAGGCGATTACAGAATAGCATCGCTCCCTCTGTTTTGAGGCGCCTTCGGACTATGCTGAAAACCGGGTATCTATGCATCTTTTTCTGGAGGTGTTGAAAAGTTCTCTGGTGGTGCTGACCGCCTTATTCCCGATCGTGAATCCGCTCGGCAACACCCCAATCTTTCTAAGCCTCACGCCTGGCTACTCTTCCGAGGCTCGCAATGATCTAGCGCGCAAGATCTCTCTCAACAGCTTCTGGCTGCTCACCGGCTCCATGCTGATCGGAAGTCATATCCTGCACTTCTTCGGCATCTCTATTCCGGTAGTGCAAATTGGCGGCGGCATGGTTGTTATGTGGACGGGGTGGACTCTTTTGCAGCGCGACGTCCACCAGGAACAGGAGAGCGTAAGAAAGAAGATCAGCCCCGAAGACATCTCCGATCGTGCTTTCTATCCGCTCACTATGCCATTGACCGTCGGACCTGGCTCGATCTCGGTAGCAATTACGTTAGGCGCAAACCAAGTTCTTCACCGATCAAACCCCATCAGCCTGATCGCTTCGCTTGTGGGCCCCGCGCTCGTGGTGGTCACAATTTATCTGAGTTACCGATTTGCCGAAGCTCTGGCGCGGATACTCGGTCAGACCGCCATGAACGTCATCGTGCGGCTCGCTTCTTTCATCCTTCTCTGTATCGGCGTGCAGATCGCTTCGAACGGAATACGCAATCTGATCGCTGCCTCGCACGGCTAAGCTGAATCGGAGGACGATTGTAGTCTAGAAACAGATCCGCGCGTTCCAATGTTCCGCAAACTCGCCCTGACCTTCGCCTGTCTTCTGGCGCTATTTGTACCTGCGGCCGCGCGTAAGCGTGACAAGAATCCAGTCTTTGGACAAATCAACTCCATTGTCGCCTCGCTTGCCAAAATCTCCGGACTTACCGAGGAGCATCCGGTACCGTACGCCAGCATTACCAAGCGTCAACTCCGGCGCTTTCTAAGCAAACGAATCAAGAAAACGCTCAAGGCGGACGAGGTGGAAGCCGATGAGTTGGCCTTAAAAATGTTTGGGCTGGTTCCGGATAACTTCAATCTTCGCAAGTCCACGATAGATCTACTCACCGAGCAGGCCGCCGCCTTCTACGATTACGACCAGAAGAAACTCTTTCTCTTGCAGGGCGCTCCTCTGCCCGAGGAGACCACCACACTCGCCCACGAGTTGTCCCATGCTTTAGCCGACCAGCATTTCAATCTCGGGAAGTATATGGATGAGGACAGCTCGAACGACGATGAAAACTTGGCGCATACCGCCGTAGTGGAAGGTCAGGCGACTTGGCTGATGATGGCGTACGATCTCGCAGCCGAGGGCAAGCCTCCCGAGCCAACGCCGGAGATGCTCCGGGCTGAGGAGGGTTCGGGCGATTCGTCCGGAAACGATTATCCCGTTCTCAAATCTTCGCCGCTCTACATTCAGCAGTCGCTTCTTTTCCCTTACTCAAAAGGGACTAGGTTTTTCGATGCCGTTTACCGCCGCATGGGGCGTCCCGCGTTCAGCTCAGTGTTTCTCGATCCGCCTTACTGCTCGGGCGAAATCATGCACCCTGAGCGATACTTCCATCACACAAAGCCTGTGTTGCCCAGCCTCCCAAAATGGAACCTTGGAAGCAGCCAAACAGAAATCACGCAAGGCGTTCTGGGCGAGTTTGACGAACATGTCTTGCTCTGGCAATACGTCGGCCAAGCAGAAGCCGACCGGCTAGCTCCTCACTTTCGCGGCGGCCGCTTTCGCGTTACTGCGAAGAGAGATGGCGAGCAGCCTGTGCTTGAATACGTGGCTAGCTGGGACTCCCCTGCTTACGCCGCCGATTACTTTGCCCAGTACAAAAAGATTCTGGCTCGCAAGTGGAAACGGTGCGTTTCCCTGAGCAACAATGGCTCGGCGTTCACAGGCTTAGGCGATCGCGGCTATTTCGTCACGCATCTTCAAGGAGATACCCTCACCAGTGTCGAGGGACTTGCCGAACCGGCTGTTCGGGCTAGCCTGAAAACACCGCCGTCAGCGCTGCGCCCGTATCCGCGCCCCGTTTAGGCTAAACTGAACTCTGGAGCCAATTTCAGTGAAGAAGTTCCTCATTTTGTTTGCCGGGCTTTCCGTTTTGGGTTCGTCTCTATTTGCAGACGACCTCGAGTCCCTTCGCAAAGCACCCGCTCTGACCTTTACGATTCCTGGGCAGGGCCAGAAAACCCTTGCGCAGTACCTCGGCAAAGTGGTCGCCCTTGAGTTCATCTTCACGACTTGCCCTCATTGTCAAGCGGCTTCTCATGTGATGAGCCACTTCCAGGAGGAGTATGGCCCCCGTGGTCTTCAAGTGCTTGACGTAGCTGTGAACGCGAACGCGGATCTGCTGGTTGATAACTTCGCTAAAGACTACAAAGTGAAGTTTCCCGTCGGTTGGACGCCTAGTGACACGATGACCACTTTTATGGGTTTTCAGCCGGGCCGCTACGTTGTCCCCCAACTTGTGCTAGTTGACCGGAAGGGCTTCATTCACTATCAAACGCCGGCGACTGAAGATGATAAGTGGGATCAGCTAATGAAAGAGGATGCGATTCGACAGCACATCGAAGAACTGCTATCCTCCAGTCATTCTCATGGGAATTTATCATCCCGCGTGACCGAGCCCGTGAAGTCGAGTCGTTAAAGTTTGCCACATGCGCCCGTAGCTCAGTCTGGATAGAGCGTTTGCCTCCGGAGCAAAAGGTCAGAGGTTCGAATCCTCTCGGGCGTACCAAAACTCGCAACACGTTTTTCAGGGGTTTGTTAGGCAGTCAAAGCCTGTTACTTGCTCCGGTACCGCGGCACCCAGCGTGGAGGAGACTGCGACCAGCGGTCAAGTGACGGTGACCGATCTAGTGCGTGCTGGCTTGACGCCCAGCACAGCCGGCGGTTCGGGCTGGAGCTGCACAGTATCGAGTCAAACGGTGAGTTGTTCACGGTCCAATGCGCTAGCGGCCGGCAGCAGCTATTCTGCTATCACGCTCGCCGTGGCCAGTAACGCATCCACTTCACTCACCACGTCGAATACTTTTCAACACGGCCGGTCCAGCCAAGCCTCAAGACGGTGCCGCTAACTCGAATCCGATTTTCAACATCTGGTACGGTGATAAACCAAACCTGTGGCCACAATGGGATTCCGCAGAACTGGGTGAACGTGCTGTTCCGTATGTGCCGGTTCAAGGTTTTAGAATAGATGATCAACGGGGGATCGCCCGCAATCGCTCGAAAACTGGGCCGAACAGCTACCACAGTGAAGTGAAGTATCCTCGGCCGCCAGCTTTCAGACGAAGATCGTTCAAAGCTTCGGCGCGACCGGCATTTTACGCTTGAGCCGAAGGATGCCAATGCCTCTTTGTCTACGAAAGCTTTAGGCTCCTGGGACGTATTCCAACTACGCGACCAGGTTATTGCCGCATTTAGCAAGACGTTTGAAATCTTGGACTATGATCCTGGCATGCAAGATGTTCTTCTCCTCCGCAAACCTCGGCTAAACCGCTCCGCGTGAAGTGCGCTCCTCAGACGTATCCAAACAAGCGAAACGGGAGCACAACTGGCTCCCGTTCCATTACTACGCTAATCGGAGCGGCCTCGGGCCGCGCAAACCAGCTTATGAAGCTGTCCCGTTTGGGGCAGCAGTGAATTGGTCCTCGACGGTCTTCACCTTCAACTTGCCGTTCTTTTCCTGAAAAACCAGGATCGTGTAGAGCTTCCCGGCTTCCAGCTTCAGATCTTTCACCGGCGCTGAGTTTTTCCTGCTCATTCCGTGTCGCACTGTCAACTCGGCCTGCGAAGGCGCAACGTCTTTGTAATCGGTCGCATGGTTGAGTCCGGCGCCGCTGATGAGCGGAGTCTTTTCGTGGCCCGCGTACAGGTCAACATCTTCCATATTTGGAGCCAGGTTGATCACTCGTACCTTCGCCTGTCCCGCAGCCGGCGGAGTCAAATCGTCCGAGATCGGGTCCAGGTCTACCTTGCCATCTTTCGCCATCGTGGCGACTACAGTGTAATGCTTGCCCGAACCCAACCCCTCGCTGTTGCTGGCGAGCGCTGCGGTCTTGCTATCCTTCCCAAATAGCTTGAAATCGTGCCGTTCGGCAGGCAGAGTTTGATACGCCGTTACATCGTCGGATCCCACATCTGTAAAAGGCGTTGCGTCCCCAAATCCAAGATCTTTCGATTGAGTCGTCGCGTTTACAAAGCGGACCATTGCCTGATCGGCCTTCTTTGCGACGTCAGCAGCCGGAGCTGTTCCCTTGCCGTCACCTCCGCTCTTCACTTCAGAAGTCTCCGCAGTCTTGTTGCTGGAACATGCGGTTGCCAGCACCATGACTACGCCCAAAGTTGCAGTTGTAAGTAAATGTTTCTTTTTCATCGTAGTAAGCAGCTATCTGCTCTTCTCCCCACGTATAGAGGCATGAATCCCAGTAGCTGTTACAGGGTACAGACTGAAATTTAAGACGAACTGGCATGTCTCTCTGCGTATACTGCAAGTGAACGCAGCTTCCCTTCGCTGCCGTTCGGCCTGCAATGCTGCGAACTCTAAACTGGCATGGCTCGGTGTTCATCGACACTGTCGGCCACTGCGCCGGTCTTGTCTTTTTCGGTCTGCTGATTCTGCTCTTATATCGGGCTTCTCCGCTTACCAGGCGCTCCGGCGGCAATTTGAGTATTTTGGCCGCCATCACGGTATTTCTCTGGAACTTGGCTGAGCTTGTGGCGATAGCAACCGCTGCTCATCCGTTGCCGATCTCGTATCCAGCTGCGTATGTGGGCTTCTGCTGCCTGACTCTCCTGCCCGCGCTCCTTCTCGATATCTCACTCGAAGGCCGCCTCCGTGAGCTCTCCTGGCTTGGCTATCTTCTCAGCGGCCTTTGCATCACTCTGCAGTCCGAGCAATATGGTTTCAGCATCGCCGATCGGTCCCGCTTAGCTTTGCTCGTGCTTTCGTCAGGCTTCGTCCTGCTCAGTCTCGGGGCTTGGTACTGGTCCGAGCGGCATCGCAACCAGCCTGCTCTTCGTGGCAGGACCAACCGCGTCGCGTTTCTTGCGCTTCTGATTTTTGCCACATCCTTCCTGCACTTTCAACCGAGCCATACCTCCGGCCTCTTGATTGGCGAAGCAATCTGGCATCACGCCGCTATCCCGATTGCGCTGATTGTCCTCCTGCGCGATTATCGCTTCCTGCTGCTTGACGTCTTCCTTCGCTTTAGCGCAAGTGCTCTGTGGGTTGCAATCTGCGTTGGCGCCGTTTCTCTCATCGCCTCCGATCTCCGCCCGTATCTGGCCGGCCCAAATTCCGGCTTTGCGCGCGGCCTCCTGCTCACTGGCATCTGCTTTGCCGTCTACCTTCTCTCTGTCAGTTTGCGCAAGCTTCAAAACGTCATGACCAAGGTAGCGTTCCGCCGTCCCTCGCTCACCCTGCTGCTCAACTTACTCCGCGACGTGGACGAGGATAGTGAAGCCGAACTAGTCTCCGCGATGGCCGCCGAAATAGCAGCCTACCTGGCAACAGCTTTGTGGTCGGTAGTGGAAGGCGAAGTTCCGACTGAGTTCAATGGAGCATCGCCCGCCCTACTCGATTTCTCGCGGCCCCAGCTGCCCTCTCAGCCGCCTTGGGCCACCGCGGTTTGCCCGCTGCGTTTCTCCAGAGGCGACAGCCGTCTTCTCTTCTTCGGACCGCGCAATGGAGGCCGCCGTTATCTAAGCGAAGACCTGGCAGCCTTGTCCCGGATCCAGGCCGCCCTGTTAGAGCACGTGGAACGCTTCCGGAACGATCAACTAATGCAGTTGGCCCGCGAGGCCGAACTCCGCGCCCTGCAAGCCCAAATCAATCCACATTTTTTGTTCAACGCTCTCAATACCCTCTACGGAGTGATCGGCCGCGACTCGCCCGACGCCAGAAAACTTGTCCTCAACCTCGCCGAGGTGTTCCGCGCTCGCCTTCAATCCGCGCGCACCTTCGTCTCTCTCGCTGACGAGCTTCAGCTTATCCGCGCGCACCTCGAAATTGAAAGTCTCCGGCTTGGAAACCGCCTTACCTCTCAAATCGTCGTGCAGCCAGATCTCGACCTGGCCTCCATTTCGGTCCCGGCACTGAGCGTTCAGCCGCTGGTCGAAAATGCGGTCCGTCATGGCGCCTCCTCCAATGGTCATGTATTCGTGCGCCTCGCCATCGAGCGGGAGGGAGAGTTTATCTCAGTCTCGGTTCAGGACCATGGCAAGGGATTTGTAGACAAAGCCGTGACTACCGGATCCGGCGTGGGCCTTGAGAACGTCCGCGCACGGCTCGCGCTTTGTTTCGGCCCCGAGTCGAGCTTGCGCATTCAATCGGGCCCGACCGGTTCGGAGGTCTGCTTCCGCGTCTTGCCTCTAGAATTTAAATCCGACGCGCGCTATCACGGTGCGCGGCGCAACAAAATGCGTTCCGCTGAAAGTCGAGAGGAAGTTATATACCGCCACGACGTCCGTTAGGTTCTCAACTTCTATGGATGCTGTGATGCGCCTCGGCCCTTCGGCATGCAGCAGATTATCCGTTCCGACCGAGAGGTCGAACAGATTGCGCGGCTTCACCCGATCCGGATTGTGATCGTCATTCTCGGTGCCGGTCTGAGGCAGCGTCAACAACTTCGCCGTCCCAACGCCACCGCAGCTGCTGATGGGAGCCGCGAAAGTTGCATACATGCCGTCGCAAGCGAATCCGATGCTGGTTTGCTGCGCCGCCGTTAACGTGAGCGCTGCCGCCACATCCGGCACTCCGCTCACCACCAACCCGCTGTCATACCGCCACACGAAGCTGAAGTACTCCGCGTTTTTCGGCCGCTGATAACGCGCGGTCAACGTCGATTGCAGCGCCTGATCGTGATCGATCCGAAACACGCCTTCCGGAACTTGCGAGGTGTTGAGCAGCCCGCCCGATTGCGGAGGAAAGTATCGAGCTCGGGTGTGTCCGACCGTCCAATATGCAACAAAACCATGGATGTCCGTCGAGCTGATCCGGCCCGAGACTCCATCCAGTTTCGACTTGTTCCAAGCTATCGGAAAGGTAATCGTTGAGTTCTGTAAAGCGCTGAAGTCGAACGCATTGGTCGTATACTTCCAAAAGTAATCGGCGTTGATCAGAATGTATTTCCCAATGCCTTGTTCGAATCCAGCGTTGTATTGATTCCTGCGCCCGGGCCGAATCGCAGGCGACTGATTTGCGCCAAGTACCGCTTCCGCTGTGCCGTTGGTCAATCCTGAAGCGCTCGAGAGAAGAAGATTTTCGTTGAACGGTGTCTCGAACGTTCTCGAATACGCGGCGCGCAAAACGGTGTTTGTCTTCTTGATGTTGTAAGCCGCCGCGGCACGCGGCTCCGGAGCCGCATCGGAGACCAGGCCATAGTACCCGTCCCCCCTCAAACCCAAAGTAAGTAGCAGATTCCGGATCGTGATCGAATCCTCAATGTACCCGGCATACTGATTGATATTGTGCTTGGCACGGTATTGAAAGAGGCTCCCTCCACGGCTGAGATCGAATGGGAGAAGCCCCGGCTGAAATGCCGGATTCGCCACGAATCCCTGGCCGCTGCATAAAGTCGGATTCACGATGGGCGAGTCCACTACCGCGTTCCCCTGCAGATCGTTGCACACGGCGTTGAAGGCCGGATCGGTCACGGCAAAATTGAAAGATTCGAGTAATCTGGTCTGCTTGATGTCAAGCCCGGCTTTTATGTCATGGCGGCCGAACGTGGCTGCCAGGTCAGCCCGCACTCCGTAGTTGAACAAATCCCGGCTTTGGCTCTGCGTAGACGGAGTATCGTTCAGTAGATCGCGGCTCGGGTAGTAGTTGAACTGGTCCTTTCGCGCATACGGGTTCATTGTCAGCAGCATGTGTGAGTTGAACGTGTGCTGATATCCGGGCGCCACGTTCCATGTCAAAACCCGCTGCCTCTGATCCTGCGAAAGTTGATCGTAGTCGTTTGGGATTTGAATCCAGTTGCGCGCAAAAAACAGGTTCAGGTGAAAGACATCCACATTCGTAGGCTGCGAATCGAACCGGTCGAAAATCGTACCGTTGTTGCCGATGTCGTGGAATGGCGTGAATTCCGGCGAGTCTAGAAAACGTCCGCTTCGTGTTCCATCTACAGCAATAAAGTTTCCGAACTTCTCATTGCCCAGCCCATAGCTTACGTCGCCGCCGGTCGATCCGAAGCTGCCATAATAAGTGTCTACGCTGCCAAACTGTTTGCCCGCCCCGAGCCCCGAACGCGTCGTCACTTGCGCTATCATGCTCGTCTTATCCCCGAACTCGGCTTGCGGGGCGCCTGTTGTTAGCTCCATGCTCTGAATGGCGCTCGTCGGAAGCTGCGTCGAAAATACTTTGCTTTGTTGGTCGCTGATGGGCTGCCCGTCGATCACGAATGTGACCTCGGCATGATCGCCCAAAGGATGAAAGAATCCGTTTGCATCCGCCGCCACGGCTCCAGTGCTGTAAGTAATTGCCCCGCTTAAGCCTGCTCCTGGATCGAAGATCGGCAGCTTGGTAAACGCATTCCGATCGACGTCTTGGTGCGCGGAAGTGTCTAGCTCCACAAGGTCGTTCCCGGATGCTTCGACATTCACCGTAGTTGAGTTTGTCGCGAGCGTCAGCTTTGCATTGAGGTTGATCGGCACGGAGCTTCGCACCGTCACGTCTTGTGCGGTCGGCGAAAATCCAGCTGCTGAGATAACCAGATGGTATTGATTTGGAGGTATGTTTACGAAGCGTGCAGTGCCATCCGGCCCCGTCTCGCTGGTCTGCTCATAGCCGGAAAGCACGTTGTGCAACGTGACTTTGGCTCCGGCGAGCCTAGCCCCTGTTGGATCTGTCGCGGTGACAACGATTGTGCCCGCATTTCCTAAGGATTGAGCATTTGCGGCGGTTATCCACAACGTCATTAAGCTTGCTATCAAAAATACACGCGTCATTATTCGGAGATCTTCACGGCGATTCAACGGATAGGAACGGATCACTTACAGGGGAAAACGTTCTGCAACTGCTCTGCGGGTTATCTTACCGTGGTGCCTATGCAGTTGTGGGCTATCGGTTACCAGTTCAGAACTTCCCGCAGAT
Source organism: Bryobacteraceae bacterium (assembly GCA_965219105.1). Lineage (GTDB taxonomy): Bacteria > Acidobacteriota > Terriglobia > Bryobacterales > Bryobacteraceae > Bog-105. The sequence goes on along the minus strand of OZ244728.1, from coordinate 1,822,686 downwards.
TTTTTGCCAGACGCTTACTTACAGTGAATTGCTGAGCGTTGTTCAAAGTAACAAGCCACCGCTGACTCGTCAGCATACTCATCTTTTGAATCTGGTCCAGGTTGATAATCGCGTTGCGATGGATGCGGCGAAAAGCGGACCCTGCCAGTTTCTCGGCCAGCGTTTTCAAATTCTGCGTGGCGAGATAGCGCCTGTCCGCCGTCAGAATCCACGTAAGGTCCCCATCGGCGCGGAATGCCAGAATCTCATTGATGTCTAGGAGGAAATATTCATTCTTATACTTCCCGACGATCTTCTGCACCCGCGTTTGCGGCGACGGCGGTGCAGTTTCATGCAGGCGCAGCAGGCTCTGCGCCACTTCTCCCGGATCCCGGAGCATCCGCTTTACACGCTCCACCGTTCGCTTGAGACGATTTTGACTTACCGGCTTTAAGAGATAGTCGATAGCGCCCGCATCGAATGCCTCGATCGCGAACTCGTCGTAAGCGGTAAGGATCACCACTGCCGGTAAACAGCTGCCGCGGAGCCGCGCAATCGTGCTGAAGCCATCCATAACCGGCATCTGCAGATCGAGGAACACTAGGTCCGGGCAGTCCGCTTCGATCGCGTTGAGCGCCAGCAACCCGTTCTCGGCTTCCCCAACAATCTCGACCCCGCCCAACGCACTCAAATCTTCGCGCAATACGCGCCGGGCTATCGGCTCATCGTCCACCACTAATGCCCGCAGCATGCCCCCATTGTGCAACGTAACGCCCTAGCCCCCCGCCCGCCGATCAACCCTTCCCGCTTACCGCCGCAATGAACCCGCTCGTCGAAATTCTTAAAAGATGCCGTGATCTTCGCGGAGCTTCGGCTAGAGTATTCGGTGACAGACGAGTATGATCATCTTTGCGTTGATTGATTAGCTGTTAAATCATGACCCGGAATGTTTCTCCTGCCCGCTTAGTACAAAGACTTGAGCGAGCTGCAATCGTGCTGCTCAGCGTGGCCATCGCTCTGCTCCTGCTGTGGCCGATTCTGAAGTTGCTTCGCGTTCTCTAACCTTTCAAGCCGCTGCAGTGTTCGCAACGGGTGCCGATGTAGGGTAAAAGAGTGTCACGAGTATTGGCCGGTATTCACCCAGTTCGTGAAGCCCTCCGCGCCCAACATGCCATTGATAAAGTCCTGATCGCGAAAGGCTCCGGCGGCCCGCGTATCCAGGAAATCATCGAACTCTCCCGCGCAGCCGCCGTGCCCGTGCGCTTTGAGACGCGCGAAGCTCTCGATCGGGCCGCGAAGGGCGTCTCTCATCAAGGCGTTCTTGGCTTCGGTTCCGCTCGCAGATACGCCGAGTTCGATGCGGTCGTCGATCATGCTCAGCTGCTTGTCGTACTTGACGGCGTGGAAGATCCGCATAATCTCGGAGCCATCATTCGTACCGCTCACGCCGCCGGAGCCTCCGCGATTCTCATTCCGGAACGCCGCTCAGCCCCCCTGACCGAAACGGTTGACCGCGCTGCGGCAGGAGCTTTGGAGTATTTGCCCATCGCACGTATCACAAACGTAGCCCAAAGCCTGGAGCGCCTCAAAGAGAGAGGATTCTGGATCTATGGCCTGGATGAGAGTGGACCCGAGTTATACAGCGAAGCGCGCCTGATCACTCCCACGGTGCTTGTGCTCGGCGGGGAAGGGAAGGGTCTCCATCAGAATGTTCAGAGGCACTGCGACGTTCTCTTGCGCATCCCTATGGCCGGCGCTGTCTCCTCGCTCAATGTGTCGGTAGCTGCGGGCTTGGCTCTATTTGAGTGGCAGCGGCGTGCCGAGCGAAAGCCTGATTCTTAGCTGCCTACTCGCGCTATTTCGCCGTCAACGCCATCACCAAGGTCTCCATCACTACGCGGTCATCCCGAAAGCCTTCACGGAACTTCTTATCCGTTTCGTAAATCGCAGCCAAGGCCGTATTTAGCCGTTGTTTACTGAACGCGCCGGCTGTGGTAACCACCTGCTCGGCCCGATCGCGCCACATCCGCACGCCCAAGTTCGTGAAAAACGTCTGCGCCTGCTGCGATGAGCTGATCTTTGCTTCTTTCGCCGCGAGCGCCAGCCGGAATTGCGTGTTGAGAAATGTCAGAGCCAATGGCAAATACTCACCTTCCCGGATGAGAATGTCAAGCGAATGCAAAGCGCTCACCCGGTTATTCTCCCCAAGCGCCCGAACCAGGGCAAAAATCGTCGTTTGCCCCGCGTTCGGCACCAGTGTGCGAATATCTTCTATCGTTACGGCTTTGCCCGGCTCCACAAACAAAGACAGCTTCTCGATCTCCGCCGCTACCCTGCTTGCATCACCGGCAACCGTCTCGAGCAACGCCGCGAGCTCCGCGCCACCCAACTTCAAGTCGAACTTTTTTGCGAGCTGCTGCGCTAGAAATCGGCTCGACTCTGGAGTGAACTGCCGGAATTCCACCACCGTCTGTATACCGGAGTAGAACTTCTGTACGCGGTCCAGCTTCGGCTTGTCGTCACCGCTGAAATCGTAGCGGCTGCATTCGAACACTATCACCGTTCCCGGCGTAGGCGATTTCAGATATTCCTTCAGCTGTCCGGCCTGTGAACTCTCGTCCGGCTCCTCGTCATCTCGGGACTGGCTCAATCGTTTGGGCAACGCCGCTTCCGCTGCGCTCACCCAAATCAATCGGTCAGAAGCAAACAAGGACATGGAGCGCGCGTCATCCAGCACCGAAACTAGCGCCGTTTCGTCCAGATCGATCGCTGCCAAGCCCTCCGCGCGCGCTTCTTTGGGCAGCACCCGGTCTACCAGCGCATCCTTGCAAATCCTTCGCTGATACCCTTCCTGCCCCAGAAACAGATACGCCGGCGCAGGCGGCCCTTTGGCCAACTTGGCCAGAAATTGCTCCGGTGTCATCGGTCAGAAATTCTCAAGCACTGCGCTCACCACATCCCGCGCGACATCGTTACATAACCGGTCGAGCGCAGGCCCGCTCTCATCGAAAAACTGATGTGGATCCACCGACAGCGTGTAGTCTTCCCGGATCATCCAGTTTGCCCGTTGGTAAAGCACCTTTCCGCTCCGCTGATCGATCAACTTCACCGCAATATTCACCAGAACCTCCACGCTCGTCGCCTTTCCCGAACCCGGATCGTAAATGGTAGGAAACGCATTGGCTGAGTTGATCACCCCGTTCAGCACTGCGTCGGCGTCCTGTACGTCCGGCACAATCTTGAAACGGCTTCGACTGCTGAACTCCCGTGCAATCTGCTGCGGCAACTTGTCCGGCAGCGTGTAGCGCGCGGTGAAGCTGGCAAACGCTGGGATTGCGATCGTTCGCACGCTCGGCGGTAGAAGATCCGCCTTGCCGCCAACATGATAGCCGCAGGAAACCCCTCCAGCGGCACTCGCCACGAGCGCCGCCAAAGCTAGTCTTCTGGTCAACGCCGATCCTCATGCAATGCATTTACCACTTCAATTGCCTCATCGGCCACAAGGCGCAGATTGTCCCCTGCGACCCAGATCCATGCGGCGCGCGGGTTATTCGGATCTAGCCGTATGTCACCTGCTGCCAGCCCGCTCTGGCCCGCTACCCCGACGTTATGAGGCGCTTCCTCGTTTTTACTTCGCACTTCAACCTGTGCCGACGCCAGCGCCTCTCCCACTTCATCGCGCTCGATTGCTGCTTCGAACTCAATCCACATGGAGAAGCTGAAGCCGTGAAACACGGGCGCGGTAATAAGCCGTATCGAAGGCAACGGTGCGGTCACGCCGCCATTCCCGAGTAGGGTCGCGATGTGCCGCTCAATTCTATGCTCGGTCGAAATGAGCTTAGTAGGCGATTCCTCCCCGAGTTGCGCCAGCAGGTTGAAGCTCAGCTGCGTGTCGAAAACCTCTTTGTCGAGCGGCTTAAATGCGAGCAGGCTGGTTGTCTGTTGATGCAGCTCAGCGATGCCCTTTCGTCCGTACTCGCTTGCCGGCTCCAGAATATTGATGACGGATTGCCGGATGCCGCGGTACTTAGCCAAGCGCGAAAGGATCAGCACCAGCGCGCTTGCGGCCGGATGCGCCACTGCATACAGCCACCCTTTCCGCGCAATCGAGCCGCCAAGCAGGGGAGCCGATATTTGCGCCTCCGGTAAGTGCTCGAGGAACCCCGAGCAATCAATCACAGCCGGCTTCGGCGTAGCGGCTTTCGCCAACTCATACACTTTCTGCGCGCCTGCTGCACTGCCGGCCACCAGGACCGCTGCCGTCTTCTTAAGCGAGCTCTCATTAAAGGGCTCCACATACACTGCTTCGCCCTCGGTTTCGCCGAAGTTCCCTTCGCCGCTCGCGGCGTATCCAGCAACCGTCGCGTCCGGCACTCGACTTGCTAGCGCTTCGCTTAGCTCTTTGCCGAGCAGCGTCTCTTCTCCCACCAGCGCAACGGAAAACTGCATGTCCAATTTTGATTTAGCCAACCTGATGCTCCGCGTACGCCGAATTTGCGCGTGCCTTTCGATGCCGCCTCAGAAAGCCTGCGAGACGGATAGTGATTCCTGTGAGTGCATACGTCACCGCGCTCGCCAGCAGAAATGGCGGCGCCCACTCCCAGATCAGGAACGCCACCACGCCCACGATCAGCACGATCAGCGGCGTGCGCGGCTTGGTGATGCTGATCTGCTTGAAACTCGGATAACGCCACGTGCTCACCATCAGCAATCCTGCCAATGCCACTATGCAAAGCCAAGCAATCGAGAACGCAAGGGAGCGCACAGGGAATGGATCGAAAAAAACTATGGCTGCAATCAGCCCAGCCGCCGCCGGACTCGGCATTCCTGCGAAATACTTGCGGTCAGGCCGCCCCGGGTTCTTCAGGACAGGATTGGTCTGCACATTGAAACGCGCCAGCCGAATCGCTCCACACAGTAGATATACAAACGCCACCAGGTACCCTGCTCGAATCAGGTGATCCGTCAAGCGGCTCTCTGCTGAAGTCACGTACCGCACGCCCCACACGAAGGCCAGCATTGCGGGCGCAATACCAAAAGTGATGAAGTCGGCCAGCGAATCGAGTTCGCGTCCAAAATCGCTCGTCGTATGCGTCATCCGCGCAATCCGTCCGTCAAGCCCGTCGAAGAAAATAGCGAACCCCAGCGCCTTCGCAGCTAGTGCGAAGTGAAGACTCGCTGTCGGCACTCCAGTGGCGGCCAATATGGCGCCTTGGAACGATTGCACCAGCGCCAGGAATCCCAGGAAAATGTTGCCGCTCGTAAACAGCGTGGGCAACGCATAGGCTGCTCTCCGGCGTCTCTTTGGAGCCGGCTGCCCTCCCTCGCGTTCTCCCAGCCTCACCTCATTCTGATCCGTCAGATCGTCTCCTCGGTCGCCGACCACTTGGCTAATATGCTCGTACCTGCGGTCACCCGGTCGCCCTGTTTCACCGCTGCCGTCCACTCGCGGCCGAAAATCACGTCTACTCGCGAGCCGAATTTGATATAGCCAATGCGTTCGGCCGGCGTCAACTGCGCGCCGGCCTGCGTATAGCAAACAATCCGCCGTGCGATCAGCCCCGCAATCTGCCTGCACACCACGCGCGTTCGTTCACCTTCGATAATCAGCGTGTTCTGTTCGTTCTCCGCTGAAGCCGCTTCGTGACTGGCCACCAGAAACTTGCCCTTCTGATACACCACCGCCGTTACCTTCCCCGCGATCGGCGTTCGGTTTACGTGAACGTTGAAGATGTTCAGGAAGATGCTGATCCGGGTCTCGCCGCTCTCGAGCGCCCTAACCGCTACAATCTTCCCATCCGCCGGCGCGACCATCCAGTTTCCCGCCGGCGCGACACGCTCCGGATCTCTGAAAAAGTACAAGCAAAACACCGCCAACAAATACAAAGGCAAGCCCAACCACGGTGTCAGAAAATACCCGAGGAGAAGGCCGCCTATTATCAATCCGCAGGCGTAGTAAATCCCATCCGCAATGATCCGCAACCTACTATTTTGTCACGCGTAATTTGCCGGGCAGGTACATCGCCGAAACATCAGAATCCGTAAAATAAACGCTGCGCGAGCATCTCCGGTAATCCGGCTGTCCGTATCGCTTGCGCCGTTGCTTCTATGTCGTACTCGACACGTCGCAAGCGTACCGCACGCTCCTCCGTATCGTATAGCGCATAAGCCGCTCTCGGATCGCCATCTCGCGGCTGCCCGACCGACCCGGGATTGATCACGTACAGCATGTCCGGCTCTAGCTCGATAACGCTCTCTGTCTGGTTCTTCGCTACTCCCGGCTTGCTTCCATAGCGCCGCTGCTTGGCGAAAAACACACCTTGTACATGGGTATGGCCAAAAAACGCCAGCGGGCAATCGAGGTACTCAAAGCCCGGTGTCGCCTCCGCTACGCTGGTCACATACTCATCTTCGTCCCGCGGCGACCCATGCCAGATGTGAAAATACTCTAGTTGAAGTGGGCCAGAGGGAAGTGACCGCAGATACTCCGTCTGTTCCGCGCTCAACCGGTTCATTGTCCAGCGCGCCGCCTCCTGCGCGGTTTCGTTAAACCAGTCTAGGCTCTCGAGCCCGCTCACCACCTTGTCGTGATTGCCGCGTACGACTGCCGAACAATGCTCACTGGTCCAATCTAGAACCTGTGATGGCTCGGAGTTGTAGCCTACCAAGTCTCCGCAGCACACAATCTGCTCGTATTGACCAGCCGCGTCATCCAGCACGCTGGCGAGCGCGCGCCAGTTGGCGTGCGTGTCGGTAATAATCAGGAAACGCAACGGCGATCAAAGCCCCCACCCGGCGCGATCTTCCATCTCAATCGATCTTCCGAGACCAGTACTCAATCGCAGGCTCGCCATCCAGCAGATTCTGCAATTCCTGCAGCGTTCCATTCTCTTTCCGCCAGTTCAGATACTTTTCGTAATGCGGAATTGACGTCCACTCTTCGAGCATCACGACCTCTCGCGGGTCGCCCTCTTTCCGGTACGCATGGAGCCACAGGCAACCCTCAAACTGACGTGTGTCTATGAAATTTGTCCTGCACCACTGATCGAGCTCCTCAGCCTTGTCCGCCTTATTCTTCACTCGCAATGTCACAATCACGTTTTCGCTTGCCATAATCCCTCTACTCGCTTTCGGCGTAACGCTGGCTGCCCGCTCTCAAATTTTTGCTGAGCTCTGTATACGACCCCTGAGTGATGTCCTCGAGCAACCCGTACCTTGCTTGCGGTTGCCACCCCAACTGTTCACGCAGGCGCGCACTCGAAGCCCGGTTTTCATAATCGAAAAACGCGGTCAAAAACGTACCCCAAAGCCGCTCGGTCTCCACTCTCGAATACCCCTTTGCAGGTACCCCGACCGCCTCCCCGATCGCTTCGGCCAAGCTTCGCGTCGTGATGCCGGTTTCCGAGGTGCAATTGAAGACCGATCCCGCTTCCCCTTTCTCGATCGCCAGCAGATAGGCCCGTGCCGCGTCCTCCACATGTACCGCCGAGGTTCGCTTCGAGCCGTCGTTCACGTACGCCGATACTCCTCGCTCGGCCGCCCCCTTCATGAGCATCGGAATAAATGAGCTGCCGCCCCTGCCATGCACATACGGTGGCAGCCGCATCGCGATCACCCGAGCACCTTTGTCGCTTAAAGCCATGCAGGCCCGCTCTGCCTTGATCCTGTCTTTCAAGATAAACGTGTTGCTCGTCGGAGCCCATTCATCGGTCTCTTCTCCTACCGGACTCGGCTCGGCCAGCGCTGTTGCCGACGAAATCACCAGCGGTTTGCCGGTACCTCGCAACCCTGCCGCCAATGTCTCGACCGCTCTGATCTCAATGCCAAGCACATCCGCAAAGTTTAAGTTCCAGTCGTGGACGAACGCCAGGTGAAGCACCGCATCCGTTTCAGCGGCTGTACCTTCGAGCGTTCCGATGCTGTTTAAATCACCGGGTATCGGAGTTGCGCCCAACTCCCGCACGGTCTGCAGCCCAGATTCACTCCTGACTAGCGCCAGCACTTCATGGCCGGCACGCATCGCCTGTTCGGTAACCACTCTCCCGATATACCCGCTCGCGCCGGTGATAAAAATTCGCATACCTGATTCCCTGTCCTACGCTCGTATGGACCCAAGTGCCAGCCGTTTCTGCTCATGATTTCTCGTCGTGCAGTGCTCCTTCGAGTACTATCCCGGCCTGCCTCCGGCCCCCTAGCAGTTACAATGCAAATCGAATGTCGCTTGTCGTAATTGGGTCCGTTGCCTACGATGGCATCGAGACGCCGCACGGAAAAAGAGATCGCATCCTCGGAGGCGCTTGCACCTATATCGCGCTCAGCGCCAGCTACTTTACGCCCACCTCCATCGTAGCCGTTGTGGGTGAGGACTTTGACCCCGCCGACCGCCAACTGCTCGAAGAGAACAAAATCGACCTGGAGGGTCTCGAACAGGTCCCCGGCAAAACCTTCTTCTGGTCCGGCGTCTACTCGCAGGATATGAACGACCGCACTACCTTGCGCACCGACCTGAACGTCTTTGCTGATTTCGACCCCAAGCTGCCGCCGTCCTATGCCAAGCAGCCCTACTTGTTCCTCGGGAACATCCAACCTGGTCTGCAGCGCGCCGTCCAATCTCAAATGCCCGGCCTCCGTTTTGCCGGCGGCGACACCATGAACTACTGGATCAGCGATCATCGCGACGCGCTCCTTGAGACCATCCGCGATTGGGATTTCCTTCTTATCAACGACAGCGAAGCTCGCATGCTCTCCGGCGAAAGCAACCTGCGCAAAGCCGCCCAGAAGATTCTCGATCTCGGCCCCCACACGCTCGTCATCAAACGCGGTGAGTATGGCGCCATGCTCTTCCGCCGCGATTCGCTTTTCATGGTCCCCGGCTATCTCCTCGAAGACGTCTTCGACCCAACCGGCGCGGGCGACTGCTTTGCCGGCGGCTTCGTCGGCTACCTAGCTGAACGCAACTTCGATCTCCGTCACGGTCAGTTCGATCTCGCCGAGCTTCATCGGGCCGTCATCTATGGCTCGGTGATGGGCAGCTTCTGCTGTGAACAGTTTGGCGTCGAGCGCTTTCATACACTCACCCGCGCCGACATCGACAAACGCTTTGAGGAATTTCGCCGATTCACCGCCTTCTAATGAGGCCGGGTTTTTTCCGCGAGCCGAAGCGCCCTCTCGAAATCGGTTGCAACTGGCGTTGTTCGCCCGCGGCCCTATTTGCTGTTCTCGTTGCTCTCTCCGCGCTGGTCGCCTGCTTCGGCCTCTGGTGCTTCCGCCGCGGCTTCCTCCTGTACTACGGTGACGCCGCCGCCCACCTTAACAGCAGTCGTGCGATTCTCGATTCCCGCACCCCTGGCTACGATCAGCTCGGCACTCCCTGGCTTCCCATGCTGCATGTGCTCTGCCTGCCTTTCGTCGGCAGCGATTTCCTGTGGTCGACTGGCCTTGCTGGCACGATTCCCGTCGCCTGCTGCTTCGTCCTTTCCGCAACCTGCTTGTTTCTGGCCGCCTGTGACCTTTACCGCGACCACACAGCTGCTCTAGTGGCCGCTGCCTGCTTCGCCCTGAACCCCAACCTGCTCTACCTCGCCGTCATTCCCATGACCGAAGCTGTTTTCTTTGCCGGTTTCGCGCTCCTGTTTCTCGCGGCGATTCGCTTTCGTTCCACCCACCGGCTCCGCTGGGTCGCAGTCGCCGTCATCGCCTCCTGGTTCACTTCACTCACGCGCTATGACGGTTGGTTCCTGATCCCTTTCCTCGCGGCTTGGCTCGCCTTTCATGCACCGAAAAGAAGATTGGCCGCCTTTCTTCTCGCAGGCGCCGCTCTCTCGCTTGCTCCCCTTTACTGGCTCGCTCACAACTGGTGGGAAACCGGCAATGCCCTCGACTTCTACAACGGACCGTACTCGCCCGCCGCGATCCAAGGGTCCGCTTGGTACCCCGGCTATCGCGATTGGATCGCCGCCGCTCACTACTACTTCACCGCCTGCCGTCTTTGCGTAGGTGTGGAACTCCTCGTACTTGCAATCGTCGGCTTGGCCTGCGCATATAGGTTTCGTAAGCTATCGCCGCTGCTGTTCTTGCTCCTCACTCCCTGCTTTTACGTTTGGAGCGTCCACTCTTCGAAACTCCCCATTCATGTGCCCACGCTCTGGCCCTTCTCCTACTACAACACCCGCTATGGCTCCGCGATTCTTCCGTTCTGCGCGTTTGCCGCGGGCGCGATCGTCATCGCTCTGCCGCCGCGCTGGAGGAAGTTCAGTGCCGCCATCCCTCTGCTCGCTGCCTCTCCCTGGCTTTTCCAGCCTTCTCATGAAAACTGGATCTGCTGGAAAGAGTCGCAAGTGAACTCAGTCGACCGCCGCGCCTGGACCGCTGCCGGCGTACATTTCCTGCATGCTCATTACAGGCCCGGTCAGCAGCTGCTCACGTCTTCCGGCGACATCGACGGTATCTACTGTCAGGCCCGCATACATCTCTCCCAAACCATCAACATCGGCAACGGTCCGGTCTGGTTCGAAGCGACGCGCCGCCCCGATCTCTTTCACCCCGCCGCCTGGGCCGTCATGCAAAACGGCGACCTGCTGTTCCGTCGACTCGCCGCCGCTTCCGGCGACCCGTATGCCAAGCTCTTAACGGTAACCACCACCAAGTACAGCCCCGACCTCCAGATCTATCGCCGTCACACACCATGATCACGATCCCTTTCACCAAACTGCATGGCGCGGAAAACGACTTCCTCCTTACCTGGAACATCGACATCCCGCCTTCCGCCGGCCTCGAAGCGCTTGCCCGCCGTATCTGCGCTCGCAACACCGGCATTGGAGCCGATGGGTGGATGATCGTCGAACGGGTTCCGCACGGCCTTCGTACGCGCCTGTTCAATTCCGACGGCAGCGAGGCCGAAATCTCCGGCAATGGAACCCGCTGCGCCGCGGCTTTTGCCCTCCGTCACACTTCCACCGATCCCCAAGAGATCGTCGTCAACACCGCTGCCGGTCCCAAGACCCTTCGCCTCACCGAACGCCGCGGCAATAGCTCCTCGTTCGAAATGGACATGGGGCTCCCTGTGCTCGAAGAACTCGATGCCAAGCTCGACCTCGCCGGCGCTTCATACTCTGCCACCATCCTCAACGTCGGCAATCCGCAATGCGTCATCTTCGTTGATACGCTTCCGATTGACTGGCTCTCCGTCGCCCGCCAGGCTGAATCGCATCCGCGATTTCCCAAACACTCCAACGTCTCTTTCGTGATCGTTCGCGACTCGCACACCGTCGAGGCTGTCTTCTTCGAGCGTGGCGCGGGCGAAACTCGCAGCTCCGGCACCGGCTCTACCGGCGCTGCTGCCGCTGCTATTCTCAGGAAGGTGTGCCAAAGTCCAGTTGAGGTCCAAACTCCTGCCGGTAACCTGCATCTTCGCTGGGACAAGAGTGTCTATCTGACGGGCCCGGCGGAGCTCGTCGGTGAAGGGAAATTCTTCCTTGACGATTGACACTCCCCGGCGGCCCGCCGAAGTTGTCTCCGCCAAAGATCGTCTGCGCGAGCGAATCGCCGCAAAGACTGCGCGCGTCGGCGTCCTCGGTCTCGGCTACGTCGGTTTGCCTTTGGCTGTCGAGTTTGCTCGCGCCGGGTTCGACGTCACCGGCATCGATGTCCAGCCCTCTAAGGTCGCGCAATTCAACGCGGGCCGCTCTTACATCAAAGACGTCGCTGATGAAGTCTTCTCGCCGCTGGTCGCGAGTGGCAAGCTGCGAGCCACCACGGATTTCTCGGTCATCGGCGAACTCGACACGATAGACATCTGCGTTCCCACGCCGCTCCGCAAAACGAAAGATCCTGACATGAGCTTCGTCGTGGCCGCGTCGGACGCCATCGGAGCGCACATACATCCGGGCCTGCTCGTGATGCTCGAATCGACCACTTATCCGGGCACCACCGATGAGCTCGTCCTTCCTAAGCTCGAAGCCAGCGGCCTCAAGGTCGGCGAGGACTTTTTCCTCTGCTTTTCGCCCGAGCGAGTCGATCCCGGCAACGCGAAATTTCAAACCGCCAACATTCCGAAAGTGGTGGGCGGCATCACGCCGCATTGCACGGAACTAGGCGCTCTCTTTTATGGGCAGGCGCTCGAAACCATCGTTCCCGTCAGCTCCACGCGCGTCGCCGAGATGGTCAAGCTGCTCGAAAACACGTTCCGGATGATCAACATCGGCCTCGCTAACGAAATGGCGCTCATGTGCGATCGCATGGATATCGACGTCTGGGAAGTGATCGACGCCGCTGCCACCAAGCCGTTCGGCTTCATGCCGTTCTATCCTGGTCCCGGTCTGGGCGGACACTGCATCCCAATCGATCCGTTTTATCTCTCCTGGAAGAGCAAGGAAGCCGGCATCGAAGCCCGATTCATTGAGCTCGCCGGCTACATCAACGGCCGCATGCCCGAGTTCGTCGTCGAGAAAGTCCAGCACGCGCTCAACAACGCTTCCAAACCCGTCCGGGGTTCCCGCATTCACATCCTCGGCATCGCCTATAAGCGCGACATCGATGACGTGCGAGAGTCTCCCGCCCTCGACATCATTCTGCTTCTTCAACGCCTCGGCGCTACGGTCACTTTCTCTGACCCTCATGTCAAGAAAATTCACATCAATAACTCCGACATGCAAGCTGAGGATATGCTTGGGGCGGTCGAAGCCGCCGATTGCGTCGTCATCATCACGGATCACTCTGGCGTCGACTATAATTCCGTGGTAGCGCGCAGCAAACTCATCGTCGACACCCGCAACGCTCTGAAAGGCTTCAGTTCCGGCAAAATCGTTCGCTTGTAACCGCTTTTCGCCTGCTGCGTCCATTGCCCGTGCTCTCTCGAGCCTGGCTTATGGTTGATCTCTCCTGCGCCATTTACGTCTTCGCGCAACAATCTCCGACCATCAAGGTGCCAGTACGCCTGGTAGCCGTTCCCACGCTCGTCTTTTCGCAAACCGGTGATTTGCTGACCGGCCTCGATGCCGCATCGTTTCACCTGACCGACAATGGTCACTCGCAGCATTTTCGCTTTGAATCTATTTCGGCCCCTGTCTCGCTCGTGCTCGCCATTCAGTCGAGCGAAGCTGTACGTGATTACCTGCCGGTCATCTCGAAAGCTGCTAGCACGATCGAAAATTCTCTGCTTGGCGCTAACGGGCAAGGCGCCGTACTCTCGTACGACAGCGAAGTCACTCTGCTAAAAGCCTTCAGCGGTACGGGCGACTTGGAATCGGCCATTCGCAAAGTGAAACCCGGTAATGAGCCCGCGCACCTGATCGATGCCGGACTAAACGCAATTCAACTGCTTAAGACCTGCCCTCCCGCAAACACGAAACTGCTCATCTTCATCGGCCAGCCGTATGATAGCGGCAGCTCCGCGAAGTTCGCCACGCTCACCGCTGCTGCCGAACGCGAAAACGCCACCATCTTTGCGCTCGCGTTACCCCTATCCGGCAAGACATTTGTGTCCGATACCTTTCACCTTGGTGGACGTTTGGGAGGCTACGTCGTGGGCGTCGAATTGACCAAGCTCGGACCAGCCCTAAAGCGCACCGCTAAAATCGCGGCCAAATCCGATCCGTTTGCTCTTCTCACCACTCAAACGGGTGGCCTGGAGCTACACTTCCGCAAGCAAAAAGATCTCGAAAACGCGGTAATCGCGCTCGGCGCCGCTCTTCACACAACCTACACGCTCACCTACTCGCCCGATCCGCTCACGCCCGGCTATCACGCCATCTCCGTCACGACGAATATCCCGGGAGCCATCGCTCACGCTCGCGCCGGTTATCAGATCGACTTGCCACAATAAAAATCACTCGTTGCGTAACGCTGTCGCCGGGTCCACTTGCGCCGCCCGCCTCGCCGGCAGCAGGATCGCGAGCGTCGCGACCGCAGTCAGCAGAGCCGCCGACCCGATGACCACCACTCCGCTGGCCTGCGACTCGTACAGCACACTCCCCAGCACTTGTTTCATTCCATAGGCCGCCACTAGGCCCGCAACCAGCCCCACCACCACCGGACCGCCGCCTTGTTTCACAACCAGCAGAAACAGATCGCGTGCTTGCGCCCCGATCGCCAGCCGTATTCCGAACTCTGCTCTGCGCAAAGACACCAACTGCGCCAGCACGCCGTGCAGCCCTACGCACGCGAGCAAGATGGCTATTGCCGCAAACGCGCTCACCAGCACCGCCCGGAACCGCGCAAATGTCATCGTGACCGCTAACCGCTCTTCCATCGCCTCTGGATCACTTACCGGAACATTGCTATCGATCGCCCCTATCTCCTTTGCCAAATTCCTACCCGAACGCGTAATCACATAAATATTCGCTTCCGGGTTCTGCTGGTAAGGCCGGTACACCAGCGGCGTCGCCAGCCAGCCCATCTCGTGCATCAACTCGGTGTGCTTCTGATCCTCCACAATGCCAATCACAGTCAGCACCGGCGCATTCTTCTCATTGCCCACCCGAATCTGCTGCCCAACTGCGTTGCCATGCGGAAAGTACTCTTGCGCCAGTGCGCGGTTTACCATCGCGACCGGCGTCGTACCGGCCCGGTCCCGTTTGTCGAAGCCACGCCCCCGCAGGATGCGCGTCCGCATCGCTGCAAAATAAAACGCGCTCACTGTGCTGCTTCCAGCGTCCCCAATCTCATTTGCCGGCTTGTGGCCGCTGCCCACTACTTCCACCGTGTCGTTGCCGCCCAGGTAGGGTGGCAGGCTGCTCGCGTACGCCAGCGCTGAGCTCGGCGGCAGTCGCCTCTCCAATGCCTCAAAAAAACGTAGCCGCTCGGCGTCGCCTTCGAAATGGTTCCCCTGCAACGACAGATCCGTCACCCACAATCCTCTGGCGTTAAACCCCAATGGCGCTTGGCTCATTTTCGTGAGGCTAGCGGCCAGCCATCCAGCGCCAATCAGTAGCGCGACCGAGAGCGTCATCTCCATTGCGACCAGCATCCTCGCCAAGCCCTGCTTTGACGATTGCTGCCCCGTGCCTCGACCGCCAGCCTTCAACGCCTGGTTTACATCGATCCGAGCGGCCCGCCACGCCGGCAGTAATCCAAAGAACAGCGTCGTTCCGATCGTCATGGCAATGCAGAATACGATCACCGGAATATTGATCTGCACATCGGCTCCCACGGGAAGCTCGATCGGAGCGATGCGATTAAAATAGCGAACCGCCCACCAGGCCAGCGCTACGCCGCCCACGCTGCCCATACTCGCCAGCAGCAGCGCCTCTGTCAGCAACTGCCGCATTAGTCTTGCCCGGCCCGAACCGATCGCGGCTCGCACAGCCAGTTCCCGCTCCCGGCTGAACGATCTTCCAATCAGTAAATTCGCTACATTCATGCAAGCGATCAGCAGCACGCAGAACACCGCACCCGCCATGAGCCATACCGTAGCTTTGAGCGTCCTCCCAGCCAGAAATGTGAACTGGCTTTGCAATCCGAACACCGCTGCTTCGATATCTTTCTCCTGCCCGTCCGTCGCGTGGAGCCGGCGGTGCAGTTGCTTGACCTCCGTTGCTGCCTCTTGTAACGAAACGCCCGGCTTCAGTCGCGCAAACGTTCCCACGATCAGCTTGTCGCGACCTTTGAAGTTCGGACCGGCCAGCATCCACATCTGCGCTTGCCTGGGATAGAAATTAAACTTCGCCGACATTACGCCCACCACGCCGCACGATTGCCCATCGATCCGCATCGGCTTGCCGATCGTTGCAGGGTCGCCTCTCAGCTTCCCCTTCCAGAAACGGTCCGAAAGAATCACCGCGCACGAGCTTTGCAAGTCGGCATGATCGAATCTCCTCCCGATCGAGGGCTTCACGCCCAGCGTTGGAAAAAAGCTCAGCGTTACCGGCACTGCCATCACTGACACGGCTCTCTCCCCGTCCTTCCAAATGCGCGGTCCTGTCGCCCAAGTGGCTGCCGATGTGCTGCTGAAGCTGTGCGCATAGCGGGCAATCTGCTGGTAATCCGCATAGCTCGCGAACATGGGCGCCTTCTCCTTCGCCTTGCCGATCACGTCCCAGATCGCGACCAGCTTGCCCGGATCACGGTACGGCAGCGGCCGTAATAGAACGGCGTCGAAGATGCTGAACACCGCCGCGTTTGCACCGATTCCCAACGCCAGAGTAACCGCCGCAACTGCTGTAAACCCGGGGCTCTTTCCCGTCAGGCGCAACGCGTAACGCAAGTTTTGCCATAGCTCGTCAAGCCAGGCCCAGCTCCATACGTCGCTGCTTGCCTCTCGCAGTGCAGTGGCGTTCCCAAATCGCTGTCGCGCCGTTGCCTCTGCCTCCTGTTCCGTCAATCCGCTTGCAGCCAGCCGCCTCGCCCGCTCCTGCCGATGCAGATCCATCTCCTCGGCAAGCTCCCGCTCGAACTGCCCGCGCCTCATCCAATTCCAAAGTTTGCGCCAAATCTTCATCGCTTACGCTCGCTGTAAAACCTGTCCAATGGCCCGCGACACGCGTTCGTACTGCGCAATCTCCCGCGACAACTGCTTGCGGCCTGCTGCCGTTAGCTTGTAATACCGCGCCCGTCGATTTGCCTCCGTTCGCCCCCACTCGCCAACGATCCAACCCTGCACGAGCATCCGCTGCAGCGCCGGGTATAACGATCCTTCTTCCACCTCCAGCACGCCCTCTGTGTGCTCCTGAATCGAGTCCGCGATCGCGAACCCGTGCATCTCCTCCCGCCCCGTGAGGGTACGCAGGATCAGCATGTCCAAAGTTCCCTGCGGAATCGTGTCCCGCTTCGATCGCCAAGGCATCACAAAGACATTCTATGTCAGCGGCACAGAAACTGCCAAAATCCCTCGCTCCACACCCCCACCTCACTCTCTTCCAAGCGCCCACAAAGTTCCTCGGGGACGCCTCGGCCTAGCTCAGTACCCACTCGCCCCAGTCCGATCAGGCAGGCACGTCCCCTCGCTCCAAACCCCCACCCCTCTCTTCCAAGCGCCCACAAACTCCCTCGGGGACGCCCCGGCCTAGCTCAGTACCCACTCGCTCCAGTCCGATCAGGTAGGCGCGTCCCCTCGCTCTACACCTACGAACCCGCTCTCTCCCCAAACCACAAACTCCCTCGGGGACGTCCCGGCCTAGCTCAGTATCCACTCGCCCCTGTCCGATCAGGCAGGCGCGTCCCCTCGCTCCAAACCCCCACCCCTCTCTTCCAAGCGCCCACAAACTCCCTCGGGGACGTCCCGGCCTAGCTCAGTCCCCACTCGCCCCGTCCAATCAGGCAGGCGCGTCCCCTCGCTCTACACCTACGAACCCGCTCTCTCCCCAAACCACAAACCCGCTCGGGGACGTCCCGGCCTAGCTCAGAATCCACTCGCCCCTGTCCGATCAGGCAGGCGCGTCCCCTCGCTCCAACGCTCTTCTATGTCAACCGGGCTGCAAACGCTACCCCGCCTCGGCTTCTTCACTGCCCGAGTCCATCCCCATCTGCGAAAGCCGGTACCGAAGCGCATTCCGGGTCAACCCCAACAACCGAGCCGCTTGGCTCTTATTCCCGTTCGCCCGCCGCAGCGCCTCCCGGATCATCATCTGCTCCCAATGCTCGAGCGTTTCCCCCTCCGGCAGCAGCGGAACCGTCGCCCCAACCGCCGCGGTCACACTGTTTCGCGGCGTTTCCAATCTCACATCCGCCGCCTCGAGCACTTCGCCCGAAGCCAGCACCATGCTTCGCTCGATCGTGTTCTCAAGCTCCCTGACATTACCCTGCCAAGGATGCGCCACCAGCCGGTCCATCGCCGCCGGACTAACCTCTTGAATCGTCGACCCCAACTCCGCGCCCAGCTTACGCACAAAGTGCATTGCCAGAAACGGTATATCTTCTTTGCGCTCCCGCAGCGGCGGCACGTTGATCGGCACTACATTCAGCCTGTAGTACAGATCCTCCCGGAATCGCCCTTCTTCGAGCGCTCGCCGCAGGTCCACATTCGTTGCCGCCACAATACGCACATCCACATCGCGCGTCACGTTCGACCCAAGCCGTTCGAATTGCCGCTCCTGCAGCACACGCAGCAGTTTGACTTGAATGCTCGCCGGCACGTCCCCGATCTCATCCAGAAACGCCGTCCCTTTATCTGCCTGTTCGAACCGCCCCGGCTTACTCGTGGTCGCTCCGGTGAACGCCCCCTTCTCATACCCGAACAGCTCGCTCTCCATCAGGTTCTCTGGCAGGGCCGTGCAGTCAATCTTCACAAACGGATGAGTCTTGCGCGGTGAATGCTGATGAATCGCGCGAGCAATCATCCCCTTACCGACTCCGCTCTCCCCGGCCAGCAGCACCGTGGCTCGCGTCAGAGCAACCCGCTCGACGGTGTGAAAAATCTCTCGCATGGCCGCGCTACGTCCCACAATGTTGTCGAACTGATAGCGCTGGTCGAGCTCCTCGCGCATCCGCTGGTTCTCGCTGCGAAGCGTCTGCATGGCAAGCGCCCGGCTCACCACCGTGCTCAGATGTTCAAGCGAAAACGGCTTCTGCAAAAAATCCGCCGCTCCCTTCTTCATTGCTTCCACGGCTGCTTCCACTGACCCGTGCGCCGTCATCACCACGACCGGCGCCCCAATGCCCCGCGCGTGCAGCTCCGCCATGAATTGCAGCCCGTCCATGCCCGGCAGTCGAAGATCGGTGACAATCAGGCTTGCTACAGTCGCAAGCGCCAGCCCTTGCTCGGCCGACGCCGCACCGTCCACCTCGTATCCCTGCGACTCTAACTCCAACTGCACCACGCGCCGCAGCTTGTCCTCGTCTTCCACAATCAGAATTCGTTTGCCACTCATCGTCGTCTCGCTCATTCGCTTTCCCGTCCAAGCGAACTTTGCTCACCCCCAGTGTAGTGATCTGCCGCGCTCCGGCTATTTATGTGGCGTCGAACTTTTCTCGCTTATCTTCGGATCCGTGAACGACAAGACCGACTCCGCTCCGAATCGCCGGTACTTCACAAACTCAATCTCGTTCCTGTTAATCTGCTGATCGGAGCGAACGAACACAAGCGCGTGAAGCGGCATCGTATACGTTTTTCCTCCCAGATTCACCGCGCCGTAATCGATGATCGTGCTGCTCTCTTTCAATCGAAAAATAGCGGGCAGGTTCGCTGCTTGCAGTATCAGCCGCGAGATCACGCCCGTATCCGGATCCACATAGACCAGTCCGCTGACCGAGGCGTTATATGTCTGCTGCATCTTCACGCCGTTCGTTCCCAGATAGCAGCAATACACCAGGGAGAACTTGGTCTTCCGCGCGCTTGCGAAGTAGCTGAAGACGGCTTGCCGCTTCCCGTCGAACATCTCCCAGTGATTCCAGGCCAGCTTCGGCTCCACCTGATTCCCAAAGGTGATCAGCATATCTCTGCCGAACTCACCGCTCGAAAGGCTTTGCCCCTGTTCGGTTTTCCACGTCTGCGCGTCCTTGCCGTTTACCTGCTTTACCTGCCTGTCTTCGACGCCATTCACAAACCGCAGACTCAGAGTAAACGTGTCGCTATGCCGGAGTGATTTACGGTAGCTGCTCGCAATGGGATCGAAGTTGGTGAACCTTCGCGTCACTTGATCGCACATGAAATCAGGCAGCCCGTGAACGTACGACTGTGCATACCTGAATAGCCGTCCCAATATGCTTGCTTGTTCTTCTGTTCCCGGAATCGGCTGAATCTGCTCGGGCGGTGCGGCGGGCGCCGGCATATCTTGCGACCGGTCACTCAAGCTTTCGAGCGCCTCCAGAGTTTTAGGCCCCGCGTGCAAGCCTCGAAAGTAGCGAATCAGGCTTGGATCTAAACGCTCGCTCAGCCGCGTCTTCTTCAATTCCTGCGCCAGCCGCGCATCGTCGTGATCCGAGTAGAGCGACGTGTACACCATCGTCACCACATCGTGTGCTGTCCTTAGGGGCCGCGCACCCCAAACGGTCACGCTCAACGCAGCCAGCAAGCACAACATCCTCACATCCGTTGATTATTACGCGCCCAACACGGCTGAAGCCCTGTGCAGCGCGACCCCCGTCGTACCATCGTGAAAATATGCTCGAGAACTTCCGCCTCAAAGTCTTTCGAACCGTCGCCGGGCACCTCAGTTTCCGCAAAGCGGGTGAACAGCTCTACCTCACCCAGCCCGCCGTGACGCTGCAAATTAAAACTCTCGAGGAAGAACTCGGGGCCAAGCTCTTCGAACGCAGCTCGTCCGGTGTAGCACTCACCGCCGCTGGCGATGTGCTGCTCCGCTACGCATTGAAGCTCAGCCAACTAGCCGGCGAAGCGGAAGATCAGCTTGCCCGGCTCAAGGGAGAAGCCGCTGGCGAACTTGCTTTGGGCGCTTCCACCACCATTGCCCAATACGTTCTGCCGCCCCTCCTCGCCGCCTTCGTTCGCCGCCATCCCTCCGTGCGCCTCCAGGTCTTCAGCAAGAACACCGAACACATCGTCGAGGATGTTGCCTCCGGCCGCTTTGGCCTCGGACTGATCGAAGGCCCGCCCCTCCGCCGCGACGTCTTGACCGAACACTGGTTCGAAGATGAACTGGTACTCGCCGTTCCCGCCAACCATGAGTGGGCCAGCCTTGCCTCCATCTCATCCGATCACCTCTCGGCCGTTCCGCTTGTGATGCGCGAGCGCGGTTCAGGCTCTCGCCACGTGGTGGAAGCCGCTCTGCATAAGCTCGGCCTGCGTCTGAGTTCCTTGAACGTCGTCATGGAACTCGACTCCACTGAAGCTATCCTTTCCTGCATCGAATCCGGCCTCGGCGTTGGGTTCGCCTCGACTTGGGCCGTCGCCCGGCGTAAGCACTCGGACAGCCTCGCCTCTCTTCAAATTAGCGGCCATCCCATCACGCGCTCCTTCCTCTTTGTTTTGCCATCGGGCCCTACCGTGCAGCCCGCTGCCGCTGCCATGAAACAGTTCCTGCGTGCCTCCTCCCATCAGCTGCCTGACGACGCTCCCCCTCTATAGCAAGGGCCCGCTTATTCGTTTATCGCCATCATTTCGCTGAGCGGTTCCACTTTCAGACCGGAAGCTTGCATCTCAAACAGCCGCTGATAAATTCCGCCCAGCCTGCGCACCAGGCTTTCGTGCGAACCCTCTTCCACGATCTGTCCCCGGTCGAACACCAGAATGCGGTCCAGCGTCCGCACTGTCGACAGGCGATGCGCAATCACAATCGACGTTCGCCCCACCATCAGCCTTTCCATCGCGTCCTGAATCGCTGCCTCCGATTCGGAATCGAGACTCGACGTTGCCTCATCCAGCACCAGAATCGGCGCGTCCGCAAGAAACGCTCGCGCCAGAGCAACCCGCTGCCGCTCTCCCCCGGAAAGCTTAACTCCGCGCTCCCCGACCAGCGTCCCATAGCCCTGCGGTTGCGCGCTGATGAAACCATGCGCGTTCGCCAGCCTTGCTGCTTCTTCTATCTCTCTTCGAGTTGCGTGCGGACGTCCATAAGCAATATTGTCCGCAAGCGATCGATGAAACAGGATCGGCTCCTGCGGCACCAGCGCCAATTGCGCACGCAGGCTATCCAGCCGGACTAGCGAGATGTCCTGCCCATCCACCAGAATCTGTCCGCCTGTCACCTCATATAGCCGGTGCAGCAACTTGACGAATGTGCTCTTGCCCGAGCCCGAGTAACCGACCAGTCCCACCCGCTCGCCCGGTCTGATTCGCAGCGAAAGGTCCTGAAATAGCGGCGTCGCCCTGTTGCTGTACCGGAAACTCACACGGTCGAAAACAATCGCGCCTTGCCCCACATGTAGCGTGCGAAGTGGAGTGCGCTCGGCGGATTCGTGTGGCGCCGCTTGCAGCGTAACCATCTCCTCCATCTCATTAATGCTCCGCTGCAGATTTGCGACGTGCTGTCCAATGTCGCGCAAATAGCCATGCACAACGAAATAGCTGGTCAAGACAAACGTCACATCCCCTGCCGTCGCCAGCCCACGCCACCACAGCCAGACAGCGTTTCCCGTCACAAGCGTACGTAATGCGAGCAGAATTGTCGCCTGCATACTGCCGCTACGTGTGCCGATCAGCCAGTGCCGGTACGTGCGTGACCGCCACTTGGTCAACACACGCCGCAGCCTGTCTTCTTCCCTTGCCTCGGCTCCAAACGACTTCACCACCGCATTGCAAGTAATCGCATCGGCCAGAGCGGCGCCAATCCGTGTATCCTGAGCATTCGACAGCCTCGCGGCCGGGGCCACATAATTAACCGACAGCAGAACCGATACGGCGATATAGCAGCAGGCTGCTGCCCCCACCAGCAGCCCCATGCTCAGCCAATGCACGCCCAGCACAATGGAGGAGCCAGTCAGCACCAGCAGCGCCGGCAACAGCGAAAGCAGCAGCGTGTCGTTCATCAGGTCGGTCGCCCACATGCCGCGCGTAATCCGCCGCACAATCGATCCCGCGAAGTTGTTCGCCTGCCAGTCTGTCGAGAGCCGCTGCACCCGCCAGAACGCCTCCGATGCGATCCGCGACATCACACTCGATGTGAAATAGGACATCGCCCTGAACGCCAGATGACGTGCGGCAATGAACAATGCGCCGAGCGCCAGAATGCTCACAATTGCCGCTTCTGCTGCATGAAGCGAGGCAACGCGCATCCCCGGGCCTGACGCCACCGCATCCACTAAACGGCCCGAGAATACGGGCAGAAAAAGCTCCGCCACTGTCGCGGCTGCCATGGCCGCGACAATCACGTATAAACTTCTCGCCTCCTGTTTCCAATGCCTGAACAGGAAGGCAAACACATCTACTATGGTTTTCCGGCTAACAGAGTGAAAGATCATTTTTAGGCACAGGGATCGACTAGAGTTTGGAGCGAGCACGGACCGGGATCCATCAGCCGGTCCTACCAAAACGCAAGAATTGGAAAAACAGGAACTGCGAAAAGCGCTTGTGGTTATGGCGCCAGAGAAGCTGCTGGCGTGTCTAACGCCTAGGTAGTGCCAAAGAGAAAGACGATGCGCCTAATATGAGCGGACGAATAGAGACCGCGCAGTTCCGGGTAAGAGTGAATTGTTCATACTTATCATGCGTGGTTCCTCCGCTACGGCAGACCAGGTAAGGATAACAGAGCTTTTCAGCGTTTCGCAAGCAAAAGGTTTGAACTACCGTCACTGCAACCGGCGCATCGAAATTCACATTGAAGGCAAACCTCTGCTTGGAATGCATCCTCCCCGATGCTACGGTAGGCCGTAAGTGAACTTGCTCCGCTCAAATATCAACGGGATCCAATCCCTTTCAGCCAGGAAGAATATCTGATTACTCTCTCGGAACACCAGTTGCTGTTCGCTCTCCTGGCGCTGATCGTCATCTTGCTTGCCGGACGGGGTTCTGCGCAAGTCGCCAGACGCTTCAAACAGGCTGAAGTCCTTGGCGAACTGCTAGGTGGCTTCCTGATCGGCCCCTCAGTGTTCGGTGCGCTGTTTCCTTCTGCTTTTCATGCGCTCTTTCAGCAAGCCGCAGTGGGAGCCGCTCTCTCAATGCTCTCCTGGATTGGCGCGATTCTGATGTTGTTAATCGCCGGCTTAGAAGTTGATTTGCAGATTGTGCGCCAACTGGCGAAGCCCGGCGGCTACACTGCCGCAGGCGCAATTCTCACTTCTCTTCTTGCGGGAACTCTGTTTTCCTCGCAGGTCATGGGGCGTCCAATATTCAATAGCTTCTTTCTGGGCATCGTTCTCTCTGTGACGGGCGTGAGCGTCATTGCAAAAATACTGATCGAGCGTGACTCTCTCCGCCGTGGCTACGCGCAGGTTATTCTGGCTGCCGGCATTACCAGCGAAGTGCTTGTTTGGCCGCTGATTTCATTGGTCTCCTCGCTTCACAAAAGGAACGGGGCTGCCGCAGGCGCACTTGCCGTGTTGTTCCTGGCCCTGTTTTTTCTTGTGATGTTTACGCTTGGCCGTCGCTTCACATTTTGGGCTATGCGGCGAGTCGCTGATCTAACCTCTCTTGTGAGCGGCCAGCTGTCGCTCGTCATTGTGCTCGCTTTCGCTGCGGCCGCCATTACCGAGGGACTAGGACTCCACGCCCTGCTTGGTGCTTTCACATTTGGCGTCCTGCTGAGTCAGGCGCCCCGCACCACCACGCTGCTGAAGGAGAACATACAAGTCTTGGCCGTTGGCTTCTTCGCTCCGGTCTTCTTTGTCTTGGCCGGCATGCGCGTCGACATTTTTCGGTTGTCTAGCGCTGCCTCAATTGGCGTGCTCCTGCTGCTTTTTGTCGTGGCAACGCTTGTCAAAGTGACCGGCGGTGCTTTGAGTGCGCGAATCGGTAAACTCAGCGTCCCGGAGTCGCTGCTCGTGGGCATCGGAGTAAATCTCAAGGGAGGTAGCGACGTAATCGTAGCCATTCTCGGAGTTGAACTCGGACTGCTCAGTACAGAAACTTACACCATGTATACGATCATCGCGATCCTGACCGTATTTGTTTCTCAGCCAATGGTGGCGCTTCTCGAAAAGCGAGTTTCTCCTTCTCAGGAAGAGATGGCTCGTCTTAATCGAGAGGAGGCTCGGCGGCGGGCTTACCTTTCTGCTGTAGAAAGAGTGCTGGTTCCCATGAACCCCGAACTGTTCCCGGCGATCTCGGCTAATGTCGTCCAGGCTCTCGCTGCAGCCAAGCAGAAGGAAGAGGAGATTTTTGACATCACACAGTTGAATGCCTACGAGACTGAAAAGCATCCGCGGTTCGTGCAAGGAGCATTAGTCGAAGCAGAGAAAAGACTCGACGAAGCTAGCGAACTGGATAAAATCGAGCTCACAATCGGGCAAGCCGCTAAGCCCAATACCCTCGAATCGATCCTGGAAGCCGGCAAAAAACACAATCTCATCGCCATTGCCGCAAAGGCCCCCAGGCAGGCTGCTTTGCTCTCGTTTGGAAAGCTTCAGGACCGCATCATCGATGAATCGGAGTCTGATGTCCTGGTAGCCGTCCGTGACCCGAAAGACTATGCGCCGGTGAAACGTATTCTGGTACCGGTCAATGGACACGAGCACTCGCTCTCAGCTGCAGATCTCGCCGGGTACCTGGCGAAAGAATACAGGGCCGAACTTGTACTTCTGACCGTTGTACAAGCCAAGCTCGATTCACTTTTCTGGAAGGAGCGAAAGCACCGGGATCTCCTGGAAGCTGGATATCGTTTGTTGCGCGAGGTGAGCTTCCGCGTCGACCGCCTCGGTATAAAAGCGAGCCACCGCGTACAACTCGGAGAGGACGTAACAGAAGTAATCAAGAAGGAACTGCGCCGTGTCACGTACGGGCTGGTCGTCCTGGGAACG
This sequence comes from Bryobacteraceae bacterium, assembly GCA_965219105.1. Taxonomy (GTDB): domain Bacteria; phylum Acidobacteriota; class Terriglobia; order Bryobacterales; family Bryobacteraceae; genus Bog-105. The sequence continues at coordinate 1,797,423 of OZ244728.1, read as the reverse complement.
CTCGACCGCAGCACGTCCGAGGGGCTTCATCTGGGCGGCTCCATTCATCCGATTGTGGCAACGGTTGACATCCCGGCGCTCGTTCTCGTTTCTCACGCTTAACTGAAAACGTCTTCGCAACACAAGCGGGCATCTCATCGATCAGTAGCTGCCCAAATCGCGGGTCGAACCCCTTCAGGTAGCCCGAGTTCGCGAAATCCTCAATGGCTTCCGGCAGGTAACATCATCGTTCGCGATTCGGCCGCCGCTTCCACTGCCTTTCTCGAATACGGCATCGGGTGATAATGCCCATCCGCCCAGCCCTCGATCAAATCGCCATAGTGCCGGTTTCCCGGCACGCCCGATTCTCCTGGCACGTTCGTCATCACCGAACGGTCCCAATTGCTCAGGTCCAGAACTTCGCGATAGCTTGCGCCATGCGTCTGCGTGTAATTCGGTCCGCCGGTCGCATTCACCGTATACCCGTCGCCCGGCCGCGAATGCGACGGTAAATCCCAACGCTTCACGCCCAATCGATCCCTGAAATAAACCTTGTGCAGATTGCCCCACTTCCATTCCGCTCGATCTGGCCCCAGCCGTTCTCGAATCTCCGCCAGGCTCTCCTCCAGCGTCGTCGCGAGAATCGAATCTCGCTCCGGACTTGCCTTCACTTCGCGCAGCAGGATATCGGGAGCGAGGCGCACTGAAGCAATCCCCTTCGGCAGCATCGCGCGATGCAAATGCTCGATCCACACTTCGTAAATCAATGCCGCCTGCGATTCCATGCTGACGTTGCAGTCCCAACCGAGCATCTCCGTGCGTATTCCAGCCGCTTCGCTTCCCTCTGCAGGATGCCAGCTCTCGAGCAGCGCTTTAAAATCGCGAGCCGGAAGCGATACCGTGTCCTGCTGCATGCGCGCGAAATCGTCAACATCGAACTTCTGCCCGCTCGTCAACATCTCGACGATACGCTTGTACCGTGTCGGCGGCGCCCACGCGTAACCGAGCACATGCGGATAGCCTGGCGGAAGAATGTCGTGGTTCGCGGTCGCCACAAAATGCCGCGCCGGATTGTAGGTCGAAGGGTTCTCGCTGATCGGCAAAAATCCTGACCATTCGAAATCTCCCGTATCCCCAGGAATCGGAAACAAGCCTGCCCATCCCTTCCGAATCGGCGCCTCGCCTGCCGCTATCCAGCCGATATTTCCTCCCCGATCCGCATACACCAGGTTTTCCGAAGGGATCTTGTAATGCGCGACCGCCGCACGAAACTCCGGCCAGTTCTGAGCGCGCGCGAGTCGCAACGCCGGCAAGTACCCCGCGCCTCCCGCCGCCGTCCCCACCCACTTCAGAGCATAAGCGCGATGCCGCGCGTCGTCTTCGTAAATGACCGGTCCATGGATCGTATACTTCAGCTCCACTTCGCGGCTGCCCTCACCTTTTACCGCCACCGGCTGCTGCTCGATGACGAACGGCTTCCACTTTCCCCGATACAGATACTGCCTCGCGTCGGCGGGGTTCACCTTCTCCACATACAAATCCTGCTGATCGATACCGACAATCGTGAAGCCCCACCCAATGTTCTCGTTGTGCCCCAAAGCAATACCGGGCAGCGCGGGCTCTCCCGCTCCAATCGCATCCCAACCGGGAGCAACCAGATGAACTGTCTTGCGTAACGACGGCAATTCAATCCCTCGATGCGGATCGTTCGCGAGCAGCGGCTTGCCCGTGCGCGTCATCGTCCCGTCTACTACCCAGTTGTTGCTTCCTTGCTCGCCCGGGAAATGAATCGCGCCAATTGCAGCCAGGTAATCCTTCACAATCGCCGGCGTGATATCAGCCAAATCGAGGCCCTTCGGCAGGATCAACGGAATGTGCGGCTCCGGCGGAAACAGGCGGTCATCGGTTGCCAGCCCCAGCTTCTCTACGTCCAGCGTCCGGTTCACCTCGGCCAGCATGTTTCCAGTCATCAGGAGCCCCGCCACTCGCGCGGTCACATCTTCAGGAGCCCAAAGACCCGGGTCGAAGCCTGCAACCCGAAACTCAGCCGGACGCTGACCCCCAAGCGAACGAATATACGCGTTGATCCCGTGGGTAAATGCTGTCGCAATCGCTTTGGCATCCGGCGAGTAACTCCGCCACTCTTGATCCCAGTCCCCCCGATACCGCACCAGTCGCGCAATCCGGTCCCGGCTCAAATACTGCGGCCCCAACACCTCCGCCAGCTTGCCGGTGCCGATCCGCCTCCACAGATCGATTTGAAACAGCCGGTCCTCAGCCGTTATGTAGCCCTGCGCCAGAAAAAGGTCGTCCGAGTTCTTCGCATAAATATGCGGAACTCCCCACCGGTCCCGTATCACCTCGACAGAGTTCTTCAGCCCCGCCACCTGCACTTGCTTCGACTCGATCGCCGCGCCCTGCGGCAGAACGGTCACCGCCAAACAGATGCAGAATAAACAAGCCGCGAAGGGCCGCCATCGCCTCAACATCCTCCAAGTCTAGTCGACCGAACAGCAACCCCAACTTAGAACGTCGGCATCAGGATCACGTCTTCCGGCGGAACGGTCTCCAGCGGAAAGCCCCCCTTCCTCCAAGCTCGTAAACCGCCTTTGATTACTGACGCTCTAAACCCGTATCGCTGCATAATTCGTGCCACACGAAGGCTCGTCGCCTCGCCCTGACAGGTGCAATACAAGATCAGTTCCTTGTCTTTCGGCAAGCTGTCCAGTTGCTGAAGAAGTGTGTTCGGCTCGAGCCGGACCGAGCCTTTGATCCGCAAAGCTTTTGCGCTGTAGTAACCGTGGCTGCGCACATCGAAGACCGCTACATCGCCATGCAAATCCGAGTACAAATGGCGGGCAGCCTCAGCGGCTGAAACGTGCGGCACGTAGCTGAGCGGCCCTGCCTGCACCAATCGCCAAACCTTGTAGCCGGCATAGACCGCGATCGCAATCACCACCAGCAGCATCAAAAGATGACTGCCCGCTTTTAACCCATTCGTCAACGGAGTAATCACATCGCTGAAGACGAACCCTGCGCCGCACCACACAAAAGCGTAAAGCGATGCTCCCGCAACATCGAACGGAAAGAATCGCAAATAGCGCATGTTCATGCTCCCCGCGAGCGGCGGAGCCAGGCTATTGATTCCAGGTACGAATTTGGCTAGAACCAGCAAGGTCCTTCCATAACGGCGGAACGATTCGGCCGAACGTAAAATGCACGACTCCGGATTAATCGAAAGCTTGCATAGAATTCCCAGCAGCCACCATCCGCTATAACGGCCAAGCAGAAACAGCAGCGAGTCGCCGAGAAGAAGCGCCGACAATGAAGTCAGCAGCACGACATGCAAGTGCAGCGGACCCCTTGCGCTGCTGGCGCCCGCGATCAGCAAAGCCAACGCCGCCGGTACTGGAAGTCCTAACGCCTCCGCAAGTACCAGGGCAAACAGAACGGCATATCCGTTCTGCGCGATGTTCATGGGAACGAGCACGATGGAGTTGACGATCCATAATCTCGCATGGCCCATCTCGCCGAATGCTCTCCCACCCCGGTAGAAACACCCACCCCTCCTCTGGTAACGTGAAAATCTTGGATCGCAGCACCTATAAACTGAGCGACTCACGCCTCCAGTCGCTGCTTGAGTCGGCTCAACTGCTGAGCTCTTCGCTGAGCCTCGACGATTTGCTGGCACACCTGCTGCGCACGCTGATGGGTCGCTTGCTGGTGACCAAGGCACTCGTCGCGGTCGATCTCGATGGCAGCATGCGAGTGGCCCTAGCCCGTGGCTTGCCCGCGCTCTCTAAAGGAGACTTGTTCACCGAAGAGATCGGGCGCGCGGCTAAGCTCCAAATGTTCTTCCCGATCGAGCGCACCGGTCAGACCATTGGCGTTGTGGCACTGGGCCGCCCGGCGCGCGGAAGTTTAGACCCCGAGGAACTGGATTTCGTCAATGCTCTGCTCGGGCTTGCGGCGAGCTCCATCTCCAACGCTCAGGCGCATGAAGAAACTCTGCAGAGCAACGAACGGCTTGCCCAGAAAGTCCAGGAGCTGCGAGCCCTGATCGACCTCGTGCGCGGCCTCTCCGCATCGCTCGAGCCCGAAGACATCGCCACAATGTTGACGCTGACCCTGGCCGGCCGCTGGATTGTCTCCAAACACGGAATCGTCACATGGAAGCCCGGGCAGCCCGAAATACTTCGTCAAAAGGGCTTTGACCTGAACTTCTTTCTCGCCGCAAAAGAGCAATGGAGTCAACTCGCTGAGCCGGTTCTCGCTTCCCCGGATACGCCCCTGCCTGCCGGATCCTTACTGCTGCCCTTACGAAGTTCGGCCGAAACGTTCGGCATGGCGGTCTGCGGTCCACGCCTCAACAAGCAGGTCTACACCGCGGCCGATATTGAATTCGCCGCGGGTCTCGCAGCGCAGGCAGCCGTCTCACTCGATAACGCCTGGCATTTCCGCGACACGCTCGTGCGTCAACAAATGGAGAAAGAAGTCGCTGTCGCGGCCAGCATCCAACGCGATCTTTTTCCATCCGTTTTGCCGGAACTCAGCGGTTGCGATATCGCCGCCCAAAATCGTCAGGCCAAATTAGTCGGCGGCGATTACTACGATGTGCTCCCGATTCAAGGCAACGATCCTCGCTTGCCTCATCTGCTCTGCGTCGTCGACATTTCGGGCAAAGGCATCTTCGCGGCGCTCCTGATGAGCAACATCCAAGCGACTCTACGGGCCCTGCTAAGCCGCGAGACCACGCTCTCCGCGATCGCCGGGCAGGCCAATCGGCTGCTCCACGCCACAACCCCGGCCAACCGCTACGCGACGGCTCTTCTGGCGTTATATCATCCGGTGACCGGCGCCTGCCAATGGGTGAACTGCGGCCATAACGACGGCATCGTCTTACGAAAATCGGGCGACGTTGAAAAGCTGCCCTGCACTGGAATCGCCTTGGGACTGTTTGGCGGCATGGCCTACGAGGAACAATTCTTCGAGCTGCACGAAGGCGACCTCCTAGCCCTCTACACGGACGGCGTCACCGAGGCCAACGATGCTGCCGAGCGCGAGTTTAGCTTGGAAAGCCTGATCGAAGTTCTCAGGGCCGAACAAGCCCGGCCGGCGAAAGACATCGTCGAGGCAGTCTTCTCCCAAATCGACGCCTTTGTGGGCGAGGCGCCGCAATTCGATGACATCACGCTCATGGTCATGAAACGGCTATGAGCACGTCTTGGCTCGAAGAACTGTTGCCTCGAACAGCCCTCTCCCCGCGCGCCAAAATCTTCTGGCTTCTCTTCTTCTCTCTTTTTCCCCTGGCTTACGTCGGCGGCATCATGCTGGAAGGAGCGCAGGATAACGCAGCCCGGATTGCCGGCTCGCAAAATCGTGCTGCCTCCATTCGCACGGCCGCGCAGTTTGCAGCCTCCAAGGGAGTTGCGGTCGAGAACTGGCATCGATACGCCATCCTTGAGACGCGCGACAACCTGCTCGCCTACTACAACACCCGGAACGATCCTGAGATGCAAGCCGCGAACAGGCTGGCGCCCGCCCGGGAGGTCCAGGTTCTGTTTCGCTCCCCCGATCAAAGCCGCGAGTTCCGCGTTTACCTTTCGTTAACCGGCAGCGTGACGGGTTTCGATTCCGGCAAGTCTACTTATCGGGCAAGAAACGTCACCGCCAACGTCGGGGTCGTCCGGATTGAGACAAACACCACAACCAATTCGGACGCGGGCGATGCCGATGTCCCAGTGACAGACGCGGCAGGTAAACGCGAGGCGGAAAGCGTCGCCCGGCAGTCCTTCGCGCATGACGCTGCCTTAACCAGGCTGGTGCTGCTGGGTCCCGCCAAAGTTACTCACAACGACGATGCCCCCGGTCGATACGACGTCGCCTGGGACGCAAGCCCCGCAAGCCTGAAGGGATTAACGCTTCACGTCGCGGCCTCGGTCCAGGACTCCCAGCTGGTGGCCCAGCACGTAGAGGCTGGCGTCGATAAAGCGCACGTGGTCAAGAAATTCAAACTGCCCATCGTTCTCGATGCGATCTACTTTTTCTTTCTGCTGTGCGCGGCCCTCTACGCAATGTTCCGGTATGCCAAACGAACCTTGCAGAAAGAGGTCTCGCATGTCCGGACGTTACTTGTCGCAGCTCTCTTTGCCGTCTCGTATAGCCTGCTCGCCTACTCGCTCGGCGTCGATCAGCTTGCTACGCGCGTCAGCGGATCGGTATTCAACAGAATCGGACTGATCAGCCTCATCTCCTCGGCCATCGTAATCGCCATTCTCGGCCTCCTGGTCGGCATCGGCTACGGTAGCGGCGAAGGTGAGCTTCGCGAAGCCTACCCCGGCAAACTGACCTCCCTCGACGCCTTACTCGCCGGGCGCATCTTCTCCCGCGATGTAGCCTCGTCGGTCTTGTTCGGAGCCGCCGCAGCCGGCTGGTTGCTGCTTGCTCAACAAGCCGTCAGCCACTTTCTACGAGCCGACATCTCTGCCCTCCGAAGCGACGTGCTGACTTACACCTTTGCCCGTTACCCATGGCCAACGCTTCTGCTCGGCAGGCAATACGATTCGCTCGTTATCGCCGTCACTGGTTTGCTTCTGCCGGCTTCTTTCCTGTTGCGCCGCACCATGCTGAAGCAGCGCCGCTTCTTCTGCTTAATCCTCTTCGCGCTCTTCTCAGTCTTAGCGGATGCCGCCAAATACGCCACCCCGGCCCTGGCTCTGGTGGCAACAGTGGTCCTGGTCTGCGCCCTCGTCCTGCCCTTCTTCGCGTTCGATTTACTCGCCGCGATGGTCAGCTTGTCCGCGCTGACGTTCGTCAACGAAATCGTCAGCTTCGGCGAAGTCGTCGCCTCCTGGACCTCGCTTGCTCTCTGGTTTGCCGCGTTCGCTGCAGTCATGCTCGCAATAGCCGCTTATATGGCTCTGCATGGTCGGCCGGTCCGCGAGGAAGACGTGCGGCCGCTCTACGCCAGAAATCTCGCCGAGCGAATGGCCATGCAAGCGGAAATCCTGGCCGCACGCGAAGCTCAACTCCGATTGCTGCCACAAGCCGCCCCTGAACTGCCCGGCGTTCAGCTGGCTGCCTGCTGCCTGCCGGCCCGCGGAGTCGGCGGCGACTTCTACGACTTCTTCCGTTTGGATTCAAATCGGCTCGGCATCTTTGTGGCGCAAGGCGGACACGATGGGTTAGCTTCGGCCCTCCGCATCGCGCTCGCCAAAGGACTGCTAATGCACGCCTCGCAGCAAGCGCAGTCGCCCACCCAAATCATTGCCGGCGTGAACGAGAGTATTTCGGAACTCTTAGAAGCCGGCTCCGGCTCAGATATCAGCTTTGCCTACGGCGTTATCGACACCCGCCGTAACTTGCTCAACTATGCGCGCATTGGAACCTCGCCCCGTTTATTGCTCTATCGCGAAGGCGGTACAGTCGCGGCCTCGTCACAGCTCGAACGCGAAGTGACCGAAACCAAAACTACCGCAGCAATCTATGAGGGCGCGGCGCAGGCCCGTCCTGGCGATTTTCTCATCTTTGTCACTGACGGGCTCATGTCTCTGAGCAACCGCGGCTTTAGAGGGGGTGACCGTCACTGGCTCAATCATCTGGTCGACGACTTAGGCCGGCCGGATGCGCCTTTGCAATCCTCTCTCGTCGCAGCCCTCGCGCATTACCAGAATCACGCCTCGGAAGACTTAACCGCTGTCGTGCTTCGCATCGTCGCCAACCAGCCGGTAGCCCAAGAGGTGGTTGCCTGAACCAGTTCGTTCGCAGCAGGCTTCCGCTCTGGTCTGCACTCGCCGCTGCTGTTCTAGGCATTGCCATGCTCGCTGCCTGGTTTAGCGAATATTGGCCGGGAACCAAATGGACCACCCTGCCGCCCGCGCAACTGATCGCCAAGGCCCGGCATCTGTCGGCGTCGCTTGGCCTCGATGTAAACGGGTGGACTCCTCATCTCGTCGCGAGCGTTCCTAAACCCATGGCGGTGCCCAACACCGCAGGCGTTTCACCTATCTCGGTGCGCATTGCCTTCGTGCCCAAAAACCGCCGTCCGGCTGCGGAGGTCGGGTTCGATTCCGCCGGGCTTCCAACCTACTGGCGCGCCCCCGATCACGATGGGTCTGCAGCCAAATCTCGCGTGCCTGAAAAGGCTGCCGCTTCTGCCGCCTTCCAATCGCTCGCCGGTCCTCAGGCAGCTAGCTACAAGGGGCCCGTTCGGTCAACCGCCGAGGATGACAACGAAAAAGATTACGTGTGGAAGAAGCCTTCGCCCGCGCCCTCGAAAGTCACAGACTCCATCAAAGTTGTCACCCAACACTCATTTGTGAAGAGTGTCGAACGCACAACGAACGATGCCTCGTCTTCTGGCGACGATGACGATGACGACTCCGGCGCACCGGGCTATTGGAGCGCCCTGGGTGGGTTCTTCGGCCTCCTCTGTACCGTAGGCCTGCTCGCCATTCTGAGCATCTACGTTCTTTGGCTGTTCCGCAAAGCAGTCAACCACGTTTTCCCGCGCCGCGTCGCTATCGCCGCTTTGATCCTGATGGCCGTCGTCATGCTATTTGGCGCAGACTGGCAGCGAGCGCGTTTGGTCAGCCACCATCAAGATCTGCCGATATTCTCCTCGCTCTTCACCGCCGCGCTCATCCTCTGCTTCGTCGCGGTAAGCCGGGGCATCTCGGCAAACGCCCGCCCCAAATGGATGTCTCTCGAGCAGCTCTGCAGGCTCGCTCCTGTCTCGAAAGCGGCCGGGCTCTCGATTGCCGCTGGAGTCCTCTTCAGCCCCTTGCTCATCGCCATCCCCTTTCTGATTGCCGCCTGCGGTTTGTTTCCGCATGCCTGGGTGTTGCCTCAGCATCTCGAAGTGCTCTACAGCCCTGCGCCTGTCTTAGACAGCTTGAACATCTCATCCGGTATTTACCTGATCGGCTTCTTCGGGTTTGCGCTTCCGGCCCTCGAGCGAGCCATCCCCTACCGCTGGTTGCGCATGCTCGTTCTCCTTCCCGTCGGCGCGCTATTCTTTGCCGATCAGCCGCGCGTCGTCTCCGGTCCCATCGCCGCTCCACTGGCGGCCGGCTTCATGACCGTTGCGCTGTTCTGGTTCGTCTGGGCCCACTTCGACATGCTCGCCGTGCTGACGCTCCAGCTTGCCGGTTCGTTGATGCTGAGCATCTGGATGCTCGGGCACAAGGGCGGGGAACTGTGGCCGCTCGTAAGCGCGCTTGCCACTCTGCTTCTCGTCGCCTATTGGTTCTACCGGCGCGGAGAAGCGGTTCCTCAGGGCGATCCGCTAGCCACTATCCCTTCCCTAACCGGGTTCCGCGCCGAACGTGAAAAACTACAAGCCGAATTTTCTCTCGCTCGTCGCGCGCAACAGGACATGCTGCCGCCCACCCCGCACGTCCCTGGCTATTCGCTCGCCGCCTCCTGCACGCCCTCGCTTGAAGTCGGCGGTGACCTCTACGACTTTTTAAAACTGCCGGACGGCCGCGTTGCTATCGGCGTGGCCGACGTCAGCGGTAAAGGTGTCCCCGCTGCCCTCTACATGACGCTCACCAAAGGCCTGCTCGCCTCGGTCACCAAGGACAGTACTCAGCTCATCCCCGTTGTGGAAGAAGTAAACCGGCACCTGCACGGCGTCACCCGAAAGAAAGTCTTCGTCACCATGGCGCTCGGCTTTCTCGACCCCGAAAAACAAGTCCTGCAATGCGTTCGCGCCGGACATAACCCAATGGTCTGGCGTCAAACAACGCAAGACGCGACTACCCTGGTTTCGCCCGGCGGTCTGGGCCTGGGCATCACGGCAAGCAAGGTCTTTGCCGCTCAACTGAAAGTGGCCGAGCTCAAACTCTCCGAAGGCGACGCCGTCGTGTTCTATTCTGATGGCATCACCGAAGCCATGAACGCTGATATGGAGCTGTTCGGTGAAGAGCGCCTCATGCACGCCGTAGAAAGGGCCGACCACTTGAATGCCGCTGACGCGCTAGATTCAATTCTTACCGAAGTGCGAGCCTTCCTGGGCGGTATTCATCCCCAGGACGACATGACGCTGGTGGTCCTGCGGGTCGGCATGGGAGGATGATCGTGCGTGGCTAACCCGTTTTCTATTCACAAGTCGACAGAGCAAGAAATCTCCGTTCTTGCTCTTCAAGGTTATCTGGATGCTCACACCGCTCCCGAGTTCGAGAAGGCTGTGCAGACCGAATATGAAGCTGGACACGTGCGCATCTTAGTCGAGTGCTCTCGCCTCACTTACATCTCGAGCGCTGGTCTCGGCGTCTTCATGAGCTTCATCGAAGAAATCCGGGAAGCTGGCGGCGATGTCAAGATCTGCGGCCTCGCGCCGAAGGTCTTTCAGGTGTTCGATACCTTGGGCTTCTCGGCTCTCTTCGATATCGTCCCTGACCTAGCCGCCGGCATCCAGAAATTTCAGGAAGCGCCCGTGAGGGAACCCTAGTCATGGCCTCGATCGAGCGCACGTTCTCTTTGCACGTTCCTTCTTCCACTGAAAACCTGTCGATGATCCGCGACTTCGTCAAAAGTATCGGCACGCAGGCCGCCATGAGCGACATGGAGGTGGCTAAGCTGGAGATGGCCGTGGACGAAGCTTGCGCGAACGTGATCGAGCATGCTTATAATTCCGATGCCACCCAGGAAGTCTCCATCCGCGCGACCGTTGATGAAAATTCTGTTCGAATCGAGGTGGTCGATACCGGCAAGGGCTTCGACCCCGCGGCAGTGGAACAATTGAAGCTCGAAGATTTAGTCTCGGCCAAACGCACCGGCGGCCTCGGCATGCGCCTCATGAAATCCTTCATGGATGAAGTCCACTACGAAATGCTCCCGGGCGTGAAAAACGAGTTGAGAATGGTCAAACATCTAAATAAGCAGAAAGCTACTTAAGGTGGGTCGCCGGCCCGTGTCTTCTTCCCGCTGTCATCCCGCACTCAAGGCTCTCGCCGTCGCTGGAGCAGGCGCGCTAGTTTGGAACGGCGCACGTTTAGGCTTGGAACTCTTCGGGCCAACCATCCCTTACCGCTTGGTAAACCCCATCACCGACCCCCTCGACAGCCAGCAGTTTATTCACTATCTCAGCATCATCACCGGCGCAATCATGTCCCACGACACATCCGTCGATGTGCTCAAGAATGGGGCCGAGTTCTATCGGGCGGAACTGGAAGCGATCCGCGCCGCTCAAATCAGCATCCAACTCGAGTTCTTCGAATTTCTGGAAGGCGACGTGGCTCAGACCATGCTTTCCGCCATGTCCGAGCGCGCTCGCGCCGGCGTGGAGGTCCACCTCGTCATCGACGCTCTCGGCAGTTTCCGCACCTCCGATTCCTATTTCGACGAGCTGCGGCAGGCTGGCGGAAAAATGGTCTGGTATCACCCCGTTCGTCCCAAAGATCTTCCTTTCATCGATCGCCGGACTCATCGCAAACTCCTCGTTGTGGATGGAAAGGTGGGCTTCATCGGCGGCGCGGGCATCGCTGATCACTGGCTCATCGGAGGCAAACATCGACCCCCTTGGCGCGACACAATGTTTCGCATACAGGGGCGTGCGGTATCGGGCCTGGTCTCCGTTCTCTCCGAAAATTGGCTCAAGTGTTCGGGAGAGATCCTCACCCTTCCCATGGACGCCGCTCCGGGCAGCCCCGAAGAGGATGCTGTCAGCATGGTGGTCGCAAGCACTCCGCAGGAAGGCGCGACGCGAGCTCGCGTGCTCTATCAAGTGCTGCTCGATTCGGCCCGCGAAAGTATTCTCATCACCACGCCCTACTTCGTTCCCGACCGCAGCGCGCGCCGTGCGCTCCTCCGTGCGATCCGGGAGCGCAACGTCCAGGTCCGGGTGCTCACAAACGGTCAGAACAGCGATTTCCCTACGCTCAGCAAGCTCAGCCGTTCTCTCGAATTGGAGCTGCTTCGCGCCGGAGCCGAGGTCTACGAGTATCAGCCTGGCATGATCCACGCCAAGCTGTTGGTAGTCGATGACCAGTGGAGCGTACTCGGATCCGCCAACTTCGACCACCGTTCCTTCGCCCTCAATAACGAAGTCAACATGGCCGTGCTGAGCCGTCCGCTCGCATCCAAGCTGCGCGGCCAGATGGACGAGGACTTGGCTCAATCCGATCGTGTGACCGTCAAGCAAGTGCGGGATCGGTCCCTCACCACCCGCGTGATGGATAAGCTCACCTGGCTCGTGCGGCGGGAAGCGTAGCGCTGAGGAGGCAAATCATGGTTAACATGCTTTTCGACAACTGGATCAGCCTCGGGCGGGTGCTCTTTATCGGCACTACGGCCTACGTCTGCCTGGTGCTCCTGTTGCGGATCTCGGGTAAGCGAACGCTCTCGAAGATGAACGCCTTCGATCTGGTTGTCACCGTGGCCCTGGGGTCGACTTTCGCCACAGTGCTGCTTTCGAAAACCGTCGCGCTCGCCGAAGGTGTTCTGGCCTTTGCCCTATTAGCCGGCATGCAGTTCATTGTGGCGTGGCTCTCGGTGCGCTCTGCCGCCGTGCGTAGACTGGTCAAGTCCGATCCACGCATGCTCTTCTACCACGGCCAATTCCTGCGTGACGATATGAAGGCGGAACGCGTCACCGAAGCCGAAGTGCGCGCCGCCGTTCGCACCCATGGAAATTACAATCTCAGCGACATCGAGGCGGTCGTGCTGGAAACCGACGGCACTCTATCGGTCATGCGCTCCTCCGGCCCAGCCGGCCGCTCTGCTCTGAGTGGTCTCGATGGCCCCAGCTAAGCTGCGGTCAGCATTGTCGGCTCTCCTAAGCATGGAACTTCAGTTATTGCACACTGCTAATGCGCTCTGCTGTTCCGGCCCGGCACAAAATCTCCGAGTGCATCGCACTGCTACCCGACGATTCGTCGGCCACTATCGATCCTGAGTTCGCGAAGGATGTGGACACGGCGATCGCAGCTCATCGGGAGCCGCTGGACCCGCCTGCTTGGGATTAATCATCGTTCTAATAGTAGAAGATAGAGCGCTGCATGCGTCCGGCGGCTTCGCGATTGATAAAACTCAACGTATGTTCTCATCGATCGGTTCATCCGCAGCAATATACATCAAAATGAGTGCGTCGGGCACGTAGCAGCCTTTTAGCGGCGAGCTCATCTGCATCGCGCAGGATCAGCTTGTTGCGGAGGAGATCGGTGCCGGGAGAAACGTAAGGGTCCTCCATCCGAGGAGAAGCCATGCCAAAAAACTACTCGGCTTGGGCGTTCTGGTGCGCGGCCACGTAAATCTGCTCGACCGGAATTTCTCCGGCGACGTATCGCTCAAAAGCCTGCTGAAGCTCCGGCGTCGGCTCCAGCCCCTCCAGTCGCAGGGTGGCCGCAGTGTCTTCGACCACCTCGATCCGATCCTGTCGCAGAGTGTCGGCAGGCGGCGCTGTCGAAGTGCTGAGCTTCATATCGACCACCTGTTTGCGCGCATGCAGCGTCTTAAGACATACGAAGCAAGGACGAACGCCATGACGAGAATCGGATCAAATTTATCCCAAGTACTGCCACCGGCATTCACTTGTGAATAGAACGCGAGTAAAAGATTGATCGCGAGACCAGCATAAGCCGACTCAGTCAATCGAGGCACATTGGGAATCAGAAGGCCCACGCCACCAAGGATGTGGGTCACGCCAATCAGAGGAATGATATAGAGGGGATATCCGAGCTGCTGATTGGCGATCCTCCATTCGTCGGGATCGCGAATTAGATATAACCTTCCGAAGTACACCCAGATGAAGGCGACAAGGCCGGTTACTACCATCGCGGCTATTTGAGTTGCTCGACCTGCCCGCGCGGGTTTATCGATTGTGTGTTCAGCTTTCATATTAAAGCGATCCTCTCTTGCGGTTTAAGTGGTTTAAACGGTTCTGCAATAAGTCGGCTCTGGTACCCGACGGAAATCAACGCGCTGCATGGGCGGGACGGCCTCCGGGTCGTGCATCAAACGAGGGCGTTCTGTACCCGTCACAATAAGAGAACAGGTAAGCGTGCCCTCGTCACGAGCATCGCCCTCGATCATGTCTATTCCCGGCAGATCGGCCCTCGCCTTCGAACCAGGGCCACGACGGAATGGCCTTTCGCCAGGGGTTCGCGGACGATCAGCCCAGTTCCCGAGGAACCGGGCTGATTCAGCTTGGCGCTCCGTTGTTCGGACGTTTCGTGCAGCTCTTTTTCGATGTTGCCAAGGAAGAAGGATTGCCAAACAGGGATGACATAGTTGTGGCTCACACCTGGTGGTTTTCGATCTTTGGTCTCGCCACACTCATGGTCATCCAAGGGGTTGTGCCTGACTTGCCTGACCAGACTCTCGTGGTCGAGCAAACGATCGCCACGCTATGGGCGGGCGTTCAGGCTGTTCCGCGATTGCCGAAGAGTGCAATCTCTAAGCGATCCGGCCGATCCAGTGCCTCAAAACAATAACAGCTTCTGTCTACTTAGGAGTTGTTGGAGGTACGCTCGTGGATTACCAGGAGTCAACCACTTTTCCAAGGCCGTAGCCCTTCTGGTGAAACGAGAGGCCAATCAAGTTGGAGACTCTGGGCGAAGGAAAGTCCCTGCGGGCGCTACCGGAGCCTCCTGAAGGCGGGGGCTGTCATAGCCAACACTCTTTAACAGTCGCGGCTCCAAAGGCTTCTCGACATGTGGTTTGCCGGGTCTAACCTAGCGCGGAACACGGCCAAATCGCCAGTCAACTATCGACAGGTTCTGGGCGAACGACGCGAGACGCGCGTACAAGGCTGCCAACCGGCTTGGTTCCGAAAAGGGTAGTCGTGAAAAACGGCCCAGCGTTTAGTATCGGCTTCACTGCTCGGGGATAAAAGCGTTAGGTTAACGCTCATGCGCTTACGCCTCTTACTCTCATCCACTTGTCGAACGTCGAATCTCCCGCCGGTAATGCCTCACCCGTCTCTGCTATCCTTCATCAGTCCTGCTGAACTCAGAATCGCGGAACTGCACACCCCGGAGACAAATGAAACGCATTTCAATACTGACCCTGCTGCTCGTAACTCAAACCGCCTGTATCGCTGTCGGCGGCTACAGCAGCTCTGGCGGATGGTTCATCTGGCCGGGCGGTCTGGGTCTGATCGTTATTGTCCTATTACTGTTCTTCTTGCTCCGCCGCGGTAGATAAGCGAGGCGCTTCGCTCCGTGCAGCAATAACAATTTCCTGGTGTTTAGGGTAGGCTTGGCATGAGCAGTCTGCCGCGTCCGTTTGAAAGCTCTTTGCGTAGCCGGTCAGCGTAAAATGCAAGCTACGCATGCAACTCAGAACGATTACGCTTCCTGTTCTTACCCTGGTCACGACGCTAAATGTGGGCGCTCAGACCGGCGACGAGGAGTAAAAGATCCGTAAATTTTTCACTGACTCGGACGCTGCGTGGAATCATTATAAAGCCCAGCAGCTCACCAACCCGCAAACTACGGTCCCAGACGCAGATTTCATTAACGTCTTTGGATGGGATGGACCAAAGGCTCGAAAAATTTCGTCACGATCATGGATAATCTCCAAGCTGGCCCTTTTCACGATGTGACGAGACGCAAGATTGTTGAGAAGCCGTAATATCCTGCACGCTACTCGCGGGGAACTGCGTACTGCTTGCTAACCCGCAGTGCATAAGTCTTGGGCCGTTTCTATACACTTCCGGACTACACACGCGGAATCCTCACCGTCACTCTCCGAGCTGCCGACTAGAACGAAGTCGCTGGCGCGACGGACGCTGCGCGTGTGGCGGTGATCAGTATTGGAGGCGCGATAAAGTATCGGGTCACAAGGAGGTCTTGTGACCCAACTCAGACAGAAAATGCTGGAGGAACTCCAGCGACGTAATTACTCTGAACGTACTGCGCGCTCCTATGTGCGGATAGTAGCGGCTTTCGCCAAGCACTTTGGAAAGTCGCCAGATAAGCTCGGACCGGACGAACTTCGCAGCTATCAGGCGTATTTGCTCCAGGACCGAAAGCTGGCCGTGAATACAGTGATTGCTCGCGTTGCCGCACTTCGATTCTTCTTTGTTCGAACGCTGAAGCGCCACGATTTCCGGGAAGAACTACCGTATCCCAAAAAACATCGCCGGCTGCCAACGGTACTCAGTTTGGACGAAGTGGGGCGACTCATTGATGCCGCCGGAAACCTGCTGCAGCGCGCTCTCGTGATGCTTCTTTATGGGACTGGAATGCGGAGAACCGAAGTATCTCAGCTAAAGGTCAGCGCTATCGATAGCGGGCGAATGATGATTCGCGTAGAACACGGCAAGGGTGGCCACGACCGTGACTTACCCTTGAGCCCCGCGTTGCTTGAAACGCTCCGCGAATACTTTCGGTGGAAGAGGCCACGGATTTATCTATTCCCAAGCAGTAACGGCCACCGAGGCATAGATAAGCCGATGTCGGACAAGAGCGTCTGGTACGCCTGCACAGAAGCAGCACGTCACGCAGGCCTTACCAAGCGTGTCACTCCGCACACCCTTCGTCATAGCTGGGCTACCCACTTGCTGGAAGCCGGCACGGATCTGCGCACCATCCAGATGTTGCTCGGACACGGAGATTTAGAGACGACGGCCAAGTATCTTCACTTATCTCAGAAGCATCTGCATGCTGTTGCTAATCCTCTGGACCAACTGCAGATCTCCAGCGTTGAAGCGACGAACCGCGAGTATCACCGTAAGAAAAAATGAAGCGACCTGCCGTGGAGGTGGCCGACATCCTCCGCGTACAGGGCGGCCGCTTTCTCGACAAGTACCAATCCAGCTTCGGCTATCAGAAGCTAAAGGCCTTTCGCGCCATTCAGAACTGCCGCACAGCAGCTCTGGGCGGCCATCTGGATGCTTGTTCCCAATGCGGCCACCAGGCCATCTCTTATAACTCATGTCGTAATAGACATTGCCCAAAGTGTCAAACGCAAGCACGCCAGCGCTGGCTCCAAGCCCGCGAGCGCGAAGTGCTATCGACCAGTTACTTTCATGTTGTTTTCAGCGTGCCGCACGATCTCAACGTGTTCGCACTCGAAAACCCGCGCTGCTTCTACGATCTACTCTTTTCTGCTGCCACGGCCACAGCACTGGAGGTGGCATCCGATCCCAAACATCTCGGCGCCGAAATCGGCATGATCAGCATCTTACACACCTGGGGGCAAAACCTGCTCTTGCATCCGCACATTCACTGCCTCATTCCGGCCGGCGGTCTTTCTCCAGATCACAGTGAGTGGATCCATCCGCGCTACCGGTTCTTTCTGCCGGTCAAAGTGCTCAGCCGCGTTTTCCGCGGCAAGTTCATTGCAGGTCTTAAACGCCTCTACCATCGCAAGAAGCTATGTCGCGCTGGCCCGGCGGCACTACTGGGCGATCTCAAACCATTCACTCTATTTCTGCGGAGTCTCCGTCGCAAGGACTGGGTTGTTTACGCCAAACCCGCCTTGGGAGGCCCTCGGCAAGTCCTTCGCTATCTCGGTCGGTACACTCATCGCGTTGCGATATCTAATCACCGCTTACTCTCATTCGATGGAGAGCGCGTCATGTTCCGCTGGAAGGATTACGCCCATGGCGGGAAGCAGCGCAACATGACGCTCGAAGCCGTCGAGTTTCTGCGTCGATTCTTCCTGCACATCTTGCCAAAAGGATTCGTGCGCATCCGTCACTTCGGGTTCCTCGCTAATCGCTTCCGAGCCACTCGAATCTCATTATGCAACCAGTTACTTTCCCGCGCTACACAGGAAACTGTCGCAAGCTCGATTCCACCTAACTCGGAACCCAAGTGGCCCTGTCCGCACTGCGGCGCACCGATGTCGGTGATGCACCGAATCACGTATCTGGAGTTCATCTCACGATGTGCCTTCTTGGACTCCTCATAAAATCGGCAACCACCTTTGCTCCACCGACGCGCCTCCGGCACGCCTGCGCATTCGTCTGTCTCTATGCATCAAAAGCCGCAAAAATGACGCGTTCAACGCCATTTCCTGACTCACTTCCGACTCTCGGGCCCCGAGCATCCAATCTTTCCCGATCTCTATCGGTCTCTTCAGCGCTCCTTGATCGCGTTCAATCGGCTTTGAATGCCCATAGGCCGCCTCCGTCGCAAACGCCAGCGCCTTCCTTCTAGTCTCCTTATCGAAAATGCCTCGGCCATCAAGATACGGCTGCGCCCCGCCATCTCCGCCGAGGCACTTTCCGATCAAGGCTAACGACTATACGTCAACTTGGAAATTCGATGCACGCCAGTTTCGCGAGATGTGACAACGATGAAGTAGCATGCAGGTTCACGTCAGTGGGAGCCTTCGAAGGCGGATCGTTTCGCCATCGGCCGAAACTGCTGCCCCTTCCCGAAGGGCATCTTGGCACCGGAGGGACACTACCTGAATCAAGTTGGCCTGGCCCCGGAATCAAGGCCTTGAACGCGCAGCAATATCACTGAATAATGACCCTTACGCGCGATTGCGAGATGCGTATGAAAGTCATGATCCAAAGTGACACAAACGCGTTGCTCATTCCGCGCTCTCTCCAGCATCGCGAGATCATTTGCCTGTTCCATTCCGATCTCCGAAACATGAACAGCATCAAACACTTGTTTGCGAAGGATCGCCGCCGCGTTTGGGGTGAGCCCCTGGTCCAACAAAAGTCTGTTCACGCCACCCGATGAATGCTCATTATTTCGTCATCTACCGTTGCGGCCGCATACTGCAATGCCTGCTGCAAATCCTCCGGCTCCAGAAATAGATACTCGGCAAAGAGGGCCTCACGGTCTGGATAGGTTGCCAGTAGCTCCAGGACACGTCGAACGGTAATCCTCATGTTCCGAATGCATGGCTTGCCGCCGCATTTGCCGGGTTCGACGATTATCCGGTCCAAGACTTTTGCCATGTGCTCAGTTTAGACGAGGCCGGTCGCACTCAACTTCAGTCGACGCTTATGCAATCGCATTTAGGCCGGCTTTTGTCCGCCTAACTCTCACTGGTTTTGGAGGTATTCAATTGCTCGACTCAGCAACTCCAAACGAGGTGCTAGTCCTTCTGAAACTTGCGCCGAACCTGCGATCGTACCCAGTGATGAAAGCGTCGTTGGAGTCCATCTAAGCATTTTGTGGTTTGCAGGCTTCCGCCGAAAGTTTCTGAAGGTAATCTTGCAATCTTCGTAGATCGGCTACAGGGCACCCCGCAGGTATCTAAGGACGAAGAGCATCGAGCCGGCTCGCAAGGTCAGCGGTAGTCCTGCCCCACAAGGCCAAACTCAGAGTCGTAAACCGACCGGCATCGGCTTCCGCCTGCTTCAAATCCTCGAAGCGAAGAGGTCGATTAGCCATGGGTGAGCTAAACAGGTCTTCAGCGAATCGAGTTCTTCACTCGACGATTACCCGCGAAATACGTCGCAGTATTTATCTGGAAACTGAACCGCGGCCAAGCCGGATTACCCGTCCCTTTCGGACCAGGGCGGATCTTTCAGACTGCAACTTTCTCCGGATTGCCGGTAATTCGCTCGAACGGCGCCAACGCTACTCTAACCGGTTACACCACCCGTGTATGCCCCATAAGAGTCATGAAAGCCTGTGAACCGTCCTTTTTGAGAGTTGTTGACGGCAACCAAATCAAAATGCTAAACCCGCATTGGAGCGTTGCTGCGATTTGGGTTATTCCAACCGCAGGGCATCTGTGGGGCTGATCTTCGACGCGCGCCAAGCCGGGATGAATGCTGCCGACAGCGCACCGGCGGCGAGGACCATTGCAGCGGCGGCGATCGTCGCTGGATCATTAGCAGTGACGCCGAAGAGCTGCGATTGAACGAGCTTGCCAAGCGCGGCGACGCAAGGGAGCGCGATGGCAATGCCGGCGACAATCATGGCGACGGCGTCGCGGAGGATGAGCCGGATGGCCGAGCCGCCCGTAGCGCCAAGCGCGAGGCGGATGCCGATCTCGCGCGTGCGGCGCGTGACCACGAACGACATGACCCCATAGAGACCGATCAGCGAAAGCAGGAGCGCGAGGAGGCCGAAGGTGCCGGAGAGAGCGGCGAGCATTCGCTCGGTGTTCAAGGAAAGGCTAATCTGCTCGTCGACGGTGCGGAACCCGATAATAGGCAACCGCGGATCGGCGTTACGGATGACATGACGGATTGCCTGGAAAGCTTGGTCGGGGGTGCTGCGGAGCTTGATGTAAAAGGTGGCGCCGGAGTCCTCGTTCTTGTCTGAAAACGGGAAGAAAGCCTGCTCTGATTGCTCGCGGAGACCGCGATAATCAAAATCGCTTACAACGCCAACGATGGAAATCTCTGGTTTGACGTCCGGGCCCGAGCCGCCGCCGATGAGCGCGCCCAGGGGATTGCCACCGGTGAGATAGCGCTTGACGAAGGCTTGGTTCACAATGGCGCAGCGCGGGCCGGTCCGGGCGGCAGCGCGGGCGTCACGCTGGTCGAAATCGCGGCCGGCGAGGAGGCGAACATTGAGCGTTTTGAAGAACCCGGGGCTAACGGCGTTAAGGTCGACCCGGCGATCGGCTGTGAAACGCCGGTCGGTCAGGATGGTAACACGATTTCCCCAACTCCCGCCGGTGAGAAGCTCGTTCATGGCAATGGCCGAATCACGGGTAGCGGGCAAGGCGCAAAGGGCATCGTTGATTCGCCAGATCAGCCGATGGGAATTCACCGCGGAGTAGCCGTTCTTCAGGGGCTCAAGGCTAAAGGAGACCAGTCGAGCGGTATCGAAGCCGGGCCCCTTTGCCAGCAGGCTCGAAAGCGTGCGCAGGAAGAGAGCCGCACCGACGACGAGGATCAACGAAAAGGCGACCTGGAGGGTGACGATCGACTTACGCAGGCGAACGCCGCCGAACACAACGGCGCCGCGCTCCCGGAGCGAGCTGATGAGGTTGTCCCGGCCGGCTTGCAGAGCGGGTGCTAGGCCGCTCATAAGGCCGGCAGCAAGGCTGGCCAGGAATGCAAACGCGAGCAGGCGCAGGCTGATTGCCGGGCGAAGCGCACTGTCTCCGGCGCCGTCCGACAAAAAGGTCAACAGCGCGCGGATGGCGAGAGGAGCCATAGCGATGCCGAGGGCACCTCCGGCGAAGGCGAGCAGTAGGCTGTCGGCGAGCAGTTGTCGGCCGATGCGGCCGCGCGAAGCGCCGAGTGCCAGGCGGGTACCGATTTCCCGGCCACGCGCCGAGCCGCGGGCCAGGAAAAGGCCAGCAACGTTCAGGCAGGCGAGACCAAGTAGGACGCAAGTGGCAGCCAAGAGAAACCAAAGAGGCTGCGAGAGGTCGCGGCGCATCGGCGAGTGGCCTTGCGGCGCAGGCGTGAGCAGGAGGGAGGAAGCAAGATAGCGGCGGCGGGTCTCGGCCGTGATGACCGGAAAACCGGGGCGGCGCGCATTATCTTCCAGCCACCGCCGGAACCAGGGCAGGAGACCGGCCTGCGCCTGCTCCTGGCTGACGGCGGGGCGAAGGCGGGCGAGGATCTGCAGCCATTTGGTCGGGCTGTTGAGGAGATCCTCGGACCCGGGAAGAGCCTCTGCATACATCGAAGTGGGAACCCAGAGAGCGGGTACGGCACCGACGTCCACGCCGCGGAAAGCGGCGGCGGCCACTCCTACCACCGTCATTGGGTGATTGTTGATGAGCACCTTCCGTCCGACTACTCCCGGAGCGCCGCCGAACTGCGCCTTCCAGAATCCGTAAGAGAGCACGACGGCCGCCCCTGCCCCAGGGGCGTCGTCTTCGGCTTTGAGGACGCGGCCGAGCGCGGGACCGACGCCAAGGACCGGGAAATAGCTGCCGGACACGATCTCGGCGGAAACGGGCTTTGCGTCGCCACCTGCGACCAGGTTGACGTCTATTTCGGCGCGGCACAGTACGCCTTCGAAGAAGCGGGTCTGCTGCTGGAGGTCGTGGCAGAGTGGGTAAGACATGAGGTTCCAGGAACCAAAGCCGCCCACTACGTCTTCGCCATTCCAGTCCACGAGCACCAAGCGTGCAGGGTCGCGGATGGGCAGCACGTGCAGAATCACCTGGTCCACCAGTGAATAAATGGCCGTAGTGGCTCCGATTCCGAGAGCGAGCGAGAGCAGCGTGGCGGCAGTGAAGCCGGGGCTGCGGAGCAGCGAGCGGGCGGAGTATCGGAGGTCGTAAAAGAAATCGCGTAACCAGCGAGTGAGCCAGATGTCTCGAACTTCCTCGCGCACCTGTGCGAGGCCGAGTTCGACGGCCGCACGGCGGCGGGCCTCGGGCCCTGGAATGTTGGCGGCGGTGAAGTCGGCGACGCGGCGATCGAAATGATATTGGAGTTCGCGCTCGAGGCCATGCTCCAGGGATTCGCGTCGAAGCCAGTTGAAAAGGCGCATTATCGGCTCCCCTCCTCGAAGATCAGCTTGACTGCGCCCGAGAGACGCGCCCAGCTATCCTTCTCGACCGCAAGCTGGCGGCGCCCAGCAGGCGTAAGGGAATAGAACTTCGCCTCTCGACCAGTCTCCGACTGTTTCCATACGCCGCGAAGCCAGCCTTTCTGCTCTAACCGGTGCAGCGCGGGGTAGAGCGAACCTTCATTGACCTGGACCACCGAACGGGATATCTGTTCCAACCGCTGCGCGATGCCGTACCCATGGGCAGCTTCAAGCGACAGGATCTGGAGAATCAGCATGTCAAGTGTTCCTTGCGGAATGGGAAAACGCGGAGAGGGCATCGATACCTCAAGCTTCTAGGCTTTAGCATACACCCAAGATACATCGAAGGTCAAGGCATCAAAGAGACTAAAAGCGACCAGAAGCGGTGTGTCACTTCAGGGACGCTCTCGCTCTTGCTCCTTGGTCAAATAATGGGCTAATCGGAGATTAAGCGCACATCAGCCGCTATAGATCGCGCAACACGCCGCAGCGTTCAATATCGGCTTCACTGCCTCCGGGCTGAAAGCCTAAAAGTGAACGCTCATGCGCCTTAGTCCCTCGCGCCAGCGGCTTCGGCCCTGACCGCTTCCGGCAGTGAGCCCTGCTCCCTAATCACACTCTGCTCCCCACGACTTCCCCTTGCCCGTCCCGCGCTTTCCGGCTCAGCACGCCGTACCATCCGGCCAGCCCCAGCAGCCACCCCACCCCAATCGCCAGGCTTACTTCAATCCAACCCATCCTGCTGGGAACATACGAAAACACCACCTTGGAATGCCCGGCCGGCACCGACACCGATTGGAAAATTGCTCCGTACCGCATCACTTCTCTAGCACGCCCGTTCACGCTTGCCCGCCAGCCCGGATAATACAACTCCCGCCTCAACAACACGGCGTCTCGTTCGCAGTCGGTCTGGAGAGCCGTGCGCGTGCTCTCGCTCACTCGGCACCCCGCTCCCGAGGTAAAGCCGAAGTAAGGGCTCGGATGCGGCAGTTCGAGAATCGCCATCACTCCGTCGTGATACAGGCAGCGAAAATCCTCCATAGGCTCGTCAAAGCCCTGGACCTTGGCCTGTGAACCTTCACACACATGCGTCCACGAAGGAGCCAGCACGTAGCGAACTGCCAACGCTTCGTAATTTCGAACATTCTTCTCAAATTGGCGAATCCGGGCCGCCGAGGGCTGCGGCTCGTTCCCGACGAAGATCGATGGATCGAGTCCGCTGTCGAGATGCGTCTTGATCCATGTCACCCAATCTCCAGAGACCGGAACCGCGTTATGATTCACCGAAGCAATCTCGTAATAGGCGCCATAGTTAGGCCGGATTGGGCCTAGTGTATAAAAACGTTGAAGCCCTAAACGTTGTTGAAGAAAATGAACAGCGGGAAGATCGATCAGCGGATCGCGAAATCCCGATAGAGTGGGAATGGCATACGCGGTCATCGCAGAAGCCGCTACCAGAAATCCCATCGCGCAACTTGCTTTCCTGGAAACGGGTCGGCTCAAGAGCCAACTCGCCGCGGCTGCAAATGCCAGCCCCGTACTCAGGCTGATCCCGAACCACTTCCAGGTCTTCGGCCCAGCATGAAGAAGCGCACTCATCAGATCGAAACTGAACGCAAGCGATAAACACACGAGCACCAGAAATACGGCCGCTGTGATGGCCACCCTCCGCTTTGAATAACCGTTCCTTCGCCACTCGTCTATCGCCATGGCCGCCAGGATGGCGGTTGCGAACTCGCACGATGCTTGTCCGTAGCGGCCAACCACGACCAGCACCATCCCAGGTATCAGGTTCAGAAGCTGTCCGGCCCAGTGAACGCCGACCATCCGAGCTAATATCAAAAACACCCAGATCACGAGCGCTATCTTGAGCCGAAGCCGCCCGCGGCCAAGCAAACTGGCAATCGCCAGATACACCGCCGCGCATCCGAAATACCCGCCGATACCGCCCCAGATTCCTTGCAGAGTTTGGGTCCGGTCGTAACTTCCGAACTCTCCTATCGGTCCAAACACGTAAGGGTTCAGGATCATCGCCAGACTCGCTTTCGGTAAGCCCCCCAGACCCCATTGATGGTCGATCCCCGATAGCGACTGGTATTCGAAGAATGGAATGACGGCCGGGCTTGCCAGCAGCAAGCCGCCCAAGCCCGCAAGCGAGATCTGCACTAAATACCTGACGCGTTGTCCCCGCGCAACATCCGGTAGGCGCACCAGCAGCCAAACTAAGCCGAGCAACCCATCCAGAAAGGCCGTCTCGGGAAATCCGGCGAGCAGCGACCACCCAATAGCCGCGCTAACCGCGAGCATACCCGCAATCACCGAGCGTTCGCTCTTACGCGCCCTGATTGTTTCAACTCCGAGCAGCAACATCGGAAGAAACGCAAGCGGCATCACCGGGGCATCGCCGAACCAGGCGAATGTTCCTGCAAACTCGAACAGTAACCCTCCTGCGAACGAGGCAAAGCTATCCAATCCGAAAACCCGGAGGAACAGAAACGTAAAAACGCCAGCGATCCCTTCGAGCACGAGCTTGGAGAGCAAAACACCGTTCGCAAAATGAAGCAAAAACACAAACGGCACAAACAGCGCGCTCGGCTGCATCTCCGCGGCCAGCGGAAGACCGATTCCCGAGTACGGGTTCCACCAGGGCAGTCGGCCGTGCAGCCAGTCTGACGCGGCAAGCCCTCCGAGCGCTTGTGTGGTGAAGCCGGAGTTTGGATCGAGCCAGATATGACCCCCAAGCAGGCCCGCCCTGTGCTGGATTGTAAGATCCGACATGTAAACAAGCGGATCTTGCGAGAGCCCATACCAGAACGCCGGTAGCAGTGCTACCCAGGGCAGGATGCAGAGAGCAGCAATCGCTGCGCCCGTCTTATGCCGGATGATCAGCCGTCCGATGTACGGCACGGTATGCCTAGTTGCCAGCGCCAGCAGGAACAGTACCGCTGCGGGGAGCAAAAAGCTCAAAAGGTTTGGCAGGAACGCAGCCCGTCGCAGATCTAGCGGTCGCTGGAAACGCAAAACGATGCTTGGGTCCTTTGCGCCGCGCGGAGCAGTCCACGTAGGCATTCCTGCGGACGAATCGGCGCCCCTCGTCACCTCCCGGTTCGGTAAGAAGTCGCGGGGGTCCAACGCAAAAAGAGTAAACCCTTCGCTTCTGATGCGAACGCTGCGGACGGAGAAAGTTCCATAGGTATCGATTGGATCGAACCGTAAACCGTAAAGTCGTCGAGCCTTGAACCGGAACTCCAGCGTTTGAAATTTTGAGAGTCCCTCTCCAAAAACGTTCGTAGACCGCGAATCCCGCTCGACAAAGGCATGCCCGCTGTCGTAATACAGCTGCGCGCTGGCCCTCGCCGTGGAGGCTGTCTCAATCGTCACGTCGATCAATGGAGTTGGAACGAGCCAGAGCACTGCGAGCGCAAGCGCGGCCAACACTCCCAATGCGAGTCTCTTTCTGATCTGCTTAGGCACGAATACGCATTGTGCCGCAACCGCCGCTCCGTATCTGGAGTTTCAGTGGCCGAACCAACTCGTGAACTGCTAGACCGTGCCCTTAGTCTCTCGGCAGAACCACTTCGAACTCGGTTCCCCGTCCCCGCTCGCTCGACACATGAATCCGCCCGCCATGCTCGTCCACAATCTTCGCCACCAGCGCCAGCCCCAAACCCACGCCCTTCGCCTTCGTCGTAAAAAACGGATTGAATACGCTCTCCAAATGCTCCGGCGCGATCCCCTCGCCCTCATCTCTCACCCAAACCGTGACCTCGTGCGCTTCCGTCTTCGTCTCAATCGTGATCGCCCCTCCGGCTGCGCTCGCCTGAATCGCATTCTGCAGCAAATTAGAAAACGCCACGCGCAACAACTCGCGATCGAACCGAAACACCAATGGCCTATCCCCGATAAGAAGCGTCACCGCAATCCCGCATGCCCGCGCCGTCTCCGATTGCTCCCGCTTGACATGCTCGAGCACCTCCGCCAGATCTGCTTCTGCCGGACGAATCTGCAGCGGTCGTGCGAAATCCAGAAAGCTCGCCACCAGGCCGTTCATCCGGTCCACCTCTGTCCGGATATAGCCGGCCATCTCGCTCATCACCTCCGGCTTGTTTCTCACCGCCGGTTTCTCCAGCATCTCCGCCGACGCCCGGATGGTCCCCAACGGATTTCTCAACTCATGCGCCAATCCCGCCGTCAACTGCCCAAGTGCAGCCAGCCGTTCGCTCCGCCTTAGCGACGCCTGCGTCTCGTGCAACTCCTCGTTTGCCCGCGCCAAACTTGCCGCCGCCTCCTCGGTCCGCCGCATCTCCTCTCGCTTTGCCTTCGCCTGTTGGTACACCAGGAACGCCACAATCGCGTAGAACATCGTTCGCACGCTCATTACGCCCAGGTAATCGGGAACGTCAATCTGGTTGTACGGTACGAACAACGGCAGAAACAGCAGGAACGAAAACGACGCCGCGCAGGCAATCGCCGTCACCCAAAACACTCCGCCCGCCTCAAACGTCGTTGCCGCCGATACCACCGGAATGAAGAACACCGGAAAGTAGAAACTGTTGATCGTGTGCGTGAACCCGATCAGCAGGTAGCACAGCAGCATCTTCAGCGTGATCGAAGCCAGCTGTCCCCAACGCGAGGCAAAGATGGCGAGCCGCGGCTCGGTGATCTGAAACCCTCCTATTAACGGCAGTAAAATCAGCGCATCATAGTTCACCTCCGGCGACGCCGCGATCAACACGCCCACAAACATCAGCCACGCGAAATCCTGCGCCTGGAATTGCCACCGCCGTTTGCTCCTCACCGGCGCGGGCTCGCTCCAAGCCGCCTCTTCATCGATCCTCATCGCTGCTTGTCCCGCTTGCTTGGCCACGTCTCTTCGAACCCTCCTCAATAATGAACGCTATGACAAAATGGGGGCATTCCCCGTAGTCATGAGCAACGAGACATTGAATAGTTCTCTCCTTCCCGAAGACTCCCCTTCGAATGACGAGATGAACTTCGGCGACATTCTTTCCAGCTTCGAATCAAAACACACTGACGCGCCCGGCGATCAAACCGTTCTCGGCACTGTGATCTCGGTCAAGCCCACCGGCATCTATGTCGATATCGGCCGCAAAACCGAAGGTGTCTTGCCGCTCGCCAAGTGGATGGAGAACGCCGAAGGCGACCCGCTTCCTGGCGCACAAATCACCGTCACGGTCGGTCCTCGCAATGAGGAGGGCTACTACGACCTCTCGACTCTTAAAGTCGAGCGCCCGAAGGATTGGACTGCGCTGCAGCGTGCCCTCGATGAGAAGCAAACCGTGGCCGGCGTCGTTGTCGAACAAGTCAAGGGTGGTTTCCGCGTCGATATCGGCGTTCGCGCGTTCATGCCTGCCTCCCGCAGCGGCGTTCGCGAAATGGCCGATATGCCGAGCCTCGTCGGTCAGGAAATTCAGTGCCGCGTCACCAAGCTCGACACCGAAAAAGAAGATGTCGTGGTCGACCGCCGTGCCGTTCTTGAAGAGGAAAACGCCAAGCGGCGTCAGGAAGTCTTCGCCGGCCTCAGCGAGGGCGCCGTGGTTCACGGCCGCGTCCGCAGCGTCATGGATTTTGGCGCGTTCATCGATCTTGGCGGCGTCGATGGACTTCTTCATGTCATCGACATGGCCTTCCAGCGAGTCGCCAAAGCCGGCGATCTAGTCAAGGTAGGCGACGAGCTCGATGTCAAGGTGCTCAAAATCGATCCCGCCACGAAGAAAATCTCTCTCGGCCTCAAACAGCTGGGCGAAGATCCCTGGAACGTCGCCGCCCGCACCTTTCAGGTCGGCGACCGCGTGCCCGGTACCGTCTCTCGCCTGACCGATTTCGGTGCATTTATCGAGCTGCTCCCCGGCGTCGACGGCCTTATCCACGTCTCCGAGCTCTCCTGGCACAAACGCGTTCGTAAACCAGGCGATCTCCTCAAAATCGGCGACCGTGTCGAAGCCGTGATCCTCCAGGTCAACCCGGCCGACCGCCGCATCGCCCTCGGCTACAAGCAGGCGCTCGGCGATCCCTGGGACGCCGTCCCCGATAAGTATCCGATCGGCGCCACCGTGGACGGCCAGATTACCACTCTTATGCAGTTCGGTGCATTCGTCGACCTGGGCGACGAGATCGAAGGAATGATCCACATCGCCGATATCACCAACGAGAAGCGCCTGGACCATCCCAAGGAAAAGCTCGCCAAAGGTCAGACCGTGCGTGCCGTTGTCCTCGAAGTCGATCGGGATAAACGTCGAATCCGTCTCGGCCTCAAGCAGCTCGAACCCACCACTGTCGATCACTACATCTCCGAACATCAACCCGGCCAGACCGTCAGCGGGCGTCTCGTCGAGATTCGCGGAAACCGGGCCAAGGTCGAACTCGGCGAAGGCGTCATGGCTAGCTGCGAACTTGCCTCCGGCGAAGAAGCGCCGAAACCGTCCGCTGCCCAGCCTGCCGCCGATGTCAGCTCCCTCAGCGCCATGCTTGCCCAGCGCTGGAAAGGCGGCGGAAGCTCGGATGAAAAAACGAAGCCACAGGCCCGTCAGGGCGAGGTCCGATCTTTCCGTATTGCCGCCATGGATGCCGGTAAACGATTGATAGAATTGGAGTTAGCAAGCTAGGGCTGTTTCGGGTTCGTTCGGCAAAATAGGCTTCGGCCCCTCAACGGACGTTTTTGGGACTGCCCGTAAGACCAAATCGATGACCGTACGTCTATCAGGTTGGTGGAACCGCAAGCTGCAGTACTTGGAACCTTAGCCGTGGGTGGCGCAACCGACCGCACGGACGAACGATCGCTTATCCGCGCCGCCCAGCGTGGCGACGGCACCGCTTTTGAGCAGCTGGTCCGCTCCTACGACTCCAATGTCCTCCGCATGGCTGTCAACCTCCTCCACTCCGAAGAAGATGCCCGGGACGTCTATCAGGAGGCCTTCCTTCGCGTCTACCGCAAGCTCCCGGACTTCCGCTTCGATTGCGCCTTCTCCACCTGGCTCTACCGCATCGTGGCCAACCTGTGCCTCGACCAGCTGCGAAAACGTAAAGTTCGCAAGGAAGAGGCCGCCTCGATCGAAACCTCCGGCGGAGAAGTCGACCGGCTCCAGTTCGTTCCCGAGCGCCGCGCCGATGTCGATCCGCAGCGCCGCCTGATGAGCCAAGAGGTCAATCATCGTATCCAGGACGTCCTCGACGGTCTCTCGACCCGCGAGCGTCTCGTCTTCGAAATGCGCCACTACCAGGGCATGCGCCTGCGCGCCATTGGCGAATCGCTCGGCGTCACCGAAGAAGCCGCCAAAAATTGCCTGTTCCGGGCCACCCAGAAGATGCGTGCGGCGTTAGGTGACTTCGTATGAACTGCCATCACGTTCAACTTCAGCTTTCTTTATATCTCTACGGGGAACTGGATTTTGCCGCTGAGGAAGCCCTGGAAAGCCATCTCGCTGCCTGCGCTTTCTGCGCTCAGGCGCTCTCCCGGGAGAAAACCTGGCACTCCGCCGCCAGCTCCGAGCTGCGCGACGTACCGCTTGATCTTTTGGCCCAGTGCCGCCAGGAACTACGGAGCAACCTCACCAGCGGCGTCGAACTCCGCAGTTCACCTGCCCGTTCCTGGTGGCAGTCTCTTTCGGCTTTTCGCATCCGGCCAACCCGCTGGTCTTATCAGTTGGCCGTTGCCTCGTTTCTGGTGTTTCTGGGTTTCACCGGCGGCCGCTTTTTCAATCGCATTAGCTCTTCGAGCGGCCTTAACTTCAGCGCTGCCGGCCTGTTAAGCCCGTCCACCGCTCGCATCCGCGATATTCAGCCGAACGGCGCCGGTCAGGTCCGCATCATCTTCGATCAGGTCAACGAACGCGAAATGATCGGCAGCCCGGACGATCGCGATATCCGTCAATGGCTGCTCGTGGCCAGTCGCGATCCTTCCGATCCTGGCATTCGGGTGGATTCGGTCGAAGTTCTCGGCCGTCAGACCGGCGCTGATGTGCGTGAAGCGCTCCTCAACCGCATACAGCACGACCCCAATGCCGCTGTCCGTCTCAAGGCTCTTGAGGCAACTCGCAGCTTTTCCTCCGATCCGGCCACACGCGCGGTTCTCCGGCAAGTCCTTGAACACGACTCCGATCCGGCCGTTCGCTCGGAGGCCATCGACGTTTTAGCGCCCGTCAACCAGAAGCTCGAACTCACTCCGGAACTGGCCGGCACTCTGGAAGTGCTCGCTTCTTCCGATCGCGATGATTACGTTCGGGAGCGCTGCCTCCAGCTGCTTCACTCGATCAATGATCCGGTCGATGTTTTTTAAGCCGCGCGGCAGGCCTCTCCCAGCCTTGGTCGTTGCGTCCTGGCTCGCCGTGTCTAGTGCTCCTGCTGGCCAAGCGCAAAGCGCGGCCGAGTGGCGCTTGCAAACTGTCCAATATCAGATCGGACGAAGCTACTTGGGCGTTGGCGTCACCGATGTCGATCCGGACCGCGCGGGTGTCCTCGGGCTCGGCGATAGGCGCGGCGTAGAGATTCGTAGTCTCCAGAACGGCAGCCCCGCCGAAGAATCCGGTCTCCAGATCGGCGATGTCTTACTCACCTACAACGGCGAGGAAATCCTCAGTTCCCGGCAATTAGGCCGCTTGGTGAGCGAGACCCCGCCAGGCCGCAAAGTCAAACTCGGGTATTGGCATGCAGGCAAGCACAACTCTACACTCGTCAAGCTCGCTGCTCCGCCCGTGACCGCGAACGACGCATCGAGCCAACTGGGAGGTTTCCAGGCGCTAGGCGCTGCAGACATCCCCCGCATGCTCATGCTCTGGGATAACCTCACGCTCGGCATCGAATGCGAGCCAATCGACGCGCAGCTCGCTCGATACTTCGGCGTTTCGAGCGGTATTCTCATTCGCCAGGTGGCGCACGGCATGTCGGCCGACCGCGCCGGCCTCAAAGCAGGCGACGTGATCACAAGCATCGATACTCGCAGCATCGCCTCTCCCCGCGATTTGATCTCTTACCTTCGCACCGGAGGTCAACAAAATAAGCAAATCTCGCTTTCGGTCGTACGCGACCGCAAACCGCGTTCGTTCACCGTAAACATCGTCGAATGACTAGCGCGCGTGAGCCATCTTGAGCGCAGGGCTGCCACCCGATTTATACGCTGACGGCCAGGTATTGCGCAATTGAGTCCGGAGCCTGGCCGTCGCTTGGCCTTTTAGCTGCGAAACCCGGGATTCATGTAATCCGATCTTCCCGGCTATATCGCGTAGCGTGAAGCCTTCATAAAAGTGCAGCTGCACCACCTGCTTTTCCAGCCGAGGCATTTTCGCGACCGCTGCTGCCAGCACCTTCGTTAATTCAGCGCGCTCGAACACCTCTGAGGGCCACTGCTCCTGCGCATCGGCCAGAATCGCCATCAGATCTCGACTATCCTCTTCCTGGCTGCCGGTCTCGAGCCGGTTGATTGTCAGCGCATGCGTTTCGGTCTGCCAATCCTGCAGCTCATCAATCGAAATTCCGAGCTCTTCCGCCAATTCGTCCTCTTCAGGAGCGCGGCCTTTTTGCTGCTCAAGAGCATTAGTTGCCGTATCCATAAGCCGCGTCCGCTTTCTTTGTTGCCGGGGAGCCCAATCGAGAACGCGCAAGCTGTCGAGAATCGCCCCGCGAATCTTGTACTCGGCGTACGTCCTTAATTTCACATCATGTGTGTCGTCATACCGGTCGATCGCGGCAATCAGGCCCAGAATGCCTGCCGAAATGAGATCATCCAGCGCGACCGACGGCGGTAACCCTTTGGAAATCCGTTTAGCGATCAGTTTTACCTGAGGCAGGTGCTCCAAAATCAATTCGTCTCTCGACTTCACCCGCTCGGCGGGCGTTCTAACTTCTTCGGCTTGGCAAGAAAGCATGTGAACCTCATGCGCGCCGTACTCACCGGTACTTTGCGCTCATGAGGACGTTCGGCTGTTCTTCGCCCGAACTTCAGAGCTGCACGAAAATTTCTAGAATTTTTTCTCCGCAGTCCGATAAGTCAGTAGGCCTGATTCGGATCAGACTAAGCTGAACGGAGTGGCAATGAGAATAACCGACACCTTTTCTTACATCGACCAAACAAGTTTGCGGCCAGGTATTTCGTCGAAAACCGGTCAGAAGCTATCGGCTGCCGAGCCCAAAGTGGAGAGCGATTTCGCGTCTAGCGCAGTATCCAGCGCAGCCGCTTCCCACAGCGCGAAGGTCGCGCAGCTACAGAGCCAGGTTCAGGCGGGAAAATATAAAATCGATGACGCTGCTGTGAGCAGGAAGATCATCGCAAGCCGCTATTAACTGGTTGGGGCCGCTTGAATGAGAGCCGCCGTCTCAACAAGTAACCACCGCACAAGAACGACAAACCCAGGACCGGCAGAGGAAAGCCTCCCGGTTCGGGGACTGGCGTGATCAGCCCGTCGAAAGAGGCCTTGAATACGCCAGTTGAGTCGAGTGTGCCGCTGGAATCGAGGCTCCCGGAGGCGCCCGCAAATCGTCCGCTGCCATTCTGGACAGTCAGAACGGCTGAAAAGTCGAGAATATTGCCAGGAGCAACCGAGGCTGTTCCCGAGTAAACGCCCCGTAAACTATCGGCCGGTTGCGAGAGCGAGCTCAGCGTGAAAACGCCGCTGTTGAAGGTGGAAAGGCTTGTCGTGCAGTGGCTCTGTTGGTCGCTGAATGCGCCCAGAACATTAGAAGAGCCAGTGCCGCCCGCGTCGACAGTAATGAACGGCGCGCATCGTCCGGCTGGATCCTCGATCGCGGTACCAGTCAGACTGCCGGAGAAGTTGAGCGACGCCGCAGGAAGGTTTGCGCCGCCAAAGATTGCTGCGACAGCCAGAACAACGCCGATTCTGAACATAAGCCCTCTTTCGTTCAAAGCTAGTCTACTGCACCGTGAGATCTCGCTATCGAAGGCAACGCGATTGTCAGTCCGTTCGTCTTACACTGACAGCAAAACGTGCCACCACGAAGTACGCCGATTTGTCGCAAGCGCGGGTACAAGCAGATTCTGCGACGGGCCGTCCCGCCGCTGCTGTTCTGTTTAACTCCCGTATTCGGTGCCGACCGCGCCCCTAATTCCGTTCGCGTTAGCGGCACGGTGGAGGCGCTTCATTCTGTAACCATCCAGGTTCCCAGCGTCGAGGGCCAAGGCGGCAATCTCACCCTGGCCAAGCTGGTTGCCAACGGCAAGCGAGTCAAGCAGGGCGACGTTCTCGCCGAATTTGATCGCGCCGACCAGCTGAAACTTGCGCGCGAGGCTCAATCGAAGTTCGACGACCTGTCCCATCAAGTCGATCAAAAAATCGCCGAGCAGAAGAGCAATGCCGAGAAGCGCGCGTCTGAACTCGAACAGGCCGAGGCAGACCTCAAGAAGGCTGCCATCGAAATCCGCAAAGGGCCCGTTTTAAGCGACATCGACCAGCAGAAGAACCGCATTAAGCTGCAAGACGCGCAGGAGCACGTTGCGAGCCTCCAAAAGTCCAGCCGGTTTCATGAGCAGGCCGAGGCGGCCGAGCTGCGCATCCTGGTGCTGCAGCGTGACCGGCAGAAATACGCCGTCGAGCGCCAGGAGCGCAACGCGAACAAGCTGCAGCTGCGTGCCCCGATCGCCGGTATGGTCGCGCTGCAGAATGTCTATCGCAATAATTCCATGGGGCATGCTCAGGAGGGCGATCAGCTTTGGCCCGGCAGCGCTTTGCTGCGCCTCTTCGACCCTGGCGCGATGGAGCTCGATGTCTCCGTGGGTGAGCCCGATGGCCGGGTTCTCGTGCCTGGAAGCAAAGCCGTCGTGCATCTCGATGCTTTCCCTAACCTGGCCTTCACCGCGCATTTTGCTTCTGCCAGTCCGGTCGCTTCCGGCTCCCTGGAAAGCTCGGTAAAGACGTTTTCGGCGAAGTATGTGATCGACCAAAGCGATCCGCATCTTCTGCCCGATCTTTCCGCCGCTGTCGATATCGAGGCGCCCAAGTGAAACGTTCCCGCGCTGCATCGATCTCGATACGTATCGCGCTGACGCTGCTCGTGCTGGCCGGCTCGGTATGGGCGGTGAGGCAGTGGAAACGCAGCGGTGCCTTGCCCGATCTCCCCACGGCCGTCGTCAAACGGGGAGAGTTCCTGGTCACTGTGCGTACCCGCGGCGAACTGGTCGCCGGACGTTCCGTTCAACTCAGCGCGCCGATGGATGTGCCCGATCTTCAAATCGTCTATCTCGCTCCGCCCGGCTCCGCAGTCCGATCTGGTCAAGTGGTCATTCGCTTCGATCCGAGCAAACCACGGCAGGATCTCAAGGAAAAGCAGGTCGCGCTCGAACAAGCCCAAGCCACTCTCGACCAGGCCGTTGCGCAAGCGCGTATTACCTCCGATCAGGACCACCTCGATCTATCGACCGACAAATACGCCCGGGAGAAGGCGAGCCTCGAAGCTTCCAAGCAGTCGATTGTCAGCGTGAGCGACGGCCAGAAGAGCGCCATCGATCTTGACCTCGCGGCAGAAAAAGTAAAATTGCAGGCGGCCACTATCGAACTTCATGCGAAATCCGATCAAGCGAAGATCGCCTCTCTTGCCCGGCTGCGCGATGCGGCTCGCGCGGAGGTCGATCTCCTCACGGACCGCCTCACACTGATGGACTTGAAGAGTCCGCTCGATGGTGTCGTCAACTACATGTCGAACCGCACGCAGGGTTGGATGAACGCTCAGCCTTACAAAGTAGGGGACCATGCTGTCGGGGGAACCGTGATTGCGGAAATTCCCGACCTTAAGACACTGGAAATGGAAGGCAAACTCGAAGAGTCCGATCGGGGATTGATCAAGCCCGGCGATGCAACTCTGGTGCACGTGGATGCGTACCCGGAGAAGACGGTGAACGGCAAGATTCTCTCGATCTCGCTGCTGACCGAAGAGAGTTTCAATGAATGGCCTCCCGCCCGTACCTTCCGGGCTTATGCCTCTCTTCGCAACCCTGATGGCGGCATGCGGCCCGGTATGAACGCCGGGGCCGACGTCGTCCAGCGCAAACTTGAGAATGTCACCAGCATCCCTGCCAAGGCG
Source organism: Bryobacteraceae bacterium (assembly GCA_965219105.1). Taxonomy (GTDB): domain Bacteria; phylum Acidobacteriota; class Terriglobia; order Bryobacterales; family Bryobacteraceae; genus Bog-105. The sequence continues at coordinate 1,762,030 of OZ244728.1, read as the reverse complement.
CTATTCACGCTCCACGGGAAGCCGACCATCTTTGTGAAGGAGCAGCGCCGCTTCTCGCCTCGCGAGGTGAAAGTGTTAGCTCGCAATCCGGATGAAGTGGCGATTTCCGGAGTTGTGGCGGGCGCGTCCGTCTCGCTGGTCGAGCCACCGGAGACCAGATAGATGGGCCAAACCCTGGCCGCAGTGCCGCAGAAGACGCCCGTCAAGCCGCCGGCCGGCAAACGGCGCGTGAACCTGCGGAGTGCATCGCTCGCACTTCTATCGCTTCTCCTTCTCGCCGGCGCATACGAAGCGTTCCGTTGGTTTCGCGCGCACCGAGTGACAGCCTCGGCCGTTCCGACGGCGCGCGTCGAACGCGGCGATCTCAATCTCGCTATCACAGCCAAGGGCGATCTCCGCGGCCAGAACCCCGAGGTGCTCACCGCACCCATGACCGGCGGAAACGAGCTCCATCTCACGTACTTGTTGACTTCTGGTACGCCCGTGAAGGAAGGCGATGTGGTCGTCAAGTTCGATACAGCCGAGCAGGAGTACAAGCTGAAAGAAGCTGAGGCGGACCTGGCCGAAGCCAAGCAGCATGTCTTGCAAGCCAAAGCTACCGAGCAAGCGCAAGAGGAGGAAGATCGCTATGCACTGCTGAAAGCTGCGCACGACGTCACGCTCGCCGAGCTGGACGTTCGAAAAGACCCGCTGCTCGCTGCGATCACCGCAAAACAGAATGATCTTGCGCTTGCAGGCGCACGCGATCACCAGGAACAGCTGACGAAGAATCTGGCGAATCGAAAGGCAACCAACGATGCCGCCGCCAAGATCCAAGAGGCAGGCAGCGCCAAAGCCGAGGCGCAAGCGGCCGCCGCGCGCGACAACATCGAAGCCATGACCCTTCGCGCCAACCGGGCCGGCTATGTGTCGGTCGATCGCAACGCCAATGTGGACTTCTTCTTTAGTGGCATGACTCTGCCATTCTTCCAGGTAGGCGACCCGGTCCGTCCGGGCATGGCTGTCGCTGAAATCCCTGACCTGAAGAACTGGGAAGTGGAAGCAAACATCGGTGAACTCGATCGCGGGCACATCGCGGTAAACGATCCTGTCGAGATCACGGTCATTGCCGTCCCGGGGCACCTATTACACGGCCACGTCAAGGATGTGGGCGGCGTATCCGGGCCGCCATGGAACCGTCACTTCACTTGCAAGCTGGCTCTCGATCAAACGATTCCCGAACTGCGGCCCGGCATGAGCGCCTTGCTCAGCATCACGACAGATCGCATGCGGAATGTCTTATGGCTTCCGGCTCAGGCTCTCTTCCAGAACGAGCAGCGAACCTTCGTCTACACTCTCACCGGAGGAGCGTTCGCGCCTCACGACGTAAAGCTCGTTCGCCGCAACGAGACACGCGTCGTCATCGAAGGCCTGCGCGAGGGCCAGATTGTGGCGCTGGCCGATCCACTTGAAATCGGGAAGAAACAGCCCGCGCGGGGCGGGGCATTGCCCGCTCTGACCAGGTAAAGTCCAGCCGATGATCTTCGCCCGTTACGCTTCCGACCTCCTCCTCGCGGCTAAGAACCTATGGGATCAAAAGACGCGAACCGTGCTCACCGCGCTCGGCATCATCTTCGGCGTCGGAGCTGTCATCGGCATGCTCGCGATCGGGGCGGGCGCCCGCTCGGAGTCCATGCGCTTTATTGAACAGCTTGGCGTTCGTAACGTCCTGGTTGAATCCAGGCCGGCCGCGAGCGAACAGGAACTCCAGCAGCGGCGCCGTTCATCTCCGGGCTTAACCGATCGCGACGTTCGCATCCTCACTGCCAACGTGACATCGCTCGAGTTGATTTCCGCACGCCGCAGCTTGCATCCGATGCGCGTCTTTCCAAAACCTCCGCAGAATTTGCCCGAGCTGTACGGCGTGCGCCCTTCGTATGCAGCCATCCACAACTGGAAGCTTGCCGAAGGCACAGCCTTTACGCCCGACCAGGACCAGGACAGCGCAGCCGTTGCGGTTCTCGGAGAGCAGGCCAAGGTCGCCCTGCTCGGCTATGGGCCCGGGTTGGGCAAATTCGTCAAGGTCAACGATACCTGGCTGAAAGTGATCGGCGTTCTTCAGGAGCAGGTGAGTTCCGGAGCAGGCAGCCAGGCGCAGGACCCGAACCAAGTGATTTACATCCCGTTGAACACTTTTCAATACCGCTTTTTCGACATGGGCGGCAGCTTCAAGGACGAACTCGACGGAATCGATCTTCGCCTGAAACCGGGCAGCAACAGCGCCACGTCGGCCCGCGTCGTGAATGCAATCCTGAATTCCACGCACCACAACACCGCGGACTTCACGATCACCATCCCGGCCGAACTGTTGGCCGAACAGCAGCGCTCACAAGCTATCTTCACGTATGTCATGGTGGCGATCGCCGCCATCTCGTTGTTAGTTGGGGGAATCGGCATTATGAACATCGTGCTCGCAACGGTGCTTGAACGAACTCGTGAAATCGGAATCCGTCGCGCAACGGGAGCGCGGCGCGGAGACATCGTCCGTCAGTTCCTAATGGAATCGGTTCTGATCTCGATGGGAGGCGGTCTGGTCGGCATCGCCTTCGGGTATTTTCTTGCGTGGCTGATCGCCATCACTGCGGAATGGAAGACGATTGTCTCTCCCGCCTCGCTGCTGATCGCTTTCGGCGTCTCGGTCACCGTCGGCATTGTCTTCGGTATCTACCCGGCAAGGAAAGCCTCGCGTGTCGATCCCATTGAGGCGCTACGTTATGAGTAAACTGGCGCGCGCTCTTTGCGCCGCTTACTTGTTCTTCACTCAAACTTCTTACGCGGCCACCAATCCCCTTGGGACTTACATCGATTGGCGCTATCACCCGCCCAAGATGCAGATCAAGGACATCGCCGGCTTGGGAGAGCGTATCCGGGATGGCAAACTGCACCTGCGCCTTCACGACTTCCTGGAACTAGCGCTCAAGAACTCGACTGAGATTCAGCTGACTCGACTCGATGTGTACACGGCGGCAAACGATATTCTCTCGAGCCATGCTCCCTTCGATCCGCAGCTACAACTGAGCTTCAATACGCAACGCAGCGTCTCGCCCCTTTCCTTCATCAGCTTCGGCGGTTCCGGCGGCAACACCGGGGTGCTATCTGGCTCGACAGGTGGATCACCTTCAGGCACGGGCACTGGCGTCAACTCGGGGACCGGCGGCGCATCCACCGTGGGCAACACTGTGGGCAACCAGGTCATCCTGCCGCAAACCATCAGCAGTCTTTCGCAAAACTCGGCGGCTAATTTTAGTGAACTGCTGCCTACCGGACAAACCGTGCAGGCGAACTTCCAAGTCGCTCGCACTTCCGGCGACGGCTATTTGTATCCAGCGCTGTTCGGTGCGCTCAATGTCACCTTGACTCAGCACCTGCTTCAGGATCGAACGAATCTGCAAGCCAAAGGACCGCTCCAGAACGCTCATACGGAGTTGCTGATCACCTCCGAACGAAGTCAGGCCACCATCGCCGATTCCATTGCGCAAGCGGCGCTTCAATACTGGAACGCGATAGAGCTTCGCGATACGGTTCACGTCCAGGAGCAGAACGTACAGCTGGCGCAGAAGTCGTATGAGCACGATAAGCAAGCGCTCGATCTGGGGGCGCTGCCTCGTCTGGACATCTATCAATCGCAAACGCAGGTTGCTGAGCGGAATCGGGACCTCATCTCCGCTCGCTATCAGTACAAAGCCGCGCTCGATGCGCTTCGCCGCGTGATCGGCGCGGACTTAACGCCGGCCCTGCGTAGTACGGAGCTTGTCCTGGAAGATGACGCCTCCGCTCTGCCGCCGAAAACATCTGTGTTGGGCTTCGAACAAGCCTTGGCAAAGGCCATGCAGTCACGTCCGGAGACGCTTGCTGCTCATCAGCAACTATCGATTGATGCGCTGAATCAACGAATCGCCCGCGATACGCTGCTGCCGCTGTTCGATTTCTCAATTCAAGGCGGCGGTACCGGTCCCGGTTTCAATCAGACCACCGCTGCCGGTACCGGACTTGTGCCCAATCCGTATCCGGGGCTCGGTCCTACGCTGGGACAGGTGCTGGCGTTCAACTATCCGAGCTATGGCTTCAGCTTGAATCTGCAGCTGCCGTTTCATAACAGCATTGCGCGCGCCAATTTATCGAATTCTCTTGTGAGCCATGTCCGGGATCGATATCAGGAGCGGCAAACCGCGCAGCAGATTACGCTGGATGTCCGGCAGGCCATCGACGCAATCGAATTGGCCAGCGCATCGATTGATGCGGCCACCCGCGCTCGCGACTTGGCAAAGAAGAACGTCGGCGCGGAACAGCAGAAATATGAGCTCGGTACGATTACCGCCTTCGAGGTGCTCGACTCACAGACTCGCCTCACCACGTCTGAAAGCGCTTTGCTTGCGGCGTACGTGAGTTACCAGCAGGCGTTCATTCAGTACGAGCGCGCTACCTGGACGCTTCTCGACGGACTCGGCATGGTAGTCGAAACGCCGAAGTTCTAACCGGCGTCCAGTCGTTGCGCTAATCTACGGTGACGCGCGTGCCCCGGGTGCCCGCATTTCTGGATAGGCGGCCGATCCTGAAATCGAGCAGCTCGCGGATGCCTTTCAGAAACTCGATGCGCGCCTCACGAAAGTGCTTGCCAGCATTCGGGGGCGGCGCAAACATTTCGGCAGTATGCTCGGCCCCTTGACGAAGCCAATCGCAAAACCAATCGACGTGCGCCTTTTCCTGCTGCGCGGAAGCGTTCTCCGAACCGGGTGTGGGGTTCATTTCTGCTCTCTCATTTCTACTATCAGTTTACGCCCGTCCAGACGGGCTTTTCCCGGCTGTAAAGACGCCATCGTGGTCGGCAGTCCAACGTGCCGGCGAATGGTTCCAATCTCTACAACCAAATCGTCTTCTTTTTTGAATAGCGAAACTTCGCCCTTTTCTGCAAAGGGAAGGTCGATCCGTACTTCGTAGTGATCGGCCTCACGCGCGAAGGAATACGGCGCCGCGTTTCTCGTGACGGCTGCCGGATCTTCTTCCTCGCTATAGAGCGCTCGCGCCAGCTCACGCAACCGCTCCTGCCCAAACACTTCCTGCGGGAACATCGGCACCTGGCGAACCGGAACCGGTGAAAAATACTGTTCGATTTCGGCGATTGTCTTGCGCTGCGCGGCCCGCCAACCGGCGAAGAAGGAATCCTCGGCTAATTCTGGAATCACGCGATTGATAACAATTCCGTCGACCGTCAGCCCATACAGCGAGAAGTACACGAAGGCGCGCTGCGTCTCACGCAATACCATCTTTTCGGGATTCGTGACCAGGCGCACGCTGGTGGTCGATGCGTCCTCGAGGATGGTGTCAATTCCTTCGATTTTGCTGAAAAGATCCTGCACGTTACGAAAATAGCTGTCCGGCGGAAGCTCGACGGGCGCCAGTCGATTGGCGAATGGACGCACCGCCTTGAGCATGCTGCGCTGAAACCCGAAGATGTGTTTCATGTACCAATCGAGCGTGGTCGGCAGACTCACGAAGCGCAGCGATTCGGCTGTAGGCGCGCAATCGAGCACGATCACGTCATAGTCGCTGCCTTTGCGGTATTGATTGACGTACATCATGGCGCTCAGCTCTTCCATGCCCGGGAAAATGGCCATCTCCTCGGCTTCCACGCCTTGCAGCCCTGTGGTCCGAAGCACCGAAGTGATGTAAGTGGAGATCGCTCCCCAGTAATGCTTCACTTCGTGGTTGATGTTTACTTCCTGGATGGACAGCCGCTCGGCTACGGCAAGCGGCTCGGCTGTATGACCGTGAAATAACGCGCCTCCGAGATCGAACGCGTCAGACAGGCTGTGCGCCGGGTCCACGCTGATCACCAGCGTGCGCTTACCCTGCTCGGCTAAACGCACTCCGGTGGCGGCAGCCACGCTGGTTTTTCCCACGCCGCCCTTGCCGCTATAAAGGAGGATTCGCACACTTACTCAGACGACGCCGCCCGCCTGGAAGTTCAATTTTCGTGGAGCCAGCCGGTTCTCGCCAGCCCGAGCATCTGTTTACGACAGGGCGGCGGCAGTGCGGCGGTGAAACAATCGTCGCATCGACAGAATCACCCAGCGTAAGAACCACACCGACAGGACCACGCCAGCGAGCACAATCCCAATCAGCAGCGCGGGGTGTACTGCCATCAGCAGAGTTCCGCCCAGCGCTAAGCCATCGCCGATGAAGCTCAGCAGCACATTCGAAAACGGTTCAGGCGAAGTGTTTGCCGCCAGGCGCGTAGCGGTCTTGGCGCCATGCGAACTCAGCGCGATACCGCCTCCGATCAACATCGCCACCAGCCGCACTGCCGGATCGAAATGCGCAAACGCAGTTGCCGCAAGCACCGCGCCCGCCGGTACGCGAATGAACGTGTGAATCATGTCCCAGGCAGAGTCCACCGCCGGCACTTTATCCGCGATGAACTGCATCGCGCACATAACCCCGGCCACGGAAAGCACCCAGGTATGCCCCAGATACCCGAGATCGCCCGGTAAATGCGCCACATGCAGCCGCTGTAAAATGCCGAGCGTTAAAACCGTGATGTAGAGGTTGATTCCGGAAAGCCAGGCCGATCCCATGGCGAACCCGAGCGTGCTTAGATCCATGCCGCTTTCTATTATGCTCCGCTGTTAGCTGTGCTGGGCGCTCTTCCCCAGCATAGGGCGAATCGCTTCGTTACTATCGCCGCGCAGATATTCCGTTGCTTCCTGGCTGCTCACCGCGTTAGAAAAGTACGAACCCTGCGCGTTCGTACACTTCTCCCGGCGGAGGTGCTCAAACTCGCTCCAGCTTTCGACGCGTTCCGCTGTCACGTCGAGCTTGAGCTTTCTTGCAAGCGCAATGATTGCGTCTACGATCTCCGGCTTACCTTCCCCAATCCGTTGCACGAAGGCGCCATCGATCTTCAGGATCGAGATGGGCAGATCCTGCAGGCGTCCGAACGACGATTGACCTTTTCCGAAATCGTCGATGGCAATGCGGATGCCGAGATCCCTGAACTCTTCCAGCCGGGCCGCCGCGAGTGCGTCATTCTCCAGAATCATGTTTTCCGTCAACTCCAATATGAGCGACGATCCCTCGAGTTGATTCTGCTGCAAAATATGCCGGATCTGATGGACGAGCTTCGGATCGGTAAACTGCCTGGTCGCCAAATTTACACTCACTGTCAGGCCCTGGAGCTCCGGATATGCCAGCCGCCAGGCCCGCAGTTGCTGGCAGGCGGTTTGTAAGGCCCACTGGCCGAGTTCGCTGATCAGCCCGGAGTCTTCCGCCACGCTGAGAAATTCGCTGGGAAGCAGCAGGCCGCGCTCCGGGTGCTGCCATCGAAGCAGCGCTTCAAACCCGCTGATCTTTCCGGTCGCCAGCGCTACGATCGGCTGATAATACACGCGGAAATTTCCGTTCGCAAGGCTCGTCCGGATCTCCGACTCTACTTGAAGCACCCGCATTGTCCGCTCGTCGAGTGCAGATTCGAAAATCTCGTAGCGCGAACGGCCGCGTGCCTTCGCCCGGTACATCGCAATATCAGCGTGCCGGACAATCTCTTCCGGAAATACGCCATCCGCGGCCAGCGCAATGCCGATACTCGCATTCACCACAAACGAGTGAGACTCATATTCGAAGGCGAACGAGAGTGCTTTCAAGATGCGCTCGGCCGCTTCTACCGCCTCCGATTCATCGGGAATTTTCTGCAGCAGAATGGTGAACTCGTCGCCGCCGAACCGCGCGGCAAACTCTTCGTTGCGCAAGGAAAGCTCCATCCGTTTGGCCAGACCGCGCAGCACCTTGTCGCCGGCCCGATGCCCCAGGCTGTCGTTAATTACTTTGAAGCGGTCCAGATCCAGGAACAGCACCGCCGTCTGATTCTCTTCGGTCGCCTCGGAGAGCGCCGCCTCCAGACGCAGCCGGAAGAACTGACGGTTCGGCAGCCCGGTCATGCTGTCGTGTAGAGCGTCATAGGCAAGCTGCTTCTCGGCCTGCCTATGAGCCGTAATGTCAGACATGCCTCCGATCATGCGAACGGCCCGGCCCGTCCGGTCGTACAGCACTTTGCCGCGGTCGGCAATCAGTACGTAAGAGCCATCGGCGCGCTGCAGCCGGTACTCAGCTTCCCACCGGCCTTCCTCGCCGGCAAGAGCCGCTTGTAAGCTATTCCAGACCGCGTCGCTTTCATCGGGATGAATCTGGTTGCGCCACCACTCGAGCGAATCCTCCAGCATGTGCTCCGGGCGGCCGAACACTCCGGTCAAATTGCCTCGACGCCGGACCCGGTTCGTTCCTACTTCCAAATCCCAAATGCAGTCGTTCGTTGCGGACGCAATCATCCGCAGCATCTGTTCGGAGATTTTCAGGTCACGCCGCGAACGTAAGGTCGCGGTTAAAAACAGGGCCAGCTTCCCAACGACCAGAAAACCAATCAGCCCGTACACTTCTTTGCGCGTGTACGCTGCCGCCAAAGTGGGCCGCGCTAAGAAACCGAACACGCCAGCTCCGCCCGCGACTTGGCACAGGAGCGCTGGACCGATACCGCCGTACCAAGCCGCCAGCACGACCGCAATGATGACCGGAAGATATAAGCCGACCGGCCCCAAGCCCCCCAGCAAAGCTCCGCCAAGCACGCCCAACGCTGCTCCGGCGAGCGATAGTCCGCATGCCTCTAGCGCGCGCTTTGTCTTCGAGTGCGCGTCTTCATCTATCGAAGGATTAAAGAAAAAAGAAGGCCAATTTCGGGCCACAGATGCTCCTCCACCCCGGGCCTTCAGCTGAGGAGGCGGACGCGGCCTTTGGCGCAGACCCGGCTATCCGGCCTGTACTCAGGACGCGCGCTTCGCCGGACAGTTACTTTAAAAGAATGCTCGGGTAAGCGAGCGTGAACTCTCCCGCATGCTCCTCTTGGCTGTGATAACAGATACCGCGATCCATGAACTGGAGACCCTGGTTCTCCTGCTGCTTGCATTCGTCATCATTTTTGCCCTAGTCGCCCGCAAGCTCGATACCCCTTACCCCATTGTGCTGGTTGTGGCCGGCCTCCTTGTCGGGTTCCTTCCGGGCTTTCCGCAGTTCAAGCTGGATCCCGATCTGGTTTTTCTCCTCCTGCTGCCGCCGCTGCTCTTCTCCGCCGCCTGGAACACCTCCTGGCGATCGTTCCGCTTCAATCTGCTCAGTATCGCCTCGCTCGCCTTCGGATTGGTCGGTTTCACCGCGCTCGCCGTCGCTCTGATGGCGCCGCTGGTCTTTGCCGGCTTCGACTGGCGTCTCGGCTTTGTCCTGGGCGCCATCGTTTCCACCACCGATGCCGTCGCGGCCGTGAGTATCGCCAAGCGCATTGGTCTCCCCAGCCGCATCATCGACCTTCTCGAAGGCGAAAGCCTGCTCAACGACGCCTCCGGGCTTCTGGTTCTCGAATTCGCCATCTCGCTGGTGGTCTCCGGCCAGTTCCCCTCTTTTACTGCCGGTCTGGGACGGCTGCTCTGGCTGACGGCTGGAGGTCTCGCGGTCGGCCTTGCAATCGCTTTCGTCATCGATCGAATCGAACGCCTGGTCGACTATGGATCGGTCGAAATCATGCTCTCCCTGCTGATTCCATTTGGGGCCTACCTGACCGCGGAAGCCATTCATAGTTCCGGCATCCTCGCCGTTGTCGCCTGCGGACTCTATCTCGGAAACAGAAGCGCTGAGTTGTTCTCCCCAAGTGTCCGTCTGAAGATTTCCGCCGTTTGGGAGGCCCTCAGTTTCGGACTGAACGGCCTTACTTTTATTCTGATCGGTCTCCAGTTGCCGGCCATCTGGGCCTCGGTGAGCTCAGCGGGATGGCGGCAACCCGTCGTGGACGGTCTCGACTGCTGCGTGCTGCTCGTTCTCATCCGAATGCTGTGGGTCTATCCAGGCGCCTACCTGGGCACTTTTCTACGCCGCCGCCTCCTGAAACAGGAGGTCGAGTTCCCCAGTGGCCGCGAGGTCTTTCTGGTGGGATGGACGGGGATGCGCGGCGTGATCGCGCTGGCCGCCGCACTCTCCTTGCCTGCCTTCCTCGACAACGGCGAGCGCTTCCCGCAACGTGGGCTGCTCATTTTTCTGTCCTTCTCGGTCATACTATTCTCGCTTGTACTGCAAGGACTTACATTGCCAAAGCTCATCCATTTTCTAGGGCTGGAAGGCGCCGACAACAGCGCGCAGAAAGAGCGGCAAGCCCAACGGCTCGTGCTGGGGGAAGTTCTCTCTTATATCGACCGCCGGCGTCAAGCTGACGCCCCGGAACTCTCCCACATCTATGACCATCTTGCTAGCCACTACCGCGCCCGGCTCGATGACCTTCTCGACGCCGATGACACCGAGCGCCACTTTCCCGCTGAACAAACCGTCCGCTATCGCGCCATTAGCCGAGAGCTGATCGGCGTCGAGCGTCAAACGGCACTTGCCCTTCGCAGCCAGGGCAAAATCGATGATGAGAGTTGGCGAACTCTCGAGCGGGAAATCGACCTTGCTGATTTGCGGGCTGCTCAAAGTGGCTGACGCAAGTTCTTCCTGCTGCTTTAATCTCTCGCAATACAACGAGATACGCGCCCTCCGAGGTAAATAGAAGAATAAGTACTGGCTCTAGCTATAAATTTCGTAATTGCAGATTAGCTTGCGTATAAAAAGAGGCAATGCTACTATTCCGCAATAGAACTTTTGTTTTACCTGAGCAGGTCACGCCCAAGAACGCACTTTCGTGATCTCTCAGACTTTTTGTAGCTGGAGTCCACCATTCGACGCTTACTATTGTTCACCGCGCTTGCGGTGTGTCCAAACCTGGTTTCCGCCCAATCTCCCTCCCTGGGCGGCTGTCCGGTGTTCCCCTCCAATAACGTCTGGAATACCCGTATCGACGCGTTGCCGGTCGATGCCAATTCAGACACCTACGTCGGCACCATCGGTCCGAGCTCGCCCCTTCATCCCGATTACGGAGCAGGCGGCGGGATACCGTACACTCTGGTACCCGGCACCCAGCCGAAAGTGTCCGTCGCATTTCGCTATGGAAGCGATCCCGGTCCGTACCCCATCCCTCCAGACATTCTGATGGAGGGTGGCGCCGATAATCATGCCCTGATTGTTGACACTGACAACTGCATGCTTTATGAGCTATTCGCTCTGGGCCAATCCGGCGGATCCTGGACGGCGGGATCGGGCGCTATCTTCAACCTGAATTCGAATGCGCTGCGGCCGGATGGATGGACCTCTGCCGATGCGGCCGGCCTTGCAATACTTCCTGGTCTTGTGCGCTACGACGAAGTGATCTCAGGCCAAATCAATCACGCCATTCGCTTCACAGCGCCGCAAACCCGTAATACCTATATCTGGCCGGCCCGCCACGCCGCTTCGGCGCTGACAGGTTCGCAATTCCCGCAGTTCGGTCAGCGTTTCCGCCTGAAGGCGAGCTACGACATCAGCCGCTATCCGCTGCATGTTCAAACCATTCTGCAAGCCATGAAAACCTACGGCATTATCCTGGCTGACAATGGCGCTCCGTGGCACATCGCCGGCGTGGGCGATTCGCGTTGGAACGACGACGAAATGCACCAGATGACGCAGGTTTCGGGCGATGACTTTGAAGCTGTTGACGAATCGAGCCTGATGGTCGATCCGAACTCCGGCCAGGCCGCAACGCCCGGTTCAAACCCGCCGCCTCCCTCGCCTCCGCCCCCTGCGCCGCCGCCGTCTGACCCTTCGATTCCTACCGGGTACGTGAACGTCGTCTCGCGCAATAGCGGTAAGTGCCTGGACGTAACCGGCGGACCCTCGGCTGCCTCACGCGGCGTGCTCTTGCAGCAATGGACCTGCCTCGGAAGCACCAATCAGAACTTCGAATTCACCGCTGTCAACGGGGGTTATCGAATCACTGCCCAGAACAGTTTGTTGCAGCTCGATATTCGCGGCGGCCCGTCGGCTGTGTATAACGGTGCTTTGCTCCAGCAGTGGTCTTTTTGGGGAGCTTCTAACGAAATCTTCTCCGTCGCTCAGAGCTCTGACGGATACTTCACAATCAAACCGCTCTCGAGCGGCTCCTGTTTGGATGTGAAGTCTATCTCGCAGTCCAACGGTGCGTCGATTCAGCAATGGTCCTGCACCGGCGGCGCCAATCAGGAGTGGAGTTTCGTGCCCGCGTCCTAACTTAAGAGCTCGTTGAAAATTCCGCAACTGACGGAAGCGGGTTGTCTGTCCAAGTGCTTCCGCGCTTGAGCGGCGAGATCGAAAGGATACCGAATGCTTAATATCCTTTGCTGCCGCTGCTCAATCGCGCGGCGATCAGTCGGACGGCATCACCGTTCTCGATGTCCAGATGAGCTCTCAATGCGCCTGCTGTTCATAGAAGCGCCACTCCTGCGCCGCCCTGGCATGCAGCCCTGTAAGATCCTCCGGCATTACGAACCCACGCCGCGCTAACCCCTTCGCAGCCTCATCGATTCGCCCCAGATACTCTTTGTCATTGGAGTAGCGCCTGCTCACCGGTGCGCGTGAATCGCCTCTGCTCTTTTGTGTGGCCGCATCCGCCGCAAACGGTATCCAAGACCCGAGAAACGGCAGTAGATCTCCAGGCGCTCCGATCGCGGGACTACGCAGATTCCATCCAGTGTACGACGCCAGCGGAACCGCTACTTCGGGCATCTGAATACCGCCTTGATCATTGCCACTCGCGTCCACCTGCGGTACGAAGGTCGGAAACGGTGGGCCCACGGCCGGCGGTTCTTTCGCAAAATCAAGCCGGTAAGCCTCCCGCTTTCGCTGCGGTATGTTTACGCCGTTAACATGCGGGAAATGCAGCCCCGCAATCGTCGTCAACTCGCCCGTGCTCAAGTGCGGAAATTGGGACGGCGGCGGAGGCGTATCGTTCCTCACCCATGCCTCCATCGCGCGCAGCAACGCTCTCAGGGCGTACCGGTAGTCGTTTACGTTGTCCAGGTTTTGGGCAATCTCCTTCTCCTTTGCTGCTGCGTTCGCATCGGGAATCATTCCCACTGTGTGCTGCGATCCAGCCAGGAAATAAATGCGCGTGTTCTCTTGCGGCGGCGCATCCACTCGCCCGTCCGCTGTCGTATGGATCAGGGAAGCGCAACGGCTCCAATACTCATACGATCCGTTCGTCAAAAACAATTTCGGCACCGCGTGTTCCTCATGCGTGCGCTTGAGCAGGCTCTCTTCATCGAATGGCGGCACATCCACCGGATAAAACACGTTTACAAACTCATGCCCATCTCGCGACGGCTGCGCAAATCGGCGATTGAAGCTGCCTCGGCCGGCTCCTGCCACATGCGCCCACACTCCGTCGAACGCCTTGCGCCCTCGCTCATCCGCATTGAAACCGTCGTAAAGGTACTCCCGCAGAAAACGTCCACTTTGCGAAACTCCAAATGCAATCGCGTGTTGCACCGATGCCGCTGCACCGTTCAAGCCTGTCGCCGATCCGCCGTACTTCAGATACGACACGAAATCCCGGATTCCCGCCATTCCCAATCCGGCCACCGGCGGATCTTTCGTCTCGTAAACCACCTCGTAAATGCGTCCTGGAGCAAACCCGCCGTCGAGCGTCACATGCCTCGGGTCGGAAAACTTCCAACGGGTATGTGGAATCGTGCTTCGCGGCGTATTCACTTCATCCCGAACGTAAAGCTTGTTTGCGGGCGAGGCTGGATCGAGTGCCGGATACCCGGCCTGCCCTTTATCGCCTGTCGAAATCGTGTCCACACGCCGGTCGCCGGTCCACTCGGAGCGCACTGTTCCCGTAATGGCCGTACCTGCCTTAGTCGCAATCGGCAAGTACGCCCGCAGCAAGCCTGGTTTCGGCGGCACGTCGAACTCCCAGCCGACCCAAACCAACGTAAATCCACGCTCGAGCAAAAATGCATCTCCCAACGTGCCGCCGTCCTTCGGATTCAAACTGCCGTGCGAAAAGTCGAACTCATAGGTCAGTGCTTTGCCTCCTCGATTTGAAATTTCAACCAGCGCGGTTCGGTTCCCCTTGGCCGAATCCACTGGACGCAGCATGTAAAGATCGGCCCAAAACTCCACAGCCCCTTCCCGGTTCTTCGGCGCAAGCTCCAAATCGACGATCGCCTTGTTCTCGCTGATTCGCGGATCGACCGAGAAGTAAATCTTCCCGGTTACAAACTCATAAGCTCCCGTTGCTCCAAACGCTTGCCCGTTCGCCACCGGTCCTCGTTCTGCTACATCGATCCTCGTCACGGCGCAGCCTGCAACCGCCGCTACTGCAGCAAGCAGCACCCCACCCCTGCAAACTCTCCAGCTAACGCGCATGCTCAAGTGTACGGAATGGACAACACTGTCCGCTGTCACAATAGAGCGATGGACTGGAGAGAACACGGCGTCAAAATAGTGCGCGCCGGCAGTTTGGATTCGAACACACCGCAAACCCCCGGCATGACGCGCGCCGCTGCCATCACTCACGCACGCACTGGAGCATCGAAACTCTGGGCCGGTACAGTCGTTGTGGAACCCGGCGCTAAAACCGGTCCCCATCACCACGGCGAACTCGAAACTGTTCTCTACGTTGTACGCGGCCGCGCTCGCATGCGTTGGGGCGACTCACTCGAATTCACCGACGAAGCCGGACCTGGCGACTTCATCTACGTCCCGCCCTTTGTCCCTCATCAGGAAATCAACGCCCTTCCCGACGAGCCCTGCGAAGCCGTTGTTGTGCGCAGCGGCCAGGATCCAGTAGTAGTCAATCTCACGCTCGAATCGCCCGAGCCGCTGGATCATCCGTATCCTGACCAACCGTTCCATCCCTCCCGAGACACTTTTCCCGATTTCTGATAAAGTCGTATCTCATCGGAGGCAATCGATATGAGTCATCTGCGCAGCGGTCTATGGATTGGTATGGCAGTGAATTCGGAGAATCACCAATCTCAACAGTTCATCATTGAAATCGAGGTTGACAGAGAAGGTACCCTCACCGGTCGTCTTATTAGCGGCGGCAGCGAGCAAACACGTGACGCGCAAATGAATATCCGCGGTCAATCTTCTATCTTTGGCGCCGTGCACTTTGAGTGCCGCGTTGATGATACTCGGCGTGTCTTGTTTAGTGGGCGCTTTGAACTGCCCGACGACAAACGTGGCGTGATTTGGGGATCAATCATCCTGGTATACGGATCGGACAAGCGGGAAGAAGGTACTGCCTCGCTTCAGTACGTCGGACAAGCAAAGCAGCCTATCGCTTTCGATCATGTCTGGGGGTAACTAATGGCCCAGAGCGGCACTCTGTGGTCGGATCGGAGGCCAGCAGATGCCAGCGGCTCGGTCTATTACAAAATCCTGATCCGGGAGCTTGAAAACTCGGGCGTAGTGCCTTGCGCATCTGCTTCCGTGAACCTTCGCTTTCATGTCGAGCAGGCCGGTGAATCGGGAGTGCGCGAGCTCCGCCACCTCAATTGCCCTTCGCTTGAGTCGCCGGCCTCGGCGCGCCGCTTCGGCTGGGGCTTCGTGTTCACCGGTTTCTTGATCGCTCCTAGCGGCGCTATTGACACCTATCTCTGCTCGCTTGGCGCGCTTTCCAATCTGATGATCGTTACCTGCGACGATCTTATAGATTCGGGAGTGCCCGTACATAGTGTGTTGCCCGAGCACCAGCGCGAATCCGGTGGAGACGCCTCAGCCGTAATGCTCCTTCTGCAACATTACTTGCAAGCGGCCAGTGAGTTACTGCTTACTCCCAACTTGTGCCGAACGATGAAGAAAGTAATTGCCAATATGTTCGATGCAGAAGCGCGAACGGTAACTTCGCCTGGCGCTCTCCCTTACCTCTTTTGGCTCCGTAAGTGCTCGCTGCCGCTGGTGCTGATGGCTCTTCCTGCTTTTCACGCCGGCCGCGCACAACACTATTTGTCTTGGATCTATCGCGTCGGTCGCTTCTTAGGCGTTGTCGATGACGCACTCGACTTGCAAAACGACTCTCTCCACAACCAGCCAAACTGTCTCCTCCCGCTTTCCGAACCTGACCGCCTTTCTCTCATCGGTAGAACCGCGGCGTGGGGGGTCTCATGCATGCGCGAGTGGGACGCGCTTGTTCCGTCAAACAGCCACACGATCCTCGCCCGCGAAGCCTTCCTGCAAACCATCTGGGGATGGTAAAAGCTAAACTCTCGAAAGGCGATGTCACTCAGGTCTCAACTGGCCCGGCCCTTTCCCTGGTTCGCCGCGCTGGCCTCGCTCGCCCTGCTGTATCTACTGGCGCTCTGCCTTTGGGGCATGACTTATCACCGGTTCATCCCGATCGAAAGGGGCTGGTCCTGGTCGCCTCACAACGGTAACTGGGTTGTCGATTATTTAAATCCCACAGGCCCGGCTGCCAATAAACTTCGTCCTGGAGACCAGATCCTCAGACTGAACGGCTCAATTCGCGCCGTCCGTTTGGGTTTGCTTCCGTTGACCTTTCAGCCGAACTCCACTTACTCGGTGGAGGTGCTCCGCCAAGGCCGCAAGATTACTCAAACGCTCATCTACCAACCCCGGCCCTTCTGGCTCTATTTTTCGTATTTTTTACTTGCTTTGCTGAATTTCGGCATCGCCGTTTTTATCGCCACCTCGCGACCCGATTATGCTGTCGCGCAGATTGCCTTTTTCTTCTTCGTCGGCAGCGCCCGCGCCTTTTCGGCCGCTTCTCTGAAAGGATTCATCCCCCCGCTTGCAGATTTCTCCCTCTGGTTCGCTCTCCTGTCCAGCTCGTTTGTATGGGAGCCCATCCAGTGGGCAGTCGTCTACGATTTCGCTCTCCGGTTTCCTGAACCTGTTCAGCAACCGAGGTTCCTTCGCCTGCTACGTGGGTTGCTATACAGCGCCGCCGCAGGAGTGTTCTGCTTGAGCCTTTTCCTTGTCATTCCCTACCCGCTCGGGCTGCCGGATCGCGGTGCGCTTCTGCCGCAATGGATTTCGGCCGCCTGGCTCGACGCTCATCTCAGGACCTTCGCGGACGTGATCGGCGCAACCGCTCTACTCTGTGCGCCGTTCATCCTCGCGCGCAACTACCGCAAGCTTCCCGACCCTGTGGCCCGTCGGCGCGTCCGATGGGCAGCCTTGGGTATTGGCATCGAACTTGTCCCCATCTCCCTCGGCATCGCCATCATTGCTGTGTTTCGGGCACTTGGCTTCTACTCCGCATACGAAGCTGTCGAATCTTTTCTCGATCACTTTGCCGCGGTCTTCTCCTCTATCGGCCCCCTTGCGCTTGCCTACGCCATTGCTAAGCACCGCGTCCTCGGCATCCGCGTCGTCATTCGCAAGGGCCTTCAATACCTTCTCGCCCGCAACGTTCTGCGCCTCCTGTTCTGGCTCCCGCTCATCGCCATCGCCGCCGATCTTCTCACCCATCGCCAACCGCTCGCCGGCTTCTTTTTAACTCGCTCCTGGTGGTTCTATCTTTTTCTCCTCGCCAGCGTGTCTGTCACGCTGCGCTACCGCGTTCGCCTGCAACTCTGGGTTGACCGCAAGTTCTTCCGGTCCGCCTACGAAGAAGAAATCGTTCTCTCCGAGCTCATCGACGCCTTGCAGAGTTGCGACACCTCCGACGAGGTCGCGCGCCTCGTCTCGGCGCAGCTCGAACAAAGCCTTCACCCTTCGGCAATCGCCGTGCTCTATCGAAGAGGTCCGGCGGGCCTGTTTACGGTCGGTTATCCTCGCGATGCGCCGCTTGGGCTGGAATTTCGCGGCATTCTCAATGAACGCGTACAGGATGCGCTCCAGTCCCATCGTTCCGCCACGACCTTTACCGAAATCGCTGGCTTACTCTACGAAAAAGCCACTCAATCAGACGAGGGCATTCTCAAAACACTGCTCACCGCCATAAGCGGCTCGAACGGCCAACTCGTTGGCGTACTCTTACTCGGCGAAAAGAAGTCGGAGCAGTCCTACTCAGCGCGCGATCGCCGCTTGCTGCAGGCTATCGTCGTCCAGATGGGCATTATCTTTGAGGTTCTCTCCCTCCGCGAACAGGTCCGCGAAGAAGGCCGCGTTCGCCTCGAAGTATTAGGCAAGCTCGATCGGGACCATATCCAGCTCGTACTTGAATGCCCCCACTGCGGGATCTGTTATTCACAGCCGGCCACCCACTGTGAAGCCGACGGCGGCGCTCTTGGACTCACTTTGCCGATCGAACGGATCGTAGACGGTAAATACCGGCTCGAACGCCGCATCGGCACCGGTGGCATGGGCGCTGTCTACGAAGCCTCCGACCTCCGCCTCAACCGCGCTGTTGCGCTCAAGGTCATGACTGCCGCCTCCTTCGGCAATATTGCCGCCCTCCGCCGGTTCGAACGCGAAGCCCGCGCCGCAGCCCGGCTTCAGCACCCGAATATCGTCGCCATTTATGATTTCGGAACCTTGCGCGGCGGCGGAGCCTACCTCGTCATGCAGCGAATCATCGGCCGCTCCTGGCGCAGCGAGCTCATCCGCGCCAGCCGCATCCATCCTCAACGTGCAGCGCCTCTCTTCGACCAACTCTGCGACGCCGTAGCCTGTGCCCACGCCCGAGGCGTCGTCCATCGCGATTTAAAACCGGAAAACCTATTGCTATCCTTTTCCTCCGACGGTGCGGAACGCGTCACTGTCTTAGACTTCGGCGTCGCCAAACTTGGTCTGCCCGAGGATGAACTGGAGCCGCAGCTTACCTCCGTGGATCGCGTGGTCGGAACCCACGGCTACATGTCTCCCGAACAACGCTCCGGACAACTTGTCGATGCACGTTCAGATATCTATGCGGTGGCGGTTATCACGGTCGAATCGCTTACGAACTACCGTCCTCCCCATGCGGGCGCCTCTCGCGATTGGCTGAAACAATCCCTGCAATGGCCCGAACCGGATGCGCACTCCGCCGCTCTCCTGGATCTGCTCGAAAAAGCTCTCCACGACTCCGCCTCCGATCGCATCCCGGCCATTCATGTCTTTCAACAAGAGCTGATTCCTCTGCTCAGCAAGTGCCCGCCGCCTTTCTACACGCCCGTGATAAGCAGAGCCGGATCCCAAACTGAGACCATGCCGCTCTGAATGCGAAGAGGCGAAGCCGGATTGGTGACGCTTATGGCCCACTCCATACCGGGGCCTTTTGCGTCAAGCTACGCCGCTTGCGCTCTTTGCTAACTTACTGCTCTAAAATCCAACATGGCCTTCACGCGTAAGTTGACCGACTTCACCACCGATCGAATTCATATGCGCCCGCTCAGGCCTGGCGATGAAGAGTTCCTGGCGCAATTGAACATGTCTCTGCCGGTGATGCGCTACATTCACGATGGTCCGCTCTCGCCCGCTGCTGCGCGCAGCCTGGCGGAGGCCGAAGTAAAGTTAGCCGCGTACCGTATGCACATGGGCCGGTGGCTAATCGAGTTACCCGGGAGCGCTGCGAACGTCGGCTGGATTCAACTAGTCAAATATAGAGGCCCGAAATTCGATAGCTATCTGAGCGATGATGTCCAAATCGACTACGAAATGCATCCAGAATTTTGGGGTCGCGGCTACATGGCGGAAGCCGCGCGCACATTATTGTCGTACGCATTCGCTACCCTGCAACTTCCGCGAGTCGTAGTTTTTACTCGCCCGGACAACGACCGGCTCCATACGCCTGATTCGGCGGCTAGGCTTTGAGAGTGCGGGTGAATGCAACGACGAAAGTGGACATGAGTGCAATCTATACGTGCTCGACAGCTCTGCGCCAGAATATTCCAACAAAAGCGCTCTTCACGTAGACCGCCCGTGACCAGTCAGACAAGATCAGAAAATCTGGCAGCTTAGATGTGGCAGATTCGATCATCCGGTGTCAGTCTCCCTTCATCGATCAGTGCGAGTATGTTCATCGCGATCGGTGCTTGCCGCCACTTACCAAGAACCCGAGCATGTCTACGCCCAGGTTTTCCTTCTGCCCAAATCCGTGCCGTTTAGTGAAGACGCCGGCGACTTTAACACCACTGATACAGCAACCCTGAGTTAGAGATGCTTCTGTGCCGGCATGCCGGTCTGGGCTTGGCGGCTCAGGCCCTCCACCAAAGCTGGTGCTATGCCTGCTTGACAACGCCCCTTCAGTTCGTGATAACTTACCGTTCGTAGAAACTTACCGGTGACGGGCGATTACCTCCAGGCCGGCCTCAATGCTCTTAGCGATGCCTCACGCATGGCTATCTTACAGAAACTCTCTGGCGGGCCGCTGGCCGTCAACGAGCTCGCCCGGACTCTCCCCATCAGCCGTCCCGCAGTCTTCCAGCATCTCAAGGTACTCAAAGACGCCGGCCTCGTGCTCGCCAGCCGCGCAGGTACGCGCCGCCTTTACCAACTCAATCCTGAGGGCGTGGCCCGTCTGCGTGCCCACTTTGACCAGATGTGGGCCAAAGCCATCAACAATTTTCAAGCTGCCGCAGAAAAACCCCCTAGAGGACCCAAACATGGCAAATCCAGAAGAACTCGACCTGCAAGTGTTTAAGAGTGTACGAGTCAAGGCTCCCAATGAGCGTGCCTGGAAAGTGTTTGTCGATCAGATGGAAACCTGGTGGCCGGCAACCCACCACATCGGGAACACGCCCTTCGAGGCAATCTTCATCGAGCCCCGCGTCGGCGGCCGATGGTATGAGCGCAAAGCGAAAGGCGATCTCTGCGACTGGGTAAAGTCCTTCGCTGGGAGCCTCCCCGCCGCCTCTGTCTCTCTTGGCACGTCGGCCCCGGCCACGACAGCCCCGATTGGGTCGCCGACATGGATCCGGACAAAGCCAGCGACCTCGAGATTCGCTTCATCCCTGAAGAGGCTGGCACTACACTCGTTGAACTGACCCACAGCAAGATCGAACGCCATGGCGAAGGGTCCGAGCAACTCCGCGAACTGTTCGAAGGTCCGGGCGCATGGCAAGGCATTCTCGATTGCTATGCAAAAAAATTCGAGCAATCCATAAAGGAGCAGTCCGATGAGACCGACTCTCTTCTTGCGTATCGCTTCCGTGCTCACACTGGTCCACAGCGCGATGCACACGATCGGCGGCGTTTTTGGCAAACCGCTTCCCGGCATTGCGGCTATCACCGACGCAATCATGCGGGCCAACCACTTCCAGGTGTTCGGCGTGACCCGCACCTACTGGGATTTCTACCGCGGCTTGGGCCTTGGTATTACGATCTTTCTCACCGCCGAAGGGCTCTTCTTCTGGCTGCTTGGCTCGCTGGCCAAAACGTACGCAGCCGAACTTCGGCCGGTTCTCTCGGTCTTCACGCTGGCCCATACCTTCTTCGCGGTCAACTCCTACACTTACTTCTTTTACGGTCCAGTAATCGGTGAAATCTTAATTGCCGTGTGCTTGCTCGGCGCCATCGCTACCGCTAACTAGTACACGTCAGTGCAGATGCTGTCCCTCCGTATTGCAGCCAACTTGGGCGGCTAAACTTATTAGCTGCTCGGTGCTAGGCCTCAAAGAGCTCGGATCGTGAGCCTCCATTGCCGCCCTAACAGTTACACAGTTAGAAAGTCTTCGGTTTTCGTCCAACCCGGGAGCGCCATCTCTTCTGCGCCTTCAGCGCGTCCTCTAATGGGTACGTTTTCGGTTCGCACATAACACACTTCCGTCGATAGTAAGAACGATATTTAGGAAGCTGAACCCTGTCTTGCGCTTTCGTTAGCGTGGGCGTATGCGTATACCGATGCTCTGCCGCGGGAAAGACAGGCTGGCTAGCTTCGCCGCCGAACTCTGCTTCAGCCGCGCTGACGCCAGCCCTCGACTGCTCTGCCCCCGAAAAGACGTGCCCTCATCTCGTCTGCAAAAATCGGATACGGAAACGCGGCATCCGGAGCGCTCGCCTGGTCAAGCTTCTGCTGCTCCTCCGGGCTGAGGCTCACACTCACCGCACTGAGATTGCTGTCCAGCTGCTCCACGCTCCGGGCGCCCAAGATCAAACTGGTCACGCCGTGACGCGCCAACGTCCAGGCAAGCGCCACTTGCGCGGGAGACCGCCCGGCCTCATCGGCCACTGTTCGAAGCGTCTCCAGAATGCGCCAGTTGCGCTCCGTGAATTTGCTGAACGGACCCTGGAACGGATTCGCCCCGCCTAATCGTCCCTTGCCCGCCGCCTCCTCAGCGTTCTTGTATTTGCCCGAAAGGAATCCACCCGCCAGCGGACTCCACGGCAGCAACCCCATGCCGCCCTCGAATGCAGCCGGTATGTGCTCGCGCTCGATGGTCCGCTCCACCAGCGAGTACTCGAGCTGCATGGCGATAGGGCCGGGAACGCCATGCACCTGCGCGAGCGTTGCCATCTTGATGGCATACCACGCAGGCACGTCCGACAAAGCGTAATAACGAATCTTTCCGGCCACCACCAGACCGCTCATCGTCTCAATCATCTCCTCTACCGGCGTCACTCCGTCCCAGACATGCATCCAGTAGAGATCTACGTAGTCCGTGCCCAATCGCCGCAACGAACCTTCTAAACTCCGGAAAGCGTTCTTGCGGCTACTACCGCCGGCAAAGCTAAACTTGGTGGCAACCACGAGCTGGTCTCTCAATTGACGCTCAGCTATAAACCGCCCGGCCAGTTCCTCGCTACGCCCGCCGCTATATACGTCCGCCGTGTCGATGAAATTGCCGCCCGCGTCCACATACGCGTTGAAGATGGCCTGCGATGTCTCGTCGGCTGAACCCCAGTTCTTATTGCCGAAAGTCATGGTCCCAAGCGCGAGCTTGCTGACCGCAAGACCCGAGCGGCCTACCGTGCAGAGTGTGGAAAGCGTCACAGCTCTTCAGATGAAATCAATCGCCTCAAGGGCGGAGTTTTCCGCGACCAGTCTCATGTCGCCTCTCCCAGCTTATCGAATCTACCTCATACCCGCCGCTTAGAACGCCACGTCAGCATAGATTGAGGACAACAGTACTGAGACCGGAACCGCCAGCGAGACAACGCAAAGCTGGTCCTGATCGGCCTTAAGCTCTTTTGTCATCCATTCCCGATCTGTCTGTCGAATGGAGTGCTCCACATACATCCGGTCTTGAGCTATCAGCACATATTCACGAAACGCCGGGATCTCGCGATATCGTTCGAACTTCCTGCCGCGGTCGTAGGCTTCGGTCGAGTCAGAGAGCACTTCGAAGATGACCACAGGATTCAGTAAAAAATTGCCGTCGTACTCCGGTGCGCACGAGATCGTTGCATCGGGGTAGGTATAGAGTCCGCCAGGCAGCTTAATGCCAAGATCGGAACCGCGAATCCGGCATCCTATCTGACGAAGCGGCACTCTACACTCCCCAATGAGGTTGACCGCAATGTCAGCATGGTTCGGCGTCCCCCCGGACATTGTGAAGACTTCCCCGTTGAAGTATTCATGGCGCTCCTCGGCAGTCTCTTCCAGGCGCAGATATTCCTCGACTGGAATGAATTGCTTGGACTCAGTCGCCATATCGGTCCTTCTATTATCCTCGGCGACGACGTAGCCCAGGTGTTCGCTCGGCGACATTCGAATTGCGTAACCGATCTGATACTCTCCAACCCGGGCGTCCCGCTTCGCCATCTCGTGGGACGGTACGTTTGACTTACTTGATTGTGAAGGCACCGCCATGGCAGCTGAAGTACACGCTGCTGCGCGAGCGTAGCTCCAGACCGTCGATCCATCTGGGGCTGATCGTGCATTCTGGACCCCATATCTGGACGAGCTCTTGCGCGACCGGCTCAATAGGCTCGATGCGCTTTCGAACATACTTGCCCATACGATTTCCATCGGCGCTTCCGGCATCGCAGCCCTGAAGGTCCTTCCAGCCCCCAGTCGCCAATTGACTCCTTGCGTATTGTCGATGATCGAGGTATATTGTCGATAGTCGTGGTCTCCAATGCCTAAACCTTCAGACCTCTTGCAAGGAACGGTGGATCTTCTGATCCTCAAAACCATCGCCCGGGAGCCCCTTCACGGCTGGGGCATTGCCAAACGAATCCAACTGCTCTCCGGCGATATTCTGTCCGTCGGCCAGGGGTCGCTGTATCCGGCTCTACATCGGCTGGAACAACAAGGCTGGATCTGCGCGGAATGGAAGGACTCCGATCTCGGCCGTTCCGCAAAGGTCTATTCGCTGACACGCGAAGGCCGCAAACAACTGGAGCGTGAACTGAAGAGCTGGGATCGGCTCTCCTCTGCCGTTCAGCTCTTGATCCAAAACGCCTAACGGAGAAGTTATGCGAATCAGCCGTGTCATAGCTCATCGCTGGCAATCACTATTTCGTCGCTCTCGCGCCGAAGCGGATCTTCAGCGGGAGATGGATCTGCATATCGAGCAACTGGCTAAAGAGCACAGGTCCGCAGGCATGAGCGAATCCGAATCGCTTCTCGCTGCAAGGCGCGATTTCGGACCGGTCAGCGTAACGCAGGAGCAATGCCGCGATATGCGCAGGACAAACTTTGTGGAAGAACTGATGCGCGATGTGACTTTTGCTTTTCGTGCGCTGAAAAAATCGCCCGGTTTCACTATGACGGCGCTGCTCTCGCTTGCCCTTGGAATCGGAGCCAACACTGCGATCTACAGCTTCATGGACGCGATCATGCTGCGTGCACTGCCGGTTCCGCATCCGCAGAATCTCGTGGTGCTGAACTGGCGCGCGCACGGCCAGGCCAGTATCGTGCACCAAACACATAGTGTCGTGCACCAACAGCATGGCGATGGCTCCGACTTTCCATATCCGTTCTTTGACTCTCTTCGCCATCACAACAGCGTGTTGTCGTCAACATTTGGGTTTGCAAATGCGAACCGTGTCAGCCTGGTAGTCCATAACCAGGCGTTCCTTGCGGGAGGAGAATACGTTTCCGGAAATTACTTCAGCTCCATCGGCGCTCCGCCTGCGGCAGGGCGGTTGATCGACGACGAAGATGACCGTTCAGGCGCGAATCCCGTCGTGGTGATCAGTTATCGCCTATGGCGGCAGCGGTTCAACAAGGCTCCCAATGCCGTTGGACAAACCATACTCATCAATCGGAGCCCGTTCACCATAGCCGGCGTGACCGCGCCCGACTTCTTCGGAGTGAATCCGCGAGACTACCCCGGCATTTTCCTCCCGCTCCATTGTCTGGCGTACTTCGACCCCAGAGTCCGAGGGAGCGATTGGTTTCATGCGCCTGACAATTATTGGGTCGAGATGATGGGCCGTCTCCGTCCTGGTATCACGTTGCGGCAGGCCGAGGTTGTCATAGCAGGACGGTTTCATCAATTCGCCGCCAATACGGCGGCCAACAACAAAGAACGCGCTAACCTTCCCGAGTTGTGGTTGCAGGAAGGTGGTTCGGGCTTAGACTCCCTTCGACAGCGGTACTCCAAGCCCCTTTACATCCTCTTAGCGATGACCGCCCTCATCCTTGCCATCGCCTGCTCGAATATCGCCAACCTGCTGCTCTCGCGGGCTACCTCGCGGCGTCGCGAAATGGCAGTCCGGCTGAGCCTGGGCGCGGGGCGCGCGCGCATCATACGGCAGCTTCTTACCGAAAGCATTTTGCTGAGCCTTCTGGGCGGCTTGTTGGGATTGTGTGTGGCTGAAATCGGCATTCATTTCCTTACTTTGTTGCTGGGCGATGGCCACAACGACTTCACCCTGCACGCCGGAATCAATGCCCGGATTCTGCTCTTCGCGGCGTCGGTATCCGTCCTAACGGGCCTGCTGTTCGGTCTCGTTCCAGCGATTCAGGCGACGAAGGTGGATGTAGCGCGGGCCCTCAAGGAGTCGCGGGTCGCTGCCTCACGCGTACGGCGCTTTGGCTTGCCATTTGGGCTCAGCCACATATTAGTAACCGGGCAAATTGCCGTATCGCTGTTGCTGGTGATCGCAGCCGGCCTATTCGTAACGACTCTTGCCAAGCTGCACTCCGTATCGGTTGGGTTCAACACCGAAAAGCTATTGTTGTTCACACTCGATGCCAAGCAGGCGGGGTATGACGAACGTCGCGCAGAGGCGTTTTATGAGACTTTGCGCGAGCGCTTCGCAACTCTTCCGGGCGTGCGTGCCGCCACCATGACTGATATGGTCCTTGTCGCTAACTCGGCAAGCTCTAACGGCATTCTGATCCCGGGAATGCCGACGCCGCCCGATCATTTTCTCTCAACCAGCGTGACACTTGTCGGCCCGTCTTTTTTCGAGACGATGCAGATTCCGGTTCTGCGCGGGCGGGCAATAGGCGAGCACGACACCCCGGATGCTTCGCGTGTCGTGGTAGTCAATCAGGTCTTCGCAAAGAAGTTTTTCCCCGATCGCAGCGTCATCGGCCAGCACTTCGCATTGGAAGGCCAAAACCCGCGTGATGTGCAAATCGTCGGGGTCGCACGAAACAGCCTCTACTCCTCTCTAAAAAGCGAGATCCCGCCCGTCGCTTATATTCCGTGGTCGCAATCGCCGCCCGGATGGCTAAACGGCGGCATGTACTACGAAATCCGAACGCTCGGCGATCCACTCTCGCTTGCGAACACGGTGCGCCAGGTCGTCCATCGGGCGAACCCACGCTTGCCGGTGGCGGATCTCACAACGCAGGTGCGATATATCAACTCGACAATCGTGCCCGAGCGCATCTTCGCGAATCTGTGCTCCTGCTTTGGAGTGCTGGCCTTACTAATCGCCTGTCTCGGGTTGTATGGCACAATGGCCTACGCCGTCGCGCGCCGTACGAACGAAATCGGCATCCGGATTGCGATCGGCGCCCAGCTAGGGAGAGTAATTTGGATGGTGCAGCGCGAGGTGCTTACGCTATCCTTGATCGGCATAACGATCGGACTGGCCGCTGCTTGGCAAACAGCCCAACTATTTGCATCCTTCCTTTTTGGGGTACGCCCCGATGACATCGTCACGTTTGGATTTTCGGCGGCGATCCTCATGGCATGCGCGCTAACAGCCGGTTACATTCCGGCTCGGCGTGCCTCGCGCATCGATCCGATGGAAGCGCTCCGGAACGAATAGCTGGTAACGACTTCAGCCGGAGCCGGAAACGGCTGGATTCTCATGACCTCAAGCACCAAAGCCTCTGCATATATCTATGTCGGCAATGCGTAAACTACAAGGCGAGGTGGCGAAATCGCGGGGCCGTTTTTTCAATTGACGAGTTGCCCGTCGAGCACTGCGCCCTACTCTACGGAACCGTGCTCCCCGAAGCGCGTCCCGCGTCCACATACATCTGCCTCACAGTCGGATTATTAGCCTGCCAGTAATCCGCATGCACCATCAAAATGTCGCCGCGCCTCACCGAATCGGTCAATTGCTGCCGGTATTCGGCTAATTTACCCGCATCGACGTCGTTGATCAAATTCACGCCGAAAGCCTTCGGATAGTAGTTATACACCGCTGCCGCCGTCCCCAGATCGCCATGAAAAAGAAACGTTTGGAATGGCGCCGTGTACGCGTAATACTTCGGCGTATTCTCTTCTGGAATAATCAGCGAGTCGGGTAGCGCCGCCGCGGCCTGCGCGAAGATACTCGCGTCCAGATTTCCCCCGTTCGCCTCCACATCCGAATCCACATAGAACAGCGTTGCGCCCCACCGCGCATGTGCATACTGCATCTTCCGAATCAACTCGCCGGCCACCTGATTATCCGGCAGGCTCACCTGCGTCGCCGTGCCGTCCAATCCGAGCGTGTAATGCTGTGGACGCACGCACACACCCACCCGGAACCCCGCATCGCGCATCGTCTTGAAATAGGCGTCATCGAGCTTCATGCCGTGGTACGGCGAGCTGCTGTTTGCAACAATCGACTCCATCTCCGGCGCGAGCGTCGCAATCTGATCGGGCGCACACGCGTAACTGGTCGGCTGGGGATACTGCTCGCCCTCAATGTCCCAAGTAATAGCGCCTTGTGCGCCCAATCTTTGCAGGTTCGCCGCGTTATTCTGCGCCTGTTGCAATACACGCGCCTGAAAACCGCCTAGTCCCGCCTCTGTCCGCACGTCGAAATCCGTGCTGTTGCCATCATTAAAATATCTCCGCGGATTATTCGGATATCCGCCCGCTACGGTCGGATCGCCCGTCGGCGAGTTCGCCAGGTAGACCGTTCCGATAATCCTCCGGTCGCTCCACTGCAGCGTGCTCGGCCAGGTCTGCGCCCAATTTGCATACGCGTCCGCAGCCAAACTGACGGTCGATGTCCCGGAAGGTGCAAAGCGCAGCGACACTGTGAACGCATCTGTCTGCCCCGGCGCAACCGGACGGTCATTGCGCGGAAAGAATGTTGCCATCCCATCGATCGCCGTCCCGCTGAGAATCGGAAAGTAGCTGTTTGCGGTTCCAGCCGGTTGAAAGCCCGAATACAAGGGCTTAGCGGCGCCCGGCGCCACCGCCGCGACTTCGCCCGAACCGAAGTCCGCCACCGTCACGCTCGGTGCAGTCGTGTTAAACGCCAACTGTTCATACTGCGGATTCACAAAGCCTTTGGGAAGCCCGGGAAAGTGCAGCACAAACGGATGAATTGTTGCCCCGTCGAACGTAATCCCCGACCCCAAATCGTTGGTGGTTGTCACTTGCATATCCAGGTTGTTCGCCGTTTGCAAAAACTGCACCCGAATACTCCCCCAGTTGTACTTGTATGTCCAGCTATGATCGAGCGGATTCCAGCTTTTCCCCTGCGTGTTTTCGCCCCACGTATACTCACCTCCGGTCAGCACGTTCCCTGACCCATCCGTCGCCTTCATATGCCAGATATGGAACAAGTCGTTCGGCGAAGTCCCTGTATCCTCTAGCACCACGCCGCCATAGCTCAGCGTCTGCACCCCCTGCGGGCCAAACGTGACATTGAGCCCATCTGAACCATAAGCGCAGGAGATCATCCCGAGCGTCATCAATACAGGCAGCAGCCCAATTTGCTTACTTGTCATCCGTGTCCAATCTCCAAAACATCTGGTGCTTAGCTCGTTGGAGTCGTGTACGACCCGTCTCCAAACTCTCCTGGAAGCTCCATAGATCGTCCCCCGACCTCGATCTATGCAGCAACCAGGCTCCTCCAACTTTCGATGTAGATAGTAATTATAGTATGAAGGTTATTTATAGATCAATTAGCCCCTTAACGGGCTACTTAGCCCAGCCTCTGTCTAGGACTGTCAATACTTGCCCGTACCTGCGCTCGGCCATAGGCTAAATATCGACTGATTTGTCTTCGGAGGGCAAAAAGTGCGGTATCGACTCACCCTATCTCTGTTTCTTTCTCTGGCTGCGTATGGCGTCTGTCACGCGCAATCAACCACGTACTCCATCCAACCGATCGGTGGCTCGGTGGTGACGGAAGGCGCGATTGGGATTAACGATCGCGGGCAAAGTTTATATGCGGGCAAGACGGGCGGCACGTATCACAATGACTTGTTTTCGTTAGAAACGGGAACTTACGCCAGTTTTCAGATTGCCGGAGCCGTTTTCTCCTTAGCCAAGGCGTTTAACAACCTCGATCAATTCGTAGCGGAACCGCAGGATGAACCTGGAGATCTCCTGATTCAAAATGGCATGGACGGCACGCAGACTGTTATCCCGATTGACGAAACGGTGGGCGTGCAAGTGTCATCTGTCTGCATTAATGATGCTGGTGCAATCCTGGCATCGACTGTCAATGTATACACAGGCGAGCGTCACGCCATTCTCCACCAAAATGAACCGTAAAACGGATCGATTTCCCGGGTGCCGATCCAGCACTGACAAGCCTCGCGGCCATCAACGATGCCGGGATCGTCGTTGGGAGTACCTAGATAAGCTCGGTGCATCCCACGGCATGCTGTACCAGGACGGTCGGTTTCAGACCTTCGATGTGCCGCAAACCAAGAGCACGTTCATCATTGGCATCAACAATAGCGGACAAATGGCCGGGTCTTACGTCGGACTGCTGGGCGTGTCTCGTTCATGGGCCTACGTAAATGGCAAATTTATTACCCTGCCTGAGCCAGCCGGGATCACTTACTCAGATGTGGATGGCATTAACGATGAAGGGCAGATTCTCAGCAGGTACTTTATTTGGAATCCCAGCAACTTCACAGGATTCTAAATTTCCCGCGTCTGCCAATATGAGAATCGGGCGGCGTATGAAGCTCCATGACTTCTATCTCCGATCTGCAGGGTAACCTTCGACCTCGGAGCTGAACAGATCCAGGCGAGAAGCCAAAACGGGTGTGGCCTTAATCGAAGAAGCGCTACTCCTGAAGCGGGCGAAAAGTGCGGCCAGCGGCGCCATCACAATGAGTACGAGACGAAAACAACTCGGCTCCGGCGTCGAACTCGCAATGGGTGTGGCGAGAAAGTTATCATGTCCGGCTCCCGTACCAACTAGCTGGCCAAGGTCATTGATGTCCCACACCTCTGAGTAGCTACCGATCTCATCGAGGCTCATGTAAGTGCCTTTGCTGTAAAGGAACGGCACATTGGGGCTCTCCATTCTCAATTGGTAGTAGCCGGCAATCTGGCCCTGATCGTTGATTCCCGTCGGGTCCGTGGCGTAAGCTCCGGGGAAGTTGATTGTAGTAAATTTGCCGCCTGTATCGACAAACCCATTCTCATACCCGTTGGTTCCTACCCACCGCGTGTAATTACCGATGATTTGGCCCTGGTTGTTGATACCGGTCGGCTGCGTTTCGGTTCCAAAAGGGACATTGATGTCGGTGAAGGCGCCGTTAGTGTACACGAAAGCTTGCTGAAAGATCTTCGCATTTGAGTAGGTTCCGACGATTTGGCCCTTGTCGTTGATGGCGGCGCCGTCCGTTTCAGTGGCGCCAGGGTGAACGATCGAAACGAAGGATATACCGGTCTTCAGGTAAGTCCCAAAATAGCCGCCTTGCTGGGGAAAGTAGCTCACGAGTACTTGCCCTGAATTGTTGATGGCAAGAGCATTGGACGACACCGATCCGGGAGCGTTAACGAGATCGAACGCGCCCTTCGTCCACACAAATGCGTAGGAGTTCCTGCTGTCTGGAGGATTGAAAGACCCGGCGAGCTGGCCGCTGTTATTTAGGCCGTCCATAAAGGTGCCCATAGCTCCTGGGTATTCAATCGTGTTCAGCTGGTAGGAATCCCCGAAGCTGAGAACGGGCATGCACAATACTGTGAACGCCAATATCTTCACGAAACGGCGACAAATCATTCCTCAGACCTCCAGTACCGGGATTCCCGAGTCCGGCGTCTTTGAATCTTACATCAATGCTGCGCAGCTGCTAATTCGCGGAGAGAAGCGTCGTCAGTCTTGTCGAACGTCTCTGCCAAATGAAAAGCAAGCAGATCGAGATACCCACCAACGCCAGCGTCAAACCCCACCATAAGCCGTAGATCCCAAGCCCAAACCGGAAACAGAGCAGATACCCGATCGGCAGGCCCAAAAGCCAGTAGCCGGCCAGATTCGCGAGCATTGGCCCTCGCGTATCGCCCAGGCCGCGCAGGGCTCCGGTAGCAACCGTCTGAACCCCATCGAAAAGCTGGAACAGCGCGGCAATCGCTAGCAGTCCCACCCCCACTTGCAAGACCGGCCGGTCCTTCGTGTAAACGTCGAGAATTGCCTTTGGAAATTCAACAAAAGAAAAGGCTGCAAACAGCATGAACAGGCTCGCCAGGACCAGCGAAATGTATCCGCTCCGCCGCGCTGTTCTATACTCGCCCCGGCCGATGGCCTGCCCAACCGCCACCGCCGCTGCGGACGAAATCCCGAGCGGCACCATGAACGTCAACGACGCGCAGTTGATCGCAATCTGGTGTGCCGCCAGCGCAATCGGGGTCAACCGGCCCGCCAGCACAGCGGCCGCGCCGAACGCACCCACTTCCAACAGAATCTGCGTGGCGGCCGGAAAGCCAAGCCCCACCAGACGCTTCACTCTCGGCCAATCGGGCCGCTGCAGCAGGTTTTGAAACCCGGGCCGCACGCGCCGCTCGAACCACCAGATAAAAAACGCCAATGCTCCCGCCATGTAAATGCGCGCTAAGCACGTCGACAGCGCCGATCCAGCCACGCCTAGGGCAGGGAAGCCCCAATGCCCCTCGATCAGCAGCCAATTGCCCCACCAGTTAATCAGGTTGGCGCTCACCAGCACAAACGTCACAGGGCGTACGTGCCCCATCGCCTGCAAATACCTCCGGAATGCCGCATAGAGCAGCAGCGGAAGCGTGCTGAGGCCGAGCGTCTGGGTAAACACGCCCGCCAGCCGGGCGACCGGCTCCACGATCCCCAACCAGCGGAATAACGGCGGCGAGAATCCAAAAATAATCATCAGCGGAGCCGTCAACCCGAGCGCAATATACACGCCTTGAGTTAACGAGCGATGACAATCCTCGCGATTTCCCGCTCCATAGGCTTGCGCGACCAGCGTATCCAGGCCAAACAGCAGCCCCATGCCGAATATGCCGAGCGAATAGAACGCGCTACTGCCAATCCCTATCGCTCCGATCGACGAAGGACCCAATCGCCCAATCATGATCGTGTCCACGGTCGTCATCGCCATCCAGCCAAGTTCTGCGAACGCCACCGGCACCGCCAGTTTCAGGACCGCCCGGACCTCACCCCAAATCGAAGACACCAGAACATCTTGGCATCATGCCCTGAAATGAAAAAACGAACCCACCGGGTGAGTTCGTTCGGCAAAATGAACAGCGCAAATGGCTTACGCGACCGCGCTCATCTCGCCGCCTTCCAAAACCTTGAGCTTGGCAAGCAGTGTCGTGCGCTTGATGCGCAGCAGGTCGGCCGCCCGCGCCTTGTTGCCATTGGAGAGCGCTAGCGCCTGATTGAGCAGCGACAACTCGAACGAAGCAACCACCGCGTCATAATCCAGTCCGTCTTCCGGCACTGCCATCAGCGTCCGCTCCGGCTGCACGCTCCCAACCGCCTGTCGCCGCTTGCCTTCCAGATCGCTGATCCTGAGCTGCTGCCTGTCCCCGCTAAGCGCACAAGCCATCTGCACCGTGTGTTCCAGCTGCCGGACGTTCCCGCGCCATGGCAACGCCTGCAAATGGCACATTACGTCGCTTCCTGCTTCTTTACGCGGCACACCGTCCTCCCGGCCAATCTTCTCCAAAAAATACTCGACCAGCAGCGGGATGTCGTCCCTCCTGTCGCGCAGCGCCGGCATATGTAGCGGCACCACGTTCAGACGGTAATAAAGATCTTCCCGAAATTTGCGTTCTTTGACCGCCTGCTCCAGATCGATGTTCGATGCCGCCACCACCCGCACGTCGACCCGCACCGCCTCTGAACTGCCGATCCGCTCGAATTCCCGCTCCTGCAGCACACGCAGCAGCTTCGCTTGCGCGTCAAGTGGCAGATCGCCGATCTCATCTAAGAAAATGGTGCCCCGGTGCGCCTGCTCGAATCTGCCGACCCGGCTTGCATGCGCGCCCGTGAACGCGCCTTTAGCATGCCCGAATAGTTCCGCTTCAATAAGGTTTGCGGGAAGCGCTGTGCAGTTTACCGAGACCATGGGGTACTCGGCGCGGTTGCTAGCCTTGTGAAGCGCTTTGGCTATTACTTCCTTGCCCGTTCCCGTCTCTCCACTGATCAGCACGGTGCAGCGTTTGGCCGCAACCAGGCTCACAATGTCGCAAACTTCTATAATTGGACGGCTCTGGCCGATAACCGAGCGCCGCCAGGAGGAAACTTCGGGTTGATTGAGCATTCGGACTGACAGCCCAAATACTCCCCGCCAGGCAAGTTACTCCTGATCGCAGTCGTGATTTGGAGCTTCTTTGCACTTAGTGTGCGAACAGAGCCAAAGTTCTTGCGCAGTGTCGTCTATTTCTCGTTCGGCCGCCACGGCCCACTCCGCATGGCGCTTTGTGCGTAGCTTTTGGAGCGCCAGTTCGTCCCGTTGCGCCTCCAACACTCGCCTTTTCTGATCTTCGATTTGCAGTCCGGTCCGCGCCAGCGCTTCGCGCAGCGTTTTCGCGCGAGCCTCCAAACCAATCGTGAATGCCGATAGTGCACGAAAATCCCCGGCTCCCGCGCCCTCCGGCCCTTGCAGAAACAGTGACGCCTCGGCACGCTCCTTCTGCAAATCGCTCAACCAGTTCTCGAACCGGCGCTTCTGATTGCCGAGCTCCTGCAGCTTTGCCGTTTCCGCATCCGCGCGCAACTTGCGTACCCTCAGAGCCGTATCCAATCGAAATACAAATTTAGTCATCTACCGCCTACAGCCCCGAACTCAATTCCGTCAATGCTAGTAAGGTCTTCTCCAGCCCTGCTTTCTCGCTCGCATCCTGCCGGAGAAATCCTAGGATCTGCTCTCTTACCCGTATGCTGGCATCAAGTTTCGGATTAGAGCCCGACACATACGCACCCAGCTGAATCAAATCTTCGGCGCTTCGATAGCACGCCAGCGCCTCACGCAGTTTCTGCGCACAGCTCATATGCGCCTTCGACGACACAAGCGATGCCACGCGCGAAACAGAACTCAGAATGTCGATCGCCGGATAGTGTCCCGACCGCCCCAACTCTCTCGACAATACGATGTGCCCGTCGAGAATGCCGCGCACCGCATCCGCGATCGGCTCATTCTGATCGTCCCCTTCCACCAGCACCGTAAAGAACCCCGTGATGGTGCCGCCGTGAAAGGCGCCCGCCCGCTCGAAAATCTTGGGCATCATGGCGAACACCGAAGGCGTATACCCCTTCTGGCTGGGAGGCTCGCCCGCCGCGAGACCAATCTCCCGCTGCGCCATCGCCAGGCGCGTCACCGAATCGATCACCAGCAGCACGTTCTTGCCCTGGTCGCGAAAATACTCGGCAACCGCCAACGCAACGAAGCAAGCCCGAATGCGCAGCGGAGCCGGCCTGTCCGATGTCGCCACCACCGTTACCGAGCGGCTTCTGCCTTCGGGTCCCAGTTCTTTCTCGATAAACTGCCGCACTTCGCGGTTGCGCTCCCCAATCAGAGCAATCACCGTCACGTCCGCCGAGTTCTGGCTCGACATCGCCCCCAGCAGCGTGCTCTTACCTACGCCGCTACCGCCGAAAATCCCGATACGCTGTCCTAATCCGCACGGCAGTAAACCGTCAATCGCGCGAATCCCGGTCGCAAGCGGCCGCTCGATGTGTGCCCGCTGCATCGGCCCCGGCGGATCTGAAAATAGCCGGTAGCTCTGGTCGCCTGAAACCGGCCCTCCGCCGTCAATCGGCTTACCGAACCCGTCCAACACCCGCCCTAAAAGATCTGGCCCTACCCGCACCGCCGCATCTTCCGAACGAGCCACAATCGAGTTACCAGGCTCGAGCCCGTCAATTTCTTCGAGCGGAATCGATAAGATACGACCGTTGCGAAACCCAGCCACCTGCGTTCGGATCGTTCGCCCTTGATTGGTCCGGATCTCACAGAAACTCCCCACCGCGCAGGCCGGGCCCTGCGACTCGACCAATAGCCCGGTAACCTCCTTCACCACGCCGTTCCAGCGCAGCGGATCGCAACCTTTTAGCGCGGCTTCGAACCGCTGAAGATCCAGCTTGTCTTCTTGCGAGATCATGCGATTCCCAGCCTGTCGGCAAACCCGCGTCCAATCTCCTGCAGTTGTGTTTCGATCGACGCATCCAGGTCGCCCAGCGCTGTTTCGAAAACGATGCCGCCTGCCCCAATGCGCGGGTCCGGAGTGATCGTGATCGCAGGAAAAGCGCCCGCCTGCTCCAGCGCAATTCTTACCGCTTCGCAAGAGTTCGGCGCTACTCTGACCTGCGAGAT
The DNA here is from genome assembly GCA_965219105.1 of Bryobacteraceae bacterium. GTDB lineage: Bacteria > Acidobacteriota > Terriglobia > Bryobacterales > Bryobacteraceae > Bog-105. The sequence continues at coordinate 1,726,353 of OZ244728.1, read as the reverse complement.
CTCCCGGTTCTGCAGCTTCTGCAAACCCGCATAGACCAAGCCGTGTATCGAGTCCTTGTCACACTCCAGTTCGCGATGCAGGATACGTCGTGCAATCGCAAGCGAAAGCTTCACCACGTCCGCTTCTGCTTCCTGCCGGATCTTCTTCTTCAGAGCGGCCAAGTCGCCAAGCATCTGCGCAAGGCGTTCATTGGCGGTATTGATTTCCTTGGCGGCGTCTTCGTAGCCTTTCTTGACGCCCTCGGTAAATCCAACTTGGCGTGCCTTAGCTACTTCCGCTTGAAGCTGCGCAACAAGCTCATCACTCGGCCCCTTAGAAACGGTTTCTGGCGAAGCTTGACTCGTGCGGAGCACCGGCCGCCCAAGAACTGCCTTTGGAGGTGTTCGCGAGGGCCATGTAAGCGCCTGCACCGGCATGGAAGTGTCTGCTATTTTGCAAGCCATAGTTCCTCAGAGATGCCTAGCTGTTGTCTGCTTCCGCGATCCAACTCCGCAGTACGCCGGCCGCCAGCGATGGATCCTTGGCAACGCTCTCTCGCACTGTTTGCCTCAGCTTCTCCGACCTGGGAGTTTCAGACGTGCCGATAGCACCTTGCGCTTGTGCGCTTAGCTGCGTCCGGTCAAGTTGCCCGTCCAGTAAATCTGCTTCGCCTGCGGCTCTTGGAGCGGGAAGCGCCGCCTGGATTTCCGCCTTGCTCTTCTTCTTGCCGCGCTTCATCAGAAACACCGCCCCCACAATCAGCAACAGAAGCGCAGCTCCCGCGCCTCCGAGAACCTTCGGATCATGCAGGTATTTCTGCAGGCCAGCGGGCGACGGTATGTTTTTGCCCGGCAACGCCGCAGCCGGCTCGTCTGATTGTTGTCCGGTTTGGAATGGCAGGCTCTCCACTACTAACTGGTCGCCGCGCTCGCTCGAAAACCCGATGATCCCGCCCACAATGTCGTGAATCGTCTTGAGCTTCTCGGCGCTCGGCGGCACGCTTACTCGCTTCATGTGAGCGCCGGCGCCCTCCATGCGTACTTCCTGGTCGAGCAAGATCGAGGCCGAGAGACGTTTCACAATCCCGCGCGGCACCTTTACCTGGCGGACAGACCTCGAAGTCTCATACGATACGTTCTCGGTTCTACGCTGCGCTCCCCCACTACTTCCAACCGGTCGCGAAGTCGAGCGCGGCAGGTTCGACGCAGTTCCCGGCACTCCCGACGAATCGCCGCGACCGTTCGAATCTTCCGATTTTTGTGAAGTGGTCATGACCGAATGCGTCGGGTCAAATGTCTCATCGGTCAATTCGCTGCTGCTAAAGTCGCAATCTGCTGAAATACCCACACGAAAGTGATCTTCGCCGAGCAACGGAGCGAGCGTCGCCTGTACCTTGGAGAGCAGATCCTTCTCCAGCTGATGCTTGTATTCGAGAGCCCCGTCAGCGGTGTCGAGCATTTCGGGATTCACCTTCTTTGGGCGGCTCAACAGGCTGCCGCGCGAATCGACCACCGATACATAGTCAGGGCTTAAACCTTCCACCGCGCTCGCCACCAGGTTTGTGATTGCGAGTACGTTCGGATCGCTCACCCGGCCCCCCGGTTTGACCGTAAGTAATACACTCGCCTTGGCCGTCTCGCGCGAATCGAGGAACACCGAGTCTTTTGGAAAGCTAAGGTGCACACGGGCCTGTTCCACTTCATTGATCGAGCGGATCGTGCGCTCCAGTTCTCCTTCGAGCGCGCGACGGTAATTGATATGTTCGGCGAAATCGGTCAGACCGAGGTTTGTTTTGTCGAAGAGCTCGAAGCCGATGCGACCGGAACGCGGCAAGCCTGCGCCCGCCATCTCCAGCCGAAGTTCATCGACTTTGCTCGAAGGCACGAGCACGGAGGTACCGTTGTCGGTCAGCCGATGCTCGACGCCGGTCTCCTTCAGTCTTTGCACGATTGCAGCTGCGTCTTCGGCGGGCATTCCCGTGAAGAGGGGACGGAAGTCGCTTTCGTGACGCCAGCGTACGAAGCTGGATAGCCCGGCCACCAAAGCCACGAACGCTACCGCAACTCCGATGCGCTGCGTAACCGAGAGGGCCGCAAATAGTTTCTTGATGGGCTCCATAGGACGCGGTTACCCGTCAGACCTGCATCCGCATAATCTCTTCGTAGGCGGAGACGACTTTATTTCGCACTTGCATGAACAACTCAAAATCCAGATCCGCACTGGCGCCGGCCAGGATCGTGGAGTGGAGCTCTTGCGTGCCGCCCGACAAGAAGTTTTGGGCTGCGGTGTTTGCGGTTGTGTTCGCCGTTTCGACGTGTTGCACCGCCGCCGAGAACACCTGTCCGAAAGAAGTATCCGCCGTTTGGGAAACCGCCGCGGCCGCTTGCGGCTGTTGAATCAGCGCCGGAGCTGTGATGGGGGCGATAGGAAGGGACATGGCTCTACCGGAACAGGTCGATCGACTTCTGGATCATGTCCTTGGTGACCGAAATAGCGGATACGTTTGCCTGATAGGAGTGCGAAGCGCCTAGCAGGTCGACCATATCCTCCGCCGGATTCATCTTTGGAAAGGCCACGTACCCATCTTTATCGGCGTCCGGATGCCCGGGCATGTACCTGCGCTCGGGTTCGCTGGTGTCTTCCACGATCTGGCTGACCGCGACGCCGTTCGATCCAGTGCCGCTTTCAGATTGAAGAAAGGAAGAGAACGGCGAGGAGACCGAATCCGATTGAAATACGACATCGCGGCGCTTGTACGGACCGCCCTGGGCCGTTCGGGTCGTATCGGTATTGGCAATGTTTTCGACCAGGATTTCGGCGCGCTGGCGTTCCGCCGACATTCCGGAGGCGCTGACAGAAAGGCTGGAAAAGAGACTCATGACGCCGAACCGCTGCCTCCTTCGATGGCCATCCGCAACTGCTTCAGATTCGAGTGAATCAGGTTGGAGGCAACGGTAAACCGGAGGTCATTCTCCGCCATCAGCCGCGCTTCCCGGTCCAGATCGACGTTGTTGCCGTCGTTCTTGATCTTTAAGCCGGATACTTCGGTCGGGTTGGGCTCAGCAGAGATAGAGTTGCGAAGCTCCGACTCAAAATCGAAGTCTTTCGTTTTATAGCCGGGTGTGTCGGCGTTAGCGATGTTGGATGAAACCAGTCGCTGCCGGGCACTGACGAGCGTGAGGTATCGCTCCAGTTGAATGGACGTCGGATCGAGCATTGCGGGATGCCTGATCCAATAGCAATTTCAAGGCCAACAGCGATCTTGTTGTGAATCGGTAGAAAGCGGAGTGCAAAGCGACAAAGAAGTAACGCTGTCGCGCGCCGCTGTCAGTATTTCGACGTCACCCCTCTGCTGACCAGACGCTTTCGTCTATCCACTGCTGGGCGTAACAGGCCAAGCCGGCCGCTGCCGAGAGCTGTGCCGCCACTTGAGCGCGCATTACCCGCGCCAGATGCAGACGATCTTGCAAAAAGGCCTCCGTCCGCTTTATGACTTCTTCCCGCTGCGCACTGCCATGAGCTTCGGCCATCGCTTGCGCTGCTGTCTTGCCGTATGACTCGATAAGGGGCAGTGCTGTTTCGAAATCGCCGGATTCCAACGCTACTTTGAGCTCCAGGGCCAGCTGTTCGATCATGAGTTGGCTTTTTCGTTGGCCTGCATTTGTGCGAACAGACCGGTTACTTCGGTGAGTTGATTCTCAAGCGATGAAATAGCAGCATCCGCCGTTGCCATGCGTGTCGTGAGCGAGGCTTGCAGCTGAGTTATCTGTAGTTGGTTGTCGCCAATCTTTGTGCTGAGAGCAGTTAGCTGTGTCGAGATCGTGCTCGATGCCTGGCTGAGAAGGCCGGTTGTACGGTTTGTGATCGAATCGAGTAAATCGTTAGCCGTCTGCAGAAATCCGCTAGAGGTCGTGGTGCCAATAAGATTGATGACGTCGTTGGCGTGACTTGAGGCCGCCTTCGCGAAGGTGCTTGAATCAAAACTTAGCTGTCCGCTCTGGTCGAATGTGAGACCAATGTCACTCAAAGACTTAATCGATCCGTTACTTGCCGTGAAATTGGCCAACTTGGCAAGAGTGTTCTGCAACTGATAGATAATGCTGTCCCCGGAGAGCGCGCCTCCATTCTGCCCTCGGTTCTTGTTGAGCTCCGACGTGATCGAGTTATAGGCATTTGCGATTGAGGAGAGCGCTGACTCAATACCTGACGCGCTCTGCGCAACGGTGACCTGTGTACTCCCAGCTTTTAAGAACTGAACGTTCAAACCAGTGGAAATAGTGGCGCTGCGGGTTGTGGAGCTGATCGGCGTGCTTGGCTGCCCATTTACCTGGTAGGTCACATTTGTGCCGGTGGAAATCGTGTTCAGAAGACTGGTGTTATTGCTGTCCGTTAACTGAACCGTGTCAGGCGCATAGTTCAAGCTTTGGATCGACAACCGGTAATCGGGCGATGAAGAGCTGCCGACGTTTACAACCGTCGCCTGGACCGCTGCCGAACTGTTATTGATGGCTTGAGCTAAGCCGCTCAGTGTGCCAGCCGAATCAGTGATGGTGTAGTTTGTGCCGTTTACCGCCAACGTGAAGCTGGAACCGGGATCAATGTTCGATTGTGTCGGGTCCGAAACTTTGGTCAGGGAGTCGCCGCTAATCGTGTTGGTTTGCGAACCAATGCTCGACACGTCCAGCGAGTAGCTGCCAGCCAACGCACCGGCCGAAATGGAGGCGTTGGCTACCGAAGGATCATCGACACTGGCGGAGAAAGCACCTACGCCGGTTGAACTTTGCAGGGAGTCCAGAGCTGCTTGAATAGACGCAAAGCTGCTCGTGATTGTCTGCAACTCACTCTGCTGTCCATTGAGGGCGTTCTGCTGGGACTGCAGTTGCTGTAACGGAATGGACGCTATGCTGACAGCCCGAGTGATCGACACTTGCAGCTGCGCAGCAAACGTGCTATTTCCTGTAAAGTAAGTCGAGGAAGAGGCGGCCGAAATAGAGGACATAAGAACTGAGTGACCGCGAAAGCCGATATCTCACGACCTTCGCGGTGGTTTTACCTTGGAATCAGCGATTAGCCCTGGAGGAGCTTCAGCACTGACTGCGGTTCGTTGTTGGCCTGCGCCAGGGCAGCGATTGAGGTCTGCACGAGCACTTGCGATTTGGTCAGGTTGGCAGCAGCGGCAGCCACGTCGACATCGCGAATCTGGCTCTCCGCCGAAGAGAAGTTCGAGATCTGCGACTGGGCCAGTTTGATTGCGTACTGCAGCTTGTTTTCACCGGCGCCGACGCCGCCCTGGACAAGTCCGAGCTGCTGAATGGCGGCGTTGATTGAAGTAATAGCGGACTGGGCATTCGTGCTGCCGCCGGTAGTCGGCGCAGTCGAAGCAGCGCTGGTGGTGCCTCCGGGAGCATTCGCGCCGAAAACGCCTTCCGCAGCCGCGTTCGGAGTGTCAGCAAGTGAAAAGCTGTTGGCGCTCTGGAACGAGAGACCGGTACCCGCTGAGTCGACTACCGCGAATACGCCAAGCTTAGCGGTCTGAGCGTTGATAGCCGCGGCCGCAGCCGAGACAGTCGTTATGCTTGTATCCAGGGTGACCGTAGCGGCGCCCGAGGACGTCTGAAAATTGAGTGTTTCGTTTCCGGTCGGCGTAACGAAAGCCGTTCCACCATCGATTGTGTAATTCGAATTGTTCTCGGCTGTACCGGCGCCACTTGTCAGCTTGCCGGCTGCACCGGTCGAACTCACCGTGAAAGCCGTCGCGCCGCTGAACTGCAGCTTGCCGTTGGCATCGGTGCCGGCTGTGATGCCGTATGCGTTCAACGTTGTATTCAGACCAGCTAAGGCAGTACTCAGGTTTCCGGCTGTAGACGTCGCTGTTACCGACGTGGACGCGCCGTTCGAATAGATGTTAAAGCTGAAGCTTTGGGCCGTGAAAGTAGCCGACGGCGCGTCAAGACGCGTCGTGTTGCCGCTGAGACCGACGCCGCCCGCCAATACGTTGCTTGTGGTCAGCCCCAAGCTGGTCGCATCGACGGCGTTCTGGCTGCCGCTCAAATTGATCGTCACACCGGCGTTGGCGGAAGAACTTGCTCCTCCGATGTAAACGTTCAAGTTCGAATTCAATGAACCGCTCGAGTTCAGGTTGATGTTGGTGGCTTGACGCGTGATTTCCTGAACCAGGCCTTGGTATTCGTTATTCAAGGTGCTTCGATCGCCGGTGAAGGTGCCCGAAGCCGATTCGGTGGCCAGAGTCTTTAAACGGTCAAGAATCGTCGAGATATTGCTCAAGCCGCCATCGACAATCTGAAGCTGGCTAAGGCCGTTATTGGCGTTGGCGACACCCTGCGTCACCTCGGCGATATTGTCGCGGTAACCGTTCGCAACCGCAAGGCCGGCAGCGTCATCCGCACTGCTGTTGATGCGGAAGCCGGAGGTTAATTGTTGGATTGTTGTGCCTTGGAGCTGGTGGTTCGCATTGAGGTTAGTTTGCGCTACAAGGGAGTCAACGTTAGTTTGAAGAGAAATCATTGTTTTAGTCCTTCGTCCTGTTTTTTGTAGTCGTTTTTGGCCTCGCGGCGTGCATCCGACTTCTACAATTCATTTCGTACGTTTAGTTCGGAAATCTAGTCTTTCTTGTGAGAATTGCCGCATCTGAAGCAGCAAAGCCCTCTTCCACAGAATCGGAGCTCAAGTGCGCGAGCAAAGCGGCTGCCCCAGTCATGCAGCGGCCCCCTGTTGTAGCCTTTTTAAGATCCAACGTCTCGAGATGTTCCACAACACATGCCAGCACTTCCTGCTTTTCGCTTTCGAACCGATTCATAAAGCGAATGCCATTACAGGATTTCCGGGCGCCATTGAGGGCATCGAGCAAGGCGGGGTGATTCGCGGTTTGCCAGGCGCTCAAGATACGGCCGGCATGCTGGGCTGTGTTCATTTCCAAACTCCTGAAGACTTTATCGTCAAAAATTGACAGGAGTTTAGAACTTTATCCGAGATAACTGAAGAGAGACTTGGTGTTCAGACTGCCATGAGCCGTAAGCGAGGCTTGCAGGGCGGTTTGATCGAGCGTGAGTTGGGTGGCGTCGGCTGCAATGTCGCTGTCTCGTACGGCGCCGAGCGCCGCCTTTACGTTCGTCAATTGAGACGTAGAGGTGGATAACGCCTGGCTGATCCAGTTTTCAATATCGCCGTAGGAGGTTGTCGCCTGGCCCAGCTGCGCGACCCCCGCCTTTACTTGGTCGAGCGCCGCGTTTATTCCTGCCTGATTATTACTCAGGAGCGCCTGGCTTAACGAAAATGCCGCCTGAAAGATGTTGCCTGTGGCCGGTGTTCCTGGTGGATTCTGAACGTCGAAGATCTGTTGGGCGGTCAACCGGGGAACTAATTCATTGCCGCTGCTGTTACTTACCGTTGCAGTGTTAGTCGCTGCAACAGTGACCGGAGCAATCCCTGGTGTGCTTGGATCGTATGTGACAGGCGGAGTGGTTGCGCTGTCACCGCCGAAGATGTAACGTCCATTCACGGCTGTGTTTGCAATGGTGACCAACTGCTGCTCGATATCTTGCACCTGTGTTGCGAAGGTCTGCCGGTCGGTGGCCGATACCGTGCTGCTCGCTCCGCGCGATCCAAGCGAGGTGAGCTGATCGAGCAAACTCGCCGCATTTTGCAGCGCGCCGTCCGCGGTCTGCGCCTCCACCTGCGTCGTGCTCAGGTTCGTTTGTACCTGGCTGATTGCTGAAATCTGGCTCTGATAAGAAATGATAGGCGCCACTGCCGCTGGATCGTCTGAGGCTTCCTGCACTCGAATACCCGAAGAGATCTCGCTATTTACCTTCGCGATGCGGGATTCCAGATCCGACAAGCTGGACAGGAACAATCCGTTATATGCTTCAAGGCCGGCCATCATAGGTTGTCAGGTCTCCGATATTAAGTAATAGATTGCAACGACTGCATTAGATATTGCAGCGTGGAATTGATTGCGGCCAGGGCTTGGGCGGAGGCCTGATAAGACTGCTGGAATTTCAAAAGTGTGGCAGCTTGCTCGTTCAAAGAGACGCCGCTCAGTTGAGAGCGAGTACTCTGCGCCTGTGAGAGAACGGCAGTCTGTGCGGTCTGCGTCTGAGAGGCGGATGACTTAAGGGCGCCGATGCCGGCCGCAGTAATACTATAAAAGTCTGTGTAGCTCGAGCCACTGATGAGATCTGCCGTGGCCGATGGATTTTGCAGCTGCGAGAGATGCTTAGCAATGCCATTGGCAACAGACGGAGGGCCAGGATCGATAGCCGCTAACTGCGAAGCCGTGATCGTCGAACTGACACTCAGAGTGCCCGCTACTGTTGTAGGCGACGTAGTGTCATAGCTAAAGAGCGGACTGCCTGCTGTGCCGCCGGCGGTCTGACCGCTCGTCAAAAGCCCATTAATCCGGTCCGCAATTGTTTGCGCCAGCTGATTTAGGCTCCCTTGCTGACTTCCGTCTCCTATCAGGGAAGGGATGACGCTGTTTGTGACCTGCAAGAGGCCGCCGAGCTGTCCTCCGCTTATGTAGCCCGTTATGTCTTGACCATCCGATGTCAGAATTTTTTGATCCGGCGCTGCATTCGACGTTGACGAAGTTGGGTTGGAGTTAGTCTCCTGCAAAGGCAGCGAATTCCCTCCGATAACCAGAGGGATCTGCCCCTCGAGCGACACCGAAACCGTACCATCGCTTTGCGTTTGCGTCGACAAATTAACGTAATTCGACAGCTGCTCCAAATCGTTATAAAGCTGTGCATCCAGGCCGCTGTCGTGTTGATGTCCGTCGCGAATCTCACCATTCAGTGTGGCGATCTGAGAAGTCAGCTCGTTGATTTGGCTCACCACCGATTTGGTTTGTGTCACGGCGTTGCCGCGCACGCTAGCGACGCCCGAAGCAGCGCTGTTGAATGCTTGCGCCACTCCTGTAGCAGCGTTCAGGACTTGTTGCTGCGCTGTGCTAGTGGTTGGGCTCGTGCTCCAGGCTGAAAACGCAGAGTAAAGAGTGTTCAGAGCGCCTGGGATGCCGCTGTTTCCCGATACGTCGAACTGGGATTCGAGAGCTTGCAGACTGGTTGCCTGTTGACTCGCCGAGCCTACCTGCTGGTTTGCGGACCACACGTTTTGTTCCGCGAACAGATTCCGGGAACTCACTATATTGCTGGTTTCGACGCCTCCCCATAAGCCGCTCGAGGGTTGAAAGGCGGCTGCATTGAATTGCTGGGTTTGCGTCACATAACCAGGCGTGGAGGCGTTGCTGACATTGTTCTGGACCACCCCAATTGCCTGTTGGAGCGCATCCAGAGCGTTCCCGGCTATTCCAATGGCACTGAAAAGTGAACCCATTAATTACTCAGGCCTCCAGGCGTACCGAAGCGCCGGTCAGCGTGCATTCCAAGTTGCCATCGGGCTGATAGCCAAGCTCCGTCTTGACACGAGAACCTGCCTGACCCAGGTACAACGCCGCCGCCGAGTGAAGCAGATGTTCCGCTGTAGCTGCCTTTGAGGAAAGATCGTGGAGTGAGGCCCGCATTGGTCGAATGTCGCGCGGGTTTTCAGAAAGGGAGTTCTTCAACCGCAGCAACTGGCCGTCCGCTTGATCGAGCGCCAAGGCGTACTCACCGTGACGGCTGTTTAGATTCCTGAGCCCCTCAATAGCCCGGTTTAGCTGGGCATCGGCGCCCAGCAGAAGTTCGTTCAAGTCTTCGTGTTTCATCTCGCGCTACCACTGATTGCCAATCAACGCCCGGCTGGCAGCACCGAGATCCGGTTGATAAGTGCCCGACTGTACCTGCGCCGCTAATTGAGCGATCCTGGATTGCTTATCGGCAACATTCAGTGACTTTGAGAGCGAAATCAAGCTGCTCGCGCCAGATAGACTTACCGTGTCGTAAGAGGCATCCGATGCAGCACCCGCTCCACTCTGCCGGGCGGTGTCAATCGAGTGAACCGAACCTGAACTGCCGGCTCCGTTCACTCCGCCGAGATTCTGGCTATCAATGCGCATGATCGCTTCTCTTTTCCTTACCAGCCCCGCTTAGGGCAGCGCGGCAAACCCGTTCTCGTCCGACGCACCATCGCCCTTGGAGAGCTCGAAAACCTTGATAATGAGGCGGACTTCGCCCTGGCCGACCCGCAGCGCCGAAGCAATATCGGGAACCGCCTCGCCCCGCCGGTGCATCCGCAGCACTTGCCCGCGCCGGTTCAGGTTGACGCTCTCGGCCTCCCCGATCCACTCTTCCTGTTCGCGCTTGCTGTTCTCGATCCGGTCCATTCGTATTTCAAATCCAGAAAGCTGCTCGGAGAGAGAGCCGACGCCGCTCGTCACATCGTCATGTGTGGCCATGTACGAAACGGCTTTTTGAAATTCGCGCCTCAGTTTGGAATATAACCAAAACTGAACCGCTAAAGCCGAAAGAGCAACCAGGCTCAACAGCAGGGAAGACGCGCAGATCCAGTGCGCCATTAGTAAAGACCTCGTTCAGTAGGCCACTTGTGCTCGACCAGGGAGCGGAGACGCAAGATCCCTTGCGCGCGCAACTGTGAAATACGCGTTGTGTGGAGATTCATAATGGAGCCAATCTCACGAAGATTCAGCTCCTCCTTGTAATAAAGACTCAAAACCGTCCGCTCATTCTCAGGCATTCTTTTCATCCCCTGAGTGACCACGCGTTCCAGCTCGGCTCGCTCGAGCAGGCGGGCCGGCGTTTCTTCCTCGTCGTCGCTGACATACTGCATCAGATCGACTTCCTCGCCGTCCACAATCTGCAAGCTGCCCAGCGAGACGCCCCGCAGGTCGATCATCCACTGCTGGTATTCCGCTACCGAAATGTTTAACTCGGCCGCAATGTCCTCTTCAACCGGAGTCGCTTGCAGCTTGCGCTCGGCCGCTGCGATTGCCTGCTGCACAAGCTTCAGCCGCTTGCGCTTGTGAGTGGGGATCCCGTCCAGCCCGCGAATGCTATCCAGGATTGCGCCGCGTATCTTGTACTCGGCGTACGTGCGAAGCGACGTGTTCCTGCCCGGATCGAAATTGTCCACCGCTGCCAAAAGGCCAACGACTCCCGCCGAGATCAGATCATCCAGCTCTATATTGGGCGGCAGTTTCTCATGAATGCGGGTAGCGATCCAGTTGACCTGCGGTAGATGTTCGAGAATCAGCGCGTCGCGTTCTTCGCTGGTTCGCTCTAATGTCGCTTGAGAGTACATACGAGTGGTCAGTTTAGAGATTGGCTTTAGGCGGTGGCCGAAAGGGCGCGATTGCCGCCGGTGCCTAGCCCGCGCATGAGAGCTTCCTTAGTGGCCGCCCGGAAGTCTTCCGGAACCTGCTGTCCGTCCGACAGAAATGAAACCGGCAAACCGCTGCGAATGGCGAACTCGAGCGGCGCCGCGTCGTTGGCTGACTCATCCAGATGCGTGACGAGTAGTTTGGCCGGTTGCAGCACCGCAAACCGCTCCAAAGTGCGCTGGGCCGCCTTGAGGCTGAGATGAGCAGGTAAAACCAGATGCACCTCCACGGGAAGCTTATTGCAGATAGTGGCGAGCCGCGCCAACTCCTCGCTGTCGTTCGCGCCGAAACCGGGTGTATCGATCAGTGTCAGACCTTGGAAAGCCTGCGCCTGCGCTGCTTTCAGATCTGAGAAGTCATGCAACGGCCGGCAATCGATTCCGCTAATCCGCCCATACCGCTGCAGCTGCTCCCAGGCGCCGATTCGAAGCGTGTCCAGGGTAAGCAGTTGGACCGGACGTTTGCGCTTCACCCCGCAAGCCAATCCCGCTTTGATCACCGACGAGGTCTTGCCGCTGCCTGAAGGCCCGGCAAACATCACGGCCGCTGTGTTTGCGCCCGGTGCGCCCAGAACCGGCGAGACCTCGAATCGGCTGCCGATCTCTTCTTCCAGAACCGCTTGCAGTAGATCGCGTGCAAATACATCGCGCTGTTCGCTCACCATGCGGTGTGAAGCTTCGGCGTGCAACTTGATTCTCTCCCCAACTGCGGCAACCAACTCCTGTGCCAACTCCGTTGAAATGCCAGCACCGGTCAGACGATTGAACATCCCGGCGAAGTGCGGAGACATCTGTGCAGTCGACCGCTCGATTTGCGTGCGGGTCACGACATCTTCAACGCCCTCGATCTGCCGCCGGAGAGCCGCCAACTCGCGAAGCACCAGCTGACTGCCTGTCTCAAACTCTCCCGGCCCACTGGCTGGCGTCTGCTCCGGCCGCAAGCTTTTCTCCTGTTTGCCTTCGCCCTCCAGCCCGAAGACCACCTCGTAAGCTCCCAGCTGTTGCAGCGCACGATCCGTCGGGCGCGAGCTGATCAGCATCGCCTCCGGGCCCAGTTCGTTGCGCGCTTTATCGACGGCCGCTTGAATCGAAGGAACAAAGTATGACTTGAGTCGCATTAAATGACACCTAGTGACAAAATTTTGACGCCGATCGGCACTTCGTTATGCGAGATCGGGAACACGTTCGGCAGCGTCGGCTCGAGAATCTGGCGGACAAAGAAGCGCGCCGCCGACGAAGTGATAAGGACGGTCGGCGTTTCGCGCTTGTCCAGCTTCCGCTCCACCCGGCTGACGACCTCTTTCACGATCTGTGGACCGAGCACCAGGATGCTGTTTTGCTCGGTATGCTGGACCGCCGATTCGATCGACTGTTCCATCGCGGAATCGAGGAAAAACGCCGGCAGTTCGCCCTTTTGATTCAGGTATGGTTTGGTCAGGCTGCGGCGCACGGCCTGGCGTGCGAACTCGGTTAACAGCACCGTGTTCTTTGTGGTATGCGCGGCCTCGCTCAACGCTTCGAGGATAGACACACCGTCCCGAACCGAGACGCGCTCGCGAAGTAAGTTCTGCAAAACTTTTTGGACCGCAGAAAGCGAGAGCATCTTTGGGACCAAATCTTCAAGGAGCTTGGCGTGGTCCTGCCCTATGCGGTCGCAAAACGCCTTCGCATCCTGTCGCGAAAACATTTCGCTGGTGTGCTGCTTGATCAGTTCAGCAAAATGTGTCCCGATGACGTTGACCGTATCGACGATCGTGTAACCGGCAGCGCGCGCCGAATCCACTTTGTCCCCGGAAACCCACAGCGCCGGCAAGTTAAACGCCGGTTCGCGTGTGGGCTGTCCCGTGAAATCTTTCTGCGCCTTGGCCGTCGGCACAGCCAGTTCATTGCCCGCCATTAATTCATATCGACCGATCTCGCTGCCTTTCAGAAGCACCACATACTCGCGCGAGCGCAGCGACAAGTTGTCAGTCACTCTCACTGGCGGCAGAAGGAATCCGAGATTGGTGACCAGCTGCCTGCGGATACCGGCAATTCGCTTCAGGAGAGGCGAAGTCTTGCCGCCGGCCACCAAGCCCGCCAATCCGAGGCCTACTTCAATCGCAATGGGCTCGACCTTCAGCAGCGACTCGAGCTCTTCCTTCGGGGCCGCCGGCGGTAGCGCCTTCTCTTCCACCACAACTCTAGCCAGGTTTTTGCGCTTGAACCAGGCCGCTGTGCCTAAACCGCCGCCCATCAGAAGAAAGGGAAGCGTCGGTAGGCCAGGAAACGCGGCGAGCAGCACCAGAACCCCGGCCGAGAGCATCATCGGTTCCGACTTGCCGAATAACTGCTTCTGGAACTCTTCGCTAATTCTCACTTCCGAAGTCGCGCGCGTAACGATCAAACCGCCCGATACGGAAATCATCAGGGCCGGTATCACCGTCACCAGCCCATCCCCGATGGTTAGTACTGTGTAGGTTTGCAGGGCGCGCTTCAGCTCCATTCCGTGCTGAAAGACGCCGATCAGGAAGCCCGCAACGATGTTGATGCTTGTGATCAGAATGCTGGCGATCGCATCCCGCTGCGTGAATCGCGAGGCGCCGTCCATCGAGCCATAGAACTCCGCTTCGGCGGACAGTTGACGCCGCCGTTTTCTGGCCTCTGCCTCATCGATCAGCCCCGCATTCATCTCGGCATCGATCGACATCTGTTTGCCGGGCAGTGCATCGAGTGTGAACCGAGCCGAGACCTCCGAAATGCGAACCGCGCCATGGTTGATCACCACGTATTGAATCGCAATCAGGATCAGGAAGATGACCGCCCCGATCACGTAGTTCCCGCCCACGACGAAATTCCCGAACGCTTCGATCACGCTCCCTGCCGCGCCGGTGCCGCTGTTCCCGTTGAGCAGGATCAAGCGTGCCGAGCTGACGTTCAGCGCAAGGCGAAATAAGGTCAGCAGCAGCAGGGCCGTCGGGAAGACGCTGAATTCAGAAGGCTTGAGGATATACATCGTCACCATCAGCACCACTACCGACATGGCGATATCGAGCACAATCAGCACGTCCAGCAGTAGCGGCGGCATGGGCGTAATGAGCGCTACGATAATGGCCAGAACCGCCACTGGTACGCCGATTTCGCCAAGCCGGGGAAGCAGCAAGCCAATCCCTTTCTTGGCCGATGGCTTCGCGTTCGGAAGGGCGGGCGATTGTGCTGACATATGATTCACACTCCTCGTAGTACTTAAGCCGCGGGCATTCTGCGGCCCATGATTCGATACACGTAAGCCAGAATCTCCGCGATGGCTTTATAGAATTCAGGCGAGATGGCGCGCCCCACTTCAACCGCGCTGTAAAGAGCGCGCGCCAGCGGCGGGTTTTCAATCACTGGAATCTGGTTTTCGACCGCAATCTGCCGGATGCGCAGCGCAATCCAGTTTTTGCCCTTGGCCACCACGATCGGCGACGCCATGCTCTCCACGTCGTAGCGAATCGCCACCGCGTAGTGCGTCGGGTTGACCACGACTGCCGTGGCTTTTGCGACGTCCTTCATCATCTGCCGCCGCAGCAGTTCGCGGCGCAAACGCCGGATTCGCCCTTTTACTTGAGGATCGCCATCGCTGCGTTTATGTTCTTCGCGTACTTCCTGCTTGGTCATGCGCAGACTCGAGGCGTACTTGCGCTGCTGAACGAGCAAGTCCACCACGCCAAAGGCGAGAAAGAGCGCGGCTGCCTTCCATAGAAGCGAGGTGAGCAGATCGCCCACCTGTTCCGCGGCCGACGGGATCGATTCGAGCGGAAGGCGCATCAGGTCCGGCCCGTGAGCCGCAATCAGCGATTGAATTGCAAGCGCCAGCGCTCCGAGAAGCACCACGGCCTCAATGGTGCTCTTCAAGTTCTGGAACGGCAAGTCCTTGAGTTTCGCCATCGGATTGAGCCGCGCAAAGCTGGGCGCGAAACGTTGAAAACTGAAGCCGAACCGCGTCA
Organism: Bryobacteraceae bacterium; assembly: GCA_965219105.1. Lineage (GTDB taxonomy): Bacteria > Acidobacteriota > Terriglobia > Bryobacterales > Bryobacteraceae > Bog-105. The sequence continues at coordinate 1,711,110 of OZ244728.1, read as the reverse complement.
TTCCAAGGTGAGTCGCGAGCGTTGTCAGCAGCAGCGCGCCCCCGAACTCGGCAAGCGCCGGCATATTGCGTTCGAACATGAGCGCGAACAGCCGGGGCCACTCGCCGGGGCCGATGTCGCCTGCATTGGCGCGCTCGAGTAGCTGGGGCAGGGAACGGCTGAAGGCGTCACGCCACCCGGCGATCACGCCGCCAATCATCACGAGCGCCACTACAAACTGCAGCGCCGTCAAAAACTCGCGAGCCACCATGAATTGGCCTCGCTCACGAGCCTTCTTAACTCGCTGCGGTGATGCCTTTTCGCTTTTCTCTCCGGCCATGGTGGTCTATCGCAGGAACATGCCGTGCAGCGAACGCATGATCTGGTCCGCATACGAGCCGTATAGGCGGGGCGCAACCGCCAGAATCGAAGAAAGCACTAGCAGCGTGATCAGCATCTTTACCGGAAACGCGTGCTGGCTCATGTGGAGCTGCGCGTTGATTCTTCCGAGCAGTGCGAGCGTGATCTCGGTCATGAGCAGCAATCCCACGATGGGTAAAGCAAGCCGCACGCCATACGAGAAGATGCCCGCGCCCACGTGAATCACCTGCGCCGCCAGATTGCGTGTGAGTGAGAATGTGCCAGGAGGATAGGAGCTCAGGCTGTCGGCAAAGATCTGAATCAAGGTGCGATGGAGTCCCGCCGTGAAGAACAAAAGGCTCGCCAGTGTCTGCGCGAGTACGGCCAGCACATCGGAATCGGCCTGCGTGGTCGGATCGATCACCGAGGCGTACCCGTAGCCGGCCTGCATGGCGAGGCTCTGGGCGCCCAGGACGAACGCTTCGGAGAGAAAGCTCACCAGCAGCCCGATTGACGCGCCCATCAGAGCGTCCGGAACCAGCAGCGCGAGCACAGTCGGCACATTGAGCGAACTGAGCTGGAGCACCGGCCATCGCGCGTACAAAGCCAAAGTCGAGCCGACCGCCAGCGCTGTCCGCGAAATGCCCGGGCCTGCATCCTTGAACGGCATCGGAACGAACACGAATACGCCGACCATCCGCGCCAAAACCAGCAGAAAGGAAATCAGCAGCCCCGCCGAGACGTTCAAATTAGCGTGCATAGCTGCCGAGGTTTCCAAGAATCGCAAGCGCGTAAGCGGTTGCGTGCTTCAGCATCCACGGCAGCAGAAAGATAAATCCAACCAGGCAGGCCGCCAGGCGAGGAATCGTGCTAAAGATCTGGTCCTGCATCGACGTGGCAATTTGAATCAGGTTCACGACGATGCTCAGCGCAAAGGCGATCAGCAGCAGCGGAGCACTGATCCAAAACACCGCGAGCAGCGCTTGCTCGACCACGTGCACAACCATTTGAGGCGTCATAACGGTTTCAGCCCTGAAGGAAACTCTTCATTAGCGAGCCGATTACCAGATTCCAGCCGTCAACGAGTACAAAGAGTAGAATCTTGAACGGCGCAGAGACCATCGCCGGCGGCAGCTGCATCATTCCGATGGAGAGCGTGACCGAGGCCACCGCCATATCGATCACCAGAAACGGCAGGAACAGCACCGCCCCGATCTGAAAGCCCGCTTTCAACTCCGAGAGAATGTAGGCCGGAATCAGGACTCTCAAGCTCAGGTCACGCCGGTTGTGCGGCTGCGGCTCCCTGGCAATCTCGAGAAACAGTTGAAGATCTCGCTCGCGGGCAAAACGCAGCAGGAATGTGCGCAGCGGAGCTGAACCTGCGTCTACCGCTTGCTCGGTTGTGATTTGTCCCTTTTCGAGCGGCTGCCACGCTTTCGAATAAATATCGGAAAACACGGGCTGCACGATGAGCATTGAGAGAAATAAGGACAGGCCTATGAGGACCTGGTTCGACGGCGCCGATTGCGTGCCGAGCGCTTGCCTCAGGAAGTGCAGCACCACCGCGATCCGCAGAAACGGCGTGATACACATAATCACAGCCGGCAGCAGCGTCAGCAGCGTTAAGCCGAGTGCCATCTGCATTGGCAGACTCAAGGTGGCTCCCCCGCCGCGGGCTCCGGCTGTAGCGGCGCTTATTCCAAAGCTGTTCAGCGCATCCATGGCGGGCGCTCCCGGCGCTGCGTAGGCAAGAAAGAACACCGGCAGTAGCGTCATTCCGCCACGTCCCGTTCGTCAGCCGCGCTGTCAGGACCGGCGATTGTTGCGATGCGGCTGCAACCGGAGGGAGAAACGCCAATCAGGAACCGGTTGTTCTCTACATGAACCAGGTGCAGCGCGTGATGCGGGCCCAGCGCGATTCGTTCGAGCACCCGCATCTGTTTCGCTGGAGAAGCGCTTCGTGTGAGAGTCGCCGGGAAATGAGCGAATCCCTTTCGCCGCAATAGCGTGAGGGTGGCGGCAAGCAATCCGAACACCAGCGAGATAGCGATAATTTGCTGAACCATCACATTGCGACGCCGGCTCTTTTCAAGCTCCGTCACTAACTAGTCCGATAGGCTAAGGATTAATCTCATGCCTTCCCCGCTATAGCTTCCGGTTTGGGATTGCGCCGCTATCGTCTAAAGGTTTAATGAATGATATTGAGCAGATCCTGGTTCATCTGGTCGGCTGTCGTGATGACCTTCGATGCGGCCTGATAGCCGCTCTGGTACACGATCAAGTTGGTAAACTGCGTCGCCATGTCTACGTTCGACGATTCCAGAGCGCCGCCATCAATCTGCCCGCGGCCTCCGCTCTGGGGCATTCCGATGGAAGGCTGCGCCGTTTTACTGTTAGCCGCGTAGTTGTTGTTTCCCACGCTCGTCAATGAATCCGGATTCTGAATAGATGCCAAGGCCAGCTGTGCCTGGACTCGCTGCTGACCGTTAGAGTAAGTCGCTACCAGTTGGCCTCCTGTCTGAACAGAAAAGCCGCTGAGCTGAGCCGCCACCGAGCCGTCGCTTGTGTACGAAGCGGCGGATGACTCCGCGTACTGAGTTAGTAAACCCGCACCTGTCGTATCCGCGAGGTTCCATTTCAGGCTCATATTGCTCGCGCCGCTTGCCAGGCCGTTGACGTTCAGCGTGAGCGGAGTGCTAATCGAAGGCGAGACCACGTTGCCGCTCGAATCGAATTGGATCGTTCCGGGAGCCGACAAGATTGAGGTCTGCGTACCGGCGGTCCCTCCGGCCAAATCCGAACCAGGGATCGTGATGTCGTAATTCCAGGTGTTTGCCGTCGCAGCTTTGTTGAACGTAAACGTGAGCGTGTGAGAGTTTCCTAGGCTATCGACCACCTGAACCGGTGCCTGCACGGTGCCGCTCGTTTGGCCGGAGATGCCGGCTGCGTTCAAATTCGCTGTCACCGCGAGTTTCGTGCTCGCTACGGGGGGCAGCACGGCGCCATTCGGCAGCACGATGTCACCTGGCTGGCCGGTTGTGTTCAGGCCACTTGCACTAGTGGTCCAACCCTGCACCGTCTCGCCCGTTTGCGTCTTCAACGTGCCCGCTGCGTCAAGCGTGAAGCTGCCATCACGGGTAAACAGTTGCTGGTCGTTTGGGCCGTTTACCACAAAGAAGCCGTTTCCTTGAATAGCAGCCGCGTAGGGCGATTTGCTTGTCTGAATCGCACCCTGGCTAAAACTCGTCTCGCTGATCGGCACTCCTACACCCAAGCCAACTTGGAAAGAAGAGTGCGCTCCGAGTGTCTCTCCAAAGAGATCCTTGAACCCGACTGTGCTGCCTTTAAACCCGGTTGTGTTTAGGTTCGCCAGATCGTTGCCTGTGGTATCGATCGCGTCCGATTGTGCTTGCAACGCCGATAGGGCGATCGAGAAAGTACTTGACATGTGTGCTCCTTATCTTCAAAAAACTATTTACTTAAGAACCGCTGCCGGACGTTGCGCCCGTGCTTGAGCTCGAATCAGCAGGCGTGAGGCTATTTGTGCCGGTGAGCTTCTCACTGAGAGAATCAGCATCCTGCCGGATTGCCAGGTTCTGTTGCAGTTCGCTAAATTGCGCCAACTGTGTTACGAAGGTGGTGCCGTCCATCGGACTCGTCGGATTCTGATTCTTGAGCTGTGAAACCAGCAGCGTCAGGAAAGTCGATTGGTTCGCCAACGGGTCGGCTGCCGCCGCCTTGGCTGGGGTTATTGGATCAGTCGTTTGACCGGCCTGTTGTCCGCTTGTCACGCCGCCTACTGTTGCCATGTGTAATCTATCCTTTTCTGAAATGTTCCCGGGATGCTTTCGAACTCCTGCACCCAGTCGGGATCTTGATTTTGCTTTGCATTCCCTTGCGGATTTTGCCGCTTGCCCGTGTCTCCGCCCGCGGACCCGCCTTGACGTTCGCCGCCTGACGACGAGCCGCCGCCGCGCCCTGGGTCGCCTTTGCTCGCACTATTAGGGGTCCATAACTCTGTTTTGTAGTGATCGGCCGTTAACCGCGACGCGAGTTCGCCAGTGTGATCGCTCAACGCCTTGGTTAAGGCACTGTCGGTTGATCGGACGCTGACCGAAAGCGATCCGGCGCGTTCTACTAGTCGAATGTCAATCTTGCTGCCATCGCTGCCGAGTTGGACATGCGCGCTCTTCACGGGATCGCTCGAGACCTTGTTAAGCTGCTCTTCGAAGTCGCTTGATTTCGTGCTCGAGGTCTCCTTGCTGTTGCCGACGGCGCTCGTGTTGAGCGCTACATGATTGTCAGAGCTGCCCTCGCCATGGCTCTGCGGCTGTCCTTCCGATTGCGATTTATGTTGCTCCTCAATCGAGTGAACAGGCGCGCTGGTTGCGGCGTGGGCCACTGCGTTCCCGAAGGCGGCACGCTCGCCTGTTGCCGATGGAGTCGCGGATAGTTCCGCGGTGGGATTTTCGTCGTCTGCTGTTTGGTCGACGACTGGCTCACCAGCGGGTTGCCCGGCGGGTTGATTTTCAACCGGTTTTGCAGGGCTTTCCGAGCCCGGTTTCACCCGGACGGCAAGAGCCAGATCGCCGGCCGGAGCGGGCGGCGCCGGAGTGACGGCGCTATTCTCTAGCGGTTCAACGCTAGCAGTCTGGTTAACAGGTGAAGTGTGTGCGTCAGATGCCGGGTTGTCGTGCGATGGACTTGGGTTCTGCAAAACCGCGGTCTGTAAAGCTGCCGCGGATAACTTTGCCGCATCGAGCCCTGCATCGGTTTTGATCGTCTCTGTAGCCGGTTTCGCGGCCGATTTCTTTGCGGTCTGTTCCCCGTTTTCGGGAGCCTGGGTTTTTGTGCTGTGACATTGGGTAATCGTCTGCACATCAGACGGAACTTTGGCGATCGCCGGTTGCTTGCTTAGGTCGAGAGGCGCTTGCGGAACTGCACCACCCTGCGCCGAGCTAGTTAGAGTTGTCAGTTGCGTGCCGGGTAATAGCGACTTGAACTGATCTCCGCTGCTCACAACAGCCTTGGAGTTTCCAGCCGGTGGCCCCGACGGACCGGGCGTGGCAGCCGCTGGTTCCTCGCCGGCTCCCATAAATTCGAATAGTTCGTCCGCAAAGGAGCCCGGGGAAGCGGCTGAAGAACTGTCGGGCCGTCCAGCTGATTTAGCCTGGGCGGGCGGCGCCGAACTTTGAGCCCTTGCGGGCAGCGATGCAACGTTCACTGCTGTGCCGTATGCACGGCGAGTGCCAAGCGCGCAAATGCACCAAATCTACGGAATCAAGCGGCTAGCCTGTGGAAAAGCGTCAAAAACTTGCAGTGAGTTAATGACGCCGCGTCCGGATTCTGACGCATGCGGAGTTATCTTGCATCCATATCGCTCCATTTCCGAAGTTTTAGAGCCATTTTTCATTGGCATCTCATTTGCATAAGCACGGTCACACATGGACCCACTTACTTCCGCAGCCGCAGGCGGCTTGCAGGCAAGCATGGATTCGTTCGACATGCTGGCGAACAATCTTTCTAATGCATCCACCAGCGGATTCAAAGCGGATCGCGAATTCTACAGCACCTTTCTTGCGCCGGACGCAGTCAACGACTTCGATCCGAGTGTAGGCGAAGCGCCGCTCGTTCAGAAGCAGTGGACAGACTTCTCCCAAGGCACGCTGACAGCCACTGGAAACACCACCGATTTCGCTTTGTCTGGAACGGGCTTCTTCACAGTGAACGGTCCGAAGGGTCCGCTCTATACGCGGAACGGCAATTTTCATCTCACGCCGCAAGGCGCGCTCGTGACTGCGGAAGGCTATCCGGTTCGATTGGTCGGCGGTCAGACCGTGCAGAGTCAGTCGGCCAGCCCGCTTCAGGTCGGCCCGGATGGACAGGTTCTGCAGGACGGCAATCCTCTCGGCCAGCTTGAACTCGCTTCATTTAAGGATCAGTCTCAGCTCGGGCGTTCGGCTGGCACTTACTTCAACAATGCGGACCCAACCGCCAATCCGGTCACTGCCTCCAACGCGCAGGTCTTGCAAGGCAAAGTGGAATCGTCGAACGCGGCGCCTCCCGAATCGGCGGTTCGCATGGTCTCGCTGATGCGGCAATTCGAGATGCTGCAGCGCGCCATCAAAATCGGCACCGACATGAACCGTCAAGCGCTGCAGGAAGTGGCGCGAGTAAACTCCTAACTCTCTTTCACCAGGAAATATATATGATCAGAGCTCTGTATAGTGCTGCCAGCGGCATGACCGCTCAGCAATTGAACGTCGACAACATCGCAAACAATCTTGCGAACGCGAATACGGCCGGATTCAAGATGCGCCGCGCGCAATTTGAAGACTTGGTCTATCAAAGCCTGATTCAACCGGGCGCAGCCGCGGGCCAGCAATCGACCGTGCCGGCTGGACTCCAACTAGGTCTCGGCACACGAGCTGCGGGTAACGAGATCATCTTCTCGCAAGGCGCGTTTTCGCAGACGAACAACCCGCTCGACATGGTGATCCAGGGCAAAGGCTTTTTCCAGATTCGGCAGGCTTCGGGCGAACTTGCCTATACGCGCGCCGGCTCCTTCCAACTGGATCGAAACGGCAGCATCGTCGATGCGAACGGCAACTTTCTCGAGCCGCAGATCACTATTCCGGCCACCGCGCAGGTCATAACGGTCGCTGCCGATGGCACGGTCAGTTACACGCTTCCGAATCAAACCGCCGCTCAGAAGGCCGGTCAAATTACACTCGCCAATTTCCAGAATCCGGCTGGGTTGAACAGCATCGGAAATACGCTCTTCACAGCTACCGACGCCTCGGGTGACCCGCAAGTCGGCACTCCTGGCGGCTCGGACGGTCTGGGATCGCTGATGCAGGGCTACACCGAGCAATCCAACGTGGATGTTGTTGAAGAATTCGTAAATCTCATTCAAAGCCAGCGCGCGTATGAAGCGAACTCGCGGGTCGTCAAAGCGGCCGACGAAATGTACCAGCAAGTCAATCAAGTGACGACCTAATGCTTGCTCTCGTGCTCGCTGTTTTGCAGCCGCTCGCCTGTCATCTCATTCAGGCGGACTGGATCACTGGCCGTGATCTCGCTTCGGCTGTACCGGCTTTATCGAAGATCGATCCCGACGCACGCTTGGGGCTTGCGCCGTTTCCCGGTCAGCAGCGCACGTTCCATATAGCGGAGTTGAAGCGTCTGGCCGTCGCCTACCAGGCGAGCGCTGAGATTGAGTCGCCAGTCTGCTTCAGCTGGAATGTGAAGCCGCCCGCTCGCCAGGAGATGGCAGCAGCCATGCGGCGAACACTTGGAGACCGGGCGGTCAGTATCGAGATTGCGGAAAGCAGCCTGATCCCGGCGCCTCCTGGCGAGGTGGTATTTCCGCTCTCAGGGTTCTCCGCCAGCTTCGATAAACCAGGTCTTTGGCGCGGCTATGTGAAGTACGCGGGTGACAAGCGCTTCCCTGTTTGGGCGACCGCCACCATCACGGTCAGGGAGCAGCATATTACGCCGCTTATGGACATGAAGTACGGCGACGCGATCTCGCTCGATCAGCTCAAGAGCCAAACCTACGTGGGTCCTTTACGACGCGAGAAGTTTCTGTTCGATTCGCAGGCGATCATCGGCTTCCGATGTACGCGGCTCATTCATGCGGGCACTGAGTTAACTGCGGAAATGCTGGAGGCGCCCCGCGAAGTCAATCAAGGCGATACGGTGGACGCAATCGTCGAGACCGGCGCCGCCAAGATCGATCTGAAAGGCATCGCGGAAAGGGACGGGCGTAAAGGACAGATTATTCCGGTTCGCAATCCGGGCAGCGGACGCGTCTTCCATGCACGCGTGGAGGATAAAGGCCTGGTGGTCGTGGTTCCGGGTGGCTCGTACGGTCTGGTGGTAGTGGAGGCAAAGAAGTCATGATGCGAACAGCTGCGCTGCTGCTGTCTCTCCTGTGTGTTTCCGGTATCTGGGCGAAACCGAAAAATAAGAAAAAGAAGGACGACATAGTTCAGGCCCAGTCAGCTCTCGATCAATTTGTGTCGGACGCGCATCGCAGGGCGGCTACCGCGATTGCGGAGAGTCCGGGCTCTCTCTGGTCCAGTCCTGCCACGCTGGCCGATATGGCCGCTGATGTGAAAGCACGCAGCGTCGACGACATCGTCACGATTGTGGTGAGCGAGCAAGCGTCCGCCGTTGCTACCGGTCAAACCAAGACGTCACGCGCGTCGGCCTCCAATTCGTCGGCTAGCTCAGCCGGTTTGCCTGCTGCTGTGGCCGCGCCGCTCTCTAACATCCTCAGCCTGAACGGTGGGCAATCTCTCGATGGCAACGGAACCACTTCCCGCACCTCCGCTTTGACCGCTACCTTGTCGGCACGTGTGGTCGACGTGCTTCCCAACGGGTATCTGGTCATTGAGGGATCTAAAACAACTCTGGTCAATTCGGAGAATCAGGTCATCACGGTGCGCGGCGTCATTCGCCCCTTCGATCTGTCGAATGCCAACACGATCCTTTCGGGCAGCATCGCTCAGCTCGAACTCAAGATCAATGGACGCGGCGTGGTGAATGACGTGATCCGCCGCCCGAACTTCCTGTACCGCCTTCTGCTTGGATTACTTCCGTTCTGAACTACTTTATGCGGCGTCTTTTCCTTCCTGTCTTCCTGCTTGCCGGGCTCGGCGTTTCCTCTCACGCGCAACAAACGCAGCAACCGGGCATATTGCCGACTACGGTCATTGTGCCGTATGACCCGTCGTATTTGACCCAGTCCACGGTGCAATTCTCAATACCGCCGCTTCCTCCGAGCGGCGTAGTCGAGCCCGTTGCGCCGCGTACCGTCGATGTGCCCAATTCCACCGCGCAGAATGGCGGCGTGCGGCTGAAGGATCTGGTGACGATCGAAGGCGTCCGCGCGAATCAACTGGTTGGCTACGGCCTGGTTGTGGGCTTGAACGGCACCGGCGACCGGCAGCAAACGTTGTTCTCCGCGCAGAGCTTAACCAATTTACTTCAGCGCATGGGCGTGAGCGTATCGCCGACATTGATCACGGTCAAGAACACGGCGGCTGTGATTGTGACGGCAACGCTGCCGCCGTTTGCCCAGCCCGGCGAGAATATCGATGCAACGGTTGCCGCAATCGGTGACGCAAGCAACTTGCAGGGCGGCATTCTGGTGCTCACCACATTGCGGGGGGTGAACGGTCAGGTGTACGCCACCGTGCAGGGACCTGTTATCACAGGGGGATTTATCGCCGGCCGGTCGTCGGCGAACTCGCAGACGGTCAATCACCCGACTGTCGGACGCATACCGAATGGCGTGGCGGTCGAGCGGCTTGCGCCTTCGGTGCCGCTCGGCAATGTGATCAGACTGCAGCTCAAACAAGCCGACTTTACTACCTCGGCCCGTATATCGGAAGCGGTCAACCGGCGATTTAGCTCGAGCCTTCCTGTCGCGCACGCAAACAACCCGGACTTAATCACGGTCGATCTGCCGCCCGCTTATCTGAACCGGCCCATCGAGTTTGTGGCGGAGCTCGAACGGCTCAAAGTTGATCCGGACCGTGCGGCCCGTGTCGTTATCAACGAAAGAACCGGCACCGTCATCCTGGGCAACGATGTGCGGATTGCGCCGGTGGCGATCATGCATGGCAATCTCACCGTGCAAATTCAAACGCAACTCGTTCCACTGCCCAATGCGCCATTTTCATCCGCGCCCGCCACGGCGGTCCCGGAAGTTTCGGTTGGCGCAAAGAACGACAAGTCTAAGAACGTTCTGCTCAAAGAGGGAGCGACGGTGGAAGAGCTGGTCAAATCGCTGGCGACAATCGGGTCGACTACGCGCGACGTCATTGCCATTCTTGAAAGTTTAAAGGCGGCGGGTGCGCTCGACGCCGATCTTGAAGTGATCTAAAACTCCTATGTCGATTAGCTTAAGTAACGCAGCCGCGCTGGACGTGAACTTGCAAAACTCAGCGTCTGGCGATAAGGCGAGCAAAATACACAAAGCGGCCCAGCAGTTTGAATCGCTGCTGGTAGGCGAGATGCTGAAGTCAGCGCGGGAAGACAGTTCCGATGGATGGCTCGGCGGCGGAGAAAGCACCGGCGATGATTCCGCGATGTCGATGGCGGAGTCGCAGCTCGCGAATACTCTGTCTCAAACCGGAGGCCTCGGCCTGACCTCCGTTATCGAGCGATCGCTGAGCCGGCAGACTCATCAGAAGGTTGCCGATACGCTGCCGGCGAGCGCTTCCATTCCCTCGGCAAAAAATCCGTAAAGTGAGCTTGGCTCGTCCAGGCTTGTGCCTTCGTAGTTCTCGGCAGTAGCAGGCGTTCCGGACCACTCTCTTGCGACGGTTGCCGCGGCGCTGTTCCAGCCTTCTAAAAGATCTCGCAGGAGCCGCTCGGATTCAAGCAGCGGCGCTTCGCTCTTTTCCATATGAGCATCCAGGACACGGCATTGAATGTAGCTGTAGAGGCGTTTGAGATTGGCGCTGATCTCGCCGCCGCGCTCGTGATCGAGGGAGACCAGAAGTTCGGTCAAAATGCTGGTGGCCTTGTTGACCGCGGCTGACCGCCCCATCACATCGTTCATCGCAAGGCACAGCCGCGCCTGGCGGATAGAATCGATGGCGCCTTCATACAGCGCAATCACCAGTTGTAACGGACTCGCCCCGGCGAGGCTTCCCTCTGCATAGGCTTGATACGGATCAGAAAAGCTCACGACTGCCTCCGGTTTGCATATCGGCGGAAAGCGAGCTGAACTCTATAGCAGTTTTCTTTTTTTATTCGCCTCTAAAATCGCTCGAAACGGTCGAAGAGTCTTTGAGGACGATTGTGTAATGATTTCGATCGTGGGAATTGTAGCTGTGATTGGCGCCATTCTCGGCGGCTATTTGATGGAACATGGCAACCTGAAGGTTTTGATTCAGCCTTCGGAGTTGATCATCATCGGAGGCGCCGCGATCGGCACGCTGCTGATTGCGAATCCGCTGCCGGTCATCATGAAGATCGTCAAGGCTCTGCTCGGTATTCTCTCCGGCAACAAATACAGCAAGGACCGGTATCTGAAAACATTGAACATGCTGAACGAGCTGTTCAAAAAAGGCCGCAAGGGTGGCGTCTCAGCGCTTGAGAGCGATATCGAGGAGCCGGAAAACAGCGAGCTGTTCAAGAAGTACCCGGAAGTGCTGAAAGATCATCATGTGGTGCACTTCATCTGCGACACAGTACGCACCGGGATGAGCGGTACGGTGTCGCATCATGATCTCGATACGATGATTGAGCTCGATTTGGAAGTGCATCATCACGAAGTGACCGTTCCGGTGAGTGCTTTGACGACAGTGGCGGATGCGCTGCCTGGTTTGGGCATTGTGGCCGCAGTGCTGGGCGTCGTGATCACGATGGGCGCGCTCGGTGGGCCGCCGGAAGAGATTGGAAAGAAGGTCGCGGCGGCTTTGGTGGGAACGTTTCTCGGCATTTTGATGTGCTACGGGTTCTTATCGCCGTTGGCGGCCAGCATCACCAAGTCGAACGACGCCGAATCGCAGTATTATCACTCGCTGCGGCAAGGCTTGATCGCATTCTTTCGAGGATCTGCGCCGATCCTGGCGGTCGAGTTCTCCAGGCGATCGATTCCAGCGGACGTACGGCCATCGTTTAAAGAAATGGAAGAATCGTTCCGCGGTGAGAAGGCGGCGTAATAGCCGCACTATCTCTTAGCGGACATGATTTCTCGTTGGCTCGTATTCCTCACGCTCGCGGTATCGATGGCTGGAGCGGCAAGCGATCCGAAACCGGACAACTCGAAACAGCCGCCACCGACAGGGCTCGATCTGCAGAGGGTATCGCTAAAGAAGCAGATGGAGTCGATTCGATCGCAGATGGGCATTAAGCTCGAAGCGACGAACTCGGACTTCGAGTTTCTCCTGCCGCCGACGCTGGTGCCCGACCCGGGATGCTCGCCGCTATCTCGCGACGATGCCGAGGCGCTGATCGCCCAAGCTTCCACGAAGCAGCAGTTGCAGCCGGACCTGGTGCGGGCGGTGATGCGCCAGGAGTCAGGATTCAAGCCGTGCGCGGTTTCGACCAAGGGAGCGGAAGGCTTGATGCAACTGATGCCGGCGACGGCGGTTCGGTTCGGAGTGGAAGATCCGTTCGACCCCACAACGAATGCGATGGCGGGGGCGGCGTATTTGAAAGAGTTGATGGGGAAGTACAAAGGGAATATGCGGCTGGCTCTGGTGGCGTATAACGCCGGGCCGTTGAAAGCCGATCAGCTCGATCCGTCAAAATATCCGGTAGAGACACAAGGCTACCTTGCAGCAATTTTTGCGGAGATCGGAACTCCCAACGCGCCTAGCACTCCTTCGACCGCTAAGAGCTCTACTCCTTAGCGCCGCTGTTCTTTGGCTGGCGGGGTTCGCGATTGCAAAGCTCCCGGATCGCGATTTCCGCTTTGACATTCTGGGAGACCGGACGGGCGAGGCGGTTCCGGGTGTCTACCGGGAAGCCTTGAAAGAAGCGGCAGCCGACCGGCCGGACTTCATGATCAATGTCGGCGATTCTATTCAGGGCGGCGATGATCGGACTGTTGATGAAGAATGGCGCAAGTTCCTGGCGATTCTTGAGCCTTACCGTCGATTCCGTTTTTACTACACGCCGGGCAATCACGACGTCTGGTCGCCTCGATCGGCGCAAGCGTACGAGAGATACACCAGGCATGCGCTGCATTACAGCTTCGATTACGGGCAGGCGCACTTCGTAATTCTGGACGATAGCCGAAGCGATGTCATGCCGGCGGCAGAGTTGGCGTTTCTCAAACAGGATTTGGAGTTGCATAAGAGCCAACCGTTGAAGTTTGTGTTTTCACACCGGCCCTCCTGGATACTCAACGTGGTGCTGGGAAATCCCGAGTTTACGCTCAATCGGCTGGCACGGCAGTACGGCGTGCAGTTCGTCATTGCGGGACACATTCACCAGATGCTGTCATTCCAGCTCGACAATATCCGTTATCTGTCGATGGCTAGTTCAGGCGGACACTTGCGCGCGTCAAAGCGCTATGAAGACGGATGGTTCTTTGCGCACACACTGGTCACGATCAGCGGGAAGTCGATCACGATGCAGATCAAGGAGTTGGAGCCGCCGTTCGGCAAAGGTCGAGTGACCGGACCGGGCGATTGGGGCGCCACAGGACTCTCCAAGTAAAACCTCCAAGTGATTCAGCGAAGCAGATCTTCGAGCTGGATCTTGGTTTCCGTGCGGGCATCGCGGTACTTGACGATGATCGGCGTGTAAAGCGAGATGCCCCATTCCTTTCCTTTGCCTGACTGGACGGCGCGTGAGCCTGCGACGACTACGGCTTCTTCCGGGATCACGAGCGGCGACGAATCCGTTGCTCGATGGACGGTGTTGCGGACCAGATCGTATACGGGAGTGGAGCGATTGAGGATGGTGCCGCTGCCGAGCACCGCGCGGCGTTTTACGACTGCGCCCTCATAGATCCCGCAGTTGCCTCCGACGAGGACATCGTCTTCGATGATGACGGGCAGTGCGCCGACCGGTTCGAGAACGCCGCCGATCTGCGAAGCGGCCGAGATGTGGCAGTTCTTGCCGATTTGGGCGCAGCTGCCAACCAGAGCGTGAGAATCGATCATTGTGCCGGCATCGATATAGGCGCCAACGTTGATGTACATGGGCGGCATGCAGGTGACGCCGGCTGAGACGTAGCAGCCATCGCGGATGCTGGAGCCGCCGGGGACTACGCGAACTTTGTCTTCGGCTGCCAGGGGCCGCAGGGGGTAGGTGGACTTGTCGAAGAACTGAGGGCTGCCGGCTTCAGGCATGGCGATGACGCCTCCGATTCGAAAGCCAAGCAAGATGCCTTTCTTCACCCAGCCGTTCACGCGCCAACCGGAGGCTTCAGTCGGGTCGGGTTCGGCGGAACGAATCTCGCCACTGTTCAGCTGTCCGCGGAATTGTTCGAAGAGCCGGCGATGGTCATCGTTGTATTCGGCGGGCGGTGATGCGAATAGCTCCTCGATGGAAGAGGCAAGACCGGTCAAGCGCTCACTCCGGAGAGCAGGCCGACGCTTTCGAGAACGGACTCGATTTTCTCCTGAGCGGATTTGCCCGGAGCGACAAGCGGAAGACGCCAGACCGGTTCGAGGAGGCCCATGCGGGCGAGGGCGAATTTGACAGGGCCGGGGCTGGTTTCGACGAAATTCACTTCGAGCAGGGATTGATACTTGCGCTGCAGGCGGCGGGCGGTTTCGAAGTCGCCGTTCAGGGCTGCGCGAACGAGCGCGGTGAACTCGCCGGGGATTTCGTTGCTGACCACAGAGATAACGCCGCGTCCGCCGAGCGCAGCAAGCGGGATCGCGACCGAGTCATCGCCGGAGAGAACGATGAAGGATTCGGGCACGCGGGCGAGGATGGCGGCCATTTGGGCGATATTGCCGGAGGCTTCTTTAATGCCTATTACACTGGGGATTTCCGCCAGGCGAACGACAGTGGCGGGCTCGATGTTCACGCCGGTGCGGCCTTGCACGCTGTAGAGAACGATGGGCAATTGGGTGGACGCGGCGAGAGCTTGGTAGTGCTGGTAGAGGCCTTCCTGAGTGGGCTTGTTGTAGTAGGGCGTGACGGAGAGTAGTCCGGATGCGCCGAGCTGTTCGAGTTTTTGGGCTAGGTGGATGACGTGGCGCGTGTCGTAGCCGCCTGCGCCGGCAAGGACCGGAACTCGACCGTTCGACTCTTCGACCGTGATCGCGACGATGCGTAAGTGTTCTTCTTCGGTGAGCGTGGGGCTTTCGCCGGTGGTGCCGCAGGGGCAGAGGAAGTCGATGCCGGCGTCGATCTGGCGGCGAACGAGTGAGCGGAAGGTGGGTTCATCGAACGCGCCATTCGATTGGAAGGGCGTAACGAGCGCGGTGCCGCAACCGGTAAACATGCTTTTAGTTTAGAGGGCGGTGGGGGGAGAGTGGGTTGGGGGTGTGGAGCGAGGGGACGCGCCTGCCTTATCGGACTGGGCGAGTGGATACTGAGCTAGGCCGGGACGTCCCCGAGAGGGTTTGTGGGGTGGAGGAGAGAGTGGGTGGGGGGTGTAGAGCGAGGGGACGCGCCTGCCTGATCGGACTGGGGCGAGTGGGTTCTGAGCTAGGCCGGGACGTCCCCGAGGGGGTTTGTGGGTTTGGGAAGAGAGAGTGGGTGGGGGGTGTGGAGCGAGGGGACAGGCCTGCCTGATCGGACTGGGGGAGTGGATTCTGAGCTAGGCCGGACTGTCCCCGAGGGGGTTTGTGGGTTTGGGGAGAGAGGGGTTGGGGGTGTAGAGCGAGGGGACGCGCTTAGGGGGTGTCGAAGAGGACATCGTCGAAGGTGTAAATACCTTGGCGGCCGATGATCCAGGCGGCGGATTTGAGGGCGCCTCGGGCGAAACCTTCGCGGCTGCGAGCGGTGTGGCGGAGGGTGATGGTGTCAGCGGCGGAGTCGAAGCCGATCTCGTGGGTGCCGGGGTGTTTGCCGGCGCGACTGGCAGCAGTGTCGATGTGGCGGGAGTAGCCGTGCTGGCGCATCGCGTCGACGAGCGCGAGGAGCGTGCCGGAGGGCGCGTCTTTCTTCGCGTCGTGATGGATCTCCCAGGCCCAGGCTCCGTATTCGGTTTCGTCCTTGAGAAGTTCGGCGGCGAGGCTGGTGAGACGCTTGAAGATCGCGACGCCGACAGAGAAGTTGGCGCTTGCCACGAGGGGCGTTGCATTTTGGGTGAAGGCGTCAGCAACTTCAGCAAGGTGGGCGGTCCAGCCAGTGGTGCCGCAGACGGTCGGGATACGGGCAGTGGCTAAGCGATGGAGGTTGGCGACGGCGCTATCCGGGTGAGTGAATTCGATGGCGGCATCCGCTTCGGTGAGGGCGGCGTCGCGATTGCTCGAAGAGAGCCGGTGAGTGACGGTGAAGCCGTATTCGGGCGCGAGTTGTTCCACGAGGCGATTCATTCTGCCGTAGCCGACGAGCGCGAGGTTTTTAGTCGAAGATATTTGGGTCAAG
Organism: Bryobacteraceae bacterium; assembly: GCA_965219105.1. Lineage (GTDB taxonomy): Bacteria > Acidobacteriota > Terriglobia > Bryobacterales > Bryobacteraceae > Bog-105. The sequence continues at coordinate 1,694,748 of OZ244728.1, read as the reverse complement.
GTCTTTGAAGAACTCCTGATGAAGGGCGGAGACTGCGGGCTCGAGATCGGCGTCGGCGAGGACGAAGCCGAGATTGAGGAGAGATGCGCCTTGAGAAATCATGCGGATGTTGACCGAGCTGAGGACCTGGAAGGCGCGGCCGGCTATGCCGGGAGTGTGGCGGATGTTTTCGCCAACGAGGCAGACGAGAGCCTGGCCGGATTCAATCGCGACGTCTGCGAATAGGCGGAGCTCGGCGGCGATGGAGTCAAGGTGATCGGCGTTGTCGAGCGTGAGGGAGACGCTGACTTCGGAAGTAGCGACCATGTCGACACTGGTGGAGAAGCGATCGAAGATTTCGAAGATGCGATGAAGAAAGCCGGCCGCCATCAGCATGCGGGTGGAGCGAATGTTGACCACCGTTACACCGCGCTTACAGGAGATGGATTTCACGGGGTTGCGGCAGGGGGCGGCGACGGCTGTAATGCGGGTGCCTTCCACGTCGGGGCGGCGCGAGTTGAGGATCACGACGGGGATGTTCTTTTCAACAGCGGGAACGACAGTGGCGGGATGAAGGACTTTTGCGCCGAAGTAGGCCATCTCGGCAGCTTCGGCAAAGGAGAGGCTTTTGACGCGATGGCCACCCGGAATGATGCGCGGATCGGCGGTGAGCATGCCGTCGACATCGGTCCAGATTTGAATTTCTTCCGCGCCGATACCCGCGCCGATGATGGACGCGGAGAAGTCAGAGCCGCCACGGCCGAGCGTGGTGGTCTGGTGATTGAGCGTGGAGCCGATGAAGCCGCCGAGAACGACGACGGACGATTCGGCCACGGGGGCGACACGTTCGGCGAGAGCGGCAAAGGTTTCGGGAAAGAGGGGACGAGCTTCGGTGAAACGGTCGTCAGTAAAGATCACGCGGCGGGCGTCGACGTGCTGCGTAGGGATGCCGGCGGCACGGAAGGCAAAGCTGACGATGAGGCTCGAGAGGCGTTCGCCGGCGCTGGCAACGGTATCCATGGAGCGGGGCGAGAGTTCACCGACGACGGCGAGGCCTTTGACGAGATCTTCAAGCCAATCGAAGTGAGTGCGGATAAACCGTTCGAGTTCAGCGGCGGACGAACCGGCGAGGGGGAGGCCATGGGCGAGGTGGTGAGCGCGGAGTTCTTCGACCAGAGAAAGGGCCTGTTCGCGGCGTCCGGCGGCGGCGTTGCGAGCCGCTTCGAGGAGCTTGTTGGTGGTGCGGCCCATGGCCGAGACGACGACGACGGGGCGGCGGTGTTCGTGGCGGCGAACGATGGAGGTGACGCGGGCAATGGCTTCTTGCGATTCGACGGAGCTGCCGCCGAACTTCATGACGATCATGAGTGGGTGGGGGCGAGGCTAGAGGGATTCATGGGTCGTGGCGGTGGAGTGAGGGGACGCGCCTGCCTGATCGGACTTAGGCGGGTGGCTACGTCGCCAGGCCGGGGCGTCCCCGAGAAGCTTGGTAAATGCTCGGCGGGAAGGCATGCGTTAAAGGAGGCCTTCCGAGACGATCAGTTCCGCGTTAAGCACAGCAGCGCCGGCAGCGCCGCGAATGGTGTTGTGGGCGCAGGCGATGAACTTTAGGTCGAGCACAGGGCAGTCGCGCAGGCGGCCAACGAAGACCGGCATGCCGTTGTCGCGGGAGGCGTCGCGGCGGGGCTGTGGGCGATCGGCTTGTGGCATGTAGACGACCGGATGAGCGGGTGCGCTGGGGAGGTTGCGCTCCTGGGGAACGCCGCGGAAAGACTCGAGCGCGTGCCGGGCTTCTTCGAGCGAGGGCTTGCGGGCGAAAGAGACCGAGGTGGCAACGGTGTGGCCGTCGACGACAGCGACACGATTGCAGTGGGCGCTGACTTTGGCATCGAGAGGCGCGGCGGCTTCGCCAAGGATCTTCTGAGTCTCCGACTCCATTTTCTCTTCTTCGGAACCGATGAAAGGGATGACGTTGGCAAGGATGTCGACCGAGGGGACACCGGGATAGCCCGCGCCCGAGACAGCTTGCATGGTAGCGGCGAGGATGCGTTCGATGCCGAAGGGTTTCAAGGCGGCAAGAGCGAGGGTGAGCGTGATGGTGGAGCAGTTGGGATTGGTGACGATGCAGCCCTTCCAGCCGCGATGGGCGCGCTGCTGTTCGAGAAGAGACAAGTGGCCGGGATTGACTTCGGGAACGATCAGGGGCACGTCGGGTTCCATGCGATGGTTGCGCGAATTGGAGACGACGGTGTGGCCTGCGGAGGCGAAGGCGCGTTCGATATCGGTGGCGACCGAGGCGTCCATGGCAGAGAAGACGAGTTGGGGCGCATTGCCGGGCTTCGATGCGGAGACGGGCAAGTCAGCGGCTGCGGCGGGCATGTCGCCATCGAGACGCCAGGCGGTTGCTTCAGAGAGCTTCTTGTTGACCGAGCGATCGCTTGCGCCGAGCCAGACGAGCTTGAACCACGGGTGGCCCTGGAGAAAGCGAATGAAGTGCTGGCCGACCATGCCGGTGCCGCCGAGGATGCCTACTTCGATGGTTTTCATGTGCGGGAAGACGTTAGCGGCTGAGCTGCGTGACCAGGCGCTTGTAAAGTTGGACTGCTTCGAGCAGCTCGGCCTTGGGAATATTTTCGCGGTCGGTATGAGCGACGTGGATGGTGCCGGGACCGATCAGGAAGGGCTGGCCCCAAGCGCCGTTGAAGGCCGGGATGTCGGTGGTGAAGGCGACGACGGTGGTTTCAAAGCCGTCGAGAGAGCCGAGTTCGACGGCCGGGATGAGCAGCACTTCTTCGGCGCGGGCATCGGGTAAGGCGGCTTGCTCGACTGAGTGGCGGAGCGCGACGGCATCATCGACGACACGGATCAAGAGCTCGGCCGAGGCAGAGTCGGGGATCACGTTGGGGGCGCGGCCACCTTCGATGCGGCCGATGTTGAGCGTGCTGTTGCCGAGCAGCGGGTGGGAAGGCAGGGGCAGGGCGCGAATGCGGTTGAGCGCGTCGAGCAATTTCTCGATGGCGGACTCGCCGAGTTCGGGGTAGGCGGAGTGGGCCATGCGGCCGGTGGCACGGAGTTCGTAGCGGAGAGCGCCTTTAGAGCCGAGCGCGAGCTTGTTTTCGGTGGGCTCGCCGTTGATGAGGAACTTGCTGCCGCGAGGAGACTGGGCAGCGGCTTTAGCGCCGGCGCTGTTGCGTTCTTCGCCGACAACGAAGAGCAGGCCGAGGTTGCGATGCCCGGCCGAGAGCAGTTCGACGGCGGCGGTGATCATGGCGGCGATGATGCCCTTGGTGTCGCAGGCGCCTCGGCCCCAGATGTGAGTCTCGTCTTCGTGGGCGGGCAGGAAGGGCGGAACGGTGTCCATGTGGGTGGACAGAGTGACGGTGGGCTGGCCGAACTGAACGAAGATGTTGTCGCGGCGGGGTTCGACGGGGAGGCGCTCGGCACGGCCATCGAAGCGCGAGGCGAGGCCGGAGAGTTGATCCCAGAGAAAGTTGCCGATTTCAAACTCGTTTGGCGTGATGGACTCGATGCCGATCAGCTTTTGGGTGAGTTCGAAGGGGTGCATGACAGGGGGCTCACGGACACACGGGATTTGAGTGCGATCCGGGGGCGCGGATTCGAATGGAAACGCCAGGATAGCAGAGGCGAGACGCGCGATATTACGAAACGAACTCGGGGGCGGGAGTCTGGCAGGGGAGCAGGGCGGGCGGATCACGGCGGGAGGCGAATTTTGTTGTGCCTGTGATTGCAATGAGTTAGGGCGAACTGGACGGTGGGGACGGTGGCGGGAGGCCGCTAGAGTTGCGGGCGAGATGGCAGACGGAAACAAGCGCGGGGGTGGGCCGAAAACGCCGGAGGGCAAGGCGCAGTCGCGGGGGAATGCGACCAAGCACGGGTTGTGCGCGAAGCAGCAGAAGCTGACGCCGGATGAGACCGCCGAACAGTACGAGGAGCATAGCCATCGCTGGAACGCCGCGCTGGATCCGACCGATTTTGTGCAGGAACAGCTCATGAATCAGCTGATTTTGAATCACTGGCTGACCTTGCGGGCGAACCGGCGGTATCTGCAGGTGGAGGCGGCCGATGGCGGGGAAGATCAGCACCAGGTCGAGCTGATGCAGCGGTACAAAACGACGGCGGAACGGGCATTTTATAGATCATGGGGGGCGGTGAGGCAAATGAAGAGCGATTTGCTGAAGTTTCAGTCACGGATTATGCAGTTGGAGCGTTCGGACGGTGAGAAAGACGCTCAAATTGAGGTGCTGAAGAAGGAACTGAGCGGCCGGAAGCCGGAGAAGGCGCGACAGGATGGGCCGGCGCAGGCGCGCGGCAAGAAGGCGGGCGAGCAGTTGGACGTGATGGAGCAGTGGGCGGAAATACGGCCGGGCGCGGACGGGAAGACCACGGTGGAGCTGCACCCTTCGAACGAGGAACTGCGTAAAGAGGCTGCCAAGCGGGAGAAGGCGCCGGATCTGGTGTACCGGCGGTTTCACTTCGTCGGAGCGGTGCCGGTTGAGTACGCCTGGACGACGAATGACCCTGCGACGGCGGCGGCGGGCGGGATGGGGACGCAGCGAATGACCTGGGAGCGGTGGAACGAGCAGGTGGCGATGGAGTTGATGTCGGCGGATGGACGGTTGCAGCCGTGTGGAGGCAATTTGCCGAGGCCGCTTTGCCGGGGTGGGTGCGAGTGTCCGGTGTGTACCGGGAATCGATGGATGATGAAGGCGGCGGGGTTGGAGTGAGGGAGGGGCGGGGGGAACTGAGATTAGCGGGAGGGGAAGCTTCGGTTGTTTACCGGGAAATCCCCTTGTGATGTACGCTTTGGGTTGAATGGGGCAAGCGCTTGTGGCAGCTAGCTATCAATTAGAAAGTTCACGCCGATCTGAGTACCGGGTGATCCGTCTGGATTGCTGCATATTGGATGGCAGCCAAGATGTCTTCGCGCTCAAGGTAGGGATAATCTGCAAGAATCTCGGCGAAGCTGGCTCCCGCGCCCAGAAGCTCGAGGAGGTCGTTCACGCGAATACGCATTCCTCGAATGCAAGGACGGCCTCCGCATTGAGCGTCGTCCATGGTGATCGGTTGAGGGATTTCGGCTGTATAGCGTCCTAAGGTCTATCATCTCGTAGGGATGCTGAAGAAAGCTGGTATACCCCATGCCCTGCCGCCGGTTGATCGAATCCACAGATGTGGCTTCGGCCTTTACTTTCAGGCCGGGCGCGATCTAGAAAGCCGCAAAGGGCTCTTGCGAGCTCCTGGGCATCTGCGCATTCACATTCCCAAACGGCAAGGGTGTTCCAGCCACATGCATCCAGAGCTGCGAGTTGTTCTACGTCTCGCTCCTTGTTCCGGCCGATCTTTGCTACCCAGTAGTCGCGATTGTTCTTTGGAACTCGCGCGCCCCTTCGGCAATTATGCCCATGCCAGAAGCATCCATTGATGAAGATGACCTTACGCCTGACGGGAAAAACGATGTCCGGCTTGCCGGGGAGATCCTCCCGATGGAGCCGAAACCGGTAGCCAAGGCCATGCAGCATTCTGCGAACGATGAGTTCAGGGGCCGTGTTTTTCGAGCCGACACACCGCATGATGTGACTGCGAAGAGCGTCACTCGGATTCATCATCATCAGTTCCTTCGTTCACAGCGATGCTCAAGAGGGTTTCGTGATATTTGGCGAGCCGCTGGAAGTGCGCGCTGATTGCGTGCGCGATCTGCTTGGATTCTTTAACCGCAAGGAAATGGCCCACGATCTGGGCGTAATGTCCCGCCTGCCTCGGTAGGCGCTGAACAGGATCCCGCTTTTCCTCTATTTCGCTGTTGCTCATGACCTGAACTTTTTGAGCCGGTTCAGGCACACGACGAACCCGCCTAATCGGCGGCGCTGGTATTTGACCGTTCATCAGCTGGGATTGAGGGTTGAAGCGGTGATAGAGCAATGCCTCCAACGGACCAATCTCGTCTCTGGTTACAACGGGATACGCCCAGACGTAGGCGACTTCCCAAACGTCGATCTGGCGATTTGCAATGATGTCGGAACGAGCCGAGGTGAGGTGCCTCGCTACCCGGTTGCGGATCCCGTCTTTCGATTGCCCAACGTACACGGGCACGTTGTCAAGATCGCAGAGTGCATAGACACCAATGGAGTTCGTCAGCTGCTTGACAGCGCGTCTTCTGTACTGGAAATCAGTGGCCAGAGGATCTCCGAATCCTCCAATATAGACCCTGACCTCAGTTCAGGCAGCCGGGTGAACCTCTGCTCGAACGTTGCGGATCAGTGGTTCAACAATGTGCTGTGCAAGATGCCGGACTACGGGAACAGCCACGCCGTCGCCGGTGAGGTGATAGGCATCGTTGTATCTGGAAGGCAGAATATAGTCGTCGGGCAAACCCATTAATCGCGCAGTTTCGCGAGGTGAGAGCAATCTGGATTTCACGCTATGGCCATGGACAAGCAGTATCGTTTGCCGGCTTGACCCACCGTTTGGCGTTCGCAAACATCCAGCGATGTCATCGAACCGAACTTCTGCCCGTTGCGCCCGTAAGCCGGTCTCATCCGCGCGCGTTCTCTTGTAGAGCGATCCGACTATTGGCCGGTTCATACGCTTGGCCTTCTCCACCTTCAACCGGTTAACCGGTGACATCATGGCTAGCAGCATCTGCGTCTCCCGCGAGGTGTGCCACGGCACACCCGAAGGCGTTTCCTCAATGAGGTCTGCAAAGCTTTGTAGCCGTGCAGCAGGGAAGGGGAGCTTCCACCAGATCCATCTCGCCCGATCTGCATCAGGCAGCATCTGGTAAGCAATTTTCAGCCGTTGCGTGTGAAACGGCAACTGAGGTCCATCGGTGACGAGCGGCTCACCGATCTCAATGTCCTCCCGCACCCCGATCACAAATAAGCGAGGCCGGGATTGAGGGAGAAAATGAGCGGCATCGATGACCAACGCGCCATACCGATACCCCTGTTCGCCTATTGCTGAACAAATTGACTTGAAGTCGTTTCCGCCATGCGAAGTCAGCGCGCCGCAGACATTTTCCAGGACGATTGTGGATGGTTTGCGGCCCTCCCTGTTGAGAGCCTTCATCAACCGCCAAAAAAGCCAGAAAGTTCCTGATCGTGAGCCTTTCAGGCCTGCGCCTAACCCAGCTAGCGAGAGGTCCTGGCAGGGAAACGACGCCCAGGCCAAATCGGGCGCTCCCGGCAGGTCCTCGGTCGTCAATAGACCTATGTCTTTAACCGCAATCTCTCGGTCGCCCCAATTCTGCTTGTACGAATTCGATTTTTTCGGGTCAATGTCGTTCGAGAATAGACATCGCCACGCCGGTCCGAGACCCGCGCGCGCCATGCCTCCACCGGCAAAGAACTCGTAAAAACTGGGCATGTCGTCTGAGAATCCACCACGGTGTTCCGCTTTGCGGCGCAGTCGCCCAAAACAAGAACGCCTTTGTCTGATTCTACTCCGCTATAGCGGTCTAGGCATCGGTTAAACCGCGTTTTCTTCCCATGTTCCCAGGGTCGCGGTACGGTTCGTACTGCTCCCGGATCGGATCGAAGCGCCCTGCAAATACTTGAATAGAACAATCAGAAGGGTAATATACTCCTGGCGCCTCTTTTCGAGGTGCGAACAAAACTCACCGACGCACCATCTCAGGCTTGCTCTCCTCTGGCAACTCCACTCGCAGATCACCTAAGGTCTTTCGTAATTCGTCTAAGAATACGGTGCCGGTGCTTGCTCCATCCAGGGGTAGTTTTAGGACGCCTGCTGGTGTGAATTGTGCGCCGGCCGTTTTTCGCACCATCGCCATTAGGCGGAATGGATCCACTTTCGATTGCTGATGGAACTTGATGTTTACCATGCCCTGACGGCGGTCGATTGACTCGACACCTGTCGCTTCGGCCACGCTTTTCAGTAGTGAGAAGCGTACCAGCGCACTCACCTCAGGCGGCGGGGGGCCGTATCGATCCGACAGCTCGTCCAGGATTTTCTGTCCCTTTTCTTCGTCCGTCACATCGGCGATCCGCTTGTAGGAACGGAGGCGCTGTGCTTCGTCCGAGATATACGTGGTCGGTATGCGAATTTCAAGACCTAGGTTCAACGTCGCGTGAATTTCGAGCGGTACTTCTTCGCCCTTCAACTCGCGGACACTCTCTTCGAGAAGGCGCACATACGTGTCATAGCCGACCGCCTCAATGTGCCCGTGCTGCTCGCCGCCTAACAGATTTCCCGCACCGCGCAACTCTAAGTCGAGCGCCGCAATCTTGAAGCCCGCGCCTAAGTCGCTAAACTCTTTCAGCGCTGCCAGCCGCTTGCGCGCCACTTCGCTCAGCTGTGTATCGGCGGGCACCAGCAGGTATGCATACGCACGCCGGTTCGACCGCCCTACGCGCCCGCGCAGTTGATACAACTCGCTCAGCCCGTAGCGCTCTGCGTTTTCGATGATGATTGTGTTGGCGAGCGGTATATCGAGCCCGTTCTCCACAATCGTTGTGCAAACGAAGACGTCGTACTCGTGACGCATGTAGCCGAGGAGCACTTTCTCGAGCTCGGCTTCGCCCATCTGCCCATGTCCAACCCCGATCCGCGCTTGGGGAAGCAGCTCCTGTAAAAACGCGGCACGCATAAAAATCGTGTCGACCCGGTTATGCACGAAATAGACTTGCCCCTGCCGCGCCAGCTCCTGCTCGACCGCCGTCTTTATTAAATCGGGATCGAAGTGGGCCACTACCGTGTTGATTGATAAGCGATCCTTGGGCGGCGTCTCGATGACGGACATATCGCGCAGGCCAAGAAGTGACATGTGTAGAGTTCTGGGTATAGGAGTCGCGCTCATGGTGAGCACATCGACGTTGTGCCTGAGCTGCTTCAAACGCTCTTTATGCCGGACGCCGAAGCGCTGCTCTTCATCGACAATCAGCAGTCCTAGATCCGGAAACTCGACGTCCTTCGAGAGCAGGCGGTGGGTGCCGATCAATACATCGACTTTGCCCGAAGCGAGGTCTTCGAGCGATGATTTAACTTCTTTGGCCGAACGAAAGCGGCTAACGAGCTCGATGCGAACCGGAAAGGACGCAAACCGGCGCTTGAAGGTCTCGTAATGCTGAAAAGATAAGACGGTGGTGGGGGCGAGCACGGCTACCTGCTTGCCGTCGCCTAGGGCCTTGAACGCCGCGCGCATGGCCACTTCGGTTTTGCCGAAGCCGACATCGCCGCAGAGCAACCGGTCCATCGGCTGCTCACTTTCCATGTCGCCCTTGATTTGACTTACCGCATTCAGCTGATCTTTTGTCGCCGAATACTCGAAGGCATCCTCGAACTCGCGCTGCCAATTGCTGTCGGAGGAAAACGAAAAGCCCTTGCTCATGCGGCGCTGCGCGTAGAGTTTTAGGAGCTCGTCGGCCATGTCGCGCATCTTGGCCTTGACGCGCGATTTCGTCTTCTCCCAGGTGACGCCGCCCAACCGGTCCATGTGCGGCTTCGCTTCGCCCGCGCCGCGATATTTCTGCACCAGATCGAGCCGCGTTAACGGGACGTACAGCTTCGATTCGCCGGCATACTCGAGCAGCATGAAGTCGCCCTTCTGGTCGCCTTGCGCGATCTCGCGAATGCCGACAAACTGCCCCACGCCGTGCGTGGCATGCACCACGAAATCGCCCGGCTTTAGATCGGCTACGTCTGCTGCAAACGCCGCCAGCTGAGACTTGGTGGGCTGGCGAGCGACTAAGTCCGAGGTCTCGAAGAGATCTTCCGACCCGAGTATCGCGAGCGACGCATCGCTGAGCACCGCGCCGCGCCGGAGCGTGCCCTTGATGAGGAACGTGTTCGCCATCGCGCCCGCGTGATAAGCGCGTTCGACCAGCGAAGGCCGCGCTCCCGCCGTGGATTCGAGCCCGAGTTGATAGGGCACCGAGTACTCTTGGAGGACATCGGCCAAGCGTTCGAGTTCGCCGGTCGACGCCGCGAAAAACGCCACCCGATTGCCGGCTTGGATCAGGTTCTTCGCTTCCGCCACGGCCACTGTCATGTTGCCCTTGAAGGTCAACGAGGGCCGCGTGGGAATGTGGAAACGCTGCGCTTCAGTTGGTGCATTGGGGCTTCCGACTACCTCAAGCTCTTGAAAGGAAATCCTGGGCCGTGCCTGCCAGCCCTGAGCCAGTTCCTCCCAACGCAAGAAGTTTTTCTCCGGCTCAACCGGCGCCGGCCTGTCTGGATGATCGAGCCTCTGCCAGAGCCGGTCGGCGGCCGATGAGATCGCGCCCGGCTCGTCGATGACGACGATCGCATCCGGTATAAGCTGCAGCAAATTGTGGGTGCGCGGGCGAACGAGCGGTACTAGAAACTCCCAGCCCGCGAACACCTCTCCCGGATTTGACAGATCGATCGCGAGTTGATCGGCGGCTTCGGCTAGCTGGCGCAGCAAAGGACGTGACCTTGGATATTCCACCAGCGGCAGCAGGGTCGCGGTATTTACTTTCAACACCGAGCGCTGCGACTCCACATCGAACTGCCGGATGGATTCGATCTCGTCCCCAAAGAACTCCAGCCGGATTGGACGCGGTGCTTCCGCCGGGAAAACATCGAAGATTCCGCCGCGCACTGAGTACTCGCCGGTCATCTCGACCGGTTCGCGGCGCTCGTATCCAATGCTGTCCAGATGCTGTGTGAGATCTTCAAGCGAAATCTCTTCGCCAACTCGCAGGGTTAACGCCAGCTGGCGGTAGAACTGCGCCGGTTCGGTTCTCAGCAGGGCCGAGGCGACCGGCACGATGGTGATAGGAACCTTCTGCGTGGCGAGACGCCAGAGCCCAACCGCTCTTTGCTCGGCGATCTCGTTGTGGAAGGACATGCGCTGCGCCGGTAGGACATCGGGCGAAGGAATGAGCTGCGGGGCAGGCAGGTCGCGCCCTTCGAAAAACATGTCAAAGAATACTTCGGTTGACTCGAGCAGCGTCTCGGCCTGCTTATTGCCGTCGACCAGTAAGACGATCGGCTTCTCTGTCGCTTGATAGAGCAGAACGAGGTACAACGCCTTGGCCGCATTGACCAGGCCTGACACGGAAAACGGGCCGCGTTCTCCGCGAGTCAGAGCCTGCAGGAGCAGTTGAAAACTCTGCTGCCGGGCCGCCGATTGGAACAGCTCTCGTGTGCCGGGGTGAGTCACTGGGCCGCAGCCATAATTTTCGCCGCAATATCGGTTGTAGAGAAGCCGGCTTCGAGCGGCAGGGCATGAACTTCGCCGCCCGCGGCCTCGACCTCTTCGCGGCCGGCTATGAAGTGGGACCAATCGGCGCCTTTCACCAGCACATCCGGCAACACCGCCGCTATCAGCTCCCGCGGGGTATCTTCATCGAAGAAGACGACCGCATCTATCGCCTGGAGATGCAGAGCCAGCTTGGCACGCGTGTCCTGATCGAAGAACGGCCGCGACGGGCCTTTAAGCCGTCTGACGCCGGCATCGGTGTTGAGCGCCAGGATCAGCGTGTCGCCGAGCGATCGCGCCCGCTCGAGGAGCCGTACATGCCCGGGATGGAGGATATCGTAGCAGCCGTTCGTGAAAACGACCTTCATCCCGCGCGACTTCCAAATTCGGCGCTCTTCGACCAACTCCTCGCGGCTGTAAAGCTTCGCCATTCGTTCTATTTTAACGGGCCTTGCCGTTTTGTCAGGGACGGGGAGAACTTCCCGCTATTCTGATATTGCTGCCATGAAGTACCGGCGAATATTGGTTCGGGCCACGAATTGGGTTGGGGACGCGGTGATGTCTGTTCCCGCGCTTCAACATTTACGCCATCAGTTTCCCGGCGCGCATATTGCCATTTTGGCCAAACCTTGGGTTGCCGGCTTGTACAGCAACCAGTCGTTCTGTGATGAGCTTATTCCGTTTCATGCCGGGAGGCGGAAGCTGGCCGGCGAGTTGCGACGGGGCGAGTTCGATTGCGCGGTCCTGCTGCCTAACGCTTTTGATGCCGCCTTGCTGGTTTGGCTGGCGCGTATACCAGAACGCATCGGGTACGCACGCGATGGCCGCGGAATTTTTCTCACGCGCTCGATTGCACGGCCGAAGCCCGGTGAGACACCCGCCCATCAACGTTTTTATTACCTCGAGCTTCTGCGGCGCGCCAAACTCATCGATAGTTACGATACCCCGAGCATTCGCCTGGAAGCAACGCAGGCAAAGCAGCCGGTGGTGGGCGTCAGTCCAGGGGCTGCTTATGGAGGCGCGAAACGCTGGCTGCCGGAACGCTTTGCCGAAGCCGCGGCGCGTGTTGCAAATGGACTCAACGCTTCGATTTCGATCTTCGGATCCGCGGAAGAGTTCGTTATTTGCGAAGAGGTTCGCGCGCGGCTGGGGTTGCTTGGACAGGAGGCGACAAATTTTGCAGGACGGACAACTCTCGCTGAGTTTGTCGACCTTGCGGGCGCCTGCGAAGTTTTTCTGACTAACGACTCCGGGCCGATGCACATTGCCTCCGCGCTCGGCGTGCCGACGGTGGCTATCTTCGGCGCGACGGATGACGTGGCAACCGGTCCGACGGGCAGCGCAAGCGTTGTGGTTCGCCACCCGGTCGAGTGCAGTCCGTGCCTTCTGCGAGAATGTCCAATTGACCATCGCTGCATGACCGGCGTTTCAGCGGGCGCTGTCGCCGATGCCGCCATGGAATTGCTTGAAAGGAACCGACACACCGTTCTTGGACACTCGCAGTAAAATTGTCGACCCGGCCGATCTCTCGCGCTATCTGCACACGGGAAACTGGACGGCTGTTCTAGGGTTGTTTGATCCGTTGACCTTGGTGCAAGCAGAACGGATCGCCGCTCATGCAAACGGCGGACGCAAAATCCTGGCGGTGGTGTTGCGGGGCGAGAACACGCTGCTCAGTCCGGAGTCGCGGACGATTTTGGTAGCGGCTCTTCGCGAGGTGGACCTGGTGGCAATCGGAAGTTTGGCGGATATCCAATCGTTTGACGTAGTCAACGATGATGACGAAGCAGCCGAGCGAAAGCGATCGCAAGAGTTCGCCGCGTTCGTCGCCGAGCGCCAAACCGCCGGGAGCCGGGCGTGAGTTCGATTCTGGTGATTCGGCTTGGGGCAATGGGCGATATTCTGCATGCTCTTCCAGCCGTCAATGCACTGAGGGCCGCTTACCCTGGCAAGACTCTTCAGTGGGTGGTGGCGCGCAAGTGGCTTCCGTTGTTAGCTGGCAATCCCGATGTTGACGAACTGATTCCGTTTGAGCGTTCCGGGATCGGTTCACTTGGCCGTCTTCGGCGTACGTTGCGCGCGCTCGAGCCGGAGATGGCGGTCGATTTTCAAGGGCTGGTGCAGTCCGCAATTTTAGGCCGCATTTCGCGTCCGGCGCGCTTCTTTGGCTTTGACCGCTCGGTGGCGCGCGAGTCTCTCGCTTCGCTGCTTTACTCTCATCCAACGCCGGTAACCGGTCCTCACCGAATCGAACGTAATTTGCAGTTGGCCCAAGCCGCCGGCGCTGTTCACGGCCGTGCAGAAGTTTGGCTGCCGCCTGGAACTCCGGAAGGGGAGCTACCTTCAGAGCCTTACATTCTTGCCAGTCCATTTGCCGGTTGGAACAGCAAACAGTGGCCGCTCGAGCGTTACGACCAGTTGGGGGAGCGGCTCGAGAAAATTGGGCTTCGCCTTGTGCTGAACGTGGCTCCATCGCAGCGATCGGAGTTGGAAGGCTGCCAACATCTTACTGTGCAAACGACTTCGCTTGCCGGGCTGATCTACGCCACTCGCCGCGCGGCTGGTGTTTTGGGTGTAGACAGCGGACCGCTTCATTTGGCTGCGGCGCTCGGCAAGCCTGGGGTCGCGCTGTTCGGTCCGACTGATCCGGCGCAGACAGGCCCGTTCAAGAGCGTTATGACGGTGCTGCGCGACAGGCAAATCGCGACCACATATAAGCGGAGCCGCGAGCTTCATCCCGGCATGAAGGCGCTGACGGTGGAGTCCGTTCTGTCGGCACTCGTGCATTCGGTTGAAGCGTCCGCGGTTGCTCAAATCTCGTGAACGCTTCGCTCCCGCGTTATCTCTTCCCGAAGCCATACGCAGATTTTGTGCAGCGCCTTCGAGTTGCCGGCGGTTTTGCGCTGCTTCTTGCGCTTGCGTTGCTCGCGCGTCCCTCGGTTCGCTCGCTTCTCGTTGGGCTGCCCCTTTCGGTGGTGGGACTGCTGCTGCGTGGTTGGGCTGCGGGGCATCTGGCTAAAGATCGCGAACTTGCCACCTCCGGCCCTTATGCGTTGCTTCGCAATCCGTTGTACATCGGAACAGCTACGGTGGCGCTCGGTATCGTGCTGGCTGCTCGCAATATGTGGCTGGTGCTTCTGTTTGCGGTTGTGTTCCTGTTCGTTTACCTGCCCGCGATTGAGCTCGAAGAGCAGCATCTGCGCGAGATTTTCAGCGAGTACGGGATCTATGCCCAGCGTGTTCACCGGTTTCTGCCCATTGGCAAGTTTTCGCCGCGCGTTCGACGCTTTTCCTGGGCGCTTTACCGGAAAAATGAGGAGTGGAAAGCGTTTCTTGGCTGGCTGATCGCCTGCGGCTGGCTGGTTTGGCGCTGCAGGTTGCTGTGATACGCTTTCGCTGATGAGAGTCGGCTGTTTTACCCCAGTTCTTGCGCAATTTTCCCTTGATAAAGCACTAGAAAAGCTGAAGAGCCTGAAGATCGACACGGTGGAGCTCGGCACCGGGAACTATCCGGGCGATCCCCACTGTAAGCTCTCGATGATTGACAACGAGAAGGAGCTGAAAGAGTTCAAAAAGAAGCTGGACGATATGGGCGTGACGATCAGCGCCCTGAGCTGCCATGGAAATGCCCTGCATCCGGATGCGGCGGTCGCCAAGGGCTATGCGGAGATCAGCAAACAGACGGTGGAACTCGCGGCGAAGCTGGGCGTTCCGGTGGTGGTCGATTTTTCGGGTTGCCCGGGGGATAGTGACAGCGCGAAATATCCGAATTGGGTGACTTGTCCCTGGCCGCCTGAGTATCTGGAGGTTCTCGATTGGCAGTGGGAGAAGAAGGTGACGCCTTACTGGATTGAGCATGCGAAGTTCGCTCGGGATCACGGCGTGAAGATTGCGATTGAGATGCATCCCGGGTTTGTTGTATACAGTCCTGAGACAATGCTGAAACTTCGGTCAATTGCAGGCGATAACATCGGCTGTAACTACGATCCGAGCCACATGTTTTGGCAGAGTATCGACCCGATCAAAGCCGTGCGAGTGCTGGGGGACGCGATTTTTCACGTGCACGCCAAGGATACTCAGATTTACGACTATAATTTGCCGAAGGCTGGCGTTCTCGATACCAAGAAGTACACGGACGAGCGGAATCGCTCGTGGATATTCCGCACCTGCGGTTACGGGCATCCTTACGGATGGTGGAAAGAGTTCATCTCCACGCTGCGGATGTACGGCTACGACTATGTGTTGTCGATCGAACACGAAGACAGCCTTATGTCGCCCGATGAGGGGCTTACAAAGGCCGCTGATTTCCTGAATGAAATCATGATTCGCGACGCACCTGTTGCGGCTTGGTGGGTGTAGTACTTATCAAACCTCAGACTTATTGATTTACTGCCGATAAGCTCGGTATGATAAGCCCCGGTATGCGTAAGGCGGAGGGGAAAATCAATCGGATAGCCATTCTAAATCCGCTGAATGATTACGGCATAGTTGGTTATACCCATGAGTTTGCGGAAGGATTGGCTGCAAATGGTTATGAGGTTTCGGTCTACTCGGATATCAATGCGACTTTGCAGGACTTGCCTGCGCGACGGAATTACGAACTGCTGCCGGTCCTCGGGAAGGCGCTGCTGAAGCAAGCGGCTCTTCCACGGTTAACCTCTTCAGCCCGGGACGCTCCGGAGCGGACGATAGATGCGTTAAATTTCGCACAGTCATTTGCGGGCGGAGACTTTTCTTTGCAAAGTGCCACTCCCGTTGCGGGACGAGTGCCGGACCTTAGAGTTCAGGCCAACACCCGTCAGTTTGGGATGCGCCGGAGATTTACTACCCCCGCGCGGACGCTAAACCGGAATATGCGCGACTGGATTCGGATACGTTATCTTTCTTCCGAGCTCGCGTATCACCTTCGCAGGAAAGATTACGATTTGATCTGGACACAGTGGTATTCGCCCGATGTGTTCGACTCAAAATTCTGGCGCGCTTGCAAGCGGTTCGATACTCCCGTTCTGCATACGGTGCATAACGTGCTTCCACATGAACCCAAGCCCAGAGATTGGGAAGCATTTAACCGGGTGTATGGGCATTCAAGGCTGTTGGTTGTGCACTCCCGTCACGCTGAAGGTGAACTGCGTGAGATCTTTCCGCGGCATGCATCCAAAGCAATTGTCATGCCGCACGGAACGTACTCCAGCTTGCATAAGCGGAGCCCCGAATGCCGGGAACGTGTGCGTCACTCGCTTGGGATAGAACCGGACAGTCCGGTGTTGCTCTTTTGCGGGGCGGTTCGCCCGTATAAGAACATCGAGGCGGTAATTGAAGCCCTAGCTCGCCCAGAGTTCTCTGCCGTGACGTTACTGATCGCGGGGAAGGAGAGCGGATATCCGGAGTCGGACGTAGGCGATCCCTTGCGGCGAACCAAGGCGCTGCTTGCGAAGCATAAAGTCGCCTGCCGCGTGAAGATGATTCCCAGGATGCTCGAGGCCGGGGAAATGTCTGAGTTGTTTGAAGCTTCGGACATTCTGCTCCTGCCGTATCTCAAAGGCTACGGAAGCGGACTGCTCTTATTAGGATTGACGTTCGGAAAGCATGTTCTGGCGACTGATACGGGAGGCGCCAGTGAGTACTTCGAGAAGTATGAAAACCACACGTCGCTTGCCGGAGCGACTTCCGAGGATGTAGCTGTGGGTTTGGCGAAGGCACTCGCCAAGGTTCGCCGTTCGTCCGGACCGGCAGAACCGCCAAGCGCACTGTCATGGCCTTCGGTAACAGCTCAGGCTATGAAGAATATTGCGGCTAGACTCGGGCATACGAGCTGAGCGTCATGCTCGACGTCCTTAATTCGGCTGATAACCAGCCAACTTCCGCACCGCCTGATGCTCCCACAGGACGGCATTTAGCAAGCGCTATTGCGTGGACGGCTGGCGGGAAATGGATTTCCCAGATTTTTGCGTGGGCTTCCACTCTAATTGTTGTTCGCGTACTTTCTCCTTCTGACTTCGGTCTGCTCGGGCTGGCCGCGACCTATCTCGGGTTGATTGAACTGATCAGCGAGTTTGGAATTGGAACCGCTGTGATCACTCTCCGTGATCTCACGGCAAGGCAGGTATCGCAGCTCAACACGGTAGCGATTCTTCTAGGCCTGATCGGGACTGCTGTGTCGTGCGGACTAGCTTCTCCCATCGCGGCCTTCTTTCATGCTCCGGAACTTCGTACTTTACTGCCGGTGATGGCGGTGACTTTCTTGATCACGGCCTTCAAGAGCGTTCCTTACGCACTGCTGCAAAAGGATCTCCGGTTTTCCACTATTTCCCGGCTCGATGCCGCGCAGGCCCTGCTGCAGGCGATTGGGAATGCCGTGCTGGTACTGGCTGGGCTTCGATATTGGGCGATCGCGATCAGCGGTCTCTTCAGCGCCTTAATAGGGACGTGTCTGTTTGTGCGTCGCCGGCCGGTTCGCATAGAGCGTCCCGCGTTCGGGTTAGTCTACTCCTCGATCGTTTTTAGCTGGCGGGTTCTGGTATCGCGGCTGTCCTGGTATCTGTACTCGAATGCCGACTTTGTTGCAGCGGGACGACTGCTTGGCAAAGTGGCCCTGGGATCGTATACGGTGGCCTGGAATTTCGCAAATCTGCCCGGAGAAAAGATCGTCTCGCTAGTGACATCGGTTACGCCCACATTTTTCGCGTCTGTTCAGCACGACAAAGCGGCTCTGCGCCACCGCCTCACCTCTTTGACGGAGCTTCTTGCAGTGGTTATGTTCCCGGTGGTCTCCGGTTTTGCTCTGGTAGCGCCGCTTGCCATTCCACTCGCTTGCGGGCCGCAATGGCATGCGGCGATCATTCCCATGCAGCTGTTGGCGATATATACGTTTTTACGATCTGTGGTAACGCTGCTGCCGCAAGTGATCAACGTGGTTGGGGAGACTCGTTTCGGGATGTGGAACTCGCTGGCTACACTGGCTCTGCTGCCCGGGTCTTTTGTGATCGCCAGCCGCTGGGGCGTGGTCGGGATTGCGAGCGTGTGGGTACTGGTTTATCCGATCTTTACCATTCCGCTCTACCGCCGCACCCTCGGAAAAATTGACCTGCCGTTTAGGCAGTATCTGGATGCCCTGAAGCCTTCCTTTGTGAGCACTGCCGTGATGGCAGCTTGTGTTTACCTTGTTTCGCATTACGTTCCGCCGTCCTTCCCCGCTGTCGTCAGACTCAGCTGCGAGATCGCAACAGGGTTCGTCGTCTACCCCGCTGCGTTGATGTCTATGTTTCCGAGCCGGGTCCGACATTACCGGCAGTCGCTCCGGCAGCTCCGCGCTTCAGCTTGATTATGATTGCAGGACGACAGGCCTTGGATCCTGATCAGGTCGCTACAATAGGAGGGTCCATTTCTATCGGGCGATACGTATCACAGGAGAGTCATGCCAAGTAAGAAAATCGGCATTCTGACTGGCGGCGGCGATGTCCCCGGTCTGAATGCAGTGATCAAGAATGTTGTCTATCGAGCTACGTCCGACGGCCACGAGGTAACCGGCATTCGTCTTGGATGGAAGGGTCTGACCAACCTGAATTTTGACGATCCCAAGAGTGTCGAACGCTTTATTCTGCCGCTTTCCCGTGAGAACACCCGGCGCATCGATCGTACCGGGGGAACGTTTTTACATACGAGCCGCACCAGTCCTTCGAAGATGAAGAAGCTGCCGGACTTTCTGAACGCATCCGATTTTCCGTCGGTGACCGGTAAAGACGGGTCGGTAACTTACGACATGACGAAGCGCGTTCTGAGCAACCTCGAGAAACTCGAGATCGATTACCTGGTTTCGATCGGGGGGGACGACACGCTGAGCTATGCGGCGGTTCTCGATAACGCCGGGTTCCGGGTGATCGGCATACCGAAGACGATGGACAACGATGTGCGGAACACAGAGTACTGCATCGGTTTTTCGACCGCGGTTTCGCGCGCCATGGACAACATTCAACGCCAGCGGACTACGGTTGGCTCGCATGAACGCATTGGCATCTTTCGAGTCTTTGGCCGCGATGCCGGCTACACGGCGTTATATACGGCCTATGTTACTTCGATCCGCTGCGGCATTCCGGAGTACAAGTTCAATCTGGAAAAAATGATCGATCTGTTGATGACCGACAAGAGAAATAACCCGAGCAATTATGCGCTGGTGATTCTGTCGGAAGGCGCGCAATGGGAGGGTTACCAAGTGAAAGAGTATGGCGACCCGGACGCGTTTGGACACCGAAAGAAATTTAGCGTGGCCGAAGCATTTAGCGACGAAATCATCAAGGCTACCGGCTCCGAAACTGTGGTGAGCGACCTCACTTACGATCTGCGCAGCGGCGCGCCGGACTTTTTGGACACGATGGTTGCGACCACGTTCGGAACGATGGCCTACGATGCTATTTCGAGCCAGAAGCATGGATTGATGGCCTCGATTTCAGAGGGAAAGTTCGCGATGGTTCCGATTCCCGATCCGAAGATGGGGCCGCGAAAGCTCGACGTGGAACATATGTACAACACAGACCGGTACCGCCCCAGTTACACCAGCAAGGAAGGGATGCCCCTGCTGCTGTCGCATCCATAAGGTATGGCAGATTCGCCTCCCTCGCAGGGCGCAGCCTACAGTGAAGTTGTAGAAGCGCAAGGTCACCTGATCGACTCGCATATCATGGAGGCGATTTTCGATTCGGTCGTTGAGTTCGGCGGCCGGTTCGAGGTGGAGCAGTTTTCGATAGGACGCACGAACGGCGACCCGTCGCGTCTCTGCCTGCGCGTGGAAGCATCGTCGGAAGACCAGCTCGACAAGATGTTAACGCAGCTTGTCGGTTTGGGCTGCGCGGTGGTGAACTCCGGGGAGGTCGAACTGAAGGCGGCCGAGCGCGACCGCTGTGCGCCCGAAGACTTCTATTCGACGACGAATCAGAAAACGCTCGTTCGGCACCAGGGCCAGTGGTTGGAAGCGGGAAACCAGCGTATGGACGCGATGATCGTGGTTGGCGGCAATGCCGCGGTCTGCCGCCGTTTGCGGGATATCAAGGCTGGGGACGAAGTCGTGGTGGGCGTGAAGGGCATACGGGTTGTGCCGGAGGCGAAGGAGCGCGATCGCCAGGCGTTTGCTTTCATGAGCAACGAAATTTCGTCGGAACGGCAGGTGGAGACAGCGGCCGCGCAAACTGTTGCGATTATTAAGCAGGTTCGGGCACAAGGCAAAAAGATCGTGGCGGTAGCCGGTCCGGTGGTTGTGCATACGGGGGGAAATGGGCCGTTTGGGCGGCTGATCCGCCATGGTTGGATCGATGCGCTTCTGGCGGGCAATGCGTTGGCTGTACACGACATTGAATCGGCGCTGCTGGGGACCTCGCTCGGAGTGCGGACCGTCGATGGGCGGCAGGAAGAGCATGGGCATCGCAATCACATGCGGGCGATCAATGCGATTAATCTGGCGGGCAGCATTGAAGAGGCGGTACACTCGGGCCGACTTACTCGCGGCGTGATGTACGAATGCGTAAAGGCGCGGATTCCGTTCGTGCTTGCGGGTAGCTTGCGCGATGACGGGCCTTTGCCGGGAGTGATTACCGACATGAACGAGGCGCAAGACGCGTATGCGGCTCAGTTGAAGGATGCGGGCGTAGTGTTATGCCTGAGTTCGATGCTTCACTCGATCGCGACCGGAAACATGCTGCCAGCCTGGGTGAAAGTGGTGTGCGTGGATATTAATCCAGCTGTTCCGACCAAGGTTGCCGATCGCGGCACTGGCCACGCTCTTGGGGTTGTGACCGATGTTGGATTATTTTTGGAGCTGCTGGCGACCAGGCTCGCGGCGAACTAACGAGAAATGAAGAAGGACCGTCAATACACAGATGAACACGCTAGCGCAGGCGTGAATGCGGAACTGCCGGAGATTGAGACGTGGCCGAATCAGTACGAAGGCTATGAGATTGAGATCGGCATGCCGGAATTTACGTCGGTTTGCCCGAAAACGGGGCTGCCAGACCATGGAAATCTGACGTTGATTTATCTGCCGGACCAGCGCTGTTTGGAATTGAAGTCGCTGAAGATGTACACTCTCGCTTATAGGAACCTGGGAATTTTTCAGGAGAACATTGTGAATAGGTTTCTGGCGGATGTAGTGAAGGCGACAGATCCTCTGGAGGCGACCGTGGTGGGCGATTTTGCGCCACGGGGCGGCCTAACGACTCGGGTGCGAGCGGTTTACAAGAAATCGAAGAAACGGCGCGATCGCAAGTAGACGTCCGTAGAGGGAAGAGCCAGGATGAATTTTCGCTCCGCGCTTTTGATCCTGATGGTTCCCTGCCTGTTCGGAGCTGATTTCCGGACGGGGCAGGCGGCGCGCGCAGTGCTGGGCCAACCATCCTTTAGTTCGCACGAGACAGGCGTGCGAGTGCAATCGATGACGATTGCCGGGTCGAGTCTATATGCGGCTGATTCTTCGCAGCAGATTCTGACATTTGACTTAGCGAAGCTGCCCGGCCGCGACGCCGATTTTGTCCAGATGAGGGCGGTGGGCTGTGCTGTGTGCATGGCGGTTCCGGCAGCTACAATTCACGAATCCGTACTGGCCGGGATTGGGGCTGCCGCTCATTGGGGAAAAAGCATTGCGGTGGTGGACTCTTCGCGGCGCCGGGTGTTGATTTGGCGGGATGCTTCGGCGCCTCGCGCCAATAGCGGGCCTGACGTAGTTCTTGGTGAGTCCGATGCGTTCGCTCCCATTGGGCCGGCTACTCTGGTGAGGCCTGTTTCTGTTGCCCTAGATGGTAAGCGTCTGTTTGTCGGCGATGCGGCGCTCCATCGTGTGCTTGTGTGGAACACAATACCGGTGACGGGTAGTCAACCGGCCGACGCCGTCCTTGGCCAAGCAGATTTTTTGTCGGCAGTTTCGCCGGAAAGTCCCACTCCAGCTTCGATTGCGCTGCCTGAGGCGCTTACTTCAGACGGCGAGAACCTGTTTGTAGCAGATCCGGTAAGCCAGCGTGTTCTGGTGTTCTCGCCCGCCGATGGCCGGCTGGAGTCACGGGAGGTTTTGAACTCCGCCAGTTTGCAGCCGGGGCCTGCTGCTCCTGGCGGTTTGATTACCATTAGCGGCAACACTCTTAGCGACTTCAGTGATAACGCGGACAGCACGGCGGCCGCTGCTCTGCCTACGCGGCTGGGCAACACCGAAGTCATTTTGGATGGCGAAGCGTTGCCTTTGCTGGTTGTTTCGCCGACACAGATTCAGGCGCAAATTCCATACGAGCTAGATGGACGGACGGCCTTGAGCCTGTATGTTCGTACCGAGCGGGCTGGAGGGAACGTGACCGTGACTGCGCCGCTGACGCTGCGACTTATCCCGGCGAGTCCTGGACTTTTTGCCGTTGGGGAAGTTGAGCCAAGAGACGGCATTGTTCTTCATGCAGGCAGGGGTGCGAATGATACCGGTGAAGCGCCTGTGACTGGTGAAAGCCCTGCCGCAGGAGGCGAGGTGGTTACGGTTTGGGCGGCGGGATTAGGCCAGGTTCTCGATGGCAATGCGGGAGCCGCTGCGGTGGCGGGTGTTCCATATGCAGGGCTGCCCGCACCGACGGCGAACCTGGTTACGGCTCAGGTGAACGGACAGGATGCGCAGGTGATCTCGGCAGTGTTGCCGAAGAGCGCGGTGGGCGTGTATCAGGTCAAAATACTCGTACCGCGGTCACATGATGTTCTTGGCCGTCTGTCGATCTCGCAAAACGGTTTGACGAGCAATACCGTCACGTTCGCGACCAAGCCCTAAGCCGGACGAGCCGTTACGAGTTTTCTGAATAGGGCGTGTAGCGATGTTCGATCAGCAGAGCGCGTGTCTGCTCCACCGACTCCGGAGCCACGTAGAAGAATGCGCCGGTAAGATCGCGCCTGATCAGCAAGCCGGATGTGTAGGTTCCGGTCTCGACCAGGTAGTCGATGCCTTTGTCCGTGAACAGCTGCTCGAGCTTTAGAGCTTGACGCAGAGTACGGGCCATGAACACCAGATCCAATTCCGTTTCTCCGAAGAAATCTGTTTCACGGCGCATGTGAGGAGAGCCCTTTGAGGGCTCAAGCCCAAAGATAACAGTGTCAGGAGGAATGGAATGCCGAACTTAGATCCGTTTGACGGGCAGGACCATTCAAACGACATAGTCATTTATCGCTCGGTAATAGGTATTGGAGGCGTTGAACAATCCTCGTTGTGGGTCACTCCGTCTACACCCGAACCCGATCTTAGAACGATATTGATCAGACCGGCCGGATTTATACGGTTTCCTTGGCCTCCCGCAGAAAGGACGTCTCTCAAAACGCTAGCTCTTTTGAGAATCAATGCTGGCCTAGAGCTAACGGCTTGCGGGCCGGTGGTAATGACAAGTGCGGATGCCAAGGCCGATTTGTACACACGGGTACCCGCATTGCCTAGACCAGAAGCGAGGCTGATTCAACAGTACGCTCGTTACAAGCTCTGCGCAGCTATCGATAGAGAGGGCGAACATTCGTTTTTCGTGTTAACAGCCAGCAAGGGTTTACCACTGCCCCTTAAAGACGAGACGCTGGCTGCACGGCCAATGAGCCACGGGGCGCTAACAGACTTTCTGCAGTCGATGGCTCGTATAGATGTGATGTCGCAGGTTGAACAGATTAGTAAATGATTTGATGCGCTACATCGCTTACGGGGCCGGCTTACCAGGTGCATGGGTTTTCCGGAAATGTGCGGCAACCGTTACTCTTGAAGTGGAGAGGCGGCTTGCGTGTGCTTTTAAGATTGCGGAGGCGGTGGCGGGAAGGTCAGATGTTTGTGCGGGCGATGGCTTCTCCCCATCACCCGGTACTTGCACAGATCATTCCCATGCGCCGCTGCAATCTCGCTTGTACGTATTGCAATGAGTTCGACAAGGACTCTTCGCCGGTCCCGACCGCGCAGATGATCGAGCGCATCGATAAGCTGATCGAGCTGGGTACGAGCATTATTACGTTCAGCGGCGGCGAGCCTACGCTCCACCCCGATTTGGACGAGCTGATTCGACGGGTGCGCAAAGGCGGAGCGATCGCTACTGTGATCACGAACGGCTACTTTCTCGTGCCGGACCGGATTCAGCGTCTCAACGCCGCCGGGCTCGACTATCTGCAAATCAGCATCGATAACGTGCGGCCCGATGAGGTATCGAAGAAGAGCCTGAAAGTTCTGGATCAGAAGCTGCAGTGGCTGGCGCAATACGCACAGTTTGACGTCACGATCAATTCCGTTCTGGGCAGCGAAATTCGGCAGCCGGAAGACGCGTATGACATTGCCGCGCGAGCGCGAGAACTCGGCTTCAACAGCACGGTGGGCATTCTGCACGACGGCAGTGGGCAGCTGGCTCCGCTGCACAGCCGCCAGAGGAGCGTTTACGAGCGCATTCTCGGTTTGGGCACTGGCTTGTTTTCGTTCGCGCATCTGGATGCGTTTCAGCAGAACACCATCCGCGGACTGCCTAACGGTTGGCATTGTCCGGCGGGCGGGCGATTCCTGTATATTTGCGAAGAGGGCCTGGTTCATTACTGTTCGCAGCAGCGCGGCAAGCCGGCGATTCCGCTTTTGGAATACACGACTGCTGACCTGATTCGCGAAGGAGCGAGGAAGAAGGGGTGCGCTCCATTTTGCACAATTTCGTGTGTGCATCAGACAGCCATGCTCGATGGTTTTCGTACCCAGCCTCGTGAGACACTGGCTGGTATTATCGATCGGCGGAAGGCGCGTGAGCCGGGATGGGAGACGCCCCGTTCGATCCGAATACTGGAAGGCATGTTCCTTAACGATTCACGTATGCGCAATTTGTTCGGCGCTGTGGCGCTGAAACTGTTCCGAGCTAAAACACCATGTCCAACGCCGACAAAAACAAATCTGTAACAGAGAGCCGCCCCGTTGCGCTGGTCTTCGACGTGAACGGAACGCTGCTCAACACGCACGCGCTTGCACCC
The DNA here is from genome assembly GCA_965219105.1 of Bryobacteraceae bacterium. Taxonomy (GTDB): domain Bacteria; phylum Acidobacteriota; class Terriglobia; order Bryobacterales; family Bryobacteraceae; genus Bog-105. Next base: position 1,669,598 of record OZ244728.1, on the reverse strand, counting down.
AAGTTCCGTAAGATTTTTGGCAACCGATACTCGGTTCGCGAATGGTATCTGGAAACGATCGGGTATGCGATGGCAGTTACGATTGCGGCCACATATCGCGATTTTGGCGATCTGGCCATTGCGACGCTGTGCATGGCTGCGGAGTCACGCGGCATCAAAGTTCAGGATCAGGATGTTGAAAGGTTCCGGCAGGCGATGCGGCACCTGCCGCCGTTTCCGGATGTTCGCAGCGGGTTGAAACGGTTGAAGAACGCTGGTTTTCGATTGGCTGCTTTGAGTAACTCAGGCACGGGCGCGCTGACCGAGAACCTTCAGCATGCCGGGTTCGACGATTGCTTCGAGCAGATACTGTCGGTTGAGACAGTGGGACGTTTCAAGCCTGCGAGCGAGACATACCTGCACGCGGCCAAATCGCTCGGCATAGCTGCGGACGACATGATGATGGTTGCGGCGCACCATTGGGATTTGATGGGCGCTGCGTATGCGGGCTGCAGAACCGCGTTCCTTGCGCGAAACGGGGAGAGCGTGTTTCCGGGCGCCGCCGCGCCTGAGTACGTGGCTAGTACGGTGACTGACCTGGCAGATCAGATGGCCGGGCCCGCTCGTTCCAAATCGCTGGTGGCAGGTCTTCTGGCGGGCACTGCGGCAACTGCGCTTCTGGCTGTTAACTGGAACCGATTACGATATGGAGGATGAACCGTCTCGTTCCATTCGCATGTGCCGGCCTCCTGTTTGTTTCCTGCGGAACTCCGCGTAAAGCTGTTGTTCCACCGCTCAATCCGCAACAGGCGGGAGAGCTGTTGCATTACAACAACAAGGCTCAGGATTGGCTAAAATTTGTTCGCCGCCGCAACCCGGCTTGCGGCTATCAATTGAATCTCCCCGATCAGACCAACCACCCCACTACGATCGATTTGACGCATATTGTGGTGTGCGCGAACCGGCCGAGCCCGATGGAATTTGACGCCAGCATTTCCTTCGAGTACAACGCGGCAACGGGCGGGTGGGCAGTCAGCCGGTTTTCAAGCTAGGAGGCTGGTGGGGCCCTTCGCGGGTTGGAGGGGTGACGAGGAGAGGTTTTTGGGGGTGTATCCGGTGGGGCGAAGGGGGACAGACCGCTCTGTCCGACGGCGCCCTCGCGGGCTTGGGACAGAGTGAGTCAGTCCCCTTCGCGGGTTGGAGGGGTGACGCGGGAGAGGTTTTTTGGGGTGTATCCGGTGGGGCGAAGGGGGACAGACCGCTCTGTCCAACAGCGCCCTCGCGGGCTTGGGACAGAGTGAGTCAGTCCTCTTCGCGGGTTGGAGGGGTGACGAGGAGAGGTTCTTGGGGGTGTATCCGGTGGGGCGAAGGGGGACAGACCGCTCTGTCCGACGGCGCCCTCGCGGGCTTGGGACAGAGTGAGTCAGTCCTCTTCGCGGGTTGGAGGGGTGACGAGGAGAGGTTCGCGGGCTTGGGACAGAGTGAGTCAGTCCCCTTCGCGCTGGATTTATGAGCTGGCGTTGCGGGCCGAAACCAGGGCTACGCTGGACCAATCGAGCTTGGCCTGACCGTGAGCTAAGGCGGAGACGAAGTGGTCTCTGATGACGCCCGCAAGCGGTAATGGCGCCTGCATCTCATCAGCAGCTTCAATGGCCAGCTTTACGTCTTTCAGACCTAGCTTCAGCTCGAAGCCGGCCGGTTCGAATTTGCCGTCTGCAATGGCGGTTCCGTAGTTTTTATAGACCGGCGATCCAAAGAGCTCGACCATGACGTCGAGGAAGGTATGCGGATCGACGGCGGCTTTGCGAAGCACCGTGAAGGCTTCGCCGTAGGCTTCGAGCATGGCGGCAATCATGAAATTTCCAGAAAGCTTTACCGCATTGGCCTGCCAAGGTTCGGAACCGGCGATGAACGTCTTGCGGCCGAGAACATCGGTGAGCGGCTTGCATTGCTCGATCAATTTTTCGCTGCCCGCGAGCACCACGATCAGCTTGGCGGCCGCCGCGGCTTCGGGACGTCCAAAAACAGGCGCACTGAGATAGCCCTGCCCGCGCGCGCCATGCTCCTCGGCCAACTTGCGCGCCAGAGCCAGGCTGATGGTGCTCGACGAAAGGTGAATGGCGTTTTGGGGGAGCGTTGAAGCCAGCCCATGCTCGCCAAAGACGACGTCGTTGACCGCGCGGTCGTCGGCTAGCATGCTGAAGACGGCAGCCGCATCTTGCGCCGCTTCGGCAGGCGTGTTCGCGACCGTTGCTTTCTTTGCAAATGGCTCAGTTTTCTCGCGGGAACGGTTGTACACCGTTACATCGTGGCCGGCAGCGATCAGGTTTTGGGCCATGCCCGCGCCCATTTGTCCGAGTCCAACAAATCCGATCTTCATAAGGTCTCCTTCGCTGATCCAATTTGCCTGGCGCAGGTTTCAGCGTACTGACCCATACAATGGAGAAATGAGGAAATTGGTCCGGCGCATGGCTTTGAGCGCTGGTGTTTGCCTGGTATTGGCGGCAAGCGCCGCCGCTCAGAACTGGAAGACGGCTTCTTCGCTTCCGGGCGTTGACCTCAGTCATCTTACTGCTTCGCAGCAGCAGCTTATGCTCAAAGTTCTGCGCGAACAGGATTGCTCGTGCAATTGCGGAATGAAGTTGGCCGAGTGCCGCGTGGCCGATCCGAGCTGTTCGTATAGTACAGGCATGGCGGCTGCCGTGGTCAGCGCGGTGGCGGCCGGTAAGACCGAAGCGGAAGCGAGGGCCGCGGCTGTCAACTCGAAGTGGGGACACTTACCCGCCCAGCAATCGCAGAAGCTGCTGGACGATCCGGTGCAAATTCCCACAGCGGGTTCGCCTTCGGTAGGTCCTGCGAACGCGCCCATTACGTTGGTCGAGTTCTCCGACTTTCAATGTCCGTACTGCGCTGCCGCGACTCCAGAGCTCAACGCCGTGCTCAAGGCAAACCCGGCGCAAGTCCGCTTCATTTTCAAGGAGTATCCGCTCGACACGCACTCGCAAGCTCATCTGGCCGCCACTGCGGCAATCGCGGCACAGCTGCAAGGCAAGTTCTGGCCGATGTATGACGCTCTGTTTGCGCATCACACCGAGCTTTCGCGCGCGAGCATTTTTTCTTATGCGCAGCAAGTAGGGCTTGACATGGTTCGTTTCCAGACGGACATCGATTCCACCGTGGTGCGGGAAGCTGTGCAGCGCGACGTGCAGGATGGCGATCAGGCCGGCGTGGAAGGAACGCCTACGTTGTTCATCAATGGGCAGCGTTACAACGGTCCGATTTCCGCACAAGCTCTGAAGATTGTCTTCGATTCAGTCCTTAAACAGCCAGCGACGGTTGCGAAAGTGCAAGCTCACTAAGGCTTGCGCTCGAGTTCGTTCAATAGATCGACGGTGATGTCGCCGACGACTTGGAAGCTGTGCGCGCTCATTTTGTCCGCGGTGTCTTGCGCGGTGTGCCAATAGGAACCGTTCGGTCCATAGTCGAGATCGATCAGGTCAATGACGTTCACGCCTGCGTCGCCGAAGGGCTTGTGATCGTCGTCGATAGCGCCCTCATCGGTGCGGATGTATTTGACGTCTCCTAAGCGCTCGGCGATTGCTTTTACGTCGGCGCGCAAGGCGGGAGAAGAGTTCGAATCGTTGGATAAATCGAGCTGCTTGTCGCCGATCATATCGATGTTGATCAAGGCTTTGATGCGGGCGAGCGTTCCGTCGGCGGCCCATTTCTCGACCAGATGCCGGCTTCCATAGCGGCTGTCGGCGTCGGTCCACTCGCCGAGCGCTTCTTCGCCATCGAAGAAGACAATGTAAAGGTCGTCAGGGTGCTTCATGGCGGCCGCTACCTTCGCAAATTCGATGAGGAAGCCGGTTGAGGAGCCGCCATCGTTGGCGCCGACGAAGTGGACCATGGGAATGCGTTTCGTATCGTAGTGGCCGGCTACGACTACGCTCTTGCCGGAGTCGCCCGGAAACTTGAACACGATGTTGACCATGGCAATGGGGCCGGACGGCGTGTGGCCGGTGAAAGGGTCCATGGTGAGTTGGCCGCCCAGCGGTTTGAGTTGGGAAATGATCCAATCGCGGAGTTTTTCGATAGCCGGACTGCCCGATGGGCGTTCGCCAAAGGCGGTGGCGCGCTGGGCATAGCCGAGCGCCTTTGAACCCTGAAAGGAAGTGGCGGGAGGAGCTGCCGCGAGGGTGAGCGAGGAACAGGCGAGCCAGGAGCAGGCGAGCGAGGCGACGGTGACGCAAAAGGCGCGGGCGATCATACCGATATTAAACCCTGCTCCAATAATTAGGGTGGCTAATGGCGAACAGTACTGCAACGGACTATCCCTGTAGTATCATGGCGGTACATTTCAGCCAGAAATCTTCCGGTGAGTTATGCAGTCCGTTGGACAAAGACTCCGTCAAACACGAGAGGCCCAAGGCCGTTCGCTCGAAGAGATACATTCGAGCACCCGCATCTCGATGCGTTCGCTTGAGGCGATTGAACAGGATGACGCGGCGCGTGCGAGCTCGGCTTTTCACTACCGCAGCTTCGTGCGCCAGATCGCGGCAGTTCTCGGCATAGATTTTGCCGAACTGGAACCCGGTGTGAATGAGTTGACCGGGCAGCTTCCGGCTCCGCTGATGCCGGGAGAAGGGGTAAGCGCGCCAAGGGTAGCAGCGCTTCGGATAGGCGGCAGGCGCAGTAATAAGCTGCTCTATTCGTTGACGTCGTTTGCCGCGGTGCTGGTGGGGTGCACGGCGTTTTATGCGTTCCTGGAGGGGCCTAGGTTCAACGTCCCGAAGGCGATCGATAAGGTCGCCGGTAGTACCTCTGCCGCAGTTTTGCCGCCCGCGCCGGCCGGCATGACGCCTGGGCAGGCTTCGCCAGGTGCGAATCCTCAAAGCGGAAATGAGGGGCTCCTTGCGCGCAAGGGCGCCGGGTTTACGGTGGAGCTTTCGGCGACCGAGCCCGTGTGGCTTTCGATTGTGGAAGACGGTAAGAAGTCGTTCGACGGCGTGCTACAGCGCGCACAGACAAAGGTTCTGGAGGGGCATAGAACGGCTCGGGTGAAGACAGCGAATGCGGGCGGAGTAGAGGTGATCTTTAACGGCAGATCGCTCGGCGCTCTCGGTCTGCACGGCCAGGCAAAGACGGTGCTGTTTACTAAGACGCGCTATGAGGTATTAAGCGATTCGCGTCCGGTTGCGAGTGGCCGGGTTAACCAGAGCGCCGGGCTGAAGCGGCCTTCGATGCCGGTTGCGGCACCTCAGGGTCTTGAACCGGGGGCGGGGTTCTCGAACCCTTCTGAAGCCGCCGCTTCTGACGCTCCAGAGCAATAAGCTCGTTTCTACGGCGGAGCTTGATGCTCGAGTCTACCTTGCGCCAGAACTTGCGGAAGTAACTGACTGCCGAGGCGAGGCCGAAGATCACAACGGCCCACATGCAGGCGAGCGCGAAAGGGCGGAGCGCCGACCAGCGGATCGAGATGATCACCAGAGTGACGCCGATGACCTGGAACACCATTTTAGATTTTCCAAGCTCGCCTGCTTTAACGGTGAAGCCCTCGGCGGCGGCAATACTTCGCAAACCAGAGACAGCGAACTCGCGGCTGATGATCAAGATGACCAGCCAGGCCGGGAGCAGACGGATTTCGACCAGCGAGATGAGAGCCGCAGAGATCAAGAGCTTATCGGCTACTGGATCGAGCAGCGTTCCGACGGTGGTGACCTGTTTCCAGCGCCTGGCCAGGTAGCCGTCGAGCAAGTCGGTGAGGCCGGCGGCGAGGAAGACCGTCAAAGCGAAAAAGTCGTTTGCAATGATTGTTTTGCCGTTCCAATGAATGTCGACGCTGTGTTGCACCAAGGCGGCCACCAGCAGTGGGACTAAAAAGATGCGCACCAGGGTGAGCAGATTGGGCAGGTTGGTCAATCGTTTTCAACTATAAAACACTTGTGGGTTTGGTTTCGGATGACGGCGGGCGCGTTCCGTCTTATGAAGGCGAGGCTGTGCATCAGTCAAGCCCGCGAACTTTAACACTCACCTTCCAACCGAGGGCGCCGAACAGATCGCGTAGAGCCGATTGCGCGTTTGTTTTGGCCTGGTCCAGGATGCCCATATCGAGCGCGGCCTTTCGCACCTGATCGAGCGCCTGCAGTCTAGCCTTGTGCTCCAGGTCGGGGTCAGGCGCAACCCACGGAGTCCACCAGGTGACGTGCCTGTCCCAGACCTTTGTCTTCTTTTCATCGAGCCATGCATTCAGTACGGCGGGCGCAGGCAGCGTGATGGTGAGTGTTCCTGATTGATCGGTTGCGACGTCTTTGGCCGACACTTTGCTGAGGTCAATGCCGCCCTGCACCTCGCCCTCGACCATCAGCAAGATCGATTCCGAACCTACCGGCTGCGCCGATTCGATCATGCTGACGACGCGTTGAATACGGTAACGGACGGTCGCCAGCTGGTTCAACTTTTGGACCTGTGAAACGATCGCATCGGGCGCGACGCTTTGCCCAAGGCGGCCTTGTAGGGCCGAATAGCCGAGCAGGGAAGCGAACGCCACGAGCAGCACGATGGAGGTTAGTTTCCACTTCTGCGGGCTCATGCCTTATTTTCGCTCTAAGGGAGAGGAAGTGGGGGAATTTGAGAAGGGCAGATGAGCTGTTGGGTAAGAAGAGAGGCCCGAGCTTTGTTGCTCAGGCCTGTTGGGGATTGCTGCTGAACTTCAGTAGGCGGCGAGGCCCTCTACGCCGACTTGAGGCTGATAGGCGTTGACGGCCTCTATCTTGGTGAGCTTTCCGTCTTTTCCTGTTTGGTATCCGATGATCTGGCCCAGCGTGCTGTAAACCGCGTATAGATATTTACCGTCGCCCGAGAGAGCCAAATCCAGAGGGAAGGAGGTAGGGGCTGGAAGCGCCGGGAAGATCGTTGGACCTGTCGGCGGCTCGGTTGCTACCACGCCGTATGGGGCGAGCGTTCCATCCCAGGCAAGATTGTAGGCGCTCAAGGTCGAGGAGATGGTGTTGCTGACCCATGCCTGGCCGCCGTAATCCACCACCCAGCAGGTTGCGCCGCCGGAGGAAGGAGAGTTCTTTGAGATAACGGTGAGTGTGTTGTCCGCATTGAAGCTGTAAGATGTCACGGCGCCCGCTGGCGAAGTAACTAGAAGCACGCCTGACTTAGAAACTTCGAGGCCGAACGGTTCTATACTGGTGAATTTATTAAAAACCGGGTTCGAAAGTGTTCCGTCCGAGCCTACGCTGAAGACATCCACCAAGTTAGTCTGCCGCTCGCTGATGACCAGCTTCGAGCCATCAGCCGAGAAGGCCACGGTCGATGGCTCGGTATCCAGGCCGCTGAGCGGCATCCGGGAACGCGGAACGGGTACGAGTTCGCCCCAGGGTTTGAGCCAAAATCCGGCCGTGTGATAGGTTCCGCCAAAATTTACCACATAGATCAAATCGTCGTGAATCGCGATACTCACCGGATTGCCGCCCATCGAGGGCTGTACCTGAAGTAACTGGAGCTGATTCTGTAATACACGGAAGAGTGAAATATCGCTCGAGCCCGCGTTTACTGCTAACAGGTACGAGTGGTCTGGAGTCAAGAGTAATGAGCTTTGTGACTGAAGCGGATCGTTGATGCCGCTTTGTCCTCTCCCCCCTGTGTCAAATCTTCCCATCCACTTCAGCTTGCCGTTTTCAAGCCGTCGATACATCACGATTTGATTACGAGTCGCGTTGTTTGTCGCCGCAAAGACTGCTCCCGGCGCGCTGTCCTGTGCCAATAAGGCGCTGGGAAGAAATGCCGCTAGACAGATCATCCCCAATGTCCCGCTTACTGCTGTTTGAATTCGGTTCCTCATGAAATCCCTTTCCACGCTCTATTCGAAGTGCATCGGGAAAAAGTCACGGGACGTGTAGAAATTAACTCATCCCGGTCAATCGGACGAAGACACCGGCCAGGATGGCGCCTAGAATAGGGCCGATAACCGGGATCCAAGCATAGCCCCAGTCCGAATGACCTTTTCCTCTGATTGGCAGCAAGGCGTGTGCAAGCCGAGGCGCGAAGTCACGCGCCGGGTTGATGGCGTATCCGGTGGGACCGCCTAAAGATAAGCCAATGCTCCACACCAGCGCGCCTATCAGTATGGGACTGAGGCCGGGGATCAAGCCAGCGGGAGCTACGCGCCTGGATGTCATTGCAACGGCGACTAAGACAAGCACGAATGTGGCGATAACTTCACTTACTAAGTTATAGAATGGGCTTCGAATCGCGGGCGCGGTGCAGAAGCAAGCTAACTTATCGGCTTGATCCTCGGTTGCTTCCCAGTGCGGAAGGTAGAGAACCCAAACCAGGATTGCGCCGCAAAGCCCTCCACACAATTGAGCCGGGATGTAAGTCCAAAGCCTTTCGGCGTGGCCGCTTGCGATGACCGATCCCACGGTGAAGGCCGGGTTGAGATGGCCATCGGTATCGCCGAGAGCGGCGGCGACAAAGATTCCGATCAGGACCGCAAGCCCCCAGGCAGTGCTGATCGCGAGCCATCCCGCGCCTTGAGCCTTGGAGCGCTTGAGCAGAGTGCCGGCTACGACGCCGTCTCCGAGTAAGACAAGGATCAGAGTTCCGAAAAATTCGCCGAACGTATTGGAATGCATGTCAGAGTGCCAGTCCAAAGAATGATCTCAAACCTTTAGATATGTTGTTAGGAGCCCAAATGTCCTCGAAGTACATTCTTGCTTTAGATCAAGGGACCACAAGCTCCCGCGCTGTTCTGTACGATCATGGCGGAGCGATTTGCGCCACGGCTCAGCGGGAGTATGGGCAGATCTATCCGCAGAGCGGCTGGGTTGAGCACGACCCTGAGGAGATTTGGAGTTCGCAGATCAGTGTGGCCGTTGAGGCGTTGGGTAGAGCGCATGCCCGCCCGCGGGATCTGGTGGCGCTCGGCATTACAGACCAGCGCGAAACGACGATTGTGTGGAACCGCGAGACAGGCCTGCCGATTTACAACGCGATTGTCTGGCAGGACCGCCGCACGGCTTCAATTTGCGAACAGCTGAGAGAGGCAGGTCTGGAAGAGACGGTTCGCTCGAAGACAGGTTTACTGATCGACGCGTATTTTTCGGCGACCAAGGTGATGTGGCTGCTCGAAAATGTAGCGGGCGCGCGCGAGGCCGCCCAGGCGGGCCAACTGGCATTCGGAACCGTGGATAGCTGGCTCGTTTGGAATCTCACCAGCGGGCGTCTGCACTCGATCGATGCGTCTAACGCCTCGCGAACCATGCTTTTCAATATTCACTCGGGAGCTTGGGATGAGGAGTTACTCGATGCGATGCGCATTCCGAGGAGTCTGCTGCCGGAGGTTCGCTCGTCGAGCGAAAAGTACGCGAATGTGTCGACCACGCTCGGTTTAGGCGACGTTCCGATTGCGGGAATCGCGGGCGATCAGCAGGCGGCGCTCTTCGGCCAAACCTGCTTCGATCCGGGCCAGGCGAAATGCACTTACGGGACAGGCGCTTTTCTGCTGCAGACGCTCGGCGACAGAGCTCTGCCCTCGCGGCATCGGCTGTTGACCACCGTTGCCTGGCAGCTCGATGGGAAGCTTCAATACGCATTGGAGGGAAGTATCTTCATTGCCGGATCGGTGGTGCAGTGGCTGAGAGATGGACTTGGGGTGATTCGCAGTTCTGAAGAAGTGGAAACGCTGGCGGGCACTGTGGCCGATAACGGCGGAGTGTATCTGGTTCCGGCCTTTACCGGGCTCGGAGCGCCGCACTGGGACCCTTACGCGCGCGGCATGATGATTGGGATGACACGCGGGACCACGAGCGGGCACATTGCGCGGGCGGCTCTGGAGAGCATCGCTTACCAGGCGAACGATCTGATCGGGGTGATGCAGCAGGACTCGGGCATGAGGATTGAGGAGCTGCGGGTCGATGGCGGAGCGGTTCGTAATGACATGCTGATGCAGTTTCAGGCCGATCTGCTTGGTATCCCAGTGGTGCGTCCGGCGATCACGGAAACTACTTCTCTGGGTGCTGCTTATCTGGCGGGCCTAGCGACTGATTTCTGGAAGGATCGGGAGGAGATTCGCTCGCATTGGAAGGTAGATAAGCGGTTTGAGCCACAGCGCCCGGAGAATGAGATGCGGGGACTGAAGGAGCGTTGGGCGGAAGCTCTGGAGCGATCCAAAGCATGGCACCAGCCAGAATCTGCACGCAAGGCTTAGGACAGAGATGGCCATGACACGCAGCGAGATGTGGAACCGCCTGGACTCGCACGCGGGCGAATGGGACATGCTGGTTGTGGGAGGCGGCGCGACCGGGGTGGGCGTTGCGATTGACGCGGCGTCACGCGGCTACAACACACTTCTGCTCGAGCAAAGCGATTTTGGAAAGGGCACCTCCAGCCGCAGCACGAAGCTTGTTCACGGCGGCGTCCGGTATCTCGAACAGGGCAACATTTCGCTTGTGATGGAGGCTCTGAAGGAGCGCGGCTTACTACGACAGAACGCGCCGCATCTGGTGAGCGATCTTGCCTTTGTTGTACCGAATTATGACTGGTGGGAGGCTCCGTTTTATGGGCTTGGCCTGAAAGTTTATAACCTGCTCTCCGGCAAATACGGGTTCGGATCCTCAAAGATTTTGTCGAAGGAGGAAACGCTCGAGCGGCTGCCGAACATCAAGCATGAGGGCCTGCGGGGCGGCGTGGTTTATTACGACGGGCAGTTCGACGATAGTCGTCTACTGATCAACATGGTGACCACGGCAAGCGAACAGGGAGCCACTCTTCTCAACTATGCTCCGGTGACCGGACTCAGCAAAGACGCCGAAGGGTTCGTCAACGGCGCCGTGGCCCGGGATCTGGAATCGGGCCGGGAATTTCGGATCGCGGCGAAAGTGGTGATCAATGCGACCGGGCCGTTCACCGACGACCTTCGCCGCATGGCGGATGGAAACGTGAAGCCGATGATCTCGCCGAGCCAGGGCATTCACCTGGTCTTCGATCGATCGTTCCTGCCGGGCGAGACAGCCATCATGGTCCCGCATACCAGCGACGGGCGAGTGATGTTCGCGATTCCGTGGCACAATCACACGGTCGTGGGCACGACAGACACGCCGATCCCCGAGGCAACTCTTGAGCCGAGGCCCATGGAGAAAGAGATCGAGTTTATTCTGACCACCGCCGCGCAGTATCTCGGAAAGGCTCCCACGCGGGAGGATGTGCTGAGCGTGTTTACCGGGATTCGTCCTTTGGTCAAGGCCGGCGACTCGGCTAATACAGCGGCTCTTTCACGGGATCACACGATTCAAATCGATCAATCGGGACTGCTCAATATCACGGGAGGGAAGTGGACGACGTATCGCCACATGGCCGAGGATTGTGTGAACCATGCTGCAACATTGGCTAAGCTTCCCGACAAGCAGTGCGTGACGCGGCAGCTCAACATCCACGGCTTTCACCGGAACGCTTCCAAATTCGGCGCGCTTTCGTACTATGGCTCCGATGCGCCAGCGATACAGATGCTGATGCGCGAACAGCCGGCGCTGGCTGAGCCACTGGCGGCGGGATTACCTTACACCGGCGCGGAGGTGGTTTGGGCCGCGCGGAACGAGATGGCGCAGACAGTGGACGATGTTCTTGCGCGCCGCACGCGTGCGTTGTTTCTGAATGCAAAGGCTGCGATCGAGTCGGCGCCGCGCGTTGCATCGCTGCTGGCAGGAGAGTTGGGGAGGGACGCCGCTTGGGAAGCCGATGAACTTGCGCGTTTCCACCAAGTGGCCGCCCATTTCGATCTCGAAGAGGTAAGCGCTCGTTGAATGGAGCGCCTCTATACTGAGGTTGCGATGCCGTGCCCGCTGTTTGAGCCGACCGAACGTTCTGCTTCACCAGAACATCCTGGCGCTCGTCTTCCGCTGATCGACGAATACGATGGCAAGTGCCGCGCTGGGAACGCACCGTTTGCGGTACCTGGGAATCTGCGGCACCGCTGCTGCAATCACGGCTACGCTCGGGGCGAGTGTCCGCACTTTCCACTGACTGATCCACGCTCCTGCAGGCGCTTCGACGTGCGGCGTGACACCCCGGACGAGCTGCAGCTGCTCTCCATCGAGGAACGCAGCCATGCTCCGGCTGCCTGGCGGACTCTTTCTTACCGTTTGGAAGCCGGCGACCTCTATCCCGAGCCGGCCGACCCGTGCGAGCGGGCGCAGGCTCTCGCGTTTTGCCGGAGTTATCTTCGCCGCTTTCGCGCTCCAAGCGCTCCCGCATAATGTCGGTATGGAGGGAAGCCCGCTGCTAGTTGACCTGGAGAGGGAAGATCGCATCAGGACAGTGGTTGAAACGCAATCCGACTATGCCGAGATCTGTTTGCCGAACGATTCGAACACGCTAGGCAACATGCTTGGCGGTCACGTGATGCATTTGGTGGATCTTTGCGGGGCGGTTGCCGCGATGCGCCACTCGCGCACGGCTGTGGTGACGGCGTCTATTGACCAGATGACCTTTCTTCACCCGATCCGCATTGGCGAACTGGTGCGGCTGAAATCGCAGGTGAACCGGGTGTTTCGCACTTCGATGGAGGTGGGCGTAAAGGTGTGGGTCGAGAACCTGCAGGCGGGCAGTCTTCGCCATACTTCGTCCGCTTATTTGACGTTCGTGGCGCTCGATAAAGCCGGCAATCGAGTGGTTCTGCCGCAGGTGTTCGCCGAGAGCGAGGAAGATAAGCGCCGCTTTGCCGAAGCAGCCGAGCGCCGGGCATATCGGCTCGCCTGTAAAGATAAGACGCGCAACAGCCCGTAAGGCAAGAAGGCATCAGGCGGTGGGGAGCGCCTGCAGGAAGCACTCGATGTCCTCGGGGCTCGTGTAGAAGTGTGGAGACGCACGGAGCCATCCCTGCCGTGTGGCGACCACAATCTTCTTCTGCTGCAGATCGCGCGCGATTTTGCGGCATTCGAGCACCGGATGCTTGAAGCTCACAATGCCTGAGCTGTTGCGGGCAGTGCGCTCGAGCAGAACCTGGTAGCCTTTGGCGCGAACGCCGCGATCGACTTCGCCGGCACGCGCCAGCACTGCTGACGTGATCTCGGCCATGCCGACCGATAGCAGGAACTCCATGGCGGCGCGATGTCCAAAGCAGCCGGAGGTGTTCAGTGTCCCGCATTCATAGCGGCCTGCGTCGGGGCGGAGCGTCATGTCACGCGATGCGTAATCGTTGTAGTTGGCTGGATTGCACCAGCCGAACTCCACCGGTTCGATCTCGTCGAGACGGCTCCGTCGCACGTATAAGATCCCGTGACCTTCCGGCCCTAGCATCCATTTATGTCCGTCAGCTGCCAGCGCATCGATTTGCGCCTCTTCGACATCGATCGGGAGCGCGCCCATGCCCTGGATCGCGTCTACGAAGAAGAAACATCCGTGCTGGTTGCAGAGTTTTCCAAGCTGGGCCAGATCCACGCGATATCCGCTGAGGTAATTGACATGACTGATGCTCAGGAGGCGCGCTCCGGGAAGAGCTTCCGCGATTTTGTCCAACGGATCGTAGATCGAGAGCCATTGAATATCAACCCCGCGTGCCGATAGCCGCTGCCAAGGATAGTAATTTGCTGGGAACTCTTCGCGGAATGCAACGACCCGGTCTCCCGGCTTCCATTGCAAACCCTGGGCCACCATGGCGATCCCTTCCGACGTATTTTTAACGAGAGCGATCTCATCCGGACTTGCGCCGATTAACTGTGCCGCCGCTTTTCGCACGCCGCTGTAAGCCTCCAGCCAAGATGGGTAATGCAGAGAACCATACAGGCAGGCGTCATCGGCCAGGTGTTTGATGGCGTCCGCCGCCGGCTTGCACAGGGGAGCGATCGAGGCGTGGTTCAAATAGATAAGGTTTTGCGTGACTGGGAACTGGTCGCGGTACCGGTTGTAGACTGGTACGACTCCTTCGGGCGGAGCAATGTTTTGGTAACCCATTTCTCCGAGAATACGTTAGCAGTTTAGGTCTCCTTTTACTCTGGCTTCGGCTACGCCCCCGATTTCTTTGGATTCGGTGCGTGCCGCCGCCAGAGCGATCGGTGATGAGGCCGTGTTTCGCTCTATACTGTAATAAGCTCACGTTCAAAGGACCGGACTCGTTCCTAGAAGGCTGCTCGTCAAAGGAGTTTCTGTGCGGCGACCCACACCTGTGAAATCTTCGGTAAGCCTGGTGCTTGCCATGCTCCTCTCTTTTCCTCTGCCCGCGCTCTCTGGCGGCGACAAAGACCAGAAGAAGGATCCGGATGCTATCGGAGACCGCAACGTCTCTGGAAAGGTGAATTTTTACTCGCTCGAGAAAGAGATCGCACTGGGCAAAGGGATGGCGCAGCAGGTTGAACGCCAGTCGAAGGTCATCAACGATCCGATCATCTCGGAGTACATCAATCGGGTTGGGCAGAATCTTGTCCGCAATTCCGATGCGAAAGTGCCGTTCACGATCAAGGTGATTGAAGATCCGACCGTGAATGCATTTGCGCTGCCCGGTGGGTTCTTTTTCGTGCAGTCGGGGTTAATCTTAAAGGCCGACACGGAGGCCGAACTGGCGGGTGTGATGGCTCACGAGATTGCTCACGTGGCGGCCCGGCATGGAACGCGCCAGGCAACGCGCGGCGAAATCGCTCAGCTTGCCACGATTCCGCTGATCTTCATGGGCGGCGCAGCGGCGTACGGAATTTACGAGGCTTCGGGGCTGATCATCCCGGTTTCTTTCCTGAAGTTCTCGCGCACCTTTGAATCGGAAGCGGATTACCTGGGCGAGCAGTACATGTACAAGGCCGGCTACGATCCTACCGGGCTCGTCGATATGTTCGAGAAAATCGAGACGCTCGAAAAGCGCAAGCCAGGAGCGGTATCGAAGCTCTTTGCCACTCACCCGCCCACCGAAGACCGCATCTCGAAATTGCAGAAAGAGATTGCCGGATTCAAGCCGCGGCCCGAGTACGTGGTGACAACTTCGGAGTTCAACGATGTGAAGCTTCGCCTCGCCATGCTTGAAAATCAGCGGCGGCCCGATAAGACCAGCACCGATCCGAATAAGCCGACGCTGCGCCGCAATCCGAACTCGAACACTCCGATTGAGGATGAGACAGATCCGTCGAAGAAGCAGCAGACCGATCAAGACGATCGTCCGAAGTTGAAGCGGCGGCCGTCCGATACGACCAACGATCCGACTACCCAGCCTTGGTAGCTAAAGTGAGCGGAGACCTGAGGTTATTACTCAGGCTCCACTTTGCTGTAATACGGCACACCGTCCCGATCGCCGGAGTGTATAACCAGGTCGCCGATCTTTACACGGTCTGATTTGATACGTACGGTGATCCGGTCGCCAGTAGGCAGTTCGATAATGGCCACCTGATAGGGGGCGTCGGCCGCGAACTGAGGAGGCGGAGCATGGACGACGGTTTCGGTGTAGACAAGTCCCCGTTTCTTGGCGGCGTCCATAGGTTATGCCGCCTCCAAAATGGTGACCACACAAGTTGCACCGGAGCCGCCCAGGTTTTGGGCTAATCCGAGGCGATGACGCTTGGCCTGACGCTCTTCCGCGTCGCCCCTGAGCTGCATAACAAGATCGCAAATTTGGCCAACTCCGGTTGCGCCCACCGGATGCCCTTTCGACTTCAAGCCGCCGCTGGTATTTATGGGGATCTGACCATCGATTGCGGTACAACCGGCCGCTGCGAACGGGCCTCCTTGCCCTTTCTCGACGAATCCGAGGTCTTCCGTCGCCACAATTTCGGCAATGGTAAAGCAATCGTGCAACTCTGCTAATTCGATGTCCTGCGGTTTGACTCCGGCTGACTGGTAGGCCAACTGAGCGGCACGCTTTACGGAAGGAAATTCGGTGATATCCGCTTTGCGGTCCAGCGCGACGTGATCGGAAGTTTGCGCCACAGTCAGCACGCGGGCAAATTTAGGATTCAGATCCGCTGCTTGCTCTAACGGAACCAGGACCACGGCAGCAGCGCCATCGCTAATCAGAGAGCAATCGTACACCGTCAGAGGTTCCGCGATGGGCTTGCCCGCGAGCGCCTGTTCGAGCGTGATCACCTTACGCATGTGCGCCAACGGATTCTTGGCTCCATTGGCATGGTTTTTGACCGCAACAGCCGCTAGCTGCTCGCGGGTGGTTCCGTACTGATGCATGTGACGCCGCGCGATCATGCCGAACAGGGCGGGGAACGTCGCGCCCGTCTTGCCTTCCCCCGACATGTCGCCAGCGCCAGCCAGGATTTCCGTGACACGAGGCGTTTGCTGGGAGGTCATCTTCTCGACGCCGGCTACGACTACGGTGTCATACAGGCCGGCGGCAACGCTTTGCCAAGCGTGAAAAAATGCGGAGCCGCTCGATGCGCAGGCATCTTCTATACGGGTGCACGGTATGGCTTCGAAGCCTGCCGCGACGCCGATGTAGGGCGCAAGATGATTCTGACCGACAAACGAGGGTCCGGCAAAATTACCGAGGTAGAAAGCGCCCACGCTTTGGGGGGGAACATGAGCGTCGGTCAGCGCGGCGTCGATTGCTTGTGTCGCCAGCGAGCGCAAGTCACGTTCTGGGAACGCACCGAAAGCGGTTTTTCCGATGCCTACGATCGCCACAGGTCTCATATACTCTAAAATAACTGCGATGGCTGGAGAGCACTGCACGTTTTCGCTATCCGCTCGTCATTCCTGTTTAGAGGAATGCGCTCGCCACTCCGCTCGCCTGGTATTGAGAGTACCCCGTTTCCGGCCTGTCCGCCGCAAGGCGAAGCGTCGCTCGCCGGCATTGGCGTCTGTGCGGTTGAGTCAACGGGCTTGGGAGAGCAAACGGTTAGAGGGGGTGGCATGAGCGATCCTTCGCCGCTGTCGCCCTCTCAACTGCATTCCCAAGCGGACGATCAATCAGAGTTTATACAAGCAAACCTGCGCCGGATCTTTTTGTTGATTTACCGTATAGTCGGCAATGTTGACGATGCCCAGGATTTGACGCAGGAGACTTTCATCAAGGCTCTTCAGCGCCAGGGGCAGTTGAAGGACGCCATGCGCGCGCCGCATTGGCTGTCGCGTATCGCGGCCAATACGGCCATTGACTTTCTACGCCGGAAGAAAAAGCTTTCGTTCACCGATGTCAGCCAGCTCGCCGGTTATCCAACGCCTTGGGCCGACCCCGAGCAATCGGTCCTGCGCGGCGAGTGGAAGCAGCACCTTGACGGCGGCCTTGCTGTTCTGACCGAGCGGGAGCGGATGGCACTGTTGCTGCGCGACGTTGAAGATCTTCCGGCCGATCAAGTCGCTGAGCACATGAATTGCTCCATGGCGACGGTGCGATCCCATATTGCGAACGCGCGGACCAAATTCAGGCGCTATTTGGAGGAGCGGAAGTCGTGAACAAGCCTTCTTCAGTTAGTGCCGTATCACATCCGTCACCGGAGAATCTCGCGCTTTTTGTTCGGGGCGATCTACCGCTATTAGTACGCCGACGGATTCGCATGCACGTGGCCGATTGCGCGGAATGTGAGCGCCAGGTAGGTTTATTTGCGTCCGGCACGGCTGAGCTGAAACGGCAAGCCGCCACGGAGACGTTAACCGCGTTTGAGGCGATCGCAGACTGGAATACGCTCGAACGGGAGATGCTGGGCAATGTCGTGGTGGGGGTAGCGGCCGCGCGGTGTATCGATACAACAGCACGGCGACGCCCCTGGTTGCCGCAACTTGCTTTAGGGTTCGGGCTTTGCGGATTGTTTATCGCGGGATGGGCTACGCACATTCCAGCTGCACAGACCCGTCATTTAACCGCGTCCTTGGAGCAGTTCGTCGGATTGCGCAGGACGCCGAGGCTGCCGAACATTTTGGAGACTACGCCGAACGGGATAGCGGTTCGATCGCAAGGCGTTACGCTGACGATCCTTCATCCTGGAAGCGCGGTGGTCTCGCGCTCGGGTAATTCGTCGGTAGCCGCGCGCTACATCGACGAGGAAACCGGCCAGCTCACAATCAACAATGTCTATGGGCAGTAACAAAGCCGGCAGGGGTAAAGCTTGGCTGATTCGGTTGGCGGCAGCGTTTTTGCTGATGCTGCCCGCTCAGGCATTCGCACTCGAGAATGCAAACGGCTGGTTAGACGTGGAGTTTCCGCACGATTCGCCGGTGTTGCCAGTTCACGTCAGCCTTCAGGAGCCCGGGCCGACAACCGCGGTGGTTCGCGGAGCATCGTTGGTAGTTTCTCTGCATGCCTCGCTTCTGTTGCGGAATACCGGGACCAAGCCGATCTCTGGCCTGACGCTTATGGTGGCTACGCCAGGTCTCACACTGTCCGGTAAAGGTTCGGTAACCATGCCAAGCTTGCACGCCGAGCCGGGTGGCGTTTTCCCTGTGCGAATCGACATGGAATTGATTCGGCCGCTCGGGATGACACGCGCGAAAGCCGCCATGATGCAGGTGTCGCTCGATTGCGCGTTGTTTTCGGATCTCACCGCGTATGGTCCCGACCAGCTGCATTCGCGCCGCATGCTGGCCGTTTACGAGCTGGAGGCGCGGCGTGATCGCCGGTATCTAGCGAATCTTTTGGACACAGGTCAGTTGGCGGAACTGCGTGAAGAGCTCAATTTCGGACTTCAGGATGTTAATTTCTCGCAACTAGGTTTGGAGCTACTCCGCGAACCTTTGGCTGCGAGCCGGACACGCGTTCAGCCGGTGGCGGTAGGGGCCGTGTCGTTTCCAAGCGCGCCGGTTCAGACGGTCGGCGGCAATGCGCAGATCTCAGGCAATGAGGTCCGGTCGTCCCATTTGGAGGTTCGAAACACGTCGAGCCGGTCGGTGAGGAACTTCGAGGTGGGATGGATTGTGCGAGACGATCGCGGCCAGGATTTTGTGGCAGGTGCGGTGCCGTCGTTGCGGCACCTGGATCCAGTGGAAACAATCAGCATGAGCGAACCCGGTATGCTGCGCTTTTCCCGGCAGAGTGGGCAGCCTATGGCTGTGGATGCGTTGCTGGCGTACGTCAATGATGTTGAGTTTGCGGATGGCAAGTTCTGGATTCCGAGCCACAGCGACATTCGCGCGGCTACACCCGATCCGATTCTTCGGCATGCGTTGGGTGCTTCGCCCGAGCAGCAGCGGCTTGCAGACGTGTATCGGCGGAAGGGCATGACGGGCCTTGCAGAAGAGTTGAAGCGCTTCAACTAGGGCAAACTTTTAGCTCGAATTCGGGTAAAGCATTGCGGGATTCGCGAGGGACTCGATACACTGGAAGAGATCGGGGCGTGGCTCAGCCTGGCTAGAGCGCCTGGTTCGGGACCAGGAGGCCGGAGGTTCGAATCCTCTCGCCCCGACCAAATTTTCTAAAAAAGCTGGCATCAGATTGAATCCTGGAGCGCCTCCGCTGATAGCCAGGAGTTTCCACGGTTACGCCGAAGTAACGGATGTAGGTAGTAGTGTTCGGCGACTGAATCTCCGGCGGGAGCGAAGAGTAGTGGACGCCAGACACCGCTCTTCGGTTTGAGCGGTCAGACCACTGCGTGAGAAGAACGTCGGCGTTGCGTTAATCAGCGGGCGATCCCCGGAATGCGCTGTAAACGCCTTCACCGTAGGATAGCCGGATTGAGCGTACACCGTTGAGAGTCATCGAGACTGTCCCGTTTGCAGAGACTCTCATGGTCTTGGCTGCGAATCAATAGGAGGCCTTCCCGTTAAACCGGGTACCTTGAACGTCCTTCTTTCACAAATGGACGCAGTTTCGCGGTCTCTGTCTTAGACCAGATCGGGCAGGCACTACCGATGGGGCGTGATTGCAAAACGGTTTCCCGTGAGTCAGTGGATGATTTTCGAAGTCCGCGTTGCATACGCATTTAGCGTATAATGGCCGGAGTGCAGCGTGCACCGATGACGGTCGTCGAGACCGTGCAGTTTTTGAGAGACTCCGAGGGCATAATGTCAGGTGGCGATCGAGCCAGGCTCGTAGAGTTTGTTGCCGCAAACCCCAACGCCGGTGATCTGATTCCAGAGACGCGCGGCGTCAGAAAGCTCCGATGGGCTTTGCCGGGCAAGGGGAAACGGGGAGGCGCACGGGTGATTTACTTCTTTCATAACGAGCAGCTGCCGGTCTTCATGCTCGCAATTTACAGGAAGAGCGAAAAGGCGACCCTGAGCAAGGCCGAACAGAGTGCAATGGCGAAAGCTGTTTCGGCAATTGTTCAAAGCTACCCAGAAGGTCGCACATCCAAATGACGAATACGAAGAAGCGGTCCGCCAGACTTGCAGCGAAAGATCCCACCGTTGGTCAAAGAATCATCCAGGGGCTGGAGGAGGCGCTCGCCTGGTCGAAAGGAGACGACGTTCCGGTCCAAGTCACGCACGTGCAGGTGCCTGATGTTGACGTTTCGAAGGTCCGCCGGCGGATGGGGTTGAGCCAGACGCAATTCGCGTTGAAGTTTGGCTTTCCGACCGCCACGCTCCGGAATTGGGAACAGGGGCGCGTTCGTCCAGATACGCCAACCCGAGTGCTGTTGGCCGTGATCGCAAAGCACCCCGAGAGTGTCGAGGACGTATTGAAGGACTTACGATGAGCAGTGCGAACTGTGGTCGATACTATGGCTATCCGCTGCAGCTACCGGGCGCGTGATGGGCACCGCGAGTTTGATCCTCGGTGCTTCAGTTTCAAAGTGTCACCGGTGCAAGCTGAAGTTCCTGGGGCATCTGCTCCGGAAGCATGATTGGCAAGACTTGTTGAGAGTGGCGCGGATTTTCATGGCAAGAAGTCTCATTGACCTTGCATGATTCGGCGCACATCTTTGAGCAGTACGAAGAGGTGCATCGGATCGACAGGCGAAGGAATGAAGTCAAATCTCTCATAGAAGCGGCGGGCCTCTTCGTCTTTCGCATGTACCGCGAAAGCGCGAATACCGGCGATGTCTGCGGCCTGCAGCGTGCGCAGCATTGCGTCGCGCAAAAGTCCCTTGCCGATGCCCTGGCCCTGTGCCTTACCGGAAACTGCCAGTCGTGCGAGCAGCATTACCGGCACCGGATGACGCGCCAGTCCCTTGGTAAGGCGTTCGGGCGCTTTTTCACGCGTAACTTGGCCGACTGCCAGCGTGTAGTATCCGACGACGGCGTCACCGACCAGACCGACGTAGGTTTGGGCTGCGCCCGCCTGCTGGTTTGCCCAGGCGAATCTCAGCAAATACCGGTTAAGTTCCTCACGACCGCAATCAAAAGCTTCAATCGGGTGATCGGCGCGGAGTTTTTCAACACGGCGAGCGGCATTCACTAATTCGATCCGGCATCAAAAAAGCCGGGTTCTTTTAGCAGGCGATCCAAACGGGGCATGGGGCGAGGCGTAGCGTCGAGCGCTTCCATGAATGCTTTCCATTGCGTGGCGTCCAGACCGAATGTGCGGCGGTCTGCAAGGGCCTCATCGGCGCGCGACAAGGCGCTCTCCAGGACAAATTCACTCACGGAGCGATGCACAACGGCAGCCGCAGCCTGAAGTGCGCGTTTCGCTTCAGCCGTGAGTCGCAGGTCGAGTTTTTCACCGCGTGTAGCCCGTGTTGCCATGACTCCTCCTGTCATTCGCAGGATAACCGACCCGCCAGACAATGTCAAGACAATGTGAGTGGCTTGTTGTCAGTACGTGATCAATGGCCTTAAGAGACGAAGCCAAAACAGGGTGCGCCGAATGTTGCTGCGGCTTGCGTCATTTCAGTGGCGGGAAGCTCGGGTCGCCTTTCAAGGGCACAACTTGTTAATCTTGCACGAATCTGATGCGCCGTTTGCGTGCGAAAAATAGGCAGGAAGCCAGAATTATAAGCATGGCTAAACCGGCCATCGATGGTTCAGGAACCGGGATCACAGCGAACTTCGCGGTGAGCGATTCTCCAGTAGACAGATTGCCGCCGGAGTAGTTCAGTGCGATTAAGTTGCCGGTCAGCGAGTGAGCTGACAGGGGAAAATTGTCCGAAATGGACGACAGATACTGTCCGGCAAAGGCAGAGTCCATAAAGGTCATTTGGAAGCTGTTGTTTTGCCCGGAGAGTTCGACCGTATCGTTGACCGTCAACTGATTGCCGGAGAAGTCGGCCGAGATAATGCTCGCTCCGTCGTCAAAGCCAAACTCGACCGCGCTGTTCGAGACCATGACCGTTGTTCCGGAAGCATTCAGATAGCCGGTCGCCGGGACAAATCCAAGGAGCGGGTCGAAGTAGTTGGAAGGATCTCCGCTGAAAGTGAGTGATCCAGTTACGGATGTGCCGACAAGCGCGGCTTGGCCCGGTACAACGAATGTAAGCAGCAGGATCGCGAGGGACGATAGAAGGGACACTTTCTTCAGCATTGTTTCTCTCTCAAAACCGGTGTTTCTGAGTATACAGTTGCGTCGCTTTATGGCGCTACAAACACGGCCGTAGTTAGCCCATTGACCGTGGCCGTGCCTGTGGTGCTGTCGATCGCCGATGAGCGCATTTCCCCATCGGCGGATATGGCCTCCAGGGGATGAAGCTGCAAGCCAAGATTCTTGAGTTGATCGTTTTGAAACGCAATTGTTTTGAGCGTACCGTTAAACACAACAACTATGTGGCCGTACTTGCCGTAAGTCCCGCCGTTAGCGTCTAACTTCATTACGATCAGACCGGGTATCTGGGACGCTCCTGTGTTCAGAAAATGCAAGTTTTCCTGGACCTCCGCAAGTGTCGCCATATGGAAGAGTGCTGAGCTGGCGCGAATGGCGAGAAACGTTTGAAAGGCAGCAGCAGCGGTCGAAATGTTCGCGGGCTTGGGCGCCAAAGCTGGATTGGCTAACAAAGGCTGCATGATGGGCCACTGGTTTTGATTTACGTTGGCAAGGGGAAGACCAATGCCCCAGTTGTCCGATTCCTTGGCAAAAAGACTCTGACTCGGACGGTCGCCTTGATAGATCCAGTTAATCTTAGTAAACCAATCCCCGGAGTTGTAAGTGTTGTAATCCATATCTTTCGAGCGCAGCAAATCATCTGCTCCCAGGAAGAAAGGCACGCCTTGGCCTAGAGCTATGAGGCTCATGGCGAGGACTTGGCGCCTTGTTCGGATGGCGATCAAATCTCCTCCTGTGGAAGTCGAGCCCGGAATGGGAGATTTTAGCTGGATCGCATCGAACAATGTTTGATTGTCGTGAACCGAGCAGTAATTTACAGCTTCAAGCGGGCTCGCGGTGTAGCCGACCGGCTGACCGTAGTAAAGAACCTGGCTGCCTTTTACCGTGGAGCCGGTGCTATCGACAAACGTAAAGTCACGCAAGTTGCCGGCAAGACCGATCCTTATCCAGTCTGCTTCCAGGTTGAGGTTCGTCTTCTGATCCGAAAGGGTCTGGCCCACGGTAGCTGTCGTGTAAACGCTCGGATCGGTGAAGAGCCCCGTCGCAAAACCCTGGACCTGTTCGGAGTTAATATCGAACGAACTTCCGCCACGGATGCCGTCCCGGATTCGATCGTTGAACGTGCCGATACCGTAGCCGTACAGATTTTCCTGCGTGGCATTCACGCCGAGTCCAGCGCTTTCCGGGTTCTGGAAGCCTTCGCCGTAAAGGTAGATCTTCGATCCATCCACGCCGTCGTTCGCAACAGTAAGCTTACTCAAGGCCAGTTGTATGTGCTGCATGTTTGAGGCAAAGTGGAGGCTCATGTCGTCGAAGCGGAATCCGTCGATTTTATACTGGATCGCATTTTGAATCACGTTGTCGATCATGAGCTTTTCCATCATGTGATGCTCGCTGGCGGTGTCGTAGCAGCAACTCGCCGTGTCGACGTTTCCGCTCGCATCCAGACGGTAGTAGTAACCAGGAACAATCTCGTCCAACACGGAGAAAGTATTTTGCCCGTAGGCGTAGGTGTGGTTAAAGACGACATCCTGAACTACTCGTAGGCCGGCGTTATGCAGTCCCAGGACCATCTGCCGGTATTCCATGACGCGTTTGTCTGGATTGAAGGCATAACTACCGTCAGGCGCAAAGTAATGGACAGGATCGTACCCGAAGTTGTAATTGTCCGAGTTTTGGACAGCAGTTACGGCGGCCTGCTGCTCGGCGCCATCAGGAGGATACCCGGTTAGATCGCCCGGGGACTGCCAAGTGGATTTGTCTTCGTTGACACTTCCGAAATCATAGGTCGGCATCAGATGAACGGCTTTCAGACCGGCCCTTGCAAGGCGTTGCAGATGAGTCATGCCATAAGTGGATGGATTAGTAAACGCGAGATAAGTTCCGCGGTAATCAGCGGGAACACTGGTATCGGCAGTGCTAAACTCCCGCACGTGAAGCTCGTAGACCGAAAATTCGTTTTTGGAAGCCAGATATGGCGAGGCACTTGCATCCCAACTCGCGGGTTTGGTTGACTCATCGCTCAGATCGGTAATGCGAGTTTTCACTCCGTTCAGGGCGAGATCGACAGAGTAAGGGTCGGTGACAAGGTTATCAACAATTTGGACCTGGCTCGGCACATAGACGCGGACATCGTAGAGGTAATATTCGCCCTTCCAGGAATCCTGGCCTTTCGCCGTCCACACTCCGTTCGCCGCGGTCATGGGAACATTTTCGGCGGGAGTGGCGTCGTTTTCGCGGCTGTAGAGTAGAAGCTTGACCGATTGTGCAGTGGGCGCCCACAACTTAATCGAGAGCTGCCCTCTCGAGAAGACAGCGCCGAGCTTGCCTGAGTAGTCGAAGAGATCGTCGAGAACGCCGGCATCCTGCACGCCATTTACGTAGGCCAGCGAGCCTTGCGCATTAAGTGCAGCCACGACGATCTGTCCTGTTAAAGCCTGCTTCAGAGTTCTCAGTGGTGCTGTGGAACTGTCGAGGTGAAATACTGCGTAGCCGGCGAGCTGTGGATATTTAGCGGCTTCTGCCGGAGTGAAAGCGCTCGAAGCTAACGGAACGGCTGTACCGCCTGCGAGCGCACCGGTGCTGGTGACACGTAAGCCTGCGGTGAGAGAGTAAACGAGTGAGTAGTTCCAACCAGGATGGCCGTATGCGCCGGGTATTGCGACGGTGGTCCGATTGATCCAGAAGGCCTGATGCTGGTAGAGGCCAGCTCCTGCAATTTGGGCGGCAGTGGGCTGCGCTGTAAACACATTTGGATCGCCAGAGACCACCCAAGCCTCTTGGTTCTGGGTAACTTGCAGATACTGATTCGGACCCGGGTCTTTGGTTCCGCCAGTCGAACAGTTGTTGATGATGAAACCGAGTTGACCAGCGGGCGAGCCTTGCGCCGGATCCACTGAGACATCGAAGTAGACTCCGAAGCTGTCAGTGCCGCCGATGGCGACCTCGCTTTGACACCAGGAATTGTTTTCGGTGGAGGCGTTCCAAGTATAAAGACCCCACCCGTTGTAATTGCCATCGGGCCGGTGATAGTGGATGCGAACATCGCCAGGCGGCAGCACGTTCTTATTAGGCTCGGTTGTAAACACAGTGGCATCGCCTGAAATAACCCAGCCCTCTTTATACTGAGTAACTAGTAAGTATTGGTTCGGGCCCGGGTCCTTAGCACCGCCGCTGTCGCAGTTATTGATGATGAATCCGAGCTGGCCGGCGGGGGAGCCTTGCGCAGAATTTACGGAGACGTCGAAGTAAGCGCCGAAAGCATCAGTGCCGGTGATTGCGACTTCGCTTTGACACCAGGAGTTATTTTCTGTGGAAGCGTTCCAAGTGTAGAGCCCCCACCCGGTGTAGTTGCCATCGGGCCGGTAATAATGAATGCGGACGTCGCCGCTCGGAATTTGGCTGTCGCCTATTGCCGGCTCGGTTGTGAATACAGTCTGGTTGCCGGAGATTACCCATCCCTGACTGTATTCGGTAATCTGGAGATACTGATTAGGACCGGGATCCTTAGTCTGTCCATTCGCACAGCTATTGATGATAAATCCGAGTTGACCCGCAGGCGAGCCTTGCGCCGGGTTTACCGAGACATCGAAGTATGCGCCGAAGCTGTCTGTTCCGCTGATCGCGACTTCGCTTTGGCACCACGAGTTGTTTTCCGTAGAAGCGTTCCACGTGTAGAGCGCCCACCCGGTATAGTTGCCGTCGGGGCGGTGGTAGTGGATTCGAACATCCCCGGCTGGGATCTGAGCGCTGGCAGGCAATGTGACGCCGACCAGAAGTGCAAGCGGAAGGAGTGACAAGCGCAACGCGTACGAGATTCGTTTCAACATGGAGAGACTCGGGAATGCAGGAGGTCAAAAGACGACGGAGCGCCCCGAGTATATCAAAGCCCTACAAGGTAGGAGCAGTTGACTTGAAAGCCGTGCGCGGCGTTAACGGATCAGGTTCCGCTGTGTTTGTACAGAGGAGACTTCCGGTATTTGATCAAGGCTCTTACCCAGGTCAGAGGGTCGCGGATCATCGTCACCTTCTTGCCTTCCTTGAGAGACCGGGAGACATAGTTCACCGGAAGCTCGAGCGGCTTGTATCCCTTACGCAACAGCTTCATAACAATTTCGAAGTCGAAATCGAAGCGATTGCATTCGAAAGATAGTCCCCAGATACAATCTCTCCGGAATACCTTGTACATAGTAAATGGGTCAGTCAAACGCTGCCCAGTAACTAGATTGAAAAGTGTAAGGAAGATCAGGTGCCCGAAGTTAAACGTGGCCGCTAAACCCGCCGAATCGGCAAACTGTCTGATCTTCCAGCTGCCCTTTTCCTGACTGTGCCGGGAGCCGAGAACGAAGTTAGTTTCAAAGCGCAGAATCGGCGCGATCAATGCCTCGTAGTCGTTCAGATCGTACTCCAGGTCGGCGTCCTGAAAGAGGACGATGTCACCTTTGGCGATTTCTAAGCCGGCACGAACAGCGTTGCCTTTTCCTTGCGGTTTGTCCTGGAGGATAACGGTTACTCGCGGTTCGCGCGCATAGCGCTGTACTTCGTCCCGGGTACCATCGCTGGAATTACTCTCCACGAGAATAATTTCAATGTCGACGCCCTCGATGGACTTCTGTAATAGCGAATCCATCAGTTCGACGAATGTTGCCTTCTCGTTGTACACCGGAACGATAACAGAGAGAACCGGTATTTGGTGTCTTTCGATTGGTTTGACCAGGAAGCGCGATCGGCCGTGCCAAAGGCGAAAAGGTTTGTTGCGGAGCACCGGTGCGGCGCGCGTTACGCCTCCCATTAGTCTGTAGCGGCTGGTCCGGCGCGGGTTCTTTGCGAGGTTCTCCCGCAGGTAGTTCATCGAAACAAGCGCACGATCGGCCGTGATCATGGGAGCGCCGAAACCCGCCTTGGACAGGAGACTCTGCAGGCTGTCGGAGGAAAAATAAAAGCGGTTCCACCGACTGAACTCCCACCAGGAGCTGCGGAAGAGCTTCGCCGCCCGGCTGTCGGTTGTGGGAGCAACTACCATGAGAGCGCCCTCACAGCTCAGAACTCGCCGGATGAACTGCAGGGCGCCGAGAGGGTCGATGACTTTTTCAAGCGAACAGAAGAGCAGGCATAGGTCAACCGGTTCGGGTAGGACCGAGTCTGTTGTAGCTTCGAACTCCGCGGACGATAGTGCTACGACTTCGAAGCCGCGCTTCTGTGCAGCCGCGATGAGAAACTCATCCCCGCCTACCACAAGCATTCGACCGCTATGAATACCCGCATAGGAGGCGAGTTCCTGAATTCGCTCGTCGGCATTGGCGGCGTGAAGGTCGAGATACTTTTTGGAGGCGGAGAGCGACTTCGGGTCTTCGGAAGCGGCTGCACCTGGCGACGCAGGATTCAAGAACAACAGCCCGCAGGTCTGGCAACGGCAGACAGGCGATTTCTCGATCAGAAACTCGTATTCGAGGTGCAACGACGTGCAGATCGGACACTCACGATGGGTTTTCCCAATGGACTCACGCTGCCGGTTCGCAGCCCGCGCCGCCGCTGTAATCATTGATAGCCTTCAAATGTCTATTTGAGCAGAACAGATTTCTAAAAAGAAACAAGTCACCTTTCTTGCCTAATGCATCTGCTAAGCTTTCGGCGTTACCGAACAAGGTTAAATGCTGCGACTTCCATCACGAACTAGCGTGTTGCCGCCGGCAATACTCTTGCTGACTCTGAACGTTCTGTTTTTTCCATTTGTATGGGGCCATAAAAGCTTGATGCAGAGTGCACAACTTTGCCAGAGCGTTACGCCTACAGGTTCCTGGTCCGGGAAAAAAGTCGAACTTCGGTTGCCGCTTACACAGGATGGCGCTGCGGCGGCTTGGCAGACCGAGGCCTATCTTGGATATCTTCACAATGAATATATACTTAGGCACGAGCTTCCATTGTGGAATCCTTTTCAGGCTCTGGGTGAACCCCTAGCAGCGAATATGCATTCGCAGCCATTTTACCCGCTCACCATGTTATTGTCTCTGTACGTTAGTCCAAAGACATACAATCTGTTTGTTCTTCTCCGCTTGTTTATAGCTGGCCTATTTTCCTTCTATTTTCTCCGCTTGTTCCTCTCCGATGTTCCGGCGTATGGTGGAGCTGTTGCCTCCATGTTGGGCGGGTATCAGATTCTATACATTACGATGCCTCACGTGAGCGTGGAGTGTTTGCTACCCGCCCTACTGTTCGCAGTGGAACTATTTCTGAGGAGACCGACTTATCTCCGGTGGATCGGAGTCATTATTTGTGTCTACCTGACGATCGTCGGAGGTATGCCTGAGAGCACGTTTGTGGTTCTTAGTTTCGGAACTTGTTTTGCGGCTTTCAGGCTGATTTCCGCTAAGCAGCTTCAAAATAAGGCTAAGATAGCTGCTCTTCTATCATTGTCGGGAGTTCTTGGCTTCGGACTGGCGGCGTTTTTGCTAATCCCTTTTTGGGAATACGTTCGGCATTCTTTCAATGTACATAGTCCAGCTTTCCATTCAGGAATGTACAAGGACATATTCGGTCCATCGATCTTAACCTATGTTACGCCGCTGCTGCTTGGAATCGGCCCGGAGCTTCGGAACTATTTTGGAATAGCCATTCTAGTCTTTGTTTTAATTGCCGTCTATTATGCAGTGACAACGAGCCTATCCCGCCGGGAGGAGCTGTCGCAAATTACGCTGTTCTTCTCGCTTTTTCTAACAATAATCATTCTCAAGCGCTATGGTGTTTGGCCCATCAGCGAATTGGGGCAATTTCCGATATTTAATCGGATTCTCTTCCCGAAATACGAGGAGATTGTTGTGTCTGTGTGCGTCTCGGCGCTGAGTGCAATCGGGTTACAACGAATATCAGACGGCCAGCTCTCAACGAAGAATCTCGTTTGTTCGCTTACTATTCCGTTTGTTTGTTGTTGGGCCGGCGTTGTTTGCTGGTTGCCCTACATTGATAGTCGCCCAACGGCGGGTTTCGGAACGGCTTTCCCTAAATTTGCTTTGACCATAGCCGCCTTGTGTTGGCTAGCAACTTTCTGGACCCTAATCTTGGCCGGAAAGCCCGAAGCAAGGTCCAAGCGAGCGGCTATTCTCGGGGTGAGTGTACTTACTGTCGAGCTATCTACGATTTTCGTAGTGCCGGCTTATTACTTGTTCAATAGTACTCCGAATATTTCGGAGAACCCCTATCAGGGAGCGCCCTACATTCGACACCTGCAGAAAAGCACGCAAGATTACTCTCGGATTTTTGGGCGGGATGGCTTTCTATTCCCGGATTGGTCATCCTCATTCTCACTATTCGACGTCAGGGATGTTGATGCGCTTTACTATTCCAAGTACATGCCGTTTGTCAGAGAGTTCTTCGGCGGACCCTCGAACGAAGGTCTTCCAGCAGAACGTGCGAATTACTTTACTGGATTAGCCGCGTACGATTTCAGGACCGACTTAGCCAGACGGTTCCTCCAGTTATCCTCAACCAAGTACATTGTGTCTGCCGTCCCCATCCGGAGCCTTCAAGTACGTGGCTTCTGTGAGCTCGTGTATGACTATGACGCAAAGATATGTAAAGTCTCGAGGGTGCTACCCCGTGCAGCTATTTACTCCAAAGTAGAGATCGGAGCAAACGACCGACATATCTTAGAGCGATTAGCGGATCCGTCGTTCGATGTTTTCGGGTCTGCAGTGCTTGACCAAACAAAGCTCGATCCGCAGATGTACAAGCAGGCTCGGCAGCTTGCAACCGCGCCGAGCTCCGCCGTCCAATCCGCCCGGATTATCTCCTATGACCCGAGAAAGGTCGAGATCTCCGCCCCTGTCAAAAGCCTGGGATTATTGGTGCTGAACGACACATCGTATCCAGGTTGGAGAGTACTTGTGAATGGCAAGAGAGCCAAATGGACTACGGCCAATTACATGTTCCGAGGCGTAATCCTGCAGCCCGGCGAGAACCTGATTACCTTTTTTTACGCGCCCTCTAGTTATTTAATTGGGGGTCTTGTGAGCTCTTTTTCGATCCTATGCGTCGCCTTGGTGGGTGTTTTCGGAATTTGGCGGAAGAGGAGAAGACAATCTGCGTTGCCAAGGACTGCCCCGAACAGGTTTGAAACAGCTTCGACTTCCTAGCTATTGGCCCAGTTGTTACTATTCACTCCCATTCTTATTCAACATCGTTCCGTAAGCCATTAAGTTCGAGGTAATCCCGAACACCCTAACTCGATCCACCCGCATCTGAGCACCGGGAGGAAACAGGGAACCAAACTCTCGAGTCGTGAGAAGGTTGAGGTTCTTCTCATCCGACCAATACCGATATCGCGAACTCTTAATCAATTTTCGAAAGGCCTTGGATGGAAGCCAATGAAGAAGCGGCAAACCGGTGTGATGCTCCACGGGGAACCATCGATTGGGCGTGGTCACGAAGATAGCATTGCCAACCCGGCAAAGCTCTCGAGCGAACGCTGCCTGTTCTGCCCGGCTACCGACGTGCTCGATGACGGCGTTGCTGAAAACGATGTCGAACTCCCGTGCGGCAAACGGCAAGGGTTCGCCCGTCCGAACTTTGATGTATTTTAAGCCAGGATACTCGCGCTCTAAGTGCGCGCCGTCCTCTGTCCCGACGCAAGTAATCCGGTCCGGATAAGGGTAGAGCTTCTCAAAGTAGTTCGATTCTGCTTGTGAAGTATCGGAGGTTACTCCAACATCTAGGATCCGGGTATTTCGGTCAGGACGAAGCTCACCCATAAACCGCTCGAACATCATGCGCCTAACTGAGAGCGAAATTCTCGACGCTAACGGCACTGACGACGAGTGCTGGTAGTAGACAGATGATGTTTGTTGTTCCAATTTTCTTGCCACAGATTGGAGGCGCGAACGGCGGCTTCGCCGTCATAATACCGCATTGCATCCGGTTAAACATTCATTGCCGATTGCAGGCGGGCGTAATCTGGAGAGGCCCAGGTCCATTCCGTGCTCATGATTTTAGATCCAGCTTTCATCAGTAAAAATGCCGAATAGAAGAGTCAAACCGCTGTTCACTCGCCGCGCTTTCGCCTCCGCTCTTGCGGGCGCTGCCGTCACACAGCCGCTTTTTGCCCAGCAAGCGGCCGCGCCGCCTGCCTCCCCCACCCATCAAGCTCCGCAGAACGCCAATACCGTTCCCCAGAACACGAGCAATCCTAAACCCGGCGGATTACCACCGGAGACGCCGCCGTTCGAGCAGCCTCTCACCTTCACCCGCCTTCCTGCGCTGTCGAAGATCGCCCCGTTCCCGATGACGGACGTTCGCCTGCTTCCCAGTGTCTTTCAGGAAGCGCAGGACGCAAATCGCGCCTACTTGCAACGGCTGGACGCCGACCGCCTTCTCCATAATTTTCGGGTTAACGCAGATCTGCCTTCGTCCGCTCAGCCGCTCGGCGGGTGGGAGGCTCCCGATTGCGAACTGCGAGGCCACTTCGTCGGCCACTATCTTTCTGCGTGCGCGCTCATGTACTCGTCGACGGGCGATGCCTCGCTTAAGACCAAAACGGGCTCGTTGGTTGCCGCGCTTGCTGAGTGTCAGCGGCAACTGGGCAACGGATACCTCAGCGCCTTTCCTCTGGAGTTTTTCGACCGCCTGAATGCCCGGCGAAAAGTTTGGGCCCCGTTCTACACGATTCATAAGATTATGGCCGGGCTGCTCGATGTACACGAACACTGTGCGAACCGGCAGGCTCTTGCCGTTCTGGAAGGCATGGCTCAATGGACAGACGCCTGGACCGCTCCCATTCCTGAAGAGCACATGCAAGAGATTCTGAACACGGAGTACGGCGGAATGAACGAGGTTCTATATAACCTCGCCGCAGTCACCGGCAACGATCATTACGCTTCGGTGGGCGACCGATTCACAAAGAAGATCTTCTTCAACCCGCTCGCCTTGCGCCGCGATGAACTGCGTGGGCTGCACGTCAACACTCATATTCCGCAGGTGATCGGAGCTGCGCGCCGCTACGAGCTTTCAAGCGATGTTCGTTTTCACGATGTGGCAGATTTCTTCTGGTCAGACGTCACAAGCGCCCGCGCCTATGTCACCGGCGGCACGAGCAATGGGGAATCCTGGCTGGTCGAGCCTCGCCACCTGGCGGCCGAACTCAAGCAGAGCTCCGACACAACCGAATGCTGCTGTGCCTACAACATGCTCAAGCTCACTCGCCATCTCTACCAATGGTCCGGCGATCCGCGCTACTTCGACTACTACGAACGAACGCTGTTGAATCACCGCATCGCCGCCATGGACCGCAAGACTGGAGCGACGCAGTATTACTTGTCGATCTATCCGGGCGCCTGGAAAACTTTCAACACAGAAAACGCTTCGTTCTGGTGCTGCACCGGAACTGGCGTGGAGGAGTTTTCCAAGCTCAACGACAGCATTTACTTTCAAGACGGCAACGGCATCTTCGTCAATTTGTTTGTGCCTTCCGAGTTGACCTGGAAAGCAAAAGGTCTTCGGATTCGTCAGGAGAGGAGCGCCACCCATTCTACCTCAAGCACGCTCACGGTGCAAACCTCCGAACCCGTTCGCTTGCCGATACATATTCGTGTGCCTTACTGGGCGGGATCCGAGGCGTACGTCAGGGTAAACGGACATCTCATCGAAGCCTCGCCAAGCGCTTCCAGCTATTTCACACTCCATCGCACCTGGCATGATGGCGACCGGATTGAATTCGACTTTCCGATGCATCTGCATGCCGAAGCAATGCCCGACGCGCCTGCTACCCAAGCGTTCCTCTATGGACCTTTTGTGCTGGCGGGCAAACTGGAAAGCGCAGACCCGGCAGAGTTGAAGACAGTTGGTCCGGAAGGCCCCGATGTCCGCAAACACCCGATTCGCATTCCCACTCTCACGGCCAGGGGCGATCAGTTGAATTCCTGGCTCAGGCCGATCCAGGGGGAAGACTTAACCTTCCGCACTCTGGGCCAGGCGAGTGAAATTACCTTCGTTCCCTTCGACAAACTTTTTGAAGGCCGTTACTCGGTTTACTGGACCGTTGTCTAAAGCACATCGCTGTTTGGCCGCTTTTGATATCCTCGAAAGTTAAGTATAAGTAGAGGTTTCCTGCATGTCTGGACACAGTAAATGGGCCACAATCAAGCATAAGAAGGCCGCTTTAGACAACAAGCGTGGCAAGGCTTTCACGCGGCTCATCAAAGAAATACAAATCGCAGCTCGCAACGGTGGCGATCCCGATGCCAATGCCCGCCTTCGCACGGCAATCGCGGCAGCCAAGGCGGTTTCCATGCCGGCCGACAACATCAAGCGGGCGGTGATGCGCGGAACAGGCGAACTCGAGGGTGGGCAGATCGACGAGATCTTATTCGAGGGTTACGGCCCAGGCGGCGCGGCGGTCCTGGTGAATGTCGCAACCGACAATCGCAATCGGACGGTCAGCGAGATCAGGCATCTTTTCTCCAAGAATGGCGGCAACCTCGGCGAGCAGGGGAGCGTGGCCTGGATGTTCGAACGTAAGAGCCAGGTGATTGTGAGCAGCGAGAATGCGTCCGAGGATCAGTTGATGGGAGTGGTGCTCGACGCGGGCGCGGAAGACATTCGTGACGATGGTGACGCTTTCGAGATTCTGTCCGATCCTGAGGCTCACGAAGCCATCCTGCAGGTTCTGGAGAAAGCCAAGATTCCGAACGAGTCCGCCGAGATCGCGATGGTTCCTAAGAATACGGTAAAGCTGGAAGGCAAGAACGCCCAAGCTATGCTAAGACTCTACGACTTGTTCGAAGAGCATGACGACGTGCAGAATGTCTACGGTAATTACGAAGTGGATGAGGCGGAAGTAGAAGCGCTCGCCTAGCTATAGGGCGCGGCGCGCGCAAGCATTGGTGCGCCAGAGATTGACGGATGCGGATAGCGGGCATAGACTGCGGTACCGAGTGTACGGGCTTCGGCGTCGTCGATACAGACGGACGTTCGCACCGCTTCATTACCGCTGGCGTGAGCCGCACGAAAGCATCCGACTCTCTTGCGCTGCGACTGAAATCGATTGCGGAGGACTTGCGTACAGTCATTCGCGATTTCACACCCGATAGCGTGGCCGTGGAAGAAGTATTTCACGCCGTCAATGCGAAGTCTGCTCTGAAACTTGCTCACGTGCGTGGCGTGGCTCTGCTTGTCGCTGCGGAAGCAAGTCTGCCTGTTTGGGAGTACTCACCTCTCGAAGTCAAGATCAGCGTGGTCGGTTATGGCAGGGCGGAGAAGCAGCAGGTACAAATGATGGTGCTGTCTCTGCTCGGCATCAATCGCCAGTTCGGTTCGTTCGATGCCACTGACGCGCTGGCTGTCGCGATTTGCCATGGCACTCGCGCGCGATATCAGAGCTTGGCTAACGGCCGCAGATGAAGAAAGTGTCTGTGCTTGCTTTCTTCTTTTGTGCAGCCTCCGGCGCATTCGGGCAACCGGCTACGGTGACCTATACGCGCGCTTTTCCTGGCAGTACGCCCCCATTCTTTCGTGTTGCCGTTGACCAGCAGGGCGGAGTTGAGTATAGCGAAGCGGCGGACAACTCCCAGGCATTACATGCGCGGCTCGGCGCGGCGGCGGTCGCCTCGATCTTCGCTATGACTCATGAGCTGAACGACTTTAAAACGCCGCTTGAATCCGGACTGAAGGTGGCGAATACCGGCAAGAAGACGTTTCGGTTTCAGAGCGCAGGCGGTCAGTCGAGCGAGGCCACTTTCAATTACTCGACGATCCCCGTTGCCGCGCAACTCCTCGAGAAGTTCGAGCAGATTGCATCTTCTGAACGAGCCTATCTCGATCTTGACCG
Organism: Bryobacteraceae bacterium; assembly: GCA_965219105.1. Classification (GTDB taxonomy): domain Bacteria; phylum Acidobacteriota; class Terriglobia; order Bryobacterales; family Bryobacteraceae; genus Bog-105. The sequence continues at coordinate 1,634,463 of OZ244728.1, read as the reverse complement.
TACAGTACACTTCGATAAGCTCGGCGTGAATGACTCATTGGCCACGATCGAATCACTCTGGCTGCGGAAACAGCTGGCCGCTCCCGCGCAGTTCGTGCCTTTACTTAACCGCGTGGCGACTCACGACTCTTTTATGCACTTGGCGCGAGACCGGGCAGCCCGCCTGAAAGAAGAGTTCGAGAAACCAAGCCCACCCGATGTTCCGGGCGCAGAATCGAAGCCGCAATGAGCGAGCCTGGTCAGCCATTTTCGCGCGTTATCTGGATCGTGCTCGACAGTGTAGGGATCGGTGCAATGCCGGATGCAGCTTCGTTTGGAGACCTGGGCAGCGACACCCTCGGCAATATCGCAAAGAAGCGCGGATTGAATCTGCCTTGCCTGACTCGCCTAGGGCTCGCGAACATAAAACCGATCGCTGGGCTCGGTGCGTCTAAACGTTGCGCGGGCGCTTACGGACGCTGTTGTCTCGCTTCGCCCGGCAAGGATACAACCACTGGCCATTGGGAGATGGCGGGCATCATTCTTGAGCAGCCGTTTCCCGTATATCCGCACGGTTTTCCTGATGCGTTGATGGCCGAGTTCGAAGCACGAACCGGACTAAAAGCGCTGGGCAATAAGCACGCTTCCGGCACAGAGATCATCGAAGAGCTGGGCGCAGAACATCTCCGCACCGGATGGCCGATTGTGTATACGTCTGCCGATAGTGTGTTCCAGGTTGCGGCTCACGAAGATGTAATTCCGCTTTCCGAGCTTTACCGGATTTGTGAGATTGCCCGATCGCTCTTGCACCCGCCGCACGAGGTAGGTCGCGTGATTGCCCGGCCATTCACGGGCCAGCCTGGCTCGTTCACCCGCACCGCCCATCGCCGCGACTACGCTGTACCGCCGCCCGACGGCATGTTGCTCGACAAGCTCGCCGAACGTGTTGTACCGATTTACGCGATCGGCAAGATTTCGGATATCTTTCTCGGACGCGGTATCTCCTGCTCGATAAAGACCAGCGGCAACGAAGATGGCATGGAGAAGACTATGTCCGCCATGCGCGCTCAGTTAAACGGCCTCATCTTCCTCAATCTGGTCGATTTCGACCAGCAATACGGGCATCGCAACGATGTGGAAGGGTACGCGGCTGCTCTTGAGCGCGTTGATCGTTGGCTGCCATCGCTCAATCTAACGGCGCGCGATCTGCTCATCATCACGGCCGACCATGGCTGCGATCCAACTACCAACTCTACGGATCATTCGAGAGAATTTGTGCCGCTACTTTTGTTTGGCGACGCCGTGAAGTCCGGCGTAAATCTTGGGACGCGTTCAACGCTCGCCGATATAGGCCAGACCGTCGCTCAGAACTTCGGCACTGCACTCTCCGCCGGTACTAGTTTCCTCAACGACATTTACAAAGGATCATTGACAGCTTCTAGCCTATGAGACGGCGCATCACAGCAGGAAATTGGAAGATGTATAAAACGCCCGCTGAAACGGCGCACTTCATTGATCGCTTTAAGCAGATGGACGGTGCTGCCGAGAGATGCGACATGATTGTCTTTCCTACGGCGTTGTGCATCCAAGCGGCTCGTCAAAGCGCGGAAGGAACCGCGATCCAAATTGGCGGTCAGAATATCTATTGGGAAGCGGAAGGCGCCTTCACCGGCGAAGTCTCCGCTGACATGATGCGCGCTGCGGGAGCTACCTGGGTGCTGGTGGGTCATAGCGAGCGGAGGCACAAGCTTTGCCATGAGACAGACCCTGAGGTTCTCAAAAAAGCGCAGTCAGCCATTGCCGCAGGCCTCAAGCCCATCGTTTGCCTTGGTGAAAATCTGGAACAACATAAAGCCGGCAAGGCGCATGACATCCTCGTCAAACAATTTGCCGGTGGAGTCGCCGGATTGACCGAGGAACAGTTCGCGCAGATTGTGCTCGCCTATGAACCGGTCTGGGCAATCGGTACTGGACAAACAGCGACTCCCCAGATTGCTTCGGAAGCACATAAGCTAATTCGCTCGGAAGCCGCAAAGCGGTTCGGTGAGGAAGCCGCTCAGACCTTGCGAATCTTGTACGGCGGCAGCGTTAAGCCGGATAATATTGCAGGACTGATAAGCGAACCCGAGATTGACGGCACTCTGGTTGGCGGGGCGAGCCTGGACCCTGAATCCTTCTATCAAATAGCGAAGGCAAGTTAGTCGACGCCGTTGTCTGCGCTGTCGTTTGAGTCGTCATCTCCGGCGCCTTTGCCGTTCTTTCCGGCCAAATCGAACGGCGTGTCATGCACTCGCTCGCGGATCCCGGCGTGCAGCGTCTTGGCGAGTGAAATGCTCGCCTCGCCAAATCGATTGCGAATGTGATCGACCGATCGAAACGCATTCCGGAGCCGCGCTGTGGCTGGTTCTTCGAGTAAGCTCATTTGCCCCTCGACTATCTGCAGACCGCCTGCATGCACCCCGAGCAACCGGACCGGCGTTTGCTTGTCCCAAGCTTCCCGAAAGAGCCGGATCACCGCGCCCGCGACTTCCTTATCTAGCTGCGTCGCATGGTCGAGCGTGAAGGCTCGCGTGATGGTTGTGAAGTCCTCGTAGCGCAGCTTGAGCTGCAGTGTCTTTGCGTAGAGATTCTGCTCCCGCAGGCGTTTGGCCACCATTTCCGAAAGCTTGAGCAGCGCAGTCTCAAGCCGGTTCGCGTCCGCCACATCTTGACCGAACGTGTGCTCATGGCTAATGGATTTGGGATCTTCGCTCGCACCGATTGCCGAATCGAACCAGCCGCCCGCATCCATTCCCCTGGCCTTTCCCGCGAGCGCAAGGCCCCATCGCCCGAAATGCGAAGCCAGAAAAGCTTCGTCCAAACTCGCAAGGTCGCCGACTTTGCGGATGCCGAACCGGTGAAGAGACAACTCGGTTTTTTTCCCGACTCCTGGAATCCTTCGCACCTCGAGCGGAGCAAGATAGCGAGCTTCCTGGCCGGGTAGAACATACAAGACACCGTTTGGTTTTGCCTGATCGGACGATACCTTCGCCACCAACCGCGACGAAGCCAGACCGAGCGAACAGCGAAGATGGACTTCCTCGCGTATGGCCTCGTGCAGCCTGTGACCGGCGCGCAGCGGAGGCCCATGCAGGCGTTCCGTGCCGGTCAGATCCAGGTAGGCTTCATCCACCGACGCCATCTCTACTTTGGGCGAAAACTGCTGAAGAACCTTGAAGATTTTCTTGGAGTATTCGCGGTAGCGGTCCGGGTGCCCCTCGACGAAAATCGCTTGCGGGCAAAGCCGGGCCGCCGTCCGCAGAGGCATTGCCGAGTGTACGCCGAACCGGCGGGCTGCGTACGAAGCTGCAGCTACTACGCCCCTCTGGTCCGCCTTGCCGCCCACGACGACGGCCTTGTCCTTCAGAGACGGATCGAAGATCTCCTCGACCGAGACGAAGAAGGCATCCATGTCCACGTGGCATACAAGGCGTTGCATACCGAAGCTCTGTTATCGTTTTTACCGGCGCAGCTCTGCCCGAATCACCCGAGGCAATCCGGCCAAGTCCGAGCTTACTTCAGTGTTGGTCCAATGTGCCAGCAGCATCTGTCGTACTGCATCGAGCGATCGGTATCCAAGCTCCATCAGCAGCACTCCTCCAGGTCTCATTGCCGCTTCAGCGCCCGCGATCAATCTCGCGTAGATCTCCAATCCCGAGTCGCCCGCAAATAGCGCGACGTGCGGTTCCCAATCACGCACCTCGGTCTGCATGTTGGACGAATCCCCTCCCGGCACGTAGGGTGGATTCGAAACCAGGACGTCGATCGACGCCGGCTGTACCGCGTCGAGTAAATCCGCGCATAGAAAATGCACCCTGGCTTGATGCTGAGATCGATTTCGCTCGGCTACGGCGAGTGCTGCACCCGATATATCGGACGCCAGTACTTCTCGTCCGCCTTCAAGGGCAATCGTTACCCCAATCGCGCCTGATCCCGTTCCCACATCCATCACCGTCGCCCCGTCTCTTGCATTGACCTCCCGGAGGGTCGCTTCCACGAGGTGCTCCGTCTCGGGACGCGGAATCAGCACTCGCTCGTCCACGTAAAAATCCCGGCCGTAAAACTCCTGGCGATGGGTGATGTATTGCGTAGGCTTGCCCTGCAACCGCTCATTCAGATACCGGCCGTAGTGAATCCAATTCACTTCCTTTAGCTCGTCACTTCCATGGGCATAAAGAAAGCTTCGCTCGCAATGCAGGGCATGGCAGAGGAGCACTTCCGCGGTTAATCGCGGGACCCCGAAATCCGCCTGAGCGAGAATCTCCGTCCCTTGCCGGAGCGCTTCTTGTACGGTCAGAAACAAAGCCGGTTGAAATAGGCCGCGAGTCGCTCGACTTTAAGCTGCTTCGCCTTCCGAACGCAGCCGCTCGGATTGGTAGTAGCTGGTGAGCGCGTCGATCAACGGCTGCATCCTTCCTTCCATCACAAGGTCCAACTGATGCAAGGTAAGCCCAATGCGGTGGTCGGTCACGCGATTCTGAGGAAAGTTATAGGTGCGGATCTTTTCGCTGCGGTCTCCGGTGCCTACCATGCTCTTTCGCTCGGCGCCAATTTGGGCCTGCTGTTTTTCGAGCTCCATCTGATATAGACGCGACCGCAGCACCTGCATCGCCTTGGACCTGTTCTTGATCTGCGACTTTTCGTCCTGGCAGGAAACGACCGTGTTGGTCGGCAGATGCGTGATACGCACCGCCGAATAGGTCGTGTTTACCGATTGACCGCCAGGTCCTGAAGAGCAAAACGTATCGATGCGAATGTCTTTGGCATCGATCTGCACGTCCACTTCGTCGGCCTCCGGCATCACGGCCACAGTAATGGTCGAAGTATGTACACGGCCTTGCGTTTCGGTGGCAGGCACTCTCTGCACGCGATGGACACCGCTCTCGTACTTCAGACGGCTGTAGACCCTGTTGCCGCTGAACATCGCGATCACTTCGCTCAGTCCGCCCACGGAGGATTCGCTCGATGAGGTGACTTCCACCTTCCAGCGCTGCTCTTCCGCATAGCGCGTGTACATGCGAAACACTTCCGCCGCAAACAGCGAAGCCTCGTCGCCACCCGCGCCCTTGCGGATCTCGAGGATTATGTTCTTCTCGTCGTTCGGATCCTTGGGTAGGAGCAGAACTCGCAGTTCCTCGGCCAGCGCGTCGGCTTGCGGATCGAGCCGCGTCACTTCAAGCTCCGCCATCTGCCGAAGGTCCGGGTCGGTTTCTTCGAGCATGAGGCGCGCGTCACGTAATTCCTGATCTACTTTTTGCCACTCGCGAAACTTCGAAACGATCTCCAGCAACTCACTCTGCTGCTTCGACACCTTCCGGTATTCATCCGAATCGTTGATCACGGCCGGATCGGCCATCTTGCCGGTGAGTTCGCTGAACCGCGCTTCAGCCTCTTTGAGTCGTTCGAGATATTCCATGAAAATTGACGCGCCCTTTCCCTTGTCCGGCCTTACGCGATGACCAGGGTTCCGCCCCGCGCCTCTTCGAGAGCCATTGCTCGATCTAGAGCATGTATGGCCACTTCCGTTTGCGAGTCGGAAGGCGGCTGCGTGGTAATGCGCTGCAGCCACAATCCTGGGCGGGTGAGCACGGCCAGCAAGCTTCCTTGCCGCTTTGCCGAATAACGAATCGCTTCGTAACTTACGCCCACCACTACAGGAAGCAGCGCCACGCGAGCCGCAAGCTTCAACCAGAAGTTGTCAATCGGAAGAAACGCATAGGCCAGCATTGCAACAATCAAAACCACGAACAGAAAACTGGTGCCGCACCGCGGATGCCAGGTCACAAATCGCTGCGCATTCTCTACATTGACCGGCTGTCCGGATTCGAAGTTAAACACCACTTTGTGCTCGGCGCCGTGATACTCGAACACCCGCCGCATGTCCTTCGTGCGGGACAGCAGAATCATGAAGGAGAGGAAAATTGCGATTCGCAAGCCGCCGTCCACCAGGTTGATTGCGACTCTTCCGCCGATCGCATGGAAGTGATGCCCGAGCGTGGTCGCTAAATAAAGCGGCACGAACTTGTATAGCCCGATCATGAAAAGGAGCGAAAACATCACCTGGATAACCATAGATTTGGATCCCGGCTGCGTGGCTGGTTGTTTCGCTGGCTGCTCGTGCTTCGCGCCGACGCCGTTATTGACGCTCTCCAGGGCGCATCCGGCGGAAAAGCGCAACGCTTTCATGCCGAGCCACATCGCATGCCCTAAAGTTCCCAATCCCCTCAGAACCGGCAGTTTCAAGACCGGATGACGATCCGTTACGCGTTCCAGCGGGCCTTCTTCGGTCACTATCTCGCCATCTGGTCTGCGCACCGCTACGCAGTAGCTTTGAGGCGAGCGCATCATCACGCCCTCCATCACCGCCTGTCCGCCGACCAGAGTGGTTTCTTCGCCGTTTTCAAGCACAGGTAGGTATTGCAAGTGCGTAAAGAAACGCACGAATTGACGCAGATTCAAACGGGGATACTCCCACTCAAGTATAACGTGCAGTTTGGCTTCGGCGGATCTCTCGCGATGCAAGGGTTCGCTTCGATTCTGGTTGCGTTGCTGGAAGCTCACAGGGCTTCATAAAACAGCAAACCCCGCTTGGACGAGCGGGGTTTGAATCGAAGCAGAAAGGAGGTTCCTGCCTATGGAACTTCTGGCGTTTGTTGCCGTTCTGATCTTGATCAGGCGGCGACGAACCAGACTAAGGGTCGAAATCGACCTATAGTTTGATCGGATGGGCTGGCCTCGCAACCGGCTGGCCCTTCGATGCAATCATAACTGAAGAAATCGACGGTAGCAAGGCACCCGTCAACGCACCGGCGGGATAAGAAACGTTCCGCCCGTTGTGTCCTTGACTCCCGAGCAGGCAATCGGTTGCGGGTCGGCGCCCTTACTCAAACAAAACTCCACCGCGTTCAAGTAATGCCCGCGTAGCTGAATTGCCATTTCGACATCCTGTAACGCTTTGTTTGACGACTCGAATGCCTTCTTCAATTGCTGCGGACTCCAGCTGATTGACGATGCCGGCGCCTTGAGCTGGGCTGGAATTGCCAGGCTGCCATGTAGCCTTTTGATCAGCCCGAAGTAGGCGTCCCCACTGAGACCGCTGCACGTTCCATGCTGCCGCCACTCGTGAGCGATAATTTCCGGCGGCATGATCCCTGCGAGCGAAGACGGATCGGTCGGGCCTGGCTGATTGGTGGAGCAATTGGTTGGATAACTGCCGTCCCGGTTCTGGGGCCATAATCCGTGCACGACAAAACCGGCGTGTTGACTGCACTCGGCCGCACTCGGCCGGCTATGGCAAAACTCCGGACTCCAGGAGAGCACGTACAAGTAGAAATCGAACGCCCCAGCCTGACCGCTGTGCGCTGTACGTCGATGGTGATGCGACCCGAACGAACTCAAGGCGGCAGCAAGCAAGGCAAGTATCAAAATCGGAAGTCGCATAGGTAAGACCTCCAGCATGCCAGCTCAGTTTACAAAGAGGCAATCTGCTCGGAGAACGCCTGCTGATTGGCTTGCTTCGGGATACAATTCAAGTGGTTTCGAAAACACCTTTACGCATGAGATTTCCGCAGCCGTTCCGCACCTGGCAGGTAGCCGCCGCAGTCGTCGCATTAACCTGTGGGGCGCCTTTCGCTTCCCCCGCGGATACCATGCCTCAAGCCGGCCAGCAGGCGCCAACCTTTCAGCTACCCTCCCAGGATGGCTCGCAAATCTCGCTATCGGACTTCCACGGCAAATGGGTCGTGCTCTACTTTTACCCGAAAGACGGCACCCCCGGCTGCACGATTGAGGCGCACAATTTCCAGCGGGATCTTTCGAAGTATAAAGCGATGAACGCGGTGATTGTCGGCGTTAGCGTCGATTCAACCGGCAGTCACAAAGATTTCTGCGCGCAACAGGGGCTCACGTTCAAGCTGCTCGCCGATCCCGATAAAAAGGTAGTGCAAGAATACGGATCGCTCAGGAACATCCTGGGGATGAAGATCGCTTCCAGGAACACCTTTCTGATCAATCCCGACGGAAAGATTGTAAAGGTCTGGACCGGCGTCGACCCCAAAACTCACAGTGAAGCTGTTTTATCGGCTCTGAGCAAGGATGAAAGTAATAAGGCATGAGCTTTGACGTTTAGGAACGTGTAGCAATTTTTACGGTATAGTCATCCATACGATGAAGCCCGGCAAATCGGGTTCTAAGCCATGGAAAAAACGATCGATTGTTCAGTTGTTGCTGTTTACGAAGATTTGAGTGACGCTCAAGATGCTGCCCGCGACCTTGAGAAAGCGGGTGTGAAGCACGGATATGTCCATGTGTCCTCCGGTGAGCTTACAGGGACTCCGACCGACACGAGGACGGCTGTGCCCACGGACTCGGAAACATTCACCGGCTGGCTGAAGTCGATCTTCACCTCCGACAAGCATGAGCACCATCAGAACTACACGAATGCTTACGCCCGCGGGAAACATATACTGAGCGTCGAGGCAGCTGACTCCCAGTTGCGCGTGATTATGTCCGTTCTCAATCGTTACTCACCGATTGACATTCACACCGACGACTATGGGGCGATGCATGGGATGAGCACTCCTGATACTTACATCTGGGAATTTCCGCAACCTCCAAGCGAATCCGATGCTCGTAACGCCGGTGATGAAGTAGCAGCACCAGTGACAACGACGGGATCTGTCGGGATTCCTGCGGAGAACCGGGGCGTGCGTGTCTACCGCAATCGTTCCGAGGGCACGACCACTACTGTTTCGAATCCAAGCTAATTGGGCAACCCCTAATGAGGGCCCAGGGGTGCGGCCGTAGCCGGAGTTTTTGTTTGCGCGGCCGCATCTGGAGCAGCAGTCCATTTTGTTACGGTGGCAGCCTTTGAACCGCGCAGCCAGATGTACAAAGCGCCGTTCGCAGGCGGAGGGTCGGGTAGTGTGACTGTCAATTCTTGCTTTTGCCCCTCGCCAAGAATAGGAGCAGGCAAGCCAGAAAGTGATGTTCCGCTTGCCTGATCCCATCCTACGCGCTCGATCATTTCTAAGCTCTTGCCCGTCAGCTTGTATTCCCGCTTTCCATCTAGTGGCGGAGAGTCAGCCGGAGTGAAGGATTCGATGGCCGGTACCCGCACGATCCGCGCCAACGTGAACGGCTTCGATTGCCCGCTTTCTTGACCTACAATCGTAGCCTCTAAAGCGCATCCGGCCGGGAAACCGCTCGTATCGACCGACAGAAACAACTGATCCGATGAGAGCTGTTGCAGGCTGTACCTGCTGTTCTGTTCCCCGATGCGGAGGGAGACCGGCTCGGCGACGTCTTCCGAACAGCCTAGCTTCACCAGATTCGTTGCACGCACATTACGGACATCGAGCATTGCCGTCAGGTTGTACCCCGCCGGAAACTCGTTGGGCGGCAGCGCAATCGCCATCCCGCTCGGCAGCGATAAGTGAGAACTCGCAATCGCGGGGAGAGGTCCAGTGATTTCGAGAGCTCCCGGCAGTGTGACCGGCTCGCTGCGATCGGCGATTGATGCCTCGATGGGCAGCTTACTGCCCGGCTGAACACTTGATTGCAGTTGCACTGTGACGCTTCGGTCCGTGCCATCTTCGGAAGCGTCGCCCAAGGAAAATGTCACGCCGGGAGCCGAGAGCTTTGAAACCAGGTTCAGCCGCTCTCCCTTCAACACATAGTGCTGAGCAGTCTCGCCCTGGTTGGCCAGAATCGGCAAATTTGAGATGCGCGGCAAATTCGGCAAGAGCCGCACGGGCACTGAATGACTCTTTCCGTCCTGTTGCAGCAGCAGCAACTCATATTTCCCAGCATCGAGACTCGCCGTGTCAATCTGCACGTCCGCTTTCATTTGCGGACCTTCGCGCAAGCCCTGCGGCAATACAAACCGCACCGGTTCGGACACGGCGAACTCATCGTTCGATTTCTTGATCTCCGCCTTTGTCAGAAACTCAAAATCGGAGTCCACGAGCGTGACCGGGATCTTGCCCGCCTTTGCCAATAACCGGTCCTGAGACGCCGGTTGTACCTTGGCCGATTCAAAGGTGCTCAACTGCTTTACATGAATGTCGCCCGAAGCTTCAAACGCCGCCCAGTCCCAAAGAGCTGACAGGTGATAATTACCCGGCGCAACTGCCGTCTTGCTCAGATCAAGCTCGATTGCCTTCTGATTGCCCAGCTTCAGGACGCCCACCTTGCACTTCTCTCCTTTGCCGTTCTCGAGACTCCAACCATGCGCTCTCTGCAGGTACTTCCATTGCGCGTCCGGCACATCGACCGGAAGGGGCGTCTTCAGTCCAGCCGGTACATAGTTGGCTTTTCCCACCTGGATGGCGGGCGCCGGTATATTTGGAATCCGCACAGCCCAGATGAATGCCACTCTGGTGTGCGGCGGCGCCGGCGTGTTCTGCCCACATAAACTGAGCCCATCCTTCTTCACAGCCGGAGGCAAGGGCTGAGCGAAGGACGCCCGAAACTGCATTCCCGGAAACGCAATGTAGCGTAGGTCGAGCAGCATGGCTGTCCCGCCCGCCGCTAAGCCGATCGGGCTCCCGAAAAACAACGTGGCGGCCGCGGTGGCAACGCTTGCCGTTTGCCCCACACGCTGCGCAGTTGAACTGCTTAGCGGGTTGTAAGCCGCCAGCTGTGGATTCATTGCGGAAAACAGCGCTTGCGCCTGTGCTGCCGGCGGCGCTGTCTTGTCGATCTGAACCGCCATCCCATACTGCGAAGCGAAACCGGTCAGCGCCGAGTTGACGCTCGCCGATGAACTGCCCGCGTTTGATAGCGCTTCCATCAATGCCTCGGTTTGGGCAGTTTTCTCGGCATAATCGGCTAACTGCGCGATCAGCAGGTCATCCTGCGAGAGGAAACCCGCGACTTTCTTCTTGCTCAGGCCCTGCGGACCGTAAACCAGCGCCGCCAGCGAAACGGTTCGAGGAATCCGCCACTCCTCCTGCTTGTCCGCGGGCTTCGGATCGGTGACTACGAGCGGCGCCTCTTTGGGCTGCCTATGCGCCGGAACCATCACCAGCGACACTTCCCCCGGACGCTTCTCCCGCCCGCGCAGCACCGGCGAATACAGGACCTTGTCGCCCTCGGTCAGATGATTGATCGTCTGAAAGGGCAGGCTGTTGATCTGGCCCGCCGTTTCCACCCGCAGGTCTACTGAGCCGAGCGGCGCTCCTGCCGGACAAGAAACCGGCGGTGGCGCCTCGCCGCTGATCCCGTTGACTGAGGAATCGGGCGCTGGCGGTTTTGCCGGCCAACCGGGAGGAGGCGAAGCCTGCTGCGCTGGCAGGATCATTGCCATCAACGGCACTAACGCAAAACGCTGAGTGATTCTGAAAAGGGCAAGCAACACAGAAAAGCTTCTGTGTTTGCAGGAAAGTAATACGCTCAACACAATGAGCGAGCCCTTGCGTCTCTCCATCCAGACCTGTGAGGATTTGAATCCATGAACGTTCTACAGCCAGAATAACTTGATTCGCGAGCCGCTTCTGTCCAAGAAAATCCCGTACGGCAAATGTCCAATGCCGGCCCGGTTTGGTCTAGAAGGTACGCTAACCAGCAGACTCAAGTCACTCGAATGTACATTGCTGATTTCCGTTTTGCCACCGTTTGTACCGCAGGATTCGGTGAAGCTGAGGCGTAAAGATTTCGGCGCACTGACGTTCCGCGGATCGTCTCCGCACGTTAGAGGTGACGTATAATCTCGTGCCCTGAAAACTTCTCTGGAGTGCTCCCGCCTCACCCGAGCTAGTACCCTAAAGGTGCGAGCAGCTTGCGCCGGTTTCAAGGGCGCCGCCACCAGCTTTGTCAGTCAAGTTCATGAAGAGAGAAAAACGTGCCAACCACTGAAACTCAAACGCTAGAAGATCTTTGCATTAACACAATTCGTTTCCTGTCCGCCGACGCCGTCCAGCAGGCCAACTCGGGCCATCCGGGAATGCCGATGGGCGCCGCGGCCATGGCATATACCCTCTGGACCAAGTTTCTTCGTTTCGATCCCAAAGATCCAAACTGGTTCGATCGCGACCGGTTTGTTCTCTCGGCCGGCCACGGTTCGATGCTCCTCTACAGCCTGCTTTACCTGACCGGTTACGATCTTCCTCTAGAAGAGCTCAAGCGATTCCGCCAGTGGGGCAGCAAGACGCCAGGACATCCAGAACGCGGCCACACCGTGGGCGTGGAAGTAGCCACCGGCCCTCTGGGGCAAGGGTTTGGAAACGCGGTCGGGCTTGCCATGGCCGAAGCCTGGTTCGCCGCACATTTCAACCGCCCCGGCCACACCCTTGTCGATCACTATACCTACGGGATCTGCGGCGATGGAGACTTGATGGAGGGAATCAGTCAGGAAGCGGCTTCGCTCGCCGGCCACCTGCAGCTTGGCAAGCTGATCTTTCTCTACGATCAGAACCACATTTCGCTCGCCGGCGCGACCAATATGTGCTTCACCGAGGATGTCGGCAAGCGCTTCGATGCCTATGGCTGGCACACACAGCACATCCATGATGGCAACGACACCGAGGCTATTGCGAAAGCGATCGAGAATGCCCGCAATGAGACGCGCAAACCTTCGCTGATTCTGGTGCGCACCCACATTGGCTACGGCAGTCCGAAGAAACAGGACACCTTTGAGGCTCACGGCAATCCGCTGGGCGAAGAAGAATTGGCGGCTGCGAAAAAGGCACTCGGCTGGGCCAGCACCGACAAGTTTTACCTGCCGGACGACGCCGTGAAGTTTTTCCGCAAGGTCGGGGAGAAGGGAACTGGCCTCAAGTCGGACTGGGATGGCGTTTTTTCGGCCTACAAGAAAGAGTTCCCGAAGGAAGCTGCCGAGCTGGAGCAGGCTATGAGCGGTAAGCTGCCTGACAATTGGAAGGATGGTCTTCCGAAGTGGAAGCCGGAGGACAAGCCCATCGCGACGCGCGCGGCGGGCGGCCAGGTGATGAACGCCTTAGCCAAGCACTTTCCGAATCTGCTGGGCGGTTCGGCGGATTTGAATCCCTCAACCAATACGGCTCTCAAGGGCGAAGGTGACTTCCAACCGCCGGAGGCCTATGGGCCTGGAACGGCCGGCTCAGTCGGCGGCGTTTGGGGCTACGGCGGAAACAACATGGCTTTCGGCGTCCGGGAACACGCGATGGGCGCGGCAGTGAACGGTCTGGCGGCACACGGGGGGCTGCTGCCCTTCAGCGCAACGTTCCTGGTCTTCTCCGATTACATGAAGCCGGCGATTCGGCTCGGGGCGCTCAGTAACTTGAAGGCGTTCTACGTGTTCACTCACGACAGCGTGGCGGTGGGCGAAGACGGCCCGACTCACGAACCGGTTGAGCAGCTCGCCGGGCTTCGTTCCATTCCAAATTTGAATGTGATGCGACCCGCCGATGCCAATGAGACGGCCGAATGCTGGACGGCCGCGATTGAGCACAATGGACCCTCGCTGTTCGCCTTAAGCCGTCAGAACCTGCCTCACCTCGATCGCAGCAAGGTGAAAAACGGGGACGCGACTAAGGGCGGCTACATTCTTTCGGAAGCCGAGGGCGGCAATCCCGACGTGATCCTGATCGGCTCGGGATCGGAAACGGCGTTGTGCACAAAAGCACAGGAGAAGTTGGCCGGGTACGGCGTGAAGGCGCGTGTGGTCAGCCTTTCCGGCTGGTACCTGTTCGAAAAGCAGGACGAGGCATACCAGGAGAGCGTTTTGCCGAAAGCGCAGAAGAAGCGCGTCACGGTGGAAGCGGCGTCTCCTTATGGCTGGTCGCGCTGGGCCGGCGATGAGGGCACGATCATCGGTATCGATCACTTTGGCGCGTCCGCTCCCGGCGACGAAGTCATGAAGCACTTTGGCTTTACCGCCGAGCATGTGACTTCGGCGGCACTGCGGCTTCTCGGGCGCAACGAAGAGGCCGATAAGGAGTTTGGCGGCGACACCACCAACGTCGCGCCTACCTCACCGCAGGAAGGCCACTCCTAAACTCCCCTTGCAGCAGCGGGCTTGGAACGCGCTTCCGGCCCGCCTGGCGCGCTCATGACCCTCTCCGACGCTACCCTGCGCGGTAACTTGCGCGCTCTGCTTCTCTTCGACGTAGCCGAGGCGATTGACCTTCCTCAACTCCATCGCGCTCTCGGCACCGATCCCGCCCGGCGTGAACCTGCTTTTCGGCGGCAGACGCCTCAGTATGTCCGCTTCGAGCGAACCCCAGTGGATGAGTACGTCGGAGAATGCGGCGAATGGGAAGGCAAGCCGCTCCTGGGCCGCATGCGCTATTTCGAATACGGTGTCGCAAGCGTTGAACTGCAGCTCCCTTTCGAATGTTCCTGGCCCGAACTGGTCTCGCTTGCCAATCGATGGATCTCGGCGCCCGAACTGGAAAGCCACGCCCGGCAAACGTTGAAAGATCGCCTGCCGCGTTTCCCCAACTCAATCTGCAAGCCCTACAAGGACTGGATTTGGGAGGACTACTATGTGGTCCAGCTCGATCCTGTACTCGGCGCCGGAGATGCGCCTCTTCCAGCCGACACACTGGTGCGAAGCTGCCGCACGCAAATCGCGCAGATCGTTCGCGGCGAAGCGACTCCGCTCTCCGCCGCCGAAGAGCAGGAAGTCTTGCAAGCCAGCATGTCGTACTATCCCGCTGACTTGCTGGTCGTCGGCTGGGTCGCCGCTTTCGTCTATGATGCTTCTTCGTCCGCCGAGCTCACCATCGACTTGCTGGAATACGCCAATACGCAGCTGCTCGAGTTTCGCTATTACGACGAAGTGCTGACCGATGTTCTGGCCGACGTTTACAAGCGGCTCGAAACCCGCCGGGGCGTCTGGCGCCGGTGGCGGCTCGCGAGTGAAGCCGAGGATCTCAACACCATTCGGCTCGATTACCGCGAACTAGCCGAACGCACGGAGAACGCCATTAAGTTTTTGAGCGATATGTTTTACGCCCGGACGTACCGGCTTGCCGCAGCCCGCATCGGCGTGAACGACTATCGCGCTCTCGTCACCGAGAAGCTTTCCACCGCTCGCGAGCTCTACGATTCCATGGTGAACGAATTCCACCAGAGCCGTACGTTCTTCCTCGAACTGATGGTGGTGATCATTCTCCTAATCGAGATCGTCGCTCTCTTCCGCGGCAAAGTTTGACTGGCTTTTTTACTGGATGCGCTTTCCACAGGTATTCTTTTCTTGTCGTCCTACGAAAATACTTCAACCTGGATACACTTTTCTGGCTTTGCGTCCGTACCCTCGGCAGCTAATCTCCTCGAAATAAACGAGATGCGTGATTGCCGTAATCTCAAACATCTATGGCCCGGAAAATGCTTACGTTAAGCACCGAGGAGAGGTAATAAAAAAACAACTATGCTCTGGTACACCTGGGTGTTTCTCGCAATCGCGATCATCGCGGCTATTCTCGGTTTCGGCACACTAGCCGCGGCCGCGGGCACAATCGCTAAGATCTGTTTTGTCGTGTTCTTAGTTTTATTCCTGGTCAGCTTGCTGTCCGGACGGCGCGGCGCTGTTTAGCAGGCACCGCACCGCTGTATAACCGAAAGCGCCGTCTTCGGACGGCGCTTTTTTAATGTCTGAACAGGCAGGGGCTTAAGTTCGTCTCATGCGAAGCCTCATACTCACTCACCTGAGTAGCAAAGCTTTTCCATAAGCGTTCCGAATCGATTCCTGTGATCCAGTGAATCGTGCCGCGTCCCTTCGGCTGAGTGAAACTCAAGTTGTCTTGCAGTTGCGGTCGAGCGATCTTCGATTGTTGCGTCCAGCCCTTCTCGTAGGCCAACGTAACGATGTCCCAGATAATCCATGACTTTGAGAAATCATTGACCCGGAGCGGCTTCACGTTTCGGAAATACCAATCCTGATACTCCTGCCATAACCAGGCCCCGGTTCCGCCTAATTGCCCCAGCAGTTCCTTGGCGTGTGCAAAGCTCATCGCCAGGTCCCGCTTGCACACATCCGCCGACCCGATCGTCACAGGCACGTCCGAATTGAGAATGACCTGCCAGGCCTTGGGATCGTTCTCGATGTTGTACTCCCGCCCACCTTCCTGCAAGCTTTTGAATCCCATCGCCACAACTTCGATGCGATCTGTGATCGACGGGTCTTCGAGGATGGCCGATGCCACGTCGGTAGCCGCGCCGATCGTCAAAACCGTCAATCTGTGATCCTTGCTGAACTGCTTGGACGTCTCAATCACGAACTGTACGCCGCGATTGTCCCGGGCTGCGTGGTCGCTTGCCAGCGGCTCGCTCGAGCCTTCGAACAGAGGCGGATGGCTGAGCATCCCCAGCCGGTGCTCCACTACATCCACCAGGACTTTGTAGGTCGCGTGCGCCGAAGGGTCCGGCAAGCTCGGTCCGTTCGCTGACACGATGCCTCGGACGTCGAATGCCGGACTTGTGAGCATGTACACGATCGCCCATTGATCGTCGATTTCGTTACCTACGTCAGTTGAAAGAATCACCGGCTTTGCTGCACCCGCGGCGAACAGAGCGCTGCCTAGCCACAAACTCATCAGTGTTACCGCTCGTTTTCTCATCCGGTCCCCTCACTTGCCGAAATGTTACTGTATCGCCTGATGCTTACTGTTCATTCGAACGCGATTGCGGTCTTGCTCTGTACGGTTACCATGATCGGCTGGGGCTCGTGGGCGAATACACAAAAGTTGGCCGGCCGCACCGCTTGGCCGTTTGAGCTGTACTACTGGGACTACACGATCGGTTTGCTGCTCTTCAGCGTGCTCTTCATGTTCACCGCGGGCAGCACGGGCGCGTCCGGTATGCCGGCTCTGCCCAACCTGGTTGCGGCTTCTTCGTCTGCCTTGCTGACAGCGGCGCTCAGCGGTCTGCTCTTCAACGTCGCCAATATTTTACTTGTGGTCGCCATCGACGCTTCCGGTATGTCCGTCGCCTTTCCTGTCGGCATCGGACTCGCTCTCATCATCGGCACTCTCAGCTCCTATTACGAACAGCCCAAAGGCAGCGCGCCTCTGCTCTTGGCAGGCGTTCTTTTTGTGCTCGGCGCAATGATTTTTTCTTCGCTCGCCTATCGCAAGCTGCCGCGCTCGAGCGCCGCCGGCTGGAAGAAAGGAATCTTGTTCGCCGTCGTTGCCGGCTGCCTGATGGGCTTTTTCTACCCGCAACTGATCCGCTCGCTCTCGCCCGGCTTCAATACCCAGCCCATCGCTCCAGGGGCTCTTACGCCCTACACGGCGCTTTTTCTCTTTGCAATCGGAGTGTTTCTGAGCAACTTTGCCGTCAACACCATCTTCATGAAGGCGGCCGGACGCAGCTACGCCGAGTACTTTGCCGGATCCGCTCGCCTTCATCTGCTAGGCATCGCTGGCGGAGCGATCTGGATGCTCGCCTTCGAGCTAAACGTCGTTGCTTCGGGCGTTGCAGGTCCAGCCATATCTTATGCCCTCGGCCAGGGCGCCACGCTGATTGCCGCGATCTGGGGTGTTTTTATCTGGAAGGAATTTCGCGCCGCCCCGCCAGGTACTGTGCCGCTGATCACACTCATGTTCGCCGGCTATGTCGTGGGCCTGTGTCTGATCGGGTTTGCTAGCGTATGACATGCTGAAAAACCTGCTCGCGGTGATGGCGGGCGGCGGATGCGGCTCTGCTCTCCGCTTCCTCGTCGCGCTGGGCGTCTCCCGGTTGTACTCAGGGGCTTTCCCGCTCGGCACCTTCGCCGTAAACATAATGGGCTCTTTCGTCATTGGACTGCTCATGACCTTGTTCGTCCTAGAGCCCGATGTGAGTCAGGCATGGCGTTTGTTTCTAGTGACCGGCGTCTTAGGTGGCTTCACTACTTTCTCCAGCTTCGAGTGGGAAACGTTTGCTCTGCTCGACCGCGGATTGCCCTGGTCCGCCCTGCTCAACGTGACGGTCAGCGTGCTGCTCGGGTTCGCCGGCGTAGCTCTCGGCTCGCTCCTGATGAACCGCATCCGGGGTCAATAACGCCGGTGCGGCAGCACGCAAGCGTTTGCGCAAGCCCGAAATGAATTCCGCAGAAAATTTGACAGAGCTACTTGGCTCCGGTTATCTTGGATAGGCACGTAAATCCTCGGTCATTTGAAATGTTTCGCACGGCCCCATCCTTCACTGGTTTTCAGGTCTCCGATTTCTCAAATTGATTTCTGTAGGTCTCGTGTAGCAAGAAAGAGAGAAAGCATGAAAGAAACCGGAACCGTTAAGTGGTTCAACGCAGCTAAAGGATTTGGGTTCATCGCCCGCGAGAACGGCGAGGATGTATTCGTACATTTTTCCGCGATTCAGTCCTCCGGATATAGAAGCCTCGATGAGGGAGCACGTGTCTCCTTCGTAGTGAAGAATGGCCCCAAAGGCCTCCAGGCTGAGCAAGTCCAGATCGTCTGACACAAAACTCGTGCGGCGGGTCATAAGACCTGCCGCCCCCCGCAGTTGTTTTCCCTCCCCCGTCCTCACGTCTCCTCTCGGATTTCTCACCCGCTATTATCGGCTTGTGCGCACGCTTGCCTTTCGCATGAGGTCCCTTGCTCGACAGTAAAGAGCTCGATCTTAAAGAGCATTCCCATCGCCGTCTCAACGCCTTGACGGGCGAGTGGATTCTCGTTTCGCCGCACCGGACCCAACGCCCCTGGCAAGGTCAGGTAGAGACGCCTCCCTCTCCCACTCTTCTTCATTACGATCCCGCGTGTTACCTATGTCCTGGCAACTCCCGAGCTGGCGGCGCGCGTAATCCGAACTACCCTTCCACCTTCGTCTTCGACAACGATTTCGCGGCGCTTCGTCCCGATGTCCCTTCAGGCGAACTAGACCTCTCCGGTCTGCTTGTCGCCCGTTCCGAACGCGGTATCTGCCGTGTCGCCTGCTTTTCTCCCGATCACAGTCTGACTGTGGCCCGCATGACTGTTCCCAGTCTCGAGACGGTGGTGAACTTATGGGCCGACCAGTACGGCGAGCTTAGCCAGATTCCTTGGGTGCAATCTGTCCAGATCTTCGAAAATCGCGGCGAAATGATGGGCGCGAGCAATCCTCATCCGCACTGTCAGATCTGGGCCAATGAATCTCTCCCGAACGAGCATGTGAAAGAGTTGGCTACTCAACGCCAGCACTACGACGCGAAAGGCACCTGTCTTCTCTGCGACTATCTTGCTCTCGAGCTCGCTTCCGGCGAACGCCTCGTCTGTGAAAATGATCACTTTGCCGTTCTAGTACCGTTCTGGGCCATTTGGCCTTTTGAAACTCTCGTACTGCCCAAGCGCCATACGGCGGCGCTCCCGGACCTCGCGCCGGGTGAACGCTCGTCGCTGGCCGCCATCCTGAAGCAGATCACGACTTGCTACGACCATCTTTTCAACGTGTCTTTCCCCTACACCATGGGCTTTCATCAGAAACCGACCGACGGATCGCCGCACGAAGAATGGCATCTACACGCCCATTACTACCCGCCACTGCTGCGCTCGGCCACAGTCCGTAAATTTATGGTCGGCTACGAAATGCTCGCCACTCCCCAGCGCGACATCACTCCAGAATCCGCCGCCGAACGTCTGCGCCAGTTACCGGGCGTGTAACACCGCCTTCCCGGGCCGAGCTTTAACTTTTCACCGTGAAATCGGACGAAGAAAGCCGCGTAAATGGCCATTTCTTGAAATTTCACCGTGAATTCACGTATTCAGCCTGTCCAAAAAGCTCTATATTGCAAACACGCTTCTAAGTAGCTACCGCCTGTCTTAACCCGCAGGCTTTCAGGAGGTCTGATCATGTCATTTCTGAGCTGTTCCGCCCGCTCGCGGCTTACCGCTTTGTTTCTCTTTGCTTTTCTCGCTTCGACCGGGTTCGCCCAGGAGTTCCGAGGCACCATCACCGGGCAAGTTACTGATCCGTCCGGCGCTCTTATCGGCAAAGCGCAGGTGAACGCCGTGAACAACGCCACGCAGCAGGCTTACCCCACTACCAGCACCGACAAAGGCGTCTACTTTATCCCGTATGTCCTCCCAGGCACCTACACCATCACGGTCACGGCCCCCGGCTTCAAAACCCAGGTGCAGCAGAACGTCATTGTGCAAGCCGGCAAATCCTTCGGGCTGAACTTTGCTCTGCAAATCGGCACTCAGAGTCAGAAGATCGAGGTCACAGGCGCTCCGCCTCTCATCGAAACCGCGAACGGCTCCGGTGGGACGGTCCTGACTGGCCGCCAGCTGGAAAACTTGCCGCTTAACGGACGGCAGGTTTACACCCTCCTGGGAACCACGCCCGGGTCACAGTTCCTGCAGACCCAGTTTGGCGCGGGCGGTTACTCCGGTACGCGCGCCTGGGACACATCGAACAATTACACCATCGGTGGCGGTGTCCAGGGGTACCAGCAATTTACGCTCGATGGCACAAACGTCACTTTGCAAGCGCATGGCTCGCAGGGAACCTGGCAGATCGCTCCCAATATCGATGCCTTGCAGGAAGTCAACGTCATGACAACCACCTACGATGCCCGCTATGGCCGAACCGGCGGCGGAACCGTGAACATGGTGACCAAGTCCGGCAGCAACCAGTTCCATGGAGATGCGTATGAGTATTTTGAAAACGGCGATCTCAACGCCAACAATTTCGAGAACAACCTGAACGGCATTCCGCGCCAGAACCTGCACCAACATCAGTTTGGCGGCACTTTCGGCGGTCCTGTAAAGAAGGACAAAATCTTTTTCTTCGGCAGTTTTGAAGGTTACATCGAGAATATTCCGTTCTCCACCGTTGCTAGCGTTCCGCCGGCTTATCTGCGGCCAACCAACGGCGGCGGCGTGAACTTCACTCAGTCCGGCTACACTGTGTTCGATCCCAACACCACCGTCTGCAACTCGCCGGGCGGCACCATTGGAAACTGCCCGGGCAATAATTACTCGCGAACGCCCTTCCCGAACGACACCATCCCGGCCAACCGGATCAACCCTATCGGTGCAGCGGTCCTGAATCTGTATCCGCTTCCGAATACCGGCAGCGGCGGCTTGCAAAATAACTACACCGCCAACGTTCCTGACAAATACCGGTATTGGCAGCCCATGGCCCGAGTCGATTACGACACCAGCGAGAAAACCCGCTGGTACAGCACCTTCGCTTACCAGCACGGCACCGAGTTTCGCAACAGCAGCGGATTTCCCTCACCGGCTGAAAACGGCAACATCAATCAGCTGCGTCAGGACCTGGTCGCCTCGCAGGACATGACGCATATCTTCTCCCCCACCCTGCTGGCCGATTTCAAAGGCTCATTCACCAGATATATCGAGATCGCGCCCAACGGTGATCTCTCCTCTAACGTGACGCCTGCCTCAATCGGCCTGAACATGCCGAACGTGCCGACCACAACACTCTCTTTGCTGCCCCAATTCAACGATGGCGGCTGCTGTTACTATCCGCAAGTGGTGGGCAACAGCGTCGGAACGAACATCTATAACACCCTCACCTTCGACAACGATTGGACCAAAACGCTCAACAAACACACTCTGCATTTCGGCGGCTCAGTGGCGTTTTTTCAATACGGCAATCCGAACTCGGTCGGCAATCCCAACGGCGACTTTCAGTTTTCTACTTCCAACACGCAGTACAACCCGCTGCAGAGAAACACCCTCGCCGGCGTCAACGACGGCTTCATTGTGGGCGACATGCTGCTGGGCGATCCCTCCGCCGGCCGGGTCGACTACAACCAGACGACGATCCAGGGCTTCCCTTACTGGGCCATTTATATGCAAGATGACTGGAAGGTCACCCAGCACCTCACCTTGAACATCGGCATTCGTTACGACCTGCAGGCCGGCCTGCGCGAAAGATACAATCGCCTGAACCGCGGCATGTGCTTCACGTGCGTGAACCCGATCACCAACGACCCAACCTACCAGGCGAACCTCGCTACGGAAGGCCCTGCGCTCGCCGCGGCAGGCGTGAACCCGGCTTCGCTCTCGACCGTTTACGGCGGCCTCACCTTCCCCGGCGTAAATGGCAACAGCAAAGATGCCTACGACACCGATTACTCGAATATCGAACCGCGCTTCGGCTTTGCTTACGCGTTAGGCCCGAAGACCGTGATCCGCGGTGGCTACGGCATCTTCTATACGGTAGGCCTTGAAGGTGGAAGCGATATTGGCTTCAGCATTCATACTCCCTACACCACCAGCATCAATGGAGGCGTGACGCCCACCAACTACTTCGCGAGCGGCAATCCATTTCCAACCGGGGTGCAGACTCCTCCGGGCAGTTCGCTCGGCCTACTCACCGCGCTTGGCAATGGCGCCTCGGTCGACTTTCCAGGACGCCGCATCCCGCGCTCTCAGGAGTTTTCTTTCGGCTTTCAACGCGAGCTGCCGGGACAGATGGTTCTAGACGCGCGTTATGTCGGAAACTACACAGACCGCCTGCGTGTCTTCGTTTGGGATAACGGCACGCTGAGCCTCGATCAAGTGCAGCAGGGCATCGCCAATCCGAGCCTGTTTAACCAACAGGTCCCGAACCCGTACTATGGCGTGCCGGCTATTTCTCCGAGCTCGACTTGTGGATCGAACCCGACCATCTCGCGAATTACCTTGCTGCTGCCGCTGTCTCAGTTCTGCGGTCTCATCGGTCAATACAACGATCCGCTCGGCCGGCAATCGTATAACGCTCTCGAGGTCAAGCTCACGAAACGCTTGAGCGCGGGTCTTAACTTCCAGCTCTCCTACACCTATTCGAAAACGATGCAGGCCAACCACTACCAGAACGGCTGGCCTTATCAGGATGCGACGCTGAAATACGAAATCGCGGGCAGCGATCGCACGCACATCTTGAGCGTGAACGGCGAATACGCGCTGCCCTTCGGCAAAGGCCGGAGGTTTGCGTCCAACGCCGGCGGAGTGCTCGACGCCTTTATTGGCGGTTGGAGCGCGAACTTCATCGTCTCCGCTCAAACCGGCGTGCCGACTGGTCTCAACACCGGCTACTACTATGGCTGCAACCACAGCTACACACCGGACGGCGGCCCCAAGCTCAACAGCTATCTGTATAACAATTACTCGAGCGGCAGCCCGCTAGGCTGTTACACGACGATTCCCCAGTACGGACTGGCGAACTTGCCCGACCAAATCTCAACGGTCCGCAATCCGAGTATTGTCAACCTCGATTTCGCCGTTCACAAGGACTTCGCCTTCACCGAGCGCTACCGCCTGCAACTGCGCGGTGAAGCTCTCAACATGACCAACACCGTCCTGTTCCCGGGTCCCGACAACAATCCGGGCGACGGTCCGCCGAAAGTTCAATCGAACGGCACCTATACCGGCTTCGGCACCGTAAATCTCTATCAGCAGAACTTCCCGCGAGTAGTCCAGCTTTCGCTGAAGTTGTTCTTCTGAGCCGACAACAACGAGGCTAGAGGTGCTGTCCAGCGCCTGTAGCCCTTGGGAACCGGCGAATAGTATGTTCCACTCGCAGCTACAGCGAGAAATCTTCAGAACGCGCGTAATGACATTGGAGCAACTTGAGCTATCACAGTAGCTCGGCGAACAATCGCAACTCCGTGGCCGTAGACACCAAGCCATTGCGCCTCAGAGTATCCAGATACTCGTCTGTTGTGTAAGGCGGGTTTTTCAAGCGGCCGCGGATCTTGTGAACGCAACTACAAAACAGTTCTTGGGCAAGGTTCAGGTGATCGCAAAGAAATTCATCGGGATGCTGCGCGTCAATGCCGAAGGGTGTGAGGGCACTCTCAGGAAAGTCTTTCAAATTGGCCGTTACAATAACATTGCAGCGGCCTACAATGGCCGCTGCAAGAACGTGCCGGTCGTTGGGATCTGGCAATTCTAGCGCCTGAATCAGACTTTCATGGCCTGTGATCAAAACGTCGCGTGTAGCCTGGTCCATTAGGTCGCGTGTCCGCTCCAGGTCGGCACGTTTTCGCTGCGGCTCGTTTTCGAGCAGATGTTCGATCCACTCCCGGTGAATGTCAGCCGTCCAACGAGCCTTGTAAATATCCGTCACCGCAAGTTGCAGCAAGAGATCGCGTACAGGCGCAGGATATAGCACATTTGCGTCCAGCAGCGCGATGCAAGTGCTCATCGATTCGCATAGCCCATCCCGGTCTCCTGCGCTTCGGCAGTCAGCTGTGCCAACACGCCTTCGCGTTCCGCATCGATCCGCTGCTTATACGCCACAACGTCATCGATTAAGATACGCCGGTGTTTGCCAACCAACCGATGAGGGATGACTTTCCCTTCCAGCAGTTTTATGAGGTATGGGCGAGAGACGTTCAGAATTCTCGCCGCTTCCATGGTGGTCAGCTCAGCGTCTTCAGTAATTATCGTGACGCCTCTGCCGGCGGCCATAGCTTCCAGGACTTCGATCAGGAGCGCAACGGCACGTGCAGGCAATTCAATGGGTTGTTCCTGCGCGGACCCGGCGACCCGCAAAGATAAGGGCTTCTGCCGCCGGACGTAGCGGGACAGGCGCTTCCCCGAAACACTCGCCAATGAGGCGTCCTGTGCCGTTGGTGCATGGTGCGATCGAGCAAGCGCTGCCATATCTTGGTAATCTCCCCAACCAGTTTACAACATAGATGCATTAGGTGCAGCAGGTGAAATATGTGCAACCAGGAAGTTCGCCCATTCCGCCGGGTACGTCCGGCTGAGAAATAGCCAACTTGAGCACCGATTCCAGATCAATAGGTACAGTCACATTCATCCTGGACTTCGTATGATCTCTAGGCGAGATCCCTGTATCTACAACCCCGCCGCCGGACAGCTCGACCGTGTCTGCAAATACGGAAACTCCGTAATTCGCAGCTTCGCGGCGCCGTACGGCACAAGCCGCAACGCTTCTACCGGTCCCGTGCCCGCTACCGGACTTGCCGGCGGTGGCCCCGCCGAGTTCTCCGCCACTGTCCACTGCGGGACTTGCCGCCCACGCACTGTCATCGTGACCGCCGGATGATCGACATCGAACGGAGTATCGGTGATCGCGCTCTCCGACGCCTCCGCCGCGCAGTCTCCTAGCTGCACTCCGTAGTTCCACTTTTCCGTCGGGCTGAGCTGCCAATCCGCTGACTTCTCCGCGTACTTCTTCATCTCCGACCAGTCCGCATGTAACGGCAGTGAAAACACCAGCGCTCCCCGCTCAAAAACTGCCGCCTGATTGAACCAGTGCGAGACGCGCGGCCGCATCGGAAACGTAATCTCCACTGTGTCGCCCGCCTGCCACTTGCGCTCGATGCGCACCGTCATTTTCTTCGGATCGCAATGTGTATCGCCCTGCGCAAACCGTTCGGCATTCTCCGCGCTGCACCCTGACTCTCGCCTTTCAAGCTGCTTGCCGTTCAACGTGACCGTCGCGCTGGGCGCCCAGGCCGGAATCCGCAGGACCAGCGGAAACGTCTGCGCCCTTTCCGGCTTCACAGCGAATTTCACCGTTCCGTCAAACGGGTAGCGCGTCGTCTCTTCTACCGCTACCTTCCCGCCCGGCAGGCTTACCTTCACCTCGCTGGGCGCGTACGCCGCCGCAAACAATCCGCCGTCGCCCGATTCCATCCACAGACTCGTCACAAACTTCGGCCACCCCTGGTGCAAGTTCGCCGTGCAACAACCGAAATGAGGCGCAAGCCCAAACAGATTCGAGTCATCGCCGTTGGTCGACCACTGCCGATGCGCACGGCTGCAAGCAATCTGGTTCGGCTGCTGATCGTACTGGTGCGACCACATGTCATTCGACAGCGTTCCCGGCAGAGCGTTATAAGCCACGCGCTCGAGCCGGTCGGCCAACCTCGCGTCCCCCAAAACCGCCAGCGCTTCTTCAAACGAAAACATCGTCTCCACCACCGCGCATAACTCGATCCCCTGCGAAGGGTCCGGCCCCGCCAAATGCTCATCGCCGCTGAACATGCCGTTTGGCAGCCCGTGATATTTGTCCAAGAGTGCAACCTGCCGGTTCAGCGCCGCACGATCGTTCGCGCTGCCTGTCATCAAGTACCAAACCGGAGAAACCTTCAGCGCCATTGCGTTATTCACGCCATGTGTCTGCATCGCCTCCTCCGGCAGCTTGTGCGCGGGGTCCTTTCCTAGAACCGCCTTGGTCTCCTTGTAGGTGTATTTAAAATGCGCAAACTGCGACTGCCAGTCGTAGCCCTGGTCATGCAGTAACTGCGCCAGCTTTAGCAATTGTTTGTCGCCGGTCCGGTTATACAGCCAGAGAACCGACAGAACATTGTCCTGCCACCGGTACTTTCCCCAATCGCGCAGCGGCCTCTGCGGCAGGGTCTTCAACTCGTAGTGAAAGTACCGCGTCATGAACGGAACCACGCGCTTGTCTCCGCTCACCTCCTGATACTGCGTCAACACTTTCAACATCACCATGCGGGGCCACCAGTCGTCGTTCTGTACCGGTCCAAACTCTCCATCGGGCCTCTGGTGAGTCAATGACCACTCCACCCACTTGTCTGCCTTTTCTTTCAGCTTCGTGTCATTGAGTTGATAAGCGAGCGGAAGCAAGCCGTCCAGGTAATACGGTCCGCGCTCCCAGGCCTCTCCCGTGCCGCCGAGCCAGGCGCTGTTTCCACCCACGTCGTTCCAAAATTCGTCCAGGTGTCCCGTCAACCCGTTCGCCTGAATGACGAGCTGATTTTTTAACCACCCCAACGGCCTTACCGACCCCAGCGGAAGCGGGTTAAACGTGTTCGGCAGCAGCGGCGCGCGATTCGGCACTGCTCCGGTTTGCTGAGCCGCCGCTGTCCCCGTTAGCCCGCAAGCCAACATGCCCATCAGCGTGACCCATCCCATGCTCCACACGATTCTCTTCATTGGTCCGTCCCCTGCCTCCCCTACGCTTTCGCCACTTAGCTGCTACGCATAGTATTCTATTAACGACCCTCACATTTTCTGCATGCGCGAACCACTCGCTTGCTCCGAGCCTGTCACCGCTCAGCAATCGTACCTGTACCAACAGCTTGTTGCGGAGTTAGCAGATTTCGCAGTCTTCCTGATCGACCCCGATCGCTGCATCGTCAGCTGGAACCCCGGCGTCGAAAAGATTCTCGGCTACCCTGAATCGGAGTGGCTCGGCCACCCGCTCGACTTTATCTTCACCCAGGCCGATCGTTCCGGCGCAGTTCCCATCGAGCAGGTACAGGCTGCTGCTTCCGACGGCCGCTGTTCCGATATGCGCTGGTACGTCCGGCGCGATGGCAAACCGATCTTTCTCGAAGGTACGCTCCTTGCCTTGCGCGACGGTAACGACGTGACCTTAGGCTATGCCAAAGTCTTGCGAAATCTTACCGAGCGCAAGCTGACCGAGCAGAGGCTTAAGGACGCGTTAGCGTATGCGATGAGCATCACGGACACTGTTCGCGAGCCTCTTCTCATTCTGAACGGCGAACTACGAGTTCATTCGGCCAATCGAGCTTTTTACCAAACGTTTCGTGTCGCCCAAAAGGAGACCGAAGGCCAGCTTCTCTACGATCTCGGTAACGGGCAGTGGGACATCCCGTCGCTGCGGCATCTGCTCGAACAGATTCTTCCACGCGAAACAACCATAGACGGGTATGAAGTCCAGCACGTCTTTCCCGGGATCGGACCGAAGCTTATGCAACTCAATGCGCGCAAACTGTGGCGGGAAGGGAATCATACCGAGCTGATCCTGCTGGCCTTCGAGGACATTAGCGCGCGGCGTCAGGCCGAGGTTGACCTCAAAGCGAGCGAACAACGTCAAACCGTGCTTGCCGATCTGGGCGAGCGCCTGCGCGACCTGAAAGAGATTCCGCAGATTCTGCACGCGGCGATGGAGCTGGTGGGCCGAATCCTTCAGGTCGACGGAGCGGGCTTTGCGTTTGTTGACGGCGCCGGCGACCGCGTCACCACGCAAACCAGTTGGGCCTCCGGCGAACTGCCTTCCCTCGATGGCGAATGGTCCCTTTCCGATTTCGGCGAGCGGATTCTGTCGCGGCTGCAAAGCGGAGCAATGATTGCCGTTGCCGATACTCTCAACCATCCGCTGACTTCCGGCAAAGAAGAAAATTGGGCCGCCATTCATGTTCGGGCACATCTAGAGATACCCGTGTTAAAGAATGGCCGCTTGGTGGCGCTGTTCTTCCTTAGCCACTCCCAGCCAAGGAACTGGAGGGAAGAAGAGATCCTCTTTTTCCGTAAAGTGGGCGACCGTACCTGGGCCGCCGTGGAGCGCGAACAGAGTAACCTTGACCGGGAGCGATTGACCCGCGAGCTGAGCCGCTCCAATCAAGAGCTGACGCGCTTTGCCCACATCGCGGCGCACGATCTCCAGGCGCCTCTTCGCGGCGTGGTGAGCTATTCCCAACTGCTTCAGCGCCAGGCTTCCAGCACGCTGAGCGAACCGCACCGGGAATTTCTAGATCTCATTATAGGCAGCGCGAAACGCATGCAGGACTTGGTACATTCGCTCCTCCGGTTCGCGCAAGTCGGCCAAGGCGAGATCGATCCGCAGCCGGTCTCGATGCAAGACGTCCTGAATGCAACTCTCATCGATCTGAAACCGCAAATCTCTGAAACCTGCGGTGAAGTGGTAAGCGGTGGTTTGCCAACGGTTGTCGGGAGCGAGGTTCAGCTAAGCCAGCTACTACAGAATCTGGTTGGGAACGCCCTCAAGTATAGTCGCCCCGGCATACCCCCACGCGTTGAGATATCTGCCAGCGAGCAAAATCAGGAGTTCGTCTTCGAGGTGAGAGACAACGGAGAAGGCATTCCTCCCGAGCACCTCGCTTCGATCTTCGAGCCACTGAAACGCCTCCACGGCGCCGATGTGCCGGGCAGCGGCATGGGTCTCGCTACTTGCTCTCGCATCGTCGAACGCCACGGCGGCCGCATCTGGGTCGAATCGGCTGAGGGCGTTGGCTCCTGCTTCCGCTTCTCCTTGCCGAAGTGATCGATTTCGCTCCAGGCCCGCGCTTCAAACTGAGCGACGCCCCTCCGCTATAACGGAAGGTGAGGAATCTTGCGCCGTGAACTACTCCACCATACGAACCTGTAAGGACTGCGGAACTCCCAATCGAGTCTCTGCCCAACATTTGGCCGACACAGGCCGCTGCGGCTCGTGTAAATCGCCCTTGGCGCCGTCTGCCGAGCCGATCGATGTAGACGCTGCCGCCTTCGACGAAATCGTCCGGACAAGTACGGTACCCATCCTGGTCGATTTCTGGGCCTCCTGGTGCGGACCTTGCCGTGCCGCGGCTCCCGAAGTCAAGGCCGTCGCGCAGGAGATGTCCGGCAAAGCGCTTGTCTTGAAAGTAGACACCGAAGCTCATTCCGATCTCGCCGGCCGCTTCCGCGTGCAGAGCATTCCGAACTTCGTCGTTCTTCATCATGGCCAGCCGGTCTTCCAGCAGCCCGGTCTGGTGCGTCGCGATCAGATGCGTAGCTGGCTCGAAACCGCGGCCGCTGCAGCGCACTGACGATGACCTCGAAAACATCGCCCCTGCTCGCGAAACTCGGCGTCGCCTCTACGTCGTTCATGGGCGGCATGCTCGGCAGGAATAGCTCTCAAAGTGCGCTGAGCCTGCCCCCAGTGCCCAAGGGCCCCCACACCATTGATTTTCTACAACACTGCCACGAACTGGGCGCAGGCGGCATTCAGTGCCAAATCACCGGCAACCCCGCCGCTCTTCGCGCTCGTGCCGACCAGCTCGGCATGTGGGTCGAAGCCATGATCTCGGTTCGCAACAGCACTCCGGAGAGTCTCGAACAAGCCATCCTCACCGCAAAGCACGCCGGCTGCACGGTGGCTCGCGATGGCTTACTTGGCGGACGCCGCTACGCGAGTTTCGGCTCGCTGGCCGACTGGAATGGCTGGGTCCACGAGAGTATGGCCAAGCTCGAAGCCGCCCTCCCACTCTTTGAGAAACACAAGCTCACACTGGCCCTTGAAAATCACAAAGACTGGACGACCGACGAGTACGTTCACATCTTCAAGACCTACTCGAGCGAATACTTCGGCGCCTGTCTCGACTTTGGAAATAACCTCTCCTTGCTCGACGACCCCATGGAGACGATCGAAGAAGCCGCGCCGTATACCAAAGCCACCCACTTCAAAGATATTGCCGTAGCCACTTACGCCGACGGCTTTGCTATGGCGGAAGTGCCTCTCGGCACGGGCATCCTGGATCTGTGCCGTATTCTTGAAGTTCTCGAGCGTGCCCAACCCAACGTTCGTCTCGCGCTGGAGATGATCACGCGCGATCCGCTCGAAGTCCCGTGCCTTACCGACAGGTACTGGATCACCTTTCCCGACCGCAACGGCATCCACCTTGCCCGAACTCTGCGCTTCGTTCACGAGCACCACGCCACCGCGCCGCTGCCCAGGCCCGAGCAGTTGCCTCCGGCCGGGCACATACGCGCCGAAGAAGAAAATATCCGCGCCTGCCTTGGCTGGGCGCGTGCGCACGCCGCCTCTTAAGTCTTCGTCAAGTCCAGCAGATGATCGCACCCGCGCGCGGTCAACGCCAGCATCGTGAGCGTTGGATGCTTATCGCCTGTCGACGGAAAAGCGTTTCCACCGAACACGTAGAGGTTCGAGATATCGTGCGTCTGACAGTAGGAATTAAGCACGCCCTGCCGCGGATCCCGGCTCATGCGCGCGGTGCCGACTTCGTGGATCGCGCCGTGCAGCCTGTCCCGCTTCTTCTGCCCAGCTGGACCATCGCCTTCTCGTGAGGCGCTACGGCTCGGCGTCAAATCTGCTGTGGCGCGCGCCCGGCTCGTGTCAGGCGACCCCGGCGCACCCGGAAAACCGACCGGTCCACTTGTCCCCATACCGGGCATGTGCTCACCACCGGCTTTTCGAAACCACTCTTCGGCCTTCTCCTGAAAGTCCGCCATGATCTTGCGGTCGTTATCGCCATGCGTGAAGTTGATCTTCACCACCGGAATGCCCCAATGGTCTTTCACCTCGGGATCGAGCTCGACAAAATTGTCTTTCCGCGCCAGCATCTCTCCGCCCGCAATCCACACTCGCGCTTGCGCCACATACCGGCTTTTGATCTCCCGCTTCCAGGCCGATCCATAGCCGGGCAGGGAAGCCGCGAATAGCGGAAACTCGCTCTGCCCTCCGGTCGCATTCATCACGTACCCGCGAATGAAATCCTTGCGCGCGCTCTTTGCGTCGAAGTTCACCAGGTTCGGAATCGTGATTCCAGCCGACTTGCCGTCGTCGAGCCGGCTCGGGCCGCCCTTCAGCTTCGGCAGAAAACCACTTACGCCGCCGCCCGCGACCTGGTCAATCATGTACTGCCCCAGCGTGCCGCTCGAATTGGCCAACCCGCCTTTTGCCGAGAGCATCAGCAGTCGTGTGTTCTCGAGCGTGGATGCCGCCAGCACGACATACTTCGCATCCACATCCACCGGTTTTTGCGTGTACCGCTCGATGTAAGTCACGCCCGCCGCATGGCCTCCATCCCGCATGCGAACCTGCGCCACCACCGAGTCTGTCCGTACCTCAACATTCCCACTCTTCAACGCCGGCGGCAGCGTTGTCGAAACCGTGCTGAACATCGCTCCCACATCGCATCCATTCACGCAATTACCGCAGTAATGGCACGGCGGCCGATGATTGTGCAATTGAGTCAACTGCGCGAGCCGCCGGTGCGTCGAGGGCCAATTCAAACTCTTAGCGGCCGCTGTGAAGATCGCCTCCGCGCAGTTCAATGGCATCACCGGCAGGAACCGCCCATCCGGAAATTGCGGCCATCCTTCCGCTGCTCCACTGACCCCGATGAACTCCTCCACGCGGTCGTAGTAAGGAGCTATCTGCGCGTAATCGATATCCCAATCGAGGCCGTAACCATCACGCGACGCCGCCTTGAACTCGTAGTCCGCCATCCGGTCGCTTGCCCGCGCCCAGTGCAGACTCCGGCCCCCGAGCACACGCGACCGGCCCCACGAATAGTTTGTTTCGGGCGAAGTGGTGTACGGGTTTTCCCACTTGTCGATCATGATGCGATAGTTGCGCTCGCTACCGCTGTACCGCTTGAGCAGACCCGGCTTGCCTTGGCCGCGGAACTTCAAATCAAATAGGTATCTGTGGTGAAAGTCGCGCGCCGGATCGATTGCGCTTCCCGCTTCGAGCATCAGCACTTTCATGCCGCGCTGACCGAGCGCCATGGCCGCCCAACCGCCGCAAGCGCCCGACCCCACTACGATCGCGTCATACAACATGATGCTCCGGATGAGTACACGCCGGGAAGAATGCGTTATACGAATTTCCGCGGTAATCTAGCGCCCCAATCGTGCCCGCCCTCGACGTGTAAAACGCAAACGTGTTTTCCCGCTTGACTAACTCGAAAGCCGCAAACGCTGGATGCCACCGGTCATGATCCCGCTCCGGCTCCGACATTGCCGCTACCAACCGTTCACGCCCGCGCCGGTCCGCTCCGTGGAAACCCGCCTTCTTCAACATCGACATCGCTGCCCGCCACCTTGCTTGTGTCTCCGGCGCATAGCCGGTCGATGCAGCAAGCACAAAATCGATGAACTGCGCGCAGGCGGCGTCCTTTGCTCCCGGCGTTTCATCCGCCGGAATCAGAATGTCGGTGAGTGATTCTAGAGCTTCAAAATCAGCCGCGTCGAAAAACGCTGGCTTGTACGCCGTTCCACTCGCGGGCGTCGCATTCCAGGCACTCAGAAAGCCCGCTGACGCCGGCATCGCCATCGCTCTTGCTGCCAGTTGCATCAAACCTCGCCGGGTCAAAATTCGTTCACCCCAACAACTACTCTATCCCCGCTGCCTCGAAATCTGTCCGTCCCCCTCGCGCCGTCTTGAGAATGCTATCGAGCATCGGCGGGATCTCGAACACCGCCTGATTATCCATTTGCGCGATTCTCCGTTTCATGCTCACGAGCGACTCGGCTTCCAGCAGCCTTTCCACTGCTCCCTCAATCTGCCGGAAGTTCTTCAGAACGATTCCGGCCTGCTTCTCTGCTATCCATCGCGCGTTATACCGCTCCTGTGGCAGCGTCCAGGCATTCTGCTCCACAATCACTGGTAAGTTCATCTTGAGCGCTTCGGAAATGCTGCCGGGACCCGGTTTGCCCACGAAGAAATCTGAAAGCGCCATGTAACGCGGGATCTCTTTCGTAAATCCCTCCAGCGCGATCGTGTTCTTCGTCTTCAATCGCTCCAGCCGTCTCCGCAGCTTTTCATTTTTCCCGCAAATCATGATGAGCTGCACCTTGAGCGGGCTGTTGCCCAGCCGTTTCGCGATCGAATACATCACGTTCGACCCCGCGCCGCCAAACAGCACCAGACCGGTAGGCACATTCGGATCCAGCCCCAGTTTCCTCCGCTCGCGCTCTTTGTCGATCTCTGGAACGCGGTAAAACTCCGGGCGCAAAATCATTCCGCTCGTCTTAAAGACACGGTTCGCCGCGTATCCCATCTTCCGAGCTTGCTCACGCGCGTAATCGGTCCCGCAGATCAGATACTGGTCCTGCCGCTCCATCCAGAAATGAGGTGGAAAGTCCGCCAGATCCGTTAAAATCGTCACCATCGGCGTGCCGGGCGACGTCTTCTGCAAGCTTTGAAATAAAGCGCGATTGAAATTCGGAACCAGCGACACCACCAGGTCCGGCTTCTGCGTGCGCCAGAATGCCGCCAGTACTCTGACCTGCGAACGATGATACAGCCGGATCACACCATGCATGCACGGCAGCAAGTAACGTGAGCCGAATGTCCAGCCTTTTTCCAGCACCAGGTTGTAAATGTCTTCCAGTCGAATCCCCGTCAACTTACGGAAAATATCGAGCGAGTCTAGTACCTCTTGCAAGTTCACCAGCCGCACTTGCCATGGATAATCCAGCGTTTCGATCACCGCTTTGAGCGCAAGTGCGGCGCTGCGATGGCCGCCGCCTGCGTCGAAGTAAATGAAATCCAGCTTCAGCTTTTCCTGCAACTCCTTATCCTACTTGCCTCACTCGCGTGCCAGTCGTCTTCGAACGGCTAAATACACGGCT
Source organism: Bryobacteraceae bacterium (assembly GCA_965219105.1). Lineage (GTDB taxonomy): Bacteria > Acidobacteriota > Terriglobia > Bryobacterales > Bryobacteraceae > Bog-105. Next base: position 1,600,486 of record OZ244728.1, on the reverse strand, counting down.
TCACTGAGCTTTCGCTAACCTGTCATGTAGCTGTAACCACTTACCAGTTAAAACGAGAGCAGGCAATTGAGAACTGTATGCAATTGCATAAACTACTTATGTGAGGCAGCAAGGCTATGACGGCCCACCAAACCATGCTTCGCTTTATCGCCATTCGTGACCACCGCTTGATGCGCAGGGTCAATCAGTGGCCCGCTCCCAAATGGATCCGGCTTTGGGCAATCGCTGCAACCCGCGCCGGAGATGGTTGGATCTGGTATCTAACCGGTCTAGCAATCCTTCTGTTCGGTGGCGATCTGCGTCTTACCGCGCTTGCCTCTGCTGGTTCGGCTGCCCTCGTTGGAATCGGACTGTTTAAGTCTCTGAAACGGCTCTCCGGCCGCCGCCGCCCCTGTGCCATCGAGCCCCACTGCTGGGCGAAACTGCTGCCTCCCGATCAGTTTTCGTTTCCCTCCGGTCATACCATCACTGCATTCGCTGTGGCTATCTCGCTCGCCGAATTCTATCCCGTGCTTTACCCGGCGCTACTCTTTTGTGCCGCCAGTATCGCAATTTCCCGGATTCTCCTCGGCATGCATTTTTTGAGCGACGTATTGGTCGGCGCGATCCTCGGCTCCGGTCTTGCCCTCGTTAGCCACTCCTTGTTTACCTGAAGAAATTCGCGCGACATTTGCATCGCTCGGAGCGTCTCGCCCAATTAGTATTCGCAGGAATACGTGCTAATGTCAGTCTCAGAGCTTATCGAATGAGAATCACCAGACGAGTTGCCATTGGGTCCGGACTCGGTGTATGTCTGGCCGCGCAATCTACTGTCGCGCCATCGACAACCCTGAAAGCGGGAGACAAGGCCCCGGATTTCACGCTTCCTTCCACAGATGGCGGAACGGTTCACATAGCCGATTACCTGGGAAAGAGCACCGTGGTGCTTGCCTTTTTCCCCGCCGCCTTTACAGGTGGTTGAACGGCGGAAATGAAAGCGTACCAGGCTGGTATGCAAAACTTCCTGAAAACTGGCGCAAAGGTTTTTGGCATCAGCACAGATAACTCTCCCTCCCAAAAGGCCTTCGCGAACCAACTCGGTTTGTCGTTCCCTCTGCTGAGCGATTTCGTGGACCGGAGCGTTTCTAAAGAGTACGGCGTCTACATCGCGAAATACGCCATCGCAGGTCGAGTCACTTTCGTGATCGATAGCAAAGGCAAAATCGACACCATCGAATCCGGCGGTGACGCGATCAAAATGCTGCATACGCCCGACGCCTGCAGCCGCCTTGCGCACGACCGAGCTAAGACTTCGTAACTCAACGGCGCTCGCCGATCAAAGATCGCGGTATAACTTCGCGCTAGCTGTTCTACTGTTCCCGCATGAGCTTTGACAGGTCCACGGCAAGCGCTCGCCGGGCCGGGATAGCGGAAGCCGCTGCGCCCAGCAGCGCCATCGTCGCCACTGCAGCGCTTACAATAATCGGGTCCTGCGTGTTCGCCTGGTACACGATGTGCCTGAGCAACCCGCTGGCAAAAATGCCACCCGTCAGACCGAGCATCGATCCCGCGCCGAGCAGCACGATCGGCCGCCCCACTGCCGCACTCATGATCCCAAATCTCCCCGCGCCCAAAGCCGCTCGGATGCCCAACTCTTTCTTCCGCTTGCTTACGCTGTAAGCCGCCATCCCGGCAATGCCCGTCACGGCCAGCATCGCCGCCAGCAGGCCCATGACCCCTAGCGCCACCGTTGCCGCCCGCGCCGGGAGCATTTGAGACGCGAGCAAATTAGGCCAGCTCTGCAGGCCGATCAGGACATTCGGCGCAATGCCGCTCAACGCGCGTTCCAGCGCCGCCACCATCTCGCTCGGCGTTCTCCGTGCCCTCACCACGAAAACTACATCGCCCTCCTCATTTTGGGAAAGAGGCACATACACGGCCGATTGCGGCGATTCCGTCAGATCATGATACTTGCCGTTCCCGGCCACGCCCACCACCTGCGTCAGCCTGCCGCGCAAGATAAACCACTGTCCCATCACCGGTTTGTTGCCCCACATCTTACGAGCGAAGGTCTCGTTCACAATCGCCACATTGGGCGTCTTTTCCGTGTCCTGCCAGGAGACATCCCGCCCGCCGTCGAGCCGGGTGCCGGCCGCCGCCAGATAGCCCGGCGACACCGCAAACACGTACGCCGCCAAAGCATAGTTCTTCAGCGTGAAATCCGTCGTTCCAGGCCGGTAAACGGGAACGCCGCGCAGCCCTCCCGTCATGGGCGCCCGGTTCACCGCGCCCGCTTCCGTCACGCCTGGAATGCTCCGCGCGGCCTCAATCACCTGTTTCTGTTTCGCGAGCGCACCGCCACCATCCGGTCCCACGCGGCTCAAGTCCATCTCCGCCAGCATGGCGCCCTGCGGCTGGAAGCCCAGTGGAGTATGCAGCGTGCGCACCATGCCCTGCACAGCCACTAGCGCGGATGTCACCAGCAGTGTGCAGATCGCGATTTGTGCGCCCAATAATAAATCCCGCAGGGCAAACCGGCGCAAGCGCAGCGCATCCGCCGGAGCGTTCTTCATCGCCTGCAATGGACTGCTCCGCCACGCCTGCCGCGCGGGTATCATGCCAAAGGCCAGCGCGCTTGCCAATGTAAATGCCAGACCCGCCAGGTAAACACGCGCATCCAAAAATGCGGCTAAGTGCACGTCAACAGCTTGCGGCAAACGATTCAGCAGGCCAAGCACCAGGTCGGCCACGACCAGCCCCGCTGCTCCACCCACCAGCGATAGCAAAAGCGCCTCGGTCAGCAGTTGCCTCGCCAGCCGCCACTGGCTCGACCCCAGCGCCGCACGCAGCCCCAGTTCCCGGCCGCGGTCGGCTGCCCGCGCTGCAAATAGGCTCGACATATTCGTACACGCCGCCGCCAGCACCAGCAGCGCCAGGGTGGTCACGCTGTAAAGGAAACCGCGAATCACCTCGCCGTCGTCCCCCCAAAGTCCTGGATGGATGAGCCGCAGCGGCAGTCCATCATCGGTCTTCGGATACTCTCTCGCCAACTCGGCCGAAATCGCGCTCAGGTCGCCGGTCGCCTGCTTCTCCGTCGCGCCCGGCTTCAGCCTGCCAATCACCGTAAGAGGCGTGCCTGTCCGGCTATCGAGGTAATCCGCGCCCTCCACCTGCCGCTCGTTCACCATCGGCATCCAGTAGTCCGGCCAAACAAACCGCTCGGCGCCATGGAAGCGTGCCGGCGCGACGCCGATTACCGTAAACGGATGCTCATTGAGCTCCACGACAGATCCAACTACGCCCCGGTCCGCTCCAAATGCGCTTCGCCAAAGAGCGTCGCTCAACACCAGATAAGGTGCTGAATCCGGACCATGCTCGTCCGCCGCGTGAAAGAATCGCCCAATGGCAGGCCGCACGCCCAATAGATCGAAATAGTTTCCTGTCACTTCGTCGCCATGCACGTTCCTCACTGCGTTATGCCAACGCAGGCCCGCACCCGAGTATCCATAAACGGCGGCCATAGCGCTGAAGGTCGTGTTGCGCCGGCGCAGGTCTTCAAAAGCGGCATACGGGGTTGTCAGCAGCCGTCCGCTCATCCAGGTTTGATGTCGAATTTGATACAGGCTCTGTGGATCGCTCACATGGAGCGGGCGGAGCAGCACAGCATTCAACACTCCAAAGACGGCGATGTTCGCGCCGATTCCCAGCGTCAGCGTGAGGATCGCCACGGCCGTGAACCCGGGCGACTTCCGCAGCACCCGCAGCGCATACCGAAGATCGAGCAACAAATTCTCCATCAATACCAACCCCTCCTCAGCATGCCTACTTGCGAGACGCCATCCCGGCTTTCAATCTTAGAGTAGTGACTGCTCCAACGCTTGCGCCAGCCGACCGCGCAAGACAAATAAATCCCCGATTGCCGGTTTGTTATTTCACATCTTGTGTGCGAAAGTCTTGTTGACAGTCGCTACACCCGATGTTTTTACCGCATGCTAGCGCTTGAAAAGGCGGAGGATGGAGTCTGGTGCGAGCTAGCGTCGCTATCTATTACATCCATGCGTTCAATCAGCCCGTTTGCGATCGTGTAAACGTGCCACACTTCCGTATCCGAAAGAACATCGCCACTGAGGGTCTTCACGAGCTGGTGAACCTTCACCTCAGTCTTGCCTCCCTCGCGCTCAATTACTTCCACCGGTTCCACATGAGGGTCAAACTCCTTCCACTGACGAGTCCAATAGTCGCGAATCTCTTCTTTCCCGGCTACACGGCCGCCTTCCGACGCCTTGGGCCAGCTCACGCTCTCGCTCATGAGCGATAGCGCACTATCGATATCCCGCCGGTTGAAAGCAGAATAGGCGTCAGCGATGAGCATCTGTGTGTTTGCCAATGGGGCCCTCTGTGTCAATATAATCCCAAATTTCCAGATTGCGGCGGGAACCGCCTCACATGGCTCAATCACACGTGAGAATCACGAATCTTCTCCACCGTCCTGAACTTCAGTGCGCCGGCTGTATTGCCGCGGCGAACAGCCCATGACGCGCTTGAAGGCTGTACTGAAAGCACTCTCGGACTCATAACCGAGCGACGGAGCAATCACCGAAACCGAGTCAGCAGAACGCATGAGCCTGTCCCCGGCCAGCATCATGCGCCATTGAGTCAAATACTCCATGGGAGATTTCCCGACAACTTCTTTGAACCTGACCGCAAAGGTCGTGCGGGACATTCCGGCGCGTTTACTTAACGCCTGCAAGGTCCAGCGGTGCGAAGGGTCATCGTGCATCGCCGAGATTGCCAGCCGCATTCTTCGATCGGCCAGCGCGAAGAGCCATCCGCTACCTCCGCCGGCCCCTTCCGCGAAATGCACCCGCAATGCCTGAATCAACAGCAGCATCGCGAGCTGTTGCGCGGCGAGAGACCCACCCGGCTGCGGATCATGGAGTTCCTGCCGCAGCCGATCCAACGTCCATCGCAGAACAGCTTTATCAGCTTCTTTCCTGATATGCAGAATCGGCGGAAGCTCATCGAGGAGAAGGCTGGCGTAATCGCCCGCCAAGTTGAAGTGCCCGCCTATCCCGAGAAAATCCCCACCGCCTTGGTGTTTCATGATGCCACCCTCGCCGGTCACGGAGAACAGCGCACGTTCTGGAATTGCTGGCAGACTTAGATCACTTCCGACGCGGAAGGGTCGTCCACTCGGTAACAGAAGGCAATCGCCGGTACACCCACGAATCGGTTCCGGGACGCCCTCTACCGAAAGCCAGCACTCGCCGAAAATCACCGCGTAAATCCTGATGCCCTCGTAAGCGCCGAACTCCAGGCACCAATCCCCGCCCCACTCGAACCCCACCGACCAATAGCTCTTGATCTTGACTAACGACAGCACATCTGAGAGTGGATCCATTTGCGAGTTTGAACGATCACGAAGATAACACGTACTCTACAGCATGGATCGTTCTACGTCAATCTACTAAGCTTGGGTACGTGAGAGCGACAGCACTGGTCGGCCAAAACGGTTCCTCAGACCCACAACTAGCCGCGCAAGGCGAAGGGCGGCCGTTCGCAACTTCCCCCACGCAATCTCTCAAAGGAGTCGTCCAGATGGACGTTAACACAGCCGCTTGGCTACCGGCGAAGCACGCCAAACTCGAAGTGAAAACCGCGCCGTACACTCTCCCGCGCAACGGCGAGATCCTGGTGCTGAATCACGCAGTAGCCATCAACCCGATCGATTGGATCATACAGTGTGCCGGCAACTTCGTCTTCCCCTGGATCAAATACCCCTTCGTCCTCGGTTCTGATCTCGCCGGCGAGGTAGTTCAGGTTGGGACGGGCGTGTCTCGCTTCAAGGTAGGCGATCGTGTTCTCGGTCATGCCGTGGGAGTCGATAAGAAGCGCAACAGCTCGGCCGAGGGCGCGTTTCAGGCCTACTCAATCGTCCTCGAGCACATGGCTGCGCCCATCCCCCACGGCATGTCTTACGAAAGGGCCGCCGTTCTCCCCCTAGGCTTGTCTACCGCCGCTTGCGGCTTATTTCAGAAAGATCAGTTAGCTCTTCAGTATCCTTCCGAATCTCCGAAACCGACAGGAAAAACGCTTCTCGTGTGGGGCGGCTCAACCAGCGTCGGCAGCAATGCCATTCAATTGGCCGTCGCGGCCGGCTACGAAGTCATCACCACGGGATCGCGAAAGAACTTCGATTACGTCAAGAAACTCGGCGCAAGTCAGGCCTTCGACTACAACACGGACACCGTTGTCAAAGACGTGATCCAGGCCTTCAAGGGTAAGACCAGCGCAGGCGCACTTGCTATCGGGAAGGGTTCGGTTGAGCCCTGTTTAGACATTGTCTACGCCTGCAAGGGGAACAAATTCGTCTCGATGACTACTTTTCCCATATCGTTTGAAAAGCTCGCGGAAAGCTCCGGCGTCGCCTTTCAGTTTCTTCGGCAGATGCCCAAGCTCCTGTTGTTCAACATTTCCCGGTTGTTCAAATCGTTCACGCGGCACATTCGCACAAAACTGATCTTCGGCACAACTTTGATGGACAACGAGGTCAGCCGGGTGATCTATGTGGACTTCCTGCCGCGGGCACTTGCCGATGGCCGCTATAGCGCCGCCCCGGAACCGTATGTCACCGGAACAGGTCTCGATTCCATACAAGCCGGGTTAGAAGCTCAAAGAAAGGGAGTATCTGCCAAGAAAGTGGTTATCTCCTTATAACTCCCTGCTCGAGCGAAACAACTTCACTATGTCGGTGGGTCACGTGCAATGAAGCTTACCCTTTCTAACGTCCTATGGTCCGGAGTTGCTCTGGTCAGCTCTGCCTTGGCACTGCTTTCGTACCGCTACGTGGCTCACAAAGGATTCGTACCCCCAACTGTCGCCCAGAATCGTTTCTTCCATCCGTGGATCATGATTCACGCCGGTGGTGCTGGCACAGCGCTCTTGCTCGGTCCGTTTCAGTTCCTGCCTGCCTGGCGAAAGCGCTGGCCCCAAGCTCATCGCTGGACCGGACGCGCGTATATCGCAAGCTGTGCAGTTGGCGGCGTTTCTGGTCTCGTACTCGCGGCTGGAGCCTCTACGGGAATCATCGCGCAGACTGGGTTCGCCGCCGTGGGTGTCCTTTGGATTTATGTAACCGGTCAAGCCTGGCGTGCAGCGCTCTCCCGCTCTTGGCCGGAACACCGGCGCTGGATGATCCGGTCCTTTGCCCTGACCTTCGCGGCCGTAACACTCAGGCTCGATCTGCAAATCGCTTCGGCGCTGGGCTTCAGCCTTCTCAACAGCTACCGCGCGATCGCTTGGTTATCTTGGTTTCCCAATGCGGTTCTAGCCGAGTTTTACATCAGGAGAGGCGCCGCCCCCGAGTCAACGATTATTCAAGTGCCCCTTCGCTCAGGCTCATTCATAACCACGCCCAAAGGCTAGTGCGATTCGGAACACCGCTCAGACCTCCAATCCAAACTCATCAAGCGCCATACAGGAAATGACTCTGACGGTTGTCTCTCCGCAACAATAAGGGACAAGTAGAAAGTTGACTCTGGAATTGACCGGACAGCTTTTCGAAACAGGCAACAAAGCCAAATGCCACGATGCTGTTTGCCCCCCAACTTGTGTCTGAGACGCCCTCCCGCTTCTCACCACTTATATTGGTAAGTGTCCGGCATCTCCGGGCTCCACTGACTCTTCGCCAACACCCGGTCGAGAAATTATCGTGCTCCGCCACACCATCCTCTACCTTTCCGAACAAAGCTGGCTGCGTCACTGGATGGAAAACTCCTCGCTCTCCCGCCGCTTCACCGCTCGCTTCGTCGCCGGTCAAACTCTCAAAGAAGGCATCCGCGTCCTCGAACATCTCTCCGGCGAACGAATCAAGGCCACCCTCGATTTCCTTGGCGAAAGCGTCTCCACGATCGACGAAGCCGGCCAGTCGAAAATTTCCTATCTCGAAGCCCAAAACGCCATCGAGCGCTCCGATCTCCCCGCTACCGTCTCGATCAAGCTCACCCAATTCGGCCTCGCCCTTTCCGAGCCCGCCTGCCGCGCCAACGTCACCGGCCTGCTCGACCGCGCGCGCGAAATGAACAGCCGCGTCGAGATCGACATGGAGTCCACTGCCTTCACTGACCGTACCCTCGGGCTCGTCAAAGATTTCCAGGCCTCTCACCCTGGCTGCGTCCGGGCCGTCATTCAGGCCTATCTCTTCCGCAGCGAAGCCGATATCCGTGCTCTCTCCGCGCTCTCCATTCCGGTCCGCCTCTGTAAGGGCGCTTACCGCGAACCACCGGACCTCGCCTTCGCCCGCAAGTCCGACGTCGACGCCAACTACCTCAAGCTCATGAAGCTCCTTCTCACCGAAGGAACCTACCCTGCCATCGCCAGCCACGACGAAAATATCCTCCGCCAAGCCATCCGCTTCATCGAGGAACAGAAACTCTCCCCCGACCGCTTCGAATTTCAAATGCTCTACGGCATCCGCCGCGACCTTCAAACCGAACTTGTCTCCCGCGGCTTCACCCTGCGGCTCTACGTCCCTTACGGCGACGCCTGGTATCCCTATTTCATGCGCCGACTCGCCGAGCGTCCCGCTAACCTTCTCTTTTTCGCCAAACACCTCACCCGTTAAGCCGCCTGCCACTTTCAGGAACTTAGCTCACCCGAAAGGAGTCTAATGGAGGTATGAAGTACTGGCTCTATCTGCTGGCCAAGCTTCTCGTCGGTTCTGGAATCGTGTTAGCTCTCCAGTACGCCCTGGTCCTGCTCTATCCTGCTCCGCCCCGGTTGCTGGAACGCTTCGGTCCCACTCCGCCGTTGTTTCTCCACGACATGCTCTTCACCTTTGCCACGCTATTTGTCTGGCTGCTCGGTTCGGGTGTGATGTTTGTGACCGTTTGGGATCAGCGCCGCCGCTGCCGCACCTGTCTCCGCCGCCTGATCATGCCCGTTCGCCGCGGCTCCTGGAGTAACATGGTCGTCTTCGGACGCCCTCAAACCCAACTCATCTGTCCTTTCGGGCACGGTACGCTCAGTATCGAAGAGCTCCAGATCACCGGCCGTCAATCTCCGGATTGGCAGCCCCACGACGACAACATCTGGAAAGAGTTAGAATCGTTTGAGCAAGCCCGGAACAAACACTGACTAACTTCTTCACCGTCACTGTCGCCGGACAGATAAACCCAGGCAAGAGTATTGCCCGTACGCATCAGAGTTTCTCGGAAGCCTAAAACCAGCCGTTGGGCGTTGTCTCCGCGCGGCCGCTATGTCGCTCTCTGCTGTTTCGCCGCCTTGCTCGCCGTCACAGTAGCCGTCACTATCTGGGTCTGCTTCGTTTACCAGAAGTACGCCAAGCTGATCGACGAGAAACTTGCTGTGGGCCCGTTTCCACATTCCTCTCTTCTTTACTCGGCCCCGGAAACCGTCGGCATCGGCGACGCCATGGGTCCGCTCTCGGTAGCCAATCGCCTCCGCCAATCCGGCTATGGCGAGGACGCCCGCTCCAATCCCGCGGGCTGGTTCCATCTCCGTTCCGGCGCGATCGAAGTTTTCCCGGGCGACAGCTCGCCTACTGCATCGGAACCCGCTCTTCTCAAGTTCAACGCAGACAAACTCTCGTCAATCACCGCTCTCAGCGACAACACTTCCCGCCGCGAGTACACCTTCGACCCTCAACCCCTCAGCGCTCTCTACGACAAAAATCGTGAGAAGCGCCGCTTGGTCCACTACAAAGATATTCCGCAGGTTCTGGTCAATGCGCTCGTCTCAATCGAAGACAAACGCTTCTTTCAGCACTCCGGCTTCGACCCCGTCCGCATCGCAAAAGCCGCTTGGGTCGATCTCCGCGAACATCGCAACGCGCAAGGCGCCTCTACCCTCACTCAGCAGCTCGCTCGCATGCTCTGGCTCGACCCTCGAAAGACCTACGAGCGCAAGTTCGATGAACTGCTGATCACCATTCACCTCGAACGCACTCTTTCCAAACAACAAATCCTCGAGTATTACGCAAATCAGGTGCCGCTCGGCCAACGCGGCAGCTTCGCTATTCGCGGCTTCGGCCAGGCTTCCGAGACTTACTTCGGCAAGGCCGTTAATCAGCTCACTCTGCCCGAGGCAGCCACGCTCGCCGGCCTGATCCAGGAGCCTAGCTTTCGCAACCCCGCCCGCTGGCCCGAACGCGCCAAAGCACGCCGCAACGTCGTCCTCGCGCAGATGCTCGACAACGGTTACATCTCGCGCTCGCAATACGAGCAAGCGGCCGCAAGCTCAATGGCCGTCGTGAAACAGGGCGCATCTTCCGCCGACGCTCCCTACTTCGTCGATTTCGTCAGCGAACGCCTAACCGAAGATTTTGGAGACCGCGACTTCCAAAGTTCCGGATCGAAAATCTACACCTCCCTCGATCCGCTCCTGCAGCGCGATGCTGTCGAAGCCGTCGCCGAGGGTATGCGGGAAGTCGAGGCTCTGATCGCAAAGCGCCGCAAAAAGGGTGGACCGCTCGAATCGCCGCAAGTCGCCCTGGTCTGCCTCGATCCCCAGACCGGCGAGATCAAAGCTCTCGTAGGCGGTCGCGATTATGGCCAAAGTCAACTCGATCACGCCCTCGCCAAGCGTCCGTCTGGAAGCATCTTTAAGCCCTTCGTCTACGCCGCCGCCCTCAATACAGGCCTGTGGCAGGACAATGGGTCCGCCACCACCGATTCGAGCATCTTTCAGGACCAGCCCCAGACGTTTCTCTTCGCCGGCAAGCCCTATGAGCCTGTCGATTTTCACAAATCGGCTTGGCTTGGGCCGGTCACTTTGCGCGTCGCCTTCGCGAAATCGCTCAACGTGCCTGCGGTGGAAGTCGCCGAGCAGACCGGCTACGGCGCCGTCGCGCAGCTCGCACATAAAGCTGGCCTGGCGGACATTCGCGCCACTCCCGCCATGGCGCTTGGCGCATATAGCGTTACCCCCGTCGAGATCGCCGGCGCTTATACGCTCTTTGCCAACGGCGGAACGGAAGTCAAACCGCGCGCCATTACTCGGGTTGTAGACAGCAGCGGAAAACAGATCTGGACCGGCGCACCCATCACCCGCAAAGTGCTCGACCCTCGCGTCACGTTCCTTACCGTCAACCTTATGCAGGAAGTACTTCGCAGCGGCACTGGAGCTGATGTTCGCCTGCGCGGTTTCACGCTTCCTGCCGCCGGCAAGACCGGCACCTCTCATGACGCCTGGTTTGCCGGCTTTACCTCCAAACTGCTCTGCGTAGTCTGGGTCGGCCTCGACGATTACCAGGACATCAAACTCGAAGGCGCTAAAGCCGCCCTTCCTGTCTGGACCGACTTCATGAAGCGCGCCCACCGTCACGCCGCCTATCGCAACGTGGCTGACTTCTCTATTCCCGACGGCATCGTCAGTGCGCAAATCGACGCCGATTCCGGGCAGCTCGCCACCAGCGCCTGTCCTCGCGTGGTGACCGGCTATTATCTTAACGGCACTCAGCCCACTCAGTTCTGCACGTTCCACCTGGGCGGCTCCACGGAGATGGCCGGATGGAACACCGCGCCGCTCCCAAGCGCCCCGCCTCCCGCCGGCTTTTCCCAGCCCGATGCCTCACTGCTTGGCTCCAAAAACGCCAAGTCCAGGAAGTCCGGCCTCATGGACAAGATTAAAAGTATCTTCAAATAAAAATACCTTTTCCCTTCTAACTCGAAATGGGTATATATTGAAGGCCTACATACAAGGAGGATCAGTATGATCAATTCTCCGGCGGTACGCCTCCCTCGTACCCTTGCCCTGCTTGCGCTCGCTCTGCCATGCGTCCTGCTGCAAGCTCAGCAGGCTCCGCTCGCCTCCGATGGCTTGCGCGCTTCTGTCTCTTCTGCCCCCACTCCTGCAACGCGTGCGGCCTCCCTCAGCCCCGAACTCCGCGGCGATATCTACATGGCCCGCAAGATGTATCGCGAAGCGATCGATATGTATCGCAAAGGGCCCTCCGATTCGCCCGTCCTCGCCAACAAAATCGGCATTGCCTTCCATCAGCTCATGGCCCTCAATCTGGCCCGCAAGAACTATGAGCGCGCCATCAAACTCGATCCCACCTATGCCGATGCGATCAACAATCTCGGCACCATCTATTACTCCGAAAAGAGTTACCGCCGCTCCATTCGCTATTACAAGAAGGCCTTGCGCGTTGCCCCACCCTCCGCCTCGATCTACGCCAACCTCGGAGCTGCTTACTTCTCCCGCAAAAACTATCACGTCGCGTCCGAATACTATGCCGATGCCCTGAAACTCGATCCCGAAGTCTTCGAGCACCACGGACACTTCGGCACCATCATGCAGGAACGCACGATCGAGGAACGCGCTCTCTTTCATCTCTACCTCGCCAAAATGTACGCCAAGTCCGGCGCTGACGACCGTGCGTTACTCTATTTGCGTAAGGCACTCGAAGAAGGCGTAAAGGACCGGAAGAAAATTCCTGATATGCCCGAGTTCGCCAAGATCAAAACTCATGCCGATTTTCAGGAGCTTCTCGCCCAAAACCCCAAGCCTTTATAGAGGCTGGCCTGCGAATTAGCTCCGTCTTAGCTGTGCTGTTCCTGCTGGGCAGCGCCGGTTGCTCGCGTCCGCCTGCTTCCCCGTCGTTTACGCGGCTTGCCGTGCTCCCGGCCAATGTCCTGATTGAGTCGCCGTCCTCGGAATGGCTTCGCGTTGCCGCGCCGCTCGTCCTCGAACAGGATCTCTCCCCCGTCAGTAGCCTGTTAGTCTCGGTCGCTCCGTCTGAGTCCGCCGTGTATCGGCTTGGGAGCGCCGAAGCGCTGCGTGTCACAATCACTGACTCCCGCGGCCAATTGGACATCTCCGGCGACTTGTTCCAAACTTCTACTCAGTCCGCCCGTGCCCATTTCAGTGCCCGTGCTCAGCCCTCCCGCATCATCGCCGGCCTAAACGCTCTCGCTAAACAAGTCAACCCCGGCGCTGCCTCGTTCGCCACCGCGAACGATCACGCTCTCGAACTTTTCTCGGCCGGACTCACCGCAACCGATCCGTCTAGCAAGGTCGCTAAACTGCGCCAAGCCATTGCCGCCGATCCCTCGTTCGGTCTTGCCTACCTCGCTCTCGTCGAGACGCTTGCCGCTAACCGCAGCCCCGATCTCGCTGCTGCTCTCCACAGCGCTGCCTCTCACCAGAACGCGTTCACGGCTCTTGATCGCGCTCGCTTCGATCTCCTCGCCGCCCAGTTCGCCCGTGCGCCGATTCGGCAACAAATCGCCGCCGCCGGAGCCGTTACCAAAGTCAACCCCAACAACGCTGATGCCCTATCGGCTCTCGGCTCTGGTCTCTTCCTCACCGGTGATGCCTCGGGCGGTGAACAGGCTCTCAGTCACGCTCTTGCCGTCAACCCCGCAAACTTCGAACTCAAGCGTCAACTCGCCGTTGGCTTTGTCGAATCCAGGCAGTACGGTCAAGCCGAAAAATTGCTCGCGAATGGCGGCCCGAATCCCTACGCCGGAGCCGACCTGGCCAGTTGCATCTTGCTCGCCGGCGATAAGCCGCGTGCCATCCAGGTCTTTCAGGGGTTCCTAAAAACAATAACCAATCCCGACGCCCGCACCTTGTTTGCCGCTACCTGGCGTGCCTGGACCGGCGATCTCTCCGGCGCAATCGGCCAACTGCAAAGCGCTCGCTTCACCGATCGGCGCGCCACCGAACTCGCTGCCGGCCAAATCCTGATCTGGCAGTTGTTGAACAGCTCTCCCGGCGCGAACTTGCCTGCTCAAATCGCCGCACTGCCTGGCGCAAACGGCGAGGCAAATACTCTGGTCAATGCTTACGGCTTGTACTTATACGGCCGCTACGCCGAAGCTACGGAGGCCTGGACCGCCATCCTCCAGCAATCCGGCGGCGCCGACCTCCGCGCCCGCGCCATGCTCGCCGCCTCTGCCAAACGAGCCGGACGACCGGTTAAAGTCACCGTCCTGCCATTTCTGCCCGAGGTCGGAGATCTCTATAGCGCCGTGTCGTTCGGAGCTCTGAAAGCCGCTCTTTGAACGGCGTGTCGCATGAGTTTGCTCTCGTTCCCCAGTCGGCGATTGAGACACTCAGGGACTGACTCACTCTGTCCCAAGCCCGCTCGGGCGCAGTTGGACAGAGCGGTCTGTCCCTCTCATCAGTAACGTTTTACCTGCGACACGCCACTAGACAGCCGAAGTGTCGGCCTTCGTATTCGGCGGAACGATCTCGTTCTTTTTCTTGAGCCACGGCCGGGGTTGCTGCCCGGTATCGCGCTTGAACACTCTGTCGTACATGTGAATCGTACTCGTCGTTCCAAGCGACGTGTTGTAAAGGTTCACCAAATCGAGCGCTTCCTTTACATCGTCCTCGAACTCGTGCAGGCTTGTGAGCTGCTTCGCCGTCGCAGGGTACCGCTTCCCGTCAATCGTCTCGAGAAACATCTGGTATCCGCCGTTGAGCAGCACCGCAATCTGCCCTCCGATCAGCACCCCGGCCTTTTCAATGTCCGGCTGGTTCTTGCCCTCGTCGCCCACAATTGCGCCCACGCCATGCTTGGTTATCCTCACACGGCCGTCCTTGAGCGTCTCAATTCCGAAATCCGCGTTCCGCAGCAAATCGATCCGTTCGGCAAACGTTGGAATTTTAGGCCGTTCCCGGCGAAAGAACATGGTCTCATTATAGAGTTCCTCTTCTCCCATGCATCCCAAACTCCCCATTGCCGCTATTACCGATGAATTCTCGCCCAGGCTCGACGAGGCGATCCCCGTCATGCAGGAGATCGGGATGTCGGCCGCCGAACTGCGCGTCATCGATGGCAAAAACATCCTCGATCTCGACAACGAGGAACTTAAGCGCACCAAAGACGCGCTCGATCGCGCCGGTCTTCCAGTAGTTTCTATCGCCTCGCCGGTTTTGAAATGCGTTCTCGAAGGCGGTCCCCCGCTCGACACCCGTTTTCAACACGACGTCTTCGCCTCCAAGCACACAGTGGCCGATCAGCCCCGCTTAATCGAGCGCGCGATTGAGGTTGCCCTCTTCTTTCAGGCGCCTGTTATCCGCGTCTTCTCCTATTGGCGAACCATGCGTCCCGAAGAGTGCCGCGACGCCATCGCTGCCGCCCTGCACAGTCTTGCCAAACTCGCGAACTCAGCCAACGTCACGGTAGGCCTCGAAAACGAACATGCCTGCAACATCGGGACCGCCGCTGAAACCGCTGCGCTCTTGGAACTCGTCCCCGATCCCTCGGTCGGCATTGTGTGGGATCCCGCCAATGCGCTTGTCGCCGGTGAATCGCCGTTCCCCTCCGGCTACGAACTCCTTCCCAGGCGTCGCATAGTGCACGTGCATGCGAAGGATTGCGAAATGCTCGGCCATCAACCCGAGTGGGGCCCGCTCGGTACCCGCCACGTCCCGTGGAAAGAGCAAATTGCCGCACTTCGAGCCGACGGCTATCGCGGCTTCATTAGTTTAGAGACCCACTGGCCTGGTCCCAATGGCAACAAGCTCGAAGCAAGCCGGATCTGCGGTTGGAACTTACGCGGTTTGGCTTCCGCCTGAGATTGGTTCGTCACCCAAGTGCCGCTGCGGAACCAAATAGTTCGTCACGTAATCGGCTACTGCTTCGGCGAGCGGCGTAAACGGCTGTGCGAAACCGCTTCTCCGAAGCTTCCCGTTATTAGCTCGCGTGAAGTATTGATACTTGGCGCGTAGCGTCTCCGGCATATCGACAAACTCGATCTGCGGAGCCTTACCCAAGGCAGCGAAAATCGCCCCCACCAGCGTCAACCATGTGTTCGGCTCGCCCGAACCGATATTGAACAGACCATTTGCGTCGCTCTGTTCGGCTAGATGAATTGTTGCCGCCACCGCGTCTTTCACATACAGAAAATCGCGGCGTTGTCCGCCATCCGGATACTCCGCCCGATAGCTCTTGAACAACCGCGCCGATCCGCTCGCCTCGATCTGTCCATAAGCCTTGTGCACCACGCTTCGCATGTCGCCCTTATGACCCTCATTCGGTCCGAACACGTTGAAGTACTTCAACCCGGCGATGCGGTCAAGCACCCCTGCCCGCTCTGCCCATGTGTCGAACAAATGCTTCGAGTATCCGTACATATTCAGCGGACGAAGACTGGCCAGATCCACCGATTCCGGGATCTCCGCCGCTGCCTCTCCATACGTGGCTGCTGACGAAGCATAAACAAAGCGCGCATTCCGGGCCAGCGCAAACTTCGCCAGTTCTTTTGTAAATTCGAAATTGTTGCGGATGAGATACGCGGCATCGGTCTCGGTCGTCGACGAGCACGCTCCCAGATGAAACACCGTCGTGACGTCGTCGAAATCCGTCGACGAATCTTGCAGTCGCTTCAGCAAATCGTCCGCCTCGCAGTAGTCGGCAAACTGCAGCGGGACCAGATTCTTCCACTTCTCATCGCTGCCCAGGTAATCGCTTACCAGCACATTACGAAGCCCGCGCCGGTTCAAAGCCCAAACCACCGCGCTCCCGATAAACCCCGCCCCACCCGTCACAAGAACTCTTCCGCCCGCCAAATCGCTCACTCAACAATGATCCGTCACGAACTCTCGACCCGCCCGCTGCAGAGCTATTTATCGTGACTTTTCCGCTCTTTCAGCGAACCGTTAAGAGAGGAAGGGCGCTGGATGAAAGCGATAGTTGGCTTGCTGGTTTTGCTTGGTCTCTGGACCCGGTACGCGCTCACTACAGGAAGGTAAGTCAAGTGCTCTCCACCATGACAGCTCCTCGCGAGCCCCGTCCAATCCACCGGATCCGTTGCTCGGAAATATGGGGCGGCAATAAAAATGCCGATCTGGACGTCTGTACAAGAGGCGTTACTGCGTCCGTCTTCTCCCTCTCCTGCGATGGCCTGCTCGGCGGCGACATCTATTACTTCGCCGTCTGCGATAGTGATCTTCTCACCCGGGTGGTGCTCGCCGATCTCCGGGGTCACGGGCATCAAGTCAGTGTTTTAAGCGACTGGATCTTCAACGTCCTTCGCGAGAACATGAACTCGCTCGACGGCGGCTTTATCCTGGCAAGTCTGAATCGCCTTATCTTCGAGAAAGGCTTCGATGCGATTACCACCGCAACGGTCGTGAGCTTTTATCAGGGCGATTCGAAACTCTACGTTGCCAACGCAGGCCATCCCCCGGCGCTGTTGCGCGCCTCCGGCCAACAGGATTGGCAGGCCGTCGAAGTCGAACCGGAACTGGGCATCGCGAATCTCCCGCTCGGCATGTTTGCGGCGGCTCTGTACCATCAGGTATCTGTCCCCGTGAAGCCGGGCGACCGGATCGCCCTCTACACGGATGGTTTGACGGAAGGCGCTGATGCCTGCGAGCTGATGTACGGCGAGGACTGTCTGCGGTCATCCCTCCATAGGCACGGGAATCGCGATCTTGCAGACCTGAAGGATCACGTGATGAACGATCTCAAATTACACGTGGGCGGCCCGTTCGATCACGATGACGTGACTCTGTTGCTGGTTGAAATCGCACAAGAGACGGCCGGCTTCGCGGGTTGCGAACGGCCAATGTGATGATCCGGTTCAAGGACGCGAAAGCACGTATATCTTGAACCGGATTTCAAGCTCGTTCTTTACCTTCACAAGACCGCCGCCGATTTGTATGGGATGGATGCCGAAATCGGTCTGCTTAATTGTGACGCTGCCGGCATAAGCACCTTCCTGAGTCGTTACCGGGACGATCACCGGCTTCGAGACACCGTGCAGGTTCAACATGCCGGTCACTCGCCAGGCGCCACTGCCATCGGCTTGCACCCGGGTCGATTGAAAAACAATTTGCGGATACTTCGACGAATCGAGCACTTCGGTCTGCATATTCGATTGCACTTCGGCCGAGTCTTTCGCGCTGAGTTTTTTATCTTGCCTCACGGTGAGGCTTGCGGCGCGGACAACGAATCGCACGCTTGGTGCGGCGCTGCCCGCATCGATTGAGCCGCTCGCAATGGGCGCTTCCACCCAGTGCTCGTGAGCAGCGCCCGAAAACAGGCCGGCCTTCCCGACGTGAATCAGCAAAGAGCTGCGTTGCGTATCGATCGGTTTTCCCGCGCGGTCAGCTGCAGCCGCCCCAATCCCGCAGATCGAAAGGGCGCAGAGCATGCTCAAAAGTTTTGTCATGTGTTTCGTCCCTGAGCGAACGTCAAGCAAGGCTGCGCCTGATTGCTTCACCGATTGTCGCGATCAGCCATCCAGCTACCATTCCCAGCAAAGAAATTCCCACATGCCACACCAAAATGTGCCGGACATCGAAGTTCTGGCAAAACCCCTCGAGCACGGTTGTGCTAACCAGTCCTGCCAACATACCGGCGACCGCTCCCACCGCGCCCGGCGATAAGATCGCGCCCCGTCGCAAAAGCAGCCAGAACACCAGCGCTGCAGGTATAGCGTACGGCAACCCCGTTTTCAAGCAAGTCTCGCCTGCTGCCAAAAAGTGCGGGTCCGTCCGGGTCTGGAATACGCTCGCGACCACCAGACATAAGAGCACAAACAGCCCAATGGGAAGCCAGCCCGAACGAAGCACGGATCTTTGGCCCGGAACCATCTGTCTTACCAAAGCGAACGACAGGAGGGCGGCGCTTGCGGCCAGCGTCGTGAACACAGTGATTCTCTGCATGGGCATCAGCGCAAGCCAACCTGTTTCTCCGAGGTGCATCACTCCCAAACAGCTGAGCGCGATAAATGTGAACACAAAGGCAAGCAGAAACACCCAGGGTGGAAGCAGCGGGCGAACGCGCTGGAGTTTACCGATGATCATTCTCTGCACGAGGCTAACCTGGCTCGATGCAATCTGTACCGGCCCCGAAGGAAGTTCCATAACTCGCGCTAAACCCCGGCAGTTCTGGCATTCCTCCAGGTGCGTTCGCACGGTCTGCCTCAGCTCGCCGGTGTCCTTCGCGGTGGACATGATCAGCGCCTCTTCTACTTCTTGACAATTCATCTCGCCCCCGGTCTCTCCTTTCACGAGCTTGCCCACGTCCCTGAAGCCGATAACAATGTTCTTAGCGTCGAGTAAGCGCGGCTAGCCTTCTGCTTGACTGCTCCCACAGTCGAGGACGTTGCCAGCGCCGCTTCCTCCAAGCTCAGCCCGTTTACCTTAAGCATCGTAAGCACCTCTCGCTGGCTCTCCGGTAGAGTCGCGATCAACGACTCGAATGTGGGGAGCTTATTCCGTGATTCGCTTCCGGTCGGCTGGGAAGGAGGAGGTTCGGGAAGCGTCTCCGTGTGACTTTCATATTGCTGGATCCGGCGAGTTTTCCGGTAGCCATCCACTCGCACGTGTCTTGCGATCGCAAAGATCCACGGCAACACTGGAGCGCCTGCCCTATAGGTGTGCCGCGCCTTGTGGACTCGCAGCCAGGTGTTTTGCAGCAAGTCTTCGGCTTCCGGCCTGGTGGCTTGCTGAGCCAGAAAAAAGCGAAATAATTCAGGACTTAGCCTGCGAATCAATTCTTCAGTGGCCTCTGCGGACGCCTGTTGATAGCCCACCAGTAGCATCTCCAGCCCAGCTTCCCGCCATGACAGACTCTGTGTAAGCCCGATCTCCATAGATCCACCTATGTTTTCGCTGGCCGTCTATAAAAAGTCACGATCTCCTTCACAGCTCCGTAACTTGCAAAGAACCGTGATCGCATAACCGTGACTTAGACTGTCGGCTCTTCGAAAGTTAAGCAGGACAGAGTAAGTCATGAAAATACGCCCCGCATTTCTACACGCGCCGATGCTGCTCCCCATAATATTAGCCGTGTGCAACGGACAGCAATCCCTTTCGAAGAACGAATTGGCTTTTACCCTGGGCGGCATTCCACCGCTCTCTCGTAGCACATCCCAAGAAAGTCTCGAGTTAGGTTCCGGTACTGCATTCGGGATCAATTACGGCCGCCGTCTTCTGGCGACCGATAAAGTGGGTCTCTTCGGCGAAGTGGATTTCTTAGCGAGTCCTCTGCGGGGTGTATCTTCCAGCAATCTCTCGGCGACCAAGAACTTCGCAAGCCTGTACATTGCGCCTGGAGTTCGATTAAAGTTCTTTCCCAGATCTGCTATCTCGCCCTACGTCGCGGTCGGAGGCGGCTACGCAGATTATGAGCAGAGCACCACGCGTCTCGACGGCCAACCCAACTCAGCTCCCCGCGAACTCGCGCGCGGTGTATTTGACTTCGGGGCCGGACTCGATGTTCACGTGTGGCGGTGGGTTGCCCTGCGAGGTGAAGCCCGGGATTTCTTCACCGGAGCGCCGGCCTATAACCTGACGAGCATTACCGGCGGCCAGCACAACGTTGCCATCAGCGGCGGGTTCGTGCTCCGCTGGCATTAACAGAACGTTGCTGCGCTCTTCGCCTTCGTGGGGCGGCCATTCTTGGCTGCCGCCGCCTTTCTAGGCGGCGTTGGTGTGTGCGCAATCCGCCGGAACATCCGGTAGCGAAGGCGTCGGCGTGTTGCAATATGTTCGTTATCGTTCACATCGCGGTGGTTGGGACACTCAGGGACAGACTCGCGAGTCAGTCCCTTCTATCAGTAATGTTTTACCTGCGACAGGCCGCTAGCTTCGAGTGAATCTACGATTCCTGATAGGAACCAGAGAGTCCTTTCCGAAAGGAGTCTGAGGGCTTGCCTCGAAGTACGGCGAGAGTACTTCACGTAACATGATGCGTGCGCGATATAGCCGAGCCTTCAGCGCCGACAGTCCTAGGCCGAGTGTCTCGGACACTTCCTCGAGGGAACGCTGTTCAATATCCCGCATCACCAGCACGACCCGGTACTTGGACGGTAGCTTCATCAAGCCTTTTGTGACGAGCAACTCCCTTTCGCATTGCGAGTATGTTTGCTCGGCGTCCGGGTCCCAGGTTCTCATTTGGCGTGATCCGTCCTTAAAGTCATCGCCCGTCTCGCCGAGGTGTTCGAAGTGCTTCGCGTCGCGGATTCGTTGGAGCGCAGTATTGCTTGCAATGGTGGTCAGCCAGGTTGAAAACTTGGAACGGGCTTCAAAGCCTTGAATTTTCTCGAAGGCCTTCAGGAACGTATCCTGCATTGCATCCTGTGCCTCGTCAACATCCTTGACGATGCTTATCAATGTTCGAAAAACACGTCGATTATGGCGCGTGATCAGCTCACCGAATGCCTCGCCATCCCCGTTCTGTACTCGAGCCACCAACTCAGCGTCAGGATCGTTCGATACCTCGACGGGAGAGAGCACCCTATGGAGGGACAGCGCAGCCTGGGACTTAGCTACGGGAACCCAATTGGACCATCTGACGAACTCCGGCTCAGGAGCTTGCTCGTTTGTTAGCGGGACTTTTGCTTGTGCGGAATGGAACGCGAACGCGGACACAGGAAATTCCTCTTCTTAGAGTTCTTCGTTAGAGGGGCCGTTTGAGTCACGATGTCCGTACGAACTCCCGAAGCGTGACCTCATCCCTGCCCGGGCGAAGTAGAGGCGCCTGCAGAACTTTCGAGGCAATTGACAACCTGGTGTATGCCTTCGACATGGCTAAGGCGGTAAATTCTTCGCATCTTCCTTTCGGTTACTCCGTCCTAGGTCACGAACGGACAACAAGTAGTAAGTAAGCGAACGGCAAGCGTTCCATAGTTACTCGAACGAACGTGGAGCCGTGTGCCTGTAATGCAAGCGCAAGAAGAAAGTCGCGAAGCGAAAACAGTAAGGAGCAGGAAGAATGAAAAGCAGTAACCCAGGCAAGACGAAACCAATTGCCTTTCTAACTTGGGCGGCCGTAGGACTCGCCTGTTTATCGGGCGCCGCCACCGCTCAAACTAACATCCAGTTAGCCGGCCCGGTGAGCGGCGATAAAACCAGCGTCATGCCAAAAAGCAATGCGACGCGCGAAATGTTGAAGATCGCCGCGTCGGCGGCGCTGCCGGAACAAGGGGCCCCGACCTTCGGCAATGGACCGGCGCCTGGTCCCCGAGGTCCTGGCGCGGGTTGTAATCTCTTTCCCGCGCCCGCGTCCACTGGCGCAACAGTTCCGATTACCTACTTCGGCCCGCCGCCGTCGTCCGTCAATCCCAGCCTTGTCGGCCCGTATCAACTGCTTCAGTCCGGCATGGTCGATACCACCAAAGGCACGATCACATTGCCGCTTTACAAGGGCTATATGAAAAAGGGGCATGTGCCTGTCTGGTACATCCTGACCGATGTCGACGATCCCGGTGTGGCGGCGTTGCTCGGCTTAAATCTCTCGGCCAAACTGACCAACGCAGGGCCGGGCGCTCGCACGGCGAACTTCAATTCCAACGGAGACTTGATCTTCAACGCCGGCGCCGTCAACTTCGCGCCGGATAGGGTGCTCGAGTCAGGGCCGTCGTCCGCCCCGTTCCCTCCTGCCGTCGCCGAACCGGGGTCGGTCGGCGACGCCGCTTATAGTCCCCTGGTTCGCGTCCTTAACGCCGGCGGTATCTTCTACAACGCTCCCATCGTTGCCTACGGCGTCGACGAGAGCCAGATCAACTTCCCCAACGGGCATGTTGATTATTCGAAAGTACACGACCAGGTGCTAGCCATCGATCCCTATGCTCAGACCGTTACCTTACAACTCATCAACGGTTTTAGCTTCGGCCACCCCCTTTGGTACGTCTCCCTGGATTCGAGCACACAGCTTGTCGCAGCTATCGAAGGAAACACCTACGCTCCCCTAATGGATAAGCTCATCACCGGAAAGGACGACAGCTTCTCGAGTCCGGTGGAAAGAATATTCATCGCGATTAACGGTGCGAGGGATTGTTCCAATCCTAAGCGGCAAGGTCTTGATGCTACCCTTACGGACGGTTTCCGGCCCAACAACACCTTTGGAGGCATCCCCACCGTTGCCACCGACTATAGCCCCATGTGGAACGGGCAGCTGTACATGTGGACGCCCGCTTCCGTCAGGAAAGGGTACCGGCAGCAGCTCCGCGAGGAGTTCCAAATCCTCACGTATGTAGATGACGGCCTCATTACCGGTCCGAACGGAACGCCGTTCGGTGACAGCCGGTTTGTCATCAACTGCCCGCCAGTCCAGCGCCTCGAGTAGTCTCTGCGAGGGGGGCAGGCGTCGCAGCCTGCCCCCTTGTCGCTCTATCAAAATGAAAATTCGAACCCACCGCGAGTTCGTTCGGCAAAAAAGCCTACTTTCAGCTTCCAGAACCCTTCGGCTGCTTCTCCCTCTCGTCTAAACTATGCCAAATAATGGAGTTGATCTCGCCGCCGAGCACAATCGCGGCTGCCGACAGGTAAAGCCAGAACAGCAGGGCAATCACGCCCGCCAGCGATCCGTAGGACTGATTCAGCCTCCCGAACATCCCCAGGTATAGCCGCAACCCTTCTGAAGCCACCAGCCAGCACAGCAGCGCGAAACAAGCGCCCGGTAAAATGCCTTCCCAGCGCTTTCGCTTGAGATTAGGTCCGAACCGGTAGATCACTGTGAGCGAGAGCAGGAGCAGCAGCAAGCCTGCCAGCCAACACATGACGTCCGAAACCCTGCTAAGCGCGCCTAAGAACGGGAATCGCGACGTGACCCGTGCGCCCACCGCGCTACTGCCGAACAAGAACAGGAGCGAGCCAGCTAGCAGGGCGCCGAATCCCAACGTCAGCGCCAAAGCGACAGCGCGCCTGCGCCACCAGGCCCGGCTGCTAGGCACCTCAAAGGCGATGTTCAAGGCTTGCATCGTTGCCGACACCCCGGAAGACGCCGTCCATAGCGAGACCAGGATTCCGAACGATAGCTTGCCCCCGGTTGCGCCGGTCGTAATCTGGCTCAACATTCCGCTGAAAAGATCGAAGGCAGCGCGCGGCATAACGCCTTTCAGATAATTGATCAGCGTCACATACGTTCCACTCTCCGACGCAAGAATGAAGCCCACCAGCGTTGAAAATACGATCAGAAGAGGAAACAGCGCCAGCAGAAAGTAAAACGAGAGGAGCGCGGCTCGGTCAACCAGATTGTGATCCCTGCTTCGAATCCATAGCTGCTTGATCAACTCTTTCCAAGTCAGTCCGCCTTGCGTCCAGAACTTCGCCGAGTAGCGGCTGGCAAAACCCCTGAGCGCTCCTTCGCTTTGGCGACTTCGTTTTACAGTTGGCATCCGGGGATCATTGCGCACTTTGGCGCAGCGTTCTTCGCAGCAGCCACGGCATAGTTGTGGCTTGCACCAGAATGGCGAACGTCACCACAATATACGTAGCTACCAAAATCAAATCGCGAGTCTCACCGGCCGGAAGCGTGAGCGCTAGCGCGATAGAGATGCCGCCTCGTAAGCCTCCCCAAGTCAACAACGAGAGACGCATGCCGCTGCCCTTGGCCAGACGCGTGGCGGCGGATGGAATCGCAAGACTGATGAGCCGTGCCGCCAGCACCAGGGGAATCATGAGCGCCGCCGCAACCAGGTAGCTGGATTTAAACTCCAGCACCAGAAGTTCAAGCCCCATCAGAACGAACAGAATCCCATTGAAGACCTCGTCCAGCAGCTCCCAAAAATTGTCCAGGTTGGAACGAGTCCGCTCGGACATCGCCAGACTTCGCCCGTAGTTACCAATGAGCAGACCCGCCGTGACGATCGCCAGCGGCCCGCTTGCATGAACCGCGGAGGCTAGTTGATATCCGCCGCTGACCAGAGCCAGAGTAAGCATCACCTCAACTTTGTAGTTATCTAAACTTCTGAGCATCAGAAAGCACAACCCCCCGAGCGCCAACCCAAGCGCGATGCCTCCGCCTACTTCCTCGAGCAGAAGCAAACCGGTGTGTCCCCAATCGAAGCTTTTGGCGCCGCCGGTCAACAAGCTGAACATCAGGAGAAAGACAACGATCCCGACGCCATCATTGAACAGCGACTCTCCAGCGATCTTGGTCGAGAGCGAAACAGGAGCATTGGATTCTTTCAGCAACCCCATGACTGCAATTGGATCGGTGGGCGAGATCAAGGCGCCGAAGGTGAGACAGGCGATCAACGATGTTCCAAGGCCGAGCCACCTGAAGACCAGCCAACTTCCTGCCCCAACCAACGCTGTAGATATCAGAACGCCCACTGTGGCCAAAACGGCGATCGTGCCCTTCTGTTCCCGCAGATCGTCGAGATCCACATGCAGCGCCCCCGCGAAAAGCAGGAAGCTAAGCATTCCGTTCAGCAATGCTTTGCTGAAGTCGATATGGCCGATGACACTCAATGCCCAATACCGCAGCGGCAGCCCTAACTCCCCGGCCCCGAGCATGAGAAGCGAAAAGACCAGTGACAGAGCCATCAGACCGACAGTCGCGGGCAGACGCAGGAACCTGGCATTTAGATATGCCATAACTGCGGTCAGCGTAAGCAACACCGCGATCAGAGAGAAAGCCGTCATCCGTTTCTTGAATCGCCGAGAGTTAAAACCACTTTCCCGATGTGCTCTCCACTTTCCATTCGCTCATGAGCCCGCCACGCTTCGTTCAGCGGAAACGTAGAGTCAACGATGGACCGGATGGAAGATTTCGCCGGGAGCAGCGGCCAGACATCTTCGAGCAATCGTTTGGCGATCCGCCCCTTCTGCGCCGGCGTTCGTGCCCGCATGGTCGAACCAAGCACGCTCGCCCTTTTCATCATGAGCTGGCCCAGGTCGATTTCAGCCGTTCGGCCGCCTTGCGTGGCTACAATTGCAATCCGGCCGTCCATGGCGAGAGCCTCCAAGTTTCGGGCCAGGTAGGGCGCCCCGACCATATCGAGAACAACATCGACACCCCGGTCGCTGGTGAGCCGCCGCACTTCCGCGACAAAGTCTGCTGTTCGATAATTGATCGCCTCCGTGGCTCCGAAATCGAGACACGCTTGGCATTTTTCATCCGTGCCGGCGGTGGCAATCGCCCGAGCCCCCCGACCTTTTGCCAGCATGATCGCCATGCTGCCGATGCCGCTGGTGCCCCCATGCACGAGCAGCGTTTCGCCGCGCTTGAGTCGCGCGCGAGTGATCAAGTTATCGTAGACAGTGAATAGATTTTCGGGCAGAGTCGCTGCTTCGACAAAGTCTCAGCCCTCTGGAATCGGCAGCACCTGCTCTGCCGGCACTGCACAGAACTCCGCGTATCCTCCGCCGGTCAGAATCGCGCATACCCGGTCGCCTGCCGCAAATCCACTGACACCCGGCCCGATCTCTTCTACGGTTCCAGAGACATCGAGTCCCGGGATATCCGACGAGCCGGCGGGAGGCGGATACTTGCCCTGCCGCTGCAACATGTCGGCTCTTGCCACGCCCGCTGCTCTCACCCGAATCACCAACTCGCCGATGTCTGCAGCGGGCCTGGGCCGCTCAGTCGGGCGCAAGACAGACGGAGGCCCAAAGCTCGAAATCTCGATCGCAATCACTCTTACTACTCTCTCGTAACGCTTCAAGCGTCCGCGAATCAAACGTGCAACCATGAAAACCGCATTTGTGCTCGGACGTGTTCTGCTGGGGGGCTTTTTCCTCCAAGGCGGAATCAATCATCTCAAGGACCCAAAGTCACTGGCGCCCTTCGCCGCCTCCAAAGGAATACCGTACCCGGAGTATTCAGTGATTGCTTCGGGCGTTGCTCTGAGTTTTGGTGGACTGAGCATCATACTCGGGGCAAAGCCGCGGCTTGGCGCTGCCGCGCTCATCGGTTTTCTCGCGATCGCCTCCGGTAAAATGCATGACTTCTGGAACTCCCAAGACCCCGGCGAAAAACACAACAATATGATCCACTTCAGCAAGAACGTAGCGCTTCTGGGCGCTTGTCTTGCGCTTGCCGGACTCGAGACCCCATGGCCCGTCAGTGTTGACGCCGCCTTGGATTAGGGCGATTGCGTGCTCCTTTCAACTTATGATCGAGTTCTTGCAGTAACGCTTCCGGGAAGCGTTACTGCAGGGACGAATGCTGTATTTTGGTTTTCATGCGCGCGGTTCACTGGATTCTCTTTCTTCTTGCAATCTTCGTAGTCGCCGCCCTGGTTTTTGCCACAAGATCCACCCACCCAGCATGGTCTCCGGCGCGGATTCTCGGCGCCTGTCTTCTGCTCCTCGTGTTTGCCTGGATTGCAATAGCACGATTCCAACTGGGCCGAGCGTTTTCCGTCACTCCGCAGGCTCGCCAGCTTGTTACAACGGGACTCTACAGCCGAATCCGCAACCCAATCTATCTTGCTAGCCCTTTTCTGCTGGTTGGTATTTCGCTCGTCTTCGCGCAGTGGTGGCCTCTGCTGACTTTAATCGTAATCATTCCGATGCAGATCGCTCGTGCCCGACGCGAGGAAGCGGTTCTCCGCGCCGCTTTTGGTACCGAATATGATCGATACCGCTCCCGGACCTGGTTCTAGCCCATTACAATGGTCGAGCCAAAGGGAATGTCGTCGTGATTGAAACTATTGCCATCGAGCGCGAGTACGGCAGCGGAGCAGGTGTTATCGCCAAGAAACTAGCCAAGCATCTTGGCTGGCAGCTATGGGATGGGGCTCTCACTGCCGAAATCGCAAAGCGTCTCCGATGCGACGTCAAGGCTCTAGAACAGCGAGAGGAGCGCCCTGACTCAACTTTTTACCGGCTCATGAAAGTCTTCATGCGCGGCAGTTACGAGGAGGGCTTTTCGGGCGCGGGTACCGAGCTGCTCGATTCCGAAAGCCTCTTCAGGGTTTTCGGTTCGGTAGTAGAAGAGGTTGCCGGGCGCGCTCCTTGTGTGATCGTGGGACGCGCCTCCCCCTGGACTCTTCGCAACCGCCCGGATGTGATGCGGCTCTTCATCTTTGCCTCGCCTGAAGAGAAACTCCGCCGGTTACTTGCCGCCGGTCAAGACGAGGAGGAATCAGAACGCCGGCTCGAGCAAGTCGATCAGGACCGGGCGGCCTTTGTCAGGCGGTACTACGGCAAGACTTGGCCGCTCCGGGAGCTCTATCACCTCATGATTAACTCCGGCGCCGGTGACGACGCGGTGATTCAGTTGGCTTTGAAAGAAATGGAAATCCTTAACGCAAAGCTCTAGCTTTTAAAAAGGCTAGCCTCGATGCTTCGGCGTTTCGGGCTTACCGTCCTTCTCTCGCAGGTCTTCTTCTACTGTCTCCAAGTCGCCTTCGGCCTGCGACGGAACCGGGCGCTCTTCGTCCGCCAAATCCTTGTCGGGCTGGGTTGCTTTTGTATTTGATTCACTCATACTTCTTAGAATGATGTTCAAGGCCAGCCGTTTCACTCGGTTCCGAAGTGAAAGACGGTTGTGTTCTTGAACTCCGATCCAGCCCTCAACTCGGTGCTCGGAAACTCAGGGTGATTCGGCGAATCCGGAAAATGCTGCGTCTCAAAACACATGCCGGTTCTAAATTTGTAGACAACGCCTTTCCCCTTGACTGAGCCGTCCAGGTGATTGCCTGTGTAGAACTGCACGCCCGGCTGTGTGGTGAGCACTTCCAGCACTCTCCCGGAATGCGGATCGAAAGCCTTAGCCGCCGGAGCAAGCCCGTTGCCTGCGGCGTTCAGGACGAAGTTATGATCGTAACCCTGGCAGTACTCGAGCTGGTCGCCTCCCGCATCGATGCGAGACCCTACCACGGAGGGTTCGCGGAAATCGAAGGGAGTTCCCTCCACAGGACGCAACTCGCCGGTCGGAACAAGGTTTTTGTTGATCGGCGTAAAACGATCTGCGTGAATCGTCACAATCGTATTCAGTATCTTGCCGGAGCCAACCCCCGAGAGGTCGAAATACGAGTGGTTGGTCAAATTGAGAACCGTCACGCTGTCGGTGGTCGCTCGATAATCGAGCCGGAGGTCGTTTTCATCGGTCAGCGTGTAGGTCACATGCACGTCGAGTGTGCCCGGGTAGCCTTCTTCACCAGCTGCGCTGAGATAGTGAAGCTGTAAAGCTTGATTGCCTTCCACGTTTGTTTCTGTGGCTTCCCAAACTCGTTTGTCGAAGCCCTTTTTTCCGCCATGCAAAGAGTTCTCGCCATTGTTGCGGTCGAGCATATAGTGCTTTCCTTCGAGCATGAACTCGGCATTCGCGATCCGGTTTGCGTAGCGGCCCACGAGCGCGCCGAAAAAGGGATTGTGCCCGAGATACCCTTCTAAGTTATCGAAACCGAGAACAATATCGTCAAAGCGGCCATCACGGTCGGGAGTCTTGAGACTTACCAGCCGGCCACCATACGTTGTGACCTGAGCGGTTATTCCGCTCTTGTTCCGCAACGTAAATAAATCGATATCGTCGCCCGCTTCTGTCTGTCCCCAATGCTCTCTCGTCAGCTCGCTCATGTATCGTATGAGTTCCTAGCGAGACAAACGTAACAGATTACCTTTTCTTTTTCGATGACAGCACCCCGAACCGGCACAGCGATTGCCGTTTACGCCACGACGATCTTTCTGAGCGCCTTTTTACTCTTCTCGCTCGAGCCGCTCATTGCGCGGCGAATCCTGCCCTGGTTTGGAGGCTCGGCGGCGGTTTGGTCTACCTGTCTCGTCTTCTATCAAGTCGCGCTACTGGCCGGCTATCTGTATGCAAAGCTGCTGATCGAGCGGTGCCACGTGCGCAGACAGGCAATTGTGCACCTGCTTATGCTTGGCGCGTCATTTCTCTTCCTGCCGATCGGCCCCGGGGAAAGATGGCGCGCACTTGCGTCGGCTCACCCCTCTTCGGCAATCTTTGGAATGCTCGCGGCTTCCATCGGCGTGCCCTTTGCGGTTCTGTCCGCCACCAGTCCGCTACTGCAGGCATGGCTCTCCAAAGGATCTGTGCGCAATCCGTATCGCTTATTCGCGCTATCGAACTTCGCCTCGCTCGCGGCCTTGCTCGCCTATCCTTTGCTCATCGAACCGGCTTTGGGCACACGAGCGCAAATCCTGGTTTGGTCAGTCGGCTACGGAATCTTTGCGCTACTTTGCGGCGCTTCAACATGGCTGAGCCGGGGATTGCGCCCAACAATAGAAGTCCTTCCCGTCGAGCGGCAGCGCGTGGCAGCAAGGCAAAAGGCCGAGTGGTTCCTACTCGCCGCGTGTGGTTCGATGCTGCTGCTTTCGGTGACGAACCACCTCGACGAGAACGTGGCGGCCGTCCCGCTGCTTTGGGTGCTGCCGCTTTCTGTCTATCTATTGAGCTTCATTCTGACTTTCGGAGCGGCCAACATTTACCGGCGAGCTTTGTGGATGCGTCTGCTGGCGTTCACTCTCGGCATTTTGGGATATGCCATTTACAACATCAACGCCGTGGAAGCGCTACAGGTGAGCCTTCCGGTCTACCTGGTGGGACTCGGAATCTGCTGCATCTTTTGCCACGGAGAACTGAACCGGCTACGACCCAACCCGGCCAACCTGACCACGTTTTACCTCATCATCGCGACGGGTGGAGCGGCCGGCGCCATCTTCGTTGGCTTACTCGCTCCCGTGTTGTTCGCCGGGATCTATGACCTTCCTACAACCCTGATTGTCACCTCGCTTCTCGCGCTGTGGATTACATGGCCGGAGAGAGTCTGGGCTCTTCGCGTACTCTGGTGCGCGGTAACCGTTTGTATGATCGCCGTCGCCGCTACCAACGTCGAGGGCTATCATCAGGATGCCCTGTCTCTTCGGCGTAGCTTTTACGGATCGCTGCGCGTTCTTCAAACACCGAATGTGGGGCCAGATCAGCAGCGGCAACTCTTTCACGGAACCATCGAGCATGGTTCGGAGTTTCTGCTTCCGTCCAGGCAGCGAAGGCCGACCACTTACTACGGCCCTGAATCGGGAATCGGCATCTTGTTGCGCGAGTGCTACGCGCCGCCGGCTCATGTCGCAGTGGTAGGGCTTGGGGCGGGAACCATCGCCGCTTACGGCCGTACCGGCGACGACTATCGCTTCTTCGAAATTAACTCGCAAGTCGTGGACATGGCGGAGAGCTTGTTTTTCTACTTGCGGCAGACCGGGGCCCGGCATGAAATCACGGTCGGAGATGGACGGCTTGCTTTATCCGAAGATCGCTCACCACCTTACGACGTGATTGCGCTCGATGCTTTCTCCGGCGACGCGATCCCGGTCCATCTGCTCACAAGGGAAGCCATGACGCTCTATCTTCGGCACCTGAAGAGTTCCGGCACAATTGCCTTTCACGTTTCCAACGACTTCCTCGATCTTGCGCCAGTTGTCAATCAGCTTGCCGAGACAGCAGGGCTGAAAGCTGTACTTGTTCACAACCATAAGAACGACGACGAAGGAGTCTTGCCGGCCGACTGGGTGTTAGTGACAAATAACAACGCAGTGTTGACCAATCCTGGCATTGCGCTGCACGAGCAGCCCATTTCCAAGCGGAGCGATCTGCGGGTTTGGACCGACGATTACAACGGCTTATTCAGCGTAATCAAGACGCCAAAACTCAGCAGATGAAATCACTGTTGCCGCTTGCGTTTTCTGGTTCGTAATAAGAGGTACGCAGCGACCGCAAGGACGGGTAAAAGGCAGATGGTCCAGGACATCAACCAAGCCCAGAAGAAAAAGTGTAAGCGAATGGCCGGCACCAGCACTCTGACTACGAAAAAACACCAGATGACCCAAAGGATCAGCCCGCCGATCGTCAGAGCAAGGATTCGTGAACGCATCTACTTCACCAGAGCTTTCGCGGCGCGGCGATTCTTCCAAATCGAAGCCTGACGGCGAGGCCGGTCTACTACAGCCTTGGAACGAATAGGGCGCTCTTGAAGAATCAGGTCGCTCGCCTGGACTAACCGTTCAGCGTGGAACCAGCGTTGGAATGGCCAATCGTGAAGTACATTGCAAATTGCGGCCAGGCTCATGCCTTCATGATGCGCCATCCAACAGCGCACGACCTCGCCCTTTGGACTGAACAGGGCGCGCCGCGCCGAGCCGGTGTAGTCGGTCGACTCATAAAACCCGTATTCGGTCAGCAGTTTAGCTCGCCGCATTCGAAGTAGGTTCTGTAGGGCAGTCACGGGATCTATCATCAGCGCGAGGCAACTCGAATATGGAGAAATCACCAGTGAAGCAGGCTTATCTGTGCTTAGAGCGAGGCAGGGAACTCCGAAGGCCTGGTATTGGTAATTTCCGTCCGCGTCAGTATGGGCGTAAGCTGCTTCTGAGATCCCCCACGGCACTCGCTGAGGCTGCGTATAGGCCCGCTGCGCGCGCACGGCGGCCCGGGTGGTTCGGTCCAGCAGCGTGTTAGGATGCGAGCGCATCCAGATGACCGGCATCAGGTACTCAAACATGGTGCCTGTCCAGGAAATCAGCAGAGTCTCTCTGCCACAGAGTGTATGTTTTCGTCCGAGGCGAAACCAGCCATCCTGAATGAGATCGTCTTTTGCAACAGCGATAAATGTTGCGGTGCGAGCTTCCGAAGCAAGCAGATCGTAGCAGGATTCGCTGATCTTCTGAGCGGCTACATCGAAGCCAATAGACAGAAGATTACGTCCGCGATTGATGAGTTTTGAAAAGCTCATCTGGTCGCTCCACTCATCGGCGGTGGCGGCGAGTTCCTCCAGCTGCGTTGCGATGTTCTGAACCCTGTCCCGGCATTCGGGGAGAAGAGCACGCAAGCGATAGACCTGGTCCAGGGTCTGCGGCGATGAGTTTGCGTCGCTCGAAAGCGCGTGCAGCCGGCTGTCGAGATCGAGGAAATAAGCCGCGGCGCTTGCGGGAGTCAGCGGCTTGTCCGGCAGCGCAAACTTCGCCACATTCCGCATCGGCTCAAATTCCGGAAGGTACCAAGGCTCGAACTGCCGGACGGACTCGCGAACGGCCTCGATGCGGTTTCGCAATTCCAAAGACCACGAGACATGCTGTTTTGGATCGTGCGGCTTGGCAGAAGCAGATAAGTCGCCGTTGAATTTAAGTAGCTCAGGCAGCCACATCGGGGTGCCGTGCAGCTTCAGGATCGAGCGAAATGCCTGCGGCGCATTTTCTTTCCCGATCATGCGGTAGTGATCGGCGATTCCCGCGAGGTTATTGTCGTTAATGAGCGGCCGGCGTAGCAACTCGAGGCATCCCTCTTTGAAACTCCAGAGCGACGCGATCAGGTTTCCGCTGTCGACAGTCGATACGAAGGCGGGCTCTAGCGGCCGAAGCGTAATATTGTCGTACCAATTCAAGAAATGACCGAGGTGACGTTGCAGCTTCGGCAGCGTCTTGAATGTAAGCTCGCTCTGCTGAATGAATTCGGGCATTGTGATGAACCCGAACTCGAGAGCGGCCTGACGAGCGTTGAAGAGAAGACCCAGGTTGGTGGGCGAGAGTCTTTCTGCAATACGATAGGGCTGTTCCTGTACGTTGTCTGGAATGAGCCAGTGATTCTTTTCGTTGCTAAATTCGGCAAAGTAACGCCACGTTCTTAACGCGACTTCCCGGAGGAAGAGACGATCGTTCTCTGAAAGATCGAACACTTCATGAGGCGAGCGATTAAGCCAGATGGAGAGTAGCTTCGAACACGCCCACAGAATAAGGAAGGGAAGTGCATACGGCGCGGCTTGCGGGCGTAAGAAGAGGGCGAGGCCAATCAAGATTGCAACCGCGGGCACCCAGTCGAGGTAAATGTCGACGGGCGTGCGTTTTCTGATGCCCAGTTCGGCTTCGGTCGCCGTTTCCCATTCGAGCAGCCGCGTGTGAGTGATTGAGCTACGGATCACGGTGCGCACAATGGCATCGATCGCGACCAAGGCTTGGTGTGCCAGGAACGCGATGTTGATCACGATGCTGATGTGCGAAGTGAAGAAGTCGGAGATAGCCTCGCGAAGAGATAACCAGTTGGCGGCGGGGACCGTTCGAACCACCGCAAAGATCAGCCGGAAGTAAATCGGAAGGAAGAACAGCGCCAGGGTTACGAGTGTCCAGAATCGCGGGCCTCCGGGGAGAAAAAACCAGCCCGCGATCAGGAGCAGGAAGGTAGCGGGCTCCAGTAAACTTCGACGCAGGTTATCGAAAATTTTCCAGCGGGAAATTAGCGAAGTGGGGTTCTCGACCGATCGTCCGGCTTCGTTTGGGACTTTGTTAAAAATCCATCGAACAATCTGCCAGTCGCCCCTCAACCAGCGATGTTTACGGCGATTGTAGGCACTGTAATGAGACGGGTAGTCGTCAATCACCTCGATATCGGAAGCGAGCCCGGCGCGTGCGTAAGCTCCTTCGATCAGATCGTGACTGAGCAGCGCATTGCGCGGAAAGCGATGTTCGAGCACCTGGCGGAGAGCATCGACGTCGTAGATGCCCTTCCCCGTAAAAATCGCTTCG
Source organism: Bryobacteraceae bacterium (assembly GCA_965219105.1). Lineage (GTDB taxonomy): Bacteria > Acidobacteriota > Terriglobia > Bryobacterales > Bryobacteraceae > Bog-105. Next base: position 1,566,313 of record OZ244728.1, on the reverse strand, counting down.
CCATAAAGATCTTGATAGACGTCCGAGACCGCGCGGGAATAAATATCGAAGCCCGTTTGACCGGAGTAAATGCTAGCCAGGCGGGAACGGGACGCCGAATGCACGCTGATGCCGACGCGCGGCTGCAAGATGCCGTATCCGCTCGTCACGATGTTCAGATCGGGATCGATCACCGGCCGGTTGAGCGGATGAGCCATTGCGCCGATGAGCCGCTGAGCTGTGCCGCGAGGCAGTTGCGTATCGGAATCGAGCGTAAGGACGTAACGAATCCGCGGCAGCTTTGTCAAATCTCCGGTTTTCACCGGAAACGGATCGAAGACATCTCGCAGAAGTTGATTGAGATCGAGCAGCTTGCCGCGCTTGCGTTCCCAGCCCATCCAGGCGCCTTCACGCGGGTTATAAATGCGGTGGCGATGGAACAGGTAAAACCCGCCAAACGGCTCGTGAGCGTAACGGGCGTTGAGCTCGTCGATAAGCTGAATGGCGAGATCGACGCGCCGGTCTTGTTCGCCGGACGGCTCGGCTGAATCGGGTAAGTCGGTTAAAAGCGTATAGAAAATCTGGGCATCGCGATTGACTAAATAGCGGACTTCGAGATCGTCAATCAACGTCCGGATCTGCTTTTCATTAATGAGCAGAGTGGGAATCGCAACCATCGTGGCGCAGTCGGCGTCGACTGCGGCAGAAAAATCCAGCTTCGGCAGCGGATGCGGCGTGAGGACCGCGGTAACCAGGTAGTTGATGAATTCCACGGCAGCTTGCGTCGCGGGAAACAACAACAAAATCGCCCCGGCAATCAGCCCCCATCCGCCTTGTGTTCGCACGATGCTCATGATCAGCACTACTACTGTGATCAGGGCGACGGCTTCAATGCCAAGGATGTAAACCTCGTCTGGGAAAGCGCGAAATAGGTGCTGAATGCGAGAGGAGAACGCCGGGCGATAACCAACTCTGCGATAGAGTTCCTGGGACCCGTTGAAGTCGACCAGATAGTAGCCGACGTGCCGCAGACGTTCCCCCATGGCGGCCGGTGCGTTATTGGCGACGACCGCTTCCTTTGCCATGGCGACAGCCAGGCGTGCCAGTTCGATCTCGCTCACGTCGGATCTCCGCGCGACTTTGGCTACACGTTGGCGGTAAATGTCGCGGCTTTCGAAATCCATGCGGCAGTAAACGCCCGCCGGATCTTCGAGCAGAATGCGGTGAACAGCCGACAGGGGTTCCAGCGTTCCGCGCCATTCGCGTTCTCCTACCGTTCGCAGACTGGTGATGAGCCGGCCGATACCCAGAACCGGCGCGTTCACCCCATCGGCTTTGAAGGCTTGAAGAGCTTGCATGCCGCGCTCGGCGACGGCTTCGAGGAGCGCGATTTTCAAGCCGTCGAGAAAGCCGCCCAGTTCGTCGATCCGCAGGGGTTCGATCGCGTCGGCAGCCCGAATGAAATCGACTACGATCGACTCTTCAATGCGATCTTCGGCCGCAGCAACTAAACATCCGGCGAGGATCACCACTCGAGGCACTGACTCTTGCTTCGCAGTGCGGACGCCGGGCAAGCGGGACAGCGGACGCAGCGAATCGCGAAACGCTTCCATGTCCGTCCGAACTAAGCGGAAATTATCGGTCAGCCACCGTAGGTCATCCGAGAGGTCGCTAGCGAAATAGCGCAGTCTGTCCACTTCTAGCTCGAGAGCAGAGATGTGCGGCTTCAGCGCTCGATAGAGCTCCTGCGGGCGGCTTCGGGGATTAACACCGGACAGCCAAGGGCATTCGCGGGCAGCCGCAGTTGCTCGCTGACGGCGCTCGATCTTCTCGGCTTCGGTGAGTTCGCCGGTCGGAACGGCGGCTGCAATTGTATGGGCTGGGGCTACGGGTTCTGCCATGGGTCCTATCTGTAACTGGACGCCTGGAGCTCAAACATCTCAGCGTACCGTCCCCCCTGAGCGACCAGGCGTTCGTGATTGCCCTCTTCCGCGATTTTGCCATTTTCAAGCACAATGATCCGTTCTGCCATCCGAACCGTGGAGAAGCGATGAGAGATAAACAAGGCCATTTTTCCGGTTGTCAATTCATTAAACCGTTCGAATACCTCGAACTCAGCCCGTGCATCCAGCGCTGCCGTGGGTTCGTCGAGCACCAGAACTTGCGCCTCGCGAAGATAAGCCCGGCCCAAGGCTAACTTCTGCCACTCACCGCCGGACAGATCGACGCCGCCTTCGAACCGGCGGCCCAGCATCTGCTCGTAGCGGTGATCGAGCCGCGCAATCACGCCGTCCGCCAGACTCTTCTCCGCGGCCGCGACGATGCGCGAATCATCGTCCCGGAATTCGATTCTTCCCACAGCGATGTTTTCGCGCGCGGTCATCTCGTAGCGCATGAAGTCTTGGAAAATCACGCCAATCTCGCGGCAAAGGTCCTCTATGCTGTAGTCGCGCAGATCGACGCCATCGAGCAGGATGCGGCCGCTGGTGGGGTCATAAAGACGCGTCATCAGCTTCACGATGGTCGTCTTTCCCTGGCCGTTTTGCCCGATCAGCGCGATGCGTTCGCCCGGCTCGAGGCGAAATCGTAGATCGTCCAGAATGAGGCGATCCACTCCCGGGTAATGGAAACAAACATCCTGGAATTCAAAGCCTCTCTGTATCGGTCGCGGCGCCGGAAGCGCGTTCGGCTTCGAGACTACCGTGGGCTTCATGCCAAAAAATGCAAGCAGGTCGGTTAAGAAGAGAGCCTGATCGGCAATGCTCGACAGAGTAGAGAAGATCTGCGACAGATTGCTCGAGGCGGTCAGCACCGAAGTCGTAAGGAAGACGAAGTCGCCGTAGGAAGTAACGCCCGCCACAGTTTCATAGATGACCCAAACATAAGTCGCATAGTATCCGGCCGTACTGAGAATGGAGAGCGGCGTAGCGGCAAGGAGACGGCGGCGCGACAGAGAGAGATTCTGTTCAAGCACTTCATCGGAGAGGCGGGTGAAACGTTTGGTCAAAAAGTCGCTCAGACCGAACAGCTTGAGTTCCTTTGCCGCCTCTTTGCTTCCACCCACTTGGCGGAGATAGTCCAATTCACGTTTCACCGGCGTCTGCCGGAAATTCAGCGCGTAGTTTAGAAACGCGAAGTGACTCTCACCGAGAAAGGCGGGAATAACACAGAGAACCAGAATCAGCAGCAGCAGCGGCGAGTAATACAGAATTGCGCCCGAGAGCGCTAGCGTGGTCACCACTTGCTGAAATAAGCGGCCGAACGACTGGATCATCCCGAGCCGGTCGGTAGCCTGCACGCGCGCCCGCTCGAGCCGATCGTAGTAAACCGGATTCTCATAGGCCTGGAGATCGAGCGCCGAGGCGTGCTCCATGACCTGGATGCTTACGTAGCGCGTGTACCGGTCGGCTAGAACCCGGTCGTAATAATCGATGACGCGTCCGAAGACGTTCCCTAATACCTGCAGCCCGAATTCAAGAGCGACAAGCCACCAGATGACATCCGAAGCGTGCCGGTAGGTCGCGTGACCGGTCTTGATGGCCTGAATGTGATTGATGATGCTTCTGCCGACTAGGCCGGCTGCGAGCGGCACAAAGGAGACCAGCAGCCGGTAGAACAGTCCGAATCCGACGATCCATGGGCCGGAGTCCCAAACGATGCGCAAAACCGGTGGAACGTTCTTAAGCGCTTCGACACGGTCTCGCCAAGCTTGCGTAGAGCTCTGTTTTACTTGCTCAGCCACACATATCCGCTACTTTGGCGTTTAGGGTCATGAAGTTTGAAGGGAAGCCCGGACCGGGGGCACAGTCTTTACGTAGATTCGCTAACAACCTTGATTGTTACGCACCTCGGTGATTACGTACACCGATTGTTACGCAGACCCGGCTTAGTGACCAGCAGGACTATGGGGGAAGATAAACGAGCCAACCCCGGCAGAGCGTCGGGTTGGTTCTCAGGCGCGGGCTATCAAGCGTGAGTCAGGTGCGACTCGCTCGCGGCAAGAAACCAGTGATACGTGCTGGCAATGCCCTCGTCAAGCGAAATGGACGCCTTCCACCCGAGACGGTTGAGCCGCGTCACATCCATCAACTTACGGGGCGTACCGTCCGGCTTCGACGAATCGAACCGTAAGTTGCCCTGAAAGCCTACAGTGCGCGCGATCAGATGCGCGAGATCCGCGATGGTAATGTCGTGGCCGACACCCACATTGACGATATCCGGCTCGTCGTAGTGTTCCATCAGGAACACAGCCGCTGAGGCGAGATCATCGGCGTGCAGAAACTCCCGGAGGGGCTTTCCTGTGCCCCAGACCACCACCTCGCCCCGGTTTTCCTGCGCCGCTTCATGAAATTTCCTGAGAAGCGCCGGCAGTACGTGGGAGGTCTGCAGATCGAAGTTGTCGCCGGGACCGTACAGGTTCGTGGGCATTAGAGAGATGGCGTTGAAGCCGTACTGGGCCCGATAGGCCTGGCAGAGTTTGATTCCAGCAATTTTTGCAATTGCATACCACTCGTTGGTTGGCTCAAGTGGACCTGAGAGAAGAGCATCCTCCCTCATCGGCTGCGGCGCCAATTTGGGGTAAATGCAGGAGGAACCAAGAAATTCCAGCTTCTTGACGCCAAATCGCCAAGCAGCATCAATGACGTTCAGTTCAATCGCGAGATTGTCGCGCAGAAAGTCGGCAGGGTAGGTAGCGTTCGCAAGAATGCCACCGACTTTGGCCGCGGCCAGAAATACGTACTCGGGCCGCTCGGCTTCGAAAAACGCGTCTACCGCGGAGCGCGAGGTCAGATCGAGCTCTTGTCTCGACCGGAGGATCAAGTTGCAATAGCCGAGTCCGTTTAGGCGGCGAACGATGGCTGACCCCGCGAGACCACGGTGGCCCGCTACGAAGATGCGGCTGCTTGTTTGCACGTCTACGATCCTAGCCGAGCGAGGTGACGTAGCGCTGGTCGTGAATCAGACGCTCATGTCCCGCGAGTTTACAATCGGAATCGACCATCATATGCACCAGCTGGTCGAAGCTGGTCGACGGTTGCCATCCCAGGGCCTTACGTGCTTTGCTCGAATCGCCCAGAAGGTAATCGACCTCGGTAGGACGAAAGTAGCGCGGGTCGATTTCAACGTGTTTCTGCCAGTCGAGACCGGCGTAGGAAAAGGCGAGCTCCACAAACTCCCGAACCGAGTAGGCCTCGCCGGTCGCAACGACGAAATCGTTCGGTTCACTATGCTGCAGCATGCGCCACATGGCTTCCACGTAATCGCCCGCAAACCCCCAGTCGCGTTTGGCGTCGAGGTTGCCGAGGAAGAGCTTGTCTTGCAGTCCAGCCTTGATGCGGCCCACAGCCCGCGTGATCTTGCGTGTAACGAACGTTTCTCCGCGGCGCGGCGACTCATGGTTGAAGAGTATTCCGTTCGTGATGAACAGGTTGTAGGCTTCGCGGTAGTTCAGACCGTACCAGTGGGCGGCCACTTTGGACACTGCATACGGGCTGCGAGGATAAAACGCAGTCGACTCGTTCTGCGGGGGCTTGGCCGCGCCGAACATCTCCGAAGAACCAGCTTGGTAAAACCGCACTTCACGGCCAGTATGCTGAATGTGGTCGCGCATGCAATCGAGCAGACGGAGAGTGCCAACCGCGTCCGCATCGGCGGTATACTCCGGATTTTCGAAGGATACTTTGACGTGAGACTGGGCCCCCAGATTATAGATCTCATCTGGCTTTGACGCCTCCACTACCCGGCGCAGACCTGTCGAGTCAGCCAGATCGGCGTAATGCAGGATCAGACGACGCCCGGCCTCATGTGGATCTTCATAAAGATGATCGATGCGGCCCGTGTTAAAGCTGGAGCTTCGGCGGACAATGCCGTGCACAGTGTAGCCCTTCGAAAGCAAGAGCTCGCTCAGGTACGATCCATCCTGGCCGGTGATTCCGGTAATGAGAGCGGATTTTGTCAAAGTTAATCTCCTAGAGTGTCTGAAGTCTGTCTCTGCCGGGCCGCAGTAAGGGGCAGTGAACCAGTACCGGATCGGCCTGCCTGGAACGGAAGCACAAGAGCGGGTCCATTCATCGCACCGAGGCCTAAGCTTGTGCCGTGCAGCGGCTCCTGCAGATACGATTTAGCACCGAGCGCTTCCTGAAGAATTTGGAAAAACGAGTTCAGTAGAGACTGCGACTCGGTTCCCATGGAGCGGCTTAAAGAGATGCTGCCCTGTTTACCGAATGACATTGTGAACATCCAAGCTGTGGTGGCGGCGACTGCATCGAAGACCTCTTCGAAGTTCTGCCCCTCAAGCTTAAGTTCCACTCTTGCGAAATGCAAATCCTTGCAAGTATTTCGCACAACTGTCCAGCATTCCCGCTGCGTATGAGCTTTAAGAAGAGCATCGCGGAAATGCGACAGGTAAATCTCGTGCTGTACCAGCTTCAGAACTCCTCCGCTTGAAAGCACACGCCGGGCAGTGCTGAATTCGATATACCCAAGCCGCTTAATGCCGAGCCAGGCAAAGGCGCAGAACAGCACGACGGCTAAACCGCCGAGATGATAGGACATTGAGCTCTGCAGCAACGAAAGGATCGCGGCGATTCCGCAGGCTATATAAAGCACGATCGCCGCACCGCGCGGTTCAAAGCCCAAGGCGAGCAGACGATGATGGATGTGGCCGCGATCGGGTTGAAAGATCGGCTGGTTGCGAAGAAACCGCCGCCCAATCGAGAGACCAACGTCAAGCAGCGGTAGAGCGAGAGCCATCGCGGGAGCCAACATGCCAAGAAGGGTGGCCGATTTCTGGCTCCAGATTACAGCGAAACACCCGAGAATGAACCCGATTGAAAGACTGCCGCTGTCGCCGAGAAAAACCGAGGCTGGATTGAAGTTGTAGCGCAAGAAGCCAAGTAGACAACCCAGCAGCGGGACAGTAGCCATCGCTAATCCCCAATTTCCTTGCAGAAGGGCCGCGAATAACGTCGTCGAAGTGGCGAAAAGTCCGATTCCTGAAGCTAAACCATCGAGCCCGTCGATCAGATTAAACGCGTTCGTACAACCAATTAGCCAGATTAAAGAAAGCGGCGCTGTGAGCCAAATCGAACCGGGCGGAGCATCCGGTAAGTGGATGCGCGCTCCCACCGAAACTGCCCAAACTGCCCCTACGAATTGGCCGGCTAGCTTCTGCCACGGCTTTAGGGTGATTAGATCGTCGATCAGGCCCGTGAAAAACACAATACCCGCAGCTGGGAGTATCGAGAAGAGCAATTGCCGATGCTGGACGGCGATAGTGGCCTGTGGCGGCGCAAACGCAAACATGAGTAGGAGCGCGCCGACGTAGGAAAGGGCAATGGGAATGCCCCCAATCCGGGGAATGGGCCGCGTGTGAAGCTTGCGGTCGTTATCCGGCATATCCACGAGCTTCAGCTTCAGAAATATGTCGCGGCATATCGGTGTCAGGATGAGACACAAGAGAAGTGCTGTAACGCCTAGACCTATGAGTGCGTACATAGAGACCTCGAATCGCGCTATCGCCCTACCGTTCTGTCGTGCATTGCGTACTCATGGGTTGCATGCGACCGCGAATCCTCCGGAGCGAGTACCGGCCCGCAAGTTGGATCCTCCGAACATGCTCCAAGAATGCGGCAAATCCGGTCGACTCCATGTCGAAGGTCGTAGTGCTGCAGAAATGCCTGGCGTGCCCGCTCGCCAGCCCGCACCGCCTGCATCTTGTCGTCTGCGAGCAGCTGTAATAGAGCGATCAGCGACTGCGAGTCCCCGCAATTCACTTGCCACCCGCAATCGTGTTTCTGGATCAGCAGAGCAGCAGTCGAAGTGCGCGGGCCGATATATAAAATAGGGCGTCCAGCGGCAAGAAGGCCGTAGAGTTTGCTCGGAACAACGGATCCGACACAGGCCTCGCGCTGGGTGACGACTCCGACATCGCCGCTTCCAAGACTTTCGCTCAGGTTTACCTTGGCGCTGTAAGGCCGAAACTCGGCAGATTGAATCCCATTTGCCGCGCAATCGGCGGCCAGCTGTTTGCGTTGCGGTCCACCGCCCGCAAAAACAAAGCGGAAGCGATGCTCCCGATCGAGCTCTTTCATGGCGGCGAACAGCGTATCCACATCGTGCGCTAAACCCAGGTTGCCCGAGTAGAGAAGCGTGAGGCGATCGTCGGCGGGCGGCTCTACGGGTCGAATCAACTCGCCATCGGCCCAGTTTTCCGCAATGTGAATCTTAGAAGGTGAAACGCCGCGAGCGACTAGCCGGTCCTTCATACAAGGTCCGAGAGCGACGATTCCGTCGGCGTATTTACGGGAGAAGTCTGCCAAACCGCCCGTCAAACGGTCGAGTAAACCACCTTGCTGAAAGTAGTTCAAGTCGACTGCCACGTCTGGGTACACATCCATCTCCCATAGGAAGTGGCGGCTTCGCCGGAAAAGCTTCAAAGCATTTCCAATTAAAGAGAGGAGCGGCGGAGTAGTGAGTGTGATGACTAGATCCGGACGGGGAACCGTCATGCCCCGGGCAAAGCAGGACAAGAAAAAAGAGGCATACGAAAGAACGCGGCCAAGGGCGCCACGTACAAAACGGGTCGTTCGTACGCGATGGATGGTGACCGGCGGAGGCTCTGAAAGGTCTTCGAGCGCATAGCCGGCTCCTTCCGATGAGATGGCGTATACGGAGTGACCCCGCTCAGCCAGTCCACGGGCGAGATCTGTTAAGAACTGGCTGGTCGCGGCAGAGTCAGGCCAGAAAAATTGGTTGAGAAGCAGAATTCTCACAAAGCAAACTCCTCCCTTGTCGCGCTCTTCGAGCCCTGTTCGTTCGTGCCGGCCGTCATCTCCGTTGCACTCGGCCGCAAACGCCGCCTTCGTACAAAAGTGGCTGGATTGCCCGCAAAGATCTCCCAAGCAGGAACGTTGCTCGTTACAACACTTCCGGCGGCCGCTATCGCGTGTTCACCCAGACTGATTCCCGGCGCAAGCGTGGCCCTCGCTCCCACCCAACTGCCAGAAGCGAGAGAAATCGGCTTCACAATCAGTCCGAATTGCGGATCGCTCCAATCGTGATTGCCAGTGCAAAGATAAGCTCCCTGAGACAGGCACACATCGTGGCCGATCTCCACAGGGGCAAGATTGTCGATCCAGCAGTCTTCTCCCAGCCAGGAGTTGTCGCCGATTGTAAGATTCCAGGGGTATTTCACGCGAACTCCAGGCTTGATCACCACACCTGCGCCAACTCTTGCGCCGAAACTGCGCAGGAGGCGGACTCGAACTCCGGAGAAAGGAATCATCGAACATCGAAGGAGCGGAAGACCGAGAAAGAACCAGGCACCCTGCCAAGCCGATGAGCGGCCAGAACGAAACCACGAATTGTTGTATCGGCCAAGCTGAACCGCGCTCACCGCTGACCTCCTGAATAACCCGACCCACCAGTACTTGGCCCCGAAGCTAACCATTCGTATACAGAACCCATCTGTTGCCCGATTACGGGCCATGTATAGCGATCGGCGACGAGCCTTCGCCCGTTCTCACCCTGTCGAATACGATGCTCGCTGCTCGCCAGCAAGGCTTCCGTGAGAACAGCTTCCAATTGGTCCGCCTTTGGCGGGATTGTCCAGCCGCAGCCCTTTTCAGCCACTTCCGGCAAATTGCATTGCTCGGTGACAATCACAGGTAGGCCCATACCCATTGCTTCGAGCACGGAGACACTTAATCCTTCGGAGTACGAGGGCAGCACAAAAAAGTCGGCAGCCGCGAGGGCACTCCATTTCAGCGCTCCGCTCAACATTCCGGTGAAGGTGACCTGTTCGAGGCAGCCATGATTTTTGAGCCGTTCTGTAATATGCGCCTGCGTGCCTTCAAAATCAGGCCCAGCCAGAACGAGGTGCGCCGACGGATTGAGCGGCCCGACTCGCGCCCATGCATCTGCCAAAATGTCGAGCCCCTTCTTGAAGTGAATACGCCCGAGAAACAGAACGATACGTTTCCCCCTTAGAAGGGGAAACCGATCGAAGAAGTTCTCGGCGGAAACAACAGGCGGCAGCGACACTCCATTCGGAATGACCGTAACCGGATTGGTCAGACCGAACCGGCGATAGTCGTTCGCTTCGGCTTCCGTGAGTGCGTGGAGGCAGGCGGCCGACTGCAAGTTCGCACGTTCGAAAAGAGAGGCATAAACCCGCTTCTTCCAGCGTTTATTGGTCAGAGCCCAAGTCTCCAGCATGCCGTGAGCTGAAACGAGGTAAGGCTTGCCCTCAGTTTGGGCGATCCCTGCGGCCACCGAAGTGCTTGCCTGCCAGAGACCATGGATGTGTACCCCGGTCGACTGTTGCACCAGAGTGTGAAATCGCGCCTTCCGATCGGGGCTCCGCCACCAATCCAAACGACCTAGCGGAAAGTATTCGATCTCTACGCCCGGGGCTACAGCAGGCGCGAAATGTTCCCCTGGATTGCAGAACGCCGCGATGCGTGAGGAGCGGTCGGTCGCGCCTGCGACTGCTGAACTCAGAGCCGGTACAGCGGAACTCAATCCGCCATATTTTGGGTCGAGGTGCGAGACCACGTGAAGCCAGCTGGCACGGCCGTGCTCCGCCCGGATCGAGTTGGTTGCGCCGGATGCGGTGTCGTGAACAGCAATGGGCTCGGCGGAAGTTATCGGCATATCAGGCTCTCACGATCCGGGCCACTTCTGCGGCCCACGCTTGAGGAGAAAAACGGCTCACAATCTCTTGCGAGGATGCGCCCATAAAAGCGAGAACCTCATCGTTCAGGGACCCGACGGCATTCAGGCAGGCCTCCAGGTCACCCTCAATCGACGGATCGAACGAGCAACCGTTCTTGCCCTCCTGCAAGAGGTCCTCTGCACAACCACAACACCGGGACACGATCAACGGCAAACCCGCAGCCATGGCTTCGTTGGCAACCAGTCCCCAGGGTTCGCGAGTACTCGGCAACACAAAGCTGCCGGCAAAAGCGTAGTACTGCGGAAGTTCAGCAGTGCTGCGAAGCCCCTCGAAACGGATGTCGTTGAAAAAAGGCGATTGACGAGCCAGTTCTTCAAGGGCGGGGCGTTCGGGACCATCGCCCACCAGAACCAAAGGCCATTGGCCGCCTGCCTTCCGGAAAGCGAAATAGGCATTGAGTAGGCCGCGGATGTTCTTCTCCTCGGCCAATCGCCCTACATAAAGAAAGTAGCGGTCGGGCAGATCGAAATCCGCTGGTTGGGAGTGCTTTCGGATTGCCTGTGCACGATCGCGGAAGAAGTCGTTATCGACCACGTCGTAGAAGGAGGCGACGCGCTCCGGCCGGAATCCCAGCCTCTGCAGGTAGCGTCGATGAGGCTTGCCCCCCGCGATCGCCCAGTCGAACAGAAACCGAATCAGGAAGCTCTTTACCGTTTCCTTAACGCCGCTACGGACGTGATCCTCCTCCGTGCTTTCGGTCATAAGAACAGTCCGGCGTCGCTTGCATTTGCCCCAGAGAGCCGCAGCCAAACCGGCGGCCGTGTAGTACCCGGGAACTAAAACGACGGTTGGATCATGGCGATTTAGCTGTTTCCAAATGCCGGAAGCGCTTTTCCAACCTTTCACGTCCTTCCAGCTTTTCTCTGGGAACAGGGTTTCGACCGGTAAAGCCGAGGGGAGTTCTTCTCGAAATTTCAATCCGGCGTGCACGCCTATGCCGCCTACCAATTCAATCCCGGCGACTTTGCCTGCCAGATCCGGATCGCTCAGCAGGCCCTGAAAGCGCGCGAGATGGTAGGCGTACCAATCGATCCAAATCACCACCACCCGCTCTCTGTCTCGAGTCAAAAGCTTACTGTCCGACGAGCTTTCCAATTCGGTCTTAAGCACGACCAATCCCTCCCGACGTAATCAAATTGTGTTGCAATCCACCCAGGGCAGGAGAATACGAAGCTGAATCTGGCAGGGGAGCTCGCAGCGCCCATTTCCAAACGATCCAGGAAGGAATCGACAGAAGAAAAGTTCTGAAAATGACAGCTTCCATGGTCTGCATTACCAGGTAAATAGATAGCGCCGACAGGATGGTGTACTGGCTCGCCCAGGCTGGACCTGCTGTCACAGCTTTCCGCCATACCCAGCCGTACAGCCACCCCAAGGCGGCAAGGGCGAGGAGAGCAAGCCACCAGAGTTCAATCCAAAGGTCGGCTACAAGGCCGGGCGCCGATCCGACAGCTCCTACCCATCCAAGTGCATCGCCGAATCCTTCACCGGTACCGGCGTTGTTGAGAAGCTCAGGGACGCCGAAGTCTTCATATTTCGTAGGCCAGACGGCACTCGGAATCGGACGTACAATAAGCTGGGCTAAGTACCGACGCATCCAGAAATAGTGATCATGCCGCTCTGCACTGATGACGGAACCGGCTCCGTATATGAATTCGTTGCCGGTGTCCGGTTTCTCGACGATGTTCGAAACATCGCCGTTCATGTTGAAATCGGATCCGAGATAGATGTTGCCGCGATTGGCTACCAAGAACAAGACCAGCCAGCCAAGTAAAAAGCCGAACGCGAGCATCGCGAATACCGGAGGGCGCCGGTTCCGATTCAGATACCAGCCCATTAACACAATCACGGTGAAGGCAAAAGTGGGTCCGCGGCGGGCTGTCAGCAGCGCTTGAACGAGCCAAGGCAATCCGAACAAGGCAGCGAAAAAGAGGTTTGCGAGTCGAGGGCCTTCCGATGCGATTGCGCCGACGAGCAGTAACAGGCCCACCAGCAGTAATAGATTGCCGTCGCGCACATAGCCGCTATCGTCCCAGCCGCCCCCATAGGAGTTGCTGAAGGCATTTCGAAAGCCGCCGACGTTGATGATCGAGATCAGCCAACAAGTCAGTCCGATCGAACCAGTTATCGCTCCTCCGATTCGCAACCGCGCACAGGCGGTACGCGAGAGGGCAGCAGTATGACCCTGAGGCCTATGAACGCGTACACCAGTGCCCAGACAGGCACCGGCAAACGCAAGAATACCGAGAAGGTTAAGAGTCTGTACCTTGACCAACTGCTCGTTATCGAAAAACCGGGCGAGCCCATCGTCGGCCAGTAACCGCAGCGGCATCCATCCATAGATGAACATCATCATCGGCATGATGAACATGAGGGGATGGAAGACGTCACGGCTCCCATCGAGCGCGCAGAACATAGCGAGCAGGCAGGCTAGAACCGCGCCCCAAAGCAAGGCTTCAAACATACTGGGTAGACCTCGCCCGAGTTGGCGTTATAGGACTGGAGTCCGCCCCAACTCCTGAGCCGCTGGAGCCGCCGAATTCCCGCATGGCGTCAACGATTCCGGCCTGAAAGCGATCCCAAGTGAAGTACTCCGCCCGTGTTCTTGCAGCAGATCTCATCTCATGCAACTGATCACGATGAGTAAGTGCCCATTCAATGTGCGAAGCCACCAGTTCCGGTCTTCGCGGCGCGACCACGAAGCCCTCGCGGCCATGCTCGATCAGATCTGGCGCGGCCGTGTGAGTCGTGCTCAGAATAGGAAGCCCGGAGGCCAGCGCTTCCAGCAGCACTTGCGCGAAGCCCTCGGCTACGGACGGAAATACGAAGAGATCCGCCTCGCGGTAAGCTTGCTGGAGCTCAGTCAAACTCACTGAAGGGCGCACTTTCACGCGATCTCCAAACGGACTAAACAGAGAAAGGCTATCGACGACGCGCCCACATACGGTTAGCTCGACTGGCGACTGGCCGAGCAATCGCATCGCCTCGAGCAGGTACTTGATCCCTTTACGCTGATTGATGGTTCCGACAAACAGCAATCGAAGAGGTCCAGTGCGCCTTTCTCTCCGCTCTCCCGGAGAAAAGCGGTTCAAATCGACACCGTAAGGAACGACCCGGATCGACTCTGGCTTTGCACCGTTCTCAACGAGCGTTTTCCGAGTGAAGGAAGAGGCTACGAGAAAATGATCGGCCATCTTGGTTTCAGCAATCAGCCGATCGAAATCTTCAGATGGGAGCGACAGCTCCCATTCTTTTCGCAGCGATTCCGCGCAATCCGGATGTGCCGCGAGTTCGTTTTCCAGGATTCTTCGTACGCTCGCGGGGTGAGGATGCAATTGAAAGAGCACGCCCGGTTTGCCGTAGCTTGAGAAGGCATGGTAGCCGTAGTAGCTGTAGCTTAAGAGAAGCGAACCGGTTTTCGCCGCGAGTGCTCCCGCTTTGCGCCCGAGCGTGGCATCGGTCCGGCGGATGGCGTTCCGGCGGAGCGAGAACGGAAGCGATTTGCGCTTCTCGAGCAAATACGATGTCAACCCGGAAAGCGGAGTTTGTTGCACCAGGGCGCCGGGGACTTGCGGATGCGACCTCTGACGAAGAAGCGACTTCACTGACTCCGGCAGTACAGCAAACAGCTTGGCTTGCCAAGCCGAATCGTTCCCCCAGTAAAGGTCTGTGACCAGACGTTCGAGCATGCCCGCATTAGCAAGAGCAGCGGCGACCTGATAGGCGTCGCGCGCCCCGCGGTGTACGACCACGACCTGCTGGCCCGAAATAGGAGAAACCGACACTACAGTAATTCCTCGAAGTAGGTTTTCAACTTCTCTGCCGAACGATCCCAGGTAAATTCAGCCGCTCGCCGCCGGCCCTTAGTCGCGAAATCTTCGCGCAGACAAGAGCTCTCAAGCATCGCTTCCAGAGCTTCGATGTGAACCGATACCTTGTCAGGCGGAGCAAGTAACGCCGCGTCGCCCGCAATCTCGGGCAGCGAGGACGCCGCGCTGGTCACCACGGGAACGCCGCAGGCCATTGCTTCCACGACCGGTAATCCAAATCCTTCATAACGGGAGGGGAACCAGACCACTTGAGCAGAAGCGTAAAGCGCCCGTAAGCCGTCATCGGGGACAAACCCTAACACACGAAACCGGTCCCCAAGCAGGTTGGCGCGTTCGATGTAGACAGGATCGGAATGATTGATAACGGCCAGCACTAAATCGGGGTAACGCTCTTTCAAAGCCGGCCAAGCTGCAAGCACCAGGTCTGCGTTCTTGCGAAAATGCAAGCCGCCGGGGACTAGGACAAACGGGCGCTCGGCAAGACCGAGGCTCTGAACGTAAGCCGCTCCGGAGGGTGTTACGGGCTCGAAGAAATGCGGCGTCACAGCATTATGTACGACACGCAACCGAGATTGGATACCGGGAAAGAAGTAAGCTAACCGTTCCGCAGAAAAGTGCGACACAGTATGGAACATGTCCGCCTTCTTTGCGAGCTTTCTATACAGGAATTGCCATTTGAGCTTCTGCTTCGAAAAAGAGCGGTCTCGTCGATGAGCATCCGGTTCAAAGTAGGCAGCGTCGTGAAGTGTTACCGCCAGACGAGCGCGCCGAACGGGAACGTACGATTCAGCGGTGCAGTACATGACCTGGGTCTCGGGCCAAAACTGTTCGGCTTTGGGACGGTCGAGGAAAAACCACTCGCCTTGCTGCCGCGAAGTCTCACGCTTGAAGAAGCTGTATTGATAGTGATCCCAAGGATTACCAACCAGCGGAACTATCCGTGCATGGTCGCCCGCGTCGGCAAGAATGCGAAGATCGATATCGCTGCGGCGTTCCAGGTGTTCGATCAGCTGGCGAGCAACGCGCCCGGCGCCGGTCGACCCGTGAATGTTGCGCAAGTGAACGTAAGCAAGGACCTGGACGGTCTTCGCCTGCGAAGAGTGAGCGGTGCTCGGGAAGTCACAACGCGGAGAATCGATCAGGGCGCCGCTGCCCGTAATAGGATTAGGCATCGAAGCCTCCTTCGGTGGGCGCCGCAAGCGATTTCGGGCGTAAGATCCCGCGAGCTTGCAGGAGGCGGACAAGCATGGCTTTGCTTGGAATCCAGCCGTGCCGCCGACCCAGCCGGGTGAGCACGAAAAGTGAAGCGCCGGTAACGATTATCATTCCGGTAGTTAAGGGTAGGGTCTGGTCAGGGCGTTCAAAGCGCCAAAATGCGAGCACGGCAAGGGTGACGCTTGCAGCGGAGCCAATAAAGAAGATCTGGTTCATTCCTGGTGGAACGCAGCGTTTCTTGGTAAGAAAAAGAAAGATAAGCGTTGCCGAAAGGGCATGCGCAGTCAGGTAAATCAAGGCGCCCTTCCAAGCATTGCCTCCGATGAAGAAAAAAAGTGTCGCACCGATCGCGACAATAGCCGCCCAAGCGGTCTTGATCAGCCCATCCGTTTTAACTGACACAATACTGAGTCGAGCCGAAGCGGGGGAACTGCCCATATGTATTACTGCCGTGGCAAGCGCTACCGCCGTCGCGGCTGAGGCGGCCTGATAAGCTTTTCCATAAAAAAATGAAAGAGCCCAGGGGACAAGCACCATCCCCGACCCGGCTAGTAGCAGAGACGTAAACGTCGTCGCGACCGTACAGAGCGCCATGACTTGATCTGGGGTTTTCTCAACTGTTTTTTCACTTTGTGCCATCACTGCCAAGCTGCTCTCTGTAAGCAGCGCCGGGAATAATGCCACAATGTTCCGCAACTGGTGTGCAATCGCAAAGAAACCCATCTGAACCAGGGAGGTGTCAGAACGTGCCACAAGCGTCGTGAGCCACCAACCGGCGGCGTTCATCCCAATCAATCCGGCCAACTGCACAAATCCGAACGACCAGACCTCCCGAAGCATCGGCCCGATCGGGGCGGATTGATACTGACGCCGGGCGGGAGCCAAGCCAAGCGGACGATACAGTGCGGCGCATAGCAAGACAGCTCCAAGCGTTACCGCGCCTTGGCTCGCGATCATCGGAATAGCTCCCCATCGGGAGACGAACGGCAGAAGTGCGAGCAGTCCTATGCCGACCGTCAACGAGAGCAAAAGGATCGCAGGGATGCGCCGCTGTCCCACCAGGAAACCGCGACAACACTCGAGCAGAATAATTCCAGCCGCTGACAATGCCGTCCAGTGTAGAAGCCCGGTGAGGCTAGTCTTTCCAAGCAGATGAGCGATCGGTCCAGCTCCCGCCCAGAGTGCCAAGGCTGCAACAGCAGCCGATACGAGCGAGATAATAAGAAGAACGCGAGAAAGCGTCCCGTACTCAGTGCTTTCACGTGAATAGCGTCCGGAAAAGCGAACTGCGGTCGAGCCGATTCCTCCAGCTGCATAGGTGGAGATGTTATTCGCGGTGGAGATCGCCAGTGAATAAGCCCCAAAAGTAGCCGCTCCCCCTAAACGGGCTGCAAGCAGATTCGCCAGGAATCCAAAACCACGTTCGACTACTAAACCGGCGCCCAAGGCCGAAGTGCCATGCAGCAGGTCTTTCGCAACATGCTTCGGCAAGGGCAACGATTGAGTCGCCGGAGCGAGGACTTCGCTCTCTCCCTCTGCAATCTGAAAGTCAGACTCAGCCGACAAAGCGCTCATGCGGATTTGGACTCCGCCGCTACTGACTTGGACAGGTCAGCGTACTGGTAGTAGCTCTTGTAATACTGCGATTTGCCCTCCTTCGAAGGGTCGAAATCGTTCAGAATCGTACCGATCACCCGCACGTTGTCGTCGAGGAACATATCACGGGTCGCCGCAGCCGTCTCGAGATCGGTCACACGGGCGCGGAATACGAGTATCACCCCGTTAGAGATGCCAGCCAGGATGCGCGCGTCAGCCATGTGCAGCATCGGAGGGCTGTCGATCAAAACGAAGTCAAATTCAGCCGTGAGACGGTCAAGCAAGCTGCGGAATCGAAGAGAATGAAGTAATCCGCTTGGCTCCTCGGATCCGTGTCCGCTCGGAATCACGAACAGTCCAGGCACCGCAGTCGGTTGACAGAAGGCTTCGGTAGGTGCGAGCTTCGCATCGATGTCACCGCGCAGGAGGTCGCGCAGACCGACCTCGTTTCTGACGTCCATCGCCTTGTGCAGCCGGGGTTTTCGAAGATCTCCATCGATCAGCAACACGCGCCGGTTTGCTTGAGCTAGGGCTAGGCCGAGATTGCAAGTGACGGTTGTTTTCCCCT
This sequence comes from Bryobacteraceae bacterium, assembly GCA_965219105.1. GTDB lineage: Bacteria > Acidobacteriota > Terriglobia > Bryobacterales > Bryobacteraceae > Bog-105. The sequence goes on along the minus strand of OZ244728.1, from coordinate 1,548,387 downwards.
CGCCCACACTCGGACTTGTGACCACAAAGGTGCGGGCCCGCTCAACTTCTTTGCCCGCGAGGAGCACCGAATAGGTTGTGTTCCGATACGCCTCGGCAACCAGCGATGCTTCGTCTTGCCACACTGCCATGTCCATGGGTTTATGGGGCTTCGGCGCCGATGGGGCAACCGGCAGCGGCGCCTGGCCGAGCAAGGCAGCTGTTTGACGCCGCGGGGACGTCTGAGGCGTTGTCGGCAATTGACGCAATCCACGCCTGGCAGAGGGAATGACCCCCAGCTCTCGAAGATTTAAGTAACGCGCCACTTCGCCCGGTCCCCGCAACACGGAGCGAGTCCGCTCGCGGAAGAATGCAAATCCAACGCCGGCAAGCAGCCCGACCAGCATGCCCACGCCGCCGGCTACGCCGCGACGCGGGGATATCGGAATGAGCGGCGTACGGGCCGCATCGACTACACGAATCGTGGACGCTTGCATCGCAGAAGCGAAACCCGCTTCTTTGACCCGTTGGAGGAGGGTTTGATAAAGTTGCTCACTCGAGTCGAGTTCTCGTTTGAGCATGCCTAACTCGGTCTCGCGCCCTTGCTCCTGCGCCACTCTCACCTCTTGTGCGCGGTAATCCGCACTCAAAAGGCCTTCGCGATGGCTCGCGGCAAGGTACTCGTTATGCATGCGATCCAGCACATCCTTCTTGCCGGAAGACAGATTCTGCTCGATCTCACGTATCTGTGAGCGCAGGTGGATGACCTTTGGGTTTGCCTCGGTTGCGGGAGGAACAAGCGCCGCGACCTGACGTTTCAGGTCATCTAGCCGGACCTGCGACTCCTTGAGTTGCGAGCTGTCAAGCACCATCGGGAGCGAATCAGTGGCGGCTGACGTGCTGATTTCGTACTGCGCCTGTTTTTCGACTCGTTCTGCCTTCGCTCTCATCAACTCGGCTTGTAACTCGCGCAGTTTCTCCTCTGCGACACTCGCTCCGCCTTCTCTTAAGGTCAAATCGCTGTTGCCGCTCTTCATCTCCAGCTTCTTTTGCGCTTGGTCGACGCTTTCGCGAACGTCGGCGAGCTGCTTAGAAAGCCATTCGCTGGTGGTCTTGGCCTGGCCGAACCGAACATCCCGGTCCTGCTGGGCGAACTCACTGGTGAGCTTGTTGCAAAATTCTGCCGCAAAGCTAGCGCTCCAGGAATCGCAGGTTACCTCAACCAAACGTGTCAACCCAAGCGGCTTCACCGTGACGTTCTTGGCCGTAAACGCGAGCATCGCTGGCCCGCTGACGGCGTCATTGCCTGGAAGATTAAGATCGCGACGAAAATCCGATACCAGGTCTTTCCGCGGCTGGGTTAAGCTCGCTTCACCCGGTCGAATGGCCGTTACAGTTCGATCGCGGAGCGTGTCGCTCTGCAAAAGCTTAATTTGTGTCTGCACATAGGCCTCCGAGGAGGCGCCGTCGCCGCCAGCTGTCTGAGTGACCTTGTTCATGTCCAGAAAATCGGCATTCAAATTCTGGATATCGAGCGATGTTCGCGCCCGGTACACGGGTTGGACGCCGATCGTCGCCACCCATCCGAGCAATGCCCCCCCGAGTGCAAAAGCAACCAGCACCCGCCGGTGTTGTCCGAGGATTCGGCTGTACTCCAGGAGCAAGCTTTCCGCCTTTTCCGGCCCTTTCTCGCCCGACACACTCTTGAAGTGACTCAGATGAAGACCGCTGGACGGGCGCACAAGCACAGGCGTGGTAAGCGCTAGCTTGCTGCTGGATTTTTCTAACTCCTCCATAAAACTCTCCCCTTTGACAAAATCGCTGCTGATGCGGAATGGGACATTACCGGTGGTAAATCATGACCCCGGTGCCGATCTGAATAGCCGTCTCTATGGCGCGCTTTGTTGCTGAACCGGCAACATTATCCGGAACGTAGAGCACATCGTTCGCGTGCAGCTGCACATCGGGAGCAGCACCGGAGAGCACTTTGGTCAGATCCACCGGGACCTCATTGGAGTTGGACGGTTTTCCGTCGACCGCACGTAATATGCGCGCCTTTCTCGGGGCAGCGTCCGCTCCGGTACCCTCGGCAAGAGATAGTGCCTGGGTGAGCGACATTGTTTCATCCGAATTCAAGCTGATGCCGCCCGCCCTCTTCACCTGTCCTAGGACGTACACCATGTTGGCCCGCGACACCGATATGACGTCGTTCGCCCGCACCTCAATGTTTTCGTCCGGATGACTGCCGTCGAGAAGCGTGTCCAAGTGCAGATCCGCCACCGAGTACCGGCCGGAAGGATCGAGGTGAGTGCTAGGCAGCGGCAGCGGACCTTGACTAATCTGACGGGTGATCGTCAACTTCTGTCCAGCATCGGGCCGCAGACCGCCAGCAAGCGAAATGACGTCGGTCAAACGCGTCGGTCCTTGGAGCTGGTGCAAGCCCGGCGTAGTTACCGGACCCAAAATAGAAACAGCTTTGCTGCGATAGTCAAGCACATTGATGGTGATTTGAGGCGATTCGACGTACTTTGCGGCCCTTGTGGAAAGTGCGCGCCGCAGTTGTTCGACGGTAAGCCCACCGGCATCTACCCGTCCAAGCAGCGGCAGCTCAATAAAACCATTTGGGTCGATGCGCACTGGTTTATCAGACACATCGTCGAGGTCGACAATGTGAACGGAAAGTTCGTCTGCGGGTCCGAGAACGTAAGCCGTCTCGGGCGGCTTGGTTTCCAGATCATGGGTTCGATCTGCTGCCACTGTTGGACTGGCTGCCCAAAGACCGCACTGCAAAACGAAAAAGAGAAAAATACACCTATTCATGGGAAATCCGATCTCAAAAAAAAGAAAGACGTCAAAAACCAGAGTTCTTCGAGCAGAGGGAGTTCGTCATGCGAAGAGCAAAACGACCGAATCAGGCTGGACAAAAATTGACTTCATGTGCGATTCCCTCCGAGGAAGTCGACTGATAACTGCTGTTGTCCTCATTACCTCAGAGTGCTTGCGGCATTGTCAACGAACGCCTCCGGCCGGCAGTTTGCCTTATCCGGTACCCCGTAGCACACTTCACTCCACCTCTCCTTTTGTACTTATCGGCAGTCGGCGGAAAAATACGCGAAACAAATATCGCGCTCTTCGGCATATCTGCTACTACGGATTTTGCGAAAGACTGGACACCCTTTCGCCCGATTTAATGTTCCCCATCGATACACTTATCGCCAATCTTGTACTAGTACAGTGAATGAAAGTTCCCTTCGCTCTCGTTCTGATCGCTGTATTCTTATCGATCTCGAACCCTTTCGGGCGCTTTTCGCAGGCCGATCAGGGGAATTCCTCTTCGCTCAGGCGGGTTCCTTCGGCTTTTCTGGAGTGTCTTAGTCGGTTGAACCGGCCGACACTGCGTTGGCCCGACCGGCGTCCGATCGGGAGCCTTGTGTTGGCCACGGCAAACACCCGTTGGCCGGGCAATCCACGAGGATGGTTCCTCGATCCCACTCTAGATGTCAGGACCGAACCGGGCCGTCAGCTATTCCGTCGGCAACTGCTCGCCTGGGCAGATAAAAGCATTGTGATTCTCAAAGCGATGAACGCGCAGGGAATGGTGACTTGGGATATCGAAGGCGAGCAGTTTCCGCATCGCACGACCTATTTGGGAGAACCGGAGGACCTCGCGAAATTGGCTCCGGAAATGGACTCGGCCGCCGATGAATATTTTGCCCGGTTTGTGCGAGCTGGGCTGCGTGTTGGCGTCACTATTCGGCCCCAAACATTGGTGCTTTCGCAAGATGGCCAAAGGGCCTCCCAAGTGCGTTCTATCGATCCGGTTCAAGTTCTCAATCGGAAAATCGCCTATGCGCGCAAGCGTTGGGGCGCCACTCTCTTCTACATCGATTCGAACGGAGATCAGGCGATTCCCTTGGCGTTTGCCGTCATCAGTCAGGTGGCGGATGCCAATCCCGATGTCCTGTTGATCCCGGAACACAAGACTGCTGGTTACTATTCGAAGACTGCTCCCTATAGCGAACTGCGCAAGGGCGCTGCAGCGACGCCGCCGCTCGTGCGCGATCTCTATCCCGGTGCATTCAGCATCATCAATGTTTCTGACGGTTTGACCGGCCAAAATCGCGATCAGTTGAAGAGCGCGGTGGACGCCGGAGACGTGTTGATGTTTCGTGCCTGGTTCGACGATCCGGGAAATCGTGCCATTCGGCCACTTATCGTGTCTCGTTTCGCGCCTTAGCACCGTTCCTGCCCGACGGGCTTAGAACGGATACAAGCCCCCAACTGGGAGCGTGGGAATTGCATTTTGGTAGCGCCCTATTGCACACTGAGTCGAGTAGCCGCCCTTTTAAGGCGTGGTTTAGGCAGAAGTTCCTATGAGCTTCTACTCTGAAGCGGCTGAGCAACAGTACTAAGTTCCATTTGAGATTGCGACAAAGTACTAATTTGATTTAGGAATGATCCGCTAGCGCCATGGCTGGCGTAGTCATAGAGGAGAACTGATTTATGAGAACGTCGCGAAGCGGTTTGATCGCCCTTACATCTTTGTGTCTGTCAGGCCTTACGGTTTCGGCAGCAAATAATCCCCAGACGATTACTGTCACGGCACCGCTGCAAATTCCTGGGTCCGAACTGAAGCCAGGCAGCTATAACTTTTCGGTGGAAGACAGGATGGCGGATCGAGCGATTGTTCGGATCTCCAACACGCAGGATCCAGCCGAACACTACTTTGTCTTGACTGTGCCCGACCCGAAAGTGTCTGTCGACGCGAACGATCACCTTGCTTACTTCAAGGGTGCGAATAGTGTCGAGCCTGTGCGCGCGTGGCAGTGCGGCGACTGTGCTGCGCCGCTTGAATTCGTGTATCCGAAGGCAGAGGCTGTCAAGCTTACCGACGACAATGCGGAGACGGTGATGGCAGTCGATCCCTCTTATGACAAGCTGCCGTCTAACCTGACGCAGGACGATATGAAGGTGGTTACGCTGTGGCTGCTCTCTCCGAAGCAGATCAACGCGAATAACACTGGGGAAGGCGTGAAGGCAGCCAAGTATGCGGCTCCGAGCCCGGCTCCGGCGGCGGTCACCACTGCGTCAACCAGTGCTCCTGCGCTGCCCCCGCCTTCTCCGAACGCGGCAGCGGCTCAGACAGCGACAGACTCCAATTCTGGCGTCCAAACGGCCGCAGCAGCAACAGCACCACCATCCGATGACACACAAATTCATGGCCGCAAGCATTTGCCGAAAACCGCAAGCAATACCTATTTGTATGCTCTGGCCGGGATTTTGCTTTTGAGTTGCGCGACCGGTACTCGACTATACCGAGCGGCGCGGCGCGCTTAGAGTCGTTCTCGCTACAAGAATCGTGGGCCTTGGGCCCGGTCATTCCAAATGTCTCAAGCTGCAAAAAAATACGAGTTTCCCATTCCCTTGCCGGTAAAGCAGGAGCCTGCAGATATGGGCGCTCGGCAATTTCCGAACGATTGGTACCTGCTGGCGTATCAAGCCAATCCTCCGAACACGGCTCGAAAACTTCGCAAGCAGGTGATGTTTGCGGCGCTAGCGGTGGCTCTGGCTGCTGCGGTTCTGACGTGCTGGGCTCAGTACCATAGCCAAGTCGAAGCGGCTAGTGAGGTGAATCAGATCGTCGAGCAGCCCGCAGCTCCGACTACCGTAACGCCACAGATCACGCCAGACACTAAGCAGGGAGTTTTGCCGGTCGGACGCGCCGCGCAAAGTGGCCGCTCAGTCAGCGCGAACGGGAGCGCCGACGATTCCGCCCTATCTCTTGACCAGGCGGAGCGCTTGAAAGCTCGAAACCGGCGTCTAGAAGCCCTTGTGAAAGTGCTCCGACACCGCACCGCCGAAGCGAAGTCTGCACCCGCGCCAACGCCGCTGTCCCGCTGATGCCCGTCCCCGGCCACAGTACACGAGGCAAAGCTCTTGGCGATCTGGTCGAGCGGGCTCTTGTCTTTTCGGGCATTCTGCTCCTCACCCTTGCCGGACTGAACTTGTTTGCTTATCATCTGTTCGACACTGTCTCGGGAAACGACTTTCCAGTGCTGGCTCAAAGGTTCAAAACCACGAGAGCCGTGGATATGGACGGGACTCACATCCGAATCACGGGCCGGCTCGACCTTCGCCGATTGGGATTGTCCACCATGATCGTCGACGGGCAGGAGGAGCAAGCGCTCAGCTTAGCGGCCGTACATCTTGCAGGTACAGCGATGCCCGGAGCAGCGGGAAATGCGGTGATTGCCGGCCACCGTGACACCACATTCTGGCCGCTGCGGCATGTGCAAATCGGGGATGTGATCCGGTTGACAACCGATCGTACACGGCTGTACAGAGTCAGCTGGACCCGCGTCGTGGGCCCGGACGATGTGCAGGTCTTGCAAGCTAGCAAGACTCCCATGTTGACCTTGATTACCTGCTATCCGTTCCGCCACGTCGGGAGCGCCCCGCAGCGCTTTGTCGTACGCGCTGTGCCGGCTAATTAAACGCATCCGTACCCAACAAAAGCTGACCCTCCTTTCCGCCGCCGGAAAAATTCTGAAATTTAGCGGCCGTTCTCCTACTTAGTTCAAGAACACTTGATTCCTAGCAAAGCGCACGCGCGCTCCGAGATGAGGAGAGCCGTGACCACGCCGCCCTTGCGTGGATGCCACCCCGTCGTTTCTCCGCTTCCGAATACTCCCGCTTCCTTATACCGATGAACCTACGCCGCACCAGTGGCAACGGCTCCGTTGTCCCGACGCGCCTTCTCGCCCAAATCTGCACTGCCGCCGCCGTGATCCTGGGCGTGCTCCAACCTGTACACGCTTATGCCAGTTCCGCCGACGTGCTGGTGAACATGACCGTCTCGCCAAACCCGGTGACGGCGGGCGGGAACGTCACGTACCACATCACGACCAGTAACAACGGGCCGGACGGTGCGACGAACGTTACCGTGACCGATGTCCTTCCCGGTTCGCTCACCTATGTGTCGGCGACCCCTACACAAGGCTCCTGTTCGGGCACGACCACCGTCACCTGCTCGTTTGGGGCACTCGCGTCGAGCGGCAGCGCGTCGGTGGACGTTGTGGCGCAGACATCGGCCGCGGGGACGGTGAACAACACTGCCTCGGTTACGGCCACGGAACCAGATCCAGATACTTCGAACAACTCGGTGACCAAATCCGTGACGGCGAACGTTGGCGCGAACCTCAGCATCGGTATCAGCGGCTCACCGAGCACAGTTGCGGCCGGCGCAACCCTGACCTACACGATCACATCCTCGAATGCCGGGCCATCGCCCGCCTCTAACGTGACGGTCAGCGATCCTATCCCGACCGGCGCGACTTACGTTAGCGGCAGCGGTTCCGGCTGGTCCTGCTCCAATTCGGGCGGCGTCGTCACGTGCAGCCGTTCCGCGGCGACTGCAACCGGCAGCATTCCAAACTTGACACTGGCATTCAGGCCGACCAACACCGGCACGATTACAAACGCAGTCTCCATCAGCGCCACAGAGTCCGATCCCGATTCAAGCGACAACTCCGCGACGGCTAATAACACTGTGATCGCGGGCGCCGACGCCCAAATTACACAGACCGCGACGGCGAGCCCGATTGCTACAGGGAGTCCCTTGAACTACGTACTGACTGTGAGGAATAACGGGCCTGGATCTGCCTCCGGCTTCACGGTGACGGACACACTCTCGTCAAACGTTACTTTCTCCTCAGCGAGCGGATCAGGCTGGAGTTGCAGCCAGTCATCGAACACCGTAACCTGTACAACGAGCGGCCCGCTCGCCTCAGGATCGACGCTTCCCACGATTGCAATCAGTACGACAGCGGCCAACGCCGGCACGGCAACCAATAACGCTACGGTCGCGACGACGAGTACGGACCCGACCTCTTCGAATAACACCTCCTCGCTCAACTCCACAATCCAAACCGCAGGCGCCGATATGTCCATTTCGGAATCGGCCAGCCCGAATCCCGTGGCGAATGGGCAGAACGTGACGTTTACCATTACAGGCAAAAACAATGGCCCGCTTGCCACGTCGGGAACCATCACGATTACCGATCCGCTGCCGTCGGGCCTCAATTTCGTAAGTGCCACCGGAAGCGGTTGGACCTGTTCGAATGCAAGCGGAACTGTGACCTGTACTTACTCGGGAACGGTCGCGTCGGGCGTCACAATGAGCTCTGTTTCGCTCACCGCAAACGTCGCCACCGCGGGATCGTTCAACAACCAGCCCTGCATCGCGGTGGCGAGCCCCACCGATCCGGTCTCCGGGAATAACTGCGTGACGTCGGGCGGCAGCGTATCTTCTACCTCTACGCAAGCCGATCTCGTGGTTACGCAAGATGCGCCCACTCCCAATCCAGTTTTGGGCGGAAGCGTTTTGACATATACGATTCACGTGGCAAATAACGGTCCGGATGACGCCGGCAGCGTGACCATGACCGACTCGCTTTACTCGTCGACTAACGTATCGATCACGCCGAGTCAAGGCACGTGCAACAACAGCAACCCCTATCTGAGCTGCAGCCTTGGAACGATCACAAATGGCTCAAGCGCCACCATTACCGTTCAGATCAAGCCAACTGTCAGCGGCACTCGAACGAACACCGCAGTCGCTTCTTCGGGGACGGTAGGCGATCCGAATACCGGCAACAATTCGTCGACTGTTTCATCGACTGTAACGCCAAGCGCGGACATGACGCTCACACAAGTGGCCACGCCGGAGCCGGTGCTCGCGGGCACAAATCTGACTTATGTGCTGACGGCCCGGAACAACGCCGGAACGTCGACTGCCACCGGCGTGACGGTCACTGACACGCTGCCATCCAGCGTGACTTTCGTATCGGCATCGGCGAGTTCCGGGAGTTGCTCTCCGTCAGGCCAAACGGTGACTTGCAACATCGGATCGCTGAGTACAGGCAGCCAGGGAACGGTCACCATCGTGGTGACGCCCAATACTCCAGGCTCCATCGTTGCCTCCGGAACGGTCACGTCCGCGCTGGCCGATCCCGATAACACGAATAATTCGGCCAATGCCACGAGCACGGTTAACCCGGCTCAGGTCGATGTACAAGTTACTAAGTACGGAACGCCGAACCCGGTTGCTTACGGGTCAAACGTCACCTATACGGTCACGGTGCACAACAGCGGGCCGTCTATCGCGACCGGCGTGGTTGCGACCGACACGCCGATGACGCAGTTTACGCTTGTTTCGACCACGCCCAGCCAGGGAACCTGCTCCGGGACAGGTCCGGTGACCTGTAATCTCGGCACAATCGCGAACAACGCCAGCGCCACGATCACGATGGTGATGACGGCCAGCACGATGGGAACGTTCGACAACCAAGTGTCTGTGACCAGCAACGAAACCGATACTAATACAGCGAACAACTCGACTGACGAGCAGACGACATCGCGGCAAGGCGCCGACCTTTCGATCACCAAGTCAGCCAGCGCGAGCTCAATTCCAAAGAATGGAACGGAAAATTACACGATTGTGGTGTCGAACGCCGGACCGGTAGCCGAGGCGACGACCACCGTAACGGACACTCTGCCAGCCGGCCTTACGTTTGTGTCCAGCAGCGCGACGCAGGGCTCCTGCAGTGGGACAACCACCGTCACCTGTAATCTCGGGGCACTAGCGCCATCGGCAAGCGCAACCGTGACCATTACGGTTTCCCCGACCAGCACGGGAACCATCGTCAACACCGTGAGCGCTACCGGAAGCGAACCGGACCCGAACAGCGCAAACAACACGGCCTCGGCCAGTATCACGGTCACGCCCGTAGCGGACCTCACGATTAGCAAAACGCACAGCGGAAACTTCACGGCCGGGCAAGCGGGTACGTACTCGATCACGGCCACCAATTCCGGAGACGCAGCGACAACGGCGGCGGTTTGGGTTTCCGACACTTTGCCGGCCGGTCTAACCTACGCAAGCGCCTCCGGCACGGGTTGGACATGCAGCGCGGCCGGCCAAACCGTCTCGTGTACCCGGAGCGACGCTCTGGGAGCTGCCGCTTCTTATCCGGCGATCACGCTAGCAGTCAACGTGGCGGCTGCTGCGCCTAACTCGATCGTCAACACCGCGACGGTTTCAGGTGGCGGCGAGGTCGTCATAAGCAACGACACGGCCAGCGATACCGCGACGGTCACTCATGTGCCCGATTTGACCGTTACGAAGACACACACGGGCTCGTTTTCGCAGGGCCAATCGAATGCGCTTTACACGCTGACGGTTTCGAACGCCGGAACTGCTTCTTCGGCCGGAACGGTCACGCTGAGCGACGCTGTTCCCGCAGGTCTTACGCCGGTGACAGCAACCGGCACTGGCTGGTCGTGCTCGATAGCCGGTCAGAGTGTCACTTGCACGCGGCCGGACGCCGTAGCCGCCGGAGCAAGCTTCCCTGTTGTGACGGTGGCCGTCAACGTGGCTTCGAACGCAGCGGCTTCACTTACTAACACAGCCACCGTAAGCGGAGGAGGCGACACTAACTCCGCAAACAACAGCGCCTCGGATGTAACGGCTATCACGGCTACGCCGGACCTAACTTTGACGAAGACCAATTCCGGGCCGATTCCGCAGGGAGGATCGGGCTCCTTTTCGTTGACGGTGACGAACGCGGGCAGCGCCGCTACTTCGGCCACGATGACGGTGTCGGACACTTTTCCGGCCGGTCTCACGCCTGCCGCCGGCTCTGGCGCCGGATGGAGCTGCTCAATTGCGGGCCAAACGGTGACTTGCACCTCCTCGAGCGCAGTGGCTCCCGCCGGAAATGCGGCTACCATCACCATCCCGGTTTCGGTCTCGACGACTGCGCCGGCTTCGATTACCAATACCGCGACGGTCAGCGGCGGCGGCGAAGTCAATATCGCAAACGACACCGCAACAAGTGTTCTTGCTGTCACGCAGGTGCCCGATCTGACGATCGCGCTCAGCCATGGCGGCAGCTTCGCGCAAGGCAGCACGACCGCTACCTACAGCCTGCAAGCATCGAACGCGGGAGGCGCGGCGTCCTCCGGCACGGTGACCATTAATGACACTCTACCGGCCGGACTTACACCGGTGAGCGCCGCGGGAACCGGCTGGGCTTGCTCTCCGCCAGCCGGCCAACTTGTGACTTGCACTCGCGCTGACGCTCTTGCGGCGAACGCAGCGTTTCCGCCGATTGCGCTAAGCGTGAATGTCGCGCCGAACGCGCCCCTCAGCCTTACGAATACCGCCACGGTTAGCGGCGGCAGCGAAACCAATACCGCCAACGATTCGGCAAGCGACACCGTTGCCATTGCTGGGACGCCGGACCTCACTCTGAGCATGACTAACAGCGGCGGATTTTCGCAGGGCGGCAGCGGAAGCTTCACTTTGACGGCGAGTAACGCCGGGGGCGCCGCTTCGAGCGGCACAGCTACGGTGGTGGACACCTTTCCTGCGGGCGTCACGCCTGGATCGGCGACCGGCGCGGGTTGGAGCTGCTCGACGGCAACGCAAACGGTCACCTGTACTCGAAGCGACAGCGTGCTCGCAGCGGGGCAGTACCCGGCCATTCAAGTTCCGGTCACTCTAACAAATAGCGCTCCTCTCTCGTTTACTAATACGGCGACCGTTTCGGGCGGCGCCGAAGTCAACACCGCGAACGATACTGCAACCAACGTGGTGAGCGGGGCGGCGGGTCCTGACCTAGCCATCACGTTGACGGCCAGCAGTGGTTCGGTGCAGGGCCAGACAGCCACGTTCACGATTGGCAATTCGAACGTTGGCGGAGCGACTACGCGCGGCGGCGTTACAGTAACAGACACCTTCCCGGCTGGTCTGACTCCGGTCACCGCAACAGGCAGCCTGTGGACCTGTTCCGTCGCTGCTCCAACGGTGAGCTGCACTCGCAGCGATGTGCTTGCGCCCGGCGCCGCCTACCCCGCGATCACGGTTACGACCAACGTGGCTGGGACCGCAGCGGCTTCGCTCTCCGATACAGCGACGATTGCCGGAGGCGGCGATGTCAACCTGACCAATAACTCGGCGACGACGGCCCTGGCAGTCACTCCTGCGTCAGACTTAACGGTCTCATTAGCCCATAGCGCAGGCTTCGCACAAGGCGGCGCGGGCACATACACGGTCACCGTAAACAACATTGGCGGCGCGCCTACGGCGGGCGTCATCAGCTTCACCGCCACGCTGCCCTCGGGCGTGACCGCAACCGCGCCGAGCGGCTCCGGTTGGACTTGCACGGTGAACGGCCAGATCTTAGACTGCTCGCGGACTACCGTGTTGACGGCAGGCTCAAGCTTCCCGCCGCTTTCGGTTCCGGTCGCGATTGCAGCAAACTCGCCTCTTGTTTTGAACGCCCAAGCCATCGTGAGCGGAGGCGGCGAAATCAACACGGCGAACGACACGGCTAGCGATGCCGTCAACGTGACTGCTCAACCCGACCTGACCTTAGCGAAATCGCATACCGGAAACTTCACCGCCGCCTCGCCGGGCGCGTATTCGCTGACCGTGTCAAATGGCGGCGGCGCTCCAAGCTCCGCCGCGGTGAGCGTCTCTGATTCAATACCGGCAGGCTTGACGCCAACTAGCGCGACGGGCACCGGCTGGTCCTGCGCCATTGCGGGGCAGGTGGTGACCTGTACTCGAAGCGATGCTCTTGCACCGGCTGCCTCTTATCCTCCGATCCATATCGCCATTACGTTGACAGGAAGCCTGTCGGGCACAGTCACCAACACAGCCACCGTTTCAGGCGGCGGCGAAACCAATACGGCTAACGACCAAGCCTCGGATACGGCGGTCATTACGTCGGTTCCCGATCTCACCATTGTGAAATCGCACACGGGCACGCTGGTGCGCGGGCTAAACGCCACCTATACTCTTGCGGTCAGCAACAGCGGAACTGCGGCAACCGACGGAACACTCATTCAGATGGTAGATGTTCTACCAAGCGGGCTTATTCCGCAGGCGGCGTCGGGAACGGGCTGGTCCTGCACGGTTGCCGGGCAGACTGTCACCTGCACGCGTTCGGACAAGATCGCGCCGCAAACGGCCGCGCCCGCGATCACGCTCATGGCTCTGGTGACTTCCAGCGCACCTGCGTCGGTAACGAACACCGCAACCATTTCGGGCGGCGGCGACATTTCGCCTGCCAATAATCAGGCTTCGGATACGGCTGCCACGGCGGCCAAACCGGATCTCAAGATAAGCCTGGCGCAGAGTCCGGCTTTCCACAAGGCGTCGCTTGCGAACTACTGGATCAACGTGAGCAATGTCGGGGCTGCGCCCACTGACGGCAGCACCATCACTGTGGCAGACACTTTACCAACCGGGTTGACGCCGGTGTCGGCCACAGGCCCTAACTGGGGCTGCGGCATGGCGGGTCAACTTGTGACTTGCACCCGCGCCGATGTGCTTGCGCCGGGCACAGCGTATCCGCCGATCACGCTGGCAGTAAATGTAAGCTCGACGGTTAACGCGACGCTCCTTAACAGCGCCAGCGTGTCGGGCAGCGGCGACCCTAACATGGCGAACAACTCAGCCGCTCAGACTTTGACAGTGCAGCCCGCCGTTTACTCCGATATGACCGTCGCGCTTTCGCATACGGGTGACTTTACGCAGGGCGCAACCGGCCAGTACTCGATCGTGGCGTCGAACGCGGGCGCCGGGCCGACCGATGGCGTTGTCACTTTGAGCGATCCACTGCCTGCTGGCCTTACCCCGGCGAGAGCCACGGGTGACGGTTGGACGTGCAGCCTTTCGCAATCGGCGCTGAACTGCACTCGAGCGGACGTGCTTGCGCCGGGCGCGCAGTATCCGGCGATCGCGCTCGTGGTGAACGTATCGCCGACCTCGCCGCTCGCGCTGGTAAACACAGCCACGGTGGGCGGCGGCGCAGAAATCAATCTTGCCAATGACACCGCCTCCGACCCGACGCGGATCGTGCTTCCGCCGATGCCGCAGCTCGGCATTACGGCCGCCGTGGATCGCTCGACGGCCGAGATGGGCGACGTTCTCACGTACACGCTGCAGGTCAGCGACAATGCCGCGGTCCCGGCTGAAAATTCTACGGTCAATAGCCTTCTGCCCTCCTCGTTTGTCTACGTTCCCGGCACTACCCGGATTCAGGCCGGCGCCGCGTCGGCAACAGCGGGCGAGCCACGGGTTACCGGTTCGAATCTAGCGTTTTCGCTGGGCCATATACCAGCGCACGGCCTGTTCGTCATCAGGTTCCGGGCCAGAATCGGAGCGAATGTGCGGCCCGGCACTCATGTGGACGCCTCCGATGTGGCCGGCTATGCGCCGACCGGTCAGCACGTTGGTCCAGTATCGGCTTCCGTTCCCGTCAAGGTAGGCGCGAGCATGCTGACGGCGCAGCGGGCGCTGGTGGGCCGAGTCTTCGTGGATGCGAACGGCAACAGTGCGTTCGATAAGGGGGACATACCAGTCCCCGGCGCCCGTGTGTTCCTATCCGACGGGCAAGCGGCCGTTACGGACTCGGAAGGCTTGTACAGCCTGCCTACGATACCTCCAGGATCGGTGGTCGCCACCATGGATCCCATAACGATGCCCGAAGGATACGTTCTCTCAAGCGAAGGCGAGCGGGCAGGGCATAGCCTGGCGCGTCTGCTGCGGACGCCTCTGGGCGGGGGCACGGTGGTCCGCCAGAATTTTGCGCTGCTTCCCGTTCCAAACGTGGCGCATGCGAGTCTTCTTCCGGGTGACCGGCTGCATTCTTTGGCTTTCGCCGCCGCGCCGCCGCCAATTGCGAAGAAAGAAAAGCTCCCAGAGCCAACCGGCTCAGTTGCGCCCGGCGATGTGCTACTGGTTTCGCCATTACCCAATGAGCCAGAGACAGACTCGTCGCCGGAACTCGTTGCCCGGGTCGCCGAAAAGTGGTCCGCGGCGTTCGAACTGAATGGACATCGGCTGCCCAACACAGGGCTTGTATCGGCCGTCCACCAGCCGACCAAAACGGTCACGCTCACGCTGCCTGGCGTCTCGATCGCACCCGGCCCGAACAAGCTGCGGGTGATCGCGATAGGTCCCGATGGAGCATCCGGAAGAAGCGTGGAGGTGAGCTTCCATCGCAGCGGTCCGGCGAAGCAAATCGAGGTTGTGGCGGCGAAGGGGGACCTTACCGCCGGAGGGAACGACTCGACGGCGGTGACCGTTCGCGCGCTCGATGCCTGGCAGCAGCCCGCGCAAGATGGCTCAGTTGACATTTCGACCTCCCGTGGTGAATTCAGGTCGTTGCAAGCTCGTGCGGGGCAAGCTCATGCCGGACAGGCTAATGCGGGACAAGACAGGCCCGCGCAGACCGCTTTGCCCAGCCCTGCGGCGCTCGATTTTCAAAGCCTTGGCTCGACGCTCAGCACGAACTTCACTGGGCTCGACACAGGCGCGGTGCAGCAACGGCCCGTCACTCAGAATCCGTCGGGGGGCAGCACTCTGTCTCGCGCGATCGACGGTGTGAACAGTTCGCCCGATTCGAGTAACCCCGTATCCGGCCCCGTACCCGGCACGGCCGTCAGCGGGGCAGCAGCTCCCATGGGCAGCCTGGGGAGCAGTTTGGCCGCGGGCTCGGCCTTGAGCGCGCACGCGCCAACCGCGCCGGAAGAGAACGGACAACAGCAGACGCTCGAACTCAGGGGCGGCTCGGCGACTGCCTGGCTGCGGTCTTCCGAGCAAACGGGAAGCGCGCAGATTGTCGCGGCTTCGGGCGATTCCGCCGCGAAGGTAGAAGGCCGCGCGTCTGTGGCGATGGTGCCGGAGTTGCGTTCGCCGATTCTGGCCGGCGTGGGAGAACTCTCCTTCGGCAGCGCCGCGCCGGAGATGACGCTCTTCAACTACTCGGGCAGTTTCGAACGCCGCACCCAATTTTTCTATAGCGGCCGCCTGTTGAGCAGCAACCTGCTGACTCTTGCCTACTCGAGCAACTCGCCCCTGAATAGGACCAGCGGCTACGACCAGATGTTCAACATGGACGCAACCAATCAGCAGTACGTTGTGTTCGGCGACTCTTCGGCGCGCTTCTACTATGCGCAGTCGAACAGCCATCTTTACGCCCGGATCGATCACCGCCTTTCCTACATCATGTTCGGGGACCTGAGCGGCAACCTGCAGCGCCAACAGACCGACAGTTTGACCAACTTCGACCGCAGCATTACGGGATTGAAGGTGCATCTGGAAGACCGGCGCGGCAACTCGCTTTCGGTGACGGGCGCGCGGCCAGAGACGGCTTACGCGCGGGATGTTTTCCCAGGAAATGCACTTGGTTTGATTGCGCTGTCGCATCAGGCTGTCTTGCCCGGCTCGGAAGTGGTGACGCTCGAGACGCGCGACCGGCGCAACCCAGGCGTGATCGTGTCGCGCGAGACGCTGATTCGGTCGACCGATTACACGATGGACAACCTGAACGGGTCGATTTTCTTTCTGCGTTCGCTATCTCCTTTCGATTCGTCGTTAAATTTGACGCAAGTCCTGATCGACTACGAGTATCAGGCGATCGGGCTATCCTCTTCGGTCTACACGGCACGGGCCGAAAAGCGATTCGACCAGGCTGGATTGCGGCTCGGGTTCTCCGCGTTGAGCGACCGGCAGGGCGGCGCTGATAATTATCTGCTGGCGGGCGTGGAAGCATCGAAGGTTCTGCCTCACCATGGCGTTCTGAGCGTGGAAGCGCCAGTCAGCCGGGGCAATTTTGTGACAACGGGCACTGCTTTCACGGACACCTCCAACGGCTCGCATAACGGCGTGGCTGTACGCGCCGATCTGGAACAGCCGATTGCCACGCGCAATGGTATGGTTCGCGCGAGCTTTTCGAAAACCGATGCCAACTTCCTGAATCCGTTTGGATCCACGATCGTTCCGGGCGCCGAAACGCTGAACGGTTCCTATGAGTTCAAACCGCTGCATGCGAGCAGCCTGCGGCTCGGGTTTACCGGCGAGCGCAACCGCACGGCTAATGTCGATAACCATCGCTATACGTTCTCGGGCGCCTGGAAACAGGAGCTGACCGAGAGAATCGATCTGGTTGCGGGATTCGATCATCGGGATTTTGACGATAACCTGGTCCGCAACATCATCGATTCGAATTTGTTGACGGTGGGCGCGGACTGGCGGGCAACAAGCAAGCTGCAGGCCAGCATTCGCCGCGAGCAGAATTTGACGGCGGCCGACCCGACCTATCCGACGCAGACGGTACTTTCGGCGAAGTACCAGATATCGCCGGTGACGCGGCTGTTTTACACGCAACGCCTGTCGTCGGCGCCGATCATTCCCATTGGCGATTTGTCGGCGGCCGGTTTTGCATCCACCAACACTACGACCGACATGGCGCTGGGAATCGAGACCCGGATCCGCCCGTCGACGAGCCTGCAGAGCCGCTACGAGATCGATAACGGCGTCAACGGCGTGGATAGCTACGCGGTGCTCGGCGTGATTGACCGTCTGCACCTGAACGAGCGGACAGGGCTCGATTTCGGGGCAGAGCGCGGCGTTCACATCGACGGCAAAGGCCACGATTTCGATTCAGGAACGGTTGCCGCCTCGTGGCGTCCGAACAAGCTATTCCGGGCGACGGGCCGCTATGAGCTGCGCGATCAGTTCGGTTTCGCGTCGTTGATCACGGCGGGCGGCGCGGGGCGGATTGCGAGCGGAGTTACGGCACTTGGGCAAGTGCAGTTCGTACGGGGCCAACTCAACGGGCAGAATACGAATATCAATCGCGCGATTGCCTCGCTGGCGATTCGGCCGCTCAAATCCGAGAAGGCTGGACTGCTCTTTAGCTACAGCGCCCAGAGCGGCACCGGGTATACGCTGTTGACGACGAACTCGACTCCTGTGCGCGTCAACATTCTGTCGACGGACGGATGGTGGAACCCTTATAAGCGGCTCGAGTTTTACAGCCGGCTCGCATCGAGTAACCGGACGACGTTGAGCCCCGATGAGCCCAATCTTTCGACTGGGACGTATCTATGGCAGCAGCGCATTCAGTACCGTTTTGCGCATTACTTCGACGGGGCAGGGGAGGCACGCTGGCTCTGGCAGCCGGTGACCAGCACGGACCGGCGCACGGCAGCGTTTGAGTTGGGCGGTTGGCTGCTGCCCGATATCCGCCTGGGCATTGGTTACAGTTTGGACTCGATCCCGGAGATCGCGCCCAACTTTCTGACATCGCCGGTGCACCAGGGCGTTTACTTCAACATCACAGGCAAGTTCTCGCGGCTCTTCGACCTGTTCGGCACTCAGTCTTCGGAGCTCAGTCCCAAGAAGTAGATCGGGACTGGGCAGGGGACGCGTTACGCTGCACTTTTTCGCTCGATTTGGGGTGAGTGCGGGGCGACGGCAACGTTGGTTTGGGGGGCGACGGCACCGTTTGAAAAAACGAACCCACCGTCAGGCGGAGGGGCTGGGGCGGAGACGGTTTTGGGGGCGGATTTGGCAAGGGCGTGGGCGGTCGCTTCGATGGCAGATTCAGTAGCCGCTTTGCGTTCGGCTTGGAGGCGGCGGAGTTCGGCTAGGTCGAGGGTGTAGCGGCGGTGGAGGCGGGATTCTTGCAGTTGTAGATTGCGGAGTTGTTTCTCGTAGCGGAGATGCGTTTCTAGGTTGATGAGGGCGACGCGTTCGGTGGGCGGGAGATTCGAGAACATTTCGGCGGATTCGTAGCGTCCTCGGGCGTAGAGGGCCGATTCGAGGGCAGGGATGCGGGTGAGCCGCCATTGGGTGTCGGCGAGAGATTGGACGAGCTCGGATTCGCGCGGGGTTGCGGGTTTGTGTTCTTCTTGATAGGCGGCGAGGTGTTGGCGGTAGGCGTCGGCGTCGTCGGTGGGCAGGAGGATGGTGCGGCCGGTTAAGCCTGTTTTGACTGCATTCAGGGAGGCGATGCGTTTGCCTTCGGGGGTGCGGGGGCCATTGGAGAGCTGGGCGTTGCTGAGATTGGCGGCTTGGCGGGCTGCCGAAATGGTGGCCGGCGGGGGATGGTAGGTGTCCGGTTCCCAGTCGAGGGCGTCGGAGGGGAGCGACTCGACCTCGGCAGGAGCGAGGCGGAGGGCTTTGCGTGCTTCTTTTTCGGCACGGCGCTCGGCGGCGCGGCGGATGGAACGTGGGGTCATGATGGGCGGACTCCTTTAGAAAAGAAAATGGCCCGGAGTAGGTGGGGCTCCGGGCCTGCCGGAGCGTAGCATGTGAGGAACTGAAAACGGATCGGGCTTGGGGATCGGGTGGGAGTTTAGTGCTTTGGGGAGTGTGGGTTAGCGATATTTTGCTGGGCGGTGACCCGGGTTGGGAAAGTTGCCGGAACTGACATTTGAGGCCACCTGCCGGGAGGACGACGGACGTTCCCGGCACTTGCGCGACAGAACGACAAGCTCCTCTGCCGGGTGGCGCTCATAGTCAGGATTAGCACGTCCGGGATGAAGTGGACAGCCTGATATGCCTCCTTCGCAGAACGAACGAAAGAGGCAGAGCGCTCTGCCTCCTTCGTGCTTTTTACAAAAATTCCGCGTGAATTTGCGTGCGAAAAAGGTGTTCTGAGCCGTCAAAAGTACACTAGCTTACGGTTTGAATGGAATTGCCTGTCGCGGTCAGCTTGGAATAAGAAGCGGGGAAGTGTTTTGCCTGGCGGATTAGCTTAGAATCTAGTATTTTCTACTGCCGAAAGGCTGAAATCTACGAAGGAGGCAGAGCGCTCTGCCTCCTTCGTAGATTTTTCGAAAGAGGCAGGTCAGGCTGTCCCCTTCGGTTGCTCTTCGGTTGCTTGCGATTGCTGGACGAGTCCGGGAGGTGGTCGGGGCGGTGTGATTCGAACACACGACCCCCTGCGCCCAAGGCAGGTGCGCTACCAGGCTGCGCTACGCCCCGACATCGATAGCTCTCTCTGAGTGTAGAACAACCGGCGGCCGGGTTAGGAAAATTTCCGGCTTGCCACTAAAGTCATCGCTTCTTTCCGCCGATGGACTCAGTGTTCGCGGAAACGCCAGGAAGGAAACTCAAATGACAACGAAATTTATCAAGACCGCCGCTCTCGCTCTTGCAGGA
Organism: Bryobacteraceae bacterium; assembly: GCA_965219105.1. Taxonomy (GTDB): domain Bacteria; phylum Acidobacteriota; class Terriglobia; order Bryobacterales; family Bryobacteraceae; genus Bog-105. The sequence continues at coordinate 1,528,383 of OZ244728.1, read as the reverse complement.
ATCTGCGCCAGTTCGCTCCCTGCCCAAAGCTTGCGGCAGCCGGGCCAGATCGCCACCGAGACCAAAGCTGCTCTCACGCCCGCTATCTTGCCCTCGATCAGTGTGGCCAATTTGCGGCAGAATAACTATCTCACGATGGAAGAGCGCCACGATCGCAAGGTGAACCGAATCTGGGTCATCAGCATGACAGCTGTGGCGGCCGCTACTTCGTTCGACGCCGCTAGCTCCTGGGGCAAACTGGAAAGCAATTCGCTGCTGGCGTCCTCCGATGGACGATTCGGAGCAAAGGGTTTGAGCATCAAGGCTGGTGTTGCGGCCGGAGTAATCATTCCTGAGATTCTGTTCCGCAAGCATAAGGATCTTAAAACGAAGTTTGCGATCGGGAATTTCGCCGAGGCGGCGGTCTTCACGGGCGCCGGTATTCATAACTTGGGAATTGCAGCGCCGAAGTAGGGCTTTTACGCGTCTTCCCGGACGGCTATACTAAGAAAGCTGTTCGCGGGCAACCTATGGGGCACAACGCACGAGGCTTTTTGGACCGGGCTATTCGGATTTGCGCAGGGTCGATCCTGGCTGCCGCAGTGGGATTTTCTTTGCCTCCGACGATCGGTATTGCTTCAGCAGTAGGTTCTTTTGTGGTGAATAGCAGCCGCGTCGATGGCAATGCGAATCTGTTCGACGGCTCCGAAGTTAAAACTGGCAAGGCGTCGAGCCAGGTGTTGCTGCAGAGCGGCGCCGCGCTGACGCTAGGCATCGATTCGGCTGGAACTGTGTATCGCAATCACCTCGTGCTTCAACAAGGCGCAACGGAGGTGAACAATATGAATGGGTTCAGCATTCATGCCGGAAGCCTTCGAATTGAACAGTCTCAATCGGCATCCCAAGCCGTGGTAAGACTCACCGAAGGAACGGTGGAAGTGGCTGCGCTCTCGGGCTCGCTCGATGTATTCGACCGAGGCGGCTCGCTGATGACGCACATCGGCGCCGGAACCGCTTCAGCGTTTCAGTCCGGAGCATCAGCGCCGCCCCGCGACGAGAGCGGCTCGAATCTTCCGCTGCCACCGGCGAACAACAACAATCATAAGAAGTATGTCACTGCAACAAGCCTGCTGCTGGCGGGTACGTTAGGCGGACTTGGGCTGGCTGTAGCTGCCGTTGTGCAGCCTGCTCCTACGAGCCAGTAGCGGGGGACGAGACACGGAAGAGCTGGGCGGCCCAAGGCGCAAGGGCAAGATAAAGCCCATCGCGTTTCAGACGATCGACCGGTCTGACGTATCGTTCCGTACCGAGCAGATCCTCGAGCAGAAGACTTTCGGAATCATCGTAAGCGTCTACCGGCAGCCCGAGATAGCAGCGGCTGTCGTGATCGGAGTAGTTCACAGCAGCGATTGCAGTTAGACGCGACTCTTGCATCCATGCGAAACCGATGATTGAGTCGAAGGTTGGGTCATCGTTCCAGGCTCGCGATGTCTTGAGCATGCTCCACTCGCCTTGCACCGCCGGGTCTTGCAATGATTGCAAAAGCTGCAGGTAGAACGAATGGATCTCAGGATTGGTTGGCTCGATGGCGCGCCGTCCCAGATGGATGGATGGCTTGCGGCAGTAGCCATCCAATTGGCCTTGGTGAAAGAAGCGGAGGCCGGGGATCAGAAACGTTAAAGCGGCAGCGGCTTTGTGAACGGCGAGCGGCAGTTGAGCGGCGATGCGCTTCTCGTCGTGGTTTTCCAGAAAGTGCGCGGACTTGTGAATGAACACGGGGTCGGTTTTCAAGTGGTCCCGAACCGCTCCGACGTTACGCTCGAGGAGCAGATCGTAGAGCGGCTTGTCGTAAGTGAAGTCGAAGCCAAGCTGCTGCAGTTGGCGGTCCAGGCCCCAGTAGACCTCCGCCATGAACAGAAAGTCAGCGTGTACTGCTCGGGCCGCAGGGATGGCAGTCGGCCAAAACGGTGGGGCTGAGATGTTCCAGGTCCGCTGAAAGACTTCGGGGAGGACCAGCATGGCCATGTCGCAGCGCACGCCTTCGCACTGCCGGGCGATGCACTCGAGTTCGTGCACCATGGCGGATTGTAGCGCGGGATTTCCGTAGTTCAGTTGCAGGGTGTCGGGCCAGGCTGCAAAATATGGATCCCGGCCGCGAGCCAGGATGCGCTCTCCACAGGCGGTAGCCACTTCTAGGAAGTCATCCGGCTTTGCCTTGAGGTCGGCTGCGCTCCCATTGACATAGAAGTCGGGATGCTCTTGCACCCATTCGTGGTCCGGGGCGGTGTGGTTGGGGACGAAATCGAGCATCAACCTCATTACGCGAGCTGCAAAGCGCTTGCGAATGTCTGCCAATGCATCGGGTCCTCCGAAGTCGGCATGCACGCGGTACGCGGTGATGGCGAAAGTCGAGCCTGTGATGTCACTGGGCTGAAAGCCGGGGAGCGCTTCGCGGTATTCGTTCAGAAAACGTGGATCGGTTCGCGAGATTTCAGCCGCGGTTTGGCCGGTTTGCCAGACGCCCAATAAGTAAATCCAATCGAACCCAAGGGCGGCCAACCGGTCGAGCTCGTCATCTGGTACTTCGTCCAGATGGCACAGCGGGGCATTCGGTTGGGAGAAGTGCGTGAGCCAATCGCGGGTATGGAGCTGGTAGAGGAGGGGGGCGCTTTGAGTGGAACGGTCCATAGCTGTGGATCAGAGCTATCTTACTGAGTCGATGCCTGAGCCTTCGAAATGTCCCAGTATGGCTCCGATCTGCATCTATCCACTATGAGCGATACGACGATAACCAAAGTAGACGGCGCACAATCACCGAAAGGCAAGCTGGGTCAGAGCTATCTAGCATCGGGCAAATCGGTTGCCATGCGGTTGTGGGACGAGGCGGAAAGCGGCAAAGAAGCAAATGTCAGCCGCGAGTATGAGACCGTCGGCTACGTTCTTGACGGCGCTGCCGAGCTCGAATTAGAAGGGCAGACCATTCATCTGAAGCAGGGCGACAGTTGGGTGGTGCCGAAGGGCGCTAAGCACACCTACAAGGTACAGGGACACTTCAAAGCAGTGGAAGCAACCCATCCGCCGGCTCATGTTCACGGGCGCGATGAATAGATTTTGACTTGCTTATGCGGGCATAGTTTTCAGATAGTGAGACCATACCGACGAGTGAAGCGCTGCAGGCCTTCTATTGCACGGTTCCCCTGATCCTTGTGTCGGCCGCGATCTTCTTTCGCGAGCAGTTGACGTCTAAAGATATTTTAGAGCGGCTCGGCAAAATTGAGACGTCGCTTGCCAGCCTCGATAAGCGAGTTGCTGTCCTTGAAACGCGTGCGGGGACGGTTTATGGCTGATCGGTAGGGAAACCTGAAAAGCTGGCTCGCCGACAGCACAATTTAAACCATATCTTTCGTGGTAGGGGCGGCAGGGATCGAACCTGCGACCCTCAGCTTAGAAGGCTGATGCTCTATCCGACTGAGCTACGCCCCCACTGGAAACATGCTTTAGTTTATCTTGATCGAGCTACTCGATGGTTAAGAGTAGATCGCGGGCCTCTACGGTGTCGCGTGCCTTCACCAGAACTTCGGCGACCTTCCCGGCCGTTGGAGCGTAGACGGTGGTTTGCATCTTCATGGCCTCAAGAATAAGCAGGCGCGCACCTTTTTCGACTTGCTCGCCTTCCTGCACGTAAACCGTTGTAATTGCGCCGGGGATGGGTGCGCCGACCTGGCCGGGCTTTCCCGCTTCGGCTTTCCGCTTGGCGCCAGCTGCTGCTTTGATCGATTTATCTTTGACTTCTACTTGCCGTGGCTGCCCGTTCAGTTCGAAGAACACGGTCCGCATACCGTCCGCTCGCGGTTCGCCGACCGTGAGAAAGCGGATGATCAGCGTCTTGCCGGGCTCTAACTCGACTGTTACTTCTTCGCGATCTTCGAGGCCATAGAAAAACGGGGGAGTGGGAAGCACCTCCAAGTCTCCGAACTGGTTTCTAGCATCGGCAAACTTGAGGAACACGTCGGGGTAGAGCAGGTAGCTGAGCACGTCGGTGCGGGTTGCGGGATCTGTTTTTTCAGCGACGATTTTTGCGGCGGCTTCGAAGTCGGCTGGTGGCAGATTCGCGCCCGGCCTGCCTTCCTCCGGCTGCTTTCCGTGCAGAATCACCGACTGCATTTTGGGCGGCCACCCGCCTTCGGGCTGCCCAAGCGAGCCCATGAACATGTCGGCTACTGAGTTTGGCAGCGTCACATTGTGATCAGGAGGCAAGTTTTGCAGCTCTTCGACGGTCATGTCGTGGCTGATCAGGTAAAGCGCTAGATCGCCGACCACTTTGCTGGACGGGGTGACTTTCACGATGTCGCCGAAGGCCATATTCACATCGGCATACATGCGGGCGACCTCGGGCCAGCGGCCACCGAGTCCCATCGCCTCGGCCTGAGCCTTCAAGTTTGTATACTGGCCGCCCGGCATCTCGTGAATGTAGACATCGGAGCTGCCGGACTTGGGCGCCTCGTCGAACGGATTGTAATTGGCGCGGACGGTTTCCCAGTAATCGGAGCAGCGGTTGAGGGCTTCGAAGTTCAACCCGGTGTCGCGTTCGGTATGCGCGAGAGCGGCCACGATGGAGTTTAAGTTCGGCTGGCTGGTGGTGCCGCTCATGGCCGAGATAGCGCCATCGGCAACGTTCACTCCGGCTTCGGAGGCCTTGAGTATCGTCGCGGCATTGACGCCACTGGTGTCATGCGTGTGGAGGTGAATAGGCAGGCCCACTTCCTCACGCAACGTTTTTACGAGCTTGTAAGCCGCGTACGGCCGAAGGAGGCCGGCCATATCTTTGATGCCTAAAATATGCGTGCCCATCTTTTCCAACTCTTTGGCGAGGCGCACATAGTAGTTGAGCGAATATTTTTCGCGTGAGGGATCGAGAATGTCGCCGGTGTAGCAGACAGCAGCTTCGCAGAGGCGGCCCGTTTTGAGGGTTGCTTCCACGGCCACCTGCATGTTTGGCATCCAGTTCAAGGAATCGAAGATGCGGAAGATGTCGATGCCCTGCTCTGCTGCTTCGGCGATGAATTCGCGTACGACATTGTCCGGATAGGCCGTGTAGCCGACCGCGTTTGAGGCGCGCAGCAGCATTTGGAAGCAGATGTTGGGGATCCGAGCGCGTAATTCACGCAGTCGCTTCCATGGGTCTTCGAGGAGAAAACGCATGGCGACGTCAAAGGTTGCGCCGCCCCACATCTCAATGCTGTAGAGCTGCGGCAACTCACGAGCGACGTAATCGGCGATGCGTAGGAGATCGTAGGTGCGGACACGCGTTGCCATGAGGGACTGGTGCGCATCGCGGAAGGTGGTGTCCGTCATGAGCAGCCGCGTCTGCTGCAAGGTCCAGGCGGCAAACTCTTTCGGTCCGTCACGATCGAGGCGTTGACGGGTGCCTTCCGGAATGGTCGGGAGCTGCGAGATGGGGACTCGCGCCTCCCGGATCACCTTTGGCTTGGGCTTGCCCGCAGCCTCCGGGTTGCCGTTGACGATCACGTCTCCAAGGAAGGTCAGAAGCTTGGTTGCGCGGTCACGGCGGGGCGCGAAGTCGAAGAGCTCAGGGGTTTCATCGAGAAACGAGGTGATGATCTCGCCGGCCCGGAAACTTGGATAGTTGACGACGTTCTCTAGGAACGGAATGTTGGTTTTGACGCCGCGAATGCGAAACTCGCGAAGGGCACGATCCATGCGCTGGCAAGCCTGCTTGAAGTCACGGCCCCAAGCGGTGACCTTGACCAGCAACGAATCGTAGTAGGGGGAGATGATGGCGCCGCCGTAAGCTGAAGCGCCGTCGAGCCGGATGCCGAAACCGGCCGGCGATCGATAGGTTTGAAGACGGCCGTAGTCGGGGGTGAAGTTATTGCTCGGGTCTTCTGTGGTCACGCGGCATTGGAGCGCGGTGCCGTGGATGGGGATATCGGCCTGCTGCGGCAAATCGATCTCTTCGCCGTGAAGGCTGAGACCTTGCGCGACTTGGATTTGAGTACGAACGATATCGATGCCCGTGATCATTTCGGTCACGGTGTGCTCGACCTGGACGCGCGGGTTCACCTCGATGAAGTACCACTCGTGGGAGTCTGCGTCGACTAGAAACTCAACTGTGCCGGCGTTGTAGTAATTGGCTTCGCGCGCCAGAGCAACTGCCGCAGCCGCCAATTCGGCTCTGACCTTTTGAGGGAGACCGACCGCCGGGGCAATTTCGACGACCTTCTGATGCCGTCGTTGAACCGAGCAGTCACGCTCGTAGAGGTGAAGGATGTTGCCGTGGCGATCGCCGATGATCTGAATCTCGACATGCTTGGCGTGCCGGATGAAGCGCTCGAGGAAAACTGCGGCGTTGCCGAAAGCGGCGGCTGCTTCCTGACTGGCTTCGTCGAGTTTGGCTTTGAAGTCGGCCATCGAGTCGACGACGCGCATGCCTCTTCCACCGCCGCCGAAGGCTGCCTTGATAATGAGCGGGAAGCCGATTTGCTCCGCTATTGCTTGAAGGTTTGGGTCGGCAGGGTCGACTGGCTCTTCGGTTCCAGGGACTACCGGGATGTTGGCGCGCTGGGCGAGTTTGCGAGCTGCTGTTTTGTCGCCGAGCGATTCGAGAATGGCCGCGCTCGGACCGACAAAGGTGATGCCCGCTTTCTCGCAGGCAATGGGAAGGGCCGGGTTTTCCGACAAGAATCCGTAACCCGGATGAATGGCGTCGACGCCCTTTTCCTTGGCTAGTTGGACGATGCCATCCACGTCCAAATACGCCTGGACGGGACCTTTTCCTGCGCCGATCTGGTACGCCTCATCCGCCTTGAAATGGTGCAAACTCAGCCGGTCTTCCTGTGAATACACTGCAACGGTCCGGAGGCCAAGCTCATTGGCGGCTCTCAAGATGCGGATGGCAATCTCACCGCGATTTAACGCAAGAAGTTTTTTCATCGGGACAAGGCGGGAACGCTAAAGATTAACATGCGCCAATTCGAAATCGGGGCCTTTAGAATAGAGGATGTGAAGTTTCTAGCCTTGTTATTCATCAGTGCCGGGCTTATGACCGCTCAGACCCGCGAAGGCAATTTCACGATTCGTTTTGAACCGGACGTGATGCTCGAAGCGAACGTGAAAGTGCCGTTCTCCGTTCACGTGACTGACAATCGTCACAAGCCGGTGCAGTTTGCGACGGTGACTCTCCAGATCGAGACTGAGCAAGATAAGGACGTGCAGGTTTTTAAGGCAGCGTTTACGTCGGACGGCGTTTATATTGCGAAGCCTTACTTTCCGGCAAGCGGGCATTGGAAGGTGTATGTGGAGGTTCACCAAAACAATCTGATGAGCGCGCGCACGATCGAGTTTTTCGTTCCGGAAGACGCAACGTCGACGCCTTAAACGGAAACTGCTAGTTGCGCGTTATCTTGCTTCGCGAAGCTGCTTCCGAGATCACGGCTGGTTTAAAAACAACTCCACGGTTTCAACGAATTTTTCCGGCTCCTCATAGAAGGGCATATGGCCGCTGCGGCTAAAAACAACAAACTGCGAACCGGCTATCTCCTTATGTATCTTGTAAGCCACAACGGGGGCTACGTTCATGTCGAAGCGTCCAGTAGCCACAAGGGTGGGGAAGTGGAATTTGGGCAGTTCCGGGTTTAGGTCGAAGCGCTGCAGATCCTGGTTGATCATCCGGTTAACGCTCCGGTTTTCGCCGGTATCCTTCATTTGCGCAAGAGCTGCATCCCGCTTTTCGGGAGAGTAAAACAACATCGAAAGATACTCGCGCACAGCTATGTCCGCTGCGTGGGCATCACCCATCTCGCTTGCGAAGGCCTGTGCATCTTCTCGCTCGACGCCCTCGGGAAAGACATCTTTGAACAAAAAAACGGTGTCGCTCCATTTCGGCGCTGCTGAGTCCACGATGAGCAAGTGTCGAATGTGCTGAGGGTACCGGGAAGCATACGCCATGACCAGGAACCCGCCCCATGAGTGGCCTAACAAGTCGATCTTATTCGCACCGATGTGGGCGCGCAGGGCCTCCAAATCTTCAATCTGATCGAGCAGCGTGCAGGATTGACCGGCTTTGATCGCCGATGATTTCCCGTTCCCGCGTTGATCGTAAAGCACTACGCGCCGGCTCCTGCCCAGCGTGTCCCAGGCGTTCGATAAGTGCAGATAAGTATGGTCAAAGCCTGGGCCACCGTTTGCCACGATAAGCGGAACTGCCGGGGCCGTCCCGATAACTTCGTAATAGAGCGAAACACCGGAAGTTGTAAATGTTTGGCCGGGATGGGAGTCAGCGCCCGACATAACTCCCGCGCCTAAGGTCCCGATAAGTAGTGCTGAAAGGTACAGAGCTCGCATATTTATCTAAGAGACCATAAATGCTTGTGTTGCTTACCAGGTAATTACTCTGTAAAAGTACTGAAGTAGAGGGTTTTTCAGGCGACACTCTGTCAAGGCCTGTAGATAGTTGTCTGCAAAACAACGAGTATGCAGCCTTTTGACGAGTAAAGGCCTTGTGAAAGCCAGAAAACTGAGGTACAGTGCGGTGCATAGCCGGCTGCGACATCGCGGCCTGTTTTCCATCCGGGGAAAGTCCTCGCAGCACTTATCCTCCCGTTCCCTGTAAGAGCGACGCCTCTCGCGCAAGGCCTAACCCGTCCAAATCAGCGCCCGTGTGCACTTCAGAAGGGACAACAATGCTTACAAAGATCCGCCTTAGTTTTATTCTTTTGCTGGCGTTCGCTCTGCCGTTAGGCAAAGTGCAAGCGCAAAGCGTAAATGCACAGATTACCGGCTTGATCACGGACGCAAGCGGCTCGGCTGTTCCGGGCGCAGAGATACGAGCAGTGAACAAGCAAACCGGCCTTGAGACAAAAGTGAATTCCAAAGGCAACGGGAGCTTTCAATTTTTGAACTTACCGGTCGGAACTTACGACGTGTCGGTTTCGAAAGAAGGATTTCAGAACTACTCTGCCCGAAACATTGTACTTTCCATTTCGAACACTTACTCGCTCAAAGTGCCGCTCGAGGTCGGAAATGTTAGTCAGTCTATCAGCGTCGAGGCGGCCAATGCGCAAGTTGAGACGTCATCCACTCAATTGGGTACGGTGATCGACAGCCGTCAAATCGTTAACTTGCCTTTGAACGGACGTGACTGGACGCAACTGGAACAACTCAGCCCGGGAACAGTGTCGGGCGCCGATCGATTTGGCACGGGAACCGGTGGAAACACGTTCGCCACGAATGGAAGCCAGTCTCAGCAGAATGCATTTCTTATCAACGGCATCGATAGCAATGATCTTCCGCTCAATACGCCGGCCATTATTCCCAGCCCGGACGCGATTGGGGAGTTTAATTTCATAACGAGCACGATCAATCCTGAGTACGGCCGGAACTCAGGCGGGGTTCTCAACGCGGTTATCAAGGCCGGCACCAATCAATTTCATGGAGTCGTATTTGAGTTTTACCGCGACACTTTCCTGAACAGCCGCACGATTTATGAACAGACTAAGCCCGTGTTTCACCAGAACCAATTTGGCGGGACATTAGGTGGGCCGATTTGGAAGGACCATACATTCTTTTTTGTTTCCTATCAAGGAACTCGTTTTCGCCAACCCCAGTCAGGACAGGGGCAGACTTCTGTATTCACGGCGGATCAGCGCAACGGCCTGTTCCCCGATGTAGCTGGCTCTACCGCTCTTTCGCCTATTGCACTCACCTCCAGCACCGGCACGGTGTACCCAGCGGGAACTCCCTATAGCACTATTTTCCCCACGGGACAGATACCGCGTACAGACATCAATCCGATTTCGCAGCGGCTCTTGAGTTATGTGCCGCTCCCTAACACTCCGGGCGGCATTTACTCCTTCAATCCGGTTTCAGCAGGCTCACAAGATCAGGGAATCGCCAGGCTCGACCACACTTTCAACCAAGCCAACTCAATCTGGTTTACCGCGTTCTTCCAAGACTCTCCGACTTTGGAGACTTTGCCATTTACCGGTTCATCACTGCCCGGATTTGGGGATGCAAACATTCTTGCAGCCAAACAGTATAGCTTCGACTACATTCATACGTTCAATTCGACAACGCTTAATGAACTCCGGCTAGGTTATCTGCGCTCCAACGACAACTACGTGCAGCCGCAATCGTCGGTGTCGCCTGCGAGCCTTGGTTTTCAAGGGATCACTCCCCAGAACCAAGCCGCGCAGGGCATTCCTTATATCGGCATCACCGGACTGTTCAATCTTGGCTTCAGCACAAACGGTCCTCAGCCCCGGATTGACGAAACCTATGAAGTGATTGAAAGCTTTTCAAAGGTAGCGGGCAGGCACACTATGAAGTTCGGCTTCGACGGCAAACGCTACGGCGTGAATAACCCGTTCTACGGCAATAACAATGGCAACTTTTCATTCAATGGTTCGGGGCCGTACAGCACCGGTGATCCGGGCGCGGATTTCTTGCTTGGCATTCCAGATTCTTATGCGCAGGGCAGCGGCGGCTATATCGACGCTCGAACTTATGAATACTACTTTTACGCGCAAGACGCCTGGAAGATCTCCGATAAGCTCACAGTAAATTACGGCACCGGATACCAGATCGACACGCCGCTGGTAAACCAGCACTTTCAGCAAGAAGCATTGAACTGCTTCCGGCCCGGCCAGCAGTCGTCGATTTTTCCCACGGCTCCTGCCGGACTGTTATTTCCGGGCGACAAAGGATGCACGAAGTCGGGTTACTACAATCATTACGATCACTTGGGACCTCGCTTCGGTTTTGCTTACAGTCCTGATGGGAAGACATCCGTTCGCGGTGGCTTTGGCATCTACTTCAACCGGTCGGAAGAAGAGCTCTCGCTGCAAAACCTCGGGGCTGTTCCATTCTCGATCACGTCGCATGGCGCGGGAGGTTCAGGAGCGGCAAACGCCAATCCTTCTTTTGTAAACCCGTTTGTGGATATCGCAACGGGAGCCGTCACCGCCAATCCGTTTCCATTTACTCCGGCGACCACGGGTTCAACGGTGAACTTCAGTCCCTACGAACCTCTGAGTATTAACGTAATCAACCCGAACTTTACTGCTCCTTACGCGATGAATTACAACCTGAATATTCAGCGAGAGTTGCCTGGCAAGATGATCGCGCAGATCGGCTACGTGGGCGCTCAAGGACGACACCTTGAACTGGTTTACGAGGGCAATCCTATTTCGCCAACGGGAACCAACGAATGCGTTGCAGATCCGACCTGTGTAACCAATCGCTCGACACAGCACACCAGCTTCCCGTCACATGCTCTTTATGCTCCGGGCAACGTTTTTGCTTCTGTGGGCACTCAGTCGACTGTTGGAGTTTCCAGTTATAACTCGATGCAGGTAAGTCTCACCAAGCGGCTGTCTAACGGTTTCAGTTTCCAGGCAAATTACACCTGGAGTCATTCTATTGACGATACGTCAGGTTTCGAGAATAGCGGATTCAGTTCGCGTGGTCAAAATCCATTCAACTTTGCGCTGAGCCGAGGTGATTCGGCCTTCGATGCGCGCCAGCGATTCATCATCAACTACGACTATGAGGTACCTCATCTAAGCCGCTACTGGTCCAACATCTTCACGCGTACCTTGCTGGATGGCTGGCACGTGGCCGGAATCACGACTCTACAGACCGGCTTTCCAATCAACATCGCAGATACGAATTTCCGGTCACTGCAATGCGATAGCTACTCCTATTACGGATGCTGGGACACAGCCGATTACGTTTCCCCCACGCAGATTCTTAATCCCCGCACGTCGTCCCTTAGCAACACTACTAAATCCGGCACCGCGACCGCCAAAAACTACTACTACTTCAATCCAAATACGTTTGCTCTGGAGCCAATTGGAACCTTGGGTAATTCAGGGCGGGACAGTTTTCATGGACCTGGCTTGAATAACACTGACGTCACCCTTTCCAAACGTATCTTCCTCAATAAAGAAGAGAGGCGCTTCATTGAACTTCGCCTGGAGGCGTATAACGTCTTCAACCACACTCAGTTCCAGACGCAATCCACCACGATTAGCTTTTCGGGTTCGGGTGTGAACGGCGATATCAACAGCTCTAATTTTGGGCGGGTCCTCTCGGCATTGCCCGGGAGAACGGTTCAGTTAGGCGCCAAGTTTTACTTCTGACGAGCGAAGGCTAGGTAGGCGGAGTATAAAAGCGAAAAGGGGGCGTGAGTGGAGTTCTCACGCCCCCTTCGGTGACAGATCCGAGGCTGACCTAGCGGCTTACTGACGTGCCCCCAAGAACTGTACCAATCATAAATGGAGTTTCCGGTTAACAACCGAAGCTTTCCTTTCCGCTGATATCAGTGTTTTTCAGTAGAACGGGGGCGGCGTCAAATCGACGCAAGCATCGGGCTCGAGTCGTCGTCCGCAGACGGCAGAAGCTTGTGCAGGAAGTTCTTATCATCGGTAACGAAACCAAGATTTTCTCCTCGCTCGTTTGTTAAGGCGATACCAAGTCCCATGACATGCTTCCCTAAGGTCGGCCTGGGAAGGCCGTTATCAGATCTCCATTGGGCTTAGTTATGACGGTATAGGTTGAAGTAGCGCCACCCGTCGCCCGATCTGTACCGATGGTTCGTCCGGCGTCAATAACTCGCTCCAGATTTCCACCGGCTCGTCGAATTCACGGAGGTGTTGCCGCTCACCACGGTCCGATTGCCAGCCGCATTCGTAGGGGGTCAGTGAGCCGGATTCCTAATTGCCGGACCAGCTTTTCTTTACTTCCTGAATTTGGCAGAACTCGCGCCAGGACGATGTCGTCAGCACGTAAATATGCTGATCGCCGGCAGGATTAGTCTCGGCGAACTCTTCTGCGAGCGCGTTATTCGCCTTGACATATTCCGGCCAATCTTGGTCCGGCAACTGATATCCGGACATCTTGGCAGTCTCATATGAGTCGGCCTTTACCCGGAAGATTTCGACTCCCAAAACAGCGACTTTGTTGGCGGTGCATTGTCTGATTGCTTCCAGTACTTCCGGGAAAGTAAATCCCAACTCACCGCCTACTGTTTTGCCACTCGAGAGTGAAATGATGCTCTTGATCGCTTCGATGTCGTTCGTCATTGAATTAAATGGTTCGGGCTAAATCCGGGGCCCGAAACCTGCAGCACTTGCTTAGTCGCATTGTCCACAACCACGAATTTCCCGCTAGCGGGATTTACATATTCCGTCGCCGCACCGCCGGTCGCTTTATTGAGGACACTGTAAGCCCTGCCATTCTGGACAGTGTCGACAACCTCCTCGGCTGTCCAGCCTCTCGATGCCATCTGACGCACAATCTTATTGCTCAGGTTGGCTATCTATATCGACAGCCGCTGCAGCCGTACGCGCCGCTCGTGCCGCGAGGAATGCATCGACACCTGCACCAATCACACGACCGGCCACAGCCGCTGCAGCGTTAATCGCCGCTTGCTTCATGAATTCATTTACAAGCGCTTGAGATCCTCCGATTTGGGCGGCTCCAAGCATATTGGTGCTTCCCGGAGCCCAATCGTCATTCGAATATTGGGAGAAAGCAATCGTGCCAGCGCCCGAAGCTGTATCGTTGCCAAACGAATAACTCAGGCTTGTTCCGTTGTACTGATATGAGTTAGCGTTAACTGTTCCATTGACGTACGTGCCACTGCATGTCTCGGCAGAACCGCCCGGCTCCGTTGTGACCCCGACACCAGAGGACGTTGATTGCTCGTCGTAATGCAGTCTTGGCCGGAAGGATCGATATTCTTTAGGGGATTGTTGCGGACGTAGCTATACAGATTCCAGCTTTGTGGATCGCTTGGGTCTTGGTCGCTTCCGTCATCCGCCGACGTGAACCGCCCCATCGCCGAGCCGTAGTATCTGGCGCCGAAATAGTCCAAGCCCGTTTCGCCGTCGCGGAGCTGGCCGGTGAACTTGAGCGGGAGGTAGCCGCCGTCGTTTGGTCCAAATTTGCTGCTGCGCCCGAAGCTTCCGCCCGGGACTTCTTCGCCGAAGGGGAGATAGTCGTGCCTGGCGATCAGGTTGCCGGCCTGATCGGTGACCATCCGCAAGCTGCCCAGGTGATCGTGAGTCAAATAGCAAGGCGTCACGCAAGGCGAGCTGTAGCTGGGGAGATTGGTGTATTCACCGGCCAGCAATCCGGTGGCGTCGTAGACGTAGACTACGATCACGTTGCCCGGTTCGATCTTCCTCTCCATGCGCCGCCCTTCTCCATCGTAGAAGGGGGGCTCGACCGCGCCGCCCGACGAGGGGGACTCAGTGTCTGGACCAGCTGGTTCTCCGCATCGTACAGCGCTGCATCACCCACGGAGGTGTTGCCGCTCACCACGGTCTGATTGCCGGACGCATCGTAGGTGACCGAGCCATCGATCTGGTTACTCGCATTGAACACATTTGCCGTCGGTGTAGTGCTCGATGGTGCGATACCGTAGGTTCGGCTGCTACCCGGATCGACCCACCTGTTGCCGTAATAATCGTAGTCGAACCCGCGCGCCCAGTTCCCCGCTTCCACAACGTTCGTCAACCGGTTACCGGCGTCGGCGGTATAGCTCTGATTGACGGTCACTGGCTTGGCGTAGTCCGGGCCGGAGTAGGTGTAGCTGGCGCCCAGCAGGTTGCCGTTGTCGGCGCCCGCGTTGGAAACGGGGCAAAACTGATGAATTCCGCCATTGTAATTCGGCTGCTCGCCCCAGTTCAGGCAGCTCACCAGGGGCGCGGTGCTGGGGTTGTTATTCCAGGCCTCGTAGCTTTCGCTTCGTTGAAGCCGGCTGTTATATCCGGCCACATGCCAGAGATTGTTGTTGCGCTGATAAGGCACTCCGCTCCACAAGGGTGACGTGTCATTCAGTAGCCGGTGCGCCAGCACCGTTTATAAACCCATCAGTAACGAGGCAAATTATCGCCGCGCTTTAGCCGACGAGCTGTATCGCTGGCTATTGTTTTGGTGTTCTCTCCCATGTACTTCCACGCAAGCCCAACTGTTCCTGGATCGGCAACCCAGGGTTCGAGGATGGTTATCGCCAAGAGATTGACGACTTCAATGTCCTGTGCGCGCGCCATCTCTTCGAGGAAGCCGAACCCTCTCCGTGACAGATCGTCGTCGGTATTAGCCGTCAAGGTACCTTTCAAAAAAGGTTCCACTACCAGTTCGAAAACTGGGTACGGGAGCACGTCAGGGCCTATCGCCACCTGTAAGGCGTCATATGGCTTTTTGATTTCCGGGACGGCCATCAAAAGCGAGTTTACGAGCGCACCGTACTGGAGGTTTGACAAGACCTTATCTCCTCGGTAGAGTCTTGAGTGCATCGCTCAGATTCTGAATAAGCTGCCTAGATACTATTTGATCATCAAATGACAATCTTCCGCTTTTCAGCAGATTCGTTAAAGCAGTAACGACCTCCTGTGCCTTAAGCGAGTGACCTGCTGGCGACATCAGGTCGCCCGTCGCCAGCTCATACCTAACTGCACCGGCTGTACCGCCCGGCAATACATCTGTCGCTTGAAACAGCTTCTGCACGATGCCCTGAAGCGTCGGGTTCGAGACCGCTGGCGGTAATGTGGCGGCCGGAATCGCCAGAGCTGTTAGAGACGATCCGCCCGCCAATGCACCGTATGCAGCGATTGCCGCGCCACCGGTTAAGATCGCTCCCATTCCGATACCTAGCGCACTCCCGATCGGGGCCGTCATTCCAATTTGGCGTGCGCCAAGCAGGTTGCTGGTTCCGGGACCCCAATCGTCAACCGCGCCAAATGTTATCGTCCCGGCACCAGAGGCTGTATCGTTTGAAAACGAATAGCCCAAGTTCCTGCCGTTGTAAGAGTAGGAGCTTACATCTACCGTACCGTTCACATAGGTTCCGCTACACGTATCGGCAGAACCGCCGCGCTCGGTCGTTACCTCGACTCCAGAAGAAGTCTGGGTGCTCGTGTTGACGCAATCCAGTCCATTCGGATCGGTATTCTTCAGCGGATTGTTGCGGACATATGCGTATAGATTCCAACTTTGTGGATCACTCGCGTGCTGGTCGACTAGCGGATCATCCGGGCTCGTAAACCGCCCCAACGCACTCCCGTAATACCGAGCGCCGAAATAGTCCAAGCCCGTTTCGCCGTCGCGGAGCTGGCCGGTGAACTTGAGCGGGAGGTAGCCGCCGTCGTTAGGTCCGAATTTGCTGCTGCGCCCGAAGCTTCCGCCTGGGACTTCTTCGCCGAAGGGGAGATAGTCGTGCCTGGCGATCAGGTTGCTGGCCTGATCGGTGACCATGCGCAAGCTGCCCAGGTGATCGTGAGTCAAATAGCAAGGCGTCACGCAAGGCGAGCTGTAGCTGGGGAGATTGGTGTATTCAGCGGCCAGCAATCCGGTGGCGTCGTAGACGTAGACCACGATCACGTTGCCCGGTTCGATCTTCTCCACGCGCCGCCCTTCTCCATCGTAGAAGTAGGGCTCGACCGCGCCGCCCAACGAGGGGGACTCAGCCGTCTGGACCAGCTGGTTCTCGGCATCGTACAGCGCGGAATCGCCCACGGAGATATTGCCGCTCACCACGGTCTGATTGCCGGCCGCATCGTAGGTGACCGAGCCATTGATCTGGTTACTTGCATTGAACACATTGGCCGTCGGTGTAGTGCCCGATGGTGCGATCCCGTAGGTTCGGCTGCTACCCGGATCGACCCACCTGTTGCCGTAATAATCGTAGTCGAAACCGCGCGCCCAGTTCCCCGCTTCCACTACGTTCGTCAACCGGTTACCGGCGTCGGCCGTATAGCTCTGATTGACGGTCACTGGCTTCGCGTAGTCCGGGCCGGAGTAGGTGTAGCTGGCGCCCAGCAGGTTGCCGTTGTCGGCGCCCGCGTTGGAAACGGGGCAAAACTGATGAATTCCGCCATTGTAATTCGGCTGCTCGCCCCAGTTCAGGCAGCTCACCAGGGGCGCGGTGCTGGGGTTGTTATTCCAGGCCTCGTAGCTTTCGCTTCGTTGAAGCCGGCTGTTGTATCCGGCCACATGCCAGAGATTGTTGTTGCGCTGATACGACTGGAGAGCGCCGTTCGGCCAGTAGGTAGCCTGGTGGATATAGGGATTGATGTGAGGCGGCAGAGCGCCGGTCGCCGAGTACGGGCGGTTCGCGCCGTCATAGGCCGTCGTCAGCACTCCGCCGTGCGGGTACTTCTCGGAAGTCATGGACCCGGCCAGATTGTAGGTGTAGGCGAATGTGTAGGTATACGATCCAGTCTTTTGGCTGCTGGCCAATACGCGTCCAAAGGGATCGAAGCTGGTGTAACTGTTGGTCGCGTTCTGGTTGTACACCTGAGTCAGTTTCCCAATCGCATGCGCGGCAGCTCCCCCGGCGTCGTATGTGTAGGAGACGTTCGGAGTGCTGGCTACCTGCGGTCCAAAGCCACTGTACATCTTCGAAGTTAAGCGATCGAGCGGATCGTAGCTGTAGGTGATCATCGCGCTTCTGGCATCGACCTTCTGCGTCACGTTGCCGTTCGGGTCGTACGAATACGCGACGACGCCGCTCTCCGGGTTCTTGGCTGCAAGTAAGCGGGATAGTGAATCGTAGCTGAAGTTGCGTGTCCGCCCGTTCTGGTTGACGACGAGAAGGTTGCCAAGCGCGTCGTAACTGTAAGCGTCTAAAATATTGAGCTGTGGTTCCTGCACACTGATCAGCCGGCCCAATCCATCCACTGTGTTGACCGTAACGTTTGAACCGTTCGCGGCCTGCTCCGTGACGGTGGCTTTCTGTGCGTTGTAACTGGTAGTTGTCACGCCGGTTTGGGTCGTGTTACTGCCCCAAGGCGCAGGGACGCCGCTGCCATTAAAAGACTGAGTGGAGATCGGGCGATTGTTCGAATCGTAGCGCGTGACTGTCCAGCCCATCGTCGGCTCTGTTGAAGCTGCGCCTGAGTTCGCGGCCCGGTAGGGATTAGAGGAGATGCGGTATAGGCCGCCCTGGCCGTAAAAGTACCTCGTCTGCACCTTGATCCCCGCTGTAATATCGGTTGGGCTTTGCGTCGACTTATTTTCCAGCTGCTGAGTCAGCGTTACTCGTCCGAGCTCATCGTAATTGGTGACGCTCACCAGAGCATAATCGTCCGTCGCGTCTTTATCGTGCTCAACGATGATTCTCCGGTTCGCATCATCATAGGTGGTGAGCGTAACGGTCGCAACGGGCGTCCCCGAACCTGCGGTAACGCTGATCTGCCGTCCTTGCGGGTCGTAGCTGTAGGAAGTGGTGACATTGTTCGGATCGGTCTTCGACGCAATTAAGCCGAATGTGTTGTCCCACGTGTATCGCGACGTTTCGGATTGTGGTGTTCCGGCGGCCACCGTGTTTTGCACAGCGTAGAGAGAATTTGAGTCGTAGGTCCACTGGGTGACGTGATTCTTTGGGTCGACCGTTTGCAGAAGATTGCCGAAGCCGTCGTACGATCGCTGTGTGGCCCAGTACTTACCTGCAACGGAGTCCCAGTGACTTTCGACTTTGAGATTGCCCGCGGCATCATAGCTGAACTGCGCCTTTGCGCCAGCGCCGGCTCCGCTCGTGGCCGAGGTGGCTAATAAGCCGCGCAGCACCGCAGCGTTGGGATTCCAGTAGCCGCTTGGGTAATCCGGAGGGCCATTGCCATTGGTCGCATTTGGAATTGAAACCGTGTACGTATCGGTCGTGTTTCGCAGAATGGTTCCCCCACTAAAGCCGCTCAGATTGCCGGATGAATCATGTTGGAGCTGCGAGTAGGGAATCCAGTCATAGAAAGAGTCCAGCGTCAGGTTTCCATTTTGGTCGATATTTCGACTTTCGATCGCAGCCAGCGAAGGTGAACCGTTTTGAGCGACTGTGTGAACTGACAGCGCTAGGAATGGGTTGACAAGCACTTCAGAATTGGCGTGCTGGAGATAGGCGGGGTTTTGCTCATAAGCATATTCTCTGGTGGAGCCATCCGGCAACACTTCTTTCGCAACTGTGCCCCGTACGCCAAGCGAATTATTGAAGAAAGTGGTTGTTTTGCTCCCATCGGGCGCTACAATACTGGTGCAATATCCTTGGCAGCTGCCGCTTTCCCAGATGCTGCTGTAGTTGTATTGCCACTGTTCCGCTCGAGCTACAGCCCCACCGTCGGCATGGTCCGTCCACTTCACTGCTTTTGAGCTGACGACAAAATTGACCGTGAAATCAGTGACGCCCGCAGCTGTGGGTGATCCAAGCGCGTACGCATACGAAGTCGTTGCGCCGTTCGGCAATGTGACACTCGTCAGCGCGCCGGAGAAAGATAGATCGTAGCCGAAAGAATATTGCAGACTCCCGGAATCCGATGGAACTTGTAGGAAAGTCGGACCGCCTCCCTGAAACCCGCCACAGCCCCCGGGTCCGGCGTGGGAACATACAGGCGGAGAGATAATGGAGCTTACGAACCTCATCGTCCGTCAAGGTTGTTGTGCTGCTGGATGAATCGTAGCTGAAAGTTATCTTGTTTCCGTTCCTATCTTGAACGTACTCCTTGCTGCTGGTTAAGATTACTTGGGTCCCGTCGTTTAAGTAAATGGCCTGTGTACCTTTGGCGTTGTCGACGATTACACGAATGTACGTGCCATCCGTCGTGTAGTACGTCATTGGATTCGGCACTGTTGCTCCTGTACACGGGTTCTTGCCGGTATGCGGATCGAACCAGTAGGTGCCATTTGAGTAAGGGTCCGGAACGTTGTAGAGCTTAAGGACGTGATGAGCGCCGTCCGGCATGATGACATCAAACTGAAAGGGCGGGGGAAAATTGCCAGCACATGTAATGCCGGTTGGCTCAACAACCTCTAGCCCGTAGTCGAATGCGAACCGCCACCCGCCGTTGGAGCTTGACTTCGCCGCCCCCCACAAAACCGGTTGGACTCCGTCATAACCCGGCTCTTCAAATGCATCTGCGAGAGCAGAACTGTAGACCAGATTTATGGGCCACGTCATCCCTCCTCGCCCAAGAGGCATGCTGGTAATAGGGATGGTGTAACTAAGAATGCCATTTTGCTTGTTGATGGCCTCTAACTTATCGAAGGTGTAAGAGCCGTTAGGGTAGATGCCGCGCTGGGGTATCAGATCACTGGATTGTGCCGTCACGCCAAGAGCAGTGCTCAAGGCCAGCAGAAGGAAAAGGATGCTCCTTGCGAATTTGGAAAGCGGCCCCCGCGAAGTGACTGGCTCATCATAGACGTACGCCATTGTGAACATCCAGTTCTCCCTTAGATAAATGTCGGGTAGTCTGAAAGTGATTTAGCGGCCGGCTATGGAATGAAGCGGCTCATCAACGAGCGTTGACTTCTTGGGCGGAAGTGCAGCGAGCTCTTTATTGAGTTGAGCGACAGTATCGATCAGTGGTGTAGGTAGGATGATCAGATTCTGATCGGACGTAGCAGGCGGGACGTAGCTAATAAAGCTCTTTACTAAACTGCCATTGGGTGGCGGGTATTCGGCCACGACCACTTCGCCGGCAAAATGCACATAAAGTACAGCCGGTGTAGTAGGAGAAAGTCCCTGGGCATACGCAAATTGCGGCAGAAGCAAAATCGAAATGGCACAACTTAGTTGAGAAAGCGACATGCTTTGACCAAATATTTTTCCTTTGATTGGCGAACAGGACCTATTGAAAGTACCTGAACTCCGCAGGCGGTGCAAGCGATAGTTTGTACACAATTTTCAGGAAAGTACCATATTTGCCGAACTTATAAGTAGTGGGTTCAATCGCGCGGAATGCTTATTAGCCAAATGCTCGCAAATAGAGGTGAACGACCCCGGAGATTTCAGGATCGGAATGGGGGAGTGGGTTCTGAGCTAGGCCGGGACGTCCCCCGAAGGGGTTTGTGGGGTGGGGGTGTAAAGCGAGGGGACGCGCCTCCCTGCGGATTGAGCCTTACAAGGTGCCCTTGGAACAAATTTTGTGGTGCGTGTTTGCGATTTGAAACGGCAGCGCAACTTAAATAAAGGAGCGCTGCCTTCAACGACACGGTTTGAGCGCTCCCTTGTGGCGCACTTGGGACCGTTTAGAACATATAAAGCGGAGTTCCGAGCGAGAGTCCGCTGCCGCTTTCCACATCGCCAGCAGCTACGGGTTCGCCCTCGAGGTCTCCTGCCTGACGGCAGAAGAGTCCGTTTTCTCCGAGGTAGACCACCAGATCGGCGGGGCGCGGTAAGGTGCCCTGGATGAGCGCCTCAGAGAGCGGATCTTCGATGTACTTCTGTAAGGCCCGGCGCAGAGGACGCGCGCCGTAGTTGCGGTCTGTACAGGTCTTGTCCAGAATGTACTTCGCTGCGTCGGGCTCAAGGCGGATCTTGATCTGCTTAGCAACCAGGTTTATGTTTACCTGGTCTACCAGAAGCTCCATGATCTTGATCAGATCCTCGTCGACCAGCGAAGTGAACAGGATAACCTCGTCCAACCGGTTCAAGAACTCAGGGTTGAAGGCTCGTTTCACTTCGCCCATCACCTGGTCTTCGATCTTCTGAGGAATTCCGGTCATCGACTCCGAGGAGAACCCGATCTGTCCCCGTTTATCGAGGAATCGAGCTCCCAGATTTGAGGTCATGATGATGATCGTGTTCTTGAAGTCCACCGTGTTGCCGAGACCGTCGGTCAACTGGCCGTCGTCGAAAACCTGCAACAGGATGTTGTAGATATCCGGGTGGGCCTTCTCTATTTCGTCTAGCAGAATGATCGAGTAGGGCGCACGTTTGACGCGTTCGGTGAGCTGGCCGCCTTCCTCGTAACCGACATAGCCGGGAGGCGAGCCGATCAACTTCGAGATCGAATGCTTCTCCATGAACTCGGACATGTCGAAGCGAATCAGTGCTTTTTCACTGCCGAACAAGAAGTCGGCCAGGGCCCGAGCGACCTCAGTTTTGCCGACACCGGTCGGACCCAAGAAGAGGAACGACCCAGCCGGGCGCTTGGGTGACTTCAAACCTGCGCGCGAACGGCGTATGGCCCGCGAAAGCGCCGAGATGGCTTTCTCCTGACTGATCACGCGCTTGTGGAGTTCTTCTTCGATTCGTAGGAGCTTGTTGATCTCCTCTTCCTTGATCGAAGTCATGGGTACGCCAGTCCAGCGCGCGACGACATCTTCGATATCATCCTTCGAGACTACGCCGGTTGAAGTATCGTCGAGGTTGTACTTTTCGCGAAGAACACGAAGGTTCTCGCGCTCCTTGCGCTCTTCATCCGAGTAGAAACGTGCTTTCTCGAACTCGTGATTCGCGATGGCGTTTTCCATGCGATGCACGATAAATTTGATGCGCTTTTGGATGTCGGCTACTTCGCTGGGCAGCGTGGTCTGACGAAGCTTTACGCGCGCGCCCGCTTCATCGATCAGATCGATCGCCTTGTCGGGCAGGAACCGATCCGGAATGAAGCGCGTGGAGGTGTAGACGGCCGATTCGATTGCCTCGTCGGTATAGGCGACGGCGTGGAACTTCTCGTAGCGCTCTTTGATACCGAACAAGATGCGGATGGCATCGCTTTCGTTGGGAGGAGGGACCTTCACGGCTTGGAAACGGCGTTCCAGGGAACGGTCCTTTTCGATAGACTTTCGATATTCGCTCGGCGTAGTTGCGCCGATGCACTGAATTTCGCCGCGCGATAGAGCCGGCTTCAGGATGTTGGCGGCATCGAGCGAGCCTTCGGCTGACCCCGCGCCAACAAGCGTATGAAGCTCGTCGATGAAGATGATGGCGTTTTGATTGTCCATCAGCTCTTTCATGATGGTCTTCAGGCGTTCTTCAAACTGGCCGCGATATTTGGTCCCGGCCACGATGAGCGAAAGATCCAGGGCAAGGATGCGCTTGTCGGACAGGAAAGACGGAACGTCGCCGTCCGCGATGCGCTGCGCCAATCCTTCCACGATGGCCGTCTTGCCGACGCCCGGTTCGCCGATAAGAACGGGGTTGTTTTTAGTTCGCCGGCAAAGGATCTGGACGACGCGATCCACTTCCGAATCGCGGCCAATGAGCGGGTCGAGCATTCCATCAACGGCTGCCTGGGTCAAGTCACGGCTGAACTCAGCGAGCAGCGAGCTCTCTTTCGGCCTGCTGGCCGAAGTCTTCTCGGAAGCCGATCGCGCGATCTCTTCCCGAACCGCGGAGAGGCGCAGCCCACGTTCATGCAGGATCTCCGCAGCAAAGCTTTTCTCCTCGCGCAGTAATCCAAGCAGGAGATGCTCGGTGCCGATGTGTTTATGGCTCAGGCGCTCGGCTTCCTCGGCGCCATAGGCCAGCACGCGCTTACACTCGTGGCTCAGCGGCAAGTCCACTGAAGTCGAGACTTTTTCACGGGCCGTAGTGTGTGCTTCGATCTGCTTACGAATCGATTCGATCGCGGCATGTGAGCGTAAGAAACGATTCGCCAGCGCCTTATCCTCACGAAGCAGACCAAGGAGCAGATGCTCGGTCTCGATATAAGGGCTTCCGAATTGACTTGCCTCATACCGCGCGAAAAAAATCACCCGGCGCGCTTTTTCGGTATATCTCTCAAACATAAGTACCACCGCCAAGACGGGTTGCGTCCTGTATTACTCCGGTTGCCTGCCAATCCAACGACGCGGGTGGCCGCAGGGAATCCTTTTCCAACTCTAAAATCCGGTCACAACGCTGTGCGAACGCCACGTTATGTGTTACGAAAATGGAGGTCAGACGATGCAGCTGATGCATTTCTGCTAGCAGCCCGATGATCCGCTCCCCTGTTCTAAAATCCAAACTGCCGGTCGGCTCGTCGGCCAGCAGTACCTTCGGTTCGGTGGCGAGCGCACGAGCTAAACTCACGCGCTGCTGTTCGCCGCCCGATAACTCTCCTGAGCGATGGTTACGGCGATGACCCAACCCGACCTCCTCCAGGCGACTGAGAGCAACTCGCTCCGCGTTCAGACGTGAGCCTCCTCGAATCAGAAGCGGCATAGCCACATTTTCCAGGGCAGAAAACTCAGGCAACAAGGAAGGATTTTGCCAGACGAACCCCACTTCGCGATTCCGGAATTCGGACAACGCAAAATCTCCGAGAGCCGTTATGTCTCGAGCCCCAAAAAATATTCCCCCCTTAGTAGGACGGTCTAAACCGCCAAGCAGGTGCAAAAGCGTGGATTTTCCCGTGCCCGATTCGCCTACTACCGCCAGTTGCTCACCGGCGCGCACCTCGAGCGAGAGATCATCGAAGACCGTTACCTGCGCACCGCCGGAACGATAAGTCTTCGACAAAGACTCAGCCCGGATCGCACTCTGTGTGCCATACATGCCGCTTATATTCCTAGCTTAGAACAGCTTTGCCAATTTAGGCCCACAATTACAGATCGACATTTCCGTTCGCTTTCTGATTAGGATTCGACTGGGAATGGCCGATCGGTACTAGCCAGGGTACCGGTGCGGATGGTCTACTTTACAACAATGTTTACCAGACGGTCGGGGACGACAACTACTTTCACGATCTGCTTGCCCTGCAGGAACGGCTGTGCTTTCTCGCTCGCGAGCGCCAATTGTTCGAGTTCAGAGCGGGCCGCGCCCAGATGGACGCGCAGATGTCCGCGCAGCTTGCCGTTGATCTGAACGGGAATCTCGATCTCGTCTTCCCTGGCCAGTTCCGGGTCGAAGCTCGGCCACTGCTGCTTCAACACCGGTCCGTTTTCGCCGAGCAACTCCCACAACTCCTGCGAGACGAAGGGAGCGAACGGATGAAGCAGCAGCGGGAGCGTGCGGCAGACTTCATGGAGAGAGGCGTCCGACAGGTCCGGCTCAAGAGCATAGAGCTCGTTCACCAGTTCCATCAGCGACGAGATGGAGGTGTTGAAGTGCCAGCGGCTGTCGAAATCGCTCGTGACTTTGTGGATGGTTTGATGCAGCTTGCGAAGCGCCTTGCGATCGGACTCGGCGGGGGGCACGCTGCCCGGCTGCGCGCCGGCATGCCGCGTGACGAACCGGAAGACGCGGCCAAGGAAGCGGTACTGGCCTTCCACACTCGATTCGTTCCAATCCATATCCTTTTCTGGCGGCACTGCAAACAGGGTGTAAAGCCGGCAGGTATCGGCGCCATACTTGTCGACCATCTCGTCGGGGTCGACAATGTTGCCTTTGGATTTGGACATGGCTGCGCCGTCCTTGAGCACCATGCCCTGGGTGAACAAGTTCCTGGCTGGTTCGGCATTCGAGATCAGGCCGATATCCCGCATGACCTTGGTCCAAAACCGGGAGTAGATCAGGTGCAGGATGGCATGGGTGATGCCGCCGATGTACTGATCGATGGGGAACCAGTGTGCGATGGCAGCGGAATCGAAGGGCGCCTTATCGTTGTGCGGATCGCAGTAGCGATAGAAATACCAGGACGAATCGACGAAGGTGTCCATGGTGTCGGTTTCGCGTCGGGCAGCGCCCCCGCATTGCGGGCAGGAGACGTTGACGAAGGAGGGCACATTTTCGAGCGGAGAGCGGCCCTGGCCGGTGATCTTCACATCGCGCGGCAGCTCGACAGGCAGATTGCGTTCGGGAACCGGGACGACGCCACAGTCCGGGCAGTAGACGATGGGAATCGGCGTTCCCCAGTAGCGCTGGCGCGAAATGCCCCAGTCCTTGAGCCGGTAAGTGATGGCGGTAGTGCCGAAGTCGTGTGCAGCGGCATAGGCCGCCATCCCGGCGCGAGCCTCCGCGCTGGGCAGTCCAGACCATTGCCCGGAACGTTCCACCACGCCGTAGTCGGTGAAGGGCTGGGAGATCGTCAGGTCATCGGCCAGTTCTCCATCGGCCGGCCGGATCACCGGGCGAATGGGAATGCCATACTGCTTGCAAAACTCGAAGTCGCGCTCATCGTGGGCCGGGACCGCCATGATGGCGCCGGTGCCGTAGCCGAGCAGGACGAAATTGCCAACCCAGACCGGGATGCGTTCGCCGCTGAACGGGTGCACGGCGTAGCCGCCGGTGAACAGGCCCAGTTTTTCGATATTGCCCGGGTCTTGACGCGCGGTGGCGTCGATCATTTCTTTGATTTTGAGGCGGTCCTCGTCCGAAGTTACGAGCGAGGCGACGAGGGGATGTTCGGGAGCGAGGATCAGGCAGGTTGCGCCGTAGATCGTATCGATGCGAGTGGTGAAGACGCGGATGCGATCGCTCGAATTTTCAACCGCGAAATCGACCTCAGCGCCTTCCGAGCGCCCGATCCAGTTGCGCTGCATGGCGAGCACGCGCTCGGGCCAGCCGCCCTCGAGCCGTTGCATGTCGTCAAGCAGTTCCTCGGCATAGGCGGTGATTTTGAGAAACCATTGCTGCATGGCGCGCTGCTCGACTGGGGTTGTTTCGTGACGCCAGCAGCAGCCATTAACGACCTGCTCGTTGGCGAGCACGGTGGCGCATTCCGGGCACCAGTTGAGCAGCGCTTCGCGGCGGTAGGCCAGACCGCGCTCCAGCATTTTGAGAAAGAACCACTGATTCCAGCGGTAGTACTCGGGGTCGCAGGTGGTGATTTCGCGGTTCCAATCGAGCGCAAAGCCCAGCCGCTGCATTTGCGCTTTCATGGTTTCGGTGTTGCTGACGGTCCAGTCGCGCGGGTGGAGGCCGCGCTTGAGCGCCGCGTTCTCGGCGGGCAAACCGAACGAGTCCCAACCCATGGGATGCAGCACGTTGTAGCCGCGCATCCACATGTAACGAGCGAGGGCATCGCCGATGGAGTAGTTGCGCACGTGTCCCATATGGAGCTTGCCGCTCGGGTAGGGCAGCATTTCCAGGACGTAGTATTTGGGTTTGTCCGGTGAGCCGGCTACATAGAGCGACGGGTCGGCGGTCCATCTTTGGTGCCACTTGGGCTCAAACTCTTGCGGGTCGAACGTTTTCTCGGGGATACCAGCTCCTTCAGGGCCGCTACGTTGCGCAGGTCGTCGCCCGGTTGATCCACAGGCGTTTCGAGGATGAAGGCTTTCGAGCGCAGAGCCGGGTGGTTCAGGATTCGGCGAAACCCTTCTAAACCAATATAACCAGCGCCGATGTTGGCGTGGCGGTCTAAGTGGGAGCCGAGCTTCATCTTGGCATCATTGGCGTGGAAAACGGGCACGTTGTCGAGGCCCAGAATGCCGTCGGCGGCGGTGACGAATTGGGCCAGACCTTTGGCATGTGCGATGTCCCAGCCGCTCACGTAACAGTGGCAAGTGTCGAGGCAAAAGCCGACCGGCAAGTCGAGATAAGGGGTGACCAGGGTTCGAATCGTTGCCAGTTCCTCAAGTTTGCCGCCGAGCTGCGCGCCGGCGCCGGCCGTGTTCTCGAGCAAGATCGACAATCGCGAGCGCTTCCCGAGGGCAGGGTCAACGCCGCGCCAGGCGAGAGCAAGGGCCTCGGCGACGTTTAGAATGCCTTGTTCGGCGGTGAGGCCTTTGTAGTTTCCGGGATGGGCGACCAGGTAATCCGCGCCGATCAGGAGGGCTCTTTCGATCTCACCGCAAAAGGCGGCGATCGACTGCTCGCGAAATGGGGACGGAGGGGCCGCCAGGTTAATCAGGTAGCTACCGTGAATGGCCAAGGGCGAGAGGTCGTGCCGGTCGCGCTCGGCTTGCAAGAGTTTGATCTGTTCGGGGTCGGGACGCCGCGCTCGCCACATGCGCGGGCTGGCAGAGAAGATTTGAAACGTGTTTGCGCCGAGTTCGACTGCTTTGGTTGCGGCCTTGGCCAGCGAGCCCGCGGTGGACGTATGGATGCCGATGCGCAATTCCCAGAATACTGAGATAATCCTGGTGAGAACTCAAGATGGCGACGGTTGCAAATTCTTCCCTTGTCCCGGTTGAGGAATATATCGCCCGCTTTGTTGACGGCGATGAAAAGCCGACGTGCGAATACGTGGATGGCGTACTTGTTCCAAAACCAATGGGAACAATTCGGCACGGGCAAGTGCAAATGAACGTCGGCTACGGCATTCGTCAGCGGTTTGGGGCGATGTTGAATCCTGTGACGGAAGTGACTGCCCGCATTCATGACACTCAATTTTACGTACCGGACTTGATGGTTCGCGACCTCGCTAAGCCGATTCAAGGCCGTTATCCCGGCCCCAAAGACCCGGTGTATTTGTGCGTCGAAATCGTCTCGCCTCCCGATCGAGTAGGCAAGCTGTTTGGAAAATGTGAGGAGTACCACAAGTGGGGTGTTCCCTACTGCTGGATCATCGATCCGGAGCGCAGGATAGCGTGGGAGTACTTTCCCGCTGACCTCGAGCCGCGCAGAGTAGAAAACTCGCTCCATGCGGGTGAGATCGAACTGACGTTCGCCGACGTCTTTTATCTGGTTTGATTGGCTTGCTGTTGGCCCGGATGTTTGGGCCAGTTGTTACACTATCGCTCGAATGCTATTGGCCCGTGAATTCATCGGCTATCTCTCCCGGCAGCTGGTAGAACGCCTTAGTCCGAACTTTTTCGAAACCTCAGATCCGGCCGTTGCGGGCGTCTTCATCGGCGAAATCATCGAACAAGACCTGGCGACAGAAGACAGGCTGAATGACGAAGTGCGCGACCTGCTCGACGACTACAGCGAGTACATGCGGCGCGAGAACGTCTCGTATCAGGAGATGTTCCGCAAGATCAAGAATCAGCTGCTCGCACAGCGCAAGGTGATCCGCGCATCGGGGCGGGACAGCGGCGACCAGATGAAGCTCTCCCGGGACAAAGTAAACGATTTGTCACACAAGATCGTCTCTGCGATTCGCAAGTCGCGCGATTTCCGGGTTCGCAAAGATCAGAACGAGCTTCGGTTGGCGATGGTGAAAGAGATGACTGACGTGCTGCAGCTGGAGGAGCGAGTGGACCGCGCGGCCCGCACGAAGATCCGCAGCCAGAAGCGCGACATCGCCGAGGGCGGGGAAGAGTACGACATTCTGCACAAACGCTACTACGCCGAAGAGCTCAAGAAGCTCGGTATCAACATGGGGAGCTAGTGGGGCTTCACGCAGCTAGGTTCGCGGAACAATGATCAAACGGCCCGGGGCGAAGCGCAGGGTTTCCGCGTCATAGGCTTCGAATTCTGTATTGCGAAAAGCGGGGATGATGGCGTGCCGGACACCGAACGAACGGCTCTCGAGTTTGTGGGTGCGGTTTAGAACCAGGTAATCGATCGGCAGGCGCAGCAACTCTTCTAAAGCGCGTTCATCCAGATGGTCACGGCCGGTTCTATCCCAGCGCTGCCACCATTCGTAGGCCAGGGCAGAATTCGAGTTGATATGCGCGCCGCTGTCCCAATCGACCCACAGCCCTCGTATTGAAAGCGCGCGGAAGGTGCTTGGGAAAGAGTCGCGCGCCGCGTCGGGAAAGAGGAACAGCGAGTCGCCCCAGGTGTTTTCTTTCGCCCACGAGGCAAGCTGGATGAGCGCCGGGTCGGCCGACGGGCGAGGGGCAGGGCCGAGGAAACGCAGGGAGGCAAATAGAAGGCATGCTGCGAGCCACAGCGAGCATTCGGCAAATCGCCGGGCGGTGACCGCGCGCAAGCCGGCGATAACGGCGGCGAGCCAACTGAACGCCACCAGAAAAATGAGCAGCCGCAGAAAATCGATGCGGAGAGCAGTGAGCCAGTGGGTCCGGTCGACAAATACGGCTGAAAACGGGATGGTCAGTAAGCACAGCAGCGGCGCGGCGAGGAAAATCCAGCGTGAGTGACGGCTCAAAACTGGCCAGAGGCGGGTGACGGCCGCCATGCCAATGACAAATAGCCCGAGATAGAGCGAGACCGTGCCGCGCGGCCAATGCAGCAACCAGGTTGAGGGCAGACGGAAGATTTCAATCCCGGCAAGGCGCGCAGGGATGATGGAAAACAAGGGCTCGGGGTCGGGCGGGCCGGGCTGAAGTTGGGCGAGATTCGCCAAGAGGAGAACAAACACCAAGAGAACCGGCAACATGGGCCGCAAGAGACGGCGTTCTCTCCTGTCAAACACAAAGGCGAGCAAAATCGAGGCCCAGTAAAGTGACGCGAGCACCGGATCGTAAAGCAGCGCGACCCCGCCGAAGAAGCCGGCCAACAGCGGCTTTTCTCTTGCCAGGCATCCGAAGGCGAGAAATAGAAGCCCGATGGCCATGGAGGGCGGCACAGGTTCGCGTTCAATGAGTGTGTGCGCCACGCCGGGCAGGTAAGCGCCCAAGTTCACAATCGCGGAAGCCGCCAGAGCTAGCGAGGGCCGAAGACCCGCCGCCCGCGCCAGCAGCCACAAGCCCAGCAGCCCGGCGCACCGGCAGACGAACTCCTGCCCAAGCAGAGCATGACGAAGATCAAGGTGAAAAGCACGATGCAGGAACAGCGTGATCTCATCGAAAGCCGTGTAGGTGACGTTCGGGTGGGAGGCTACTATATCGCGCGAGAGATAGCCGGGCGCTGCGAGATGCTGCAGGATTGTGACGTAGAGACGGCTGTCGCCCGCCAGGTAGGAGTGTCCCGGGACGAACTCGAACTCCAGCCACGCGACGGCGAGGAATCCCAGAACGAAGACCAGGGAGCGCCACATTACTGGGCGGGAATTTTCTCGAGCTGCTGCTTTGCCCAGACACGATTCGGATCGAGCTTGAGCGATTGCTGGAGGGCTTGGCGCGCCTCCGCATTACGATTTGCTTTGTGGAGAACCACGCCTTTCCAGAGATATGCTTCCGCGCTCTGGGGATCGAGCGAGATCGCTTTATCGATATCTTTCAAAGCCACATCGGGACCGCCGCCCATTTGAGCGGGCAAGTAGTAATTGCCGACGCCGCGGCTAATGTAAGCTATCGCAAGATTTCCATCTAAGCTGATGGCTTTGTTGATCTCGTCGCGAGCGCAGCTGCCGTACTTGAGTGCGCCCATAAAAGGGTTGGCCGGAATGATCTGTCCGCAAAGCGAGCCAAGCAGCCGATGATACTCGGCGTTCGATTCGTTGGCGGCAACGGCTTTTTTGGCCGCTTCCATGCCGGATATGGCGTATGTTTCGGACTTCTTCTTGTCGCGTAACTCGAGAGCGACTTCGGAGGCGTACGAATAAGCGAGCGCCAACTGGGCTTGCGCTTCCAGGGACTTGGCATCCGCTTCGGCCGCGGTTTTGTTTTTTGCGATCAGTGCGTCCAACGCGGCGAGGTTCTGCGCATCTCGCGCGTTGACAAGGGCCTGATCTCCGGCCGCGGTCGCGGTGGCAAAACCGGCGACGGCAACGGCGGTGAGACCGGCTCGAAGGAGAAAGGTTCGGAAGGAGCTCAAGCCACGATTTTAGCGACAGCTTTACAGAAGTCTTAGTTTACGCGCGTGGAAGAGAAAGTAAACGGCCAGGAGCACGACCAGAATTCCGTTACCGGCCATGATGGCGGGAGCGGAGGTTTGCTTGATCAGCAGGCCACAGACCAAGCTGCCAAGCGGCATGCCGCCCCGAAAGGCGACGTTGTAAACGCTCATAACGCGGCCGCGCATATCGTCGGTGGTGTGGAGCTGCACGAGCGAAGAGTTGAGTGCGAAAACAACCATCAATGCCGCCCCCGAGCCGAAGATGAGGCCAGTGCTGGCGGCGAGATTGCGGGAGAGGCCGAAGCCGGCGATGAGAATGCCCAGGAGGAGTAGAGCCGATAGCGACGTCATTGCTTGATTGGTCTGCTTTTGGCTGGCGGCGACCAGCAGCGCGCCGCAAATGGAGCCTGCGCCGGAGAAGCAAAGGAAGAGCGTAAAGATGTTCGGGCCGCCATGGAATACGTCGCGCGCCATCACAGGGAGGAATGTGATCAGCGGATAGGAGAGCAGTGTCCCGAGAAATGCGAGGACCACTAGGCTGACCATGCCCTCGCGCTTCAGCAGGAAGCGTACGCCTTCTTCCATGCTCTTGATGACTGACTGCTGGCTCTTGGCAGGGACAAAGCTGGTGCGAATGCTGATGAGCGAGAAGATCACGGCGAGAAATGACAGGCCATTGAGAATGAAGCACCACTGCGCGCCTAGCTTGACCAGTGCGATTCCGCCAAGCGCCGGGCCGACCACGCGGGCCAGATTGAATTGGATTGAGTTCAAGGCAATCGCGTTCTGCAGGTCTTCCTTGCCGACCAGGGTCGGGATGAGCGCCGAATAGGCAGGGCCGCCGAAGGATTGGGCAACGCCGGTCAGGAGCGATAGGCAGAGGATGTGCCAGACATGAACGACATGGAAGCCGACCAGCGCCGCCAGCGTGAAGGCTCCGCAGAGCTGAATGCCTTGAGAGGCAAGGAGCAGTCCACGGCGGCTCTTTCGATCGGCAAATACGCCGCCAAACAGCGAGAGAAGAAAGATCGGGATCTGGGCGCAAAAGGTGTCGAGCCCCAGGTAAACCGACGATTTCGACAGCTGGTAGACGAGCCAGCTCTGCGCAAGGATCTGCATCCAGGTGCCAATGCTCGAAGTGCAGGCACCGAGCCACATGATCCGGAAGTCATGGTACCGGAAGGCGCGAAAGACCCGGTTCAACAACGGCTATCTACCGAGGGAACTTGGCGTCTGGTTGGCCGCTCAGATGCATTCCTAGGCACTGGCGGGTTTGGTGACGGGAAGGGGAGTTTCGCG
This sequence comes from Bryobacteraceae bacterium, assembly GCA_965219105.1. GTDB lineage: Bacteria > Acidobacteriota > Terriglobia > Bryobacterales > Bryobacteraceae > Bog-105. Next base: position 1,495,874 of record OZ244728.1, on the reverse strand, counting down.
TTGAATGAGATGAAGAAGATTACCGTCGGCATCCTGGAAGAACACGAGCCGATTGCCCGAGTTAGTGTAGGGCTCGCCCTGAAACTTGACGCCCTGTGTCTTCAGGCGATTCGCCGCATCCTCGAAATCCTGGACGGCAATGGCGATATGCCGGATACCGGGCGTGCGGAGAGATGCCTCGGACCGCTCGCCTTCGGCAGGGATGATTTCGATCAGCGACCCGTTCGGCGCTTCTACGAAGTAGTTTCCCGCATACTCGTAGCTCAACGAAAAATCAAGGTTGGCTACGTACCATTCTGCTAGCCGTTTCGGGTTTGGCGAGGCGATGGCAAAATGTTCGATACCGGTAAACATTCATCCGGGATTGTAGCAATCGCGGTCGGTTGGCTAAATAGGGCGACTCCGGCGAGAGCGACTAAACCGAGGGATAATCAGGGGAACTGCCCGCATAAGATGACGATCGACGAACGTTTGGAATTTTTGCTGCAGAGTACCGAGTCGCTGCATGCCACGGTTTACGAACTTGCCGGACAAGTGCAGGAACACACCAAACAACTGCAGATTGACGCAGACAACATACGGCGGTTGGCCAACATCGCCGGTGCTCGCGAGGAGCGGCTAGATAAGTTAGAAGGAGGCAACTCCTGAGCTGCGCGTTCGACGCCGGCCGCGGCAGCCTCAAGTAATTGCCTGAACAAGAGGAGCAATACTACGACATGACGATCGACGAGCGCCTGGGATTCCTGCTGCAGAGTACCGAGTCGCTGCACGCCAGCACGCAGCAACTGCACGCCATTACCACGGCTAATGCGGCAGCTATCGCCGAGCACAGTAAACAGCTCGAGATCGACGCCGAGAACATACGGCGGTTGGCCGTAATCGCCGGTGCTACCTAGAGTTCGGCAATTATGGTTAAGCTTAAAGAGAAGCACGATGAACGACACCCAAATCGTCTCCATTGCCATCATTTTCGTCGCTGCCATTGCTTCCGTCTTGTTCAATAACTCCCGCATCTCCGACCTGAGGACTGACGTCGGCAAACGATTCGATGACGTGAGCCGCCACATTGACGACAAATTCGCACTCCTAGACTTGAAAATCGAAAGCAAATTCCAACTTATCGATCAGAAGCTAGACCACATCATCGACCTCTTAGCAAACCACGAGGGGCGCGCTTCTCGCAGCAATCCTTCCCGAGGTTAGAGCTGACCCATCGCCTCCGACAGCCAATCGGCAAGAGCCGGATCGGTGAAGTCGTTCACTTTTATACTTGCTCCTGAAAGATCAGCCGGCGTGGTCTCGATGCCCACCACCCGCATGCCCGCCGCAAGAGCCGCCTGCAAGCCCGTGGGTGAGTCTTCGAACACAATCGCCTGTTCCGGTGTTGCATTCAATCGGCGCGCCGCTTCCAGATAGATGTCGGGGAAAGGCTTTGGTCGGGAAACGTCCATTCCGCTCACCGCAATGGAAAAATGCTCGCGCAATCCGAACTGATCCAATACGAAATCGATGTTCTGCGGCTCTGCATTAGAGGCAACAGCCTTTGGAATCGCGCGGTGCTTTTCGAGGAACGCGGAGACGCCGGCAATCCGGTAGCCCTCGACACCCTCCCGAAGGATCAGGTCGCGCCATAACTGTTCTTTGCGTGCGCCGTGAGCAAAGATTTCGGTCTCAGAAAGGTCAGAGGCAATCAAGTCCCTGACGAGCTCCGCATTCCGCTTGCCGTGCATCCGGACGTCGAGGTCTTCGACTGAGATACCGAGCGAGCCAAGATACTCTTTCCAGGCGCGGGTATGGATCGGCATAGAGTGGACCAGCACTCCGTCCAAGTCGAAGAGAAACACTGGGCCGCCGGTATTGGTGCCATTCACGCCGGAAGAATAACATGCAGCGAGCCCGGCAACGGGCGGACTTACTCCCAAACAGGTGCTTGGACGATATAATCAAGCGGTAACCGGCTTGCTGCATAACTCATCCTGGAAACTGCAAACATCTTGAAGAAGAGGAATGTCTGGCGTTTTTTAAGACCCGTTCTGTTTCTGGTGTCTGCCGTGGTGGTGGTGGGAGCCATCGCGCCTTTCATTAACGCGGCTCGTTATAGCCAATCGATTCAGGCTGCGCTTGAGACCTCGCTCGGGCGCAAGGTTCATTTCGACAAGGTGTATTTCACGCTGTTTTCAGGCCCGGGATTTTCTCTGGAGGGCGTGACGATCGGCGAAGATCCCGAGTATGGCATCGAGCCCTTTGCCTACGTCCCGACTCTCCAAGCGCGTCTCCGTCTGGACAAGCTGCTGTTTGGAGAAGTGCGGTTTACCGGCTTGCGGCTGGTGGATCCAACGTTGAATCTAGTCAGGCTGGGCGATGGAAGCTGGAACATTCAGCCGTTGATGCAGCGGCTCACAGCGCCGCGCCGCGCACCGCTGCACTTCTTTCCTTCTTTCGAGGTTTCCGATGGCCGGGTGAACTTCAAGATGGGCGTCCGCAAGACGACGCTTTACATATCGGACTCAGACCTGTCGATTTACCCGCAGTATTCGGGCAAGATCTACATTCGGTTTTCCGGGTCGCCGGCGAGGACAGACCGGGCCGGCATGGGGTTCGGGCATTTGCGAGGCGACATCACGTGGTATACGAACACGGCGCGGGTCCGCCCGAACCAGCTGGATGCTCAGCTATATTTGGATCCGAGCAACCTGAGCGAGCTGACGACGCTGGTGGAAGGGCACGATGTCGGAGTTCACGGAACCATCAGTTCGCAAGTGCGCATTGAGGGAGATATCTCGAACCTAGAAGTAGCGGGCAATCTGAACTTGAATCAGGTGCACCGATGGGACCTATTGCCGTCGAGCGGCGAGCAATGGTCTATCCATTACGGCGGTGGGCTCAATCTGCTCGCTCACCGGCTGGATCTGCAAACGATACCCGCGAAGGCCGGCGGCACCTCACCGGTGACGTTGCGTCTGAAAGTGCGTGACTTCCTCGCCCAGGGCGGCAGTTCCATTGTGGCCGAACTCAAGGACGCGCCGCTTGCCCCCATGTTGCCGCTAGCCGAGCGGCTCGGCGCGGTTCTGCCGAATAACGCAGCTTTAAAGGGCTCTCTAAATGGAGCAGTCGGCTATTCGAGCGAAAGCGGTTTACGGGGCGGCCTGAGGATCAGTGACGCGCGCGCGGTCTTAGCGGGAGCACCGGAACTGCATGCCGAAGCTTTGAACGTGACCGTGTCTGGAAACCAGGTGCATTTCAGTCCGGCGACGGTGGAAGCCGCGGGCCAGAGTGCGATTGAAATGAGCGGTAACTACTCACTGGCCGACCAAAGCGCAGACGCCTCGCTCAAGGTCAATCAGTTTCCGGTAAACGAATTGAAGCCTTTAGCCAATACCTGGTTCGGCGGCCTTGCCGTGCTCTCGGCGGTGAGCAGCGGAACGGTAACGGGAGAATTTGCGTTCACCCATGGCGGGCTCGACGCTCTGAGCGCTGTAGACCGGGAGGATGCCTGGACGGGTGAGTTTCAACTGCACGATTCCTCGGTTCACGTGCCGGGCATTGCAGCGCCGCTCGAAGACTCGCAGGCGCATATTGCTTTTACTCGCACGGCTTTTCAGGTCGAGCGCTTAACGGCTACCTTGGGCGGAAGCAAGCTGAAGGCAAGCTATCGATATAACCTGGACAGTAAACTCGCCGAGCGTGTTCGCATCGAGTTTCCGTCAGCAGATCTGGCGGAATTGGAGGACACGCTTGCCTCGCCTGGAAACGCGAGCAGCTTGTGGGCGCGGTTCCGGTTCTTGCGCCGCTCGTTTCCCGCTTGGATGAGCCGCCGCAATCTTGAAGGCGACCTGGTGGTGGATCACTTGGCGGCGGGCGAGCAAGCTTTAGGCTCGCTACACTCCCACTTTTTCTGGCGCGGCCCTAAACTGCAATTCAGCCAAGTCGGTCTGACTCTTCGGCAAGGCAGCGTCTCCGGCAGCGGGACTGTGGATTTAGCCGCGTTCAGTCCGCGCTGGCAGTTCGCGGCCGAAGCCAATGACTATCCGTGGGGCGGCGGCCTTCTTCACGCAGTAGGGCAATTCGACAGCAGCGGCGCGGGCGCCGACTTGCTTCGCAATCTGCAGGCGCAGGGTTCTTTCGAGGGCCAGAAATTAACCGTCTCCGCGGATTCGTTCCAGAACGTATCCGGGGCGTTCCGGTTTACTTTTGCCGATGGATGGCCTGATATTCGCTTCTCCGATTTACAAGCGGTTCAGGATGGAGATGAATGGCATGGAGATGGTCTTACGCAAAGTGACGGCAAGCTGCTGGTGAATCTGGCTCATGAGGGAAAGCAGATGCACCTGGTGAGTTCCTTATCGGGTGAGCAGCCGCCGCAGCCGCTTTCCGAATTTCTGCCGAAACATCTCAAGCGGGCAATGTTCGAAGCCGGGCTACACTTCTAAAAGAGGCGATGGAATCAGTAGAAACTTCAGGGCCGCCTGCGATCGAGGTTGACGCCGCAAAGGCCATGAGAGCGGCTCGCGCGTTGTTCGCGGCTGATCTGAACCAGATATTTCGCCGCTTGCGGCACTTCGAATCGGAGGAGCAGTGGCTGGCCGCCCTGCGTGATGGCGTTGCTCAGTACGCGAGCGAGTTTGCAATTTTTACGGTGGGGGAAGGCACACTGCGAATGCGTAGCCAGCAGAACATGGGCTTGGCGGAATCGCTGGAGTTTCCCGTTGCGTCTGTTCCTGCTTTTGCCGCCGCGATCGATTCCCGTGAACCGCTGGTAGCGCTCAGGACCGCAAGCGAAGTAGGTTCCGCGCTGCGCAAGGGAGACACTGCGGCCCGGGCTCACCTTTTTCCGATTGCGAATGCCTCACGAGTGGTGGCCGTGCTGTTCGGAGCCGGGATCGACGATGCCGCCGCATCGGCCTTGGAACTAATTGCGGGCTTCGCCGCGACGGCCTTTGACCGGCAGACCGGGCAGACTCCGCATTTGCAGATTGGCGCTGCCCCGCTGCGCGCGCCCGGTAAGCAGAATGGCGGGATGGCGCTGCCACACTGGGCCAGACTCGAGCCGAAGCAACGGGCGCAACATAGCAAGGCGCTGCGATTCGCCCGCGTGACCGTCGCCGGGATGCAGATTGCACGGCCCGAAGCCGCCCGCGCGGGCCGAGAACAGAAGAACGTTTATATGTTTTTGCGAAGTGAAATCGACAGAGCTCGCGATAGCTACCGGACGCAGTTCCTCACCGGCCCTGGGATGGCCGATTACCTGCACCTGGAGCTGGTGCAGACGTTGGCGTCGGGAGACGAAGAAAAGCTGGGAGCGGAGTATCCGGGTCAACTGGTTTGAACGGCGGAACTGCCGGAGCTTCCGGTTTCGCCTGGGGGTAGCAGGTCTTGCGCTGCTCGCCATCGAAGCGCCGTCTATTACAGGCATCAGGGCAGCGCCCGCTGCCACGAAGCAAGCCAAGAAAGCGCTTCCGAAAGCTCAGGGGCCGAAAGCTGTTGGTGCAGCTGCGTTGATCGCGGTCGCTCAAGAGCAACTCGACCAGAGCAATTTTCAAGCTGCGGCGGAGTACGCTGCGTCGGCCTCCGCAAAAGCGCCGATGCTCGACGATTACGCTCAATTCATCCGCGAACAGGCCGAGTACGGACTGAAAAATTACGCAGAGGTGGATAAAGCAGCAGCACGGGTTTTCAAGCAGCTTCCACTTTCGCCCCTCACCGGACAGGCGGCTGCGTTAGCCGTTCGCTCGGCGCTCGATGGAGCGGATCCGAAAGCGGCGCTGGAGCTGGTCAAAAAATATTACGAGCGCATCCCGCAACCGCAAGGCGATTTGCTTCTGGCGCGAAGTTACGAGGCGACCGATGACCTGCCGAAGGCGGCTGAATACTATCAGCGGGTTTATTACAACTACCCGACAGCAACCAAAGAGGCTACAGAGGCGGCCAATGCGCTCGTGGAAGTGAAAAGCCGCCTTGGCGATGCTTATCCGCCACCGATGGCGGACCGCATGTTAGGACGGGCTGATAAGCTGATCGCCGCCAAGCATCCAGAAGCCGCGCGAATCGAACTGACCGCCGCGATTCCGCAGTTAGGCGGAGTGCAGCGGGATGTAGCGCGGGTTCGCCTGGGCGTGGTCGATTACCTAAGTGGGGACGCCAGAGCCGCGCGCGCGTATCTTGATTCACTTCAGCTCGAAGAGAGCGAGGCTGATGCCGAACGCTTGAGCTATCTGATCCGGTGCGCGCGAAAGCTGGATCGCAATGCGGACGTGAAACCGTATCTGGACCACCTGGAACAGAAACATCCGAATTCGCCCTGGCGTCTGGACGCACTAATTTTGGTGGCGGACCAGGCCCGCGTCGATAATGACCTGGGAACTTATCTGCCCCTGTACCGGGCTTGTGCGGCCACGTTTGCGGGTGACCCGCGTGCAGCGTGGTGCCACTGGCGCGTCGCTTACCAGGGCTACCGCACCGACGCCTCCGATACTTACGATTCACTGCGCAAACAGATCGAGGTTTATCCGAAGTCGCCGGACGCCGACAATGCTCTCTACTTTCTTGGGAGGTACGAAGAGCGCAAAAATCAACTTGCTATTGCCAAGGCGTGCTACGAGCAGCTGACGGTTCGTTTTCCGAACACATATTACGCGATGATCGCTCGGGAACGCCTGAAGAATCAGGAGATCGAGGGCGCGATACCGGATGCGGCTACCGTGGCATTTCTGCGGAACATCGAGTGGCCTGCTCGTCCGGAGTTCCCTAGTTTTACGCCGGGTCCGGTTGCACAACAGCGAATAACACGAGCTCAGCTTCTCGATCTGGCCGGGCTGACCCAGAGCGCGGACGGCGAACTCAAATTCGGCGCCCGCAACGATGGCGAACAAGAGAATGTTTACGCTTATCAGCTAGCTAAGCAGGCGAGCTTGCGCGATGCTCCGGATCGCGCGCTGCACTACATCAAAGCGTACGTGCCGAATTATCTATATATGCCGCTCGATCAGGCGCCCGCGTCATTCTGGCAACTGGCGTTTCCACTGCCGTACCGCGGCGCAATCGATCGTTACAGTCGCGCGCAGAGCCTGGATCCTTACCTGGTTGCGGCGCTGATTCGCCAGGAGTCGGAGTTCAACGTGCGGGTGATCTCCTACGCGAATGCCTATGGACTCATGCAGGTGATGCCCTCCAATGGAAGGGCGTTGGCGCGTCATTTCGGCGTGCGCCGGATGAATGCCGCGCAGTTGCTGACCGTCGATCGTAACTTACAGCTGGGCACGTACTATTTTCACGACTTACTAAACGCCTATGGCGGCCAAACCGAACTGGCGCTCGCGTCGTATAACGCCGGCCCTAGCCGGGCAAATCTCTGGCGCACCTGGGGACCGTTCCGCGAACAGGCGGAGTTCATCGAAGCTGTGCCGTTCCATCAAACCCGCGGCTACATCCAGATCGTCTTGAGAAATGCGGATGTTTATCGCCATCTTTATGCCGGCAGCGTGCCGGATGTACCCGCCTATCATCCGAAGCCCGCGCCGAAGACCAAGCCGAAAGCAACCCGGCGCAAACATCGGAGGCCTTCTTAGCGACTGGCGGAGACCCAGAGAAGCTCGCTACAATCATCGGCATGCCAACCGCAACATCGCAGCACGCAGGCAGCGAACGCATCACTCGCTTTCGTGAATCGGTGATTCGCGAGATGACCCGTCTCGCGCTGCACCACGGAGCGGTCAATCTGGCCCAAGGCTTCCCGGACTTCCCTGCGCCCGGCGAGATCAAAGCGGCGGCTCAAAAAGCCATTGCCGAGGATGTGAACCAGTACACCATCACCTGGGGCGCTAAGCCGTTTCGCGACGCCATCGCCGAGTATTATCAGCGGTTTTACGAACTCGAGCTGAACCCAGAGCGTGAGATCACTGTGTGCTGCGGAGCGACCGAGGGAATGGTTGCCACGATGTTGGCGCTGCTCAATCCGGGCGACGAAGTGGTGGTCTTTGAGCCGTTTTACGAGAACTATTGGCCCGATTCCTTGCTGAGCGACGCCACTTGCCGCTATGTGACTCTGCATCCGCCCGATTGGAGCTTTTCAGCCGAGCAGTTGCGAGCCGCTTTCGGACCGAAGACGCGAGCCGTGATTGTCAACTCGCCGAACAACCCCACTGGACGCGTTTTTACGCGCGAAGAGCTGAAACTCATTGGAGATCTGTGCCAGGAGTTCGATTGCTTTCTGATCACCGATGAGATCTATGAACACATCATTTTTGACGGGGCCGAGCACGTTCCGCCCATTACGCTTCCGGGGTTGCGCGACCGCTGCGTTCTGGTTAACAGTCTGAGCAAGACTTTCTCCGTGACCGGCTGGCGGGTCGGTTGGGTCATTGCCGCGCCCCACATCACCTCGGCCATTCGAAAGGTGCATGATTTTCTGACCGTAGGCGCGGCCAGCCCGCTACAACAGGCCGGCGTTACAGCTCTTCAAATGCCGGATGGTTACTTTGCCGATTTAGGCCGCTTGTACCAAGCCAAGCGCGACTTTCTGGTGGGCGCTCTCGAACGAGCAGGATTCCGCTGCTTCACTCCGAAGGGAGCTTATTACATCCTATGCGACACGGCTGCGTTCCCTTTCAAGGATGATTTCGCGTTTTGCAAGCATCTGGTGGAGATCGCGGGAGTGGGCGCGGTTCCGGGCTCCAGTTTTTTCTCGAATCCGCAGCTGGGTGCACGCATGATTCGCTTTTGCTTTGCGAAGAAGCTGGAGACCTTGGAGGCGGCAGCGGCGAAGCTGAGCCGGCTTACCGGATGAGAGAAACCGAATCGATCGCACCCTCTACTTTAGATTTGTGTGAAGAGCGAAACCTCGGCAGCCGGTTTTTTCGTTTCTTTACTTTGTTATCGATCACTGATCACGAATGTTTTCACGCGTTGGTTCTCTTCTCATTGCTGCAGGAACGCTGATCCTGCTTAGTACACCCGCTGTTTCGCAGGTAGAACGTTCACGAATCATAAGCCAAATTGACGACAGCGTTCTGCGTCGTCTGCCGAACAACGTGCATCCGCTGGCGCAGAGTCGCTTCGATCACGGAGCAGCGCCCGCCGATTTGAGTCTTGACCACATGCAGCTGCTGCTTACGCCAAGCGCAGCGAAGCAACAGGCTCTGGCGCAGTTTCTGGACAGCGTGCATAATCCCGCTTCGCCGCAATATCATCACTGGTTAACGCCGCAGCAGTTCGGCGAGACTTACGGCGTCGATGCCGTGGACGTGAGCAAGGTGACCGCATGGCTGACAAGCAGTGGCTTTGACGTGACCCGCGTCTCGAATTCCAAAACCGTGATCGAGTTCTCGGGCAGTGCGGCGCAGGTTCAGAGTGCCTTTCATACCGAGATCCGAAAGTACGTCGTCGGCGGAGTGAGCCATTGGGCCAATTCGACGGACCCGCAAATCCCGGCCGCTCTCTCGCCCGTCGTCGCTGGTGTATCTTCGCTTTTCAGCTTTCGTAAAGCGCCGCAGATTGCGAAGATGCAAACGGGCATTGGCAGGAACGGCCCGAAGTTCGACACCAGCACTGGACAACATGCGCTCGCACCGGGCGATTTTGCGACTATCTATAACATTAATTCGGTTTATGCAGGCGGTATCAACGGCGCGGGCACCACGATCGCAGTGGTCGCCAGAAGCAACATCAAGCCTCAAGACATCACTGATTTCCGGAACGCGTTTTCGCTGCCTACCAACCCGCCCAGGATTATCGTTAACGGAACAGATCCCGGCCTAGTCAGCGGTGACGAAGAAGAAGCCGTACTGGACACTTCGTGGGCCGGGGCGATTGCACCGGCGGCGACCGTAAAGCTGGTCGTATCGAAATCTTCTAATACTACCGACGGCGTCGATTTGTCGGAAGAATACATTATCGACAATAATCTCGCCGACGTAATGACCGAGAGCTACGGAGATTGCGAAGCCCACTTCACCAGTGCCGAAGCCCAATTTTATGCATCGTTGTCTGCGCAGGCGGCAGCCGAAGGCATCACATACACCGTCGCGTCCGGAGATTCCGGGGCCGAAGGGTGCGACGATCCTGGATCGGAGACCGTGGCCAACGGCGGGGTGTCTGTAAACGTGCTCGCAGCCACGCCGAACAATGTAGCCGTTGGCGGAACTCAATTCAACGAGGCTGGCGATCCGAGTGCTTTCTGGAACTCTATCAACTTCCCTGGGCAGAACTCCGCATTAGGCCATATTCCAGAAGATGTCTGGAACGAAAGTTGTGATGCTGCCTCTTGCGGAGCCTCGAACGCCAACATATATGCTTCGTCAGGAGGCCGTAGTACCGTATTCGTCAAGCCCTCCTGGCAAACCGGCGTCCCCGGCATTCCGGCGGATGGTGTGCGAGATGTGCCGGATGTCGCGCTGACCTCGGCCAGTCATGACTTCTATCTCATTTGTCTCGATGGCTCATGCACGAAGCCGCGAGGCGGCGCAAGTTTCTCTGGCGTGAGCGGAACGTCTGCGGCTACACCCTCCTTTGCCGCCATTATGGCGCTGATTGTGCAGCATACGGAAACACGCCAAGGACAGGCTAACTATCAGTTGTACACCCTTGCCGCACAGGAACCGCTCGCGGCCTGCAATGCTTCGGACCTCTCAGAGTCACTGTCGTTTCTGTGCGTCTTCAACGACGTTACCGCAGGAAACAACGCTGTACCAGGCCAAGCAGGTTATGGCTCGGCAAACGCCAGCTATCCGGCTACCCTGGGCTACGATCTTGCGACCGGGCTTGGTTCGGTAAATGTGTTCAACCTCGTGTTCGGCTGGGATCGCGGTACGCCTAGTGCCCCTCCACTGACGACGCAAATCGGAGTTTACGTCGATTCACCAGCCGCTCAAAACGCGACCGTGATTGGCTCAACCACCTTCCGCGGTTGGGCTCTCGCCAACAATAGCCTGATCACAAACATCAACATTGCCATCGATTCGGTACCCTATGGCACGGCGACTTACGGATTGAGCCGCTCCGATGTCTGCGCCGTTTACACGGGCAGCAACTGCCCTAACGTTGGATGGTCTTTTCCTTTCGATACGACTCTTCTCGCCGACGGTTCACATACGTTTGCTGTCTCGGCCCAAGCCGCTAATGGACAAATCTACACGACCGCGACCACCTTCACCGTGGCGAACTGGACATCGTCCAACCCCATGCTCATCTATACCGATAGTCCGAACGCAAGCAGCGCTTCGTTCAGTGGCGAAGCCGGCTTCTCCGGTTGGGCTATCGATAGCCTAGCGGCAATTTCACAGGTCGCCGTTGCGGTCGATGGTGTTCCGTACGGGCTCGCCCAGTATGGTGTGAGCCGTCCGGATGTCTGTCAGGTTCATCCCAATTTTGCGGGCTGCCCGAATGTCGGCTGGAGCTTCTCGCTCGATACCACACAGCTTACAGATGGAACACATACCTTAGCCGTGACGCCGCTTACCGCCGGCGGACAGTATGGGACCGCGACATCAAACTTCAGCGTTTCCAATGTGCCAAGTAACGTGATCACGCTTTCGATCGACCAGCCCAACGCCCAAAGTGGAGAATTCAGCGGTCCTGCCGCGTTTGGAGGCTGGGTAATCGGAACCATTCAGGCAATCGCCAGCCTTGCCGTGACCGTAGACGGCATTTCTTATGGGAATGCAATATATGGTGGCAATCGCGCGGACGTATGCAGCGCCCACCCAAGTGCGCCAGGTTGTCCGAACGTTGGCTGGAATTTCGCTCTGGACACCACGCAGCTTCCGAACGGCCTTCACATTCTGGGCTTGAAAGCGTATACCGCTGGGGGACAGTACGCCTCGGCCACAAGAACCTTCACTGTGGGCAATCTGGCTAGCGCCAGTCCGGTGCTACTCGGTATAGACTCACCCAGTTCACAGAATGCTATCGTCATTGGGGCTGCTGCGTTTCGGGGCTGGGCAATTGCCAATATGACCATTTCCCAGGTAGCTATTGCGATCGACGGTGTGCCGTATGCCAACGCAACGTACGGAGCGAGCCGGCCCGACGTCTGCACGGTCTACCCGGGAGAACCTGATTGCCCGAACGTCGGCTGGACATTGTCGGTCGACACCACGCAATTGGCCGACGGTGTCCACACAATGACCGCGACCGCCACCACTGGACAGTCTGTAGCCGCTCTCTCCTCGACCTTTACTGTGGCGAACTGGACTACTTCAAATCCCATGAAGTTTTCGATTGACGCGCCCAATTCACAGTCGGGACCGCTCAGCGGGACGGTCAACGTGGGCGGCTGGGTGCTCGATACTCAGGCCGCCATCAGCAACGTGTCGGTTGCGGTTGATGGGACGCCGCTTGGAAACGCCGATTACGGGACAGCGCGCGGCGATGTTTGTGCTGTTATTGCCAATGCGGCGGGCTGTCCGAACGTGGGCTGGAGCTACCTGCTCGACACGACTTTGTTCGCTGACGGCACGCATACGCTCGCGATCACCGGCATGACTGCCGGAGACCAGAACTCCACTTATACAGGGACCTTCACGGTAGCTAACGCCGCTTCCAGTCCGATTCGAATGAGCATAGATACACCAAGCTCTTCGCAGACTCTTTTCGGCGTTTACCCGATCGGCGGTTGGGCCCTCGATACGAACGGGGCGGCCGTGATCAGCGTGAAGGTGCTGGTTGACGGCCAGTTATCTGGGACTGCCATCTATGGCACCTCCCGCTCTGACGTTTGCGCCCACTATAGCGGGGCAGGCGGATGCCCTGATGTGGGCTGGGACTATGAACTGAACACCACGGGCTTCGCCAATGGCTCCCACACTCTCCAGGTGCGCGCCGCCGCCTCAGACGGCAACCAGCTGACGATCAGCTCTCCGTTCAATGTAGTCAATCACCCTTAGAGGACACTCGCCTTATTTTCTCTGCATGCCGGCCGAGCGTGCAGAAGATCGGCGTAACTTAAGTGGGATGCGTTTAGCGCATGGGAAGAGATTTCGCCTGATTCCATCATCCATTTCACTCCAAAACCACCATCCTCAAGCGCGGTTAATCAAGCTAGCTACGTAACCTGCCCCAAACCCGTTATCGATATTCACCACCGTCACATTGCTCGAACAACTGTTCAGCATCCCAAGCAGCGCGGCAATCCCGCCGAAGCTCGCTCCATACCCCACGCTTGTCGGGACAGCAATCACCGGACAGCCAACCAGCCCACCCACCACACTCGGCAAGGCGCCTTCCATGCCGGCGCACACGATCACCACTTTTGCAGAGGCTAATCGCTCGCGCTGATCTAAGAGGCGATGAATGCCCGCCACCCCGACGTCGCAGATGGTCTCCACTTCGTTTCCCATGATCTCGGCGGTGAGCTGGGCCTCTTCGAGTACCGGAATGTCGCTCGTACCCGCGCAGATCACCGCAATTTTTCCCCGCCCCTGCAGCGTCCTGTCCCGCCAGACTCGAATGACGCCCGATGCAGGAAAGTACTCGCTTTCGGCGGTCAGCGCGCTTACCTTACCCGCCATCGCCTCATCGGCCCGCGTCACCAGCAGATTCTTCGACTTGGCAAGCAGCGCCGCGGCGATACCGCCTACCTGATCTGGAGTCTTGCCCTTGCCGAGAATTACCTCCGGCATCCCGTGCCTTATGGCGCGATGGTGGTCAACTTTGGCAAAACCAAGATCCTCAAATGGAAGATCGCGCAAGCTCTCCAGCGCCCCCGGAATCGAGGTTTCGCCATCTCTGACGCTAATAAGGAGGTGTTCTAAATTCTGATAGTTCATCGCTATTCAACCTGTTGCCCGAATCTGCACCGGTAGGGTGCGCGGCGGCATCCCCTAAAATAGTAGCTGTAACCTCCCTCATGCACCGTTTCTGGACACGTCTGAGACTCACGCTTGACATGATCAAGTTCGAGCACTCGGTGTTCGCGCTCCCATTTGCCCTCACGGGGGCTCTTCTCGCGTGGCGTCAAAGCGGGTTCCAGACTACGGGATTAGCTTGGCGTTTCTTTTGGATTGTAGTGGCAATGGTCTCGGCGCGTTCGGCTGCCATGACCTTCAATCGCTTGCTCGATTCCGGGATCGATAGCCGCAACCGGCGCACTGCCGGGCGTCACCTGCCCGCTGGCCTCCTCTCTCCCCGCTTCGCCTGGGGTTTCACCATTGTGAGCTGTGTGGTCTTTATTTGGGCTGCCCGCGAACTAGGGCCGCTATGCCTCCTGCTATCGCCGCTCGCTCTAGCGATCTTGTTTTTCTACTCGTTCTGCAAGCGATTTACTTTGTTTTCTCATCTGGTGCTGGGGTTCTGCCTTGGCATTGCGCCCGCAGCGGCCTGGATCGCCATTCGAGGCTCGCTCGACGTACGAATACTCTGGCTAACCGCCGCAGTTATGTTCTGGACCGCCGGCTTCGATGTGATATACGCGTGTCAGGATTTCGAGTTCGATTGCACTGAGGGCCTCTGCAGCATTCCCAGGCGCTTCGGCATCGCGGCGGCGCTTACAGTTGCTAAAGCTCTGCACTTTGCGATGATTCTTTGCCTGGCGGCGTTGATTGTCTCATTCCATCTGGGCATTTTGAGCTGGCTTGGAGTAATTGCCGTGGTCTCGCTGCTGCTCTATGAGCACGGTCTCGTAAATCCGCATGATCTTTCTCGCGTGAATGCCGCGTTTTTTACCGTGAACGGCTACGTCAGTGTTCTTTTCTTTGTTTTTTGGGCTGCCGATATTTTGCTGTCCCGCAGCCCCGTGCTCATACACCGCTAACTCTCATGACTTCTCTCAGATTGCCCTCCACTCCGTTTACGCCCGAAGACCGTCGCTTGCACTCGATCTTAGAAAAGATAGAAGCGGGTGCAAGATTGAGTTACGACGACGGCGTCGCCATGTTCCGAAGCCCGGATATTCTCTCGCTCGGCTACATGGCTAATCTCGTGCGCGAACGCATGCATGGCGATGTTACTTACTTCAACGTCAATCGCCATATCAATCCCACCGATGTTTGCGTCGCCAGCTGCCGCCTTTGCGCGTTCGGTAAGAAGGCCAAAGACCCTACTTCGTACACCATGTCTCTCGAACAGGTCTGGGACGTTGCAGGCAAAGGTTACGCCGAAGCAGTCACTGAATTTCATATTGTCGGCGGCCTTCATCCCGAGCTGAGTCTGGATTGGTTTTGCCAGATGATCTCCGGCCTGAAAGAACGCTATCCCGGAGTTCACCTCAAAGCCTTCACGATGGTTGAGGTGGCGTATCTCGCGAAACGCGCCAAGATCTCGATTCGCGAGACCCTCGAGCGGCTCAGAGACGCCGGTATCGATTCTATGCCGGGGGGTGGTGCGGAAGTGTTTTCCGAACGAATCCGGCGCATTATCTGCGACCACAAAATCGATGGATCGGAGTGGCTCGAAACAGCTCGGATCGCTCACCAGATCGGCCTCAAGAGTAACTGCACCATGCTGTACGGCCATTTTGAATCCGCTGAGGATTTGGCCGATCATCTGGTTAAGCTTCGCGAGGTTCAGGATGAAACAGGCGGGTTTGTTACTTTTATCCCGCTGGCCTTTCATCCGGAAAACACGGCGCTTGCGCACCTGCCGAAGACGACTGGCTTCAATGATCTTAAACAGATTGCGATTGCGCGATTGATGCTCGATAACATCCCGCACATCAAGGCTTACTGGATTATGATGACGCCCGGAGTCGCGCAAATCGCACAGCGGTTTGGTGCGAATGATATCGATGGCACTGTGGTCGAGGAGAAAATTTATCACGACGCGGGCGCGACCACAACTCAACACCTGCGCCGTCAGGATTTATTGCGATTGATTCGAGAAGCGGGCCGGGAGCCTCTTGAGCGGGACACTTCTTATCGGCCGGTGGAACGGACCGAGACTGCTTTCACCGTTCTGGTCTAGGTGAGTAGGACCTATTTGGCCGCTTGAACGCCTACACCGCCGCGGAAGAAGCCAATAATTCTCTGGAACAGCCCGGGCTTCGAGACGACTGCTGAATCCGCATTCGTTCCCGCAGTATGTTTGCCCGCTACTAGATCGCGGAGATAGCCTTCCGGTGAGCAGACTGCACCCTCTTGGGCCATTCCGGCCAGCCATTGCTTGCCGGCTTCATCCACACTGCGCAACGCGTGTAAGTCCAGGACAAAGTCCCGGCTGCCTAGCGTTGTTTTAACAGTTCCCCAACACCCATCTAAGTCAAACAGATCGTTCTCAGTTAATTCCCCTATCAGCTGAAGACGGCAAACGCGTATACCGTCGTGAATGTAGTAACGAAGCTGGCGGGCATTAGCGAAGCTGCTGATGCGCCGGGGAGAATTCTCCAAAGCCTGAGCAGGCCTTGCAGGCGTCTTGCCTGAGTTTTCAAGCATGTTAAATAAGTTGGATCAACTTCAGCCTCACCGCGTTCCAGCTTTTTGAGGCTATCTACAGAACTAAACGAGCGTATCACGCGTGAAGTTTACACGTGAGAAATGCTGCCAAATAAGCGCTGGATTAACTTCTAAACTTAGTGAATCGTCCGTGTTTTACGATTCATGTAATCCATTAGCAAGTAATTGCCAAGCGTATATGGAGTGGTGAAGTAAGCCTTGCCCCGGCACATCTGAGTAATCTTCTGGACAAATTGCACGAGTCCGAAGTCGCTTGCCAACATGAAAGTATTAATCAGAATGCCGCGCTTCCGGCAACGGGCCACTTCTTCCAAGGTTTGGCTGATCACGAGCGGATCAAGGCCGAAGGCATTCTTGTAAATCCGTCCATCCTCGAGCGTCAACGCGGAAGGCTTGCCATCGGTAATCATGATGATCTGCTTCATGTCCTTCTTTTCCTGCGTTAGCAGGCGCTGCGCAAGGATCAATCCATCCCGCGTGTTCGTATAGTACGGACCCACCTGTACGCGAGCCAGATCCGACAAGCGCATCTCCTCGGCTGAATCGTGAAACAGGACGCAGCGCAGCGAATCGCCCGGATACTGGGTCTTGATCAGGTGCGCCAGAGCAAGCGCTACTTTTTTGGCAGGAGTGAAGCGATCTTCGCCGTACAAAATCATGCTGTGGCTGCAATCGAGCATCAGCACCGTGGCGCAGGAACTCTGGTATTCCGATTGATGCACCTGAAGGTCGGAATACTCCAGATCGAGCGGTACTTTTAGACCTTCCCGCGCAATGGCGGAAAAAAGAGTCGAGCTGATATCCAGGTTCAGAGTGTCGCCGAACTCGTACTCCTTTGTGCCGCCGCTCGCGTCCACGCCGGTCGACAAGTCGCGCGTATCATGCGCGCCAAAACTAGACTTTCCGAGCGAACCCAGAAGATCCTTCAGCGTCTTAAATCCCAGGAAATCGATGGCTTTGTCGGTCACCTCGAACTTCATTTCGGATTCGGGACCGCCCTGCGACCCTGGCGCTGACGGTGCCTCCGCGTTCTCCTGGTCCGTGTTTACGTAACCAGCCTGCTCAAGCTTGTCCACTAGATTCTGGACAAGTTGATCGCGCTGCTGCGAGGACATCTCCTGAAGGCGCTGACGCATCTGCTCCATCTGCTCGGGACTGAAAAGATCGCCGCTCTCGAGCGCCTGTTGGATCGCATCCTTGAGGTTTTCGAGCGTGTGCTCGTTGAATTCGGTCATCTGCATGTACGGATTTTGATACCCGCTCTGCAGAAAGAAGTCGGAGAGAGCACGAAGGAGATCTTCCATCTCGATACCGAGATCTTCTTCAGAAAACTTCGAGTAAGAAATCCGCTTCATGCTGTTTCCGCCCTTTCGAGATTTAATTCAAGTTCCGCCGTCCGCCTCCGCGCCGCTGATCGAAGCCGCGGTTGCGCTCTTCCCGCTCCTCGCGGCTCCGTTCTTCACGTCCTGGACGCTCGCCCGCCACAAAGGCCATCTCTTCGTTGCGGCTGATCCGCTTGTGCGCGTAGAGCCCTTCCAGAATGAACTCGCCCGCTGAGGCTCGCAGCGCGTCACTCTCGCTCTCGCTCAGGCCCAATTTCTTGGTGGAAGCGAGCAGGTCCTGAATCTTGCTCAACTCCACGACCATCAAAGCTGCCGGCAGATCATCGTCTAACCGCAACGAGCCGCCAAGCTCAAACCATTGCGTGACCGCTCGCAGATTGACTCCGTCCAGGTAGCTGCTGAACACTTTTCCGACCGCGCTGCGAATCAATTCGCGTCCAATCGCGTCGCCGCCCTTCAGCTCCCCTTCGTATTCGAGCTCCAGCTTCCCTGTGATCGAAGGAAGCGCGGCATACAGATCGAGAATCCGCGGCACCGCTTCGGTTTCCTTCGCCTTCACGGCGCGCCGTTCCGCATTCGAAACCACGTTTTCGAGCACCGAGATCGGCAGCCGCTGCGACACTCCCGACCGCTTATCGACGCGTTTGTCTTCCCGCGCCAGAAACGCCACTTGCTCCACTACTTCGTGAATGTAAGGCGGAACCTCCACCGAAACCGGCGAACGCCGATTTGTCCAGGCTTCTTGCCGCGTGATGGCAATGCCTTGCTCGACCGTCAGTGGATAATGCGTTCGAATCTCGCTCCCGATACGATCTTTCAATGGCGTGATGATCTTGCCGCGCGCCGTGTAATCCTCCGGATTCGCGGTAAATACCATCATGACGTCGAGCGGCAGGCGGACCGGGTAACCCTTGATCTGCACATCGCCTTCCTGCATGATGTTGAACAGGCCGACTTGCACCTTCCCCGCCAGGTCGGGGAGTTCATTGATGACGAACAGGCCGCGATTAGCGCGCGGCACCAGCCCGTAGTGAATCGTCAACTCGCTGCCGATCGCTTGACCTGTGCGCGCTGCCTTAATTGGATCGATATCGCCAATCATGTCGGCGATTGTGACGTCCGGGGTGGCGAGCTTCTCGACGTAGCGGTCTTCCGACGACATCCAGGCAATCGGCGTCTCCTCTCCCATCGCCTCTACTGTGTCGCGGCACTGTTTACATATTGGGCGCAGTGGATTGTCGCGAATTTCGCAGCCGGCAATGTAGGGCATCTGCGGATCCAACAGATGGGTAAGCATGCGAGCGAGGCGAGTTTTGGCCTGGCCTCGCAGGCCAAGCAGAATAAAGTTGTGCCGCGAGAGAATCGCGTTCACCACCTGCGGTACTACGGTGTCTTCGTAGCCCATCACGCCGGGAAACAGCGTTTCTTCGCGATCGAGCTTGCAAAGAAGATTCGTTCTCAGCTCTTCCTTGAGCGTCCGATCGGGGTGAAGCTGGTCAATATACTTGCTGGCGCGCAGCGCGCCCAGCGTCCGGGGCAAGTCGGAATGTGTCATGAATGAGACTCGCGGAGCGTTTTCAGTCACAAGTCTAGCAGCGAAATTTCGAAGTGAACTGAATTGAGGCGAGTTTTCTTCTTCGCCCGATGTGATATGTTCTCGGTTCAATGGAGAGCCGGGAAGCGACTGCGACCAATTACCAGTTGAGCTGGCGGAAGCTGCAACAGGTCGGTTTAAATGCATACGAAGCGCGTTCGTACCTAGTGATGCTGGGGCATCCGAAATTCAAGGCGCTCGAGCTGGCGACGCGCGCGCACGTTCCGCGGCAGAAGATCTACGAGGTCCTCGACAGCCTTGTCGAAAAGGGCTTTGCGCAGGTCATGCAGGAGAAGACGAAACTCTTCTCGGCCGTTGATCCCAGCATGGCGATCCCCAGTTTTCTGGCCCGCCGCTCCAGAACGCTTCAAAACGAACTGACCGAACAGGCGCGACTCGCCAGCGGCTTGATCGAAGACCTGCGGAGTTCGTTTCTCGACGGACAAAACGGCCACGGAGCACTCGATTTTTTAAACCTGGTCAACGACCCTAACCAAACCGCGATTCAGTACCGCCGTATGTTGACTGCCGTCCGCGAGAGCTACGTTGAGTTTGCTCGCCCACCGTTTGCAGTAGACCCGCTGGATGAGCTGCTGGTGAAAGAAGCAGCCGGGCGCGGCATTCAGGCTCGGCTCTTGATTGAAGCAGGAGAGTTGGAATCTGAATACCGCGCGCGCCTTGGTGAGCTACGATGGGCGGGCGTCGAAATCCGCTTCTATACCCGTTTGCCTTTGAAGCTTGCGCTTTTCGATAGCAAGCGCGGTTTGGTCGCGCTACTCGATCCTGTTCTAACGCGGCCTTCTTGGACCTCTGTCGTCTTCGAGCACGACGGCTTCGGCGAGGCAATGGGCGGGCTGTTTGAAAGCTACTGGAGCAGGGGAGCAGCCGAGTGCGATGGCCACGCAATTCCCGCTTGAGAACACGACTTACCTAACGCAGCTGAAGCAAAGCTTCATCGCGATCCAGAAACTGCATCGCCCGGATACCAAGCAGCTCCGCGCCCTGTACGTTTTCGATCCGATCATCGAGGAAGAACGTGCGGTTTGGCGCGGTGCCAAGCCCCTCCAGACAATGCTGGTAAATCGCCGGCTCGGGCTTCACCGAATGTACCTGGTAGGAGAGCGTCACTTGATCGAAGGCAGCAAGACGATCGGTCCTCTGCTGCAGAGCCTCCCCGAGATCGCGAGGCATGTTCGACAGAATTGCGACCTTCTTCTTCGCGCTTCGAAGCTGATCGATCCAGTCCCACATCGGCTCGTCGAACCGCATCCAGCTTGAAGAGTCTAGCTCGGAGAGCGTTTCGACCTTGGCTGGATTGACCGGCACTTGGCATTGCCGCATGATTCCGGTCCAGTACTCGGCCGCGCTGATTGCACCGCGATCGTACTCGGTCCGATCGGCCCAATAGAATTCGCTGAAGCGATCGGGATCTGCGCCGACGAGCTTACTCATCGCAGCCTGGTCAGCCACAGTCTGGTGTTTCACCAAAACCGAGCCGTAGTCGAATATGATGGAATCGAAATCGCTAACGAGCGCCATCGGTCACGTGCTCGCGGCGGGCGCGTACTTCCCGGATTGCATAGATTCGCCTGCCTTGGCTCTCAAAGTACGTTCGCATCAGCACCTCCCCGATCAGCCCCGTGCTAAACGCCATGAGACCGGACATCCAGAGTAATGCGCCGGCGATGAGCAATGGACCGTGTTCGGCAATAATGTCGTGGCCGCCTATCTTGCTCACCAGCATCCAGAGCAGTAGCGCGCTGCCGACTCCAATTCCGGCAAGTCCATACTTTCCGAAGAAGTGCATCGGGCGAGTCAGGTACCGGAGTAAGAACTTGATCGTCAAGATATCGAAGAAGACACGGAACGTCCGGCCTAAGCCGTAGTGAGATACGCCGTTGGGCCGCTCGATATTCTTGATCGGCACTTCGGCAATCCGGGCGCCATAGAAACTGGCGAGCGCCGGAATGAAGCGATGCAGCTCGCCATATAAGTTAATATCCTTGAGCACTTCCGCGCGATAGGCTTTGAACGTCGTTCCGAAGTCATGCAGTTCGACACCTGAGGCGCGCTTCATCATCCAGTTGGCGATTCGCGACGGAATCTTGCGGGTTACGGCATTGTCCACGCGGTCCTTACGCCAGCCACTTGCGATGTCGTAACCCTCGTCGATCTTTTCGAGCAGCATCGGGATGTCGTCGGGATCGTGCTGCAGATCGCCGTCGAGCGAGACCACGATATCGCCTTGTGCCTCGTCGAATCCCGCGGCCAGTGCCGCCGTCTGTCCGAAATTTCGCCGTAGCCGAAGAACCTTCAAGTGGCCGTCGGTCTCAACCAGGTTCGCCAGGAGATCGAAGCTGCGATCGGTCGAAGCATCATCGACAAAGATGATTTCGTACGAGCGCTGAAGAGACTCCAGTACCGTCGTGAGCCGGTCATAGAGAGGCAGAATTGCCGGTTCCTCATCATGGATGGGGATAACGATGGAGAGCATGAAGGAAACTACCAGTGTATCGGACGTCTCCTTCGGCTTCGCGGTTGCCAATGGACAACAACAACTTAGAAGATGATCTTAGCCGCCAACTGTATGTTACGCGGAGCCCCGGTTCCAATTCCGGGCGCGCCATTGTAGACATCTAAGGTCGACGTAATCTGCCCCAGACCGCTGCTTGCAACCGAGTTATTCGGGGATGCCAGATCGAGCGTATTGAACAGATTAAAGATCTCGAGCCGCAGCTGTAAATTCAGCCTCTCCGTAATGCGATTGTTCTTGAATACAGAGAAGTCCACCTGGTAAGTTGGCGGTCCGGCAAACTCGTTGCGGGCGATGTTGCCGTAAGTGCCGAGCGCCGGCGTGCTGAATGCGTTTGGATTGAACCAGTAGGCGACCGATCCTTTGACATCCGCCGGGACGCCGGACGAAGGGTTACCGATGAGTTCCCCGCGATCGTTGTTCTCCTCAGTCAGGCTGGTATTGGAACCGGAGAACACACTGTAAGGCGTTCCCGTATAGAAGGTAAGCAGAGTGTTGAACTGCCAGCCTCCCAGCAGCATTTTCAAGTGTGACGGCGTAGGCGCAGTGTAGCTGATGAATCCAGCAAACGAGTGACGGATGTCGTAATCGGAGTTGCCCCAATCGCCCCGCAAGTTATTGCTGTCCTGCGGCGTGATGCCCCGCGTTCCCGAAAGATCGTCCCGCGAGTGACCGTACGTGTAGTTCAATTTTGTACTGAAACCGTGCCACCCATTGGTTCGCAGCGAGGCAATGAAACCGTTATAGTAGCCGTTGCCCACCGACTGCACCTCGTTTATCGTCGCCAGGTTCGGAAACTGATTGTAGTAAGGCCGTGCAGTGTTTGTACCGGCTCCGAGCGGTATCTGGTTGATGTCAAGCGTCACCGGAAGATGACGGCTGAGCGAGCCGATATAGCCTAGCTCCAACACCGAACTCTGATTCAACTGATACTGAATGTTCACATTTGTGTTCTGGCTGTAGCCCGTGATGAAATGCTGGCTCACCGAGAACGCGCCAAACGGCCCAGTCGGGAAATCGGCGCTGCCGAACACCGGCACTCCGTTTGCGATAGTAAGCGGCGCCTGGTTGGCAAGCGTGTAAACGGGCGAACTGCCCTCGGGATTTGCCAATATGCCGGTCGCGCCATGGTTTGGCGGACGATTGTCGCCGAAGTAATTCACGTTCGGCACCTGATAGTAAATGCCGTATCCTCCGCGGACGACCAACTTACTGGAGAACTTAGGCGTGTAAGCGAATCCAAAGCGCGGAGCGAAGTTTTTATAGTCGCGCGGCCATAGTGTGCCGAGCTGGTTCAGATAGGTGATACCGCCGTCGGCAGGAATAAATGTTGAGATGCGGCCGGTGTAATCGATGATTGGGCTCTGATACAGCCAGTTCACTCCATAATTGAGTGTCAGGTTCGGCTTGATTTTCCAGCCGTCCTGCACAAAGCCATTGACCCCGTTTATATAGTAATTACGCTGGAGATCGCCGTAGGTGATCGTACCTTTGTTTGCGCCAAGGCGGCCGGAAAGAAAGTCCGCTAGCGAATCGAGCGACGCGTTCCCGGTTCCCCAACTATCATTTGGGTTGGTGCCGGCAAGCGGTCCCTGCGAACCGTCGAAGGTGAAGTCTCCGCGCTTATTTCGTTCGTAGAAAACATCCAGGCGCGCTCTTCGGTACTCCCCACCGAATCGAATCTGATGATTGCCGGCGGTGTAAGTGTATGTCTGGTCAATGTGTCCAGTCGTGTCTATGCGACCCAGCGGCGGAGTCACTCCAATTTCGTCGAATCCAGCAATGGTGATATCTGGTGAGCCGAATAAGCTCGAATTTGTGACGCCGGTGTTCAAGCCTAAGGCGGGAATGTCGAAGCCTGTATTCGCGTCGTTAAAGACCTGTTTGAAGTAGTTCACGCCGGCCAGGGTCTGCCCCACAAAGCGCGGCGAGAGCACTTCGTTGTATACCACCGAGAAATTATGCATGCGACTGGGCGCAACCTGGTAATAGTAAGGAATCGAGGAGCCAACCGCCTCGGTTTGCGAACCAGTACCGCCAAAGTAGCGAAGCGCGATGTTATTGCGCTCGTTGAAAATGTGGTCGATCTTTATGATGCCGTTATAGCTATCTGAGGTGTTGTTGGCAGAGCTGAAGAAATTATTCTGTGTGGCCGGTCCGGTGAGCGAGTTAGCCGGCCAGAGCGCGTTGATGAGATTGAGCGAGACCGGGTTTACCGCGACGCCGTTACGCGCCAGAACCTGCTCTCCGGCGGTTACCCAGGCAGCGCTCGGCGTAGTGCCCTGAGCCGTATTGCCCGCCACGAAATTCTGCTGCTCGTAGGTGATGAAGAAAAACGTATGATTGCGCCAGATCGGGCCGCCTAACGAGCCGCCTTCCTGATTGTTCCGCAATTCCTGTGTCGGCGTTCCGGCCGGTGTGAACCAGTTGCGCGCTGCCAGGAATTCGTTGCGATTGAAGTAGTACAGGGACCCATGAAAGTCGTTTGTGCCCGACTTGATAACCAGGTTGAGCGTTCCGCCGCTGTTTCTTCCCTGTTCGGCGTTGTTGTCGGTCTGGAGCGAGAACTCGTCGATCGCGTCGATCGGGAGCAAGGTGCCTGCAATCCCGGATACGCCGCCCTGGTTCACCGCCGCTGAGTTATGCCAAAGGTCGTTATTGTCAGCTCCGTCAATTTCCCAGTTAATGGCGTTCGTCCGGGTGCCGTTTACCGATCCGGCCGCCGTGACGCCAGGATTCAACTTCAGTAGCTGAGTGAAGTCACGGCCGTTCAGCGGTACGTCGAGAATCGTCTTCGTGGGAATGACGCTGGTCACGGCGGACGAGGAGGTTTCGATCGCCACGGAGTCGGCCGAAACCTCCACCTTCGTTGCCTGGGAGGAAACGGCCAGCGTGGCGCGCAAGTTAAACACCTTCCGGCTTCGACGCTGATGTTTTTGATCTCCTGCGTTGAAAATCCGGATTGCGAGACAGTCACGTCGTAGTTGCCCAAAGGAAGATCCTGGAACGCAAATCCACCATCGGAACTTGTCTGTTCCGTACGCGTCAACCCTGTTCCAGAGCCAACCAGCTTGACTTCCGCATTGGCGACAAATGCCCCGCTCTGATCGGTAACGGTGCCGGAAACTCCACCGCGAAACGTCTGGCACAGGACTAGGGACGAGTACGACAGGGCGAGAAAAAACACGACTATACTACGTCTGACCACAAAACCTCCAGGAGAGAAGAAAAGTAAGTGAGAGCAGACGGAGCTCTACAGGAACGAAACTAACCGATTAGTGTCCTCATAGTTTAGCGCAGCGCTCCTTAACCGGATTGAAATAGGCTCGGAACGGCACTGACGAAGTTACCGGAAACTGCTAAAATTGAGTCATAGCGAAAATCGAGAATTACCTGCCGTGCGCCTCCTGCGCAAGCACCGCAAGTAAGTGATTGCTATAGGAGTTCTATTTGGCTGACCAAGATCCACCTAGTGACGGCACTCTGTTCCCGACAGGTGATCCAAAAAGTCTGATCCCCATCAATATCGAAGACGAGATGAAGCGCTCGTACCTCGATTACGCCATGAGCGTGATCGTGGGGCGCGCGTTGCCGGATGTGCGTGACGGCCTTAAGCCAGTGCATCGCCGGATTCTCTTTGGGCTGCACGAAATGGGCCTGCACTTCAACCGCCCGACTCGGAAGTGCGCCAAAATCGTCGGAGAAGTTCTAGGCAAGTATCACCCTCACGGCGACGCGCCCGTTTACGATTCTCTGGTGCGCATGGCGCAGAGTTTTTCGATGCGTTATCCGTTGATCGATGGCCAAGGCAATTTCGGCTCGGTCGATGGCGATCCGCCCGCGGCCATGCGGTACACCGAGGCGCGCCTGGCCAAGATTGCCGGCATGCTGCTCGAAGATATCGACAAAGAAACCGTTGATTTCCGGCCGAACTACGACGATAGCGAGCATGAACCCGAAGTTCTTCCCACGCGTGTTCCCAACCTGCTGATCAACGGCTCATCAGGGATCGCGGTCGGCATGGCGACCAACATTCCGCCTCATAATCTGACCGAGATTATCAACGCAACTATCGCGCTGATCCAGGATCCGCACACCCCCTATTCGACAATCATCGAGATGGTTCCCGGACCGGATTTCCCCACCGGTGGATTCATTTTGGGCCGCCAGGGCATCTACGATTACTTTGGCAGGGGCCGCGGCAGCGTAAAACTTCGCGCCAAAGCCACCATCGAGAAAAACGGCAAAGACCGTGAGTCCATTGTGGTCACCGAGATTCCGTTCCAGGTAAACAAGGCGCGACTGATCGAACATGTTGCGGCCCTGGTGTCCGATAAAAAGATCGAAGGCATTTCGGACGCGCGCGACGAAAGCGACCGCGACGGCATGCGTATTGTTTTCGACCTGAAGCGCGGTGAGCAAGCCGAAGTCATTCTGAACAATCTGTATAAGCAGACGCAAATGCAGGTCAACTTCGGCGTCATCATGCTGTCGATCGTGAATGGGCAGCCGCGTGAGCTTGGGCTCGTCGACCTCATCAAGCGCTTCATCGAGCATCGCGTCGATGTGGTCCGGCGTCGTACCGATTATCTACTGCGCAAGGCGCGCGATGAGGAGCATATCTATCTTGGCTTTCAGAAAGCCCTGGATAATCTTGACGCCGTGATCTCGCTGATCCGTGCCTCAAAAAGTCCAGCGGAAGCGCGCGGCGGGTTGATGACGTCGTTCGAGTTCTCTGAGCGCCAAGCCCAGCGAATCATCGAACTTCAACTGCAACGTCTCACCGGCATGGAGCGCGACAAGATCCTCGAGCGCTTGGCCGAGCTGCAGCGCCAGATTGCGGAGTACAGCGAGATTCTTGGTTCCGAGACTGTTCTGCGCGCCCTCATCGTCAAGGAACTGAAAGAAGTCCAGAAGGATTTCGGCGATGAGCGGCGCACCCAAATCATCGAGGACACCGGTGAAATCTCGCTCGAAGATCTGGTGCAGATGGAGGATGTCGCCGTGACCGTTTCGCGCGGCGGATATTTGAAGCGGACCTCCGTCGATACGTACCGCCGGCAGTCACGCGGCGGCAAGGGACGAATCGGCATGGGCACACGCTCGGAAGACGTGGTCGATCACCTGATCATCGCGTCTACTCACTCGTACCTGCTCATCTTCACCAATAAGGGCCGCGTCTACTGGCTCAAGATTTACGAGATCCCGGATGCCGGAACTACCGGCAAGGGCAAGCACATGACGGGCCTCATCAACCTGCAACCCGATGAGAGCGTCAAAGCATTCCTACCCGTGAAGGAGTTCGCCGGCGATCGCTTTATCGTGATGGTCACTCGCCAGGGTGTCATCAAGAAGTGCGAACTGACCGAGTTCGATAATCCTCTGGCGCGCGGCATCATTGCGCTCGCGCTTGACGAGGGTGACGAATTGCTCGGCGCCGCCATCACGACCGGTGACAAGTACATCTTCCTCGGCTCCCACGAAGGTATGGCGATCCGCTTCCGCCAAGACGAAGTGCGCGCCATGGGTCGCCAGGCCCGCGGCGTGCGCGCTATGGATCTGGAAGAGAGCGATTATCTCATCGGTCTCGAGATCATCGACGATAACGGCCTTATTCTCTCTATCTCCGAAAACGGTTTCGGGAAACGAACTCCGTCCTCCGATTACCGCCTCACGGGGCGCGGACGGAAGGGCGTCATCAACATGAAGACCACCAACAAGGTCGGCAAAGTTGTGGCGGTTCTCTCGGTGCGTGAAGTCACTGACCTGATGATCATTACCAAGGAAGGGAAGATCATCCGGCTCGAATCGAACGAGATCCGGCAAGCTGGCCGATCCACCCAGGGCGTTCGGCTGGTTCGTCTCGACGATGGCGATCAGGTTGCAGCCGCCTGCAACATTCCGGAACCGGATGAAGTCGCCCCGGTGAACGGTGAGCTGCCTTTGCAATAGACTCGAAGTATGGCAGCGCTTGTCTCGATTCAGGGTGTCGCGAACAATTACGAGGGCGCCGATCTTGCCGCGAAGCAGGATCGGCTGCTCGATGAGTTGCGTTCCCTCGAGCGCGTGATTGTCGCCTATTCTGGCGGCACTGATTCTGCTTACCTGGCCTGGGCCGCTCATCGCGCGCTCGGTGCAAACATGATTGCAATTACAGCGGATTCGGCGTCGATTCCGGCCTCTCACAAACGGGCCGCCGAAGAGTTCGCATCAGAGTGCGGCTTTGCCCACGAATATATTCCGACCTTCGAATTCGAAAATCCCGATTACGTTAAGAATGACAAGAATCGCTGCTTCCATTGCAAGGACGAGCTCTTCCTTCGTCTGGAAGCCTACGCCGCGCAATCGAATTTCAAGCACATCGTCTATGGTGTGAACTTCGACGATCTGGGCGATTATCGTCCCGGCCAGCATGCCGCCAAACTGCATGAAGTGAAAGCGCCGCTGGTGGAAGCCAAGCTGACCAAAGCGGAGATCCGCGAACTCTCCCGTCTTTCCGGACTCTCTTCGTGGGATCGGCCCGCTGCGGCCTGCTTGAGTTCTCGCGTACCCTATGGCACGCCTGTCACTGTGGCAACCATCAAGACAATCGAAGACGGCGAGGAAGCCATCCGCGCGCTCGGCTTTAAACAGTTCCGCGTCCGCTTCCATGGCGATCTGGTCCGGCTCGAAATCGCTAAAGACGAACTCCCCCGCGCACTAAATCAAGACACTGCCACTGAATTCACGCGCATCTTCAAGGCGCTCGGTTTTCTTTATGTCACGCTCGACCTCGAAGGCTACCGCCAGGGTTCACTCAACGCTGCCCTCGCCCGCTAAATGAGCACTCCGGCCAAGCATCATAGCCCTGGTTTTCTCGCTCTTGCTGAAGAAGCCAAGACGCGCGTCCGCCAGATAGACATCGACGAATACAAGCGCCTGCTTCACAACAACCAGGCAGGGCAACTCGTCGACGTACGCGAAGACAACGAGTGGGAGCAAGCGCATGCCAAGGGCGCACTGCACCTAAGCCGTGGCATTATCGAGCGCGACATCGAGACCGCCTTTCCCGACAAGCACGCCAAGCTGGTGCTCTACTGCGGTGGCGGCTACCGCTCCGCCCTGGCTGCCGATAACCTGCAGCGAATGGGATACACTAATGTGCTTTCACTCGACGGCGGCTGGCGTGCTATCGAAGTCTCCGGTCTACCGCTCGAACCCTAGGCAAGCAGAGCTTCGAGCGTTTTTCCCAACTGCAGCAGCGTCGCTTCCGCGAACGGCTTAGTCACCAGTTGCACACTTATCGGCAATCCAACCTTCGCTTTGCCGCAGGGCATGGCTAACGCCGGTTCCCCAGTTAAATTGAAGCCCCGCACCAGCCGCGTGGAGGCAAGCCGCACATTTTCCGTCTGCCCCGCTACTTTGACCGTCTCCTTATGCGCTGCGGGCGCAACCACGGGAGTTGTGGGCGTGATCAGAACGTCGACCTTTCGCCAGAGCTCATCCATCTCCCGCCGAAACACTGTTCGTAGACGCTGCGCGTTGACGTATTCATGCGCTGCAATCTCGCGCCCCAACTCGAGTAGAGCCCATGTGTCTCTGCCGAACTCTTCCGCATGCTGGCGCGCCGTGTGCTGCGCCGCAAACTCGGAGAGGAGCAACACATGACTCGTCAGATTGATCGCCTCAAATTCGGGTACCGCTGTAACGCTTACGATCGCCCCGGCCTGCTCGAGCAAAGAAGCCACGCGATGAACAGCCGCGCTGACCTCGGCGTCGACACTGCGAAAGAAGAAGTTCTGGGGCAATCCGATGCGCAATCCTGCCAGGTCCGTAAGAGGCGGCAAATTAAACTCGGCCGTTGCTGCCGTGGAAGAGCTTGGGTCGCGCGCATCCCACCCAGCCAGCACGTTCATCGCGAGCGCGCAATCTTCCACGCATGTGCCGAGCGGCCCCACATGATCCAAACTAAAGGCCAGCGGCAGCACTCCATAGCGGCTCACGCGCCCGTAAGTTGGTTTCAATCCAACTAATCCGCAGTATGAAGCTGGTATTCGTATAGAGCCGCCGGTATCGGTACCAAGACCAAGCGGCACAATACCCGCCGCAATCGCCGCCGCCGTGCCGCCGCTCGAGCCGCCCGCCAGTCGCGAATGATCCAGCGGATTCAAAACGTTTCCATAGTGTGGATTCAGTGACGTAATGCCGAAGGCCAGTTCGTGCATATTCGTCTTGCCGATGCTGACCGCGCCCGCTTCCCGCAGCCGTTCCACTGCGGTCGCATTAAAGCTCGGCACAAAGTCCCTGAAAATCTTCGAGGCTCCGGTCGTGCGAATGCCTGCTGTATAGAACAGGTCTTTCGTTGCGACCGGTATGCCGTGCAAAGGTCCGCGATCACGTCCGCTCTTCAGTTCCGCATCGAGCTGCATGGCCGCAGCTCTCGCCTCCGGCGCCGTGATGCTGATAAACGCCGCGAGCTCTTTGTGTTTTTCGGCTGCCGAGAGGGCCTGATCGGTCAATTCTAAACACGAAGTTTGGCCGCTCCGCAGGGACTGACCCAGTTCGCGTACCTTCATGGAAGTCGAAAGACCAGTGCGGGCTCGGTGTCGTGAGTCAGCCGGTCTGTTAGTTTCCGAAACTCAAGCCGTATATCGCTGAGCGAAGAGGCCGAACCACGAAAGGTGGACGCCGTTTCTACGCCAGCACTGGCTATGGATTCCCGGAGTTTAGTCAACGACACATTGTGGCGTTGTAAAACGTCGTTTGCCAACGAAGGCTCACGCAATACACCGAGCATCAGATGAGCCGTACCGATGTGCTTGTGGCCGAGACGCTCCGCCTCCTCTGTCGCATAGGCCAGCACACGTTTTGGTGGACTGGATAGCGGCAGATCTACACTCGTGGAGATTTTCTCTCCGGGCGTTCGCAGCGCGCGAAGCTCCCCGGCGATGGCGGCCCTTTCGTCCGCCCCACCAGGCAAAAGACCATCAACGAAGGACTTATCCTCTCGCCAAATGCCTAGGACCAGATGATCCACCTCAATGTAAGGCGAACCAACCTCGCTAGCTTCATAGCGGGCAAAGAAGATACAACGCCGCGCCTTCTCCGTATACCGTTCGAACATGCCAGACCAGTCTACTGCGGCGCCGGCCCTCGCACAATCTGCACGAACTCTCCCGGCCTGATCCACTTCGCAAACGCCGCGCGCACTGCGTCCGCCGTCATCGCATAATACTTGTCGGCTGCCTGATACGGCTCATCGAGCGGCAATCCAATTCGCGCCCGCGCAATGTAGCCTCTTGCCACCGCATCCTCGCTCGATTCCGCGAGCGGAATCTGCCGCAAGATCAAAGCTTTCGCCTGTTGTAATTCACCGGGTGAGACGTCCGTCCTTCCCATCTCGCTCACTTCCTGATCCACCATGGCGCGCGCCTTCGAAACATTCTTTGGATCGCAGCCGAAATCCACCGTGTAAGTGGCCCGCGTCTTTGAAGCTTCCAGCGAGTTATCGATGTTATACACGTAACCTGCCTTCTGTCTCAGATCACGATAGAGCCGCGTGGCATAAAACCCGCCCCCGAGCACATGATTTCCCAACCGCAGTGCATAATAATCCGGGCTGAAGCGATTCATCTCTAATTCGGCGGCCAACTGCACCTGGTCCTGGACACTGCTCGGATCGGGAACATTCGCGGCGCTCGGTTTACTTGCGGGTACCGGCGGCAGGACCACATCCGGCTTTGCTCCCTCCACCTTCCAACCGCCGAACGATTTCTCGATCGCTGTTCGCGCCTCCTCAGGAGTGATATCGCCAATCACCGTGATGGTCGTTAAATCGGGCCGGTAGGTTACGGTATGGTAGCGCTGTACATCATCGTAGGTCACTGCCGAAACCGTTTTGGGAGTGGTTTCGCGGAGTAGCGGATCTTTCGCGGGAAGCAACGCCATAGATAGAGCCCGCTGTGTTCGATAGCCCGGGCTTTCCAGTTCGCCCGCCACCTCTTGCGCAGCCTGCTGCTGCACGATCTCGAATGCCTTACGCGGCAGAGCAGGGTTTAGTTCGTTATCCGCCAGCAGCTCCACGCCGCGTCCAAAATCCTGCTTTAGCACCTTTAAGCTGAAGTTCGTTCCTGCCGATTCAGCTGCGGCGATATCGTCGAGCGCCTTCTGAAATTGCAGCCGGTCCAACGTCTTCGTCCCATAAGAAAACAGTGCATCGAGCAGGTCCGCCACTCCATCCTGCCCTGACGGGGTCTGCATCTCGGTTTGCGTCTTAATCGATCCGTATAGCGTAACCGTCGGGCTTGTCTTCTCCGTTTGCACAATCAGTCGAATGCCATTGGCGAGATGCATGTCCACCGGATGCGCCGTGTTCTTTGGCACCCGTAACGATTTCACTGAGGCTTCGGCCCAATCCGGCAGCGTCACCGGTTTAGTCGGCGTTGCGGTGGTCTGCTCCTTGCCGCCGAACCCTTTTGCCGCTACCGCCTTGCCCGAGGGCTGCGGCTTCAATATCGCAGTGATCGTGTTCTGCCCAAGCAGGTACTTCTTTGCCACACGGTTCACATCGGCCAGAGTGACTTGCTTGAGCGCTTCTACGTCCTGATCCGGCGTGTTCCGTCCTTCCCCCGCCAGCGCCTGCGACCAAAACGATGCCAGATTCGAAATCGAATTCCTACCAAACTCCGAACCCGCGATCTCGCCCTTCTTCGCCGCCTCTACTAAGTCAGCCGAGACGCCCCCCGTCGCATAATTCTGCACAATCTGCTTCATCTCGGCAATAACCGCAGCCGAGTTCGCGCCGGCCGGCAAAGCTGCTGCGGCGTAAGCAATACTCGCCTTTCGATAGTTTTCAAGTGTGGCAAAAGACGTGCCCAAAGCCTTCCCTTGCGGCACAAGCCCATAGAGGTCCCCTCGCTGGCTTGCCAATACGTCGCCCAAAATCTGACAGGCGGCCCAGTCCGAACTGTCCGATCCGGGAAAACGATACGCAATAAAGGCGAGCATATAGGGAAGATTGCTATCCATCGTGAACGTATCTGATTGCACCGGCTGCAGATTGACCGCAGGCCTTGCTGGTAGCTCGTGCCGTGGAATTGCCCCGTAAAGAGCTTTCACCTTGGCGATTGTTTGCTCGGGATTTACATCGCCCGTAATCACGAGAATCGCGTTATTGGGCGCATACCACTTCTTATAAAACTCCCGCAGCATCGCGCCCGTCGTCTTGTCGAAGGATTCGGTTGTTCCGAGCGGATCCGATTCGTACGGCGTCCCGCGGAATATGTCGTGGTTCAACCGCGTGATGAACTTGTAAGTCGGATTCGAAAGATCCCGCGCTACTTCCTGCTCGATGGCGCCCCGCTCTTCTTTCCATTGCTCGTCCGAATCCTGGATATCGGCCATACACGCAGCATCTATGTGCAGCGCGACATCCAAATCCTGCGACGGAAGCGTCACAAAGTACTGCGTCAGGTTCTGCTGTGTCTCCGCATCTTGTGAGCCGCCCAATTGTGCATAGATCGCCGCAATCTGATCCGCGGTCAAGCCGGCACAGCCGCGAAACGCCATGTGCTCCTGCGCATGAGCCATTCCCGGAAAATCAGCGGGAGTCTCATTGCCGCCCACCAGGTAGTTTTCGTTAATTGTTGCAACGGGCGCGAGGGGGTCCCGAATGATCACTACTCGCAGTCCATTCGGCAAAGTTGCACGGGTCACGCTGTTCTCGGGACCGGTCTGAGCGGCCGCCCGCCAACCACAAAGTGTGACTAAGGCAAATATGGCAAGAGATGTGTTTCGCAATCGCATGTTCGAACTTTCAGCTTACGGTAGCGTAATGCAGGACGTTCGAAGCGGCAAAAAAAGGGAACGCAAGGTCAGCACTTCGCTTGCTTCAGTCCGAATGATTACGGTCATCCGTACCATCCGACAATCGACTAGCGAGCGTTTCTGCGAGTCTGTTTGCTAGGGAATAGATGCGCGGTGCACTCTCCAGATTCCAAAGCCAGTCTTTGTTGCTGCTATGTCCAGCCAGCAGCGGTCCGATCACGTACAGATTCGAATTGGCCTCAAGATTTTCGTTCACTTGGATGCCTCGGCCGCTTTCATTTACCCTCACGACACCGGTCCGGGGATGAATGAGGCTGCTGAGCAGCCGCGTCGGCTGAGCGGACAGGGCTGCAGGCCCTCTGCAATCCACCAGGATTGCTCCCGGTAGCGATAATCGGCCGCCGTTTTCCACAGCCACACGTACGTCGAACTCTCCTCGTTCTTTACAGTCAGTTTTAATTTCTTCAACGTATCCCTTCATAACATGCAGTTTTCCAGTATTTTGAATTGCCCGGACGGCTCCTACGTACTCTGGCGGGGCATGTCGGTTTAGGCGGCAAAAATCTGCGCCGAATTCGTTAACGAAGCGCCGCTTCTCAAAGAGCGGCAGCGCAGCAAATGCCCGGTCGAATGCTTCGGAAAAGGTGCCCGCGTCATAGGAACGAGGGCCTGCCGCCGCCCGCGACTCGGCCAAGTCGCCGGCTACTGCCAGCAGTAGCTTTTCTGCTTTTGGGGAACCTTCGCTTGATGAATGCTTCACTCTCGTCGTAACGGAACACGTCCGGGCCGAGTGATGATCGGGAAGTAAACCGCTGGACGAAACGACCACCACTCTTTCAATGGCGTTGCAAGCGCCAGTGAGGTTCCAGAGCAGATATAAGCTCTCCATGGCGGCTGCGCTTGAGCCCAGCATTACGATCGTTCTACAGCTTGCTCCCGGCGAAAGCTGTTCGGCGAGTGATTTCTCAAGAGCCGAACTGCCCGCCCATTGATCGCTTCCGGAGATGTAATTTGGCGCATGCTGCAATTCCGGATATGCTGCTGAAGGAGGGGATCCGATGCCTAGTACGATTCGGCGCGATAGCAACTGAACCCCGTCTGCGAAAGCAACCCGGAAGACGCCGCTAAGTTCCTTGGAAATTGAGACGACTTGGCCATTCATTGACCGGACGTTCGCAAGATTCTTCCCCTCGGCATCGGAAATCGTGTCATGCAAAAAATCCTGCAAGAACTGCCCGAACACTTGACGCGGTAGATAAAGAGGTAAATAAGCACGGCATTCGGATTCCGCCTGACGAAGAGAAACTCGATTCGAATGGAACCAGCTCTTCGCGCCTCCTTCACGACTTTGCTTCAGCGGTGTTAGCCAGTCTTGTTGTCGAGCCGACAGCCACGGCAAGAATAGCTGGCTGATCATCAGGGAAACAGGTTCGTTCAGAAGGCATGCGGGAGAAGCCGATCGACCGTACGCATAACCGGGACCAAAGCACCCGTGTTGGTCAACAATTGCAACAGACAAAGGAGTTCGCGGACGGTTCTGCGACGCCGACAAACGCTGCAGGAGGGAGGCGAGCGTGACCGCGTTGGCGAATCCGCCGCCAATGAAAGTCACATCCTGCAATGGACAATGATATCTTGCTAAGTCTTGGTCGGCACAGGCTTGATCTATTGCCCCAAGTTCTTTACAGCAGGTGACATACCCGGAGGTGCTTTGAAACGACCCGTGCGCGTATTATCTGTCATCGATGGTCTCGGATTTGGGGGCGCTGAGACCCGGCTGTTGATCATGGGGCGAATGCTCGATCCTAGTGTATGCAAGCATTCTGTCTTGACGCTGAACCCAGCAGGATACACCAAAGCTGACGAATACCAAGCGCGTCGCCAACAATTTCTAGATACAGGCATTCAGGTCGATAACCTCGCCGAGATAGGACGAACCCGAAACTGCCCTTGGGCCGCCTCCGCAGTTAAAGTCTGGCCTAAAACCGGCATTTTACGTAGATCGAGAGAGCTGGCGCGAATAGCGAAAGCCTGGAATGTGGATGTGATCGACAGTCACCTGGATGCCGCTGGTTTGGTAGCTGCACTGGCTGGTCGCATGGCAAAGATCCCGACCTCGTTAACTCTTTACTGCGGAAATCGTCATGGTGATTCGATGATCTGGCCAAAGTCCGTGCGGCTCTCCCTAAAGCTGGTGAATGCCGTGCTCACCGACTCGAGGGAACGGGGCCGCGAGCTCCAAAGTTTGGTATCGAACGGCAGAACTAAGATCTCAGTTGTTCCCAATGGCGTGCCGCGTCCATGCTCGAGCCGGACACCGGCGGAGATGCGCCTGTTTCTTGGCCTGCCTGTTGATCCGAGCGTTCGTGTTATTGGCCAAGTAGCGAGACTGATCGATTACAAAGGTCAGATGGTGCTCCTTCGCGCCGCCCGCAAGATTCTAGACCGATCGCCTCACTGTGCATTCTTGCTAGTCGGCGCGGCCAGATCTGACGAATATAAAACGAGCCTCGTGCGATTGGTTGAAGAACTCGGAATTGCCAATCGGGTTGTAATTACTGAGTCTCGGGGAAATATTGGGGACATCTGGAACGCGATTGACGTGCATGCTCATCCCTCGCTGTTTGATTCACTCCCGATTGCAATTGCGGAAGGCATGTCGCTTGCCAAGCCCGCGGTAGTTACTAACGTCGGTGGCATCCCCGAGATGGTGATTAGTGAAACAACGGGTCTTGTTGTATCTCCAGGAGATCT
Organism: Bryobacteraceae bacterium; assembly: GCA_965219105.1. Classification (GTDB taxonomy): domain Bacteria; phylum Acidobacteriota; class Terriglobia; order Bryobacterales; family Bryobacteraceae; genus Bog-105. The sequence continues at coordinate 1,459,466 of OZ244728.1, read as the reverse complement.
GAATCAGCTGGCTGACGCCATCTTACGCCTGGTAAGTGATGCCAACCTGGCTAAAACGCTCGGTCAAGCTGCTAGAGAACGGTATGAGAAGCTTTATCGTCCAGAGGTTATGGCGCAATCGATGCAGCGTTATTTCCTGGCGTTGGCGAGGCAATAACTTCTGTTTCTTCGCAGGGGTGCATCCTGCTTTCACGCGTCGGAGTGTCAGTTCGACAAGAGCTATGATGGCGATCTTATAGACCGGGTCGCGCTCTTCCGATCAACGCCCAGGCTCTAAGCTGCTCACACGTGCAGCTGCGACCAGTTCGAGCACCCATTGGGTGGATTGCCATCGAGTAGAAAGAGGCAATCCTCCGATCGCCGCACGCCATCGTGAATCGTATACTGTCGCACGTGCCCAGTGCAGTCGCCATGCCAAAGCGAAACGCACGCGTAGGCGCCGTCTTTTCTCAAAATGTAATACACCATCTCGACAAATCGAAGTGATTCAAGATCACGCCTATAGCAGTTCACAATGCGTCGTAAGGCATCCATGCCAGCCTGGTCCGGCGGCATGCCCTTTCGCATGTTCTCCACGATCTGGTACGAACCGGCGATTTTGGTATTCGCTTCGGCGCTCCCGCTAGCTCCCGCCGAACCGATCTCCGGATCGAGATAAGCGCCATTACCCAACGCCGCGACGTCGCTCGTCACCCCTGGCATCCTCCATGGAAGACCGCTCGTAGTGACCGCACTCGACATTTCGCGCTTCGCATTGAATGTGGAAATGTAGAGGGGCGTAGCCGCTGGAAACAGCGCATCGTATGCTGCTCGCCATGTCCATTGCGGCCCGAGACCCGCCTGCACCGCAAATGTCTCGCATCGGTGCACCAGTAAATCCAAGTCCCTCTGGGACCGTGACAAGAAATGCGCTTGCCGGCCGGGCTCGGGCCATTCGGGGTCATAGATGACCGAACCTAATAGCTCCGGGCGCGACCGAATCTGCTTCCACGCCATCCACACTTTTCGAGAACGCTCCGTGAGTAAGTCTTCCTTTGCAAACCCTCGACCTATCGCAAATTCCTGGGCTCCCAAACCGGTTAGAAGCGAATATCCGGTGTGTTGCATCACAGCACGGGCCAAAACCGAGGCGTTCCTGATGCCCGTTACTCCTCCCACGGCCGCACCGCGCCGGGTAGGGCCGTGCAGGCAGCAGGCATCCAGTTCCACCTCACCTTCCGCATTAGGAAGTCCCCCTAATCCGGCTGTGGCATCGTTCGAATCGTCTTCCTGGGCCTTTGTCACATGCAGCGCGGCATCGAGTGTGTCTCCACCGCCTTTGAGCATGTCGTAGGCATCGTCGATACCCACGGTGTTAGTCATTCCGCAGAGCACGGCCGGCAATCTCGGGATCTTCGGGCGCTCCGGCCTGGGGTGAATATGCGACGCATGGTCGTGCATCGGAGCTGGGTTCTGCGCGGTCCCTTGTTGCTCAATCGCAAACGAAGCCGGTAAGATGGCTGCCGTGCTCAGAAACTCTCTACGCCTAACCTTCATGACTTCCCTTATGAGCATGCACCGCTGTGGCTCACGACAACAGAGGGCCTTGCCGTCCGAGTAACCTCCCTTGCTACCTACTTACTCGTGAAGATCCATTGCTGCCACGGATTGCCCTGATACGGATATTGGTCGATCTGCTCTCCCAACGTTGTGCCTCCGCCATCGACGTCAAGCGCTAAGCCGCTATTTAGATTAGTAAGTTCGTAAGTGCCGCCGCCTAGCGAACGAACGTTCCACTGTTGCCATGGGTTCCCCTGATACGGCCACTGATCCACCAAAGCGCTATTCGACTTAGAACCGCCCACTACATCGAGCGCTAGACCGCTGGCGGCATTTGTTAGCGTAATGACATTGCCGCCCAGATTCTGAACCTTCCATTGCTGGTTCGTTCCGTTATTAACCGTATACTGCTCGATGACCTGGCCGTTTTTAGTTGAAAAGCCAGGATCGTCCAGCGCTTGCTGGCTGTGCACGCTCGTAATCACGTAAGTGCCGTTCGAAATAAGATTTGTTCCCAGTTGCCCATAGACACAGAGCTGTCCGCTCTTAGTCTGCGCTGTGCCGAAGCTTGCCAGATACACTTTGCCGTTCGCAATAGTGGGCGGCATAAATTTGGCATAGTTGTCGCAGCTATCTCGCGTCGCATTCTGTCTGTTATTCCAGATCGCGCTCATGTCGGCCACATTATAGGCATAGAGAATGCCGGGATCGGTTCTGTGCCAGGCATCCTCGCCGTTCGGCCCCGCCAGGTTGGTCGCCGCCCAAAGTATCCCGTTTGTGGTGCCGTTAGCCGAAATAGAAAGCGATGCTCCGGGGTGGCCGACTGCTTGTGTGGCGCCTGTATACATTGGTGTGGTCGCAAAGGTGGAACCATTAAAATGGAAAACTTTCAGATAATCGCTCTGTCCCCACTCGTAGAGATTCGAATTGAAGTAGTTCAAGGAGTGGATGTGCGAACTGGTTGCCTGCCAGTTCTCTACCGCTCCGGAGTCGCCCAGATGTCCCATGCTGCCTGTGTTGACGAGGTGTAAGATCCCATCCTTACCGCCCGCCAAGAGCAGGTTGGTGTTCGCCAGTAACACGGGACCCGACGACGTAAGATCGTTATCGTATTTATCTAGATTTTGTTGATCGGAGGGTGTGTGCCAATCGTCCAAAGCGAGGTTAGGCGTAGCTTTCAAAATCGTCTCGCTGAAGTTATTCACGCCATCCCAGGTACCGTTACCAGCTACCCAATACACATCTCCTGCCCCGTCGGCCGCATCTCCGTTACCGGACTGCCAAATTCCGTTACCGTTGTTGCTCGGTGATGCGTTGAACGCGCCTACCTGCGCGAGAGTGCTCGCGCTATACGCAAACGTGAAACCCTTATACGTGCCCTGATCACAGTGACTCGCAAACGAGAAATAGACATTGCCGTTGGCCAGTAAGAGAGCGGTGCGCTGCAGCTCATCCACAGAATTAAAGCCGCTTGCCTGAATCTGAACGGGACTGCCCGATTGTTCGGCTCCCGTAGATAGATTCAAAGCATGAAGTTTGTGAGCGGATGTCCCATTTATATAAGTCTGGGCGACAACATACAGGGTGTTAGTGCTGCTATCGATGACTGGCGTACTCATGATTCCAGAAGTGTCCAACACGTCTGAGCAGGTAAAGCCGCCGTTGCTGATCCGAAATGCCGTACCGAGGTTCACGTGCCAGTATGGGGCGCCATTATCGGCGTCAAATGCATATACGCTGTTATTTGCCGTCGCAATATAAACAACGTTACGTGCGGTTCCGGCAATTTGTACTCCGCGATCCACAAGTGGTTGCGCAAACGGCTGGTCGTCTAAAGAGACTTTAAACAGCATGCCGAATTGTGTAGAGTTCACGTTTGACGGCGTAAGTATCGTCTCTTTTGCATTTACGCCGTCGCGCAGGTTGTCGTTGTGTTGAGTAAGTACATTTACTTGGGCGTGCGCGATGCCTGTTTGCATTAGCGCCGCTACTGAGATAGAAGAGCAAATAAGTACAATTCGTGCTGCGATTCGCCGTAAATGATGCATTAAAACTCCCCAGTTTTCAACAAATGCTCAACAGGCACCTACTCTATCACTCATCCGTGCCGCCTTGTTCCGGGGGTCAGGGGCGAGGAACCATAGTCCCCACTTCCCGTGCACAAGAGCTATCATGGTCCCGTCATGGATTCGGATCGCGCTCTTCCGATCACCAAGCTCAGCGAAGAAGAGCAGTTATTTCAATCCTCAGTAAAACGATTCGCCCGCGAACGACTCCTGCCCCGTGTCCGGGAAATGGATGAGAAAGGCGCATTCGATCCTGCTCTGCTCGCTGAGTTCTTCTCGCTCGGCCTTATGGGAATCGACATTCCGGAAGAATACGGGGGGCAAGGCGGTGCATTCTTTCAGTCGATCCTGGCTATCGAATCGCTTGCCGAAATCGATCCTGCCGCCTCCGTCATCGTCGACGTGCAAAACACGCTTGTCAATAACGCCATTGCGCGATGGGGAACTCCGGAACAAAAACAGCACTTCCTGCCATGTTTAGCCACGAAATCCGTGGGCGCGTATGCACTGTCCGAAGCCTCCTCGGGTTCAGACGCCTTCGCGCTCTCAACGCGAGCCGACCGGGATGGCTCAGGCTACCGCCTCTCCGGACGGAAGCTATGGATCACCAACGCCGCAGAAGCAGACCTCTTCCTCGTCTTCGCTACTCTTGACTCCGCTGCCGGCTACCGTGGCATCACTTGTTTTCTTGTCGAACGGTCGAGCCCCGGCCTAATGGTCGGCAAGAAGGAAGACAAGCTCGGGATCCGCGCCTCCTCCACTTGTGAGGTGATCTTAGACCATGTGCCCGCGCCCGAATCCGCTATCTTGGGTCAGCCCGCAAAGGGTTACAAGATCGCGATCGAAACGCTCAACGAAGGCCGCATCGGAATCGGCGCCCAGATGGTGGGGCTCGCTCAGGGAGCGCTTACTCACGCTCTCCAATACGCTCGCGAACGCAAGCAGTTCGGTCAGCGCATCGGAGATTTCCAAGGCGTCCAGTTCGCACTCGCGGAAATGGCCACCAAAACTGAAGCGGCCCGATTGCTGGTCTATAATGCCGCCCGCCTGCGCGATGCGGGCCTGCCGTTCGTTCAGCAAGCCGCGATGGCTAAGTTGTATGCGTCCACGATTGCCGAAGAAGTAGCCTCGTCCGCCGTGGAAATCCTTGGCGGCGTCGGATTCACGCGCGACTATCCAGTAGAAAAGCTTTATCGCGACGCCAAAATCGGCCGAATCTACGAAGGCACCAGCAACATGCAGCGTGTCACCATCGCCAAAAGCCTGCTCGACCCCTCCACCCGGAAGTAACGCGCGCCTGTCACGCACGTCGTTAACACTGAATGCGTCAAAATAGGAGAGGTGGTACAAATCTTGCGACGTAGTTGTACGGCGGTCGTCGGCGGCCTTCTTACCTTTGTGAGTTTAGCCGGAGCCGTGGATACGAAAACCAATCCGACTCCGGACCAGATCCAAAACATCATCAAGAAGTTTACTGAGAAGGAAACCGAGTTCGCCGCCGCTCGTGAAAGCTACACCTACCGGCAGACCACGAAGCTCGAGGAAGTTGATCCCCCCGGCGGGTCCTATGAAATGGTCGAAGAGGTCAGCTTCGACAGCCGCAATCGCCGCGTAGCGCACGTAACCTACGCTCCTGTCGGTACCCTGCAAAATATTCAGATGACGCAGGAAGATGAGGAAGACATGCGCAACGTCATGCCTTTTGTCATGACCAACGCCGATGCCGATGAATATATAGTTAGTTACGTCGGCCGCGAGAACGTCGATGAGATCCCCTGCTACGTCTTCTCGGTGAAACCGAAGGAGCTGACCAAGGATCGAAAGCGCTATTTTGACGGCCAGATCTGGGTCGACGATCAGGACCTGCAGATCGTTAAGACCTACGGGCGCGCTACTGGACATCTGCGCCGCGGCGAAGACCAGCAGTTTCCCAAGTTCGAGACCTACCGCCAGCAGATCGACGGCAAATATTGGTTTCCCACTTACACGTACGCTGACGACACTCTGAACTTCAAAGACGGCCCTTCTCAGCGGGTGAAAGAGGTTATCAAGTACGATCACTACAAGAAGTTCGAGTTCAAATCTGAAAGCACAATCCAGTACGGAGAAGTCGGTGGAACCGGTAATGGACAGCCTCCCGCAAACCCCAAGACTCCTCCGCCTACTACTCCACCACCGGCCAACCCGCATTAGCCTAAGCGTGGGCGTTGCATTCCTCGCGCTCTGCTGCAATAGGCTTTCGGCTGCTGATCCGCCCCCGGCTCACGTCCGTAATTTCGGCCAAGTTAGCTCCACGATTTACCGGGGTGCCGAGCCGTCCCCCCTGGCGCTTCACGATTTGGCTGCCGCGCTCCACGTCAGGCTTGTGATCGACCTTCGCGAACCCGGCCCCGGTACCGTTCGTGAAGAAGCGGAGGCTGAACGTCTTGGGATGCTGTACCGCAATATTCCCTTTCGCCCATGGTCGGCGCCTACCCCCGATCAGGTGCAAACGGTTCTGGCGCTGCTGACCTCCAAGAGCGCATCTCCCGTATTCGTGCACTGCCGACGGGGCAAAGATCGCACCGGCACCGTGGTCGCGTGCTACCGAATCGAGCACGACGGATGGACCAATTCGCGCGCGCTTGCCGAAGCCGAGAGCTATGGCATGAGCCGCTTCCAACACGGTATGCGCTCCTTTGTACTTCACTTTTCGGCCCTGTCGGCGGCATCAGTGCCCGGCGCCTTAATTCCCGCTCACCCGTAACCTGAATCGTCTCAGCTATTTAATGGCGCCATCGGCAATAGTCGCAGCAGAGGTAAACGCTCAACTATGCTTAAATAAAAACAGTCTCGTTTGATGCCAGAACAGCCGCATACTGAACGGCGCCGCCGTACTTTTGATCGGCGCTTGCGTGAAGCCAAGCTACTACTGCGGGGGGCGGTCTCGACCGATCACCCGATCATGGCGCATATCATCCCGATCCGGCGCTGTAATCTCTCCTGCACGTACTGTAACGAGTACGATAACTTTTCGAAGCCAGTTCCTGTCGCCAGAATGCTGGAGCGCATCCAGCTTCTTGGCAATCTCCACACTGGCGTGATTACGCTGAGCGGCGGGGAACCGCTCCTCCATCCCGACCTCGACGACATCATCGCTGGCATCCGCAAGCACGCCACGTTGGCTGGCATGATTACCAACGGTTACTTACTAACAGCCGACCGCGTGCGCCGGCTCAACGACGCTGGCCTCGATTACCTTCAGATCAGCATCGATAATATTCAGCCCGACGACGTGTCCAAGAAAAGCCTGAAAGTTCTGGATAAGAAACTTCAGATCTTGGCGGAAAACTGCGACTTCCACGTGAACATCAATTCCGTCCTTGGTGGCGGCATTCGCAATCCGGAAGACGCGCTGGTAGTGGGAAAACGTGCGATGGAGCTTGGCTTTACCTCCACGGTGGGAATTATTCACGATGGGGACGGGCAATTGCGGCCTCTTGCGGCACGTGAGCGCGAAGTCTTTCTTGAAATGAAGAAATTCGAGAAGAGACACTTCTCTCGCATCAATTACTTTCAGGAAAAGATTGCCAATGGTGAGCCGAGCGATTGGCGCTGCCGCGCGGGTGCGCGTTACCTTTACATTTGCGAGGACGGCCTCGTTCACTACTGCTCCCAGCAGCGCGGATTCCCCGCCAAGCCGCTCGAGCAGTATACCGTCGAGGATATCCGGCGCGAATACATCACTTCTAAATCCTGCGCGCCGATGTGTACTGTCTCCTGCGTTCACCAAATCTCTTATTTTGACTTCTTTCGTGGCGAACAGACCAGAAGCATCGAACCCGCTCCCGAAGAACAGCTCGTGAACATCAAAGCCGCAAGTTACTAGCACGTCGTTTGATTCATGCCGATAACCGGTTTGGCCGCAGACCCGAGCGTTACCCTTCACGATGGCGGTCCTGGTCATCCGGAACAACCCGCTCGCTTCACCGCAGTCGACAACCAACTGAAATCGAGTGGTCTGATTGGACGTCTTCATAAACTCAATACCCGTCCCGCTTCCAATGACGAGCTCGCTTTAGTCCATACCCGCGAGTATATTGATCTCGTGGGCCGCGAAGTAGCGGCGTCCCGCGGACAGCTCAGCACGGGCGATACCCCCATCAATTCTCACTCGGAGACGGCCGCGCGCGCCGCTGCTGGTTGCGCCCTTAGCGCTGTAGACAGTGTCTTCAACGGCGCAGTCGATAATGCCTTTTGTCTGGTTCGTCCCCCTGGTCACCATGCCGGCAGCGCCCGAGGAATGGGCTTCTGCCTGTTCAATAACGCCGCCGGCGCTGCTCGTTACGCCCAAAGCAAACATTCAGCAGAGCGGGTGCTCATTGTGGATTGGGACGTTCACCACGGCAACGGCACCCAGGACATCTTTTACGAAGACGGCTCCGTCCTTTTCTTCAGTACGCACCAATCTCCTTGGTATCCCGGCACCGGTAGCCTCGCCGAAACAGGCGAAGGCAAAGGGGCAGGGAAGACCATCAACGCTCCACTTCCTGCCGGCACCGGCTCGAGCAAAATCTTTCAAGCCTTTAATGAGCGTCTACTCCCCGCAGCCAACGACTTCCGCCCTGACCTGATCGTCCTCTCCGCTGGGTTTGACTCCCGCGCCGGCGACCCTCTCGGCCAGTTCCTTCTAAGCGACGATGACTTCAGAGTACTTACCGAGATGATGACCGAGCTAGCCGCCCGCCACTGCAGTAACCGCCTCGTCTCCATCCTCGAAGGCGGCTACAACCTCGAAGGCCTCGCTCTCGCTGCCGAGACTCACGTTCGCACCTTACTAGGGCAACGGTAAGGCAGCTACTCAAAACAGCGCCCGCGTAGAGTTCTATCGCTCGGTCTCACGAGTTACGACTCGCTATTCCCCCGCCGAACATCAAATTGGCGGCTCATTCCAATTATTCATGCTTACGTAACAAACACTTAGTAAGTAGTTAGTGGAGGTACTTCTTTGTCAATTAAAAAGGCTTTGTGGGCCGCGATATTCGCTGGAGCGCTCAGCTCATCTACTGCGTCCATGGCGAAAGCCCAAACCGCCGATTACTCGTGGAACCGCAGCCAGATCCAACACGTTCTGCTGATCAGCATCGATGGGATGCATGCTGTCGATTTTCTAAATTGCTCCAAAGGCATTACGGGTGCTAATAATGGCGATCCGTACTGCCCCACCATGGCGGCGCTGGCAACCACCGGTATCAACTATCGCAATGCGAGCACTTCTAAGCCTTCCGACTCCTTCCCTGGACTCACCGCGATCATCAGTGGTGGTTCCCCTCGCACATTCGGCGTGTACTACGACGTATCCTACGACAGAGTTCTGGCGCCACCCCAAAAAACCACCGGTAACGGAGTCGCTGGCGGGCTCTGTGTCCCCAACAAACCGAACGGAACAACGGCGGAATACGAGGAAGGGATCGATATCAATCAGGCACTGCTCAACGGCGGCGCTCCCGGTGCATCGCCGACCGATGGCGGGACGGCTTCTATCGATCCGGCCCGGCTCATTCGCAACCCATACGAAGGGTGCAGGCCTGTCTACCCGTGGAACTTTGTCCGGGCAAACACCATCTTCGGCGTCATTCACGATAACGGAGGTTATACGGCATGGTCCGATAAGCATCCATCCTACTCGTCCGTTGCCGGGCCTGGTAACGGATCGACCCTCGACGATTTTTATGCACCGGAAATCAACTCGGACCCGACTTTGCCGGTCAACCGGAAAGCCGTTGCTAACGTAACCACCGCGCTAGGCGAGTCCTGCGGAAGTCTGGACTTGTCGCCGGGAGTGGGTTCATGGACCGACAGCTTCTTCGACATCAGGTGCTATGACCAGCTGAAGGTCAACGCCCTTCTCAACGAATTGGCCGGGAAGAATCACCTCGGGACAGCCGCAGCAAGAGTGCCGACTATCTTAGGCATGAATTACCAAGCCGTCAGTGTCGGCGAAAAGCTGATTCAGAACGATGTGAAGGGCGGATACTACGATGCCGAGGGAACGCCGACTGAAAAGCTCACTACCGAAATTCAATTTGTAGACAGATCGATCGGCGAATTGGTAGACGAGCTCAAAACGCAGGGGCTCTATAACTCGACGCTCATTATAATCACCGCTAAGCATGGCCAATCGCCTATCGACCCGCATCGCTTTCACGGCGTCCCCGGCCCGTCCGGCGTCAACGGAATCTCTCCCGCCACTTTGATCGCGACCGACCTGCCGGGTTACCTCCCCTACTCGGAATCGCCGTTGAATCCGACCGGTATCGGGCCCACCGAAGACGACGTCTCCCTGCTGTGGCTCGCGCCGGGCGCAAAAACGGAGACAGCGGTCAACCTGCTCGAAGAGAACGGGTCAAAAGTAAGACTCGGCCAGATTTACTACGGCCGCAGTCTGGTGTCGATGATCGACAGGCCCGGTCTGCCGCCATATGGAGACCCTCGCACTCCGGACATTATCGTCACCCCGAATGTGGGAGTCACTTACACCGGCAGTACAAAAAAGCAGGCCGAACATGGCGGCTTTGCGCACGACGATACAAATGTAATGCTGCTGGTGTCCTACCCGTCCTTCGCAGCCAGCACCGTCACTGCGGAAGTGCAGACGGCTCAAGTCGCCCCAACTGTTCTGCAGGCGCTTGGCTTAGATCCGAACTTCCTGTCAGCGGTCAAGGCCGAAGGCACCCCGGTACTTCCAGCTGTTCCATTCGGGCGCTACTAAAGGCCGTTAGAACCTAAAGCTTTGAATCTTTCGCGGGCGTCCACAGGGCGTCCGCGATTTCTCTGAATCTGCCAAACAGCCACTTACGCTTTGCTCGTCGAACGGTTACTTTGGTGGAGGAGAAGCTGAGAAACCCCGCAGACCACCATCGGCGCGCCGTGCAGAACTTCGATGAAGTACCGTCGAAGCGCCGCGACTGGAACGTGCGTGAGCAGATGCGAGCCCTCGCAGCGAAGAAGAGGGTGTCACATAGATGCGCCGCAACGGCCCGTCTGCAATCTATCGCTGTGCAATTGGTACTGGCGAGGTTTACAAGGCTAACAAGCGTCGTTTCTGTATGGAAATGTTAACTCGGGGAGCAACGGCCGCCCCGGATTCTAGCACTCTTCGGGCAGATGACTGCGCGTCGTGAGAAAACATCGGCTACAATAAAAATCAGCATAGGAAATGTCACCATGCCCGGTGCAGCACAACAGAAAGCCCGTGCCTTCGAACTGCTGAGGGGGCGTGGGATGCTGCGACCCCGGGACTTCGCGGCGGAAGGGATTGGGCCAGAAACGCTAGCTCGCCTTGTACGTGACGAGGCGATTGTGCGGCTAGCGCGAGGCCTATACCAACTGCCGACAGCACCGACGCACGCTGGGCATACCCTCGCAGAGGCTGCGGCGCTCGTCCCGAACGGCGTTGTCTGCCTGATCTCGGCTCTCCAGTTCCACGAACTCACGCTGCAAGTGCCTTCAGCGGTGTGGATCGCGATCGGAAGGAAAGCTTGGCGCCCAAGGATCGACTACCCGCCGATCCGTTTCGTCCGGTTCGCCGAACCGGGGCTGGTCGACGGCGTGAAACGGCACCGAATAGAAGGCGTACAGGTTCCCGTAACCACGCCCGCCAGGAGCGTTGTTGATTGCTTCCGTTACCGCAATAAGATCGGCCTGGATGTCGCGCTCGAATCGTTGCGTGAAGGTCTGCGACGCAGGCGATTCAAACCTGATGATCTCTGGCGATTTGCAGCCAAAATGCGCACCTGGTCAGTAATGCAGTCTTATGTCGAAGCGATGGTAACCCAGTGAACCGCCAGCTACGAATGTCGGCGCTTCGGTCCGCGCTCGTCTCCTGGAGCGAGCGCGAGCCGAGCGGACGGACTTCCAACTGTTGCTAACCCGTCACGTCCTGGAACGGCTCCTGTATCGACTGAGCGTTTCTCAGCACCGCGACCGGTTCATCCTGAAAGACGCATTGCTGTTTTCTGTATGGGCCGGTGATCGCCGTGGCCTACGCGTGATCTCGATCTGCTCGGGTACGGCGATACGAGCCCGGAAACACTCGCCGGCGTCTTTCGCGCCATCTGTGCAGAACCGGTTCCAGACGACGGAGTCGCGTTCGATTTGTCGGCGGTGAATGCAACGCTCATTCGGGAAGTAGCCGAGTCCGGCGGAGTTCGGATTCGCACGTCTGCGACGATCGGCGACGCGCGGATCTCTGTTCAGGTGGACATCGGCTGCGGCGACGCAGTTACGCCAGTTCCGGTTCAGCTTGAGTATCCGACGCTACTCGACTTCCCAGGGCCTATATTGCAGGCCTACCCAGTCGAGACCGTCGTCGCCGAAAAGCTGGAAGCTCTGGTGGTGCTTGGAATGGCAAACAGCCGACTAAAAGACTACTACGATTTGCTGCTGATCTCTCGTACCTTCCGGTTCGACTTGCCCACGCTCAGGACGGCGGTGAACCGCACCTTCGAGCGCTGCGGCACAGCATTGAGGGAAGGAATGCCCACCGGCCTCTCAGATCAATTTGCTGCGCTATGGCAACCGCGCTGGCGTGCATTCATTAGCCGCGAAAGAATGGAACCGGTGCCGGATGATCTGGCGGTCGTTGTTGCCCAGCTCCGAGCATTCTTTGAACCCGTTCTAAACGCCATCGATCATCTGTTGCGATGGGTACCCGGCGACCGTTGGTCGGCGTGATCAACACAGGCGACCTGTCAGCCGGCGCTGCCCAGTCTGCCCCGTATTCGCAATAAGTGCAAACGTCGCTCCGCGACGATTTGGTGAAAATAAGTCACAGGCCAACCCTTATCAGGTTGGCACCTGACACTCATTGGAAACAAAGCTTACGCGCCCTCTGGTTCCGAGTGCCAACTTGCTAATTCTATTGAGCTACGATCACGATCGCTGGTTCACCCGCGCAGAGAGTCGTGTGCTCCAGAAGCGCCCGCGTGAGCACAAGGCCAGAAGGTAAATGCGTCGGTGGATCTATCGAGATTCCGGCTCCGACGAACAACGCTGAAGAGCCCGGAGGAGGTGTGATCTGATCATTTCCCCACCACTCTTCTGTGTCGGTGAGCGGACCGCTATTCATCCCGAAACTGGTTCTTCGCATTCCACTGTAGTCAAGAATCTAAACAGTGTACTCTGGCTCTCACGTCACACTATATAAGTGGTACCAACGCTCATGTGCCATGTCAGGTTCGAAAAAGTTGGCTGTAAGTGACGCAAATCAAAGGGTACTTTGGTGGACGGCATGGGGTTCGAACCCACGACCCCCACGTTGCGAACGTGGTGCTCTCCCAACTGAGCTAGCCGCCCATTCCCCCGCGAGTGCTTCCCATGAAACGCTCGCACGGCTTTCATCGCCGCTGCCCATCACTATACCATTCCGGCGCATGCTAGCATGGCTGTTCGTCTCGCCACATGGTCCTCTCCGACGTCGACATCCGCCGCTATCTAGAGCTCGGCAAAATACGCGTTTCCCCTGAACTTCCGCCCGAGCAGTTCGGCAGTTGCTCGGTCGATTTTCGTCTCGGCACCGAGTTCAGCATCTTTGAGCACAGCCGCCATCCCTACATCGACGTCCGCGAGAAAAGCGCTATCCAGGACCTCATGCGAACCATCGACGTCAAACCCGGCGAACCCTTCGTGCTGCAGCCCCGCGAGTTCGCTCTCGCCATCACCGAAGAAACTTTGGAGCTCGACGATGATGTACTCGGCCGTCTCGAAGGCCGCTCGAGTCTCGGCCGCATCGGCATCATCGTCCACGGAACCGCCGGCCTCTTTGACCCGGGCTGGCGCGGCAAAGCCACTCTTGAATTGAGCAATCTCGGCATCATGCCCGTCGCCCTTTATCCCGGGATGCGAATCTGCTCCTTCACTTTTGAGCAGCTGTCCTCTCCTGTCTCTGTTCCCTACTACAAGAAGGCCGGTAACAAGTACGCCGGCCAGACACAGCCTCTCGCCAGCCGCCTCACTAGCGAAGTCAAGCGGGATTAGCGCCCCGACGATCCAAACCCCCCGCTTCCGCGAACCGAATCGGCAAGCTCGCTCTCCTCCCACTCGATCGCCTCATACTTCGCCACCACCATCTGCGCGATCCGGTCTCCCGCCTGCACTTGATACGGCTCCGTGCCAAGGTTCAAAAGAATCACCTTCAACTCGCCTCGATATCCCGGATCGATCGTCGCCGGTGAATTCGGCAGCGTGATCGCGTGCTTCAATGCCAAACCGCTGCGCGGACGAATCTGCACTTCGTAGCCGCTCGGAGTCTCCAGCGCGAGCCCGGTCGCCACGCACTCCGCTACCTGCGGCTTGAGCAACACGCTCTCTACCGCTCGAATATCCAAGCCGGCGTCTTCCAAAGGTCCGTGCGCATACTCCGGCAAATAAGCATCCGGGTGAAGTCTCTTGATTCGGATTCGCATGAGAGAATCCATGATGATCCCATGAAGCCGTCTCAAGCCGCCTCGCCGATTCCTCAACGCGTTTTGGCCGTTGCGCCGATGCCGCCCGAGAAGATCGCCTATGCGCTCGCCCGCTACAGCCGCTCTCCCGATTCCATTCGCGATTCCATCGAGTGGGTCCGCAATCATGATTCAACCAAGTTTCTCGAAAGCTTCTATTTCCAGTACGGCCACGCCTCCATTGCCGACCTCGGGCATCTTACTATTTGCTTCGAAGGCATCTCTGAGCTTGCTGCCATCGAAATTCAAGATGAACAGCTTTGGGATGGCCAGGCACGCAGTTCGCGCTACCAGGATTTCTCCCAATCGGGCGTCGTCATGCCACCCGAGCTGACGGCCGACGAGCAGACGATCTTTGCGAACTGCACCGATGAACTGCTTGCCGCCTACAAGCAGGTGCAGCGTGCCGCTCTCAGCTATCTGGAAGAAGCTCTACCCAAGCCGGACGAGATGAAGCCGGACGCCTACCGTCGCAATCTTGCCGCCCGCTCTTTCGATGTCGCCCGCTACTTGCTGCCTCTTGGCATCCCGACTGGCGTGGGTCAAGTCACCAGCATCCGTACTTTAGAAAAACAGATTCGCCGCTTCAAAGGCTCCGAGTATCAGGAGCTGCGCGAGGTAGGCGAGGAACTAGCCCGCGCCTGTGCCTCCGCCGCCGATTGTGTGTGGGAGGGCGCCAACACGAATGAGCCGCTCGCTCCCACCTTGGCGCGCCATTCCCAACCGGACGACTCCGCGCGCCGTCTTCGCGCTGATCTCGGCGAATGGGCCGCGGACCACTTACCGAAACAGCCGTCAGGTTCAACTCCCGACGTTGATCTCCTACAACCGGTAGACTCGCTTGCCGATATCTGCGCCACGTTGCTTTACCCGGTCTGCCATCTGCCCTATCGCGAGCTGTACGATCTGGTGCGCAGCTGGCCCGCCGGACGCCGCAGCGAGATACTCGACGTGGCGCTTGGGTCGCGAGCCAAACGGGAGGAATTGCCGCGCCACTTTCGCTCTGCTCCTTATGTCTTCGATTTCGTCATGGACATCGGAGCTTACCGCGACTTTCACCGCCATCGTCGCTGCCAGCAATTCCGCCAGAACTACTCGAATGCGCTAGGCTACGACACGCCTGAGATGATCGCGAAATGCGGCGTAAGCGATCTCTATCGGACAACTATCGAAAACCTAGACATAGCTTTTCAAAAGCTCTCCCAACCCGCCGCCCAATACCTGCTGCCCTTTGCCACGCGTTCGCGCTTTCTCTTCAAAATGGATTTCGCCGAACTCGAGTACATCTCCCGGCTTCGTAGCGGCGTCAAAGGACACTTCGCTTATCGAAAAATCGCCTGGCAAATGAAAGAGGCCATGGAGCGTTTAGATCCGCTACTTGGAAGCTTGATCGCCGCCACGCCGCCCTGGGAAGAAGACCCGCTTAAACGTTAACAAGAGCTCTGAAACCTGTTCATGCGGGAAATACGATGATCAAAAAGGCGTCGACACACCTTGGAGTAACCGTCGATCAACTAGCTGTCAGCGATGCCGCCATCACGTCGCCGCGCACACGTTCCATTGCGGTCCTCAAAGCCACCGCTGAACCTTATGGCTACAGTTCGTGGCCTTCCCCGCACCTGATCGGTAAGAATAACATCCTCCCAGGAGGAGGCATTGCGTACTCGTTTGGAGGCGAAACCCCAGTGCGCTATTAGCTCAAATTTAACGTGCGCCGCACCGTGCCGCGCTCCGCCTGAATCTTTTCCTGTAATAGCATCACGGCATAAATCAACTGCTCAGGCCGCGGCGGGCATCCCGGCACGAATACATCTACCGGTATCACCTGATTCACCGGCACCAGCGCATAATTACTGAATACACCTGTCGACGTTGCGCAAGCACCCATCGAGATAACCCACTTCGGCTCCGGCATCTGTTGATACAAACGGCGAATCACCGGCGCCATCTTATTCGATACCCGCCCCGCGATGAACATCAAGTCCGACTGCCGTGGGGATCCTCGCATCACCTCCGCGCCGAAACGCGAAATGTCGTACCGCGACGCCATCATCGACATCATCTCGATCGCGCAACAAGCCAGGCCGAAACTCATCGGCCAAATTGAATTCTTGCGCGCCCAGTTCAGCGCATTATCGAGCGTTGTCGTGATAATGCTGTCTTTGATGAGCTGGTCGTCTTCCTGATCGATGCGCGCATAAAGCTCTGGAGGCTGGTTAATGTCGAACTGTTCGGAATCGCCCACGTCCTCAGTATCCCACGCAAAGTAGACGTGGGCGCTCCGCTTAGAAGTTCAACTTCAGTGAGAGTTGAAGTTGCCGCGCTAAATTCGATTTCCCTGTTACTTCGCCAAACTGCGCCGAAGTTGGATTGTAATTCGGTCCCGACCAGTTAGGATGGTTCACAAAATCGAACGCCTCTGCCCGGAACTGTATATTCACGCCTTCGCGGTGCGTGAACGGGAAGGTCTTGAATAAGCCGATGTTCCAGTCCTGAAATCCTGGACCGTACACCGAATCTCGCACCAGCGGCTGTAAATTAATCGTGCCCGGAGCCGGCGGCGTCACATTGGCAGTGAAATACTTCGCCGAGTTTGCGTTCCCCGTCGGGCCGGCAAATCCACCCACCACCGATGGCGTCCCCGATAAGTTCCAGAACTGTCCTTCGCTGCCGCAACCGAAGCTTCCGTACTCGCCTACTCCTGCGAAATCGTTATTGGTGCCGATGCCGCACGGCGTACCCGTTTGGAACTGCGCCACAGCATTGATCTCCCAGCCGCCCACTACCTTACCTAAAATGGATTGTTGCCCTCGGAAGAAGGGTAGATCGTAAGTCACCGTGATTACTGCCACATGTCGCGTATCGTACTCAGCGGGCCCCCAAAGATTGCTCGTGTTGTACGTGTAGGGAACGATATCGCGGTAATTAGAGCTGTCGTCCGAAGTCTTCGAAAGTGTATAAGACAACGAATAGCCGAGGCCATTAACTAACTGCCGGTTCAGCGTAAGTTGAAACGCATTGTAAGTCGAGTTGGCGTCGCTTTCTTCTTCTTGTATCGCCGCGAAACCTTTGTAAGGGCGCAGCGCATTTACGTTCACTCCAGGGTTGGCCTGCAGCGATCCCGCCGTTGGCTGATTAATGTCGTAAACTCGCCACGCATGCAGTCCGCGGTGCCCCACATAAGCGGCCGACATCACGGTGTTGAAACCAAATTCGTGCTGTACCGTGAAATTCCAGTTCCAGGCTTCCGGCGGCTTCAGATTCGGGTTCAGCGTCGTAATAGTAAGTGGCGCTGCTATTCCCGTGGTCAGCGATGCGCCCGGATTGTCAACCGAAACATTATTCACGGTTACAAAGGGCTGGAACGGAGAGTTGCCGCCCGGGAAAATGTTGTCGAGCAGATTCATGCGCGTGATGAATCGCCCGGCGCCCGCGCGAATCACGGTCTTACTGTCGTACTGATAGGCAATGCCCGCGCGCGGCTGAAACTGATTGGTGGTCGCTTCATGCGCCCTCGGAAGAGAAGGATCGAAAAGCGCTGCACAATTTGTCCCCGCGCAGAGCGTGTTGTTAGGATTCGCCGCGGCAACCCGTCCATCGGCTGAGCTTGGGAAACCTTTCAATCCCGGAATCACCACGCCGTTATAGGCGTTCCCCGTGCCCAGAATCACGTTCCCAGTCTTTGGATCGACTGTCACTGCACTCGCCGGATCGTACAGGCCACCGTTGAAATAATCGGCATTGCCCCAGAGCGGATAGAACGGAACCGTAGTGGTCTCGCGCACCCCGTAGTTGATGGTAAGTGTCGGGCTGACCTTCCACGAATCCTGCGCAAACGCTTCATAAAGATTGCCGCGCCACACCGTATAAGCTCGCGGCCCGATCTCCGTATAACTGTTCGCTCGTCCTAAAGCCAGATTCGCCAGTCCCACGCCCGACGTTCCGTTGATTCCGCCGTCCGTAAATATAAACGTACCGTTCTGGTTGTTGCTGCCCCCCGGCACCGTCGCCACATTGATCTGGTCGTAATCGTTCTCGCCTGATCGCTGAAAGTAAAACCCGAATTTCGCTGTATGGTTGCCCCAGACCTTCGTCAAGCTATCGGAAGCCGTGTAAATCGGGCCCGATGAGTGCGACGGATATGGCCCGCCTGCCAGGCCGTAGAAGTTCGGCACGCTCACGGTCGGAATCTTGCCGGCGATGTCTTTCCCGTTCGGGAAAATGTACGGATAGTCAATGCCCAGCGTGCTTCGGTTGAACCCCGCCAGCGATTCGTTCACCGGAATGTATACATCGTCCACGCTCACCGTTGCACGCGCTTCATTCACGACCGTCGGATTGATCGTCCAGATCCAGGCCACCGAGTTGACTTGGTTCGGACGATGAAAATACTTCCCTGTGAGTCCTGAACCCTGGTCGAACGGTTGATACTCGTCGTAAGCAAGGTCGGTCCGTCGCCACTCGATGCGATGGTTATCGGCCGGCAAAATGTCTCCATTGATCGTGCCCTTCCGCTGGTTGATCGGGTGCGCCGCCTGCGCGATCCAGTTGTTTGTTCCGCTGAGAAACCCAGGCGTGGGCGCAGGATACGCATTTAAGATTGCCAGCCCATTTTTGCTAAGCGAACTTACAGGAATTATGTTGCCCGGATACGGCGTGCAGCTTGCGCCCACTTTGGGACACGTGGCTGGATCGTAAATCTGCGTGCTCCCCTTGTACCAGGGATTTGGCCCGAGCAGCTCGCTAAAATTGCCGGTTCTCATCAGTGCAGTCGGTACCGCTTGCAGTTGTGTGTCCTCCTGCCGCAGCCGTGTCCACTCTTCCGCGACAAAGAAAAAGAATTTGTTGTGCAGCGGCGTCCAAAGTTTCGGAATCTCCACCGGTCCGCCGACCGCAAAACCGAAATCGTTATACCGGAATGGGCTCACGTCTTTGGTGAGAGTATTTAAGTTCCTCGTCCAGGTATTCGCATTCATGGCGGAGTTACGGAAGTACTCGGAAACTGCGCCATGAAACTCATTCGTGCCGCCCTTAGTCACGATTCGAACCTGGCCGCCCGACGCGCCGCCGTACTCGGCTGCATAATCCGCCGTCAATACCTGTATCTCCTGCGTGGCGTCGTTATTCGGCACGCCGATGCTGGTCGAGTTGCCGCGCGTCCTCAGCGCAGGCGCTCCATCCAGCGTGATCTGGGTGTCGTTAGAACGTGCGCCATTGATCGCATATCCGCCGTTGCTCAAACTGAAGTTAAAATCGCCCAGCGTCGATCCCGTTCGCACGCCCGGCAGCAATGTCGCCATGTAAATCGGATTGCGCCCGTTGAGTTCTTGCGACTGAATTTGCTGCGATGTCACGTTATGCTGCAACGCGCCTGACTCGGTCTGCAGCACAGATGCCGACGCCGACACTTCAACCGTCTCGCTCGTCGCGCCCAGAGCTAAGTCGCCATTCAGGCTGATCGTCGAGCTGGCGTTCAACCGGTTTTTCGTGCTCTCGAACTTCTTGAATCCGGCGGAACTGGCCGTCATCGTATACAAACCCGGAGGCAGGTTCGGCACCGTATAATTGCCCGACGAGTCCGACTGAACGGTATGCTCCTCGCCCGTCCCCTCATTTCTGATCGTGACCTGCGCGCCCGGCACCACCGCTCCCGTCTGATCTCGAATCAGGCCCGTAATCGTGCCGGCGTCCGACTGCGCAAAAAGAGTAAAACTGGCCCCCAGCATCACCAGGGAGAGCAACCAAAAAAGAACACCGCTCGTGATAGACCTTCTCATCTCATCGACCCCCACGCGAATGCATCGCGCAACAGAAACTGATTACTGGGAGGCAGTATATCCCTCTTACTTTCAGAACTGGTAAATGTCCCGTGAACAAGTTATGACAAAATCGCCAAAATTGTTTCCGCGCCCGCTATGAACGAAAATCGATGGGTGCACAAAATTCGATTTGAGCCGGCCGTAAACTACGACGATTCACTGTGGCGAGCCGCCGCCGAGTCTGCCGTCGATACCGAGTATTGGGATATATTCGGCCATCGCCACTACATCGGTCGTGAAGGGCTACAGGCGATCTTACGTGCTGTTGGCTGGGACGTATCGAGCTTTGAATCGCTCGAGCGCGATAGGCGGTGTCGCTTCTCGCAAGAGGCCGAAGCCGGCATGTCAGCTGCCGCCGTAGTCCCGGAAAGCGCTAAATCGGTCCGTTTCTTTGTCCCTGAGGGAACCGCCGGCGATGTCTATTTCCGCATCCGTCTTGAGACCGGCGATGAGCTGAGCGGAAGTCTCGATATCGCTCAGTTCGACACTCAATTTCATCTCGTTCTCGACGACCGCCAGTGGCGGGCTCTCCGCCTCGACTTGCCCGCCGAACTGCCGCTTGGTTACCATTCCCTCACTCTGGCGCGCGATGGCCGGAACGACGTCACCGCTCACCTTATCGTCTGCCCCGAGCGCGCCTATTTGCCCGATTTCCTCGACACAGACGAGGGCCGCGCCGCCGGCTTCAACGTCGCGCTGTACGGCCTGCGCTCCAACCGGAACTGGGGCGCTGGCGACTTCACCGATCTCCGCCATCTCATCGACTGGGCCGCACAGCAGGCCGGTTTCAGCGCCATCGGTCTCAATCCGCTGCACGCTCTTCATAACCGGACACCCTACAACGCCAGCCCTTATTTGCCGCTCTCGATGTACTACAAAAACCTGCTCTACATCGACGTCGAAGCCGTGCCCGAATTCGAGTACTCGGCTTGCGCCCGTAAACTCTTCGACTCCCCTCGCACCCAGGAAAAGCTCGCCAACCTGCGAAACTCCGAGCTCGTTCAATACTCAGACGTTGCGCTCATCAAACAGCGCTTCTTAAAGCTCCTTTACCGTACCTTTCTCCACGAGCGCTTGCACCGCCCGGAACGAAGCCGCGCGTTCGATGAATACTGCGGGCGCGAGGGCGACCTCCTCTCAAAATTTGCTCTCTACTGCGCGCTCGATGATGCTCTGCACAAAGCCGATCGCAACGTCTGGACCTGGCGCGATTGGCCTCCGGAGTACCAGTCGCCTGAAACGCCCGAGTGCCGAGCCTTTGCGCGCGAACACGAGCGCACCATCGGCTTCTACAAGTTCGTTCAGTTCGTCATCGAAGAGCAACTCGCGTCGGCGCAGCGCCACGCCATAGAAGCCGGCATGAAGATCGGCCTCTATCACGACCTTGCCGTCGCAACCGATAGCTTCGGCTCCGATCTCTGGATCGCGCGCGATCACTATGTCGAGGGCGCGCGCGTCGGCGCTCCGCCCGACGATTTCTCTCCGCAGGGCCAGGATTGGGGCTTTCCTCCGCCCAACAAAGAAGTCCACCGCGCCGAGGGCTACCGCCTCTTCCGCGAAAGCATCCGCAAAATCGTCCGTCACGGCGGCGCACTGCGCATCGATCACGTCATGCGGCTTTACCGCCTCTTCTGGGTGCCGCCCGCTCTGCCGCCCGCCGCCGGAACCTACGTCCGCGACTTTGCCACTGACCTCATGCACGTGCTCGCGCTCGAAAGCGTGCGCAGCCAAAACATCATCGTCGGCGAAGACCTCGGCACCGTCACAGAAGAAATGCGCGAACTCTTCTCGAAGTTTGGCATCCTCAGCTATCGCCTCTTCCCATTCGAGCGCAACTATCAAACGGGCGAGTTCAAGCACAGCTTCGAATATCCACGCCAGGCGCTCGTCTCTTCCAGCACGCATGACCTGCCAACCCTTGCCGGTTTTTGGCAGAACGCCGATATTGAAGCGCGCCTCTCGGCCAAACTCATCGACGAAAACGGATACCGCTCGCAGCTAAGTGACCGCCGCGCCGATAAACAGAAAATGCTCGAGCTTCTGCATAGCGAACACCTGCTGCCCGATGGCTACACGCATGACGCAAGCAGCATTCACGAGCTCGACGGAGACTTGCACAACGCCGTAGTCGGCTTCCTCTCCCGCGTGCCCTCGCTCATCCTCTTGTTGAATCAGGAGGACCTCACCAAGGAAACCGCCCAACAGAATCTACCCGGCAGCACCGGCGAACACCCTAACTGGCAGCGAAAAATGCGCTGGACCATTGAAGACCTCAACACCCCCCAAGCAGCGCCATACGCAGCCATGTTTAAACACCAGCTCACTCAAAACCACCGGGCATGAGTCTTCCCGGAGCTGCAAGAGCAGCTGTAGCTTGTCTAAATCTCATGCGGAAAGCCATGCTTCTCGCGTAGCTCTTCAAGGAACTCGCAAGCAGGCCGCGTGCGACCAGCCTTTAAATCGTCAAAGCTTCGGCGGAGCGCTTGCAATGACTTTTCAAAATCCCGCCGCTCCGATGAAAAATAGTCAGCTGGTGCGGCGTCTAGCTCGCCTACCTCCAAAGCCGCATTTTTTCCGTGACGATTGGCGTAACTCATCTGACATCTTCAGCATTACAGAAGTCTCTTGAACCGGTTCAGATCAATATCGGGAATCTCCGCGGGCAGGCGCGCGTCCCGTATCGGTGACCCGATCTTGCTTCCGATAGGCACCACGCCCGCCCAAACCCGCATCGCGTAATCCTCTTCATCATCGACCGGACCACCCGTTCTCACCTTTGCCGAAGCTTCTTCAATCGGCAGAGCCAATACGCTCGTCGCCTTCAACTCTTGCAAAGTCGGCTCTCGAGCCTCTTCCCATCGCGCGGACACCACCTTGTTCGTGAATGCATGCAGGGCGGCCCACTTCTCCTGTTCATCGGCCACCATCCGCCCCTTCCCGAGCACGACCACCGAACGGTAATTCATCGAATGGTGAAACGCCGAACGCGCCAGTACCAACCCATCGAGCAGCGTCACCGTCACGCAAATATCGACGCTCTCACTCGCCGCAGTCTTCAGCATCCGGCTTGCTGCCGAACCATGAACGAACAGCGTATCTTCGATCCGCGCGTATCCGGTCGGAATCACAAACGGTTGTCCATCGACGGCAAACCCGACATGACAGATAAGTCCCTCATCGAGAATTGCGTAAATGCTCTCTCTGTCGTACACGCCGCGCTTCGGCAGTCGTCTAACAGTAGTCTTGGCGCTACTTGGTAATGTGGCCATACATTACACTGTACGGCTATTGCGCGTGTGCGCTGCCTATAGGCACACTCCCGGGCGAGATCACAGGCATGTGACGGCTCTTCAGCGCTTCGTTCACCTTCGTCACGCCGTTTTGCATGGCCGCATCGTACTCGGCGCGGACCTCGGCCAAGCGTCCCGACAACACTTTCTCGACCTGATAAGCCTGGTCTGTAGGCCGCGCGTCTCCCGTTTCCACGCTGCGCGCCAGTGCCGCCAAGATATTGTTCAACTTGATCGGGAAATTCAACGGATCTTCGTTCGCGCGGTTGCGAACTTGGTATAGCTTCTCTTCAATCGTCGATAGCTGGTCCCGCAAGCTTGCCCCCGCCGCGGCGATTGCCTGGTCGTGACTCTGATCGGCCCGGTCTCGAAGCTTCTTGTCCAGCCCCCGGATCGAGATCACCATTTGGTCGGCCTCGCTCACTTCATCTCTGATCTTGCTTGCCAGCTTGAACTGTTCTTCCAGCGCCTCCTGCGTCACCGGCAGGCGCGTATCGAGCTTGACTTCGAGAGGTTGCGTTTGAGTAACGCCGTTCGCCGTGACGCGCACTTTATACATCCCCGGTACCGCCATCGGCCCCGCTTCCGCGTGAGCGCTCCACAGCACCATTCCTTCAAACACCACCGCTCCCGGATAGCGAAGATCCCACTCGAAGCGGTTCATACCGGCTTTCCGCGTGGGCGGCTTCGGCTGCTTAAACCCAAACTCGCCATCTTCGTCTTCCTTCTTCGGCTTATCGTCTTCCGAAGTTCCAATGAAGCTGCGCACCAGAGCGCCTTGCGCGTCCAAGATGTCCACTGTAACTTTGTCGGTCGCCTTTCCTAAGTAGTATTCGACTGTTGCATGCTTATAGCTCCGTACCGCCTCGGCTGGAGTAAACAAGTGCATCGGGCCGCTGACTGCCCCTCGATTTAACTGCCGCAGCGCACCCACGTTATCCAGAATGTAGAACGACCGCCCATGCGTGGCAATCACCACATCGTCGTTCTTGATCACCAGATCCGCCACCTGCGTATCCGGCAGGTTCAACCGAAGCGATTGCCAATGATCGCCATCGTCGAACGAGATGTAAATGCCGTGCTCGCATCCGGCATACAACAGTCCCCGCCGCTTCGGATCCTCCCTCGCAACGTGTACGTAATCTCCCGCGGCAATACCATTTACAATCGGCGTCCAGGTCTTGCCGAAATCGTGCGTGCGATAGATGTACGGCTTACGATCGTCCAGCTGGTAGCGGTTCGCCGCCAGGTAAGCCGACCCGGCATCTTGCCGGGAAGCATCGATCATGCTGATCCTGCTGAACTCCGGCAGCCCTTTCGGCGTGATGTTACTCCAATGCTTACCGCCATCGCGTGTCAGATACGCGAGCCCATCGTCCGAGCCCGTCCAAATAGTCTCGGCATCCTGAAACGATGGAGCAATCGTGAAAATCGTGCCGTAAATCTCCGGACCGTTCTGATCTTTCGTAATTGGCCCGCCTGAATCGCCCAGAGTCTTCGGATCGGCTTTGGTTAGATCCGGACTGATACGCTCCCAGCTTTGCCCGTCGTTTGTAGTGCGCCACAGGTGCTGCGACGATGTATAGAGCGCCTTCGGATTCACCGGCGAAAACACAATCGGAAACGTCCACTGCCACCGTTCTTTCAAAGCCGAAGCCGGCATGCCCGAAAAGAACAACGGGTAAACCTGCACATCTCGCATCGCTCCGGTCTCGCGATCGTACTTCGTCAGCAGGGCGCCCTGGCTGCCTGCATAGAATATGTTCGGCTCTGTTGGACTCGGCGCGATGTAACCGCTCTCTCCGCCTCCCACCGCATACATCCAACTGCCCGCCGGCGCTCTAGGATCGCGCCGATTCACCGCCGCTTCGCTCGGAACGCACACCGTCGAGTTGTCCTGCTGCGCTCCGCACACCTGATACGGTATGTCGTTGGTTACAGCCACGTGATAAAGCTGCGCCGTGGGAAACGGCTGGCCCGTCCACGAAGCTCCTTTATCGACCGAGACGTCCGCGCCTCCATCGTTGCTGTTGATCATGCGCGTGTTGTCGTTCGGCGCAATCCAGAGATCGTGATTGTCGCCGTGCGGCTGCTTCAACTGCTCCCACGTCTTGCCTGCGTCCTTGGAACGCAGCAGCGCCACGTTCATCGCATAAATGGTGTCCTTCTCTTTCGGGTCGGCGTAAATCCGCGAATAGTAAAAGGCGCGCTGCAACGCTCTTCGATCTGTGCTCGCCAGTCTCCAGTGCTCCCCGCGGTCGTCGGATACAAACAAACCTCCGTCGCTGGCTTCCACAATCGCGTAAATGCGGCGTGGATCGGCCGCTGACACCGCCACTCCAATCTTGCCTACCGTGCCCGCTGGCAAACCCGGATTGCGCGTGATCTCTTTCCACGTGTCGCCTCCATCCGCCGATTTGAATAGCCCGCTTCCCGGCCCGCCGTCGTTCAAGAGCCAGGGCGTGCGATACACATCCCACAGCGACGCAAACATCGTCCGCGAATCCTTGGGGTCAAATACCAGATCGATGGCGCCTGAGTGATTGTCCCGGTACAAAATCTTCTTCCAGCTCTTGCCTCCGTCGGTCGAGCGAAATACGCCGCGCTCCTCGTTCTGTCCATACGGGTGGCCTAGAGCTGCCGCATAGACAACATCCGGATTGCTCGGATCGACGCGAATCCGCGCAATCGCCTGCGTGCGCTCCAGTCCTGCCCGCTTCCAGGTTTTGCCGGCGTCCACCGACTTATACACGCCGTCGCCTTGCATGATATTGCCGCGCAGCTCGGTCTCGCCCATGCCGATGTAGACCACGTCCGGGTTCGATGGAGCAACCGCCACCGCCCCGACCGACGAACTGCCCAGCTGCCCGTCGGTCACCGGTTTCCAGCTGGTCCCGCCATCGACCGTCTTCCAGAGCCCTCCACCCACTGCCCCGAAGTAGTATTCGTAGGGACGGCTCGCGCTGCCTGCGCACGTCAGCGACCGCCCGCCGCGGTTCGGCCCGATGTTTCGCCACTTATACGCGGCAAACACCGAAGAATCGTAAGACTGGGCTGAGAGCAAACACCCGCCGAGAGCCGTCAGTGCAAGCAAGTACCGATAAATCATCACTGCTTCGAACCTCCAGTTGTTATGCGCAGCAGCGTGGCCGGGCTAAAGAATAAATACGAACGCGTTCGCTCGAAAACGCAAACGTCCTTCTAGCTTAAGCTGCTCGCATTCTGTTGTGAGGAGTATTTGCCGAACGTTGATCGAGGCCAAAGTTCAAACCGATGCCGGAACTCTACGCAACGCCGAAAGCCACACTTCGTTTTCAGCTTGGATTCGTAGCCAACAACGCACGTGTTTCGTTGACCGCTCGAGCCCTGTACCTCGGATCTAGAACCAGTGCGGAGCCGAGCATCGGATCGCCCCTGTCGTCGTAGTAAACGCCGGTCTCGTCCGCTTGATTCATTAGAACCCTTGTAATCACTAGTGCTGCTTGCTTTGGTGTGCTCCAGTACTTGATGTGAGGAGCAAACAGCGTCAGAACATACTTCAAAAGAAGACGCACGAAAACGTTGGCTTCGCGCCCAAGACCGGTTGCTGGATTGAACCCCGGTTCCACTGCATTGAAATGCACTCGCGGGACTTCGCGAGCGAGCTCCAAAGCTGAGGCCAGCGTGCACTGCTTCGAGGTGGCATAGGCATCTGCCCCCGGAGCCTTCGATCCGCCCGGCTTCCACTCGCCGCGGGCGCTAGCCTGTGCGGAGATATAACGGCCTCCACGAAAACCTGCCATCTTGGCCGGCTTACGTTCGGGATCTTCAACGCCGGAGGCAACAAAGACAATACTTGCGCCGTCAGGCAGATGCGGGATGAGTGCTTCCGTTAGCGCAAACGGCCCAAGGTGATTGGTCGCAAACGTCATATCCCAGCCCTGAGCGCTTTTCGTCGGCTGCGTTTGGTGAATTCCCGCATTGTTGACGAGTCCAACAAGTGGCAGATGGAGATCGCCAATTGCTGCTGCAGCGCGATGTACGCTCGCCATATCGGACAGATCGCAAACGACAGATACGGCGTGCCCACCTTGCTGTTCTATCTCCTTGTGCACTGCGCTAAGCTTCTCTCGATCTCGCCCAACTAGTACGACCGTGCCGTGCTGGGCAACTTCAAGAGCAGTCGCACGACCGATTCCGGAGGTCGGGCCGGTGATGATGTAGGCCTTAGGTCCTCCTTGCTTCTTTCTAGAATTCTGCTCATCCATGTTCTCTCCTTGTAAATGTCTGTCTAAACAGTCATTTCTGAGACCTTGTATCATCCGGCCATTCGCCATAGCGCGTCGAATCCAGCCTTGGAATGCTTCTTTGCGTTCACTTGGTCCTGAGCCACGTAGTCCATGGTGGCTTCAGCGACGGCATTCATCAGCCCGAGAACAAAGGCCATCGGCAGTTTGCGCATGGACCCGCTTGCTCGTACCCGCTCCATCAGTTCTGCCGTTCCTGCCGTCGCCTTGTTGGCCGCAGTTCGAATCTCTGGCGTAATCTCATCCGATACGCCTAGTTGCGCAAGGGCTCGCCGCTTCTCCGGGAATAAGAGGGCCCAGCCCATCCAGTTTTGCCATACCCTGAAGACTTGTTCGCGAAGTTCGTCAGTCTCCCGAAAACCCTTCATCGCAGATACCGCCATCTCAACCTTCAGTTCAAAATAGAGCTGGTTAAACAGGTCCGTCTTCGTTTCGAAGTAGGTGAAAAGCGATCCATTAGCAAGGCCAGCCTCTTTGGCGATTCCCGCAGTCGATGCACCTAACCCTTGTGTCACGATCATGCGAGTTGCGGCGGCAAGAAGGGCACTACGCTTATCGTCACTCTTCAGTCTCGGCATAACAACAGTTTATAAAAAGTGTCTAGACAGTCAATAACAAAGTTACCAGCCATCTTTTCCAGCTGATGCTAGTCGCCGCGCGGGTGCGTGACCCCAAGTTTCAGGACCGTATTTTCTCTCTCTTTAACCTATTTTGATGTTTTCGCCCCCAATCACATACGTTCTGAAGCACCGGCGCGAGCGTCATGCCGTATGGCGAAATCGAGTAGCAGACGTGTGGCGGAACCCTCTTCTTGTCATGTCTCAAAACAATC
The DNA here is from genome assembly GCA_965219105.1 of Bryobacteraceae bacterium. Taxonomy (GTDB): domain Bacteria; phylum Acidobacteriota; class Terriglobia; order Bryobacterales; family Bryobacteraceae; genus Bog-105. Next base: position 1,431,150 of record OZ244728.1, on the reverse strand, counting down.
CCGTCCTCCACCAATTCATGCAGATGCCGGATCAGCATGCGCTCTGTTATTTGAGGTATGCTTCGCCTCAGTTCGCTCGTCCGCATCGGGCCGCCTAGCAGCCGCCACAGGATCGTGCCCTTCCATCGGCCATCGACGACAGACAGCATCGAGTCTATCGGGCAAAGCGAAACCTCTTTTTTGGATACAGGCATCTGCTTCCAATTGTGCCGTATGCTGACTAATTTGTCAGTACAAACCCTTGGGTCATTGTCGGCGGGTTACGACTCAAATTAGCCAGGAGCAAAAGATGCCATTCCTCGACGCATTCACGATCACTTTGGCGGGCTTGATGGTCGGCAATGAACTATGCCTGTCGGCGTTTGTCAATCCTGCTGTTTGGCAATTAGAGAGCGGTCCGCAAGCGCTCGGATTGTCTCTTCTCGCCCGTTCCCTGGGCCGGATGATGCCTGTTTGGTATGGCTTGTGTCTGGCGCTTCTCGCGCTAGAGTCGTTCCTACATCGCCATCAGGCTGCCTTGGTCCCGCTTCTCACGGCAACCCTGATCTGGGCGGGCGTCATTGTCTTTACTATCGGTATGCTTGTGCCCATCAACAAGCGCATCGCTTCGTTAAACACCGCGGCTCTGACGCCCGGCTGGAAGCACGACCATAAAAAGTGGGACTCCCTCCATCGCGTTCGCACTCTGCTTTTAGCGATAGCCCTTTTTACCCTAACGTATGCATTGATCGCTTGAGTTGTGCCACCATCTATCTCACAAGAAACTTGCACACTTGCTACTCGTCTTTCCATTGAATTCACGATTTCGTTCGATCACATTCTACGAATGTGCGCGCTGGTCATGATGGGTCAACGTTTGTCTGCCGATCATCTTTCGATGTACAACGGCGGTGCTTGTTCGACGGGGAACATTCATGAGCAAATATCTGTTGCTATTGCCATACGATTGCTTATGCCTCGGCGAGCGCTCCGCCGCAGCGAAAGAAACGAGTGGCTGCGGCATCGATTCAACCAGGTAGGAACGCAAAAAACGCAACTGCTCGACGCGCGAAAGAGCGGCTTGTCAACACCGCGTCGAGCGCTTTCCGTGCGTCACCGTTTGTGGCTAGAGGCATACGGCTGCTCAGTTCAGTTTATATAATGCGCCGCCGTATGGCTTCGTGTTTGCTCGTACTACAATGATTTAATTTCAGGTCTTGCAGCGCTGAGGAAAGCGTGCGATCCGTTGGACGCTCCTTCGGAATGACCGGCAGAGAATCAGAATGTCGCCTCTTTAAGCGGAACACGCACCTGTCTAAAGCTCTTTTGTAAAGAAAGCGAAGTGTACCTCCAAGAATCCCAATGCTTTGTAGAATCGATGGGCATTCATGTTCTCCGGTTCAACCAACAAATTTACCTTGGACGCACCACTCGCCCGAAGATGTTGTTCAATCTCTTGAACCAGGCGAGTTGCGACACCCCCTCGCCGCGCACCCGGCAGCACAGCCAGATGATAAATCCAAGCCCGGCGTCCATCGAACGCACCAATAACTGCCCCGATATGCGTTTAGGTCCCCCTTCGTCATTCGACTCCGCCAGCAATAATCGATTCGGCTTGAATGCACAAAGCTTCTGCAGCTCAGAGCGCGAATCGGAAGGCTTAATTGTCAACACGGATGACCGCCACAAGGTGATTACGTCCTCATAGTCGTCGGATGTAAAAGGGCGAATCTCAAATCTCATCTTGGCCTTTTCACGGATTACCGGCAGTCCATTCTTGCAGACCAGAGGACTACGGTTCGAAGGTTCACCCGCCCTGTTTCAAGTCAGTGATGTGATGAATGAGGAAGGTGCTTCTTTGCAGCGAGATCCGAAATCAACAAACACGTCTCACACAGACGAACCGATATAATTTTGCCCGGTACCTAATCCCGTTCGAAGGATTCCCTTGTCGCTCTTCCCAGCCCTCTTACAAGCCGTGCCGGCGAAACTGCTTTCACTGAGCCCGGTGGATCTGTTGATCATCGGCCTATATTTCGTCATGTGCATAGGAATCGGCTTCTATCTAAAGCGTTATGCCAATACGGGCGAGGACTACTTTCTTGCTGGACGCGACATGACGGCCTGGGTAGCCGGCCTGAGTTTCGTCGCTGCGAATCTCGGATCGCTCGAGCTAATGGGCTGGGCCGCGTCAGCTTACCAATACGGAATTTTGGCGGCTCACTGGTACTGGATCGGCGCCATCCCCGCCATGCTCTTTCTCGGCCTCATCATGATGCCGTTTTATTACATCTCGCGCACTCATTCGGTGCCAGGGTATTTGAAGCTGCGCTTCGGCGAATCGTCCCGGGCGCTCTCGGCAGTCACGTTCGCCTTCATGACCGTGCTCATGAGCGGCATCAACATGTATTCCATGGCCCTCGTGCTGCGCATCATTCTCGGGTGGGACATCTCGTTCAGCATCTGGGTCTCGTCTCTCACCGTGGCGGTTTATGTCTTTCTCGGCGGCCTTCTTTCCGCAATCTTCAACGAGGTCCTGCAGTTTTTCTTGATCTGGCTCGGCGCGATCCTAGTTTCAAGCCTCGGCCTTGTGGAGGCCGGCGGTTGGAGCGGCATGATCCGGCGCATCCACGCCAATTTTCCGGGCCAGGATTTCACTCACATGTGGAAGGACCTCGGCTCATTCAGCGATAACCCGATGGGTATTCACTGGACGGGCATTGTCTTCGGCCTCGGCTTTGTGATCTCCTTTGGATACTGGACCACTGACTTTCTAGTGGTTCAGCGCGTGTTGACGGCGCGAGATCTGCGAAGCGCAAAGATGGCTCCGGTGATCGGAGCAGCCTTCAAAATGGCGGTCCCATTCATCGTGATTCTGCCGGGGCTGCTCGCGTTGGCCGTCTTGCCGGAGCATTTGGTCGGCGAAGCGGAAGCGCAAATGACAGGTGGACATAGCTATAACGAAGTCTTGCCGCTCATGCTGGCCCGATACTGCGGTCCCGGCTTGCTCGGTTTGGGCATCACGGCGCTGATTGCGGGGTTCATGTCGGGCATGGCCGGCAATGTCAGCGCTTTTGCGACAGTCTGGACCTACGACATCTATCGCGCCCTCATCCGGCGGGATGCCTCCGACGCGCACTACGTCTCGATGGGCCGGTGGTGCACCGTGATCGGCGTGCTGATCAGCATCGGCACAGCCTATTTCGTGATGCAGTTTCAGAGCATCATGGACTACGTGCAAGGCCTGTTCGCCACATTCATCGCGCCGCTGTTCGGAACCGTGCTGCTCGGCATGCTGTGGAAGCGCGCAACGCCTGCGGGAGGGTTCTGGGGATTGCTGACCGGAACAGTTGCCTCGCTCGCCATGTGGTTGTGGGTTTACCTCGAGCCGTATGCTCTGCGCTATGTGGCCCTCTCATCCGCGGCAAAGCCGATGGCCGAAGATATGTACCGCGCCCTGTGGTCATGGATGATTTGTGTAGGCGTGACTGTGGTGGTAAGTCTGGCAAGCCGGCCCAAACCACAAGCCGAGCTGGTGGGCTTGGTCTACGGAGCCACGGAGGTTCCAAAGGAATCCGGCCTCGCTTTGTATCAGAAGCCGGTATTCTGGGCCAGCATAGTGCTGGCAGTCTTTGTCATTTTGCAAATCATTTTCTGGTAAGGAGCGCTTTGGGTCATGCAGGAAAAGGGATTGATTTCGATCTGGTTCTTCATCGGCGTGCTGCTTACGGTTTATGGAGTGTTGATCACAGCCAGCGGCATCTATCAGCTGTTTTCGCCGCCCGAACACCCGGTCGTACTCGCGAATCTGCACGCGGGAATCTGGTGGGGCGCTGTGCTGCTCATCATTGGCCTTGTGTACACGATCAAGTTCCTGCCGAAGAAGCGCTGAAAGAGAAGCAAGGACATGAGCATAATTGTCGCGGGCGCTGATTTCGGCACGTTGAGCGTGCGTGTCTCGATCTTTGACAGTGAACGAGGCCGGTTGGGACATGCAATTGCCGAGTATCCGCTGCACCGCAAGAAGAACGATCCCGATTACGCCACCGAAAGTCATGACGATCACGTAAAAGCGCTCGCCCAGGCCATGCGCGGCGCTTTGGCGGCGGCGAGCGTCCCCGGAGAAAACGTTCGCGCGCTGGCAATCGACACGACCGGTTCGAGCGTCATCCCAGTCGACAAACATATGACGCCGCTCGATGAGTATTACCTCTGGTGCGATCACCGGGCTTGGCGGGAGGCGTCCGAAATCACCCGTAAAGCACAGGAACACGGGCTGGAGGCGATCGAGTGGAGCGGCGGCGTCTACTCCTCGGAGTGGGGCTTCTCAAAGCTACTGCATTGGCTCCGGCATAACCCGGAAAAGCGCGCCCGTTTTGCTTCCGCTTTCGAGCATTGCGACTACATCGCGGCAACGCTTTGCGGGATTGACGATCCGGCGAAGGTGAAGCGTAGCATCTGCGCGATGGGTCATAAGTGGATGTGGAATCGTGCGCTCGGAGGCTTGCCGTCCGAAGAGTTTCTCGTCTCCGTGGATCTGCTGCTCGCGGGCGTTCGGGCGAAGCTCGCGGGCGAGTACGCCACCTCCGATGCGATCGCAGGCAAGCTGTCGGCGCAGTGGGCGGAACGGCTGGGACTCGAGCCGGGAGTGCTCATTCCGGTCGGCGCATTCGACGCGCATTGGGACGCCGTCGCCGCGGGCGCGCAACTCGGAGACATGGTCAACGTAATCGGCACGTCCACCTGCATCATCGGGCTTTCCGACCGGACCACGCTCGTGCCTGGCGTCTGCGGCATCGTTCCGGGTTCAGTCGATCCAAAACTCACCGGGATCGAAGCGGGCCTCTCGGCGGTCGGCGACATCTTCGACGCGATCGCGAGACGTGCCCAAACGACAGTGCAGGAGTTGTCAAAGGAAATCTCCCAATTCCGCAGCGGGCAGACAGGGCTGCTGCGCTTAACCTGGGACAACGGCGATCGAACGGTACTGGTCAATCCTGAACTCGGTGGCATTACGCTTAACTGGCATCTCACGAGCAGCGCTGCCGACGAGCTCTTCGCGGCCATCGAGGGCACTGCTTTTCACACACGTATAATTCTCGAACGCATGGAAGAGCACGGAGTAGCGATTAAACGAGTCATCAACGGAGGGGGCATCCCAAGAAGGAACGACGTTCTGAATCAGGTCTACGCCGACGTGCTTGGAAAGCCGATTCTAGTGCCCCAAGGCGACGTGACAAGTCTTGGATCGGCCATCTTCGCATTTCTGGCGGCCGGCGCATTCCAATCGGTGAGCGAGGCGCAGCGCGCGCTGTGTCCACCCTTCAAAACCTACTTGCCGCGGCCCGATAGGCAGGCCGTGAACGAACAACTCTACGGCATGTATAAGAAGCTCTACTTTGGATTTGGACAGCGCAGCAGCTCGGCGGTAGCGCTCGGTGACGTGTTACCGTCGCTCCGCAGGATCGCTGCGGAAGCAAGGCAGTAAGATGCTGCTACAGGCATTGCGTGAAGAAGTTCTTGAAGCCAACTTGGAGCTGGTGAGGCGCGGACTGGTCCTCTTCACATTCGGAAACGCGAGCGGCTTTGACCGGGACAGCGGACTCGCCGTCATCAAGCCGAGCGGCGTCCCGTATGACGCTCTCAAGGCCGACAAGCTAGTAGTGACCGACTTGCAGGGCCAAGTCAAGGAAGGCACGCTCCGGCCGTCCTCGGATCTGGCGACTCATCTTGCGCTCTATCGTGCATGGGAGGACGTCCATGGCGTTGTACACACGCACTCGCGCCACGCAACGGCCTGGGCACAGGCGAACACAGCCATTCCCTGCCTGGGCACAACGCATGCCGATTACTTTGGCGGTGAGATTCCAGTGACGCGCGCCATGCGGCCCGATGAGATTGAATCGGAATACGAGCTCAACACCGGGCATGTCATCGTGGAGCGGTTTTCGGACCTCGATCCAGTTACGACTAGCGGCGTCCTTGTGGCAGGGCATGGACCGTTCTGCTGGGGAGCGACAGTCACGGATGCGGCTCACACCGCTGTGGTCGTCGAGGAGTTGGCTCATATGGCATTCCTGACCATGACCATCAACTCCGAGTGCGGTCCCATCTCGCAGGAGCTGCACCGCAAACACTTCTATCGCAAACATGGCGCAAATGCGTACTATGGGCAACCCGATCTGAAAAAGAGGAGCTAATAAGAGATGACCGAATTGACACGGCGGCAGGCAGTTTTAGCCGGACTGGCGGTGCTTGCGCCGCGCATGGCGTTAGCTGCCGAAGCTCGTATCGAGATTCTTCCTGACGAACAGCTCGGCACAATCTCGCCGAACATCTACGGACATTTCACCGAACACCTGGGAGGTTGCATCTACGACGGCATCTGGGTGGGGGAGAACTCGAAGATCCCGAACGACCGCGGCATCCGCAAGGAGTTGATCGACAACTTGAAGCGCCTCAAACCGCCGGTGATTCGCTGGCCGGGCGGATGCTTCGCCGACAGCTACAACTGGCGCGACGGCGTAGGGCCGCGCAAGTCACGCCCAACGCGCACGAACTTCTGGGCCAATACGCCGTACCTGGAAAAGGCTCCGGACGGACCCCAAAAGTACGATCCAAATGAGTTTGGTACGAACGAGTTCGCTCACCTGTGTCAATCGGTCGGCGCAGAGCCTTACTTTGCCGCCGACGTTCGGAGTCTGAATGCAAACGATTTCTACAGCTGGATCGAGTACTGCAATTCGCCGGCCGGCACGACCACGTTAGCCAAGTTGCGCGCCGAGACCGGTTCCGAACAACCGTTTCCGGTGAAGTTCTGGGGCGTTGGCAACGAAAGCTGGGGATGCGGCGGCAACTTCACCGGGGACGAATATGCGGTCGAGTTCAGGCGCTTCATCGAGTGGGTGCCGAAGTTCGGGCTCGACCTGAACTTTGTTGCTTCCGGGCCTAATGTAGCCGATTACGAGTGGACACGCTCGTTCCTCACGAAGGTGACGGAGAAAAACAAGTCGCTGCGCAACGTATTCGGGCTAGCGCTGCATTACTATTGCGGGACGACTGGCAACGGGCAGTCTACCGGGTTCGACGAGGCAGGCTGGTACAAGCTACTGCGCAACGCGAGCTTCATGGAAGACCTGGTGCAGAATCACTGGGCTGTGATGGGAGCAATCGACCCGCAACATCACGTCAAACTCGTTGTCGATGAGTGGGGCGCATGGCACCGCACGGACCCGAGCATCAGTCCAACTTACTTGTGGGCCTACTATCCGACGCTGCGCGACGCCCTCGTCTCCGGCATTACGCTCGACATCTTTAACCGGAACCCTGAGAAGGTGACGCTGGGGTGCGCGGCGCAGATGATCAACAACATTCACACGTCGTTCATAGCCGTGGGAGATAAGTTTACGGTCACGCCGGTGTTTCATGTCTTTGAGATGTACGCGCCGCATCAAGGGGGCATGGGCGTACGGCTCGAGATTTCGGCCGATGCCCTTCGAAACGTGCCTGTGGATCAGACGCCGGTCACTGGCGGTGTGATCGCCGGGACACCTGCGAAGCGCCCGCTGGCGTCACTGTCGGGTTCGTGCTCGACCAAGGGCAAGCAGGCCACGCTGACGATCGTAAACCCAGATCTCCGGAACGCACAGCAGACTCAGATCGATATTCGCGGAGCCAAGATTTCGGCGGCGAAGGCCGTGGTCCTTACGTCGAGCGATATGCGTGCCCACAACACGCTCGATCAGCCGCACGCACTGGAGCCTAAGACCGACAACTCGGTAAAGATCGGGACGCCTTTTGTCTATGCGTTTGCCCCGGCCTCGGTCACGCGGCTGGATTTAACCTTCGAATAAGCCCTAAAGTTCTTCCGGATTTCAGCCGAGTAATTGTCTGGAGGAGCAATTCCGGTGAAACACAGGTACAAAGTCAGGGCTCACGAGAGCGGTGAACGCGACGGCGCAACGGGGGAAGGAACGATTGTTCTGCACTTAGGGGGCAGCGTGGCCGTGGAAGCCGACAGCATCGATACGGTTGAAGGTCTGGTTCGAAAGCAGATAGCGGCCGGTAAGCTGCCCAAAGGTTCGGTGTATCAAATCTGCCCGTGCGGGTCGGCTGCGGAGACGTTGCGAACCTTCGCCGTCGATTTAAAGGGTGAGGTTTCCGCGTGTTCGCTCGAATCGGCTGGCGGGTTTTACTCAGACTTCCGGCGCATTCGGTATCAAAGCGCCTCGGCATTCACGTCTTCTACAGCCACGGAGGGCGTTCTAGTATAGGCAAGAGGAACAGACAGCTTTGGACAGAACAATCGTTGCCATCACGGGCGCTTCGAGCGGGATCGGAGAAGCTTTCGCTCGCAAGCTTGCTCCAGGACATGACCTGATTCTGGTAGCGCGTCGAGCGGACCGGCTACAGGCTCTCTCTGACGAGTTTGCAAACAAGTTTGGAACTCACACAGAGATCCAGCAAGCCGATTTGACAGTAGCCGAGGATCTGGAAAGAGTGGCCGAACGAATTGCCGGTGAAGCGCGGTTGGCGCTGCTGGTGAACAACGCTGGTTTCGGCACGCGCGGGCGGTTCTGGGAAACAGATCTCGCAAGCCAGGAGAAGATGCACAAGCTGCATGTGGACGCTGTGCTGCGGCTGACCCATGCGGCGCTTAAGAACATGGTTCCGCGCAACCTGGGCGTGATCATCAATGTGGCTTCGGTATCTTCGTTCCTGCGTAATCCCGGTTCGGTGAGCTACTCGGCAACCAAGGCTTGGATGGCTGCGTTCACGGAGGGCTTGTATCTGGAACTGAAGGACGCACGCTCCAACGTCGTAGTGCAGGCGCTCTGCCCGGGCTTCACCTACTCCGAGTTCCACGAGGCCATGGGAGCAGGCAGAACAAACGGAATGGGGCCTGCTTGGTGGCACACGGCCGAAGAGGTCGTCGACGCATCGATCGAAGGCTTACAAAAGCGCAAGCTGTTCGTTGTGCCCGGATGGAGATATAAGCTTGTGACTGCGATCGTCAGCCGCTTGCCGGTAGGGCTGCGGACCAAAGTCGAATCCATTCGCGAACCTTCGCAGCCGCGGCAACTGCCGATTAATGTTGACTCGCGCAAGCAAATTGGAGACGAGTGACAAGAAGACGATGGCGCATCGCCATACTTCTGGCCGTAGGAGTGCTGGTCAACTACTTCGACCGGGTGAACTTATCGGTTGCGCATGAAGCGCTGCACGCAGAGTTCGGCCTGTCGAACGAGGGCTACGGTTATCTGCTGAGCGCATACGGTTGGACGTATGCCACGCTGCAGATGCCTGTCGGGTCGCTATTAGACCGATTTGGCGTGCAGTTAATCGGACGAATCGGGGCGTTGATCTGGTCGGTCGCGTCGTTTGCGGCGGCGGCGGCCACAAGCGTGGCTGCGTTCTTTGGAGCAAGGCTGCTGCTGGGAGTGGGCGAGGCTCCGACGTTTCCGGCGAACGCGAAGGCGATCGGTTACTGGTTCCCGGCTCAGGAGCGAAGTCTGGCGACGGCGCTATTCGATTCAGCCGCGAAATTTGCCTCGGGCATCGGGGTCCCGGCGTTAGGCCTGGCGTTGATTCACTTCGGATGGCGCCTCAGTTTTGCCCTTACAGGGGTGGTAAGCCTGATTTATTTCATCGCGTTCTATGTTATTTACAAAGATCCCAAAGACGACAAGCGGCTGAGTGAGGCCGAGCGGCGATACATCGAGCAGAGCGACGCTCCGCAACCGATTTTGGATAAGCCGAAGCCGGCTTCTTTTTCTTACTTGCTGTCGCAGCCGAAGATTCTTGGACTTGCCTGCGGGTTCGGCGCTTATAACTATTGCTTCTACCTCTTCTTATTCTGGCTGCCGAGCTACTTCGCCACGCTGCACATGAGCCAGCAGAACTCGGTGCTATTTACCGCGGTACCGTGGCTTTTTGCCACGGCCACCGATCTCGTGATCGGCGGTTGGCTGGTCGACCGTCTGATTCAGCGCGGACACGATCAGAGCGTAGTGCGCAAGACCGTGTTGATCGGCGGCACCGTGCTGGGCCTGGGCTTGGCAGGCGTAATGTTTACCAGCAATCCCTATGTCGCGGCGTTCTGGATCAGCCTATCGCTCGGCGGCTTGTCGGCGGCTGCGCCGGTTGGTTGGTCGCTGCCATCGCTGATCGCGCCACGGGATAGCGTTGGCAAAGTCGGCGGGATTCTAAACTTTGCCAATCAGATCTCCGCCGTGGCAGCGCCGATCGTGACCGGGTACTTTATCGGACCAACGAATGCGTACGGAAGGGCCTTTGGAGCCGCGGCGATCGTGCTTGCGGCGGGCATCTGCGGGTACGTGTTCCTCATGGGCAAAATCGAACCCGTGCCCGAGCCCGCAAGCCATTAAGTTTTCGGTTTGGCGGGAAGCGACCGCACTGCGCCCGTGGAAATGCCTCCATCAACGAGCAATATCTGGCCGGTAATGTAGCGGCTCGACTCGGCCGCCAGGAACACCACAGCGGAGTCCAGGTCGTCCGGCTGACCGGGTCTCTTCATTGGGATGCGATCGCTGAGATAGGCGACCCACTCTTTGTCTTCATACATGACCTTGTTCTGGTTGGTCTGGAACCAGCCGGGCGCGAGGCAGTTGACGGTGATGCCGTAGTGGCCCCAATCGTCAGCCAGGCTCATGGTGAGCTGGCGAATGCCGCCGCGACTGGCGCTATAGGGAGCAAGGCCGGCGTAACCGGCGACACTTGTTACCGACCCGATGTTGACGATGCGCCCATAGCCGCGCTGCGCCATACCACGGGCCACGGCTTGGGCGACGAAGAAGCTGCCGCGGAGATTAGTGTCGAGAATCTGGTTCCAATCGTCCCAGGTGACATCGAGCGCGGGCTTGCGGATGTTCATGCCGGCATTGTTGACCAGGATGTCGATCTTGCCATAGGCCTGTTCGGCGTCGAAAGCCATCTGCTCGATACTCTTCCGATCGGTGACGTCCAAGGCAAGCGAGACAGCGCGCCTACCGAGCGATTCGATCTCGCGCGCAAAGGGCTGGAGCGCCTCCTTGTGGCGGCTGGTGATGATCAGATCTGCGCCAGAGCGCGCCAGGGCGCGAGCGAAGTACTGTCCCAAGCCGCGGCTTGCGCCTGTGACCAGAGCGACGTGACCGGTCAGGTCGAAATAAGGATTCGCGTTGCCGCTCATGCCTGCCTCCCTGGACGGAGGATGACTTTCATCAAGTTTGCTTCGCGCGCGTGCAGCCGGTTGAACCAGTTTGCACCTTCGTCGAGCGGCGCAACCATGCTGATCAGCGGCTTGAGGTTGACCTTGCCGCTGGCGATCATGTCGATGCACTCGGGGTATTCGCCTGACGAAGCGGCGCTTCCCTGCAGGCGCAACTGGCGGCTTACAACCGCTTGCAGCGGGATCTCGACGGTGGGCGCGATGTTGCCGATTAGAGTCACGGTACCGCCGCGGCGGACGCTCTCGATGGCCGTTTTGACGGTGGGCGTACTGCCGACGGCTTCGAGCGCAGCGTCGACTCCCATGCCGCCCGTCTGGCGCTTCACTTCAGCGGGGACGTCGGCGGACTTGGCATTGATCGTAGCGGTCGCGCCGAGTTCGGAAGCCAGCTGGAGACGTGAATCGTCGATATCGCTGGCGATGATGGACGAGCAGCCGGCTACACGCAAAGCTTGCACGACCAGCAAACCGATCATGCCCGCGCCCACCACAAGCGCAGTGCCGTGTTGGGGGAGCCCGGTGAGCTTAACGGCGTGAACGGCGACCGAAAGTGGCTCCACCATGGCGGCCTCGGGAAACCCAAGCGAGGATGGCAAGCCATGGACAATTCGTCTTGGCACGACCAGATATTCAGCGAATGCGCCCTGGCGCTTGAAGTCGGGAGTCGAAACGCCGAGCACTTCCCGGTATTCACAGAGGTTGGCCTCGCCGCGCAGGCAGAATTCGCAGTGGCCGCAGTACACGGTCGAATCGAATGTGACCGGCTGACCCTCCTGGAGGTCGGCTACTTCCGCGCCGAGAGCAGCCACGGTACCCGAGGCTTCATGCCCCATGACGACAGGCGGAATGCGACGGCCGGAAGACCCGTCGTAGCCGTGAACGTCGCTGCCGCAAATACCGCAAGCCTCGACCTTGACCAGAACGTCGGACGGACCGGGGCGCGGCATTGGGACATCGACTATGTCGAGATGGTTGTACTCAGAGAGCAGAAGCGCTTTCATGCTGCGATGGTATCGAACCGGACTGTGCTTTGTGACCGCGCTCGCGGCTTTGATACAGTACCGGAATCGATGACATACCGGGTAAGTGCTGCATTTCTCGCGGCGGTCGCTTTGATGAGCAGCCTGCCGGCAAGCGCCGAGAGTTTGCCGACGCCTTTCGCAAAAAGGCTGGTCGCGTTTTATGGATCCTGGAGCAAGTATCAGACACCTCCTTACAGTGCCGATCAGATTCCGTACAAGAAGCTGACGCATATCATTCATGCCGGCATTAACCTGAACGAACCGGCGGACGGCAGCTTCACCATTCCTAAGACAGGTTTTATCGAGCCCGCGCTTTTGACCAAAGCACACGCAGCGGGCGTGAAAGTTCTGTTCTTCGTGGGCGCGTACAACGGCAACGACTACAGCGTTCTGGTAGCAAACCCGAGCTACCGCGCCAAGTTTATCCGCGAGCTCAAAACAACCGTCGCCCGCTATGGCTACGACGGAATAGACATCGACTGGGAGTATCAGGAAAGCAACGCGGATCAAGCGAATTTCACCACGTTTGCCAGGGAGATTCGCGCGGCGTTTCCGTCGCCATCGTTTCTGATCTCAACTGACGTGCCGAATTATCCGTTGTACATTAACTTCGCGGCGCTAAAGAAGTATGTCAGCTTCTTCAACATCATGCTTTACGACGAAGCAGGTCCCTGGACAGGCGACGTGCAGATGAATTCACCGATTTACAGCGACCCGGCGAATCCCAACCCACAGGGCTCGGTCGATCAGGCGGCGACCGATTTCACTAAGACGTACGGCATTCCGCCGGAACAGTTGAACATGGGCACACCCTTCTATGGCTATGACTACATGAACCAGAAGGAGCTTTATCAAAACTGCCAACCATGTAACGATAACAACGTGCCGTCACTGAATTACGGCACACAGATCAAGCCTAGGATTAACAAGCAGGGTTGGATCCGGAAGTGGAACTGGGTGCAGGACGTGCCCTATCTTGTCCGGGCCAACGGCGGCCCCGGCTTTATTACTTACGACGATGCATTCGGGTCGTCTACGATGAGCATCAGCCGCACCGCTGTCCCGCTAGGTGGTGGCGAGGGATTGCCGATCGCCTCGCCAGAGGGATGTACCCAGAACTCCGCGCCTTGTACCAAAAGCTGCGCCACCATGTCCTCGGCCGGCGGCGTGCTCCAACCCGTCGTAGCGCCAAATGCCCGCTCATAGAAAGCTATTGCGTCGCGGACGTCGCCGGCAATATGCAGCATCGCAGAAAAACGGAAACTCATTTCGCCATAGAGCGTACACCATTCGCGTGGGCTCCAGAGAGGGCGCCCATCCACACACGAAGCGAATGTAGCAGGATTTTCAGGCGAAGCGCAGCCCCGTTTGGAACATCCCTCCCCCCGAAGCGTGCCTCTAACTTCCTACGACGGGACTTATGTGGACTGACACGTCCGGACTGCCTACGGCAGGCGCAGTCCACGCGTCGTTTGCATGTAGTGTTCCCATCTCCTCTTCAGTTCACCGAAACCTACGCCATGAACTTCGTCAAGAAACTCAGCCATAACGATACGATCTGTTCTGAAATGCCGAAAGTCTTTGCGTAGTTCACACCAGGCTGCGAGTAAGCGGACCCTTTCTGCGTACCCGAGTATCACGGGCCAGATCACTCGCTCGGTTTCTCTTCCGTCCTCGCTACGGTAGCGAATCTGGAGCTTGCGCCCGTGGCGAATCCACGAACGTGTTCTTGCAAGGTCGAGGCCGTCGGGGGCTGAGGCATCGTTTGCGGGCGTTCCAATGGTGGGTTCCGTGATGAAGATACGAAGTCGCTGCGGAACGGCGGAGGAAATCTTGGACAGTAGATCCCGCGCTGCACCGGCTAGCGCGGGATCTCCCCGTTCTGCGACCCACTGCGCTCCCAGAACAGCCGCCTCAAGTTCATCCGGGGTCAGCATCAGCGGAGGCATGTCGTACTGCCGGTCCAGAACGTATCCTACACCGGCTTCGCCTCGGATCGGCACCCCCTGGCCGATCAGGTCCGTGACGTCCCGGTAGATTGAACGCACAGAAATGTTTAACTCCAGGGAGATCTTTTGGGCGGTTATGGGCCGCCGGGAGCGTCGTAGTATCTGGATAATCTGAAAAAGACGGTCTGCCCGGCGCATGGCTAAACACTGCTGACACTACGTTGTCAGGAGGCTTCCTCTACTGTGGTCTTGTTGCCTTGCAAGCGACAGAAAGCGAACATCATGAATCTGGTCTCAATGCGCATCATTACAGAGGAGTTGGAGCGGCTGGTGAGCTTCTACGAGGGTATCAGCGGCCTACCGGCAACCCGGTACACCCCGGATTTCGCGGAGTTGCCGACACCCGCCGCTACGCTTGCCATCGGCAGCACACGCACGATCGCGATGTTTGGTAGTGACGTGGCACAACCGGCGACAAACCGCAGCGTGATCCTCGAATTCCTCGTTGAAGACGTGGACAAAGAGTTCGAGCGCTTGAGGAAAGTCGTTGACGAGTTTGTGCAGGAACCAACCACCATGCCATGGGGCAATCGCTCCCTGCTCTTTCGTGATCCCGATGGCAACCTGATCAACTACTTCACCCCAGTCACTCAAGAGGCGATCAAGAAGTTCAGAGGCTGACGTTAAGAGTCTGTGGTCTCTGAATCTGCATGGGTGCTGATACAGCATGAGCTGAAGGTAGGAATTGACCACGGTGCCCTACAATACTCGCGGGAGTAATGAGCTCACTTGGAGAAGGCACCGATGAGCGCCTGCTGCACCCGGCAGATCACTTCGACCTTAGCGGTGTTCCTGGTCCACGCAATAAGCCCGTGTTCAAACCGGTTTTGTCTGCCGCCCGGCGCCGGTTCCCTGCGCAGTCACAATTGCACAATGCTTCGGGATAAATGCATGTCGCGTATCATAGGCCAGCAAGACCTTTGGCAGTCAAGCAGGATTCTTGGAAAGGTGGCGGCAAGTTCTGCGCTGAGCATGCCCGAAACGGCTCACGTTCGGGAGTTCGACCTGCAGTCTGCTCCTTACCCCGAGACATGGGCGTACGCTGCAATCCACGGCTACACCATCGCAACCAAAGGCGCGTACATTCACCATCGCAGCCTCATAGATGGCCACCCTCCTGAAGTAATCTGGACTCGACTCGGAATTGCTCAACTCACAATATCCGCGGAGCTCCTCAGTCCGTATCTGGCTTACACTTTCCGAGTGGCCGACGATCCACTCACGACGTTCTTGATAACGCGAGAGCGCACGGGTAGTAATGCCGGAGTCGTCGGCCCACTGTGGCCGTTACCATAGTTCTCGATCATGAATCTTTCCTCAAATTCTGCTGATCGCGATGAGTATCAAACCGTTCGGGGACGTTTGAACGCAGCAGAAGCAATCATGAAGCGAGCTACGAGAAAAGCCCACTGGTGGTCTTTTTCGGTTAAGTGCTTCATTCTTGTCGTCGCACCAATCATTGCAGCAGATAAGAATCTGGAAAGCATCCTTTGGGGCGTCGTACGGTCATCGATTCCAATTCTGTCTGTCACTCTGGCGATCGCAGCCGGGCTTGACGCCAGTTTGCGGTTGAATGACCGATTCAAAGCCCACCGTCGGTTGCTTGTAACGATTTGGAACTTGAAAACAAAGCTTGATCTCTCTCAGAGAAGTGATAGTGAGACTATCAAGACCATAAACGCTGAATTCGAAAAAGCTCAGGCCGAGCATGATCTTGAAATGCCCTGGTTCTAGGGCTGATCGATTTGGAACACTCAGCGCTCAGTACGGCGAAAGCGAGACGTCGATCCTAGTTGACGGATGGCCGACAACTCACCCCACTCCCCAAACTTCCACAGAGCTCACAACAATGCCGAGTCTCGGCTATGTGCCTGCGCGCCTCCCATCGGACTACTCGCCGTCGCTTCCGGATCTCACTTGAACTTTGCTTAGCGCTTTTTCTCTCACGCTGTCCAAGGAGACGATGGGGGGCAGGTATTCTTCTACCATGAGTGACTCCAATGCTTTTGAATCCGGCATGGGGATTTTTGTCGCAATCTCGATCGCCTTTGTTCCAAGTGCTACTAGGTGACGCAGCGGAGAATTTGTGACTAAAAGATTCGTCAATCGGTCAAGTTGAGTTATTGCTCGGTCGTTCAAGAGCGGAAATCCAATTAGGCGTGATTGAGTTGAGAGCTCCTTGTATGTTGAATCGGCTACAAAGCGTTCAAACGCTTCTACAGCTTGGGCCGGCGAAGCTGGTGAAAGCTGGAGCTCATTCACTTTCCGAGTTTCGTACGCGCCGAAAATGAGGCGCAACATCGAAAGATGAGCGCGGGACTCGGAGGAAGAGAGACAGCCGTCGAGAACAGCGAGGCGCGACCTAATTCCTTGTAGATCGATCTCGATTTGAAGTTGATACTCCAGTCCTAAGAGGAACGGCCTCAGATCTCGTATGCACAATAGCGACACTGCATGGCCGCACTGAGACATGACAGGACCTGAAGTAGTCAGTGGCCCGTCCAATGTGATCCCCGTCTCGCGAAGGATGGGGGCCATCACGCCTCTAATCTGATCCGTACATCTATCCTGCTTGTCGATTTTCCAGATACGGGCTCTAAGAACTTCCGGAACCATCACGATCAGATCGAAATAGGGAGAGTTGGCGTCGATTGCGAGATGAATCGCCCCCTGGCTTACAAGTTCCTCTATGAGAAACGGGAAGGGGGATTTATCGGGATGGTGGACATCGAAGTCCGTTATTCCTTCATTCGGCAATCCACGACGCCATTTTTGAACGCTTAGACGCCCATGGACTTCCGGCAGCAATACCGCTGCATAAAGGTCTTCTGTTCTTTTCTCATCTGACACAAGAATACTCTCTTAATCGCAAATGCTGCTTGCATCCGCACGGGTCTGAAATGGCTTCGAAGACTACTCTGGCTGGCAGGGTGCAATGTTTTCGGGAACTTCCAGGATAACGGGCAATCCGGAGATTGGCGGACCGAGCGGGAGTTCAGGGGAGTAAACAAAAGGACCGTCACACTTCGCTCTCCGATATGACAGGCTCCCAAAGCTCAACCCGGTTCCCCGCTGGGTCCGTGAGCCAACAAAACTTGCCAAAGTCATAGCTCTGGCGCTCTGGGTCAACCGTCACACCATCCGCTTGCAAACGATCCAGCAAACCATCGAGGTCGTCCACCTGAAGGTTGATCATTGCTTTCTGTGCAGGGGGGAAGTATGCATTGTCTTGCTTGAAGAAGGAGAAAACAATGCGGCCACCGTTCGTCGGCGCAGGAAACGCGTAAGCCCCATCGATCTTGCTGAGTCCAAGATGCCGTTCGTACCATTCATAGAGAGTTGCGGGATTGTCCGTACGCAAAAACACACCACCGAAGCCGGTTACTGCAGCCATGTAGTCTCCTCAAGTTGTTGTATTTTAAATTGGGCGAAAGCCTGCATCCGCGTTTGAAGCTTAGCTCCCTCATGCGACCGACGCTACTGAAGAAGGTGAGGGTAGCTGGTCTCTGCGGCGGAGCAAAGCGGCTGATACCAGGGTAATGACCGCTCCCACCGGCAAAGGCTCGATCAGGGTGTAAGCCATATTGACAAGCGGATTCTGGTAGAGCCGCTGAGAGTGGCGAATAGCGGCGATCTTCGCAGCCGCAGTTGCGGGATAGAGAGCAGAAGACTGTACACGATGCACCTGTGCGGCGAAGTAGCCGTCCATGAAGTGGGCCATGAAGTTGAAGAAGACAATCTCCCACGTGACAACATAGCAGGCGCAGGTGATGGCCGTGATAAGAAGTCCGCACGCGAGAGCGCGACCAAACGAAATCTGGCCCGAGAGGACGTTGTCACGATAGCTGCGTATGCCAAAGTACACCAGCAGAAATGACGCAACCATCATGGTGTAGCCGAGAGCCATGCTGTGGCCGAAGCCGCTCCTGCTAGAAGTGAGGATCGAGCCGTTCATCAAAACGGAGATCATCACGCCGGAGATCAAACCAAAGGTAAGAACAATTTTCTTCATAGATAGACTCTGGAAGCGAACCAGGTGAAGCTAGGATGTCTGCTTTAGGGGCTAAAGCGCGTCATTCTTTTGGGTGATTTTACGAAAAGCTGTGCCAATTCAACCTTTCTGGTGACCACCTAAGGCAAGAGCCCCAGTTCTTTGCCGCGCTGGACGGCTTGAGTCCGCCGGGAGGCTCCTAGCTTGTCGAACGCATGGGCACAGTGTGTCTTGATCGTGTTTTCGGAAACGAAAAGCTGTGCGGCGATCTCGCGATTGCTAAACCCACCCGCGACTAAAGTCAGAACTTCGAGTTCGCGTTCCGTAATCCCAACGGTTTTCTGCTGCATCCGATCCGGGGAGAACGGACCTGTCACCCGCACCTCGGCAGGAACACGTACCTCCTTTACCACCACCGTCTCACGCACAATTTCGCGCCGTCGTGTCAATCGCAGTCCGAGCCAGATTCCGAAGGCCGAGAAGAGTACGGCGACTACTGCTCCATAGATGTCTAGAGAATGCTCGATGACGATAAAGCGATACTGCGTATATTGGAGGGCGGCGATCAGAAGTCCGCCGACAAGACCGAAGATGAGGGCGTGACGCGTCATTTAAGAAGTATAAAAAGCACCGGGCGGATTAGGCCCTACATACGCGCTTCTATCTGCTAATCCCACTTTCCGGTTTATCGGCGCCTCGCCAATGTCATTCGTCGACTTGCTCCCGAACGTTGGGCCGCTCGGAGGTTGGCCACCCAACGACTCCACTGCCAAGCGTAAGCCAGGATCTTGAAAGTACCGTTCGTTCGTGCACAACGGTTTAAATTCCAAGTAGCGGCACTCCAAGCAGGAAAGATCGATCAGGATCTCTGTTCGGCTTGTCAAGCCGTAAGACAATCGCTTGCTGCGCAGCCGCAACAATCACAGCCTCAATCCTGGTCAATAGTATGCGCAGCGATGAAGTTGGGCCGGTCCTAGCAGTCCCACAATATCTTTGGATAGAAAAGTGAGCACCATGCTCTTCGCACTTCATAGCTATTCGGCCATCCAACGAGAGTCAATGCAGACGTTCGAAAGACAGACCTGAAATACCGCGAGCAAACAACTTATGTAGCTTGTCAGAGTTGCTTTTCAGAGTGGCGTCGAAGAACGCGACATTCATCTCGTTGATTGCCCGAAGCTCTTCTAGATGCGGCTGCGGGTCGGATCCTTCGGTTAGTGCGTTGAGGAAGCGCACATCCATGAAAGAGCCATGCGTCAGCTTCGTGCCCTTATCCACAACCGCGTAGGTAGCCTTCGTGTTCTGGGCAAGAAAATCTTGTACCAGCTTCGATTTTCTTGCTTGCCAAACTTCGAACATCTTCTGCCCTTCAGCATCCAGTTGGCCGGGCGGAACGTGAATAGGCAGGTCGAAATTTAGCAAAGCACCGTTTGTCGGAGTGCGTTCCGCCACAAACGGGATCGTTTCGCCAGTGCGGAAATCAACGCCGAACAATCCGCCATCTTGATTGACACACGCCCGGGCACCTGTGATTAGTTGGCAGGCTCTCACACTCGCGCGCCCACCCATCGAGTGACCGAACAAGCCTACTTTGGAAACGTCGAGGAGGTTTCTGAAGCTCTTGTCGCTTGAGTTCAGTTTCTTGATCTCCAGCAGTGCGAACTGCGTATCCGCTACCCATACCGCTTCGCGTTCAGCGTCAATGCGGAACGCAGCGGCACTTGGAGGTCCTTTCGGACTGTGACGGTCAGCAAATCCTATGAGCTTGCCGCTTGACAGTTTCACGGCGGCTGTGTCGTAAGGGTGGTCTAGTGCAAATATCACGTATCCATGGCTTGCCAACTCCGCGAGTTGGATTGTATAGGCGAGCACTGGCACGCCAAGGCCAGGAGAAAAGATCAGCACAGGATACGGCATTTTTGATGGTGCAAGGGCGGCATTCTCGGAGAATCTCGTCTGGATCTTGTCGTTTTTTACGTCGTCCCAGCTGTTTAAGAATTGCGCTTTCAAACCCACCGTTGCTGTACCTTCCTCGGCTTTCGAGAAGCCAGGCAGGTACTCCGCTGGTTTACCCGCTGCTACGGCGGGGTAAAACACGAACACTGACAGATGTCTCGGGTCTTTGTCAGGGATCGTTGAATCCTCGAATCTGGAAGGATCTGTCCAGATAAATGCGCGTCTGCTCACCGGAATCGTTCCTTCAAGTTCGGGAAGTCGCATGGCGCTGATTGCTAATAACGGCAAGCACAGCAACATAAACACCGGGCGGCACCTCCAGACGGCTATCCGCGTTGCGGCGTGACTCATTGCAATGACCTATCCTTTCGTGAGTGACCGTCTCTTCCCGAGGCGTCTCTGGCAACCTTATAGTCGATGAACTCTTAATTGAGATGCTTGGGCCAAGCAATCTTCAAATTCTCATACTACGCACACGCCATTCATGGAATTGCATTTTTGATTCTGCGGGCACCTACGTCTACGCGGTATCCATGAATGCATATCACCTGGACCGAGTGGGATGGCATGCGCTTCCGCGCAGTTGCTCGAATAACCGGAGAGTAGACGCCCAGAGATCTCGAATCGCTTGTAGTCGCGATGTCTAGAGGAACCGCTCGAAAGCCAGGCACGGCGGATTACCAAACAGTACGCCGTCAGAACGAAGCCGCTCGCGCTGGCGGACGCTGCGCGTGTTCGTAACAGGGCATTTCGGCAACGTAAATTTCGGATAGTGTGTGGGTCACAAGGAGGTCCCTGTGACCCAACTTCGAAAAATGATGCTGGAGGAACTCCAGCGTCGAAATTATTCTCAGACTACTGTAACGGCATACCTCAAGATGGTCGAGGCCTTTGCCAAACACTTCCATAAATCGCCAGACCAGCTTGGCCCGAACGAGATTCGCACCTATCAAGTCTACTTATTGCAGGAACGCAAGCAAGGTGCGCGAACGGTCGGCCATCACACAGCAGCGCTGCGCTTCTTCTTCTGCAAGACGCTGAAGAGAAACTATCCGGTCGAGGAGGTGCCTTACCCCAAGGCACCACGCCGACTGCCAAACATTCTGACGAAAGAAGAAGCTGGCCGCCTCATCGACTCGGCCAGCAATTTATTTCATCGCGCCATGCTGATGACACTGTACTCAACTGGCATGCGACGCGCCGAGTTGTGTCATCTCAAAGTGGAAGACATCGATAGTGTGCGAATGGTGATTCACATCCGGCACGGGAAGAGGAACCGGGATCGCGATGTACCGCTCAGCCCGAAGCTGTTAGAGACTTTGCGCGAGTACTGGCGCTGGATGCACCCCAAGACCTATCTGTTCCCCGGGACAAAGAACGGTTGGAGAGCCGATAAACCGATCACTCCCAAGGTGCTCTGGGAGGCTTGCCGCGAAGCCGCCGAACGTGCCGGCATTACCAAGTCCGTGCGCCCTCACTTGATCCGGCATAGCTTTGCAACGCACTTGGTGGAAGGCGGAGCCGACTTACCCACCGTGCAACTGCTGCTCGGTCACTCGGATCTCAAAGCAACCTCTATCTACCTGCATCTGTCTGAGCGCCATCTGAAAGCAGCCGGAACTCCGATCGACAAACTCGAACTATCCGGCCCTGCCGGCGTGAAGCGGTCGCGCAAACTACATAGAAGATGAAGCAGCCATCCATCGAGATGGCAGATATCATCCGCTCAGCGGGCAAGAGCTTCATTGAAAAGAATCGATCCTGGTTTAGTTGGCAGCACCTTCGTGTGTTGCGAGCCATCGCACGTTGCCGCACGGCTGCGCTCGGAGGCCACCTGGATCGCTGTTCCCGTTGCCAGCACCAAGCCATCTCTTATAACTCGTGTCGAAACCGCCATTGCGCAAAGTGTCAGACCCGTGCACGCGACCAGTGGCTGGCCGCACGCGAAAAGGAGTTGTTACCCGTGCCTTATGTGCACGTGGTCTTCACGATTCCACATGAACTGTCAATGCTGGCGCTTGCCAACAAGAAAGTCATTTACGATCTTCTGTTTCGAGCCAGCGCTGCCACACTCCTGGAGATAGCAGCCGACAAGAAGCATCTGGGTGCAGATATCGGCTTCCTCAGTGTCTTGCACACCTGGGGGCAAAACGTCTTGCACCATCCGCATGTCCACTGCGTGATTCCAGCAGGCGGCCTCTCACTCGATCACGATAACTGGGTCCGTCCGAGATATGCATTCTTTCTGCCAGTCGAAGTGCTCAGCCGTGTCTTCCGGGGTAAGTTCGTGGCAGGTCTAAAGCGAGCATTCCGAAAAGGAAAACTGATCTTTCCAAGTACTCTGAATGCTCTGGCCCAAGCACCCGCCTTCCGTTCGTTCCTTCGGTCTCTCTATCGAAACGACTGGGTGGTCTACGCTAAACCGCCCTTCGGAGGGCCGCATCATGTTCTGCACTATCTGGCACGCTACACACATCGCGTTGCTATCTCCAACCATCGCCTCGTAGCTTTCGCAGACGGCAAGGTTACGCTCGGAGGATTGCTCGACACTTCCAGATCCGGACTTGGGGACAATGACGGGAATTCAAATCCGCGACATGCGCGTGATACGTCCAAGTGGCGGGGTGTGATCTTCAACATCACTAAAAGCCGGCTGATTACAGCTGATTTGCAGATCGGTTCCCGGTTTATAGACATTTGGATACGACCTGCCAGCGAGTCTGATGTTCTTGATGACCTGGCCACAAGCAACACCAACACGCTGGCAATCCACGAAGGTCGTAACATGCTTCTGCGGCGCTCAACCGGCCGAGCGAGTTACTGCTCGATTTGCTCGGGTTTGATCCGCTTTCCTTGGATCTCGATATCCACGGCAGGGACTCTCACACAATTTTCGCCTTCGAGATCGCAGCTAAAGCCCTGACCTGATCCTACGAGCCCATTCCGGCTCTTAAGCTGGAAGAGGAAATTGGTTTTGATCATCGCAACCGCGTTGCCGCCAAGATCAAAGGCGAAGAAGTAGAGTGTGGCCGTAAAGCGTCTAGCGTCCGCAGCCTTCCAGCTTCCATATAAAGGAGAGATCGGCGGCGGCGGATTGCGGTCTGTGGAACCGGTTGCCAAGGTGACTCCTCCCGCGGTGAACGACTGCAATGCTGTAAAGGAAAAACCCTGATTGATCCTATCGATGGTGAAAATCCACGATCCTTCAATCGACGGAGCTCCGACTTCGCTGGTTTCCGGAGACTCTCTACCTCTCGAAGACTCCTGTTTCGCGGAAAGAGGCGAGCTAGCCAGCAGCAGAGCCAGAACGGAAGCGGCGGCATTTAGGCGGGTACATATGAGACTCATCAATATTCTCCTTGGTTTTGGTGGGAGCCCCTTTAACTGAGCTCCGATGAGGAGAACTTAACCGGAACATGAACGAATCGCGATGCACCAAGGGCGAAATAGAAGTCACGAAGTAATCACGTGCCAAGTAGGTGAGATTGTGGGACTTAGCAGGAGCAGTGCTACACTAGCCCCGCAGCATTCGCGCGGGTCGCAGTTCGATCATGACAGAAAAGTCACCTCCGGCCGCTAGCCCCCATCCATCGAGACCCATTATGCGGTTCGATCGTACGAGCTGGACCTGCGAAGCGCTGAACTCCGGAAAGGACGAGTAAGAGTTCGCCTTCAGCCTCAACCGTTTCAAATACTCGTTGCTCTATTGGAACGCCCGGGGGAGGTGTTGCTGCGCGAAGAAATCCGCAAGAGGCTGTGGCCAGACAACACGGTGGTTGAATTCGAACACAGCATTAACGCCGCTATTAAGAGACTCCGCGACGTGCTGCGGGAATCTGCAGAAAAACCTCGGTATATAGAGACGCTAGCCCGACGCGGGTATCGCTTCAAAGGCGACGTGGAAACTCCGGAGCCCGATCGACCGAACCGAGCGACGGCCGATTCGATGGCCGTAACTTCGCCGACTATGCCGGCGCCGGAGGAGACGACAGACACTAACCAGGGAAATGTCCCTCAATGGTCAGCTCGCCTTGTCCGACGAACGCTTCCGGTTCTCGCGGCCGTGGCGGTCGTCTTTGCTCTTTGCGGCTGGTATTTGAATTACCGTGCCAATGCGCTCGTCCGCTGGGCAAGGCAGGTGGCGCTACCTGAAGCGATACGTCTTGCGGACAAGGGCCAAAACGCCCGTGCGTTCTCGTTCATTTTCCGAGGCCAGCAGTTATTGCCCGGCGATCCCACGCTAAGCCGGATTCGCCGCGAGATATCACATGCCATAACCATTCATACTAACCCGTCGGGCGCAGCCATCTGGGCCAAAACGTATGACGATCCGGACGGCGAATGGCTGCGTATCGGTACTTCTCCAATAGAACATTTCCTTTTGCCTATGGGTTACTTTCGCTGGAAAGTGGTGAAAAGGGGATTTCGACCAGTTGAGGGCGCTGCAGGATTTCAGACTGCAAATCTTGATTTCGATCTGGATTCTGAAAAAGGTCTTCTCCCTCCGCGGATGGTGCATATTCCAACTGCAGACTTCCAGTTGAACAATCTCGACGCCGCTCATCTTGATGATTACTGGATGGACAAATATGAAGTCACGAACAAACAGTTCAAGCAGTTCATCGATGAGGGAGGATACGCAACGTCTAAGTACTGGCGCGAGCCATTTGCGAAGGAAGGACAAGTGCTTTCGTGGGTGGAGGCGATGTCACTATTTCGGGACACAACAGGCCTGCCTGGGCCATCGAGCTGGCAGTTGGGAAATTACCCCGAGGGCCAGGATGATTTCCCCGTTAACGGTTTGAGCTGGTACGAAGCTGCTGCGTACGCAAATTTCTCGAACCAACAACTTCCTTCCATCTACCACTGGTATCGGGCAGCAGGTCGGGGAGTCTACTCTCACATTCTGTTCTTCAGCAATTTCGACGGGGTTGGTCCCAGGCGAGTAGGGAACTCTTTAGGTCTGGGTCCATTTGGAACCTACGATATGGCGGGCAATGTGCGCGAATGGTGCTTGAACGCAACGGGTAGTCGCCGTTATATCGCGGGAGGCGCATGGAATGACAAGCGCTACAAATATGGTGATCTAAATGCTGCGGAGCCTTTTGATCGTTCTGCTGCTAACGGCTTTCGTTGCATGAAGCGCTATGGAACCGCACTTCCAAGTGCGTTCTCAAGGCCGGTGGAGAACGCAGGGCGTGACTACCGAACGGAAAAACCGGTCAGCGACGAAGCATTCCACATTGTCCGAAGCCTGTATACCTACGACCGCACAGACTTGAATCCATTGACGGAGGTAAGAGCGGATTCTGCACACGGTTGGACTGCGGAACGGATCTCGTTCGATGCCGCTTACGGTCACGAGCGTGTCACCGCTTGGCTCTACCTGCCTAAAAGTGCACGACCGCCCTACCAGACTGTGTTGTACGTGCCGCCAAGAAGCGCCCTTGTTCTGAGCGCAATCGACGATTTCGAAATCAAGTTTATTGAATTTCTCGTGAGGACCGGCAGGGCTGTGTTATTTCCCATTTGTCAGGGTATGTATGACCGCCGCTCTAGCGGCATCCCGGGGCCAAGTGGAACACGAGACCGTATCATCCAGCAGTACAAGGATCTACGCCGTTCTTTGGATTACTTGGAGACGCGCCCTGACATTGCTCAGGACCGACTCGGATTCTACGGAGTTAGTGATGGGGCCAGACTCGGTTTGATCTTACTTGCCCAAGAGTCCCGTATTCGGGGCGCGGTTCTCGCCGCAGGTGGTCTCCCGCCAGAGAACAGATCAGTGGAAATCGACGAGATAAATTTCATACCCAGAGTTCGAACTCCCGTGCTGATGCTCAACGGTCGGTACGACCTTTTCTATCCGGCCGAGACAAACCAAGCTGCAATGTTCCATCTTCTCGGTACTCCGCAAGCAGATAAGCGCTATGTGCTCTTTGATATGGGGCATATACCGTTCCAGCAGCACGAGATGAAAGAGACTCTCGACTGGTTTGATCGTTACCTAGGGCCGGTCAACAGACAAAGCAACTTGAAATGAGGATGTAAATGGCCGACCGGCTTCGGAGCGAGCATGCGTGGTTCCGTGCCGATGATGAGTTCCAAGACAATCGCACTCTCTACTCTGAAGTGCCATGCACCTTGATGGATCGCGACGAACAGCCATGTCTAGAGGAGTTCATCTGGGTGTATAGTCGGTTTCGGTGAGATTGGCAGGAAGTGGCTTGGAGTACTTTAGAACGTTAGGGCTGGAGCTAAGTGGAGGGCTGAGACGCTAGCGTGAACGAAAGCCGGATCGATCCTGGTCAAATGCTGAAAACGTTGGATGAACGCTTCACGCCGTCGACACTGAGCGAGATTGAACGCCTCCTTAATGAGCCGTGTGCTAACGATTGGGAAAATCCGGTAATCGTCGGCCTTGCGCGTCGATGCTTCTCCCTCTAAAGCCATTTGAGGCGGGGTTATGCAGAGTCCGACGTGCATTACACGGCATGGGCAGCCCGCACTTTGCTGGAGATTAGAATGTTCGCCGAGTACGTCACTTCATGCGCCGAAAACATGCGGCGGTTCTATCAAGATCTCTACGCCGACGGCGGCCACGCACTTGACATTACCTCGAAAGTGCTTGACAAGATTCCAGACGATCCGTCCACTCCTTTTGGGCGGCAATTCCTTGAACAGGCGGTTCCCCTCGTCCAAATACACTCCGAGGCAGCGGAGGCCTCCGAGTTACAGGCGTATCTCGGCGTTAGAACCATCGCGAAATCATTTGGACATGAAGCGGAGTATTAGATGTCCAACATGGTTTTGTCGAAGTTTACCCATGCTACCGCGCTCTCGATCCTTCTACCCGTTTTGCCTCCTCCACTCGCGCCGATATGCGAGGCCGGCCTCTCCTTAGGATTTGATAACGCCATGAGGACGATGACGCGCCTTGCAGAATACGTTTCGTTGCGAGATGGGGCGAATCTCATTCCACCGGTCGGGTAAGGTCATGAGAGAGAGCAACACCGCTTTGCGAAGCGACGCTCTTTGCGCGCTTGGCATCTCGAAATGAGTCGCTTTAAAAACTCTGACGAATCTGGCGAGGCTTTCAACAGAATCGATAGGTCCTGAGACCACCCGCGGCCCCGCGACGAGCCAGGATTCCGCAGTCTCAAAAGTCTGCCGCAAAATGAAACGGCGTTCCAGAATTTTAAACGCACCGCTCCGAGTGATGCCCTGACAGAAACTACAGGAGCGGGAAGTCGCCATCGCGCTGATGAACCTGCAGGCCGTTACGCGGTGGAATGCGCGTCTACGGCGAAGTAATTGGCGCAGATCTGAAGGCAGCTAATAAGGGCTACCCAACCGGGGCGGATGTTCACAGTAGCGTCCTACTCAAAGTTTCGCGCCGGCTTGGCGCCTTTACCTCGGGGATCGCAGCGGAGCGGCCTTCTTTACTGACGCTCGCTTCTTCGCGCCTTTCTTTCCGGCTTTCTTGGGCGCGTCCTTTTTCGTCGCGGCCTTCTTGGCTGCCGCCTTTTTGACCGCTGCCATTACCCAATGAACGTTCGGGCTATACCGGACTATTTCCTCGAAGGTAGGCTTCGCCAGCTCAACGACCGACGAGATGGCGGCCTGCCGGTTCTCCGGCGGAATTAACGGGGAGAGATTTCTGTCCGCCAACTCTTCGAGCTTCAGCCCGACCACTTCCGGTGTCGGCTCTTTACGCCCCTTGGCCCAATTTATCGCCCCGGTGATCACGCGCTTGATGATTTCGCCGAGCGCGGCATGTTCGATCGCTGCGAGCACCTCAATCATCGCCGACTTATGTATCCTATCCACTCGTGCCCAATCCGGAACACGGTCAAGTCTCAAACAACGAATGACGATAGGCGTCCGCCGCGGAAACTATCGTCGGTCCTTTCGATTATCGACTTTGCCCTAGGGCGAACGACCCCGGCCCGAGCACCGCATAGCGGCTCAACAAGAGCCAAGTTGACGTGCAGTCGGCGTTGCAATGATTGAAGGCATGCACGCACTTCCGCGGGATGCGCGTTAACAGGCAAATGCCGGTTCAGGAACGTCGGTGGGACAAGCCGACCCCGCTACCAATCACGTGCTCGTAGCTTAATGTCTGCGCGTGCGCCGAAACTACTTCGACACTAGGTGCGGGCCTCACCTGGACGACTGAGGCGTCATCGGTGCGAGAATCTCCGCCAGCACATCCGGCGACATATTGATGCGAGAAAGACGCGGATATCGCAGGCCATCCGCGTAGCTAAGGCTTACAGGAGCGACGGTCTCCTCATCCTGCACCATGAGTTGAATCGGCGTAGTCTTTCCTTTGGCGGCTTGCAACGCCTCCTTGAAAACGTCAATTGAGAAGACCCGGCCGTTGATCGCAGTGATCTTTTGACCAGGCGCCAACCGCGCCATGTCGGCTGAACTTCCTACGCGGACATCAACGATTGTGCCGTCCTTATCCTCATCCAAGCCGATCGAAAACCAAGTCGCCCATGACGGGTTTTCCTTCAGTTCCCGCTCCATATTGGGCGTGGGATCTGAGGTGTATTCAAGACGATAGCCTCCCTGTTCAATGCCTTCTGTATTGACGTGCGGTTGCACCTCATAGACACGCGTTTGGAAGAAACCGGTCCAGCCATTCGGGACGACTCTGTTGAGGTCCTCTTCGAGCTCGGATAGGCTATAGGGTTCCACGCGAGGAACACCGCTTCCGCCTTTCTGCAAAAAGATCTGCAGAAAATCACGCAGACTCTTTCGCTCCTGCGTGAGCCGGCGAATGGTCGTGTCTACATCCAGCCACAAGATTGTGCCTTCAGGGTAATAGTCCGTTCCGCGCTTCCAACTGCTCCAGGAGCGGCCTCTACCGCCGCCGTTGCTGGGCATGGCTGAGTCAAAGGTGGTGTCTTCGATGCTGCGCCACTTTCGGCCACTTTGGGCTTCCATCGCGGCCGCGGTGAGAGCCAGATCTTGCCGGTATTGCTCAGGGGTTACCATGCCGATGCGTTCGCCCAGAAGATCACCGAGATAGTTGGTGAGTCCCTCAGACACCCATAGCAGGTTGTCCAGCATGGGTGTCGCATAATCCGGCGTGGCGAGACCATCGGGACGGCGATACTTGCCATTCCAAGAGTGCGTGAACTCATGCGGCAGCAAGCCTGCCATACCTACTGACGGTTTGTAGCCCGTGAAGAAATCCTTTTGTAGCGTGTTGTCGGAAGACTCGTGGTGTTCCAGCCCGCCGCCGCCCTTGTCGCCATGGAGAAGGGTCAGAAAGTGATAGCTGGTGTAATGAGGCGGCCCATACATTGCAAACGCTTCGTGGATCAGGCGCGACATTTGCTCAATGGTTTCAGGTCGCGCCTCTATGGAGGCCGCCGTGGGCCCGATCACATCCATGTAGTGCCGCTGCGAGACATCTGGCGCCAGCCTGTACTCGTGAAAGTAGAGCCCCGTCATAATAGGCGAATCCTCAAGCATTTCGACGGTTGTGGCTGCGTACTTCACAGTGCCACCTGCGGGGTGCTGTGGATCGTAGGCAGTCAGTGGATTGAGTGAGGTACCAATGCCCCACCGGGGCGGAACAGTGACCACCGGTTGGATCGCGATCTCACGCACCGGAACGTGCGCTGGGTACAGCAGCAAGTCTTCCCACTCGATCGTCGCCGTTGTGCGGGTCGCCCGGCTGTAAATGCAGTCCAGGTGGGCGTGGAGCATGGAAGCGCCAGCGGGAATCTCGAGATGGTACTCATATGTTCGACCGGATCACGTTTCCAAGGAAGCGGCTTACCGTCCACTTCGAAGCGAACGCCTGCAATATTGCCAACGGGACCATCGGGACCGTGTGCGCCGGGAATCCACTTTGGCGTGATCAGGTCTAGTGGGCCGTGATGCACCGGCATGTCAACATCGGCGTGAAAGATCTTGCGAGGTGCGTCCGTGAGGTCTGCATGGATTTGGACTGGTGTTTGCTGCGCTGCCGGGAGCAGACTCGTAGCCAGCAGAAGCAAGAGAAGCTGTGATCGCACTTGGGTCTTCGTCATCTTACTCAGTTCACACGATGTTCGTGGTAAGTTATCCCGCGCACCATTTTATGCGAGCCTACTCTGGCCGCACCTGGTCGGCGACACGTTCCTTTGAAGCAGGTAGACTCTATGGTTCTATACCGATGCGATCATTGGCTGCGCCACGAATGCGCTGCTTGCAGCCGAGGTAACGCTCCGTGGTTTGTACAGAGACGTGTCCGAGTAGGAATTGAATTTGCTCCAACTCTCCTCCTGCGGAGTGACAGAGCTTCGCGCACGAGCGCCTCAAGTCGTGAGGGGCTAGACTAGCGAAGCCAGACTTGGCGGCATACAACTACCAACGTGCCAGACAACGCGCTCGGTTACACCATCACCCCAGCATTTGCCTGCTCTGCAGACGCAACGGAATATCCTTCCTGAATGAAGTTCAGCCGCTTGGACCCACTCATCCAAGATCGCCTTGACCCACTCCGGCACCGGAACCGTTCGAATGTGCCCTCCTTTGCCGACGAGATCGACTATGGCCCAATGTTCTTCCCGCTGCTGAAGATGTTTGAAATCTAAATCGGCGAACTCGCGACGTCGAAGCCCGCAACCAAGCAAGGTCGCAAGAATGGCGCGGTCTCGCTTGCCTTTCAAGGTATCCGGATCAGCACTTTGCCAGAAGCGGCGCGCTTCTTCTGCGGTGAGCCAATTGCCGAGCCTCACACCCAACTTCTTGGGGCCTTTTACTCGCCGAATGCTGGCTGCCAACTCTGGGCTGAGCAAACCCGCATCTGCAGCTTCGTACGCTAACCGGCGAACAGCCGCAAGTCGACCATTAATCGTGGACGCCGCTAGGCCACGATTTTCGAGAAAGATGCGAAAGCGGGTAACCACCACCTTGTTAAAGGAAAGCCGTGGCTCAGAACAATAGCACTTGATGAACTCATCAATGGCACGTCGATAAACCCGTTTAGACTCTGGCGAACGTAGGCTGTCGAGTACGGCCGCTTTGCTATGGTCTAGGTCCGGAAGGCCGAGCTTCGTTTTTGGTAGCTTTGACATGGCGGATTTCCGCGTGGCTTGTTTGCTCATTCCAGCCGCCTCCAGTGCGGCTGGTTGAAAGCCTAGCCCCGCTCCGCTGCAGCAAAGCGCGTTTTACGGCCAAGTGGACCAACCTCACAGAAGATTACAGTTGTGATATCGATTTGTCGTTCCCTTGCCTTAGGTCGGCCACCGTCACACCGCCGAAGTGTATAACGATCATTCACCTCTTTCAGGATCATCGTGGATTTGGAGCTTTTGACCTCACGTTTCAGCCTGCGTAATGCGGGGCCACGCGGCAATCGGCGTTAGATTCATCATCTTGTGTACGATGACGTAATCAAAGTTATAAACCAAGCTATCTGGCAGCCAGAAGAGAAAAGATAAAACGAGGTACACCAGGGTGACCACGTAACATAGCTTCATTGGAATGGAGACGCAACGAGCATGATGCCGCCCAATTTCGTACCGGATGGTATACAAAGTGATTGACTGCCTTCCCCCGTGTCACACGAGGTCGGCTACGACGGAAAGCCGCCGGTTGTCATGTTTCAGGAATCCTCTCGCCGTAAGAATACCTGGAGTGATTGACCGAACTTCTCGACCTCGTTTCCAAACGGCAGACCAAAAATAGTTGTGACCGCGGCGAAAAGCCGGTGCATTAGCGTGAAAACCTGAATGACGCACCGATCAATCTCAACGTCGGCATGCTCAAAGCTGTAGACGACTCTGTCCTCACACTCCTTGATATTTACGTAGGCGGAAGCGAACGTCGCATGCGCATGTAAGGTGGGGACTGTATAGCTGCCAAGATAAAGGTCGGGCATTCCTTCGCCGACGCGATCCGCCATGGTCCCAAGATCCACGTCCCAGCTATGCGCCACTTCGGTGGTTTTGCATTTCTTGCATTTCGTTTTCTGGAATTCTTCTTTGAACTTCGCATACGAGGAGTCGACGTCCGCCGCCGTGATCTCCCTCCACGCTCCATCTATTTGTACATCGGAAAACAGCTTTCTTGCGGCTGCAAGCATGCGATGCTCTTGGATTGCGGCGTAATGCTGGAACCTCTTCGCCTTGTCAGGATGTTTCTGGAGATAGAGCATCGTCACCGTTCGCTCATACAGGCCGCGTAGCAGCTTGGAAGCACCGCTCGGATATCCATTTGCAGCCAGCAATAGGATTTCCTGGGATTCTTCGATACACACCCGGGTCAGTCCGAAAATGATCTCATCTGCCAGGCTCTTGAGTGGAACCGTAGCGCCCGCGATTTGCCCGGTCAAATCCGAGTAGCGGTTTACGACATCGATTGCACCTGGCACCCGCCCATTGATGCCCTCCCATTGCTGCCGCGTTCCAACGTTGGCTTGCATATCTTTATCATGGGCCCGGTCACGTGCAAGTGTGCGTGCTTTCCGCGGGCTATGGTCTTATGTACGAGGTCGACCCCTTCCTCGATTTAAACCGATCAGAAGTCGTAACCACGTTTGCGCAGCAGAAGATTGAAAACGCGCAGCCTTGTTATCAGTTCCTGCAAGCCTTGCAAGTTCCTGAATCGGCTTTGCATTGGACCGTACATAGGACATTACGAACGACAAAACGTGCATGTCGCCCGAGATGGTAGCGATTCACATCCGCGGGAAGCGCGTTCCACGACAACGTGACGATTAGCGGCTGTAAAATAAAGGCTGGTGCGCATCCTAGCTACACCTGCTGAATGGGGCACCCGGACATTGGCCAGCTTCTTAAACCGAAGAAATCCCGCTCGTTATGCTTGCGCCTGGAATCATCGACATTAACCCACGCACGTACCCATAAAAACGCGGCACCCAGGATGCGTAATCGCAAGATGTTGTGCGAGATCTTGTAGGGCGCAGCTGCTGGGTTGCTCAGCGCAATTTGTTGAAAGGCGGCGCAGCCCGACAGTGTGCTCGCCCTTTCGATGTCTCGTCCTTGTCGGGATGAACTTTCGTCGGATGCTTAGTTGAGGGCCCGAACGTTCGATCAACGAACTGCAAGGGCGTCGCTCCCGAGTGGGTGTGTACGCGAATCGAAGAAGTTCAATTCGAAGCTAGGCGGAAACTTGTGCCGCCAGCCCAGTTTCGTTTGGACGATGTCTTGCCCCGGAGTTGGATAGATGCCGATCCCGAGTCGGCGACTATTGCTTCTCTGAATCGCGGTAATCAAGTGTGCATCGTAATGAGGTTCAAGGGCTTGGCCAAAAATCACCAAGCCACCTGAATGTCTTGAAAAGACGCTAAATACGTGCGAGAGATACGTCGAATTAAGAATGGATCGCATTTTGTCATGCGAAGCTCCCTCGGACACAAAGAGCGGCACAGCCGACTCATCATTCTCAAGCGGCTCCCCGAAGGCTTCCAGTAGATTGCCGGCATCTCCTGATAATCGTTTGAAAGTGTCGCGAGTCTGGTTGACGTAAAGGTGAAGTGCGCCGTGCAGGTAGTGCACTCGAGTAGGGTTGTACCAGACATCTGTATTGTTGGGATCAAAGCGCATGCTAGTGAAAAAGTAGTCAGCGAAGCCCTGGACCCTTCCTTCCAACATCAAAGACCAGTACAAGAGTAGATCGTAATTCGTTGAATAAACGTAGTCGTACTGCCTAATCGCGGCTCGAATGCTTTCGAGAGTCAATTCAGGAACATCCCCCGAGAGATGTGGACGGACCGAACAGATTCGACCAAGGCAAGTCTGATCCGGTCGTAGACGTCCTGGACAGGTTGGGTGGCAATCCCGAGGTGTTTATTGACGAATGTTGCAGTAGCAAGTGTAGACAGCACCTGCTCGAAGTTGCGGGTATGCATGGTGTCGAACAGAGCTTGATCTTCCGCGGTCAAGGCATTTTCGATAGAACCGGAAACCGCGACGTCATACAAAGACGTGTACGCGAATTTCGAGGAAACAGCGCGACTGGCACCGTTTCCAATTAAGATTCCGGTCCAGGGACCCTGAATATCGGTGTAATCCGGCAAAGAAGAATCATCGACGTTCGGCATTCAAATCGAATGGTAGCTTACATCGCCGCCCTGCTCCATTAAGCGAGCAAGAAGGTCGCGTAAATGGCACGGAAGCGTACGAAGCGAGGGCAGGGCTCACTTTACCAGCGCACTGGCGTATGGTGGTGCGATTACTCCGTTGACGGAGTGAGAAGGCGCGAGTCGTGCGAGACAGGCAATCGCGAGGAAGCTCTCGCGTATCTACATCGCAAGCAAGGCCGATTAGCCGTCGGCGAACTGGTCACCCCGGATCGCGTGAGTGTCCGAGAGCTTCTCAAGCTGTTACTCGAAGATTACGAGGTGCGAAAAATGTCCCAAGCCTACATCGCGACGCTCAAGGTCAAATCGATACTGCTGCCTAAACTGGGAAACGTAAAGGCCACGAAGCTGAGCAGTGCGCAAATAAGAGAGTACATCGACCCGCGACTAAAGACGGTGAAGCCCGGCACTGTAAACCGCGAATTGGCCTTACTACACCGGGCATTCCAACTCGGCTATAACCAGGACCCGCCACTTGTCGCCCGCGTTCCGCACCTCCCGAGGCTAACCGAAGACGAGCCTCGCAAGGGTTTCTTGAAACCAGAGCTCTATCAGAAGTTGTTGTTTGAACTGCCGGAACAGCTCCGGCTTCTTTTCGTGATTGCTTATCACGTTGGTTTGCGTCGAGGAGCGCTGCTGCGAATCAAGTGGTCCCAGGTGGATCTCCAAGCCAATACGATCTGGATGGATGGCCGGAAGAGCAACCGCAAACCGGAGCCAGTGGCTGTCCCGATCTACGGAGATATGGCGAAGTTTATCGAGATGCAGCCGCGAACCAGCGATTTTCTATTCGCGCGCGGTGCCAAGCCGATTCTAGATTTCCGGGAAAGCTGGAAACTAGCCTGTTAGCGTGCTGGAGTTCCCCGTTTGCTATTTCACGACTTGCGACGGACTGCGGTGCGCAATCTGCGAAGAGCAGGGGTGGCAGAGACGGTGATTATGAAGATCACAGGTCATCGCACATGAAGTGTGTTCGAACGCTACAACATCACGGATCACACCGACACGCAAGAGGCTGGCCGCAAGGCAGAAGCGTTACTGAAGCGTGAGCGGAACGTTGTGGCACAAATTACGTCACAAACGCCCGAAAGGGCAAATTGAAAGGAGGAGGGTAAACCCTTTGTTTTGTTTGGTGCGGATGAGAGGACTTGAACCTCCACGAAGTTTCCCCCACTAGAACCTGAATCTAGCGCGTCTGCCAATTCCGCCACATCCGCTTGTCTGTAGCCGTTCGAACTCCATTGTAATGCACGAGCCGCCGCGTATCCCATGCCGCCCGTGCAAGGAAAGCTAAAATGAAATCAATGCCCGTGCTCGCTACGCCCGCTGCGAATAGTGTCCCTCTTCGCTCCCCATGGCTCACTGTTTTGGCCGCTTGGCTTGTACCGGGAGCTGGCCACTTTCTGCTGAATCGAAAAGGCAGAGCTGCCATTATCTTCGCCTCGGTAGCCATCGCGTTTCTCGTCGGCGTACTCGCCCGCGGCACCATGTTTCAACCCACCACCGCCGGCGATGTTCTCTCCCGCTTGATTCAATTGGCGGGCTTCATCGGTGACGCCGCCGCCGGCCTCTTCTACTTCATAGCCGTTGGCCTCGGTTACTGGCCGCCTGACCTGCCCACCCACACTGTCGATTACGGCTCAAAATTCCTTGTCACCGCCGGTCTCCTCAACATTCTCGCCATGGTCGACGCTTACGAGATAGCCACTCGCCTAAAGGATTAACCGCATGCCCTCCATCCACCTCGACAACTTCGAAACGGCTCTCTTGCTGTCGCTCTTGTCCAGTGCAATCCTGGGCCTCACCACGCGCCGGACGGATCGCGAGCGCCTGCAGTACGGCCTGCGATGCTTCGGCTGGTTCATGGCCGCCCTCTTCGGCATCGGTTGGTTCATGCGCCTGTTGCATGGCTGATAGCTCGCTACGTTAACGTCCTCTCCTGGGCTCACTCATGAAAACTTTCTATATCGAAACCTTCGGCTGCCAGATGAACGCGCATGATTCCGAGAAAGTAGTCGGAACACTTCTTGCCACCGGCTATCGCCAGGTCGATGAGCCTGCCGACGCTGAACTCATCCTCTATAACACCTGCAGCATTCGCGACAAGGCCGAACAGAAAGTCTTCCACCGCCTCCAGAACTTCAAGCGCGAAGCCGGTAAGGGAAAAGTCTTCGGCGTTCTCGGCTGCGTTGCCCAGCAGGAAGGCGAGAAAATTTTCGAGCGCGCCCCGCACGTCAGCCTTGTCGCCGGATCGGCCAGCTACACTAAGCTCCCCGAGATGCTGATCCAGCTAGAGCGCGGCGACCGGCGCGTGACCGGCCTTAGCCTGGACACGCAAGACACCTTCGAAACTCCTCTTACCCGCCGCGACAATCCTCATCGCGCCTACCTTACGATCATCGAAGGCTGCGACAAAGCCTGTGCCTATTGCGTGGTTCCCTTTACTCGCGGACCCGAGCGTAGCCGCACCGCCGAGAGCGTCTTAAACGAAGCCCGGTCACTCGCGGAACTCGGTTATACCGAAGTGCAGTTGCTCGGCCAGAATGTCAACAGCTATCGGGATCCCTCCGATCGCGCCTTCGATTTCGCCCGGCTTCTCACCGCCGTCGGCCAGGTGCCCGGCCTGCGCCGTGTACGCTTTACCACCTCTCATCCGCGCGATTTCGTTAAAGAGATCATCGATGCCATCGACGAGTCGCCCGCGCTCTGCAACCACGTCCATCTCCCGGTACAGAGCGGCTCGACCGACGTCCTCTCGCGCATGCAGCGCCTTTACTCGCGCGACGAGTACATGCGCCGGATTGATTGGATGAAGAACGCCCGCCGCGATATCGCCATCACCACCGACATCATTGTCGGCTTTCCCGGCGAAACCGAAAAGGAGTTTGAAGAAACCCTCCGCCTTGCCGACGAGGTCGAATACGATTCGATGTTCATCTTCAAATACTCGAAACGCCCCAACACCTCGGCACTCGCGCTTGAAGATCACGTGCCGGAAGAGGAAAAAACGCGGCGTCTCCAAGTTTTACAAGAGCGCCAGCGCGCAATTCAACTCCGCCGTAATGCCAAGTACGTCGGACTGCGTGAGGAAGTGCACGTCGAAGGCTACAACCTTGCGACCGGCCAATGGATCGCCCGCACCGGGCAGAATAAGACGTTGAACTTTGTCGATGCCACGATGCCCTCCCCGACGGCAACGGCCACGCTCGTCGGCCAGTACGCCGATGTTTTGGTCACGCGCGCCACTCCCAACAGTCTGGCCGGCGAACGCTGGGCCGCGGAACCGGTTTCGGTGTAAGAGAAGGAAGACCTAATGGAAGTCGAAATGAAAATCAGGGGTCTCATGATGGATCCCGTCACCAACATGCCGATCGTTGTTCTAAGGGACTCGAGCGGCGATGCCGTACTCCCCATCTGGGTAGGCATTTACGAAGCCAATGCCATTGCGCTCGAAATCGAGAAAGTTACTACGCCTCGCCCCATGACGCACGATCTTATCAAGGTCTTGCTCATGGGCCTCGATACCTCAGTAAAGAAAGTGGTAGTTAGCGAGTTGAAAGACGATACATTCTATGCGCTCATCTGGCTTGAAAAGGAAGGCAAACTCATGAGCGTCGATTCGCGCCCGAGCGATGCGCTTGCCTTAGCTCTCCGCCACGATTGCCCGATATTTGTCGACGATAGCGTGCTGCAATCTTCGAAAAATTCAAGCTCTGTGTCTGAGAAGGTGAACAACGAAGAGCTGCGGAAGTGGCTAGAGAATTTGAACGATGAAGATCTCGGCCGGTACAAAATGTAAAGCTTCCGCCACAATAGAAAAAGCCCCGGCGCATCGCTGAGCCGGGGCTTTTTTCATTTGTAAACTACTATCTTCTGCGACCGTGCCGTGCTGGTGTCGTTGTCTGGACGCCTACAATCTGTGGGTCTCCGAATGTAAGCATATATGGATCTTTTGTATAACTATCCGCTACACCGGAGAACTGAATTGTCTGCCCCGCCTTCACCTTATCAAGCGCCGCTGCGGGGAGTGGCCTCGAAAACGTCAGTGTCGCGTCCGGCTTGGTGGGGTCCTGCACTCCTACCATCACCTTGGTCGGCGCATTGGCAGGATCAAGCGAGATGACCGTGCCCGTGAAAGACTTGTCCGGAACGGCGTCACCGGGAATCTCAAGCCCCTTTACAGAGTTCGAGAAATAGCTTTCACCTTGATCCCCCACTAGTTGCTGCTGAATCGCGTACCAAACCTTGAATGACGGGTCTGAATTGATCCGGTCTTGCAACTTCTTGGCCACATCATCTGCCTGCGCCTGGGCGCTCGTGATCGTGAGTCCGGCCGGTGGAAGCGCCTGCGTCTTCGCTTGGGTCAGAAGCTGGTCAGCGCCGTCCGCGCTCCCATGATAGGCCTTGTACTCGTTGTTGTAGTAGGTCAGCATCTGCGTCCGAGTCGCTTCCGGCAGCGCAGGTCCGGGCCCGGTATACTGACCGGCGCGAGCATACTCAAAGAGGCCTTCGGGCACCTTCTTGTCGTCCACCAACATCTTGGCGTAAAGCGCTGAAATGTTGCCCTGATCCGGGTTCGCTTCGAGACTTGCCTTGTATTCGTTCTCTGCTGTCGCCTTATCGTTCTTCGACGTTGCGACCCACGCGAGCGCATTATGGGCAATGCCCAGTGACTGTGTCTTTGCCTTGTCGAAGTCGGCGGCCGAAACCTGTGGCGGCTTCTTCGCCGAATCGAACGCCGTAGGGGCCTGGTCGATCACCACCTGCGCAGCCGACTGCACCTGCGACAGCAGGTCGGGTTGCGGGCTTGCGCCTCCTACCGCCGGTCCCAGATAGGCAATGTAATAAGCCGCCCGAAAATTCTTCGGATCGCGCTTCAAAATGTCTTCGCACTTCTGAACCACCATCGGCCGGTTGGCCGGATCCGCGGACATCTGCCCCAACGTGCCCACCATTAGCTGGTCGCGCAGGTCGGAGTAGTCGCTGGTCGCATACTTGTCCTGCCACTGGTTCAGAACGTCCAGGCGCGCCTTCGGGTCCTGTGTCTGCGTGGCCTTCTGATACAGGTCATACTCGGCACGGTCCTTCCAGTTCTTGGTTCCCGTTGCCGCTTGGCCTCCCGCCGCGGGTTGCTGGCCTGTAGCTGCCTGTCCATAAGCCACCGGCACTCCGGCGCTGGCGCCTAGCGCTACTGCGCCGATGATGATCAACTTCTTACTTGGTCTCAAAAAGCGTGACTCCACTGGTAAACCCTCCCTCAAGAGGAAACTTAATATACAATGCTTCGCTGCTGCTCTCAATCGGACGGTCGCCCGGTTGCGCGTTTTGATCACGGTTACGGTACACTCAATCGCGCAAAGCCGGAGTATAACGAACTGGTCTCACTCCCGCAACTCTTCTCTTTACTGTAGATGCCATCGGAGACAGACTTGTTCCCTGGCACAGTTTCTCAGAAAAACTTCAAACCAGTTTGCATGCTATCATCCACGTTTCCATGCGATTTGTAGATCTCGCGGTGATCGCCGCTTACCTGATCTTCATCACATGGTTCGGCGCTCAATTCAAGGATAAACAAGCTACTCTCAAAGGCTATTTCCTGGGCGGCAAAGGCGCGCCCTGGTGGGCAATTTCTTTCTCGATCGTCTCCGCCGAAACCAGTACTCTCACCGTCATCGGCACTCCTGCTCTTGCGATC
The DNA here is from genome assembly GCA_965219105.1 of Bryobacteraceae bacterium. Lineage (GTDB taxonomy): Bacteria > Acidobacteriota > Terriglobia > Bryobacterales > Bryobacteraceae > Bog-105. The sequence continues at coordinate 1,391,158 of OZ244728.1, read as the reverse complement.
GCGGGCAACTTCGAATTTCTCCAGTTGATCTTCGGCTACCTGCTCGGCCGCATCGTGATAGCCGTCCTGTTCCTTCCCCAGTACTTTCGCGGTGAAATGTTTACAGCCTACGAGCTCATGCAGCGCCGCTTCGGCCCACGCGTGCGCCGCTTTACCGCCGGCACCTTTCTCCTGCTTCGTGCCCTGGCCGAAGGCGTCCGTGTATTTGCTATCTCGCTGGTGATCTCGATCGTCCTCGGCACTGGCGAGGTCGCCTCGATCATCCTCATCGTCTGCCTCACTCTGTTCTATACATTTCAGGGCGGCATGACCGCCGTCATCTGGACCGACGTCGTCCAGATGTTCCTCTATGTTGCCGGAGCCATCCTCAGCTTCTTCGTCATTTTGCATCTCATTCCCGGCGGTTGGCCGCATGTCGTTCATGCCGCAAGCGCCGCCGGCAAGTTTCAGCTCTTCGACTTCCGCTTCTCCTTCACCTCTGCCTTCTTCCATCGCAATTACAGTTTCTGGGCTGGCTTGATCGGCGGCTGCTTTCTCACCACCGCCAGCCATGGCACCGAACAGTTGCTCGTTCAGCGTTTGCTCTCGGCACGCAACGAACGCGAGAGCCGACTGGCGCTGTTCTCAAGCTGGTTTGTTGTCTTTTTTCAATTCGCACTGTTTCTCACGATCGGTATCCTGCTCTGGGTGTATTACCGGGAAGGCGCGCGCGTTCTTCCAGCCGTTCCCGAACGCACCTATCCGGAGTTCATCTGGCAGCACCTTCCGATTGGAGTTGCGGGACTGGTCATTGCCGCCATTCTTGCCGCCGCCATGTCCAATCTGAGCGCGGCGCTCAATGCCCTCGCTTCCACCACGATCATGGATTTTGTGCGTCCGCTCAACCCCGCGCACGACGAGCAGTATTACCTTCGTCTTGCCCGCTGGGCAACCGTGGCCTGGGGCTGCCTCCTCTTCGCGATCGGTTTAACAGCGAGGCATTGGGGCCGCATTCTGGAAGCCGGTCTGTCCATCGCCTCCGTGCTCTACGGCGCGCTTCTCGGCGTCTTTCTGCTCGGCGTTCTCACCAAACGTCCAGGAGAGTGGGCCGCCATCTCCGGCATGTTCGCCGGTTTTGCCGCGACCTTTCTGTTGCGGCAAACCGTCGCCTACACCTGGTATGTCCTGATCGGATCCGCCGTGACGTTCGCCGTCGGGTATCTCTCAAGCCGGATCGGCCCGTCCGTGTTCGCGCAAACGGCTCTTCCCGCTGCGCCTATTCCCTCTCATGCGCCCTCCTCAACCGCTTAACTCTTCCCGTGCACAGACCCTGCCGGCCGTTGCGCCCCAGCCAGCGCTCGAGCGTGGACTGGGCCCATGGGGAGCCATGTCCATCGTGATCGGCACCGTGATTGGCAGTGGCGTCTTCCTTGTTCCCTCGACCATGATCCGCGCTGTCGGTTCGGTGCAGCTGCTCTTCGTAGTGTGGATCGTCGCCGGCCTGCTGAGCCTCTTCGGCGCTCTTACTTACGCCGAGCTCGCCGCCGCCATGCCCGAAGCCGGTGGCGAGTACGTGTATCTCAGCGCCGCATACGGTCCGTTCTGGGGCTACCTATACGGCTGGACGCAATTCTGGGTCGCCAAGAGCGGTTCCATCGCCACGCTGGCGGCCGGCTTCTACACCTACCTCACCATCTTCTTTCCGGTATTCGGCTTGAATTTCCTGACTATTCCTTTGCCGATCGGTCCCGGCGGCTCGCTGCTGCATATCCACTACGGGCAGTTGCTCGCCATTGCTCTCATCCTTTGCCTGGGCGGCGTGAACTACCTCGGCGTTCGCGCGGGCGGAGGCGTACAAGTCGTCGTGACCGCAATCAAGCTGGGGCTGCTGGCCGCAGTCGTCGTAATCGGTTTTCTGGCCGGGAAGGGAAGCATTGCTCACCTTAGCGGCCATATCCCCGCCACGGCCGGCATCGCCGGATTCTTCACCGCCATGGTGAGCGCCCTGTGGGCCTATGACGGTTGGAATAACGTCAGCATGGTCTCATCCGAGGTCAAGGACCCGCAGCGCAACCTTCCGCGCGCCCTGATCTTCGGGACGCTCGCGGTGATCGCAATCTACTTGCTTATTAACCTCGCCTATTTCTACGTACTCGGAGCGAGCAAGGTCGGAGCAAGCCCGCACGTCGCCGCCGATATGATGGGCACAATTGGCGGACATGTTGCCGTAGCGGGCATCACTGTCGCGGTTCTCATTTCGATTTTTGCCGCGCTCAACGGCTCCATTCTCTCCGGCGCCCGCGTGCCCTACGCCATGGCCCGCGACGGCCTGTTCTTCCGCAGCGCCGCTGTAGTGAATCCGAAATTCCGCTCGCCCGGCAACGCCATGATCATGCTCTGTCTCTGGTCTTCGGTCGTTGTCCTCAGCGGCTGGTTCGACGATCTCTACAATTTTGTGATCTTCGGCTCCTGGATTTTGTACTTGATGACCGCCGCCTCGGTCATTGTTTTGCGCTGGAAGAGGCCGCAAATGGAAAGGCCGTACCGGGTCATTGGATACCCTTTTGTTCCAGTACTATTTATCGCGGTCGCGCTTTTGCTGCTCGTGAGCACCTTGCATACGAGGCCCCGCGAATCTCTAATGGGGTTAGGAATGATGGGCTTAGGTATTCCGTTCTATTTTTTGTGGAAGCGCCGGGAGCTCAAGAAAATTTCCACAATACCGTGAATCTCGCACTTTACACTTGAGAAACACATCAGTACTAGAACCTATAAAGATCTACTTTTCAATTTGTGGGTTGAATTTCGTCCAAAGTAGCATTTAAACTTCGTCTAAATCGTATCAGTCTGAATCCGGAACGACGCTTAACAAAAACCGATTCAAGATGCGCAAGTTCAAAGGAAGGAATGAGAGACTTGGACGTCGATAAAATGCTGGCTGAGCTACGGCTCGAGCGGGAGCAGCTTGAAGAAGCAATCCTGACGCTGGAACGTTTAGCACGAGGGCGCGGAAGGCGCAGAGGGCGGCCGCCGTCATGGCTTAAGGATGCGGCAGCCGGGGTGATCGGTACGTCCGAATCAGGCGACGACAATCACGCTTCCGCCGAACCCAAACGCCGCGGACGGCCCCCCAAAGCGAAAGCTGTTGCGGCTGCCTCCGAACTGTAATAACGAGTTGCGCTAGTAGAGGAGAAACGGCTTTCTTCGCTCGAAAAAGGAGGAAGCCTCCTTCTCCGCCTGGTTCCAGATGGCGCTGGCGTCGCTGCTGGTTCCAAGCGATTCCACCATTTGGCTGTTCCCGATTAGGTATTTGCACTTGTGCAGGTCCAGATGCCCCGGAAAGAGCTTTTCTAGCGCGACAATCACCTCGATGCCCAGGCGCGTACTATCGAATGTTTCGCGGTTCGTCACCACGAAACGGACTCCCGGGATCTGCTTTCCGGCAAAGTTCGACTGTTGAGGCTCAAACCTCGTCGGATACATGCGAATGCCGGGAATGAAGCGGGCATTCAAGTAATCCGATAGCGTCTTGCCATCGATCCAATCCGCCCCAATCTGCTCGAATGGAGCGTCCGTGCCCCGGCCGACCGAGTAATTCCCGTTCGCCTCAATCATCGCCAGCCCGGGATAAAGCAATGCGGCATTCAAGCTCCGCATGTTAGGCGATGGGTCCACCCAAGTTAAACCCGTGGAATCGAACCAGTCGCCTCGCTCCCAGTTGCTCATCTTCACCACATGCAAATCTGCTCCAAGGTGCTCTTCGGCGTTCGCCATTGTCGCGAGCTCGCCCATCGTCATGCCGTGCCGGAGAGGCACAGCCAGGCATCCCACAAACGAATGCAGTGAAGGGTCAAGCATGGGCCCTTCCACGTGAGTGCCTGTGATCGGATTCGGCCGGTCGAGAACATAAAACGGCTTCTTTGCCCGCGCGGCGGACTCAAGCGCATAACGCATGGTGCAGGTGTAGGTATAGAACCGGCTGCCCACGTCCTGAATGTCGAAGACCACCGCGTCGGTGTCGCGCAGTTGCTCCTCAGGAAGACGTCTCTCCTTGGCTTGAAAGAGGCTGATCACCGGCAAGCCTGTCTTCCTATCCGTGCTGTTGCCGACCGCCTCGTCTTTGGTGCCGTTGATCCCGTGTTCCGGTGAGAACAGCCGTTCGACATGCACGCCCGCCGCGAGCATCGCATCGATGTTGCGGCTCCCCTGCCGGTCAAGGCCGGTGTGATTGGTGATCAACGCCACCCGTTTGCCCTTCAGTTCGCTAAACCCGCCCTGCTCGAGTACATCGAGGCCGGTCAGCGTCTCGCCATTGCGCGAGATAACCCGGTGAACGCCCGCCCCCGTGATCGTATCCACATAGCCGGTCAGCGCAACCGTGTTCGGGATGAGCATGCCGTAGTGAGCCGCTACGGCCGTGGCGATGCGTGAACGAAACGACACGAGCGATTTGCCGTGCTTGGGATGCACGACGTTGGTCAGCACAATGACGAAGGTATCGGTTGCCGGGTCCATCCACATCGAAGTGCCCGTCCATCCTGTATGCCCAAACGATCCGATCGGAAACAGCTCGCCCCGATTGCTCGAATAGGGTGAATCGATGTCCCATCCGAGCGCTCGCAGAATCGGCTGGTCCGCCGGACTCGCCGGTGTAGTGAACTCCCTGATTGTTGCCGGATCGAACAGGCGCACGCCATTGGCATCGCCGAGCCCGAGCAGCATTTCGGCATACTTCGCCAGGTCATTCGCCGTCGTGAACAGCCCTGCATGCCCCGCAATACCGCCCATGGCGCGCGATCTCGGATCGTTCACCGTGCCCCGCTCCACCTTCCCGGTCGTCTGATCGATCTCGGTAGGCGCAATGCGCGGGATCAGCGTAGGCGATGGCAGAAAGCCCGTGTCGGTCATGTGCAGCGGAGCGTAGATCTGATTGTGAGCGAACTCGGCCAGCGTTTCCCCGGACAGGCGCCGCACGATCTCGCCCAGCAGGATGTAGTTGGTGTCGCTGTAGATGAAGCGCGCTCCCGGCGGCGCAATCGGCTTCTCCGCCAGAGCTTTCTCAATGCCTGCCTGATAGCCGTGCCACGGCGCCCCCATCTCGAAATCAGGCTGAAATCCGGAAAAATGCGTCATCAACAGGCGGATCGTGATGGGGCTGTGACCGCCCTGAAACTCCGGCAGATACTTCGTCACGGGATCGTCGATCCGGATCTTCCCGGCATCGAACAGCTTCATAATCGACGGCGTAGTCGCGACCACTTTGGTCAACGAAGCCGCGTCGAAAATCGTGTCGACCGTCATGCGCTCCCGGGCTGGGATCAGAGCCCTCGACCCGTAGGCTTTGCGGTAAACGACTTCGCCTCTGTGTCCGATCACGAGTACAGCGCCCGGTATCAGGTCTGTTTTAACTGCGTCGTTGATGATGGCGTCGACTTGTGGGAACTGGTCCCGTGGGGCGGACGGAGCACCCATCTGCATCCCACCTGCGCACAGGAGACTAGCGCAGAGCAGCCCAATGAAAATTGATTTCATGCTGAATTTACTAGCCTACAAGAGCGGGATAGCCCGATACTGAACCTTCTCGTACCAAGTCCGCTCTCATACAAACGCTCGCTCTGCCGAAGAGGAGTATGGGAGCCCACTCGTGCTGAAATATTTGATCCTGTCCGTCCTGCCCGTCCTCTGTGCCGCAGATCCCTTAAGCGTGCCGTCTGCGACCGGCTATTACACCGAATCCGCGTTTACGCAGGCGGTGGCTCAGTATGCCCCTACGGGCACGGCTACGCTCACAGACAGCTTCAATGGCGGCCAATCGGGAGCGGCCGGCTTCAGCGTGACCTCCGCCGTCGATTTTGACGGCGATCAATCCGCTGGGACCGGTCATTTTGCAGCCGGCGCGTACAGCGAAACAACGGAGAAGTATTCTGAGACCGTCTGGAGTTTCAACCAGCCTATTTATGCCTTCGGCGGAACCTGGAATCTTCCCTCGATCAACGCCGGTTTGCAGGTCATCGCTGGCGGCCAGGTTTACTTCATGCCGGACGGCATCGTGCAACCCTGGTCGAGCTACGGACAGAACTCTCCGCAATTGCCCGCCGCTGGATGGTCCGGCTTCTGGGGCTTTGTCTCCAGCGCACCGGTCACCGAAGTAATCGTCTCCTCCGGAGATGAGGGCTTTCCCGGCAGTTTCGGGCAAAGCTATGCGTTTTCCGATATGAAGACAGCCTGCCTTATACCCGAACCTTCGTGTCTTTGGCTGGTCGGCGCGGGTGGACTGCTCGTTCTGTTGGGCTTGAGCCGTCGCGCTAATGCGAAGGGGGCGGCTGACTGAGCTTCTTGAAATAATCCGCAACCGCGGCCCGGTACTTCTCGGCAGCGGCATCCGAGCCCCCGCTGCGCGCTCCCTGGGCCTGCTGCTCGCCCAGCTTGCGGCTCAGTTCCGCTTCCAGCCGCTCGAGGCTGGCCACGGCGTCCTGCCCGATTGTGGACTGCAACGTTCCCGGGTCGGCATTCAAGTTGCGAAGATAGCCGAGCGTTCCGCCGAAATAGTTTCCGAGAGCCCGGTCCTGCCCGGAAATCTGGCCGCGGAGAGCTGAGAGTTGGCCGATGGCCTGCTGCAATTCCCGCTCGTTTAATTGTCCATTGCCGGGGCGGCTTAGCCCGGGAGTGTTGCCGGCTTGTCCGCTTTGAGAGCCGCTGGGGCTGCCCTGAGGGGAACCGCTCGAAGCCGTTGCCTGGCCAGTTTGAGATTGCCCTTGCTGGCCTTGCCCCTGCTGCTGCCCTTGCCCCTGGCCTTGTCCCCGCCGGCCCTGCTGTGCTTGCTCAAGTTGCTGCCGGAGCTGGCGCACTTCGGCGAGCGCTTTGGCCGTCGGGTCGCTCCCGCTCTTTGCGCCGGCGCCGGAATCGTTCAAAGCCTGCTGTGCGCCGCGGAGGTCCCGGCTCAACTGATCAACGCCGGCTGTTACGTTATCCTCCATCTCCAGATTCCGGTCTCCATATCCCTCGCGAATCCACTGCGCGTTCTTCTGCATGCGCAACGCCAATTCTTTCTGCTCGGCGTCGGACAGCGCCCGGCGCACCTTCCTGGCCGTATCTGGCGACGCTGCTCCGAGACTCTGCTCTTGTTGCTGAAGCTCTCCCTGCAGCTGCTTCAGCTGCTGAGCTAGCTTGTCCTTGTCGGAGGCAAGCTCGTTCTCCTCCGTTGTGGCCCGGTGAGTGGGGCGAAGGTCATGCATCAGGTTGCGCCGCCTGTATCCATAGCTGAACCGCAAGTTGTCAGGGTCGTTCATCTCGGGCATCTCGTTGCCTTCGGTTCCCGCCGAACTGGACATCTCGTTCCCCTTGCCCTTACCGGTCGGTATTCCATAAAGCTGCTTCAACCGATCCGCCAGATCGCGCTGCTGTTTAGCGATTGAGTCGGCCCGCTGCGAAAGATCGGAAAGCGAACTCCCTGCGTTACGGTGCATTGCCGATTCCAGCTGCTTCTGCGCCTCCGCCAACTGCCCAGACGCTCGCTGCTGAGCCGCCCGGTCTCCACTTGCCACCGCCTGCCGCATCTCGTTTTCGGCCTGCGACAGAGATTCGGTGGTGCGGCGCATCGCATCGTTCATTTCCCGGTTTTGCTGGTTCGCTCCGCTCTTATCCTGAGCGCTTGCCGACTGCTGGCCGGACATCGATCCCTGCTGCCCGGACTGCGGCTGCCCGGATTGTGACTGTCCTGACTGCGATTGCCCTGATTGAGACTGCCCGGACTGCTGGCTGCTCTGCGAGTTCTTAGCAATCTCCTGCATTTTCCGGCGAAGTTCTTCCGCTTCGCGCCTCAACTGTTCTTCTTGCCACCGCTGCTCGGCGGGCTGTTGCTGGTTCCGCTGTTCGGCGAGCTCCTGCTGCCGACGCGCCAGAATCTGAAGACGCTCGAAGGCATCATCCAAAGCCTTTTGCTGTTGAGCAGCAGCGTCTTCAGCGCTCTGGCCTGTCTCATACTGATTCTTGGATGTATCGAGTTCCAGATCGAACATTCGGGCAAGCTCACGTTGCGCGCCGCCTCCTCCTCCGCCGCCGCTCTGCTGGCCGAAGGCAACCTGGATATTTCGAAATAGCGCCTCCGCTCGTAGCAGCGACTGCAACGCCTTCTGCTCCGGCTCCAGTGCCTCATGCCACTTAGCCGGCGAAAGCTGCTGCACCGCCGTCCCCATCTCGGAAGAAGCGGTCGTCATCAGCTTGGAAAAATTCTGGAAATCCTGATTCGCCTGCGACAACTCCCGATTGCTCATGCGTTGCGCCAGCGTCTGCGCTTGCGCGCTCAATTTCGATTCCAGATCGGATAGAAGATGAGCCTGTTCCTGCATGCTCGCCTTACCCTGCGAGTTGTTGCGCAGCTCATTGAATGTGGCGGCGATGATCTGCTTCTGCCGCTCGGAAATGTTGTTGTCCTGCCCGCCGCCTGCGCCGCCACCGCCACCGGACTGCTGCGATTGGCTGAACTTGTAGTCGTAGGCTTCGGTTTGTGCGAATAAAATGTCGCTGCGCGTAGTCTGGTTGGCATCCGCGGCCGTCGCGTACATGCTGATCACATCGCCCGGAGCAAGTTTGAAGTTCTCCAGGTACAGAGTCGTGTGGCCCTTCTCTTCCTTGCCGTCACTGCTGTGGAACCGCGCTACCTGCTCGGGGGCACCGTTGACCGAGTAGTGCAATTCGAGCGACTTCACCCCGAAATCGTCCGACGCCTCGACACCGACCGGCAGTTCCTCGATCGGGCTCACGCGCGGATCGCGGCCCGGCCGAACCAGGCGGACTACCGGCGCCTCATCCTTCTTCGCTTCGATGAAATAGTCGTCGCTAAGCCGGATCGTATCGCCGCCATCGACCGTCGCCACGTGATACACGCCGTCTTTCTTGACCGGTATTTTGGCCTCGAGCCATCCGCCCGCAGCCGGCTTTAACTCGATGTGCTGGCTGTTGTCGACCACCAGCATTCCGTGATCGAGCGGCTTATCGGTCAAAATCGAAACCGTCGCCTCGCTTCCCTCTACCGCGCGGATATCGCCGCTCGAAAGATCGCTCACATCTTTCAACCCCAAGCCGCTCGGGAAATGAACTAAAGTCCGAATCTGCTTGATGTTCGGCAGGTCTTTGACCGAGATGGTGAAGTGCCTGGACTGCGCGCCGTCCGCTTGCACGTAATATTCAACGGGCTCAGAAATCGACGGAAAAAGAAAGCGGTAATCGTCGCCGCGAGTACCCGGTTGCATCGCCGTTTCCTGCCATTTTCCAAGCGAAGCATAGCGCGCATGCAAGGTGACCTGACGAGCCGCAAACCCGACCAGTTGCGCATCGATCAACTGATCCGATTTACGCCGGATTGTCTTGTTCCCCGGCTGCACGGTTACCTCGTAGATCGGGCGGTGGCTCGCCGAGGCCGACCCCGTCCAGAGAAGAGCAGCCCCGTAGCCCACATAGCCTGGCCCACCGGCGATCAACCAGATCAGCACAGCAGCAGCTAGCGTGCCCGCGCCTGCGAATCCCCAGGCTGCTCGAGACGAACCGAGCGCGCCCGGCTGCTCATTCTCCCGCGCAATCCGCAGTACGTCCTCGGCAATCAACTCGGTGAAGGGATTGCTCAGGTCCGGCCGCTCGGTAACGGTCAGCAGCCGCTCATCGAAACCCGGCACAGCCGATTCCGCCAGCCGAGTCACGCGCCGGCGAGTCAGCTTCGAGACCGGAATGGAGATCGCGAACGCAATCGCGCATGCCACCGCCGCGTACAGCAGAATGCGCAAGGGCAAAACCACGGAATGGGCAAACTGAAACCGATTGCAGATAACGGCCAAAGCGACCGTCAGCAATAGTGCAAGGCCCGCCGTCAGGGCAAAGCCGCGCGAGGCGGCAAACAGGCGCAATCGCGTCTCGAGTTGGTGCAGATATCTATTGACTTGTTCCAGCGCTGTCATGCTGTCTGCCTCTCTTCCTTCCGCTGCCCACCCGCCAGGTACCGGGCGGCAAAAACCGATTCAAACAATGCCGTCAGCAGCGCCGCAAACAGAAGAGGACGCCAGAAGTTCCAGGGACGGGTCTGGACCTGCTTCGTCGCGTTCACCGAATGCTGCGCCGTATCTCCAGTATTGCGCCATAATTCGAGAGTTTCGCTCGAAACCGGCAAAAGATTCGACTCGCGGCTTTCCGGATGCGCCGCCAGCAGAATGCGACGCCCGTCGGCCCGCGTCACTTCGTAAAAACCGCTCTGATTTAAGTCGAATCGCAGCGCTTTGGCCGCGTCCGAGAGCGAAAGCTCGTGCTTGCCGTCCGGCCCGATGACATCCGCCGAGCCGCTTTCGGTTCCATGACGCAAAGTGACCGGCGTCCCTACCGCCACGCTCGACGGAACCTCGTCCAACCCAGCTAGGTAGCGCGCCGTCTGCACAACAAAAGGAACGAAGGAGGAATGCAGCGCAAAGTCGCTGGTCGCATTATTCAACGTGGAGGAAAAGATGAGCTTTCGTCCCTCGCCTGCCCGTTCTTCTACCAGCAGTGGCGAACCATCCGAAAACCGCGCCAGCACTCGCGCATCCGGTTTGGGTTGATAGGCAGCCGTCTCGCTAAATTGAACGTTCTCAAACTGATTGCCGCCCGCCAGAGCCGGGTGCCCTGTATCGGCGTATCCTGCGGCGAGGGACGTGCGCTGCTCCTGAAACTGTTCCTTCGAAAGCGGGATTTTCCCCGCATCGGCGGTACGCGGACCGAGGGAAATCAAGACAGCCCCGCCATGAGTCACAAAAGCGCAGAGCCGGTCGTTCAAGTTCGAATCGACAGCTCCCACGTCATCGAGAACCACAAAAGCATAACGCGAAAAGTCCTGTCCGGACGCGTCGTCCAGCGGCATCGCTTGCAGCTGCAGGCCGTTCTTGGTGCCGGATTCGAGCGCCGTCTTGTAATACAAATCCTCGGCAGGCCGACGGCCGTTTGCGTAAAGAAAAAGCACCTTGCGGGGATCCTGCCGCTCCACGGCGAAAGGGAAACTGTCATCTTGCGCCAATTCGTCCGCCGGCTGGATCGTTACGCTGCCGCGGTGAGACCCGTAAGGAACAGCGAAACCGTTGAACATCACGGAAGCTTTCCCGTCCGGGGTGATCGTCACGCTTTGCTGTGCCACGGGCTTGCCGTCCAGGTTCAGGGAAACCGTTCGCGAAGCCTGCTTTGTGCTCCAGCCCGCTATGACTGCTGTCAGGCGCAGCGGCGACGTTCCATCCACAATCGCCGGTACATCCACGCTCTCCACGGACCAGTTTGGCCGCTTGCCGTTTTCCACCGAATGCAAATGCAGCGACACGTTCGGTCCGGCAGTCAGGTTGCGGAAATCGGCGGGCATCGACGTTTGTTGCATGTCGCTCACCAGATGCACGTTCAAGTGCATCCCGCTTGTTTCGGCGAGCGCGCGCATTGCACGCGTAAACTCGCCGAAGGAACTGGCGCGGTCAGTGGGCGTGAGCGTCTTCAGCGACGCAATGAGCTCTGCTTTTGAGGCACCGGGCGTCGTGAGGCTTTCGACATGCGCATCGAGTGCCGCGACTTCCGCCATATCCTGGGGCGATAGCGCCGAAATCAAGGTCTGCGCCTCCGCGCGGGCCCGGGCCATCGCATCGCCCGCCTGCATGCTGAAAGAACGGTCGACAGCAATCACGGTCAGCATCCGCCGCTTGGCAACCACTGAACGCCGGTTGAAGAACGGGTTGGCGAAGGCAAACGCCAGCAGCATCAACAGCAGAATGCGCAGCGCCAGCAGCGCGAGATACTGCAAGCGGCGATGCTTCACTGAGCTTTGCGTGCGCCGCTCGAAGAACATCACGGAGCTGAACGGCAGCGGCGTCTGCCGGTATCTTCGCAGCAGATGCAGCCAGAGCGGCAGAGCCACGGCGGCCGCGCCTGCTAAAAACCATGGCGAGACAAATCCCACTTAGATCCTTCCTTGCCGTTTAGAAAAGTACTCGCGCAGAGCGCTATCTAAAGGCCGGTCCGTGCGCGCCAGGCAGTAATCGAGTCCTGCCGCTTGCGACCGTTTACGCAGGTCGGCAATATGCTCGGCCATCTTGGCGCGGTACTCTTCGCGCGCATACTCGTGCGACGTTTCAATCGCCTCTCCGGTCTCCATGTCGATCAGCAGCGGCGAGGCGCCCAGCGCCGGCTCGATCTCGCCGGGATCGAGAATGTGGAACAGCACTACTTCGTTGCCCCGGAAACGGAGCGGCTCCACGGTCTCGATAATCGCCTCCGGCTTGTCGAAAAAATCAGACAGGACCACCGTCATCCCGCGCCGCTTCAGGAACGCCTGCAGCTCGAACAATGGCTTCTGATAATTGGTGCGCTGCCCTAGCTGGGCGTGTTCGATTCCATGAAACAAACGCATCAGCTGCCCTTGCCGCGCCGAGGGCGGAATGAAGTTACTCACCTCATCGTGAAACACGATCAGGCCGGCGCTGTCGCGCTGCAGGTGCGCCAGATACATAATGGCGCAGGCGAGAAACTTCGCATACGTGATCTTGTTCACCGCCGCCGTGCCAAAGCCCATGCTGGCGCTTGCGTCGAGCAGCACATGGAGCGCCGTATTAGTCTCGCCGCGATAGCGTTTTAAGTACGCCCGCTCGGTGCGCGCAAAGACGTTCCAATCGACATGCCGCAAATCGTCGCCCGGCGTGTAGGCGCGATACTCAGCGAATTCCTGGCTAAAGCCGAAATCGGGCGACCGGTGCAACCCCGCGACAAAGCCATCCACCACGGTCTTCGCAATCAGCTCGAGGTTCGACACCTCGGCCAGAACAGCCGGATCCAGAAAGCGGTTTGTTGTCGCCGTGCCCGCCAAATAGATTTCCTTTCGCTACTCTCGCGGCGCTTTTTTCCAATCGAGCAGCTGCCTGAGCAGCTGATCGGTGGTGAGGCGCTCGGATTCGGCATGAAAGTTCAGCAATACGCGATGCCGAAGAACCGGAATGGCCAGAGCACGAATATCTTCGTACGACACATGAAAGCGGCCGTGCATGAGCGCCCGCACTTTCGAGCCAAGCACGATAAACTGCGCTGCCCGAACGCTTGCGCCGAAGTTGACGTACTTCTTCATGAAATCCGGGGCGTCGCTGCCGGCCGGACGCGTCGAGCGGACCAGCTCCACGGCATACCGCGCAACCGATTCCGCGATCGGAGTCATGCGGGCGAGTTGCTGAAACTCCAAAATCTCCGGCGCGCCCGTCACCACCGCCGTTTGGTTTTGCTGCGTGGCAGTGGTCAGGTCCAGCACCTTCAACTCTTCGTCCGCGCCCAGGTAATCGAGAACCGTGTTGAACAGAAACCGGTCCAGCTGCGCTTCGGGCAGCGGATACGTGCCTTCGAGCTCAATCGGGTTCTGCGTCGCCAGTACGATGAACGGCGCCTGAATGCGATACTGATGCCCGCGCACCGTACAGGAAAGCTCCTGCATCGCTTCAAGCAGCGCCGATTGCGTTTTAGGAGGCGTGCGATTGATCTCGTCCGCCAACAAGACGTTTGAAAACACCGGACCCGGCACGAAAGTCCACGTGCGCTTTCCAGTCGCTTGTTCCTCTTCGATAATGTCGGTTCCCGTGATATCGGACGGCATCAGATCCGGCGTGAACTGAATGCGATTGAACTTCAATCCGAGTATCTGCGCCAGCGTCCGCACCAGCAGGGTTTTCGCTGTCCCCGGCAAGCCTGTCAACAAACAGTGGCCACCAACAAACAGCGAAATGAGCAGATGCTCGACCACTTCTTCCTGGCCGACGATCGTCTTGCGTATCTCGCGCCGGATTGCTTCTTGCGTATCGCCGAATCGCTGGACACGGCTACGAAGCTCTTGCGAATCGATGTTGTTGTTGGGCGTGGTGATCGTCGTCGACATGTTTACTGGCTCAATTGAAGTAACAGCTTCTGGGCGGGTTTAAAATCGGGCGCAGCTTCGAGAGAAAGCAAGACCTGATCCTTTGCTTCGCCCGTGCGATGGGCTGCTTGCAGCGCCTTGGCAAGCTCATAATGCGTCTCTGCAGGGTCTCCGGCGTTCAACGCAAGCAGGGCTTGGCTCTCCCGCACTGCGACCGGCGTGTTGCCGCTTGCGAGCGCCAACTTCGCGAACATCCGATGCAGCTCTTCGCTTTCCGGATAGATGTAGTTCAGCTTTGTAAGCGTCTCTTCCGCCGCTTTCGCTTGCCCGAGGCTCTCTTCGTACCTCGCGAGCGTTAACAGCAGATCCACGTTGCTTCCGCCCTGCGATTGATAACGCTCGAGCTCGGCGGCGCTCGCCTGCTTGTCGTTCTTTGCAGTTTGCGCTTTGGCCAATACCTCATAGGCGTTGCCGTCGCCCACGTAGTCCGGATACAGATCGCGCACTGTCTTCGCACTGCTGATCGCCGCGTTCATATCGCCCTTTTTGAGCTCCTCGTGCGCTTGTTCCAACCCGGACTTCCATTTGGCGAAATTCTTCACCGCCGTGCCGGTCTCCATGTCGAGCCACGCGCTGAACTGCTTGTCGAACGTCTCCGGAGATTCATGCAAGTTATCCTCAATGGCTTCCGCCGTGGTCTTTCGATCGGCGTACGAGTGAATGAACCCAAGAATCGTGTCGTCACCCCATTTCGAGGCAATGAAGTCGCAGATCTTGCCGGCCTCATAGTAGGAGACCACCACCTGATTCGGATATTCAGGCCGCACAAAACCGCGATCGAGCTTCAATACCGGCAGCAGTTGGTTCTTGCCGAGAGCCGACAGGATATCCGGCGTCAGGCGATTGCTCCAATCAGGTGAGGCCATCCCTTCTTCGTGCACTGCCAGGCCTTCGGTGAACCAGCGCGGCACCAGATGATGAGTCGCGGTGAGCACATATACGTGACTCATCTCATGCCACAGCGTACTGCCCCAGTTAAACTGGCCCGGAGGCCGCGCCGAAGGACTGTCCATCGTCACCACCAGCCCGAAGGTTACGCCGAGCAAGCCTCCCTGGCCCGGCAAGCCGAGAGTTCGCACAACAAAGTCATCGTGGTTGGGATACACTTCCACGCGCACCGGCCCGGGCAGCTTCAGCTTGTATTTTTTCTCGTACACAGACATGATATGCAGCAGTTCCGGCTGCATATAAGGGCGAAGCAGCGCCGCTTCTTTCTTGTTCAGCACCAGCTCGGTCGTCGGCGTCTTGAACGTGTCGTAATTCTTGAGCGTGTCCAGCAGGCGGAGCGAGTTGACTGTCTCTTCATTCCGGTAGTGCGCCGCGTAGCAAAGCTCGAGTTGTTTCTCGGCGTCGGCATACTGTCCGGAGCGCATCAGATCGATCCCTAGCTCCGAGCGCGCAGGTAATAGCGTGCTGTCGAGCTCGAGCGCCTTGCGGAAATACCCGATCGCATCTTCGTACCGGTAATTGATTTCGAGAAAATGTCCGCCGGTTGCGTAAGCCTGCCCGTAATGAGGATTGATGCTAAGGATGCGAGCAATCCATGGCGATTGCGCTTGATCCTTGAGCCAGTCCATCGAAGCAAGCACCGCCATAGCATCGAGCGAATCGCCCGAAATGCTCAATGCCTTCTGTGCTTCTTCGTTTGCAAGCTTACGGTTGTCGTCCTCGAGCGCCAAATACGCGAGCAGTTCATGCGCGGCGGCCATCTGCGGATCGTGCTCGAGGGCTTGCCCGGCCAGTTCCACCGCCCGCTTGTCGAAACGCTGGGCGAAGATGCGAGCCAATCCCAGATAGGCAGGCGCGTAATTCGGATCGGTCTGAATGGCTTCGGCATACAGCTTAGCGGCGTCGCTCGGCTGATAGTGCTCAAAGAACATCCGGCCCCACTCCGCCTTCACCTCGGCCGAGCTCGGCTGCGCGCGATACGCAGAACGAAACTCGGCGTTGGCCTGGTCGAAATTGTCGAGACCCAGGTAGCCTTCCGCGCGCTCGAAGGCGCTTCCGTTGCGAGTAAGGCCAGTAAAGCAAGCGGCCGCAGCGGCACTGCCATGATGCTTCAACTCGCGGCACTTTTGCACCGGGCCACTCTGCACAGGAGCGGCGGCTGCGGATAACAGCGGATACCACGCCAGCAGGGCGGCTGGAAGGTAAGACGCGGCTCTCATTTGTCGATCTCCGCCTGCGTTCGCGCCAGTTCGAGCAGGAGTGACGTAAGCTGCTGCCGGTATTGCTCCTGCGTCATCGCTGCCTTTTGATACTTCAATCGATCGATCCGCGCCTCCAAATCCTCTTTCTTTGCCAACAGCTTCTGCTTCCCGGGGGCGACGTCTTCCGCCGTCTCCGTCTCTGGACGAATCACTGCCACGCGAGCCGCTAATAAACCTTGTCCGTTATCAGCACCCGGATTGCGAGCGGCCGCGGAGTTGCCCGTATCCGTTAGTGTCGGGTGCTCGGTTGCCAGTAACTTCTCCGATTCGAAATACCCAGCTGTCTTCTGTGCTGTGTAGCGATACAACTCCAGCGACGAGATTGTGCCGTTCTTGTCAAGGTCCGCGGCCGGATCGTTCATCCCGTCGATCCAGTAGCGCGGGAAAACAGTCGCGTTCTTTTCATTGCCTGATTTGGTTGCAGTAATGAGAACCCGGCCTTTGCGCGCCAACACCGGAATAGTCGCCCCGCTGCAGCTCGTCATATCGACCAGCAACTGATGCTCCGCCGGTATGCGATTCAGCAGTTTCGCAAGCTCCGCGCCCGTGATGTCCGGCCCCGGCAGGTTGAACTTGTAATCTGTACCATCGAACGTGCCGTGTCCGATCAAAAAGACCTCGAGGGAGTCTGAAGGCTTCGCCACAGTGGCCAGCTGCGCCAGCGTTCGACGAAGCGCCTCGAGCGTTGCGCCGGATCCGGTGAGCGACTTGATCTGTGTTCCCGGCCCATTCTTTTCGAGCGCTTTATCCAAGTCCGCTCCCCACTTGGCAAATTGGCTGTCGTACTCGGGCGTGCCTCCAAGTCCAGTCACAGTCAGATAGTAGGTCGTTGCCTGGAGCGGCAGCGCGGCGCTCAACAGCAACAACAGAACCCGAGTCACACCACACTCCATCGGCGTCGCAGCAACCACTCAGAGCCCCGCAAGATAAGCAGCAAAAGGAACACGACCGGCATGTTCCACAAATCCTTCATCTCGCGCGACGTCACGCCTGCTTCCGAGTACGCAATTTCATCGGGCAGCTGCGCGGCCGACTGCGGCGTGTAGTAGCGTCCGCCCGTCTCCTGCGCCAGCCTTTGCAGCAAATCCCGATTCTGTTCCCGGTGAAAACTTTCCGCAACCCCGTTCTGGCGATGAAAGGGCAGCACATCGCTTCCTAGCTTCTCCGGCCCCCGAAGTGCAGTGACTTCGACCACATACGAACCCTCTTTCGCCGCGTTCCAATCGGCGGCATAAAAACCCGCGGCGGCCGGATCGGGATGCAGATCCACCGTGTTCGACGAACCATCCGGTTCAATGACGCGCGCCGTCACGCTCGCATCGGCTACCGGCAGATAGGCCTTATCGCGCACCTCAGCCCGAATCTGCGCACGGCCGTCATCGGAAAGATTTGCATTCGGCGAAGACGCTGTCACCTCGGACGGGCTCGGGCCGGCGCTCCACCGAAGCAGTTGCCGCCAGAACGTTTCCTGGCTCTTATCCGCCACCGGCTGCTGCATGCGCCAGCGCCACGTTCCGGCCGTGGCGAGCACAGCGGTTCGGCCATGTCCATAACGTTCTGTGACCAAGAGCGGAACTCTTCGACCCGCGACGTTCGTGTTCGCAAGCACCTGCGCGCCCGGCTTCGGCGTGCCCGGGTCCTGATAGTTCACCAGATAGGGCAGCACTTCCCAGTGATCGGCGCTTTTTGCCGGATCTTCCTCAATGCGGCAAATCGCGCTCTGCTTTCCTGCCTCGGTCAACTCCGCCGCTACGAAACTGCGCTGAAACGTATTCTTGCGGCGTGGCAGGTTCACCGGCAGCAGCTCTGGAAACGGCGCGACGTTATACCCGCCGTCGGCAAGCGACCACCGGCCGCCCATGAACAGCAGGCCGCCGCCGCGGCGATCCACAAACTCTTTGATCAGCTCCTTTTGCACAGGCGTGAAGAAACCGGACTCGACGCTGCCCAGAATAATTCCCTGATAGGCGAACAGATCCTCCGGCTTTGACGGAAAACCGTCGGCCAGCTCCTGCGGGTTGGCAATGCCCTGCCGGTAAATCTTGTTCTGTGTAGTGCGCAGCATCGACACAATCTGCAAAGCGGGATCGTCCTCGGCGGCACGGCGTAGGAACTTGTACTCCCAGCGCGGCTCACCCTCCACGTAAAGGATGCGGCGTTTGGTGTTGTCGACCGAAAGAATGCGCGTGACTCTGTTATTGGCCGTGTTGGTTTCGCCGGGCAGCGGGTCAATCTTGACCCCGACATTTTCAACGCCCGTCTTGCCCGCGTTAAACTCCACCGTCTCCACTTGCTCGGGTGTGTTGCCAAGCGTGATCGGCTTGTTGGCAAGCACCGTGCCACCCGCGTTGATCACCAGCCGCGCGCGCTGCCGATTGAAGCCATCCTGCCGAATGGTGACCTGCGCCTCCAGGCGCGAGCCAGGGAGAGCTTTCGCTGGCAATGCCACCCGGTCGATCTCAACATCATTTTGCAGGTGTTCCTTGCCAAAACCGATCGTGTTGACAGGAAGCCGCCGCTCTCGCAGCTGCGACAACGTGGACGCATCGATGCCGCCGCCATTATCCGACCCGTCACTCAGCAGCACCACCGAGCCGATCGGAAGTGTTCCCGATTCCGCGGCCAGCTCGTCCAATCCGCGGCCAATCTGAGTAGCAGGCTCTGCGGCGTGCAAGCTGCTCAACTGATCGATTCGCTCGAGCCCGGAGCCCAGCCGGTAAAGCCGCACTTGAAACTTCGATTGCAGCTGCTTCAGCAGTTTGCCGTTCAGCAGATCTACCGCCTGCTTCTCGCGGCTGACCGAGCCGTCGTCAAGGCTCATGCTACGGCTGTCGTCCACCACTACCGCGACAATATTCTGCTGCGGCCGCAGCGCCGTCACGCTGATCGCCGGTTCCCACAGAAGAAGCAGCAGCACAGCCAACGTGGCCCACTGCAGAGCGGATATGGCGAGCGTACGCGCACGGTTCAGCGTTGAGGGCGAGCGCCGCCAGCGCCAATACACCGAAGCGGCCAGCGCCACGGCCGCCGCCAGGAACCCCGCATAGAGAAGCCAGCGCGGCCAACCGCCCAAAAGCACAAAGGTCCCCTTCGAAAAAACACCCGCCGGATATTTGAAGAGGAACTCAAACATGCGTTGTTCCTAAACTCTAGACTAAAGAAACGAACAAAACCTCGCCTATCGCAAGGGCAGGGAAGCGAGTGCCCGGCGCACACACGGGCAGGATAGCGAAGCTCGCAGCGGCCGCGAAAACATTTGGACGCACACTCATTGTAGGAGCTTGCTGGCGCCAGAATAGCACGTCTTTACCAGTGGCAGATTCTTTACCGACGGCTGCCGCTCGCCCCGAGTTACCGGACTTTCAATCTTTAGGCAGAACCCACGCCAGCAGCGACCCGCCGACCGGCGTCAGCAGGTACTGCCGTCCATCCAGCTCGAATGTAGAGGGCGCCGATTGCATCCTCGCGCCGAGATTGACATGCCACAACGCTTTGCCGGATTCCGGATCGAGCGCCATCAAGTTGTTGGAGTTGTCGCTGGTAAACAGCAGGCGTCCGGCCGTCGAAAGCATCCCGGCGCTCCCTTCTCCATGCCCCAACTCGTGTTGCCAGCGGATCTTGCCGGTCTTGTAATCTAAAGCGACCAGAACTGAGTTGGCCCACAAGTTTCGGTCGCGCCCCGCCCAGCCTTCGGGCTTGCCTTCCGCCGTCATATAGAAAATGCTCCATAAGCGCCGCGCGCTCACATAAAACAAGCCGGCATCAGGATTGAAGCTCGGCGCCAGCCAGTTGGTTGCCCCATCCGAGCCCGGCGAGACCAACGTTCCATCCGGCTTCGGCTCTTTCTCCGGATTCGGAATCGGCTCGCCACGTCCGTCGATGCCTTTCGCCCAGTTCGTCTTCACGAAGGGCGCCGACACGATATGTTCACCCGTGGTTCGATCCAGCAGGAAGAAATAGCCATTACGGCTCGCTTGCGCCAGCAGCTTGCGATGCACGCCATGCGATTCATCGTCAATCAGCACCGGCGTCTGCACCGCATCCCAATCGTGCGTGTCGTGCGGCGAAGGCTGAAAGTGCCAGTTCAGCTTGCCGGTATCCGGATTCAGCGACACAATCGAGCAGGTATAAAGGTCATCGCCCTTGCGGATATCGCCGTTCAGCACAGGATTCGGATTCCCGATGCCCCAGTAAATCTGGTTCAGCTCCGCATCGTAAGTGCCTGTCATCCACGTCATGCCGCCGCCATGGGTAATCGCGTCGGTGCCGCTCGGCCATGTCTCCGATCCTGGCTCGCCGGGCGCGGGTTCCGTGTTCCATTGCCACTCGGTCGCGCCGCTTCGGGGGTTTATCGATTTCAGAAAGCCGGGTATGTCTGTCGAATCGCCCGACACACCTACGATCACATGATTCTTGACGATCAACGGCGACATGGTTGAGTAATACCCAAGCTTCGGATCAGCTAACTGCACGTTCCACCGCACGGCGCCATCCTTAGCGTTGAGACAAATTAGGCGGCAATCGGCGGTCGTGAAATAAAGTGAGTCGCCATACATGCCGACCCCGCGCTGGCCGATATGCCCGCCCACTGCTTCGCGAAGAAAATGCCAGAGAATGCGGCCGGTGCGCGCATCGGCTGCCCACACATTATCGGGCGTCGTGAAGTAAAGATAGCCGTTCACCTCTAGCGGCATGGATTTGATCCCGACCGAGTGCATCTCGGCCATCCAGGCGAGCGTCAGGCGATGAACGTTGCTTTGATCGATCTGCGAGAGGCTGCTGTATCGCCGCCCGCTATAGTCGCCGTTGAAGGTGGGCCAATCTTTCGCGAGCGGCTTCGTTAGATCGCCCGGCGTCAGGCCTAGATCCGCGGAATAGGCGGCAATCGCCAAGCCCGCAAGCATCACCCATTGAAGTTTCTGCCTCATCTTATTTCAAAGTCTCCAGGTAGGCAAACAGATTATGGACATCTGCATCGGTGTATTTGGGCGTCAACTCGCGATGCGCTGCCAGCGGGTCGTGGATCTCGGCTTTCACCTCAGATCTGGGGAAAGTACGAACCCAGCCGTCTGACCCGGCGACCGAAATGCTGAACTCGTCGTCATGCACCAGCTTGCCCTCGATCCGCGCACCGGCCGCCGTTTCAACGGTCGCTGTTCGAACAACATCCTTTTTCGACGGATAGACCATTTCCTGCTGCAGGTTGATGGGCGAGTACTTGTTTGCGACTCCGGCCAGATCGCCGGTGACCGAGTGGCAGCCGGAACAGCCCCCCGCGCCATAGAAATACTGCTTGCCTGCCGCAGCGTTGCCCGTCAATAGCTTCGCAAGCGGATAGTCGCCCGGCACATGCGAGCTGTGCCGCGCTTCGTAAGCCTGATGATGCAGAAACGCTACGATGTTCGCCACCTGATCGTCCTTGAGCGTGGCGAAACTCGGCATGCCTTTGTCTGGCCGCCCATTCCGAATCACGGGCGCGAGCGCGCTTCCGTTTTCATCGCGCATCGTAACCGGAGAACGAACCAGGTCCGGCGCGCGTGAACCGGTGGCGTCCGGCCCATGGCAGAAACCGCAAGTCGATTGGAACAACGCTCTCCCGCGCGCCACTGCGGCCGGGTCTTCCGGTGGTTGGTCCCGATGCACAACCGGCGCGCCCTGAGCAGGCAAATGACCTTGACCCGCGAGGGGAAGGGCGGCGCACAAGGCCGCTGCTACGGGCCAGGGCAAGAGGCGAATCCACATAGTTTTCTAGTATTTCAAATCGTCTTCGAGAGACAGCTCTGCTGCCAATTCGGTCCGCTCCCGGCGTGTTATGCTTGTCGAACGTGGGCGTCCCGGGAACGCGTCCATTGCCTTGCCTTTTGGCCAAAGTGCATTCTGACAAGAATCCATATTCAGCTCTCGCTATCTCCCCTCTCATCGACCACACGCTGTTGAAACCCGAATCGAAAGAGGGCGATATCGTGACGCTCTGCGAACAAGCACGCCGCTTCGCTTTCGCCTCTGTCTGTGTCAATCCCTATTGGGTGGCGCTGGCCAAGCGGGAATTGAGCGGGTCTGCGTCGGCTGTCTGCACCGTGATCGGATTTCCGCTGGGCGCAAACGAGACCGCCACGAAACTCCAGGAGGCGCAATCCGCCCTCGAACGCGGCGCTACGGAACTCGATGCGGTGCAAAACGTCGGCGCGCTGCTGTCCGGCGGTTCGGGCTTCGTAGCCGCGGAACTCGAGCAGTTGGCCCGTCTCGCTCACCGCTCCGGCGCGCGCCTCAAGGTGATCTTGGAAACATGTCTTCTTACGGTGGAGGACAAAGTACTTTCGTGCCGCCTTGCCGAGGAAGCCGGCGCAGATTTTGTGAAAACTTCCACCGGTTTTGCGGGCGCGGGCGCGACGGTTGATGATGTGCGCCTGTTGCGCTCGAGCGTAAGCCCACACGTCGGAGTGAAAGCATCGGGCGGCATCCGCAATCTCGCCGCTCTTCGCTCGGTGGTGGACGCCGGCGCGAATCGGATCGGCACAAGCGCGGGCGTGTCCATCGTGGCCGAAGCTGAGGGTGCGCTCTCGGCGGCGACTAACCCGGCCCACTTGCAGGCAGGCTACTGAATGCCGCCCAACAAAGAACAAGTCCGCTTTCGCGAAAGGGCCGACCTTCTCGATTTTCTCCTCGAAGTCAGCACCATCACCGCCGAATCGCTCGATCTCGACCGGCTGCTTGCGAACGTCGCGGACATCATCAAAGATGTCGTTCCCTACGAGCTCTTCGCCATCCTGCTCTACAACGAGCGCAGCCGCACTTTGCGCATGCGTTACTCGATCGGGCATCGTGACGAGATTGCCAAGAACCTGAAGATCAAACTCGGCGAAGGAATCACTGGAGTGACTGCCGCCGCGCGCCAACCGATTCTCTCGAATGACGTTCGGAAGGACCCCCGCTATCTGAACGCGCTCGATGCCGTCCGCGCCGAGCTTTCCGTGCCGATGCAGGTGCGCGGCAAGTTGGTCGGCATTATCGATTTGCAATCGACTCGCCTCGACGCGTTCACCGAACAGGACCGCGCGCTTCTCACGCTTATCGCAACCCGCGTGGCAACCGCCATCGATAACGCCTACTTGTACCGGCAAGTTGAGCGGCAGAACCGTACCTTGCGCGTTCTGGCGCATCTGTCTCAAGAATTCAGCTCCATCCTCGATATTGACGAGCTGCTGACCAAGATCGCGTCCACCGTGCGTGCGCTCATCAACTTCGACGCCTTCAGCATCTTTTTGGTCGATGCCGAACGTAATCTGCTGCGCTGCCGCTTCAGTCAACGCTATGACGAGCGCACCACGATTGACAATGTGGAGATCGGGAAGGGAATCACAGGCCATTCTGTGTTGCTCCGGCAAATCATTCGTGTGCCTGACGTGATGCAGGACTCACGCTATATCGCCTCTCATCCCGAAGTGCGCTCCGAGGTGGCGGTTCCGCTTATCCTGCAGGATCGCGTGATCGGCGCCATAGATCTCGAAAGTACGCGCCTCAGTTTCTTTACCGATGACCACGTCCGCGCCCTCACGTTGCTCGCGCCGCAGATCGCTACTTCGGTTGAGAACGCGCGGCTTTATGGAGAGTTGTTGCAGCGGGAGCATCGCCTCGATCAGGACCTGCAAGCTGCCTTCAAGCTCCAGTCTGTGTTGATCCCACGCACCTTTCCCGAGATCGCTGGCGTCGAAGTGGGCGTGAAGACTCGTCCCGCCCGCGTGATCAGCGGCGACCTTTCCGATTTTTTCGAACCCACCGAAGATTACAGTTTGATCGCTTTTGGCGACGTGAGCGGCAAGGGCGCTGCCGCGGCTCTCTATGGCGCACTGATCTCGGGACTGCTGCGAACTCTGGTGCGGCGCCGTCGTAGCCCTGCCGAGCTTATGAAGTCTCTCAACGAAGCGCTGCTGGAACGAAAAGTCGATGCGCAGTACGCGACCCTATCGCTGACCTTGTGGTCCGCGGCAACCCGCACCTTTACCGTTGCAAGCGCAGGCACGCTTCCGCCGCTTCTGTTTCGCGGCGGCGAGGTCACCAGCTCGCGCGTGGCCGGCGTCCCCATCGGGCTCCTGGACAATCAGGAGTACGAGCAGATCGAGATCGCCGCGCAGCCAAGGGATCTGCTGCTGCTTGTCTCGGATGGCGTCGAAGATCAGCTGGGAAACCAGGCGGGCATCCTCACCGAAGAACAGGCTGGTACAAGCGAACTCGAGTCCTTCGGACGCAGCCGCATCGAGGCCAGCGTGCGGGCGAATCTCAACAGATCACCACAGCAGATCATTGACCGGCTCTTCGCCGATATCGATTCGTTTCGCGGCCCCACCTCCCTCAGTGACGACCAATCGGCGATTGCCCTTCGAGTACTGTGATGGCGGACGGCAGCGAGTGGCAGTACCGGGATGGCCGTCTGTTCTGCGAAGACGTTGACCTGACGTGCGCCGCTCACTCTCACGGCACGCCCGCCTATGTGTACTCGAAGCGCTGCATCGTTCGCAATTTCCACGCCTATACCGAAGCTCTGGCAGGCGTTCCGCACCGCATCTGTTACTCGGTAAAGGCCAACTCCAACCTTGGCATTCTCGATCTGCTGGCGCGCGAAGGGGCGAGCTTCGATGTCGTCTCGGGCGGCGAGCTGTACCGGGTTCTCGCTGCGGGAGGAGATCCCTCGAAGATCGTTTTTGCAGGCGTCGGCAAGACCGTCGCCGAGATCCGCTTCGCTCTCGAGAAAGGCATCCACAGCTTCAACTGCGAATCGGAAGCCGAACTCAATCTCATCTCACGCGCCGCGACCGACTTGAAGCGCACCGCTTCTATTGCACTCCGCGTCAATCCCGATGTCGACGCCGAAACGCACCCCTACATCTCTACCGGTTTGCGCGAACACAAGTTCGGCATCGGCATAGCTGCCGTCGAGGAACTCTATGCGCGCGCCGCTCACTTGCCTTATGTACTCGCCGAAGGTGTCAGCTGCCACATTGGTTCGCAGCTTTTAAAATTAGATCCGCTCCTTGAAGCCGCCGGTAAGGTGCTGAACTTAGTCGAACGGCTTCGCGCACAGGGTCATCCCATTCGTTTCCTCGACCTTGGCGGCGGTCTTGGCGTGCCTTACCGCCAAGGCGAGCAAAGCCCCGATCTCCACGCTCTGATCGATCTACTCAAGCCCCGGCTCATGCAACTGGAGCTTACGCTTATGCTCGAGCCGGGCCGCTCAATCGTGGCCGATGCCGGGGTCCTCCTTACGCGCGTGCTGCTCCTCAAAGAAAATGGCTCGAAGAACTTCGTCGTGGTCGATGCCGCCATGAACGATCTGCTTCGCCCCGCCCTCTACGATGCCTATCACGAGATCGAACCTGTGCAGCAATCGTCTCAGGCGTCGAGTGTTGCCGATGTTGTCGGCCCCGTATGTGAAAGCAGTGATTTTTTTGCCCGCGATCGCCTGCTGCCTGAAACGAAAGCAGGCGACCTCCTCGCCGTCCGTACCGCCGGCGCATACGGGTTTTCGCTCGCCTCTAACTACAACTCGCGCCCCCGCCCCTGTGAGTTGCTCGTCGATGGCGTCGTCGTCCATCTGCTTCGCCGCCGTGAAACATACGAAGACCTGGTCCGCGGCGAATTGCTTCCGCTCTCACAGTAGTTCCGTTGCAGCCCATCTCCGCTCTACAACAGCTCAGCGGCCCATCCCCCACATCCATCGGATCGCTCCCAACAATTCTTCTCGGTGAGCCATACTGACAAGGAAATGAGCTCCCAAGCTGCGATCGACGTACAAGGTCTCCGGAAATCCTACGGCCCCATGGAAGCCGTTCGCGGCATCGACCTAACCGTTGCCCCCGGAGAAGTCTTCGGCCTCCTCGGACCCAATGGCGCGGGCAAGACGACCACCATCGAAATACTCGAAGGCATCCGTCCGCGCACTGCCGGCAAAGTGACCGTGCTCGGGTTCGATCCCGCCCATCAGAGCCGCCAGATCAAGAACAGCATCGGCGTTTGTCTGCAAGCTACGAACTTGCCCGACAAGATGAAAACCTTCGAGGCCCTCGATCTGTTCGCCTCATTTTACGATCGCCGGACCGATCACGATGCGCTGCTCAAACGCCTTCAGCTTTGGGACAAAAAGGACGCGTTCTACAAATCTCTCTCCGGCGGCCAGAAGCAGCGTGTCGCTCTCGCGCTGGCGCTGTTGAACGATCCCGCGTTAATCTTTCTCGATGAGCCCACGACTGGTCTCGACCCTCAGGTCCGGCACGAAATCCATCTGTTTATCGAGGAGCTGAAAGCCGCCGGCAAAACGATTCTTCTGACTACACACTACATCGAGGAAGCCGAGAAGCTTTGCGACCGCGTGGCGATCATCGACAATGGCCAAATCATAGAACAGGGCACTCCTCGTGAAATTCAGGCGCGCGTGCTCGGCCATTCCGCAGTGGAAGTAACAGCCGATTCTCCGCTGCCCGAGGATGAACTGCCTCCCAAAATCGCGGCAGAAAAACATGTCTTCTCGAACGATGGACGCACTCTCTCCGTGCAAAGCGAGTGGCCGGCGGAAGCGATCGTGGAACTTGTGAAATGGATCGACGGACGAGGAGCGAAGCTGCTCGACATCCGTTTGAAGCGGCCGACCCTGGAAGATGTCTTCATCGAACTGACCGGAAAGAGGTTGCGCGAAGCATGAAGCCCTACATCGCCCAAATCAAAAGCACGTTGCGCCTCATGGGGCGGGATCGCTCGGTGCTGTTCTTCAGCATGGTTTTCCCGCTTATATTCTTCTTCGTGTTCGCCCAATCCAGCCATGGCGCGGAAAGCGCCGGGGCAATGGCGCAAATCATCACGATGGTGCTCATCATCGGCGTGCTGGGAAACGGCTTCTTTGGCGCGGGCATTCGCGCCGTGCAGGATCGTGAAACCAACGTGCTGCGCCGGTTCAAAGTTGCCCCCGTGGGCGCGGCGCCTATCATCGTCGCTTCTATTGTCTCCGGGCTGGTCGCCTTTCTCCCGGTCGTAGTGCTGTTCTTCGTGCTCGCCAACCTGCGCTACCACATGCCGGTGCCGCACAATCTCGTGTCGGTGTTCGTCTTCGTTTCCATTGCGTTGATCGCCTTTCGTGCGCTGGGCATGATCATCGCTGCCGTGGTGAATTCCGCGCAGGAAGCGAACATCCTGATCCAAATTCTGTATCTGCCCATGCTGCTGCTCAGTGGCGCTACGTTCCCTCTAAGCATGATGCCGTTCTGGGTGCAGTCGATTGCGCAGTTCTTGCCCGCCACTTACGTTGTACAAGGTCTGCAATCGCTCCTTATTTCGGGCCAAGGTCTCTGGGCGAACGCGGTTCCCATGCTCGCTTTGATTGTCACTGCCGTGGTTGCTTTGATTGTCGGCAGCAAGCTGTTTCGTTGGGAGAAAGAAGAAAAGATAGCCGGCCGTGCCAAGCTCTGGGTCTTGGCTACGCTCGCCCCCTTTCTCGTAATGGGCCTCTATCAGCTACACACCCGGCAAAACATCGAGCGGGCGAAAATCCTGGCCCACGACGTGAACCGTCGAAGTTCCTTCCTGATCCAGAACACCAAGATCATCGTCGGAAATGGAACCGTTATCGAACGCGGCGCAGTGCTGGTTCGCGATGGAAAAATTGCGCAGGTCTTCGGCGCTCCGCCTGCCGACACGAAAGCTCTGCGGGCCGAGGTCATCGATGCTTCCGGCAAGACTCTGCTACCCGGTCTGATCGACATGCATGTTCACATCGGCGCGCCGGGCGGCTTCTTCGCTGACGCTTCTCAATACGCCGATCCGCACGCGCAGGAACGCAGGATTGCCGATTACCTCTACTGTGGCGTGACCGCCGTGCGCAGCGTCGGCGACTGGCTCGGCAACGCCCTCGAACTCCGCAAGGAAACGCGCTCCGGACACACCCTGGGAGCTGAATTTTTCACCTTCGGCCCACTCTTCACGGCCGTGGGGGGCCATCCGGAAGAGCTTCTCGCAACAGTGCCCGAAAACATGCGAGCCTATGCGCGCGCCGAATTTCTCCGCCAACCCAAATCCTCCGCTCAGGCCGTCAAACAGGTCGATGCGCTCAAACGAGCGGGCGTCGACGGCATCAAGGCCGTGCTCGACGCCGGATCTCCCCACTGGCAAACCTTCAACCGCCTCAACCCGGACATTTATCGCGCAATCATTACCGAGGCCGAGAAGGACAGCTTGCCCTCCGCCACTCACACCGGAAGTTCGCAAGACGTCCAAGAAGCCGTCAGCGCCGGGACCAACAGCATCGAACACGGTTCGCTAACCGGCATTATTCCTGACGCGGTCTTCGCCGAAATGAAGGCCAAAGGCATTGCTTACGACCCTACCCTAAGCGTTATCGAGGCTCTGCGCGACGCGGCTCGAGGCAATAGCGAACTTCTCAATCGCTCGCTGGTGCAACAAATCGCTCCGCCCGGGCTGCTCGAAGCTACCCGCAAACACCTCAAGGAACACCGCTCCGATCCAAAGTTTTTGGACGAAGTGTTGGCCACGTGCAACGGGAACCTCCTGCACGCCTACCAACAGGGAGTCATGCTCATCACGGGCTCGGACGCGGGTAATCTTCTGGTGATTCACGGCCCCACGGTGCAACATGAAATGGAGCTCTGGGTCAAAGCCGGCGTACCTCCCGCCGCAGCATTGCAGGCGGCCACCTTCAATGCCGCGAAAGTCTTGCGCGCGGCGGACCGCATAGGCCTGATCCAGCCCCATCGCGAGGCAACCTTTATCCTGGTCGATGGAGATCCGCTCAGCGATATCTCCGTCACCGAGCACCTCAACTCGGTCTACTTTAAAGGCGAGCACATCGACAGAAACGGCCTTCTTCACCAAGACTCCGAGTGATCGAGCATCGCAAGATTGAAACGCTGGACCGGGTCCTGTCCAAAGCAGGCGCGGGCTCGCGTACCGAAGCGCGCCAATGGATCGGCGCCGGCCGCGTGAGCGTGAACGGCAAGCCCATCCAAACCCCGGATCATTGGGTCGACCTCGAGCGCGATCAAGTTACTCTCGACGGTAAGCCGCTCTCGCGCGCCGCCCAGCGATACATCCTGCTCTACAAGCCGAAAGGCTATCTGACTACCTATCGCGATCCAGCCGGCCGTCCCACCGTTTACGACCTCATGGAAGGCCTCGATCAGTTCGTCGGAACAGTGGGCCGGCTCGATCTCGATACCTCCGGGCTGCTTCTGCTTACCAACGACAATGCGCTTGCCGAAGGCATCACCAACCCTGCCAGCCATCTCCCCAAAACCTACCTCATCAAAGCTTCGACCTTGTTGCCTGATACTGACCTGCAAAAGCTTGCCAACGGTATCGAGCTTGCGGACGGCCTCACCCGGCCCGCCACGGTCAAGCGAGTCCGCGACTCGGCCCGCTACACCTTCCTCGAATTAACGATCACCGAAGGCCGCAATCGCCAGGTTCGCCGCATGGTCGAAGCTCTCGGCAGCAAGGTTCTCAAGTTGGTTCGGATCGCGCTCGGGCCGCTCACGCTCGAAGGCCTGACCATCGGCCGCTGGCGAGAGTTGAGCCCAGCCGAAGTCGCTCGCCTTCGCAAACTAGCCCGAGTTACACGTAAGTCTTGAACTCCATCACGTCGCCGTCTTGTACGACGTACTCTTTGCCCTCGGTGCGCAGCTTGCCCGTCTCGCGGGCCCTTGCAAACGATCCGCACGCCACCAGATCCGCGTAGGAAACGGTCTCCGCCGAAATGAAACTCTTCTCGAAATCGGAGTGGATCACTCCCGCCGCCTGCGGAGCTTTATCCCCCGCATGAATCGTCCACGCGCGCGTCTCCTTCTCTCCGGTCGTCAGATAAGTCCGCAGCCCGAGCAGATGGTATGCCTCGCGAATCAAATTTCCCGCGCCCGTATCGTCCACGCCGAGCTCGGCCAGATACTCTGTCCGCTCCTCCGGCGAAAGCATCACCAGCTCCGATTCGATCTCGGCCGAGACCACCACCGCGCTTGTGTCGTGATGCTCGCCCACGTAGCTCCGCACCTGCTGCACAAATGCGTTGCTGTCCGCTGTGGCAAGATCCTGCTCTGCCACGTTGCACGCGAAGAGCGTAGGCTTGGCGGTCAGGAGAAAAAACAGACGAACCGCCGCGCGTTCTTCGGGCGACAGATCCAAGGTCACGACCGTGCGCCCGGTATTCAGATGACTCTCCAGCCGGTCTAATAGCTCGAGCTCCGCAAGCGCCTTTTTGTCGCCGCTCTTTGCCGCCTTCTGCGCTTTCAACTTTCTCTTCTCAACCGACTCCAGATCGGCCAGCACCAGCTCTGTGTTGATAATCT
Organism: Bryobacteraceae bacterium; assembly: GCA_965219105.1. GTDB lineage: Bacteria > Acidobacteriota > Terriglobia > Bryobacterales > Bryobacteraceae > Bog-105. The sequence goes on along the minus strand of OZ244728.1, from coordinate 1,360,688 downwards.
CAATATCGCGCACCGGGTCGACTGTATCCATCACATGCTCGATGTTGCTGTCTTCGAAACACCGCACCACCTGTATGAGCGCATCCACTTCGCGGATATGCCCGAGGAACTGATTGCCCAGCCCTTCTCCCTTGCTCGCGCCTTTCACCAGACCCGCGATATCGACAAACTCGAACACCGCCGGCACTTCTTTTTGCGACTTGCTGATCTTCGACAGCACATCCAATCGCTCATCGGGCACCGTTACCACGCCTGTATTCGGCTCGATCGTACAGAAGCGATAGTTCGCCGCCATCGCCTTGCGGGTCTGCGTTACTGCATTAAACAGGGTGCTCTTCCCCACGTTGGGAAGCCCCACGATTCCAGATCTTAACATTCCTCCCTATTTTCGCGTACCTGCCAAGATGAATCAGTGGCCTTTGTGGATGAACTTTCAGTGGTGCTGCCCGTGGACCTGCCTCATCGCGATGCTGTGATTCAGAAGTCCGCCGAGCACCTTCGCCTGGTGGCAGCCGCGAATCAATACATGAATCTTACGCGCATCTCGGGCGATCGCGAAGCAGCTGTGAAGCATGTGCTCGATTCAATCATGCCGTGGCGCTTATTCCGCGATGCCCCGCTCATTCTGGACGCGGGAACCGGCGCGGGCTTCCCCGGCATCCCGCTCTCTCTTGTGCTCCCCGGCTCCCGTTTCCTCCTGTGCGATTCGGTCGGCAAGAAAGCGCGCTTCGTCGATACGACGGCCGAAGCGCTCGAGCTTTCGAACGTGCAGGTACTCGCCGAACGCGCCGAGCAAGTTGCCTCCGCTCGCCGCCCCGCCATTATCGCCGCTAGAGCCGTTGCGCCGCTTCACCGCTTAGCTGACCTGTTTGAGCGGGCACTGCGTGCCGGGTCACAGCTGCTGCTGTACAAAGGCCCGGATGTCGAGGCGGAGTTAACCGAACTAGATTCGCGGCGCATCGACGCCGAGGTTATCCTCCGGTACGAGCTGCCCGATGGGTTCGGCCATCGCACGCTGGTCCGCTTGGCCGCCTATAAACGGGGCGCGCGAAACGCTTCGTAAGCCAGCAAAATCCACCCGGCGATAAACGCCAGACCGCCGATCGGCGTGATTGCGCCGAGTATCCGCACGCCCGAAATCGCAAGCGCGTACAAGCTGCCCGAAAAGATGATAATGCCCGCAAACAACAGCCACGCGACTCGCTCTTGTCCCGCAAGCGAAATAGCATGCATGCGCGCCATCAATGCCACTGCCAAAATGCCCAGCGCATGAACAAAGTGGTAAAACACAGCTTTCTCATATACCGACATCGAGTAGGCGTCCAGTCTGCTGCGCAAACCGTGCGCGCCGAACGCGCCTAATCCCACTGCCGCCGCCATTAGCAGTGCCCCGGTAGCAATCCAGTTCATCTAACGCTCAGGCCGCCAATGCCACTCAATGCGCCACCAGCGAGTGCTTCTCGCGGCAGTTCTCGGAGCAGTAATAAAACGTCAGCCCGCCCGCCTGCCTGCGCCAACTGGAAGACTCTGCGACATAGGTTCCACAGACCGGATCTTTGTGAAGATCTCCTCCGCGTCCCTCGCTCGCGCTTGCTTTTGTCTGCCCTCTGGGAGCACCCTGAGCCGCGTTTGGAAAGGAATTGCTCGAAGCTCGCGCGATGCCCTGCATAATGCTCGTGAACACCGCGCGCGCCGCGAGAATCACAAACACGATCATCAGAAATTCGAATATGGCCCGCATGACGCCGCGCTTCTTTCCGGTAAATAATAAAGGCGAGTGAGTGGGGTACTCGCTCGCCTTTAGGTTCTCACAACGCGGTTTAACCGCTCCGCTTACTGCCTCTTTTTCTTAGTCTGCGGCACGCTGATTTTGGTCTGCACCGTCTCGCCGAGCGCCTGCAGCATAGCCGAAGCCTCCTGCGCGTGTGGACCGCTGGGCTGCAGGTCCAAATACTTCTTCAGGGCAACTGAGGTGTCCGGCGGGTACTGCTGCTTACCGGTCTTGGGATCGACTTTACCCTGCATCATCAAGATGCTGCCGTACTGATACCAAGCCTCTGCATAGTTCGGATCGGCATCGGTGGCCTTTTTGAAGAACTCGCCTGCCTTCTCCGGCTGCCCGCCGTTGACTAGGTTTGCCCCCATATTGAAGTACGCTTTCCCGGCCATAGCGGGGTCCAACTGCGCGGCCTTCGTCAAAGCGTCGGAAGCCTCCGGCATCTTTTTCTCCATGCCGTAGACATTTCCCATCTGGTTATACACGGCAGCGTCCGGCTTGATTGCGATGCTCTTCTGGTAAGCCGCAATCGCCTGATCGAGAGTCTTGTTCTTCTCGTCTCCCGTCTGCGCACGGCCCAAGCCGGTATAAGCCTCACCTAAGCTGTCCCAGATCGCTGGTTGATTTGCATCCATCTGCCCGGCCTGGTTGAATTTGTCGACCGCCGCCTGGTAATCCTGGGTCTTCTTTGCTGGATCGGTGTCCGCATTCGCTGCCTTCAGCGAGTCCTGCCCTGCGGTGTAGGTGTCGTTCAAGGCCTTGTTCTTCTTAATCGCTTCGGAGTTTTTCTTCAGCTGAGCTTCATATTGCTCTTTCTGCTCTTTGGACATCCCGCGCGATTGGTCCTGCGTGAGCTGACCGCTGGCGTTTGCCTGCTGCGCCGAAGCCTGCTGCTGTTGTACCTTGCGAAGGTCGAAATCGACTGGTGGGTTGTCGCCGTAGCTCGCCTTCACCCCGTTCGCCTTGTCGACCACTTTGCCATCTACGACGCAAGCGATATCGAAAGTGCTTGCCCCCGGTAAACCGGTGTACAGCCAGTGACCTTTCTTATCTGTCTTGACTTTGTAGTGCCCCTTGATGTCGGTTCGAACTAGTTGAATCTCGGCCCCTTTTACGGGCTGGCCATTCTGATCCTTCACGTCTCCCTGCAGGGTCGCTGTTTGGGCCCAAGCGCTGCAGGCCGCGACAAGGACAACTCCGGCGGAAATTACTGATCGTCGTAACTCGGCGAGCATAGTGTTTGCCTGTTAACCTTTCGTAAATATTTCGCTTTCGCCTAACCATACTATACCCTCGCAAAATGCCTCAGAACGCGACCCGAAACGCACGCTATCTGCCGGCCGGCTGGTCCGTCGCGCGGGCAACTCGACAGCTCTCTGCAACCCTGTGAATGTCCCGAGCATCTGTCTAGATACAGGTGGGTTTTTCTGGTATGGCACTTATCAGTTTGCGAAAGGCAGTGGTCTTATAATGTGGCGGGGTATTTTAGCCTCGGCAGGTGTGGCTTTGCTCGCTACCGGCTCGGCATTTGCCGGCGATCTACGTAAAGCGGAAGATCTTTTCAACCGCGCTAATTATGAGGGCTCGCTTGCGCTCCTCAACATGCGCACGGGCGACCCGGCAACCAATTTTTTGATTGGGCGTGATCTTCTGATGAGCGGTGAGTTCAAGAAAGCCGCCGAGTATCTCGAAAGGGCTTCAAACGAGAGCCCCACAAATAGCGAGTACGTTGACTGGCTCGGACGGGCATACGGCCGGCGCGCGGAAGTTTCGAATCCGCTACTGGCAGCTAGCCTGGCCTCGAAAGCGCGAACGGCTTTTGAGAAGTCGGTTCAGCTCGACGGCAACAACCGCGATGCTCTGGACGATGTTTTTGACTTTTATTTGGAAGCTCCTGGTTTTCTGGGCGGCGGGTATGAGAAAGCCGCAGCAGTCGCAGAGAAGTTGAGCGCCATCGATCCCGGTGAGGGCTACTACGATGAGTTCAAACTCGATCAGAAGCGGAAATCCTTCGATACAGCCGAGCAGCATCTGCGTCAGGCTATGATGGCCGCGCCGCACAGCATTCATCATGTCCTTGCGTTAGCCCGTTTTCTTGCTAACCAGGGGCGAGTAGCGGAAAGTGACGCGATGTTTGCGCAAGCCCGTGAACAGGCGCCCAACAATCCCGTGGTTTGGTTTGCCGAGGCCGATGTTCTAGTAAAACAGAAGCGGAACTTGAGCGAAGCTCGCATGCTACTCACTAAGTATGTGCAATCGCCTATAACCTCCGATGATCCGCCTCGCGAAGATGCCCTGCGATTGTTGAAACAAGCCGGCGGAGCTTAGATCTTCTCCGGCTCTGCCGAATAGCGTGTTCCGGCCAGTACCTAGATGAACTTTTCAGAGGCCGTCAAATTTAGCTTTCAGGCCCTGCACGCAAACCGTCTTCGCACCTTTCTGACCACGGTCGGCATGATCATCGGGAATGCGTCGGTGATCCTGGTGGTCACTATTTCCCTCTACAGCCGCGAGTTGATCCTCGATCAGATTCGCGGCATCGGTTCAAACCTGGTTAACATTAGCTCCGACGCTGGAGTGGAGAACGCCGCTCAGGTTCAGGGCGATTACATAAAGCTTTCCGACGTGCAAGCCATTCGTGACGAGCTGGGGAACCGGATTGTCGCCGCTACCGCCGTCATGACCACTCATGACGACATCGTGGTGAACGGGAAGGTTCGTCAAGTCGTGGTAGACGGCATCGATCAGTACTACACGACTGTTCGCAACCTGGTCATTCTTGCGGGCCGCGAACTCGATCCTAGCGACATTACCCTGCGGGAGCATGTCGCGATGATCACCAATAAGCTTGCTACGAGCATCTTTGGCAGCCAGTCCGCCGCCATTGGACAGACTATCCGCATTAAGAACCTCCAGTTCACCGTGGTCGGAACTTTCCGCGAAAAGACCAGCACGTTTAATAATTCGGAGATATCAGAAGAGACAATACTTGTCCCGATTACGATTCTGAGATACTTCATTCCTTACGAGCGCATCGATCAATCCTGGATCTCGGTTCGGAATGCATCCGACGTCCCGGCCGCGAGCCAGGAGATCCTGTCTATCCTCAAGAGCCGCCACCGCCCCGGAGCGCTTTACGAGGTGGAAAACCTCACCGCCATTCTGGACACCGCCAACCGTATAGCGAACGTGTTGACGATTGTGCTGGTCGTTGTTTCCACCATCGCCCTCATCATCTCGGGCATCGGCATTATGAACATCATGCTGGTCACGGTGACCGAACGCACGCGCGAGATAGGATTGCGTATGGCGGTCGGTGCCTCGCGCCGCGAAGTGCTGCTGCAGTTCCTGGTCGAAGCCATTCTGATCAGCTTAATTGGCGGATCGCTCGGAATCTTACTAGGCATTGCGCTGCCGGTCGGTGTCAGTCTGTTCAGTATGAGCCTTTTCGCCAAACACGTGGCGATACCCGTCTCTTTGCTTTCGGTCATCGTAGCGTTTGCTGTCTCCGGTAGCGTGGGGGTGGGCTTCGGGTTGCTTCCTGCCCGGCGCGCCTCGCAGCTCAATCCCACAGAGGCTCTGCGGTACGAGTAGACACGTCGAGTAAACAATTGAATCTTTAATCGGGAAAAAAGGAAATCAGTATCGTTCATTCTGAATCACAAGGTAGACGTATCTCGAAGTGAGATTTCAGCCACAAGGAGAAGGAATATGGAATACAAAGACATGGCAAGTACAGAACCGCGTGCAGGCGCGCGACCCGAACATCGTGAAGGGCCGATCGCTCGGAGCATCGAACAACAAACCGCAAAGCTGCCTTCGGACGTCTACCTGTGGGCGGCACTGGCCTCCATCGGAACATCGCTCTTCTTTCAGCTGACCGGTGATGAGAAGAAAGCAACTTTTGTCGGCCACTGGGCGCCGACTTTTCTATCGCTTGGCATCTATAACAAGCTGGTAAAGCTGCACGGATCGGAAGGCATTTAGTTCAGGACGGGCGGAACAGTTCATCGCCCCTGTTCCGCTTGCTTCTTCCGAACTAATTCACAGCTGTAGAAACATGGCAAAAGCAACTTGGCACGAGGCCACCCTCGCCGAAAGCAACCAGACAGAAAAGGTTGAAGGCAATCAATATTTCCCTCCTAACTCGGTGCATCAAGACCTACTCGAAGCTAGTAACTACACAACGACATGCCCTTGGAAAGGAATTGCTCACTACTACCACGTCGTCGTGAATGGACAGCGCAACGAAAACGCTGCCTGGTATTACCCTGAACCCAAAGCCGCCGCATCCAACATAAAGCAGCACGTCGCCTTCTGGAAGGGCGTACAAGTCGAAAACTAGCCCGCCCCGGTCCTTTGCCGATCGCCCCTTAAAAACCCGGCGATATGTTCGTTTAAGAATTTTCCGTCCGCAGGGCTCGCACCCGCACCTGCCGGGTGTCCCCAAAGTGAGGGAATCGGCAGCAGCGTGCAGTGGGGAATGTACTGTGCCTCGTACTGTGCATCCGTCACGGGGAAGTATAAGTCGGTCGCGGACGGCATGTACAGAAGCTCAGCTTTGATCGCTCCGAGCGCCTTCTGCTCATCTCCCGAAAAGCCTGGCGTTTTTCCGACGTCGTTCTGTTCCCAGGTCCTCATCTGCAAAATCAGGTCGTTTGCGTCCGCATGCGGAATGAAGTTTGTGCGGTAGTGCTCCACCACTTGCGCGAACGTTGTTCCAGCCGGCTCATTGGTGCGCCACAACTCCTTCCGCCACCACTCCTGAGAAAATAACCACGCCGTCCAGACCAGCGAAAACGCCTGAATGCCTTTTGTAGGCTCTTCCTTGTAGTCTCCGCCTTTGAAGGCCTCGTCCGTGGTCAGCGCCGCAATCTCGCTCTCTAGCCGTACAATCCCGTGCCCATAAGTCTTTGCTGTGCCCGACGTGGCCACAATCCGGTCCATGTAATCGGGATACGACACTCCCCACTGAAACGCCTGCTGCGCGCCCATCGAGAACCCGATCACGGCTTGCAAGTGGCGCACGCCAAGCTCTTCCGTCAGCAGTCTGTGTACGGCTTCCACGTTGTCGCGAATGGTGGTCACCGGAAAGCGCGGCCCATGAAACGGCTCAGGCGTATTGCTTGGCGACGAGGATCGGCCATTGCCGAACAGCTCAGTTGCCACTAGAAACTGCCGCCCCGGATCGAGGGCTTTGCCCGGTCCGATCAACCATTCATACCCGTGCATGTTCGCCATGTAGTGCGAAGGGAGCAGCACTGCGTTATCGTGAGCCGCGTCCAGCGTTCCATAGGTTCCATAGACAACTCGCGCCTCCGGGAGCGTCACCCCGTTTTCCAAGTGAAAATTGTGCAGCACGAACGTGTGCTCCACTTCCACGGGCGTTGGCTCCGCCGCGATCGCAGGCAGCGTGGAAGGAAGAAGCGCAACAGCAAGCAAGGATAGTAAACGCATACAGTCAGGGCAGCGCGGGAAACAATTCCGGATCTCTCCGGTGCCGGGTCGCTTGCTCGAAGTCGTAAGTGTAGCGGATCAACTTCGCCTCGCTAAACGCCCGCCCAAGGAACGTTAGACCAGCCGGTAGATTCCCGTGAGTGAACCCCATCGGCACCGTGATCGCCGGGAAGCCTGTTTGCGGCGAAAGCACCTGGCTGTTGTCGCCCGCCGGGCTCTTCATGTCACCCACTTTTCGCGGTGCATTGCTCCAGGTTGGGTACACCACCGCGTCGATCCGGTACTTCGCCATTGCCGCTAGCAGCGCATCGCGGAATTTGATCTTAGGCGCGTCGTGATAAACGTCCGGACACGGCGTCCGCCGCTCGTCTGCCTTGGCCGGTGCAACCGCTCCCCGAATCTCCTCTTCGATGTAAGGCAGATACAAGCCAGAATCCACAATCGCGCGCAGGCTGTGATACGGCGCGTTCGGGTGCCTGGCTAAATACGCGTTGAGATCGCCCTCGAAATCGCCGCACCACAAGCCTTTCAGGAGCTGCTCGTAATTCGGCATGGCGAACGGATCGACCAGCTCCGCTCCTTCGCTTTTTAACGCCTCCAAAGCCTGCTCCGTCACGGCCTTTACTTCCGGGTCCGTGGTCGGCGTCTCGATGTACTGCCGGAACACACCGATGCGCGCTCCTCGCAGGCCATGGCGATCGAGGGAACGGCTGTAATCGACAGGTTGCTTGGGCTGCGTCATTGTTACCGGATCGGCCGGGTCCGGGCCGGCTAGAACCGTTAATAATCTTGCCGCATCGGCCACGCTTCGCGCCATCGGCCCGCCCACATCGTTGTTCGCAAACAGCGGAATAATGCCTGCGCGGCTCGTCAACCCGATGGTAGGCCGAATCCCCACAAGGTCGTTGTGCGACGAAGGTCCGCGAATCGAGTTCCCCGTGTCAGTGCCCAGACCCGACTCACCCAGGCTCGCCGCGACCGCCGCCGCCGTTCCGCCGCTTGAGCCCGCCGGCACCCGGTCCAAATCGTACGGGTTGCGCGTGATTCCATCAATTGAGCTCACCGTCACGTAGGGACTGAATGCCCATTCGGCCATGTTCGTCTTCGCCAGGATGATCGCGCCCGCCGCCCGCAAACGCCGCACCATCGTGCTGTCGTGCTCCGGCACGAAGTCTTTCAGCGCGAGCGACCCGCCCGTGGTCTGCAGGCCTTGCGTATCGTAGTTATCTTTCACCAGCACCGCGATTCCGCTCAGTGGAGCGAGCTTGTGCGTAGCCGCGAACTGCCGGTCGCATTCGTCGGCATCCGCCAGAGCCTTCGGATTTAGAGTCACAATCGTGTTCAGCCGCAAGCCCCTGATTGGCTTTTCATCGTACGCTGCAATGCGCCTCAGGTACTCTTCCACCACCTCCCGGCAGGTCGCGCGCCCTGCCAGGATCGCCTCCTGCGTGCTCGCGATCGTCGCGCCTGTCACGTCGAAGCGCTGCGCCGCATTCCCTGGCCGCTTGCTCAAGAGAATTAAGAAAATCGGGCCAAGCAAAAGAACGCGCCTCATTGGTCTCTCCGAAAGATTCTGAGATTACCAGTTTTCGCGTTTGCGGAGTGCTGTGATGTGGGCGAGGTGATGGTTGCTGTGCCAGGCGTAGAGTCCGAGGGCCCAATCGAGGCGCATGGGACCGCGCTCGGCATGGTTGAAGGTGCGTGCGAAGTCGGCGTCGGAGAGGGAAGAGAGCAGGATGACCCAGCGGGCGTGGAGAGCTTCGAGAAGTTGAAGAGAAAGACCGGCAGGTGCGTGTTTGGCGTCGGGGAGTTCGGCCCAGGCTTTTTCGCTGTAGCGTTTGACGAGCGGCGAATCTTCGGTGAGGGCGAGGCGGAAACGCGCGTAGCTGTTCAGGTGGCTATCGGCGATGTGGTGGAGGAGTTGACGCACGGTCCAGCCGTCTGGGCGATAGGGTGTGTCGAGCTGCCAATCGTCAAGGCCGTAGGTGGCTTCCTTGAGGCGCGCGGGAAGAGATTGCAGGGTGGCGATCCATTGGGCTCGGGTCTCGGCGGTGATGGGTTCAGGCGGTTGATAGCGGCCGATGGGGTAACGGAGGTCGAGGGGGGAAGACAGAGTTGTTGTGCTCATGGTGCTGGCTTCCAGGATACGAATAGAGTGTGGCCGCGGATTGGTTGATTGCCGGAGGGGGCGTGGGCGGGTTGACGCTGGCGCTTACGCTAGCGCGACAAGGCGTGCCGTTCCGGGTGTTCGAAAAAGAAGTGGAAGGGCGGGAAACAGGGGCGGGATTGCTGCTTGCGCCGAACGGCACGAGGATTCTGCGGCGGTTGGGGATTTGGGAAGAGGCGGCGAGGGCCGGACACGTTACGATAGCGTGGCGCATTCTGGAGCACACGGGCGCGGTGTTGCGCGAGCTTCGGATCGAAAGGGAAGAGCTGGAGGCGTTGAGTATTCACAGGGCGAAGTTGGTGGAACTGATGCGGTCCTGTTTGCCGGTGGGCAGTGTGGTCGATGGCGCGAGCGTTCGTGAGTTTCGGACTGGCGAACGGTCGGTTGCCTTGATGCTTGGCGATGGATTGGTGTGCGAGGGGAGAGGGTTGATTGGAGCGGATGGGTTGCGGTCCGCGGTGCGTCGGCAGCTGTTCGGAGAGAAGCCGCTTCGATACAGAGGTTACGTAGGGTGGCGCGGGATTGCGCCGTTTGTTCCCGATGGGTATGGGGGACGAGCGCTCAGTGAGACGTGGGGACCGGGAGGGCGGTTCGGCATTGCGGCCGTGGATGCGCGGCGTACTTACTGGTATGCGTCCGCGAATGGCGAAGAAGAGTGGGTGGAAGCAGGTTCCGAACGGCAAGGTAATTTGCTGAGACGATTCGAAGGTTGGCACAAGCCGATTACGGATTTGATCGCGGCGACGCCGAACGAAGACATCCTCCTAAGCCGGATTTATGACGGCCCGAGACTTCGTGCCTGGTCAAAGGGCAATATAGCGCTGTTAGGCGATGCAGCGCATGCGATGACGCCGAACTTGGGGCAAGGGGCTTGCATGGCGATGGAAGATGGCTGGGCGCTGGGCTCGATCATCGCAGCGGGACTGGAGCCTTCGGAGGCGTTTAGGCGTTACGAGAAGGCCCGGATGAGGCGCGCGAATTCAATACAGAGGCAGTCGCGCGCGATGGGCTGGGTCGTGCAGGCGGAGCGCCCTCTGCTGGTAGACGCCCGATCGTGGTTGACACGGCGCCTCCCTGAACGATTGCTGAAGTTCGGAATGCAAGCTGTTTTCGCGGGGTGATTTGCTCGATAATTGAAGTAATGAAGGGCGACAAGCAGCCGGCGCTCCCGAGTTTGGCGGAGCTAGGTAAGGATTTGTTATCGGTATCGCGGTTGCAAGTGGCGGTCTCGCTGTTTCGTCCGGCGGTTTGCTTTGTGCTGTTTTGGGTTTTTGCGTGGGCGCATCATTACGCAGCGGCCAGTCTGTGCGTGGCGGGGCTGATGTTTTTTACTTACACGTCGACTTCACATGATCTAGTGCATCGCACGCTTGGTTTGCCGCCCGCGCTGAATGAGATTTTGCTTGCAGGTATGGAGGCGGCTTGCCTGCGCAGCGGACACGCGTTCCGGTTGGCCCACCTGCAGCATCATAAGCGCTTTCCGCATGACGACGACGTGGAAGGCGCCGAAGCGGCGAAGGGCTTCTGGGCGGCGCTTGCGTGCGGTCCGCTGCATCAGGCGCGAGGGTTCCGGTGGGCGTGGCAGCATGGAGCGTCAAGGGAGCGCCGCTGGATGTTTGCCGAAGCCGCGTTTGTGGCGCTTGTTTTCGTGATTGCTCTTTGCACATGGAAGCAAAGGCCTGAGCTGCTGATATACGTGGTGCTCGCGACGCTGGCAAGCTGGCTGTTTCCGTTAGCGACGGTTTGGTGGCCGCATCGCTTGGAGGGTACGAGTGCGCTCGAGCATACGCGCGGCTTTCGCGGACGGATTGTGCCGTTCCTGTTGTTTCAACACACGTACCATCTAGAACATCACCTCTATCCGGGGATCTCGTCGCACCACTGGGCGGAACTAGGCCGGCGTTTGGAGCCACACCTGCGGCGAGCCGGCGTTCGGTTTATAGAGTTGCCCTGAGTATTTCGTGGCGGCCGATCAACGTAGTTTCTTTGCGGGTTTGGTAGGCGATGGACGCCCGCTGCTTTCGCTCACCGGGACCGCACTGGTTTTGAGCGGCTGTTTCGGTATTCTGCAATCGCTCAGCGGATATTTGTTGCCGCATGATGCTGCCGCGATTGGAATGAATGCGAGCGCGCTGGGGCGGGCAGGGAATATGCACCTGGTGCATTTCATGTTTCATGACCGGACGGCTTTCTGCGGAACGCTGTTCGCCATCGGGTCGGCCTATTGGTGGTTGGCCGAGTTTCCGTTGAAGGCTGGTCTCGAGTGGGCGTGGTGGGCTTACGCGATTTCAGGGGCGACGGGTTTCGTGAGTTTTCTGGCGTACTTGAGATACGGATATTTGGATACTTGGCATGCGTGGGCGACGCTGCTGTTGCTGCCGGTGTTTCTGCTTGGGCTCATCCGTTCGCGGCGATGTGTAGCAGGACCGCTGAACATTCGGAAAGCCTGGTTGCGGCCGGTCATGATGGATCGTTCGCAGCGGTGGGGGCGCTGGTTTTTGCAGTTTTGCGCGGCCGGGTTAGTGCTGGCGGGCGTGACGATTATTGGCGTTGCCATGACGATTGTTTTCGTGCCGCAGGATTTAGGCTTCATGGGGTTGAGCCGGGCCCAGCTGCAGGTGATTTCTCCGATGCTGATTCCCGTGATTGCGCACGACCGGAGCGGTTTCGGCGGTGGGCTGCTATCGGCCGGATTGCTGATCTTGATGATCGTGAGGAATGCGGATCTGACGCGCAGTTTTGTAGAAGTGATAGGGGTGATGGGCTTTTGCGGGTTTGGAGCAGCGTTGGGAGTGCATGCGGCAATCGGTTATCTGGACTGGACGCATCTGGCTCCGGCGTATGGCGGGTTTCTGCTGTTTTTTACGGGCTGGCTGTTGTGCGTGGCTGCGTTGAGGCGCGGCGACGGGTTCTAACCTCCCTAATGCACCTTCCTAAAGCACTTCGGTGAGCTGTGCGCGGCGGCTGGCGAGGAGGTGATGAATGGCGCGGCACTCTTCGGCCATGTGGCTGAACTGGGCGGGATCGAGCGACTGTGCGCCGTCCGAGAGAGCGCGTTCGGGGTTGGGGTGCATCTCGACAATGAGGCCGGAGGCTCCGGCGGCTACCGAGGCGAGGGCCATGGGGAGGACTTTGTCGCGCTTGCCGGTACCGTGGCTGGGGTCGACGATGATCGGCAGATGACTCAAGGTCTGGACGGCGGGCACGACGCTTAGGTCGAGCGTGTTGCGGGTGTGATCGGCGAAAGTGCGCACGCCGCGTTCGCAGAGGATGACGTTGTAGTTGCCGTCGGCGAGAACGTATTCGGCGGCCATGAGGAACTCATCGAGCGTGGAGGACATGCCGCGTTTGAGCAGAATGGGCTTGCGAGAGCGGCCGGCGCGGCGGAGGAGTGAAAAGTTTTGCATGTTGCGTGCGCCGATTTGGACGCAGTCGGCGTATTTTTCGACGAGGTCGAAGGTTTCGATGTCAATGGCTTCGGTGACAATGCCGAGCCCGGTTTGCTCGCGGGCTTCAGCAAGGTAACGCAGGCCTTCTTCGCCGAGTCCCTGGAAGCTGTAGGGAGAGGTTCGGGGTTTGTATGCGCCGCCGCGGAGCAGTTTACCGCCGGCTCGTTTCACATCCCAGGCAGACTCAAGAATTTGTTCGCGGCTCTCTACCGAGCAGGGACCGCCGCAGAGCACCAGATCGGGGCCGCCGACTTTTGCGGTACCGACAGTGACGACGGTATTTTCACGCTTGGTTTCACGGCTGACAAGCTTGTAGGGTTTGGACACGCGAATGGCATCGGCGACGCCCGGCAGATCTTCGAACTCGGTGGCATCGACAGGCCCGCTGTTGCCGGTGATGCCGATAGCGGTTCGCTGCTCGCCAGGGATGATGTGCGGTTGAAAACCGAGAGCTTGAATTTTCTGACAAACGGCTGCAATCTCAGCTGCGCCGGCTTGCGCTTTCATAACCACTAACACGGTGATTGATTCCTCGTACTTCAGGGTATGTCACCAGAATCACGATGTGGCGGGAGCGCTCCATATAAAATAAGGCATTGGTGCTTATGTCGGGGGCCGTTTCGGGCCAAATCAATAGCCAGCGAATGACTCATCTGCCTTTTCGAAACTCTGTTCATCTGACGCAAACGGAAGCGCACGATCTAATGCATCGGATGCTCTCGGGCGAGATGGATACCGAGGGGATCGCGGATGTTTTGAGTTTTCTGCGGCGCAAAGGCGAGACGCTTTCCGAGCTGGTGGGGTTTGCGAGCGCAATACGAGAGATGAGTCCGGCGATTCCTTCCGAGGAGTTGAGGGCGGAACCGCTGCTGGACACATGTGGGACGGGCGGCGACGGAACGTGCACGTTCAACATTTCGACGGCGGCAGCGTTTGTGGCGGCGGGCGCGGGCTTGCGCGTGGCAAAGCACGGGAACCGGCGGATCTCGAGCCAGTGCGGGAGCGCGGACGTGCTGGAGCTGCTTGGGGTGCCCGTGCATTTGTCGGGCGCGGATATTCCGGCGTGCATTCTGGAGACAGGAATTGCTTTTCTTTACGCGCCGCTGCTGCATCCGGCGGTGAAGCACGCGCAAGAGGCGCGGCTGATGCTGAAGGGGCGCACGGTTTTCAATTTATTGGGGCCGTTGACGAATCCAGTGGGAGCATCGGTGCAGTTAATCGGAGCGTTTTCGGTGCGGGCGGCGGAGATGCTGGCGCAGGCATCGGCGAGGCTGGGAATTGAGCGCGGCTTTGTGGTGCATGGCGCGGATGGCCTGGATGAGATTTCGACGACGGGACCGACAACGGTCTTTCAAGTGGAAGACGGTCGTGTGCAGAAGGGGCGATGGCAGCCCGGAGATTTTGGCGTAAAGGCGGCCACGCTGGAGGACCTGCGGGGCGGTAATCCGCAGGAGAATGCGGATCTGTTGCGAGGGTTGCTCGAAGGCGAGCCGGGTCCGCGGCGTGACGTGGTGGTGGCGAACGCTGCGGCGGCATTGTTTTTGGCGGGACGCGCGGTGGACTTGAAGACGGCGGTGGGCATGGCGCATGAATCGATCGATTCGGGTGCAGCGCGCCGCAAGCTGGAGAAGCTGGTGGAGTTCGGTGCAAGGCAATCCGAGTTCAAAGCGCAGGCGCATGAAGTCGTTTGAGATTCCATCGTTCGGAATCGAATCGCTGCGGATCGTTGAGCGTGAAACGCCGGAGCCGGGACCGTACGAAGTGCTTGTGAGGATGCGCGCGGCTTCGCTGAACTACCGCGATTATCTGGTGGTCAAGGGCGATTACAACCCGAAGATGCGACTGCCGATGACGCCGCTTTCGGATGGCTCGGGCGTGGTGGAAGGCGTGGGGCCGCTGGTGAGCCGATTTAAAAAAGGCGATCGGGTGGCGGCGTGTTTCATGCAGAAGTGGGTGGATGGGCCGCCGACGCGAGAGAAGGGCAACTCGGCGCTGGGCGGCTCGATTGACGGCGTGCTGAGGGAGTATGCGGTGTTCTCAGAAGAGGGACTGGTACGAGTGCCGGCGATCCTGAGCGGTGAGGAAGCGGCCACTCTTCCCTGTGCGGCGGTTACGGCATGGCATGCGCTGTTTGAGCACACGCCAATGCAGCCGGGACAGACCGTTTTGCTGCAGGGAACGGGCGGCGTGTCGGTATTTGCCTTGCAGTTTGCGAAGGCGGCGGGGCTGCGCGCGATTATCACTTCAAGCAGCGAGGAAAAGCTGAAGCGGGCGCGTGAATTAGGCGCGGATGAGACGGTGAATTACGAAACGCAGCCTGATTGGGACAAGGCGGCGCGAAAGTTGACCGGCGGCGAGGGTGTGGATCACGTGGTGGAAGTGGGCGGAAGCGATACGTTGCCGAAGTCGCTGCGAGCTGTGCGGACGGGGGGCACGATCAGCGTAATCGGCATTCTGGGGGGCGGGGATGCGACGGTTGGCCCTGCGCCGATATTGATGAACAGCCTGCGCATGCAGGGCATTTACGTGGGTTCACGGGCGATGTTCGAGCACATGAATAGAGCGATCGAGTTTCATCGCATCAAGCCGGTGATCGACAAGGTGTTTGCGTGGACTGAGTTTCCGGCGGCGTTGAGGCACATGGAGTCTCGCAAGCACTTCGGCAAAATTGTTTTGAGCTTCGGCGATTAAGCGCGAGATCTATTTCCTTTGCAATGCTCGACCCAGGTGGTGCGTTGGGGTATAGAGCGGGGGACGCGCCTGCCTAACTGGACTGGAGCGAGAGGGTACTGAGCTAGGCCGGGACGTCCCCGAGGGAGTTTGTGGGTTTGGGGAGAGTGTGAGCAGATAGAGATGGCTGGAATGCTCGTCAATTGCTCTGAGATTTCGAGCGCAGACATGCTTCGATTATCGCTGACCGAGGAGCTTACTCGTCGCCGAAATGATCGTCATCGCCAGTGTCGGCGGCGAGATTTTCAAATTTCGTGTAGCGGTTCAAGAAGGCGAGTTTAACGCGGCCGGTAGGTCCGTTGCGCTGTTTGGCGAGGATGAGCTCGGCGATGCCCTTGAGGCTTTCTTTGTCGGGGCGGTAGACTTCTTCGCGGAAGATAAACGCGACCATATCGGCGTCCTGCTCGATCGAACCGGATTCGCGAAGGTCGCTCAGCATGGGGCGGTGATCGCCGGGGCGAGTTTCGGGCGCGCGGCTGAGCTGGGAGAGGACCATGAAGGGGACGCGCAGCTCTTTGGACATGAGTTTGAAGCCTCGCGAGAGAGAGCTGATTTCCTGGACGCGATTTTCGTAGCGTCCGCGGCCCTGCATGAGCTGGAGGTAGTCGATGACGACGAGGCCTAGATCCTGTTCGGCTTGCAAGCGGCGGAGTTTGGAGTGGACGTCCATGAGGTTGGTGCCGGCAGTGTCGTCGATGTAGATGGGCGATTCGACGATGCGGTAGAGAGCGTCCTGGAGGGCGTGGCGTTCTTCGGCGTTGAGGTATCCGGCGCGAAAGCGCTGCTGATCGACGCGTGCAGCGGCGCAGACCAGGCGCGTAAGCAGCGACTCCTTCGACATCTCAAGCGAGAAGACTGCAACAGCCTTGGGATTTTTCTCGTTCATGGCGACATGCTGCGCGATGTTGAGGGCGAAGGCGGTTTTGCCCATGGCGGGACGGGCGGCGAGGATGAACAGTTCGCCTTCGCGGAGGCCGCCGGTCATTTCGTCGAGTTTGAGGAAGCCGGTGCCGATGCCTTTGATGCGCTTGCTGGCATCGAGGAAGGCGTTAATGCCGCCGTCGTACTCGGTGACGATTTGAGCCGGGGTGGCGAGGGCGTTCTTCGATTGAACGTCGCCCAGCTTCATGAAGGCGTCTTCTACGGCCCCGAGGATTTGGGTTGCGTCCTCTTCGCAGGCGACGCAGCGATTGATGGTGTCCTGGGATACCGAGATGATGCGGCGCAGGAGCGCCTTCTCGCGAACGATGCGGACGTAGCCTTCGAGGTTGTGGAGCTGGGGAAGACCGTCGTCGAGCGAAACGAGATAGGTGAGGCCGTCGATTGATTGAAGCTGGCCTTGTTTCATCAGTTCGTTGGCGAGGGTAACGCGGTCTATCTTTTCGCCGCGTTCGTGGAGCTCGCTCATGCGCAGGAAGATGCGCTTGTGTTTTTCGAGACTGAAGTCTTCGGCCGCAAGAGTTCCGGCCACCTGCAGGAAGGCGGTCTCGCTGCTCATGATGGCGCCAAGGACAAACCGTTCGGCCTCAAGGTTATCGGGGAGCGAGTGGTCCAGGCTGATGTCGCGTACTGCCATGAAGAGAAGACCCGTTTACGTTAACCGGGCGGGGACCCGGTTTTCAAGGGGCGAAATGACGGATTCCACAACTAAAACCATGAGTGGCCAGCGGCAAAAAATTGTTCTTAACCGGATTTCCACAGACTATTCAACGACACTTTCGCCTAGGAATGTTTTAGCACTTTTTGGGGCTTCGCGGGGAGAGGCGCGGGTGGCGCTGCTTGCTATACTTTGGCTTGATGCAGGGAAATGCTCATCGTCACAATCACCACCATCGGGTGGGCTGACTTGCGAGCTTCGCGTCGAGTTATTTTTCCGCAACCGGCCCGCCCTTGACGGCGGGCTTTTTACTTTGGGGCATCCGGTGAGTGAACCTTTACAGAGCGAATTATTGGATTTCGATAAGCAGGGCGGCCTGCTGACGGCGGTGGTGCAAGACGCCTCGACGCTGCGCGTGCTGATGGTGGGCTATATGAATCGCGAGGCGTTCGAGAAGACGGTGGAGACAGGGCACGTGACGTTTTTTAGCCGTTCGCGGCAGAAGCTTTGGACCAAGGGCGAGACATCGGGGCATTATCTTCAGCTGAAATCGATTCGAACCGATTGCGACGCGGATGCGCTGCTGGTGTCGGCCGAGCCGGCCACGCCGGGCGTGTGTCATGAAGGATTCGAGAGTTGTTTTTATAGGCTGCTCGAAGACGGCCGCTGGATTGAGAGCGAAGAGCGAGTGTACGATTCCGATGCGGTCTACGGAGCGCGGCAGTGACGCTGAAGATCGGCATCCCCAAAGGAAGTTTAGAGAACGCGACGATCGATCTGTTCCGGCGAGCCGGTTTCAATATCGCGACAAGTTCGCGCAGCTATTTTCCATCGATAGACGATCCGGAGATCGAGTGCATGCTGATACGGGCGCAGGAGATGGCGCGCTATGTAGAAGACGGCGTACTCGATGCGGGCCTGACGGGGCTCGACTGGGTGCAGGAGAATGAAGCGCACGTGGAGACGGTGGCCGACCTGATTTACGCCAAGCAAAGTTTCGGCAAGGTGCGGTGGGTGCTGGCAGCGCCGGAGGCTTCGCCGTTTCGTAAGGTGCAGGATCTGGAAGGCAAGACCATCGCGACCGAACTGGTGAACATGACGGAGCGGTATTTAGCCAAGAACCATGTGCGGGCGCGAGTGGAGTTCAGCTGGGGCGCGACGGAAGTGAAGCCGCCGGAGCTGGCCGACGCGATTGTGGAAGTGACGGAGACGGGATCGTCGCTTAGGGCGAACAAGCTGCGGATTTTGGAGACGGTTCTCGAGTCGAATACGCAGTTGATCGCGAATCTGGACGCGTGGCGGGATGAGTGGAAGCGCCGGAAGCTGGAAGACGTGAAGCTTCTGCTCGAAGGCGCAATCAGCGCGTTGGGAAAAGTGGGTTTGATGATGAACGTGCGGCGGGAGCAGCTCGAGAAGGTGATTGGGGTGCTGCCGGCGCTGAAGAATCCGACGATTTCGCAGCTGAGCGACGAGGCATGGGTGGCGGTGAACACCATTCTGGAAGAGATCACGGTACGGAACCTGATTCCACGATTGAAAGAGGCGGGCGCGCAGGGAATTGTTGAGTATCCGTTGAACAAGATTGTGATGTAAACGGACATGATTCGCATTGTTGACGGAATAGAAGCGAAGCGGCTGATTGCGATGCGGGGCGGGGGGAGCGCCGCGCCGGATGCGGTGGTGCGCACGATCATCCAGGCGGTACGGGCGGAGCGTGACGGCGCGCTGCTGTATTACGCCCGGGAGTTCGATGGACTGGGCGATAAGCCGCTGCGCGTCTCGCAAGAGGAATTGGCCGACGCCGGAGAGAGTCTTCAGCCTGCGGTTCGGACAGCGGCAGAGACGGCGATTCGCAACATTCGCGAATACGCGCTAGCACAATTGCCGCGAGAGACGCTGACCGAGTACTCACCGGGACGGAAACTTGGATGGATTGTGCGGCCGCTCGAAGCGGTGGGATGTTATGTGCCGTCGGGGCGATACCCGCTGCCATCGACGCTGCTGATGACGGCGGTTCTGGCGCAGACGGCGGGCGTGGAGCGAATATGCGTCACATCGCCGAAGCCGTCGCCGGAGATTTTAGGCTGCGCGCATTTGCTGGGGTTGACGGAAGTGTACCGGGTGGGCGGCGCTCAGGCTATTGCGGCGCTGGCTTATGGCACAGGTACGATTCGTCCGGTGGACAGGATCGTGGGGCCGGGGAACGCGTACGTGGCGGCGGCCAAGAAGATGGTGTCGGCAGATGTGGCGATCGATTTTCTGGCCGGTCCGACGGAGATCCTGATTTTGGCGGCGGCCGGCGATGCACGGCTGATCGCAGCCGATATGCTGGCGCAAGCCGAGCACGATGTGACAGCTTCTGCGGTGCTGCTGACGACTTCTCAATCGCTAGCAGTGGCGGTATCAGGCGAACTCGAGCGTCAGATTCGAACGCTGCCTACGGCCGATGTGGCTCGCGATTCGATCGATAGGAGCAGCTTTATCGCGGTGCTAGAGAGTCTGGAGGAAGCGGTGCGGCTGACCAACGCGATTGCGCCGGAGCATTTGAGCTTGCATGACGCGGAGCTTCTGCCAAAGATCCGGAATGCGGGGACGGTATTTCTTGGGCCGATGTCGCCCGAATCGGCCGGCGACTATGCGGCGGGCCCGAGCCACGTGCTGCCAACCGGTGGTGCGGCGCGTCTGCGAGGAGGGCTTTCCGCGGCTGACTTTGTGAAGGTGATTGCGGTGCAGGAGTTGTCTACGGCCGGGCTGCGGGAGCTTGCGCCAGCGATCACTGCGCTTGCAAGAGCGGAGGGGCTCGAGGCACATGCTCGCGCGGTGGAGGTGCGATCTGTCAGCTGATCCGGCTTTGCCAACGGGCCGCGCGAAGACGCCGGAGCCTCGGGCCGCGGTGTTGAGCATGGACGCGTACCATCCCCCGACTGGAGCGCGGCGCAATAAACTGCGGCTGGATTTCAACGAGAACACGGTAGGCGCGCCGCCGCACGTCATCGATTTCATCAAACGGTATTTGACCACGGCGGATCTGAGTCTGTACCCGGAGTATGAGAACGCGCTGGAAGACCTGGCGCTCCACTTCGATGTGGGTCCGGATGAATTGACGTTGACCAACGGCACCGACGAAGCGATCCACCTGCTGATGAGCACGTATGTGGATCCGGGCGATGAGGTGCTCGTACTGCGGCCGTCGTACGCGATGTATCGCTTTTATGCGCAGCTAGCGGGAGCGAAGGTCTTGGAGCTGGAGTACTCGCCACCGAAGTTTGCATTTCCGCTGGAGGCAGTGCTCGAGAAAATTTCCGCAAGCACGCGGGCTATTTTGATTGCGAACCCGAACAATCCTACAGGCACGGGAACCGAGCTCGGCGCACTGCTGGAGATTGCGGCCAAGGCTTCGCAGGCCGCCGTGCTGGTGGATGAAGCGTATTACGAGTTCAGCGGGATCACGGCGCTCCCGCATATTGCGGAGTATCCGAACTTGTTCGTCTGCCGGACGTTTTCGAAGACTTACGGCATGGCGGCCATGAGATGCGGTGTGTTGTTCTCCGACGCGGCGAATATGGCCCACGTGAGGAAGACGCAATCGCCGTATAGCGTGAATGCGCTTGCGGCAATGGCGGCGAGGATTGCCATACAGGAGCAGACATTCGTCGAGGAGTATGTGCTCGAGGTGCTGACGGCGCGGGAGCTGCTTTATGTCGGGCTCGAGAAGCTGCGCATTCCGTATGTGGAGAGTCTGGCGAATTTCGTTCTGATGTTGATCGGAGAGCGCTCGATCGAGATACGGGACAAGCTGCGGGACAAGGGCGTGCTGGTGCGCGACCGGAGCTACGAGATACCGGGCGCGGTACGGGTAACGGTGGGAACTCGCGACCAGATGGAGCGGTTCCTGGAGGAGCTCGAGAAGATATGGTGAGTGGTCCGCCCGACGTGTTGGTATTCGACATGGACGGAGTGCTGGTGGAAGTAGGGGAGTCGTACCGGGAAGCGATTCGGGAAGTGGTGGAGCATTTCACCGGGGAGAGCGTTTCGCAGGACGAGATTCAGGATTTCAAGAACGCGGGCGGCTGGAATAACGACTGGCTGCTTTCGCAGCGGTTAATTGCCGATCGTGGCGTGAAAGTGGAGTACCCGGTCGTGGTGGCGTACTTCAATCAGATCTTTCTCGGCGAGAACGGCAATGGGTTGATCAGGCGCGAGAAGTGGATGCCGTCTGAAGACTTCTTCGACGTGTTGCAGCGGCGCGCGACGATGGCGATCTTCACCGGGCGAGCCAAGTACGAAGCCGAGGCGACGCTCGAGCGCTATGCGCCGCAGCTCAAGTTCGATCCGCTGATCACGGACGACTCGGTTGCTCATCCGAAACCGGCTCCGGATGGTCTGGAGTTGATTAAGCAACATCATCCTGGCAAGCAGCTGTGGTATTTGGGAGACACGGTGGACGATGCCCGCAGCGCGCGCGATGCCGGCGTGCCCTTCATCGGTGTATCGGTGCCGATGAATCCAAGGCATGCGGACATTACAGAGACACTCTATCGTGATGGCGCATTCACGGTGCTCGCCGATGTGAACGAACTGGTACCGCTGGTGGAACAAGCTTGGTCGAGAGCCGGGGTAGCGGGATGAGAGAGTCGTCGCTCGAGCGGAACACGAAGGAGACGCAGATCACGGGAAGGCTCGTGATCGAGGGGACGGGCGAGTACCAGATTCAAACGGGAATTCGTTTTCTCGACCACATGCTGGAGCTGTTTTCGAAACATGGCGCGTTCGATCTGACGTTGCGGACGAAGGGCGATTTGGATGTGGATCAGCACCATACGGTGGAAGACACCGGCATTGTGCTGGGGGATCTTTTCGCGAAGGCATTGGGGGACAGGCGAGGCATCAATCGCGCCGGATACTTCGTGCAGACGATGGACGAATCGCTGGCGGTGGTGGCGGTGGATCTTGGCGGGCGGCCCGCGCTGGTTTACGATCAGGCGGTTGACGTGGTGCATGTGGGCGATTTGCAGACCGAGCTGCTGGAAGATTTTTTCTCCGGCTTTGCCAATCATGTGGGCGGGAACCTGCATGCGAAGGTCCTCTACGGGAGATCGAATCACCATAAGATCGAGGCGATCTTCAAGTGTTTCGCGCGCGCGATGCGGTATGCGTGTTCGACCGATGAGCGATTAAAAGATCAGCTGCCGTCGACCAAGGGTTTGTTGTGATTACCGTAATCAATTATGGGGCGGGGAATCTGCGATCGGTGGAGAATACGCTGCAAGAGATCGGTGCGGAGTACCGCGTAACCGCGCTGGCAGACGATGTGCAGGCGGCGGAGCGAATCGTGTTTCCGGGCGTGGGCCATTTCGGACAGATGACGGCGGCGCTCGATGAACTGGGGATTCGAGATGTGTTGAAGGCGAAGATTCGGGAGGGCATTCCGTTTCTCGGGATTTGCGTGGGTCTGCAGTGCCTGTTCGAAGCCAGCGAAGAATCGCCGGGAGCGAAAGGACTTGGTATTTTGCCGGGCACGGTGCGGAAGTTTCAGGGCGAGATGCGAGTGCCGCATATGGGCTGGAACACGGTGGAGGCAAGGCGGCCGTCAAGTCTGCTGAACGGGCTGGATGCTCCGGCGTATACGTACTTCGCCCACAGCTTTTATGCGCCGGTGGTAGAGGCGACCGCGGCCACATGCACTTACGCGCATCCGTACACAGCCGTGATCGAGCAAGGGAACTTGTTTGCGGTGCAGTTTCATCCGGAGAAGTCGGGACTGGCAGGCTTGCGTGTGTTGAAGAACTTCAGCGAGCTTTGAATGCTGGCCAAGCGAATCATTCCTTGTCTTGACGTAACGGGTGGGCGCGTGGTGAAAGGCGTCAACTTTGTGGGGCTTCGCGACGCGGGCGATCCGGTGGAGTTGGCGGAACGGTATAACGAGCAAGGCGCGGATGAGTTGGTGTTTCTCGACATCACGGCCTCGAGCGATGCGCGGGATATTATGGCGGATCTGGTGGCGCGGACGGCGAGGCGCGTGTTTATTCCACTCACGGTAGGCGGCGGTCTGCGCAGTGTGGCGGATGCGCGCAAGATTATTCTTGCGGGGGCGGACAAAGTGAGCGTGAACACGGCCGCGGTGCGGCGTCCTGAGTTGATCAGTGAATTGAGCCGCGAGTTCGGAGCGCAAGCCGTAGTGCTGGCGATCGATGCGCGCCGTGCCGGCCCAGGTAAGTGGCATGTCTACACAAAGGGCGGACGGCAGGATGAGGGCATTGACGCAGTGGTGTGGGCGGTGCGCGGCGAGGCTTTGGGAGCGGGGGAAATTCTGTTGACTTCGATGGATACCGACGGCGTGCAGACCGGGTTTGACTGCGCACTGACTGCGGCGGTGGCGGCGGCTACCTCGATTCCGATTATTGCTTCGGGAGGCGCGGGCAGACCGGAAGATTTCAGGGAAGTGCTGACAACCGGTTGCGCGGACGCGGCGCTGGCGGCCTCCATCTTTCATTATGGGAAATACACGGTGAGTGATTTGAAGAGGTCGCTCGGGCAGGCCGGCGTGCCAGTACGACCGGTGAGCGCATGATCATTCCTTGCATCGATTTGATGGATGGGAAAGTTGTGCAACTGGTGCAGGGGCGCGAGAAGGTGCTCGAGCGAAGTACCGATGAGATGCTGGCGCTGTTTCAGGGATTCGAGCAGATCCAGGTGATCGATCTGGATGCGGCGATGGATCGTGGTTCGAACGGCGAGCTGGTGGAGTATTTGGCGTCGCGTTCGCAGATCCGTGTCGGCGGCGGCGTCCGAACACCTCAACGCGCTCTTGAATTGATTCGGCAGGGCGCCTTCCGGGTGATTGTGGGTACCGCTGCGTTCGGCGTGAACGGACCGGACCTTCAGTTTTTGGAAGAGCTGGCGAATACGATCGGGGCCGAGCGGATAACACTTGCGCTGGACAGCAAGCGAGGCCACATCGTGGTGCATGGCTGGAAAGAGAGCACGGAGTGGACGGCAGGCGAAGTGTTGGGGGAGATGGAGCCGTACTGCTCGAGTTTTCTTTGCACGTATGTGGATAAAGAAGGCATGATGCAGGGGACCGATCTCGAGTGGTTTGAGAGTCTGCGGCGCGCCACGACACGCGAAATTGTGGCAGCGGGCGGAATTACGACGCTGGACGATGTGAAGGCGTTGACCGCGATGCAGATTCACTGCGCGATTGGGATGTCGATTTACACGGGCAAGCTTTCGCTCGATGAGCTCAGACATTTCAACGAAGTAACAGCCTGACGATATATCGTTGCGCGTTATAACAGCCTGCTGTATAGTGGGCGTATGAACCCATTGAGTCCGCAGGCATTCCACATTCTGGTGTCGTTGGCGGAACAGGATCAGCATGGCTACGGAATTATGCAAGACGTGGCCGAGCGCACCGGCGGCAAACTTCGTTTGAGCGCGGGAACGCTTTACGGCTCGATCAAGCGGCTGCTCGAGCAAGGGTGGATTATCGAGCTGAACGAGAAGCAGCGTCCGAGCGGGCCGGACGACGATGAGCGCCGCCGGTATTACCGGCTGATGCCGCCGGGGCGAAATGCGATCAAGGCCGAGGTAGAGCGGATGACAGAACTGCTCGAGCAGGCGAGGGTGCATGGGCTGGCAGCAAAGAGAAGCTAGGCTGTTTCGCTGGCTGCTTTACGCGTTTCCGGCCGAATTTCGGCATGAGTATGCGTCCGAGATGGAACGGCTGTTTGCGGACCGCAGCGGGAACGAGCCGCGCTGGCGAGTGTGGCTGGAAGCGATTGCCGATATAGCCTGGAGCGCGCCGCGAGAGCATTGGGGCGTTCTGATAGCCGATCTGCGGTATGGGCTGCGGATGATGCGAGCTGCGCCGCTATTTACGGCGGTTGCGGTGCTGGTGATGGCGCTCGGCATTGGCTCGACTGCCGCGGTATTCAGTGTGGTCAATGCGGTGCTGCTGCGGTCATTGCCGTACCGGGAGCCGTCACGATTAGTGTATCTGTGGGAGCCGATGCCAAGTTGGAAAGGAACGAGTATTCCCTTTGATCTGGGTCCGAACGTGCCCGATTATTTCGATTGGCAACGCTCGAGCAAGAGTTTCAGCTCGATGGCGATTGTGGATCGGAAAGCTGTCAACGTGTTGCACGACGGGGTGGCTAGCCGTGTAGGAGGGGCGTTTGTCTCGCCGGGCTTTTTCAAGACCTTTGGAGTGTCGCCGGTGCTTGGCCGCGCGCTGGATGGCGGCGACGGAAGTGTAGTGATTGGAAGCGCATTCGCAGAGGCGCGATTTGGTTCGGTACCGGCGGCGTTGGGCAGAAAGCTCGTCGTGAATCGAAAGCCCTATACGGTGGCCGGCGTGATGCCGAAAGAGTTCGGATATCCCTTTAACGGCGACATTCCGAACGACCACTCCGAATTTCAACGCACGGAGCTTTGGCTTCCATTCGTATGCAGCGCGAACCGGTGTAGCGACCGGGTGAACTTTGCCAGTATCGATGCGGCGGTCGGCAGGCTAAGGCCAGGAGTGTCGGCGTCGCAGGCGGAAGCGGAACTGAAAGCAATTGAAGCCCGTTTGAATCCGCTCTATCCGAAGCAGTGGCAGGGTTGGACCGCCTATGTAAAGCCGCTGGTAGAGACGATCCTTGGGCCGGTCAGGAAAATGCTTTGGCTGCTGTTCGGGATGGTGGGTGTGGTGCTGCTGATTGCGATCGGCAATCTGGCAAATCTGCTGCTGGCGCGAGTGACAGAACGCACGCACGAGATTGGCATTCGAACGGCGCTTGGAGCGGAGCGGGGAAGACTGATCCGGCAGCTATTGACGGAGTCACTGCTGTTGAGTGGGATGGGCGGAGCGCTCGGCGTTGGGCTGGCCTGCGTGCTTGTTCCGTTGCTGGTGCGTTTGAACCCGGGTGAGATACCGCGCTTCGATTCGGCGGCCGTGGACGGACGGGTGTTGCTCGTTGCGCTGGTCGCTTCGATGATCGGCGGGTTATTAGGTGGTCTTGCGCCTACTTTGGCGGCTTCGCGCGCGAGCGTCAATCAACTGCTGCGGCAGGGCGGCACGCGCGGCGTGGCGGGCAGCAGCAATCGACTGCGGCATGCGCTGATCATTTTCGAAGTGGCGCTCTCGGTCGTGCTGCTCGCCGGCGCGGGATTGCTGATTCGCAGCTATTTGCAACTGGAACAGGTCAATCCTGGGTTCTCGCCTTCGACGCTGACCTTTACGCTGCCGCTCGACGAGCGCTATGGAGGTTTTCAACAACAAGCAGCCTTTTATAAGAGGTTCTTAGCAAAGCTGAAAGCGTTGCCGGGCGTGGAGAGCGCCGGAGCGGCCAATCGAACGCCGCTCGACAACGGCGATAGCGTGACGCAGGTGCAAGTCAGGAGTTTGCCGAAGTCGCAAGACATGGTCGAGAACCGCTCGATTACGCCGCAGTATGCCAAAGCTCTTGGAATGCCGCTCTTGCGGGGACGGATGTTCGAGGCTCGCGATTCGCAGGCAAAGCCGCCGGTGGCGATCGTCAACGAGAGCTTTGCCAAGACGTATTTTCATGGAGGAAACCCACTGCAACAGGCCATTCGTTACGGGATCGGTGGCGCCGACGGACAGTGGGCGAGAGTGATTGGATTGGTGGGGGACGTGCGCCATACAAGGCTGGACGAAGCCGCACAGCCGCAGATCTTTGCGCCGACCGACAGCGGCGACAACTTTGCCATTCGATCTACTTTGCCCGCGCGGCAGGTTGCTCGCGAGGCGGGTGCGGCGCTGCATTCGCTCGACCCAAGTTTGTCGCTGGAAAGTGTGCGTACTATGAACCAGCGGATGGAGGAGAGCAACGCGCGGCGGCGGTTTCAGACGGTTCTGCTGACAGGGTTCGCGGGATTGGCTGTCTTTTTGGCTCTGGTTGGATTATACGGACTGATGTCGTACTCGGTGAAGCAACGCACGGCGGAGATCGGCGTGCGTTTGGCGGTAGGCTCGACGCGTGGCGGTGTGCTGCGCCTGATTCTCGCGCAGGGAATGCGGTTGGCGGCGGTTGGTCTGGTCATAGGACTGGCTGGTGCATTTGCCTTGACTCGCTTGGTAAGCGGATGGCTGTTCGGAGTGGGCGCTACGGATCCGGTCACGTTCTGCCTGGTGCCGCTTTTCATTCTGCTTGTTGCGGCCGGAGCATGCCTGATACCGGCGTGGAGCGCGACGAGAGTGGATCCGGTGATTGCCCTACGGCAGGAGTGAGACGAATGGCCGAGCGGGGCTACTTGTCTTCCAGCTATGGACGAACGCCGCCAACAGATTCTTGCAACGCTCGCACAAATGGACAAACAGTTCGGCAAGGGCCAGGTGCTCATGCTGGGCTCCCGAGCCTCATTGCCGGTCGAAGTAATTACTTCAGGCTCTGTTGCCGTAGATAGCGCGCTGGGCGCGGGCGGATTTCCACGAGGACGGGTGATCGAGATATTCGGTCCGGAATCGTCGGGCAAGACAACTTTGACGCTGCACGTGATCGCAGAGGCGCAGAAGGCAGGCGGCACGGCTGCTTTCGTCGACGCGGAACACGCGCTCGATCCGACCTACGCGGCGAAGCTAGGCGTCGACACCGAGAACTTGATCGTGTCGCAGCCGGATTATGGCGAGCAGGCGCTCGAGATCGTGCATGCATTGGTGAACTCGCAGGCATTCGATGTGATCGTAATCGATTCGGTCGCCGCACTGACTCCGAAAGCGGAGATTGAAGGTGAGATGGGCGACAATCACATGGGACTGCATGCCCGCATGATGTCGCAAGCGCTGCGCAAGCTGACCGCTTCGGTTTCGAAGGCAAATACCTGCCTGATTTTCATCAACCAGGTGCGCGAGAAGATCGGCGTGATGTTTGGAAATCCGGAGACGACCACCGGTGGACGCGCGCTGAAGTTTTTCTCGTCAGTGCGAGTTGAAGTGCGGCGTATGACGGCGATCAAGGACGGCGAAGCGGTTATCGGCAATCGTACAAAGATCAAGATCGTGAAGAATAAGATTGCACCGCCGTTCCGGGAAGCGGAAGTCGATATTCTTTACGGCATCGGCATTTCGAAAGAGGGCGATTTGCTGGATTTGGGATCTGAGCGCAAGGTGCTTGAGAAGAGTGGATCCTGGTACAGCTATAAGGGCGAGCGGATCGGGCAGGGCCGAGAGAATGCACGGCAGACGTTGCTCGACCGAAAGGAATTGCGGGAGACGATCGAGACCGAGTTGCGCGAATCGCTGGGATTGACGCGATTGGCAAAGGCGGTCAAGGAGTTCGAGTTGACCAAGCCCGAGGTGCGGAAAGTTTCGTAGAGCGGCGACATCTCGGCAGCGTACCGAGGCCTTCACTCCAAGAGAGTCGGTACACTGGGCACTACGCCTACGCAACCGAGCAAGCAGGCATCAGACTCTCTGATGCATAATCCCGCAGCGCTTTGCATGGCGTGGGGTGATCTGGGGAAAACGACGGCTTTGCGTACTCGAGCCGCATGAAACGTTTCTTGACTGAAACCGGTGCGCCTGACGCCTCTCACTTCTTGGTGAAGCTTGGAGTTTCTGGTCTGCTTTGCTGCGCGTGCATCACGCTCAACGCCCAGACGAACAGCTACACGGATTCAACGCGCCCTACAATCTCAAGCGACGCCGCTATCCAGCAGAAGGGCGTGCTGCAGATCGAGTCAGGATACGACGGGTACTTTGCACCGTTTGACCAGACCGAAGCAACCGGCGTTTATTATGCCCTGACAAACTGGTTACGGCTTGACGGCGCAGTTCCCGGCTGGCGTTCGACCGACGTTGGAGGAGAGAACAGAACGAGCGGGCTGGGCAATGGGGGGATCGGGGCGAAGGTGATTTTGTTTCACCAAGGTAAATCGAGAATGATCCCGGGGTTTGCGGTTCAGTATTCAGAGACGTTCGCTTCCGCATCCGAGCGTAATCTGCGGAGCCGGCGTCATGCAGGAACACTGATTGCGAGCCAAACGTTCGGGAAATGGGAAGCGAAGCTGAACGGGTCTCTCCTGGCGGATTGTTATCACCCATCGGGCTGCGGGATTCGAGGACAAGGCGTCGCCGGGGTGACGTACAGCGCAACAGACCACCTTACCCTGGCCTCCGATTTGTTTGGGGAGACTGTGTCGGTCGATGCTCCTGCTGGTATTTACAATCTGGTGGGCGTCACGTATAAGTTGACTCGTGCCCTGGCAGTGAACTCAGGCGTCCGTTTTGGCTTGAACAGTTCGGCGTCTACGGTTGGATTCACGGTCGGATTGACGGTAGGCATCGGAGGAGCACCGCAGATCCCGTCACCGTAGAAATTCGAATTGAAGAAGCCTGAGGTGCGAAAGATTTAGTAACGGCGCTTAGATCTATCTGCGTATCCATGGCGTCAAGACCGTATACACAGGGACGGCGGTGGGACGCGCCTTCCGCTGCCGGATCAACCGCCGGGCGATCAGGTGCGCCAGGGCCGTCTGGACAGATCGCTTGGAAACCCCGATCGACTCGGCGAGAATCCGGTGGCTCACCGCCGTCGATGCGCGGGCCGCTCCGTGCGTATGGCGATAAAGCTGCAAATAAACCAGAAACGCAGTCGCGGAATGGCTGTGAGCCACCAGGTCGCGCATCAGCGTATCGATAACGTACGGATCGAGCTTCATAACTATAGTGAGCGTAGCTATAGCAGGTACTGCATCGGTTCGGGTATAATCTCTTGATCTTTCATACGCTGGCTTGGCATGCTTGACCTCATGATCAGACGAATCAAGTTTCTCGGCATTCCCGTGCGCGATCAGGAACGCGCTTTGCGATTCTACACAGAGAAGCTGGAGTTCCGCATCCTGACGGATCAGGAATTCTCACCTACTCAACGTTGGATTGAACTATCGATTCCGGGCGCCGACACCGGGATCGTACTCTTCACGCCAGAAGGCCAGGAGGATCGCATCGGAACATTTGTAAACACTTCGTGGGAAGTAGACAACCTGGAGAGAACCCATGACGAATTGCTCGCTCGCGGGGTAGATTTTCTGAAACCGCCGCAAAAGCAACCGTGGGGATCATTTGCGATTATGCGGGATTCGGAAGGTAACCAGATTGTGCTTTCGTCCCGATGAAGAGGCAGTTGCCGCTTCGAGAGGGACAGCCTGACCTGCCTCTTTCATAAAATTTACGAAGGAGGCAGAGCGCTCTGCCTCCTTCGTGAGTTTCTGGGCAACTTTGGAGCAAGAGAGGCCAAAGTATGGTTACTGAACGGCGATTCCCTCGAAATGCAACACACCTGAAGGGACCAACCGACGGACTGGTCCTTGTTGCAAGCCTAAAACGGGGCACGCCGGCTGCGGAATTGTCCCCTGTTTCCGATTTTCGGCCTCTGCACTCGCAAAATACACCAAAGTGTCAAGTCGCTCTGCCTCCTTCGCGACTTTTACCAAGGAGGCAGGTCAGGCTGTCCCCTTGGAAAAAAGCGGAGAAGAGGAGATAAGGAAAGGTTCTTCTCCGCGCCACCAAAGAGAAACTAAGCTGCCATGAGGAGGTCGTCAAGGTTACAGCCCCGCTAGAGCTGCCCGGCGCCCAACTTTCTCCGGCGAACCAAGAAGAAGGCAAAAGCTAGAAGGGGAGCGGTCAGCCAGGCAGTGTCGGGCTCGGGACTAACTGCCGTTGAGGTAGTTGGATTAATCGAGTAAGTTCCAATCCGCTGCGCACGAGGCAACAAGTCGGCTTCTTGAAAACGGGGCGGTAGCGCCGAAGGCAGCCGCTGTGAAATTACCCTGGCCGGCATTGAAGAGGGCGAGGACAGGAACAAAACCCCCTCCAGCGTAAGAACTGGTTATGATCGTCGCGTTCGTTGCTTGCGACTGATACCAGGTGTCTGGAAAGAGTTGATCGTCGCTGGTAAAGACGCCGCTCAGCGTTGTTGCGGAAAGAGACGGAACGGCGGCGAGACTGGCACACAGGCATCCAAGAGCAGCCGTAAGGGCGCGGAATTTCATCGTAAGAAGCTCCTTGCGTGTTGCTATTGGATTCTTTACTTTCACACTGAATACGAATCCCGATAGCGGGCTGGATGAGTTATGCGCGCGAAAAGGACGAGTTATCCAGAAGGTTTTTACATTCAAGTACTCAGTACTAATCGATGCACACGGGAATGGAGTTTGCAGAATGCGGAGTAAAGAGCGAGTCATGTACTATGTAAGTCGACACCGCGGTTGCAGAACTTTGAACGTATTTCTGCTTCAACGGATCTACTTGACGAGACATGCAGCCTAAGGATGCGGCCGAAGCGGAGCTAATCGAGAAGCTCCATGCTCGCGATGCGAACGCCATCGCGAGTGCTTACGATCGCTACGGGTCTGTTGCGTATTCCTTATTTGTGCGCGTGACGCGGGATCAGAGCGTTGCCGAAGATTTGGTGCAAGAGCTATTTATCCGCGTCTGGAATAAGGGGCGGGATTTTGATCCAAACAAAGGTACGCTCGGAGTATGGATCCTTTCGATCGCGCGCAACATTGCGATCGATCATGTGCGGTCGGCTCAATCGCGGTTCCAGAACCGTCTTAGGCCTATCGACCAAACTGATCCGAGAGCGTTTTCGTATAAACCAAAGGAGCCTGAACTTGTTTTAGATAGCGTCAAGGCCGTAAAGCAGGCCTTCTCCGAGCTATCGCCGAATCAGCGGCGGGTGTTGGAGATGGCCTATTACGAAGGTTTCTCGCAGTCGGAGATAGCGGCGAAGCTAGAAGAGCCGCTTGGGACTGTGAAGAGCTGGATGCGCTCCGGGATGGGACGCCTGCGTACAGCCGTGAAGGCAGGTGTGACAGGATGACACACGCAGAGATGGACGAGCTGTACGAACTTTTTGTACTCGGCGCTCTGGAGCCTGAGCAGGCCGCGGAGATCGAGCAGCACGTCAGTACGTCGTGTGAGTATTGCATCCAGCACATCGGAGAGGCGCAATTCGTAACGGCCGCCATGAGCGGGTTAGCGGAGCCGCTGAAACCGCCGGCTCATTTGCGCAAACGTGTGCTGGCCTCAGTGAAGCCGGAGCGCAGGTCTCCGAGCTGGCTCTTTGCAGTAGGCGGACTGAGCGCGGCGTGCGCTGCGCTTCTGGCAATCGCAATCTGGTTCGGCACCTCGAATGCCGGTTATCAGCAGCAAATTTCTTCGCTGCAGGTGGAGCGGACGCAGCTGAGGGAAGCGGTGCAGATTCTGAGCCGTTCGGAAACGCGTTCGGTGAAGTTTGGGGTAGCGGAAAATCAGCCGCATGGGCGAGTATTTGTGAACCGGAACGGCGGCGTGGTGTTCGTAGGTTCGCAACTGCCGGCCTTGGCAAGCAACCGGACATTCCAGCTTTGGCTCGTGCCGGGCAAGGGCGCGCCACAGTCCGAGGGGCTGTTCCGTTCGAACGCGGCGGGGAACGCAGTGCAGGTGCGATCGACGCCGGTGGACACGAGCCGATTCCAAGCGGTCGCGGTGAGCATTGAGCCGGCAGGAGGTTCGCCTGCGCCGTCGACCAAGCCGATCCTGGTCGTGCCGCTCGGGTAATGGTAGAGCTCTCGATCTGAGAAGTTCGGCCAGTGTTTGTAACTACTGCCTTGGAGGTTCTCCCCAATGCAGCACATATCGAATGGTCAGAGTCAAGCGGAAGCGCAAAGCGAAGAGCTGTTGCTGGCTGAATTTGAGTCAGCGACGCGGAGCTTGTTACGTCTCTCGGCGGCTGGTTTTCTGACGAAGTACCGGCGAGGGGAGTTTTCGCAGGCGGAAACCGACCCGAAGATACTCGCCGTGGCGGAGATGATCCCGGCGGGATTGCGCAGATAGACGCCATAATCCCGGCGGGCACGTTTAACCGAAGACCGAATAGCCTGCCGCCGCACGAGGAAGCGCTATGCTCCAGTAGAGATGCAAAGACGACACTTCCTTACCTCCTCGCTCGCCGCCTCAGCCTTGGCCATCGCGCCCGGTGTGAATTTGGCGAATGCGCAGTCGCCCGCTTCACTCGACGGCCGCGAATACTATGAGCTCCGCCGGTACCACCTCATGTCCGGGCCGCAGCAGAAACAGATCAGCGCGTTCGTTGCGGAGGCGCTGATACCCGCGCTCAACCGGCTGGGCATTTCCCCGGTGGGCGTTTTCGACTTGTACCTCGGCCCGCAAACACCGTCGCTTTACCTGCTGATGCCAAGCATGTCGCTCGAAAAGCTGGTGACGGTGGAACACGCTTTGGCCAGCGACGACGAGTATCAGAAAAAAGGCGAAGCGTTTCTGAAGGCGCCCGCGAAAGAACCGCCTTACGAACGGGTGGAGAGCTCGCTGCTGATTGCGTTCGAGGGGTATCCGAAGCTGACCGTACCTCCGGTTACTGCCCAGCACGGCGACCGCGTGTTTCAGCTCCGTACCTACGAGAGCCCGTCCAATCACGACCATCGCGTGAAAGTGGAGATGTTCAATAGCGGCGAATTCGATGCTTTCAAGCGCGCCGGTTTCTGGTCGGTTTTTTATGGCGATACACTCGTCGGGCAGCGCATGCCGAACCTTACTTACATGATTAGCTTTCCAGACCTGAAGGAACTGACCGCGAAGTGGAAGGCCTTCAGCGCCGATGCGGGCTGGAAGAAGCTGTCGACCGATCCGAAGTTCACCTACGAATCGATTGTGTCGAATATCTCCAATCAGATATTGAACCCGACTTCTTATTCGCAGATTTAACCGGCGCGGATCAGGTTCCGGTCACCAGTCCGCCATCTACGCTCAGCACCGCGCCCGATATAAAGGCAGCGGCATCGGAGGCGAGCCATAGATAGGCATTCGCCACGTCCGCGGGTTCGCCTAACCGGCCCACCGGCGTATGCTGCTGCATGCTTTGCCGAATCTTTTCGGGAACCGCCTCGATCATTTCTGTTGCAATGTAGCCGGGCGCGACGGCGTTCGCGCGGATGCGGTATCGGCCAAGCTCTCTTGCCCAGACTTTCGTCATACCGATCACACCCGATTTTGCGGCGACGTAGTTCGTCTGGCCGAAATTGCCGTAGAGGCCGACTACGCTGGAGGCGCTTAGAATCACGCCTCCGCTTCCTCCGGCAATCATCAGCGGCGCAACGGCCCGCGTGCAATGGAACACGCCCTTCAGGTTGACGTCGAGGACTGCATCGAACTGCTCGTCGCTCAACACGTCTTGCAGCGCCTGGTCTTTGCGCTTGACCAGTTGTCCATCGCGCAGAATGCCGGCGTTGTTCACCAGCACGTAGGGCGTGCCTAAACGGGCGGCTACTTGCGCGGCGGCGGCCTCGACCTGATGCGAATCCGCCACATTGACGATCTGAAAAAGACCGCCCGGCAATGCGGCTCCGTCCTTCACATCCCATGACGCCACGCTACAGCCTTCCGCCGCAAAGCGCTCCGCCGTGGCTCGCCCGATGCCATTGGCGGCTCCGGTCACGATGACTACTTTGTTTTTCAACCCTGTTTCAATCATGATGAGCTATACATTACAAGACCCGACCTGAAAGGAGCACACATGCCACAAGGCATTAACTGGCTGGAGCAACTAGCGCGCGATGTTCGCTTCGGTGTGCGGAACTTATCGAAGACGCCCGGTTTCGTTGCCTCCGCGATCATCTCGCTGGCGCTCGGGATTGGCGCGACTACTTCGCTGTTCAGCGTGATTTACGGCGTGATCCTGCACCCGTTTCCCTATGCGCATCCAGAGACGCTCTACAGTTTTTATGCGACTGTTCCTGGCAAACACTTTGCATTCACGCCTTCCACTCCAGAAGGGTATCTTGAAATTCAGCGGCGCGTCCCGGCATTTTCGGATCTGCTCGCATCGAGCATCAGCGATGTGACATGGACCGCGATCGGCGAACCGCAGCGCCTGCGCGGTAACTTCTGTTCGACGAATACGTTTCGCGTGATGGGCGTGAAGCCGCTGCTCGGGCGCTACATACTGCCCCGCGATGGAGACGCCGACGCCCAAGCGGTCGCAGTACTCGGATACAAATTCTGGCAGCGGCAATTTAACGGAGACCCGCACGTCCTTGGACGGAAGCTGCGGTTGAACGATCGCATTCGCACGGTGGTCGGCGTGATGCCCAAACGCTTTATGTGGCGCGGCGCGGACGTGTATCTGCCTGTGGTTTTCGAGCGGGGTCATGCGGTGGAAGACGCGTCCAATTCCTTTTTCATCGGCCGTCTGAGGCCGGGAGCAACGCTGGCCGAGGCCCGTTCCCAACTGTATCCCGTGCTCGCGGAGATGCTGACCACGGTTACCGGAACTCATGTTAAGGCGATCAAGGTGGTGCTGCAGGATTTTTACGACACCTTCCCCAGCGGCATCCGCACCTCGCTGTGGATTCTATTTGGAGCGGTGGGCGTGCTGCTCTTGATCGCGTGCGCGAACGTCTCGAGCCTGCTGCTGGCACGTTCGGCCGCGCGCAGCCGTGAGATGGCGATTCGGCTTTCGCTCGGCGCGGGACGCTTCCGCATCGTTCGCCAACTGCTCACCGAAAGCGCTTTGATCGGACTTGCCGCAGGTGCGCTTGGCGTACTCATTGCTTTTGCAGGGCTGCACTTGATTTTGTCTATCACGCCTCCGGATACGATTCCCGACGAGGCGGAAGTGACTTTGAACTGGGCGGCACTTCTGTTTGCACTCTTGATTTCACTGGCGAGTGCGCTTCTCTTCGGGCTTGCTCCGGCGTTTCAAGCCGGGCGTTCGAACGTTTCCGCCGCACTCAAAGCAGGGGGCCGCGGCATGAGCGGGCTGTTCGGTGAAACGCGCCTCCGTAATTTCTTTGTGGTCGCCGAGGTTGCGCTTTCCATGGTTCTGCTGGTCAGCGCGAGCCTGGTCATCCGCACGCTGCTTCACCTGGAGCGGCTGCCCGTGGGAGCGCAGCCTGAAAAGGTGATCACGATGACGATCCCGCTTTCTGACCGTGCTTACCCAACGAAAGAAGCGCGCAACAACTTCTGTCTGCGGCTGCTCGAAAAAGCGCGTCAGATCCCCGGCCTGACTGAGGTTGGCTTGAGCGATTTTCTTCATCCGTTTGTCTACTTCGAGACGGCGGTGGCTGCCCCCGGCCATCCTGCAAATTCGAGCGCCAGGTCCGTCGTAAGCGAAGTGAGCAGTGACTACACGAAGCTGGTGAACGTTCATCTGCTGCAGGGACGCCGTCTTGCCACGGCTGATATTCAAGGCGCCCGCCGCGTCGCCATGGTCAACCAGAAATTCGCCGCTACGTTTTTCCCGCGCGGCGATAGCGTTGGCCAGAGCGTTCAGCTGAAGGAGCTTCACCCTCCCTCCGATCCAGTGGCGGAGGAAACCGTCACGATTGTTGGCGTGCTCAGTGATATTCCCAATGAAGGACTGGGCGAGAAGGTGCAGCCTGAAGTTTACGTGCCTTTTACGCTAACTGGGTATCGAGGTCTCTCGGTGATCCTGATGGCTCGAAGCGCGCTCTCTCCGGTAAGCCTCATCAAGCCGCTGGAAGCAGCCATTCACAAGCTCGATCCCGATCAGCCTGTAATGGAGATCCGCACCTATCGGGAATGGCTCGATCTGCGCGGGTATGCCGAACCTAAATTCAGCGTGTTTCTTTTCGGCGTTTTCGCAGGGCTTGGACTGGTGTTAACCGCTCTCGGCATTTACGCCGTGACGAACTATTCCGTGCTGCGCAGAACACAGGAGATCGGACTTCGCATGGCGCTCGGCGCTCAGCGGGGCGGCATCTTGAGCATGGTCGTTGGCTCCGGCGCAAGGCTGATTGCCTTCGGGGTCGCGATCGGTTTAGCCGCAAGTTTTGCAACAACCGGGCTGCTGAAAGGCATGCTTTCCGGCGTTTCACCATTCGACCCGCTTTCGTTTTGCGCGGTGGTGGCGCTGCTGTTTTCGATTGGCCTCGCCGCCTGTTTACGGCCGGCTTTGCGAGCGGCTCGCATCGATCCGATGCAAGCGCTTCAGTATGAGTAGAGAGCTCCTCTAAACTGGAAGCGCAAGCCGACTATGAAGCGGAGAATACAGCTCTTTTGCTTATCTATAGGGCTGTTGTGCCGTTCGGCTGCGGCACAGACAACGTTGCCTGCGCCCGCTCCCGATCCGCTCGCGCAGGCCCGGTTGGCTTTAGCAGCCAATCGGTATGGTGAAGCGGAAGCGGCACTGCGGGCCTATCTCGCCCTGCACGAGACGTCCTCCGAAGCTCATTTTTTATTAGGGTACACGCTCTTCCGTGAGACGAAGGCTCGGGAATCGCTGGCTGAGTACACAGCCGGGGCGAAGCATGCAAAGCCGAGCGCTGCTGATTTGCGGGTGGTCGGCGCCGATTACGTGCTGTTGAGCGATTACGCCGATGCAGACCGCTGGTTCACGTTGGCTTCGAAGTGGGATCCGCAAGATCTTCTAGGCCTCTATTATCTGGGCCGAACCAAATACAATGAGCAACGTTTCGAGCAGGCAATCGATCTTTTCGAACGATGCCTGAAGCTCGATCCGCGGAACGTGAAAGCGGAAGATAATCTGGCGTTGAGCTTGCAGGCTGTGGGACGGCGCGACGAAGCCGAGCAGGCGTTTCGGCGCGCGATCGAGTGGCAAACGGAGGCGGGCGGAAAAGATCCATGGCCGTACATCGATTTGGGCAGTTTGTATATCGAGTCAAACCGGTTTTCGGAAGCTGTCAACACTCTGCGGCAAGCCGTGGCTCTGGCGCCCGGCCAATCCAAAGCGCACGCGCAGCTGGGCAAAGCATATCTGTCTCTTCAGCAACTGGACAAGGCGCAGCCCGAACTCGAAAGAGCTGTGGCGCTATCGCCCAGCAATGCCCCGGCGCATTACGTGCTCGGCCAGCTGTACGCCAAGCGCGGCAATACCGCCAAGGCTAAGGAGGAATTCGCCCGCTACTCTGAACTGAATGCACGGCGTTCGAGCGGAGGGGAACGGGATCTTTATGGTCCCGCGGCGGCAACGGCTCAATGAGCGGTTTGCTCGCTCTTTATGACTTCGCCCGCCCGTTCCGCTGCGGCATTGCGAGCCTTGTTTTCGAGTTGAGCGAACAATTTCATCTCAGCCTGCGCGCGATCGGGCTGTCCCGCCGCGCGATAGGCTTGCGCCAGCACAAAGTGGGTGCTGGCTTCAGACGGGTTGGCTTTCCCGGCGGCCAGCAAATCGGGAATGGCCTCTTTGCCCTGGCCGAGCTTGACCAGGATGCGGCCGCGAATGGCGCGGGCTTCGTCTAGATTCGGACAAGCGGCAAGCGCCCGGTTGAGATGCTCGAGACCGGCGCTCAAATCGCTGCTCTTCTGCAGATCGATATCGCCAAGCTTGGCCTCCACCCGGCAGTTTCTTGGATCGATGGCTTTTTCGAGCTGAAGCTGTTCGGTGGCGTTATCCCATTGCGAAAGGCTCCAGTAAAGATCGCCCAACTTGTAGTGAAGACCGGGTTGCTTGGGATCGATCGCAAGCGCTTTCTTGTACTCGAGAATGGCGCCCTCGTTGTTCTTCATGCTCTCCATGAGCTGGGCCGAAATTTCGTGCGCCCACACGGAATCGGGATCGATTTGGTTGATCTTGCCGAGCGCCTGTTCGGAAAGCTGCATGTAAACCTGCCCGAGGAGATACCAGATGTGCTCATTGCGGGGCTCGCGTTTTGCGAGCCGTTGCAAATGCACGGCCGCCGTCTCAAAATCGCCGAGCTTGGTGAGATCGTTCACGAGGGCAAATTCGGCGTTGCTGTCGTTCGGATGCGCTCGCACAGCGGCTTCGAGCGGTTGCCGAGCTTTACGGTAGTCGCCCATCTGAACCAGAGCGAGGCCGAGTAACGCCTGCGCGGAGCTCATCGCGGGATCTATTTTCAAGCCTTTGGTGAGAACGTTTGCCGCGTCCTGAAACTGACCCTGCTTGACATACAAAGCGCCCAAGTTGTTATAGGCTGGCGCGAGGGTTGGGTCGAGCTGGAGTATTTGGCGGTATTGCGCGACGGCAGTGGCGAAATCGCCGGCAGTTTCGGCGGCGCTCGCTTTTTCATGCAACGCTTCCACGCGGTCTTCGACGGACTGCGCCGGCAGACAGAAGGCAACCGTGATCGATAGGACGAGAAATCTGGCGCAGTGAATCGCCATGGTTCCACTATAAAGCGTAGTCATAAAGCTCGGCCCAGTTCATCGCTCACGAGCAGACGTCTCGGTAATGGCGTTATACCTGTTCAGACCGGCATCCTGCACCTGTTGAATCAAACCGTCGGGCCATGCGACGGTCACTCGATCGAGCTTGCCGCATGACGCTAAGCCGAAGTGCAGGCGCGGATCGTCTCGTGAGATGTAGCTGCCGCCGCTGCGCACGGTATCCGACTGCGTCCCGCCACAAGCCATCACCGTGACCGTAGCTCCGATAGCGTCGCGATTGCAGCGGGTTCCACGAAGCGCAAAGCCCACCCATGCGCGGCCGCCGGCAGTTTCGTTTCGCAAGAGTACGGGCGCTCCATCGACGGGCAGCACCATCAGATCCATTGCGCCGTCATTGTCGAAGTCTCCCACTGCGCCGCCCCGGTAGGAGCTGTCCGGTTTCGCCGGATAGGAGAAAGCCAGCGAACTGCTTGCGCCGCTGTTCCTGAAGATGGCGACCGGCTGGAAGTAATCCTTGTCGGTTGGGTAAACATGCCCATTCGCGGTCCAGAAATCGCGCGCTCCGGAGTTTGCGAAATCGGTCAAGCCGCACGCCCAGCCGAGATACTTACCGGTCACGGTTGCAAGGCCGGTGCTGGAGGCGACCTCATCGAAAGCACCTGACTTAGATTGACGGAACAGGGGAAAGTAGTCCTTCTGAAAAGTAGTAGTGAGAACGTCTAAGTGGCCGTTTGCGCCATAACTGCCAACAGCGACGCCCATGTTGGACTGAGTTCGTCCATCGGCGTTGAAGGCGACGCCATGATCGAGTGCCTGCTCCTTGAATGTTCCGTTTCCTTGATTGAGAAAGAGGTAGTTGGGATCGGAGTCGTTTGCGACGAAGATGTCGAGCTTGCCATCGGCATTGAAGTCTCCAGTGACTGGAGTGAATCCGTGGGCAGGCGGGGCGCTGGCGACGCCTGATTTTTCGGAGACGTCGCGGAAGGTGCCGTCGCCGTTATTACGATACAGAACGCTGTGCTCCCCTTTGAGTCCAATAGGGCCGCAGAAAACATGCTGCCCGGCGTAATCGCACACCGGGGCAGGTTCATTCCATGACATCGAATGCAGGTCGATATATCCGGTGATGAATAAGTCCAGATTGCCGTCGCCGTCGAAATCGCCGAATGCGCTTCCGGTATGCCACGCGATCGAGTTGCGCAGGCCGGCAGCTTGACTTACATCTGTGAAGGTTCCATTGCCGTTGTTCTTGTAGAGCAGATCGCGGCCGATGGAGGTAATCAGGATATCGGGGAGGCCGTCGTTATTGTAATCCGCAGCATTAGCGCCGGTGCCCCAGTAGCGGTTCGACAAGCCTGATTTTGCAGTGACGTCCTCAAAATGGCCGTGGCCGAGATTATGAAAGAGGTAGACACTATTTGCGGCAGGAGTTAATGATACGCCGGCGACAATCTTGCGGAGTTGAGCCATAGTGCCACCATTCACGATCAGCAGGTCCATCAACCCGTCATTATCGTAATCGAGCCACGCTACACCGGTTCCATTTGCTTCCGGAATCCAGCGCTTCTGGGGGCCGCCGCAGTGGACTTGCAGGTTCAGACCCGCGGTAACGGCTACATTCTCAAAACGTAGATCCGGACCGTTAGAGGCGCAAAATACCGCCGTAGCAGCACATAAGCTTGCACTGAGGAGAGCAAAGTAAATCCGCTCCGGAGCGCTCATAAAAAAGAAGTCTCCGGCTCGATCAAACGAGGTCCGGAGACTATCTCATCGGAGGTTGAGTCTACCAGCGAACTTCTATGTATCCCTGACCTTGGCGCTGTGTATTCGCCTGGTTGTTAATTACTTTGCCGAAGTTGGCATCGTTGTAGTTCTCGTTCGGACCGCCGAAGATCACTCGATTTAGAGCGTTGAAATACTCGATTTCAAATTTCAGGCGAACCCGTTCACCCAGCGGAAAGTATTTTGCTACCGCGATGTTTTCGTTCAGCTGAAACGGGTTACGCAAAGCGCCCGTTACCCGAGGCTCGGTACCCAAGACCCAAGGACCCGGATCGGTAAAAGCGGCTGGATTAATCACCGGCAGCCCTTTATACACATTGTTGTAAGAAAACTGCAATGGCACATTCGGTACGATGTTTGCGCGGTTGCAAGGAGCACAGTTGTTGCCCAGCGGGTCACCACTGACGTACACCGGGCCGCCCGTACCGCTGAAAAGGGGAGTTCCGGTCGCATAGCTGAGCAGCGGGCTAATTTGCCAGCCGCCGAGAACGACGTTTGCAACGCCGCCGTGGTTCATGAATCGCCGTCCTTTACCGAATGGCAGTTCGTAAGTTCCCGCGATGCTGAGCGTGTTTGTCTGATCGTTGTTGTCGATTGACCACTCTGCCTTCTGGTTGTTCTTATTTAAAGACGATGAAGCAAAGGAAGTAAAGCCAGAATTGGTATTCGACATCATCTTCGAGAGATTGTAAGAAACCAGGAAGCTGAGACCGCTCGTGTAGCGCTTTGTCACCTGGAGTTGCAGCGCATGGTAGAGCGACGAGCCTGTCATATCGAAGTTGTTCTGAATATTCGAATACTGCGGATATGGGCGTACTGCTTGTTGGAGAGTGCCGGTTGGGAAGTCGTTGAGGAACGTCGGATATGGAGCAGGGATGCCCAGAGCCGGACCCTCCGTGGCGAACGGCTGGCCGAGAAGGCTTCCATATTTCGCAAGATAGCTTTGATCGACCTGATCGATCGGGTTTAACTGCGAGGGCAAGCGATTCGCGCGGTTTCCAGTGTAGTTGACCGTCAAAAACATATTGGCTGGCAGTTCACGTTGTATGCCAATGTTCCAAACCGCGTCATACGGCGCAACGCCGTCGTGGTTCAAATCGAAGCCGTTGATTTGGCTGCCTACACCGAGAGAGGGGCTAAAGGGCGTCGGCGCTGGGACGGGAAGAATGTTGCCCGCGGCGTCCCAGGAACCGAAGCCGGGGGCGGTAGAGTTGGTCGAGGGGCGTGTAAATGAGCCAAGCAGCAGATTGCCGTAATTGACGGCAACTTTACTGATGCCGTACTCATAAGCGCCGCCGTTCAGAAAGTTGACGGAGAAGCCGGCCTGTAAAACCGTCTTGCTGTTGAGCTGGTAAGAGAATCCAGTGCGGGGGCTAAAGTGATTCCAGTGAATGTACGCTCGATCAGATGAAGCGCAGGTAATGCAAAAGCCGAATTTGGTAGCAGCGCCCAGCCTGCCTTCTGCAGCCGGATTGGGGATCGTGGAATCGAAGTAGACAATATTGTTATCAGCTTCGTGGAAGGGCACCATGACATCCCAGCGGACACCGATGTTGAAGGTGAGTTTAGGAGAAAACTTGATGTCATCCTGGATGTAGCTGGAAAAATCGGTGTTGCTCAAGCGAAGCTCTTGCGAACCAGTGCGATTAGCACGATCCACGGTGCCGAGCAGGAAGCTGGCAAACGCATTGCCGGTGTTACTCAAATTATTGGGGTCGGCAGTCTGGTTATTGCTGAAGTTGAAGTTACCGGCGCACTGTTGACATTCGTTATCGTCCTGGTAGGTTCGGCGGAACTCCCATCCGATGTTAAAGGTGTTCTTTCCGTGGACGTAGAGAAAGTTGTTCTCGGCGACGAGGCCGAGTTTGCGGTTGATTGAATTGGTATTGGAAGTGCCTACCCCGCCCGGAGCAAGCGGACCGCCGAAACCGATACCCGACACAATCGGCGCGCCCGGCGCGGCAGGCAGGATGGGCTGCGTCCCGGTGCGGTTAGGAATTTGGAAATTTAATTCGCCAAGCCAGCTTGCACCGGCCGTCATCACCAGGTGCGGATTAATGGCATAGGAGTAGTTCAAAATAAATACGGTGCCCAGATCGGGATAGAAGGTGAATGAGTTCAGAGGATTGGTGCGAGCAAGGTCGTTGCCGCCGAATGAGCTCTGGTTATCTCGCCAGTGAGCCCAGTGAATCGACTGCCGGTCGGTGATGTTGTGATCGATGGTATAGCCCCAGGGATTCTGGCGAATCGGGAGAGTTCCCAGCTGATTGAATGCATTGTTCGTAAAGCCAGGCTGCGTGGCTACCGGGAAGTATTGCAACAGCCTCTGCGATTGAGCGCTGAAGCATTGAGTGGGGATGACGTTGCCGCGGAACTGCGTGCCGGGAGTATTTCCGCCGGCGGTGCAGCTGCCGGGCAAACCCGCTGCGGGATTAAATATGGGGATCTGATTCTTACTCGAATCCAGCAAACCGCTGAAGTTACCGGCCAATTCGCCGGCTGTCGGTGCGTTGAAGTAACCGGTCTGAGCCACATTCTGGCGGAACCACTCCATGCTGATGTGGTAAAAAGTTCGGTTCTTGCCGTTATAGAGTTTGGGAATGATGACTGGGCCACCGATGGTGAAGCCATAGTTATTCTCTTTGGAAATGGGAACCGTTGGATTGTAAGCGCCGCGAGCATCTAAGAAGTTATTGCGGAGGATTTCAAATACGTCACCGTGGAAGGTGTTGGTGCCGGAAGCGGTCTGATAAGTGATCACGCCCTGCGCCAGACCGTATTGAGCGGAGAAAGAAGAGCGCAGCACGTTGAACTCACCGACCAGCTCAAAAGGCGGATTCCATATGGTCTGAAATCCCTGCGTTTCCGACTGCGCCATGGGGATGCCATTGAACACCACTTCGTTCTGAAAGTCGACGCCGCCGTTGATGCGGTGGCTGAATGTGCTGCCAGTGACGCCAGGGGCTAGAAAGATGAAGTTGTCAATCTGGCGCCCTCGTCCACCCGTTATCTCAAGCGGCAGCTCCTGAACCACTTTGTTTTCGATCGTGGTGTTTAGGCTGGGAGCGGTGGTGTCAAGCGCGATTGCGTTCTCGGCAACCGTGACAGTTTGCTCGGCTCTGCCCGGCTGCAGGGTTGCGTTTACGGTCGAGGATCTTCCTACGTCCACGCCGACGCCCTTGTGAACCGAGGACTGGAATCCCGGATCGTCCATTGTTACAGTATAAATACCAGGAATGAGATCGGTGACGGTATAAGTTCCCGCTGAACTGGTTTGCGCGGTTTTCGCTACGGCAGTTGCGTCGTTTGTGATCGTTACCTTGGCATCCACGATTACGGACCCGCTTGAATCGGTGACGGTGCCACTAATACTGCTCAAAGTTTGCGCTTGCCCGGGCCGGACAGAAGTCAACCCGACTAAGCTCACCAACGCTAAGGCCGTGCCCAGATATTTGAGGCGGCCGATCCCTTGTTTACGAAGCGAACTTTCTAAATGAGACAC
Organism: Bryobacteraceae bacterium; assembly: GCA_965219105.1. Lineage (GTDB taxonomy): Bacteria > Acidobacteriota > Terriglobia > Bryobacterales > Bryobacteraceae > Bog-105. Next base: position 1,316,110 of record OZ244728.1, on the reverse strand, counting down.
TCTTAACCCCTTACATGCGCCAGCAGCCTCGATATGGGCACCGGCTCGCCATTGTTTCAGAACTGAAGCTTACAGGGAGTATATAGCTTTCCCACTTCCGGGACAAGGAAAAATTACAACTTAGTGGGGAGGCGGGTTTCAGTCCTATAGTTGTTGCTGCGATCCAGGTTGGGAATTGCTGGATCTTCGTGATTTGTCGGTAGGGACATTACTGGTATGGCGGGGAAGGGCGGCGGCACCAGAGCGGCGTGCGGTTTGTTACGCTCTCAGTTGCGGCTGTTCGTGGCACTTGCGCTTCTTCTCGCTTCGCCCGCATACCCAGCTGGCCAAGCCTGTGCGAGTTGCCACCCCAAAGAAGTGGCTGGCTATGCGCGGTCCGGCATGTCGCATTCGCTGGCTCTGGCGGGAGCGCAACCTGACGGCGAGTTCGAACAACTCTCTTCTGGAACCAGATTCCGTAGCTTTCACAAGGACACGGAGGTTTGGCAGTCTGTCACGCGTGGCGGTGAGACGCAGCAACTGCAAGCCAAATATGCAATCGGATCCGGTAATCACGCGGTGGGATATCTGGTGGCGATCGGAGATCACTTGTTCCAATCGCCGCTGTCTTATTACACGATGCGTAGAGCCTGGGACGTTGCGCCTGGATATGAAGGAGCTGCGCACCCGGATTTCTCGCGTCCCGTGACGGTCGAGTGCCTCAGCTGCCACAGCGAAAAGCCGAGGCCGGTGGCGGGCAGCCTGAACTCGTACCTCTCGCCTCCGTTCACCGGTTTGTCGATTGAGTGCGACCGGTGCCACGGACCTTCAGCGGCGCACTTGCGGAAGCCGGTGCCTGGTTCCATTCTCAACCCCGGGAAGCTCGCGCCTGCTGCCCGCGACAGCATCTGCGAACAGTGCCACTTGGCCGGTGAGATTCGCATTCCCAATCCAGGCAAAGCGATTGCCGATTTCGAGCCGGGACAGCCTCTTGAAAGTGTTTATACGGTTTATGTGGCTTCGCAGCCGGCCGGAACTCAGCTCAAAGTGATCAGCCACTCCGAGCAGCTGCGGCTGAGTACGTGCGCACGGAAGAGCGGCGACCGGCTGTGGTGCGGCACCTGCCACAATCCGCACGATAAGCCCGTTGAACCGGTGGCGTATTTTCGCGAGCGCTGTCTTAGCTGCCATGGCGGAACCCTCCCTACCGCTCATGCCGCGCCGGGCCGCGATTGTATCGGCTGCCACATGCCGAAGCGCGGAGCAAAGGATGGAGGGCACACTGCGTTTACCGATCACCGGATCGCGAGGTATCCGGCCGCGGATGCTTCGCTCTCGCCCCCTACCGGGTTAGCGGCTTGGCGCGAACCGGCTCCCGAAGTGCGCGATCGCAATCTAGCTGTCGCGCTTGCCACGAACGGGGTCCAAAACAACCTGCCTGAGCAAGCCGTTCGCGGCTATAAGATGCTCAACCGCCTGCCACCGCCGGCCTTGTGGAACGATGCCGCCGCACTTACCGTGCTCGGGAACGTATTGCTCATAGCGAAGGAACCTGCCGAGGCCGCTCGCCGCTTCGAACGCGCGCTCGTATTACGTCCAGATTACGCGCCCTACGAAGTAAACCTAGCGGGCGCGCTGCTTGCCCAGGGCGAGGCGGCGCAAGCGCTCCCGCACGCCGAGCATGCCTACCGGCTCGACCCGCTCCTGGCCCAGGCTGTTCAGCTTTTGGACAACATCTACCGAGCGCAGAACGAACCGGCGAAAGCGGACGCTTTGCTGAATCGATACCGGGCCGCCATGGGCGTTACCTTGAGAGAAAAGCCATGAGCAGTTCTTCCGCCGCGCAGCCGCGCTCCATCATCGTCGTCGGCAGCTTGAACGCCGATCTCGTCCAGCACGTTGCTCGCCTTCCGCGGCCCGGCGAAACTGTTTCGGGAGGCGAACTGACGATCATCCCCGGCGGCAAGGGCGCAAATCAGGCTTGCGCCGCTGCGCGTCTCGGGGGCCGCGTTCGCATGATCGGCCAAGTCGGGGAGGATGCCTTTGGACCGCTACTGACAAACAGTCTTGGGGATGCAGGTGTGGACACATCCGGGGTTGTCCAGTGTCAAGCTTCGACCGGAACGGCTGTGATCTTTGTCCTTCCTTCCGGTGAAAACGTCATCGTGATCTCACCGGGCGCTAATGGCACCCTCTCGGCCGAACTGGTGGAGGAGCGGCTCGCCTCGGCTCTTGCGCCCACCTCATTTCTGCTTCTACAACTCGAGATTCCACTCGCCGCCGTTCGCGTGTCACTTGCGATGGCCCGGCGGCTTGGCGTCACTACGGTCCTCGATCCGGCGCCCGCTCAAAGTCTTCCGTCCGCGCTGCTCGCCCAAGTCGACTATTTGACTCCGAACCAGTCCGAAGCGGCCTTCCTGCTCGGAACGGAAACGGAAGCGGGCTCGGTCGAAGAAGCGCAGGCCGCCGCACGCCAGTTAGTCGCGCTCGGTCCATCGAACGTCATCTTGAAGCTAGGCGCACAAGGGGTGGTCCTCGCGAACAAAGAGGGCTGCACCCACGTTCCCGGTTTTGCCGTGGAGGCCATTGATACCACTGCGGCCGGCGACACTTTCAACGGAGCTTTCGCGGCCGCGCTGAGCCGCGAATTGCCGACTCTCGAAGCCGCTCGCTTTGCCAATGCCGCCGCCGCTCTCTCGGTCACCCGTCGTGGCGCGCAATCCTCCATTCCGGACCTGGGGGAAACCGATGCGTTTCTCTCGCGCAATCGTTAGCGTCTCTGAGCGCGTATGAAACGAACGCTAACTCTGCCGTAGTGTGTTGTCATCGGCCTGTAACAGCGTTCGCGTAACTTGGATAGAGTATCCTCTGATGTCTAACTCCTGCTTCCGCCTACGCGCGGCTAGTCTCGCTGCGTTTGTCTGCCTTTGCTCAGCGCTCGCGTTCGCGCAGTTCGAATCCGGAACCGTGCTTGGAACCATCCACGATCCGAGCGGGGCAGGCGTCCCGAACGCCTCGGTCACCTTGCAAGACGTCCAAACCGGCATCAACTATCAGACGAAAACCGACGGCAGCGGCAACTATCAGTTTGTCAATGAGCACCCCGGCACCTATCGCGTGCGTGTGGAAGCGCCGGGTTTCGAATCCGCCACTGCTTCCGACTTTGCGCTGCAGGTGAATGCCCGGCAGCGTGTCGACCTCAACTTGCAAGTCGGTCAGTCCACCCAGAACATTACTGTCACCGATGCCGCGTCGCTGCTCGAGACCGACAGCAGTTCGCGCGGCCAGGTGATTAACCCAAAGCAAATTATCGACCTTCCACTAAATGGGCGTGCTTATGCCGACCTTGTTCTACTTGTGCCCGGCGCGGCTCGCTCACCGCTCGAGAGTCAAAGTGACACAAGCCGCGACGCATCGTTCAATATCAACGGGCTGCGCAGCGAATACAACAATTTCCTGCTCGATGGGGTCGACAACAACGCGTACGGCACCAGCAATCAGGGCTTTTCCAACCAAGTCATTCAGCCCAATCCAGACGCGCTCGCCGAATTCAAAGTGCAAACCGATAATTACAGCGCCGAATTCGGACGCTCTCCGGGTGCGGTCATCAATGCGACGCTCAAGAGCGGCACCAACCAGTTTCACGGCGAGCTCTGGGAGTTTCTTCGCAACACGGACTTGAACTCGGTCGGCTTCTTCCGTCCTGTCCGGGGCGGAAAACTTCCCTTCAATCAGAATCAATTCGGCGGCGCATTTGGCGGACCCATCATCAAGGACAAGATGTTCTTCTTCGCCGACTACGAAGGCTTCCGGCGGGTGTTTCACCAAGTCCTTTTCGCCACTCTGCCCACGCAAGCCCAAGCCGGCGGCGACTTTTCCGCCTATAACGTCTCGCTGCGAAATCCTTTGAACGGGCAGCCCGTTCCCGGCAATCGGATTCCCGCTTCGCAGATCACGCCTTTCGCTTCGATGGTGCTCGGTTCACTGCCGCTGCCTAACCTGCCTGGTAACTCAAATAACTTTCTCTCCAACCCGGCCGATACAACCGACGGCAACAAGGGCGACGTTCGTTACGACTACTTCATCAATCAGAGAGTCTCACTTTTTGCCCGTTACAGCCAGAGCGACACCAACATCTTCAACCCGCCCGCCATTCCCGGTCTCGTCGGCGGCAATTCGAACGGCAATGTTTTTATCAACAACAAACAGGGAGTACTCGGCGCTACATGGACCGTGAACGCCACCTCTGTGCTGGAGGCGCGACTCGGTATCGACTATACGCAGGGCGGCAAGACTCCTGTGACGCTAGGCGCATCGACCGAGGGACTTCTTCTACCGAATCAACCGGCCGGTCCTTCACTCGCGGGTGGTCTTTTAAGCGTCGGTCTTGGCGGAGGTCTCTCCCAACTCGGCCGCCAGAACAGCAATCCGCAGTATCAGAATCCGTTCATTGCCGATCCGAAAGTGAACTTCACCAAAGTTCTCGGCCGCCACAGTCTCAAAACGGGCTTTGAATATCAGCTGATCGATACCGCTGTCAGCGATTTTCATCCGCAATACGGCATCGAAAACTTCACCGGTTATTTTAGTGACGCTGCTTCCACCGCTAACCTGACCGGCGTACAGCAGCAGGTCTACAGCCTTGCCGACTTTATTTACGGCGCGCCGAGCCACTACGAGCTCGACAACAACCCGGTCGCGCACCTCCGGCAGCGCATGTACTTCGGGTATCTGCAGGACGACTACAAAGTGAACAGCAGTCTCACTTTAAATCTGGGCGTTCGCTACGAGTTCGGCACGCCGCAATATGAGCGCGACAACAAGCTTTCCAACTTCGATCCGGTCACGCAGACGCTTATCTTCGCCAGCGGGGGCAGCTTGTATAACCGCTCGCTGGTGCATCCGGATACGAAAGACTGGGCGCCGCGCGTCGGCTTTGCCTGGCAGGTTGGCTCAAAGACTGTTATTCGCAGCGGCTACGGGCTCTCCTACGTGCAATTCAATCGCTTAGGGGGAGAGAATCTGCTGCCTTTCAATGGTCCAAACATCGTCGACGCATCGGTCGATCAGGTTCCGGCGATGGGCCTCTGCCCTTCGGTCGATTCTCCCGCTAACAGCTGCTTCCGCACCACAGCGCAAGGTTTTCCCAACAACTTCGCTTCTCCCGGTTCTTTCCAGACCGCGCTGAGCCAGGTTCGCTACATTCCTGCCGATTTCCGCACTCCATACGTTCAAAGCTGGAACTTCGACGTGCAGCATGAGCTCGGTCACAACCTCATCCTTGACGTCGCGTATGTGGGCAATCACGGCGTCGGGCTGACCATCCTGGCCGACGCCAATCAGGCCTTCCCCAACCAGTTAGGCAGTAACCTTTCGGTCAATGCACGCCGCCCGATCCGGAATTTTACTACGATTGAGGAGTCTTTCAACGGCGGCTTCAGCAGTTACAACGCACTCCAGGCCAAACTCGAAAAGCGTTACTCGCTCGGACTCTATTTCATCAATTCGTTCACCTGGTCCAAGGCTATCGATAACGCTCCCGGCCACCTGGAAAACTACGATGGCGATAACTCACGCGTCAATCTGTACGACATTCCCGGCAACCGCGGGGTCTCCAGCTACGATCAACCATTCAACGACACACTCTCCATCTCCTACGATCTGCCGTTCGGAAAGGGGCGTCACTTTTCGATCGCAAGTACAGCGCTCGATGAGATTGCAGGCGGCTGGAGCATCGACCTGATCACCACCGAAACCTCTGGCCTGCCCTTGAACATTACTTATAATCCGACGACGCAGGGTTCTGTCAGTCCTCTTGTGACTCCAAGACCGAACCTGACAGGCCAGCCCTTTTATCTTCACAACGGAAAAGAAACTTCATACCTAAACGGCGCCGCCTTCAGCAATCCCAGCTATACGCAGCCGTTTGGAAACGCGGGACGCAATATTCTGAGGACGCCCTTCTTCAGCGAACTCGATTTCGGCCTTCACAAGAACTTCCACCTGGGCTCGGAACGGCGCTACCTTCAGTTCCGCGCCGAAGCGTTCAACTTACTCAACCAGACTAACTTCGCGCCGCCCGGCACCCTTACTTCCAATAGCTCCGGCTTTGGTGTTTTCACGTCCACGTTTCCGGCGCGGCAGATTCAGTTAGCTCTGAAGTTATACTTCTAATTTTTCTGTAGTCTGAAATACTCAGAAGTTTTCCAGCTGTGTTGAAGAGCGGCTCTCGCGTCTACAGAGTCGTGGGAGCAATCAACAGCTTTGTTGAGTAAATCTGAAGCATGAACGTGCTAATCGTAGACGACGATCGCCTCGTGCGCGTCATGCTGAAACAGATCCTTATCAGTTTGGGTGAGCATGTGGTAGGAGAAGCGGAGAATGGAATGGCCGGCGTTGACGCATCGAAGCAACTGCAGCCCGAACTTGCTTTGTTTGACATCTCCATGCCGGTCATGGGAGGCTTCCCCGCAGCCCGCGCCCTGAAACTTACGATGCCGGAGCTTACGCTCATTTTTGTCAGCAATCATTGCGAACGGCATTACCTTGAAGAGGCAAGAGATTGCGGAGCCAGAGGCTTCGTCGTAAAGCAAGCGGCTTTCGTGCAACTTCCGCGGGCTCTTGCCGCCATCAAGGCCGGTGAGGAATTTTATTCGCCTTCAATTATCTAGCAAGCGCACGAACTAACACGGGCAGCGCTACGTGCCTTGTCTACACTGGAGCTTAGCTCCACATGCACATACCTTCCTGGCCTCAAGCAGGCGAGAGGGAGGCGGATATGCTTCGCCAGGTCCTCGCCAGTTCGCAGTGGGGAGGCTTTCATCCGTTCGTCGCTGAGTTCGAGGAGAAGTTCGCCGCCTATCAGGAATCTAGCTTCGGCATCGGAACGTTCAACGGAACTGTTTCGCTTGAACTGGCTCTTACCGTGCTTGGTATCGGTCCTGGGGATGAGGTCATCGTTCCGGCCATCTCGTTTATCTCAACGGCCACGGCAGTATCGCGAGTAGGCGCGCTGCCCGTCTTTGCCGATATCGAGCCGCGCTCGTTGAATATCTCGCCGCAGGAGGTCAGACAGGCCATCTCGCCGAACACAAAAGCCGTGATGGCCGTGCATTTCGCGGGCGCGATGTGCGACCTGCCAAGCCTGGAAGCAATCTGCCGCGAGCATAACCTGCTGCTGCTCGAAGACGCCGCCCACGCGCAAGGTTCCGAGTGGAACGGCAAGCGCGCCGGAAGCTTTGGACAGTTCGGTTCCTTCAGCTTTCAAAACGGCAAGGTTTTAACGGCGGGCGAAGGCGGAATGCTAGTTACATCCACGCCAGAACTCGCCGAGCAAGCTCGCTCCGTGGCAAACTGCGGCCGTCTTGCCGGGAAGCCGTTCTATGAACACTTCCGTCTCGGCACGAATTTGCGTTTGACCGCTTTTCAAGCCGCGGTTCTCCTTGCGCAGCTTGAACGTTTGCCGCATCAGATAGCCACGCGCATGCGAAGCGCCGCTCTGCTGAGAGCTATGTTGGCGGATGTCAGAGATATTGTCTGGCAGGAGCAGCTGCCGGGAACCACACAGAATTCGTTTTATCTGCTGCCGGCGCGAACAGCGGGTTCGGTCGAGCGCGATCGCATCTGCCAAACGCTCACAGGGGCGGGCGTGCCTTGTGCTCCGTTTTACCCGCATCCTCTCTACGGTAACGAACTGTATCGCAATGGCGGCTGTCGCGTTCTTCCGTGCCCAGTCGCTGAGCAGTGTGTGAAAGATGCGTTCTGGCTCCCTCACCGCGTTCTGTTGGCCGACCCCGGCACGATGCGGGAAGTGGCTGATCTAATTCGCTCCGCTGTTTAAAACGAATCGACCGAGCGGATATGCGATGGAAGTTGCTTGGCGCCGATTAGGTCACGGCCGGTCAGCGAGGCTATTTAATGCGGTCGCGGAGGTCCGAGACTTGGTCTTCGAGATCGCCGAGGCGTTCGTCGAAGCTGTTCACGAGTATCGAAGTGGCTTTCTGGCGCGTGTCCGAGCGGCGCGCCCACAGGCGGAATTCGGTAAGCAGGTGGGTTTCTGCCTTTTCAAGGCGGGCGAGCAGGCGCTCTTCGAGCCCATCGAGCTGGGTTTCTGTCTTTTCGAGCAGGCGTTCTTCGAGTGCATCGAGCTGGGTTGCTGTCTTTTCGAGCAGGCGCTCTTCGAGCGCATCGAGCTGAGCTTTCGTTGCTGGCGTGCCATCGTTCATGATCGAGCCCTCTTGTTCTGCCATCGCGCTAGTGCCGCGGCGGAGCCTCCCCAGCCGCATCCTTGGCATGCTCGTCCCGCGGCGCTTTGCCCGCGATGCGGAACTGCGTGTCGTCTTTGTGCACCAGCCCGAGCTTTTCCAGTTCCAATTCCTGCGTTGCTGGATCGGTCTTCAGCTTTTCGATGCGCTCTTTTTTCGCATTGATATCGCGCTGAAGGTTGGCGTTCTCTTCCTCGAGCACCTCAATCTGATGGCGCTTCTCCTGCCAGGCCCGGATGCCTTGCGGCCCGCGTATCATGATGGTCGCGTAAGCAGCCAATCCGATGAGCGCTGCGATGGCGGCTAGAGGTCGAAGATACTGACGTAGCATTTCCGGCATGGATGTTCCCTTACACTCTTTTATAGTCTTCTTGACATACAAAGGTCTAGTGGGTAGCGAAAAAATGACGAAAGCAATGCTTGTTTTCTGCTCTTGCGCGAGTGAAGACGAAGCCAAACGCCTCGCAACCACGCTCGTAGAACGGCGTCTGGCCGCATGTGTGAACATCCTGCCCGCCATGAGCAGCGTGTACCGGTGGGAAGGCGCGGTGCAAACGGCCACCGAGCATCTGCTGCTCATCAAAACTCTCGAAGAGCACGCCGCCCGGGTCGCCGAGGCATTGGTCGAACTGCACAGCTACGATCTGCCTGAAGTGATTACCGTCCCCATCACCGGTGGGAGCGAAACGTATCTCGCCTGGATTTGCGAGAGCGTTCTAGGCTAAGTTCATGCGTCTCGCTGCTCCTCTGTTCCTTTGCGCTGCATTCCTGCCGGCGGTCTCCGGTCAACAATCGCCGCTCTCCGCGCTCCCGAAAACGCCTACGCTCGATACAACTTTCATGGACCGGGCTGTTGACCCTTGCGCCGACTTCTACAAATACTCTTGCGGAAACTGGAGCAAGATCAACCCGATTCCTCCCGATCAGAGCTCGTGGGACGTCTACGCCAAGATGGAGGACGACAATCAGCGATTTCTTTGGGGTCTGCTGCAAGCCGCTTCACAGGGCGGAGCGAAGCGGAGCGCCAACGAGCAGAAGATTGGCGATTACTTTCACGCCTGCACGGATGAAGCTGCAATTGAGCGTGCCGGAATGCAGCCTCTTGCGCCAATGCTCGCCCGCATCGCCAATTTGAAATCGGTCGATGACATGGCTTCCTACGTTGCGGAGCAACATCGCCGAGGCTCAAACGGCGGAGTGCTCTTTGGCTTCGATTCTTCGCCCGACTATGAGAACTCCTCGCAAATGATAGCTGAGGCCGGCGCCGGAGGTCTAGGGCTTCCGGATCGCGACTATTACACCAAGACTGACGCGAAATCGATAGAAATTCGCCAGCGCTACGCTGCTCACATCGCTCGTATGCTTTCTCTCCTGGGCGAATCCGCCGGCGATGCTCAAAATGATGCTGCTACGGTTCTTGCAATTGAAACAACGTTCGCCCAATCGTCTTTAACGCGCGTCGAGCGCAGAAACCCCTACAACCTCAAACACAAAATGAGCCGCTCCGAGCTGCTTCATCTTACGCCGGCATTTGATTGGGATGCCTACTTGAGCGTCGTGGGAGCTCCATCGTTCACTTCGTTGAATGTTACTCAGCCGAAGTTTTTCGAAACGCTAAACGATCAGCTGTCGAACCGTAAGCTCGCCGATTGGCGCGCCTATTTGCGTTGGCACCTTGTGCATGCTGAAGCCTCCAGGCTTTCCTCCTCATTTGTGCGCGAGAATTTTGCCTTTTACGGCCAATATCTACAAGGTGCAAAGCAGCTGCCCGCGCGTTGGAAACGATGTACCCGACTGGTGGACGAGCAACTCGGTGACGCTCTAGGGCAAGTCTTCGTCGATAAGACTTTCGCTCCTCAAACGAAGGCCGATGCGGTCAAAATGGTTGAACAAATCGAGGCGGAGATGCGAACCGATCTCAAAGACCTCTCCTGGATGAGCGCTCCCACCCGTCAGCAGGCGATCGAAAAACTGAACGCCATAGTTAACAAGGTCGGATATCCAAACAAATGGCGCGACTACTCCTCTGTCAAAGTCACGCCTTCCGACTTCGATGCAAATGTGGCAAGCGCCGCCGAGTACGAATCCAACTATCAGCTCAGCAAAATCGGGCGTCCAGTCGATCGCTCTGAATGGTTCATGACTCCGCCCAATGTAAACGCCTATTACGATCCGCAGACGAACGACATCAACTTTCCGGCGGGCGTCTTACAGCCGCCCCTTTTTGATCCACGTGCCGACGCCGCCCCGAACTTCGGAGACACCGGCGCGACGATGGGCCACGAACTTACTCACGGGTTCGATGATGAAGGCCGCCAATTCGACGCGCAGGGCAATCTTCGCGACTGGTGGACTCCCAAAGATGCCAAGGCCTTTGAGGAGCGTGTCGACTGCGTTCGTAATCAGTACAAAAACTACGTTGTGGTGGACAACATCCACATCAATAGCAGTTTGACCTTGGGAGAAGATGTGGCGGATCTCGGCGGCACTCTGCTTGCTTATCTCGCCTGGAAGCACGCCACGGAAAACCAAAACCTTCAGCCGGCTGACAACCTGACGCCGGATCAGCGCTTTTTCGTCGGCATGGCGCAGTGGGCTTGCGGCGAGGAACGCCCGGAGATGAAACGCATGAGGGCAACCATCGATCCTCACTCTCCTCCCGAGTTTCGAATCAACGGCGTGGTGGCCAATCTGCCGCAGTTCGCTGCCGCGTTCGGCTGCAAAGCGGGCCAGCCGATGGTTCACGTGCCCGCATGCCGCGTCTGGTAAGCGCTATTCGTAGAAGTTACGATTCCAGGTATGGCGTTTCAGAATGCCGCGCGTTCGCTCATCGAGCATGCCGGCGGAGGCGGCGCGGCAGCTGCTCTCCACCGTCTCGACCCGGCGCATGCCTGGGATAACACAGCCTACCGCTTTATTCGATAGACAAAAACGCAAGGCAATCTCAGCGAGACTTCCCGGCGTGTTCTGCAGGTCGTCTTCAATCTCCTTGACGTGCTCGACAACCTGCTTCTTGCGATCGCCGCGAAAGTACGACTCGCGAAACTCACCCGGCGCAAACTGAGTGTCTTCGGTAATCTTTCCCGTCAGCCCGCCTTCATCGAGCGGCACTCGCGCCAGAACGCCGACCTTGTTCTCAGCGCAGAGCGGAAGCAGTTTCTCTTCCGCGCTCTGATCGAAGATGTTGTAGATCACCTGTACCGCGTTGAATGCGCCGCTGGTTACGGCTTTGAGCGCAGAGTTCGGATCGTGTTCCGATACCGAAACTCCGAAGTACCGCACCTTGCCGCTGGCGCGTAGATCCTCGACGGCGCGCTGCCATTCTTCATCGTCGATCCAGGCGTCCGTCCAGACGTGGAACTGCTGCAAGTAAATCTGGTTCACGCCCAGATTTCGCAGGCTTTCTTCGGTGCATTGCACCACATAGTCGTACGGAAACACTTCCGCGATAGGCGTGGAGGGCGAGGCCGGCCAGATCCGGTTCTTCGGCGGTATCTTCGTTCCGACGAAAATCTTGTGATACGTCTCGCGCAGCGAACGGCCCACCAGCTGTTCACTGTGGCCATCGCCATAGGCCAGCGCCGTATCTACAAAGTTGACGCCGAGCTCATAGGACCGCTTGAGCGCCTGCATGGATTGATCGTCCTGCGCGCCCTGCCACTGCTTGCCGCCTATGCCCCACGCGCCGAATCCGATTTCGCTGATTTCGCTTTCTGAAGTACCGAGTCGCCGATAATGCATGTCTGAGTGTTTCGAACGGGGAGGCGGTAAACGAGAATGGCCGCCGGGATCTTTATATCACGGCGGCCAAAATTAAGATCAGATGCTTGCCTCAGGCGTGTTGGTGCTGATGTTATTACCTGCTTCCATTGACCGAAGCTGTAAGCGAGGCTTTTTCCGCGCCCGAAGCCGCTGCGAGTAATGTTTCCGGCGATGGCACGATCAGCAATCGTCGTGACAGTTTGATGACCCCGCGCCGCTCCAGCTGATTTAGTGTGGTCGACGTTGTCTCTCTTGTAGCGCCCACCAGATCCGCCAGCTCTAATTGGGTGATCGGTATCTGAGACTCTTCGCCGTTATTATTTCCGACAAGGCTGGAAAGCTGCTGAATGTAGTGGAGGATTCTATACTCGACATCGTGCAGACACAACAGCTCAACCTTGGTAACTAAGTCCATTTTCCGGCTAAGCAAGTAGCTGACTAACGTTGTACTTAAAACCGGATTCCTGGACAGCGTTTCCACGAGGGAGGCCCTTGGGATTCGCACCGCGGTCAAGGGCGTTAACGCGGCAGCATCGGTGAAATACTCTTTCGAGTCCGGTGCTAATGCCTCTTCGCCGACTACTTGGCCAGGACCGCTAACCGCAACAATAATGGCCTCTCTTTGCTCGTTCGAGCGCGTTAGTTTGAGTAATCCCTCCTCGATCAAGAACAACGATTCGACCGGTTGACCCTGCTTATACAGGGACGTTCCGCGGGGTAGAGAAGCAAGACGGGTTGAATCGGGAATTGCTCGGAGTTCTTCCTGAATCGCTAAGATTAATGACTTCACTTTCTCTTCCTTCTTTGCCGGGTGTTAGCGGGGACGGCCGCTCCCCGCGATGGTGGCGTCGAGAAAGCGGTTAGCTAATTCGTGCTTTGTTCGCGAATCGTCTTCGCCCAATTAGCCCCAACTTCAAATAATTCCACCACACTACCACGTTCCAATTGTTCCCGCAAATGTTCGAGTGTCTTGGCGTACACTGTCACGGCCTTCAGCACCGCAGGTTTGTTGGTTTCGAGTATCGAGCTCCAGAGTTCCGGGGAGCTCATCGCCAATCTAGTCATGTCGAGCAGACCGGTGCCGAAGATCTCTGTCACGCGAGCATTCGGGTGCTCAGCGAGCATGGCGGCAAGCGCCGTCGAAAGCAATTGCGGCAGGTGCGACGTGAGTGCCACGGTCGAATCGTGCTCCTCGGGGCTCATTTCCACCACTCGCGCGCCGATTTTTTTTAACCAGTCGAGAAAGAGCCGGCCATTGCGCGATTCTGTAGCGCAGGTCACGATATACGGCTTTCCGCAGAAGAGCTTGCCATCGGCTGCTTGTGCGCCACGTTGCTCTTTTCCCGCCATCGGATGACCGCCAATAAACTCGACTCCAGACAACGACCGCTTGGCTTGCTCTACGATGGCGGCTTTCGTGCTCCCTGCGTCGGTAACTAAGGCGCCGGGTTTCACCAGCCCGTTCAGTTGTGAGATTGTCGCCAAGATGCGATCCACCGGTTGCGCCAGATAAAGTAAGTCGGCCGACTGCGCCGCTTCCGACAAGCTGGCCGATTCATCGATAGCCCCTGCCGCCTTTGCCGCTTCGAGCGCATCCGCCGAACTTACACCCACGATCTCGCCCGAAAATCCATGTTGCCGCAGCGCGAGCCCGAACGAGCAGCCAATCAGACCGGTGCCGATGATTGCGACACGATTCAAAACCGCGCGGCCTCCGCGGCGCCGCTTCTCAAGCGTCCCTACCTACGGCCTGCGCCACTGCCCGCACACTGCGCATCATGTCGGCGAACTGATCCGGCCGCAGCGTCTGTGCGCCATCGCTGACGGCGCGATCGGGATCCGGATGCACTTCCACCAGCAGCCCGTCCGCGCCTGCCGCAACCGATGCGCGCGCCATCGGCAGCACGTAGTCACGCTTACCCGTGCCGTGCGACGGATCCGCTACCACCGGCAGATGCGTCAGCCGCTTCAGCACCGGTATTGCCGAGATGTCCATCGTGTTACGAGTGCTCGTCTCGAAGGTGCGAATGCCGCGCTCGCAAAGAATGACCTCGTAGTTCCCGCCCGACATAATGTACTCGGCCGACAGCAGCAGCTCTTCGATCGTGGCGGCAATGCCCCGCTTCAGCAGAATCGGTTTGCGAACCTTGCCAAGCTCACGCAGCAAGTTGAAATTCTGCATATTGCGCGCCCCGACTTGCAGCACGTCCGAGTATTGCAGCAATAGGGGAATCTGCACCTGGTCCATGACTTCGCTCACCGTGAGCAAGCCGTGCCGGTCCGCCGCCTCGCGCAGGATTTTCAGCCCGGCCTCGCCCATTCCCTGGAAACTGTAGGGAGAGCTGCGAGGCTTAAACGCGCCGCCGCGAATGAAACGCGCGCCTTCCCCCGCGACAATAGCCGAGCAAGCCTCGATCTGCGCTTCGCTTTCCACGCTGCATGGCCCAGCCATCGTCACAACGCTTGGGCCGCCAATCTCTACCTGCCCTACTTTTACGATCGTTCCGGCGGGATTGAAGTGCCGGCTCGCCAGCTTGTACGCCGAGACGATGCGATGACACTCTTTAACGCCTTCGAGCGCCTCTAGTATTGCTGGATCGAAATCGTCTTGCGGACCCACCCCGCCAAGCACCGTGTGCCTTACGCCGGTTGACCGGTGAACCGTAAAGCCCATCTCCACCAGCCGTTGAATTACATCTTCTGTCTGGGCTTCCGTGGCCCCTTCCTGCATCACAACCAGCATCGTCGTTTTACCGGGGCGGCGCTTCCGCTCCTACAATTCTTTCTCTTTGTATCGTTCGCATCTCGTCGATGATGCGTTCGAAGATTCTCTTCACGGCTTCCTGCGAGAGCGGCCCGCGGTTATGCGCGGTGACATTCGTGAATACCTGATCCTCACGCTTAGGCTCGTAGACCGCCAGCCGAAGTTCCTGTTTGATCCGGCCGATCTCCTCCACAACTTCGGTTCGCTCGTTCAACAACTCGAGAAGCCGGAGATCTATCTGATCGATGCTGCAACGGCACCGTGTTAAGTCGTCGGGCGAGAAATGGCTCATGACTTACGCAGGGGATCCGTCAGCTGCCGGGTAAACTGCTCCAGCCGCTCCGGCAAATCCGGGCAATCCGAATGCGTTTCAACTAGTTTTACCAAAGCGCTCCCTACCACTACGCCGTCGGCCAGCGCCGCTACTTCGGCCACTTGCTCCGCCGTGCTCACCCCAAAGCCGACTGCCACCGGCAGCTCAGTGTATTGCCGCATCCGCTCGATCAACGGCTTTACCCCTTGCGAAACTGTCTGCTGCACACCCGTCACTCCGGTTCGAGACACCAGGTACACGAATCCCGATGCATGTTCGGCCACCAGCCGCAGTCTCCGTTCGCTGCTGGTAGGCGCAGCTAGAAAGACCGTATCGAGCCCCGCGCGACGCAACTGCTCTACGGGCTTGACCGCTTCCTCTACCGACAGATCGGTCAGCAGCATCCCATCGATGCCGGCTTCAGATGCATCGTGAGCCAGGCGTTCAAAGCCGTAGCGCAACAGCGGGTTCAAGTAGCTAAACAGTAGCATCGGGATAGACGATCGTTCGCGTATCCGCTTCACCGATTCCAGCAAGCGGGGCAGGGAAGCGCCCGCTCTCAGCGAACGTTCCGATGCTCGCTGAATCACCGGTCCATCGGCCACCGGATCGGAAAACGGCACGCCCAGTTCAATCAAATCTGCGCCGCCGCGTTCGAGCGCCAACACAAGGTCCGGCGTCTGTTCGAGCGATGGATCTCCCGCCGTTATATAAGCAATGAAAGCTGCCCGCTTCTCAGCGCGGCGGCTTTCGAAGAGTTCACTTATGCGCGTGGTTGTCTGCGCCGGCATCGTCAACGCGCCGCTTCAGATTCCGGTGTGGCCGCTTCGTCCAGGTCAGCCATATGTTCGCGGTAGATGCCGATGTCCTTGTCTCCCCGCCCGGACACGTTCACAATGAAAATCGCTTCCGGTTCCCCTGGCGCCCGCCGTATCGCCTCCGCCACGGCATGGGACGATTCGAGCGCCGGGATGATACCTTCGGTCCGAGCCAACAGACGCGCCGCGTCCAGCGCAGCCGCATCGCCCACTGGCAGATACTCACACCGGCTCTGTTCGTGCAGCCATGCATGCTCCGGACCGACCGACGGATAATCGAGGCCCGCCGAGACCGAGTGAGTGAGTCCCACCTGCCCTTCTTCGTCCTGCAGCAAGTAGCTAAAAGTGCCGTGCAATACCCCGGGGGACCCGCCGCTGAAACGAGCCGCGTGGTCCCCTAACTGCCCGCCTCGTCCGCCTGCCTCCACGCCCACTAGACGCACAGAGCGATCGTTCACAAACGACGAGAAGATTCCAATTGCATTGCTGCCGCCGCCGACGCAGGCAAGCACCACGTCGGGCAGTTTTCCGATCTGCTCTAAAGCTTGACGCCGCGCCTCTTCCCCGATCACCCGATGAAAATCCCGCACCATCATGGGATAAGGGTGCGCGCCCAGCGCCGAACCGAGCAGGTAATGTGTAGTGTCGATATTCGTCACCCAGTCACGCATCGCCTCGCTAATCGCATCCTTCAACGTTCGGCTGCCGTTAGTGACGCTCACCACTTCCGCCCCCAGCAGCCGCATCCGGAACACATTCAGCTGCTGCCGCCGCATGTCTTCTTCGCCCATGTACACCACGCACTGCATGCCGAACAGCGCGCACACGGTCGCAGTGGCGACTCCATGCTGCCCCGCGCCGGTCTCTGCAATAATCCGGGTCTTACCCATGCGCCGCGCCAGCAGAATCTGTCCCAGGCAGTTGTTGATCTTATGTGCCCCCGTGTGCAACAGATCTTCTCGCTTGAGCCAGATCTGGGCGCCCTTCAGGTTTTCCGAAAGGCGCTTGGCATAGTAAAGCGGCGTTGGCCTACCCGCATAGTTGTGCAGCAGGTCATCGAGCTCGCGGCTAAATTCCGGATCCTTCCGCGCCGCGGCATACGCTTCTTCCAGCTCCTCGAGCGGCGACATCAAAACTTCGGGAACGTAACGCCCGCCGAACGGTCCAAAGTGACCGAGCGCGTCAGGAAGAGAAAGAGTGTTCATGAGGATACCTGTTGTGACTCGAGGGCATCTGCCAATTGCTTGTGAGCCGCCAGCGCGGCGTGTACGAAGGCTTTTACTTTCGCCGCATCTTTTCTGCCGGGTGCGCTTTCAAGTCTAGAGCAGGAATCGACTCCCGCCGGCTGCCCGATCTCGATGGCCTCGCTGACGTTCGATGCGTCGAGTCCGCCCGCGATAATTACCGGCTGCCAGAAGCGCGAAGCCAGTGTCCAATCGAACGTCTGTCCTGAGCCGCCGTGATGAGGGCTGAACGAATCGAGCAGTATCGCTTCGGCTACCAGCGACTCCATGGGCTCTGAGCCGGTTGCAGCCAAAGCACGCCAGGTTCGATGCGCCACAGCCGGAAGGCGCGACCCATGCAGCTGCACCACATCCAAAGGCACCCGGTCGATTGCCTCCTGCAGCTCGACGGCGTCCGGCTCGACAAAAACGCCCACCTTTAACACCCGATCCGGCAGCGTCGCCGCAATCTCATGCGCCCGTTCCATCGAGATGTAGCGCGGACTCTTCTCATAGAAGTTAAACCCCAGCGCGTTCGCTCCAGCGGCTACAGACATCGCCGCGTCCTGAACGTTCGTGATGCCGCAAACCTTCACCACGAATGGAAATGACGCCTGCGTATTCATGCCGCTCCGCGCAACTTTTTGAGCGCCTCTGCCGGATCGGGCGACCTCATCAGCGACTCGCCGACCAAAAATGCGCCGAACCCGGCCTCGCTTAGAAGTTCGACCGCGGCTCGATCGTGAATGCCGCTCTCGCTCACCCGAATTGCTTCGCTCGGCATTAAGTAGCTCAACCGGATAGAAGTTTCCAAATCGACGGCAAACGTTTGCAGGTCCCGGTTGTTCACGCCAATAATCTCCGCGCCGGAATCGATGGCCTTCTGTAACTCGTCCCGATCATGCACTTCCACCAGCGCATCCATCTGCACACTGGCGGCGAGCTCGCGCAGCTGCTGCAGTTCAGTGACATCGAGCACCGCCGCGATCAGTAGTATCGCGTCGGCGCCGTGCGCGGCAGCTTCGAACACCTGAACCCTGTCGATCACAAAATCCTTGCGCAGCACCGGCAGCGACACGGTGGCGCGAGCGGCCTCCAGGTCGTGCAGCGAACCCCGAAAATAGTTCCGGTCGGTCAGCACCGACAGACACGCCGCGCCGCCCGCCTCATATTCAGTTGCGAGAAACGCCGGATGATAGTGCTCGGCCAGCAAGCCTCGGCTCGGCGACGCTTTTTTCAACTCCGCGATCATCGCTGGCGTGTGCGAACGTAGAGCACTGGCGAAGGACCGCGCCGCAGATTTGCGCTCCATCGCTTCTCGTTCAAACACCGGCGCATGCGGGCGTAGAGCTTCTACTTCAACATGCTTTTGTTGAATGATCTCGTGGAGAATACCGGCAGAAGTAGACGGGCTCATTGTGCCTCGATTGGCAGGGAAACCCCCATCCTATCAGGACCGGGCATCCCCCAGGGTTCTTGTCTTAAACCGCGGCGCGCCTGAGATGCCAGTCTGTCGCTTGCTGATATACATGCGCAACGGCAAGCACGCGCGACTCGGCAAAAGCCGGCCCCACGATTTGCAATCCGACCGGTAGTCCGTCATGCGAGAACCCACAGGGAACCGATATCGCCGGCACGCCGAAACGATTGAACGCCGACAAGTTGCTGGGCGGCCGCTGGTACGATTCGTCAACTGTCGCTTGTATCGTTGGGGCTGTGTCGCGCCTGGTGGGGAGCAGTAAGATATCCAATTGTTCAAAGACGCGCCGAATATCCCGCCTGCACTCCCGCAGCCGCTTCAACGTCTCCACGTAGTTCACCGCGACCACACTCTTCAACTCGGTGAGCTGCCGTCTTGACCACGGTTGATACAGCTCGGGAGTCTTATCGAAAAACTGCTTCTGATAATGCAACAGCTCGACATCGTAGCTGCCGTTTTCGACGAAGCGAAAGCGCGGCAGCGTCACGTCGCGCACCTCCCGCACTCTCGGCCTCAATACGTCGATCGCCTTCTCAACGGAACTGGCGACGTCCGGCTGCAAGCCCTCGAAGAAGTAGTCGCGCGGGATCCCAACCCGCAAGGATGCGATCGGCTCCTTAAGCCCGGCCAGGTAATCCGGGACGGTTGCCTCGGCCGTGATCGAGTCCTGCGGATCGAAGCCGGCGATAGCCTGCAATACTATCGCGCAATCTTCCGCCGATCGTGCAAGCGGTCCGATCGTATCGAGCGAATACGCCGAAGGAATCACTCCGCGCGTGCTCACTCGTCCGTAGGAGGTCTTGAATCCGGTAATTCCGCAATACGCC
Source organism: Bryobacteraceae bacterium (assembly GCA_965219105.1). GTDB lineage: Bacteria > Acidobacteriota > Terriglobia > Bryobacterales > Bryobacteraceae > Bog-105. The sequence goes on along the minus strand of OZ244728.1, from coordinate 1,296,680 downwards.
GCCGGTATGCGAACCGAGCCGCCGTCGTCGCTTCCCACCGAGGCAAAACATAGACGCGCCGCCAGCGCAGCCGCCGAACCAGCGGATGATCCGCCTGTAATATGCTCGCGATTCCACGGATTCCGAACCGGGCCAAAACAGCTCGTCGTGCCCGTTCCCTCGAACGCCATCTCGTCCAGGTTTAGTTTGCCCAGGCACACTGCGCCCGATTGCTTGATGCTCGCCGCTACCGCCGCGTCCTGTGTTGGTACGCGACGAAAGAAGACCCTGCTAGCCGCCGTAGTTCGGATGCCGGCCGTGTCGATGTTGTCCTTCAGCGCCACCGGCACTCCGAACAAAAGCGATTCCACTGTTGCCGAGCGTGCAAGCACGCGGTCTCGCTCGCGTGCCTCAGCAAGGGCCGATTCGCCAGTCACCGTGATGAACGAATTGAGCGATGGATCGATGGCACGCACGCGCGACAGGCAGAGCGACGTCAGCTCTTCGGACGAAATCTTGCGGCGCCTGAGTGCCGCCGCAGCCTGCGCCACGCTCCAGTCTTCCGGACGATCCGTCAAACTCTGCGCGTCGAGCAACCCTCGAGCCGACAAAGCCGCGCCCGCCAACCAGGCCCTTCGCGAAAAACGATTTGGATTATTGCCCGCCACGGCTTGAGACCACGATCATCTTAGCAGCGCTCGCCGCCCCTGATATCGGGTATCATCGACTAGCGAGGACCAATCGCCTGCCTGAGGGCACGCCCGTGCATACTGAAACTCCGTCCGAAAACCAGCCCGAAGGACTGATTATCGAATCTGGATTCTGGGCCCGCAGTTGGTGGCTTCTGCGACGTACCATCATCGCGGCTACCGAAGACAATTGCTTCAGTATCGCCAAGGGCGCCGCGTATTCCTCCATGCTGTCTCTGTTCCCGGTTCTCACTACAGTGGCCGCTCTGCTTTTTGAGTTCAAAGCGCCTCTGGTCGTCGATGAGATCGCACGATTTGCCCGCCAGGTGGTTCCGCCCGGAACAGAAGTGCTCGTCTTGTCGCCGCTGAAAGCCAAGAGCGGCCCTCACATCACTCTGCCTCTCGCCGCCATCGTGGTCTCGCTCTGGGCTGGCTCAGGCGCGATGGTCACGCTCATGGAAGGCTTTCAGGCTGCCTACCGCATCCCTGCGAACCGGCCGTTCATTAAACAGCGCCTCATGGCTATCTTCCTGGTCCTTATTGCCGCCCTGCCCGCCGTGGCCGCCTCCGCGATCATTCTCTTCGGCGACCGCATCGAGTTGGCTTTCGTCCATCGCATCGGCATTGCCGAACTAAGCACGCCCGTCCACTTACTCTGGCGCATTGGCCGCTACGTGCTTGCCTTCGCCGCCACTACTTTTGTGACAGGTCTTCTCTATTACTTCGGCCCAAACCACCGCCCGGAGCTGAAACGCGCCCGCCTGGCCACGCGCTCCCGATTTGCGCGCGTCTGGCCGGGCGCCATCCTTGCGACCTCGCTCTGGCTTGTCGCTACGGCCGGTTTTGCGCTCTACGTTTCGCACGCTCACTACAACGTTTTTTACGGCAGCTTAGGCACCGTCATTGTGCTTCTCATCTGGCTCTATCTGGTCTCCTGCATTGCGCTGCTCGGATGTGAGTTCAATGCCGAGCGCGAACGGGCCGATTCCATCCCGACGTCCCTGTAGTGCCTCTCTGAAATAGCGGTTGCGATTTGTTGTTCCGGGCAACGCGATGCGGCTCGATTTTATACTTGTGTCGTGCCCTTCCATTTGGGAATAGATTATCAGCCGCGGGGAGATCAGGCGGTTGCGATCGAGCAGCTCACGCGCGGAATTAGCGACGGCGAGAAGCATCAGGTCCTGCTCGGCGTTACCGGCTCGGGCAAAACATTCACAATGGCCAAAATCATCGAGCATTGCGCCCGCCCCGCGCTCGTCATGGCCCACAACAAAACGCTCGCCGCCCAGCTCTATCACGAGTTCAAGACGTTCTTCCCGAGCAGCGCCGTCGAGTACTTTGTCAGCTACTACGATTACTACCAGCCGGAAGCCTACATTCCCTCCGGCGACATCTACATCGAAAAAGAATCCACCATCAACGATGAGCTTGATAAATTGCGGCTCTCCGCGACACGCTCTCTCTTCGAGCGCCGCGATTGCGTCATCATCGCCAGCGTCAGCTGCATCTACGGTCTAGGCTCGCCCGACGCTTATTACGGCATGCTCCTCATGCTCGAAAAGGGCCAGACCATCACCCGTAAAGAACTACTGCAGCGCCTGGTAGAAATTCTGTACGATCGAAACGACCACGATTTCCGGCGCGGCACCTTCCGCGTCCGCGGCGATGTGATCGAACTCTACCCTACTTACGATGACAATGCCTATCGCATAGAAATGTGGGGCGATCAAATTGAGTCGCTCAGCCAAATCGACCCGCTCCTTGGCCAAGTCAAGCAAACTTATCTGCGACTTCCCATTTATCCGAAGACTCACTATGTTATGGATGCGCCGACTCGTCAACAGGCGATGCAAAGCATCGAGAACGAGCTGCAGTGGTGGCATAAAGAGCTGGAAAGTAACGGCAAGCTCATCGAAGCGCAGCGCCTCTACCAGCGGACGATGTTCGATCTGGAGATGATCAAGCAGATTGGCTTCTGTCACGGGATTGAAAACTATTCCCGGCACTTCTCGGGCCGCCTGCCAGGCGAAGCTCCTCCCACGCTGCTCGACTACCTCCCCAACGACGCGCTCCTTTTCATCGATGAAAGCCATCAGACGGTTCCGCAGATACAGGCCATGTTTCACGGTGACCAGTCCAGGAAAAACATTCTGGTCGATTACGGCTTCCGCCTCCCGAGCGCCCGCGATAATCGCCCGCTCACCTTTGAAGAATTCGAAAACCGCGTAGATCAAGTTGTCTATGTGTCCGCGACACCCGGTCCCTACGAACTCACCAAATCGGCGGGCGTTGTGGTCGAACAGATCATTCGCCCGACCGGTCTCATCGACCCCGAAATCGAGGTGCGGCCGATCAAAGGCCAAGTGGACAATCTTCTTCACGAGATACGCCTGCGCGTCGAACGCAATGAGCGCGTCCTGGTCACCACGCTTACTAAGCGCATGGCGGAGGATCTTGCCGAATACTACTCCGAAGTCGGCGTCAAATGCGCTTATCTGCATTCGGAAGTAAGCACGCTCGACCGCATCCGGATCCTGCGTGATTTGCGGCGCGGAGTGTATGACGTTTTGATCGGGGTTAACCTTCTCCGCGAAGGGCTCGATCTCCCTGAAGTATCACTGGTGGCCATTCTCGATGCCGATAAGGAAGGCTTCCTGCGCTCCGGCGGCTCTCTCATCCAGACCATCGGCCGAGCTGCCCGCAACGTAGAGGGACGGGCCATTCTGTACGCCAACGTCATCACCGACAGCATGAATCGCGCGATGAAGGAGACAGAACGCCGCCGCGTCATCCAGCAGGCCTATAACGTGGCCAATGATATTACGCCTCAGTCCATCATCAAGCCCATCGACATGAGCTTGATCGCGATTGCCGAAGGCGATTACGTCACCGTTTCGCTCGACGATGTACCCGAGCCTGAAGCGGAGTTAACAAGCGAACAGAAGCAAGCTCTGATTTCGGAGTTGGAGCTCAAAATGCGGGAAGCGGCCAAAGCCTTTGAATTCGAAAAGGCCGCTCAATTCCGCGATCGTGTGAAAGCCCTGAAAGCGAGCGGGGTGTATGAAGAATCTGCGGCCTCTCGGGTTGCTCATTGAGGGCAATGCCACATCATCTGTTGTTTTAAGACTTCCCAGCATCCCTAACGATCTGGGTCCCATCAAAGCTGGAGCGCAGCGCGTTGCTCGCCGCCTCTCGAACTTTTTACAAGCCGGTTATCCGGTTACCACTTACGCGGAGTTGAAAGCCGCCCGCTTAATTTTCGTGCGCGCACCGGATGCATCGCTGGCGCGTATCGTGGATGAAATATCGTCCGAGGCGCTTCCTTTCAAGCAGATGAGCTTTGTCCTATGCGAATCCTGCCTCACTAGCGATTCTCTTGCCGGTTTGCAGGCGCTTGGCGCGTCGGTCGCTTCGTTGATGCAAGTGCCGACGATGCGCAAGAGCTGGTTCATTACGGAGGGCAGCCCATCTGCTATTCGGCAGATCCGGGCCTTTCTTCAGCAGAATGATGCTCGTGCCTTCGACCTGCACTCTGGCGGCAAGAGCCTGTATTTTGCCGCGCAAGTGTTCGCTTCGGTTTTGCCTACCGCCTTGCTCGCCTCGGCGCAGCTTGCCCTCCGCCGCGCCGGTATCTCCGGCAATTACCTGCATTCGCTCCTGGAAGAGATGCTGCTGGAGATGTTCCGTACCTTTTCGAACGGCGCCCGATTCAACCAGCAATGGGCGGCGCGGCTCGGCTGCTCAGAGGACACGGCCGCCAGCTATCTGGCACAGCTCAGCCGCGAATTACCGGAAATGGCTGCTCTGCTTGATCGGCAACTGGCACTTGCCGCCGAGACGGCTGCGCCACCCGCTGCGTCCGGGGCAGCTAAGTGAATCGTGGCCGCTGCTCGGATCTATCCCGCACCAAGTTGACTTCTGTCCGAGTCGGCGACCAACTGCTTGGGGGTGAGTCGTCATTTTGCTCTCTTGGCATCTACGGACAATACAATAGCTCCGAGTTTGAAGAACGTCATCATTGTGAGTACCCAACCCCGCAAATCCAGTGACCACTTCGGATAGCCTCAAATCGGGTAATAAATCAAGCAAGAAGATATCAGCACGAACACAACGGTCAGGACGGATTGGGCAAGTCGCGCCGAATGAGGACGAGTCGGGTGCCTCCCGATAGACGAAGATTAGTGACCCTGGAACGGTTAGCGGTCTTGCTTCATCAACGTACTAACCTGGGCAATCGCATAGTTTGTTGATGATGACGGGCAATCCGGAAATTGAACCAGTTAAAACCCGGATGGATAGCAGATGATCTGTTTTACAGCCAATCCTCGTGGTCAAAATCGCTGGTTCTCGCCTCCTAGACTCCTAGCCAGTCGACAGGCTTTCCATGGAAACCGGATTTGGCCAGCAACCAGTCTTTGCCCGGTGGCCAAAGTTGCAAGCGCGCCTCGACAACATTGTCGGCTGGCTCAAAGCGAAGCCAGGCAAGCGGCTTGTCCGCAGTGGCAGCCTCTCCGGCTAGGGCCATAATTCGGTCGAGTCGCGCACGATCCAGAGCCGACAGGTACTGCCACATAATGGAGTGATAAACCACGGTTGCCACTCCCGAAACGCTATCGCGCAGCGCAGTCTCGACCCAATCTGGCGCGTTGCCTTGGTCCACCCGGGCAGGTACACGGCGCGCCACATCTAAAGCCGCCGCAAGCTGGCGAAATCTCTCAAGCTGGTCCGGCCATACGTAAGACTTTAACGTTAACCCCCCTTCCCTGGTACTTGGCTCGATTGGTGAAGCATCGCAGCCCCAGCGCTCCACCACATTCGCAACCACGTCGAAACGCGGATGCTCACTGCCGAACGCGCTTGTGATCTTTACCGGTGACTGTGGATCGCCCCAACCTTCGTGGCCTGCTTCGTTCTGTGTTGGTCCCACCGAAGGAGCAAGCCTCCTGCGGCTCCAACCTCCAGCAGGCGCAGTGGAAGACTGGTTTGCCGTACCACCTCAAGAAATCCGCCTAGCAATGCGGCGCATCGGCATACTTCATTGGTCTGCACAGGGCGATGAACCAGTGTTCGTAATTCAGCTTGGTACTCTTGCACAGCGCCTCGAAACCTGGGCCAGAGGTTATCGCAGTTGTTGCTGCCGTTGGTCGAGGGATAACAGGCAGCGAGGTGGGGTGCTTTTCCCTCCAGAACCAAGCGGTGGACTGCTCCGAGAAAGCGCAGCGCAAGCGCTGAGTCGGGTGAATCACTGTAGTGATCCTGCAGAACAGCACAGCAGACGCCCTCCGCTCGGACATCCTCGGCTGCTTGGCGCAACAGCCTTGAGTAGAGGCTTGAGCCGAGCTTTTCGCACCATTCAGCCTGTTTTGAGAGCCGCGACGCAACGATTTCATTGCGGATTGTCATAGCCTTGGGCTCATGGCTTATGTCCCAGAACCATTATGTGCAGATCACGGGCAGGCCGGAACCGCGTGAGCTAAGGCTCGGATTGATTCGCCCTAACGGCCATGTTTTTAGTTCTCTTAGGGCGAGGTCTCGTTTGCGTCGACTGTTGAATTGTCAAGGCGGTCGACTGCCATAAGTAGATCGCCGCTATTCCTGCCTCAGGGCCATAATGGGGTCAATCAAGCTGGCGCGACGAGCTGGAATCAGGGACGCACCTACGCTAACAGCGCAAAGAACGATCATCGAGAGTAAAAGCGGAACAATTGGCAAAGGTGAGATCCCATAAAGCACCTTCGACAGTGCATGCAGACCGAAATAGCAGAGCGGCAATCCAAGCGCTATCCCCGTTCCGACCAGTACGAGCGCTTCGCGCAGAACTAGCCAGCCTATAACTGCGCGCTCTGCTCCGAGCGCCATTCGCACGCCAAACTCCCCCGTCCGGGCCGCGACAAAGAAGCTTAGGAGACCGAAGAGACCTACCGCCGCAAGCGTAAGCGCAAGAACAGCGAACAACGCCCCTAGTCTCGCAACTAATTTTTCGCGAATGAACGCGTTGTCGCGCAGTTCGGACAACGGTGTTAGGTGAAGCGCGTATTGACGGCCTACTTTCTCCAATTCGCTGCGCACGGCGGCGATCATCTGTCCGGCTGAGCCCATATACCGTACCTGCAGATTACCCCAGGTTCCGCTCTGCGGATGTTGCCAAAAATTAAAGTAGACGAAGCTCAGATCGCCGGTATGGACATCTTCCACTCGGGCATCCGATGCTATACCAACAATTTCCAAGTCTCTGGTCTCGCGCTCGGTTCCAAATTGGATATGACGGCCCAGCGCATTTCTGTGCGGAAACAGCCGTTCCGCGAGCGACTCGCTAACAATGGCGGTTTTCTGAGATTGGGACCTGTCGCTGCGAGCGAAGTCGTGGCCCTGAAGCAGCGGAATGTGCATCGCGTTCAGAAAGCCGTCGCTGATAAATTCGCCGGGAGCCTGCACAATTGCTCGTCCGGGAGAAGCGACGCGGTGAATATCCTCTTTGAACGGTATGGTGGAAAGTGGCGAGAAACTGGACATACTCACAGACTCGACTCCGGGCAAGGCCCTCATACGATCCATAAGATCGATACAATAATTTCCGACGTTAAACTTATCGGGAAGAGCGCGCGGCAATGGAGCCAGTTGCGCATCAATAAGTGAATCGGTCTGAAAGCCAAGGGGTTCTGTCTGCATATGGCGCAGAGTTTCGACGAATGCCGCCGCACCCGTAACAAGCACCAGCGTAACGGCCACTTGCGCACATATCAACACGCGGCGAGCGGTAGCACGACCGCCGCTTACGGTCCTTGACGAAGCAGCTTTGAGCGCAGCGGCTGAATTGAAGTCGCTGCTCCGCAAGGCGGGTAAGAGCCCAAACAGAAGAAGACAAAGCAGCGCCGCACTGGCCATCGAGACAAGCACCAACTTGTCGGGCCCGGGGTCAAGAGAAAACCCCGAGTAGTAACGGCTCATCATGCCAAGAAGGAGCCGGTCGCACGCATAGGCTAGCTCAGCTGCGAGCACCATGCCGCCTAAGAGCAATAGCGCGCTTTCAAGAACCTGAGAACGAACGATGTGGGCGCGCGAGGCCCCGAGCGCGAATCGAACCGCGATCTCTCTCCGCAATCGCAGCCCCCGCGCGAAGTAAAGGTTTGCCACGTTGATACAAGAAACCAGCAAGACGAGAAAACTGACTGCGGTAAGCGCGGTCAATGGATGCTGTAACTTGTCCCGCATGGAATAATCGACGCCGGTGGCTCCCGACGTGATCTCTAGTGGCATGCTTAAGATCTCTTCGCGGTTGGCGGCTTTGAACCGATCCCCAGGCAAATATTCGTCAAGCAAGCGTCGCCATTTCGTCTCCAGCTGGGCTTGGAGTTCACGTTGCGATGCGCCCGGCTTCAACCTCGCGAGAACGTTGGCCCAGAAGAACGGAGTCTCCTTGGGTGCCCCGGGCCGAAGTGCGTACTCTTGCGACAGGAGAAAAGAGACGGCAGCCGGAAACCCGAGAAGGAGTCCGCGAAAATGCTGTTCGGTCACGCCTATGATGGTGAAACGATCGCTCCCGATGCCTATGGTCTGTCCAAGCACGTTCGGATTACCGCCGAATCTCTCCTGCCAAAAGGCGTAGCTCAGCATAGCGACCCGCGGTCCGTTCGGTATATCGTCCGCCGGTGTGAATATGCGTCCGATTACCGGGCGCACACCGAGGGTCTTGTAGCAATCTCCGGTGACAGAGAGGGCGCTGACGGGCTCGGGCGTCGTCGTCAATTCAATCGTGGAGAGTGGTGTTTGAAAGCCGCAGACTCCGGCGAGTAGCGGGTCGCGACGAAGATCATTGAGTAGCGGACCGGGCACCGCAGTCTTTCTACCGTTGTTTTCGAGTGAGGCGATGCGCACAAGACGATTTGGTTCGCGGACCGGAAGTGGCTTGAATAGGAGGGCGTCGAGAAGGCTGAACATCGCGGTGTTGGCGCCGATGCCCAGTGCGAGGGAAGCAAGCGCTGCGAGTGTAAATGCCGGAGTGCGGGAAAGCCGCCGGATAATATTAAGGATTTCTCGGGCCAGCACGACTCAATGATAGGCCAAAAATGGGTAGTGTCTCTCTCCCATGACCGCTCTGGAGCTCTTGCGGTCACCATATTGCTGCGCCCGAGAAAGCCCGTAACCGACAAAGTAAATGGCGAGTGACGTCGCTGTATTCAGTTTGGGCTGTTGCCGAGGCCCGAAGACGCTTTGCTACTAATGCGGAAAAGACCTAGTTCTCGAAAATGCGATCACTCCAGCATTCGTAATTGACCAAACGCGCCAATCCCATTCGCTATGGGAGTTCCAGAGACTACCTGCTGAGATCTGTTCGTTCGTGTGTTGCTTTGATCTAAGTTTGAGGAACAGCCGCGCGTCATCCTGATACGCGAACTCTACAACTTCGGCCACAACATCTTCCGAAGAGCTTGGCGCCCACCTGAAAGTTCCAAATCGCTGACCCGGTTCGGGCAGGGGGGCTTGCCCGTCTTCCGGAGAAAGAAGTTCGGCTGATTGGGGCTCGTTCCGTTCGTCACCCGGTGTGTGAAGTAGCCCGGCAAATCCCGGGATCGCCTTCAGAAAGCTGTTGTTCGAAATAGGGTCGGCGCTTGCAACAAGGAGGCGCCACCGGCTGCCTTGTCTTCGAAGAACCAGCAATAACGGAATCTGCCCAACAGCTGTTGCGGACTCATACGTGGAAACCAGAGACACAAAAGCCAGATTTTCGTTGCCCCAGAACCCACATGCTTTTGTTTCGGAAACCCGGACCGGGCCTCTGCGAAAGCCTGCTGCAACCAGCCGTTTGCTATCTTCACGCGCTCTCAGCGATCTTGCCTGTTGCAGGAAAGCACCAGCTATGCTCTGTGAAACTGACTGGATCTCAGCTGGAATAGTCGTCGAAGGCAAAACTCTATCGCATTCTGAGGAAGCGAGTGCAACAGATCTGGCAGCTTCATAATTCCTAGAAGTCGAAACCAGGAACTGCCATCCTCCTAGCCCTCCCTCAAGAGCCTTAAACGAACCTGTTACCAACACCAAGCTCTTTTGGACGACTGGACTGCTCTCTATTCCCGTGAATGCTCCGAGCTGAGTTGTGATGCCCCTGAGGATTCCGTAGTTGTCAAAGGAAATTACGTCAGGTTCTTGATTGGTTGCAAATGCGTCGAAGAAAATCTGCGCAAAACGATGAGCAGCGAACGCCTCAATCCGGATCTCATAGCCCATCTTTTCGGCCTTGAGCTTCAGATCTAAGGGGACTGTAGAATCTGGCGTGTTGCCGGTATAAGGGGAGCCGACCTTCCAAATGACAATGGGGCCTGCACCAGTAGACGTTTGCGCGGAGATTGTCAGCGCATAACAAAACACCATCAAGGGCAGACATTTGAAAAGCATGTGTCAGCGCCAATGTCCGGCGCCAGGATCATAATACCTGAAACCGAGATTTGCAGGACCAGATGACTCGACACACGACCGTATCAACCGCAGTCGGAACGGCCATATGTCTAGTTCGGCTTAGCTGAGCTGCCCTCGGCTTACAGTTCAGGATGACCTTGCTTTCGTGGCGCAACGGTAGCTTCGAACTGTAAGTGAGCGCTTAGGGGGCGCTTAGCCGCACGTCTGCCAAACTCTTTGTTGGAAATGAAACGGTTTCGTTGGAAGTTAAAGGGTCGGTCGGCGACCAGGGCGGATCAATGTCCCGGCTGCGTAGTAGTAGGCTGATAGGAGCGTGAAGGGCGCATCCGGTCCGCGGAAAGGGTAGAAGCCCACCTACAAAGCGATCTATATTTGCGAAACTTCTTTCGGCCCGGAAATGCGGACAGCGGGCACTTCGATGAGAGGAGTTCGCAATGTCGAACCAATTTCCCAGTGCTACCCGCACCCTTCCTGATCGCCCAAATCTTCGTCACCTGAAGGACCAAGCCAAGAACCTGTTGAAGGCCGGCATCGCTCCTTCGCTTACCGATGCACAGCTGAAGATTGCGCGTGAGTACGGCTTTCCAAGCTGGCCTAAATTGAAGGCGCACGTGGATTCACTAAAAGAAGTTGGACAGCTTAAGGATGCGATCGACCGGAACGATCTTCCCTTAGTTCAATCCATGATGTTGCGGAACCCAGCATTGCATAGGGCTCCACTGGGCTATGCCAAGGATGGGCCTCTCACCTGGGTAGCCGAATGTAGAGTCCCGCGCGTGCCACCGAACGAGATGCGTTTGGCCATGGCAAAGTGGATGATCGAGGCCGGATCGGATGTCCATCAGGGAGGTGATGCTCCGCTGATGCGCGCCGCACTCTCCAGCCATCGAGTTCCCATGATGGAATTGCTCGTCGCTCATGGCGCAGACGTTAACGCAGCCTGGCACGGCAACTACCCTATCCTATATGCCGCCTGCGAGACGCTCAGCCCTGGCGCCTTGCATTGGCTGTTGGAACATGGAGCGAACCCGAATTGTGGGAACGAGTCCTCATGGAAGGCTCGCGGGGTGCCGCACCCAGGGACGGCTCTCGATTATTTGCTGGGCACTTATGTTCGCGATCCTGAAGTCCTCGATGCTTGTATAGAGATCCTGCTTCGGGCCGGAGGGAAAACTAAACATGAGTCCCCTGCGGTGTTGTCTGTGATTCGCGGACACATCGCCGAATTGGCTGAACTGCTGAATGAAAATCCCGATCTACTGCATCGGCGCTTTGCCGGTCTTGATTTCGGTACGACAGCAGGGCGCATGCTCACCTTACGGGGCGGAACCCTGCTACACGTAGCCGCCGAGTTCCAAAACCTCGATGCTGCCCGGCTCTTGTTGGATCACGGTGCTGATGTAAATGAAACCGCGATGGTGGACGAGGCTGGGATTGGCGGGCAAACACCTATCTTTCACGCCGCGACACAGACGGATGACGCTGGGCTCCCGCTCGTGCAGTTGTTAGTGGAGCGAGGCGCCGATCTCACCGTTCGTGCAAGGATCCCAGGACACTATGAGGCTCCAGGTGAAGTGATGGAATGTACACCGTTCGAATATGCTTTGCGATTTCCGGGAGACCAGGGACCAACTTCCGCGTACCTAAAGGGACGTGCGCAATCTGGCGGAGCGCCAACTGAATGAGCGACCGTGTGACAGCGTAGCCTAGAGTTATCCACTTAGGCGGGTCGGCTACGGTGAGATTGGCCCAAGTGTCTGGCGTCTCTTGCCAGCCACTTCGCCACGCTTGGTTATGCCGTGGCTTTGTCTGGATACATGCCCCGGAGAACTTTTGGCAGTGTCTTCGCCACAAAAATCCGCGCATCCTTATCCCCAAAAAAGTGATTGGCTTTGTCGTCCAACACCAGATTTGCCAGGCCATGCAGGAGTGACAAGCTGGAAAGCAAATCAGTAGCATCCTCGGTCCGCCGCAGATTAAGGTTCAACTTGCCCCTGTAAGCCGCTATCGCCTGCTTCACGCGCTCCGCGTGCTTATCGGCACTGAGCTTGTAACGAGGCTCAGTTCGATCGACAAGATCCTTGCGCAACATCAAGCGATAGTGGCCCGGGAAGTCGAGCGCAAACTGCACAAAGGCCAGGGTCACGGCACGCATGTCCTCGGCTGCATTGTCAAAGTGACCCGCTCTTTCGAGATAGCTACTCAGGCGCTCAAAGGCGAGAATGGCAACTTCGGTCAGCAGTCCACGAGCACTGCCAAAGTGGTGGGCCGGTGCACCCGGCGTCACGCCGGCGCGCTTTGCAGCTGCACGAAGGGAGAACTGTTCGATCCCACTTTCCGTAATGATCTGGTCCGCTGCCTGAATAAGGGCGGCGCGTAAATGGCCATGGTGGTAGGTGGATCTTTTTTTTGGCATGGCTTCAGCTATCTGAACACCGTTTAGTGTACTATCTATACAGTGTTCAATAAAAGGTGACGCAGCGCCTCGAATGAACTCGACCTCACCCTATAGGAGATCTCCCATGAAGAATTGGTTAATTACAGGTGCCTCACGCGGCTTCGGCCGTGTCTGGGCCGAAGCTGCATTGCGCCGCGGCGATCGCGTTGCTGTAACGTCCCGCAACAAAGCAGACCTAAAAAGCTTTACGGATCAGTTCGGCGACGCTGCAGTGCCGCTGGAACTGGATGTGACGAATGCCGCACAGGTGAAGAGTGCTGTCACGGAGGCCCACGGACGTCTGGGACGGATCGATGTCGTCCTAAACAATGCAGGGTACCCGCTCGTCGGTTTCGTCGAAGAAGTCACCGAGGAGCAAGTACGCGCCCAGTTCGATACGAATTACCTGGGTACACTTCGCGTGATCCAAGCTGCGCTTCCCTTCTTGCGCCAACAGGGCAGCGGTCACATCGTGGGTACGTCAAGCACCGTGGGCCTTGTGTCACTACCGCTGATCGGCTCATACTGCGCGACCAAGTGGGCGTTTGAGGCGCTCCACGAGAGCCTGGCCTCCGAAGTGAGTCAGTTCGGCATCAAGGTATCGCTCATCGAGCCTGGAGCTTACGCTACTGAGTTTGGTCAAAACAACCAGGCTGGCATGGCCGCTCCAATGGAACCGTATGCCAACTTGAGGGCTCAGGTTTTCAGCAACATGATGAACATGGAGCGCGGAGATCCGAAGGCGACAGCAGAAGCCGTCTTGAAGCTGGTGGACGCGGAGGAACCGCCCTTGCGCTTGATTCTTGGCCATGAGGGTGTGCCCCTGATGCATGCCGTGTATACCGATCGACTGGCTAAATGGGACGAATGGAAAGCGGTTTCAGACGCTGCTCAAGCCTCTCACTGAGCAGCAGAAATGCTTTGAAAGGGCTAGGCAGATTGTGAGAACAGCCGCTTCTGCTTACCCTTCACAAGTCCCCCTTTGACAACTCAGCCTTCGGTCGCGAGCGATATGGCAACCGAAACGCGGGACCCTCAGAAGTATGCGCCCGCGTTCATACTTCAAGAAAGCGCGTCGCCGTAAAAGAGTCAGAAAAGGACCGCCTTGCCGGCGAAGTCGCTGATTTGCGAACGGCATTTGACCTTGCCCTCTCAGACAAACGGAGACAGCCGGTGCAGGAATTTAAGACTTTCGTGAAGAGTGCGCTTCGATACGTCTAGATGACCGCTGCCGATCCGATGATCCACAAAAGCCTCGCGAGTGCAGTGAACGGATTGGTGAGTTCCTGGAAGTGGAAAGGAAGCGAATTCCTGGAGACATCTAGTCTGACGCAGGCAGGCTGGAGTGCAAGCTCTTCTCTGGCATGATCCGATTTCGGTGGCGACGAGCCTCCCGGATTGTGATCTCCGTCCATCATCACGGCGCTGGCGCTAAGCTCACTTCTCTGTTCTCCCCTGCAAACTCGGTTCTACGCGCGTTGGATAAGCCTGCCGGCGTTTGAAGCTTGCGTTTAGACCTGGACCGTTCCCCCGTCCACGAATAGTTCAATGCCAGCGATGTAGCTCGCATCATCGGAAGCAAGGAACACAACTGCTTTGGCAATTTCTTCAGGAGCGGCGATACGACCGAGCGGTACGACCGAGGCGAATTCTCTATACAAGGCCTGTTTCTGCTCCTCACCTTGCGCCAGTCCGCTCAATCCCGGAGTATCGACCGGGCCCGGGCTCACAACATTGACCCGGATCTTGCGATCCTTGAGATCGCTGGTCCAGCCGCGCGCAAACGAGCGCACGGCAGCCTTGCTTGCCGAGTACACGCTGAAGCGCGGAACACCTTGAACCGACACAATGGAAGCGTTAAGCACGATCGCGCCGCCGTCGGGAATTAGCGGGAGCGCTTTCTGTACGGTGAACAGAACACCTTTCACATTGGTGTTGAACGTCTGTTCGAACTGATCCTCTGTGATTTCACCAATCGGCGCAAATGAGCCGACCCCTGCGTTGACGAAGAGCACGTCAAGGCGGCCCTTCTCCTGCTGTAGCTGCTTGTAGAGAGCGTCCAGATCGGCTAGCTTGGAAGCATCAGCACGCACCGCTTTCGCCTGGCTCCCCAACGACGCTGCTGCCGAATCGAGTTCTGCTTGTCGCCGCCCCGTGATGTACACGAAAGCGCCTTCTTGAATAAATTGCTTTGCTGTTGCGAACCCAATGCCTGAACTTCCGCCTGTGACGAGTGCGATTTTACCTTCGAGCTTTCCTGCCATCGAATCTCCATTTCCAGGGTAGGGGAGCGAATCGTTTCGAAGCTTGTATAAAACCGCTTATCATGGAACAAAATGACTAAGGGTTCAGAAGCGAAACGCTCGCAGGTTTCCGGCGAACGGGATGCCTTTACGTTTCGCTCCCCGCACGGTATGAAGAGCGCCACTATTAAGGTCCGGACCTTCGCAGGAGTGGCGGTTCGTCGTATCCAACACTTCAACAATCCCGGTCGAGCCTGGCACGATCTCTCAGACAGCCAAGACACCCTCTCGATTGTGCTGGCGGAGATCGGCGGCAGGTGCGAAGCGCGTCCGCGTATGAACCAACCCGCCGCGTTGGAACGCCAACGGCCGAATCACATCAGTTTCATTCCAGCAGACATGAGGACTTGGGCTTACTCCGACAACATTGAATCCGTCCGAGAGCTCCGTCTTACTTTCGACTGCCAAACAGTACGCGAGCGCCTTGGCCCGGATATGAAGCTTATGGAGTCCGAGTGTCCACGGCTTATGTTTCATGACGAAAGGATCCTACAGTGCGCCCGGCTTCTGGCCGACGAGTGTGACGCGTCCTCCCCGAGCGCTTACCTCTACGGTGAGGGGCTCACCGTAGCTCTTCTGGCCGCCTGCTTCCAGCGTCCAGCTAAGCAGGATTTGCATGGCCTTGCAGGCTGGCAACTTCGGCGTGTGACGGAGTTTATCCACGAGTACCTTAATGTGCCGCTCACGCTGGCGCAGTTAGCGGAATTGGCGGACCTTTCCTCTTCGCAATTTGCTCGCCTCTTCAAGGAGTCCACCGGCATTCCTCCACACCGGTATCAATTAAGGGCCCGCATCGAACGGTCACAGGAGCTCCTTCTTAGCAGTAAGGAGCCGCTCTCCGAGATAGCCATTGCAACCGGCTTCGCGGATCAGAGTCATTTCACACGTGTTTTTCGAAATTTCACCGGCGCCACCCCGAAGCAGTGGAAAACTGATCGAAAGTCTTAGAGCACAAAGGCAAATCCTCCGGCCCCGGACCGCACGTTCGCTCGCGCTCACGGACGGTCATTTGCGTCAGAGCAGCGCAGCAGTCCGGCTGTATGCCCATCAGGATCTGCCTTCATTGTGAGCACGGGAGAAAGCATTATGAACCGGAGAGAGTTTTGCTGGACGGCAGCGGCCTTCACGGCGGCAACCAAAGTCGAACCTTCACAACAGCCGCCAGGTCTACCGGGAACGCTCGATCCTCCCGTCCCTGCCTCAATGCCATCGTTCGCAACCGTCGACGGTGCACCGCTAAGCGGTCCAAAGGAGGGAGCCCTTGTGCTTCACGGGGGTTGGCAGATGCGCGAAGAGGCGATCTGTGGCGCACATGGCGAGCTCTTTTCCCAAGCGGATTTCTCGGGTAGCGAGAACTGGTACTCGACGACTGTACCTACCACCACTCTAGGTACGCTCATCCGCCATGGAATCTACCCAGACCCATATATTGGCTTGAACAATCTGCTCATCCCCGACGCTAGCCCAGAGCACAACGAACGCTTTCATCTCACGAAGTACAGCCATCTACCAGACAAGGCTAATCCTTGGAGCAAACCGTATTGGTTCCGTTCCACCTTTAGCCTCCCGTCCAACTTTCTTGGAACTGCCATCTGGCTTCATCTTGATGGAATTAATTACCGCGCCGATATCTGGATCAATGGCAGCCAGGTGGCTCACCATTCGCAAACTGTTGGAATGTTCCAGCGCTTCCGCTTCAACGTGTCTAAGATGATGCGCCGGCACGCTGCGAACGGCATTGCTATTTGCATCTATCCGCTAGACCACCCCGGAGATCCCCTCGACGAGCAGCTTGGAGGCGTCGATGGCGGTTTCGGCCCAAACGGCGGAGATGGTGAGATCACCCGCAATGTCACCCAATACTGCACGATCGGCTGGGATTGGGTTCCCGCTGCTCGTGACCGTAACGCCGGAATCTGGCAGCACATCTGGTTGGAGTCGACTGGTAATGTGGCCGTGCGAGATGCCGCTGGCATCGTCAAGCTCAGTCCCGCAAGAGACTCTGCAGCGTTGACTGTAAAGTTTTCCCTTGAAAACACAAAACAAACATCGATCCCAGTTGAAGTAAGCATTAGAGTCAAGCCAGATGGATTCTCAGGCCAATCGATCGAGTTACGAAGCACTCTTCAGACACAACCAGCCTCAGTTGAGGAATTTGCTTTCACCGCCGCCGAGCACCCTGAATTAGTCCTCTCAAATCCAAAGCTTTGGTGGCCGCGCGGATATGGAGAGCAGCCGCTTTATACGCTTACCGTTGAGGCCTGGATCGAAGGTGCTCGTTCTAGCAGCACCAGTTCCAAGATCGGGATGAGGACCGTTGGCACTGCCGTTCTCCCAAGCGGTGGCCGTGCCTTCACCGTCAACGATCGAGTCATTCGCATGACGGGAGGCGCCTGGGTCCCAGACTTCCTATTGAGCTGGAGCGCGCAACGTTATCGCGACGAGGTCCGCTTAATGGCAGAGGGCAACCACACCATCGTTCGCGTGAATGGCTGTGGAATTATGCCACCTGAAGTGTTCTTTGACGAGTGCGATAAGCGCGGTCTTCTCGTCTGGCAAGACTTCTCGCGGACGTCTATCAGCCCAGACGCCCGGAAAGATCATATTCACTCCGGCAATCCGATGGACTGCAACCCATCAGTGCTGCTCGACAATATGAAAGATTGCATCCTCCGCATGAGGAGCCATCCCAGCCTGCTTCTCTATTGCGGTTGTAACGAGCAAACGCCGCAGAGCGACTTCGGGGTGCCGATGCAGAATTCCGTCCTTCCGGCGATGGACGATACCCGTCCCTGGCTTCCGAGTTCCGGCAGCAATCCGTCATGGGAGAAGGAGCAAATACATACCTACAGCTTTGGGCCTTATGAATTGATTCGCCTTCCTGAATACTTCCACCGGTTCGCGGAGGCAAAGGATTTTACTTGCAAGAACGAGATCGGCCTTGCCTCTCCTCCCCCTATCAATTCGCTTACGAAAGCACTTCCGACTTTCACCAGTTCGGTCTGTGGCTCTGCGGCTGCAAGCAAGGAACTCAGCTATCACGACGGCACCGGCAAACAGTTTCGGGAAACGTTAGGCATCATGCACGATGACTTGGGCACGCCGGCTAGTGTTGCCGAGTTCCTACTAATGGCCGACCTATACAACAGTTCCGCCTATCGGGCCATCTACGAGGCGGCCAACAAGGCGCGCCCGCGAAACGCAGGAGTTCACCTCTGGAAGATCAATGCGGCGATTCCTAGCATGATGTGGCAGGTCTTCGACTGGACTCTTCGTTGCAATGCCGGCTATTACGGCATGAAGTCCGCGTGCAAGCCTCTGCATGTCCAACAAAGCGTCGACGACTTCACTGTGCAGGTAGTAAGCACGTTGAACGACGAACAGCCTGGGATGCACATCGCAATGCAGCTATTCACCATCGACGGTGCACTTCACGCTTTTAAACAGTGGCGGGCAAACATTCCGCCTGACTCAACTGCGCATGTCGGATCTATCGCTGACTTGGTGCAGGACGGTCGACTCTACTTTCTCGGCCTGACGCTACGTACTGAGGCCGGCGAGGAAGTGGACCGCTCTGTGACTTGGCTACAAAAAGAATGCAAGTGGCAGGACTTGTTCAGACTGAAGCCAACCGTGCTATCAATTTCTTCCCTCGGCCAATCGCAGCAGAACGGAGAAACTACCTACCGGCTGGCCGTTACGAATCCAAGCAAAATACCGGCTGTTCACGTCCTGTTATCTTTGCTCAACCAGGACAGGGGAGACGAGCTTCTTCCCAGTTTTTGGAGCGACAACGGAATTTGCCTGTTGCCGGGCGAAACTAAGCAGCTTGCCGTTACTTGCCGGGACGATCTGCTTAGCGGGGCGCAACCGCATGTCATGGTAGAGGGTTGGAACGTAATGCCCTTTGGATTTCGCCTGGCTGACGGCAAGTCAATACATCACGACATAGGTAGCGTGACGATTGAGAAGGACAGTGAGCAAGGCGTCATCAAGATAAAGGTGGTTCCGCAAGGGACAGGCTTCAAACCGTCGCGGATCACGACATGGCCTCTACTTATTGCCGTTAACGACAAACCATTCCGCACCGTAAGAGTAAGTACGGGCGGAAGACTTGCAGGGACGGAGCCATATGCTGCTGTGTTGAAACTGAATGAACTTGGACCGGCTGATCGAGTCAGTGTGCTGTAGTTCGTCTTCAAAAGCTTACGTTTCGCGAGCACTACGATAGCTTCGCAAATCTCTATTTAATGCTTATGGCGGTTCTGGTTGCGGGTCCTTGTCCCGGTTCAGCTGGAAATGGCGTCAAAAGGCCGCGAGAAGCATGCTGATCGCGCCAAGCTGTCGGTACAATCAGAGTTCAATTGTATGTAGTCGCGGCAAGATGCAAATAAATGGCGTGCAGTGTAGCTTTCATCATCTCGGCATTCCGACGACCGAGATTAAGCAGGGAGAACGATACAGTCCGCTCTTCGATATGTATACGAGCGATAGCGACTGTGAGTCGATGCGGATACAATGGCACCGATTTGGAACGGCAAGCTCACTACATCCAATCATTCAGTCGCAGCCACATGTTGCGTTCAAAGTAGACAACCTCGAACGTGCTATCGCTGAAATGCGGCTGTTGCTCGGGCCGTATGAACCAATCGAGAACTTCCGTGTGGCAATCATCGAAGACCACGGGCAGCCAATTGAGTTCATTCAAACCACGCTGACGGACGACGAGATCTGGTCACGAGCAGCAACGAAAAGCATCTTGCTCCAGAAGCCCGAGTGAGGGCTAGGGGCAAATCCTGCGTGTGGATAAAGATCAGCTGCTTCTTGTCGTTGGCCGGCGTCTTGCTTGGCGCTCAAAGCGAATATGCGAAGAAAAGAACGCGAGCGCGACCGAATGGAATCCGAGAGCCCTCAAGCCCGCTCTACGTGATAGCGAGGCATAAGATTCAGGCCGGCACCACCACGATTGGTAGCGCCAGAGACAGCACAATCATACTGCCGGATTATGCGCCAGCCCTTGTGGGGACGTTCCAGCGTGATAACGCCGTCCTTACGTTTTAGCCGGCTAATTCGTCGCCGGGCGATACCTGCACATCGATGTGCCCAAGGGGTGACCTTACCTTCTCCGCGCAGCGATAGCTTCGAAACTGTAAGTTAACGCTTATGGAAGTGCTTTCTCCGCACGTCTGCCAAACTCTTTGTAGGAAATGAAACGGTTTCGTTGGAAGTTGAAGGGGCGTGAGTTCTCCTTGGGCGAACATACCCTGCTGATGGGGATTCTGAATGTCACTCCCGACTCGTTTTCGGACGGCGGCAAATACTCCGATCCCGACCGCGCTTTTGCTCGCGCCGTCGAGATGGAAGAAGAGGGCGCCGACATCATCGACATAGGCGCCGAGTCCACCAAGCCCGGTTCGCAGCGCATCTCCGAAGCCGAAGAACTCCGGCGTCTGGTCCCGGTTCTCAAACGCCTGCGCGGTAAGCTAAATGTCCCGATCTCAGTCGATACTTATAAGTCGGGCGTTGCCGAAAAGGCGATTGAGCATGGCGCTGAAATCATCAACGATCCTTCCGGTCTCTTGCTCGATTTGCAGCTTGCCAAGGTGGTCGCCAAACACGATGCCGGCCTGATCATCAACCACATGCGCGGCACGCCCGAAACCTGGGGCAAACTCGGGCCGCTTAAGCATCTCATGCGGTCTATTTACATCGATCTCGAAGCCGCCGTCCATCGCTCCCGTCAAGCCGGCGTGCAAAAACATCAGCTTGTCATCGATCCCGGTCTCGGCTTCGGCAAGCGCCGCGAGCAAAACGTCGAAATTATCGCGAAACTCGGCGTCCTGGCCGAGCTCGATCTCCCGCTTCTGCTTGGTCCCTCGCGCAAATCCTTCCTCCGGCGCGATGACGAAGCGAGTACGGAATTTGCTACTGCCGCCGCTGTCGCCGCCTGTATCTTGCAAGGCGCGCACGCTGTCCGCGTTCACGATGTCAAATCGCTCAAGCCCGTTCTCGAAATTACCGATCTTATCCGTCAGGCCGAAGCACAAGAAGACGCCGCCGCGCCTGCCGTTCAGACCCGCTGGCAACGCGGACAGTAATGCGTTCCGCGCTGCCCCAGCACAATTCGCTTGATCGGCGTTCCGCAGCGCAAGCAAGGTTCGCCGCCCCGCCCATACACCGCATGCATCTGCTGAAAGGCTCCCGGCTCGCCGCATGCATCCACATGATTTGAAATCGAAGACCCGCGATGCGCAATCGCTGACCGCAAGATCGTCTGCATCTGCTCATACAGTTCGTTCGCGCGCTTTTTTGAAAGCCGCCGCGCCGGTGTACGTGGGTGGATGCGCGCCGCAAATAACGCTTCGTCGGCATAGATGTTCCCCACGCCGCTGACGAACGATTGATTGAGCAGCAGCGGCTTGATGGGGCCTTTGCGTTCGCCCAACCGCTCATAAAATGCGGTTCCCGCCAGCAGCAGCGCGTCCGGCCCGGTCTGGCCCAGATTCGCCGGCATGGTCTCGTAAAACTCGACCCGCCCAAACTGCCGAATGTCGTTGTAAACCAGTACGCCGCCGTCCAGATCGAACACCGCGCGTGAGTGTTTGCCCGCCACCGCGTTCCACAGCAGATTCCCGGTCATGCCCAGATGAACGTAGAGCAGCCCTCGATCGAGTTCAATCAGGATCTGTTTGCCATGACGTCGTATGGCCTCGATTCTGCGGCCGGCTAGCGCTCGCTCGGTGGCATCGCGGTCTCCTCGAGTCACTCGATTTGACGTGAGCGACACCGCACGTATCGTGCGCCCCAGCAGGTAGGGCGAGACGGACCGCACCACCGTTTCTACTTCGGGTAATTCAGGCAAAGTGGGCAGCGAAGCAAGCCGCTCCGCTGCTTTCAGGATACCCGGGTCAGTGGCTATGCTCGCCGCGCAATGTGTACGCTGCCGTTTGTCGTCGAGGCCTCCACCCGTTCGCCGCCTCCGCCAATCGTGAACGCCGCATGGTTGCCGATGTCTCCGGTGATCGTCGCCGGAAAATCAGTGTGGATCGAGCCGTTCGTGGTCGAGGCTTCCACGCGCGCCGCAAAGTCAGCTGGGAGTTCAAGCGTGATGTTCCCGTTTGTCGTCTCGCCCTTCACCTCCGCCCCGACGTTCTCCAGATGCACCGCTCCGTTTGTTGTTTGAAAATCCATTCGCCCCGCGATGTTCTCCGCTCTAATCTCGCCGTTCGTCGTCTCGAGCTTCGTGTCGGATCCGCTTGGCATCCAAACCTCATACGATACGCTCCAGCTCTTCCTGCCGTGCGTCGAGGGGCCGCTCGCCTCAATGTGGCCCGCTCCCCTGGTGATCTTCACCTGCGAAGCTAAGTCGCGAGCCTCTTCTGTGCTCGGCGCGGTCGTCTGAATGCATGCCTTTACCAACACGTCCGGCTTGTCCCACCCGTGAACCGCGATCGAGCCGTTTCCCCCCGGATCCACATGGTTCAGCGCCGCTGCCGGCAGCCGTTCCTCGCGTACTTGCGCAAATCCGCTCCCATTGCCCCACCAGCCGTGATTCTGGTTTGCCCGGCACGAATCAGCGGCCCTCATCTGCCCGGCAGCTAACACCGGCAGCACAACCCATATCCATCGTCCCGCTTCTGCCTTCATCTCACTCTCCTTCTGCCCTCTGCTCTTGCAACTCGAAGGCCCCGCTTAAACTACTGATTCATGGCGAAACGATCTCAACCGGATGTCCGTTTGCGGGATTAAGCTTCCCGCTCCCGGATCAAATTTCGACGGCTTCAAATAGCTGAAGCAGGGTGAGACAAATGCTTGCCGGCTGATGAACCTGTTATCTTTCTTTCGGATCGGAAATGGTGACGGCTCATAGAACCCGGCCTTCCAGATCGGCCGCTCAGTTTTTGCGGGCGTCTTTACCGGCCGTGCGGAAAGCCCTTCGGCTCTAGGCGGGTCGGTAAGTCAAAGCCCACAAGTCGAAGTTCAGGGCCGTGTTCACCAGATCACTCGAAGATCCTTGTAGTTGTTAAACTCGCGATCACGGCCGACAAGGGGAATGCCTTCCGCGAGCGCCGTTGCGATCAACATGCGGTCGAACGGATCGCTGTGATGGGCGGGCAATCCGAACAGCTTGTATGAATGCTCAGCAATTAACGGCAAAACGGTCAAGTCCAGATCGACAATGAGCTTCTTAATGTGTTCGAGAGTTAATGGCGTCAATCCCTTGTTCGCCTTAATGGCGATTTCGTTGAAAGAGATGGGGCTGATCAGGCGGATAGTTTCGGGGTGCTCGAGCAACCGTTGAACCTTAGGCGTGAACGCCACATCGGACAGCCCCGACGCCACATACAGCGCAGTGGTGTCGAGTAGAACCCGCAATCAGGAGTGTCCCTGGAGAAACGAGCTCACTTCGTCCTCTGTCATGGGGCGCGTCGCTTCGTGAAGCTGCTCCGGTGTCATGTGTAAGATTCCCTTCAGCGTTCCGAATTTTGGAACCCTTCTTACAGAGGGCTTGACGATTTCTGCAATGATGTGGCCATGGCGTTCAATCGTCACGCGCTCGCCCATTTCCACCGCCGTCAATAGCTGAGTCAGCTTGTTCTTCGCTTCTGTAACGCTAACCGTCATATCACATATTATGGCTATCGGCTAGCTATTTTGCAAGCTACCCTGTCCGAGCCAATTTCAGAGGGGCGAGGCCTCTGACACCGACGAAAGATACCATCGAAGTAAGGCCAGGAGCATGAACAAAATCACACCGTTTCTATGGTTCAACGATAACGCCGAAGACGCTGCCGAGTCTTATCTGTCGGTCTTCCCGGAAGCGAAGAAAGTGGGAGAGCTGCGTTCGAGCGGTGTGGGTCCGTGGCCCGCCGGGAAGGTCGCGACCATCACCATTGAACTCATGGGCCAGCAGATGACGTTCCTCAACGGGGGTCCCGCGCAGGCGCTCACGCCGGCTTTCTCGTATTCGGTTGCGTGCAAAGACCAGGCCGAAATCGACCGCTACTGGGACAAGCTGCTTGAGGGTGGCAAGCCGATGGCCTGCGGCTGGCTGACCGACAAGTTCGGCCTTTGCTGGCAGATCGTGCCGGAGAAGATTGGCGAGCTCCTGAAGCATCCGAAGGCAATGGCTGCCATGATGAAAATGGTTAAGTTCGACATCGCCATTCTGGAGGCCGCGGCGAAGGAGTAAAGTGGTCGAGTCATTAGCGGCGCACTCTTAAAGCAAAATGATTTTGCTGTCCAGAGAACCGGACGCAAAGGCGTGTTCTAAGACGCATTGAAAGCTCTATCCAGCTCATCCCGGATTTCCAATCACACTTGTGATGCGCTCCGCAACGTCTGTGCTGGCCGGCAGGAAGACGACCATCGTGAGGTCCTGCCGTCCGTCCACCCCGAAGGTAGAGCATTCGAAGCTGAGCGTTCCAAGAACCGGATGCCGCAGATCCTTCACTGCGGGAGCGCTGCCAGACACATCGTTGTCCTGCCACATCGCTTTAAAAGTCGGGCTGGAGCGAGACAGTTCTTCAACCAATGGGGCAACCCCCGCCATGGCCCCCGCCCGTGCCACGTCTGCACGGAAAGCCGCCACAGCCGACCGCGCGACAGCCTCCCAGTCGTCATACAATACCTGGGCATTAGGATCGAGGAAAACCCGTCGCAGCGTATTGCGCTCTTTGGCTGCGAGCTGTCCGAGGTTCGGCCAAAGCACGGTTGCTGCCTGGTTCCACGCCACGACATCCCACGTTGCAGTCTTCATGAACGCTGGAGCCGGATTCAACTGATCCAGAAGCCGCTGCAAGCGCAGCTCGATGTCGTCGGGGTGCCGGTAACCGCTTTCGGGTGCTCTCCCCAGTCCAATGAGGAACAGGTGTTCGCGCTCGGCATCCGTCAATAGAAGTGCCTTCGCCAGGTTGTCGAGCACGTCAGCCGATGGTGCCCCACCCCGGCCTTGTTCCAGGCACACGTACCAAGCCGAACTGATTTTGGCTCGTTGCGCGACCTCCTCGCGCCTCAGACCGGGCGTACGGCGGCGAATGGAGGAGAACCCGAAAGAAACTGGATCGAGTTTCGCCCGCCGGTCCCGAAGAAAGAGGCCGAGCGCCTGAGCAGCGCTGTCTTGGGTCGTCAAACTGTCACTCGCAATCGTACGATAAATCCTCGTCTTTACTACGATTCGCGTTTCAGGGAACATGATTCTGGATCAGAGAGGAAAAGCAAATGCGGGTCTTTGTTACAGGAGCAACCGGGTGGGTTGGTACAGCGGTCGTGAAGGAGCTGATTGCCGCTGGGCACGACGTTTCGGGCCTGGTGCGGTCGCAAGCGAGTGCTGACGCACTTAGTAAGGCCGGGGGCAAACCCATTGGCGGGTCTCTGTCCGATCTCGATGTTCTACGCAGCAGCGCAGCGCAGGCTGACGGGATCATTCATACCGCCTTCGGCCTCGACATGTCGAAGATCGTCGAGTTGAGCGCAGAGGAAAAGAAGGCAATCGAGACCTTCGCCGATGTGTTCGTAGGCTCCGATCGTCCGTTCATCGTAACGGGCGGCATCGGCATCTATCCTCGGGGTGAGATCTTCACAGAGGAGATGTCCATCGGTCCTGTCATGCCGGCGTTCCCGCGGGCATCCGAGCAAACGGCACTCGCCATAGCAGAACATGGCGTGCGGGCTACGGTGGTCCGGCTGCCGCGTTCCGTTCATGGCATGGGAGAACGGCACGGCTTCGTCCCGCAGCTGGCGCGACTGGCGCGCGAGAAGGGCGTCTCGGCCTATGTAGGCGATGGAGAGAACCTATGGCCTTCAGTTCACCGGCTCGATGCGGCTCGCGTTTTCCGGCTCGCTCTCGAAAACGGCGCTCGGGGTGGTCCCTTCCACGCTGTAGCGGAAGAAGGCATTCCTTTCCGGCAGATTGCTGAAGTGATTGGCCGCCAATTCCAGATCCCCGTAATCTCGATCTCGAAAGAGGAAGCCTCGGCTCATTTTGGGATGATGGCCATGTTCATTGGAGGCAATGGACCCGCTTCGAGCAAACGTACGCGGGAACGGCTTGGGTGGGCGCCTCAGGAGCCGGGTCTACTTGCCGATATCAGTCAACCGGAGTACTTCGCGGGGGACGTGGCCGGTGCTGATATTTTTAGCGGGAGACAAAAGTAGAGGCTGCCATGCACCAGCAGCCAGCGATATGTAGAAACGGACAGAGCAGCGACTTTGCGCCTGTCCTTGGTAACAGGAGTTCCGCGATGCCGCACCGGGGCCGTCTCTTGTTACAAAAGTGGTTATGGTTGCGATGGGGGAAAAAATTACGGTCGACAGCGTCACTCTGGAGGCCGCCACGAAGGAGTGATTGGCAGCGCACCTTAACCTAACTCCCTTTTTGCCCGCGAAGAGCAGACCTTCAAAACACACGTCTTGGCCTTGCGGCAAAAGTTCAGAGCACCGCCCATATACACCTGTGCGGCGATACAGGAACCAGACACAAAGGCGTTTGCCAATATTAGTCTCCGAACCTCAAATCGTTGCCTCTTCCGGCAAGTGAGCTCGCCTCAACGGCCTAAAAGATTGACTTTAGGGCTCAGAAGCGGATTCTTGAAGACCCGGCCAAAGGAACTGTGAAATGAGAGCATATGTCGCTTCGACAGCTTTTTGGTAAGACTCCCCAATAATGTGAATTGCGAGGCGAAATTCCTGCAGTGTCGATTCATCGCGCTGCTCTTTCGGGATTTGTTCTTTTGGATGTAAAGCACACCCGAGACCAGCCACAAGAATGTCGGCGGCTAAATCAACATTCAGTGCGAGGTATCGGTGAGCCGGATCCCACTTGATGCAGCCTTCCGCCTTCGGATCAAAATTCGCAGTTGCATGTTGAACAAAAGCGAATTGAACGTGCGCTCCGAAGTTGTCACGCAAATTCTTAATGCGCTTAAAATGCTTCTCAAAATACATATTTGCTTTGGTTATGGCTTTCGCATGTTTCTTTGCCACAGATCTCAACCGGCCCTTGAACTCCTTGTCGGAACAGAGCTGATTTAGCGCTCCACGAAACTCAACAAGCGTTGTAGTTGACCGACGAATGTAGTAGATCACTTCGTACGGGTTATCGACCAAATTAGCTTCGGTCAACTTCTGTGCGAAATCAAAAAGCGCCTGCGTTTCCAGTCTGAGATCCTCGTAGAGGATACACAGTTGAGCAATCCGGCTGATCATTTTGCTCTTCCCAAAGTGAAAAGCCTTTGCAAGATTTCCGCACCGCTGATTCTGACGGCTCACCACCCCGAGAATATCAAGAGGTAGATCTATGCTAGTGCGGAGGATCGATCGCGCTTCAAGACTAGGCTAATCGACAATTTACCGACCGGTAGATTGCACCTAACGTTACTACCTCTCGCCGGCAGATCCGTTTCAGTCACCGAGCAGTCCGAAGACGGTCGTTGGTTTAGTTGATACCTATGAATCGGCTTGCGTCCGCTAGTCTGGCCAAGCAACAGCGGACAAGCCGGAAGAGTAGCCAAACTCCGATTTGCTGTCCTCTCTGATTCAACGTTTTGCGGTGGGCGGCAGAGCCGGGTTTTCCACTCGAAACTGGCTGGCGTATTCCGCGTTCAGCCGCTGCCAGCCCTCGAACTGCATCGCCTCCGGACCCGCGATGCGGCCAATCGGATCTCCACCGAGAAGGCGATCCAGAATATCGAGACAAATGTGCCAGCCCGCCGCACCCCATGAGATAAAACGGCGATCGATTTTGTGCCACAGCGTTAATCGTGTTCCGCCGCCGCACGCTTCGAGTTCCCATCGGATATCGCCGTACTCGAGCACGGCGGAAGCATCGGCTCGCGTCACCGTTGTTGCCTGCTGCCTGCCCGTGCCCGTCCAGGTGAGCTTTACCGTCGCTCCAGCCGTACCCAGACTTCCCTCGGCATCGAAGGGAGCCCACTCGCGCAGATGTGCCGGGTCGGTGAGCGCCTGCCAAACCTTCTCCGGCGAGTGCCGCAACTCTCTCACAAGAATGAGCGTCCACTCCTCTCCGTCCTTCCGTATCCGCGCTCCACTGGCCGGACCCGGCGCGTACCCCTCGTGATCGGTCACTCTGTTTTCTCTTCGTTGGCGCCGGTTCGTTGCGGTCGTTCAATACCGTTTCAGCTGAATGAGCTGAAGCAGGTTGCCGCAAGTGTCCTTCAGCATCGTAATAGTCGACGCGGTCACGTCGGTGGGCGGCATTGTAAACTCGGCGCCCCGTGCCTCGATTCGCTCGTAGTCACCCTTGACATCGTCGGTGTAGAACATAGCCGCAGGTTGGCCTTGCTCAAAGAGAGCTTGCTGGTAAGCTTTGGCTGCCGGATTGTTGTTGTGCGTCAGTTGCAGTTCAGTGCCGTCCGGCTCCTCGGGCGAGGCCACCGTCAGCCAGCGAAACGGCCCCTGGCTAAAATCGGCCTTCTTCACGAAGCCCAGCACTTCGGTATAGAAGCCGAGGGCCTTCTCCTGGTCGTCGACGTAGACGTTGGTCAGTTTAATTTTCATTTGGTCTTCTCCTTTGTCATCTTTGTTGGTTTTGATCCACGCCGCCTCTTCTTTGTCTTTGCTTTCATTCGTGTCGATTGATCCATGCTGTCGAGGTGGCGTTCGAGAGCATCTACATGAGCGGACCAGAACCGGCGAAACGGAGCGAGCCACGCATCCAGCTCCTGAAGCGGTTCAGGTTTCAGCCGGTAAAGACGGCGTTGAGCGTCCACTTCGGATTCCACGAAACCGGCCTCGCGCAGGACGCGCAGGTGCTTGGATACGGTTGGCTGCGGCATGCGAAGTTGGCGCTCGATGTCTCCAACCGACTTCTGGGACGAGACCAGGAGGCTTAATATCGCACGGCGGTTCGGCTCCGCAATAACTTCGAACACGGATTCCACTCATTCTTTATACGCCGAACCGTATATGCGTGTCAAGGTATATGATGACACCCGGGGAGGTGATTTGGTTGTTATTGCCTCAGCTCTCCGGCAGCTCACTCTCTGACTAGTCGAGATGTGTTCATATTGAACTTACACCCTGTCATAGGCCAGGACCGTTCTCCTATTTGCTCTAAACATTTGGTGATTCTTATCTTTTCGCAAATCGAACGATACCTGACTATCGATTTTCGTGAGAAGTTGCAGCTAGTCGGTCTCGAGCCCGGCTTTCTTCAGCAAGCTGCGAAGTTCGGAAAAGCCTGTTTCGCCTTGCGTGACAAAAGCAAGGTTTCCCTGAGGGTCGATTACGATGTAGGTCGGAAGGGCGCCGACTCGATACGCCTGGGGCATTTCGTTGTCCGTTGTGAGCGCGATATTGTATTGGTGCGGATGCTCGCCAAGAAATTTGCGGACAACAGAGGGGTCTTCATCGACGGAGATGCCGATGATAGCCAGATTTTTACCGCCGTACTTCCGGTATAGCTTGTCGAGCGAAGGCCCGTCTTCGCGGCAGGGACCGCACCAGGTAGCCCAGAAATCAAGCAGCACGGTTTTACCTTTCAAGTCACTCAGCTTGAGCGTCTTGCCCTGGATATTAGTAAGCGTAAGATCCGGCGCCGTTTTTCCGGCCAGCTCCTTCTTGATTCGGTCGGCATTCCAGGCGGAAAGCTTTTTAACTTCCCTGGTAGCGCTGGATGGCAGACGGAAAAGGCTCTCGTCGGGATCGTTGTTGTAGCTCATTCGCTTCAACGTGTAGACAATATCGGACTGATAGGCGGTGTGCCCATTGTCATGGTTCTCAACTGTCTGCGAGGAGATGAGCAGCCCGTTGACGGTATCGAAAACGAAACGGGAAAGGCCGTTGGTGACTTTGGAGGGGCGGAGATCGCCATATCGAACCCATGGCCGGACCGGAACTTCGATCGTGACGCATTCGTGATGGATGTTTGTGAAGCCGCAAGCATGCCGCTCAACCTCGACGGCTTTGGAGAGATCCAGATGCGCGGCGCCATACGGGTCCGGCTGCCAAGAATTGTCTTTGGACGAAGGTTTCAGCCGGACGTATTCGTC
The DNA here is from genome assembly GCA_965219105.1 of Bryobacteraceae bacterium. Classification (GTDB taxonomy): domain Bacteria; phylum Acidobacteriota; class Terriglobia; order Bryobacterales; family Bryobacteraceae; genus Bog-105. The sequence goes on along the minus strand of OZ244728.1, from coordinate 1,266,847 downwards.
GCCCTGCTTCTCAAATTCGAACAAGTCTTTGCCGTCGAAGACAGTCGTTTGGTCAATCGAACCAGATTCGGTTTGTTCGCGCCAGCGCCCGGCGGCGCCATCAATTAAATCGGAATACTTCGAAGCTTGATCGTGTTGCGAGGTCTTGAAGTTTCGTGAGACAGCAAATTCCTGATGAAAGCTCTTCAGCGCTTCTCGTTTCGTTCGCAGACTGTTCCATTCTTGCGCAGCGGCGTTCTGCGAATCTTTGGCCGCGATCGCAGGAGCCATCGCCTGCCACGAAAAGATCGAGAGGAAGAGGACGTAAGGAAGACGCATAGAACGAACGCTCGAGAGCTGGTCTCGAACATTATGCTGAATTCTCGTCAGGTTTGGAATATCCCGCCAAAGGCGCTGGGATACACGTGCGAATTTTGACTCGCGGTGCCGCGCGCTGCCAAATCAGGAGCCTGAAACCTTGGCGAGCGCTTCGCGCGATTCCTGGGCAGCGCGGCTTTGCGGCGCAAGAGCCACGGCTTGGTTCCAGGAAGCGATCGCAGCTTGCAATTTGTTATTTTCTTTTAGGAATTGGCCGTGATAGTAAAGGCTAGCCGCGGCCAAGCGCGGTTCAAGTTGACCGCTGTGCGCGGCGGTAACGGCGCGCCCGGCTAGATACTGGAAGTCCTGTTTCGATTGCTCCTTGCGACCAAAGAAGCTGGGGAGGCGGTATGTCGTGACGGCGCGTACAAAACGCACCTCCAGATTTCCTGGCGCGGACTGCACGGCCGAATCCATCTCTCCGATGCCTTGCTTCGAGAGCGAATTCTTCCGCCAGATAGCCCACGTGCGGGAGGCTTCGAGCAGGCGCAGACTACCGTAGTAGGCCTCAATCAGGGGTGCGTGAGCGTCTTGTGCATGGAGTTTGTCGAACAGCTTATCGGCCTCGTCGTAGGCTTTCTTGTCGCCATCGGAGCCGGCATAGTAAAGCTTGCGCGCCGTGGTGAATTCAGAGGGCAACGAGCTTGGAGTCGCGGCGCTGATCAATAAGACAAACGCGGTTGCAGATGTAAGAAGTTTAGAAAACCGGTGCAGCATTCTTACGTATTTCCTGTGGTCGAGTAGCTGCGTCCTTTCCAGGTCGAAGGCACGTGCAGCAGGGAGCGAATCAGCGCATACCATTGGATAGCGAGCAGCATGAGTATGGCGAGCGGATGGAAAAGCGCGGCAAACAACGGCTGCCGGAAACGAAACGCGGCAAGCAAGCGCGGCATATAGGAAGCGACAAGCGCGGCGAACGAAATTGCCTGAAGGCGAACCGAATGCGAGCCGGTGACTGTGTAGATAAATAGAATCGCGGGAAGCACTTGACCGGCGAGGAGCAAGACAGAAAACGGCACGATTCGCCCGGGGGATGCTAAACCCTCCGATGCGTTCTTTAGAAGACCGAAGAAGACTTCATGGGCGTCCCGGTACATGCGGCAGGAAGCTACAGCGGTCGCGTCGCAAAGGTCGGTCATGATGCCGGCGCGGCGAAAGGCTCTGGGCAAAGTGATTCCGTCGTGGCGGGAATTGCGTATCGCGGCATGACCTCCCGCTCTCCGGTAGGCGTCGCGGTCCGCCATGAAAATCTGTCCGCAGCCTGCACCGAAAGCGGGCGCGATCAACTTGCGCATTCCGAGCAGTGGAAGGAAGCCAAGAAGCAAAAAATGCATGAGCGGTAAAAGTAGCTGCTCGAGAGGGGTTACTGTGATCTGACGCGGAAAGCCGCTGATCAAGCCTGCGCCGCTTTGACGAAGCGCGGTTGCCATTTGCAGGACGCCCGTGGGAGAGAGCTGCACATCGGCATCGATAAAGCAAAGAATTGGGTGGGCGGCGAACTCGGCAAGTGAAGCGCAGGCAAACTGCTTGCCGCACCAGCCTGGCGGCAACGGCGGCGCTGAATGCAGACGAAGACGCGGGTCTTCCCCCGCCATGCGCTCAACGATTTGCGCGGTTGCGTCGCTGCTGTTGTCATCGAGCACGATTACTTCTATGTCAACGCGCTCGCTAGCAAGAGCAGCACGGACACACGCTTCGATCGACTGCTCTTCATTGCGCGCCGGAATCAGAACGGAAACAGGTTTGGGCGCGCGGCCTAGACCGGGACGCCGGTAAAGAAAAAGGTTCCAGACGAAAAGGGAGCAGGGAATCACTGCAAGAATAAGAACAATCCAAGCAAGAACGCTAATTGCCATGCACACCACCATGCTCGGGGCGCCATTGCTTACCTTGCAGCCGGGCCTTTGCCGCACGCCAGAGGTCGTAAACTCCGCCCACGCCAGCGCGCCCGGTAAACACAGATTCGAATTGGGCAGCGTCACGCGACTGAGTTTTCGCGGCAAGAGCATCTTGCGCTTCTTGGAGAGCGGCGGAAAAAAGTTCGGTCCACTCGTTAGGCCTGCGCTCCAGCCCGTTCTCGACAATCAGCGGCCGGCCAAAACAAGCAAACGCTTCGGGATGGCGCTCGTTCCAGTAGGTATACTCGAAGGCCAGCGGCAGCATGGCAAAACGACCCGCTCGATGTGCCAGATGACCCACGCCGGCTCGAAGGGTCACCGGTTTCAGGCGAACGTCTGTGAAATCTCCCTGCGGCGTCACCCAGAGAGCGTAGCGCGTCGAAGACAGAACAGCCCGGCCTACTTCAAGGAATCGCACCGCGCCGGAACGGCTGTGCTTATTGATCGGAAAGAAGCCGAGTTTCTCAAGAAACTTGTACTTGGAAACGCCTTGGATTTCGATAGGCCCGTAGTGGGAGCGATCTGGAAAGTAGTAGGCGCTCAGGTAAAGCGCCATGATCGGGTCCCACCACGAGGGGTGATTCATGCAGACCAGCAGCGGCAAAGACTCGAGCGGCTCGAACGGCGCTAAGCGAAGCACGTGCAGCCCGTGGAAATTCCGGCGGAAATAAAACTTTAAGTAGGTCAGAAACAGGCGAAGCTGACGGTCCGCAATGGGCGGTATAACCTGTTTGTGACCGGACTTCATACTGCGGCGGCTGCTGCGTGTGCGAACTGCGGTTCCACAACCCGGTCCGAATCGAGCTTATCGGCGGCAATCCAACCGGACATCATAACCATCGGCATGCCGGGCCCCGGGTGAGCAGCGCCTCCGGCAAGATAGAGGCCGCGAATCGAGGGATCATGATTCGCCGGTTTGAAGCCGCCTTGCAAGCGACCGTGACTGGTGATGCCGTAGATAGCGCCATCGAGCACGCCATAGCGTTCGTGAATATCCTGTGGAGTCAGGTATCGCTCAAAGCGAATAGCCGATTCGAGATTGTCGATGCCGGCAGAACGCTTCAGCTTATCGAAGATGACCTGTCGATAGCGAGGATACATCTGTTTCCAATCGTGGCCAGGACGAAGATGCGGAGTATGAACCAGAATGTAAAGAGCTTCACCACCTGGAGGAGCAACCGCTGGCTCGGTACCCGCGGGCGCGCAGAGATAACAGGTGGGATCAGGCGCGACTTCACCCTTATCGTAAATGGCGTGAAACTCTTCGCCGGCATCGCGCGAAAAAACGAAATTGTGATGCGCCAGATGTTCGTATCGGCGATTGAGTCCGAGGTAAATCACGACGCCCGAGCAAGCCGCTTCGTAACGCCGGCGGCGGTTAAATTGCTGGGCATGTTTGCCGCCAAGCAGTTCGCGGTAGGTTCGAACAGAATCGGAGTTAGCAACTACCGCGCCTAGCGCATGCCTTTGACCATCGGCCGTTTCTAGCCCCACCACCTGATCGCCTTCCGTTGCGATATGTTGCACCGGGGAGTTGGGACGAAACACGACGCCAAGCTCGGAGGCAAGCTTCTTAAGGGCTTCCGGAATTGCGCGCGTGCCGCCTTTCGGATACCAAACTCCTTCGCTGCTCTGCATGTGGCCGATCGCGCACAAGATAGCGGGTGTTCTCTCGGGCGAGGAACCCACGTACTGCACCATGTGATCGAGCATTTGGGCAACGCGCGAATCCTTGATCTCTTTCCGGATCGCACCGGAGACAGTCTGCCCGAGTTTCATTCGGCTGACATCGCGAAGCAGCGTAAGGTTCAGCGCAGAACCGGTTTGGAACGTGTCGCGCATGCTGCCCACCGATTTCCAGAAGAAGAAGCGATTGGAAATGCCATGGAGCTCTTCCGAAGTCGAGATGAAGCGTTCGTAGCCGGCAACGGTGGATGGCGAATACTTTTGCAGCTCTTGCGCCATTAAATCGTGATCTCCATAGAGATCGAGTTGGCTACGATCCTCGAAGAAACAGCGCCACTGCGGCTCTAGCTGCACCAGATCCAAATAGTCAGAGAGACGGCGATCGGCTTCAGAAAAAATCTTCTTGAGCACCGACGGGTAAATCAAGATCGTCGGGCCCATATCGAAGCGGTAACCTTCTTCTTCGAGAACAGCCGCTTTGCCGCCGATCCAACTGTTCTTTTCGAAGACAGTCACGCGGTAACCGCGAGCGGCGAGTACACAAGCGGCACTAAGTCCGCCCAAACCGGACCCAATGACTCCGATCGTTTTATTACTATTCAAAGCTTCCCCTATTAAACGAAGGTTTCAGACTAGTTCACTAAGCAACGCCAGCCACGAGGGCTTTCTCGTGAGGCGCGTCCCATGTGACGGGCATACCCAGATCATTGAGCAAAAGACGGGAACTGATCCGGGCCGATTCGAAAATCACCGGTAATCCGCTACCGGGATGCGTGCTGCCGCCGACGAGATAAACGCCGTCGAGCTCATCGAAGCGATTACGCGGACGAAGGTGCAGCATCTGCGACCAGTTATGCGAGAGACCGAAAACCGCGCCCTTGTGGAGTTCGAAATCCGTGTCCCAGTTTGCGGGCGTGATAATCCGTTCATACTCGATGCGCGATCGAACGTCTTCCATTCCAAGATCGGAGAGCTTATTGAGGACCAGCTCGCGGTAGCGCGGCTTCTCGACCTCCCAGTCTACTTGCTTGCTCTGGTGAGTAACTGGCACAAGCACATAGAGTGTACTTTTCCCGCGTGGCGCAAGCGAACGATCTGTGACACAAGCATTCTGCACATAGTAAGAAGGATCGTCCGACAGCACATGGCGGCGTCCGATATCCTCCATGTTCTGCATGTAATCGCCGGAGACGTAAATCGTGTGGTGGGAGACTTGCTCGTAAGTGCCGCGCAGCCCAAGATACATCATAAATGCCGAGCAGGACATGCGCTTCTTGCCGAGCTTGTCATCTTTCCAACGACGCCGCAAGTGGTCGGGAACAAGACGAGCCATGGCGCGCGCAAAGTCAGCATTGATGACCAGTGCATCTGCCCGGTATTCCCCAGCAGAAGTACGAATGCCCACCGCCTTCCGGCCCTTCACCAGAATTTCTTTGGCGGGTTCATTGAGTCGAATGTCGACCCCAAGCTGACGGCAGATGCGCGCCAGCGCGGTAGTGACAGAGCCGCAACCGCCCACCGGGTGAAAGACTCCATACTCGTATTCAAGGAAAGCAAGAATAGTAAATAAGCTCGGGCACTCGAAGGGAGACATGCCGAGATACTTCGATTGAAAGGAGAACGCGAGGCGTACACGCTGATCGTTAAAGTAGCGGCTGAGCTCAGAATCGAGCGAGCGCCAGGGCTTTAAAATGGGCAGCATGGTGAGAAGGGCGGGCTTCACAGAGTCGCGCCAACTGTCGAAGGAGGTTTCGAGAAACGGTTTGAACTTTTCGAGCTTGACGCGGTTATCCGCAAGAAATCGCCGCAGCTGGGTAGCGTCATGCCGGTTGATCGCCGCCACAGCCGCTTCCATGCGCTTTACATTCGGAGTAGCTAGAATCTCGCCGCCCTGGCCGTAAACCAGACGATACTGCGGGTCGAGTTGAATGAGATTCAACTCCTTCCAGAGATCGTAGCCAATGCTGTCTAAAATACTATCGAGGACTTGAGGGTAGTGGAAGAAAGTTGGGCCATGGTCGAAGCGGAAGCCGTTCTCGACAAAATTTGAGGTGCGTCCACCAACGTGCGGGAGACGCTCCAATACGGTAACTCGCATGCCGGCTCTTGCCAGCATTGCAGCAGAGGTCAGCCCTCCAGGACCCGCTCCTACAACCACAACGTGCCGTGACAAACTAGTCCGCCCTCCAGTCCATAGAGATGGCAGGGCGATTGTCACGTGTTCTTTTTTTTTCAGCGGGAGGGCTTGATCTTCATTCAGAATGCAAAAGAAAACTGAGTGTACAGATTGGGTGGAGCTATGGTGAAAGAAGTAACTGGTAAGAATACTCGCGCGACTAACTCAAATGCGCCGGCTTTGAACCAAAGTCGAGCCCGCGTGAAAGCAATCGTCCGAAGTAATTATGCTGGATAATCCCAGTGGTCCTTGCGCCCTTGGCTGGGTGGAACTTGCAATCCAACTTGCTGCCGATGCGCTGACGCGTGTCAGCCTTTATGCTGCTAACCAACTGCACAGTGTCAAAAGCCTGCTGGAGCCCGGTCACGGAAAGCATACCTGGATGAGCGCCGTTGCTCTGAGCGCGCTGCTTGCGGCGCCCGCTTGCGCTTTAGATAAGGGACGCAGCCTCGATCACTATACCTATCAGACGTGGCAGACAGGCAGCGGATTGCCCCAGAATACGTTGCACGCAATGCTGCAAGGCCGGGACGGCTATATGTGGCTGGCGACGCAAGGTGGACTGGTGCGCTTCGACGGCTTCCACTTTGTAGTTTTCGACAAAGCTACCGAACCTGTTCTCGGCAGTAATAACATCGAGAGCCTTGCCGAGGATCAGGACGGCGCACTCTGGGTTGGCACGGCAAACAGCTTGTGCCGCTACACAGCAGGGTTGTTTACAAAGCCTGCTGGGCAAGATCTGCAAAACATCCTGGCACTGCGGACCGGGAAGGCCGGGGGCGTGTGGGCAGTGCTGCCCGATGAGGTAGCGCACCTGCGGCAATCGGCAAGTGGAGTCGAGAAGCAGGAGTACAAGCTCGACCGGGCGTCTTCGCGATTCACAGGCGCCATAGCGCCGGATGCTTCGGGTTCAATATGGGTCGGGACGCAAACCGGTCTGAAGAGACTGCGGGCAGGTCACTTGAGCGAGGTCTCAATCGGTCTTCCGCCGGCGAGCGTAGATGCGTTATCGACCGACAGGCTGAGCAATCTTTGGATCGGTACGGCCAAGGGTCTCTATCGATGGGATTTGAGGAATCCGGCATATCCGGCAGTACGTGTTCCTTATGGCGGGGGAGCGGTGCTTTCGCTGATGGAGGATTGGGAGGGAACGACCTGGGTAGGAACCGAAGACGGCTTAATTCGTTTCGAACCCGGAGCTCTGCGTGAGGCTCGCGCACAGCAGACACAGCGCGTTTTTGCCGGGACCGCGGTGATATCACTGAGCGAAGATTCGGAACGTAATCTCTGGATCGGAACGGAGTCGCATGGTCTGACCATCGTTCGGGACCCTAAATTCGTCACCTATACGACGCGCGATGGGTTGACCGGCGATGCGGTGCGGTGCGTATTTCAGAGCAGCGGCGGAAGCCTGTGGATTGGGACGAACGCGGGGTTAACACAGTGGCAGAACGGGCATTTCACGCGCTGGACGGCCAAAGAGGGATTGTTGAGCAACGTCATCTTGTCGCTCAATGAAGATGCAGGCGGTAGTTTGCTGATCGGGACGCCGGACGGCCTGAACCGGATGAAAGAGGGAAAGTTCACGGCCGTGACGTCTGCCGATGGCTTGGCGGACGACTTCATTCGCTCGATCTTTCGCGACTCCGACAACACGCTTTGGTTGGGCAGCCGGCGTGGATTGTCGCACCAGCAAGGCGATGGAAAAATTGTCACCTACACGCAGCGTAACGGGCTGGGCAGCGATTTGGTTGGGTCGATTCTGCGGGACAGAAGAAATGATTTGTGGATCGGCACGCTCGGCGGCCTGACACAGTACAGCAACGGGCGATTCCGCAACTTCACCACTCGCGATGGGCTCTCGAGCAACATCATCACGGCGCTTTTTGAAGACGGGAGCGGCGATCTCTGGATCGGCACTCAGGATGGCGGACTCAATCTTCGCCGCGGCAGCCGCTTCCTTCACTTCCCGAAGACAATACGATTGCCGCGAGTCATTGACGGTATAGCGGAAGATGGCCGCGGAGAACTTTGGCTTTCGTCCAGTTCGGGCATCGTGCGCGTAAACCCGCAAGAGCTGAAGAAGGCGGCTGAGAGTCACTCGGGTCGCGCGACTGTGGTCTGGTACGGCACCAGCGACGGATTACAGATCAACGAGTGCAGCGCAGGCGGTCATCCGAGCATCTGGAAAGCGCAGGATGGGACCTTGTGGTTTGCCACGTTGAAGGGCGTGGCTGCGCTGTCGCCCAGAGCGGGGGAGCTGAATCACGTGCTGCCGCCGGTGGCAATTGAAGCTGTCGCGATCGATAGCCGGACGTTCGCGCCGGACTCGGTGAAGACGATCACGCCAGGGCACTCGAGATTTGCATTCGAATATGCGGGTATCAGCTTCGCTGCTCCCGAAAAGGTGGTGTACCGCTACCGGCTCGAAGGTTTCGACAAAGATTGGATCGATGCCGGAACAAGAAGGACCGCCTTTTACACCAATATCCCGCCGGGCGCCTACAGCTTTCGCGTGACGGCGCGAAACAACGATGGATTTTGGAACTCGACTGGCGCTTCTCTGGCGTTTCAACTCGAGCCGCACTTCTATCAGACGATCTGGTTCGACCTGTTAGCCATCGTGGGCACAGGGCTGTTGGGTTATTTGATTTACCGGTGGCGGGTGGCGGACGTGCAGTCAAAGTTCGATGCGGTGCTGGGAGAGCGGAATCGCATAGCGCGCGAGATTCACGACACCCTGGCGCAGGGCTTCATTGGTGTGTCTGTGCAGCTCGAGTTGGTCTCGCGTCTGCTCGCTTCCTCGGCCGAAGCTGCCCGGGGGCCGCTAGATCAAGCCCGCTTGTTGGTCCGGGAAAGCATCTCCGAGGCGCGGCAATCGATTTGGCAGCTGCGCTCCCAGGCTTCGGGAAACGGCGACTTGGCATCGCGGCTCTCAAACGCGGCCACGCTTGCGATCGGCGCGCGGCCGGTCAAGCTAACCTTGGAAGTACACGGCACCTACCGGCCTTTGCAGGCCAGGACGGAAGATGAGTTATTGCGCATCGGACAGGAAGCGGTGAGCAATGCGCTTCGCCACGCCGAACCAACGCAGATTCAGATTTCGATGACGTTTGCGCGCAAGCTGCGTCTGGTGATTGCCGACGATGGGCGGGGATTTACGCCGGGAGAGTTTTCCGGCGGCCCCGACGGGCATTTCGGTTTGAAGGGCATGCGTGAACGCGCCAGCCAAATAGGCGGGCGTCTGATTTTGAATAGCCAGGAAGGGAAGGGAACGAAAGTGATTGTGGAGGCGCCGCTGCACTGATGGAACCGGTGAACATACTGGTTGTAGAAGACCATAATGTGGTCAGGCAAGGATTGATCGCACTGCTCAACAGCGTGCCGGAGATAAAGGTGGTAGCAGAAGGCTCTGACGGAGAGCAGGCTGTTACTCTTTTTCGCGAGCATCGTCCCGATGTGACGATCATGGATCTCCGTATGCCGAAACTGGGCGGCGTGGAAGCGATCAAAGAAATCCGGGCACAGGATCCCAATGCGCGAATCATCGTGCTCACCACCTTCGACGGAGACGAGGACATCTACCGCGCACTGCAGGCCGGCGCGAAAGGCTACTTGTTGAAGGACATGTTCGGGGATGAGCTGATCGATGCTATTCGCGCCGTTCACGCGGGCAAGCAGCGGATTCCCGCCGCCGTAGCGCAGCGGCTTGCCGAACGCATGGGCGGACCGAGCCTCACTGCGCGCGAGCTGGAAGTGTTGAAGTGCATTGTGGGAGGCAAGAGCAACCGCGAGATCGGGACCGAGCTTACCATCTCGGAGGCCACCGTTAAAACGCATATCAATAACATTCTCGGAAAGCTCGGCGTTACCGATCGCACCCAGGCCGCCACCAGCGCTCTGCAGCGCGGCATTGTTCACCTGCCGGAGAAGTGAAGTGCCGACTTCCTCTACAATCGGCCTCGCTTGCTGCCTTCTGCTGAGCAGTGCCTTGCTCGGTCACACCGGCAAGGCGGTGAACAGGGACGAGTGGAGAACCGCCACTCCCAGCGAGTTGAAGCAAATCATTCCCGCGAGAGCGCCGGTGGGTAACGAGCGTATTGAAACGGAACTTCGGACGGCGTCGGGCATCACCGACGGCAAAGGAAACTTTGTTGCCGGCGTCGTTCTTATCACGGCCGGGTACTCGGCTGAGGGAAAATATTCGCACTTTTTATTGGTGCAAACGCCGATCCAAATTGGCACAATTCATCTCAATCCCGGTAATTATGTATTCGGCTGGCGGCATGAAGCGAACACTCTGCGGGTGATGTTCTACGACGCCGAGACGGGAAAATCTCTCGGCAGCGTGCAGGCCGAGCGCAACAGCAGGGTAGGCAAGATAGAGTCCTTTCACGTGTATCCGCCCGAAGACCGTTCCGTCTTTCAGATCGGCCGGTTTGCCTTCCACTACGTGCTCGGCGAGTAAGCTCGTTCAGGCGGCGCTATGGTGACGCTGTGGGAGAAGGACAGCGAGTCATGAAAAGTTGGATCGCGCGGTGTTGTGGGGCGGGGCTTCTATTGGTTTGTTGTGCCTTGATGACGCTGGGGGCGCAAACCGGCGGCGAGAAATTTCGGGATGCGTCACTGCCGCTCGAGCAGCGCCTCGCCGATCTGGTAGGCCGGATGACTCTCGAGGAGAAGATATCCCAGATGCAGAATCAAGCTGCTGCAATTCCCCGGCTCGGCATCCCGGCTTATAACTGGTGGAACGAAGGCCTCCACGGAATCGCGCGCTCCGGCTATGCCACCGTGTTTCCGCAGGCGATCGGGATGGCTGCTACGTGGGATCCGGCTCTCCTTCACCAGGTAGCCTCGACAATCTCGACCGAGGCACGTGCCAAGTACAACCAGGCAATCCGCGAGGGCGTTCACAGCATATATTTCGGGCTGACTGTCTGGTCTCCGAACATCAATATCTTCCGCGATCCGCGCTGGGGGCGCGGACAGGAAACCTATGGCGAAGATCCTTACCTGACCAGCCGCATGGGCGTGGCTTTTGTGGAAGGGCTGCAAGGCGACGACCCAGCGTATTGGAAGACCATCGCTACTCCAAAGCATTTTGCGGTTCATAGCGGTCCGGAATCGGAGCGTCACCGCTTCGACGTAAACCCGTCGCCGTTCGATCTGGAGAGTACCTATCTTCCCGCGTTTCGCGCCACGATTACGGAAGGGCATGCCGGATCGATCATGTGCGCCTATAACGCCATTGACGGCGTTCCGGCTTGTGCGAACCGGCAACTCCTCGAGACCCGTTTGCGGAGCGACTGGCATTTCGGCGGTTATGTAACGTCCGACTGCGGAGCCGTGTCGGACTTCTACACGCCAATCGGTCACAAGTATTCGCCCGATGTCGAGCACGCGGCAGCGGCGGCGTTGAAGGCCGGCACCGATACAAGCTGCGGCACTGAGTTTGCGGCGCTGACGGCTGCAGTGCGGGCACACTTGGTGAGTGAGAAAGATGTCGATCGGGCGGTAACGCGGCTCTTTTCGGCTCGCTTCCGGCTGGGTCAGTTCGATCCGGCTGAACAAGTTCCCTTCAACAAAATTCCGTTCTCGGAGAACGACTCGGAAGCTCATCGGGTGCTGGCGTTGCGAACCGCCGAGGACTCAATGGTGCTGCTCAAGAATGACAATCGCGCGCTGCCTTTAGCCCGGTCCGTGAAAACGATCGCGGTGATCGGGCCTAACGCGGCGTCGCTTGCCGCTCTCGAAGGCAATTACAACGCAGTCCCTTCGCGACCGATTCTTCCGGTGGATGGATTGGAACAGGAGTTCCGGGGGCGGGCGAGTGTGATCTACGCCCAAGGCGCTCCCTATGCGGAGGGTGTGTCGCTCCCCGTCCCGAGGACAGCGTTGACGCCGCCGGAGGGTGAAGGCCTTGGCTTGCAGGGAGAGTATTTTGCGAATTCTTCATTCCGCGGACGGCCGGTGCTGACGCGCCTGGATCGCCAAATCGATTTCGACTGGAACGCTGCCAGCCCCGCGGCGGGCATTCCGGCCAACGACTTCAGCGTGCGCTGGACGGGATCGATCACGCTCCCCCGGTCAGGCGATTACCGCTTCGATGTGGCTTTTTCGCATTGCTATCCGTGCGGCGACCGCGAATCGTACGATGTCTTTTTAGACGGCAAGGAGGTGACCGCGCGCACGACAGATGAGAAGAAAGCGTTCCGGCCAAGCTCGAATGCACCCTTCGTCATTCATTTCGACAGCGCGACCTCTCACCGCATCCGGATTGATTACCGCCACCAGTCGCCGCTCTTCGGGGGCGGAATTACGCTCAACTGGATGCCGCCCAAGGGAAGCCTGTTGCCGGGAGCGGTAGCTGCCGCGAGAAGCGCCGATGCGGTGATTGCCTTCGTGGGACTGTCGCCGGATCTGGAGGGCGAAGAGATGCCGGTACACGTCCGCGGCTTTTCGGGAGGCGATCGCACCGACATCGATTTGCCGGATGCGCAGGTGGACATGCTCCGGGCAGTGGCCGAGGTGGGGAAGCCAGTCATTACGGTTCTTATGAGCGGTAGCGCAGTAGCGGTTAACTGGAGCGAGCGCCATGCCGCGGCGATCCTGGAAGCGTGGTATCCAGGCGAATCGGGCGGACAGGCCGTTGCCGAAACGCTCAGCGGAAAGTACAACCCGGGCGGAAGGTTGCCCGTGACATTCTATTCCTCCGTTGGGCAGCTGCTGCCGTTTGACGACTACTCGATGCGCCGCAGAACCTATCGCTTCTTCTCCGGGCAACCGCTCTTTCGCTTCGGCGCGGGCCTGAGCTACACGAACTTTGCGTATTCGGATTTGCACATCTCACCGCCTAGGAGCGAGGCGGGAAGGCCGGTGACGGTCGAAGCCGATATTCGAAATTCCGGGCAAGCGCAGGGCAGCGAAACGGTCGAGCTCTATCTGACGCCACCGCCTTCCGTGACGCCGCGAGCGATCGCGCTGCGAGGGTTCGGGCGTTTTAGCTTGAACCCAGGAGAGAGCCGGCACGTTCGGTTTGTCCTCGATGCAGACACGCTTGGGCAAGTAACGGCCGCCGGGAAGCGAGTTGTTCTCCCGGGGACGTACCAGGTTTCGGTGGGGGGAGGCCAGCCCGTATCGGGTTTCAATGGTCTCTCTGGGGACTTCGTGGTCAACGGCTCCAAGCAGCTGCCCGAGTAATCAGGCTTGAGCAATTAGCGCGCGTAAGCGCCGGCGTGTCCAGGCTGGTAAGAAGAGACAGCGCGGTGCAACGCGGAGAGAATCTGATCGAGTTGAACGTCGTCATCGGCTTCGATCACCACTTTCGCTGTGGGTCTCTCGGTTTGGCGCTTGAAAGCCATCGCTGGACCGTCCGCGTCCCGCTCGGCCCGGTGCGGCTGCGGACGGTGCTGCGCGGCAGGCTCCGGTCTTGCTGGCAAGTAACGCCGCGTGGCTGTAAATCTTTGGCCGCAGGCGTCGCACTGGAACGGCCAGCTTCCCATAGACGCCTTGATGTTGTCCAGCACGCTTCGACGCCTCGCGCGATGAATCCTTGAGCTCTTACAGCAGGGGCAATTCATGTCCACAACAAGCTCTTCGGCTCCGTACGGATAAACTTTAGACCGAAAATGAAAATTTCTGCCATCGCCGGTTGGCTTTCTCCCTCAATCGGCAGAAGCAAGCCCACATACCATTGCCGCTATCACCAAATTAGAGGGACCGTGAGCTAGCCTAATCGGAGGAGGGACGTGAGTTGGCAATTGGCGAAGAGTTTACGCGTCGCCTGCTGGTGGATGCGGGTATTGGCCCCGGCATGCGAGTGGTCGATATAGGTTGCGGCAGCGGCGACGTTGCGCTTTTAGCAGGTGCGGTGGTCGGCGAGGGTGGTGAGGTCGTCGGCATCGATAAGGATGCCGGCCCGCTAACCCTGGCGCGAGAGCGGGCGCGTGATCTTGGAATGACGAACGTGTCGTTTTCCGAAGGAGACTTCGAAACGCTCTCGCATCAGGTAGAGCGGTTTGACGCAGCTGTCGGGCGTCGCGTGCTGATGTATCAACCGGATGCGGTGAGTGCCCTGACATTACTCGGCCATGCGGTGCGGCTGGGGGGCCTTGTCGTTTTCACGAGCATGATTTGACCATGGTGCCGGCCAGTCTAAAGCCTATGCCGCTCCACCGGGAGGCGCAGAACTGGATACGTGAGATGCTTCAGCGAGAGGGGGCCAATCTGCATATGGGTTTCGATCTTTTTGGGGTATTGACCGAGGCAGGATTTCCGTAGAGCATGTGCGCGCTGAAGCTATTGTTCAAACGCCCGGCGCCAAGCATGACATAGCAGGCATCATCGCGCAGTGCTACCTCGCATAGTGCGGCACGGCATTGCGAGCGAGGATGCGATCGATCTTGACACTCTCGAGCGTCGCCTTGAGGAAGAGCGCACACTCACAAACGCAACCTACGTGGGCGACATGATGTTTGGTACGTAAGCACGGAAGCCCATCTAATCTTTTCGGATTCGTTTAGCACTGCGGCTGACGTTCTCAATCAGGATTACGACCAGGCCCACGAACAGTGCTGGTGCTTTCCATTGGTCCGGTAAAAACTTCGGCAGCAGCAGGGAAGCGACTGCCAGCCAGAGAAGAATCGCGACCGCGAAACTACCGTCATCGACAAACAATCCCCAGACTTCAAGCCACACTTGGCGAAACCAGTTCATCGGATTACACCACCCGTCCTATTGAACAGCTACGCGTCCCTTCGTCAGGCGCATTGCCAGCAGGGCTGCGGCAAGAAAGCCAATGGCAAGACCGACAACGGCCCAATCGCTGCCCGGCAGGGAAAAGCGGAGACCTTCGCCAATCCAAAACACTCCGAAGGCGGACAAGAGTACGCCCACGGAAAACTTCAAAGTGTTCTCCGGCACGCGGGCCAGCGGTTTGTGGAGAACGAGCCCGAGGCCGACCACCAATAACCCGGCGGCGAGCGCGCCCATGCTTGCGGGTAGAATCATGTTCCCAGTAGCTCCTACGGCCACCACAATGAAGACAACTTCCACTCCCTCAATTACAACGGCCTTGCAACTGGTCAGAAAACCTACAACGTCAAGGGTTCCGGTCCGCGATGGCCCAGGCTGCCGGAGCGCCGCAGTTTCACCGGCAAAGATCTTCGATTCATCATGCATCGCCAAAATGCCGCTTGCGCGAAGAATCGCCTTTCGAAGCCAACGCATACCGAAGAGCAGCAGGAGCACACCAATTGAGACTTGCAGGAGCGTGAGTGGGACGAATCGTAGACTCGGTCCAAATACGAGAACAAGCAGAGCCAACAGTGCGGCTCCTGCCGCCGCCCCGGCGAGTGCGGAACGCCATCCCCGCGTAATTCCTACCGCGAGAACAATGGTGAGCGCTTCCACGAACTCCACGAGCGAAGCTAAGAAAGACGCCAATACGGCAGGCGCGTCAATCCACCCCACTTGAATACCTCACTCTGATTTCAGAGCTGAGCAGCGCTGATCTAGTAACCAGCAATGCGCGCGGATTAGCCTACGCTCGCAACACTACGGCGCAGCTCGGCCGGTGAATGGGGAGCTTCGGTCAAATGAGATCCCTGGGCAACCACATAGCTATCGCTATGGCCTTTGGAGCAAGTGAGCTCAATCGTGACAGTAGCGCCCGGCTCCAAAAGGGTAGGCGCATCAGCAGGAGGCAGAAACACGTGACCTCCGCAAAGGGTGCAGCGAAACTTGCGATATTCCCGGGGGGTGGTGCTCATTGCTTTTGCCATGAAATAGTTGATGTTTATCGTCCGGACGGCTTTTCGCTCGACGGCGGTACAAGCCCTTTCAGTCTCATGTAGACGGCTAGGATGGCGTACTGTTCGGTGTCGTGTGTAACGTTTCCGGAGAGCGCGCCGAGCTTTGTGCGTTGCCCTCTAGGCGTCTTGATCATCTCGGCCGCAGTAGCGTCAGCGAGAGAATCATACGCTTTGTCGCAGAGCGTGAACGAGTTCGCCAGTGCCTTCTGTAAATCCGATTTTGTTGTGCCTTGTGGCGCGGCACCGGCTTCGGCACCGGTCAAGGCAGGGCAGGTGTGCGTTTGCGCCATAATCACGTGCTCGACGACTTCCCCGAAGCTGCGTATCTCAGGCGTGGGCTTGAAGGAGTAATCCGCTTCGGGCATCTTTGCCGCTGCCCCAAGGAGATTTTTCTTGACGGCTTCATAAGAGTGCCGGATCTCAGTAGACATGGGACCGGCGTTATCCGGGGAAGCGGATGAAGAGGCGGTTTGAGCAGGAAGCGTAAGAGTGAATAGGGTGAGAGGGAGTGCGAACAGGGTAGCGCGTTTCAACTTTGGATCTCTCCTTTACGTGGAACGACATCCGCTATTCTACCTGACGCCTTAGCGCCCGTTTCGCTTGAAAGAAGTCTTACCCTAGCGAGCTAGGTCAGAAAACAAGTGCCAGATTTCTTCGGCCCGCTCTTTCTTTGTTTGCTGTATGGAGCGGGCGAGCGTCTCGGTATCTTCATCGCTCGCGGCCTCGGACATGATCGCGAGTACCTCGTGAAATGCGATCCCGCCATTTTCGGCAGCGAATACTGCGACTAATTTCTCGTAAGCGGGGGCGTCCGGTTCCGCGTCATTCTGCCCGGGAAGGCGAAAGGAAAATAACTGCCCAAGCAGCCCCGAACCGAGGGCAGGGGCGGCCCCTAAGAGTTCCAGCCGCTCCGATAAGCTCTGTTGGAGTTGGCTGGCACTGGTCGCGCAATGCGCCAACACCTTTCCAGGAGCAGTGTTTTCAAGCCCTGCGGCATAGCTGCGGCACTGATCCTCTAACGACTTCTCCATCGCTCTCGCTTCGGCGAGATAGCGCTTGATAAGATCAGCACTCGATTCTGACATCAGCGTTGCAATTCTATCGGCTCAGACCACGAGCCGGGTTGTCGGCCCAAGCCTTTGGCTGGTAAGTCCAGGTGCGAGTTCCATAATCACTGTAGGTGATCAGGACCATGATGGCTAACCACACCAAACCCGCAACCACGAAAAGCCGAGTCAGAGTAGTGACGTTGCGAACGCCCATGAAGATCCAAACCACGAGCGACGCTTTGGTGACGGCGATCGCAAGTGCAACCACGATATTCCACTCGCCCACATCCACGTACGAAGCCGCGCTGGTCAGGCCAGTTAGCACAATGAGAGAAGCCCAAACACCTACCAACGTGCTTGCCTTCGGGATTAAACCGTGTGCGCTCATCCTTTTGGTCCTAACAAATCTCGGTGTCCAATCAAGTACAGTAACGGAAACAGGAAAATCCAGACGATATCAACGAAGTGCCAGTAGAGGCCGATCATTTCTACCGGCGTGTAATATTCCGACGTGAAGATGTCTTCCTTTGCTTTCACGAACAGATACGTTAGCAGCCCCAAGCCCACGATCATGTGAACGGCGTGCATTCCCGTCATCGCGAAGTATAGAAAAAACAGAATTTGAGCCGGCCTGGCATAGTATGTGGGTTCATATTGGAATCCGAAACCGGGCACCAGATGCTCTACCCATTTGTTGTGATACTCGAAGCCTTTGACCACTAGGAAGGCGGTTCCGAAGATCATCGTAAGGACGATAAATTTTCGAATGTCGGCGCGGCGGCCATATTGCGCGGCCCGCACCGCAAGCGCCATCGTGAGACTGCTGCAGATCAGCACTGCCGTATTACTTCCACCAAGCACCACGTCCATGTACCGGCTTGTGCTCGCGAACGCGCCGGGATACATGTTGCGGTAGATCGCGTAGGCTGTGAACATTCCGCCGAAGAAGAGCACTTCGGTAATCAGGAACGTCCACATGCCGAGCATGGAGGCTTCCATCTGCTGCTCCGCCGTCGCAAAGTGATGACGAAGGTGCGTGGCTTGCGGCGGCGCTTCTTCGTGATGTACCGGAACAACTATGTCAGCCAACGATCTCCTCCAGTTCTCCGTAATTGTATGCTTCCTCGGAAACAATCGGAGTGTTGTCGAAATTGAAAGTAGTGGGCGGTGACTGGATCTTCCATTCCAGTCCCGTCGCGTTATATGGGTTCGGTCCCGCTTTGCGGCCGTACTTCAAAGACCATATGAAGTACACCATTGGAATGAGGTAGCCAATTCCCAGGATCGAAGCGCCAGCGGTGGAGAGCACGTTGAGCGCCTGGAACTCCGGGGGATAGGCATGATAACGGCGAGGCATTCCCAGGTAGCCGAGAATGAACTGCGGGAAAAACGTCAGGTTGAAGCCGATGAAGATGATCAGCGCGGCGAACTTGCCCCAGGCCTCGGGATACATGCGGCCCGTCATTTTCGGCCACCAGAAGTGCAGTCCGCCCATGAACGCCATCACCATGCCGCCGACCATCACGTAGTGGAAGTGAGCGACCACGAAATAGGTCCCGTGCGTTGCGACGTCCATGCCGAGCGAGGCCAGATACAGACCGGTCAGCCCGCCAATGGTAAACAGGCCGATGAATCCGAATGCGTAGAGCATCGGCGTGTCGAAAGAGACCGAACCCTTATACATGGTCGCGGTCCAGTTGAATACCTTGATTGCCGAGGGTACAGCCACCACGAAGCTGAGGAACGAGAACGCGATGCTCGTATACATGCTCTCGCCGGTGATGAACATATGATGGCCCCAAACCACGAAGCTGAGCACCGCAATCGCCATGGATGAGAACGCGATGAAGTTATACCCGAAGACACGCTTTTGCGAGAAGCAGGCGATGATCTCGCTAATGACGCCCATCCCCGGCAGAATCATGATGTACACCGCGGGATGCGAATAGAACCAGAACAGGTGCTGAAACAGGATTGGGTCGCCGCCGATGTTCGGATCGAAGATGCCGACGTGAGCGATGCGCTCGAAGGCGAGCAGCAGCAGCGTGATGGCAAGAACCGGAGTGCCAAGGACCTGGATCAAGCCGGTCGCGTAATTGGACCAGACAAAGAGCGGCAAGCGCGACCAGGTCATGCCCGGCGCGCGCATCTTGTGAACCGTCACGATAAAGTTCAGCCCAGTCAAGATCGAGGAGAAGCCGGCAACGAAAATGCCGAAAGCGGCGGCCAGCACGTATGAGTTGGAGTACGTGCTGCTGTAAGGAGCGTAGAAAGTCCATCCGGTATCTACTCCACCGCGAACCACCGCATAGAGAGTCAGTGCGGCGCCAATGATGTAGATGTACCAACTGATCAGGTTCACTCTGGGGAACGCCAGATCCTTTGCGCCGATCATGATCGGTATCAGGAAGTTTGCAAGCGTCGCTGGAATCGATGGCACAAGGAAGAAGAACACCATCACGATGCCGTGCATCGAGAACAGCCGATTGTAGGTTTCCGGCGCGAAAATTCCCTCGGGCTCGAGGAGGTTGATGCGGAACAGAACCGCCATTGAGCCGCCGACGAAAAACATCAGCGTGATCGAGATCAGGTAAAGAACAGCGATGCGCTTGTGATCGGTCGTAAAGAGCCAGCTTTTCCAGCCGTGCTCGACGTTGAGGTAATTCACCTCAGGCGCTGTTAGTTCCGGAGTGCTATGTGTTTGTGCAAATGTTGCCATGCAATGTTCCTTACTGCCTCTGTGCCGCCGGAGCTGGAGCGGCTGTTCCGTTTGCCCCGCCCATTTGTGGAGTTAGCACAATGGGAAGCTGCTGACTGCCTTGTTGTGATGCCGGAACCGGTGGAGAAAGCGATTTGATGTAGGCGATCACCTGAATGATATTCGATTCGCTCAACTGCCCCTGGAAAACGGGCATGATATTCGGTTCGAAGCCCGCGACGATCTTTGCGTTCGGCTGTAAAATCGACTCGCGGAGGTAAGCGTCATCGGCCGTAACGGTACGCCCATCGGATAGCTGAACCGATTTGTTGTACAGCCCGCGAAGGTTCGGACACCGGCCCTGCTGATCGAGCAAATGGCAGGTCGAGCATCCGTTCTGGACAAAGATCTGCTGGCCCTGCAAAGCCAGATCGCCGCCGCCACCCCCGCCGCCCAGCCAGTTGGCGTAATCGCGCTTTTCCATGACGTGAACCCAGCCGATCATGCCGGCGTGTTGATTGCCGCAATACTCGGTGCAAAACAAATGGTAGGTGCCAGCCTTGGTTGCGGTAAACCAGAGCGAATCGTAGTGGCCCGGAACCACGTCGTGACGGACGCGAAACGCGGGAATCGAAAAGCTGTGAATCACGTCTTCGGAAGCCATGGTGAGCTTGACCGGTTGACCAACCGGCACGTGCAGAGTGTTGATCTCGCGTGTTCCGTCCGGGTACTGAATCTTCCACATCCACTGCTTGCCGGTGACAAACACTTCCATGGCGTTGGTGGGCGGGTTTTGCGCAGAGAAGTAGATGCGCGCGCCCCACCAGAACATGATCAGCATGACTAGGAAGGGAAGGATTGACCAGGTCAGTTCCAGTTTGGTGGAGCCTTCGATCTGAGTCGCTTTCACGCCTGCGCGCTTCTTGTACTTCCAGGCGAACAAGATCACGCCCGCGAAAATGATCGCGGTCATGACTGCGGATACGACCGTCAGGAACCAGTACAATCCATCGATCGGCCCGGCTTGTTCGGAGGCCGCAACGGGAAAGAGCGACAGATCGGCCAGCATCGGAAGACTAGCCCACATGATGCGCCTCTTCCCACTTTATGCGCGTCTTCTTCTTGGTTTCGTCTCGCATGAGGTAATAAATAAGAGCAAACAAGGCAAGCGCGGTGAGCGAGCCCGCCACTTTCAAAACGTTCAGAATGGCCAGTGTGTACCGGCCCTGTGCGGCGTCGTAGTGGAAACAGAACAGTGTCACGTAATCGACCGGGTTGCCGATTCTGTGGTTCGAGGCTTCTACTAGCCCCAGCCGTAAGTCGGCCGGCGCGTAATCGATTCCGTAGAAATAATGCGACATACGGCCTTCGGGGGTCGCCACCATAATTCCACCGGCGTGAATGAACTGCCGACTGCCCTGGTCATAGTGATAGCCAAAGCCGGCAGCTTTCGTGAGTTGACTAATTGCGTCCTGGTTGCCGGTAAGGAAATGAAAGCCCGAATCGTAGCCGGCCCGCCCGCCGAATTGCGACTTGTACTTGGCCTTGGTCAGCTCGGCAGTGCGCGCGGTGTCGTTTGGATCGAAGCTCACGATGACAACGTTGTAGTCTTTGCCGGGCTGAAGGTTCACCCGCTTGAGGCTCTCCACCGTCTCATGCATGCTCATGGGGCAGAGGCTTCCGCAGTTGAAGTAGACAAAGGACAGGACAACCGGCTTATCGCCGAAGAACTGGCGCAGCACGACCGGCCGATTACTCTCATCCCGAAAGGTGAGGTTGAGCGGCAGTTGCGCATCCAGCTTCTGCTCAATCTTGACGCCGCTCGCGATCTTCGGACGGCCGTACTGGGCAGGCAGAAGAGCCGCGCCGGCGAGCGTCAGAATTGCGGCCGCAAGGGCGGGCGCTCTATTGCGCATGCTTGCGAATTTCCCCCTTGATCGACGGCGCGGGAGCGTTGGCCGGCATATCCGTAACCGACCCGGCGTAGCCACGCCCACCGCCGCCTGGCGTAGTTTGACCGACCGGGGCGTCCGGCTCCACCTTGAGACGTGCGACGACCGTGCCCATCGCATCGGTAATCGGAATGTGATAGTGGCCTTGCGCATCGCGGCCCGAACTGTTCAGAACTTGATCCTCATGAGCATGCATTTGTGGTAAGTCTTCCCAAGGAGCCACTTGCAGCTGCGGGGCAGGCGGCAAGGTGCGCGCCGGCGCGAGCGGGCTGGTGGGCGGCCCGGGGGGAGTTTCATGTTGGATATATTTCTGGATGCCGACCGTCAGAGCAAACACGAACACGAGCGTCAGTCCGATGATCGACAGTGAACTGACGACGATGCCGGCGCTGGCGTCGCCACCTTCGTAGCTGGTGCCAGCATGGCCCAGGTGAGGCTCAGTGGTTTTTGGCCCTTCCGAATGGACGAGCTCGTTTGGCTTCTGGTGTTTCTCTTCGTGGCTCATATGGCCTCCACTGCGAGCGGAGCGCTTACGCGCGGATCATGTAAGGGCAGCAGCGGCCGCCGACGCAGTTGTCCAAGAAAGACGTAGAGCCAGACGCCGCCGATACCGATGAACGCGGCGAAGTCAGTCCAGTAGACGGTGAAGTGATGGCTGGTGCTGAGCGGCGAACTGAAACTTCGGCTGCGGAACGTCGGTTCGACTACCCAGAAGACGTCAATGGCGCGGGCTACCAAGATCCAGATGGCCACCTTAATTAAACGGCGAGGATCGCGCTTGCGAGCCTGCGACAAGAGCGCCAAAAACGGAATAGCGAACATCGAAAGAGCGATGGCCAGAGTCAGCCACTTCCAGAAGCCAGCGACACGGTCCAGGTACCATACCAATTCCTGCGGCAGGTTGGCGGGCCAGATGATGATTAGCTGCGAGGCGCTCAGATAGGTCCAGAAGATGGTAAAGGCGAACATCAAGTTGCCGAGATCGTGAAGGATACTGGCGTGGATACGGCCACCGAAGCGATCTTCTTTCGAGACAAGGATGAGAGTCACCAGCGTGAGTGCAAAAGTCTGAAGAACATCGCCAATCAGGATCATCGCCCCGTAGACGGTCGAGAAGAACTGGACATCTGTGGAAAGAATCCAATCGATATAGGCAAAGGACATCGTAAGAACGAACACCAACAGTCCGGGCGCGCTAAAAGCTCGCATCCGTTCGCGGATGTTTGGGTCGCCAGTGCGGTCTTGTTCGTCCGACATGCGATTTACCCGCCATCCCCAAAAAGCAAGCACCGCGAAATAAATGAAGACGCGCAGGATGAAGAACGGAACGTTCAAGTAGGGCTGCTTGTGACGGAGAACGTCACTGGCCGCGACGAGGTTAGGATGAGCCCACGGGTAGAGGTCTTTCATTCCAAGCAGCAGTACCAGCGCAAAGATAAAGATGAGGGGCAAGGTACGCATTTGCGCTTCGAAGAATTTCCGCGCAGTGACGCCCCATTTGCCGCCGACTGTGTTGTTGAGCAGGAGGATGCCAAGGCCCCCAAAAGCAAACCCGCTCCAGTAAATGAAGGCGAACAAATAGGATTGGAAGAACTCCGCGCGATTGGCAAAGAATCCGGCCACGCAAAGCAGAAGACCGAGACCACCGACGACGCCCGAAATGCGCTCGAGGCTTGCCCCTTTTTGTCCTAATCTGATCTCCGGTATGGATACGATCTCTTCTTCGTGTCCGGGATGGCTCACTTCATTCCTCCAGCAGGGCCACTGCCCTGTTGTGCTGCTTTGGCGACTTGAACGCCTTTAGTTCTCTCGTAATCTTGAGCGACTTGCGGCGGAGCATCTTCGCTCAGCTGCAGCGCACGGATGTAGGCGGCAATACGCCACCGGTCATCGGCTGCAACGCGCGAAGCATAAGGATACATTGCGCCATAGCCGTTGGTCATCACGTCGAAGAAATGTCCGACCGGTGAGTTGACCAGGCGCGGCTCCAGATAACTCGGCGGTTGCCGCAATCCGCGGCTGACGACCATGCCGTGCCCGTTGCCCAAACGTCCATGACAGGGAGTGCAGTAGATGTTAAAGCGTTGTTGGCCGCGAGCGACGTCCGCTTTAGTGATCTGAATCGGAAAGTAATCGATGTCTTTGCCGTTCATCTTGCCTGTGTAGCGAGCCTCATCGACACGCAACTGGCCTCGCGCGACGGTATCGGCGATGGTCGGGCGTTCAGAGCGTCCGTCGCCGAAGAAGGTAGTGGCGGCCAGCGGCTTATAGCGCGGCTGGTTGTGCATATCCTGACGGCAGCCGACAGTGAATAAGGTTGCGCCGAGTAAAGCGACGCCAAAACTATGCCGGAACAATCGAAACCTCATTTCCTCCGAGATTGCGCAGGAACTCGAGCGTATCTTCGGCCCGAAACTTCGGATCGGCCGACTCGATGCAAAGGAAAAACTTGTCAACCGACGCCCGCTCGAAGGCCGGCACATTGAAGACCGGATGATAAGGCTTCGGCAAGCCGTTCATGGCGAGCATGCCGATGGCTGCGGTAAGCGCGGCGAGCAGAATCATGCATTCAAAGGTGATGGGGATGAAGGCCGGCCAGCTATTGGTCGGCCGGCCGCCCACGTTGTGGGCATAGGCGACGTTGGTGATCCATTCGAGCAAAGTGAAGCCGCCGCATGCGCCGCAAAGCCCGCCGATCGCGCAGGCAAAAGCCACTTTATTACGTTTATAGCCGATCGCTTCCGCTAAGCCATCGATCGGTAGAGGCGCGTAGGCATCCATGCAGCGGAAACCTTCCCTATACGCACGATGGCAGGCACGGAGCAGTTGCTCGGGCGTATCGAACTCCACCAGCGCGCCATAGATGTCGGGCAGAGAGTTGACTGCGACGTGGCTCATACAGCCTCCGTGAGCTCGTGGCGCTCAATCGCTTCGTGATGCACCACCTCGCGAACTTCAAAGATCGAGATGGAAGGCAGAGCCCGCACAAACAGGAAGATCAAGAGCATGAAGAAGCCAATCGTGCCGGCATAAGTAGCCCAGTCCCATTTGGTGGGGATGTAGATGCCCCAGGAGGATGGAAGGAAGTCGCGGTGAAGGCTTGTGACAACGATCACGAACCGCTCGAGCCACATGCCGATGTTGACGATGATCGAAACAATCCAGACCAGGATGATGTTTTGCCGGACCTTTTTCGACCAAAGCGCCTGCGGCAAGACGATATTACAGAGAATGAGGAGCACGTAGGTGAAGCCGTAAGGGCCGGTCATGCGATTCCAGTACATGAAACTCTCGTACTTGTCGGCGCTGTACCAGGAGAAGAAGGCTTCCATTCCGTAGCCGTAGGCGACGATGAGTCCGGTGCCGAGCATGAGTTTAGCGGCGGAATCGATGTGACGCATGGTGATCAGGTCGCGCATGTTGTACCAGGCGCGCAACGGAATGATGAGCGTGAGCACCATGGCAAAACCGGAGTAGATGGCGCCGGCCACGAAGTAGGGCGGAAATATGGTTGTGTGCCAGCCGGGAAGGATGCTGATAGCGAAGTCGAAGCTAACGATGGTGTGAACCGAGAGCACCAGGGGCGTGGCGAGACCAGCCAGCAGCAGATAAGCTTTCTGATAACGATGCCAATGAATGGCTGAGCCGCGCCAACCGAGCGAGAGCGCTCCGTAAATGCGCCTCTGCCATAAGTGGGGAGCGGTATCGCGCATGGTGGCGAGATCGGGGATCAGACCGAGGAACCAGAAAACCAACGAGACGGTGCCGTAGGTTGAGACTGCGAACACGTCCCACTCGAGCGGGCTACGCGGCTGCGGCCACATCCACATGGAATTGGGATAGGGAAAGAGCCAGTAGGCGAGCCAGGGACGGCCGAGGTGCAGAATCGGAAACATGCCGGCGCAGGCGACCGCAAACAGGGTCATGGCCTCTGAGAACCGATTGATCGAGGTGCGCCAGTCTTGCTTAAGAAGAAAGAGGACGGCAGAGATCAGGGTGCCGGCGTGACCGATACCGATCCACCAAACGAAGTTGATGATGGCAAAGCCCCAGGCGATGGGGATGTTCAAGCCCCAGATGCCGACGCCGCGCGTGAAGAGCACAAATACCGCGAGCATCAGCAAATTGACAAAACAGAAGGAGAGGAACGCGCCGAGCAGCCATTTCTTCGGCGACTGCTTCCAGGGTAGATACGCAACGCCGGCAATTCGATTGCTGACCGACGCGTAGGTGTGCCCCGGGGCTAGAATCCGATCGGGGCCGGGATCGGGGATTTGCTGTGGGGGAAGCTCAAGCTTGTTGTCTATTGTTGCCACGCTGACCTCTTAGCGCCTCATTGGAGTTACGAACATAGCCGAGATACTGGGTCCGGGGACGAGTGTTGAGATCGTCTAGCAACCCATATTTACGCTTCAGCTGCTGAGATTTTGCTACTTTACTTTCCTTATCGTTCAAATTACCGAAGGTGATGGCCTGGGTGGGGCAAACCTGCTGGCAGGCGGTGAGGATCTCTCCGTCGCGCACGGCGCGGTCTTCCTTGTCGGCGGTGATCTTTGCTTCCTGAATGCGCTGGATGCAGTAGGAGCACTTTTCCATGACGCCGCGGCTGCGTACGGTGACATCGGGATTGCGGACTCCGTAGAGACTGGCGGTATTCCAATCCGAATACAGATAGAAGTTGAAACGGCGCACTTTGTAGGGGCAGTTGTTTGAGCAGTAACGGGTGCCGACGCAGCGGTTGTACACCATCTCGTTGATGCCTTCGTTGCTATGGACGGTGGCGGCCACCGGGCACACCACTTCGCAGGGCGCGTCTTCGCAGTGCATGCAGGGGACGGGCTGGTTGTACATGGCAGGCTCATCAAGATCGCCGCTGTAGTAGCGATCGACGCGGATCCAGTGCATGTGGCGTCCGCGCGCAACCTGATCTTTGCCGACTACGGCGATGTTGTTCTCCGCCACGCAAGCGACGATGCAGGCGCTGCAGCCGGTGCAGACGTTCAAGTCGATCGTCATGCCCCATTTGTAGCCGGTGTACGGCCAATGGACGTCTTTGTAAAGGCTTTCGTTTGGCGGCAGCGGCTTCTCCTCGAAGGTGGGGAAGTCGGGATGCTCGCGATACTCGGCAAGGTCGGCCGCGCGCACAGGGTTGCGGCCGGCCATGGTCTGTGTTTCCTGCGTGTCGGCGATGCGGTACTTCTCGCCGGTTTTAACCACTGAACCGCCCGCTGCGTAGGGAAGCGAAGCGTCCTGAATCGAGTAGGCGTTGTAGCCGATCTTATTGCCGACACGACCAGAGCCTTCGCGGCCGTATCCGAAATAGACGGTGACCGACCCTTCGGCATGGCCGGGAAGAATCCAGGCCGGACCGGTGGCGTTGCGACCGTTGACGGTGACGCGCAGCATATCGCCCTTGTTGACGTGCATGTCGCCGGCGTCCTTGGGGCTGATTGCGACGACGTTATCCCAGGTCATCTTGGTTTGCGGCTTAGGGCACTCTTGCAGCCAACCGTTGTTGGAGTAGGTTCCGTCGGCGATCGTCGGGTCGGGGCGGAAGATGACCTCCATGCCCTGGACTTCGCCGCCCGACAGCGCGGGAAGAGCAGGGGCTTTGCCGTTGACCGGGCCTACGGCAGTGCCCGCGATCCATCCATCATGGAGCGAGGTTTGCCAGAAAATCTCGAAGTCGCCCGCTCTACTTTGATCGTGCCAGTAAGTTTTGACGATCTCGTGGCTGCTCTGATCGGGCTTGCCGAGGAGGATGGAAAGAACCTCAAGGCCGGACTTGCCCTCATAGAGCGGCTCGACAAGAGGCTGCTGGATGGTGGTGGTGCCGTCAAAGGCGCGGCAATCGGCCCACGTTTCGAGATAGTGGGTCTCCGGGATGTGCCAGTGGCTCCACTTAGAAGTTTCGTCGAAGAATTGGGCGACGTGAACGACCAGGCGCGCTTTACGCATGGCGGCAAGGAAGTTGAGGGAAGCCGGTGCGGTGTAGACCGGATTCTGACCGATGATGACGAGAGTTTCAACCTTGCCGTTGTTCAGATCGGTGACGAGCTCAGTAAGGCCCTGTGTGCCTTCGGGCTCGACTCCGGAGAGAACCTGTACAGTCTGGCCGACATTGCCGAGCGCGGCGTTGAGGGCATAGGCAGCGAGATGAACGCTTTCGGGCTGAAACTCACCGGGGAACACGATGGAACGGCCTTTGTTTTTCTGGAGGTCGGCGGCCACGGCGCTTAGCCAGGAGGGTGCAGAGCCGGAAGGAGCGGGAGCACTGACGCCGCAGGCCTGAGCCAGTTGATAGGTAATGCCCGGAATGGCGCTGCCTTTGACGGCAAAGCGGTGATCGGCAATGGAACCACTGACGGTGGGCGCCGATTCGACAGCGTATAGACGGCACGGCGTTTCACCATTGTCGACACCGCGCCGCTTGGAGAACTGCCGGGCGTATTTGAGAGCGGCAGGACCGGAGTTCAAGAAATCGCTATCGAGGCTGACAATTACGTCGGCTTTGGAGAAGTCGTAGGAGACGAACGCATTGCGGCCGGCGATCTTGCGGGCGGCGCTGGCAAGGGCCGGATTCACGGTGGGATCGGAGACGTACCACTTCGCCGAGGGCATCGAGGCCCGCAGGGTCGTCATCTGATCGATGAGCGTGGGAGAAGTTGTCGGAGCGGTGAAGATGGCGAGACCTTCGCCCTTGCGGCTGAGCAGCCCTTGGGCTTCGGTGCTGAATTTACCGGTGAAGTCACCCCAGGTGCTGAGGCGTCCTTCGTTGAGCACGGCCTCCGAGCGATCGGGATCGTAAAGGTTCAGGACTGAGGCTTGCTCGAAGATGGTGGTCGCGCCGAGGCTGGCTGGGTGGTCGGGATTGCCTTCGACTTTGGTGGGGCGATTGAGATGACTTTCGACAAGCAGCCCGCGCGCGTAGCCGCCGGTGGTCATGGCGGTTGCGTAGAAGAGGGGCACGCCGGGGATGACGTTTTCCGGTTGGCGCACGTAAGGAACGATGAGCTCTTTGGGCTGCTTGGTGCAAGCGGCGGCGCCGGCCATCGCAAGCGAGGCGGCCATCACCTTGAGAAGATTGCGGCGGTCGACACCCTGCGGGATTTGTCCGGAGAGACCGGGAAACTCCTGTTCGACATACTCGCGCAGTTCTTCGGATTCGGCGGCTTCCTCAAGCGTGCGCCAGAACTGCGGGCCGCGCCCCTCGGCGAGCTTGGCGCGAAGGGCATCGATGCTCACAGGGGGCTTGACCTTCGGCTCAAGCAGGGACTCGAGCGAGATAAGGCCGTTGCCGCCGCTTGGAGCCGGATGCGGATGGTCGTGATCGTGATCGTGATCGTGTTTCATCGGTGGCAGGTGACGCAGTCGGTGAGCGACTTCACGTGATATTCCTTTACGAGCTGAGCGCCCAGTTCGGCCTGGTTGGACGGGTACTTATAGTCGATGTTGAACACTTCGGACCGGGGCCTGACGTACTGAGCCGGATTCCGATGACAGTTGATGCACCAGTTCATGTAGAGCGTGTTGACCTTATACATCAGCGGCATTTCATTGACCTTGCCATGGCAAGTGGAGCAGCCAACGCCCTTGTTGATGTGGATGCTGTGGTTGAAGTAGACGAAATCGGGCAAGTCATGGACGCGCGTCCAGGCAATGGACTGGCCGCTTGCCCAGCTATCGCGAATGGGCTGGGTGATGGCGACATTGTTCCAGATTTGCGAGTGGCAGGACATGCAGGTCTCGGTGGGCGGCAAGCCGGCATAGGCGGAGGTTTCGACGCCGGTATGACAGTAGCGGCAATCGATGCCATCGTCCTTGACGTGGTGCTTATGGCTGAACATGATGGGCTGTTCGGGCGCCTGGCGCACGCTGGTCATCCATGGACCGCGGTCCATGATGTAGGCGACAGCAAGAGTTGAAGCTGCGAGAAAGACAACTGCGAAGATACCCACCTTCGCAAGAGTGTTCGCACTGGGTCGAAATAGTTGTGCCATGGGCTTTCCGTTGCCGGCGAGTCCGGTTCCCCCCTAAATACGCTAAGCCAGAAGTATATAACGCGGCATTCGAGAAATGTTCCGCTCCAGCAATAATACTTCTGGTGAGGCAGGAAAACTAGACCTTTGTTGGGAGGAATTGAGAGAGTCGAAAATAGACGCAGAATATGTGTGGAAAGTTGTGCGGAAGGTTTGCCGCGCTGAAGTGAAGTGCTGCGGGGCAGGGCAGTCACTCAGAGCGGAGGGCGATGGCCGGATCGACGGACGCGGCGCGGCGGGCAGGAAGCGAGGCAGCTAAAAGGGCGAGCAAGAGAAGGGCGGCACAAGCGGAAGCGAGGGTGAGCGGGTCAGCGGCAGACACTCCGAAGAGAAGACTTTTCACAAATCGGCCTGCGTAAACGCAGCCCAGAAGTCCTATCAAGCAGCCAGTGGAAGTAAGGCGGAGAGCTTCGCCGAGCACGCTGGTGAAGATCTGACGACGGTTCGCACCGAGAGCTGCGCGGATGCCGAGTTCGGCAGTGCGGCGGGAGACGTGCAGGCTGATCAGTCCGAAGAGGCCGAGGCCAGCGATAAGTAGGGCAGTAGCGGCGAAGAAGCCGGCTAGCAAGGCGGTGAGGCGTTGGACAGTGAGGAAGCCGTCGAGCCGTTCGTCGACAGTTTGAGTGCGAAGCGAGTAGACGCGGCCGGCGGCGCGTACGGCGCGATCGACCGGCGCTTTGAGCGTCTGGGGATCAACCGTGGTGCGAACGTCGAGGAGGGGCGACCATTCTCCCAGGTTTGTTTCCTGGGCCAAGCAGCGGTAGATCGCCAAGGGATGAACGCTTTCGATGTTCCACAAACTGGCATTGTTCACGACGCCGATGATGCGGTAGGGATCGGGATAGGTTTTGGGTCCGAGGAAAGCGGTGCGGCCAAGGGGGTTGGCGTGGCCGAAGAGACGAAGGGCGAGGCTTTGGCTGATGACGGCTGCGGGCGGATTGGAGTGGGTGTTGTCTGCCCAGGAAAAGGCGCGGCCTTCGAGTACGGTCATGCGCATGGCGCGAAAGAACTCCGGGGCGATGTCTTCGACTATGGTCTGCGCCGGCTCACTTGCTTGAGAGAGGTAGACCGGACGCCGGTATTCGGATTCGGTTGCGGGAGCATCGCTCGAGAAACTGACGCTTTCCACGCCGGGAATGGCCTTTATTTTTGCGGCGAGCGATTGGTAATAGGCGGCCAGGTCACCGTTTCGTGCAGCACCTGGCTGCGGGAAGAGAAGCAAGGTGAGCAGGTGGTCGCGGCGATACCCGGCATCGGTTTGATGAAGGTGCGAGAGCGTTCGGGAGAAGAGCAGGGCCCCGGTGAGGAGAACGAGGGAGAGGGCGATCTGGGTAACGAGTAGAGCTTTTGCCAAGGTGCCCGAGCTGCCTCGAACCGAACGGCTGCGGCGAGCGAGGGATTCGAGCGGATGAACGTGGGCGGCGTACCAGGCGGGCAGGGAAGCCGACAGCACGGCCGTTACCAGGGTGATGGCAGCGGTGAAGGCAAGGACGCGCCAATCGAGCGAGAGGCGCAGGGGCGTTTGGACAAGACCGGTCCAGGCAAGGCGGAGAAGTGCTGCGCCGGTCCACCAAGCGAAGGCGAGGCCGCAGGCTGTACCGAGGCAAGCGAGCAGCAGGCTTTCGTAGAACGGCGGAGCAATCAAATCCCAAGGACGAGCACCGAGCGTGGCGCGGACGGCGGTTTGGTGGCGGCGCTCCGACGCTTTCGCGAGCGAGAGGCCGGCGAGATTCAGGCAGGCAATGGCAAGGACGGCGGCAACAAGCGCGAGCAGGATACGCAGCGCGAGGGAGAAGCGTGCGCGGAGGTAAGACGAACCGTTGGCGGCAGATTCGAGAGTGACGTGGCGGGCGAAGAAGCGGGTGCGTTTGGCTCCTTCATAGCCAGGCGGCCTAGCGGCTGCCAGAACGTGAGGCCACGCGGCGAGCAGAGCAGCGTTGGCTTGTTGGGGCGTGAGCCGCGGCTGCAAACGGCCGTAGAGATTCATCCAGAGCTGAGTAGGTTCGCGGGATTGAGTCGAGCCGGGAGCGAGGATGGGAATCGTGACATCAATGGAGCCGTCGATGACCAGGCCGTGATAATTGTCCGGCTCGACGCCGATAACGGTGAAAGGGTGCGATTCGATGCGGATTGTCTTGCCGAGGATGGCAGGGTCGCCGCGGAACCAGGAGCGCCATCCCGAAAGCTGATCACGGCGACTGAGTTGGAGACACCGGCGCGGAGGGCGACGTCAGACGGCTCGATGAATCGCCCGATAAAAGGCGTGAGGCGCATGGCCCGGTAGTAGGTTCCGGAGACGGTGGCGAGGGCGGCAGTTCGGTGTTGGCCGGAGGCTTCGAAGTTGCTGATACTGCCAGCGTTATAGACCCAAAATTCAGCGAAAAGGGAGTGGAGATCGCCGAGCGACTCGAACATGGGCGGGGCGAAGGATTCGGAGTTATTTGGCTCGTCGGCGATGGAGGTGTGGAGCGAGACCAGTTCGGAGGGTTGAGGGACGGGGAGAGGGCGGAGCAGGAGGGCGTTGAAAAGGCTGAAGAGCGCGGTGTTCGCGCCGAGGGCCAGGGTGAGCGACAGAAGGGCGACTGCAGTGGAAGTTGGAGATTTTAGAAGGGCTTGAGCTGCTGCTTTAAGATCCGTTCCGGGGCACCGCATACCGAGTAGTGGAACACGGGTTGGGGGAGGGAGGTTTCCCAGCCTCCGGGAACGGTGAACTAAGGTTCACCGCTGCACACCCAAGCGTGCGCCACCCCGGGGGCTGGTAGGAAACGATTATCTTGCTTTGCGCTGGCGGCGGGCAAGAAAGCCTGCGCCGATCAGGCCGAGGCCGAGCAATCCGATGGCGGCCGGTTCCGGAGTGACGGCGGCTGGGGGATCGGCAAAGAAGGCGAAGTGGGAGACCTGGTCTAGCGAGCCCAGATCGCTTTGTGAGTAGTAGTTGTAGTTCTCGTGATTGCCGTAGGGGACCAGGTTCTCATCGACCAAGCCGAACGAACCGTCGGGATTGAAGGTATAGCTGCCGTAACTTGCGTCCGTGGTGAACCAGTGAACGGCATTCGGGTCGGAGAGCGAGTACCAACCGAGCTTGTTGTAGCCGGCAGTGATCGTGAGAGCGACCGAAAGCGTGACGGGGTCTTTGGCCGAGAATGTAACGTCATTAGCCGAGCCGGTCTTGCTGGTGTTGTTGGCAGCCAGGTAGGTATAACCGGCTCCAAGAGCAACACCGTGGTTGCAGTTTCCCCCGCCGTAGATGCAATAGCCGACGTTGTCGTTCGGTGCATCGAGGGAGGAACGATTCCAGAACGGGGTAGCCGAGGTGCCTAAAGCCGGTTCGGCGTACCACTGCCCGGTGGCCGAGTTTAGCGTAAGGCTGTTGCTGTTCAGGGAGAAAACGACGTCGTTGTAATCGTAATCGAGCCCGTTCCAATCCTCCACGCCGCCGAAGTAAGTGGTGGCAAAGAGAGGCGAAGCGAGAAGGACTGCTGCACCCGTTAAGACTAGTTGGCGAATTTTCATGAATTTCCTATTCGAAGCAATGGGGCCGTGGGTTAGCCGACAGAGGCGCGGCCCGGTAACGCTTTGAGGATAAGGGTTCAGGAGGGTGTAGCGAAAGACACAGCGGTTTAGGTTACCGACCGTACTAATTGCGGATGTACAACCTTTGGATGGGTCGAAGACAAGCGGCGATTTTACCGAACGAACTCGCGGGTAGGACGGTGACCGCGCGGCGTAAACTATTTCTGCCCTGTATTTGCAATGAGTTACCGAGATCGAGGCGCATTGGCGGGACGGGGCAGGAAGTAACTTGGCCAGTAGCGAGCGTCATGCGCCGCATCAGTTTGTCGTCTAGCAAAAGTTATTCGTCTCGCAGCGCGACCATCGGATCGATGCGGGACGCACGGCGCGCCGGGATCCAAGTGGAGAGCAGCGCAACAGCCAGGATTGCCGCAAGCGCCAGTGTCACAGTTTCTGGATCGAAAGGCTGGAGGCGGAAGAGGACGTGCTTCAGAATTAGGCCAACTAAGGCAGCGAGGGGAATGCGAGGGTGTAAAAAGGATTGTGTAAACGCGGTTCTCGAGAAGAGGAAGATAGGAGAACCGGATGGCAATCAAGAAAGAACTGATCGACGAGCTCATTGCAAGCAGCGAAGGAAGCCTGATCGGACCGAACGGTCTGGTGAAGGAACTGACCAAGGCGCTGGTGGAGCGGATGCTGACCGGAGAACTGAACCATCACCTGGGCTACGAGAAGCATGACGTAGCCGGTTACCACAGCGGCAACTCGCGGAACGGCAAGAGCACGAAGACGTTGAAAGGCGAAGCCGGCGAGATGGAGATTGCGGTGCCGCGCGATCGCAACGGCAGCTTCGAGCCGCAGTTAATCGAGAAGCACCAGACGCGCTTTGCCGGTTTCGATGAGAAGATCCTGTCGATGTACGCGCTCGGCATGACGACGCGTGACATTCAGGGCCACCTGCAGGATTTATACGGCGTCGAGGTGAGCGCCGCGTTGATCTCGGAGGTCACCGGCAGCGTCATGGAGGAAGTGAAAGCGTGGCAGGAGCGGCCGCTGGAAGCGTTGTACCCGATCGTCTATCTGGATGCGCTGATGGTAAAGATGCGGCAGGACGGCAAGGTGGAGAACCGCGCGGTGTACACCGCGATCGGCATTAATCTGGAGGGCCAGAAGTCGGTGCTGGGCTTGTGGGCCAGTGGGAACGAAGGCGCCAAGTACTGGATGGCGGTGCTGCAGAACCTGAAAAACCGTGGCATGAAGGATGCCTTCGTGATCTGCACCGATGGGCTCAAAGGCTTCCCGGAGGCCATCGAAGCGGTGTTCCCGAGCACGCTGGTGCAGACCTGCATTGTGCATTTGATCCGCGCCAGTCTCCAGTTTGTGAACTGGAAAGAGCGTAAGAGTATGGCGGCGGATTTGAAATCGATTTACCGGGCCGTCAGCGCCGAGCAGGCCGAAAGGGCGCTGGGCGAGTTCCGGCGCAAATACCCGAAGCATCAAGTGGTAGCCGATGTGTGGGAGCGCAGCTGGCAGCGGGTCATTCCGTTCTTCGACTTTCCCGAAGAGATCCGCAA
The DNA here is from genome assembly GCA_965219105.1 of Bryobacteraceae bacterium. GTDB lineage: Bacteria > Acidobacteriota > Terriglobia > Bryobacterales > Bryobacteraceae > Bog-105. The sequence continues at coordinate 1,232,093 of OZ244728.1, read as the reverse complement.
GATCATCTATACGACCAATGCGGTGGAATCGTTGCATATGACGCTGCGCAAAGTGACCAAAAATCGCGGCTCCTTTCCCACCCAGGACGCCGCGATCAAACTGCTCTACCTGGCGCTGCAGAAGGTATCCAGGAAATGGCAGACGGTGCAAGGTTGGCGCGAGGCGCTGCGGCAGTTTGCGATCCGCTGGCCGGAACGAATGGAGCAGGCACGAGCATGAACGGGTTCAGACGAGCCTGCGGCAGCAAGGAGCAAAAAGCATTTCACTTCCCCTTTCCCGTTTCCCCAAGGGGAAAGGCCGGGGCGGGCGGGTTCCGAGGGTGTAAAAAGGATTGTGTAAACGCGGTTCTCGAGAAGAGGAAGATAGGAGAACCGGATGGCAATCAAGAAAGAACTGATCGACGAGCTCATTGCAAGCAGCGAAGGAAGCCTGATCGGACCGAACGGTCTGGTGAAGGAACTGACCAAGGCGCTGGTGGAGCGGATGCTGACCGGAGAACTGAACCATCACCTGGGCTACGAGAAGCATGACGTAGCCGGTTACCACAGCGGCAACTCGCGGAACGGCAAGAGCACGAAGACGTTGAAAGGCGAAGCCGGCGAGATGGAGATTGCGGTGCCGCGCGATCGCAACGGCAGCTTCGAGCCGCAGTTAATCGAGAAGCACCAGACGCGCTTTGCCGGTTTCGATGAGAAGATCCTGTCGATGTACGCGCTCGGCATGACGACGCGTGACATTCAGGGCCACCTGCAGGATTTATACGGCGTCGAGGTGAGCGCCGCGTTGATCTCGGAGGTCACCGGCAGCGTCATGGAGGAAGTGAAAGCGTGGCAGGAGCGGCCGCTGGAAGCGTTGTACCCGATCGTCTATCTGGATGCGCTGATGGTAAAGATGCGGCAGGACGGCAAGGTGGAGAACCGCGCGGTGTACACCGCGATCGGCATCAATCTGGAGGGCCAGAAGTCGGTGCTGGGCTTGTGGGCCAGTGGGAACGAAGGCGCCAAGTACTGGATGGCGGTGCTGCAGAACCTGAAAAACCGTGGCATGAAGGATGCCTTCGTGATCTGCACCGATGGGCTCAAAGGCTTCCCGGAGGCCATCGAAGCGGTGTTCCCGAGCACGCTGGTGCAGACCTGCATTGTGCATTTGATCCGCGCCAGTCTCCAGTTTGTGAACTGGAAAGAGCGTAAGAGTATGGCGGCGGATTTGAAATCGATTTACCGGGCCGTCAGCGCCGAGCAGGCCGAAAGGGCGCTGGGCGAGTTCCGGCGCAAATACCCGAAGCATCAAGTGGTAGCCGATGTGTGGGAGCGCAGCTGGCAGCGGGTCATTCCGTTCTTCGACTTTCCCGAAGAGATCCGCAAGATCATCTATACGACCAATGCGGTGGAATCGTTGCATATGACGCTGCGCAAAGTGACCAAAAATCGCGGCTCCTTTCCCACCCAGGACGCCGCGATCAAACTGCTCTACCTGGCGCTGCAGAAGGTATCCAGGAAATGGCAGACGGTGCAAGGTTGGCGCGAGGCGCTGCGGCAGTTTGCGATCCGCTGGCCGGAACGAATGGAGCAGGCACGAGCATGAACGGGTTCAGACGAGCCTGCGGCAGCAAGGAGCAAAAAGCATTTCACTTCCCCTTTCCCGTTTCCCCAAGGGGAAAGGCCGGGGCGGGCGGGTTCCCCCCACGCCGCAAATTACGCGGCTCCCCCCACAAGAGGGCACGGCCCCCTTGTGCATCCCCCGCTGGCTTCAAAAATCCATCGAAACGCGTGACAGCGAACGGAAAACTGAAAGTCAAACTTTAACTGAGTCAAAATAACGAAACGCGTTTACACAAAACGCTTGACACTACCCGGGTTCCCCCCACGCCGCAAATTACGCGGCTCCCCCCACAAGAGGGCACGGCCCCCTTGTGCATCCCCCGCTGGCTTCAAAAATCCATCGAAACGCGTGACAGCGAACGGAAAACTGAAAGTCAAACTTTAACTGAGTCAAAATAACGAAACGCGTTTACACAAAACGCTTGACACTACCTTTTTCGCCCCACCGTATAATCTCTCAAACAACCTCCACCCATCACCGCTCCAAACGCGCGAAGGGGACTGACTACTCTGTCCCAAGCCCGCAAGGGCGCCGTTGGACAGAGCTGTCTGTCCCTTTCGCCCCACCGTATAACCCTCAAACAATCCCCACCCGTCACCGCTCCAAACCCGCGAAGGGGACTGACTACTCTGTCCCAAGCCCGCAAGGGCGCCGTTGGACAGAGCTGTCTGTCCCTTTCGCCCCACCGTAGAACCTCTCAAACAACCTCCACCCGTCACCGCTCCAAACGCGCGAAGGGGACTGACTACTCTGTCCCAAGCCCGCAAGGGCGCCGTTGGACAGAGCTGTCTGTCCCTTTCGCCCCACCGTATAATCTCTCAAACAACCTCCACCCGTCACCGCTCCAAAACGCGCGAAGGGGACTGACTACTCTGTCCCAAGCCCGCAAGGGCGCCGTTGGACAGAGCTGTCTGTCCCTTTCGCCCCACCGTATAACCCTCAAACAACCTCCACCCATCACCGCTCCAAACGCGCGAAGGCGACTGCCCAACTCGGTCGGTCTCATCGGCCTTCGAGCAAGCTCCTATGCAGCCCCGAACGCCCTGTAAACCAACACCGCTGTGCCCGAGCTTAGGACATGCCTCGTCTCCAGTTTCAGCCACGAATGCTCCCCAGCTTCCGCCGCGAAGCTCTCACTCGACAGCGTCCCGTAGAACACCACCCGCACCCTCCGTGGCGTCTCGTTGATCGACAAAGCCAAATTCTCCAGTACTTGCCTCAGCGTCGCCCCGGTAAATGGATTGAATAAATAAACGATCGATACCTCACGCGGAATCGCATAATCGGCCGCATTGCCCTCGACGATCCGCACATCATGACACTTCAAGCGGCCTGCCATCCTCGCTATATTCTGTTGGGCAATGGCGTACAACTCCCCCGATATCTCGACCCCGAGCACCGCGCGCATTGGATACATCGCCGCCAGGCTAACGGCGCGGCCCATCCCGCAACCCAAATCGAGAAACACGTCCGCCGGACCCGGCCGCAGTAGCCTAAGCAGTTCTTCCATCTCGCCGTAGCTGACCGCCTGATATTCGACCGAATCCGCCGACGCTAACTGCAGTTCCGCCGCGCTCCGCCGCTTGGCCGAATCAATCCCATGTCGCCGGTCTCGCAGCCGATCGAATAGCCGGTCGGTGATCCATCTCATCGCCTTCCGCGGACCCCGCCTCAACCGGTAGATCGCCTCGCCTGCTAATGAGCCGGATCTCTTCACGGCTCTCCATGCTCCGGCGTCCAATCTGACAGCTGCGCGGGCCGCTGGTCCGGATCCAGCCGCAGCACGCGCCTCCGTGGGTAATATCGAATCAGCTGGGCGTCGTCCGCTGCGCCTAAATCTCTCGCCCGAACCACTCGCGACCGGTCAATATCCGCCGCGTTCCACACCCACTCGTCCTGAAACACATGCGTCGGCGCATAATGCACGAGAACCAATAACTGGCCCGGCATCGCCGCCAATTGCTCCGCGATCCGGTCATGTGGCGACATCTGCGTGTGATCGATGTAGTCCCACGTCTCGTACTGCAGCAAATTAAGTGCCGGGTGATTGCCTTCGAACAGGTGCAGCGTGTACCAGAGTAAAAACTGCCCGCCGCAAAGCAGAAGCGCCACGTGTACAATTTGCCAACCTACTGCCAATTGACTAACTCGCCACCTGCTGATGGCGCGCAATCCTAAGATAGCCGTAAGTAGGAACAGTGATGTTATTCCCGCCAGGTAATGCACGAGTAAGTAAGGGAATAAGTTCGTTCCGCACCCAAAGATAAGTAATGTCCCTAATATCCATTGAGACAAACGGCTCCGCAGCGTCCATAAAAAGATCCCTAGCGCCAGATACAGCGGAGGCAGCACAAAGAACCGGTAATCTCTCGCCCGGTACTCCAGGCGCGCCATAAACTTCCCAACGCTATCGGTCCCCGGCCCGTGCATCAGGAACTGCGACCGGTACTCCATCTCCTGCTCGCGAGTCAACGCTCTATGCGGAACTGCTGGTTTCTCGATCGTCAACGTCGTCGGAACGCCATACTGCCATTGGCTCAGCTGTTCCGGCAACGTACCGAAGCGTCCGGTGACCGCGTGGTTTTGACACACGATTAAAACCCCGGCGCACAGAACGGGAATGGCCGTGTATCTCAGGTCTCTCAATCCGAGCCTCCAAACCCGTCTCCATGGCGTCGCCCAAACGAGAAACAACAGGATGGTCAAGCCGAGCAAAACCGTCTCGAACTGACGGGTCAGCGCATGTAGACTGAAGCCCAAACCAAGCAACACCGCCTCTCTCGTGCGCGGGCCCTCATTCTCAATCCACGCCGAACGAAGCCGCGCCAGCGAACCGAATACTAAACATCCCGCGACGCCCGCGAGCAAGCCCCCCCAATAGCAGTTCGTCCAGAGATTCAACGGTCCAAACTCAATGACTGCCAGCGCGCCGCCTGCCAATGCCCACCGAGCCTCCACGAAGCCCCCCAGCATCCAGTAGCTCAAGGCGCAAAACAGGCCGCCCATCGCCAGAACTCCGCCCCATGCGCTTCCCGTGAGAGCCTTCCCCAGCGCCAGCATCAATCCCTGCCCGAGCGGGTAAATCGAGCTGTACGTCGGCTCCTGCAGCACAAAGAATGTCTCGAAAAACCGGCTCATCGGATGCGCCGGATTGGCCAGCCGGAAGTGCCGCAGCGTATCGGCCACCAGCAGGTGGCTGAACTCGTCGTAGATTCGCGGCTTCGGAACCGGGTGGTGCGGCAGCAGCAGCAGGCGTAACACGATCGGAGCGGCAAACAGGACCGCCATCGCCACCCGCGGCCGTTCGGCCAAGCTGACTATTTTCGCCCGAATGCCCGGAGCCCACAGCGCCGCCGAAAGCATCAGCAACCCGGCGAAGAATACCTCTATCCAATCCCCCGCACTGAATCCCAGCACGTTAGCGAGGCTCGTACGGCGTCAACTTCGGAACGCGGAAGTCCGGCTCGAGCAGCCAGGCATGCCGGGCAGGGAAGTACCGCATCAACTTCTCATCTTCGGCTGCCCCCAGATCTCTCGCCCAAACCACCCGCGACCTGTCAATGTCCGCCGCATTCCCAATCCACTCCGCAAACCGGTGCGCTGGCCCATATCGCACAAAGACCAGTTGCTGTCCCGGCTGCTTCCCTAGCTCTTCCGCCACGGCGCGCCGCCCGTCAGGATCCCCGGTGTTCACATAATCCCAGGACTCGTAGGCGGTTGCTGGCAGCAGCCGCGAGTCTCCACTCGCCCGCAAACCATACCAAAACAGGAAATGAACCCCGCAAACCAGCCCGAGCGCCCCTGCCGCCCACTTTCTCCAAGCGTATAGATTCCGCAAGCTTTGCACCGCGATCAACACGGTTAGGCAAGCAATAGCCGCCACGTAGTGTGGGAAAAAATACGGATAGAAGTTGGTTCCCAGCCAGAAGATCAGTACCGTCCCTACCACCCACCACCCATTTCGCCGCCGCAAATCAGACAAAAAGAACGGCAGCGCTAGGTACAGCGGAGCGAGCCAAAAGAATCTGAAAAAACGAACCCGTCCCCAGAGCCTTTGAAAATACGAACCCACCGAATCCGTACCCAGGCCATGAATGGCTCGCTGTGCCCGGTAGTCCAGCTCCTGTTCCGGCGTCAGCGCCTGGTGCGGCGTCGGGTTTTGCTGGAACGTAAATGTTGTCGGAACTCCATATTCATAACGACTTAGCAGGTACGGCATGGTCAACCACTGTCCAGTCACTGCGCGATTCTGCAAGCCCGTAACAAGAATTGCCGGCGCAAATCCTACTAAGCCGATCAACATTGTCCTAATTGTCACAAGCCCGAAAGGCCGAGTTCGTTCGGTAATTCCGAGGTAAAGCCCCACCGTCAGCGCCAACAACACACACTCGAACGGCCGGGTTATCGCCTGCAACCCCAACCCGATCCCCAGCAGCAGCGCCGCCCGTCTCCCCGGCAACCTGGGTAGCGCCCCAAATACCAGGCACCCTGCCGAAGCCGACACAAACCCGCCCCAGTACGAATTCGTCCACGCGCTCAGCGGCCCGAATTCAGCCACTGCTAGCAGCGCACCAATGGCCGCCCAGCGCGCCGGGACCCACCCGCGCAGCATCCAGAAGCTAAGTGCCGCGAAGACGCCCCCAGAGAGCAGCACGCCCGCCCAGAAAGTCCCAAACGCCAGTTTGCCCGCTGCCAGCACCAAGCCTTGCCCAAACGGATAAACGGAACTGTACGTCGGGTGCTGCAGCACAAACACTGCTTCGAAGAATTGGGAAAAGGGATGCGCCGGGTTCGCCAGCCGGAAGTGACTCAGGGTGTCTGCCGAGAGAATGTAGCTCAGATCGTCCGCGCCCTCGGCGATAGGCACAGGCGATGCGGGGAGCATCGCCAACCGCAGCCCGATCGCCAGCGCTCCAATGGCCATCATCGCCACCGGCGTACGCTGGGCGGCCCGCGCAATCCACGGGCGCAGCCATGCCCCAAGCAGAATCAGGATTGCGCTCGCAATTGCCACTGCCAGCAGCACGAAATCCGCCACGCCGAAGCCAAGCGGATTATGCAGCGGCCGGAACGAGGCGAACAGATCGTTCAAATGCACTTCTACGATTCTGCAGGATTGGGATGAGCAGGATTGGGATGAGCAGGATTGGGATGAGGAGAAAGGAGCGGGAGAGATTCGAGGAGGTTTATAAACGAATCTCTCCCTAGCGAATGCGTCGATCTTGTCCCTACAACGCGATACGACGCCGAACGGGTATGCCTTGTAGTGCTATGACGGGCGGAAATATCTCTCTTCTAATCGCCGGGCCTAAATATTCAGGACCCCGGCCGGTTTGCGCTTCCAACCCCAGCCCTTTTTCTCCGCAATCGGCTCTGCCGCCGCAGGCACGTTCACCGGTTCCGCCATCTCGTCGGCCGCCGCTGTAACGGCTACGAGCTCCTCTGGAACTGCCTCGGGCTCGGGTTTGGGCAGCAGCGCCTCCGGAGCCATCACCTCCAGAAGCTCACGCGCCTTTATCCGGACTTCTTCTTCCGCATCTTCCAGCAACTTGCACAAGCACGGCACCGCCCGCTTATCCTTCAGGAAGCCCATTCCCCAAATCGCTGCCCGCCGCACCACCGGCGAAGCATGGTCCCCGAGCGCAATCAACTTGTTGAACGCATTCGCAACCCCGTTTCGCTGTAAGCCAATCAGCGCGTTCACCACCACTCGGTGCGAGGAGTCGGTCAGGCACTCGTTGAATAACCGCACTGCTTCCACGCCTTTGACTTCCCACAGCGCCTCGAGCGCATTCGCCCGAACACGTGGTTCCTCTGACTTCAGCTGCCGCTCAATCATCAGCAAGTTCGGCCGCATCACGCAAATTGCCTTGGCCGCCTTCGAGCGAACGTGCGGATCGCCTACCTGAGCCAAATTTCGCAGCCAGGGAATCAAAACTCCCGGATCCATCACGGCCGGAAGAATTTGTATCGCCCGATCGAGCCGTTCGGGATCGAGCCCAATCTGCCCGCTCATCAATTGTTTTTGCAAGCTCGATGCGAGCGCAAGATTTGTGTCGCGCAGCAGCCGAACCACTTGCGTTGCTTGCTGCAGAGTTAAAAAATCTGTCTCGAGCAGCAACTCCAAATAGGCAGTTCCACTGCTCAGCCAAATCCGCATGCTCTGGCCTACCTGATCCGGCTCATTATCGGACAGATAGCGCATGCAGGCGCGGGCAGCTTCCCGCGTCTGGGTCTCTCGCACAGTTCTAAACAACTTTAGAAACTGGTCAGGCTGCTTGGTAAGAGAAAGCAGCTCTTCTTCGACGCCCCCGCTGCTATCAATCTCTAGGGAAGGTATCGACCCAGCCTGGGACGCCAGTGCAGTATTCGGTGAGGACATTCGTTGCTCGACAAGCTCCGCTTAACATATCGAGAGTTTTAGTCCAAAAGGAGAGGCAAGTAATACCGCAATCCAAGCGCCTATCGCCCCAGAAAACTCCTGGCCGCCTGCTACAAGCGGTCAAACAGCGCTTACCCTGCTCCGCGCTACCGGTCGGCTATCGAGCCCCAATACAGCAAGGATTACGCCCCCGAGGTCGCAGGGCACAGTGAGATCCCCCGAATAGGCTCGGCCCTCCGGCCAGTTCGATAGCTGCACCCGGAAAGCCTGCTCGAACTGCGACGCTGTGCCCGTTAGCTTAATTGTGCGGGAGCTTGGGTTGGCGGACGTGACGGCCAAACGGTGTTCCGAGGCGAACTGTTCGACCGCCGCTACGTCCGCGGGAGAAGCGCTCGTAAACTCCCCGGCCTCTTCTCTCGACTCGGGCTGATAGCCGGCCAGCAACTGTTCGCCCATCTCCGGTAGCGACGGATTTCGGCGCAGCACAACGGTCACATCAATCGGCTCGGAGGGCGGAACAGGGCTCAAGCTGTAGCTGTCGCTCGCCAACTTCGGCGCACTACCCGGAATTGCGACTCTATCCTCATTTGCCATTATTCCGCTCCTCCTGCTAACTTCTAGCCAACGCTGCCGGCCGCGCTCGAACTGCTCGTAGTAAGAGCGTTCAGCAGTGCCGTTCCGTTCGGGCTTCCCAATCCGGTACAGGGATCCCACCCCGACTTGGCGGTATACCCGCCAAGCCCGCTATCGTCGTTGTTTCCGCTCGTGATGTCGTGAAATACCGATTCGCCTAGAGGATAGATTTTGGGGTTCAGAAAGCCAACCGGCACTCCCAGCTGTTGATTGAGCAGTGCCACCAGCCCGGCCCAGAGCGGAGCCACGGCGCTCGTACCGCCCACTACCTGGTCCTGCCCATCCACGCGAATCTGATAACCGGTCGAGGGATCCGCATTACCTGCCACATCCGGGGTACCCCGGCCCACATAGTTCGTCTGCGCCTGGGGTGGCACCCCGGCCGACTCTTGATAACTGGGCAGCGCAAATACCGTACTCACGCCACCGCCGGTCGCGCCTTCCTGGTTGGCTATCTCGTTCCACACGACCTCGGAAGAGATACGCGTGCCGCTTCCGGTCAGCTTGGTCCCGCCGCAGGCAAGCGCGTACGGGCTGGCAGCCGGAAAATCGACATGCAATTTGCCGTCGGAAACGCCATCGCTCGACCCGTTATCGCCGCACGCAACCGTCACCGTCACGCCCAAAGAGGCCGCGTCCTGCAGCGCAGCATTCATGGCGGTCTGCGACTGAGCGGTCCACGAGTCTTCCGGCCCGCCCCAACTGATTGAGATCACCGACGGTTTGTTCGTTGTGTCATGCACCGCGTCCGTTATTGCGTCGATGAAACCCTGATCGGTATTCGGGGCAAAATACACGGCAATGTTCGCCCCTGGCGCAATGGCGCCCACCACCTCGATATCGAGCATCACTTCTCCATCCGCATCCGACCCCGGCGCGTTCGATCCCCCGTCCACTGCCACTGCCGTCACTTTCGGCTCCTTGACGCCAAGCTCCTTAAAATACGCCTGCAAATCGCTCGTCCTGTAGCCCCCGCCTAGTTCAATGATTCCCACCGTCTGCCCGCTGCCGGTGACGTTCTTGGGATAGTTGTAAAGCGCCGCCACCTGCGGAGGAGTGAACGTTCCGGAAGGGGTCGCGCGCGGCTCCACGATCCGGAAATGGGGTTTTGCGATGGGCCGATTATCTAAACCAAGGACCGCTACGACAATGCCTTCCAAATCTTTCGGAATCGTGAGCGAACCTTCACGGCAGCGGTAAGTTCGATCTGTCTCGGTCAACCGGCAATTCGAGAGCGTTGCCCCGAACGCCTGGGAAATGGCGTGAGCGCCTCCCTGGAGAATCACGCGCCTCTTAGCCGCGTTGCGGTCCACTACCGTTAAGCCCGCCTGCCGTGCATACATCTCAACCGCGTTTAAATCGCTCTCATCGGCCCCGTAATTCTGCGCGAACTGCTGGTAAGAGTATCGTTTCGGCTCGACTCCAGAACCGTGAGCGGGCAAGCCCTGTCTGCGCCGTACGACCACTGTCACGGTCACCCTCTCGTTTGCCGGAACGGCGCCGGCGGCTTGGGAGTTGGGTAAAGGGCGAATCGCGCTTCCCGGAAGGGTGATTCTCTGTTCAAAAGGCATTTGCTAATTTCCTCCTCGCTGATAAGGTGACGGCAACAACCGGCAAGAGCGTACGTTTTAGTGTAGAGCTTCGCCTTTACTTCGCTCAACTGGCGCCAACCCGCTTGAGCTTAGGCCGAAAGGTTAGGACGATTGTGCTTGACCTAGGAACGCGTTATAGTAATCTCTTCCTAGATGCCGAGCGAACTTCCAAGACCTACCGACGCAGAACTGGAAATTCTGACTGCGCTGTGGAGTATTGGTCCGGCGACCGTTCGCGAGGTGTTCGACGTTCTCAGCCGCCGACGCCAGGCGCAATACAGCACCGTGCTCAAGTTCATGCAGATCATGCATGAAAAAGGTCTCTTATCACGCGATGAATCTCAACGCTCGCACATATACCGCACAGCTAAATCTCGCGAGCGGACGCAGCAACAACTTGCAGGAGATCTTTTGGAACGCGGCTTCAACGGATCGGCTAAAGCGCTTCTAATCGGTGCACTCTCGGCGCGCAAAGCGACCAAAGAAGAGCTCTCCGACCTTCGCAAACTACTGGACGACTATCGAAAAGGCGATGCCGAGTGAGTGACGTGGATCTGCTGGTCGGAAGCCCGGTAGCAGAAGCAATCGGGTGGGCCGTCATCCATTCCGTTTGGGAAGGCGCACTCGTTTCGGGGGCGCTTGGCGCAACGCTGTTGATAGCGCGATCCTCCCGTGTCCGCTATCTGGCGGCTGCGGCGGCGCTCCTCTGCCTCTTTTGCGCGTTCTGCCTCACCTTCTTTCTTTGTCTTCCCCCGAATCCTTTGAACTCGGCAAGCTCCCTGCCTCTCATTCTTCCGGTCTGGAAATCTCTCTCCGATGCTCCCGCACGGCAGGGCTGGAGTCTGAGCCTCACCTCACTCGCGCCGTGGCTCGCACCGTTTTGGCTGGTGGGAGTATTTTTCTTCGTATTTCGCAATTTGACCGGTTGGATCTCTGTCCAGCGCTTACGGCGACGAGGCGCTTGTGGCGTTGCGGAACGCTGGCGGGCAACTCTTGTCCGTCTTCGCGACCGGCTCGGTGTGCTCCGTTCGGTTGAATTGCTCGAATCGTGTTTAGCGGATACGCCGATGGTTGTTGGGCACCTTCGGCCAGTCATTCTGATGCCGGTTGGGCTGCTTACCGGCATGCCTGTCGCGCAAATCGAAGCCATTCTTCTGCACGAAGTGTTGCACGTCCGCCGCTCCGATTATTTGGCCAATGTCGTGCAGCGATCGATAGAGACGTTGTTGTTTTACCATCCCGCAGTCTGGTGGATCTCGCGCACGATCCGGACCGAACGGGAACATTGCTGCGACGATGCTGTCGTCGCGCTGAACGGGGATGTGCACTGTTATGCCAGCGCACTCGCCGCGCTCGAAGAACACAGATGGACGGAGCGCGAACCGGCCATCGCAGCCACAGGAGGAAATCTCGTGAATCGTATTCGCCGTCTACTGTCTTCGAACCGGACAAGTGGTCCGATGTTGCCGGTATTGCCGTTTCTTGCCGGTTGCGTTCTGATCGCTACCGCGGCACTTGCGACAGCGGCCTGGAAGCCGTTGCCGCCCAGGCACACTGCGGCCGCCGTCCAGCAACAAGCGCCGCAGACTGACGGCTCTTACGACAAATGGCTCGATGAGGATGTTGTGTACATCATCACCGACGCCGAGCGTGCTGCCTTCGAAAGGCTCTCAACCGACGAAGAGCGGGATAAATTCATCGAGCAGTTCTGGTCAAGGCGCAATCCGTCGCCGGGCAATCCGGTGAACGCGTTCGAGCAGGAACATTACCGCCGTCTTGCTTACGCCAACGCTCATTTTCAAACCGCATCGGGAGAACCCGGCTGGAAAACCGATCGCGGACACATGTACATCGTGTATGGACCTCCCGATGAGATCGACGCTCATCCGAACGGCGGCCAGAAGATGAAGCTCGGGTACCAGGACTGGGGATATCGGCACCTGGAAGGCGTTGGCGACAACCTTTCATTCACCTTTGTGGATGACACAGGCCACGGTGATTACCGTCTTACGCCCAACGCCGGGCATTAAGACCCTGGTCGTACACTCAACGGGTATGGCGGCGCAGCGGATCACTTCGTCCCGATAAGAGGATGGCGAATGACCTCACATCTGCGCGCGTCGTGGTGCGGCCCGGTGTTCGCTCAGGCCAGCCGGTATTAGCCGGAACACGCATCACGGCATGGGACATACTCGGTTCGCTCGCTGCCGGTGCAACCGAAGGCCAGATTCTAGAAGACTATCCAGATCTGACGCACGAGGATCTCCTCGCTGCTTTACAGTTCGCCTACGGCCTGAAAGATAAAATCCCGATTGAAACTGCTGTTTGATCACAATCTCTCCCACAGGATTGTGTCGGCTTAACAGATCTGTTTGAATGTGCCTACGCGCGGCAGTTTGCTTGCACCGCGGAACTCGCGACTAGGTCACCCATGACTTCGCAAAGCAGCATTCCTACGCAATAGTCACTGCCGACCGGGATTTCCTGCAACGTGTCGCGCGACCAAACCAATCGGCGCGTTCAGGCCCGGGAAGCGAGCCAGTATTGGCCTAGCCTGCAATTGGCTTCAGTCCTGCTACATATCAAGATATTTAGCTGGGTAGATGATCTCCTATGGCGCAGTTCTCAAAAACTAAAGTGTTCATGAGCGAGCGAAGTCAAGCGGTACGCATTCCAGCAGAGTTTCGGTTCACGGCCGACAAGGTCTACATTCGCCGTGATCCGCAGACAGGGGACCTGATCCTTTCGCAAGCTCCGGCAACCTAGGAGGAAATCTTCGCCGCGCTCGATCACGCTGGGTTTGCAGACGAGTTTCTCGGGGATCGGGATCAAACACCTTCTGAAATCCGCGAAAAGTTGTGAGCCGGCTGCTCCAGCTCGACACCCTAATCGCAGCTCAAGCGCTCGCCCTCGGAGCGACCGTGGTCACCAATGATCGGGCATTTGAGCAAGTCCAAGATCTGCACAGCATCGAAAATCGGGTAAGCGATCTCTAGCGACTTGTAATCCGATGTAGTCGCCCAGCTCCAAGCGCTGTAATCTAGTCGTGGAGCGTGACTGTGAACCGAAGAGAATTTACCCGGCTGGGTGCGGCTGCCTCTCTGATGACTCTGCCTGCGTTTCGCGCGCTGGCGGAGAACTTCGATTATCCCTGGAAACTCGGCATTATCACAGACGAGGTGGACTTCGATCTCCACAAAGTGCTCTCTACGTTCTACCCGAAATACCAGCTGAAATGGGCGGAGATTCGGGACCTGAAATTGGACGGCGCGAACAAGTACGTGTACCAGCAGGCAACCGCGGCCGAACTGCGCGAGACGAAGCAGCAACTAGATGGAGCCGGAGTTAAACTTTCGGTGCTCGATACGGCGGTGTACAAGATCGCGCTTCCCGGCACCAAGCCCCTTGGCATGAGCGAGGCCGACCTCAATCCGTCCGAGGGCCAATATGGCCGTCAAATTGACGACTTGAAACGCGCGGCCGACGCCGCTCATACTCTTGGCACTTCGCACGTCCGAATATTTGCATACCGGAGAGTTGCCGATCCATCGGCTGTGTTCGATCGCGTGGTCGACGAGCTGCGTAAGGCGATCACCGTCGCCAAGCAGCAGGACGTTACCTTACTTCTCGAGAACGAATTCAGCTGCAACGTGGCGACTGGCGAAGAAACCGCGCGGATCTTCAACACAATCAACGACAGCACCTTGATGCTCAATTGGGACCCGGGCAATTGCTACGAAGCGGGCGAGGAGCCATTTCCGAAGGCTTGGGATCAGATCGACCACAGCCGCATCGGCCACATTCATCTAAAGGACGCCTCGGGCAAAGCCTGGATGCCGATTGGCGCGGGCAAAATCGACTTCCACGGGCAATTCGAAGCGCTTAAGAAAATGGGGTATTCGGGAACGATGTCGCTCGAAACGCACTACAGGAATGCGGCTCATGACCGTTACACGTCGAGCGTGGAATCGATGAACGGGCTGATGAAGGTGCTGCAGCAGGTTTGAGCGTAAGGGAGTAGGCTGAAAGAGAAGGCTGCTCAAGGAGAACACCATGTCGCAGATCGAAGAAGCGAAACCGGATCGCAGGACGTTCTTGAAGGCGGGTAGCGCGGCAGCGGCAGCGGGCCTGATGACCGCAGCTTCCGCGAAGAAGGTGCTGGGCGCGAACGACCGCGTTCGTGTTGCGGTTATCGGAGTGCGCGGGCGAGGCTGGGATCACGTCAAGGGCTACCACACAATTCCTGGCGTCGAAATTGCCGCGTTCTGCGACGTGGACGTTGACAATGTCCTCGAGCCACGTTTGCGCGACGCAGAGCAGATGGGGATTCCCAGGCCGCAGGGCTTTTATGACGTTCGCAAACTGCTCGAAGACAAGAACATCGACGCAGTGTCGATTGCCACTCCGAACCATTGGCATTCTTTGATTGGTATCTGGGCCGCTCAAGCCGGCAAAGATATCTACTGCGAAAAGCCTTGCTCGCATAACTGGTGGGAAGGCCGGCAACTGGTTCGGGCAGTCAACAAATACAAGGTGATTTGCGAGCACGGCAGCCAATGCCGTTCGAGCGCGGCGGTCCGCGAAGCAATGGATCAGATGAATTCCGGCTTGCTTGGAAACGTCTACATGGCGCGTGGTCTCTGCTACAAATGGCGCGCCAGCATCGGACATGCTCCGCAGCAACCTGTGCCTCCCGGCGTACATTACGATCTGTGGACCGGCCCCGCGCCGCTCAAGCCGTTTACAAAGAATCGGTTCCATTACAACTGGCACTGGATCTGGGACACCGGCAACGGCGATCTCGGCAATCAGGGCATTCATGAGTTGGACCTTGCGCGTTGGGGCCTGGGCGTCGGCTTCCCCAGCAAGGTCACTGCGGTCGGGGGGCACTTCCTCTTCGACGACGATCAGCAGACGCCGAACGTCCTCACGGTTGCCTATGAGTTCAAGTCGCCCGGCGCGAAGACCAAAATGATGAACTTCGAAGTGCGCGGTTGGATCACCAACCATGAGGCAGGCATCGGTACGCCGGAGTTCATGAGCGGCAATGTGCCGGCAGCGGGTCTTGGCAAAACGTCTGCGCCCTCGGAGACCAAGGAAAGCAAGGCGTCGCTCGGGCCTGCCTCCGGTAAGCCGTCTACCATTGGCAACCTGTACTACGGCTCCAAAGGCTATCTGGCGATCTCGAACTACGACGCCTATAAGTCCTTCTTGGGTCCGGAGGAAGCGCCGGGACCGGAGAAACATGCCACGCTCGGCAATCAGCACTTCGTCAACTTTATCGACTGCGTGCGCAGCCGGAACGCGGCGAACCTGCATGCGCCGATTCTCGAAGGGCATATTTCTTCCACGCTGATCCATCTAGCGAACGCTTCCTACCGATTGGGCCGCACCATTCACTTCGATCCCGATACTGAAACGGTGCAGGGCGATTCGGAAGCAACTGCGCTCTTGAGAGGCACCTACCGACCGCCGTTCGTGGTTCCGGAAAACGTCTGAACGCGAACGGTATTGAGATTCGGCAACTGCAAGCTCTCCCCGAGTTTGGAGCGGTCGTGCGCCTTCAAAAAGAGATCTGGGGCTTCGAAGATCTTGAGCTCTTGCCGCGGCGCTTATTCGCGGTGGCCAGTAAGATCGGCGGTCAAGTGCTGGGCGCCTTCGATGACGGCAAGATGGTCGCCTTTTGCCTCTGTATTCCCGGATTGAAACCCGGCGGTTATTCTTATTTGCATAGCCACATGCTGGGCGTTCTGCCCGCCTATCGAAACACGGGCCTCGGACGGCGCATGAAACTTGCTCAGCGCGAATCTGCGATGAAGGCGGGCATTGCTTTAATTGAGTGGACATTCGACCCGCTAGAGCTGAAGAATGCCTTCTTCAACATCGAGCGGCTTGGCGCGATTGTACGCCGGTACGTGCGCAATCAGTATGGAACCACCTCGAGCCATCTACATGGCGGCTTGCCGACTGACCGGCTAGTGCCGGAGTGGTGGATCGATTCGCCGTGGGTCGAGCGCGTCGTGGGCGGAGAGGCGCGGGAAGAGATCATGGTCGAGCAGCGCATTCCCGTGCCGAGCAACATCGCGGCGATTCGAAAAGATGACCCAGGACGAGCGAGAGAGATTCAGGCAGACCTAGCCATACAGTTCGAGGAATGTTTTGACGCTGGACTCGCCGTCATCGGGTTCGAGCGTACAGAAGAGTTCGGTACATACTTGTTAGGAAAATGTCCCTTCAAGTAGAGCGTATCGTTCTGCGGCACATTCGCATGCCGCTTGTACATTTTTTTGAGACCAGCTTCAGCCGCACCTACGAACGGGACATCATCCTGGTGGAGTCGCAATCTGACGGTCTCTCCGGGTGGGGCGAAGTTACGGCGGGCGAAAATCCGTTCTACAACGAGGAGTGGACCGCTTCCATTTGGCCTCTTATTTCGGAGTATGTAGCGCCTCGTGTCCTTCATCACAAATTCGAAAGCGCGGGGGATGTGTTCACGCGCACCTCGCATATACGCGGGCACTACATGGCCCGCGGCGGAGTAGAAGCTGCCTTCTGGGATTTGCAGGCGCGGCAAAACAATGAACCGTTATGGAAGACCATCGGCGGTGGCGCGCGGCAGGAGATTGCCTGCGGCGTTTCCATCGGTATCCAGGACACGGTCGAGCAGTTTCTCGATAAAGTCGAGACCGAGCTGGCAGCCGGTTACCAGCGTATCAAGATGAAGATTAAACCGGGCTGGGATGTCGATGTAATTCGCCGCACGCGCGAGCGCTTTCCAGCGATCAAGCTGATGGCTGATGCAAACTCGGCTTACTCGCTCGCCGATGTCGAACGGCTCAAGGCGCTGGACGAGTTTTACCTCATGATGATCGAGCAACCGCTCGCCCACGACGACATTATCGACCACGCAAGATTGCAACCGCAGCTGGACACGCCGATCTGTCTGGATGAGTGCATTCGTACGTTTCACCAGGCCGAGCAGGCGATCGAGCTGAAAGCGGGCCGGATTGTAAACATCAAACTCGGGCGTGTCGGAGGCTTTGGGCAGGCCAAGAAGATTCACGATCTGTGTCTTGCGAACGCAATCCCGGTCTGGTGCGGCGGCATGCTTGAATCGGGCATCGGGCGCGCTCATAATATCGCGCTTTCGACGCTGCCGAACTTCGTGTTGCCGGGCGATGTGTCCGCAAGTAAGCGGTATTGGAAACGCGACATCACGACGCCGGCCATCGAGGTAGCGCCCACTGGCACGATCCCGGTGAGTAACGAACCCGGGTTCGGCTACGAGATAGATCGGGACTATCTGGACAGCATAACTGTCCGGAAGACGGAATTATCTTAGCGGCTTGCGCTTCATTTTGGTATTTCCGATTTACGCCGATTCCATTATTCTGAAATAGATATGCTTCACGCAGGGATTTTTCGCGAATACGACATTCGTGGCATTGCCGACAAGGAATTGCTGGACGAGGACGTCGAGATGCTGGGTCGCGGGCTCGCCACGTACCTGATCCGGCACAATGGCCGGACCATTTGTCTGGGCAATGACTGCCGCCTGAGCAGTCCGCGCCTGCACGATGCCTTGTTGAAGGGTTGCCTTGCGGCTGGTGCTCATGTGCTCGACGTCGGCACGGTTCCGACGCCAGTGCTCTACTACTCCGCCGTGCACTTTCGAGCAGACGGCGCGGTGATGATCACAGGAAGCCATAACCCTCCCGAGTACAACGGATTCAAAACCGTCTGCGGGGCTGGAACGCTGCACGGGTCGGCGATTCAGGACGTTCGCAAACTGATTGAGCGGAAGGATTTCGAGTCCGGCGAAGGTACCGTCGAGAAGGTCGACGCCGTCACGCCGTATGTAGACGAGGTCACCTCTCAATTCCATTTCTCGCGCAAGGTGAAGGTGGTTTTCGACGGCGGCAATGGAACGGCCGGCCCGGTTCTTAAGCGCATGCTTCAGAAGCTGAATGTCGACCCGGTGGAACTGTACTTCGAAATGGACGGCACGTTCCCCAATCACCATCCCGATCCCACGGTGATCGAAAACTTAGAGGATTTGCAAAGAGCGGTGGAGAAGGAAAAGGCCGAGCTTGGGATTGCATTCGACGGCGACACAGATCGCATTGGCGCAGTCGACGAAAAAGGCGCAGTGGTCTACGGCGATATGCTGCTGCTGATTTTCGGCCGCGAGATTCTGTCGCGCAAGCCGGGTTCCACTTTCATCGGCGAAGTGAAGTGCTCGCAAATCATGTACGACAAGCTGAGTGAGCTCGGCGGCAATCCGATCATGTACAAAACCGGCCACTCGCTCATCAAAGCCAAGATGAAAGAGGCTCATGCGGAACTGGCGGGCGAGATGTCCGGCCACATGTTCTTCGCGGACCGCTATTTCGGATTCGATGACGCTCTCTATGCCGCCTGCCGCCTGATCGAGATCGTGGCAAACTCCGGAGAACCGCTCTCCTACCAGTTAAAAGGCATTCCGCAGATGGTTTCTACGCCCGAGCTGCGTGTGGATTGCCCGGACGATGTGAAGTTTCAGGTGGTCGAAAAGGTTGCCGAGATCGTTCGCAAGACGCACGACGTCATGGACGTGGACGGTGTTCGAGTGCTTTACAGCAGCGGCTGGGGTTTGGTGAGAGCGTCCAATACGCAGCCGGTGCTGGTGATGCGCTTTGAGGCTGCTACTCCGGAGTTGCTCAACGAGTATCGGGGAGATCTGGAAGGTATCGTCGAGCAGGCGAAAGAGGAAGTGAGCTCGGCGGTTGCCTCACCGGACAACGCCTGACGGGCTATTCCTCGTTCACTCGTCGCATCTCGAGTATCTCCACGTTCTCTGAGCTTGAGAATGGAATCGGTACGCCTCGTGTGAGATCGGCTTTCGAGAAGGAGCCCAGGGTCTTACCGGACATCACGGAGTGAAGAGTGTACCGGCCTTCGGGCGGCAGCGGCAGCTCGAGAAGGGCTGACGGGACGTCCGACTTGTTCCGGAACAGAGCGATAACGCCGTCCCCACTGCGGGCGAGACGGGCGAAACCGTCCCAGGCGGCGGGTGTTGGCTGGAGCCAGCTTCCGAGCGGAAAGAAGCTTTCGCTGATCGGCGTCGCTCGCCGCAGCTTTTTGAACCAGGAAATCTTATCGTGATACCAGGCGAGATCGGCGGGGCTCAATTTCCGTAGATCGCCCAGGAGCAAGGGCGCTGAACCCATGGCGGTGGCGAACCGCTCATGGATGCTCGGCATCTCTCCGTGCAAATTACCGATGAGCATGCTCTCGGACGGCATAGAAACGGCGCGCTGGTAGAGCAGAGTTCGTGCTTGCAGCGGTCCTGCAGAATCGGGCTTATTGTCGTCGACGTTGCTCAACCAGTCGAGATCCCCAGCGGCCAGAAGTCCCGCGTCGATGACGTGCTTCTGACCCCACAGTTCGAACGTAAGGTCGAGAAGAACATCCGGGTGCCGCTTGTAAATCTGCGCGGTCACGTAGGCAATGCCCTCGTAGATGAGGTTCAGCGACTGCTGCCAATCGGAATGATAGTGTCCTTTCGCCCAGCAGCCCGGAGCTTCGCCATAGGCATTGAACACGGTCGTCAGGTCGAGCTTGACGTAAGCCAGATGAAACTTCTCGATGGCGTCATTGATGCGTTGCGCGGCGGCATCCCGGAACGGGCTGGCCAGGCACATGACCGCCATCGGACCTGCTGCGGTTTGGGTGATCTTCTGTTTCCCATCTCCGTCAAGAACAGCCCATTCCGGATGATTGCGGAAATCCGCGGTAGATGTTCCGATTGCAGCCATCGGGATCCATAAGCCGAGACGCATGCCCTTGGCTTCGATGGCGTCTTCAATGGGCTTGAGACCGCCGGGAAACGCTTTCAGGTTCACGGCGTTCTCACCGTACTGCTCTTGCCAGCCATCATCGATGGTGAAAATGTCGATGCCCATGGCGCTCGCGGCATCGATGAGGCCCATCACCGTCTTGCGATCGATATGGCGCGTGAACGGCTCCCAGGTGTTATAAATCCACGGCGCACCACTTTCGTTCACTCGCCGCATCAGAATCTTCGAGGTGTAGGACGGCAATACCCAGCGAGGATCGTTAAAGCCGTCTCCCACATGGAACGTGGCTAGGGAGACGCCGGCGGTTTCGAATTCCTTGCCGGATGCGATCTCTCTCTCGAAGGGCATCAAATCGGTATCGTAAAGAACTCCGATGGGAACTTTGTCGGAGGCGTTCCAGCCCGCAATTTCGGTGCGCTTCATGTAACCAGGCACTTCGCTCAGAATGGCGAACCCAATGCCGGTGCGGCCATTCTGCACCAGTAAGCCAGCATCTTCAGACCGCCCGGTGTAGAAAATCTCCCGTGGAATTGCACCGTACTGCGTTTTGAGGATTGTTTCATTCTCCGGACCGACCGAAGGCGCGATGGCCTCCAAATTCAGGTGCCGGATGCGGACCGCCTGGGAGCCGGTGTTTCTGAGGATCAGCCGCTTTCGGATAACCGGGTGGTCATCGTACACGCTGTACACGACCGAGACTTCGAGCGGGGCCTGCCTGCTGCGCAACCTAGTAATGAGCGACTTGCCGTGGGGAATAGCAGTTTGCCTCGCGCCGACGAGCTCGAAACCCGGACCAGCGCCTTGGTAGATATGCCCGTCCATCTGAAAGGAAAACTCGGCCGCCTGGGGCTCGGTTGCTGTCTCCGGCGTTATAAAATCTGCGTGAGTAGATAAGTCGGAAAGCCGCGAAGTGTGGAGGCCCCGCGCTTGATCGAACGTGATGGTGCGGCTGATCTGGCCATTGGCGATCGTCCAGGATTGTGGTGCGGCCACGGCAAGCAGGGGCAGCATCGCGCCTGCAACAAGACCGCAGATTCTGAATGGATGGCGCTTCGGCTTTGGGCGCGCGAACTGTCGAAGTGGGTAGGCTCGCGATATCGGCAAATGATGAGACTACTGGTGACTTGCACCAATTGTCAACTGGCCGGAGATCAGCCCACCAAATCGATTACTCCGCCAGGCACACTCTGCGCTTCAGGAGGGAGGCTGGTAGCGGCAGGCGAGCTGCTTGTCTGTGAAGCACCCTGGGGTTGAATCACCGCTGGAAACGCCGTTGGAAGCAGGCTTTGAATAATCTCGAGCGCAATAATGCCGTCTGCCCGTTTCATGATGTCTGAAACTGGCTCGGCGCCATCGTTCGGCGGTTTAGCTTTAGCAAGCTGGTCAGCGTAGTCTTGAGTAAGGTTCGTGGAAAGGGGCGACGTTGCGTGGGGCATAGGAACCTCATTACGCTTATCGAACGCCCGGTCTCGCGAGTAGAGCCGAATTTCAGAAATTTGAAGGGCGAGTGTCATTGTTCAGCCCCGTTACAATAAATGGATGCCCGAGGACAAATCCTCAGCCCCCAATTTCGAAGCCGGCCTCCAGGAACTCGAACGCATTGTCCAGGAGCTGGAGAAGGGGGATCTGCCGCTCGAACGCAGCCTGGAACTGTTTGAAAATGGCATGCGCCTCAGCGCCGATTGCAAACGGCAGCTGGAGGAGGCCGAATCGCGAGTGGAAATCCTGCTGAAGCGCGGCAGTGAGATGGTTCCCGCTCCGTTTCAGCCGGAGAACTCGGGAAGGACATGAACAGATTGGAGCGCGCAGCGCCGCACGAAGAGACAAGTTCCTTGCTTAGCGACTTCTTAATCGCCCAAATACAGACTGTGGATCGGGCGCTGAACGAGTGGGTGCCTGCGGAAACGGTCGATCCTTCCACGATCCATCGTGCAATGCGATACAGCTTGTTTGCCGGCGGAAAGCGTATCCGGCCCATTCTTGCGATTGCCGCTGCCCGGGCGGTCAGATACGACGCGGAGGGAGCCGTCAACGCTGCTTGTACGCTCGAGCTTGTCCACACGTACTCGCTGATTCATGACGATCTGCCGGCGCTCGACAATGACGACCTGCGGCGCGGCCGTCCCACCTGCCACAAAGTGTTCGGCGACGCGATGGCTATTCTCGCCGGGGATTCGCTGCTGACACTGGCCTTTGAAGTCCTGAGCCGGTTGCCGGGCATTGACGCCGAGTCGAAGATTCGGCTGGTCGAAGAACTTTCACGAGCAGCGGGCACAGTGGGCGGCATGATCGGCGGCCAGGTGAACGACATCGAGGGTGAGCGAAAACCCCCGACTGCTGAACTGCTCGACTCCATTCACCGGGCAAAAACCGGCGCGCTTTTGAGAGCGAGCGTGCGAATGGGCGCAATTTACGCCGGGGCAAGCGACCTGCAATTAGCCGCGCTCTCTGCGTACGGCGAACATATCGGCTTGGCCTTCCAGATCATCGATGACGTACTCGATGTGGAGGAGTCGTCTGAAGCTTTGGGCAAGACTGCCGGTAAGGATGAGCAGCAGCAGAAGATTACCTTTCCGGCCGTTTATGGGCTTGAACAGTCACGCCACATGGCCGAAGCGGAACGTTTGGCTGCGCATGCGGCGCTCGATCAATTTGGCGAACGAGCAGCGCGGCTGCGGCAGATTGCGGATTTCGTGGTGCAGCGCAAAGTTTGACCAGGCCCGCCGAGAGGGTCCGCCTAGATGTAGCTCTGGTCGAGCGGCAGTTGGTCGAAACGCGCCAGAAGGCGCAGGCCTTAATCCTCGCGGGAAAGGTCAGCGTCGACGGGCAGCGCTCGGACAAGCCAGGCCGCCTGGTGTTGGCTGCCAGTCAGATCGATGTCGATCAGCCTTTGCCGTTCGTCAGTCGTGGAGGCATCAAGCTGGCTGCTGCGCTCGACCATTTCCAGGTGACTGTGAATGGATGCGTCTGTCTGGATGTCGGGACTTCGACCGGCGGATTTGTCGATTGCCTGCTGCAGCGCGACGCATCGCGTGTTCATGCGGTCGATACCGGCGCCGGCCAGATTCACTGGAAGCTGCGAACCGACCCGCGCGTGGTCCTGCATGAGCGAACCAACGCGCGTTACCTGTCGTTCGAAGAGATTGGCGAACGCGTAGACATTCTCACCTGCGACGTGAGCTTTATTTCCGTTACTCTACTCATCCCGGCGCTGGTTCCGCTGTTGAAGCAAGGCGGCAACTGGATCACACTCGTAAAGCCGCAATTCGAAGTCGGGCGCGAATCGGTCGGCGCAGGCGGCATTGTGCGGGAACCCGCGCTTCATGAAGGGGCGTGCCGGAAAGTGGCCGCGCAGTTTGCATCGCTCGGGTTTGTGACAGGACAGATGGAAAGTCCCATTCTCGGCAGAGAGGGAAACCGCGAGTTTCTACTCCACGCAGTTCACCCAAGTGGATGTTCATTGCCTATCGGTTTACGCTAGTCTTAACCAATGCAGCAGGTCAACAGAGTCGCCATCATTTCAAAACCGAAGATGTCACGCGCGGCCGAGATCGTGTGCGGCTTGCTGCGTTGGCTCGACGAGCGGGGAGTCGAGTACCGGTGCGACCCGCAAACGGCTGAGTATGCCGGCATTCGCGCCTCGTTTTCCCGTGAAGAAGTATCGGACGATGTCGACCTGGTGATTGTGCTCGGCGGCGATGGTACGCTGCTCTCGGCTGCCCGCATCGTTGCCGGCCGGAACGTTCCGCTGTTTGCGGTAAACCTGGGACATCTCGGCTTCCTTACCGCGATCCGCGTGGACGATCTGTACCCGGAACTGGAACGCGCGCTGGCCGGCCAGCACCGGGTCGGTTTGCGGCGGATGGTCGATTGCGAGGTGCGCCGTCAGAACAAAACGATCGGCTCTTACTCGGCTCTGAACGATGTAGTTCTCACCAAAACCGAACTGGCGCGCATGATCGATCTCGATACACATGTCGACAATCATTTTGTAGCCGCGTATAAAGCCGACGGCCTGATCATCGCGACGCCGACCGGTTCCACCGCCTACTCGCTTTCGGCGGGCGGCCCGGTCATCTTCCCATCTGTCAGTGCGTTTTGCATTACGCCGATCTGTCCGCACATGCTGACGAACCGCCCGGTGATTGTGCCCGACACCAGCGTCATTCAAGTTCTGGTGCATGGCGAGGAGGGCACTTACCTGACGATTGACGGTCAGGTGGGCGAACCTCTGTGCAAAGGGGATCTTGTTGTCTGCCGCTCGTCCCCGAAAACGATTCAGTTAATCCGGCCGCCGAAGAGCCTGTTCTTCGATGTGCTGCGCGAAAAGCTCAAGTGGGGAGAACGGTAACGGCTGATGGGCCCGTTGAAGCGGGTTTCGCTGACCAGCTGGATTTTCATCTCACTCGTCGTGGGCATTCTGATCGGCGCCTGGTTTCCGGCATTCGGGCGATCGCTTGCGCCGGTCAGCAACATCTTCTTACGGCTGATCAAATCCATTGTCGGGCCGCTGCTGTTCGGAACGCTGATCGCAGGCGTTGCCTCCGCCGGCGAGCTCAAAACGATGGGCCGGATTGCGCTCAAGGCCATTACTTATTTTGAAATAGCAACAACCCTCGCGTTGGCTATCGGGCTCATCATGGTGAACCTCTTTCAGCCGGGCCGGGGCTTGTCGCTGACCGGCGAGCATAGAGTGGTTCCCGCGCTTGCAAAGCCCGCGTCGGTGGGCCAGATCTTCGAACATGTGGTGCCTGCCAACATCTTCGAATCGCTGGCGCAGAACGACGTGCTGCAAATGGTCGTGTTCTTCTTCCTGTTCGGTGCCGCCTGTTCGGCAATCGGGGAGAAAGCGCAGCCGGTGGTTGCGTTCGCTTCGTCGCTTGCGGAAGTGATGTTCCGCTATACGAAGTACGTGATGTATCTGGCGCCGTTCGGAGTGGGCGCGGCGATCGCAGTCACGGTCGGTTCAAAGGGGCTGGCGGTTTTGTTCGGATTGGGCAAGCTGGTCGGCACGTTATATCTGGCGCAGACGTTATTTGTGGTGTTGGTGCTGGGAGCAGCGCTTTCGATTGCACGGGTGCCGCTTAGGCCGTTCATACGCGCGGTGCGCCAGCCGTTTCTGATTGCGTTCTCGACAGCGTCGAGCGAGGCCGCTCTGCCGTTGGCGCTCGAGAACATGACGCTGTTCGGCGTACCGAAACACATCGTCGGATTTGTGCTCCCAACCGGCTACAGCTTTAACCTGGATGGCTCGACGCTTTACCTTTCGCTTGCCTCGGTGTTCATTGCGCAGGCGGCCGGGGTGCATATGCCGATCGGGACGCAGATCACCATGCTGCTGACGTTGATGTTGACGAGCAAAGGCGTGGCTGCGGTGCCGCGGGCGAGCTTGGTGATTCTGGCCGGCACGCTTGGCACATTTCATCTTCCGCTCGAAGGCATCACGCTGATTCTCGGGGTGGACGCGCTGATGGATATGTGCCGGACGTCGGTGAACCTGCTCGGCAACTGCGTGGCGACAGCCGTGGTGTCGCGCTGGGAAGGGAATACGTTTACTGGGCCGCAGTCTGATCCGGAACTGGTGGATTCGCTCGCCTGAGGATTACTTCTTGCGGCACACGCGCCCGATTGCGGTGGCCTGTCCTGTCTCTTCATTGGCCGTCACCAGAACGCCGTGTAACTCGATGCCTTGGCGCGCGGCTTCCATTCGAACGGGAAGCGCGGTCTGGAAGCGCCGGACGATGGCTTCTTTCTCGACGCCGATCACCGAATCGTAAGGGCCGGTCATGCCGGCGTCGGTCTGATAGGCCGTGCCACCGGAAAGGATGCGGTCGTCGGCCGTGGGGATGTGCGTATGCGTGCCGACGACGGCGGTGACGCGTCCGTTCAGATGCCAACCCATGGCGACTTTCTCGCTGGTGACCTCGGCGTGGAAATCGACAAAGCGAATCTTGACGGCCGGATCGAGCGACTGCAAAATTTCGTCGGCTTTGCGGAACGGGCAATCGATGTCGGGCATGTAGGTGCGGCCCTGGAGGTTGATCACGGCGTAAGCGACACCGTTGCGCGCCTTGCCGATGTAAACGCCTTCACCGGGAGGGCCGGGCGGGTAGTTGGCTGGCCGCAGCAAGCGCGGCTGGTGCCCGATGTAGTCGTAAATCTCGCGCTTATCGAAGCTGTGGTTCCCGCCTGTTAGGACGTCGAGCCCAAGCGATAGCAATTCTTCGGTAATAGAAGGAGTAATGCCGAAACCGCCCGCGCTATTTTCCCCGTTAGCGATCGCTAAATCTACTTTGTATTCGGTTACGAGCGAGTTCAGTTGTTCGGCTACAATTGCACGCCCGCTCGAGGCGAATATATCGCCGATAAAGAGGAGGTTCATCTGAAAGGAAAGCGTGGGTGGGAGCGCCGCCTGCGAGAGTTTCCGGCTCAACCTCCGTCATTGACCCCTAGAAAGCAAGGGGGGAATCCGCCGAGCACCGTTAGGCTTCTCCCAAAGCTGTCGCCAGCCGGAGCATGCACACAGGCACTTAATCCGAGTAAGACTCCATGACATTGACTATCGGATCAATTTTTAGAAGGCCGAGACAGACGCTCTCGCAGGGAACGCTTCGCCTCAGGATAGCAAAGGAAGTGCTTTGGGTAAAGAATTAGGAATATCGCTGGCGGCCGAATGTCGCTTCTGAAGGCGCTCCCGAACTTCTTCAGTCGAAAGCGTTCGACCCGCGTCGGTGTCGGCCATTCCTTTCCGGATGTGCTCGATTTGCCAGCGCTGCGTTTCCAGGTACTCTGCAATGGCTTCAATGATCACCCAGCTACGGTCTCGCTCAAGCTGTTCAGCGATCTGATCGAGCTCCTGAAGGGTTCGTTCAAGGGTCTGGAAACTGACGTTCGCGCTCCCACGTTCAATTTACTAAAGGCGGGGCTAGTCGAGCAAAGACTAGCCTAGAACTCTTCGTCGATGGGAGTTTGGAGGCGTTCGGCTATCTGCTTTTCGGTAATCGCGCCTTCTTTGATGACGCGCCAGTAGGGTTCGGTGATATCGACGGTGGTGGACCCGGGTCCGGTGCAAGGGCCGCCGTCGAGCACGAGATCGAGCTTGCCGTCCATTTCGGCAAAAAGCTCGATTCCGCTGGAAATGGTTGGCTTTCCGGAGAAATTAGCGCTGGTGGCAATAATCGTGTGGCCGACTTTATCGATGAGAGCGTCCAGCAGGGTGCATTCGGCCTGGCGCATGGCGAGGCGGCCGGTGTTGCCGGTCACTTTGAGGGGCACTTTGGAGGCTGCTGGAACGATCATCGTGAGCGCGCCCGGCCAGAAGTGCCGGGCAAGAACGTAGAAACGGCTATTCAGCTCGCTGGCGAGGTCTTCGGCCATCATGACGTCGGAGACGGCGAGGGGCAGCGAGCGGATGCTCTCGCGGCCTTTCGAGGCGAACACCTTGCCGACCGCGTGAAGATTGAACGGGTCGGCTACCAGGACGTAGAGCGCGTCAGTCGGCATGCCCACCATGCCGCCGCGTTGAATGGCACGAGCGGCTCGGGCGACGGCAGCGGGATCGGGGGTTTTGGGGTCAATTTCTATTAAGTCTGTAGCCACAGCTGGAACGATCGCGGAAAAGCTCCCGCTCGGCGCGGGAGAAAATATTCTGCCAGTTTACCGTTCCCCGAGTGCTTGAGCAACCTCGACAGCCATTTCGTAGCGGCCGAACGGGGCACTGAGCTGCACGCCGCTCACCATGCCGCGGGCGAGGGCTGTCATTTCGCGCGCGATGGCAACACCTTCAGCGCGGGCTTTCTCGGCGCTTTCGGCGCGCCTCATCCGGTCCATATAGTCGCGCGGGACCGGGACGCGGAGCTCATTGACCATGAACTCGGCATTGCGATAGCTGGTGAGGGGCCAGATGCCCGCGATGATTGGGAGCCCATACTGCTCGGTATTGCGAAGAAAGGTTTCGAGCAGGTGCAGGTCGAAGACGGGCTGGGTGACGACGTACTCGGCTCCGGCATCGACCTTCCAGGCAAAGCGGCGCAGTTCCTCGTCCATGTTGAGAGCGCCGGGGTTTGCGCCGACGCCGATCAGGAGCGCGGTTTGCGAGCCGGTCGGGTTACCGCCGATGTCGAGGCCCTGATTGAGATTGTTCGCGATGTTGGTAAGACCGATGGAATCGACATCGAACACGGCGCTTGCATCGGGATAGGTGCCCATGCGGGGCGGGTCGCCGGTGATGCA
This sequence comes from Bryobacteraceae bacterium, assembly GCA_965219105.1. GTDB lineage: Bacteria > Acidobacteriota > Terriglobia > Bryobacterales > Bryobacteraceae > Bog-105. The sequence goes on along the minus strand of OZ244728.1, from coordinate 1,203,812 downwards.
GATCAGATTGCGGACCCCGGTGGCGTGCGCACCGAGGAGTTCGGATTGAATGCTGAGGATGTTGCGGTCGCGGCAGCAGAAGTGAAGAACGGCTTCAATGCCGGCCTGCTGCTGGATCAGTTGGCAGGTGACCTGGGCGCTGAGCCGGGCGCTGGCGCGCGGACCGTCAGGGACGTTGATGCAATCGATACCGTTCTCTTTACAAAGCTTCGCGCCGGCTACTTCCTTGGCAGGATCGACGCCGCGCGGCGGAAGGATCTCGACAAAGGCGACAAATTTTCCAGCGGCGAGCTTGCGGCCGAGTTCGGATTTGGCGGCGACCGGCACCTTTGGCAGTTTGTGGACGGGAGGCTTATCGAGAACCTCGACTGGCACCTGTGCCGAGCGGCTATTGCCCTGCAGCGGCTGCAAGGAGCGCACTTCGCCGCCGATCTGCTTGATGTGCTCGGGCGTGGTGCCGCAGCAGCCGCCGATCATGCGAACGCCGGCTTGCAGAAAGCGGCGCGCGTATTGGGCCATGTATTCGGGCGAGCAGAGATAGATGTTCCGTCCTTCGACCGTCGCCGGGAGGCCTGCGTTGGGCATGGCGCTCATGGGCTTGTCGGAGAGCAGCAACATCTTCTCGAGCGTGTCGAGCGCGACCTTGGGGCCAGCCGAGCAGTTCACGCCGATCACGTCGGCCGGCCATTCATGGAGACTGCGGGTGAAGGTTGGGATGCTCGCGCCATCGCGCAGCGTGCCGTCGTCGTTCACCGTGACCTGGGCGACGATGACCATATCGGGACCGGCGGCTTCACGGGCCGCAAAGATGGCCTCGCGCAGTTCGTGAAGGTCGTAGAAAGTTTCGAGGATCAGCAGATCGACGCCGGCTTTGACAAGCGCATCGGCCTGTTCGCGAAACACAGAACGAGCTTCGGCGAAAGAGAGCGGTCCGAGAGGCTCGATAGGAGTGCCGAGCGGACCGATTGCGCCGGCCACGAAGGCTTTCTCTCCGGCCGCTTCACGAGCGAGCCGGACGCCGGCTTCGATGATGGCGGTTTGTTTCTCGGCAAAGCCGAAGCTGGCGAGGCGAAGGCGGTTTGCGCCGAAGGTATTGGCTTCGATGAGTTCAGCGCCAGCCCGGACGTATTCCTGATGAATTTCCTTGACGAGCGAGGCAGCCGAGAGGTTGAGCTCGTCAAAACAGCGATTGATAAAGATGCCCTTGGCGTAGAGCATGGTTCCCATGGCGCCGTCGGCGATCACGATTTTGGAGGCGAGGCGCTTGCGAAATTCAGCGGCTCGGGTGAGGGTTGTGGGTTCGGCGACAAGCATGGGCAACGAATTCAGAGATAATCACTCGATTCTACCGTTAAGCGGGGAGTTTTAGCAGGAGCGGGGTACCAGGACGAAGGTCGAGGGAGGCAGCAGCGCTGTTTTGGTTGACGCCGATTTCAAGGAAGCCCGAGCTGCCCCAGTAGGCAAAGGCAAGGCCGGGGGGCGCTCCGGCGAAGGTGGAGCGGAGTTCGGAGACGGGTGAGCGGGCGCCTTCGAGCGAGAAGCCGGAGCTGACACTTGGTTTGAGGGATGCGGCAGGAAAGTTAGTGATGACGTTGCCGAAGTGATCGGTGCTGAGGACCAGGCCGCTCCAGGAGTTGGGAGAGAGCTGGGTGGCTTGGAGGTTGGGGAGCAAGACCGGATCGCGGACGAGGGGTCCGACGTGATCAGGGAGGACGGTGCCGGCGGCCAGATATCCTGCGGCGGGAGCGAAGAGGTCGCGGCCGTGGAAGGTGGATGACGGATCGGGAAGCCAGAGCGCGGGATTCGAGAGTTGGCGGATTTGAGCTTGCGGGTGGTTATGGAGAACGAGCGTGAGGCAGCCGTTATCGGGCGCGATGAACAGTTGACCGTGGGCTTCGGCAAGCAGGGCACGGCGGCTGCTGCCGACGCCGGGATCGACCACGATGAGGTGAACCGTGGCCGGCGGGAAGTAAGGAGCGGTCTGGGCGATCGTGTAAGCAGCGGAGACCAGCGAGAAGGCGGGAATCTGGTGCGTGATGTCGACCAGGCGGGCATCCGGGCAGCGAGTGAGGATGACGCCTTTCATGGTGCCGGCGTAGTGATCTTCGACGCCAAAGTCAGTGGTGATTGTGATGAGGGGGGCAGGCATCCACTGATAGAATTGTAGTGAACCCCGGCTAATCCTTCCTTGCTGTACTTTGACCACAATGCGACCACTCCGCTTGCGCCCGAAGTAGCGGAAGTGTTTGCGGCGGCGTTGCGCGAGACGCCGGGCAATGCCTCGAGCACCCACTGGGCGGGACAGCGGGCGCGAAGTGAGCTAGAGAAAGCGCGAGCGAGCATGGCGCGGCTGCTGCAAGTGGCGGCTGCCGAGCTGGTGTTTACGAGCGGCGGCACGGAATCGAACAACCTGGCGTTGGCGGGTGTCTGGCAAGCGAGCGGGGCGGGGAACAGACACATCGTTACTAGCGTGATTGAGCACGCGGCGGTGCTCGAGCCGGTGCGGCATTTGGAGCGGCAGGGCGCGCGGGTGACTCGAGCCGGGGTAGACAGCTCGGGCGTGGTCGATCTGCGGGAGGTCGAGCGGAATCTGCGGGACGATACGGTGCTGGTGTCGGTGATGCACGCAAATAACGAGACGGGCGCCGTGCAGCCGATCGGCGAGATCGCGCGACTGGTTCGGGGGCGGCGTGAGCGTGGACAGCCGGTGTATTTCCATTCGGACGGAGTGCAGGCAGCGGGCAAGTTTGCCTTGGACCTCGATGCGCTGGGAGTGGACTTGTACTCGATGAGTGCGCATAAGATGCATGGGCCGAAGGGCGTGGGCGCGCTGTATGTGAAGGCGGGGACGCCGCTGGAGGCGCAGCAGCGTGGGGGACGGCACGAGCGGGACAGGCGGGCGGGTACCGAGAACGTGCCGGGCGCAATTGCGTTTGCGCGAGCGTTGGAGTTGGCGTGTGAGGCCGATGCGCGCGCAATGGCCAAACGGCGAGACCGGTTTGAGCGGGCGGTCTTTGATGCGTTGGGCGACGATGTGGAAGTGAATGCGGCCACAGCCGAGCGGCTGCCAAACACGAGTAACTTACTGTTCCGCGGCGTTGCGGGAGAGGCGATGTTGATGGCGCTCGATACGGCCGGGTTTGCGGTTTCGACTGGTTCGGCGTGCGCCAGCGGATCGATCGAGCCTTCGCACGTGCTGCTGGCGGCGGGGCGGACGGTGAGCGAGGCGCGATCGTGCGTGCGCTTTTCTTTTTCCCGATTTGATACCGGCGAGGACGTGGACCGGTTGAGCGATGCGGTGATTGCGGCGGCGGGCCGGCTGCGGAAGCGGAGGGCGGAGCTTGTCGCACAGTAACCCGCCGATTGCGGTGGCGATGTCGGGCGGCGTGGATAGCTCGGTAGTGGCGGGGATGCTGCACCGCGACGGCAAGCGAGTGGTGGGCATGACGATGCAGCTGTGGAATCAGCGGCGGCTGCCGGATTTAGTGCCCGAAGGCGGCGCGACGGGCCGGTGCTGCTCACTGGATGACGTGTACGATGCGCGGTTCGTGGCTTCGCTGTTCGGGTTTCCCTATTACGTGGTGAATTTTGAAGAGCGCTTCGAAGAGCAGGTGGTGAAACCGTTTGTGGAGGATTATCTGGCCGGTCGCACGCCGATCCCCTGCACGCTTTGCAATAACTTCATCAAGTTCGATCAATTCCTGGAGATGGCCGACAGCGTGGGCGCCGAGCAGATTGCGACTGGGCATTATGCGCGGATCGATTTCGATCGGGAGACCGAGCGCTTTCGGATGCGCAAGGGCGTGGACGAATCGAAGGATCAGACGTATTTCCTGTTTGGATTGACGCAAGAGCAGCTGCGGCGAAGCTGGTTTCCGCTGGGCGGCATGCAAAAGCCGGTGGTGCGGGCTTTGGCGAGGGAGTTGGGGCTGCCGGTGGCGGACAAGAACGACAGCCAGGAGATTTGCTTTGTGCCGAATGGCGATTACGCCGCTTTTATGGACGCGTATTTGCGGGAGCAGGGCGTGGATCCCGAGGCAACAGAAGGCGAGATCGTGGACACGGCCGGGCGGGTGAGAGGGCGGCATGCGGGGACGCATCACTTCACGGTGGGGCAGAGGCGCGGGCTGCGGGTAGCGGCTTCGGAGCCGCTCTACGTGATTGCGACTGAGCCGGGAACGCAGCGCGTGGTGGTGGGAAGCGACGGAGACCTGCGGCGTTCGACGCTGCGGGCCCGGCAGGTGAACTGGGTGTCCACAGGGCCGATTGCTGAGCCAAGAGAGGCGCAGGTCAAGATCCGAAACCGGCACACGCCAGCGGCGGCGACGCTTGTGCCGACGGGCGACCCGGCCACGGTGGACGTGCATTTTGCAGAAGCGCAGCGGGCGATTACGCCGGGGCAGGCGGCGGTGTTTTACGACGGGGAAACGGTACTGGGCGGTGGTTGGATTGCCTGAAGCGGCGGCGGCATCGGGCGAGAGATAGACTGCACCATTGGCTCCCAAGAAAAGCTGGCTAGAAGCGCGCGCCGAATATGCTCTGGCGGCGACGGCCATTGCGGCCATGCGGCGATTGCCGAGACCGGCGGCAGAGAGGGCGGCGCGGCTGGCTGCGGGAGCGCTAGACCGGGGGGTGCCGAAGCTGCGGAGGACGGCGCGCATCAACCTGGCATTCGCCTATCCGGAGCTATCGAGCGGCGAACGCGAGCAGATCATCGATGGTGTATTTGCGACGATCGGGCGGCTCCTGCTGGCGATGGCGCGGTTCCCCGATCTCCATGCCGGCAATATCCGGGACTGGATTGACTACCGCGGTCTTGAAAATTACCATGCGGCGAAAGCGAAGGGCTGCGGAGTACTGGTTGCGACTGCGCATGTGGGCAATTGGGAGTTGAGCGCGTTTTCGCATGCGCTGATGACCGAACCGATGAACGTGATGGTGAGGGCGCTCGATAACCCGCTGATCGACGATCTGGTGGAGCGGCGGCGGACGCGATCGGGGAACCGGCTAATCCAGAAGCGGGAGGCGTCGCGGGCGGTGCTGCGGGCGCTGCGAAAGAACGAAGCAGTGGGAATATTGATCGATCAGAACACCTCGGCAGCTGAGGGCGTGTTCGTGGACTTCTTTGGCAAGCAGGCGTGCGCGAATTCGGGGTTCGTCAAGCTGGCCTATCACTCACGAGCGCCGGTGGTGCCGGGCTTTGCGGCGTGGGATGAGAAGGCTAAGCGCTACGTGCTGCACTTCTACCCGGAAGTGGAGCTGACGGGCGAGGAGCAGGCGGACACGCAGCGGATTCAGACGGCCATTGAGGGGATTGTGCGGCAGTATCCGGACCAGTGGATGTGGATTCACCGGCGCTGGAAGACTCGTCCGGCGGGGGAGCCGCCGATTTACGGCTGAGCGGGTGAAGCAGTTGCGCAAGCAGGCCACTGGGCAGCGGTTCATCGATGCCATAGCGCGCGGGCCGGTGGGCGGGCAGGTAGAGGGTGCCGAAGAGGCGATCGACGAAGGGCAGCAGGGGCGCGAAGTTCTTGTTTAGGACGGCGGGACCGTCGTTGGTGTGATGCCAGTGGTGGAAGGCGGGCGTCGAGACAAACCATTCAAGCGGTCCGAAGCGCCAGCGAAGGTTGGCATGGACGAAAAAGCCCCAGACGGTGCCGAGCAGTAAGACGAGCAAGGGAATGAGGCTGGCGCTCCCGCCAGTGGGCGCGGCGAGTCCGAGGATGTAGAGCGGAATCAGGCCGCAGAGGCGGGTGAAGACCATGTCGACGGGATGAGCGCGGGTGTTCACGAGAAAGTCGAGGTGCTCGGCGCTGTGGTGGATCGCGTGAAAGCGCCAGAGCAGGGGGATTTCGTGGCTCAGGCGGTGTCCCCAGTAGAAACCGATGTCGCCGATGACGAGGGCGGCGACGATGCGCAACCAGGAAGGCCACGCGGAGACTGTGGCGGCGATGGCGGATGGCAGGGCGTGGTGAACAGCCCAGGCGACAAGAGCGAGCGGCGCGGCGAGCAGGAAGCTCGGGACGAGGCTGCTCAAGAAGTAGTAGCCGATGTCGACGCCGACCGCTTTGCGGAACAGCTTTTCGTCGTGAAGAGCGAAGAGCCGTTCCAGCGGAGCGAAAAGCACGGTAAGCAGCACAAGCCAAACGCAGAGGCGGACGATCTGTCCCGAGACGTGCACGAGCGGCATTAGCGGTTCAGGCGCGAGGCGATCTGCGACGCCGCCGGCCATAGCCGAAGAGCGCGAGCAGGCCGCAGGCAAGGAGCAGCCAGGCGGTCGGTTCAGGCGAATCGGAGACGGAGACGCCATCGAGCAGGGCAAAAGGCGGGACGCCGTTGGGAGTGCCGAGGGCGAGGAACGAGAGAACTTCGCTCGAGCTGGTGGGAATGAAGGTCATGACTTGCTGACGCCAGCCGCTGAAGCCGTGGTTGGGATTATCGAGGACGGCGGTGGACTGGGTATCGCCACCAAGGCTGACCTGAAACTGTTCGGTGGTCGAGCTGGTGTAGCCGTATTGCTGGGCGGCGGCCCAATAGAACGAGACATACGTCCTTTGGCCCGGCGTGAGGCCGGAGACGGTCTGGGTGAGCGGGCCCGTTGCGTAAGCGCCGTCGAAGGCGAGATAGTTGCCACCGGCAGGGCTGGTAGCAGGCAAGCCGTTCGCCGAGCCGTCGCCGGGGCCCCATAACGCCAGAAAACCATATTCACCGTTTGCGCCAGAGGTGTCGGCCGAGCCGGGCGTGAAGACGAAGTTATAGCCGTTCGTGGCCCAGCCGGTGACTTGCTGGGAGGGGAAGCGGTCGCCGAACTCGGCGGAGTAGCCGGGAACGAGCAACTGGTCGAAGTTACCGTTGGAGACGAGGTTCGCGGCGGAAGCGGCCGTGGCCAGGAGACATAGGGCGGCGGCTGAAGCTAGAGTTCGGACCGATAGACGGAACGGCAGCCAGGAGAAGGATGGCAATTTCATTTAATTTGGGATTTGGATTTTTGGATTTATAACTGCAATTTCCTGTACGGGTACTCGTAATGCTAAACGGATTCTGGGATCGGAGTCAACTTTTTCGGAATAAACTGACTTTTATGTGACTTGTCAAGCGAATTTGCCGAACGAACTCGGAAGGGGATGCGAAGGGGTGCGGTCACGGCGTGTGACGATCTTCTTTCTGCTTGGGAGAGAGTAGTTTAGAGCGAAAACCGGCTGGGTGCCCGCAGCGGGGTTTGTAGGCTGACGGGCGATATGGGCGAGGAGAAAAAGCGCGGGGGCGGGCCGAAGACGCCGGAGGGGAAGGCGAAATCGAGCGAGAATTCGGCCAAGCACGGAATGCGCGCGAAGCAGTTTCGACTGGCCGCCGATGAGACGCAGGAGGAGTACGACGAACACCGGGCAAACTGGTGGGCGCAGCTGGGGCCGGAGAGTTTTTTGGAAGAGCAGATGATGAATCAGCTGATTTTGAATCACTGGCTGATGCTGCGGGGCAACCGGCGGTATTTAGAGGCGGAGATCGAGGGTGACCGGCATGAGATTGAGCTGATGCAGCGGTATGAGACGACGGCGGAACGGGCGTTTTACCGGTCGTGGGCGGTGGTGCGGCAGTTGAAGTTCGATAGTATGCGGAACCGGGCAACAATGGCAAAGCTGAAGCAGGCGGGCGATGAGAAGGAAGGCGTGCGCTTTGAGGCTGAGGAGCCGGTGGGGGGAAAGACGGATAAGGGGCCGGAGAGCGCTTGCCGGACTTTACGGGGAGCGCAGGGTTGGGTAAAGAATTCGCAGGGCAAGCGAGAGGCGAGGCGCATCGGCTGGGGATCTTCGCGGGTTAGAGCGGGTGAGTTGATAAACGATTCGGCGAGGCGGTTTGCTGGCGGATAGTTGATCGAGCAGCGGTGACAGAACTTCGATTCCGTGATTTCAGTGAGCCGTTTAAGATCACCTACGATTTCAGGCTGGGCGCAGACGAAAAAGGAATCGTCTCGCGTTTCAAAAACGGAGGTTTATGCACGAGAAGCTCAGACGCATACACGTCACAGGAGCTCGTTCGAGAAAGCCGGTTAGGAAACTCACGACCCGGTTTGTGCAGACTTGTGGGGGTAACCATGCAGAGCGCGACCCACACCGACAGATAGCGTTCGAATGTGCCGAGCCCGCCGCTGGCCTTGACGGGCTGAGTGACCGCCTGATTCATGAGCAGCACCCCGGAGCGCAGCAGCTAGCTGGCTTGCCGGCGCGGATAAAGGCGCTCATGAATTTCTCCTGAACCAGCGGCGCGATGGCGTCCACGTCGACGCCTTCACCAGCCAGGAAGGCTCTTGCATCCTCAACGTCGTACACTCGCGTTGGCTCAACCTCAATGCCAGCAAAGCCCGCCGCGATCAGCTTCGAGCGGTATTCCTCTTCTTGCAGCGCACCGGCGATGCAGCCCACCCACAGCAGCATGCTCTTCCGCACCTCTTCGGGCACTGCTCCGCGTGTGACCACATCGGAGACGGCGAAACGGCCACCCGGCTTTAAGACGCGGAACGCCTCGCGCAGCACCTGGTCCTTGTCGCCCGAGAGGTTAATTACACAGTTAGAAATAACTACGTCAACGCTGTTATCGGGCAGCGGGATATGCTCAATTTCTCCTTTAAGAAATTCGACATTCCCGACGCCCGCCCTGCGCTGGTTCTCACGCGCCAGGGCGAGCATGTCATCCGTCATATCGAGGCCGTAAGCCTTGCCGGAAGGACCGACGCGCCGCGCTGAAAGCAGCACGTCGATACCGCCGCCCGATCCTAGATCGAGGACCGTTTCGCCTTCGTTGAGCTTCGCGAGAGCCGTGGGATTGCCGCAGCCGAGCGACGCTTTCAAAGCCGCCTCCGGTATCTGCCCAGCCTGCGCTTCGTCGTACAGGTTCGAAGTGATGGGGTCGCAGCAGCTTTCGAACGCCGAGCTGGCCCCGCAGCAGCCGTTAGCGCCGCCACTGGTGACACGGCGGGCAGCCTCGCCATATTTCTCTTTGACAATTTCCTTTACTTCCATCGCGTTCCTTCCTTTCAAAAGCCCTTACTTGTTTTCACTGACAAACTCGATCACACGCCGCTGTATTTCGTCGCGAATCTTTCTTGTCGCCGCGTATCTCTCTCGCTGCGATTGGAGGCTGGTATCCCGCGCTCGCCACGTCGAAGCGGTCCCAGGCCAGGTCGCGTAGAAACCCCTCCGCCATCTGTGTCCGGCAGGCGTTCGCGCCGCAAAGGAAAAGAACTCTCGGCTTCGACATGGCTCCTACCGGCAGAGTTGAACAACGGTTTGCGGCTCAACTGCTTGGTTACGGGTGCAGCATTCGGCATAGAGGAAGCCGAGCAGTTCCTGAAGAGCGCCGGCATTCGCGGAATACCAGAGATGAGTGCTTTCCCTGCGCACCTTGACGAGGTCTTCGTTCTTGAGCTTGTCGAGGTGATGCGAGAGCGTGGACGGCGGAATATCTAGCTCCGCGCCCACATCCCCGGCAATCATGCCGTCCGGATGTGCCGAGAGCAGCAACCGCATAATGCGAAGGCGCGGCTCCGTGCCCATTGCGGAAAACATATCCGCGTAGCGTGCTACATCGGGTTCAGTCTTCGCTTTTGCCATTACTCGTCGTCCAAGGCTTCTAATGAACAGAGCAGGCAAGCATCGGGAGTTTGTTTCTTAAGTTTGTCGGGAACCGCATTCGTCAGTAACGAATCCTCTGAGGAATGGCGCCTTTGAAGATTGATGCCGCAGGAAGGCAGCGTTGCCGTGCGGTTTGACCAGCTGATCAGTTCCATGTTTCTACAATTGCAGAAATATGGAGTGTAGTCAATAGGGTAGGCAGGAGGAATCGGGAACTGATCTGTCATGTAGTGGCCTGGTGCGGAGGGATCGTTATCAGGCAGGCAGTCTGCCACGACACTCCGGTCGCTACGCTCACGGCTCTGAAGGGACGGATTCCTCAAGCGGAGCATTGCTTAAAAGTAAGTTTTCGCACGAGATATGAAGCATTTACTCAATCGCCACGTAGCGCCACGATCGGGTTCAAGAATGCAGCTCTTCGCGCTGGTATGTAACTAGCAGCAAAGGCAGCCACCAAGATAACCGCACCCGAAATGCCGTAGACTACTGGATCAAATGGCGTCACGCCAAAAAGCAAGGAAGCCATCCAGGGGGATAGACCTCGCGCCGAAGCGACTCCGATCGTAGCGCCAATGCATGTCAGGATGAAGCCCTGCCGTAAAAAGAGTGCTGTGATCGTTCGGGGCTCGGCACCGATAGCGACTCGGATGCTTATTTCTTTGCGACGCCGTGCAACAGCATATGCAAGAACTCCGTAGACTCCGATCATCGAAAGCGTTATCGCCATTGCCGCGGCAATTCCAAGCAGAACGAGCGCGAAGGACCTCCGCGCCATCGTGAGTCGATAAAGATCGTTGAGAGTTCGAACCTGCGCCAGTGGCAAGCTAGGATCCACAGTGTGGACCTCCGCTGTGATTTCTTTGACCAGAGCCTGCGTTCCGGCGCGGCTGCTTCGTATCGCGAAGGCAACGCCGCGACGAACACCTGGGAAGTAGACCAACCCCGGGGGCGGTTGATCGACGCCATCCTCATAGACGTTTTCAGCAACGCCCACGATAGCGCTCCACGGGCCGTCTCCATTGACTCGAATGAGTTTCCCTAGCGCATCCCGCGGCTCGCTCCAATATTCGCGAGCCATGTTCTTCGACACGATCGCCACGTGACGCTTACTCAGCAAATCGTTCCATGTAAAATCCCGTCCAGCGATCAGCCGTGTACCGAGCGCCGCAAAGAGGCCTGGCGAAATGGACTTGATCGTTCGGTTCGGTGGGATTTGGCCAGCGAGCGTCTTGCCTTCGACGGAGACGGGATTGCCGTTATGGTATTCCACTTCGAGCGGCAACGCAGTAGCAAACCCCGCCGCCGTAACACCGGGAATAGCGGCAAGCTTGTGGAGAATATCAATTTCTAGTTGGGCCACTCGCTCTGGCTCGCGTATCTGAGCTTCAGGGATAAACAGCCGGATTGTCTGAACCTGGTCGGGGTTTGTAAAGCCGGGTCTAACGGCGTTCAGTGCGATAAAGCTGCGAACCAGTAGTCCCGCCCCCACTAACAACACCAAAGCGACCGCCACTTGCGCGATCACGAAAGCATTTTGCGCACGCACCTGCTCGGCGGTCTGGCTGGCCCCTCGCGCAGTTCGTAGTCTGCTGTTGAAGCCTGATTTGAAGATCGCTACCAATCCAAACAAGATGCCCGATAACAAGGAGCAGGCTAGCGCGAATAGGATAGCCGGAGCGTCAATTGATATCTCTGCCACTCTGGGTAGAGTTGCCGGTCCATAAGTTGTCAGCACCCGAAGTCCGGCATACGCAAGAGCGAGACCGGCAGCGCCGCCGAGAGTAGCCAGCACGAGGCTCTCTGTCGAGACCTGACCCGCGATTCGCCCCCAGCCAGCGCCAAGGGCAGCCCGAGTTGCGAATTCCTCACGCCGGGCTTGCGCCCTTGCCTGGACCAGGTTTGCGACATTCGCGCAGACGAGCAACAGCAGCAGAGCCAGCGCTCCCATCAGGATTTTGAGAACCGCGCCGACGTCTCCAATAACGTCCTGCTTCAGCGGGTGGATGTTGGGTCTGACATGAAGCTGTTTAAGCATTTGCTCTAAACCCGCTTTGGCGGCCCAAATCCGCAATACGCGTGCGGTGTCTTGACCGGCTTGTGCAAGGCTAACGCCGGGTTTAAGCCTAGCGATCCCGGAGTAGTCGGCGTCTTGAGATCCTGGCGCTCCGGCGACAACACTTTGTGCAAGGAACACGTCGGGGGCGAGGTTAAGGAATTCAAAATGCCGAGGCATTACTCCGGCTACTTGATAAGGGACGAAATCGATGAGGATCAACCGGCCCAGCACGTGCTCGTCTCCGCTGAACCTTCGCTGCCAGTACTTATAAGAGAGGATTACAGCCTTCTGCGTGCCCTGTCGTTCATCTGCGCTGGAGAACCAGCGACCCAGATAGGGCCTGACGCCAAGTGCGCGTAAAACTCCGTGCGTCATAGCTACTGTCGTAACCTGTTCTGGCTCTCCCGTGCCAGTAGCCGCTGCTGTGCCGGGAGTCCAAACGCCGAACTCGTTAAAACTCCGTGCGTTCTCCTTGTAGGCAGCGTACATTTCCAGGGAGAGCGGCCACTCTTTTATAACCTGGCCCGAAAAGGTTGCGGAGTTGAAAACGCCTACCAGTTTCGCTGGTTGCGGGTAAGGCAAGGGGCGAATTAGCACCGCATTGACAACGCTAAAGATCGCAATGTTTGCGCCGATTCCCAGTGCCAGCGAAAGAAGCGCAGGCACGCTAAAGCCTGGCTTGGTTCGAATCATTCGTAGCGCATACCGCACATCGCGCATTAAATCGCCGATGAAGCTTATCCGCCGCGTATCGCGACACTCTTCCTTCGTCTTATCCATCGGTCCAAACTGGCGGCGTGCCATCAGGCGGGCTTCGGACTCGCCCGCGCCAGATGCCATTGCCTCCTTTACGAGTTGTTCGAAATGAACTTCGATTTCACGCTGCAGGTCCGCATCTGCTCGAGATCGCCGGAATAAAGATTGAAGCCGATGAAGGAAGACGCGACTGAATCGCATAAGATTTCCGTTTTTAGGCAGTCTCGATTAAGAGCTGGACAGCGGAGGAGAGCCGGTTCCAGCTATTTAGCTCACGTTCGAGTTGCTTTCTGCCCTCCCGCGTCAAGGCGTAAACCTTCGCAGGACGCCCAAGCTCGGAGTCCTTCCACTCGGCGCGAAGCCAGCCCTGTTGTTCGAGTCGATGGAGCGCAGGGTACAAGGAGCCTTGGCCTACAGAGAGGACTTCTCCGGAAAGCGCTTGAATGCGCTTGGCGATGGCCCATCCATGAAGTGGGTCTGTCGCGATTGTTTTGAGGATCAAGAGATCCAATGTTCCCTGCAATAGGTCGGAAGGCTTCGGCATAATGACACCACGACTATCGACAATGTAGCACCTCGATCATCGACAACACTTTTAGGGTCTTAGGGGAGTTGTGCTTTTGACAGTGCGGCGTCGCTTATTTGGATTGCATACAGGATGGTGGGTCGTGCTGCGGAAGCCGAGGACATTGTTCGAGATGTTGCCGCAGCCCAGAAGGGAGACTTCGCTGAACGCGAGAGCCTCTTCGCATCGGATGTGGTCTCTTATTATGACGGAAGTGGGGTTGTGCGGACCGCAGCGCGGGCTCCGATTAGCTGATCTGAGCGCATCGCGGCCGAGCAAGCTCAGAGCGATTGCGAAAGCGCACCAAGCGAAGCTTAAGCGACCGGCCGGAGACTCAGCTTCTGATACTTTGTAGTGCTGTACAGTCAGGGCGCTAATGGCAACTAGGCGGGACAACTCTTTTTTGCTGTATTTTCTCTTGGGTTTGGTTGCGCTGGCGAGCGTGCTGTTTCACGTTCGCTCGGTGGAGCAGATTTTCCCTCAGTGGTTCGGGATTACGCGGGCTGCATGGCCGTTCCTGCTGGAAGCTAGAGATGAACCGCATTTTCTGCTCGACCTTTTGCGCGAAAACTCGCGGAAAGCCGGGTTGCAAGGCAACGATCAGCTGGTCGCCATTAACGGCGTTCCGATGCGATCGAGATCGGATTTTGCAGACTTGCTTGCGAGCTCGGCGCCGGGCTTGGTCTGGCAGGTTCGGTACCGGCGAGAGGATCAAACGAGCCATAGAAATGCGAGCTTATCGCTCGCTAGCGATAGAACTGCGAGCTTCTCGCTCGAGGCGACGGACACGCGCACTTATCCCGTGGCGGTTCTCTTTTTTGTTGCACTGCCGGCATTCTGTCTGGCGCTGGGCTTCTGGATCGTTGCCGTTCGCGTAAGTGACTTTCGCGTTTGGCTTCTTCTGGCGGTGCTGCTGAGCTTCGCAACGGCGTTCGACAGCTATGCTTCGCTCTGGGGACCAGGATGGAGAGTTTTCGGCACGGTCTATCGGAGGATTTTCGACTCAGGCGGACTAGCCTGTTTGTTCCTACTGGGCCTCTACTTTCCGGAACGCTTTCCTCGAACGAGCGGCTGGCCGTGGTGGAAGTGGTTAGCTTCAATCGTGCTGCCGATCTGGGCAATCTATTCTGCTTGCCGATCTCGTTAGCGCGGTCGTTGAACTTTACAGCGTAAGGGCAGCGATGCCTATCAATGCAATTCTGACGCGAACCAAGCTGCCTGGCCCACTGTTCCCGGTGTTGGCAGTGAGCTTTCTATTGTTTCTTGCGGCGAAGTACCGGATAGCGTCGTCACAGGATGTGAAGCGAAGGCTGCGTGTCCTTTTTGCAGGAACTGCGTTGAGCCTGCTGCCTCTCACGGTCTGGTTCTTAGTCGAACGCTTCACGGGCGTCGCGGAAGGGAGCTTACCCGAGTGGGCCAGGAATGTGATTTATCTGGCCGTCGTTCTGCTTCCGATTACCTTCGCCTATGTGATCGTTGTGCAGCGCGCTCTCGATGTGCGCGTTGTGCTGCGGCAGGGGCTTCAGTACACGTTGGCTGCGCGCGGGATCGTTATTCTGCAAATCGTGCTCAGCGCGCTGCTGTTCCTGCTGGTCTGGTGGCTGGTGAGCTCCCATGCGGTAGGAGCGATGGGCGCGGCGGCGACGGCAGCGGCGGGTGTGGCAGGGATTGTGCTGCTTCAGGTTGGCAGAAGACGCCTGGCGCTTTGGATCGATCGGCGGTTCTTTCGTGATGCTTACGATTCCGAACAGATCCTGAGCGACTTGTCAGACCAGGTCCGGACGATTGTGGAAGTAAGGCCGTTACTGGAGGTGGTGGCAGAACGGATCGCGAACGCTTTACACGTGAGACAGCTGGCTGTGCTGCTGCAAGAGAACGGAACGTATCAGCCGTCCTATGCGCTCGGGTTCGAACAGACGCCCGAAATTGCTTTATCAACAGGGGCGGCCACGGTCCGGCTGTTGAAGAGCGAGAACCAGCCTGCACGCGTGTATGTAGACGATCCGAACTCGTGGCTGAACGGTTCAGGTGTAACTGAGGAGGAACACCGGCAAGTTGCGCTGCTCAAGCCCGAGCTGCTGGTGCCACTTTCAGCGAAAGACGAATTGCTTGGCTTCATGAGCCTGGGCCAAAAGCTTTCGGAGGCACCGTTTTCGAGCACGGATCTGCGGCTGCTGCGTTCGGTGGGCGCGCAGACCGGCCTCGCGTTGGAGGTGGCTCGTCTTACAAGCGCGATTGGGCAGGAAATCGCATCGCGCGAGCGCCTGAACCGCGAGCTGGAGATTGCGCGAGAGGTACAGGAGCATCTTTTCCCGCAGCGCCTGCCTAAGATCGAGTGTTTAGACTACAGCGGCTTGTGTTGCCCGGCACGCGTGGTTGGCGGAGATTATTACGACTTTCTGCAACTGCCGGGCGGCAAACTCGGCGTGGCGCTTGGAGACGTTTCGGGGAAAGGCATCGGGGCAGCCATGATGATGGCGAGCCTGTGCGCTTCGCTGCGAGGGCAAGCGCCGATTGCGGAGACTCTTCCGGGTTTGGTGGCGACAGTGAGCAACCTTGTGTATGAAGCATCGTCGGTGAACCGGTATGCGACGTTTTTCTACAGCGTGTTCGATCCAGTGACGCTTGAGCTTTCGTTCGTCAATGCGGTCATAATCCGCCGGTGATCTTGCGTCCGGCCGAATCGGGTTGTGAGGTGTTTCGGCTGAATGCGGGAGGGCCGCCTGTGGGGTTACTGCCGAATGTGGAATACGAAGGGGGTGTGTTTGCGCTGCGGCCCGGAGACCGGATGGTGCTGTTCACGGACGGCATTTCAGAATCGATGAATAAAGACGAGGAAGAGTGGGGGGAAGACAACCTAATCGCGGCGGCGCGGTGCGATTCGTTTTTGGCGAAAGAGATGGTGGATCGAATCATGTCGGCGGCGCAGACGTTTGCAGGGGACGCGCCACAGCACGATGACATGACGGTGGTGGCTTTACATGTTGTTTAGTCGTGAGCGTTGATGCGGGCAGGTTACTGGTAGGGGACCAGAATGACGTAGGCGGCGGGCAGGGCCGATCCGGATTCTGAAGTAGATACGGCGAAGAGGTCCTGGTTTTCACCAGAGCAGAGGCTTTGAATCTTGACTGTTTCGGCCTGGTTCGCGGCACGAAAGGCGCTGAGCTCGATTTCGTTGCGCTGATCGCCGCTGGGAGGGGCTGGGAAGTTATAGCTGCTGACGTCACCGTACTTGAATCTTTGATAGGAGACCTGGATTTCGAGGTCTTTTGGGCTCGCATTCGTGTAGGTAACGATGGCGCGGATGCTGCTGGATGTATAAGTAAAGGTCGGCATAGCTGCGAACCTCAGGTTACTACTGCGACAAGTGCTGGTGCGGTGGCGAGAAGCTAACGGAATGGTTCGATTCGAGTCTAGGATAAGACGTCGCTGCGCCAAGCGGACGGATTGCGGCGATTGTGAGGTTCAAGAATGAGCGTTTTTGTAGGACGATGGATGGCGCGAGCCGGCGTGACAGCGGGCTTGGCCTTGTGCCTCGACGCGGCACCCGCGAGTCAGCCGAACGTGCAGACGATCATCGAAAAGTCAGTGGAGGCGAATAATTTCGATTTCAAGATGGCGCCGAGGTTCGATCATCAGGAGCGGGACCGGACGAGCAACGGGACAAAGACGTATCAGGTGACGATGATCGAGGGGTCGCCGTACCAGCGGCTGATTGCGGAGAACGGGAAACCGCTCGCCAAGGAGCGCGAGACGCAGGAGATGGATAAGCAGCGGGGCGAGGCAAGTTCGCGCAGCCAGGAATCACGCGAGGCGAGGGAAGAACGCATTGCGAAGTATGAGAAGGACCGGAAACGCGATCAGGCGATGATGAGCCAGTTGACGAAGGCGTTCGATTTTACGTACTTAGGAGAGCAGAAGATGCGCGGGTTCACGGTATATGCGCTAAAGGCGACGCCCCGGCCGGGATATCAGCCGCCGAACATGGAGACGCAGGTGCTGCCGGGCATGCAGGGGAAGCTGTGGATCGATGAGAAGACGTACCAATGGGTAAAGGTAACGGCGCGGGTGATTCATCCGGTCTCGATCGAGGGATTTCTGGCCCAAGTGGAGCCGGGAACGCAGTTCGAGTTGGAGAAGATGCCGGTGAACGAAGGGGCGTGGGCCCCATCGCATTTTTCGATGAAAGCGCAGGCGAAGGTGTTGTTCCTGTTCAATCACGATTCGTCGCAGGATACGACCTATTTAAATTACAAACTGGCCGAGGGGAACGGGGCGACAGAGGAACGCGGGCGGCAGGAAGGGAAGTGAGTGGGGCCGTGGACTCAAGGCTAGCAGGCCGAGGAACTTTGCGCTCCTCTTAGCGTCAGGGTAACGGCTGAGACGTGTGGAAGTATTTGCGATACGCCGCACTCGCGCAGCACGGCGGCTCGGAACGACGAGGGAACCGCGACTCTCATTAGCGAAGACCGGCTACGGCAGACATCGTTCTTCGAAAGACGAACCGCGTCACCGGGAGTCATGCTCAAAAAGCCCTGAACAAATGCAATCCATAAGGGAATATATAGCTGTGGGCGTTTCCCGGTTAGGCTTGCTGATGGCAGTTTCGGTGTTGCTGTTCGCCCAGAGCGACGTGGGCGAGTTGCGCATTCACCTGCAGGATCCGAGCGGCCTGCCGGTACCAGGCACGGTGGATCTGGCAAGCAAAGCAAATGAGTATTCGCGCACGTTCACTGCCGATGGAGCCGGCCGGATTACCGCCAAGCGCTTGCCGTTCGGCCAGTACGTCGTCACGGCGCGGGGTGCGAACTTCTCACCGAAAACGGAGACAGTGGACATCCGCTCAGCCTTCCCGAAGCGCCTCAAGCTGGAGCTTGGACTTGAGCATGTCGAGACCACATTGGACGTGAACGACAATGCCGAGCTTGTCAGCCGCGGCGATTACTCCGGGGCGGAACATATTGGCAGCCAAAGGCTCATCGACCGGCCCACCGCGATGCCGGGCCGTTCGTTAGCCGAATTGGTAAACCAGGAGCCCGGCTGGATGTTCGAGGCCAACGGCATCCTGCATCCGCGCGCCGAAGAGTATCAGACTCAATACGTGATCGACGGCATGCCTCTCACCGAGAACCGCTCGGCCGCTTTCATCCCCGATTTCGACGCCAATAGCGTGCAGGAAATGAACGTTTACACGGCTGGCTTTCCGGCTGAGTATGGGCGTCGAATGGGGGGCGTAATTGAAGTCGAGACACGGCGTGACACGCGCCAAGGGCTGCACGGAAAATCGGTCGTTTCCGGCGGCAGCTTCGATACGCTTAATGGCTACACGCAGCTGTTGTACGGGCTCGGGAAAAGTACCTTCACAATGAGCGGGGCGGGTTCCTTCACCGATCGCTATCTCGATCCGCCTGTCACGCAGAACTACACCAATCATGGCTCGACGGCGGACTTCATGGGCCAGTACGAACGCGATATCACCGATCGCGACCGGGTCTCCCTGATCCTGCGAAGAGAGCAGGCAAAGTTTCTTGTTCCCAATGAGATGGTTCAGCAGCAAGTCGGCCAGCGGCAGGACCGGCAAAGCTACGAAAGCGCCGTTCAGTTCTCCTATCAGCACATCTTCTCGCCCAATGTGCTTGCCGATCTTCGGGCGATGAGCCGTGACCTCAATGCGAACTTCTGGTCCAACGATCTCGCCACGCCCATCATCGCCGGCCAGGATCGCGCGTATCACGAACAGTACGTCAAAGGGACCGTATCCGTTCACGCCGGTATTCATGAATTCAAAGCCGGCGTTGAATCAGACTACGCGTCCATCCAGGAGAATTTGAATTACCGGATCACCGACCCGAGTCAGTTCGATCCCGATACGCCTCAAACTTTTAATTTTTACGCGCATGCGCCGGATCGCGAGCAGGGCGCGTTCGGGCAGGATCAACTGCACTGGAAGAACCTTACCCTGAGCGGCGGCTTGCGATTCGATCACTACGATCTGCTGGTCGATCAGGTTGGCTGGAGCCCGCGTGCTGGAGTTGCCGTGTATTGGCCAAAAGCGCAGATTGTGTTCCGTGCCGCCTATGACCGCGTCTTCCAAACACCTGCCTTCGAAAATATTCTGGTATCGAGCTCGCCGGTTGTGACGAGCCTGAGCGATCAGGTGCTCCGGCTTCCTATCGAACCCGCGCGGGGAAACTACTATCAAGCCGGTTTTGGGAGGGGGTTCTTCGGTCACGTCAGCTTAAACACGAATTTTTTCTGGCGCCGTTATCACAACTACCCCGATGACGATCTTCTGCTAAATACCGGCGTCAGCTTCCCGATTACCTTCGCGCTCGCCAATATCTACGGGGTTGAAACGAAGCTGGAGGTTCCACACTGGGGCCGTTTCTCCGGCTATGCCAGCTGGACCAACCTTCGCGGCAACGGCTATTTTCCGGTAACCGGAGGTCTCTTTTTGGGAGACGACGCGAGCAGCGCGATCAGCGCCAATAGTGAGGTATTTCCGGTCTCCCAGGAAGAACGTAATGCTGTTCGACTGCGCGTGCGGGTGGATGCGACGTCCCGACTCTGGTTTGCCTTCGGCGGTACCTACGACTCAGGTCTGCCCATCGACTTTCAAGGTAACTACGACCAGGCTCTGGCGCAATACGGACCGGCGATTGTGAATCGCGTCAACTTCGGCAACTTCCGTCCCCACCCGCTTGCCAGCCTAAATCTTTCCGCAGGGTATTTGATCAGCAAGAGCGAACACTACCCGGTGCGTTTTCAAATCGACGGCACCAATCTCACCAACGAAATCAACGTGCTCGACTTTTCCGGGCTGTTCTCTGGCACCGCGATCGGCATTACCCGCAGCGTCAATGCTCGCCTGCAGTTTAACTTCTAGCGCCGGCTTTCTTCGCGCGCTCAAGCAGACTTGGACATACAGGCTGACGGGGAACTCATCACGAGCCGCCGTGCCCTACGCCCTTTGTGCCGATCAGTAGATCCGCCAGCTTCTGAATCTGCCGCGCTGTTCCGCGTACGATGATCACCTCCAGGCACGTATCGTGGTCGAGGTGCGCATGAGTTGTCGAGATGATCGATCCGTGATATTGATGCTGAATGTTCATCAGCTTTTCCGGCAGCAGACGGGAATGGTGATCGTAGATCAGTGTGATAGTGCCCACCGCAATCGATCCCGGATTTTCCACAGCGGCTCCGACCAGGCGGTCTCTGATCAGGTCGCGGAACGCTTCTGAACGATTTGTATAACCCTGTTTCGCGATAAATCGATCGAAACGCTCCAGGAGTCCTGCGTCGATCGCAACACCGAGAGTCCCCAAAGCGGTGTTCAAAAGAGAACGCATAACGTGACTCGTTGGCGCCACGCCGACATGGCCGAACGCTGGGCCGCATCTGCCTGGCTCATTACCGAGAAGCACTTCCGCAAGGTCATTGGCCATCGAGATCTCTGGGCTCTTGCTGTTGTTCTCGGAAGCGAACGCAAACCAAACGCCTCCTCTGAGAAGGTGGCGTAACCTGAACTCCGCCGCCCCTCAGCCTTCAACTGCGCTTGGGACACCCTCTTGGGAACTGTTTTTCCGAAGCACGCCTTTCGACACCTCACACCGTCCAACTTGCCTCACCGCGGCCGCGGCCGTCTTTCCTGAGCCCTCAATCCGGCTTCAGCGATTCTTTCTCCTGCTCTCTTCCAGGTGACGCAGCAAAATGTCGAGCCGTCGCTCAGCCTCTAATGGCGCCTTAATCGCAGCCCGGCCTGCTGTGTCGAGCCGGTCCGCATCCACCAGGCAACTCAGCAGCATTCGCGTCAACAGGTCGAAGCGATCTTTGCCGATCTCCTCTAAGGGATGAGCCGCTCCGAAAAATCTGCTCAGGGCGGGGAAGTCTTGTTCTGCCCGTTTGAGTAGTTCAAGCGCATCGCTCATGCTCGTCCCGGCTTTGCCGCGAAGCTCTCCGAGATCGGGCACGCCGGCATGATGTCCCACGATGGCGGAGTCCACATGCGGCGCCTGTAGTTTGTCGTACGCCAGCACGGTCCCGTGAATCGCATGAGGACACGGTCCTTTCCCGTGGCCCAAAAGCATCCCCTGAAAACAATCCGTGTACTTTCCGTAATCGTGCAGCAGTCCGCACCACTCGGCCAGATCGTGAAAGTGCACGAAGCCGGGCGCTGCCGAAGCAGCCAGGCGCCGGGATAAATTCGCCACTTGCTGGAGACGTTCGGAGAGCCGCTGCCAGCGGGACCCCGGATGTTCAGGAGCCTGACCATCCGGGTCGGAATGCGCCCAATACGTCACGCGAAATTACACCGTACACTAAGCCGTCTTCCGCGAGCCTAGCCCGAAGCCGCTATAGCATCCGATTCAGGCATACTTCATGTTCGTCAAGTCCTCAATCAGCCCCGGCCCAGTCGGCTCCCAGCCGAGCTTTTTGCGCGTCTGTTCACTCGATGCAGACATATCCAGTCCCGCAAAGGGCGCGATCCATCCGAAGTGCTCGGCCGCCTTCTCCGGATCGAGCGATACCACGGGTACTTTCAGCCCCTTGCCCACAGTCTCTGCAATCTCGCGCAACGGCACGCCCTCTTCCTGCACCGCCTGATACACCGTCACTCCCGGACCTGTCTGTTCAACCGCCAGACGGTACAGGTGAGCCACATCTTTCAGCGGACCCGCCGCCCAGCGGTTCGCGCCATCGCCGACATAAGCCGAAACGCCCTTCTCGCGCGCCAGCATCGTCAGCATCGTCACAAAACCCTGCTTGCGCGTGTCATGCACCTGCGGCAGGCGCACAATGCCCACTCGCACTCCCCGCTCGGCGACCGCCTTGGCCGTATCCTCGGGCTGTCGCGGGATGAAAGCCGAACTCATTGGCGGATCATTCTCTGTGCGCACATGTCCTGGTCCACCACTAGCAATTGCTACCCCGGAGGTCACTACTAACAGCTTGCCTGGCTCAAGCACGGAACCCATTGCCTCAATAGCATTACGCTCGTCCTCCCCGTTCTCCGCAAACTTCGAAAAGTCATGATCGAACGCCAGGTTCACAACGGCATCCATCCCTGTCACTCCGCTCCGTAGGCTGTCCAGGTCTTTAAGATTGCCGCGATGCACTTCAGCGCCTGCTGCCTTTAACTGCTCCGCGCCTTCCTCGCTGCGCGTGAGCCCGCGTACCTGATGGCCTGCCTCAATCAACTCCTTCACCAGTTCCGTCCCGATGAATCCAGTTGCTCCCGTCACAAAAACTTTCATTCGCTCTCCTTCGACTGTGATTGGCGTGGCTGCCAAGGCGCCGCGCCGGAGTGAACATCCCTAACGTAAGCGGGGACAGTCTCCGTATAATAGATAACCGGGGATGGTCCCCGGTTGCAGGAAATTCCAGTAAAATCGTTCATGACGAAAGAGCAGTCATTATCCTCGCTGCCCGCACGAAGACTTCGCGCCGATGCGCAGCGAAACCGTGCGCGTATCCTTGAAGTGGCCAAGCTCGCCTTCACCCGCGATGGAGCCGAGGCTTCGCTCGACGATATAGCTCGCCAGGCGGGTGTCGGCTCAGGAACGCTCTACCGTCACTTCCCCACTCGTGAGAACTTGATTGAAGCCGTCTATAAGAGTGAAGTCGGAAAATTGACTGCTGCCGGGCAGCACTTCGCCGTCACCATGCCGCCGCTCAAAGCTCTTCGAGCCTGGATGCTTTTGTTTATCGACCACGTAGCTAGCAAGAAGCTCATTCTTCCCGCTATGGAAACCGTCGCGGGTGGCTCGATGCGCCTTATTGAGGGCGCCCGCGGCCCCATTCATGACGCATATCTCACTTTGATGGAACGCGCTATCCAGAGCGGTGAACTGCGTCCAGATACCGAACCTGAGGACTTCATGCGTGCCCTCATCGGCATCTTTCACACGACGGCTTCACCGGGCTGGGAATCGAGCGCCCGCCGGATCGTCGACATCCTCATTGCCGGCTCGCGCCCAACAGGACCGCAACTGACGGAATCTTAAAAACCGCCGAAGACCTGCCTTGAGACTGGAATCAGTTCAGCCGAACCACGGCTGCTCAGGAGATAGTTGTAACTATGTCAGCAACCGCTCACATTCAGCTCGCGTCATCCAGCATGGGCGTCCATGATGACGTCTTTGGGAATCCGAAAACCATTCGCGTGGGAAAGCAGGAAGGGACGGCAGCAACACCGCGCTTGCAAAGCGTGACCGAATATCATCCAGGAAAAAAGGTTTCCCGCCGGCTCGTCTATCGTCCGGATGGTACGGTTTCAGTCCGTGAGCAGTATAACTATGCCGGTGATCGGTTATCGAAAGTGACGAGCTTCAATGAGGCAGGTCAGCAAGTCCAGACCGTGGATGTTCGCATGATCGATTCCGAGACGCAGGAGAGAGTCACGCAGGGTCCTGATGGAAAAGAGACGGAACGATCCTTGATAAAGCTTAGTCCTTCCGGGCAGGTCGTCGAATCAAGGATGATCAGCCCTTTAGAAGACTCCGAAGTTGTTTTGACAATCCATTATGACGGCAGTGATCGGCCAACCGGCGGCGCTGTGACCTTTGGGACGATTGACCGTCCCGACTCACGAATGGAAATCACCTGCCATAGTACTTTGTCTACCTCCGTCCGAATCTTTCAGGCGGATGGAGAGACATCGATCGTCCACATCGATGCTAAGATGCCGACTCCCGACGTTGTCATCACCGCAGTCGATGATCGTGTGACATCGGTCGAAAGAATCGATGCAAGAGATCCAGAAGGCAATTGGACCAGAAAGACAAACTTTCAAAGGAACTCGGAAACGGGAATAGACGAGCCTCTGAGCACAACCTACCGGACGATCTCTTATTTTTGAAGAGCCTCACCGTCCGCCTCGCATGTCATCCTGAAGCTGGAAATGCCCGCCCCTGAGGTCCTCTCCGTCCCTGGCCGCGTCAACCTTATCGGCGAACACATCGATTATCACGACCTGCCCGTTCTTCCCATGGCGATCGGCCGCCGTATCTCGCTTGCGTTCGAACCCCGTACCGATGACTTGATCCGCGCCGCCTCACCCGGCTTTCCCGCGCGCGACTTCCGCCTGTCCGACCAATCGCCTTTCCCGCCCGGCGACTGGGGAAACTACCTCAAAGCGGCAGTCAAAATGCTATGCGCCCGTTGGCCCCTTCGTCGCGGCATCGACCTGTCGATTACGGCAAATCTCTCGCCCGCCGCCGGCCTGTCGTCCTCTTCCGCGCTCTTAACCGGCGTCGCCCTTGCGCTGCTGAAGGTGAACGGGATCTCTCCCTCGACTTCTGACCTGATGGAGCTGCTGCCCGAAGGCGAGCAATACGTCGGAACCCGCGGAGGAGGCATGGATCACGCCGCCGTCCTCGCCTCCCAAGCCGGCCGCGCCCTGTTCGTTCACTTCAATCCATTTCGTTTCGAACACATTCCCATTCCAACCGGCTGGGCCTTCATCGCCGCACACAGCGTGACTCTCGCCGAGAAATCGGGAGCGTTGAAAGCCGAATACAACCGCCGCCGCACCGCCGGAGCCTCCGCCCTTGCCAAATTGGGCTTTCCGTCGTTCTCCGCTGCGTTGCAGGCAGATGTCTCACCCGGCGCCGCAGTCGCCTTCACCCCCGAAGAACGCAACGCCTTTGCCCACGTCATCTCGGAAGCCCGCCGGGTGGAAGCTGCCGTCCGAGCCTTGCGGCAGGACGATCCAGAGGCTTTCGGCGAGATTCTCACCGCCTCGCACGCCAGTCTGCGCGACCAGATCCTCGTCAGCAATCCCGCCCTTGACGAACTAGTCGACGCCGCCCTTCAAGCCGGCGCATTAGGTGCTCGTCTCACCGGCGCAGGCTTCGGCGGCTGCGTCCTTCTGCTCTGCCGCGCCGAACGCCGCCAGCAGGTCTGCCAAACTCTGGTGTCCTCTTTCTACGCCCACCGGCCAGGCTTCCGGCCCGCCGAGCATCTTCTATTCGCCGAACCTTCGGCCGGAGCACTTTCTGCCTGATTCACCCATCACCCAAGCCGTGATCCTCGCCGCCGGCCGCGGCACCCGAATGGGCTCGCTCACGCAACAGATCCCCAAACCGATGCTGCTCGTTCACGGCCGCCCGATGCTCGATCACATCCTCGAACACCTCGAATCCGCCGGGGTCGTCCGCTTCCTCATCGTGGTCGGATTCCAGGGCGAAGCTATCCGCGCGCATTTTGAAAAAACGAACCCACCTTCGCAAACCGCTGATTCTAAAGAGAGGCAGATCGAGTTCGTTCGGCAAAATCCAGTAAACGGCACCGGCTCGGGCGCTCTGCTCGCCCGCCCGTTCGTCGGCGGCCAACCGCTCCTGCTCAGCTACGGTGACATCCTTTGCGACCCGTCCGAGTACCGCCGCACCATCGACCTCGTCTCTGCCGACCCGCAGACTGCCGCCTCAGTCGCCGTGAAAGCCGTCGACGACCCCTGGCAGGGCGCTGCTGTCTACGAACAGGGTGGACGCATCTCTCGCATCGTGGAAAAGCCGCCTAAGGGCACTTCCACCACATCTTGGAATAGCGCCGGCTTCTACGCCTTCCGCCCCGTCATCTTCGATTACTTAGCCAAGCTCGAGCCATCCCCCCGAGGCGAATACGAGCTCACCTCGGCTCTTGCCGCCATGCTGGCCGACGGTCTCGACCTCCGTATCTCTCCCGTCGAAGGCCCGTGGCGCGATGTAGGACGGCCCGAAGACCTGTCCGCGATGAACGCTTAGGCCTGCGCGGCCGCTGTCCGCCCTTCGAAGTGCTCTTCGATCTCCTCGAGCGTCTTGCCTTTCGTCTCGGGCAGGAACAGCAGCGCAGTGAAGAAGTAAATCACCGTGAACCCGGCAAACACGAAGAAGATCGTCGAGTAGCCGTAGTTGCTGACGATCGGCAGGAAGATCGCCGCGAGTGTAGTCGAGACGATCTGGTTGATTACGAGCGCAATGCTCATGCCGTTCGACCGGATGCGCGTCGGCATCAGCTCGGAGAGAGCCAGCCACACACAGACGCCCGGCCCGATCGCGTAAAAGCTCATGAACAGGTATAAGCTGATCGCCACCAGCCAGCCGTTGCCTGTCGAAGGAATCGGACTGAGCAACGCTTTCTGGATTCGGAGCGGCGCGGTCTGAGCTTGGGCCACATTCGCGAACGGATTCTTGGTAAATGCCTCGAGTTCGTTCGCCGGCACGGCACTGGCGCGCGTAATGTGTATCGGCGCTGCGCCCGGATCGTCCGACCGCACCACCGTGGTCTCCGCCGTGAAATCGCCGTACGAATACACCACCACCAGCGAGCTATGCGCCGGGTCCGCCATCCGGCCGCCCAGCAGTTTTGCCGCATTCGCCGGATCGAATCGTAGCGAAAGCGTCTGATCTGGGCTCACCAGCGACTGCACCGCCGCGTGCTCATCGATGTTCCCCTTCTCGGTGCGCAGAAACAGCAAGCCCGTGCCGGTCATCGACAAGATGATCCCGGCTGTTCCCACAATCAGCAGAAACTTGCGCCCCTTCCGGTCCACCAGCGTCAAACCCACCATCGTCAACGAAAAGTTCACGACCGTAAAGATCACGTAGCCCCAATGCGCCTGCACATCCGAAAGCCCGCTTTGCAGCAGGATGTTCGTGTTGTAGCCGATGATCGAGTTAATGCCGCACGCGGTGTTGCAGAACAGAATCACGCAGGCCAGCACGAACGGAACTACGTACTTGCGCCGCAGGAGCGAATCCTTCACTGCGCCCGCGCGGGTCTTTACCTTAGCCGCTGCGGTTGCTTCCATTTCATGCATCTCGCGGTCGGCTTCTGCCGCGCTTCGCGATCGCAATAACGCCGCCTTTGCTTGCTCTGTCTTTCCTTTGCGAAACAACCAGCGCGGCGACTCCGCCACAAAGAACGCCCCAATCACAAACAACACACCCGGCGGCAGCGACACCCAGAAGATCCGTCGCCATGCTTCATCCTTAAACGCAAACAGCGTCGCCGCATCGGCTGTCCGCATCACGTCCGCCACTCGATAGCTGTAGTAGATCCC
Source organism: Bryobacteraceae bacterium (assembly GCA_965219105.1). Taxonomy (GTDB): domain Bacteria; phylum Acidobacteriota; class Terriglobia; order Bryobacterales; family Bryobacteraceae; genus Bog-105. The sequence goes on along the minus strand of OZ244728.1, from coordinate 1,176,765 downwards.
GATCAGCGCGGCCGAAACGATTCCCAGCGTCAGCAGCCACTGAAACACGCCTGTTCCTTTGCCGCGGTTCGACGCGACCAGGCACTCGGCCAGATAAAGCGGCACCACGACGCCGATCAATCCGCCGCTGACACCTTGCAACAAGCGCCCTAAGAACAGCGGTCCATAGCCGTGTGACAGCGCAATCACCGGAATGCTCAACACGAACGTGATGCCGCTCAAAACCATCAGCGGTTTGCGTCCCATCCAATCCGCCAGCAGTCCCGCGAACAAGGTGGATATCACGCTGCCGAGCAGCACCGCCGCCACGATGATCGACAACTGCCCCGCGTTCAGGCCTGAGGTCGCTTCGAGATAGGGAAGCGCGCCGCCGATGATGCCGACGTCCACTCCATACAGCAGTCCGCCCAGCCCCGCCACCAGCAACAGAAAACGGTTGTATCCGGCCGTCGCGTTCTCCATGATTTAGAGAACTGGCGACGAATCGCCGGGAAGCATCGCGTGACGAACCAGCTTGATCGGCACGCCGCCCTGTTGCACAAACTTGGTGTGGAACTGCTCGAGCGAGTAATTGGCCCCCATCTTTGCCTGATAATCCTTGCGGAGTTTCAAAATCTCGAGCTTGCCGAGCGTGTAGTAAAGATATGTCGGGTCCGCCGTGCCGCGTTTTGTCTCGCGCTCTGCGTAGTCGTGCGACATGTAACCATTCCTCATGAAGAACTCGATTCCCTGCTCGTAGCTCATCTTGCCCGTGTGCATCTCGATGCCCACAATGTACCGGCAGTTTCTCAATAGGGCATCGAGCAACTGACCGAATCGCAGCTCCGGATCGTTGTTGCCATAGCCCTGGTCGATCATCATCTGTTCGCAGTAGTGCGCCCAACCCTCAATGTTCGAGTTGGAACCAACCAACTTGCGAACCTCTGACTGCACACGCTGGAACCACAGAAGCTGCACGTAGTGACCTGGATACGCTTCATGAATCGCCGTGCTGATGATCGTTCCGCGGCTGAATGCCGTCATGAACTCCGCCGTGCGCTCCTTGGACCAACTTTTCTCGGGCAATGTCACGTTGAAGTAGGCTTCTGTCGCAACCTTTTCATAGGGTCCGGGTGCATCCATCGACGCCGTTGTCACTGCGCGCAGAAACGGCGGCGTCTCTTCCAAGATGGGCCGCACTGTTGACGGAATCTCGATGATCTTGTTCTGGTGGATGAAGTCGATCAGTCCCGATAATGTGTTGCGAAAGGTTTGCAGCAGCTGGTCGGGCGCAGGGTAGTCCTTTTGGAAGCGCGCGGCAATCTGCTGAGGAGTTTTGTTCGGGTCGATGGTCTTGCAGAGCGCTACCAGTTGCTGCTGGTTCTCCTGAAGATTGGCGTAGCCGATGGCAAGCAGGCGATCGAGCGGCAGATCCACCATCTCTTCATAGGCGACCTTCTTGTGAAAGTTATCGGCGCCAATACGGAAGTCTCCATGCGAGCGAGGCAATAAGTCCGCTCTCATCCACTGCTCGTACTGCTTCAAATTCCGTATGGTCGCCTGGTTTGTCTGCTTGAACTCCGCAAGCAGCGCGGGATCCTTCACCGCGGTGAACGCCGCCGGCACATCGTTGGCGTAAAACCCTTCGATACCGGGCAACTGCTCTAATGCTATTTCGGTGTAAATCCGCGGCGGGTTCTTCAAGTTTGCTTTTGCCGCTTCGAACACTGGCGGCATCTGCTTTTCGCGAGCGATCACGTCGCGCATTCGCTCCTCGGGCGGGGCAAACTTGCGGCTGATCAACGAAAAGATCGAGCCCGTTGGACCGCTCGAGTAGATGTCGGGATTCTTCTCCCACTGCCGGATCTGCTGATTGGCGAGCAGATTCGCGTGCAGATGCGAAATCATCCAGTCGCGGTCGTCGGTCTGCGGCATCTTCTCAAACAGCGGCAGATACCTGCTATCCAAAGCGATCTGCCGGTCGATTCCAGCGCGCGAATAATCTTCGAGCTGCGCATCGTACGGCTTATGAATACCCGATGCCGTCGCGAACGAAGGGTTCAGATGAAAATCTTCTTGGAAGTACCGGTCTACTAGACCGTCGAACGCCGATTGCGCAGACATCACGCTAACGCTTGCCACCAGGAGCGCAATCCATTTCATTCCGTTCATTATAGAGATCGCCCGGCGAATAAGCTTGCGCTTAGTAAATTGGAGGAGTCCTAGAACTCTGTGCCATTTCCACCTGTTGACGAACAACTCACGTATCTAAAGAAGGGTCTGGCTGAGCTGATCCGCGAAGAAGAGCTGCGGGAGCGTCTCATCCTATCCGCCAAGGAAGACAGACCACTGCGCGTGAAAGCGGGCTTCGATCCAACTGCGCCCGACCTCCATCTCGGCCATGCGGTGCTTCTCCGAAAGATGAAGCACTTCCAAGACATGGGCCATACCGTACTGTTTCTGATTGGCGACATGAGCGGCCTTATCGGCGATCCAAGCGGCCGCAACGCGACCCGCCCTCCAATGACGCGAGCCGATATCGATCGCAACGCCCAAACTTATAAAGAGCAAGTCTTCAAGATTCTCGATCCGGCTAAAACAGACGTCGTGTTCAATAGCGCGTGGCTCGAACCGCTGCGCCTGGAAGACATTATTCGTCTCGGCTCCAAGTACACCGTGGCGCGGCTGCTCGAACGCGACGATTTCAGCAAGCGCTACAAGGAAGGGCACCCGATCTCGGTTCACGAGTTCATCTATCCGCTTGCCACCGGCTACGATTCCGTGGTCTTGAAGAACGATGTGGAAATGGGCGGTATCGACCAAAAATTTAATCTGCTCGTTCATCGCGAACTGCAACGCGACTACGGCGTCAAGCCGCAGATCATCGCCATGGTCCCGCTACTCGAAGGCCTGGACGGCGTTGAGAAGATGTCGAAATCGAAAGGCAACTACATCGGTATTGCCGAGCCGCCGAAAGTGATGTTTCGCAAGGTGATGCAGGTTAGCGACGAACTGATGTACCGCTACTACGAGCTGCTGACCGATCTATCGCTGGCCGACATAGCGCGGTTGCGTCAGGAAAGTCCCATGCAGGCCAAGATGGATCTCGGCAGGCGAATTGTCGCGGATTTCCACGGGGAAGCGCAAGCAAATGGCGCCCTCGAAGCATTCAATCGCGAAGTAAGAGAAGGATTAGAACCGGCCGACATCGAAACGGTCGCCTTGCCGGAAGAAGTCAAAACAGAGAAGGGAATTAGGATAGACAAGCTGCTCGCCGCCGCGAACCTCGCCGATAGCGTGAGCGACGCCGCGCGCAAGATCAAAGCCGGCGCGGTTCATGTCAATGGAATATTGTGCCGGGACTTGCTGCTGACAGATGCGAGTGGCTTGTTGACGATCCGTGTCGGCAAAAAATGGAAGCGCGTCGACGCGGGCTAAGTCGGTCGCACCGGACGGCGATATCATGATCGCGGAAAGGATCACGTAACGGAAGAGTATGGCAACCGTTTTAACTGAACCGGCAGCGACGAAATCGCCGATCAAACAAACCAAAATTCTCATCGACAATCGATGGCTGGACAGCGTTTCCGGCAAGACATTCGAAACGATCAATCCCGCTACCGGCGAGCAAATTGCACAAGTCGCGGAGGCCGATGCCGCAGATGTCGATCTGGCCGTCAAGGCAGCGCGCCGGGCGTTCCATCGGAAGGCGGCGTGGCGTCGTATGTCCGCCTCCGAGCGCGGCAAACTGATCAACCGCTTAGCCGACCTGATCGAAGAAAACATAGACGAGCTCGCAATGCTCGAATCGCTCGATAACGGCAAGCCGAAACACGTGGCCCGCACGGCGGATCTGCCGCTGGTGATTGCCTGTTACCGCTACTATGCCGGATGGGCCGATAAAATCCAGGGCCGAACCATTCCGATCAACGGCGACTATTTTTGCTATACGCGCCACGAACCGGTAGGCGTAGTCGGCCAAATCATTCCCTGGAATTTCCCGTTGCTGATGCAGGCCTGGAAGCTTGGTCCGGCGCTTGCCTGCGGCAACACGGTGGTGATGAAGACGGCGGAACAAACTCCGCTCAGCGCGCTGCGTGTGGGAGAGCTGATCGTGGAGGCCGGATTTCCTGAAGGCGTCGTAAACATCCTTCCAGGTTATGGACCCACTGCCGGAGCAGCGATCGCCCGTCACATGGATATCGACAAGGTGGCTTTCACGGGTTCCACCGAGGTGGGTCACCTGATCATGAAGGCCGCGGCCGAGAGCAATCTGAAACGCGTGACGCTGGAGCTGGGCGGCAAGAGCCCGAACGTGGTTTTTGCCGACGCCGATATGGAACAAGCGGTGGAAGGATCCCATTTCGCGCTGTTCTTCAACCAAGGGCAATGCTGCTGCGCCGGGTCGCGCGCCTTTGTCGAAGAGAAAGTCTATGACGAGTTCGTGGAGCGAAGCACCGAACGCGCAAAGAAACGTAGAGTAGGCGACCCGCTCGACCGGCAGACCGAACAGGGTCCGCAAGTAGACAACGAGCAATTCAAAAAGGTGCTCAGCTATGTCGAAGCCGGCAAACAGGAAGGCGCGAAGCTCATGTGCGGCGGCGAACGTGTCGGCGAGCGTGGTTATTTCGTCGCGCCGACAGTGTTCGCCGATGTGAAGGACGACATGAAGATCGCTCAGGAGGAGATCTTCGGGCCGGTGATGAGCATCATGAAGTTCAAGGACATGGATGACCTGATCGAGCGAGCCAACAGCACCATCTATGGCCTAGCCGCCGCCGTTTGGACGCGCGATATCGGCAAAGCGCACCATGTCGCAAACAATGTGCGCGCCGGGACGGTTTGGGTCAACTGTTTTGACGTGTTCGACGCCGGCGCTCCCTTCGGCGGGTTTAAGCAATCGGGAATCGGGCGTGAACTCGGCGAGTACGGCTTGCAGCAGTACTCGGAGATTAAAACCGTCACGGTGAAGCTCTAAGCGGCAAACTTCAAGCGCACTCGATCGAGAGTGCTGAGCGGGGCCGGCGACTTGCTCTTCATCACGCGTACATTGTCTGACACAATCTGTACGATGCGGTTTTCGGACCGCTTGTAGATGGCGTACATCGCCGGCGCATTTTCGTTTGCACTCGCCTGGTCATCGCGGATGATCAGGTGAGCTTCATGGTGGGCCATAACGGGGCCGCCAAAGCTCTTCATGCTGGCCTCGCAGCATCCTTTGAACACCTGAAAATCATTCAGGAAGCAGAGATTCTTCGATGAGCGGTGAGTTGTTTTCATGATGGTGGGTTTCTCTTTCGTCTGTTGTGGGATCTAGGCGGCTAAGGGCAGAACATCGTCGGCTTGATGGCGAATGGGCATTGCCACCACGTTGTCCGCGGGCAGCCTGGAGTTGAGGGCCTCAGTTGCGACCCGCAGCAACTCTTCCGAGCGGCCGCTCAGGTCGAACTCTTCGGAAAATCGGCGCAGCTGGGTGTTGAAGGCGCGCCTAAGAAGGACGGTGGCTTCTTCTAAGCCCAGCTTCGGAATGTCGATGACCGCGAATTTCAGGATGCTGTCCACCAGCACCGTTTCTACGTTCAGCATTTTGTAAAGGGCGCGCCGGTTCTTGGCAACGTACTTCACGACTTCTTTGCTGCGATAAGCGAAGTAGTGCTCGCGCGTTAACCAGCTGAAGCGCTTGGTGTCGATCGTCTTCAATTCGCGTCCGAGGCGATAAGCAGCCGAAGCAAACGCGCGGTTGAGAGCTTCGGTTTGTTGCACGTCGTAAGTGAACATGTTGGTCGGGCGGCCTGAGAAAGGATGGGTGCATTGGTACACCAGAATCGGGTAAGCGGTGTGGGGGCGAAGAAGAACTTCTGCGTTCGCGTGGAACCATTCACGAACCCAGCCCCGCATCGCGGTTTGCATGGCCTTCGAAATGTTCGAGTAAGTAGGGAAGTATTCAGCGGTACGTTCCTTGGGAGCACGTGTCCATGCGGAGAGGTCCAGCCCTGTCATCTCCGCTTCGCCGCTCGCGCAAGCGGTGGCCACCGTTTCTTTTGCGGCCTCGTTTACTCTTTTCGGCATCTCGATCAACTCGCCCATCGTTGGCCTCCTAAAATGAAAATGGCCGGGAAAGTCCCAGCCAGGTTTACTAGAGTCACTCGCGAGAGGTTCTCGCGAGCGACTCGAACATAGCACCGCGATATGCCGAAAACGAACCCCGCAGAGAATTTCTCTCACCAGAATTTTCCGTTAAGTGCTTCAATCCAGATGAGAAAAACTTTTCTGATATTTTTTTGAACTGCCGTGACTACGTTTGCGAGAAGCCGAGAAACGCCCAATTTGGCGAGGTGTTGCTGTTGTGGCCGTGTGAGCGGACCCGTGGGCGGGTTGCGACGGCCTAGTAGGCAGCCTTTCGTTACTGGCGCTGCGGTTGCGGATCTTCGCAGATAAATGCTGGTATAATTGCTTTGAATGAGCTTGCGGCGCATGCGCCTGTGGGTTCACCGCCGAGTCATGCAGGCTCGGGGTGAAACGCTCCTCTTAATCAGACACCTCCGAAGTACGTCTATCCGGCCCCGTTCACGCGCTCGTAGCTCTTCCCCAGCCTATTCTTCTTGATGAAGTCAAGCATTCAGATCACGCGCGGCATCGAACCTCTTTTTGGAACTCGAGACGAGAACATCCGCCTACTCGAATCGCAGCTCAACTTACGCACTCGCCTGCTGGAAAACGATTCTCTCGAACTCGAGGGCGACGAGGCGCAGGTACGCCTTGCGGAACGCATTCTGGAAGATTACGTGGGTCTCGTCACGGAAGGGCACAGCTTCAATAACGGCGACCTGAACAGCTACATGCGTGTGGTAACCGCCGACCCGAAAGTTTCTTTACGCAGGCTTGTCGAAAGCGGAAAATCGAGGGCGTTCGGCAAGAAGGTTCTCGCTCCCAAGACCGTGAATCAGCGGTGCTATGTAGACGCGATTGAACACCACGACCTGACCTTCGGTATTGGGCCGGCCGGTACCGGCAAAACCTATTTAGCGGTCGCCATGGCTGTTTCCGCCTATTTGAATAAGCTCGTCACGCGCATTGTATTGACTCGCCCAGCGGTCGAAGCCGGAGAGCATCTCGGTTTTTTGCCGGGCACTCTTCAGGAAAAAATCGATCCGTATTTGCGGCCGCTTTACGACGCGCTTTTCGACATGATCGACGCCGAGAAGGTAGAGAAACTCTTGGAGCGCAACGTGATTGAGATCGCGCCATTGGCTTTTATGCGGGGCCGCACCCTCAATGATTGCTTCATTATTCTCGATGAGGCTCAAAACACGACTTCTGAACAGATGAAGATGATTTTGACGCGTCAGGGTTTCAATTCGAAGATGGTGGTGACAGGCGATCAAACGCAAATCGATCTTCCGAACGGAAAGCGCAGCGGGCTGCTGAATGCGGTGGAAGTATTGAAAGATGTGGAGGGCGTCGCGTTCGTTAGGTTCGACGATTCGGACGTAGTGCGGCATCCCTTGGTGCAGCGTATCGTGAAGGCGTACGATCGCTACGACAATTTGATTGGAACCAACCGCCAATTAGCATTGCGGCTCGGAAATGAAACAAGGCCCGAGCAGCGCAATGACCCACCGCTTACCAAGGCCGTGGAGGCTCCTGAATTTCCGCCCATTACTTAGCCGGCTTATGTCTTCTGACGACGACACGCGATCCCAATTCACCACTCAAGACGTCCTTCTGTTGTTCCGCGGAGTTCCTGCACGCCACAGGTTGGCGGCTATTAGCAAACGGGAACTCGAACAGTTCGCACAAGCCCTCTGCACAAGCATGGAGGCTGGGCCTTTCACTTGCTTGATCACGAACGATCGCGAGTTGCGCCGTATGAACGCTCAATTTCTCGGCCATGATTACCCAACCGATGTGTTGTCTTTCCCTTCAACCGGCGCTCGAGGAAGCTTAGGCGAGATGGCGATATCGATCGAGCGAGCCGCCGAGCAGGCATGCAGATTCGGCCACGCCATTGAGGAAGAAATCCGGATTTTGATGCTGCACGGTTTTCTACACCTGACCGGTCTCGACCATGAGCGCGATCGCGGAGAAATGGCGCGCGCCGAACGTAAATGGCGAAGCGTATTTTCGCTGCCGGCGACGTTGATCGTCCGCAGCAATGCGGCGCGGAGCACCGCCAGCCGATGAGACTTCTTTGTCTGTCGCTGGCACTCGGCCTTACGATTCTGTTAGGCTATGTCTCTTTTGTTCAGCTCCTCTACCTGGAATCGCTGCGCTTGATGCGCCGCGATTTGCCCTCGCTCGAGCGTTTCCGCGAGAGTCTTTCGGCGCAACTTGGATTGGAAGTTGAACAAGGTTCGCTGGTTTTCTCCGTGATCAAACATTCATCGCTGTTTCTGATTGGAGTGTTTTACCTTTGCGCTCTGATGCGTCCGGAAGCATCACAATCGCAGAGCGTGCTGGAGGCGATTGCCGTTTCCTTTGTCAGCATGCTGATTATGAGCTACCTGGTCCCGCAGGCGCTCTATCGCAGGGGAAACGCGGGATTGTTAGCAAGCTCCGTACCGTTTGCAAAGCTGCTCGCCGTTCTCGCCAAGCCGATTGCAGCGCCGATTCGCGGCTTTCAAGCACTGCTCGACTTGAACGAGCACAACGGCCGCCCGACCACTCCACCGGACGCCACAGAACATATCGAGGCGTTTATCAATGCCGGCGAAGAAGAAGGCATTCTGGAGGAAGAAGATCGTCAACTGATTCACTCAGTGGTTGCCTTTGGCGATAAAGACGTGCGTGAAGTTATGACGGCGCGCCCCAACGTGGTTGCGATTTCAGCTGACAGAAGCCTAGAAGATCTGCGCCAACTCGTGATTCATGAGCGGTACTCGAGAATCCCGGTATATGAAGGCTCGATCGACAATCCGATCGGCTTCGTGCACGTGCGCGACATCTTTGAACTAGATGCGAATGAACGCCAAGCGAAAACGCTGAAGGATGTAATCCGCCCGGTGTCACTGGTGCCGGAGTCGAAGCCGGTGAGCGAGTTGCTGCGCGAAATGCAGCGCAACGGATCGCATATGGTGATTGTGGTGGATGAATACGGACATGTGGCCGGGTTGGCCACGATGGAAGATGTGGTGGAAGAGATTCTCGGCGAGATCCGCGATGAGCACGAACCTGAGCGAGACGTAAAGCAGGAGGCCGATCATGTGTACATTGCTCCGGGCAGCTTGGATTTGGACCGGTTGCATGATCTGTTGAACTTCCGTCCGCACGATGACACCGAATCGACAACGATAGGCGGGCTTTTGGCCGAGTGGCTTGGACACGTGCCGCAGGTCGGCGAGTCGGTGGAGAGAAACGGTATCCGGGTGGAAGTACTTGCTGGGAACGAACGGCGAGTCGAGGAAGTACGCATCTCGCGCACGGAAGCAGCAGCGCCGGTCGGGGCCACTGCCTGATGGGTAAGCCCAAGCACCGAGCAGGCTTCGTGGCGATCGCCGGAAAGCCGAATGCAGGCAAGTCCACACTTTTAAACGCACTCATTGGAGAGAAGCTTGCGATCACAGCGCCGCAGGCTCAGACCACGCGTACCGCGATCCAGGGCGTTCTCTCACTGCCGGAGGCGCAGATCGTGTTTGTGGACACGCCCGGCATTCATAAGTCGGACACGCTTTTCAACAAGCGCATGATGGAGACTGTGCGAGGCGCCTTACGCGAACGCGATCTGGTGCTCTTCGTGGTGGATGCCTCCAAGCCCTTGAGCGCCGAAGACGAGCACGTAGTGAGTGCGCTGACCCATTCGGAGAAGACTTTGCTGGTCCTGAATAAAATCGATCGGGTGGCGGATAAGCGTGAGCTATTGCCTCTCATTGAAAACTATGGCAAGCTCTTCCCGTTCTTTGCGGCAGTACCGGTTTCGGCGCGTAAGGGAGACGGATTAGAAGATCTGAAGAAGCTGCTTATCGAGAACCTGCCGGTGTCTCCCGCATTCTTTCCCGCAGATCACCTGACCGATCAGCCGATGCGTTTTCTGGCAGGGGAAATTATTCGGGAAAGAGTGCTGCATACGGTGCGTCAGGAGGTGCCGCATGCGGTCGCCGTGTTGGTCGACAGCTGGGAGGAAAAGCCAGCACTGACGCGTATTGCGGCCACGATTTATGTCGAGCGCGACGGCCAGAAGGCCATTCTCATAGGCCAAGGCGGTCAAGTGCTGAAGAAGATCGGCACCGAGGCTCGCGTTTCGCTCGAGCAGCGCATCGGGCATAAAGTGTTTCTGTCGCTCTTCGTGAAAGTAAGGCGGAACTGGCGCGAGGACCCGGAGTTTCTCAATGCGATCGACTGGCGCGCAATGACCGGCACGGAAGTTTCTAGCACATCCGAATAATTGCCAGTGTCCGGTTGCGGTGCTAGGCTTTAAGCAGCTTATTCATGAGACGATTTGCTATTTTTGCTGTGTTCATTGGAAGTTTATCGGGGTTGCCGGCCATTGCCAAGGATCAGAAACCGGTTTCCGACGACCGCATCATCGATCAGGTTCGCATTCGTTTAACAAGCGATCAGGATGTGAAGGGCGGCGCGGACGAGGTTTCCGTGAAAGATGGCGTAGTCACGATCAAGGGACGCGTCGATACCGAACGGGGCAAAAATAAGGCCACTAAGCTTGCCAAGAAAGTGAAGGGTGTGAAGTCGGTCGACAACGAACTGGAAGTCGGGCCGCCGCGTTAGCCTTTCCTTGTCTTTCTCTTCTCTCCAGGACAAGGTTTCACTCGTGACGGGTTCGTCGCGGGGCATCGGCGCGGAAACAGCGAAGAAGTTGGCGCTCAGAGGCTCGGACGTGGTTCTGAATTATCGCGATAAACGCCCGCGTGCAGAACAAGTCGCAGCGGAGATTGGCGATCTTGGGCGCAAAGCATTCCTGGCTCGGGCTGATCTGACGCTAGGGTCCGAACTGGCCAGCATGTTCGAGGCGATAAAAAGCGAGTTTGGGAAACTCGACGTTCTCGTGTTGAATGCAAGCGGCGGCCTCGAGAAAAACAAAGCGCCGGACTATGCTTCGCTGTTGAATGAAACGGCGCAGATAGATACGGCTCGCCATGCTGTCGCGCTCATGCAGCATGGCGGCCGGATTGTATTCGTGACCAGCCATTGGGCTCATTTTTACGGGCGCAAGCCGGTACTACCGGAGTACGAGGCAGTCGCCCGGAGCAAACACGCGGGCGAACAAGCGCTGCGCCACTATGCAGAAAATCTTTGGGAACGCGGCATTTCCTTTGCGGTGGTAAGCGGCGATGCTATCGAGGGCACCATCACGCCGCGGCTGCTGGAGCGCTCCAACCCTGACTTTGCCCGGGCACTGAAAGCTTCGGAGGACAAGCTGCCGACCGTCGAAGAGTTCGCCGAAGCCATATCCGAAGCCGCAGCCGACCCGAGCCTTCCGAACGGTCATACGATCTTCGTTGGTTCAATCGACAGGTGATGCTAGCCCAACGCTTAGAACAAATCTTCCCAAATGGGCGCGCAGTCGAGAACGAAGCCGGATAAAGCCTTCGATGCGATGGACGAGGCGTTCTCGATCGTGTGGACGCCAGCCGCAGAGTAGATGTAGGCGGTCTTAGTGTCGGGATCGAGCAAGAACGCTTCGGTGACGCCGTTTTCGACCCACTCCCGGCACTTGTTCTGTTGCTCGCGCAAAGCGTCGGTCGGAGAGATCACTTCAACCAAGAAAGGCGGTAAATGCCGAGTCTTAGTGGCTCGCCTGGTGTTCCCGCCTTCGCGTCGAAGCACAGCTTTCGCAACCCATGAGGCATCCGGAGACCGTTTCGCGCCGCTCGGAAGATTGTACAGCACGCTGGAATCGAAGGCTCGGCCGGTACCATCTAGCCGCGCCCACTCACTCAACTGCCGATACGCTTCGCCGCTCCGGTAAGCGCTATCTTCAGAGCTGAACGGAACCACGATGACGTTTCCCTCCACATCCATCTCGACCCGCGCCCCTTCGGGAAACAACTCGCACACTCTCTCATAGCGGGCATCGCGGTCAAGCAGATGACTACCGGCGGTGACGATGACGGACTGATCGCCTTCCATCAAATTCAAAAGATCGGATGTGGCGGCCACACTTTATTGTATGCAGCGGCAAGAGGTTTAGCGATAGGCCCACGCCAAGCGCGCAGACCTATCGAGGCAGAGTGCGTTCTTAGAAGCGATTCCAAAGATACTGGTTGTAAACCTCATGATGGAACTGCACTTCCGGCGCTTTGACGAAGGTGCCCAGCAAGCGTGCGCAGCGATCCGCCGAGGCTTGTTTCAAGTCGGCATAACGCTCCTTTACATCCGCGCCGAGCAGCGTGGTGGTCCATTCAGACTCACGGAAGTTATGCAGCGCGTCGTAGATGTTATCCGGCAGATAGCGAGAGGCGCCACCGCGTAAGTTGTCTATCTTGGCGATTTGCCCTTCAAGCCCCGTGCGGAAGATGGAATAGAGCACCATGTAAGGGTTTGCGTCCGGCGCGACCGAGCGAACTTCGACGCGCGAACTTTTTTCGTTGGCAAGCGGAATGCGAATCATAGAACCGCGATCCGTTGCCGACGCTTTTAACTGGTTCGGAGCTTCGAAGTGCGGATCGAGCCGGCGGTACGCGTTCACGCTGGCGTTCATGATCAGGCAGAGATCGTTGCCATAGGTCAGAATGCGGTCGACAAAATCCCAGGCGAACTTGTTCATCTTCTCCTCGCCCTGGGCATCCCAGAATAGATTCTTGCCGTCCTTGCTGATGGAAACGTTGGTGTGCATGCCGTTGCCGTTCACACCCACTACCGGCTTCGGAAGAAAGCTCGCGGTGCAGCCCATACGCGTAGCAACCTGGCGGCAAATCAACTTATACAGTTGGATCTGATCGGCTGCCGTGACCACATCGGCATAGCTGTAATTGATCTCGAACTGGGAGGGCGCGACTTCCGGGTGATCTTTTTCATTTTCGAAACCCATTGCGCGCTGCACGTCGGCGGAGGAATCGATGAAGTGCCGCAGCGGGTCGCCCGGCAGCGAATGATAGTATCCGCCTGTATTTACATAGTCAAAGCGCAGCGTTTCGTAGAAGCGGCGCTCCGCATCCGTGCCCTGAAACAAGAAACCTTCAATCTCATTGGCGGCGTTTAGCACATAGCCGTTCTTTTCGTAGGCATCGTTCGCAAATGTTTGGAGAACGCCGCGCATATCGGCGGCGTATGGACTGCCATCCTTATCGATGACATGCCCAAACACCAGGACCTTGCCGTCGCCGAACATGTCGCAAGGAGCCCAATAGAAGGCTCCCCAGTCGATGCCGAGACGCAGATCGCTCTCGCGCTGCGCTGTGAAGCCCCGAATAGACGAGCCATCGAAGGTCAGATTGTCCCAGCTACCGAGCAAGAACTTCTTGTCGTAGTCCAGCATGTGGAGACGGCCTTCGAGATCGCTGAACAGAACAGTGACAGCCTTGATCCCTTTCTCGTCTTTCAGGTATTTCTGCCGTTCTTCCTGAATCTGACCGCTTGAAACCCGTTTCTTCCGCTGCTCTTTTGCTTTCAGGTTCAGCTCTTCCAGCTCCGCGTAACTATGCGTCAACCGGTTTCGTATTTCGTTGGACATTTCTCTCCTATGTTCAGCTCGCAAACTAATCCGTGCGGGCTCGTCAGATTCGAACAGCGTCGCGGGCCAAAACCGATCGACCATCGGAAAAGAAGGCCAGACGCCTGGAACCGTAGATGAGCTCCTCCGACAGTTGCTCGACACAGGACGGGGTGTCTGCCTCGCGGACGGATTGACCACGCGGCAGTTCGTGGCTGCCAGCGAGGCCAACTCAGATTTTAATGCGTTGCTGTTTTAGATTTGCTGTGGGAGTCCGATCGAGGGCAGGCGCGACACCGCTAAGCAGGTACAGAGCCTGCGCGAATGATTTTCTCCATGACTGCCGAAAACGTATCGACTTCTTCGAGAGTGGTGTAGATATTCGGAGTGATTCGGAGCCCTTGATACTGGCCCGGAGTTACTACAGCCACGGTCCAAATACGCTCCTTCTTCCAGAGATACTCGGAGAGTTTGTGCGCGTCGAAGCCATCCACGCTGATAAAGCCGATAGCGCAGGACTGCTCGGGATCTTCACTGTTCAGGATCTTGACGCCGGGAAGCTCGCGCAGGCGGTTAGACCAGCGTTTGCGCAGATAGCGGAAGCGTTCCGCCTTCCGCTCGGGCCCGATGCTGTCGTGAAAGGTAAGCGCCTCGGTAATCGCATCGCGCTGCGATGCCGGATGGGTGCCGATCTCCTCGAATTTCCGAATGTTGCCGTGCATCGATGGCGGCGCAGCCATCATGGGCCAGATTTTTGGAATTTTGTCTTTCTTCACATACAGCATGCCCGTGCCGATTGGGGCCAGAACCCACTTATGCAAAGAAGTAGCGTAGTAGTCGCACTGCAAATCATCCCGTTTGAACGGAAACTGCGCAAAGGCGTGCGCGCCGTCGACAACTACTTCGATTCCACGGTCGCGCGCCATATCGCAGATCGCCCTGACCGGGAAGATCTGCCCGGTGCGATTAGTGATGTGACAGATATGAATCACCTTGGTCTTCGGCGTGATATTCGATTCGATCCGCTTAGTAAGATAATCCATGCTCGGCGGCGGAAAAGGGAAAGTAATCTGCTTCAGCACGATGCCATCCCTACGCTCGCGCTGCTGCCACGTGGTGATCATGCGCGGATAGTCCTGATTCGTCGTGAGCACTTCGTCGCCGGGCTTTAAATCCATGCCAAGCTGGATGATCTCCAGGCCTTCGCTCGCATTGCGAGTAATGGCGATTTCTTCGGGATCGCAGCCAAACGTCTCCGCCAGCCTGCGCCGCACAGTTTCCACTCCCGGATCGAGCACGTTCCACATGTAGTAGGACGGATTCAGGTTCTCGATTTCGAGATAGCGAATCTCCGTGTCCATGACAATCTTAGGAGCGGGCGAAACTCCGCCGTTATTCAGATTGATCATGTTGCGGTCTACCGTGAAGGCGTGGCGAACGTTGAACCAGAAATCTTCGTCGCGCGCCACTGTGTCGGCGGCACGGCCGGTTGCGGCGTCCGACGCGCGCTGCGCCCGGAGCAGCGCGTCCGATTGAAAAAGTAGCTGCCGCCAGGGCTGCCGAGCGTGTGAGAAATCGTCTGCGATCCATAGAAGCCTCCAGTTAGAAATACAGCCGAACGCCCAGTTCGAGCAGTCGCGAGAAGTTCGCTTGTGAATTGATCACGCCGAAACCGGGCGAGCCATAGCTTGTTGTGGGCGCGTTGAAAAGCGGAGTATTGAACGCGTTGAGCAAACTGGTACGGAACTGCCCCTTGAACCGCTCCGTAATGCTGAAGGTTTTGAAGAGTGACATGTCCCAGTTCGCCTGACCGGGTCCGCGCGCGCCAATGGTTCGCGCCAAATTGCCGAAGGTGAGCGCAGGAGCCGCGGAAAAGGCTGCCGGATTGATGTAATTGTTCAGCCGCGACTCAAGGCTGCCGCTGGTCACCGGCGAGATACCGGTAGCATTGGGGCGCTGCGCGTCGTAGCCAAACAGCGAGTTATTGTTCGGAGTCTGGGTGATCTGCAGCGGGAAGCCGGTTTGGTAAGTAAGAATTCCGTTAAATGACCAGCCGCCTACGGCTAAGTCCATCACACGCCCTGTCGACCCGAGGAATTGCTTTCCTTTGCCGAAGGGTAAGTCGTAGCTGAAGGTGCTGCCCCACCGGATCGGTGAATCGTAATAGGATGGGCCATACTCAGCAGCGATGTTATAGGGATTCTGCGGAGCGTTTGCTGTGCCAGAGTTCAAAGAGCTTCCAGGGCCGCCGGTCCCTTCATCGAAACTCCGAGCCCAGGTTAACGTGGAGAGAAAGGTAAGTCCATAACTCATTCGTTTCTGAGCTTTCAAAACAAGCGAATCGTATCGCGCGTGGTCTTGATCGCTCAGACTGAGTTCTACTTCTCCAAACTGCGGATGGGGCAGCAAGAGCTGATATTGTCCAACCTGTGGTCCACCAAAATTACTGGTGCTGCTCACAGCGCCGTTCAAGGGATTCGGCACGCTCTGCGTAAGCGCTGAATAGCCCTGACCGAAATACGAAGGATTGAGCGCATTGATATCCATGTTTCCCGTCATGGTCGTCAAATGAGAGGAGCGAGACCCCACGTAGCCCACTTCCAAGGCGATCCCGCCAGGAAGCTGCCGCTGGACGTCGATCGAAAACTGCTGGACCCGCGGCGATCGTGATTGTGGGTCCGCGAAGCTGATCGTCTGTCCTACTCCCGCTAGAGGCCCCAGGGAGCTGCCGGCCGGTGTGTTGAGTCCGTTCGGAAAGGGATTGGTCAAAGTGGATGTCGGGGTCTGATATCCGTCGTTGGTGAATGTATTCGTGGTCGTTGCGTAATAACCGGCAGTCTGTATGGGGGCTCCGATGCCGAACGGCGGGGCCCAGAATAGACCGTATCCTCCGCGCACCACGGTCTTATTATCCAGCTGCCAGGCAATACCGCCGCGGGGACCCCACTTACTCCAGTTTGGATTGCCAATGTGATTCGGCGATCCATTCTGCCCTGCGAACTCGACTACGCCGTCGGTTGCCAAGCCCGGCACTTGCGATTGGATCGGGTTCGGCGTGTTCGGCAGGAACGCAGTTACGATTCCATTGTTCTGTTCCTGTAAACCGGATTCATGCTCCCAACGCAAACCGAAGTTCACCGTCAGCTTGCTATTAACCCGAAAATCGTCCTGCAGGTACGCCCCGTAATACCCGACGAAGTCCGTGAGCTTGGTCGGCACTGTGATCGAAGCATCATGAGGTAGGCCGACCAGCATGTCGGCCAGATCTGCTCCGCCTGCTCCAGCGCCTGACTGCGTCCAAACGCCATTAAAGTTAAAGTTGCCCCCACCAGCACCGTAATCGAGGCCGCTTGTGTTGATCTTCCTCCAATCGAAGCCGCCGGTCACACTGTGCCGGCCCCAATATTTAGACGCACTTACCGAAGCGTTATAGGAATAATGCACATAATAGAAATCGTTGTTCGTGCCGAGTCCGCCGAGACTGTTGTAAACAGTAGACAGACCGACTACAGGGAAGGTGGGCGATAAGACTTGGTTCGTATAGGTTGGGCTAAATCCTAGGCTGCCTAAGTTATAGCCGGAGCTAACTTGATATCCGGAGTTCGGAAAGCGATTAAAGCCGTACCGTGCGGAAAGCACCAAGGTCGGGGAAAGTGTGAAGGTGTTGTTCGTCTGCGTTGCATTGACATTTCGAAGCAAGCGCCATTGATCCGGGGAAGAAACCGAATTGAACCAGGTGTTGCCGGGCTCGAGCGACAAATAACTCAGATAACTCAAATTGGCGTGCCACCAGTCGGTGAACTGTTCATCGAGCTTAAAGGTTGTCTCATGAGCGCGCGCCGGCAGGCTGCTCGCCACGGTCAGATCATTTGCTCCGTAATAAGCCGGAGCCGAAGTAGGCAGGGCTAAAGTACTCGCCATGCCTAAACCGACAGCATTCAACTTAGTCGCAGGGATGATGTTATTCGGAAAAGGAGATCTGGAGAAAGTGCCGTTCGCGTTCTTCACAGTGGTTGTTGGATCGTAGATGGTAAGCAAGCCTCCGCCTTCGGCCATTGTCTGGGAGAAGTTCCCAACCCGTTCGAGCGCGGTCGGCGTATAAAGCTGAGATGAATTCGATTGGGTGTCGTCATATCCTTCCCGCGCGATCCAGAAGAAGGTTTTGTTCTTGCCGTCGTAGACTTTGGGGATCCAAACTTTCCCTCCTAAAGCGAGCGCGTAGGTGTAATTGGTTTGCGGCGGCAGCGGCAGCCCAGCGGCATTGTTAAAGAAGTTATTAGCCGACCAGCCGGTCTGTCGCGTGCTCCCATAGACGACGCCGTGATATTCATTGGCTCCGGATTTCAGCAGCGTGTTAAACATGCCGCCGCCTGTGCGAGCCATCGAAGCATCGTAGGTGTTTGCCTGGATTTTTACTTCCTGCACGGCCTCAATTGTCGGAATGATGATCGCGCGATTGTCGGCATCGGTGATCGGAACGCCATCGAGCAGGTAATTGTTGCCGCGCACCGGGCCGCCGGCGATCGAAATCTGCGAAGAACCGCTCTGATCCTCCATACGGTTGTACGCGGGATTGCCCACTGGCATGACATTCTGGGCTACGCGCGACAAGGTGAACGGATTGCGCCCTAGATTCGGAAGGTCGACTAACTGCTGACGGTCCAGCACCTGGCCCTGCGAAGCATTGGAGTTTTCCACGAGAGGCGCATCTTCGTTGACTGTGACGCTCTGTGTAACATTCCCGACCTGCATGGTAACGTCAACCGTCACAAACTCCTGGGTGGCTAGAACGATGCCGCGTTGTTCGTATTTCTTGAAGTTCGGGCTTTCGGCCGTTACGGCGTAATTACCAGGATCAATGTCATTGAACGAGTAAGTTCCACTATTTGTGGTCAGAGTAGAGCGGCTGAGGCCGGTGGCCGTGTTGGTAAGAGTAACTTTCACCCCGGCAATGGAGGCTCCTTGCGGATCGGTAACCGCGCCTCTTACTGCGCCTTGGTAAGTCTGCGCGGGTGCATAAGCAGCCATCGCGAGCCAGGAAAAGACAGCAGCGGCCAACCGCACTTTGTGAGATATAACTGAAAGTCTTGCGAACATGCACACTCCTTGTCGAGATTGTTCTGGCATGTAACTGCCAGGCCGAGGTCTGACTATGACCTTCTGCTCTCAACTTGGAGCGGACACCCGTACTGAGGGGCAAAAATCGTCCGGGGTTTGCGCACCGAAAGCGCTCATCCAAATCGCCGGATCACTAACTCCGCTTAAAACTAGTTTTCAGGAGTATATCAGCGAATTATGGAAGGCGTCTACTGAAAAGAAAATAAAACTAATCTATGATTTTCGGGATTGCCAGACTCCGCGGGGCATGGAGAGGCAATCCCCCGCTGAGCTTTGCCGGCGTTGGCTTCTGAGCTACGGAGGAGCTCAAAGCAGCAGGCTTTTGAAGAGTGTTCGTAGCGGAAAGCGGTCAGATATATCCTCGGACTTTTCTGAGTGAGAATCCAAGCTCGATTTTTGGATCTATACTGCAAGTGGTGCCCCTGTCAGGCGCTTAGGTAGTTGCTCCCTGTTGAGAGGCTGTTTTGCGTACTCTATTCTGCTGTCTGTTTGCGGCCGTGTGTGCCGCCGGAACCCCGCCGGCATCGTCGCACGATCCGGCTCACGCGTCCCCGAACTCTGTGACTGTTTTGCTGAGTTACGAGCACCCTTACTCCCCGGCTGCTTTCCGTGCTCTCGAACGCCAACTGCGCCATACATTGAGCACGGTCGGTCTGATTCCGGTGGTTCGCGAGCGTTACTCGGTTGGAATTCACGAACAGTTCTCGCAGCTTTTTCTTTTCACCATGAAGGGCAGCTGCGACATGACCGAGAGCCTACCGATCGGCGCGCTTTCCGACGAGCGCGGCCCGCTCGCAATGGCATATTCCTCCGACGGCGCCATTCTGCCGTTCGGCGAAGTGGAATGCGACCGCATTCGTTCCTCTCTCGAGCGAGTCGTCGGCCACAGCTCTCCGTTGCTCTATCAGAGCGCCTTCGGGAACGCGCTGGGGCTGGTTGTCGCGCATGAGCTTTATCACATGATTTCCCACTCGCCGGACCACACGAGGAGCGGTGTGACCAAGGAAAGTTTGTCGGCACGGGAGATGTTATCGGGCAGTCTTTCCTTGCCTGCGATCGCTCGAATGGCGATCCAGGATTCCGGCGCTCTGCACTAATTCGCAAGAATTAACCGCAATCGGGCTGCGTTTCATTTACAGCAGTGATAAACTGCCTGTGAAGCTGCCCTCCGGGCGTCCCTTCCCAACCGAAGTGGCTCTGCCGCCTTTGAGGGCACACAGCGCAGGATTCGTCTTGCGTTGCCAGTAGCCCACGTTCGGCTCAGAACCGCGTCAAGCGGTGCGAAATTTCTTGTTGTGTCTTGGCGGCATCCCGGTGCCGTTACCCCCTGCCACCCGAATTTCCGCAATCAAGGAGACCTCATGTCAACTGTTTTGAGCGACGAGCAAAAGGCCGATTTCCTCCGGCGCGGCTTCTCCCGCCGCAGCTTTGGGCGTATCGCAACGGTGCTTACCGCGGGCGCCACACTCCCTTTCTACAACGAGCCTGCCCTGGCTCAACTTTCCATGGTCAAGAATATGCCGCCCGATGCGGTGAAGATCAATGCCAACGAGAATCCGATGGGCCCGTCACCGGAAGCTTGCCAGGCGATTCACAACATCGTGAAGAGCAGCGGGCGTTATATGTATGAAGATACATATGCCCTCGCCGAGGCCATGGCGGCGGTGGAGGGTCTGCGGTTCGGCTACAAGCCCGACAACTCCTACATTGAAATTTTCGCCGGCTCCAGCGCGCCGCTCCATCAAGCCGTACTGGGCTTCTGTTCAAAGGACCGGCCATTCGTAAAGGCCGACCCGGGATACGAAGCGGGCGAGCGGGCAGCCAAGTACGTCGGAGCTCAAGTAATCAACGTGCCGCTGCGCAAGGGCACTTGGGACCATGACGTAAAAGCCATGCTGGCTGCCGCGCCGAACGCCGGGCTGTTCTACGTCTGCAACCCCAACAACCCGACCGGAACGCTCACCAAGCGCGAAGATATCGATTACCTGGTGGCCAACAAGCCCGCAGGTTCGGTGGTGATGATCGATGAAGCCTACATTCACATCTCCCCTAATGCGACACGTTGTAACGACATGGTCGCCGCTGATAAAGACGTGATCGTGCTCCGTACCTTTTCGAAGCTCTACGGCATGGCTGGCCTCCGCGCAGGCGCTGCTTTTGCACGCCCGGACCTGCTTGAAAAAGTTCGGCCGTTCAGTGCGGGCGCTATGCCGGTGACTGCGATGGTTGCTGCAACGGCCAGTGTGAAGGATAAGAGCCTGGTGCCGGATCGCCGCAAGGTGATGGGCGATATCCGTAACGATACGTTCAGCTGGCTCACCGGGAAGAATGTGACCTTCATTCCTTCCGAGAGCAATTGCTTCATGATCGACGTGAAGCGTTCGGGGAAAGACTTTTACGCGGATATGGCCAAACAGAAGGTTTATATCGGTCGCGTGTGGCCGGTGTGGCCGAACTGGGTGCGCGTGACCGTGGGCAGCAAGGAAGACATGGCAGCGTTTAAAACGGCGTTCGCGAAAGTCTACAACGCCTGATCCACCCGTAAGTTAGTCATTCGTAGCGGAGGCGATCAAGTCCGCCTCCGCTGTTGTGTTTCCAATCTCCGGTTTGCCCCTGTCTGGTATCTCCGGCCTGCCTCGTTGCATTTTTCCGTGAGCTGAATCGACAGCTTTCACGGTTGTGATTCTGTGGGGTAGCTTCGGGTGAATCCTTTCCATTTTCGTTATAGCTGGCGGGCGTTCGGCGGCGATGTGTCCGGGGGGATCGTCGCTGCACTAATCGCCATTCCGTATGGCTTGGCTTTGGCAAGTATGATGGGCCTGCCGCCTGCGCTTGGGCTCGTGACTTCGATGGCTACAGCGCCCGTGACGGCTTTACTGGGACGCAATCCAGTCTTAATCGGCGGGACGGCCAGCGCCACTGTTCCGTTCATCGCCGAAGCTGTGCATTCGCAAGGTATCGGGGGAGCGGCGAAGGTCTGCATGGTCGCATCCGTGTTCCTGCTGGTGTTTTGCTTCTTGCGGCTGGGCCGGTTTATTCAAAAGGTGCCAAGCCCGGTGGTGACCGGCTTCTCGTGCGGCATCGGCGCAATGATGATTCTCTCTCAGTTGGGCGTTATGCTCGGCATCCACGCCGTGGTGGACCGTACATCGAACAACATGGTCGCTCAAAGCTGGCAGGTTCTATCGCGAACCGGCGAAACGCAGATGAGCGCCCTCATTATCAGCGGCGTCGTTATTGTTGCCGCACTTGCCGCTGCTCGCTGGGTACCAAAGCTGCCTGCGCCTCTCATCGGAGTCATCGCGGCCGTGGTTATTGCCGGAGTGTTCCAGTTGCACCAGCGTGAAGTAGGACGTTTGCCGCTTCAAATGCCGCCTTTTGCCGGTTTCTCCTGGACGCCCGCCGACGTGCTGAGCGTAGTGCCCGCCGGTCTCGGGTTAGCCTTTGTCTCCGCCGTGAATCTGCTGGTCACCTCCCGCGTGGTCGAGCATTTTAGAGGCCGCCATAAGCAACTCAAGAAGGCCGACGCCGACACCGAACTCGGCGCTTACGGGATAGCCAACATGGTTGGGGCAATCTTCGCAGCGCCCATGAGCGTAGGCATTCCAGCCCGCAGCCTGGCGAGCGTACGGTGCGGCGCCACAACGCGCTTGTCGAACCTGTTTCATGCGGTCTTCATCTTTGCCTTCATTGCTGTGGGCGGCAAGTACATCGCTCACATACCGGTGCCAGCGCTCGCCGGCGTGACTGCGTATATTGGCATCTGTCTCCTGGAGTGGGGAACGTGGCGGCGGCTACCGAAGATGTCCAAGGTGGACGCGCTTGGTTTCCTGACCACCGCTGCCGCGACGCTCGTCGTCAACGCTGTGCTTGCGGTTGCGATCGGCAGCTCATTTTATGTCATTCGCGCGCTCTATACGCGCTTTGCGGGCGTAAACGCATCACACAAGCCAGCCGAGACACCCGCCGAGAAAATGGCAGTGGGCGGGGCTCGATAACCATCAAGGACGCACACCCGATCGTTTAGAAGCGAATCTTCAGGATCCGGCCGCCATTTCCCACAAACCATCCGGCTCTTGGATTGGCAAACGCAACAGCCCAGTAGCCGCTCGCCCCGGAGATTGGGAACCAGGTGCGACCTTCATCGGGCGTCCACGCAGCAGCCCCGGACTTGAAGTTCGGCTCCTTCTCGGTCGTGATAACCACGGAATGGTCATGATCGTGATCGTGCTCATGTCCGTCTTCGAAATCCTCCCCATCGTCATGCCATCTGCCACGGTCATGCCGGTTGCCGCAGACATAGGCGAGGCAGAAAACGGCTCCCTGCACGGGCGGTTTGTTGGTCAGGTTCCAGGTTTGGCCGCCGTCGTGCGAGATGGCAGTCGCAGCAGCGTCGTTCGAAGCCAAGTCGCCGCCACCCAGAATGCCGTGCCAGGCGTCGCGGAACGCCACCGATATTCCGCCCGCGCTGGGCGAGCTCTTGAGCGGAGTGTCGTAGGCCTGCCAGGTGTCGCCTCCATCTTGAGTGGCTAAGACCCTGGCGATTGCCGAGCCGCCTGTAGCGATCCAGGCATTTCTTTCGCCTTCCGTCGATGCGCAGGTTCCACTGGCTGCAAAGGACGCTTCCCCGGTTAGTGCCGGCGGCATGTTGCTGGCGATGGACTGCCATGTCGTCCCATCGGTTGTGCGGATATCGGGGAACACACCGTTGGCTGAATCGCTGTGCGCGATGCCGCGTCTTGGAGTCCAGAACGAAAAGCAATCGTAGAAGGCATTCGCCCTGTGATTCGTAAACTGTACCGTCCAGGTTGCGCCGCTATCGACGGTCTTGTAAATTCGGAAATCTGTTGGATTCGAACCGATGGACATTAAGTAGGCGACCTTGTCGCTTACTCCATAGACGTCCCGGAACTGCAGCTTCTCGGCGCCGGGCACAACGGCGGCTCTCCAGTGCTCTCCGCCATCGGTCGTTGTCACGTAAGTTCCGCCCGCGCCGGCTGCCCATACCACGCGGGAGTTCACCGGGCTTACTGCAATTAGCAGCTGCGTGGTGCCGCTCTGTTGCGCGATGAGTTGCGGTTGACGTACTTGCCAATTCTCCTGGGCAAAACCATTGGTTGCGCAGGCGGCAACCAGGAAACCAAGCAGCGAAAGCTTGAGCATAGGTGGTGCTCCTCGGACAATATTCTGTATTGCCCGTGCAGTGTAGCATGGCCGTTTACAACCGGAGTTCCGGGAAGTCCTGCTTGTAGCGAGCTGGGTCGAGCGTCATTAAGCGATCAGCTTGCAGCAAGGCGTGAGCGCCCACCAGAAAGTCCGCAAATAGCCGCTTGGGACCTCTGCCTTCTGCTTTTCGCCGGCGGTTTGCATATTTAGCGAACCGCCGCCCTGCTTCAGCCCAAACCATGTCATCGAGGCTGAGATCAAGCACAATTCCGGTTTGCGCAAAGAAGTCTTCGATGAACTTCTCCGTTGCTCCGGGGTAAGCAAGCAGCTCTGCGAAAACCACTCCCGAGACGAGAATCGCGCCGAATTGTTTGGCCTCGCCAAGGCGTTTAGCTATGTCGCCCGAGCCGGGTTCGTTCGACCATAAAGCCGAAAGGATGTTCGTGTCGATCGACGTCCTCATCGTTGGTTATCGTCGTCGTCGTCGCGCAATTCCGAGATCCATCTGCTGATCTGTCTCTTTTCCTCGAAGGCCGGAAGGATCCCGATGTAGCGTTCAAAAGGATTTTCTTGCGCTGTGGCGGGACGGATAAGTGTCTGGTCCCCATGAATAAGAAACTCGACGCGATCGCCTTCTCTTAGGCCCAGACGACGGCGAATGTCTAACGGCACGGTGACCTGTCCTTTGCTGCTGATGGTGCTCGATAATCTTTTCTTTACCATTTGCCTTTATTGTAAAACTGCCAAGCTTTACCAAATCTTGCCCGCTTGTTCCGCCGTGACTCGACTCGATTCTCAAGCCCGCATATTCAAACGTTGCGAGCTAGCTCCGTCGGGCTCTTGTCCCATTGGCTCAAGGGGAAAGGGATCGATCGCCTGGCTTAGGGCACCCTTGCTGCTGGTCTCAACTCCACCTGACCTTTGGTGATACGCTCTACATTCTGATCGCTCCAATGGCACAGAAACCCTTGGCTTCCCTCGCTGTTGCTTGCGTTCTTGAACTTCGCTTAGCGCCCAAACAGCATCGAGCGCAGCTAACTCCACCGACGAACCTCGGCTCCCATTCAGAAAGTCGAATCTTGCCTGCATTGCGACCGCTTATGGCTGGCAGGATTTCCAACCTGCGCTCAGGACGGAGGTTAAGGTCGACCGCGCCGTGCTCAATCGTTATGTGGGGACATATCAGATTGCACCGCAGTTCAGCCTCACCATTAGCGTCGACGGCGACCAGCTGATGACCCAGGCGACGGGCCAACCGAAAGTGCCGGTATACCCGGAATCGCGGACGAAGTTCTTCTTAAAGGTGGTTGACGCGGAACTAGAATTCACTTTTAGTAGCACCGGACAAGTGACAGGGCTTGTTTTGCATCAGAATGGCCACGACATCAAAGGCGTGAAGAAATAGACGTTCCCCCCCCCATCTTCAATCGAAGCATCTCGTTCAATGCCACCCGGCCTCCCTCTTTCGTCCCTCGCTTTTGGCACTCCAAATGCTCTAAAATGGAGCACGCACGTCATCTGCTCGTCGACCTTAACGAAGCATCGGTATGCTTACTTGCCCGCTTTGCGCCACTCCCAACCAAGAGGGATCCGCCTCGTGCGGAAACTGCAATTGCGCGCTCGCCGAAGTAAGTGAAACGATTGCCTCCGAAGCAGAGGGCTTCTTTCCCGATGGGGACGCGACCGTAGTAGCCACCGCAGCCTTCTCGGCCGTGTCCGGCGCCGCGCCCGCGCGCGCCTTCGCTGAACTTCCGATTGGCCGCCTGCTCAATGACCGCTACGAAGTTCTCGCGCGCCTCGGCCAGGGCGGCATGGGCACTGTGTATAAAGTTCTCGATCGTGAACTCGACCGCATCATCGCGCTCAAAACCATCCGTCCCGATCTCGCTTCCAATCCCCAGTCGCTACGCCGCCTCAAACAGGAGACGCTGCTCGCCCGTCAAATCGCCCATCGCAATGTAATCCGCGTCTTTGATTTAGGCGTCGCCGAAGGCCTCCGCTTCATCACGATGGAATTCGTTGCCGGCCAGGATCTCAGAGCCCTTCTCGATGCCCGCAGTAAGCTTACCGTGGAGGAGACCCGCGATCTCCTTACCCAGATCGGCAACGGCCTGGCTGCGGCTCATGGCGAAGACGTGGTTCATCGCGATCTGAAGCCGCACAACATTCTGCTCGCTTCCGACGGACGCGTCCGTCTGGTCGATTTCGGCTTAGCTCGCTCATTCGAAGACACCCGCGCCACCCGCACTGGCGGGTTGTTGGGAACCCCGACGTATATGTCGCCAGAACAGGCTCTCGGCCATCCGGGAGACGCTCGCTCGGATATCTTCGCCTTCGGCGTGATTGCCTTCGAACTGCTCGCCGGCCAACTGCCTTTTCCGAACCACCCGCTGTCGGAAGCGCTTGTGAGCCGGACCCGCGGTCATGCCCGCTCGCTGGCCGTCGTCGATCCAAGTATTCCCGGGTGGCTCGTCTCCCTCGTCATGCGCTGTCTCGAGCGGAATCCCGCTGATCGCTTTGCCACCGCCGAGCAACTCTTGAAGGCCCTCGAAGCACGCGGGCACGATGCCTTCTCTTCCACCCATCCGCCTTCTGCGGCTACCATTCGCGGAGCACAAACAGAGCTTACGCCGGGAGACATGCTCGGCAGCCGTTACCGCATTGAGGCCGAAGCGGGTGAAGGCGCCATTGGCAAGGTTTACCGCGCCACCGACCTCGATCTCCACCGCACGGTTGCGCTGAAAGTGGTACGGCCGGAGCTTGCCGGCGATCCACAGTCTCTCGATCAGCTCATCCAGGAAATCTCGGTCGCCAGCCAGATCTCCCACAAGAACATACTCCGCATTCACGATCTGGGCGAAGCCGACGGTTTGCGCTTTGTATCTATGGCTTGGGCCGAGGGCGAAAATCTTTCGCAACTGCTGCATCGCACCGGCCCGCTGCCGGAATCTCGCATTCGAGAACTCGCGCTTCAGTTGTGCGATGGCCTGATGGCTGCCCATGAACAGGGAATCAGTCATCGCGACTTGAAGCCCAGCAACATTTTGTTCTCCTCGGCCGGTCACGTCTGCATCGCCGATTTTGGCCTCGCCCGCAGTGCAGCCGATTCAGCGCTTTCTCGACCCTCCGCTGCGGTCGAGGCGGGCAGCTGCTCAGGAACGCCGCTCTATATGTCACCTGAACAGGTAGATGGAGCTTCGGTCGATTGCCGAACCGACATTTACTCGCTGGGCTTGATTCTTTACGAGATGGCGACCGGGCGCATTCCGTTCAGCGAAAGCTCCGTCGTCCAGACAATTACCCAACGCCTCACCGAGTCGCCCGCCAGCCCACGCGTCCTCAATTCTGGAATCTCGGAACAACTTGCCGCTGTCATTCTGCGCTGCCTCGAGCGTGATCCTGCGGCGCGCTACCCCACAGTCGAGGCCGTCCGCGCCGATCTTGCTCAGCCTGCGAAGTCCAGCGAACCACAGACGGCGATTGCGACTCACGCGCTGCCTGCCAGTACGTCAATAAAACGCTGGTGGCCCGCTATTGCGGCCGTGGCACTGCTTCTGATGATTGCCGGCGCCGCTACGATTTATAACCGGCGTAAGACCCCAATGGAGCCTCCTGCCAAAGGAAAATATGTGGCCGTCCTTCCGTTCCGCTCGCTCGGCTCCGATGCCAATCTCAAATACCGCGCGGAAGGTATCGCCGAAGCCGTCTCTGCCCGTCTCGCGTCCCTGAACAGCGTCCACCCTATCTCGTCTGCCGCGCTCGAACACGTCAACATGTCTGAGCCGGAAACTGACATCGGCCGTCAGATCGGCGCCAACCTGCTTGTCGAAGGCACAGTGCAGAGCGAAGGCGACCGCATCAAAGTTGATGTCGAAATCTACAATACCCGGAACCACAAAGCGCATTGGGCTACCTATCAGCGCGCCGGCGCCGACCTGTTCGCTCTTGAAGATCAAATCGCAGATGACACTGAAAAGGCCCTTGATGTCACGCCGAGCTTCGAAGAGCGTCAACGCCAGGCGACTGCGCCCACCCAGAATCTTGCCGCTTACGATTTGTACTTGAAGGGCCGCGACATTCTTCGTAATCACCGCGATGAAGACAGTGCAAGGAGCGCTTTGGCCCTTTTCGAGCAGGCTTGCCGGCTCGATAGCTCATTTGCACTTGCCTGGACCGGTATAGCAGACGCCAGCAATCTGCTCTATCGCATCACCCACAACAGCGCAGATTCAACCAAAGCCGTAGCCGCTGCTGAACAGGCCAAGCAGTTGAACCCCGATCTGCCCGAGGTTCACTTTGCGCTCGGGAGCGCTTACTCAGCTACCGGACGCAATGCCGAAGCCATTAGTGAGCTCAAGGCGGCTCTTGCGCTTTCGCCAAATTCCGATAACGGATATATCCGGCTCGGCCGCGCCTACCTCGATGCCGGCCAAGGTAAGCAGTCACTCGAGTCGGCGAAGAAGGCGGTCGATCTTAACCCGTACTACTGGTTCAACCACAAACAACTCGGCTATGTTTACGCCAAGCTCGGCCAACCCGGCGAAGCACGTAAAGAGTTCCAGCAGGAAGTGGCACAGAACCCGTCCGATGTCGCCGGCTACAACAATGTCGCCGCCACGTACCTCGAGGAGGCCCAGTGGAGCAAGGCTGTCCCTGAGATCGAAAAGGCGGTTCAGCTCGGTCCCGGCTATGACGAATATTCGAATTTAGGAACAGCCTATTATCACTTAGGCCGCTACGGCGAAGCGATCGCCGCCTACCGCAGGGCACTGACTTTCAAAGGCAATCACCCGGAAGGCATGCGCAATCTGGCGGAGGCGTATGCGCAAAATGGCCAGCACAGTCTGGCCGAACAGAACTTCACAAAAGCGATCGGGCTGCTCTACGATGAACTCGAAGTGAACCACGAGAACGCGCACGCCTTTGCAGCGCTCGCCCTCTGTTACACCGGATTAGGAAACAACTCCCGAGCCCGGCAGATGATTGCCAAGGCAAGGGCCATCGACGGCTCCGACAGCTCATTCATGTACGATCAGGCATCGGTTGAAGCTTCCTCGGGACAAACCGCAGAGGCCGTCGCAGCGCTCAGAAAAGCTTTCGAACACGGTGAGCCCTTTGAGAATGTTCTAACCGATCCCGACATGAAGTCGGTCAGAAACTCACCTGAATTCAAATCGCTCAAGAGGCAGTTCGGTCACCCTCGAGCGAAAGACTTGCGGTGAAACTTGCGCCAGCCTGCAAACCCCGCAAGGCCTAGTAAAGCCAGAGCGATTGTCGAGGGCTCGGGCGTTACATTTGCGGCTGCTTTGAAGCCGGTGTCGGCGCCCCAACTTCCCGAGCCGTCCGGGTCTGTTCCTTCATCGTTGAGGTCGATCGAGAAGATTTGGCCATTTGCAACGCCGCCGCCGTTCTGCGTTGGGCCCATCAGAATGCTGTAGAGGTAATCGTTTGTGCTTTGTTGCGTGGCGGTGACGGTGCAGGTGACAAAGGGTCCGGGACCGCACACAATCGGTGTGTCGGCAGATAGAGTGGCTGTAAAGAGCAGGCTTTGCCAGTTCGAGCCGCTCTCGTTTTGAAACGTGAAATCGCCCCCGCCGAAATTGTCAGTGCCGAACGTAAAGTTATTGTTCACGACGACAGTGGGATTTGGCGGATCGCCATTCACGATAATGTGCGGGCGTCCCGCGAAGATGGGCAGCGGACAAATTGTAACCGCCGCTAAGAAGAGAGTCGAAACTCGCATTACTTGCCTCCGATGACGAAGTTGAGATACCCCATTCTCGTCCAGGATGCATAGTAAGCCTAAGGCTACGAGTACTGTGTCACTTAGTACCGCTTGAGGCCGGAAGAGCTTCTCTGATCAGCTACGTCTGCCGCAACCAATTTTCACGAGAAAGGTCGGCGATTCGGGAGAACTCGCGCTCATTGTCGGTTACTAAAATGTAGCCTAGGGCAAGGGCGTGAGCGGCGATCAGTAGATCGTTGCTGCCGATGGGCTGTCCAGACTGCTCAAGTCGAGTTCGAAGCAACCCATAAGCAGTGTCGGCTGGAGTTTCAAAAGGCAACACCTCGATCAGATTGAGGATAGCTTCGAGCTGTGTCGAAAGGCGGGGTGAAGCTTTCTTTACCGCCCCATAGCGCAATTCTGCTGCGACAATAATGCTGGTACAGACTCGCCTTTCACCCACGATGCTGATTTGCTGCGCTACGCGACCCATTGGTTTACGTATGAGATCAGAAAGAATGTTGGTGTCAAGCAAGTAGCGCATCAAATTTCGACAGGATCAGCAGTTGGATCCGGTATGGGTGGGAAGTCTTCATCAAGGGACCCGAGAGTCGCCAACAGCGCGAGCAGCGACCTTGGCGGAGTAGGCTCAATCACCAGCCGGTCACCCTCCTTACGCATAATGGCATCGTTCCCAGGCAGTTCGAATTCGCGAGGAATACGTACCGCCTGATTTTGACCGTTCCGGAAGAGTTTAACCTGCCGCTCAGAAATAAGAAAGTCTCGCACAGCCATATGCTAAAGCATAGGTCCCTTCGCTGTTTGAGTCAAGCTTTCTCTGGCTCTGCACAGCGGAGGGAGCGGAAGAATGCGACTTCCGCTCTGTCCACTAAACAAAAAGCTGAGGTGAACTACTGGCCCTAGCTAATCCGAAAAGACCATTGCCTTTGCTGACTGCGATTGCTGCGCGTTGACCTTGCTTACTTCTTTCAAATCCGGCCGCTCTATGCCTGGATGTGAATTCGTTTCTTTCTTCAGCGGATCTGCAACATATTGGAAGTTCGGCTCGCTATTCCAAGGCCCACGAGGATCGCTGCCGTTTCCACTCATGTTGTAGTAAATCTTCACCGTATCGTCGGGCGCGATCTCGCCGAAGAACGGATCGGTCAGCTTACCCAATGAATTTAGCGCTTCCATGAACATGTGGGTATGGGCTACCTCACGGGTCAATAGGTGAACTAACGCCTTCTTGCTGCCGTCATCGGTGCAATTTTCGATCAGTGCTTGATAGGTCTGGCGTGCGCCGGCCTCGGCAGCCAGGTTTGCCCGTAAATCCCGAACCACGCTACCCCCTTCATTGATATAGGTCGCGCTCCAGGCGCTTCCGCAGCTGTCCAGGAAGTGTGGACCCTTTCCTCGAAGCGCAAACAGCGGACTCTCTTCCGCCTTCACTTTTGCCTCTCCCGAGGTGTGCAATTCGATGAGCTTGCCCACCATCTCAAGGTGCCCCATCTCCTCGGTCGCAATGTCTAGGAGCATATCCTTCAAACCGGCATCCTGCACGTGAAACGACTGGACGAAATATTGAAGACAAGCCGTTAGCTCCCCGGTTGCTCCGCCAAACTGATCCAGCAGGTATTGGCCGAACTTCGGATTTGGAGTGTCGACCGAAACAGGTACGAGTAAGTCTTTTTTGTGAATAAACATCGGTAGAACCTGCTCTAAATTTAGTCTTGGCGGTCACGCCCTACAACGGGTAAGATTGCCTGCATCTTTTGACTTAGAATTTTGTTAATCGGGCGTTTATCGAGCTACGGTGAATCGCTTCGACGCTTGTTCAGGGAGACGGCTGAGGAGAGGCCCGAGTAGGCGAGTTAGATTCTGCGCAATGAGCCTTCGGAATGCGGCGAGTTCGGCGCCCCGGCGATCCTGACGCTCCGGCGCTGCGCCCGCACCTCCGTGAGCCGGATATACGCCATGTAGGACACGATGACGACATTGATGACGAATACCGCGATCCGGTCCCAATCCGCCTTCTCCGCCATCTTTAGGAATTCCCACGGCAGATACATTGCACCCGATAAAAGAGCGAACCACTCTGCCCAGACTCGGCGATTCCATAATCCCCATGCCTCAATAAAGCGCACCGAGCTATAGCTTCCGACCGCCGCTCCGATTGCCCACCAGCGCGCATCGTTAATGGTTGAGGCAGCATTCAACACCGCGTGGCCCAGCCGCCGGTCGAAGTCGATGTGGAGATGGTAGAGCAATGACTCTGCTAAGTCCTGCACATGGGAATGCAAGGCTACCAGCGCAATGCCGAGTACCAATACCAACACGCCTTTAAAGGCCTCAAAGGAAGCAACGGTCCGCAAACCGGCCCGGCTAGTTCGATCGTCAATCCCAGCCGCAGCTTGGGGCACTGAGGCAGGAGGTTGGTGAGGTGACTCGAGCATACTCTGATGCTCCCACAGCCGTTATCGAAGTTTACCGAAAACCATATAGTCCTAGAACCATTTCTACAACGGCCTGTATATCCCTAACTGTTCCGAGGTACACTAAGTGCAATATGGGCGGTGACGCACTCGCGCGTCCCGCCCCCTCCGACACAGCAAGGGTCCGTCCAAACCGGGCCTTTGCTGCGAATCCGTAGCCAAAGAATAACGTAAACTCAGCCTACAATCATCATCAGAAATGACTGTCTCCGGTCATTTACCGATTATTCATAGCTTTATAAGTACTATTACCCTGAGTTGTGTCTATTTAGGAGAGTTTTGCAACATTCTGGCCCCTTGCTGAGGGCTCAAGCTGCCGAAAGTCGGGCTAAACTTCACTTCTGCGAAACGCAAGAGTCGCGTTCAAGCCACCAAAGGCAAAGGTATTCGAGAGCGCAATGTGCAGGTCTGCTCTCCTGGCGTGATTTGGCACCACGTCCAAGTCGCAGAGCGGGTCGGGAGTCTGATAATTGACGGTGGGCGGAATGGTGCCGCAGCGAAGAGCCATAGTTGTTAATACGGCCTCGATCGCCCCTGCCGCTCCCAATGCATGCCCGTGCATTGACTTGGTGGAACTCACTGGAATAGAACGCGCCCGAGCTCCGAAAGCCGCTTGTATGGCTTCCGTTTCGATTGCATCGTTCGCCTGCGTGCCGGTTCCATGTGCGTTGATGTAATCGACTTGTCCGGGTGCGAGTCCGGCATCCCGCATTGCCCATTGCATTGCCCGGATCGGGCCATCCACATTCGGTTGGGTCAGGTGATGAGCATCCGAACTCATCCCAAACCCGATTACTTCGCCGAGGATGCGCGCACCCCGGTCGCGCGCGGCGTTCCACTCCTCAAGCACCAACATTCCAGCGCCTTCGCCGAGCGTGAGACCCCGCCGGTCCGCCGAAAATGGCCGGCATGCCTCCGGCGACACCACGCGCATTGCCTCCCAGGCCCGCAATAGCCCCTCGGCGAATACGGCCTCACTGCCGCCTGTGATGGCTGCTTTCACCTGCCCGTTGCGAACCATCCAGAACGCCTGCCCAATGGCATGGTTGGAAGACGAACAGGCCGTCGAGATGGTATACGTCGGTCCCTGGATTGCGAACTCCCGCGAGATCTGGCTGGCCCCGGCGTTTGCCATAGTACGCGGAATGGTGAGCGGCGCTACTCGCGGGCTCTTGTCGATATACAGCCTGCGGTAGCCTTCCTCCTCGGAAAACTGCCCACCCACGCTGCTTCCGGTAACGATCGCGGTCTGTTCGCCGAGCCCCGAGCCGAAGTCCAACCCACTTTGGGCGACTGCCTCGCGCGCGGCTACCGTCGCCATTTGCGCAAACCGCTCAAGCAAAATCAAATCCTTTTCCGTGAAATGGGAAAGCGGCACAAATCCGCGCGCTTCAGCCCCGACCTGGAAGCGGTATGGCGGGTTGCCCTGTTCGCGGAGCCCAGCGATACCAGTTTGGGCGTTCACGGCGTTATCCCAACATTCGCCGACCGTATTGCCCAACGCGCACACCAGTCCCAAGCCGGTGATCGCCACCCGTGTCATACGGCTTCGGACGGCTGTATCTTGTCTTGTTTTTTCGCGATCAGCTCGCGTACACCGTTCACTGTGTCCTGCACCGATCGCAGATGCGACACGCCTTCATCGGGAATCTCAATATCGAACTCTTTCTCGAGTTCAAAAACAATATTGATCCCATCCAGCGAATCGATCTTCAGTTCCTCAAAAGTGCTGTCCAGGTGAACCGAATCGAGGGGAATGCGCTGCGTGCGAGCAATCACCTCAATCGTTTTTTGGCCGATCGAATCGGCGTCGGCAGGAGATGACATGCTTCGCCATCATAATAACTCGAAGAGGCATGTCTACCTGTCAGAAGGGCGACGCGTTGAGTGAGCAGAGAACAGGAGCGCACCTCCTCCGAGTGCGCTCCTCAATGGCAGCCCAACTTAATTGAGCAGTCCGCCATGCCCTAGGCAGGCAATTTCCCAACCTGTAATCCGGTACTTGGCCAGTATGGGCGGCAGCACCAGATCCAGTACGTTGGGCTTCGGAGAACGGAAACAGCACGGAGCTGAAACGATCGGCACGTCGTCCTTGTAGCTGATCATCATGAGGTTGCCTGGCTCGACCGGCGCCAGAAACCGTTCCAGATGCGCGCCCATCCGAGTCAGCGCCCGTCCAATTACATCTTCCGGTCCCGCCGGGGCTGTTGTCGACGCGATCAACACTGCGGATGGCTTGGTCCGCAAAAGATGCTGTAGAGCGCGTAATACCTGCTCTTCTTCCTCCACAGCGGAGAGCGCATAGCGCAGGTTTCCGCCAAAGCGTTCCACGCGAGTGCGAACGACACCCTCGAACAGCGTTCTGGCGCGGTCGCCATGCACCGGATCGGTATACAGCACGCCGACGCCGGCTTCCCGGATGGGACGCGCCTGCAGGATCGCACCCCGCTCACCTAAGATCGATAGCACTGTTTCCAGTTGTGACTGAGCCACCGCAAATGGCGCGCTTTTGATTGTTGCCATGCGCTCGCCGGCTTTCACAAACCGGTAGTTCGGGACGGTAGCGATCGCAATACTGCTGGTGCAGTTAATCTGCCGCAGCAGCTCATCGTCTATCAATGCACAGCAGTTTGCCGTGGCCATGAGGTTTGCTCTACCTCCCGCTGCTAAGCGAATCTCGACGGATCCGCAGCACATTGCCTGGGCTACATCCATTACTGCCTGGTCTTCGCCCACTTCGCCGTCTTCGAGCTCGGTGACCCAGACCTGCTGCATACCTTCGGTCTGCAACAGCCGGATGTCCTCGTCGCTTAACACGTGACCTTTGGCCAACAGTTTCCTGCCGCCTTGCCGAAAGATGGTGCAACATAAAATTCGGCCGGCAGATTCTTGTATGTCCAACGTGAGAGCTCGCATCTACTTCCTCCCGATTTCTTCCAGAGTACTAAGTACTCGTGGTACTGAGTATACCCGTACTATTTCCTAAAAATCCAGTACAAACTTAGAAAAATAGAGAATTTACTTAAGAACTCCTCTACGCCCCGCATTAGCACTTGGTAGAATATTCTAAAACCAGGTAGTACTTACGCACCTCTGCGGCGTATCACCGTTGGAAGCGAGATCAGTGTGCCTAATTCTTCGTCTGAGGTACGAATCCTCGTCTCGTTCGGATGACGCAATTGCTTCAGAACCGCCACCTCATCGCAGTTTTGAAACTTCGAACAGCGGAGGCAATCTTTCCAAACCTTCAATGGCAACTCGCCGCGCTCCACCTCGCCGAAACCCAGCTTGGCAAAAAAACCCGGCACATAAGTAAACGCAAAAATCGATTCCAGCCCCTCATCCCAGGCTTCCTTTTCGAGCGCCTCCACAACTGCACGTCCCACTCCGCGCGCTTTCTCGCTCGGCCAAACCGCCAGCGAACGCACCTCGGCGCTGGTCGGAGTGTAAAAATGTAAAGCGCCACAGCCCACCAGCTGTTCACCGTCGTAGGCGCACACAAAATCGCGAATATTCTCCGACATCTCAAACTCGGTGCGAGGCAGCATTACACCGTCTGCCGCATACGAGTTGATCAGCTTAAGAATGTGCGGAATGTCGGCCATGCCGGCTTTGCGAACGGTCACTGCGGTTTGTGTCACACCAAACTCCCTTGCCGTGTTGGCGATTGCTGCAGCGCCAGTTTAGTTCCCACGGCCTCGCCGCCGAGTATGCGGGCACAGATGTTTGGTTCGTTCCCTGGCGCGATCAAAACTTCTTTCACTCCGCCGGTCAGCCCCGCGCAAGCCGCTTCCAGCTTGGCTTGCATGCCCCCATGCGCTGTTCCCGCTTGAATCAGCGAAGCTGCGTCGGCCGGCGTCAGCCGCTGTAACACCGCTCCATCGGCGTTTTTCACGCCCGGCACATCGGTCAGAAACAGCAGGACATCGGAGCGGAACGCCACCGCGCAGGAGACCGCCATCTGGTCCGCATTCACGTTGTAGATCACGCCTTGCAAGTCGGCCGCCAGACACGCCACGGTCGGCAGATAGCCCGCGTCCACAAGCAACTCGAGCAGCGCGCCGTTCGATTCGACCGGCCGCCCGACATAGCCTAGCTCCTCGCTCCACCGCTCCGCTCTCGTCAGTTGCCCATCCACCCCGCTCAGCCCCACTGCTTTCTGTCCCGCCTTCTGCAAGGCCGCCACGAGCTGCTTGTTTACGCTCCCGGCTATTACTTTCAGCGCCGCGTCGATCACGCCTTCGTCGCTGACTCGCAATCCATTCACAAAAGCGCTTTGGATTCCGCGCTCTTCGAGGAAGCGGGTCATCTGCTTTCCGCCTCCATGCACCACCACGACGGCGTGATTGCCCGCGAGCTTGGCTAACTGCTGCGCCAAAGCATCGCGCCTGGCGGCCTCATCGACGAGCGTCCCGCCGATCTTTACGAGCAGCCTCATAACAGACCTTCGATTTCCGGCAGCCCCAGCATTAAATTCAGGTTTTGTACCGCCTGCCCCGCAGCGCCCTTCACCAGGTTGTCTTCCGCCACCACAATCACGGCGCGCTGGCTCTCCGGCTCGAACACGAACCCGATATCGCAAAAGTTGGTCCCTTGCACCGCGCGTAAGTCCGGCAATTTGCCGGGCGCATAGAGCCTGACGAACGGTTCATCCGCGTAAGCTTCTTCGTAAATATTCAGCAGATCGACGGCCTTCTCGACTCGCAAGGTTCGCACGTAGATGGTCTCGAGAATGCCGCGGGTCACTGGCAGCAGATGCGCCACAAACGTAAACTCGCGCTCGCCTAAGCCGGAATTCTGCAGCACTTCCGCAATATGCCGGTGATCCATCGCGCCGTAAGCGCTGAAATTCTCGGCTGCTTCGCAGAAGCTAGTGTGCAAGCTAGGTTTCCGTCCTGCCCCGCTCACGCCCGACTTAGCATCGCAGATTACTCCGCGGGTTCGGTCCACCACATCAGCCTGAACCAGCGGTCGCAATGCCAGATTTGCCGCCGTCGGATAACACCCCGGGTTCGCCACCAGACGGGCACTTGGAATTCTGTCCCGGTAAAACTCAGGGAGCCCATAGACCGCGTTCTCGAGTAAATTCGGCGCGGTATGCCGCTCCTTATACCAACGCGAATAAACCTCGGCATCGCCTAACCGGAATGCGCCGCTCAGATCGATGACACGGGTGGAGTCATTCAGCAACTGGGGAACAAGCTCGAGCGACACCTCGGGCGGTGTCGCCAACATCACCACGGCGAGCTTTTCCTGATGCGCCGCCTCCGCTGTCGCCGGGATCATACGCGGAGGAGTCTGCCCAAGGGGCAGCGTGGGCCGACTGGCATCCGCGCGATGTTCCATCAGCACCAGATCCATTGCCGGATGACGCCCCAAGATGCGCACGAGCTCCGCGCCGCTATAGCCCCGATGCCCTACGACGCCAACCAGGAACTTGTCTGAGTAATTATTCACTGCAATGAATAATTATACTAAGTTGAGGATTCACCCACGAATGTGGCAAACTCTGTGAGCGGTTTCTTCGCGATATCCGGAACACACGCGTCCTCACCCGGATATCCTGCCACCAGCAACAGAAAGGCCCTCTCATTCGGAGGCCTGTTCAGGAGCTGGTTAAGGAAGCTCATCGGACTTGGCGTGTGCGTCAGCGAAACCAATCCCGCCATGTGGATCGCCGCGATCAGCATTCCTGTTGCGATACCCACAGATTCGGTCACATAGTAATTTTTGATCTTCGTCCCATCTGGCGCAACCCCATACGTTTGCGCAAAGATTGCGATCAGGTAAGGCGCAGTTTCCAGATAGGGCTTGTGTTCGTCGGTCCCCAGTGGCGCCAGCGCCTCGAGCCACTCCTTCGGCGCGCGACGCCGATAGA
Organism: Bryobacteraceae bacterium; assembly: GCA_965219105.1. Lineage (GTDB taxonomy): Bacteria > Acidobacteriota > Terriglobia > Bryobacterales > Bryobacteraceae > Bog-105. Next base: position 1,138,798 of record OZ244728.1, on the reverse strand, counting down.
AATCCTGCTCTTCCTTTTCGGCCGCTTCGCGAATCCGCCGCTTGATTTCGGGGTTGCTGACGACCACGAAATGCCACGGCTGCTGATTCGCTCCACTGGGCGCCGACCCTGCCACTCGCAAACAATCCTCGACGATTTCGCGCGGCACCGCACGGCTTGAGAACTGCCGAACGGTCCGGCGACCCAGCATTGTGCCGCAAAATGCGCCGAGTCGTTCCCGCATTTCGTCCGCCGGGTATTCGCGATAGGTCGCTAAAGGCAAGAAAACCGGCTTGGCCATCCGAAACACCTCCTGCCTATTTTGGACAGCGTTGAGGGGCTATCGGATTCGCTCTTGCGAGGGACCTCGCCCGGTGTCGCCTGCGGCGGATTTGTTCCTCTACATCTGCTCCATAGTCGACCGCGCCGCGAGATCGCCCAGAATCGGCAATCTAACCTGCTCTAAATGCGCCGCCTTAACCAGCAGATAAATCCAGCAGATAAACAGGACCATTTTTAAGATCCCGACCAGTGCATGCTCCACGCCCCAGCCCGAACCGCCAAAAAACAACACCGGTACAGCGGAAGAGACGATCAACCAAGCCACAAAAAGGTACAGCGACTGGAACGCATTAAACCGTACCGCCACATTTCGCCGGAATCGCTGTGACGCAAGGAATACGATCGCCGGAATCACTCCGAGCACTGGAATGTAGCACAGAATCGACGCTGTCCGGTCACTCACGTCGGCTAAGAAATCGGGATTCTGCATTCCGCTCGCGGGCTGCTGCCGTCCGCACTGCGCACAAAATGCTGCGCGATGATCGATCTTCGATCCGCAGTTGGTACAAAAGGGCAATGGACCGCTTCTCCTCGTCTCTTCTTATCGAGAGTACGCTAATCAGCGGCGATAAGTTCCGGTCTAGCTTGCGTCTCTTCCGTTCGGCTCTGTTAGGATTTCTCGCATGCGTACTCTCATCCTGGCGTTGTGTGCCGTGCTGTTCTCGTTCACCATCGCCGCCGCAGAAAAACCGCTCGAAATTTACTTTATTGACGTCGAGGGAGGCCAATCCACGCTTTTCGTCCCGCCTCACGGCCAATCGCTCCTGATCGACACCGGCTGGGGTTATAACGCTTACCGTGACGCCAACCGCATAGTGGCCGCCGCGAAACTCGCGCACATCAAGAAAATCGATTATGTGCTTATTACGCACTTTCATTCCGATCACGTTGGCGGTGTTCCTCAGCTTGTTTCGAAACTGCCCGTGGGAACATTCATCGACCATGGCGAGAACCGCGAGAATTCCAAGACCTCCTCCACCCTATACGCCGAGTACAAAGCCGCCGTGGGCGACACTCGCCGCATCACCGCTAAACCCGGCAGTAACCTGCCTATCAAAGGACTGGAGGTTCAGGTGGTTTCCGCCGATGGCAACGTGATTTCTTCGCCGCTAGCCGGCGCTGGCAGCGAGAATACTTTCTGCAGCAGCGTAAAACCCGAGGCAGCGGATGCTACTGAAAACGCCCGCTCGGTCGGCGTGAAGATCTCATTTGGAGGGTTCAGGGTGGTCGACCTGGGTGACCTTACCTGGAATAAGGAGTTGCAACTGGTTTGCCCTGTCAACAAGCTCGGCAAAACCGACCTTTTCGTTGTGTCTCACCACGGCATGGACATCAGTAACGATCCCGCTCTGGTCCATGCGCTGGCTCCGAAGGTCGCGATCATGGATAACGGTGCCAAGAAGGGCGGTATGCCTGCTGCTTGGGATTCGATCAAATCCTCGCCTGGACTCGAAGGCTTTTGGCAACTCCACTACGCCGATGCAGCAGGCAGCCAGCACAATGTGCAAGATCCTTACATCGCCAATGTGTCTGAAACCGACACCGGCTATTACCTCAAGGTGAGCGCCACCAAAGACGGCAAATTCAGCGTCTACAACCCTCGTAATAAACTGACAAAGACGTACTGAACGGATCCCTCGTCTCACGCTTTGGTGGCAAGCAAGCCAACCTGCTTCGCGATCATGCGGTCGAGAACGCGTTTGGGCAGGAGCATGGGCATTGTCCAGTTTTTAAACTTCTGCGGAACAACAGAGTAGCGAACCTTCGGTTTGCGGGTCGTAAGCGCCGTGAAGACCGCCTCGCCGATGGCCTCGGGCGGAAGACCCTTGCGGCCTTCGGCGATCACGTAGTCGCGAAAGCGTCGTAGGCTCTCCGCATAATCGGTGTGGCGATACCGTTCGATATCAGCCTGCTCCGCTTTGTCCCAAATTGCAGTCACGACAGAACCCGGTGCGACCACAATCACGTCAATCCCGTAGAGCAACAGTTCCCGCCGGAGCGATTCCGACATCCCCTCCAGTCCATGCTTTGACGCCGCATAAGCACCAAGGTAAGGTACGGCTAACTTCCCCCCAACCGAGCTGATATTCACAATGCGGCCGGGCCCTCCTTCCCGCTTGCGGTCGGCGCCCAACAGATCGGCGAACGCCTGAATCACGATTAGCGGAGCGACTAGATTCACCTCGAGCTGCTGCCGGTATTCCGCGATTGTCTGGTGGAGAAGCGGGCCTCCAATCGCGATCCCGGCATTGTTGACAAGACCCGCCAGGTTCGCCCGTCCTATCGATTCACGTACTTGCTGCGCCGCTCGCGCGACCGCAGGCTCGTCGGTGACGTCCATCAGCAGCGGCGTGAAGCTTGCGCCCAACGCGCCCTGCAAGCGCTCCAAGTCGGCTTGCTTGCGGACTGTGCCAAACACACCGAAGCCCTTTCGGATGAGCACTTCCGCAATGCTCCTCCCGATTCCTGTCGAGACCCCTGTCACTACCACCGATTTTGCTGGCATCTGCTTCTGGTTGCTCTTTCCGCAAAGATATACACCGTATATCGCTAAGCAAAGATATACAGCGTACATCTTAAACATTCACAGCATACACCTTGAAGCAGGGCGGGTCAAGACCTACAGTGTTCTTGAAAAACATAACCATTGAAATCCTGAGCCCTCCGCGTAAGCCGCACAGGAGTTCAAATTTGAGTGGCAGATATGCTTGACTGCTACGAAGCTCTAACCGAAGAAGTCCCGCACCTTTTCGAAGACGCTCTTTTCGTGCGGCGTATTCTCAATGGGCAGCATGTCCTGCAGCTGCTCGAATGCCTTTCGTTGCTCGCGCGTGATCTTCTTTGGAATCTGAACGTCGATATGCACGTACAAGTCGCCGCGGGATCGTCCGTTGACCTGGGGAACGCCCAGATTACGTAGCCGGAACTGCGCTCCTGGCTGCGTTCCCTCCGGGATCTTGACTTCTTGCAGACCGTCGAACGTCTCGATCTCGACGTCGGCGCCCAGCACTGCCTGCGCCACATTGATCGGCAGAGTACAGTGCAGATCGGAGTCCCGCCGCTCGAAAACCGCGTGCTCGGCGACCTTGATGACTACGTATAGATCGCCAGGCTGGCTTCCTGCCGGACCAGGATTTCCCTCGCCCGATAGCCGCAGCCGTGTTCCGTTATCGACTCCAGCCGGGATATTCACCTTCAACTTCTTCTCGACCCGGTTAAAGCGTTCTCCCCGGCACTGAGTACAAACCTGGCGGATTACCTTGCCGCGGCCGCCGCAAGTCGGACAGGTCTTGCGGATTGCCAGAAAGCTCTGCTGATAGACCACCTCTCCGCGCCCGCTACATACCGAGCAAGTCACCATGCCGCCGTTCGGCTCGCCGCCCGTGCCCTGACATCGCGTGCAGGCTTCCATGCGTGGAATCTGCAGGTCGGCCGAGATCCCGCGCATCGAATCCTCGAAGCTGATCTCGAGGTCGTAACGGATATCTTCTCCCCGCTGGGTTCGCCGCGCGCCGCGTCGCCCGCCGCCGAAGATGTCGCCTAAACCGAATAGGTCTCCGAGGATATCGCCGAAATCGGCAAACTGCGATTCGTCGAAGTTCGGAGCTCCTCCGCCATTGACTCCCTGGTGGCCGAAGCGGTCGTAGGCTGCCCGTTTTTGCGGATCGCTCAGGACCGAATAGGCCTCGGCCGCTTCCTTAAAGCGCTCTTCCGCTTCGTGATTGTTCGGGTTCCGGTCCGGATGGTACTGCAACGCCAGTTTCCGGTAGGCCGTCTTCAGCGTCCCGTCATCGCACTCGCGCGACACGCTCAAGATTTCGTAATAGTCTCTTTTTCCAACACCCATTGGCATGTAGCACTTCGCCAGCGGCTCGCATTGCGGTTGCCGCCGCACCCTTTCACGTCCAGTAAGTCTCGCCTACGGATTAACCGCAACTTTAACCATTGCGGGCCGGAGCAGCTTTCCTTTGAAGTAATAACCGCGCTGATATTCATCCAGGATAGTCTGGTCAGGGTGGTCCTTTGTATCCACCATCTCGACCGCATGGTGTACGTGAGGATTGAAAATTGCTACTTCGGACGACACCGGTTCGAGTCCAAGCTTGCGCAGGGCTTCGGCAAATCGCTGCTCAATGATCTCCATGCCGCGGGCGTATTCCCGGTCCGCCGTCTCTACTTTCAGCGCTCGCTCAAAGTCATCCAGGATCGGCAGCAGCGCCTTCACGGTGTCCATGGAAGCGTATTCGATCAAATCGCTGCGCTCGCGCTCGTTTCGCTTGCGAAAATTGTCGAACTCGGCTTGCCGGCGCTGCAGAAGCTCCTGCAAATCGAGTTTTTCTCTCAACAGCCGGTCGCGTTCACCAGCGAATCGATCCCGCTCCGCCCCTGTCTCGCTGCCCGACTCGGTCTGCTCGGGAGCATCCTCGGTCGCAACAGCATCGTTGTGTAATTCGGATTCCATAGTAATCAGTCTGTGGGAACATCGAGAGCGACTGCTCTCGAAATTCCAGCGTAGCAAAAAACGAGGATTTTCGCCGGTTTCCGCCCCCTGGCGTTCCCAGGGTCTGTGCAGGGTGGGCGTCTTGACGGCGCGCCCCCTGCTGCGAATTGATGTTGTTCCCTAGAAATTGCGTATTGCTCAGTGAAGACGAATGACGAACGCGACGTGGATCGCGCATCGCCGTTGAAGGTCCGAAGGAGCAAACATGTCGAGTATCTCTCTATGGTCTCGTGTTCTGACCGTAGCAACTCTCTGTCTACCGCTTTGCCAGCATCACGCGTTCGCACAAGGCAATCTGGCTAACGGAGCCAATGTAACTGGCTCCATCTCAAATAGCGCCGAAAAGGTAACATGGACCTTCAACGCGAATAAGTACGACGACATTACCGTAAGTATTAGCGAGAGTGGGCCAAATACTTCTTTCTACCCAGAATTTCATCTTCTTGGTCCGGGCGGAACCGATTACGGTTATGCCTGGGGCGACCTCTCTGCCTTACGTCACATCACCGCAGGCGCAACCGGATTGTACAAAGTGATCGTGTCCCGATATGACAATAATGCGGGCATCGGTAGATACCTTCTAACCATGGCGCGCTCTCCCGGCGCGTTCGAGGTTCCCGAGGGCGATGAGGGCGGCCCGATCAACAATGGACAGAACTATTCGGGTACTATCTTGCGCGGTGACCTCGATCAATGGAGCTTCGATGCTAATAAGGGCGATGACATAACTGTTAGCGCCAGCGAAGTAGGCCCAAATACAAGCTTTTACCCGGAAATCCAGATCATCGGCCCGGACAGTACAAACTATGGTTATAGCTGGGGAGATTTATCTGCTATTCGCCATTTCACTGCTGGCGCAACAGGATCGTATAAGGTCGTAGTCTCCCGTTACGACAACTCAGACGGAGCCGGAAGCTATCAGTTAACACTGGCGCGTGCGCCCGCGACGTTCGTCGTGCCCGGCAACGATGAGGGCGGCCCCATGATGGACGGAGGCAATTACTCGGGCTCGATCCTGCGTGGCGATCTCGACATGTACAGCTTCACTGCAAACAAGTACGATGACATCACGGTTAGTGTCAGCCAAGCAGGATCTAACACCGATTTTTATCCGGAACTGCACGTTATCGGTCCGGACGGCTCGGACTACGGCTATGGCTGGGGCGACCTTACGGCGGAGCGGCATTTCACCGCTCTCTCCTCAGGAGCTTATACGGTCGTGGTTTCGCGTTATGACAATGGCGATGATGTCGGGGACTATCTCATTACTTTAGCCAAAGCCCCCGGAACGTTTGTGGTTCCAGAAGGCGACCAAGGCGGTTCCATCAACAATGGACAGAATTACAGGGGCACGATCTCCCGTGGTGACCTGGATCAGTGGAGCTTCAACGCGAATAAGGGCGACGACATCACCGTAAGTGCTAGCGAAACTGGCCCAAACACTTCGTTTTACCCGGAGATCCACGTCATCGGTCCCGATGGAGCCGACTACGGCTATGGATGGGGAGACCTTTGGGCTGAGCGCCATTTCACTGCCCTCTCGACGGGACCATATACTGTGGTCGTCTCGCGTTATGACAATGCGGATGGCGTAGGAAACTACCGGCTCACGCTGGCAAGATCGCCGGCCGGCTTTGTCGTTACCAAAGGCGACGATGGTGGGTTCATGGCTCACGGAGCGCAATACCCGGGCACCATCTTGCGCGGGGACCTCGACCAATGGACTTTTAATGCGACCAAGGGCAAAAGCATAACCGTAACCGCCTCTGAGCCGGGCACGAACACCTCGTTTTACCCGGAGATTCACGTAATCGGCCCCGATGGAAGCGATTACGGCTATAGCTGGGGAGATATTTTGGCCCAGCGCACTTTTACGGCCTTGACTTCAGGAACCTATAAAGTCGTGGTCTCGCGCTACGATAACGCCGACGGCATCGGGCACTACTTGCTTTCGGTTCACTAACCAATGAATTAGTTCACAACGGCCGAACCCGGGACTGATTACGCGTTTCCGAGCAGATTTTTTACTCACGACCCAGAGCAATTTGCGAGTGAAGCGCGTTGATCTTTCCCGGTGGTTCCCCATTTGCCACCGCTCTCATGCCGATTCATCGAAATGTAGCGCTGCTCTAACATCCCGTTCATTTGCGGCTACTAACGTAGGGAGCTAGAGCAATATTCCCCGATCATGCCGGATCTTAAAGTTACTCTGTCAAACAATTGCAAAATTTTACTGGTAGTATTCTGTGCTGTTTTCATGAGCAGCGCACTGCGAGCTCAAAACCACGCCGCCGACCTACCTACAGGCGGCCTTCTCAGCGAACCGGGGCCCACCTTCCGCGTTCCCGATAGCGAACTCGGCTCTCCGGTCTCGCTCATCGCTTTTGGAGATATGCGCTTCACAGACCCGGCCAACATCACTGCCACCAACCCGCGGATACGCAAGTGGCTCGTAAATAAAATAGCGGATCAACGCCCGGGCGCTCTTCTACTTAACGGGGATGTACCGCTTGCGGGTAACGACGTCAACGATTACGTTGTATATCGAGCCGAAACCAAGCCTTGGCGCGATGCCCCCCTCCACGTGTATCCGGCCCTCGGCAACCACGAGTTTCACGGCCCTAATCCCCAGCAGTGTCTTGAGAACTGGTGGAACGCCTTTCCGGAATTGAGAAATCGCCGGTGGTACTCCACCCAACTCGGTTCCCGCCTTTACGCAATTACGCTGGACAGCGACGCGTCTTTGCTCCCCGGTGGCGACCAGAGCCGTTGGCTAATTCAGCAGATTCAAAACCTGCCAAGCTCCATCGATTTCCTAATCATCAGCCTTCACCATCCGCCGGCGGCCGATATCCAAAAACACATCGAAGTCGATCACAACCCGCGCCCCAACGAAATCGCCTTGCGCGACACGCTCTCCAAGCTAACCCGGACCGTGCACGCCCGCATCATTGTAAGTGCCGGACATATCCATAACTACGAACGGCATAAGATCGACGACGTTGTCTATTTAGTGTCCGGCGGCGGTGGCGCCAAGCCCTACTTCGTCGAGCGAACGCCAGACGATCTTTACCAGAGCATTCTCTTCCCTAACTTTCATTTCGTACGATTCGTTCTGAATGGCCAGCGCCTGGAAGCAACTATGTACCGGGTCGCCGATCCTGAAGCAAACGACCTGCAAGTAGAGCCGAAGGACAAGTTCGTCGTGCAAGCCAAGCCCCGCTGATGCCTGCCAGAATTGGAGCTAAGTGAAGCCAATCTGTTCGGAAGGCAATCAGAAGGGAATCCTATATTGAGTAAGTGAAAACAAATGCCGCGCGGCTGCTCGATCAGATGCAAATCGCCTATGAGCTGCGCGAGTATAAAGTCGATCTATCGGACCTCAGCGCTCCTACAGTGGCGCGGAAAATCGGGTTACCGGCCGAACAGGTGTTTAAGACGTTAGTTGTTTCAGATGCCGGGCGGAACATCTTCATGGCCGTGATTCCGGGAAATGGGGAGCTCGATCTGAAAGCGCTCGCAGGAGTAATCGGGACACGAAAGCTCGATCTCGCACCGTTGAAGGATTTGCAAGCTTTGACCGGATATGTCCGCGGCGGAGTAACGGCACTCGCCGGCAAGAAAGATTATCCGGTTGTCGCCGACGAATCGATACTACGTTTTGAAGTTATCGCCGTTTCAGCAGGTGTGCGCGGCACCCAAATGCTGCTTGCGCCACGCGATTATATCCGCGTCACAAAGGCCACTATCGGCGCAATTACTAAGTTGACGCGTTGAGCACATTCTTGCAGTACGCGTAGCACGTAGCGACTTCTTCGACCGACGAACCAGCGCCTTTGTATTCGTACTCAATGAAAGCGGGAATCGGGTACTTCTTCTCCTTCAGCAGCAACAGCACCTGCTTGATGGGCGTGTCACCTTCGCCCCACACCGTGTTGGGTCCTTCATTCTTCTTCCGGTCTTTCAAGTGAAGAAGGATGATCTTGTCGTGCACTTGAGGGATGTAGGCAACGGGGTCAAAACCGGCCGCGGTGAAGTGACCGATATCCAGATTGATGCGGTAGTACTTGGACATCGCGAGCGCTTTCGCAAAACGCTCCGGGGTAGAAAACTGGTTGGGATCTTTCACGTCGGAATGGCCGTGGAAGCCTACGATCATCTTGTGCTTGTCGGTGAAAGGCGCCATGCGCTTCGCCATGGGAAGCGTGGTTGAAGTTGTGATAATGCCGACCCCGAGCGCTTTGGCCATGTCGAAACTGCGATCGATTTCTTCATCGGTCGCGGTTTCGCCGAGCGTGAGGTTGTATGAGTAGATGTTGATGCCGGCATCGTCGAACTTCTTGCGAATGCCCGCGAAGTAGCTGAGCGGAACAGTGAGTCGCCAGTGCCGCAGTTTTTCGTTATAAGCTTTGAAGCGCTCGCCCATTTCCGCACGGGTCAGCTCTTTGCCGTCGGCCGGATGCAGAATGTCTTTCAACTCATCGATACCGCCAGCCTCAATGTGTGGAGAGAAGAGTTCACAGTCGAATAGCCCATCGGTGACCATAGCCTGAATTGCCTGGTCGAGCGGCAGGTCGCGAAAGCTGTAGGTCTGAACGCCTAATTGCACGCCGTCGATTGCCGATTTTTCAGCCTGCGCGGCTGAGGCCCACAACCGAGTGGGCGTGGACAGAATTGCCGAGAGCGGACCGCTGGCCAGAGCGAGCTTGCACAGATCGCGTCGTGAAAGATTCATTGAACACCTCGCTGCCTAGCTTATATCAGGCTTGTTCCCAAAGAGCTGTTTGAGCTGCTTACTGGTTTCGGCGAGCGCGACGAAGATGTTGAGCATCCCCAGACCGCTCACCAGACCTCGTACATAGGGACTCATCCACAACGGCGCAAGATGGGGGGAATGAAGGGGAATCCAGTTCATGCCCCAAGCAGAGATCCAGGGGAAAACCAGCAAAAAGAGGCCTAATTCGAAAGCAAAGATGATGAGGCAGAAGCCGAGGACTCGGCGGTGCCACTGCATAAATTTTTGCGGGCGAACGGGAGCGGCTGCGGCACCTGCCGGGCTGTTCAAGCGCTCACTCCGTCCTGTAGCGGAGCGCTCATTTCTGAATGGGGAAAGAGCGGCTCCTGAGCTTGCGCTGGTTGCAGGTACCCGGTCCAGTGGATCTGAGAGCAGCTCATGCGTACGGGGGCGAAACTATGACGGTGAAGGAACGTGGGACCGTGCTCCTGCAGAGCGCGCCGATGATCGGGGGTCGAGTAGCCTTTATTCGAGAGTAGGTTGTACTGCGGAAAAAGAGCGTTCCACTGAGCGAGGCAGGCATCGCGATGAACCTTTGCCACAATGGATGCGGCGGCGATAGCACGGCAGCGCGCATCGCCATCGATCAGCGCCTGCTGCTGAAGCGGTAAGTCCACTTTCACTGCGTCTATCAACAGATAGTCCGCCGGTATGGGCAAAGCTTCCACTGCCCGGCGCATCGCTAAGCGGGATGCTTGATAGATGTTGATCTGGTCGATCTCATAAGGGTCAGCTCCGCCCACAGCCCAACTGATGCAATCGCGCCGGATCCGGCGTGCAATTTTCTCCCGCTCCCCGGCATCGATGACTTTACTATCGCGAAGATAGCGAATCGGACGATCGGGATCGAGGATTACGGCCGCGGCAATGACTGGGCCGAACAAGCAACCCCGGCCCACCTCATCTACTCCGGCAACTCGCGTAAATCCCTGCTCCCGGGCAAACCGCTCGTAGGTGCTCACGCAACGAATGGTGCGCACGGCCTCTGACTTCCGGCCAGCCTTACGTTCTGGCTGCGCGACCATCTTGACGGCGCCTGTTTCCACAACTCCGAAGATGGGACTATGTGCGCTCTCGCAGCCGGGCAGCCTTGCCTTTCAGGCCGCGCAAATAGTAAAGCTTTGCACGACGCACACGGCCCGTTCGTACGAGATCGATGTGGTCCACAACCGGGGCATGAACCGGGAAAATGCGTTCGACGCCCTGGCCAAAGCTCACCTTGCGAACGGTTATGGTTTCACCGAGTCCGGTATTCTTCCGCGCGATCACAGTTCCCTCGAACGCCTGCAGACGTTCCTTTTCGCCTTCGCGGATCTTCACATGGACCCGGATGGTGTCTCCCGGCCGGAACTCCGGATGCTCCTTGGCACGGACGTGCTTGCTGATAAACTTCGAAACCAACGCGTTCTGCATATTAACTCTGCCTTCTCTCACGGCCCGCCAGTAAATCCGGACGCAGCCGCTGTGTCTTTTCACGCGAAGCGGCCCGGCGCCAGCGCTTAATTGCCTCGTGATTACCACCCAACAGTACATCGGGCACCCTCCAGCCGCGAAACTCCGCTGGCCGGGTGTACTGCGGACAATCTAACAAACCTTCCACATCCTCGCTGAAACTTTCATTGCGCGAAGAATCCTCATTGCCGAGCACTCCGGGGAGCAGCCGTGCCACAGCATCCACTATCATGGCGGCTGCCAACTCGCCGCCGCTCAAGACGAAATCGCCGACCGAAACTTCGTCTTCGGCCAGATGCTCCGCTACACGCTCATCCACACCTTCGTAGCGCCCGCAAATCAACACAAGCTGATCGAGCGTGGCGTACTCGCGCGCTGTCCCCTGATCGAAGGACTTGCCGCTGGCCGACAATAAAACGACCCGGGAGCGCAACCCCGGCTTCGAACGAATCTCTTCAACCGCCTCAAACAACGGCTGCGGTTTGAGAAGCATCCCTTCGCCGCCGCCGAACGGACGATCGTCCACCGTGCGATGACGATCGTAAGTCCAGTTTCGCAAATCGTGAACCGTGATCGCCAATTTCCCAGCCGATTGAGCCCGCGCCACTACGCCGTGCGCGAACGGACCGCCGAAAAAGTCCGGAAAAATCGTGAGCAGATGAAAATTCAAAGCTCCAACAATCCCTCCGGAATTAAAGTGCGGATTGTCTTGTTCGCAAGATCAACAGAACACAGCTCGCGAACGAAAGGAATCAGATACTCACGATCACCTGCCCGCACTTCCATCAGAGGCGGACCGCCAAAGCCCTGCCAACCCTCTACCTTGCCCACCGGCTGCCCAGTGGCTTCGTCCACCACGACACATCCCACCAGATCCGACTTGAACCACTCGCCTTCGAGTAATTGCGCCCGTTCGGCTAGAGGGATCCACAAGTCACCGCCGCGAAACCGTTCCGCTTCCTCGATCGAATCGACCCGGGCAAACTTTAGAACCCACTGCCCCTTATGCGGCCAAGCGGATTCAATCTCGACCGGCACATCCGAACCGTCGGCGACCCGGACATGCGCTCTTTTCAGTGACTCCAAGCGGCCCGGCACATCGGTCTGAGAGTTTGCGACTACTTCCCCCGTGATGCCCCGGGTTCTGAGGATTTCCGCAAGTACGACACACTCCGGCTCCACCCCGCGGCTACCTATTCCAAGATCTCAAGCGAATACCGGCGATTGACTTTCGTGCCGACCGCGCCAAGCAGCGTGCGGATAGAGCGGGCAGTCCGCCCCTGCTTTCCGATGACCTTGCCCAGATCGCCTTCAGCCACGCGCAGCTCGAATACGGTCGCGTGTTCGCCACTAATCTCGTTGACCGTGACTCCATCGGGCGAATCCACCAGAGCCTTCGCGATCTCTTCTACCAGCGATTTCACGCCGTTGCTGTCGTTCATTTCCCCTTACCCAATGCCCCGTTCGCGAGGCATTCACATCACCGAAGGGCTTTCGCCTAAGCTGTGGCCGGAGCTTCTGCCGGAGCGGTTTTGAGCAAACGAGTTACTGTGTCCGAAGGCTGCGCACCGTTCTTGACCCAATATTCGATTCGTTCCCGATTGAGCACTACTTCGGCAGGTTTGGCAATCGGGTTATAGTGTCCGACAACTTCAACCGAGCGGCTATTGCGGGCCCGCTCTTTATCAATGACGACCACGCGATAGGTGGGCTTCTTCTTGGCGCCGAAACGCGCCAGGCGAATTGCTAACATTCTTACTCTTTTCTTTCCTTATTGTTACAAACCGGGGTTAGAATCCACCGAGGCCTGGCAGCTTCATCCCGCCGGGCAGCTTCATCTTAGAAAGCTTCTTGCCGAGCATGCCCGCCTGGCCAGTAAAGCTCTTCATCATTTTACGCGCCTGCCCATATTGCTTGAGCAGGTTGTTGACGTCCTGGACCGACGTTCCGCTTCCCTTAGCGATGCGCCGACGGCGGGCGCCGTTGATCAGCATATGATTCCGGCGCTCTTTGGGCGTCATGGAATCGATGATGGCCACGACGCGGCCCACCTCTTTTTCGTCGATATTGGCGCCCTTTAGCTCTTTCAAGGGGCCGACTTGCGGCATCATGTCGAGCAGTTTGCCCAGCGGCCCAAGCTTCTGCAGCTGCTTGATCTGATCGCGGAAATCTTCGAGCGTGAAATCGTCGCTCAAAAGCTTTTCCTGCATTTTTTCGGCGGTGTCCTGGTCGATCGATTCCTGCACTTTATCGATCAGCGAGAGCACATCACCCATGCCCAGGATGCGTGAGGCAACGCGGTCAGGGAAAAATGCTTCGAGCGCATCGGTCTTCTCGCCCATGCCGACGAATTTGAGCGGCTGGCCTGTGATGCTTCGGATCGAGAGCGCGGCACCTCCGCGGGCGTCGCCGTCCATCTTGGTGAGAATGACCCCGGTAATGCCGAGCCGTTTGTGGAACTCATCGGCCGATTTCACCGCGTCCTGTCCCGTCATGGCGTCGGCGACGAAGAGAATCTCGGTCGGGTTGAGCGCCTCTTTGAGCTCGTGGAGCTCGGTCATCAGCTGCTCGTCGATATGCTGGCGGCCGGCGGTATCTACCAGCAGAATGTCGCGTCCGGCCTGCATTGCTTCACGCCGTGCAGAGCGGGCTAGCTCAAGCGGCTTTGCCTCTTCTGGGGCCCCTTCGTAGATGGGAGCGCCGACGGTCTTCGCAAGAATGCTCAACTGCCGGCGGGCGGCGGGACGATACACGTCTACGCTGACCAGTTGCGGCCGGCTGCCTTCTTTGCCAAGAAAGCGGGCGAGCTTGGCGGCGCTGGTGGTTTTTCCCGAACCTTGTAAGCCGACGATCATGACCACGGTCGGCGGCTCGTTTGCGAAACGGAGCTTTGCCTGATGCGTGCCCAGCATCTTCGTGAGCTCGTCACGCACGATCTTGACCACCTGCTGGCCCGGAGAGAGCGCGGTGAGCACATCTTCTCCCATGGCCTTTTCCTTCACCTGTTCGATGAATTGCTTGACGACTTTAAAATGGACATCGGCTTCAAGCAGCGCCACACGGATCTCGCGCAGTGCGTCCTCCATATTGGCCGCGCTCAGTTTGCCTTCGCCGCGCAGGTTCTTGAAGACGCGCTGCAGTTTGTCGGATAAGCTATCGAACATTAGAGTGTGAAGGACAGAGCCGCAACAGGTTTGGAAAGCCGCGGAGTGGAAGGATTTCGCCTTGCTTCCTCAGTATTATAGCGGAACTGCGCGCTTAAATGTTCTAAGGAATTTGGTAGCGCTAAGGGGAATCGAACCCCTATTTAAGCCTTGAGAGGGCTCCGTCCTAACCGTTAGACGATAGCGCCAAGAACGAACCGGGTCAAACACTCTCAGTATAGCGGGGAGTGAATTGGCCCGGCTTATCAAACGGATTGGAGACGATTTACAGCGCGGCTGGCATGGGGAGATGGGACTTGGCTAAGGCCTTGGTGATCAGCCCCACCGCTTCAAGTTCGGTCACTGCTTTAGCTACCGACGTTTCTAGAACGAGCATGCTCCGCGCGCGCTCCAGCATTTTCTTTTCCCGGAAGGAAAGCGGCTTCGACATCTGAATGATGACAAGCGCTTTGAAAACCTCGGCAATTTCTAGTAAACTGCCGCCACGCATACGATCCGAATTCTCCTTGAACCGGTCCTTCCAATCGTGCGCGCAACATGGTGTGCCTGCCGCAAGGTAAGTCAATACGCGACTAATTTCGCTGCACTTAGTGACCTTGCGAAGACCCAAATCACCCACATGAGAGAAAGGCACCATAACAGTCATACTGCTGGGAGCAAGGCGTAAGAGATAAAATCGCTCTTGCTGGGTACCAAAGGAACGAGAACTGATGTTCTCGATCGTGCCAACCCCGTGGTTAGGATAAACCACTTTTTCACCGACCTGGAAGGTCATTCGTGGACCCCTTTTCTGCTTAAGTAATCAGTCTAGATTAAATACAGCCCAAAGGAATATTAAACCCGCGTTAAGGGTTCGTCAATAGAAAAATACTGTTTCCACTCCTTTAGGGGAGGTGTATAGGCTAGGAGGCAGTAAAAGCTTGACTTTAAAGGAAGGCAGTGAAGTCCCACACGCCCGAGAGGTGGAGGGATTGATAGGGGCAGGGAAGAGCCGAAGCAGACGCGCGTCGGCCCTGCGGATTTGCGCTGATCAATCGGACTACAGCACCGATGCCGACCAGTTTTCAAGAATGGCTTTCACTTTCTGGCAGAACTGGTCCGCGAGCGCGCCGTCGATCAGACGGTGATCGAACGTGAGAGCCAGATGAGCCTGAGAACGGATCGCGATGGCATCGCCTTCTATCACTGCCGGAACCTTCTCCACGGCGCCCACGCCGAGAATGGCCACCTGCGGCTGATTGATGACGGGTGTGGCAAAAATGCTGCCGAAGCTCCCGAAATTTGTGATCGAGAATGTACCCCCCTGCACTTCATCCGGCTTGAGCTGCCGGGAACGGGCGCGGGTTGCTAGATCCACAATCGAGCGCTGTAAACCCGAGACGTTTTTCTCGTCCGCATTGCGAATCACAGGGACGATCAGGCCGCCTTCGAGCGCCACGGCGATGCCGATGTTGATATCGCGGAAATACACGATATTTTTCCCATCGATCGAAGCGTTGAAGATGGGAAACGCGCGAAGAGCTTCGGCCGCAGCAGCGGTTACGAACGGAAGGAATGTAAGCGAGAAGCCATTGCGTGCCTGGAAGTCAGTTTTCGACTTGTCGCGGAGTTTTGCCACTTTAGTCATGTCGACGCGATGCACGGTGGTGACGTGGGCGGAGGTGCGTTTGCTCATCACCATGTGCTCGGCAATTTTCTGCCGCATGGTGGACATAGGCTCTGTCCGGACGCGCGCCGATTCGGCCAGAGGCATCGGGGCCGCCGGAGTTGAGGCAGGCGCTGGAGCCGGCGATTCGGCGGGCGCGGGAGGGGCTGAAGTAGGAGCAGCTGGAGCGGAAGTAGGTGGAGCGGCGTAGGTTCGCGCAGCTTGGGACGACATGTAAGATTCCACGTCGGCTTTGGTGATGCGGCCGCCCGCGCCGGTGCCCTGCACTTGAGCTAAGTCGATGTTGTATTCGCGTGCCATCTTACGAACCAGCGGCGACAAGGGACCCTGGTCCTCGGTGCCGTTAGAGGGCGCAGCAGCCGCAGGTTGACCGCCAGTTGGAGGCGGTTCGATGGGATAAGGTCCTGCCGCTACGGGAGCAGGCGTAGGAGGCGGCGGGGGCGGCGCTTGCGGTGGAGTCTGCGCAGTGGTCCGGTTCTCAGGCGGCGCAGCGGACGGTCCCACCCCGGTTGTAGGTGGAGTCGTAACAGGCTTTGACTCTTCCTTCGGAGGAGCTGGCGAAGCGGCTGTTGCCGACGCGGGTGCGGCGCCGTCGCCAATACGGCCGACTATTGTATTGATCGACACCGTGGTTCCCTCTTGCACCAGAATCTCGCTCAGCACGCCGGCCACCGGCGCCGGAATTTCGGTGTCGACCTTGTCGGTCGAAATCTCAAAGAGCGGCTCATCGCGCTCAAGCTTCTCGCCCGGCTTCTTGAGCCAGCGGGTCAGTGTGCCTTCGGTGATGCTTTCGCCCATCTGGGGCATTACAACGTCTGTCATCGAATCTCCTGCATCTCTTTTGGGAAATTGGCGCAGTTCAGAGAAGCGAGCTCCCAATCGGCCTGCGATCTGCCGGCAGCCGCGGGTTGGGGCGCTTCTCCTTGCGCATGGTTTGCAATTACATCATTGGCCATCGATAGCTGATAGCCGAATACCTTGGCAAAGCAGCCCGCCAGCGCGCCGATCACATCTTCGCGCCTGGCTGTTGAGCCAATCGACCGTAGGGAACAGACCGGCTCGGCCAGCCCGCACGGAACAATATATTTGAAATAAGTCAGATCGGTATCGAAATTCAGAGCGAAGCCGTGCGAGGTAATCCAACGGCTGATATGAATGCCAATCGCGGCGATTTTCGCGCCTTTCACCCAGACACCTTCGTAGCCACGTTGTGGAACCCGTTCTGCCTCGATGCCGAAGATGCCCAGCGCATCGATGAGAACCTGCTCCACGCCGGCGAAATAGGCGTGCACATCGCGCTTCCATTCTCGCAAGTCAACGATCGGATAGCCGATGATCTGGCCGGGACCGTGATAGGTTACGTCACCGCCGCGATCGGTTTCGTGGAGTTCGATGCCTGAACGATCCAGGACCTCGCGACTGGCGAGTACATGCTTCTGTTTGCCGTTACGCCCGATCGTTACGGTATGAGGGTGCTCGAGGAAGAGCAGCGTGTCGTGTCCCTCGCCCCTCTTGCGCTGCTCAACGATCGACTGTTGCAACTCGAACGCGTCGCCATAAGGCAAGCGTCCGAGTTGTAGTGCGTCAAGGGTTCTCATGCAAAAGCCGCGTAGGGAGCGCCCCAAAGGGCAGGGCTCCTAGATGTTTATCGCAAGGCCGTATACGTTGTTGAAGGCCTCGCCTATGGCTTCGTAGATGGTCGGATGCGCATGAATCGTGGACATCATCGTATCGACGGTCGCTTCGCATTCCATGGCGGTTACAGCCTCGGAGATGAGCTCATACGCTTCTGGGCCGATAATGTGGACACCAAGGATTTCGCCGTACGTTTCGTCCGAAATTACTTTGACGAAACCGTCGTGCTTGTCGAGAATGGTTGCTTTGCTGTTTCCGACAAAGGGAAACTTGCCGACTTTCACCTTAAAGCCCTGTGCGCGGGCCTGCGCTTCGGAGAGTCCAACGCTGCCAATACCCGGATCGGTATAAGTGGCGCCCGGAATGCGATTTCGATTGATCGGGCGAGTGGGTTTGCCCGCAATCGTGGCCACGGCCACCATGCCCTCCGCGGTTGCCACATGCGCCAGTTGCGGCGTTCCCGCGACGATATCGCCGATCGCGTATAAGTTCGGCTCGCCGGTGCGCTGGAAGCCGTCCACTTTAACAAAGCCCCGGTCTAGTTCCGCCCCGGTGTTCTCAAAGCCAACCGCTTCTGTATTTGGCTTTCGGCCAACCGCGACCAGGAGCTTCTCGAACTCCATCTCTTCCTTGGCGCCGCTCGCGAGCGTGGCGGTTAACGCTACGCTGTTTGAATTTCGCCGAATGTTTTCTGCTTTTGCGCCTGCTTCGACGCGAATGCCCGTCTTCCGGAAATGTTTCTCGAGCGTCTTCGAGATTTCCTCGTCCTCGACCGGCACCACGCGAGGCAGCATTTCGAGAATCGTCACCTTCGAGCCGAACCGATTGAAGATGGAAGCGAATTCCACACCGACCGCGCCTGCCCCGATAATTCCAATGCTCTTCGGTATGGCCGGAAGGTCGAGGATCTCGACATTGGTCAGAATAAGATTGCCATCGGGCTGCATACCCGGCAGCATCCGTGCTTCCGACCCTGTCGCAACGATGATGTTTTTAGCTTCGATCGTCTGCTGCGAGTCGCCGGACTTCACTTCGATGCGCCCACCGCCCTGCAGACAAGCGTCGCCTTTGATGACGTCCACCTTGTTCTTGCGCATCAGCATCTCGATTCCCTTGGAATGCTTGCTGACGATTTTGTTTTTGCGATCGAGAACGCCCGTGTAGTTCAGTTGCGGATCTTTACACTCAATGCCCTGCGCGCCGGGATTCTTGAAGTAATCCCACACGTCGGCGGTGTGGAGCAGCGATTTAGTAGGGATACAGCCGACCAGCAGGCACGTTCCGCCCAAGCGCGGCTGGCGCTCGATCATGGCCGTTTTCAGGCCGAATTGGCCGGCGCGCACGGCGGCAGAGTATCCGCCGGGGCCGCTGCCAATTACAACCACATCGTAAGTCATTTTCACCTAAATGATATCATTCTGGCCTTATTTTTCAGGCACTTCAGTTAGGTTGCGCGTCCCTGTGCCAGGCGGGCGGAACGGCTCCCGCCGCCGAAACCCAGGCGCACTCTGGCGCGTACCTTTACAGCAGGGCCCTGCCCGCACGAACGTATCATGAAAGAAGAATTATGCGTGCGCTAGTTTGCACTGCGATCGCGGTGGTTACGCTGGGGGTCTCGGCCTGCGCGCAGGATGCTGCGCCGGCGAGTTCCGCTCGCTCAAAGAAGGCGCTTCCGCCCGGACCGCTGCACTCGATTTCGATTACCGGGAATCAACTCTATCCTTCGGCGGAAATCGTGAAGCAAACCGGACTCACGCTCGGAATGCGCGTAGACCCGGCGAGCCTGGCTGCGGCCCGCAATAAGCTCCAGGCTACCGAGTTGTTCACAAGCGTCGCCTATCAGTACCGGACCACCGGGGGCGCAAAGCTGGCCTACGATGTGACGTATCAGGTCACGGAAGATCAGCAGGTGTTCCCCATTCGGTTCGAACGCCTAGGCATGTCCGCCGGCGCGATCGAAGCTTGTTTGCGGGACCACGTAGCGATGTATTCCGATCGTATCCCGGGAACCGAGGGCATTCTTCACCGCTATGCCGCGGCTGTGCAATCGTGCGTAGCGCAAAATGGCGAAAAGGTTGAGGTGAAAGCGGCTGTCTCCAATGACGATCCGAAACAGCTCACCGTTTTGTTCATGCCCAGTACCGCCGCGCCCGTAATCGCGCAGGTCTTCGTCTCCGGCAATGAGGCCGTCGATACCGGTACCATTCTGCGCGCCGTAAATCAAATCGCTGTCGGTGTTCCGTTGACCGATACACGGCTGAAGATGATCCTGCAAGGCACTATCGAACCGCTCTACGCAGCTAAGGGCTACCCGGCGGTTACCTTCCCGAAGGTAGAAACCGAGCCTTCGAAGACAGAGAAGGGCATGATCGTCAAAGTGCAGATCAAAGACGGGCCGCAGTTTAAATTCGGCTCGATTCGATTTCGCGGGAACGGCCTCGATGAGGATGAGATCCGGTCTACGATTCCGTTTAAGACCGGTCAGGTGTACAACGGCGAGAAGGTCGATAGCTTCCGGCTGGCGCTAACGCATCAAATGAGAAAGCGCGGACTGCTCGACACCAGCATCACCACCGACACTCAGACCGACGACGCCAAACGCGCCGTAAACGTAACCTACAATGTGACACCGGGCGCCGTCTATAGTTTCGCCAAGTTGGACATAATTGGCCTCGATATCACCAGCGAGCCGGCCATCCACAAGCTATGGGGAGAGAAACCGGGGCATCCTTTCAATCCGGATTATCCGGATTACTTCCTGAAGCGGGTGCAGCAGGAAGGTTTATTCGACAATCTGGCCGACACCCATTCCGACTACACCTCCGATGCCTCGACTCACAACGTAACAGTGCATCTTTACTTCAAGGGCGGCAAATCTGCCCAACAAAAAGCGCGCGAGGAAAAAGAGAAGCGGGACAAGCAGCAGAGCGACGGATCGTGGAGCCCTTACTAGCGGTTACCCGTTCAGCTTGCCAATAATAGTGTCAGCGTCATACACGCATCCACCCCATATGCCGCCGCTAGCCTGCTGCAGTGCCGCCCACAAGCGCGTGTCGTCAGGAAGCCGCGGATCGGCCCGCAAGTCGTCGCGCGGGGGCCTTGAGTGAAGTTCATTGGTGGCCTGTTCCTTGCTCAGCGCGATTCCATTTGACCCCAGGAAGTTGACCGAGCCTTCAAGCTTGTTGCGGTCCACAATGATTTCGATGGAGTCGCCGTCGCGTACTTTGCCGATGGGGCCGCCGGCCAGCGCTTCCGGTGAAACATGCCCGATGCAAGCGCCCGTGGAAACGCCGCTAAACCTTGCGTCCGTGATCACGGCCACGTATTTGCCAAAGCTCAAATGCTTTAATGCCGACGTAATCTGATACGTCTCTTCCATGCCGGAGCCCATCGGTCCACGGCAGATAAGGACGATGACATCGCCCTCGTGAATCCTTTGTTCTTTGATCGCGGTGATCGCGTCATGTTCGCTGATGAAAACTCGCGCGGGCCCGCGCATACGGTACACGCCGTCCTCGCCGACTACAGAAGAATCGATGGACGTACTTTTCACAACCGAACCTTCCGGAGCAAGATTGCCATGAGGAAAGCAGACAGTCGAAGTCAGTCCGCGGACGCGAGCCTGGTCTGGCGAAAGGATCACGTTATCGGCATCGATGCCGTCAAGTTCCCGTAGGCGCTCCCGGAATCGCACGCGCCGTTCGGACTGCTCCCACCAATCGAGCGTCGTGCCGAGCGTCTCACCTGAGGCGGTCAAGGCGTCGGTATGCAGGAGACCGGCGCGGCGAAGGTGAAGCATGACCTCGGGAACGCCCCCGGCGAGAAAGACCTGCACCGTCGGATGATTGCGGGGACCATTTGGTAGAGCGTCTACCAATCGGGGAACGGCTCGGTTGACCCGGTTCCAATCGGACGCCGTAGGACGGGTGAGCCGGGCGGCATGCGCTATGGCAGGGATATGCAACAGCAGATTGGTCGAGCCGCCGAACGCCGCATGGACCGCCATGGCGTTTTCTATCGCGTTTGACGTCACTATGTCGCGCGTGACCCGGCCCGCTTGAGAGAGTTGAAGCAGTGCGCGAGCTGTCCGACGAGCCATATCCAGCCAGACTTCCTGGCCGGAGGGCGCAAGTGCAGCATGCGTGAGAGTGAGACCGAGAGCTTCGGCGACAACCTGCGCGGTAGCCGCGGTGCCGAGAAACTGGCAGCCTCCGCCCGGCGACGCGCAGGCGCGACAGCCGGCAAGCGCCGCTTCTTCGAGCGAAATCTTCTGGTGGGCAAAGCGAGCTCCGATGCTTTGCACTTTTCCCGCGTCCTCGCCGTGCTCCGGCATAAGCGTTACGCCTCCCGGAATTAGGGCGCAAGGCGAATCGAGTGTGCCGGCAAGCGCCATCATCATTGCGGGCAGCCCTTTGTCGCAAGTCGCCACCCCGATCACTCCGCTTCGAGTCGGCAGCGAACGGATTAGTCTTCGCAGCACCACCGCCGCGTCGTTACGGTAGGGCAGGGAATCGAACATGCCGGACGTGCCTTGCGTGCGGCCGTCGCAGGGATCGGTACAAGCGCCAGCGAAGGGAACAGCGCGGTGCGCGGAAAGCTCGCGGGCGGCTTCCGCGACCAGAAGCCCCACTTCCCAATGCCCGGTGTGAAAGCCGAGCGCGATCGGCTTGCCGTCGGGTGCGCGCACCCCGCCGTGCGTGCTTAGGATCAGGATTTGCTTGCCGCCCAGCGCCTCGGGAGCCCAGCCCATCCCGGCATTCTGCGTAAGTCCGAATAGATTCCCGGACGGCTCTTCAATCAACATTTCGGCTGTGATCGGTAGCGCGCCTGCGGGTCCAGGCGCGTGCGTACGAACCGCGAAAATATCCGGGTTTTGTGAATCGACTATGCTTGAGAAATCCATTGCCATAAGAGCGGGGGCCGCGATCTTAGCCTAACGCCTGCGTCTCTCAAGTAACAGCAGCCAGTTACACCATCTTCGCCCGAAACCGCAATTACGTTGCCTTCTCCGATACACTCAAAATCTTGCAGACGGTCGCTATTTATCCCGGTTCGTTCGATCCGCCGACCAACGGTCACCTGGACCTGATCGCGCGGGCCTCTCGTCTTTTCGATTTTCTAACCGTTGCAGTTCTGCAGAATACATCTAAGCAGCCGCTCTTTTCCGTCGAAGAGCGCGTGGACATGCTCCAGGAAGTCACTGCGGTTCACGGGAACGTCTTTGTCGAATCTTTTGGTGGTTTGCTGGTCGATTTCGCCGAGCGCAAGCAAGCCACCGCGATTGTGCGCGGTATTCGCGCCGTCTCCGATTACGAAATTGAGCTTCAGATGGCGCACCTCAATCGCGAGCTGCGCGCCGAAACCGAAACTGTCTTTCTACCCGCCTCTGCGCAGTATTCGTTTCTCAGCTCACGGATGATCAAGGAGATTATTCAGCTCGGCGGCGATGTAAAACAGTTGGTACCCGCCGCTGTGTGGCGGCAAATCCAGGCGAAATTGCTCCTCTGACCGGCAGGCTCGCCGGAGGCGGCGAACAGGCTAAAGTGGAAGGATAACCATGCAAGCCACTGCTGAAATTGCGGAACGAATTTCGACCATCAGTGTTTCCTCGACGATGAAGGTTGCGGCCGATGCCGATCGCCTGCGCCGCGAAGGCGTTGATGTCGTCGATTTCGGAGCAGGCGAGCCTGATTTTCCTACGCCCGAAAACATTAAACAGGCCGCGATCGCAGCCATAGACGCCAATTTCACCAAGTACACGAACGCCGGTGGCACGCCGGAGCTGAAAGCGGCTATATGCGAACGCCACCGGCTCGATTTCGGGACCAACTACGCGCCTTCCGAGTGCCTGGTGACCGTAGGCGGTAAACACGCCATCTTCAATCTCATTCAGGCCCTGGTCGATCCGGGCGATGAGGTGATTATTCCGGTTCCTTACTGGGTGACCTACAAAGATGTGGTGAACTATGCAGGCGCCACTTGCGTATTCGTCGAAACAGATGAAACGAACGGCTTTGAAGTCACGGCCAAGCTCCTTGAGAAGCACATCACGCCCAAGACAAAGCTGCTCATCATCAATTCCCCTTCCAATCCGAGCGGCGCTGTTGTACCTGAGGCGGAGTTTCGCAAGATCCTCGAGCTAACGGCCAAGCACGGCATTTACTTGATGACGGATGAGTGTTACTGTCAGTTCGTCTACGAAGGAAAGCCGTTCTCGATCGCTTCGGTTTCGGGAGCCAAGGACGCCGTCGTGGTGGCTGGGTCGCTTTCGAAGACATACGCCATGACCGGCTGGCGAGTTGGATTCGCGCTCGCTCCCGCGCCGATTATCAGTGCAATGGCGAAGCTCCAGAGCCACTCTACGTCAAACCCGACCTCAATTTCACAAAAGGCCGGACTCGAAGCCATGCAAGGGCCTCAGGACTCGGTCGGCGAGATGCTCGCAGAGTACCGCAAGCGGCGCGATTTTGTCATCGGCCGGCTCGAGAAAATTCCCGGCTTCACGATTGGCATGCCGAAGGGCGCTTTCTACGCGTACCCAAATATCTCTGTCGCCTACGGGAGCGGCCGCGTGAAGAATTCGATGGAGTTCGCCTCGCGATTACTCGAAGAGGCGCATGTCGCTCTAGTGCCCGGCGAAGCATTTGGAACAAGAGACCACGTGCGCATCTCTTACGCGACTTCGATGACAGAACTGGAGCGCGGCTTGGATCGCATTCACTCCTTTATCGACGGCCTTCGCGCTTGATAACTCACAGCTGATTTCAACTCTCTCCGGCCGGGAGGATAGAATTCATAGTCGAACTATGAGAATCCTCCCGGTTGTACTCGCCTTGTTCGTAGCGCCATCCTTGCTGGCCGCCCCCAGCTTAACCGGACAGTGGGACGCGCAGACATCGGGCGGAGCGCCGCGCGCCCTCTCTCTTTATCTGACAGCTTCTGGCGAAACGCTCAGCGGCTACATGGCTAATCGCGACGGCTATCTGCCCATCGCAAACGGTAAAATCGACGGCGACAGTTTTTCGTTCGACATCGTGCGTGACGATTTCGGAGTGGAGCGCCGCTCCACTTACAAAGGTAAAGTAGAGGGCCAGACGCTGAGCTTGCAGTTCCCGTCGCGCGACGACAGACCCGGCCGGCAAGTGCAGATGACCCAGGTCTCGGCATCGACGCCCGCGGCAATGCCCCCGCCTCCCAAGAAAATTTCGCTTCCGCCCGCCTCGCCTGTACCCTACAACGGCTTAGCCAAAACGCCGCCCATGGGTTGGAACAGCTGGAATAAATTCGCCAGCAAAGTCAGTGACCAGCTGGTTCGGGAAACGGCGGACGCCATCGTCAGCAGCGGCATGAAAAACGCCGGATATATCTACGTCAACATCGATGACACCTGGCAAGGGAGCCGCGACGCGAACGGCAACATCCAGGCCAATTCGAAATTTCCGGACATGAAGGCGCTCACCGCATACGTCCACAGCAAGGGCTTGAAAATCGGAATCTATTCTTCGCCCGGACCGAAAACGTGCGCGAACTATGAAGGCAGCTTTGGGCACGAAGAGCAAGACGCAAAGACTTATGCCGACTGGGGTTTCGATTTCCTCAAGTACGACTGGTGCAGCGCCTCGCGCGTCTACGATTACCACTCGATGCCTGCAGTTTACGCCAAGATGGGGCGGGCTCTGAAAGCCACTGGACGCCCCATCGTATACAGCCTTTGCCAATATGGCGTTTTTAACGGACCGCAGTGGGGCGCGAAAGTGGACGGCAACTCATGGCGTACGACGGGCGACATCAGCGACAACTGGAAGTCGATGTCGCACATTGGGTTCGACTTGCAGCTGGACCTCTACAAGTACTCAGGGCCGGGCCACTGGAACGATCCCGACATGCTCGAGATTGGCAACGGCGGCATGACCGAAACCGAATATCGAACGCACATGAGCCTTTGGAGTTTGCTTGCCGCGCCGCTGCTTGCCGGCAACGATCTGCAGAGCATGTCGCCCGCTACGAAGTCCATTTTGCTGAACAAGGAAGTCATCGCGATCGACCAGGACAAGCTCGGTAAGCAGGCGCAGCGTGTCTCCAAAGATGGCGATTTAGAGGTCTGGGCGCGGCCGCTCGCCGGTGGAGGCGAAGCGGTAGGTATCTTCAATCGTGGAGCGCAAGCCGCCACCGTGAAAGCCGATGAATCGGCCCTGAATCTGCACGGTGATTACGCGGTGCGCGATCTGTGGGCTCATGCCGATAAAGGGAAGTTCGGTGACAATTACTCAGCGCAAGTGCCCTCGCACAGTGTTGTGCTTCTCAAGCTCACCCCGGCCCGCTAAGCCGCGTGTGTCATTCTCGATTTTGCAATGAGCGAAACAAACGCAATTGAAGACAAACTGAAGGCGCTTGGCATCAGCTTGCCCGATGCGCCAACACCGATGGCTAATTACGTTCCTGCAGTGCGCACCGGCAACTTGCTTTACCTCTCCGGACAGGGGCCGCGCACAGCCGACAAGAAATTTAAAACGGGTAAAGTCGGGCGGGACGTCACTGCCGAAGAAGCTTACGAGGACGCGCGCTTAGTTGGAATTCAGCTGCTTGCGGCCGCCAGACAAGCTCTTGAGGGCGACCTTTCCCGCGTCCGCCGCGTTGTGAAGCTGCTCGGCCTGGTAAACGGTACTCCGGACTTTGGCGATCACCCGAAAGTGATCAACGGCTGTTCTGATCTTCTGGTTGCTGTCTTCGGCGACACCGGCCGCCACGCGCGCTCCGCTATCGGCGCAAATCTTCCGCAGAACATCACGGTCGAGATCGAAGCGATCTTCGAAGTCGCCTAAAGCATTTATCGAGCAGACGTCATCGGCCTGGCACGAAGCTGGTAGACAGGCTACCACCAAGTGTGGTAGAACAGCTACTACCATGCCAAAGAAACGCGCGGGCGATCGGGTCGAGCTTGTTTACGGTGCGCTGGACATGTTGGTTTTGCGCACGCTCCTCTGGGGGCCTACGCATGGCCACGGGATTGCGAAGTCGATTGAACGTACGTCCGAAGAAGCCCTCAAGGTGGATCACGGGTCGCTTTACCCGGCGCTGCAACGGCTGCTGCAGGAAGGCTGGATCGCCTCCGAGTGGGGCGTTTCAGAGAACAATCAGCGGGCCAAGTATTATCGCTTGACCGTTGGGGGACGTAAGAAGCTGGTGGCGGAGAGGTCGCGTTGGGAGCGCTTTGTACAGGCGGTATCCGGTGTTTTGACGCCGTCTGCAAGCGAGGAAGGCCAGTGAGCTGGCGACGGGAGTGGGCGAAGTTACTCGGCCTGGGGCGGCGGGGTGAGTCGGCTCGTGAACTCGAGGAAGAGATCCGGACGCATCTTGCTATGGAGGCGCGGGAGAATCTCGAATCCGGCATGCCGGACGAGCAAGCGCAGCAAGCGGCATTTCGGCGTTTCGGCAACCGGACGCTTGCCCAAGAGAATAGCGCCGACGTGTGGCGCTGGACGGGCGCGGAAACGGTTCTGCAGGACGTTCAGTATGGACTTCGGCAGCTACGCCGCAATCCCGGCTTCACGGCGGTGGCTGTGCTCACGTTCGCGCTTGGCATCGGCACAACGACAGCCATCTTTTCCGTGGTGAACTCGGTTCTGCTGCGGCCGCTTCCGTTCAAGACTCCCGCCGCGTTGGTAGAGATGTTCGAAACGGAAGAGGCGCCGGGGACATTTCCATTAAGCGGCGCGGATTACCTGGATTGGGAGCGCGGCACTCGCACGCTAGAGGCAACGAGCCTGTACTCCTGGCCGAGCGCCATGAGCGCTGGTGGACCGGGAGGGCCTGATTCGGCTGCGGTGGTAAATGCCGAGGCGGATTTCTTCGATGTGCTCGGTGTGAGCGCACTGCGGGGCCGGACGTTCGCGCGCGGAGAAGACGCAGCCGGAAAAAATCATGTCGCGGTGCTGAGTTACGGATTCTGGCAGAGCCATTTTGGAGGAAGCGGCGACGTCCTGGGAAGGACCATTCTCCTCAACGGCGAGAAATACGTCGTAGCCGGCGTGATGCCGCAGTGGTTCAATTTTCGAGTCGCCACCGATGTTTGGATTCCTTTCGATAGGAGTCCGACAGGGGTGGGGCCGCGGGGTATGCACTCATGGAATGCGTTGGGACGACTGAAGCCGGGCGTTAGCCTGAAGCAAGCGCAGGCGGAACTGCTAGCGGTTTCTAAACGGCTAGAGAAGCAGTATCCAGATTCGAATGACAAGGTACACGCGGTGCTGGTTCCGTTGAAAGAGACGTTGACGGGCGATTCCCAAACGTCGCTACTAGTGCTGCTGGGAGCGGTTTTGCTGGTCCTGCTGGTGGCGTCTGTCAATGTCGCGAATTTACAGCTGGCCCGAGCGAGCACGCGGCATCGGGAGATGGCGTTGCGATCGAGCCTGGGCGCGGGACGTTTCCGATTAGTGCGTCAGATGCTCACGGAGAGCCTGCTGCTGGCTTTGGGTGGAGCGGCGGTAGGAGTGTTGGGCGCATGGTGGGGAGTTCACCTGCTTGCATCGGCGAAGTCACTGCTGATCCCGCTGGCTAACCCGGTTGAGATCGATGGGACGGTGATGCTGTTTGCGACCGTCGTGAGCGTGATTGCAGGACTCCTGTTCGGTCTGGCGCCCGCGCTGCAGAATTCGGAAAAAGGTTTGAACCAGGAGCTGAGGGCAGGGGCTCAGTCTGTGATCAGCACGTCAGGATCTCGCAGGAGATTGCGAGATGCACTAGTCGTGGCGGAGATTGCCATGACGGTTGCGTTGCTGGTGGGCGCGGGGCTGCTGCTGCGCAGTTTTGCCAATTTGCGAAAGTCCGATATCGGAGTGAACCCGGAACACGTGTTGACGGCTTTCATCAATCTTCCAGAAACGAGATATGGGACGCTTGCCAAGCGCCGGCAATTTTTCGATGGGCTAGTAAAGCGGGTACAGGCGACGCCCGGGGTGCAGTATGCGGCGGTTTCGAGGGAGATTCCGCTGGAGGGCGGCAGCAACGGTTATATTCAGGTGGACGGTAAGACGGATCGCGCGTTAGCGGGGCAGCTTGTGGGGTGGAATTACATCACTCCCGAGTACTTTCGCACCTTCGGTATTCCGGTGTTGGAAGGAAGAATTTTCGGTCGCGACGATGCGGATCGCGCCGCCGCCACCGCCGAGAGATTGTTTGCCCTGTTTAAAGCAGCGCCAGGAGGAGGGCTCAAGATACCACCGGAACTATCTTTTGCCGCCGTGATCAGCCGGACGACCGCTCGCACGTTCTGGCGAAATGCGGACCCAGTCGGAAAATCGTTCCGTTTGAATGGGGTCAAGGTGACGGTGATTGGGGTGGTGGGAGATGTGAAGGAAAACGGTATCCGTGCGAAGGATATGCCGCAGGCTTACTTCCCGCTGACGTTCTCACTGGCGGCCGAAGGCAACGGCCACCTGACCGTAAAGACGCTAACCGCGCCGAGGGCGGCATTGGGCGGTATCCGAATCCAGCTCCGGGCGCTCGATGATGGTTTGGCGTTGTTCGATCCACAGACGATGGACGAAGTGATTGCGGGGAACACGCGGGATGTGAGCCTGCAAACTTTCCTACTGGGAGCATTTGCGGGGCTGGCGCTGCTCCTGGCGGCTGTCGGTCTGTATGGCGTGATGTCGTATCTGGTGACGCGCCGGACGCGCGAGATCGGCATTCGCATGGCGCTCGGCGCTGAGCGCAGAAGCGTTCTGAAGCTGATTTTGTGGGAGGGGAGCAAGCTGACGCTGGCCGGCATGCTGTTCGGTACGCTGGCGGCTTTCGCGCTGACGCGTTCGATGTCGAGCCTGCTGTATGGGGTTACTTCATACGATCCGGCCACCTTCGTAGTGGTGATCGCACTGCTTGGAGTGGTGGCTCTGACCGCTTACTACATTCCCGCGCGGCGCGCCACGAAGGTGGATCCGATTGTAGCGCTTCGCTACGAGTAGCCTCTATTGGGGCGGTGGAGGCGGAGGAGTGGGCAGAGTCCAGGGCGATTTGGAGTCCGGTGCGGGCTTCTGTTGCCCGGGAGTTTTGGGCTTGATCTCAGGTGCGGCGGTGACAGGCTGCTCCTCGGTCTGATTCTTGGACATCGGCGGCGGCGGCGGGGCGTTAGGGTCAGTGTCGTATTTGATCACACTCTGTGCGCCGTATTCATGATAGTTGCGGAACTCGATCTCGTTGCGCGAAGACTGGTGCAGGGAGGTCGACATATTCAGCAGAGCGCGGATTGGCAGGACCGACTTGTCGCCTCCGATATCGACGAGGTCGTAATCGATCACATCGGTGGCGGTGCGAACGGGGAACGAAGAGGGAATGTTGACGGCGTTAAATGTGATGCGATCTACTTCGCCGGTGTTAGCGTCGGCGTAGACGAGGCCTTTGTAGGCGGTAATGATGGTTTGGTCGTCGCCCGGGCCGTTGCCGTAATCGATGTGAAAGCTGGAGTGGCCGCTATCGATGAAGTAGTTGAAGACGGCCATGGTGCGGCCGCGGATGGCGGCCCAGTGATCCCAGCCAAATTCGGCGTCGCTTTTGGGATCGAAGATGCTGCGGAGCATGCCGGCGAATTCGCCGGAGGAACGCGCACCGCCGCCTCCGCCGATGCCGCCCAACTCTGGGTCGACAATGCGGCCGCTGTCGGAGTAAACCTTGTAATTCTCCTCGCCATTGTGATAGGTGACCTTGGAGAGAAGCGTTCCGACGCTCTGGTAGGAATCGTTGCCGCGGGGATCGACGAATCGCCGGTCGACGCGCACGCAGACGTAATTGGGAAGGCCAGAAGTGTAAGACATCGCGTATTGGCGCATGGAGTCCAGAATTTGCTGTTGCTGGACAGAATTGGGAGGAGGCGGTTGGGCGGCTTTTACTCCGATGCTGGCGGTGGCCGGACCGGCTTTGAGCGTGTTGTCGGGAGCGGTAGCTAGCGAGTGAGTCAGGTCGGCAGAATCGGTCGGTCTGAGGCTGGCGCTGCGGTCGCGCAGGAGACGAAGAGCCTCCACTGTCTTTTCTCCGGCACCCTGCGCTGCCAGATCGTTGATTGTTTTGTCGGTCAGACGTTCGGACAAGGTGACGTCTTTGCGGAGATAGTTGGCGACCTGCTTGTCTGATTGCTGGTGGAGCGCGACCGTGGAGCGGATGAAATCTACCAGTTGAGAGACATTCATTTGCGTCTGCGCAGTCAGGGTGAGAACGGAGCTAACAAGTAGCAAGCCGAGCCGGAACTTCATACTCCTTATTCTGACGTAGCGGGATCGGTTTCGGGTGCCGCCTTCAAGCACAACCGCAGGGCTGGCCGCGCAAGGCGCGTTGGGCGGCGACGCAGATGACCGGAACGGCGATGAGAGCAGCAACGGGGTCGATCCAACGGATTTGGAAAGCGGCGTTAAGCACCAACCCGATCAGGGTAATGGCGGCGAGGTATGCACAGGTAGCGGATTGGACTGCGTCGGCGGCTAAGGCTCGATCCGCCGTTTTTTGCGCTGCCTTGCGTTTGGCTCGACTCAAGACGGGCATCAGGGCGAGCGCGGCAATCGTGACGGCAATGCCACTGGGGCTGGCATCGGGTTGGACGCGCGTGAGGAGAGCTGTCACCGAAATGGCGGCTACCACAGCCGCTAGTGTAAGGAGAAGAATTCCGGCGAAGCGCGCCGCTACAGAGGGACTTAGTCGAAGGCGGGGAGTGAACTGCAGAATGACTACCCAGGCGGAGAGAAACTCCACAAAGCTGTCGGTCCCGAACGCTAGCAAGGCCGAACTCTTGGCGTGCCATGCGGAGATGATCGCGACGGAACATTCAACTAACATCCACGCAACGGTGATGTACTGAATCTTCATCACCCCTGGTGGAGGTTGAGTGGCTCGATGCAGGGTTGGCGCGTGTGTAGCGCTAGAACAAGTCCCGAGGCTGGCGCTTGTCTGAACGTGAGAGTGGCGATTCATATGTTCCCAATCTTGTTAAAGAGCGAAACTTTCGACTTACACTAAAACATCTGAATAAGACGTTTAGTTATTAGATACAAACCCAATCAGATATGAATCCAGTCATTTCATCTATTCGCTCCGGCGCCTTTGTCCGGGCTTCGGCAGATCGTCTTGGGATGTGGGCCTCGCTGTTATGCGTGGTGCACTGCATGGTAACTCCAGTATTACTCTCTTTCTCGGTAGTATTTGCGCATTTCTTGCCATCAGAAGAGAGAACGCATAGAATTCTAGCCGTATCTATTGCGGCGATCGGATGTATCTCTCTCGTTCTCGGTTACGGTAAGCATCGCAAGATTCGTATTCCGATTCTGATGGCGGCAGGTCTGGCGTTTATTCTCGCCGCAGCATGGTGGGGTGATCGCCTGCCTTCTCATTGGGCGGAAGTAATGATTACGATGATCGGGAGCGTACTAATGATTTCCGCTCACCGGCTAAATCATACCTTCTGCCGGAATTGCAATAGCTGCAGCAAGGACTGTAAGACTGCTCCCGAATAGATTCATCCCCGAATGAGACTACTTAGTCCGAACATAAGAACGAGTCCCGCAACCAAGCAAAACACTTGTTCCAGGGATCGCCACCGGTCTTTTTCTTTTTGAAGTTCTGGCATGAGTATTGCGGTAGCGATATATAAGAAGTTACCTGCTGTGATAGGAAGCAAATAAGTGCTGAGGTTAGAAACATAACGCCCCAGCAGAAAGACGACAGCTCCGCCCAGCAGGCACGTGCAGCCGGCGAGAGCGTTCCACAATACAGCTTTCATCTTTGACAAGCCGCCAAAGATCAATACCCCTACATCTGCGACGTGGTGAGGTACCTCATGGAGGAGAACTGCGATAGTCGCGGCAACGCCTAACTCGTGAGACGCAATGAAGCCGGTGGCGATAGCGACGCCATCGATAAAGCTGTGGATTGCCCCCCCGAACAAGATATTTGCGATAAGAGGTGCGCCGGATGCTTGCCTGAGTTCGTGATTATGGTGGAGGTATTGGGATTGAGGCGGCAGGACAGCCGGTATCGAATCATCATTATCTTGAAGCACACCGGAGAGGAGACGCTCGAGCAGGAATGAACCGAGCAGTCCGGCGGTCAGGCAAACACTGAATTTCAATCCGGTTCCCGCTTTCTGAACGGCTTCGGGGATGAGGTGCGCGAAAGAAATGCCCAGGAGAGCCCCGGCAGCTGCTGCGACCAAAAAGGGCAGCGAGCTTTGCAGACGGCTTCCTAGAACGAAAGTCAGAATGCCACTCAGCGAGAGAACAGCAACTAACGACAAAGCCAGAAACGTATGTAGAAGCTCTGCGTGTGGAGTGGGCATGCAATCCTCTATCATGATGCAGAAGTCGGAGTGAGCTATGACTTGTGTGGTAAGTGAACTTACTTTCCCGCTAAGCGACCTGTAATCGACGGTGATCGGATCTAAATAAACCCCGTTAGCGTTCCTGCTTCTGGAGCGTGACGGTTACGCCGCCGATCGGGAAACCGAACACAAGGCGGAACTGAAGTGGGACGTGGCCCGGTTCATCGCTGAGCCAAATGAGGAGACGGCCGTGGCGCTTGTAGAGAATGTTGTCAAAGACGAAGGCTTCGTAGCGCGTGGCGGAGTAGGTTTTGTCGTTCAGCTTGAGTGTGTCTTTGCCTTGCGCTTCGATTTTAGCCTCCGCGAATTTTCTTCCGGTGGTGATGGGAAGAACAGTGGACTTGCCGGGTTCAAGATCGAGGGTGCGGAGAGCGGCCAAAGCCCCGACAATATCGTAAGTGCAGGGCATGATGCTTAATTCGTGTTTGTCGATCTTATTCGTCAACTTATCCTGTTCTTCGTAAAACAGCTTCTTGCGTGGAGAATCGACGGTAAATCTACTGACGGTGTGCTTTTTGCCCTCGGCGGCGTCGAGGTGAGCGCTCAATGCGCAGAAACGGTCTGACGTTGTGACTTGGTAAGAGTCTTGCACGCGGTAGAGGCGGGAGACGAGACCCGCGCTGTTAATGCTCAGGGCGAAGTCCCAAGCCGCATGGGCGTTGTTCGAGGCGTGAGTCAAATCGACGATTGCGGAACCGGCATTGACCATGCGCCATTCGATCAGGTAGGTGAGCTTTTCAGGAGCAGGGAAACGGGTGACGGAGCTAGGAGCTGCTTCTGCGCCAGCGGGAAACGCCAGCGTGGCGCATGTGAGCAGTAGACGGAGAGAGCGGGCGAACAATCTTCCTAAAATACCTCGGTGGGAATTGGAGAGGTGGGAATCGTCGGGTACGGCCAGGCATTTGCATGTGAAGCGCATGCAAAGTATTCTTGGAGCATGTCGAAGATGATTCAAGTTCGCGATGTTCCAGACGAGGTTCATCGAGTCCTTAAGGCCCGGGCCGTGCGCGAGGGGATGAGCTTGTCAGATTTTCTTAAGCGGGAGCTTGCAATTACGGCGGAGCGTCCGAGCTTGCAAGAATGGCTCGAACAAACAAAGCAGATCAAGCCAATCGGTTCAAAGGTCAACTCTGCGCAAGTCGTGCGAAAACTTCGGGATGCCGGGTGATCGTTCTCGACGCCTCCGTTGTGGTCGAGCTACTTATAAGGGGCAAACTATCCGATGCAATCCGGAGCGAGTTAGCCATGCGGTCCCAGGCGTTCCTTACGCCCTGCCTTATGGATATTGAGGTAGCAAGCGCTTTACGCCGGCTGGTGCTCAGCCGCGAAATTGATTCGTACGGCGTTCAAGACCTCTTGGTAAAGCTGTCGGCACTTCCCGTAGAGCGAGTTCCACACACGCCTTTTTTGCGCCGCATTTGGGAATTGAGACAGAATTTCACCTGCTACGATGCCTCGTACATCGCCCTTGCTGAAGCGGCCGGAGCCACGCTGTACACCTTAGATACAAAGCTGGCAAGAGGTCACAAGGCACGCGTACTTGTATTTGCTGAGTAAACCGCCGAAGGCTCTCAGCGCCTCTTCAAAAGTCGATCGCCGAGAGGATCTCAGAGGGTTTGCGGTCGAAGGCATGGGAGATGGCAAGCAGACTCTCGATGCTGGGGAGATTGGCGCCGCGCTCGATGGAGCTGATTTGAGAGACGCTGAGCTTGGTCATGGCAGCGAGGTCTTTGAGCGACCAGTCGCGTTCGACGCGAAGAAGTTTGATGCGGTGTCCAAGGCGCTCGCGGAGGCGGTCCTGGGCAGTGCGGCCGAGGCTAAACTTCTCAATGGCATTGGCGAGCGCCTGGCGGAGCTGGGCAAGCGAGAACGGCTTGGCTAAGTAGTCGAACACGCGCAAACGGAAGGTGGCGCGCATGCTCTCCAAAGACGGGTAGCCGGTGACGATGATTATGCAAAGCTCGGGCCAGCGGGCAAGTAGCTGTTCGACAACTTGATCGCCCGAGGAAGAACCCATCTTCAAGTCGAGCAGGACGATGTCGGGAACACGGGTTTCCGCAGATAGGAAGAGGTTCTGCGGGTCGGCAAAGGTGCGGATCGAGTAGACGCCTTCATCGTGCAGAAGGTCCTCGATGTAGGTGCGAAAATCGGGGTCGTCGTCGAGAACCGCAATTTCTATAAGTCCTTCGGAGAGGGTGGCTTCGCTCACGATTTGTGTTCTCCCGCGAGTTGAGAGGAAGCGGCAGGAAGCAGGACTTCCAAACAAGCGCCGCCCAGAGTACGATTTGAAGCCGAGATGGAACCGCCGTGCTGCGAGATGATGCCTTCGGCTACGGTCAAGCCGAGGCCGGTGCCCCGAGCGTCTAGCCGCGTGGTGACGAAGGCTTCAAAGAGATTGGGCAGCACGTGAGCGGGAATGCCGGGGCCATTGTCGAGGACGGCGCAACCGATCCATGATTTACCTCCCCGAACGATGTGTTTGGACTCCACACATATCGTGCCATCGGCGGGCGAGACCGCGAGCAAAGCGTTGCGAAGCAGATTGACGAATACTTGTACCAGGCGGTCGGCGTTGCCGAGGACCGTGTCGCTAGGCCGAGCGTTGTTCTTGAACGAAACTGCAGAAGCTTTTTCGTCGATAGCAACCAGACTCCAGGATTCATCGATGAGGCTGCGGAGCGGGACTGCTTCGTTTTCAGGCGTGCGCACGCGAGCGAAATCGACCAGGCCTTCGCTGATCTTACGCAGACGCTGAGTAACACGAAGCATACGGGCGAGGCGATCGAGGGTGTGAGCATCGGCAGTGCTTTCTGAGAGTTTTTCGATTGAGCCCTGAAGCACAGCGAGCGGAGTGTTGAGCTCGTGAGCAACGGAGGTGCTGAGTAGACCGAGGCTGACCAGGCGATCCTGCTCTTCGAGCTTCTGTAGAGCAAGCGCGAGATCGTCTTCCTGGCGGCGGAGCTGGGCCACGGTGGCGTTGCGTGAGCGCATGATTTGGCCGATCTCATCGTTGCCGATGTATTCTTCGCCGATTAATTCGTGTTCGCGATCATCCCGCTGGGTAGCGGCATCGGCATCGAGCATGAGGCTCAGCGGCTGATATACGTACTGAGGCATGATGAAAAGCTCCATCACTATGACGGTCAGCAGATAAATCGTGCCGAGCACGATGAAAAGGCTCAGGCGCGCCTGGCGGAGCGCAGCGCTGAAGAACAGGGAGGAAAGCCGCAGACGGCGGAACTGGCCCGGAGCGGCGGCTGCACGAAAGAGGCTGTCGGAATCCTGCTGCCACGTTGCGGAGGGGTGGGTAGTAAGAAACTGACGCCCTTCGCCGGAGAGTCCGAGTGAGGCTGCGGAACCGTCGCGCACCTGATAAGGGGCCGAGTACGTGTCGACCGGGCCGAAGCTCTTTTGGGACTTCATGGGAAGACCGGCGGCAAACATGGTGCTGAGCATGCGGAGTTCGTTCGAGCGGGCCGTTTCGAGGTGCTGCGCGAAAAGGGGAATGACCGACAGGTAAACCGATACCGAGAGCGCGATGAAGAAGAGGTTATGAAGAAGGGCGAGTTTTTTGCGCACCTTCCAACCGCTGAAGACCCGTACAAGCGAGTTAGGCGGCTTGATCGTCCGGTGGTTACTGAGGCGCGAACTCTTCTCGGGACTCAAACTCCTGCTCCTTGTACTGCAATTGATAGAGCTTCCAATAAATGCCGCGCTGAGCTAACAGTTCGGCATGGGTGCCGCTCTCGCGCAGCTGGGTTTTATGCATGACCAGGATACGGTCGGCGCGTTGAATGGTCGACAGGCGATGGGCGATAACGAACGAGGTGCGATTGGAGACGAGGCGCTCCAGCGCTTCTCGAATGCGCAGCTCAGTTTCGGTGTCGACGCTGGAGGTGGCTTCGTCGAGGATGAGTATACGCGGGTCGTGTGCCAAGGCGCGGGCAAAGCTGATGAGCTGCTTCTGGCCGGTGGAGAATCCGACGCCGCGCTCCTGGACCGCGGTATCGAAGCCCGCAGATAGTTCGCCGACGAAGTCGAGTAGATTGACTTGGCGCGAGGCCTCGCGGATTTGCAAGTCGGTGATCGAATTGGTGCCAAGACGGATGTTGCTTCCTACAGTGCCGGTGAAAAGGTAAGGATCCTGCAAGACAACGCCAAACTGACGGCGCAGATCGGTGATATCGAAGGAGCGGATGTCGAAGCCCCCGATGCGGATTGCACCGCGATTGACATCGTAGAAGCGGAGCAGGAGGTTCGTAAGGGTGGTCTTGCCGGCGCCGGTGTGTCCGACCACGGCCACCGTTTCACCAGCATCGATGCGAAAGCTGACGTCGCGCAGCACCCAATCCTCGTTGTTGTAGGCAAACCAGACCCCATCGAATTCGATTGCGACGGGGCCGGGCGGAAAAGGGATTGGAGCGGCAGGGGATACGATGCCAGGCTTGGTGTCGAGCAGCTTGAAAACGCGTTCTGAAGCGGCCATTGCGCCTTGCAGTATGTTGTACTTTTCGCTGAGGTCCTGAATCGGACGGAAGAAGCGCAATCCATACTGGAGGAATGCGACGAGCACACCCAGCGTAAGCGCACCCTGGCGGATCCGGAACCCGCCATAGGCGAGCAGTAGACCGAGCGCCAGCATGCCGAGAAACTCCACAACCGGGTAGAACCAGCCGTAGGCGGCAATGGAATCCTTGAAAGCAACCATGTGAACGCGATTGATTTCGGAAAATTCGTCCATGCTGCGCTTCTCGCGGTTGAAAAGCTGGAGTACCGCGATGCCGGCCACATGCTCCTGCAAGTAGGCGTTGATGCGGGCGATCGCGACACGAATGCGTCGATAGCTTTGCGAGGCGGTCTGGCGGAACTTCATCGTAACCAGAACGACGAACGGCAGAACGGCGAGCATGAAGCCGGTCATGCCGGGGCTGAGCCGGAACATGGCGAGGATCACGAAGGAGAGCATGAGGATATCGCCCACGAGCGTGACCAGGCCCGAGGCAAAGAGATCGTTGAGAACGTCAACGTCGGTGGTGACGCGGGTAACAAGGCGGCCGACCGGATTTTTATCGAAAAACGAAACATCGAGGCGCTGCAGATGCGTCATGAGTTCGCGGCGCAGGTCGAACATGGCTTTCTGGCCGGTCCACTGCATGAGATAGGTTTGGCCGAAATCGAAGAAGAAGCCAAGCACGACCACGACGAGGTAGACGAAAGCCAACTGAGTCAGGCCGGTCCAGCGATCGGCGGAGAGCCAACGGTCCAGAAATGGAAACATCTGCGCGTGGTGCGTTGGCACAAGATAGCGATCGATAGCAAGCTTGGTGAGCAGCGGTCCGATAATCTGGAATAGCGAGTCGATCAGCAGGAGCACAAGGGACGCGGACACCACGGCTCGGTAGGGCTTCATGTAACGGAGAAGCCGTTTCATGAGCCGCGAATCGTAGGCTTTACCTAGAGCTTCTTCTTCCAAAGTGTTGTTGCCCTCGCTGATTTCAAGACTGGCGCTCCTAAGCGGGACGCCAATTCCAGACTAACGTAGCGGCGAGTGGATTGGATGACTAAAAAAGTGCAATTGAATGGGTTGGTTTTGGTGGACAAAGCGGCGGGCGGCACGAGCCATGACGTGGTGAACCGGTGGCGCAGGCTGGCTGGAACAAAGCGGGTGGGGCATTTGGGGACGCTGGACCCGATGGCGACTGGATTGCTCGCGCTACTCACAGGAGCCTCGACGCGGTTGGCGCCGTTTTATGAGAGGGCAGAGAAGACGTACCAAGCAGCGATCCGATTCGGGCTTGTTTCCGATACTTACGACGCGGAGGGCGTGGTGACCGAGACGGGGATGGCGCTTCCAACGGAAACGGCGGTGGTCGAAGGGCTGAAAGTGTTTCAGGGGCGATTCGCACAGAAGCCGCCACCTGTGTCGGCGAAGAAGGTGGGGGGTGTTCCAGCTTATAAGCTGGTGCGGCGGCAGATTCCGGTCGATTTGAAGCCGGTTGAGGTGGAAATCAAAGAACTAAGGGTCGAAGGGTTCGAAGCGGGCGAAGTGGCAATCGAAGTGACCTGTTCGGCGGGCACGTACATTCGGAGCCTGGCGCACGATTTAGGGCAGAGGCTAGGCTGCGGGGCTTTATTGAGTGCGTTGCGGCGAACCAGGGTCGGCGAGTTTTCGGTCGCCGATGCCCGTACGGAAACGCAATTGGCTGAGTTAGCTGGAGAAGGGAGATTGTCGGAGGCGGTGATTCCGGCTGGCCAACTGCTGGCGCATCTGCCGGCCGAAGCGGTAGATCCGTCCATAGAGGTGCAGATCAGGCAGGGACGGTACTTTCGGACATCGCCGTTTGTCATTCCGCCCGGTTCGCCGCTGGTCCGCGTACTGTCGCGGTCAGGGGAGTTGATTGCGATTGGAAAGATTGTGATTCCGAACTTGTATCACCCTTCCACGGTGTTCCAGGTGTAGCGGTTTCCAACCATGCACGAAACCTGGGTTTCACATATTATGGGTATGTGAATATCACGCTTTCGATCAATGAAGACGTCGTGAAAGCCGCGCGAAAGATAGCCGTGGAAAGAGATACTACATTGACCGGCCTGGTACGAGAGTATCTGGAAGGATTAGCCCTTGAGGATGCCGCTTCGGGGCGCAAACGGAGAGAAGGGGAAGCGCTGGAGCGTACGTTCGAACGAATTCAACTTCAGGTGGGCAAACGGCATTGGACGCGCGCGGATCTTCATGACAGGTCCTGATTTTCTCGACACGAATGTAGTCCTTTACGCATACGACTCAAGCACTCCGAAAAAGCAGCGGATTGCACAAGGCCTCCTTCGGGAGGCTGTAGCTGGAAATCTGTCATTTCGGTCCAAGTTTTAGCTGAATTTTCGGCAGCGACTTTACACAAGATCTCGCCAGCGATCGAACCGGACGATCTTCTCATTTTGCTCGATTCGCTTTCACCGATTAAGGTTGTGGCTCCAGATGGACATGTAGTTCGCCGGGCGGTGCAGGCGTGCGACAGATACAAGATTCACTTTTACGACGGGATGATTGTTGCGGCCGCCGAGAAGGCACGTTGCCGGCGGATCTGGTCAGAGGATCTGAACTCGGGCCAAGAGTATTTTGGGGTCCGAGTGGAGAACCCGTTTGCGTAGCTGAATTTGTACCATCCGTCGGCGGTTTTTTTATTATTGGGGCGGTGGGGCAACGTAGACGGACGTCCCCAGCGATTAAGCGCGGCTGGTTCACCATGGGAAAATTAGTTCCGTAAGGCGTCAATTGTGATTCGAGAAGAGACATACCGGGATTCATTTGAATTGGCCAAGGATACTCATTACACAATCCTCCTCGATGAAAATTTAGAGGTGCTGCAAGAGGCACTCGAAGATGCCGGTTACAAGGTGGTTCGACTACCGAAAGGTTGGCCGGATCATGAAATTAAGAAGCTGGCTCAGGGCTGGTCGATTCTCACGAAAAATTCGCAGGACTTCGTTGAAGATGCCCTCTCTTACGATTACGATGTGATCGCGTTGGAAGACGTTCAGTTTGTGGATTCACGGAAAGAGCGAACCAACGAGACGGTGCGGAAGGTTGCAGGTGCGCTCCGGCGGAGCCAGCTTGCCAGCCGGAAGGGGAATTTTGTCTTAAAGATTCACGACGACGGCTCTTTCCATTTGCGTCAACTGCCTTGAAAGGCCTCTGGCGCGCTGCAAAAAGCGGGTTGCTCCTGTGCCTTTTCCTGCTGAGTTCTTGTGTCTTGCACAACTCGCGTGGAACTTTTCGGGTCGTGCCGGCAAGCCCGGATGACTTGCTCGCCAACCCTCATTCGCAACGTACGGCTTTTCCAGACGTGTTAAAAGCCTATAACGGCTTTGAGCCCGGGCAAGGTTGGGTCGATCTGGGTCCACTGATGGAGTTGAGCGTCGAGAATGCCTACTATGAGCTGGGATTTCCCAGGAGTGGATTAGCGGGCTTCCTGGGGACGGAAACGGCGCGATATGCGGTGACGGACGAGGGGTTGAAACTGCTGTCGGTGCAGGCTATGAAATCGCGGCCTAAAGTGAACGTTCCCGTTCAGAATCTGATTTCAGATCGACAGACCAGGTTCAGCCATTACCGGCTGTATTTCGAGATAATATTCCCGCAAGGTAAGCAGTCGCATGGGTCGGTACTCTTGGGCGCGAGTTCCAAACAAGAATTAGGCCAGCTTGGAGCGGAGATGGCAAAACCAGAGTCGGTTTGCTACCCGGGCTCGGCGAAGTGTACCGTTTTTCCGGAGGCATGTTCGGTTTCCGTAGAAATGAAGCTTATTGTAAACGGCAAGTCAGAGATGGTTCCGTGGGGCAGTGTGTTGGAACGTGTAGCGAACCACGCGCGCCACATACGCATGGAGCGCCTGTACGATGGCCGGCTGATTCGGGTCAGGATTGAGTCGTTGGATTCGAAGGCGCTGTGGCTGCCGCTATTGCCGGGGGATCGGATTCTGTTGAAATGAAGCACGACGATGCGTAGACGAGAGTTTCTTTCCGGAACGACTGTAGCAGCAGGTGCCCTTGCTGCAAGGGCGAGTTCGAACCGCTTAGAAAGCGGTAATGGTGAGTATTTTCCGCCGGGCGATGAGGAAGGCGGCTGGCGAACGCTGCACGATCCCGCAGACGTTCGAAAGGTTGCCGGGATGGACTCCGGCGCGCTCGATCAGGCCTTTGCCTACACGAAGACGACCAGCCGGTTTGGTGGCTTGCTCGTGGCGCGACAGGGGTTTCTGGTGTACGAGAAATATTTTGGACGGGCTTCACGGGATACGACGCCGAACATGGCTTCGTGCGGCAAGATGTTCACGAGCGTGTGCATGGGAATGCTTTTGAAGCAGCATCCCTCTGCCCTGCCGGACGGGCTGTCGCAAAAGGTCTTTACGCGAGAATACCTGCCCGAAGCATTTCCCTTGAGCGATCCACGAAAGGCCGAAATCCGGCTTGGAAATCTGCTCACGATGACGTCCGGTATGTGCGATGGCGGAGGGAGTCTGGGCATCATGCATGGCGAAGACGTAAAGATTGAGAGTTTGCCGCCGGTTGATCCGACGCTGGGGCAGGACCAGCGTGCGTTGCGGACGGCGATGTGGACCAGCCCCGGGGCCGGCTATTGCTACTCGACTCAGGGAGTGCATGTCGCGTCAATCGTGCTCCGGAGATTGGCGGGGATGGAGCTGGAGGAGAATATTCGGCAGCACATCGCAGGACCGCTACAGTTTGGCGGCTGGGGGTATGCAATGCAACGCGCCGATGGCACGAAGCTGCCGCATACTCCGGGCGGAGCAGGCATAGCGCTGCGAGCGACAGACGCGCTGCGGTTCGGTTATCTCCTGCTCAAGGAGGGGCGCTGGGCGGGACGTGAAATCATTCCGGCGGAGTATCTTGCACTCTGCAGGAAGCCGTCTCCCTTCAACCCGCATTCCCCGTTCAGCCTGCAGTTTGAAGTGAACCAGGACCGGCATGTAGCTGGTGCGCCGGAAGACGCGTTCTTCAAGTCAGGAGCGGGCGGATTTTGTATTT
The DNA here is from genome assembly GCA_965219105.1 of Bryobacteraceae bacterium. Lineage (GTDB taxonomy): Bacteria > Acidobacteriota > Terriglobia > Bryobacterales > Bryobacteraceae > Bog-105. The sequence goes on along the minus strand of OZ244728.1, from coordinate 1,096,360 downwards.
ATGCCGTACCGTCGCTGGATTTGACGATTTACAAGATGTCGTGCATCGGGTATCCGGAAGCTTCGCAATACGATCTCGGTTTTGGGAAGAAGAGCGGTGAGGGCGATGCTTCGCGCGACGGCTGGGAGCCGCATCCGTTCGATCAGTTTCATGACGGTCCGGTTGATGGAGACACGGGCACGCGCAAGACGCTCGAGATGGTGGTCGCAGCTGTCCGTGGGTAGAGTGTCTACTAAGGTGTGGAAGTGTTCGGTCAGACTCGCTTGAGCGTATCGTCGAGCCAGTTAAACACACGCAAATCGCGAATTCCGGTGCCCTTCGGCTCGCAATGAAGATCGGCGCCGTCGCTTACCGAGAACGGGACGAGAAGCTTGGGCGCGGAAACCATGTTGCTGAGTTGCTCCGATTGGCCGGGCCAGTATGCTTCGTTGACTGGAGCAGTAATCAGGATGGGGCAACTAATGCGAGAAGCGACGCTACGCAAGTTGTATTCTCCGACTGCATGGAACGTGTCGAAGTACGACGAGAAGCCATAGGGTCGCATGCGAAAGGCCAATGTCGCCCTGTCGGCTGGGTTCAAGGACTTAGCGAGGTACCCGTCGAACTCAGCTTTGCGTCCTGCTTTGAGCAGGCCCAGCATCGGCTTGGGCAAACTTGAGGTCCAGGAAGTTGAGACATCGACAACGCCAGGATCGGCAATCGCCGCCGCGATTCTCTTCTCAAAGGCAACTGCGCGCGGAACCCAATACCCTCCTTGACTCACGCCTTGAATGGCGATTCGTTTCGGATCCACTTCCGGACGCGTCAGGGCGTAGTCGACAACGGGTGAAATTACCTTTTCCCAGTCGGGGCGGAAGTACAGTTTTTGCTGCCATAGAGCATAGCCCTGCCCAGGGCCGTCGAATGTGAGGCAATCGTACCCGCGAGCAAGCGCTCCGGCGGCGCCCCAGGTCAACATGTCAAGGAGCGATCCATCGCTCCCGTTTACCAGGATCAGGAGGGGGCGTTTGCCCGAGGCGCCTTTCTCGCGGAAGAAGAAGCCGTGGAGCTCGGTGTTCTGGTAAGGGATGAGCACCGGTTCGATGGGCGCATCGAACAGCGGAAGCGATTTTAACCAACAATCGTAAAGCAGCTGCCAGGTGGGCAGGAGTCGCGTGGGATCGGCCGATCTGTCGACGAAGTAAGTGGCGCTGTCGTAGTAGTTTTGTGCCCAAAGATAGGCCTGCCTGCCGCTTTCTTTGTGGCCGCCGCTCACCGATTCTTCGGCCAGAACGCGAGCCTCGTCACCGGCCTTCTTGAAAACCTGATACGCACTTTCGAAGTTGCCATCTTCTACTTGTTTGCTTAAGTAGAGGACTTTGCCGACATCTCCCGCGGAATGATAAGCGCGTCCCAGGCTCGTCAGGAAAATCATTTCAAAGGTAGGGTCTTTGAAGAGATAGCCGGTCCGAGGCGCATTTGCGGGGCTGGCGGGTTCGTCCCCGAGCGGGTTGGCATGAAGCCGCGGATTTGAGCGTGAGCCGAGCAAAAAGGACGATATTGCTGCCGAAAACTGCCGTCGATCTTGATCCATGGATTCTCGGCGTTCCACACTATCACACTTATGCGCTCAGTGAGTGCCGGAGTGAAGCTTATGCCGGAGTGAAGCCTACTTGTCGCGCTTCGCTTGTTCCCGGCGGCGTTTGGCCCAGCCTTCTTTAATCACCTGGAAAGCGCGTCCGATCGCGAGGGAATCGGCTTCCACGCTCTTAGTAATCACCGAGCCAGCCGCGACGTAAGAGCCTTCCGCTAGTTCAACAGGTGCTACCAGTGTAGAATTGCTGCCAACAAAAACGCTGTTAGCAATCGTGGTCGGGTGCTTTCGTTCGCCATCGAAGTTGCAAGTAATAGTGCCTGCTCCGATGTTGACGCCCTCGCCGATGGTAGCGTCGCCGAGATAAGCCAGGTGCTGCGCTTTCGATCCCGCGCCCAAGTGCGTCTTCTTGAGCTCCACAAAGTTTCCGATGCGCGTGTCTTGGCCCGCTTCGGCGTTCATGCGGAGACGGGCGAAAGGACCCACAGCGGACCGGGTCGACATAGTTGAATCTTCTGCAACGACGTAGGGATGAACGGTGACGTCGGACTCGATGCGGCAGTTGCGAAGGATGGATCCGGCCCCAATCTGGCAACGCTCACCGACTTGTGTCGAGCCGCGCAGCTGCACACCGGCTTCAAGCAAAGAATCGAGGCCGACTTCGACATTGACGTCCACTGTGACTGTTTCAGGACGCTCAATCGTGACACCGGCCAGCATGAGCTGCTCGACTTTGCGGGCGCGCAAAATACGGTCAGCGACGGCTAGTTCTACGCGGGTGTTGATGCCGAGGAGTTCGGATTCGTCTTCCACGAGCAGCGGCGCGATCTCGCCGCCGTGGCGGCGGAGAATCTCCACCATGTCGGTGAGATAGTACTCGCGGGCGGCATTATTGGGCTGCACTTCAGAGAGATGCTGCCAAAAGAGTGGCGCGGCAAAGGCGTAGACGCCCGGATTGATTTCCCGAATTCGCTGCTGTTCAGGCGAAGCGGCCTTCTGCTCGACGATCGCAGAGATCATGCCGCGGCCCGTCCGAACGATGCGGCCATAACCGTGCGGGTCAGCAACTTCCGTCGTGACCAGGTTGCCGGCAAGTTCATTACGTGCCGCCTGTCCAACCAGAGCGGTAAGAGTTTCGGGCCGGAGAAGCGGGCCGTCTCCGTTCAAAATCAGCAGTTGGCCTTCTTTGGACGGCGATTGCTCGGCGGCACAGGCGACAGCATGACCTGTGCCTTTCTGCTCGGCCTGGGTGGCAAAGCGGATGCCAGGGACAGTGACACTGCGGCGCACCTGGTCTGCCTGATGTCCGACGACAACGACAATGCGGTCGGACGGGGCTACGGCAAGCGCCGCGCGAATGACCTGATTGAGAAGAGTATCGCCGCCAGCTTGATGAAGTACCTTGGCCTGGCTGGATTTCATACGCGTACCAAGGCCGGCGGCCAGGATCACGACCGTTACGTTATTGTTCATTGAACTCGTCTGTCGATGCGTTTGCGTTGTTCGAGAATGTCAGTTTTTTTCTTTTGAAAAGAGCGGGAGCGGCTGGCGAGATCGAGCACAAGGCCGGCGAGCGAGTCTGGATCGTGGCGTATGCGCTTGCTCTTCGGACCGGCTTCGCCGACCAGTTCGGCGGTGACCACTTTAACGCCCATGCGCGTGAGCTTGGAGAAATCGTTTTCAACAGGCTTCACGTGGGCACGGGCGTAACGCTGTTCGAGCTTGGGAGGAATAGGCGCGCTGTTTAGCACCACGCAGTCTATAAGCTGGCATCTCGCGTGAGCGTGGATGACCTCCACGTGATTGGAGGCGGCAAACTCGATCGTTTCGCCGGGCTGCCACATGAGATTTCCAAAGTAGACCTTCATCGCGGGCGAGTAATGAATTGCGTCGGAGATGCCGCTCACAAGGAGGTTGGGAATCACGCTGGTGTAGAGAGAGCCTGGGCCGATGGTGATGAGGTCGGCATCTTGAATAGCGTCGAGAACTTCAGGAAGCGGCTCACAAAACTCAGGGCGCAACCGGACGAGCCTGATCGCCGACTTGCTCTTACTGATCTTGGTCTCGCCGCGAACCAGTGAGCCATCTGCGAGAACGGCTTCCAAAACCACGTTGGCCGGGGTCGCTGGGAAAATACGTCCACGAATTGCGAGGATTTCGGAGGACAGCCTTACGGCTTGAGCGAAGTCGCCGGTAATCTGGTGCATGGCTGTCAAAAACAGATTTCCGAAGCTATGTCCTTTGAGCCCACGACCAGAGTCAAAGCGATAGTTGAAGAGGTGGCTCAGCAGATCTTCATCTTCGGAAAGGGCGGTCATGCAGTTGCGGATGTCGCCCGGAGGCAGGATATCGAAATCGCGGCGCAAGCGGCCGGAGCTTCCCCCGTCGTCGCTGACCGTGACAACAGCTGTAATTTCAACCTCCGGACTGGCGGAGGTCTTGCCCGCATGAGCCGCCCGCGCATACTTCTTGAGGCCGGACAGCAGAGTGGACAGTCCCGTGCCGCCGCCAATAGATACAATCTGCAGCGGCGGCTTTTCCGAGCGAGCTGCTCCCCCGGAATCACGCAGCGGCTTTACAACGGGCATGGTGTTAACCGGTTTGGAAAAACATCAAAACAATGCCCCATAGCGCTTCTTGAGCTTCGGCGTGAAATGAGGGAGAAAGACTTCAAGGAGTAACTTTCGCCTGGCAACAAGCCGCTCAACGGCGCTTCTTGGGCTTCTCTTCTTCGTCTTCGTAAACTGGAACCGAGTCAAGATCTTCGGCCTCGAACACTTGGCCGCAGTCAAGACAGCGAACGTAGTCGATTCCATCCCGACGATACAGAAACTCGGTTCGCTCGTGCTGACATCCCTGCATAGCGAAATAACAACTATTCTAGACTGAGAGCCCTTTCTGTCAAGTCGCCGACACGGATAACCCCGGACATGACTCTAACGAGGATATCGAACAAGCGAGGCTACAATCCGAAAGTATTTTCGAAATAGTGGTGAACTTCGAACATTTAATTCGGTTGCAATCGAAGGCGGAAAGCTTTGCCCGGGATGTATCAGGTCTTGAGCGAACGGCCGGGGTGTACATGCTGTGGTCTGGTGGGAGGCTTGTGCATCTGAGCTGGTCGACTAACCTGGGAAGACGATTGAAGCGGCTGCTGGGCCTCGGGCCAGAACAGCAAGAGGCGAAGGGGAATTTACGGGAATCGATCGACACAGTTGAGTGCTGGGCGGTGGGTTCGCGGCTGGAGATGCAGATCGTCCTGCACCGTCTGGCCAAGCGTCATTATCCGGATAAGTATAGAAAGCTGCTGAAGCTGCGCCTGCCTTGGTTTGTGCAAATGACTGCCCAGGACCGATTCCCACGGCTGGACATCGTCAATCGCGTGCCGCGAGGGGCGGCTGCTTTGTTGGGCCCGTTTGTGAGCAAAACTGCCGCGGTGCTTTACGAACAACAGACCACAGGGCTTTTTCAATTGAGGCGATGCACGGAGGCGCTCGCACCCTCGCCGGACCATCCGGGCTGCATTTATGGCGAGATGAATCAATGCTTGCGCCCGTGCCAGTGCGCCGTCACGGAGCAGGAATACCGGGGCGAAGCACAGCGCATGATCGACTTTCTCGCGACGAATGGCCGGAGCGCTAAGGCAGCGCTAATGACGGCTCGCACACGCGCATCCGAGGCCATGGAGTTTGAACAAGCGTCGGCTTTACACAGGCGCATCGAACAAATCAGCGAGGCGGCCGCACTGCGCGATTCAGTGATCGAGGATGTGCAGAATTTTGCGGGTGTGGCATTGACGCGAGGTGCGGCGACGGGCGAACTTGTGTTGTGGCTAATGAAAGCGGCGTGCTGGCAGAAGCCGATTCCGCTCAGTTTCCTGAGAAGGGAAGGGAATGCCAAGTCGATGGATCGCGAACTTAGAGATTTGGTGGCCGCGGCGTGGGAGGGTGAGAGCGATGGAAGTGATATGTGCCTGGAGGGTAGCGGAGCCGAGCGCGCCACAGAGCAAGTCGAACAACTGGCGATCTTCAGCCGCTGGTACTATTCATCGTGGCGGGACGGCGAGTGGTTTGGTTTTCGCGAGCCAGGTGCGTTGAACTACCGGAGACTGGTCAGAGAGATTTCTAAGCTGACACAGGCGCTCACCGCGCAGGCCAATTGAAAGGGCACGGTTTTCACGATGTCGGTACATGAAGAGCTACAGGAACACGCAGAGCATGCGCACCAGCCATTTGATAAAAGGGTCGCGGCCACTATGGCGGGAATTGCTGCAATCCTCGCACTGGTCTCCGTGCTGGCGCAGCATTACAACACAGAGACGATCGTTGCCCAGCAGTTAGCGTCAGACCAGTGGGCGTTCTATCAAGCTAAGGACATTCGGCGCTACGTCGCGGGAGCAACGACCGACAGTGTGGCGAGCGAAACAGGCGACCCTGCGATTGTGAAGAAGTACGCCGGCGACGCAGAGAAATACCGGATGCAGGCCGAACAGATTGCTGATAAAGCTCGCGAATACGAAAAGGAGCGAACGAGAGACGGTGAGGTGGCGCGGCGGTTCGACTTTGGCGAGGTGTTTCTAGAGATCGCGATTGTGTTTTCCTCGCTCGCGATTCTGACTAAACGGAGACCGTTTTATATGACCGGCGTGGCGTCGGCCTTACTTGGGTGCCTGATTGCAATCACGGCGTACTGGGCTTAAAACCGGATCTACTGCGGCGGGCGATGATTTTGCGCCAGTTGTTCCATGTCACTCTCCGAGAGCGCGAACGAGAGTTGGGTGGTGTTGCCCGAGGTGGATAAATTCATTTTGTCGAGGGCGGACGCAAGAATTGCGGCATTCTTGTCCTTATCCCCTTGCATCTGAACGAAGCTCACTCCGAAGCGGATGACATTAGCCAGGGCGTTGGCGTCCTGAGGCGAGCGCGTCAGCGCAGCGAATGAGACATTGACTGTGTTACCGAAGTGGACGCCACCGGAGGACTCGCGTATCGACTGCAGTACTTGCGCTTGGCTGGCCGATGGCTGATTGGGAAGGTGAAAGTGACTGAAGGAGTCACCCGGGACTACCGAAGCGAACCAAGCATCATTCTTAGCACCGGCGGAGTTGACGAGGGCATGTAGCTGCGGATCGAGGGCGTTGGGGGTCGAGCTGTTATCCAGAACCGATTCGACGGTCGCAAGATCGCCGAAGATCGCGATGTCCGCCTGTGGAAAAACAAAGGCAGTCGAACGGTTAGCCTTTGAAGTTTGAACGGTGAGGGTCCACGAGTTGTAGGGGCGGGCTACCGAACCGTGAGCGCTGGCAAACGCGGTAAGTTTGTCAACGTCGAAAGTGCCTCGGGCAAGCACGGCAAAGTGGCCGGAACGCCCACTATCGGGTCCAAATGATAAAAAGAGGAGATCCGTGAGGTCATGGCGCGGATCGAAGCCGGACTTTGCGGCGAACTCGTCGAGATGACTTCCGTTCGCGTCCGGATTGGCCAGCAGGTACTGGCCGAACGGAGAGCTTTGGGCGCGCGTTACGTCAACAGCGGCGACGGTCTTGGCATCTGCCGGAACGAGCGCAAGCAGATCCGCATCGATGGAGGCAAACAGGCCCGCCGGAATGAGGAACAGAAACGTGGAAAGTAAAGTAGCGCGTCGCATGATTAACCCTTCGATGATAGAAACGCTTTCGCGAGCGCAGTAGTTCCTCAAAGTTTTGCGTACGGCGCTTTCCTCATCTAATCGAGTTCCGGGTGGCGCTTATTCCGGCGGGCTTGGTGGGCGGCGTTCGCGAGCCACAGTGTGACACAGGAGAACGGCAGCCCAGCGCTTACCGCGAAGAGTGTCGAGATTCGCTCTTGGCCGGAGAAAAGCGTAACTGCCCCCCAGACCACAAAAGTCGAGGCGAAAAAGCCGGCGACCAGTCGAATCCCGTGACGCGACTCAGCAATGAAGAGCATCGCAGCCAAACAGAGAAGGGCGACGCCGAGCGGCGACGGGTGAAACAGAAACCAGGCAAAAAATCCGCTAAGAATCGCCACTAGGCCAAGCACGCCAGGAATGATCAAGCCGGGGCGGAGCGCTTCGGCGTAGACGAGAAGGAACCCGCCAAGGACCACTCCGAAAGCCGTGCTGGGCATCAGGATCACAAAGTGAAATCGGAGATCTCCGAGCCGGCGTAATCGAAGTCGCTCAACGCATCGCCCCCGGCAGGACGCAAGGGCAATTCGAACCAAAACGTAGCGCCGCGCAAGGGCGTGTTGTTATACATACCAATCGAGCCGCCCATAATCTCGACCAGCTGCTTGCAGATGGTTAGGCCTAGGCCGGTTCCACCAAAACGCCGGCGAGTGGTGCCATCAGCTTGAAAGAAGGCTTCGAAGATGCGCTCACGAACGGCGTCTGCTACACCGATGCCTGAATCGGCAATCTCACAGCGGAGCGTGGAATTATCTTCGACCGGAAACAAGCGCACGATCACCGATCCGCAGGGAGTGAACTTCACAGCGTTGGCGACCAGATTCATCAGAATCTGCCGGAACCTGACGCTATCGCCCAGGATAAACTGCGGCAACCGGTCGTCCATTTCCTGGTTCAAGACGAGATCTTTCGCCCTGGCGCGTACGCTGAGCAGCTTGACCACGTTTCGAACGCTCTCGACGAGATCGAACGGCTCGTCAGCAAGCGAGAGGCGCCGCGCTTCTATCTGCGAGAGATCCAGCAGGTCGTTGATGATCGTCAGGAGGTCATTGGCGCACTGACTGATCGCCTCGGCGTATTCGCCTTGGTCGGGCGACAGATCGCTGGTCTTGAGCAAGTTGACCATGCCCATAATGCCGTTCATTGGGGTACGGAGCTCGTGAGATGTGTTGGCGAGAAATTGTTCCTTGAGCTGCGTGGCCTCTTTCGCCAGCTGAAGAGCGGTGCTCAACTCCTCATTCTTGAGCTGGAGCTCCCGGGAGGACTCAAGAAGCCGATACTGGGCCTGCTTGCGCTCGGTAATATCACGTCCAATGCCCTGGATCGCGACGGGATGGCCGCGGCGGTAAATGATTCGAGTGCTGACCTCGAGAAAATGCAGTCGCCCGTTTTTGGAGATGAACGGCAACTCGTAATGCTGCGGCGCGCTGCCGCCGAGGTGAGCGCGAGCGATATCGCCCACCAAATTGCGCGCCTCCGGAGCGATCAGCTCGTCGAAGTTGCGGCCGAGCACCTCGCCGCGCGAGTAGCCGGTGAGATGTTCGGCAGCCCGGTTGACCTCGACGATGCGCCCCTGAAGGTCATAGAGAAAAATGACGTCATTCGCATTCTCAAAGAGCTCTCGAAACCGTTCTTCGCTCGCTCGCAGGGCCTCTTCAGCGAGGTGGTGCGGTGTCTCGTTCTCGATCATCACGATTCGTGTGTTGACACCCTGTATTTCGAAGGTGAACGACACGAGGTTGACGATCAACTCGCGCCCGGAAGCATCCTCGTGAAGAACGCGGGCCAGAGAGTTCATAGGGCGCTGCAGTTCTTCTGCCAGATTGGGGCGCAGGTGCACAAAAGCCGCGGCAAAGAGTTGCAGCACGGTACGTGATTTGATCTCTTCCAGGGTGTATCCGTAAAGATCGAGCGCCTTACCATTGGCGTTCAGGATCGCGAGATTGTCAGCCGAATAAACCAGCGCCGGGACGGGATTGTCGTAGAAAACGCGAGCGTGGACCGCTAAGCGCTCTTCCAGCTGATCGCGAGACTTCTCCAGTTGCGAGACGCGCCGACGGAGTTGATCGCGGGAAAGGTTCTCGACAGCCAGTTCGCTTTCGAAATGTTCGGGAAGATTTTCCATGCCATCCGGAATTGACACGTTACTCTACTGTACCAATCAATCCGAATCTTGGAAATGGCAATAAATAGGAGACTTTTCCGGTAAACCCGGGCAATTTCCGAAGGGAGAAGCCCCGTGCAAACATTCCGGTCAGGGATGTCAAGCCGCCGAACTTTGGCGACCGCTTCTCCAGGCGCCTCCACGTTAGCCCAAGCTTGTTATCCTCGGGTTGCATGAGCGGGGTTGCCCTTGATGGAAAGAAGATTGGACGTGAAATCCAGGAAGAACTGCGGCCCCGAATTGCGGCGCTAAAAGAGGCGGGACGCGCTCCCGGTCTCGCCGTAGTTCTGGTGGGAGACAACCCAGCTTCGGGAATTTATGTGCGCAACAAGATCAAGGCCTGCGAAGATCTTGGCATTCGCAGCGTAGAACTTACGCCGCCCGAAAACGTCACAACCGGGCAACTGCTCGAGCAGCTCAGGCCGTTGCAAACCGACAGCACGGTGCATGGGATTCTGGTGCAAATGCCGCTTCCGAAGCACATCGATGCAGAGCGGGTGATAGGCGCAGTCGTGAATCCAGAGCGCGACGTGGATGGATTCGGAACCCACAGCCTAGGATTGCTGGTGCAGAACAGGCCGGGGCCGAGAGCGTGTACGCCGGCGGGCATTATGGAACTGCTGCGGCGGTACGAGATTCCAATTGCCGGCAAGCATGCTGTGGTAATTGGGCGCAGCGATATCGTGGGTAAACCGATGGCGCTGCTCTTGCTGCATCAGAACGCAACGGTTACCATCTGTCATTCGCGCACTGTCAATTTGGCGGAAGAATGCCGGCGGGCGGATATTCTGGTGGCGGCTCTTGGCAGGCCGGCAGCGATTACACGGGACTACATTAAGCCGGGGGCGGTGGTGGTGGACGTAGGAATCAACCGGCTCACTGACCAGAGCGAAGTGGAGCGGCTCTTTGCGCATGACGACGCCCGGCTAGCCGCCTTCGCCAGGAACGGGTCCACACTGGTGGGCGACGTGGAGCCGCTGGCGATGCAGGAACTCGCTTCGGCCTACACGCCAGTACCGGGTGGAGTCGGCCCCCTGACCATAGCGATGCTGATGTCAAACACGGTGGGGCTAGCGGACGGAAGCATTTGGAACGGCTGAAGGGCAGTGCTTAAAGTCGGGCTGACAGGCGGCTACGCAACCGGCAAATCGTTCGTGGCCGGAGAACTGGAGCGGCTGGGCTGCCGTGTGATTTACGCAGACAAGCTCGGGCATGCAACACTGCTGCCGGACGGCGAGGCGTACGGCCCGGCAGTCGAAGAATTTGGCTCGCAAATTCTCGACGCAGACAAAACTATTGACCGCAAAAAATTGGGCAATCTTGTCTTTGGCGATCCAAAGCGACTGGCGAAGCTGAACGGCTTCGTGCATCCGGCCGTGTTCCGGTTGGAAGAGGCGCTTTTGGAAACGATCGCAAAGAACGAGCCGAGGGCAATTGCCGTCGTCGAAGCCGCTATTCTGATAGAAACCGGACGATTTAGCTTCTTTGACCAAATCATTCTTACGACGTGCTGCGTTGAGCTCCAAATCGCGCGCGGAATGAAGCGTGACGGACTCAACCGCGAGCAAGTCTTGGAGCGGCTGAGCAAACAATTGCCGGCCGACGAAAAGAAGCGCTTCGCCGATTGCGTGATCGACACGGAGGGCACGAAGGAGGAGACGGCCATGCGGGTGGCACAGGTATTCAGCGAGTTGCGGCGGATAGAGGCTCTGGACCAATGAAATCTCGTCCGGTGCTGCTGGCCTTTTGCATCACGTTTGCATTTCTTTGGCTAACCTCGCACGCCAATTGGAACCTGCGCGAGCTGGCGGCGCCCCTTTTCCGCGCCGGAGTGAAGTGGTCCGAGCCGGTAGCCGTGCATGGCGCCGGGTTATCCGCCGAAGAGCAGAACAACATTGACATTTACAAGGCGGCACGGCTTGCGACGGTGTACATCACTAGTACAACAGTGCGGCGGGATTTCTTCTATGGGCCGGTTGCCTCCGAGAGCCTTGGCTCAGGTTTTGTGATTGACGCCAATGGTGTCATTCTGACCAATTTCCATGTAATCTCCGGGAGCAGCCGGATTCAAGTAACCATGCAGGATCAGACGCAGTATTACGCGACCGCTGTCGATACAGATCGCTCGGACGACCTGGCGCTGATCAAAATCAGCCCAAAAAAGAAACCGATGACCTTGAAGCTGGGGGATTCGGATCATATTCAAGTGGGGCAGAAGGTGCTGGCGATTGGGGATCCATTCGGGCTGGAGGGAACGTTGACGGTAGGCGTGGTGAGTTCGATCGGTCGTGCGATTAACAGTGAAAATCAGCAGCGCCTCGAAGGAATGATCCAGACCGATGCGGCAATCAACGGCGGTAACAGCGGCGGCCCGTTGCTCGATTCAAGCGGATCTGTGATCGGGATCAATACGGCGATATTGGGCAAGACGAACATCGGGATCGGGTTTGCGATGCCGATTAATAGGGCGAAGGCGCTGCTCAGCGACTATCAGGCGGGCCGCATCACGGAGCGTCCAAGAGCAGGAGTGCAGACCGAGTACATTGCAGGCGATTTGGCCTCCGCGCTCCAACTTCCTGACAGAGGCGGCCTGCTCGTGCAGACGGTGCAGCAGGGTTCGTCGGAAGAAGCTGCGGGCATCCGAGGCGCCCGGCAAGTTGTAGATATCGGCAACTCCGAGTTGGGCGTGGGCGGCGACTTCATTCTGGCCATCGATGGGCAGCCGGTACAGCGCCAGGATGCGTTGACGCAAGCGATCGAAAAGAAGCGAGTCGGGGATACGATCACGTTGACCGTCTTTCGAAGCGGGCGCACGCTGCAGATACCGGTGAAGCTGCGCAGGCCGCCTCCGGACACGAACTGATTTAGCTGCTACGCGTGGCGAACGGGTTGAAGTTTGTTCGGTAATCGAAGTGGTCAACGCCTTCGACGCGCTTCAGGAAGTTGACCACGGCATAAGTAACTGGCGTCATGAGCGTCTCGTAAACTACTTTGATCAGGTATCCGGAGACGATCAGGTTAACAATGATGCTGAGCGAGCGCGTTCCGTAAAACGCGGCAAACATGACCACCGTCGTATCTACCGCCTGGCCGACAACCGTAGAGCCGATCGTTCGCGTCCAAAGAAACCGCCCTTTGGTGAGCAGCTTGAGCTTCGCCATCGTGAAGGAATTGGCAAACTCGCCACACCAGTAGGCCAGCAGGCTTGCCGCGACGATGCGGCCCACCGGTTTGAAAATCGTTTCGAACGCCTGTTGATCTTGGAACTCGGGCGCCGGTGGAATCACCACGGCAACATAGCTGAGCGCAACCAGGACGAACGACGCGAAGAACCCATACCAGATAGCTCGGCGCGACGCACTGTAGCCGTAAACTTCAGTGAAGATGTCCCCGAAGATATAAGTCAGTGGAAACAAAACTTGGGCGCAGCTAATACGCAGCGTGCCGGCCGCAAAGAACTTCGGGGCAATTATGTTCGATACCAGAAGAACTGTGACAAACAAAGTGATCAGAGTATCGAGATATTTGTAACGATGGTCGTTCGCCAGCAGTCCGATGACACCGCCAGGCGCCGAAGATTCGGTAACTTTGTCAGGGATAGGCAGTAAGGCTCCGAAGTAGCAAGTTTAGCGTCCGTGAGCGGGGAGGACGCGTCGTGCGAATCGGAGCCGTTTGCGCTTTAATAGCTTCCAGCTTGACGCAGCATGCCGCCGTCAATGAAGTAAGTGGATCCGGTTACATAAGCAGCTTCGTCGGAGGCAAGATAAACAGCCAGCCCCGCGATGTCCTCCGGACGCCCCCAGCGGTTGAGCGGAATCTCGCTCATCAGGGCCTTCTCGATCTCAGGCTGCGCTTCAATGTCGGCATCAATGGGCGTATATACTGCCCCAGGCCCGATATTATTCACCGTAATGTTGTACTTTGCCAATTCCACAGCGATGGTTCGAGTTAGCATGCGTAACCCGCCTTTCGTGGCGCAATAAACGGCGTTGGTGGGCATCGGCAAGTCTTCGTGAACCGATGAGATATTGATGATCCGGCCGCCGTTGCCCTGCTTGATCATCTGCCGGGCAGCAGCTTGCGCCACCAGAAAGGGCCCGATTAAATTCACATCGATGATCTTGCGGCATTCCTCAATCGGATAATCCACAAACGCGAATTTTTTCTCGATGCCGGCATTATTAATCACGATGTCGACCTTGCCGAACTCTTTAACGGCGCTATCGACTAAGTTCTGCACTTGCGCAGGGTCTGAAACGTCCGCCTCGACGGCGATGGTTTTCCCGCCGGCGGCCTTGACGGCTTCTTCTGTTTGATTAGGCGTGTCCGATTTGCCCACGTAATCGACAACCACGGACGCCCCCTCTTTGGCGAAGCGAATCGCAATACCTTGTCCGATACCCGTGGCTGCGCCCGTGATGATTGCTACTTGATCTTTCAATCGCACTCGATGTTCTCCCGCGTTGTTTGAGTATCTCCGGTACTTTACAGTTACAAAGCCGATGGGCGGCGTGGCGGTTCTTTGTAGGCTTGTTACATGAATGAACTAATCGGCGGCTTGAGCGGCTTGGGGTGGGTTGCGGCAAAGGCATCCCTGCTCTATATAACGGCCATCTTCGGATTTCGGCTCGGGGAACGTAGAACCCTGGCGGAGATGTCGGCGTTTGATTTCGTTGCGGCGGTCGCTGTGGGTGCGATTGTCGGACGAGTACCGAATTCTAGTTCCACAAGCTATATTGCCGGAGCTGTGACCCTCATTACAGTGCTCCTGGCCCATCAAATTGTTTCGAGGCTCCGGCAGATTCCTGCTCTCTCGCTTGTGTTCGATCATCCACCACGGGTGCTGGTCTCACGCGGCGAGATCCTCGAGTCGCAGCTGCGGCGAGCCGGACTGACAAAGAACGATCTCTTCGGATTACTTCGTCAACACGGAGTGGTCGATCTCGCTGACGTGCACCTGGTAATCTTCGAGCAGCGCGGGAAGGTCTCGATCATCAGGCGAACGGACGTGCATGAAGCTGACGCTGAGCTTGTCCGCGATATACGGTAAGGCGAATGATAGGCGTCGAGCAGCAGGCAAAAGAGGTAATAGAAGTCATCGCGCGGGGCGTCGAGTTTGCGGCAGCCGTAATCATCGCGCTCGCTGCCGTGGAAGCCACGATCAAGGCGACCATCATCTTTCTCAACCGTAGCTCCCCCGCTAAAGCCAAAAACGAAGTGCGATTGACGCTTGGCAGATGGCTGGCTGTCGCGCTTGAGTTCGAACTTGCCGCTGACATCCTAAACACCGCGGTTACACCGACCTGGAGCGACATTGAGAAGCTTGCGGCCATTGCCGCGCTGCGGACAGCGCTCAACTACTTTCTGGCTCGCGAGATCGAACGCGAAAGCGCCCCAGCGCAGCGTGCCGCCGAACGCGAGCTGGACCGCAGCGCTCCTATGTAAGAGCCTCGATGACCTGCCAGTCTCCGGGTGTGCCCGCACACTTGCCACAATAAAGCATGCGACATCCTCCCGGACCGCGCGGACGAGAAGCGCTGGGTTTCTTTGGAAGGGGATCGGTGGGCAGTACCGTTCGATTCATCCAGCAAACAGCGCAACGGTACGGGCCGATCTCTTCGTTCCGCATCCTGCATAAGCGGATCTATGTCGTGGATGACCCCGGGCTGATCCAAGAGCTGTTAGTGACCCGCCAACACGAATTTGGCCGGGACACTGGGGCGACTTTAGGGCGGGAACTGGTGGGCGACGGTCTCCTGACCCGGGAAGAACCGCTACACCGGGAGCGGCGTCGAATCTTGCAGCCGGCCTTTCACCGGGACCAAATTGCCTCCTATGCGGCAAGGATGACCGAAGAAAGCGAGCGGTTATCCCAGCAATGGGAAGCAAAAGAGCAGCTGGACATTCGTATGGAAATGCGGCAGGTCACGCTGGCGATTGTGGGCGCGACATTGTTTGGGACCGAGTTTCGGGACCGGGCCGAGCAGGTGTTCGCGGTGTTGCAAAAGGTGGTCCGTAAGTCCTCGTGGCTAGTGCCCGCGGTGAGTGTTTTCGAGCCCGTTGTCACGGCGTATCGCCGCCTACGCCCGCACGGCAGGAGTCTGTTCTTCCCGCGAGAACGAGCGGCGCTCGAAAAGGTCGTAGCGCCCATGATCGAACAGCGTCGGCAGAGCGGCGGGCGGGACATCCTGTCGCTCATCCTGAATCAGCGCGAAGAGGACGGCGCAAAGCTAAGTGGGGAGGACGTGCAGAATGAGCTGGTGACGTTCGTGCTCGCGGGATCTGAGACAACGGCAACCGCGTTGACGTGGACGTGGTACCTGCTTGCTCAGCATCCCGAGGTTGAAGCGCGTCTTCACGCTGAACTCGAGTCCGTACTCAGAGGCCGCGCCCCGGGCTTTGAAGATGTGCCGCAACTGGTCTACACTGCCAATGTCTTCAAGGAAGCAATGCGCCTATACCCGCCGGTGCTGGCCTTTGCGCGGCGGCCAAGAAACGACTTAGATTTCGGAGGCTACAGGATCGCGCGCGGGCAGAGCATTTTCATCAGTCCGTTCGTGACACAGCGCAATCCCCGCTACTTTGAACGGCCTGAAAACTTTGAGCCCGAGCGATGGGAAGAGAGCCGCGCACCGAAGTTCGCCTATTTTCCCTTCGGCGGTGGCGCGAAGATGTGCATCGGAGAGCCGTTCGCGCGACTCGAAGGCGTGCTGGTGCTTGCGACGCTGGCCCAAAAGTGGAAGCTGGAGCGCGAGGGCAGCTCCCCTATCGGCATCGGCAGCGGAACGGTGCTCAATCCGGATCAGGCGATCGTCATGCGTCCCATTGCTCGGAGTCGCAAGACCGCGGAGGCGCGCAGCCATGCAGTAACTGCCGCCCCGACCCTCCGCTAGCGATCACCGAAGCGCAACGCTGAGTGCCAGAGCCTTGGCATCTGCCTCGAACTCAGAGTCTGCAGGATCGCGCAAAGTCACTCCAGGCTGCATCAGGCGAACATAAGCGGCAAGGTCCACATCGAGTGGAGGCATAAGCCTGTACGCAGGCAAGTCTCGGCTGCTGCATTCGCCTCGGGCCAGCCGCGCATACCAGTGGGAGAGTTCAGAGGCGGAGCGTTTCGTGCAGGTCTCGTCCAGGCTCCATATGCCGATCGGAGACAAACACTTGCCCGCGACTGTACACAAAGTATTCCAATCCGTAGCGTCAATCGAGGGAAACCAGCAAAAACCGCGAAAATCCGCGACGGCAGCCAGCTTTTCGGCTTCTGACTCCATGCACTTCAGCCAGGTGAGGCGGTCAGTGACCGACCCGCCGACATTAGTCTCCGAAAGCATCACCGGCTTTTTTACCCGATCCACATAGTGTTGTGCCAAAGCTGCAAATCCGATCGGCTGATTGCAGGGAAAGTCCATAACAGCGCGTTTCTGGGCTGAGTCCCAGCGCCACGCGATCTCGGAATGGGCGTAGTAGTCTAAGCCAAGAATATCGATGCCGCCGGCGTGATCGGCATACCAATGCCTATCATCTTCGGTGAAGCCATGTGCGGCGAGGTACGGCAGCAACGGGTGATGCTTGCCGAGCCGTCCGAGCAGCAGATCGTGAAACAGGAAACGCCGCTCATTCGCATGCTCCGCCCACTCTTCTGACTCGGTATCGAGCGCAATGTGGCGCTCGCAGGAATCCACGTGGTAAAAAGATATACCCGTATTGAGTTTGCCGAGCTCCGCGGCAGCCCTGCAGATCACGCGCGCCACGTTTTTCGCCATCCCGACAAAATCTGCAGCCGACTTACAATGCGGGTACCACTCGCCGGACAGCGCGCAAAGAACCAGCGTTGGCAGCGGCTCATTCACAATCGTGTAGCGCTCTACCCACTCGTAACGCTTTGCGACTTCGATAATAAAGCGAAGATAAAGGTCAGGGAAGGCAGGATTTGCGAAGCCATCGCTCAACCAGTCGGGAACCGAGACATGGTGCAGGGGATCTAAAATGGGTCGCAATCCGAGCTCTCGCATGCGCTTCAGAGGGCCGTCTATCCAACTCCAGTCGAATACGTTAGGGCTGCGCTCGATGCGATGCCAGGGAACGGGATAGCGCAGCTCTTGAATGCCTGCGCCATGGAGCAGATCTAAATCGTCTTGCCAGAAACGTATGTGGCCGGTGGTGCTTAATACGTCATGTCCACTGCCGTGGATGTTGATGCTTTCGAAGGCGCCGAGATGAGGAAAGGGCAATATCGATGTCTCTGTAGGTGTGAGTGGGCGGGCACGTAAAACTGCGTTGTGTTGCGAGTGTCCTGCCCAATGAGATGACCGCCTCTGCGGATTCAACACTATTTCGATGACTTCTCAGTACACTAAAAGTTTGGGTACTCGCCGTATGAAACTCTTTTCTTCCATCGTGATCTCGCTAGCCGTCGTGTCCGGATTCGTAATCGCCGACACTAACGGGGTACGAAAGGCGCCGGAGCTCGCATTCACGCTTCCAGGTCAGGGCGACAAACTGTTGAGCCAGTATCGGGGCAAAGTCGTTGCGCTGGAGTTCATCCTTACGACGTGTCCGCATTGCCAGGCCGCTTCGCGTTACATGACTCAGATGCAGGAGGCTTATGGCCCGAAGGGATTTCAGGCGCTCGATCTCGCCATCAACGCCCTCGATGAAGGCCGCACCCCTCAGCAAGCCGGCCTAATGACCGAGACGTTTGTTAATAATTTTCAAGTGGGCTTTCCCGTAGGATTCATCGGTCGCGATCCGATGATGAGCTTCATGGGCTTCAGCATTATGGATCGCATGGTGGTGCCCCAATTGGTGTTGATCGACCGGCGCGGAATCATTCGGTATCAGACGCCGGCCGGCGACAACGACGATTACAGCAAGCTGATGAACGAGGGAACGATTCGCCAGCACGTGGAAGAATTGCTGTCGGAACCTTCAGCGGAAACTCATCATCGGACACCCACGCGGCGCGGAAAATAGTCTGATAGGTTCGAGCAATCGTTACGATCCGCTGCTCAAGCGCCGCAACCGGTAGACTGAAACCGCATGCCCAATAATGCCCTGATCGACGAGAAAAGTCCCTACCTGCGTCAGCATGCGTCGAATCCCGTGAACTGGATGCCTTGGGGGGATGCAGCTTTCACCAAGGCGCGCACCGAGGACAGGCCGATCTTTCTTTCTATCGGATACTCCACTTGCCACTGGTGTCACGTGATGGCTCACGAATCTTTTGAGGACCCGGACGTGGCGAAGGTTCTCAACGAGTATTTCGTTCCGGTCAAAGTAGATCGCGAGGAGCGCCCGGACGTGGACCGCATCTACATGCTCTTCGTGCAGGCTTCCACGGGAAGCGGCGGCTGGCCCATGTCGGTATGGCTTACTCCGGAGCTACAGCCGTTCTTTGGTGGAACATATTTTCCGCCGGATTCCCGCTATGGCAGGCCCGGTTTCAAAGAACTCTCGCAACATCTGGCGAAGGCCTGGTCTACTGACCGGCAGCGAGTGATCGAGTCAGGACGTAATGTGACCGAGCAATTGAGCGCTCTCAGTTCCGGAACTACCGCCCCATCTATCGTTGACGAGTCAGTATTCGAAGCGCCCTTCGCGCAATTCAGGCGTATGTTCGATCCCCAGTGGGGTGGTTTCGGGACGGCGCCAAAGTTCCCGCGGCCCGTCGTCTTCAACTACCTACTGCGCTTCTACGCCGCAACCGGCAATGAAGAAGCGCTCGGGATGGTCACTCATACCCTGCGCAAAATGGCGGATGGCGGAATGCACGATCAGCTGGGCGGCGGCTTCCACAGGTATTCGGTCGATGAGCGCTGGTTTGTGCCGCACTTTGAAAAGATGCTGTACGATCAGGCACAGCTGGCTGTGTCTTACCTGGAGGCGTATCAGATCACGAAGGAAGAGCGCTTTGCGGATGTGGCGCGAGGCATCTTCGGGTACGTGCTGCGGGACTTGCACGACGAGCGCGGCGGATTTCATTCGGCGGAGGACGCCGACAGCCCGGATCCGGAAAACCCGTCGCACTCGGGCGAAGGGGCGTTTTACATCTGGACTCAGGCCGAGATTGAGCGCACCGTCGACCCGGAGGTGTTGCAGGCCTTTTTGCACCATTACGGCATAGAGCCGGACGGCAACGTCGAGAACGATCCGCAAGGCGAGTTTACCGGTCGCAATATTCTGTACTTGCCTGCGAAGAGCGCGGATATCACTACCGATTCCCGCTTGGCGGAAGCCCAAAAGAAGCTGTTTACAATTCGTGAGAGGCGCCCCAGACCGCATCTCGATGACAAGGTCCTTACTTCCTGGAACTCGTTAATGATCTCTGCTCTGGCAAAAGGTTTTGCCGTGTTGGCCGATGAGCACCTTCTTAAGGCTGCGGAGGCGGCGCTACAGTTTCTGATCGGGCAAATGCAAGACGAGAAGTCGGGCCTCCTTTTGCGGCGCTACAGCGATGGCGAGGCTGCCATTCACGGTTTCCTGGACGATTACGCGTTCTTCGCGCAAGCGTTACTGGACATGTTCGAGATCACCGGGAAGGCGGAGTATCTCAAGCGAGCGCAGTCGCTGGCTGGCGATGGGTTTCGGCTGTTCGAGGATGCTGAGCGAGGCGGCTTCTTCGCGACCGAGGCCGGGGCGGGGGATTTACTGCTTCGCTTGAAGGACGATTACGATGGGGCGGAGCCAAGCGGAAATGCCGTGGCAACCGATGTCTTGCTCCGCTTGTCACATTTAACCGGCGATTTGAGCTTTGAAGCGAGAGCGGGCAAGTCTCTCGAGGCAGCCGGAAAATCTTTGAGCGCTCAACCGACGATGGCGCCCCAGATCATGGTTGCCTTGGGGAGGTCCCTGCACGCGCCTAAACAAATTGTGTACCGGTGTGAAGTTGTGGATCAACAACTGCTGGATCAGGTGAGGACTGAACGTCAATCGTTCGAGCCCAACGTTGCTGTCCTGTTGATAGACGATCACTCCGCCCGTCAACTCGCCGCTTGCTCTCCGTTCCTAGCTCAACTCGAGCGCAAAGGCCGTTATACAATCTACCGCTGTGAAAACTTTACTTGTTCGCTACCGCAGCACTTTAGCTAATGCAGCAGTTTTCCGGCGCTTCCAAACAAGAAGTCCGAGGAGCGTCGCGGCTACTCCGAAAAGTCCAAAAGTACCCGGCTCGGGAACCATTGGAGCAAGGCCGAACGCGTATTGGGAAAGTTCATTTGGGGCGATGAACGTGGCCGCGCCCGAAGTCTGACTAAACGAATAAAGAGCATTGGGCTGAACAACAGATGAGGCATACAGAGAGCCACGGCTGCTCACCAACGCCCCAAAATCGGTTGCCCCACTGTTGCCGATGTAACTTGCTTGGCCGGTCGTCGTGTTGATCGTGTAAATACTTGACGCAAGAGAAACATAAAGCACGTCAGAACCGGTGGACATCCCAATCGAGTTACTGCCGACTGGCAGGAGTGTGGATCCGATCAATGTCGACTGACCGGTTGCGGGATTTACATTCCACAAGCCCCCGACCGAGTCGATCGTATACAAACCGGTATTTGTCGACCCGAACACCATCAAGGAAATGTTGCTCGTACCCACGCTGTGCAATGCGCCGTTAGATGTGTCGACCGAGTAGAGCGTCGTACCGCCTGCTGCAGACGTGTAGACCGTGCTCCCGATCTCACCGAGTCCAGACGGCGTAAAGCCAAAGCTGGAAGTTTGGGAAAACGCCCCGGAATTTAAGTCAACGGTTCCGAAGTTTCCTCCACCGTCAGCGACCCAGGCCATATTGTCCGCAAAAGCGCAACCTGACAAGCCGAGAAAAGCAAGTACCGCGACCGACCTATTAAGCCTTTTCAAAACGCTCCGACTCCTATGTACTACAACCAAATTAGCATAAAATACGGTTTTATCTGATGGCTTACATCATTAGCCTTGACCCGGTGCCTAATGGACAACAATCGTGGCCGTGGCAGGCAAGTGGTGCCGCATGAGTGCCCTGATTCGCACGGCAGAATCCCAATAACGGACAACCCTAGGAGCAGCAATGAATCGGCAAACCTCATCGTTACAACGATTTAGCAAGCCCATGTAGAACGGAATGTAAAATGCCTTAATCAGATCAATCGTATGGATGTTCCACGGGGAAAAGAAGTCGCCCGGAAACGACTCATCAAAAGAATTACGGTAATCACGGTCGCTGTCTTGGTGATCGGGGCCGCCTCGGTCGCTTTGGCCCGTTTGAAGCCTGCCGCGCCATCGGTAGACATGAGCGGTCTGTGGCCAGGAACGGTGCGCCGTGGACCGATGGAACGGCAGGTGCGCGGCCTCGGCGCCTTAAAGCCGGAGGAGATCCATTGGATTGCGGCCGCCCAGGATTCCCGCGTCTCGCAAGTGGTGCGGCGCGCCGGTATAGATCCGGTGAAGGCCAACGATGTGATCTTGGTGCTCAGCGATCCGGATCTGGAACTGGAAGCCGAGAAGGCGGAGTGGTCGCTCAAACAGGAACAAGCAAACCTGGCTAACCTGAGGGTCAATCTGGAAAGTGCAAAGCTGGCCCAGCGAGCGGATCTGGCGCAGCTCGAGTCACAGTACACCCAAGCCAAGCTGACCGGCGATCGGGACATGGAGCTGACTCGGCTGAATCTCTTGAGCGATCTCACCTCCCGTCTCTCGGTAGATACCGCGAACCAGTTGCGTAATCGAGTAGCCCTGCAAAAGGAGCGGCTCGGCATCGTAGACGCTTCGAATCACGCTCAGATCGAGGCCGCTCAGGTGCAAGTGGACAGTGCGCGGGCCGCTTACGAGCTCAAGCGCAAGCAGGTCGATCAATTGACCATTCGTTCCGGAATCGATGGCGTCCTGCAGGAAGTCGACGTAGAAGTAGGCCAGCGGGTCACGGCGGGAACCATCTTGGCGAAGGTAGCGGACCCGAAGAAGCTGAAAGCCGTTCTGCAGATTCCGGAGACCCAGATGAAAGATGTTCGGATCGGGCTCGACGCCTCTATCGATACCAGGAACGGCGTGGTGCCCGGCCGCGTGATACGAATCGACCCGGCTGCGTTGAATGGCACCGTGGGCGTGGACGTCGCGCTGCTTGGACCACTGCCTGCAGGCGCGCGCCCGGAATTGAGCGTCGATGGAACGGTTCAGATCGAGCGGCTCCCCGATGTAGTATATGTCGACCGGCCGGTGTCAGGCGAACCCAACACCACCATCGGATTGTTCAAAATCGACCCGGACGGCAAGGGCGCAAGCCGGGTGAACGTCCAATTGGGAGTAGCCTCGGTGAACACCATCGAGGTCAAGAAGGGTTTGAACGTAGGCGACAAAGTGATTCTGTCCGATATGTCCCAATACGATCAGTACCAGCGGATTCGTCTGAATTGATTTATTGAACACGCAGCGAGAGCCAAACGTACAGGCAAGTATCAACCAGGGAGAAACAAGAATGACCGCATCCGATCCGTTGATTCAGTTGGAAGGGGTGACGAAAGTCTTCGTTACCGACGAGGTGGAAACCCATGCGTTGTCCGGGATCCACATCGATATCAAACGAGGAGAGTACGTCTCGATCTCCGGCCCCTCAGGCTGCGGCAAGTCGACTCTGCTTGCAATCCTCGGCTTGCTCGATTCACCCAGTTCAGGGACTTATGTACTCAATAACAAGCCAGTGCAGAGCCTGAAGCTATCGGAACGTGCGAGAATCCGGAACCGCGAAATCGGGTTCATCTTCCAGGCGTTTAACCTGATCGGAGACCTGAACGTCTACGAAAACGTGGAGCTTCCGCTCACCTACCGTGGAATGCCGTCGAGCGAAAGGAAGAAGAAAGTGCATGAGGCGCTCGAACGGGTGGGAATGTCGCACCGCATCAAGCATTATCCGTCGCAGCTTTCAGGCGGTCAGCAGCAGCGGGTGGCGGTCGCGCGAGCCTTGGCTGGTGACCCTTCGATTCTCCTTGCTGACGAGCCGACGGGAAACTTAGACTCGCAGAACGGCGAGCAGGTGATGGATCTGCTGCGGGAACTGCATCGCGGCGGCGCGACCATCTGTATGGTGACGCACGATCCAAGATACGCAAAATACGCCGATCGCTCGATTCATCTGTTCGACGGACGGGTGGTGGAAGAGAACATGGAGGTGCCTGTTTGAAGTGCAAGCACGTCGATCTCTGGGCTGTACTCTTTCTCACTGCTCTGGGCTTAACAGCTTCGGCGGCGTCCCGGTCACAGTGTGCGGTGTATCAGGCGCGGCAGTTAACCGAGTTGACAGTGGGCCGGATCATCTCTCTTCCTGACTTAATGCAGATTCCCCGACTCTGTTTTACGCGTGAGTAGGCTCAGTTCCCGGCACTATGCAAAAGTGAGGGAATAATCTCCTCCATGATCTCTTTACGTAACATCGAAAAATTCTTCGAGCATGGCCCAACGAAGACCTACGTGCTGCGCCGTATCAGCGTCGACATCAAAGAGGGCGAGTTTATCTCGATCATGGGACCCTCGGGAGCAGGGAAGTCCACCCTTCTGCATCTGCTCGGAATGCACGATACGGCTTGGACAGGCGAGTATCAGTTTTTCGATCACCCCATCCACCGGATGAATAAGAAGGACCGGTCGGAGATCTACAAGAGATACATCGGCTTCGTATTTCAGAGCTATCACCTGCTCGATTCTCTGACGGTGTACGAAAACTTGGACATCCCGCTTTCCTACCGAAACATCAAGAAGTCCGAGCGGCAAAGTATCGTGTGCGATGCGCTGGACCGCTTCAACATGGTCGGCAAAAAGGACTTGTACCCCAATCAGCTTTCGGGCGGACAGCAGCAACTGGTAGCTATCGCGCGCTCGATGATCGCAAGTCCCAAGCTGATCCTTGCCGATGAGCCGACCGGCAACTTGCACTCTTCGCAAGGCAAGGAAATCATGGAGCTCTTCAAAAAACTAAATGAGCAGGGCACCACGATTGTGCAGGTTACACATAACGAGAAGAACGCCGAGTATGGCGACCGAATCATCTACATCGAAGATGGCTGGATCACAAAAAACTAAACCAGAACTGCAGGGCGGATGAGCATCGTCCCGCAACAGCTGCGTATTCTTCTCGCTGACGATCAGCCCGATGTGCTCGAGGCGCTCCGCTTGCTGCTGAAGCGCGAAGGCTACCGTATCGAAATGGTGGAGTCGCCGCGCCAAGCTCTCGGGAGTATCGAGAACAAAGATTACGACCTCGCGATCATCGATCTGAACTACACGCGCGACACCACGTCTGGACAGGAAGGCCTGGATCTGCTCGCCAAAATACAAGCGGTCGATCCCATGCTCCCTGTGATTGTGATGACGGCATGGGGCAGCGTGGACCTGGCTGTCGAAGCAATGCGCCGTGGAGCCCGCGACTTCGTGCAGAAGCCTTGGGAAAACGAGCGGCTCTCGTCTATTGTGCGGACGCAGCTGGAGCTCAGCGAGGCGATTCGCAGAGGACAGAAGCTCGAGGCAGAGAACGCATTGCTGCGCGGCGAAAATCTGCCCACGATGATTGCCCAAGCGCCTGTCATGCAGCCGGTACTTGAGCTAATTTCGCGCGTAGGACCGTCGGATGCAAACGTACTCATCACGGGCGAGCCTGGCACGGGTAAAGAGGTCATCGCGCGCACCCTGCACGCGATTTCCGCGCGCGCTGGTAAGCCGATGGTTACGGTAAACGCGGGCGGCCTTGCCGAAGGAGTCTTCGAGAGCGAATTGTTCGGTCATATCAAAGGCGCCTTCACCGACGCAAAGATGGACCGGGTCGGGCGTTTCGAGCTGGCCGACACGGGAACGCTATTTCTCGACGAAATTGCCAACGTGCCATTGAACCTGCAAGCAAAGCTCCTGCGCGTGCTCGAGATCGGCGAGATGGAGCGCGTCGGCTCGTCCAAAACCCGGAAAGTAGACGTGCGGGTTATCTCGGCCACCAATGCGAATTTGGGCGAGGAAGTCCGAAGCGGCCGCTTTCGCCAGGATCTGCTGTTTCGCTTGAACACCATTGAAATCCATCTGCCTGCCTTGCGCGAGCGCCGCGAGGATATCGCGCCTCTTGCGAATTTCTTCCTCGGCATTCACGCGCGCCGCTATCGAAAAAGTATCAGCGGGTTCGATCCGAACGCGGCTTCGGCCATGCAGGAAAATGCGTGGCAGGGCAACGTGCGTGAGTTAAACCACGTGGTAGAGCGGGCTGTGCTGATGGCGCAAGGCAACTGCATCAAGGCGAGCGACTTGGCGCTGCGAAGCGGGTCGGCGGGCGCGCCCCGCCTCGAAGAGATGGGCCTCGAAGAAGTGGAAGAGTTTATCATCAAAAAGGCGCTGAGCCGGTACGCTGGCAACGTCAGTCAAGCAGCGAGTGCGCTTGGTCTGAGCCGGAGCGCTCTTTACAGGCGCCTGCAACGGTTCGGATTATAGCCGTCGAGCGGGGCTTCGATGAAGTTCGCGCGATTTGAACTCAAACTGGGACACGATGGGCGCGTCTTGCTGCTGGCCCTGCTAGCCGGATTTCCTGGCGTAATCGCCACGGTGGCACTATTGGCTGCCACCGGATTCTCCGGCCGGGTGCAATGGACGATCGACCTTCTGGTGATCTTTTGCTGGTTGGGGTTTGCCATGGCCGCCAAGGGCCGTGTCGCAGGCCCCCTGCGTACCTTGGCCAACTTACTGGAAGCCATGCGCGAGGGTGACTACTCGATACGGGCGCGTGTCGAAGATCCCAAGGAACCGCTGGGCGAAGTAATGCAGCAGGTCAACGCCATGGCCGCTACATTGCGCGATCAGAGGCTCGGGGCAGTGGAGGCGACCGCGCTTTTGCGCAAGGTGATGGAGGAAATCGATGTTGCGGCCTTTGCCTTCGACCCGCAGCAAACCCTGCGGCTGGTAAATCGCGCGGGCGAGCGGCTGCTCGGCCAGCCGGCTGAGCGCTTGTTAGCCAAGAACGCCACCGCGCTCGGACTGGCCCAATATCTTGTCGGAGATCCGGAGCAGACCATTCAACGATCGTTTCCCGGTGGCAACGGACGCTGGGGATTGCGGCGCAGCCAGTTCCGCGAAGGCGGACGTCCGCATCAATTGCTCGTCGTAACTGATCTGACCAGGCCGCTGCGCGAAGAGGAGTTGCAGGCCTGGCAGCGTTTAGTCCGAGTGCTGGGGCACGAGCTGAATAACTCTCTCACGCCGATCAAATCGATTGCGCAAAGTCTCGAACAGGTCATCAAGATCGACCCAAGACCGGACGATTGGGCCGATGACATGGCGCGCGGCCTGAACGTCATCGCGACTCGGTCTGAGTCACTCAGCCGCTTTATGAGTTCCTATGCGCGCTTGGCGAAGCTGCCGCCGCCTAAGTTAGGGGCCGTCGAAGTAAACAGCCTCATTCGACGCGTAAGCCAGCTTGAGACCCGCATGCCCGTCTTCTTCGAGGAGTGCCCGCCCTTGACGATTCAGGGAGATCCCGATCAGTTGGAGCAGGTACTGATCAACCTGGTGCGCAACGCCGTTGACGCGGCGCAGGAGACCGGCGGAAGAGTGTTCGTGCGTCATGGGCGAGCCGGCAACTCGGTCGAAATCAATATCCGGGATGAAGGTCCCGGCTTGGCAAACACCACCAACCTATTCGTTCCTTTCTTCACCACAAAGCGGGGCGGAACAGGCATCGGCCTTGTGCTCAGCCGGCAGATTGCGGAGGCGCACAACGGAAGCTTGACGCTACAAAATGCGAAGGATGGACCGGGCTGTGTAGCGAGCTTATCCATTCCCGTTTGACTCGGCCCGGAAAGCTCTCAGTGTTGACAGGCGTGCATCGCGGAGGCGCTCTCCTCGGAGGCGTCGGCGTGGTACGAACTACGAACCAACGGGCCAGCTTCGACGTGAGCAAATCCCATCTCCATCCCGGCCTGTTTGTATCGCGCAAACTCCTGAGGCTCGATGTACCGGAGCAGCGGCAGATGCTTGGCCGAAGGCCGCAGATACTGTCCGAGCGTAAGAATATCGACGTGATGGTCGTGCAGATCTCGCATCACCGCCAGTACCTCCGATTCGAGTTCACCGAGGCCCAGCATGAGCCCTGACTTGGTCGGAATATGCGGCCGGAGCTGTTTGGCGTAGCGCAGCATATCGAGCGAACGGGGGTAGCGCGCCCCGAGCCGAACCTGCCGGTATAGCCGCGGAACGGTTTCCGTATTATGGTTCAGCACGTCGGGATGTGCATTCATCACGATGTCCATGGCCGCGTGCGAGCCTTGAAAGTCAGGTACGAGCACCTCAACTTTGCAGCCAGGAATCTGCGCCCGAATGGCCTCGATCGTCAAAGCGAAGAGTTCCGCGCCGCCGTCCTTGCGATCGTCGCGATTGACGCTCGTGATGACTGCATAGCGGAGGCCGAGCGTGGCGCAAGCTTCGGCGACACGGCGCGGTTCATCGTAATCCACCGCCAGTGGCGCGCCCTTGCTGACCGCGCAAAACCCGCAGCGGCGCGTGCACACGTTCCCGAGAATCATGAATGTCGCGGTGCGGCGATTCCAGCATTCGCCCACATTCGGACAGGCCGCGCTTTCGCAAACGGTATGCAAGTCGAGGCGGGAGACTAGCTCCTTGAGCTGCCGGTAGTTCTCTCCTGCTGGAGCAGGCGCGCGCAGCCACTTCGGGCGTTGGGGCTGTTGCGAAATATTGACGAGCACTAATTCAATTTTAGGCTAGTGTTCCGGCCCGGAACCTCAGAGCTCGACATCGAAGGCCAGACCTTGAATGCTCTTGGCGAGTTGATCGTTGCCCGCAGCGATCCGCTGTGCCAATTGCGCGACCTCGGCACGTAGAACCCCGAGCCGGGTCTCCTGTGTGTTCAGTTGATCCGTATAGCGCTGGAGGAGCGATCTTTCTTCGGGTGTTCCTCTCAGCGCCTTTATGTTCTCGCGAAGCCGTTGCTGGTCATCGAAGATTTTCCGCATTTCCTCCTCACGCTCGCTTTTTCCCGATTGGAGAGCGGCTATAGCATCCTTCTGCGATAGGATTGCGCGCAAGCTTCGCTGGATGGCATCGTTAACCGAGTGCTGGTTGACCAAAACCGTGATCTGATCCGGAGTAATGTTGGTGAGAGCGTAAGTTGCTTCGGTGCTGCGCGCCTCTTCAACGGTGAGAGAGGCGGTTTGCTTAGGCTCAACGGCGACCCGGAAGCGCATCCAATCACGCGTAGTTTCGACGGGACGGATCGCGCTTTTCAGTTCATAGCCCGAACGGACAGGGTGCTCCACGACGATGGTGCGTGGCGAGGAGTCTTCGTTGCGGAAGGTGTAGATCTTCTTCTCGCGGATCTCGGTTCGCTGTGTCATCAGTCCCTTCTCTATGACAACTCGGCGAACGCGTTGAGTTGTTGATCCTATTCGCGAACTGGCGTTGACGGCCAGATCGGTGGCGAACGACAGCAGCCTTTTCTCTCCGGGCCGGATCGGGTCGGTAATACCTTCTCCGGTGAAAGCGCCATCCTCGATTACACTAACGCTGCCGCCGTCCAAAGTGAGCCCCGTGCTGTTGGCAATCCACACGGCGCGTTGTGGACGGGGAAGAGCATTGCGATCGTTCCAGACCGAGACTTTCTCGGCTTTGACCGATGCTTGGGCGATCGGCACCAGAGCGGAGCGGCCCTTGAGAATGGTGATGGGCTCTTTGAGCTTGTACTCGAACAGATCTCCTAGGGCTTCGCTGTCCGCAGCGGCTTGGAACTGAGACTTGGCGGCGTCAGCACGGTAGAACCCGCCTGCCGTGCCTCCCCATGAGCCTGGACCCAATCCATCGCCCGATCCACTGGTGCGGATGCCCAAAGAAGAACCGCGCCCGAGATTGCCATTGCTGCCAAGAATCGATTGTTGCGCGCTCCCCGTGACTAGCACAGTCTGAGCGCTATTACCGATTTGGAGCTGAACGTTTTGCTGGATCGGCTGATTCATCGACGCAGTCAGATCTTGAATGTTGGCGGCCACAAAACCGGGAGCGCTGATTTCCAGGCGAATCGTGCCGTCCGGCAAGGAGAGGATCGCATATGCACCTTTGCTATCAGAAGAAGTCTGCGTAAGGAGCGAATTACTCGCGTCAAACACTTTCACAACTGCGCCAGAAATCGCGGACCCCGTTGGATCGGTCACGGTCCCGGTCAACTGCGCCGGCCCGGGCAGCAAAGTGGACTGATAGGTTTGCGGCCTTGTCGAAACAGTACTCGGCAGAGGGACTGTGGGACGCTCCACGTAATAGGGTTGAGAGAGGTTCTGCACGAAAGATTGCGGCGCGCCCGCAACCAGAGAGAGCTGAACATTGTTCCAGTCTTCCCCGTTGACATTGTCGACGATGGCCCATCCCTGCAGCAGCGGTTCCTTCGCGGATTGAGAATCGAGAATAAGACGGTAGGTTGATTTCCACACAGGGACTTCGCTGATAAAACCAACGCTAAGATTGCGATCGCCTACGCCTTGATCGGAGATCACCATCGTGCGGACGTCAGAGTCCCGTTCGGAAGAGATAAGACTGAGGTAACGATGAAGTTTTTCGGTGAGTGTGGGATCGAGGAACCGAACGGAAGAGGCCGGAGAGAGCTCGACCGTTTTGAGCTCGCCGGCTGGGGAGAGTATCGAAACATAATTCACGTCCTGAGCCGCGCCGCCTGAGATGCGGGTCTTGTGGTCCACGCTGAGGAGATTACCCGAAACAATGACCGCGCCGCTCCTCACTTCAACGCGTGCTCCGCGAACTGCGGACAAAACTTCGGCGAGAGGCGATGATGGTCCAATTGCCAATCCAAGGTCGCCTAGCTCGCGGCTGACCGGCTGCGAAGTTCCATACGCGACGCTCGTGATATGTCCGCCACCACTGTCGAGAACAGTAAGCGACTTCAGAACGTCGTTGAGCTGGCCCGAGGTCAACGAGATCGCAACGGACTGGTTACCGTGGACGCTGCCCGCGTGTTCGAAATATCCGACACCGTTCTTGAAGAGAACAACGCTTCGAACAGGAAGCTTGCCGGACAACACCGGTCTGTCCTGTGCGTAAAACGGCACGGAGAGCAGATAGAGTGCAACCGCTCTTTTTGGAATGGATCGAAACAGAGGTCTAACCTCCCCCTCGAACTTAAGTGACTTGACGGGCATTTATCTCGCCTCTCCCCGGAAAAAGGGACGCGCAAGGTTAAAAACTCGGGTACAAGTAAGCTAGTGGCCTTAGGTTATTCAGGGGAACGGCTGAAGATGTAGCAAGATATTCTGCGACTCAGATCCAGTTACCCGGTGGTACGATCTCGATCCATGGGTCTGCAGCCTGATCGGAATGAAGGCCAATCTGGCGAACGTATCGCTTGAGAATGGGATGCTGATCGCTAACCGTTACCTCAATTCCATCGCTTGACGCAAGTGCGGCGGGATCGAGCGGCTGGGCTTCGATGCACGCGATCAGTTGCGAAGCAATACTCTCGGCGTCTTCCGGTTCCGGCTCGGCATCGTAGTCTGGTTCCACCACAACGCGCTTGATTTCGCTCGAGGTTGGCTGAACGGACGAAAGCGCTTCTTCAAGAAAGAGTTCAAGAGTTGGATGCATAGAGGATGTCTACATCTCCCGCCGGTTTTCGAGCGAACGGGACATGGTCACCTCGTCCGCAAACTCGAGATCGCTGCCGACCGGAATACCCATCGCGATGCGCGTGATTCGCGGCCCGAGCGGCTTGAGCAGGCGCGAAAGATACACAGCTGTCGCTTCTCCTTCGACGGTCGGATTGGTCGCGAGAATGATCTCTTGCACAGTATCGGCGTGCAGCCGGTCGACCAGACCCTTAATGCGCAACTGCTCAGGCCCAATGCCGCGCAGCGGCGAGAGCGTTCCTTGGAGCACGTGATAAACCCCACGAAAACTCTGCGTCATTTCAATGGGCAGAATATTGTGAGGCTCTTCCACTACGCAGATTTGCGCGTGTTCGCGATGCGGGTCGCGGCAATAGAGACAGAGCTCGCTCTCACTGATGTTATTGCACAGTTGGCAAATCCCTAGCTTGTCTTTTACGTCAAGCACGGCTTGCGCCAAATTAGCGGCATCTTCGCGGGACGACCGCAGCAGGTGAAACGCAATCCGCTGAGCCGATTTCTGCCCGATACCGGGGAGGCGTTTACATTCCTGAATGAGCCGTGCAAGCGGCTCGGCAAATTCGGGCATCCGGTAATTAAAACAAACCGGGAGGCAGACCGAGTCCACCCAGCATGCCGCCCATTTTGGCCTGCGTCTCGTCGTCTACTTTTTTGGCTGCGTCGTTGAAAGAAGCAAGCACCATGTCCTGCAGCATTTCGACGTCGCCGGCCACTTCAGGATCGATCACTACGCCGAGTACGTTCTTCTGACCGTCCATCTTTACGCTCACCATGCCGCCGCCGGCCGACCCTTCGACGCGGATCGCGGCAATCTGCTCCTGCATCTTCTGCTGCATCTGCTGAGCCTGTTTCATCATCGACTGCATGTTGCCGGGCATTTTCATAGCGAGTTCCTTGTCGTTAGGTTAGACGTCCGCCTACTCATTCAAATTTCGCACGGCGCGAACTTGGGCCTCGGGAAACAGCTCCTGAAAGCGTTTCACCCCGGGGTGGGACAGGGCACGGCTGCGGAGTTCGGAGTCGTCGGGAGACGGCGCTGGTGATGCTACCCGAGGCGAGCCGGCCGCGAGCGTCGCGTCGGCCTCTGTGCGAACGCGCACGAGCTTCCCGGCGACTTCCGAGGCGATCGCCTGCAGCTTGGGCTCTTTCAGCGAAAGCAGCAGCCTCTTAGGAGCGCGAATGAGAAGCTCCGAGTTCTGCAGAGAGACATTCGACTGCGCAACGGCGTCTGCCGTAAAAGCGAGTCCGGCGCGAGCGAGCGCATCGTGCAGACTCTGTCTAAGATCGCCTGACGAGGGCGGTTCGGGAGCGGCGGGTTCAGCCAACGGAGCTGCGCCGGGCGATATAGCCGGTGCTGAACCAGCCACAGCGGCCGCCACAGCGCTTTGGGGAGCCGCGGAAACAGCTTCTGGAGTTGGGGCCTTCACCGGCGCATGAAAAGCGGGAGAACGCGGCGGTTGCACGGAAGATCGCGCCGAAAGAGCCGGTTCCACCCGAGTGGACGCGCCCTGGAGTTTCGGGCTTGGCTGCGGAGCCGCATTCGCCGTTGCACCGAGGCTCGACAGCGCCTCCTCGATCGAGCGCATCTTGCTCGCCTGCACAAGCTTGATCAAGCCGAGTTCCAGATGGAGCCGTGGTTGAAGCGAAGATTGAAGATTCTTATAAAGATCGAGCGACAGATTTAAGTAACGCGTGAGGTCTTCTTCACTGAAGCCCCGCGCAAGCTCTACCAGCGCCAGTTGCTCGTGATCCGAGGCAGCGATTAAGCGCGTCGGCTTGCCCGAAATTCGGGCTACAAGCAAATTACGCCAGAACCGCGAGAGTTCACGCGAGAAATGCTGCAGGCTTTGCCCGTTGCGCTCGAGCTCTTGCACGATTTCTAGCATGCGGGATCCGTCACTAGTCGATACCGCCTCCGCCACGCCGCGAAGCGATTCGATACCGAACAATCCAAGCAGCGTACGAATATCTTCGACCTGCAACGTCTTACCGCAGCAGGCAATCGCCTGATCGAGAGCGGAGAGTGAATCGCGCACGCTGCCTTCACCCGCCTGTGCGACAACAGACAACACTTCGTCAGAAGCCTCAATGCCTTCCTGCTGCGCAATGAACTTCATCCGGTCTACAATCTCGGTGAAATCGACCGAGCGGAATGTAAAGTGCTGGCACCGGGACGCGATGGTGTTCGGGATCTCGTTCGCTTCGGTTGTGCAGAGGATGAACACCACCCACTCGGGTGGCTCTTCCAGCGTTTTGAGAAGCGCGTTAAACGCCTCTTTCGTAATCTGGTGCGCTTCGTCGATGATGAATACTTTGTAGCGGTCGCGAGCCGGGCGGTAACGCACATTCTCCCGGATCTCTCGCATCTCGTTGATGCCGCGGTTCGAGGCTGCATCGATTTCGATCACATCTACAGAGTTGCCCGCTGCGATCTCTGTGCAGCTCGAGCAAACACCGCACGGGGAGGGCGTAGGGCCGTCAATGCAGTTCAGACAGCGTGCGAGAATGCGCGCCACAGAGGTCTTGCCCGTTCCACGCTGGCCCGAAAATATATAACCATGTGCGATGCGCCGCGCCGCGATCGCATTTGAGAGTGTCTTCTGAACGTGTTCCTGTCCAATGAGTTCAGCGAAAGATTGGGGACGATACTTCCTGGCGATGACCTGATACATGGGGCTTGCACACCGAAGAGCCTCGCGGCCGGCGGGGGAACTTACTGAATGCCAGACCCCGGGTGATCCGCGGCACACTTGCTAAACCGCTACCGTTGCTTCCTTCCGGACCTGGCGGGGTTCACGGCCGCATGTTGCACGAAGCCCGAAGCCTGACAAACCATCATCTTACCACTCGAAGCCTACTTGCGGCCGCCAAGTACCGCCTGCAGTTTCTCGCCGAAAAGCGTATTCGTTTGAGCCGGTTGATCGTGCGGTCTGCGCGGCGGAGGAGCAGCCGGCGCAGCGTTGTGAATAGGACTCGGTGAGCCGGGAGCAGGCGCCCGGAGTGGTGCGCCGGGGAACAGCGGAACGGGCTCGGGCGCGATTGGAGCCGCCTTTGCCGGTGCCGGTGCCGGTGCCGGTGAGCTGGCGTTTACCTGCGGTTGCGGTTCCATCGATGGCGGCGGCTCGGGCGCAGGCTCATCAGCCATGGCTTGCGGCGCAGGCGGAGTTGGGGCAGCGGCCGCTATTGGGGTTTCGCTTAAATACCGGTCTTTGTGCAGAAGAGTGCGTTCCAAGGCCGAGATCCAGGGCGTGAACTCCGAGGTGCTATGGCTGTCGCGCTTCAGAACGTTGCGAGCCGCATTCATCTTAGAATCCAGATTGTCAAGCAAGTGAAGCAGCAGAGCTTCCGGAAACAGCGGCACCTTCGGAGAACCGAACTCGAGCTCGCCGTGGTGACTGACGATCATGTGCTCAAGCAAGGTACGTAACTTCGGCGGAAATCCAGACAGCCCGTCGATCTTGCTTCCCACCAACCGCAGACCGAGAACGATGTGGCCCAGGAGCTGGCCTTCGGCGCTGTATCCGAAACTGCGCGCATAGGTGAGCTCTTCGAGTTTGCCGATGTCGTGCAGGATCACCCCTGTCAGCAGGAGATCGCGATCCACTTCCGGGTAATGCGCAGCCATAAGCTGGCCCAACGTGCACAGCGAGAGAACGTGCTCGAGTAGACCGCTTCGGCAGGCGTGATGAATGGTCTTCGCGGCGGGCGCAACTTTATACAGCCGCGTCAAATCTTCATCAGAAAAAATGGAGTTCAGCAGAGAACGCAGATGAGCATTCGCGATCGTCGCGATCAGGCCCTCGAGCTCTGCGAACATCTCGTCAGGATTGCGTTCCGAGCACGGGAAGAAATCGGCGAAATCCACTTCGTGATCGTCCAGGCGGCGCAGGCGATGAATGACGAACTGCGAACGGTTGTTGTAAAGCTGGTGGAGCCCTTTCACTTTGACGAAGTGATCGCGGTCGAACGTGTCGATAATCTCGGCAACGTTGTCCCACATCTTGGCTTCGATCTCGCCGGTACGGTCCGCAAGATGAAGCGAAAGATAAGGCTCGCCGGTTTTCTTCTGTCGAACTTCTTTAGAAAGGACAAGGAACTGTGCGGTGACGACCTCGTTCGGAACAAGGGCGTCCACATACGGAGACTTCATAACTTATAACTTGAGCTTTGCAGGATCCGCTAGCGCGAACTGCTCTTTCCGGTGACGGTGGTTTCTGTTCCGGGAATCGGGATGAGACCGAACATGCGTTTATGCCGGGTTTTCTCTTCCACTTGCGCCTTGGTGACGGTCTCAGGCTTTAACTGTGCCACTTCCTGCCACTTGGTGTCTTTGCCGGGAGCGGCGCCTGTGTCGACAAAGCCGGGCTTGATCTGAAGAAAAGCCTGCTTGCGCAGATCGGTGAGGTATTCGCGAACTTTCGGCTGCATCTTAGGACCGTAAAGTTGGCTCTCGATTTCAGACTTTACGTCCGGTAACGGCGCGAGACCGGCCTTGGTGTGGTCGTCCACGCGGAAGATGTCGAAGCCGGTGGCAAGCTTGATCGGCTGCGTGACATACCCTTTCGGCTTGCTCCAGACAGCAGCCGCGATTTCGGGGCTCATCTCTTCCTTCTTGTAGCCGGCCAAAATCCCACCGTCCTTGGCAGTAGCCGCGTCTGAGTTATCGCGAGCCAGATCGGTGAAACGCTCTCCTCGTGAGGCCTCAGCCGAAACTAGTTTGGCCTTCTTCTCGGCTGCTGCGATACCGGCCGCATCCTTCCCTTCAGTCGAAATCAGTATTTCGCTTAGATAAACTTTTTCTTCCCGGACGAATTCAGACTTGTGATCGTTGTAATACTTCTGGATCTCGGCGTCCGTGATATTGATATGGCGGCCGACCTCCTGGCCGATCACTTCGCGAGTCAAAATCTGGTTCTTGGTCTGACTCATGAAGTCTTCGTAGCTCATGCCGGAGCCCTGACGCACATAGTCGCGAAATTTATCGGTATCGACAACCCCGGCTTGGCGCTGCAGATTCGCCACATACTTGCTCAGTTCAGAATCGACGTTGATGTTGAGCTCTTTGCCCTTTTGCACCAGAAGAAGTTCGTCGATCCGCCCTCGGAGGACGTTCTTCTCTTCACTCGAAAGGGCCTGCTGTAACTGCTGGCCGGTAACGCCCTGCGCCTTCAACTGAGCCGGAATCTCCTGGCTATAGCGCTCGATCTCATCCTGGCTGACAATGTCGCCGTTGACCTTGGCGACAATCTGATCGACGACTTTCAGACTCTCCTTTGGATTATCGGCGGCGAAACAGAGCGGGACAAGCGCCACCCCGGCAAGCAATACAGCAGCTTTCATAGATT
Organism: Bryobacteraceae bacterium; assembly: GCA_965219105.1. Lineage (GTDB taxonomy): Bacteria > Acidobacteriota > Terriglobia > Bryobacterales > Bryobacteraceae > Bog-105. Next base: position 1,059,964 of record OZ244728.1, on the reverse strand, counting down.
CCTTTCATTATGGCAACAACCAGGCCGCTTATAAAACAGCATGGGGAGCTTGACACTGGGACGTGTTTCAACAAGCGCGGGGTTCCACGCCGGTTTCGCTTCCGGGGCCACGCCTGCGCTAAGCTTCCTTCGGCAGCCGCGCGTCAAGTTCGTGAGCAATATTGCCGACCGCCGTCACATTGCTCAACTCCTCCACTTCCCGGTCTTCGCTTGCCTCCTGAATCTCCAGCCGGTCACAGATCAGGCGCTGCAATTGGAGAATTTTCGTAATCTCCTTTTCTGCAAGCAGGTTGACCTGAAGATCCAGGTGAGCGCGCTGGTCTGCGCGCAGGCTCATACGATTCTGTTTGATGAGGACAAAGGTCGACAGCAACACGCTCTCGAGCGAGACGAGCATGCAAAGGAGCGCGAACGGATAAGGATCGAACTTCCAACGCCCGAAAAGCACCCCGGCATTGATGCCCACCCATACTCCGAACCAGACAATATGAATCACGATGAACGGAATGCTCCCGACGAAATTAGCGATCCCATCGGCTACGCGAACCGATACGGGGCGCTTGTGACGCGCCTCTTCTTCTAGCGCGATAACAGCGTTGATGTTGTTTTGAGCGGAGGGCGGCGCCGCCGATTGGTCAATGGCTTCCATGCACAGCTGCGGATACCACCATGATAGGCGGCGTTTTTTCAGCTTCGGCCTTTCCGCTCTTTATAAGACCGGGGAGGTTGCCCTGTCTCATGTTTGCCACTTGCTTTCGTCCGATATCCTCTAAGGCAAATGGTCATGGTCGATTACTCTCAGTTCGGGCAGGCGTTGCTCTTTCCACAGCTCCTCACGCGGAGTACGCCGCGCGTGCTGGTCGATATCGGAGCACACGACGGAATCAATTGCTCGAATTCGCGGGCCCTCCTTGAGGCAGGATGGCGGGGCGTCCTCGTGGAACCCGTACCGGCGATCTTTAGCCGCCTGCAAGAGAACTCGCGTTCCTTAAAGCGTGTGTCTCTGCTCCAGGCCGCCTGCAGCGATCGGCGGGGCATCGCTGCCCTCCGGTTGGGCGTTGGCGGTCCCCAGACTGCACTGAGCAGCCTGAGCACCCACCCGCAGATCGCATCGACTCTTACCGGCGACGCCGTGCAAGTGAACACCACCACGCTTGCCGATCTCTTTGCACAGTTCAAGGTTCCGGACGATTTCGGAATCCTCATGATCGATACCGAAGGCCTGGATTTCACCGTGCTTCAGCAGCTGGAGACCATCCGGGCGCGGCCGCGCCTGATTGTCACCGAGGAGTTTGCCCCGACTGACGGCGCGAAGCACTCGCTCTTAAAGGGTCTCGGATACCAATTCCTGGGTGTTTGGGGAGCTGACTCCTTCTGGGCGCACCCGCGTCAGAAACTTGATATCACATCTCTTCGAATTCCGATCTTCCGGCTGCCGTCGGATTGGCAGCCGAGCGGTAAGCAGGTCTCCGGAAAAGCGCATATCGACCACTTTCAACGGCCAGCCGTGCTCGGATGGGCCTTCCTCAGCTCGGATAAGCAGCCCGGCTGGGCCGCGCTGGAACTGCAACGCGTAGACTTGCCGCCGCGTTACGTCTTCCGTGCGCTGCGTTTCCCGCGCGAGGATGTAGCCAATATCTTCGGGTCGGCTCAGCTGCTACTTTCCGGGCTCCGCGTTCCGGTGGATGTACCCGGAGGCAAATATGCCGTGCGAGTCTATCAGCAGGGCGACGGCTGCTATTCCGTCAACGACGCGGGTCTTCTGGACATCCCGGATTGAAGCCCATCGGAGTTAAGCAGCCCCAACCCAATACTACGGAGAGAAACGAGCTACGAGGCTACATGAGTGCTCGGGAAGGACGCTTTTCGCTTTCTCGAAAATTTCACGACTTCAAGTTCAGCCGGCAATTCGTCGCCCTCTCGAGGCGGCTCGTCGCCCGCAAGGCGCTCCAGTAAATCGCCGGATAGCCGCTCTGTGGGGACGTTCTCTTTCCGTGCGCTCCAGTACTCAGCATCCAGCACAGCAACCTTTTCAGCAACGGCCACATTGATGAGCTGATTGACCGAGCAGTGTTCTTTCTCGGCTATCCGTTGTGCCGCTTTAAGCAAAGACGGTTGCAGCCGCAGAGCAAAATTACTCTTTTCCATTTAAAGCTCTATTTCGTATACCATGATCGGGAAGCTCCTCGACGAATTTTCTCTGGCCTGGGTCAGCACGGACTGTGAGGGAAGCGACGTGAAGGAACGGCCGAGCTCGCCAGTTCGGTCAAAGTTGGACACTTAGCGTCAGCGCGTTAGCTCTCAATTTGAGCTGATCACGTCCTGCCGCCGGTAGCTTCGTGTGCGGGAGGAACTGATTCACAACTACACCGGGCTGCCGATCCCCGTCAAACTCTGCAGACTCCGATCTCTCGGGAATTGCAGAAGTGGTGCGGATGAAGAGACTTGAACTCTTACGGGATCGCTCCCGCTGGAACCTAAATCCAGTGCGTCTGCCAATTCCGCCACATCCGCATCAGAGGCGACGCTACTCAGCGTAGCATCAGAGCCAACGGTCGGGCTAGTGGGCGTTTGCGCTTGTGGATGCGACAGCAGCCGCGGCTGTCCACTCACTGAGTTCAGAAGCGATGCGCTCGTCAATGTTTGCAACCGCAAATTCACGCGCCACGCGAACGGCGTTGAAGATAGCTTTCCCGTTCGAGCGGCCGTGGCAGATCACGCAAAGTCCATTCAAGCCGAGCAGAGGAGCCCCGCCGTATTCGTCAACGTCCACGCGCTTCTTAAACTCCCGAAAGCCTCCCCTCGCGAGATAGGCGCCGAACTTGCGCATTGCGTTTTCAGTAAGCGAATCTCTCAGCGTGCGGCCGATCACCTCCACCAAACCTTCACTTACTTTCAACGCAACATTCCCGACGAAGCCGTCGCAAACAATGACATCGACCTTACCTGTGTAAAGGTCTCGTCCTTCTACGTTGCCAATGAAATCGATGTCATGAAGAGTCTGGAGCAACGGGCGAGCCTCGTGAGTAAGAGCGTTTCCCTTGTGAGCCTCCTCGCCAATGGAAAGCAGGCCGACGCGCGGCTCCTCGTTGTGAAAGATGACGCGAGAGTAAGCGCTACCCATGACCGCAAACTGCGCCAACATTTTGGGCGTGCAATCCACGTTCGCGCCTACGTCCAGCATCACCGCCGACTTGCCGTTGATGGTCGGAAACGCAGTCGCGAGAGCCGGACGATCAACGCCGGGAAGCATGCCCTGTACGAGCTTGGCCGTAACCATCACGGCGCCGGTATTTCCGGCCGAGACCACACCTGCCGCTTCGCCATTTTGAACCAGCTTGCAGGCCACCCGAATGGAACTGTCTTTCTTAGCGCGAACGGCTTTGCCGGCGCTATCCTCCATGGTGATCTGTTCGTTGGCATGCCGGATCTCGAGCGGAAGATCCCGCCATGAGCCCTGCGCGTCCAACTCAGACGAGAGGACATCCTGACGGCCCACCAGGATCACTTTGACGCTGAGGTCTCGAGCGGCAAGAAATGCACCTTCCACCTCAGGCTTCGGGAAATTGTCGCTTCCCATGGCGTCGAGGGCAATGGTCACCATGATTTGTGAGTGTAGGGAACTGAAGAGAACGCCGAACTACGCTTCCACAACCTCGATTACTTCACGGCCCTTGTACTTTCCGCAGTGAGGACAAGCGCGATGCGCCCTAATCTTTTCGTGACAGTTCGGACATTCGGTCAATTGAGGAACCTGCAAAAAGTCATGAGCGCGGCGCGTGGAGGTGCGGCGTTTCGAGTGGCGGCGTTTCGGGTTTGGCATAGTTCAAATTTCCTTTACAATTTCGGGCGTCGAGACGAAGCTTAACAGCGATCTCGATTCAGTTTTGCGAACCGAGCTCGGTCCGCAGCATCTTTAACTTGCTCCAGCGCTCATTGGCTGGCTTCTCCTCGCAACCGCAATCGGTTTGGTTCCGGTTCTGACCGCAAACAGGGCAGATCCCCTTGCAATCATCTTGGCAAACCAGCTGCATCGGAAGCGCGAGCAGCACCACTTCCCGAAGCACATCGTTCAACTCGAGACCTCGCCCATCGTAATAGCCGACCTCGATGCCTTCCTTATCGATCTCGTCCTCCCCGCCTACCCGTGCTTCGCTCGACGGCATGTAAACGAGATCGAATTGGTTATCCAACTCGACGGCTGCGCTTTCTACACAGCGATCACAAACACTTTCCATCGTTCCCAGGAGCTTGCCTGAAACACGGATATCTCCAACCGAAGCATTGAGCAGTTGCGCCGAACCCTCTGCATGGAGATCAGACGACTGTTTGAGTTTAGGATCGAAATCGATCTGGCCTACCGGAAGATCCACTTTAAAGTGAACGACTCGTACTTCCAGATCCTGGAGGCTAATAAACATGTACACCTCTGCAGTAACCGAGCGGGCAGCCGTCGGTGTAGCAAGCCTTCAGACACACAAGACGCTAGTATAGCAAGCGTCCTGAGCGGCCCGGCGAATGAGAGAGGTAAACCCGATTCCGCTTACCTCTCCGGTCGCTTCCATTATCGAACGTCCGCTAATTGGAGGGCGGAGTGCTCGCGTCCCGGCGCTGCTGCATCCGGTCGCGCCTTTGCTGCTGCATTTGCTCGTACTTGTCTTTTTGTGAATCGGTGAGGATTGCCTTGATCTTGTTCTGGCCGTCCTCGCGAATGGAGCGCATCTTGGCGTGCTTGTCGGCCTGAGACATCGACGTGTCACTGCGCAGAGACTGCATCTGCTGCTGCTGATCGGTCAGGACGGGCAGTAGTTGCTTCTGCTGATCGTCGGTCAGGTTTAAACGCTTAGTGAGCATTTTGATCTGCCGGGCTGGATCCATTTGGCGGTGAGCCGGGCGGCTTTCGTTTGGCGCTGGCGCCGTCTGATCCTGCGGGGCTGCCTGGTCTTGGGCAGTCGCGGCGAAAGCGCCGCCTACGCCCAGAAGCGCGGCCAAGCTCAAAGTACAAAGTGTGGTTTTCATTTCTTCTCCTGTCCCTTGCGGGATCTTCTATATAACAAGACGAAGAAGCGGGTTTTCGGGTTATTCAAGCGCTGTTAAACTTCGTTTAATCTGACTCGCCGATACGCGGGAGAGCTTCAGATCCGATCCACAGGCAACTAGGATCCGAGCGAGCGGCCGCTCGATTTATAAATAGCGGCCATGTATTTCATGTCGCGGAGGCCCTCTTCGCCGTCGCTCTTTGGCTCTTTGTCCTGAAAGACGCATTCGGCAAAGTAGTCGGCTTCACGCGTGAACTGCGCCGGATCCTTCTCGGTCGAAAGGTCGTCTACCGGTGGTTGACCCTTAATGTCGGCCTTCAGATGAATGCCCTGATAAGAGAAGGCCGGCTCCATGTGAAGGACACCCTTCGATCCGTGGACCCGAATGAATCCGTCCATGGGAGCGCCGTACGTGGTGTTGCAGCTGGCAACAACGCCGGAAGGGAACCGCATCGTCCAGCCACAATTTTCCTCCACCGAAGTAAACCGGCCATCGTGGTCGACCACCGTGCAGTGACCCTCTAGCCCCGCCGGTTCTTCGCCAGTAAGATAGCGGCAAGCATTCAGGGAGTAGATCCCGACGTCCATGAGCGGGCCTCCGCCGGCAAGCTTCTTGTCGAGCCGCCATTCGCCTGCCTTTTCATTGAATCCGTTGGCGCTCTCGATCGCCTGTATCTTGCCGAGGCTGCCATCCCGGATCAGTTTGATCGCGTGCAGGTTCGTCGGTTCGTACTGGCAGCGGTATGCAATCATCAACTTGCGATTGGCCGCCTTGCAGGCGTCGATCATTGCCTGGCTCTCTTCCACGCTCGTGGCCATCGGCTTTTCGCAGAAGACGTGCTTGCCGGCCTTCGCCGCGCGGATTGTGTATTCGGCGTGCATGCTGTTGGGAAGAGCGATATACACGGCGTCGATATCGCTGTTATGAGCAATCTCGTCGTAGTTCGCGTAGCTATAAATGTTCTTGGCGGGAACGTTGTAGTCGCCCGCAAGCTTATCAGCCTTCTCACGATGGCCGCTGACGAAGGCAACCACCTCTGAATGCTGTGAGAGCTTGCAGCCTTGCATAAAGTGGTTGATCGAGATTCTTCCCAGCCCTACGATGCAGTATCGAAGCTTCCGGCCGGAAGATTGCCCCTGACCCCAGGCGGGAAGTGACGGAAGGAGCACGCCTGCAGCTAACGATCTGGCAAACGTACGGCGGTTCAAGCTCATAAGAAGAAACACTCCGGACAAGTTGGATGCTTTCGGTGAATCGCAGTTACAACCGATCGCTTGCGATATGACCCGGGACGGACCCATGACCAACACCTACCGGATCGATTTGGCTCACTCGAATCTGCAGTTCAGCGTGCGTCCATATGATGATGTCGGATGTCGGAGAACGTTTACAGGCGTAAGCGGGGCCGTTATTTACGACAACGCAATGTTTCGACGTGAAGCCCGACTTTGAGCTCGAGATGGTGAAAGTGAAAGGTAAGGCTGCTTAGGATCAGGCCGCTTTCCGCGACCGGGCTTTTTTCAGTGGAGTAAGTAGCGATAGCACGACATGCTCGTAAACCTCGTTGCCCTTCCGATGGCTCAACTTATCGGCAAAGTCCCGAAGAGTGCCAGCCGAGTAGCATTCGAGGACGGCTGGATGGACATAGTACTTCTTGCAAGTCGCCGGCTTGTTGCCCAGCTTGGCGGCCACGTCTTTAATAACGTCGACGAGCACTGACTTGGTTTGCTTGTCGCTTTCGACTAGACAGCTTTCGAGCAGGAAGCTGGCGGCAAGACAAGTTCCACCCCAGGTGCGGAAATCTTTGGCCGTGAACTCCCCGCCGCTGATCTCGCGCAGATAGTCATTCACGTCTCCGGACTCGATCGTCTGCGGCTGATTCTCTTCATCGCGGTACTCGAAGAGTGCCTTGCCGGGAATTTCTTTGCACTTACGAATGATCTTGGCTAAGCGCTTGTCTTGGAGTGTAATTTCATGGTTTTGGTGGCTCTTCCCTTTGAAGCGGAACTTCAGAGTGTCACCGAGCACCTGCACATGCTGGTTGCGCAGGGTGGTGAGACCGTAGGAATTGTTCTCTTCGACGTATTCTTCGTTGCCAATGCGAATGTACGTCGTCTCGAGCAGTTTGACAACTGCGGCCAGGACACGACGCTTCGGCATTCCCGGGAGCCCCAAATCGCGGTTTACGACCCGCCGGATCTTGGGCAGCACTTTGCCAAAGGCAAGCATGCGGTCGAATTTGATAAGGTCACGTACGTGACGGTACTTGGGATGATAGCGATACTGTTTGCGGCCGCGAGCATCGCGTCCCACGGCCTGAATGTGCGTGTTCTCCGCCGGACTAATCCACACCGAAGTCCAGGCTGGAGGCAGCACCAGCGACTTGATCCGGGCCAGAGTTTCTTCCGAGGTGACCGGCTTGCCGTCGGCATCCAGGTAGGCGAAACCGCTACCGGACCGATTGCGGCGAATGCCCTTGTTTCCGGGAATCGAGTAGCGAAGTCCTGCTAAGCGCGCTGATTTCACCTCATCGGCGACTGGGGGCGGCGTTGATGACATTGGATCCATTCAAAACTTCAGACGTGGGATGCAGTTTTAAGCCGAAACACTACGCGTGTGCTCTTAATCAGATGACGTGAAGACGTAAGAGATGGCAAAAGCGTTAATTTTCGATATAGACGGCACCCTGCTCGATTCAGTAGACCTCCACGCTGAGGCCTGGAAGGAGGCATTCGCACATTTCGGTCATGACCTGCCTTTCAGCAAAATCAGAAGTCAGATCGGCAAGGGCGGCGACCAGCTTCTTCCGGCGTTGCTGAGCAAGGAGGACGTTGAGAAACAGGGCAAGGACCTCGAAGAGTTTCGGGGGAAGCTCTTTAAGGAGAAGTATCTCTCGAAAGTAAAGGCGTTCCCAGATGTCCGCGCGCTCTTTGAAAAGGCCTTGGCGATGGGCAAGAAGGTGGGAGTTGCGTCCTCTGCAAAGGGCGACGAGTTAGAGCACTATGAGCGGATTGCCGGGATAGAAGACCTGGTGCATGTGGAAACCTCATCGGCGGACGCGGAACGCTCGAAGCCTTACCCGGACATCTTCGAGGCGGCGCTTAGCAGGTTGAAACCAGAAGTAGATCGAAAAGACGTGGTGATAATCGGAGACAGCCCGTACGACGCCGAGGCAGGTAAAAAGGCCGGACTGTCGGTGGTTGGGGTGCGCTGCGGCGGATTTCCCGAAGACGATTTATGGGCGGCCGGCTGCGTCGCCGTCTACGAGGGCCCGAGCGAGTTGCTTAAGAAGTTCGAAGTCTCTCCGCTTGCCTGATTACTGCTGAAGCCAGCGCGTACAGGCTGCCAAGGTCGCGAACAGAAAGAACAAAGCATCGTTGTTCCAAAACACGAAAGCCGTAAACAGGCAGAGAAGAGCCAGGTGGGACCTGGGATCGAGGGAATAGTCGTCGAACATCCGCTAAAACCCATAGTGGCAGATGAAGGGCGTCATTTCTCAAGCGAGCGCTGGACTATTTGCCGAAGTGTTCCAGGAAACCGTGATGGAGCTTCTCAAAGGTCCGGTCAAGCGATTCGGGGATGATGCGGGTGTTGCCGATTGACGTCATGAAATTGGCGTCTCCCGACCAGCGGGGAAGCATGTGCAAGTGCAGATGCTGCGCAATACCGGCTCCCGCGGCAGCGCCGGCATTCAGCCCGAGGTTCAAGCCGTCGGGTTGGTAAACCGAATCCAGGATCTCTTCGGCGGCGCGAGCGAGGTCCATCATCTGAGCGGACGCGGCAGGCGTGGTGAGAACGAGCTTGGAGACGTGCTGGTAGGGGACGATCATCAGGTGACCGCTGGTGTACGGATAGCGGTTCAGGATCACGAAGCAATGGTCGGCCCTGTGGACGACGAGATGCTCACGGTCCTGTTCAGGCTGAGCCGCTGCGAGGCAGAAAACGCACACACCGGGCTCTTTGTGTGACTCGATATAAGTGGCTCGCCAAGGCGTCCACAAGTGATCCATTGGAAGGCTTTCAGAAGGAGTGAGACGAGGGACCGGGCGAAGGCGGCTCGTGCGAAGCAGGTTCCGGGTTCTTCGCCCGGCTCGATTGGTTGACCAGGTCGCGCAACTCTTTACTTGGCTTGAAGAAGGGAATGCGCTTAGAGGGAACTTCGACGCGGGAACCTGTTTTGGGATTGCGGCCGACGCGCGGCTGCCGCTGCCGGGTGCGGAAACTGCCGAATCCGCGAATCTCAATCTTGTCGCCTTTGTGCAGGCTATTGACGATGCTGTCGAAGATGGTCTCGACGATGGTCTCTGAATCCTTGCGGGTCATCTCGACCACCTTGGAGACCTCGTCAATCAGTTCAGCCTTCGTCATACGTGACGTCCCCTACGTTGACCTTCGGAAAGGTGTGCTTCATGGCGTCGCCAACGCTAGAGGTGGCCACAGCTGCCTGCCGGTGGTATTGGCCTAACCGGCTGCGCTCTGCTTCCTCATGAGTCTCGCGAAGGCTCAACCCGATACGCTTCTGAGCCTCGCTCATTTTTATGATCTTGAAATCGAATTCGTCGCCCACAGGCAGAGTTACGTCATCGCCTGTATTTTGCTTGGCATAACTGGTTTCAGCCAGCTCGCTGCGATGGCAGAGAGCTTCGACGCCGGGCAGCAACTCGACAAAGACGCCGAACGGCGCCGCCCGGCAAACTTTGCCGCGCACGGCATCGCCAATTTGATGAGTGCGGAAGAAGGTCTCCCAGTTATCGGGCTGCAGCTGCTTAATGCCGAGCGAAAGCCGGCGGTTGGGAGCGTCGATATGAAGCACAACCGCCTGGACCGTTTGCCCCTTCTTAACGAACTCAGAGGGATGCTTGACGTGTGCTGTCCAGGACATATCGGAGACATGGACAAGGCCGTCGATGCCTTCTTCGATCTCCACAAATGCGCCGAAATCGGCAAGTTTGCGGACACGGCCTTCGACCACGCTGCCGATACTGTAACGGTCCGCGATGGTGGTCCAGGGATCGGCTTCCAGCTGTTTGATGCCGAGTGAGATGCGCCGCTCTTTGCTCTTGACTTCTAGAACGACGGCCTCGACCTGATCGCCGGCTCCCACGATCTTAGAAGGGTGCTTCATGCGCCGGCTCCAGGTCATCTCCGAGATGTGGATGAGACCTTCGAGGCCCGGCTCGAGCTCGACGAAAGCGCCATAGTCGGTGACGCTGACTACACGGCCAATGACACGAGCCCCGGCCGGGTAGCGCTCATCCATGTTGGTCCACGGATCGGGATGAAGCTGTTTGATTCCGAGCGAGATGCGTTCGTGCTCGCGGTCGAATTTGAGAACCTTGACTGAGACCTCTTCGCCGACCTTCAAATGAGAGGAGGGATGCGTCACGCTGCCGTAGCTGAGATCGCTGACGTGCAGCAGGCCGTCGATACCGCCCAAATCGACGAATGCGCCGTAGTCGGTGAGATTCTTCACCACGCCTGACACGATAGAGCCTTCCTCGATTTCAGAGAGGACATGCTCTTTGCGGTTTTGCAGGTCGTTCTCGAGCAAAGCACGGCGAGACACAACCGCGTTTCCCCGACGCCGGTTGAGCTTGAGTATGCGGACATCGAACTCCTGTCCGATGTAGCTATCGAGGTTGTGGATAGGCCGGATTTCAATTTGAGAGCTAGGGAGAAAAGCAACTACGCCGATGTCGACCGTGAGTCCACCCTTTATTTTGCCGACCACCTTGCCGGGTACCGGAATGTTTTCCGAAGCGGCGCGCTCGAGAGTTTCCCAAATGTGACGGCGGTGCGCTCTTTCGTAGGAGAGCAGGATGTAACCTTCGACAGGAGGACCCGTCCGGTCAATCATGACCTCGATTACATCGTTCGATTTAACGGTGGGTTTACCGTCAAGAAGAGGGAACTGGTGAGCAGGTACTAGGCCCTCGATTTTGCGGCCGATATCGACTATGACCTCTTTTTCAGAGACGCTCAGGACATGACCGTGCAGCGTCTCGCTCTCGCCAGAGGTGAACTGACTACTATAGTTGTCTAGAAAAGCCTGGTAATCGGAGCTTTCGGCCGTTGCAGGGTTCTCGAGAGAGTCATCAAAAGGGCCAGCCATGAGTTGTTTCACCCTGAATCCGCAGTTGGTGGAAAGAGGGTACGGTAACACCCGCGAAAACGCCGGTTTCGCCCCTCCAAGCATCGGTCAACTGATTGATACTTCAGTACTTCAGAACTATAGCCGAGGCGCATTATGATGTCAACCCGATAGTGTAGACTCCCCGCAAGTTGAAACTACTAACTACCAGACCCACGAGATAGTTCGACCCATGGCGCTTGAATTTATATATAATGAGGGTGCGGATCGGGTACCGGGCAACACGCTAACGGGCTGAACTTTCGAGAGCGCTGGGTAACAGGGAGCGCGGGTTGAAAGAAACCGCAAAAAGAGGTTAGGTTTTATGATCGAAGGTTTACTGCAGCCGACACATCTCCTCATTATTCTTGCCGTGGCATTGTTTGTGTTCGGACCGAAAAAGCTTCCAGAGCTCGGGCAAGGGTTGGGGAAGGGAATCCGGTCGTTCAAGGACAGCATGAAGGCGATGAGTGAGGATTCCGAGAAGGTCGAGAACCCTACTACGACTCACCGTTCTACTACCACTACTTCGGAAACGAAGTAAGTACTTCCAAGATTTCGAACTGCGGGATCGACGATGATCCCCGAGCGGACGGCATAGCTAAAACTGTGCCGTCCGCTTTCGTTTTAGGCCCAGCACTTCCCAGCTTTGTGCACGGTTTGACAAGGAAGCAAATATTGCACCTTGATGCAAGAAATGCCGTGACCAGTTGATTTACTAGGACCTACGCAGTGCCTACCTAAGGCTATAATTTTCAACCAGATACGCATACAGGCAAGGATCTCTTCACGGTGGTATTCAAACTGCTTATAGCAGTTGCAACTGTTTGCGAGAGAGCTTCAGTAAGAAGACGATCGGGAATTCAAGTTTTAGGAGCGGTAAAGCGAATGACAACGGAAGATTTCGGCAAAGCATATCAAAAGGGATTCAATCTGACAGTACGGTTTCTGGTATCGCGAGGCTTGTCCTATGACGCAGCCCTCGATACCGCGCAGGCTGCTTGGGCAAAAGGTTGGGAACGTCGCGAACAGTTGAGAGATCCGAGCTTGGTTCTGACGTGGACCAATAGCATTGCGCTCAACATTCACCGTACCTACTTACGGCGTGAACCGCAAACCCAAGTGCTTCCCGAACTGCAGGCTCCGCCCCGCATGAATGTGGCGGCGATAGATGTAAAGCGAATCCTGAATGAATGCAAACCGAACGACCGGGTAGTTCTCGAAGGGCACTATATCGAAGGGTATAAAGTGCAAGAGATCGCTCGGCAACATGGCTGGTCAGAGACCGCAGTTCGGATTCGTCTTCTAAGAGCAAGACGCAGCGTAGAGCGCAAGCTGAGCCGCCCGAAACATGCGAAGCTCCGTAACCTTGCGGAGAAGACTAAGAAGGCGCTAGCGACAGCTCTTGAAATGCCTGTCTACGAACAGCGCGTAGCGTAAGCCATTCAAGCGGTTTCATTGTCAGAGGGACGCTTCCTCAATGAGGAGGCGTCCCTTTTGTTTGTCAGCTCAATTCAGCTGCTGAGAAGAAGAAGGGCACTTCGACCGCAGCAGTTTCAGGCGCATCGGAGCCGTGCACGGCATTGCGCTCTATGTTCTCCGCAAAGAGCTTCCGCATAGTTCCCTCAGCGGCATTCGCCGGATTAGTAGCACCCATCAATTCCCGCCATTTGGTGATGGCATTTTCACGCTCGAGCACCATCACCACCGCTGGTTTCTCCGTCATAAACGAAACCAGGCCAAGGAAGAAAGGACGTTCTTTGTGAACCGCATAGAATGCCTCTGCTTCGTGCTTGGAGATATGACGAGTCTTCAAAGCGACGATTCGAAAACCGTTTTTCTCAATTAACGAGAGGATCTCGCCGGTGTGGCCGTTGCCCACAGCATCGGGCTTGATCATTGCAAATGTACGTTCTAGAGCCATTAGTAATTTCCTGAAAGTTTATGCTTGCAGAGCCAAAGCTTCCTGCATCTTTTCACCGAGCAGCGCTGGTGTGGGGCAGACCAAAATTCCGGCATCGGCCATTGCGTTGAGCTTGTCCTCGGCTCGTCCGGATCCCCCGGAAATGATCGCTCCGGCGTGACCCATTCGTCTTCCAGGAGGAGCAGTCTGGCCTGCGATAAAGCCGACGATGGGCTTCCGGACATTCGCTTTGACGTATTCGGCTGCGGTTTCTTCCGCGCTGCCGCCGATTTCGCCGATCATGATGATCGCGTGAGTGTCCGGATCTTCATTGAAGAGCCGAATCGCGTCAGTGAAGCTGGTGCCGATAATCGGGTCGCCTCCGATGCCGATGCAGGTAGATTGACCGATCCCGAGGCGGGTGAGCTGGCCGACGGCTTCATAGGTGAGTGTTCCGGAGCGCGAGACGATTCCGACGTGCCCGGGTTTATGGATGTGACCGGGCATGATGCCGATTTTGCACTTGCCGGGAGTGATGACGCCGGGGCAGTTCGGTCCGACCAGGCGAGTCTTAGGCTTGGTTTGCAGATAAGCCCAGACGCGTTCCATGTCTTCAACGGGGATGCCTTCGGTGATGCAGACGACCAGGGGCAGCTCGGAGTCGGCCGCTTCCATAATGGCGTCGGCGGCGAAGGGCGGCGGCACGAAGATCACGGAGGCGTTTGCGCCGGTCGCGGAGACTGCCTCATCGACGCTATTGAAGACAGGGCGGTCAAGATGAGTTTGGCCGCCTTTGCCCGGAGTGGTGCCTCCGACAACCTTGGTCCCGTAGTTGATGGCTTGCTCGGCATGGAAGGTGCCCTCGCGGCCGGTGAAGCCTTGAAAGAGGACCTTGGTATTTTCGTTGATCAGTACACTCATTTGGCTAGACTCACAACTTTCTCGGCGGCGTCCTTCATGCCATTCGCAACGGTGAAATTGAAGCCGGATTCGGTGAGGATCTGCTGACCGAGTTCGACGTTTGTGCCTTCCATGCGCACGACTACGGGGATTTTAATTTCCAGTTCGCGAGCCGCATTGACGACGCCGGTAGCAAGAGTGTCGCAACGCAAGATCCCGCCGAAGATGTTGATCAAGACTGCCTTGACGCTGCGATCGGACAGCAGGATACGGAAGGCGTTTTTGATTTGCTCGGCGTTGGCTCCGCCCCCGACATCGAGAAAGTTAGCCGGCTGACCGCCCGCGTATTTGATGATGTCCATGGTGGCCATGGCAAGGCCTGCGCCGTTAACCATGCAGGCGATGGTGCCGTCGAGCTTGATATAGTTCAGGCCGAAGCGCGAGGCTTCCACTTCGAGGGGATCTTCTTCATTGAGGTCGCGAAGCTCGAGGAGATCTTTGTGGCGGTAGAGGGCGTTGTCGTCAAGATTGATCTTGGCGTCGAGCGCAAAAACGCGGTTGTCGCTGGTGAGGATAAAGGGATTGATCTCGGCAAGAGAGCCGTCGATGGCGAGATAGGCTTTCGAAAGAGCGATCATGGCGTTGGCCGCGGCAGTAGCCGCCGCGACGGGAACGCCAATGCCGAAGGCTAACTTGCGGGCCTGGAAGGGCTGCAACGGCTGACCGGGGATGAGCGCTTCACGAAGGATGAGTTCGGGAGTCTTTGCGGCCACCTCTTCGATCTCCATGCCGCCTTCTTTAGAGGCCATGAAGACGGTTTGGCCAAGCGCGCGATCGAGTACGAGTCCGAGATAAAGTTCGCGTTCGATGGGCAGCGTTTCTTCAATGAGCAGACGCTGTACGACGCGGCCTTCGGGGCCGGTTTGATGGGTGACCAGAGTCATACCGAGGATGCGCTTCGAGATCTCGACGGCTTCGGCAGCGTTTTTGGCTACTTTGACACCGCCTCCTTTGCCGCGGCCTCCGGCATGGATCTGCGCTTTGACGACTACGCTACCGCCAATCTTTTTGGCAGCCGCTTCGGCCTCCTCGACCGTATAAGCGACCTCGCCGCGCGGCACGGGAACGCCGTACTTGGCGAGGATTGCTTTCGCCTGATACTCATGGATTTTCATATAGGTACGGAGTGCATGTGCGCGAGAGCAGACGGCACGCCAACCGATAGTGTATCTCGCGGGATTGTTTGGGCTTGCGGGTTCTAGAGAGACTTTGGCGTGACCTTTCCCAAAGTGCCATGGATGAGGCGGTCAGATAGGCGATGCCTGATGTCCGGAGTACTCGCACTTAGCGCCGAACTGAAATCCTCTTTAGGTTACGCCAATCCCGCCGGTTCACATTTCAAGTCCTCTTCTCCCGCATTTTGGAAGTCAATCACAAACTTTCAAAATTTTCCCCGGCATTGACCCGCCAAGACTTACCCCCGAAAGTCTGTTCCCGCTCCTCAAGCGATGCCCCCTCATCTGCTACCCTCAACTCGCCCAAACTCCCATCCGCAAGGAGCCCTCATGACCGCCCGCACCATCCGCCGCGCCCAGGAACGCCGCGCCAAAAAGCTTGCCCGCAAAGAAGCGCAAGGCGCCAGCCTTCACCCGGACCTGCCACCGTCCGCCCCCACCGAAATCCTAGCTGACCAGCCAGAAACCGAACTGACCGCCGAACCGGATTCGGCCTCAGCCCCATCATCACCCGCTCGCCTCGCCGCCAACCGTGCCAACGCGCAACGCTCCACCGGTCCCCGTACCGCCGAAGGCAAAGCACGCTCGGCCATCAACGCCGTCAAAACTGCGCTCACCGGACGCACCGTGCTCCTCCCCTCTGACGATGCCGCCCTCTACCGCCATCACCTCGAACGCTTCACCGAAGAACTCAAACCCGTCACCGCTCGCGAATCGGTCCTCGTGCAATCGATCGCCGACACCGATTGGCGTCTCCTCCGCATCCCCGCGCTCGAATCCGCCATCTACGCCCGCGGCCGCGCAGAAAATACAACCGCCGAACACTCCGGCCTCGCCGACCTCCAAACCTTCCTCCAATACGAAAAGCAGCTGCGCAACTTGCAACTCCAGGAAGCCCGCCTGCGCCGCCATCGCGAAAAAGATCTCGCCGAACTCAAATCTCTCCAGCAATCCCGCATTGCCGAAGAACGCCGTCAACTTGAAGAGGCCGCCATGCTCTACACCGCCGCTCGACACGATGGCCGCTCCTTCGATCCCGCCGACCATGGCTTCGAATTTCCACTTGAGGACGTCCAAGCTTTTCTCGACGGCGCCCGCGCCGCCCAACTCTATCGAAACTCCCTCAAACAGGCCAAAGCCGCCGCGTAAATTTAGTTGTTGTGTAAACATTGCCAGGGAGGAAGCTATTGCCCCACGTCAAGCCAAAGCAGCGCATCCTTGGACCTTTCACTTTGTCCCTTGTTGCCGTGCTCATCGGCGTCGTTGCCGGCATCGGAGCCGTCATCTTTCGCGGTCTGCTCGCTTTCTTTCACAACCTGTTATTCCTGGGCACATTCTCCATCTCCTACGACGCCAACGCTCACACGCCCCACAGTCCCTGGGGCCCGTTCGTCATCCTTGTGCCCGTAATCGGCGCTGCCGGTGTCGCTTTTCTGGTTAGTAATTTCGCGCCGGAAGCTCGCGGCCATGGTGTCCCTGAAGTCATGGACGCCATCTACTACGGCAAGGGAATCATCCGTCCCATCGTGGCCTTGATCAAGTCTCTCGCCTCGGCGCTCTCAATCGGAAGCGGCGGCTCCATTGGGCGCGAAGGGCCCATCATCCAGATCGGTTCCTCCTTCGGCTCAACCATCGGGCAGATCCTGCGCGTTCCCATCTGGCAACGCATTACCCTGATCGCCGCCGGCGCGGGCGGTGGCATCGCCGCCACCTTCAACACGCCCCTTGGAGGCGTCCTCTTCGCCGCTGAAATCATGATGCATGAAGTCAGCGCCCGCACCCTGGTTCCAGTCGCTATCGCCACCGCCACTGCTACCTATACCGGCCGCTTCTTCTTCGGACCGCATCCCTCTTTCGTCATTCCCTCCATCGAAGGATTCGATTACCAGAACTCCGATCCCTTCCTGCTTCTTTCCTACATCGGCCTGGGCCTGTTGACCGGCTGCGTCTCAACGCTCTTCATCAAATCCATCTACGGCTTTGAAAATCTTTTTGAGAAGCGCATCAAGGGCAACTACTACCTGCAGCACATGTCCGCCATGCTTGTTGTCGGTCTCCTCATGTTTGGCTTCCTGTCCTTCTCTGGCCACTACTATGTCGAAGGCGTCGGCTACTCCACCATCCAGGACATCCTCTCCGGCCACCGCTTCACCATCCTCTTCCTCCTCTGCCTGTTTGCCTTCAAACTGCTCGCGACTTCGCTGACACTCGGTTCAGGCGCTTCCGGCGGTGTCTTCTCCCCCGCGCTTTTTCTCGGCGCAGCGGCTGGTTCAGCGTACGGAAGTTTTCTCAAGCTGCTGCTTCCTGGCCTCAAGATCGATCCGCCTGCCTTTGCTGTAGTTGGAATGGCTGGAACCGTCGGTGGTGCTACGGGCGCGGCTATCGCCTCCATCGTGATGATCTTTGAGATGACCCTCGATTACAGCGTCATCGTGCCGCTCACGATTGTCGTTGCGATTAGCTATGCCGTGCGCCGCGCCTTGACCAAAGACAGCATCTACACGCTCAAATTAACCCTGCGAGGCGATCGCATTCCAGAAGCCATGCAGGCCGACATTCAGATCCTTCGCCGCGCCTCCGAGATCATGGAGACTCATCTGGCCGCCGTTCCCGCTACCACCCCGGTCCGAGAACTTGTCCAGTCTTTCGAGCCGGGCGTTTCTCCCTACGCGTTTCTGGTCACTGACGATGAGGGCAAAGTCGCCGGCGTGATCACACGCGAACGCTTATCCGCTTTGCAGCAGTGGCGATCTTCTGTCGTGCTGGCCGACGTCGCCTACGAGATCCATGTGCTCGTCCGGGAAGAAACAGTCTTTTTCGAAATCATCAGACTCATGCGTGCGGCCAGTGCCGGGGTTGCGCTCGTTACGCACTCAAACGCCGACCCGCCCGAGACACTTCCTCTGCCTGACCAGATCAAGGGCGTTATTACGCGCGAAGAGATCATCGATTTCCTTGCCGCCGGCCGTGAGCTCTTCTGATGTTTGAACCCGGCGCGCAAATACAAGGAGGCCGAGCAGACGAACCTGCCCGGCCATTCAACTGCTACGAAACCAACTTATGAGCCATCGTTTTCAGTAAGCTCTCGCCTTGTTCTTTCTGAGCGTACGCCTGCTTTGGTCCTGCGCCTAGCTTCGGCTCTTCGCCCAGTGGCTTGTTCTGCATCACTGAGTAGCTGCCGTGGCCGTCGAGTGTTTTACCTTCGGTGTACCGGCCTGTGATTTCGCTTTGCCCCGTTACGTCCGAAGTCAAATACACGTAGCTGTACTTCTCGTTCTCCTCGCTTTGTGGAAAGCTGTTTGGAATCGGCAGTTGCGTCTGCAAGCCGCCGAGCTCCTCAATCACCGCCAGCCACTGCTGCTGGTGCATCGTGTCGCGCGCAATCATGAAGGACAACATATCTTTCATCCCGGCGTCGTCCGTCATCTCATATAAGCGGCAGGCCAGCGTCCGGCCCGTTGCTTCCGCTGTTGCGTTGGCCAGCATGTCCGCGGCGATGTTTCCGCTTGCGTATACATGGGAGCAATCGAACGGCACGCCATTGCTGTTTACCGGCAGCGCTGCCAGGCCTGCCGATAGGAAGTGGCGCGGGTTCATTCCGCCCAGCACCGCATTCACCGCGCCATCTTGCGCTGCTTCTTCCTGGAGCGCAACCGGCGCACCTTCCAGGTTCAGCGCAACCGCCGTGGCCAGCATCTCGATGTGGCCGATCTCCTCTGCCGCTGTGTTCAGCAGCATGTCCCGGTACTTCTTGGGTCCGCGCGAACCCCAGCCTTGGAAAAAGTACTGAAGGCAGACGCGAATCTCTCCTTCAATGCCGCCAATTGCTTGCTGTAGCATTTTGGCGTAAAGCGGGTTCGGCTTATCGACTCGAACCGGATATTGCAATCTTGGATCGCTGTAATACATAGTGGTGTACCCGTCCAGTAGATGGCCGAACACTCGGGGTTCTGGATCTGCAAACATACTTGAGCAACCGCTTCTATTCATCCCGGCTAAAATTAAGGAACCGTTCGGAGGAATCAATAAAATTGCTTCGCAAAGTAGCGCTTATCACAGGAGCCGGCAGCGGTATCGGACGCGCCGTTGCGCTCGCGCTTCACGCAGCCGGCTACGATCTCGTCCTTACCGGGCGGCACAGTCCGGCGCTCGAGCAGACAGCCGCTTCCGCGCCGGACACCGTTCAGGGCAACCGCTTCCTGATCGCTCCCTGTGACGTCAGCCGTCCTGCCGAAGTGCAGTCGCTCTTCGCCCGCTTGCGCGAGGAGTTCGGCCGTCTCGACTTGTTGTTCAACAACGCCGGCACAGGTGCTCCCGCCATACCGATGGAAGATCTCACCTTCGAGCAATGGAGCACTGTCGTCGATGTCAACCTGACTGGTACCTTCCTCTGTTCGCAGGCGGCCATTAAACTCATGAAGGAGCAGTCGCCGCGCGGCGGGCGTATTATCAACAACGGCTCCATCTCCGCCCATGCGCCCCGTCCTAACTCGGCGCCCTACACCGCCACCAAACACGCGGTCACAGGTCTTACAAAATCTATTTCGCTCGATGGCCGCAAGCACGACATCGTCTGCAGCCAGATCGACATCGGCAACGCCGATACCGCCATGACTCTCAAAATGTCATCTGGCACTCTGCAGGCCAACGGCGCGACCGCGCCCGAACCCCGTATGAACGTGCAGCATGTGGCCGACGCGGTTCTCTACATTGCAAGCCTTCCGCTCGAGGCCAACGTCCAATTCATGACCGTCATGGCCACCAAGATGCCTTACATTGGCAGAGGATAATACAGTTTTGAATCACATCACGACCGGTTCCCGTCGAGCCGATGGCGCCTTTCGAGTGAACCGATCCATCTGGGCTGTCGCCGCCTGGATCTTTGTCATCTTTTTCTCGTCCACCTCGCTTGCCTCTCAGTGGGCCGAAGGAACATTTCATATGGTCGCCGGCCAGCCTTCCACCGGCTTGTTTCATCTACTGGTGGATAAAGGTTTTCACGTGAGCTTGTTCTGCGTGCTTGCGATTCTGTTATGGTTCGCCTTGCCGCGCGGGCCCGATAAACAGTTGTGGATCGTCGGCTGCGGAGCGGTCGTTGGCTCCTGTAGCGAATTTCTGCAGCGCTTCTTTCCCGATCGCGATCCGGCCATTCGCGATGTCTTTATCAATATCGGTGGAACCGTGCTCGGTGTCCTGTTATGTCAGGCTGCCCTTGGCTGGAGATCGCGCCGCCGCGCGCGCTCTCTCGATCGGGCATCCGTCTAAAGAATGGGCATTGGTCTCGACTTCGGAACCACTAACAGCTCGATTGCGCTTGCCGGTCCAACAGGTGCCGTAAGCCTGGCGAGCTTCTCTACTGCAACCGGTTCCTTCACCGAATCGTATCGCTCGCTGCTGTATCTGCAGCGCGCAAAATCCGCCGGCCGTACCAGCACTCAGTCCTGGAGCGGACCACAGGCAATCGCTCAATACTTGCAGGCCGACGATGAAATCGGCCGCTTGATCCAGTCCCTCAAGTCGTTTCTCGCAAGCCGAGGTCTCTTGAGCACCGAAGTCTTCGGCCGGCGCATTCGCCTGGAGGATTTGGTCGCGCGCATCTTACGCGATCTTCGTGTTGCCGCGGAATCGCAGTTCGGCGGCGCAATGGAAAGTGTCGTGGTTGGCCGCCCGGTTCGTTTCGTCGGCGCTGAATCCTCCGCCGATGATGAGTATGCGCTCGCTCGCTTGAAGTCCGCTCTCGAAACGGCCGGCTTCACTCGTGTCTCGTTCGAGTACGAGCCCATTGCCGCTGCTTATTATTACGAGGCCACGCTCGACCGTGACGAGCTGATCCTCATCGGCGATTTCGGCGGCGGCACCAGTGATTTCTCCTTGCTGAACGTTGGGCCCTCCTGCCGCAAGCGCGAAGCCGGCAGTCGCTCGGTGTTGGGCAATGAAGGTTTAGGGCTTGCCGGAGATGCCTTCGACGCGCGCATCGTCCGCCGCCTGGTCTCCCCCGAGTTGGGAGCCGGAACCGAATTGCGCTCCGGCCACAAACTGCTGCCTGTGCCGGGCTGGGTCTACAGCAAACTCGAGCGTTGGCACTATCTTTCGCTGCTCAAATCGCAGGAGACGCTCAACATGCTGCAAAGCGTTGCGGTGCAGGCCGTCGAGCCTGACAAAATCCGCCGCTTGATCTATCTGGTGAAACACGATCTCGGTTATCGCTTGCACCGCGCTGTGCAGGCCTTGAAGGTCGAGCTTTCCCGGTCCGAGTTAGCCCAGTTCTCGTTCGAAGATGGCGACGTCGAGCTCTCCGCCGTTGTGCGCCGCGCCGATTTTGAGTCCTGGATTGCCGAAGATCTGGAAGCGATCTCTGCGAGCGTCGACGCTCTTCTGCAAAGAACAGGAGTGCCCGCCGCTGCAGTAGACAGAGTTTTTTTGACCGGCGGCTCTTCGTTCGTGCCCGCCGTCCGTCGTATTTTCGAAAGTCGTTTCGGCGGCGGCAAGATTCGCACCGGCGACGAATTCACTTCGGTTGCGCGCGGTCTGGCGCTGCGTTCTCTCGATGCCCGCTAAGGCAGCTGAACGGATGGGCCGCCGCGTCCTTCTACAAATGCTTCGGCCATCTCGTGTCCGCTCTCGATCCCGCGGAACCGCGCCACCTCCGATTGCAGCGCGTAGTAACGGTCCGGCGTCTGCGAGGCGTGCGCATAACAGGCCGCGCGCTTGGCCGATACCGTCGGCGTAATGTCAACATACCGCGATGGGGAAAACATCAGCGTGTCTTCGCCGTCGGAGACTTCGTAAAAAAAGAGCGCGAACGCTTTACGGGATTTCAGCCAGGCGTCAAACGTCAGCGCATAGGTGGCCCTGTGGTCGCGATGTCCGTCAATCGGCCACTGCGTGAAAACTACCTGCGGGTTCAATTTACCGAGCAGTGCGCCGAACTGTTTGTAATGCTCGTTGTCCACCACGGCGTGGCCGTCGCATTGTCCGGCGAACGCGGGCTGGGCTTTCAGAATCGAGCAGGCCTTCCCAGCTTCGGCTGTTCGCGTCGTGCTGCCAATGTCGCCCGGACGTTCGGGGCAGCTCTTTTGACCCCTGTTCAGATAAAGCAGCGTCGCCGAGTCCCCGCGCGCTGTCATGCGCGCCACTGTGCCTCCGCAGCCGTATTCCGGATCGCCCGGATGGCCGCCAGTCACAACAACCCGTAATCCGCTCGCGGGCGCCGGGTCGCCCCTCGCGGCAGCCGCACCAAGCAGCGAAACCGCGCCGGCTAGTGCCCGTCGGGTCAAATAGCCCGGTTCAGAATTCTTCGCCATGCGCGACGTCCATTGCGCGATCCAGCCGCGCGCTTTTCAAGTCTGGAAGGAATGCAGTAAAGATGCCGATAACCGGCAGGAAGGAACACACGCGATACACGAAATACACGTCAGTGCTGTCCGCCACTTTACCAAGCACGGCGGCCCCAATGCCGCCCATGCCGAACGCGAAGCCGAAAAACACGCCCGATATCATGCCCACGTTCCCCGGCACCAACTCCTGCGCGTAGACCAGGATCGCCGAAAACGCCGAAGCGATCACCAGTCCGATGATCACGCTAAGTATCACCGTCCAAAAGAGATTGACGTACGGCAACAGCAAGGTGAAAGGAAGCACCCCCAGAATGGACCACCAGATGACAAGCTTGCGCCCAAAGCGGTCTCCAATCGGGCCGCCGGCGAACGTGCCCACCGCCGCTGCGCCCAGAAAGATGGCCAGGTATAACTGTGAATCCTCTACCTTCACTCCGAACTTCCCAATCAGGTAAAACGTGTAATAGCTTGAGATGCTGGCGAGGTAGAAATATTTGGAAAAGATCAGCAGAACCAAAATCGAGAGTGCTCCGATGACCTTCTTTCGCGGAAGTAAACGCGCAGTCTCGTGCGGCAGTGCTCGCGGCCGTGTGCGCGCCGGATGCTCCCCGTACCACCGCCCGATCTTGGTCAGGATCACAATCGCAAGCAGCGCCGCCGAGGCTACCCAAATCACGCTGTGTTGCCCGCGCCGCAGTACTAGAAAGGCAGCGAGCAGCGGCCCGAACGCCGTGCCTGCGTTTCCGCCCACCTGGAACACCGATTGCGCTAAGCCGTGCTGTCCGCCCGATGCCATCCGCGCTACTCTCGACGATTCGGGATGAAACACCGCCGAACCCATCCCCACCAGCGCCGCCGCCAGAAGCAGGATCGCAAAGGTCGGCGCAATCGAGAGCATGATCACGCCCAACAGCGTAAATGTCATCCCGATGGGCAGCGAATAAGGATACGGATGCTTGTCCGTGTACAACCCGACAAACGGTTGCAGAAGCGACGCTGTCAAGTTGTAAGTCAGCGTGATCATTCCGATCTGGCCGAAGTCAAGATGAAACGAGCTTTTCAGAATCGGGTAAATGGCGGGTATCAGCGATTGAATCATGTCGTTCAGCAAATGACAGACGCTGATCGCCGCCAAGATCGAGAAGATCGTCTTCTCCCGCAGGTTCGCCGTCCTAACGCTCTCCGCGCGTCCCGCTGTTGCCTCTGTCGCCACAGCATTTAGAGTACGATGAAAGAAGACTAAGGCGAAGAAAGAACGAAACTAGAGTCGTAGCTCTTCATCTTAAGAAAAGAGGAATGCACTATGCCCATTGAAGAGTTACGCGAAAGCAAGATGATGTCTCACCTAATCGATTCGCTCGATCGCGGCCAGGATATCGGTCACTACGGCCGCTTGGTCTTTGTTATGGTTGGACGATTTTTCCTGTCCGATCAGGAGCTGATGGACTACATGCAGAAAGATAAGGATTGCGACGAACAGAAAGCGCGCTCAATCATCCAGCAAGTAGAGGCGAAAGGCTACAATCCGCCTAAGCGCGACCGAATCCTGCAGTGGATGGATCAACAGGAATTCCCGATATGCGAAGACCCTGACAATCCCGATTCCTGCAACATTTACAAGGAAATCAAGTTCCCCCCGGAAGTTTACGAGAAAATCTCCTCGTACTACGAATCGAAAAACTGACCAGGATAGGGTGGCACTCCGGTTCGTGTCAGCCGTGTTACCCTACACTTTCCAGTTAATGGCGGCCCCGTCGCTCCGTCTTACAACTTCCAAGGAGTGTGCATGCGCAAGATGGAGCGCGCCCTTTGGGCCGCCCTTTTATTACTGAACTTGTCTTTGCTGTCGTTTGCTCAGGATGCGACTGGCAAAGTGGTGGGCGTAGTAACTGATTCGTCCGGGGCCGTGCTACCAAACGCACAGGTTACCGTCACCAATACGGCCACCAATATCAATCAGCAAGTTACGACCAATAAAGACGGCTTTTACCAGGCTATTCATTTGCCGCCGGGTGACTACAAAGTGACTGTGGTTCAGCCTGGATTTGAGCAGTCTACCGTGGCCTCGAAGACCGCGCTCCAGATCAACCAAACGCTACGCGTCGACGTGCAGCTGCAGGTAGGCAAGATCAGCGACTCGGTTACAGTCGAGAGCTCTACCTCGCAAGTGGAAACGGAAAATTCCACCATTGGTGCAACTGTAACCGGTCAGGCTATTTACGAACTGCCTCTCAATGGCAGAAACTCGCTGGACTTAATCGGTACGCTGCCGGGCGTAAGCGCCACCAACCCCGATAGCGGATCTGCTGGAAATTACAGTATCGGCGGTTCGCGCACGGACTCAGTTACTTATCTCTTGGACGGAGGGATCAATAATAACCTGCTTAGCAACGGCGTTGTCTCCAATCCCAACCCCGATGCCATCGGCGAGTTTCGCGTGATTGAGAACAACTACAGCGCTGAGTACGGGCGCAATGCGGGCGGGATCGTGAGCGTCATCACCAAGAGCGGCACCAACCAGTTTCACGGTACCGGATATGACTACGTGCGGAACAACTACTTCGATGCCAATCCCTACTTCAACAACCAGCAGGGAATTCCAGTGCCGATCTTAAAGCGCAATCAGTTCGGCGGCACCATTGGTGGACCCATTCTGAAGAATAGGCTGTTCTTCTTCTTCTCGTATGAAGGCCAGCGTCAGTCGTCGGCAGATACGGCTCAAGGAAAAGTCAATACTTTTACGCCTGCGGAAGCCGGCGGCGATTTCTCGCAATCTGGCTCGGCCGATACGGTTGCCGCATTCTTGCAAGCGAACCCGTTCTACCAGCCCAACCCGGCTCTCGCTGCCCAAGGCATTATCGATCCAACCCGCATCGATCCCGTCGCGAGATCCTACTTCACCAACGGGCTGATCCCTACCTCGCCCACAGGCTATCTCTTTCCGCAGGCTACTGCCACGAACAATTACAACCAGTACATCGGAAGGTTTGATTACACGATCACCTCACGAGATACTTTGAGCGGCACCTTTACCACGAACGATAACCCTCAGCTGCTTCCGTTTGGAACCACTAGTCCGGCAGGAAGAGTTACAGGCTATCCGACCACATCTGCGGACACTACTTACTTCGGCTCGGTTACTTACACACACACGTTCACTCCTGCGCTACTGAACGAGCTTCGAATCACCGCCCAAAGAGACAATCGCCGACAGGCATTTCCAGCGTCTACCCAGCCCACAGCCACCGCCTTAGGCGCCGACATCCCGTCCGATAACCCGACCGGCCCGCCGCGCGTAGGCTTTCTCAGTTCCGGGCTCGACATCGGCTTTAGTCCGCAAGGGCCGACATCGCTCATCAATAACACCTATGGGTACTCGGACAATCTTTCCTGGGTGCGCGGCAATCACAGTCTGAAATTTGGCTTTTACTTCTCGCCCTATCAGAACAACACCGACTACGATTTCTATGTCACCGGCGAATATTATCTTTATGGAACCGATACACAAACGCGAACGGGTTCAGATTTCGCGGACTTCCTCCTTGGCAATCCTGACGAGTTCCTGCAGTTCGGCGCAGCTCCTTCGAACATTCGCTCACATCAGTATGCCGGTTTCGCGCAAGACGCCTGGAAAGTTACCCCGCGCTTGACAGTGAATTTGGGTCTGCGATACGAATACGCACAACCCAAGTTCGACACCCAAGGCCGCTCGTTCAGCTATATTCCCGGTTTGCAATCGCAGCGCTTTACGGGCGCTCCTACCGGCTTGGTGTTCCCCGGCGACCCTGGTGCTCCGATGGGTTCAAACTTTCCCGATAAGAATGACTTCGCTCCCCGGTTTGGCTTTGCTTACGACGTATTCGGCAGTGCCAAGACTGCTATTCGAGGCGGCTTCGGCATGTTCAACGACATTCTGAAAGGGGAAGACAATCTTCAATTCAACGGGCAAGCGCCTTTCTACGGCTTCGCGGATGTGTACCCCAACGTGAACCCTGGAGCCGTAAGCGGTTTGCAGAACCCCTACGCTTCTGCGGGTGCGGTGAACCCGTTTCCTTCTAAACCGCCGTCGCCAAATCTGAACTTCAACGATGCCGGCTATATCCCTTTCGGCGGTGGTGGGGTTTATTTTGTCGATCCCAATTTGCGCACTCCGTACGTCTTCCAATACAACCTCAACATTGAGCAGCAGCTGCCCTCGAATATGCTCCTCGAAATTGGGTATCTCGGCTACGACGCGCATAAGCTCACCGGCTTGGTGGATGCAAATCCATTCGACCTCACGACTGGCGCACGGCTCAATCAGAACTTCAGCTATTTGAATGAGTTTCAGAATATCGGCAAAGCGAATTACAACAGCCTGGAAGTCAATTTGACCCGGCGATTTTCGGACATGAGCGGCTGGGGGACAAGCTTCTTTACGGTCGCTTATACCTACGGGCATGAGATCGACAACTCTTCCGGTTTCCGCGAGCGCAACTCCAACGTGCCGGCATACGAGCATGACCTTTTCCGAGGCTCTGGAGACACAGACGTGCGACAAACGTTTTCCCTTTCCGGCGGATGGACGCTTCCGTTCGATAACCTCTGGCAGCGTGGGCCGAAGCTTCTCACGAAGGGCTGGAGTCTCTATCCGATCCTGAACATTCGATCCGGATTCCCGCTCGATGTGTTCGCCAACCTGAATACGAGAAACAGCGATCCAGGGCCCTCCGGCGCAGGCGACGCTGGTATCGTTCGCGCGGACTACACCGGTGGTTCTATCGGGCTTTTGAATCCGGGCACTTTCCGCACGCTGACCAATCCGAATAGCGGGACCACAACCGGCGGCAACTACTGGTTCGATCCATCGCAGTTCAGCAATGCGCGCGCCTTAGCTCTCGATGGCGTCACGTCTACTACGTCCTACCCTTACGGCACCTTCCCCCGCAACGGCTTACGCGGACCGGGACAGGTAAACCTCGACCTCTCCATCTCCAAACACTTCGCCGTCCGCGAGAATATCGATTTGGAGCTTCGCGGGGATGCCTTCAACATCCTCAATCATGCCGAGTTCCGCAACCCGGATACAACCATTGCCGACGCGACATTCGGGCAGATCTCGAACACGTATGCGCCGCGCATTCTGCAGATAGCTCTCCACTTGAGGTTCTAGTGAAGACGGGCGAGAAGCGTGCCGCTCAAGCGGCGCGCTTCTTCGAGCGAGCGGGAGTTTTCTTCGCCGTCTCCTTCTTTGCGGAAACCTTCTTAGTTGCTGTCTTCTTAGCCGCAGGCTTCTTCTTCTTGGCTGCTGCCTTCTTTTTCGCCGCCGCTCCCTTCTGCGAGCTCGGCTCGTTATCCGGACCGTGCAGATGCTGTGCCGCTTGACGCTTTCCGCCGGTCTTCTTCTGCCAGCGGTCCAGCTGCTGTTTACGCTTCGCCTTGAATTTCTTCTCCGAAGGAGTCGACTTTGAATCGGCCTTCGCTCTGCAACTGCCCTGTGAGTGCGGCTTCTTTCCCGGGACCGGTTCGTAACCTGGCCAGCATCTGTTCTCGTCTTTCGCCATCGCTACCTCTTTTCGATAGACTGCCGGAACAGGAGCGGAGGCGGAAATCTTTGCCTAAGGTAGTGACTTTTCGGGCTCGGTCGGCACGCCAGAGGGCTGGCCGCGAAGCTTCCAGATGCACCAGAGCGTGACCAGAATGGAGTAGAAGGTCAGCGAAAAGTCGATGGCGGTATTCACCAGCTCGGAGAACTGCTGGTTGATGA
Source organism: Bryobacteraceae bacterium (assembly GCA_965219105.1). GTDB lineage: Bacteria > Acidobacteriota > Terriglobia > Bryobacterales > Bryobacteraceae > Bog-105. The sequence continues at coordinate 1,031,673 of OZ244728.1, read as the reverse complement.
TGATGATGAAACAGGTGACCACCTCGGCCGCTAGAGTGAGCTGGAAGTACCAGAGCCAAACCACGGTGTTGCCCTGGATCGGGACCTTGGCCGCTCGCGCTAGCCGGTTCATGGACCAGAGAAACGCCAGGCTAGCCGTTGACGCAGCCGCCCAGAGAATCACCGCAAAGGTGTTCAACAGAGAGTCGTCGTTACTCTCTCCAGTGCCTGCCACTGCGGCAATGAGGAAGCCAAGCAGCGCCGCTAAGGCAAGACTCGATATAAGACGAATAGCAGCGAAGCGGCGAATCCGGCCTACTTGCGACTTCACTTCTTCCCAAACGTCGTAGGCTGCCGCAGGAAAGAGGAAAGCATAGAGAAAACGGGAGAACACGAACAGGCGAACGGCTTCACGCGACTCCGGCCCGTAAAAGAGAGCGACGCTGTCGAGAAACAGCGTGATCACGGCCGCCAGAGTAATCCACAAATAGGTGCGCTGCAGGCGCAACTGCAGTATACGCAGCAGCAGCAGCCCATCGGCCACCGTGCCCGCAACTTCGATCCAGTGTTTCAGTGTGTCCATCCTCCGCTTAGTCGCATGCGCTTCCGCTCTCCTTCTATTTTGCCTGTAGCCGAATCGGTTTCGAGCCGACAGTACTCTGGGTCACAACCAGCCGCACCTATTTTGGGGATACCGGCGTCTAAATGGTAGAGACTTAACGTGCTGAAAACGATTGGGTTGGCTGTCGCGCTAGTTGGTGGTTTGGTGGTCTTGAGCCCGCAACCGGCTCAAGCAGCAGTGGTAGGGTTTGGCATCGGTGCCGTTGCTCCTGGTTACGGCTATGGATACGGCTATTCACCCTATTTTGCCGGTTACGGCGATCCTTACGCCTGCGGTCCCTACCCGTACGCGTATGCCTACGGCTGCGGCTATCCGTACGCATATGGCGGCTGGGGCTACCCGTACGTTGGATTCTATGGCGGGTACGCGCCCTACTATCGTGGTTACGGTTATGGATACCGGGGCGGCTATGGATACCGTGGGGGTTACGGCTATCGAGGGGGCTATGGATACCGCGGTGGTTATGGATACCGGGGAGGCTACCGCGCCGGCTACCAAGGAGCGTATGGGTATCGTGGCGGGTACGGGAATCGAGGAGCTTACGGCTACGGCCGTAGCGCCGGTTTCGGTGGTTATGCTCGCGGAGGAGGGTTTGCTGGTCGCAGCGCCGGCTTTGGCGGTGGACATGGCGGCTTCGCTGGAGGACATGGCGGCTTTGGCGGTGGACATGGTGGCGGACATCGCTAGCCTCCGCTGCATTCGTTGAACCGGGCCGTCAAACGTGATTCAATAAAGTGATCGGCCCATAGGTGATTCGGCTGCTCTCGCAAAAGGGCGGCGGCGCAGGTAAGCTGGTCGGCTGCGAAACTTCGCAGATTCCTTCACCGAGACAGGAGCTTACCCAATTGGAGCAGGCAGTTCTCGCCCTGGAAGACGGTACGGTCTTCGAGGGCACGAGCTATGGTGCGCCCGGCCAGCGAACCGGCGAGGTTGTTTTCAACACAGCCATTACGGGCTATCAGGAAATCTTCACCGATCCTTCCTATTGCGGTCAAATCGTTGTTCTGACAAATCCGCAGATCGGCAATTACGGCGCCAACAGCGGAGACGATGAGGCAGTCAAGCCTTACATAGAGGGCCTGGTCGTCCGCGAGATCTCTCCGGTTGCCAGCAACTGGCGATCGGGAGACAAAGCTGAGCATTTTCTCGCGAAGCACGGCATTCCGGTCATTGCCGATGTCGACACACGCCGTTTAGTGCGCCTCTTGCGGGACCGGGGCGCCTTACGGGGCATCATCGCGGTCGGCGAGCACAAGCCCGATGCTCTGGTACGCGCCGCTCAGAGTACGCCGTCGATGTCGGGCCAAAATCTCGTCTCGCGCGTCTCGACTGGGTGTCCGTATGGTTGGAGCGAACCGATCGCGCCGGTCTCGTCGTCAGATAAGTTCACCGCGGCAGCCGAGCAGGCACATCACGTGGTCGCCTACGATTACGGCATTAAGCGCAACATCCTGCGTCATCTTGTACAGATCGGGTCGCGCGTCACGGTGGTTCCGGCCGGCACTTCGGCCGAAGATGTCCTGTCGCTTCAACCGGACGGCGTGTTTCTGTCCAACGGTCCCGGCGATCCGGAGCCGCTTGAGGGGCAGGCGCGCGAAGTGCGAAAGCTAATCGGGAAAGTGCCCGTGTTCGGTATTTGTTTAGGCCATCAAATCCTCGGGCTGGCGCTCGGCGGCAAGACCTATAAGCTGAAGTTCGGTCATCACGGGGCGAATCATCCGGTTTTGAATCAGCAGACGGGAAAAGTGGAGATTACCTCGCAAAATCATGGCTTCTGTGTCGACCCCGATTCGCTTTCGGGTTCCGATATTGACGTCACGCACGTGAACTTGAACGATCAAACACTCGAAGGGTTCCGGCATCGGAGCGAACCCGTGTTTTGCGTCCAGTATCATCCGGAGGCCGCGCCTGGGCCGCACGATTCGCACTACCTTTTTCAGGACTTTGCGCAGGCTATGAAGGAGCATCGCCGCTAGTTATGCCGAAACGCACTGACTTGAAGCGGATACTCATCATCGGTTCCGGTCCGATCGTGATTGGCCAAGCCTGCGAGTTCGATTACTCGGGCGTGCAGGCTTGTAAAGCGCTCCGGCAGGAAGGCTATGAGGTCATCCTGATCAATTCGAATCCGGCGACAATCATGACCGATCCCGAGTTGGCGGATCGCACTTATGTGGAGCCGCTGAGTGTGGCTTTTGCAGCCGAAGTCATCCGCAAAGAGCGGCCCGACGCGGTGCTATCCACAGTGGGCGGCCAAACTGCGCTAAACCTAGCCGTAGAACTCGCCGAAACCGGCGTTCTAGAGCAATATGGCGTGGAGCTGATCGGCGCCGACATCCAGGCGATCAAGAAAGCCGAAGACCGGCTGCTCTTCAAAGACGCTATGCGCAAGATCGGCCTCGACATGACTCAGTCGCAGCTGGTGAACAACGTCGAGAAGGGTCTCGAGTTCGCCGAGCGCATGGGGTATCCGATTATTTTGCGGCCCAGCTTCACGATGGGCGGCACGGGCGGCGGCATCGCTTATAACCGCGAAGAATTGGTCGAAATTCTCGCGCGCGGCATCGATCTTTCTCCGGTGCATGAAGTGCTGGTCGAGGAGAGCGTGCTCGGGTGGAAAGAGTATGAGCTTGAAGTGATGCGCGATCTGGCCGGCAACGGAATCATCGTCTGCTCGATCGAGAATTTCGATCCGATGGGCGTCCATACCGGCGACTCGATCACGGTTGCTCCGATACAAACGCTCACCGATCGTGAGTACCAGATGATGCGTGACGCCGCGCTGCGCTGCCTGAATGAAATCGGCGTGGACACCGGCGGCTCCAATGTGCAGTTTGGAGTGAATCCACAAGACGGGCGCATGGTCATCATCGAGATGAACCCGCGCGTCTCGCGTAGTTCGGCGCTTGCTTCGAAAGCCACCGGATTTCCCATCGCGAAGATCGCCGCTAAGCTGGCCGTCGGATACCGGCTGGATGAGATTAAGAACGACATCACGCGCGCAACACCGGCTTGTTTTGAGCCGACCATCGATTACGTTGTGGTCAAGATTCCGCGCTGGCAGTTTGAAAAATTCCCGGGCGCCGAGCCGGTGCTGAACACGCAGATGAAGTCGGTGGGTGAGGTCATGTCGATCGGCCGCACCTTCAAGCAAGCTCTCGGGAAGGGGATGCGAAGCCTTGAAACGGGCAAGTCGTCCAGCTCGCAGTCTCTTGACCCCGCGCTGATTCCAAAGCGCCTCATCACGCCGAACCCGGACCGCCTCGAGTACATCCGGTTTGCCTTCGCGCAAGGATTCACCGTGGAGCAGGTTCACGAGATGACCAACGTGGACCCCTGGTTCCTGTATCAGGTGGCCGATGTGGTCGCGCAGGAGCAGGCGCTGAGAGGCCGCGAACTCGCTTCCATCACAGCTCGTGAGTTTCGCAAGCTGAAGCGCGACGGCCTGGGAGACAGGCAGATTGCGGATGCACTGGGCGTGGAGCCGCTCGCCGTGCGCGAGGCGCGCAAGAGGCTCGGCGTCCAAGCTGTGTTCAATCGCGTCGATACGTGCGCGGCCGAGTTCGAAAGCTTCACGCCGTACCTTTACTCGAGCTATGAATCGGAGGACGAATCGGCTCCGAGCACTCGCAAGAAGGTGATGATACTTGGCAGCGGTCCGAACCGGATAGGGCAGGGAATTGAGTTCGATTACTGCTGCTGCCATGCGTCCTTTGCGCTGCAGGACTTCGGCTACGAATCGATTATGGTCAACTGCAATCCGGAGACAGTTTCGACCGATTACGATACCAGCGACCGCCTTTACTTCGAGCCGTTGACACAAGAAGAAGTGTTGAATATCTACGACGTCGAGAAGCCGGACGGGCTGATCGTACAGTTTGGTGGACAGACACCGCTTAACCTTGCCATGCCGCTCAAAGAGTGCGGCCTGCCAATCATCGGGACCGATCCGAGCGATATCGATTTAGCGGAAGACCGCAAGCTGTTTGGCAAGTTATTGGCAGAGCTCAATATCCCATCGCCGCCGCACGGTTCGGCGACGAGCGTGGAAGAGGCTTGTACCATCGCGCGCAATCTGGGATTTCCCGTGCTGGTGCGTCCCAGCTATGTCTTGGGCGGCCGCGCCATGGTGATTGCCTACACCGAAGAGACCGTGCGGCGTTACATGCTGGAAGCCTCACATTTTTCGGTAAAACGCCCTGTGTTGATTGATCGCTTTCTTGAAGACGCAACCGAAGTCGATGTGGATGCGTTGTGCGACGGCGAGAACGTGCTCATCGCGGGCATCATGGAACATATCGAGGAAGCCGGCGTTCATTCGGGGGACAGTTCCTGCGTGTTGCCGTCCATCTCGCTGTCGCCTGCAACGCTAGAAACAATCAAAGAGTACACGACCAAGCTCGCCCTGGCGTTGAACGTCATCGGTTTGATGAACGTGCAATATGCGTTGAAAGATGGAGTTGTGTATGTGCTCGAAGTGAACCCCCGCGCGTCACGAACGGTTCCCTTTGTCAGCAAAGCGACGGGCGTTCCGCTGCCCAAGCTGGCAGTCGGTCTGATGCTCGGCAAGAAGCTGACCGACTTCACTGCGCTCACGGGAGGAGTGGTCAACGGAACACTGCCTGTGCCGTGTTTCTTTGTGAAAAGTCCAGTGTTTCCGTTTGCCAAGTTTCCGGGTGTCGACCCGGCGCTCGGCCCGGAGATGCGATCGACAGGCGAGGTGATGGGGGTGGGCCAGAACTTTGGTGAAGCGTTCGCCAAAGCTCAGCTGGCGGCAGGGACACCGATCCCCGACGAAGGGGCGCTCTTCATTAGCGTGAACGATCGGGACAAAGCGGCGGCTGTAGAAGTAGCCATTAGATTTCACGAGCTTGGCTTTGAGCTGTTCGCAACGCGCGGTACTGCGGCATCGCTGAGGGCTGCTGGGCTTGCTGTCAAGACGGTGTTCAAAGTAAATGAAGGCCGGCCCAATGCGGTTGACCTTTTGAAGGCCGGCAAGCTCAACCTGGTGATCTACACGACGACGGGCAGCCATTCCTTCCCCGACGAGCAGACCATCCGGCGCAACGCCGTGACGTATCGTACGCCGTGCATCACGACGATGAGCGGGGCAAGAGCGGCGGCGGAGGCAGTGGCATCCCGGCGGCAGAATCCGGTGCGAGTGTGGAGCCTGCAAGAGCTGCACGTTCACGAACCGGCATCTGCCAGCTCCGCCTAGCTTCGTGTTACGGCGTGTGGCGGATACTCTTCGGGCGAAGGAACGGGATAAACTCCTGGCCGAGATTGTAGGCGAAGTCGCCACCGAGGCTTAGCACGCCTCGCTGAAGACCGTCCCCCACGCTTCCGTTGCTGGGAGGCTCCCAGGCGTTCACTAGCTGGCCCGCTGCGAAGGCGCTGATCACGCGTCCATAGGCGAATTGCGAGTGTCCGGAATCGCTCTTCGTGATGACCACCTGCTTCAGGGAATACTTGACCCGAGCAAAGAAAGAGGCGTCCTCAGAACGGAAATAACGCGGGTCCTCATGTAAAGCGGATTCGATTACCCACGCCATGGTCTGGCGCGACAGATTGCCTCCAAAGGCAGAGGCGAATCTCGTGAAGTAGCCTCCTACGCCTCCGCCCCAAGCGCCCGGCGTGCCGGAAGCCTGTGCGATGTCGGCGGACACGAACGCTCCGAGAAAGCCGCGCAGGCCAAATGTTTGCACGACGCGATAGTTGAACTTCTCGCCTACGGTGAGCGGCGGCGCCGAAACGCTGTTCGTGAGCTGGTCGACTGGTGTACTTGGTTTTGCCAGTTGTCCGGGCTGCGGTGGAGCGGGATCCGCTGGCAACCCGAACGCATATTCAGGCGCGGTCGCAAAGAAAGGCAGAATCGCGGAGTTCTCCGCGCGAGCGAACGGCTGCCCGGCAAGCAGCACGATCATCGATACAAAGCACAGATGAGCGCTCATTCTCCCAAATGAGAGCAAGGACTTCGTCATTGTTCTCCCATTAACTCACGAGGCCCAAATGATGCTGAACTAAAGCTCCGGGTTTTGAAACATCCGGATTCCTGCGACTCCGGCCGCCCCTGCCTTTATGCAGGCATCCTCGTTGTCCCAATCGACGCCACCGAGGGCAAGTACGGGCACTCCAAACTGGCAAGCTTCTCTCAAGGCGCCAAGGCCGAGAGGCGCGCCTTTGCCGGGCGAGGCAAACACCGGACCGAATGTCACAAAATCCGCATTTGCCCTTTTGATTTCGGCAATCGTGTGGCAGGAGCGGCCGACCAGTAAATCTTGCAGAACTTGCTGTGGAGCAGAAGCAGGCAAGTGAACTCCGTCGGCTCCCGCGGCAAGCGCCACATCGGCTCGCGTATTGATGAGGATTTTAGTAGACAGCGCGCCGCGCACGGTTTGACGCGCCTCCAGCACGGCCAGCGTAAACTCGAAGAGCTGCCTCGCCGGCAGATCCTTCTCGCGGATCTGAATATACTCCACGCCGAACTGCATCTGATCGCGAATGATCTCGAGCAGAGGACGAAATCCGCCGGCCGATTTCCGGTCGGTGATGTAGTAGTGTTTCATCGCTCAAGAAAGGTCATTGCCGTGGGAGAAAACTCGAATGTAATCCGGCCTTCGTCAGCGAGCGCATACTCGGAAGTGGTGAGCAGAAGGGAAGCACCATCGTCTATAAACACTCGGACACCGCCGGGAAACAAATGTGTCCGTTGTGGCTGAAAGGTGAGTTGCCGATGAGTCGCGGAACTCGATGGCGTGGTCACTCGGACGCCGGATTTTCTTACACATAAAAATCCCGTGTCTCCATTGAGGTGTCCTTTAAAGTAAGGGCCTTCGAGTTCCTGTCCGCTGACCAGCAGTCTGCTCTTGTTCTCGCCTGGATCGAGTGAGCGAATCACTGCGGGCAGCACCACATGGGCGCCGAGCAGATTTGCTGCCGCAGTAGAGGCGGGACAAGCTAACACCTCGGCGATTGGCCCGGCTTGGATGAGACGCCCGCTCTCGATCAGGCAAACGGCATCGGCTACTTCGAAACCCTCAGCCGCATCGTGACTGACCAGCACAGTGGGAATCCGCCAACGTTCCCGGAGGGAGCGGAGCAAGCCATAGAAATCCTCACGCAGAGCCGCATCTAAGCCGCGAGCGGGCTCATCGAGCAGCAGGAACTGGGGTTCGGACGCGAGAATCCGGGCCAAGGCGGCGCGCTGCTTTTGACCGCCGGAAAGCTGCGCCGGTTTACGGCCTCCGAGATTCTCCAGGCCGAAAGTTTCAAGCAGTTCACCGATTTGTCTATGGCGATGTCGGCGAGTCGTCCGTGCGCCTGATTGCGGAACGGCAAATTTCAAATTCTCTTTGACGGTCATGTGCGGGAACAGCGCGTGGTCCTGGAAGATGTAGCCGCCGCGACGCCGCTCGGGCGGCAAAAAAACCCCGGCGGCCGCATCGAAGTGCAACATGTCATTGACGGCGATACGGCCCTCATCCGGCCGCGTAAAGCCTCCGAGGCAATTGAGCAGGAGTGTTTTGCCGGACCCGCTAGGGCCTAAAACAAGGCAGATGCCATCTCCGGTTTGCAGATGCAGATCGAGCTGAAACTCCGGGGAGTCTTTCACGGCGGGCAAACGCTTGAGCAGCCGCGCGTCGATGGCATTCGAAACGGCGACGCTCACCGGATTTCGCGTATGGGTTCGTTGCGCGAGACAGCGCCGGCCGCCCACAGAAGCAGCAGCGCGACACAGGAGACGAGAAGAACGAGAATGCGGGCGAGCCGTCCGTTGCCCGACTCGACCGCGTCGTAAATTGCGATGGAAAGGGTCTGCGTACTTCCGGGAATGTTTCCGGCGACCATGATGGTTGCGCCGAAGTCGCCCAAAGACCGCGCGAAGCTAAGAGCAGCTAATGACCCCAGCCCGCGCATAGAGAGCGGAAGGGTCACGCGCCAGAACGTGCGCCACTCTGTTGCACCAAGACTTCGGGCCGCCCATTCGTAACGGTAATCGACGGTTTCGAGAACAGCGCGCGCGGCTTTGATGTAGATCGGAGCAGAGTGGATGAAGGCCGCGACGACGGCTGCCTGCCAGGTGAAGACCAGAGGATGCCCGACAAACGATTCGTAGATCTTCCCCAGCGGAGACAGGCGGCCGAGCACAATCAGAAGATAATAGCCGAGCACCGTAGGCGGCAGAACGAGCGGCAATGTGACCACTGCGTCGAGAAGATTCTTCCCCCGAAAGCTCTTATGGGAAAGCAGGTAAGCGGTCCAAGTTCCAGCTGAAAGAACCAGGACTGTCGCGATCGCAGCCACGCGCAAACTCAACCACAGCGGAAACCAATCGATGGATGCCAAGCCGGACATGAAACGGGGCGTGAACCCCGATTATAAGCTCACCGGTGTCTCTTGTCTTTTCGCGCGCAGAGCCGGTTGTGACCTGAGTTGCCGGGAGCTCCGGACCGAAGTGTAGACAACTTTCAGCATCGCTATAACCGGAACTGAGAAGAACATGCCCGGAATGCCGCCGATTCGATCTCCGGCAAGAACTCCGAACAAGACGAGAAGCGGGTGAATTTCAAGCCCCGATTTCATGAGGTAAGGATTGACGACATAGTCTTGAAATACCCGGTACACGCCCCAGAAGATCACAATGGCAAGCAGAGAACCAGAGCTCGTAACAATGGAGACAATCACGATGACCGCCAAAGCAATGACAGGGCCGATCACAGGGATAAATTCGAGAAAAGCAGCCATGCCGGCGAGCAGCAGATCGTACTCCAATCCCACGATTTTGAAGAATACCGAATACATACAGAACGTGATGATGGCGAGGATCACCAGGGCACGGATGTAGTTTTTGAGGACGACGTTGATCTCTTCTACGATTCCCTGGAGCTGGCTTCTCCGATCGCGCGCATCGAATAAGCTAACCAGACTGGCAGTAATGGTCTCGGCATCTTTGAGGAAGAAGAAGGAAAGGATCGGGATGAGAATCATCGGGAGCAACAACCCGACTCCGGACAAGAGGCGGGTTCCGGCTTGCTGGAGAAACGGCATTGCACTTGAGGCAAGATTGCTCGCTTCCCGGTTTGCGGTCGCGATGATTTGGGTACGAATAGGAACAAGCCACTCGGGCAGGGGCAGCGTAGCGAGCTTGCTGACGCTAAGCAGGCTGGGCAGGCGGCTGACAAGGCTCGCGGCCTGAGAGACTAACTGTGGAATGAGCGCAAATCCAATGCCTACGAGCGCACCGATGATGACAAGGTAAACGATCGCTAGCGCAATAAGCCGGCGGCGCGGCAGAAAGCGCTCAACCAGGCCGACGAGTGGCGAGAGCATGTAGGCTACGAAAATAGCAGCGGCAAAGACCAGCAAAGGCTGACGTATCAGGTAGATAATCGTCAGTGCAAGCACAAATAGAAATACAGTCCAGGTAATCCGTAAGGCCCTGGAGTCGAGCCCAAACATGACTGTTAGACTACCAGGAGTCTATTATCCGCAAAGTATAAGTGCAACGGCGTTCGGGCGAGTTCTATTTTGCTGGAAAGGCTGTAGATCCGGGAGTGCATGAGCGAAACGATACGCGATTTGGAAGTCCGGTCAGAAGCGCTTCGGGAACTCGAGAAGAGCCTGCGTGAAGGCGGGGGACAGAAAAAAATCGAGAAGCAACACCGGGATGGGAAGCTGACCGCGCGGGAACGGATTGCGCTGCTGATCGATCCCGTGCAGCCGCTTCTCGAGGTTGGTTTGCTGATTGCGCACGATCGCTACGAAGGGCAGGCGCCTGCGGCAGGCGTCGTCACTGGCATTGCCTTGATTGAAGGACGCCCGGCCGTAGTTGTCGCCAATGACGCCACAGTAAAAGCCGGCGCTTGGTGGCCCGAAACGATCACAAAAATCCTGCGAGCACAGGAGATCGCCATGCGCAACCGGCTTCCGATTGTGTACCTGGTCGATTCGGCGGGGGTGAATCTTCCGTTGCAGGATGGCATCTTTCCGGGTCAGTACGGGGCGGGGCGAATCTTTTACTACAACTCGCTCATGCGCCGACGGCTGCGCATTCCGCAAATTGCCGCTGTGATGGGTCCTTGTATCGCCGGAGGAGCCTATCTGCCGGCCTTGAGCGACACCATCATCATGGTCGAGAAGGTCAGTTTCATGGGACTCGGGGGGCCGAATCTGGTGAAGGGAGCGGTGGGACAAACGACCGATGCGGAAACGCTTGGCGGGGCACAGATGCACACGTCGGTCAGCGGGGTGGCCCACTACCGGGTAGCGGACGACGCTGCGTGCCTGGCGCTCATTCGCCGGCAGTTTCGCTCGATGCCCGAGCCGCGACAACTGCCTGCTGACCCTGTGCCGGCGCATGGTGGCGAGTCTTCACCTTATGAAGTCTTGCCACTCGATCACCGGCTTCCGTATTCGCTCGAAGCGCTGCTGGCTTGCTTTCTGGACGAAGATAGCGCGCTTGAGTTCCAGCCCGACCATGCGCCTGAGTTTTATTGCGCAACAGCACGTCTGGCTGGACGCGCCATCGGTGTGATCGCAAACCGGCGCGGTTTCCTAAAGACCTCCTCCGGCCCTCGGGTGGGCGGGATCGTGTATCCCGAGTCGGCACAGAAGGCTGCGTATTTTGTCGAGAATGCCGAACGGCGTTCCTTGCCGCTGCTCTACGTGCAGGATGTTTCGGGATTCATGGTTGGAGTGGAGGCCGAGACTCAGGGCATTATTCGCGCCGGCGCAGCGATGGTGGAGACAATGGCCTGCGCGACCGTTCCGAAGATCGTTGTAACGGTGAACCATGCAAGCGGAGCTGGGTATTACGCAATGGCAGGGCAGGGATTCGATCCGACCTTCACGTTCAGCTGGCCAAGCGCTCGCATCGGGGTGATGGAAGGCGACTCGGCGGTGCAGGCGATTTACGGGCCAGAACTCGACAAACTCAAGAAGGCGGCCCAGCCCGTGCCCCCGGACTTGCAAGTTAAGATCGACCGCACGCGCGCCGACTATGAACGCTGGCTCGATGCCAACTATGCGGCTGCGCGCGGGCACTGCGATGCGGTGATCGACCCGGTGGACACTCGTTCTGTTCTTGCATTTGCGTTCCAGGCGGCATGCGAACACGCGGGTGGAGACCACCTTCCGATCCTGACGCTGCCCCGTCGTACTGGCGACGTGGGTATTTAAACCTACAATTGAAGCGAGCCTCACGCTATGACGAATGTTCTGATTGCCAAGAAGAATCGCGTGTTGCATATCACCTTGAACCGGCCTGCCAAGCGGAATGCTTTGACGCTGGAGATGTCGAATACGATCGCGAGCGCGATCGAGGATGCGCAACATGCAGCCGATATCGGGTGTATCTCGTTTACTGCCGCGGGAGCGGTCTTCTGCGCCGGGATGGACCTCGAGGAAGCGGGCGACGTTGACGAACAGGAACTTTCAAAGGCTCATGAGCGGCTGTTCAGTCTGGGACGCGAGTCTTTGAAGCCGATCGTCATGGCGGTGGACGGCGCGGCGCTAGGCGGTGGCCTTGGATTGGTTGCGCAGGGCCATTATGTGTTTGCTTCCGAAGCGGCTGCATTTGGATTGCCCGAAATTCGGGTGGGTCTTTGGCCGTTTCTCGTCTATCGCTCGTTGACGGCTGCTCTTGGTCCTCGTCGTGTTCTGGCGCTCAGCCTTACGGGCGAGTATTTTCATGCTGCGGAAGCTCTTGACTGGGGTTTGGTGCAGCGTATTTCACCCGCTCTTGAAGTAGAGGATCATGCCGCCGCTATGGCGCGCCATTTATCGAAGGCAAGCCCCGAAGCGATTCGCACGGGGATGCAGTATGTGCGTGACTCGATCGGGAAAGAGTGGAGCGGGGCAGGCGAACTGGCGGCGCAATCCCGCCGCTCACTAATGGCTACGGCGGACTACCAGGAGGGCCGACAGGCTTTCAAGGAGAGGCGCCCAGCGCGCTGGCCGAGCATGCCTTCTGAATTTTACTCGGGCCGCACGACCGATGGCCGTTAGCTTGGTGAAGTTCGGGCGGCTGCGTATCCCGCTAAGTGCATTTGTTTTACTTTCTCAAGCCTTAGCTCAGCAAGCCTCGGCTACGCCGCCTACTTTTTATCGCGATGTGCTGCCGATCCTTCAGGAGCGCTGCCAGAGTTGCCATCGCCGCGGCGAGATGGCGCCCATGCCGCTCGAAACCTATCGCGATGTTGAGCCGTTCGCCGGTGCTATTGCTTCGGCAGTTCGGAAGAGAGACATGCCGCCGTGGTTTGCCGACCCTTGCTGCGGCCACTTCTCGAACGATCCATCTTTAACAGCAGTGCAGATTGAGACGATCAGCCGATGGGCGAACGCGCGTGCGCCCGCCGGCAATCCGAAGGACGCTCCGCCGGCCCGAAAGTGGACGCAAGGATGGAAGATTGAGAAGCCTGACGTGGTGCTGCAAATGCCCGTTGCGAAGCAGCTTCCCTCGCATGGCGACGTGCCGTACCAGTACATCATTATTCCGACCGGCTTCAAGCAGGACCGCTGGGTGCGCATGTCGGAGATACGGCCGAGCGATTCAGCCGTGGTGCATCACGCCGTGGCATACATTCGCGACCCCCACTCCCGCTGGTTGCGCGGCGCTCCGGTAGGACGGCCTTTTAGCGCGGAAGACTTGACCGATCCTTCTCTCCGGCGTGACGCAATGTGGACCACCAACGACATTCTGCTCGTGTATGCGCCTGGGAGCTCGCCGGACCGGTGGCCTGACGACTACGCCAAGCTCGTACCCGCGGGCTCGGATATCGTTCTGCAGATGCACTACACTACGCATGGTCACCCGGCGGAAGATCGGACCAGCGTAGGACTGGTGTTTTCGCAGTCACCACCAAAGAAGCGCGTCCTGACCTTGCAGTTGACCAATGACCGGTTTTCAATACCGCCCGGAGATCCTTCGTATCGCGTAGAAGTGCATGGCTCGATTCCCAACGACGCTTTGCTGCTCAGCTTCTTTCCGCATATGCACCTGCGTGGCAAGAGCTTCGAATACAACATCGTCGCACCGCATGGCGTGGTGCATACGCTGCTTAAGATTCCGCATTACGATTTCTATTGGCAACTAAGTTACCGGCTCGCGCAACCGCTGCCCCTGAAGGCTGGAACGATTCTGCAAGCTGTGGCTACCTTTGACAACTCCAGCGGGAATGCGCATAATCCGGACCCGAAGGCAACGGTCAAGTGGGGTGAGCAGACCTGGTCGGAGATGATGGTCGGGTTTTTCGATGTAGCGGTGGATCCGTCGGAAGATAAGCAGCAGTTCTTTATGCGGCGTTCGAAGATTTCACAGCCGTGAGATTTGCATTACGATGTAGTGTATGAAGACCGCGGCTCTAGACTTGGCAGCCCGTGAGTGGTTGGAAAAGAATCGTACTGCAGATGAGGAAGACGCGCGGCAAGCCCGGCTGCATGAGGTTGCGTCCAAGTACATTGGACTTCTTGCAGGCGGCGATGAGCAACGTTCCGAAAACGCTCGAAACATGGTTCAACGCAGAATCGCCAGCAACATAGCCGATAATGCTCGCATCGGCACGGGCGCCATTCTGACGCGCTACTAACGGTCGCAAGCAGTTCTCACGGAACTCTTTCACTTAGTAGGCGAGAGTAAACACGAAATGGAGACTGCCTGGGTGATTCTGCGCTCGGCCAAGTAAGCTACAGCGGCACATCCACCGAGCCTGTGCGACGAGAACCGCTATCCTCGACCGCAACTCGGACCTTCGTGCTACTCCGGCGAAGCGCGACCGGCACTCGAAACTTGATCCAAATGCCGGACGCTTTCACGCGCTCCGGCAGATTCACGGGCAGGCTGACCGGCGGAACGGCGTACACTCGGCCTTGTGGGTCCTTTTGGCCGCAGATGATTGAAATCTCGCCAGTCCATCGGTCGCCGTTGCGGTTTAGGAGTAGGTATTTTGGATCGATGAAGAGTGTAATCAAAGCTCTGGTGGACGATTTCATTTTCAGACCGGCTTGCAGCTGGATTTCGCCTGCCGTAAACGGACTGTCCAAGGCAGCCTCTAACTGGCGATTGACCTCAGCCGTTGTCTCAGGAAGGGCAGCGGGGTCCCAGTAACCGGGTCTGTATCGAAGATGAACGCCGCTCCGGTTTGTCGAGATATTCAGCTTGTGAAACTGATTGTCTGGCGGCCCGGAGAGATAGAAGCCGAGCGTGTAAGTTCCTTTGGCGAACGAAATGACCTCGGCAAAGGATTTCAAGAACCCGTTCGTGTTGACATACGATTTGCCGCCGCTATGGGCCGCTATCTCGAGCGGATCCGAGATATCGGGAAAGATCATTCCGCTCAAGGTGTCCGCGCCGAGCGGGATTTCGCCGTTCTCGGCATCGAACGAAATGTCCGGCTGCAGGCCGTATGCGTCTACCGGAAAAATTGTTACGTCCTTGGCGAGCAAACTACGGACCGCGCCCAACAAAGTTTGGCGGTACAGTTCAAGAGCCGGATGCTTTCTCGCATCGACCTCGCGAAACGGATTCGGGAACTCGCACGCTAGCCAGATGAACGACTTCGGCCCCGGCACGTTCGCCAGATGGTTCCCGATCACATGGAAGGCCGCCGCTAAGCCGAATAAGTGCCCGAAGCTGAGCAACTCGGGCATGGTCAACTCGCTCTCCCGCTTGGCAAATGAGGGTTCGCGGTATTGTCTTGCCTGGGGCTGAAGCCGCGACGAAAGTGAACCCAGGGAGATCGTGGATTTGCGCAGAGCGGCGACAAGCTGATCGTGACCCGAGTCGTAATCCTGCAACACCTGCAGCCCTTGCACTGGATCGAGGGAGTACACTGCGATTCTTTGCTGCGGTTGCAAGCTGCGAAGGAACTTGATTACTTGCGGCCAAGCCAGGTTCCAGTTCAAGGGATCGGAATCGAGGGTATCGAGCAGCAAAACCACGGTCGGAGCATGAGCGTCTTTCAACGGCCTGTTGGAAAAGGGAGCATAGGCTGGGATGCTCGGGGAAGGTTTCGTGGTTGAGAGCAGACTGTTGTTCTCAAATGCCGAAATAGGCCGAGCGTGGCCGTTTTCGGTGATGGTGAAGTCATTTGCGGTCAGGTCGCCTATGGGTACGCCCTTGCCGCCGGTCGCGATAACCGTGATTTGCACGAGTTGGGTACTGCTTCGGATGATCGCTTGAGGAGAGGCCTGTGGCGGAGGAGCCTGCGGAAAGGCCAAGCCGAGGCCACTGTACAAAACTAGAAAAGAGAGGGGTACTCTTTTCACGGGGTGCATGCTGACCAGTCCTAATTCGAGAATGTGGCGAACATAAGCTTACCGCAGGCTGCTGCCGTCCATCATTTAGGCGAGGTTTTCCCGAACTACAAAGCCGGACTCCTCCAAGGATCAATAATTCTAATCCCACAGTGCTCAAATCATTGACGTGGCGTGTCGCGATTACTGCTCGACGCGCCACGCAAGTTGCCGCGATCATTGCACCAAATTGAGAAATAGGCCGACCGATGGAATCGCGCTTTCGAACAAGCTTGGCGCATTCCCGGGCAGAGTCCTGGTCGAATGGCAGAATACGGCCTTCAAACTCGTTGGCGAGAATTTCTTGAATGGCGGTTTGAAGGCTTTGCCGGCGCTTGCCGGATGGCAGAGACTCAACTTTATAGAGGATCTCCGCCTGCGTGACGGTGGTGATGAAAACTTCCTCCGGCTCCTGAGCCGAAAGCCAGCGAATTACAGCTTGGGAAGGCGAAGGCTTAGGATTTACGAGAGTACGTTCGTGTCGAGCACGGTCATCTATGGAGCTTAGGAGGACAGCGGATCAGATCACGAACAGGCAAGGAAAGTTCTACTCCGCCTTTCGGTGCGATGCGGCGCCTTATCGAGTCGGCAAGGTTGAGACTTCCTGTCGCTGTAGATGCCAGCCCAGCTTTAAGAATTTCGCGCGCCTCCTCCTCCATGGAGCGTCCATGGTGCGCTGCGCTAATGCGAAGCCGCGATTTAACTGCATCATCAAGCTTTCTAATAGTTATGCTCGCCATTCTTGAATGATAGCCATGCAATCAATGCTAAGTTTTCACTTCGCCGTTGGCCGTAAGCTGATTCAGCAGGCTTTCGAAACGATGGGATAGGAGGCCGCCGCCGGTTCAGAGTTCTTCCAGCAAGCCCGGTTTGAGCTCACTGCGACTGCCTTTCGATTATTTTCAGTTCGCGTAGTAACCGGCTTTTGCTCTTACGCTCGACCCTGGTTTCTTGACCCGAACAGTAAGTTTTCGGAACAACCCGTCATGGGCGGTATTGCTGGAAACATAACCGATTTGATACGTTGCTCGAAGGTCGTCCCCAATTCGCGAGAAGATGTCGGCAAGATCCGAAGTGAGGGCATCGAAATCGGTTGCTCCGGTCAGATTTGAAATGTGCCTCATCACACGAATCCCATATTTATTCCTGGCCGTCATGGTGTGATGTTTCTCTTCGGTGTACCGAACGCAATACACCATCGTACCGGTGTTTTGGGCCGCTTCGATGACGTCGAGTAGATCATGCTCGCTGGAGTTTTCCTCACCATCGCTAAAGACCACAAGGGCACGCCGGCGTTCACCAGCTGATTTGAGCTTATCCTGCATTGAGAAATAGAGTGCGTCATAGAATGCTGTGCCCAAGTCTCGGTTCTCTTTGGGGCCGATCTCCGGGAAATCGCGATCTCCCTGGCTGAATTGCTTGAGACCCTCTAGGATCGTGAATTCCGACCCAGTTGCATCACTAACGAGCCGAAGATGATTCCCGAAACAGATAGCAAACGCCTGATCGGATGGTCTGAGGACTGCTCTTAGAAACGCAGCGATGTCCCGGTCGTGCTGTTTCAAGAATTTTTGCTGGCTTCCGCTGACGTCAACAACGATGCCCAGGCTCAGCGGGAGTTCCGTATTACGAGCGAAGAACTGAAGGGTTTGCGGAACTCCATCTTCCAGGACTTCAAAATCGTTCCTGCTTAGATTACTCAGTAGCGCACCGTCTGTCGACCGTACCACCGCAGCGACATTCACGAGGTTAACCTCCGACCGGAAAGCCGGGATCTCTTGTGCCGCCGCACGGGATAGAACGGCTAGAGACATGCATAGAGCGGCAGAATACACGCGAAGGTACATCAATATCGAATACGAAGCCGCGACCGTGAGCGTTCAAACTTTTGAGAGGTTTACAGTGGAATATCGACCGACCTGTGCGGATTCTCATCCTGAATTGCAACTCGTGTTCCCGCTCTCTTCGGCATTGAGAAAGGCCGGATCGAGAACCCATTACCGTGGTAATGTGAAGCGTGGCGCTCTCGCGGTCAAAAGTAACATCTCAAGGACAAATCTCAATTCCAGCTGAGGTGCGGAAGAAACTCGGAATTGGGCCGGGCTCGATTTTGGAGTGGGGCGAGGATGGCGCCAAGGTCACTTTGCGGCGCTTGGGTGCGTTCTCGTCAGAAGATATTCACGGTGCAGTATTTGCAGCACGAGTCCCGAAGGTCCGAACAACCGATGAAATGAAAGAGGGCATTCGGCGCCGCATGCGGGAACGGTATGCGCGCGATTGATACGAATGTTCTGGTTCGCTTGCTAAGCCGGGACGACCTGCGCCAAGCGGTCGCGGCTGATGCGTTCATCGCCCCGGGGGCGTGGGTCTCTATTTTGGCGCTCGCGGAAGCAATGTGGGTTCTGGCTTCCGTGTACGAACGCAGCGCTCCCCAGATTGCCAAAGCTCTCGAAATGCTTTTGTATCACGAACACTTAAGCATTCAAGATCCTGATGTTGTAGCGGCCGCGCTCGATCTTTTCCGGGAGAGGCCCTCGCTCGGCTTTTCCGATTGTTTGCTACTTCAGCTGGCGCGGAAAGCCGGGCACCTTCCACTCGGAACTTTCGATCGTAGCTTGGCGAAGGTCGAGGGAGCGCACAAAGTCTAGCAAGCCAATGAGCTTCACTTCGCCGGCCGGAATTCTTCTACTTCGAACGAATTCCGCACGATGGCACGGAGCTCTTCTAGAGAGTTCACGTCGCCGGCGCCCATTGCCTGCGTCAGCGTATTTCCAGCGGCCGTTGCCTCGGCCGGACCTGCAATGACGCGGCGGCCGGTGGCGTTTGCAGTGAGTTGATTGAGCAGTTTGTTGCGGGACCCGCCGCCGACAATATGGATTACTTCAAAGCTTCGGCCGGTTAGTTCTTCGAGCGACTGCAGCACATGCTTATAACGAGACGCGAGACTGCACAAAATCGAGTGAACGAACTCTCCTGGCGTTTCCGGGACTTGCTGCCCAGTGGCTCTCGCGAAGTCCTGGATTTGTTGCGGATAGTTGCCGGGCGCGACGAACTGGTTGAGGTCCAGCTGGGTATTGCATCGGGTAGCAGCGGATGCTTGCTCCATCAACTCAACGTAGGACAGTTCCAGGCCCTGGCGGCTCCATTGACGGCGGCATTCCTGCAGTACCCACAATCCGGGAATGTTCTTGAGGAACCGGATGCGATTGTCAACTCCGACCTCGTTGGTATAGTTAGCTGCGAAAGACGCATCATTGATCAACGGCGCCTCCAGTTCTACACCCATCAGCGACCAGGTACCCGAACTGATGAAGCACCAATGATCCTGGCGCAGCGAAGGAACGGCGGCTACCGCGGAGGCCGTATCGTGTGAGCCAACCGCGTAGACAGGCGTCTCGCTTTTCAAGGCACAACTCTCGCTCAGATAGGGCAATACGGGCCCTAACTCTGTGCCCGGATCCACCAGGTCGCAAAGGAAACTTGCGTGGATGCCCAGGCGCCGCAGCATGTCTGTTGCGAACGATCTCTTGACAGGATTGTAGAACTGCGAAGTGCTCGCGATGGTGCGTTCAGCAACTGCCGTTCCGGTTAGAAAGAAGTTAAACAGATCCGGCATGAAGAGAAGACTCTGCGCCAATTGCAACAGTTCCGGCGACTCGCGGTGTGTGGCGTAGAGCTGGTACAGCGAGTTGATGTCCATGAACTGAATGCCGGTTTGAGAAAATATCTCCGGGCGGGGCACGAGGCGAAACACCTGCTCGGGCATTGCGCAGTTGCGGGCATCACGATAATGGCGGGGATTCTCGAGCAGGCAGCCGTTACCGGCGATCAAGCCGAAATCAACGCCCCAGGTGTCTACGCCGATGCCATCGAGCTCGCCCGCCTTAGCTGCCGCGATCCGAATGCCTTCCGACATTTCATGGAAGAGCCGAAGTGAATCCCAATACAAGCCAGTTGACAGACGAACCGGTGTGTTGGGGAAGCGGTGAACCTCGGTAAGCTCGATCCGGTGTTGCGAGAGCTGACCCAAAATCGCGCGCCCACTCTCCGCACCCAGATCCAATGCAAGATATTGCCGGTTCATTCCAAGCGAGTATAACGCCCGGCTTTAGAGCTGATTAGGCGTCTTCCCACTCACCGTAGAGCGCGGCGACCAGTTCATCGAGAGCCTTATCGGGATCGGGCGCAACCAACACCTCGCGATTGAATGCGGCAAACAACGGAAGCGCAAATGGCGAAGGTCTTGGCAGATCATAAATCTCTAGAGATCCGGCGTAAATTTGCGCGGCTACCTCCAAAGCATGCGGCGCGTCACATTGATCTTCAAGCACTTCACGGACCGCCTCCCTGACCAGCGGATGATCCGGCTCGTATTCGAGCAGCGTTTTATAGAGCAGGCTTCCGTTCCAGGTTGCTGTTCGGGCAGAGACATCGCCGCGCAGCGTGCGCCTTGGCAGAAGCTGGCCGATCTCTGCAATGCGGCGGAAGCTCGTCCCCAGCGTCTCCGTGGTGGAGAGAATACGCCTCAGATCCTCCATCCAGTTTGCGGGATTGAAAGCCTCATGCAGAATTGCCGCGTCGATGGGAGTGCGAGCGTCCATCGAAAGCAGAAAACTGTGATCGTCGAAGTTAGCGACGACGCTCGCGCCCTTGCCAATGCGCGCGCCAGCCACCCAGGCGAGCGAACGGTTGACGGCGCGTCCCGCAACCACGTGCACAAGGAGCAGCATATTTCTTCCATTCACGACCCGTTCGGTCAAGATCGGCTCATCTGTCGGGATCGGCATTGCGCGCAGGTGGCGAGCGATGAATCCAGCCACGCGCGAGGCCACGTTTTCATCGACACCATGCACCTCCCGAAGATATTGGACGGTTGCAGGCGCTCCGCCATCGTTCCAAACCGTTTGTAAATCGTGCCGCAAACGAAGTTCTTCCTGTGCCAGTTGGGCAGTGAGCGGCATCTTGTTTCCCATCCAGCGGGGCGTCTTGATCTGCTCGCCTTTGGCCGGCTCTACAACGGCTGTGTTGCCTTGGATATGCTTGACCCGCACTGGCCGTCCGCCTACCACGAAAGCCTCATTCGGCTGTAAGGACGCGATGAAAGCTTCTTCCACTGCGCCGAGCGGCCGGTACTTGTTCGAGATTACTTTCATCTCGTAGTCGGAACTAATCACGCCGACGTTGAGATAGTAATTGCGCGCGGTTTTCTGATCCGCTACGCGAAAGCGGTCGCCGTCTAAGATGATCTTTCCATACGTGCCGTACGAGCCAAGCACCTTTCCCTTTCCGCTCAGGTAAGCAACTACGGCCTCAAAATCCTCAAGCGGAAGATCGCGATAGGGCCCAGAGCGCGTAACGAGCTCGTAGGCGTCTTGCAGTTTCCAATCGCCTTCGATGCTCATTCCCAGTAAGACTTGCGCCAGAACGTCGAGCGGCGCGAGCGGTATTCGAAGCGCATCGAGCCTGCCTTCGCGCGACGCTTCGCGCAGAGCAACGCACTCCACCAGGTCCGGCAAACTCAACGGTATTAGGACTCCTTGCGCGATCCCGTTGACCTGATGACCGCTGCGGCCTAATCGTTGTAAGGCACGGCTCACCCCGCGCGGCGTCCCGATGAGCAGCACCTGATCCACGCTTGCAAAGTCGACGCCCATTTCGAGACTGCTCGACGCCACCACTGCGCGCCAGAAGCCTATCTTCAGTCCATCCTCGATCTCCTCCCGGCTCTTACGGTCCACCGAGCCGTGATGGACAGCAATTCGTTCGTCCAGTTCCGGAAGCAAAACCTTCAGAGCCAGGCCAAGGCGCTCGACGCCCGAGCGCGTGGTGAGAAAAATCAAGCTGCACTTGGCTTGCTGCAGGACATCCGCAACTGTCGCGGCGATGCGGAACGGATTATATCCGGCGGGCGGCAGCCAAACGCCCGGAGCGGGCGCGACGACTTCAAGCCGATGTACCTTCTGCAGCGTTGCTTGCGCTATGGCACATGGCCGGCCGCCGCACAACAATTGCTGAATCGCCGAGACCGGCCAGGCCGTTGCAGACACGCCGATGCGCTGCAGGGCCCGCTCGCGCTTATGTTCTAAACGCTCTAAACATAGCGCTAGCAGCGATCCCCGCTTGTTCTCTGCAAAGGAGTGAATCTCATCGACGACAACCGTTTCCGGATCAAGTCCCGTCTCTCTCCAGCTTTTTTGTGAAAGCATGGAGCTCAAGCTTTCCGGCGTGGTGAGGATCAAGTGTGGCCGCAGCCTTTTCTGCCGGCTCCGTTCTGCATTTGCTGTGTCGCCGGTGCGCACTTCCATCCGAATTTGCTGGGAGACGGGAAGCTTTTCGTTCACCGCGTCGAGCGCGGGTGTGAGGTTTCGGTGTATGTCGTTGTCGAGCGCTTTCAATGGCGAAACATAGATCGCCTTGACTGCATTAGAGAGTTGCTGTGCTTGCGCCAGGTTAGCCAAAGTGGACAGTATCGAGAGGAACGCAGCGAACGTTTTACCGCTGCCGGTCGGCGCAAGGATCAGCGTGTTTTCACCGGCTAGCGTGTGCGGCAACGCGGCTAACTGTATTTCGCTGAGCTCCGGATATCGATTAGAGAACCATTGCCTCAATACGGGATTGAGCGCAGCTAAGATTGCTCGGTTGCCATCGTTGCCGGGAAGGGAAGAGCCTGTGGCGGGCCCTTTCGCTTTACTGGATCGACGCTTGGTAGAGCTCTTCGACGCGCGAGAGATCATCGCAATCTTCCGGTTTCTTGTCGCGACGCCAGCGCAAGATGCGGGGAAACCGCAGCGCGTAACCGCTCTTGTGGCGGGCGCTCTTCTGCACTCCGTCAAAGGCGACTTCCAGAACCACGGCGGGGCGCACCAGCATGGTTGGCCCGAAGCGGTCAGTGGATGCCGCTCGCAACACCTTCGTTAGCTCCTTTACCTCCGCATCGGTCAAGCCGGAGTATGCTTTGCCCACGTTGAGAAATGAGCCGCCGGAGCGGACGGCAAACGTGTAATCGGAAAAGAAGATCGCGCGCCTGCCGCTGCCTTGCTCCGCGGACGTAACCACAACGTCCAGGGTGCCATAAGGCCGCTTCAGTTTCTGCCACGCGCCGCTTCGCTTGCCGGGCTCATAGGCGCTGCCGCGGCGTTTTAGCAGCAAGCCTTCATTTCCGCGCTCACGCGCGTTCTTGAAAAGTATGTCGATGTCTTCGCAGCTTGCCGCCTGGTATTGACGTGACAAGAGCAGAGTTGACTGGGCTCGATTGGACAGCAGAGACTCGAGCCGATGCCGCCGTTCCTCGAACGCTTCGCCCAGCAGCAGCGATCCATCCAGCAGCAACACATCGTAAGCCATGAACACGGCCGGCACTTCGCTCAGCAAGTCCGGTCGGACATTCTTCCGCGCGATCCGCTGCTGAAGCAAGTTAAAGTTCAGGGCCCGGCCTTCGCGCCAGCCTAAGATCTCACCATCGATCACTCCATTACCTGGCAGTTGCTTGAAAGCATTCCCTATCTCTGGAAACGCTTGGGTCACTTCTTCCATTCCACGCGAGTAGATCTCTACCCGTCCTATATCGAAGTGCACCTGCGAGCGAATGCCGTCGTACTTGTCTTCGATGATCCAGTCAGCGGGAGACGCCAGATCTTCAAGACGCTCGAGGGGCTTTGCCAGCATGAAATCCATGGGATGGAAGAGGCGCGCCGCGATCTCGGCCAACGTTCCTTTGCGCGCCGCGAGGGCGACTTGCGCAAGATCACCCAGCCTGTTGTTCGCCTCGCGCACAGCTGTGTTCGGCACTCCGCAGGAGAGCGCCACTGCTTCTTCGACCATTCGGCCCATCAGTCCGATGCGCAACCCGCGCGTGATGATCTTGACCCAATATTTTAAGGTAAGCGGACGATAGCGGCGAAATGCCGCAGCGAGCAGTTCGCGCTTGCGTGCAGCCGTGCGCGCCCGAAACAGCTCCTGATAAAGAGAATCGGCATGGTCGAGGGTTAGCGGTTCCCCAGCGGATTTATTGCGCATCAAAAGCCCGATCGTTTCGCCCGTATCGCCCACTTCGCCGTAACAGACTCGAAGCGTTTCGCGGTCCCATTCCACGACCGAGCTCAGAGCTTCCCGCAGCACGCTTCCGCCAACGGACAGCTTAGTTTTCTCCTCAGCATTGAACAGATGAAGATTAGGCGCTCCATCCGCGGACGGCCCTGCGTGCAGAAACTGAACGGCAAGGACGTAATCGCGATCCTCGAGCTGGCGAAGATAGTCGGCCAGCAAGGCAATCTTCTTCAGCTTGCTGCCATGACTTGCAATCTGCTCACAGACTTCGGCCAGACGGTCCACGGCTTAACCTTCCGCCTCGATATTGGTCCGCTCGCTTGCCCTGTGAGGCGCGGCGGCGGACAGACCACGCTGCCTCAGGATGCGAGAGAACGGTTCGGTGTAGCCGTGAACGACATCCACGTGTTTTGCGCCGGAGCCATCTACGATTTCGAGTAGCTCATCGAAATCGGCGTGGTCAGAGTAGGGAATTAACTCCTCGGCCCCGCTTCGCAGGCGTGCATTGTCGAGCGCGGCCCAACCGGAAACGTAGGCCATGCGCACGTTTTTTCCGCTCGCTTCCAGAACTTTCCCGTGGGTTGGGACAACAACCAACGCTTTGCCGGAAACAGCCCGCGTATCGTACGGCTCCCAACCCGGGAAGGCATACCCGCTCCCTTCGTAAACCGGAATGAACTTCGCGATCGCTCCATGGACCGAAGTCGTGATACCTGCCTGGCAGAGAACATATGCGATTTCCTGCCCGCGACCGAGCGGGTAGCCGATGAAGATCGGCGACACGCGGTCGAGCAAGCACTCTGAGGCGAACCTTACGATCTGCGAAATGGCTTGTTCCCGCCCCATCAAACGGTATATCGGCAGGCCAAATGTGGACTCGATGATCAGCTGATCGCATGCTACCGGCTTCGTTGTTTCGCCGCATAGGGGCGGCCGCAACTTGATGTCACCTGTGTAGACGAGCCGCTCGTTGCGGTACTCCACTAGAAGCTGAGCGGCGCCCAGTATGTGGCTGGCCGGGTAAGCCGTGAGCTGGGCGCCGTTCCACTCCATCTGCTCATGGAAGTCAAGCGGGATGATCTCCGGTTCTTCGTCGGATTCGCCCAGCCACAATCGCATGCGATAGAAGCGGAGCGTAATGGAAGTGCCGATCACCCGGCCGTGGCAGCCGCGAGCGTGGTCACTATGCCCGTGCGAGATCCAAGTTGCCGCGCAGGGCTCAGTGTTATCCAGCCACAAATCAATTTCCGGCAGGTAAATGCCGGTGCTCCGGTATTCGACGCGCATAGGAAACAGACGGCTTGTCCAGTTAAATGACGACTACTCCGCTTTCTCCCTCATTAGATGCGCCTCAAGCATGAGCAGCAGCGAAAGGAGCAGCACGATCATCGATCCGAGAACTGGTCCCAGCATGACGTATCGCATGCCCAGCCATGCATCTACAAAACCAAGCAGCCAAGGAACGCTCATTGCGCCCGTGATGGCGATTGCGATTGCTCCGTTATAGAAGCCCGGGTGAAACGAGAAGCGTTCGTCCAGCTGTTCGGCCAGGAGCGGATACACGGGAGCGAATCCCGCTCCGATGACAGCCACCGCGACGGCCGCGGTTATGACGGATGTGGCGAGGCTCAAGGAAAAACAACCGCCCATGGCAAGCGCCAGACTGGCCAGCAGCAATCGCCGATGTTCCAGGCGGAGCAATTTACTTTGGGTAAGCCAACGGCCTCCGAGCAAGGCTAGAAAGAATAAGCCGAGGATTGCGATCGCCCAGACCGGATTGCATCCGAAGCGGTGAATCAGGAATAGAGGGAGCCATCCGGCAATAGCCCATTCGTTCCCAAACTGAAAGAAGAGAAGCAGGCTGAACAGCACGGTCGCAATGCTTCTTAGGTCGCGGACTGCGTGGCGCAACAGTTCCCGGTTAGCATCGGCATCGGCTCTTGCCAGAGTGTCCGCCGGCGTTTGCGCGAAAGAGATAAAACAGGCGATAGGCGCCAAGGCAAGAACGGCCGTTGTGTTTCGCGCCGGCCCGACAACGTAGTTCACAGCAGTGACCGTGGTCGCCAGGACGCAACCGAAGCCGAACCACATGGCCGCGGCATTAACGGCCGCCATTCGTTTCCGCTGAAAGTAAGTCTCCGACCCAAAGAGCACCGCTGTGCCGAGTGCTCCGGCCCCAGCGCCGAGCATTGCCATTGCCCCTAACCGCCAAGCGGTTGCGGCGGGTGGAGCGGCCAGGAATAACGCGGACAGACCCAGAAAGACGATGGTGCATGCCCAGAGCGCCATTGTTTTTGGACTGCAGGCTCGCTGCCACCGTTGGCTGAGCAAGGCCGCCACTACGTATCCAGCATTCAGCGCCAGAAAGTGCAGGCCGATCAGGGGAGGGGCTTCGTCGATGTGATACTGCCACGCAACTAGTAATGACCCGGGCAGCCCCACAAGAACTCCGAGCAGCAGAAAACCGCTCAGCCAGAGTCGCGACTTTTCCATCGGAAACTTAACTGTAGTACGCGAAAAATCGTTGACACTCTGAAAAGTTTGCGGCTACAATCGAGACATCACTGAGGAAGGAGGTGGTCCAGTAAAGATATGAATTCTGGTAGTGACTGTAGCATACAATCCACGCGCGAGGTGGCCGACTCTTAAAGTCGCCGTTCGTACGTTCAGGTTTCGTTCAGTGTCGAGGCCGATCTTCCTGTGGACCGGTCCCCGTCGCGCGTAACGTGGCTAGAGTATAAAACCCCATCCGGGACGAGTCCTGGATGGGGTTTTTGCGTGATATACTGAGTTTTACCCCCTTAATTTTTTGAAAGGTTCCCATTAGCTATGAAAGCCGGAATTCATCCTTCCTATGAGGAAATCAGCGTTATCTGCGCTTGCGGGTCGCAGTTTCCCACCCGTTCCACACATCGAGGCGACATTCGTGTAGAAATTTGCTCGAGCTGCCACCCCTTCTTTACAGGACGCCAGAAACTGGTGGATACTGAGGGGCGAGTTGACCGCTTTCAGAAGAAGTTCGCGAAGGCGAAGGAAATTCAAGCTCAGAAGAAGGCTGCAGCAGACGCAAAGACCGCCAAACGCGTTCAGTAAAGATTGTTTTGGGCTGCCGGGTGTGCTGCTTTCAAGCTTGCCGCCCGGCAGTTGCATTTGTGGGGTCTTATTGGGGCACTACTAAGCCCTTGCGAATCGCGAACAGGACCAACTCCGCAGTTCGATGGATATTCATTTTCTCCATGAGATTGGCTCGATGAACAGAGACAGTATTTACGCTCAGATCCAGCAGTTTTGCGATGTCTTTGTTTGAATTGCCTTGAGCGATCAGCGTGAGCACCTGTCGCTCTCGCGCCGTCAGCCGCTTAAGCTCATCATCCTGTTCTTGCGCCACATACTTCAGCCCTGAGCCGATAAACTTCTTGCCCTCGGCAACAGCGCGGATGGCGCCAACCAGATCCACATCGATCGCGTTCTTCAACATGTAGCCTCTAGCGCCTGCATCAAGGGCATTGCGAACATAGTTGTCATCGGAATGCATGCTTAGCACCAGGACTTCGGTCTCAGGTAGATGCTTCACGATCTCCTTTGTAGCCTGCACTCCGTCTAATTCCGGCATAGACAGATCCATGACGACTACCTTCGGCTTGAGCTCGTATGACATGCGTATGGCTTCAACACCGTTGCTGGCTTCTCCGACCACTTTCATACCCTCGTCATCTTCCAGGATGCGCCTAAACCCGCGGCGCACAAGGCTATGATCGTCCGCCAATAAAACGCTGATTTCTTCTGTCATGTTTGTCGACTTCCTACCTCTTCTCCATCCAAACTCCTCACTTCATCCAGTACAGCTTCGTCCTCAGTCAGCGGCATTGAAAGAGAAATCGTTGTTCCCGCTCCCGCTGCCGAGTCGAACTTAAAGGTTGCGCCGACCAATTCAGCACGCTCTCGCATTGCGATTAAGCCGAGCCCACTGCCTTCCTTTTTCTTGGACGCACTCGCGCCCCGCCCGAAGTCGCGAATTGTGATCTTAAGTGCTTTCGCGGAAAACTCCATGCTGACTTCAGCCCGGTCCGTTCCGGAGTGCTTCGCGGCATTTGTTAGCGCTTCCTGCACAATCCGGAAGCAGTGGATAGCGGGTTCTCCAGTGATTCGCAGCGGTGTGCCCGCCAGTGAAACAGCTGTCTTGATCCCATTCTGCCGCTCGAAGAGGGCCGCATACCACTCGACGGCTTTCACCAAGCCATAGTCGTCGATGACTGCCGGATGCAGCATCTGCGAAAGGGTGCGAATTTTCTCGAGCGTGTTGTGGGTGATCTCGCGTACTTCACTCAACTCAGTGCGCAGCGGCGAATCCGGCGGCACGCCTTTCCGCTCGGCCCGCGCGAGCATGGCTCCTACCGCGGTCAAGATCTGTCCAAATTCATCATGCAATTCTCTGGAAACCGAGCGAAGCACCTCTTCCTGAACGCTAATCAAACGCGCAGCAAGCACCCGGCGCTGGCGGGAAAGCGACTCAAGCTGCCAGAAGAATTTGCGGTTCCAATAGATGAGATAAAGGCTCATTGCGGCGATGCCGAGCATGGTCATCGTAAGGAACAGGTAGATGTCCTTTTCCACGCCGTCGTAAATGTCGTAGATACGCTTGTCGGCCTGTTCTTCGGACGCGTTATTGCGCTCCAGCAGCGCGGATACTCGCGTGGACATCTCCGCCTGAAGCTGCGAGAGAGTGGTGGCGGCCAGCCGGCGCGCGAGTGTTTGCCGTCCGCTTTCGGCTGCCTCAAACATCTCGTCTGAGCTATTCCAGAATCGGCGCAAGATGGCAGCCATGTTTTCTCCGCCACCCGCCAGCCGCCGATTCGGATCGAGCCTGAGCTCATAGCGCAGGGCTCTTTGAAGATCCAGGTGCAACGAGCTGAATTCCTGCCTGTAGCGACGAAGTTGAGACGAATCGAGGTTGGTCGTCATATCCCGCAACTTCAAGCCAATCGCGTTCAAGTCGTTCTGCACCCGCAACAGCTGGAGTGCTTCGTGGCGGTTCAGGTCGACGATTTGCAATTCGCCCTTTCGCAGTCCGTGCAGCCGGTAAAGCGAGTACGAAGAGAGCCCGGTGACCGCGCCTAGCGTCACAAGCAATCCCAGCATGAAGCGAACAGTGGGCGATCTAGTCATTCAGCTTACAATCATGGGAGGAAGTAGGTAGCGACTCTTCAAGTGACATGACGGTCTAAAACACTCGAATGTTGCGGTGATCCCATAAATGTTTTCAATCAGCGCCACATTGCAACTTGCACGCGGCGTAAATCGTCAACCAGGTGCGAGGATTTCGAATTGACGCGCCTGCAGCTCTTCTTGTGTTTGACGGTTGTACCGGCGTTCTGTTTGTGTGCCGCGTCGCTCCCTTGGAAGAACACCGATCCTCAGACCTGGAGTGCTCATGACGTTGATCGCGTTTTAAGCGATTCGCCTTGGGCGCGTCCTATCGGAGCTACTTTTGCCCTAGCGGACGACAATACGCCGCCTTCGCCGACGATCGATGTGCCTCAAGCCGGCATGCAAAACCCGCGCAATGCGGCCACCGATGGCCGTTGGGATGGCGGCGTCGGTCGCGTCCAAAGAAATGGACCACCAACACTGATTGTGACCGTACGCTGGGATTCTGCACTGCCTGTGAGGCAAGCATTGGAGCGCTCTCATTCTGCGCTTTCCTTTACAAAGGAGCAGCTTCAACGTGACTACATCATTGGAGTCCTCGGCCTTGTGCCGGCGAACCGCTATAACCGGCCTCAGCTAAACCAGTCGAGCGGAGACGGTATCGATGTGCGAAATCCCGAGGAAATGCTGGAGGGCGTCATGCATTACTCCCGGCTTTATCCGCGCAACGAGCCGCCGATCCAGCCTGAGGACGTGAAGCTCGATAACTCCACAGGCACTCTCCTGCTGTTCTTCCCGCGCTCCCGGCCCATCGCTCCAAGTGTGAAAGAAGTATTGTTCGAGACAAGATTCGGCTCTATGTCGGTCACCGGAAGGTTCCGCCTGAAGGACATGATGTACGGCGGCACGCTCGAACTCTAAGCGCCTCTTAGCCGGTAGGCTATCCTACCGCGCTATACTTCTTCATTCCGCGCCTCCCACTTAGCACGTGCTTTCGGAGGCGCAGGTGTCTGCCGTTGAAAACTCTTTTCCTGTTCTTTGCCATTGCGCTGCCAGTACACGCGCAGCAGTCTGTCAGATATGAGCTGAGCTTCCCGAACGCTGCTCATCATGAAGCCACGATTCGCGCTACCTTTTCGGGTGCAGATCAAGATCCACTTGTTCTCCGGATGAGCCGTTCCTCGCCTGGGCGGTATGCGCTTCATGAGTTTGCGAAGAACGTTTACTCATTGCACGTCTCCGATGCAGCAGGGCAACCGCTGGCGATCCATCATCCGAATGCTTCCGAATGGGACGTGCCCGGTGGACACGGGACCGTAGTGCTTGAGTACACGCTTTACGGCGATCGCGTCGATGGTACATATGCCGCGATCGATCGTACCCACGCGCATCTCAACATGCCGGCCACGCTGATCTACGCTCACGGATTTGAACAGGCGCCTGTCTCACTGCGGTTCGATGTGCCGCCGGGTTCAAACTGGCGGGCTTCCACTGAGCTTAAGCCCGAACCCGATGGCTCGTGGTCGGCGCCTGATTTGGAGCAGCTCATGGATTCGCCCGTCGAACTGAGCGACGAGTTCCGCCCCGAATGGAAAATCGAAGATGCTACTTTTCGCCTCGCGCTACACTCGCACAGCACCGAGGCGGAAGCGAACGCCTTTGCAACCATGTGCAAGGCTGTTGTACTTGAAGAGGAGGGCGTGTTCGGAGCACTGCCCAAGTACGATACGGGAACGTACACGTTCCTGGTGGATTACTTGCCTTACGCCTCCCGTGACGGCATGGAGCATCGCGACTCGACCGTCATCACCGGCCCTTTCGAGCTGAAAGGGGGAGCGTCTCGTGAAATCGGCACTGTCGCCCATGAGTTCTTTCATTCCTGGAACGTTCGGCGCATCCGGCCGAAGTCGCTCGAACCGTTTGACTTCGACCGCGCCGATATGTCGGGAGAGCTCTGGTTTGCCGAAGGCTTCACCAATTACTACGGCATTCTCACGCTGAAACGCGCCGGATTGTCGAGCTTAGATGAGTTTGCTTCTCAGATGGGAGCGGCCGTAAACGGGGTGCTGACCTCGCCCGGCCGGTACGTCCACAACGTCGTTGAGATGAGCGAACTCGCCCCGTTTGTCGATGCGGCGCGCTCAATCGATCCCAATAACTTCTCCAACACGTTCATTTCTTATTACACTTATGGCCAAGCGCTTGCCCTTGGCCTGGACCTTACGATTCGCGCGCACTTTCCCGGAAAAACTCTGGATGATTGGATGCGAACGATGTGGCGTGAACACCCGGACATAGAAACGCCTTACACTCTCTCGGATCTCCAGCAAACCCTAGGTGAGACAGTGTCAGATCCGCAGTTCGCTAAAGAGGTCTTCGCGCAGCACATCTTCGGAAAAGTGCCGCTCGATTACTCGGGCGGGCTTGCCTCAGCCGGACTTCTACTGCGCAAAAAGCATCCCGGTCAGGTCTGGCTTGGAGCGAAGAAGATTGACGTGAGTGAGAACGGCGCCGTCATAAGCAGTAATACACTTCGCGGTTCGCCGCTCTACGATGCCGGGCTCGACATCGGCGATCGTGTGGAACGATGGGGCGGCAAGCAGATCGGAACAACTGCCGATCTCGAGTCTTGGCTGGCCAAGCAAAAAACCGGCGATCACGTTCCGCTGAAAGTGGTGACAAGAGCCGGGGAGAAAGCCGTCACACTCACCTTTACTGAGAATCCCGAGCTGGAGTTGGTGACTTTCGAAGCGGCGGGAAAGCCGTTGACCCCCGCCATTAAATTACTGCGAAAGGATTGGCTTAGCTCGAAAGCCATTCACCCTCTGCCTGCCATCCCGGCGATGCCGTGATGATCTTTTCGACCCGAAGCTCTCGCCCGGCGACGAGTGATGGCGTGAGACACTCATTCGAAGCTATTCCCATCTAGCTGCTCAAATAGAGTTCATGAGCGAAAACGTCGTCATAGTTGGTGCCGGACTCGCCGGGCTCGCGTGTGCATTGCGCTTACACGAGCGCGGCATTCGGGCAAAACTGCTTGAGGCCTCGGGACATGTTGGCGGGCGTGTTGCCACCGACGAGTACAGCGGATTCCTGCTCGACCGCGGGTTTCAGGTTCTGTTGACGGCTTATCCGGAAACGAGCCGCATCCTGAATTATCAAGAGCTGGGACTTGCAAACTTCCACTCCGGCGCGAGAGTGCAAAAAGGCGGCAAGCTGTGCACGCTCGGCGATCCGACGCGTCATCCCGGCGACGCGCTTCCAACCTTGCTCGCGCCGATCGGAACGCTAGCCGACAAGCTGCGCGTTGTCCGGCTACGGACCCGGGTGACAGCGCCGAGTTTAGGTGCACTACTCGCGAAACCGGAGGCGACCACGAAACAAAGGCTTCACACGTACGGGTTTTCGGACGCTATGATCGACCAGTTCTTCCGTCCTTTTCTCGGCGGCATCTTTCTCGAGAACGAGTTGTTCACTTCCAGCCGAAAGTTCGAGTTTGTGTTTCGCATGTTTTCGAAGGGCACTGCGGCGCTTCCTAGGGCCGGCATGAGTGCGATTCCTCGCCAACTCGCACACCGGTTGCCGCCTGGACAGATCGAAACAGATTGCAAGGTTCTGGCAGTCGAGAACGGTGCAGTCCGGCTTGCTGAAGGCCAGCGGATCGAAGCAAAGAAGATTGTGCTTGCCACCGATCCGTGGACCACACAAGCTCTCCTAGGCGAGCCGGTAGCCGAAGCAAGAACAATCGCTTGTGTGTACTTCGCGGCCGGCAAAAGTCCTGTGAAAGGCCCATGGCTGGTGTTGAATGGTGAAGGCGCGGGACCCGTGAATAACTTGTGTGTACCGAGCGAGGTTCAACGCAGTTACGCCCCGTCTGGGCAGTGCCTGATTTCTGCGACAGTGATCGATCCGGTAGCCGCACAAAGCTCAAATCTCGAAGCGGCCGTGCGCGTGCAGCTCACGCGGTGGTTTGGCGATCAAGTAAACGCCTGGCAGCATCTTAGGACGTATCGTATTGCAAACCCGATCCCACTTCAGCCGCCGACAGCTCTGAATCCAGTCCAGAAGGGCGCTAAGTTAGCCGAGGGTTTGTACCAATGCGGCGATGCGCAATGGATTGCGTCTATCGAGGGAGCTTTACGTTCAGGTCTGCAGACGGCTCACGGAATCTTTTCATAAGCCATTTGATAAGCGGCTGGCTTAAACAAGCCGCTTCAAGCGGAAGTGTGTACTTCGGTTGCCTCAGATGCTCCAGCGGGCACAGGATTCTTTTGAGATGGAGTCGCGCCACCCTGTGGGAGTGGGACCAGCATTTGATCCTTCCTATAGACGAGAGTGGAAGTGTTATAGCTGGCCAGTTCGAAGCCGTGTCCGTGAGTGATGGCATCGGTGGGACAAGCTTCAACGCAGTAACCGCAGAAGATGCACCGATTGTAATCGATGTTATAGACCTTGGCGTAGCGTTCGCCGCCGCTGATACGCACCTGATCGGTATTTTCGGCGGCTTCGATGTAGATGCAGTCGGCTGGACAAGCTGCGGCGCAAAGGAAGCAAGCGACGCATTTTTCGAGCCCATTCTCGTCGCGTTGTAAAACGTGAGCGCCGCGGAAGCGTTCACCGAGTTGGGCTGGGCCATCCGGATAGTCCTCGGTGATGGTGGGTTGCAGCATCTCTTTAAAGGTGATGCTCATTCCCTTCGCGATCGCCGCCGCTGATCCTAACACTTCGCCGATCTTTGCCATTGCTAATTTTAGGTTAGCTCATGGGGGATGGCGCGTGACGGTTGGACGCACGTACGGGCAAAGACTTCTCCTTGATCGATGGTGCTACTTAGAAATAAATCGCCCTGGTGCGGGGTAGATGGCTGAAACGTGCCCTTGTATCCACCAGAAGAAAAATACCAGGAGCAGCAGACAGGAAAGTCCAACGAAAACAGATTTCCAGCAAATGCGGGGCGTACGATCTTCCACAGACTAAGCTCCTATCCTGGCACCGGTCGGCATCAGTAGACGGGCACGATATCTTGGGTCGCGCCTTGTCTACATGCATTCTACTGCTAAATCGACTCGGCTGGCGCTCATTCGTCTGGCCTTCATCAGACCTTTTCGGAAGCCCTGAACGAAGCATCGGATTTGCAGTGTCGTAAGGCCAGAATCAATTGTGCGTACGAACGTGCCACCGATGGACGGAATCGGTGCAGTCGATCAGCGGTCGGCGGCGCAGCGGAAGCCGACAGTCCCGGCGCGATCTTTACTTGGAGACATGAGCAGATACTTGGCATGTTCGGAGAGGCGAGCGGGATGGGGGAAGTACCACATTGAGCCCTGCGGCTGGTAATAACCGCTGCCGCGGAGGATTGCGGCGCGCGTGTGGTCGTCGATATATTCGTCAGTCCACTGAAAGATGTTGCCGATCATGTCCATTACGCCGAACGGACTCGCGCCGGATGGATGACTCGTGACTGGGCTAGGGCCGTTCATAGTGCGCCCGGTTTGAGGCTCAGGCATGGCATTGGGACGCGGATCGTTGCCCCATGGAAAGCGACGGCCATCGAGACCTTGCGCGGCGTACTGCCATTCCCATTCGTGCGGGAGGCGCTTGCCGGCCCAAGCCGCATACGCACGCGCATCTTCAAGCGAGACCCAGGTCACGGGCTTATCGTCCCAGCCTTGCGGGTAGCGGCCGTTCGTCCAATCGCGCAGGAAGTTGTGAGCGTCTTTGGGATGGTAGTGCGCTGCTTCGAGAAACTCCGCGAAGCGAGCGTTCGTGACTGGAAATTTGTCGAGGTAAAACGAAGGGATATCCAGCGAGTGGCGATGCTGGCGGCGCGGAGAGTTTTCCCACGGGTATTGCACATCCACACCTTCTTTGTTTTCGCCTTCGATCTCGATGCCGGAAACGACAAAATCGTAATGAGCTGCAGGAATAGGCAGCATGCCGGCGGGAGCGGACTGGTAGGAGCGCGTCTTTGCGATGGGCATCATCTGCTGCGGCAACGCGCGCCACTCGCTCGAATAGGCGTGTAAGGGCTTCGAGCCGATCTGTTTCATTTCATCGATAAACGGCTGAAGCTCCTTAGGTTTTTGAGTGGTCCGCAATACGGCCGCATAGCCGTTGGCCTCGAAGGGGAATTGCAGAATATCTTTTGCGCCGTCGGTCACAGGCTTGAGCTCTTGGCCTGTCATTAACTCGTAGTAAGCAGCGCCATCGCGATGTTCGACAGCGAGGATATGACCGTTCACGTCGTAATCGTTACGGTTGATGAGCGTCCAGAGCGTTTGGTCATCTCCAGGGAACTCGCTGGCAAAGATTCCGAATTGCAGGGCCGGTACAGCAGGCTTCCAACTCTGACTAACCAGCAGGGTAGGGAAGCGGCGATACACCTTTGAGATTCGCCGCAAAGCTTCGGAGTCGCGCGGCGTTATCCCGTTCCAGATACCCCACACGTTTTCCCAACTGACATAGCCGACACCGTTGAAGAAAGCGGCTTGGAGATTGTTGGTCCTGTTGGTAGCCCATCGGTCGCAGACATTCACCATGTGTCGAGGCTCCAGAATCTTTAGCGCGCTGACGAGCGGCTCGAAAGGGTAGCGCCAATAGCCCCAGGATTGCTGATCCCACTTGAGAAACTCATCGGAATCCATGGCAATTTCCGGCTGGAACGAGATGGGGTGGCCAGTTTTGTCGGAGGCGACGCGATAGGCGAGGGGGACGCCGTGGAAGGTGTCTCCATTGACGCCGTCCGCGCCAATCTCGGCCATGAGCTTGGCCACCGCGTCCCAGAGTTTGAGACCTTCGTCGCGCGTACCCGTCTCCCAAGGCATCATAGGAAAGAAGACTCGCACGTGACGGCGGTGGAAGTCTTGAACAACTTTACGGAGCGCCGGAATGCCTCCGGGTAAATCGCGCGTGAGATCGAACTGATTGCGGTTATCGATGCCCACGTTCGGGTAGACGGGCCAGAGCAGAACGCCGTCGATTCCGCCGTAGCGCTTATCCACATCGTCGAGAAACCGATCGACCGTGTAGCGCCCGGTATTCACATCGTAGAAGAACCGGTCCTCCACCATCGCTTGCGGAACGATGAAGTTCTGCTGCGTCCAGAGTAGCTCCGGCCGCCGGTATTGCGCATCGTCGTAGCCGACTCGAATAAGGCGCTCGTTTCGCCATTGATCAATCTCGTGCAGCCACGCCTGATACTCGGCGCCGGTGACTGAATGCGGATTACGGACGTCCGGCTGGCCCGTGACGTACCCGGGAGGAAGAATGAGGTTGCCATCAAGATGGATTTGCGTGAGTTGACCGTTCATGAGGCAGAGGGCTCCGCAGGCAAGGACGATAACTTTAAAGCATCGATTTGGCATCTAGCGATCGTACTTGAAATGAATGACGGGATGAGCATGATTCAGGAAAGCCGACTTACTGGCTGCCTCCCGCGGGGAGGTTTAGAGTCGTGGAGTTATCTCCTGCGCTGATGGGAGAATCGAGGCCGTTTGTGAGCGCATAATTCTGTAGGGCGATGGCGGCTCTCCACTCACGGTCGAGCGCTTGGATATAACCGAGCTGGAGGGTGAAGAGCAAGTGCTGTGCGGTGAGCACAGGCGGGTAGGCGAGAGCCATTTGCTGGTATTTCATCACCTGAAGTTGGTATGAGCGGCGGGCGCGCGGGAGCATTTCGCTGCGGTAGCGCGCGGCGGTGGAACGGGCGATGAGGTACTGCTGGGCGTATGGTTCGGCTTGATTGCGTGTCCAGAGCTGGGTTCGGGCAACGTCGTGATGGGCGCGGTCGAGCTCGGCTGCGGCGGCTTGCGTGTTGCCTTGATTGCGGTTCCAGAGCGGGAGTTGAACGCTGACTTCGGCAAAGCTTTCCCATCCGGCTTTGATGTTGGTCGCGCCGAGTGATTCGCCGGAGTACCACTCGCCGGCCTTGATGTTGAGATTGGGTACGCTCTCGCGCTTGGCGTCGCGCAGGCGGGCTTCGGCTACAGCGACGTTGGCCTCCGCGTGCTTGACGTACGGGCTCTCCTGCATGTCTGAGGCGACCATGCTCTTGGGGTTGAGCTCGGGAGGCTCGACTAGTTTCCCGGTCAGCGGATGTGGCGCCAGGGCGGTTTGTCCTGCATAGGTAGCCAGCTCGGCAAATCCGGCGAGAAACATGCGCTGTGACTCTTCGAAATCGACTTTGGCCTGTTCGGCGGCGATCTCGGCGGAGAGGACGTCCGAGGCGTCCGCTTGCCCAATGCGCTCGAGTTCGTGCGAATTGGTTTCGGCATCGAGGGCGACCTTAAGAAGGCGATCGTGAATGACGACGGACTGCTGCGCGGCAAGCGTATGGAAGAAGGTTCGGGCGACGTCGTCGTGAACGCGGGCGCGTTGCACGTCAACTGCGAACTGATTGGACCGGCCTTCCGCGCGGTAGATGTCGCGCCGCAGAGCCAGCTTCCGGCCGAGAACGAAGACTTGGGAGAAGAACGCGCCCTGTTCACCGCCGCCGTAACTGCCGCCGCGAATGTGGTCACCCGAATAGCCGACGATCGGATCGGGCGGGAGACTCACTTGGCGGGCTTGTTGCGTGGAGCGGTCTACGTTGCGCTGCGCTTGCACGAGAGTCGGGTTACTTTTTTCGACGAAATCGATGAAGTTCTCGACAGTCATGGGGGGCAAATTCACAACGTCGCGCAGCAGCTCGGGCGCGGGAAGGTCGCCGCCGGTACGAAAACCGAGAGCTTCCGGCTCCTGCATGTTTTGGATGGGAACTTCGATCGATTTGGCATCGCTGTTTTGACTGGGCCCGCGAGTGGCTTGCCCGGCCTGTTGACGGACGGAGTTTTGCTCGCTGGCGGAGGCGGCTTTCGCTGCCGGATCATTGACATCGTGTTTCATGCCCTTCATATCGCCTGGCATGGAGTTCGGAGTTTGCTGCGCTTGCAACGCGTAGGAAGCAGCGCATAGGGCGAAGCTGATTACAACAGATATGGTCTTCATGCTTCACCTGGTTAGCCGCGGGTACCCTTTTGAGGCGCAACGTAGATAGAGGCGTACGGATCGCCGGGACGATTGGCTTTACGCATAGCTGCGACGACCTGATCGTATTGCTCCGGCGGAAGGACGCGGATGAAGGTCATCATGCCCTGCATGAAACGGCTCCAGTTTGGGCGCAACCCGAGATTTTCAGGCTTGTCGACGAGCTTTTCCATGTTCATCATGGGGCCTTCCATGTAGGCGTCCTGCGGGAAGTTAGGGACGTTGTTGGCATTGGGCGAGGTTTCGCTCATCTGGGCCTTCATGCTGTCCGGGTCCATATCAAAGGCGTCCAGGTTTCGCTGCTGCAGAGGACTCAAGCGAGGGCGGCCGGCAGCGTTCTGCTCCTGCATCATGCCCGTCATTCCGGCGTCGAGGCGGGTGTTGGCGAGTGGACCGTCGGGTGCGGTCGCCTGTGTTGCGGCGCCGAGTGCGGCGGAAGGAATGGCGGGATCTGAAGACGCTTCGGGATTCTGCGGGCGGTCTTCATGCATGCCTTGCATTCCGGTCATCTCCATTTGCTGCATGTGGCTCATGTCCATCCCTGCCATGTTGTCCATGTTGTGGCCGGGCTCAGTCATCCGGCCGCCGCTATCGCTGCCTCGCCGGCCGATTCCGCCGGGAAAGCCTGCCATGCGAGTCGTCGGACCTGCCTGCGAAGCCATCTGGTTCATCATGTGGTGAGGAAGATGACAATGCAGCATCCAATCGCCGGGGTTGTCGGCGATAAACTCGACGCTGCGGGCCTGCGCCACGCCGACCAGCACGGTGTTTCCGGGCCACCAAGCAGATTCGGGGATGCGTCCGCCCTCAGTGCCTGTGACGTAGAAGGTGTGGCCGTGCAGATGCATCGGGTGATGATCCATGCCGAGATTGACGAAGCGGATGCGCACGCGGTCGCCCTGGCGAACGACGAGCGGTGTGGCCAAAGGTCCAGCTTTGCCGTTGAGGAGCAGCCAGTTGAATTCCATCATCATTGTGTTCGGAGTGGTGGAATTAGCGAGCACGGCGTATTCCTGGAGGTGAATGACGAAGTCCTTGTCGCAGTGCGGACGGTAGGGAACTTTGGGGTGCATGATGACAGCGCCTAACATGCCAGCCATCTCCTGCATCGCCATATGCGAGTGATAAAAGTAAGTGCCCTCCTGCTTGATGTGGAAGTTATAGACGAAGGTCTCGCCCGGCTTGACCGGCTCCTGACTGATGCCGGGCATGCCGTCGTAGCCGATGCGGTCCTCGAAGCCGTGCCAGTGAATCGAGCTGGGTTCGGGCAGCTCGTTCTTGAAGATGACGCGAACTTGATCGCCTTGGGTGACCTGAATGGTCGGTCCTGGCGCCGAGCCGTTGAAACCCCAGACATCTATGGTCTTGTTGGGAGCGATCTGCCGTTTGAAGACGTGAGCGGTAAGGCGGAAGACCTTGATGCCGCCGTCCATTTCGTAGGGCAGGTCGCCCACGTCCGTGGTTATGACAGGCGTGGTCTGAACGTCGGCCCCGTGGGTATCGACTTTCGATAGTGAACCGCTGCTTTTACCTAAATAACCTCCGCTAGGTGCGACCTGGGAAGTGGAATTGTCCAGATGAAAGGAGGTACCGGCGACAGCGTTGTCGGTTGTGAAAAGGCCCGCGGACAAGGCGGCGGTGCCCTGCAAAAAATTTCTGCGATTCGACATAATAAACCTCAAGATTTCTGTAGAAAAGGTATTTCATACGCCAGACCGAAGGCGCTTGGCCTTACAAGCCATAGAAAGAAACGGCGGATCACTCCGGCCGGGCGAGGCTTTGATAAGACAGCTTTGAAGTAGCCGAACTAAACGCGCAGAAGGGTTTGTAGAGAGACGAGGAGCGGTGCTCGAGACAGGGGTGGCTTGGAAGCTGGTCCGTAGGGTTGTCTTACCGGCATCGAGAACACCGAAACCGAGGGGACCGGTGCCAGTTGCGCCGTTACGTTTCCGGCGGCTATGAACTCGTTATCGCTTGTGACCGCCTGGAGCGCTTGTTCGCACAGGAAGTGCTTGCAGGGATTGGCGTGTATGGCGCCGCAGCTAGGCTGAACCGAGGTTTTAGCTGCCTGCATACCGCAGTGGTGCATGGCGGACGATTCGACTGCAGACGCGGTTGCGTCGGCATGGTGGCAGCCGGTTCCGAGCGCGTTCAAGTCGCAGGACGTTTCGCAAGCCGAGGCAAGGCAGGAGACCGAAAGCAGGAGAACTGCGATCAGCGCCGCAAGTGCCGCTCGAAAGCCCATATAGAAAGTCTAACGCTTTGCGAGGCAGAGGAGCCGTTAAATACTCTTCTTCTATGCCTGGAACCATTGGTGGAAAAATAGGAGCAAGGTGCGTTCCGTTCTACTTCTGTTTCTGTGCGCGGGTGTGCTGGTGGCGGCACAAGCGTTCAAGCTGTATCTTAGAGACGGTTCGTACCAGCTCGCTCGCGAGTATCAGATCCAAGGCGACCGCGTTCATTACTACAGCACCGAGCGAGGCGAATGGGAGGACATACCAGCGGCGCTCGTAGACCTTTCGAAAACGCAATCCGAGCACAAGGCCGAAGAGGACCGCCGGACGTCTGAGCTGCGTTCAGAGGCAGAGGAAGAACACGCGGAACGGGAACAGAAGCGCGAAATCGCCTCCATTCCGATAGAGCCGGGCGCCTACTACAAGGCGGGAAACAAAGTGGAGGCGCTGCCGCCGGCCGATTATCAGGTCGTCACCGATAAGAAGCGGCGCGCTTTGCAGATGATTAGTCCCGTGCCCATTATTCCGGGCAAGGCGACCGTTGTGATCCAGAATGCGCATTCCAAGTTTCTTGTGACCGATGACCGGCCTTCATTCTTTCTGAGGCTGGCGAAGGAAGAGCGCTTCGGCATCATTCGACTCACGCCCAAAAAGAATCTGCGGATTGTCGAGAATATCGCGATCATCCCGGTGGCCAAGCAGGCCATGGAAGAACGGAAGCAGATGGATACGTTCGAACAGCAGCTAGGTGAAGGCTTGTTTCGGGTTTGGCCGGAAAAGACGCTAACTCCTGGCGAGTACGCGCTTGTGGAGTTTTCCGATAAGGACGATGTAGAGGATGTGGAGCTGCTTGTCTGGGACTTTGCGGTGGTGCCCGGTGGCAAGTAAGAAGAAACCCTCACGCTAGATCGATTTGCAGTTTGACGACGGATGCCGGCGGAAATTGGAAAGAGAATGAGCGCTCTTGCGCTTTGACCGCAGCTTCTTTGGGGGCTACCGCATTTGGCTGCTCAAACGTGTTGTGGGCGTGAATGTCGGAGCTGCTCAGAACGGTCGCTCTTGCCGCGCCGGCATTGCCGCCATGCACGGTGATTTGGGCGTCGCGGGCTGTGTCGGTGCTCGGATTGACTGCGGTAACGGTCAAAATTCTATTCTTGACTGAGGCCGATCCTTTCAAACCCCAGAAACCGCGGCTCGAGCCGGTGACCGAGGCCGGAATTTCCGGGGCATTGAAA
The DNA here is from genome assembly GCA_965219105.1 of Bryobacteraceae bacterium. GTDB lineage: Bacteria > Acidobacteriota > Terriglobia > Bryobacterales > Bryobacteraceae > Bog-105. The sequence continues at coordinate 990,094 of OZ244728.1, read as the reverse complement.
GCGGCTCGTACTGCCCTTGCATCCTGATGGGCCGAATACATGTCGAAGACGTGAAAGTTGGGCGTGGCCCAGAACTTTTCGCCATGAGCTAAGAACAGTGCATTCAGGTTGTTGATCAGCTGAGCGCAATTGGCCATGCTGACCTTGTCCGGATGCCGGTTAAAGGTATCGAGGGTCAATGCAGTGAGTACGGCGTCGCGGATAGTGATCTGCTGCCCGAAGATATGACTAGGATCGATCTCGGTTCCGGCCTGATGCCACGAGCCGTACTCATCGACCACAAGCTTGACGCGGTGATCTTTATCGTACTCGCCCATAATGGCCCAGTTATCTAGGATGATCTTTTCCATCTCGTCTCCGCTCCCTAGCAGTTCGTACCACTGTTCTGGGCCGAAACGGAGCGCGTCGCCTTGGGGGACCCGCGAGTAGTGATGAATGGACCAGCCCCAGAAGTGAGAGTTGTGATAGGCGTGCTGCCCGGCGAAGATCTGTTCGAAGAAGCGGCGCGTCCAATCGACATCATCGTTGTTGGGACCGGCTGCGATAAAGCTTAAGTCCACTCCGAACGAGGGCACCCAGGTGGTGAAGCGGCGAAACTCGGAGGCGTAATCTTCCGGCCGGAAATTGCCGCCGCAACCCCAGCTCTCATTGCCGACGCCCCAGTATTGGACATTGAACGGGTCGGGCGAGCCGGCCGCCCCTCGCATATCCGCATACGTGCTGGACCCCGCGGGCGAGTTGCAGTAGGCGACCCAATGGTCGAAATCAAGGGCGGGGAGGCTGCGCAGATTTGCCGCAAGATAGGGTTGAGCGTTGGTGAGCTTGCAGAACTGAATGAATTCACCGGTGCCGAAGGAGTTCGGGTCGAAAAGCTGAGGGCCTTTTTCGTGGAGACGTTTTGCGTCCGGATCGACCTCCCAGAAATTGGTTCGGGTCGGACGGTGAGCGGCGGGACCAACGCCGTCCTTCCAGTCATAGCTGTCGGCGAAGCAGCCGCCGGGCCAGCGAATGACGGGCGCCTTGATCTGTCTTAACTTCTCGATCAGGGCTTTGCGGATGCCGTTCACATTGGGGATTTTGGAATCTTTGCCAACCCACACGCCGTCGTAGATCACGCCGCCGATATGCTCGGTGAAGTGGCCATAGATGTTGCGCGAGATAGTGCCGATCGGCTCGTCGGCGAACACTTCGATCAGGGTGTCCGTGCTCTGGCCAGAGAGGGGCGGGGTCGAAAGCAGCACGGCTGAGAAACCGGCTGCACCGGCGAGGAAGTCGCGCCTTCTTGGTCGTGAGGTGAGTTCTTTCAAGGAACTAAATCTATCATCGATACCATGGCGTGTTTGGGAAAGTGCAGATGAACATTTCGCTCGAGGGTAAAGTCGCAATCGTTACGGGAGCCGCTTCGGGGATTGGACTGGCCATCACGCGCCGGTTCCTCGAGTGCGGCGTGGCAGGGCTGGTCGGCGTGGACCGGCAGCCTGGAATTCCGAGTGAGCTCCGGGGCTGTCAAGAAGAGTTCGGCAAAAGATTCGTGATGATACAGGGGGACGTTGGCTTAGAGTCCACCGCAGAGCAATTTACTGAGGCCGCGATGAGCCATTTCGGGCGAATTGACACGCTGATATGCAATGCAGGCGTGGCCGTGGTGCGGCCCATACATGAGCACTCTCCTGAAGAATGGGACATGGTGATGAATACAAACGTCAAGGCGGTGTACTGGGCGGCCCGGCATGTGATTCCGGTCATGATCGAGCAGCATGGCGGACTGGTCCTGATCACCGGCTCGATATCGGGAGAAGCTGGGATTCCAACACAAGGGGCTTACGGACCTTCAAAGGGAGCGCTGCATCAGATGACGCGCCAGATGGCTGTGGAATACGCAAAGCACAACATTCGCGTCAACGCGATTGGGTGCGGCACGGTGGATACCCCAATCGTGCACAGTTCGGCAAAAGCATCGGGGGACGAAGCAGGGTTTTGGGACATGCTGCTGCGCAATCATCCAATCGGTAGAGTTGCGACGCCGGACGAGGTGGCTGCATTCTTTGCTTATTTAGCGAGCGACTACGCGACGTTTTTCACTGGGTCGGTGTTGATGATGGATGGTGGGTACACAGCGCATTAGCTTGTGTATCGAGCGAAGAGTCAAATGAAATTGGAACTGGACGAAACGGTTGCGGTAGTAACCGGCGGCGCGAGCGGAATCGGCTGGGCGTGTGCGCGAATGCTGGCGCAGGAAGGCTGCCGCGTTGCGCTGTGGGACATCGCTCGCGATACCGGGGAGAAAGCTGCGAATCTATCGGGCGAAGTCTCCGGTCCGGCGCGCGGGGTTGCTGTGGACGTCAGCGATCGCGTGGCAGTTGAAACGGCGCTCCGCGAAACAGAGGCGTCATTGGGACCGGTCTCGCATCTGGTTCACGCGGCGGCAGTCGGCTCTGGGAAGTTTGGATTTCCGTTTACGAATTTGCAACCGGGCGATTGGCCTAGAGTGCTGGAGATCAACGTCATGGGGATGGTGCATGTCGCGCACGCGATTGCTCCTGGAATGATTGCGCGCCGGGAGGGCACGATGGTGTTTGTGGCGTCTGTGGCAGGGCAGATCGGTTCGCAAACCGACCCTCCCTACAGCGCGAGCAAAGCGGCCAACTTGAACTTCGCGCAGTGCCTGGCAAAGGACTTGGCGCCGCATAATGTGCGCGTAAATGTGGTGAATCCCGGCATGGTGCGAACGCCGCTGAACCGTGGAGTGTGGCAGGCGTGGAACGAGCAGCAAGAGCCTGAGAAGCGGCGGACGTATGAAGACTGGGCTGGCGAAAAGGTGCGGAGTGTGGTGCCGTTGGCACGATGGCAGGAGCCAGAGGACGTGGCCGATACCGTGGTGTTTTTATCTTCGGCACGGGCGGCGCAGATCACAGGGCAGGCGATCAATGTGGATGGTGGTCAGGTAATGCACTGGTAGGACGGTTATTCATAACGAAGAGCTTCCGCGGGAGCGACTCGGGAAGCGCTGTGCGACGGGTGGATAGTCGCAAGCAGGCTTGTCAGCAGTGCTAAGCCAGAGACCCAGATACCGTCTGTCCAGCGGCTCAGGAAGGGCACGAAGCTGATGGAATAAACCTGCTCATCTAATCGAAGCCACTGGTAATGGTTGAAGAGCCACGTGACGGAGTAGCCGATGAGCAAGCCCAGCGCGGAGCCGACTAGACCGATAATTAGTCCCTGTAGGATGAAGATGCGCCGGATCTGCTGGCGGCGGGCCCCGAGCGACATGAGAATGGCGATGTCGCGATGCTTCTCCATGGTGAGCATGACAAGCACGACCATAATATTCAGAGCGGCGACCAGCTCGATCAAACCGACCGTGACGATGCTGACGATTCGTTCTAAGCGCAAAGCGTTCAGCAGTGCATGGTTTTGAGACATCCAGGTTTGGGCGACGAGCTTGTTGCCAATGAGCCGGTTGGCCGCTTCGGCGACCTGAGCTGCCTTATAGACATCGTCCAGCCGAAGCTCGATTGCGTTCACTACATTTTGCAAATCCACCACTCTTTGCACAGAGGAGAGGGATGAAAAGGCCCAGGTGGAATCGAGATCATAAAGACCTGACTCGAAAATGCCAACCACTCGAAAGCGAAACAGCGCTGGAGCGATGCTGAACGGCGTGAGTTCGGTTCCGATCACGGTAATGGGGCTGCCGAGCCGGACGCCGGCTTGCTGGGCTACTGTGGAGCCCAGCACAATACTGGAACGTGCCAGTTGGGGATCATTGAACGCAGCCAACGAACCCGATTTAAGATGCTCGAGTAACTCCGGTTTCGGTGAGTGCGTATCGAGCGGCACACCCTTTAAGACCGCGGTTACACTGACCAGAGGTCCGCGAAGTGAGACTGGCTCATACAGGCTTGGAGTGACGCTCACCACGTGGGGAATTCGCTGAAGTTTTGGAATGAGCTGTTGCCAATCCTCAATGCCGAACGTTGGGTTGCGCTCCTGTATGCTGACGTGTGCGGTGGCGCTGAGCAGGCTCGTCTGTAGAGTGCTGGCGAAACCGTTGTTGATGGAGAGCGCGATGATGAGCGCGGCGACTCCGGCCGTAATGCCCAGTATGGAGATGACGGTGATTACCGAGATCACCGACTGTTTGCGTTTTGCGCTCAGATAACGCAGCGCGACGATCCACTCAAAGCGGCTCATGGCCGGCTACGGCGTGAGCTCTCGCAAGCGGTCGAGCAGGCCGATATCGCCTTCGGGGCGGAGGAGCGGAAACAAGATCACATCGCGAATGGATTTCGATCCGGTGAGCAGCATCACGAGACGATCAATGCCGATGCCCTCGCCACCTGTCGGCGGCATACCGTAGCACAAGGCTCGAATGTAATCTTCGTCCATCATGTGCGCTTCCTGATCGCCGCCCTCTTTGCGCGCGAGTTGCTGTTCAAAGCGGCGGCGCTGCTCCTGGGGATCGTTGAGCTCGGTGAACGCATTTGCGATCTCCATTCCGGCGGCGTAGATTTCAAAACGCTCGACAAATTCCGGTTCGTCCGGTTTGTTTTTGGAAAGCGGAGAGACCTCGACGGGGAAATCGTAAATGATAGTTGGCTCTAATAAGCGGTCTTCGATGTGAGTTTCAAATAAGTCGACCAGCGCCGAACCGGGCGTGGTTTCACGCGAATGCGCGAGCAGCCACTCGGCATCGCGAACTTGTTCGGCACTTGGAGCTTCACCTGCTGATTCGGGCCACAGCGTCACGAGCGCTTCACGCATGGAGAATTGCCGGAAGTTACCAAAATCGAGCGTGCGATCTTCGAAGCGAACCTGATCGGAACCTGTCGCGTCAATCGCGGCCTGACGGAGCAGTTCCTTCGAGAGCGCCATCATGCCGCGGTAATCGGTGTAGGCCTGATAGAACTCGAGCATCGTGAATTCCGGGTTGTGCTGAGTCGAGATGCCCTCATTGCGGAAGTTTCGATTGATCTCGTACACCCGATCGAAACCGCCGACCACTAGACGTTTCAGATACAGCTCGGGCGCGATGCGTAAGTAGAGATCGATATCGAGCGTGTTGTGGTGGGTGACGAAAGGCCGCGCCGCAGCACCGCCATAGAGCGGCTGCATCATCGGCGTTTCAACTTCTATGAAGCCGCGTTCGTTGAGCTGACGGCGAAGCGACGAGATAACACGCGAACGAGTAACGAAAACCTCCCGGCGGTCCGGGTCGGCTATGAGATCGAGATAGCGTTGACGGTAGCGGGTCTCGACATCTTCAAGGCCGTGCCACTTTTCGGGCAACGCTAACATGATTTTCGCGAGGAAGAATAGCTGCTCGGCGTGGATAGAGAGCTCGCCTGTCTTGGTACGGAATGGATATCCGCGCACGCCGATGACATCGCCGATGTCGAGAATGTCGAAAAGCTTGAAGGACGATTCGTCTACGGCGTCTTTACGCACGTAGATCTGGAGCTTTTGCCCTTCTTGCAGCAGATGGAGAAAGCCCGCGTTCTTGCCCATACGGCGGAGGCTTTGAATTCGTCCGCTGACCTTAACTTCTACGCGAGTGGAGAGTTCATCCGCGGTCTGCGGGCCGAACTGCTGGGTGATTTGACCTGTCGTATGGGTCGCATCGAAGGCGTGCCCATAGGGTTCGAAGCCAAGCTGACGAATCTGCTCGATACGCTCATGACGCTGACGCAGAAGACTATCTTCCAATGCCAAAAAGAGAAGCTCCCAAGGCCTATTGTAGATGGCTGGATGATCGTGCCACTCTATCTTCGGACAATCACTTCGCGTTGCGCGCCGCGGGTCAGGAAGAACTTCACCGATGCGGAGTTTTCGAACAAGCGCTCGAGGCGGCGGTTATTGAAGTACTCACAGCGCTGAGGCACGCCGCGAGTGGTCTGAAGAATTGTCTTCGAATCCTGTATCCGGTAGGTGTAGACAGGAACATGACTCGCCTTCTCCTGCGCATTGAAGAAGCCGAGGATCGGCGCGCCCGGCCGCATCACCCGAAACAGCTTGGAAACCATGTCCTCGAGCAAGGGCGAGACAAGCAGCTGCAGGGTGTCCCAGACAAAGGCGGCATCGAAGGATTGATCCGGAAACGTCAGCGTCTGTTCGAGAAATCGATGGGCATTACTAGCGGCCTGCTGATTGGTGTAGAAATCATCGCCAAAACACTGCTGCATGGTGCCAACGGCGTCGTCCGACGAGATGCGATGGCCGAAGCTGGTGACGAAACTGATATTGGCCTGGCTTGCTCCAGACATATCCAGCACAGACAAACTGCTGCTGTGCTGGATCATGGAACAGAACTGCTCAAGGCCGCTGCTGTGCCTAGCAAAGGTGTGTTCTTTCGATCCGGCCGACTTGCCCGCGAAGCCTTTGCCTGAACTAAATCTCATGAGTTCGAAAGGGAGCGTCAGGCCAGCAAGGTATCGAAGGGTCCGTTACGGCGGACGAGGAACCGATCGCCCGTCCACCCGGCGGGATACTTAACGGCTAGCGCCCCCGGCGCTGGTGGTAACGGTCTGGGCCGGTTGAGGGCTGGCTGCGGATTGTTGCGCGGGCGGCACAACGGTGGGCGCACTCGCTTGGACCGGCTTGGCGGCAGGAGTAGCCTTCGAGATATCGATGCTGCCTTTGAAGTAAGCGCCGTCTTCGATCACGATGCGGCTGGTTTTGATGTCCCCGACGAGCTTAGCTTCTTTCTTGATGTCGATCTTGTCGGAGGCGTCTACATTCCCATGAATGGAGCCTTGAATGACGATTTCGCGTGCCTTCAAACCGGCTTGTACGCGGGCGTTCGGCCCGATGGTGAGGCGATGCTCGTGACATTCCACGGTGCCCTCAACTTCCCCATCGATCGTCAGATCTTCCCGCGCAAAAATTTGTCCTTTGACAGTGACATTTTTGCCGAGGGCAGCTGAACCGCTGCTTCGAACGGTCGATTCTGGTTCATAGTTGCGCGATGCCGATGACATAGTGTTGATCTCTCTTCTTTGTGGTTCCACTGCGGGTCTGGTGCTGGGCGGCGTGGCGGTCGATTTCGGTTCCGGTGCTGGTGACAGCTCGTCTTCTCTGCGTTTACTCCACATCTACAAAGTGCCTTTCGTCGAATTAGCTGCCTACATGGTACTACTGCGGTGCGCTCAAAAAACGGACTCCAATACGTGAGTACGTTCATAACCGAATAGGGGTCCTTCTGGGATAATAATCCTGTGAAGGCACGGGAACTGGAAGCTCGCCTGGAGCGTGTCGAGCAGCAACTCCGACTTTTTCAGCGTGTCAGCCGTCTCATGACGCGCCCTATGGATCTCGACGACATCCTGCACGAGATTGTGACCCTCATTCGGGATTTTCTCAGCTGCGATTCCTGTCTGATTTATCTGGCCGAAGATGGACAACTGGTGTTGTATGCGAGCAGTGACGGTACGCTGAGGAACTTACACGCCGTACGGTTAAAGTTGAGCGAGGGTTTGACGGGATGGGTAGCGCGAGAGCGGCGATTGCTAGCGATTTCGCGTGAGGCCTACAGCGACCCGCGATTCAAGTTCTTCGAAGATCTGCCGCAAGATACCTATGAAGCATTCCTATCGGTGCCGATCATTTCGCAGGGCGGTGTAGTGGGCGTAATTAATGTGCAGAACCGGGAGGTGCGGGTGCATTCGGGCGACGACATGGAAATGCTCTCGACTATTGGTGAACAGGTTGGATCCCTGCTGGTTCTTTCGAAGCAAAAAACCGGTGCATCGGCTTCGACGGCGTGATGAAGCCGAGCTACTTCGCGCCCGACACAGCGGAGAAAGTGTCAGCCTCACGCTGCACAACATGCGGTTCGGAAGGTGTAGGCGCAGGGAGAAACTGTTCCGCGCGTTTGAAGCTCAGGAAGCGCCTTCCGCACGTAAAGCACCGGTAACCGCGCGCGCCGAAGGTTACCTGAAGGCGTTCCAGCAAGCTCAAGCGCATCCCTTCGAGAGTGGCCGGCGCCACTTCGATGGCGAGACAGCGCGGACACACAGCGGTCGTTTTCTTCGAGAAAAGCCAGATATTTATTGAGAACCGCGCTTTGCACTCCAGGCAGCGAAACGGGTATACGCCCATCGCCATCTTCGGCAATTCAGCCAGCGATTGAATATGAGACCGTCTCAAGTTAGGACTGCCGCAGGCGCTGCACGTAAACTCAGGATGCTTCATGTAGAAATTAGGAGTGAACTAGAACTTTCGTAGAGAGCGAGTGGGCAACGTAAGCCGACGCGTACCCATTGAACTCTCTCTGTAGTGAATGCAACGCTCGATGCTCCCCGGGCAACTCCAAGCCGTCAATGGATCGAACCGGAAGCAAGTCGCGAGTGCTCGAAGTGATGAACACACAATCGCTTGCCTCTAAGTCGGAGGGTGTAAGCTCGCGCTCCGCAACGGTGATTCCGCCGGCTTGAATGTCTTCGAGTAAAATTGCGCGCGTAATGCCGGGCAAACAACCGGAAGTGCCGAGCGGGGGCGTGTAGACGCGATCGCCCTGAATGGCGAAGATGTTGGCGGAGGTACACTCGCTTACCTGGCCATTCTCGTTAAGCAACACTGCTTCGTCGAAGCCGGCTTCGCGAACGGTTTCATACAGCGCGAGATTGTAGGCCCAGGAGGTAGTTTTCATTCCGGCGAAGGGCGAAGCGCCGAAGCGGGCATTAGGGCAGTATGTCAGACGAGCCCCTGCGCCCCACTTACGAAGGTCAGATGTAAATGCCACTAGGTCGGCCGGGGCAGTTGGTGTCGGGTCTTCAAATACGCCGCCCCGGTTTCGCACCATAGCCACGCGAAGCACGGCATCGGTTGCGGCATTTGCGTCGATCAGCTTTTCGAGTGCGCTGCGTAGTTCGTCCTCTGAGAGCGGGAAAGGAACGCGAAGCAGTTCAGCATCGCGCTTCATGCGGCGATAATGGCGTTCAAAGGCAAACAGCACGCCCTGAGAGACGCGAATCGTGCTGAAAACGCCCCAGCCATTTAGATAGCCAACCTGGCCCGGCGAGAGCAGCGACTCACCAGCTTTTCTGATCTGGCCGTTATGAAACACGAAACCGTGCACAAATACTATGGTAGCGGAACGCGGGCTGTTGCGCTTTCTCTCGTGGGGTTGGAAAGATAGTCGAGCATTCGTCGAAAAGCTTGGCCGCGATGGCTTACCAGCCACTTATCGCTCGGCGAGAGGTCGGCAAAGGACTGCTGGCGCGGCGGAAAGAAAAAGAGTGGGTCATAACCGAAGCCATTCTGTCCAGCGCTAGCGGTTTGCAAAATTTCGCCACGAGCCGAGCCTGAGAAGACGCCAAGAACGCCGCCCGCGCAAGCTAGGGCAATAGCGCACTCAAATGATGCGCTGCGATCTGAAATGTGCTCCATGCGTTCGAGCAACAGCCGGTTGTTCGCTTCGTCACTTGCGTCATCTCCGGCAAAACGGGCCGAATAGACGCCGGGCGCACCGCCCAGCGCATCGACAGTCAGACCTGAATCATCGGCAAAGACAAGCTCTGCGGTGAAGGTCGAATAATAGAGCGCTTTGCTCGCGGCGTTTTCGGCAAAGGTCGAGCCGTTTTCCGGTGGGGGCGATATGTTGGACAAGTCAGGCAGGCTAGCGACGTGGAATCGCTCGTCCTGCGGAGCGCCCTCGGCGGCTGATCGGAACTCGCGAAGCTTTCCTGCATTTGACGAGCACGCATATAGGAGCCGCTCTGTCACGAGCGCCCGCTTAAAATGGCATCCTGCATAGCTTTGATTTGGGCAATACCCGCGCGAGCAAGTTCGATCATCCGGTTCAGCTCTCCATCTTCAAAAGGCCTGTGCTCAGCGGTGGCTTGCAACTCAACAAACTGGCCGCCTCCGGTCATGACGACGTTCATGTCGACATCGGCGCGCGAATCTTCTTCGTAGGCGAGATCGAGCATGGGAGTTCCGGCGACGATTCCCACGCTGGTCGCCGCTACTGAGTCTTGCAGCGGAGAATGTTTCAGGGCGTTGAATTTGACCAGCTTTGCGACGGCGATGGCCAAGGCGACGTACGCTCCGGAGATGGCGGCTGTGCGGGTTCCACCGTCAGCCTGCAGAACATCGCAATCCACGATGACGCTGCGTTCGCCGAGCGCAGCGAGGTCGGTGACAGCGCGCAAGGACCGCCCGATCAACCGTTGAATTTCGTGCGTGCGGCCCGATGGTCTGCCCTTCACAATCTCGCGGGCCGTGCGAGTAGACGTCGCGCGCGGAAGCATCGCGTATTCGGCGGTGATCCAGCCCTTACCGGTGCCGCGCAGGAAGCCGGGGACGCTGTTCTCGACCGATGCGGCACAGAGTACGCGCGTATTGCCGGCTTCAACGATGACCGATCCTTCGGCCGTTACGAGATAGTCAGGCGTGAATTTTGTGGGACGCAGTTGATCAGGTAGCCGGCCGTCGATTCGCAATTTATTTACTGACTCCAACTTATATCGGCCGCGTTTAACCGCCTGTGCTGCGGAGAGCATAGTACAGCATTACACCCACTATCAGCAGGATCAGCGCGACTACGATCAGACACGGGATCGCACCTTGCCGGGGGACCGGTGAAACTTTCGAACTACTTGTTTTCTTCTTGATTCTGGAAGCGGCCATTTAAAGACGAGCCACCAGGATTAAGTGCAGGAGAAGAGGGTGGACCGAACTATTTCTTAAAAAGATTGTCAAAAGCGGCTCGAGCATCATTAGCGTTGCGGGGTGCGGAAAGCATGCTGGGCTGAGAAACCTTCGAGACAGGCCCGGACGGCAAGACATCACGCGCCACAGTTACCCGCGGCGAAAAAAGCTCGCATTCGTTCAGCTGGTCTTTCACGGCGATACGCACCGGAATAGGTTTCAGACATTGAAACCGGGTAGAAGAATCGAAGTTCACGCACTGCTTACAACAGTGTAAGGCCGCGCCGCACTTCGGACAGTTTCCCTTAAAATCAATGTCAGTTGGAAGCGCCATCGCGCAGCAATAACAACGCGACGCAACTACATTCTGGACCAAGCGGGGCAATTTAGGCCCAGTGATGTCCAATGGAGGGCGAGGGGATTGAGACTTACTGCGTTCGGCATGAGGGGCGCTGGAATTACGCGGATTGTCCTGGTAGCCATGCTGCCTGTATTTACGATCTCCGTCCATAGTTGTGGATCGGCTCCTTCAGAGGTTCAAGCGGCGTACGCGTGTCTGGAAATAACTTGCGCAATCACCGGATCGGACCTGCAACTCAAAAGATCCAAGCGTAGAAAGAATAATTCTTGTGCTGGAAATCAGGTAAAGTTCAAAATTCAGTCACCCGGGGAAGATAAGTTGACTTTGCGGCTATACCTGATCTGTATGTACCACGAATCTGTTTTGGGTTCCAGTAGTTTAGTGCGGTTTCGCGGATAATTACTCTCAATAAGTACTATGTGATCTAAACTTTGGTTGCCTACTCGTGTGCGTCGGAAACCCATCGCAAGAGAGAGTTACAGGGCCGGGTTAATGGATTGTCGAAGTGGTTAGGGCTGACACGAACCGAGTAGCCAACACGTCCGGTTTGCTGCACTGTAAATTCGTTAGCAAAGACTGTCTGCGAGCCCTTATCTTCTACGGGTTCAAGCGGAAGAGTAAATGTGCTTTCCAGCTGTCCATTCACGCCGATCTGACCGATGACTGCTTCCACGCGGATTTCAGACGGGGAAAGCCCCGCAAGCTCTACTGTAGCGCGCAGCGGAATGGATGAGCCGCTCATAACCGAGCCGCCCGGACCGTCTCCTAGTTCGATGAACTGAACACGCTCCCAATTCTCGCCGACTCGCGCGTCCCAGGTTGTTTTCTGGCGGGCAGTCTCGAAGTTGTGGGCCGATATGTCTGTCCACAACTTATGCGCAGGCTGATAGAGATTGGTCATGTATTCGCCGACCATGCGCCCGCAGCTGAAACGCGGTGTGATGTAAGCGATGCAGGTTTTCATGCGCCGCACCCATTCGGCAGGGATTTCGTTATCGGAGCCGCGATTCTCGTAGAAGATCGGAAGGATTTCATTCTCGAGCGTCGAGTAAATAGCGCTTGCGTGAATATCGTCCTGATCTTCGGAGTAGGGAGCGCGGTCTCCGATAGCCCACCCGGCCGACAGTTCATAGGCTTCATCGAACCAACCGTCGAGAACGCTGAAGTTAAGCACGCCGTTCATGGACGCTTTCATACCGCTTGTGCCGCAGGCTTCCTCGCCGCGTCTCGGATTGTTGAGCCAGAGATCCACGCCTTGCACCATTTCCCGCGCTACCTGGATGCCGTAGTCTTCGACAAAGATGAGTCGGCGCGAGATTTCAGGATCGCGCGATAAATTGTAAATCTCCCGAATCAGCGTCTTGCCGGGATGATCTTTGGGGTGCGCCTTGCCGGCGATGACGATCTGGACCGGCATGTCGGGATTGCTGAGAAGCCTCTTCAGCCGAGCCACATCGCGAAAGATAAGCGTGGCGCGTTTGTAAGTGGCAAAGCGGCGGGCGAATCCGATGGTGAACACGTCGGGATCCAGGATCTCTTGCAACCGCCGTACTTCGCCGGCGGAAGACTTTCTCTGCAGAGCCGAAGCTGCCGCACGTTCCCGGACAAACGCCACCATACGGCGTTTGCGCTTGCGGTGCATTTCCCAGATTTCCTGGCCCGGAATTTCTTGCACCTGCTCCCACATCTTGGTGTCTTCCAACCGCTCCCGCCATTCGGGCTGCAGGTATTGATCGTAAATCGCGGCGAGATCTCCGTTGATCCAGGTAGGCGAATGCACGCCGTTGGTAACCGACGTAATCGGCACCTCGTTGACCGGGAGACGAGGCCACAGGTCCTGAAACATATCCTGAGACACAAAGCGATGAAGCACGCTCACCGCGTTGCGGAAGGCAGATGTCTTGAGAGCAAGTACCGCCATCGAGAAGCGCTCTGAGGGATCGTCCGGATTCTTCCTGCCCAGCGCGAGAAATTTGTCGAACGAAATTCCGGCATCGCTGCAGTAGCTCTGGAAGTAGTCGTAGATCAGGCCGGGGTCAAATAAATCGATGCCGGCAGGAACGGACGTATGGGTGGTGAAGACGTTGCTGACTCGGGTGGCTTCGAGAGCTTGCTCAAAATTCAGCCCCTCTTCCTGCATGAGTACGCGAACGCGCTCGACGCCCAGGAACGCCGCATGGCCTTCGTTCATGTGATAAACAGTCGGCCTAATGCCGAGCGCGCGCAGCACTCGCAATCCACCGATGCCAAGTACAACTTCCTGGCGGATTCGTTTTTGAATATCGCCGCCGTAAAGTTGGTCGGTAATCTCGCGGTGCTCCGGGAAGGCGTTTTGCGGGATGTTGCTGTCGAGAAGATAAAGTTTGACCCGCCCGACATCTATGTGCCAGGCCTTCAGGAAAAGCTCGCCCGATGGAAGGTTGACGCTGACCACGAGTTCATTGCCGTCCGGTCCAGTACATGGACGAACAGGCAGCGTATAGAAATCGTTGAGCGGAGTGCGTTCCTGTTGCCAGCCGTCGGGATTGAGGTGCTGTTGAAGATAACCGCGCTGATACAGGAGTCCGACGCCGGTGAGAGCGAAATCGTTGTCGCTAGCTGCCTTTAGATGATCACCTGAAAGCAAACCTAAGCCGCCCGAATAGATTTGCATGCAATCGAGCAAGCCGTATTCCATCGAGAAATAAGCAATGCGGGGAGTGCTTTCAGTCGGGGGGCTGGTGTGGAGGTAGCTATCGTGACGTTCGCATGCCCTGCGATAAAGAAGAAGAAAGCGAGGGTCACCGGCAGCACGGTCCAGCTTCTCCTGAGGAATCCGGCCTAATAACGCGACCGGATTATGGTTAAGCTCCTTCCATAGCGCGGGGTCAAGGCGCCGGAAGAGAGACCGAATGGTGTGATCCCAGCTCCAGACCAAGTTGTAGGCGATCTCCGGGAGCCGGCCGATCGCTTGCGGCAGCGCCGGATGGACTACGAATTCTTTGAGCGGTTGAATTTGATACGGCATCAGCGACTAGTGAAATTCTCGATTGTAGTGTTGGAACAATTAGATAAGTAGCAATCCTAAGTCCAAGCTCTCTGGAGGTTTGCTAAGGTGACGGTGAGTCGGCCTGTTAGGGTCTGACATCCGATATTATCCCATGTTGGTAGAACGACGAGGTATCTTCACTGGCGCACCTTTCCTTTGAGGAAGTCGGCTACATGGCCGGAGAGCGGACGATCCTGCATGATCTCAGCTTTCAGGTTGAGCGGGGAGAGACGCTGGTATTGCTGGGGAGTAGTGGTTCCGGTAAGACGACAGCCCTGCGGCTGATCAATCGCATGCTCGAGCCAAGCGAAGGCGCGGTGCGTATCGACGGCAAAGACGTTCGTGAATTCGATCCGATTCAGCTGCGGCGTCAGATCGGTTACGTCATTCAGGAATTCGGGCTGCTGCCTCACTGGACGGTGAAGGACAATATCCTTTTGCTTCCACGCCTGCTGAAGTGGCCTGCGGAGAAACAGCAGGAACGGGTGAATGAACTGCTGACGCAGGTGGGATTGGATGAAGCGGGTATTGCGGATCGGCGCCCTCATCTTCTATCGGGAGGCCAGCGGCAGCGTGTAGCTGTGGCGCGCGCTCTGGCGGCCAAGCCGACTTTGCTGTTATTCGATGAGCCGTTCGGCGCACTGGACCCCGTGACCCGGCACGACATGCAAGAGCAATTTTCCGCGCTTCGCGATCGCTATCATGTGGCCGCAGTTTTTGTCACGCATGACCTGCTGGAGGCGCTTCGTCTCGGAACGCGGATTGCCGTGCTGGGCAACGGACGGTTGGAGGCGCTGGTGACTCCTGCGGAATTCTGGAGTGTGGATACGCCTACCGCGCGCGCCTTTCGAGAGACTTTACCGGATCGCTTGAGGCCGCAGTGATCCGGTCGGCGATCGCTGTATCGGTTGGCCTGACGGTTAGCGCCGTCGTGCTGGCAGAACTTCCAATCCCGGACGGCAGACAGATCAAGAGCCGGGTCCTCGCGAGCTTGCGCCGATCCGAAAATGCAATCGAGAATTATTCGTGTATCGTGCGGGAAGCAACCGACGAGCTGACTTCAGACGGGAGCGTGAAGAAGCGAAGCTCATCGGTCAAGGAACAGTTCTTCGTCAATCGTATTCAGATCGAACACACTCTGGAACGCGATGGCAAGCCTCTCAGCGCCTCGGACGCGAAAAAGGAGCAGGAGCGCGTCGACAAACAAGTCAAGAAGTATAGCGATGAGCGGCAGGCTTCGAAGGCGCAGGAACACGGTTTGAAGCAGGCCGACATGTTCTTGCAGGCATTGCGCCTGAGCGACGGCCGCCGGGAATCGCGGATGGGCCGCCCGACGCTGGTCTATCAACTATCGGGCGATCCGGATTTTCATCCGAAGAGCCTCGAAGAACGTTTCGCCGAAGCGCTCACGGGACAGATTGCCATCGATGAACAATCGGGCACGCCGATAGGCATTCAATTCGAAACGAAGCGTGATGTGAAGATCGGCGGCGGGCTCCTTGCGAATTTACACAAGGGATTCTGGCTGCACATTACACAGCAACGGGAGCCGGACGGAGTTTGGATCACGAAGGATGTGCAAGGAAGCGGGGACGCGCGGGCGGCTCTCTTTTTGCATGCCCGCTTCCGGTTCAGCGAACAGCTGCAGAAGTGTCATTTATTTTCGGTTAGCTCTCATGAGCAGATCGATGCGCCGGGCGCTCCAAGTCCCCCGAAACCTTAGTGGATACTACCGTTCTCAAAGCTTTATTTGCCGATGTAGTGTCGCTCACCGGCGAGCACATCTGGATTGTGTCGGTTTCCTGCGGACTCGCTGTCGTCATCGGCGTAAGCCTTGGGATTGCCGGGACGCGCAGACCGCTGCTGCGGCGAATTTCGGTGACCGTTGCGAGTGTCTTGCAAACTATTCCCAGCCTGGCGCTGTTCGGTTTTCTGCTGCCGGTGCCGTTCATCGGGGGCATCGGCCAGCATACGGCGATTCTCTGTCTGGTGCTGTATTCGCTGCTGCCAATTCTCCGCAACACGATTGTGGGAATTGCCTCAGTGGACGCTCCCGTGCGCGAGGCCGCCGTCGCGATGGGCATGACTGACCGACAACTGCTTCGCTGGGTGGAACTGCCGCTCGCCGCGCCGACTATACTAGCTGGGATTCGGATCGCGCTGGTGACCAATATCGGGACTGCGGTGATTGCGGCAGTGATTGGTGGTGGAGGTCTGGGAGAACTCATCTTTCGCGGCGTGGCGTCAGTAAATACCATTGAGATTCTCGCTGGAGCAATTCCCGCGGCAGCGCTCGCTCTGCTGGCGGATGCCGGAATGTCTGCTTTGGAGCGGCGGATTTCGCGCTCATGAGGGTCGCTGCTGTCTTGTGTCTTACCGCGATGCTGCTGACTGGGTGCCGCCGGCGGGGCGGGATTGTCGTCGGATCGAAGAACTTTACCGAGCAATTCATCCTGGGTGAGATCGCTGCGCAACAGATCGAGCGTAAGCTGCACATTCATGTGCAGCGCCGTCTCGACTTGGGCGGCACGCTATTGGCACATCTCGCGATGGTGAAGGGCGACATTGATATCTATCCGGAGTACACCGGAACGGCGGCCCAGGTGGTGCTAAAGCACAATGTACCGTCTGATCCACGGCGCGCGTTTGCCATCGTGCGCGATGAGTATCTACGGCGGTTCCACTTACTCTGGCTGGCGCCGCTGGGGTTCAACGATACGTTTGCGATGGTGGTGCGGAAGTCCGATGCAGACCGGCTAGGTGCTCCCGATCTGTCTCATGCGGCGAGTCGTAGCTGGCGGCTCGGGATTGGGTATGAGTTCCTCACCCGTCCCGACGGGTTCGCGACTCTCAACAGGGTGTATCGCATTCCGTGGCAAGGAACCCCGAAGAGCATGGATCTAGGTCTGCTGTATCGGGCTTTGGCGCAGAAGCAGGTCGGCATGGCGGCGGGCAACTCGACCGACGGCCAGTTGAGCGATCCAGCCTTCACTACCTTGCGCGATGATAGAAGAGCATTTCCTCCCTACAACGCTTGCTTCGTAGTAAGGGAGAGCCTACTGAAAAGAGAGCCACGCGTGAAAGCCGTGCTTGATGAGCTGCAAAATAGGATCGACGATCAAACGATGCGACAACTGAACGAGAAAGTAGAGGGTGGTCATCAAACTGCCGCAAAGGTCGCCGCGGATTTTCTGGCGGCGCAACCGTAAGCCGGCATCGCGTAATGATCAATAAGTTAGTTTTTGAAAATATTCGGCATCGTTGGGTACGAACACTACTTTCGGCGCTCGTGATCGGCGTGCAGGTGATGTCGATTTTGACTCTCATCGGACTGAGCGATGGCCTTTTGCAGGATTCAGCCGCCCGGCAGAAAGGCACAGGCGCCGATATCTTTTTGAAGCCGAACAATGGCGCCGGCACCTTCAACTTCGGTAGCGGGCAAACGCCCGAATCATTTGTGCCGTTTGTGGCAAAGCAGCCGCATGTGAGGGACGCAATGGGTGTGCTGGGAATGCCAGTTGAACTGATCACTACGGTCCAAGGGGTGAATATTGCCCAGCTCGAGAAGATGAGCGGAGGAATTCGCCTGCTATCCGGACGTTTGCCGAGCGCGCCGGATGACTTGTTAATCGATGAGTTCTATGCACAGCAAAACCACTTGAAGCCGGGAAAGAAATGGAAGCTGCTGAATCATGAGTTCACAGTTTCGGGAGTTATGCAGGGCGGTGTACTGGGCCACTTGATCGTACCGCTCACCACTCTCCAAGAGCTGACATCGCAAACAGGCAAGGTATCGCAGATACTCGTGAAGCTGGATAATCCGGCTCTTACTGCGCAGGAAGTAGATTCGCTCAACCGTCAGATGGCCGGCAACATGAAGGCTTATTCGATGCAGGCGATTCTTTCCAACTTCAGCATCAACAACATCCCGCAGCTGAAGATTTTCATTCGCGTGATCGAGGGACTAGCTATTCTGGTGGGCTTTTTGGTTGTTTTTCTTTCAATGTACACGGCGGTGGTGGAGCGGACGCGCGAAATCGGAATTCTGAAAGCGCTTGGGGCAAAGCCGGGAACCATTCTGGATTTGCTGGTCCGTGAATCTTTGGTGCTGGCTCTGCTTGGTTGTTTGGTGGGGATCGTTCTATCGATCATAGCGAGCTCGGTGCTCCCGCGAATGCTCCCGAGTTTACAGATTGTGAATGTGCCGGAGTGGTGGCCCGCCGCCGCGCTCATTGCGATTATCGGAGCGCTGCTCGGCGCGAGCTACCCAGGGCTGAAAGCAGCGCGCCAGGATGCGATAGAGGCGCTCTCGTATGACTAACGAAGAACCGTTTATACGGGTGCGGGGATTGCAGAAAACGTTTCAGAGCGGTGACGTTCCGGTGCAGGCGCTGCGCGGAGTGGATCTGGACGTCAGACGCGGTGAATTTCTGGCCGTGGTAGGACCGTCGGGCTCGGGTAAGTCCACCTTGTTTCATATTCTGGGTGGGCTTGCGCCGCCGACCGACGGCGAAGTTTGGATCGACGGCATGGATCTGCGGCGTATGTCGGAATCGGAGCGGACCGAGCTTCGCCAGAAAAAAATTGGGTTCGTTTTTCAGAAGTACAATCTGCTGCCCACGCTCACAGCTCGCGACAACGTCGCGATTGCGAAAGCTCTTGGAAAAACAGCGGCCTATCCGGCCGGGTTTGACGACGTGTTGCAGCAGCTTGGCATCGCGCATCGTATGGATCACCGGCCGAGGGCTCTTTCAGGCGGAGAGCAGCAGCGTGTGGCTATAGCGCGGGCGCTGGTAAATCAACCCGCGATCCTCCTGGCTGATGAGCCGACCGGGAATCTGGATACGGCGAACTCGGACGCGGTGCTTGAATTATTGCGGAAGCTGAACCGGAGTATCGGCCAAACCATTTTGATGATCACGCACAATGCCGAGGCGGCGGCTTTTTCGGACCGCGTGGTAACGATGCGGGACGGGCGTATGACCGGGCAGACAGCCTGACCTGTCCTTAGTCAGACGCGAATTGTACTGCGGAGGGCTGTGGAGTTGAAGATCTTTGCGGGAATGTTTGGTGGATTGCTCGGGGCAGCGGCAATGCACTTGTTCCGATTGGAATGGGAGCGGTTCTACCCCCGAGTCGAGGATGGCATTTTCGGGTTCGATTGGGAGTCGGATGTGAACTCAGTCCAGAAGTTATGGCCGGTTGTCGCCGGCCGAACTCCAACTGAGGCAGAGGCGGCGCGCATCGCAATGGTGTTGCATTATGGCATCGGTGTTGGAGCCGGCGCGATGTACGGAGCGGCTCGCGGCAGAGTGCCCGGTATTGCTGCGCTGCATGGCGCTGTATTTGGGTTGGCGTTATGGATGGTTGGCGATGAACTCGGGATCGGATTGTCGGGCGTATCCGATCCGATGAGCAAGAGTTGGAAATCGCACGCGAGCGCGACAGCCGTCCATTTGCTCTACGGGGTTGTACTCGACCAGGTGGTCCGGCTAGCTGATTAAGCGCGGGTTTTTGCAGTCACGCCCGGCGTGTCGCTCATAATCGTTTTCAAACGCGGACTGAGCTGCCTGGATGAACCGAACCATTGCTGCAAGCGGTCCATATATAGGTAAATAACTGGCGTCGTATACAGAGTCAGTATCTGGCTAACCATCAGACCGCCGACGATCGTAATGCCGAGCGGGCGCCGTAACTCGGATCCAGTGCCGGTGCCGAGCGCAAGCGGCAAGCCGCCGAGCAGCGCGGCCAAAGTCGTCATCATGATCGGGCGAAAACGGAGCAGGCAAGCCTGATAGATGGCGTTCTTCGGCGAGAGACCATCATTGCGCTGCACATCGAGCGCAAAATCGATCATCATAATGGCGTTCTTCTTCACGATGCCGATCAAGAGAATGATGCCGATGAGCGCGATTACCGTCAGATCGGTCCCGGTAATCAGTAACGCGAGAAGTGCCCCGACACCCGCGGAAGGCAGGGTGGAGAGAATCGTGATCGGGTGGATGTAGCTCTCGTAAAGCATCCCGAGAACAATGTAAACCGCAAGGAGCGCCGCCAAGATGAGCAGCGGTTCGGATTTGAGCGACGCCTGAAATACTTTGGCGGTACCGGCGAAGGCGCCATGTACATCCGAAGGCAATCCGATTTCGTCTTCGGCCTGCTGCACCGCGTCGACAGCTTCGCTGAGAGCGACACCGGGCGCTAAGGCGAACGAGAGAGTGATAGACGGAAATTGGCCCTGGTGGTTAACGGTCAAGGGTGCCAGCACGGTCTCTACATGCGTAAAAGCAGAGACCGGAACGGGCACGCCGGTATTCGTCCGGACATAAAGAGTCTGCAGCGCCGCTGGGTCTTTCTGGAACTCAGGTAGCACTTCCATCACCACGTGATACTGATTAATGCCCGTGTACATGGTCGATACCTGGCGTTGACCGTAGGCGCTGTAGAGAGTGGTGTCAATATCTTGCGGGCTGACGCCAAGCCGGGCAGCGGTGGTGCGGTCAATGACAATGCGAGACTCCAAGCCGTGAATCTGTTGATCGCTGTTGGCGTCAAGGACAAGCGGCACGGTCTTCAGTTTCGCGAGAAGCTTCGGCGCCCACTCGTTGAGTTCGGAGAGCTTGTCGGACTGCAGCGTGTATTGGTACTGCGAGTTGCTGCCTCGGCCGCCAACACGGATGTCTTGCGCGGCATGCATATAAAGGGTTGCGCCGGGAATCCGCGCCAGTTTGCCGCGTAAGCGGTTGATGACATCGTCAGCGGACACTTTGCGCTCGGAGAGGGGCTTGAGTTGGGCCCAAACGGAGGCAACGTTCAAAGTGCCGCCACCGGTAAAGCCCTGCACGTCCTCAATCGCCGGATCCTGCTGCGCGATACGAAGAAGTTCATGCAATTTCTCCCTCATGGCGTTAAACGAGATATCCTGATCGGCAACAATCGCCCCGCCAATGCGACCATTATCCTGCTGAGGGAAGAAGCCTTTGGGAACGATGATGTAAAGGTATACGCTTACGGCAATCGTGACAAGAGTGATCGCAAGCGTAATTGGAGGATGCCGCAAAACGCTGCGCAGGGTTCGCGCATAGAAGTTGTGGAGAGCTTCAAAGCTCTTTTCGCTCGCGTTGTACAGAAAGTTATGTTTCCGGTCGTGATGGGCACGCAGGAACTTGGCGCACATCATGGGCGTCGTCGTTAAGGAAACAATGAGGGAAACGCCGATCGCAACCGTGAGCGTCACCGCAAACTCGCGGAACAGCCGGCCGACAATGCCGCCCATGAGCAGGATCGGTATAAAGACAGCACAAAGCGACAAGCTCATGGAGAGAACGGTGAAGCCGATCTCTTTTGCGCCTTGCAGCGCCGCGCGCACCGGATTCCAGCCAATTTCCAGGTAGCGGGTGACGTTTTCGATTACCACGATCGCATCGTCGACTACGAAGCCGGTTGATACGGTAAGCGCCATAAGCGACAGGTTGTCGAGTGTGTAGCCAAGCAAGTACATCGCAATGAATGTGCCGCACAGAGACAGCGGGACCGCGATACCGGGAATGATAGTGGCCCAAGCACTACGAAGAAATACAAAGACCACCAGAATAACCAGGAAGATGGCGATCAGGAGGGTGAACTCTACATCGTCGACCGAAGCGCGAATGGTCTGGGTTCGATCCTGTGCGACCTTCAGGTGCATGCCGGGAGGGACTGAGGCCTGCAGCTGTGGCAGCACAGCGCGAATGTGATCGACGGTGTTAATGATATTCGCCTGAGGTTGGCGGGAGACCGCCATGATTACGTTCGGCTTGCCGTTGTCCAAGCCGTCGTTACGGGTATCCTCGACCGAACTGATCACGTTCCCAAGCTGCGAAAGCCGAACCGGTGCTCCGTTGCGATAGGCCACGATGAGCTGAGCGTACTTGGCTGCGCTAAAGAGCTGATCTGTGGCGTCGATCTGCCAACGCATGGTGTCATTTTGGAGCGCGCCTTTCGCCTGATGGGCGTTTGCGTTCCGCAGGGTAGTGGCCACATCTGTCAATCCAAGGCCCATGTTGTTCAAGAGCATGGGGTTGATTTGGACGCGAACCGCCGGGCGTGAGCTTCCCCAGACGTGTACTTGTCCCACGCCATCAATCTGCGAGATCTTCTGGGCGAGGATCGAGTCGGCGAAATCGTACATCTGGGGGCGCCCGTACACGTCAGAGCTGAGCGCAAGCATCAGAATGGGAGCATCGGCCGGGTTCGATTTCCAGTAACCGGGATTGCTTGGTAGATCGGCGGGCAGCTGTCCGCGGGCTGCGTTAATAGCCGCTTGTACGTCACGTCCCGCGGCATTGATGTCGCGGTCAAGGTCAAATTGGAGCGTGATAGACGTACTGCTGAGCTGACTTGAGGACGTCATCTCAGTAACGCTCGCGATACGCCCGAACTGTCGCTCGAGCGGCGTTGCCACCGAAGACGCCATAGTCTCCGGGCTTGCGCCGGGAAGATTAGCGTGAACTTGAATAGTTGGAAAATCTACCTCGGGAAGCGCCGATACTGGCAAGAGTTGGAATACAAGCCCTCCCGCCAGCGCCAAGGCGGCCGTTAGTAAAAACGTTGCAACCGGGCGTTTGATAAATGGTTCTGAGATATTCACGGGCTACTTCACCGCCACCGGTTCCTGCATGGGCTGCTGCCGAACAAGCTGTGTGCCCGGCCGGCGCGTCAATCGTCTTGCCAGGCGTTCAAAGAAGAGATACACAACTGGAGTCGTATAGAGCGTAAGAACCTGGCTTACGATCAAGCCACCGACGATTGTGATTCCGAGTGGCCGGCGCAGTTCCGAGCCCACGCCTGTTCCGAGCGCAAGCGGCAATCCTCCGAAGAGAGCCGCCATGGTGGTCATCATGATAGGGCGGAAGCGTAGCAAGCACGCTTGATAAATTGCCTCAGTCGGACGCTTGCCTTCGATGCGCTCCGCCTCGAGGGCAAAATCGATCATCATAATGGCGTTTTTCTTTACGATGCCGATCAGCAGGATAATGCCGATCAAAGAAACGACGTCGAAGTCCTTACCGCAGATGAATAGCGCGAGCAGGGCGCCAACACCGGCCGAGGGCAGCGTGGACAAAATAGTGATGGGATGAATATAGCTTTCATAAAGCACTCCCAAGACAATATAGACGACCACGAGCGCCGCCAGAATCAGCCAAGCCTCATTCGCAAGTGAATTCTGAAAGGCGGCGGCAGTGCCTTGAAAGCTGGAATGAATGCTCAGGGGAAGACCAATTTCGGCCTCCGCTTTATTGATGACGTTGACCGCGTTGCCGAGCGATTCGTTGGCCGGCAAGTTAAACGAGACCGTTATCACCGGGAACTGTCCCTGATGATTGACCGTTAAAGGCGCCGAACCCTGCTCATAGTGTGCGAAGGAGCTTAGCGGAACCACAATACCAGTCGATGAGCGGACGTAGATGCTCGAAAGATCAGAGGGATCGCGGCGGAAATGCGGCGCTACTTCGAGTACAACATGATACTGATTCAGCTGAGTGTACATCGTCGAGACTAGGCGCTGACCGAACGCATCGTACAGAGTATCGTCGATGGTCTGCATGGGAATGCCAAGTCGCGAGGCGGTGTCCCGATCGATCACGAGCGTGGTCTCCAGCCCGTTATTGAGTTGATCGGTCGCAATGTCGCGCAGCTCGGGAAGAGTCTTCAGTTTGGCTACCAGGCGGTTGGTCCAGATGTTCAGCTCATTCGCGTCTGCGTCTTCGAGTGTGTACTGATACTGGGTGCGGCTGACACGATCTTCCACCGTAAGATCCTGCACGGGCTGCATGAAAAGTTCGATGCCGCTTACTTCAGCCAACTTCGGCTGCAATCGCCGTATGATTTGGGAGGCGTTCAGCGAGCGATCCCCAGCGGGTTTCAAATTGATCTGAATGCGTCCGCTATTGAGAGTCGTATTGACGCCGTCTATTCCGATGAAAGAGGAGAGACTCTCGACACCCGGATCCCGCAGAATCACTTTCGCAAGAGCCTGCTGGCGCCTGGACATGGCGTCGAACGACACATCTTGCGGAGCTTGCGAGACGCCTAAAATCACGCCGGTATCCTGCACGGGAAAGAACCCCTTGGGTATGACAAGAAACAGGATGACAGTCAGCACCAACGTCAGAACAGTGACCAGTAACGTAAGCGGCTGGTGGCGCAGCACCCATTGCAAGCTGCTGCCGTATTTCGCGATCACCCAGTCGAATAGATCCTCCGACCGCCGGTAAAACCAAGATTGTTCCGATTCCGGTTTGTGGCGGAGAATCTTGGCGCACATCATGGGCGTCAGGGTGAGGGAAACGAATGCCGAAACGAGTATCGTGATCGCGAGCGTGATCGCGAATTCTCGGAAGAGGCGGCCTACAATGTCTCCCATGAAGAGCAGTGGAATCAGCACGGCGATGAGAGAGACGGTCAGCGAAACGATTGTGAAGCCGATCTGCTCGGAGCCGTGTAGTGCCGCATCGAGCGGAGATTCGCCCTGCTCAAGGTAGCGGGCGATGTTCTCGATCATGACGATGGCGTCGTCGACTACGAAACCGGTCGAAATGGTGAGCGCCATCAGCGTGAGGTTATTCAGGCTGTAGCCGAGCAGGTACATAACGCCGAATGTACCGACGATCGAAAGCGGCACGGCCACGCTCGGGATGACGGTCGCGGCCAAATTGCGCAGAAACAGGAATATCACCATTACGACAAGGGCGACCGTCAGCATCAGTTCGAACTGCACGTCTTCAACCGACGCACGGATAGTATTGGTCCGGTCGGTCAGGATTTGAAGCTGCACTGCGGAAGGCAGAGAGCTTTTGAGTTGCGGTAGAAGCGCTTTGATCCGATCGACCACTGCGATGATGTTGGCTCCGGGCTGCCGTTGAATGTTCACGATCACCGCGGGCGTTGTGTTCATCCAGGCGGCTTGATTGATGTCTTCGGCCCCATCGATCACCGAGGCGACGTCTTCTAGACGAACCGGCGCACCGTTCTTATAGGCGATGATGATGGGCTTATAGCCGGCGCTAGTAAGGATCTGATCGTTTGCGCCGATGGTGAAAGCCTGGCGCAGGCCGTCGAAGTTCCCCTTGGCCTGGTTGATATTGGTCTGGGTGAGCGCGGTGCGCACATCTTCCATGCCGAGACCGTAGGCGGCGAGAGCGGTCGGATTTATGCGAATGCGAACCGCCGGCTTCTGGCCACCGCTAATCGATACCAGTCCGACGCCAGGCAGCTGCGAAATCTTCTGCGAGAGCGTGGTATCGGCCAGATCTTCAACCTTGGTCAGCGGGACCGTAGTGGAGGTAAGCGCAAGCGTGACGATGGGCGCGTCCGCCGGGTTGACCTTGTTATAGATCGGCGGATTGGGGAGGTTCGGCGGCAAGTAAGTGCCCGCTGCATTGATCGACGCCTGGACCTGTTGTTCGGCCACGTCGATGTTCAGATCGAGATCGAACTGCAGCGTAATAATGGAACTGCCGAACGAACTGGTCGAGGTCATTTGCTTGAGGCCGGGAACCTGCCCGAACGTTCGTTCAAGTGGAGCGGTCACCGACGAGGCAACCACTTCGGCACTCGCGCCCGGATAGAATGTGGCGCACTGGATGGTAGGGTAATCGACTTCGGGCAGCGCCGACACCGGGAGCTCCCGGTAAGCAATAAAGCCAGCGATGAGAACACCGGCCATCAGCAGCGATGTCGCTACTGGACGGAGAATAAACGGCCGGGAAGGACTCATTGCAGCAGGCCAGAACCCGAATTTCTGTTCAGGCGTTCTCGAGTGCCGGCGTTCGCCTGACGTAGAGAGACTTTCATGCCTTCGGTCAGCTTTTCGGCCCCATCCACAACTACTTTGTTACCAGCTTGCAAGCCGTCGGCAATGGACACGCTATTGCCTTCACTCAAGCCGACCTTCACCTCCCTGACTGTGACCGTGTTATCGTCGCGAACCAGGTAAACGAAAGTGCCGGTGGGTCCCCGTTGAATCGCTACAGCGGGCATAATCAGAACGTCTTTGTGCGTATCGAGCCAGAGCCGAACGTTTACGAACTGGTTGGGGAACAATGCCATGTCTTTGTTCGGGAAGACCGCTTTCAACTTAGAAGTGCCAGTCGTTTGATCGATTTCGTTATCCACCGTGAGCAGAGTTCCGTCGGCAAGTTTCTTGCGTCCGTCGCGCCCAAAAGCTTCCACTTGCGGATGGCCGCCGTGCCGCAGCTTTTCCAGAACCGGCGGCAATTGATCTTCGGGAATGTTGAAGAGAACCGAAATGGGCGTCAATTGGGTAATAACCGCGATACCGGTCGCATCGGCGGAATGCACGATATTGCCGGAGTCGACCTGGCGCAGACCGATACGGCCGCTAATGGGGGCCGTGATCTTGGTATAGACCATGTTGAGCTTCGCGCTGGCGATCGTCGCCTGCGCCGACTCGATGACCGCCTTATCCGCTTCTATCGCGCCGCGAGATTGATCGGCTGTCGCTTGCTGGGTGTCGAGCTGCTGTTTCGCAATGATATTAGCCTTGAATAGTTCCTGGTCGCGAACGTAGTTGGCCTGCGCGTCCCGGAGCGCAGCCTGATCTCGCACTAGGTTGCCTTTGGCCTGAGCGAGTGTACCGTTCGCTTCATCGAGCGCGACTTGGAACGGCCTTGGGTCGATTTCGGCGAGCACGTCGCCCTTGTTAACGAACTGGCCTTCCTTGAAGTTGACGCTGATAAGCTGGCCGTCGACTCTCGGCTTCACCGTAACTGTGTTGAACGCGGTGACCGTGCCTAGACCCTCCAGGTACACCGGCATGTTGCCGCGCTGCACTTCGGCAGCAACCACGGGAATGCTGTGCGGCCGCATCATACTCCGGCGCGAACCTGCATCCGCAGATTTCTTGGTAGTCTCAAACCGGTACAGGCGGTAGCAGCCGTAGCCAATCAGCGCAAAAACTAACAGCCAAATCCACCAGCGGTTCGGCGACCCACCCCCGGTATCACGATCCAAATCGGGCAGGGCGCGACCGTGTACGCCCGCTCGAAATAGCTGGCGCTCGTCAGTTTCGGTCTCGGAAGTGTGCGGTTCTAGCGGTGTAGGTGGCTGAATGGCCATAGTTTCCTTGAAAGTGGGACTGCGGACGGCGTTGACTCAGATTCAGCTTGGCTGGCTAGTATATAGATGCCAAACGAACCCGTTGCATATCACGACGACGAATGTATTGCTTATGTTACCTGGCAAGCAAAACCCCTGCATCGGTCAGCAGTTGGATTCGCCGATTTACCCGCCTGTGGATCTTGCGGGGTGTTCACTTGTTGCCCGAAACGTTGGATAGCCAGCGGGTTGAGTGTCATCAAAGGCTAGGATCCGCAGCCGGAATTTTTCAGTGTGAATGCCTGAGTGATGGCGGATGAGATTAGCGTGTGGAAGCCGGCGCCGCAACGGGTTGGCTGACGGCCAGCTGCGGAATATAACCTACCCGGGTACGCGCCAAGAGAACGCCACGCTTGCGGGCGTGTACATTTACCTGGATAGCCCGGAACTTATCGCCCGGGTCTTGGCTGTTGGGAGAGTATCCAAGCGTATAGACATTGCGTATGGTCTGGGCGATCCGCTTGCAGCTCCGAGCGGCTTGGCTTGGCCGCGACGGCAGGAAGGCTTCTCCGCCGGTCACATGCGCGATATGCTTCATGAATGCGGGATCGGTCTCGTCGACGTCCCTGCCGAATAGGCCAATACTAAAAATCATGACATCGGCATTGGTTGCATCCGTAATTACCTGATCCATCGTGTGGCTGCTTGCGTTATCGCCGCCGTCGCTGATCAGGATCAATGCCTTCTTCTCTTGGGTGAGTTGCCGGATATGACTGAGACCGAGCTCGAGCGCATCGTAAAGAGCCGTTTTGCCTCCGCCATGGGACATCGGAAGCGCTTTCTCGAGTTGCCGCGAATTAGCAGAGTACATCTGACCTTGTTCCAATCCGAGGTGAGGCTGATCGTTGAAGTTGACCACGAATAGCTCATCTTTCGGGTTGCTGTTCCGGGCAAACGCTTTCGCAGCAGCCACCACCGCCGAGTGCTTCCGCCGCATACTGCCGCTATTGTCGACAATCAAGCCGATCGCGACTGGACTGTCTGCATGCCGAAATAGTCCCAGCGATTGTTTGTGATTATTTTCGAAAACCTGGAAGTTTCCGGACCGCAGACCCTTCACGAAGGAGCCGCGCCGATTCACCACGGTGGCCTGAAGCACCACCATGCGCACATCGATCGAAAAAGTCGCCTGGCCGGAGTTCGAATTTGCTTTGTGGGCGGGATCGTCTGCGGCGAAAGCGCCTGATCCGCAGCCTAGGGCCGCCAGAAACACCACCGACCTGCTTAACGGACTTAGTAGCTGCATGTTCCTCTTAGGCGCCTAATAGCGTAGGTACTTTGGATGAGTGTAGCCGGGATTTCTCATCAGGTAAATAGCGCCTCAAGCAGTTTCTTTACCGGCGGGGCTGGCAAAGAGCGCCGCTGCGGGTTTGTCGCCTCGGGTTGCGCTGCATTCTTCTATGCTAGAAGGTGAAACGCCCATGCGAGAACGAAGCCGGATTCTAAGTCTTTGGATGCGTGCCAGGGCAAGGGGCGAAGAGGCGGTGCTGGCGACGGTAGTCAAAACCGAAGGCTCCTCATACCGTATGCCTGGCGCAAGACTGATTCTGACCCAGGGCGGCAGCCACGAAGGCGGGGTGAGTGGCGGCTGCCTTGAGGACGACATGTTAAAGAAGGCTTGGTGGCTCACCGAGAGCGGCCCGGTTTTGCGGCGCTATGACACTACTCCGGACGATGAACTGTCCAACGGCGGTTACGGGCTGGGCTGTAACGGAATCATCCAGATTCTTTTGGAGCGGGTAAATGAGAAGCAGCCGTCGGTGCTGCCTGTCTTGGAGGCCGTCGGTAAGCTCCGGCTTCCGGCTTACTTGGCCCACGTGCTTTCTCCACGCGAGGCGGTTGGCCAACGGGTAGCGATGGGTCCAGATGGGGTCGTGCAGCATAACTTAGACGATCCTGAGCTCGTCCGCTCCATTCTCGCTTTGATGGAGGCTGGTTTAGAGGAGTCGAAGTTAGTATCGCCGCTCCCCGGCAGCGAGGTTTTTATCGAGCGCGTTGACCCGCCGGTCCAATTGCTGGTGTACGGCGCCGGTGTCGATGCGATCCCGATGACCGAGCTTGCCGGTCATCTCGGCTGGCAGGTACACGTCTCCGATGGACGCGCTCACTACGCGCGCAGAGATAAGTTTCCCGAGGCGGAATCCGTCTCGGTGCGCGCACCCGGTTCTCCCGCGCCCCAGGCAGATCAGTGGACGGCCGCTATTCTAATGACGCATAGCTTCAGCCAGGACGCGGACGTTTTGCGCAGCCTCGCCGATTCGCCCGTATTTTACCTGGGGGTGCTTGGCCCGCGTAAACGAACGATTCAGTTGCTCGAAGAGGCCGCCATAAGCGGCGTCGCCTCCCAGGGGCGGCTTCACGCACCAATGGGTCTCGATATCGGAGCGGACGGGCCGGAGCAGGTGGCCCTGGCGGTTATTTCCGAGATTCAATCGGTGATGAACGGCCGTACCGCCGGACGTTTGCGCGACCGCAGCGGACCCATACATCGCCCGGCGCCGGGCGAGGAAGAAAACGAAGCAGGCGCTTGGGTTCGTTCCATTGTTTGCGCATGAAAGTATGCGCATGAGCAGTTTGCGCGTGAAGGTATGCGTATGAGCAGTGGAGTTCGCCTCCAACGTATGGTGCGTTCCGCGATTCCTATTCTGCTGTTGCTGAGCGGCGTTGTGCCGTCCGTCGCGCAGAACACTGCCGACCCGCGAGGTAAGGATGTGGTCGACAAGGCAATTCAGGCACTGGGCGGGAGTAACTTCCTCGATATGCGTACCCGGGTGTCCGTGGGCCGGGTGTACTCTTTCTTTCACGAGAAATTAAGCAACCTGGATGTCGCAACCATCTACACGCAATATCTTGGAACCACGCTAGACCGAGGCCTCGCTGTCGAGGAGCGGGAAGTCTTAGGCAAGAAGCACGACTACTCGTATCTGTTCCTGCCGAACCAGGCGTGGGATATCACCTTCCGTGGCGCACGCCCGCTGCCGGACGAAAGCTGGCGCAATTATCGACGCTCGACCGAGACTAACATCCTATATCTGCTGCGGACGCGGCATAATGAGCCGGGAATGGATTTCGACTACGTCGGCAACGAGGTCTATCTCAGCCGCCATGTCGAGATCGTGGATATCACAGACAGCAAAGGACAAAGCATTCGGGTGTACTTTGATTTCAACAGCGGCCTTCCTGTCCGGCAGATTTACAAATGGCTGGACGAAGAGACTCGCGAGCGTAACGATGAGGTGACGATTTTCGACAAATACCGCGATATCGGCGGAGGAATCATGTGGCCGTACGACATCGAACGGGAAAAGAACGGATACAGGGTGTATCAGGTGTTTGCGGATAAGATTGAAGCCAATACGGACGTGCCGCCCAAGACTTTTGAGCTGCCGGCATCCGCGAAGGTCTTGAAAAGGGTTGAGTAGAGGCGCTGCGGTATCTCGGTCCACTAGCTGTTACAATCTTTTCGCGCCTACCGGAGCCCGTCTGCTCAGTTAGCGAGCCGATCCATGGATCTTGATCAGCTACATACGTTTCTGGAGATCATCCGCCTCAAAAGCTTTTCGAAGGCGGCGCAGACCTGTTATCGCAC
This sequence comes from Bryobacteraceae bacterium, assembly GCA_965219105.1. Lineage (GTDB taxonomy): Bacteria > Acidobacteriota > Terriglobia > Bryobacterales > Bryobacteraceae > Bog-105. Next base: position 959,308 of record OZ244728.1, on the reverse strand, counting down.
GCAACCGGCGATCAGCGCACAGGTTCGCCAGCTCGAGCAGGAGCTGAACACGACGCTCTTCGAGCGGTTCGGAACGAAAATTTCTCTCACCGTCGCCGGCAAGATCTTTGCCGAGCATGCCGAACAGATTCTGGCTTTACGCCGAAAGGCGCAGGACTGCATCAATGAACTGGATCGCGTGCCCCGCGGCGAACTGGTGATTGCCGCGAATGAGGCGACCTGTATCTACGTCCTGCCGGGCGTGTTTTCGGAATTTAAGAAGCGTTTCCCGAACGTCCAGCTGCTGGTGGACCGGTCCTACGGAGCAGCAGTGGTGCAGGCTGTTCTGGACAATCAAGCAGACTTTGGCATCACGCAGCTTCCGGTTCAGGAGAAAAAACTGCAGGCGGTCAACATTCACTCGGACGAAATCAAGTTGCTTGTGCCGGCCAATCACCGGCTGACCCTGCGGGAGCGAATTAATCCCAAGGATCTGCTGGGCGAATTGCTTTTACTGCCGAAGACCGGCACAACACGAGCAAGGCTCAATATTTGGCTGGATCCCATCGTCGAGGATTTGAAAATATCGATGGAGTTGGACTCGACCGAGATGATCAAGCGGTTCGTAATGGCAGGCCTGGGACTCTCATTCCTAGCGGCCTCTCACTGCCGCGAAGAAGTCGAAACGAAAAAGCTCGCCTGTGTATCATTAGGACCAGAGTTGATGATGCGGCGTGTCGGATTGATCTACCGCCGAGACAAAGCGCTGTCCAAGGCCGCTCTGGGATTCATTGAAGTAACCTTGATGAATGCCGGAAGCGAACTCGGCGCCCTAGACAAGCCGACCCTACGCGCTTCCGGTACTTAGGACGGGTATTGAACAGATGGCAACCTTAACGGCTCGAAGTGCAACGATTTTCATTGCGAGCGGTAACGAGACGAATGTATATAGATCGGTAGAAGAGGTTCCTCCTGACCTGCGCAAGAAATTAGTGGAGACCACCTCCGGCCTGAACTCCGCGACGATCCTGATCGCCGACAAGCGGGGCAGGGAAGAACTGCTTCGGGCCTTACAAGGAGGCCGCACCGAGATAAAGCGGCGGCTGGTGGACACAATGCGCTCGAAACAGGCTGGGGAGGCACGTGGAAATTCCCGGTTTGCGGCACTTCGCTCCCCATGGGCGTGGCTGGAATTTTTGTTGCCGGTAGCTATTGGCGCTTCACTCTGGTTTTTAGTCGATTCGCACTTTTAAGTTCACCCGGATTTTTTCAGGCCGGACCCTAATATTCTTCGCGCCGAAGCCGATTAGTTTTATGTGAGCAGCCAATCGCATCAAAACAACCATCAAGCCGTGCTCAGCATCCCCGCTCACGGCGGACGTTCCTCGGGTTATGAACTTCCCTGTCTATTCGAAAGTCTGGAAGGAAACCGGCTCCGTTTGGAATTACAGGAGCAACCACCAGCTCGAATACCAATCGGAGTGCAATATAACGACGTACTCTTCATTGGAGAAGTGATCACATCGGCTCGGATGGGCGCGGGAATGTGGCGGGCAGAAATCCTCGTCGAGGAAATGCTCAACGGATTGCAGAGTCTGATGAATCTGCGGTCGAGCCTGCTGGGTACAAGCCCGGCCGTTAAGCGGGAAAGCGTGCCCTTGAGCGCCTGCGCATAGCTTTCCGGTCCTCGCCCGGCGGTGAGCTATTCTGCTTAGCAATGGCCGAGACAGTACTGGTTTTCGGGAGCGGCGGGCAGCTCGGAGTGGAGCTTTGCCGCGAGTTCGAGCGGCGCGGTTGGGCATTGAAGCGCTTTGATCGGCACTCACTGGACATTACCGATAGCGCACGCGTGGAAGAAGCTGTAGCCTCAGCCCATCCTGAGCTGGTGGTAAACGCGGCGGCCTACAATCAGGTGGATATTGCCGAGGGTGAGCCGGTTGCCGCTTACCAGGCGAACGCTCTGGCGGTTCGAAACTTGGCCTTGGCCTGCCGGCAGTCGGGAGCGCAATTGATTCACTACTCGACTGACTACGTGTTCGATGGAGCCAAAGGCAGCCCATACGTGGAGGGCGATGCGCCGCATCCGCTGGGCGCCTACGCCGTTTCGAAGCTTGCAGGTGAGCTTTATGCCCAAGCCTACTTGACAGATCCTTTGATCATTAGAACCTCGGGGGTGTTCGGACCGGGCGGGATGTTTACGCCGCGAGGAAACTTTGTCGAGGTCATGCTGCGGCTGAGCAAGAGCGGGAACCCGATTCGGGTTGTGGCGGATCACTATGCTTCGCCCACCTACGCGCCGGCTATGGCGGCCAGAACCGTCAACCTGGTGGAGAGAAACCTGCGCGGCGTATTTCACATGGGCGGCGGCGAGCCGATTTCCTGGTACGACTTCTCGAAATTGATCTTTGAGCTCGCCGGAGAGACTCCCAACCTCGAGCCGACCGATGAACGCCAGCACCGCACGGCGGCACGACGTCCGAAGTTTTCCGCGCTAAGCAATGCAAAGTTGGACGCCTCCGGCATTGAGCCCATGCCGCCCTTAAGGCAGGCCGTCGCGGATTACCTCGAGAGACGGAAGCACGCTACCGCGCATCGTTCGGCGTAGCGTAGTAACCGTTGCGGGCCTGCACCTTGTAATCTTTGTTGTCCACTTTAATCTCTACGTGATGAAAGCTGCCGTCGCGGCTGCTGTTGCTCGGTACGTAGCTGATCGAGTACTGGTTGCGCAGCTCATCCTGCAACTCTTTGAATATTTCGTTCAAAGGATGTTTATTGTTTACTGAGAATACGCGGCCTCCAGTTTCGCTCGACATCTTGCGAAGGTCGCCCTCGCCGCCACTGCCGAACATACCGGCGGCTGCGTAAAACATATGATCGACATAGTAGATGCTGTAAATAATGGCATCGGCTTTCTGGGCGGCTTCGATCGCGGTTTTGACGTTGTAGGTGCTTCCCTGATCGTCGCCATCGGTAATGAGAACGAGAGCTTTTCGGCCCACCTCGGTTTTTAGCTTTTCGTCGGAAGCCAGATAGACGGCGTCGAAGAGCAGTGTTCCTTTGGGGGTGCCGGTCTGCGGCAGAGGCCCCGTATTCGGGATGCCGCCGAGCGAAGGCATATAGCCACTGTCACCGCGGAGGTCGTTCAAACCCGCGCTCAGCTGGCGCGGTGAGTTTGTAAAATCCTGCAGCAGGTCGGTCGATTTCCCAAACGAGATGAGAAAGGCCTCGTCCTTCTTGCGAATGACGCTTGAAAAGAATGCAGACGCGGCTTGGCGCTCGATATCGATCAGCCGCTCCTGGCTGGCGCTGATGTCAATCAGCAGACCGATGGTCAAGGGCAGATCGGTCTCGCGCGAAAAATGCTGAACCGTTTGTTCTTTCCCGTCTTCGTAGACCCGAAAATCCTTCTGTTCCAAATTAGGGATAAGCTGCCCTTTTTTGGTTCGAACAGTGAACAGAATGTTTACCAGGTCCACGCCGACGCGAATGGTCGGCTGCTGGTTGGGAGCGGTCTGATCCTGACCGGGCGGCGGTGGCCCAGGCTCTTGAAGCAATCCATAAGCGGCAAACGCATTCAGCGAAGAAGTTGCCAGAATGACGCACAAGGCGGCCCCGATTTTTCGCAGCTTTTTCATGTCGATACGATGATTATGATGCAAGGTGCAGGTCAGCCGAGTACGCCCGGCGCAGAGTTGCCAGATCGTGAAAGTGAACACGGGGCAGAATCAGCACTGGAATACCTGGTGCGGGCCGACCCAGTACTTGCTGCGATTATTGCTCGGATTGGGCCTTGCCGAATCGCGGCGCGAGCGCCCACGTTCGAGACGCTGGCCCGCTCCATCGTTTTCCAGCAGTTGCATGGAAAAGCGGCGCTCAGCATCTTCAACAAAGTTAAAACGGCAGTCGATGGACGCTTTACTCCGTCGCGTTTCCTTCAGGTGAGCACGGCGGACCTGCGCGGTTGCGGCCTCTCGCGGCAGAAAATTGCGTCGCTAACCGATTTGGCGGAGCGGGTGCAGCGGCGTGAGATCCGATTCCGCAATATTCATCAGCTTGGAGATGAAGCGATTGTCTCGATGTTCTCGCAGGCGCGCGGCGTCGGTGTCTGGACGGCGCAGATGTTTCTGATGTTCGCGCTGCAGCGTCCGAACGTCCTACCGCTGGGAGATTTCGGCATTCGGAACGCGGTGCGGAAGGCTTATGGTCTTGAAAAGATGCCGACCCCTGCGGAGTTGCAGCAGGTGGCCCAAACTTGGCATCCCTACTGCACAACGGCCTGCTGGTACCTGTGGCGGAGCCTGGACGGCGCGGCTCAGCTTTGACCCGGACTCCATCGCAGCTTGTGCCAGCGTTGACGAAGGTAGCGGTTCCAATACATCAAAAGGCCGGTCACGGCCAGAATCGGCAGCGAGAGACCAGCTAAAAACCAGATGACTTTGGGCAGAATTCCCCACGACGTGCCGAAGTGGAACGGTACTTGGGCCCAGACCAGCCAGTCTCCAACACTCTGATTGACCCCGTAGCGCCAGATACCCAGATAGCTGCCGTCGAGGGGATTAAAGTAGAGGCGATCTTCGTACTCGCGACCGGTTCCTCCCGGGCGGCGGCGGATGATTTCCAAAGGCGAGCGACGGCTGAAGGGAAACGAGATGCCGCCGAACTTTGTGCCTGGGTCGAGTGCGGTGGTGCGACCGAGGAGTTGAGCTAACGGAGGCATTTGGGCGCCAGTATAGGACTCGATCATAATCACCGGCGGACGGGCGCTTCGGACAGCCGAGACTTGCGCGATCGCTGCTGACACCTGGTCGGGCCATGCGAAATAGACGCCGGTGACGCCCCAAATGAGCAGGAACACGCTGCTCCAGAAAGCGACAGCGGAATGCAGATCGAAATTGATTCGCCTCCAACGCCTGCGGAAATCGACGCGGATGCCGCGCCGCCAGTGCGCAATGCCGGGCCACCAGATGACGAGCCCGGTTGCCCACATGATCAGCAGCACGATTCCACCAACGCCGTTCAGAATGCGCCCGGTGCGGTGGGCAAATAAGCTTTCGTGAAAAGTGGCCACCGAGTCGACCCAGGTCCGGACCCGGCGGATCTGCCCCAGCACCTCGCCCGTCACTGCGTCGGACGCTACGCTGAAGCGCGTACGGCTCTGGAGAAGGGTCATGTAAATGGGCGAGGACTCGGTCGGCGCCGTAATTGAAACCACATGAAAGCCCGGGTAAGCTGCTCGAACGTTTTTTAGAACTCTGGGGAGCACTTCGACCGGAAGGTTCGTCGGCGATCCATGAGAAGGCCAGTGTTGCCCAACGGAACTCAACTCCTGGCGGAACACAAGAATCGACCCGGAGATCCCCATGGCGGCAAGATAAAGGGCCAGCACGAGCCCAGTGCATAAGTGGATCTGAAACAGAAGGCGGCGAAGCCAGACCGAGCGCGGTCGCCGAATGAAGCGGGAGATCAATTTGTAATAGGAACTATGTTAGCGTTTGAATCGCCTCTCGACCTTGCTAGAAATATGTCTGCGGCATCGGCTGTGGTTGCGAGCGCCGACCGCTTTTGAGTGGCTCCCTCACTCCGCGCGCAATGCGATCGCCGGGTCTGTGTGGCCGGCACGCCTGGCAGGCAGCCCCGCGGCTAGCAATGCAGACGCAAGAAGCACAAGCGACGTGGCGGCAAACACTCCCATATCCCACGGCGACACTCTAAAGAGCAAGCCTGCCATTGCGCGTGCGGCCGCAAGTGAGGCGAGCAGTCCAAGAACGAGTCCAATTCCCACCAGCGTTGCCGTTCGCGCAAGTTCCAGCCTTACGATGTGGCTAGCGGTCGCGCCGACCGCTAGTCGAACCCCAAACTCGCGCGTGCGTCGAGCCGCGGAAAGTGACGCCACGCCGAATAGCCCCAAAGCCGAAAGAAACAGCGCTGCACAAGCGAAGCCGCTCAATAGACCCGTTCCCAAGCGGCGCTGCAGGGTGACAGCGCCGAACAAGTGCTCCATTGTTTGAGCATGAGTGACCGGCTCGGATGAGTCCCACCGCCAGACTGTTTTCTGGACCAGCGGAATGAGGCTCTCCGGTTCGTATGCAGTCCTGATCACAAAAATGCTCGCGTAATACGGATTGGAAGTTGGAAGGCGGTAAAACTGCATCATCGGAGGCTTCTCCAGCGAGGCATTATGCACATCGCCGACCACTCCGATTACGGTGAGCGCGGGATTGTCTCCGTCTGTGAATTGCCTGCGAATAGCGTTATCGCCGGGCCACAATCGAGATGCCATCTTTTGATTAATGACGGCGAAATTCGCCGGGTCGTTTGGCCGAAACTCGCGTCCAGCAATCAACGGAATTTGCATCGTGCGGAAGTAAGCGGAACCTACGACCCGGTACTCGGCTGAAACGTTTTCAGGTGTTTGCGGTATCGGTTTACCGGTGGCCCTCACATCATGGATCTCGTTATCGCCGGTGAGAGGAAGCCGGCTCACCACCGAAGCGGAGAGGACGCCGGGCAAGGCGCTGAACCCGCTAGCAAGCTCGCGAATGTGATGGATTCGCTGTTCCGGCTTTTCCGTGTTCTTGGGATTGAAGGAAACCTCGACTGTTAACACGTCCTTCGGGTTGAAGCCTGGCTGTTCACGCATCACTTCGCGGAGGCTCGTGATCAATAGTCCGGCCCCGACCAGCAGAACCGTCGAGACAGCGACCTCTGCCGAGATCAAAATAGATCGTAGACGAGTGGTGCGGCGGTCACCGGTTGAGGTGCGGCTCTGTGATTTTAAACCGCCGGTGAGCAACGCTTCGGAAACCAGCAGCTGTGAAAGGCCTCCGAAAATCAACGCGGTCAGGAGCGAAACGAGCGTCAAGAGCAGAATGTCAGGCAGGCTGAATCGTAATTCGTACAGCCGAGGCAGTTGCGAAGAGGCAACCACTCGCAGCATGTGAATTATTCCGAGCGTGAGGAACGCCGCTGCTACCGATGCCAGACCGACCAGCGCTCCTTGTTCGAAGAGGCTCTGCCGGAACAGTTGCAGGCGGCTCGCGCCCAGAGCTTGGCGGATCACAAATTCATGCACCCGGTTCGCATTCCTCGTCAGCAACAGATTGCCGAGATTGAATAGAACCAGCACTAGGAGCAGCCCGACGGCCGCGAGAACCATCCACAGCGGCTCGCGAACGCCCCACGCCATCGTGTCGCGGAGAGGTGTAACATACACGGCCAGTGAGCCTAGAGTCCGCTCAATCAGGTCCTTGTATTGGGGATACTTCGCTTCCTTCTCTTTGAATAAGCGAACCGCTATCGGAAGCAATTGCGCTGCGGCTCTGTCCCTTGTAACTCCGTTGCCTAATCGGCCTAGCGCGTAATAGTTGAAATTGCCTTCTTCGACAATTTTTGGCGTAATGGCGAACGGGATCCAAAACTCGGATTGTTCCGGCGCCCAGTTCATGATCTGGGATACGTCGGCCAGACGGGGGAACTCGAATCCCGTAGGCATGACTCCGATCACGGTCCAGGGAGCTCCGCTCAGGTGAATCGTTCTGCCGACAACGCGCGGGTCACCTTCGAACGCTCGTGTCCACAGCCGGTGGCTCAACACGATGACGTTACTCCGGTCTTCTGCCGCATCGCTTGCCGAAAAGCCGCGGCCAATTACCGGTTGCAAACCAAAGACGCGGAAGAAATCCGGCGTTACGCTTGCGCCATATATCCGCTCCGGATGACCCAATCTCTCAAGCGTGTACTGCGCTGAATCTATCAGGGCCGCTGATTTAAACAGACCGGTCATCTGCCACCGTTGAAACTCGTCTGCCGTAACCACGCTCGGAGACGAACCTAAAAATGGAATTTTCTGGGAGATCGTCACAATGCGATCGGATTGGGCGAATGGGAGCGGCCGCAGCAGAATTGTATCGACTACCGCGAAAGTCACGCTCACTGCAGCCAGACCCAGGGCGAGCGAAGCAATCCCCGTCAACGAGTACAAGGGAGAGTGAATCAGGTTTCGCAGCGCGTAACGCGTGTTACGTGACCATTCATCGAGCCAATGCAAACGATGTGAATCGCGGCATTCAGCGCGGTAACGCTCTTTGCTGCCGAATTCCAATCGCGCGCGCCGCTCTGCCTCTTGTGGTGAGAGACCCGACCGGATGAGGTCCTCCGCCCGAGATTGCTGGTGAAAAGCAAGCTCATCAGTCATCTCGGCCTCAAACCTTTTGCGGCGAACGGCAGCTCGCCAGTGCAGAAACTGGAACATCGAATCCTCCCCCGGTCGAAGGCCTTGACCCTTCCTATGCTTTTTAGGAAAGGATAGAGGATTCACCCCTAAGGTGTCAAGGAGACACTGGTTTTGGGCTACAGATCGCCGCCGTTCAATCGTTGCGCGTAAAGCGTTGCAGAAGGTGAACGTGCCGTCCGCTGCGCTCGGAATCGGATTCGCTGACCAGCGTCTTGCCGTCTTGCGAAAAAGTCAATTTCCCGGTGCTATCCGGACGGCCTTGGCCGTGCAAAACGAGCTTGTAATTCGAGGGATTCGATTCGGTCACTTGCACCGTGCCGATTTTGTCGCCGCGCACGTTCTTCACGTCCGCCTCTTTGCCGTCCAGAGCTGTCGTGTAGCTCATGCTCACGAAGTAGATGCCGTTCACCGGTATCGAAAAAGCAAAGTTGAGTTTCTGACCGGCCTGCGTAATGCGCAACGTTAGCGGTTCGTGCTCTTGTTTTTGGCCGTCCATCTCCTGCGAGTCAAGCTTCCACGTCCCGACTAGTGGCTGAGGAGCGGCCCCCGATCGGGCCGGGGCCACTCTCGCCAAAAGTAATGCAGTTAAGGCCCACGATGCCTGCCGCCTTGTAAGAGTGCGCTCCATGTTCGTTGTAGAGCAACATGGTAGCAGAAGAAATAGCCGGCAAAGCCGTTCATTGCTGGGGCGGCGGGACGGGATTCGCGTCCGGCACGGGCGGAAGCGGCCGCTCTGGTTTGAACATCACCACTCCCAGCGGAGGAAGCACAATACTGGCAGAAGCGGGACGGCCGTGCGACGGCACTCCCTCCGCATACACCGCGCCGCCGTTGCCGAGATTGCTGCCGCCGAACATGTCCGAGTCCGAGTTGAAGATTTCCCGGTGCATGCCAGGTTCCGGGAACCCAATCCGGTACTGCAGCTGCGGTGTCGGGGTGAAATTGCAGGCGAGCACTACATAATCGGCCGGATTGATCCCACGCCGGACGAAGACCACGATGGAGTTGTCGGCATCGTGAAAGTCGATCCACTCGAAGCCTTTGTAATTGAAATCGACTTGGTAAAGGGCCGGCTCGCTTCGGTAGACCCGGTTCAGCGCTCCACAAAACGCCTTTAGCTTTTCGTGAAGCGGGAACTGCAAGAGCCACCACGCGAGCTGACTCTCCGAGTTCCACTCCGAAGTCTGCCCGAATTCAGCGCCCATGAACAGCAGCTTTTTGCCGGGATGCCCATACATATAGGCGAGAAACGCGCGGGTATTGGCGAAGCGCTGCCACTCATCGCCCGGCATCTTATCGATGAGCGCGCGCTTTCCGTAAACCACCTCATCGTGCGAGATAGGCAGCACGAAATTTTCCGTGAACGCATAGACCATGCTGAACGTGATCTCGTTCTGGTGATAGCGGCGATAGATCGGATCGTGCTCGAAGTAATCCAGCATGTCGTGCATCCAGCCCATGTTCCACTTCATGGTGAAGCCAAGGCCGTTCAGGTAAACCGGGCGCGACACGCCGGAGAACGCAGTCGATTCTTCTGCGATCGTCACCGCCCCGGGCACTTGATGAACCAGTTCATTCGTCTTACGAAGAAAGCTGATCGCTTCAAGATTCTCGTTGCCGCCGTAAATGTTAGGAATCCACTCGTTTGCTTTCCGCGAGTAGTCGAGGTAAAGCATGGAGGCCACCGCGTCGACACGCAAGCCGTCCACGTGATACTTCTTCAACCAGAACATAGCGTTCGAGATCAGAAAAGACCGCACCTCATTGCGGCCGAAATTGAAGATGAGCGTTCCCCAATCGCGATGCTCGCCGAGACGAGGGTCCGCGTGCTCATAAAGCGCGGTGCCATCGAAGTAGGCCAGCCCGTAAGCGTCTTTCGGGAAGTGGGCCGGCACCCAGTCCATGATGACGCCGATGTTTGCCCGATGGCAGCTATCGATGAAATGCATGAAGTCTTCCGGCGAGCCGAAGCGCGAGGTGGGCGCAAAATAGCCGGTGACCTGGTAGCCCCACGACGGCGAGTACGGATGCTCGGCGATCGGCATCAGTTCGATGTGCGTGTAGCCTAACTCCTGGACATAAGGCACCAGTTGCTCGGCGAGTTCGCGATAGGAGAGCGGTTGATTGTCGTCTTTGCGCCGCCACGAACCGAGATGAACCTCGTAGGTTGACATCGGGCTGTCGAGCAGGTTGGTTTGCGCTCGCCTCTCCATCCAGTCGGCATCGTTCCACTTGTATTTCGAAAGATCGGCAACGCGCGTGGCCGACTCGGGCGGCACTTCCATGTAGAAGCCGAACGGATCGGCTTTCTGCTGGCTGTAGCCTTGAAATCGCGACTGAATCGCGTACTTATAGGGCGTGCCAGGCTGAATGCCGGGCAGAAAAATCTCCCAGACCCCGCCAGTTCTGGCGCGCATCGGGCTTTGCCGCGTGTCCCAGCCGTTAAAATCACCCACCACGCTCACGACGATTGCGTTCGGCGCCCAGACTGCAAAGCGTACACCCTCGACACCCTCGACAGTCGCCAGATGGCTGCCGAGCATGTTGTACTCCTCGTAGTTGGTTCCCTCCGAGTGCAGGTGAAGATCGAAATCGGAGATCACGGGCGGGAAGCGGTAGGCGTCTTCCATCTCGAAACTCGTACCGTCCGGCTTGGTCGCTCGCAGGCGGTAATGCTCTGGCCGCTCGGGAAGCGTTGCTACGAAGATGCCAGCGGCGTGTTTGCGTTCTGCTTGAACAGCGCGGCCGTTCACGAGAACATCGAGCTGCTCGGCGAAGGGCAGGAAAGCACGCACTTCCCAGCTGCCCTTGCCGTTCTTCTCGGTCGAGTGAGGTCCCAACACGGCGAACGCATCCCCGTGGTACCCGCCCGCAATTGCTTCCATTTCTTGGTCAGTCATCGCACGTTTATTATGGCAAGCGAACCGGTTACAGGCCGTCCCGGTGACAAGCCGAAGGTCCTCCCTGGCAAATGGCCGGAGTGAATCCGGCCCGCAGCTAACATATAAACTAGCTTGCCAACCACCGCGCCTAATGCCGAGCTCAGCCTTCAGGACTTTGTCCGCGCGTTGCCCAAAGCGGAACTTCACCTCCATTTAGAAGGCTCCGTGCAGCCGGAGACCATTCAGGAGCTCGACCCCTCGCTCAGCATGGACGAAATCCGGACAACGCTTCACTACGCCGGGTTCGCAGGTTTTCTTAAGGCATACGTCTGGGTGACTCAGCGCTTGAACTCGCCGGCTGCCTATGCGCTTGCTACTCGTCGGCTACTCGAGCAATTGATGGCTCAGAACGTAAAATACGCCGAGATCACGCTCTCGGTCGGCGTCATTCTATGGAAAGAGCAGAAGGTAGAGGCAATTTTCCAGGCCATCACCGAAGAAGTTCGACACTTTCCCTCCATCGAGGTCGGATGGATTTTCGACGCAATCCGTCAATTCGGCGCAGATCAGGCGGCCCGGGTCTTCTCTCTTGCCAAAGAATGGGTCGGGCGCGGAGTCGTCGCGATCGGCATCGGCGGCGACGAGGAGCGAGGTCCGGCTGGCTGGTTCGGAAAACTCTACGATGAGGCGAGAACCGCTGGCCTCGGTTTGACCTGCCACGCGGGGGAAGTCTCAGGCCCTTCAAGCGTTTGGCAAGCGATCCAGATTGGTGCGCAACGGATCGGGCATGGCATCCGGGCCATCGAAGATCCGGAACTTTTAGCGACGCTTGTGGAACGCGATATCCCGCTTGAGGTTTGCCCTTCCTCAAATGTCTGTACGGGCGCAGTGCCGAGCTTGATCGAACACCCGCTGCGCCGGTTATGGGATTCCGGCGTGCCGATTGTACTCGGTACCGACGACCCGGCCTTATTCTTCACGGATCTGTTACATGAGTACACGCTGGCAGGCGAGATCTTCGGGTTCTCGAGAGAGGAGCTGTCGCGCCTTGCCGGAAACAGCCTGCGCTACCGTTTCGCAGCGGCGTCTGAGGTCCACTAGCCACGTGCTTGGCCGACGCGCTCATCGAGCAGCAAGGTAAGCAGTGCTTCCAGTTCACGGATTCTGTCGTTGAGATGCTCGAGGTCCGTCGGTTCCGATTCGGCGCTGGCTGCCACGCGCCCGTGCTCGAGTGTCCCCAGGCTTTTGCTTCTAGTTTGCACAACGCGGCCTGGTATACCGACCACCGTCGATCCGCTCGGGACCGAGTGAACCACAACCGAGCCTGCACCCACTTTCACGTCGTCTCCAAGCCGGATATTGCCCAGGACCGAAGCGCCCGTGCCGACCACCACCCGGTTTCCCACCGTCGGGTGCCGCTTGCCGCACTCATTTCCGGTACCGCCCAGCGTTACACCTTGATAAAGCAGGACGTCATCGCCCACTTCCGCGGTCTCGCCGATCACCACGCCGAGCCCATGATCGATGAAGAGCCGCTCGCCGATTTTTGCTCCCGGGTGAATTTCAATCCCGGTCAAAAAACGAGCGAATTGGGAAATGAACCGTGCGGTCGTGAACCACTTACGCAGGTAAAACCACCGTGAAGCCCGATGAAACAACACCGCGTGTAGGCCGGGATAGCAAAGGATGATCTCCCAACTGCTTTTTGCGGCGGGGTCTTCGCGCTTAATAGCGGCAATGTGAGCGCGTAACGACACAGCCTTATTCTCCGACACCCTGCATACTGAGTTAGATGCGCGAAGCTAGAGCGGAAGAGGCGTAAATGACAGGCCAATCAACGCAAGCGAGGCCGCAAAGCAGGCGATGCTGGCAGCGACGAGGATTTTGCTTGTTCTGCGGCCGCCTAATTCCTTCAAGTTGACGGCTCCGGCGGCCACGCACACGAGCACGAAAATACCCGGGATGAGCAGAGTCAGGAGCGGCCCCGGCCACTCCAGGTTAGGCATGTTGAGCGTGAGGAGCCAGCAGAGCGTCCCAGCCGCGAAGCAAGCGCCGGCGGATACACCGGCCCAGTGCGGCCGATTGCCCCCGCGCACGTATTCGCGATTCCCGATCGGCGATCCAACGATCTGGATATGCATGAAGAAAAAGTTAAAGGCCGGCGTCCCGAGCAGGATGCCGACCGAAAGCATCAGGATCGTCGAATAAGGACCGGGGCCGAAATCGGGGTTGAACGTCAGCTTAAGAACCGCCGGGATGCAGCCTAGCGCCAAGCCTCCGAGAGCGGCGAGAACCAATCCCTTTGTAGAGCGAATCAACTGTGTTTTCTTAGCTGCCGAGCGTCCCGCAACCCCCGCCAGCAGAGCGCAGAGGACTGCTACCGCAGCACCTGCACCTGCCAAGCCAGGCCGTTCGCCGCGCAGTTGGAACGCTCCCAGGACCGCAGCGCCAACGCCAAATTCAACCGGCAATGCCAGCGACAGGCCCAAAAGGCTGATTCCAGCGAGCAGCGTGAGGTTTGCGAAGGCAAATAGGATTCCGGCCCCGATCATCACGGCATCGGCAGTCCTTCCGGCGATCAGCATGCGGTCGAGAAACGACATTTCGCTGCCGAGCGTACCGAGAGTGTACGCGGCAAGAATTGAAAACAGCAGCGCACCAAACCCAAAGTCGATTCCGAAGAGTTCAAACCTCCAGGTGGAGTTGCTTCTTTTGTATAGAATGGGCCAGCACGCCAAGCTGACTAGCGCCAGGAACAGCAGCGTCAAGCCAGCGCTGTGACTCGTGGGCAGTACCACTCAGGTTAGGGCAGATTTCCAGGCGGTAGAGATATAAGGGCGAGGGGCGCCGCGCCAGCCTGCTCGGCAGGAGGAGCGGCGTGGAAGTAGTTTTGAAGAGTCAGGTTGTGATAGATGTTACCGGCGATACCAGACGCAATCGGGCCGCTAACCCCACGACCACCCGTCAGGAGCACGACTACGACCAACTTCTTATCACCAAAGTCGTTGAAAGATCCAAACCATCCCAGGTGAACTCCGGGCTGAGCCGTGTCGGTACAAGTTCCAGTTTTGCCGAGAATGGTCTCATCGAGATTACTGTAGCTGGCGCGGCGCGCGGTTCCGTATTCAACTGCCCCCATCATGCCCGACTTCACAGCCGGAACCAGATCCGAAATCTCGAGCTCCCGCTTGATGCGCGGGATGAAATTATCTATGTCGTCCTTGGTCTTTGGATATTGCAGGTAATACATCGTTCCGCCGTTCGCAATGGAGGAGACTATGCTGGTCAGCTCGAGCGGAGTAAGACGGATGCCGTCCCCGAAGCTGGTCATCATGCCGATTCCCGAGTCCGGCGTCCGGTCAGCCAGATATCCAGGTTCTTCGCCCGGGATATGGAAGCCGGCTTTCTCGCCTAAGCCGAACAGCTTGCCGTACTTCTCAACACGCTCAAACCCGAGTTCCTGACCGAGCCTGGCGAAATAAAAGTTGTTGGACGTCGCCAAAGCTCGGGTCATATCGATCGATGTACGCCGCGAAATGCGTACTGTTGAAGCCGGATCGATAATTTGCTCTCGCAGGGACGCAAACGACACCATCATTTTCACAGTCGAGCAAGGCTGGTAGGCTCCCTTGAGCGCCAACTTTTGATTGACGATGCTCAGTATCCGGCCAGTTTGCGGGTTGGCCACCACCACAGTGCCGTTATAAGGACCGAGAGCGTCGACTGCGGCTTTCCGTACAACTAAATCTTCGCCTTCAGTATTGTCCCCGACCGTTGAGTCGGCAAAAGTGGGCTCGGACCAGGGATTGTAGAAAACATGACGGGTCCGAACGCGCCGGCGAAGCGAAGCTGCCCGTAAAGTAGCCGCCGTATTCGCGTGAATGACGCCGGCCCGGGTTCGGGTGCGGGCTACTCGACGGCCGGTGGAATGCGAAGCGACAACGGCGGACTGAGCGGAGGCCCGATGACGGCGGTGAACCCGCCTTACCCCGGTCTGAGCAGAAGCTGTCACGGCGGACACGGCTGGCGCAGCAGTCCACAACAACAGGAGCGAAGCGGCGACAACAACTACTGCTGAGCGGAAGCGAACATGCAGGCTCATGCCGCTACCGATCCAAATGTGAGTAATGTTCCCATCAAAGATGCCTTGCAACTCATTTCTGCCGACTGAACTGGAGATAGACGAAGGCCGAAATAACTTTGCAATTCAGATTAACTCCATACTATTTTCTTCGGCGTTTCCCGTCAAGTGAAACATTCTGCTGGGGTTTAAAAACTCTTACACCCTCTCACGCCGCCGTCCAGCCGCCGTCTATCGTAACCACGGACCCGTTCATGAACGCAGCTGCCGGCGAGCTCAAATAGACAGCGAGATCCGCGATTTCTTCCGGCTGCGCCAATCTCCCCATAGGTTGCCGCTGATTTAGTTCCGCCCGGACCTTATCTTTCTCATGCCGATGGTACTTCTCCAGGTATCCTTCGACGAAAGGAGTATCGACAGTACCCGGAGCGATGCAGTTGACCCTGAACTCGGTCGGGTAATCGACCGCCAACTGGCGGGTCATGGCATGAATCGCCCCTTTTGTCGCGCAATAAGCAAACCGGCGTTTAACTCCGACCATCCCGGCCACCGACCCCATATTCACGATCGAGCCGTGCGAAGCCAGAATCAGCGGTAGAGCAGCCTGCGTGATCAGAAACGTCCCTTCCACATTGACCCGGAAAAGCCGTTGGTAGTCTTCCACAGGAGTTTCTGTAATGTTGCCCACTAATCCGATGCCCGCGCAGTTCACCAGGATGTCCAAAGAAGGAATCCGCGCGAAAAGCTGACTCACCTGAGCAGGGTCGGTAATATCGCATGGATAAGCTTGAGCGCCTTTGAGGCTTGTTGCTACCTCTGCGGCCCGGGACCGGTCCACGTCTACGATCAGCGCCGTGGCGCCTGCGGCCGTGAATTTAGACGCGATGGCCCGGCCTATGCCGCTCGCGCCCCCTGTGATCAGAGCGGTCTTGCCGTCGAGCCTGAATTGATCTGTCATTCTTCTCACCAGTAAGCTATCACTGCCCGATTCTTGAAGGGCTCTCGAGATTCCGTACAATCTTCGCCTGCGTGAGCGCGTCCAGCTTTCCGCCCTCGCAGGTTATATAGAAAACGTCGATGGCGCGGTGGCCCTCTGTATCGACTAGCACGAGCTCAATATTGCAGCCGAGCGCTGTGAGCGCAGACGATAAGTCATAGAGCAGTCCAGGACGATCCTCCCCGGTAAAGTGCAGAAGCGTGGCCGTATCGGATGCGTGATTGTCGAACCGCACCGATGGCGCAATCTGCTGGACCGGGGATAAGCGATGGTTGGCGCGACGCCGGAGAAGGTCTTTGACCATAAGCGTGCCGTTCACGACCGACCGAACCGTCCAGCGCAGCCGCTCTATCTCCTCAGGATTCAACTCCAGTGTCCGGGACGGATCGGTAAAGTGAAATTCGTCGAGAGCGCAATGGGAAGCGTTGGAGGCGGCCTCGGCTTTCACGATATTGAGCCCGAAGCTGGCGAGCGCTCCGCAAAGGTCGCAAAACAAACCCGCATGGTCGGCCGCCAGCACGGTTGCGGCATACGCTCCCGGCACTTTGCCGATCTCGATCGCGACGCCTGCTGCCCGGCGAATCTCGTCCATTTGAAAATGCTCTTCGATCTGTTCCATGGAATGGACGCGCAGGTAGCGAGTAGGAAACCCGCGAAGAAAATCGGCAAGTTCCGGCCGAAGAGTCGATTGCTCAAGACTCGGATCCGGTGCGCCGATGCGGCTCGAATCGAGTTCGCGAGTTAGCTGTCCGGAGCCGATTACATACACGCGCCAGAGTTGTTCGGCGCGCCAAGGGGACATGGCGCTCGGAGTGACAGCTGACACATCGGCAAAAGTCAGAAGAGTGAGCTTCCGAAGATTCTCCTGCGTACCGGTTTGCGAGCTGATCAGGCGCGCGGTTGCCGGGTCTTCCAGGTCGCGGCCGGTCATGATAGCCGAAAGCAGGAGATGATTCGCGATCAAAAACTTGACTGTGCCGGCTTCCGGTTTTGGCATCTGGATGCGGCTGAGTATTTCGTTCGCCGCTTCGAGCGAACCACGAATGTGTTCGCCTGGCGTGAGCCCTTTTCCGAGATCGTGCAACAGCAGGGCCATCCGCAACACTGCCATGTGATCTTCTTCACCGGCGAGTTCACGAAACCGTGAGTGGGCGTGCTCGCCACTACCCCCGAGCAGTGAGTCGACTGTCTCCAAGGCGACCAGCGTGTGTTCGTCGACGGTGTAGCGATGGTAGAAATCGCGCACCACCAGGCTCTCAATCGCGTGCCACTCCGGCAATACCAGCGAAAGCACTCCGCAGTCCCGCAAATTGCGTACCGCAAGGCTGGCATGCGGCTCGGAGAGCAAGTCATGCCACTCGGCCCATGTAAATACCGGCGCCGCGTCTGCCGGCGACAAAGCCGGCAAGCGTTCCCGAATGCGGCGAAGCGTTTCCCAGGAGCAGGGATAGCCGGTCTTCCCGACAAACAGAAAAAGGACGAGAAGTGACCTAAGATTACTCAGCATTTCTGCCGGGCGGCGAAGGAACACCTGCTGGCGCGAGATCACAAAATCGGCTGTTGCGTGGCGATTCTTGCGGTCGACTAATTGCCTCAGCAGGCCGGTTCGGCTGCGCCGGATCGAATCTAAAACCTGCTCAGCTGCAACAGAGCAGGTGCGGGCATGCCCATAAAAAATGCGCATCCAGCTTTCCGGCGGGAGCGGTTCGCCAGGCAGTTCCGCAGCCGCTTCATCCTGCAGCTCAAAGGTGAGGAGATTGATGTCCCGCCCAGCTTTCTCATGAAGAAAATAGCGAAGCAGGTAGAGAAACTGCTGGGCGGACTCTGACTCGTGCATCGCATGCAAAAAGAGACTCTTCGCGGGATCCAATTGATGCGCCCAATGCAGGAAATGAACATCCCGAATGCCGCCGGGGCCTTCTTTGATATTGGGCTCAAGGTGGTAAACGGTGTCGTCGAACCGCGCATGGCGATGGGTTGTCAGCTTCGCGAGATCTTCGAGCAGTGGAGGGGAGTAACGAGCGTAAAAGGCAGGCAGCCGGATGGCGAGAGCGTCGAATACAGCAGCGCTGCCATAAACCCACCGCACGTCGAGCAGACTGATATGAAGGTGGGAATGATGAGCCTGGTAGCGGCAGCACTCATCCACCGAACGAACCGAATGACTGACTTTGAGCGAAGCATCCCAGAGGAGGCGCACAAAGTTACCAAGCGGTTCCTTCAGGATTGCTGGATCCGGTTCTTTTTCGAGGAGCAGGATCAGATCGACATCTGAAAAAGGGAACAGCTCACCTCTCCCGTACCCGCCTACTGCGATCAGCGCGAAGGGAAAGTTTAGCTCTCGGGCCAGCGTGGCTCGAGCCGATTCCCGGACCAAGGCATCGACGA
Source organism: Bryobacteraceae bacterium (assembly GCA_965219105.1). Classification (GTDB taxonomy): domain Bacteria; phylum Acidobacteriota; class Terriglobia; order Bryobacterales; family Bryobacteraceae; genus Bog-105. The sequence goes on along the minus strand of OZ244728.1, from coordinate 940,748 downwards.
GAGCAGTTCGCGGAAAGGCCGGCTGAGAGGGTTCGCGCGCCTGACTAATCACAAGGGAAGGGTGGATTATCCGATTTGCTGTTCCTCTCCGTCCCAAGCGGAGGTGATATCTGTGAATGTAAAGTCGTTCCCGTTATAGAGAAGGTGCGCCTTGTTAGCTTTCGCAGTCCCATATACCGCACAGTCGCCGAGATTCAGTGTCAATCACCATGAGACTGGCTAACGTCCAGATAATCATAGAGACTGTCTACTTCAGCTTTCCTGATTTTCTGTTTTGGCGGGTTTGCGTTCAAGAACTTCATGGTTCGACGGTAACGCTCCTCCGGACTGGGCTTCTCGAGCCGCCCGACTTTTTCCCGCAGCAACTCGCGCAACGCGCCTGTTTTCGTTTGCTTCGTCATATCGAAAACAGATCTTTCAATTCACATCAAAGCGCAGCTTCGCCGGTGTCCCCATTGCGAATGCGAACTGCTTCGAGCACGTCGAAGATGAAGATCTTGCCATCGCCTAATTTCCCCGTCCGCGCTGCATCGGCGAGAGCGCGGCAGACTTCGTCGAGTCGCGCATTCGGCACCACGGTTTCGACTTTGACCTTAGGCAAAAGGTCCACTTCATACTCCATCCCGCGATAAATTTCCTTGTGCCCCTTCTGGCGCCCATGGCCGCGCACTTCCGTGATGGTGAGTCCATCCACGCCAATCGCTTTCATGGCTTCCTTCACATCGTCGAGTTTGAACGGCTGGATGATTGCTTCGATCTTCTTCATGACAGGACTGGTTTCGCTCTCACTATATCGATGCGTGGGAATTACGCTTCGAAGTTGTAGCCCTCTTCGCCGTGCATGGCAAGATCCAGGCCTTCTCTCTCCTGCTCGACGGTCGCTCGCACTCCCACGGTCGCGTCGACAATCTTGAGGATGATGAGCGTCGCCACAATCGCCAGCGACCAGGAGATCAATACGGCAATAAACTGGTTCAGAATCTGATGGGGGTTCCCGTCGATCCAGCCAAGCGGAAGCGGCTTGCCGGACGCGTCTTTCAAGCCATCGTTGACTAAATTCGTGGCGAAAATACCGGTGAGAATCGCGCCCAGTGTTCCGCCTGCACCATGCACGCCGAATGCGTCCAGAGTGTCATCGTAGCCGAAGCGGCTCTTGACCGTCGTCACCATGAAGAAGCAGAAAATCCCGGCGATGAAACCGATCAGCAGAGCAGGGAACGGCTGTACGAAGCCCGAGGCAGGAGTGATCGCAACCAGGCCAGCGACGGCACCGGAGATGCCGCCGAGCATGCTTGGCTTGCCATGGCGAAGCCACTCGGCCAGCATCCAGCCTAAAGCGGCCGCGGCCGCTCCAAAGTGCGTGGCAACGAACGCGCTGGTCGCCAGACCCGAGGCGTTCACTGCACTCCCCGCGTTGAAACCGAACCAGCCTACCCAAAGCATGCATGCACCAATCACGCTGAAGGTGAGATTGTGCGGGCGCATCTGCTCATGCGGGAACCCCACGCGTTTGCCCAGATAGAGCGCGCACACAAGAGCGCTGACGCCCGACGTGATGTGAACAACCGTGCCGCCCGCAAAGTCTAACGTCGGAACCGCGCCGCCCAGAAACGCATTCAGCAAGCCGCCTTTGCCCCAGATCATATGCGCCATCGGGAAGTACACGATCGTAGACCACAGAATTGTAAACAGCAGCATGGCGCTGAATTTTATCCGTTCCGCAAAGGCGCCCGATATGAGCGCGGGCGTAATGATCGCAAACATTAGCTGATAGATCATGTAAGTCTGCTGCGGAATAGTGGCTCCATAGTCGGGATTCGGCGCGTTGCCGACACCTCGTAAAAAGAGGTAGTCAAAACCGCCGATGAACGAGTTGCCGGACGAGAAAGTAAGGCTATAGCCGTAAATCGCCCAGATCACCGTCACTACCGCCATAAGCGCAAAGCTGTGCATCATGGTTCCCAGCACGTTTTTACGGCGCACCAGACCGCCGTAAAAGAGAGCGAGCCCCGGCCCGGTCATCATTAACACCAAGGCGGCGCACGTCAGCATCCAGGCGTTATCGCCAGCACTTTGGGCACTTTTCGTCGCGGCCTCAAGAGCCGCCAGACGGGCCTCCGTGCTGCCCGCCGCCTGTCCAAGAACCTGGAACGAGAACAAGCCGGCTATGGATAGCAGGTACACGATTCGTCTGGTCATAGGCAAAAGAATGAATCGTTAAGGGTAACAGGTTCACGGCTCGGTCCCTCGTCGAACTTTTTATCAGAGCTATTTAAAACTTTTTGGTGCGCGTCTCCCCGTCACCGGAGAAGTGGCGCGGCGTGCTTTGGCTCGATGGGTTGCCGGACTGCACCGGAAGAGAAACCGGCGATTTAAAGTGTGCGAAGCGCAATCGCCGGATCGATCCGAGTCGCCCGCAGTGCCGGAATCAGGCACGCCAAGGCTGCCGTAATCAACAGCACAAAGAGCACGCTGGCAAACGTGACACCATCCAGCGTTGCTACACCGAAAAGCAGGCTCTTGAACAACTGCGCTATCGCCAGTGAAACTACAATACCTACCATGACGCCCACCGCAGCGGGTTTCATGCCGTCCAGCAATACACTGCGACCCACATTGGTCCGCGTGGCGCCTAGAGCCATGCGGATACCTATCTCGCTAGTCCGCTGTGTGACTGCATACGAAGCTACCCCGTAAAGCCCGATGGCCGCGAGCACCAGCGCCGACCCTGCAAACAAGAGGAGAAGCGTAGCGCTGAACCGATTGTCCTTCGTCGCATCCCTATTGATCTCCGCAAATGTCTGCAGGTTGTGAACGGGAATGTCCGCGTCTAGACGATGCACCGCCGCTTGAATCGCGCGCCCGAGCGCCAGGGGATCGCCCGTTGTATGGATCACGCCATAGAAGTCCTTCTCATCGCCATCAAATAGTGGGATGTAAACGGTCGGCTCAATGCCGGTTTCGGCGCTGGTAGGAACGTCGCCCACCACTCCGATGATCTGATACTCGGGATAAGGATTGCCGGAAGGGTCGGGCGGCAGTCCACGATCTGTTCCCGGCTCCAGTATCTGGCCGATCGGGTTCAAAGAGTGGAAGAATTTCTTTGCTGTCGCCTCGCTAATGATCATCGCGCCCAGCTTCGGATGCTTCTCATCGAAACCAACCCCATCCTGAGTGGTAAAGAACCGGCCCCGCAGCAGCGGGGTTCCCATCGCGCGAAAATAACCGGGATCCGCTTCTCGATTCAAAAGGTCCATCATCGAGTCGGGCGGAAGAGGGTGGCCTTTGATGTGAAATACGGAGTCGGACCAATGCCCGGCTAGGGGCGGATAGCTCACCAAACCGGCCGATGCGACTCCTGGCATTAGTCGCAGCTCTTGGGCAAACTGCCGAACGAACTGACTGACGCTTTTAGCATTCTTATAGGTCGCATCCGGCAGAGAGATGGCGAACGAAATCGAGTTTTGGGCGGAAAATCCCGGCCTTACGTTCATCAGGTTGACGAAACTATGGAGAAGCAGTCCTGCCGCGACCAGGAGAACCAACGCAAGAGTCACCTCGACACCGACCAGAATGTCCCTCAAGTACCCCAGCGACCGGCTCGACGTCGCGGAGCGGCTCGAATCTTTCAGCCCATTGACCAGGTCGATGCGGGAGGCGGCCAGCGCAGGAACCAAGCCGGCCGCAACGCCGCTGACAAGGGCCAACGCAATCGTGAAGGCGATCACTGCGAAACCGTTGTGAATATCGGCGGCTTGCGGCAGATCGCCCGTGCCCGGAGCATTCCTGGCAAGGAACGACGATGCCCAACTACTCACGAGTAAGCCCACAGTAGCGCCAAAGACCGATACTATGGTGCTCTCGACAAGCAGTTGGCGGACAACCTGTAAGCGGCTCGCGCCCAAAGCAAGCCGCACCGTCAGCTCGCGCCGCCTTCCGGCCGAGTGCGTAAGTAGCAGGTTCGCAATGTTGACGCAGGCAATGAGCAGTAAACAGCCGACTGCGCCGAGTAAGACAAGCAGCGCTGTTCGAATCCCGCGTATCAGGTAATCGCTCATCGCAATCACAGTTGCGGATGTGCCCATGATGTCGTTCAGATGGCTGCGCCGGGAGTTGAGCAGAATGTTTGTCAATTCCGCTTGCGCCGCTGCATTGGTATAGCCGGGCGCAAGCCGGCCGATGAGCGTAAAAAAGTGGTTGCTGTATGCGTGCTAATTCGCTCTATCCAAGTTGCGCTTGAACGGAATAAAGACATCCGCCGGCTGTCCCGGATACACAAACGACTTCGGCAGCACGCCTAGGATTGAGTAGTCCTTGCCATCCAGCCGGACTTGCTGCGTCAGAACGCGACGCGAACCGCCAAAGCGCTTCTGCCAAAAACGATATGAAAGTACGGCGACATAAGGCCCGTTGTATTGGTCTTCGCCCGCATTGAAAAATCGGCCAAGTGCGGGTTGCACGCCCAAAAGGCGTGCGAACGCCGGAGAACATGCGATCCCATCGATGCGCTCCGGATTGAAAGATTGACTCTTGCTCGAAATGTTGAAAGAAGTCGTTTGAACCGCAGAGAGGCCCGCGAGTGAATGAGCATTGGCCTGCCAATCCAGAAATAAACCCGGGCTCACACTGTTGTATGTGTCATCTGCCCGGTGCTGATCACGTTGCTTTCGAAAACACTCACGAGCGTTTCCGGATGCGGGTAAGGCAGCGGCCGCAGCAGCACCGCATCGACCACGCTAAAGATCGCCGCGCTCGCGCCCAGCCCAATCGCCAATACTAAAATCGCCGTAATGCTAAAGCCGGCGTGGGCGCGAAGCTGCCGAAACGCGAATTGGATGTCTCGAAGAAAGCTGGTCATAGTGATCTAACCTGGAAGCGCGCCTTCGGCCATTCGATTCTGGTGAACAATAACGACTTTTTGGCCTCGCTCCGTGCAACGACTGTCCGCTTTCGAGACACAGTGACCGCCCCGGAACACCAGCCGCATAAATGCTCGCCCTCAAAATGGCGGACACAGGCGAGAGCGGGTCCATAAGCCGTTCAGGACGATCGCGAAGATAATACGGACTTTTGAAGATGCAGTGTATCGACACCATCGCTTATGCTGCTGATAATAGGGGCTTGGATGCAGTCACTCACCTAAACATGAGAAGCGGCTCGCATTTCGGAGAGCTCTCTTGGGAATTTATCTGAAGTAATGAAAAACATTCTTGTTATCGGAGCATCGGGATTTCTCGGGAGGCATGTCGTACAAGCGCTTCTCGCAGACGGATACTCGGTGCGATGTCTGGTGCGTGATCCGTCTCGTGTTCAGATTCTGGCCAAAGACGGCTGTGAGATCGTCCGGGGTGATATCTCAGATCCCGCGTCCCTGCAGCAAGCTCTGAACTCTGTCGACGCCGTCTACGTCTCTATTCATACCCTCTCACCCCAAGCTGACAGCACGGCTGGCCAGGGCTTTATGGAGGTAGAGAGCAATGGTTTGAAAAACATCGTGGAAGCTTGCCGGATGAACAGCGTACGCCGATTGATTTACGTTACATTTCTCGGGATCGCGCCGGATTCCCCGAGTGTTTGGGTGCGCGGACGCTGGGCCGCGGAACAGTATTTACTGAAGAGCGGCCTCGATGTAACCGTCCTCCGGCCTGCCCAGATCGTTGGCGTGGGCGGACGCGGTTTCGACATGATGGTGGGTAACGCTAAAAAATCAGTAGCCATGACAATGGCGCCCGCCCGGCAGAAGATGCGGAACATTGCCGTTGACGACCTGGTCTACTATCTGGTCGGTGTGCTCAACGATCCGCGCTCGTATGGGCAGTGTTATGACGTGGGCTGTGATGACATCCTGACGAACGACGACATGATCGATGTTACGGCAGAGGTTTTGGGGCGAAGTCATCCGTTCAAAGTTCACATTCCAACGGCAGTTCTTGGCGCGGTTGCGCCGCTCATCGAGCGCGTAAGTAAACTGCCGAAAGGTGCACTCAAAGGCATTCTGGATAGCTTCGGGACCGACGCGATCGGCGATCCCACGCCCATACGCAAGATCTTGCCCAGGCCGCCCATGTCCTATCGCCAGGCTGTGCAACGTGCATTAAGTTAATCCGCTGCGGTTCAATAAAACGAGCGATTTCCGAAGCAATTCATAGAAGGCGGCGACCACACGAGGATTAGAGCGAAACCGTCGTGAGTGGCTTCGAATTGCGAACTGGCTTTGTCGGTTTAGCACTAAGTTCATGAACTTGCCGGCGGAAGCCATTTCGGCTTTTCCAGCTGCAGTGTAGGCAGAGAGTCACTCGCAAGCGTGGGCGGCCAAGTATCGACCGTTCGAAATTTGCGGAGCTGCAGTATGCCGGCGGACGCGTTACGCTTTCGCCTTGGGATAGCTCGATTGCGGTCGACGCCTCGCCCTGTGTGGTGAAGTTTACGCCGGATGGAAGATTCGCTCTGGTCAACTCGATGCATGAATTTGCGGTGACGAGGTGCTCTCACGAGGTGGTCAGCCTGATGTGGCTCTTTGATGAATTTAGCGAAGGAGGCAGAGCGCTCTGCCTCCTTCGCGTATTTGAAGGAAAATAATGCTGTTATTTGCTGGCTAGACTGTGTTGCAATTACCAGCGGAGTGAAATAGATAACAGTTCTGCGAAGAGACGGCCGTTATCCAGCGTGGCTGGCGTGACTGGTGAGTACAGGCAAGTCTCAATAAGAAGTACAGACGGGCTATTTTCAGGCAGAAACAGGCTGAAATAGCCAAGGGAGCAGAGCGCTCTGCCTCCTTCGTAGTTTTTGCGAAGGAGGCAGGTCAGGCTGTCCCCTTCGCCCTTCGTTAGGGGTTGGCGATGAAGCGGGGTGGGTGGGCTTCGTCGCCGAACTGCCAGGCGCTGAGATAGGCGAGTTGGAGAATTTTGGTCATTTTGCGGTAGTCAATCTTGTCGGCCGTGTCGGTAACGTGATGGTAATCGGGATGAAAGCCGGTGAACCACCAAAAGGCCGGAACGTTCTCAAGCACAAACGGGAACTGGTCACTGCGGAAGAAGACATTGAGGGCCGATTCGTGGTCGAAACGATAGTCGAGAGTGAGCCCGATGAGGCGATCTTCGCGCTGGACCGTCCTGTTGTAATCGGGGCTATACGTAGCTCCAATCAGGTTCAGGCGGTTTGTCGTATCGGCAGGAATGTCGATGAGTCCCTGAGTTTGATTGCTGGGCGCTTCATCGCGGCCGATCATATCGAAGTTGATCATGGCGCGAGTGGTGGCGAGAGGCCGAAGGGGATGTTGGGCCATGTAGAAGGACCCGAGGAGACCGCGCTCTTCGGCGGCGAATACGACAAAGAGAATGGAGCGCTTCGGTTTGGCGGGGTTGACTGCGAAGGCGTGAGCGAGTTCGACGACACCGACCGTTCCTGAACCGTTATCGTCTGCGCCATGCCAGATCTGGTCGAGGCTCTTGCCATCGTGATCGTGGTGAGCGCTGATGAGAATTGTTTCCTGCGCAAGAGCCGGGTCCGAGCCGGCCAGAAGACCCACTGCGTTGTAGCTGGAAGCCTCACGAGTGAAAGAGTTGCGAGAGTGAATGGTGACGTGGGCGGAGGGCAAGGGATGGGACTGCGGCTTCAAGTCTTTGTCGATCGAAAACTGGAGGTCGGAAGGCGAGAGGTTTGCGGAGGCGAAGAGTTCCTTTGCGATCGCGTCCGAGATGGTGACGGAAGGGATTTGCAACCGGTCCCCGGCGAGAGCCTGGGCGGGCAGAGGAACGGCTCTGGTGTTTGTGCCCCCGATCCGAGCCACACGTTCCTGGTTGGATGGATGTTTCCGGTTAGGCTCGGCAACGATGAGCACGCCAATGGCTCCATGGGCTTGCGCATTTAAGACTTTGACTCGAGTAGTGGCGTAGCGCGTGTTGCCGGTGCCGTTGAAGATCGACTTAGGATCGTTTTCTTGCGGCTCGTGATCGAAGAGGAGAACGATCTTGGCCTGGACGTCGAGATTTGCGTAATCGTCATAGTGCAGTTCAGGAGCAGTGATGCCGTAACCGGCGAAAACCACCGCGCCCGATGCGTCGATGTCGCGCGGAAACGAGCCATAGGCATTGGGAAACTGCCACTTCTTCTCCGAACCGTTTGTCTGAACCGCGAGGTAGCTATGCACGCGGTCCGGATGATATTCGATGAGCGGCACGGGTTGAAGATAGGAGTCGCCGCATGCTGGTTGAAGGCCGGCTTTGCGGAACTCGGAGGCGACCCATTGCGCGGCAGCATCATCACCGGGCTGCAGGGACATGCGGCCTTCCAGCGAGTCAGAGGCAAGGAAGGCAAGATTGGAGCGCAGATCGCGTTCCTGGATGGCCGTGAACCCCGCGCGCTCAGAATCCGGAATCTGGTTGGACTGCGCAAGCAGCAAGAGACAGAAGACCGGGAGCGCGACGAGAGCCAGGAGATGGCGGCAGGAAGATTTCAGCGCGAAACGCATCTTTAGAATTTAGCGTAGGTGCGCGTATGATCGAGTGCATGGAAGAGACTGCGGCTAACGAGCGCGAAAGGCTGTTGCAAGTCGCGCGAGAGAGCGCAACGAAGGCATACGCTCCCTACTCACGATTCAGGGTGGGTGCCGCTGTTCTGGGAGCGCGCGGGATCTATGCAGGGGCCAATGTGGAGAACGCCAGTTGGGGCTTGAGTTTGTGCGCGGAGCGGTCGGCACTGGCGGCGGCCGCAGGAGCGGGTGACAGGGAGGTTCTGGCAATCGCGGTGGCGTGCATCGATGCTCCTGAAGATGGCCCGAAAGGCTCCCTGATGCCTTGCGGAGCTTGCCGGCAGTGGATGGCGGAACTAGCGCCCCAGGCGACCATTTATGTGGCCGGAGTGGAAGGCGAATTCACGGTGGAGAACTTATTGCCGGACGCCTTCCGTTTGTCCGATGCGAAGTGTAGCTCATGATGCAGGTGAGTGAGCCGGCGCGCAAGGACAAACACGAGGAGTCTGGGACAATTGTGTACAAGCGCATGTCTGCGCCCGCACATTTAACTAGAGAATGAGGAAATATTGGTGGCTGGCGATCCTGCCCGTTGTGCTTTTAATCTGGTGGGGAGTTAGCCGCGGCACGGGCGCTATTGAGGTTCACGCGGCGAAGGTTGAGACCGCCACGATCAGCAATAGCGTGCCGACGAATGGCAAGGTAGAGCCGGCGCAGTGGTCTTCGGCACGTGCCGAGATAGCGGGCGTGGTGAAAAAGCTTTACGTCACGCTCGGCGAGCGAGTCGCGGCGGGACAGATTTTGATCTCGCTGGATCCAACAGCGGCGAATGCAGATTTAGCGGCGGCGCAAGCACGAGAACAGGCGGCATCGGCGGAATCGAGCGTACTGGGACAGGGCGGGAAAGCCTCGACCGTTGCGGATCTGAACGACAAAATCACGAGCGCGCAATCGGCGGTGGGGATTGCGCAGCGAATATACGACGCCGACAAGCGGCTTTATGCAAGTCAGGCTGTCACTAAGTTGCAGCTGCAGAACGATAGCGACACGCTGGCGCGCGCCAAGCTGAACCTGGAAGCACTGGAAAATCAGAAGCGGACTGCCGTCACAGCGAGTGACCGTTCGGTTGCGGCGGCGCAACTGCGGGAAGCGAGAGAAGCAGTGGCGTTGGCGCGGCACCGGGTCAACCTGGTGGAAATCCATGCGCCGGCAGCGGGCACCATCTATAAGTTCGATTTGAAACTTGGAACTTATCTCGAACCGGGCAGCCTGGTTGCCAATATCGGCGATTTAGACAAGGTGAAAGTGACGGTCTACGTGGACGAGCCAGACTTGGGCCGCGTCGGTTTGAACATGCCTGTGGAGATTACCTCGCAATCAAGGCCAGGGAAGAAGTGGGTTGGCCGGGTAGATAAGCTGCCGACAGAGGTGGTCTCGCAGCAGACGCGCATGGTTGGCGAAGTCAGCACGCTGATCGACAATCCGGATCACGATTTGCTGCCTGGCGTTTCGGTGGATGCAACCATCATTTCGCAGGTGGTGAAGGATGCGCTGGTGGTACCGAAGATTGCGCTGCGGCGCGAGGGCACGCAGGATGGAGTGTATCGTGTGGTGAAGAATACGCTGCGCTGGACACCAGTGAAGCTTGGGGTGAGCAACATTAACAGTGTGCAGATTGTTTCGGGATTGCAGGCCGGTGATCAAGTGGTGGACCGGTTAGTGAACCCGAGCGACGCCGAACTGAAGAACGGCATGGCGGTGAAGGTAGACGTCGACTAGAAGCTGTTTTAGCCTCGGCCGGCGATCTTGACCAGCGCTTCATCAGTCGAGGCGGCGACCACCGCTGCAGCCTCTTCCTCTGTAAATTCCTGAGTCTTCACAGAGTGATTCATGGAGCAGAATTTCGGGCCGCACATGGAGCAGAAAGCGGCATCTTTGAAGCCCTCCTCCGGTAAGGTTTCGTCGTGATAGGCTTGGGCGGTTTCCGGATCTAGGCTCAACTCGAACTGGCGCTTCCAATCGAAGTTGAAGCGAGCGCGTGAGAGTTGATCGTCTCGATCGCGAGCGCCGGGACGATGGCGGGCCACATCGGCGGCATGCGCGGCAATTTTGTAGGCGATGATACCTTGTTTGACGTCCTCACGGTTCGGCAGCCCAAGGTGCTCCTTCGGCGTGACGTAGCACAGCATGGAAGCGCCGTGCCAGCCGATCATGGCAGCGCCGATGGCGGAGGTGATGTGGTCATAGCCGGGCGCGATATCGGTGACAAGAGGACCGAGCGTGTAGAACGGGGCATCGAAACAGAGCTCGCGCTCCTTTTCTACTTGCAAGGCGATCTGATCGAGCGGGATGTGACCGGGACCTTCGATCATGACCTGGACATCGTAATCCCAAGCTTTCCTGGTGAGTTCGCCGAGGGTCTTCAACTCGGCAAATTGAGCGGCGTCACTGGCGTCGGCTAAGCAGCCGGGACGCAGGCCATCGCCGAGAGAAAAGCTGACGTCGTGCTTCTGGAAGATTTTGCAGATCGCGTCAAAGTTCTCGTAGAGCAGATTCTGCTTGTGGTTCTTGACCATCCACTCGGCGAGGATCGCGCCGCCGCGGCTCACAATGCCGGTAATGCGATTGCGGGTGAGGGGCACGTATTGGACGAGCACGCCAGCATGGATCGTCATGTAGTCGACGCCCTGCTCGGCTTGTTCTTCGATGACTTCGAGCAGGACTTGAATGTTGAGATCTTCAACGCGCCGGACGCGGCTGAGGGCTTCGTAAATCGGCACAGTGCCAATCGGAACAGGAGAGGCGTTGATGATGGCCTTGCGAATGCGAGGGATGTCGCCGCCGGTGGAGAGATCCATTACGGTATCGGCTCCGAAGCGAACGGCGTAATCGAGCTTATCCAGTTCCTCGTCGATATTCGAGGTAGTTGCCGAGTTACCGATGTTGGCGTTGATCTTGCATTTAGAGGCGATGCCGATGCACATCGGCTCGAGATTGGTGTGATTGATGTTGGCCGGAATGATGAGCCGGCCGGAAGCCACTTCGTCGCGGATCAGCTCGGCCGCAAGCTGTTCACGGCTGGCGATGAACTGCATTTCCGGTGTGATCACGCCTTGGCGCGCATAGTACATCTGCGTACGGACGGTATCGTTGAGGCGAGGCGTGGTCCACTCTTGGCGATTCATGTTCTGATTATAGGTCTCCTGTGTTGGAGGCGCCTAGTTGCGGCTAAACTTAAAGCTAGTCACGGAATGAACGATTCGCAAATTACCGCCGTTGCCATTATTTTCGTCGCCGCTATCGGCCCGATCATGTACAACAACTCGCGGATAACCGACCTCCGGACCAACATTGGCAAGCGCATCGATGACCTCCGAAACTCGGTCAATCAGCACATCGACGACAAGTTTGGCCTTATCATGGAGCGGCTGCAGGGCATGGAAGACAAACTCACAAGCCAACTCGCCAATCACGACTACCGCATCACCAAACTAGAGCAGCGCGGTGACCGTTAAGTCTGGCGCGACTTTCATCGCGCCAGGCAATGATCGGATGGAAAGAACCTAAGTAACTTTCCAGCCCTTACGGACCGTGGGTTTCAGAAGTTCATTGGCTTCGGAGTTGTTGGTGATTTTCGCTTTATCGGCATCCCACTCGAGTCTGCATTTGAGCTTGGTCGCAATGGCGCCGAGTGCAATCCATTCGGTAAACGGAGCGGCGACGCTGAAATTAGAGCAGGCCGGCGTGCCGCCTTTGCAGGCGCGAATCCAATCGCGGTAATGACCCGGGGAACGGGGAAGCATCTCCGGCGGGAACTCGTAGTCTCTCATCTTTTCGACTGGAAGAAGGCGCGTGTTCTCGCCATAGGTGCCGGTCGTGATCTGACCCTTCGTCCCCATGAAGAGGCTGCCATTGGTGCCTTCGCCAATCTTGCTCATCCACTTGGCAAGCTCACGGTCGTGAGGGCTCATGTTTGCTTCATCGGCAGCGCTGCGTTGATGGTGCTCGTGATGCTGCTCGGGCTTAGGCGTGAAAAACTTTTCGGTGAATACTTCGCCGATGATCTGGCGCTCACGCGGCTGCACGTCGCTCTCGGCGCTGTCCACACGACTTTGCGGAAGATCGCCGAGGATCTGATCTTTAGGAGCGTTCGGGAAATCCGGCTGAGGATCTCGCATCGCGTCATACCAGAAGATCTTGACCGGAGGCATGGAGCCACGGGCAGGAAAGTCAAAGCGGACAACCGATTTGGCGGGGAAGTAAATGTCGCTCCGGCCTTCGAGATTGACGCACTCCACAGCTGTCGGAGCAGTTAGGCGAAGAGCCCAATTGGGTGCGCCGAGAATGTGGCAGGCCATGTCGCCGAGAGCGCCCGATCCGAAGTCGAAGAAGCCGCGCCAGGTAAACGGCTGGTAGGCGTCACTGTAGGGACGTTCCTTCGCGATACCGAGCCACAGGTCCCAATCGAGTGTGCCGGGCACGGGCATGGTGGTAGGCTCCGGGAGCGCACCTTGCGGCCAGACCGGACGATTGGTCCAGGCATGCACCTCGGTTACATCTCCGATTACGCCGGACCAAACCATCTCGGCGCACTGACGGGTGCCTTCGTTGGAGTATCCCTGGTTGCCCATTTGAGTGGCAACGCCGTACTTCTCGGCGGCTTTGGCCAGTTCGCGGCATTCGTACACTGTGTGGGCGAGAGGCTTTTGCACATAGACATGCTTGCCCATGGACATCGCGTGAATGGCGGCCGTGGCGTGCATATGATCGGGAATGGTTACGATGCAGGCGTCGAAATTTTTGCCTTCCTTATCGAGCATCTCCCGGAAGTCTTTGAACTTCGGAACGTTTGGATATTTGCTAAAAGTTCGAGCAGCGTTTTTCTCGTCGACATCGCAGAGCGCCACAATGTTCTCCGTCGCAGCACATCCAGCGATGTCGCTTTGTGCCTTGCCGCCGGCGCCGATGGAGGCGATATTGAGTTTCTCGTTCGGCGATTTATAGCCTAGAGCTTTGAGCGAAGGCTCGCTTCCGAAACCGGCAAGCGGAACAGCCCCGGCCAACAGGCTGCCAAAGAAGAAATGCCGTCTTGATACTCCATCTGATTTCATAATCCTGGCTAAATTAGCTCCCTTAAGAAATGATATCGCTCGATGGGCGGAGAGTAGGCGATGCCGGCTGCTCACGAGCGGGAGCGCCGGGAGAGAATTTAGTTATGAACATTGTCGGGCAAGTAGAGAGTGTGTGGCGATACCCGGTGAAGAGCATGCGGGGCGAAAAAATGCAGGAGGCGTTTGTGGGATTCTGCGGCGTGTATGGTGATCGATACTATGCGTTTCGCGATTCCGCTGCGCCGACGGGATTTCCTTACTTGACAGCGCGAGAACAAGGGAAGCTATTGCATTACCAGCCGATTTTTCGTAATCCCGAGTGCGCCGCCAAGCCGCCGAACTTGAGGGAGGCTGAGGCGCTCGCGCCCGGGATCACGCCGGCATATTCAAGCGCCGCCGAATTATCTCTGGAGGTCGAGACACCGGGTGGAGAGAGGCTCAGTATTGACGATCCGAAGCTAATCGAGGCTCTTAGGGAAGAGATCCGTGAAGGGCATGAGCTCACGCTAGTCCGATCCGACCGGGCGCTCACCGACTGCCGTCCGGTTTCGCTGTTCTCGCTGCAAACAGCGCGTCAGCTTGGCGAGGAGCTGGGGGTTGAGATCGACAAAAAGCGGTTTCGCGCGAACATCTATCTCGATCTAAAATCCGCAAGGGGCTTTAGCGAGGATGGCTTCGCGGGTTCCCGTTTACGTATTGGCGACCGGGCAGTGATTGCGGTTCTGGAGCGTGATCCCCGTTGCAAGATGATCACGCTCGATCCTGAGAACGCGCAGCCCAATCCTGAAATCATGAAGCGGATCGCGCGATTCCACGAGGGCAAAGCTGGGGTTTATGGGGCTGTCTTGGTGGAAGGTATGATTCGCGCGGGCGACGACGTTACTCTTCTCGACTGAAGGATGCGCGGAGCTACCTGACCGGACCGCTCCAGCGAAGGCCGACCTGCCAGATACGCGGGGCGCCGGTGTTGGGATTCGGGGTCAAGGCAACCAGGTAAGTTCGGTCTAGCAGATTGTCTACCTGAGCGAAGGCTGAGAGCCTGGTAGTGAGGTGTTGCTGACCGGCGAGCTGCAAAGAGGCAAAGCCGGGCAGCCTGAACTGGTTCAGGTCGTCGTCGAAGGCAAGGCCGAAGCTGCGTACTCCTCCCGACAAGAGTGTGCCACGCCAATTGAAGATGAGCTGCGCGGTGCCCTGTTGTTTGGGAACCTGGGGAATGCGCTGGCCTGTGGCGAGGCGGGCATCGGCATAGAGGTAACCGGCTTCGGCGCGCCAGTAGGTCCAGTGATGATTCACATTGGCTTCGATGCCGCGGGAAAGAGCGCTCGGGAAGTTTTGCCGCTGGCGTGTGATGAGGGTTGGAGTAGTCCGCAGAGTGCCGTTGTCGATCAGATCGTTCAGCTGGTTTCGAAAGACGGTCACGGAGACTTTGCTGTTCTCAGCGGTCCAATCAACACCCGCTTCGACGCCGACCAGACGTTCCGGCACGAGATCGCTGTTGGCGAGCGTGACTACGTTGCCGACGCGGAAATTACGGTAAAGCTCGTTGAGAGTGGGGGCGCGAAAGCTGCGATAGGCGGCCGTGCGCAAGCGGAAGCGGCCCAGGCCTGCTGTGATCCCCCCGTTTGGGCTTACGAACGTTTCGCCATGCTGTCCGGTGAACTGGTGACGGATGCCGGCGAAGAAACGGAAGCGCCCGACGGTGTAGTCACCTTGACCGAAGAGTCCGTGCTCGACCAATGTGCCGCCGCTCGGGGTCAGGATATGGGTGTTGTACGAGTAATCGTAGCTAATCCCGTGAGTATCGTCGGCGTCGGCGCCTACAAACGTATTGAAGCGCTTGGCGTGATGCTGCCAGTAGAGCGCGCCGCCGGTGTCCTGTACAGGAACGGTTTGACGGGCGGAAAGGGATTCATGATCGCGATCGAGGGAAACGCTCGAGTAAGTGCTGTGGAACTGTTCTTGCGTGTGAAAGCCGAGGAAAGAGATCTGGTCGTTTTTCCAGGAATGCGTGTAGGTGAGACCGGCGGTGCCGAGACCAGTTGAGTTGTGGGTCAGGTTCGTGCCATTATGGCGCTCTTCGGCGAGGATGTTGAAGGAGAGCGAAAGGCGATCTTTGAGGCCGAGGTAGTCGATGTGGGTATCGCCAGTGCCGAAGCGGACGTTAGCGCGGTCGTCCGCGGTGCCGCGAACCGATTCAGGCGTGATGTAGTAGCCATCGGTAGTGAGGACGCGGGCGTGAATGGAAAATCCCCACAAACCCCAAAGATTGGAGTAGCCGGCGGCAAAATCACCGGTGCCGTTGTTGCCTTGTAACGCGTCGGCTTCAATGTGCTGATGTTGCTCGGCAGGGGAGAAGAGCGAGATGCTTCCGCTGAGCGCGCGATCGCCGAAGATGCTGGTGGCGGCGCCTCGATCGATATCCACTTCGGCGATGTTATCGGGGTCGAGACGATCCCAATAGACCCAGCCGCCGAAAGGATCGTTGATCGGGATGCCGTCCCAGAGAATGAGCGTGCGGCTTGCGCCGGAGGACCCAGTGGCGCGCAGGGAGACGCCCTGCGTGGTCGGGTTGGCTACAAGACTGGACGAACGGCGGAAGAGACTGAAGCCGGGGACCTGACGAAGGCGGTCGTCCAGCTCAATACCGGGCGTGGCGAGCAACTGATGATGTCCAAGGACGGTGATGGAAGACGGTACCTGGCTAGCCAAAGTCGAGTTGACGGTGACGGTTGTTTTGATCGCTGCCGGATTGGTAACAGCCGCGGAGTTTGCACCGGCAGCCTGACTGGTGGCCGGCTGATTCTCAGTTTCCTGGCTGCTGGTTTGCGCGCAAAGCAGCGAAGAGAACAGACAGGGAAGCGTACAGAGACAAATGGCTCGCATGATGAGTAGATTTACTGAAAAGAACGGGGACAAACGCTTAAAGAGCGGAACAGCACATGGACCGCACTCGTATCCTAAGAAGACCACTTCAGGGTAAAGCATGCACGCAATAGAAACGGATGGGCTCGTAAAGATTTATCGATCCCGATTTCGGGGACGGGAGATCCGGGCGGTCTCGGGTATGAGCTTACGCGTGCCTGCCGGCGTGAAGTATGGACTGCTCGGGCCGAATGGGGCGGGGAAGACGACGTTTGTGAAGATGCTGCTCTCGGCAGTTCGGCCGAGCGCGGGCACTGCGAAGATTTTCGGCAAAGACGCTCAGGAGCAGGAGGCGCGCAGGCCGGTTGGTTACCTGCCGGAGAATCACCGATTTCCCACTTATCTCACCGGGTCGAGCATGCTCGATTTTTACTCCGCGCTGTCGGGGCTGGGTGCGGCGGAGCGCGCCGAGCGTGTGCCGAAGATGCTGGGGTTGGTCGGGCTCGAACAATGGGGCGATGTACGCATTAAGAAGTATTCGAAAGGCATGCTGCAGCGGTTAGGGCTTGCGCAAGCGCTCATTCACCGGCCGCAGTTGCTGGTGCTCGATGAGCCGACCGATGGAGTGGATCCGATAGGACGGCGCGAAATCCGGGACATCTTGAACCGGCTGACGAGCGAGGGTGTGACTGTTTTTCTGAATTCGCATCTGTTGAGCGAAGTGGAGTCGTTTTGCGAGTATGTGGCGATTCTTCGCAAGGGCGAGATTGCGCTGGAGGGCCGGATCAGCGACCTGGTCAGTGGACGCGGATACAACATTGAAGCGTCGAACGTGACCCCGGCTGCGGCGGCGGAACTGCGAAAGGTTGCGAGCTCGGTGGCAGCCACACAGGACGGCCTTGCGTTGACTGCGCCGACGCGGGAAGAATCGAACCGCCTGATTGATATAGTCCGCGAGGCCGGCGGACTCATTGAAGCTGTATCCAGCTCGAGCAGCAGCCTGGAAGATGTGTTTATTCGGGCCACTAAAGGGGAGCGGGCGGCATGAGCGAACCGCTTAAGGGTTCGACGGGTGCTGTGCTGGCGGCCCTCATCGGGGACACGTTTGGAGAAGCGCGCGCGAAGTGGCTGTTCTGGGGATTGTTTGGCCTCTCCACGCTGTTGATCTGTCTGTTTCTGTTTGCCTTGAACATCGATTTAACGCAGGGCGCGATTTCGTTCATGGACGTGCAATCGACCACCAGGCCGGTCTACGACATTCGGAAATTCGTGAATGTATCGTACTCGTGGGTTTCGATTTTTCTGTACATCTGGGGGACGTTTCTGGCGATTTTCGCTTCGTCGGGACTGATACCGAGCGTGCTAGAGCCCGGGCGCATTGCGCTGCTGCTTTCCAAGCCGATTACGCGTCCGATCCTTCTACTCGGGCGCTATCTTGGCAACCTGCTCGTGGTGGCTGCAAACCACGTTTATTTGATTGGGTGCATTTGGATCATTCTCGGGTTGAAGACGCATATCTGGGAGCCGCGCTTTCTGCTGGCGATTCCGATTTCGCTCTTTATGTTTGCAGTGCTGCTGGCGGCAGTGGTGTTCATCGGAGTTCTTTCGGAAAGCGCTGCGCTGGCCGTGATGGTGGCGGTGGCGCTGATGCTGATCAGCACGATTCTGGCGCAGCGGGACAACGTGATTCGCCTGTTGAGTTCGGAATGGTCAAGGGAGTTGTGGCTGGCGCTCTACTGGATCGTGCCGAAGGTGTACGATCTGGGAACAGCCATGAAGCAGATCATCCTTTTTGACCGGCAGGTGGATTGGTGGACGCCGATGTGGACTTCGGCCCTATTTGGAGTGGCGACGCTGTGGGGGTCCATTGCGTTGTTCCGCCGGAGGGATTTTTAGTTGCGGTTCGGACGGCGTGCGAGCGGGGCTACGGTGCCTCTGCTTTTGTTGTTAGCGGGCTGCGGTTCGCACGGCAGCAGCGGCGTAAAACTGGATTCAACGGTTGCAAAACTGATCGCTCCAAATACGGTAGCGATTGCTTATGTAGCGCTCGACCAGGTGAAGAATAGCCCGCTTTATCGCGAGAATCAAGGCTTGTTGAACATCCCGAGTCTGGACGAGGCATCGCGGCGGCTGGGGCTCGATCCACGCAGGGATCTCTCAGCCGTTACATTCGCTTGGAACGGGGAGCAGGGGCTTGCAATTGTAGAGGGCCGGTTCGAGAAGAAGAAACTGGAGCAAAAGCTGGCTGAGACGGGGAGTGGAGCGGGTCGGAACACGTTCGCGGTACTACGCGACGGAGTGGCCATTGGCGGAACGGCTGCTTCGATCCATGGGGCAATCAATCGCGAAGAAGAGGGGCACAACGATGTTCCCGACCAGCTGGTGGCTAGCTTGAAATGGCTGCCTAAAGCCGATCAGATTTGGGTGGTGAGCCGGGGAAGTCTGCCCTTTTCCGAACTGCCGACACAGTCTGAGTACTCTTCTCTTCTGTCGAACTTTGCCGGCTACATCAAAGGGACAGCCATAGGTGTGAGGGTGGACTCGGGGCTTCATCTCAGAGGCCGCGTGGAGTGTATTTCCTCCGCGGGCGCAAAGAGAGTGAACGATGCGCTTCGAGGCGGCATTGGCTTGCTGAGGCTTTCCACCAAGGACAATGAGCTGGAGCTGCTGAAGGTTTACGACGCGATCAAGGTCCGCCAGGATTATCAAACGGTTTATCTCGATGCGGATTTAAGCGGAGGCGATGCTTCTCAACTTATTAAGTTGGCCGAGAGACTTAATGCAAACCATTAATGGGTAGCGGTGGTAGTGTCAAGCGTTTTGTGTAAACGCGTTTCGTTATTTTGACTCAGTTAAAGTTTGACTTTCAGTTTTCCGTTCGCTGTCACGCGTTTCGATGGATTTTTGAAGCCAGCGGGGGATGCACAAGGGGGCCGTGCCCTCTTGTGGGGGGAGCCGCGTAATTTGCGGCGTGGGGGGAACCCGCCCGCCCCGGCCTTTCCCCTTGGGGAAACGGGAAAGGGGAAGTGAAATGCTTTTTGCTCCTTGCTGCCGCAGGCTCGTCTGAACCCGTTCATGCTCGTGCCTGCTCCATTCGTTCCGGCCAGCGGATCGCAAACTGCCGCAGCGCCTCGCGCCAACCTTGCACCGTCTGCCACTTTCGGGACACTTTTTGCAGCGCCAGGTAGAGCAGTTTGATCGCGGCGTCCTGGGTGGGAAAGGAGCCGCGATTTTTGGTCACTTTGCGCAGCGTCATATGCAACGATTCCACCGCATTGGTCGTATAGATGATCTTGCGGATCTCTTCGGGAAAGTCGAAGAACGGAATGACCCGCTGCCAGCTGCGCTCCCACACATCGGCTACCACTTGATGCTTCGGGTATTTGCGCCGGAACTCGCCCAGCGCCCTTTCGGCCTGCTCGGCGCTGACGGCCCGGTAAATCGATTTCAAATCCGCCGCCATACTCTTACGCTCTTTCCAGTTCACAAACTGGAGACTGGCGCGGATCAAATGCACAATGCAGGTCTGCACCAGCGTGCTCGGGAACACCGCTTCGATGGCCTCCGGGAAGCCTTTGAGCCCATCGGTGCAGATCACGAAGGCATCCTTCATGCCACGGTTTTTCAGGTTCTGCAGCACCGCCATCCAGTACTTGGCGCCTTCGTTCCCACTGGCCCACAAGCCCAGCACCGACTTCTGGCCCTCCAGATTGATGCCGATCGCGGTGTACACCGCGCGGTTCTCCACCTTGCCGTCCTGCCGCATCTTTACCATCAGCGCATCCAGATAGACGATCGGGTACAACGCTTCCAGCGGCCGCTCCTGCCACGCTTTCACTTCCTCCATGACGCTGCCGGTGACCTCCGAGATCAACGCGGCGCTCACCTCGACGCCGTATAAATCCTGCAGGTGGCCCTGAATGTCACGCGTCGTCATGCCGAGCGCGTACATCGACAGGATCTTCTCATCGAAACCGGCAAAGCGCGTCTGGTGCTTCTCGATTAACTGCGGCTCGAAGCTGCCGTTGCGATCGCGCGGCACCGCAATCTCCATCTCGCCGGCTTCGCCTTTCAACGTCTTCGTGCTCTTGCCGTTCCGCGAGTTGCCGCTGTGGTAACCGGCTACGTCATGCTTCTCGTAGCCCAGGTGATGGTTCAGTTCTCCGGTCAGCATCCGCTCCACCAGCGCCTTGGTCAGTTCCTTCACCAGACCGTTCGGTCCGATCAGGCTTCCTTCGCTGCTTGCAATGAGCTCGTCGATCAGTTCTTTCTTGATTGCCATCCGGTTCTCCTATCTTCCTCTTCTCGAGAACCGCGTTTACACAATCCTTTTTACACCCTCGTAGCGGTAAGGATTCCTTCAAGAAACCCGTTGATCGCGAACTCCCAACTCATAGAACGCTGCGGCCGTCCATCCGTTGCATAAACGAAGGTTTATGCACGGATGAGCAGGTAACGTGTGCGGCTGAGTTCAGTTTGTTAGACACCGGCCATGCAAGCTGCTTCGGGGAGGACGACGACACATTCCTCTACCCTTCCCGACAAGGGCGGATCCATGCTGAGAAACGGGTGCGATGTTGGCCCGAGACCACGATCACTAAGTCAGATTTTTCAGTGTTGTATGAGGCCCGGAAAAATAACTCAGTAGCTTGTTGCGGTCTTCACGCTTTTGGTGTCGAGTTTCGAGAAGATTTATATTCTTGACCCTTGTTAAACATTCCCCTTGCTTATCGATAGGAGTTGGGTATATTCTACTATCGATAACCGAGGGGGGCATGAGCAGACCATCCGATTTGGTTCAGGGTACGCTGGACCTGCTTCTTCTGAAGATTCTGACTTTGGAATCACTGAACGGTTGGTCTATTAGCCTGCGCTTAAAACAGGTATCGGGCGATGTGCTCCAGGTCAGCGACGGATCTCTCTACCCGGCTTTGCATAAGTTGGAGCAGGAGGGCTGGATTAGTGCCGAGTGGAAGCCGAGCGAGAACAATCGCCGTTCCAAATTCTATTCGCTTACCCGGCTTGGACGTAAGCAGTTGCTTAACGAAACGGCAAACTGGACACGGCTATCCGACGCGATCACGCAGGTTGTGCAGCTCGAGGAGACATGAAATGCGCTTGGAACATTGGTTCTACACCATTCCGCTGCGGTTGCGCTCGCTATTACGCCGAGACAATGTTGAACAGGATTTGGATGATGAACTGCGCGATCACATGGAGCGAAAAATTGAAGAATACATCGCTCGAGGATCAACGCCGGAGGAGGCACGCTATGCGGCCCTACGCGCCATGCAAGGCCTGGAGCAACGTAAGGAGGAGTGCCGCGATATGAGACACGTAGCCGGTATCGAGAACCTGACGCAAGAATTCCGCTTTGGGGTACGCATGCTGGCGAAAGCTCCCGCTTTTACGGCCGCTGCAGTGGTGACGTTGGCTTTAGGAATTGGCGGCACCACCGCCGTTTTTTCCTTGATCCATGCCGTTATGCTGCGTTCGCTACCGGTATCCGAGCCAGAAAACCTGTACCGCATTGGCGAAGGTTACGACGTCGGGCCTAACGCTGAACTCGAAGGACATTGGGGCTTGTATTCGATGGATCTCTACACGCGCCTAAAGGCCGCGCTTCCCGAGTTCCAGGACGTCGCCGCCTTTGAAGCAAGTTCTTGGGGCGTCGTCGTACGGCGGGAGGGCCGGAACGCTTTGAGCCAATCGCTGCGCAAGGAATTTGTCACCGGCAACTACTTCAGGACTTTAGGCATACGCTCGCTGGTTGGCCATCTCATCAGTGAATCCGATGATCGTGCAGGCTCCCCACCCGTGGCGGTCTTGAGCTATCAAGCTTGGCAGAACAATTTTGCCGGCGATCCAGCTCTGTTGGGTTCCAGCATAGTCATTGGCGGCCATCCCTTCAGCGTGATTGGCATCACCCCGCCCGGCTTTTTCGGCGATACCCTCCGCGCCGAACCAACTGAGTTGTGGCTTCCCATGCAACAGGAACCCTTACTCAACCCGACAGATTCGGCACTGAACTCCCCCGGAGACCTCTGGGTCCGCGCTATCGGACGCTTGCGTACCGGAGAGGATATCACGGGCATCGGGCCTAGGTTAACCGGAATTCTTAGGCGGTGGCTCCTTACTGACAGTGGCTACCCCGCGTGGATGCCGGACATCAAACGGACTCTTGGCAATCAGGAGATCAATCTGATTCCGGCCACCGGCGGCGTAACCGAGATGAAAGGCGATTATCAACGCAGCCTGCAAGTCCTTTTCGCGTTTTGCGGACTAGTTCTTCTGATCGCTTGCGTCAATATCGCCAATTTGCTGTTGGCCCGCGAGTTGGCGCGCCGCCGACAGACGGCTCTGCGAATCGCAGTGGGGGCATCTCGAATACGGATCGTCCGGCAATCGCTCATCGAAAGCATTCTCCTTGCGTTGCTCGGTAGTGCGGTGGGATTGCTTGTCGCGAAAGGTCTTGCCCGCCTGATTGTCACCCTCACGTTTTCTTCTTCTGAATTTCTTTCCTCGGAGCCGACTTTGTCCGCTCCCATCCTCCTCTTTTCTCTTGCGATGGTCGGCCTGACCAGCATCATGTTTGGGGCAGTTCCAGCTTGGCTCGCCTCTCATGCGGACCCCGCCGAAACTCTTCGGGGAATGGGCCGAAGCACAGCGGATGAGGCCTCAGCCCCACGCCAGGGCTTTCTCGTGCTGCAGGCGGCACTTTCGGTCCTCCTGCTGGCTGGGACCGGCCTTTTGACGCGCAGCCTCAAGAATCTGGAACAGCAGAACTTCGGGTTCGAAACCGCGAATCGCATTGACGTCACAGTGGACGCCGCGCCCAATCCGTATGATTTCAAGAAGCTGGCCACACTCTTCCGAAAAGTCGAGGAAGGCGTAAATCAGCTGCCTGGTGTCGAGAACGCGGGCCTTGCCACGAATGCGCCTCTAAACGTGCTGAACATGACTGATCGCGTATATGTGGACGGACATCCCGCGCAAGCGCTGACCGGACTCGAATCGTGGTGGGGGCGCGTCACCCCGCGCTATCTGTCTGCCGTGGGTCAAAATTTGTTACGGGGCAGGCAATTCAAGGAATCCGACAATGACAGCGGCGAACTGGTGGCGATTGTAAATCAATCGTTCGTAAACAAATATCTTCTCCAAGAGGAAGCCCTCGGCAAGCGGTTTGGCATCTTCAAACCTGTCTTCTCGAAAACGTTTCGAATCGTGGGGATCGTGCGCGATGCTAAGTACGAAGAGGCCAAGACGCCAGCCCGCTCAATGTTCTTTCTTCCGGAATCGCAGGAAGCCGGCTTAAATCACGAGTACGATTTGCCCGACCATTTTTCTCACCGGCTGGCTGGCCTTGTTGTGACCACACATCTACCAGTTGGCACTTTGGAGCATGCTCTGAAAGAAGCGTTCCATAAGATCGATCCGGACCTCGCGGTGGTCAGTATCCGAACAATGAAAGAGCACGTCGATAGAGCCCTTAGCCAGCAGCACGCCGTGGCGACACTGGCCACAATTTTCAGCATAATGGCCCTGATCCTCGCGGGTGTCGGGCTATACGGCGTGACGGCATTTACGGTCTTGCAGCGCACGAATGAGATCGGAGTTCGCATGGTGCTCGGCGCAGATCGCAGAGAAGTCATTCGATTGGTATTGCTGGGCGCGTTTAAGAGTGTTGCCATAGGTTTAGGTCTTGGCATAGCTCTTGTCCCAATGGCAGGGAAGGCCCTGTCGTTCCAGTTGTACGGTGTCAGCTTGTGGGATCCGCTTCCTCTGTCAGTGGCGGTTCTTTCACTGGCAGCCTCCGCATTGATGGCGTCGATTGTGCCTGCCCTTCGGGCTGCTTCGATTGAGCCCGTCACTGTTCTAAGACTCGAATAAATGCGCTCAAGTGCTCCCACGCACGATCATCCTAAACCATGTATAACAGCGAAGTGTAGAGGCTCCAAACGGCAGGTCTGAATTCAGGCGGTGCTTAAACGAGGGTTTGTGCAACAAACTTGCTCTCCCGTGATTTCCTCGATTCCGGCGTTGCAGGACCGTATTGCAGAACGAAATCGATTGGCGATAGGATTATGCAACGCGTTTCGGCTTGCGCGCGCGTTTCCACGGATGACCAGGATACGGCCGCCCAAGTCGCTGCGCTGAAGTCCGCCAAGTGCGACGAGATCTTTCGGGAAAAGGCTTCTGGTGGACGATGGGACCGGATGGAACTTCATCGGTTGCTCGACCGCCTTCGGCAAGGCGACGAGCTCGTTGTCTGGAAACTACACGGGCTATCCAGATCGTTGAGGGACGACCTGATGGTCATGGGCAGATGGTTGGGCCGTTTGCCGAGTTAGAGAACAATGCTGCGAGAACGTACCAGAATGGGCGTCGCGAATGCTCGGAGCGAGGGACGTGTTGGCAGCGGGAAACCAAAACTCACTGTGCAGCAGCAAGGCGAGATCGCGAAGATGGTTTGGCGAGGAGCATCGGGTCGGCATTGCCGAACCGATCGGGAAAGAGATAGCGTGCCCACTGCCATCTATACCGCTTATCCCCGCCTAAAAGCCCACCCTGCTACGGAGGGACATCGAGTCACTCCTGAGACCTTAGCGACCGTCAGCTCGTACCGAACCGAACACATCAACCGCTACGGATAGTGTTCATACGCCGGGCGCAGGCCCAGCCAAATAAGCAAGATCAATCAGTTTTTGGAAGAAATCCTTACCGCTACGCTTAATCTTCCGGCGGAATTTCAACCGTCACATCACCTAGCACGAGAGACTGACAGCCGAGACGCAGGTTGGGCGGCGGGTCGGCCACCATGTCGAGGGCATTCAGCTCGTCATCCTCCTGCTCGGACAGGTTCTTCTGACCTTCGATGATGAGTACACGGCAGGTGGTGCAGGCAGCATTGCCGCCGCAAACGTGGTTTAAATCCACTCCAAAGTTCAGAGCGGCGTCTAAGATGGACCCGGGCTTTCCATTTCCGCTATAGGGCAGCTTGGCCGGATCAAACTCGATGGTTTGATTGGCAGGCAGGTAAGTCACTTTCGGCACCTCCCAATTGTACGATCGAGTGGGTCGGCCATACTGTAAAACAGTGTTCCAGGAGATTGAAGACAAGATTTCGGCGGCGGTTGCCGACCGGTTACAGAGCCACTTTGGAGTTACTTACAAGGTATCGCTCGAACAGCCCAAACAGAGCTCATTCGGCGAATTAGCGATACCGGTTGCGTTCCAACTAGCCCGCCAGCTCAGACGGCCGCCGCGCCAAATCGCGGAGGAACTCGCGGAAGGCTTGCAGGGCATTGCCGGAGTCAAATCGCTGGAGATTGCGGGGAACGGTTACATCAATGTCCGGCTCGATCGGGGAGCGTATGCGGTGTCTCTCTTGAAGCAGCAGGACGCCGCCGGTTCCGATGGCGCTCAAGGCAAGATTATCGTTGAACACACCAACATCAATCCGAACAAAGCCGCGCATATCGGGCATCTGAGGAATGCTGTGCTGGGCGATACGTTCGTTCGCATGCTGAGGTCACGCGGACGCCTGGTTGAGGTGCAGAACTATATCGATAACACGGGCGTGCAGGTGGCGGATGTGGTGGTGGCGTTTCACTATCTGGAGAAGAAGACGCCGGCCGAAGTAGAGGCGCTGATTGCCGATCCGGCCGTGCGGTTCGACTATTTGTGTTGGGACCTCTACGCCAAGATATCGAGCTATTACAAAGATCACGCAGAAGCTCTCCAGTGGCGAGCAGAAGCGCTGCACGAGATTGAGGCGGGCAGCGGCGCGATGGCCGAGATGGGTCACGTGGTGGCGAACGCGATTGTGAATTATCACCTGGCAACGATGTGGCGGCTGGGAATCGCGTATCAGCTGCTGCCGCGCGAGAGTGAGATTCTGCACTTGAAGTTTTGGGCGAGGGCGTTCGAGCTGCTGAAAGAACGGCAGGCAGTGTATTACGAGGAAAAGGGAAAGAATGCGGGGTGCTGGGTAATGCCTGCATCTGCCTTTCGAGTGGGCGGCGATTCCGCAGGCGGCGAGGAAACGGAAGAGGATAGCAAGGTGATCGTTCGCTCGAACGGAACGGTGACTTATGTCGGAAAGGACATCGCGTATCAACTGTGGAAGTTCGGGCTGCTTGGGCAGGATTTCTTCTATGCTCCTTGGTCCGAGTATCAAGACGGGCGTGAAGTCTGGGTGACGACCGATAAACCGAACGATTTGCCGAACGCGCCGCCTTTTGGAAGAGGATCGAAGGTCTTCAACGTAATCGATTCGCGGCAATCGTATTTGCAGGACGTAGTTGCGGCGGGTCTGCGCGCGCTCGGGTTCGACGAACAGGCCGAAGCATCGATGCACTTCTCCTATGAGATGGTGGCGCTATCGCCGCGGACATGCTTCGAGATGGGAATTGCGCTTTCAGAAGAAGACAAGAAGCGAGCGTACGTGGAAGTGTCAGGGCGCAAGGGCTTGGGCGTGAAGGCGGACGATTTGCTTGATCGGCTGGTTGCGACGGCTCTGCGGGAGGTGGAGGATCGGCATCCGGAGGAAACAGAGGAATCGCGGCTGCGCGCCGCACAGCAGATCGCGGTAGGGGCGGTGCGGTATTTCCTTCTGAAGTTCACGCGAAACTCGGTGATCGCGTTCGATTTTCACGAGGCGCTGAGCTTCGAGGGCGAGACTGGACCGTACGTACAATACGCGGCGATACGGGCGAATAACATTCTTCGAAAGTATGAGCAACGATTCGGACCACTGCCGCAGTTTTCGGACGAGTTTTCCGACGAAATGCTCGCCGGAAACATATCAGAGGACGTCTGGCAGCTGATTTTACTTGCTTCGAAGGCGGGAAGCGCAGTGGATCGCGCCGTGGCGGCGGGGGAGCCGGCGCACGTTGCTAAGTATGCATTTCAGCTGGCGCAAAGCTTCAATAATTTTTATCACGAGCACTCGGTCGTGGCGGAAGCCGATGAGCGGAAGCGGTTGGTATTGGCGTGGGTTACGTTCTACGCGCACCAGCAACTCGCGGGTACGCTGCACGTACTGGGGATTGAACAACCGCCATATATGTAAGTGTCCGGCGACATGGGATCTAAACTAAAGGTAAATGGCAAGTAAGAATACGTTTGGCGCTGCTGCCACACTTCGCGTGAACGATCGTGAGTATCAGATTTTCAGGCTCGACGTACTCGAGAAAGTGGCGACAGGGGTAAAGCTCTCGCGCATCCCTTACTCGATAAAGGTACTTCTGGAGAATCTGCTGCGCTTTGAAGACGAGCGTACGGTGAAAGCGCGTGATATCGAGTACGTGGCGGCATGGGACCCGAAAACGGCCGCGCAAGAGATACAGTTTCGTCCTGCGCGTACCCTGCTGCAAGACTTTACCGGCGTTCCGTGCGTGGTCGATCTGGCGGCGATGCGCGATGCGCTGAGAAAGGTGGGGGCTAATCCGGAGTTGGCGAACCCGCTGATCCCGGCTGATCTTGTGATTGACCACTCGGTGCAGGTGGATGATTATGGCTCGCATCAGGCATTCGCGCAAAACGCTTTGCTCGAGTTTTCGCGCAATCAGGAAAGATACGCGTTCTTGCGTTGGGGACAGAAAGCGTTCGGCAACTTTCGTGTGGTGCCGCCGGACACTGGCATTGTTCACCAGGTGAATCTGGAGTATCTGGCCAGCGTTGTTTTCACCGGTGAAAAGAGTGGAGTGATGCAGGCGTATCCGGATACCCTGATGGGCACCGATTCGCATACCACGATGATCAACGGTGTGGGCGTAGTCGGGTGGGGCGTGGGCGGCATTGAGGCTGAGGCCTGCATGCTGGGCCAGCCCATTTCGATGCTGCTGCCGCAGGTTGTGGGGTTCAAGCTGAGCGGAAAACTGCCGGAAGGAGCAACGGCGACCGACCTGGTGCTCACCGTGACACAGATGCTTCGAAAGCGGGGCGTTGTTGGAAAATT
The DNA here is from genome assembly GCA_965219105.1 of Bryobacteraceae bacterium. Classification (GTDB taxonomy): domain Bacteria; phylum Acidobacteriota; class Terriglobia; order Bryobacterales; family Bryobacteraceae; genus Bog-105. The sequence goes on along the minus strand of OZ244728.1, from coordinate 912,343 downwards.
CGTGGAGTTTTACGGTCCGGGCGTGAGCGCCATTTCGCTCGCCGATCGCGCGACGATCAGCAACATGGCACCGGAGTATGGGGCAACGATTGGCTTCTTTCCGATCGATCAGGTAACGCTCGAATACCTGCGTTTGACTGGGCGTTCGGCGGAGCATGTGGACCTGGTGGAGAGCTATGCCAAAGAGCAGGGCTTATTTTTGACTGCGGACTCTCCGGAACCGGACTATTCGGACACCTTGGGATTGGATCTTTCGAAAGTAACTCCGTCGCTTGCGGGGCCGAAACGGCCACAGGATCGTATCGACTTGCCGGATGTGAAGGAGAACTTTCTTTCGACGCTGACGTCGTCACAGAAAACCGTGAACCTGCCGGTGGATGGGCACAAGGAAAAGATCAGCGATGGTGCGGTTGTGATTGCCGCTATCACCAGCTGCACGAACACATCGAATCCGTCGGTGATGATGGCAGCCGGGCTGCTGGCGAAGAAGGCCGCTGAGAAAGGTTTGATGCCGAAGTCCTGGGTAAAGACTTCGCTTGCGCCTGGGTCGAAGGTGGTATTCGACTACCTGAACGATGCCGGGTTGATGCCTTACCTGGAGCACTTCAACTTTCACCTGGTGGGTTACGGTTGTACGACGTGCATCGGCAATAGCGGGCCGCTGCCGGACAACGTGACACAGGCGGTGACGGAGGGCAAGTTAAACGTGGCCGCAGTGTTGAGCGGGAATCGCAATTTTGAGGGAAGAGTGAATCCGCTGGTGCGATCGAATTATCTTGCTTCGCCGCCGCTGGTTGTGGCCTATGCGATTGCGGGCCGCGTTGATCTCGATTTGATGAAGGAGCCGCTGGGGCAGACTCCTGGAGGCGAGGACGTTTTTCTGAAAGACGTGTGGCCTTCGAGCGAAGAGGTGGAGACAGCGGTTAAGACGTCGGCGCGTACCGAGTTTTTCCGCAAAGAGTATTCGCAGGTTTTTGAGGGAGACAGGAACTGGAATTCCTTGCAGGTTCCGACGGGCAGCAACTTCGAGTGGCGTGACGACTCGACCTATATCAAGCAACCGCCATACTTCGATGAGATTGCGGATCCAGCCACTTTCGTGCGCGATTTTCATGGCATGCGCGTACTGGCGGTGTTAGGTGATTCAGTTACAACGGATCATATCTCTCCAGCCGGATCGATTCCGGTAGATAGCCCGGCCGGCAAGTATCTAATGAGCCTGGATGTTACTCCAGGCGATTTCAATAGTTACGGGGCGCGGCGCGGCAATCACGAAGTGATGGTTCGCGGAACCTTCGGTAACATCCGGCTGAAGAATCAGATGGTGGCCGGCATTGAAGGCGGATGGACACGGCACATGCCTGATGGCGAAATGATGTTTATCTATGACGCCTCAGTCCGGTACAAGGCGGAGGGCGTGCCGCTGCTGGTGATTGCAGGGAAGGAGTACGGCTCCGGCTCATCGCGCGATTGGGCGGCGAAGGGAACGTTGCTGCTTGGCGTGAGCGCGGTGATTGCGGAGAGCTTTGAGCGGATACATCGCTCGAACCTGGTGCAGATGGGTGTTCTGCCGCTGCAATTCGCCGCGGGCCAGGGACACGAGACGCTTGGGTTAACGGGCGAAGAGAGTTACGATCTGGCCGGCATTCCCGAAGCACTCGCAACAGGAGGCACCGTTCACGTTACGGCGACTACGGCCAAAGGCAAGCGAATTGAGTTTGAGGTGAAGCCGCGCGTCGATACTCCGCAGGAAGGCGAGTACTACCGGCACGGCGGTATTCTGCCCTATGTTCTTCGCCAATTGATGAACGTAGAAGAGACGCCGCAGGTGCTGGTATAAGCACGTGATTGCGGGTTGGCTGCCCGGTAGCAGCGGCGAATCGGTCATCTGCCATCTAGTGAAGCGATGAAGCCGCGTCCGCCGCTGCTGGTTTCTGCCGGTATTATTCATCGATCCGGCCAAGTGCTCGTCGGACAACGCCGTAAAGGAGACCGTCACGCTTTGAAGTGGGAATTTCCGGGCGGCAAGGTTGAGTATGGCGAATCGCCTCGGGCTGCGCTGATACGCGAGTTGTGGGAAGAGCTAGGCATTCACGCAACGGTAGGCAGCGAACTGGCAAGATATGAACACGATTATCCGAGCGGGAGCCGTGTGCATCTTCTATTTTTCTCTGTCCCGGCGTTTACGGGAGACCCGAGCGCTTTTGTGTTCGAGCAGATTTGCTGGGTCGACTTAATAGATCTGCCGTCGATTGATTTTTTGGAGGGAGATTTAGACTTCATCAGGCGGTTAGCGCGTGGGGACTTCGCGCACCGCCTGATGCATTGACGGTTTAGAAGCTAAGCTTCAAGCCGAGCTGGAAAGTACGTGCGCCGCCCATGGTGCCGGTGATATAGCCGAAATTGGACGTGCCGAGAGTAGTGCCGGGATTCGAAAACTGAGGAGTGTTCGTGATGCCGAAGGCTTCCCCGCGGATCTCCAAGCGGTAGCGCTCGCGAAAGCTGATCAGCTTAAATAACGAAAGGTCGAGATTGAAGAAGGCCGGTCCGGTTAGATAATTTCTGCCGGTGTTTCCGAACACGCCGTTCAAAACAGGCGCAGCGAAGCTCAATTGACTAAACCACGGGTCGTTCAGGCCGATGCCGTGCAGGATATCGACCGGCGCAACCTGATCGACCGTTTGAGTATTTCCGGGAGCATTCAGGTTATTGGAACTCGGAGTAAGTGTGAAAGGCAAGCCGCTCATCAGAGTCAGGATTCCGTTTACACGCCAGTTGCCGAATATGTTTCCGGACAGACCGCTGTTCAACCATCTCTTGCCGGGTCCAAAGGGAAGATCGTAGACGTAGCTTTGAACAAAGGTGTGTGTGCGGTCGTAGTCATTACGGGCGTAGTTGCGTCTCTGGTTGATGTAGAAGTCGAGACCACCGTCGTCGCCGCCCTGAAATCCCATGCCACGCCCGTAGGTGTAGGCGGTCGTTATCATGAGACCGGAGCTAAATTGACGGTCTAACTTGATCTGAAGCGAGTTATACATGTTGGAGTACGGGGCGAATAGAAGGGTAGTGGAAGCGGTTCTTTTGAAGGTAGGGTACTCGGGAAGCCCGGCGTTCCCTAATCCAGCCACAGTGGCCGCGTTCAGGTTGTAAGAGACTACGCTGTCCACGCCGTGGTTGGCGACGTATGATCCGGTCAAGACGAACCGGAAAGGTAGCGCTTGCTGCAGCGCGACGTTCCAGGACTCCACATAGGGATTCTTGAAATTCGAATTCAAGGTGTAGTAAGCCTGGCTGGTCGGGGCCGTTAAAATGCCGCTCGAAGGGATAGCCGGCAACTGGGATGGCGGGAACCCGTTTTGGAAGCTGGCGGGAGTTACTCCGTCGTTAAGCACCGCACCCCCATAAGTGGTCACGGCCGGATTGTAAGAGTTATTCAAGCGAACAGGATAGTTGAAGGCGTAGTTATTATCCGGGAAGGGTGTGTAGCTGATACCGAAGCCGGCCCGGAAAACGGTGGAGTTAGTGATGCGGTAGGCCGCACCGAAGCGGGGGGCAAAGTCTTTGTAGTGGGTTGTCAGGCCGGCATTGCGAGGATTACCGCCGATGCCCGCAACGACCAGAGTATTGTTCGTTGGATCGTAGTTAGAGAAGCCACCTGCAAACTGTGGATTATAAGGAGGGTAGAACTCCCACCGTACTCCGTAATCGAGCGTAAGTTTGGGCGAGACGGTCCAGCGGTCTTGCACGAAAGTGAATAACTGCCAGCCGCGGATTGCTGGGAAGAAGGGAGCAAGATCGCGTCCGGCTTGATTCGGAAGGTCGAGCAGGAAGCTTGCGAGTGAATTGTAGTCGCTGGTCTTGGACTCCGCGCTTCCGGTGTTTAGCGCAGTCTGTCCTGCCGAAAAACTGTAGAGCCCGCGCAGGCTGAAAGTCTGGCCCTGGAGTAGATTATCTCGAATGCGGCGGTAATCGATGCCCCACTTGACCGTATGATTGCCTAGAATTTTAGTCCAGGTATCGGCGAGGTCGATATTTGCTTCGGCGCGCGTCCAGGGCATGCTCGCGCTGTAGCCGATCAGAGGATTGCTGAACTGATTACCTATGTTGATGCCTACAATGCCGCTGGTTAGTTGGTTCAGGTTGATCCCCGGGATGCCTAACTGTGTTGACTGATCCATCCCATAATCCGCGGGTTGCGCCGTGTTGTTGTAATAAGCCACCCCGACGCGGAATTCATTAATGAGCGTTGGCGAAAAGATTCGGTCGTAATTGATGCCGCCGCTCCAGGTGCGCTGGAGACCGGTTCCTTCGAATGCGCCCCTGGCAGGACCCCCGGCTAAGCCAAAGATAGGCGCCTGGAAAGTTTCTGGCCGCGCATAGCTGAGACGGACGCTCACACGGTCTTTTTCGGTCGGGTTGTAATCGACTTTTGCATCGAACGAAAGCGTGTTCTTTTGGAAGGGCAGCAGACCGAAATAATTGTTTATGCCAGTCGAACTGGCGACATTCGGCGCGGGCAGCAGAGAGAGCAGCTTCGCCGAGATCGGGTTGATGAGGTCCGTAGGGATGATGTTACCCGGGAACTGCTGACGGCCCGTTCCGTTGGCGTTCCCCGTGGCCGGGTTGTAAATAGCAGTGGGGGAGGCGCTTAAGTTGCCGGCGATTTCGGCCTGAGTCGGAATGGTGACCAGGTTCGTGTTCGCCTCGTGATCGCGCACCTCCAGAATGTCGCCGAAATAGAACAACTTATTCTTGATAATCGGGCCGCCGACGTTGCCGCCGAAGTAGTTATAGGCGAGATGGCCAACGGATGGATCGAAGAAGTTGCGAGCGTTCAGACTGCTGTTCTGTAAAAACTCGTACAGCGCGCCGTGAATGCTGTTTGTTCCGGATTTCAGAATGACGTTGGTTACAGCGCCGCTAGCCCGTCCGAGCTCCGCATCGAAGTTACTGGTCGAGACATCGACTGTGTGGATCGCTTCAATCGGCGGCACAAGTATCTGCAGCAGGCCCGTGCGCTCGTTGTCGTCGATTCCCTCGATCTGATAATTATTTCCCATGCGTAGCTGGCCGTTGACCTGGGTCTGAAGAGAGCTAGCCGCGTTGAAGAACTGCGAATGCTGAAAGCTGGCGCGGGTTGTTCCCGGCACGAGGTTGAGCAGACCCTGGAAATTGCGATTGGTTCCGGTAGGCAGATTTGCAGTCGCCACGGTTGAGATGCTGCTGCCTGTATCGGCTCTATCCGTTTGAAGCTGCGGCGGCGCGGCAGTGACTTCCACTGACTCGCTGATGTTACCCGGCTGTAATTGGACATCGACGCGCGTACTTGTGTTGACGACGACGTTGATGTTTTGCCTGAGTTCTTTCTTGAAGCCAGGCTGCTCCACAGAAACCGCGTAAATGCCAGGCGGAAGATCGGGAAAGGTGTAGTTGCCGCTGCCGTTTGACGCAGTCGCGCGAGAGACCCCGGTTTGGCTTTCGTTTAGGGTTACTTTGGCATTTGCAACAATGGCGCCGCTTGCATCGGTGACAGTGCCCAGGAGGGTTGCGTTCACTGCCTGCGCGTACACTGTGGCACGCGACAGAGCAAAGAGAAAAATCAACGTGGAGATTACTCGTACGAATTTCAAGAAAGACCTCTCAAACCTGAAGCTTTGGGCCTCGGGAACAGACTCTGATCCCGATGCCGCTGTTGCGAGGATTATATAGCAATTCTTCTAGAAGTGGATAGAGCGCGACTAATGCAGGTGCTCGCCTGCCTCAATCCTCACCGCGGCGAGGAAATCCCGCATGCTTTCGATACGGCTTTCAGCTAACCGGCGGGCCGTCGCGAGCCGCAGTAAAGGAGGAAGTTTGGTCAGCGCGGATTCCAGTGCATCAAGGGCCGCAGTGAAGGTGGGGAAACGCGTGTCACGCCCGACTTTGCAGATGGTTCGAAGCGCGCCGACCGCGCCCAACTGTTCGAGAATGTCAGCGTCGCGAAGGATCACGCCTTCGGTTGTCACGGGAGTCTGTGACGGTTGATGAGTACGGATTGCCTCGACGACGGCCGCTATCTTGGCTTGTGGAAACTCGAATTCGCTAAGCAGCCGAGGCGATTGGAGCATGACGTAAGCGGTGTTGTCCCAACGCTCGAGCTCTTGCAGGTTTTCCGGACGATGCCCTTCAAATACACCGAGATCGTGGAGCCAGGCGGCCGCGTGAACAACGTCGTCATCGTACTCCGAGCCTTGCCCAACAGCAACTGCGAGCGAATAGAGCCGGGGCTGGTGGCCGAATTTCTCCCGCGGCTTGGCTTCGGTGGCGATGTAGTTTTCGATGCGCTGCCGGAATCCGGGAGTGGTCATTTACGTACGCGCTAATCGAGATCGAATGGACGTTTCGGCGGGGCCTGGTCCGGTTTCTCTTTCGCTTGTCTGAGTAATTCCTCGAACTTCTTGTCCCGGAGTTTATCGCCGCTGACGTGGGACGCGAAACTCTTCTCGAAAGCATCGTTCCTGCGGGCGGCTTCCCCCTTGAGCTGCGCCACGGCGCTCTGCAAGTCCTCAATCAACGGCTTTTTCTCGACTGCTTGATGCTGCGTAACCAGCTGCATTTCCGTGTCGATGCGAAGGACCGCTTCACAACAGGGACATTTCACCTCAAAGATCTTGCCGCCGGGCTGCGCCATAGGGGCATCGTAGCGCAATTCGGGCGTTCGAGAGCCCCAGTTGTTATTCTCTGGACTGCGGCACGGATGGAAGGCCTTCTCTCGTGGATTTCACAGTACAGCTACGTTGGTATTTTCGCGTTGCTCATGTTCGGCATCGTGGGACTGCCTATCCCGGATGAGACGCTTCTTGCATTCTGCGGGTACCTGATCTGGCGGAATCAGTTGCAGCTGCTTCCGACGTTCCTGGCAGGGTGGGGTGGAAGTCTCTGCGGAATCACATTGAGCTACTGGATCGGGCGCACTGGCGGACACCGGTTTGTGACGCGCTATGGGCGCTATATCGGGGCGACGGAACAGAGATTGTCGCGGGTGGACGCCTGGTTTGCGCGTTTCGGCTCATGGCTGTTAGCGGCTGGCTATTTCGTCCCGGGCGTGAGGCATTTTACAGCGCTGGTAGCTGGCATTACGGCGATGAAATGGCGCACTTTCGCGGTGTTCGCCTACGCTGGCGCGGCGATCTGGGTAGCAGCTTTTCTTTCATTAGGCTACGCAGTGGGAGATCGATGGCAACAAACGTCCGAATCGTTCCATAGGTACTTTCTCATCGGGGGCGCGGTGGTCGTGATTACGGGTTCGATTGCCTGGCTTGCACGCGGGCGAGTAAAACGCAGGCGTTTAAAAGGCGGCTCGGCCTGATTCAGAATGCCGGGGCGGGTGATGGGAGAATTGTGGGTTATGCTTCACCGATATGGGAAACGGGTCACGTTTCGTGCGGCGTTGGGCTTGGCCACGATTTTTTTGGCCTCCACGCTGAGCTTCGGTCAATCGGCGTCTCCAGCGAGCGGCGTTGACCTGAAGGCCATCGACAAGACTGCCGACCCTTGCCAAAACTTCTACCAATACGCTTGCGGAAGCTGGATGAAGGCAAACCCGGTTCCGCCCGAGTACTCGCGCTGGAGCAGATTCAACGAGTTACTCGACAGGAATCAGCAGATTTTGCGTACTATTTTGGAGGATTCGGTTCAGCATCAGGATCGCTCGGCGATTGACCAGAAGATCGGGGGCTTTTATGCGGCCTGCATGGATGAGAAGGCCGTCGATCAGGCCGGCTACGACCCGATCAAGCCCGGGATTGCAAAGATTCAGGCCTTGAACGATAAGAACTCACTGGCTGCTGAAGTGGCGCTGCTGCAGAATCAGGGAGTCACGTCATTTTTCACTTTCCGGTCGGGTCCTGATCCGGACAACTCCAGGATGACGATCGCCCAGGCCGACCAGGGAGGCCTCGGACTGCCCGACAAGAGTTACTACGCCGGGGCAAAAGATGAAAAGACCAGAACGGAGTACCAGCAACACATATCGAAGATGCTGCAGTTAGTTGACGTAAGCCCGACGGATGCGGATGCGGCGGCGAAGGCTGTCTTGGCGATAGAAACGAAGCTTGCCGAGGCATCGCTGGACCGGACGGCGCGGCGTGATCCGAACTTACTGCACCATAAGATGCCCGAGAGCGGATTGCAGTCACTTACTCCCGATTTCGATTTCAAAGCCTATCTTGCGGCTCGGGATGTTCCATCATTTAACTCGTTAAATGTGGCCGTACCTGATTTCTTTCGCAGCCTGAGCACCACATTGTCAGGTACAAGCCTGAGCGATCTGAAGAGCTATTTGCTGTGGCATTACGTGTCGGCTTACGCGCCGGACCTGAGCAAGCCTTTTGTAGACGCTAATTTTCAATTCTACGGCCACTTTTTAACAGGCGCGAAGGTACTCCGGCCGCGCTGGAAACGCTGTGTTCAGGCCACTGACGCAAACTTGGGCGAGGCACTTGGACAGAAATACGTGCAAAAAGCTTTTGCCGGGCAATCCAAGGAGAAGACTCAGCAACTGGTCAACATTATTGAGAAAGAGATGGCAAAAGATATCGACTCACTCACTTGGATGAGCGATGCCACGAAACAGCAGGCTCTGGTTAAGCTGAAGGGGGTTACTAATAAGATCGGTTACCCGGAGCGATGGCGCAACTATTCGAGCGTGCAAGTTTCAAACACGAACCTGGTTGAGGATGTAAGAAACGCCCGCGAATTTGAGCTGAAGCGTGAGTTGGACAAAATAGGCAAGCCGGTGGACCGGTCGGAGTTCGGGATGACTCCCCCGACGGTGAATGCTTACTATAGTCCGCTGCAAAATAACATCAATTTCCCCGCCGGGATTTTACAGCCTCCGTTTTACCAGAACACGGCGGATATGGCGGTTAATTTCGGTGGGATCGGAGCGGTCATCGGGCACGAGCTCACGCATGGGTTTGACGATCAAGGGCGGCGCTTCGATGCAGACGGTAACTTGCGCGATTGGTGGGCCAAGAAGGATGGGGAGGAGTTTAAGCAGCGCGCCGATTGTCTGGTGAACGAGTATTCACAGTTTAAGCCGGTGTCGGATGCGTCTGTAAACGGCCGGCTGACGCTGGGTGAGAATGGGGCAGATAACGCTGGAATTCGACTCGCTTACATGGCGCTTCTGGGCGGGCTTGAGAACGGATCGGTGGACAAAGCCAAGCTGGACGGCTATACGCCGGAGCAACGGTTTTTTCTCAGCTATGCGCAGATCTGGTGCGAGAATGTGCGGCCGGAGTATGCGCGAAACAGTGTGCGGACCGATCCTCACTCGCCGGGGCAGTTTCGGGTGATCGGAGTGTTACAGAACGTACCTGCGTTTGGAAAAGCATTCGGGTGCCATGCCGGTGAGGCGATGATGCCCGCGCAGACCTGCCGGGTTTGGTAATTGGGAAAGTTTGGTTCGCGTTTGAGTTTTCAATGAAAAGCTATTTCAAAATCGTATTTGTTGTGCCGATGATGAGCGCCTGTTTACTGGCGCAGACAGGCGAGAAGGCGCAAGCTGCGGGTATCGACACCAAGGCGATCGACGCTTCGGTAAGCCCGTGTAAGGACTTTTATCAATACGCGTGCGGGACTTGGATGAAGAACAATCCGATTCCGGCGGATGAGAGCAGTTGGGGCCGCTTCAACGAGCTGGAGGAGAGAAATCAGGCGGTACTGCGCGGCATTCTGGAAGATGCGGAGAAGAATCAGAACCGGTCGGCTATCGACCAGAAGATCGGCGGCTTTTATGCGTCGTGTATGAACGAGCCTGAGATCCAACAGCTCGGCACGGAGCCGCTAAAGGCAGAGCTCGATCGCATCTCGCGTGTAACGACTCCAGGAGATCTGCTGGACGAAACCGTCCGTCTCCAGAAGCAACAGATCAACGTATTCTTCGGGTTTTCGCCAGCGCCCGACTTGAGGGACGCGAGTATGATGATTGGCGACTTGGATCAAGGCGGCCTGGGGTTGCCGGAGCGGGACTATTATGTCCGGACCGATCCCAAATCAGTGCAGCTGCGGCAGCAATACGTCAGCACCATCTCGAGCACCTTTCAGCTGATCGGCGACTCGAAGGCGGAAGCGGACAAGAAAGCGGCCACGGTAATGACGATCGAGACTGCGCTGGCTAAGGCGTCGCTCGATGTAACAAGCCGCCGCGATCCGCAGAAGCTGTTCCATCAGATGTCGAAGCAACAAGTGGCGCAGTTGAGTCCGAATTTCGATTTCACTAAGTTTTTTGCCGACATAAAGCTGCCGGAAGTTCAGAAGATCAACGTAGACGTGCCGGGGTTTATCGAAGCGTTCAGCGCGCTGGTGAAGCAGCAATCCATGCCTGATTTGCAGGATTATTTAGCTTGGCACTATCTGCACGCGAACTCGACTCTGTTGACCAAAAGCTTTGTGGACGTGAACTTCGGCTTCTATAGCCGAACGCTGCTGGGCGCTAAGGAACTACGGCCGCGCTGGAAGCGCTGCGTGCAGAGTACGGATGAAGAACTAGGCGACGCGCTTGGCCGCAAGTATGTCGAGAAAACATTTGGAGAACAAGGTAAAGCCAAGACGCTGGAAATGGTGCGGGAGATCGAGTCGGAAATGGCGAAGGATCTCAATTCGTTGACTTGGATGAGTCCCCAGACTAAGCAGCAAGCGCTAGTAAAGCTGCATGCGGTGACAAACAAGATTGGATACCCCGATAAGTGGCGTGACTATTCAAGTGTCAAGATCGTGCCGACGGATTACTTCGGAAATTTCTCTCGCGCTAATGAGTACGAATACCGCCGCGACATCGATAAGATCGGCAAGCCAGTTGATCGAAGCGAGTGGTTGATGACACCTCCGACGGTTAACGCGTATTACGATCCGACGCAGAATAACATCAATTTTCCTGCCGGGATTCTGCAGCCGCCCTTCTACTCAAATCACGCGAACGATGCGGTGAACTATGGCGCCATCGGAGCGGTTATCGGACACGAGCTGACGCATGGCTTCGACGATCAGGGACGGCAATTCGACAGCAGCGGGAACCTGCGCGACTGGTGGCAGAAGAGCGACGAGGAACGCTTCAACAAACTTGCAAGTTGTACGGAGAACGAGTACGGTTCGTTCAGCCCCATACCCGGAGTGAAGTTAAACGGCAAACTGACGCTCGGCGAGAACACAGCAGATAATGGCGGCATCCGTCTCGCCTATATGGCGCTGCTGGATGATCTAGCGAACAAGAGCGTCCCGCCGACGAAGAAAGACGGGCAGTTTACCCAACCTCAGCAATTCTTTCTTGGCTTTGCACAAGTCTGGTGCAGTAATGTAACGCCCGAAATGGAACGCTTTCTAGCCCAAACCGATCCGCATTCGCCGGGCCGCTTCCGGGTGGACGGAGTAGTTAGAAACATGCCAGAGTTCAGCCGAGCTTTCGGGTGCAAGCCTTCCGACGCGATGTATGTAGCCAAAGGGCAAGGCTGCCGCGTCTGGTAAGTGAGTTGATTTTGGATTGCGAACAGTTTCATGAGTGAAGAGTTGAAAGATAATCCGCTTCTGAGTACGAAACTTCCGGTTCCTTTCGATCGGGTGAAGGCCGAAGATGTGGAACCGGGCATTTCCTTGTTGATTGAGCAGATGCAGCGGCGGGTGACGGATCTCAGCGCGCCGCATGTACCGCGTACCTACGAAGATATTCTGGTGAGCTTGGATGGCGCAACCGAACCGCTGGATTTTGCGATGTCGGTTACGCGTCATCTGGAATCGGTCGCGACCTATCCGGAGTTTCGAACCGCTTATAACGCGGTGCAAGGGCCGGTGAGCCAGTTCTACACTTCGATCCCGTTGAATGGCGATTTATGGGATGCCGTCAAGCAGGTTAATAAGACGGTTCGGCTCGACGACTTGTCACCGGTTGAGCAGCGTTTCCTCAGTAAGACGGTGACTGGTTTTCGTCGCGCCGGTGCAGACCTGGACGCAGCCGGAAAAGCGAAGCTGGAGGAATTGGATGTCGCACTTACAAAGGTGACGACTAAGTTCTCGCAGAACGTTCTGGATGCGACGAACGCCTACGAGTATTTGATAAGCGACGAAGCCAAGCTGTCTGGATTGCCTCCTTCAGCGATAGTCGCAGCCCGGGAGAGCGCCAAGAGTAAGGGCAGAGAAGGCTGGCGGCTCACTTTGCAGGGTCCGAGTTACGTGGCCGCATTGACTTATCTGGATGACCGACAAATCCGGCGCGAGTTATGGGAGGCCTCAAATAAGCGCGCCACATCGGGCGATCTCGACAACCGCGGGTTAATCACAGAAATTCTACGTTTGCGGCGCGAGAAAGCGAACCTGCTCGGTTACCGTGACTTTGCCGACTACGTTCTAGAAGAGCGTATGGCGCATACCGGAGCGGCCGCGCAGGCCTTTGTCGAAGATCTTTACGATCGAACAAAGCCCTTTTTTGAACGAGAGAACCAGTCGCTGGCGGAGTTTGGCGCGACTCTGAACTACTCACAGATCGAGCCTTGGGACGTGAGTTACCTGGCCGAAAAACAGCGCCGTGCTTTATTCGATTTCGATGAAGAAGAGCTGCGGCCCTATTTTGAGTTAGACCGCGTGGTGGCGGGCATGTTCTCATTGTTCGGAGGTGTGCTCGGCATCACCGTTGTCGAGGAGCCCGGCACGCCGGTGTGGGATCCGGCTGTGAAATACTGGCGCGTGGAAGATACCGCCTCACATCAATACTTAGGCGGCTTTTACACTGACTGGTTCCCTCGCGAGAATAAGCGCGGCGGCGCATGGATGGATGCGCTCGTCACCGGTAATCCGCTGGCAGGGCAACCTCACGTGGGTTTGATCTGCGGCAACTTAACCCCTCCGGCAGGGGACACGCCCTCCTTGCTCACCCATCGCGAAGTGGAGACAATCTTCCACGAGTTCGGCCACCTGCTGCATCATCTCTTGAGTACGGTTCCAGTCCGAACGCTTGCTGGAACGAGTGTCCCCTGGGACTTTGTCGAGCTGCCTTCGCAGATCATGGAGAATTGGTGCATGGAACGCGAGGCGCTCAACCTGTTTGCGAGGCATTATAAAACAGGCGGGGCGATTCCCCCTGAGCTGTTCGAGAAGATGCGGCGGGCTCGTACGTTCCGAAGCGCGAACATGCAGATGCGCCAGCTTGGATTCGGCACTGTTGACCTGAAACTACATCGCGAGTTCGATGGGGAGCAGGAAAGTGACGTAATGGCTTTCGCCAGGAACATTCTGGCGCGATTTACGCCGGCTCCGCTGCCCGCCGATTATGCCATGATCGCGAGCTTCACTCATCTATTTGCGGGAGCGGTCGCTTATGGCGCCGGCTATTACTCGTATAAGTGGGCAGAAGTGCTCGACGCGGATGCATTTACTCGATTTAAGCGCGAAGGCATATTCAACGCGACCGTGGGAGAGGAATACCGCACGAAGATATTAGCCAAAGGAGACAGCAGCGAGCCAGCTCAACTGTATAGAGATTTCATGGGACGCGACCCGGATGCAAACGCTCTACTCGAGCGCTTGGGTTTGCTGGCTGCTTAGCGTGGCTCCTGAACCAGTGATCGATGAACTTCGCGCGAAGCTCGAACGGCTCGAGCAAGAGCGCGCGAATTGCGAGGCAAAGCTTTCCGAAGCTCAACGGGCGTCGGAAGAAAGCGCGGAGAGGGCTCAGGCGGCCGTAGACGAGCTGCAGTACTTCGTGTATGCGGCCAGCCACGACCTGCAGCAGCCGCTACGCGCGGTGAGTACGCACGCGCAGCTGTTGCAGCGTCACTTTCCAGAGGACGAAACCGCCCGCGAACTGACTAAGGTGATTGTCGAAAGCGCGGGACAGATGAACGGTTTAATCACCGATCTACTCACTTACTCGCGAACCGGCAACAATCCACAGCCTAAGCCGATTAATTTAAACGCACCGCTCCAATGGGCTCTGTTTACGCTGGCGAAGGCGATCGGTGAATCGAAAGCGAGCGTCACCGTTGGCGAGATGGCGGATTTAGAAGCAGATGAACGGCAGCTTGCCTCCGTGTTTGAACACCTGATCGGAAACGCAATCAAATTTCGAGGTGGAGCTGATGCAAAGATTCACGTCGATTCGAAGGCCGAAGATCATGCGGTAGTGGTTTGGGTGCAAGACAACGGTCCGGGCATTAAGCCGCAGTATCTCGAACAGGTTTTCGAACCCTTCAAGCGGCTGCACGGCAGGGAGATACCGGGCAGTGGGCTGGGGTTGTCAATGTGCCGGAAAATCCTGCGAGCGCATCGCGGCAAGATGTGGATCGAGAGCGATGGGCAAAACGGCGCAACGGTAAAGTTCGTAATCCCGCTCTGACCTGAGTGGAAGGCTGTGGCTGGAAGCTGGTGGATAGTCACCCGCCTGGTGCTTTTCAACCAGCTGCGCTCATCTGTCCACTAGACCAAAGACAGTGATTACAACCACTTAGCAATTGGCCAGAGACGTGTAATGAGTCGTGTTGCAGTATGAAACGCGAACTCATAGCGATGTTGGTTGCGTTCTCGGTGATGCTCTTCACCGCTGATCCGGCGATGAACGCGCAGTTTGCTCCCGCGAATGGGGCGTATCCGCAGACGAGTGATGCTGGAGGCGCGCCGAATGCCGGGCAGCAGGCGTATCCGCAAACGGCTCCCGACGGAACCGGTATTGACGATCCCTCTCAGAGTGGCGCTCCCGATCCGCAGGCAGAAGCGGCGAATGACCGTCAGCATGCGATCGCACGAGCAAGCGTTGTGCAAGGCGATGTCAATGTGCAGCGCGGCGAGAGTGGCCCGCTAAGCGCCGCCGTTGTGAATGCGCCATTGGCAACCGGCGACAGGCTTCAAGTGGGAGGTGGTTCCCGGGCCGAAGTGGAACTAGACTATGCAAATCTTATCCGCCTGGCGCCTGATACAGAAGTGGTGATGGCGGATCTCCAGTATCACCGCTATCAGCTTCAACTGGGCGCCGGCACTGTGATTTATCGCGTGTTACGCAGCTCCGATGCGCAAGTGGAAATCGATACGCCTAGCGTCGGGTTCCGGCCTCGCGGGCAAGGTGAGTTTCGCATTTCGGTTCTGAACGATGGCACGACAGAGATCACGACGCGCTCGGGACAGGGCGAACTGTTTGGACCTCGCGGCTCACAACAACTGGCAGCAGGGCAGACGGTCGTCATTCGAGGCGACGCGAACGATCCGGAGTTCAAGAACGTAAACGAACCCGCTCGCGACCAATTCGACGAGTGGAGCGCTCAGCGGGACTCGGAGATGCTTCAGTCGCAGAGTTACAGATACGTCAGCCCTGACGCTTATGGCGCAGACGATCTCGATCACTACGGCAGTTGGGTTCCTTCGCAGCAATATGGACAGGTGTGGGCGCCCCAGGGAGAGCCGGACGGCTGGTCGCCTTATAGTACAGGCGAATGGAATTGGCAGGATTACTATGGCTGGACCTGGGTGGATTCAGCGCCTTGGGGTTGGGCGCCTTATCACTACGGCCGTTGGTTTCATAATGGCGGCTATGGGTGGTGTTGGTGGCCCGGCGGCTTGCATGCGTCTTTCGGATGGAGTCCGGCGCTGGTGGGGTTTTTTGGCTGGGGTGGATTTGGGTTAGGTTTGGCGTTGGGCGGTTTGGGCTGGGTGGCACTAGCGCCGTTTGAAGCGTTTCATAGATGGTGGGGAGCGGGCTGGTATGGCGGGCGCGGCTGGGGCTCTTATGGCCACGGTGGGTTCCGTCCCTATGCGAATTTCGGGCGGGGAGTTGATGTGGCTCGTATGTATCGCAATGCGGCGTTCCGCGGCGGTGCGATTACAGCTCATTACAACGGATTCGGAGGTCCTCACCAACGCTTCTCCATAGCGACTCGGTCGCAGCTGGCAGGGGCGAGCGCATTTCGGGGAGGTCAGCTGCCGATCACGCCAAATCGCGCCAGCTACCAATACTCGAATCGGTCGGTGGGAGCGAATCAGCGGCTTTCAGGAAGTGCGGATAGACATTTTTTCGCGAGTTCCCAGCCGGGGCGTTCAACGGGCTATCAAGGCCGGGGAGAGAGCCTCTCGGGTGCGCGCGGATTTAACAGTGGCGCGAACAGAAACAGCTTTGAGGCGAACCGGTCAGAGCATGGAGTAGCGCCTAACATGCGCGGCAGCTTTGGTGCGCGAGGTGAATCGGCTTCCCCGAACCGGTTGTCTAGTCAAGCCGGCGGATGGCAGCGCTTCGGCGATCCAGGTAGTACCGGCGCGTTCCGCCGCGGATTTGTGGGGGGCTCCGACCGGGGCGGTTGGCATAGCTTCGGTGCGCCACAACGTCCGGGTAATTCGCCTTCCATGTTTGGAGGCGCTGCGCGGCCCAATGCTAATTCCGGTTATCGCCCGGGTTCGTCATATGGATCGCGGAGCTACTCACCCGGCGCTTCGTCGTTCGGCAACCGTTCGGCCGCGCCCGCCTATAGCGCGCCTCGCTACAGCGCACCGTCCAGGGGCACGCAAAACTATAGCCCGCAGCGTTTTTCCTCGCCGGGATCGTACAGCGCGCCGCGCTCACAAGGATCTTTCTCGCGTCCTTCAAGCAGCCCGCGCGAGAGTTCACATTCTTTCGGCGGCGGGCGCCAGAGTAGCGGCGGCGGACACAACGGCGGTGGCGGCGGACACAACGGCGGTGGTGGCGGCCACGGCGGCGGCGGGGGCGGTCACCACCGCTAATCACGAGTTTCCCTCAGCCGCTTCAGCTGCCTGACAGGGCTGGAGCGGCATTTTTTCAATAGTTGGAAAAACCGGCTCTTTCGAGGCCGCGCTGCGCTTCGGGATTTTTCATGAAGGTTTCCCAAATGAAGCCTGTCCGTAGATTTTCAGCCATGAGCATGGAGATGCCGGTGTCGATGCCCACCACGTCATCGTCGTACCAGTTTGTCAATGGATTGAAGGCGTTCACGAAGCCGTATTTGCTCCACGCTTTTGCCCCGTATTTCGTTCGCATATTTTTCAAGACCCGCAAAGTTTCGCGAGGCAGGAAGGGCAGGGAACCCGCAGGCGCGCTCGGAACAACCGTGCCGTCGATCGGCCCGATTTCAGGTGGTCCGCCCCAGACGACGTATCCATGAGCAGAATCGGATGCGGTGATTCCCCATAGATCTTCGCTGTAATCGGGAAATCGTTTACTCAGTTCAATACAGAAGCGCCTGTGCACTTCCGTGGCAATGGTTGAATTGCGGAAGTAATCGACATACTCGTCCTGCTTGCCGCGAAAATCGAACCATGCCTGGGAGTATTGGTGAATGAATAACGGCGCAAACGAACCGATGTAGCGCATGCCTTCGTATTCGAACGTAGTCCGGTTCCATGCCTTCCAGGCCTCGATGGGAAGCGGGTACTTCAACGAACCGAGTCCGAGCAGGTAAAGCATCATCAACTCGCTGTAGTAATCCCACCGATACGGCAAGAAACCGGTAGAAGGCGACCAGCCATGAGGAAGAAGGTTCGTATCCTCAGAGAGCCACGTCCACTCCACGCGATCAAAAATGTCCGACGCAAGCCGCGTGATCTGCGGGCTGTCCCCGAAGTGCTGTTTAGCTGTGAGAACGCCACAGAGCAGAATGGCGGTGTCGATTGAGGATATTTCAGAGTCCCAGATGCGCTCTCCGGTCTGCACGTTCGCAAAGTGGAAGAAGAATCCACGATGATTTTGCATTTTCTCCCAGAGGAAGCGTAAAGTTGTGATAACGCGCTCACGGGCGTCCGGCAGAGATGCATAACCGCGGTGTTCGCCAATGCAAAGCGCAGTCAATCCAAAGCCGGTAGCGGCGATGCTCGCCACAATGGATGTATCGGCTTGCCTCACCGAGCAGCGGTCTTTCACTAAACCGGTCGTAGCATTAGCCTGCTCCCAGAAAAACGCAAAATTTGCCTTCTCCATCTCCTCAAGCAGTTGCTCTTCCTCCAGGGACAGAGCGAATTGCGAGAACTCGGGAGAAAAATGAACGGCGTCCGGCTTTTGTGCCCAGAGGCGCGGGCCGTTTGCTAGCAGCGCGGCAGAGCCGGCAAGCGATTCAAGAAGTCTCCGGCGAGAAAGTCTGTAAGGATCAGAAAGGTTCAAAGCTGGGTCTGGCAATGGTGATGGAAACGCGTGGCCTTCGACTCGCCACAGCTGATTGTCCCATCACAATCATAAGATTTAAGCATGGAGAATCAGTAGCGGTTTGAAGCAGGCGTTGATCGGCTTGTTGTTCGCGGCGGGAATCGCCGTTGCACTCACGATATGGTTTGTGAAGACCCGGCCTCATATGACAGTCAGACCAGTCACACTCACAGGTGTGACCTTGATTGCGGACCAAAACCCTAAGAATCAGTTGCCGATCGCAGGCGCAACCGTATCTGCCACACGCGGCTCGACTGTTGTTCGCGCCATATCGGATTCAACCGGACTCTGGCGCATCACAATGCCGCCGCCGATCAACGCTCCTGCCCGAGTGCCGCCGCCTCAAATCCGCCTTAGTTTCCAGCATGAAGGCTATCGGCCTGTGGATCTGGCAGTCTACGAAATCGACAGAATCTTCGTCGCCCGTCTGACCCCCATTGCTCAACTCTCCGGCCCGGAAGCGCGGGAAAGTGACGTGGTTATATCGAATGTTCGCCTGCGCTATTCCGAGAAGGCTTCGTTCACAACCGACTCCGGAAGTATTGTGAATGAGCTGGAAGTTCCGAACCGCGGCGGATATTCTTGCGACGGTCACCCTGTCTGTTCGCCCGATGGCCAATGGCGAGCGGCTCAACGCACCTTCAACATCGACGGACAAGGAAACGAACTACGGCGAGCCCGCCTATCGTGCATCGCTGGACCGTGCCCGTTCAGCAAGGTCATCTCACAAGTTTTTTCGAACGACGACAAAGCACTAAAAATTACGATTCTCAACTGGTCCGATACGGTGACGTATCTGCTCGAAGCGGAAGTGGCACGCGTCGTACAAAGCGATATTGTTCGTCAATCGTACCCTGCGATATTTGGCGATACGATGACATTCACCCTGCCGAAAACCGCAGAAGGGCCGAGCGTAGAGGCGGAACTAAAGAAGCAGGACATTGTTTTCCCACTTGGGCCGGACATCCGCCTGTCTTGGGCCTCCTGCACGGAAAAACCGAGCCAGAACGACTCGAAGCTGTTTCGCTGCGATCTGAAGTCCGGATACCGATTCAGTAAGTAAGCCGCACGGGAAGCCGCATGTTGCTACTTGGGCTGCGTCATTCTCACCATTTGCTTCAACATGAAATGCGGCGCGATCCGGCTCATCATTTGCAGAATGTTGCTGAGCCCTGGACGGACCTCATATCTTCCGGCTTCGATCCCAGCAATCGCTTTGCTAACCAGAGCTGACACCTCCATACCTTTCTGTCCCTTCATTTCAGCCGCAAACTCGCGACGTAGGAGAGGCGTTTCCGTTCCTGGTGGCGCCAGTTCGACTACCGTCACTCCACTGGCTTGCATCTGCGCCCGCAGGGATTGCGTGTAGGAGTGAATGGCAGCTTTACTTGCGCTGTATACAGGCGACGAGGGCATCGGAATGAACGCCAGACCAGAGGAAATGTTGATGATGAGGGCTTCCCGCATTGCCTTGAGATAAGGAAGAAACTGCTGAACCATTCGCACAGGACCGCTCAGATTGATGTCGATCTCGCGCGTGACGTCGTCCAGACTTCGCTCCTGGTTCAGGCTGATATTCCGCATAATGCCGGCGTTGTTGACAAGTACGTTGAGAGAAGGGAAGTTGGCGATCATATGGCGGTACAAGCTAACGATGGCTTGAGGGTCGCTCACATCACTCGCAAAAGTGTGAAGACCGGGTAGCGATCTCGCCGTCTGATCTAACCGGCTCTGCTCGCGCCCCGTTACGACAACTTCGTTGCCGCGGGAAAGCAGTTGTTTGGCCAGCTCGAAACCGATGCCGCTGGTGCCGCCTGTGATTAGGACTGTCTTGTTGCTGAGTTTCATATCGATATCCCTACAAAGTAAACAAAGCGGAGTGTAGTGCGTATGTGTTCCACGTCTGCGAGTATAGGTGAAGTGCTCTCTTTTTGTAAGAAGGCACTTTCTCCTGCTATAGGCACCGAAAAGAGAGTGACGTGTATGGCCCGAAAACAGCAATTTTCTAAAGAACAGATCGCCGCCTTTACGGCGTTTGCGGCATGCGAACAGCCGGCCATCACTAGTGCCCGCGTGGAAAAGCTAGTGACTGATCTGATAGGCCGGGTTGCGGACAAGTGGACGATGCTGGTGCTGGAAACTCTAGTCGAAAAGGGTGAGTTGCGTTTTACGCGCTTGGCTGAGTCGATTCCAGGAGTAAGTCAGAAGATGCTCACGCAAACGCTTCGCGCCATGGAACGCGATGGTCTGCTGATGCGGACAGTCCATCCTGTTATCCCACCCAAGGTCGAATACAAACTGACGGACCTTGGATTGAGCCTGAGCGCGGCGTTTTGCGGAGTGTGGATGTGGGCTCAGGAGCACCTAGACGAGGTTGAATCCGCAAGGTCGGTTTTTGACGGGCGTTCGTGACTGTCGCCTAAGGCTCAGCGTTTGGCCGATTGAACGGCCTGGTTCTTCACGACCGTGAAGGTGATTTGCGAAGGGTACTGCTTAGAATGATGGACTGCGTTACGTGCGATCACACCCTTCGTCTCGTCGTAGTTGTTGCCGCCTGTATTCAGGTTGCGATCGAATCGCGGGAAATTGCTGCTTGAGATCTCGATGCGAATGCGGTGTCCGGGCCCGAAGTAGTCGCTTGTAACCAGCGGCTGAAAGGCCAGCTTATACACCTCGCCCGCTTTCATCCAGACAGGAGGCTTGTCGTATCCGTCCCGGTAACGCGCCCGCTGAATTGTTTCGTCCAGGTTATACGCGACACCATCGGGCAGCACATCTATGACCTTGATCGTGAAATCGGTGTCCTTGGCATCGGACGATACATAGATAGCCGGTTCGATTGGGCCGGTTATCTCGACACCCTCTTTGAGAGGGTCCGATGTATACACCAGGATGTCATTCCTGGTTTCCATGACACGCTGATCGAATGCGCCGCCGGTTACCGCGTTACCCGTGCAGCACACATTACCGCCATAAGAAGGCACGGGATTCATCGGGTCGTACACAAAGCTGTCTGGGTGGTCCGCCGCGGTCGAGCTTTCGGTGAGTTTGCCGTCGCCATACATCGTGTTCGCCGCGCCTCCGCTTGAAAGATAGAATGTCAAAGGCTTGGCGCCCGCGGGAGGCCACGAATCGGCGCTCTGCCACTTGTTCAGTCCCATCGTGAAGTACTGAATACGCGGCGTTTTCTGGAGAATGTGGTTGTCTTCGCCCTTTAAAAAATGATCGAACCAGCCGTATGTGAGCGCATCATAGTCCAGCCGCGCATCGCCCATGTCGCGTTGGCCGATTACCGTGTGCTCGGAAGCCCGCTTATATCCGCAGTGTAAAGTAGGCGCAATAACCGCATATTGTTCGTTCGCAATCTCCGGGCGAGCTGTCTTACGGACGTAGTTATAAGCGGCTAAATTCGGCGCGGTAGAGACGTCGTACCAGGTCATCATCCAAAGACCCGGGACGTTGATGGGATGGCTGTCGTCCCACAACCCGCCGCGATACCAGGCTGGATCGTTGGGCGTGCGCTCAATCATCGCGCCTCCTGTCGGCACCGGCATTGGATCGGCAAAGATCCCGCGCGGGCCATCGACAGCCTTGATAATGTCTTTCTCTGGTAGATGCCGAAGAGCTTTGGACCAATCCACCGGCGGCAGCTGCTGCGCTAAATCGAACTCCTTTGACACACGCACTAAATCCTCTTGCGATGTATCGGGCGGAAACATCGGCCGCACCTGGTTCTGCTCGCCATAGAGCCACGCGATGAATAGCATCTGGACCGCTCCGCCGCGATACCAGTTGCCTTGCTCGTAGTACGGACCGACGCGGCCGACTCCCGCGCCAAAGCTCTCCGGAATCATGGCGGCAAACGCGGGATTGCCGAGCGCCGCCACTCCCAGCTGCCACTCTGCGGTTGAAGAGCAACCGATAGTTCCGACCTTTCCGTTCGACCAGGAGAAGCGGGTCATCCACTTCAAAGCATCGTTTCCGTCGCTGAGAGGAGCGCCGAGAATGTCGTAATTGCCTTCAGAGAAGAAATGCCCGCGCTCGTTCATCTCGACGTAAGCGTAGCCGCGTTTCACAGCCTCGAGAGGTCCGCTCATGTCACGCGGTACGCCGTTCTTCACGTCCCAGTAGTTAAAGTTGTACGGCGTGCGCGAAAAGATGATGGGATATTTCTTTGTCGCGTCCTTCGGGCGGTAAACGTCCGCAGCCATGCGTTTGCCGTCGCTCATCGGGACCATCACTTTGCGGTCAATAGTGGCAACCGACTCCAGCTCCTGCTCGGTCGCCGTTCTTTTCGCGGCTGCCTCGGGCGACAGCGGCGTTCCTCGCTGAGCAAAGCCGGAGCAGGGAAGCAGCGAGGCTATACCGAGAAAAACTCCCGCAAACCGAGCCCTATTTAATGCTGCCATTTCGTTCCTCACCTTCTCCTGGAACGAGCCATCCGCCGGTTTTCATCAAGAGCTCTTTCTCACGCTGCGCTTTCGGCACATGATCAACAGTTAGGTTTTCGAAAAAGTGAAGCCCGGTCTTTCCCGCCGCCGCAATATCGAGGTCGCCATCGCCATCCAGATCCTCAACGATGAACTGTGTGCCAGCGGCCGCCGTGCCGTTGTCCGAGATCGCGTAGCGGGTGAACTTACCGTTCTTCGTATCAATCTTGTAATAGTAGACGACGAGTGGATCGTAGGAGCCAGGGTCCTTGCCATTGTGCCCTCTATACCGTTTGCCGGTGAGCAGTTCCATTTTGCCGTCGCCATCTAGATCGATCAGTTTCAACACGTGAATTTGCGAATACGATTCGTCGATGGTGTGCTTCACCCATTGCGGGTGAGAGGCGTTTCCGGTTTGCTCCATCCAATACAAGCCATAGCTGTGACCGCGGCCGTAAATCAGATCGGTTTTTCCATCGCCGTTCACGTCATAGCCTATGATCGGAAAACCAGTTTCCCCTAGATCCCAGTCGCCGTGCCACTCCCATTTGTCGGCGTTCGCATCGATGTTGCGGAACCAGCCGTGCGGCGTCATCACGTCGACTTTGCCGTCGCGATCGATATCCGCCATGCCGATGCCATGACCATCCTCATCATGGCCGCCCAAGTGATGTACTTTAGGCTGCGGACCGGCGAAGTCCACCCAGATCACGCCGGACCGCCCATAATGGGCGAGCGCCAATTCGGGTATCCCGTCGCCATTGATATCGGCCATCCAGCCGCCCTCAGTCTGCACAGTAGGGGTGATCAAATGAGCTTGCCACATGACGTTGGGCTTCTTCGGATTTTCGTACCAGTAGAGGCCCTCCGACATCCACCCTGTGGTCACAACATCGAGCGCGCCGTCGTGGTTCACGTCTACCGTCCACTCACCGCAATCGGACACAAATTCACCCGCCACTTTCACCGTTCGGTACTGGTGGCGCTTCCACTCGCCACCCGAAGATCCTGGGTTTTCATACCAGAATGCTCCGCTCAACAGGTCGGGCCGGCCGTCGCCGTTGATGTCGGCCGTCGTGATCCCCTCGGAGTGATCGCTGCTGAGTTGGTGAATGAAATAGGAGACTTGAGGAACGCCATAGGGGCCGTCGCCGCGGTCTCGGTTTAGCTGCGGCCACACGACCGGACCCGCAACGAGCAGCAAGGCAATACCGGGCAGTAACACTTTTCGTCGCATGTTGACCGATGGTTGAAAGCTTATCGCACCGGGCGTTGAGAGTAGATGAGTAGCACCGTTTAACGCACTATCTCGCCAGGATGGGTCGTTACGCGCAAAATATCCCGACCGCCCTCAGGCCTTTTGATGCTCATGTTCTTCCTCCTTAGTGGTAATCGGAACTGATCGTTGACGCGAACGCTGTGCTGTCCTGCGCGATCGCCTTTCAAAAATTCCAGACGGTCGCCCGGCGGAGCGCGTAAGTCATCGAGAGCAGCGGCAGCGTTCATCGCATCGAGCTTCCGCTTTGCCACTTTGTCGACGGAACGGAACCTCCGGGTACGCCCTATACAGATACAGACAGCAAAACCGACGCCCTTAGCTAAAAATTCACTTCGACACCGTTTCTACTTCGCACCTCGCAGACGAGATGTGCGTCGTTCATAAGCCTATCGCGGGTACCATCTCGCCTGCTCTTGCAAACCCGTGCCTCGTCAAATTGACGTGCAGCACATACTGCCCCTATCGACAACGTAGGTCTCGTTGAAAAACACCTAAAGACGCACTGCCGCCCAACTTGCGGTTGAATTCAGCCTATATAGACCATATCTCATTGAACTCGTACATAAGCACATGCCATGCCCTTACGGGGCGAGATTGAGGGTGTAATCGTCATTATCGCCGACATCGATCATTCGAAAACCAACGATGCGCGATTCAGATGTTCCGATGGCATAGCAGTGATCAAACGCAGCGTCGGTGACGTAGACGAGTCCGTTCCAAACCACGGTAGCGCCTGTATTTTCCGCATAAAAATACCAGAGACGATTGTTCACGTCATCGGGGCTGTTGGCATAAACAGTGGTGCATTGACCGGGCGCGACGGCGAACCAACCGATTGTTTGCCAGTTGCCGCCCTCGCCTCCACAATCGTTCGGGCTGTAGAACATGTAAGCGATCCATAGCTCCTCGGAAATTGGTTACAGAACGCGAGCATCGCCGCCCCCTTGGGAGATAGCAACGCCTTATGAGATGAGCGGCGGCGAGTTGCTGGATGGGGTAAACCCAACAATCGTGTCACCAGCCGCAAAATAGCCCTATTGTGAGCCGGTCAGGAGATGGGGGCGAGGGCACGGTAGAGGGTGGCGGGATGGATTTGAAAGGTGCGGGCGACCTCGCGCGCGGACTTTCTCTTGCGGAGCAGGCGCTGGGCGAGCAGGATCTGCTCGGGGTTGAGCTTGGACGGGTGGCCGAAGCGGACGCCGCGCTTCTGGGTCTCAACTCGGCCCGCGCCGGTGCGCTCCCGGATGAGGTCGCGCTCGAACGCGGCGAGCGCAACGCCGCCAAGCCTTGGCTCGTCACCCACGGGGGATGCGTCAAGGACCTGCGGCCGATCTACCTCGGCGACGATCTCTTCGCCTGTCAGCCGATCGCCGAAGCTGTCACGACGGCCGGCGGCGACTTCCTGCTCACCGCTAAGCCTTCATCGCACAAGGCCCTCTACGACTTCATGGACGGCGCCACGATCGAGAAGCGCACGATCAAGGAGAAGATCGGCAGCAAGCGCCTGACCTATTGCTATCGCTGGTTCGAGCAAGCCCCGATACGCGACAAGGATGCGATACTGGTCAACTGGCTCGGCGTCACCATCACGGACGCGAAAGGCAAAGTCACTTACGACAATGCCTTCGTAACCTCGCTGCCCGTGACCCGGGACTCGGTCGCCGAGATCGTCGCCTGCGCCAGAGCCAGATGGAAGTCGAGAACGAGAGCTTCAATGTTCTCAAGTGCAACGGTTTACCAGCTCGAGCACAACTTCGGTCACGGCAAGCAGAACCTCGCCATGGTGTTCGCCGCCATGAACCTGCTCGCCTTCGCGATCCACACCGCCTGCGACTGTCTCGAACAGGTCTGGATCGCCGCCAGGACCGCCAAGCGAGCCCGAAAGCGCTTCTTCGAACACATCCGCACCATCACGGCCTACCTCGTCTTCCCCGACTGGCAGACCTAGATGCAAACCCTGATCGACTCGAAACCGCCCCCCGATGTTGCCGCTCAGGTCGCCATGTGAGCCCAGCGCGGGAGGGGCACTTCGAATCGCTGGGACGTGATCGCGTCGCTTGCACTTGTCTTCGCGGGCGTTTAACCTTTGAATATGAAGGTTATCGAAACTGAACTTGCTTCTCGCATTTTCGAGGAATGTGGCAGGAGAATGAACCAGCCGTGCCTGGGTTGCATGCTCCGCGTTGATGCGGTCGCTGAAAGGGAGAGGTCGGCATGAGCGCCCTGTGCACTCTGGATTTTCAGGACGAGGGTGCCATTGCTCTTGTCACGCTGAACCATCGCGCCGACTCGAACGCGATGAGCCCTGAGATGGGCGACGCTTTCCGGGCGATAGTAGGGGACCTTCGCGACCGCAGTGGTCTTCGCGCGGTCATCATCTCTGGGGCGGCCGGAGACTTCTCGATCGGCGGGCAGCGCGAGATGCTTGCGAAGCTCGGCGACGATTCCATGGACGCCATGGCGCGCCACGACTTCATGATCGGTTACTACGATCGATGGTTGGCCATCCTCGATCTTCCGGTGCCTGTCATCGCCGCGTTTGAAGGCAAGTGCATCGGAGTCGCCGTGGGGTTCGCATTTCTTTGCGACATCGCGGTCGCGGACGAGACGACCCACTTCGAGACCGGCTTCGCCGGCGCGGCGCTGTTCCCGGGCATGGGGATGGCGAAACTCGTCCCGGATGCGATCGGTCGCTCCCGGGCCGGCCTGACCTTGATCGCCGGCGTTCCTTTCAGCGGTGCCGAAGCCGAACGGCTGGGCGTCGTCGCCCGCAGCGTGCCGGCCGGCACTGTTCACGACGCAGCCATGGCCATCGCTCGGAGGATCGCGGGCAACGGCGAGGAGGTCGTTCGCGAGCTCGTCTCGGCCATCCGCGTCAAGCGCAAAGATCTGGACGATCAACTCGAGTCCGACGCCTCTACGCAGGCGAAGAACTACGCCAGCGAAGAGTTCAGGAAGCGCATCGTCGCCTATCTGCCCGGTCATCACGACAACGCGGGCTGAGAGCGGCACCGTGGCCCGGACAGCCGCGGTGTCGACCGGCGACGTCGCTAGCGCGGCGGACGTCGCCATGGCCTCGACCAGGGAACGGCATTCGGCTTCGCCCGTCGCCAACAGCCTCCGGAAGGGTCGGACGCGCGACAGCGACTAGAGCATGGCCGCCACTGCCCATGTCGGGCTGCGTTGGACGCGCCTCTTGGTCTTCGGGTAACTTCGTACCCGAGCGCCTGGATGAGCGCGAAGCTCGCGCGCAGGCCGCGCGCCAGCGTGACGGCCTGCCCCCAGGATGCGCCGCTCCCGCGCCGCTCGACACGCTCTCGAAGGCCACGCACAGGGGGGCGTGGCACCGCAGCCAGGAAGGCATGTCACGTTCCAGCGCCGCGGATAGGGGTAAACCCAACAATTGCGTCACCAGCCGCAAAGTAGCTTATCCGGCGTGCGAGCTCAAATCGAGCAGCAACTGCGGGCCGGCGGACTGAGGGCCGAAGCGGGGCGGATCGAGGGCAGGCGGGAGTGAAGGTCGAGCCGGAAGCTGCCGTAGGGGTTGACGTGGGCATGGATGAGCGGGGTGATGCCGCGCCGGTCGTCGGCGTTGAGCCGCCCGGCCCAAGCGGGATCGGCGAGCACCTGCTGGATCATGAGGGTATTGACGTAGACGAGCGAGAGCTGGAGCAGGTGAAGCGAGAGCATGCTGATTTCCTGGTCGTCAGCGCGGTTTGAAGCCATCTCGCCGCCCTTGCCGAAGAAATTGAGTCCCTAAGTGTTGAACCCGCTTTGTATCTGGGCCACAGTGGGTAGTTCTCCACCGAATGCGCCGAAAAAGGCGGGGACGAAAAAAATGCTGAGCGGAGCATTGCTGGGCGCCCCCGCAAGCCAATGGTGGCCGAAGCCCAGGAGGGATCGACCGCTGCGGTAGAGGGGTTTGCGCCGGTTGCGAGATCGGATCTGATCTTCTGCCATGTCGCCGTGCCGATATGACGGAAGTACACGTTGGCGAAGCGGGGATAGTTGACGAAGCGGCGCATCATGTCTTCGGCGTCGCTAGCCTCGTTGCCGCAGCAGAAGTCCGCGGAGAACATAAGCTTAAACCCACTGTTCAGGCGCGCCGCTGCTTCAAACACTTGGGAGGAATAGGTAGGAAATGAGAAATCGTGGTTCCGGCCAAAGAGGGACGCTCTGTCCGATAACAGATATTATGTAAAATTGTGTGGTACAAATATACTTGACTAATCCCGCCCAAAAGCGCATACTTGAAGTATGGTTGACGGGCCGAAAACACTCCTACAAGCGGTTCAATACTTCAAGGATGAAGATACCTGCATCCGCTACTTGGCATCCAAGCGCTGGGCCGATGGGAAGGTAGTTTGTCCAACGTGCGGGAGCGATAAAGTTCACTTCCTCACGCAACAGAAGCGCTATCAATGTAGCAATCGCCATCCAAAACGGCAGTTTTCGATCAAGGTTGGAACGATCATGGAAGACTCGCCCATCGGCTTAGATAAGTGGCTCCCGGTTATGTGGCTGATTGCGAATTGCCGTAACGGGATTAGCTCTTGGGAGATCCACCGCGACTTAGGTGTCACTCAAAAGACCGCTTGGTTCATGCTCCATCGCGTCCGGTTGGCGATGCAAGACGACCGGAAAGGTGGCAAGCTCTCTGGTGAGGTTGAGGTTGACGAAACTTTCATCGGCGGCAAAGCCCGCAACATGCACAAGGCTAAGAAGGCCAAAAAGTTCGGAGGCAAGAGTGGTGGCGCTGTCGGCAAGATCGGTGTCCAGGGATTGCTACAACGTGACGGAAAGATAGTCGCTCGTGTCATCGAGGACACCCGTTACGGCAGCGTAGTGCCGAACATCGAACAGAACGTTGAAAAAGGCGCTCACGTGTACACCGATGAGTTGAAGTCCTATTTTCAACTGCAAAGCGATTATCAACACGACGTCATCAACCATGCCGAGGCATACGTGAACGGACAGATTCACACCAACGGACTAGAAAACTTCTGGAGCTTGCTGAAGCGCGGACTTGGTGGAACCTACGTCACAGTTGAGCCATTTCACTTGTTCCGCTACGTGGATGAGCAAGCCTTTCGCTACAACCATCGGAAGAATCCAGATGGCAGTCCGATGACTGAATCGGATCGCTTCAATAATTTGTGTTCCCAAATCGTCGGTCGCCGGTTGACCTATAAGGGGTTGACTGGGAAGGAGGCGCAAAGGCAAGAGCAAGAGGAGCCTTTCTAAGAAAGAGGCTCAACGTCAGGGACGAGGGAAGGGCGCTGTCAGGAACTCTTTGAAATATCCGATAGACTGAACCAATGCAAAATTTCGACAGTTCGAGCAGGCCGCTCTTTGTGGAGGTTGGCAATCGATTTATCAATGTGTCTTCAATTGCTTATGTCGAGCGGATGCATACTCCACGGGGAGATAGTATCTATCTTTATCTAAATGTGTGCAAACCGGATGGAAAACTGCAACGCATTGAAATACTTGAACAGGACGAGGCCGTTCAGATCGGAAACTTCATCGATTCTCATTTATTTGGTAATTACGAGTCTCAGAACTCATAGCAGCGTCAGCCTTGTATGCGATCAAGGCCGCACGAATTGCTGCCAACTGTTGCACTAGCGACAGACTAGACCCTTGTACCAGTTGCACAATATCGGTGATGAGGTCAACGGAAGTCTGGGGCTCCGTTCGAGGTCGAAAATTAGCGGCACAGAACATACGGCGTGGCCCTCCTTGCGGTCATACTCTTATGTAGACAGACGATTGTGAGCGTCGACTGATTTTGTGTCTACAAAGACAAACCGTCGCTTCGGTCCATACCCAATTCTTGTTCACGCGTACGTTCTTCCGGTGTACGTTCATCGCGAGTCAGTTCTTCCAGTGTCAAATCCCGCCGAAGCTCTCGTCCGACATGGATTTCTATAGTGATTCGGCTTATCCACTCATACTCTGCCTCGGACGGCGACGATTCCTCTGCCGTTCCACTTACTGAGACCGTTGAGATGTGCTTCTTGCGTGCTAGTAGCACGACATCGACCTTGTAAGTTCCCGGTCGCGTCGCCTGAATTGGAAATGCCTTTGGTTTCAATTCTTCGCACCACTTCAAGTCAAAATCCATAGTCGTTTGGGGGCAGCGAATAAATTGATCGGCAGTGATTAATTCAATTCGAACTGGAGTAGGACGATACTCCCCGTTAATCATGCGAAATGGTATTTCGCAACGCTCTTGCTTCACTTCGCCTACTTTCACGAGTTCGGCGTGGGCATCCTGGGGGGATAGAGTATCGTGTTGCACCTGATTACACAGGAGAGCTTTCACATGGTCAGTCCTTCCAACCGAGAGAGATGATGGGCTAGCAACATACAAGACGCCGTGCCACATTTTGCTGCCGCCCAAAGAAGCCTTGGGATTGTTCATCGGTTGCGCTGCCGCATTAACGAACGTCATACTGCCGTGGTTAACGATGTTTTGACTGTGGGAGCCGCGAGTGGATTGCTGCGCTAGGTTGTGCCTAGGAATCTCTCGACCAGACGAGCGAAAGAGAGATAGGAACCATGGTGAGGAGAGCACCGCGCAAGCTCCAAAAATTAGGCCAGAGTACGAAAGCACTGGCAGGCTCCACGAATAACTGTGAAGCCACGCCGCGTCTGGAACTAATATCAACGCGAGAGCGCTTGATAAGCAAAACAAACAGAGTGTGAGAAACGTAGTTGCCACTTCGCTAGTCCGCGTAGTCCCCGAACGGAGAGATTATCAGACTCAATCCGAACTGTGCGAAACACCACCAGAAAGCACAAGCTCGAACATGTCTTTCAGCAAAAACTCAGCAGTCTCTTCGGTGCTCATCTGTACGCCGTTATGCTCTAACCAATACGACTGATTACTAGCTTTAACAAACAGTTCACCATTGATTGTTTGAAGTTCTGATTGAGAGTTATCCAGAATCGGTTTTTCGTAATGAACCATGGAATTGGCCAAAAGCAATCTGACACGTAGGGGACGCGGTACATCTGTTTGCACCGAAAACTCACTTGGAGCCTTTGCTGAATGCATGATGCGTTCGGCTTTTTCACAATGCAACCGAAAGTGAGGGTGTAAAAAGGATTGTGTAAACGCGGTTCTCGAGAAGAGGAAGATAGGAGAACCGGATGGCAATCAAGAAAGAACTGATCGACGAGCTGATCGCCAGTAGCGAAGGAAGCCTGATCGGACCGAACGGTCTGGTGAAGGAACTGACCAAGGCGCTGGTGGAGCGGATGCTGACCGGAGAACTGAATCATCACCTGGGCTACGAGAAGCATGACGTAGCCGGTTACCACAGCGGCAACTCGCGGAACGGCAAGAGCACGAAGACGTTGAAAGGCGAAGCCGGCGAGATGGAGATCGCGGTGCCGCGCGATCGTAATGGCAGTTTCGAGCCGCAGCTGATCGAGAAGCACCAGACGCGCTTTGCCGGTTTCGATGAGAAGATTCTATCGATGTACGCGCTCGGCATGACGACGCGGGATATCCAAGGCCATCTGCAGGAGCTGTACGGCGTGGACGTGAGCGCCGCGTTGATCTCAGAGGTAACCGACAGCGTTCTCGAAGAAGTGAAAGCGTGGCAGGAGCGGCCGCTGGAAGCGCTCTACCCGATTGTGTATCTGGACGCGCTGATGGTGAAGATGCGGCAGGATGGCAAGGTGGAGAACCGAGCGGTGTACACCGCGATCGGGATCAATCTGGAGGGCCAGAAGTCGGTGCTGGGCTTGTGGGCCAGTGGGAACGAAGGCGCCAAGTACTGGATGGCGGTGCTGCAGAACCTGAAAAACCGTGGCATGAAGGATGCCTTCGTGATCTGCACCGATGGGCTGAAAGGTTTCCCGGAGGCCATCGAAGCGGTATTTCCGAGCACGCTGGTGCAGACCTGCATTGTGCATCTGATTCGCGCCAGTCTCCAGTTTGTGAACTGGAAAGAGCGTAAGAGTATGGCGGCGGATTTGAAATCGATATACCGGGCCGTCAGCGCCGAGCAGGCCCAAGCGGCGCTCGCCGATTTCCGGCGCAAATACCCGAAGCACCAGGTGGTAGCCGACGTATGGGAGCGCAGCTGGCAGCGGGTGATCCCGTTCTTCGACTTTCCCGAAGAGATCCGCAAGATCATCTATACGACCAATGCGGTGGAATCGTTGCATATGACGCTGCGCAAAGTGACCAAAAATCGCGGCTCCTTTCCCACCCAGGACGCCGCGATCAAACTGCTCTACCTGGCGCTGCAAAAAGTGTCCCGAAAGTGGCAGACGGTGCAAGGTTGGCGCGAGGCGCTGCGGCAGTTTGCGATCCGCTGGCCGGAACGAATGGAGCAGGCGCGGGCATGAACGGGTTCAGACGAGCCTGCGGCAGCAAGGAGCAGAAAGCATTTCACTTCCCCTTTCCCGTTTCCCCAAGGGGAAAGGCCGGGGCGGGCGGGTTCCCCCCACGCCGCAAATTACGCGGCTCCCCCACAAGAGGGCGCGGCCCCCTTGTGCATCCCCCGCTGGCTTTAAAAAATTCATCGAAACGCGTGACAGCGAACGGAAAACTGAAAGTCAAACTTTAACTGAGTCAAAATAACGAAACGCGTTTACACAAAACGCTTGACACTACCCCGAAAGTACTCAGCAGCAAATTCCATATCTTTCACAAGTTCTTGAAAGCCATCTGGCCAATAGTCAATTGCTGGCCGGGATAGCGTGAGCATCGAATCACGCGCTTCTTTCGTTCGTAGGCAGCGGTCAGACAGCAACTCAACCCACTGGGGGGTCTTCGAATCGCTAGTCACATTGTCTCCTCAGTTGGTCTTGCCTTAGGTCCGCGCTTGTTCCCGCTCTGGGCCGATTGTTTCTTGTGTTCGGCATCACGTCGAAGGATCTCTTCCCGAGGGACAGAAAGGACTTTGCCTACCAGTAAGTCAAAACGGTCGAAGGCTTCTTTCCCTTCCACCAAATCCTTGTTCGAGAGTTCGTCCATGCTGCTATCATGTCACGGATCTTTACAGTAGCCATATCCCATGCCAGATGACAATGCTGCCGACGATCCATCCGATTACCCCGCAACAAATCCTGAATCTCAAAACTCTGCGACTCCAATCACCCCAATGCCCGCCAAGCAAGGAAATCTGCCCCAAACACCAAATCAGGAACCCACCAGCAATATAAGTGAAGCCAAAAACATTGCGCGGGAGCTTCATTGGCTTGAAAAGCTTAACTTCGCCGGACAGATAGCGCTGGTTCTCGTTGGCGTCGGGGCGCTTTACATTTACCATGAGCAACTGCAAGCGATGCAAGGGCAGCTTACTGAAATGAAAACGAGCGGGGAAACCTCCAGTGACCAAATGTGGAGCGCCATTAGAAACATGAACTGGATAGCCAGAAGTATGGACCTTTCCAGCAAGGAATCCTTGGTAGCGGTCCGAAGTGCAGAGCATCAGTTCGTCGAGGATCGAAGGCCGTTTATTATCGTTCGCACTGCGACAACGATCCCCAATGTTGTGTTCAAGCAAGGAGAAGCGATCCGATGGGATATTGCTTATTTCAACTACGGGAGGTCTATAGCTGTAAACGTTTCTATTGATGCCAAAATTAGCTTTGGAGAAGACGCGCTTAACAAGGTCGAAAGCTTTTTCAGAAACGCCACAAAACACAATCCTGGAAATAACTCGTTGCTCATACCGCCAGTCGATACCGAAGAAGAAATGCATCCGGTGTATTCGAGCATTCACAGCGAAGGGCTGCCATCTGCGGAAGATATCGCGTTCATCAACTCCCACGACCACTCTGTCGTGGTGTATGGCAGATCTGTCAACTCCGGTTGAAAATTCCTCATTCTGCCGGTTGAAAATTTCCCAGCCCTCGGGCGGTGGTGGTTTACAGTTTCGGCCGGAGGATGGAACATAGAATCCGGCCGGTGAAGCGGAGGCGGGCAATGCAGGAGTGCAACCCACCAAGGAATAGCTGGCTGCAAACTCATCAAGACGATGGGGCTCGGGGCGGAGCCAGAAACAGCTTCGCCTCGAATCTTAGAAGTACCCATCGGATTGATAGATTTGCCCATGCCTCAAAAACTCACACCGAATGGCTTCGCTTGCCGCGAGTGTTCGTGAGGGCAGCGGCCGGGTCAGCATGTTGCGGTTCCGGGGCAGGGAGCAGTCCCGCTTTACGTCGCTCTTTGAGCCGATAACTTTCTCCGCGGATGTTCACCGTCGTGGAGTGATGCAGCAGGCGATCGAGGATCGCGGTCGCGATGATCGGGTCGCCGAAGATCGAACCCCACTCGCCATAGCTTTTGTTCGAAGTCAGGATGATGCTGCCCCTTTCGTAACGCGCACTGACCAGTTGAAAGAAAATAGTCGCGCCCAACTCATCCAGCGGCAGGTAACCCATCTCATCGATGATCAGCACCTTCGGAGCGAGATAGATGCGCAGCCGGCGGTCCAGGCGGCCTTCTCTGTAGGCGCGTCCGAGATCGGTTACCAGATCGTGCGCCGTCATGAAATACGCAGCCTGACCGGATTGAATAGCGGCTTCCGCCAGCGCCACTGCCAGATGAGTCTTGCCCACGCCTGGCGGCCCCAGCAAAATGACATTCGATGCTTCGTGGACGAATCGAAGCGTGCGCAGCTCGCGAATCTGCCGCTCGTCGATGGAGGGTTGAAAAGCAAAGTCGAACTGATCGAATGTCTTCACGTACGGCAGATGCGCCAGTTGCAACCGGGTCTTGAGATAACGCTGCCGCCGTGCATCGGCTTCCGCGCTCATCACTTCGAGCAGGAAATCGGCGTAGGCGGGTTCCTTCTTTGAAGCGCTTTCCAGAAGCGTTTCCAGACGTGCATCAATGGCGGTCAAGCTCAATGCCGCCAGCGTGGTTCGCAGCCGTTCCAGTGTCATCGCCCGCCTCCCGCCGCCAAACTCTCATAAGCATCCAGCGAACGCCGCTCCACCACGGGAGCACTCTGTTGAATGTGGATGAGCATTTTGCCGGTTTGCTTGTTGCCGAGCGGGATGCCTTCGTGATGCTCGCTTCGAGTGACCACCTGATGGCGTCTTACCGCTGGCGCGTGTCTGGCAATGAGTTCAGCACCGCAGCGCACTTCTACATCGCGGCCTTGCTCGCGAACCCAGACCTCTTTGCCCGCATAGCGCCAGGGGACCGAATAGCGGCTGCCCTGCCAGGAAACATAGGCATCTCGCGCTACCTTGCGTTGCTCGTCATCGGCGTACGGGTAAGGCAGACGGCCGTTCACCGGCTGCATACTGAACTGATCTTCGTCCCAGCGAATCAATACCTGTTCGCGAGTCGTTCCATGCACGCGTTGGTTGGCTACTTCCGATACCCAACGGCGTAACTCCGCGTTGAGATCGGCCAGGTTCGACGGCTCGCGGCCCTGCAAACCGCACAGAAAGTTTCGCCGCACATACTTCACGCCCGATTCCACTTTGCCTTTCGTCTGCGCCCGGTAAGGGCGGCACAGCCGTGGCGTGAATCCCCAATAGCGGGCGAAGTCCAGAAACACGGCGTTCCAAATGATCTCGCCGCGTTCGTCCGTGCCCGTCCACACGGTCTTCATCCGGTCATAGAGAATCTCTTCGGGCACGCTGCCCCATTGTTGAAAAGCCGCTTCGTGCATGCGCAAGAGCGTTCCCAGCTTCTGGTCCGTGGCAGCTTCCGCCATCATCATGCGGCTGTAGCCCAGCGTCATCGTGAAGCCCCACAGCATGCGCTCTTCTCCCGATTCCGACAACACTCCGAGATGTCCCCAGTCCACCTGCGCTTGTTTGCCTGGCGGCGTCTCGAACCGCCGGACGGCGACCACCCGCGCCGACTCGCGCTGCGGCCGAAGCCAGTCCGTCAGGATCGTGTAGCCGCCGCTGTAATTACATTGCCGCAGTTCGCGCAGCAGCACTTGCGCATTCCAGACGCCGGCCTGAAGCCGTTCCTGCAGATATGGTTTGAACGGCTCCAGTTTGCTTACCGGAGCCGATCTCGGTCCATACACCGGTCTTCCCTCCGGCTTCAGCAGGTACTTCCGGATCGTCTTACGATCGAAACCGGTCAACTGACTGATCGCCTGAATGCTCAACCCTTCTCGTTTGAGCTCGCTGATCTCTTCCACGTCTTTCCCCCTGAACAGGTGTCCGCCCTCCTCTGGTTCCCAGAGTTGGGGTTACACCACTCGACCAAAAGGGGTGGGGAATTTTCAAACGGCACTATGGGGATTTTTGCACCGGCGCTGACAGATCGTGGTACGAGGACATCTCGCGCCATTCCTACTACTCCGATTTTTGTCAGATGACGCTCATGACAGGCAAAATTGCAAATTGCTTCAAGCACACCGGAGTGCATTAAGAGAAGACCCAAGACGGCAGGACATGCCAACCGGCGCAGAATGGCATGGATTAGCCAAGTATATTTGTACCAATTGTGTGGTCTGAATGTACTTCGCTCGACGACTAGGAATCAGGGTGCCCTCAATAAGCGGATCATCCCCACCGTGGCCGCAAGGGAAGCTAACCCGGAATCCGCGAACTTGCGTTTCCCGGCCTGCCTTACCTGGCCGTTTACCGGGTAACAAGCGATGCCGTCGAAATTTTGCGCATCTATCACGGAGCGCAACAGCGTTTTGAGGCTCGTCAGGCACGTACACCCGAAAACCCTCGTTAGGGAACGGGTGATCAATGCTCACATCAGCACACCGTGCTCCATGGACACTGGCGATGGGATAGGAGCCAACGCGAGCGCTTCCCTTAAGTTGATCTCAATCGTCCGTGAAAGAGCCGTAATCGGTACGTCATAAGGACTGTTTTCGAACGGATCCTCCAGATTCTTGCCGATCCGGTTCAGCACCAGAAACGCAAAGCTGACTACCAACGTAATCAGCGGCGTAAACAATCCCACTTCGTCCACGATCACAAACGGCAGCACGATGCAGTACACCTTGATCAACAGTTCCGGATAGTAATCGTATTGGCGCGGAAGCGGCGTGTTTTTAATCCGCTCGCACCCGCCCAAGACGTTCGCCAAATCCGAGAGCGTCGTATCAATCCGAAGCATATGGAAATCGTTCAGCACACGCCGTTCAACCGCGGCGGAAAGCTGTTCGCCCATCATCTCCAGCAGCGCCGCCGGGACGTTGCTCACCATCTTTAGTCTCGCCATGCTGTCTCGGTCAAGAAAGGGCTCGATATCCGTCCAAGGTTCCTGACGCCGCAGCGCGCACCTCATGGCATGCACGAACGCGATCTGGCGCTTGACGAAGCTGGTTGTAAACCCGGCCGATTCCTCTTGCAATCCCGGATCTCTCGAATTCTTAGGAAAAGAGATGGCTTGTCTCGCAATGGATCTCGAACTATTGACCAGCGCGCCCCATAGTGTGCGCGCCTCCCACCACCGCGCGTAAGCCGAACTGGTGCGGAAGCCCAGCAAGATGCTCAGCGCAGCCCCTAAAATGCTCACCAGCATATCGGGCACTCTGATGACACGCAGCAGATGATGCTGACGGTCTATATACACGCTCAGGACAGACAGTAAGAAGAGAATGAGCAGCAGTTTGCCGACCTGTTTCAGGATGCGGGGCCAGTAGGGATAGTTGGTGACGACCATCAGAATTCAAATTCAATCTCAGGAGCGATTCGAGATTAGCAAACAGGTCCATCGCTTCTCAAGCTCATCGAACAATGGCCATCGACTGTGGCCCGCGCGCCACTGGAACCGATTCATTGAACTTCACTAGCTCCACTCGTCTCGGTTGCTCAAAGGAAGATAGCTGTTTTCCAGATTCGCCGTGGCGATCCAACGTCCGTCTGGACTGATGGCCAAGCCTTCCGGAAATTTTCCTGCCTCGGCGCGGGAGACGATGCTGTGCTGCGGATTACCTTGCGCGTCTCGGGCCGCTGCGAGCTGAATGCTGGTAACGGTCCCGCGTTCATCGGCGAATTCATGCATCGAGTTGACAAGAGCGAATCTCCCGTCCGGGGAAAACTTAACCACATAGGGCGAGGCGTCGACCGCGATCGCGTCACCCCATGGCGAAAGGGTTACGCGTCCATCGATGTCAGCATCCTGCAGCAGAGACAATCTCGGAGCCGCCGCTGAGGCATACAGCACGCCGAGGACGTCTTTCCCCGGAAGAAACTCTGCATCGCTGAGTTTGTCGGTTGCCGTGTAGCCGCTCAGTTCCGGTTCCGAGGGAGCAGAGAGCTTCCCTTCCCTGAAGCGATAGATCACCAGCGGCACCTTCGCGTGGCTCTTCGATGCGAAGGCAACTGCGACCAGTGTGCCCGATGCGTTCACCGACACCGATACCGCGCGCAAATAGGATTCAAGCTGCTGCACCACTTTCGGCTTGTCGGGATTCACCAGGTCGACAACGGTAATCTTCTTGCCGGGCGCGAGGTCTTTCATCGTAGCGTCCGCCTTGCCGGCCGGGCGAGGCCCTTCGGTTTCGGCCACGATGACGTACCGTCCATCCGGCGTCACAGCCACTGCTGCCGGCGGAGCGGTAACAGAATTCGTCACCGGCACCGTGGAAGCGCTCATTTGCGTTACGGGTCGATCAAGCCGAATTACGGAAAGAACATCAGGGCCAACAGCCGGTCCCAGCTTGCCGTCGACGTACGCCGATGGAACCATGTCCGTGTCACAAGCCACCACCAGCAACTTGCCTTTGAAGTCGAATCGGGGAATGTGCTGCGCTTGTTGCGCTCTTCCATAAGCACATCCCAGGGAAGCAGCACAGACGATTGCAAATGCGGATCGGGCGAATGAACCTTGAGTTAATGTCAAGGTTCATGGTAGTCGTTACAACCGACGCACCCTGCAATTACTCCGCACGTAAAGCACGCAAGGGATCGATGCGGGCCGCGCGTCGAATTGGAACCCAAGTCGCCGCAAGCGCAACTACGATCAGGAGCAGAGCCGAAAACGCTTCTATACGTGGGTCGCTCGCCACTATCCCGAACACAAGGCTTTGAAGGGAGCGCGTGAGGAAATTTGCGGCGATTCCACCAAGAGCTAAGCCCACCGCGAGCATGTAAATAGTACGCACTAACATGAGCTTTGCGATATCGAATCGTTGTGCTCCGAGCGCCGTACGGATTCCGATTTCACCGGTCCGCCGGGTTACATCGTACGAGAGCAACCCATAGATGCCGGCCGATGCAAGCAGAAGAGCGAGAATGCCGAACCCCCATCCGAGTCTTGCCAGAAGCCGGTCGGTTTGAAGCGTTGCTTCGAATAGTTGATCCGCTGTTCGAAGTCTGTCGATCTGGAGCTTTGAATCTTCAGCATGGAGAGCCGCATTGACGCGCGTCAGGAGCCCAATATTGGATCGCCCTGTTCGGATGAGAAAATAGGTGCTAAACGGATGAACCTGATTCTGTTGTGAGGCGAGATACCAAGCTACGCCTGTGCTTCGCAGGTTCGATTTGACATCGCGCACCACTCCAACAATCTGGTATGGCTTTCTTCCCTTCTGCTCCGGGATGTACACGCTTCGCCCGATCGGATTCTCCGCTGGGAAGAAGCGGGATGCGAACGTCTGATTGATAATCACGACAGCTGGAGCAGCCGCGGTGTCTCGATCGGTAAGATCCCTGCCCTGGACCACGCTGGTCCCCAGAGTCGTAAAGAAGTTCGGACCGACGTAATCGTATACGCCGTATCCATCCCTCTTGTTGGATGAAGATCCATCACCTTCCACTCGAAATTCGCTTGAGAAGTTTCGCTCCGAGTAGATGCCGTCTTGTGAATAGGAGACGTGTTCTACGCCTGAGATCGAGCGGAGCCGGTTGCGAAGACTTTCATCAAGAAAAACAGCGCGTTGCTCGCTGTACCCCGCTGCCAACGGGTTCACTTCTATCTCAACCAGCCGGTCACGATGAACACCGGCATCGAAGCCGCGAAGTTGCTGTAGATTTAAAGCGAACAGCGTGGTCGCTGTGATCAGAATCAGAGAGACGGCAAGCTGAAGGCTGCCGATCACGCGCACAGTCGAGACCGAGCTTCGGGGCCCAGCTATGGGCGAAGAACCCGCATGCAAACCCGTCGGCAAACTTTGACTTGTTGCATAGAACCCCGGCAACAACCCGCATAACACTGCGACGGCAATACAGAGCAAACAGACAAAGATTAGTACGTCTCCGTTCAGCTTCAAATCCAGATGCGCCGGCACGTTGCCCCAAACGGTCATCACTGAAACGATGGCATTCGCTATGGGCCTGAAGAAAAGCAAAGCAAGGCACACACTCGCCCCCGAGACCATCAACATCTCGATCAGACACTGCCGGGCGACCCGGAGCCGGCCGGCCCCAATAGCCAGGCGGATGGCGAACTCTTTCCGGCTGCGGTCGGCCCGCGCAATCTGCAGGCTCACCACGTTGATACAAGCCAGCAACAAGCCGATGCCAAGCATTCCGAAAACAACGTGCAAGGGCTTGGAAAATCTATATCTGAGTTGTGATATCCCTTTGCTCGCGGGGACCAGCCGGATGGAGTCGTTCAGCATGGCTCTTCGCTCGAGCGGACTTGGAACCAGCCTATTCCGTTGAATGTCGATCTCTACGCTCAAAGGCGCGCGCATAGCTTGCGCACGGCCAATGCTGACCCCGCTCCGAAGCCGGCCGAAGATGTTGAGCCAGTTATTGTTCTTTGCCGATAAAAAATCCATGCCCGGGAAAACAGCTGAGTAGGCTGTGAGCGGCAGCCAGAGATCGGGGGCTTCACCCACCGAAAGGCCAAAGAAGTCTTCCGGTGCAACCCCTACTATCAGAAACTGCGCATTACCGATATGCAGGTACTCGCCGATTGCGCCGCGATCCTGACCGAAGACTCGACGCCAATACGAGAAACTGAGCATGGCAACGCGGGCGGCGTGCCCGATGCCGTCGTCAAATGGGAGTATCGACCGGCCAGCTTCCGGGGCCACTCCCAACTCTTCGAAATAGCCACCGTTGACAAACTCAACCTGTCTGCGCACAGGTCCGGAGCCGAGGTCCACCGGGATCTCGAACACGGACGATTGCGCCAGGACGCTTTGGAGCGCCTTTCCGGAGGACTTTGTGAACTCCGAATATCCGAAATACGATCGGGATGTGTTCTCGAAACTGACGACTTGTTTGGGGTTTCGAATCGGAAGGTTTTGCCAAAGCAGCGCGTCCATGAGTCCAAACACTGCGACGTTCGCCGCGACTCCTATCAGGAATGAAACCAGTGCTACGAAAGTAAACGAACGATCTCTCTTGAGTGACCGCCAGGCATAGCGGACATCGGCGCCTACACCCTGAATCGAAGGAAAGCTCAGCACGGCGCGAGCTTCTTCAGCCGCCCTGGTGAGATTACCGAGTTCCCTTCGCGAAGCAAACTGCTCCAGAGCGGCGAGTTCCTCTTGCATGTCCTGGTCCTGGTCACGAAGATAGCGGGGAACCAGCGCCTTTAAGCGGACGAAAAAGGATCTCACGACTTGCTCCCCGGCAGAGGCTCCATCACGGCTGCGACAGCTCTTACGAACTCGGTCCACTTCGAGTGTTCTTTGTTCAACTGCCGGCGGCCTACTGGCGTCAGCCGGTAGTACTTAGCCCTACGGTTTAGCTCGGAGATCTCCCAACCCGAGCTCAGCCAGCCTTTGGCTTCCAGGCGCTTGAGCGCAGGGTATAAAGACCCGAACTCGATCTCCAGTTGTCCGTCCGAGCCAGCCTCGATCGCCTTTGCGACGCCGTATCCGTGAAGCGGTCCCCCGCTCAGTGTCCGTAAGACGAGCATCTCGAGGGTACCTTGCATCACTTCCATATAGAGAGATTCTATATGAAGGCTCACTTAATAGGCAAACGGGGCAGAAACCACCGCAAATCGAACTGCAACGGATCGATATGTCTGATTTCTGACCCGCGAAGTGGAACGAATCGAACGATTCGTCAACAGGAGCGCATGATGGACTTCCCGGCGCGGCCACCGAACTCGCAGTCACCTCCCCCGAGATTATCTGCTCGCCCTGCAACCGCGCTGGGCCTACCTAGAGCTTTGCGCGTTCCGGTGTCTCCGCGCTAGTCCGCCTCTCACATTTCCTATCGCTTTTCAACACGTTTTAACTTGTCTAATCACCCGCACTTACGGCAATCCGGCTGTGAGCAACGTGTGGATAAAACAGCGGCTGCCCTGTTTGTTGAAATGACTATATGGAGCAATCGCAAAGACGCGTAGTAGGCAAGCTGCCGAGTAGTGGAAGTATCGCCGAGATTCGATTCGATGCCGCAATCGCGGGCGTGGACGATCTGATCCATCCACCGCCCACTGCCGATTGGATTTCTCCGGGCCTGATCGATCTGCAGGTGAACGGCTTTGCCGGCGTCGACTATAACGACCCCTCTTCGTCCGCGGAAGACATCGCGGCTTCTATCCGCACCATGTTCTCGACCGGTGTGACTCGCTTTCTTGCGACCGTGATCACCGGTTCACGGGAGCGCATGGAGTCCGCGATCCGCAATCTCGCTCAAGCCAAGCAGGAGTTTGGCCGCCATGACGATCCCGCTTATCACGCCCTTGAGGCTCTCCATATTGAAGGGCCTCACATCTCGCCCGAAGATGGTCCGCGCGGCGCTCACCCGCTCGAGCACATTCGCCCGCCCGATTTTGAGGAATTTAAGCGCTGGCAGGACGCAGCCGATGGTTCGATCCGGCTCATCACGATCTCTCCGGAGTGGGACGGTACGCCCGCCTACATCGAACGCATCGTGCGCGAAGGCGTGGTGGCGAGCATTGGGCACACCAAAGCCAATACAGCTCAGATCCAGGCCGCGGTCTCCGCCGGCGCGACCATGTCCACCCATCTCGGCAATGCGTCGCATCCACAGCTTCCCAAGACGCAGAATTATATATGGGACCAGCTCGCGGAAGACAAACTCGCAGCATGCTTCATTGTCGACGGCATTCACATTCCACCGCATTTCTTTCGAGCGGCCATCCGCGCCAAAGGCGTCGAACGTTCCGTGCTCGTTTCCGATGCCGTGATGCCTGCCATGTGCGCGCCGGGAAACTATGAACTGGGCCAAGTTGCCGTTGAGCTGCTCTTAGACGGCAGCGTTGTCTTGCGCGGCGGCAATCGTCTGGCCGGTTCCGCCCTGCGTATGGATCACGCGGTAGCAAACAGCATTCGGTTCGGCAACGTTTCGCTTGCGGTGGCGCTTGCCATGGCTTCGACCAACGCGGCCCGGGTCGGCCGGATCGCGGGCCGTCAGCGTGGCGGATTAACTCCCGGCGAGCGAGCCGATCTCGTCCGTTTCAAATGGAACACGGACACCTACACAATCGAAATTATTGAAACCATTGTTTCGGGTCATCTTGTCTATTCCGCTCCTGCGTCATAAAAGTGGCAAGCATTCCCTTCGAGACGCAAGCGCCAGCCGCGGCATCCAACCGCTAGGCATCATCTGAAGTTACTCAAATTGAAAAGGTAAATTACAAAACAAAATGGCTTTTACATTACCCCCGCTTCCCTACCCTGAAGACGCACTCGAACCGCACATCGACAAGATGACCATGCAGATTCACCATGACAAGCATCATGCTGCTTATGTCACCAATCTCAACAAGGCTCTCGAACAGGCGCCGGATCTGCAAAACAAGTCTGTAGAGGAATTGCTCGCCAATAACTTGGCCGACGTACCCGAGTCGATCAAAACAGCTGTGCGCAACAACGGCGGCGGTCATGCCAATCACTCTTTCTTCTGGCCTTTGATGTCGAAAAACGGAGGCGGAGCGCCCAAAGGTGAAATCGCAAACGTGATCACTGCAAATTTTGACAGCTTCGATTCTTTCAAGGAGAAGTTCAACGCAGCCGCTGCGTCCCGGTTCGGTTCCGGTTGGGCGTGGCTGTTGAAGGACGGCTCAGGCAAATTCGAGATCACCTCGAGCGCCAATCAAGATAGCCCGTTGATGGAGGGTAAGACTCCCATTTTAGGTCTCGATGTCTGGGAGCACTCCTATTACTTGAAGTATCAGAACCGCCGCCCCGAGTATATTGCTGCGTGGTGGAACGTGGTGAATTGGGACCAAGCAAACCAAAACCTCAAGTAACACTTGAGACTCTGAGTTCGATGTTAAACAGGAACTTTAAGATTTAACTCGGCTAATTGGCTCGAAGTATCTGTGAGCGAGGTGTGGGCAATCCCCGTGAAGCCCATCTCGCTCGCAATTTTTGCAAACAGAGGCCGGTCATCAATATAAATTGCTTCCTCTGGTCGCGACTGAGTTAAGTCGAGCGCTAATCTCCAGATGTTGGGGTCGGGCTTGCGCATGTGGACGCAATGCGAGATCACCATAAAGTCGGCGAGCTCGCGCAGCTTGAATTTGCCAACGCGATGCTCGGTGATTCCCTGCCCCTCATTGCTGATCAGGCCCAATTTTAAATGGTTCAGCCTCTTCACTTGCGCAAAAAACTCCAGGTTTTCCGTCCAGGCCACGGACTGTTCGAAAGCGGCATTTCGAACCTGCTCTAAAGTAAATTCACGCTCGATCGGGAAGAAGACTAGCTTCAGGTAGTCATCGAAGCTGATGAACCCTCGTTCGTACGAGTCGAACATCAGGCGGTGACGGTCTGCAATCTCCTCTGGCTCGAGACCGAACTGGCGGCAGACGTTTTCTCTGGCTTCTCCGCCCCAGCCATTCGTACCTAAGACACCGCCTATGTCGCAATAAAGGACTCGAAACCTTGTTTGGGGCATAAAGTTCAGAGTCGCATAGCCGAACAACTTTCAATGAGATCGCGTGAGGTGAGACTTGCACGCGCAGGATCCCGATGCATGCACGATAGAGCCGCGCTCATGCTAACTTAAATGCGAGGCCTAGGGACCGGAAGAACATCCGTGTTGCAAAACTTACAAGTTTTGCGAAGCAACACAAACCACAGTTTTTCGCAGGAATCGCGTTTGCACAAGTATGCCGCAAAAAGGTCGTACTTATGCAAGGACTCTTACAATA
This sequence comes from Bryobacteraceae bacterium, assembly GCA_965219105.1. Lineage (GTDB taxonomy): Bacteria > Acidobacteriota > Terriglobia > Bryobacterales > Bryobacteraceae > Bog-105. Next base: position 867,476 of record OZ244728.1, on the reverse strand, counting down.
CGTTTGATGAAGACCGGCTACGCGCTTGTCCATACAGGATCAGAAACTGGATCTTCAGCTTGAGGCCCTGAAGAGTCCGGATGCCAGAGAATCTTTCGCGAAAAGGTCTCCGGAGCGAGCCGGAACCGGCTTGATTTCCAGCGCAGGCTAGCGCAGATTGTCGGTAAGCGAGATCGGTCAACTTTTCAGGGTGCATGAAGAGACCGTATACCGGAACGCAACCCGAGATGTGAGGTGACCGTCTGTCATCCTGCAGCGCACTTTAAGCTAAGATGAGTTGTCGCCAAATATTTCTCGCATGGGCAGCGCTTGTGGCCGGCCTGTCGGCTCAACAAACCACCCTCCGAACCACAGTTCCGCTCGTCCAGGTGCCTGTCAGCGTGACGAACAAAGCAGGCCAATTTGTTTATGGCCTCGCAGCGAATGACTTCGTACTACTAGACGAAGGCCGTGCCGTTCCGGTGCGGGTTGACGATCCGGATGCCGTGATTGCTCCACTGACGGTTGTTGTTGCAGTTCAGGTGACGGACATATCGGACTCCGCGCTCCTCAAAATCAAGAAAGTTGGCTCGATGATTAGTCAGGCCGTTGTTGGAGCGAACGGGCTGGCTGCTGTGATTACGTATTCCGATCAAGTTTCCGTATTGCAGCAGCTCACGGCTGATGACGATGCACTCTCGAAAGCGTTTCGGCAGTTGAAGTCTGTTCCAACACGAAACGGGCACATGCTCGATGCAGTCGCCAGAGCGATCAAGATCTTGGGGACCCGCCCCGTAAGGGCTAGGTCAGTTATTGTAATCATCGGTGAAAGTAAAGATCGTGGAAGCAAGGCGAATTTGACCAACATCCTTCCTGATCTTCAGCAATCTGGCGCGACAGTTTACTGCATCGAGTATTCTACATTCTTAACCCCGCTGACAACCAAGGCGAGTGAATACGCACCTCCCGAAGGAGGTCGTGGTTGGATGTTAGACAGCATCACCGAAACGGTGCATGCGATGAAGCAAGATACTGGGAAGATCCTGACCGCCAGCACAGGGGGCCGCACGCTCAAGTTCGAAACGAAATCAAAATTGGAAAACGACTTGATTCGTCTCGGTACCGACATACATAGTCGCTACATGCTGTCTTTCACACCGGCCAGATCAGAAGAAACGTTCCATCACATAATCGTGGAGGTGAAGAATCGTCCCGATTTGACGATACGCGCTCGACCAGGATATTGGTCGGTGACGCGGTAGTCGATGTGTTGGGCGCGCTTCTGTATGGGCTAGCGTTAGGGTAGCGACGACGACCGCAACCGCGGCCTAGATCAGGTTGCTAACCCGGTTTTCCGTTGCGTTGATACCCAACACCCTGCCCGGCTCGCTCGAGGATCTCGACATCCTCCAAAAGGGCGCCCGCGCTACTGACTGCAGGACATAGAGACCGGCGATTACTTCTCGTGCACCCGCCTTACGATTCAGCCGCTCATCACAGCAGAAGACAACCCAAGCCTCGGCAGAATGAGAGGAGCTGAGAAGATGTTCTTTTGCCAGAAATGAAGTTAAGCATTGCAGGGGAGAATGGTTCCAATGATCATCTCGGAGGTTAATTATGAGCGTTGCTGAAACTGGACCAGTTAGAACAAGAACAATTCGATTTCACGGCTACGGAGAACCGTCCGACGTGCTGCAACTGGAAGAAACAGAACTTCAAGGTCCAGGCGCTAAACGCATTCGTGTGCGCGTCCATGCCTGCGGTCTGAACCCGGCAGATTGGGCTCTCTGCCGCGGCCTGTTCGCAGGGAATTTGCCACGCGGCATTGGTCTCGATGTCTCTGGAACGGTCGACGCCCTCGGGGAAGATGTCCAGGATGTCGCGGTGGGCGATGAGGTTTTAGGGCCAGCCGATTTCGCGGGTGCGCCGGTGGCGGGGGCATCGGATTACTCGATCTTGAATTACTGGACAAGTCGGCCATCCGGCCTCGACCCAATTCAAGCTGCTGCATTGCCGTTGGCCGTCGAAACAGCTACTCGCAGCATTGATAATTTGCGAGTGGGCGCTGGACAGACCATTCTCATCCACGGTGCGGGAACAGCAGTCGGTTTCGCCGCTGTTCAGATTGCGTTGATGCGCGGTGCTCGTGTGATCGCTACCGCCGGAGAGACATTCGCGGAACGGTTGCGCGCGCTCGGCGCTGCGGTCACTTCGTATGGTGATGGCATGGTGGAACGAGTTCTTGCAATCACAGGAAAATCTCCGGATCTGATCTTAGACGCGGGGCCGGCCAGCGCCGTCCTGCCCGCGCTTGTCAAGATCGCAGGCGACCCCTTGCATGTGCTTACCATCAGCGACTTCGCCGCGGCAAAGGAGCTTGGCGTCCGCAGTAGTTTTGGCGAAGACGCCACCTTACGCTGGGATGCCCTGGGCGGCTTTGCACAGCTTGCGGCAGAAGGAAAGTTCACCGTGCCTGTCGGCCGCACGTTCCCTCTGGACGATTGGCGCGCGGCGCTCGATCTCAGCCAAAGCCAACGAGCACACGGCAAGCTCATACTCATCCCGTGAGCGGGTCGCCAGCATCAGCTTCCCTATACTTAAATCGTCTTACCCGATGCCAGTATCGATCAAAGACATTGCGCGCTTAGCTGGCGTCTCCCACTCCACCGTCTCCCGGGCTTTGCGTCACAGTCCTCTCATCCCTTCGCAGACCGCCGACAGAATCCGGCGCATAGCGGAACAGGAAGGCTACAGCGCCAGTGCCGTGGCCCGCAGCCTTGCTACCAGCAAGACAGAGGCGATCGGCGTTGTCGTCACCTCGATTGCAGATCCCTTCAATGGCGAAGTAGTAGCCGGCATAGAAGAACTTGCCAACGAGCATGGCTACAGCGTGTTTCTGGCGAACTCTCAGGCAGACGGGCGTAGGGAGTTGGAGGTGGTTCGAAGCTTCCAAAGCCGGCGCGTCGATGGCATCCTGGTTGCCTCCTCTCGCGTCGGCGCTTTGCACTCGCCGCTGTTGGCCGAGCTCGGCGTTCCTATTGTGCTGCTCAACAATCAGCATCCCAGCGAATTCGTTCACTCGGTCCGTTTCGACAACATCTCCGGTGCGCAACAGGCCACCCGGCACTTGATTCAATTGGGGCACCGTCGGCTCGCCTATCTGGGAGACCGATTCGGCTTACATTCGGACTCCGAGCGCCTCCAGGGCTTTTCTCAAATGCTTGAAGAGGCTGCAATTTCAATCGGCGAAGCCCTGGTTGACCATGGCGATGGAAAGCCTGACGCAGCCGAAGCCGTAGCTAGGCGCTGGCTCCATTCTCCAAACCGCCCGACCGCCATGGTCTGCTATAACGATATGTCCGCCTTAGGTGTGTTGCGTGAAGCATCCCAATGCGGAGTGCGAGTGCCGGAAGATCTCTCCGTGACTGGCTTTGACGATATCTTTTTCTCGTGTTACTCAAACCCAGCCCTCACCACCGTTCATCAGCCGATGAAAGAATTGGGCCGTCGAGCGATGGAGCTACTTCTGGCTCTCCTGCGAGGCGAGACCGTCGAGCGATCGGTACTGATCGGAGGCCCGCTCATCGTGCGAGGTTCAACCGGACCCGCGCCGGCCTAAACTACCAGTCGATCTTGTCGGGAAAATACTCGGCGACCAGATCTTCGTAGTAAGGCTTGATCTCCTGCCAGTTCGGCCGGGCCGCGCCCTTGGAATACAAGTCATACGGATTGAACTTTCGCACCCACTCGAACATGCTTCGATCGTGATCCGTCATCAAGTGCTCATAGGCGTGATGGCGGTGAGCCGCATAGAACGAGTGATACCGCAGCATGTACTGCGACTGCTCAGGAAGATACTTGCGGGTAACCGTATAAATGTACTCGTCGTGCCCCCAGGACAGATTCACCTTATCGAGGCCGCAGTTTGGCGAATAGATTCCGTACTTGGTTTGATACTCGGGCGCCTTGCTATCCGGGTTCGAAGCGAAGAACTCCGGAAATACAACCTGGTCGGAATAGGCGCAGCCAGTAGGAAACGTGTCACCCACCACAGCCCATTGCGGTTCACCGTAAAGGCAGAGCACTTTTCCCAGATCGTGAACCAGTCCGGTCAGCACAAACCAGCGCGGATGCCCATCTTCCCGGATGGCTTCCGACGTCTGTAGCAGATGTTCGATCTGCGTCAGATCTGTATCCGGATCGCTGTCATCGACCAGCGTGTTCAGATACTCCGCCATTTCCCAGATGCTCTTCTTGCCCCGATTCAATCCGCAGTATTGCTCCTTCTTCTGTTTCACGAAGTCGAGCGTCTGAAAGCGATGATTCTGGCGGTAAAACTCCGTCACGCGGGGATTGGCATCCTCCTGATAATTACGAAACTCGTTTTCGGACTTGCCTTCTTTGTATCTCTCGGCAACGAAATCATCCCACTCGTCTAACTCGGCAAGCGGGCTGGCAGTGATCGCAGTATTCACGGCGGCAATCTCCTGTTTCCATTATGCACACGTGTGCAATGCTCACGATCTTTGTGGGTCATCAAAAAATACGCCTCGGGAGGCATTTTGCAGGCGTAGTCTGACTCGGGGAACTACTATCGTCAGATAGTATCGTCAAAACAATGCTGGATCGCCGGACATTCCTCGCCACCCTTGCGGCCGTGCCGCTAGCCGCCCAATCCCAAACCGTCTGGAACGTGCTCTCTTTCCATGCTCACGGCGACGGCGTATCAGAAGACACACCCGCCCTGCAAAGAGCGGTCGATGCTTGTGCCTCAGGCGGAGGGGGAACCGTTCTTCTGCCCGGCGGTAAAACCTATCTCTGCGGCACTGTTGTCCTGCGGTCTAACATTACCCTCGAACTCGCCCCCGGAGCCACGCTCAAAGCCACAGGTAACCGCGACCTGTTCCATCGATACGGCTCACTGCTCTTCGCCAAAGATGCGGTCAACGTTTCCATTCGCGGCGTAGGCCGAATCGATGGCAATTTCCACGCTTATCTCACCCAGCTCGGCGAAGGCGGCTACAAAGTTACTCACCCTTTCCTTGGCCCTTATGATCCGCTCGATCCACCCACGAGCCGCAATCCTCCCGATGGCCGTCCTCGCATGCTGCTCTTCGTAAATTGCCGCAATGTCCGCCTCGAGCAGTTCACCATTGTCGACGCGCCCACCTGGACTATTCACCCGATCGCCTGCGACGGACTTTACATCGAAGGCATCAGCATCCTCAACGATCTCCGCGTCCCGAACTGCGACGGCATCGATGTCGATCACTGCCGCCGCGTCCGCATCGCGAACTGCAACATACAGGCTGGTGACGACTGCATCATCCTCAAGACCTCCCGCAACTTTACCGAGTTTGGGCCTTGCGAGGATATCACCGTGACGGGCTGCACGCTCACCTCCAGTTCCGCTGGCATCAAAATCGAGCCGGAAGGTTCCGAAACCATTCGCAACGCCACTTTCAGCAGCTGTGTCATCTCTCGCAGCAATCGCGGCATCTGCTTGCTCAACCGCGACGGCGCACTGATCGAAGATCTCATCTTTTCGAATTTCGTGATCTCCACCGAACTGCGCCACTCCATGTGGTGGGGCGTTGGCGAGCCCATTCACCTGTCGAACCTACCCCGCCGTACTGGTATGAAAACGGGACAAGTCCGCGCGTTGCGCTTTCACGATATTCTTTGCACGGGCGAAAGCGGTCTTTTCATCCACGGTTGGCCAGACAGCCCCATAACGGATGTTGCCTTTGATGACATCCGCATCGCGATTCAAAAGAATTCGAAATATCCGGGCGGCTTCTATGACCTTCGTCCTAATGAAAACTATCGCGGCCTCTATCAACATGAGATTGCTGGTGTATATTGCCGGTGGGCCGACGACATCTCATTGCGCAATGTAGCTGTCCACTGGACGCCCAACTTGCCCGCCTACTATGGCCCTGCTCTCGAAGCCGAAGGCGTGACGAATCTGCACCTTGAACGTTTCACCGGCATCGGAGCCCATGCGACCGACCCCGCTCAGCTCATCAAGACCGCCGCGGCCGACTCACCCACCGCCCGAAGTCTCCCGCGCTACCCTGAAACCAATGGTTAAGAATGTTTTGGGCACCGCGCTACAGACCTGCTGCACCGATCCTCTGACGGGCTTCTTCCGCGATGGCAAATGCAACACCAGTCCGGAAGACGTCGGACGGCACACAATCTGCGTTCAGGTCACGGACGACTTCCTTGAGCATCAAGCGTCAGTGGGGAACGATCTCATCACGCCGCACCCTGAGTTCGGTTTCGCGGGCTTGAAAGCTGGTGACCACTGGTGTGTCTGCATCGAACGCTGGAAAGCCTCGTTCGACGCCGGCATCATCGCTCCTGTGCGTCTTGAAGCAACTCACGAGCAAGCGCTCGAAGTCGTTTCGATGGAAGAGCTCTTAGGGAGCGCACGACTTAACGCCGCCCGCGCTAACTGACGCCTCAAGGTCTACCTCAATGCGCCGCAGATAGAGGCTGATCGCCGCTTCGGCGAGGCGGACGCCGCATCACAAACGGCAGCGGAACCAGACAGAGCACGATCGCGCTCATCACCCAGAAGCTGTTCACGAAACTCAACGCACTCGCCTGCGCTTGTACGGTTTGGTAAGCCATCACGAGCGCCTTCTTAGTTGACGTAGCCGCATCGAAACCTTGCGCCATAAACATGCTCTTTAGCCCGCTCAGAAATTGCTGAAAGTTCGGACTTCCATTGGTCGTATGCTGCGCAAAGGCCCTTTGATGCGCTTGGTTTTGGCGGGCCAGAAAGGTGCTGAGCAGCGAAGTCCCCATCGCGCCCCCGATGTTTCTCGCAAAGTTGGAAAGCCCCGACACTTGGTTATTCTTCTCGCGCGGCACGCCCACGTAGTTCAGCGTGCTGATGGGTACGAAGATGAACGGCAAAAACATCACCTGGATCATGCGCAGCAGCACGATCGTGCTGAAGCTGATCTGTAAATAAATCACCGTCATCAAGTGAAGCGTGATAGAGGTTCCGAGAAAGCCCAGCGCGACCAGAAGCCTTGGATCTAACTTCGTCGCGGTCAGCCGACCCGCTATCGGCATCATGAACATCAACATCAATCCACCGGGCGAGAGCGCTAGTCCGGCTCGCTCGGCCGTGTATCCGAGACTACTCTGGAGAAACTCCGGAATCAGCACAGTCGATCCGAACAGCACAATCCCTAGCGCAAAGGAAAAGAACACAGCCGTCCCAAAGTTACGGTTTTTGAGCAGCCGCACGTCAACAATGGGATTCTCGTGATACCACTCCCATAAAAAGAAAGCCACCAGCACAGGTACTGCCACGCACGACATCGTCGTGATGAGCCCCGAGGAGAACCAATCCTTCTCCTGCCCCTTATCCAGCACTATCTGAAAACACGCGACGCCAATCACAATGAGCGCCAGCCCGATGTAATCGATTGAAATACTCGAGCGCTTCTCCTCGGCCAGCCACGGCGGATCTTCCACCAGCCGCTGCGTTAAGAAAAGCGACAGCAAACCGATCGGAATATTGATGAAGAAGATCCAATGCCAGTTGTAGTTATCCGTGATCCACCCGCCGAGTGTCGGACCGATCGCGGGTGCGGCCACAACCGCCATTCCATACATCGCAAAAGCCATGCCGCGCTTCTCCGGTGCAAATGTATCGGCCAGAATGGCTTGTTCGGAGGGTTGCAGTCCGCCCCCACCGGCGCCCTGCAGCACGCGCGCCACAATCAGCATAGGCAAACTGGTCGCGATTCCGCAGAGAAACGAACACGTGGTGAACAGCGCCACGCAAAGCATATAGAACCGTTTACGCCCGATGCGCGTCGAAAGCCATCCCGACGTCGGCAGTACTATCGCGCTTGAAACCAGGTAGCTAGTGAGCACCCAAGTGGCTTCGTCGTAGCTCGCGCCGAGTGTCCCCGCAATGTGAGGCAGCGCAACGTTTGCAATCGAAGAGTCGAGCACTTCCATAAACGTCGCGAGCGTCACCGTCATCGCAACAACCCATGGATTGTGCGAAGGCTTCCAATCCCCGTGCTGCACCTGTCCAGAAGCCGCCACGGTCAGCCTCCAATCCGGACATTTGGCTCGACCGACATGCCCGGACGCAGCCGGTCCATCCCGTTCTGATTCGGTTTCAACCGGATTCGTACCGGAATGCGCTGCACCACTTTCACGAAGTTTCCTGTCGCGTTCTCCGGCGGAAGTACGCTTGCGATCGCGCCGGTAGACCCACCGATTGTTTCTACATAGCCGTTGAAGTCACGTTTGAGCGCATCCACATGCACCGTCGCCCCCTGCCCCGGATGAATGTTTTGAAGTTGAGTCTCTTTGAAATTCGCTGTGATCCACAGGTCGCCGATTTGCGCAATCTGAAACAGCTGCTGCCCGGCAGTGATATGCGCCCCCACCTCAGCCGACCGCCGCATAATAATGCCAGCCACCGGTGCGGTGAGCTTGCAGTAGCTTAATTTCAGCCGCGCTTGCTCCACTTGAGCCTCCGCACTGTTTGCGCTCGCCTGATTCGATTGCACGGTGGCTCGCTGGATTGCAATTTGCCGCGGCGCATTATGCCTAGCCTGCGAGAGCTTGTCTTGTGCCGATTGCAACTGTGCCTTGCGCTGATCGACTATGCGTCCGGCTGAACTTAGACTTGCCTGATTGGCAGTAACTGTCGCCGCTTGTGCCTTAGCCGCCGCCAGCGTCTGATCGAACTCTTGCTGCGAAACCTCTTCCTTTGCAATCAGCAATCGATAGCGTGCCAGGTCCGCTTGTGCCCGAGCGTTGTTTGCCTGCGATTCCACCAACTTCGCAGCGGCCGATTCGCGATCCCGTTCCGCCGCTCCGAGCGCTGCGTCCGCGTTCGCTACATCCGCCTCGCCCGTCGAAATATTCGTCGTGTTTGCCACCTGCGTAATCGGAATATTCGGCTGTTGTGCGATCACCAGGCTCTTCGCCTGCGCTAGTTGCGCCAGCGCCTGATCGAGCGCCGCTTCGTAGTCTCGCGGATCGAGGTCCACCAGCGCCTGCCCCGCCTCAACGCTCTGGTTGTCGTCGACATAGACATGCGTGATGCTCCCATCCACTCGCGCACTGATCGGATTTAAATGCGCGTCCACCTCGGCATCGTCTGTCGATTCGAACTGCCGCGCATGCAGCCAGTAAAACAGGCCGGCGATAGCCAGAATGAGCAGCACGATAAAGAAGATCAAAAACGCCCGGTTGCGCCCCCGTTTCGGAGTCTTCGCGACCGGCGCCGGCGCTTGCACGCTCTCTCCCGCTTTTATTTCTTTCGTCTCTTCCTGCGTTGTCATGGATGATTTCCCCCCAGCAGACCGGGCAGATCCGCCTCCGCCTCTCCCGTCGCCCGCGCCAAACTGAGCCGCGCCAGATCGAATGAAAACAGACTCGAAATGTAATCGTTCTCCGCTCCAGCTACTTGTTCTTGCGCCTGCACCACTTCCACCGTCGTCGCCACTCCCGCTGCAAACCGGTCCCGCGCCTCCGTCAACGTTTCGGCTGCGTAATTCCGATTATCGTTTGCCAATTGCACTTGGCCCGACGCTGTCCGCAGCTCAATCAACGCGTTGCGTACGTCCTGTTCGATCCTCGCTCGGGTATCGGCTAACTCCGCTTCCCGCTGATCCAGCGTGGTCTTTGCCTGCTCGATATCGCCCCGCGCGCGCCCGCCCTGCCAGATCGGCACGTTTACAGTTCCTGTTACCGCAAACACTCCGTGCACCGTTGCGGGATTTGGGCCGAGCACACCGTAGTCGCCATTGATCGTCGCCGAGGGAAGCCGTTCGGCCCGCGCAGCGGAGAGCGCAATCTCAGCCGCTCGAACCTGTGCCGACATCGCCTGCAGATCCGCCCTGTGCGCCTCTGCTTGCGAGATGGCCCGCGCGGTGTCGGGAACGGTGATCTCTTCGTAATGCAATGGCTCGGCAAGTCCAATCTCGCGGTCTTCCGAAAGACCGATCACACGCGCCAGTGAAATTTTCTGCTTCGCCAGATCGGCCGCCAGCGAACTCAAACGCTGCTTTTGCGTCTGCAGCTCCACCAGCGATCGCATCACGTCAATCTTCGAGTTCGTCCCGGCCGTCTTGCGAACCACTGCCTGGTTGTAAACGGTTTGTGCGTTGTTGACCTGAGCCTGCTGCGATTGGAGGCGCGCCGCTAGCGCCACTGTCTGCAGATAAGTTCCGCCAACCGCAAGCACCACCAGCTCCCGCGCATCTTTCGCCGAGAGAACCGACGCGCGCTCGCTCTCTTTACTCGCCTTCCAGTTTCGCCGCGACACCGGATCGTAGACCGACTGCGTCAACCCTCCTTGCAGCTGCGAGTATTCGAAGGGGCCCACCACCGAGGGAATCGAGATGTTCAATCCCGGGGGCAACTTGAACTGAAACCCATAGGCCGCCAGGTTTACCTGCGTCACCGTCTCGCTTGCATTGGCTGAAATATTGGGCAGCAGCGCGCTCAGCGCCTGGATGCGCTCCGCCCTCGACGTGCGCACACCGTTGTTTGCGGTAATCGGGCCCAGGTTAGCTTTAAGTCCCAATGCTAATGCTTGGCGGAGGGTCAGCTGCATCGGCCCGCTACCACCATTTGCAGGAACGCTGCCCGCGTAATCGCCCGAGACTTGCACTGTGCTGTTCACCGTCGCGACTCCGGTTCCTTCGGCCGCGCTTTGCTGCGTGGTGACAGACCCGGCTTGATTCGAACGCCCGGACGAGGGCAGCTGCGTTGCGCGGCTCGAACCTGCCGATCCGGTCCCATTGGTCAGTGTCTGGCCTGCAGCCATAAGGCCCACCGCGCAGGCGAGCGCCGCAAAGCTCAGAGCTCTCGCCGCTTGGGCTACATACGCGGGATGTTTATCTGCCATCGTCACAAATACATTCATACATGTACCATATTCAATACATCCGAGTATATAATTTAACTTGTTGTTATGGCTGCTGCTAAGAAAAAAAACCGGACCGGATCTCCGGATCGGGATAATGACCGACTAAATGGCGTCAAGCCGCTCCTGAACAAGCACCAGCTAAAGACCGAAGGCACCACACGCAAGTTGCTCCGTTCGGCTTTTCGTGTCTTTACTCGCGATGGTTTTGAAGCTGCCCGCATTGACGACATTGCGGTCGAAGCCGGCTACACGCGAGGCGCATTCTACGCCCACTTTGCCTCGAAAGAAGCTCTGTTTTTCGCCTTGCTCGAAGAACAATCCTGCAAGCTCCGCGACGTAATTGCCAAAGCGACGATTGACTGCGGCGACGAACAAGCACGCTGGCACGCTCTGCGTGACTACTACGTCCACAAGGCTTGTGACCGAAAATGGACCATTCTTCTCTTGGAATTTAAGCTCTATGCGCTCCGTCGTCCTCAAAGCCGCGCCAAACTTGCCGCCGAATACCGTTCTATCCGGGCCAACATGAAGCGCGGAGAAGTCGGCACGACTCTACGCAGTCAGCCCGATTGGTCTTCTGAATGGGGGGAAGCCGTCCGTATCGCGCTTCAATGTCTGCTGCACGGCTTAGTCATCGAACGCGCCTACGACCCCTCCAGCCTCTCGGAAAAACACATGACCACTCTGCTGGAACGATTTTTCGACTACTCGATCCCGAAGCCCGCTGCTGAATTAAGGGAGAAGTAGGAAGTTCTGCTCAGCCTCGGATCGCCTATCCTGAGAAGCATGAATAAGTCCATCGGCGATAACATCTTTCCCAAAAGCATGAACTTCGCCGAAGGTCTTCGACTCTTAAAGAGGTCGGGCTTCGATGGCGTCGAACTATGGCTGGGAGATCGCCCTTGGTTCCAAATGAACTCAAGCGATCTCGGCCTAAGGAATCTTCGCAGTCAAATCGCCGACGCGGGGTTGCAAGTCTCCGATGTCGCCAATTCGCTCGACTGGAAAGAGAACATCTCCGCCCGCGATCCAGCCAAGCGCAAAGCCGCGATGCAACACATCGAGCGTCAAATCGAGGCGGCCCAGATCTTCGGCTGCGATGCCATCCTCATCGTTGCAGGTCTGGTGACCAGCGAAGAACCTTACCTGGAGGTCTACAACCGCTGCCTCGATTCGCTCCACCTGTTAGCTCCCATCGCTGCCAAGGCCCGTGTCAAGATCGGCGTCGAGAACTGTTGTGCCGAGCAGAAATTTCTCCTCAGCCCACGCGAGTTCCGCACGTTCCTGCAAGATGTGGCAAACCCTTGGATCGGCATTCACCTCGACGTCGGAAACATCCACGACACCGGTTTCGCCGAGCAGTGGATTGAGATTCTCGGCCCGCAAATCACTCGAGTTCACATCAAGGACGTGCATAAACACCGCGGCCGCTGCGGCGAGCAGAGCGTCTACACCGATATCTTTCTCGGCGATAACGATTGGCGTGCGATCCGCGAAGCGTTCGATAAGGTCCACTACGATGGATGGCTCATTGCGGAACTCGAAGCTCTCTACCGTTTCGCGCCCGACCAGCAATTCTTCGATACGGCCGCCGCGCTGAATCGGCTGATTGCAGGCAGTCTGTAGTGAGTTATTCGACCCGCAGGCACTTCTTAGCCGGGGCCGTTGCGCTCGCTGGAGCCGCGCTCCCCGCTCACCGCTCAAGCCTCGCGATTCTAAGCTGCCAGTGCCCCTTATCACAGGAATCGCATCGCGGTTACAACCTTGCCATCCAAAACAGAATCAACTCCGCGCGCGAACTGATCGTTGCGGCTGGATTGCGGGAGATTACACTCTCCGGTCTTGCTGCTCTGCACTCCCGCGTCCAATCCGGCGCTTGGCTGATTTGGGAACGCGCCGCAACCTTCGATTCGGCTGACCATTCTGAGACGGAAAGAAACTTTGCCCAAGCCTTCCACTTCCCGATGCCAGCAACCCAGCCCTCGGAGCCGACGTCGCTCTACGTGCGGTACAAATGGCCGCTATCAGTCATGATCAGACGTATCGGATCAGTGCCAGCGCTCCACGTTTCGCCGTCCTCTGAAACCATTGCAACTTACGCCGGTCATCCCTGCGCCTTCCTCCACCGCGTCGGCTTCGGAGGAATGATTTATCTCGGCTCCATGCTCGGCCCTCAACTTTCAACCGATAAGGCGGCCGCCGCTTGGCTCACTTCTGTACTGCACGCCATCAAGTACTCAAGCTAAATTTTCAAAAACAGTTTGTGGCGATACATCCACCACAGCATCAGCCAATAGATCAGCAGCGTCGTTCCACCGAGCAGCAGCGTGTGAAAGCCGGAACCCAGAAGATCGAACGTTTTGTTCCCCAAATTCGTCCGCAAACTCCCGGTGACGAACTCTTCGCATAGATGGGCGATCAGATAGGCCGCAATCGAGTTCATGCCCACAACAACCAACGGAAACGCCCATCGCTTGTAACCTTTCACATCGATGACCCAGCTGAACCCGGCCAGAAAGATGAAGCATAGTCCGCCGCTGAACAACGTCCAAGCCGGTGTCCAGATGCGCTTCACGATCGGGCAAATCCCGGTGAAGTGCAGGAACAAGCCAGCTGCAACGCCGATCGCGCCTGCAATGAGAAACCGGCGAATCGGAATTTTGGGCGCGGAGCTGCGATACCACCGCCCGGCCACTAATCCGAGTATCATCGTCCCGAGCGTGGGAATAAAGCTCAAAGTCAGATAACCGCCGTCATTATCGACAAACCGCTGCGTCCTCGGGAACAGGTTCAGAAACCATTGATCGAACGCATTGCCGAAGTTACTGTTCTTATTCCAATGCGAAGCGAATCCGGAGAAATTATGCGACCAATGTTGCGGCACCTGCACGGAAGCGTAGTCGAAATGTGCGCCGGGCGCAGGATACAAAGCCCATGCCAGCCAGTAGCCGAACAAAAGAATGCCGAAGGCGAACCACTGCCAGCGCGGCGAGCGAAAACCGAGAAGATAGAGAAGCGGATAGCCGAGACCGATCTGGGTCAGCGTATCTTCGAAGGTGAAGTAAGTCTGAGGCTTGTCAATAGAACGCAAAAAGATACCCAGGCAGATGAGAAGCAGCGACCGCCACAACGCATGCGCAAACATCTTGCCGGGTTCGCCACCGCGCTTTAACCGGCTGGCAATCGAATACGGTAGCGCCACTCCAACCAGGAACGAAAAAGAGGGCTGGATCATGTCGTGGAGCGAGCATCCTGCCCACTCGACATGCGTTTGGTTGTAGCCCAGGAACTGCCAGAAATAGTTGCCCGGATGCAGCGCCGCCACCCGCGCTAGATTCATCACTTCGGCCATCATCAGCACCATCACGAAGCCGCGATACGCATCTACCGCGACATTGCGGGCCGGGGTCACCGGACTGACCGGCGCGATGATATCCACTTCAGACTTCTGCTGTTCTGATAAAGCAGTGTTGTTCATGGGGACTCCCTCACGACATCAAGCGAAATGGAACGAAGCTCCATAATACACACCGGCTGCCCTAAATTTCCAACCCACTTTCTTGACATCCGTCAAGCGCCCGCCTACACTCGCACAAAGGCAACTTCCGAACAATAGTAAGCGCACCAAGATAGATCGCTTACGGTTCTGCAACACCGCATCGCGCTTTACCTGAAGTCAAATCCGTGCACAGGGGTGTTCATTGTTTAGATTCAGATCCTGCTTCCTACCGTTTCTCTGTTTAGCTCTAGCCTTCCCGGCTTATGCGCAAAAGGATGCCGCAACTCTAGTCGGTGAGGTGCAAGACGCCTCGGGCGCTCGCGTCGCCAAGGCGTCAATCGTCGCGACCGAAACAGCCACCGATATCACTTATCACGCAACGAGCGATGCAAATGGCGACTGGACCCTGAGCCCAGTGCGTATCGGCGCGTATCGTGTATCGATCACGGCGAAGGGTTTCAAAACCTCCGTGGTCGGTCCGATAACGCTGGATGTTCAGCAGCGTCAACGCATCGACGTCTCGCTCGAACTTGGGCAGGTGAACGAAACAGTGGAGGTCCACGAGACCGCGCCGCTACTCGAGACCGACAGCTCCGAGCGAGGTCAGGTCATCAATAGCCGGACGATGGTCGGTTTGCCCCTCAACGGTCGTAATCCCGTGCAACTCGCGCAGCTCACCGCAGGCGTCACGGTAAGCGAGCCGGGAGCCCGCGACGAAAGCGGCTTCGGGTTCAGCGCCAACGGGGCGCGATCGCTCGACAACAATTTCCTGCTCGACGGGATCGACAACAACTCGAACCTTCCCGACCTGCTCAACGAAACAAACTACGTGGTCATGCCATCTGTCGACGCGCTGCAGGAGTTCAAAGTGCAAACGGATTCCTACGGCGCAGAGTTTGGCCGCGCAACCGGAGCAGTCGTGAACGCAACGGTGCGTAGCGGCACAAACGAGTTTCACGGCGTCCTGTACGAGTTTCTTCGCAATCAAAACCTCGACGCTCGCAACTTTTTCGACGCCTCGAAGCCGCCTTATCACCAGAACCAATTCGGCGCCACGTTGGGCGGACGTATCATTCGCGACAAACTCTTCTTCTTTACCGATTACGAAGGCCTGCGCACTCGCCAGGGCCAGACGCTCACTTCTCTGGTTCCCACGCTCGCCCAACGCTCCGGCGATTTCTCAAGTCAACTTGACCTCACTTCGCCCACCGGAGCGCTCGATTGCAACGGTGCGCCGACCTATGCCGGTGAACTGTTCGACACCAAGCTGACCCAGACAAATTCCGCCAGTCCCACCGGCTACTGCGGCGTTCCGTTCGGTTACGATCGCAACGGCAATCCCACAAATGCGATCCCGGCCTTTAAGATCGACCCGCTCGGCCTTAAGCTCGCGCAGCTCTATCCCTTGCCGAACGCGAACGGCCTCGGCTATAACTATCTGCTCAACCCGGAACTTGTTCTTAACCGGAATCAAGGGGACGCTCGCGTCGATCAGGTCTTCTCCTCGAAGGACAGCGCCTTTTACCGCTTCAGCATCAGTCAGGAACCGTCGACGATTCCTTCCCCGCTGCCGGGCCTGGCCGACGGCGGTGGATTTTTTTCCGGCATCCAACAAAACAACGGCTACAGCGCCGCGATTAGCGAGACGCATATCTTCTCGCCCACACGCGTCAACGAGTTGCGCCTCGGCTATAACCGGCTGCACTCCAGCCGCAATCAATTCAATGCCGATCAAAACGTGTCGGCCGCAATTGGCTTTCCCGGCGTACCGTTCTCGGCGGGCACTAGCAACGGCGGCCTTCCGCAACTCAGTTTCAGCGACCTCTCTAACCTGGGCAGTCCCACCTATCTGCCCTCCAACGAAATTCAAAACACTTACAGCGTCTCCGACACCTTCACCTTGATCTCGGGCGCAAACACCTGGAAATTCGGAGGCGAGTTCCGCCCGGAAGAGTTCACGATCTATCAACCCGCCGACCCTCGCGGTTCGATGAGTTTCGGTACACAATTCACCGACAATCCGGCCGCACCTGGCACCGGCGGCAGCGGCCTGGCAACTTTGTTCACCGGCCAACCCTCGGGTGGCAACATCAATAACCTGAACAACGTGGATTATCTCCGCAAGACGTTCTCGCTGTTTCTCCAGGACGATTGGCACGCCACCAGCAAACTTACGCTCAACCTCGGCTTACGCTACGAGTTCTTCTCTCCCGTCTACGAAAGGTTCAATGCGCAATCAAACTTCAATCCGGATACCGGTGTGCTCGACATTCCCCGGGACAGCAATGTCAGCCTGACACCTACGTTAGCCGCCATTCTCCCTGTCAATCACAATGCGTCTAACGCACTCGTGAACTCGGATTGGAATAACTTAGCGCCGCGCGTCGGACTTGCTTATCAGGCCACATCCAAATTTGTTTTTCGCAGCGCATTCGGCATGTTCTATAACGGAGAGGAAAACGGCCCTTACAGCAATCCCAGCCCAGGCTTCAATCCACCTTACTTCGATAGCCAGAGCTTCGTCGCGCCTTGCAGCCTGCCTTCGTACAACGCGGCTGCCCAAGACTGTTCCGTGCCCGGTTTGCGGAATTTGAGCCAGGGATTTCCCGCCAATTCGCTGAGCGATCCCAATACGCCGAATCTTTTTTCGATCGATCCAAACCTCAAGACGCCGTATGTCCTGCAATGGCACGCTACTCTGCAATACCAGGCCGGCTCCAACACTCTCTTGGAGGCCGCGTATGTCGGCTCAAAGGGCACCAAGCTCTATACGTTCCTAAACCTCAATCAAGCTGATCCAACTGACGATCCCTCTGCCGCGAGCGCTCCTCGCCGGCCATTTTCATACGTTGACAGCTCGATCGGCTATCTGAATGCCGAAGGAAACTCCGAATACAACGCCCTGCAAATGAAGGCGCAGCATCGTTTCGCAAGCGGTCTCTCTTTCATCGTGAACTACACCTACAGCCACGCCATAGGGAACTCTTCTAATGCCAACCTTGGAGCGCAAAACAACGATAGCTTTCGCTGGTCGGCCCACCCGGAGTGGGAACATGGCAATCTTGATTTCGACGTTCGTCACCGTTTTGTCGCCAGCTACTTCTACGACCTGCCATTCGGCAAGAATCGACGCTTCGGCGTCAATGTGAACAGCTTCGTAGATACGCTGATTGGCCGATGGCAGATCTCAGGCATCACCACGCTGTCCTCTGGCACTTGGTACACAGTCACCGACGCGAATTCAGATTTCGCCAATTCAGATGGCCAGCAGCGTCCCGATGCCGTTTACGGTCAAAGCGCGACCGGAAAGCACTGTCTTCCCGGCACCTTCTTCAACACCTGCGCGTTCACCGATCCGGTGCTCGGCTCCTTCGGCAACGTCGGCCTCAACACCCTGAACGGACCGGGCGTCAACAACTGGGACCTCTCGCTCCTCAAAACGTTCCCGGTCGGCGAAAAGAGGCGCGTCGAGTTTCGCAGCGAGTTCTTCAATCTGCCCAACCACGCCAATTTTCTCTTCGCCGCGCCCGGTCCGCAGAACTCAAACAACGCCACTGTCTACGGAACTCCAACCTTCGGCTACGTCACCGCAGCGCGCGCCCCGCGGCAGATTCAGTTCGGTCTCAAGTTCTACTACTAATGCGGACGCTGCGGCGCGATCGCCTGAAATTCTAGGTGTTATACTTTCGCTCGCCGTGTATTGCCCTGTCACCTTCGTTGTCGTCGGCGCAGCTTCCATTCATTTCGTTTTGCGGGAAGCATGAAGGTCAGCCCTGCCGGCCAAGGAGCGGAATAAACGATGAACTCCGGCCACTTTCCGGGAACAAGCGCAGCGTTCGTCACTGCGCTCCTTACCTTCTTTTCCATCTCAATCCATTCGAAGGCGAGCAGCATCACCCTGCAAGGCTCATTCACCCGGGATGACGACGTACAGCTTCTTGACTTCACAGTGCCTGTATCCGGTTCCGTCGATCTTCGAAGTTATGGCTACGCAGGAGGCCTTACTTCCACCGGGCAAGTAGTTTCAAGCGGTGGCTTCGACACGGTTCTAACTCTTTTCACCCGGAACGGAACATTGATCACAGACAATGATGACGGCCCTGGCGTCGCAGTCGACCCGAGCACCGGAATGGCAGCCGACGCGAGAATTATGACCAATCTCACGCCGGGAACTTATACTCTGGCGCTTACCCAATACGATAACTTTGCGAATTCCTCGACTCTAGCCGGTGGCTTTAACGAGGATGGCCATCCAAACTTCACGGCTAGTCTTGCCTTCACCTCCACCGGCCCTTGTCCAGGTAATCTGTTCCGCGACATCTCGGACGCCGCCGGGCACTGCCGCAATGCAGACTGGACAGTCGACTTCATCAATGTTTCAAAGGCAACGCCGGTTCCCGAACCCTCCGGCGCGCTCATGCTCGGAGCCGGGATCTTTGCACTCGGCTTTATCTCTATCTTCCGGAAGAAACCCTCGCCTCCCGCAATCAGAACACTTACTGTCGCAACGGCGCTGCTTAGCTCGCTTCTCCTATGGCCGGCCGCTCTGCAAGCGCAGACCGATTTCAGCCGGGTCGGCGACATCCTGGATGGCAGAAGGCAACTGTTACAAATTCAGGATTTGATGGTGGGTTATACCCTGCAAAATTCAAATGAATATCGCCTTCTAAACTTCGCAACCGCAGATGGCAAGGCCGTGTCCTCACCATTTCTCCCTTTATCGCCGTCCTGTTTCAATAACCCCAGCGGCGGCGTCCGCACCAGGTTAGCCGGCCGTTTATATCAATCCGATCATGACCAAATAGTGCTGGTGTGTAATAACCAGAAATCCGGTTCGTACGTATTGATCGTTGACGGTGACATCCGAACTCTCGTAAGCCTTTCTCCGCCCCTGGGTTCGCCTATCACCGTGGCGAGCGCAGTTCTGGCCGATTTCTCGGGTACTGGATATAAGCAACTTGCGCTCGTTTATACGGAAGGCGGTGAGAAAGGTGTTCTGATGTTGCTTTCCGCGGCGTATGCGGACGGCACACGCCGGACTGCGCCGCTGGTCGTATACAACAAGCCGATACCGCCACTGTTGATGATTACGGCGGGTGATTTCAATGGAGATGGACGCCCCGAAATCGCCGGTCTCCAACAGAGCGGCGAAGGCCGTCCGCCGCTTGTGATCTATGCCGTGGACCCGAAAACTCTGGTCGCCACAAAAGCGGCCCAAACGACGCCCACTTATCCTGGCGATTCCTTGCCTGTTTCCTTCTACTCAATAACTCCGGGCAAATTTACAGCCGCGGCTCAACAACAGCTGGTTTTAGCTGCCGCCTCGGGTAAGTCGCAGGTAAAGTTCATATCATTCGATTTTGCGCCTTCTTCTCTACAGCCAGTGGAAAGAGGCGCTCTCCTTGTGCCCGGCACAGGCGGCCTCGGTGACGCGCCCGTGACCGCCCCGATCGTCAACTTTATCCAGGTTCAGGCCGCGCGCTTTGCCTGGCAAGGGTCTTACGATCAAGTCGCATTCCAATACAGTAACTTCGGGAAGCGTTCCAGTATAGGAGCTGATCGAAGCGAGTTCATCGCCATTTACAAACTGAATCCGACCGATCTAAGTTTTCAACAGAAGTCTATCGTTCAGAGCAGTGACCCCGCTGACAACACTTATCCCTCCCCGATGGCGTTGGGAAACTTCGATAACTCCCAACTTGTAAATGGAAAGAGACAGTACAATCCCGGCTTGCAGATTGTGACCGCTTCCACGTCCCGGAACAGCCCTCCCGGCCAGCTAAGCACCAATCTCAATATATTCAATGTGGATCCGGCAACCTTCCGCTTCGATCAGGTTCAGCATTTTGCATTCACGGCCGCCGGTTCGAGCATCAGTAACGCTCCCTACTTTTTTCTTGGCGCCGCCGATTTACAAGCCAGGTCCTACGTCTTAGGCGATCCCACAAAGGTCACCATACAGGGCGCCATCCAACCAAGTGTAATCGCCGGCATGCCGCCGATGCATATCGACTACATAACACCGGCTGGCCAGAACACACCAACTATCTTCAATTTCAGCGCCGATCCTGCTGGTTTCAATACCAGCTACCAAACCTCGAGCGAATCAAAGGTCGAGGAAAAAAACACGGACACAATCAGTTGGTCGGCGGGCGCTAAACTGACGGTCGGAGCCACACTCTCTGTAGGAAATCCGAACATCGCCGGAGCCGAGGTGCAGAATACTTTCTCTGCGGCGCAGGACCTGAAAGGGTCCACACAAAAAGAATACGGAAATTTCCAGTCGCAGAGTTACTCGCGATCTACCACCACCGGCTATGGAGACTTCCTTATGTTCAGCCAACAGAACTTCTATATCTGGATCTATCCGGTGATCGGCAGAATGGTCTGTCCGGCTTCAAAACCCAATTGCCGTAATAGCGAGAAACTTCCGATGACGATTCAGTTCTCCGCCCCCGGAGATACAAAACTGAACAGCTTGGGCAGTGCTACCGCCTGGTATCAGCCGCCCTGGGAGCCGGGCAATATTCTTTCCTATCCCGCCAATCTCTCTCAACTGAAGATGATCTATCCGAATCTCCAGCTTCTCTCTAAGGACTCCTACCAGTGGTTTACCGATTCATCGAAAAGCGTCGAGACGACCTCCTGGAACACTGGATCTTCTAATGGAACTACCTCGACTCTTGAAAAGACGTTTTCATTCGAAAATGATTTTTCGGTCTCAGGTAATGCGTCGGTTTTCGGTGTTGGCGTGGGAGCAAGCGTCGGTGTAAATGTAAGTGGGAGCTCCGGTCTTAGTAGCCTCCGGCAATCTACCACGGCGATCAATCAGTCGACGGGAATCGGAGTTACTAAGAACGGCGGAGTTAAGAATCAAACCCATTATCAGTATGGCGTCACGTCCTATTTTGATCGGGAGGACAAAGCCTCGCGACCTGCTGGATAGCGCACCTCCAACCGCCGGCGTGCAAACTTATGACTTCTTACAAGCAGCGTTTGTCGCTGACCCGCTCGACCCGGGAGTGGGCTCCTGGTGGCAGCAGAATTACAGAGACTTACCTGACGTCGCTCTAAACCATCCGTCGCGTTGGACCATAGAAGCGGAAAACGCCAGCCCCTCCACCCCGAACTGCGTCGCCGGCAGTTGCGCCGTGAAAGAACTCGCCGACTCGACCAATCCCTGGCTA
The DNA here is from genome assembly GCA_965219105.1 of Bryobacteraceae bacterium. Classification (GTDB taxonomy): domain Bacteria; phylum Acidobacteriota; class Terriglobia; order Bryobacterales; family Bryobacteraceae; genus Bog-105. Next base: position 845,887 of record OZ244728.1, on the reverse strand, counting down.
AGTCCGTTCTATTACATGCGCGGCTTGTTCATCTCTTCGGCTGAGTTTCCCGGGCAGGGACCTCTGTTGACTCAAGCAGCAGCGGGCACGAAACTCGCTCTTCAGGCGCGCGTTTACAATTACAGCTTCGTGAACATGCCGCCCGGCAGTGCCGTCCATGTTCGTTTCTACGCGCAGCCCTGGGACGCAACTAGAAACATCGCTGCTTCAGGCAAAAACAGTTTTCTCCTGGGTGAGGACGTCCTCAGCCCCATTCCTCCATTTAGTGACACTCCAGGCGCGCCGCTGAACTGGGTACTGGCTCGTGCAACGTTCGATACCACCGGCTACCACAATCAGTTCTTTACGTTCTGGGTACTGGTCTGGATGCAAAACGCGGATGGCACGTTAACCACTGAGATTGCCGGTCACGGTCTCAAATCCGTCCCGGGTACGCTGACCTCCTTTGAGCAGGCGCAAACCGAGGACTACTCGAACAATCTCGGTTTCTGGAAACAGGCATTCTACGTCGCGCCACAAAATCAACCTTCGAGTTCAGACCCATCTTCCGGCTCCGAAGGTTTGAACATCGATAAAATACAGCTTTCGGCCGATCATGTATTGTTCGGTCAATCGATTGTCGTCTCTGCGCTTGTCTCGGCCGGAAGTCAAGACGCTTCGAACGTGGAGACGTTCTTCTGGGACGAAGACCCTGATCCGCAAAGCTCGAATGCAACGGAGACTCCGATTGCCTTTGACTTGGAAATGCCGCCGCACATTGAAGCGGGTCGGGCTGATCAGGTAAGCGCCGTCTATAGGCCAAAGACCTGCGGCACTCACCAGTTATTCGTTTCCGTGGGGCTTGGAACACCGAGTGCGGTGGTTCGTCGGTCCGCGCCGATACAGGTCGATTGCGGCGCAAAGGGCGTTGTCAAATAGCAATCAGTAGTGCCGCCTACTTCCGGGCTTCCACCATCGCCGCGCAAAACTGGCTCGCCCGCTTCTTGATCTCGTCATACCGCCCTTGCTTCATCGCCTCGGCGTCCACCAGCTCACCGCCCACTCCCACCGCCGAGCAGCCCGCCTTTATAAAATCCCCGAGAGTCTCCAGGTTCACCCCGCCCGTCGGTACAAAATCGATCTGCGGAAACGGCCCGCGCAGCGCCTTGATATATTTCGCCCCACCCAGTGCGCTGCACGGAAATACTTTGATCCCGTCCGCCCCCGCTTCCCATGCCGTCACTATCTCGGTCGGCGTAAGCGCGCCAGGGAAGATCGCTTTCGAATACCGCTTTGCAAACTCAATCGTCTTCACGTTCAAACTCGGAGTGACAAAAAACTCCGCGCCTGCCGAAAGGCAAGCTCGTGCCGTTTCCGGATCCAACACCGTTCCCGCGCCCAGCAGCACCTTATCTCCAAAACGTTTCGCCACTTGCTCCAGGGCTTGCAGCGCGCCAGGCACTGTCATCGTGATTTCCACGCACGGAATCCCGCCCTCGCTGATTGCCTCCGCCGCTCGAACCGCTGCCTCTTCGCCGCTCGCCCGCACGATCGGCACAATCCCGATGGCTTTGATCTTATTAACTGTTTCTGCACTGTTCATGTCAAACGCCTACCAGTTAGTAATCGAACCGTCCGGACGAAAGTAAGTCTGTGCGCGGCTTGTCCAAGGCTGCGTGATCTCTGTTACCGGCTTTAACAGCTTCATATCGAGTTCTACTCCCAATCCCGGACGATCGTTGGGATACAGCTTCCCGTTCTTGAAATCGAGACACTGCGGCAAATACGGCAATTCCCTGCCCTGGTAGTTATATTCCATCAGCACCGGCCCCGAAAACGTACCCAGTGAATTCACCAAAGCCGCCGTCGCAATCGGACCCGTAAAGTGCGGCACCATGCCGACGAAGTGCGTCTCGCAAATCGCGGCGATCTTCATCATCTCGGTAATGCCGCCCACGTTCGCCAGCGTCGCGCGCACGTAATCGATGTCGTGATTCTCTACCAGCGTATTGAAATCCCAGCGGTTGCCCCACTCTTCTCCCGCTGCCAGCGGCACGTCGACCTTCCTGCGCAGAATCGGCAAGTCTTGCTGGAACGCCTCCGCGCGAACCGGATCCTCCACGAAAAACGGCGCCTGATCTTTGATCAAATCGCATCCGCGTATCGCATCCGCCAAATCGAAGCGCTGATGAAAATCAACCACCCAGTCGCCGTTCTTACCGACTCCCTCACGAGCCGCCACGCAATCGTCATAGAGCTTGTTCAAACGCTCTCGCGTGTTATATGTCGTGTTCGCAGGCGCGTCCGCGGCGCCCATGCGAAACGCCCGGTAGCCCGCAGCAATCGTCAACTGCGCCCGCTCCCGAATGCTCATCCCTGGGTGCGTTCCCGGGATGATGCCGGCCGTGTTGTAACACTCGCAGTAATTTCGCACCATGCCGCCCAGCACCTGATGCACCGGCATCTTCTGCACTTTTCCCTTGATGTCCCACAGCGCCAAGTCCAAGGCGCCGAGCGCGTCTTCCTTCTCGCGCCCCGGCGGATAAAAGAAAGCGCGCGACATGTCTTGCCAGAGCCGTTCGATAAATTGCGGATCCCGTCCGATCAGCCGTCCCGCGCACTGCTCCAGCATCTCTTTCGAGCCGCCTTCCCCAATCCCCGTAATGCCGGCATCGGTCTCTATCGTCACCACGTGATCGCTCTGATTGAACAGCGGGCTCGGATGCGGAGGCGTATACACACGCACCCGGGTAATCTTCATCGGCTGAGTCAACGCCAATGCCAGCGGCCTCGCCGTTATAACTGAAGCAGCGCCGAGAGCCTTCAAAATGGATCTACGAGTCGGATGTGACAAACGGCCTTAGTATATATCGTCGGCGGTCTGCGCCAACCCGCGTGCGGCGTTTCCATCGCCCTGCGCTATTTTCATTCTGTGAGACTCAAAGTAAGGAGCGCCTCCAACCCACGTGCCTGATACCCAATCGAATGCAAATGCGCCCATCGTTGCCACCTTCGGCGAGATCATGCTCCGCTTGTCGCCGCCCGGATTCGAGCGCTTCCTTCAGTCCCCCCAATTCGTCGCAACTTGGGGAGGTGGCGAAGCTAACGTTGCTGTATCCATTGCCCAGCTCGGCGGCGAAAGCCGCTACTTGACTGTTCTTCCGAGCGACAACCCGCTCGCCGAGGCTTGTATCGGAGAACTGCGCCGCTTCGGTGTTGATACGCGTCACGTCTCTCGCGGGCCCGGCCGCCTCGGTGTCTACTTCGTGGAAGCCGGCGCGAATCAGCGTCCTTCCAAGGTTGTCTACGATCGCGCCGGCAGCGCCATCGCTATTGCCTCTCCCGACAGCATCTCCTGGCCCGATAAGCTGCAAGGCGTTCGATGGCTCCACGTTACCGGCATCACTCCGGCTCTCAGCGAATCTGCGGCTTCCCTCGCCATCGACGCTCTTCGCCAGGCAAAGACGCTCGGCGCTCAAACGTCCGTTGACCTGAACTTTCGCAAAAATCTCTGGAAGTGGGGCCGGAAAGCCGAGCAAGTCATGCCCGATCTCCTCCGCCACGCCGATGTCTGTATCGCCAACGAGGAGGATTGCCAGAAGTGCCTCGGCATCACGCTCGATGTTGATGTCGAATCCGGGCATCTCTCTCACGATCAATACCGCCAACTCGCCGAAACCGTGCTCCGCGAATACCCATCGCTTAGCAAGATCGCCATCACGCTCCGCGAATCTCACAGCGCTTCCCATAACAGCTGGTCTGCCTGTCTGGCCAACCGGCAGGACTTCCTCTTGAGCAGTCGTTACGAGATCACTCACATCGTCGACCGCGTCGGTGGGGGCGATAGCTTTGCCGCCGGTCTCATTCACGGCCTCCTTCACTTCTCCTCTGACCGTGACTCGTTAGAATTCGCAGTCGCCGCTTCTGCCCTCAAGCACTCTCTGCCCGGCGACTACAGCCGCTTTACTGCCGATGAAGTCACAGCGCTCGTCAAAGGCGGAGGCTCGGGACGCATCCAGCGTTAGCTCATGCCTTTTCCCTTTGCACAGTCTTCCGTGAAAGTAGATCCACGCACCGTTCCGCAACGCACGCTCTATACCGGATCCAACATGCCCGCCATAGGCCTGGGAACCTTCGGATCCGATCGCGTCTTTCCCGATCAAGTCGCCGATGCCGTCCGCTACGCTGCCACGGTCGGCTATCGCCACTTCGACTGCGCATCCGTCTATGGAAATGAAGCCCGCATCGGAGCCGCCCTCCGCGCTGTTCAAGCTGACGGCGTCTGCCGCGAGGACCTGTGGATCACCTCCAAGCTCTGGAACGATAAGCATGGCGAAGACGACGTGCTCCTCTCCTGCCGGCAGTCACTCGACGACTTAGGCCTGGATTATCTCGACATGTACCTGGTCCATTGGCCGTTCCCAAACTTCCATCCACCTTTTTGCGACGCTTCCTCACGCAGTCCCGATGCCAAGCCGTACATCCACGAGAACTTCATGAGAACCTGGCGCAAAATGGAGCAGCTGGTCGATGGCGGCCTAACTCGTCACATCGGCACGTCCAACATGACTGTACCCAAGTTGAAACTGCTGTTGCGTGACGCTCGAATCCGCCCCGCTGTCAACGAAATGGAGTTACATCCGCATTTTCAGCAGCCCGAACTCTTCGACTTTGTGCGAGCGAACGGTATCGAACCCATCGGCTACTCCCCGCTTGGTTCGCCTGCGCGCCCCGAACGGGACCGTGTACCGGGCGATACCGTCGACCTCGAAGATCCGGTCATCGTTGCCATCGCCGCTCGAATGCAGATTCATCCCACCGCCGTCTGCCTGAAATGGGCGGTCCAGCGCGGTCAAACGCCTATCCCCTTCTCCACCAATCCAAGTAACATCCTGAGTAACTTACAAGCGGTAGTTACTCACCCGCTCTCAGGCAATGACATGCACGCTATTGCCGGCCTCGACCGCAACTGCCGATTGATTAAAGGCCAGGTTTTCTTATGGAAACACGACCAAGCCTGGGAGGATCTTTGGGACGTGAACGGTGTAGTCACGCCCCCATGAATTGGGGAGAGTACTGCTCGCAGCGAGTGATGCGGTACGCTGATGCGGGCGGCAGATTTGCCATTGTTCTGCCAATGCATTCGGCGCGCAATCCCAAACTCTGCAGTATCGAATGAGGCACCGGGCAGAACGGTCCATAAGTGAACTGATACAACGCTCCCCCCGGCCGCACATACCGGAACGCTCCCGCCAGAATCGCGGTTTTCTTCTTGGGCGACATCGAGAGTAGCGGAAGCCCGCTCACCACCGCTCCTACCGGGGATCCATGAAACAGCGACGCCTCGTCCAGGCTTTCCGCGTCCGAATGCAACACGCGCGCCTCTGGGAAACGATTGTCTAGGATGCGCGCAAAATCTCCGCCGCACTCCACCAGCGTCAAATCGCTCTCCCTAACACCGCGAGCGATCATCGCCTCTGTAAACACGCCCGTCCCCGGACCCAGTTCCAGCACCTGGCCGCTTGCCGAAGAAATCTCCGATGTCATTAGATCTGCAAGCGCGCTGCCCGAAGGCGCTATCGACCCCATTCCTACAGGATTCGCGATCCACGCACGCAGGAACACAACAATGTCGCGGGCATTCATAGTCAGAAGCGGCAATTTGTAAGTAATCCTCTGAGGCCTGACACTCTCAAACGAACCTCAATCTATTCTAATGAAATCCATTTGGCTCGCGTTGGCTTCCCCTTCGGTATCATCGATGCAATCACGATGAGCCGTCATCAAAACCTCGCGTCTTTCATCCGTCTACGCTTCTTTGCACTCGCCGCCATCTCGGCGTTCGCGTCCTTTGCTACACCGGCGATCGCTCAGTCCCAATACGATCTCCTGCTTCACGGCGGCCACGTCATCGACGCTAAGAACAACATCGATTCTATACGCGATGTCGCCATTCGCGATGGCAAAATCGCAGCGGTGGCCGCCCACATCGATCCTGCAAAAGCCCTCAAGACGGTCGACGCCTCCGGCCTGTACGTAACTCCCGGCTTGGTCGATATTCACGTCCATGTCTATGCCAGCACCGGTGAAAAGAACTCCTACGCCGGTGACGAAGGCGTTTGGCCCGACGGTTTCACTTTCCGTTCTGGCGTCACCACAGTAGCCGACGCAGGCTCTTCTGGTTACAAGAATTTCGAAGACTTCAAACAGCACGTCATCGATCGATCCAAAACCCGTGTGCTCGCGTTTATCAATATCGTCGGCGCGGGTATGCGCGGTCCTCGCTTTGAAAACAACTTGGCCGACATGGACCCAAAACCAGCCGCCGAGATGGCCCGCAAGTATCCAAACGTTATCGTCGGGATCAAGACGGCCCATTATGCGGGACCGGAGTGGACGCCTGTCGAACACGCTGTCGAAGCAGGTACCATGGCTCACATCCCCGTCATGGTCGACTTCGGCACAGACTGGCCGCAGCGCCGTCCTCTCGCCGCATTACTTGGCCAGAAACTCCGCAAGGGCGACATCTACACGCACTGTTACTCAGGCTTGCGCGACGAACTAATGCCTGATGGGAAACTCAATCCCGGCATGTGGGAAGGCCGCAAGCGAGGCGTCATCTTCGACGTCGGACACGGCGGCGGCAGCTTTGCCTGGCGCGTCGCAGTTCCCGCCATCCAACAAGGGTTCCTCCCAGACTCTATCTCAACCGACCTTCATATCGATAGCATGAACTCCGGCATGAAAGACATGCTGAATCTTATGAGTAAGTTCCTGCCCCTCGGACTTACTCCTCAACAAATCATCGCCCGCTCTACCTGGAACCCAGCCCGAGAGATACAGCACGAAGAACTTGGCAACTTGTCCGTTGGCTCGCCCGCCGACGTAGCAGTCATCCGCCTCGAGAAAGGAAAATTCGGCTTCACCGACAGCTACGGCGCTCGCATGAACAGTAATGAACGCTTCCTGTGCGAAATGACTTTGAAAGGCGGTAAGATCGTCTACGATCTGAACGGCCTCAGCCGCCCCGACTGGAACTCACTTCCCAAAAACTACACCGCTGTTGGCAATAGCCGCTGGGACGCCCTGAATCCCGCTAAATCGCATCGGTGACACTTACCCCCAGCGAACTGCCCCTGCGCTCCTAACGCACGGGCCACTCCCATCGTGGTGTGTTGAAGGCGCTCGTACCGGCCAACTTCGTCTCGCCAAAGAACTTCTCTAAGTGCAGCTGCCTGCAATCTTTTATCTGCTCGAGAGCTTGGATGAGCAATCCTGCATGTGAAACGACAATGATCTGGCACTGCTTGGAAGCAGCAGCTATCAGGCGCGCAAGCGCTGGCAGAAGGTCGGGATGAAGACTGGTTTCCGGTTCGTTGAGCACCATGAGCTCAGGCGGACGCGGCGTAAGCAACGCTGCCGTCCACAATAGAAATCGAAGCGTTCCGTCGGAGAGTTCAGCGGCGGAAAGAGACCGCAGGAGGCCGTGCTGCTGCAGTTTGAGTTCGAATCGCCCTCCCTGCATTTCTATTTCAATATGGCTTCCGGGAAATGCATCGTCAACAGTTCGCGCGAGCGCCTCACCGTCCCCAATCTCCAAGATGGTCTGGATCGCCGCTGGTAAATCGGTGCCCTCATTATTCAGCACCGGCGTGAATGTACCGATTTGAGGAATTCGGACGGGCGAAGCCATATCAGTGCGGAAGCCGTCATAGAAACGCCATCGTCGAGTGGAGTCACGCAGAACCAACATCTCTGGGGCGCGTTGGGGATCGGCAACGCTTGCCAGTATACTGTCTGCTGAGCTCAGGGCCTTTGTCAGTAAAGTCTGCTCTTCGTAATTCCCAGATTGAATCGAGACAAGTGAATCGCGCCGGTCAACAAGGACTGCGGCTCTCCGGTACACTGCGCCATGCCAGATGCACTCTCGCTTGATCGCGGGGTCAAGCGCAAAGGCTGTGCCAGGAGGAGGATACCCAAATTCAACGCTGTACCCGTAAGTCTCGCCAGCAAATCCTAATTTCAAACTGACCGGTCTACGCGACGCCGTTGGCTCGATGTGATACTCCCCTCGGCGAACGGCTCGACTAATCGTTTCCGGACCTGCCCACAAAGTGTAAGGAAGCCCTCCTTCACGCGCCAGGGAGGAAACCGCAGAATTCAATGCCGTATCAGCTAGCAAGCGCAGCGCTCGATACAAGCTCGATTTTCCACTCCCGTTCGCACCCGTGATCACGTTGAGATGATCCAGTGAAAGTACGAGATCGCGGAGAGAGCGGTAGCCGGAGATTGCGAGCGTTCCAATCATCGAACAAAGGTTATCCCCATGTTCAATCAACTCGCTAGAATTCACCGATTCTTCAGATTGAGAGGCTATCCTGTGACTTATGTTAAGTAAGCGTGTCTACCGCGTCGCGGCGCTCTGCGCAAGCATCGCTGCGGCATCTTCCGCTCAAAGTTATAAACTCACCGGATCTATCAAACTGAGCGGGACGGGTGGTTGGGACTATCTCACCGCTGACAGCGATCACGCTCGCCTCTACGTCTCTCATTCGGGGGACGTGCAGGTCGTCGACCTCCACACCGGCAAACTCGTCGGCAGCATCACCGGCATGAAGCGGATCCACGGAATTGCCCTTGCCCCCGATCTAGGCGCTGGGTTTATCAGCGACGGCGGCAGCAATCAGGTCGTCGAATTCGATCTGAAGACGCTCGCAAAGAAGGGCGTTTCCGAAGCCGGCACGAATCCGGATGGCATCGTTTACGACGCTCCTTCCAAACGGGTCTTCGCCTTCAACGGACGCAGCCAGAACGCCACTGTCCTCGATGCCACGACGGGTAAGGTCGCTGGCACAATCGCGCTGGGCGGCAAGCCGGAGTTCCCCGTCAGCGACGACAACGGTATGGTCTACGACAACATAGAAGACAAGAGCGAAATCGTCGCAATCGACTCCAAGACCATGCAGGTCAAAGCGCATTGGCCGGTCGCGCCTTGTGAATCGCCCTCCGGTCTGGCTATCGACAAAGCGGGTCGCCGCCTGTTTGCAGTTTGCGACAACAAGAAGATGGCCGTAGTCGATGCCGATTCCGGTAAAGTGGTTGCTACGCCCGAGATCGGCGACGGACCCGACGCTGCAGCCTACGACCCAGGCACAAAGCTAGCCTTCTCTTCAAACGGCCAAGACGGAACGCTTACCGTTGTCAAGCAAAACGGAAAGGACGATTACTCCGTGCTCCAAACGGTAACGACGGTCAAGAGCGCTCGCACTATGGCGCTAGATACTCGCACCCACAAGATCTATCTATCTTCGGCTGAACTGGGCCCTGCCCCGGCGGCAACAGCCCAGAACTCGCATCCTCGCCCCAGCATTCTGCCCGGCAGCTTTAAAATACTCATCGTGAGTAGATAGAAGCTCAGGAAGACCGCTACTTACAACTGGTTACGCCGTCGCGTGTGGCTTGAGCACCACTTTGATACAACCGTCCTTTTTATCGCGAAACGTCTTATACATTTCAGGGGCGTCCTCCAGTTTAACCGTGTGCGTAATGATAAAGGAAGGGTCAATCTCTCCCGCCTCGATCTTACTAAGTAGCGGCTGAAGATAGCGGTGTACGTGCGTCTGCCCAGTCTTCATAGTCAGTCCCTTGTTCATAAAGGCGCCGAATGGCACGTTGTCGAGTAGCCCTATGTAGACTCCAGGCACCGAGATTGTTCCACCCTTACGGCAGCACATGATTGTCTCTCGCAATACATGCGGCCGGTCCGTTCCAAGCATCACCGCCTCTTTAGCACGGTCCAGCACCGCATCCACCGTGCCCGTGCTGTGCGCCTCAGTGCCGACAGCATCAATGCAACGGTCAGGACCTTGCCCCGATGTCATCTCCATCAATTTGTCTTGCACGTGCTCTTTGGTGTTGTCGATAATCTCTGCTTTTCCCCAGTCCTTCGCCATCGCCAGTCGCTCCGGGACTCCATCGATAGCAATCACCCGGCCCGCGCCGAACATCCAAGCGCTCTTGATCGCGAACAGGCCTACTGGCCCGCATCCCCAGACCGCTACCGTGTCGCCCTGCTGTATCTGCGCATTCTCGGCGCCCATGTAACCGGTCGGAAAAATGTCCGAAAGGAACAGCACCTGTTCATCGCTCAGCCCCTCAGGAATCTTGATCGGACCCACATCCGCGTACGGTACCCGCAGATACTGCGCCTGCCCTCCGGGAATGCCGCCCAGCATATGCGAATACCCGAACAGCGCCGAAGGGGACTGGCCCATTGCCTTCCGCGCCAGATCGGCATTTGGATTAGACGTATCGCACAGCGAAGTCAAACCCATCTTGCAAAACCGGCAGACTCCGCACGCAATCGTAAACGGCACAACCACCCGGTCGCCCTTCTTCAGCTTCGTTACACCGCTGCCTGTTTCGACCACTTCACCCATCGGCTCATGGCCAATAATGTCGCCCGATTCCATTGTCGGCATCATGCCGTCGTATAGGTGCAAGTCCGATCCGCATATCGCGGTTGCCGTCACCTTGATAATCACGTCCCCCGCCGACTGAATCTGGGGTTCCGGCACGGTATCTACACGAACGTCGTGCTTCCCGTGCCAAGTAAGTGCTTTCATCATAAGTTAGCTCCATGTCAAAGACACAGTTAAGCTACTTACTGTTTCTACAGTGCTTTTACCCGTGCAGAACTACTTGCCGGCAAGTGTCAGAGCGTACAACGTATCGCCCGCACCGACTATTACATACTGCTTGCCATCGAGCACCCAGGTTTCCGGTCCATTGCTCACGCCGCCGGTCAGTCTTTGGTGCCAGAGCAGTTTTCCGTCTTCCGGATCAAATGCCGCTAAACTGCCTGAATCACCCGTAAATAGGAGCTTCCCCGCAGTTGTCAGTATGCCGCCCGATATAACTCCCCGGCCTGCTCCGCTCTGCAATTCATGTTTCCACTTCAAATCACCGGTCTTCACATCTAGCGCGAAGAGCGCGGATCTCGAGTCGAATGTACTGGAGCCTCCTCCGCCATACCCCTCGGGCTCCTTCGACGTGTCGTACAAGTAGGCGATTCCAAACCCTTCGGTGCCATTTACATAAAACAGTTGAGTAGTTGGATCGTAACTGGGCGGTTGCCAGTTAGTGGCCCCGAACACCGGCATATCGATCATTGCTCCGTCTACTTGAGGCTCTTTCTTTGGGTTGGGAATCGGCTGCCCCTTCGCGTCCACTCCTTCAGCCCAATCGCCCCTGCCTGAAAACGGTTTCGAAACCAGATTTTTACCATTCGTGCGATCCAGCACAAAAAACCATCCGCATCGCGCGGCTTGCGCCAGTAGTTTTCGCGGTTTACCGTCGATCGTGGCATCGAACAACACGGGCGTCTCCACGTTGTCCCAGTCGTGCGTGTCGTGAGGCGAAGCCTGGAACCACCACACCAGCTTGCCCGTATCGGCGTTCAATGCCACGATAGAAGCGGTCCACAGGTTCGCTCCCTTGCGGCTTTGGCCGGCAAATACAGGGTTCGCGTTTCCAGTGCCCCAATAAAGCAGGTTTAGCTCCGGATCGTAGGTCCCCGGCAACCACGTCATTCCTCCGCCGTGGTCCATTGCTCCCTGGTTCGGCCACGTATTCGCTCCCGGATCGCCCGGCTTTCGCGGCTCGCTCCACCAGCGCCACTGCAGCTCACCTGTCTCCGGATCTCGCGCATCCAGATACCCTCGAACGTCCATCGCGTCGCCGCCTACGCCCACCATCACGTGATTCTTTATAACCAGCGGAGCCATCGTTGTGAAGTACTGCAGCTTCTCGTCGGCCACTTTCTTGCGCCAACGCTCTTTGCCGTTCTTGGCTTCTAGCGAAATGAACCACCCATCGGGGGTCAGAAAGTATAGCCACTGCCCGTACATCCCCACGCCGCGCTGCCCTGTCAGGTGGCCGCCGTGATCTTCAAAATCGAACTGCCAGACCTGTTCCCCGGTCCGTGCATTCACCGCAAACACATGGTCGGGAATCGTGAAATACAGGATGCCGTCAACCAGCAGCGGCGTGGATTTGATCTGCGGATTGCCGACTCCCCTTTGCGGTCCGACGCCGTTGATCCGGTACATCCATGCAATCTTCAGCCGGTCAATATTGCTCTGATTGATCTGTGCTAATTTGCTGTACCGCCGTCCCGAGTAATCCCCGTTATAAGTCGGCCAGACGTCCGAAGGCCGGTCAAACAATGTCAAAGCTTTTTGATCGAGCCCCTGCGCGCTCATCGAGCATCCCGCCAGTAGCATCGATAGCCAGAACCGGATCCTGTTCATTTTAAAGTTAGTAAGTAAGCAGTAAGATTGTGTAAATCCGCATCGGTGTACTTCGGCAAAAGCGATCGGTGTCCGTCTAAGTCCTCGTCCGTCTTTACGCTGACTTTGTCTCGGGCCCAGTGGTGATACACGCCATTCGAATCGCGCAGCGCCACATCGAAATCATCCAGCCGGTCCAGCGTTCCTGAGATTTTCTCCCCCGAGGGCGTCGTCACCGTGATCTCGCCCGGTCCTTTTGGAGTCGGCCATGCAAACCGCGACTGCATCGCCACCGCTTGCGGATACTTTGTTCCTATGTGCGCCAGGTCACCGCTTGCCGAGTGGCATCCCGAGCAGTTCTTGGCGAAAAACTCCTCGCCCTGCTTTGCGTCGCCGCTTGTCTGGCTGCGCTTGCCTGCGTACTCTTTTCCGTACAAACCCCGGTTTGCAGCATTGTCAACCTGCTGGTGAAGATACTCGGCGATATCGTATACTTGCGTCGGAGTCAAGCCCGGAAAGGCAGGCATGCCCGCTTGTGGACGTCCGTTCTTGACCACGGCCCCGATCTCGTCGCCCTTCGTGTCGTGCAATACAACAGCCGACCGCACCAGGTTGGGTCCCTCCCCGCCCCGCGCGTTCTGTCCATGGCACGCTGCACAGTTAGCCTGAAATAGCGGCTCGCCTGCTTTTGCTGCGGCTGCGTCCGGCGGCGGTCCTAAACCTAGGAACTCCCGCATGTCCCGTTGTCCAGCGGCCGCCGTGGTCGCCGCCGATTGAACCACGAGCGCAACCGTGACGTAGACAAACCGTTTCCCAATCAGCAGCATTCACTTCCCTGCCTGAAAATCTATCACGGCGATTGCGAAGCCCGATCGTTTTTACTTATTGCTGCACTCCGCTGGGCGCATGCTGCGAATGCCGGGGCTCGGTTGCCGCCGCTAACATGCTGTTAAATTCAGATCGCGGCATCTTTAGCATTTCGGGATGCCCGTCGATCCACTTGCCGAAAGCTGCATATTTCGCTGCGTTCCAGCCGCCCTCGAACAGTGCGCCGTTTTTTCCCTGCTGGTTCAACTGAAAATTAAAAGCATCCTTCAAGTTAGTAAATTCGGCCGCACTGATAGCGGCTTCCGCGAGAACTGCGGGGATAAACAGGATACCGTCCGTTTTTGCCAGCACTAAGTCCCCCGGCAGAACAACCGCGCGTCCAATCCGAATCGGCGCGTTAATCGAAGTAAGTTCCATTTGCGCCCATGCCGAAGGATCGTAGCCCCGGTAGAAGCCGTTAAAGTTCGGTATCTCGCGGTTTTCCTCCTGATCTCTGATCCCCGCATTGAACACGAACCCAGCGTGCGTGTGCGCAGCGATCCCGTTTCCCAGGTTCGACCCGATCAAGGTGCCTTCAACGATCTTCCCGAAACCGTCAGCGACATAGATGTCTCCCACCTGCAACTCGGCAATGGGCCAGCTATTGGTGCCCCCCACGCGCCCCTCGCTCTTCCCCTCGGCCGCAATCGCCTTCGCCATATCGGGTCGAAACGGCATGTATTGTACGGTGAGCGCGCGGCCCGCCATAGGCTTGTCTATATGAAGAGCTTGCCAGTTACCATCGAACTGATTCTTGTAGCCTTTCTCCCCTAAGTAGTCCCACACGTCCTCGATCGAAACGTCCACCGCCCGTTTAAGTAAGTCGTCGGGAACTTTCGGTCGCCCATCCGCAAAGCGCTCGCCCTTCCAGTCCGGCGTGTAAAACATGATCTGCTCGCGGGTCATCTTCACCTGCGCGAGAGCAAGCGAGTTACTCAACAGCATCGCGCCGAGCAGGGCGCCGGCGATTCGTTTTGTCATGGCTTTCCTGTGTGTCGATCTTAAAAAAACGATGCTCAGCCCAGCTTTACCGATGCCCTCGGCGGCGTCATGCTCCAAAGCCGGTCCACCGAATGCTCCTTGTCCCATTGCGGCGTCGGTTCGAAGTAGCCGGTACCGGGCACCAGGTGCGCCTTTACAACGTCATCGTTTAGTGTAATGCCGAGCCCCGGCTTATCCTGCACCGCGATAAACCCCTTATTGATGATCGGCTTCTCAACGCCTTCCACCATATCCTGCCACCACGGTACGTCAAGCGCGTGATTCTCGCAGGCCAGGAAGTTCTCCGTCGCCGCCGCGCAGTGAACGCTCGCGAATGCGCCCACCGGTGTACCCGCGTAGTGCATGGCCATTGGCACTCCATATTCCATCGCCATATTCCCGATCCGGTGCGTTTCCAGAATCCCCCCTGAAGTCGAGATGTCCGGATGAATTTTACTCACCGCATGCGCTTTGCATAACTTTTCGAATCCAGCTTTCAAGTAAATGTCTTCGCCGGTCAGAATCGGGGTGGGGCTCTCATTTGTGATGCGCTGCAGTAACTCGGTGTATTGCCACGGAACCACGTCTTCCATCCATTCCAGATTGTAGGGCTCATACGCCTTGCCAAGCCGAATGATTGAGTTGACTCCCAAATGACCGAGATGATCCATGGAAAGCGGTATCTCCATCCCTACGGCCTCTCTTACGGCGGACACATACTCCACCAGCATCGCGATCCCTTTGTCTGTAACTTCGTTGGCCAGAAACGGATGGGGAAGGTCGTAATTCTCCCAATGAGTTTGTCCCGCCGGCCGAGTTAAAGTGCCCGGAGTATCTGCCACTAAGTTAACTCCCAGATCCATCTTCAGCCAAGTAATTCCCATCTCGTCTTTCCGCGCCTTGAGCCGCCGCGCGTACTCGTGCGGATCCTTCGATTCTTCCGTATCCGCATAGATCCGGATCTTATCCCGAAACTTCCCGCCTAACATCTGATAAATAGGCACGCCGTACACCTTGCCCGCGATATCCCAGCAAGCTTCTTCAATCGACACCACTCCCCCGGCCTGCCGCGAATCGCCGCCGAACTGCTTGATCTTTTCGAAGATGTACGTGATATTCAGCGGATTCTCGCCCACTACGCGGCTCTTGAGAAAAAGCGCGTACGTGGGACTCGCCAAATCTCGAACTTCGCCCAGGCCGTACACCCCCTGGTTCGTATCGAGCCGAATGAGAGTGCAAGGGCTCGGTCCAGGCTTGTGTATCGTGGCAATCCGCAGATCGGTAATCTTCAATTTGCTTGGGCTGGAATTCGTGTTGACGTTGTGAATCGGCGGTCGCGGATCGGCCTTCGCCGCTCCGCTCAGCAACCCACCCGCAACCGCTCCTGCCGAGCCCTTTAGTAAGGCCCGCCGGCTCATCTCCCTTGCTGTCGGCATCCAGTTGGTCTCCTTATCTGACTACAATCCGCTACGGAGCATATCAGTTCCCTTTGACTTCACCCGAGAACCGACACTCATGCGTTATTAGAAATACAGCTTGAGCGCGAGTTGTAACTGCCTCGGCGTGTTCAACAAATCGCTGCTGCTCAGGAGGTGTCCGAAGTTCTGATCCTGCAATTGGAGGCTGCCCGTACCGAAGCGAGTCCTGTTGAACTCATTGAATGCTTCAGCGCGAAACTCAAGCCGTACGGATTCTTTGATCGGGAACGTCCTCGCAATGGCCAAGTTCTCATTCAGATTGGGGAATTGGCGCAACTTCGGGTTATATCGAGTATCGTTGCCGAAGCCGTTATACTGCAGCGCGTCCCTACCCTGATACGGGAACGGACCCGTACAAGCCGCGCTTGCGGACCTGCACCATGGAACGAAGAAGTTATCCACCGAGGGATCGAAGCTCCCGCCCCAGTTCGGCTGCCATCCGTTGTAAGAGGCGACATAAGGAACGCTGCGACCGTTTGTCGCGCCGTAAAGCGGAAGTACATAGGACGAAGTAATCCCGACCGGCAACCCACTCGCATAAGTCAGAACGCCGTTCACGCCCCAGTTACCGAGGATCCACGCTGCCGGCCCATGCGTCAGATACTGTCTTCCCCGTCCAAACGGCAGATCGTAAACAAATCCTGCCTTTGCATCGTGGGTAACATCGAACTCCCCGATTGACTTTTCCAATCGCCGATTGTATTGATCCGCCGCCAAGCAGCAGCCACCGCCCCCGCCCGAGTTATTGACGTTGCCGCCAATCGCGTTGCCCCAGTAGCTGTCCGCATCCGTCATTAGCTTCGAAAACACATAAGATGCTTGTATCGTTAACCCGCTCCCATACCGCTTTTCGTACCGGATCAGAGCCGAGTGATAAGTCGAGTGACCGCTGTGGTCGCCTTGTCCGCCATACGTGTCGATCAATGTGTATTGCGGGTATGGACGTAGCGCTTGCTTCACGGTTCCTTTGAATCCCGAGAACGGTGCGGCGATCCCGAACTGGTTCGCCAGGGTCGATCCCACCTGGCTGTTAAGCACCGCCGTGCTCTGTTGCACGCTGCCAAACGCCGTCAGAAGATCTGGATTGTCCTGGTTATAGTCGAGTAACTGAGCCTGTAAGTGCGATCCAACAACCCCGTTATATCCGACTTCCACCAAGGCCGTCGAAGTAATCTGCCGTTGAATCGAGAAGTTGAAGTTATCGAACGTAGGCGGATGCGTGGTTTCCGCGCCCTGCCACCATGACACACTCGTACCATTCGAAACAGACGGGTTGATAAACGGCGGAACCTGATACGGCGGAAATCCTTGATTCAGCAAGAACAGTGGTTGAAGGCCATTATTTGGGTTCTGACGGCTGTCGGTCAACGTGAATCCCATGTTGTGCGTCGACCCGCTCACCGCCATCAACGGTCCATAAGAGCGCGCGTACGATCCTCGGAATACCGTCTTCTGGTCATAGGAATAAGCAAAACCCACCCGAGGCCCGAACGCTCGGAAATAGGAATCGGCAAGCGAACGCGAACCTTGTCTTCCCGGTCCACTACCCGCAAAAATCACTGCCCCGGGAATGCCGCCCGCTGCCGGATTCGGAGTCGTCGGCGAAAAATCACTCCATCTGTTATCTAAGCCGGTCGGCGGCAGGTTTGTCTCCCATCGAAGCCCGAGATTGACCGTCAGCTTCGGGCTTACATGCCAGTCATCTTGTGCATAGCCAGAGAAATAGTTGAACTGCTGGCCAATAAATCGCGGCGTGTCAATTGATGCTGAGTCCGCGTAGCCCAGCAAAAACGATGCGAACGCGTTGCCGCCCTGCGTAGGGTCCGTCACTCCCGGCACACCTGTCTCGGTATAGCTGAAGCCTACGCAGCCTGCTTCGCACTGCCGTCCGAATCCGTTATAGTGATTGATCTGCCAGGCGCCTCCAAACTTGAATGAATGCGGCCCTCGAATCCAGGTGAAGTCGTCGTTGTAGGAGTAAATCGTGTTCTCTGACCCATTATCGGCTGTGCCGCCCCATGTCGAGTAAGTATTGCCGTTTCCACCGGAGAACAAATTCACCAGATTCTCATTACAATTTGGAACATTGCCCAAGCAGAACTTATTCGCCCAATTCCCTGTGTACTCCTGCAGCGGCTTGTGATCCTGCCTCCAGTTATTGCCTCCCGCGTAGAAGTGGTTGAACTTAGTCGGACCGAACGTCCAATCCCATGAAAACCGGAGGACGTCTGCGCTTTGGTGCGCATCGTTGTAATTCGAATAGAGCCCCGGCAATGTGGCTGGACCTTCCGGGCCTGCCGTCGTTGCTTCGCGATCGTATCCGTAATAACCCGAGATCCTGTGTTTCTCGTTGAAGATATGATCTCCCTTAATACTCCACTTATTCACTGGCTGAACATTTGTGCCGTTGGCAATGATGTAGTTGTTATTCACATACGCCAGAGTGCCCGGCCTCGCGCCATTATTCGGCGTCAGCACTCCGCTGCTCTGAAACACCTTGAGCGCTTGTATCGATGTCGGATTGAACATCGTCACCGGGATCTTGTTTCCCGCGAAAGCGGGCCGCGTGTAGGTTCCATCCGGATTTTGCACTTGAGCGACCGGATTATAGATCGGAATCTGCGCCCCGTTTGCGCCCACCCAATTACTGAAATCGCCCGTATACATCTCGGGCGTAGGTACCGTCGCTGTGGCGTTCGTCGCGCCGTTCCGGTTCCGGAATCCCTCGTAAGAGAAGAAGAAGAACGTCTTGTTTTTCCCGTGGTAGAGCTTCGGGATCACCACCGGGCCGCCCACCGTAAATCCGAAATCGTTCTGCTTGTAAACTTGGCGCGCTTTCCCGGCCCGGTTACTAAACCAGTCATTCGCGTCAAAGTCAGTGTTGCGAACAAATTCGTACACCGAACCATGCAAACTATTAGTCCCCGACTTTGCCACGAACAACATCGCGCCGCCGCCGGCGTGCCCGTATTCGGCTTTGAATCCGTTAGTGTCCACGGTGAACTGAGTAATTGCTTCGACTGAAGGTGCATTCGACGTCACCCAGTTCTTCTGAAGCGCCCGCGAAGTGTTAATCGAGACGCCGTCCAGTGTGGCTTGGTAGCTATCGGCCTGCCCACCACCCAAAGCAAACCCTTCCGAGCTCCCTGTATTCTTCGCTTCCGGCGTCAGCGCCGCGAGATCGAACGGGCTTCGCACCGTGCCGGCAACCACTAACGGCAACTCGTTGACCAACGTCTGGTTCACCGTCACTGACGTTCGCGCGTCTTCCGAATTGATCTGCAGCGCGGCGGCGTCCACCTGAACGACTTGTCGCGATTGGCCGATCTGGAGCGTCACGTCCACGCGCTCAGTTTCTCCGGCGTTCACCATCACGTTCTTTACTTCCGCCTGGGTGAAGCCTTCCTTCTCTGCTCGCACCTCGTACGTGCCCACAGACACCTCCGGAGCCGCATAGTCGCCTGATGCGCCGCTCTCGAGCGTGGTGCTTTCATTAGTGGCGGTATTTGTCACTGTTACTTTGACACCAGGCACCACAGCCCCGCTCGAATCGTGAACGGTGCCCGATACCCGGCCTCGTCCCGACTGAGCCCACGCGCTAAAGCTGAACGCCATCAACGCGGCCATCACGACCACCTCACTCCGCAAGTTCCTTCGTGGGATCATACGCGAGTCTCTCCTTACCGCACTAGGCGACCTTCATTACAACGTCGCTCGGGCAGCCATCTTCGCCTTATCTAGTGAATAGAAACTATTCACCGAGCGAAAAGTCTATCACAAACTTTCCGGCGGCAAGTAAGCCTAGTTAAATTCGGTACGTAGCGCCGTATGCGGCTTCACTTCCAAGCCACAGCAGAGATGTTCATATGGAACCTGCTTGCTCTCCGGCGCAACTTTCGCAGCAGCGGCGTCCGAAACCATTCATTCATCTCTCTCACATCCGCCCTGCGGAAAAACTTCAACAAAAGCTTCTGCAAGGTCACAGCCGTAAAGAAATTCACGTGAGTTGCTTCGAGTAAGTGCCACGGAACGACCTGATACTCACTAAGTGCCGGTAGCACTCCAATGTTCGGAACAGTCACGACCAGATGAGAAGAACATACTCGACGCGCTTCGGTGAGTACAAGCTCGTAATCCTCGACATGCTCCAGGACCTCAAGCATGGTACACGTCTCATACGAAGAATCCCGGATGTTTGTCGATCGAATGTCGCCGAGAATCACATTCCTACCCTTCTCTCGCGCCAGCTCCACAGCTGCTAGGTTTACCTCGACACCCAGGTAAGTTACCTCTTTCGGAAGATACTGGGCGAGAGCTCCACACCCGGCTCCGAGATCAAGTACACTGCCGGTGCAGTACTTCCTGACGAGCTTTCGAGCATCCTTATTCAGGTGATCCACGGGCGGGCCTGAGCCATAGATGTCACTACGTTTCAATACCTGGCCGAGCTGGTCAGCAGCCCGGATTTTTTCTTCGTAGGGCTTCAAAGCGAAATTCTATCTCACCGTACCCCTGAAGGCGTACCCCTGAAGGGGACAGCCTGACCTGCCTCCTTCGCAAAAACAGCGAAAGCACCAGAGCGCTCTGCCTCCTTCGCCATTTCAGCCTTTTTTGGTCTGAAAATTAGGTAAAAATAGGCGTTCTGAGACTTACCTGGCCTTCACCAACCCTAAGAACGTGCCGCCAACCGAGAGTCAATCGCCAACAGTGTAATCCAGCTCACTCAACTACTCCTACTTGGTACCGTAAACTTGGCAAATCGTCGCCCAATTTTCCTCAAAACTGCGAAGGAGGCAGAGCGCTCTGCCTCCTTCGCAAAATTCACCGAAGAGGCACATCAGGCTGACCACATCACCCTCACCACCCCGCCTCGCCCCAGACAAACTCGTCTTACTGCCGCCAATCACGGTTTGCACAAAAAAACCTTCCCTCATCCTCTCAGCCACTTAGCCTCTCCCTAAGTAGCTTCGCCCGCCGCCTTGCACCCGCGCCGTGCTACATCTTCAGCCGAGGTCACCCATGCAACCCACCCGCTCGGAAATCAATCGCGCCAACGCGCAACACTCCACCGGCCCTCGCACCGAAGCCGGCAAGTCCCGCGCCGCGCAAAATTCCTTCCGCCACGGACTGTTCTCCAAACAACTCATCCTCCCCGGCGAAAACCCGTACGAGTTCGACGCCCTCCGCTCCGCCCTCCGCGCCGAGCATCAACCCTACAACACCGTCGAGGAAATCCTGGTCGATGAACTCGCCCAGGCCTTTTGGCGCATCCGCCGCGTCCGCGCCTTCGAAGCCAATCTCTGGCAGTCCGAAGACGAGCAGGACATGCTTACCCGCCCCGATTGGGCCGCCCTCATCCTGCGCGCCACAGCCGCCGCCGAGCGCTCCTTCCACAAAGCCCTCAGCACTCTCTCCGAACTGCGCAAACAGGCCGGCTTACCGCTCACCCCCGCCTGCAGCCCAGCCGATCGCACCGATGTTGGCTTCGTTCCGCAAAACGTCAGTGAACCGCCCGTGCCTCTGCCTGTCATAGAGCCCGAAGTCGCCCCCGCCACCGCTTCCGTTGCCCCTCGCCCCGCAGCTTTTGGCTTCGTTTCGCAAAACGCTCCGTCACCCTGCCATCGGTCAAGCCTGCCGCACCTCTCCGACGAACTCGACTTCACTTCCGGCCGCGATCAAGACCTCGACCTCGACTTCGGTGACGAAGGAGACATCGAACTCTTCGCCGCCTGAGAAAGCCCTTCGTTCTTCGCTCTTTGACAACCGAATACTACTCCGCCCCTCGCCGGCGCCCAACCTGTGCCAAAACCCTCAACTCACATGCACAATCGGCCGATGCTTCATGTCCGGTATCGCCCGCCGTAGCACTTCATGCACTAGCGGAGCGGCGTCGCCCGCTCCCAAAAACACAAACCGAAACAGGTTCCCGACGGGGTTTCCCTCCGTCCAGCTGAAATAGGCGTGCGGCACGTGCCCCGTTGTCTGTTCCAGATGAATCAGCAGGGCCGCAATCGCGTTTGCCACCGTCGGACTCGTTGCACACAGCACCGAATGCTTGCCGATCCGCCGCCCGCACACCACCAGTGTCGTTTCAAACGTGGAAGCGTCGCCTCGTTCCACCTCGATGAAGTACACCTTCTCGTTCGGCGCAAGATTATGGCAGTAGCGAATCCCGCGGTCCGCCGCGTCCAGTTGCTGCTCGGTCTCTTGACGCGGCTTGCGCGCCACCAGGTGAATCACCTGGTCCGAATCTTCAGCCAAAACCTCTCGTGCCGTCTGGTCGAGCACCACCGAATGAATCCGCAATTCCGTCGATCGCATCGCCCGCGAAATCAATGACACAACTACGATCGCCAATATGAAGAAGGATGAAATCTTGAGTCCCTCTGGCCTCTGGTGAATGTTTTCCAATGTCGTATACACAAACACCAGAGAGATGACCAGAAACGGCACGCTCCGCCAACTCTTCCAAACCGTAATCGTCACCGCGATCGCCGCTGACGTCATCAACACCAGCACTCCAGTGGCATATGCTCCTCCCTGCGCATCCACATCGGCCCGGAACAGAATCGTCACTGCAAACGCGATGCCTAAGAACACCAGCACCAGTGGCCGCGCCGCTCGCGCCCATTCCGGAGCCATTCCGAACCGAGGTAAATAGCGGGGAATAAGGTTCAGCAGGCCCGCCATCGCCGAGGCGCCCGCAAACGCCAAAATCAAAATCGTGCTGATGTCGTATATCGATCCGAATGTGTTCCCAAGGTATTGATGTCCCATGTAGGCCAGCGCCCGTCCATTTGCCGGCCCGCCTTCTTTGAATGCAGCCGCTGGAATCAGCAGCGTCGTCACAAAGCTGGTAGCGATCAGGAACCCGCTCATGATAAGCGCCGCCGTCACCAGCAGCTTCCGCGTGTTCTTGACCCGCTCCGCCGTGTCCTTCCCCTCGATCAGCGGCATCACCGCCACCCCGGTCTCAAAACCAGAGAGTCCAAGCGCTAGCTTTGGAAACAGAATCAATGAGGCGCCTATCGCTCGCCAGGTTTGGTCTGCGCTCCCAAAGAGCGCTTGGGTCCAGTTAGGAATCAATTGCGGATGCTGAACTAAGTGCCACATCCCCACCGTCGTCACAATGAGATTAAGCACCAGATACACCACCACCAGAACCACTGCCACCTTGATGGCTTCCTTGAAGCCCTTCAGGAAAATAGCGCCCAGTAGTGCAAGCAGCACCAAGGTCACCCCCATCTGGCTCCGCATCCAGTCCGGCGTGAACGGGTTATTCCTGAAGTGCGCGGCCGCGTCCGCCGCCGACAGCGTCATCGTAATGATGAAGTCGGTCGTCGCAAAGCCAAGCAGCACCAGCACCAGCGTCTTGCCTCGCCATTGCGGAAACAGGCTCTCGAGCATCGAAATGCTGCCTTGCCCATGCGGGCTCGCCGCAGCCACGCGCCGGTATACCGGCAGCGCAGCGCCCAGCGTCACCAGAACCAGCACTAAAGTGGCAATCGGGGATAATAATCCCGCTGCCAGGAAAGCGATCCCCGGTTGATATCCCAACGTCGAAAAGTAATCCACCCCAGTGAGGCACATGACTTGCCACCAGGCATGATTCGCCTCCGCCTTGCTCCCCACGCCCTTCGGCAGTCGAAGGTCCGCCAACAACCAATCACCAAAGCCCACGAGTTCAAATATACTTGGCTCTCGCTCCGAACTCTGCTCGTAGTGGCCCTCGCCAGCCTCGCGCAACCGCTCCTGGCGGCTCTTTCCACCCCTGGCTCTGCGTCCCTGCCCCAGCAAGTCGCTGCGCTATACGAGCGGCAGTCGCACGTGAAATCGATCAACCAGGTCGCCATCAGCCCGGACGGCGCGCAGGTCGCCTGGAGTGTCGACGGGCCCACCCCAGGCGCCTCTGCCATCTACCTCTCCGGCGTCGCTCATCCCGCTAACCCCACGCGCGTCACCGTCGGCACCGCTGACAGCTCTTGCTACGAAAACGAGCCCTCCTGGTCCCCCAACGGCTCACAGCTCGCCTTCCTCTCCGATTGCGTCACTCGCGGCCAAGCCCAGCTCTTCGTCCAAACCCTCACCAACCCTCCCCAACCTCCTCGCCAACTCACCCACTTCCATGGCTTCGTTTCGCATCTGCACTGGTCTCCGGATGGCCGCCAGATCGCCCTCCTCTACGTCGACCACTCCACCCGCACTCCCTCGCCCATGGCGGCCGAGAACAAAGCCGTCGGCGTCATCGACGATCTCCAGAACACCGACGTCCAACGCCTCTCGGTCACCGATCTCCGCACCGGCCAAACTCGTCCCGCCTCTCCCGCCGGCCTTTATGTCTTCGAGTTCGATTGGTCGCCCGATGCCCGGCAATTCCTCTACACCGCCGCTGCTCCCCCAGGGGACGACAACTGGTACATCGCCAAGCTATACACTCAGCCCTGTGATCGCCTCACACCCGTCTCGATCTTCCAACCGAAATTTCAAATCGCCCTTCCACGCTGGTCTCCCGATGGCCAATCCGTCAGCTTCATCGGAGGCCTGATGAGCGACGAGGGCGGTACCGGCGGCGAACTCTACTTGCTGCCTGCCGCTGGTGGCCAGCCCCGCAATCTGACCCCCTCCATCCCGTCTTCCCCCGCTTGGTACCGCTGGCTCTCCCGGTCGAAAATTCTTCTGACCCAATTTGTCGGGGGCTCGAGTTCGATCGGTATTCTGGACACTTCCACCAACCGGATACAAACGCTTTGGACCGGTAGCGAAACCATCCACAGTGGACTTGCCGAGTCCAGTCTCTCCGTCGCCCTCACCTCAGCGGGCCCGCAAACCGCTCTCATCCGTACCTCCTGGTCCCAACTCCCGGAGGTTTGGGCCGGTTCGATCGGTAATTGGAAACCAGTCACGCAAATCAACGCAAAATCCGATCTTCCGCTTCCTCAATTCAAAAACGTTCAATGGCAAAACGGCGCGTTCCACGTCCAAGGCTGGCTGTTATTTCCTCAAAACTACAATCCCGCCCGCCGCTACCCGATGCTCGTCGCCGTGCATGGCGGACCTGCCTGGATCGCCACGCCCGAGTGGCGCGCCGCCGATTTCGACACCACTCTCTTCACCAATTTCGGCTACTTCGTCTTCTTCCCCAACGCACGCGGCAGCTACGGTGAAGGTGAGCGCTTTACTCAAGCCAATCGCCGCGATTGGGGCTTTGGCGATCTCAGCGACGTGCTGTCCGGAGTTGATGCGATAACGCGCCAATACCCAGCCGTCGATCCGCGGCGTGTCGGTATTCTCGGATGGAGCTACGGCGGCTCAACCGCCATGATCGCGGTCGCTCGCACGCATCGTTTTCGCGCTGCGGTCGCCGGTGCCGGCGCGGGCAACTGGCAGAGCTACTACGGGCAAAACTCTATCGATAAATGGATGATCCCCTACTTCGGCGCATCCGTCTATGACGATCCAGCCGCCTACGCGCGCTCCTCCGCTCTTACTTACATCAAAAGCGCCAAAACACCGACCCTGGTAGTCGTGGGCGAGCGCGATGGCGAAGCCCCTCCCGCTCAATCCATCGAGTTCTGGCACGCTCTTAAAGAACTCGGAGTGCCTACCCGCCTCGTCATCTACGCCGGCGAAGGGCACAGCTTCTTCAAACCTGCCGATCGGATCGACGTCACTGTCCGCACGCTCGAGTGGTTCATGCAATACATGCCCGAATAAACATGCAAACCGATACCGCACTTCCCCAAACTCCCGGCAGCGCCGCTTACACTTACCGCATCGCCTCTGTCGCTGCTCTCGGCGGCTTACTCTTTGGCTTCGACACAGCCATCATCAACGGCGCGATCCTCTTCCTCAAGCGCCAGTTCCATTGGACAGAGATCCAGACCGAAGTCGCTGCCAGCAGCCTCTTGGTCGGCTGCATCGTGGGCGCGAGCATAGCCGGCTGGCTCAGTGACCGCTACGGCCGCCGCAGCATCCTGCTTGTCGCTGCCGCCGTCTTCGGTGTCTCCTCGCTCGCCACCGCGCTTCCCTCGAGTCTCTCCGGCTTCGTGGCCGCTCGCCTGGCCGCCGGAGTCGCTATCGGCATCGCCTCCGTGCTCGCGCCTCTCTACATCGCAGAGGTCTCTCCCGAAGCCATTCGTGGACGCCTCGTCAGCCTCGATCAGCTAGCCATCGTCCTCGGCATTCTCATCTCCTACGTCACCGGCTGGGGTTTATCCTTTCTCGGCGAACAGAGTTGGCGCTGGATGTTCGCCTCCGCCGTCATCCCCTCGCTGCTCTTCTTTTTCGCCCTGTTTACCGTGCCCGAAAGCCCGCGCTGGCTGGTCAAAGTTCATCGCAACTCCGAAGCGCTCGCCATCTTGCGGCGTCTCGGCGAACCCGATTCGGTCCTCAACACGATCCAGGCCACGGTCGCCGAAGAGTCAAGCGCCAAACTCTTCGGTCCCGGCATGGCCAAGCCTCTCTTCATCTGCATCGTGCTTGCCGTCCTCCAGCAGGTCACTGGCGTGAATACCATCCTGTACTACGGCTCCGTGATCTTTTCCGACTTCTTCAAGTCCGATAGCGCCTCCGCCGCGCTCTGGGCAAACGTCATCATCGGTTTTGTCAACCTGGTCTTCACGGTCGTCTCTCTCACGCTGATTGACCGTATCGGCCGCCGCCCGGTGCTCATGATCGCCGCCGGAGGCATGGCCGCGTCCCTCGGCATTCTCTGCCTGCTGATCGGCGGCGCTGCCACCAGTCACGCCGTCGTGCTTGGCCTGATTCTCTGCTATGTCGCGTTCTTCGCAGTAGGTCTTGGGCCAGGCGTTTGGGTGGTGATCGCTGAAATCTTCCCCACTCGCGTACGCGGCCGCGCCATGTCGCTTGCCACCATCAGTCTGTGGGTAGCTTGTCTAGGCATCACGTCGTCGTTCCTATCGCTGGTTCAGGCCATCACGCTTCGCGGAGCCTTCGCCCTCTACGCCGCGCTCTGCGTCTGCACGTTCCTGTTCGTTTGGCGCGCCGTGCCGGAGACCAAGGGCCGCACCCTCGAAGAGATTGAGAGCCAGTGGCGTCAATGAGCGGCGTATGGCTTCAAGGACGCCGTGTAGGCCGCTATGTCCAGCATGTCGCGTTGGCTCAGACCCGCCACCACCGGCACCATCAGCTGCGTCCATTCGCCCTTACGCGTGCCCTGCTGCATGTCGTACAGCTGCCGCATCAGGTAGCTCGGCGAGCGTCCCGCGATGCTCGGCACCGGCCCCAGACCAAGCAAGCCCGCGCCATGGCAAGTCGCGCACGCCGTCGTTTTGCCGCCGCCGTTCGTCACCAGCGCCTTGCCCTTTGCCACGCTCCCTGGCGGCACGTACGCAATGAACTCCGAGTGAGGGTTCCGCAGCCCTTCGGTCTGTTCCGCGCTCACTGGCATCTCAATGATCCGGTCCCCCAGCGGCTCTTTCCTATCGCCCGGCAGCGGCAAATACATACCCACCGAAAGATAGTTCTGGGGCACCGTGGTAGTCTCCACAACCTTGATCCACTGCGTCGTCCATTTGATCGCGCCGAAGTAGTCTGCCGCTTGTCTAATCTGCTCGTCCGTCATCGCTTTGGCGAATCCCGCCATGCGGCTGGTGTTCTTCTTGCGCGTGTCGGCACTCTTGCGGTTTCCATCGCGGAACTCATGCATCTGCGCGATGAAGTACGACACCGGCAGCCCCGATACTCCCGCATTCTCAGGGCGCCCTTTGCCGTTCGGATAATGGCACAGCGCACAGGCCCAAATCGTCGGCTTCTCCCCATACGCCACAATCGGCGGCATCGGTGGATGATCGTTTGGAAACCAATCCGCCGGGCCGAAGAAATTATTGATCTGAGCGCGGGTAAAACCAAGCGAACTGCCCGGCACATGCAGCAAAGTCTGGTCGCCCGCTGCTTCCGGCTTATGCTCGCGCTTGCCCGCGGCCGCTGCCGATGGAGGCGCAAGCTCGGTCCCGTAAGCCCAAGCAGGCGGACCTTCCTTGTGCGAACTCGATTGCGCGCCCGACACAAAGGCGCAAGCCACCATCCAGAGACCAAGCCTCGCCAAACGTGGATCTACTCTCATGTAAGCCAAGCTCCCATCATACGTTTCGCCGGCCGACCGGCCAGGTCCGTTGCTCTGGCCAGCGAACTAATGCCCGCTACGCTCCCACTCGCGTTTCAGAAACGGCAGCCCTTCGAACGCAACTGCATCCGGCTTCGATGCAAGATCACGCCAGATGGAAGCGGCCGCGGACACAGCGCCGAGCGAAAAACCGAAGCTCTCGATCGTCAACCAGCCGTCATAACCGGCTCGCCGAAGCTCACCCAACACAGCCGGCCAATCGATATGGCCCGACCCCGGCACGCCCCGGTCGTTCTCGCACGAATGAAAGTGCTTCAGGTAAGGCGCAGCCTCCCGAATTGCAGCGGGAATGCTCTTCTCTTCGATGTTCGCGTGATACGTGTCGAAAAGTATCCCGACGCGAGGATGATCGATGGCGCGGCAAAGCGCAACCGCATCCGCCGTCGTATTCAGAAAGTAGGTCTCATACCGGTTGAGCGGCTCGATCGCCAGCGTCACGCCGGTTCGCTCGAGCAAATCGCCCAAGTTCTGAAAGCATTCGACGGCCCATTTCCATTCGTCCGATGTGCGGCGTCTTCCCGGCAGGTATCCCACCGGCGAGTAAAACGGCCCGGCAATCAGCCGTGCGCCCGCCGCGGCAGCTGTCTCGATGCACTCCCGGTAGTGCGCCGCCGTCTTCTTGCGAACGTCACGGTCCTCGCTCACCGTGTTCAACCCGGGCGGCAGCACCGCGCAGCAAGTACACTCGAGGCCGATCCGCTCGAAGGCTTGGCGCAAGGCCGCCGCTTGCGTTTGCTTGGGATCGATCAGCGGAATCTCCACTCCGTCAAAGCCCGCCTGCTTGATCTGCTCGAGCAACCCTGTCTCCGTAGCATCGAAACGATCGGACCAGATAAATGTGTTTACGCCGAACTTCACGGTGGCTCCAAACCTGGAGAGATTGTAGTAAACCTCTAAACTCGAACCATGCAAGACTTCGAAAAGCTGGGCGTCTTCTACCTCGGTAAGCCCGTCGATCCCGCTACCAAAAGCGAGATAGACACTCCGCTCCTCTACTCATCGAAGGATCTTGTCACGCACGCCGTTTGCGTTGGCATGACCGGCAGCGGGAAAACCGGGCTCTGCATCGGCTTGCTCGAGGAAGCGGCTATCGATGGCATTCCCGCCATCGCCATCGATCCCAAAGGCGACATTGCGAACCTGATGCTGACCTTTCCCGAGCTTCGTCCCGCCGACTTCCAGCCCTGGGTCAACGAGAGCGATGCCCGCGTCAAAGGAATCGGCACCGAGCAGCTTGCCGCGCAGCAAGCTGAGCTTTGGAAAAACGGTTTGGCTGCCTTCGGCCAGGACGGCGCTCGCATCGAGCGTCTCCAAAACGCGGCCGACATCACCATCTACACGCCGGGCAGCGAGGCGGGCATCCCGGTCTCCATCCTGCAATCGTTCGCCGCGCCCGACGCCAAAATTCTCGCCGACACCGAAGCCTTGCGGGATCGCATCAATACAACCGCTAGCAGCTTGCTCGGTCTCGCCGGCATCGATGCCGATCCGCTGCAGAGCAGAGAGCACATTCTGCTCGCCACCATTCTCCAGACAAATTGGCAAGCGGGCAAGGATCTGGACCTCGCAAGCCTCATCGCGCAAATCCAGCAGCCGCCCTTCCAAAAGGCAGGCGTCTTAGACCTGGAAACGTTCTACCCATCCAAGGATCGCTTCTCGCTCGCCATGTCGTTCAACAACCTGTTGGCCTCGCCGGGCTTTGCGAGTTGGCTCGAAGGCGACCCGCTCGATATCTCCGCCATGCTCCATACGGCGGCGGGAAAACCACGCATCTCCATCTTCTCCATTGCTCACCTGAGCGACTCGGAACGCATGTTCTTCGTCTCGCTGCTGCTCAATCAGGTTTTGAGCTGGATGCGCACCCAATCCGGAACCACCAGCCTGCGCGCCGTGCTCTACATGGATGAAATCTTCGGCTACTTCCCACCCACTGCCAATCCACCTTCTAAAAAGCCGCTGCTCACATTGCTGAAGCAGGCGCGCGCCTACGGTCTGGGAATCGTGTTAGCCACGCAGAATCCAGTCGACCTCGATTACAAAGGTTTATCGAACGCCGGTACCTGGTTCATCGGCCGCCTGCAAACCGAGCGCGACAAAATGCGTGTCATGGATGGACTCGAGGGCGCGGCCGGCGAAGCCCAGGCCCACTTCGACAAACAAGCCATCGGGAGTTTGATAGCTGGTCTCGCAAGCCGCGTCTTTCTTCTGAACAATGTGAATGAGAGCCAACCTCAGCTCTTCAAGACCCGCTGGACGCTCTCTTACCTCAGCGGTCCGATCACGCGCGAGAAGATCAAGCTCTTGATGAGCGGCAAAAAGAGCCCAACCGCCGAACCGGAGGTCACGCCTCCCTCGCTTGCTGCCACTATCAACGCCGCTGCCCCTGTCATGCCGCCCGGTGTGCCTGTCTACTTCCTGCCGGTGGACAAAGCCGGCGTCTCTGTCTATAAGCCCTTCCTGCTCGGCGCCGCCAAGCTTCACTACGATGAGCCAAAGAAGAACGTGACTGAGACTCGCGAGGCGCTTTGGTTGACAGCCTTCACTCCAGCGCCTGTACCGATCGACTGGGCAACCGCGCAACTGGTCGACATCTCGCTCAGCGAACTGGAAAAAGCGCCTGACGCTGGCCTCGGGTTCGAGCCTGTACCGCCCGAAGCGGCGAACGCCAAGAACTTCGCGCTCTGGAGTAAATCGTTCACCAACTGGATCTTCCAAACGCAGCAGCTGACTCTTCTACACAGCCCAAGCCTTGACCAGACGTCTAACCCGGGAGAGTCGGAACGCGATTTCCGGATACGTTTGCAGCAAGCCGCGCGGGAAGAGCGTGACCGCTTGGCGGAAACGCTCAAGCAGAAGTATGCCCCCAAGATCGCCGCGCTGGCGGAACGGAAAGCGCGCGCTGAGGCAGCCAGAGATCGCCAGAACAGTCAAAAGAACCAGGCCTTCCTGCAAACTGCGGTCACCGTCGGAAGCGGGCTGCTTAGTGCCTTTCTCGGAAGGAAAGCCCTCAGCGCAACCACCGTGTCGAAGGCGGCCTCCGCTGCCAGGCAAGCCGGCCGTTCGTGGCAGGAGACACAAGATGTCGAGCAAGCAAGCGAAGTCGTCGCGCAAGTCGATGGACAGTTGGCCGCCTTACAACAACAGTTCGAAAGTGAGTTAGCCGCGCAAGGAGAGAAGATCGATCCGCAGACTGAGCCTCTGGAAAGTGTTGCCATCCGCCTAAAGAAGACCAACATCGAGGTACAGCTCGTAGCGCTCACCTGGAAGGCGGAGTGATGAAACTAATTAAGTGACGATTTTTCACGCGAGGCGTCCATAGGGTCTAAGTAAATTTTAAGGAGACACATGGGAATTATTTGGACGCTCATCATTGGATTGGTTATTGGCGCAATCGCGAAGCTGTTGATGCCTGGAAAGGACCCTGGAGGCATCTTCATCACGATGATCATCGGTGTCGCAGGCTCCATCCTGGCGACTTATCTTGGCCGGGCAATCGGCCTCTATCCGGCTGGATCGACGGCCGGCTTTATCGCTTCGGTTATCGGAGCAATGCTGCTTCTCTTCATCTATCGGATGTTTAAGGGACGCTCAACCACCTAGCCTTCGAGCGCATGCGCAAGATCGGCTCGAAGGTCCTCCACATCTTCCACGCCGACCGAGATCCGGATCAGCGAATCAGAGATTCCTGCTGCAAGCCGGGTCTCGGCAGGGATAGATGCGTGAGTCATGATGGCCGGGTGTTCTATGAGGCTTTCCACCCCTCCCAGGCTCTCTGCTAGCGCGAAGATCTGGCATCGCTCGAGCATGCGGCGGGAAAACGCTAGATCGCCTTGGAGGATCACCGTGATCATTCCGCCAAAGGCTGACATCTGCTGCTTTGCCAAGTCGTGCTGCGGGTGCGAAGCAAGGCCAGGATAGAGGACGCGATCGACGGCGGGGTGGGACTCCAGCCACTCGGCCAATCGCGCGGCGTTCTCACAATGCCGGGCCATACGGAGGTGCAGAGTCTTCAAGCCCCGAAGCGCTAGGAACGAATCGAAAGGTCCCGCGATCGCGCCCACTGAGTTTTGCACGAAGGCCATTCGTTCGCCTAACTGCTCATCGGCGGCCACCACGATTCCGCCGACAATGTCAGAGTGCCCGTTCAAGTATTTTGTGGCCGAGTGAATCACCAGATCGAAGCCGAACTCAATCGGGCGTTGCAGGTAAGGGCTTGCGAAGGTATTATCCGCTACAGTCAGCAAGCCAGCTGATTTGGCGATGTTTGCCACCGCTCGCAGGTCAATCAGCTTCAAGAGCGGGTTCGAAGGCGTTTCGACCCACACCATCTTGGTATTGGGGCGGATAGCGCGCGAGAGTGCTTCCGGATCGGACAGGTCGATGAAGCTGAAATCGAGGCCGGCCGAACGACGCCGTACACGCTCAAAGAGCCGGTATGTGCCCCCGTAGAGATCGTCGCTGGCGATCACATGGCTGCCCGTGTCGAGCAAGTCGAGCACAGTCGCCATGCCCGCTAAACCGGAGGCAAACGCAAAGCCTCGCACGCCTCCTTCGAGGTCGGCTACGCAGCGCTCGTAAGCGAAGCGAGTCGGGTTCTGTGACCGGGAGTATTCAAAGCCTTTGTGAACCCCGGGACTCTCCTGCACGTAAGTAGACGTCGCGTAGATCGGCGTCATGATGGCGCCCGTCGAGGGGTCCGGATGCTGTCCGGCGTGGATAGCGCGCGTTCCAAAACGGTGAGGCATTAAGAGTTGAGTTTTCTGCGGAGATGACTAAGTAAATCCGAGCGCGTCACCAGACCGAGGAACTTATCGTTCTCGGTGACAAGCGCGACCAGCCCCCGGTCCAGCACTTCGTAAGCCGATTCAATCGAGGCGTCCGCCGAAACTGTTTCGAGTCTGCTGGTCATCGCCGCGCTCACCGGGGATTGGAACTTGTTGGGGTCGTCGTGTGTCGCCAACAGCAAATCGGATTCATCCAATACGCCAACGCAGCGGCCCTTATCGACCACGGGAACTTGTGAGATGTCGGCGACGCGCATGCGCTGCCAGGCAGTGAGAAGCGTATCGTCCGAAGTTACCGTAATGACGCCGCCGGTTTCATAGCGGCGCGTGATGAGCTCGCGCAGATCACCGGTCGCTGGACGCTCTGTGTACCCGCCGTCAAGCAGCCAATAGTCGTTGTACATCTTGGACAGATACTTGGCGCCGGTGTCGCACACGAAAGAGACGACGCGCTTGGGCTCCTGTTGCGATCGGCAGTAGCGCAGCGCCGCGGCAAGCAGCGTGCCCGACGATGGACCGCCGAAGATGCCGGCAACTCGAAGCAGCTCGCGAGCGGTGCGAAAGCTTTCCGAATCCCCGATGTTGTAGGCAGTGTGAGTGCGAGAGAAGTCCGCAATGGCCGGAATGCAGCTTCCGCCGATTCCCTCGACGGCGTAGCTCCCGCTCGGGCCCGGCTTGCCGGAACGTGCAAACTCGCCCAGCGCAGATCCGATAGGGTCGGCCAGGATCATCTCGACCGCCGGCTGTACTCGCGCGAAGAATCGGCTCAGCCCGGTCAGTGTGCCGCCCGACCCGACACCGCACACCACGGCGTCCAGCCGATGTTCCATCTGGTGCCAAATCTCAGGCCCGGTGGTCGCCTCATGCGCCAGCGGATTCGCTTCGTTTCCGAATTGGTTGATGTGATAGGCGTTCGGCGTTTCCGAAGCAATGCGCGCCGCCATGTCCTGGTAATACGCAGGGTGACCGGGAGGCACATCGCTCCGGGTCAAAACGATTTCCGCCCCGAGTGCACGCGCATGCGCGATCTTTTCAGCGGACATCTTATCTGGAATCACAAGAACCAGGCGGTAGCCTTTGATCGCAGCGACGAGCGCTAAGCCGATGCCCGTGTTCCCGGCAGTAGCTTCGACAATCGTGTCGCCAGGAGCCAGCGCGCCGCTCTGTTCGGCGGCTTCGATCATCGAGACAGCCACACGATCCTTGATCGAACCGCCGGGGTTCTGCGACTCCAACTTCAGAAACAGCTCGCACGGGCCCGTATCGAATCCCGTGAGACGCACCAGCGGCGTGTTGCCTATCAAGCTCAGAGTAGGTGGGCTGATCTCGTTTCGCATAGCTCGATGCTCACTGATTGACGCCGCTTGCAAGAAACCCTCCATCGACGCCTAAGCACTGGCCGGTGATGAAGCTGGCGGCGTCGGAGGCCAGCAGGATTGCGGCCCCTACCAGCTCCGGCACGTTTCCAAACCGCTTCATGGGAGTGCGAAGAAGGAGTTCCCGGCCGCGGTCTGTTCCGTCGAGCAGGCCGGAATTCAAGTCGGTTCGAAACACTCCGGGCGCAATCGCGTTTACGTTGATCCCTTGCGGCGCCCACTCGACCGCAAGGCTGCGGGTAAGCCCCAAGACCGCCGCCTTGGATGTTGTGTAAGCCGCCACTTCCATAAAGCCCAGATAGGAAGTGAGCGAGGCGATGTTGATAATGCGCCCACGTCCGTTGGCAGCTAGCGGTTCAAAGAAACTCTGGCAGGCCCGCAGCGTGCCGTTCACGTTGACGTCGAGCAGGCCGTTCCACTCGGATTCATCCACGTCCACTGTGCGCTTACGGAATGTTTGGCCCGCGGCGTTCACCAGAATGTCGACGCCGCCCAGCTGACTCAGCGTTTTGTTCCGAAGCCGGTCTATCGACGCGCGGTCCGCCGCATCCACGGTCTCAGTAAGCGTTTTGCGGCCCTTGGCAGCGATCTCAGCCGCGACTTCCTTCACCAGCGATTCACGCCGCCCAGCGGCAATCACATCCGCGCCGGCCTCGGCCAGACCGAGAGCAAGCGAACGCCCGATCCCTGAAGTTCCACCCATCACGACGGCCACCCGTCCGGCGAGATCGAAAAGCTCGAGCGACATCTCACCCCTACTGTACAAGGCCGACGAATTACTGCACGCCGTGTTTCGATTCGGCCGGTCCGGAGGCGAGCTGTTTGGTCACCACTTCCGATAAACGGGAGATCAGAAGTTGGCCCGGGTTGTCCGGCGTCCAATTAATCTCCGGCATATCGTCCACCGTAACTGCCATCGCGACCGGTCCTCCCGGCGTGTAGAGGATGCCTACATCCGAACGCAGACGATCGAGAGCGCCGGTCTTGTCCGCCACAACCACATCTTTCATATCGCGGCCCAAGCCGTTTCGATCGCGCTGGTGTTTGAGGATGCCCAACATCTCGTCAGAAGCTTTGCGGCTCACCAGTTCGCCGCGGTAGAGCTTGCCCAGTAAGGCGACCATCTCATACGGACTGCTGCGGCCGAGGCCCCACTTCTGGTTCTCCGGCTTGCGGCCTTCCTCAGTGATGCCGCTGCTGACTCCGGGTTTGCCTTCGCTCATGATCTTCCGCATCACCCGCGTGTAAGTAAGCCCGAGACTCTGCATACGCGCATTCACCGCATCGCCACCGATACGGTTTAAGATCAAATTGGTCGCGGTGTTGTCGCTCATGACGATCATCAGATCGATCATGTCGCGGACCGGCAGTTTGTCGCCATCTGAAAGCTCGTGCAAGATGCCGCTGCCCGGCACTTTCTCAGGTCCGGTAAGCGTGAGCAGTTCTCCCATGTCGAGCTTGCCCTCGTTCGCCTCCGCAAAACATTCGGTCATGATGGCGAGCTTGATCGTGCTGGCGGTCCGAACCGGTTGCTCACCGCTTAAGCTGAGCGTTTTGCCGCTGCTCAAGTTTTCCGCGTATAGAGAGACCTTCCCATGGAAGCCAGCGACGATTTGCTTGACGGAAGCGGCGTTCTCAGCACTTAAGAGCGTCGTGCTAACTATCGCGAACAGGCGGATACATCGCAGAAGCATTCCCGCTATTCTAGCGAGCGCGTTCCTAAGGCCTGCTGAGACAGGCGTGGCCTTTCCAAACGTACCGCAGCGGCCAGTCCGCACACTGCGTGATACCGATACGGGGCGTCACGCCGATGTCGAAGACGGGAGATTGATGCCATGTGCGAATCGAGAGCGCGCCTTCGTCTAAACGCTGGCCATAGTGCGCGCGGGTAATGGCAAGAGCCTGAGTGAGTTTCCCGGGGCCGTTGGTCAGTCCACAAGCCGGACCATTCCACTTCCGCCGTTCGGCCATTTGCTGAAGACCGGAAACCGGAGCAAGAGCTCGAATCAAGACGCAGCCAGGCTCACCGTCGCGATCGGCCACCACGTTTAGGCACTCGTGCATGCCATAGATGAGGTACACGTAAGCCCGGCCCGCAGGCCCGAACAGAACTTTTGTTCTCTCGGTTTGTCCCTTTGAGGCGTGGGCGGCCAGATCCTCTAAGCCAAGATAAGCTTCCGTTTCGACGATTATGCCGGCGGTCTCCCCATGCACCAGAACGCAGCCGAGCAGCATGCGGGACAGCTCGGCCGCCGGCTTCTCAAAAAACGGGAGCGAAACCGGCGCTGTAAGCTGATACAAAGCGGCAAGTCCATAGGGCTCCTCCAAGCTCGCCGCAGCTCCAGATTTATTGATCGGCCTCAAGATACGCTAGAACATTAACACGCGCAAGCGCCTCTTCATGCGACTCTTCACTGCCATTGACCTTTCACCCGATATCCTGATCCGGCTCGAAAGACTGACAGCCTCGCTGAGGCCCGAAGCGCTCATCAAATGGAGTCCGCTCGACAATCTGCACATCACGACAAAGTTTATTGGCGAATGGCCGGGAGAACGATTGCCGGAGTTGGAAGACGCTCTGCGGAAAGTCTCGCCCCGGGAGCGTTTCAAGCTGGAGATCCGTGAGCTCGGGTGGTTTCCTGACGTTCGCTCACCTCGAGTGTTATGGGCTGGCGTGCATTGCGGCGGCAGCTTGCAGGCGCTCGCACAAGAGACCAATGAGGTACTGGCAGCACTCGGCATCGCTCAGGAAACTCGCGCTTTCTCGCCTCACCTGACACTGGCGCGCATCCGGCGGCCGACGCCGCTCGAGAACTTGCGTGGAAGAGTCGAGCAGCTGAAGTCTGCGCTGATCGGGGAGCTTGAAGTTTCGGAGTTCAGTTTGCTCCAGAGCGAACCCGGCACGAACGCGAGCGTTTACCGCCGGCTGAGCCAATTTCAATTTGAAGCTCTTTCGTCTACCGCGAGTATAAGCAAGTGACCGCGCCTCTCTTTCTGGAGCTGTCGGTTGTCACGATGCTCGCCTATTTGATTGGAGGGTTGCCCTTCGGCTACTGGTTTGTAAAGCTGCAACTCGGGAAAGACATTCGCACGATGGGAAGCGGCAACATCGGCGCGACGAATGTCCACCGGACAGCGGGCGGTAAGGCAGGAGTGATTGTTCTGCTACTCGACATCCTCAAAGGCTGGCTCGCTGTATTCCTTGCCTCCGCGGTCACACATGGCAACGCGGTCGCCGTCGCTCTGGCGGCTGTGGCGGTGCTGCTCGGCCACTGTTATCCTGTTTTTCTCAATTTCAAAGGCGGCAAGGCGGTGGCCTGCTTTATCGGAGCATTCGGCTTTATCTCGCCGCTGACACTGCTCATTACCGCTGTGATCTTTCTGATCGCAGTGGCTTCAAGCCACTTCGTGTCGCTTGGGTCGATCATCGGCGCCGGCTTGTATCCGGTGATCTTCTGGTATCTGGTTCATCCGCTGCTTCCGCTTCTCTACGCGAGCATCTGCGCGGCTGTGCTGATCGCTTACCGGCACCGGGCAAACATCGTCCGGCTCCGTAGCGGCACAGAGCCTCCTTTCTCGCTGCGCAGGAAGCCGGTTTGAAGCACCTCGCCATCGTTGGCGCGGGCAGTTGGGGCACGGCGCTGGCGATTGCTCTATCGACGCGTTTCCGCACGATTCGAATGTGGACGCGATCGCTCGAGCAGGCCGAAGAGATCTCGGCAACGCGGGAGAACAGGCGTTACCTGCCCGGATTCCGTTTAGCTGAGAACATCGGAATCTCGAGCGATCTGGAATCGGCAGTCGCCCATGCGGAGATCATTCTGCTTGCGGTGCCGTCAGCGTACCTGCGGCACACGCTTGAAACGTTGCGGCCGCATCTCTCCGACGGGTCTGTATTCGTAAGTGCAACGAAGGGTATTGAGCAAGGCACGCTCTGCCGTATGTCGGATGTGATCGCGCAGGCACTGCAGCTGGAGAGCAGAGCCAAAGTAGCGGTTCTTTCCGGGCCCACTTTCGCATCCGAGATCGCCTCGAATGAACCAGCAGCCGTTGTGATCGCATCGGAATCGAGCACGCTTGCCACTCGCATCCAGCAGTCATTCGCTACCAGCGAGTTGCGCCTTTATACAACCAGCGACGTGACAGGCGTGGAGATCGGCGGCGCGCTCAAAAATGTGGTTGCAATCGGCGCAGGGGTTTGTAAAGGGTTGGGACTGGGCAGTAACAGCGTAGCTGCTCTAGTCACTCGCGGACTTGCGGAGATCACACGGCTGGCTGTTGCGGTAGGCGGCGAAGCTCGCACGCTGAGCGGACTCGCGGGCCTGGGAGATTTGGTGCTTACTGCAACCGGAGACACTTCGCGCAATCGTTCTGTGGGGGTCGAGCTTGGGAAAGGACGTAAGCTGGACCAGATCCTGGCGGGGATGACGGCCGTAGCCGAAGGGGTTCCTACCTGCCGCGCTGCGTATCAATTGGCCGAGCAGCGGAACGTAGACCTACCTATCGTGTCGAAGATGTATGAGGTGCTGTATGCGGCAAAGCCGCCGCGCCAAGCGATCCGTGAGTTAATGGAGCGGCCCCTCACCAATGAGTGACTTGGCTATTGGTTCCGGTCGCGCCATGCGTAGTAGCCAATGATGGTCTTGCCATCCTGTATGTCGCCCTTACGGATCATAACGCCTACTTCGGAGGCCGCAAACCACTGGGTTTCAATTCGCTCGTCATCCATTAGGTTTTGTGGACCAGCGGTGAGTTCAGTCGCCAGGAAGATGTGCATTTTTTCCCCGACGTAGCCCGGGCTCGGCCAAAATGCAATCAGATTGTGCCACTTATTGGCCTTGTAGCCCGTTTCTTCTTGCAGCTCGCGGCGCGCGGCATCTAGCGGCTGTTCGCCGGGATCGAGCCGCCCCGCCGGAAGTTCCCACAGCTCAGATTCCGCAGGCAACCGGAACTGTCTGACTAACAGAACTCGTTCATCGTCATCGATCGCCAGCATGACCGCCGAGCCGGAATGCCGGACGATATTGCGATGGATCTCAAATCCATTCGGGTCATGAGCGACTTCGTCAGTCACCGAGAAAAGCTTGTTTCGTAGAACTTCCCTCGAGGAAATGATCTTCATCATGTTGACTGCTCAAACCGATCCCAAACTGTCTTGTTCCACCTTAACTCCCAAGCCGGCTCCGTTCAGCTCGAGATCGGGCTTTTCCCGGGAGAGTTCACGCTCGACATCCGCAACGACGTCGCTATGCGCTCGCGAGTGCAGTTGCTGCTCGAGACGCCGGAGCGCAACTCCAACCACATCGCGATGGTGCAACCGGCCGCCGATTCCCGGGCGGTCAGCGAGCTCTTGCCAGATTTGATGCACCAGGTCAATATCGCTCGGCCACAGACGGGGTTGATGTGGACCCAGTAGGTAAATGTAAGGACTTTCGGAATCGGGAGAGAGTATCTCAAGCGTAATTAGAGGTCTTGGCGCAGGTAGCTGCTCCCACGCTTCGCCAATCAAGCGAGCCTGCTCATCGGGCGTGAGATTAGGGGCCAGCGCCATGGCGATGCGAGACGAATGAAGCTGCTGGGCGGTGGAGACAAGGGCGGAAGGTTCGTCCCGGCCCGGAACCGTGAGGAGTTCGACGTGCTTGCCGGCCTTCTCTGCAATCGTGACCACGCGGGTAAAGAGGTCCATCTCGCGAGTACCGAAAAACTGCTCGAGGCTGAGATGATGTTCGCTCGAGCTGATGGGGCCCAAGCGGTGAACAGCCACGACGATCGCGTCCTGCTTGGCGGGATTGAGATCCTTGAGAACCAACTGGAGGTGATCGAGACGGTTTACGCTGCTCACGTCCACCATCAAGTTGCCGGGGCGTACATGAACGGCTTCCGAGGTGACATTGACCTGCTCTTCAAGCCGGAACTTTTCACTCTGACATTCCGCTTCGCTCTGCTTACGGCGGTTGTGACGTTCCGAAAGAGCGAACGCAGTGAAGAATCCAACGGTGAAGAGCGAGCCAGAGATAGTCGCAGTCTTCTTTGTAACCACATTGACGATCGCGAGAACAAATAAGCTGACGGTAATCAGAATCAGACCGAGCGGGATCTCTGTATGGCCAATCCGAAAGTTTAGCGGAACCTTCCACTCGCGCGCCTCAGGCCGTTTATAGCGAAGCACGAGCACAGAAAGCGCCTTCATCGCGAAACTCCAAATGACGCCGAAGGCGTAAGCTTCGCCGAGCGTTACCACGTTGCCCTTGCTGAGCACAATCGTGACAAGTTGGAGGATCACAACCAGATTAATGAGGCGGTAGGTAGTCCCGTACTTGGGATGCGGCTGCCGGAACCAGTCTGGGAGGACGCCGTCTTCGGCCACACGGTTTAACACGCCGTTAGAGCCAATGATTGCGGTGTTGACAGCGCCGGCGAGGATCAGCGTACCGACCAGCACCACAAAGGCATGGAACAGCAGCTTCAGATACGTTGGACCGACAAGAAACATCGACAGCCCGCCGATCAGGTTATCCAGATAATTCCCTCGTTGGCTATCTGGGATCAGCATCACGGCGAAGAACGACACGAGCGAAGTGAATAGCAAGCTGTAGACGATCACAACCATGCCGGTCTTCTTGAGGTTCTTCAACTTCGGCGCTTCGAGTTCGCGATACACCTGGGCCAGGGTTTCAAAGCCGCTCATCGCCAGCAGCGAATGTCCAAGCCCCACCAGGATGGCTACAAACGTGATGGTGGGCGCGACGGTGCCTTGCAGCCAGCCGAGAGCGCCCTCGCCAAAATGCAGGTTCGCCTTTGACGGAAACGGCACGGGCTGGAACCCCTTGACGATCATAGTGAGACCGCACCAGCCGACAAGGATTACAACCATGACGGTCGTGACG
This sequence comes from Bryobacteraceae bacterium, assembly GCA_965219105.1. Taxonomy (GTDB): domain Bacteria; phylum Acidobacteriota; class Terriglobia; order Bryobacterales; family Bryobacteraceae; genus Bog-105. The sequence continues at coordinate 805,100 of OZ244728.1, read as the reverse complement.
TACATGATCTTCAGCGCTTTTTGACTGGATTCGTGGATCCCGATGGTGTTTTGCCACCAGAAATAAACCGTGACGACAAGCGCAAAGCCCCCCGCGAAAAACGGAGGCGGCACCTGGAAGGAGCTGTGACCGTAATGCGCCAGCTCATTAATAAGACCCGCCAGGTACAGACCGGCGCTCACTGCGCTGATGGGACCGGTGAGCACGTAATCAAACATCAGCGCCGATACCGAAAACTTGGCCAGCGTGGCGCCCATCGCCTCGTGAACGACTTTGTAAACGCCGCCCCGTACGAACATGCTGGAGCTTTCGATGTAAATGGCTCGGATGGCAAACCCGAAGAGCATGATCGCCAAAATGAACCAGGGAGCGGATTTGCCGATCGCTGTTTCAGCAATGCCGCCTGCATAATACGCCGATGAGGCAAGATCGCTAAGTACAATGGCAGCCGCCCGCCAGAACGAGATGAACGACAGCATCACCGTGGTGGCGACAACAACTTTAGTTTTGGGTGAGATGGTCGGGGCCGGCAATGAAAATCGATTCCTCGATCACAAGATTCGTCTGTTAGAGTCCCGACTATCTATTTAACATCATGGCGCTGGGTCTGCGAGAAGGAAACGATGGACACCCTGGCAAATAGCGTCGAGGAAAGTTCACAGGCGTCATAAACAACACTGCGCCAACATGCGTGAAGCAGGCCGGCGCAGCAGTATAGCTTGGAAAAAAAGACTTATTACTTGTTGGTGGACTTATCCGGGGTGACGGCATTCGCCACGCCTTTTCCCACGTCCTTAGCGGCATGGCCGGTACCCACGGCCATCTTCTTGATGCCTTTGCCGACGCCTTTGCCGAAATCGACGGCCCCATCTCCCACGTGGCCCGTCTTCATGTCACCCGCCATGGCGGTGCTGCCCTTGCCGATATCGCTGCCGCCCTTGCTATACGACTTCTTGATCTTGGTGCCCGATGCCGAGAACTGCTGGTCAGGCGAGGCTTCCTTGACGCCGAGCGAATCCAATGTCTTTGGCCCGAGACGCCCATCAGCCGTCAGGTGCTGTTGGTCCTGATACTTCTTCAGGGCGGATTTTGTCTCCGGCCCCATGACCCCGTCCACCGAACCAGGATCGAATCCCTTGTCTTTCAGCGCCTGCTGAACAGACTTCACGGTTGCCGCACTTTGCGGAAAAGCCGGAACTGCAAACAGCACTCCTGCTACAAATACGGAAGCGAAACTAATTTTCATTACGATCTCCTTTTACTCCCAACTTAAAGTTCGATATTCATCTGAACAGGCCGGTAACAAGCCGCGAATATCTTGAACATTACTTCGTTTAGACGGATGAGACTAGGAAAGGTATCCCGATCTCGAGCAATGTGTAAGCACTATTTTAACGCGACATCGATGCAGGATTGAACTTACGCTCGAAGAATTGCTTTACCGTGCTATGTTGAGACTGATTTGCCCCGCGGGCCCTTAGCTCAGTTGGTTAGAGCGCTACCTTGACACGGTAGAGGTCACAGATTCGAGTTCTGTAGGGCCCACCATTTACTAGCGTCGTGTGTTGGAATTTCCTGCCCGTAGGAGAGGACGGAAACTAGTAACGTTGCGGGCGCACAAATTCGATTAGAGTTCCCTGGCGCTCAGGCGTCCAGTGCGTACTTAGCCATTGCTTCATTGACGCCGCTACGAAGGTCTTATACCAGAACGGATCTGCCACAAACACGCGGACCGGCGATGTCTCCAGGTGAGTTAGGATTCCGGCGACATCTTGTTCCCGGACGGTAACCGGGCTGTACCACAAAGGGAATCCCGAGAGCGGTGTGGTGCGAAATTGCCGGGCAAACATCTCGGTTCCGGGCCCCCAATAGATTTCGTTTGAGCCGGGGGCGATGCGGTATTGTTTCACGATCTTTCCCGCATCTGACAATTGCTCTGCATTCAGTCTGGAGAGGAGAGCTCCTTTCAAGTAGCCTTCGTTCACGCGATAGGTGTCCTGGTAGGAAAGGACCTGTGTTGGAATCAGGAGCCGCGTATGCCGGTGAATGCCGTAGAGCCCCTGCCAACCGAGCCAGCCGGCAAGAACGAGGGCAAATCCACCAAGAATCCGCCTGCTCGCAAACTTTAGTCTGAACGCAAGGGACATGGCGAGCAGCCCGATGGGCAGGAGCGATGCTGAAGTGGATTCCAAGTCTACATTAGTGAATGCGAGAAAAAGGCTTAGCCCGAAGAACATCCACATCCCCACAATCGTGAATACAGCAGGAATTAGCCTGTGATTTACACTGCGGCGGGGTTCACGATATAGCAAAAGGAGGGTGGCAGCTACGCAACAGATCATGCCAAGTGCGAATGCGCCGGCAAAGGGATCACCCGGATAGAAGTTGCGAGCTGTGCCCAGCCAGAAGTCGCGAGACTTGAGTAAAAGGAACTGGTGAGCTCTGCCGCTTGGCCTTACCAAAACGTTTAGCTTCCAGGTAGAAAATGAGGCACCGGTAAGAAGCAGTTCCCAAAGAATTGGCGCCACAACAGCCCAAACAGCTGCGGCGAGGGAGATTACGGCAAACCTACGCCAGGATACAGCTCTCGAGACTAATAGCCAAAGTAAACAGAATGAAAAGATCGCCGTGTTGGCGAGGTGATAATTCAGCTTCAGAGTGCCAGTGGCAAGAAAGAGTATGGCGAAAAGCGAAAGCTGGCCGCCGGTGAAGCGCTGGTTACGTATGACTCCGCACGCACATATCGTGACCCAAACCAGCAACAAAATGCCGAGTTGGTTATACCAAAAAATTCCGCCCTGCAAGGTCGTCGCTATACAAATACAGAAGGAGACCAGGACCGCACCAAGATAGGGAAGCGTGCGTCTAGCGAGAATTAATAAGCTTCCAAAGAGAAAGTAGGTAAGGACCAGGTTGCTGTAGCCGAGCGCAAGATACCGCCGTCCGAAGATGCCTTCGCTAAGATACGCAAGATAGTAAGTAAGCGTCTGTAAAGGAGTGCCAAAATCACGATACGGCTGCATGCCCCTTTGTAAGTAAGCGTTAGCGTAAGAAACCAGAGAGTAATCGTAGATATGAACTCGACCGAAATTCTGCAGCCATAAGAAGTAAACCAGAACAATAGCAAGGATCGTGAAAAAAACCCGCCACAAGACAGGAGGACCGAAGACGCTTTCCGCACGGATTTTTGATCGCGACGATTGCAGGTGTGGGAGCGAACTAGTCATGGCACGCGCTTAATTCGGGATCTTGGTTTGGCGATGCCTACGTTCTTCCAAATTAGTCCCATCAGCGCCTTGAAGTAACCTGGAGCCACTCGAGCGACCCCGAAGGTTGATTGGCCCATGTCCATGCTTCTGTTGATCCAGGAGATGGGGACCTCTTCGATATCGTAGCCGGCCAGGATTGGCTTCAGCCCCGTTTCCGCATTTGCCGCGAAATGCGGCTGTTCCACATGGATGTCTTTCAAGATATCGGCACGGAACAATTTGAGATTGTTGGAAACATCGCGGACCTTGATAGGCAGTAGGAGGTTGGCTAAGGCGTGAAAGCCGCGATTGGCGAGGATCTTGAAAAACGGATAGTTGACTAACATGGAACCGTAGGAAAATCGGCTCCCCATTGCGCCTTCCCTGCCCCGGGCAATGGCGTCGAAGAGATCACGGAACTCGGGCAATATGTGTACGAAGTCGCTATCCATGGTTAGGATATAGCGTCCGCTCGCCAGAGCATAGCCGTCGCGCAGAGCCCGGCCCACTCCATTGGGAGGCTGACGATCGATCAGTTTCAGCCGGGGTTCACGGGCCATGATCTCGCGCGTCACTTCAGCGGTCCGGTCCATGCTGTTATCGTTCACGATGATGATTTCGTGAATGTAGCGGCCATACATGGCAAGTAAGCTATCCACCAGGCGCGGAATGTTCATCTCTTCGTTGTGGCAGGGAACAACGACCGAAGTGGAATCGAAGAGCGCCTCGTGTTCGGCTAGATCGGGAAGCGGGCGATCCTCTGAGCCGCCCGGTTTCCTGGCCCATATGTACAACGTTCCGCAGATCTCCCGAAGGAGCGGCGCATGCTCGAGAATATAGGAAGCATTCTGGACGAGGGCGATCAGGCGCTTCGGTAAGCGCGGATGGAGAATATCGAACGGAATAACTTGAATGTTCGTATAACCCTGTTCGGAAGCGATCTTCATCAACTTGAATTTCCGCATTGGCGCCTGGCAGGCCGCCTGGCCGGCCCAGCGACCTATCGCAGGAATCGCGTTCTTAACAAAGACCTGCGGATTCCAGTGATTGGCTTCAAAAAAGAGGATCTGGCCGCCGGGCTTCAGAAGGCGAAGAAGTTTGCGCAGGTTTCGCCCGTACTGGTTGTGGCAAAGGATGGCTGTCCCAACGATGTAGTCGTACGATTCAGCAGGCAGGTCTTCGAGATTTTCCACCTGGCAAATCTCGACGTTGGGCAAGTGCTTATTCTGAAGTTGAAGAGCGAGATCCTGGTTAAAAACGGTTGCGGTGATAGGGTTCTCGAAGCGCAAAACCCTGGTGAGATGCTCGGTCCAAAGACCGGACCCAGCGCCGAGTTCAAGGATCTTTTCACCGCGAAGAACATGAAACGTGTGGCGCACAGCGACCGCCCGCCAACTGAGTTTTGTCGGCGAAGTCGAGGGATGGCTGAGCCAATAGCGCTCCCGGCTTCGCTCCATATCTCGCAATTGCGATTCGACGAGCATTATCTGGCTGCAGATTTATACCCCGATACGACCATCTGAAGTTACTCTGCCATGCCAAAGTAGCACAATACCCAAGTTCTGGACTACCGCGAGATCCAGCACATATACGCTGGTACTGCTAGTATTCCAACGGGCAGCAGTTGCCGGTTTGCGAGCGGTCTCACGGGCGCATCTTGAAGTCCGGAGATTGCGGCGCTTGGCCGCGAGGCCGGTTGGAGAACGCTGGCCCTTGTTGCTGGCCACATTCTTTGCTTACGTTCATTGCCGAGGCAGAAGAGCAGGTGACGAATCGATAGAATAAGGGCACGGCCAGTCAGCTTTGCGTTGGATACTTCCTTACAAAGTCTTTTCAAACACGACGCTCCTTGGCAAGAAGAGCCGAACGGTTTATGGCAGTGCTTGGGCTGCGCGGCCTGTCGGTTCCCATTTGGATGGGCGAGCTTCTGGCTGTTTGCAGGAAGGGGTGACGCGGCGGTGAAGCGTTCGACAGAATCTTCAAAAGCTCTACTCTTTTCCTTCGACCATGACGCTTCCCGCAGCAGCGTTGAAACGTTGGGCGAGGGGGCGGTTCTTCTTCACGGCTTTATAGAGAAGGACGGTGTTGACCTGCTGGACGCGGTCACGGTCATCGCAGACGCTGCTCCATTTCGCCACATGTCCGTGCGAGGCGGTTTCAAGATGTCGGTCGCAATGACCAACTGCGGAGCGCTCGGCTGGATCAGCGACGAGAGCGGCTACCGGTACGACACCCACGATCCGCTCACGGGCCGCGCCTGGCCCGCTATGCCGGATGTGTTCCAGCATGCAGCACGGGCGGCTGCCGCGGCGGCCGGGTTTCCGAATTTCGATCCCGACGCGTGCCTGATCAACCGGTACGAGCCCGGCGCGCAGATGGGACTGCATCAAGATAAGAACGAATCCGACATGCAAGCACCGATTGTGTCGGTTTCATTAGGGCTTCCGGCGACCTTCTTGTTTGGCGGCTTGCGTCGCAGTGAAACGCCAAGACGGTTTCAACTGCTCAGTGGAGACGTGGTTGTCTGGGGCGGGCCCTCGCGGCTTGCGTACCATGGCGTAGCGCGTCTCCGCGCCGGCGCTCATCCGCTAACAGGCAATGCACGCATCAATCTCACTTTTCGCTCGGCGGGCAAGCGCGAGCCTTCGCGATAGCTGCCAGTTGCTATTTTGAACACATGGCGACCAGCACTGCTTCCAAGCGCATAGCTCCTCCCAAGCGGCTTCTGTATGGCCCTGGGCCAACGATGGTGGACCCGCGCGTATATGAAGCGCTGAGCCAACCCGTGGTTGGTCTGCGCGACCCTTACTTCCTGGAAATCATGCATGACATTCAGGGCGGCCTGCGCGAGGTGTTCGGGACCGCCAATGAACAGATGTATCTGGTTCCTGCGAGCGGGAGCGGCGCGATGGAGGCGGCTGTTGCGAACTTCGTGCATCCCGGATCGAAGTTCCTGATCTTTAGCGCCGGCGTCTTTGCCGAGCGTATGGCGACCATGGCAGAGCGTCAGCGCGCGAAGGTGGTGCGGATAGAGCGGCCGTGGGGAGAAATTTTTTCAGAGGCAGATGCAGTTGAGGCGATTGAGAGAGAGCGCCCCGATACCGTCGCATTTGTGCAGGCTGAAACTTCGACCGGCGCTTTTCAATCCGGGCGCGCCATCGCTCCGCACGCGAAGAGTCGCGGCGCGCTTGTGCTGGCCGACTGCATTACCACTTTAGGCGCCATGCCTGTTGAACTGGACTCGGTGGGCATCGATGTGGCCTTTAGCTGTTCCCAGAAAGGCTTGAGCTGCCCGGCAGGCTTGTCTCCCATCACGTTTTCAGCGGGCGCGGCTGAGAAACTTGAGCATCGACCGGAGCCGGCCGCTACCTGGTACTTCGATCTGAAGTTGATGGGGAACTATTTCAACCCGCCGCACACTTATCAACACACGCCGTCACCGCCGCTCTATTATGCGCTGCACCAAGCTTTGGCTGTCATTGAGGAAGAAGGTCTGCGCAATCGCTGGGAGAGGCACAAGCGGGCAGGCGAGCGACTGGTACGCGGCCTGGAAGCGCTTGGATTCTCGCCGGTAATTACTGACGCTTCCCAACGGCTGTGGCATTTAACAACGGTAAGACCGCCCGATGGTGTAGATGAAGCGAAACTGCGCGAGACTTTGCTGCGAAATTACGGGATCGAAATTGCCGCCGGTCTAGGCAAGTTTGCCGGAAAGATTCTTCGAATCGGAACCATCGGCCCGCTTGCAACCGATGAGCGGGTAGACGAGCTCCTCGACGCTCTTCGCGCAAGTCTGTAGCGAGACCAGCGAACTATGCCGTCCGACTTTTCCATGCAGCTTGGGCTGACTCACCTGCAGCTCCTCAAAGCCGACATCACCCAAATCAAGGTGGATGCGATCGTGAACGCTGCCAACTCCTCTCTTTCGGGAGGAGGCGGTGTCGATGGCGCTATTCATCGCGCCGCCGGTCCGGAGCTGATGAAGGAGCTCGATTCGATTCGGGAACAGCACGGCGGGTGCGCTACAGGAAGCGCGGTCGTTACTGGCGCGGGCAATCTACCGGCGAGGTACGTTTTCCATGCAGTCGGCCCACGGTATCGGGACGGCAAGCACCGCGAGGAAGAGCTTTTACGCTCTTGTTATTCGAAGTGCCTGGAACTGGCTGCCGAGCATGGAGTCAAAACGATCAGCTTCCCTTCCATCAGCACCGGCGTTTACGGTTACCCGATCGAAGAAGGCGCCGAAGTTGCAGTTCGCACGGTCGCTGAGTGGCTTCGGGATCGGAGCGGCTCGGTGCATACGGTGAAGCTGGTGCAGTACAGCGATCGCGATCACGAAGTTTATAGGCGGCACGCGCAGGAGTTGCGCGGAACTTTGTCTGAGCGTAAGTCTAACGCGGCCCCAGGGAGTTGATTACCGATTTATTTTGGAGCCGCGTGGTAGCCCATTACAATGGGATGTACATGCAAGTCCTGGAGGCCGGGTCCAATAAATATCTCCTGCTGGAGCTGGACCCTGAAAGCATCGGAAACATAGCGAAACAAGCCGGTTTTGCTTTTCGCATCGACGATCAACCCCGCGTAATGTCGCTGGACTTATCGGTAGCGGACCGGCAGGCGCCGCTTCTGCTGTTTGACGCTGCGGACCCGGGTAACTTGGGATGGTTTTCCCGTTGTCAATTCTATGTGGATGGCTCATCGGGAAGTGTGCTGCAGACGCCGCTCTCTCTGGCTAACCATCGCGACCGGTCGGGCCGCAACTCGCCGCATGCAGTTCGCGTTCAGATCGCCAAGGAACTGCCAGGCACCTTTCGCATGCCCGGCCGTCAGCTTGTGACCGAGCAGGTCGTCTACGCGGTGCTGTTCAACTTACTGAGCGCTCTGATGAATACGGGCGTGGGAGTTTGCGGCGGCTCTATCGTGAAGCCGCTAGCGGGGCGCAGCGAAAACGTGGGGTCGCGGAACTGATGGGCGTGCAGTGAAGCCGAGTGCCGTGAGCGCGAAGATTTTATCTGGGTATTCCCGACGCAGCGTCCTGCGGAATGCCCTGTTGCTGAGCACCGCAAGACTTGGGATGGATGCGCAGACGACCAAACCTCATCTGCACTTCCCGTCGGCCCCGCAATCGCGTCTCGCTGTCACTTCCTATCCCTTCCGCGCCTATATCGAGAGCCCGACCAATCCAGGGCGCGACAAAGCGAAGCCGGGAATGGACCTGAAGCAGTTCCCTGCCATGATCGCCAAGCGCTTCCATGTTTACGCGATCAATCCGCTTGCGGACCACCTCAGCTCAACCAGCGCAGCGTACCTTGACTCTTTCCGGGAAGCCGTAGCGGCTGCTCATTCCTGTCTTGCCGATTTGGGCCTCTCCGGCAGAGACTTTTCGGACTCCAGCAAGCCGGTGCGTGACGAGGCGATTGCATTTGGACGCCGTGGCATCGATCTCGCAGCCGCGATCGGTTCCCCGAGTGTTCGCCAGCACCTTCACGCTTCGAAAGACGCGACCCCTTCGGTGGATCAAACGGCCGAAAGCCTCACCAAGCTCGCTGCCTACGGAGCTAAGCGGAACGTCATCGTCAATCTGGAAAACGACAGCCCAGGCGCAGAGGATCCTTTCTTTATCGTGAAGGTAATCCGAAAGGTAGATAGCCCCTACTTGCGCGCTCTCCCCGATTTCGGCAATTCTCTCCGTGGACACGACGCCGCCTACAATCACGAAGCCGTCGCCGCCATGTTCGACTTTGCTTACAACATGTCGCATGTCAAGAATGTTCTGCGCACTAAGAATGGCGAAGTCGACAGAGTAAATGTTCCCGGCATGTTTGCCGTAGCACGGGGTCACGCCTATAGAGGATATTTCTCCATGGAATACGACACTGCCGCGGGAGACCCCTTTGAGGGCACTGACCGCCTGATCGAGCTCAGCCTCAAATACATGTAGCGCGGCTGATAGGATGAGCGTGGCTTCCGCCGCGATGAGATATTACTTCCTTCCGCTTGTCTACTTGCTTTCGGCGACACTCGCATCCGCCGCTGCTTCACCTCACTGGATCGTTTCCTGGGGCGCAAGCCCTTCACCGCAACTGCCCGATCCGGGGAAAATGCAGAAGGCGAATCTCGAGTTTTCGAATGAAACAATTCGCGAAATTGTCCATATGAGCGCGGGTGGAAAGTTGTTGCGCATCCGCTTGTCCAACGTCTTCGGAAACGACCAGGTTTCGATTGGAGCCGCGCACGTCGGCAGGCAGGCCGAGGCTTCCACGATAGAGAACGGCACCGATCACGCGCTCACGTTCAGCGGCCGCCCCGGCGTGACGATTCCAAAGAATGCAATCGTCATCAGCGATCCGATCCAAATGGACGTGCCCGCAGGCAGCAATCTCGCGATCAGTCTCTTTCTTCCCAAGCAGGCTCTAGGAGGCGGCATTCATTACAGCGCCGAGCAGACCTCCTTTCAGGCAGAAGGAGATGTCACCGGATCGGCGCAACTTACCAATCCGAAAACTTTTAAGTCGTGGGTGTTCTTATCGGACGTGGATGTCGCCGGCCCGCCCTCGGCTGTCACGCTGGCCGCGTTTGGAGATTCCATTACCGACGGCGCTCATTCGTCGCTGGACGCCAATCATCGCTGGCCGGATTACCTGGCCGCGCGTCTCGGCGGACGAAAATCAGCTTCTGAGATCGGAGTGGCGAATGAAGGCATCGGAGGCAATCGTGTCTTGCATGACGCAGAACCGGCTGTTATCGGATTTGGTGTAAACTCTCTGGCTCGCTTCAATCGCGACGTTCTTGCCCAGCCCGGAATCAAGTACGTGATCGTGCTCGAAGGCATCAACGACCTCGGCCACGCCGGCACCTCTGCTCCCATCTCCCAAACTGTGTCGGCTCAAGACCTGATTGCAGGTCTGCAGCAGCTTGCCGAGAGGGCTCATGAGAACGGACTGAAGATCTACGGCGCAACGCTCACACCCTTTGAGGGAACTGTTTTCCCGGGATACTACTCGCCCGAAAAGGAAGAGAAGCGTGAAGCAATTAACTCGTGGATTCGCAGCGGTAAGGCTTTCGACGGCGTGATCGACTTTGACAAAGCGGTTATGGACCCTAGCAATCCCAAGCGGATGCGCGCGGAGTTCGATAGCGGCGACCACCTGCACCCGAACGATGCCGGTTACCGTGCGATGGCGGCCTCAATCGATCTTTCCTTTTTCAAATAGCGGGATCGGCCCCCCTGCGGCTGCACTTTTGAATTAAGCTGACAGTATGGCTGCTTCACCCGCCTCGCTTCGTCCCTCCTTGTTTGGCGCAGACTAGACAACGCTCGCCTGCGTTTCCCAAGATCTGGTTCAAATCTGTTTGCAAACTTGAGGTGTTCTCTATGTATACGCAGTCTGAAGCGCCTACTCTGCCGAGTATTGTCACTTCCCTGCCCGGCCCCCGCGCGCAGGAAATCATTCGCCGCGATCAGGCCGTGCTTTCGACCTCTTACACGCGCTGTTACCCGCTTGTGATGCGGCGCGGCGAAGGAGCATTGGTGGAGGATGTCGATGGCAATCGGTTTCTCGATTTTGCGGCCGGCATTGCGGTTGTGGCTACTGGACATTCCCATCCGCGGGTTGTGCAAGCCATTCAGAACCAGGCTGCGGATTTCCTTCATATGTCCGGCACCGACTTTTACTACGAGTCGATGGTGGATCTCGCCGAACGTTTGGCCGCGTTGGCTCCAGGCTCTGCGCCGAAGCGAGTGTATTTCGGAAACTCGGGCGCGGAAGCCAATGAAGCCGCCATCAAGCTCGCGCGCTATCACACCGGCCGTGACAAGTTCATCGCGTTTTTCGGAGCATTTCACGGCCGAACCATGGGGGCCTTGTCTTTGAACGGAAGTAAGGTCATTCAGCGGCGAGGTTTCCATCCTCCGCTGCCGGTGTATCACATTCCCTATCCGAACGTCTATCGCGCAGACCAGGGCAAAACTGCAGCTGAGGATGCGCTCGATTGCATCCGTGTACTCGAAGATCGGTTATTCAAAACAGTTCTGCCACCCGAAGAGGTCGCTGGCATTTTTGTTGAGCCGGTCCAAGGCGAAGGCGGGTATCTGGTGCCGCCGATGGAGTTTCACCAGGAACTCAGGCGCGTGGCGGACAAGCATGGCATTTTGCTGATCCACGATGAAGTGCAATGCGGCATGGGCCGCACGGGGCGCATGTTTGCCTCGGAACACTTCGGAGTTGAGCCGGACATCGTCACAGTGGCCAAGGGAATTGCAAGCGGCATGCCGCTCTCGGCCACGATCGCCCGAGCGGACATCATGAACTGGCCCCCTGGCGCGCACGCTTCGACCTTTGGCGGAAACCCGGTCTCGATTGCGGCGGCGTTGACTACGCTCGATCTGCTCGAAGAGGGGCTGGTGGACAATGCTGCGCGGGTGGGAGCCTATCTGCTCGACAAGATTCGGAACTGGCCAGCGCGCTTTCGTCATGTTGGAGATGTGCGCGGTTTGGGCCTGATGATCGGTATTGAATTAGTGGCCGATCAGGCGACTAAAGAGCAAGCGCCGAAACTGCGTGACCGGATCGAATGCGCGGCTTTTGAGCGCGGACTGTTGGTACTCGGTGCGGGCCCGAGCAGCTTGCGCCTTTGTCCCCCGCTCCTGATCACACGGGAACAAGCCGACTTCGCCGTCGATACATTGGAACAGTGTTTTACAAGCCTTGAGAATTAGTTAGGTCAAGGATCTCACCAGTCTTCGGCAGCGTACTGCTTACTTTATCAGCAGTGTCTTTCTTGCGCCTGAATGATTTCCGCGCAACAGGCCCGCAACCGATAGATCTTCGTCGATCGCTTCCAGTGGATCCCCTGGCCGCGCCCAATCAGCTCGTACCCAGTTCGTTGCTCAGGCGTCGCATCGAACTGGCGGGGGAACCAGGCAAGCGGGACAGAAATCGTGCGCCCGTCGGTCAATTCGACAATCATCGTGTGATCATCGAAGCGAACTTTAACAGCTAATGCCTGAGGCACAGGCTCAAAGCTAGCGGGAAAAATGGCAACCTCTCGGCGCAACACAACAGGCACAAACGCATTGCATCAAATCTGTCCGATTATTGCAAACGAATCAACCGATGCAATAAGCGCAGACACTATTTGGTGATCGTTAAGATGAAGGAGTGTCTGCAGGCTCTGAAACGTCCATCGCGTCGCAAGCAGCCATATCGCGCGACCGGATAGTTGCTGTTCTGCCTGTTCTCGACGTAGGTTGCGGAATCAACAAGTATCCCGGATCGATTGGCATTGACAGCAACACAAACACGCGTGCCGACGTGATCGCCGATCTCGATCAGTGTCCGCTTCCGTTTGCCGACGGCTCCTTCCGCCAAGTACGCGCCGTTCATGTGATCGAGCACGTATCGGACGTAATTCGAACGATGGAAGAGTTTCATCGGCTTCTCTGCCCTGACGGCGAGGCTGTGATCGTCACGCCTCATTACACGGATTTCAGCTCCTTCTGCGACCCCACCCACCGCTGGCATCTGAATAGCTTCTCGTTCCGGTACTTCGGCGAAGATCATGGCGGATACTCTTACTACTCGGGCGCCAGATTCCGCGAGACTTCTGTTCATGTGCGCCTACTTGCTCTTTGGAGATATCTCGGCTTCGAGTTTTTGGTCAACCGGTCTCGAGCCTTCCGGCGCTTCTGGGAATTTTATCTCTGCTATCTCATCCGGGGCAAAGTAATCGAATGGCATCTCGCGGCGATCAAGGACAAGGCAGTTGGCTCACCGAATCCCGCCAACTCGTCTGGCGCGCTGTGGACTCAGCCCGCCAGTGGCGCGAAAGAAAAAGCCTCACCTCCACAGCTGCCCTAGGCCGCAAAGGTGAGGACATGGCGCACCGGTATCTTCGTAGCAGCGGTTTGACCGTGGTCGCGCGCAATTACCGGCCTGGCCCTGATTCGGAGATCGACATTGTCGCCCGCGATGGCGAAACGCTTGTGTTCGTCGAGGTGAAATCACGCACCAGCGCGGAATTTGGCAGTCCGGATCGCGCTGTAGATCCCGAGAAGCAACGGCACATAGTTCGCGCTGCCCGCGCCTTCGTGGCGCGCTCGGGCGATGACTGGAGTCGCGTCCGGTTCGATGTGATCTCTGTGGTCTTTTCCGATCCGCCGGCAATTGCACACCATCGGGATGCCTTCTTTTTCGGACGCGCTCTGCCGTCCAGTCAAGAGCCGCGGGAAAGTCGAGTCTGACGTTCTCTCGGGATACTTTCAGTACGGGTGAGATCGAGAGCTAAGGGAAACTCAGCCCCATCAATCTCGCCAGCCGTCCTGCGACATCCACCATCTGCATCGCCGGCTCTTTGCCGGGCTGAATGCCTGGACCCGACAAGATCAGTACGCTTCGATAGTCGGCTCGAGTTGGCCAGAAGCCGTGGTTTCCCTTTTCAACGGGCGCAATAAAGTAATTACCCGCCGTTGCATTTCCAAACATCACGTGATCGGCAGGCCCGAAAACTGCTGCGGCGCTCGCCAGGTTCGGCGCATATTGCTCTAATTCGACATGAGGAATCTCGCGTCCAATTGCGTTTGCCGGATCGCTTGCTGCTTTGCGAAGAAACGCCGCCACAGCTTGATCTCTGGCCACGACAATCCCGCCCAAAACCTGAACGTTCCCCGTAACACCGTGCGATGCCATGAGCACGCGAACATTTGCGATACGATCGACTCGCTCGAATCCGTGATCGGACACCAGGGCAAAATCGTAGTCAGCCGGAAGCGCATTTTGGACTTGGCCGATTAGCTCGTCGGTCCGCTCGAGAATGGCATTCGCGTTTCGCGTAAATGGCCCCTCGTCGTGCTCTTCGGAATCGAGGTCAACAAGGTGAACCAGCAGAAGGTCCGGACGCTTATTCCGCAATAGATAGATCGTGGCCAGAGTGCGCGTACGGTCATTTACCCATTCTTGAGGAAACGATGGATAAGCCGCTGCGATCGCATCGACCAGTCCCGGAGTGGCCTTGGAGGCAACTCCCTCCAGATCCATGGACCCTCCCTGCCGGCGAAAGAAGAACTCGGGCAGATCGAAATCGATAGACGCACCGGCCGTCACGGGCCAAGTTACCGAACCGGTCACCCAGCCGCGATCGTGCGCCGCTTGCCATAGCGTGCGGCGTTTGAGAAAGTTGACGGTCCAGTAGTAGTCGCCACCCTCCGACTTCGGCCGCCGATTGCCGAGAATGCCATGCTGATCCGGACGCGCGCCGGTGATCAAGCTCGTGTGCGAAGGCCAGGTCACGGTGGGCCAAACTCCGATCACGCCGTCCGGATAGCGGCCGTGCTTCAGCATTTCACGAAGATGAGGAATATGCAGGCCGAGCGAGTCACGATCGCGCAGATAACGCCAGTCCAAACCGTCCACCGAGAAGATCAGCAGCTTATGAGTGGGCGGCGCGGGTGCATCGGCACTCCTGGCCGCGACTGCACCTGCCAACAGGACAAGCACAAAGCGCATCAGAAACGTATCCTGGCGCCAATTTGAATCTGGCGGGAGTTGAATGCCGAAGTGAGTTGTCCGAAATTCGGGTTGGTTGGCGGAGCAGCCATTGTCGGTCCATATGTAGTATTGATCGCGCCGCCGCAGCCGCCCGCAGTGCATGCAGCGTTGGTCGAATTCAATAGGTTTTCTGCCTCACCGATAATCTCTAGCGAAACACGCTCGCGATAGAGAGGAAAGATTCGGCTCACTCGAAGATTCACCTCTTGAAACCAAGGACCGCGGTAGCTGTTTCGCGCTCCAAAAACAGGATAGTCGTTGTTGACTCCATCACCGTTGAGGTCGCTGCCCGCCACGGCTGTATACGGAAAGCTGGACGTGATGGTGACATTCGGAGCCAATGTCCACCCGTTTACCAGGGAGGCTTGCCAGCCCGAAAGCTCCAGATGCGGCTGCCAGACGCCCTGCATCACGAACCGGTGACGTTGATCACTCGACGAGAATGCATGGTCTTTATGCAAGTTCGTAGGGTTGATCACATTGCTCCCGTTATCGCCGACAGAGTCGTTTTCGTTGAAAGCCCATCCGAGCGTATAGGAACCAACCAGCTGAAATTGATGACTGAAACGCTTGGCGAGGTTGACAAAGCCGCCGTAGTAAACCGAGTTTCCCACAGATTGAAATTCGAAGATCTGGTTGAAGCTTGGGTTCGGACGATTCGCGCTGGTGAACACCGGACGCCCATCAGCCAGCAACCTGGCAGGAGTTCCGAGATTGGAATCGAGCAGTAAAGGCTCATTGTGCCCGCCGTACCATTGCGCGCCAATGGTGAGCGCCAAGTCTTTAGACAGCTCTCGCTCGCCTTGCAGGTTGGCCTGCTCTGCATACTGCGTTTTGAACGCGGGAGCAAATCCGTACACAGTGGGCTTTACCGCGAAACTAGCTAACGGACCCGAAAAAGCAGCTGGATACTGAGGCGCTCCTGACACGTTCCCATTGATTACATACGTAGTGACTTGCGCGCCGTTTGAGCGATCCACCAGGGAGATGTTTCGAAGATTCAGTGTGTCATAGAAAATCCCGTAACCGCCGCGGAGAACGGTTTTCGGAGTCAGCATGTAAGAGAATCCGAATCGGGGTGCGAAGTTGTGCCCATCATTGGGCAGGTTTCGAGAGATCGCAAGCGGAGCATTCTGGTTCAAACTCGGGAAAAAGCGGTACTCCCACCGCAGTCCATAAGAAAGGGTCAACGATGGCGAAATCCGGTAGTGATCTTCCGCGAAAAAGTTGAGCGGTGTGGTGCGGTGCTCCGCGAAGTTGTTGCCGAACTGCTCCTGAAGCTGAGCGTAATTGAACCCGGGGATGCCACTTAAGGTATTCAGGTATTGCGTCAGGCTCGAAAAGGTAAACTGCAGCGCTAATCGGTCCCGGGAGTCGACCTCAATTGTGTCGATGTCAGTTCCAAACTTCAAGTCGTGGTTGCCGGCCGAATACGAAAAATTATCGATGAAGTTGTACTGATTTTCACTGTATCTCTGGCCGGCGCTCGAATTGGAATTAAGCTGCGCGACGCCGCTGATGTTGATGACTGGACCAATCTGGCCGCTCACCGGGGGACGGCTGAAGATGCGTTGCAAGTAGCCGAATCGCAGCTCATTGAGAGCATGCGGGCTCACGATTTTCGACCATTGCGCACAAGCAGTCTGGTCAAAGTCGTTGAAGTTATTCCCGGCGCTCAATTCGAGTAGCCCGCCGGAAGTGTTGTACTCGGAAGGAGTCTGAAACTCGCTGTAGCGGAAGTAGAAATTGTTAGCTGGGTCGTGCTGGTAGTCGACGCGGCCGAGGTAGGATTGAAAGCGTTGCTTGAACGGAGCAGTTGTCAGTTCCGAAGCAGGCAGCCCGAGAGCTAGTGCGTTGCGAGGAGAAATCGTGATGGCGTTGGCGCCGTCTTCGGGCTCGTATTCCGCGCTGAGAAAGTAAAACAACTTGTCCTTCACGATTGGTCCACCAGCATTGCCCGAAAACGTCGCCCACTGTTGAAAAGGTTTCGGCGGCCGAGCGAGCGAGGGTCGCGAGATGAGGCCAGGACGCCGTTCCAAAACAAGTACTTCGCCGTGGGTTTCGTTTGTGCCGCTCTTAGTAACCATGCTGATGATTCCGCCGACCGTCCGGCCATACTCGGCATCCATCGCATTACCTAACACTTTGATTTCGGCTATGTCTTCAGGCGAGAAGATACCGAGTCTCCCCGGACCGCCCCGTTGCGTGTTATCGACGCCGTCGACAATAAAGGCGCGCCGCTGCATCCCTCCAAAAGCAAATGTCGGATTTCCGAACTCGTTGTCCCTGGTTCCATTGAAGCCTGGAGCGAACAGAGCCAGGTTGAATGTGTTCCGCGAGGTGATCGGCATATTTTCAATGGACCGCTCATTCATCGCTCCACCTACGTTGAATGTTTCGGTGTTGAGCATCGTTGCATCGGAGGTGACTGTAACGCTTTGCTGCGAGGAGCCGAGTTGCAGAGCAACGTTGACCTCGCTCGCTGCGTCCAGTCGTACACCGATGCCGGACTGTTCATAGTTTTGAAACCCGGGAGCGCTGACCGTTATTGCATACGTGCCTAGGGGAAGCAGAGGCACTTGATACTCCCCTCGAGCATTCGAATTGGTTTCCCGTTCGAACCCAGTTCCCGCGCTTCTGGCCTTCACCGAAGCGTTTGCGACTGGACTACCAGTCGGATCGGAAACGACGCCGCTGATGGTTCCATTGACTTGGCTGATTTGCGCCAGTTCTGGAGAGGCAGTTAATAAGAAAAGCAGCAAACCTGCCCTCCAGGGCTTACAGGCAGTTTGTCTCATGAATTACTCCGAATGGTTTCGAGCAAGTCATGAGTATCAACGACAAATGTAACGGGAGAATGACGAAACCAGGCGGCGAGAAAGAAAATGCGGTTTGGGTGTGGCAGCAACCATCCGAACGCGCACGGGCGTTATCCTCTTCCGAACAAGACAGGATCGGGCGCGAGGAAGATGGGCTAATTAGCTTGGGTAACGAAGCTGTCCAACGCGGCATAGCACCGGGCAAGATCGCTCTGTGGATCGAAAATAATGGTGACGCCGTGCATTGCGTGATTCTTACTGTAAGTTAGTAAGGTAGAGCACGAGCGCCCTCACCAAGCCGGATAGTTTTAACTAACGCTGGCTGAGTCCGCCATCCACCGCGATCACCTGACCGGTGATGAAGTCCGGAGCTGTCAGGAAGAAATGGACCGCTTCCGCTACATCGCGAGCATCTCCGGCGCGTTTCATGGGCGTTGCGGCAATCATCGAACGCGCACGCGCGTCATCCTCTTCGAAGGTGATCACTCCTGGCGCGACCGAATTTACCGTGATTTGCGGGGCCAGCGCTTTTGCCAGCGCTTCGGTCAACATAATCACTCCGGCTTTAGAGGCGCAGTAGTGCGCATGATCCGCCCACGGCCGTATGCCGCCCAGCGAGCTGATATTTACGATGCGCCCCGCTCCATGCTCCAGCATCTGACGCGCGCCTTCCTGCGAACAGAAGAAAGCCGCCTTCAAGTTGACCGAATGTATGAAGTCCCAATCCTCTTCTGTGATGTCGAGCGGTTGAATCCTAGTGAAACGCGCGGCATTGTTTACCAGGCAGTCGAGCGGACCAAACTTCTCGCTCACCTCACGGAAGAGCCGTCGAATTTCGGAGACGCGCGATAGATCAGCCTGAAAGATCGGGGCGTCTCCGCACCGCCGGCTGGTCGCTTCAGCTTCCGCAATCGACGTGTTGTAGTGAATCGCCACCTCGAAGCCGCGCCCGGACAGCAGCTCTGCGATCGTGCTCCCAATCCGCTTGGCGGCGCCGGTAATCAGCACCTTCTTGCGGTCCGCCATGCTCAGGCGGCAACCGAAGAGAACTTGTGAATGGCGGCCTTGGTTTTCGAAATGTGGGCGGGCGTCAGCGCAGCAGATAGAAACGCAGCTTCAAACTGCGAAGGCGGAAAGTAGATTCCGCGCTCGAGCAAGTGATGAAATAAGCGCCCAAAGCTCACCGTATCGGACAGTTTGGCCTCGCGGTAATTCCGGACAGGTCCCTCTTGCAAGAAAAATGTCACCATCGAACCTACGCGATTTACCCTCACACCGCGCGGAGGTTCTTCGGCTAGCTGCGCTCCCGCAGCCTCGAGCAGTTCATACGTTTCAGGATGCCGCTCCAGATAACTCAGCACCGCAATTCCGGCCGACACCGCCAATGGATTGCCGGAAAGCGTTCCAGCCTGATAAACGGGACCAATCGGCGCGACTTTGCTCATCACGTCCCTTCGCCCACCGTAAGCGGCTAAGGGTAAACCGCCGCCTAGAATCTTGCCCAGCGTTGTCAGATCTGGCGTGACACCGTACAGCTTTTGAGCGCCGCCCCGGCTTAGCCGAAAGCCCGTCATTACCTCATCGAAGATCAGCAGCGATCCATACTGGCTCGTGATGCGGCGCAAACCTTCCAGAAACCCTGGCTGCGGAGGAACGCAACCCATATTTCCCGCCACAGGCTCCACAATCACGCTCGCGATGCGGTCGCCCTGTTCGCGGAATGTATCTTCCACTTGGTCGAGATCGTTGTATTCGAGCGCAATTGTGGTGTCCGAAAACGCTCGCGGCACGCCGGCTGTGTCGGGAAGGCTCAGAGTCGCGAGCCCCGAACCGGCTTTCACGAGTAGCGAATCGACGTGGCCGTGATAGCAACCCTCAAACTTCACCGTTAGATCGCGGCCGGTAAATCCGCGAGCGAGGCGAATGGCGCTCATACAGGCTTCGGTACCCGAATTGACTAAGCGCACCATCTCAACGGAGGGCACCGCATCAATAATCAGTTCGGCGAGCTCCACTTCACGCCCAGTTGGCGCGCCGAAGCTGGTCCCTAGCTCCATCGCTTGGGCCAGAGCCTGCATGACAAACGGCGGCCGGTGTCCGAGAATGTGCGGTCCCCAGGAGCCGATGAAATCCAGATACTCATTGCCATCCACGTCGTAGAGAAACGGACCGTCCGCGCGCGCGATGAAAAGAGGCGTGCCGCCAACCGCTCTAAACGCTCGCACGGGCGAGTTGACCCCACCAGGTATGCTCTCCTTCGCCCGGCTAAACAACGAGTCGGACTGCGTTGCGTTCATACTCTGGTCTGCCCGAGAATCAGCTTGCGAAATAGAAAGCTCATCAGAATCTCGTGAAGCGTCGTGTTTACGTTCCGAAGAAGCCGGTTTTTTAATTCAAGGTACGGCTGCGTACCGGCGAAGAGATCTTGCATGATCTCGCAGAACTTCGGGCTGCGCTTCATGAAATCGATCATTCGAGTGGGGACTGCTCCGAAGCAGACAGCGCCGCAGAACAAGCGTTTTGCCAGCCCCGCGCCGTAGGTAAGGTCTAAGCCGAAGTCGCGCGAAATAAGCTGCCGGTAGAGATCCGCGGCGCGTTCCGGCCCGCCTTCCTGGAGCAGCACCTGACTGGCTAAATCACCCGAGCGAACCGCGTAGTAGAGACCTTCTCCGGTGATCGGGTCCACCAATCCGCCGGCATCGCCCACTGCGATCCAGCCATCGCCCGCTAAGCGATTGTTCCGCCAACCTCTGCTTTCTAGCGCTGGCAGCATGTGCCCGTAGAAGGTCGCGTCTTTCCTCGCGATACCCTTTTCATCCATGTAGCGCTCTAGGCGCACGCGCAAACACTGTGCGGATTCGCTCTTGCCGCATATCCCGACCGAGAGATGACCCGCTCGCGGAAATACCCAAATGTAGCCTTCGAGATTCGGCAGAAACTGGATGTCGATGTGAGCCTGCTCGGTAGGAACCCAGTATCCAAGCGCGTACATCGTATCTTTCGCCGTGTACTGCGTTCCCACTTGCCGCAATGGATTGCGCGCGCCGGTAGCGATCACGCAGTAATCGGCATCGAGCGTTCCCGAGCGAGTTCGAATGTGCCAACCCGAATCCGTTCGATCCAGCCCAAGCACTCGCTCTTGAGCGATGTCCGCGCCCGCGCGCTCGGCCCTCTGCAGCAACATCCGGTTTAGATCGAATCGCGAGTAGATCAAAAGCGGCCGTGTCAACGACATCTTGAAGGCTGCGGTCTTAGGCGCGGCGATAAAGGTGTCCGTCACATAACGCTTCGGCGATTCGTTCTCGATTAAGTATGGATACTGAGAATACGCTTTGTACGTGATGCCGCCGCCGCAAGGCTTTTCCCACGCCAGCTTTTCATCGATAACGACTGTTTGAAGACCGGCTCGCGCTAGTCGTTCGGCCGCCGTGGCCCCTGCCGGCCCACCGCCTAAAACCGCTACTCTTTTCATCGAACCTGTCCGTTTGGCCTCTCTTGACCCGTTCCGGATGCGTGCGGATTAGACATACTTCCAACTCCTGCGGAACCAGCGCCGTCCAGCGGCGGGTGGCCAGCCGGCAGATTGCTTGGATTCCCTGTAGCGTGACCGGACATTCCGCGCCCTTGTGAATCGCCCACTTTCACCACAACCCACTTTCCATCGCGCTGTTCCAACGTGTACTTCATGACCATGCCGCTGTTGATGCTCGCATCACCCTTTGGATGAAAAGCAACAGTCGCATAAGCCAAATTTTTATCGAAGTTCACTGCCGTAGTATTTACGTCCAAATTTGCCAGGTCCAACCCGGAGCTTTTCTTTAGCCGCTCGACGATCGCCGCCTGCACTTTATCCTTATTGCGCATACCGCTGCCACAGCCCAAAAGGACCGCAAAAGCGAGAAAGAAAGCTGCTATTGGGCGCAACACGTTCCGAGTATAACGAATACTAAGCCAACCGCCCTGCCAGTTCTCCCGGCGAACTCTACGTAACGCGGTTACCGGTAGTTGAATCTCCTTTGTAAGTATGAAAGACGATACGCCCGATAATCCAAAACGCAACTATCCCGACTCCGATGAAACCGCCCGCCCGAAACACGCTCTCATGAGTGACCAACCGGTAGAGGGCGTAAGCGACGATATCGAAGGCCTTCAGACCTCGACCAAATCAGGCAAGCATTCTTCCGTAGAGAAACTTGCACAATCGCGTTCGGAATTCAAGCCAGGCCGCGACGCTCAGCCGGTAGACGGCGCCTTCGGAGATGACCCTTCGCACCAGGTTACCGGCCGAGACGCAGGCCCCGATACAAACCAGTTCCGGTGCAATGCGTGCGGACGCTACTTCAACACTGCAGGCGAACTTGCGGCGCACTCGCCGGAGTGCCGATTGGCCAAAGCAGCGACTGCCGCTGGGCGCGAAAGCCTTGCCCATCAGGATGCAGAACCGCACGCCGCCAACGACGCCGATGCTTAACGAGAAACATCAGAACTGACAGTCGATTGAAGATGAACGCATCCGCTTGGGTGGATAGTTCTGGCGTTTCATTCTTGAGGTTTCGGTTTGCCTAAACCGAGAGCCGCAAGCCTTCGCGCGCTGGATCTGCTCAACTTCTGCAATGCCGGCATTCAGACCGGCCTCGGCCCGTTCATTGCAATTTTCTACACGGCGGTGCGGCACTGGAACCCGGGACAGATCGGGACCCTGATTGCTTGCCAATCGCTCAGCGGTATCGCCGTGCAGAGCTTCGTTGGAAACTGGGTCGATCAATCGCATCACAAACGCCTGATCACCGCAGCCGCGGGACTCACGGTGGCATTTGGCGCCATCGGCATTGTGGCTCTTCCCGGGTACCGCTCGCAAATAGTCATGCAGCTACTTATTGGACTTGCGGTAACGGTATTTCCTGCTGTGACTGCTGCCTTCGCGCTGGGTATGGTGAATCCGAATGAAGTCTCAGGCAGAGTGGCCCGCAACGAGACGTTTACTCATGGCGGCAACGTTGTGTTCGCTGTCGCTGCGGGCGGAGTCGGCACATTGCTGGCTCTGCAGGGGATCTTCTATGCAGCAGCCGTCTTCGCGGCCGGCATGGCTGTGGCCGTGTATTTCATTGAGGAGTCTACGGTAAATTACGAAGCTGCGCGGGCGGGCGATCCCGGCACGAACTCCGGCGACGGCAACCGGTCGAAAGTTGGCCAGCTTTTCGCTGACAAACGGATTCCGCTTTTCATTGCCGGAGTGGTGCTGTTTTACTTCGCGAACGCTGCCACGCTTCCGCTGGTCGGCGAGATTCTCACAAAAGGCAAACACGGCAGAGAGTCCGCCTGGCAGGTTGCCGCCTCCGTGATCGTTGCGGAAACACTGATGGTCGTGGTGGCGATCGCCTGCGGCAAGCTCGCCGACCGTTGGGGACGCAAGCGCCTGTTTCTGATTGGCTTCGCATTCTTAGCTCTTCGCAACGCTCTCACTGTGGTTAGCCACGATCAGTATTACTTGATCTCGCTGCAGGCGCTCGATGGAGTGGCGATGGGCATTTATGGCGTGCTTCTCACGCTGATAACAGCGGATCTCGCTAAAGGCACTGGCCGTTTCAATCTGTTGCAAGGCATGGTTCAGTCCTCGATGGGGCTCGGCGGAATCCTCAGTAACGGCCTATTCGGATGGACCGCGAAAGCGCTTGGATTTAACGCAAGCTTTTGGGGATTAGCGGCAGTGGCGGCTGCCGGCGGCGTCTTCTGGCAAATCGCCATGCCGGAGACAAAGCCGCAGGAAAACCGCCCCAGTTAGATATAGGCGATCACATCGATCTCAACCAGCGAGTTCCCCGGTACACCAGCAACCGACACCGTTGTGCGAACCGGCGGCTGGGCTCCAAACCGTCCTTGGAAGACCGAGTTCATGTCCTTGTAGTCTTTCAGGTCCGCCAAATACACTTGCGCCTTCAAGACCTTCTCCATCGACGATCCACAGGCTTGAAGCTGCTTCTCGATTTCGTCGAGAACGTGCTTCGTGTGGGCTTTGATGTCGCCCTCGAAGTGGGCGCCCACGCCCGACAGGAAGAGTAAGTTCCCATAAGAGACGGCCGGGCTGAAGAGAGGCTTCTCCGGCGCTTTCCCGTCGTGCCACCAGACCTTCTTGGCAGAGGCTGTTTGCGCCTCTGCGCCTTGTGCCGCTATCACGGCGGCCGCCGCGCCTTTGCCGATGAAGTTTCTTCGATTGGATTTTGACATTTTCAAGTTCCTATTCAAGCATGTGCGGGAGAACGTAAACGACCCATCGGGATTGTTAACCGCCGAGCGGGATGTGGTCAACTTGCGCAACGCAGCGCCGCATTGATGGCGAAGTCGCTCCTTAGCGATCCGTCAACGCTCTTTCCAGTTCGTTCAGACTCGGCTTGTCGCCCATCACGATGAGGAAATCACCCGGTGCGATCCGGGTATCGGTCGAAGGATTGAAAACCATCCTGCCATCGGAGTCGCGAACGGCAAGCACGACGACGTTGATGTCACTTGACGAAACTAGCGCGCCGATGGTCCGTGACTCCGTGCCCACCCCGACATGCACCTGCTCCATTGTTATCTTCGGACCAACGGCACTCATTGCGAAGTCGAGAAACTCGACCACATGAGGTTTCAGCAAAGAATCGGCCAGGCGGCGCCCGGCAATAGTATACGGCGCGAAAACAGTCTCAGCGCCAGCCCTACGCAGCTTTTCCTCGTTTTGCTCTTCTGAGGCGCGGGTCACAACGATCAGGTTGTTGTTCAACGTCTTGGCGGAGAGAATGATAAACAGATTTTCTGCATCCGAAGGAAGTGCTGCAATCAGTCCGCGAGCCTGAAGCACCCCCGCCTTCCGCAGATCGTCATCGTTCGTCGCATCCGCCACAACCGCCAGCATCCCAGCTTCCGAGGCACGCACAACTCTCTGTTCACTCCGATCTACTACGAGAAAGGGGACGTTCGCGCGCTGCAGTTCATAAGAGGCGCTGCGGCCCACCCTCCCGAAACCACAAACGACAAAGTGGTCATGCAGGTGTGAGATCATGCGGTTCTTTCTTCTTCGGCCATAGCGGTCTGCAAACTCGACTTCGATGATCGTTTGGGTCACGGCGCCAACGGCAAAGAACATCGCGGTTACGCCAAAGAAAATCAGGAAAGAATTGAAGACTCTTCCGGCTCGGCTCAGCGGCCGAAGTTCCTGGTACCCCACGGTGGTGATCGTCGTGAGAGTCATGTAAAACGAATCGAAGACTCCCCAGTGTTCGATCAGACAAAAGCCGATCGTTCCAATGCAGACTGTAATGAAAAGGATGCTGGCGACGAATAACGTCCGGCGGACGAGGCGGCGATCCATAGGAGAGAGTCACAGTCGACGTGAATCGAAATATTAGCGCAAAGCAAGTTGGCCCGGCCCTCGCTTGTGATCCAGTCCCGATTGTCCTAGCCTTGTAAGGAAGAATTTCTTCGGAAAGTAGACCCAATTTGAACATCAATTCGTTCTGGAATCGCAGAGGTTTTCTAGGTGCGGCGGGCGTGTTTGCGGGGGCGTTGTCAGCGGGCAGAGTCTCGGCGAAAGCGGCGGCCGATGGCAAAGTACCGCCGCCTGCCAAGCTTACCGGGTTGGGCGCTACCGGAGACATTTACGCTGAGCTCGGGGTCACGCCGGTGATCAACGCCCAAGCGACAATGACTACTCTGGGCGGATCTCTGATGTCTCCCGAAGTGGAGACCGTGATGGCGGAGGCGGCTCGACACTTCGTCAGTATTCCAGAGCTAAACATCGCGGCCGGCAATCGCATAGCGCAGATGCTTAAGCTCGACGAAAGTCACACCGCTCTAGTGACCGGCGGCGCGGCGGCAGCGCTTGAAGTGGGATTGGCGGGAATTCTCACCGGTGACAACGCGCAGTTCATTCGACAGCTTCCGGATCTGAGCGGGATGAAGGCGGAGGTGCTTATTCAGAAGAAGCACCGTTATGCCTTCGACCACCAACTTCGCGCGACTGGCATCAAGTTTGTGGAAGTGGAGACAGTTGCCGATGTTGATCGGGCAGTAAACTCCCAGACCGCGATGATGCACTTTGCGAACTGGTTGAACCCGGAAGGCCAGATCAAAGTAGACGAGTGGGTAAAGCTGGCAAAGAAGCACAATCTGCCCTGTTTCAACGATGCGGCTGCGGATGTGCCGCCTGTTTCCCACTTATGTGAATACACGAAAATGGGTTACGATCTGGTCACCTTCAGCGGCGGCAAGGCGATTCGCGGGCCGCAGTGCGCCGGATTGCTGATCGGCCGCAAAGATTTGATTCGATACGCCACGCTGAATATGAGCCCGTACGAGGATGTTCTCGGACGGTCTTCCAAGGTCGGCAAGGAAGAAATTGTCGGTATGGTAAAAGCGCTCGAGTTGTTTCTTCAAGAGGATCATGATGCGCTGGCTACTGAGTGGGGTCATCGGCTGCAGACCGTCTCAGCCAAAGTGGCCGGCATTCCGGGAGTGCAGACTTCGTTCTTCGAGCCGGAGATCGCCAATCACTTTCCAACGATGCGACTAAGTTGGAATCCCGCAGAGATTCCGATGACGGCGAAGCAAGTGGGCATGGCTTTGCGCAACGGTAAACCTTCGATCGCGGTAGGCTTCGGTGAGCAGGGAGAGGATCACGCTATTCAGGTCACTTCCTTCCTTCTTAAACCGGGCGAGGAGAAGATCGTTGGGGAGCAGATCGCAGCGGTCTTGAAGCAGCGACAGGCTTGATCCTAATGGTGGTACGCAAGCGTACATGAGCCTTGATCGCGGTCTATGCGAGCCGTTCTGCTAGGGGGACTCGAACGTAGCCCTATGTACAAGTTTAAGATCGCTTAGGCTCATCGGAGCCCGCGCATGTAAGGAACTGCCGCTGTAGGCTATTGCCGACCGCGGCATTTCAACTGAATCTCCGCTTTAGCGTCAACCATCCATCAAGGCAAGATTCGGAGCGCTGGAAGTTCCTGCGGAGCTTCCACTTTCTTCTTCGAGCGCATGCGGCCGATTTTCAATGAGGTTTTAAAGATTGCGCCAACCGGGATGAATCCGCCCAACTTATGATCTGCGACGGCGGCCAGCCCCATGGAAGCGATGCATCCGCAAGATTTGCAATCCGGATTTCCGCCAAAGATACAGGGAGTCACTACAGTCTTCAAATCGGCTGAGATGGTCTTTGTAGTCAGCGCGAAGACGCACTCATCGGGGCTGTGCGGCGGCTTTTTCATTTGCCGGATGAGGCCTTCGGGCATGTCCAACTTTGGGAACTGCTTTCGCAGTTGAAGCAGCTCGTCGATCACTTGCAGGCGTTCTTCCGGGTTCAGAATCTCCGGAAGATCGTCGCCGACCTGCGGCGTGAACAGGCTAAACCAGACCTTATGGATCTCTGGGCGCGGCGTCCAGAATTCTAAAAACGTTCGCAGATAGCCGGGACGTTTGACCACTTGCGCGGTGATGGTGGAGT
Organism: Bryobacteraceae bacterium; assembly: GCA_965219105.1. Taxonomy (GTDB): domain Bacteria; phylum Acidobacteriota; class Terriglobia; order Bryobacterales; family Bryobacteraceae; genus Bog-105. The sequence continues at coordinate 778,009 of OZ244728.1, read as the reverse complement.
GGATCGTGATTTTCTGTCCGGCGATGTGCTTCAGAATTCGATCGTAGGTGGCCGGTTTTCGCCGTTCGTCGTGTTCGGGCTGCAGACCATCGATTGAAACGACGACATTCAAGTGCGGGAGCGTGGCCCACTCTGCCGGCAGCGTGCGAAAAGCGCTGGTCACCAGCTGCACGTGCACGCCGCGGGCAAGTAACTGCGGAATCATGGCCTCAACTTCACGATAACGGACCAACGGGTCGCCGCCGACAATGGAGAGATGGAGAGGTTTGAATCGATCAACCACACCAAGAACTCCGTCGATGAGTTCCTGACCTTTGCGATCATTGAGTTCGCGTAGCGTGACTCCGCCGCCGAGATGCGCGTCTTCGTACGCATAACAGCCAGGACATCGTAACGGGCACTCTCGCGTGATCTCAATAGAGAGCGAGGGGTGTTCGCCTTTGAGGATTTTTCCCCACGCATTGATTACCTCTGATGTGTGCATAACTTTTCCTTTTATCTATAGCCCCAATTTCACTCAGCACCCGTGAAACGCGTAAAAGAGTTCCTCATGGCCCAAACAGACTTATACCTTTCCTTTTGGGTAAATCCACGAACTCGCCTTGTCTGCCAACCAGGCTATTGAGGAGCGGCTATGGTTTTTCTAACCCGGTAGAGGTAAAGCTAAACTTCCGGAGGTGATGTATCGGTAGCCCATAGCAGTCCGCGAACGTTATTCCTTGCCTGTAGGTGCGTGATCTCGTGTGAAAACAGAGTTAAGGAAGGACAAACAAATTCGCCCGGAGACCTATCAGCCCTCTCTGGTGCAGCTTTAAGCAAATTAAGCGGAACGCAAGCCACTGACTCCGAACTCAAAGTAAGTGCTTCTGGGCTGTCCGGAACGTTATTCAGAGCGGCAAGGCACAGAAAGGCTAACACCATCACCGCAATAAGTTTCGAAAATCGAAGGGGACCAGGCAGAATAAGATAACCAAGCTCAAGTATAGAATGTTGGATCAGACAAGGACGATCTACTTAGTCGGACTTAATCTCGCAGCCGCTCCGACGGTGTCAAACCTTTGAAGTTGACGTTTATCTGTTGATGACCAGGATCACTGTGGAGCAGTTGCGAACAAAGAGCGACGGAGCATACGCTTCCAAGATGACACAAGATCGAAATCGACAATCGAGCAGTGGCGAAGCTCGCTCGTTGATATAGGAGGAGCTTCGCCACGCTAAACCTACTGTTTTAGCCGGGAATGTAATGTCTGATTGGTGATACGCGATAGATACCAGTTAGAATCGCGTCGGCCGCTATGGCGGTCAGAATAGCCTTCCATCGATAGCCGATCGGCGCAAAGATAGCTGCTGCAGCGGCAGCCGAGCCGACGCCATAGCGAATCCTCTGCTCTACATCGCCCATCTCCGTAAATTTCCGAATTGAAGTTCCAAGATCTTCCATGATTTGTTTTCCTAAGTCGCCTACGAATTTTTCTTACTCATATATAGACTTGTTCATCCCGTACGAAGCACATCGCAAGTTTTCGGGTTGCTATACAGAACGGTAAATGATCGGGTGGGACTGCCCTGCTTTCGCGAACGCGCCTAGGGCTCGTAATGTTGCAGAGGACTGTATCTGGTTTCAGGGCGTCATAGAAATGTTCTATGTATATCTCTTTCAGGATGAATCTCGCCCCTGATGTTCGCCGCCATATGAGGCCTACTTACGATGCCGATTGAAATAACAGAAAACACGAAGCCGGAGAGCCGCTATCGGATGCCGGGTCCGTTCCCGGGTCCAGCGAATTGGCCGCGCAGCCTTGTTCTTTGGGCCAGCATTGCCGCCGCCGGCTTTCTGTGTTTCTGGTATGCCTTCGAAATCCTGCTGCTTGCCTTTGCTGGAACATTGCTCGCGATTGTGCTCTATTTCTGTACGGATTGGATACGGAGGCATACGCCCAAGCCGATCGGGCGGAAGCTTTCTTATTTGGCAACGATCCTCGGCCTCCTTGTGCTGGTTGGCCTGACTGCGTACTTCATCGTTCCGCACGCCATCGCTGAAGCCGGCAAGGTGGCTGACATTCTTCCGAGCTCGATGTCCCGCGTAATGGATTATTTAAACAGCAAGGAGTGGGGCAAATACATCGTTCGCGCGGCCCAGCGTGCGAGCAGGGGATCCGCAGTAGGGCCGCAGGTGCGCACAGTGACGGACGATCTTGCCACCGTTGTGGAAGGCGCTGTCGTCATTCTTGTCGTTGGCTTTTATGGGGCGCTTAATGCGAGGGAGTATAGCCGGGGATTGCTGGCCTTGATTCCCAGACGGAACCAGCAGCGTGTCTCTGACGTTTGTGCGCAAGTAGTTCACACCTTAGGCTGGTGGGTTCTCGGACAGTTTGTTCCTATGGCCGTATTGGGCGTAGCGACCATGATCGGGCTTTGGGCCTTGGGCGTTCCGCTGGCGTTCGCGCTAGGACTTCTCACCGGGTTAATGATCTTCATCCCCTACATCGGCAGTTGGATCGCCTATATTCCGACTGTGCTCGTCTCGCTAACACGAGGTCCGGATACAGCCATCTACGTGACCATTCTTTACTTGGTGCTCCACGGCGTAGAAGGCTATCTACTTACACCGCTTGTACAGAAACGCGCCGTGCTGCTCCCCCCCGTGCTAACGATTCTCTCGCAGTTTTTTATGTGGAACGTAAGCGGATTGCTGGGAGTAGCCCTCGCTACGCCGCTGGCTGCCACGGCTCTCGTCTTGGTGAAAATGCTCTATCTGCAAGAAGATTTGGATAATTCCACGGCCGACGCTTAGCCGGCCTTCTTGTTTGACCTGGTGTGGCGAATCCAGTTCCAGATTGAGAAGGCGCTGCCGCCGAAACAGAGAATGACAAAACCGATCATCGTGTAGCGGAAACCCTTGGACTGGGCAACATGGATCACCTCGCGGCCAAATTCGAGAGCAAGAAAACCTACGATGGTAAACCGCAGCGCCCGCCCCAGCCAATTGAACATCAGAAGGCGCACTCGAGAATAATTGAGAGCGCTGGCCGTGGCAACAACGATTGTGTACGGAAAGGGAGGCGGAAGCAGAGTGGCTGTCACAATCGCCGCACCGGCCCGGCTTCCTACTTTCTTCTTCAGCGTCTCAAAACGCTTCTTACCCGCCATTTTCTCGACTCCCGCTTCGCCCAGCTTACGTGCCACTAAATCCAGAAAGAAAACGCCGACCGTGGATCCCGTTGCGGCCATTAGTACGTAGATCGGAAACCCGCGGTGGTGACTGGCGATGAGAAGGACCACGAGGATGTCGTTACCGAAGGGCAGAAACAGAAAGGACGAGTCAAATACCCCAAGTAACAACGGGCCGAAGTATCCGATATGCAAGAAGAATAAGAAGAGCGGACGAAAGAACTTAGACAAGGCTTACTTTGGACATTAGCAGCAATCCGAAAGCGAACCTAGTAATTGAACGAGCGCGCCTGAAAACTTCTTCTACTCAAAACGTAAGGCGGACTGCGGATTGAGCCGCATGGCCCGACGGGCGGGAATATAGGAAGCAAGCAGCGCGACCATTGAAAGCAGTGCGGCCACGCACAGAAATGTGATCGGGTCCGTGGCTCTCACTCCAAAAAGAAGGCTGGACATGAGGCGCGTAATCACCCAGGAGCCGACAGTACCGATCACGATGCCGATCAGTGCAAGCCGCGCGCCTTCGCCTATCACCAGACGCAGTACGCTGCCGCGCTGTGCGCCGAGCGCCATGCGAATGCCGATCTCCTGGGTGCGGCGGGTCACCGAGTAAGCCACAACTCCGTAGATGCCAATAGCGGCAAGAGCCAGCGCGGCGACGGCAAACACTCCGACAAGCAGAAGCAGAAAACGGCGATCGGCCAGCCACCCGCCCATTTCATCACTGAAAGTGGAGAACTTGACGGGAACATCGGGAGCGACATCGTGAAATATGCCCCGTGCGGCGGAAACGATTCCTCCCACTGGAGCTGCGCTCCGCAAGAGGATCGTCGGCGATGAGTTTGCGTGCATGCCGCGCTGCCGGTAATCGACATAGATGATCGCGCTTGGGGGACGATCAAGGCCGCTCGCTCTCACGTCGCTGGCAATGCCGATGATCGTAAGCGGTTTCAAGTTGCCGTCCATATTGCCGAAGTCGATCGTCTGGCCGATCGGGTTCTGATTGGGCCAGCGCTGGCGAGCTAGTGTTTGGCTGATGATTGCAACGTGCGGCGAATTCCAGGCGTCCTGTTCGCCGAACAGTCGTCCCCGAATCAGCGGGATGCCTACCGCGCGGAAGTAACCTTCGCTAGCTACGCAATAGAGAGCATGCCCGACCTGAGAAGGATTATGACCGATGCGATCCCACTCCTCGAACGTCGCGGGCGGCTTCTCACCATGCAGGATCAGGAAAGCTCCATCGGCGAGATCGTCACCTGCTGCTACCGGCAGTGCGCCAACCAACCCGACGCTTTCTGTTCCCGGGATAGCACGAAGACGGCCTGAAATGTGTTCGAGAAGCCGGACCTGACGGACGAGGGCTGCATGATCTGTTGCAAAGTCTTGCCCTTCCGGATTGGGAGGCGAGAATTCCATGGTGATAAGGTTCCGTGGATCGAATCCGGGATTGATTGCTATCAATCTCCAGAAGCTCCGGCCAAGCAGCCCTGCTCCGACTAGAATGACCAGCGTTGCGGCAATTTCGCCAATCACCACAAGGCCGCGAAACCGCTGGCTGGCGCCGGTACCGGTGTGGCTGCGCGAGCCGGCTGTCAACGCATCGCGCAGATCCGCTCCACTCGCGCGCCATGCGGCAAAGAGCCCGAGCGATACGGCTACAGCAATCACGGCGGCCAAGGAAAATAGCAAGGCCGGCGTGTTGATGGCAATACCCTGCTGCCGCGGCAGATTCGCGGGCAGAATAGCCGGAAGCAATTGGACGGCGCAAACCGCGAGCGACACGCCCAACACACCGCCCGACAGAGAAAGCGAAAACGATTCGGCAAGGAACTGCTGGATCAAGCGACCGCGTCCGGCCCCGAGCGCGGCACGCACAGCGAATTCCTTGCGGCGCGCTGAGGTGCGAGCGACCAGCAATCCGGCGACATTGGCGCAGGCCACCAGCAGCAAAAGCCCGACCGCGCCCAAGAGAGTCAGCAAAGCGGTTCGCACATCGCCTACCATCGCGTCAGCAAGAGGCACCACCGCGGCATCACTGAGATCGACCTCTTTCCCGTACTGCTTCTTAATACGTTGAGCAATGGCGCTCAAATCGGCGCGCGCTTGAGCTACGTTGACCAAGTCGCGAACCCGGCCGATGCCTCGCCAATTGTGTGCCGTGCGGCTGGTGGTTTCCGGATAGAGCTCGCTTGGAATCCAGACAGCACTATCGCCCGGGAAATCAAATCCCGCGGGCATTACGCCGACAACGGGATAAACTGCTCCTTGCATTCGCAAATGCAAGCTTGCTAGATCCATGACGCCCCCGAGATACTGCTGCCAATACCCATAGCTGACGATCGCTGCGGGGGCACCGTGGAGGCGTTGTTCATCGAGCGCAAAGGCCCGGCCTCGAAACGGCTCCACGCCGAGCGTTTGGAAGAAACCACGGGACACCGCAACTACGTTGACGCGCGCAGGCCGGCTACCGCCGGAGACAGACGAGAGCCCAGCACTGTAGGCTGCCAGCGCGGAGAATGTGTGATTCTGCGCCCGGAAATCGTCAAAATTTGGGTCTGCAAATTCCATGCGGTGGCCGTCCGGCGCCTGCTCCCACACGCGCATGATTTGCTGCGGATCCGGATAAGGGAGAGGCCGCAGCAGCACAGCGTCCACTACCGAAAAGATGGCCGTGGATGCGCCGATGCCGAGCCCCAGCGTGAGTATGCTGACCGCGGCGAAGCCGGGGTTCTTGGCCAGTGCGCGCGCGGCGTAACGCAGGTCGGCCCATAATAGCTCCACAGTGTTCTCCCACCCGTATCCGCGTACTTGTTCCCGAACGCCGGTCGTGCTCCCCAATTCCCGTCGCGCAGCCCGCCGGGCCTCATCCGGTGGAAGTCCCTTTGCTTGGAAAGCTGCCGTCGATTCTTCCAGGTAGTGGTTGACTTCGTCAGCAATATCCTGGTCCGCCGCTTTTCGTCTGCCGAGCGTGCGTAACCCCCGAATAAGTTCACGCCAGACGGACATCGCTTTATCCTTCGGCTTTCAACAGACGCGCGATCGCGGATGCACGACGGTTCCAGCTCGCTGTCTCAATATCGAGCTGCTTTCGGCCTGAGCGTGTCAGTGAATAATACTTCGCCCGGCGCGAGTTCTCGGTTTGACGCCACTCGGAATCGAGCCAACCGACCCGCTCCAGACGCTGAAATGCAGTTAGTAGCGATCCAGGATTAATCTTGAACACTCCGCGCGACACCTGCTCAATGCGCCGAGCGATGCCGAACCCGTGCATCGGCTCCAGGCTCAGCGCTTTAAGAATCAGCATGTCGAGCGTCCCTTGAATCAGATCTGTACTTTGTTCATCCATGGCGATTTGGATTGGCCTGCTGTTCAGGATAGCCTTCTTCCTCCTGTCTGTCAAATGTTGACATCCAAACAAAGCGGGGCTCTTGCGACGTCAAGGTAAACTCGCCAGTGAACCCGAACTACGATGACACACCGCAGAACCCTTCTCGCTCCGTTGATGCTCCTCTTGCTGGCCGAGTCAGGCCTTTCACAGACTCCGATGACGACTCACTCCTTAGGCGGGAACGTGTACTGGGTGGAAGGTGGCGGAGGCAATAGCGGGGTAATCGTCGGACACGGAGGCGTGATCGTCATTGACGCCAAGATTTCGGCCGCGGCGGGAAAAGAACTTCTCACTCAGATCGCCAAGGTTACTTCCGAACCCGTGAACAAGGTCATCCTGACACATAGCGATCGTGATCACGTCAACGGTTTGGCGGCTTTTCCCGCAGGCATTTCGGTGATTGCCACGCAAAATGACAAAGAGGAGCAGGAACAATCCTTGAACGCAGGTGGGAAGGATGCGCCCGATAGAGCACATCTGCCTACGCGCGTGGTCACCAAAGCGCACGAATCGATGACGCTGGACGGCGTTCGGTTCGAGCTATACCACTGGGCGCCAGCGCACACAAGCGGCGACCTGGTGGTTTATCTGCCCAAACAGAAGATTGTCTTCACCGGCGATATCATTACCAACCGGCCGGACCCCTTGATTCATCTGGAGAAGCACGGATCATCTGAGGGATGGATCGAAACAACGAAGGGAATTGTGAAGCTGGATGCAAATACCTTCATACCCGGGCATGGCCAACCCGAAACCCAAGCAGACGTAAAAAAATATCTCGCCCATGCCGAAGCGAAGCGGGACAAAATCAAACAGCTGGTTGCGCAGGGTAAGTCGCTCGAACAAGTGAAGGAGGCGGTCGGCGATTCACCGCAACCGGCCGGCGCCGGTCCCGCCTTCCCTACCTTTACCGAGGTCGTCTATCGCGAACTCACTCACAAATAGCAAGTGATTTGCAGGTGAGCTCTCTACGGCTTACTTCCGATGATCCTGATTAGCCGAGTCCGCCGCCATGCCTAGCTCGCGGCTGGCCTGATCGAGCAGCTGTTCTGCTTTCTGAGCATGGTCGCCAAGCTGATCCTTGTTCGCGCGCTGCGCCGCTTCGATCTTGGCGTACGCTTGCTTAATCAACTGTTGAGCAGCCGCTATGTTTTCGTGTCTCCCGCCGCGCACGTGATCGGTCGGAACCGATTGTGCAAAGCCAATGGCCCCGGCGAGAAAGCTTAGCGAGAGAGCGCCCGTGAGTATTGCATTTTTTCTATTCATAGAGTCTCCTATTCATTTAACTCACCAGCTAGACGGCTGCGATAGAATTTTCATCACTCAGTTTCAGATTAAATATTCGAAACGAAAGTCCGGCTGCACGCCGGCACGCTGTAACGGCACGCGTCTGACACAGGATCGAGGTGAATGAGAGCACGACAGATTTGCAGAAAAGCAGCAGCTATCATAGGGCTGTTAGCTGTAAGAGATTTCAATCTAATGCAGCTTTCTCTGAATGAACCGGTCGCTTGGGCCCTCTCCCGCGAAGAAGGCCAGCGCTCCAGGCTTACAACTTACGATGGTTCCGAACCCATAACCGACAACTCTTTGCAGTGCAGTTTGTAAATCAATCTCCAAAGCGTCCCAGATACTGTTCTCGGAGATTAGATAACAAGTAGCCGGAGCCCCAAGCCCTCTGAGCAGTTTGAAGATCGACGATGCATGCTGCTCAATCGATGGCACCTCTATGATTGTTCTCGGATCGAAATCGACAAAATGAGCGAGTGAAGCACGCAGCTTCTTCCTACCTTTTTCCCTTTGCAGCAACTCTAGCCACCGCCCTCGCTTTTCAGGCTTGATAAAGCTTTCGACTAAGGCTCTTTCGATGTCTGCGTCCACCTGTACTAGCTTGGCACCGCCACGGTGAGGAAGTGTCTGCGTACGCCATCGCGACCCGCAAAGATCTTTCACCTCCGGTCCACAGCATCCCCGAGCGTTAGCTGCATGCGAGTGAAGACCCTACGAGCACGAGAGCCAGCCGTCCACTGCGTCCACATGGCGTGATCGTTTCAAACTGCATCCGAACCATTAAGTGAATCGTTCTTGGAGCCGACCACCGGAACTCTTGCGCCTCTCCCCGGAAAATCTTGGTCGTCCCTCATCGTTCCATTTCGGGTCCCATCATTGAGGGTTTTCTGGATGACACACCTCACCTCTCGGAGCCACATCTCTACCGAATCGACAAGGAGGTTCATCCAATGCTGCTCGGGAAGAGTCCCGCTATTGCGCTCGGTTTGTTCACGCTGATGCTGCCCGCAGGTGTAATGAAAGCGACTACGGTCACATACTCGACTTACCAGTCCTGGAACGGGGCGGTAAGCAATCCGATCGAACTGAACTTTACCGCAATCAGTTCGAGCGCCAGTTATAGCACCTCGACGGGCATCACGCTGTCGCCCATGAGCGGAGCTTCCCTGCCCTTCGTCTTCACCGGTCCTTCTACGGCCGGATATCAATTGACTGGCGGCACTTTCACATCGCGCAATATTGTGAGCCTCTACGGCCCCTCCAATGGGACCGGAACAATCATGGTGAACCTGCCGAGCGGTGGGGAAAATGCGATTCTGCTTGCCCTGGGCGCGACCAACAACGCCACCAGCATGACCGTTTCGCTATCCGATGGCACGTCCTACAATGTCACGCCGGTCGCAAACACCAGCACCTTCTTTGGCGTCTCAATCTCGCACGACGTAACGTGGCTCAGCATTGGTGCGCCGAGTCAGCCTCTGATCGACGATTTCTTCTTCGCCAACAGCAAGCTTATTCAGGACGCGGCAACCTCATCGGCGCAGCCCACTCCGACTGCCTTTGAGGGCTCCACGTTTTCGCTCATCGGTGGCGGCCTGCTCAGCTTTATCGGCTTCCGGCGCAAGTTGCGGCTCGGCCTCAGCGCAGCATAATCTCGCCTCATTTCCCAGGCTCTTATGGCTGCTTTGCCCAAGCCCTTCCTTGCATGGAGGGGAGAAAACATCACGTCTGCCCGTGCTACCGTAGAGGCTGTTCCCATGGCCTGGTTCACGAGGCAAAAACCCTCATTAGACGGCAGCCTTCCTCCCGATAGCGAAAAGAATGTGAAGACAGAGGGATTGTGGCAGAAGTGCGAATCCTGCGGACAGATCATCTGGCGCAAAACCGTGGAGGAGAATAATCAAGTCTGTCCGAGTTGCGGCCATCACTTCCGCATCACTTCCCGGGAACGTCTTTCTCTCCTCTTTGATGGAGGGAGATACCAGACCCACGACGACGATCTGCGCTCCTCCGATCCGCTCGGCTTTGTCGATTCCAAGCCCTATGGCCAGCGGCTTCGGGAGATGGAACAGGCAACGAATTTGCCGGACGCGGTGATTTGCGGCAGTGGCCTTTTGAATGGGCGCAAGGTTCAAATCTGCGCGCTCGAGTTGCGTTTTATCGGCGGCAGCATGGGTTCGGTTGTAGGGGAAAAGATCACGCGCGCCATCGAGCGTTGTCTGGTTGAACGGACGCCTCTGGTGATCGTTTCCGCTTCCGGCGGTGCTCGTATGCAGGAGGGTCCGATCAGCCTCATGCAGCTCGCCAAACTGTCCGCCGCTCTTATGAGACTCGATGAGGCCGGGCTGCCCTACATCAGTGTTCTAACCGATCCCACCACGGGCGGCGTGACTGCTAGCTTTGCGATGCTGGGTGACTTGAATATCGCCGAACCCGGAGCACTCATCGGCTTTGCCGGGCCTCGTGTCATCGAACAGACCATTCGTCAAAAGCTCCCAGAGGGCTTTCAACGCAGTGAGTTTCTGCTCGAGCATGGCTTTCTCGATGCGGTCGTGAAGCGTCCCGAATTGAAAAACTACCTCGCTCACGCGTTCGAGTTCCTAGCAGCCTAAGGAAGCCTGTTCCCGCTGTCGGCGAGAATGGTAGCGAATGCTCCAACTCACCGACGCCGGGAAACGCTTCGGTCACAAGTTACTCTTCGATGGCCTCAACTGGCTGATCACGCCAAAGGAACGCACCGGTCTGGTAGGCGGCAACGGAGCCGGTAAATCAACCCTACTCAAAGTGATCGGCGGCCTCGACGGCTTAGACTACGGCTCGCTTTCGGCAACCAAGGGCATGCGGACCGGATACCTGCCGCAGGACGGTTTACGCATCACTGGACGCACCGTATTTGACGAATGCCTGAGTGTATTCGCCGGAGTCCAGGAGCTCGAAGTCGAAATGGAGCAGCTCACCGCGCGCATGAGTGAGCTCGACCCGGCAAGTGACGAGTATCGCCAGGTGACTGACCGTTTCGAGCGAACCGACAGCGAATTTCGCGCGCGCGACGGGTACACCATCGAGGCGCAAGTCGGCGCAGTCCTAGGCGGCCTCGGCTTTCGCAAAGAAGACTGGACGCGGCAGACCGAAGAGTTCTCCGGCGGCTGGCAGATGCGCCTGGCACTGGCCAAACTGCTGCTCGAGAAACCGAACCTCCTGCTGCTCGATGAGCCCACCAACCATCTCGATCTAGAGGCCCGCAACTGGCTTGAAGAATACCTGACCAACTACGAGTTCGCCTACATTCTGATCTCACACGACCGCTATTTTCTCGATGTCACGGTCAAGCGCATCGCCGAAATCTGGAATAAGAAAATAACCTTCTACACTGGCGGGTACGAGAAGTACCGGCAACAGAAGGCTGAGCGTCTAGTGCAGCTCGAAGCGGCCTACAAGAATCAGCAGGACAGGATTCAGCAGCTGGAAGCGTTCATCAACCGGTTTCGCGCTCAAGCCACGAAGGCCAAGCAGGTGCAGAGCCGCATCAAGGAACTGGAGAAGATCGAGCGCATTGAGCTCCCGCCCGAAGAAAAGACAATTCACTTCTCGTTCCCCCAGCCGAAACCCAGCGGGCGTATCGTCGCCGAGTTCAAAAACGTTGCTAAGAGCTATGGCGCGAAGGATGTATTACGCGATGTAAATTTCACCGTAGAGCGCGGCGACCGCATCGCTCTGGTCGGAGTGAATGGCGCGGGCAAGTCGACACTCATCAAGCTTCTCTCAGGCGCCGAATCGTTAACCGCCGGCGAGTACACGCTCGGTCATAATGTCGAACTCGACTATTTCGCCCAGGATCAATACAAGGAGCTCGATACGGACGCACGCATCCTGGACGATTTGAAAGATGCCGCGCCGCGCAGTCCCGATACCGAACTGCGAAACCTGCTCGGCTGTTTTCTCTTCAGCGAGGATGACGTCTTTAAGCGCATCGGCGTGCTTTCCGGCGGTGAGCGAAACCGCTATGCGCTGGCCCGGATGCTGCTGCGTCCTGCTAATTTTCTCTTGCTGGACGAACCGACCAACCACCTCGACATCCGCGCGAAAGACGTTCTTCTGGAAGCGCTCGCAAATTTCACTGGCACTCTGATTTTCGTTTCGCACGATCGCTACTTCATTGAGAACCTTGCCACGCGCGTCTTCGAAGTGGGCGGCGGCGCGCTGACCGTCTTCCCCGGAAACTACAACGATTACCTGTGGCGCAAAGGAGGCGGTCCCGAGCAGACGCCGACCATCCGTGACGTCCTCATCGGAGTTCCGCCTGCCGAGCCAATTCCGATGCCTGCCCCGAGCGCGGCCCCGGCGAAGCGCCTCAACCCAATCAAGCTACAAAAAATGCAGGAGCAAGCCCGATCTCTAGAAGCTCGCATTGCAAGTCTCGAAAGCGCAATGCAGAGTTCGGAATTGTCGTTAGCCGACTATCCAGGTCCCGAGCAAGCCATGCGTCTTTCCGCCCTGCTCGACTCCCAGCGTGCGGAGTTGGACCGGGCCATGCAAGAGTGGGAACAAATCACCGAAGAGCTGGAAGCGACCGGCTAGCCGTATAAAGCGCAACTGTTGCGCGGCTTCAGGTATAGAACCGATGCAATCTGTCCGTTACGCTCTGGTATTCAGCTACGCTGCACACCACACAAGCTGGTAACCCTCTCCACCATAAATCTTGCTCGATAAGCGCAGCTTCGAATTCAATCGAGTACTACAGAGTGTTGCTTCGGGTACTCATCGCTTTCTGAACAGTTTTTAACATCACAGATCGCGTAACAGTTGTTTCGCCGCGCGCTCTATAGGAGTGGTAACGCACGGTGCTCTTGTATCTAGCCAATCTGAAACAAACCTGAAAGGCGTGCGCATTGCGGCGCGCTCTTAACACTCTCTAACTACATTCCCCGAATCCCGCAGAGACATCCAGAACGTCTCTGCTGTTCCTAGCCGATGAGTTGACTCTTCGGTTACAACCAAATACTTAGCAATAGAAAGAAAGGAAATACCATGTCAAACCAGACAGACCGGACTACCCTTGTCTGCTTGTTTCATACCCAGGAACAAGCAAGAAAAGCGCTCGACGACTTACAAGGAGCCGGGATCCCGCAACAGTCGATTCAAAATATTCAAGGCGTTACTGAAAGTTCCGCACCGGAGCAATCGCTGACTACTCTCAAAACCCTCGATCTTCCCGCCAGTGATCTACAGATGCTTTCAGATGGATTAAAAAATGGCGGCACGCTCATTGTCGTTCGGGCTGAAGACACGTACGCGGACAAGGCCGAAGATATCTTTGAGCATCACCATGCGAACCAGGTTGACGAACGTGAAGTTGCTCCCGCAACGCAGCCTAAGCGTGCGGCCACAACCGAGCGTGCGGCCACAACCGCGAACGATGCCGTGATCCCCGTCGTGGAAGAGGAACTGACCATCGGTAAACGGCGCGTTGAACGCGGCGGCATACGAGTATTTAGCCGCATTCTGGAGACGCCGGTCGAAGAACAAGTCGTACTTCGTGAGGAGCACGTCAAAGTAGAAAGGCGCCCTGTCAATCGCCCCATCTCTGAGTCAGACATCGACAAATTGCAAGATCGAACGTTGGAGCTAAATGAAATGGCGGAAGAAGCCGTCGTAGGGAAAACGGCCCGCGTGGTCGAGGAGATCCACGTGGGAAAAGAAGCCAGCGAGCGAACTCAGCACGTGCAAGACACCGTTCGCAAGACCGAGGTCGAGGTAGAAGACTTGACCTCCACAACCGCTAACAACGTTAAGGGTAAGAAGTAGTTTCACGAAGCGAGATTCATATGGCAGACAAAGTAAAAGTATATGAAGAGCAGAAGAAAAAGGGGCTATCGGTCTGGGCTTGGCTCATCCCGTTACTTATCCTGCTGGCGTTAGGAATCTGGTACTTCACTCGTGATCACCACGAACCCACCACCGCGGCTACTCCGGTAACCGATCAAACCAAGCCGGATAATGGCGCAGGAACTGTTGCTCCGACCGCGTGGACTGCGGCCAGTATCGCAGATACTATCCGATCTAAGGGCCGTATCGGCTTCGGCGATGAAGTCCATTTTGCGACCGGAAGTGCCTCCTTGGCAGGCGATTCGCAAGCCGTGCTCGACCAAACCGCTGAAGCGCTCAAGTCCAACCCTGATTGGAAAATGCGTGTCGTTGGATTTACCGACTCCACTGGTTCGAGCGCGGTCAATGATCAACTGGCTCAGCAGCGTGCGAACAACGTGATGGGTTATCTCACCGCGCACGGAGTCGCGCAAAATCGCCTTTCGGTGGATGCTAAGGCAGACAGTCAGCCGGTCTCAACCAATGCCACAGATTCGGGACGAGCCCAAAATCGTCGTGTCGAGCTGATTAAGCAATAAGCGATTCTATTTCGAACCGCAACGGCAAGGGCGGGACAGTTTGTCCTGCCCTTGTCCATTCAAGGTAGCCTTAGGTTGCGCGACAGCATCAATAGCGTCGCGCGGAATTTTGAGGTAATTCATCTAAATTGCGCCCTCTCTTTTACAATGGCGGTCATAATGCCGGATAACTTCCAGCCACGCGGAGAATTTCGCGGTTTCGACGCAGAAAAAGGGCGAGCAGCCTTTCCGTTGCGGATGTGGGAATGGACCACCGCCCGGGTTCTATACACGGCAACGGTCTACCTGGTGTTGCTCTATTTTCTGCGGGCGGCACGCGAAACGATTACACTTTTCTTGTTTGCGATTCTCTTTGCCTACTTCCTCGTACCGCTTGTGAGCAGGCTGGAAGGCCCGTTACGCGGCCGCTGGAAGGCAATTCTGGTTGTCTATGTAATTTTAATAGGAGCGCTAATCGGTTTAGGCTTTCTGGTCGGTCCGAAAATCGCTCAGGAAGGCCATGATCTCGGCGCTTCCCTGCCCTCGTTGCTGAACCGCCTAGCCTCGGGCCAACTTCTGCAATCATTCGGTCAACATCATGGCTGGTCTGCCATTTGGACCGAACGAGTGCAGGCTTTCCTGACTGATCATCACGACGACATTCTCGGTTACGGCAAGACAATCGCTGCCAAGCTCGCCACGCCTATTACCCACGTGTGGTGGCTCATTCTCATTCCCATTTTGAGCTTGTTCCTTCTCAATAAAGGGCCGGGGGTCGCAGGTAGCATCACCAGTTTCGTGAACGATCCTTTAGATCGCACCGTTGTCGAGGGGGTTCTTGCAGACGTTAACGTACTGCTGGGCTCTTACATTCGCGCCCAAATTATCCTTGCCTGTCTCACGCTTGTCGCGTACACCATCGCGTTGAGCATTTTAGGCGTTCCTTATGCCTTCATCCTCAGTCCACTTGCAGGCTTCCTTGAGTTCATACCGGTTGTCGGACCTGCCATCGGCGCCGTTTCGATCTTGATCATTTCTATTCTTTCCGGTTCCCCTCACGTTCTTGGGCTCCTGCTGTTTCTCGCAGCGTGGCGTCTGGTCCAGGATTACGTCAACGCGCCCAGGGTAATGGGCCAGTCTCTTGAAATTGATCCTTTGATGCAGATCTTTGCCGTTCTCACCGGCGCTGAAATTGCCGGTGTGGTAGGCGCATTGGTATCGGTTCCGGTCGTCGCCATACTACGAATTATCTGGAGACGCATGCATCCCAATGCTCCTAAGAAGGTCAATGCCAAAGGTGAAGTTTACACCGGTCCCGCGAGGCAATAAGCGCGGTGTCGCTGCGTCTTGCACGCTCATGTGTCACCCGCCTCAAGGCAGCGTCTGCGTGTCGCTTCGCTTTCTTTTCTTCATCTCGTCCCAGCGCCGCACCAGCTGCCGCCACTGATCGAGCGTCAAAACGCTGCGCAGCTGCATGCTCATCTCCATAAACACGCGGCTCGAGTTGGCTTGCGCCGACGCAAGGCGATTGATCATCGGCTCTGCCTCCTCTAACCTCACCTGCGAACTGTTCATGTAATCGGAAAGGTCGCCGCGCGCCTTCAGCACATCGTTACGCGCATCGAGAAGCCGGTCGCGATACGACCTTACAATCTGCCGTATGCGCTGCGTCTGCCCATTCGACAAGCCGATATCCTGCGTCACCGGACTGTTCCACCAGGGAAAGTTCGGGTGATCTTGGCCGAAGCAGCCGCAAGCCGCCGCCATCCACAAGCTCACCGCAGCTATCCATCTCGCTGTCATTCAAACAAGGCTCGCAAGGGCGCCGCCGGAACGGGTTCCTCCGAGTCAGCCATCTGGCTCACGTCTTGTGCTAGTTGCGCATCCGTCAACGCTGGCTGTTGATGAGCAATCGGCGCGCTGTGCTGTTGCTCATACAACGCAACGCCTCCGCTCAGCAGCAAAACCAACGCAGCAGCACCGGGCGCCCAGCGGCCGAACGGCGCCACCGCCCACCAGCGCCTCGGCCTCGCCAAAGACTCGTAAATCCTTCGCCTCTGCTCGTGCAAGAAACTCCGGCTCGGACCCAACTGGTCCAAAACTTCGGCATCGTTGCTCGCACGCGCGGCACGCATCTCCGATACACGCGCCTGGCAAACCGGGCACCCCGCCGCATGGCCATCTTCCGGACCCACGCCGTACAACGATGCAACCAGTTCCTCATCGCTCCAATGTCCTGACAGTTTGGATTGGCCGCTCATACTCTCTCCGCACTCTTCGGTGCGCCTCTCACTTCGATTCCCTCAAGCTCGATGCAAATCGTTCAATTCTATCCGTAGTTTACCGATGGCCCGGAACAGATGCGCCTTCACAGTCCCCAAGTCAAGCTGCAACACAGCGGCGATCTCATCGAGCTTCATCTCCTCGAAATGCCGGAGGGTAAACACGGCTCTCTGGCGATCCGACAACTTGGCCAGAGCGGCTTCCAATCTCTGCTGGATTTGCTTTGCAAAAAGCTGCCGCTCTGCATCGGGAGAAGAACCTGGGGTCATCTCCAGAATCAGTTGTTCACTGGCCGGCTCCGGACGCCGCTGCCACATCTTCCACGATTTCGAACGTAGCCGGTCAAGGCAGGTGTTCACGGCAATGCGGGTCACCCATTTGTCGGCGTGCTCGAATTCGGTAGCCAGCCGGTGCCCGTTGAGCGCGCGAAACGCTTTCAGGAACACATCCTGAGTGGCCGAGTCGGCTTCGTCGGCGTCCTGCAGCATCCGGCGGCAGAGCAGAAAAATTCGCCGCTGCTCGCCCGCCATCCAGCTACCGAAATCCCGCAGCTCAGCCCCAACATGGACAGCCCCCTCCAGTTGGTTCGCCATTGCGCTTATCATACGGCCCACCCTCCTATACGGGAAAGTTCGCCAAAGGTTTACTTTTTTGAGCGCCTACTTGCGGCCGGCGAGATAAAGCGTGTCCCGCGGCGAAGGAAGTTCGCATGAGGAAGCGCCGCGCGGCACGGGAAGCGAGTTCTCGCCCCCGCTCACCTTTACCCACTGCGGCCCTAAGCCTTTACATTTCAATCTGATTGTTAACGAAAAATCATCCGGCACATTAGATACATTGATCGTCATCAACCTCCCGCTCGTCTCCAACGAGAGAGCCGGCACGCCCGTCCCATACACCCATGTATCGAAGAACTCTTCCAGCGTGCGGTCCAGAACTCCAGGCGGTACGAACTGGCTTGCCAGCTTTCGGAAATCTTCATTGGTTAATGGGCGCGCCGCGTACTGCGCGAGCATGGCAAGCTGCAGCTTCCGGAAGTTTCCGTCGCCCAATCGCTCGCGCAGCATGCGCATGATCCAGGATCCTTTCTCGTACAACACGATCTGCCACGTCTCGAAATTGAAGTTACTGATCAGCCGCTCTCCAAAGTTAACCGGGCCTGCCGATTCAATCGTCTGCCCGTTTTCTTCACGCTCCAGATCGCGCCGGTATGTCGCCAGGATCTCGTCCCGCGCAGCCGCTCCGTCCGTTTGCGCGATGTACTCGAGCGCAGCGTCGTTCGCCATCGCCTCCACAATCCACGCTGAGCGATAATTTGCCTGCCGGACCAAGTCGCCCCACCACTGATGTGCCAATTCATGCGGGATCAGCAGTTCCGAGAAGAAATCGTCAGAGCGCCGGTCGCGGTAGACGGCCGCGCGGCTCTCCTGTTTCAAGTACGCCACGCTCGAAAGGTAGATTAAGCCGGGGAAGCCTTGCCCGAACGCTCCTGCAATTGGCGCGATCGCCAGGCTCCGGCAAGGCAGCGGCGTCCATCGCTTCAGATACTCATGCAGAATGTGATCGGCCCGCTCGAGCAATGCAGGGTCTGCAGCCGTCACATTTTCGCCCACCGCCGGCGAGTCCAGTTCAATAGCGTAGCCGTCCTGCCGCCCGGTCTGGACGCTGAATTCCCCAAGATTGAAACCCGCCAGCGGTACCGCACTCTGCGTCCTTCTGTGCACCGTGCGAATGCCGTCCTGAACTGTGTCGCTCACCAGGTCTCCAGTCGCTACGAGCCCCAATCGCCCCGGCAAGCGAAACGTAAGATCGAAAATAGCGCTCGTGGAATCCTCCTCGGGATACCACGCCGTCCGGTCGTCTACGAAATAGATCCCTTCCGGCGTCTTACGAATGTGTCCGCCCGTGTACTCAACCTGCACCCGGTGTGGAGCTTCGGTCCCCAGCGGCTCGGCAGCCACCAGCAGGAATTTTTCCACCCCGCTTGGCTCCATAGACGGCCGGGGCGGCCGCTGCAGCACTTCGACCGGTTTGCCGTCTACTGTTGCCGAATGGACTCGAAAGTGGGGCGAAATTTCAAACTCGAGCACCCGGCCCTGCTCGGCATTGGCCCGCAGATCGAAATCGGCCAAGCATTGCATCGATAGATCCGCATTAATCGCCGCTGTGATCCGGTATGTTCCGATCGCCGGGGGAGGCGGCTGGTATGGCGGCGCTCTGCGCGGACGAAAGTTGGTCCAAAGCCGGAACTCTTTGGAGGCGCCACCTGCCGCTTGCCCCGCGAAATTCGACTCCTCTTCGAGCGGATGGTACGCGACATCGAAGATACCTAGAGTCCGTCCGCCAATCACGCCATAGAAATAGCCAGTTGCGTCGGAGTGGCGGTCGAGTACCGCGCCGGTTAACGAAACGGCAAGCTGCCCGGCTAAATTGCGAGCGATGCTGCTGGCTCGCTCGTTTAACGTACCGGCGAGTTCAGGCGCTGCCCGCACGGGTCCACGCTCGATCTGCCCTAAAATCTGCGCCGCCGTATCATCTGTAAAGAAGAAAAGCGCCGTATCGAAATGCTCGTCCAGATTGGGAGACTTCGTAAATCGCGCGAGTGAAGTGCGTTCGCTCGCGTTTGGCGGAAGCAGCATTACTTCCGCGTCCCCCATCTCTGTCCCCTCGGTGGTAAAGTACGCAGCCAGAAACCTGCCATCTACCGGTGCAAAGAACGACAGCACCCCTTCGTTCAGGTAAAGCTTCAAGTCTCCCTTCGCAAGCGATACATCCCGAACATGATACGTACGCGATGGATCGAGCGAAAGCGCGTGCAAAGAAGAGACGATGTCGGCAGCGCTAGCTGGCTTCGGTCCTTGAGCCAACCCTATTCGCGCAAGAGTAGCGATCCCGATGAACGCACAGCCGAGCTTGCCGAAGACTTTCACATGCTATTTGCTTGCGTTTAATTCTGGACTGGTTGCCGTAGCGGGATCCTGCGTCCAATTCTGACGCGTAATCCCGCTTTGATCGGTGTAAAACGTCCGCTTTCCCGTGCTGCCGTAAGCCTTCGGCACAGCGGAAACGCCATAGCCCTGCGGTGTAGCGCTCAACGTAAAGTTATAACCGCCGCTCACGCCGCTCGCCAAGCTGCCCGGAATCAGGTTTGCGGCTTGCGGTCCGTCCTGACTGCTTGTCGAGGCGGGCGGCCCCAACTGGCTCAGAGCCGTCGCGTACTGATTGAACTCCGAATAATATTGAATCTGAGCTTTGTTGATTGTCGAAAGCTCTTCGATTGCCGCCATCTCCTGCGCATGCATGCGCGCCTTGCCCATCTGCGGCAGCGCCACAGACAAGATAATCAAGATGATCGCAATCACGATCAACAGCTCAATCAACGAAAAACCCTGCTGACGCCGTCGGCGTTCTTCGATACGTTGCAACATACTAACTCTTCATCTTAAGACGGACGGCTGAGGCGCAGCGTTGTCCAGGATGTGTGAATTTGTTTGTGCGGCTTGCCAACCCTTGTGGCGTCCGGCGGCAATGGACACGTTATACAAGCCGAATGGGTTTGCCCGCTTCGCGGCGAACGACTCGTCCGACCGGCCTCGCAACTGTTCCCGTTTCGCTCGTGATCCGCATCAGCTCCTCCGCGTCTCGTTCGTGAATGGCGATCAGCAGCCCTCCGGCGGTCTGCGGATCGAAGCATAACGTGACCAAGTCAGCGTCGATAGCCGTCGGCGCTTCCACCACGCACTCGGCAAATTCCCGATTTGCGAGCAGGCCTCCCGGAACCGCCCCCGCTTGCACGCACTCAAGGGCGCCGGGAAGAAACGGAATTCTGCCGGCCGTAAACTCCAGCGCCACGCCGCTCGCCAGCGCCATCTCCCGCGCATGACCCACCAGCCCGAAGCCCGTTACATCCGTCATCGCATGCACCCGCAGCTGAGCCTCCAAAATGACGTGCGCCGAATTCTTGTTGAGCGTCGTCATCGATTTCACCGCCGCCTCGATCCACTCCTGCCGGGCTATTCCGCGTTTCAAAGCCGTTGTGATCACGCCCGTTCCAAGCGACTTAGTGAGAAAGAGAACATCGCCATCCTGCGCGCCCCCGTTCTTCCACACCCGTTGAGGTTGAATCGTGCCGGTTACCGCATAGCCGAACTTCATCTCCGCGTCTTTTACGCTATGTCCTCCAATCACGGCGCACTCAGCCTCCATCATCTTCGAAAGGCCGCCGGCCATCACGGCTGCCAGCGTATCCAGATTGCCCGCTTCCGGAAAAGCCAAAATGGCAAGCGCGCTAATCGGAGTTCCGCCCATGGCATACACATCGCTCAACGCATTGGTTGCGGCAATCTGCCCAAACGTGTAGGGATCATCCACCATCGGAGTGAAGAAGTCGACCGTCTGCACCAGCGCCAGCGTGTCGCTCAACTGGTAAACGCCGGCGTCGTCAGAGGTCTCGAAACCGACCAGAACGTTCTTATTCGTTTGCTTGGGAAGCTGCGAAAGAACCCGGTCTAAAATCGCAGGACTCAGTTTGCTCGCGCACCCGCCCGCTTTTACTTGCGCGGTCAGTCTCACCGCTTTCTTGTCTGTCATGAGAATCCAATCGTTGCTTACCCGATTAATACACATCTCATGCAGAGGCATGCGCTCCATCGGAGAAGGGGCCGATCCTCGAACCGGCCCGTCCTCCCTCCACTCTCTACTCCACGCCGACCAGGCTGAAACTCCAGTTCTGCGACGATGTGCTGTTATACAACCCATAACCGATTCGCAGCGGACCGCCCGTCAGATACGCAGTCCCCGAAAACGAAGGACCCAGCTGCAAACATGTGTCGTAGTCCCGGCACAACGCCACCGAGAGGTTCGTCCCATCGTTTTTGAGCTGGATATATTTCACTGAGTTCCACCCGCCCGTCACCCCGACGCCCGACTGCACATCGCCCGATACATACCCACCCCCCATGCTGAACTTCGAGATGCGGCACGCTCCGCCCGCGCTGTTGAAAGGCGCTGACGCACCCGACCCGCAGTTCAATCCCTCCCAGCCCGTCGTCCCATCGCCCCATCCGAGAAAGACCTGCCGGTAATTCACGTTGTCCGCCAGAATCGATTGGATTGCCAGCGTCACCGTGTAAGGCGCGGCTGGAGGCGTCCAGTAGCGCATCGTCATGTTGCTGCTTCCGCCCAATGGCGCACTCGCTACCTCGTACCCGTTTACGCTGGTCGTCGTCACCCCTCCCGTCGTTCCCCCACTTGAAATCGCCAGATTGGCAGCCGGCGTGATCGGACGATGATCGTAGTAATAGCTCCACGTGTTCGTTGCTGTGCAGATCGCTGAGTCGAACAGCCCGGAAGTAATCACGTACACCGCGCCCGCCGTGCAAGTGCTTGGAATGGCGGCGAAACTGCCATAAAGAACCGATGCTGCCGGGCCTGCGGGACCCATCGGCCCAGTTGCTCCGGTTAACCCGATCGGTCCTTGAGCGCCCGCTGCTCCTATAGCGCCGGTCAGGCCTGTCGGCCCCTGTGAGCCAGTTGGACCGGCCGGTCCAGTAGCTCCAGTTAGCCCAATCGGTCCCTGCGCACCCACTGGGCCGGTAGCTCCCGTCAACCCAACCGGCCCCTGTGCGCCGGTTGATCCCGTAAGACCAGCCGGTCCCGCCGGACCAGTAACTCCAGTCAACCCAATCGGCCCCTGCCCACCCGCCGGACCAGTAGCTCCAGTTAGCCCAATCGGTCCCTGCCCACCCGCCGGACCAGTAGCTCCAGTTAGCCCAATCGGTCCCTGCGCACCCACTGGGCCGGTAGCTCCCGTCAAACCAATCGGTCCCTGCGCACCGTTTGGTCCCGTAGCACCAGCCGGTCCTGCCGAACCAGTAGCTCCAGTTAATCCAATCGGCCCCTGCGGTCCCATTGGCCCAACGGCGCCCGCCACTCCCGTCGAGCCGGTTAGACCTGCTGGCCCAGTCGCGCCTATGGCGCCAGTCAACCCAATCGGCCCCTGCGCGCCAGGCTGCCCATCAGCACCTGCCGGACCAGCCGGTCCTATAGGTCCCGGTCCGCCATCCGCCCCGGCCGATCCCTGCGGACCCATCGGCCCAACCGCACCCGGCGCCCCATCTACGCCCGCCGGTCCCTCCGGCCCTTGCGGCCCAGTCGGCCCGATCAACGACGGAAGCGCCTGCCAGCTCAACCCGCTTGCCGTTCCCGGGTCCGTCAAAAGCACATAACCGGGCGTGGCCGGAGCTGCCAGCCGAATCGTCGTATCCCCGTCCGACGTCACCAAATCCCCCTTCATCGAGGGCGGCGTCGTCGTCACAGGCGGAGGCGTACTCACCAGCACCGCCGCGATCGTCTGCGTCACCGCCGTATCCGGCACGCTCCACGTTTCGCTATAGCCCGGCAGCGGACCGCCCTGCCCCACCAGCTGATACGTCACCGTATAGTGGAACGGAAACGTCGCCCCGGCTGTCGGCTCGAGCAAAACATTGAAGTGCCCATTCGTCAGCCCCACCTTCAACACATTCGGCAACACCGCGTGATTGCCGCTCGAGGTGAACCGCGGCCACGAAATCTGCAAATAAGAACCGGCTCCCGCTGGCTGGCCGGTCGCGGTGTAAACCGTGTCCGCAATGGGCGTCAGGGCGCTGGCAGCGCCGAACGAGAACAAGAAGAGCGTCGCGAGTCGTAACATGATTACTCAAATTCCGCCCGGAAAGTAACACGCCCCCGCCGCCCGACTGCCCCGACCCCTCCCCCCTTCCAGCCCCTAACTCCCTGACTCCACTCGACTACTTTTTTCTTCCAAACCCTGTCACTCGCCCTCGTCGCGCTTCAACGGACACAAAATCCCATCTCGGCATTGACAAGGCGCAAGAGTCTGTAAATTTTTTAGCAGGCTGCTAATAAATGCGCAGAGACAAAAAACCCTCGAGTTCTCCCGGCCCCGAGTTGAGCCGCCGCGAACGGCAAATTATGGACATCCTCTTTGCTGCCGGCCGTGCGTCTGGTAGTGAAATCCGCGAAAATTTACCCGATCAACCGAGTTACTCGAGTGTGCGCACCATCCTCAGAGTCCTCGAACGAAAAGGCTACGTGCACCACGTCGAAGAGGGCCTTCGGTATGTTTATTCGCCGACTTTGCCCAGAGAAGACGCCCGACGGTCCGCGCTTGATCGCCTCGTCAAAACCTTCTTCGATGGTTCCGCCAAGCAAGCTGCCGCTGCTTTTTTGGATCCGGCAGCGTTCTCCCTTACCAAAGACGAACTGAAGGAGTTAGCCCAAATGATTCAAAAAGCCCGCAAGGAGGCCGAGTAACCATGACCGCGACATTACATCAACTTCCTACCTTCTTTCTCTTGTGTCTGAAATCCACGATCCTGCTCGCCGCAACGCTTGTCTGCCTGCGTCTGGCGAGAAACACCAGCGCGAGCAACCGTCACCTGCTCTGCACGCTTAGCCTCTCGGGTCTTGCGCTCCTACCCGCATTCATGCTCGCCATGCCCTCCTGGACTGTGGCAGGCTCGTTGCCAAGCCTCACCTACGCGGTCTCTTCGGCCATCCAAGACCGTTCCCCGGGTACCTCACCCTCCACTTTGCTTTGGAGCTGGATTCTTCTATCTTGCTGGGCTTCCGGTGCCGCCCTCGTTCTCCTGCGCTCGGCGCTAGGTTGGTTCTTGATGGTGCGGGAACGCCGAAGGTCAGCGCCTCTGCTTGACGAAGCTTGGTGCGGCGATCTTGCGTCGATAGCCCAGCGGAAAGGCCGGGCGTCTGTCGGCATTGCGCTGCGAGTGGGTCGGGTAAACTCTGCGCTTGCTTGTGGCGTTCTCAATCCCGCTATCCTGGTCCCGAGCGGCGCTTCGAAGTGGACCGAGCTTCAGCGGCGTGCCGTTTTACTTCACGAAGTAGCCCACCTCCGCCGCCACGACTGCTTCTTCAACTACGTCACGCAATTTGCCTGTGCCCTGTTCTGGTTTCATCCGCTTGCCTGGAAGGTCGCTGCCAACCAGCATCGGGAACAAGAACTCGCTTGCGATGACGCGGTGCTCAGCTCCGGCATTCCAGCTACCGAGTACGCTACTATCCTGCTCGAGGGCGTCCGCAGCTTGTCTTCCGGCTTTCTCCTTGCCTGTGCATTCGGCGGCAGGTCCCGGCTCAAGCAGTTCCGCCTGCGCCTTGCCTACCTTCTCGATCGCCACCGGAATCATGCCTCTCGTCCGCGCCTCGCAAAAGCGTTTGCACTTTCCTTTTTCCTGATCCTGCTCGCGGTCAGTGCGGTGAAACCTGTCGAAGCCCAGAAGATCTACAAGGTTGGCGGTGAGGTGTCTTCGCCTAAACTTATAAGCAAATCCGAACCTTCCTACACCACGCAAGCGAAACACGCCGGGATACAAGGCGTCGTCCTGTTAACCGTGGTCATTGGATTGGATGGGCGTGCAAGCGACATTCATGTATCTAGAAGCCTCGATCCGGGCCTTGACAGAAATGCCGTTGGCGCCTTAGAAGTGGCGCTTCGAGCCCGGCCGCCGCGACGGAAGAGCCGTAAGGGTGCGCGCCAGCGTCGAGGTCAATTTCCGCCTCAACTGATCGAAAGCAAGCCTCGCGAATCGATCCAGCCGCGAAATCACTCCCGTTCGCTCCCTGAACTCGCCTCCTGAGGTCTCAATTTTGGCAATTCGCCTCAGGTCTGTTCTCGATCCACTCCGATCTAAGACTAAACTGGTCCTTGATATCGAGGTTCATTTGAGTCGTATATCCAAAACCGTCCGCGTCCGCGCCGCCGAAATACTCCTGGTTCTGTTTGCAGCGGTCTCCGCTCTCGCCGCCACTGACGCCGCCTCCACCTCGGGCAACGTCACCGATGAAAGCGGTGCTCCCATGCCCGGCGTCGCCGTCCAGATCCGAAATTCCGCCACCGGAGTCGAGCAGGCCGCCAAAACCAATCGCGACGGCTTCTACGCCTTCCCTGCTCTCTCCGCCGGGTCGTATGAACTCCTCCTCACCGCTCCCGGCTTCACTCCCTATCGCAAAACCGGCCTGCAAGTCGACGCAAACAGCTCCCTCCGAGCCGACGTCACCTTACAAATCGGAGTTCGCAGCGACAAAATTGATGTAACCGACAACGCCCTCCAAATCGCAAGCGCCGACACCCAAGTCGGCCAAAGCATTTCCGGCCGCACCGTCAGCGCCACTCCTCTAAACGGCCGCAGCTTCACGGACCTCCTAGCGCTCCAACCTGGCGTCGTGCCGATCTCCTCTCAGCAGCCCAATGCCGTCGTAATGGGCGGCGTCACCACTGCCCTCCCGCCCTCGGGTGACCTCAACGCCGGCAACGTCTCAATCAGCGGTCAACGCGAAACCTCCAATGGCTTTCTCGTCAACGGCAGCAACGTCGAGGAAGACGTCAACATGGGAACATCCATCATTCCTAACCTCGATTCCATTGCTGAATTCCGTATCCTAACCAGTAACTTCGATTCCGAATACGGTAACTACAGCGGCGGCCAGATACTCGTCATCACTAAGTCCGGCGTCAATCAGTTCCATGGCGGCCTATTCGAGTATCTCCGTAACACCGATCTCGACGCCCGTAACTTCTTCTCATCCGATCGCGCCAAGTTTCAGCAGAATCAGTTCGGCGCGACGCTCGGCGGTCCTATCCGTAAGAACGAGGCTTTCTTCTTTGCCGACTATCAGGGCACGCGCCTCGTGCAGGGCCTCGACACCGGTCTGATTAACGTCCCCTCTCTCGCCAATCGCACCGGCAATCTCAGTGACGCGAGCAACTCGCTCTCCGGATCGGTTAGCGGCGCGGCATGGGCACGCCAACTCTCCGGGCGTCTCGGCTATTCCGTGTCCCAGGGCGAGCCGTATTACACTCCCGGTTGTACCTCCACGCTTGGCTGCGTCTTTCCTAATGCTCAGATCCCCCGCTCGGTCTGGTCGACCCCGGCAAAAAATCTTCTGCAATACATCTCCACTCCGAATCAGAGCGCAACCGAATTTTCCACCTCCGCCTACAACCAGACGCTTCGTGACGCTAAGGGCGCACTCCGCCTCGATGCCGGCACGCGCCTTGGCACGCTGTCGCTCTACTACTTTGTCGACGATTACTCACTCGATAACCCGTATCCCACCGCACAAGGCGGCGCAAGCGTCCCGGGCTTCAACGCTCTGAACCTCGGCCGCGCCCAACTCATCAGCCTCAGCGACACGAACGTTTTAGGCGCAGCCTCGGTCAACGAGTTTCATCTCAGCTTCCTGCGCAATGCCAATGTCGTCGGCCAGCCCGTCGGCGGAGTCGGTCCCACGCTCGCCTCCCAAGGCTTTACTAACATCGTTCCCCTATCGCCAGCCATCGAAGGCATCGAAAACACGACTTTTAATGACTACACGCTCGGCGTCGACACTACCGGTCTCAAGCAAGTTAATAACACCTACCAGATCATCGATAACTTCTCGAAGATACTCGGCACACATACTCTCAAGTTCGGCGGGGAGGGTCATTACGACCAGGTCAATACCAATCCCGATTCCCAATACAACGGTTCTTTCTTATTCCAGGGCAATGAAACCAACAGCGATTTCGCTGACTTCCTTCTCGGCGTCGCCAGCAGTTACACGCAGGCCTCGGGCGAGAGCTTCTACAATCGCAATCGCTACGCCGGACTCTTTCTGCAGGACAGTTGGCGCGCGAAGCCGAACCTCACCCTCAATTACGGCGTGCGCTGGGATCGAATCAGCCCCTGGTACGAAAAATACAACCAGTTGCAAACGCTGCACCTCGGTCAGCAGTCCGAGGTCTATCCGGGCGCTCCCACCGGCTTAGTATTTCCCGGCGATCCCGGAGTTCCTGATACCTTGGCCCCGGTCCGAAACCTGAACTTGTCTCCGCGCGTCGGAATCGCTTACTCGCCCGACACCCAAAACCGCTTCTTGCGCTGGCTGACCGGCGCGCCCGGCAATTCCAGCGTCCACGCCGGATACGGCATCTTCGATACCGCCTTCGAAGGACTCTCTGCCGGCATCATGAGTGCAAATCCGCCCTTCGGCTCCACTTACACCAGCCCGGGCTCTCCGCTCGTCACCAATCCCTTCGTTACGGCCTCCAGCGGCCAGGATTACGGTCAGCCGTTCCCTCTTCCGCCGGTTCCTTACGGCGCAACTCCGCAGCATCCAAATTCGACGCTCGACTGGTCCCGCTACGAGCCGCTCAACGGCATCCCCGCCTTCTTCTCGGGCAATCGCGTGCCTTATCCGGAGAACTACACCTTTTCACTCGAGCGCAAGTTCAAGGCCTCGACCGTTGCCTCCGCCAGTTACGTCGGCAGTCAAGCTCACCACCTGCTCGCTTTAGTCGAAGCCAATCCCGGCAACCCGGCTCTTTGCCTTGCTCTGAGTAACCCGGCCAATCTTATGCCCGGCACTGCGCCGTGTGCGCCTTTCGGCGAAAGCAGCACTTACACCACTGCCACCGGACAACTTATTCAGGGTACCCGCGGCCCTTATTCAGCCCAGTTCGCAAGCGTCGGCTACCAAAAGACCATCGCTAACTCGAATTACAACGCTCTCCAGCTGAACCTTCGCCACACCAGCGGCCCTCTCAACGTGATGCTCGCCTACACGTTTAGTAAGTCCATCGATCAATCTTCCAGCCTCTCGGAAGTGTTGAACCCGCTCGACTACTCGCTTACTCGAGCGCCGTCCGCTTTCGATATGAAGCACAACTTCGTCGCCACCGTGCAATACGCGCTGCCCTTCGATCAAGTCTTCCGCGCGCGCAACCGCTGGACCCAGGGTTGGATGCTCTCCACCCTCTCTCGCTTCAGTACCGGACTGCCGGTCACGCTCTACAACAATCAGGACACCTCCCTTCTCGGCACCATTCCAAACGCCATCAACAACAACGGAGTCGACACCCCCAATGTCCAGCCCGGCAACTTACGCCTGCAGACCAACCCGCGCTCGGGCGTCCCAGCCTTCAACACTTCGCTGTTCTCTCTCCCCTCGATCGGCCAGGTAGGCACTGCGGACCGCCGCTTCTTCTACGGACCAGGCATTGAGAACATCGACCTGGCGCTACTGAAAACCCTTCCCTTGGGCGAATCGAAATCCGCGCAACTTCGCATCGAAGCCTTCAACGTCTTCAACCATGCCCAGTTCTACGGACCCGCCGCCGTAAACGGAAACATCAGCAGCGCCAACTTCGGCCGCATCGTCTCCGCTGCCCCACCCCGCTTGGTTCAGCTGGCCTTGAAGTTCTACTTTTGACATGTAGCGGCCTTGTCACATGGCAGGTAAACGCAACTGCACCTAAGCGAACCCACCGCACCATTGCCGCCATCGTCCAGCCCCTACAAATTCTCGAAGACAGTGGCCCCGTTCACACCGAAAAAGTAGGCCGCGTTCGCATCTGCCGCCTCGACCGCCTGGGCGAGCTTCTCGCCGAAGTCTCCGGCTAACCCCCTCCGTTTGACTTTCGCCCTCTGCGGCGATATGCTCACCCGTCAGGACTCTTCCAGCAATGAAGGTTTGTCTATGACCTCGCGCTCTTCTATTTTCCTTGCCCTACTCGCGCTTCTCGCGCCTGCGATGCATGCCGACACGCTCTCCACCTGGAATGGCAGCGCAGGCAACTGGAGCGATCCCACCCACTGGACTCCCGCCCAAGTGCCCAACAACAACGGAAGCCAATCCTACTCCGTTACCGTCCCAACTGGCGACGCCATCTCACTTGACACCAATCCAACCGTGAACGCGCTCACCCTAAACGGCGGTCTGAGCACTGGCTACGATCCCACCAACGGCCAATACACCACGCTGACCGTGAATCGCAATACCATCGTGAATGGCGGGATTTCCGGGAACAGCTTTTTTGTTGGCTGGCTCGACTCGCTTGCCGTCGGAGGCAACCTCACCAACGCCGGCTACATCGCGATAAGCGGCGACCTGAGCGTCGCAGGCAACCTGCAAAACTCGGGGTTCCTGGAACCTGAGAGTATTGGCCTCTCTGGCTTCGGCGTGGGCGGCACGCTAGGGAACACTGGCACCGTTCAATGGGGAAGTAACGACTCACCCGGCGGAAACTCCTCTCTTGGTGGCTTAACGAACACC
Source organism: Bryobacteraceae bacterium (assembly GCA_965219105.1). Taxonomy (GTDB): domain Bacteria; phylum Acidobacteriota; class Terriglobia; order Bryobacterales; family Bryobacteraceae; genus Bog-105. Next base: position 748,387 of record OZ244728.1, on the reverse strand, counting down.
GGCTCCATCTTCATTGCAAACGGCACAAACATCCGAGTGAATCCCCTAAATACCTCTTCCGACATCCCCAAATCCGCTTCCTGGACCATTGCCGGTTCTATCTCCGGCGCATTCGACAACCTGCGCTCCATTGAGGGAACGCTGGACATCCGTAACGCCATCGTGCTCGGCTCGTCCGGCAGCACCATTCAGAACTCCGGCGCCGTCATTCTTCAAACCGCCGTCGGCAACCCTAACTTCGTCGCCAACGTCTCCGGCAACTTCTCGAACTCTGGCACTGTCGAGATCGGGCAGGAAGGTCAGTCGACCCCCGCCCTTGGACCGAGTACCCTGACTGTTGCCGGCACATTTACCAATCAAGCCACCGGCAATCTTACTGTCGATAATCCACCGTTCGGCATAATCCCTTCCCCCGGTTCACTGAACGCCCAAAGCTTCGTCAACTTCGGCACAGCCACCTTCAACGCCAACACCACCTCATCCGTCTTGGGACAGCTCAGCAATAGCGGCATTCTCAACGTACTCGGCGACGCAGCCGGCGACGCCGGAAAGCTCACCACCGGTTCGGTTACTACAACCGCCGGTCTCCTCAAAGTCTGGAACACCGGAGGTCTCCTGGTCGTCGGCTCAGGTGCTCTCCCCGCAGGTTTCACCGGCTACTATCAATTTGCAAACGGCGTCTTCACTACTGCTGGAGGCCAACTCTTAGTCGAAGGCCCCGCCTCGCTGAACGGCACGCTCGACATCATGCTCGGCAGCGGCTTCAAACCGATCGGCTCCACCTACACCGTCCTCACCGCCGACTCCCTCATCGGCAGCTTCTCGGACATCGAAGGCCTCGTCTTCGATAGCGGCGCCGAACGCTACCTGCTCAACTACGACCGCTCCGACTTCAACAGCGGCGTCACTCTCACCGTCGAGGCCAACACCACGCCCGAACCCGCCTCACTCCTTCTCACCGCCCTCGGCGTCGCCGCCCTACTCGTCGTCGCAAAGAGACGACCGCTCCGCCTCACCGTATAAAGGTCTGCAGGCTTACCCGCGCTCGGTACGCTCCCGCGCACCTACGTCCCTGCTACACTGAGCGAACTTTCATGGAAATGTTCCGCCCCGCCCTCACCCTGCTCTGCTTTTCCGCCCTCACCTTCGCTCAAACGCCCGATCGCACCGCGCAGCTGCTCGAACGCTTATCGAACGCCGCCGGCCCGTCCGGCTTCGAGGAGCCTATCCGAAAAATCATGGTCTCGGAGATGCAGCCCTACGTCACGCGCCTCTCCTACGATGGTCTCGGCTCCATCATCGCCGAACAGGGATCCACCGGCCCGCGCATCATGATCGATGCCCACATGGACGAACTGGGCGGCGTTACCCGTCGCATCACGCCTAACGGTCTACTCACCATGCAAATGCTCGGCGGTTGGCTCGATCAGGCGCTGCCCGATCAACGTTGGGTGATTCTCGGCTCCAAAGGCCCGGTCTACGCCGTCACCGGCATCCGCGATATTCACGTCACCCCGCTCGAAGAACGCAGCCACGTCTTCCCTCGCGACAGTCTCTTTCTCGATGTCGGTGCCAGGAACGCGGACCAAGCGCGTGAAATGGGCCTCGACGTCGGCGACCCGGTAGTTCCCGATTCCCCCTTCCGCATTCTCAACGGAACCGATAACTACCTGGGCAAAGCCTGGGACGATCGTGTCGGCTGCGCAGTGCTCGTCGAAACGCTTCGCCGCCTATCGTCCGCCGCGCATCCCAACCACCTGCTCTACGCCATCACCACGCAGGAAGAGATCGGCCTGCGTGGCGCTCGCACCGCCGCCCAAACCATCAAGCCCGATCTCGCGGTCGCGGTAGAAGGCGGCATCACCGGCGATGTCTTCCCCGGCCACCCCGAAGAAACACAATCGAAATTGGGCGCCGGCCCCGGCTTCTTCGTCTTCAACAGCTCCCAACTGCCCAATCGCAAACTGGTCGCCTTCGTCAAAAGCACCGCCTCCTCGAAACAAATTCCCCTGCAAGCCGATCTGGTCAACGGCTATGGCGACGACTCGGCCGAGATCCAAAAATCGAACGGCGGCGTCCCTACCATCTGCCTCGTGGTCCCGGTCCGTTACACTCACTCGCACAACGGCATCCTCAACCGCCATGACTTCGATCGCGCCGTCGACCTCCTCACCGCCGTGCTAACCGGCCTCGACGCATCGACCGTTGCTCAAATCCGCGACTTCGGCCCCCACAAGCCCTAGGTCCCTCACTCCACCCGCAGCGCCTCTATCGGGTCGATCTTCGCCGCACGCATTGCCGGCACATAACTCGCCACCAATGCCACCGCCGTCAGCAAACAAGCCACCGCCGCGAACGTAACCGGGTCGATCGCACTCACCCCGTAAACCAAGCTCGCCATATACCGAGTAAGCGCCAGCGCGGCGCACAACCCAACCCCGATCCCGATCAGTGCCTGCACCAGACCGCCCTTCATGATGTATCGCGCCACATTCTTCGGCTCTGCCCCGATCGCCACACGAATGCCAATCTCGCGCGTCCGCAGCGTTACCGTATACGCCAGCACGCTATAGAGACCCATCGCAGCCAGCATCAGCGCAATCGCCGCAAACACCAGCAGCACCATCAGGTTGAACCGCCGCGGAGCCGACCACTCTCGTAGCGCCGCTTCTTCGGTCATCACCTCCTTGACGGGCTGATCTTTGTCGATATCCCAAACCTTCTGCTTGGCCGCACTCGCCAGCTTGAGTGGGTCACCGGTCGTCCGTGCCGCCAGCAGAAAATTATCCAGGTGCTGCCCCGGCAAATACAGCTCCGCCCCTTGCTCATTGTCCGGTCCCATCTGGTGCTCATCCGCCACCACCCCGACAATGCTGTAAGTCGTGTTCGAGCCGTGCTCGTTACTGAACTTCACTTGCTTGCCCAGCGGATCAGCGTCCCGGAAAAACTTGCGGACGAAAGCTTGATTGACTACCGCGACACTCGGCTCGGCGGCCAATGCCTCCTGCCGCGTGAACGTTCGGCCCCCGATCACACGCATCTTCATAGTCTCGAAGTACTGGTCGCTGACTCGCGCCCAGTCCGTCACGGGAAGCTGATTGCGATCGCGTACACGTCCGGGAATCTCAAAGCTAGATTGCGAGACAGATTTCATCGGCAGAGCCGTCGTCAGCGCGGCAGCCTGTATTCCAGGCACGTCTCGAACCGATTCGATCAGGCGATTGTCGAATGCCGCAACCTTGGCCGGCGTGCTGTACACATTTCCCGGCAGCGTCAGACGCATCACCAGCAGATGGTTCACCTGAAACCCCAGGTCGGTGTTCATGAACGCGGCCAGACTCCGAATCATCAGCCCCGCGCCGATCACCAGCACCATCGACAAAGCGATCTCGGCAATGACCAACAGCGAACGCAGCCGGTTCGACGAGCCCGCCACCCCCCGCGCACTCCGGTTCAGGATCTCGTTGATATTCTTCCTCCACGAGTGCGAGGCCGGAATCAAACCGAACAGAACGCCCGTGACAATCGCAACTCCAGCCGTAAAGAGAAGCACGTCACCGTCGATCCGCAGCTCGTGCAAAGCAAAAGTGTCCGGAGGCGCCATAGCGCGCAATAGCTTCACTCCCGCGTCCGCCAGCACCAATCCGATCGCCGCCGCCGTGCAGCTCAGCAATAGGCTTTCCGTCAAAGTCTGTCGAAAGAGCCGCCATCCGCTCGCCCCGATGGCTGTGCGAACTGCCGCCTCTTTATCGCGCGCCACCGCTCGCCCGAGCAGTAAATTACCGGCATTCGCGCACGCGATCAATAGCACAAAGACGACGGCGATCTGCAACACAAAGGCAGCCTGCCGCAGCGAAGGATCGGTATTCGCTTTGCTCAGCGTTTCCACATTGATGCCAAAGCCCCCCTCTTCCAGCGAAGTGTGCGCCAGACGCGCTTGAATAATCTGCATCTCGGCCCTCGCCTGCCCGATCGTCACCCCCCGCTTTAGCCGTCCAAACACGAATAGGCTCGAGGACTGATCGGCATGCATCTCCGGAGGAGCGTCGAGCGGCATCCAAAGCTGAGGCTTCTTCTGCTCCAATCCGCCCCAGATCGCAGGAAAAGCCACCCCAGGCGGCAGAACTCCGATCACACGGACCGGCTTGCCGTCAGCGAAGATCGTGGCACCCACAATCCGCGGATTGCTACCGAACCGGCTCCGGTACAACTCGTCGCTCAGCAGCGCAACGTTGTTCTTGCCCTGCTTCCTATCGCCCTCTGTGAATGGGCGCCCGACACGTGGCCGCACCCCGAGCAGCGGAAAGAGATCCGCCGTTGCCACGCCCGCCTCGACCTCTTCCGGCTTCTCGCGATGGCGATCGGGATCGGTCAGCGTGACCGATTCATCGCGCCACGCCGCCAACTCCGAGAACGAATGCGCCTGCTCTTTCCATGCCCGATAGTTCTGCGGCCGCACCGGCATCTCGTTCGCCCACATGAACGTCAAGGCCGAGTTCTTCTCCCACAGCATCAACACGCGATCGGGATCGTGCCACGCCCGGAGCGAAGGCGGATTAGGATCACCGCATTCACAACGCTGAAGATCACCGTGTTTGCTCCGATGCCTAGCGCCAGAATGCCTAGCACGGTCGCTACAAACCCCGGCTGCCGTCGCAGCCCGCGCCAAGCATATCGAAGGTCCTGCCACAAAGTGTCCATCGCCGTGCAGCCCCCTATGAGAATAGCCGTTGAAAGGCGATCGCTGCGCCCGCTATTCCCGCCCCGCGGCTGCCTTGTTCTGCGGAGATTGCTCGTTCCTTCGTACTTTCTTCTCGAGTTACTCCAGCTTCGACCGGTCCTGTACCCTCTGCTTGGGCGTCTGGTCAACCTGCACGTGAAACGTCAAAAGATGGTTCTTCAACTGCCTCCCTGCCCCCAGGATCTGTCTTTTTATACCGCTGCATCAGCTCGATTGGTGCGACGCTCAGAACCTGCGCAATATGCGCCAGCGCTTTCGCATCCGGCACCTTCTCCAGACCGATGCGCGTGAACTCGCGATAGCCCAGATTCAAAGCCATTTCACGCTCCAACCGGTCGAAGCTCCAGTTGCGCTCGTGCTTCAGCAGCAATTGCAACGTCACCTCGGCGGGCGTCTGCCCGCGACCCAGCCGCGCGCTACGTTTGTGGCGCCCCTTTGCGCTGCAAAGACCGCCTCGATCAACTCCTCATCCTCAAAAGCCGGCCCGCCTCTACCATCCACGGTTCCCATCAGAAGCCGCACATCCAGATCCACCATGCCTTCTAAAAGGGACCGCTGCGCCTGGGCTTTGTGTCGCGGTGCTCATGTCCTCATTGTGCGGGCACTCGCAAACAGAATCAATGCCAGAGTGCGGGTGCTTCTGAAGAAAGGTCCTGGAGGCCTTCGGTCGTCCGTGGCACTGGACGAACCCCAGGCGCAACAAGACTCCTTCCTAAAGCCATCCTTATCCTTAGGACTTCTTGCCCTGCGCCGTCGCTGTTTTTCCTGCCACACCGACTCCCTTGACCGCCACTACTTCTTTCGCTACCTTCGTTGCGGCTGCCTGCTTCTTCCCGCCCTCTTTACCCTCGCCGCCTTTTCCATCGGCTAGTTTCACGATCTGAGCCGCATCCGACGCCTCGCCGTACAACACGATCACCGAAATTCTACGGTTCGCCGCATCCATCGGATTCTTAGGGTTTCGTAGACTCTGGTCGCCATAGCCCCGGATCTGCTTGATCTGGTTTGCCCGCACGCCATGCGCCTGCATAATCCGTCGCGCCTCATTCGCCCGATCAGCCGACAACTCCCAATTCGTATACGTCTTCGAATCGCCATAGGTCGCGGCGTCTGTGTGACCCTCGAGCACAATCGAATTCGGCAGCTTGCCCAGCTCTGCCGCCAGTAGCGAAATTGCCTCCATCCCTACCTCGGTCGGCTGCGCATTGCCGGTTCCGAAGAATACGCCCTTCGCATTCTCGACCAGTTCCACCCGTAGCCCTTCGCCGGTGATCGTCATCGTAATCTGATCCTTCAACTTTTCAATCGCAGGCAGTGATCGAAGCGCTTGCTGGAGCTTCTGCTTCAGATCCTTCATGTCATCGATGGAAAGGTAAATGGATTTTCCCGAACCGTTCGCGCCGCCGCTTCCAACTTCCTTTTTTTGGCCGGACGGATCCAGAAAGTAAGCAGCAATCGATTTCTTGACCTGCTCGCTGCTAGCCATCAGCCACATAACCATAAACAGCGCCATCATCGCAGTCACGAAGTCCGCATAGGCTACCTTCCAGGCCCCGCCATGATGTCCGCCATGGCCGCCCTTCTTTTTCTTGATGATGATGATCGGTTGAACGGTCGCCGAGTTTGCCAATGTTCTTCTCCGAAAAGTACATCGGCACTACCCGTCTCCCGCAGTAGAGTCTTCGGTGGCGGTTTCGCCTCAGAAAATCCTTAAACTTCGCGAACCAAAAGTTCCTCGCACAATGTCCGGTCGCGCAGCACTACTCTCGTGGCGACACCCAATGCCCTCCGCCTCCACTCTACTCGTACCTCGGCATCCATCGCGAGCTCTGTCTCACTGCGCTACGCGGATGCTCTGGTGCGCCCTCGCCTTCTTAGTAACCGTGATCTTGTGCACCGCTCTTTTCAGCTGCCCAGTGAGTTAGCGGCACCTTTTCTACTCCGGCTGCAAGCCGTTGGTGCGCCGGCCAACCTCAAACGCCAGTTTCCCGTCCTTCTCCAGGATCTGCCCGCCCCATCGCTCCTTGCCGTTCAGTAAGCCATTCAACTCCGTGTCGATCGGCTTATCCAGGATCAACACGTCGTCCTGCTTTAAGTCGAAGAGCGTTCTTCCCGAAACTGTGCCGCCCGGAATCCGTACATCCAGCTTGACCTTGGCGTCGCCCAGCAGCTTCGCCACGTGCCGCTGATCCTGATCCGTCGTTTTCGTCTTGCGAATTCGCTGCAATTGCTCGAAGCTATTGCGCAAACGCTTGATGAAAATCGACGGCACTGCCAAGTTCATCAACCCCGAGAGGGAGCCGAGCCGGATTTCCATCGCGATCACGATCATTGCTTCCGCCGGAGCCAGAACATGCAGTAGCTGCGGCTCGCTTGCCAGAGATTGCACAGCGAAGTCAATGTTGGCCACACTCTTCCAGGACTCATGCAAGTCGCGCAGGAACACCGGCAGAAGCGTTTGCATCAGCCGCTTCTCTATGTCCGTCATCTTCCGCTGCGTAAAAGAGGAGGATGACTCCCGGCTTCCGAGTAAAATCTCAATGAACCGGAAGACCAGACTCGTGTTGATGTCCATGATCGCCGTGCCGTCGTACGGCTGCAGACTGATGTAGGCCAGGCATGCCGGAGACGTCAGGCCTTCTAGGAAATCGCCATAGGATATTTGTTCCAGGCTGACCAGACTCAGCATGACGTACGAACGTAAATAGGCCGAGAGGCTCGAAGCCACGCTTCGCGCGAAATTTTCATGAATTAGGTTCAGCGATTGCAGCTGAGACTTCGGGATCTTATCCAGCTTTTTCAGGTCAAAAGCATCTACCTCTCCCATTGCCTCCGCTTGGCTATCAAAACCCATTGGCATCCAATCGCCTCCTCTAATCCGGGCACAATCTCAGGCGATCGAATCTGCTGACAATCTCCCGAATACGCAGCCCATAATTGCCTTTCACCTCGACGATTTCACCCGTGGCCACCACCGTGTCGTGAACAAGTAGCGCCACGGTCTCCCCGATTTCCCTATTCAGGCAGACGACTGTCCCGGCTGTCATCCCCAATGCCTCTCGCATTGTCAACTGAGCGCTCCCTACCTCTATCGAAATCGGCAGTTCCACCTCTCTCAGCCTTTCGAGCATTGGAGAACTCGCCAGGTCACCGTCTTCGCCATTCGGTTGAACTGCTCCTAGCAAACCCGCCTGTTCGACCACCGCATGGATCTGCAGCGGCTCCGCTCTCCCAAGCTCGAACGCCACCTTCATCCATCTCAGCTGGTGTCCATCGGGATAACCGCTTTCCTGTCCTCCCGCGCAAGTGACCTCGCCCTCCCCGCCGGCTGCCTGAGCCGTCTGCAATCCTGCCTGATTGAGCGCCTGCAGGTAAAGGGACCGGCAGGCGTCCCCGTCGCCTTCGCCGAACGCTTCGCCAAGAACTCCCCAGGCCGATTCCGGCGTTCCAGTCCAAAAGCGAAACTCAGTTCCGTCGCTTGTAAATGTCTGTAGCCACCAGAGCAATTGATCGTTCGGCGGGGCATCGGCCGCCGTCATGCTCACCTTCGGCGCCTTTCCGGTATCCATCTCGAGGGCCCGGCCCAAATCCGCCGCCCACTGCTCGAAGAACTGCTCTACCGAAGTATCTGCTGCCGCCATTCGATCAGGCTTCCTATCCCTGGGTCACGTTAGACTGATCGCGTAAGTCCGCGATTCTTACGGCCAATCGCTCTTCCGTCGCCAGAATCTCGGCGCTCCCGAGAAGCACGCCACCTGCATACACGTCGATGTTCTCTCCCGCCGGCCTTGAAAGCGTCAACAGGCTTCCCTCTTCCATCCGCAGAAGCTCGCGTACGCTGACCGTGCGGCGGTCCAGTTCTGCCTCAATTGCCAACTCGATGTCGTACAACGGCCGGTAACTCTCGATCGCAAGACTGCCTCCCGCGTCGGCCGTCTCAATAGACGTACTGTTCATCCGAAGAGCCTTTCAACGTAATCGTGCCTTCCTTTTCCAGGTCCCGGGCAAGCGTGATAATCTCCTGTTGCGCCGCATCCACATCGCGCAGTTTCACAGGTCCGAGCGACGCAATTTCCTCTGCAAACATCGCGGCTCCGCGTTGCGATTGGGTTGCCAGGAACTTCTGCCGCAGCGACTCGTTGGCACCTTTTAGTGCCACGATCAATTTACTGCGATCCGCCCGCGCCATTATCGCTACCAGCGCCGTCGATTCCAGCTTTTCCAGATCCCGGAACACGAACATAAATCGCCGGATATTCTCAAACAACGGCGGCCTATCCAGCTCGATCGCGTCCATCAGCTGCACACACGTATTCGGATCGAGCCGGTTGAAAATATTTGCCGCCGCTCGAACCCCACCGCACGCCTCCCGGCTCAATTCGCCCAGATTCCGCAGCTTGCTGTCGATCACCACCGCAATATTCCGCACGATCTCAGGCGATATCTGGTCCAGCTCCGCAATACGCAGCGCCACATCGATGCGCGTCTCGGCCGGCAGCGAAGCTAGCAAAGTCGCCGCTTGGCCCGGATCGAAGTGCGAAAGGATTAACGCAATCGTCTGCGGATGCTCGTCTTGAATAAGCTTTGCCAGCTGTTGCGGGTCCGCCTTCCGCACGCTCTCAAAATTGAATCCATCCTTGCCGAATGATTTCACCAGCCGGTCCAGCAATCCCTGCGCGACCGACGGCCCGTATGCCTCCTCCAACATCTTTTCGGCATATTCCATGCCGCCCGTTAGAAAAAGTTGCTGGGACGTGCAGCATTTATTAAACTCCTCCAGCGCAGTCTGTGCCAGTTCGGACGGCACCCGGTCCATCTTCACCACAGCCCGCGCCAGCAGATTTGCCTCCTCTGCGGGCATGTGCTTTAAAATCACTGCGCTTTCCTGTGGTCCCAGGGTCACCAGCAGCGCCGCCGCTCGCTGTATCCCGCTAACCTGCTGCGTCGATTCTTCCACGAATGCCCTTCCTGCCGCCCGCCTACCACTTCAAAGGACCGGGCTATGCTTCTGAAACACAGTCCACCGAGTCTCCCTTTTGTCGCTAAGTTTTTTCTGAACCCCGCCCGCAAGCCGGGCGCCCTCATCCAACGCTCCTGGCAAAATGAGGAATGTTCCGCATCGCGCTCGCCAACCTGCGTTTCCCGGCAAGCCCGGCAGACTCGGTCGCCTTAGCCGCGCAAGCTATCGCACAAGCCTCCCGCGAAAATGCCCGCATCCTCTGTTTCCCGGAGTGTTTTGTCCCCGGATACCGGCTGCTGAGCCATCGCGTTGCGCCTCCCGATCCAGCGTTTCTCGAGCACGCCTGGTCCGGCATAGCATTCGCTGCCGCCGAAGCAGAAATTGCTGTCGTTCTCGGTACCGAACGCTTCGTCAACGATGCCTTACTGCTCACCGCGCTCGTCATTAACCCGGATGGGACCTTCGCCGGCTTCCAGGATAAAGTGCAACTCGACCCTTCCGAAGAAGAAGTCTACTCGCCCGGCGTAGGCCGCCGCATCTTTCAGATCGGCCCTCTTACCTTCGGCATCTGCATCTGTCACGAAGGCTGGCGCTACCCCGAAACCGTCCGCTGGCCCGTGCAACACGGCGCGCAAATCGTCTTCCACCCGCATTTCGGTGAAGCCGAACCCGGTGCGCACGTCCCTTCCACCTTCGCCGATCCAGTCAATTCCTTCCACGAAAAGGCCGCTCTCTGCCGTGCCGCGGAAAACACCTGCTATTTCGCCTCCGTGAACTGCGCCGGCCCTGGCTCACCGACCACGTCTGCAGTCGTGAGGCCCGACGGCTCGCTGCTCTGCTATCAGCCCTACGGCAAGGAAGGCCTGCTGCTTGCCGATCTAGACCTCACCGCCGCCACCGGCTTTCTCGCCACCCGGTACAAACCGGTCGAGTAAACGGCAATTGCCGTCGGTTATTGCTCTAAGGCCCACTCAGTTGAGCCGAGCGAAACCGTTCCCGAGCAATCGGATAGATTGCCGGAAGCGAGAACTGATCTCAAACGAGAACCAATGCCTCTTTTAGGATTGAGGTGAAGGCTTCCGCCAAATCATCCAGCCAAGCAGGCAGAAAGCGCCGATCAGCAAAGCTGCACTGGATGGCTCCGGGACTGGCCCGGCACTAACAGATCCACTTACCGCACCGCCATTGTTATACCAGCCGAAGCCATCGACATCGCCCAGAAAGAACCGTGTCGCGCCAATGGGTACTACGAATGTCTGGATCGACCCTGTGCCCTTTCCAGTTAGGCCATCACCGATAAAGAAGACTTGTTTAAGTTGAGGAGAGAAGGAGGAGAATGTTGTTCCCAGGGTGCTGTAATCAAGGGCCGCAGGAGCTGGAGTCGAAGTTGGAAGACTGTTGCCCAGAAATACACCAGCGAGTGCATCAATCGGAGCGACATAGCCCCCAATACCATTTGTAGGTCCGCTTTGATAAAAACCAAGACCGTCAGGCGTACTATCAGATGGACCTTGGTTGCCCATACTTCCGGTAACATCTGTAAATGTCAGCTTGGTGCCTGCTTGGAGACTGAGGCCGGATACAAGAACGGGAGACTCCGCTGGGGCGCTGTCCCCGCTGCAGCAAGCCGATCCATCTGGCATTCCTGCCAAGAACGGGTTAGAGGTTGCGGGAACATAAAATGTTATGCTGCCGGCTGTCAAAAATCCGCACGACACTAAGCTGCATAATAGGGCTACTAAGTTACCAACTCTCATTTATATTCTCCTGGGTCGTACTTACGACTGAATGCTATTGTATCTGCCAAAGTCGTAGTGTCAATGACTTGCCCGCAGATTTTACCAATAATATAGTAGGTGGAGTTAATAACGCCCTACCATGATGGATACAAGGCACTTACGCTGCTAGGCAAGGCTCGAACCTAGTAAGGCCGGGTATCACTTTGTACGGCACACAGTTTTTTCCGGTTAATTGACCCGCTTCCGCCTCGCCGTCGCGAGTCCCGATGGAAGGCTGCTCTGCTATCTCCCTACATCCAAAAAGGCCTCTGCTTGCCGATCTTGCAACCTCGCTGCAGCCACTGGTTTTCTCGCCTCAAGATACAACAGGTGACTTAAAACTCGGATTTGCCGTCGCTTACCTCTCCGTAGCCCACTCATTGACCCAATGAAAACGCCTCTCCAGCAATGGATAACTTGCAGGAAGGGGTATGCGCTCAAGCGACAGCGTGCCCTTCCTGTTCGCACCGCTTCCCGTCGGGGTCAAAACTAAATGCTCTGAGTGAAGTTGCCTCAGCTGATATGCAGTTTGAACCGTGTGCCCTCGAATAGCCGGAACTCAATGTGAAAGTATGTTTCTGCCTGTTTACATCCGCTGGGTGCGCCAGAGTGGCCATCCCTGGAGCGCGCCATCGGCCGGCCGTCTGGCTCCGCATATAGCGCGATCATCGGTATGCCCTCGGCCGTCAGCACAGGCATGTTTACCTCACGATTGTCCAGCCTCGAAACTGCGGAGTCGACGTGCCACTCTCCTGTCAAAGGAGAAAGATGCCGTAAACTAGCAGCTTCCTCGGCCGCCGCCCTATGCGTGGGTGGAACGAAGAAAAGGAGAGTCAAGCCGAGAAACCCGAACTCGATGATGCGAGTCATTATGCGCAAGGCGGGGATTTTGGCCGGCGGCGCCCACCTGCTTGACGCCATTGATAGTCTATGCAGCCAGAAGTAGTCGAAGAGCGAGCGCAAATGCGGTGCGATTATGACTAAGGTCACCAGCAGAATAATCACCGCACCGAGCTTAACGGGAACATCGAAAAACAAGTTAAATATCAGCACGTTGTCATGACGAACGCGTTTAGCAACGCGCCTAAAAGTGTCGTGCCTCGAAGAAATAGCAGTAGAGCAGACGCAATCTCGATCGCTCCGCACAGCATTTCGTAAACCCCGGTGCAGCCCGATCAAACGTCCAGAGCAGTGTCATCGGTGAGCTCTTCCCAAGAGGCTCATTCAACACCCCAAGCGAGGGCGGGCTCATCTGTAGCGGAAACAATTTGAACAGACCGTACCGGAGCATCAGAAACACTAGCGAAAGACGAAAAGACGGCGCAGCCACATACCTGCAATCGGCACTCCAAACGCCGTTCATCAAGCACACTCCACGCAGTCGAGATCAAGAAAGAAAGAACAACGATTAAGCCGGACGTTATCCAGTCAAGAGCCTCTCGCGCGGGTATGTGCAGCTGCACCGGTGAAGGTGGAAAACGTGTGGGCCAATCCATTGCACCGGCTCTGAGACCGGCTTCTCCGTCGCAATCTGCAACGCACCCGTATCCGCATAGCCACGCGCTAACGTTGTCGGGTCGCTACGGCTTCACCAACTGGCCTAACAGGCATTCAGGCAGTCGCAGTCAAAATGCTGAGTTTTCTAGGTTTCATTTGGCGCGAACTCACGTCTCATCTCTATGCCAGACGAATCAAACCGTTCCGATTCTTCCCCTCAGAGCAGTTCTAGCAGTCAGGACCGCTCTGCGGTCGACAACATCCGCGATCTCACCGCCGCCAGTAAACAGCTGGTCGAGGCCGGCAAACAGATAACCGAAAACCTCACCCAGCTATCGCAGCGCGCCGAGCATGCCAGCGACATCGGCTCTCAAGTGTTGAAAAGCCCCTGGCTCCTTGTCGCTGGAGCACTCACGGCAGGTACATTCCTCATTCTTCTCTCCCGTAAGCGCTAACGAGCGGCATGAACGCTCTCAAAAGCATTGCCCTCGACGGCGTTTTCCTCGCGATAACCGCTCACGGATTAATTGGCATCTCGTTGATCTGGGATAAGGTGCTGCTAAAGCGGCGCGAAACCCAGAACCTTCTCTCTTACGTATTTTGGCTGGGAGCGATCAGCGTTTTCGGACTGGTGCTGATCGGTTTCGGGTTCAAGATGCCGCCGCTTAAAATCGCAGGCATCGCCTTTGCGGCGGGGCTGCTCGACCTGATCGCTTCCTATTTCTATTACTCTGCCCTCAAATCGGGCGAAGCGTCTGACCAATTGGCAGCCATGGGTGGTTTCGCCCCGGTCGCCACCGCTCTTTTCGCCTGGCTCTTGCTCGGGAACGCGGTCGGTGGCGAGTTGCCCGGCTTTCTTCTCCTCACCGCCGGGGGCTTCCTCATGTTCTTCGCCCAGAAAACTCCGCTTAAGCAGATGCTCCCGAAGATCCTTCTGGCTGCTGTCGGCTTCGGCCTAATGAACGTTCTGCAAAAAGTCGCCTTTAATCACGTCAACTTCGTCAGTGCGTACGTGTTCTTTACCCTTGGAACTTTCGCCGGATCGCTTGCGCTTCTGGTGCCCCCCTCCTGGCGAAAGCAGATTTTCCAGAGTTCGAAAGGGGCAGAGCCCAGCAGCAAATTCTGGTACATGTTCAACCGCTTCCTGGCTGGAGTTGGATCCTTTCTAGTCGTCTTCGCTGTCAGCCGCGCCAATCCTTCGCTTGTGCAGGCAATCTCCGGCGTTCGCTATGTCACGATCTTCCTCGGCGCTTACCTGATCACCAAGTTTAAGCCCTCCTGGTTCAAAGAAGACTTCCGGGGCCGCACTTTGATCATCAAAGTCGCAGCCACCTGTCTGGTAGTGGCTGGGTTGGTGCTCGTAGGGCTACGTAGTGGCCCTGGTGGTGGTGGCCCGCAATGATCAGAACGAGATAAGAACAACACCGCCTGCCACTAGCGCTACTCCAATCCAACGGCTTCGATTGACAGTTTCGTGCAGATAGAAGTGCGCCAGCAGGGTCTTCAATATGTAGCTAACGGCCGTTGCCGGAGCAGCAAAACTCAACGGCGCGACCGACAGCAAGGCCAGAAATCCCACGAAGGAGATGGCATTCGTCACGATTCCGGTCAGCACTTCCCGGTTCGTCACGATGTAACGCATTACTCGCGCCGTCGCGCTGGGGTGAAAATCGTGAATCTCGCCCCGCTCAGACATACCCTTCGCGCTCAGCACATCGCCATACGTGCCGGCCAAAACCACGACCGCTACCCACAGCCACTTCATTGAGGCACGCTTTCCAAATGTTTCGTATCGCTGGGCGTGGGCGCTACGAATAAAACTCCCAGCGATATCAGTGCCACGCCCGCCCAACGGTAGACCGACACCTGTTCCTGCAAGAAGAACTTGCTAAGGATAGCCGTCACAAGATAGCCGCTTGCGGTTACAGGCAACACATAACTCAGGTCTGCCCACGTGTACATATACAGCTGCGCAACCATGGAGACAGTTACAAGAAACGTCCCGCCTAGCAACGGGCCGCTGGTGAAAGCGCTTCGCAGATAGGTGTGAAAGGGAATCGCCAGAAGCGCCGGCATATGATTCATGCCCCACGCAAGCAGCGAGTTACCTATTGTGTTTCCAAAAACAATTAATAGTACGAATACGGCATTCTTGAGGGTGGAGTCCTCCTTGCGAGGAACACGGGTGTTTGCCATGAGAGATAGACTGCGATATTCCGCATTTTAAAGCAGCGCAAGTCTGTCAGGACTCGTTTTCCCTGGCAGCATCCTATTGCATGCTATTCGCTTAGTAACAACTGCCAGTATATTGATACGAAATTAGTCGGGCTTAACAGCGTCTCCAAGACGAGACCGGTTCAGGGTAGCTGCCTGCCGTATGCAGGAAATAAGAGAGCCGGCCAATCTCACATAAGGACAAACAATGGATTTAGCTCAATCAGTAGAAAAGCGTGAAATGGGTGACGTGGAAACTAAGATACGGTTTGCAATCGGTTCGGCCGCTGCAGCTGCAGCAATTTTCGCCCCGCTCGCTTATAAATGGAAAGGTGTCTTGACCGCTGTAGCTACCGACGCCATACTTACCGGTATTTACGGTGTCTCACCGCTAAAACGATTAATCCGCACCTAGAATCAATTCCTCCTTGGAGAGGCGGCGCGCGGCGCGCGGCTTCTCCCTTCTGAAAGTGCAGCCATGGCGACTACTGCTTCCCTCCCTCAGTGTTCCCTTCCTCAATTCCTACGCGTCAGACAATTTCTTTCTCCCTATAGCGTCTCTGATGTTCGCCGGCAAGTTTGTCAAAAACTTCTCGCGGCCGGCCTGGCTGAGAAAATCAAACCCGGCGCCCGCATCGGAATCACCGCGGGTAGTCGCGGAATCGGTGGTTTCGTCGACCTTTTATCCGGCATCGTAGACGCCATCAATAGCGCGGGAGGAAAGCCTTTCGTCTTTCCTGCGATGGGCAGTCATGGCGGCGCGACGGCCGAAGGGCAAACCGAAATTTTGCGCCTACTTGGAATCACGGAAGCAAGTGTCGGGGCGCCGGTTCGCGCCACCATGGAAACTGTTTCCGCAGGAACAGCTGATAGCGGCGCCGTGGCTCACGTGGACAAAATCGCTCACGAAGCCGACGGCATCATTGTCCTGGGCCGCACCAAGACTCACCCCGAGTCCACCGGTCCGCTCGCTTCCGGTCTCCTCAAGATGTGCGCGATTGGAATAGGGAAACAGCAAGGCGCGCAGCAGGCACATAGCCATGGATTGTGGGAGTCAATCCCCGCCGTGGCGCGTTTACAAATGGCCCATTCAAAAATCCTGTTCGGCGTGGCCGTCGTGGAAAATGCCTTTCGTCAACCGGCTGTCATTGAGGTTGTTCCCCCCGATTACGGCGCATTCCTTGAATCCGATCTGCGCTTGCTGGGCCTTGCGAAAACACTCTTAGCCACGGTTCCCTTTCACGAACTGGACGTGCTTATTGTGGATGAGATCGGCAAAACGATTTCAGGCGGAGGTATGGATCCAAACATCATCGGCAAATGGCGGAATTCCGATGCGCCGCACGTCCCAAATTTCAAGCGCATCGTGGCTCTATCGCTCACCAAGCCTTCGCTCGGCAATGGACTCGGCATTGGCATGGCCGATTTCACCACCAGGCGCTTCACTGAGTCGTACGATCCTCACGTCACTTACATGAATCTGTTGACCGCGCAGGAGCCCGGGGGAAATACTCGCGAGGGACCTCTGCCCCTAGCCCTTGCCTCAGATCGCGAGGCCATCGAAGTTGCCCTCTATTCAGCGCTCGCTGGACCCAAGCCCCGACTTTGCCGAATCAAAAACACAGCGATGCTCGATGAGTTCTGGGTTTCGGAAGGTTTAGCATCGGAGACCAAGCTGAACCCGAAACTTGAAATCCTAAGTGACCCCGCGCCCCTTCCTTTTAACTCCGAAGGCAATCTGCTCGCCTGATCCCCCTCAATGAATATCACTGAAGATCAAATGCCCACGCAAGTGCCTGGGGCGAACCGGTTCATGTTTGCAACCGGCATAGAAAATAGCTACCCGATCGTCACCGGAAAAGACGGCAAGCCGGAGAGGGTCGACGAGCTGGAGAAATGCCGCTTCTACGAAAATTGGAGACAAGATTTCTCCCTCGTGAAGGGTCTCGGTCTCGACTTTCTGCGCTATGGCCCTCAATACTATCGAACGCATCAGGGTCCAGGCAAATATGACTGGGACTTCACAGACGAAACCTTCGCCGAATTAAAGCGGCTGAACATCGCGCCTATCACTGACCTCTGCCACTTCGGCGTGCCGGACTGGATCGGCGATTTCCAAAACGCGGAATGGCCGGAGTTGTTCGCCGAGTACGCGGGCGCCTTTGCCAAACGCTTTCCCTGGGTCAGGTTCTATACTCCCGTCAACGAAGTCTTCGTTTGCGCCAACTTCTCGGCCCAGCTCGGCTGGTGGAACGAGCGCATGAAGTCCGACCGCGCCTTCGTCACAGCGATTCGGAATATGTGCAGCGCCGTGATACTCGCCGAACAAGCAATTCTCAAAGTGCGCCCCGACGCTTTATTCATCCAAAGCGAGACCGCCACTTTCTTTCATCCCACCGAACCGAAGGCGGAGGGGCGCGCCGGTTTCCACAACGAGCTTCGCTTCTTGTCCTTCGATCTGTGTTACGGCCAACCGGTGCACTCCACAATTTATGAGTACCTGCTGGACAACGGCATGCCGCGCGAAGAGTATCACTGGTTTCTCGAGCATGGTCAAGCTGTGCGCCCGCATTGCATCATGGGAACGGACTATTACTTCCCGAACGAGCACAGCACGCCGCCGGGCGACGAGCCAATCTCTTCGTCAGGCGAAATCTTTGGCTACTACGTCATCACAAAGCAACACTTCGACCGCTACGGCATGCCCGCCATGCACACCGAGACTAATCTTGCCGAGCCGGAGCGTGCCTCTTCCTGGCTTTGGAAAGAGTGGTGCTGTATGAAGCGGCTGAGAGACGACGGCGTTCCCGTCCTTGGCTTCACCTGGTACAGCCTCACTGATCAGGTAGATTGGGACACCCAGATGCGCGAGAACAACGGGCATGTCAATCCGCTCGGCCTTTACGATCTCGACCGAAAGATTCGGCCCGCGGGCGAAGCCTACAAGCTGCTTGTCTCCCAATGGAAAGAAATTCTCCCGATGGAGACCTTCTCCTTGTACGCGGCCCCCAAATAAAAGAGCGGCACTGGAGGCGTAAATGGAAGCGGCGACATCGCTCACATTGGAACCGGGCAAAGTATGCATCCGAAGCCGGTTCGGAATATTGTTTTGGGGAGGCGGTAAAAAAGCCAGCGCCCACTTGGATTCATGGAGTCCTATAACTTCTTCTGGGTGAGATTCTGTTCCGGGCCAACCCGAGCAGCATCGTCCCTGGCTCGCAGCGCTCAAGTAGCATAGCGCCAAGCTCATCGTGCGCCTTCAGAAGCCGCACCGCCGGATCTCCGTTCCAGAAGCGCAGTCCCTCGATTTCACCCTCGCCTTCCATATGCGGCATGGCCAGCTTCTGTAATGCGGAACTCCCGTCGCCGAAAGACATATCTTGATTCTGTCCCGTTCGCAGGAACTGAGAACCCACGGCAAGCGATTCATCGACAGTATGTAGTATTCTGTGCTGACGGCGGGAAACTCTGAATGATTCATGAAATAGCCCAGAACTCAAAGCACGCCCTTCGCCTCTGGGCCAGGCAACCCGCCCAAACAGCAATCGCCATAGTCGCGCTTGCGATCGGGATTGGAGCCAGTACCGGCATCTTCAGCGTGGTCAACGCGCTTGTCCTGAGTTCGCTTCCGTTCCGAAATCCGAGCCGGTTGGCAGCCATTCATACCTACCTGGTCCCGCACGATAGCGCCGGCCAGTTCGACGCATGGCGGCATGAGAGCACTTACCTCAGCGATGCCGCCTTATTCGAGCCGAAAGACGTCAATCTCGGTAGCCAGGGCCGCGCCTGGAGAGCCCGCCTCACGCTTGTCTCTGGCAACTTCTTTTCAGTCCTGGGTACACTGCCTGCGCTGGGCCGGCAGTTCAGCGTCGAGAGTGGAAACACTGCGACTGTCATCCTCGGCTACGGAGTTTGGCAGCAGCTCTTCGCAGGTAATCCACAGGTTATTGGCTCTCGCGTTCGTGTGGACGGAGCCCCTCTCACGGTGATCGGCGTGATGCCCCCCGGATTCGACTACCCCGATCGCGCGCAACTCTGGCAGCCCGGAGAGTTCCGCTCAGGCAACAACGGCTGGGAAGTGATCGCGCGGCTCAAACCCGATGTAAATTGGGCGCAGGCCCGCGCTGCCTTCGCCGCAGATGTGCGGCATCTGGCGCCCAAACCCTACGAACCAAATGCGAACGATCCGGACACCATCCGGTCTGCTCGCGACCAACTCGCTGGTCCGGCAAAAACGGCGTCCTTGTTGTTGATGATGGCCGTCGCGCTGATCTTACTTCTTGCCTGCATCCATGTTGCAAATCTTCTGTTGGCGCGCACCACGGACCGTCTCCCTGAATTTTCGATTCGTTCCGCAATGGGAGCCAGCCGGGCGCGGCTCGCTCGGCAGCTTTTCACTGAGTCTCTGCTCCTTGCCTCAGTGGCCGCGCTCCTCGGGTTCGCCGTTGCTTTCTGGACCGCTTCCCTCGCCTCGAAGTTCGAACCACCTCCGCTCTCCGCGCAAGCCTATTCCATACTTGATGGGCGCGTACTCGCTTTCAACTTCGGAGTCGCTATCCTGAGCAGCTTGCTCTTCGGGCTGTTACCTGCCTGGAACGCCGGACACATCCACAGGTTCAGCAATCGCGGCTCGACCGGCAAACGTCAATCACGCCTCGTTCGAGAACTTCTTGTCGCAGCGCAAATCACGCTCACGGTCGTTCTTTTGGCCGCTTCCTTATCCGTCGGCCGCGCTTTCGTCCATCTGATGCAAACGGATCGCGGGTTCGGCCTTCGGGGGCTCGTCACAGCGGGCGTCTCGATCGAAGGCACCGCCCATCAAGCTGATGGTCGTTCCCTCGCTTATTTTGAGCAGGTGCTCGCCCGTTTACGCCGGCTCCCGGGCGTTCAAAGCGCCAGTGCCACTGAGTTTCTCCCCCTCAATTCTCCGGGCTTCCTGGGTGGCCGCATGACCCTCGATGGGACCGCGCTCGCACAACACGCCTCCATGATCGTGCCTGTCCTGGGCCGCTATTTTCAAACCATGAGCGCGCGCCTAATCTATGGGCGCGAGTTCTCCGATGCTGAAGTTCATGCCGACGCCCGGATCGCCGTTGTCAACCAAACATTCGCCTCCCAGTTCGGCCGCCCGCAAAACGCCATCGGTCATCGAGTAGCTATCGGTGGCGAACCACCCTGGCGCATCGTAGGAGTCGTCAAGAACATGGATTACATGTCGCCTGATGCCAACTCGATGCAGTTATTCATCCCGGCCCATTCGCCCGGCAGTATGTATTCGACGTTCGTCGTGCACGTGCGTGGCTCTGGGAAAGATTCGCTCGCTATGGTTCGCGACGCCATTCAGTCTGTCGATCCCACCGTCCCGGTATTTGGAGTTAAAACGATGCAGACTCGCATGGACGAGGCGCTCTCCCGTCCCAATTTCTACCGCACAACTCTCCTGTTCTTCGGAGCAGCCGCCCTGCTTTTAGCCGTCATCGGGATCTTTGGAGTGGTCTCCTACGCAGTCGCCCGGAGAACCCGCGAAATGGGCATTCGTCTGGCCCTCGGCGCTCCGGCCTCTCGACTTCGCGCCCGACTGCTCTCACAAGAACTACTTGTCGTATCGCTAGGCATCGCCGCCGGGCTCTTCGTCTCCGTTTTCACCGGTCGCCTTTTAGCACACCTGGTCACCGGCTCACCATCCGCCGATATCTTGAGTCTCGCCCTGACAACGTTGCTGGTCTGCTCAGTCGCCGCCCTCAGCATCTGGTCTGCAACCGCCCCCATCAGCCGCCTGGAAATCCTTGCTATCCTCGCGGCTGAATAGCAATCTTCTTCGTCTCCGTGCAGCCGCTGATGAAAGTCAATCCGCCAACACATGCAACGCCACGATCCCCAAGATCCCGGCCGCGCCCAGCGTTGCTCCTGCCACAACCACTGTCGCCATATACCGCCGTAATACGCCGGCTGTCTCCCGCGCCGCCTGTCGCAATTCACTCTCCCTGCTCCATCGACGCCAGAGCGCCGTGGCGCCCGTCACCAGCACCAGCATCGGCAAGCCCATCAGGAAAACCCAAAGCCCAACATGCGGCCGCGCCGCGTACCAGTTCACGATTTGTTGAGCGCTATGCGCCGGCTCATATTGCAACGGCTGTATACTGCGCGTGAAAAGCGAAGTCATAAAAAGGGCGGCCGGGAAGATCAGCAGCAGTTCCAGGCTGGCGAAGGCACGGTCTGTGTTTTTCATAGACTACTTTATACAACAAAGAAAACGCCAGCACAACCCCGCCATCCTAAAATAAATCCACCATGCCCTCTCGCCCCACCCGACGCAATCTCCTCAATCGCAGTGCAGGCCTTCTCTCTGTTGTAGCCCTCAAGGCATCCACTGGCAACGCCAGTCAACATGCGCTCCTCGAGCCCGTCGACTACTACGAAAGACTCGGCGTCAAGAAAATCATCAACGCCGCTGGCACCTACACCGCCCTCACGGCCGCCATCATGCCCCCTCCCGTCCAGTCCGCCGTCGCACTCGCCGCCAAGCACCCCGTCCGCCTTCTCGACCTGCAAGCGAAATCCGGTGAATACCTCGCCTCCCGCCTTCATTGCGAAGCCGCGCTCGTCTCCGCTGGCGCATCCTCCGCTCTCACTCTCGGCTCTGCCGCCTGCCTGCAAGTCATGAACGATGCCCCCCGTGAGGCCATCCCGGTCCAAGTCCCTTCGCTCAAAAGAAACGAAGTGCTCATCCAGAAAGCCCACCGCTAATCCTACGATCACGCCATCGAAAACTGCGGCGCGAAGTTTGTCGAAGTCGAGTCGCTCGACGACTACTCCAAAGCCTTCACCGGCCGCAGCGCTTTCGCCCATTTCTTCAACGCTGCCGTCGGTGGCCGTATTAGCCGCGAAGATTGGGTCCGTGTCGCCCGCCAGCACAGCGTCCCCACCTTCAACGACGCCGCCGCTGACGTTCCCCCCATCTCAAATCTTTGGAATTACACGCAAATGGGTTTCGATCTCGTCACCTTTTCCGGTGGCAAAGGAATTCGAGGCCCTCAAAATGCCGGTCTATTGCTGGGTCGGAGAGATTTGATTGCCGCCGCCGCTCTCACCAACAATCCCTTCGATGAAGGCGTCGGCCGAGGCATGAAGGTTGCCAAGGAGCAAATTGTCGGCATGGTCGCGGCTGTCGATTGGCTGCTCTCGCAAACTGACGAAGGCATGCAGGCTGAATTGCGGACCCGTGCCGAACTTATCCGCACCGCACTGGCCGGCATCCCCACGATGCAGTCGCAAATCGTTGTTCCCGAAGTCGCCAATCATGTGCCTCATCTGCTGCTGCGCTACGATCAATCCCGCGTGAAGATCGCGCCCATCGAAGTTGCGAAACAACTCCGCGAAGGCAAGCCGAGCATTGAACTCAATCCATCGACCGGCCGCCCTGAAGGCTCTGCTGGCCTCGTGTCGGATGAGAACACGATTGTTGTAGGTGTTTGGATGCTTGAGCCCGGCGAAGATCGCGTCGTTGCGAAGCGCCTTCATCAGGTACTGTCTACAGCAGCACGGATGTAGTGAGGCTCCATCAGATTGCCTCCACTATAAGATTTGCTGTTCGAATCGCGCCAGACTTAGTATTCAATTCGGCAACTCTTGCCTAACACCTAAAACTAACCTTGATAGTGTAGGTGTAAACTGCTGGCAAGATGGACGATGGTTTCAAGCCAGGTGCTTTTATAAGAAATCCGATATTATATTCCGGTAACCAGAAATCATCCAGCTCTTTGCTCAACTGCAAGCGACGCTATGAAACATCTTCACCCATAGCCCGGGCTAACTCCTCAGGCGTCACCGGTAAAAACTCTTCCGGTTCCTCTTCAACTTCACTCTCAGATCCAGCTGGCCGATTCTTGCGCTCCAGGCGCTTCGCCATCTTCTCTTGCTGCTTTTCTTTTCGTTGTTGTTCTTTTTGGCGTTTCTTAAATGTCTGGGGGCCCCGACCGGGCATAAATGCGCCTTTCTTGCTAGCTGGAATGGGCCGCCCTGTCCCGGCTTTCTGCACCGGACTCCGGTCGGCCCGTCTACTCACGTCTGTCTAACTTCTAGTTCGTTAGATTGCTTGAACTACCAACGCGATTCGCGACCGCGATTTCCGCCGCCGCCGCCACCGGGCCGGCGTGCTTTGAACCCACCGCCCCCGCCGCCAGTCGGCTTCGGACGCGCTTCATTCACGTTCAGCGTGCGGCCGTTCAAATCGGCCCCATTCAGCCGCGCAATCGCCGTCTGCGCTGCGTTCGAGTCGCTCATTTCAACAAAAGCAAACCCGCGTGGTTGACCAGTGTCCCGGTCAGTTACGACACTCACCCGCTCCACGTTTCCGTATTCGGCAAACGCAGACCGAAGGTCGTCTTCAGTCGTTTGATAACTCAAATTCCCGACAAATATGTTCGTCACTATCGTTCCTTTACTCCAATGAATTATCTTTGTCGGACTGCTCTAGAACCAATCTTGCGGAAGGCGAAAGTAGCGGCCGGAAGGCGCTCGCGGAGGATAATACGAATGCGGTCAAAGACATCCTGATGGTAACAAATATCTCGATGAAATGCAGGCAGCTTTACATTCTCCGCCAGAGACCCGTCAAAACGCCAACGGCCGAGCCTTAGTGCTTCACCGCAATCGCCGATATCTCGATCTTCGCCCCACCAATTAATCCCGCAACCTGCACCGTCGCCCGCGCCGGTTTCGGGTCCGGCATCAGCTTCATATACACGCGGTTCATTCCGTCCACATCTCCTAAACGCGTCACATACACCGTGACCGAAACCACGTCTTTCATGGAGAATCCCGCCTCAGTCACCACTTTCTTCACAGCCGCGATCGCATTCGTAGTCTGCAAAGCGATGTCCGTCCCCGTCACCTTGCCGTGCGCATCCGGCCCCTGCTGCCCAGCCACGTACAACGTGTTTCCCGCCACATATCCTTCGCTAAAAGGCATGCCTTCTGTGAACCCGATCGCCTTCTGCTGTGCAAACAGCACCACCGGCGCGCAGAGCAGTCCCGCCGTAACCAAGACTCCCCCGCCCCACGGCCAACTAACCTGTTTCATGTCTCGATTCCCTCTCTGAATCAGTATGCCGGTTAGACCTATCGATGCAACATCCGAGCTGTGTTCACGCCGTCCGCTACGTGCCTCCACCATCCAGACCCATGTTGCGTTATTAGCCTACGCCGTCTCCCAGGCATTCCCCCCACCCGCTGCATCAGTTACTCCCGGCGACGAGTTCCAGCGGCTACTGTTGCGCGAAGGATCTGATGCGCGATCAGGAAAATGGACGGCCTATCCATGAGCCGAACTCGGGTGCATGTTCCCACACGTCGCGGGGTGATTTCAGCTCTGAAGCAGAGTCACGCCGAATAACAACGAGGTGAGCATGCGGCGTCTTTCGGCGTTTCTCATCGAAAATACCAGCGTACGCGAGCCGCAGGCTCGGTGGACCGGCTATTCCCATTGGCTTATTCATCAGTTGTGTTGGGGCTCAGAACGGCTTCAAGGCAACAGAGGGCGAGCCGCTTTGTTTTGGCGGCACGATCCTCTCCGGTCTGCAAAGCGGGAATCGAACCGAAAGTCAGACCCGAGGCACAAATGGGCCAAGGCGTCCTTCGAATCCTTCGGCGGGTTGCAAAGGCCGCAGCTTGAAGTAGCGCTGCAGATTGTATGTCAAGGTTACTCATCAAGCCTGCAAAATACGCCTGGCCCCGAGTGCGGCGTCGGCAGGTCACCGCAACTATCCCCGGAACCCGGATTCTTTCTGTGACGAGTAGGCCTGATAACTTTCGTCGAGGAGTTGCACGACGTGGAGGACTCGCTGGTTCTCGCCGTGGAGGCGGGCTCCGGCGGCAAGTTGGAGCATGCAGCCGGGGTTGGCGGTGACGATCAGGGTGGCTTTGGTGTTGTTGACGGACTCCATTTTGCGTTCGAGGATTTGCATGGCCATGTCGTTTTGCACGACGTTGTAAATGCCGGCGCTGCCGCAGCACTGGTCCGCTCCTTGCATTTCGCGATAGATGAGGCCGGGGATGGCTTTTAAAAGCTGCCGTGGAGCGCTCTTGATGCGTTGGCCGTGGGCGAGATGGCAGGAATCCTGATAGGTAACGCTTTCGGAGATAGTGCCGAAATCGCGATTGAGTTCATTCGAAGCGAGGAACTCGGTTACGTCGCGCATAAGAGCTTTGAACTGAATGGCGCGGTCGCAATAAGCGGGGTCGGCGTGAAGCAGCGTATCGTATTCCTTGAGCGTGGAGCCGCATCCGGCGGCGTTGGTGATGATGACGTCGAAGGGCTCGGGATCGTTGAGGACGGCGTCGATGTTTGCGCGGGCGAGGGCTTGCGCTTCGTACTCGCGGCCGGAGTGGACGTGGAGAGCGCCGCAGCAGTTTTGCGCGCCGGGAATGACCACCTGGCAGCCGTTTTTCTGGAGAACGCGGACCGTGGCGTCGTTGAGGCGGGCGAAGGAGACGTTTGCGATGCAGCCGCTGAGAAAGGCGATGCGGTGGCGGCGAGGTCCTTCGGGTTCGAAAGTGCGGCCGACCTTCGGATAAAAGAAGGGTATCTCCGCGCCGGGCGAGAGTGCTTCGATCTCTGACAGGCGGCCGAAAAGTTTAAGGATGCCGGTTGCGCGGACGGCTTTTTGAAGGCCAGTGGCTTGGTAGGCGAAGAGGCAGGCGCCGGCAGTTTGGAGAGCTGCGCGTGAAGGAAGCAGCTTTCGGAAGATGAAGTTTTGGAGGCGTAATTTGAGACCTGTTGGGGGAGCGGCGGCGCGGATCTGAGCGCGAGCGGCCTCAATCATGCGGCCATACGGTACACCGGAGGGGCAAGCAGTCTCACAGGCGCGGCAAGCGAGGCACAGGTCCAGGTGTTCGATATAGGAGGGCGTGAGGGGAGCGCCCGCAGCCACAGCGTTCATCTGGTAAATGCGGCCGCGGGGGGAATCCATTTCGACGCCGAGCTCGCGGTAGGTGGGGCAGGCGTTGAGGCACAACCCGCAGTGAACGCATTTGTCGAGATCGGACTGGGCAGGGCCGGCGGAGGAGATTGCAGGGTCCGGCGAAATTTCAACAAGGTTAGAGACGGCCATACAGGCGTGAACCGTTGAGCAGAGAGTTGGGATCGAACATCTGCTTCACACTCTTCATCATGGCAAAGGCCTCGCCGTTGTTTGAGGCGGCAGCGAGCCAGAGCTTGCAGGAGGCGCGAATGGGTTCGGGGGCGAACTCGAGAACCAGCGGCCAGCCGCGATCGGAGGCGAGGTTCCAGAGAGCGGGGACACGTTCATAAGACGGCAGGCAGGCGTAGGTGACGCCAGAGAAGGCGCGGCATAGGAAGGCTCCGGGAATCTGCGTGAGAAGCGCAGGGAGGTCGCTTAAGGGAGTGGAGATGCGCAGGATGATGCCGTTCGGTTGACGTTCGAGGAAGGCGGCTGGGAACTCGCGAATTTGCTCCCAGAGGGCGGATTCCTCGGGGCCAACGAGACGCGTGCTGCCGGCAAGTTCCCGGGCGTACCTGGCAAGGACGCGCGAGGAGCCGGCGGCGCGGATGGCAAGGACGAAACCGCGAAGGCCGACGCGGACAGCGGCCGAGGGCGAGAGGATGTCGACGGCGATGGGGCGGAGAGTGCTTTGGCGGAGCGTGTTGCGGCGAGCGACGGCGGCTTCGGCATCGGTGAGCGAGAACACGAAGGTTTCGGTCTGTTCGGGAAGCGCGTGGAGGCGGAAGTTGACCGAGGTAAGGACGGCGAGGGTGCCGAAGCTGCCGATGAGGAGCTTGCCGATGTCGAGGCCGGCGACGTTTTTAACGACCATGCCGCCGACGCGGATAAGCTGGCCGTCGAGGTTGGCGAATTGCATGCCGATGACCAGGTCGCGGGCAGTGCCGTAGGCGCAGCGAAGAGGGCCGTTGCTGTTGCTTGCGACAACTCCGCCCACTGTGGCCCCGGACCAGAAAGGCGGATCGAGAGCGATCATTTGACCGTGCCGGGAGAGATGGTTCTGGACGTCGGACCAAGGCGCGCCGGCTTCGACGCTGACCGTGAGGTCGCCGGATTCATAGGCGAGGATGCGGCGAAGATTGGCGGTGGAGAGCGACAGGCCGGGTTCGCCGAGGGGACCGGCCATGAGGTGTTTGGTGTTGTTGCCCGAAACAGCGATCTTACGGGATTTGCCTGCGGCCTCTTTCAGGAGGCTTGCAAGGTCTTCAGAAGAGGCGGGGGCGAGAAGAGGCATTGGCTTTTCATTTTGCACTGCGTCTTGTTAGAGGCTGATTGCGAGATCGAGTGCGTAGGCGAGGAGGGCGAGCTTCAACTCAGTCATGATGACGTTAGGCAATGATCCAAGTTTGCGTTCCAGTCTTACGACCGGCACAGTGAGAAGGTCAGTTTTCTGGAGAATCACAAATGCTGGTAGTGTAGTTCACAGCTTCCGAATCGCCAATTTTCAATCAAGGTCGGCACGATTATGGAGGATTCTCCTCTCGGTCCATTTCCTTCCGGAGTAGTTTCTCTATGCTGTTATGATGTCACGGATTAGCAGCAACATGGATGCGCATGCCAGAAGAGAAAAGCAGCCAAGATGCAACCGGGGATTCCAATGAGCAGCACTTTGCAATCAGTCGAGCCAATGCGACCTCCGAACAAAAGCCTGAAATGAGCAAATCGGGCACTGGCAACCCAAGCAGTATCAGGCAGACCGCAAGGAGCTGGCGCGGGAAACTGACGGTTGAAAAGGCTACGAAGTGGAGCCAACTTCTTCTGGTAGCTATCAGTTGTGGCGCTCTCCTGATCTACTACTGCCAATTGGCGGTTATGCAGGGTCAACTCAGGGAAATTAGAGACTCCGGCAAACAAACTGATAAGCTTCTTTCTCTGTACCGAGGTCAGTTGGAGCAACTTACAAAACAGACTACAAACAGTGAGATTCTGGCGCGGAATGCCAGCCGTCAAGCGGACGCGCTGCAAAATCTCACATTGGCTACCACCAAGAGCGCGAACGCGGCAGTCCTGCAATCGCGAACGAGCGCTAATCAATTACAGGCTTCGGAGCGGCCATGGATTACTGTCGATGCTAGTATCGCGACCGATCTGGTGTATCTCTCCGGCACAGCCAACATATCCATTCGCTTTGTTCTTACCAATTATGGACATTCGCCAGCAATAAATGTGTCGGTTCATCCAGAACTGTTCCCTATGCCGACCGACATCATGAAACGTCAGAAGGACATTTGTAGGGATGACAGAGATAATTTTGGGCCAGGATCTGCGGCTGCTAATTCTATTTTCCCCACGCACAAAGAAGAGGTAACATTTGGATTGACAATCGGGCCGGATATAAGACTTCCCTCCACAATGGAGGGCCGAATGATGCCGGAGCTTACCGGGTGTGTCACTTACGACTCCTCGTTTGACAACAAGGTACATCAAACCGGATTTTTGTACTCGCTTGGGCGGATCGATCCTACCGAACCCCGGAACCATGCAATCCCGATCAATATTGATACCCCGATAAGAAGTTTGACTCTTGATCCATGGTTGCTGCCATTCGGAAGATTCGCCAACTAGTCCCATAATCACGTTAAGCAGTGCCACGCCAACCTGCCACGCCGGAAGCACCGTAACAGATACTGGATTAGCCAAGTAGATTTACGCCGAGATTATCTTAAGAGAAACGATAGGCGGGGCACCGTGATTTGATATGAGCTGTGGCGGTTCTGAGTGGTGAGCGGGACATAGAGCACGAGGGCCCTGGGCGGGTCCGGGTCTCAACGGGAGACGATAACGACCGAGCGGGTCTTGGCTGCGAGGCCAAGATCGGCAAGCCAAACCTCACCGGGTCGTGGGTTCATCGAGCATGTCTAGGACTTGTTGCTCGAGGATCCGGGATCGTCCGAGGTCGAGGAGATCCGAGTCGGCCATTTCGATTAGCTCGTTAATGCGCTGCCTGGCTTCGGCGGCTACGTCGGGCCGCCAATTCCGTAGTTTCGCGTCGAGTCTCTCTACAAGTGCGTCCATAACTTCCAGCGATTGGCCCAGTGTAGCGGCCTAAAGCACTTTAGAGCAACACCCAGTGTTGCCCTGACTTCCCAATTGGGCTGGATCCTCGAAACGATTTTAGCCTGGGACCGCGAAAAGCGGGTGTTACGCTGGCCGGGGGAAAGCGCGCTAACGGTGCGCGGAGTTTTTATGGATTTCGAATATACGGCTGAGCAGGTACAGCTGCGGAAGATGGTGCGGGATTTTGCGGCGATGGAGATCGCGCCGCATGTTCTGGAGTGGGACGAGGCGCAGACGTTTCCGCTCGCGGTGGTCAAGAAGGCGGGCGAGCTGGGGATATTGGGAGCGATTTTCCCGGAGGAGCTGGGCGGTGCGGGATTCGGGTATGTGGATTACTCGATCATCATCGAAGAGCTGGCGCGGGTGGATCCAAGCGTGGCCCTGATTGTGGCGGCGCACAATTCGCTTTGCACAAACCATATTTTCGTAGCGGGCGACCAGGCGCAGAAGGAAAAATACATACCGAAGCTGGCGAGCGGAGAGTGGATTGGATGCTGGTCATTGACCGAGCCCGAGGCAGGTTCCGATGCGGCGGGAACGAGGACCACGGCGGCGTGGCGGGATGGGCAGTGGGTGTTGAACGGAGGCAAGACGTTTACCACGAACGCGCACTATGCGGACGTGTGCGTGGCGATGGCGGTGACCGACAGAGCGGCGTCGCAGCACGGAATTTCGGCATTCATTTTAGAGAAAGACACGCCGGGATTCCGGGTGGGAAAGAAAGAGAACAAGCTCGGGATGCGGGCGAGCGCGACGGGCGAGGTGGTGTTCAGCGACTGTAAGCTTGGCGAGAGTCAACTGCTCGGTAAAGCGGGGGAAGGCTTTGTGGACAGCCTGAGGATTTTAGATGGCGGGCGGATCTCGATCGCGGCGCTATCTTTGGGAATCGCACAGGGCGCCTATGAAGCGGCCCTCCAATATGCAAAGCAGCGAAAGCAGTTCGGGAGATTCATTTCCGAGTTTCAGGCGATACAACACAAGTTGGCCGACATGGCGACATCGATCGAAGCGGCGCGCTGGTTGATCTATAGCGCGGCGGTGAAGAAAGACGCGGGCAAGCGGGTGACGCGGGAATCGGCGATGGCAAAGCTGTTTGCGTCGGAGATGGCGGTGCGGGCGGCCGATGAAGCGCTGCAGATCCATGGCGGATACGGATTCATCAAGGAGTACGGGGTGGAGAAGTTTTATCGCGATGTGAAGCTGTGCACGATTGGCGAGGGGACCAGCGAGATACAGCGGTTGGTGATTGCGCGGCAGCTGCTGAAGGAATGACTTTGGACGCCGAAGAGCTGCTGCGAGGAGTGGAAGCGGGGAGCGTGCGGGCGTTGGCGCGGGCGGCAAGCGCGATCGAGGCGCAGACGGCGATGGGGCGGGAGTTGATTCGCGGCCTGTTCGACAGGACTGGACGGGCTCGGATCGTGGGAGTTACGGGGCCGCCGGGCGCGGGTAAGAGCACGCTTGCCGATGCGTTGGCGAAGCGGATACGGGCACAAGACGAGACCGTGGGGATCGTGGCGGTGGACCCGAGCAGCCCGATTACGCAGGGAGCAATTCTAGGCGATCGCGTGCGGATGGGAGACCACTTTCAAGACCCGGGTGTGTTCATTCGCTCCATGGCGGCGCGCGGCAGGCTGGGCGGGTTGGCGCAGGCGACGCTCGAGATGGCGCTGCTGCTCGATGGCGCGGGCTGGGACTTTGTGCTGATCGAAACCGTGGGTGTGGGGCAGCACGAGATTGAAGTTGCGAAGTTGGCCGACGTGACGGTGGTGGTTCTGATGCCCGGGATGGGCGATGACGTACAGGCGATTAAGGCGGGCGTGATGGAGATTGCCGATGTGTTTGCGATCAACAAGGCGGACTTGCCGGGCGCCGAGCGGCTGGAGCGTGAGATACAGGCGGCACAGAGTCTGAGCACGGCGGGCGAGACGGTGGCTCCGGTGCAGCGGGTGTCGGCCAAGAGCGGGGACGGCGTGGACGAACTGTTGAAGAGGGTGGAAGCGATCTGGGCAAGCAAGAACCTGGTTGAGGCGCGGCGAGTGCGTTGGCGAATGCGGCTGGAAGAGATGACGCAAGGAAGGCTGCGGGCGGCGCTGCCGGCGGAGGTGCTGGATGACCATGCGCGACGAGTGGCGGACAAGAGCGAAGATCCGTACCGGGCGGTGGATGAGCTGGTGGCTGCCATGATGGGAACAGCGGGTAAGCGCCACGATGGCGATTGAGATTGATCACTTAGGAATCGCAGTAGGAAGTGTAGACGACGCACTGGAGTTTTATGCGGGCGCGCTCGGGATGCCGGTGAGTGGGCGGGAGACGGTGGAGGGCGAGCAAGTGACTGTAGCGATGCTGCCGGCGGGAGAAGCAGCCGGAGCGCCGCGAATTGAGTTGCTGGAAGCGGCGGCGGAGCACTCGACGATCGCTAAGTTTTTAGAGAAGCGCGGGCCGGGGTTGCACCATGTGGCTTTGCGGGTGGACGATTTGCGCGCGACAGCGAAGAAGCTCGCGCAAACGGGAGCGCGCGTGTTGGGTGAGCCGCAGCGGGGAGCGGGCGGGCATGAGTATGTGTTTGTGCATCCGGCTTCGACCGGTGGAGTGCTCTTGGAGTTGATTCAGAAGTAACGAGAAAAGGGGACGGGAAGGTTTGGACACGGTAGCAGAGATTGGCGTGATTGGCGGCAGCGGTTTTTATTCGCTGTTGGGAGCGGGCGAGGCCAAAGAAGTACGGCTGAGTACGCCGTTTGGAGATCCTTCGGACGCGTATGTAGTTGGCGAAGTGGAGGGCAAGCGGGTTGCATTTCTGGCGCGGCACGGGCGGGGGCACACGCTTTCGCCGTCGGAGTTGAATTTCCGAGCCAACATTTACGGCATGAAGATGCTGGGGGTGGAGCGGATTGTTTCGCTGAGCGCGGTGGGATCGATGAAGGAGGAGCATGCACCGCGCGATTTCGTGATCCCCGATCAGTTTTTCGACAGGACGCGCGGACGGATCTCGACCTTTTTTTCGGACGGCATTGTGGCGCATATCGGCTTTGCGGATCCGGTGTGCGGCGAGTTGGCCGAAGCGGTTCACAGAGCCGCGCAGAAGACCGGGATCAGGAGCAAGCTGGGCGGAACGTATTTGTGCATGGAGGGTCCGGCATTTTCGACGCGCGCGGAATCGAATGTCTACCGGAGCTGGGGCATGGATGTGATCGGCATGACGAATCTGCAAGAGGCGAAACTGGCGCGGGAAGCCGAGATTTGCTATGTGACCGTCGCGATGGTGACCGATTACGACTGCTGGCATGAGGCGCATGAGGCCGTGACGGTGGACCAGATTCTGGGAGTGCTGAAGCAGAACACGGCCAACGCGCGGAAGCTGGTGCCGGAGGTGATTCGAACGCTGCCGGAGGGCGCAAGCTGCAAGTGCCGGTCGGCGCTGAAGCATGCGATTATTACGGACCCGGCGGCGATCACGGCGGAGGCGAAGCAGAGGCTGGGGTTATTGATTGGCAAGTACACCGGCGAGTGAGTTAGCGGACGAAGTGCTGCAGGCGTGCCTGCGGGATGGAACGTGGCCGGCGCGAACGCTGGACGATCTGATCGAGCGCGCGCTCGATGAAGAAGATGCGTTCACGGCGCGGGCGGCGACGCGTGCGTTCTTCGGCGTAGTGATTGAGAAGCTGGGAGATCTATTCGAGCCGGAGTTATGCGACGTGTACGCGAGGTTGTTTACGCATGTGATCTCCAAGGCGCTGCCGGATTATGACGCGCAGGATTTGCTGCTGCGGTACCGTCGCGTGCGGCAAGTGCGGCGATTTCCGGGTGGGGAAGTAAACAAAGTGTTTGTGCTGTCACGCGTGACCTTGGGAGCGGACGTGGCGGTGACGAGCGTGGCGTTAGCGGCGGCAAAGGAGCGATTTCCGGAAGCAGCGATTTGCCTGGTCGGGCCGGAAAAGAATGCGGAGCTGTTTGCCGCCGATGAGCGAATCGTGCCGGTGGCGCTACCGTATGGGCGGGCAAGTTTGCTGCGGGAGAGATTGCAAGCGGCGACAGAGGTGTTGACGGTGGTGGAAGAGCCGGGAGCGATTACCATCGACCCGGACTCGCGCTTGACGCAGCTGGGATTGCTGCCGATCGGAGACGACGATGCGCGGTACTACTTCTTCGAAAGCCGTGCGTTTGGAGGCGATCTGGAGGCGACGCTGCCTCGTTTGACGGCGGAGTGGTGCGAGGCGGTTTTTGAAGTGCCAGGTGCGCGGCCGTATGTGGCCCCGATGCCTCAACAGAGCGGGGCAGGCGTGACGGTGTCGTGGGGAACGGGCGACAATGATGCCAAGCGAGTGGATGGCGAGTTTGAATATCGCGTAACGAAAGAACTGTTGGAAAGCGGGACGGTGGTGCTGGACCGGGGCGCCGGAGAGGAAGAGGCGCGGCGGGCGGACTTGCTGGCCGAGCGGTTGGGCAAGCCGGAACGATTGCAGCTGCATAGCGGGAGCTTTGCGTCGTTTGCGAGCCACATTGCGCAGAGCCGGCTATATGTGGGATACGATTCGGCGGGGCAACATGTGGCGGCAGCGGCGGGCGTGCCGTTGGTGTCGGTGTTCAAGGGGTACGCGGGAGAGCGCACGTTTTCACGCTGGCGCCCGGAAGGGGCGGGCGTACACGTGATCAGGGCAGGGGATGGCGATTCGGAAGAGTTGCTGACGGAAACGCTTGCCGCTATTGAGGCGGCCCGGTAACATTTTTTGGATGGCCGAGCACCTTCGCCGCAAAGAGCGAATGGTGCGAGAGTATGAACAGTGTGCGACCGTCGGCGCCGCCAAAAACGATGTCGACGGGACGCTCAGGAACATCGATCTGAGCGATGATTTTGCCTTGCGGGCTATAGACGAAGATCTGTCCGTTTGCCACATAGACGTTTCCACTGCGGTCGACGGCCACGCTCTCGCCGCCGCGCTGAGCAAACGGTTTGAGATCGCCGAGCGTGCCGTCCGGACCTGCTAAACCCGAATAGGTGATGTCTTCCGATTCGCTACTGACGTAGACTCGATGGCCAGGAGTGGCGCGGATAAAGCCATAGGTATCTAGATTGTCCGAGAAGCGCCAACCGCTAGTCTCGGTAGCCGGCCCCTGCTGGAACACGCGGCCAGCCGGCAGGAAGAGACGGCCATCCGGCGAGACGTACTCTCTCGTTTTCGGCTTCGAGACATCTTCGGCGAACATCTGCGCGAGAGTTGTGTACGTCAGTGTGGCTAGATCGAGCTGATCCTTGAACTCGCCGTTATTCCAGAAGTTCGCCGGCAGCAGGGCGGTCGAGTTCGGATGCGGCTGCATTGGCCGGGGCTGAAGCACTGTGATCTGCGCTTCCGGAGAACCCGGCCGGAAACAATAGACGGTGCCTTCAGGGCCAGCAGAGGAGAGCACGACGAGATCACCAGCTTTGTCGACAGCAAGGTTGACGGGATCGAGCGAATTGTCACGTATGACGGCAAGCCCTTCGCCGACGGACCAGCGGTAGATCCGCTGTTCCGGGCGATCGACAAAATATAGCGTGCCCGAGGGATCCACGGCTGCGCCGGAGATGGAAAAGAAACCATCCTCGAGCTTTTGAACATGCGCGCCTGGCGATAGCACGGCCGCGGCATCGGGAACGGAAGGTTTCGCCGGCTCCGCGGGAATGTCGAGCACCGCAAACTCCCGTTCGCGGACTTCCAGATGATGCGTCATGTCTTGAATCGCGTTGCTGTAAGGATATTTGCTGACACGGAGAAAGGTGCCGCAGCCGTTTACGTCGCAGGTGGCGTACCCGCTTTCGGCGTTGACGTGTACATTCCGGAAGTGAATGTCGCTGGAGTGATAGAGACGAACAGCTGCCGGAAAGGGCGCGCGAGAGCGTGTCACGCGATAGGCGTGGTAGTTGGCGACGGTGATGTGTTTCGACCAATCGAGCTCGAGCGATAACGAGTCGGGACTTTCGCCTGCCTCTTCCTCGGTCTGAGGAGCGTTGATGTCCCAATTCTCGGCATGATCGAACTTGATCTCGTTGCGCACATGATGTTCGTTGGAGAGCTCATAGACGTGACCGGGTGTTTTGGTGTTGGATACGAAGAATCCCGCCTGGGCAAAGGTGTCCGGGGTCCAGATGTCAGCGAACGATCCGCCGCCGCCATCGGTGACCCACAGGCTGGGATACTGACTGTCCCATCGTTTTCGCAGATCGGGGTCCGCTGTGTGGTTATTGTTGTAGGGGTTGGTGCCGCTGCCGTGACCGCCGAGGAAGCGCACGTCGTCAATGAGTGAAGCTTCTCCGGCGCGCCACAGAACGCCGGTCGCTCGAGCATTAATGCCGCCGGTGAAAACGCCGAATCCGCTTAGGATGTTTGAACCGCCCTGAGGCGCAGAGATGACGGCTCGCGGCGTGCCGACTCCACCGTAGCCAGGGGTGCCATCCAGGAGATCGATTTGGGTCAGAGTTGGATGCAGACCGATCAGAGCTGTGTCGGGCTTCAGCATGAGCGTGTCGCGGACGACGTAGTGACCAGCCGGGAAATACAGGACAGTATGAGTATCGATGGCTTTCTGGATGGCGGCCGTGTCGTCGGTTGCTCCATCGCCTGTGACGCCGAGGGTGCGTACATTGACCCAGTCTCGAGTGGGCGGCAGCGGACGAATTGCGCCCGTTGCCGGTGTGGGCAGCGCGCTTAGCGTTTTCGCGTTGTAGAGCATCCCGATCTTGCCCATTCTTCCTTCGCCGGGCACGATAAGGCCGTAGTTAAAGTTGCCGACCTGGTAAGCAGAGCCCTTTCCCGCGACTTTCTTCGCGCTTTCCCGGAAGGCTGCAAACGTCGGCACGTTTTGAAAGACGGCATTTTCAAAGCCGATCTCATTCAGAGGACTTTTCTCGCTGCTGATAACGACGGCTGCGCTGGAGATGTTTTCAAAGCGGCTGTCTTTGACCCAGAGTTGGTCGTAGTAACCGGGATCGATGTCGATTGCGGTGGGCACGTTGCGGAAAGTGTCGTGGATGAGAGTAAGGCCGGCTTCGTGCTCGCGAATGGCGGCTTCGCGCTGGCCTTCGAAGACCGAATCGAGCAGAGTGAACTGCCAGGCCGGCGAGGTCTTCTCGGTGAGAATGCCATAACGGCCACCATAGAAATGCAGGTCTTCCGCTTCGTTACCGATTTGGGTGAGCGCCGCAAGACCAGAACCGGTGTGGAAGTTCATGTGGCTGAGATAGGCATGTTGGGCGACGTGGAAACGGATTGCGATGGCCGCCGGGTTGCGGTCGCCGATTTCGAAATCGATGTTGCTCATGGCGGAGTAGAACGTTCCGGAATTGGCGTCAGCGATGGCGGCGTTCGGGGGCACGCTGCCCGGCGGCGGAAAGGGAACGCGGCCGCTTTGACCGCGTCGCTCGCCCGGCCGAGTGCCCGTGAACATCACCATGACGCCCTCCCCGTGTTGGAAGGCTGGCGTGTTGTCAGGGAGCAGGAAGACGGGCCGTGTTGTCCCAAAACCAAAGACACGGACGCCGGGCCAGATATAGATGGTGCGAGTCAGCCGGTAGCGGCCCGAAGGCACGAACACGATACCCTGGCGTGCATGGTTCTCAGCCTTGTCTATAGCGGATTGAAGCGCTCCGCTCGCATCGCTTTGCCCGTCAGTGGGCGCGGCAAATTCTGGCGCATCCAGGTAAACCGCAACGGGGTCGTCGAGCCGCGTGGTGATGACCGACTGGCCAGAAGCAGCGGAAGCGAAGCCGAGCAATACTATTGCGAGCAGTAGATCGGTTTTCATTGGCAAGTGGCGAGATCGATGGGGTTTCCTTCAGCAGGTAATCTCGCATTATTGTATGGTTGACCATTTCGGAGACCAGCGCCGATTCTGACGACCTGGCGAAACGGACGAGGCAGTTCGGTTGTGCGGCGAATTTGGATCAATCTCTCGCGTAGGTCGCAAGTAGCGATTCCATCTCGTCGCCGACACCGTAACCGAAGTTTTGGCTAACCGCGCGTACTTGATCGAGCCGGCCGATGAGGGCATGACGATCACTGGCAGAAAGCTGGGCGGTGACCTTCAGGGCCTGCTCGAACATGCGGACCAATGCATTGAAGTAGCCATTGTCCTGATACCCGAACTCGTTGCAGAACCCTGCGGCGCGTTCACAGTAATAAACCATCAATTCCGCAATTCCGGCCGGTTCGCCGCCGGCTTTTATGTAATTGGAGACTGCGTGTTTGGCCTTTGCGACGGAGGTATCCTGGTTCCGCAATACATCCGGCCAGAGCCACCGGTCCAGCGTTTCCTTGTAGGGCTTCAGCACGTCCGCGCTCAATCCAAAACGGGCGTGAAGAAAACTTTGATTGTCCTTGTGGGCAGAGTAGAGGTCTTGAATCAGATCCAATAATCCCGCCCGGTCGAAGCTGGCGAGTTTCGCCTTAACGTCTGTCCCTAAGGGTTTTGATGCTGGTTGACGCTTTGGCGTGACGTCCTCGTTCTAGACGCGGAGACTCACAGAAACGGCTTTGCGAGACAGATGAAGTTACTGGCTTAATCCGGGTGTTCGGAGAGGCTTAGCATGTTGCCGTCGGGGTCTTTGAACCAGGCGATTTTTGCGCCAGTGGGCGAACTCCAGATGCCGTGTGCGTCCTGATTCAGATATTCGAAGCGTTCGAAGTGGACTCCGGCTTGTAACAGATCCTGGACCGCGGCGGTGAGATCAGGAACTCGCCAGCCGAGGACCGTGCCGGGTTGCGGCGAGAGTGTTTGGACGATGGCGAGGCGAAGCATTATGCCGTGTGCATCGAACACGAGAGCGTAGGGTAGCTCCTCGCTTTGGAGGCGCAGGCCGAGCGTTGTCTCATAGAACTCGCGAGCGCGGTCGACGCCGGTTATGTTGACGAAGGCGATGAGGTCGTAGTCGCGCAATGGGGCAGGCACTCACCGAATATACAGGAGAAAAAGTCGACAGATAGACTTGCAAGTTTATCTGTCCTGCGCGTAAGATGGGTTAGGATGCCTCGTAAGACCAGTAAAGCAGCCGCGATGGAGCTGACACACGCTGTTGGGTTGTTAGTGCGGCGGGTACGGGCGGCGGCTCCCTCGCAGGAGCTGTCTCTGACGGAGGCGGCGGTGATGTCGCGCCTGGCGAAGGATGGGCCCGCGACGACCGCCGAGCTGGCGCGCGCGGAAAGCATGAAGCCGCAATCGATGGGAACGACGGTGGCCGCACTCGAAGAGTTGGGAATAATCGAGCGAACTCCGCACCCGACCGATGGCCGGCAGATGCTGATCGAGTTAACGGACAAAGGCGCCGCCGTGTACAAGAGCACCAGAGAGGCGAAGCGGACGTGGTTGGCGCACGCAATAGGACAGCTTGGTGAAGAGGAACGGGACACGTTGTTCAAAGCGGGCGAGATCATGAAGCGACTG
This sequence comes from Bryobacteraceae bacterium, assembly GCA_965219105.1. Lineage (GTDB taxonomy): Bacteria > Acidobacteriota > Terriglobia > Bryobacterales > Bryobacteraceae > Bog-105. The sequence continues at coordinate 709,708 of OZ244728.1, read as the reverse complement.
GTGGAGCAGTGAAGCAGCTTCAGGTTTCGCATGCGTGGCGAGCGCTGCGGCATCGGAATTTCAAACTGTTTTTCTGCGGGCAGAGCATTTCGGTGCTGGGCACGTGGATGACGCGGCTGGCAACGAGTTGGCTAGTTTATCAATTGACGCATTCGGCGCTGCTGCTGGGCGTGGTCGGCTTTGCCGGGCAGATCGTATCGTTTTTGCTGGGACCGTTTGCGGGTGTGTGGGTGGAGCGGCTCGAACGCCGCAAGCTCCTGGTGTGGACGCAAGCGGCGGGCGCGGTGCAATCGCTAGCGTTGGCGGCCCTGACCTTAACGCACGTGATCACGCTTTGGGAGGTCATCGCGCTCAGCGCTCTACAGGGATTGATCAATGCCTTCGACATGCCGGGGCGGCAATCGTTCCTGGTGCAGATGGTGGAGGATCGCAACGACTTGAGCAATGCCATTGCGATCAACTCGTCGATGGCGAATGGGGCGCGGCTGGTTGGTCCTGCTCTGGCGGGATTGATCATTGCGGCCTTTGGCGAAGGATGGTGTTTCCTCATTGACGGCTTGAGTTATTTCGCAGTGATCGCGTCGCTGCTGCTGATGCGGATCGAGAGGACTGCGGTGCGGCGCAGCGCAAGCAGCATGTGGACACAGATGCGCGAAGGTTGGGACTACGTTCGCGGGTTTCGGCCGATTCGCACGATCCTGCTGCTCTTCGGGCTGATGAGCTTGATGGGATGGCCGTATTCGGTGCTGCTGCCGATTTTTGCGGGGCAAGTGCTGCACGGAGGGGCGCACACGCTTGGCTGGCTCACGGGAGCTTCCGGCGTGGGAGCGCTCGCCTCAGCAGTGTCGCTGGCGCTGCGTAAATCGGTTGAAGGGCTGACGCGGATGCTGCAGGTAGCAGCGGCAATGCTGGGATTTGCGCTGATTTGTTTCGGCTTGTCGCGCGCGTTGTGGCTGTCGCTTGTTTTGATGACATTGGTTGGCTTTGGCTTGATGCAGGTGGCGGCGGTGAGCAATACGATTGTGCAGTCGCTGGTGACCGAGGACAAGCGGGCGCGCGTGATGAGTTATTACACGATGACGTTTTTCGGCGCTGCGCCATTCGGGAGCCTGCTGGCGGGGATGCTCGCTCATAAGATTGGTGCGCCGGAGACTGTGATGATGACGGGCGTATGCTGCGTAGCCGGCTCTCTCTGGTATACGCTGCGCCTGTCGAAGCTGAATGCGGCCATAAAGCCGGTTTACCGGGAGAGGGGCCTGCTGCAGGACGGCGGCGCCGGAAACACAGTTGCCGACGCTCCCGCGCTTTGAGACTTTTACAAACGGCGTGGAGCGCCGGGAATGGAGAGGGAAAAATATATGCCACTTACTCAGATAGATACAAATGCCGCGTTGATTGTGATCGACATGCAAAAGGGAATCGTGAGTTTACCTTCGGCTCACCCGATCGGCGAGGTGGCCGGCCGAGTCGCCCGACTGGCGCAAGCGTTTCGTCAGCGAAAACTGCCGGTAGTGCTGGTAAATGTGACTAAGCGGGCTCCGGGACGAACCGATGCCGGGAGTCCCAACTTTCCGTTTTCGGCCGATTGGGCCGAGCTAATTGGGGAATTGGATCAGCAGCCAGACGATTATCTTGTCAACAAGCAACGGCCGGGGGCCCTTATTGGCACGGATCTGGACAAGCATTTGCGGGAGCGTGGCGTGACGCAGATTTTCCTAGTGGGCGTGGCAACCAGTATCGGCGTAGAATCCACCGCACGGAGCGCCTATGATTACGGCTACAACGTCGTGCTTGTGACGGATGCGATGACCGATCGGGATGCCGAGTCTCATCGCCACAGCGTAGAGAAAGTGTTCCCGCGCCTGGGTGAGACGGAGATTACCGATCGGGTGTTAAAGATGCTCAGTTGACGCTCCATGGTAAGGGGCAAAAACAAAAGTTAGTTGCACGTCGCGTCGCGATCCAACTGGAGGCGATCCGAACGTTCAAGAGCCGCTATCGTCCAGAGGGCGGCTCGTACCCGATAACAGGGCAATTATGCCCGAACTCTACTCAGAATCTCCGGTGTCGCAAACTCAGCCGATTTTGCACCTCCCTCTTGGCTGCCGTTGCGAGCTCTTACTTTGGACCTTTCCCCCGTTTACTCGTTTGCCGGAAACTCCAAGCCGTCCTTACTGCTTTGCGCCAATCGCGCCAGCCGCGTGCGGAACTCCTTGACTTGCTGCCACTGTTTGTCAAGAAGCGTATGCGTTTTGCCTGTCGGGTTCGCATCCGAGGCATCCTGGTAAGCCGCTTCGGCCGACTCTTCGCTGGTCGCGCAAGAGGCGAGCATAGCTGCCGCGGAATCGCCCGACACAGCCGCTTTCACATCCATCCAACCCCGATGCAGCGCGTCACCGACAGTCCCCGATTCACGATAGCTGCCTCCTAATCGCTCGATCTCCTGCTGCAGCTCGGATGCAAACTTTGCGTGTTGCTTTGCATAGCCGCCAAAGAGTGTTTCCAGTTCCGAATTCTTTATTCTCTCGGCTGCGGCGGCGAAGTTCTGCTCGGCATTCCGATTGACTCGGATCAGCCGGTCTAAGAAGTCGATCGTGTTCTCAGGCATTCAAAAAGCGGCGAGTTCACTCGCTCGGCGCGACTCCATCATAGTCGAACGGCGTTTTCGATATCAGGAACAAAGAGGCGTGGCTTGACTGACCGGCCAGTCAAGCTGTAGGATGGCTCTTGCCATCTACCGTCCCGCAAAGGACTCCGGGCCGCCGCACCGAACACGCTGCTCTCCGGCGCACTGCAATCGTCAACGCGGCTCTCGATGAGTTTATTGACAAAGGATTCGCCGCCGCCCGCATGGAGGACATAGCGCGGCGGGCAGGTGTCGCAAAAGGCACTATTTACCTCAACTTTAGCGATAAGGAAGCGCTTTTCGAGGCCATCGTGAAGCAGGAGATTCGTCCAAGAGTTGACGCTGCGGCCGCGGCTGCAATTGCTGGAGGATCCGTGAGGGACTTCGTGGAGATCTACGTAATCCCGATGCTGAGCGAACTCGCCCATTCGCGCCGTGGAGCGGTGATTCGGCTATTGATCGGCGAGGCAGGGCGGTTTCCGCAACTTGCCGAGGTTTACTACCGCGTCGTTATCGAACCGGGGATGGGGTCCATGCAGGCGCTTATCAAGCGAGCGACGGGGCGCGGTGAGTTGGAAGGCGATCTATTGCTGCGATTTCCGCAGCTGCTGATGGCTCCCGCGCTCTTGACAGTGATTTGGACAGGGCTATTCGACCGTTTCCGTCATCTGGACGTGGAGCGAATGGTTCGCGCCTATTTCGATCAGATACTGCAGTGCGCGGAGGCGAACTATTCTCCGTCGAAGCAGCGAGTGAATGCGAGAGGCAAAAAATGAGTGACACGATTACCACGACAGAACCGGCGGCGGAGCGGCCGTCAACGCTAGCACCGGCCGCTGGGCCGCGCTCGAGAAGGCTGCTCAGGCTCTTGATCGTCATTGTGCTGGCGACTGCCGCATTCCTGGTGTGGCGCTTCTTTTTTCATCAAGCGCCGCTGCCCGATTCGATCGTTGCGTTAAGCGGACGGATGGAGGGGGACGACTCAGCAGTCTCGCCCAAAACAGCGGGCCGGATTTTAGAGATCACGGTGCGTGAAGGCGACCAGGTGAAAGCCGGGCAGATCATTGCGCGTCTGGATGACGAACAGGTGCAGGCTCGTGAGCAGCAGGCCCGCGAAGCGCTTGTTGCGGCAGAGGCGAGATCAGCGTCAGCGCGCGCGCAAATTGCGGTTTTGCAGGAACAACTGAAACAGTTTCAGTTGCAAACCGGACAGGCACGCGTGGATGCCGATGGGCGAGTACGGCAAGCGGAAGCAGATCTCGCAGCGGCTCAGGCGGACCTGAAACAGCAGCAAGCCTCTTACAATCTTGCAGTTTTCGACCGTAACGCTTATACCAAGTTGGCGCAAACCGGCGCGGTGTCGGAGCGGCAGGGAAAGGAGTCCGTTGCGACAGCAGACCAGCAAGCAGCCGCAGTGGCAGCAAACCGGCGCAGAGTGGAGGCGGCGCGAGGAGCACTGGACACAGCGCGCGCAAACATCACCACTTCTGGAATTCGCGCCTCGCAGGCAAGCGGAGTCAAGCAGCAAATCCTGCAGCAACAGGCAGAGATCGCAAACGCCGCTGCCTCTACAGGACAGGCACGTTTTTTGCTCAACGAAGCGGAAGCCAATCGCTCCGACCTGACCATTCGCGCGCCGTTTGACGGAACGATCATCACGCGCTCGGCCGAGCCTGGCGAAGTAGTCACAGCCGGTACTCCGATCGTCACCTTGCTCGATCTCAAAAAGGCTTACCTGCGCGGCTACATTCCGGAAGGGCAGATCGGAAAGGTCGCCGTGGGGCAGCCGGCGCGCATTTATCTGGACTCGGCGCCAAACAAACCGATTGACGCATACGTATCGCGCATAGATCCGCAAGCGACCTTCACGCCCGAGAATACTTACTTCCGCGACGATCGCGTGAAACAGGTAGTCGGGGTAAAGCTGCAGTTGAAAGAAGCCTTCGGTTTTGCAAAGCCAGGGATGCCGGCCGACGGAGAGATTTTGGTCCATGGCGACAGCTGGCCGGCTTACAAGAGGAGACAATGACGTCCGCGCCGGTTTCGCCCGACCGGCAAGCTCGACCGACATCTAGCGAGGCCGCGCCGGTTATTGAGCTTTCCAACCTATGGAAGCGATATGGCTCCGTTCAAGCTGTGCGGGGCGTCGATTTACAAGTTAGAGAGCGGGAAATTTTCGGCCTGATCGGCCCGGACGGCGCGGGCAAAACTACAACTTTTCAGATCCTGGCCGGCGTGATGGAAGCTACTTCGGGCGAGGCTCGCGTATTTGGAAAGCCGGCGCGGGAGGCGCGTTCAGAAACGGGCTACCTGACACAGACCTTTAGCCTCTATCCGGATTTGAGTGTCACCGAGAATATTCGCTACATCGGCGATTTGCGGCGCGTGCCGAGAGACGAGATTCAAAGGCGAGGCCTGCATTACCTGAAGATGTTCGACATGGACCGGTTTGGCGACCGTTTGGCAGGGCGCTTGAGCGGCGGGATGAAACAAAAGCTCGCGCTTGCCTGCGCGCTTGTTCCGCAACCTCGCGTGCTCCTGCTCGATGAGCCGACGACAGGCGTGGATCCGGTTTCGCGCCGCGAGTTCTGGGATGCGCTGGCGCACCTTGCCACCGATGGCCTGACAATTCTGATCGCGACACCTTACCTGGACGAAGCGGAGAGATGCCATCGCGTGGCGTTCATTCACGAAGGTCAGATCCAGCAAATCGGGACTCCGGCCGAGCTGCGCAACAGCCTTCACGCTAAGCGACTGGAGTTGCGGACGGCGGACCTAGGGCAGGCCGAGCAACTGCTGGATGAAGAGATCGGCGAAGACCGGCCGCTGCTCGATGTGCAGCGCTTCGGTGACCGGTTGGATGTGCTCGCGCACTCGCCTGACGCGGCGGCACGAGACATCCACAACGTGCTCGGGCAAGCGGGATTGCCGATCGAAGAAATACGCGTCGATGAGCCAACGCTCGAAAACACCTTCGTCGCCAGCCTGCGGAGCTTGGGGCTCACGATCAGCACCAAACCATTTCCGGCAAGGCATTCTCACCTTGGCTTACGCGGCCGGATAGCGATTGGCGCGGAGAAGTTGACCAAACAGTTTGGCTCTTTTACGGCGGTAAACGGCGTGTCGCTCGAGGTGAAGTACGGCGAGATCTATGGACTGCTGGGCGCAAATGGCGCGGGAAAAACCACCATGATCAAGATGCTCTGCGGCCTGCTGGAGCCAACGCAGGGCGTCATGCAGCTGGCCGGCGAGCGAGGAAGGCTGCGGTCTCCTGAAGTCCGCGAGCGGATTGGATACATGTCGCAAAAGTTCTCGCTTTACGACGATCTCTCGATTCGCGAAAATCTACAGTTTTTTGCCGGCGTCTACCAGATTCCCGAAGACGAACGCCAGGCTAAGCGCGAGTGGGTGCTGGAGTTCTCCGGACTTCAGGGCAAGCAGGAGCAAATCACGGGGACGCTTCCCGGCGGGTGGAAACAGCGCGTCGCTTTCGGCGCTGCAATCTCGCATGAGCCCAGCATCTTGTTTCTGGACGAGCCGACTTCGGGCGTCGATCCACTAGCGCGCCGCGCGTTCTGGCGCATGATCAACCGTCTCGCCGACGGGGGCACCGCCGTCCTTGTCACGACGCATTACTTGGAAGAGGCCGAACAGTGCAATCGGCTTGGTTTTATGGTGGCGGGCGAATTGGTGGCCCAGGGAACGCCCACCGGCATCAAGGCGCAACAGCCGGGCCATCTGATCGAGTTTGTGGTGGATCAGCCGCAGCGCGCCGCCGACCTCTTGAAAGAAACGACGGACCGCTGGCGAGTGTCGCTGTTCGGCGAGCGATTACACGTGATCTCGGACGGGGATGCAGCCAATGCCGAAAAGCAAACGCGCGACCGGCTGGCGTCGGCGGGCATTGGGGTGTTGAGCGCGAAGGAACAACGCTACTCGCTGGAGGACGTTTTTATCCGCGTGGTGGAGGAAGCGCGGTCGCAAGGGAAAGTCGCGGCCGAATGAGACGCATCCTGGCTCAGACGCGAAAAGAGCTGACCCAAATCGTGCGCGACCCTCTCGCTTTGGCCCTGGCGCTGGGGCTTCCTTGCGTGCTGCTCTTTCTGATGGGGACGTCAATCGCCCTGAAGGTTGGCGGCCTGCCCATCATCGTGCAGGATTTGGACAACTCCGCGGCGTCGCGCGACTTCGTGGCGACGTTTCGGCATTCCCTTTCGTTTCATATCGTCTCCTGGCCGGTCGATCGGCAGCCTGAGCAGGCCTTTTTGCGGAATCGCGCCCGCGCGGCCTTGATTATTCCGGAGCACTTCGGGCGTGACCTATCACGGGGTTCGACCGCTCCCGTTCAGTTGTTGCTTGATGCTTCGGATTCGAACACGGCTACTTTACTTTCCGGTGATGCAAGCCAGATTGTGCGCGCTTATAACAGCTTGCATGGCGGGGCAAGACGAGGGCCGCCGGTGCAATCCGAGATTCGACTTTGGTACAACCCGGGGCTGTCGAGCAAGAAGTATGCGGGGCCGGGCGTCTTTGTTCTGGCGCTCTCTATGTTCGCGCCGCTCCTGGCGTCTCTGGCGATGGCGAAGGAAGGCGAGAATAACACAATTTTGCAGGTTTATGTTTCGAGCATCTCGGCGCATGAGTTTCTGCTCGGCAAAATACTTGCTTTTACAGTGGTGGGTCTGTGCGAATGCGTACCGCTCATGATCATGCTGTTCACTTACTTCGGCCTGGGTTTTGCGGGAGACCCCACGCCTTTCATCGCCGCCACTGTTCTGTACTGTTTCTGCGTGGCGGCGTTTGGAACGCTGGTGGGCGCGGCCATTCCGAGTCAGGCAGCGGCGATGCAGGCGGTCGCGCTAGGGGGATTCCTGCTGGTGTTTCTTCTGTCAGGTTTGATCTTCCCGATCGACAACATTCCGCCTCAACTGCGGTGGATCTCCAATCTGATTTGGGGCAAATACTACATCTACGTAGTGCGGGATGCTTTGCTGCAAGGCGGAGGATGGCCCTCGGCGTGGTTGAGCGTGGTTGCAATCGGCATCATCGGAATGATTTTCTATCTGCTGGCATGGCGCAACATGCGGCGGATGCAGGTGAAAGCATGATTTTCAAAGGTCGAATGGCGGCGCTGATTCAGAAAGAGTTCCGGCAGATCCGGCGGGACCGCAGAATCGCGATTTCGATGATCGTTCCGCCGATCCTGCAGATTCTGCTCTTTGGATTCGCCTTGAATTCCACGGTGACTAATCTGAAGCTCGGAGTGCTGGACCAGAGCCGTACGCCGGAGAGCCGCGAGTTGATCGCCGATCTTGCGCAGAGTCGAGCTTTCCGATTGTCCCGCACCTATCTCTCACTCCAAGACATGACCGGCGCGATCAGCCGCGGAGAGGTGATGGGCGGCGTTGTCGTTCCCTATGACTTTGCGCGCAACCTACAGCGCGGGACAACGGCGCACGTACAGTTTCTGCTGAACGCAATGGACGCAAACACGGCGACGATCGCGCAGGCTTATGCGCAAGGAGTGCTGGCGGCCTACAATGCAACGCTTCCGCAAGCGGGACTGCATGCGAGCGTTCAACAGATCGCGAGCCCCATGGTGAGCCGTCAGGGCACCGTGGATATTACCGCCGCCTTCTTGTACAACCCGGGCCTGGTTAGTTCTTGGTTTACCGTCACGGGCGTCTTCGGGTTGCTCTGCATTCTGAACGGCTCGCTGGTGGCGGCGGCAGCGATGGTGAAAGAGCGCGAGCGCGGCACTATCGAACAGCTCCTGATGGCTCCCGCCAGCACTACCGAGATTATCGTGGCGAAGATTGCGCCGCTTTTTCTCCTGCTATGCATGATGGCGCTGCTGGCAACGGCCTTGATGCGCGTGGTGTTTCACGTGCCTTTCCACGGCTCCTTCCTGCTGGTTTTTGCCGGAGCAGCGCTCTGTGTCTTATCGGGAATCGGCATCGGAACCGTGATCGCGACCTTCACGAACTCGGCCGCGCAGGCGCAATTGACGAGCTTTTTTGTAAACCCTCCGCTTGCGACCTTGTCGGGAGCGCTTACGCCGGTCGAGGCCATGCCTCACTGGCTGCAGCCGCTCACGCGCTTTAACCCCATTTACCACTTCGGCGTAATCGCGCGGGCCGTGCTGCTGAAGGGCTCGACATTCGAGACGCTATGGCCTAATTTTCTGGCGCTGTTCTTGTTCACGGCAGTGCTGGTCTCGCTGAGCGTCTGGCGCTTTCGCAAGCAGCTCGGTTAGGAATGCACTTATCTATGAATCGAAGTTCTGTATCCAATTGGAGCGCGGGCTTGTTAGCCGCTCTTTTGCTCGCGAGCGGCAGCGCGCATGCGCAACTGCCGGGCCAAAACGCGCCTGCACAAACACCTGTGGCAAATCAGCTGCCGCTTTCCGGCCGCGGCGGACAGAGTGGATCGGTCACGGCAGTCCAGTCTCCGATTGCGGGAACTACCGCCAGCGTCAATACGCTCAATACATCGGTGCAGGCGCAAGGACCGTATAGCGGCAGCATCAGCGGCGCCCCTCAGCCCTTTTCCGGCAAGCTGGGGTTCAAGGAGGCGATACAGCGCGGGCTTGCCTTTAACCTTGGTGGAATCGGACTGGAGCACGGTCTAAGGCAGGCGAGAGGGCAAGCGAGAGTGGCGCGCTCGGCGTTACTGCCGAACCTGAATAGTTCGCTGACAGAGACGGTTGAGCAGACCAACTTGCGCGCGTTGGGAATTCGCTTCGCGTCGCCGATTCCGGGCTTTAAGTTTCCGTCTGTTGTGGGTCCATTCAACTATTTCGATCTGCGTGCGCGATTGACTCAGACCCTGGCCAATGTTACTCAGCTCGATAACTATCGTTCGGCCAAAGAACTGGCCCGTGCCGATGAGCAGTCGGTGAGCGATGCCCGGGATCTGGTGGTGCTAGGAGTGGGCGGCGCATACCTGCAGGTGGTGGCGGCCCAGGCAAGAGCGCAGACTGAGCGAACGCAAGTGGCAACGGCAAAAGCCTTGTTCGATCAAGCGACGCAGCAGCGAGCGGCCGGAGTGCTAGCGCTCACAGATCTGAATCGAAGCGAGCTGCAGCTGCTGACCGAGCGGCAGAGACTCGTTTCGCTCGAAAACGACCTTTCCAAGCAAAAGATCAATCTTGCACGGCTGACCGGTCTTCCTGTGACGGACGGTTTTCAGGTCCAGGACGATGTGCCGTTTTCTGCCGCGCCACCGTTGGACGAACAGACAGCTCTGAAGGAGGCACTCGATCGGAGACCCGATCTGAAAGCAGCTGAATCGCAGGTGAGAGCGGCAAGCCTGACGCATGCTGCGGCGCGTGCCGAACGCTTACCGGCATTGTCGTTGAGCGCTGATTACGGGGCGATTGGAACCAATCCGAGCCAATCGCATGGGACGTTCAACGTTGTTGGAACATTGAGCGTTCCCATTTGGCAGGGCGGACGGATTGCGGGCGACGTTGAACAGGCAGACGCCGCGTTAGCGCAACGGCGGGCTGAATTGCAGGATACCCGATCGCGGATCGAAGGCGAGATCCGGAACGCATTTCTTGACTTACGTACTGCGGCGCAGCAGGTGGATGTGGCGCGGCGGAATATCGAGGTATCGAAGCAGAATCTGGATTTGACGCGGCAGCGTTTCACGGCCGGAGTGAGTGAGAACGTGGAAGTGGTACAGGCGCAGCAGTCCCTTTCCTCGGCTCAACTGGACTACATCGACAGCGTGTTCGCTCACAACGTAGCGAAGCTGAGTCTCGCGCGGGCCATCGGCGGCGCGGCGGAGAACCTGCCGCAGTTTCTGAATCTACGCTGAGGGCCGCAGTAATCGCAGCGGAGTTAGTTGAATTATCCGCTTGCGGAGGCTTTCCCGACGGGAACCAATGCCGGGCGCTCAAGCCAGCATTCGCCTGGAGTTTTAAGCTGAGCGCCGAGCCAATCCTCTAGAATCTGGGTATGCGAATCCTGGCCGTTGAGGATGAATCGTCCATGGCCAAACTTCTGCAATCTGCATTGTCCGAGGAGGGTCATCAGGTTGCGCTTGCCCATCGCGGGGATGTCGCTCTCTCGCTCGCAAAAACGGAAGCGTTTGATTTGATCGTTCTCGACCTCATGCTGCCCGGCATGAGCGGCTTTGAAGTTTCACAGAAGCTTCGCAAAGCTCACGTGCAAACTCCCATCCTCGTGCTCACTGCGCGCGACACTGAATCCGATCTCGTGCGCGCATTGGACGGCGGCGCGGACGATTACCTCACGAAGCCATTTTCGCTCCATGTGTTGCTCGCCAGGGTGCGCGCGGTGGCGCGGCGCGGCGACATTCCCCAACCAGTCTGCCTGGAGGCTGGGCCACTCAGCTTGAACACTTCGAGCCGGGAAGTGACTCGCAACGGCCTTCCCATCGAACTCACTCCGCGCGAGTACAGCCTGCTCGAGCTGCTGATGAAAAACAAAACGCGAGTTTTGCCCAGGTCGTCTATCGTAGAAGCCATCTGGGGTTGGGACGCTTCGATTAGCGAGAACACGCTCGACGTTTTCATACGCTCTCTGCGCCATAAAATCGAGCAGCCCGACATGCCTAAGCTCATCCGTACCGTGCGAGGAATCGGCTACCGAATTCAGTCTCCGCACCCGTAATGCCCGGCTCTGTAATTTCCCGTTCGATCCGAACGCGCTTGACTTTCTGGTACGCCAGCGTCCTGGCACTCGCGCTGATTGCGTTCAGCCTCACCGTTTGGCTGGTTCTGTCCCACATCCTTGCTCGCGACCTGGCTCTCAGCCTGCTGAATCAGTCATCGGGACTAGCTAACTATTTGAAGATCGAGGATTCTGACCCGTCGTCGCGCTTACCCGATGAGATCGACGAGTATTCGCGTTCGCTGCCGCAGAGACACTTGCTCTCTGTCCTAAATGCCGCGGGACAAACTGTATACACCAATTGGCAGGGTCACTCCGCGCTGCCGTCGGCGTTGGTCATGTCAGGCAAGCCGTTTGTACTCACTCACCGCAAGGAGCGATACCTGGCACTCGTTCAACCGGTCAGTCTCAATCGCGGCGAGTACCGAACTTTTCTGGCGATTCCGAAGCGCGCGGATCGAAAAGTTCTCGTGGTTCTCGGTACGCTGCTCGCCGTACTTGTTCCGCTCTTCATCGCTGCAGGTGTCGGAGGGGGATATTGGCTGAGTCGAAAAGCGATGACGCCGGTTGCGCAAATAACGCGGCAAGCGCATGAGATCGGCATACACGATCTGTCGGCGCGCCTTCCCCTCCCCGGTACGCACGACGAACTCGAGCAGCTCACTGAGACGTGGAACAACATGCTCAGCCGTATCGAACTCGCGGTTACAAAGATCACCCAGTTCACCGCCGACGCTTCCCACGAGTTGCGCACTCCTGTGGCCGTTATCCGGCTTGCCTCGGAAGCGGCCCTTCGCAAGGAGCGCTCGGCCGCCGAGTACCAAGAGGCCCTTGCAAGCATCGGCCATCAATCGGAACGAATGACGACGCTCATCGAGGATCTGCTGTTTCTGGCCAGGGCCGATGCGCGGCTCTCGGCGCCGGCTATGCAGCCGCTTGCTCTTCAGCCGCTCGTAGAGGAAGCTTGCCGGGACTTGGCTCCGCTGGCGGCCGCGAGACAGATTCGGCTTTTTCAGCGGGCTGCACCAGCCGTGCCAGACGTACTCGCAAACTCTTCCGCGTTGCTTCGGGTTTTGCGCGTTCTAATCGAGAACGCCATTAAATACATACCAGAAAGCGGCTCGGTGAGCGTTGATGTTGCGCAAGAACAGCAAGGCGCTGTTCTACGGGTCATCGACACAGGCGTGGGTATCCCGCCCGAGTTCCGAAACCATATCTTCGAGCGCTTCTATCGCGTCGATTCTTCCCGAAGCAAAGAATCTGGAGGCTACGGCCTCGGTCTCGCCATCGCCGCCGTGATCGTTCACCAGCATCGGGCCACCATAGCGGTCGAAGAGAATCCCGAGGGCGGATCGATTTTCTCCGTCCATTTCCCGGGGTCCGGCTAAGGCGCTTCAGAATATCTTCAGCTTCGGTTGTTTTAATAAGGCAGAATGTCACTTCAAGGAGACTCTACGGATTGCTGAGAAGGCCCGCCATTTGTTTTCTGACGGGTCTTTCACTTTGGGTGAGCCTCACTTCCAGCGGACTTGGAGCCCAGACGGCCTCTTCCCAATCCGCAGCCCCGGCGGCCAGTCCCCTGACCATCACGTTGAAAGATGCCCTTGACCGAGCTCGTAAATATGGTTTACAGGTTCAATCCGCGGGTCTCCTGGAACGGCTTGCGCATGAGGATACTTCCCAGGCTAAAGCCGCCACACTCCCTTCTCTCAGCGCATTCAACCAGTTCATTTACACGGAAGGAAACGGCACGCCCTCAGGAGTGTTTGTGGCCAACGATGGAGTTCATATTTACAACGAGCAGGCTGTTGTTCACGAAGAACTTCTAGCGCTTGCCCGGCGAGGCGAGATTCGGCTGGCTGCCGCGGCTGAGGCCGTCGCACGCGCCCGAGTCGAGCTCGCTGCTCGTGGACTCAGTGCGACCGTTGTCGCTGACTACTACTCAATCGCCTCGGCCGAACAAAAAGCGGCCAGCGCCGCTACCAGCCTCACCGAAGCGCGCCACTTTTTCGACATCACGTCGCAACAGGAAGCCGGAGGCGAGACGGCTCACTCGGACGTCATCAAAGCGCAGATCCAAGTTCAAACGCGGGAGCGCGAAGTGCAGGATGCCGAGCTTGCCATTATCAAAGCAAAGATAGCGCTCGGCGTATTCATATTTCCGACCCTGCAGACGAACTTCGAAATTGTAGACAACCTCGCCACGCTGCCTGCCCTGCCGCCGCTGCCTGAAGTGGCTACCGAAGCCGAAGCCACGAGCCCTGACCTCGCCGCCGCGCGCCTTTTTGTACGCCAGTCCCGGCTGGGCGTGAATGTTGCGCGTTACGCCTATCTTCCCTCCCTGGGCCTCGATTTTTACTATGGTATCGACGCCAATCAGTTTGCCGATCAAAGCTCTGGAGAGGTGCAGGCCACCGGAAGAAGTACTCTGCCAAACTATCTAGTTCGGAATCGCCAGAATCTCGGCTATTCCGGGATGGTCACGCTCAATGTTCCTATCTGGAACTGGGGCGCCATTCATAGCCGCGTGAAACAATCGACTTACCGGCGCGAGCAGGCGCAGCTCGACCTCACCACCACCGAGCGCAACGTGCAGGCACAGCTGCAAACCGGGTACCGCGAGGCGCAAACCGCCTTGGCACAGGTGCAGTCCTTACATGCATCCAGGGATCTTTCCAAGGAGAGCCTTCGCCTGACGCTGCTTCGCTATGAGGCCGGCGAGGCGACGGCGCTCGAAGTGGTCGATGCCCAATCGACCGCCAACCTCGCCCGAAACGCTTACGTCGATGGCCTTTACCGGTATCGCGTCGCCTTGACCACCCTGCAAACACTCACGGGGAATTTCTTGCCATGAAGCTTATTGCCTTGCCATTGATCGTGTCTTCCCTGGTTCTACTCGCGAGCTGCTCAAGACAAGTCTCTGACTCCGGGGCTGACGAGGCCGCTATAACGCCCGTCGAAGTTGCTACCGCGCAGCGCAAATCGATTGCAAATGTGATCACATCCGAAGCTGTCCTGTTCCCGCTCAAGCAGGCCATCATCGTTCCCAAGATCAGCGCTCCGGTCCAGCGATTTCTGGTGCAGCGCGGCGATCACGTCCGCGCCGGTCAACTCGTTGCCGTGCTCGAAGGCCGCGACTTAGCCGCCTCCGCTCAGGAGAGCAAGCAGATGTACCAGCAGGCCGAAGCCTCTTACCAGATCACGGCTGGGGCCACCCTCCCGGACAATTTAACGCGGGCAAAAAACGACGCGAAGGCGGCTGAGGAAGCGCTCGACGCTGCCCAAAGCGTCTACAAAAGCCGCGAGAAACTCTACCAGCAAGGCGCGATCGCTCAGAGGCTTGTCGAGGACGCCAAGGTCGCATTCGTGCAGGCTCAAACTGCTTCCGAGACCGCTCAACAGAACCTGCACTCCCTGCTTTCCGGTGGTCAGTCCGCGCAGTTAAAAAACGCGGAGGCACAGGTGGCCGCCGCCAAAGCCCATTTTCAGAGCTCCGACGCACAGCTCTCTTACACACAGGTCCGGAGCCCGATCAGCGGAGTAGTTGCCGATCGTCCGCTAAACATCGGCGAGATGGCGAGTAGCGGAACATCGCTGCTGACTGTAATAGACATCTCGCGTGTGGTGGCTCGTTCCAACGTACCCGTCAACGTCGCGTCTGAGATGCGCGCCGGTCAACAGGCGCAAATTACCGACGGCAAAGTTATGCTTCCTGGGAAGGTCACGGTTGTCAGCCCCGCTGTCGATTCAAACACCACCACAGTTCAGATTTGGGTTGAAGCCGCAAATCCCGGCGAGAAGCTTAAGCTCGGCAGCACCGTGCAAGTCTCTATCGAAGCTGGTGAAGATAAGAACGCCGTGGTTGTTCCAGCCTCCGCGATTCTTTCTACTGGAGAAGGCGGTGAGAAGGTGATGGTGGTCACCTCCGATTCTCGCGCCCATGATCGTCCGGTTCAGGTCGGCATTCGAACTGCGGAAGAAGCCGAAATTACCGACGGCCTCAACGGCGGGGAACAGGTGATCACGTCCGGCGCGCTGGGGCTCGACGACGGCGCCAAGGTTAAAATCGGTCAGCCATCGGCAGACGACGAAGATAAGAGCCCGGGTAACAGCGGAGGCCAATGAGCCAGCTTGCCTCCGCTGAAAGAGTTTCGCCTGCGCAGCCGAGTCCTCCGCTGCATTGGACCGCTCGCCACCTGAAAGCAATTCTCTTCGTTACCGTTACTCTCGCGATTGCGGGAGCCTACCTCGCCTTCAGCATTCCCGTTTCAGTCTTTCCCTCGACCAATTTTCCGCGCATCGTCATTGGCGTCGACAACGGCGTCATGCCGATCGATCAGATGCAGGTCACCATCACACGGCCGATCGAGGAAGTGACTAATTCGATTCCTGGTCTGGATCATGTCGTTTCCACCACCAGCCGCGGCTCCGCAGAGATCGATCTCTTCTTCCGCTGGAACGTTGATATGTTCCAGACTCTTCAATATGCCAATGCCGCGGTCGCGCGTGTACAGACCACGCTGCCCTCAACCGCCACCATCACAGCAAATCGTCTGACCTTCGCGGCTTTTCCGATACTCGGCTACAGTCTCACCTCGCAGAACGTTCCCCAGACCGATCTCTGGACCTTAGCCACGTATTCGTTGAAGCCGCAGCTCAACCGCCTGCCGGGCGTTTCCACGGTGGTGGTTCAGGGCGGCGAAGAGCCGGAGTTTCAGATCCAGCCCGATCCGGAGAAACTGGTCGAGGCGCAGATCACGGTTCCCAACATCCTGGACGCCATTGCGAAGAGTAACCTCATCGATTCGCCTGGCCTGCTAGAGCGCGATCATCAACTGGTGCTGGGGCTCGTTAGCGGTCAAGCTCAAACGCCGGCGGAAATCGGTCGAATCGCTATCAAGGACAGCAGCTCCGGGAACCCGATTGCGATCCGCGATGTGGCAACCGTTTCACCATCCGTGAAACCTGTGTACACGGCCGTTACGGCTAACGGCAAGCCCGCTGTGCTGCTGAACATTTATCGCCAGCCTGATAGCAACACAGTCGCTGTCGCAGACGCAGTGCATGCGAAAATAGCCGCTCTCGGACGCGCGTTGCCTGCAGGGACAACCCTTCAACCTTTCTACGATCAGTCCGACGTGGTAAACGGTGCGATCTCGAGCGTGCGCGACGCCATTCTCATCGGGCTTGTTCTCGCCGCCGCCGTTCTCGTGCTTTTTCTTCGCGATTGGGGAACCTCGATCGTCGCGGGATTAGTGATTCCTGTGACGATCTCGATTACCTTTATCGCTCTCCGCGCGCTCGGGCAAAGTTTCAATCTCATGACCCTGGGCGGTCTCGCGGCAGCCGTCGGGCTTGTCATTGACGATGCCATTGTGGTCGTCGAAAACATCGTTCTCCACCGCGACGCGGGCCAAAGCCGCTCGGACGCCATTCGCAGTGCGCTTAGCGAAATCCGTGTTCCTCTGATTGGCTCGACCGTCACTCCCATCGTGGTGTTTCTTCCGCTCATCGGCATCTCCGGAGTGACCGGCACCTTCTTTCGCGCCTTGGCGATAACGGTCGGAGTCGCGCTGCTTACGTCTTTGCTGCTTGCTCTGAGTTGGACCCCTGCGCTCAGCTATTTGCTGCTGCGTTCGGGCAGTCATTCGGGCTCAGGCGCTTCGCTGCACGAGGCGAAACCGTCAGCTCTCATGAGCCGAATCTTGCGGGTTTACCAGCGAATTCTTTCTTTCGCTCTCAGGCGTCCTCTGCTTCTGTCGGCCGCTTGCGCCGCGCTGATTGCAGTCTCGTTCTTCTCCTATCGCGCTCTCGGAACCGATCTGTTGCCCGCCATGGACGAAGGCGGGTTTATTCTCGATTACCTGATGCCGGCCGGCTCCTCTCTTTCGGACACCAATCGCGTCCTGACCGGCGTCGAAAATATGCTGCGGGAAACTCCCGAAGTGGAAGGAACCTCAAGGCGTACAGGGCTGCAGCTCGGCTTGGCGACTGTAACAGAGGCCAACACCGGCGACATCTCAGTCAAGCTCAAATCGAAACGCAGCCGCGGCATTGAGAAGGTTATCGCAGACATCCGCGAGCGCATCAACAGCCGTTACCCGCAGCTCGATACGGATTTCGTCCAGGTTCTCCAAGACATGATCGGCGATCTCTCGAACTCCCCCGATCCGATTGCCATAAAGCTTTTCTCTGAAAATCTCGATCTGCTCCGCGCCTGGGCGCCCCGCGTTGGAGACGCGATCAAGAAGATCTCCGGCGTGACCGACGTAAAGAACGGCATCGAAGACACAATCAGCGGGCCCGCTATTACGTTTCACGTTGAGCCTTCGGTGGCAGCCCGCGCTGGATTCACTCCGCAGGAGCTTGAACTTGCCGCGAGCGCCGTCTTTCAAGGTGAGCCCGCGCCCACACCCGTCGTGGTCAACAGCCGCGCTTACACTTTGCGTGTTACCTTTCCCCCGAGTTCGCGCGCTTCGCTCAACTCAATCCGCAACACTCTGCTGGTCAGCAGCTCCGGCAAGGTAGGCACTCTTGGCAGCTTGACAACCATTACCGAGGATTCTGGCCAGCTCGAAGTACGGCGCGAGAACCTTCAGCGTGACGTCACCGTCACTGGCCGTCTTCAAGGAGTGAGTCTCGGTACCGGGGTCGCTCGTGTGCAGCAAGTGGTCTCGAAGCTCGGACTGCCCGCCGGCATTCGTATCGAATATGGTGGGCTTTATCAGGAGCAGCAGCAGTCCTTTCACGATTTGTCGATTGTGCTCGCCGCGGCAGTCGTGCTCGTCTTCATCGTTCTACTGATCGAGTTCGGCCAGTTCGCCGCCCCTGTCGCCATCCTTACGTCCGCGCTTCTCTCTACCTCCGGCGTGCTGCTCGCGTTGCTGATAACCGGAACTACATTTAATCTGTCGTCCTTTATGGGTCTGATTATGGTGATCGGGATTGTGGCGAAGAACGGGATTCTTCTGCTTGACGCCGACGCGAAGTACCGCGCCGAGGGCATGCCTCCGAGAGAAGCCATGATCGAAGCGGGCGAACGCCGCCTGCGTCCGATCCTGATGACCGCGCTCGCTGCCATGGCTGGCATGATCCCGCTCGCTCTCGCCATTGGAAAGGGATCGCAGATGCTTCAACCGCTGGCCATCGCCGTGATCGGCGGTCTTCTTGCCTCGATGTTTCTTTCGCTGGTTGTGACCCCGGCCGTCTATCAGTGGCTCACGCATCCGCGAGGCGGAGAATAGCTCTTCGATGGATGTTTACGGGTGTGCTTTAGAGCGCCTGCGGACGCGCGGCGCGGAGCGTCCGTCCGATCCAATCAGCGTACGGCAATCCGCTCGCGGTCATCGCATCGATCTCTTGCTCGATATCGTACTCAATCCTGCGGATCTCTGGTTTATCGTCATCAATCAGCAAATACGATGCGCAGCGATCGCCGTCAAAAGATTGGCTGATACTTCCTGTGTTGATCACCTTGAACTGTGCAAGATCCCGAACAAACGATTGGTGAATGTGACCATACACCGCGATCGGCTGCCCGAGCGGCGAGTATGTTAATTCGAGTTCCGCGTCGCTTGCGCCCGCAAGCGGTGAGCGCCAGGCGCTTGCGGAACTGGCGTGCACCAGCGCAATCGGAGGGTGAATGATCGTGCGCGGTAGTGTACTGAGCCACACGATTCGCTCCTCGCCCAAACTTTCCCGGGTGAACGCCGTGATTTCGCGCACTGCCTCCCATAGTGCTTGAGGTGCTGAGGACTTCATTGCATGTTCGTCTAGAGTTTCTGGGTTTGCAGCGGCTTCGTCCGTGTTTCCGCATACTCCCTGCCAGCCCAGATCGCGAATACGGTCCACCACCTCGGCAGGACTGGATCCGCCGCCCACAATATCGCCACCGTGGAGAACCAGGTCGGGTGAAGTGTCGCGCAAATCTGCAAGCACGGCTCGGAAGGCCGTCAGATTGTCGTGAATATCGGAGACGACTGCGATCCGCATCGACGCGTGGCTCTGAGTGATTTAAGTTTAACCCGCTACATGCCGCGCTACCCACTTAACAAGAAACCCCAAAAGCCTTTCAAAACGCTTCTTAGGGTGCATGATTTCCCTCTGAGGAACCCCAACCTTGAGCTGTTCGCTTCTTCCGGACATTGCGTGGAGGCGTTAGATCCCGCATTCACTTCCGCCGAGCGGAGTAACTTTCAAAGTTACTCCGCTCACCAACATTCCTGGATTCCGGTAACAACCAAAAAAAATATAAGCGCAACGCGTGACCTTTTGAACCGTGTGCTCGAACTAAGTTCATCGAGGCTTCGGATCGTTACCGTCGCTATTTTGAAAGGAATACCTATGACATCTTTACGGTTGCCATCACTATTGCTTGCTGCTGTCGTCCCGCTTCTGGCCGCAACGCAGCCCACAGTGAATGAAAAGGCTCCAGATTTTTCGCTCTCCACCCCTGAGGGAAAGAGCATAAGCCTGTCGGAAGTGAACGCCAAAGGGCCGGTCGTGCTGATCGTTCTCCGCGGTTATCCGGGTTACCAGTGTCCCTATTGCAATCGTCAGGCACAAGACTTTATTCACAGCGCCTCGAGCTTCGCCGATGCAGGCGCGCACGTCATCATGGTCTACCCAGGTCCCGGTCAGGATTTGGGAGCAAAAGCGCATGAATTCTTAGCCAATAAGAAAATGCCGGATAGCTTCGATCTAGTTCTCGATCCAGATTATAAGTTCACGAACATGTACGGACTGCGATGGGAAGGGACCCATGAAACGGCTTATCCATCCACGTTTCTCATCGATAGCAAGGGGATGATATTTTTCACCAAAGTTGTTAAGGAACATGGCGCTCGTACAACTTCCGCGGAAGTGCTGGATGCCTTCCCGAAACGAAAACCCGGCCAATGAGCGTGGCAGCCGAAGCGGGTCTTTGATTTACTGACTGTGCCGCGAAGAGGAATCATAGCGGCTCAGTAAAGTATCGATTGCTTTCTGGCTCTCTCTTAGCTTAGCGAGCCGTTGGGCCGCAAACTTCCGCAGTTCGTAATTTGCGGAATTGGGCGCGGCTCCTGCCTCATTAGCAAATAGCGCCTGCCCTTTGCGGCTGTTTTGGCTGAGCACCGCGGCATATGCGTGATCGAATGCTTCCCCCCTGAGTATCCGCAAGCGTTCCACGTCGGCACACTCGGGCGGATGCTTCTTGGAGCCAAGTTGAAATCCGATCGTTCGCGCCATGGATTTGAGCTTGTTATTGCTTTGATCCTCGAAAGAAATCGAGTGCGCCGCCGTGGAGAGTATCTCGTCATCAGCGGAGCGGCTTCCTACAAGCTGGTCCGCTGCAATCTGGCACCTAGCCGCTCGGGATACATCCAGTGCGAACTGCGCATCGTTGTCCCGCCATAACAGCGGCTGATAATCGCTGCTCATCGCTGCGGGCTCGTTTTTCGGTCCAAGAGTTTGCGCCGAGATTTCAGCTGCGCTCAAAAGCAAGTTTGCGGCGGCCAATACGAAGATCCTGCGAATTACAAAGCGGCCCGGCATTTTCTATCCTATGCTCCATCCTACAAATCGCAATTGAATCTCCCTACAAACACCGCTTACACCGAAAGAGGATTTCGTTCCGCGGCAGCCTGCTGCTGGTGCCAGTATGGATAGGCGGATTGGACCGCGCTCGCCGCATCTAACTTCTTTACCTGTTCCGCCGTCAAGTTCCAACCCACTGCGCCCAAATTTTGCCGCAGCTGCTCTTCGTTCCGCGCTCCGACGATGACCGATGCAACCGTCGGCCTCTGCAGCAGCCAGTTTAAAGCAATTTGCGGCACCGTCTTCCCAGTCTCTTTTGCAATGCCGTCGATCGCATCCACGACTCGATACACATGCTCATCGCTAACTGGCGGTCCCGCCTCCGCAGTCTTCGGCAAACGGCTCGTCTCCGGCCTTGGCTGGTCACGGCGAATTTTTCCCGTCAGCCTTCCCCATCCGAGTGGACTCCACACCAGAGTCCCTAGGCCTTCTTCCACGGCAAGCGGCATCAGCTCCCATTCGTAGTCCCTCCCGATCATCGAATAGTAAGCCTGGTGCGCCACAAACCGGCTCCAGCCGTATCGCTCCGTCGTGGCAAGCGACTTCATCACGTGCCAGCCAGAAAAATTCGAGCAGCCAAGGTATCGCACCTTGCCGCTCCGCACAAGCGTGTCGAGCGTGGATAGCATTTCCTCCGGCGGCGTGAGCGCATCGTAGCCATGCATCTGGTACACGTCAATGTAATCGGTTCCGAGCCGGCGCAAGCTCGCTTCGCACGCCTCGATCAGATGATGCCGCGAGTTTCCACGATCATTCGGGCCGGCGCCCATCGGGAACGATGCCTTCGTCGCAACGATTACAGAGTTTCTGCGCCCGGCAATCGCCTTCCCCAGTATCTCTTCGGAAGCGCCGCTCGAGTACACGTCCGCTGTATCGAACATGTTGACTCCGGCATCCAGGCAGATATCCACAAGCCGAGCCGCCTCCTTGACATCGGTGCTTCCCCATGCCTCAAAGAACTCGCCCTTGCCGCCGAAGGTTCCTGTACCGAAACTCAGAACAGGCACCTTGAAACCGGAACGCCCTAAACGCCGAAATTCCATACGTTGTGGATGCGGCTGTGTTGGGCAGGATTCCGAAACCTACCGCTTACCGGACTGCGGAGCCGGATCTCACACACGTCCGCAACACTAACTGAGCTTTAGCGCTGGATGCCGCTCTTCGGCCGAGGGCAGCGGTGGAAAATCCGTGTACGGCTCACTCTGATACCAATAGCCCACCGAATAAAAGCAATCTGCCCGATCGTTCGCGTGCCCGTGCTCAATCGTAAACTTCAATGACCGTTCGAATGCGATCGGGTTATCTGCGTGCCACCGGTAAAGGCAGTATCTGCCGCCCGCACGTTCTCCCACCTCGATGAATGGCGCTCCGTTATATAGATACGCGAACGGATGCGTCACGCCAAAGTCCCACGCACCGCAAAAGTAGTCCTCGGTTCCCGTGCCATTGATCGTCGGCTTGGAGTCTTCGTCGATGAAAATCATCTCATCGCCTTCGCCGAACCAGTGGTCCGTGTTCTGCACGACGCCCAGAGTCACGCCCATGGCAGCGCCCTTTCCTTTGGTTTCAAAAAACACGTAATTGTTGCGCCCGTCCTGATTCTTATCGCTGCCTGTTACGGCGCGATTCGGTGTTGCCTGTCTGTATTGCGCATGAAAATAGAGTGAGTCCTGCGGCAGCGACTTCACCAGCTTGTAATCGATGTTCGAGTAAAAAGAGGGTACCGGCTTGCTGCCGTCATTGGTGATCGTGATCCGCGCGGAACGACGGAACGGCATTGCAAAGTAACAATTCAGCGCCTTTACGGAAGAGCAGTTTAGGAATGCCGACTCGTACAAGAAATAGTCGTTCAGCGTCAACCCGAAGAAATCGCCAACCGGCACTTCGACGCTCGGCTTTGCATTGCCATCCCAGTAAACGCGCATCACTAACTCCTTCAGATGATTCGGGCTCTGCGCGTTGATCGTGTACCAGATGTGCGTGATTATGCCCGGTCCTTGCTGGTCAAATACCGTCAGCGTTCCCCCGGGGGCAATGTGAAAGAAGTCCGCGTTGCCGCCCGTTTTGTCGTAACTCGACTGCTTTCGAGTCTGGTAAGCCGGCGTTCTCGCGTAAGACGGAACTTGTTCCTGCGTCGCGTCCGTGGCAACTTGTGCTTCGGCTTGCGATTGACCGGCCAGCACTGCCGCCGCACCGCCGCCGATCGTCGTCAAAGAAGAGAGAAAGCGTCTGCGACGCTGCTTAGAAGCCATAGGTCTTGTCTACCGCAGAATGATATCTCACGCTCAACGCTGCTACTTTGCTACTGGCTTCGGAGCGAAACCGGACCGTACCACATCCCCACCTCTCGCCTCTTCCACAGCGCTCCCGTTCTGTGTCTCTCCTCGATCGAAGTGAAATCGTAGACGTAAAGCACCGCTCGCATGAAACGCGGCGGCTGCGCGAAGGGCGGCGCGCTCAGCAGCTTCATGACGGCCGGTTCTCCCGTCAGGATGCGATACATCAAATTGCCCACCCAGCTGTTCCCCGGGAAATTACCTAGCGCCGCGAACCACATCTGCCAGTCGAGCCTTGGCTGATAGGGCGCAACCCAAGGCAGCCCGCGATGCGTGATCCCGGGTTTGTAAGGAAAACCGTACTCGCGCCAGTCCAACCCGTCGTTCGAGCCTTCGAGGATGATCTCGGGCCGAGTCGTCGTCATCACGGCGAATAGCCCGTAGCTATTTACAATTTCGAAAGGCTGCACAACGTTGAGCGGCCGGCTCAACCAGGAGCTTGCGCCCAGTTGATCGGCCAACTGTATCGCGCCGAGCGCAATCAGAATCGAAACTGCGATGCTGCGCGCCGTTTGGAGCGCGCGGACATTCATGAAGGGCCTTGGAAATCGCCAACGAAGTAGCGGTGCAAGCCACGCCAGATTTCGATCGTCAAATCCCCACAAGCAAAGCGCAATCGTGAGCAAGCTGAAAAACGCATAGTTTCCCGTGAGCAGGATCGCCACTTGCAATGCGATCAAGAGAGCCGTGCCCACGCGCCGGAATCGTGACGGAAAGAACAGCAGCAGCGGCGCTACAAATTCGATGGCGAGCGTCGCGCCTGTCAGCGCATCTAAGACGCTGGGCGGAAGATGATAGGCGTAGTATGCCAGCGGAGTTGGCAGGGGCTGGGTCATGAAGTGGAAGCGCAGCGCATGGAGGTCACGCCAGTTCGGATCGCCCGAGGCAATCTTTACCCAACCCGACTCGAACATGAGGCGGAACAGCAGCAGCCGGTATGCCCACACAAGCAAAGGCGCACCCGCGAAGATCGCAAGGAACCCAGCTTCGAGCAAAAGCGCGTCCCATTGAAAAGAAGTGAACGGCTCGCCTATCACTGAGATCGAGAGATACAGTGCGAAGCAACCTGCCGCCGCCGTTCGTGTGAATACTCCCGCCGCCATCAAGAGCCCGCAGAGACAGCCGATCACCGTAAACCAGATCAGCGAACTGTCGCTGCGGGTCAACCAAAACAGAGACGGAACCGCCCAGAACGCGGAGTGGCCCATCTGGCCGCCGATTGCATCCAAAAAACGAGCCGCGGGCTGAATACCATGTGACCCCGCGAGCGCCAGAATTTGCACTCCGAGTGAAGCGAAAGAGATCGCATAGATAAGGCCGAGGCACCGAAGAAACAGCGCCTCGGTTAGGCCGTGCTTCGACTCTCCCCAAAACTCCGCGGCCCACATGGCGTGTAGGCGAGTTGCGAAAGGCACCGTTTCGTCCATCGAATGTCTACTCTGAGCCTAGCGCTGCGCCGGCGGACCCAAAGCTTTCAGTATGGTATGTTTCGAGATATATCGGCGCGGTAGCCAAGCGGTAAGGCAGAGGTCTGCAAAACCTTTATTCGGCGGTTCGATTCCGCCCCGCGCCTCCAGCGTTTGCACATTCAAACCGACTGTTGCATGAAGGTCAGGGACCTCATCAAGGCCGTTGAGCAAGCCGGCTGGCGACTCGACAGAATACGCGGCAGTCACCGGCATTATCGCCATCCCACGAGACTAGAAGCCGGCACTCTAACCATTGCCGGTCATCCTGCCGACGAGATGCGGAAAGGCACTCTGAACGGTATCCTGAAACAAGCAGGTTTGAAAGATGAGTGACAAGTACGCGGTTGTGATCGAGCATTATGAAGAAGGCGGTTACGGTGCGTACGTGCCAGATCTGCCGGGATGCGTAGCTGCTGCGCAGACGAAGCCAGAAATCGAAAAGCTGATCGCTGAAGCCATCGCATTTCATATTGCAAGTCTCCGCGAACATGGTGATCCGGTTCCGATGCCCAGCTCTGCCGTCGAATACATCGCGCCGTTAGCTGTTGCATAAAACCGGCGCTTCGACAGGAGGCGAATTGCTCTTCAATTTTTCCCGAGGCGTCTCCTTGTGACACACTGAGAGGCGATTCCCGCCCCTGCCAAGGGATCGCACTCAGCAAGCGAGGTCTTCATAGGTCATGCAGACGAAAGTCATGCTCATTGCCGTTTTGGCTGCAGTTACGGCTTCGGCCCAGCAGCCGAATACCGGTGATTTGATCTGGCAGAAATCCATCCAGAAGTTCGACGGCCAACGAACCTCCATACTTCAGCAGGCCGATAAGACAGCTCATGAAGGGCCGTTTCAGCCAACCTGGCCGTCCCTGAAGCACTACAAAATACCGGACTGGTACCGGGACGCCAAGTTCGGCATTTTTATTCATTGGGGCGCCTATGCTGTTCCGGCCTTCGGCAGCGAATGGTATCCACGCAACATGTATCTCCAGGGCAGTAAGGATTTCGAACATCAAGTCCAAACCTACGGGCCGCAGTCAAAATTCGGATACAAGAATTTCATTGCGGGCTTAACGGCGGATAAGTTCGATCCCCAAGAATGGGCCGATCTCTTTCGCAAGGCCGGGGCTAAATATGTCATTCCGGTAGCCGAGCACCACGACGGTTTTCCTATGTATAATTCGGACCTGACGGATTGGTGCGCTGCCAAAATGGGACCAAAACGCGACGTGGTGGGTGAACTCGCCACCGCGGTAAGATCCGCCGGCTTGCACTTCGGCGCTTCCAGTCATCGCGCCGAGCACTACTTCTTCTTCAACGGAGGCCGCGAGTTCGATTCCGACGTGCGCGACCCGAAATATGCCTCTTTCTACGGGCCGGCGCACGTGGGCGTTACCGACAAGAATCACCAGCAGTGGGCAGCCCATCCGGACGCGGCTTACCTCAACGATTGGCTGGCCCGATCGGTCGAGATTGTAAGCAAGTACCATCCTGAGATTGTCTGGTTCGATTGGTGGATCAACACCAAAGAGTTCGAGCCGTATCTTCAGCGCTTTGCAGCGTTTTACTACAACAATGCGGCCAAGAATAATTACCCGGCAGCGATCAACTACAAGTACACTGCCTTTCCTGAAGGCACAGCGGTGCTCGACATTGAGCGCGGCCAGTTGGAATCCGGGCGTAGTTTGCTTTGGCAAACGGACACTTCGGTCAGCCTGAAGTCTTGGGGCTATATCAAAGGCGATACGTTCCGTTCGCCGGGTTCGCTCATTCATGAACTGATCGACATCGTAAGCAAAAACGGGTGCCTGTTACTGAATGTCGGCCCTAAGCCGGATGGAACCATCCCCGAGCAGGCGCGGAGTATTTTGCTCGATATGGGCCGTTGGCTCTCGGTCAACGGTGAAGCCATTTACGGAACTCGGCCCTGGAAAGTTTACGGCGAGGGTCCTACTAAAGTGACCGGCGGAGCTTTTCACGACGCCGCGACGGACGCCTATTCGAGCCAGGATATTCGCTTCACGACCAAAGGCGGAGCGTTATACGCGATTGCGCTTGCGTGGCCACAGGATGGCAATCTGACGGTCAGGACGCTCGGCCAAAACTCGCCCCAAGGCCCAACTAAGGTGCGCAACATTGAATTGCTGGGCTCTGGAGCAAAGCTCAAATGGAGTCGTGACGCCGGCGGCCTCCACATAAACCTGCCTGCCCAGAAGACGGGTGAATACGCGTACGTGTTTAAGATTACGGAGTAGCTCGTGAAGCTCAGTCCTATGCCAATACTGCCGCGCTCTGGCCTGTTCCTCTTTCTTGCGTGCGCGCTTTCTGTCTATTCGCAGAATGCGGTCACCATACGCATTGATGCGGCGCGCTCTCTCGGCCCCGTCGGCTCTCCGTGGGCCTATGTCGGCTACGACGAACCAAACTACACCTACTCCGCCAACGGCGTAAAGCTCATTCACGAACTCGCCGGAAGCACTCGCGCTCCATTCCAGTTCCGCGCGCACAACCTACTCACCACTGGCGACGCAACACCCGGCCTCAAGTTCGGCTCGACCGATGCTTACACTGAAAACGCGGCAGGCCTGCCCGTTTACAACTGGAAGGTCGTCGACCAGATCTTCGACACCTATCTGGCGGCAGGCGCCAAGCCCTTCGTCGAACTCGGCTTTATGCCCAAAGCGCTCTCGACTCACCCTGAGCCTTACGCATCGGTGTTCCACAATCCGTCCGACTTCAAGGATTACTTTCGCGGCTGGTCCTATCCGCCCACCGACTATCGAAAGTGGGGCGAGCTCGTCTACCAGCTTGTCCAACATGCCGTGACCAAGTACGGCCGGGCCGAGGTCATCACCTGGCATTGGGAAGTCTGGAACGAACCCGACATCGCCTATTGGCACGGCTCACCCGCCGACTACGACAAACTCTATGACTACTCCGCCGCGGCCGTGAAGCGCGCGCTGCCCGATGCTCTTGTCGGCGGCCCCGCTTCGACCTCACCTCGCAATGCCAAAGCGGCTGCCTTTCTCCAGCAGTTTCTCGAGCACTGTGCGAACGGCGTCAACTCCGCGAGCGGTAAGACCGGCGCCCCGCTCGACTTCATCACTTTTCACGCTAAAGGTTCGCCGAAGGTCCTCGACGGTCATGTCCGCATGGGCCTCTCCGCTGAACTGAACGATGCTGCCGCCGGTTTCAAGATTGTTCGCTCATTTGCCAAGTTCCAGTCGCTGCCCATCATTCTGTCGGAAGCCGATCCGGAAGGCTGCGCTGCCTGCTCTTCGCACGATAATCCCGCGAACGCCTATCGCAACGGCGCTCTCTATCCCGCTTACACGGCCATTGCGCTCAAAGAGCTTCTGGACCTTGCCGCCACGACTCGCGTAAGTCTCGGAGGCATTCTTACCTGGGCCTTTGAGTTTGAAGGCCAGCCTTACTTTGCCGGCTATCGTGATCTCGCCACAAACGGCATCGACAAGCCTATCTTGAACTACTTCCGGATGGCCGGGCTGCTCACGGGAGAGCGCGTCAAGCTCGAAGCGACAGACGCTAAACCGCTGACCGAGATCCTGGCAACCGGCGTACACGATCGTCCCATCATCGATGGCCTGGCTGTTCGCAACAGCCACTCTGTATCGCTACTGGTCTGGAGTTATCGCGACGACGATATCGCAACGCCCGCTGCGAATGTCGAGCTGTCCTGGACGAATCTTCCTTCAACCATTCATCGCGTCCTAATGGAACAGTGGCGGGTAGACGCAACTCAGAGCAACGCCTACAGTCTGTGGAAGCAACTTGGCTCACCACAGACGCTATCCTCTGCTCAACAGCAAGAGCTCGCAGCGGCCGGCCAACTCGCTTCATCCGAGTCGCCGCGCTGGCTCGATTGCAGAAACAGTCAGGCTCACGTTAGCTTGTCGCTCTTCACGCCGTCCGTCTCGTTGATCAAGTTGAGCTGGTAGCTTCGCGCTCAATGACTGGCCGTGTCAGCGAATTGCGGGGCGGTCAGATCGGCCTGCATACTTGCCAGGATGTGTGTCCCGCTTGCCGCGAAACTTCGAATCTTCGCGAGGCGGGAAATTCGATAAAACTCCTCCAGATGGAGCTCGTCGGTGTAAACGTAAAAGTTTTGGAAACGCTCGGCGAATTGCCTGTCTGTGAGAACCGGATTGAATTTGACCGGCGATAGCGGCCTGAAACCCCGCAGCCCGCGCAGCGACGCATCGCGATCATCGGAATGTATGTAATAGAGCCGCGAGGCGAAGCTGGGCGCATAGTGCAGCAGATACAGGAACTCGGTTGGCTCCAGTACACCGATCGGCTCGTCCGAGTGGCTCGCTTGACGCACAATCAAGGGATAAGACCGAAGCGGGTGGCCCGCCGTGGTCGACATCTCGGTTTTAGTGCTCGGTTCTATCAACGTTTCACCCGACCCGGTGATCCTGTGCCGCACCAGCCGGGCAAAGTTCAAAACCAGCGCGAAAGAGATCGCCGCGAGCACTACCGGAACGATCCACCGTCGCTTCTTCGTCGCTCCGGTCATAATCGCGAACGGAATGCAGAACCCAAGCAGCGCCGAGAGGAAGTATCGCCCGAAGTACGGGCTCTTGACTATCTGTCCTAACAGCACGCCGAACGCCGGCAATGCCGCGAAACCTAAACACAGCAGCGTATCTTCCCAGCTGAACTCCGGCCGGCCTGGATCCAACTCGACGGCATCTGGAAGCGCTGCGCGGTCCCGCGCAAAGAGCGCAAACGCAAGCAGCAATATCGCCGTGCATGGAACCAGAAGGAAGCCGTAGAACTTGATAACTTCCGGCCAAACCGCAGCGTAGTAGACAGCGAAATCGGTTCCGTCCGATGCAGCTCGAAAAAACCGCAGCATCGGCAGATACAGAAAAAATGTCGGGATCAGCGGAACTCCAAGAGCGAGCCAAAATCCCCAATCGATCCGCCTAAGCCTGACTGCGCGATATAATTCCGCGATCGCAAACGGAGCGGTGAGCAGAATCGCGTAGCAATGCAGCATGTAAGCCGCGAAAAGCGCCAGGCTAAAGGCCGCTAGCCATCGGCGGTCCCGTCCCTTCTGTTCCCGGCCCATTCCCAACGCGTTATCCCAACACAACAACGCAACCGAGGCCAATGCCACAACAATAATCAGCGGCCGAGCCTCGTATGCGTAAAAATAGGCGCCCGTCAGCATAGGCAGCAGCATCGCCACAAAGCCCGCGAGCGCGCCCGCCCGCCGTTCGACGAACTTGTACAGACACAAGCAAAGCACCCAAAAAGACACGATTTCAGGCATGCGTGTCCCGATCAAGTTCTCACCGAAGATCTTCTCGCTGGCACGCGTCAAGAGGTGAAAGCCCGGTGGATTCGATTCGAGTCCGGTTTGCAGGGCACGCCACAACCGCGGCAAAGTCGGCAGCCTCGAATAATAGACGGTCAATAACTCGTCGTACCAGAAATACTTCGCCGATGCCCGCAAACAAACATCAGTGAAGTAAAAGACGGTAAAAGCCAGGAGGCATAGGCGTGTAATCGCTCTCCTGTGCCGGAGAACGTCACGTCGCTGGGGTCTGCTCACAGCAGCGGCGGAGGACACTTCCGTCAGTGTAGCCGCTGAGCGTTTTTTAATCTACTCAGTGCTTTACTTAAAACTCGACGGGAGCGGGAACCGGCGCGCTCTTTGCCTTTGAGGGCCGCCCATAATTGCGGAAAAACACCTCGGCAGGATTACCAAGCGCAAGCGAAAACGGAGGGACGTCCATGATCACCACGCTATTTGCTCCGATGATCGCGCCCTCGCCGATCGTCACGCCCTTCATGATGTGCGAACCGTTCCCGATCCACGCGTCGCGGCAGATTCTCACCGGCCGGATATCTTTCGGGTTCACCGGCGCATTCTGCCGCCGCAAATCGGCCTCTCTCGGGTGCCCATCGCTATCGGAAATCCGGCAATCCGACGCTACGCGCGCATTCTCCTCGATCACCACCTCGCGGTTCACCGTAAGCCGGACATTCCATCCAAGCTCCGCCTTGTCTTTGATAATCAATCGCGGATTTTCCAGAAATCGCCCGGAAGATATATCCAGATTGCCGCCTAAATACACGTCATTGCCAATGTGTATCTCGCAGTGGCCGGTCACGAACGGCAAGTTGTCGATCGATACGTTCTTTCCGATCGACGCGCATCTGCCTTGAAAGAGCGGATGCCGGTAGCAAACCGTGATGACGAGCCTCGCCGTGCGGATCACCATGTAGTGCAGTTCATAAAAGGTCCGTAAAACAGGCCTAAACGCACGTGGAAAAATCGGCGCTTGCGGACGGATCAGCGCCCGCGCGATCGAGCCGGCAAATCGATACACCGGCGTGTCGCCCCGCTTGACCTTTCGAACCAGCGTGTCGAAACCACTCATATTTCAGCTTTGAATTTATTCCTTCCCTGTATCATACTTAGGAGTTGACGGCTTGCTGTCGAGTGCTTATTACTTACTCAATTAAAATGACACGTCCGGAATTTCTCCTGGCCATGGATAACCTTCTCGAGCTACCCGAAAACACCTTGCATGGTCCGGAACAGCTCGACGACTTAGAAAACTGGAATTCGCTCAGCATGATCGAATACATCGCCTTGGCCGATTCGGGCAAAGGCGCTAAGCTCTCGCCCCGCCAGATCCGCGATTGCAACACGATCGACGATCTTGCGAAACTGGCCGGCGTCGAGTAGCTCTGTGCAGGCTCTCTTCGCTTCTTCATGAGTCCCGCCGAGGTTTTCGCAAACCCTTTCGACCTCTCTGGCCGCTATATTCTGGTTACCGGCGCTTCGTCCGGCATTGGCCGCGAGACCGCCGTTCTGTTGAGTCAGCTAGGGGCAAGGCTTATTCTCACCGCCCGCAGCGAAGAGCGTCTCGCCCAAACCGCTTCCCTGCTCCATGGCGGTTCGCATCGCGCTGAACCGTTCGATCTTGCACGCGCCGATGAGATTCCCAAATGGCTCGCCCGTATCGCAGGCGAAACCGGCCCACTGCACGGGATCGTCCACGCCGCCGGTAAGCAGGCCGCCACGCCCGCCCGCTTCCTCAGCGAGGCCAAAATCGACGACCTTATCAAAACCAATCTCTCGAGCGCTCTCATGCTCGCCCGCGCCTTCACTCAGAAAACCTGTTATGCCCCTGGCGGCAGCCTCGTTTTTCTCTCTTCGATAATGGCTCTAGCCGGTAAGCCTGCCCTATCGGTCTACGCGGCAACAAAGGGCGCTCTCATCGCCATGACTAAATCTCTTGCCGTCGAACTTGCTCCACAGCGTCTCCGCGTGAACTGCGTCGCCCCCGGTTTTGTCGCCACCGAAATGCTCGAAGAGGTCCGCGCCGTGCTCACTGAAGAACAGATGCTCGCGCTGGAGAATGCGCACCCGCTTGGATTCGGCACGCCGCGTGATGTTGCTCACGCAGTTGCCTTCCTGCTTGCCGATACTGCCCGCTGGATCACTGGCTCGACTCTCGTCTTAGATGGAGGCTACACGGCGCAATAAGCCGCTCGCTCATGCACGCCCGAATCGCCGCAATCGAATATCATCTTCCGGAACAAACGCTCTCAACCGCCGATCTTTCGCGCGAGTTCCCCGAGTGGTCTGTCGAGAAGATCGACAACAAGACCGGCATTTCCGAACGTCATGTCGCCGCGCCTGAGGAATGTGCCTCCGACCTCGCCGTGGCTGCCGCCCGCAAGCTCTTTGCCTCCGGCGCCGTGCAGCCCGCCGACATCGATTACATCCTGTTCTGCACTCAAAGCCCGGATTACTTCCTCCCCACCACTGCCTGTCTTCTGCAGACCCGGCTCGGCATTCCCGTCACTGCCGGCGCTCTCGACTTCAATCTCGGCTGTTCCGGCTTCATTTACGGACTCGGTCTCGCTGAAGGTTTGATCGCGACCGGTCAGGCTCGCAACCTGCTCCTGCTTACCGCCGAAACCTACACGAAGTTTCTTCACCCGCGCGACAAGAGCGTGCGCACTATTTTTGGCGATGCCGCCGCTGCGACTCTGATTACCGCCGCGGATGCCGCGCAGCCCTCTCTTGGGCCCTTCGTCTATGGCACAGATGGGGAAGGCGCCGGTAATCTCATCGTTCCCACCGGTGGCACTCGCCGCCCGCGCACCGCTGAGTCCGCCGAAGCCGTTGAAGATGAGAGCGGCAATATGCGCAGTTCCGATAACCTTTTCATGGACGGTGCGGAGGTCTTCAACTTCACTTTATCCGCTGTTCCCCGAAGCGTTGAAGCTCTCCTGGCTAAGGCGCAGATCACCGCAGCCGACGTCGATCTATTCGTCTTCCATCAGGCGAATCGCACCATGCTCGAACACTTGCGGAAACGCGTAAAGATTCCTGCGGAGAAGTTTGAGGTCAGCATGTCCCATTGCGGCAACACCGTCTCGTCCACCATTCCCATTGCGCTCAAACACGCTCTTGATGGAAGCCGCTTGCGTCCCGGTCAACTTGTGATGCTCGTCGGCTTCGGGGTCGGCTACTCATGGGGCGCTACCCTCGCCCGCTGGTCTTAGAGCCGCTTACTCCTCCCGTAGCACACGCATCGGCTCGGTCCCTGCTGCCCGCAACGCCGGCATGAGCGAGGACAGCCCTGCCACTGCCACCATTAACGACGCCACCGCCACGAACGTCTTCGGATCCGATCGCGACACGCCATACAGCATCCCCGCCAGCACTCGCGAACAGGCTCCCGCCAGGCATAGCCCCGCTACGCATCCGAGCCCAGCAACCACGATGCCTTTCAACAAAAACTGGCGCACGATCTGCTCGCGTTCTGCGCCAAGCGCCAAGCGCAACCCAATCTCTCGCCGCCTTACCGTCACGAAATAGCTCAACGTGCCGTATAGCCCCACCGCCGCCAGCAGCAGCGCTGTCACCGCAAACATTGTCAATAACATCGTGCGTAGCCGGTCCTCTCCAAACGCATCCGATAAGTGCTCGTCGAGCGGCGCGACGTCGAATACCGAGCGCGCGGGTTCAACTGAGTGGATCTTGCGCCGGACCTCATTTGCCGCCGCCATCGGCACGCCCACTGTTCGCAGAAGGAAGTAAGGCGTGGGGTATGGCGCGGCAACACACCAGTACACAGTTGGAACCGGCGCGCGGTTCAGCCCTTCCTCTCGGGCATCCGGCACAATTCCTCGGATCGCCGCGGGCGTTGGCTCGAACGCACTTGAAACAAGTTCTACGTGGCGGCCGACCGCCGGACTGCTTCCGAAATATTCCTTAGCAAAACTGCTGTTCACCAGCGCGCTATCGAAATAGTTTGCTCCACCTCGGCAGTCTTCGCCTGCCAGGATCGGCATCGTCATGGCCGCAAAGTAGCCGCTCGATACAAACCGGCTGTCGGCAATTATCTTTCCCTCGTGTTGTTGGCTGCCTTCGAGTATCTTCAGATCCGTTCGCGCGTTTCCTCCAACTCCCGGCAGTGAGCCGCTCGTCGCCGCCCCTCTCACGCCCGGGATCGCCCGTAACTGGTCGAGCGTGCGATCGATTCGCGCCGTTAACTTCTTCATGTCACCCGTCTCGCCCCAGTTGCCGCTGATTCGAAACGTCAACACATGGGTTGTTTCAAAACCGGGCGACACCCGGCCTAGTTGCTGAAAACTTCTCAACAGCAATCCGGCGCCCACCAGAAGGGTCGCCGCGAGCGCCGTCTGAATGCCCACCAGCCACCACTGCGCTCCATTGCGAGCCGAAACTTGATTGCGGCTGCTTCTCGCCAGCTCTCCCGCTATGCGCCTCCGCGTGCCTCGTATCGCGGGAAATAGTCCGCACAAGATCGTCGCCGCCACTGCACACACCAGCGTGTAAACCAGAATCCGCCAATCCATTGAGATCTCTTGAGCGCGCGGAATGCTTTTGGCGATTCTCCTCAGTGCTTCCGATCCCGCCCACGCGACAAGCAACCCTAACGCCGCGCCCCCGCTCGCCAGCACTAGGCACTCGGTCAACAGCTGCCCAATCACCGAGCCCCGCGAAGCGCCGAGTGAAAACCGGATCGATATCTCCCGCTCCCGCTCCGTCGTCCTGGCCAGCAATAGCGCCGCAATGTTTGTGCATGCAATCAACAACAGAAGACTGACCGCTCCGAAGAGCACCCACAACGAGCGGCGCGCTCCTCCAATGGCGGTCTCCTTGAGCGGCTTCAACGATATGTCTAGCTTCGCGTCCGTCTTCGGATACTGCCGTCCCAGAGCCGCCTGTACCCGCGCCAAATCTGCCGTAGCCTGCTTGACCGTTACGCCGGGTTTCAATCGTCCGAACGTGATAAACCAGGTGGATGCCCGGTCCTGCGCATAGGGCGCGTCCGGCGGACTCGGAGTCCACACGTCCGCCGTCCGGTCCGGAAACGCGAACGATGCGGGCATCACTCCTACGATCGTGCTCGAATGCCGCTCGAGCCGCAGTTGCTTTCCGACTGCTGCGGGGTCCGCATGAAATCGCTGACGCCAGAACCGGTCGCTGATCAACACCGCGTTTGGTCCGCCGAAGTGCTCCTCTTGCCCTGTGAAGTCTCGTCCCAGCTCGGGCTGAATGCCCCACGTCTGCAGGAATCGCGGAGCGACCAGCGCCTCGGTCAACTTCTCTGGGAGCGTTCCCGATGTCTCCGAAACGTCCGAGATATACCAGCCCGAAATCGCCTGAAATGTGCTGTTGAGCCGGTTCCAATCTTCCAAACGGGCGGGCGCCACGAACACGCCCGGATTCGCCGATCGCCGCTCGCTTTCCTGCAACATCACGAGCTCGCTGCTTTGAGGGAACGGCAAGGGCCGCAACAGCACCGCATCGACAGCTGAAAACACCGCTGTATTCGCGCCGATGCCGAGCGCCAGCGTCACGATTACTGCGGCCGAAAATGCCGGCGACTTTCGAGCCAGCCGCAAACCCGATTTCAAGTTCCTCGCCGCGCCCTCCAGCCAAGCCAGCCGGTACACATCCCGCATCTCTTCGGCAATCTGCACCCTTCCGCCGAACTCGAGCGCCGTCTGCCTCCGCGCCTCGGCTTCCGGCAAACCCGCTGCGATTTTCGCCCGCACCGCTTCTTCAAGATGAAACTGCAACTCCGAATCGAGCTGTCCCGCAGAAGGCTTTCTGCGCCGCCAATCCCAACTCATACCGAGGTCCCGAGAATCAATCCCACCGCGCCCGCCAGCCGCTCCCAATTCTTTTCTTCCGCCGTCAGCTGCCGCCTGCCCTTCGCCGAAAGCTTGTAGAACTTCGCTTGCCGCCCGTTCTCCGATTCGCCCCAATCCGCCTGCAGCCAGCCGCGCTTCTCGAGCCTGTGCAGCGCCGGATAAAGCGACCCCTGCTGCACCTGTAGCACCTCGTTCGAAATCTGCCGGATCCGCAGCGAAATACCGTACCCATGCACCGGTCCCAGAGCCACAATCTTCAGGATCAGCATGTCCAGCGTCCCCTGCAATAAGTCCGACTTTTCCGTGGGCGTATGCACCTCCCTCTATGACACTCTACATATAAGCTTTAGATGTGTAGAATGTCAAGGAGAAACACCAGGCCGCTACGGCCCAGCGATTGAATCGGGTCTACTCGCTGAATTGCTTCACGACCGAATCGATTGCCTTCAGCCGTGTCCAGAACCCGGCTAAACGATCGAGCGGCAGTGCATTCGCTCCATCGGAGAGAGCGGCGGCAGGATGAGGATGGGTTTCAACAAAAATGCCGGCAATGCCGACTGCAGTAGCAGCCCGCGCTAACGGCTCGATGAATTCCGGTTGGCCGCCGGATGAGCTGCCGCCTGCGCCGGGCAGTTGCACGCTATGAGTCGCATCGAAGACCACCGGATAACCGGTCGCGGCCATGATGCGCAGCCCGCGCATATCGACTACCAGGTTGTTATAGCCGAATGACGATCCGCGTTCAGTCAAGATAATTTGGGTATTGCCGGTGGAGGCGACTTTATCGGCTGCATGAGCGATGTCGCTGGGAGAAACAAACTGGCCCTTCTTGATATTGACGATGCGGCCGGTCTTTCCTGCCTCGACCAGCAGGTCGGTCTGACGGCACAGGAACGCCGGGATCTGAAGAATATCGACTTCCTCGGAAACTGCGGAAGCTTGCGCAGGCTCGTGGATATCAGTCAGCACCGGCACGCCAATCTGACGCCGCACTTCGCTGAGAATGCGTAGGCCTTCGCGAAGGCCGGGTCCGCGGTACGAGAGCACGCTACTGCGATTCGCTTTGTCGAACGAGGCTTTGAAGACATAGCGGCCGACGGCCTTGCAGATGGCGGCGGCTAAATGAAGCGTGTGTTCTTCCGATTCAATGACACACGGACCCGCGATGAGTGAAAGAGGAAGCGTGTTCCCGAAAGAAACATCGCCGGCGGTTACGGCCGCGCTCATGCGTTCTGGAGTAACTCGCTGGCGACTTCACGAACGGCCGCGGAACCCTTCCGTTCGCGGTGCGCGAGAGCAGCACCCAGGAACGACGTGAACAGCGGATGCGGCTCGAGCGGTTTTGATTTGAATTCGGGATGGAACTGGCACCCAAGGAACCACGGATGATCCGGGTACTCGCAGATTTCGACATACATGCCGTCCGGCGTTTGGCCGGAGAGCCGCAGCCCGTGTGCCTTCAGAGTGTCTTCAAATTCGCGGTTGAATTCATAGCGGTGACGGTGACGTTCGCTGATGTCGGTCGCCCGGTACGCGTCCGTTGCTAAACTTCTCTCGGTAAGCCGGCACGGGTATGCGCCGAGGCGCATCGTTCCACCCAGCTCGTCGACGCCTTTCAGCTCACGAAGCTTGTAAATCACACGATGCGGTGTCACCGGGTTGAACTCGGTTGAATCGGCGTCGGCTAAGCCGCAGACATTGCGCGCAAACTCAATCACCATGGTCTGCATGCCTAGACAGATGCCGAAGTACGGAATCTTTTCCTCCCGGGCGCAACGAATCGCATGGAGCATGCCTTCGATGCCGCGCTTGCCGAATCCGCCGGGCACCAGAATGCCGTCAAAGCCTCTCAAGTACTCGCGGCATAACGGATAATCCATCTGCTCGGATTCGATCCAATCGATGTGCACACGCGCCTGATGCGCTGTGCCGGCATGCAGCAGAGCCTCTTTCAGGCTCTTGTAGGCGTCCTCGTACTCCACATACTTGCCGACCAGCCCGATCGTGACCTCGCGGCTCGGATTATTCATGCGGTCGAGCATCTCGGTCCAGTGCGAGAGCTTCCGGGGGCCAGCCTCCATATGCAAGAGCCGCAGCACCGAGTCATCGACTTTCTGATCGGCGAACACCAGCGGGATTTCGTAAACCGAGTGAACGTCCTTCGCTGTAATGACGCCGCTTACATCCACGTCGCAGAAGAGAGCGATTTTCTCTTTCACCTCATCGGGAAGCGCGCGCTCGGAACGGCACAACAAAATATCCGGTTGGATACCGATGGCTCGCAGTTCTTTCACGCTGTGCTGCGTGGGTTTCGTCTTGAGTTCCTGCGCCGCGGCGATCCAGGGAACCAGCGTCAGATGAACGAACAGCGTGTTCTCGCGCCCTTCTTCATGACGCATCTGGCGAATTGCTTCGATAAACGGCAGCGATTCGATGTCACCTACCGTGCCGCCGATCTCGACGATCGCCACGTCTACGCCGGCTGCAACTTTACGGCAAGCCGCCTTGATCTCGTTGGTCACATGAGGGATGACTTGAACAGTCTTGCCCAGGTAATCGCCGCGGCGCTCGCGGGCGATAATGCTCTCGTAGATGCGGCCCGAGGTCAGATTGTTCGACTGCGTGAGCGGCGCGTGAGTGAAGCGCTCGTAATGGCCTAAATCGAGATCAGTTTCCGCGCCATCGTCGGTCACGAAAACCTCCCCGTGCTGCAGCGGACTCATTGTGCCGGGATCGATGTTGAGATAGGGATCGAACTTCTGTAAGGTGACGCGCAACCCGCGGCTTTCCAGGAGGCAGCCGATCGACGCGGCCGCGATTCCCTTTCCCAGCGACGAAACTACTCCGCCGGTCACAAAGATGTATTTAGCCATTAGCCTCCATCGAATCCTACGCTGCCCGCAGTCAAAGAAAACAGCTGGTTGACGCGCTCCAGGTCTTCCCGCGTATCAACGCCCAGCGACTCATAGTCGGTGGAAACGACTCGAATCTTGTAGCCGTTTTCG
Source organism: Bryobacteraceae bacterium (assembly GCA_965219105.1). Classification (GTDB taxonomy): domain Bacteria; phylum Acidobacteriota; class Terriglobia; order Bryobacterales; family Bryobacteraceae; genus Bog-105. The sequence continues at coordinate 670,876 of OZ244728.1, read as the reverse complement.
AGCGCTCGCAGCTGCTCGAGCCGCTCCGCCATTTCGAGCGGACCCACCTTCAAATCCGGGTACTGCAGCAAAAACTCTCGACTGTACACATACAGCCCGACATGCTTGAACTGAATGGGAGCGGTGCGGTTGCCGTCGCGCTCAAAAGGGATCGGGTAACGAGAAAAATAAATCGCATCCTCGAGCAGGTTGGTGACGACTTTCACCACGTTCGGATTCGAAAGCTCCGAAGGGTCGAAGATGCGCTTCTTGAGCGTGCCCATCATCACCGATTCGTCGCCACTCACGCCCAACACGGCGGCATCGATCGCTTCGGGATCGATCAGCGGTTCATCGCCCTGAATATTAACGTAAAAAGAGGCGGATTCAGCAGAGGCTACTTCGGCCAGGCGGTCGGTCCCGGTAGGATGCTGCGAGCTTGTGAGCCGCACTCGTCCGCCGAACTGCCGTACTGCGCCGGCGATGCGATCGTCATCTGTAGCCACTATCACATCGGTCAGATAACGGGACATACACGCTCGCTCCCACACGTGCTGGACCATCGGTTTACCAGCGAGAGAGGCGAGAGCTTTACCGGGGAATCTGGAGGAGGCAAACCGGGCGGGAATTACGCCGAGAATTCGCGGCCGCACGATCAAGAATAGCACGCAGGCTCGGGGTCGCGAGGCCGGCGTTTTTGCCTTACGACGAGTGGTCGTGTACGATCTTCCAACCGCCAGGTCCATGCTTGCAGATGACCGTCGTCAGGCCCTCGCGCTTCTCTCCGTTCGGCATGAGCAAGTGCCAACGCGCGGTCACCATCGCGGCTCTGGGACCAAACAGTTGCACTTGGGACTCCGTAAAGCTGAGCTGCCCCATGCCTGTGCCACTAGAGCCATATTTCTTCCGGTAGCGGGCGAGCGTGGCGTTCCATCCGCGCTCGACTGTATCGCCTGAGAAAAAGGTCAGCTCCGGCGACTTTGTGTATGTCTGCATGAATCCATCAAGATCTCCGCGGTTCCAGGCCGCGCGCTGGCGCTCCAGAACGTCCTGCAACTGGCGTTTGGAGGAATCGGCGCTCGTCACGCTTCCCTGCCCGAGCAGCAAAGCCGCCGTGCAGACCACGGATACCAACAGAGTAAGTTTCATGCGCCGAAGTATAAACCACGATTCGATTAACACGGCTTTAATGTTGACTTATGTATAGGCGGGGTATCGCGCTCGGCCTGCCGAGCGTCGATATAGCAGGAAGTTCATTCGCTGTGTCGGAATTCGAGAGGAAATCTACCATGCATTCAGCTCACACTTTATCCAGATGGACGGTGGCCGTTGCGCTCTTCACGGCCGTCTCGCTAGGGTCCGGAGTAGCGCAGGCAGCCGGCCAACAGTATCCGCCGGCTCAGTACCCCCAGCAATCTGCTCCGCCGCCCTACCCGTCGCAGGGCCAGCAATACCCGCCGTCGCAGAGCCAGTATCCACCGCCGAACTATCCACAGGGCAGCCAATATCCCCAGAGCGGCCAATACCCGGCAGGCGGTCAGTATCCGCCCGGCTATCCGCCACCTGCTAGCTTGTCGCCGCAACAGCTCGATCAACTGACTGGCCCGATCGCGCTCTACCCCGATGGTCTGCTCGCCCAAGTGCTCACCGCTTCTACCTACTCGAACCAAATTCCCGATGCGGCCGGCTGGGCGAATGCCCACCAATATCTTCGGGGCGATGCGCTAGCGCAAGCCATGCGCGCCGATAACCTCAACTTCGATCCGAGCGTCATGGCGCTGCTTCCGTTTCCGAGCGTGTTGAACTACATGGCTCAGTACCCGGCCTGGACGCAGGCGCTGGGCAACGCTGTTCTCACCGAGCGCGACGGCGTCATGGACTCAGTGCAGCGGCTGCGAACGGAGGCATACAACTACGGCTACCTGCGCGACAGCGGATATACGCGTGTGGTGGCGGCCGGCCCGGGACAGATTGAAATTCTACCCGTAAACCCGGGCTTCTACAATGTGCCTTCTTACAATCCGGTGGTCGTGTATGCGCGTCCACGGCCCGGATTCTTTGTTGGCGGAGCCATCCGTTTCGGCGCGGGCATCACGCTCGGCGCCGGCTTCGCACCTTGGGGTTGGGGAAGCACTGGTTTCGGCTGGCGCGAACACTCCATCCTGATCGACAACCACCCATGGAATCGAACTTGGGCCAATCGGGGAGTGTATGCCCATCCTTACTCCGAGCCCTATCGTCGTGCGGCAGGTCCGCAGGTCGAGCGGCATGACGTCCACGATCGTCGCGATGAACACGACCGCCACGATCATCACGATGGACACGGGGATCATCGCTAGGCTCAGACGCCTCTTACAATAGAGCTTTGGAAACCCAAGCGAGAGGGGCAGCGCGCCCGGCTTCGGATGCGCCCCCTACTCCTCTCAAGCTGCTTATATTCTTGGAGGCAAGTTCTGTCAACGGCGCCGCTCGTAGCCTCCTGAATTTCTGCGACCATCATGCCTCGCTCGGCACGCCGCTCGCCATCTCTGTGGCGACTTTCGAACGTCTCACGACCGGCGAAAACGAGCGGCCAAATGCTTTCATCGAAGCTGTTCGCTCGCGCGGCATTCCGGCGTACGTCATCCCTGAGCGCCATCGCTTCGACAGGCAAGTTCTCCAAGGCATCCGCGATCTGGTCGCTCGGCTTGCGCCCGACATCATTCAAACCAACAACGTCAAGTCGCACTTCCTGCTGAGAACGTCAGGCGTAGTGAAGCGGACACGCTGGATTGCATTCCACCACGGTTACACCACCACCGATTTCAAGATGAAGGCTTACAACCAGCTGGACCGCTGGTCGCTTCGCTCGGCGCAGCAGGTGGTTACCTTCTGCGGTGCTTTTCGGAAGCAGCTTATGGCCACAGCCGGTCTTCCCGCGAAAAAGATCACGGTGGTTCATAACTCAGGCGCAATCGCGGCTCCCCTGTCAGCCGAAACCATTGCAGGGTTGCGCTCAAGGTTCGGGATTGCCCAAGAAGTGGCAGTTCTTCTCGCAGTAGGCCGGCTCTCGCACGAGAAAGGCCACGCCGATTTGATCGAGGCGATTGCGCTCCTGCGTGCCGCTCATCCTGATCTGCCATTTAAGCTGTTGCTGGTCGGCGACGGTCCGGAGCGTGCGAGATTGGCCGCGCAAGTGGAACGGCTTGGGCTTGAGTCTTACGTCACCCTGGCCGGAAACCAATCGAATGTACTGCCCTTCTACAGCCTGGCTGACGTATTCGTGCTGCCGTCCCACTCGGAAGGTTCGCCCCACGTCATCTTTGAGGCGATGGGCGCGGGCGTCCCAATTGTCGCTTCGCGTGTGGGCGGCATCCCGGAAGTGCTTACCGATGGCGTAACAGCCCTGTTACCGCCTGCTCGCAACCCGGAGGCGCTTGCTCGCGCTGTTGATCAATTACTTGCGTCGAAGCAAACAGCTGAGCGTTATGCAAGCGAAGCGAAGAAGCTTCTGGAGTCCACTTACTCGCACGAAATCTACGCACGTACTCTGCTTGGAATTTATGCGAACCTAGCGGGCGCCAAGCCATAGAACGCTGCGGTCACGCCAGCCTGACTCACCTTCACGAATTTGTTCGAGGCACTTTCGCTCGACACTGGATTGCCAAATCCTCTGCCACGTTCTCGTCGTAGCCTTCTAACTCCTCGAGCAGGCCTTTGTCGGTCAGGTCTAATGGCCTCGAGTGATCCCAATCACGGCAGAAGGTTTCGTGTAAGCGGCCAGTGACGTCACCATCGGCGACCTCGATCGCGAGTTCCCGCCTGCTGTCAAAGGTTCCGGGAGCAATATTCATGGAGCCGATAATCGCACGCGACTCATCCGCCAGCAGCGCTTTGCCATGATGTTTCATTCCCTTTGGCCTGTGGACCTTCGCTCCCACGTCCGCCAGAATCCGCAGACCGCTAACCGCCTCAATCAGCTTTTCTTTTTTCAGTTTGCCAAGACGGGGCGCCATGACATGAACGCGAACCCCGCGGCGCGCGCAGCGAACCAGGTGTTCAATAATGGTCGGATCCTGGTAGCGTTCGTTCTGCAGCCAGACTGAGTGCCTCGCCTCATCGATCAGGCGTCCGAGGCGCTGCCGGCCATTGCCGATGCACCAGACCAGATGAGAGTGCTCGCCAGGAGTGAACTCTTGCCTCCCCCAGTCTGCCTCGAAGCCCTCGATTACTTCGTTTACTTCATGCGCGTGCGATGTGACAACTGCGTAATCGCGCTGCTCGGTTAAATTGCTGGTCTGCCAGTTCAATGACATGACGTAAGCGGTGTGATCGTCCACCACCATCGATTTCTCATGAGTGATATCGAAGGCCGGGTTACTGTCGAGAACTTCAACTCCTGCAGCAGACAGCAGATCGCGCGATTCGCTGTTCTCGCTCTTGCCGCTTCGACGCGCAGGATTCAGCATCACGCGAACCTTTACACCACGTTCCTGAGCGGAGGTCACTGCCCGCAGAAGACTGGGATCGGTAAAGACGAACATCTTGATCCGAAGAGACTTAGAGGCTTGGCCTATTGCGCGGACGAACGTCTCCGCAGAGTCATCCGGTAAAACGAGCAAGGAGCGATGCATTTTTATCCTTCCAGGAGGTTGAGAATCTTTCAAGAAGATAGCTGGGGCAGTTGAGCGGGGTCGTCGGCTACGCACGACTAACTGCCTGCTCGAATTGGGTGCGATGAAGCGACGCATAAACCTTATCGAGAGCAATCAGCTCTTTGTGAGTGCCCGATTCGGCCACCGCGCCGTGGTTGATCACGAGAATCTGATCGGCATCGCGGATTGTGCTGAGTCTGTGGGCAATTGCTATTACCGTCCTACCCTTCATTAGTCGTTCGAGAGCCTCGATCACAACCTTTTCCGTCTCGCTATCCAGTGCAGCTGTAGGTTCGTCGAGAAGAAGGATTGGACTGTCGCGTAACATCACGCGCGCAATGCCAATTCGCTGCCGCTGCCCTCCTGAGAGCGTCGAGCCGCGTTCACCAACAAGAGTGTCGTAGCCCTTGGGCATACTTTGGATAAACTCATCCGCGTTGGCCAGTTTGGCGGCAGCAATGATCTCCTCGCGTGTCGCTTGCGGCCGTCCGAAGGCAAGATTCTCAAGGATCGTCCCACGAAATAAGGCTGTGTCTTGCAGAACGTAGCCAATTTGTCCGCGTAGTGCATTGAGATGGTAGCTGCGAACGTCCTGACCGTCGATCAGTATCGCTCCCGCCTGAACATCGTAGAAGCGGGGGATAAGGCTTACGAGAGTGGACTTACCGCAGCCGGTTTGCCCAACGATGCCGACAAATTGTCCAGGCTTGATCTCGAAGCTCAGATCCGTCAGCACCGGCAAACTCGGCTCATAGCCGAAGGCAACATGCTGAAATTCAATGCTGCCTGCCGTCGAGTCCGGCGCGAAGCCGGTAGGATTCTCCGGAATGATTGAATCTGCTTCAAGAAGATCTCGGACACGTTCCGCACCCACCGCTACTTGTGCAACGGCATTGGTCGTGGTGGCCAAGTCCTTCACCGGCTTGAAGAAACGATTTAAGTAGGCGAGGTAAACCGTCAGTGAGCCGATCGTTATGGCGCCTGCCAGAATCAGCGCTGTTCCGCGCCACAGTACGATGGCGGTACATGCCGCAACAGTGATTGTGACCACCGGTGCGAGAAGTGCTTTTATTCTGCGAGCTCTTAATGCCGCGTCCACCGTCGCATGACTTACCGCGTTCAGTATCGCTACCTCGGCCTGCTCCCGGCCGAATGCTATGACCGCCTGCATGTTTTCCAGCCCTTCCTGTACAACGGCGACGATCTGGCTCTGTTCCTTTCGCACTTCGCGCGTCGCGCTTTTCACCGCTTTTTTGAAGCGCGAAACGAATAGCAGGAGAACCGGCGTAATCGCTACGGCGATCAATGTGAAATCCCAGTTCAGCCAGAACATGAGGCCAAGCATGCAGACAATCGTCATCAAGTCGACGAGTATGCTCAGCGTCGATCCAGAAGCGAAAGCCTGAATGGTTTGGATATCTGTTGTGATCGTGCTGAGAATCGTCCCGGTCGCGTGCGTGTTGTAGTAGCCGAGCGAAAGCCGCTGCAGATGATCGTAGCTTCGCATCCGTAGATCATGAGCTACCCACTGGCCGACGCTCTCGGTGTAGTAGTTATCGATGTAAGAGGCAATCGCGCCCACGGCCGACATCAGCAGCAAAGCTAGGGCAGCAAGTCCTGCGAGCTTTAGCCGGCTGTGACCATCACCAAGAGGGCCAAACAGCCCGACTATCCAGGGAGCTAGCGGGTGGTGCCCGACCGCGCTATCGAGAACGATCTTGAGCGGCCATGGTGTGGCCAGTGTGGTTGCGGTTTCAACCAACATAGCCGCCAGAACGATCGCAAGGCTGAAGCGATACGGCCGAATTAAACTGTTGACAAACCTTAGAATGATGCTGCTCCCGTAAGGCGTGCAGATTTGCCCGACCAACGGCAGCCAGGGTCCGGCTGAACCTTGAATCTACTTACCTGCTTCATTCAAATAGCCTATACTCACTAGCGTCGGAGAATCAAGCTGAAGCATGGTTCGCCGCCAGTCTTCGCCCGGTTCAGCGAATGAAGTCTAATAGAGAAGCTAGCCATGCATTTTCGAAACTCCGCCGTGAGTTGGATTGCCCTCAGCTGTCTCAGCTTTCCTCTCCTTGCCTCCGCAGTCACTATCCCCGCTGGAACCGTCATGGATCTCCGGCTCAAGTCAGAAGCGAGTAGCGATAAGCCGTCCGGTACTCCTATTTCTGCCGAAGTAATCTCGCCTGTTTCCGTGAACGGCACTCTCGCGATCGGGTTTAAGACTCAACTCGACGGCGTCACCGCCGATGCGCACGCCGATCAGCCTGGCGCCAACGGCACAGCCGAACAGCCCGCGACCCTTCGCCTGAACTTCACCAAGATCCACGATGACAACGGCCAGTCCAAGGCGATCTCCTGTGTCTTGGTCGGCATCGACAACGCTCGTGAATCGGTCAACCAATCGGGCCTGGTTACCGGCATCAAAGCCTCCCAGACTTTTTCGTCGCTGGCCGATAGCGGGGTCAACAAGGTAACTGAAAAGAACGCTGAACTCGGAGCGCTTCTCGGAGTGGTCAAGAAAACGTTTGCCAAGGAAGCCGATCCGAGCATCGATTACAAAGCAGGAGTGGAGCTTACAGTTAAGCTGACCAAGCCCCTTGACTGGAATCCCACGAGCCAGAAACTTCCGCCCGCCATCACTCCCGACGCTGACCTGAGGGCTCTCGTGGCGCAGCAGCCATTTCGAACGGTCGCACTGAAACCGGCAAGCCCTTCGGATTTGACTAACCTTATGTTTATCGGCAGCGAAGAGCAGATCAAGAAGGCATTCAAAGAGGCCGGGTGGTTTGCTTCCGACCCGTTAGGCCGGGCATCCACCATGAAGACGGCCGCCGCCATTATCCAAAACGACGGCTATGACGAAGCTCCCATGTCGGTGCTCACCCTGAACGGTAAGCCGCCCGACATGACATTCGAAAAACAGAACAACACCTTCGCCTCCCGCCATCACATCCGGTTGTTCCTGATGCCCGAGAAGTTCCAAGGCAAGCCCGTGTACGTTGCCGCAGCCACGCACGATATCAAGATTTACTACTCAAAGACCAGCCGCTCCATTACGCACGGCATCGACCCCGATATCGACAACGAGCGCACCAAAGTCACCGATGACATGCTCGCTACCAGTATGGTTCAAGCCGATTCGCTGGTGGATCGGACCAACATCCCGAAAAACATCTCCAACGCAACTGGCGATCAGCTGAAGACTGACGATAAGATTTCGGTGATCGAGTTCAAAGGCTAGCCTCCCATGCGCCCCTCGCGGATTTCACTCGATGAAACGTTTACGCGGGTCATTCGGTCTCACCAGTAGAGGTATTGACCATGGAAAAAGAGCAAGTGTCAGGTAAGTTCGACGAAGCCAAAGGAAAAGTTAAGGAAGAATGGGGCAAAGCGACGAACGATCCGGGAACCCAGGGTAGCGGTTTGGCCGATCAGGTAAAGGGTAAAGCTGAGCAGGCCTATGGCGATGTGAAGGATAACCTGAACAAGAAGGCTGAGGACGAAAAGGACTAGTTTCGAATCCGGCACTGTGAGGCGGGCTGCGAATCAGTCTGCCTCCTTTTTCTCATCTCGGGTTTTAGATTGACATATGCCGCATGTTATCGATCTGATTGAGTCGCCGGATCAGGCCATTATCATCACCCCCGGCACGCAAACGCTTGATCGTGGAGAGCGTTTCGAGCGTGCCTGCCAGGTCTTTCCTCAATCCAAAGTCGAGATGGACGAGGCAGGCAATCTAATTGTGACTCCAGGCAACAGCGGGGACAGTAGCTATCGCAGCGGAGAAGCCTTCTTTCAACTGGCGCTCTGGACGAGGCAGGACGCAACCGGACGAGCCTTCGATGCGACCGGTAACTTCAACCTTCCCAGCGGAGCTAAACGCCAGCCCGACGCCGCTTGGGTTCCGAAAAGCGTTTTAGCTCAGCAAGGGCATGCCAAGCTGAAAACGATTAGTCGCCCGCTTCACGTGCCTGTGTTCCTTATTGAGGTAACCTCTCCCTCGGACCGGCTGTCCGAGCAGCAGGACAAATGCCGCGAATGGATTCAGAACGGCGTTCAGGAAGCGTTTCTAGTGCATCCCAAGAGCAAGTTTGTGTACGTGTTTCGTCCTTCTGCCGATATGCTCGACATACCCGAAGCGGTCCATGTGCTCTCTGCAGTGCTTCCGGGCTTTGTGCTTGATTGCCGCCCGATTTGGGAAGACCTTTTCTAACCTGCCAACGCCGGTTTCGGCCTGCATCCGCGCGATAAACTGAGACCGTAAATGCCGAGTTACCGTATCCACAGAATCAAGGACGGACCGAAGGAGTCCTTTCGCTGGGCGGCCCACACGGGGGGCTTGGCAGTCGTTAAGCCGAAAGACTACGAGCTGGCCGAAGAGCGCGATGCCTCCAATCCCTATGAACTGTGGCAGGCTATGCGGAGTTCTGAAGCACCGCTTCGACCTGGTGATGTGCTCGAGACGGTCTTGTCAGCGCCCGATGCCTCTTCCGGTCAGCTACTTATCGCGAAATATGTCGGGTTCGAACCGGCCCAATGGTTTATTCCTGAAGTGAAACCGCTTGCTCCTCCAGCAGCAATCGAGTCAATGTCACAGGTGGGCTGACTTACTCAAACATCCTGATCTGCCGTTCCCCTGGCAGCCGGACGGTATCGGGTTTTGCCGTCATTGAATGTCCGCCCCCTACTACGCCTCGCAGCTCGGTTGCAACCAACGACGATCTCGGGACGAACACCCGTTGCCGGTTCGCTCGCGCCTGTGGGGGAACCGCGAGATAGCCTTGCCGGGGCCAATCCAGCAAGTTATGAGGCAAAACTCCTTCCAGCAGGTCGCCGTCGAGGAACAGAAAACGAGTCCAAAGCCCCTGCAGCCGCGGCCTGCGCTCAAACACGGAGTGAGTGACAAATAGATCGCTCTTTCCGGAATCCGACACAAAACAGATCACCTTTATCTCATCTAAGGAGGATTGCTGCACGCGTCCATCGGCGGTCATCCACTCGGCTTGGCTCTCGATTAAGTACGAAGCGAGATTTACCAGGCCTTCCACAGGTGGACGATCCCAGCGATACAGGAGAACCCTCTTAGTAGTACTAGGTGTTGCTGGCAACTTTTAATTAGTGCTTTGTTTCAAACAGTTTGACGGGTATTGTATCATTGGCTCGATGAGAGAGGAAGCGCTATTCACCGCGGAAATACGTGCTTACCTCCGCTTCTGCCTTGTCGAGAAGGGTTTGTCGGCTAACAGTCATGCCGCATATCGCAGAGATCTCGCGTGTTTTAGCGACTTTCTTGAAAAGCGCGCCGGTGTGCCTGTCGATTTAAATCTGCTGCGCTCCTACGTAGAAGCACTACAAAAGAAGGGTTTGTCGAGCCGTTCGATCGCGCGCCAGGTGAGCACCTTGCGAGGGTTTTTCGGCTTTCTGCTGGAGGAAGGGCACGTCGCAAGCGATCCGACGGAGCTTCTCAGCGCTCCTAAAATCGGGGTTTCGCTTCCCAAGTATCTGGAGACTGCGGCGGTTGACCGGTTGCTCGAGGCTCCAAAAGACTCGGCGCATGCCGGCTTACGCGACCGCGCCATGCTGCAGCTGCTCTATGCGGCTGGTCTGCGCGTTAGCGAGTTGATCGGCCTCCGCGTCTCAGATCTGGACGACGAAGCGGGCGCTGTTCGTGTCATCGGCAAGGGAGATAAGCAGCGCTGGGTGCCGATCGGCAAGCCCGCCCTGGAGGCCATCGCCGTTTATCGCGACACGCTTCGCCCTCAATTGCTCAAAGGACGGGTGAGCCCTTACCTTTTCGTAACTGCTCGCGGCGGTCCCATGACGCGTCAGTGCTTCTGGTCCCTGTTGCGCGGGCATGGTAAATCGGCCGGCTTGTTCCGCTCGTTGAGTCCTCACGTCCTTCGCCACACGTTCGCCACTCACCTGCTGAACGGAGGCGCAGACCTTCGCAGCGTGCAAGCCATGCTCGGCCATGCCGACATCGGCACCACGGAAATCTACACCCATGTGATGCGTTCGCGCCTGAAGCAGGTTGTAGAGTCTCACCATCCGCGAGCCCGGAAGAGCCGCAGCGGATCGATTAGAAAAGGAGTGTAGCTGCCATGAGTGACTATCTCTTCATGCTGGACAGCCACTTGACGCGGGAGCAGAGCGCCGCGCTCACCGAAGTCCGCAACGCCGCTGAACAATCTAACCTGAATCTGTTCCTGACCGGCGGCGCAATGCGCGACATGATGGGCGGCTTTCCCATCCGCGATCTCGATTTCACGCTCGAAGGGGGCACGGTCAAGTTCGCACGGGGGGTCGCCGAGAAGGCGGGCGCCGAAGTTATATCAATCGACGACCTGCGTAAGAGCGTCGAAATGCTTTTTCCCGGCAACGTACCGGTTAGCCTTTCCATGGCGCGTACGGAAAAGTTCGCCCGTCCTGGCTCGAAGCCCCAAGTTGCGCCTGCCACTATCCACGAAGATCTTCGCGGCCGCGATTTCACCATCAACGCTGTCGCCCTTTCGCTAGGGAAAGCCTCGCGCGGCCTGCTGCTCGATCCGGCCAACGGGTTGGGCGATCTGGCCCGTAAAGAACTGCGTGCTCTTACTAACTACGTCCTCTACGACGATCCTTCGCGCATTCTACGTATGATCCGCCTGCGCGTTCGGCTGGGCTTCACGGTTGAGGACCGCACCTCTAGCCAATACCGTAACGTTCGCGAAGCGGAGCTGGAAAGCAAGATATCTCCCGCCGCCTGGGCACATGAGTTCGCGCAAATCGCCGGCGAACCGCTTGTCGGCGACATCGTCAAGGCGCTCGACGAAGAGGGCCTGCTTCGAACTGTCTCGCCTGCCATGAGCGGCGTTAAAGTCAATCTGGCTGGTTTTGCAAAACTGCAGAAGGTCCGTCAGTCGCTGCCTTTTGGCATCGATCTGCATGCAAACTTCCCTGTCCTGTTCCTGTTCCTGTTTTGGGAAAAACTTTCTCCCAAAGAACGGTCCCTGCTCGCTAAGGCGGTCAGCTTCCCGGACGACCTGATCGAGGGCGTGACGCGCCTCGAAGCAAAAGCCAACAAGCTCGAAAAGCAGCTGGCCACTGCCAGGCTCAGCCGGCCTTCCGCTTTATATAACTTGCTTTTGCCGGTTCCTGGCGAAATCCTGCTCCTTCTTTTCTCGCGCTCAGGTCAGCGGTTAGTGCTCGACCGCATTAAGAACTACCTGCAGAAGTATCTGCCGGCGGCTGCGGAAGTGACTGAAGCCGAAGTTCTCGAAAAAGGCGGCCAGCCCGGAACCGCCGCTTACGATAAGCTCCGCCATCAACTCATTACGGCCCGGCTGGACGCGAAACCGAAGAAGGTGGTGGTCGAGGAGCCGCCCCCGACTCCTCCCGCGGGCCCCGGCCGCCGCTCCATCAGCATCGCGCGTTAAATTTTCCCCGCAGGGTCAACCTTTCTTCGCCGGAGTCGTTCTGGTTATAGCTGCCGGGCTGTCGGCATTTGTATGTTTTTCGTTTGAGCGGCTTGTGGCAGGGCATCGCGCGGAGGGATGCCCTGCCGTTGAACACGTTGGAGGCGATCCAATACCGCGACGGAAGATCCTCTCACTGTCGAACCGCCCAAGCGAGTCCATCCGGCTCAGGCCCCACATCGACCTGTCCAATCTTCTTGAGAGTCTTCAGGTCAATCGCCGCAACATAATTGCTCCCCGTGATAGCGACATAGACGCGTGACCCGTCCGGCTGCATCTGAATACCGGCAGCGCGGCTTCCCTCCTCCAGGCGTTTTACTACCTTGTGAGTCGCAGCGTTCAGCACCGTTATTCCGGAACCCGCAACGAAGACGAACTTTCCATCGGGCGTAAACTTCAACCGGTTCGCTCCCCGCAGGTTCGCAGGCAAGGTCTCCTTCACCTTTTTGGAAGCCACATCGATGATTGAAATCGTGCCATCTTGTGCGTTGGCCACCCAGAGTTCCTTCCCATCGGGAGAGACGTCAAAGCCTTCGCCACCCCGTCCTACCGGCACCACGGTCTCCTCCCAATCGCCTCCCGGAACGCCCCTCGGACCATGAGGACCACCTGGCGGTCCGGGCGGCATGCCCGGAGGAGGACCGCCTGGACCCGGACCACTGCCTGGAGGCGGCCCGAAGTCCGGACCTTTGCGCATGCTCTTCTCGATGATGCTTACGGTCGCAGAGCTTACGTTTGTCGTGAAAATACGCTTCAGATCTTGCGACACATAGATCATGTGCGTCCGGTCCTGACCGGTTCCGAGTATCCAGTCGACCTTTTTCGTAGCTGGATCGTAGCGGCCGATTGCTTTTGCGCCCTCGGCCGTGAACCAGGTCTTGCCACCCACGAACGCGAGACCATGAGGACCGCGCAGTGGGCCGAGATCTACCGCCGGCAGCGCCTTCTGAGCGATCAGATCAATTACTGCCAGCGTGTGGTACGCTCCAAACCCGTAATTGGAAACATAGGCGGCCTTTCCATCTGTTGCCGCAATGACCTCGTGCGGATCATTGCCGACGGGCACCCGCGCCACGACCTTTAAGCTCGAAGGATCGACAATCGCAAGCGTACGATCGCCTTTGGACAAAGCGAGCAGCGCTTCCCGCGGAGTGCTCTGTGAATGGAGAAGGCTGCCTCCGAACACAAATCCGAAGATCGTAAGAGAACGGGCGAGGCTCATGCTTGAGCATTACAGCACAGCTAAGCAGGTGTTGCCCGCGTGAACATGATGGATTGGAACTTCCAGCGGAACCATTCTGGCGCCGCGCTCTGTGAGTAGCGATTGTGATCGAATCCCGCAATCGTCGATAGACGAGAAAAGTATTGCGATCGAATGTCCTTCAGGCGAGCGCCTGAACGACTATCTAGTGAGCGCCCTGCTGACATGAGCGCCGCCCAAGGAGAAGAAATGAAGTATCTGTGCATGGTGTTCTTCGATGAACACAAACTTGCCGCTCTTTCCGGGAGCGAAGTACAAGACTTGGACAACGAAAGTCTAGCCTACGATTGCGCGCTGCGAAAGGGCGGGCACTTCCTCGCGGCAGAGGCACTCCACTCGGTCCACTCGGCTACCACCGTCCGCGCGCGCAACGGTAAGGTGACGGTGACCGATGGCCCTTTTGCTGAGACTACCGAACAGCTTGGCGGTTTTATTCTAATCGAAGCCGCGGATCTCAATCAGGCGATCCAACTAGCCTCAAAAATTCCATCCATACGACTTGGAGGCGTCGAGGTCCGCCCCATCAAAGAACTCAGCGCCACCGAAAGTGACCGCACGCCGATAGATGCTCACCTCTCGGAACGCAAGGGAGAGTTCGCGTCATGATCACAAGTTCGAATCGAATCCCAACGGTCGTCTCGCAAGCAGAGTGGCTTATAGCGCGCAAAGAGTTATTGGAAGAAGAGAAGGCGTTAACACGTCACCGGGATGAAATCGATCGTCAGCGCCGCGGATTGCCGTGGGTGAGGGTTGAAAAGGATTACCTTTTTGATGGCGCCAGCGGGAAGCAACCGTTGAGTGAGCTGTTCGATGGGCGCAGTCAACTGATCGTCTCCCACTTCATGTTCGGTCCCGGCTGGAGGGAGGGCTGTGTGGGCTGTTCTTTTCGCTCCGATCACGTGGACGGTGCTTTAGCGCATCTAGAGCACCACGATGTGTCTTTCGTGACGGTTTCACGAGCGCCGTTCGCAGAAATAGAGTCGTTCAGAAAACGCATGGGGTGGAGATTCCGTTGGCTTTCGTCCTGTGGCAGCGGCTTTAACTATGACTATGGCGTGTCGTTCAAGCAGGAGGAAATTGCCACGGGGAAAGTTCACTATAACTACGAGACTCGCGAATACGAAAGCGAGGTAGTGTCAAGCGTTTTGTGTAAACGCGTTTCGTTATTTTGACTCAGTTAAAGTTTGACTTTCAGTTTTCCGTTCGCTGTCACGCGTTTCGATGAATTTTTTAAAGCCAGCGGGGGATGCACAAGGGGGCCGTGCCCTCTTGTGGGGGGAGCCGCGTAATTTGCGGCGTGGGGGGAACCCGCCCGCCCCGGCCTTTCCCCTTGGGGAAACGGGAAAGGGGAAGTGAAATGCTTTCTGCTCCTTGCTGCCGCAGGCTCGTCTGAACCCGTTCATGCCCGCGCCTGCTCCATTCGTTCCGGCCAGCGGATCGCAAACTGCCGCAGCGCCTCGCGCCAACCTTGCACCGTCTGCCACTTTCGGGACACTTTTTGCAGCGCCAGGTAGAGCAGTTTGATCGCGGCGTCCTGGGTGGGAAAGGAGCCGCGATTTTTGGTCACTTTGCGCAGCGTCATATGCAACGATTCCACCGCATTGGTCGTATAGATGATCTTGCGGATCTCTTCGGGAAAGTCGAAGAACGGGATCACCCGCTGCCAGCTGCGCTCCCATACGTCGGCTACCACCTGGTGCTTCGGGTATTTGCGCCGGAAATCGGCGAGCGCCGCTTGGGCCTGCTCGGCGCTGACGGCCCGGTATATCGATTTCAAATCCGCCGCCATACTCTTACGCTCTTTCCAGTTCACAAACTGGAGACTGGCGCGAATCAGATGCACAATGCAGGTCTGCACCAGCGTGCTCGGAAATACCGCTTCGATGGCCTCCGGGAAACCTTTCAGCCCATCGGTGCAGATCACGAAGGCATCCTTCATGCCACGGTTTTTCAGGTTCTGCAGCACCGCCATCCAGTACTTGGCGCCTTCGTTCCCACTGGCCCACAAGCCCAGCACCGACTTCTGGCCCTCCAGATTGATCCCGATCGCGGTGTACACCGCTCGGTTCTCCACCTTGCCATCCTGCCGCATCTTCACCATCAGCGCGTCCAGATACACAATCGGGTAGAGCGCTTCCAGCGGCCGCTCCTGCCACGCTTTCACTTCTTCGAGAACGCTGTCGGTTACCTCTGAGATCAACGCGGCGCTCACGTCCACGCCGTACAGCTCCTGCAGATGGCCTTGGATATCCCGCGTCGTCATGCCGAGCGCGTACATCGATAGAATCTTCTCATCGAAACCGGCAAAGCGCGTCTGGTGCTTCTCGATCAGCTGCGGCTCGAAACTGCCATTACGATCGCGCGGCACCGCGATCTCCATCTCGCCGGCTTCGCCTTTCAACGTCTTCGTGCTCTTGCCGTTCCGCGAGTTGCCGCTGTGGTAACCGGCTACGTCATGCTTCTCGTAGCCCAGGTGATGATTCAGTTCTCCGGTCAGCATCCGCTCCACCAGCGCCTTGGTCAGTTCCTTCACCAGACCGTTCGGTCCGATCAGGCTTCCTTCGCTACTGGCGATCAGCTCGTCGATCAGTTCTTTCTTGATTGCCATCCGGTTCTCCTATCTTCCTCTTCTCGAGAACCGCGTTTACACAATCCTTTTTACACCCTCGAAAGCGAGGAGCTATCTGGCATCAGCGTGTTCTACAGGGATCCGGCCAAGCAGGTGTTTCACACTTACTCCACTTACGGTCGCGGAGACGAGCTTGTCGACATGGAGCGAGCAGAGCCTAACAGACGATCAGCTGAGCCTGATCTTCACCTGCTGCCATCCAGCCATTCCCCCGGGAGGCTCAGATCGCATTGACGCTGCGCACCGTGTGCGGCTTTGCCACCGAGGAAATCGCGCGTGCTTTCCTGGTAAACGCGCCTACTGTTGCTAAGCGAATCGTTCGCGCTAAGGCCAAAATAAGTGACGCGCATATCCCTTATGAAGTGCCTTCGCAAAGTGAGCTCCCTGGCCGGCTCGACGCGGTGCTTCGAGTGGTCTATCTGGTCTTCGGGTGAGTTGTTGGCACGATACGATCTGTGTAATGAAGCCATTCGCCTGGGAAGATTGCTCGTTCGGTTGATGCCGGAGCCTGAAACGCAGGGATTGCTCGCTCTCATGCTGCTGCATGAATCGCGCTGTAATGCACGTACTTCCCAGCACGGTGATTTGATTCTGTTGGAAGAGCAAGACCGCTCTGCTTGGAGGCGGAATCTCATCGAGGAAGGTATCTTGCTGGTGGAGGAGGCGCTTAGGTCTCGCCGGTTCGGTCAATACACGTTGCAGGCGGCGATTGCTGCCGTACATGCCGAAGCGCCTACAGCTGAAGTGACGGACTGGGCACAAATCGTTGGATTATACGACTTACTGCTCTGCGCGAATCCGTCGCCGGTTATCGAACTGAACCGCGCAGTGGCCGTTGCCATGCGCGACGGCCCCGGGTTTGGGCTCAACCTTATCGAAACAATCCTGGCGCGCGGCGATCTCAGCAACTATTATCTTGCGCACGCAGCACGCGCCGATTTATTTCGGCGACTTGGGATGATTGCAGAAGCCCGGGTCGCTTACGAGCAAGCGCTACATCTTGCAACCCAAGAAACAGCGCGACGGTTCCTCGCCCAAAGGCTTGCCCAGCTTCCATTCCCTACTTAATGGAGAGAGAGCCGCCTATAGCGAGGTTATCAAGCCGCAGCCACTCTCAGCGAAGCAACGTCCCGTCGCGGAGACATCCCGAACATACGGGAATACTCACGGCTGAACTGCGAGGCGCTCTCATAGCCGACCTGAAACGCGGCTGTTTCCACATTGGCCTCATCGGCAATCATCAGCCGGCGCGCTTCGAGCAACCGAAGCTGCTTCTGGTACTGCAAAGGCGTCATGGACGTGATTGACTTGAACTGACGGTGGAATGCCGAAGGACTCATCTTCGCCATCGAGGCCAATTCCTCAATGCGGATCGTCTCCGAGAAACGATCACGCAGCACGTGAATCGCGCTTACCACCCTTTGGGTATGGCTCTTCGCCATCGCCATTTGCATGACCTCGCTGCCGTGAGGTCCGGTCAATAGCCAATAGCAAATCTCGCGCATGATCGAGGGATAGAGGAGTGGAATCGCCTTCGGCGTGCTGAGCAGACGAACCATCCGCAGGGCGCACTCCGCCAATGGCCCGTCGAAGTCTATGTCCGTTACGAAGACACCCCGGCTGCGCTCACTGCTCGGGCTCGGCAGCGTGTCCAATTGATCCATGACTTCGCGCATCAGTCCAAGATCGAACTCGATGATCAGGCCTAGGAAGGGCTCACTCGGGCTGGCCTCGGCTACGGCGCCCAAAGACGGCATTTCTACACTCACCACCAAAGCTTGCCCCGCCCGGTAGTCGAGCCGCTTGTCTCCAAAGATGGCCCACTTCGCGCCTTGCGCAACGATGCAGAGAGCAGGCTTGAAGATGAGGTGGTTCGGTTGTCTCACATGATCCGAACGAAGAATGACGAGCCCGTGGATTGGCGTTATGAATGGGCTCGGCCCCATCTGCTCATCTGTGTAACGCCGGATCGCTTCTACCAGCCCGTCCAGAATGCTAGGTTTCATCTTCAATCAGCCTAGCCTACCAAGCAGGATCAGGCAAGAAATGAGAGAGTTCCGGCATTCACTCCGGGAGCGTTTCAAAGCTATTCTGAGCCTTAGCAACGTATCGAAAAGTTTATGCCGAAAGAAACAGATCCATCATTTCAGACAAAAATCGCCATAGTCACCGGCGGGAGCCGTGGGCTCGGCCGAAACACTGTGGTCAACATAGCCAAGCGAGGCGTCAGTTCGATTTTCACCTACAACTCTAATCGTGCAGAAGCCGACAAGGTTGTGAGCGAAGTCAGCCAGGCTGGAAGCAAGGCCATCGCACTGCAGCTCGACACCGGAAATGTCAGCTCCTTCGATCCCTTTGTGAAGGAGGTGAGCAAAGCTCTTGAGCAGCTGGGCGCTGAACGCTTCGATTATCTCGTTAACAATGCCGGCACGTCACACCACGTAAACTTCGACAGGACGACCGAGGCAGAATTGGACAGCCTCTACAACGTCCATTTCAAAGGCGTGTTCTTTCTGACTCAGAAGCTCCTGCCGCTCCTCAATGACGGCGGACGGATCGTGAACATCTCATCGGGTCTGACGCGTTTCAGCTTTCCGGGAAGCGCTTCCTATGCGTCCATGAAGGGAGCCGTCGAGGTTCTCACGCGTTACCTGGCGAAGGAGTTGGGCCCGCGCGGAATTGCCGTGAACACAGTCGCTCCCGGCGCGATTGCAACCGACTTCAGCGGCGGCATCGTTCGCGACAATCCGGAAGTCAACAAGCTTGTGGCGGGTGCGACCGCGCTTGGCCGCGTGGGTCAGCCGGACGACATCGGTCCTATGATCGCCTCGCTGCTGACTGACGATAACCGTTGGATTAACGGTCAGCGCATCGAGGTCTCGGGCGGCATGTACGTCTAGCTGGTCTTTCTGAAATCGCTTATGATCGTGGCTGCGGTCCGCCCTGCGGCCACGAATCACAGAGCCATGATTTACCTTGAAAGATCACCCCATCCCGCCTTGCGGCCCTGGGTTCGTTCGCTCTGGTATTGCCGCGCTCCATCCGTGCCGCACCGGCGCGAACGCGTTCTTCCCAACGGATGTATGCAGTTGGTTGTGAGTCTCTCGCGGGATTACTTGACCGACTGCCAGGACGGCTCCGTCGACCGGCCGACTGCTCCCGCTATCCTGGTCGGCGCTCGCAGGCACTATGAACTCATCAACACCGCCGATTTGGACGAGCTTGTCGGCGTCGTGATCGAGCCCGGCGGATTCACCGGCCTCTTCCGCGATCGAGCCGATCTGGTTTTCGAGCAATCGGTCCCGCTAACCAGCCTTTGGCCAGACTTCTCGCTCGAGCGAGTGTCAAACGCGGCGACGCCTTCGCGCAAGCTGAATGCTCTTGAACTGCAACTGCGCGAGCGTCTGGCAGATCCGCCGCCATGCTCCCTGGTGGTAAAGAGAGCTCTTTCGTTTCTGCATGGCCCGAACGCAACAGTAAGGACTTGTGCCGAATTCGCCGGCCTCAGCGAGCGGCGTTTGTCTCAACTCTTTCGTGAGCAGGTCGGCCTGTCTCCAAAGGTTTGGTTCCGGCTCCAGCGGTTTCAATCAGCGCTTGCGGATCTGCATCGCGGAGTAGACATTGCCTGGGCCGATCTCGCGCTACGCTCCGGCTACTACGACCAATCGCATTTCATCAACGACTTTCGGGCATTTTCAGGTCTCAATCCGACCACCTATTGCAGCTCCCGCGGTCCCTGGAAGAACCATGTGCCGATCGCTTAGTTCTGTTTTTTCCAATCGCGATACGTCCCCATCGTGAAAGCATAATGCGTATGACAAGCTATGCCAAACAATGCACGTCTACAATTATCCCTGGATTGAAATACCGCGATGCCCTCTCCATGATTCAGTGGCTCTGCCGCGCGTTCGGGTTCGAAGAGCAGGCCGTTTATCTAGGCCCCAACCAAGAGGTCATGCATGCCCAACTGACGTTTGGAAACGGCATGATCATGATCGGCTCGGTCGATAACGGATCGCCGGCGGCAAGCCTAATCAAACAACCTGCCGACATCGGAGGCGCCGAAACGCAATCGCCATACCTGATAGTGTCCGATTGCGATGCTCTGTATGAGCAGGCGAAAGCAGCGGGCGCCGAGATCGTTCTGGATCTGGAAGAGAAAGACTATGGTGGGAAGGGCTTCACGTGCCGCGATCCCGAAGGACACATCTGGCACTTCGGCAGTTACGATCCCTGGGAACATGCAGGGCGAGAGACCTCCGGGTAAGCCGAACGACGCTCAGTACGCGGTCACTTGCGAGACACGCACTGTGTCGACAATCCCTCGACGTATTCGATACTGCACTGCTTGAGTGCTGGTCGCCTTCTTCGGACCTCGCAACGAGGTCTCGCTCGCGTAGCCCAGGTAACCCTGGGCGTCAACCTTCCCGCCGCCAAAATACCTGGTCACGCCGAGGATGGGAGAGCCAACGGAAGGAATTCCCAGATCGACGCCGGTCAGACTCGCGGGCGCCCAGCTGCACCCCTCCGGAACGGCCCCGCTCGGATCGGCCTGCACAGCCACTTGAGTCACCCGTTGACCTCCGCCGCTCATCTCGCTGTTCGAAACGAACCAAAACACGAGCGGCTTCGGACCTGTATTTTTAGAGGCATAACAGAGCCAACTGGACGCGTTCCCCGCACCGCCCGAGTGCTCAATTGTGCCCCCAAATCTTTGCCGAATCTGCCCGAGCGGCGTAACCTCCAGCAGAACCGTCAGGCTGCCCGCCGTCATCCTGCTCACGGGAGCAAACCCAAGCGCCGGATGAATCGACTCCGGCAAATGTAACGCACGCTGAGGGCTGACCGGCTCCTTGGCCCCTGCGGAAAGCATCCCAACGACACTCGCTAGGGCAACTGCCCAAACTTTCACCATTCCGTTTTAGCCCATCTTGACACGGTTGCGACGCTCGGCGATCCGTTTGGGAGATCGTCGCGGGCTGCGGTGCGGCACAGCCAGTGGCCCTTCTCCACGAGCACGAAAGAACCGCTCTGGGCCGCTCGTGGACCGACGCGGGGTAATCCCAGCGTTTTCGAATCGCGTTCTTCAGGAGAACACAGATAGACTATACGTCGCTTCTTTGAAGCCGGATCCAGCATCGTGCGAAAAAGTTTACGAAATTGTCCCCGCTCACTCGCCGAGCTGGATCGCGCTCGACGAAAAGGTCAGCGAAAATTCCGTGGCATCCGCAGCGTCACCGAACGTCAAATCCTGTTGATGATCGAATTGAGAGCGCACTAATCGCACTCCCGCATAAAGGGCCGCAAGCGTCACCAACACCGAGACGGCAGCACCCGTTTTGCTGATTAGCCGTTCCAGCCAAATGGCGGCCTTGTAGCTAAACAGCCAGAATGCAAAACCATAAATGACTGCCCCTATCACCATGTTCGATTTCTGGGAAGAAAGCGCGGTGGCGAACGGAACACTTCGGTATTCCCATATAAGCGCTTCCACGAGAAGAGCACAGAGCAAAAGTCCAAAGCTGAAGTGGAACGCGGCCGTGTGCAGGTCGTAGTGAGCTAAATCCCAAAAGAAATTGAACAGGAACGTCGGAATCACTATGCGAAGCAGGAGCCATTTCCTCGTCCCTCGAATACAGTCCTGTCGGGCGAAATCGCGGGCCATTTGAAAAGGCCAGTTCGCAGTCAGTTCCGAAGGGAAGCGAAAGGCAAAGCGCAGACCCGTCAGCAGTAGAAACGTGACGATAAAGGGAATGGAAAATAGGCTCGACTGCGAATAGTGCAGCCGAAGATGTCCATCTCGCACATCAAGATCAAAAGCTTGCAGCGCGGAAAACCCTACCGCTACTCCTGCGTAAGCTGCCAAAAAGCCCCGGAGCGTCGGCGTGCGCCAAACTACTTTTCCGATGAACTCGTAAATTGCCCGCTCCAACGGTCGTTTGAAGATAGCTCTGTTTGCCAAAACGCCCGCCCGCTGAAGCCATCCGATCCTCTGCCTGCCTGGTGCGACGTCGACACTCAGTGTTTGCGCGAAGCGTTTGTATCCGATTAAGTAGACCAAGAGAAACAGGCCAAATGAAACCGCAAGAGCTTCCAGTGCGCATCTCTCCAAAGGATAGAAGATAGGCTTCGCCGCACCCGGCAACAATACCTCGTACAAGCCCAAGAACCAACATGGCGGAATCCAGAATAAGATGTAGCTGCCATGCTGAACCAAGTTCTTTATGGCGAATGATAGGAAGGGCAGCAAAATCAGTGAGACCGCAAACACCATAAAAGCTGCGGCCTGAAGCAATCCAGACAAAAACTGAAAAGTACGGCCGGAACTAACGAGCGAAGGCACCCCGCGTAGAGCAGCAAGGGAGAAGACAATAAAAGCACCACTGGCCAGCATAGTTAGCGCGTGTGCAAACATCATCGCCATCACGCCGGTCAGAGCTACCCCACCCGCACCAAACAACGGATACATAATCGTAGAGCAGGCATTCGTAGCCAGAGCCGCCCCGCATATGAATAACAAAACAGCAACAAACTTCGCGGTGAAGAGAAGTCTTTTCGGTACAGGGAGGGGAGTCAAGATCAGGTAGTCTCTCTCGTCCGGAAGAAAGGCATTCCACTCTGCTGACGCCGTTAAGCCGATGACGGCCATCGAAAAGCTAAGAAAAAGATAGCGGTCTGTCAATCCAGTCCAACTGCGGAAAGGCTGGGCGTTGAAGATTGAATAATTGAGGGCCGTATAGATGGAATAAAACGCTCCCGGAACCGCGATCAATGCAAGAGCCTGGATGAAGTTCGCCTGCGTCTCACCCGCGGCCCCTGAAAGCTCCAAGTCAAAAAAACGGGCAAAGTAATGCCGCACCAGGAAAAGCAAAAGAAACTTTGGTTTCGAGATCACCGGCATCAATATCTAGGAGATCGCGGTGACCACGTCATGGGCCGTCGCCTGCATATCACGCTGCTCTACGAGCTGCGAAAAAATTGCTTCAAGCGAAGCTCCCTCGTTCTGTTCGCGAAGCCGCTCAATGGAACCGCATGCGCGGACTGTCCCTTTGCAAACAATGATGACCTCATGGCAAATCTTCTCGACAGCCTCGAGCACATGCGAAATGTAAAAGATCGCCTTGCCTCGCCGAGCGAGCTCGAGCAGCAGATTTCTAAACAGAATGGCTGAACCAACATCGAGGCCGGATAAGGGTTCGTCGAAAATGAGGAGGTCGGGATTGTGCAGCAAGGCTGAGGCGATCAGTACCCGCTGTTTCATTCCCTTCGAATAGGAGGAGAGTGGCGCATCCCGAAAAGAGTGAAGGGAGAACAAAGAAAGCAAGTCGCTAGAGCGTTGTTGAATCACTCTTTCGCCGAGGGAATGAAGTCGGCCGATCATCTCAAGGTACTCCATCCCGGTCAGGGCCGAATAGACGTGGGCTTCTTCGGGCACGTACCCGAGGCGACGTTTGAACTCAATTGGATGTTTGCGCACGTCAATGCCATCGAAGAGAATGCTTCCACGGGTCGGCTCTATGAGACCCGCGAGCATTTTCACCGTTGTTGATTTCCCCGAACCGTTCGGCCCTAGATACCCGACGACCTTTCCTCCTTCGATCGAAAACGCAACGTCGTTTACGACAGGCGTATTCCGGTACAGTTTTGTTAATCCTTCTACTTGGAGTTTCATGCCGCAGCCTACTCTTGCTACTCGTTCCGCAGCGTCATCATTGGATCGGTAGTCGAAGCTCTATAGGCCGGCATGAGCGCCGCGATAAAGGTTACGACCAGAAGAACGATAGCCGCCGTCGCGAACGCAAGGGGGTCGTATGGTGTCAATCCATAGAGCAGTGCTCTTGCCGCCCGAGTTGCGAAGCCGGATAATACAAGGCCGGTTGCGACTCCAAGAAGAATAATCGCCGCAGAATCTTGCAGCATCAAATTAAGAATGTTGGTTGGCGCAGCCCCTACCGCCATTCGGATGCCGATCTCCTGCCGCCGTTGAACAACCGCGTAGTTCATAACTCCATAAAGTCCGAGCGCTGCCAGCGCTAGCGATAGAACGCCGAAGAGTTCGGCAACTCTTGCAAGCAATCGCTCGCGTACAAGAGTGTCGCCGATCAGCCGCTGCTCTTCCGAGACCTTCATGATTCTGAACTGTGAACCCGCTTCTCGATGTAACTCAGAGTTGAAGGATGTAGCCCCGCCGCGCGTTTGCACTTGGAGCGTCATTGCGAAACCTGGGTGCCCCTGCGGGGGAACCCAGTCGGTCATCCGTCCGTAAGGTACGTAGATAATTGGAGGTCCGGCATCTCGCATACTCGCGATCTTCGTGTCTTCCACAATGCCGGTGATTTCCGTCCAATTTGGCGAGTCCGCCATTTTAGTCAGCCTGCGCCCTATCGGGTTTTCTGCCCCGAAGAATTTGCGGGCAAACGCCCGGTTGATTACGGTCACTGCTGGCGCATTCAGTGAAGAGTCCCTTTCAGCAAAGCCATGACCGTCCGTGAATTTAATCCCCAGCGTGCCGAAATAGTCGGCCGAAGCGAACACGATTGTAGCCGTTGGATCCGCTGGAGCGCTCTGCCGTGCGTTGGTGCGCAGGCCGATAAGCTGCGGAGTACCACCGAACAGAGTCGTCGATGTAATACTGGCCTTCTCTATTCCAAGGGACGCTTGCACGCGCCGAAGCAGCTTATTCCAGGCGACCGGATACATCTGCCTTTCATCTCCAAGTCGAGGCAAGGTTAGCCGAGCGGTAATTACATTTGCGGGTTGAAACCCGAGTGGCGACGAGAGTAGGTTGCCGAGCGTGCGGCTTAATAGAGTGGCCCCTATCACTAGCACTAAGGAGAGCGCGATTTGCGCAGCGACAAGGATTCTTCTCCGTATTCGATTCGTACCGGCCGTGAGCCGTGTTCCGCTTCTTAATGTTGCAAACGTATCAGTCCTTGCGAGATTGAAGGCAGGAATCAGTCCGCTGATCAATACTGTGACAAACGCGATGGAAGCGGCGAAGGCAAAAAGCCTTAGGTTAAAGCCAATTGCGAGCTCTGCGGGATCGCTCGACGGAGTCAGCATACGGACGAAAATGGGGGCCGCCCAGTGCGCGATGAGAACTCCAATCGCCGTCGAAATGAAGCAAAGGAGAATGCTTTCTGTAATCAGTTGCTGAAGTATCCGTTTTCGTCCTGCTCCAAGAGCGAGGCGGAGCGTTATCTCCCGTTGTCGAGCAGTCCCCCTTGCCAGAAGCAAGTTTGTGACGTTTGTGCAGGCAATGAGCAGAACGATGGCTACCAAGCCCATGACCAGTTGAAGCGATCTTTTGTATCGTTGACGCAAATAACCAATCCCGCCACCTGCCGCCGCACCCTTAATCCTCATACCGGCCAAGAATCTGTCGATTACGGATTTCGGCGTTCCCGGTGGAGCGTGCTGACGAACGTCTTCCAGCACAACTTCGTTCATGACCGCCTGCATCGGGGCGGCCGCTCGCGCGACGCTCACACCTGGATGCAAGCGACCCATTGTCTGTAACCAGAAAAAGCGGTCGTTCTGAAGATACTCCGGCGGAGCCATGGCAATGGGTGTCCAAACGTCGACAAACTTGCCGATTTCGACGCCGAAGAAGTGGGGAGGGGCTACACCGATAACCTCAAACACCTGATCGCCGACTCGAATTTTGGATCCGATTACTGTTGAACTTTTGTCGAATTTGTCTTTCCACAGGCGGTCGCTGACCACAGCAACGGGGTGTTGACCTGGCTCCCGATCGTCATTCGGACTGATGACCCTTCCGAATGCAGGCTGCACGCCAAGAACCTCGAAGTAATTACCGGAAATCATCTGACGAGTGCATCGTGGTTGCGTGGCGCCATTCACGGTGACAGTTTCTTCATCCGCCGGCTGATAAGCCATTAAATTTGCAAGGTCGCCCTCCCGTTCACGCATGAGTTGGAAGACTTTGTACGAGCTGCCGACACCGGATGCGTCGTCGCGTGAGCCACTCGATCTCACAGTCCGAAACAAAGCTGCAGGGTCCTTTACCGGCAACATTTTCAGAAGAATGGCATCCATCACCGAAAATGTTGCAACGTTTGCGCCGATGCTTAAAGCCATCATTAAAATGATGACGGCGCTAAAGCCAGGATCTCGGCGGAGCATGCGAAAGGCGTACTGGGTGTCGCGAGCTGCATTAGCGAGCCAGTTCACGCGCCGCACATCGCGGCACTGCTCTTTCGCACTTGCAAGCGAGCCGAAATCGCGCCGCGCGAGTTCCTTTGCTTTTTCGGGAGTCACTCCGGCCTTTAGGTGTTTTCGGGCCTGAAATTCGAGATGGCTGCTGATCTCTTCCTCCATCTCAGCGTCCGCCCGCCGTGAAAGCAAAATGCCACGCAATCGTGATCCAAAGTCAGTCCAGTTCATGTCACGCCATCTCCAGGATTCGGCCTATTGCGGTTGTAAACCGAGCCCAGTTCTCGCGTTCCAATTCCAATTGTTTGCGCCCTGAAGGAGTTAAACGATAAAAGCGAGCCCGGCGTCCCAATTCCGAGGTAGCCCATTCCGCTTTGATCCAACCTTTGTGCTCCAGTCGATGCAGTGCTGGATATAGAGACCCCTGATTGACTCGCAGGACCTCCTCCGAGAGCTGTTGAATTCTCTCGGACATGGACCAACCGTGCATAGGACCGGACACTAAGGTGCGGAGAATGAGAAGGTCAAGCGTGCCCTGAAGGATATCCATCCGCGCGTCTGGGTGTTTCATGTTGTCGGTGTTCAACAGTATAAAGCATGTTGTCGACTCTCTGCAGCAGGCACACCAAAGAAGGCCGTCGCCTGCTACGAGAGCTGACTCCTATTCAGCCCGCTTGGAGCTGGGGCCGCCGCTCATTTCGCTATTCGAAACGAACCAAAACACGAATGGCGCCGGACCGGCATTTCTGAAGGCATAACAGAGCGAACTGGCTGCGTTCCCCGCATTGCCCGAATGCTCGATGGTGCCTACCCGCACACCAGCAACCCATCTTCGTGTCATAGAATAAGTTGGCTAAAGATGACCGCAGGGTCGGCGGTATGCGAACGGAGAACACATGGATTGGCTCTTGCGGGATCTTCTCTTTTCCTGCCGTACGCTCTGGAAGGATCGTGCCTCGCTCTTCCTGGCATTGTTGGCCCTTGCCCTCGGCATTGGGTCCACAACCGCCATGTTCAGCGTCATCGACAACGTTCTACTGAATCCCTGGCCTTATGCCGATGGCAACCGGCTCTCGATGGTCGAAGTTCGCGATTCGACTGCGAATGAACGGTACGGAAACAGCCGGTTCTCTCAGCCTGAGGTGGCTGAGTTGCAGAAGGACAGTCATGTCTTTCGCGACTTCCTTGCGCTGAATCGGGATCAAGTGATTTGGTTACACGGTTCGACCCCCGAATCTCTCATAAGCGTGCTCGTAACTGGGAACACCTTTCAAGCGTTAGGAGTAAGTCCCGCCATGGGACGCTTTCTCCTGCCGGCCGACGCTAAGCCGGGCGCCCCGCCGGTCTTCGTCATGAGTTACAAAATGTGGCAGGCAAAGTTCTCCGGCCGTCGAGACCTGTTGGGCAAAACGTTTGCGTTCAATGACAAGCGCACGACGTTAGTAGGCATTATGCCGTCCCGGTTTGTATGGTTCGGAGGTGATATCTGGCAGCCGAGAGATGTCAATCCAGCGGAAACGGCTGACTCCGCGACCTGGTTTCTACCGATTGGGCATCTTAAGCCGGGAGTCACTTTGAAATCCGCTCAGCCCGAGATAGCGCTGATTATACGCCGGCTCGCGAAGGCTTACCCCAAAGACTTTCCAAAGAGATTCGACGTACGCGTCGTCTCATTTACTGACGCGATCGTCGGCCGGTTTCAGCGAACCTTGTATCTGTTACTCGGAGCCGTTGGCCTGCTTCTCCTGATCGCCTGTGCCAATGTCGCGAATCTGCTGCTGGCCAAGGCAACCGCGCGTGAAAAAGAGCTCGCCATACGCGGCAGCCTGGGCGCCAGCAAATGGCAGATCGTACGGCTTCTGCTCACCGAGAGCATGGTGCTGGCCCTCGCCGGAGCCGCGTTCGGCGTCTTCCTAGCCTGGGCAGAGTTGCGTTTATTGCTCGCGATCTTACCCCAAGACACGTTTCCTCTAGAGGCACAGATTAGCCTCAACGGCCCCGTGTTGTTCGGCGCGGTCGTACTGGCGGCCTTCACCGCAACCCTGTTCGGCCTGGCGCCGGCAATCGGAGTATTCGCCTCCAATTTAAGCGAACCCTTGAAAGCGGGAGGCCGCGGCAACAGCGGTTTTCGCCGCGGACGCTTGCGGAACCTGCTGATCATTGCCGAAGTCGCGCTTTCGCTGATTCTGCTTACCGCGGCAGGCCTGATGATGCGCAGTTTCCTGCTCATGAGTAAAGCCGATCTCGGCTTTCAACCCGAGAGAATAGTCATGACGCAGATCCAGCTAAGTGGCAAGAGCTACAAAACGGCAGAAAAGCGCGCGCTCTTCGGCAAGGAATTAACCACGCGGCTGCGGACGCTCCCCGGGGTTCTGGATGCCACCGCAACGCTCGACACTCCTCCCTCTGGCGGGATGGATACGAGCTTTGAACTCCCCGGCAAAACACGTATCCAAACGTTGAACGGACAAATGGCGTTTTGCGATTCGCAGTTTTTCCGTACCATTGGCATGCGCCTTTTGCGAGGCCGTCTTCTCACTCCTGCCGATATTGCGAGTAAACGGAAAGTCGCTGTCGTCAACCAAGAGCTGGCCCAAAGCTTCTTTCCCGGCGAAAATCCGATCGGCAAACCCATCAAACTCCTCGGCCTGGAACGGGCGCCCGAGCCGGTTCCGGATCCTACCTTCGAAATTGTGGGCGTGGTTTCCAATGTCAGGAACAACAGCCTCCGTCAGGCGACATTGCCGGAAACGTACTCGCCCCTCACTCTTTCTCCCTATGGTTTTTACGCCGTGTTCATCCGGACGGCTGGCAATCCGGCAACCTTGAGCAAAGCACTCGATGGCGCCGTACTGGCGCTGGATCGCAATGTGCTGCCTCAATACACAATGACGATGGAGGGGTGGATCAACCGCTTTGAGCTTGCGCAGCCGCGTTTTGAGCTGGAAATGTTCGCGGTCTTCGCCCTCGTCGGTCTGCTGCTGGTCAGCGTCGGTGTGTACAGCGTAGTCGCGTACACCGTGTCTCAACAGACGCGGGAGATTGGCATCCGCATGGCTCTCGGTGGAACTCGCGCAGACATCCGCAATTGGGTTCTAAAGTCAGGCATGCGGTTTATCTTGATCGGCATCTGCTGCGGCTTCTTCATTGCCCTCGTGTTGCTTAAGCTCTTGAAGTCTGAGATTGCCGGCATCAACGCGTCCGACCCGATCACGCTGTCTGTTGTTATCGCTCTGCTGGCTCTTGTGGGATTACTTGCTTGTTGCGTACCAGCTCTCCGCGCTACCCGCATAGATCCGGCCATCGCTCTGCGACAGGAGTAGTTCCATCTCGCATTGCGTAGCCTTATGGTCTTGAAGCCACAACCTTTTAACTTCGCGGTCGCGATTTAGCGCTCCCATTCCCGGCTTGGCGCACTCTCTAGCCCGTGCCGGACGCTCGCTGTAAGAGCAGTTCTCCAGGAACCCATTGCATTCCTCATGTCATGGAGCTATCCTATTGTCAGTTACCGACAGGAGAAGCTTTGAGTAAACCCAAGGATCTCGTACAAGGCACGCTCGACCTACTCATTCTGAAGATCATTGCGCTTGAACCGATGCATGGCTGGGCGATTGCGCAGCGCATCCGCCAGATGTCAGCGGAAGTTTTGCAAGTCGGTCAGGGCGCGCTGTATCCGGCGCTTCACAAGCTGGAGCAGCATGGCTGGCTCAAAGCGGAATGGGCACAGAGCGAAAACGGCAGACGCGCCAAATACTATTCGCTGACCCGTGCCGGCCAGAGAGCGCTAAAACAGGAAGCCGCTCAATGGAATCGCTTGTCAGCGGCGATCTCGCTTATTGTGCAAGCCGACCGATAGGGAGAATCTCCATGCGCGTTGCCCATATTTTCCGTTTGCGACTACGTTCCCTGTTCTCAAGGAGAAGGGTTGAGCAAGATCTTGAAGAGGAAGTGCGCTATCACCTGGAGCGGCAGATAGGCGAAAACCTCTCGGCCGGAATGACTCCCGAAGAGGCCCGTTATTGTGCTCTTCGCTCGATTCGAGACATTGAACAACGAAAAGAAGAATGCCGGGAAACGCGTGGTCTGAATCAAATCGAAAACGCAAGGCAGGATCTTCGGTATGCGATTCGTAGACTCCGCAAGAATCCAGGTTTAGCTTTATTCACAATCCTCGTGATGGCGCTCGGCATCGGCGCCAACACGGCTGTATTTAGCGTTGTCAATGCCGTTCTTTTGAAACCGCTTGCGTATCGAGACGCGGGCCGGATCGTTGCGCTTACAGCTAACTGGAACGGTAACGCGGATTTGAAGGAGGTTGCGCTGCCGGACTTCCGGGACTGGCATAACCAGAGCACAGCCTTCTCCTCGATGGCCTACTACAGGAGTGCCGATGCAGCTGTCAAGGCCGGCTCGTCCGCCGAATATGTGCACGTTGCAAGAGTGTCTCAGCAATTCTTTCAAGTGCTCGCGGTAGCACCCGTCATTGGCCGATTATTCAGTGCGGAAGAGCAAAAATCGGGAGACTCAAACTCGGCGCTCATTAGCTACTCCTACTGGCAGAACCATTTCGGTCAGAATAGCCACGCATTGGGACAGGCAGTACACGTGGGCGGCGACGTGCTGACAGTGGTAGGCGTTCTGCCAGAAGGCTTTCACTTCCCGGACAAATCCAATATCTGGCGGACGTCCGATGCCGTCGATCGAACTCTGCCGCGCACGAGCCTGAGTTTCTATGCCATAGCACGCCTGAAATCGGACGTTAGCCTGCAGCAGGCACAGGCTCAAATTAGCTCGATCGCATTGCGTCTGCAGCGTCAGTACCCAAACAGCAATAAAGAAAGACAAGCGGCAGTAACCAGGATGCAGGACGACATGGTGGGCAATGTGCGCCTCACGCTGTACATCCTGCTTGGCGCAGTCGGTCTGGTTCTACTCATCGCTTGCGCGAACATCGCGACGCTACTTCTGGCTAATGCAACTGCACGGGTTCGCGAAATTGCAATCCGCGCATCGATAGGCGCTACACGCAATCGCATCGTGCGCCAGTTGATGACCGAGAATCTGGTGTTGGCTTTGCTGGCCGGTGTGGTTGGTCTGGTCGTGGCGAAGATCGGATCGAAGACGCTCATCGCGCTGGCGCCGACGGACGTGCCGCGGCTTGCCGAAGCCAGTATCGACGGCCGTGTCCTTGCGTTTACCTTTGGCATTTGTGCGCTGTGCAGTCTATTCTTCGGTCTCGTGCCCGCACTGTATGCCTCGCATGTCGATTTGAATGACGCTCTCAAGCAAAGCGGAACCCGTGTCGGCAATGATGGCAGGTCCAATCGGCTGCGAGGAGCCTTCGTGGTCGCAGAGATTGCTTTATCGATGATGCTTCTGTCCTGCGCGGGCCTACTCACTAAAAGCTTTGTGGCGCTCAGCAACGTCGCTTTAGGTTTCCAGCCTGGGCATGTCCTGCTGATGGCGACCGGCCTACCGGTCTCTGGACCGGAAGCAGACAACCACGCGCGACAGTTCTTTCAACGATTGCTTTCTAAAGTCTCGGTGCTACCTGGTGTTTCGGCTGCGGGCGCAACTATGGGGCCTCCAGGCGATGTTGAGTCGGCGGGCTCTTACTGGATCGATCACCGACCGCAACCCTTAACAGATATAGCCGGCCAGGACTCCGTCTTTTCCGTCATCACTCCCGGTGCCTTCGCCGCGCTCGGCATTCCACTCAAGCGCGGACGCGCTTTCGATGAGCGGGACGGTACCGATGCTCCATTTA
This sequence comes from Bryobacteraceae bacterium, assembly GCA_965219105.1. Taxonomy (GTDB): domain Bacteria; phylum Acidobacteriota; class Terriglobia; order Bryobacterales; family Bryobacteraceae; genus Bog-105. Next base: position 638,967 of record OZ244728.1, on the reverse strand, counting down.
CGGTCATCGTCAACGAAACTCTGGTGCGCAAAGCTTTTCACAGAGAAGATCCGATTGGGCGAACACTCTTCGCGAGCTTCGATTCTTCCAAGCCGATGAAGATCGTCGGAATCGTGGGAGATGTCCGGCAGTGGGGCCCAGCGCGGAAGCCGGATGCAGAAATTTACATGCCCTATTCGCAACACGTCTTAGGCGCGGGAAGTAATCTCAGCGTAGTCGTGCGGACAAGCGTCGAGCCCGAGATTCTGGCGAACACCTTGCGGCGTGTGCTTCACGAAGTTTCTCCAGATGCTCCGGTGAAATTTACGACGATGAATGCATCTCTATATGAAGAGGTGGCCGCGCCACGCTTTCGGACCTTCTTACTCACGATCTTTGCCGGCCTTTCCCTCTGTTTGGCAGTGGGAGGCGTTTACGGACTTACAGCCTACGTTGTGGGCCAGCGCTCACACGAACTCGGTCTCCGTATTGCCCTGGGTGCAACGCCGGGGCACGTGCGGCATCTGGTCCTCAAGCAAGGTTTGGCTCTTGCGGCCGTCGGCATGATACTCGGGCTTGCCGGCTCATTGGCCGGCACGCGCTTGATAACCGGCGTCCTCTTTGACGTGAAGCCGGCCGATCCCACGGTTTATGTTTGCGTTTCGGTTGTATTAGCTTTAGTTATCTTTGCAGCCAATTACTTTCCTGCGCGGCGGGCAGCTCGAATGAATCCGCTGGTTGTGTTGCGCCAGGAGTAATGGGCGCGCTATGGCGCGCAAGTCCACGGAAGCTTTACAGGCGTCCTCCGCCGAGGCGTCACGCGCTAAGGCGCTTCCAAAACTCTGACTATCGCGGTTTCGTCCCATTTGGTACCCGCAGAGCCCGGTACCGCTCAATGGCTTCTTAAACACATACAGTCTTCTAGGTATAGAATGCTTTGTATGAGCAAGACTGATCAGCTGCAGGGATCCCTCGAAATACTTGTTCTCAAAACGCTGCTTCGGGGACAAAACAGCGGCTACGCCATCGCAAGTCTCATCGAGCAAGCCTCCGATGAAGTACTGCGCGTCGAGGAGGGCTCACTCTATCCGGCGCTCCATCGGATGACGGAAAACGGTCTGCTCAAAGCCGAGTGGCGGCTTTCGGATTCCGGACGCCGGGCTCGTTTCTACGGGATCACAAGCAAGGGGCGAAAACGACTGGCGGAAGAAGAAGCACGTTGGAAAGCTGTGACGGCGGCTGTGGCTAAGGTGCTCAGGACCGTCTGAAAGGGTGATTGGCATGGGCTTTTGGTCACGCTGGAAGCGGACATTTCGGGCTGACGTGCACGATCGCGCGATCGAGGAAGAGCTTCAGTACCACCTCGCGATGAAAGAGCAGGATGGATCGGACCGCCGCGCCGCACGACTGCGTTTCGGCAATCTGGCGGCGATCAAAGCGGAAACACGGGCCGCAGGCATGCTGCCATGGCTCGAATCCACTCTGCGCGATGGGCGCTACGCATGGCATCGGATCCGCAAAACTCCTCTGTTCACGGCCGTATTGGTGCTTTCGCTCGCGCTAGGCATTGCAGGAAATACCGCGATCTTCAGCGTAGTGGACGCAGCGTTGCTTCAACCGCTACCCGTGCCCGACCCGGGATCGCTGCGGCTCGTGGAGTGGACCAATGGCGGCTTCCCCGACGCATTCTGCAACATGCTCTCGGGCGATACGATCGGCGACGAGCACTACTTGCAAGGGTCATCGATTGCGGCGCGCGTCTACCGGGATCTTGCCCGGCATCAACATGGGTTCGCGTCCCTGGTCGGGTTCTCCGATTCCTCGAAAGCCGCGGTGATGGTCGAGAGACGAAGGGCGGAACAGTACCTTCTTCAGTATGTGAGCCAGAACTTTTTTGCCGGGCTCGGCGTTCCGCTGCAGCTAGGGCACACGTTTTCGGCCGCAGACGATCAAGTAGGCCAGCCCCCGCTGGTGGTCGTAAGCGATCGCTTTTGGCGCAGTCAGCTCGGTGGCCGCCCGGATGTAATAGGCAAAGTAGTTCGCATCAACAACGTGACCGCCGAGATTGCCGGCGTTGCGCGACCCGGGTTTTTCGGTCTACAAATCGGTGAGTGGGTCGATCTGTACGCGCCATTGGCGGCCGAGCTGACGCTCAGTCCACGAGCGAAGCTGGACCCCACTTTTGGTCATACGGACCGTTACTGGTGGGTGCGCATGATGGCGCGGCTCAATCCTGCAGTGCCGGAGAGCCGTGCGGCACACGAACTCTCGACCCGGTTTCAGCGCGCGGTTCTTTCGCCCGGCGTTCGGGTCGATAGCGGCAAAGTTCCTCGTTTAATCACGCTCCCGGGGCGGCGCGGTATCGATCCCATCGGAACAGACGAGTCACGCGCCCTCTGGATCTCGTTCGCGCTGGTGGCGCTGATACTGCTGATCGTATGCGCAAACGTGGCGAATCTGCTCTTGTCGCGGGCTGCGGTACGGCAGCGCGAGGCGGCCGTCTGTCTTGCGTTGGGGGCAGGCCGGCTTCGATTGTTCCGGCAGTACCTGGCCGAAAGCCTCCTGATTGCGCTGCTCGGCGGAACGGCGGCCCTGTGGCTTAGCCTTGTCCTGGCTGGTGCCCTGAATGCGTACGTCCGCACCACCATGGATATCGGCGGCTTCGACGTCCGCACCACCTGGCATGTGTTCGGCTTTACATGCGCGGTTTCATTCGCGACTGCTCTGCTCTGCGGAGTAGCTCCGGCTTGGGTGCTCGCTCAAGCATCCATTCATGATGCTCTAAAGGCTAATAACCGTACGCTCGCTTCCGGCCGCCTGCGCCTGCCGCGGCTCCTGGTCATCGCCCAGATCGCCATGAGCTTTGTGGTGCTCGTGGCGGCCGGGCTCTTGGGCCGTTCTCTGGCGAACCTCCGCACGGTGGATATCGGCTTCAATCAATCCAATCTCGTGTACGCGTCTGTGAATCCCTGGAGCGCCGGCTACCGTCCGAGTCAGGTGGATTCTTATGTCGAACAGCTTCGTGCCGCCGTTATCTCTCTTCCAGGCACACTCGAGGTGGCTACGGTCGAATCGCGGCCTCTTTCAGGCAGCTTTCAATTCGCGGTCCCCAACATTCCGAGCCATTCTTTCCGTTTTTCTGACCTGGCCCTTGTCAATCACGTGAGCGATGGATTCTTCAAAACACTCGGCATTCCTTTGCTGGCCGGCCGCACCTTTCTACCCAGCGACACAGCCAAGAACTCCGATTCCGTAATTGTCGATGAGCAGTTTGCCCGGCAGTTTTACGGGAACCATAATCCTTTGGGTGAAGAGTTCGGGCTGGGCCCGAAACCACCGAATCGGCTGCGAATCATCGGCGTGGTCAAGAGCAGCCGATACGATTCGCTGCGTGAGGCTGCGCGCCCTATGATCTTCTTTCCCTCCGCCTCTTCGACCCATCCTGGATCGCCGGTGAATTTTGCCATCCGAACAGTGCTCCCGGGTGAACAGCTGTCGCGTGCCTTCCAGAAAGCCTCCTCAAACATCGATCCCAGAGTGCCCGTGCTTACCATCGAAACTCAAACGGAGTTGATCGACAGGCATTTGCGATCCGAGCGCCTGCTGAGCATCTTCTCTGGCGCGTTTGGCCTCCTGGCGCTGGTTTTATGCAGCATCGGACTGGTTGGCTTGCTCAGCTATCTTGTAACACGGCGCAGGAACGAAATTGGCATCCGGATGGCGCTGGGCGCCGGGCGTGGACGGGTCGCCGGAATGGTGGTGAGAGACGCCGTCCTGCTCCTTTCGATCGGCCTTGCCGCGGGCATTCCCGGTAGTGTCAAGCGTTTTGTGTAAACGCGTTTCGTTATTTTGACTCAGTTAAAGTTCGACTTTCAGTTTTCCGTTCGCTGTCACGCGTTTCGATGGATTTTTGAAGCCAGCGGGGGATGCACAAGGGGGCCGTGCCCTCTTGTGGGGGGAGCCGCGTAATTTGCGGCGTGGGGGGAACCCGCCCGCCCCGGCCTTTCCCCTTGGGGAAACGGGAAAGGGGAAGTGAAATGCTTTTTGCTCCTTGCTGCCGCAGGCTCGTCTGAACCCGTTCATGCTCGTGCCTGCTCCATTCGTTCCGGCCAGCGGATCGCAAACTGCCGCAGCGCCTCGCGCCAACCTTGCACCGTCTGCCATTTCCTGGATACCTTCTGCAGCGCCAGGTAGAGCAGTTTGATCGCGGCGTCCTGGGTGGGAAAGGAGCCGCGATTTTTGGTCACTTTGCGCAGCGTCATATGCAACGATTCCACCGCATTGGTCGTATAGATGATCTTGCGGATCTCTTCGGGAAAGTCGAAGAACGGAATGACCCGCTGCCAGCTGCGCTCCCACACATCGGCTACCACTTGATGCTTCGGGTATTTGCGCCGGAACTCGCCCAGCGCCCTTTCGGCCTGCTCGGCGCTGACGGCCCGGTAAATCGATTTCAAATCCGCCGCCATACTCTTACGCTCTTTCCAGTTCACAAACTGGAGACTGGCGCGGATCAAATGCACAATGCAGGTCTGCACCAGCGTGCTCGGGAACACCGCTTCGATGGCCTCCGGGAAGCCTTTGAGCCCATCGGTGCAGATCACGAAGGCATCCTTCATGCCACGGTTTTTCAGGTTCTGCAGCACCGCCATCCAGTACTTGGCGCCTTCGTTCCCACTGGCCCACAAGCCCAGCACCGACTTCTGGCCCTCCAGATTAATGCCGATCGCGGTGTACACCGCGCGGTTCTCCACCTTGCCGTCCTGCCGCATCTTTACCATCAGCGCATCCAGATAGACGATCGGGTACAACGCTTCCAGCGGCCGCTCCTGCCACGCTTTCACTTCCTCCATGACGCTGCCGGTGACCTCCGAGATCAACGCGGCGCTCACCTCGACGCCGTATAAATCCTGCAGGTGGCCCTGAATGTCACGCGTCGTCATGCCGAGCGCGTACATCGACAGGATCTTCTCATCGAAACCGGCAAAGCGCGTCTGGTGCTTCTCGATTAACTGCGGCTCGAAGCTGCCGTTGCGATCGCGCGGCACCGCAATCTCCATCTCGCCGGCTTCGCCTTTCAACGTCTTCGTGCTCTTGCCGTTCCGCGAGTTGCCGCTGTGGTAACCGGCTACGTCATGCTTCTCGTAGCCCAGGTGATGGTTCAGTTCTCCGGTCAGCATCCGCTCCACCAGCGCCTTGGTCAGTTCCTTCACCAGACCGTTCGGTCCGATCAGGCTTCCTTCGCTGCTTGCAATGAGCTCGTCGATCAGTTCTTTCTTGATTGCCATCCGGTTCTCCTATCTTCCTCTTCTCGAGAACCGCGTTTACACAATCCTTTTTACACCCTCGGGCGAAAGGGACAGACAGCTCTGTCCAACGTCGCCCTAGCGGGCTTGGGACAGAGTAGTCAGTCCCCTTCGCGCGTTATCTAGTTACCGGACAAGGAAAAGTGTTATTCTGACGGCACTCCCGAAGGTAGCTTTTCCTAAAACACGTATGAAAACCCCTCTTGCCGTGTCGTTTTTGATCATCTGCAGCATCGTTCTTGTTGCTGGAGACAATTTGACGGGCCCATCCCGGCATTTGCCTTATCCGGAAACGTCGAAATCGAGTCAGGTGGACGATTATCACGGCACGAAAGTAGCCGACCGCGGCAAGTTAGGCAAGCGCCTAGACGAGTTACAGAACTACGTTCGTTACACTTCGCCGGTTGTGCGGGGCGAGTATGTGTTCTTTACGAAGAATGACGGTTTGCAGAATCAGAGCGTAGTGTATGTGCAGAAGGGTTGGAGCGGCACGCCGAAGGTGCTGCTCGACCCGAATAGGTTTTCAGCTGACGGAACGTCCAAGCTCGATGAGTTTGCCGTTTCGAAGGACGGGCGCTATGTGGCTTATACGATTTCCACGGGCGGATCGGATTGGCAAGAGGGGCACGTGCTGGAGGTTCCGAGTGGGAAGACGCTGCCGGAAAAGCTGGAATGGTTGAAAGTGGGAAACCTTGCCTGGGCACCGGACGGCTTCTTCTATAGTCGATACCCAGCTCCGGCGGCAGGACGTGAGTTGACCTCGAAAAACGTGAACCAGATGGTCTACTTCCATCGGCCAGGCACAGCACAGAGCACAGACAAGCTGATTTATGAAAACAAGACGCATCCGGAGCGGTTTAACACCGTCTACACGAGTTTCGATGAGAATTTCGCTTTTCTGGATCTTTCTGATAGAGGGAGCGGAAAAGACGGCAATGCGCTTTACTATCGGGATTTGCGAAGGAAAACGAGCGCTTTTACGCCGGTTGTAAGTGAAATCAGCGATGACCGATACGACGTCATAGGACAGAATGACGGTAAGTTTCTCATTGAAACAAACGCGAAGGCGCCGAACAGCAAGGTAAGCCTGTATGATCCGGAAAGACGCAGCTGGACCGACATAGTTCACGAGAGACAGCAGCCTTTGCAGCAAGTAATCATTGCGGGAGGAAAGTTAATCGTCGAGTATTCCGAAGACGTCGCGTCGAGGATCTATGTTTACGGGTTAGATGGGAAGGAAAGCAGCGAGATACAGCTTCCCGCAAAAGGTGTTGCTAGAGAAATCGATGGAAACCCGGACAGTCCGTTGGTGTTTTACCAGTTCAGCGCGTTGAACATTCCAGAAACGATTTTCAGATACGACTTACGATCGGGGGCGAACACGACTTATCGCAAGCCTCAGGTTGCAGGCTTCGATCCTGATAAGTACGAGAGCAAGGAGGTGTTCTATCGCAGTAAAGATGGAACGAGGGTGCCGATGTTTCTGGTTTACAAGAAGGGACTCCATCTGGATGGAACGAATCCCACACTGCTTTATGCCTATGGCGGATTTAACATTGTGGAATACCCGACGTTCTCGCCGCTGCGGCTCGCACTGCTGGAACAAGGCTTCGTGTACGCTTCGGCGAACATTCGCGGCGGGGGCGAATATGGGGACAAGTGGCATCAGGAGGGGATGCGGTTTCATAAACAGAACGTGTTCGATGATTTTATCTGCGCGGCGGAGTGGTTGATCCAGAATCGCTACACCACGAAGGACAAACTTAGTATCTACGGCGCATCGAACGGCGGATTGCTGGTGGGCGCGGCGGTAAATCAGCGGCCGGATCTGTTCCGAGCGGCGATCGCGCATGCGGGAGTGATGGACATGCTGCGCTTCCAGAAGTTCACCATCGGATGGAATTGGATAGCGGACTACGGATCGAGCGATGACCCGGCGCAATTCAAGTATTTGCGGGCGTATTCGCCGGTACACAACGTGAAATCGGGAGTTACCTATCCCGCGATGCTGGTGACAACGGCGGACCATGACGATCGAGTAATTCCAGGACATTCGTTCAAATACGCAGCGGCGTTGCAGGCGAATGTCGCGCCGGCACATCCTGTCTTGATACGCATCGACACGAACTCCGGGCATGGCGCAAGCAGCACCACTAAGCACCTCGAGCAGACAACGGACGATTATGCGTTTCTAATGTACAACCTGGGTGTACAGCCGGCATTCAACAGCGAGAGAACGGCTGCAGCCGGCTCGCAAGCAGGCAATTAAGACGACTCGCGCGTAGCACTTGTTTTACATTAGTGCTACGTGCTTCGCAGCCTCAGAGTTGTAGTCGTGCTGGGTAGCCTCTGTTACACAGCGGCTCTATTCGCCACGCCCACCGGTGATCCGGTATTTGTAGCAGGTCAAGTGCTGGACCCGGGAGGGGATGCGGATACGGCAGCCATTGTGGTCGTCACAGACGGGCGCCGGCATGAGGTTGGAAGGCAGAAGGTGGACGGTGCGGGACAGTTTCGCATACCCGTCGAGGGCATCGGCCAATTTACGTTGCACGTGAGCGCGCCTGGATTTGAAGAAACCAGCGCCAGTGTAGCGGTTGCGAACGGGGGTGTTTCGGGCCTGATCGTTCGCTTAAGTAAAGTGGCAGCGAAGCGAGATTCATTGACCGTCGTTGGGAAGATTGGCGGAGAGAGCGTGCTTTCGCCGGACCCAGCGCTGCGCGTTCACTTGCCAGAGGAGACGCTCGAAGCAAATCCAGGGCGGCCGGGCGCGCCGATCTCCATTCCCGGACTTCCAAGCGAGACGGCATCGGGGGGGATTAAGGCGCCGCAGTATTTCGCGCCGGGGGTCGCAGGCGACCACGGAGAACCAATCGCGCAGTACATCGACGTAGGCGGGTATCTTTTGCCGAATAATTTATCGGCGAATGCGCATGGGAATGGGTACGCCGACCCGAACATCATGGCGCCGGCGACGCTTTCAGGAGTGCAGACCGATGGCGGAGCGTTCGACGTGCGTGAAGGAAACCATGCCGAGAACGTTGCCGTGGTTTACCGGTTAAGAGAGCGTCTGGCGCCGTTTGTGACGGTGACTGGCGATTACCGGGATGTGGATGTGGTAGCGGGGTGGAACCCGGAAGGCCGGGAGACGCGGTCTTGGGTGGCTGTCGAAGCAGCGTACGGAAACGGACTTCTCGATCGACTGGAGCATCGCCAGCAATATAAGCTAAATGGCTACCGCGAATGGACGCCCGGGCGGCATTTGTTGACTCTTTATGGAATCGGGTATTACGGATTTTCTTACGTACCGGGACTGGTTCCGGTTCACGTTCCCGATCTTCAGGATACGGTGGACCGGAGGCAGAAGGATCAGACACACCCTGGACTGCTGGCCTTCAGCGATAAGTGGGCTTTGTCGAGTAGCCAGAGCTTACAGCTGGCGGGGATGTTCCGGAGTTACAATCTGGCGCTGTATTCTAACTTCGGCGAGGGTTTAATCCGGCAGAGTGAGTTTCGGACGGTTGCGGGCGGGAACGCGATTTACGTGAAGCAGTTTGGGAGCAGGTTATCGCTGCTTGCCGGCGCAGATTACCAGCGCGATGCGCCAAGGCGATTGGATTTGGACCATTATCTTTCCGATGACCAGACGACTTATGGGGCATTCCTCAAGGAGACGGCGAATGACGTGACGATCGGCGTGGCTGCTCCTTACCTGGCAGTAAGCGGCGGCGCGGGCAGGTACTTTCACTACTATCTTGGCTGGAGAAGGAACGAGGTCGAGTTTGTGAACCGGGACTTACTCGAACCGCAGAGGTCATTCGACAGACTTACCGGCTTTAACTCTCCAAAGGCGACCTTGGACTTCGCTCCTGGAGATCACCCGTGGCTTCCGCGCGTAGCGTTCAGCTTTGGGGAAGCCTTTTATACGAACGATCCGCGCATAGGAACGAATGGTGGCCAAGGAACGCTGGTCAGCCGCGAGCATTCCTACCAGTTAGTGGCAAGCAAGATGGTGAAGGGAACCGATTTTCGTGTAACGCTCGGCCATGTGACGACGGAAGCATCGCTGTCAAAAATCGATGCCGATACCGGACTGCAGGAGGACGAAGGACCGGGAAAAAACAAGTTTTTGACAGTAGCGGCGCGGCGATATTTCGGGTTCGGTTTAGCGGAGGTTTCGTTTTCGAAAGCGGATGCGCGAGATCTGGATACCGGGTTGCCGACGCCGGAAGCGCCGCGCACGATTTTGGATGCTTTAGCGGTTGTCAATCGATTGCCATGGAAGCTGGAGGCGCGCGCTGAATTCGAAGAAGTGGGAGCAAAGCCGCTGGGAGATGGATTCCGAAGCGTTCCGGTGAGGGAGTTCCGGGGAGCGTTAGCGCGGCCTATATGGGGCGATCGTATGTCGGTGGGCCTGCACTTTCTAGTGGCAAGCGGGTACACAGGGCAGACTACGGAAGTGATTGAGACGGCAGGACAGGACGGTGCATCCGAGCAAGTGACGGGGGTGAGACTGCCGTCGTATGTAGGACTGTCGCTTACTTACCGTTTCAAGCCGTGACCGCTGCACGCTAAAGCGCGTGCCACATGGGAGAGTTTAGAAAACTCGGCCTAGTCCGAACCACCATTTGCGATGGCTGTTGTCGCCGAAACTACCGCCGACGAACAGAGGGCCGAGCGAGGTGCGGGCGACAATCGCCAACGAGCCATCCACAGGGATGGGATTGCCGGACACATTGAGAGGGTCGTATACTTTTCCTGCTTCAAAGAGTGTAAGTGCGTAGACGCCTTCGCCTAGGAGCGGACTTAGCGGCAGGAGCTTGTGTTCATAGCCAGCCTGAAACAAGAAGTATTGGCTTCCGAGCAGTTCGTTTTCTCCGTAGGAACCGAACCGCAACGGACCCCCAAGAGAAAATGCCTGCAGCAATAAATCCAGAGAGTTAGTTTTGAACGAAGATCCGCCGTTGGCAGTAAAGATCAGCGACCCGGCAGCACTTACTTTCTGAAAATAGGAGACCCTGAGTTCTGCCTGAGTAAAGCTACCGAGCTCGTTCCCGCGTTCATAACGATTAACGCCGGCATCGACGTTCAGACCCTGGCGAGGAAGTTCAATATTATCGACACCAAAGTAGCGGTAGCGGATGTTAGAGGCGGCTTCGCGTTGAGTCAAGTTAGGAAACGAGTCGTCGGCTACTTTCTTTACGGATTTGAACCAGAGCAAGTCCTCCCCAAAACGGATTTCGGAGCGGCGGTTCAGGGCATAACCGAAATCGAGGCCGAAGCCATCCTGACCGGTGCGGTATTGAGCCAGTTTAGCTTGTCCCGAGTAGATATTGAAAGGCGAGCTAATGGCGTAGATACGAGGGGCAACGAACCACTTACTCGTGGAAGTAAGTGGGCGGTAGTATTCGGATCTTACACCATAGGTACTGCCGAAGAAAGCGTCGTTGCGCCACTCAGCGCGGTAGCCGCCGATGTCCATAAAGGTCAGGCGTGCGGCAAGTCCAAAGATGACGTTGTTAGGGTCGGAGCCGTTCAGATTGATACCAAGATCGAGGAAAGGAGGGGCGTAAGCTTTGTCGTAAGTCGCGACTTTAAGACCGGGCACGTTGCCGGCATTGGTTGTCATGGTGTAAGTAGTGCTTGCGATCACGCCGGTCCCGGTAATCCGCGTCACTGTCTGGTTCAGCTCATCTACAGGCAGAGGTTGACCGACGAACTTTTGGAGACTGGCTTCGAGCGAGCGAAGGTAATTGGGTTTGTCGCCGACGACTTCGACAAATTGCGGGACGGGCACCTCAGTGAGCTTCCGGCTATTTCTCGCGGCGAGATAAGCGGCCCAACCGGTATCGTCGAGAGCGTAGGCATCGAGCAGGCGATGCTTCTTCACGGCCGCGGCATAACCTTTCGGGATGATCTCGGCACCGTCTTTAAACGAAGCACTGGTGAAGCCTTGCAGATCAGCGCTGAGCAGGATATCGGCGGCCTGGATGTTACGAAGCTCGTTGGCCGAGACCATGATGCTGACGTTTTTGGCGGCGACGGTGAGGATGGAGTCGTAGTTGTTCGTGTCGGCGGCGCCTGGATCGAGATAGACAGCGATGATGATGTCGGCTCCAGCTTTTCTTGCGACGTCGACGGGAAGATTGTCGACGGCCGCTCCATCTGTATAGAGGTGATGGTCTATTTCGACGGGTGAAAACACTGCGGGGATCGACATAGTGGCACGCATGGCGCGGGCGAGCGAACCATTTTCGAATACTTTCATTCGTCCGGCGGTGATGTCGGTGGAGACGCACCGGAAAGCGATGGGTAAGTTGTCGAAGTTCATGGATTCGGGGTAAGCCAAAGTAGAACGGGCAAGCAGGAGACTGACTTGCTGGCCGGAGTTGAGTCCCAGGGGCAGAGTGACTCCATGTTTGAGGCCTAACTGCAAGCGATTCGGGAACGACTGCCTATCTTGTTTACGGCGGAAATTTAAGGACTGAAAAGGCGTGACGCCGCTAAGGACTTCGTCCCAATCGATGCCGTCGGTGAATTGCTCGATCTCGGCGGGAGAGTTGCCGATCGCGTAGAGACCGCCAACCAGTCCGCCCATGCTGGTGCCGACGACAAGATCGACAGGAATATGATGTTGCTCCAAGTATTGGAGAACGCCGATATGCGCAAAGCCCAAGGCGCCGCCGCCTTCGAGTACGAGACCGATGCGAGGTCTTTTTAGGGGTGGAGTTTGAGAGGGTAAAGCAGAGGCGACCGCGAGAAGAAATACGAGCAGACGAGTGATCACTGATAAGAGATGGTAACTCGTTCTCGCCGACGCCTCCGCACATTACCTCATGTATGCGCGGCACCTCGCGCAGACGCGCGGCTCTCCCAGGGGTAGATGGTCGAGCCTTTCTCTTGGATCCATGACACAAGTCCAACCGCAGATGGCACGCCAAAGCCCTTGCTGCAAGTCGAACCGGACCTCATGCCAGAGGCCTTTGGAGCGAAATGTTGCCCAAAACATTGCTAATAGTACGAGACTTATCGCCATTTGGATGTTACTTCAGATAAGTCCTATTTAAGTGCATGCAAAAGTACTAGCATTTCGTCAGTTGTGCTCAACTTACTTATGGCAATGGCAGCAGAGACACTACGTGTAAGTTACCTGTGCATCCGAACACTTACAAGGAGTTTACTTCTGGTGGGAGAGGAAGGGCGGGAGGCAAAGAATTGGAGCCGACAGAGGGACTTGAACCCCCGACCCGCAGTTTACAAAACTGCCGCTCTACCAACTGAGCTATGTCGGCTCGTTCTTCATATTTTACATCGCTGTATGATGGCAGTGCCATGGACGGGCCGCCGAAACAATTTCCCAAGCTTCACAACGCGATGTGGCCGGGTTTGGTGGGAAAGGGCGAAGGCAGCGAAGCGCCGATCGATCTGGACACGATGCTCGATTGGACAGCGGACGCGTCGGTTCGGGGAGTGCGATTCGACGGCGTGGACCTGTTTCTGGCTGACCCGCATATCAGTATCGATGCAACGCGAGCAGACATTGAGAAGCTTGCCGGGAGGATACGGGAGCGAGGCTTGCTCGTGGGCTCACTTGTTGCTCCGGTTTGGACACCCACGGGAGGCGGATCGGCGATGGGCAGTGAGGAAGAGCGCGGCCGGTTTCTCACGCAGGTCCGGAAGGCGTGCGATATCGGGCGAATGTTGCGCGAGATCGGGATTCGGAGATATGGCGTCATTCGAATCGATTCGGCGGCGAGTTCGAGCGACTGGTATCAAGAGCCTGCGGCGAACACGGCAAAGATAGCGGAGACATTCCGGCAGGCGTGCGACATTGCGGAAGAGTATGGCGAGAGGCTGGCGGCGGAGGGAGAGATCTGCTGGGGAGCGATGCATAGCTGGCGAGATATGGTGCACTTACTCGAGGCGGTCGCGAGGCCGGAGACGTTAGGGTTTCAAGCCGATATGGCGCACACGCTGCTTTACACGCTCGGTTACAATTCGCCGGAGAACCGGCTGCTGCCTGAGGATTTCGATTGGAGCGAGCGCGATGAGCTGCACGAGGCGCTGCGCATTGTGGCGGGAGCACTGCGGCCGTGGACGATTGACTTTCATGTGGCGCAGAACGATGGAACGGTGAAGGGGTCGGGATCGCACGACAGGACGGGACGGCACTGTCTGCCGCACGATCCGAACGGCAGGCTGGATTTAGTGCGGGATTCCGCGCTGTGGCTATGCGATGAAAGCGGGACGCCAACGAAGGCGGTCGAGCATATTTGCTGGGATGGATGCATGTTTCCGAATGCAGTGATGGGCAGGCGCGAGACGTGGAACGAGATTCTGGCGGCGATGATCGCGGTGAGGGAGGCGCACGGCTGGCGGGAAGAAGCGCAATGAATAAGAGAGCGCTGCGGATCGGGCTGGTGGGCTATGGCTTCATGGGCCGAACGCATTCGAATGCATACCGGCAGGTAAATCAATTCTTCGATGTTGCGTACCGGCCTGAGTTGAAGGCGGTATGCGGAAGAGACGAGGGTAAGGCGCGCAGCTTTGCAGAGCAGTGGGGCTACGAATCGGTCGAGACGGACTGGCGCGCGCTGGTGGAGCGGGAGGATATTGACGCGATCGACATTGCGAGCCCGAACGACACGCATGCTCCGGTGGCGAAGGCAGCAGCCGAAGCGGGCAAGATGGTGTTTTGCGAGAAGCCTCTGGGTAGAACGCTCGAAGAAGCCGAACAGATGGTGGAAGCGGTGGAGCGCGCCGGGGTGAAGAACATGGTTTGGTACAACTACCGCCGCGTACCGGCAGTGACTCTGGCGAAGCAGATGGTGGAAGAAGGTAGACTCGGGCGCATATTTCATTACCGGGCTAAATTCTTACAAGACTGGACCATTTCGGACAAGGTTCCGCTGGGCGGCGCAGCGCTATGGAGATTGAGCGCCGATGTAGCGGGAAGCGGTGTGACGGGAGATTTGCTCGCGCACTGCATTGACACGGCGATCTGGTTGAACGGGCGTGTGAAGACAGTTTCGGCGATGACGGAGATATTCATCAAGCAGCGCGGCAATGCGTTGACTGGGGCAACGGAGGAAGTGCGCATCGAGGACGCAAGCGCGTTTCTTGGGCGTTTTGAAAACGGGTCGCTGGGAACGTTTGAAGCGACCCGGTATGCGCGCGGGCACAAGGCGCTTTACACGTTTGAGATCAATGGCGAGAATGCGTCGATCGGCTGGGACCTGCATGATTTACACCGGCTGCAGTATTTCGATCATCGGGACGAATCGCATTTGCGAGGCTGGCGGTCGATTCATGTGAGCGAAGCGGAGCATCCGTATATGAAGCAGTGGTGGGTGCCGGGATTGCAGATTGGTTACGAGCATACGTTCATTCACCAAGCCGCTGATTTTTTGAGCGAGCTCGAAAGCAAATCGGCAAGCGTGCCAACATTTCGCGAGGCATTGGCGACAGAGCGGGTGGTGGATGCGGTGTTGCGTTCGGCGAAAGCGGAGCGTTGGATGAGTTGCGATTGAGGAAAGGGCGGGTGTGCCGATGTCGAAGCAGAAGGTGATTGAAGAAGCGTTAAAGGCGGGGGAAGGGGTGGTGCGGTTTGCGCCGTGTTGGGTGCCGCGTTCGTTTCTGATGCCGGGCGGGCGGTTGAAGCTGGATACGCGAGATCTTTATGCGCTGGGTGCGCACCGCGGCGGCATCGATGAGCGATGGTTTTCTTCGACGACCAACGCGTCGAATGGACCGGGGACGCCGGAAGATGAAGGCTTGAGCTACGTCGCGTTCGAAGGACAGAAGGTGCTGTTCAAGGAGGCGATCGAGACGGCCGGCGACCGGTTTCTAGGATCGGATGTGATGGCGCGCGAGGGCGGATGGAATTTGCTGTGCAAGTTCTTCGACAACCTGGGGCCCATTCCGCACCATATGCATCAGCTGGATGAGCAGGCGAAGCTGGTGGGCCGGCGCGGCAAGCCGGAGGCGTACTATTTTCCTCCGCAGTACAACTTGAAGACGAACAACTTTCCGTTTACGTTCATGGGGCTGGAGCCGGGCACGACGAAGGAGAACGTGCGCGATTGTTTGAAGCGGTGGGAGCGCGGAGATAACGGCATTCTCGATTACTCGAAGGCCTACCGGTTGCAGCCGGGGACGGGTTGGCAGGTGGATGCGGGGGTGTTGCATGCGCCGGGTTCGCTGGTGACATACGAGCCGCAGGTAAATAGCGATGTGTTTGGGATGTTTCAGTCGATGGTGGAGGGGCGGTATGTGCCTTGGGAGCTGCTGGTGAAGGATGTGCCGCAGGACAAGGCGCACGATCTCGATTTCCTTGTGGGGATGCTCGACTGGGAGAAGAATGTGGATCCTGAGTTCGCGAGTCACAACATGACTCTGCCTAAACCGGTGCGCGACGAAGGGGCGATGAAGGAAGAGGGCTACCGGGAAGTTTGGGTGACTTACGGGACCAAGCATTACTCAGCGAAAGAGCTGACGCTTGAGCCAGGCAGGTCAGTGACGGTGAAGGACGCGGCTGCATATGGGCTGATTTTGACGCAGGGCTATGGGCAGATGGGCGTGCATCGGGTGGAGACTCCGTCGCTGATCCGGTTTGGGGCGTTGACGAACGATGAGCTGTTTGTAAGCGCGGAAGCAGCGAAGAACGGCGTGAAGATTACCAATGAAAGCGGGACCGAGCCGCTGGTGATGCTGAAGCATTTCGGTCCCGGTAATCCGGAAGCCGAGCCGTTAGTGATGGGCTGAGTGAAGGGTTGAGTGGAGTGCGGCGCGGGTGGAGCTCTCTGCCCCGCCGCTTTCGCCCGGCAGGCCGAAACAGTAGAGGACGCTATCGTAGGTGCCGATGTACACGCGGCCGTTAGCGACCGATAGAGCGCTGAAGTGATTGAAGGATTTGATCTGGTCGCCGCTCGAGAAGAGCTCCTTGCCAGTTTCGGCGTCGAGGGCGTAGAGCGTGGCGTGGGTGGAGTGCTTGATGCGCTCAGGGCTGTAATCGAAGAGTCCGCGATCGGCATAAGCCTGCTCGGTGTTTTCGCCATCGCCGTAGCCAAAAACGATGCCGTTGGCGACTACGGGAGGTTCGGCTCGCAACATGTCGCGAGACATCCAGGCGGGATCGAGCGAAAACGAGTCGCCGTGTTGAGTGAGCTTGAAGGCGACCTCCGCGCCATGAGCAACGGGTCCGTAGGAAACAGGGACCTTGAAATCGGGATGAGCGGGTCCCCAGAAGGGCGAGATGATCCAGCGCGTACCGGAAGCGTCGAGCCAGGTGGCCATGGAGCCCCAAATACCGGCGGAAGCAAAGTTGACCTCCTGGTTGCACATCATGGGAGTGCGGTAGAGAGGCGTCTGGTGATCGTCGCCGCCGGCTGCGTTGGGATCGAGCAGATAGACACGGCACTCTTTGCTGCCGGTGACCATGAGGGGACGATCGTGGTACTTGAAATTGGCGGGAGTGACCTGCATGTCGAGGTCGCGCTTGCGGAGCCAGGACCAGTTCTTCGGCTCAAACCAATCCTGCAGTTGAAGCTTGCCATCGATCACTTTAGCGCCTACTAAACCATTGCCAAAGGTGCGGTTTTCCGGGTCGTAGATGCCATCGCCGGTGGGCGCCCAGGCGACGCCGTTGAAGTCGAACGAAGCGCCCGAACGTCCCCACATGCCTCCGCTGCGCGGATTGAAGATCATGACGTGCTTTGTGTTCTTAAGGTCGATGGCCCACATCTGATTCGGGCTGCCGTTGCAGCTTTGGGAGGTGGTGGTGAAGATAACGTCGTTCCAGATGTTGAGCGAGTATGCCTTGGCGTTGGAGAAGCCGAACTTGACGGGAGGAGCGGTGTCCTCGCCATCAGCGAGATTGATGAAATGCAGCATACCGGAACCGTCAAGGGCGTAGACAGTGCGTTTGCCGTCCTGCAGGGAACCGATGAGGGGAGTGGCAGTCTGTCCGCCGGGACAGAGGGGATCGCCCTTTTGCAGGCCTCGGCCCTGGCGGATGGCTGGGTATTCGAAGTGCTTTTGCCAGATGATTTTTCCAGCGTCGACGTCGACGGCGTAGAGATTGTCGGAGATGCCGGCAACGATGGCGATTTGTTTGGGACCATCGTGGGTCGGCACGTGATCGGCGATCAGGGGCGCGAACAGCGAGTGCATTTCCCGAGGCTGGTTGTTGAACTGGATCTTCCAGAGGATCTGCATGTTCTTGACGTTGTCCTTGGTCAGGATGTGCTCGTCTTGCTGCCACCCGGTGCGATGAGGATTGCCGCCATCGGTCAACCAGTCTGCGCCGGGCGCGGGCAGACAGAGTGCTGTCAGAAGGATGAGAGTTTGGAATCGCATAGGGAAGTGAGAATTAGCGGCGGTCTGTGAGTTGGGGTTGCGTGGTTGGGATACCGAGGCAGTACAAGTTGTTATCGTGAGCGCCGAAGTAAATACGTCCGTTGGCAAGAGCTAAGTCCGGGTGATGGGCAAACGTTTTGATGCTGTTGCCGGTTGTGAAGAGTTGTTTTCCGGTGGCGCTATCGAGGGCAAGAAGGCGGGCGGGGTGGGTTCTCTGTTCCCAAGCCTGCAAGGTGCAGGGCTTGCGGTGCTGGCACAGCAGAGAGGGCGCTTCGCCGCTGGAAAGGGTAAACAGCATGCCGTTCGCAATCACGCCGGGGCTGGGCGTGGGAATGTTCCCGGAGACCCAAGCGGGCTCCAGGCTGGGCTGAGCGGCGGACTGCGTCATTTTGAAAGCGAGCATATGGCCGCCTTCGGCATCGTCGCCCGCGGGAACAGGAAGCGGACCGGAGTGCGGCAGGGCGCCCCAGTAGGGAGCGTACAACCAGCGGGTATCTGCATTGAGATCGAGCCAGCTGGAGAAGGCGCCATGAAAGCCGTACCAGTCTTTTCTTTTTTTGCGGACGCTCAAGGAATCGGTAGCGAACAAGGGTGAGCGATGATCTGGGCCGCCGAGCGAAGCGGAGTCGAGCAGGTATAGATGACCGTCACTATCGCCGGCAGCAATGAGCTCTTTGCCGTTCCAGGGGAACACGGTGGGCGTGATGCCTTCCGCACCGACGGGTTTACGACGCCGCGCTTTGCCGGACGGGGTGAAATAGTCTTTCACGCGGAGATCCTTGGCGGTCAGCGCGAGAACCGTATCGCGGAGATGGCCGATGTAGCTATTTTCGCCCTGAGCAACCTGCACGTAAACGGTGCCATCGCGGCCGATCGCAGTGCCGCCGATGCCCGAGAAGCCGGAGCCGTCAGTCGAGAAAGACCAGACGTACTTATCGGGGCGGAGGAAATCGAGAGCATAGAGAGCGTTGGAAGCGCCGTTGCAATCGTCAGCGGTGGTGGCGTAGACGGTCGTGTGCCAGATATTCAGGCTGGTGATCTTCGAGTTGGGCGGTACGAACTGGAGAGGCTTGACGAGATCTTCGCCGGTGAAGCTGTTCAAGAGATGGAGTTCGCCATCGGCGCCCACTGCGTAGAAGATCGAGAGGTTTTGGATGGTGGTGGCGTCCAGCGGAGTGACCTGCGCTTGAAACGGAGGAACGATGGACATTGGACGATTGTGCGGGCCTGGGATGGGCCTTGAAGCGATGACGCCGCGACGCGCAGCGGCAAAGTGAATGCCGGCCGAACTGCTACCGGGCATGATGACAGGGGCGGTCATGCCGCCGGGGCACACCATGGAGGAAGGCGCGGGCGCGGCGGAGTTTTCGTTGCTGAGATGAGCTTCCCACAGGAGCTGATTCAAATCCGCATCGACCGAGAACACCTTGCCGGAGCTTGCGCCAAAGACGAGCATTTCTTTGAAGCCGAGAAAGGTGATCAGATTGCCGTTGATGATGGGCGAACTCAGCGAGTTCAGAGCGCGGGACTGGTTATCGGCGTGAAATTTATAGAGGATTTGCAGCTTGGCGACATTGGCTTTTGTGATGGTGCGCTCGGAACGCGCCCAGCCGTTGCGTTGTTGGTTCCCGGAGAGTGTGGGCCAATCCGCGGCAAGGACAACAAGACAGCAGGCGGCCACAGCCGCTATCAATACGAGACTCTTCCTCATTGTTAGAAAGTGACGCGATCGCGCTTGGCTTCAATTTTATGGAAATCGAGGTCAGGCACTTTTTTGAGGTCATCGAGCGAGTGGAATGGGCCGTCTTTTTCGCGGTAGGCGATGATGGCGCGTGCTTCATGGCGCAGGAGAAGGAGGTTGGTTTGGAGATCGACCATGTTGGCGGTATTGATGTCGATGGGAGGAGGCTTGCGCGGGCCGTAGTTATGAGACAGGTAGGCGAGGACGATGTCGAAATCGTCATCGGTGCCTTGCGCGCCGAACTTAATCATTTTGTTGATGGTGTCTTCCCATCCGAGCTCATCCTGGTGGAGCGAAGTGGCTTGCTCGGGCGCGTGACACTTGCCGCACACGCGCGTGACGGTTTGCTTGCCGGGTGCATTGACGAGATCGGCTCGCAGAAAGCTTGCTGGGAGCAGGACCAAGGCGGCGAGGAGAGAGGCCCGGGCGAAATTGGACGACGGCGATGGGCGGTTCCGGCGAAGTGCAAGAGACATCGAGTTAATTTTGTTCATAGATCCACGGGAAAACCAAAGCAGTAAAGCGAGTCAGGGGTGGCGAAGACGACGTGACCGTTGGCAAGGGCCAGATTCGTGACCGTTCGTGAGACGTCCGGCAGAGGGGCGCTGGTATAGAGGCTGACGCCTGTTGCGGAATTGAAAGCTTGCAATTGCACCTGGGAGCGAGAAGGACTTTCCTGCGATGTTACGACATAGAGTACGCCGTTTGCCACAACGGGAGCAACGATGGGATGCACGCGATCGGATGACCAGGAGAGATGGACACCGGTGGTGTGGGCGTCGGCCGCAACAGTGAATGTGAGGAGGCGATCGGCGAATGCGAGGAAGAGGAAACACCGGCCGTCATCGGTTTTCGCGGTTGCGAGGCCGAGAGGCGTTGAGGGATCGAGCGTTTTGCTTCTGAACAGCGGAAGACGGCTCGCTTGGTTGACCAGGAGCAACTCACCCGCAGGCGTCAACTGAGCGGTGATTGTGACGCCATTCAGCTGGAAGGCGGCCTGGCCGGCTCCGTTCTCTGGAATAGGCGAAGAGAAGCCGGCCGGCGTGGCTTGTGCTTGGGAGTGAGCGCGGGGGAGCGTCCAAGTTTGGACAGGAACGTTGTTTTTGCAGTTGGGAGAAGTGCGCAGCGAGATTGCTCCATCGATCACGCTGATTGCGATGGGATGAGCATTGGCTGGGAGGACCTGGCGCGGAGGAAAGAAATCCTGTCCGGTACTGGGGCGAAGCGCGTAGAGAGTTTCACCGGCTGCGAACGCGTAGATGGGGCGATTGCCGTCAGAGAAGTTATCGTCGCCCTTGGGGTCCTTCAACTGAATGGGGAAAGGCGGGACGCTCATGGTAGGGGCGACCGGTTGGCGCGGGCAGGAAGCGCCTGGATTCGATGCGGGAGAGCCGGCAGGTAAGCGCCGCTCCCAGAACGTTGTGCCCAAGTCCGCGTCAATAGCCCGGACGTTATTGGCTTGATCTCTTTCAATAACCAATTCCTTGATGCCTCGATGAGTGATGAACGGTCCGAAGACGAGCGGGTCCGCGGGCAGACCATTTGGGTGGTCGAAGTTCTCCCTCCAGAGTAAGCGTAGTTTGGCGACGGAGTTTCGAGAGAGTGCCGTTTCGTTTAACTGCGCTCCGGTGTGCTGCGCATCGCCGCGTGCGGTAATCCAATCGACGCCCGAAGCAGCCGTTGAAGGAAAAAAACCGATGGCGAGGACAAGGCTGAAGGTCCGATGGATTGGCATGAGCTGGCGACCTTACAGGAGACACGGCCCCGACCGAAACTCACGCGAGACGGGCGACCTCTTCGATCGTGGACATGGATAGCTGGACTTGCGGCGAGCGGAGTTCATGCGAATTCGAGTGGCGAGCGATTGCGCGCCGATCAGAAGGTCTTGATGCGGATGTTGCGGGTCTCCATTTTCATGGCGCAGTTCGGCAGGCGATGAAGTTGGATGCCGATTTCGCCCAACATTTTACGATTGGCCGGATCATCGTCGATCAAGCTGCTCATGACGCGCCCGTTGATGAGCTGAATGAGGATGTTTCCACGGGCGATGATGTCGATCGAGTTCCAATCGTTGTCTTTGATGAGGGTGCGGAGTTGATGGATATCGCCGACCGAGCCGATTGCGCCGGGTTTTTCACCGTTCGGAATGTAGGAGAGCTGACCGCGAAGCGCGAGAAAGCCGCGGCCGCGTTCTTCGTAGACCTGACCGGTGTACTGCTGCTTGAGATCGATGTCGGCCTGATAGCCTTTCATGACCCAGCGCGCCACCTGCGGAAGCTCGACGCTACGGTATTGAAAGCCGCTATTGCCGTCGTTCACGCCGGTAAGCCGGTACTCGGCTTTGAGCTCGAAGTTGCCGGGCTGGCCGCCTTTCCAGATGCAAAACGTATTTTGCTTGGGCTGATGGGCTTGCGTAGTTTGACCGACAATTTCGCCATCGGAGACACGCCAGAAATCGGGATCGCAGTCCCAGCCATTGAGCGATTTTCCGTCGAAGATCGAGTGAAATCCAGATTCTTGGAGTTCGGGCACGGGCGATTTGGTTGAGGATTGCGGTGCTGCGCCGGACGTGCGCGGTTGAGCGTGCAGAGCGGTGGTGAGAGGCAAGGAAAGACAGAGTAAAAGCGGGGCAAGAGTTGATACGAATGCGCTCCGAGGGTGAATCACGAGAGCTCCCTTCTTTGGTGGATCGTTTTTGATGCAATGCAACTCTCGCATCGTACAGCATGGTGGGATTCGACAGAGGAACTGGGTACCGAAATCGAGCAGCATCGTTCTGGGGCATGGCCGCAGATCGGAGTTTAGTTGGCGCGTCCAATATCCGGGAGAGGCGGTCTGCAGGTGCTCAAACCCAGGCGATTCCCAACGGGTAAGGAGCGACCCCGTGCTGAGATCATTCCTGGAACTTGAACTCAGCCAAGACTAGGCGGTCCAGGCCGAAACTTTGGGCCGTGTAAGCGATTGGCTCTGCTCTTTGTATCAGTACATCCCTAATCGGAGCTAATGTCGGTGAAAACCAACGAAACACCGGATCCATGTTGAATTCAGCAGGGAAAGGCGCCGCATCTCCCGAGCCGGCCATATGGGCGATTGAGTGAATTACCCCTCTTATTGATTGCTCCGTTACATCCGCGTCGACATAGCTGGTCGGCGGGCGGAAAGCCGAACCGCAAAACAACGACTTGGCATCGACTATACACAAACCGACTCCTGGCACACCTACTTTATGTCCGGCTGAGCGAACGGTGAAATAGCGAGCCTTGTTGTAAAGGGCGAAGTAGAGGATCCCGCTCACTTGCAACGCCTCTCGTCGGTACTTCTCATACCATTGTGCTGGCAAGACAATCCGCAGCGAGACCATACCTGAATCAGTTTCGAAGGATTCTGACGGGGGTTGTTCAACAACCTGCGTCTGACCGTCTGGAGCCCGAAGGTTCATTCGAACGCCATACACTTTCAGATCGGCGCCCTCTGGGATGCGATCGATCTTGATGGGGATGTCGGCGACAAGTCTGTCTTGTTCCCCGCGATATATCCGGCCTGCCCATCGTCGTTCCGAGTCCAGCTTCACGCCGATGCTCAATGGTTGAAGCCGATTTGGACGTAGCCAACTCTGAATAGCAAAAGCAACTGTCCAAGGGAGGACGGCCGCGCAGGCGAACAGTAGAACCGGTCCCGCTATCGCAGCGATGCGGCTGAGCTGAGTAGCCCGACGGGCATACTGCCCGTACAGTATGCCGGTGCCGAGTACGAACGTAAGGCCAAAAACGAGATATTCTCTAACCCATTCGAAGTGTCCCCAAGCGAGGCTGACATGCAAAACAGAGGTCACGACGTAGGCGGCCAAAGTGAGTAAAAGAAGGAATAGTGTCGCGGTTAAGAATCCCAATAAGCCTGAAGTCACTGAAGCAATCGCAGCGACCGGAACTTCGAACGCACAAACAAGCAGTACTTGAGTCCAAACCAGACCACTCACGTTCTCGAATACCGAGAAGCCTGTTGCGTGAAAGATAATGAGATCTGCGATCCCAAGCGGCGCGTTGACGAAAGCAAAGACGAATAGAGCCTTCGCTGCGAAAAGGCTGAGTCGATCATATGGCCTGGTCAGCCAAAAATGACCGGTTCCCGGTAACGGCTCAGCGTGAATTACGGCAGCAATCAAGAACCACCAAGAAATCGCGAGAACGATGAGTGTAGGTCCAGGACCACTCAGATTCGCCGCGGTCATAGAGCAAAAAGCAGCCGCCGCAAACAATGTGATCGCGACATGATACCGAAGAAGTTCGACGTCCTTCCTGAATATATGCATCGCCTGATGCATATCAAGCCACCTTGCGACTCTCTCTCGCTAACGTCACGAATATTGAACGTAGCGGCATGGGTGATGCCTCTACCTGCATAACTTGTTCGAACATGCGTTTGATCTCATTGATGGTTCGCTCGCGTTGAAATTGCATATCAACAAACCGAACTACCGATCCAGTAAGCTCGGCATCGAGCCAATATGGAGGCCAATCACTCCTGCAAACAGGTGACTCGGAACCCAGCGTGACCTCAACTTCTCGGAAGCGCTCTGAAAGGCAGCTTGTTGATTCGGAGAATTGCAATCGGCCATTTTCGAGGTAGCCGACATGACTTGCAAACGTTTCAACTTCTGCCAAATCATGGGAGCAAATCAGAATCGAGGTCCCTTGCATATTGGCAAGCAGCCCTTCTATCAATTCGTCACGCGTTAGAGAGTCTAGTGCGCTGAGAGGTTCATCCATGAACAGCAATCTCGGCTTATAGGCGAGAGCAGCAGCTAAAGCCACTTTCATCCGCATCCCGCGCGAGAGGTGGCTCAGCTTTCTGTTCAAAGGAAGCGAGAAGCCTCGGAGCAGACCTTCCGCCAGGACGTCATCCCATTTGGGATAGAAAGGCTTGAGGTACTGCATGAACCTGCCGACCGTCATCCAATCTGGCAGATCCTGGCCTTCTGCAACGTAGCCGATCTGCGTGAAGTCGTCTGCTGTGAGTCGCCGGGAGTCGTGTCCAAAAATCTCGGCATGGCCAGTGGTCGGTCTCAGGAGATTCAGCAAAATCTGGAGTGTTGTGCTCTTACCTGCGCCGTTTGCTCCCAGCAGGGTGTAAACGCTCTCGTGCGGTAGCGTCAGGCTCACCCCGTCCAAAACCAATGTTTTCCCGAAGCGCTTCGATAGCTGGACCGTCCGAAGTATCTCGTCCATAGTCGTTCCCTTCTAAACGGCGCCAGTGATCAACAAGGGCCGTGATGAGTTGCTGTAGATCTAGTCCAAGTTTCTTAGCTTCCACCGCTAATTGTTCGAGCTCCTTCCTCAACAATTTGCTGCGCTCTGCCGCAGAGGTTCCCATGCGTTCGGCGACAACGGTCCCTATGCCCGACCGGACCTCGAGAATGCCTTGTGCAACCAAGTGACCGATCACCTTGTGAGCCGTGTTCTGATTGATTTTCAAGCCTGAACTGAGCGCCCGAACCGATGGGAATTGCTCGCCCGGCTTTAGCTTGCCTGAAACGATGGCCTTCTTAGCGGCATAGATTACCTGCTCATACAGATTGGTTCCAGGCTCGAACACAAGCCGGAATGGAAGCATGGCTGTACTATAACACCTATAACAGCAACGATGCGCCCTGTGCGTCTCTTCTAGCTGGTCGTGAGATTGTCCTTTTCTCTCGGCCACTATTAGGCTCCAACGACTCCTCTGCGACCAAACAAATCAAAGGAACAGAATTACCTTCCTAGGACGTGAGCCCAGTGGGGCTTTGCTCGGGTGAATCATCAGGCATTGCAACGAACGATTGCCTTTCACGGAAGGCAAACTAGACAACAGAGCATCCAGAAACCAGCGCGGGCTCGGCGTCAGCCTGGGTGTTTACGCAATTATCAGCTTCGATCAGAAGATCCAGGTCGTGACGAAGCTCGAATCCGGGTCATCGACGTATGAGATGAAGATAATTTTGAGTGCGCGGTTTTCGGAAGGACTCAAACACTGGAGCGGGAGACGAGAATCGAACTCGCAACCAACAGCTTGGAAGATTGTAGCTCAGTTGAAAACAAAGAACAACTGCGGCCATGGCGTTGCATTCTGACAATCTGCAACCGCCGCCAGTTCACGCCTCCTTCGGATTCGCGCCTTAGCGGAGTAAACGGAGTAAATTCGCCTCCGCGCCGGCGCTCTGCGTTTTCCGACTGAAATCCTCGCTCGGATCGCCCAACTAGGCTGCTTCGGCAGCCCTCAAGGGGAGCGATCAGACTTGAATACATCAATACCCGCGAAGGTCACCGGGTTTGAAAAGGCAGGTGACTTTCTCAAGCGCAGCCATCCCGAGTTGGTGGTCTCGAAACAGAAGCTCCGGCAAGCCGAAGCGATTCAGCTTGTCCGGCTCAAGCGGGACAATGTGGGTCAGAATCTTGGGTTCGCCTCGCGTCCGTTTGTGCTGTGCGGGTTGCCGATCAAACGGCCGGCGAAAGGCACGCTGTTGCACGAGCGTCGGAACGGGCAATTTCTTCTCCAGGTCACGGGTCATCCGACATACGGGGTTCCATGGGGCCAGGACCGGTTAGTTCCCATATTCCTTGCGACGCTTGCGATGCGACAGCAGTCGCAGACGATCACGTTTCGTAGCGCCGCCGAAATGCTCGACATCTTTGGTATGCAGCAGGGTGGTTCACAATACCGCCGATTGGTCGCAGCCTTTCAGCGCGTATTTGGTGCAACGATTTTCTTCGGCACGGACACGCAGCGTGAACGAGCTATGGTTACTCACCAGGCGCGGTTTAACTTCATGCGCGAAGCGCGAATCTGGTATTCACGCAATCCCGACCAGGCGCTGTTGCCCGGAGGCTTCGAGAACGAGATTGTGCTTAGCGACGAATTCTTTCGGGAAGTGACGACTCATTCCATTCCTACTGATTTAGAAGCGGCCAAGGCTCTGTCGTGTGCCCCGGCGGCTTTGGACCTCTTCATGTGGCTGTCATATCGCTGTTTTACGGCGAAGCGTGAAGAGCGGATTGCGGTATTTGGCGACTTCGGTCTCGCGGCTCAACTTGGGAGCGCGGATTATGCCAGGCCTCGCAAATTTCGTGAACGCTTGGAAAGATGGTTAGATCTCGTTCGGGCGTTGTGGCCGACCTGTCCGGCGCAACTGGATGGGGGCGGTGAGTACATGCTCATACACCCTGCTATTGCGCTGGCGGCGAAAGGAGCTTGAGATGGCAACACCATCGTTCGTACCCGTCGCGGCTTCCGGTCGCCGGATCTCTCTTGCAGAGATCGATGGTGCCGTGTCCGCCCGGTTAGGCCCGACACGCGGGTTGGGAAATTCGCAGCCCGCGTGCTTCAATCGCCAGGTTGCTATGTACTTGGGTAGCCGCTTGGGCCGTTGGAGCACCACTGTAATCGGACGTTTTTACAATGGCCGGGACCACTCCACTGTTTGCTATGGAATTCAAAGGATTGAATCCCTCCGGGAGAGCGATCCCGAGGTGGATGCACTCATCAGCGACTTGAAACGGCAATCGGGCGGAGAGGATGAGCCGCTCATTGCGCCCGATCGGGAAGCCTATAGCGGCCCAAAAGCTCTTCGCGAAGAAGATCTTGAGCGGCTCGCCGACTCGGTTGCCTCTCGCATCTGTGCTCATCTGCAAAGAAGCGGCTTGAAGGACTAGACGGACACGTCCGTGGAAGGACATAATAGTTCAAGAAAGTTGAACTTTTATGCGGAAGCCAGAGCTGTTTCAGCTCGCTCAAGAACAAGGTGGGTATTTTACGGCAAAACAGGCAGCCGCTCTTGGATACACCGCGAACAAGCGCAATTACCACGTTGGCGCGGGCAACTGGATACGTGAGTACCGCGGCATCTATCGTCTCGCTCTGTTCCCGGCCCCGGACCGACCGGATCTGATTCTTTGGTGGCTGTGGTCACGAGGTCGAAGCGATTCACCGGTGGGAGTCTTTAGTCATCAGACTGCACTTAGCCTTCATGAACTGACTGATGTCAATCCTGCGAAACTTGACCTCACGGTGCCCCCGGATTTTCGAAAGGGCTCTCCCATCCCGTCGGTTGTTCGCCTCCACTTCGGAGACGTCGAAGCCGACGAGCGCGAAACAATCTCCGGTGTTCCCGCCACGAATGCGCTCAGAACGATTGTCGACGTCTGGCGGGAAGAGACTGTTCCGAAGCCGATGCTGCAAACCGCCTTCAGAGAAGCATTTCGCACAGGCAAGCTAACGAGAGGCCAGATCACCCACGCCAGAAAAATTCCTGCGATCTCGCCGATTGTCGATGCCCTCGAAGAAAGTTCAGGATGAAGACTGATCGACGCTATGAAACCGCCTCTGGCCTTGGGACGGCTCTGGAGGAGCGGCTGAAACGGACATCGCGAGATGAAGCTGTTGATCTCCAGAGATTGCGCCGGCAGGTGGCATTTGACCGCTTCCTCAGCCGCCTGTTCTTTTCTTCAAATACGGATTGGATTCTAAAAGGCGGGTACGCAATGGAGCTGAGATTCCGAACCGCCCGTACTACGAAGGATCTCGATTTCACGGTTCGAGCAGTGCCGAAAGGAGTTGGCGATGGGACTCTTACATACCTGCAAGACATCGGCCGCATCGACCCAGGCGATCATTTCTCGTTTCGCGTGAGCGAGTCCACCATGGATTTGGACGGCGCGCCGGGCGGAGGTGCACGATATTCGGTTGAAGCGCTCATGGCTGGTCGAACATTCGTGAAGTTTCACTTGGATGTAGGGCTCGGCGATGTCGTCATCGACCCATTCGATGTTATCCAGACTCGTGACTGGTTGGGTTTTGCGAACGTCGCGGCCCCAGTGGTCCCGATTATTCAACGTGAACAACAGTTCGCCGAGAAGATTCACGCGTACACGCTTCCGAGGATTACGCCAAACAGCCGTGTACGAGATCTTGTCGACCTCACGTTGCTTGTGCGCGCGGGGTCCCTCGACTCGGACCGCGTAGTCAATGCGCTCGTTCAGACCTTCTCAAGGCGGAATACGCATCCACTTCCACCGTTTCTGGATGCGCCACCAGCGACTTGGAACGCTCCGTTTGCCTCCATGGCGGAAGAGTGTTCATTGCAAACCGACGCGGCTTCGGCGTTTGAGGAAGTGAGGTGGTACTTCTCGCTACTGACGTTCACAGAATAGTGAGCAGATCCGTGTCGTCACAGTTCGTCCTTAAGTCCTAACTCGCGCAATGCTGTCTTAGTTTCTTCAATCGACTGCTTCGACACTCCACCCTCAGGGGTTACCTCGACCGCAACTGTCAGCCGGAGATTCTTCGTGGTAGCGAATCGTGACAGAACCTTGGTGTAGAAGTTCATCCATTTCTGTGCCGGAACATCGCCCGACCATCGGAGTACTGCAGTGTTACTCGCCGCTGCAGGGAGGCGGCGGCCTTCCTTCTCATCATCGCCAACATCGGCGCTTACGCTGCCACCGCTAGAAGGGGTTTGGGCTCGGGGAGGGTCAAACAGGTTTCCGCTCCCGACCGGTTTCGGAGGCATGGAAAGCGTTTGCTTGTATGCCTCTGCCGCTTCGGCGGTGATTACGTAAACGTCGTCGGAGATCTCCACTTCCTGCGGAGTCATGCTGACGCCGAATACGAACGGATCGTACCCGCCGCTGGCTGTCTTGCCCACGTAGGCCAGCACGCTGTTACTCACACCCCGCGCGATGGTGTCGCGGATCAGATCTCCGTTCAGGAGTCGCGGGAACAACGGCGATGCAAAGACGGCGTCCTTCACGGCCTTGGTGCTCCACTCCTTATGAGCGCCTGACCAGTTCCGCACCAGAAACTTCGGGCTGATGCCTTCGGAGATGTCGCCGTCCTGTTTCAGCCGGTTGACAATGAAGCCGACAAGAGACGCGTCGGCGCTGGAGTGGACCAGGCCGAGGTCAATACTCCGAATGGAATTGTCCTTCGCGAGCAGCATGACCGTCTTGTACGTGCGCCAGACGGACTCCTTCAGATCCCGTTTCGACTTCGCTTGATTCTCGGCGAGTTGCTTTCGCTGCAAATCTTCCAGCTTGAGCTCAACGGCCTCATCCTGTATGTCCTCCCATGCAAGCAACTTTCGCGCTTCATCGCAAAGCTGCCGTCCGGAATCCGGCACGCACCAAATGAGCGCGCTCTTAAACGTGCGATCCGACGTTCCGCTCTGCTTGGTCATCGAGTCGACTAACTGAATGGTTTTAGATTCATCGACGTCGCTGTTCTCTGGCGGCAAGACGACGATCGTGAGCGCGGCGCGATTCGGTATCTGAGAACTCTTCGTTGGAAAGAAGATGCGGTCGATCGGTAGACTTTGGGAGAAGACCGTCTGCACCTCAGTTCGCACCCGATCATCGATCCGAGCCTGCTGAATGCTGGCGCGCTTGTCGGCGAGCAGCTTATTCAGATTTGCCGTCAGTCCGAATCGATAGCGGTTCCGGTCGACCGAAAGGAAATAGCAGGCGTTCTCCAACGCATCGACCACGGTCTCGACGTTGCCGATATCGAGTGATGGTTCCGCGACAGCCAGGCGGATCTCGGGGATCGTCGCCTCAGCCCGCGCCTGGCCGCCATTCGATTCAAAAAAGACCGCGGTCGCGACCTTGCGGTTCAATCGGGCCTTCCGGATCGTATCCACGGCCTCCGCATCCAGGCGAATTGCGTGGGAATCCTTCTTTCCGCAGATATCGGTCGTGACGGCGCCTTCGAGCCTGTTCTCACCCAACTGCTCAAAAACCGCAGACCGGAACATCGGGTCATCCAGCGGGGCAGTTCCGAGGCCGATGATCGGGTCCTTGTGTGCGCCCTGGTATCCCTCCTGATATGCCCTCGCCACCCAGAGTGCCAATAACCGCAAAACCCCGCGTGTCCTCTGAAAACGGGGTAGGGTTTGCCACTTCCGTTCAAAAACAGAGAGAACGCTGGGATGTAGAGGATACGTGGCGGCGAAAGCCTCGCGGGCGGTATCGACCGGGAACCAGTTGGGGACCTGCTGCTTGTGTTCGATAATCCAGTCGGAGTACTCTGCGATGGTTCGTTTGGCTTCGTCATTCAGCCCATGCCATTCGAACAATCGGCGTCGGATGATCTCGGCCGTTTCCGACTCCGCCGCCATCATGATCGGCTTACCAACCCGATCGAGCATCTTTTTGAACCACTGCTCGTCCGCTTCGTCATCGGAACTGTATGGCATTTCGGACGCCGGTATAGACACTAGCAGGACGACCTTGTCCGACCCGCGAGCCTGCTCCGAGAGTGATTGAATAAAGTTGTATAGCGCTCGATGGTAACCCTTGTGGCGATACGTGCTTGTGTAGTTGATCACCTCGTCCATCAAAATCAGACAAGGCTTGTCCTTGGGAAGGAATGCCTGGATTACGTCACCCTTCGGTTCTACAAACTGGCGGTCGTGCTCAGCCACGGCAGCGAACCCTGCCTCGCCACCCAGTTGCCATGCAATCTCGCCCCACGGAGTTTTGCGGAGCGGGGTTCCATCCTCGCCGCCGCGTCCAGAAATGGAGTCAAACTCAGTGCCGACAAAGACCGCGACGGCTGCTTCGGGAACGGAGGATACCCCAGCCTTGTCGAGGATACTCCGAACGCCCGTCCAGCCATGAGATTTCGGTCCGTTTTTCGCCAGATGGTAAAGCAGAGTCAACGCGTGCGTCTTGCCGCCGCCGAACTGAGTGGCCAGGTTAAACACCGCTGACGTTTCAGTCTTCTCTCCGGAGAGCCGCCGAACGACCTGCCCAGAGAGTTCAAGGAGCGACCGGGTCAGGAACGTGCGGTCCATGAAGTCATTGGCATTGCGGTAGACCGCCGGGGCGCGGCCATCCCGAACCTGATCCAAATGAACGGCGAACTCGGAAGCATCGAGAGGCTTTGATTCGCGCAGGTCCTCGCGCGGTGTAACGACCTTGTACCACGGTTTCAAATTCGCCATAACGTTTCTACAGTCCCAATCCAGTCTTTCGTGCGAGCACGCCTTCCGACCAGCGACGTTCGTCCGTGCCGTTCGGATATAACGCGCAGAGTGATTGGGCAAGGCTCCAAAATTTTTGATCCTTGCCCACCTCATCATCAACTAGAAAATGCCGCAAACCCTCGCCGCGACCAGCAGCAAAGAGAATCATCGCCTGGTGAAGCCGATCCAAGGTGGTGCTACCTGGTTTCGCAGCGCCCTCTAGTGTCCAGCCACTTTCTTCCTGCGCCAGTTCCTCAAGCAAGCCCGGCAGCGAAAGTTGCGAAGACTTCTTCCGTTGCGCCGATGCCGATTCTGTGCCCTCTTTGCCGAACAGCGTTTTCGCCCGTTCCGCAACGGGCAGCAAGCGAGCAATCTCACTCTTGACCTCAACAAGACTAACCAGACGCTCAAGGTGTGCACCCAAACCCTGTGCGATCTTACGCGCAGCGTCGAATTCGAGCGCGAACCCGGTAAGCTTTCCGCCTTTGACCGGCTTCTCGTCGAGATCCTCGTCGTCTTCGTCGAGTTCACTCGCTTCGGCCGTCTCACCATTAGGTGTCCCGGAGGACAGTGTCCAGAGCCACATGGCAGTGAGCCGCGCATCTTCCTCGAAACCGCTAGTATCCGCACCCGAGAAAATCATCGATATTGCTTCTTTCGAAACAGCCGCCCAAACGTATTCGAGATATTCCTTCAACAAGACCTGAGCGCCATTCGGCTTCTCGACGCGGGAGTACTGGGAAAAGATCTCCAATGCGGGACCGAGACAGGAAAAGATAGCATCCGCCCCAACAATGCCTTCTTGGGCCAGACGCGGCATCCATTCGTGGATGCGGCGGGGGAGTTCCTGAAGTACATCCCGCCAATCGCCGATCTCGTCGATGCGGTTTGAACCGTCAGGGTTCTCCCTAGGGCGGCAAACTATATGGACCGACGAGCCCAGCCTCGCCTGACCATGAGCGGCGATGCGCGCCTCCCGCTCAGTATCTATTGGCCACGAGCCCGTGATGATTAGGCCCGCCTCAACGACCGCACCCAAGACTGCCTCCCAACTTGCGGTCGTCTTGCTCGCAAAGACGATCGTTCCAATACCTTCTGGCCGAAGGACGCGTCTGCATTCTGAAAAGGCTTTCGTTAGTTCCGTCTCGTAAAAGGCAATATTCTTTTTGGAGGTGCTTAGTTGATGTGGCCGGTCGACCACGATTTCTTCCTCCTTGGGCACCTGATCCGTGGATAGCAGATCTGGGTGAAGGTCTCCAAGACTGCGTTTCAGCCACACATAAAAAAAGTCTGACAGGTACGCGTACGGCACCGAATCGTAGTAGGGGGGGTCGGTTATGAAGGCGTCAACCGAATCCGATGGCAGCACGTGCCGTGCCGCGGAACAGCGTTCAACGTGACCAGGATTAGCCGACTGCGCTTCAGTCTTGATCGTTGCCTCCAAAGCTTCAATTCCGGTAATCCAATTAGCGCCCACTTCATTAAAGGGGTTCGTTTCCATGAAGTCCCACACCATGGGCAGGGCTTGTCTTCCGAAAGTATGCACGACGCCACGGCCGCCGACGACATTTAACACGCAAAGCGAGGAGTTGAAATCAGCCAGACGATTAACCGCTAATGACAGGCATGTCTGGACTGCCTTTTCGAACTCAGTAATTTCGCCACTGTTCATCGCAGCGGCTGCTTGACGAACGAGCTTTGCAAAAGTGGAAAGAGCCAAAGCTTGCCGGGGCGTAAAAATATCTCCCCATTCAGTCATGCCGTATAGCGGTACGCTCAATCGGCGGATCTCGTTCAGCGATATCTTCTCGTCTGGGACAAGACTGAACGTCCCGTGCCACTCTTGCTTTTGCTTAGCCAGTTCAACAACCGCCGCGTCACATGCATCGACGTCCACGCTGCATGGCAGACGATAAGAACGCTCCCCGGATTTTGGATCGTCCTGGCGAACCGCGATCATTCGAGCGTCGGACGTTCCGCCTCTCCGCTCCTTAAGCTGCCGGCGCAATGACGTGATGGGCGTCGTATAGCCGCAACGTGGGCACGTCACCGACCCACGTTTGACCGTGCCATCGAAGGTGAGATTCGGAACCCGTCTCTTCGAATCGTTCTGTTCAACCCAGCCGTCTTTCTGTTTCACAACGATATCGAAGTTGATCGTCCTCGCGTCGACGTCGGCAAGTATTCGAAGGGCGGTTGAGCCATCTCCCTTCTTCGCTAACCAGAGTGACCGAAGAAGAGGGACTTCAATACCACAGCCGGGACCCTCACAATTAATCGTTCTCGCCCAGAGATACGCGATGGGTGTTGCGTTGGCCGAACTCTTTGGATAGAAACCGGCCAGTTCTCGCTCGGCTTCCCTGCTTATCCAATCACCCCATTTTCGTACCTCTTCAGCCAGCTTCTGTCCGTACTTAGGGATGTACTCCAGTGCGACTTTGTTAAGCAAAACAGGAATGGGATTGAGGTCAGTTGCAAATGCGTCAGCGCCCACCCGCAATGCTTCTAACGGAATCGAGCCGCCACCAGCAAACGGATCTAAAACGAGCGGGCGTGATCCAGGAAACCCGCCAAGAGCTTGGTGGGCAGATTGCGTCAATGCTCGGGCTGCCTCGCCATATTCCGGCACCGCCGAATTGTCCCAGTCGGCAAAATCTCCAATGAAATCCAAGAGAGAGAATCTGAGCACATTCCAATGCGGCTCTCTCTGCGGGTCGAGTCGCGATCCAGCTTTGGACAGCACCTGCCACTTTTTCCATGTGTCATGCGATACCCGCTGGGAAAGGGACTTATCCGATGTAACGTTAGCTGCAAACGCGTTGATGATCCGGCAAGCGTCCTCGCGAAACTTCTGAGGGCACAAAGGGTCTACTGGGTCTGGCCATAACGCGGCGCACAACACAGCTCGGCATGCTGCCAAGGGGCGTCGCGCCCACCAGATATGCAGCGTCGAGATATGCCCATGACGGATCGACTTCTCGCGCCGCGCGTGCGCCGAGATCTTCTTGATAGGCAGATCAACTTCGATCAGCCGTTTCGGGTAGTGCATACTCTCAAGACCTCGCCTTCGCTGCGTCGTACTCAATGTGTAGCCGGACTGCGGACTTAATGTGTTTCCGTGCGGTTTCCACGAACTGTTTGTCGCTCAAGAGTTCGTACGTGATGCCCTTGAAGATAACCGAGCAACTCATCTTCTGAAAGTGATCCGCCGGAGCGCCGAACGCCCGTGCCAGTTCGTCGGAAAGCAGTTCCCGGAGTTCGGCATCCGTAGGGGGCCCGCTGAAATACTTTCGCCAGTCAGAAGGGACATTCTGGCGAACTAATGGGAACAACATCCTGGCCACCGTCTCTTGGTTTTTCTTCATCTCGTCGGCGAGCAGTGACTCGACCTTCTTCTGGTAGCGGCTGATGAAGTTCTTCAGGAGCCGGACAGAACGTTCAAATCGCGGCTTTTGAGTTCGGAGGATAACGTTGCCGTACTTTGGCAGGCCGATCAAATACCGGTCGATCAGACGGGCCTTTAGCTTCAGCACAACGTCCGAGGAGAGTTCGGTGTCGTCGCCAATCAGCCTGAAATTGCTCTGGAGTAGGTTCTGGGTCTTCGGGTCCCTTGATAGGCCCATGAGAAAAGACGGAAGTGGAACTTTCTTTCGCGAGAGAGCAAGTCCCTTGAGCTCAAATTCCACAAACTCGAACTGGGCGTTGAAGACATGCACCTTCTGGGACAGGTCGAAGGGCAGCGGAGGGTTCTCCTGGAGATCCTGCTTCAGCCCCTGGATGTTATCGGGTGTTGCTGGAGCAGAGGCAACGCTGTGATGGACTTGCTGTCCTATCGAGGCAGGTTC
This sequence comes from Bryobacteraceae bacterium, assembly GCA_965219105.1. Classification (GTDB taxonomy): domain Bacteria; phylum Acidobacteriota; class Terriglobia; order Bryobacterales; family Bryobacteraceae; genus Bog-105. The sequence continues at coordinate 603,747 of OZ244728.1, read as the reverse complement.
ACTCTGCGGCAGGGGAATGGAAACTGAGATCGCGGCCGGCACGTCGGCAGGCGACTCGACCAGTCGGGGGACGGGAGGGAATACGATCGTGTTGCTGTCGACGGTCAGCGCACACAGCCGAATACCGCTTTGTCTTCTCAGGAGGGAGGGCTTTTGCACCGCGAGCCCCTGCAGGAGCTCGATCGCGGCGAGTTCGCCAAATCCCAATCGACAGACTTCCGGGTCGAGGTCGACAGTGAGCGTGAGTTCGATGCCTGACTGCTGCTGGAGCACCTCGCGGATGGACGTCGCCAGCCCAATTGTCATCCCCGGTCCCACGAATGTGATCGAGGCTCGGGCTCCGCGAATCATGTCTACCAGAGACCGTTCACTGGGATACCCAAAGCTGACTGAAAAGGCACCAGCCGCCGACTTGTGAAGTTCTTCGGCTAGCACTCGCTCGCCTCCAGAATGGCTTTAGCAGCGACATGGTAGTGTTCGACTATCACGAGCGGCTCCCACCCAAGGCGCGCCGGGTCCTGAATGATGCGGACCTGTGGCGTCGATCCGCAATTGAATACGACGTAGAGCCAGAAATCCTTCTTGAGGCGCTCCGCCGTCTTGAACTCGTTAGTCGTCAGGGCTACTTCACCGATACCGACTCTGCCCTTGACCTCAATGAAACGAACCTCAATGGAGGTCTCCGGGTCCTCTGCGTGAGGCCGGCGGGAAATCAGATCAAAGCCGCGGTTCTCCGCCTCCACGCTGGTGACTCGCCAGCCGCGAGATTCTTCATGGGCGATCACCGCCTGAATCGCGATTCTTTCGATCTCGTCATCCCTGACCATAGCCGCAAATTTCGGTGCTGCCCTTTCTGGATGGGGCAATACCCAAGCGCGGCCGTGGTGCTGTATGTCGGCAATAGTGCAGAAGCGTTCACGCTCGATCTCGTTCCGGCGCTTTTCCAGGCGGTTGTTGAGTTCATCGATCTTATCCTCGACCTGCTTTATGTTGGCGGCGAGAAGAGGGTTTGCCTCGCGAGAATGATCGCCGCTCAAGAGCTCGGCCATTCGCAGGTTCTGGCGGTGAATCAACTCGTTTAGGCTGATTTCCATGTGGTTGGAAATCGTATCGATCTCCTTGAGCCGTGTCCCCTGAATTTCTTCCAGGAAGGGTTCGAGAGCCTTCTCAATCAGAGCCTGCTCGAGAACATCGCTACCCGGTAACCCGTCGTCAATGCCGGGTTCCGTGCCCGCAGGTGCCGGAGCCACATCGAGTAACAGCGTCGGCTGCCGAACGGCGAGCGAACCGTCCACGGAAGTCTCAACCACAAAAAGTCTTCGATGGAGTATGTTGCCTAAGCCATCGCGGATAGTCGCCGAATAAACGTCCAGGCGTGCGGGTTCCGTTCGGGCGACGTCATAGAACACCGAGCCGCGTTCCAGATCCGGGCCGACTGACTGGAGCAGGTCTTCTCGAACGACTTCGAAGAGAGGATGTCCCGGCGTCACCCAGTCCACCGTCGGGTCCTCCGAGAGGTAACGCTTGTCGAAGACGATCTGTTTGTATTCTTTACCGAGCCTGCCGAAACGAGGCTCCAGCAGGTCGCCGGTGGTCCACAGGTTCTTCGGAACCCGCCCTACGCGGTAACAGTGCTTACCTTTGGTGATCTCCTTCGGATGTACCCCCAACATCGGGCCAGCCAGCAGAAAGAAGTCCTCCACGACCTCAGGCACCAGCCTGCGCTCTTTCGCCTCAACTGACTTGCCGACGATGGCCGAGAGGTTGAGGGAGCGTTTGGCAAGGCCTTCCAGCGTGGAGTTCGTGATTTTGCGGAAACGCTCGCTATCGACCTGCTCGACGATGCGGCTCGTAATGACCTGCTCGGAGAGGTTTCCCATGTACATCTCGCGGAGCATTCGTTCGATTTGATTCGCGGCGAAAACATCCCCGAGGACATTGAAAATCTTGCCGGTCTGCTGGGGGTCGAGGTCGGATTCGATGCTCTGGAGCCGCTCGAAAAGCTTGTGGAGGACTCGCCCCTCGCGCGTGTTTGTGGAGACGAAGTTGAGGATCAGGCAGTCCTTCTCCTGAAGATACCGGTGAATACGCCCCATCCGCTGTTCCAGGCGCACGGGATTCCAGGGGATGTCGTAATTGATCATGAACCAGCAGAACTGCAGGTTAATGCCTTCCCCCGCCGCCTCTGTTGCCGTCATGACTTGGCAGCTTTCGCGGAACTCGCGTTCGGCGTAGATGCGGCTACCGGGAGTGTCGCGGTCGCCGATCTTCATGCCGCCGTGAATCTGCGTGACGGAGAGGTGCCATTCGTCTCGCATCTTCTCGACCAGATAATCGAGCGTGTCCTTATGCTCGGTGAAGACTAGGAGTTTCATCTTCGGATCGTCGAAGATGCCCTGCTGCGTGAGCACTTCACGAAGTTTCCGTAGTTTGGATTCGACCTCACGTTTTTCGAGCAGAAGCGCCTGCGCGACAAGGTGATTCAGTTGGCCGATCTCTTCTTTCAACGCGATTGGATCTATCGAGACAACTGCTTCTTCGAGCGCATCCATGATCTCTTGCTGCTCATCTTCCGGAAGGTCATCGAAATCGTCGGGAACGCGCGCCTCGATCTGCTGCTGGCGGTATGCTGCGGGATTTCCTAATATCTTCTGGCGCTTGTCCCGCATACGCTCAAGGCTTCGCCGCGCAGCCCGGATACTGGAGGCGAACCGGCGTTGCAGCATCGCCATTGTGAACCCAACTGCCCGGCCACGCGCGGAATTGTCAGCAGCGGCCTTAATGGACTGGTCCTCGACGTAACGAGTGAGCGCGTCGTAGAGTTCCCACTCCTCGTCGTCGATTGCAAAGCCGATGGTCTCCACCTTTCTCTTGGTGAAGAGGGTACGAACCTCCCCTGTTTCTGCGTCAGGGAAATGGACAAGCGCCTCCTTTACCCGGCGCAGATAAAAGGGAGCCTCGTGCTTCCGTATGGCCTCGTCGATGCTGGCGACATCACCGTAGACATCGCGATCCAAGAGTTGCAGGAAAAGACGGAAGTTCTCTGGGTCGCCCTTGTGCGGCGTTGCCGTCATGAGGAGGTAGTGGTCCGTCATTTCCGACAACTTTTCGCCGAGCTCGTATGCCAAAGTCTTCTTGTCTGAGCTATAGGCGCTCATCTTGTGCGCTTCATCGACGATGATCAGGTCCCAGTGACTGCGTAGGAGGCTTTCCTTCGCGTCTTCGATTCTGGAAACCCAGGAGATCGACGTTACCACCTGATTCTTTTCCTGCCACGGATTGGAGCCGTAGTTCGCCCGCAGAACGTCGCTGCGAACGACTTCGAACTTCTCCTGGAACTTGTCCCTGAGCTCGCGCTGCCACTGAAAGCTGAGGTTCGCCGGGGTCACGATCAGGATTCTCTTCACCAGCCCGCGGACCTTCAGTTCCTTAATGAGCAGGCCAGCCATGATCGTTTTGCCCGCACCGGGGTCGTCGGCAAGAAGAAACCGGATTCGAGGTAGCCGGAGGAAATAGTCGTACACCGCTTCAAGTTGGTGCGGCAGCGGATCGACTCGGGCAATCGATAAGGAGAAATATGGGTCGTACTCGTAGGCGATCCCCAACCGCAAGGCTTCGACGCCCAGCTTGAACCTGGTCGCATCGCCGTCGAACGGTTGCTGTTCCGGGGAACCCTCCAGATTGGCGAGCTGGGCTGGCGAGAGGATGGGTTGATGCACCAGCCCGGTGGTCATCCCTTGACCGACGAGTTTGATGGAGCCGCCCATGGCGACTACGCGGATAACCTTCACGGGTTCCGGGAACATCGGGCCGCGCACTATTACGTTGGGTTTCAGATCCTGTGGATTCAATGTCAGCTTCCTATTTGCTCCCAAGCGATTCAGCGGTTCCGCCCGCCCTGACCCACGCATCCACCTCGAGCAAATTACATTTCCAGAGGCGGCCGACACGATGAGCGGGCAGACCCCTATTCTCGATCCAGCGGTACACCGTATCGGTCGCAACCCCAAGATGAGTCGAGACTTCGGTGACCGAATACCAGCGATCCTCTGGATTGGCGTTGCTGACTGGAGTCGACACGAATCGACTATTGTGGCAGAGAGTCGGCAGGAAACCTCGAAAAACTGTCGGCTTGCTAACCTGGCCCGAGGCCAATTCGCGTTAGATCGCTAACAAACTTCACCGGATTGGAAATGGCGTGACAATGGCGAGGATAGAGTGAACTACGCCCCGAACTTCATTCCGTTACTAATGGCCGCAAATAAGAACGGATGCGAGTGACCGGGATGGGGCCGAAGTATCGCGAATCGAAGCTGCGGGGACTGAACGAGGAGATGACCCACACCGTCCCGGGTGCTACGGAGTAAATGCTAAAAGGCCAGTGCTTCAATGGGCGGTTCTTCGTGTCTACCGACAGCGGCGCGCTGTTTGGAAGCAAAACGCCATTCACTGCAACCCCTCGGGGTGACATCCGGACAATATCACCAGCGACCGCCACGACGGGTTTCATGAGCGGCTCGGCTGCATCTGGGCAATGCCCTTTCCCGCGATAGCCACGCTCTGCGGAAAGGGTTGAATAGGGTTCTGCCGGACAGAACTCGACCAGCTTCCCCGATCCATCAGAGGTGGTGCAGTAAAGTCCAATCGGCAAAGATGCCGATGCATTAACGCGAATGCCTTCAAAGTGAAAAGCGGCAGTGGTTCCGCCGACCGCGATTGCAGCGCTAAGCAGGACCGACAGGCCACGATGGATCATCGTGATTGCTTCCTTCGTTGCCGGTTGATTGTTCTTCTCGCCCCAGATCGAAGGAAGCTATTTGGTGGCAGCTTCGGGCATGCACTTCATGAATTGTGCGCGTGACCCCGTCGGCAGGCGTGAACTTCCGCTGCTGCAGTGACCCTTCTACATAGACGTTGTCGTCCTTTTCATAGGAGAGCGCCACGTCGGCTAACTCGCCGTAGAACACTAGGATGTGCCAGTTGGCATGCGTCTGCTGCTTGCCATCTGTGCCGGTGTAACGATAGCTCTCTTTGAGCCGAACATTTGCGACCTTTGTACCGGATGGGAGAAACCGGGCTTCTGGTTTCGTGACCAGATACCCGGCGAGTTCGATCCTGTTCTTCTGCATATTGGCGTCCTCTACTGCTACTGCGGTCTGGTGCTGCCCGCCTGCAGCTCTTCCAGAAAGCCACGCTCTAAGTGGCTCATCGCCTCTTCGGTCTCGATGGCTTCGGGTTTACTCAGGACGTTGTTGGTTCGATCGATCGGCCTTTGAGCAACGACCGTTGCGCCTTCCAAGCTGCGCAATGTAGCCGACGGGGGAATTGCGGCTCGGCGTTTTAGTTCAGGATCGAAGAAGTACAGCATCTGCATGCCGAGAATCGGGAAGTGGCCCGACACGAAGATCAGCATGTCGCCAGGCGCGGTAATCTGCTCTGAGGAACCGTCGCCCGATTTCTGTGGAGGCCGCAGCCGCATGACTTCATCCGGGGTCATAAGCGGGCGCTCAACGTGGTCCACGCTTCCGCTCACGTGTGACATCACCGGTGAAAAACGCGAGCCCGAGAAGTTGAAGCTAGCCTTCTGAACGGTGGTGGTCCCGGTCATCTTAGATAACAACTCGGCAGTCTCGACTTGGTTGGGAGCGTATGCGATTCGAACATGACAGTTGGAGACGATGCTTTCGTTTTGTCCGTAAGCATCCACGATCTGTCGAACGTCTTGCGTGATCAGGTACGCTTTCAAACCGTATCCCGCCATGTAGGAAAGAGCGTCCGCGAAGATCTCCATCCGATTCAGACTCGGGAATTCATCGATTAGGAATAGCAGTCGGTGCCGGTTGCGCTTCTGTTCGGCTCCATCGAAAGCCATCCGTTCGGTCAGGCGATTTACGACCATCGTGAACATGAGCCGGATCAGGCGCCGTAACCGGATCTTGTCCGACGGCGGCACAACCAAATAAAGAGAAACGGGACGCTCATGGTTGACCAAGTCGTCAATGGTGAAGTCACTCGCACTGGTGTTCCGGGCCACAAGCGGATCGCTATACAGTGCGAGTGCTGTCTTAGCCGTCGAAAGAACGCCCGAAAGTTCCTTACTTTCCTTGTCGAGCATCTCCTGCGCTTTCTCCGAGACGACAGGATGGGTTGCGGTTTGAAGTCCTGTTCTTGTGTGCCAGCCACGCTTCAGTGCCGGATCGTGTGGGTAGCTAAGCATCTCGTTCAAGGTCTCCCGGAAATCAATGCCGGGACGCGTGAACCGTCCGGCCAAGTCGGCCAGACAAGCAATTCGTCCCTCGCTCGCGGCGCTGTAACAAACGTGTAGGATCATGCCGGTCGTAAGGGATGCGGCAGTGTCTTCCCAATGCCGCTCCATCGGGCTGTCTTCCCCGCTGCGCACGATCATATCTGCAATATTCTGGGCATCTGAAACATCGCGCGGCGTGAACAATCGAACTTCCGCCAGAGGATTGAACCGCGACGAAGAGCCATCTTCAACGGGAGAGAACTTAAAACAGACGTGCCCATTTTTGGAGCGAAAGCCCGCCGTTTTCGCGTAGTTCTCACCCTTGATGTCGTAGATGACCGCGCTCTCATCCCAGGACAGCAATGTCGGAATGACCAAGCCGACGCCCTTACCGGACCTGGTGGGTGCGAACGCCAGAATATGTTCCGGCCCGTTATGCCGAAGATAGATGAGCTTGCGCTTGGAATCGCTGTACCAGCCCCCAACGTAAACGCCAGCGTTTGCCCGCGCCAATCCGGTCGCGTCAACATCTTTCGGAGTGGCCCACCGGGCGGAACCGTGAAGGTCCTCAGCATTTTCGGACAAGCGGCGAGCGCGCCGGTTTGCGGCGGCAAAGAAAACGAACATGGACAGTATCGAGCCGCCCAGGACCATCATTTCTCCTTCGAACAACGGCTTACGGATGCGCGGATCACGGGATGTTGAATTGCGAAAACCCCAAATGCACCAGGCGAATGGTTCGTAGACCACCGCCTGTCGGGTGCGTAGCAGAGCTGCACCCAGCGCCAACTGATAGTGAAAGCGGAAAGCGACATACTGCGTCGCCGCGAAATTGAATAAAACAAGAAAGGCGAGCCCCGTGAGAGTGGCTCGCCAGTTGTAGCCAAACGGGAATCCGCCGGGATCAGCCGGCATTCTGTATACGTTCATCGCGCCAGTTCCGCCGCCTTCTCGCGTTCAGGGATTTCGCGCACACGGGCTTTTTCGGCTCGATACGCTATGGAGACGGTGCTGTTTAGCTCCGCCGTATCGCCAACAATCTTCTTCAGGTGTGCGACGGCGATTTGGCCAGAAAGACGCTGTAGGACGTGATGGTCCGTTTCGCCGATTATCTTTCCATAGTAAATGCCACTATTGGTCTGCGCGACGTAAGTTCGGACTTCGTGGCCGAGTTCCTTAATGGCAAGCGCGCGCGCCTCCTGGAACGATTCGCTCAGTTCACTCCGATTGTTGGTGCGATTCATTCGCCCGTCGTCGGACGGCCGCTCCGCCTGATCGATAGGCGTGTGGTGATCGTTGCCGAAGCGCTTATCATGAACGCTCACCGTTCCAGAGCCCGGTTCTACGCGGGCGGAAAACCGGCTGGTTTCACGCTCAGGAGTTGATTGGAGCGGCTGTTCCGCGCTTTTCACACGTTCGCGGTCGCGCGAAAGCACAAAGTCGGCTGCCGCAGACGCATCATGTGCGGCGCGGAAGATTTCGTTCTTATCTTTTCGAAGCGCCTCGACCCAGGAGCCGACGTATGCTGCATGCGTGATTGGATCATGCGGAATGCCGGTGTCGGCGGAGATGAAAAGGCTCGCCAGTTCAGCCCGCAGTTCCTCTCTCGCGTATGCCGGGTCGCCGAATCGATAGGATTCGTTGAGCGTTGACCGATTCAACCGGGAAGGGTGACCGGTCCAATGAGACAGTTCGTGAAGCGCAGTTCCGTAATAGCCGGGAGCATCGTTGAAAGCTTCCTTCGGAGGTAGGTGGATGCTGTCGGTACTTCGGCTATAGAAGGCACGGTCGGCCTGATCGTGTTTGATGTAAGCGCCGGAACTAGCGAGAATGCGTTCACCGGCCTCTAGCGCTTCGACTGGGTTTCGCTCCTTCGGAGCGTGGGGCGGAATGCCATCGATCTGCTGGGCGTTAAAAACTGTGTAGATCTTGTGGATGAAACGGCGCTCCGGCTTCTCCGTAGTCTCGTCCAGCGGCTGACCGCGATCAGTCTTGTCGCGGGTCGGGTCCTTCACTTCCCAGAACTCGATCCGTGTGCCCTTTTCTCCTTTCTTGACCTGCCAATTGTTTTCCGCGGCTTGTTTGTATGTCATCCAGCGCGGATCGTCGTAGTTGCGCTGAAGAGCAGTTGCCATTAAACGTACGGCGTTGCCGCCCCGGTAAGCTTTGGCCGTGGTCGGGTTCGTCGGAATTCCGATTCCCTGCCATGGCTTCTGCCAAGGGGCGACGCCCTGTTCAAGCAGACTGATGATCGAATCCGTTACCTGCTGCCGGTGGTCTCGATTCTGCTGCTCGGGATTTTGAGTTTCGTTTAGCGTAGAAGGGGAACTCATAACGCTTCCCCCTTCTGCTCGCCAGACCGCGTCGTGATAACGATCTCGTCTTCGCTGCTCGGTTGTTCGCCTTCAAATCCGGAACCGTCGAGCGGCTCGCCGCCGAGATTGTCGATTTCGGTGTGGTGCTTTTGGCTTTCCATCTGCCGCCTCCTGTATAGGGTTTGGAACCCTACTCTGTAAGCGGCACCAGGCATTGGCTGTGACAACTGGGCGTCAGGCGATGCGCTGTCTCAGTGAGTCTCCACGGCATGCCCAGCAGTTCTGTTCCGGGCTTGGCGGCAACCCGCCGGCTTCACCAAAGAGAGGTGAGGCGGACTTTTTAGTTCTAATCTGCCAACCTTGCGAGTGGCCGATCTGGGCCAACTGCGACCAAGGCCAACTGTTCCAATCAGGCCGCCGTGTTGATCAGTTTGCGGATTATTTCACCTCGCGTGGCTCTGCTGCTCCGATCGTTGGTTGCCTGCAGTGCTGCCTTGTAATAGCGCGAGGCGTCACTTTCCGGGGTACCGCGAGATCCAGGGTCATCAACTGTCGCGTAGAACGTTTTAAGCGCCTGTGCGAATCTAGTTGGGTCCAACATTTGCTGACGCTTGAATAATGCACCATGTAGCTCAACGATTGCTGTTAGCAAATCAGCCTTCTTCCAGATGCGGGACGTCGCGGGAACGTTCATCTGGTCGATGAACTCGAGAGCGGTGTCGAGTTCGCGCTCCAGATCAGTGCGCATCGCGAAGTCATCGTTGTAACGGCGGAGGTACTCTTCCAGCTCATCATCTCGGTTGAAGTAGGTGCCGAGGGACGTAGCCCCTACCGTAAGTGTGAAGCGCACGTCCTGCATTCGACGAATCTCGGCCGCACTGAACACACGATGGCTATCGAAGAACGGTCGTTGCGCAAATTGCTCCCCGAACGCCTTGAATTCGCCTTCAAACCGGGAGTTGTGTATCTCCATCGCGTTCAGGGCATACCGAGTTGCATTTATTCGCTGGAAAACGTTTCGTAGTACATCCAGTTCGACGAGACCCAGATCTCTGACGACGACATCATACTGCAGGAACGCCTCTTTTTGTTCTCGCGTCAGCTCCGCGTACGGCTTAACGTCACCGTACAAGATGAGGTCAGGGGAAACTGTGAAGTACTGAAGGAGTGTCGTTAGTCGTTGTTGTCCGTCGACTAGAAGCTCCGTACCTTCGCCGGTTTCTACATTCACCTCACCAGCAGCAACATACACCTCCGGAAACGGGAAGTTCAGCAATACGGTTTCCAGGAAAGCCGATTTGTCTTTGTTGCTCCAAACAAGTCGGCGCTGGAAATCCGGGTTGGGAACGAGCTTGCCTTCACGCAGGCGCGTGAGGAGTTCTCTTATCTTTCTGTTTGTTGCGGTTGTTTTCATGGCATTGGCTCCGGTTCTGACAGTTTGCAATCGCGGACACATTTCAACTGGTAGAGCTCGAGAAAATGCCAGCTTTTGTATAAAGCGCCGCTAACCTTGTACGGCCCATAGTCATTCCTATTAACTAGTGCACGGAAGAACTCCCACCAGTCCCGGCTCCGGCCGAAACTTGCGATTGGAGGTAGCTTGTCCGGTCTCATCCATCCACGAAAAAGATATTTCCGAAAGTCTGCAAGCCCGGGCCACAGTTCGCCGCGCGCCCAGTAGTTGAATACGTCCTTCCAGAACGCATCAAATAGCTGCCCAGAACACAATGCGACGTCGATATCCGATGTCTCTCCAAACGGTTTATACCGCTTATCCGGGGCGATTGAGAAACCTAATTTGGCCGATCCCACGACGACAACCTCATTTGGGTGAATCCCAAACTGTTGCGCGACTCGATCCTTCAGACTGAAATATGTATCCTCCGAGAGGGTGAAACAGTTGCCGGTAGTTATATAGCGCTGGACCAGAGTGGCTTCGGTATGCGTCGGAAGCTCGTTCCTGAAGCTCCGGATACGATCTTCGACACTCATGTCCGTTAACGTGATCCTTTGACCGGCACCATCTTGGGTGAGTGCGCGAAACGGCAGAACCAAGTGAGACTGCCGAGAATCTCGATCTACCCGACTGCTGGCCCAAGGGCCCACGGGGTTTATCCGAAGATAAACAAACATCTTACAATATGGAATCGCATGCAATCGCCCAGATTTGGTTGACTCCAAACACGGAAATTCGATGGGGCCCTCGAGGCCATGGTCACCTAACTTGTGCAGTCGTGTACGATGTCAGCCAAATGAAATACTTGATTGAGGCGGATGTGGAAGGCGAGACTGCCATCCAAGAAACAACCTCGCTCAAACATGGCGAGCGCGAATACATCTTTCATAGGAATGACAAAGGACTCCTCGCCAAGATAATCGTCATCGCGCCTGCGCCCGATCCATCGCGGTTCTACACAGAGCTCCGGATGGGCGAGAACCCGGGCATCACCCTCGGTTCCGACCAGGAACTGCGTAAGCAGCTACTCTCGGAGCTTCAGGAGATGGAGGGACTGCTTTCCTTCCATTTCAGAGTATCAAGAGTTCGATGGGATACTGCGCGGTCAGAATCAGTTGCGGAGACTGACGAAGAGCGAGATCTTGGCGCATATGGGATTCAGACGACACGTGTTATCCCGGAGTGGCGCGCAGCTGAACTGAAACCAGAGGCGCTTCAATATCTCATGGAGAGACTTCTCGAACACCCAGGACTGGTTGTGCCGCTATCGTTTTGGCGTGATGGCAACACTGATCTGCATTCCTTTCGATTTATCAACGCCTTCTTTAATTTCTACTTCGTGCTGGAAGGCTGGTACGCGAACGGTAAGACAAAGAATGAAGAAGTTCGTAAGCAATTTACGCGTTCAGGTCAGTTGAAGCAAATAATCGCGCGAATACTTCCGGAGCATTTGGATAACGGCAGATCCCCGAGCCAGTTGCTGCAAGTGTTCGCGAGACAGAAGCTAAGCCCGGATGTCAACGGCGTTATCGACCTTCTGATTGCTACGCGAGGGGAAGTGCACCATTTTTCAGAAAGAAGCACTCGTCCCCAAGGCACTCCACTGAATCACGATGAATACGAGGAGGTCGCATTTCTCGCTGGTCATATTGCTACGGAGACCCTACGGAACAGGTTTGTGAACAAGGCGATTCAAACCGGTCGCCAGTAATAAACGCGTCACAATGTGCAGCTAATTCATAGCAATCTCCAAGGCATTAAGCCGCCTTGAGGTGCTTCTAACCCGCACTTTGATCCAGATCAACCTCCGTACGGGCGTCCCTGATTCCATTCGAAGACTGTCCCGTGTCCAGCTGCGTTGCAGATTGCTATCAAGAAACGCCGTTTTCGTCGCGAAATTTCCGCTGCAACACACTTGCGTGCGGCGGAGTGTCCAAGTATCTAGCCAAGTAGCGTTCAACGCTGCGGAGAGCCCGTTCTCTTCAGATCTTCTGTGTGTCGAGCTGATGCTTGCTGAGCCAAATAGCGACCCAGCCATCCACCCCACGCATCTGCGGTCGTGGAGGAAGGGCGGGCGGAACGAAACCATTGCTGTCGGCGGAAGTGGCCCTTATCCACAAGCTCATCGGCATCACCTAGATTGCTCAACTGCAACATTGGCCGGCCATTTTCGAAGCGCTTGCGTAATTGAATGAACGAGTTGGCGTCCAGTTGGCCACGGCTGCGTGCCTGTTCCATCTCCGGCGTGTAGTAGATCAGATGAATCCTTGCATCGATTCCCTCCAGCAGCATGTAATGCCGTCCGAACTCCTTTCCCGTCTCGTTCTCGCCATGTCCGAGAACGCGTCCTTCCAGGTGCTTGATGCTGCGTGGTTCCGTTACGACCAGCGGCAAGCGTTCGTCAGATACCAGCGCTCGATGTGCGGACAACGTCTTCTGCCGGTCGGCAACTTGCTGCATTGCCTTGAGCACTGTCACAAAGTCGGATCTAACATCCCACAATCCTGGTTGAGGTTGAGTAGCTAAACCCATCTTCTGCAACGTAATCAACCGCCCTGTAAAGATTGCGGTCTGACCACGTTTGATTGATGACGCGCCAGGCTCGAACCGGAATGTCGAATTCGTCTTCGTGCCGGCGTGATCAGGGCTAGCGCGCTCGATCACTCGGTCCAGCGACGTCACTCGGCACTGATCAACTTCCCGCCGTTCCGCTTCGCGCGCATCGAGTTCCGTTCGGTAGCCGAGCTGCCGGGTACATAGGTCCTCGGCGATCGTCCTGATCCCGGACTTCACGTACTCGCGAGGTAAGTCCAGCACCGACCCGTCATCTCGAACTCCTCGCAGAGCCACGTGGGTGTGCGGATGTTCGGTGTTGAAGTGACTGACGGCTACCCACTCCAGATGAGTGCCCAGGTCACGTTCCATCTTCTCCATCAGGTCACGCGTCAGCCGCTGAAGATCGACCCGATCACCAAACTCGGGAGAGACAATGAACTTCCACAGGCGGGCATCTCCGTGCTTCTGCCATAGATCGAGAATCTGGGCCGGTTCGACGGAAGCAGATTCGTTGCTGAATCCTGCGGCACTGTCCTGAGTGGCGCTCTCGCGAGCAATGTATCGGCCATGCGCTCGCCATTGCCCGGCAATCTTGTTTTTCGTGTAGGTAACGCGCACTGCGCACCTCTGATTGAACTGTCGCCGCGGTTTGGCTGATCCCGCCGCACTACCGGCGCGCTTCCGAGGCGACGTCGAAGCATACCGGAATATGGTTCTCAATGCGACCGACCAGGCAGTCGCTTCACTTTTCCCGCTTTTAGGTGGGCGGCGTGGCCGCAGGCGGAAATCGGCTTCGCGATCACTCGTCTTTGCCACGGCTGATTAGATCCTTGATTGCATCGGCGGAGTCACCGACCATTCCCATGCCGACGCTCTTCAGAAATCGGTCGTACCGCAATTTGCCCCGCGCTATCGCTTGGTCGTACACATCCTTCGGCGGTTCAGCCACACAGGTAAGCAGCATTTTGATTTGGGCATCCGCGAACGCGAAGGCCGCCTGCTGCACTCGTCTCACTTTTCGTATCTCGCCAATGGCGCGATCAATGCTAGCCGCGATCCTTTGCTCCGCCGCTTCGGTCGCGCTTTCCTGAGCAGACACGGAACGTTGAATGGCTTCGCGAATGAACGCACTCGCGCTGGCAAAGCCATGTTCTCTTGCGGCCAGCTCGATGCGGGCATTCAAATCGGCGTCTAACCGAACCGATCGAACCGTAAGCTTCTGCCTCGCCAATCCGCCCTCCTGAACGGTAAGCGCCGAGGAACAGTTCGCGTGACAACGCGGTGTACGGATGTATGACGTCGGTGCCGACTTGTAAACCGTCTAAGTCTTCGTGTTGACTAGCATTGAATCAGAAAACAGCCTACAACAAACTACGACCCTTTATGTTCCACTACGCTTCTGTTTTGGCCTTATCGGGTTTGCTGTCTCTAGCCCCTTCGGGAGAAATGCATGAAGATCTGGAACAATCTGAAACCGGCTTACACAAGCGGTGCGATCTGAAATCTTGCGGAAGGTTGCAGGAATTTCTGTGCGCGTCTGTCACGAACATCCTCATTCGCCGCTTACCGTTTGAGACAGAGTGGACAAGAACGCAACAGACAAACTGAATCTCGCCCAACTCCGCGCACACTTGCGAGAAAAACCGCGCACCAAAGCCGGGCAGGTGCGACAGGCTTGGCCGGATATCAAACAACTACTGGATGCCGGTCACAGCCTAAAAGACGTTTGCCAGTGGCTGAATGAGATAGGGCTCCAGATCGGTTACGCGCGCTTGTCCGATTATGTTTCTCAACTTCGCCGCCGGGAGACGGTCATAGTGGCGCCCGCGGAGGTTACGGTTCAATCGCAGTCAACTCTGATCGAGGAGGCTGCCCCGCATCCGCTCGCCCACATCCTGGAGCGGGAAAAGAAGCGCGTCGGTTTTGATTACAACTCCGAACCTGATCCTAAGAAACTGATCTGACCCGAAAGGAAGCATATGCCAAAAGCAACATCAAATAGCGAAGGAGCCATTCACCTGACACTGCAAGGGAAAGGTGGCGTGGGGAAGAGTCTCGTGGCCGCAGTTCTGGCGCAGTATCTTAAGAGCGCGGGCCGGGATGTCCGGTGCATTGACACCGACCCGGTAAATCGCACATTCGCTCAATACGGGGCTCTCTGTGCGGATCGCCTGCAACTCCGGGATGAGCACAACCGAATTGACCAGCGCTCATTCGATCTGTTGATGGAGAGATTCCTGGTTGAGGACGGCGCGACTTTTGTCGTAGACAATGGAGCTTCTACGTTCCTTCCGCTCTGGCATTACCTTTTAGAGAACAATGCTCTGGATTACCTGCGCGACAACGGACGCAGAGTCTATGTCCACACAGTGATTACCGGCGGCCAAGCCTTGGTCGATACGTTGAACGGATTCCATGAACTCGCGCAGACAAGTCAGAGCCGCAACATTGTCGTGTGGGTGAATGAATTTTTTGGCCGTGTGGAGGCCGAAGGCAAGAAGTTCTCTGAAATGGCGGCTTTCCGAGAGAATGCCGACAAGGTATGTGGGGCTGTCATCTTTTCAAAGAGGAACCAGGACACCTTTGGGCGCGATGTGGAAGACATGATTTCGGCCAAACTTACCTTCGGCGAAGCGATAGCTGAGGGAAAGCTGCCGACGATGGCGAAGCAGCGGCTCAAATTAGTGCAGCGCGATCTCTTCGAACAACTTGAGGCACTTCCGTTCTAGTTGCGAGATGGTGGATTCCAGCGAAATCAAACGGCTGGCTGCCGAAGTATCGGTCCAGCACGGCATCCGTGTCGATCCGGACGACCCGATCATGGCAGTCGTGACGTTGAATCGCCTAATGCTCGAGCGTGTGATAGGCGATGCAGCAAACCTTATCGGCGATGCAACACAAGAGTTTAATCGCGCTACAGAGCGCGTGCACATCCGGGCCGGTTCAGTTGTCGCACAGGAAGTACGTGAAGCGGCCGCGTCCATTAGGGCGGAAATACAGAAGGACATCGAGAGCGCCCGGCTCAATGCCCGTGAGTTGGTCAATGAGCTACATCAGACGCAATTGCAATCTCGGCGCTGGTGGTGCGCGGTATTCGGGCTCATGGCCGGTGCTGGTCTCTTTGCCGCTGGCGTGTTCGCCGGGATGTTCTTGCGTTAAGGTGAAGGGGAGCCGAGCATAGCCGGTATGCGAGCCTTTGCTGTCTTTTTTCTCAGCTTGAGCCCACGCGCGCGCCTTGTGTTTGGGTTGATCTTCGTTTTCCTGCTTTGGTGCGCTCTTCGGTAATCCAGCAGTTTTCGCTCACCGCTCCCGACCAGTAGCATTTCGCTCAACAATCAAAAACGCCTTGCTGACTGTTCGCTCGACGTATTCGGTCTGCCGTCTCTCATCTCCCTTGTGTGACAGATCGCGGCTCCTGATTGCTGCCTTCACCTGTTCGCCCGGTGATCCCTGCGCTAACGCGTAAATGGCGTAGGCCAGATCAATACGGGTTCCGTCACCGCCGTATAAAGAATTCGCGCGAAAATCCTCAATGGTCCGGCGCTGAAGCGCGCGCCGACTCGGATATTGTATGCGGGTCTGGACCGCGCGTTCTTTCTCCCGAGCGAGCCCGTTTTCGACTCCTTCGATAAACCGCTCCGACTCCCGATAGATTGCGCCATTTGCGTCATGGAGACGGACGAACGGGAATAAACCCTCGGCACTCTGGTATTTGAGCTTTCGGTTCGTAAAGCCGGCTAGTCTGCCGAAGTGCCGCCAGTCAGCAGCTCCCTTGTCGCCGTCGAATTCTTCGGCCAAGGTCCGTGCTGCGGCTGTGCTGATCTCTTTGCTCAGTGTTCGTGAGTGCTTCAGCCACGCCTGAAAATTACCGGGCGAGGTCTCAACGACAACGGCAGGCTTAAATCCGGAGGCGAACATGCGGTCAATGGACTCCCGTTTCAAATCGTCAACCATGGTGAGGTCATGTTCGCCGTGAGGACGCACATATAAGTTCCGGCCTTGCAGATTCTGAAGCCTCATCCAAGGTATCGATCGGATTAAAGATTCCGCGTCCCAAGTGCGAGGTATCATGACCGGACCTGTTGTCGCGGTCGATGCGTCTGGGCTGAATAGCCCAACCTCGAAAACCTCGCTGGCCATCGCTGCAATCTGGCGAGACACAACTTCGCTGGTTTTCTCCGATCGCTTGTACGCCAACTCTGCCGCTGACTCCCATCCGGTAAGCGTTGGCTGCTTCTAGTTGTGACACGTGGTATCCCGAGTCTGCCAAAGCTGCAGATGAAACATAGACGAGAAAGCGTGAAACCGTGCTGCTGTTTCGGCCCTCAAGCTTTGTAGCACCCGAAACAATCTGCATTAAGGGCGGGAAAAGTTGAAAGTTTCTGTCACGCCCTGCTCCGCTCGCGGCTTACGTAGTAGATGACGCTGTTCAGAGTCCACCACCCCACCTCTTCCTGTCTTCCGGTTGCTCAAGCGGTGCACGTCTTGGCCGTAAGTGCGGCATTGTTAGGCATTTGCGCAACTATGAACGGCCAAAGCGCCACCGATCTTTTGTCACGAGCACAGAAACTCTACGAGGAGGGCGATCGGTACCGAGCCAGTCCCTTGTTCGCGAAGGCGGAACAGCAGTTCCGCGCACTTGGCGACAGGCGCGACGAACTGGCCGCCAAGTTCGGCCGTTTGCACACCGATGCAGATCACGGCAATTACAACGCTGTGAAAGCGGAGGTTGATCGTGATTTGCAGAGCTCCGTCGTTCAGAACGATCCGCAATTAAAGATTGAAGCGCTTGCACTCCTGGGCATCATCGATCTGAATATCGATACGGCTGCCGCCGGGGCCGATTGGAAAAAGGTTCTGGAGACCGCCACAGCTATAGGCGATCTCAAATGGCAGAACCGCGCACGCGGCGAATTAGGCATTTGTCGCCGGCGTGGGCGGGAATATCGGCGCGGCGGGAATGGCTCTGTTGAAAGCAATCGCTACGGCAGAGCAGATCGGTGATGCCGGAGGCGCAATCAATTTCAGGACGTGGCTTGCAAACGGAATGACCGTTAATGGAATGGCTGATGGCGCTCTCAAACAGCTAGATAAGGCCAGCGACTTGGCCCAACGTAGCGGGTTTCGGCAGATGCCGTTCCAATTGTCTATCGCGAAGATTCGCGCCATCGCTATGCTCCCGGAACCGGCACGTTCCCAGAGGATCGAGGAGGCGAGGGATCTGTTCACGAGTACCCTCCGGCTTGCGAAAGACGAAAAGGTATACGGTGCTGAAATCGAGCTGCTGAATCAAGAAGGCCAGCTCGCGTACGAATCTGGAAATATGCCTACGGCCGAGCAAGCATTCTCGCAAGCGGCCCAAATTGCCCAGGCTGCGGAGTTGCCGGGCTTAGAAGCCGAGGCCAATCTTCAACTTGTTCGCGTGTACTTACAGGTGAAGCAACCACAGAAAGCAGCGGTGTGCATAAAGCAGGGGATGCGACACGTCGAGCACTCCGAAGATAGCTATGACTTGCCATTATTCGTGGCGGCTGAAGCCGAAACGGAAGCAGCGCTCAACCATGTCGCAGCTGCGGACAAGCTTTACGATCGAGCTACGACTTTGCTGGAGGGCCTGCTTGTCAACGCTCCCTCTTCGGAAGTAAAGAGTTCCATGATCGCTGCATTCAGCCGCATTTACGTCGCACATTTCCGGTTGGCCTGGGAACAGCAGCATGATCAAGCTAAGGCTTTCCAAATCATTGAAAGCGCTCGCGGACGCGTCTTGTTGGATTCTATTCACTATTCGCAGAGGTCGCCATCCGCCACCAGTGTTTCTCCCGCAGAAAACAGGATCGCGGCCCTTCAACGTACGTTGATTCAGCGCAAAATGAGCGATACCCAGGCGAAGCATGTGCTTGCCCAACTTGATGAGGCCTACGATCAACTCGGCAGCGCACAGTTTGCACAGGAGCGCGAGGAAGTATCTGTTTTGCGGCGTGCACCCATCACTCTGTCAGCCCTTATGCGCCTGCTCGGCCCGCGTCAGGTGTTTGTGGAATATGTACTGGACCTTCATGCCTCATACGCTCTCGAGATCTCAGCGGCCGGCATGCGGGTCCACACCCTTCCACCAGGCGAGCAAATCGCAGGGCTGACGAAGAAGTGTTTAGCAGCGATAAAGGCTGGGGCCGAGGATCAAACCGCTGCTCGGGCGCTGTATTCCGCCCTGATCAGCCCAATCCCAGATCGAGAATGGGATTCGCTCATTGTAGTGCCTGATGGCAGTCTGCACCTGCTGCCGTGGGGGGCTCTCCAAAACGAGAGCGGCAGCTATCTCGCTCAGCGGGCTGTTATCTCCGTTGCGCCCTCGGCAACTGTACTCGGGGCGCTGAGACGCGAACCGGAAGTTCGGACGGCCAAGTTATTTTTAGGTGTTGCCTTCAGTCCAACTTCTGAAGACCCTGCGAAAGCCGCCGAGATCCGCGGAATAGCAGATATCCGGGGTGCCGATGTGAAGCCCCTGCCATTCAGCAAAGAGGAAGTGGCCAATGCCAGTGCTGCAATGGGAAAGGATGGCGTTGTCCTTCAGGGGCCAGATGCTTCCGAAGCCGCATTGAAATCGGAGCCGCTCGCGCAGTTCAAAATCATTCACCTTGCCGCACACGGAGTTGGCGATGAGACACAACCGGATCGCGCCGCTATCGTTCTCCATCCCGGGAGTGCTTCCGAAGATGGCCTTTGGCAGGCTCGTGAGATCCGCCACACGAGATTAAACGCCGACACGGTCGTACTCTCAGCTTGTGAGACCGGAACCGGTCGATTGCAGGGAGAAGAAGGAATTATGAATCTCGCCAGGGCGTTCCTGACCGCGGGAGCAAAGAGTGTTGTGGCAAGCCTGTGGGACGTACAAGACCGGTCCACGGCAACGTTGATGGAAGGTTTTTATCAGCATCTCGCCAAAGGTGAGTCGATATCAGCGGCGCTAAGGTCTTCACAGGTGGAGTTCATTAAGACCTATGGCGAGAAGGCGAACCCGAATCTATGGGCCGGCTTCGAAGTAATTGGAGATGGGACAAGAACAATTGCCACAAACACGAGACAAGCTCAGCTACAAGCAGCGCGAACACATCTTCGATAAGGTCTACAAGCTCGTCACAAAGCATTACTTCGACCCGAAGTTTAACGGAACCGACTGGCCGACAATAGCTCAGTCGTGCCGACAAGAAATCGTCGCGGTCGATGAGCCGGACACGTTTGAGACGGCAATGCATGGGTTAGTGCGCCGTTTAGGAACGAGTCACACCGGATTTTTCCATCAATCGGTCCGGCGCGTTCCCGCGCGACTGGCTGTCGGCGCATCATTCAGCCGCGACACGACGGACGGACGAGCGCACTGGGTCGCGTCCGACGTTCACAGTGGCGGGCCCGCCGACCTGGCCGGATTGAAATCGGGTGATGTCCTTGTCTCTGTCAACGACAAGCCCATACTTCCGCCGGAGCAGCCGATGTTTGCCATGGGTGCGGAATTCGCGCTCGGTATCCGGCGCGCCGCCGAGCAACATACGCTCCGAGTTGTCGTTCCGTTGCCTCGCTCCAGAAAACAGCCATACTGCGAGCCGGTAGCTGTCCAATCATCAAAGCTGGACCAAAATACAGGGTTCCTAAAGGTAAGCATCCTTCCTGGGTTGCTCGGTCTAGATGTTGCGCGAGAAATCGATGCGGCGATCGCCGAGTTGTCTTCATGTGATCGCCTCGTGCTCGACTTGCGCGGACATCTCGGTGGCGGCCTCGGCGTACTTCGGCTTATGAGCTACCTGACGCCAGGGAAGATTCCTATCGGGTTTACGCTCTCGCGCAAACGGGCCGAATTGGGCTATGAAAAGGAAAAACTGCCGCGGCTGGACCGGTTACCGACTCATCTCCCGAATCCGTTTGGGGTCGCGTCCCTGGCTTTCCGGTTCGGGGGGCGCGATTCGTCTGTCGTGCTCGTATCCGAGGGTTTGGGACCGCAGAGGTGGCACGGCCGGGTTGCAATCCTCGTGAATGAGCACACAGTCAGTGCAGGCGAAATGGTCGCCGCCTTTGCAGCGGAGAATAAGCTGGCAAGGATTGTGGGGACCGAAACTGCCGGGCGGCTCATCCCCGGTTCCGGTACAAAGGTGGGCGCGGGCTACATGCTCATCATGCCGAGAGCCCAATACATTACATGGCAGGGACGGCGTTTCGAGGGAAGAGGTATTGAGCCAGATGGTGCAGTAGCGTTGAATCGGACTGAAGCGGGAACTGACGATGCATTGGCAACAGCTCGACGTGCGCTGGACGATTGTGATTCAGCAGCGACCGCCTAACTGCGAGTTAGCGGCTTGCGCTGCAATGATGCGCTGACTGAGGGCCGGTGCGATTTCATTTCAAAGCTCCCGACCGACTCTTCGGATGAACGCACACCACAGAATGCGCGTCATACATCCAAGTAGAAGCCGAGATATCGCTCTACCCTCGCCGACCACGGTGGATCTATTCGTGCGTAATGGATGCGGACGCGAACTCAAGAATAGCCGGCTTGACATCACAGTAAAAAGCTAAAGGTGGGAACAAGACCTCCGAGGCGAAAGGATACTCCTCTTCGAGCGCAAGTTCATATGCGGCCTAGCTCGAGCCCAAAGGTTCTAAGCGCTGGAGCAAGCTACATCGGCACTTTTTTTCGAACTTGCGGGTGAGGCGCTAACGCTACTGCGTCATAGATTGTTACTGTCTGACCGCCATAGCTATAGAGGCTTGGGTTGTACTCAGCGTATATTGACGTTCGATCTCCCCAAGTGGCTTTATCGCCAGTTCCAAGTTCGTTGTCGTAACCGCGCGGCAAGTGCGGAGGTTTGCCCCACTTCTTACAAATGTCTTCAAACGCCGCGCCCTGTGCCCCCCCTTGTTCCCCAATCTGGACTGAAACAGCGACATCATTTTGGAAATTGATGTTCAGAATTAAGCCATAAGCAGCTGTGCCGCTTGGGGCTTTTACAGTGGGATCGATCAGTTGTATTTGCTGCGGACTAGACGAATTCACGAGCATTCGCGCTGCTTTCGCAGCAGCAAGGATCTGTCCTCGTCCCATGCGAACACTGATTCCGCGTACATTGAGTCGATTCACCGGTCCGATAGGACCAGGTGGGAGCCCGCCATCCGTTGATGGACCAGACTGAGCGCGCAAAGGCTGCACTTGGGCGTTCTGATTTGGCGTTTGCGACTGCATGCCGGCAACTCCAGCACTTAAAGGGGCAGTCGATAAGCAAACGCCACTGTTGAGCAAAGTGTTCTTGTGTACGACGAACTCACAACTGCGCGCGGTTTCTGGAATTGATATAGAGGATTTGTCCGTCACGGGAGTGCCTTCGGAAGTGCCAAAGTCTCGATAAGAGCAAGTCATTGAAACCTTCCGCGCAGGATGTCCCTTTGCTGGCGGAGGAAGCTTCCAAACGCCTCCGAAATCCTCTTCATCCATGTCGCCTTTGATTTGTTTCCCGCCATCGGCGTACTGAAGAGCGACTGAATCCAAAATCTTCCCATCCTTCGGGACTGGGCAAGAGGCTACGATTTTCGATTGCAACGCCTCTGCGTCTGTGCTGCTCTTCTGCAAACATGAGTTCATCATCTGCTTGACAGGCGAATTATCTTGCGGAAGAACAAATACAGCGACAGCCGTAGGGGTCGGGGATGAGCCCGAGCCAACAGAAAGCTTCAAGGTTGTTCCGGCTGCGTCGACAATTCGGCTCATATCTTGAGCTTCGAAGAAAAACCGAACGCGAGCTCCGTTGCTCCGATTTTGAGCGTTCGCGTTAACCTCAATCGGCTTCGAGTCTCCAAGCTGACTGGAGGTGAAGTCTGAGATATCGACAAAAGAACCTGGCGCTCCGGGCACGTCGAACATCTCGTTGGT
Source organism: Bryobacteraceae bacterium (assembly GCA_965219105.1). Classification (GTDB taxonomy): domain Bacteria; phylum Acidobacteriota; class Terriglobia; order Bryobacterales; family Bryobacteraceae; genus Bog-105. Next base: position 581,260 of record OZ244728.1, on the reverse strand, counting down.
ACCTCCGAGGATTGTTTCCAGCGGCAGCAGGCCAGGATAAGCCGTAGTTGGAAAATCGCAATGCATCACTAAATACGCCCCCGAAGTTCGGCCATTCATGATGGTCTGCCCGGTCAAAAGAGCGGCTTGTTGAACAACATCTTGCCCAGGGTTTCCGATCTCCGGAAGTTTTTCAACTACCCAACCCTTCGGCTGTGTCGGAGGCTGATTCTCCGATGCTTGAGGTTCCGGACGCCTCGGTCGGACTGTATTAGTCGTTTCAGCAGTCGGCGTAGTTAAGGTCAGGCGAATTATCATCCGCGCGGGCAAGAAAACCCGTGTACCGGTTACCGCATCCTCCGGTTGACCCTTAGCTCGCATTCTTTCTTGGGCCTTGTTGAAGAAATCTGGTGCTAGAACGACATCGGAACTCGCTGCTGGTGTGATCTGGCCGTTGATAGCCAGTCGCAGAAGCTTAACGGTGTAGCCGCCGTTGACCGGATCCGAGGCAAGACCGACCATCGCCGTGCTTCCCACAGGAACGGCAGGACTGGTTGACTTCGTAACCCTGCCCTGGGACATCGCTCTGGGGTTTGTGGCGGAGTCCAGACCCTGAATTAGCTGAACAGTAATTTCTCCGGATGTTGGACCGGGTACTTGACCCCGCAAGATTCCCGAGCAAATGGAAGCCACAGCAAGTGCAGCGGCCAATCTATATGTGAACCAGCCCATGTCCGTTAACCTCCAAGGAAGCGTTGTCAGTATAACCTTCTCCAGTTGGGGTGCTATAGTTTCGGAGTCACCAGCAGATATTCTGAACCGATCCGAACTGAGGTGATTTTTGCAGTCCTCGCTCTCAAAACTGCTTTTGTTCCTTTGGCTTCTTACGCTTGCACGGAGCGTGAACGTCCAGGCGGAGATCAAGTTCCTTAGCCTCGGGTCGAATCCCGGTAGCGCTCTGGATCAATTCGTCGGAAGTGTACTGCCGCAGGGAAACGTGCGCCAGCATACCTCTAATCAAAGTGCAATTGCACGAGTGCCCGCAGTGGCGCCACTCGGAAAAGCCGATCCTTCGGAGACGTATTTCGCGCTCTCGGGTGAACGATGAATAAGGTCTATCCCAAAATTTTTGCCGTATTCTCGCTGTTTGCCTCATGGATCATCATGAGTGCGCCGGCGTTCAGCCAAATAAGTCTACCCGGCTTCGGTCAAAAGAACGCCAGTTCCAATGACCAAAGGGCGAAGAATCTTCTGCATCAGCATCTTCCGCTGGATCTCGACGCCAATGCAGCTTACCCGACGGTGCCCAATGAGGATCTGCTTGGAGGACCGTTCCAAGGCCGCGTTCTGCCCATCACAGTCGATACGCTGACGAAGCCACTGCCGCCGGGTGACTATGTTCTTCCAATGACGTTCTTCTGTAGCGAGTATTCCATCCACCGTCCCGGGGCCGGTACCGCTTATGTACTCGCACCGGCTAAAGGCACGGCGGCTAAAGCTATTTCCACACTGCTCTGGCGTGGAATGCTTACCGGGCACAAGCCTCAGGAGTTGCAATCCGTTTCCTGGGCTATTCAGGGCAGTGTTCCGTATGACAAGATGCCCGCCAATTATAGGAGGCTGATTGATCAACTCATTCCTGACATGAAAAATCAGGTAAACGGCCAAGCCTTCGCGGATATAGAGGACGGTTTTCAAGGCAAAGTAAACAGAGTGACGCGAAGAATATCGGAAGGGATCAGCAAGGGAACAGGCGGGTTCGTGCACGCCGACATCAAAGTTGATATCGAACTGAACGAGAGTTTTCAGCGGCTAGGTCGACTCGGCAAGATGGCTCTTGACGGCGAGAGCATCAACAGCATTGTCACGGCCGCGTACCCCAGCGACGAGGCTCGTGAGCAGGCACTATATGCAGGCCAGGGCACGCAGGCTCCGGCGCTTCCAGCAGCAAACGGTCCGTGGAGTGTCAAGGTTCCCGGCGTCGCATATATGCGATTCGTAGTTCACAGCGGCAATCTTCATGGCGACAATGTGATGCAGATTCGTATTCTGCCGACGCATAGCCAAGCCGCTCTCTACTCGCCTTATTTGGACGGCAAGGCTCACCTCGTTCTGGCGCAGTATTCCCGAAGCACGCCTGTAACGCCATCCCTGGCCAACCTTTTCAATGGCAGCGTAAATCAAGCGGCACTTTCTCAATGTCATGCCTCTGATCCTGATGCCCAGATGTGCGTCGTCCAGGCCATCACTGTGGGCGGTGATACAGCCTATCCGGTAGGTGACAGCCAAGTGCCGGATATTGCTCCAGCCCAGTCGTTGCCGCCGACCAGCCCTCCCACTCAACAGATGTGCGTGAAGAAGGCGCTATACGAGCCGACGCGTTTGGCATCGGGGAACCTGGGCCTTTGCATCTATCTTGCCGCCGTCGCTAATGTAGGCAATTCGTGCGGCGACTCGCAGACTGTCGATGTTCCCAGCGATCAGAAGTTGAACTGGGTACAAACTTATATGACAAATATCGACGAATCCGATAAGCCAGGCCAACCTCCTTGTACTGTAAACAAAGCGCACAAGGATCGTTGCGAAAATGTGGACAATCAAGACGTCAAATTGTACGGGCCACTCTACAGGTCTGACACAGACCCCGACCCGAGCCCGAAGGGCAAGAATGACCTCTACGTCGGCGGATTTGCTTTTAATAACTGGAAGGAAGCACTTCGTCAACAAGGGGGCTTACAACTTCTGTTTCGTGACATTCCTAACCGATCTTTCGATGAGTCGTGGTTCTCTGGACCGCTTTCGAAAGACGCCCTCAGATGCCGACTGCCGAAATTGGCAGACCAGCCGTTTTGTCAGTTTAGATGGAGCACGGCTGCCGAAGATTCTAGCCATCCCACCGTGTATGAGCAGCCTGTCGCTCCCGAGAACTTCAACCCGTTGAACAGTTCCACTGACAATCACCTTAGACTTGTACGCTATGCATCGCAAGACAATGATCCTAATCATTTTGACTATACGCCGTTGATCGAGATTACATATGGCTACAAGGTGGATCGGGCGAAAGCACAAGTTACGGTCAATCCGCTCTACATCGGTGGTCGGAGAGTTGATGAAGGCGGGATAATAAGTTTAGATCACATTCGCAAAATCGGTGGTCGTCCCTTAGCATGTACGGTAGGTAATCCCATGGATTTGGGGGATCCTCCTTTGACATTTACCCCGTTTCCATATGACTCGCGGTAGGACCACAAGAGACAATTAAGGCTAGTCAGCTGCTTTGTTTGTCCGAGATGTGCGCCACGTCTAGCCGATGGGAGAGTACGAGAGCGGGCCAGAAGGAATGTCTAGCAGTAAACCAACGAATCCGCTTTTATCCACTGCGCCACTAGTTAAAGCTGGACGCCCGCTCGCTTTTGTTCGCGCAATGCATACATCCGGTCGGACTTCCAGGGCTTCGCCCCGGCGCGCGCATGGGCGCAGCCCTCCAGGTTTCGGGTGGTCCCCCTTCTCTCACTCGTTCCTCCCTCCCCCGAAAAAGCGCAAGCGCTTCTGCTACGGCCGCCCGCGCATAGATTGCTTGGGACGGCGTAGCGTGAGGAATCCACTTGGACGCATTGTTAGGCATTTCGCGGAAGTAGTTCGTGGATTTGTTCTCGAACAAGCAGCAATCTAACAGACTCGGCGGTTCTGCCGTGCTAACCGGAATGAACTTCGAGTCACCTAACGAGAGAGCCTACCGACAACCCCTTATAGAGTTTGAGCCTTTTTGTCCGCCATGACGGTCGCGCGAGTTGAACTGACGTCAATCATCGAATAACAACCGGATAATATTCCCAATCATACGGGACCTGGCGCACCTCCATTTTGTACTGACCCGGTTGGAATCCGGTCAAATCAGCATTCACCTGAAAGGCGGTGACACCGTGGTCGATATTTGCTGTGGCGGACTTCGTCAGAATAGCCTGATCCGCCCCATTTCGAAGTTGAAATTCATATTGGCCGGCGCTGCTTCCGACCGGCAACTGGATCGTCAACGCTTCACGGTTTCGATTCAGGTACAAGGGCTTCTTTTCTCCGCCCCCAGCAAGAGAGCGGGTCATCGACTCTATATTGATCGTTCGAGGGAAGTACGCAAGTTCGGCATTCTGGGGGCGCTTTGATTCGAATACGAATCCGCGGTTGACATACAGCACGGTCAACGCTAATACAAGTGCAGCAGCAGCAATTCCCCATCGAATCGATTCACGGCTAATCCGCTTGTTCCGACGGCGGGCAGCCTGAAATTGCAGGAACTCCTCATAACATTCAGAACAGTGCGTCACATGCCGCCAGGCCGGATCGCTATCGACGGGTTCTGCTAAGGGGTGAGCTGCCAGAGTTCGCAGCGCTGCATCTCCAGGGCACCCTTTGCGCTCGGGATTCGGGTACTTGGTGAGAATTTCTTCTTGGAATCGCCGCTGGAGTCGTTCGTATTTGGCTCTCGGGGATTCGTCAGGGGACATTACTTCCTGACATTATGCCAGTCAAACGCAACGTGTTTCGCTGCAAAGTCTTATAACGAGAGCCCTGCGGTTTCAGCAGCCTTACGCATATTCCGGAAGAACATCTGCGTGAGGGTGTTGCGCTTTTTCCCGAACCTTGAGACGTATTCCTCGGCGCTGCAGCCGCGCAACATCATCGGGACCATCTCAGCGGTTTCGATCATGCCCAACTCGACAGCTTGTGCCACCAGCTTGTCCAGGATATCTTTTGATTCTGCCTCCGCAACCAAATCGAATTCATCGCGAAGCCGATCGACGGTTTCCGAGAATAGTTCGACATCGTAGCCGGTGCGCGCTCGCCGTCCTCCGGCCTTGGCATCCTCAGCCTGCCACTTCGCGCGTTTGAGGACGACAAGCTCAGGATTAGTGCCCAGGTCTGAACCTCGGTTTCGCCAAATGGAGTGAACAGCGCTCTCGGTGATCTCCGAAACTCTACACACGTCATTGAGAACCCTGCGGGTCATACGTCGCAATTGGTCAGCGACCGGAGCAACTCCGAGTTCGAACCAAGCCGGATGGATCTGGTTTCCGCTAACGTCCGTATCGCAGATGCAGATCGGTACAACAGACTGATGTAGCTTTTCGTCGTAGTCGAACGGGATTGTTATGACCGGCATGCGTTCTTACAACTGAACAACAACAAAGTTCCAGAGGCGTGTCACCGAGACGCCCTGCGGCGACCTACGGAGTAGAGGAATGGAATATTCCCCTAATGCCTCGCAATATAGCACAAAACGTAGACAATCCAATTCCAATTCTTGCTACATCTGTCGAGCCACATTTTGCGCGACTTGAGGCGAAGCTGAAAAGAGAGTTGGGTGAAACGGTCCTCCAACTCCTGGCGGCCCGAGACACCGAAGACATCGTCCTAAATCCCGATTCATCACTCTGGGCGAAACGCATGAGCGAGGATTTTAAGCGAGTTGGCGCCATGGCACCGGCGCAAGCGGCGAGCGTACTGAATACGGTTGCCGCCTGGAAGGGGACGGTCATGAATCATGATCGCCCCGTACTCGAGACCGAACTTCCGCTCGATGGTAGCCGATTCGAGGGAATTGTCTCGCCCGTCGTTCGCAACCCAGTTTTTGCAATTCGGCTGCGCCCCAAACATATATTCACATTGGCAGATTACGAAAGCGCCGACATCCTTACCGGAAGAGGTGATGCTCGGAATCGAACCGGCGCGCGGGTGTCCTTCGCGGACGCAGTCCGTGGCGTAGATCATGGCCATGTCATCCGCGCCGCTATTAAAGCTCGGAAAAACATCCTGGTGGTCGGCGCGACTGGCTCAGGAAAGACGACTCTGGTCAATGCCGTCCTAGACGAACTCTGCCGCATTGCTCCTAACGATCGAGTCATCTCCATCGAGGACACCACCGAACTTCAGTGCTCCGTTTCAAATTACGTTGATCTGCGCGCTGTGGGAGGGGTCTCGATGTTGGATTGCCTTCGCGCGTGCATGCGTTTGAAGCCGACGCGCATTGTCGTTGGGGAGGTTCGCGGTGCGGAAGCCCACGCGATGCTGAAAGCTTGGAATACGGGGCATCCCGGCGGGGCGGCTACTGTTCACGCTAATGATGCATTTAGCGGGTTGATTCGCATGGAGAGTCTTGTAGCCGAGGCGACGAGCGCTCCACAGCAAACACTCATTGCGGAAGCCATAGACCTAGTCGTCTTCGTTGATCAGGAGGCAGGCCTGCAAGCCGGCCGCAAAGTGAGGGAAGTGATGGTCGTTTCCGGCTATCGCGATGGCCGTTATGAAGTTGAGTATGTCTGAACTAAATGGAGGTGTTGTGAATAGTTTTAGATTCCGTTCTAGCAAGCTTGCTGCCCGTGCCATACACGGACGAACCGCGCTTCTCTTGCTCGTGGCGTACGCGTTTGCTGCTCACGCAAATGCTGCGCCTGCGGGAGCATTGCCGTGGGAACGGCCGATGACAGCGATCGCCACCTCATTGACAGGCCCGGTCGCCTACGCAATCGGCCTCATCGGCATTGCCATTGCTGGTGGGGCGATGCTGTGGGGAGGCGAACTGACCGAGTTCGGCCGACGAGCCTGCATGATTGGATTGGTCGTTTCTGTTCTCGTCTTTGCTGCGCCCATGCTGGCGAGTGCCTTCGGCGTTGCTGCTGCGGTGGTTTAGATCATGGATGTGGCAGACAAGCCTCGGGAAGTTATCATTCACCAGTCGGCAAACCGGCCTAATCTCCTGGTAGGCGGTGACCGCGAACTCGTATTGGTCACGATGATGATTGCAGCCGGGTTGGCGTTCAGCTTAGCGACGCTCTGGGGAATCGGCTTGGCTGTCCTGTTTTGGATCGCTTCGATTGGGGTCTTGCAGCGTATGGGCAAGACCGACCCCCTCCTCCGTCACGTATATCTACGCCACATTCGATATCTGTCGTTCTATCCGGCAAAAAGCGGGTTGCACGCGCCCAGTCCAGAAACGCCAGGGAGCTGGCGTTAGGAATTATGCACATCGCTCAACATCGAACAAGGGCTCGTGGAATGGCGGACCTGCTGTTGCCGTTCGCTCTAGTCGAAGACGGGATACTTCTTCAGCAGGATGGTTCACTGCTTGTCGCGTGGTCCTTTCGCGGTCCTGACATGCATTCTGCAACCCATGCTGAAATGCATGCACTCGCTGCCCGGCTCAACGCCATCTTGCGCCTGGGTAGTGGTTGGATGATCCACACGGATCTGACCCGTTCCCGAGCCCCCGGTTACCCAATTGAAGGCGACTTTCCGGACACGGTCACGCGGATCATCGACGATGAGCGCCGGCAACAATTCATGGAGGAAGGCAGCCATTATGAGAGCGAGCACTATCTCGCACTCACGTATCTTCCGCCGATTGAATCCGAGGAACGAATCAGGGGCTGGATGTTCGAAGGCCGGACCGATACTAGTTCCGGTGTTGCGCACCTGGTGCTAGAACGGTTTAGGTCGAAAGTAGATCTGTTTGAGAACGTCTTTGCCTCGCTGTTCCGGGTGGAGCGCCTAAAGCGGCTCGATCTCGTTGATGATTTCGGATTTCCGCAATCGCACGACCGGCTTTTGCGCTACTTCCGCCGCTGCATAGCAGGAGACGATTATCCGTTTGCGTTACCGGAGATTCCCGTCTTTCTGAATGAAGTTCTCGCTGCCGATGATTTCTGCGCCGGGGTCGAACCTCGAATTGGTCGGAAGCATGTCCGGGTCATTGCTTTGGACGGCTTTCCGAGAACTAGCTTCCCAGGCATTCTCGGCGAAATCGATTCACTCGCGATGGAATACCGCTGGAGTACGCGGGCGATCCTTCTGGATCCCGAAGAGGCCGGCAGCATCCTTGACAAGAACCGCCGGAAATGGCGATCCAGGATTCGCGGATTCAAAGATCAAATACTTCGAAGCCAGAGCGGGGCCGTCAACCTCTATGCCCAGATGATGGCCGAAGACGCCGAGCAAGCCATGGGAGTGGCCGCTTCCGGCGATGTTCATTTTGCGCAGTACACCAGCAACATCATCTGCCTTGACGAGAATGTGGAGCGGCTCGCGGAAAACGTTCGCACGGTCATGAAGCGAATCCAAAACCTAGGTTTCTCCTGCCGGTTGGAAACAGTGAACGCGGTCGAGGCCTGGCGAGGCAGTCTCCCGGGCGATGGTTATCGGAATGTTCGCCGAGTCCTGCTTCACACGCTTAACTTGGCCGACCTGCTTCCCATCACGTCGGTTTGGGCCGGCGAACGCCAGAATCCGTCTCGACTGATGCCAAAGAATAGCCCACCGCTTCTTTTCGGAGCGACGACCGGTGCAACTCCATTCCGGGTTAACCTGCACGTGTCCGATCTGGGGCACACACTTATGTGCGGACCATCCGGTGCCGGAAAATCAACTGCTCTGGGATTGATTGCAGCGCAATGGTTCCGGTATCCGCGCGCCCAGGTATTCGCCTTTGACAAAGGGCACTCACTATTCGTACTGACCAAAGCTGCCGAGGGCGAGTTCTACGATCTGGCCGGAGAAAACACGGACCTGGCCTTCTGCCCGTTGCGAGATATTGATTCCGATGCGGATCTGACTTGGGCGATTGCCTGGCTGGAAGACTTATGCACCTTAAATGGTCTCGTCGTTACCCCAAAGCATCGTAATGCGCTGACTGCCGCATTGCAGCAGCTTCGTCTCTCGCCGTCTCGTACCCTCACAGAACTCAGTGCGAATGTTCAGGACTTGGAGGTTAGGGAGGCACTGCAGTTCTATACTCTGGCCGGTCCTTTGGGCCATCTTTTGGACGCTGACGAAGACCTGCTCAGTGATGGCCGGTTCCTAACCTTTGAGACGGAAAGCCTGCTCCAGCTCGATGACAAAGCGGTGATTCCGGTCCTGCTGTATCTATTTCGCCGGATCGAAAAACGCCTGGACGGCGCGCCGACACTGGTGACACTTGACGAAGCTTGGGCCTATCTCCGGCATCCTGTGTTTCGGGAACGGCTGCGCGACTGGCTGAAGACTCTCCGGCGGATGAACGGAATCGTGCTGCTCGCAACCCAGAATCTAAGCGATATCTGCAAGTCAGAAATCAGCGACGTGATCCTGGAGATGTGCCCGACAAAGATCCTGCTGCCGAACGCTGAGGCAAAAAACCCTGCCTCGAAGGATTTCTATGACCGGATTGGATTGAATTCGCGCGAGCTCGAAATTGTTCAAACGAGCATCCCGAAGCAGCACTATTACTTCATTTCTCCGCTGGGGCGGCGGCTCATCTCACTAGGGATTCACAATGTCGCGCTTTCCTTCGTCGGTGTGAATGGCCGTGAAGAACGTCAGCTCGTAGAAGATCTGGTTCAGCAAGACCCCTCCGGTTGGCAGAGCGCCTGGCTCCGCCGCCGTGCGATTGCGCTGAAAGATGAGCAGCTGTTGGACTGGGCCACCTATTACGAACGAATTCAGGAGGAGTCAGAACCTCGTCCCGCATTTGCTGCGGCATGTTGATGATCCAGAAAGGAATTTTATGAAGTTGAACCGCTTCGCATTGATCGCCTTCCTCGCAGTGTATTGTTGTCTTAACTTGAACGCTCAGTTCGGAGGCGGAGTCTTTGTGTGCGCCAATTGTGCTTCGGAGCCCACCGCAGTGAGCATCAAGATCATGCATGATCTCGAGTACGCAAAGCAGATTCTGCAATATGCGATCCAAGTGCAGCAGCTCGCGGACGCCATCAAGAACAGCACTCATGGCAGTTCAGCGGCTCTGAACAACGCCGCTGGGGATCTTGCTCAGTTAGCGAACGTTGTGCAAGGTGGGCAAGCGCTGGCGTACTCGCTGGGAGGTCAGGACGCAGTCTTCCGGGCGACGTTCCCCGGCTACCAGCCGGTGCTGAGCCCTACCCCAAACGTCGGCACATACCAAAGCAAATATGCCCAGTGGGCGCAGACCAGTCTGGCGACAACGCAGGGCATTCTTCGTGGCGTTGGCTTACAAGGAAAGCTGCTTGCGACTGAACAAGGCGTCCTCTCAGTGCTGAGGATTTTGAGCTCTTCGAATTTGTTGAATCGAAACGACGCGATAAACCTGACTAGTCAGATCGCTGCCGAGCAGGTCGGCCAGTTGCAAAAGCTCCGTGAGCTGCAACTGGAAGACATGACCGGCAAAGCCGCATATCAGGGTTACGTAATTCAGCGGCAAGCGGCGAGCGAAGCCGCGACTCAACACTTTTTTAATTACACGCCGGAGCTTTCTGATGGGACCACATTCCAATCCGGCTGGAAGTGAGGCGAATGAAAGTAGTCGTTTTCCTGATGACTGTGTTTCTCGTGGGCTGCTCTGTGGCGAAAGAGCCCCCAAGCGCCATCGTTCAGAAGGCGCAGTCTTGCGGAGCGGGCGAACTTTCCGGAACGTCGGCTATCGCCGTGCAGGATTGGTTCAGCAAACATAGGGACTGTGCGGTCACGGTGGATCAGATGTGCAAACCGGTTCGAGCAAGCGCTCCGGCGGCGTGGGCCGATTCGACCGAGGGTCGTGTCTGCCTTGCCTCCCGAAACGTAGCGCAATGGGTGCGAAAGCCTTCTCAGGATCACGAGACATTCCAGGGCGGCTTGAAGTAACTCTCCTGAGCTAGATCTCGGCCGCAAGCAACTCAGCAGAGGTGTCACTCGAAGTGTCTTATGTCACAAGGAACTCGGAAGTCTAAGCTAATCATCACTATCGGCCTGTTGCTAACGATTGCGCTGCTCTCATCGCATGTCGCATCGGCAGCAAACCTCAAGGCCCCGAGCGCCATTCTGAATCAATATCGCGACCAGCGGGTCACTTGGTTCACAAACATTTGGCCATACGCAAACAATCTGTTCGGCATGCTCGCAATAATCGAGTTTGCCTGGAGTGCAGCGCTCATGCTTCTGGAGAAGACAGATCTCCAGTCATGGGCCGCCGCACTTGTCCGCAAGGTGATGTGGCTCGGCGCGTTCTATGCATTGCTGCTCTACGGCCGCTTCTGGATTCCGGCAATCACTGACAGCTTCGAGATGATCGGACAAAACGCGGCGGGTACAGGCCCGATGTCCCCCAGTGATGTTTTCTCGCGTGGAATCGACTTGGCTGGCGCGCTAATGGCAACGTCCAGCTCTGCAGCGTTCTTCACGAATCTGGGCACCTCACTCGCGATGGTGGTCACCGGTATAATCACCGCGCTCGCCTTCATCGCCATCACGGTTCAGTTTGTCGTGGCCATGGTCGAGAGCTATGTGATCGTTGCTGCCGCGTTTATCTTCGTCGGCTTCGGCGGATCTCGCTGGACGGCTCCGTACGTGGAGCGCTATATCGGTCTGGGCGTTTCGAATGGCGTGAAGATCATGCTGCTTTACCTGCTAATCGGAACTGGCATGAACCTTTCGACTGATTGGATGACGCAAGCCGACAATATCGCTTCCAATTCCAGCCCCGCGATGTCAGCGCTTGAAATTATGGGCGCTTCCATCATCTTCATGATGCTTTGCTGGCAGATCCCGAAATTGTTCTCGGCCGTGCTGGGCGGATCGCCCGCGCTTACTGGCGGAGACCTGGTGGGCACCTCGGCATTTCTCGCCGGTAGTGCCGTGGCCGTGGGCTCGATGGCCGCTACTGGCGTTGGTTCAGCTGTTGCCGGTGTTCGAGCCTTGTCTGCGGCGGCCGGCACCTCCGGGGTATCTGGCGCAGCAGGCTCCAGCGGTGCCGCTTCTGCTATGAGCGCAACTTCGAAACCGCCGGCACCTCCATCGTCGGGCTCATCATCTGGGAACAGTGTGTCTCCGCCTTCGTCCTCCTCATCCAGAGCGAGCTCAACAATGCCTGACGTTCGCAGGCATCTGACGGCAAGACCGCCTTCGGATTCCGCCCCCAGCGCAGGTCCGCCCCGCATGAATCTCGATCACCACGAATAGGAATTCAAATGGCAGCAATTACCTCGACTTTTCTGACCTCGGACTCGCAGATACAAAGCGAGCCGGTGAAAGGCAACCGACCCGAAAATCCGTACCTCGCCGCGCGACGCGAGTGGGACGAACGCTATGGTCACCTCATCGCGCGCGAACGCTATTGGAGGTTAATGGCTCTCCTCTGCGCACTCAGCTCTCTACTGACGGTCGCTGGACTTATTTACCTTTCCGCACGAACTCACATCGTGCCGTTCGTGGTCGCAATGGATTCACTCGGTCGTCCTGTCGCTGCCGGCCCAGCTGAACAAACTACGACGGCGGATGACCGCATCAAGCGCGCAACTCTTTACGCCTGGCTGGAGAATCTCCGCCTGGTGACGAGCGACGGTGTTGCGCAGCGGAAGGCCATTGATCGCGTGTACGCGTATGTAGCGAGTGGCTCCCAAGCGCAAGCGTTTATCAGCGATTTCTACCGAGGCGATCCACCTCAGAAGCGCGCTCAGACGGAAACGGCCAGCATAGAAGTGCAGTCCGTGCTCCCCACAAGCGAGCGTACCTTTGAGATCGAGTGGGCGGAAACCACGCGTGATCTGTACGGGACGGTGACGCAAAGAGCACGGTGGAAGGCCGCGTTCACGATTGCCATCAATCCACCCATCGATGAGGCAACGGCACGCGTCAACCCGCTCGGGATTTATGTCACAAATGCCAGTTGGGGCAAGCTTCTCTGAAAAGGATTTCTCATGCGTCTGTCACTAGCTGCGGCTTACCTCGCCGTGTTTTCTTTTTCCGCCGTTGCGCAGCAATCGGGCGGCGCGGTCCTACCGCCATTCCAAGCAAAGCGGCTACCGCCGGAGAAAGCCGACCTGGGCATCGGCACTCCTGGGCAGATGGACGCAGCGAGCTTAGCTGCGCAGCTTTCCGCGATCCAGAACGGCACCGGTATAGCTCAGCAGACCGTCTCGTCTCCCATGCTCGCAGGATCGCCGCCTCCAAACTTTAAGCCCAAGATGGATATTCAACTCAGCAAGACGGCGCTGGATGCGGTGCAAATGAGTGAGAAGTGGATGGCGGAACACAATCAGCCCTTAGCCGGTCAGGACGGCCGTGTCCTGTATTCATACGGAGCGGGACTGCCAACAGTGGTATGCGCTCCACTGCGCGTCTGCATCATTGAGTTGCAGTCCGGAGAAAAGTTGGATGGCGAGCCTCACATCGGCGACTCCGTGCGCTGGAATGTTTCTCCGGCTATGTTCGGCCATGGTGACTCGGCAACAACGCTCATAGTTCTCAAACCTCAGATCTCCGGCCTAGATACGAATTTGCTGATCACGACCGACCGCCGCGCCTACTATCTGCGGCTTCTCTCGAAGCCTGAAGACTACGTCGCCCGTGTTGCGTTCGCATATCCCGCCGACGAAGATATTTCGAAATGGCAGAAGCAAATCGAGAACCAGCAAGCGCAGGAACGGAAGAATACGATATCGGAGCTGCCCAACAAGTCCCTCGACGCGCTTTTCTTCGACTACCACGTCAAGGGCAAGAGCGAATCCCTGAAACCTGTTCGAGTGTTTGACGACGGCGAGAAAACCTTTATCCAGATCAGCCGGGAAACGCAAACGCGCGAGGCCCCGGTGCTGGTTGTCCTCGGGCGCGACGGCAAGCAGGAGATGGTCAACTACCGCGTGAAAGGTGATATGTACATCGTGGACCGCCTCTTTGATCGCGCGGAACTGATTCTAGGAACGGGCAAGAAAGCCCAGAAAGTGGAGATCGAGCGTGAGCGAAAAAGCTAAGGAGAGTGTCACCGACAACCGCGCTGCAACGTCCTGGGAGTCGCCAAGCGGCCTCGATCTGAATCCACGCCCGCCACAGACCGTGCGCATCAGTCGTCGAGCTTCTCTGGCGCTGGTAGCGCTCGCCGTGATCCTTCTCGGCCTATTCGCGTATGGAGGTTGGAAACGTCGGCAGCGCCAGGTCGCAGCGTTAGCCGACGCCAACCTGCCCAAGCGTGTTGCTCCAGCAACTGCTGCCGCTGCTGATATCGAAAAAGATGTGCCTACAGGCAGTGTGCCGACCGCGCGGGTTCAACCTGTCGGTTCTGGCAGTGGTCCACTCCAGGCGCCCGAAGAGGTCCCGGGGTATGCAGTTCCTGGTTCCGCGGCAGCAACCGCACCGGGAGGCGTCTATGTTCGCCAGAGTCCCGCCGTCCAGGCGACTGCAGTTCCTGTTCAGCAGGTCCACCAGGCCACGCCTGAGGAACAGCGCATTGCTGCGGCATATGAAGCCGAACAGAGAGCCATGGCCGCCCCCACCGACCTTAGCGGTGGCTTCGGCGCTGCGAATGGTTCCTCCTCGCCCTCACCATCAATCGAACCGAGCGCCCCCGCATATTCGCTCGCGTCCGGAGTGCGACCAGTGTCCAGCAACCGAGTTGATCGATTTGGCTCCGACGATCGGAGTCTGGTCAGTACAACTCCACAAGAGGCGTTTGTGCACAAAGCCCGAACAGAGCAAATCGATGACTACCTGAAATCGACCCGCACGCCGCCCGTCTCTCAATACGAGATCAAGGCGGGGTGGGAAATCCCTGCTGTAATGGAGCAAGGCCTCAATTCCGACCTGCCCGGCGAAGTCAAAGCACTCGTCACGTCAAACGTTTACGACAAGGCAACGGGCCGCTACGTTCTTATACCGCAAGGCGCACGCCTGGTTGGCGGATACAACTCACAGCTCGGGTACGGACAAGACGGCGTCCAAGTGATCTGGAGCCGAGTCATTTACCCGGACGGCTCTTCGCTTGATCTCAGCGGAATGCTCGGCCAGGATGAGCGCGGCTTTTCTGGCTTTCGTGACAAAGTTGATCACCACTATAAGCGGCTTGTCGGCTTCGCGGTTTTAACGAGTCTGTTTGCTGCCGTATCAAATATCGCGCAAAATCAGAACCGCTCCGTTTTGACATACCCGAGCCCGGGAGAAATCGCAGGAAGTGCAGTTGGCCAGCAAGTATCGGACCTTGGCGCGCAGGTCACACGGAAGAATCTTAACGTGCAACCGACGATTAAGATTCCGGTCGGCTACCTGTTCAATGTGCGAGTGAATCGGGATGTTGTTTTTGAGTCGCCGTACAACTTAGCATTCTGAAACGTCCACATTCGCAAGGCGTCCCGATCGCAATAGCATTACTCTACGCTGCGCCCTCAGGGACGATCTATCCGGAACCGATCCACAGAATACCGGTTCCGCATCAAAGATAAGGACTTGGGGTTGAACCACCGGATACACACCGACCTGAACGAAATGCTCTCCGCCTTCGGCTCCGGCCGCTGCCTCTCGCTACACTTCAATCGTGCATGATTGATTTGCTCTCCACGCGTGCCGATTCCGATCGACAAGCGCGATCTCAAAAACGGGGGCGACCTGGTTCGAGCTGGTCAGCATAGGTTCACTCATCGCGGAGGAGCGAACTCGCGAGCCGGCTGGACCTAGCTTGGCTGATGGTAGAGAGGCACGGCTCCACTAGGGATCGAGAGAACAAAGGATAAGAGCTAACAAAAGCGCTCAGGCACCGTCCAGCCTACCTCGCCTGTTTCTGCACACGATCCTGGCTAACCACCAAATCGGCATCAAAGAATTCCACATGTCCTTGAACGATATTTCCCCGCTCTCGTTCCGCCCACCCGACGAAGTCGTCGGCCAATCTGGCCATTACCGGGTGCATGGACATTTTCAGATTTTCAGCGAAACTTCGGAACTCGTCCGGTGTAATCCAATCGCCGTACAAATCACGGTAGATATGAAGTTGAATTAAGTTTTCCAGGCGATCTACGTCTCGCGCTATGCGCGCGTTATCGTCGACCGCACGCTTGTCAATGCCTGCGGCGGTAAAACTTTGCAATCGCTCATGAACCCAAAATGTGTCATAGATTCCTTCATAGGTCTGCTTCCAGCACAGATAGTGCTGTACTTCAGACTCTCTGCGACGTGCTTTCTCACGCGACTCCCCGCTAAGCTTGTGGAATATGATATCGCCTGTATACGCTTCGGCAATGTCATGCAATGTGAGGACGCGAATAGTCTCTTCTTTGGAGAAACACGACAATCCTTCGATCTGCGGCGGTAACATCAGGGTAGCTAAGAGTACGACGAAATACGAATGCTCTGCTACTGACTCGATGCGCCCCACATCAAACTTTGGATGAAGCCCGCGCAAGAGCCATCCTCTCCTTGGCTCCCATTTCAGCCGATACAAATCCAGGATGAATCGCCACTTTCCGGGATCGGCATCGCGCAGATCGATACGCATCATTTCGAGGTAATTCCGAACCTCGTCATCCCATCCAGTTCTCAGCAGCACGCGGTCTACGACTCGCCTGGCGAATTCTCGCCTGTCTCGTTCAGCCTGACTAGTCAATCCCAATCTCGATTGGACGAAGAGCAACAAGGTAATCACCTTGTGCTGAAACTCCTGTTGGAGTGCGAGCCCGCCAGATCCTAAGCTTGCGCTATCCGGCTGCGCAGCGGTCTCGCCGGTCGCAAGTTCTGGAAGCTCGTCTATGATACTACTCCGTAATTTCTTAAATGTCTTAGACCAGTTACTCCCGGCGTTGTCCAGATAGGCTTGCGGAACCTTGTCGCGGAACGCTACGCAATCACCGTAGTACAGCCGATGATAACCTCTATCAATCGAGGCCAACTCACTATCTTTCAGGAGATCGCGCAGGAAATCATTGCCCTTCTCTCTCATTCTTAGACGCATCTGGCTTACCGATATCGTCCGGGATTGCGTTTTTGCTTGCAGTCGGTCCAAATAGCTCTCGGATGTCCTGCGTTCTTTCACCGAGCTATAGACTTGTTCGAGGAGATCTGCTGGCGCATTCGGAAGTCGACCTACTAGATAGCAAATAAAATTGACGGTCTGCGGCTTCGGTGGCTCTGCCTTCAGTAGCTTGGCCAGCAGTCCATTAGTGATGTTACGAAGCACCTGCTGCGTCTCTCGTTTCACCTCGATAAGCGAGCGCACGAGATTGTTGATGATCTGCGGGAAGTCATAACCAAGCAGATCGTTCTCGACGATGTCGCGTCGTGCCACCTCACCAGAAGCCTTCTGGGTCGCACTCCGGAGTCGATCAAATGCAAACCAGGCTGCTAGAAAATCTCGGATGTTGTTATGCTCGCTAATTAGGCTCCATGCAGCTCCCGATCTATCTCCGTCGCTGATGCTGAAGTGGGGCGGGATCTTGGATTGTTCGGTGTAGAGGTTCTCGACCACGTCGCGGAATGCCAACCACGACGGGCCTTGCAGGGCTTGTTTCGTCCGGTCGAGACTGATGTTTCGGTCAAATGTGTCCCCCACAATACGATCTGCACAGTACATCTCCATGAACACGACGATGTCCTTGACGGCTGTGTACTTCGCCCATTGAAGCGATCGATAAATTAGCGAAAGCATATGTTGATCTATCTCGCCAGCTTCAGAAAAGTCCTCTACCCGTTGCGCAAAGTTCTCTAGGATGTCATCGGGCGCGTTCGTTTCCGCCTCTCCTATCAAACGCTTGTGCAACTTGATAAACGCTCGGAGGAAATCAGTAAACCTCGTGTCTTGCGAACTGATACTTTCAATTACCAGATCAAAGAGCACCGGCTTAACGGACTGCCGCAACTCTCGAGTAATCTCCTCAAACGAACTCTCAAAATCGTCGGCGATTGTCCAGATCACCGCATCGATTTGTCTGAACGGGATCCGATACTCCAATTGACGGCAGAGTTTCACGCTCCAGCCTCGGTCACGAGCGCTCAATCCGTCGACGATGAGGACCGAGTGTCCGCTCCTAACTCGCTTTTCTACTTCGGTTATTGCTTCGTTGATAGCAGTCTGCGGATCAACGCTAAGGCGAAAGCTCCTGGCATCCAGGTAGAAGGGTTTACGCCGGTCTCTTTCCTCAACCGCCGGCGAATCCAAGGCGCTAAACAAGGCGGAAAGCAGCGTGGTTTTGCCTGCACCTCTCGCGCCGTGTAAGCGCACCCAAGCCGGGGACGCCCCATCATTCAAATGCTGAGACAAGGTCAAAAACGGGAACGACGACATCAATTCGACTAATCCCACGAGACGGCTCGTGCCGTCTTTGGTGATTCGCGTGCACATTCCAAAGAATGACGACAGCTCCGCAAGCTCAGCTGTTGTTCTTGCAACCAGCCTGTCCGCATACTTCGGTTTGGAAATGGGCACTTGAGCGCCGAGCACGCCGATACTCTTCAAAGGAGGCTTACTTGTCAGCTGCAACTTATCGAGAAATTCCGCATTGAGCAACGAAGTTGAGACCGCGAATCCATCCAGCGCACCCTGTACGACCGGATTTACGCTGCTAATTACGCCGACCAAACAACCTCCCGAAAAGATCGCTGCCCCGGAGAAGCCCTTCCACAATTCTGGGTCTCGAGGCGTGCCGGACGGAATGGTCAGACGCAAGAATACAGTCTTTGCTGAACGACGAAAAGTACCGGAAGCAGGAAATACGTCGCGAGTTTTCCCCACGAGCTTGCCTAGGTTCCGGTTATCCCCTTCGGCCGCAGCCGCGCTTATCTGTTCTTCTCGGAACCTCGGAAAACCAAGGGCCTCAAAAGGATGCTGCTCCTCATCGACTACTGCCGCGAAATCCGGCATCGCAAGGTTCGGCCAACTGGCATTACTGTCTACCACGCGTAACAGTGCCAAGTCGTGGTCCTTGTTGACCCAGACTACTTCCGCTGTATGCTTTTCAAACCGGCCTTGCTTCCAGTTTGCAACCAGACGAACCCGAATCTCGTCCCTCCTGGTCAACTCGCCTGAGTCACAAACGACATGCCGTGCGGTAAGTACCAAGGAACCAGTCAGCGCATAACCGGAACCATAGCCGCCCACGCAAAAGATTTCAACGCAACGTGCAGAGTCCATTGTTCCCTCGAAACCTAAGCTGGTTCGATCACCTGAAGATCTTTCACCTGAAGGTGAACTAATTCCCCATTCTTCAAAGTGAGCGGAGCTAACTTCAGAGTCACCCGATGCGTCGCTTCCGAGGTCGCTTTGCCCCGGGCGTCAATTTCCAAAACCCACCAGTTAACTTTGCCACCAAGCTCGCCCTCTTTGGTGACTGCAAGTTCCAGTTCGAGATCAACGTCCTGAACGACGAATTGGATGTCCTTGTCCTTGCTCAATGCGAGTGCCTTGCTCAACTCAGCCCTCAGTTCCTCGATTGCCTCTGAAATACCTATTCCGGCCATGTGCCTCTCCTTTCGGGAATCCTACGCATCCGAGCTGAATTGTACAAAAAATGTTGTAGGCGACGCATTTTCACGTGGAGGCGAGGGAACACAGCAGTGAACAAGTCACGGTAGGCGCTCGACTCCGCCGTTCTCGAATGAAGACGAGATCCGAGTGTCCGGAACTATTTGGGAGCGTAGGAGTACGAGTCGCCCCTGGGGCAAGGCAAGCGACCTGATCAATTCGGTGCACTCGTAGCACACCGACTATAAGCAGTGTATGCCCAGAACCCCATGCTCGCAGCCTGAAGAACGCCAGCGGCTTTGTTCTGGTCGCCACGTCGGAGGGAAGTAGCCGATTGCCCCTGTGTAGTCCGCAAGGGTAGATCAACAATGAGAGCCGAAAACCGCATCGACCCGAGGTCCTCACCAGGAAGCGAGTAAAGAACGCAGCCCAACACTCGCCTTGGACGCGCGCCCACGCTGGACAGAGGAGGAGCACGGAGGCGGATCGGTTTTTCCGCCTACTGGGCGGGCGGCTACGTTTGCGTCAGCGAATTCCACAAATCCACAGGCCGACTACAGGATAGATACAGGAATGTCAGGGTTATATAGAGCCGCCCCCAAAATGCCGAGCGTTCGCCCCTAGAATGCCGGAAAGTGGCGCACAAAGCGCCCCGTCTTTGCCGAACTGCCCACTGCCGTTCCACAGCGCTCTGTGAAATACAAGCGCCCCCAGAATGCCGAACGATTTCCCGTCGTCTGCTCTCTCCATCCGTCACGAGCTGCGCCTGCCATGGCTTACAGATCGAGAGGAGAATATGGAAAACTCAACAGACATCTTGACGATTGCAGAAGTGGCGACAGTCCTTCGTTGCTCGAAAGCACACGTTCAAAACGCGCTTCGCGGCAAGCTCCGCGGCGTGCCACGACTGATGCATCTCGCGATGGGTCGCCGTAAGGTCGTCCGCCGCCAATGGCTGCAGGAATGGCTTGAAACTGGCAAGACGCAGTAACATGACGGCATGTCAGAATGCATCGTCCTGGGCGCAAGAAGGGTAACTCTGAATGCGTCGAAAACGATATCAAATTGGGAGCGTTCGCCCACGCAAGCACGGCAAAACGAAAGTTTGGGTAGCTCAGTGGCGAGAGAACGGAAACAAGAGGTCCAAAGTGCTTGGCCGCTGTGCTGAAATCCCGAAGAGCCAAGCGCAAGCAATGCTGGCTCAAATCCTCCAACCTGTGAACGAATTTGCCGGACACCGCCGAGTCGCTGTTTCGACTTTCAAACAATACGTTGAATCGGTGTTCCTGCCCGCGTATCGGCAGAAATGGAAAGAGTCAACAAGAAGCACTTCCGAGCCGGACATCTTGCGCTATTTGGTGCCGGCGTTTGGTGATCAGCTTGTGGCTACCATCACGCGGGAGCAAATGCAGCGATTCCTCGAAGAGAAGGGCGCGAGTCTCTCTTCAAGCATAGTTGGCCACCTTCGCTGGCATTTCAACGCCATCTTCAAAATGGCTGAGAGCGATGGTCTGGTGGAGTTCAACCCTGCAAGTGCTCTTTTTATACCAGCGTGTAGGACCGCACCAGCCAAGCGCGTGATGTCGAAAGATGAGGTACGAAAGGCACTGAGGGTTTTGGATCTGCGCGAGCGCCTGATCTTTCGAATGGCAGTGTTTGACGGCATGCGGCCTGGCGAGATCTTTGCGATCCAAGTTGGCAAACTTCGATCAAATTCGGTTGTGGTCGATGTTCGGCTGTATGGCAGCAGCGATATTGATCGTCCGAAAGGCCGGAAAGGTAAGGATACTTCGCGAACCGTTGCTCTCTCCCCGGGTACCCTCGTCGATCTCAGTCTCTGGAGGTTGTACACCGGAGAGTCGCAGGATTCGGCGTACCTGTTCTGTTCTGAGACCGGGAGCACCCCGCTTCGGCCAAACAACCATTGGAAGAGGAACATCCGCCCAAGGTTGAACCAGATTGGACTCAGTTGGGTGAACTTTCAGGTTCTGCGACGAACCAACGCGAGCCTGTCGCGCAAGGCAAACGTGGACGACAAGGTATCAGCGGACCAGCGTGGGCATGGGCTTGGCGTCAGCCTCGGTGTTTACGCTATTAGCGACCTCGACCAGAAAATCGAGGCCGTAACGAAGCTCGAATCCGCAGTCATCAAGGCGTCAGATGGAGATGACTTCGAATTTGTTGCTTCCGGAAATGGCGATCCCAAAGCAGGGTTGAAAAAGGAAACGGAGTAAAGGGAGTAAAGGCGTGGATTGCGGGATCTTCTATGTTGTTGAGAAGATGGAGCGGGAGACGAGAATCGAACTCGCAACCAACAGCTTGGAAGGCTGTGACTCTACCATTGAGTTACTCCCGCTTGCCGTCGCTTTCCACAGTTTACACGAGGGCTGGAGGCGGGCTTGTCCGCTGGGGCTTGCTAGGCTCGGAGGGGAATGGCAAAGGCCGATTTAGACCGGCTTAGCGTTTTAGCTGTCACCAGCGTTTCGAGTCCGATAAGCAGCCCGCGGCGGAAATTTTGGCTTTGGCCCCATCTCTTGAGCCTGGACGCGGTGTTTGTGGCTCTGCTTTGGCAGCAACTGTTCGCCTCAGCGGTTGCAGTTCACATCACCCTCCGAGAGCGGGCTGCGCTGGGCTTGGCAGTGTGGATCATCTATGTGTGCGACCGCCTGTTCGATGCAAGAGCCGAATCGGGGCTGCCTTCGGCGCGCCACCAATTCTATGCGCGTCGGCGATCCGCGGCTTCGCTGCTGATTCAGATGGCGGTTGCCGGCGAGATCGTTGTGGTTTGTGGCTTGGACCGGCAACTTGTCATGTGGGGACTGTTGCTGTCGGCTGCGGTCGGATGTTACTTCTTTTGCATCCACTTTCAGAAGCGGCTCAAGCAGCTTCTTCCAAAGGAAGCGGCGGTGGCGTCGATCTTCGCAGCGGGAACGGCGCTGGTTCCGCTGTCGAGAGCCGGAGTTCGCGTTGAGATGCTGGTAGCCTGCCTGCTATTTGCGGCTTTGTGCTTCCTCAATTGCGTGTCTATCGAGTGCTTTGAGTCGACTTGCTTCGGGGCGGCTCCAGTGTCGCGGTTACGGTCCTGGACGGCGTGGCCGGGGATGCATTTAGGCTTGCTCTTGCTGGCGATCTTCTCGACGTCTCTGCTCGGCTTGTTCACGACGAGCGCTGGCGAACTTTACGGGAGTTTAGCGGTGGCGGCGATCGCTTCGATCGGCTTCGATAAGAGCTGCCGGTTTCTGTCGCCCAACCAGATGCGCGTTTCGGCGGATCTGCCTTTGATGCTTCCAGTGCTGTTCGTGCTGGCGCGGCGCTATGGGCTTTGACCTAGTTGCTCCGGTTTACCAGTTCCTCGAATATACAGCGTTCGGAAGCGGGCTTCAGCGGCGTCGAACGCATTTTCTGGAGCGGGTGAAAAGCTCGAGATTCGCACTGGTGCTCGGCGATGGCGATGGGCGCTTTCTGGAAGAGCTGCTGGCGGCGAACGCGGCCGTTCAAGTGGACTCAGTGGACATGAGCCGCCGCATGACGGCGATTGCCCGTGACCGCCTTGCGCGGCGCTTTGGGAGCGCGTGCGGCGAGCGGGTGAGATTTATTGAAGCAGACGCGCGCGCCGTTCGAATTCCACGCACGAGCTACGACCTGGTTGCGACGCATTTCTTTCTGGACTGTTTCACGGACGGGGAGCTTGCACCGTTGGTGGAGCGCATCGCGAACGTTTCCGCGCCCGGCGCATGTTGGATCGTTTCGGAGTTTCGCCAACCGCGAGCTGGGATGGCGGCGGTCCATGCGAGGCTCTGGCTGTGGGCCATGTATACCTTTTTCCGGGTGACCGCGGGACTGAAGACGAGGCAGTTGCCCGATTACAGCTCGATGCTGCGCTCAAATGGCTTCACGCTGATTGAGCAGAACGCAAGCCGTTTTCAACTGATCGGTTCTGAGCTTTGGCGCAAGACAGAGTGATGAGCGGGCTTTGCTTATGTGGAAAACCTGGCGGCGCTCCGTAAGCAGCGCGGCCTCACCCAGCAAGCACTGGCGGAGCAGGTACCGCTGCACATATCGCAGATCCGGCGCTACGAAAGCGGCCAGTCACCAGCTTACCCTCCGCGGCATCCGGAAACTGGCGGTCGCATTTAGCGTGAGCCCGGATATGCTGTTATTTGAGGATTAGGAACGCGCGCCCGATGAGGATCTCAAGCTGCAGTTCGAAGCTGTTATTCGGCTCGACCCGAAACAAAAGAAGGTCATCCGATCCGTGATTGAAAGCATCCTCTTGCGCCATGAGGCCCGGCGTTGGTCTGCCGGCGCCGAAACGAAGTGATCCTATGGAATTGAACATGACCCCGGAACGCCAGCAAGCACATGCGTTGCTCGACTGGCTGCCAGATCACAAACTGCATGCCGTCCGCACTTTGCTCGAAGTAATGGTCGAACCTCTAAATGCCTCGCGTCGAACGGCTCCCGTCGAAGAGGAAGAGATCACACCGGAAACGGCTGCCGCTCTCGACCGCGCCAAGGCTTCCCTGGCACGTGGCGAAGGAGTTACGCACAATGACATCTTGCGTGAGTTCGGCCTGACGCAGTGAGCGAGCCGCAACGCATCGCGGTCACCTAGGCACCGGAAGCCCGCACCGATTTCCGCCTCCGCTGCGCCGACTATCGCCTCTTCTTCCAACCCACGACGAAAACACCATCGAGATCATCGGCATCCGCCATCGACGCGACGCCTACCGTTGAGTCCTCCCCAAGGGGTCACGTGTCACCTGTAGCCGACGCCGAAGGCGCCGTGAGTCTATATTGCCAGTGGCGCAAGCCAGAGCGATGAGAACGCCGGTTCTAGGTGGATCACTGGTGCCTCAATGCGTGGAGGATGTTCATGCGTTTGGCACGGCGCGCGGGCGCAAACGCCGGCAGCAGAGTGCAAAGAGTTAAGAGAAGCAGCGCGGCTGCATAGATCCCCGGTTGGCGAAGCGATAGGGCATTCAGCTGGTGGCGAAGAGTCAGGAGTGAAAAGTAAGTCAGCGGCGCCCCGAGCAAGATGCCGCCCGCCAGAATGACAAGCGCTTCTTGGAAGACTAGCCGCGAGATATCGGAAGGAGTTGCTCCGACCGATAGCCGCACCCCGAATTCAAGTTTTCGCAAGGACGTGCTGTAAGAGGACACGCCATAGATTCCGATTGCCGCAACCAGCAAGGCAAATACGGCGAACGACCCGATCAGCACGGCCATGGCGTGCTCACTGGAGGCAAACTCAGACATGCGGGACTTCATGGTAGCCACGTCGTATGAGCTGATCGACGGCGCTTCTTGCCTCACAATCTCGCGCATCGTTCGATCGGACAGCGATGGACCAGTTGTCCGGACGTAATAAGTGATGTCCGTCATGGTTCGTGCTTGCTGGGCCGGCGTGTAGGCAAGCGATGCGTTGGCGCGCCGCCAGGATTGATGATGGTCCGCCACCACTCCGACGACCGACGCCAGCCAGTTCGGATCGACGCCATTGAACAAGGTGACAGTCTGCCCGATGGGGTTGCTGTTGCCGAACAGCTTGCGAGCCATGGTGCGATTCAGGATCACAGTGTCCGGCATGTTGGCTCGATCCCTGCTATCGAACTCTCTACCGGCTACGACAGGTATTCCCAAGGTGCTGAAGTAGCGCGGCCCGATGAGGCTTCGCATTCCATTCTGCTGACCGGAACGATCCGCCGCGCTTGACCCTGGAATGACCACCACCGAATCCGCGCCTTGGGGAAACGGTCCGCCGGTACCATAAGTCACGTCTTTGACGCCCGGAGTGCGATTTAGGCGAGAGGCAATGTTTGCCCATAGAACTTCAGCGTTCCGGACGGTGGAGTGGGCCAGCTTGGCGTCTACCGAAAAGACTGTAAGATGAGCCGGATTGAACCCGACGGGCACGCTGACGAGTTTGTGGAGAGCGTCGGCAAAGAGTCCCGCCGCGATGATCAGCACGAGGGATAGTGCAATTTGGGCGGCTGCGAGCGTTCGCCTGAGGAGGGTTTGCGATCGCGTTGCCGAATGCGTGAGCGCTCCCTCTTTCAGGCCCGCCGAGAGGTCGAGCTTCGCCGCTTGCCAAGCCGGAAGCAGACCCACGAGCAATCCGGCTGCGAGCGCTAGAGACCAATGAGTAGCGAGCGCCCAGCCATGCGGCGCGTAGGTAAAGACGTCCCGCTGATCCATGTGAGCAAGATAGACCAGAAGTTCGGCGCCATAGCGAGCGATCCACAAGCCGAGAGCGCCGGCGGCAAGGGCAAGAAACAGCGCTTCCAGGAATTGCAAGCGCATCACCTCGGAGGGGGAAGCGCCTATCGCGTAACGGATCAGCATCTCCTGCCTGCGCCGGATTCCCCGCACAAGCATCAATCCCGCGACGTTGATGGCGGCCAGCGACAGGAGCGCCAGAGTCATCCATTGCAGGATTCGCAACGGATCGTCCCATTGGTCTAACATCGCGTGAGATCCCTGGGCAGCCGGCACGAGGGACAAGCGCTCATGCGAGAGTTCGCGAAGGTAACCTTGCGGCTGTGGTCCTTCGCTTGCGAGTTCCTGGCGTACGGCCGCGCGATAAACGGGCTGAAGCTCAGCTTCCGCGGCTGCCCATGAGACAGGGTGCGGCAAGCGAACGAAGGCGTTCAACCATCGAAGACTCCAGTCGCGATCGCCGTGCCATCCAGGATTGACATCGGCGAAGGCGCTCACCGGCAAATAAAGCTTTGGCGATTGGCCGGCGATCAGGCCTTTGAATCGAGGAGCGGTGACGCCGATGATGCGGAAAGGAACTCCGTTTACGCGAAGCACAGAGTTCCATGCGCTGAGCTGGCCGCCATAGGCCTCTTGCCAGAAGTCGTAGGAGAGGACCACCGCCCGGCGATCGTCTGAGGTATCGTCCTTCGGGCCGCCCATCGTGCGCCCGATTGAAGCTTTGACGCCGAGCACGTCGAAGTAGTTTCTCGTCACAAAGTCAGCGAGGAGATGCTGCGGACTTGCGGGCGTTGCTACGTTGACCATCTCGCCATGGCGCGCAACCATGCCCGTTGCAGCTTTGAAATGCGCTGCGAGGTAATGGTAGCTGGGAGCGCTAAACGTTTCCGCCATGGCGTCGCTGTCCGAACGCCCCATGTGCGTCACGCCGGTTGAGAACGTGAACAGTTGTTGCGGTTCCGGGATAGGAAGCCGGGCATAGAGGGCCTGCCACAAGAGCGTAAACACGGCCGAGGCAAGCCCAATGCCCAGAGCGAGCAGCAGGATGGAGAGAGCGGTGAAGGCTCGCTCCTTGCGCAGACTTCTGAGCGTGAACAGCGCTTCTTTGAAGAGAACGTTCGGGTACTCGAGCATCGCGTTTGTTCCATGCTAATTCGAAGCGGCTGGAGTCTAGTGTAGTATTTGTGTAGACACTTTCAAGAATGCTACTGCGCGTTCATCCTTCGAGCGGCGTTCCACTTTATCTGCAGCTGATGGAGCAAGTGAAGCACGCGATCGAAGCGGGATCCCTGCGTCCTGGAGAACGGCTTCCGACTATCCGAAAAATCGCAGAGGACCTGGTTATAAATGCAAATACAGTGGCTCGAGCTTACCGCGAGTTAGAGCACGAAGGAGTGATCGAGGTGAGGCACGGCAGTGGTGCGTTTGTCGCGCAAAGCTTGCCGAAGCCAAATCGGAACTTTCGGAAAGCGCGGGGCATTGTCCAGGCGGCAGTGGAACGCCTGATGGCGCTGGAGCTTTCCGAAGAGGAGATCCGCCGGTTGATCGATAACGAAATGGCGATTGCTCGGGAAGGTATTTCAGGAGAGAAGCGATGACGGACTTTGCAATCGAAACGATGGGTCTTCGTAAGTCTTTTCATGGACGCCCGGCACTCGATGGTCTCGACATGCGCGTGCCGGCCGGCAGCATCTGCGGTTTTCTGGGGCGTAACGGCGCGGGAAAAACAACCACGATCAAAGTGCTGATGGGCATGCTCAGGCCGGATGGTGGAAGCGCTCGCATCCTCGGAGTGCCTCTTTCAAGCGGGGCAAACGCAGTGCAGATTCGCAATCGCATCGGACTGGTGACGGAAGAGAAAGAACTCTACCCCTACATGACCGTCGCTCAGGTTATTCGATTCACCCGATCATTCTTTCCAAGATGGCGCGAGGATCTGGAAAGAAAGTATTTGCGGATGTTCGATCTCGCACCCCAGAAGAGGATGCCGGAGCTATCGAAGGGCATGAGATCTAAGCTCATGCTTCTGCTCGCGATGTCGCGCGGAGCTGAGCTGCTGATTCTAGATGAGCCAACCGATGGGCTGGATCCAGTGACGGTCGAAGAGTTGCTTCGGGAACTTGTCTCTATATCGGCCGCCGAAGGCACAACGGTGTTTTTCTCGTCTCACCAATTGACTGAAGTTGAGCAAGTTGCCGACAACGTCATGATGATCGAGGAGGGCCGAGGCGTCGTTAGCTGCGCGCTTGACGACTTGAAGGAACGCTACAGGCGAGTAAATATCGTTTTTCCCGAAAAGCCCGCTAGCCCAATCGAATGGCTGGATGGCGTGGAACGCGTGACTGAAGACGGGAGGACCATGTCTCTATTGGTCAGCAGAAACGTGACCGCTTTGCTGCAGCAGGCGAGATCGTTGCCGGGTGCGCACGTGGAGACATATCCGGTTAGCTTACGAGAGATTTTTCTAGAGCATACGAAGGAACGATAAATGTTGTGGTTGAAGGGTTGGTTAGAGACTCGGTGGCGATTCTGCTTCGTTATGGCCGTCGCCCTCTTGAGCATTGTGATGGGCGAGGAAGGCGGCGGATTGCAAACCGCTGAGCACGCTCGGAACTTGATGCTGCTGCAGTGCATGATCGCTGTTCTGGCGGCTATTAATCTGGCCGGGGCGGGGATTCGAACACAGTCACCGTTTCGAGCGAAGGCAGGTCTGCATGGATCGACGCAGTATACGCTTTCGATGCCGGTCAGCCGTGTTCGACTTCTCGCGGTACGAGTGTTGGTGGGCTTGCTCGAAGTGACGGGAGTGATTGCATGCATGATCGTTTCCGCCTGGGGTCTCTTTCCTTTGGTGAGAGGCGACTCGACGCTAGACGATCTATTGAAGCTTCTGCTTGCTGCCGTTGCGTGCGTGCTTTGCTTTTACTTCTTATCTGTTGCGGCAGCGACGATGTTGGACGAGATGTGGCAGATCTACGGGAGCTACTGTGTGGCCGGGCTTATCTGGTGGGTAAGTTTTCGCTTTGCTAGGCCTTCCACCGATGTCTTCGGCTTTTCAACGAGCGCCTCTCCGTTGATGACTCACAGTTTGCCGTGGCCGGCGATGACGATTTCGCTGGCTGCCTCAATTGTGTTTTTGGCGATCGCTGTGGCGGTGGTGACGCGGCATGATTATTGACCTAAACCAAGAGTTTTTCTAAGACTTTTTAGCAGTCTGCCGATGAGCCAATTGAGTCGGGAAGCGTGGCGGTAGGCGCGCCGGCCGGATTGGAAACCATGGTGGACAGAACAGCTCGTTTGATGCTTGCGCTTCTGGCGCTCTTGGCGCTCGGGATTGGAGCGGTGACGGCTCCGAAGTTCCGGCGGGTGACGCAGGCCGGCATCCACAGACCGTATAAGGTGGTCACGGGAGCGCGTGTTTCGCCGCTCGCTCGCGCTCTGCGTCCGAATTATCCGTATTCGGTGATTCCGGGAGGCGTGTACAACCCGGAGGAGTTGCGAGCGGCCATGGAGCGGGATCCAGCGCTGCGTGAGCATTACGCAGGATTCGATGCCAACAAGGCACGGCTGGTGCGGTTGACCGAAGACCGGTATTCGTTTGTGTCGTACCGGCAGAATGGGCGTTTTTACTGGACAAAGAAGAAGCTAAGGATAGCTGCGGGAGAGGTGTTGCTGACCGACGGCGTTCATTACTCGAAGACAAGGTGCGGCAATAGGCTGTCCGATCTGCCTAGCCGACCGACGCAACAGTCAAATCAGGCCGAAGCCCGGCTTTCGCCTCCGCCGCTGACTGAAAGGACACTCGCGGGATTGACATTCGTGCCGTCGCCGGAAGATAGCGCGGCGGGTGGAACTGGTTTCCCAGCGGCAGAAGCGGCAAGTGCACCGCCTGCGGGTTGGATTGCTGCGCCTCAAGGCTTAGGCAATGCCCGCCCCGGCCCGGCGCTGCCGGCGGAACTAGCTTCACCGTTCCTGGGGAGCGAATCATTAGGGGGACCTTCTTCAGGACCCTTTTGGGGCTCGCCTTCTGGCGGCGGCTTTGTGCAGCACGCAGGCAGCCCACCTGTTGGCGGCCAAGCGGGTGTTCCGGTGGCAGGATCACTGGCTCAGATTGCGCCAGTGCCAGAACCGTCGGGGATCTTCCTGCTGTGTGTAGCTTTCGCGGCTTTTCTTGGAGCGGCGGCATTGCGGCGCAGATCCGCGGATGAGCGGCTTACAGGAGGTGAAAGTCGATTTCGACGGTGATGTGGACCGAGACTGGCTTACCTCCCTTAATGCCGGGGTCGAACTGCCATTTTTCGAGAGCTTCGATGGCCGTTCGATCCTCTTCAGCGCTGAGACCGCGCATGACTTTGCAAGCCGATGGTCTGCCGTCCCTGGTGACGACTGTACTCAGCTTCACGGTGCCTTCCACGTAGGCTTCTTTGGAGGAGGCGGAGAACTCGGGTTCGACGTAATGGGTCAGCTTGGGCGGGGTAACGTCACCGCCGGGTTCATAGACGGGTTCCGAACTGCCTTGTTTGGGAGGGTCCGATAGACGAGGCGCAGAGATGCCACAATTGCCAAACGAACTCGCCAGGATCAGGGTACAGAGGACAATCCTCCTGCTTGCAAGTAGATACACGTTTTCTCTTGAAGCATGCGAGTGATAGGAGGGACGGATGGAGAGGGATCACGGTTACGTGATCGTAAACGCGGAGTTCTTTGTGATATAAAGTCTACGTGCAAAGATTTGCCGGTATTATTGCTCG
This sequence comes from Bryobacteraceae bacterium, assembly GCA_965219105.1. Lineage (GTDB taxonomy): Bacteria > Acidobacteriota > Terriglobia > Bryobacterales > Bryobacteraceae > Bog-105. The sequence continues at coordinate 551,116 of OZ244728.1, read as the reverse complement.
CCTATTCAGCCGGGTGAAGTCCAGGAGACAGAAACCCATACTCAAGACCGTTGAATCCGGTGGAGGGCTAGACCGTCGAGACTTTCGGATGCGGTGGTAGGCTAAGTCCCGCTTGCAGTCGATTTCTTGTGTTTGGACTTCGTAGTGGACGAGGTGCTCCGTTGTTTGGCGACGTCGGGGCTATTGGTTCCGGGTTTTTCTTGGGGAACATCCGCGTCTTGCTGACCAGGATGGCCCGTCGGGACGCGCTGCTTAGCCACATCCGGGTTATTGGTCTTAGGTTTCTGGTCGGGGACGTCCTTGTCTTTTTGGTCCGCTCGCTGGGTGGTGGATTGCTGCGCGACAACTAGCGAAGGGGAAAAGGCAAGGCCAGCGGAAAGTGTGGCGATCACAATTCGATTCATAGGTTCAATGGTTACCTTAATACTATTGGACCTGGTTGGGTCAGGTTTGGTTACTCAGGACCGGCGATGGCGAAAGTACCGGTAGAAAACGGCGGCGACGGCCAGGACGGGAACGGCTAAGAAGAGGCCAAGGGGACCGAATAGAAAGCTGCCAGCCAGTAACGCGAGGAAAACAGGGAGCGGACGGAGGCCGAGCGGCTTGCTGAGGAGTTTGGGAGTGATGAAGAAACCTTCGAGTGCCTGAATGAGAATCCAGGCTGCGAAGGCGATCAGGAAATGTTCGAGGTTCCAATCGACCCAGCCGATCGTGGCGGCCGCTAAGGCGAGAGGGATGAGAGATCCGACACGAGGAATGAAGAATGCTAGTCCCCCGAGCACGGCGATTATCGGCCATAGGGGAACACGGGCAATGGCAAAGCCGATAGCGTAGAGAACGGTTAGGATGAGGGCGATCAGTATTTGCGCCTTCACGTAGCGCCCGAGGACCAGAGCCGAGTCACGGAATGGATTGCCGGGAGAGGGGGAGATGCTCATGAACCTGCAGTCCAGCCTTCGAGACGGAGAACCTGTTGAAAGCGAGGGTTGTCTAAGGCGACCGGCGGGAAATATAAGCCGACAAGGGATCGCTTCCACCAGTTCCCCGTTCGGTGGCGTTCGGCGGGGGTGGTGAAGTGATACTCGTAAAGCTGTGCCCGGACAAAGTGCGGCGGCGCATTCGGGAACGGGTTCGAGCGCAGCAGTCCTAGGACGGCGTGATTGTTGCTGAGCAGTTTGGCGACGAAGTTCACGAACCATGGATAGTCTTGATAGCTGGACATAGCGGCAAACCACATCAGCCAATCGATGCGCAGATGGTAGGGCGCGACTTGGGGAGGGATCACGCCGAGATCCCCTGGTTTGGCCTTGAATTCATACTCGCGCCACTCGGTTTGGGGACTGAGTTGGCGATCGGCAGTACCTTCCACCACGACTTCGTAGCGGGTCTTGGTAATGGATCCGAACGCTCCATAGGAGCCAACCAGGTGGAATGAATTAAAGTTCGTGTTCATGACCTGGCGGGCGGAGAGCATGTTGGTAACGACCGGGATGCTCATCAGCGCGACAAAGGCCAGAAGGATGAAGTTAGCCCACTGGCTCGGGGCGGGCGCCGCGGACAGAGATGCCGGGATCCAGGAGCGTATGCCGGCGAAGAAGCGCGAGTCGAGCAGCGAGAAGGCAAGAATGAGCGTGAGCCAATTGAGCCAGGAGAGATTGCCGCCGAGGATGATGGTCAGCTGAAAGACAATGCTGATCAGACCGGCTATGCCTGCATAGGGCTGGGGCAGGAAGAACGCAAAAGGGACGATCAATTCGGCGAAGTGATTGAAGGCAACGCCGGCGCGAAGAAACCAGCGCGGAGACCAATGCAAGTACCAGCTCAGCGGATTCGGCATGGGCTGAGTTTCGTAGAAGTAGTCGAGGCAAGTGAGGTTGCGCCAGCACGGATCGCCGCGCAGCTTGATCAATCCGGCTCCAAACAAGATGCGGAAGAGGAGCCAGCGGAAGAGCCACATCGGTATGGCTTGGGGTACGGTACGCGAGCTGCCGATGAAGATCATGAGGAAGCAGGCTTCGAGGAGAATCGATTCCCAGCCAAAGGCGTAAAAGGTCTGGCCGACGTTGACGAAGGACAGATAGAGGATGTAGATCGCGAACCAGACGCCCACGTGAGACCAATGGCTTCGTTCCGAAAAACCGGTTAGGGCCAGTATAGACAGGGCAATGCCGATGGAGGCGAAGATGGTGGCGGCCAGGTCGCCGGGCCAGAGATAGAGCAGGCTGGGGGACTCGCGAAAGGGCACCTGCTTGATGAAGAGCCGTACGGGTAGGAGGCCGTTGTCGCCGAGCAGGCCTTTCCATTGGTTCAGGGCGACCAGGAATGCCACCAGGCAGATGAGTGCGATACCGCGCTCGAGGAAAAGCCTTCCAAGCCAAGCATCTTTGGCGTCCAGCAGGTTCATTACTCCACACAATACTGTGTTTGGCGGGCGGGGAGAGACGGGTAAGATTACCGACGAAAGACGGTGGTGTTGGCGAGGCGGTCGCCGAGGCGGCGGCCGGTCAGGATCAAGATCAGGCCTTCGCCGCCGAAAATGATCAGGGCAAGGATAATCTCAAAGGCAATCCCGATCAGCGGAATCATGCCGAAGACGCCGGGAATAGCGAGAAGGACGTTGCGTATGACGCGTTGGGAGGTCGTAGCGGGTGAACCGTCGATATTGGCGACGTAGCTGTTAAGGACAAGCTTGCCTAGGCTGGCGCCGTTAATGTCGCGCAGGAGCCAATAGCAGGCGTGGATGAGGCCATAGAGCATCCACCCGATGATCGGAATGAAGTGAAGCAGCGACAGCAAGAGCATGGGAACGAGATCGATGAGATAGCCGACAATGCGGCGTCCGCGATCTTCGGGAGCGGCGATGGAGTAAGCAGCGCCGGGGGAGGCGGAGGGAAAGGGATTGCGCCAGTCCGTTCTGGTCTGGGATGAGGCCGAGCCGGGAGTGAGGTTCGTTCCGCAATTTGGGCAGAAAGCGGCTGTGCTGTCGGCGGTGGCTCCGCAATTGGGGCAGGACATAAATTAAATTGCGCTTGAGGGTGTAAAAAGGATTGTGTAAACGCGGTTCTCGAGAAGAGGAAGATAGGAGAACCGGATGGCAATCAAGAAAGAACTGATCGACGAGCTCATTGCAAGCAGCGAAGGAAGCCTGATCGGACCGAACGGTCTGGTGAAGGAACTGACCAAGGCGCTGGTGGAGCGGATGCTGACCGGAGAACTGAACCATCACCTGGGCTACGAGAAGCATGACGTAGCCGGTTACCACAGCGGCAACTCGCGGAACGGCAAGAGCACGAAGACGTTGAAAGGCGAAGCCGGCGAGATGGAGATTGCGGTGCCGCGCGATCGCAACGGCAGCTTCGAGCCGCAGTTAATCGAGAAGCACCAGACGCGCTTTGCCGGTTTCGATGAGAAGATCCTGTCGATGTACGCGCTCGGCATGACGACGCGTGACATTCAGGGCCACCTGCAGGATTTATACGGCGTCGAGGTGAGCGCCGCGTTGATCTCGGAGGTCACCGGCAGCGTCATGGAGGAAGTGAAAGCGTGGCAGGAGCGGCCGCTGGAAGCGTTGTACCCGATCGTCTATCTGGATGCGCTGATGGTAAAGATGCGGCAGGACGGCAAGGTGGAGAACCGCGCGGTGTACACCGCGATCGGCATTAATCTGGAGGGCCAGAAGTCGGTGCTGGGCTTGTGGGCCAGTGGGAACGAAGGCGCCAAGTACTGGATGGCGGTGCTGCAGAACCTGAAAAACCGTGGCATGAAGGATGCCTTCGTGATCTGCACCGATGGGCTCAAAGGCTTCCCGGAGGCCATCGAAGCGGTGTTCCCGAGCACGCTGGTGCAGACCTGCATTGTGCATTTGATCCGCGCCAGTCTCCAGTTTGTGAACTGGAAAGAGCGTAAGAGTATGGCGGCGGATTTGAAATCGATTTACCGGGCCGTCAGCGCCGAGCAGGCCGAAAGGGCGCTGGGCGAGTTCCGGCGCAAATACCCGAAGCATCAAGTGGTAGCCGATGTGTGGGAGCGCAGCTGGCAGCGGGTCATTCCGTTCTTCGACTTTCCCGAAGAGATCCGCAAGATCATCTATACGACCAATGCGGTGGAATCGTTGCATATGACGCTGCGCAAAGTGACCAAAAATCGCGGCTCCTTTCCCACCCAGGACGCCGCGATCAAACTGCTCTACCTGGCGCTGCAGAAGGTATCCAGGAAATGGCAGACGGTGCAAGGTTGGCGCGAGGCGCTGCGGCAGTTTGCGATCCGCTGGCCGGAACGAATGGAGCAGGCACGAGCATGAACGGGTTCAGACGAGCCTGCGGCAGCAAGGAGCAAAAAGCATTTCACTTCCCCTTTCCCGTTTCCCCAAGGGGAAAGGCCGGGGCGGGCGGGTTCCCCCCACGCCGCAAATTACGCGGCTCCCCCCACAAGAGGGCACGGCCCCCTTGTGCATCCCCCGCTGGCTTCAAAAATCCATCGAAACGCGTGACAGCGAACGGAAAACTGAAAGTCAAACTTTAACTGAGTCAAAATAACGAAACGCGTTTACACAAAACGCTTGACACTACCTTGCGCTTTGCTCCCCGACGAGTGTAACAAGCGGACATCGCGAGCCAATTAGCGGGGGTGATTGAGCCGGGGGAGAAACCAGATCAAGCCGACAATGGTGCACAGCTGAACAGACCAAAACATCCAAACGCGGCGCCGGGTGTCGAACATCCCGGATGCAAGGAATTTCTGCTTCCCTGCCCACAGCTTCTTAAGCCCTATAGCCGAGATCAGGCAGCTAGCGGCCATGATCATCATAGAAAGAGTGAACCTCCGAAAATGCCAGGCGAAGAGAACCTCAGTGCCCAAAAGTAAGACCATCCCGATTAAGCAGAGGGCGCAAATCGCGCGCCAAATCCAGACAGCCCCGCTGTGATTTATTGACGAATCGGAGTTGAGAGACGTAAGTTACTCCCCGATGATCTTAACGAGGACGCGCTTGGGGCGGCGGCCGTCAAATTCGCCGTAGAAAATCTGCTCCCAGGGTCCGAAATCGAGCTTGCCGGCGGTGACTGCGACGACCACTTCGCGTCCCATGACTTGACGTTTCAGGTGGGCGTCCGCATTGTCTTCGCCGGTGCGGTTGTGGCGGTAACGGGAGACAGGCTCGTGAGGCGCAAGTTCCTCCAGCCACTTTTCGTAATCGGCATGCAGGCCGGATTCGTCGTCGTTGATGAAAACGGAGGCGGTGATGTGCATGGCGTTGACCAGGGCCAAGCCTTCTATGACCCCGCTTTCGGTCAAGCAGGTGTTCACCTGGCCGGTGATGTTGATGAACGCACGACGGGCCGGAACCTCAAACCATAGTTCTTTGCGATAGCTTTTCACGGCGCAGTGTTTCTGCTCAGCTTACCCTACACGCGGCCGGGCCACTACTGAGCGGGCTGCGTATTGGACGGTGACGACCGCGACTTATAATGAGGCGTGTTTCGGCTTACCACTGGCGTATCGATCGCGCTGCTTCTGAGTGCGTCGGCGATGCCGCAGGGAAGCCAGAGCGTGCATCAACTTGAGGCTGCGGCCGCGCAGGCCTGGGCTGCCAAAGATGTGAAGGGCGCGCTGGCGGCTTACGAGCAGCTCGCTGAGCTTGTGCCGGGGTCGGCGGTGTACCAGGATCAGATTGGCTTTCTGCTGGCCGCGTCGGGGCAGCCGTCGAGCGCCATTTCGCATTTTGAGAAGGCGTGCCGGCTCGATCCTAAGATGAGCCAAGCTTGGTTTCACCTGGGGGTGGCAGCCTGGCTCAGCGGGAACAAGGAAGAAGGGCTGCGAGATTTACAGAAGGCAGCTGTGCTCGAGCCCAATAACGGTGCGTATCGATACCGGTTGGGGACGGCTTACAGCGATTTGGGGCGTGACCGTCAGGCCGTGGCGGAGCTCAACCGGGCGTCGGTTCTTTCGCCAGCAAACGCGCAGGTATGGGGGGCGCTCGGGGCGGTCTGCCAGCGCGACAAGCTCTGGCCTCAGGCAAAGGCGGCTTACCGGAAGGCGCTCGCGCTCGCACCGTCGGATATGGCGGTGCGGAACAGCTATGCGACGGTGCTGGTGAACTCAGGTGATTTCGCGGGCGGGATGGCGGAGTTCCAGAAGGTTCTGGCAAGCGATCCGGGCAATTACCGGGTGCAGGTGAACATTGGGTACGCGCTGATTGGTGCGGGTGAATATAAGGAAGCGATTGCGGAGCTTTCGAAGGTGGTGAGTGCGCATCCGGAGGCGGCCGATGCGCACTATAACCTGGGGGTGGCTTATAAACAGACCGATAATCTGCCTCTTGCACGCCGGGAACTGACCGAGGCGGCAAAGCTTGCTCCCAACCTGGCAGAGGCACATTTCATGCTAGGCCTGGTGTGTGTGGATTCAGGCGATCCCCAACAGGCGATCGAAGAGTTTCGCGCAGCGGTGAAGTTGAGGAGCGGGTATACGGATGCCTGGTTTGAGCTGGGCACAATGCTGAAGCAACAGGGCAATGTGGATGGCGCGATCGAGGCCTTACGCCAGTCGACCAAGCTCGATCCGAGCGATGCAGGAGCGTTTAACACCTTGGGACTGTTGTTCAGGCGGAAGGGCGACAATGCCGACGCCACCGCGGCATTCGAAAAAGCGGCGGCGCTGCGCGGCGCCGAGTCGGAGGCAAAGCGGAGATCACTCCGGCAAGGAGCCGCCCGGCTGAGCGAGCAATAGTAGGAGCCAATCTCTTCGAAATTTCCGCACTTTTTCCTGCTGCAAATCCGAATGCGGATGCACTATACATTGACTTGCTTATTTCGATGCACAGAGCAGATCGGATTCGTTTAACGTGAGCCTCCTCAGCCTGGAAAGATACCTTTACGGTGGACAGAAGCAGCAGCCGCCACCAGCCGCCCGGCCGGAAGCGCCTCCCGGCGGCCACTTTACGCTCTCGCAGAACATTTTGGCCAGCATCAGCCGCTTCATGGCCGCCGATGAGGAGAGTGGAGACCTTGCCGAACAGACCAGCGGGTTAGGCGCAGGTTTCTGTCATGACACCAGTGCGAACGAGATCCAAGGGTGCATTCATGAGCTGGAGCGTTTACTCGAGGAGTATCGCGATCGCCAAAAACGCCGCGAGCAGGAACGAGCGGAAGATTTTCGAAAAGTACTGGCCCTACTCAATGAGGCGTTTTCGCATTTAACTGCCGGGTCCGAGCGTTCCGATTCGCGGTTTAAGCGTTTGGAAACTTCGTTGAGTACAGCAGCGAAATCGGAGGACATTCGAACACTGAAGGCGCAGCTTTCCGAAGTGCTGCAGTTCGTGCGGCAGCAGAGCGAGCAAGAAAGCCAGCACGCGCAGGGAGCACTGAAGAACTTGGGAGAACAGATGCGGCAGGTGCATAGCAGCGCCTCGCAGTTCGGATCTTCCCTGCAGGTACGCGAGCAAGCGATTGCACGGCTGACCGAATCGATACGGAACGAAGCGGAGGGAACCTGCAAGAAGGTCTACGCGACGCTCTTTGTGGCAGACGCGCTGACGGCGCTTCGCAGCCGGCATGGCAATCAGATCGCTGATGGACTGTTGGAAGACCTGAGTCGAAAGGACATTGCCGCGATTTTGCCGGAGGCGACGATTTTCCGTTGGGGGGCGAATGGGCTGCTGGCCACCTGGCAAAGCGACGCGGATTTGAGCGTCTTGACAAGTCACGTGGCGGCCAAGAGCAAAGCTCCTTTCGATCATCGGGCGTTTGTGGGAACCAGAGTGGCGGTGTTCAGCATTCCGGTCCGCTCAGTGACGATGAAGATCAGCAGCAGCTTGAGCGAGTTAGTGCCGAATCTGGACCGCTTCGAAGGCGGCGGATCGGGTTTGCGATGAGCGCACCGGATTCAGACCCCGGCAGTCTAAGATCCGGGACCTTGCTCGGAGTGGCCACCTTTGCTGCTTCGGGTTTGGAATCGAACGTCGGAACGGCGCTGTTGCTTCTGGAGAACGAGCAGCTGACGATGGCGGCGGAGCACGGCCTATCGGAGGCAGACCATCAGGTAGTGGCCCTTCTCTCCCGTGAAGCGAGCGTCCGCCAACTGTCCGAGTTCGAAGAGCGTCACGGTGTACGCATAAAGCCGCTACTCACCGCGACAGCTGAACTACTCGGAGCTTTGGTCGTGTTCGGGCTAGATTCGCAACGGAAAGAAGTTGCACTAGAGCGGAAACTGAATGAGATTTGCTCAATTGCAACGCTGGCTATTGAGCAGAAACACCTGCTCGAAGAACTCACCTACCGGGCCCATCATGACCCGCTTACCCAGCTTTGGAACCGCACCTGGCTTGAAGAACAGACCGCGCGGGTGCTGTCTGAATCGGCAGGCCGTTTCGTTTGGACGGGACTGGCTATCTTCGGGCTGGACCGGTTTCGGGTGATCAATGACGTACTGGGTTACGAGGTCGGGAACGAACTGCTGCGGCAAGTGGCGCGGAGAGTGAGAGAGGCTATCGACCCGGCGGTTTCCCTGGCCCGCTCAGGCGGGGACGAGTTTGTGCTGCTCATGCCGGAGTTGATTTCGCGGCGGCAAGTAGCCGCTTATGCTAGCACCGTGCTGGGTTGTTTTGAAGAGCCTTACCGAATCGGCGATAACGAACTGATCGTGAAGGCAAATATCGGCACGGCGATATGCGACGGTGGCGATATTGACGCGATCGAGCTGTACAGCAGGGCGTTTACCGCGCTTCGTTTTGCCAAGTCGCGATGCCGCGGCCAAGTAGCCGAGTTCGATCATTCCATGCTGCGAATTCCTCCCGAGCGACTGGCGCTAGAGCAGCACCTGCGGTTTGCACTCCAGAAGCGCGAGTTTGAGCTCTACTACCAGCCGCAGATCGACTTGCGGGCAGGCCGCCTGGTAGGTGTAGAGGCGCTACTGCGTTGGAATCACCCGTCGCTCGGCTTCATTTCTCCGGCAATTTTTGTGCCGGTATTAGAAGAGATCGGGATTATCGAGGAAGTCGGAGACTGGGTGATTTCGGAAGCGATCAGGCAACTGCAGGAGTGGCAGAACGAATTGCCGGCGCTTCGAATGGCTGTGAATGTATCGGGCCTGCAATTCTCGCGGAAGAATTTCAGTTCGTATATCGCGCAGCAATTACGGCGATCCGGCATTTCGCCGCGGCAATTAGAACTGGAGATTACCGAGAGTGCCGTTATGGCCGATTTCGAGCATGGATTGAGGCAGATCAAGATGCTTTGCAGCCTTGGGGTCACTCTGGCGCTCGATGATTTTGGCACCGGACACTCTTCGCTCGCCTATTTGCAACAGCTGCCGGTTCATCGATTGAAGATAGACCGGATGTTTGTGCGCGAAATTACGCAGCGTGAGGAGCGTCCACCGCTTCTGGTCAGCATCGTGTCGATGGCGCAGGGCTTGAATCTGTCCGTGATCGTGGAGGGCGTGGAAACTGATGAGCAGCTGGCATGCGTGGCCGCTCTAGGATGCGGGGAAGTGCAGGGGTTTTTGTTTTCAAAGCCTCTTACCGCGCGTCAACTGCTCAATTGGGCGAGGGACGGACATGCAGGTGTGAGGGCGTTAACGGACGAATGCAGGAGAGAACGAGTGGCTTGATTGCGTTGGGGCTTCGACTCGGTGAACTAACTTCACCGCTGGACGCTAAAGCTCACGCCAATATTCGCCCGCGGCTATCGAAGGAAACAGGAGTCGCTATCACTCTGACATAGTGACGCCGGGAGTAGCGGCGAGGTCGAAAACAAGCCCGCGTACAGGACAGGCCGAAGAAGAAGAAGATAGCCAAAGCGATCAGGCAACCGAGAGCTACTTTTCGGATGGGGCTCGAGTTTCCTGTTGCACTTACGGGAGGGAGCGGCTGGGGATTGAGCTGGCCCGTGGCAGTCAAGGGAGTTCCGCAATTGGCACAGAAGCGCGCCTGCGGCTCGTTGGCTAATCCGCAATTCGGACAGTTCATATGAGGACTACTCTAACGAATCGAGGGAGAGCTGGCAGGACAAGGGTGTTATGGTGAGCCATGTCCGCCAACGCTGTTCCCTTCCCTGAAGCGCCGCTTGGGAAGGTTCGGCTATGGATCCAGTGCAACTCGCGCTGGATTGTTCTGATGATGTTGGGTTTGACCATTGTCGGCCTGTTCTGGTTCGGTTCCCGCTACCCGGCACTATTTTCGAAGGCGCATCACTCCGGCGATCCGCTAGCGAGCATGGCCTACTCGCATGAGACGCTGCGAACGAGTTCAAGAAATTCTATCCTCGTGCGGATCGCTCTCGGATCTTTCAATTGGCTCAGCTCGATGGCGATCGGGATGACGTTCGGCATCACTTTTGGCGCCCTGCTCCACACAGTTTTGAAGTACTATCCGCTGCGGATCGGGCAAAACCTCACGTTGAACACGCTCAAGGGAGCGCTGGTCGGAATGCCGATGGGAGTCTGTGCGAACTGCGCCGTGCCAATGGCTTGCGGGCTGACCCGGGGTCAGGGCCGGGTCGAAGTTGCGCTTGGGTATTTATTTAGCTCGCCTAATTTCAATCCCGTTGTGATTGCGATTACCTTCTCCATCCTCCCCTGGTATTTCGGCGCGGTTAAGTATGCGGTACTACTGGCGGTGATCTTGCTGTTTGTGCCAAGGCTGATTCGGTCCTTAGAAAAGCGAGGCAATTTGCGGCCGCTGCTCAAGTTAGGTTCAGGAGATGTCTGCGGGCTGGACCTCTCTACGCCGCCTTGTCAGAAGCCGATTTTGGCGTCGGTCCGGGAGGTCTCGGTCGAGTTCGGACGAAATCTCTTCATGTTGTTCAAGCCCACAATTGCGCTCATGGTGGGAGCAAGCATTCTCGCTTCGGCTTTGTTGGTGCTTGTGCCGTGGCATGAGTTTTTAGGAGCCGCCACTCCGCTTCGCATGCTAGCCGCATCCCTGCTTGGCGTGCTCATGCCGGTGCCGATCGCGCTGGATGTGTTGTTTGCGGGCGAGTTGCACCGGACGGGTATAAATGCGGGTTACTGCATGATGTTTCTGATGACGCTAGGCACTTACAGCATGGTTCCGGCTACCTATCTATGGCGGGAGATTTCCAGAACTGTATCGGTTGCTCTCCTGGTGTTATTTCTGGTGCTCGGAGCAGGACTGGGATTTGCGTTCACATTGGCAAGCTAAGGTCTACACTGAACGGGAATAGGCCTAACGGAGCGATCCCGCAGTAAAGGTAGTCATTCATTTAGTCCGCTCCAGTGGTTGTAAGAATCAAATGCGGGTGCGTACGACCTGCTTGGAGCAAAGCTCGCGATGACAGCGGAAAAGCATAGTTTGAAACGGGCGAAAGAGGCGCGAAGCCTTCGGGGTGAGCTCGGCTTAACGGCCAGGCTCGGCGCCCCGCTGGCATTAGGTGAGGTCGGGTGGATGTCGACCTATATAGTCGACGCTTTGATGATCGGGCATCTGCCGAACTCACCGCTCGCGATTTCCGCTTCGTCGCTTGGTAATAGCATCTTCTACGCCATAGCGTTTTGCATCATCTTCCTGATGAATGGCTTGGAAACGCTGATTGCGCAGGCGTATGGCGATAACCAGAAGAAAGAGTGCGCCTATCTGCTTGCGCAATCGGTATGGTTCGTGGTGCTGGGAACGCCCGTAGTGATCGGGGTGACGCTTGGGGTGCTGGCTCTGTTGCCGTACCTGGGAACACCTCCGGCCATTTACGCGGAAACGGCCAATTATTTGCGCGTATTAGTTTGGTCGACAACGCCGCTGCTGGCATACATGGCGCTGAGGCGGTTTTTGCAGTCCGTGGATAACGTACTGTGGGTGACCATATCGCTCCTCACCGCGTCGTTTGTGAACTGGTTGGGAGATTGGGTCTTTCTCTTCGGACATTGGGGCTTTCACCCGATGGGAATGCGAGGGTCGGCCTGGAGCACGGTGATTGTGCGGCTCTTTATGATGACGTTACTCGCGATCGGAACAGTGCTGGCACTGCGGCGGTTAGGGGAGAGGATTACGTTCTCGATGTTGCGGCCCGAACTCTGCCGGCTGCGAACGTTATTCCGGATAGGCTGGCCCAGCGGCTTTGAGAGTTTAACAGAGCTCGCGGTCACGACAGTTACTTCCATCCTGTGCGCGAGGTTGGGTCCGATCCTGTTGGCGGCCAATCAAGTGACGCTGGACCTGAACGCGCTGGTATACCAGGTATCGGCAGGTCTTTCATACGCGACGGTAGTGCGGGTGGGCCAGAGCGCGGGTCGAAATAACTTGCTGCAAGTGCGATTAGCGGCGAAGGCGAGTTTGGTGCTCGGTCTTGGGTTCATGGCTTGTGCTGCGACGGCGTTTGCGGTGTTTTCACACCGCTGGGCGTCGTATTACACCAACAGCGCTGCGGTGATTGCAGCGGCGGTTCCCATCTTCTGGATCTGCGCGATGCTTCTGCTGACCGATACAATTTTCGTGCTTCTTGCGGCAAGCCTTACCGGGCTGGGCGACACGCGGACACCAATGATCGTGAGCGTAATCTGCAATTGGGCAATCGGCGTGCCGCTCGCTTACGTATTGGCGTTCCAGGCTGGATTGACGCTGCGCGGTTTATGGATAGGACGGGCTGCGGCCTCATTCGGAACGGCGTTGGCGCTGGGGTATTTGTGGAGAAGGCGAATGCGGCGGGCGGCGGAAGTAAAGGGTGTCTCGTTGGCCGAGCAGTTCAATACCGGACTACCGATTTGCGCGTAGGGTGTAGGGTAGCCAGCTAACTAGCGATTGCTTTCGCTTTGGTCCATCTGCCTCTTACAAATAGGAAGCCGCTAATGGACACGGCTACTGTTTGGGCAATGAAGATGGCGACGAAGATACCTTCCATTTTCAATGCGGTGTGACGACCGAGAAACCAGGCTAAGGGTATCTCGAGCATCCAGAAGCCGAAGAGATTAATAAAGGTCGGAGTGAGGGTATCTCCAGCGCCGTTGAAGGCCTGTAGAAATACCATGCCGAAGCTGAACAGCACGTTACCGTAACTGAAGAACCGGACGCCTTCCACGGCTGTCTTTTTCACCGACGGGTCGTGCGTGAAAAGGCCGACGAAGAACGGGGCAAAAGCAATCAGGGCCAGGCTGAGTGAACCGAGAAACGCAAGATTCCAAAGGCCGGTGCGCCAGACCGAGGAGCGCGCCCGATCGGGTAGATTCGCTCCTAAATGTTGTCCGACAAGGGTGGCCGCAGCGTTGCTCAAACCCATCGAGGGAAGCAGCACGAAGCCGACGATGCGAAAGGCGATGGTATAGCCGGCAATCGCGCTCGGCCCGAAGAGACTGACGACTCGCACGATGCCCAGCCAGCTGCCTTGTTCAAGCAGGAATTGCAGTATGCCCGAAGCGGAGATGCGAACGAACTGGCTCATTTCGCGCAGATTCAGGCAGATGTGCTCGAAGCCAATGCGAAAGCGATCGGTTCCTTTGATCAAGCGATAGAACTGGTAGAGAACCCCGCTGCTGCGCCCAATCAGAGTAGCGACGGCGGGACCCGCAACCCCGAGTTTGGGAAACGGGCCGACGCCGAAGATGAGCAGCGGATCCAAGACGAGGTTGATGAGGTTAGCGATCCAGAGGACGCGCATGGCAAAAGCTGCATCGCCGGCGCCGCGGAAGATTGCGTTATTGAGAGAAATAAGAATGATGACGCCGGACGTACTCAACGCAATGCGAGCGTAAGTAGTTCCGATGTGAACGACCGGGGCGGTTGCGCCGACCAACGCGAGAAGTTCGGGCGCGAAGATGTAGAGCGGGGCCGCTAGAACAACTGAGATCAAGAGGCCGACAGCTATAGCTTGCGCGGCGTCGACAGCAGCACGCTTCTGATCGTTCTCGCCTATGCGCCGGGCGACGAGAGCGGTGATCGAGGTGCTGAGCCCGGCGCCAACCGCGAAGATGAGCGTAAGCAATGACTCGGTAAAACCGACAGCAGCAAGGGCATTGGAGCCGAGCCGCCCGACCCAGAACAGGTCAGCCACCGCGAAGACCGATTCGAGAGCCATCTCGAGCATCATGGGTATCGCGAGTAAGAGAATGGCTTGGTTGAGATTGCGGGAGGTGTAATCCGTTTTTGTACCGGCGATGGCCTCCTTGAGGGTTTGCAGAAGGTTGTGCTTAGTCTGCTGCGGAGGAGCAGCTTGCTTGGCGGTAACGGGCATGCCTTGTTTCTAGGATGAGCGCGAAAGGCGGTTGCGTTGCAAAGTGTTCGACGCTCGCGGGGGAGAGCTAAAAGAGATTGCCGGAAGCGAGTTCGGCGGCGGTGTGGGTTGCGCGTTCGAGCTCGTTACGATCCGGTTTCGGCGAACCAGCAGTAGTTTGCACGACTAGAGCGCGGTTGCGAATTCGGCTGATGATTTCGGCTTGCGTAACTTTGGCAGGGCAGACGATCGCATCGTTGCCGATACCTCGCAGATGAACGGGATTAGCTCCACAGCGTACAAGATAAGCAGCATAGTCTTTGGGCGGATCGGGCATCGTGGTGACTTCGATCGTCAGGGTGTCGGCCAATGAACCGCGCTGCGTGACGAAGCGGCAGAGGCCGTCGCCGTCATTGATTTTGGACGATGGAGTAAAGGTCTGAGTCACAGCACCGTTGAGGATGCCTTCGGCAGTAGCGTTGTTGAGCCAGGGGCAAGAGGTTTCGGCGGCCTGGCAGGCGAGAGCGGTTGCAAGCAGGAGCAGCGAGACACGCATCAGGAAATTTTGCGAGCCGGCGTGAGGACTTCGGATTTCAGAATTTGGCCACCTTCCTCGATCACGTAGAGGCGGTTGACTTCAAGGTTGGCGAGCTTGTCGACTTGGCCGCTCAGCCAACGCAATTCGACGGACTCGACTTCAGTTGCCTGGTCGAGGCCGAAGTGGATGCGCATGTCATTTTGCGAAAAGTAGCTGCCGCCACTGCGCAACTCGTCGATCTGCGTGAGGAGTTTGGGCGAATCGGGTTTTGTTTTGGCGGCCACAGAGATGCGGGTGCCAATACCGGAGCGATTCGATTTGACACCGACGAGCTTGATCTTGATCCAGTTACGTTTCCAGGTGGAATCGCAGCGAAGCATTTGAGGGATGGCGTTGACGCAGTTGACGGCGATATCGATATCGCCATCGTTATCCCAATCGCCGAAGGCGCAGCCGCGCGCAGGAGCAGTCTCAAGAATACCGGGACCGCCTTGACTCGTGACCTCCTCGAAATGTCCGTTTTGCAGGTTGCGGTAGAGGTACTTGTGTTCGGCGTACTTGAGATCGGTATTGGAGCGATCGACTTCGGGATAGACGTGGCCGTTCGACATGAGGATGTCGAGCCAGCCGTCGTTATCCATATCGAAGAAGCCGACGCCCCAGCCGAGTAAGCGTGTGTTGACGCCGAGGCCGCTGGGATAGGTGCGGTCCTCAAAAGACCCGTCGCCGAGATTGGTGTAAAGAGAGTCGGTATCGCCGGCGAAGTTGGTTTTTGCAATGTCGAACGTGCCGTCGCGATTGTAGTCGCCGATGGTTACGCCCATGCCGGCTTGCGGTTTGCCTTCGGGCGAGAGCGCCGCGCCCGATTCGATGGCGACGTCTTTGAAGGTGCCGTCTTTTTGATTTTGGTAGAGCGTGGCCGTGCTGGAGTCGTTGGCGACGTAGATGTCGGGCCAGCCGTCGTTATCGAGATCGGAGGCTGCGACGCTCAAGCCGTAGGTGCCGCGCGTATTCCAGATGCCGGCTTTCTCGCTGACATCGGTAAAGGTGCCGTTGCCGTTATTGCGGTAGAGGATGTTCTTTCCGCCGGGCAGTCCAGGAGGACCGCAGGCCACGAGAAGGCCTTTGTAAGTGCAAGGACCGGCTTCAGGAGGCGGAGCGGTTTTCAAATCGAAATCGACGTAATTGGCGACGAAGAGATCGAGGTGGCCGTCGCGATCGTAATCGACGAACGTGCAGCCGGTGTTCCAGCGCGGTCTTTTTACGTCTTGGATGAGCCCGGCTTTGGCAGTGACGTCGGTGAATTTACCGTCGCCGTGATTGCGGTAGAGGGCGTTCTGACCGTAGTAGGTGACGAAGAGGTCTTCCTGACCGTCATTATCAAAGTCGCCGACGCAGCAAGCTTGGCCCCAGCCGGTTTTAGTTTCAAGGCCCGAACCTTTGGTGACATCGGTAAAGGTGCCGTCGCGATTGTTTTTGAAGAGATGGCAGTGCGGCGCATCGGCATCGGGGAAGCCTTCAAGACGCCAGCCGTTTACGAGGAAGATGTCGACCCAGCCGTCGTTGTCGTAGTCGTAAAAGGCGAGGCCGCAGCCGGTGGTTTCGAGCAAGTATTTATTCTTGTGCTCGCCGCCGTAGATGGTTTTGACGTTGAGGCCAGCTTCTTTTACAACATCGACGAAGCTGACGCCAAGAGGCGTTCCTTCGATCGGCGAGCGTGGGCCTTTATCGGCGGCGCGGGGCTTGGCGTCATAGGTGCGTTCGATGGGGCCGGGCAGCTTCACCTGTTGCGGAGCAGCGAGGGATAAGACACTTTCGAAGGGTAAGACGAGGGCGGTCCGGCTCAGCGACTTCAAGAACCGGCGGCGAGGAAAATCTGTCATGGTTTGGGCTGTTCGTGTTCGCTCATGCCAGCGGACGGGTTCTGTTCGTGGGTGTGCCAGGGAACGCTTTCGATGGATATTTCAGGATGGTTGCGAAGAAAATTGAGAGAGTAAGTGGGCGCGCCGGGATCGATCTGCTTGGTTGCGAAAAGCGCGGCCTGCTCGGCGGCCTTTTGTTTCTGGCCGACGCGGCGGTAGAGGATCGAGAGATTGTAGTGAGCGGCGACATCGTCGGGGTCGATGGCCTGGAGGGCTTGGAACTGCTCAATAGCTTCGCTGTAGAGATGCCGCTGATAATAGGCGATACCTAGCTCGCGGCGGGGATCGCGCGCTTGCGGGTACTGAGCGACAACTGCTTGGAGATCGGCAAGTTCGGCCTCGGGATTGGCAGAGCGGCGCTCGACGAGAGCCATGTAGTAAAGGGCTCGGGCGTTATTGGCGCTGAGAGCAAGGGCCTTGTCGAGACTCTCGCGAGCGGAGCTGTACTTTTCCCACGAGATATACGTCAGTCCGATGTTGATGAAGCCGTCCGCATAATCGGGCCGCAGCTTTACGACCTGGTTGAAGGCGTGAATGGCATTGGGATATTGCAGCTGGTCGAGATAAGCGATGCCGAGATTGTTCCAGCGCATCCAATCCGGATTGTCGCCCGGCTCAGGAGCGCTGACCGGGTTATCTCCAAGCTGGATGACCCGCGAGCGGGAGGCAAGTTCGATCACTGGATAGGCGGGATGATCGGGCCCGAAGACGTTGTTCAAATAACTCTGGCGAAGATGGCGGTAGTTGACGCGAGCGGTGACCGTGAGAGGGCTTTTAGCGCCGGTGGGAACATGGAAATCATAGCGGATGAGCGCGGACCGGCCCGCTTGGATGGTGTTGTCGTAGGCCATGGAGTGGATGGTCCAGACTTTGTGATTGTCTACGAATTCGCCGCGCATATCGACCGGGCGGTTGGTGAAGCTGTGCGCGCGCTGATCGAGGCTGCCATCGGGCTGCAAGAAGCCGCTGTGATAGATCTGCTTGCCGGCTGCATCGGTGACGGAGAGCTCCATGCGCGTCTCATAGAGATCGCGCACTTCCGGGATCAACGAGTGACCGATGTTTTTGTTCTGAACGACAACCAATACTTGCATGTCTTCATTCGGCTCGACGCGGAATGGAACAGAGCCAAGGGGCGCGGCCAAGCGCTTTGAGCTTTCATTCTCGATGCCAAAGATATCGACGTTCAGGTAATTGCCGGACTTCAGAAATTCGACGGTCTTGGCGAGCTGTTGATCGAAGCCGTAGTAGAACGGAACAGCGGTGTTGCCGGCCGGCCAGCGATGCGAGGCGAAGGTTCCGTTCTTCTGGCCGTAATCGCGCAGAGTGGCGGGTTCGCGTTTCATGTGACAGTTCTGGCAGCTTGCGAAATCGGCCTGATAAAAGACGAGCGGGTTGCGTTTGGAGAATTTGGAGCCTTGCCACTCGTCGTAGGAGGTAAAGGCGCGGATCCACTTGTATTCGTTAAGCGAGTGAGGAAGGTTCGCTTTGTGGCAGGAGCCGCAGAACTCGGGAGTGCGGTAAAAGTCCTGCATGACGGCCTTCGAGTGACGGTCCGGGTGACGCAGGATGTCTTTGTAAGGCACCTGGCCGGGGATGCGATTTCCGTGCTCGTCCGTCATGACGGCGGGGATGCCCATGATGTAGCTCCCGTTGCCGAGATTGGGTTGCAGGCCCTGGATGGAATGGCAGGTGGTGCAGGTGAGACCGTCGAGATCGAAGCTTCGATTAACGTTGGCATGAGAGGTGAGTGAGCCGGAGACGACAGCGATCGGATTGTGGCAGCTATCGCAGTGGCGAGTGAACTCGATGCCCTTAGTCTGCTTGAGAATGTTGACGCTGGTGCGATAGAAAGGAGTGCGGAAGGAGTTGGAGTGCAGGGATTGCCGCCACTGGGAGTAGGCTTCCTGGTGGCAGTGGCCGCAGTACTGAGCCGAGGGGAAAGCGCCGGGGCTGATGAAGGCGTCTGTTTGCGTTTCGGCATTGCCGGGAGCGCCGATTTTTTCTTTGCCGAAGCGATAATCGAAGATGGCGGCGGCCTGCCGGGAGTACGAGTCTGCGGACAGGGCAGGACTGACTGAAGCAGCTTCTTGAGCGGGTAGGCGATGGCGTAATGCGAACAAGCACACGCCCAGCAAACTCACGATCAGGGCAATGCGCCCTGTTTTACTGCCCGGCAACTAAGACCTCGATGCTCTGATTGTCTCATTAGATGGCACCACTATGGGCAAAACAAAGTGGCACACTGAAGCGATGAGCACAGCCCTCCAGAAACTGACGTTCGAGGAATTCCAATCGCAGTACCAGGATGCGGATCGCGCGTTTGAGTTCTGGTATGGAGAGGCGATTCCGAAGGGTGCGGCAACGTTAGTTCACGGTTTTCTGCAGAAAACTATCATGAAGCTGCTCGATGAAGCAGGATTTAACTCTGCGGGAGACGTCGAGCTACGCATTGAAGCAAGCGCCCGTCCGCGACCGGACGTGGTGGCAACCAAGCACAAATTCCCCAAAGAACCGTATCCGACCAAGGCCGTGGAAGTAGTAGTAGAGATTGTCTCCGAGGACGATTCGTACTCATATCTGCGGGAAAAATGCCGGAAGTATCAGTCTTGGGGATTTCAGCAGATTTATCTAGTCGATCCGAGCGATCGTTCGGTTCAGGAGTGGAAAGACGGAAGCGCAATTTCGTGCGACCATCTAGCCGGAGTCTCAGTGGAGCAAATTTGGGAGGCGCTCGATGCCAGTTTCGAATAAAAAAGGGCGGCTCCTGAAAGCCGCCCTTGTGTTTCGTAACAGCCGCTTTTAGACTTCTTCCGGAGCACTGAGAGCCTGTTCGGCTTCCAGATCGTCCGAAAGACCGCCGGTGTAGATACCGGGAGTTTCGTCCGAGTAGTCGGAGAGGCCATCGGCGAAGGAGACTTCCTGCTCCGGCGCTGCCTCTTCTTCCACCACGTCTTCGCCTGCGATTTTTACGCGGCGATAGAACTCCATGCCGGTACCGGCAGGGATGAGGCGGCCCATGATGACGTTCTCCTTGAGACCGCGGAGGTAATCGACCTTGCCGTTAATAGCGGCTTCGGTGAGCACACGCGTGGTCTCTTGGAAGCTGGCTGCGGAGATAAACGAATCGGTAGACAGCGAAGCCTTGGTGATACCGAGGAGAATCGGCTTGCCGGTTGCGGGGTGGCCGCCGGCCTCGATGACACGGTTATTCTCTTCGCGGAATCTAAAGCGATCGACCACTTCCTCAGGGAGGAATTCGGTATCGCCGATGTCTTCAATGCGCACCCAACGCATCATCTGGCGTGAGATGACTTCAAGGTGCTTATCGTTGATGTTGACGCCCTGCAGACGATAGACTTCCTGGATCTCGTTGACCAGGTATTTCTGCAGTTCCTTTTCGCCGAGCACGGCAAGAATGTCATGCGGGTTGCGCGGCCCGTCCATGAGCGGATCGCCGGAACGGACACGCTCGCCTTCCTGCACGTTGATGTGGACGCCGCGCGGGATCGCGTATTCCTTCTGAATGCCGTCGTCTCCGGTGATGTATAGCTTTCGCATACCTTTGGAAACTTCGCCGTACTTCACGATGCCATTGATTTCGGCAATGATAGCGGTTTCGCGCGGCTTACGAGCTTCGAAAAGCTCGACGACGCGGGGCAGACCGCCGGTGATGTCCTTAGTCTTGGTGGTGGCGCGCGGAATCTTTGCGATTACGTCGCCGGCATGCATCGGCTCGCCCTCGGAAATCATGAGGTGAGCATGCGTCGGCATGAGGTAGCGTTTTTCTTCCGAGCGGCTGCCGCCATCGGGGCGCACAATAATCGTCGGGAAGCGCTTTTCATCGGCGGATTCGGTGACAACGACTTGCATGTTGCCGGTAATTTCATCGACCTGTTCCTGCGTGGTAACGCCATCGATCAAGTCTTTGAAGTGAACCGTTCCGCTTACTTCGGTGAGGATGGAGAAGGTGTACGGATCCCATTCGAGCAGGACTTGGTTTGCCTTCACAGGCGCGTTGTCTTCGACGTTGATCTTGGCGCCGTAAACAACCGGATAGCGTTCGCGCTCGCGATTCTTATCGTCAACGATGATGAGGATACCGTTGCGATTCATCGCGATCAGTTCACCCTTGTTATTGCGAACAGTGTTGACGTTGTTGAAGCGGACGAAGCCGTCGCTTTTGGCGTCTTGCGTAGACTGCTCGCTGACTCGCGTGGCCGCTCCACCGATGTGGAAGGTACGCATGGTCAGCTGTGTGCCGGGCTCGCCGATCGACTGAGCGGAGATGATGCCGACCGCTTCACCGCGCTCGACCATACGGCCGGTGGCCAAGTTGCGGCCATAGCAAAGCCGGCAGACGCCGCGCTTCGATTCACAGGTAAGAACCGAGCGAATTTTGACGCGCTCGATGCCGGCGCCCTGAATAGCGCTGGCAAGCTCTTCGGTGATCTCCTGATTGACGTGTACGATCACGTTGTTCTCGTAGTCGCGTTGATCTTCAAGAGCCACACGGCCGACGATGCGATCGCGCAGCGGCTCGATGATTTCGCCCGACTCGATAATCGGTTCGACGTAGATGCCGTCGGTGGTGCCGCAATCGTCTTCGGTGATGATGACGTCTTGCGCCACATCGCAAAGGCGGCGGGTGAGATAGCCGGAATCGGCCGTTTTCAGTGCAGTATCGGCCAAACCTTTACGCGCGCCGTGGGTCGAGATGAAGTACTGCAACACGTCGAGACCCTCGCGGAAGTTCGCGGTAATGGGCTGCTCGATGATTTCGCCGGAGGGCTTGGCCATCAAGCCGCGCATGCCGGAGAGCTGGCGGATCTGCTGCTTCGATCCACGAGCGCCGGAATCGGCCATGATGTAAATCGGGTTGAGGATGCGGCCCGTACGATCGTCCTCTTCGAGATTCTTGAAGAGCTTGTCGGAGATTGCTTCGGTGACCTTCGACCAGATTTCGATGATCTTGTTATAGCGTTCGGACTGGGTGATTGCGCCTTCCTGATACTGCTGTTGGACTTCGATCACCTGCCTCTCGGCCTCGTGTACCAGCGCGGGCTTCTCTTCAGGCACGACCATATCGTCGATGCCGATGGAGATGCCGGCGCGAGTGGCGTAGAGGAAGCCAAGTTTCTTGACTTCATCGAGCATCTGGACGGTCACTTGCAGACCGAACTTCAGATAGCAGTATTGAACCAGCTGCGAATCGCCCTTCTTCTTCAGAAGGCCGTTGATGAACGGCATTTCCTTAGGAAGAACATCGTTCAGAATGACGCGGCCAACCGTCGTGTCCATGTACTGCTTGTTGAACTCGATCGGCTCGGTGTACATGATGTTCTGGTTGTCGAAGGCCTTGGTGAGGTCAATGACTTTACCGGTGTAGCGGAGCTTGATGGCAGTGAGCGTTTCGACTTCGCCCATCTCGAGAGCAATCAAAACGTCTTCCATAGACGCAAACGTACGGCCGGCTCCCTTGGCGGTGGGACGCATTTTGGTGAGGTAGTAAAGACCGAGCACCATGTCCTGGGTGGGAACAGCGATAGGCGCGCCATGCGCGGGCGACAGAATGTTATTCGAAGCGAGCATGAGCGTCGAGGCTTCGATCTGTGCTTCCGGCGAAAGCGGAATGTGAACGGCCATCTGGTCGCCGTCGAAATCGGCGTTGAAGGCGGTACAGGTCAGCGGATGCAGCTTAATGGCCTTGCCTTCGACAAGCGTGGGTTCGAATGCCTGGATACCCAGACGGTGAAGCGTAGGAGCACGGTTGAGGAGAATCGGGTGATCCTTGATGACTTCTTCGAGAATGTCCCAAACCACCGGGTCTTGCTGCTCGACGAGTTCTTTCGCTTGCTTAATGGTGGTGCAATGGCCGCGCTGTTCGAGCCGGTGATAAATGAAGGGCTTGAAGAGTTCGAGCGCCATCTTCTTGGGCAAACCGCACTGGTGCAGCTTGAGCTCGGGGCCGACGACAATCACGGAGCGGCCGGAGTAATCGACGCGCTTGCCGAGCAGGTTCTGGCGGAAGCGGCCCTGCTTGCCTTTGAGGGTGTCAGAGAGGGACTTGAGCGGGCGATTGTTTGCGCCGCGAAGCACTCGACCGCGGCGGCCGTTGTCGAAGAGCGCGTCCACGGCTTCCTGCAGCATGCGCTTTTCGTTGCGCACGATGACATCGGGAGCGTGGAGCTCCATGAGCTTCTTCAGGCGGTTGTTACGGTTGATGACGCGGCGGTACAGGTCGTTCAGGTCGGACGTGGCGAAACGGCCGCCATCGAGCGGGACAAGCGGACGCAGTTCCGGCGGGATGACAGGGATGACATCGAGAATCATCCATTCGGGCTTATTACCCGACTTGCGGAAGCTTTCGGTGACGCGCAGACGCTTGGCGTACTTAAGTTTCTTCTGCGCCGAGGTCTCGGTCTTCATCTTCTCGCGGATTTCCTGAGAGAGAGACTCGACATCGATTTTGCGGAGGAGTTCCTTAACGCCTTCCGCGCCCATCATGGCGACGAACTGGCCGGGGAACTCGGTATCGAGCTGACGCTTGCGCTCGTCGCTGATCACCTCACCCATGGTGAGGCCGGTTGCCTCGCCCGGATCGATTATGACGAATGCTTCGTAATAGAGGACGCGCTCGAGCTCACGCAGCGTGATGTCGAGCAGGTAGCCGATGCGGCTGGGCAGACCTTTAAAAAACCAGACGTGGGACGAGGAGCTGGCCAGCTCGATGTGGCCCAATCGCTCGCGGCGCACACGGGACAGCGTCACTTCAACGCCGCATTTATCGCAGATCACTCCGCGATGCTTCATGCGCTTGTACTTACCGCAGAGACACTCCCAATCGGCTACCGGGCCGAAGATACGGGCGCAAAACAATCCGTCGCGCTCGGGTTTGAAAGTACGGTAATTGATGGTCTCCGGCTTGGTCACTTCGCCGTGTGACCAGCTGCGGATTTTTTCCGGAGAGGCCAAGCTGATTCGGATCGAATCGAAGTCGGCTATAAGATTGGCTCGGTCGTACGGAGAGGAACGAAACATGAATTGTCCTTGCCTTTACTAGAATCTTCGCCTCGCTGAGTAACGCGGGCTCATTATTGAATCTTCGCCTCGCTGAGTAACGCGGGCTCATTACTGAATCTTCGCCTCGCTTAAAAACGCGGGCTCATTATTGAATCTTCGCCTCGCTCAAAAACGCGGGCTCATTTCGGCGTCCAATCACTGCTTTGTGGGCCCGGAGCGCAGGACACCAATCAACGCTCCGGGTTCCGATTTGCTGTTAGTCGGCGGCGTGAGCCAAATCCTGCATCTCGCGAGGCTTTTTCATGAGCTCCACATCAAGGCAAAGACTCTGCAACTCGCGGATGAGAACGTTAAACGACTCAGGCACGCCGGGCTCAGCCGCAGCCTCGCCTTTGACAATTGCTTCGTAAATTTTGGCGCGGCCATAGACATCGTCGGATTTAGCCGTGAGCAATTCCTGGAGAATGTAAGCGGCGCCGTAGGCTTCGAGCGCCCAAACTTCCATTTCGCCGAAGCGCTGTCCACCGAACTGCGCTTTTCCGCCGAGCGGCTGCTGTGTGATGAGAGAATAAGGCCCGATCGAGCGCGCGTGAATCTTGTCGTCGACCAGGTGGCTCAACTTGAGCATGTAAATATAGCCAACCGTGACCGGCTGCTCGAACTGTGCGCCTGTCATGCCGTCATGCAGTTCGATTTTGCCGGACGTTGGCAGACCGGCTTCCGTGAGGCGAGCTTTGATATCCGATTCCGCGGCGCCGTCAAAGACCGGCGTGGCGAAATGAAGCCCGAGCTTTTCGGCGGCCCACCCCAGGTGCGTTTCAAGGATCTGCCCGACGTTCATACGGGACGGAACACCGAGCGGATTGAGCACGATTTCGACCGGCGTTCCATCGGGCATGTACGGCATATCCTCTTCGGGAACGATACGCGCAATGACGCCCTTGTTGCCGTGCCGGCCGGCCATCTTGTCGCCGACCGAGAGCTTACGCTTCATGGCGATATAGCACTTGACTAGCTTGATCACGCCCGGAGGCAGCTCATCGCCCTTGCGGAGCTTGGCGATTTTCTCCTCGGTGATCTTTTCGAGAACGGCAATCTGGCGCGAGGTCATTTCCTCGATCTCGTCGATCTGCTCGTTGAGGTGGACGTCCTTGGTGTTGAGACGCATTCGTTTGAGGTCGCGGGCCTTGACCTTTTCAAGCAGCTCGCGATCGAGCGGAACGTCTTTCGAAAGGAGTTTTTTGTTGGTCTTTTCGTCGTGGAGATCGGCGAGCAGTTCTTTGCCGCGCAGCAGCTCTTCGAGGCGCTTGGCGCGCTCGTCGCTCAAGATGCGCTTCTCGTCTTCGAGATTGCGATGGAGCCGCTCTTCCTGCTGTTGAAGAATGAGCTTCGAGCGCTCATCGAGCTCGGCGCCCTTGCGCGAGAAGACCTTGCAATCGACGATGGTGCCTTCGATTCCAGGAGGGCAGTACAGCGACGCATCCTTCACATCGCCCGCCTTTTCGCCGAAGATGGCCCGCAGGAGCTTTTCTTCAGGAGTTAGCTGTGTTTCGCCCTTGGGCGTCACCTTGCCGACCAGAATGTCACCCGGTTTAACAGTTGCGCCGATGCGGATAATGCCGCTCTCATCGAGATTGCGGAGGAACGATTCGGCGATGTTCGGAATATCGCGCGTAATTTCCTCAGGACCCAGTTTGGTGTCGCGTGCTTCGATTTCGAACTCTTCAATGTGAATCGAAGTGTAGTAGTCGTCGCGGACCAGCTTTTCGCTGACCACGATGGCGTCTTCGAAGTTATAGCCTCGCCATGGCATGAAGGCCACGAGGACGTTGCGTCCCAGAGCGAGTTCGCCGGCTTCGGTGCAAGGGCCGTCGGCAAGCACATCGCCTTTGCGGACCTTTTGGCCCTGGAAGACGATCGGCTTCTGGCTGATACAGGTGTTTTGGTTAGAGCGTTTGAACTTGGTGAGCTGGTAGATATCCGCGCCAACTTCGCGCGACATCTGGCCTTCGTGAGCGCCACCCTCGACGCGCACGATGATCCGTTCGCTATCGACCGAATCGACAATCCCGGCTCGTTTGCAGATGACGACCGCACCGGAATCGCGAGCGGTGACGCGTTCCATACCGGTACCTACATAGGGAGCTTCGGCACGCAGCAGTGGAACAGCCTGGCGTTGCATGTTCGAGCCCATGAGAGCACGGTTAGCGTCGTCATTCTCGAGAAAGGGAATAAGGCTGGCCGCGACCGAGACAAGCTGCTTAGGACTCACGTCCATGTACTCGATTTCGTCCCGATGTTTCAGGACAAAGTTCCCGGCCTGGCGCGCGTTGACCAAGTCGTCGACGATGCGCCCGACCTGGTCGATGGTGACGTTGGCCTGCGCAATGATGTACTTGTCCTCTTCCCAGGCAGACAGATAGTCTGAGTAAGGTTCCGACTCGATGCACTGTTGCTGTTTGGCCTCGATGCCCTTGTTGGTGGCCTCGAGCTCTTCGCGGCCGACGATCTGACCGACCTTGAAATCGGAGGCGCCGGGGTTGAGGATCTTGACCTCGTCCACCAGAGCGCCGTCGCGCACGCGCCGGTACGGGCTTTCAATAAAGCCGTACTCGTTGATGCGGGCAAAGCAGGAGAGCGACGAAATCAAACCAATGTTTGGACCTTCCGGCGTTTCAATCGGGCAGATGCGGCCGTAGTGAGTTGGGTGAACGTCGCGTACTTCGAAGCCGGCGCGCTCACGCGACAGACCGCCCGGTCCAAGAGCCGACAAACGGCGCTTGTGAGTGATCTCAGAGAGCGGGTTGGTCTGATCCATGAACTGCGACAGTTGGCTCGAGCCGAAGAATTCGCGGATAGCAGCCATAACGGGCTTCGCGTTCACCAGATCGTGCGGCATGGCGGTCGACATTTCCTGGTAGACCGACATCTTTTCCTTGATGGCGCGCTCCATACGGACGAGGCCGATACGGAACTGATTTTCGAGCAGTTCGCCGACCGCGCGGACACGACGATTGCCAAGGTGATCGATGTCGTCAACGACGCCTATACCGCGGCGAAGCCTCAAAAGGTAAAGGATTGTATCGTTGAAATCCTTTTGATCGAGCGTGCGCTTGTCGAGCGGAGTTGCATCGGCCTTGTCGTACAGCTTGATGTTGAACTTCATGCGGCCGACGCGCGAAAAGTCGTACTTGCGCGGGTCGAAGAACATGCCCTGGAACAGCTGAGTGGCTGTGTCGAGCGTGGGCGGGTCGCCGGGACGCAGTTTGCGGTAGATCTCAAGCAGCGCGTCATTCTGGCTCTTCACCGCATCTTTGCGAAGAGTTGCAGAGATGACGTTGCCCGCTTCATCGCGATCCGGGAAGAAGATGTCGAAGTTCTCAATGCCCGCTTCGCCGATCTTGCCGATGGCCGTGGAGGTGAGTTCGTGATTGGCCTCGATCAAGACCTCGCCGGTTGACATATCGATGACGTCGGAGGCGACATAGGCGCCCTCGAGATCGTTCGACGCTACTTCCACTTGCTCGATTTTCGACTTGAGCAACTCGCGGTACACCGAGTTGGTAATCTTGCGCCCTTGGGGCACCACTTGCTCGCCGCTCGCGTTCAGAATCGCGTGGGAGAGCTTCATACCGATCAGGCTCTCGTTGACGCGCCAGAGAAGCTTGCTCTCCTTGAGCGTGATGTTCGAAAGCTTGTAGAAGGCGCGAATGATATCGGCATCGGTTTTCAGGCCGAGCGCGCGAAGGAAGACCGTTCCGTAAAATTTGCGCTTGCGGTCGATGCGAACGTAGAGCAGGTTTTTGTTGTCGTATTCGAACTCGACCCAGCTGCCGCGGTAGGGGATGATCTTGCCGAGAAAGTAGCCTTGCGCCTGAACACGCTCGAAGAAGACGCCGGGCGAACGATGGAGCTGCGAAACGATGACGCGCTCGGTGCCGTTGATGATGAAGGTGCCGTTATCGGTCATCAGCGGGATTTCGCCGAAGAAGACCTCTTGCTCCTTGATGTCGCGAACGGTTTTATTGCCCGTCTCGGGATCTTTATCGTAGACGGTCAGGCGAATCGTTACTTTAAGCGGCGCCGCGTACGTCATGCCGCGCTCTTCGCATTCGGGAACGTCGTACTTTAGCTGCAGGGCAACCGGGTCGCCGCAGCGATTGCAAAACGTGACGATGTTCTTGTTAAAGGTGCCGCACTTGTGACAGAGCACATCGCCGGCGTGAAACGGATCGGTGCGGATTTCCGCGCCGCAGTTGGGGTTACGGCAGATTGTGCGAAGGTGATGAAGACCTTTCAGGTTGCCGCACTTGCACTCCCAATTGCCGATCGAATAATCGACAAACTCGAGTTGGCTCAAGCCGCGAAAATCGGAAATCGGAAACACAGAACTAAATACACTTTGCAGACCCGCATCATCGCGCTCTTTCGGTAGCAGGTCCATTTGCAGGAAGCGCTCGTAAGATCGCTTCTGCACTTCGATCAGATTCGGGATCGGGATCGAGGTTTGGATTTTCGAAAAATCGACCCTCTCCCGGAGAGAACCATTTGTGACGTTAGGCATCTACACTTGTCCTTTTAGGAAACCAATGACTGGAGTAACCGCGTGTGGGCACGAGACCGGCATAGCAACACTCCTTTGCGAGCAATAGCCCCTTTGAGAGAATCCGGGCCATTTCAGTGACCGCTGCTTCGAAGCAGGAGGCGCGGCGAAAAAATGATGAGAAGAGACGATGATGAGTTCAACCAAACTCTGAGCGATCTATTGAAAGATCTATCGGCGACAGACCTTCTGGAAAACGAGCTGGCGTATTTAAACAATGAAGGAACGGGAACCACCAGCCGACATCAGGCACGGCAAAATCCCCGCCGACCTACCCAGGCCGCGGGGAAACTTCTTAGAAACTATAATCTTAAATCTCGAATGCTAGACCGTCCCGGCTCGACGACTTTTTCATAGTAACACAATACAAACCACCCGAATCCATACCGGGCCGGGAGGCGTTGAGCGGCCGAACACTCCGCCTTACGGGCGGGAATCCCGGGCCGACCCGAAATCCCCCTTGAATTAGAGATTACTTGACTTCAACAGTTGCGCCGGCGTCGGTGAACTTCTTCCGGATGGTTTCGGCTTCGTCCTTGTTGATGCCTTCCTTAATGGGCTTCGGAGCGCCGTCCACCAAGTCCTTCGCTTCCTTGAGGCCGAGGCTGGTCACTTCACGAACCGCCTTAATGACGTTGATTTTATTCGCGCCAGCCGCCGTGAGAACGACCGTGAACTCAGTCTTCTCTTCCGCCGCCGGAGCCGCCGCGCCGCCACCTGCCGCCGGAGCCGCTACTGCAACCGAGGCCGCCGCCGCCGAGACGCCGAGTTTCTCCTCGAGCAGCTTCACTAGCTGAGAGGCCTCCAGCAGCGTCAGGCTCTGAATCTGTTCTCCAATTGCGTTAATATCCGCCATGTTTCTTTTCTACTCCCTTACGATTTCTAATTCGTTTGATCGCTTACGCCGGCCGTTTCGGTGCGGCGCTGCCTGACTCCATGCAAAACGGAGGCGGGCCAAACCTGTTACTGCGAAAACTTGTTTTCTTTTGCCGCCTGATCGAGCACGACCGCGAGATTGCGGCCGACGCCATTGATGCAACTCACCAAACGCGTGGCGTTGGCATTAATCAAGTACAAAAGCTTTGCGTAGATCTCTTCCTTGGGCGGCATGCTGGCGAGATCGCCGATCGCCTTCAGATCGATGACCCGGCCTTCGACCATGCCGGCTTTAAAGGTAAACGCCGCATTCTGCTTCGAATAAGTGGTGAGCGCTTTCGCCAGCGCCACTGGGTCTTTAGCGGTGTAGGCCAAAGACGTCATGCCCTTCAAGTCGCCGAGCAGACTGTCAGCCGCCGTGCCCTCGCTGGCCTTTGCGGCCAAGTTATTCTTGACGACACGATACTCGCCGCCCGCCTCGCGAACGGTTTTGCGCAGTTGAAAATCCTGGCCGACCGTCATCTTCTCGTAGCTGGTGACGAAAATATTCTGGTTGTCCGCAATCGTCTTTTTGAGATCTTCGAGATCTTTT
The DNA here is from genome assembly GCA_965219105.1 of Bryobacteraceae bacterium. Classification (GTDB taxonomy): domain Bacteria; phylum Acidobacteriota; class Terriglobia; order Bryobacterales; family Bryobacteraceae; genus Bog-105. The sequence goes on along the minus strand of OZ244728.1, from coordinate 521,409 downwards.
TTCTTATCGTCTTTATTCTTCATTTCGCCTCCGTGTTAGGCGCTCTTCGCATTGAATGGCGTGACATCGAGCGGGACGCCAGGGCTCATGGTGGAACACAGCGTCGCCGTCTTCACGTATTTGCCTTTCGCGGCCGATGGTTTGGCGCGGAGCACAGCTTGAATCAGGCTGTTGGCGTTTTCGAGCAGCTTGTCGTTTGCAAAGCTGACCTTGCCGACGGGAGCGTGAATGACGCCTGTCTTATCGACGCGGAACTCGACTTTACCGGCCTTGATTTCCTGAATGGCATTGCGGACATCGGTAGTTACCGTGCCGGTTTTCGGGTTCGGCATCAAGCCGCGGGGACCGAGCACCTTACCGAGGCGGCCCACTGAGCGCATCATGTCGGGCGTGGAGATAACCGCGTCGTAATCGGTCCAGTTCTCGGACTGAATTCGGGTGACCATCTCTTCGCCGCCGGCAAAATCAGCGCCCGCTTCCTGCGCCTCGCGAATTTTGTCGCCCGAGGCGATCACCAGGACACGCTTCGATCGACCGAGGCCATTCGGGAGCACGACCGTGCCGCGCACCATCTGATCGGCGTGCTTCGGATCGACACCGAGGCGCATATGCACCTCGACAGTCTCGTCGAACTTTGTGAATTTGATCTTTTGAACGAGGGTGACAGCTTCTGGCAGCTGATAAGGCCGATCTTCGACCTGCTTCGCCGCAACCTCGTACTTCTTTCCGGGCTTTTGACTCATAAATGTGAATGGTACAAGCGGCTCCGGCGGATAAACACGCCTTTGCCTCCCAAGTTGGCTGGAAACCTTTTCTAGAGTAGCACAGGCAATTCGTTGAGGAGACCGCGGGAATGAAGGGCGCCAGAAGGGTTCGGAACGGCGGACGGGAAGGATGGTCGAGAAGGAAGCATAATTACCTGGGGAACAGCAGGTTTGGCCTGAAGGGATAGACACCTGAAATTTAATGGTCTGGGCACCTATGCATGAACTCGTCTTCGACACCAGCGTAATCGTGGCGGGCTTACGGTCCAAGCGGGGTGCCTCCTATCAGTTGCTTCGCTTAATCGACTGCTTCGCTTAATCGACGCCAATCTATTTACTCTCCACATTTCTGTGGCCTTAGCGCTGGAGTACGAAGACGTCTTGAAGCGCGAGAATTTACTCCTAGGCATCAGCGGACAGCAGGTTGATGCCTTTCTAGACTATCTGTTCACCGTCGCCCACATAACGCCCTACGTTCCGCGCCAGCGCCCGAGTTTGCGCGACCCGGACGACGAGCGTATTCTGGAGGAAGCCATCCAGTCTGGTGCGACGATCGTGACTCACAATCTGAAAGACTTTGAAGGAGCGAAGCGATTTGGCGTTTCAGCAAAAACGCCAGCGGAGGTTCTAGAATTTCTGCGGCGACGGTAATGAGCATTAGCATTAATATTCCTGAGGATCTTTATCAAGAAGCAGTAGCGATTGCGGAAGTCCATAATGTGCTGGTGGATGAGGTGTTTGCTTCGGCATTTGCAGGACAACTAGCGTCCTTGCGAAGGTTGCGTGAGCGAGCGGCGCGTGGAGATTTTGAGAAGTATTTTGCCGTACTGGACAACGTTCCCGAGGTTGAGCCCGACCCATCAGATCGAATCTGACTACGCGTGGGGAGATTTGGTCTTAACTGTCCCTCATGCCTGATTGGATGGGGTCTTGAAGCTGCTGAAGGGTAAACAATTCATCCGTAGCCCGATCGAGCGCATGATCCCTAAGCACGAGGGACGCCGCTGGAAGATCGCTTCGAATGGAGAAAGGAAGTAAGCTTATGGCCCTCGATTTCATCCAGGAACGGCAGCAGGCTCATGCCTGTTTGGACCAGCTTCCCGCATCACAACTGAGCGCGGTTCGCCACCTGCTCGAAAGCATGGTCGATCCCCTTTCGGCCGCGCTTGCCAACGCGCCTATCGATGACGAAGAACTCACCGGGGAAGACGCTGAATCGATCCGGCGATCCCGTGCATGGTTCGAACACAATGAGGGTACGCCATTCGAAGACGTGGTCGCCGAACTCGGCTTCAGCATGGACGATATCCGGAACCAAAAGGAACCGGCTTGAAGCGGATCCGCTTCTCCGACCAAGCTAAGTCCGGCATTTAGGCGTTGCATTGCTCGATCGTAAAGATCAGCGAGTTGGAGAGAACGACAGCGGGCTGAGCAGGCGGTTGGTGATATTGGCGACAATCTCAGAATCGCGCAGGGCAGGTTCGTGGCTCAATTTTTGCCATTCCGGATCACTGCCGAACGCTTTCCAGAGCCGGTCGCGGGCGGCCAGATCGTCATAGGAAAGCATGTACATCAGGTTGGGCTGCATCGAGCCGACGATCGTCTCGCCGAAGAACACCGGTTTAAAGCCGAGGCGCTCGAAGATTTTGGCTTCGGCATTGTTGAACATACCGACTTTGCGGGTGAGCGTCGCAAAGGTTTGCGATTCGTAGGTTCGCAGTTCGAAGATGCGGCCCGGCTTGGCAGACGCCTCGATGTTCGGTTGTGGAAGAACATCGAAGCTGCGGAGCAGGCGGCTATCGACACGGACGAAGGGAAGGCCGGAGCCGGAACCGAGTTTTTCGACTTCACGCCCGTAGTCGGCGTCGGCCTTGAGTTTCGAAAGAGTCTCTTCCATGCCGCCAAGCGACGGGAACTGAGTCACAGTGACCAGGCAGGGGCTCTCCGGTCCGACGATGGTCGAGAAAGCGCCTACCAGCTTCGCTCCCGCACGAGACAGCGCCGGCATCAAACCATTTTCGAGGTAGGTGGACATGCGCCGCGGCTGGTTTTCGGCCGTGTTGTGAAGACGCCAGAACTTCACTTCGAGATAGCTCGATTTGGATTCCGATGAATTTTCTTGACCCATGAGAACGGAGGCCGTGAGTCCGGCTACAAGCTGACGACGGTTCATGCTACTGACTGTACACGGCCGGGCGCCAAAAGCTGTTCGTTACGCGCCTTCGCGCATGGTTTGGATGAGCGCTTCCATGTGATCCAGATAGCGCTCGAAGGCTTGACGGCCGGCGGAAGTGAGCCGGTACTCGGTCTTTGGCATGCGCCCTTCGAAGCTCTTGGTGCAGGCGACGTATTCGGCTTCTTCAAGGCGGCGCGCGTGGACGCTCAGGTTGCCGTCCGTGGTTTGCAGCAGCTTCTTGAGTTCGTTAAACGTGAGCGTTTCGTTTACGGCAAGGGCGCTCACAATGCCCAGACGCATCCGTTCGTGGATGATGCGGTCCAGATGAGGAAGCGATGTTTTGAGCGCGTCCTTCTCAGGGTTAGGATGATCGACGGGACGCAGTTTTTGGGCCGTCGCCTCGCCCGTGCCGCGCACCATGGCAGGTCTAGCCACCGTGCCTCCGGGCGATCGCCAAGCCGAAGGCGATATGCAGCAGACCGAAGCCGAGAATCAGGAAATCGTTGCCCCAGCGCACTGGGGAGGCGAGCGAAACGGCGCCTACCAGCATGAAACACAAACCCATGACAGGCACAATACGGACCGAGAACGCGCCGCCGGTGACCACGGCCGCGCCATAGAGAAGAAGCCACAGGCCGGGAAGCACCGTAATCTTGTCGGAGTGAAACAGGACGGCGGTGAGCACTGCACCGGCAAAGAGCGGCGGCACAAAGCTCAAGAGAGCGCGCCGCGCGGCTTTGGAATGAAGGGACAGCTCGAGACGGCGGGACTTGGCGCGCATCGAGACAAGCGCGAGACAGAAGGCAAGGGCCGCTTCCGTGAGCCAGATGAAGAACGCGCGATGGGGAGCCGCTCCGGAGGCGATCACGCCTGCGCCGATAGCGGTACCACCGATCAAGACGCCGCCCCAACCTGAAACTGCCGTAAACGATGCGGCGCGCTCCATGGTGTCGCGAATGTAACGGAGGTTGTCCGCGGCTCGCCGATCAATCGGAACAGGCGAACCGAGCACTCGCGCACGTTGGGCAAACGCCATGTACAAAGTATAGCCGAGAAGAAGTGCTTTACCGGGCAAAGAATCGGCTAAGGACGGTGTGGGTCTTATAGTACCTACTGCTGCTTCTCTGCAGCGTCTTGTGAGCGCGTTTTGATTCCTTTCACACCGTGAACAAGTTGGCGGACGAGGTCAGGAGATACGCCGACGCTGCCGCTCGTGGTGCTCCAGTTGTGCCGGATAGGGCCGAAGTCCTGCACAAAACCTTTGGTGAAACCCAAAGAAAGGCGTTTTTGAGGATCGACCGCGACACTTGCGCCGACGTCGGACGTGACAATCCAATCGTCCGTCGAGCTGTTCGCTCGCATGAGTATCGGATTCAGGCGTGGACTCCCGTCCTGGGGGACCGCATCGATTCCCCCAAGGCCGGTAAACAGAATCAGCCGATCGTTCCATCCGGCAAACGAGGTCCTTGCTCCGAAGGGAGGCAGAATGGCGCGAGTACGTCCCAAGGGCCTGCCAGGCGTACACAGAGGGCAAGTGAGCTGGTGCAGGTTGTAGAAGGCCGAATCGAAGGCGGGCGAGAACTCGTAGCCGGTGGGCGCCGCCGATGGGCCATAGCCGAACGAATCGACTGTAAAGTGCTTGAGAAATCCTCTCGATGGAGCCGGTAGGAGAGCTTGCCCGTCGATGGCCGCCCCTGCGACCAGCAGCGCGAGAGAGACGCGGAAGAATTGCAAACGCCGGACTTCCATGCGTGGATTGACGCCGGCTAGCAGGATGCTGGTACAGCCGGATTTCGGGGCCGCCCTCAGAGCTAAAAGCCGAAGCGAATGCCTGCGACGGCCCAGCGCTGGGGCGTGCGGAAACCGTTTTCGTAGTATTCCTGGTCGAGCGCGTTCGAGACGCGCAGGTAAAAGCGCGTGGTAGTTCGTTCGGTAAATTTGAGCGAATAGCCGGCAGCAAGGCCGAGCTGACGCGGGCCTGCAAATTGATAGGGGGAGCCGAGAAGGGGATATAGGTAGTCGCTGCCTCCTTCGAAGTCGAGCGCCATATCGACATGAGGGCCAAACTGCTGGAGGGCGACGATCTTGACCACGTTCGGCTCGATACGCAGGGTTTGCAGAGGCGAGACGGGGAGTCCGGTGTAGTACTGCGAAGTGCGGTCCCGCGCATTGGTGTAGGTGTAAGAAGCGTGGACCGTTGTTTTGGCGGTGGGCCGGAACTGGCCGCTGAGCTCGACGCCGCGCGAGATGCCGCCGCCGGTGTTGTAATAGCCGGCGAAACGGCCATAAGGGTCGACGTAATCAGGCGGGAAGCTGAGGAAGCCGATGACTTGCTGGAGATGCGCGTAGAAGTAAGTGGCGCTGAGCTGGAGATGGTCGCGGAAGAGGTACTGATCGATGCCGCCGTCAACCGAGACGGTCCGCTCGGGGCTAAGCAGAGGATCGCCATAGGAAGAAGCAAAGCCATCGTACAAAGACGTGCCGAAGCGCTCATACAGGGAGGGCAGGCGGAAGCTGTTTCCGACATGCGAGCGGATTTTCGTCGAGGAGCGGCGGACAAAGTAAGCGAAAGACGCGTCTCCGGTGTAGGCAGCGGGCGGGGTGGGGAGAGCTAAGCCGGCGTAGGCCGAAGGCGCGTTTACGAATGACGGCTGGCTGAGGCTGGCTTGCGTGAAGCGGGCGGAAAGCAGCACTTGAAGACGCCCTTCGAGCAAACGGATTTCATCCTGCGCAAAGGCAGCATTGCTGCGCTGCGTAGCATCGGCGCGATAGAGAGAACGCGCGGCGATGTCGGGATTGGCGTCGGTGTCGAATTCGAGGTAGTGTTCCTGCTCGTACTCGTAGCCGGCCGTGAACACCTGATGCGCGCCGAGTAGGTAATTGACACGGGCCTGCAGAGTGCCGATCCGCCCGGTGTATTGCGAAGAAGTGTTGAAGGCCGGTTGGAAGAAGCCGGCGCCAGCGGGTCCATTGGTGTAATTGCGCAATGAGTCGACGAAGGCGAAAGCGACGCGATAGCTGAGCCGCGGAGTTACCTCGTGCTCCAGGCGCAAGAGCGAGCTGGCGAAGTGAGTGCGAGCGCCGGCGTCGCCATCGCCAAGCGAGGGGATGAAAGTGGCGTCACCGATGTCGTAGGGCAGATCCCGATTGGCCAAATGAATGGCGGCGCTTGTGAGCGGAATCGCGGGGATATTGCCGAGGTTAGGAGCCGTTTCGCTCGGTTCAGGACTAACATTTCGCTGGAGGTAACCGGTCTTTGCAAACTCGGTGAAGCCGACGCGGAGATTGGGCTGGATCGCGAACAGAAGTGTTCCCTGCCCGCTCCAGTTGCGAACGGCATTGACGCCGTCAACACCGCTGGAGACGTTGAGGTTAGCAAGTCCGGCCGAATAGGTGAGACGGTTATGCCAGAGGCCGCCGGCAGCCTGGGCAAGACCGCGAAACAGTCCTAGTCCGCCGCCTTGCAGATCGACATCGCCATGCACGGGGCCGCCGCCTGAATCGGTGATGATGTTGACGGTACCTGCGACGGCGTCCGTGCCGTAGAGTGACGATCCCGAGCCACGCAGGACTTCAATCTTCGAGGAATCGACGAGCAAGAGATCTCCGATTTGCGCTTCGGCATCGCCCTTGATGGTAGTCGGGTCGCGGAGGCGGAAGCCATCGATGAGAATCGCCGTGTCTTCCGGAGGCAAGCCGCGAGATTGGATGGTGGTAAGCGCGCCGGGGCCGCCGCTGGTAGCTACGCGCAGTCCTGGCACGAAGCGAACCGCATCCGGAATGGAGACGAGCCCGCGTTTTCCGGCCGCTGGTGCGTTGACAATGTCGAGCGCTTTGGAGATTTGATCGACAGACTGCGGCTCGGCAGCGGCGGTCACGCTGACCTCGGTGCGAACGGTGGAAACCGAGAGCGAGACAGGAACGGTTTGGGTTCGACCCGCGGCAACGCCTACGGAAAGTGCTTGAGCGCTGGAGAGTCCGTCGGCAGTCGCGTCAAGCAAGTATTGACCTGCGTTGACGGACGAGAACTCATAGTGACCGGCGCGATCGGAGTACGTGGTGAGAGCGGCCGCGCCGGCCAGTTGATGAAGCCGGAGACGCGCTCCGGACACAGCAGATCCTGAAGTGTCGGTGACAGTGCCTTGGACAATCCCTGCGTTGACGCCGGCAAGTATGACGGAGGCAAGCAGAGATGCGAGCGCAATGGGCGCAGCAATGGAACGGAATGAAAAACGAGTAAACAAGTCGGCCCTCCCTCGAGGCTGCAAGAAGAATCCGCTCCTATGGGAAACGGGCTGTGGCAGGTCTTCGGACTTACAGGCGGGGGTACGGCTTCCTACTGGCCCGGCTTCCCATCGCAGTGGCGACAGTGCTTAAAAGGGCGTTCGTTCCTGATTACCGCTGCGGGGCAGTTCCGGCTTCGCACCGGATTCCCTTTTCACACTTGGCTCCAGGGGAGCGTTCGTGAACCGACAGCTTTCACAGCGTAGCAGAGTAGCCGAAGCAGTTACTCGTAGCGCAGCGCGATAGCAGGGTCGACGCGAGTGGCGCGGCGCGCGGGAAGGTATGCGGCTAGAGCGGCGATCGCGAGGAAAATACCGGCAACAGCCACGAAGGTGCGCGGATCGTTTGCTTCGACGCCGTAGAGAAAAGATGTCAAGAGATGAGTAGCCGCAGCGGAACAGAGGAGGCCAACGAGTAAACCGAGCGCAACGGTTAGGACGGTCTGCCCGAGAACCAGACTGAGCACCTGTCGCGCTTGAGCGCCAATTGCCACGCGGATGCCGATTTCCCGCACGCGGCGAGCCACTTCGTAGGACAACAGCCCATAGAGACCGACGGCAGTGAGAAGCAGAGCGAGCGTGCCGAAGATGACGGATAGCTGGGCGAGAAGGCGTTCGGTGAAGATGGTCCGGTCAATCTGTTCGGTCTCTGTGCGCAAATCGAACACGGGCAGGTTGCGGTCGATTTTGTGAATCAGCTTCTCGACGGCGACTTTGAGTAACTCGGGGTTGCCCGCGGTTCGGATCTCGAAATGAGCGCCGCCCGGTGATAAAGGGAAGTAGGCTGTGGGTTTGATGGGGCTGCGCACGCTGTCATACTTTGCGTCGGCCATGACACCTACAATCTGGTAGGTGTTGCCTGGGTGGCCAAACCGACGGCCAATCGGATTACCTGTTGGCAGGTAGCGGCGGACGAACTCGCGATTGACGATCGCGACAGGAAGATGCCGATTGAGTTCGTTCATGTTGAAGGCGCGGCCGGCGACCAGCGAAATGCCGAGTGTCTGCAGGAAATTGGGTCCAATGCCGAGCCGGTCGATGGGAACGTTTGACCGATCGGCGCGGTCCTCGATCGGGAGATCGGTAGAGGATTCATCACCTGTGAGCAAGGTGTCGGAAGAAGAGGCGATGCTTGCAACGCCCGGCAATGCGCGCAACTGCTCGGCAATTCGCGCATAGAGCGCCTGAAGTTGTTCCGGTTTGTAGCCGCTGTTCTCCGGGTTCAAGCCGAATGTCAATAATCGCTCGGGATTAAAGCCGACCGCGACAGTGTTGAGGTTGTGCAGTGTGCGAACAAAAAGAATTGAGCCGGCAAGCATCACCGCGGACAAGGCCACTTGCAAAACGATCAGAACGTGGCGGAAAACCGAGCGGCGCGGCGAGCGCGTCATTGCAGCCTGTAATTGTTCGCCGGAACCGAATGCGTGAGAGGCTCTTGCGCCGGTGCTTTGCAGGGCCGGAACCAGCCCGAACGCAATGCCGGATCCAAGTGAAATCACTGTGACGAAAAGGAGTATGCGCACGTTAGGTTGCAACTCCAAATTCATAGCAGCGGTGTTGAGAAACGCCGTTAAAACCTGGGTCGCAGCGTAGGCGATCGCGATGCCGGCGGCTCCTCCCAGCAAAGCGAGCAGCGTACTTTCAGTTAGAAGCTGGCGGACGATGCGCGCACGGCCAGCCCCGAGCGCCAGACGAATGGCGATCTCTCTATGACGCGAGGCAGCGCGAGCGGTCAAGAGCGTGGCAATGTTTGCGCATGCGATCAACAGAATCAAAGCCACGCCCACCATGGAAAGGTAAATGGGTTTTCGGAGCAGAGATCGTAAACCAATGAGAGCGTCGGCGGCGGCGCTGACTTGGATCGTGGGGCGGGCGTTGTCGCCCATAAGTTTCTCGCCGCGAATCATCCCGTTGGCAAACAGTCTGCCAAGTTCCGCCTGTACTTGGGACTGCGTGACACCGGGACGCATTCGCCCAATGATTTTTAACCAGAAATCGTGGGTGTCGTCGAACGGCTTTGCAACCCAGTTAATCATTTGGGAACTAGCATGGAGCGGAATCCAAAAGGCGACAGAGTACCCGGGCGAGAGTTCATGAAACCCAGGCTGCGCAATCCCGACGACAGTATAGGAGCGGTTGTTCAATTGGATCGCTCTGCCCACGATTCGCGAATCGGCAGCGGTTGCGGTTCGCCAATAGTCGTAGCTGAGCACTACGACTGGAGAGGAGACGAGTAAGTCGTCGGACGGAAGCAAGTGCCTCCCGATCACCGTTTTGACATCGAGCGTCTGGAAGAAATTGCCCGAGACGAGTTCGACCGGCGCTCGTTCCGCAAACCCGCTCGCGCTGCTGTTTACGATCAGCGGCCCCACAAAGGCCGCGACATTTGAAAGAGAGCGGGACTGCGCCGCAAAGACATGGAACATGGGATACGAGAAGGAGCAGTATTTGTCCGAACCGCGAGCGTCCGATACAGTGCAGGGTTCAAAGCTGTTGTAGCCGTAATTGCGGGGCAGTTGCTTTGCAGTCCAGCTTGGAACCACAAGCTGGTTGAGGCCTTTCACTGGAATCGTACGCAGCATGACCGCGTCGAGCAGAGTGAAAATGGCAGTATTTGCGCCAATGCCCAGCGCGAGGATTAGAACCGAAGTAACGGCGAATGCGGGAGACTGGCGCATCTGGCGAAAGCCGTAGCGAACGTCCCGGATCAGGTTCGTAACGAGCGCGGTCCCGCGAGCATCGCGGCAACTTTCTTTTACCTGTTGTTCACCAGCAAGTTCGAGCCGGGCCAGCCGAGCGGCTTCTGCAGGGCTCTTCCCTGCCCTAAGATATTTGGCGGTCTGTTGTTCGAGATGAAAGCGCAGCTCGTCTTCGAGGTCACGCTCCGCGGTGTTTCGTGCGAGTAGCGCTCGCATGCGGTAGAGAAGGTCGCTCAGCATCGTTGTGCTCCCCTAAGCCATGTCGAGGATTTGAGCGATTGCGCCCGCGAGCTTGCGCCACGATTTCGATTCGAGGTCGAGCTGTTTGCGGCCGGCGGCGGTGAGTTCGTAGGACTTTACGCGGCGATTGTTGTCGCTGATTCCCCATTTGGCGCGCAGCCAGCCACGCCGTTCGAGCCGATGGAGAGCGGGATAGAGCGAACCCTGCTGCACTTGCACGACGTCTTTGGAGATCTGCTGGAGTCGCTCGGAGATCGCCCACCCGTGGAGGGGTTCGAGCGCGGCAGCTTTCAGGATGAGCAGGTCAAGCGTACCCTGCGGGAGTTCAATGCGAGGATCTGGCGGCACAGTGCTTCCCTTTCGCTTCGACAATCATACGACTGCTCTTGTCGAAGTGCAAGGGATATGTGCGAAAAGGCCGGCGGACCGGGCCGGCTTTGTTTTAGAGCACGTTTGCGAATTCGCCTAGTGGGCGAGTGTTTGGGCGTGCGTCAGGTGGACTGGAACGGCGCGCGTTCCTTCCCCTTCTACCGAAACCGCGGACAGGTAAGAGTGGCTGGCGCTGTTGGTAAAACGAAGTCCTGAGACTTCGCCTGACCTTGCGGCCTCTTTCGGAGTGCTTAAGAGCATGACGGCTTTCCCCTGCCCCTGCACAGTGACAATTCCGCTCTCGGTTTGACTCACGTCGTAATTTCCGGCAGCGAACTGCTCGCCTTCCACGACGAACGCAAAGGGTACATTGACGCGCAGCAGGTGAGTCTGCTCTGCGCCGAATGCAGAACCGGCTGAGCAAAGCACACCGATAGCTACTAGCGTTTTAAACATTTTCATACAAATTGTTCTCCTTCAAGAAGTTTTCAAAAGTTTGTGAAGGCGCAAACCGGGCACCGATGGAAAATCAGGCAATGAGTTTTGCCGGATCAGATAACGAAGACGAATCTTACAGCGACTGGTCTTTCGGCTTAAAAGTAGAAATGGTCGTCAAGGCCATTTATTCGGAAGTGATCAGCCGAGCTACGCTGGGCTGAGGATTTCACTCTACAGAGAGGAGGGAGGGGATTTGCACAACTTGCGCCAAATCCTTACTCACGATCATACGCGAATTATTCTCGTCGCGCAATAACGCGAAGTTGTTAATCGATTTTGGAGACCGGCGACTTCCGTTACGGACAAGGAACGATGCCGTTAGGCATTTTCGGTCGCAGGATGTTTCCAAGGTGCGCGATACGGCCGTGTGAGGAGCCGGTTGGCCGCATCGTCGTTCAGAACGCGATTCGCCGCGGAATCCCATTGAAGGGTTTTACCCAATTGAAGAGATAGGTTGGCGAGGATGCACGACGCTGTCGAGATATAGCCTTCTTCAATGGTGGACACAGGCTTGGAACGTGTATCGATGGCCTGCAAGAAATTCTTCATGTGATAGCGAACGGCTGGAGCGACGTGCTTCTCTAAGTCCTTTTCGGTTTTGTCTTCCGGGTATTGTTCGAGTTCGTAGGTCACATCGCGATGCACGGGAGTACCGCCGCCGGTTGGGATGAAGTCGTATCCGAAGACGCCGACTTTGAGAGTGCCCTTCTCTCCATAGAAGGTCGCACCCCATGGATATTTGGGATCGGCAGATTCGCCCCAGGAGCGATGTTGCCAGACGACACGCAGATCGGGAAAATCGAAGGTCGCGGTTTGGGTGTCGGTGATGTTCGCTTTGCTGGCCTTATCGACAAAGATCCCGCCGGTGGAGGAGATGCGAGTCGGCCAGCCGAGACCGAGCATAAAGCGGGTCATGTCGAACATATGGACCGCCATATCGCCCACGATGCCGTTGCCGTATTCCATGAATGCGCGCCAGGTGCGGGGATGGGTCAGCGCACAGTAGGGACGCATCGGCGCGGGGCCGGTCCACATCTCGTAGTCGAAGTAAGGCGGAGGCGCGGTGTCGGGCGGATTGGTGGTGGCCCGCATGTGGTAGTAACAGTAGATTTCAACCAGCGCGATCTTGCCGAGCTTGCCTTCGCGGATAAAACGGTCGCGAGCTTCGACAATGTGCGGCGTGCTGCGGCGCTGGAGCCCGACCTGGACCACCCGCTTGTGCGCGTGGGCGGCTTCAACCATGGCGAGGCCTTCTAACACGTCTGCGCTGATCGGCTTCTGTACCCAAATATCCGGACCAGATTTGGCGGCTTCGATCATGATGAGCGCGTGCCAATGGTCGGGCGGCGCGATGAGCACGATGTCGAGATCGCGTTCGGCCAGCATTTTCCGGAAGTCGCCGTAGGTGCGTGGCGTCTTTTTAGAAACCTGGCGAGTGGCAACCATACTGGCGGCGTGGGCAAGCATATGCTGGTCGGTGTCGCACAGAGAGACGACCTCAATCGGTTCAACTTGTATGAGCCGGAAGAGATCGGACTTGCCGTACCACCCGCAGCCGATCAGCCCAACGCGGCGCGGTTTGGGAGCAGCGCGAACTAGTCCCGCACCCGCGCTCAAGAGAAGACCGGATCCAGTGTTGTGTAGAAAATCGCGGCGGTTCACGCTTCATAGTTTATGCGATTGGGAACGTGCTCGGTCAGTTCAGCTTTCCTGCTCGAGCGGTCCGGTATTGGGAGGCTGAATTGAACCGGTGTCTGTGTCCAACGGCAACAACAATCGCCAATCAGAAAGGTTCCGGCTCAACTCCACAAGGCTGCGCAGCATAAAGGCGCCGTCCGGGGAGCATTGTAAGCTGGATGTGGCATGGCCGATACTCGCGCCGCTGAATACTTTCATAGAACTCGCCGCTCAGTTGTGCAACCCATGTCGGCTGTCACTGCATTCTCTGGTGAGCGCTGCCAAAGAGAAAAGGGAAGAAATTGGACAAGCTTGCGCAAAACATTCAAGAGGCTTTCTTAAACACCGCTCGAAAGGATCGCACTTTCCTTACGATTTACTTGATGAGCGGGGTGAAGCTTTCCGGGCGAATCAAAAGCTTCGATAAGTATTCTGTAGTGCTCGAATCGAACAATCAGGAGCAGCTCATTTTCAAGCACGCCATTTCCACTGTGGTCGTATCGCGTCCGATCAACTCGACGGGAGCGGCTCCGAATTTGCCGGCGAGTCCAGGCAGCCCCGAATCTGGAAGCGAATCGGGCGAAAGTCAATTCTAGTGCCGGCGGAGCGTCATGAAGAGACAGCGCTCATCGTTGGCGTTCACCTTACCAGCCGGCCTTCTTTACCCACTCACGCGTCTGTTTCGGACACACAGGAGTCGCTCGACGAACTACAAACCTTAGCGGAAAGCGCTGGGGCCAAAGTGGTGGGGCAAGTGACGCAAGTACGCTCCGCGCTCGATTCGGCAACGTTTCTCGGCTCGGGCAAGGTGGAGGAGATCGCGGCCACGGTCAAAGCAGAAGAGATCGACACCGTAATTTTCGATCAGGAACTCACGCCGACACAACTGCGCAATCTCGAGCGGCGTATTGAGGCGAAGATCATTGATCGAACGCAGTTGATTCTGGACATTTTCGCAAGGCGAGCACGGACCAGCGAGGGGCAGCTTCAAGTGGAGCTGGCGCAGTTGAATTACCTGCTTCCGCGCCTGGCCGGACGGGGCACACAGATGTCGCGGCTGGGAGGAGGAATCGGAACGCGCGGGCCTGGTGAAACGCAGCTGGAAACGGATCGACGCCGCATTTCGAAGCGAATTGCAAAGCTGCGCACAGACATCGAGCGGGTAAGGGCTACGCGGGGCGTTCAGCGCTCGCAGAGGCAGGCGGTTCCGCTCTCTACGGTGAGTCTGGTGGGATACACGAACGCGGGAAAATCCACGCTGTTTAACCGTTTGACAGGCGCCGGAGTGCTTGCCGACGCAAAGATGTTCGCCACGCTCGATCCGATCGTCCGGCAGATTCGATTGCCCTCGCAGCGGCGGGTGCTGCTCAGCGACACGGTGGGGTTCATACGCAATCTGCCAACGACTTTGGTAGATGCATTTCGCGCCACGCTCGAAGAAGTGACCGCCGCGGCCCTGCTGCTGCATGTTGTGGATATCACCTCACCGAATGCCGATGAGCAGACCGCGCATGTACTGAAAGTTCTGGGCGAGATTGGCGCTGAGAGGACACCGCAGCTATTGGTGCTCAATAAATGGGATGGCTTAGCCGAGGCCGATCGGAACATGGATCTCCCGACGTTGACGCATAGGCTGCTCGGCGAGACCGCAAGACAGAATGAAACGGAGGCGGCGCTGGTGTCGGCTCATACGGGCGCAGGCGTTCCTGAGCTGCTCGAGAAGATAGACCGGGCGCTTGTGCAGGACCCGGTTTCGCGTCAGAATTTCCGGCTGCCGCTCGGCGAAGGGCGGCTCCTGCATCTGCTTCATGAGCGCGGCGCAGTGGTTTCCCAGCAATACGGCGAAGATTTCTGCGAGGTGGTGGCGGATGTGCCCGAATCGATTCGGAACAAGCTGGCTGATTTCACAGCGGATTGAATCCTGAGTCAAGAGACTCTCGCCGCTCCGTGCGCAAGCAGCAGCTCGATAACATCCTGATGCTTTCCCTTTTCGGCCCAGGCGATGGGTGTTGCCCAAGGCTCGGCATCGGATTCGTTAACGGGCGCGCCACGGGCGATCAGAAGTTCGGCCATGGCTCTTCGGCCCCAACGGCAGGCCCAGCCGAGCGCGGTGGATTGCAGGATGTCGTCGCGCAAATCGAATCGTGCTCCGGCATCCAACAACATACGGGCAAATCGGGCACGATCTTCTTCGCCCACCGACCCGTGACGCCCGGCTGCGTAATGTAACGTTGTCTGGCCTTTGCGCGCTAGATTCGGGTCGACTCCATGTCGAAGCAGCAGCGCCATACAGGCGAAGAACGCGTCATTATCTTCAGACCCACTCGACGCGCCGCGGATTGGCTGCATGAGGAGCCAATGCCAGCGTTCGTCATCCATCTTCCAAGGCAAATGCGGGAGCGCTAGTTCGAGAATCGCCGGACAGCCATGATCGGCGGCCGACCAGGCCAACTCGTTGACCACTTCCTCATCAGGGCCGCTCTCCAGAAGCGTTCGGGCCTCGGCCACGTCGTGCTCCTCCGAAATCATATACGGCTGTATCTTCGCTCCGGCTGCGAGCAGCAGTTGTTTTACCGGCTCGTGATGCCAGGCATTGCGCAATGGCCAACCGGAAGCGTACACGTTGGCATTCGGATCCGCGCCACGTTCGAGCAGGAGCTTCGTAATTTCAGCGTTGCCGGCCAGCGAGGCGTACCAGAGCGGCATGCCCCAAGTGACGGTTGGCTCTTCCAGTTCCGTCAGCCTGGTGCGCTCGTCTACTTCAGCGCCGGAATCGAGCAGAATCCGTGCGATTTCAGCCTGGCCATGTTCGACCGCGAGCGTCACGAGACCGCCGTTCTTGGCAACGTGGCGGAGAGCGCCTGGGATTCAGTGCAATTGCTCGACGAACGGTCTCGGCGTCACCTAAGGCCACGGCAGCCGGAAGTGTAAGCAGAGCGCCGTTCGCGAGCAAGCGATCTGCGACGGAAGGGAAAAGCTCGCTCGCAGTGTTGCGCGGATCGGCAGCGAGCGCCGCCCGGTCGAGCGCGCTGCGTCCCGCAATATCTTCCTTGTGAACATTGGCACGACGCGCGAGCAGCCAGTCAAGCATGTCCAGATTGCCTTGTTCGGCTGCTACGTGCAAAGGCGTTCCGCCGCTGCGATCGCAGGCTTGAATGAGAGACGGGTCGGCTTCAAGCAAGCGTATGGCTTCCGCATTGCAGCCCTCCGCAATCGCGGCATGAATGCGGTCTTGCACCGGAGAGACAATGGCATTCGGGCAGCTCATCTCTTTGCGGCGCTCCCGCTCCTCTTCTTCGATCACGGCAAGTACATCCGAATAATCGCGATCGCGCGCAATAGCAATCGCCGAAGTTGCGTCACGGTGCAGGAAAATTCCCTTCCGGGCGTCTGCTCCTGCTTCCATCAACAAGCGAACCATGGGGAGGTCTCGCCGCATAACCGCAAAGTGCAGAGCGCGATGCTCATCGCTTTCACTCATATCCATGCCGATCAGCTCAGGGCGAGCACTTAGCAGGACACGGGCTTGCGCCAGATCGCCAGCGTTCACGGCCTCGGCGAATTTTGCGATATTCGCGCCGTCGACGAAGGCCTTCAGCCTCGACCAGCTTTGAAATCCGTAGGCGCGCGCGAGCACTCGTTGCGCGTCGTGCAAGGCGAAAGAAGCTGGACGGGGAAGGCGCTCGAAGCGCGCGACTTCGGAAACAGCGGCTTGTTCGCCGGCGCGGTAGCGTTCCAGTACCTCACGCGCTTGCTTACGCAACTGTTCGAGGTTCGGCTCGTCTGGAAGACGGCGCGCGGAGGAGGGGCGAAGAACAGGATCGGACATGACGATCTCCTTTTTTGCCCGGCGTCCGCGTCACGGGCCTCAAGAAGATTCGTCTGAAACAGAACGTTGTACGAAACCGGTAGGCTCAGCCTTACCCGCGGACACAGAGGCGCCCGGCGCGCCACGACCACTATAACCCAAACCGGCCGCTCGACTGCTAGGTCGTCATTCGCATCGCTACCGGATCCCAGATCACCATCCGGCGTTCGAAATACGATACGTTGGACATCAACGCCGGCCCTGCCGCCCGCAAACCGAACACAGGGTCTTCGACCACTGGGGTGCGCGTTCGGATGGCGTTCTGGAAGGTTTGGTGATGCGCCACCTGTTCGGAGTAACCCTTTGGGACAGGGTAAGTGTCTTCCGAAAATGCTCGCAGACTCTCGGCCGTTTCCGGACGCGGCGGATACTTCGCCAGATGCTCGGCAGTGACCTGTTCGGCAATGGCTTTGGAAAACGTTGAAGCCGTCGTGCCGGGATCGAGCTCACGCGGCCGTTTCGAGATCGTAATCGAGTTGCCAACCGCCATATTCAAGACACCCTCTGTGCCGATGAATTGAAAACCTTCAGCGTCGGCGCCCTCGCCGCTACCGGCCTCGAAGTTTACGCGAAAGTTGATTTGAAACGCCGGATGAGCATCCGTCTTGGGATAGTCGTACATTCCGACCATAAGATCTGGCACATCACGCCCGTCTTTCCAATAATAGTTGCCACCCGAGGCCGCAATGCGATCGGGCCCAACACTATTCATCACGTAGTGGATGCCGGTGAACAGATGAACGAACAGGTCGCCGGGGATGCCGGTGCCATAGTCGCGATAGTTGCGCCAGCGGAACATGCGGATGGGCTCAAACGGTCTCTTGGGAGCGCTGCCGAGAAACTGATCCCAATCGATGGTCTGTGGAGAAGCATCGGGCGGGATGGTGTATTGCCAGGCGCCCAGCGAGGAGTTGCGGTTGATGTAGGCCTGAATGAGATGCACCTCGCCGATTGCGCCGCTCGCAATCAACTCCTTTGCTTTCGCATACACGATGGAGCTTACACGCTGGCTGCCTACCTGAAGTATGCGGTTCGTCTTCTTCCAAGTGTCGATGACCATGTGACCGTCGGCCACCTCGCGCACCATCGGCTTCTGGCAGTACACATCTTTGCCCGCCAGCATGGCGTCGCAGGCAATGCGCGCGTGCCAGTGATCCGGCGTGGCCACGATCACCGCGTCGACATCTTTGCGATTCAGGAGTTCGCGGTAATCGCGCGTGGTGAAGACATGATCGCCATAGCGCTCCCGCGCCGCCGTTCTGCGGCCATCGTAGACATCCGAGACAGCCACGATTTCCACGCCCGGCAATGAAGCCTCAGTCTTGACGTCGCCCTGGCCCATGATGCCGAATCCGATGCAACCCACCTGGACCCGGTCATTCGGTGAAATCGGCTTCGATTGTCCTTGCGCAAGGGCAGAAGAAGTGCCGAGCGCGAAAGTGGAAGCGGCTGCAGTGCTCTGAAGAAAGTTTCGGCGGCTGACGGACATAGTCTTATTGTCTCTCGCAGCCAATCCTGCCAGCGATGCCGATTGCGATTTGCGATTACTGCCCTGGGAATGGCAGGAACTCAGCGCTTAAAAGGAGCTTACCGTCTGAAGAACGGCGGCATCCGAATTTCGACTTTGAGGAGCAGCAGCCCTGATGCTCTTCACGAGTGAAAGAATAAGCGCGATTTCGACGGGCAAGAAGGCGTCCCATTGGCGCGCCTCCAGGAACTTGCCGACCACGAATGTCACCACCGTCAGAGCAGGCAGCAGGACGAAGGCCCGGCGCAGGAACGGATCGGCTTTACGCATCCCGGCGATCGCCGCCCACCACCAGAACACAAGAATGGCGGCAGACTTCAGGAATCCCTGAGAAGGGCCGCTCGTATCGAGGAGGTTGGTCCAGATATGCATCTCGAAGTGGCCTTTGATGGGCATCAGGTGCTGCATTGCGACTCTAACGGAAGCCCAAACCAGGAAGCTGCCAGCGGGCACCAGCAGAAAGGTCCGAAGCGGAGCATTCTTGTACAGAACAGCGGCGGCGACGAGCACCAGGAGAAGCGTGTTTTCATGGTTGAGGGTACCTATGCCAAGGACTATCGCAAAGAGCAGATAGCGCCCACGGTAGAGCAGCATCAGGCAAAGCGTATAAAAGAACACCATCGCGATGTCATAGAACGTGTAGTAGATGATGGTTGGGATAAGCATCGCGGCTAGCAGCACCTGGCCCAGAGCGCGATAGCGTGGTCCGAAAACCATAACGCACCAGACGCCCATCAGGTACATGGCGGCGCCGGTTGCAATCAGCTGCGAGAGGAGATAGCACCTCAGATAAGACAGCGACGGAGCGAGCAGCTTTAAGACATCCGCCACCCATACCATCAGGAGCCGGTTACCGGTGATCGGGTAGGCCTGGGGACGCTGCATCAAGACGGTCACAGGAGAAAAATCACCTTCGTGTCCGTAGCTCATCAACGCAACAAACACCGAAGCAGTACACGCCAGCCAAATCGCGAGATCGAATGCCTTCACCGACGACACTACCGGCGCGATGGTCTTGCGGGCGAAGTACATCGCCGTCGAAACCACAATAAGAGCAGCCGCGAAAAGCTCATTGCGCCGTAATGCCGCGTGCATCTCATGTGGGGAGGGATGGATCATGCCTTCCAGATAGTTCGCGTCGAAATTGAGCAGCGAGAACAGAAATTGCTCGAGTGGCCGCATCACAGGAGGCCACATTGCGAGTCCCAATAAGGCCAGAAGAAGCGCTGCTCCTAGCGCGATCCAGAGGTCCACGCGCGGGCGCTTGTTGCCTAGACGGGCGCTCAGGATCTCGGTCGAAAACTCGCCAGTCTTCTCGCTCATCTTGTCCATCTTGTTTGTCTCTAAGCTCCTAGCGAAGTGAGTTTTGCGGGTGAGCCTGCGCGTGTATCGCCTCGGCGGTTCAGGACCGAGCGGGTCAGATACAGCGGCCGTTGCTTGACTTCGGTGTAGATACGACCGATATATTCACCGGCGATACCGACGCCGATAATCTGCAAACCGCCCATCATCAGCACTGCGACGAGCAGCGTGGTCCAACCGGAAACCCAGCTGCTTGTCATGAGCCTGACTACCAGGCTGTAAACAATTCCCAGGAACGCAAGCGCGGCGGCGCCGAAACCAGCCAGCATCAGAATACGCAATGGGATTGTGGAAAACGAGACTATGCCATCGAGGGCGAGGCTCAGCATCTTGCGGAGAGGATATTTTGTAGTGCCGGCGAAGCGCGCCGCGCGGTCATACTCTAATCCATACTGGCGAAAACCGACCCAGCTGCTCATTCCTCGCAGTAGCCGGTGCCGCTCGGGCATGCGCAACATGGCATCGAGAGCCTTGCGATCCAGCAACCGGAAGTCGCCCGTGTCGAGCGGAATCTCAATGTCCGATAGAGAGTTGATACAGCGGTAAAAGGCCTTGGCGGTCCAGAGTTTAAAGCTCGATTCACCCTCGCGGGAGCGGCGGACTCCGTATACCACCTCAAAGCCCTCACGCCATTTGCTCAGCATGGCGACAATCGTTTCCGGAGGATCCTGAAGATCAGCATCGATGATGATCACTGCTCTGCCTTGCGCTACTTCGAGGCCTGCTGTGACGGCGGTTTGATGCCCGAAATTTCGGGAGAGTTCAACTACAGTGACGTTCGAATCCGCCTCGTGTAGCGCCTGTAGCAACTGCAAAGTGCCGTCCTTGGAGCCGTCGTTGACATAAACGATCTCGTAGGGTTCGTCCAGGCTTTCGAGCACGTCCGTTAAGCGCTTGTGGCACTCGTTGATGCCCTCTTCCTCGTTGAAACAGGGGACCACAACGCTGATCGTAATCGCGTGGTCTATCAGACGATTCAGCATATTATTACTGTGAGCAGATTATCCATCTCCTCTCAGGGAGCGACGCGCGCGAAGCTTGCTTATTGGGGCAAGGTGAAGATTCCTACCCGGTAAGACCCGCTAGGAGATCGGCGCCGACTTTTCATTAGCGCCGAAACGCACTGTCTCGACAAGCTCCCACGGTCCATCGAGATAGCGCCAGATCGAAACGCCCGCCGCCCTTGTGTCCCAAGCCGCAAACTGGGCCTGAAGCAGGGCTAGTGTGCGCTTTGACTCTTGGGAAGCAACTTTGTTCTGTACAGTGACGTGAGGCTGAAGCTTTTGCCTGTCCTGCGGCGTAAGCCAATGCTCAAATGCACGCGAGAGGCCGGCATGGAACCGGGAAAGCTCCGCGGATTCAGCCGTGAAGGCAACTCCCTGCCCCAGATTTCGCAGCCCGGTGAAGCGAATGGACGGCGGAGGATAGCCAACGCAGCGCTTTCGGATCTCGTCACTTACGAACTGGACTTCGCTCCCGGGCAGGCGATGAAAGAGACTCAGATGGGCGGGAACCCGATTCAGATGGGAGGGAAAGAACTGAAGTCGTAGTCTCTCGAAGTAGGCGGAATCCTGTTCGGGCAGCGCAAGAGTTACTACCAGGGGCGCAATTGGGTCGCCGGTCATCTGAGCGGACGCTAATGCCGGTGACGCTGCAGGTAACGGGAAACGTCCGGCCAGAACTCGAGGAGCACGCCACCCGCAGCGCCTTCCGCGGTTACTGTGAAGGCTCGCGAGAAAACCAGTCCGGCGCCGCGATCTGTCGATGGGTAGTAAATGTTCGCTATACCGCCGGCAGCGATATTGCCCAGTATGTTCGAGTAATTCGGCTGCCACTTCCCGTTATCGCCCTTGGTGCGAATGGTGGAGAGCAGGGCGTAATACAGGCGGCTCGAGAAGCTGCCCGTGCCTTTGCGGAAGTAGCGCGGATCCTGGTGCAGCAGCGACGGGAAAACCGCGCCACCGAAGATGGCTCCATCAAAGTTATCGGCGTAGGATGCGCCCCAGCGCTTGAAGTAGCCCTGCGCGCCCTGCCCATAACCCTTGTAATCGTCCTCGGCTTGACTGATCCCGGCATCGACTGCAGCGATTCCAAACTGAACCGGATCGAGCGCGGAATGTAGAGCAAGCTGGAACTTCTGCTTGGAACTGAGAGCTACCGCGTCCGGTATGTTGCTCACATTGAAGTTAGGAAAGATGCCCAGGATGCGTTGATGTTCCTGGGCTTTGAGTTGTTCCGCGGCTTTTTGCTTGCGAATTTCCTTAGGTGTCTGGCCAGGTTGCGGCGGAGCACTGGATTTGGGGCTATGCGTTACAGCCTGCTCACTCGAATCCGGGTTCGATGTGGCGGCTGACTGAGCTCCCAGTGGGCTGGCAAGGCCGAGCAGCAGCGCTGTGAAGACGCAGAACGAGGTAAAGAAGAGGGAGAAAAAGGAGACCAAAGCAGAATAGACCCGCAATATATAGCCTATCGTGGCACAAAGCTCATTCGGGCCGGCAAACTTCTATTGCGCTCCCGCGCTTTGCCGATAAGCCATGATAGGGTTTCAGAACGTCCATGCGAACTTTAACGCTCCCGGCATCGTCCGTACCGCTAAGTACGAATAAGCACCTCCTGCGGTGGGTCGAAAAGATGGCGGATCTCACCAAACCGGCGGCGATCCACTGGGTGGACGGTTCTCAGGAAGAGTACGATGCCTTGTGTGCCGGCATGGTGGAGCAAGGCACGTTTCGCAAGCTGAACGAAGAGTTGTGGCCCGGCTGTTATCTGGCGCGTTCGGATGTGAGCGACGTGGCCCGGGTAGAAGATCGAACTTTCATCTGCTCGCTCTCGCCGGAAGCCGCCGGTCCAACTAATAACTGGGTGGACCCGTACGTCATGCGCAAAACGCTGAAGGGTCTGTTTCGGGGCGCTATGCGCGGCCGCACGATGTATGTTCTGCCGTTCAGCATGGGACCGCTCGACTCGCCGCTGGCGCGCATCGGCGTCGAACTGACCGATTCGCCCTATGTGGTGGCAAACATGCGGACGATGGCCCGCATCGGACTGCCGGTGTTTCGCGAGATCGACCGCGATATTCAGCGGGTAGTCCCCTGTATGCACAGCGTGGGCGCGCCGCTCGGCCCGGGTGCGCGTGATGTGCCATGGCCCTGCAATCGGGAGAAGTACATTGTGCATTTCCCGGAGACACGCGAAATCTGGTCTTATGGTTCGGGATACGGCGGCAATGCCCTGCTTGGCAAAAAGTGCTTTGCCCTGCGGATTGCCTCGAACATCGCGCGCGACGAAGGCTGGATGGCCGAGCACATGCTCATACTGGGCGTCGAGAGTCCGGATGGCGAGAAAACCTATGTAGCCGCCGCTTTCCCAAGCGCTTGCGGAAAGACGAACTTCGCCATGATGATTCCGCCGGAAGGGTTCGAGGGTTGGAAGATATGGACCGTGGGAGATGACATTGCCTGGATCAGACCGGATGCGACCGGCCATTTGCGGGCGATCAACCCGGAAGCGGGATTCTTCGGCGTGGCGCCCGGCACCTCGCCGCGCACCAATCCCAATGCGGTAGCTAGCCTGTCCCGCAATACGATTTTCACCAATGTGGCATTGACGCCTGCCGGGGGCGTTTGGTGGGAAGGTTTGACCGATGAGCCTCCGGCCGAATGCGAAGACTGGCAGGGCAATCGCTGGACGCCTGCAATCGCCCAGGAGACCGGAAGGAAAGCGGCGCATCCGAACGCTCGGTTCACCGCTCCCGCCGCCCAGTGCCCGTGCATCGATCCAGCGTGGGAGGCGCCCGATGGCGTGCCGATCAGCGCCTTCATCTTCGGAGGCCGCCGCGCCGCCACGATCCCGCTCGTATTCCAGGCCTTCAATTGGAGCGCGGGCGTCTACGTGGGCGCCACCATGGGTTCGGAGACGACCGCAGCCGCCGCCGGAGCGGTCGGGCGCGTACGACGCGATCCAATGGCTATGCTGCCCTTTTGCGGGTACCACATGGGAGATTACTTCCGTCATTGGCTGCGCATGCAGCGATCCTTGACGGCAACGCCGAAGATCTTTCATGTGAACTGGTTCCGTAAAGACGAGAACGGCCAGTTTCTATGGCCGGGCTTTAGCCAGAATATGCGTGTACTCAAGTGGATTGTCGATCGCGTCCAGAGCCGGGCCGGGGGCCAGGAAACCCCGATTGGCTGGATGCCGCGCTACCAAGACATCTGCTGGGACGGCCTGGATTTTCCTCGCGCCCGGTTCGAGCAGTTGCAGCACTTCGACCGCGCCGCCTGGCGGCAGGAAGTGATGGGACATGAGGAACTGTTCCTTGAACTGCACGACCATCTTCCGCCCGAAATGGTGTATGAGCGCGAGTTGCTGATCTGCCGACTGTAATATTGCTGGGCCGACATTAGGCTAGTTTAATGT
Source organism: Bryobacteraceae bacterium (assembly GCA_965219105.1). Lineage (GTDB taxonomy): Bacteria > Acidobacteriota > Terriglobia > Bryobacterales > Bryobacteraceae > Bog-105. Next base: position 497,526 of record OZ244728.1, on the reverse strand, counting down.
GAAGTTCAGGACTCCTTCACCCGGTTTCTGCGAATATACATCTGGAAGCACAAAGTGCTCACCAAGTTCTGAATAGGAGATTTCCACAATGAAAAAAATCATGTCCGCTGCTCTGGGCCTTGCGCTGCTTTCCGGAGGTGGTGTGATGTTCGCTCAGAATACTATGAGCAGCACCGACACCGGCAGCATGAAGAGCACCAAAAAGTCCAAGAAGCACCACAAGAAGAGCAAGGATACGATGGACACGATGAGCAGCACCACGACCACCAAGTAACTGGAGGGGTCGCCGATCCTCGCTCGGGATCGGTTCAGCTCACCTTACAGAAATGCGGCCTGACTGTATAAGTCACGCCGCATTTTTTATTGGAGAACAGACATTAGCGGAATCGAAAGGCGCGCTCTGTCTTCCCGAAAATGCCGCGAAGTGAGGGTTGACGACGCACAGTCTTGCGTCCGCGGCGCAGTTCGAGAACGAGATTCATCACCAGAGTCTCAATCTGATCGCGCACGGTAATATAAACCTCTTCATCCTGCCCGATAGGGTCCTCGATTTTCCAGTCGCGCACTTCGATCGGTATGGAGGGAGGCAACTGCCGGCCGCTCATGTTGACGATCAGATCCAGCGAAGGCAGATCGATCTGGCTTAAATCCTTGGCGTGCTGCCCGCTGATGTCAATGTTCTTGTCGTTCATCACCTTGCTCGTGAGCGGCTGGATGTAAGCGGCGGGCGACAGTCCGGCGCTAACCGGCTCGAGAACATCGGACCCGTACACTCGAGCAAACCCCTCCGCCATCGGGCTCCGACAAGAATTCCCGATGCACAGGAACAAAACGTGCTTCACTTATCCTCAAGTGTACCGGAGGGGCCAGGTTTCTCGGATTCCCGCCGAACCTTTGCGACGAACTGCCGGTGAATGTGAGATTTGGCACTAAGCTCGGGGTGGAAGGTGGCCGCCAGGTGCCGTCCTTGTTCGACTAAAACCGGTGTATCGCCAAAAGTTGCGAGAACCCTTACGTCTTTCCCGAGTTTACGAATGATGGGCGCACGGATAAAGACTGCCTCGGCAGGTTGACCATTCAGGTCGATCTCAACAATCCGGCTGTCGATCTGGCGGCCATAGCCATTTCGCTCGACGGTGATGTTCATCAGGCCAAGAGAATCTTGCGCCGGATGCAAGACTTCGGTGGCGAGCAGGATGGCGCCGGCACAGGTGCCGAAAATCGGTTTCTTGGCTCCGAAGCTCCGGAGCGGCTCGAGAAGCTGCTCCTCGTTTAGGAGGCGCAGCATAGTGGTGCTTTCCCCGCCGGGGATGATTAAGCCGTCCAATTGTTCGAGGTCGGCGAGCTGCCGCACTTCGACTCCGATAGCCCCGGACGACTCGAGCGCTCTGCGGTGCGCCTCAAAGTCGCCCTGCAGCGCGAGCACTCCGACGCGGACCGGCCTTGTCGATGGCTCAGGATCGCTACCAGCCACGAGTCTGCATCAATTCGCCTTCCGGCAGCTTTGAGATCTCAAGGCCGGGCATGGCTTCGCCCAGCTCTTCGCTGGCTTCGAGCAGCTTCACTGGGTCACGGAAGAAAGTAGCCGCTTTGACGATCGCTTTGGCGCGTGTTTCCGGATCCGAAGACTTGAAGATACCGGACCCGACGAACACGGCCTCCGCACCTAACTGCATCACGAAAGCGGCATCGGCCGGGGTCGCAATTCCGCCCGCCGAGAAGTTGGGGACAGGCAGCTTGCCGTGCGCAGCGACGTATTGCACCAGCTCCAGCGGCGCTTGCAGATTCTTCGCCTCGTGGACCAGCTCTTCCTTTCCGAGCACGGTCAACTGCTTCATTTCTTTCACGATGGTGCGGATGTGGCGCACCGCTTCCACGATGTTGCCGGAGCCAGCCTCGCCTTTGGTCCGAATCATGGCAGCGCCTTCGGCGATGCGCCGCAACGCCTCGCCCAAGTTACGCGCGCCGCATACAAAGGGGACTTTAAACTCCTGTTTATCGACATGATGCTCTTCGTCGGCCGGAGTGAGAACCTCACTTTCGTCGATATAGTCAACGCCTAGCACTTCAAGGATCTGCGCCTCGGTGAAGTGCCCGATCCGGACCTTGGCCATCACCGGAATCGATACCGATGCCATGATCTCGCGGATGATGCGGATCTGGGACATGCGGGCGACGCCGCCCTCTTTCCGGATGTCGGACGGAACCCGCTCGAGCGCCATCACCGCACTGGCGCCTGCGCGCTCGGCGATCACGGCTTGTTCCGCATTGACGACGTCCATGATGACGCCGCCCTTCAGCATCTCCGCCAGTCCTACCTTCAGGCGGAAGGCATCTGTTTCAAAGTTCATAGAATTCTCCTCTTCAGCTACTGCCAGCGTGTTTCAAACCAGAGCCGGCTCGGGCTCGAGCGCATGGCGGCCATGCTGCGCCGCGATGAGCTCCCCGACCGTGCTGCCCAGAATGGACAGGCCAGCTCCTATCTCCTTCGGCTGCAAACTCCCGAAGCTCAGCCGAAAACTGTGCCGGTGCTCCCGCCGGTACGAAAAATGCTCTCCCGGAAGGAAGGTTACTCCCCGTTGTTCGGCCATCCGAAGCAGATCAGAGGCCAGCAGCGGCACGGGCAATCGGACCCAAAGATTCATCCCGCCCTCTGGCCGCGTAAAGCGCACGCCGGGAGGCAAGTGCGCCTCACATCCTTCGAGGGCAGCAGTGAGCCGCTCCGCTCCACTAGCCACCGACTGTTCCAGGTGCCGCGCCAGTTCGCCCGATTCGGCAAAGCGCAGCAGCACCGCTTGGGACAGCTGATCGGAGTGCAGATCGCAGGTCTGCTTGGCGTCGGCGAGCTTGGCCAGAATCGGCCGGGGACCGGTGACCCAGCCGACGCGCAATCCCGGAAATGCGATCTTGGAGTAGCTGGCGATTGCGATCACGTTTCCGGACCGGTCCAGCTGCTTGAGAGAGGGGAGCTGTTTTCCCCGGTATCGCAGCTTCCGGTACACTCCGCTTTCGATCACAGGCAGGCTTTTTTCAGCCGCCAGCTCGACGATCCGCTGGCGGCCAGCCAAATCCAGGCTATAACCGGTCGGGTTTTGAAAATCGGGGGTAACCGCGAGCAAACAGGGCCGGTGCTGCTCGATGAGCCGTTCAAGAGAATCAACGTCCAGCCCCCGTTGACCCACCGGGACAGGAATGAGGTGCGCGCCCGCACTCTCAAAGACGCGAAGCAGGCCGTGATACACGGGGTCTTCGACCAAAACCGGCGCGTCTTTTTGCACCAGGACGCGCGCAAGCAAGTCCAACGCCTGCTGGCAACCGTTGGTGATCAGCAGATCGTCACCCGGGCTGAGCCAGCGCTTACTCTCTCCTTCATTTAGAAGGTAGCGGCGCAAAGGTCCATACCCGTAAGGCGACCCGAGCTGCAGGATGTCTCCGGCGGTCGCGCTATCGATCACGTCCCGCGCAACGCGCCTGAACTCTTGCAATGGAAATGCCCCGGTACCGGGCCGGGAGGATGCAAAGTCGATCGGAGACCGGCTCTGCCCGGCGGACAAAGCTACCTCCTTACAGGGATCCGCGGGCTGAGCTACAAAACTCCCCCGCCCTACTTGGCCCTGCAACAAACCCGCCTCTTCGAGCACCGCATAGGCCGCCGATACGGTCGTCCGGTTCAGCCGTAAGCGGCCAGCCAATTCGCGCGTGGGGGGCAAACGATCGCCAGAACGAAGCGTTCCCGCCTCAATGCCCAGCCGAATGCCATCAGCCAATTGACGGTAGACAGGCATTTCCAATGCCGGATCGAGCGAAATTTCGAGTTGGGACAGGCAGTCCAAAGAAGTCTAAAGACCGATTGTAGCGAACTTGGATGAGGAGCGCGGTCAGCCATTTAGCAGAAAAGGTAGACCGGTTAGGCTGGAAAGGTGAGCGCCCCTCCTAAATACCGCCTGACGCCGCTCTCCCAGGCGCTTTGCACAGCCATAGCGTTAGGCGCACTGGTGTTGCCGGTCCTCGGGCAGAGGAAAAAGAAGGAGGAACGGCCGTTACCCTTGCCGCCTCAACCGCCGATGGCGCTGCGGGCCGACACGCAGACGCTCGACTTCCATCTTTCGCCGCTGCTGAAAAGCGGCGGTCTGGGGGCGCAGATCCGGCGGAGCCTAGAGGATTTGTTACGGGAGACTCGCGGCGAGAAAATCGTCAAACTGCGCGCTTTTGTGGCGGGATCGGGCGATGCCCGGCTGGTACAGGCCGACGCCGCCGCCATATTCAGTGAAAAAAAACAGCCCTTGCCGGTTTTGACTGTGATGCAGGTGGGCGCGCTCGGGCAGGAGGCGGCCAAGGTGGTGATCGAAGCGACGGTGGCCACCCATCGAGCAGCTAATCCAAACGGCTTGGCGTTCTTTGCCGGGCAGACCGGCGACTCGCTACAGGCCTCGCTCGAGCGCCTGAAGGCGGCGGCCGCTTCCGCGTCGGTGAAGCCGGACGGCATGTTGAAGGTAAGTTGTTTTACCTCCCGGCTAGACAGCTACGAGCAGAGCAAGAGTGCGGCGGCGGCATTGTTTCCTCACGCCGCGATCAACTTGGTGCAGGCGGTCCGGGATCCGCAGAACGATAACTCGACCTGTGAGGCGGTTGCCCAGTTGGCTGCGCCCATAGAGAGTCAAGTAGTGCTGTTGAAAGAACCACGGGCGGCGCTGGTCGCGACTCGCCAGCTGGTTTTCACCGGACTTCAGTTATCGTTCGGCAGCTACCTGGACGATGCGCATGAGGCCTTCGTACGGCTTGAGCGCGCCTCTGCCGCGATTGACCGGCAGGAATCGCCGGTGCAGGTGAACGTGTTCTCGCTAGACCCTGCCGGCGGATCTGCGCTGCGCAAGACCACCGCCGTTCCACCCAGTACGTTCTCGGTCCAGACGGTGGAAGGATTGCCGTCGGTCGATGCCACGGCGGGGATTGAAGCGGTGCTGGCGCCCAATGTGGAGTCGCCGGTCATCCGGTAGGCCCCGGCGACATTCTCCACAAACGGGAAAGTATCGATATAATTCAACCTAGGCTCCTCGTCTCCATGCAGTTTTGTAAGCGCAATCGTGCTGCGGCCGCTTTTGGCCTCGCTCTCTGTTTCTGTTCCTCTGGTCTGGCGCAGCAGCCGACGGCTTCCAAGTCGTCTGGGGAAACCGTCGTGGCGCCCCCTCCAGCACCCACAAAGGATGCGAAAAGCGATGCATCCATTAAAGTCTCGGTCAACGAGGTGATTGTTCCGGTCACGGTGACTGACGATAAGGGACGCTTCGTTTCCGATCTCGACAAGAAGGATTTTACGGTCAGCGAGGATGGCCGTCCGCAGACGGTCCGCTACTTCACGCGCGAGCGGAACCAGCCGGTGGTTGTGGGATTTCTGCTCGACATGAGCAATGCCAGCCGCATCCATTGGAAGACCTTTCAGGAAGCGACCTCCGAGCTGATTCAGACTTTGCTGACGGGAGATCCGCGCTATTCGGGCTACTTGATCGACTACGCACAGGACGCGGAAGTGGCGGTCAACACGACCGACGATCCGGAGCCGATGGTGGAGAAGATCAGGAAGTTGAAACCGGGCGGCGGTTCGGCTTTGTTCGATGCGGTATACCTGGCCTGCACGAGCCGGCGCCTCGTCAAGGGGGAACCGGTCGAACCGCGCCGGATTATTGTGATTGTGGGCGACGGACATGACAACGCAAGTAAACATTCGCTGAGCGAGGTGGTCGAACTTGCGCAGCGAAATCTGGTCACTGTTTATTGCATCAGCACAGAAGCGTTTGGCTTTACGAACGCGAGCACGGACAATCTGGTGAAGCTCGCCACCGAGACCGGCGGCCGGGTGGTGTTCCCGCTCGGCGACGTGTACAAGGACACTGACGGATATCTTTCACATCCCTCAGATGATGGGAATTATGCTCTCACGGTAGGTACCGGTTCGTACCGGTCCGTGGTCGACAACAAGATGTACCGGGCGGTGGCCGATATTGCGGGGGAAGTAACGATGCAGTACATCATTCGTTACATTTCCGATAATCCGAGCGAAAAATCGTACCGGAACGTGAAGGTCGTGGTCGATGAAGCAAACCTCAAGGTGAGAGCGCGGAAGGGATATTACGCTCGCGCTGCTACCCCCTAAAAGTTCGAGGGCACTTGGAACGGCGCGGGAAGAGAGCTAAGCTGATTGGCAGAGAAGGGTTGAGGGATGCCTGGGCGAGTGATCCGGTTCGGTGACTATGCTCCCAAAGCGGGCGAGTATTCGCTCCTAGTGTCCGACCTTCCAGGCCACGGTGAAAAGACCATCGGCGTTGTTCTCTTAGACCAGGCAAGCGATGCTCTCCATATCCGTTTGCGGCGCGACTGGCACACCGTAGGCGAAGACGAGGACATCGAAGTACTGGCGGAATTAGAGGACGATTTGCGCGCGCAGGAGCAGGCGCGAGGCGGATCGGCGGTCTTCAACTGGCTGCAGGACGAAGCATCTCAATCGCTGCGCGTGACGGTGCGCGAAGCGGTGACGGTCCGCGACTTCGATCGGGCGCTGAACGATTTGTATCGGGAGCACGTGCCCACGGAAGTGCTTCCCTACCGCACGCATCTGCCCCGGTTTGCCTTGGCAGTGGCGGCCGGGCCGTTTCTCACCAACCCCGAAGATGTATCGGCCGAGGAATGGGTGGAGGTGCCGGACGGCCAGCGCCTAGACGAGGATATGTTCATCGCGCGCATTCAAGGGCACTCGATGGAGCCGAAGATTCCGGATGGCAGCCTCTGTATCTTCCGCCGCAATGTGGTCGGCTCGCGCAATAACCGTTTAGTGCTGGTGCGCAATTCGGAACTGGCGGACGATAACCAGTACACGGTGAAGCGTTACAAGAGCGAAAAGCTCTACACCGAAGAAGGCTTCGCGCAAACGCGCATTCGGCTGGAGAGCTTGAATCCCGCGTACCCCTCCTGGGACCTCGACCAGGACGAATCGAAGTACGAGATTATCGCGGAGTTTGTCGCCGTACTCGATTAGCGCCGCTCAGCTCGACGGGCGAGAACTGTAGCCGCTTTTCAACCGGGTCGGCGCGCTCGAGCCAGACGCGGAGCCGGTCGCCTATCGAATAGGCCTTACGAGTCCGTTCGCCAATAATTTTGCGGTCGTTCTCGTGATAAGCAAAATTATCCCGGCCGAGGCTCTCGATCGGCACCAAGCCTTCGACAAACAACTCGGTCAGTTCGACGAAGAAGCCGTATTTGGCTGTGCTGATAATCAGCCCATCGAACTCTTCGCCGACACGCTCGGCCATGAACTTGACCTTTTTCCACTCGATCAAATCGCGTTCGGCTTCGGCGGCGCGGCGCTCGGTAAAGGAGGTGTCGTCGCCAAGTTCGCGCAGGCGGCCCTCGTCGAGCAAGGGCTGTTTCGTTTTCAGATAGTGACTCAGAATGCGATGGACCACCAGGTCGGGATAGCGGCGGATGGGCGAAGTGAAGTGCGTATAGGCCTGGGCGGCGAGCGCGAAATGCCCCTCGTTCCGGCTGCTATAGCGGGCTTGCTTGAGCGAGCGCAGCATCAGGTAGCTGAGAATGCGCTCTTCCGGCTTGCCGGCAATTTGGGCGACCAGGCGCTGGTAGTTACGGGAAGAGATGGCGATCTCCTGCGGGATCTCGACGTCGCGGCGAGGCTTGCGCCCAGAGCCTTTGCGCTGCGGCTGACGTCCGGCGGTAGAAAACTTCTTGATCGGAATTGCGCCGATCCCGAGCGAATATCCAAAGTGGGCGGCGACTTCCTCGAAGTTCATCAGGCGCTTGGCGTCCGGCTGCTCATGAATACGGTAGAGCGACGGAATGCCTGCTGCTTCGAGGTGTCCGGCCACGGCTTCGTTGGCAGCCAGCATGAACTCTTCGATGATGCGGTGCGCGATGTTGCGTTCGCCGCGCGTGACGCCGATCATCTGGCCCGAAAGATCGAGTTCGATGTTGGTTTCGGGCATGTCGAAGTCGATCGATCCGCGCTTGGTGCGCCGCCGGTTGAACAGGAGAGCGAGTTCGCGCATCAGCTCGAAGCGGCCGACCAGAGGCGCATAGCGCTCGCGGAGGGCGGAATCGCCTTCGAGAACGCGAAAGACATCGGTGTAGGTCATGCGCTCGGAGCTGCGAATTACGCCGGGCGTGAACTCCTGGCTGACTACGTCGCCGGTCCGGTCGAGCTCGAGTAGGGCGGAGAGGACCAGGCGGTCTTCGCCGGGGCGCAGCGAGCAGATATCGGTCGACAGCTCGATGGGCAGCATCGGCACGGCGCGATCGGGGAAATATACGCTGGTGCCGCGCAGCAGCGCTTCGACGTCGATAGGAGAACCGGGCTCAACGTAGTGGCTGACGTCAGCAATGTGAACGTGAAGGGCGAAGTGGCCGTTCGGGAGGCGGTCGACCCAGACGGCGTCGTCGAAGTCGCGAGCCGTCTCGCCGTCGATTGTGACAATGTCGAAGGAGCGAAAGTCGCGGCGGCCGGCTAGATCCGCGTCGCCGATTGTGCGCGAGATACTCTGCGCTTGCGCGATCACGGGATCGGGAAAGTGGTGCGGCAGATGATGTTTGCGGATAACGATTTCGACATCGACGCCGAAATCATCGGGAAAACCCAGCACTTCGATCACCCGGCCAACTGCGTCGCCGCCGCCTTCGGCGAACTCGAGAACTTCGACGTTGACGATCATGCCGTCGAGATCTTCGGGCGAGTCTACAGCCGGTTGCGAGGCGTCGCCGACCCGGTCCTGAGACGCCTGGTTGGCAGGTTTCTCGAGACCTTCGGGGATCGAGATCCAGGACTGTAAACGCTCATCGGCAGGGACAACAAAGTTGCCGCGTTTTCGGACCCGGAACTCGCCGACCACGGTCATATGCGCTCGGCGCAGAACGCGAACGATCTCGCCTTCGGCGCGTCCGTCGCGGGCGGAACGGGAGACGCGGACCAGAGCGCGATCGCCGTTCATCCCCTTGGCCGCTTCGGCGGGAGGAAGGAAGACATCGCCCTTCAGAGACTCGGGCGCGGGCGGATCTGGAACCAAAAATCCAAAGCCGTCGCGGTGAATCGATAAGCGCCCGGCAAGATACTCGCTGTTGCCGCCGGTGACGATGAAGTGGCCGGATCGCAGCTCCACGAGCTGACCTTTTTCAGTGAGACGGTCGAGGGCGTCTTCGAGCGCATCGCGGTTCTCGCCGACCAGATGAAGTTCGCGGACCAATTGCTTGTACGTAGCGCGGCCATGCGGCAACGCGCGAATATGGGCGAGCAGATCGGGGTGAGCAAGCGATGCTCGGTGGGACTTCACTACACGTAATTATAAAGAGCGTGACAGGGACGGCCCATTGCAGGCTTCCTGCTTAGTTCCGCGATGGCTTCTCATTGTCCGCTGGAGCGGGTGCGGGAGTAGAGATATGAGGCGGCAAGGAGCAGAATGCCCAGAGCCACGAAGGCGGAGATTTGGTAGAAGGTGCTCAGTTGCCAAACATCCCAGAGGTAGAGCTTCAACACAACCAGGGCCAGGAGGAAGAGGCCGAGCGCGCGATCAAGAAATCGTTGGCGCGTCATGCCGTAGAGCAGCAGTAGCGAGCCATAGGCGGCGAGCAGGATGGACTCAGCGGCGCTGATGAAGTGGAATCGGGCGGAGGCAGACTCGGCGGTCCGATGGAGGATCGGGATAAGGCGCATGAGACCGATCAGAAGATAGGCGTGAGCGGTGAAGTAGAGGAGTTGAGGCAGCCGTCCGCTGGCCGTCGTGCGAAGGGCCGCGAAATAGATGGTTGCGGCGGCGAGCAGCAGCACAACGAATGCGCCGGGATGCTGGCTGTTCAGGGAAACGGCGGCGGCCAAGATCGTAAGGCCGCCCAAGGACGGGATGAGTACCGGCCAATCGCGGCGGATCGAGAGCGCAAGCGTTGTCACGGAGAGGAGCAGCAGGTACAGAAAATTGAACCACCAAGCAGTGGCAGCGTTGCCGAGAAGCACGAGGGCGAGCAGCGCGCCGGTGAAGCCCAGAGCCGCGATCGCCGCGCTGGCGTAGCGGATGGAGAGAAAGACGGCAAATGCCGAGACCAGCACAAGCAGGGCCCAGCCGGCGAGCGGAACGATCAGATCGTAGAACCCGACGGAGGCGTAGAGAGCGACATACAGGACAGCGAGACCGCAGCCTGCCAGACCTTGCGTGAAAACGCTCTCGACGGTTCCGCGCCCGGGGAGGCGATCGAGACGCCGCTGCCATTCGGCGGCCGCGAGGATGGCAATACCCGCAAGCACGCCGATGACGACACGCATTTCAGGACCGATCCAGCGATTATCGGCTGCGTATTTAAAGAAGAAAATGATACCGATCGCGAGGGTGAGAGCGCCGATGCGGTTGATCAGCGTCAAGCCGAGCCTGGATTCGAGCCGGGGCTCAGGGGCCAGATTGAGCTTCGGAGAGGCCGGAGCGCTGCCGAGGCGCGCTTCAAGCGATTCAACGCGCGCAGTTAGATCAAGGACTTGGGCGCGCAGCCGGGCGAGCTCTTCGTCAGGCGAGAACGGCGTCGGCTGGCTCGCTGGAGACTGGCTCGGCGGAAGCTGATTCGGCGGAAGCAATGGGTTCTTTTCCGTAACGCCGCGCGACGTAGTTTTCTAGCAAGGCGCGGAACTCTGCCACAATGGCATCGCCGCGCAGAGTGGTAGCAAGTTTGCCATCCACATAGACCGGCGCGACCGGCGTCTCAAAAGTGCCGGGAAGCGAGATACCGATATCGGCATGCTTGGACTCGCCCGGACCGTTGACGATGCAGCCCATGACGGCTACTTTCATATCTTCGACACCCGCGTAGTGTTCGCGCCACACAGGCATTTGCTGCCGCAGATAAGTTTGGATCTGATCGGCCATGTCCTGGAAGAAGGTGCTGGTGGTGCGGCCGCAGCCCGGACAAGCGGCGACTTGCGGCGTAAAGCTGCGAAGGTTGAGCGCTTGTAAAACCTGCTGACTGACGACCACCTCTTCGGTACGGTCGCCGTTCGGCAGCGGAGTGAGAGAGGCGCGGATGGTGTCGCCGATACCTTGCTGAAGGAGGACCGATAAAGCGGCGGTGGTTGCAACAATGCCCTTCGAGCCAAGGCCAGCTTCAGTGAGGCCGAGGTGAAGCGCGTAATCGCAGCGAGCAGCCATCATCTGATATACGGAGACTAGATCCTGGACATTACTGACCTTGGCGCTCAGGATGATGCGATCGCGCGACAGGCCATAGCGTTCGGCGTTTTCGGCGCTGCGAAGGGCGCTTTCGACAATCGCGCGGCGGGTGACTTCCATCGCGTCGAGCGGCTCGGCGAGGTTCGAATTCTCATCCATCATGCGGGTGAGCAGGGCGGAATCGAGCGAGCCCCAGTTAACGCCGATGCGCACGGGACGGTCATACTCGATGGCCGCTTCGATCATGACGCGGAAGTTGTCGTCCTGTTTACGGCCGATGTTCACGTTGCCGGGATTGATGCGGTATTTGGCGAGCGCGCGGGCACAGGCGGGATACTTGCGCAGAAGGAGATGGCCGTTGTAGTGGAAATCGCCGACGATCGGAGTATTGACGCCGAAAGTGCGGAGAGTATCGACTATGACGGGAACAGCTTTGGCAGCCTCGTCGGTATTGACGGTGACGCGAACCAGTTCGGAACCGGCACGGGCAAGCTGCATGATCTGGTTCACGGTAGCCGCCGAATCAGCCGTGTCCGTGTTGGTCATCGATTGCACCGCGATAGGGTGCGAACCGCCGACCCACACTCCCCCAACGTTCACGGCAACTGATTTCCGCCGCGCTGAAGCTGCCATTAAGCCATCCTCCCCGATCGCTTGCGCGAAAACCTCATTATATCAACGGGGGGCATTGTAAGTGGTTGTGAATACGTGTGTTGCTCAAGGGGAGAGGGCGGCTGGGCTTGAATTGCCTAGGGCGCGCATCTGTTTCGCCCGGCGGAGACAAAGTTGTGAAACGTTCGGGTTGCACATTTCAGTCTCACCAAAGGAGGCAGATATGCAAACAAAATCGAATGCCGGGATTACAGGAGCGGCGCTGATCGGCGTAGGATGCGGGCTGACGGCAGCGGGATTGGTGCTGGTGATTCCCGCTTGTATGAACTGGTCTGCGGGGCTGGTGCAGCAGGCGATACGCCAGGGGCGGGACAGCGTCGGGAACGCGGCTTCCTCATTGGGTGACTTTGCCGGAAAGACACAAGCGCGATTCGATGAAGCGGCGCGTTCGGCTAAGTCGACGACAGCCCGGGCGGCGGAGCTGGTAGAACAAGCGGCGCGAAACGTAAAAGAACGCGCATCGTAAGGTGAGTGTATGCCCAGTGCAGAGACCGATCCGAAACCCGAGCAGAAGCCGACAGAGAAAGACGTAAAGAATACCAGGGAAGAAGATAAACACGTCGATCGGGATGGCGGGCAGCGCCAGCCGAATGAGCATACGGATCAGAAGTAATTGCGCCGCGGTCTGACGGTGTAAGAATGTGATCGATGGCCACCAACCGCCTTGAGATCCTGAAGCAGATGCTCGCGCAAGACCCGGACAACTCGTTCGCCCGGTACGGTGTTGCGATGGAGTTGAAGAACACAGGGCAGTTCGCTGAGGCAGTGCGCGAATTTGAAGCGCTGCTGGCAGCCGATGCGAGTTATGTGGCGGCCTACTATCACGGGGGCCAGGCGCTCGAACAGCTAGGGCAGGTCGCGGCGGCAAAGAGTATGTACGAGACCGGGATTGAAGCTTCGACGCGCAAAGGCGATCTGCATACGCGCGCTGAAATCGAGGGTGCGCTGAGCCTGCTACCGGCTTAAGCCACTGGCCTGCAAGCCATGGATCTCCGAGGCTGGGACGAACGGTATCGCAAGGAGCTGGACGAAGGAGCGCCGACTCCGCGGTTGCAATATTTCGTCAAAGGATTAAAGCCGGGGAGGGCGCTCGATCTAGCGGCGGGGATGGGGCGAAACGCGCTCTGGCTCGCCGGGCAGGGCTGGGACGTAACAGCGGTTGACGGCGCTCCAGCGGCCATCGAGCAATTACAGCGGAGAGCGGCAGCGCGAGGGCTGACCGTCACCGCGCAGGTCGCGGATTTGGAGGGTGGGTACGCGCCACCTGTAGATTCGTTCGATCTGGTGCTGATCGCGTACTACCTGCAGCGGGATCTGATCGATCCAGCTAAGAAGGCTGTGAGCCCGGGTGGAGTGATACTGGTGATCGTTCACACCACGGAGGGGAGCGAAGAACCGACTGAGCACCGGCTGCGCCCAGGTGAGTTGCGGCAGTATTTCGCCGGTTGGAAGATTCTTCACGACTACGAAGGCCATCCGTCCGATCCAGAACATAAACGTGCGGTGGCAGAGATCGGGGCGAGACGGCCGGCGGCCGGTTAGCGCCTGTAGATCACTCCATTCTTCATAACAAAAGCGACGTGGGTCACTGCGCTGATGTCTGCAATCGGGTCGCCTGGAACCGCGATAATATCGGCGAAGTAGCCGGGCTTCAGTTCACCGATCTGGCCGTCCCAGCTCATCACTTTTGCGCCGTGAAGAAGATCGGCGCGCAGCACATCGGCCGGGCTCATGCCGTACTTCACCATCAAGACGAGTTCGCGAGCCTGCGTGCCGTGCGGGAAGGGACCTACGTCGGAGCCGACAGCCATGGGAACGCCGGCGCTTAGCTGCTTCTGAAACTGGTTAACGTGGAAATCGAGCATCGCATGTTGACGCTGAGCGGAAGCAGGCGATGCGGCGTGATCGGCAAAGTATTCCGAGACGACGAAGGTGGGAACAGCGCAGATACCTTTTTCGCGCATGAGGCGCATGGTTTCATCGCTCAGCTTATCGGCATGATCGACGGTAATGACGCCGGCGCGAGCCGCGTAAAGTGTTCCGGGTTCGCCGGTGGCGTGAACGGCGACGTGTTTGCCCACGCGCGCGGCTTCGTTCACGGCGGCTTGGAGCTGAGCTTCTGAAAATTGGTAAGGAGTGGAGAACTTGCCGTCGATGAGCGAGTCGCGGCCGGTCTCGTACATCTTAGTGAAGTCCGCGCCGAGCTTATACTGTTCGCGCATAACGGCGATGATCTGGTCGGCGGTGTTGGCGTAAGTGGCGTTCGAGAGCACGTGCTGCTCAGGGTTGAAGCGATTGGCATCTTCGTGGCCACCGAGAATGTCGATCGCATTGCCGCTGACCCGGAGACGGGGGCCGGGGATCAGTCCTTTGTCGATGGCGTTGCGGACAGCGGTATCCGCGGCGCCTGCGCCTTCGGTACCCATGTCGCGCTCCGCCGTGAAGCCGGCCATCAGGTCGTCGCGCGCTTGCAGGACAGCAATAATGGTTCGCTGCGGCACCGACTCCTCGACAGTCTGCAGATCCTCAGCGCCGGGATGAAGGAAGAGGTGCACGTGAACATCGAGCAGGCCGGGCATGAGAGTGGTGTTGCCCAGGTCAATCACCTGCGCTCCGGGAGGATGCGAGACAGTTGGGCCCGCGGCTAGGATGCGCTCACCGGAGACCAGCACTTCGCCCGGTGAAATCGTGCGGCCGGCGGCAACGTCGAGCAGGCGCGCGGCGTGAAGAACGACCGGCGGCGGCGTAGTTTGGGCAAACTGGTATGGCGCAAAAAGACTGACGAGGAGAGTAACTGAGAAAAGTGTCTTCATAAGTTAACGTGTGGCCGGGGCTGCGGTATCGGGAACGGCTTCGACGAGCTGACGAATGGGCGGGGCTATCGGAATCACCAGATCGCCCACGCGTTTGTAAACGTAGGGGCTGATCCCGGATTCGGCGGCTTGTTTCCAGCCGGGTGAAGCCGTTGCCGTTCCGTCCAGGTAAGAGAGAGCACCGAGCGCCGATTGCGAAAGCAGTTCAAGAGCCTGTATCGCGGGACGATCTTTGTAGAGAAGAGCGGAGGATTCGGAAATCGCCAACGTCTGTTCGGCGGAGGCACGCCACGACTCTAGCTCCAGCCGCAAGGGAGCGGCAGCCGAAACGGTGTGAGTTCCGGACGCAAGAAACGCGTCTACATCTTCGCCGAACTTCCGGGCGGCATTGCTTTCCGGTGGGATGGAATCGACCAGCGTGTTCAGCGGAGTCATGATGGTGTAGTTCTCGGCATGCCGCGAGTAGCCTTTCACCGGCTCGAGGACAGAGGCAACCACGTCCAGCGGTTGCGAAGGCATGGGACCGGAAAGACGCTGGCGCATGAGTTCAAGATTTGAGCGTTGCGTGAGGCCGAGCCACTCCAGCCAGCGATTGACGGCATAGAGACGGCGGTACATCGACTGGGTATCGGTGGTGGATTCAGGAGACCAGAGGCGCTCGGCAATGGCGGCAAGGCGAGGCCATAGTTTGGCATCGAGATTTTCAGGGGAGGCGAGCTCTTCCCACATGGCGGCCTCACCACCGAGAATGAGTTTGGCCTGTTCGGAAGTTAGCTTCGAGGGCGTGCCAGGCAGGGGCTTGCCGGGATCGGGCGGCTGCGGTTCCCCGGCTTGATTGGGAGGCGGCCCGGGTGCTTTCAGCGGATCGATGGAGTAGTGATACCAAGCCGGGTACATAAGGTCGAGATAATAACCGGCCGAGAGTATGCCGCGAAAGCCTTCCCGAGCGCCTTGCCACAGAGAAGGCTGCCCGCGCCAGGACTGCACGAGAATCGATTTGGGCAGGTCGGGCTGCAAAATTTCGTCCCAGCCTTCCATGTGCTTGCCGTGCCGGGAGACGATCTTGAGCAAACGCTTGTTGAAGTAGGTTTGCAGAGCGTTGCCATCCGCCAAATCGTGCTTCCGCATGAACTCGCGAATACGCGGGTTGTTCATCCACTCTTTTGGATCGACCTCATCGCCGCCGATGTGAAAGTAGGCGTCGGGGAAAAGATGAGCCATCTCGCCGATGAAGCCGTTGAGAAAGCGATAGGTGGATTCGCGAGTGGGGTCGAGCAGGTGGGCGAAGATGCCGGAACCGCGCACGAGCTCGTAGGACTTTGCGCCGGTGCCGAGTTTAGGATAGCCGGGGAGGAAGCTGGTGGTGTGACCGGGCATATCGAACTCGGGCACTACGCGGATACCGCGATCACGAGCGAAGGCGAGAATCTCTTTGATTTGGACTTGAGTGTAGAACAGGCCGTCGGAGCCGTCGCGCTGGAGGAGCGGATACTTTTTACTCTCGACGCGGAAGCCCTGATCGTCCGATAGATGCCAATGGAAGACGTTCAGCTTAACAGCGGACATGCCGTCGAGGGTGCGCTTGACGTTATCAACGGGGATGAAGTGGCGCGAGACATCGAGGGAGAGCCCGCGCCAGGGGAAGCGGGGCTCGTCATGGATGCTGAGGGCGGGCACGGAGAAGCCCGAGACGGCAATGCCTGTAGTGACCACGTTCGGTTGAACCAGCTGAAGAAGGGTTTCGATACCGCGTAAAGCGCCGAGCGGCTCGTTGACAGAGAGGCGGATGTGCCGGCCGGCTGCTTCGAGAGAATAACTCTCATCGTCACCCAGTCGCTGGGGCGGGCGGTGGTCGCGTTTTTCTACGACGATCGTGAGAGTTGCGCCTTCCGGGGCGACAATCCGGTGCTGCTGCAGAGGGATGCCGGTTTGACGCGTAAGCCTGCTGTAAAGGCGGTTCACAGCGACCGTAACACGCGGGTCTTTCGCGCCGTCGCCTGCGACCGTGACGCTGAAGGCGCTGTCAATAGGAATGAATCCGCTGGCGATGGAGATCTGAGCGGGCCACGGCATCAGGGAGAGCGGCTGGGGCGCGGCGGGCGATTGCGCGTAGCTTAGGAAGAGAACAGCGGCGAGCAGAATGGGCGGGAAAAAGATAAGGCCTAGGCGTCGGAAGCGGGTCAAGCCTATTAGCTTAGCTTGCGCCCTTCAGGCGCTTACGCTTAAGAGGAACAATGCCAAAATCGAGGTTTATGCCGGGAACTATTTGGAAAGGGATTGCGGCGGGAGCATTGGGCGGCTTGGCGGGGTCGTTTGCAATGAACCAGTTTCAGAATATGTGGAGCAAGGCGTCGCAGGCGATTTCCTCCGAGGAGCCGAAGCAGCAAGGGTCATCCGGCGGCAATGAGGACAAGAGCGAAGACGCCACGGTGAAAACTGCCGAAGCGATTTCGTGCGCTCTCTTCGAGCATGAGTTGAGCAGCGATGAAAAGAAGTGGGCAGGGCCGGCTGTGCATTACGGCTTCGGGACGCTGGTGGGTGCCACCTACGGAGCGCTTGCGGCGAAAGCGCCGGCGGTGAGCAGTGGACGCGGAACGGCTTACGGCGGAGCTGTTTGGCTGATCGGCGACGAAGTGGCGGTGCCGTCGTTCGGGCTATCTCAGCCGGCAAGCGAAAGCCCGCTTTCTTCACACGTCAATGCTTTGGCGGCTCATTTGGTGTATGGCTTTGTGACCGATCTCGTGGTGCGAACAATCACAGATTGATTTGCTGCTCCGGATGGCGGCTGAGATACCAGCAAGGCGGGTCGCCGGAATGGGGAAAGAGCGAGTGAACGCAGGTCTGGTCTTGCGGGTCTTCGACCATGTATTCGGTGCTGTGATTCTTATGGGGAACGGCCAGGACGGGGCGCACGGTCACGGTTCCGTATGGATGAGCGTTCATCGCAATTCGGATGCGGAGCGCGACGAAGTCGATCAAGTAAGCCGCGGCGGTAATGAGAAGCGCGTAGAGGAAGAAGCGCTTGATCCAGCTTTGAATGATCTCGCGTCCGTCGCGGGCCTGATCAGCCATGCAATATAGACTCTACCGGAACGAACGGCAAGGAACACCAGGAAACTTCTAAAGAAATTGCCTGGCTCCTAGTTAGATCCATGAACCATGGACACATCGCAATTAGATACTTTGCGCGAGCAGCTTGCCAAGGGGCTCAGCGGCGGCGAAGCGCACACAACGTTCGAGAAGACGGTCAAGGAGTTCCCCGCTCAGCAGCGCAACGCGAAACCGAAGGGAGCGCCCCACAGCGCTTGGGAGATTGTCGAGCACATGCGTATCACGCAGTGGGACATTCTGGAGTTTTCGCGCGACCCGAAACACAAGTCGCCCCATTTTCCTGACGGCTATTGGCCAAAATCGGGAGAGCCAGGCAGTGAGGACGCATGGGACGGGAGCGTGCAATCGTTCTTGCGCAACCGGCAGGAAATGGCCGATTTGATCCGCCAAGAAGATCTCTTTCAGCCGATCGCTCATGGTGACGGGCAAACTCTGCTGCGCGAAGCGATGCTCGTGGCCAATCACAATTCGTATCAACTAGGCGAACTGGTGTTTTTAAAACGAATGCTTACCGAGTAGCGCGAACTGGAAGATGTTCTATACTGAAAAAGGTCAATGATGCTGCTGATTTTCATTAGCGGTCTTCTTATTAGCGAGGCGCTTACCAGCCCCGCCTGAGACCTTGTGCAGTAACGAATTTCAAAGGCCACCGGCGGAATAGTTCAGCCGGTGGCCTTTTGATTTTGGAGTACGTTTGGCGTAAGGTGCGCCACCAGTCTTATGAGAATCTCGACATTCGATACCACCCTGCGAGATGGGACACAGGGCGAGGCAGTTTCGTTCTCGGTCGACGACAAGTTGACGATCGCCGGCAAACTGGACGATCTAGGAATTGACTACATCGAGGGCGGTTGGCCGGGATCGAACCCGAGAGATAAGGAATTCTTCGCTCGCGTGAAGGGCTTTCCGTGGAAGCATGCCAAGCTTACAGCCTTTGGATCAACCAGGTTGGCTCGGAACCCAGTAGAGCAGGACGCAAGCGTGCGCGAACTGCTAGCGGCCGAAACGCCGGTGGTCTCTATTTTTGGAAAGAGCTGGGATTTCCATGTTCGGCGCGCACTTGGCATCTCTGAAGAAGAAAACCTGGTGCTGATCTCGGATACAGTCACGTATTTGCGCGAGCATGGGCGCGAGGTCGTGTACGATGCCGAGCATTTCTTCGACGGCTACCTGGCTAATCCCTCGTACGCGCTGAAGACCTTAGAGGCAGCCAAAATGGCGGGTGCGGATGTGCTGTGCCTTTGCGATACCAACGGCGGGACCCTTCCGGACCAGCTTGGAGAGATTGTGCGAGCGGTGCGTGAGCGTTTCGATGGCGTGCTCGGCATTCACTGCCATAACGATTCTGAAGTGGCGGTCGCAAACACATTAGCGGCAGTGCAGGCAGGAGCATCGCACGTGCAGGGCACGGTGAATGGCTATGGCGAGCGCTGCGGAAACGCGAACCTCTGCTCCATTCTTCCGAATTTGGAACTGAAGCTGGGGCACACGACAATTGGCCCCGAGCGGCTTAAGAGCTTGACGAGCGTGGCTCATTTTGTGGCGGAGATGGCGAATCTCTCGCTGCGCCGCGATCAGGCGTATGTAGGTCCAAGTGCATTCGCGCATAAGGGCGGCATTCACGTGAGCGCGGTGATGAAGGACGCGGCTACTTACGAGCATGTGATGCCCGAACTGGTCGGCAATCGCCAGCGCGTTTTGTTGAGCGATCTTTCGGGGCGCGGAAATGTGGCTTATAAGCTGAAGCAGCTTGGCTTGGAAGAGGGTCTCGATGACCTCGCGGGGCGCGAGTTGCTCGGGCGTATTAAGCAGATGGAGCATGAAGGGTACGATTTCGAATCGGCCGAGGGAACTTTTGAGTTGCTGGTGCGCGAAGCGGCTAATCCCGAATTTCATCCCTTCGAAGTCGTTCAGTATGAGGTGGCGACCAAGCTGAAGAGCGGCTCGGAGGAAACCATTACGACGGCCAGCGTGATGCTGCGTGTCGGAGAGGCGGTTCTTTCCTCGACGGCAACCGGCCACGGACCGGTACACGCGCTGGACATCTGTTTGCGGCAATCTCTTTCTTCGATCTACCCTGCTATCGCCGATGTGCGCCTGGTCGACTACAAAGTACGCGTGCTTGGAGCTAAAGGCGGGACCGAATCGCGCGTGCGCGTGTTAGTCGAGTGGAGCGATCACCGCCGGAACTGGGCCACGATCGGCATTTCGGATAACGTGATCGACGCCAGTTGGCGAGCGCTTGTCGATGCCCTGCGTCTCGAGCTGATGCGCTTACTTGAACAGAGAAGCGAGAACTCGGTAGCGGCCGAACGCGATTTCAGCTGGGCCGTTTAGCCGGGCTCTACACTCGCGCGAAGGACCGGCAGCAAGCTATTCGGTGAGGTCCGTCGTAGAATCAGCTTGATATGAAGGCGGTTGTCGTAGAAACAACAGGTGGCCCTGAGAATCTGCAATACAGGGACATTCCCGACCAGAAACCTGGCCCCGGCGAAGTGCTGGTGAAGCTTGAGGCCATCGGCGTAAACTTCATCGACACGTACTTTCGCGGCGGGCTGTATCAAGCGCCGGAGAGGCCGATTCGAATTGGCAGCGAAGGCGCGGGCACAATCGTAGAGGTTGGCGAGGGCGCCCGTTTCCAGCTAGGACAACGTGTCGCTTATGTACTGGCTCGCGGTTCATACGCGCAGTACGCGGTTGTTGCCCAGCGTTACGTTGTGGCGCTGCCGCCGGCGATCTCTTTTCAACAGGGCGCCGCGGCAGTGCTGCAAGGGTTGACCGCGCATTATCTTACGCGCTCGACTTTTCCGCTGAAGACCGGCCAGGTTTGTCTTGTGCATGCGGCGGCGGGTGGAACCGGGCAGATGATCGTGCAAGCGGCGAAGATCGCGGGCGCGACGGTCATCGGAACTTGCTCGACCGAAGAAAAGGCCGAGCTCGCCAGGCAATCCGGAGCCGATTATGTGATTCGCTACGACGAGCAGGATTTCGCTGCTGAGACCAAGAGGATCACAGAGGGCGCAGGCGTCGATGTGGTTTACGATTCAGTCGGGAAAACAACCTTCGTTGGCAGCTTGGATTGCCTGAAGCCGCGCGGGCTGATGGTCAGCTTTGGAAACGCGAGCGGACCGGTAGGCGAAATCGCGCCGCTACTGCTCATGCAGAAAGGTTCGCTGTATCTCACGCGGCCACATCTGGAAAATTACATCGCAAACGGCGAATTGGAATGGAGGTCGTCCGAACTTTTTCAGTGGATTTCGGAGGGCAAACTAAAAGTGCAGATCTTCAAGGAATACAGCCTGCAGGATGCTGTATCGGCGCATCGTGATTTGGAAGCGCGCCGGTCCATGGGCAAGCTGATCCTCCTACCGTGAAGCCCGCGATTTCTGAGCCGACCGAGTATGCCGCTCGCCGGGAGCGGCTCCTCATCAATTCGCCCGAGTGGCGAGCCGATGCGTTTCTCGTGACTGCACTGCCGAATGTGCGCTATCTCAGCGGCTTTACCGGCAGCAATGGGGCGGTACTCCTCATCGGTGATCGCGCCCTGCTGTTTACAGATCCAAGATACGGGACGCAGGCGCCGCAGCAATCGGACTGCGAAGTAAAGGTAGCCAAGGGCCCATTGCTCAGTGAGGCCGCGAAGTTGATAAAGCGTCTCAAAATTCGGTCGCTAGGCTTTGAGGGCAACCGAATCAGCTATGGGGAGCATACTCAGCTGAAGAGCTTACTGCCCGGGCTCAAGCTGAAGCCGATCGAGAGTGCGGTCGAGACCATTCGCATGGTGAAATCTCCGGCGGAGATCGGCACGATCAGGACCTCGGTGCAACTAAATTCGACAGCGCTCGAGCAGGCGCTCGCTCAGTTCAAGCCCTCCATGCCGGAGGTGGACTTAGCGGCTGAGATTGAATACCGGATGCGTTTGCTCGGAGCGGATGGTGTCTCGTTTGAGACAATTGTTGCCTCGGGATCGCGCACTGCCCTGCCCCACGCCCATCCGACGCACCACCCGATAGAAGCCGATCAACTATTATTAATAGATATGGGCGCGAGCGTTGCCGGCTACGCTAGCGACATGACTCGAACTTACGCTGTCGGTAAGCTCAATAGCAGGTTTCGGCGGATGTATAAGGCTGTCCTGCAGAGTCAACTTGCTGCGATCGAAGCAGTCAGGCCGGGAGTCACATGCTCTCATGTCGATGGCACTGCTCGCAAGGTACTGAGTGGTTACGGTTTCGACAAACTGTTTGTCCACTCGACTGGGCACGGACTTGGGTTGGAAATACATGAACACCCCCGCATCGGAAGAAAAGAAAGGATCAAGTTGCAACCGGGAATGGTGATCACTGTTGAGCCGGGCATCTACCAGGAGGCTCTGGGAGGCATCCGGATTGAAGACACGGTGCTGGTCACTGCGTCCGGATACGAAGTGTTGACGCCTACCGGGAAAGAGTTGGTGGTGCTTTAGCCTTCGGGTATAGCGTTCGCCAGGAAAAGCAAGCAATGACAATTGACGAAATCAGGAATCTGGTTACGGTTGTGCAGGAAACGGGGATTGCCGAACTTGAACTGCAGCTCGGCGACGATCGGGTTCGCATCGTGAACACGCTACCGGTAAAACCGGACGTGGTGTTACCGGCTGTTATGCCCGTGTCGCTCTCGAGCGCCTCCCCGGCAGCCGCTAGCCTTCAGTCGCAAGCGTCGTTAGCCGAAGTTACTTCCGCCGCGACCGGAGTCTCCTCAGCAGAGCCGGAAGAGAACAGCCTGGTAGTGAAGTCGCCCATCGTCGGCACCTACTACGACAGCCCCGCTCCCGGCTCTCCGCCATTCGTGAAAGTCGGAGATCACATTCAAGAGAAGCAGGTACTCTGCATCATCGAATCGATGAAGTTAATGAACGAGATCGAAGCGGATGTATCAGGTGTAGTGTTAGCGAAACATGTGGACAACGGACGCCCTATCGAGTACGGAGAGACTCTGTTCACCATTCGTCCTCAGTAGCGTTGAAATGTTTCAGAAGATTCTCATCGCCAACCGGGGCGAGATTGCGATCCGGGTTATTTGCGCCTGTAAAGATCTTGGCATCAAAACCGTTGCGGTCTACTCGGAGGCTGACCGGCACAGCCTTCACGTAAGATTCGCCGACGAAGCCATTTGCATTGGTCCCGCCAAGAGCGCTCTCAGCTATCTCAACATCCCTGCCGTAATAAGCGCGGCTGAGATCACGAATGTGGACGCCATTCACCCCGGATACGGCTTTCTCAGCGAGAATGCCGATTTCGCCGAGGTCTGCGAGCTTTCCGGAATTAAGTTCATCGGTCCCAAGCCGCATGTGATTCGTGAGATGGGGCTCAAACAGCGGGCGCGAGCCATCATGGACGAAGCGGGAGTGCCGATCCTGCCCGGTTCCAAAGGGGTCCTTTCTTCAGCCGAGGAAGCACTCACCCTAGCCTCTGAGATCGGCTATCCGGTAATGTTGAAAGCCGCTGCCGGCGGTGGCGGCCGGGGTATGCGGATTGCTCGATCGGACGCGGAGCTTCCGTCTTTACTAGCGCAGGCGCAAGCCGAAGCGGGAGCGGCGTTTTCCTGTCCCGATATGTATATGGAGAAGCTGGTCGAAGGAGCTCGCCACATCGAGTTTCAGGTGCTTGCGGACGAGCACGGGAACGTCGAAATACTCGGTGAACGGGAGTGCTCAATTCAGCGGCGGCATCAGAAGCTGATCGAAGAATCGCCTGCTGTTTCCGTTTCCCCCAAGCTGCGATCTGAAATCTCAGAGCGTTTGCGGGTTGCTATGAAAGCAATCGGCTATACCAATGCGGGTACGGTTGAGTTTCTAATGGACCAAGATGAGCGGCTATACTTCATCGAGGTTAATGCCCGTATTCAGGTGGAGCATCCAGTAACAGAGTTCGTCACCGGCATCGACTTAGTCAAAGCGCAGATTAGAATTGCCGCGGGTGAGCCGTTGACGGACTTCGTCGAGCAGCCAATTACACTCTCGGGGCATGCGATAGAGTGCCGAATCAATGCAGAAGATCCACGAACGTTCGCCCCTTCACCCGGTCGGATTACCGGCTTGAATCTACCAGGCGGGATTGGAGTTCGAGTGGACACCGCCGTCTACACCGACGGAGTGATTCCCCCGTATTACGATTCACTCGTGGCGAAGCTCATCACCTATGGCAAGACTCGCGATGAAGCTATTCTGCGCATGCGGCGAGCCCTTAGTATGTTCGTTGTGGAGGGAGTACATACGAGCATTGCCCTCCACGATTTGATTCTTTGTGACTCGGACTTTTTAGCCGGCCGGTTCGACACCAGTTTTGTGGGAAAGTTACTCGGGACTGCCAGCAGTTAGAGCAACCAGTAACTTCCCCAAATCCGAAAGCTGAATCCGCGGTACGGCTAGAAGCTTACTCCAATCAAAACGTCACCTTGATCTTTGTTAGACACAAGTCCAGGCGCCGCGAAGGAATTGTTGGCCCAGCGGGTATAGCGAGCTTCTGGTGTGAACTCGAACGGCCCTTTCTTGAATGAAATTCCAAAACCGGCCACACCGCCGAAGCTATTCCGATTCCTCAGGTAATTGGAATTATCCAAGTGTGTAATTTGCGCCCCGGGCAGTGCCGTAGATTCGTCGATTGTGGAGATATGACGGTAAGTGGCGCCAAAATCGATAAACGGACGGAAATGGCCGAGCGTTACGTTGTACTTAAACATGCCTGGAATTTCCCATTGATTAAAGCTGGTACGGGTAAAAGCTGTACCGCCCGCGTTTGACGCCGTGATCGTGCTATCGAAGCCGCCGCGCTTATAAAGGCCATCTACCTCAAAGCGTAAGTGAAATGGCAGGTGAAATTGTGCGCTAGGGCCGAATTCATAGAATGGCGCCGAGGATGTGAACGTCTGGCCGCCGGTAACAGCACTGGGCACTCCCGAAAAATACTCTGTCAGATTTGATCCTGACAGAGTCGAAGCTTGTGTCCCGCTGGAGCCAGCACTAAACATATTAGTGACTGGCACGCCGCCCTTGAAGCCTAAGGTAACCGGCCAATGCCCAGCATCTTGATTTTGACCGAACATGGCCGTTGCCCCTAGCAGAAAGAAGGCAACAAGGAATGATTTTTTCAACATAGATACAGTTCTCCCAACCCGTTTAGATTTAACTTCCCTGAATGCAATTAGTTAAATTACAAGCACGGAAAGATATTCCGTCGTATTTCTTAAGCTTGTGATGTGCTTACGGCGCGATCGGTTTCGAGATGGAGAAGCAAAAGAGGAGAAACAGGTTAAACTTCGAGGAAATAACCAATCAAGACTACTATCGCTTAATTATAAGAGCTAGTAAGTGGCGGAATGTCAATTAGCAATTTCGCCCGGTAGGTTCTAACGGCATCGTTTATCGAGTCGGCGTATGACACCGGCTGAAATGCAACGATGGCTAGAACCTCTGAAGCAGGTAATAAACAACATAGACTGTGGGCAAAGCGAAGAGGCTGCTGTCCATACGGTCCAGAACGCCGCCGTGGCCGGGTAGGAGATTACCGCTGTCTTTTACGCCTGCGCCCCGCTTCATCGCCGATTCAGTGAGATCGCCTAACTGACCGGCAATGTTTCCTACTACCGCGATCACCGCAACTTGCCAGATGGGCAGGCGAGGCAAGAGCAGTCCGAGATAGATGACGCCGAAGAGCACCGAACCAAGGACCGAAGCAATTGCTCCCTCCCAGCTCTTAGCGGGGCTGACGATCGGAGCAAGTTTGTGCTTTCCAAAAGCGCGTCCCACGTAGAAGGCGGTGGAATCGCCGGCCCAGTTTAAGGCGAGCGCGAAAAATAGGAGGTGAACGCTCACGCCGCGCAGATCGATGGCGAATCGCCAGGGTGCGAACGCGTAAAGAGCGCCTAATAGGACCGCCGCTACGTAGGGCAGGATCTGATTCAGCAATTGCAAACGCAGCGCTGCGATTAGCGCAACAATGGCGAACAACACGAAGATAGCTAGCGAGTCAGGAACAACTTGAGCCACATCGGGCCAGAACAGGAAGAGCACGCCGCCGCACAGGCCAACCATTCCAGGCCGTACGATTCCGTGGGCGCCAACTAGCGAGGCGTATTCGCGGTAGCAGAGCAGACCCATGCCGACTGCAGCGGCGACAAAGACTGGCTTCGGTACCACAAAGATGAGCAACACGGCGATGGCGATCAGCCCAATCGCCGTAATCAGGCGTTTCATCCTGATTACAATCTCACATCAAGCGAGCGGGAGTTCTAAAACTTCTTCTTGCAGACTGAATTGTCCGTTGTCGAGGGCGGCCACAGCGTTTCTGGTCAGACCGCCGAACCGCCGGTCCCTGCCCTGGTAATCGGCAATTGCCTCGAGCAACTCCCCGCGCGAGAAGTCAGGCCATAGCGTGTCGGTCACGTAGAGTTCGGCATAAGCAATCTGCCAGAGAAGAAAGTTACTGATCCGCATTTCGCCCGACGTGCGGATCAGCAGATCGGGGTCGTTCAATCCGGCGGTGTAGAGATGAGAAGCGATTGCTTCCTCGGTGATCTCGACGGAAGCCAAGCTGCCTTCTCTGCGTGCATTTTCGAAGATGGCGTTCATGGCATCGACCAGCTCGGTGCGACCGCTGTAGTTAATCGCCAAATTCAATCGCATGCCGCGATTTTCAGAGGTTCGACGCATTACAGCCTGCAGCTCGGCTTGCACAGAAGCAGGCAGCGACTCGACCCGGCCAATGGCATACAACTGAATATCGTTGCGCATCAAGCTCGGCAGCTCGCGCCGCAAGTAATATCGCAGCAGACGCCATAGCCCCTCGATTTCATGGCGCGGCCGCTTCCAGTTCTCGACGGAAAATGCATAGAGCGTTAACGCCTCCATGCCCAGGTGTGCACAGGTTTCGACGACCGTACGCACTGTCTCAATTCCAGCTTTATGACCGAGAATCCGAGGGTAATTGCGCTGCCGCGCCCAACGTCCGTTTCCATCCATGATGATCGCGATATGGGCAGGTATGCGCTTCGGGTCAAGCTGGCTCGCCAGACGCCACTCCGGAGTCCCCGGCGTTAGCGACTCAAGCAGTTGCTTCATAACGTAAAGCTCTATAGTACAGCAAGAGCAAGCCGCGGCTAGGCGAAAAAGAACGGTGTCACCGCTGCGCCCAGACAGAGAAAACTACCGAACGGAAGCTCGTACGAGCGGCGATCTTTTTTGGTGATCAGTAGATAGAAAATACCCGCGATCGCTCCGCCGACCGTACCGATTGTGACAGCGAGCAGGCCGCGCTCGGGACCTAGAAACAGGCCCAGCATTGCAAGCAGTTTAACGTCGCCCAGACCTAAGGCTTGGCGTCGGCGGAACCGGCTGTAAAGACCGCCAATCAGCCAGATGGGAAGCGATAACAGAGCTGCGCCGGCGAATGCATTGAGCATGGATTGCAGCACAATCAACGGGCTCGGGAAGAGCAAGGAGCCAAAAAGATCGAACAGTGGAACGAAATAGGCCGAGACGAGCGCGGCGGCGCTTCCGAACAAAATCACTTCGTCAGGCAAGATCCGTTCTTCGAGATCGGTCCAAAAGAGCACGGTAAGAACCGATACGAATACCGCCCATTTTAGGGCCTCCTGAGACCACCCGAATCGCAGCGTGATGAACAGGAACAGGCCTGCAGTTGTCAGTTCCACGACCGGGTAGCGCAATGGAATTCGGGTTCGGCAATAGCCGCAACGTCCGCGCAGGAACGCGTAGCTGATCAGCGGAACATTCTGAAACCAGCGGAGCGGTTTGCCACATTCGGTGCAGAAGGAACGAGGCGCGACCACGGAAATATCGCGCGGGATGCGATAAATGCAGACGTTCAAAAAACTACCGATGAGCAAGCCGGCAAAAAATGCCCAGAGCAGAGCAAGCGGAGGCAGACTCAGCAACATTTCAGAACTTTGCGATAGGCGGATAAAGTGGAATCGACCATTCGTTGAACACCGAACGTGTGTTCTACGCGCGCCCGGCCATTGCGTCCGAGTTGTGCCGCGTACCCGGGATCGCGGGCGAGCGTCTTCATGGCAGAGGCTACCTCACCCGGGTCATTGGTGACCAGCAAACCGGTCTCGCCATGAGTGACTACCTCGGGGAGTCCGCCCACGCGGCTCGCAATGACAGGAACACCGAGACTCATCGCCAGTAGGGCTGCCGAGCCGAGTCCTTCCGAATATGTCAAGTAGATGAACTGCGTAGCTTGGGGAAGATCGCGCGCCAGATCGGTGGAAAACGAGATGTTTATGCCAGCTATTCGGGCTGCAGCCTCGGCAAGAGCGCGGCCCTTCTGTGGATCGGCCGTATCGGGCGTCACTGCCAGGGGTGCAGAGACAGTCCGAGGCGACGCGGATTGGGCAAGTTCGACGCCATCGTAGATCACCTCGATTTTCGAATCAGGTACCCCGGCCTTTTGCAGTTCGGACGCAACGAACTGCGAGACAGCCAGGAAGCGGTCAGGCCTCCGGTATTTCCATGTGGACAGCAGGTTGCGGCGAACCGGAAAAGCAACGCGGCGCGAGACAATGAGCGGCTTTGAACCAGCAATTGCGGCCAGCGAGTGGGATCGGGCGTCGTGCACGTGGACGAGATCTGCGTGGGCTGTGGCGCGCCGAAGCGACAATACTCCGACCGGCTCAACAGGAAACTTTCCGTCAATCGCTGCTTTCCAAATCGGGTTATCAGGGCGAGCCAGCAGGGTCGAAGAATGGCCCGCCTCACGCAATCCGCGCATCAGCAGCAGCGCTTGCCTTTGTCCCCCGCGCATCTCCCTTCCGGTGTCTACCTGCAGTATCTGCAAATTCTTGAACTCGTTATGGCTTGAACTCTCATGGCTTACGTCCCGGCGCCATTAGGCGGGCCTTCGAATACTTGGTGAAATTGTAGAAGGCTGCCATGTAAGCGATCGCCAAGCCTTCGATACCGTCTAGAAAGCCCATTTTAAATACGTACGTGCGGAGGAAAGTCCAGGGAGGATCGAGCAGCAGACGCGTGAGCGAAACGGGAATGCGGCGGGCTGCGATCTCTTGCGCGGCCAAAGTCGTATAGCTGTCCATGGTGCGAAGGTGCTCGGAGAGCGATTCGCAGGTGAAATGAAGCAGGTTCGATTCCAGGTGACCGACCGAGCCTTGGACCACCACCGACTCATGAACAAATTCTCCTACCCACTTGGCTTTCTTGCGATCGAACAATCGGATTTTCCGATCGGGATACCAGCCGCTATGTAGAATCCAGCGACCCAGGTATTGTGCGAGCCGGGGCATGGTGTAGCCATCGAACTTCGGGCCGGTCTTTTTGATCTGCCAAATCTCTGCTTCTAACGCCTCGCTCAAACTCTCATCGGCGTCGAGAGCAAGAATCCAATCGTTTGCCGCAAGCTCGGCTGCAATGTTCTTTTGGGCTGCGTAGCCGTGCCAGGAGGCCTCGACGACACGGGCGCCTAACTTCTCCGCGATATCGGGCGTGCGGTCGTTCGAGCCGCTGTCTAGCACCAGGATCTCGTCGCAGCACCGCAGACTCTCGATCACGCGCGCCACGTTTTTCTCTTCATTGAAGGTAATGATGGCCGCTGAGATCTTCATGCTTCCAACATTCCTAGAAGCTGCGGACCGGCACGACAGTCACCGAGAGAAGAAAGATGACGAGAGCGAGAACGCAAAGCCATTTACGCCCGCGATCGAGCGGAGCGTCATCGTACACCAACGGATGGCGCCGGCCGAAGAGGAACATCACGACTGCCCACAGCCACCAGGGCCAGTAGAGGAATCCACCGGCGACCAGGCATAGCAGGAAGACCAAACCGATACGCGCATGGAAGCGTTCCGAACTGAGCGCATAAGTAATGTGCCCCCCGTCGAGCTGACCGATCGGGAGGAGATTCAAGGCAGTGGCAAACAGGCCTGCCCAAGCAGCCATCGCGAAGGGGTGGAGCAAAATACGCGAGGCAGGCACGCCTGGAAAGAGGACTCGCTCGACAGCGCGAAACAGTAGAGGCGTTCCAAAGGCTACCGAATCTTGACCCGGGAGCGCGGGCCCGATTCTTGAGAGGGAAATGCCGATAACAAAGAACGGGAGCAGCATCAGGAACCCGGCGAGCGGCCCTTTGATGCCGATGTCGAACAGCGCCTCACGCGTGTATATGGGTGAGCGAATGCGAATAAACGCGCCAAAGGTGCCGAACAGCGAAGGCGATGGCAGAAAGTAGGGAAGGCTCGCGTCCACGTTGCGCCTGCGGCATTCCAGGTAATGACCCATTTCGTGGGCCAACAGGATCAGCAGGAGCGGAACGGAGAACCATAGGCCTTCGGCGATGGAGCTATCGAAGCGGAACAGCCGAAGGTAGCTGTCTTGCATCGCTTGCAAGGTCAGGATGCGGTTATTGCGAAAACTATCGTAAAGGGCATCGCCAAACGTGGTGCTGGTGACCAGCGTAAACAGGAATAATAGGACGTGAAGCCAGGGGGCGGATAACGTGCCGAGCCGGTTCCGAATGCGCCAGTCACTCGCCAGAGCTTGCGTTAAATCATTGGATCCAGACACGCGGCTCTACTCAGAGCGTCTGTAATTCTTTGCCTGGCTTAAACCGGACGGCTTTACCAGGAGGGATGGCCACCTCGGCGCCTGTTCTTGGGTTCCGGCCAATACCGGTTTTTCGCGGTCGAACGTTGAAGATTCCAAACCCGCGTAGCTCAATCCGATCGCCATCGGCAAGAGCCTTCTTCATGGTTTCAAACACCGTCTCGACAGCCATCTCCGCTTTTGTTTTGGTGATGCCGGTACGATTAACCACTTCGTTAATAATGTCTAGCTTGATCAAGAATCCTCCTGCCGCTCTGCACGCGAATGGCGGAGCAGCAAATAGACCGGCGCAATGTCCATGATAGGAAAGCGTTTAGCAACCTGTCAACGAACCAGGTTCGAAGCGGCCCCGGCAAGCGGAAGAACGAACTTTTTTCTATTTTCGGGAGTCCAGGTAGTTCATTCTTACCAAATTTAAGCTAAGTAGCTGGATTCCAACTCTGTATTAACAATCACTTAACTTGACCGGACCAGTGTGGGCCTTTACTTGCGAGGAGGAATATAGAAAGTTTACTGGACGGGGGAGATGAAAGACTTGGAAATCTTGTTGGTAGAGGACAGCCCGGCCGATGTTCGCTTGATTCGAGAAGCCTTGAAAGAGACGCCAATTCGGGTGAAAGTGATCGTGGCGCGCGACGGTGTAGAAGCAATGGACTACTTGCATCTCACGGAGACGGGTGCTGAAAACCGCCCAGACTTGATGCTTTTGGATTTGAACCTGCCGCGAAAGAACGGGCGGGAGGTACTGGCCGAGGTAAAGGCCTCCCCGGTCCTAAAACAGATTCCCGTTCTGGTCATGACGAGCTCAAAAGCGGACGAGGACGTTCTTAGCGCATATTCTTTAAATGCCAACTGCTATATCACAAAGCCTGCTGATCTTGATGCTTACGTGAATACAGTTAAGGCTATTGAGGAGTTTTGGTTCCTGACAGCCACGCTGCCGGACACCTTTTCTCCCAGTACCCCAGCTGCGGCGGCTGCGGCAGCAGCCGGATCTGGTACATCGATGGCTTAAGGTTCACTGATTGTGAGAGGCGGTTTTTGCCGCCTCTAAAGCTGCATCGTAGTCGGGATGGTCGCTGACTTCACTGACGTACTCGACGTACTTTATGCGATTGTCTGGGCCGACCACAAAAATGGCACGGCTCTCAATGCGCAAGTCCCTGATTAGCGTTCCATAATTGGCGCCGAACGAGGCAGTCTTGTGATCCGATAGCATTCCGATGTTCTTAACGCCGAAGTTTCCACACCAACGCTTCTGGGCGAACGGTAGGTCCATGCTAACCGTGTAGATATCGACGTGCGGCAAGGCTGCGGTTGCTTCTTCAAACCTCTTGGTCTGGGCATCGCAAACCGGGGTATCGAGTGAGGGAATTACGCTAAAAATCCTCACGCCATTGCCCGTCTTCGCAAGATCGACGGGCTTCAGAGAGGAATCCACTGCGTCGAAATTCGGGGCAGGATCACCGGCGTGCAGCTCGGGGCCGTCCAATTCAAAAGTATTTCCTTGTAAAATCGTAGTGCGCGTGGTTGAGGTGGAGGATGCCATCGGCCTCAGTGTAGCAAGGCTGTCAACCTCCATTTTGCCGAACGAACTACCTTATCTGTTACCTTCTTAACATTTCAGAGAAGACATTTACGTGTCTGGTGTTGACCACATCGGCGGCCTCGAGCCAGCCGCGTCTCGCCGTGACCACACCGAGATCTATGTTGTGGAGGTGGGCCGGACGATGTGCATCGGTCGAAATGGTGAACTGGCATCCTTGACGCTTGGCGGACCTGATCAGGTGAGGCGGCAGGTCAAGCCTTTCGGGGCTAGAGTTTATCTCAAAGAAGATGCGGCGCTCGGCGGCTTTTTGGGCGATGCGGTCGAAATCGAAGGGATAAGAATCGCGCTGGAGCAACAGGCGGCCGGTAGCATGGCCCAGAATCCGAAGATTTGGCGATTCGAAGGCGCGCTCAAGGCGATCAGTCATTTCCGACGCTTCAAGATTGAAGTAGCTATGAACGCTCCCAATCACCAGGTCTAATTCAGCCAGAGCATCTTCGGCAATATCCATGTCGCCATTTCGGAGGATGTCGCATTCCAAGCCCGAGAAAACCCGGAGCGGGAGGCCCTCGCGGTTTAACTCGCGAACCTCCTTGGCAAAGGCAACGACGCGATCCTCGTCGAGGCCGTTTGCCATGGCAAGGGCTTTCGAATGGTCGGTAATCGCAATGTACTGGTAGCCGAGAGCCGCAGCCGCTTCGGCCATTTCGCGAAGTGTAGCTCTACCGTCGGTGGCGGTGGTGTGCATATGCAGATCGCCGCGGATCTGAGCTGTTTCGATCAGATCGGGCAGCGTGCCGTCGAGCGCGGCCTCGAATTCGCCGGAGTTTTCGCGCAGTTCGGGAGGGATCCAGGCATAGCCGATGCGGTTGTAGACATCCGCTTCCCTTTCGCCCGCGATTCGCTCGTTGGTTTCGGCGCGGAAGAGACCATACTCATTCAAGGTCAGGCCTTGGCGGACGGCGGCGGTTCGAAGCGCCACGTTATGCTCTTTACTGCCGGTGAAGTACTGCATGGCGGCTCCAAAACTCTCTTGCGGTAAGGCTCGAACGTCGACCTGAAGGCGATCGAGTCCAAAAAGGACACTGGCTTTGTTGGCGCCTTGGCCTAAAATCTCCTGCGTTTTGGGATGCTTTACGAGAAGGTCGAGCGCGCGGGTGGCGTGTGGGCCGGTTACCAGCAAATCCAGATCGCCCACGGTTTCACGGCCTCGGCGCAGACTCCCCGCTGCTTCGACGCGCTCGATGCCGTCGAGGGAGGCAAACTGCGCGGTCAGCTCGTTGGCAATCGCTCGCGTGAAGCTGAGCAGAAAACGGCCCGCGCGCTTGCGATAAGACTCGATCGAGCGTAAGACTTTTTCCTCTAATTTCACTCCCATTCGCGGCAATTCGCGCAGTTTGCCTTCGCGGCAGAGTTTCTCGAGATCGTCGACCGTGCGAACGCCGTGATGCTCATACAGCAGTGCAATGCTTTTCGGGCCGAGGCCTTGTATTTTCAGGAGTTCGAGGGTGGAAGCCGGGTATTTCTCAAGCAGCTGGTCGCGTCTCTCGAAGGAACCGCGCTGGCAGATCTCGGCCAGAACGAAGGCGAGACCTTTGCCGATGCCTGGGATGTCGGTGACTTTCTTGTCAGGATGGCAAACAATGTCGGTGACGCGCTCCGGGTGACTGGAGATGGCGGCAGCAGCGTTGCGATAGCTGCGGATGCGGAATCCATCCTCGCCGGCCACTTCCATCAGGTCGGCTGTCTCATGAAAGAGCCGGGCGATCTCCTTATTTTCCATGCTGGTCTCTCAATTCTCAATTATGAGAGTGGGCGTAGTTCAGACCGAAACAGCGGGCGACGGCTCGACGTGAACCAGGACATCTGCGACCCAAGGCAGGTCGTGGCGGATGGCGGACCGCACTTCGGTGGCGATCTCGTGAGATCGTTTTACGGTCAATCTGGGGTCGACTTCGAGATGGAGATCGACGTGGTAGCGCAAGCCGGTGCGCCGGGCAAAGCACTTCTCGATACCGAGAGTACCTTCCACGGCCAAGGCGGAGCGCTTGATTTCGGTTAGCTTTTGTTCGTCCGGCATGGTGTCGACGAGCTGATCGATCGTCTGGCGGATCAGGCGGAATGCAAGAAACAAAATCAAGATCCCGATAGCAATTGCGCCGATGCGGTCCGAGATGCCGAACCGTTCTGGATCGAGAAGAGTGAGGCCGACGGCGATCAGGGCGATTGAGGTCGAGAGCAGATCGGTGAGGTCATGCCAGGCATCGGCTTGTAAACTCGTGCTCGCGATTCGCTTGCCGACACGGAATTTCACGCTGGCAAACGCGACCTTTACCACGACCGAGGCCACAAGAGGTAACAGCGCATAGAACGGGAGCGAGGTGTTGCGCTCATGAGAACTGAGCCCGTGCCCCAAAATGATGACGCCGGCCAGCAACAACAAGGCGCCGACGGCCAAGCCGGACAAAGTTTCATAGCGGCCATGCCCATACGGATGCTCCGCGTCGGGGGGCTTGGTGGCAATGCGAAGGCCAGCGTAGACGAGCGTGGATGAGAGCACATCACCCGAAGCTTCCAGGCCATCGGAGAGGACCGACGCAGAGCCAGAACGCAGACCGACGAGAATCTTCGCCAATGACAGCGCCAAGCTCACGACGACGCTGAAAAGAGCTAACCGGCGGCCGAAGAGCTCTTCCTTTTCGAGGGCCAGGGTGTTCCCGGACTCGGCGACCATACCCCAAAGGATACCCCGCTCCGGCACTTTTTTCGAAGAGACGAGCGAACTCTGGCGTCATCGGCCACTACCTTCAGAGATCCACAGTTTGAACGTTCACGATCGGAAGGTCAGGCGCATGCAGGAGGAATCGGTTTCTTGAAGACAATTGAACTGCGACAGAGTTTAGGGCTGATTGCGCTCAGCAACTTCGCTGCGCAGGGCTATACACAGATCGATCGATTGAGGCAGGCGCTGAGCACTGGAAACCGTTCAGTTATCGCGGTCGATCAAGATGGGCAGCAATTTCAAGTGCTGCGCTTGGGCGAACGGGCAGGATCATCCGAAGAGGTCGAAGCTCTCGACGCCGATGGCCGCTGGAGAATCGCGACCGATCTGGTGATTGTCGATTGAGGTGAGGCCGGGGAAAGGCCTGAAGGTTCTCCCGCAAGCTGACGTACTCTCTAATGAGGTGGGCACACCTCATGAAGACGTCAAAAACAGGTCTTGGCATTGCGGCCGTGGCGGTTATAACGGCCTGTCTGGTTCTATCCAGTGCGAACGCTGGCGAGGTCGAGCGGCCGCCCATTGTCGGGCTCGCTCACATTGGTCTATTTGTTAGCGACATCGCTAGCGCGGACAACTTTTACGGCCATATCCTCGGCTACGATCATTTCAGCCTGAATTCGCCGAATGGCGGACTGATTCTCAACTACTACAAAGTAAACGATCATCAGTACGTTGAAATCTATCCGGGGCTCAAAGGCGACGAGGACCGCCTTTCTCACGTTGCGTTTGAAACTACGGACGTTCGCCGGCTGCGGGATTACCTGGCGAGCAAGGGCGTTCAGACGCCAGCCTCGGTCAGGAAGGGACGGGACCACAACCTGAGCATCATGGTCAACGATCCCGAAGGCCGGCGCATTGAGTTCGTGCAATACATGCCGGGTTCGCTTCATTCGAGCAAAAATGGGCAACTGCTTCCGGCTACGCGAGTATCGGACCACATGATCCACGCCGGATTCGTGGTGCATGACCGGGCCGTTGAGGACAAATTCTACAAAGACATCCTCGGATTCGAAGTCATGTGGCATGGCGGTATGACAGACACCAAGACCGATTGGGTGGACATGCGTGTTCCTGACGGCAGCGACTGGTTGGAGTATATGCTCGGCGTGAACAATCCGAGTCCGAAAACGCGCGGCGTGATGAACCATTTGGCGCTGGGCGTAAAGAGCATTCAGCCGGCTTACCAGAAGGTGCTTGCACATGGGGGAAAACCGCCGCAGCCGCCGAAGATGGGGCGCGATGGCAAATGGCAGTTGAATTTATACGATCCGGACCTTACGCGAGTGGAGTTGATGGAGTTTAAGCCATCGCAAACGCCTTGTTGTTCGCCGATGTTGAGTAAGTAGATCGGAGGGCAACTTCCTAAACAATGGAGAAAGCCCCCGACCGAGATCGGGGGCTTGGGACGGAAGTGGTGTGACCGTTAGGTGAGTAGATTACTGGACCGGATCGGCGTCGGAGGTCGTTGCGCTCGTGCCCCAGACGGCGCGAGTGGCATCGGTGGTCGAAGTTCCCCAGACAGCTCGTGTGCCCCAAACTCCTCTCGTACCCCAGATTGCGTCAAAGCCGTCGACAGAGTCGGTGCCCCAAACGGCCCTTGTACCCCAAACAGCTCTTGTGCCCCAAACAGCCCTCGTGCCCCAAACGGCGCGGCTGGCATCCACGACCGCCGTTCCCCATACGTTCTGAGTTCCCCAGACACCAGGGGTGCCGCCTGCTGCGTTGCCGGCGTAGACATCAGCGTCGTCCCAAGTAGAGGTGGGATCGAAGACAAGGTAGACATTCCCCGTATTGGAATCGTACTGCGCCGTGGGCGACATGGCGGTTCCGGTGGAAACGTCGTGATTCGAGAGGGCCGCCGCAAGATCGAGATAGCCTGCGCCGACCGTGAAAACGTCGTATTGGCTTACGAAGGTCTGGCCAGTCACAGAGTCCACAGCGGTGCTCGAAGTGGGGAAAATTTTGTAGGCGGTCTTCATCAGGCGCGCCTTCACTTGATCGGGGGTAAGCCACGGCTGACCCTGCAACAGATCGGCGGCAGCGCCGCTGACAACCGGCGTAGCCATACTGGTTCCGTTCAGCATCATAAAGGCCTTCGATGTTTTGGCGCCACCGTTTGACTGGTAGTAGGACATCGGCACGGCAGTGCTTGGATCCGCTGCGAGCGTCGAGCCAGGCGCTTGCACGGAAACGACATGATTGCCGGGAGCTAGGATGTCAGGCTTGACCACGAAATCAATGGCGGAGGGTCCTTTGGAGCTGTAGCTGGCGATCAAATCGTCTGTGCGATCGTAGGTACTCATGGCCCGCATTGCGCCTACGGTGATCACGTAGGGATCATTGCCCGGCGCTTCAATCGTGCCATAGCCATCGTTGTTCGCCGAGTTGTCGCGTCCGTCGTTTCCGGCAGCCGTGACAACCACGATCCCAGCTTTCCAGGCGGCTTCAACGGCCTGGCAGAGCGGATCCACTTGATAGCTTTCATAAATAGGCCGGCCAAGGGACAGGTTGATGATCCGGATGTGGTACTTATCTTTCAAGGCAATGGCCTGGTCAATAGCGGCAATAACAGCGCTGTCGGAGCCCTGCCCATTATTGTCAAGAACCCGAAGGTTGATGAATGAGACGCCCGGCGCTATCCCGACTAGCTTGCGGGTGCAGCTGGGGCAGAATGAGCTTGCACCATTAGAGCCAATGATGCCAGCGACGTGTGTGCCGTGGCCGTAACCATCGTTTCCTTTGCCACCGGTGAAATCCTGGGTATACACAATACGAGGCCCAGGACCTATATCCGGAGTGCTCGTGATCCCGCTGTCGATCACAGCCACGCCTATACCGAAACCCGACAGTTTCGCTGTCCAAGCAGCGGCCGCTCCGATCGCAGCCGAGGAGTAGTCGAGTTGACCAGCGACCTGGCGATCCGGCGAGACGTAAGTCACGTTGGGATCGTTGGCAAGAGTTGCCAAGGCGGATGCCTGAACGGTGGATGACACCGCTGGGACCGAATTAAATACCGATTGAACGGTTCCGCCCGGGAGACTCTTGAGCTTCCCCATGACTTTGCCTAAAGGTGTCGTAGTGGGGTCGTTCACCGCGGTAGCCGATTTGGCATACTGCACAATCACCCGAACCATGGAATTCGGATCCACCTGATTCAAGTCTTTCGACATTTTCTGGGGCGGCTGCGGCGGATTGGCAAAACCGCTCGCCGCAGTGAGCACGCAGAGTAGAAAAGAAAGGGAATGCTTCTTCATATAGTTTTTAGCTGGCGGGCTAATTAAGGCCCGAGTCACTTACCTCGTCCGTCTCATCGGAAAATGGCAGGCCAGTAATAGGAAAATTTTCGTCTCATGCAGATTCATCTATAGTTCTGCGGGAAATGACCGATAGCACTATTGGAAGGCTTACAGCCGTTCAATGATGCTCGTCAAGAGATTGGTTACGCTCATCGTTTTAGGTCTTGCCTGGGCCCCACTCCCGGTTAGTGCGGCTCTCGACGCCAGCAAACCGATCACGCAATACGTACACGATGCCTGGACGACTGAAAATGGGCTTCCTCAGAATTCCGTATTAGCAATCGCTCAGACTCCGGATGGCTATCTCTGGCTTGGCACCGAAGAGGGTCTTCTCCGCTTCGACGGCATCCGCTTCGTTACCTTCGATAAACGGAACACGCCTGGTTTGCAAAGCGATGAGGTGGACACCCTACTGGTAGACCATCGTGGCGGCCTTTGGATCGGGACGCGCGGCGGCGGTCTTGTGCTTTTTCAGAACGATGTCTTCCGAACGTTCACGACGGCTGAGGGTCTATCGAGCGATTCAGTGCAGGCTCTCTATGAAGATCCAGCGGGAGACCTTTGGATTGGGACCGATGGCGGCGGATTGAATCGTCGCCACGGTGATCGTTTTCAAATATACAAGCGCCGGGATGGTCTGGCCGACAATGCTGTTTTTGCAGTCTGCGGCGACCTTAAAGGTGGGATCTGGATTGGTACCGCTAAAGGTCTAAGCCACTGGACAGGGGGCCGGTTCGTAAACAAAACTACTTTGGACGGTTTGCCGGGCGAAGATATCCGGTCTTTGCACGCCGATCGAGACGGTAGTCTTTGGGTGGGGACAAACGGCGCGGGCGCAGTACATCTCACGGATGCGGGGATGACGCGCTACACAACCCAAAACGGCCTGTCCGGCAATCGAATCTGGTCCATGCTGCAGGACTCGGCCGGAACTATGTGGCTCGGCACAGGAGGAGGGGGCATATGCCGCTTGAATAAATCCAAATTCTCCTGTTACGACCATAAAGATGGACTGTCGGGAGATGAGGTCTGGGCCTTGGCCGAAGACGCGGAGGGAAGTTTATGGATCGGCAGCGCCGGCGGGGGCCTAAGCCGGCTGCGAAATGCTTCCTTTGTGAACTACGGTCACCCAGAAGGTCTGTCGAGCGACGTTGCGCTCGCCGTGTTCCAAGATCGTGAAGGGTTTTCCTGGGTGGGAACAAGCGGTGGAGGCGTCAACCGGATCGCTCCGGGCGGAATCATCACTCATTACACGACCGCCGATGGATTAGCCGATAACCAGGTCTTCTCCATTGCGGAGGATCAGGGAGGCAGTCTCTGGTTCGGCACTCGCCACGGATTGAGCCGGCTGAAGGGAAAAAGGTTTACAACTTTCACCGCCGAAGATGGATTGCCCAGCGATGTAGTTATTTGTCTCTTCGGCGACAGCCAAGGAAAGCTTTGGGCCGGTACACGGGGGGGACTCAGCTACTTTAACGGGCAAAAATTTCTAACCTACGGGATCAGGGACGGCTTGCCAAACGGCCAAGTACTCTCCCTCGCAGAAGAACAGCGGGACCACACGCTTTGGATCGGCACCGGAGGCGGGCTGTGTCGCTTCCGAGGTGGACGTTTCACCGCCTATGGGAAGCGTAACGGGTTGTCCAGCGAAGTGATCCAGACCATGACCGCCGACTCGGACGGCACACTTTGGATCGGCACAGAAGGCGGCGGCCTCAATCGTTTAAAAGCGGGAAAGTTCACAGCTTACACGGCACATTCGGGACTGCCGGAAGATGGAATCTTTAGTATCCTCGACGACCATCGAGGCAACCTATGGATGAGCAATAACCGGGGGGTTTTCCGCGTAGAGAAAAGAGAGCTCAACAGGTATGCGGATCGGGGTATTTGTGAGATTTCTGTCCGCGCTTACGGCGTCGGCGATGGCATGCGAACCAGAGAGTGCAATGGGGGGTTTCAGCCAGCCGGTTGGCGGCTGGCCGACGGCCGACTATTATTCCCGACCATCAAAGGCGTGGCCTCGGTGGATCCAAGGCACCTGGCAGCCAACCACGTGGCTCCCCATGTCGTGATCGAAAAGACGATGGTCGATGGACATGTTATTCGCCGCCAAAACGATCTGCGGATTCCGCCTGGTAAAGGGCAGCTTGAATTCGAATACACGGCAACGACCTTCATCGAGCCGGCTAAGGTGAACTTCAAGTACATTCTCGAAGGCTTTGATAAGGACCCGATCGATGCCGGCGCGCGCCGGACCGCTTACTACACAAATATTCCGCCGGGAGCGTATCGTTTCCGGGTCTTCGCGTGCAATGCCGATGGGGTTTGGAGCCAAGTAGGCGACGCCGTATCGCTGACGCTGGAACCGTATTTCTACCAAACAAAGCCGTTCTTTGCGGCTCTGGGCCTATTGTTCATCGGGCTAATTGCGATTCTCCATCGCAGCCGGACCAAGCTGCTTCGAGCCCGCCAGCAACGTCTCGAGCAGAAAAATCGGTTTTTGGAAGAGGAGAATCAAGTGCGCCGCCGCACGGAAGAGCAGATGAAGGCGGCGAAAGAAGCGGCAGAAGCGGCCAGCCAAGCTAAGAGTGACTTTCTGGCGAACATGAGCCACGAACTTCGTACGCCTATGAACGGAATTCTCGGCATGGTCGGCTTAGCTCTAGGGAACGACATGGAACCGGAGATGCGGGAATATCTCGATGTGATCAGCTATTCTGCAAATTCGCTTCTGCTGATCATCAATGACGTCCTCGACTTCTCGAAAGTGGAAGCGCGCAAGCTGGACCTGCAGCATGAGCCGTTTAGCCTGCGAGAGTGTTTCGACCATTCGATCGCGGCGGTCTCAGTGAAGGCGGCCGAGAAGAAGCTGGAACTTCATCGGTCTATCAGCGCCGAGGTACCGGATATCTTGATTGGCGATTCGTCGCGTCTCCGGCAGATTCTGCTTAATTTGCTGAGCAACGCGGTGAAGTTTACATCGAAGGGAAGTGTGTCGGCGAGCGTGGCATTGAGCGCGTCTTCCGAAGGTGAAGTAAAGCTTGAGTTCGCCGTCAAGGACACCGGAATGGGAATACCGGCCGGGAAACAGGCAGCTATTTTCGAGGCGTTCACGCAAGTGGATGGATCATCAACCCGGGAGTTTGGCGGTACAGGTCTTGGGCTTGCGATTTGCTCCGAACTAGTGGCTCTGATGAAGGGCAAAATTTGGGTGGAGAGCGAGTCCGGCAAAGGAAGCGCGTTTTACTTTACCGCCTCATTCGGCGCGTCTCAATCGGTTGAGGCACCCGCCCCAGCATCCCGGCTTGCCGAGCAAGTTGTGGAAGTGCAAGCGGCGGCCCAAACGGAGAAGCAGGTCGAAGGCCAGGGCAAGCAACTCGACGTTCTGCTGGTAGAAGACAACCCGATTAATCAACGCCTAGCCAGGAAGCTGCTGGAGAAACGGGGCCATCGCGTGACTCTCGCGCAAAACGGTCGTGAGGCAGTGCGGCTATTCGAGCAATCCGGCTGGCATTTCGATCTCGTGCTGATGGATATCCAAATGCCTGAGATGGACGGCCTTTCGGCAACCGAACATATCCGCAGAATACAACCGGAGGGCAAGACACATCTTCCGATTGTGGCCGTGACCGCCCACGCCATGGAGCGAGACAAACAGCTTTGCTTTGCGGCTGGTATGGACCGGCACCTGGCTAAGCCGATTCAACCAGATTTGCTCTGGCAGATTCTCGATGAAGTGATTGCGGGAGATTTGCGACGCCCGTGCCGGTCTCTCGAAGCAGCCTGAATGGTTTCGTCCCAAAGTCTCTGTGCCAAGCCAAATGCCTGAGATTCAAACGTAGGACCGGCTGCCGTGCAAGACGCCAACTTCTATATTTCCGCGCGTGTGGCACACAATCACGGATGGAGCTTGCACAAAGGTCGCGAGTTCCCTTCCGCCGCCCAGGATGGCCGAGCTTGGGAAATTTGTTCGCGCTTGGCTTCTTAGGTTCGGAAGGTAAGAGTTGTCCTCATTTGCACATGTGTAAGACAAACTAAGCGCGTTAGGGCTATAAGCTTACCCGGCGCGGAAGCATGGAGTGCCTTAAGCCCGATTTTAGTTAAGCTGGGGAACTTCCGCCTTCCTCCAAGCCAAGGAAGTTGGGGAACTTGACAGTCCCGCAAACGGCCCGGGGATGCGGCAAATTAGACGAACTACGCTCGAGCCTATAAACCGGACAGATCGTTTGACGCTTCGGTAACGACTTGGTTCATCTGCGATAGGCACTGGCTGACAATCTGCGCTTCCTTTTGCGCAAGGGGCCAGTTTTTGCTATCAACGGCTTCGCGCACGCCAGGAACAGTTTTCACGCCGTAGCCGGTGTAAAAACCGGGTGCGTAAATCTGGTGTTTGTAC
This sequence comes from Bryobacteraceae bacterium, assembly GCA_965219105.1. Lineage (GTDB taxonomy): Bacteria > Acidobacteriota > Terriglobia > Bryobacterales > Bryobacteraceae > Bog-105. The sequence goes on along the minus strand of OZ244728.1, from coordinate 455,087 downwards.
CACTCGCGATTGGGCAGACCTTCGGGCCTGGTGAGCGCTCGCTCGCTGCGGATCAGTGCCTGGTTCAAAACTGCTGTTTTGGTTGCGTCAAGCGACGGCTTATTCAGGGCTTGCTCCAGGAGCTCGTTGTAGTGTTGACCGTTCTGTTTGAGCGTGTCGAGCTGCTGATGTAGTGATGCGAGATCGAGCGTGCCGCCGGATTTCTGCGCCTCTTTTTGTATGTCGTCCAGATAGCCGCTAACCGTATCGGCGAAACGAACAAACTCGAAGGGCAGGATGGAGGCATTGCCGAGCCGCAGCAATGCAGTAGACGTGTATTGCGATAAAGCGCGCCCGTCGACGAAGTTACCGTCCGAGAAGTGTGTGTACCAGTAAATGGAATCGTAAACGGAATGGTAGATCCCGCTCTTGCCCTGGCCGCCGAAGCCTTCGTTCATGCTGGCGACTCCGAGATAGTCGAGAAAGGCAACGTAGTCGGAGCCCGCGCCGAGAGCACCGATCTCAAACGGTTTTTCAGGCTTGCTCGAAACGGGGGCCTCCGCGCTTTGGTCCTCGTCTTTGCGGGTTGCATTGTGTTTCAGGAGCGCGTCCATGGCCGTCATGTTTGTGCCGGGCTGCTGAATCGATGAGGCCACTTCAGCGGCAAACCCTTCGAGCGTGTGCGAACCGCTGATATGGAGCCAGCCTTTGCCCGTGCTGTCGGAATTGAGGTACGTGACAGCCTTCTGTTTGAGTTCGTCCTGGTGTTTTTCGGCCCATTCGGTCGAGCCGAGGAGTCCAAATTCTTCGCCGTCCCAGAACGCGATTTTAATGGTGCGCTTCGGCTTCCAACCTTGTTTCTTGAGGGTGGCAAGCGTGCGAGCGGCTTCGAGTAAGGATACGGTTCCCGAGAGCGGGTCGTCCGCTCCGTTGACCCAGGCATCGTAATGATTGCCTGCGAGAATCCACTCGTCGGGCGCTTCGGATCCGGGGATTGATACGACCACGTCGTAGAGCGGCTTGCTGGTCCAGTCGTAATCGGTCTTCATGTGTACCTTAACGGCTTTCGGGCCGGGATGGTAAGTGATGCCGAGAGCTCCCCGCCAGTCGACTGGAACGAGTGGACCGTTCAATTGCTCCAGAATGGGCTGCGCATCGGCGTAAGAGAGCGGAAGCACAGGAATTTTCATCAGTGTTTTGGCTTCGGAGATGGGTAAGCGCTTGGAGCCCTTCTCCGAGGCCCAACCAGGCGAAAGCGGATCGCCGGGGTAGAGCGGCATGTCAAGAACGCTGCCCCGCTGCGCGCCTTGTGGAGGCCGCATGGGACCTTTCGGATAAACATCGCCTTCGTAATAGCCGTCTTCATGCGGGTCTGAGTAAATCAGGCAGCCAATCGCGCCATGTTGCGCTGCGACCTTGGGCTTGATTCCGCGCCAGCTTTTGCCGTAGCGCGCGATGACGATTTTCCCTTTGACGCTGATGCCGTTCTTGTCGAGCCAATCATAGTCGGAAGGCAGGCCGAAATTGACGTAGACCACCTGGCCGGTCACATCGCCGGTTGCACCGTAGGCGTTGTAGGTGGGCAACTGGTTTGGATCGTCGCTGTTGGGATCCTGCGGGACGGGCGGCTCCTTCAATTGAGCCACATAGGGCTTGGGCGAGATCACTTCCACCAGGCGCGTGGTCGGGTACGGCATGAGCGCTTCAAATTCCTCGATGTGGGCATCGAGTCCCCAACCGCGCAGCATGTTCACGAGGTATTGGGAAAGCGCTTTGGTTCGTGGTGAACCGGCGTGGTGCGGTTGTGCGGCCAGGTAATCGAGGTACGAACGCAAGTTTTTAGAGTCAGGAATTGCTTGGGCCTGGCGCTCTAGATTGGACTCACTGCTGGTTTGATTTCGAAGGAAGCCGCGCATCGTGACACTTTGAGCGGCTAAGGATAGAGATACTCCAATCGCCAGAGCGAACGCCAGAACAGTTTTCATTTGGAGGATTCATTCTAGCGTTAAGCGGGAGTGAGTGGGAATGGACCGGTTCTAGACTGCTGCGCTTCGGACCGGTTCGGGTTCTTCCTGGGTTTGCACGTTGTTGTTGAAGCTGTAGCCGAAGCCGCGGACCGAGCGGATGAACGCGGGGTTTGCTGGATCGGATTCGATCTTCTGGCGCAGGCGCAGGATGTAGACATCAACAGTGCGGTCCGTCACGGCGCGATCGTGTCCCCAGACGGCGTCGAGCAGCTGTTCGCGGCTAAATACCACTCCTGGCCGGCTCATTAGAAACTCGAGAAGACGGAACTCGGTTGCGGTCAAAGTGAGCAGTCCGCCATCGAGACGGGCCTCGCAGCTGCTTCGATCGAGTTCGAGCGTCGCTGCCTTTAGGACGCGGCTGGCAGTAGTCTGTCCGCGGAACTGAATTTTGATTCGCGCAATCAGTTCGCGAACGAAGAATGGCTTGACAATGTAGTCATTTGCGCCGAGTTCCAGGCCGACGATGCGATCGGTTTCCGAAGCGCGAGCCGTCAGGAAGATCACCGGGATGTGGGCCAGCTCAGGTTGTTGACGAATGCCTTTGCAGATTTCAAGACCGTCCGAATCGGGCAGCATGATATCGAGCAAGATGAGATCGGGGCGCTCCCGCCGGCATAAGTCGATCACTCCCCGTCCGGTTTGCGATCCGACAACGGCGAACCCGTCTTTTTCCAAGTTGTAGCGAATCAAAGCGTACAGGTCGGCGTCGTCTTCAATCAGGGCAATTTTGCGCATCGTCAAACACCTCAAACAAATCGTAACTGGTTATTCATTACAGAAGTGTTACAGGCAGGTAAATACAAGCTGAATTCTACATTTCGACAGACGCGCCTCCGCTGTGCGAGTCTGAAAACAGGTGTACGCGATGAACCGCTACGAAAAGAGGGCAGAAGAGGAGAGACGCTCCAGTTTACGCTCGTCCAAGGCGATGTGGAGCGCCGGCGCGGCACTGGTCGTAGTGGTGCTGCTGATCCTTGGGCTGAGCAGCTCCGCGCCATCAGCCTTCTTCAAAAAGGGAGCGGTGGCTGCGGCGATTCTGCTGTTGCTCTTGCGCCAAGTGAACCGGGTGTTGAGGAAGCGAACACCGAATGCAGTGAAGCCCGATCCGCAATCCAGATTGAATTTGGACTAGCAGCGGCGCATTCTGACCAGCTTCACCCTTGTTAGGATGAGGAGATTCTTATGAAGGGTATTGTGCTCGCGGGCGGGACCGGAAGCCGCCTTCTTCCGCTCACGAAGATCACCAACAAGCATCTTCTGCCGATCTACAACAAGCCGATGATCTACTATCCGATCGAGACGCTGGTGGAGGCGGGGATTCGGGATCTATTGGTTGTGACCGGGGGCAGGAACGCCGGCGATTTCCTGCGCCTGCTGGGGAACGGGAAAGACTTTGGCTTGAAGCGCATTAACTATGCCTATCAGGAGGGCGAAGGCGGTATCGCAGAGGCCTTGGCGCTGGCCGAAGACTTCGCGGAAGGATCTAAAATCTGCGTTGTTCTGGGCGACAACATCATTGAACGCTCAATCCGGCGGGCGGTGGAGAACTTTCAGCAGCAGGGTATGGGAGCGCAGGTGTTGCTCAAAGAGGTCCAGGACGCGGAGCGCTTCGGCGTGGCGGAAATTGCGGGAGATCGCATCGTGTCGATCGAGGAGAAGCCGGCGAGGCCCAAGTCGCACTATGCGGTGACCGGCATCTATATGTATGACGAATCCGTGTTCGAGAAGACCAGGAATCTCACGCCATCCAAGCGCGGCGAGCTCGAGATCACGGATGTAAACAACGCCTATATTCGCGAGGGCAGAATGAGCTTTAGCTTTCTCGAGGGCTGGTGGACAGACGCCGGGACCTTCGATTCGCTGATGCGGGCAAGCAAGCTGGTGCATGAGTCACAAGCGGCCGGTCAACCTGCCGCAGTGGGAGCGGATCACCGATGAGCGCTGTCGCACTGGGCGCTCTGGCATCCGGAGTCGAGATCCAGGTCCCGCAGGTTGATCCGGGCATTGGAAAGGTCATTCTTTCGCCGTCGAGCGCCGATCTGATTGACGGGGTGCAAGTGACGCCCTTTGCGGTGTGGCCGGATGACCGTGGCTATTTTCTGGAAGTGGCGCGTCTAGGCCAGGGAATGGTGGCTGACTTCCCTGCCCCGGGTTCGCAAGTGTCGGCTGCCTTGAATTATCCAGGAATTATCAAGGCATTTCACTTTCACCGCTTTCAGACTGACTTTTGGGTGCCTGCGGCCGGTTTACTGCAGGTGGCGCTGGTTGATTTGCGGCGCGGTTCAAAGTCTTATGGAGTGAAGAATACGCTCTACGTCGGGGCGCTGCGTCCGTGGCAACTGCTGATTCCGCCAGGCGTTGCTCATGGATACAAGGTGATCGGTGAGCAGCCTTCGGTGCTGGTTTACGTGACCAATCGCACTTACGATCCAAAAGACGAAGGGCGCATCCCGTACAACGATGCATCGATTGCATACGACTGGGAGCTGCAGCACAAATGAAGTTAGTAGTGACGGGCGGGGCGGGCTTCATCGGCTCCTGTTTTGTGCGAATGGCGTTGCGGGATAAGTGGGCTGAGCAGGTAGTAAACGTCGATAAGTTGACTTACGCGGGTAACTTAGAAAACGTACAGCCCGTGGCGGAACATCCTGGATACCGGTTTGAGCAGTTGGACATAGCGGACGTATCGGCAATCGACCGTTTGTTTGCGGCCGAATCGCCGGATGCGGTGGTGCATTTTGCGGCGGAGTCGCATGTTGACCGAAGCATTCATTCGCCAGCGCCAGTAATTGAAACGAACATCAACGGGACTTTCTCGTTACTCGAAGCTGCGAGGCTGCACAAGTTAGCGCGCTTCGTGCATGTTTCGACAGACGAAGTGTATGGCAGCGTCGATCCGCCTTACGAAGCGGACGAATCGTACCCGATTCGGGCGAGCAGCCCGTATTCGGCGTCGAAGGCTGCATCGGATTTGCTGGCGCTATCGTATTTCACGACTTACAAGCTGAACGTATCTGTGACGCGGGCTTCGAATAACTATGGATCTTATCAATTTCCGGAAAAACTGATTCCGTTGATGATCTCGAACGCTTTAGAAGACAAGCCGCTACCTATCTACGGAGACGGCCAGCAGATTCGGGATTGGTTGTATGTAGAGGATCACTGCCGGGCGATACGGGCGGTGCTCGAGACGGGCAGAGCGGGTGAGATTTATAACATCGGCGGTAATTGTTCGCTGCCCAACCGTGAAGTGGTGGACCGGATCCTTAAAGCAACGGGGAAGCCGCAGTTGCTGATTACGCAAGTGGCGGATCGTCCGGGCCACGACCGGCGTTATGCGCTTACCAATGCCAAACTGACGGCGGAGACTGGGTGGCGTCCGGAAGTGAGTTTCGAGAGCGGACTGGCGGCCACAGTGGATTGGTACAGGCACAATTCCGACTGGGTGCAACGCATAAAAACAGGTGAATATCAGAACTTTTACGCGGTGAATTACGCTAATCGAGGCGAATAGGCGATTCAGCCTAGTTATAATTCAACTGGAGAATCTGAGTAATTCGTGGATCGCCTCGGGCTTTCGGCAGCTTCATTGGACGAGTTGAAGCGCATCCGGGACGAGATTCGGCAATCGGGATCGTTGTCGGATCTCCGGTCGAGTTTCGAGCGCGTAGGGGAGTTGCGCCGCATCTACTCGGACAACTTCGACCTTCAGCTGATTGCGACGGAAACGCAAGACGAGATCATCGCCAGGGCTCGCGAACTGCGCGGTGGATCGAATGCGTTCCCCGCTCGTAACAGCTCCAACAACATTCCGGCAGCGGCGGGTCTAGAACCAATCAGCGAGGAGACGGGCGAAGTCGAGGACCCTCTCGCGGCCGAAGAAGTTCCGGTCGGACATAGAGGATGGCGGCGGGCTACGTATGTCGCATTGGTTTTTATCGCTGCGATCGGAGGCGTATTTATCTATCTGGTGCAGACGGCCAGACGGATCAATTTGACGCCGACGACGGTGCAAACGGCTCCATCGGCTGCCAACGCGCCGCTCACGCCTGTGGCGGATGCCGAACCGCCCGCCAAGCCGTCTGTTCGCCTGTATACAGACTTAATTCCAGGCACGGTTTCGGTCGATGACGGTGATCCGCAGGATCTGAAAGATGGCGAGTTGGTGCTGGATCAGCTAGAGCCGGGGCGGCACTCGGTGAAACTGTCCGGCCGTAGCGGGTCGGCCGAGTTTAGCTTCGAGGTGCCGGAGCACGGGGCTCCGCATATTGTTCCTCCAATCGTCGCAAACAATGCGCTGGCGGTTGCAGTCTCAGCAGAAGACGGTAAAGGACAACTGTTAAGCAGCGCGCCGCAACTCGGGGTTGATCTGGACGGCAAGCCAGACGGGCAGGCCGGGGCGGACGGTTTGGCTCTCGATGGGCTGGGCAGTACCGATCACGAGGTGCAAGTCTCTCAAGGAAACGATAAGCAGCGCTTTGTCCTGACTTATACGAAGGCGCCGGCGCTGACGGTCTTTGTGAAGTCGGATCTCAACGCCGGCTTTGTGACGATCAAGACGGGCCAAGACGACGCGACGGTGTTCATTGACGACAAGCCGTATCGCCGCAAGACAGATCATGGGCTGATCCGATTGCCGCTTCGGGTGGGAACACATTCGATACGCGTTCACAAGGACGGATTTATCGATCCTCCACCCCAGAGCGTGGATATGGAAAAGGGGCAGGACGCCGAGTTGTCGTTCGCGCTCACTCCGGCTCAGAGTTTGGCAAGCCTCAGCGTGCAGGGCGCCGTGCCAGGGACAGCGATCCTGGTGGACAATGCTCCGGCGGGAGTGGTGGGCGCGCAAGGAACGGCTTCTGTGAAAGACGTAAAGCCGGGGATGCACTCGGTGGAACTAAAGCTGGAAGGCGCGACGCCAAAGAAGCTGGAGCGCAACTTCGAAGCGGGTGGGACGGTGAACCTGACCGCTTCCGATTCCTTCCTGGAAAGGGTTGCGGCGGACAAGAAGGCGGAAGAGCCCCCCGCCGCGGTTGCGGCCAGTCAACCAACTCCTTCAGCGGCACCGAATACGCCCGCTACGCCGGTGGATATACCGGGAGAACAAGTGCGGCGCGGCGGCGGATTCGTTCACTACAACACGCCGAAACGCACCGGCAATTACTCATTCGAAGCGCATAGCAAGATCGGCGGATTTCTGCGCCACGACAAGCTGCAATGGTACGCGGGCTATCAGAACAGTGAGAACTATGTGATGTTCTCGGTGGACGGCAAGCATGCGACCGTGCGCGAGATGCGGGATGGAAAAGCCGCCGAGGTACACAGGATTCCGTTCGACGCAAATTCAGATCAGTGGGTGCAGGTGGACATGAGCGTGAAGCCATCCAGCATTAGTGCCCGGATCAAGACGCCTAACGGCGAGTGGAACGATTTAGGGACAGTGAGCAGCGATGGCCGCGATTTCACGCAGGACAAAGTGGGATTCTACGTGCCTGGAAACGATGAAGTGGCGGTCGCGCATTTTCATTTTGCCGGGACTCCATAATGGTGAGTGAGGGTATTGAGGAGTCCGTCACGTGGATGAGCGAGCGTTTTACCGCGAGAGCCAGGCAGTTAAACCGGCTCACTTGAATTGCACGTTTTGCCGCACCAGTAACACGTATGAGCTGCGCTGGCTCATCCGGCGCAAGGTAGATAGGCTGCCGCGCAATGCGGATGAGAGAGATCGGGCGAAGTTTTCGAAGGCGGCGAGTTACATGGTGCTGCTGGACGACAAAGTGGCGTGCAAGGAGCCGCGCTGCAGGCGGACGTTCGAAATCTCCGGGATCAAGACGACGGCCTTTCTGACCGACTAATTGCCGTAAGGCGCAGGAAATTAATTCGGCTTCACTGGCGCTTGCGGGGGCATGTCTTCCGTAACTCGGCTGGAAACGGTCACATCTACCTAGCCAGGGGAGGCACCAACATGGTGCACGCACAAAAGCGAATCGGTATTGGTCTTGCGATGGCGATCGCCTGGTGTATAGGCGGCCAGAGACCTTTGACTGCGCAGGAAGATCCACCGTCGCGGGTGGCGCGGCTGAACTATACGAGCGGAAATGTTTCGATGGAGCCGGCCGGAGTCGATGAATGGACGCCGGCCGACATCAACCGTCCGTTTACTACAGGCGATTACTTGTATGCCGATCAGAACTCGGCGGCGGAACTACATCTGGACAATGCCGCCGTGCGAATGGGCGGGCAGACCAGTTTCGGGTTTCTGAATCTGGATGATCGCACCGAGCAGATCAAGCTTACCGAAGGCGATTTGTATATCCGCGTCCATAATCTAACGCCCGATCAGGTGTTGGAGGTGGACACACCGAATGCGGCGGTGAATTTGTTGCGCGACGGAGTTTACCGTTTCCGGGTGGATGCCAACGGGAATATGAGCTTTGTGGTGGTGCGGCAAGGGCAGGCAGAGATCACGGGCGGTGGGCAGGCCTTTACGCTGAATCCGAACAACAGCGTGACTCTGACGGGGGTGAGTCCGCTTTCCTATGATGTGGAAGTTGCGCCGCAACCGGATGCATTTGACCAGTGGAGCGAGCAGCGGGATGCCGCGGAGGCACAGGCAGCGGCGTCGCAGTATGTTCCGCCAACGATGATCGGGTCCGAGGATCTAAACGCGAACGGTTCGTGGCAGCAGACGCCGGAGTACGGGGCGGTGTGGTATCCGCGGACGGTAGCCGCGGGGTGGGCGCCGTACAGTTTGGGACATTGGGCTTGGATTGAGCCGTGGGGTTGGACTTGGATCGACAGCCAGCCGTGGGGGTTTGCGCCGTTTCACTACGGGCGTTGGGCCTACGTTGGGAACCGCTGGGGGTGGTGTCCGGGTCCGGTGGTGGTGCGGGCTGCTGTGCCGGTGAGGCCGTACTACGCGCCGGCGCTGGTGGCCTGGTTCGGCGGCGCGCACTGGGGCGTTGGGATTACCGCGGGCGGCGGACCTCGCCTCGGGTGGGTGCCGCTTGGGTGGGGCGAGGTGTATACGCCGGCGTATCACTGTTCGCCTCGCTACTTCCACACGGTCAACGTGAACAATACGCGCATCGTGAACAACGTGAATATCACGAACGTGTACAACACGGTGTACGTGAACAAGCAGGTGTACCGGCAGCAGTTTGTGAACGTGCGAGCGCCCAACGCGGTGAGGGCGATGCCGCAAGCGGCTTTTGCGAGCGGGCAGTCTGTGAGAACGGCTGGGGCTCCGGTGCGAGCGGCGGAGTTTGGGCAGCTAGAGAATGCGCGGGTCGTTGCGCCTCCGGTGGTTCCCACACGACAGGCGCTGGTTGCTGGCTCGCCTGCAGGGCGACAGGTGGCGCGTCCCCCTGCACAGGTAGCCGCCCGGCAGGTAATAGCGCGAACTGCGCCTCCTGCGCAGGCGCCCTCGTTTGCAGACCGTGCTGCGTATCTGCGGGAGCATGTGGGGCAGCCAATTGATTACCAGCATTTGCGCGAGAGTGTCGGGACAACGGCGAGACCTGCGAATGTGCGGCAAGTGGCCCCGGCGCAGGCGGTGGCGGTCAGGCCGGGCGAGAGGTCTGGGCCGGTGAACCGTCAAGGACCTGTGCAAGGCGGGCAAGTAAGCGGGCGCGGGGTACCGTCGAACTTGCGGCAGCCCAACCAACCTGGGGAGCCCGCTCAGAATGCGGGACCGGTAAACCGGCAAATACCCGTGCAGGGAGGACAAACGGTAGGGCGCGGAGTACCGTCGAACGTGCGGCAGCCCAACCAACCTGGGGAGCCCGCTCAGAATGCGGGACCGGTAAACCGGCAAGTACCCGTGCAGGGAGCACAGCCGGTAGGGCGCGAAGTCCCGCCGAACGTCCGGCAGCCCAATCGGCCTGGGGAGCCCGCTATTCATCGGAATGCGCCGGCTTACGTGCGTCCGGGCACGGAGCCAGCGGGGCAAATACCGGCTGATCGACGAGCGCCAGCGCCACGCGAGCAACCGGCCGGGCACGGAGTACCGCCGAACGTGGGCCGGAACGATCAGGCCCCCTCAGGCGCGCAAGGTTATTCTGCCGAACGAACTCAGCAGGCCCCGGCGAACCGGGGCCAAGCCCCCGAGCGTCCGGCACAACCGGCGGAAGATCGCCGGGCCGCGCAACCGGTAACCCGGGCGACGCCGGCCAACCCGCGACCGGTTACCCCGGCGGAGAACAATCGGGCGGTGGAGCGCACGGCGCAGCCCAGAGAACCCGCCCGGGAGCAGATGCATGACCGGGCGGTAGCACCGGCTCCGAATGAGCATTCTGCCGAACGAACTCGGCCGCAAGAGGCACCCCATCAAGCTGAACCTTCGGCGAGACAGTCGAAACCGGAAGAAAAAAGCCAGAAATCAGATCACTCCGACAACAAAGAACACGAGCATCATCAATGACTTAGATGCTTATGCCACAGGCGTTAGTTTAAATTCGTGCGGTTTGGGTTGAGCAATCTGTCGGCCAGACTGGGCCGACTAGCAAAAACCACCGCTAAGGGCTATGAGCAGCGAATCGATCCAGTGCAGAGAGACGGAGTGGTTACTTTGCGCAATGTGGATAGCGGGGCATTGGTCAATACCGATTCAACGCTTTTGTTTCGAATCGCGTAGATGTCTACCCCCTGGACCTACGTGAACGTTCCGCGAACGATAGAAACTCCGTGCACCCGGCGATGCCGCGGCCGACTGATTCAGCTGTGCGCGGGAAGCCGCACTTCCAAGCGAAGGCCGTTCGGCGCGCGGTTCATGGCCGATATGGATCCCTGGTGATAGTGAATCGCACGGGCGGCGAGGGCAAGACCCAGGCCTACCCCTTCGTGAGTTCCCGCGTTTTCTTCAATACGAAAGAAAGGTTCGAAAATTCTGCTCAGAAGCTGGTCGGGAACACCGGGCCCACAGTCTTCGACAATAATTGCCGCTTCGCTGCGGTCTGTTCCAAGCTGAAGAGCCACACGCACGGTTGTTTCCGGAGGTGTGAATCTCACGGCGTTACGGACAATGTTTTCGAAGGCGCTTCTCAACGCTTCTTCGTCAGCAAAGGGGAGAGATGCCGGGCCAGGCAGCTCGCCATGTACGTTCTTCCTCGATGCCTCGGCCTCGAAGTTGCAATCTGCGACTATCTCCTGTAAGAGAAGAGATAAGTCAACCGCGGTTCGCTGTACGCCGGCACTGCCGGATTCGAGCCTCGAAAAAGTAAGAAGCTGAGTCAAAAGCCGGTCAACGCGCGTGACATCTTGTTCCATGCGGCCGATGATTGTCTTCTGTGTGGAATCACCCATTTTGCGAAGCAGAGCAAGGGAAAGGTTCAGCCGGGCCAGAGGCGAACGCAATTCGTGCGATACCGACGCAAGTAATTCCTGATGAGCGCTCATAAGAATTTCAATGCGCTCGATCATTTCATTGAAGTCTGCGCCCAGGTCAGCCAGTTCGTCGTGACATTCGAGAGCGGAGACAGGGGCGCGTGCTGACAGGTCGCCTTGGCTGACCCTGCGGGCGGCGGCGCTGAGTCCGGCGATTGGTCTCGCGATGTGTCTCGCCAGAGCGAAACACAACAGAGTGACGGCAACCAGCACGGCGGGCAAGAAAGCGCCCCGTAACCAATCCGGCATAGCTGATTCACTCAGCGTGCGCGGTATCGACATGACCAGAACATAGGGGCGGCCGGAAGGCGAGTAGGTCTCGTACGCCGCCAGTTTGTAAGTCAGTCCGTATTGCAGAAAGGTTTGGTGACGCCCTCTTGCGCTCCGGACAATGGCTCTGACGTTGCTGGGCAAAGGATGCCCCAGTACGTCTCGATTCTCCGCAGTTACTAAGTAGAGTTGACGGTTCTGGTTTGCTTGAATCACTTCGCAGAACTGCCTATACCCAGCCGAACCGTTTTCCTCGTATGCATGTACGGCTGCGTTTGCCAACACCCGCGCTACTCCTACCCACAAGTTTGGCGGCGTCAACACATGTGGCGCGGTCCGGCTTCTGTGAACAATGCTTGCCACCAGCAGCCCCAGTACCACAAGTATGGTGAGCCAGAACCAAAGAAACAATTTCAGAAAGAGAGGGCTGCGCGAGAACCAGATTCTCGCGCCGTGAGACGGCTCCGCGGACGCCGCCTGCGCAGCCGGTTGCGTCCAATGACTCGAGGTCGTTGCGCTCACGCCTGTGGCCAAGCGTAAAGATAGCCAGTGCCGCGAATGCTGCGAACTCTTTCCGAGCCGTCCGGTTGTGGTCCAAGCTTCTTCCGGAGATTGCTGACGTGGAGATCGATACTGCGATCAAAAGGTGAAAACGGCCGGCCCAGAATGTTTTCTACGAGAGAATCGCGTGTAAGAACCTGTCCCGGACTCTCCAGAAAGAGGCGAAGCAAATCGTATTCAGCCGAGGTTAACCGGACTGGTTCACCCGACTTGAACAAGGCATGCGAGGAGGGATCGAGCAGTAGGTCTCCTGAGGAAATGGGCAGCGGTCTCGAGGCCGCGGGAGCTTGGAGGTTCAGGCGCGTGCGCCGCAGAATTGCACCAATCCGGGCAAGGAGTTCCCGTGCGCTGAACGGCTTTGAGAGATAATCATCAGCGCCTAACTCCAACCCTAAAACGCGATCCAACTCATCGCCTCTTGCCGTCAGCATCAGCACCGGGCATCGGCTTTGAAGCCGCAACTGCCGTAAGACATCAAAGCCCTTCTTATCCGGCAGCATCACGTCCAGCACCACTAATTCGAAGTTGTCCTCGAGAAAAGCCCGTTCCCCGGCCGCTGCTGAATGGGCCGAGTCTACTTGAAACCCTTCCGCCTGCAAGTACTCGCCCAGCAGCTGGCAAAGCGCGACATCGTCGTCGATGATCAAGAGCTTAGGCGTCGATGACAATGGTGTAAGCGGTAGCGTAGCTTGCATGCGCGTTGGCCGTGAGTCAAACGAATGTGTGGAGGGGGGCAAACTCCCTCATTTTAACGAAATCCCGCCTCCCCTGATTGTCCCTGACAAATCTATACGAAGGGAACACGTTTCCTGATCGCATAGCTGCTTCTTGTGCGGAAGACTGTCGTTATGAAGACCTGTACCCTGCACAACCTCTTCTCTCGCCGCAGCGTTTGGGAAGCTTGCTTGTTCGTTCATGCGGTTCTCATCCTTTTCCAGTAAGAGCCAGACGGAATCAAAGAGGTGTGACTGATGAGTGAGACAACTGTTCGGGCGGCAATTTCTAAACAGCAGCGGCGAAGGAAGCGCGGCCGCTGGATCGGCTATGCAGCTTCGCTGTTGCTCGTTCCGGTTATAGCAATGAGCCTCTATCTTCTTATCGTGCTGCCGCCTGGCCAATCGAGTCTCCTCAAGTATGAGGGCGCTTACTCCTTGCCCTCGCACGGCTTCTTGAACGTACTCGACTATCTTTCGATTTCGGGCGATAACTTGTTCGTAGCAGGCGAGTCGAGCGGCAGCGTCTTTCAGGTCTTCCTTCCGGCTCACGGCATCAAGGTGCGCGAGATGCAGGGTTCTCCCGAAGCACACGGTCTCGCGGCCGTTCCCGAACTGAAGGTCGGCTTCGTAACCAGAAGTGGTCCGGAGAGCCAGGTTGACGTGGTGGACATACGTGACATGACACTGCTATCGACGATTCCCGTCGCAGATGACGCCGATGGCATCCTTTATGACGACCTTGCCAAAGTGATCTACGTAGCAAATGGGCATTCGAAACTCGCGACGATCATCGATCCTTTTTCGCGCGCCGTCTCGGGGCGGGTGCCGCTCCCTGGTTCGCCCGAGGGAGCGGTTGTGGATCGATCCTCTGGATTGCTTTATCAGAACCTGGAAGATCGGAACTCCATTGCGGCGATTGACCTCCGCGCGCGAACGGTGACGGGTGAATGGCCGCTCGCCGGCTGCGAAGGACCAACAGGCATCGCGATCGATTCGACAACGCGGCGTGTATTCTCGGCTTGCAAAGGGAATGCCCGTCTGGTCATCTTCAGCTTGGAAACCCATCGAGTTATCGCCTCCGTCCCGATCGTCAAACGGCCGGACGCCATCGCGTACGATTCCGCGCTGCATCGAATTTATGCAGCCGGCGTCGGCGGCCAGCTCTCCGTTGTTCTTCAGGATGGCCACGACCGGTACCGTTTGGGAGACAACATCCGCACCCACTACGGCGCCCACACCGTGACTGTGGATGAACTCACTCACCGTGTTTACGTGGGCTATGCCAGTTTGTTGATCGCCCCGCGAGTCGTGGTGTTCTCGGCCATTCGCTAGCCTGCTCAAGGAGCTGGTTTAGTGCATTGCCGCCACGGCCGGTCGTGGTAAAGACGGGCAGCTATGAATGCCGCGCCGGCAACCGGAAACTGTTGCCTTCCTATACCGCCGCGCCTTCAACTCTGTCCACGCACACCCGAAGATGGTTGTGGGTGCAGTTGTGTGGCGCTTGGGACAGAGAAGGAGTCTGCCGGAGGTGGAAGCTAGATGGCCGAGGAACGGCTTCATCAGATCAAACATTCTTATTCAGAACTAGATAGACCTTTAAGTCCCGCGCATGAGGACAAGGGCAGCGATCGAGTTCAGCTCATTGCAAACGCGATCGGGACCGAGACCACAATCAGTATCGCCAGGAGCGAGGCGTGCCGCCGTTCGACCCCCTTGAGCACATCGTACGAAGCTAGAGGCACGAAAAAAGCCTGCCAGGCTTATTGCTTCCCGGCCTTCGCAATTCCGTTGGCGGCCACCGGCGCTCCTCCCGTCTCAGTCGTCCGTCCGTTGAAACCCACATCAATGGCCGTGTTCTTGTCGAAATCAACTTCATGGCCTTTGGCAATGATGTTCGAGTAGACTGACCACGCCAGCCCGTAATAGGCGAACGCTCTGCCGACGATCGGTGATGCCTGCGAAGCAGCCGAGCCGAACAATCCAAATCCCAAGCCGCCGCCCAATGTGTTGCCGCCGATGTTCCGCGACGGTGCGCCGGAGCGGATGCCATTGGATCCCCGGGCCCGGTCTCCCGGTCCCGCCGCTTGCGCCAACAGGACCGCAACGCCAGCGCTGAGGAACCGCGTCTTCGACTCTTTTGCCTGTACGCCGCCTTCGCCGTTGACGGTGACAGCCGCCCCACTTGCCTCTGCATCACTCAAAGCGGCTTGGGTGTGGAACGAAGCTGCTTGGGCGGCAGTTCCCGCTTGGTTGTGAACGGCAGTCGCGAGAGCCTCCGTCGCGGGCGATAGTTTCACTTCAGTAAATGTGAAGCGAAGCCGGCCTGCGTGATGAAACCAGCCAGCCTTCTTCACGCTCACCACGCTGCCGTACAGCAGTGTGCCTTCGGGAATAACCAAACGCTTGTCTGGCGAAAAAAGCGGCTTGCTGGTTAGCGCCTCGACCGCCTGCCCTTTTTGTGTTTGGCCTGAATGGACGGGGGTCAGCAACCGCGCCGGAACCACACTGATGTTTGCCGGCTGTGTTCCTAGCAAGGCCAGGGCAGCGTTCGAGAGGGAAGCCGGCCCAAAGTCCAGACTCTGTGCTAACTCCGCATCAATCCGCGTGCGGTTGCGGACGTACTGCGGATGATAGGGCAGCCTGGTGACAAAGTAATCTTCTAAGCGCTCCATTTTACCGGGGCTCCGCACTAACGCAGGAAGACTCCGGACTCTATCGACACCTGCTGCGATCTGATTTTTCGCCGCCTGTTGAGTTGCGCGCGCCAAATTTTGCTGTTGCGGGACGGTCTGGCTTGTCAGCTTGGGAGGGCGTATCGGATAAAGCGTATTCAGGCATTCCGTTTCGACGGTCTTGAGCGGAATATTCCGTCCATCAGAAAGCTGAACGGTTGTAAATTCGACCTTTGCTCTGTGCAGCGGTGTGAGGTCGCCTCCCAGAATGGCTTGCGTTCTCGCGCTTTTCGAAACGGGTTCGAGAAGACTCACGTGGCCTAGCAGGTGTGCGCCAGCTGGAATAGTTTCCCGGTCAAAGGCATAAACCGGTTTAATCGTCGTGGCCTCGACGGGTGCACCTAAGCGTTTCGGCATCCGTTTTGTCAAATACGCTCGTATGGGTGTTCCAGCCGGCACGATGAGATGAACGGTTTGGCCTGGTTGATCAGGCGACTGGTAGGCCAATGCGACAAAACTGAAACAGAATAAGGGTATGTGCCGTAAGCGCGGAAACATGCCCCTGTCGACGTTCCCGCGCAGGGCTTAGTTTCCTCACATCACGGGCTCAGACAAACTTTGACACTCGCCCACAAAGCTGTACAAATTAGAGCATTTTACGCATTCCGGACCCAGCTACAGTGGTGGTGAATGATCCTCGCGCCATTCCTGTACCGGGCTGCTGCCGTTTCCGGTGCATGTGCAAGATACAAGTCTACCCGGATTGGCCTTTGTTTACTGCTGGCTGCCAACGTGTCCTCTGGCCAGTTCAAGTCACACACACGCCTGGTTGTCTTGCACATCAGCGTAATCAGATCGAATGGGGAGCTTCTCGGCGAATTAAACCGCAATCAGTTCACGGTCTATGAGAATGGAAAGCCTCAACAGATCCGGGTGTTTCACCGCGAGGACGTGCCGGTCTCCATCGGCATGGTGATTGATAACAGCGCCAGTATGAAGCCTGACCGGCTTGCCGTGGAAGCAGCAGGCCTGTCCATGGTGGGAGCCTCTAATCCGTCCGACGAAACCTGTATCGTGAACTTCAACGATGAATCATATGTGGATGTGCCGTTTACTAGTAACGTTGGAAAAATGAAAGCAGGGATGGCCCGGGTTGACGCTCGTGGGGGCACGGCAGCTTATGACGCCGTCGAGCGGACACTCCGCTACATGGCAGATTCAGCTAGTAAGGATAAGCGTGTCATCTTGCTGATCACGGACGGCAACGATAACGGAAGCAAGATCGGCGTCGAGAAAGTTACCGCAATGGCGAGGCAAAGTGGTGTAATCGTCTACGCAATCGGCCTGCTTCGTGCGGAGTCGCGGGGAGATTCTTCTCAAGCACGCAAGGCTCTGAATCTGCTCACGAGCGCCACGGGCGGCGCGGCGTTTTACCCGAAAAGTGTAAAGGAGGTAGACCGCATTGTTGTGGAAATTGCCAAGGAGATACGTAGCCAATACACCATCGCTTATGCGCCTTCGGTTGCGGCGCTGGACGGAACCTTCCGTGAAATCCACATAAAAGTAAATGCTCCAGGCAAGCTAAAAATTCGGACCAGAACCGGGTACCAGGCGGTTGCCGAGGAGAAGCAGGAATCTGTGTCAGACAGCGATTCTCCACGTTGACGATATTGCGGCGGAACCCCGGTGGAGTGCCGGGGGATGGGTATTTTTAAGAGAACTGCAGCCTGGAGATTGCGCCGGTTTCATTGCTAACCCGCTCCGACCCCAAGAGGTTCGGGACGTTGTCAGGTTTCAATGTTACTGCCGCAGCAACTCAATCGTCGTCGCAATCTGCAGCAGTCGCGGCTCGGTAAATGGCGGAGATCAGTGCAAGCCGACAGGCATGCTGTCCGCCGCCGTTCCGCACGGCATCGACAAAGCCGGCATTCCGAGATAATTCATAGCGCGAACCAGCCTGGTCGACGCCGCACCTACTTCCTCGTTCTCCGCCTGAATGTGAACGGTGTTCTCGTTGAGCAGCGGAGCCATTACCGGAGTAGTTGGCGACGCCAGTACGTCGACCTTTCCCCAGATCGCGTTAAGCTGGCCACGGTAGATCTTCGCAGGCGTTGCGCATTGACGTACTCTTGGCCAGAGATCAACTTGCCTCGCTCGATCAAGTCTCACGCATTGGGGCTGAATAGTGAAGCATCCTGGTGATTGGCGTACACTGCGGAGGCTTCCGCGAGTTGCACGACCTGAGAATCGCCGTTCACATCGCGGAGATCCGGAAGCTTAGTTTCCACGATTGCTGCGCCTTGGCTATCGAGTAAGCCGATCTTCGCTAAGATTGCGCTTGCCACGTGTTCAGCGGTTTTCTCGAAAAGGAAGTTTTGCGGGAATCCGATACGCGAGCCCTTCCCATCGGGAAGCCGGTCCAGATTGAAATCCGTGTTGCCGCCCTGGCCGGCGATCGCATTTATAGCGAGCGCGCAATCTTCTAGGCAGGACCCGGGCGGCCCGACATGATCGAGACTAAACGCAAGCGGAAGCATGCCATAGCGGCTCACTCGCCCATATGTCGGCCTGAGTCCGGCGATGCCACAGTAGGCCAGACTGGACCGCTTGGCATGAAAACAACGCTCAGCACTATGAGCAGCGAATTGATCCAGTGCCGAGCGACGGAGTGGCCGAAAGCGCCCCCAGGTGGATTCAGCGCCTTTCCATTGATAGGTGATGGCGCTGATCGGTGATGCTATCGCCAGGGAAACAACGCGATCGCCGCTTTTGAGCGCGAAGTTATCGGCGGCGAAGGACGGCGCAGCGGCCGGCAACAGCAATAAAGCGAGGAGAAGGCGGAGACGCATGCAGCGAACATCTTAGCGTGCTGTTCGGGGAGGGCCCGGCAGGGCGATGACTTTGTCTGATGGGTCATTGCCATTTGCGATTAGCCGGGCGGCCTGGGCGGAAGCTAAGGTATAGGGATGAGAGCGGCCCAAGATTTCGGCAAAGGCTTTCGGCAAAGTAACCAGGTTTCCGTTCTCCTGATCGCGGCTGCTCTTGGATTGGTCACGGGGGTTGTGTGCGCGAGTCTTCGGTTTGAGCTGAAGTTTCTGCAGTGGCTCATTACGGGGAGCTCCGGACTGCTCGCTGAGGCTGCGAGGCGGTTAGCGCTGCCACGCCGGGCCATGACGCCTATTGCGGGAGGGCTGATCGTGGTTGTCATCAATGCCGTAAGCGGGCGTTTGCTGGGGCGCGAGCGCTTCGTGGAGTATGTGGCGGCGGTGCGATTCGGCAAAGGGCGGATCCCTTTTGCATCGACTTTGTGGAAGATGATCTCGTCGAGCTTTTCGATCGCGAGCGGGGCGGCAATTGGACGGGAAGGCTCGATGATTCAGTTTGCGCTGGCCACCGTTTCGACAATGAGCGGGCGGTGGAGACCCCAGTCGATCGCGCTGGCAAGACTGGTGGGGATCGGGTCGGCGGGCGCGGTGGCGGCGGTGTATCAAGCTCCGATTGCGGGGGCTTTTTTTGCGCTGGAGATTGTGATCGGTCTGCCGGTATGGTCGCGGGCAGCGTGGGATGAGCTCCCGGCGCTGCTCATTTCGGGATTTGTGGGGGCCCAAGTGAGCGGACGCATTTTAGATAGCCACTCGCTGTTTCCTTTGCATGTGCCGCTAGCCTTCGGTTGGCTAGATGCCGCAGCGATTCTGGCGATGGCGGCGGCGATCGGTTGCTGCGGGCCGGTTTATGTGCGTTTGATTCGAAGCACGAAGTGGCTGAAGCGCGTGCCGTTGGCGGTGGTATTGAGCGGCGCGGTTGTCGGTGGACTGTCATGCATAAGCCCAGAGGTTTGGGGCAATGGAGACAGCGCGGTGCTGGCAGCGTTAGGCGGAAGCGTCGGGATCAAGATGGCGTTGATGGTTTTGGGCCTGCGGTTGGTGGCGACGTTGGCCTGCGTGGGATCGGGCGTGGCGGGAGGCGTGTTTACACCGACAGTGTTCGCGGGCAGCGCGCTGGGGTTAGTGGCTGGATATGGAATTGCTTTTGTATCTCCGCACGCGGCGAGCCCGACGATCTATGCAGTGCTTGGGATTGGGTGCTTGCTGGCGGCTACTACACAGGCGCCGTTCATGGCCTGGTGGATGACACTCGAGTTGACCGGGATGGCACATTGGCCGCTCGGTGTGGTGGCGGTGTTTACGTGCAGCCTGCTGTCGTGGCAGATTTCGAGCCGGTTTACGAGGCGCTCGCTGTATACGGTGGCAACGCCCGACCCGGGTTCGATGGCGACTTATGCGCATATCGAGGCTGGGGAGGAGGAGAGTGAGACGGTTTCGGGACGGGCGTGAGGGGGACGTTAGGAAGCATCCTGGGCTTCATGGCTTCTTCAGAATGGAGGAGCATACTGCAATCGGAGGAAAGACTCATGAAAGCATTTACAATTTGTGCTTTGGGCGTTGGATTCAGCGTGATGAGCTTCGCTGTCGAGACAAAGGTGAAGCTGAATCAGCTCCCAGCGGCCGTACAAGCTGCCATGCAGAGCCAGACCGCGGGCGCGACCATTCTGGGCGCAAGCAAAGAACAAGAAGACGGGCGCATGACCTACGAAGTCGAAACTAAGCGAGACGGCAAAGGCAGGGATCTTACGTTCACCGAGAGCGGCGCCTTGTTGGAGATAGAACAAGAAGTGGATCTGGACAGCATCCCGAAACCTGCGAAGCAGGGGATTCAAAAGAGGCTTGAAGGTGGGACGGTCAAGAAAGTGGAATCCGTCAAACAAGGCTCAAAAATCAGCTACGAAGCTGACATAAGGATGAAGAGCGGCCAAGAGCGGGAAGTTGCGGTGGGCGCCGACGGTAGCGCGCGTCGTCAATAAAGGTCACAGAATGCATAGTTTCGTCGATGCGACCTAATTCCGCGACGGCTTGGGCCAGCTTCGTTGGCCGATCTCCAATCTGAAGCGTTCGCATGACTGCGATGGCTTGCACAATACCTCATTTCAGAGACCCTGCGAGACGCAGCACATCATCCCAGTTTTCTTCGATCACCTCGTATTAATCTTGTGCCGCGCGACCCCGTTCAGCAAGCCGTAATCAGCCGACCTGTCCATTCGCCAATATCTTGCGCCGTCGATATCGGCAATGCGCGGAGAGAACCGAAAGCCGAGCAACCAGGGCAATCCGAAAACCACATCCATATAGGCGGCGGGTCGGTCACGATCTCAGTCGTTGCAACTCCGTCTGCTGTTCTAAGACGACAGCTGGGAGCGAAAGACTGTCCCTGAGCTTGCCGGGCACAACAATTGCATTTAGTCCGGTGAACTGATCCGAAATGAGGTTGTAGTAGGTGATGCCGCGTTCATAGCCGAAGTATTTGGGGTTTGGTCCGGCGTGGAGAGTGCACCCGGGGACAACGAATCGGCTCAAGAAGATCGGTTATGCGCGCGTGTCCACGCAGGATCAGACCAGGGCTGCCGACATCATCGCTCGGACGGGAGCCCCCTCACACCCGCCTCACTCCTCCTGCTCTTTAGCCTGGTGTTCGGGACCAATAAAACGGCAAACCGGGTTAGCACCGCAAGCCCGCTAACGAAGTCGGGAAGGTAACTGGGACATCCTTCAGAGCAAAGGCTTCAACTCAAGTATGAATGTCAGTCGGCGGTTGTCTCGCCGTACCTGAAGCAGACAATCGCCCTGAGAGCGGTACAGTTTTTTGCGAATGAAATCTGACGTCAGATTAGCGGAAGCTCTTCCGTCGAAAGATAAAACCACATCTCCTACGTTCAAACCGGCTTTTGAGGCAGGGCTTTCCGGTACAACAGCCCTTACCACAAACTCCTGTCCTGTCTGTTCAAGTCCCAGACCGCTTCCGTCATAGGGAGCAGGCGGATCGTGGTAGTTTCGGTTCGGTTGCAGAATGAGTCTTTGATGTGGGTAGTCAATTGTCGTTAAGAAACGACGGAAGAACTCATTGCCCAGATATCCGTCTGGCTCTCGCCTTGACGATCCTGATGCGGTTCGAAACAAGATGACGATCGGCTCAACAACACTGAGTGAACCAATCGAAAGCCGATCGATACGTGTCGCAAGCAAGTTCACTGCTCCCCCAGTTCCCGCACCTGCAAAAGGTGGCTGTACGATTTTGTGCACGCTGTTAATGAGGCCGTTCTCATCTGTGAAGCGCTTTGCCAATGCGAGAGGGAATCGGCGAACCGCTGTGTCAACTAAAACTTGAGCATCGATGCTATCTCGCGAGTTCAGCCAGATTTGAGTTTTTACGACCGGGCTTCCGCGAGAAACCGTGAAGGGCACGCTCACGGCGCTATCCGGTGTTTGGAACGTTTGTGGGTCGTAGAGCCTTATGACTGGACTGAGATAGTCAATCTGTACGGCAAAGCCGTTGAGAATCCCAGTGCCCAAGATGCAATCTTCGCCCCCTAGTGGTCGGATCACAATGGTTTGATTCGAAGTACGAAATCCGCCAATTCGAAGTGTTGTGCCAGGAAGACGTTCGTCTTCTATAACGGCTGCGCCTACACCTGCGCTTCGACCCGTACTTGTTGGATGGAGCCCAGCGCTTTTAGATTTCTGACGATCCAAAACGAAGACCGTCCCCCCGCCCGAATCGACATCGCACCAAAAAGGTCCAATGGCGTCATTTATTCGAACCTGGACAAGTAAGTTGAAATCAGGTGTGAGCTTTGCGGGAATCCTGTATGCGGGAGGTGGTGCTGATAGCATGGCCGACGTGATCACAAAGAACAACGGACCGACTTGGAGCAAGGTATAAATTTTTCTCATTCAAGCCACATTTGCCGAACGATAGATTGTCGCCTCATGGACATTGAAGGTGCTCGCGATCTCTCGGACTGATTTGTCCTGTTCCAGAAGCTGATAGGCAAGGAGGGCCTACTCAGAGTTCAGCTTCCGGGGGGTAGTGTCAAGCGTTTTGTGTAAACGCGTTTCGTTATTTTGACTCAGTTAAAGTTTGACTTTCAGTTTTCCGTTCGCTGTCACGCGTTTCGATGGATTTTTGAAGCCAGCGGGGGATGCACAAGGGGGCCGTGCCCTCTTGTGGGGGGAGCCGCGTAATTTGCGGCGTGGGGGGAACCCGCCCGCCCCGGCCTTTCCCCTTGGGGAAACGGGAAAGGGGAAGTGAAATGCTTTTTGCTCCTTGCTGCCGCAGGCTCGTCTGAACCCGTTCATGCTCGTGCCTGCTCCATTCGTTCCGGCCAGCGGATCGCAAACTGCCGCAGCGCCTCGCGCCAACCTTGCACCGTCTGCCATTTCCTGGATACCTTCTGCAGCGCCAGGTAGAGCAGTTTGATCGCGGCGTCC
The DNA here is from genome assembly GCA_965219105.1 of Bryobacteraceae bacterium. Lineage (GTDB taxonomy): Bacteria > Acidobacteriota > Terriglobia > Bryobacterales > Bryobacteraceae > Bog-105. The sequence goes on along the minus strand of OZ244728.1, from coordinate 432,156 downwards.
TGGGTGGGAAAGGAGCCGCGATTTTTGGTCACTTTGCGCAGCGTCATATGCAACGATTCCACCGCATTGGTCGTATAGATGATCTTGCGGATCTCTTCGGGAAAGTCGAAGAACGGAATGACCCGCTGCCAGCTGCGCTCCCACACATCGGCTACCACTTGATGCTTCGGGTATTTGCGCCGGAACTCGCCCAGCGCCCTTTCGGCCTGCTCGGCGCTGACGGCCCGGTAAATCGATTTCAAATCCGCCGCCATACTCTTACGCTCTTTCCAGTTCACAAACTGGAGACTGGCGCGGATCAAATGCACAATGCAGGTCTGCACCAGCGTGCTCGGGAACACCGCTTCGATGGCCTCCGGGAAGCCTTTGAGCCCATCGGTGCAGATCACGAAGGCATCCTTCATGCCACGGTTTTTCAGGTTCTGCAGCACCGCCATCCAGTACTTGGCGCCTTCGTTCCCACTGGCCCACAAGCCCAGCACCGACTTCTGGCCCTCCAGATTAATGCCGATCGCGGTGTACACCGCGCGGTTCTCCACCTTGCCGTCCTGCCGCATCTTTACCATCAGCGCATCCAGATAGACGATCGGGTACAACGCTTCCAGCGGCCGCTCCTGCCACGCTTTCACTTCCTCCATGACGCTGCCGGTGACCTCCGAGATCAACGCGGCGCTCACCTCGACGCCGTATAAATCCTGCAGGTGGCCCTGAATGTCACGCGTCGTCATGCCGAGCGCGTACATCGACAGGATCTTCTCATCGAAACCGGCAAAGCGCGTCTGGTGCTTCTCGATTAACTGCGGCTCGAAGCTGCCGTTGCGATCGCGCGGCACCGCAATCTCCATCTCGCCGGCTTCGCCTTTCAACGTCTTCGTGCTCTTGCCGTTCCGCGAGTTGCCGCTGTGGTAACCGGCTACGTCATGCTTCTCGTAGCCCAGGTGATGGTTCAGTTCTCCGGTCAGCATCCGCTCCACCAGCGCCTTGGTCAGTTCCTTCACCAGACCGTTCGGTCCGATCAGGCTTCCTTCGCTGCTTGCAATGAGCTCGTCGATCAGTTCTTTCTTGATTGCCATCCGGTTCTCCTATCTTCCTCTTCTCGAGAACCGCGTTTACACAATCCTTTTTACACCCTCTTCCGGGGCCTTCAAAATCGAACATCTCTCTTCTTTGCAGCTTCACGTCTGGACCCGGTTCGTTCTCGAATCAAATTTCTCTCGAATCTGCCAATGCCGGCAAACACCGTCATGATCATCTTGCCGGCATGCATCGTCGCATTGACCCACGGTCGGAGATGGACTGGACTCCTCCTTACTCCGAGCGCAGCGTCTCAGCCGGATCGACGCGCGCTGCGGACAACGACGGAAGATAGCACGCCATCACGCCAACTACCACCAAAATCATCATCGCAACGATCAGCGTATTTGGATCTTCCGCAGCTATGCCCCAGACCTGACTCCGCATCATCCGCAGCGACAAAAACGATAGGGCAAGCCCAGTGGCAATCCCAACTGCGACGAATCTCATCCCTGATCTGATCACCATCGTCTGTACGTTGCTCGCTGTTGCGCCCAGCGCCATGCGAATTCCCATCTCGCGCCTTCGTTGCGAAACTGCATACGACATAACGCTATACAGGCCGGTGCTTACCAGCAAAATTCCCGAAAGCGCAAACACCGCAAACATTTCGAGGCCGAAGCGCGGCTTTGCGTACTCGTCCTGATCCAGCGCCTGCTCCATCGTACGTGTCCGCCGCACCACCGCGCTTCCATCGAGCGAAAGTACCTTTCTCTCCAAGGTTCTTCCCAGCGTGTCTGAATCGCCCACCGTCCGCGCGATTGCCGAGAACCCTCCCAACTCCGAAACGGTGTATGGAAGAAACGCCTCCGGTAACGCTGGCCGGCGCACTCCTCTGTTCTTAGCATTCGCAACCACTCCTACTATCTCCACTCGTGGATCGCGCACCGGCTCGGGCAAATGCGCCAGCGTGGTCACTTCAATCGTTTGCCCCACCGCATCACCGCGTCCGAAAATCCTATCGGCAAGCGCCTGATTCACAACCGCGACCATATGCTTACCTTGAAGATCCGCTTCCGTTAAGGTCCGGCCGCGTAGAAGCGGAATCCCCATCGTGCGGAACAAGTTGGGACTGATCATCGCAAACATCCCATCCGGCTGCTCGGAATGCGTCCTACCGGCAAAGGCGAACTCCGTCATCGCTCCGCCAAACGGCGGAACATCGCTCGTTATCGCGATCTCCACGACTCCCGGCACACTATGCATCGAAGCCGTGAAATCTCGAATGAACCGCACTTGCTGCTGAACACTCCGGTTGTCCTTAGTCAGTGAAACCTGCGCCGTCAACAAATGCGGCACATGAAACCCGAGTTGCACTTCGCGCTCCCGCAGAAAACTGCGCATTGTCACACCTGCGGCTGCCAGCAACACAAGCGATACCGCCACCTCAAATACGATCAGCAGATTGCCAAAGCGCGAACGCCTGTACCCGCTATAGGCCCGCCCTCCTGATTTCACTGCCTCGTTCAAGTCCTGGCGCAGACCGCCCAACAGCGGAATCAGTCCGAAGAAGAGCGCCGTAATCGCGCTGATCACCACAGTCGCCGCTAATACCCGCATATTCAACCCAATTACCGCCTCATCCGGAAATGTGTCTTGTGGGAGAATGGCTACCAGAATTTTCAAGCCGATCCACGCGACTCCACAACCAGCCGCCGTACCGCCGAAGGCAACCAGGCAGCTCTCGAGAAATAACTGGCGAACCACTCGCCACCATCCCGCCCCTAAACTGCTTCGAATCGCAAACTCTCTCCTACGCCCATTCATTTTCGCCAGCATCAGGCTCGCCACGTTCGCGCACGCAATCCCCAGCAAGAGCCCCACCGCCGCCAGCAGCAGGAACAGCGTACGCCGAAATTGCCCGATCGATGAATCGGCAAAACTCTCCAATTCGACATGGAAGCGACTCGGATACAAGTTCGGCCGGTACTTGCGCGCTAATCGTTCCGCAACCAAGTTGATCTGCCGATCGGCTGCATTGACACTAACGCCCTTCCTCAAACGGCCCAGCAGATAAAACCATGGCGGACCTAAACTCGCGGCGTCTCTCCTCAATTGCGCCGGCAGCCAAACGTCACCCGACCAGAAAACGAACCGCGGCGGCATCACGCCGACAACCGTCCTTGCCACTCCGTCGAGAACTAAAGTTTTCCCGAGGACGTGAACGTCTGCGCCGAAACGGCTCTTCCAGAAGCTATAGCTCATCACACATACGGGAGGCGCGCCCGCCTCGGCGTCCGATGGCCTCGCAATCCGCCCCAACAGAGCTCGAACGCCCAGAAACTCAAACGCGTTTGGCGTCACCAGTGGCGCATTCACAGACTCCGGTGATTCTTGCCTCGACCACAGTGCCCGGCTGATCGCCACTCCCATCACAGCTTCGAAAACGCGATTCTGCTCGGCGTAATCGAGGTATTCGCTTGCTGGCAACAAGCTCCGGCCGCCTACGTCTCCACCGGATTGGTCGTGTATCACGAGTGAGTAAAGCCGCTGCTGATGGGCATAAGGAAACGGCTCGAGAAGCACGTTGTCGATCACGCTGAACATTGCAGTGGTCGCGCCGATCCCCAATGCCAATGTCAAAACCACCACAGATGTGAACCCGGCGCTATGACCAAGCGACCTCGCGCCGAACCTGAGGTCCCGCCAAACCGATTCCAGACGCTCAAAACTCCATATGCCCCAAGCCGCTTCCCCCAACGCCGTCCGGTTTCCAAACTGGCGCTTCGCCGCTACCGGCGCCTCATTCAAAGTTGTCCCTCTCTCCTTCAGCGCCTCCGCTCGCAGGTCCATGTGCAGCCGCATCTCCTCGTCCAGTGCCTCGAAATGCTTGTGCCGCTCTACAAGAAGCACAACGCGACGCCAGAATCTAGAGATCCACATGAAAACCTCCTGCACAAACGAAAATCGCAAGCCGACACAGAAAGTCTATGTCAGACCTCGTGAATCCGCAACTTCGAGTCCATCGCCGCAACTCCTTACATCACACTCCACAAGAGTCGCGGCATCACCAGACCGCTTCGCTGCATTGCTTTCCTGTGAACACCCCTAAACTGTCGTATTCTTGTCCCAAACGCCGTCCGCGCAACCCGGCGTTCCGTTTCGGAGAAATAAATGACCGACGCCAAGAACGAGCACAACGAACCCACCCTCAACCAAGCGCAATTTCCCGCCGCCCCCACGAAGGTCGGCCCCTACCGCTTGATCCAGCTGCTCGGTGAAGGCGGCATGGGGGAAGTCTGGCGAGCCGAACAACTCCATCCCTTGCAGCGCACCGTCGCTCTTAAGCTGATCAAACCCGGCATGGACACGCGGGCGCTCGTGGCTCGTTTCGAATCCGAGCGCCAGGCCTTGGCACTGATGGACCACCCCAATATCGCCAAGGTCTTCGACGCCGGCGCCAACGCAAATGGCCGTCCTTATTTCGTCATGGAGTTCGTCCCCGGCCTTCCCCTCAATACCTTCTGCGATCGCCGCCGCCTTACTTTGAAAGAGCGCATCTATCTCTTCGTCCAGGTCTGCGAGGGCGTCCAGCATGCGCACCAAAAGGGCATCATTCATCGCGATCTGAAGCCCTCCAACATTCTTGTTGCCGAAATCGACGACAAAGCCATTCCCAAAGTCATCGACTTCGGTCTAGCCAAAGCCATCGGTCAGCGCTTGACCGAGCTCACCATGTTCACTCAGGTGGGTGACATGCTCGGCACACCAGCCTACATGAGCCCGGAGCAATCCTCCCGCAATGAATCGAACATCGATACGCGCACGGATGTCTACTCTCTCGGCGTCGTACTCTACGAACTGCTGGTCGGTTCCCTGCCATTCGAATGGCCCGACCGCCAGGGCTCCAGCACCGCCGTAATGCTCGACGTGCCCGTCAACCGCGAGCCGCCGCGTCCCAGCACCAAATTCCGGTTATTAGGAACCTCCTCGCAACAAGCCGCGCTGAATCGCCGCGAAGACGCGCAGTCTCTTTACCGGCATGTCCGTGGCGAACTGGATTGGGTCACCATCAAAGCCTTGGAACAGGACCGCAGCCGACGGTATGCTTCCTGTTCGGAACTGGCCGCCGATCTCCGCCGCTACCTCGACAATCAACCCGTTCTCGCCGGCCAGCCCAGCACGCGTTACCGAGTCGGTAAGTTCGTGCGCCGCCACCGCTTCGGCGTGAGTGCCGCCGCGGCTGGCGTCTTCTTCTTGTTGAGCTTCGCCATCGCCATGGCCGTCCAGACCCGCCGCATCTCCGCTGAGCGGGACCGGGCAAACCGGGAAGCCGAAACCTTCCAACAGGTCTCGCAGTTCATGACCGGTATGTTCAAAGTCTCCGACCCCGGCCAGGCTCGCGGAAATAGCATCACCGCGCGCGAGATCCTCGACAAAGCCTCCCGAGATATCGGGACTGGGCTCGCCGGGAAGCCGGAGGTTCAGGCCCAAATGATGGACGTCATGGGCGGTGTCTACGAAAACCTCGGCCTCTTTCCACAAGCCGGGGGATTGTTCGCGCACGCGCTCCAAATCCGCCGCCGCATTCTCGGGCCTGACGATCCGAAAACGCTCCGATCCGATCTCCATCTGGCATCGGTGCTTCGCCATCAAGGTAAATTTGCCGAAGCCGAAAAGTTACAACGAGACACCTTACCGAAACTCCAGCGCATTCTCGGGCCAGACCACCCCGATACTCTGCTTGCTAGCTCCGGGCTGTCGGCTGTTCTTTATCAGGAAGGAAAAACCAAAGAATCCGAGCGCCTCGGAAAACAGACCCTCGATGTGGAACTTCGCATCCTTGGACCCGATAATTCCGCAACGCTTGCAACAATGACTTACTTGGCCGGTGCTTACTACGACGAGGGTCGCTTTCCGGATGCCGAGAAGCTCTATCGCCAGGCATTCGACACTCGCCGCCGGGTTCTCGGGCCGGACCACCCCGATACTCTCGCCGCCATGGACGGTTATGCAACCACTCTCGCGACAGAAAATCGGCGAGGTGAGTCCGAAACGCTGCTCCGCGCGGTGCTCGCTTCCCGTCAAAAGGTGCTCGGGCCGGAACATCGAGACACGTTGATGTCGATGAACAATCTCGCCAATCTCTTATTTCTCCAGGGTCGCTATGCCGACGCCTATAAATTGGAAGAAAAAACTTTCGAGATGCAGAGCAAAGTACTCGGGCCCAATCACCCCGACACCGCCATGTCCACCTACAATCTCGGCGGCCTTGCGCTCAAGAACAAAAAGCCGGACGAAGCTCTCGCCCTTCTACGAAAAGCCGTCGATCACGGCCTCGCTCCCAACATCGCTCTCCAGATGCAGAGCGATCCGGACTTTGCCGCCCTCCACGGCGACCCGCGCTTCACTGCCTTGATCGCCCACGCGAAAGAAGTTGCCGCCTCTGCCGGTAAGCCGAACTGATTGCCGCCCGCCGGGTCTGAGCTATGTACCTAAGATTCGTGGTCGCCGACATCGACGATGATTCCGGGCGTGAACTCGGAGTCTTTCATGCGGTCGGGAATTTGCGGGATCACGAGATGCTTTACGCTCACGAAGAGGAGCAACACGACTCCATTCTTCGCTGGTTCAACGAGCACCTCGAAGAGCCAACACGCTTCACCGCTTCCCAGCCTCCGTTCTATCGCAAGCAGAGCAAGGCGATCTCGTGGTTCAAAGATACTGCGCATGAACATCTCGCCCGCGTACGAGAATTAGTCGCGATTCTGGAGCACCACGGCGTGTCGGTCCGGATGCTGAAGGCGAATCGTGCCGGGTATATCGTCTACGAGGATGAATTTCAAATCGTTGCACAGCCTTTGCTGATCTCGAAGCGTGAGCGTATTTGCTTAGAGCCTCGCAAGTTCCTCGCGCATCAAGTCGACGCAGTGAGGCTTCTACTTCGACGCAATCCGCGAGCATCTGGCCGGTAGTGGCGGCGAGCGCAAAGCTGCTTATAGTGCGCCGCGTACTTCGCCCGGCTCCCCGAAACTGCTATAGCTCACCGGCGATCAGATTTCCGCAGGGTACCAGCCCTGCCTTTTGCAGTGTTCTTCGGCTTGCCAGGTTCCCGATGTTGCAGCGTGCCGCGGGGACGCTGCCTCCAGCTCTGCAAGCCTTCTTCAACTCCTGAACCAGATAAGACCCCAGCCCTTTGTTTCGAAACGGTTCTACGATTTTCATGTAAAGGTCGCCGTAAGGGCGGTTATAGTGATACAGGATACCGCCAGCCCCTACAATGCTGCCGTCGTACGTCACGACCCAGCCCGCCGTATCGTCTAGTTCAAGCGTGGTTAGTAGCTCCACATCTCCGGCTAGGGCCGGGCGAAAACCTGCGCCTTCCGGTTGAAGCTGCGTTTCGACTCGATCTTCGAACAGAATTGCCTCTGCGCGAATATTCTGACCAAACGTGTGTACCATCGTCGAGAGCAGTGGCGCATTAGTTTGTGTCTCAATCATGTTCACCTTGCACTTCGCAAGCAAAGCCGCGAATAGCTCGAAGATCCGCTGGCGGAAATCTTCCTTGACGTAGAACTCATACAGCGCGTGCGAGTTTGTCCAAGGACCGCCGACTGCCACCGAGCCGTATCCAGCTGCACTTCCGTCCGATTCCAGAATGTACTCTATGGTCCAGCCAGCGCGGGAATGAATCGAATCATGAATGATTTGGCAGTGCATCTCTGCCCGGTACTCTTGCCGCAGCGCCGCTATTTCATTCAGTTCGCAAACTCGCACCGAGATCGCCATTTCACTTATCTTGCCATCGGCGAGACAACTATACGCCGCACTGCGTCGACCACCGCCTCGGGCGCCTCGGTCGGCACCGCATGGCCGACATCTCGAAGAACGATCTGCCGCCCGCGTTCAGACAGCCTGGCCAGCCGGGCTTGCGTCACATGCACCCGCCAATACATGAAACGGTTTAACTGATCCACCTCCGTCGGGCCGTCCAGATGCACAGCCGGCCTCTTCGCCCCGGAGAGCACGATCATCGGCAAACGGCCAAGACTTCGCACCGCCTTCACCTGCTCTAAAGTTTGAGGCCGCGACAAACCCTCATCCAACAAAGCGTCGAACGCTTTCGGCTGCAACTGAAGCGCATGGATCTCCCGAGTGACGTGCAACGGCAAACGCCCGTCCGGACCTGTCACCCCCTTGTCGAAAAGCCGCATCAGTCCTGCATGCACGCCCAATCGAGCCGCCGCAATCACAACGGGCATCAACAATCGCGGCACATAATCGCTCGCCGAAGATTGCATGCTCTTCGGCAAACGCGCTCGGTCTTCATACTCGTCCGCGGAATCCACCAGCACCATCCCCGCGACTTCCGCTCTGTATCGCGCCGCAAACACCCGCGCATAAAACCCGCCTACCGAATGGCCCACTAACACGTAAGGCGGCGCGACGCCTGCTGCGTGCAGCAGCCTGTGGAGATCCAAAGCGATATCGAGCCCAGTGCGGCTTCGCGGCCCCGGATCGCTCCAACCATACCCGGCACGGTCATACCAGCACGCTCGCGTCGTCTTCGCCATTGCTGACTGAACAAGCGTCCAGCTATAGCCTGGCATTCCCGCTCCCGAATCCATGACCACGGCCGGGTTGCCTGACCCCGAACAATAAATGTTGAGCGACCGGCCGCCAATGCCCACCGAGCGTCCAATCTGCGGAAACTGCCGATGATCACGCCACTCCCCAAATCGCTCATAAGCGAATCCGGCCGCGAGCAAAAGCACGCACCCGAAAACAATCCGCTTAACCCACGAGGCTAGCGTGCGCCCGGGAGGCGAACTGACCGCATCCAGATAATCGCTGCTCTGTAGGTAATCGGCGTCCCGGCGTAGATCCAGCGCGAAAATGTCCGCCGCGGGCACGTCTTCAAACTGCAGGCCGTTGTGCGGCGCAGCTGCAAACTCAGCCGTTCGCCGCATCGCCCAAACCGCACACAAGCCGAGCAATCCGACCACTGTCACGTATCGTGCCGGTTTCTCCATCGCCCAATATTAGAGGCTTGCCCCCAGCTCCACCACGACCAGAAACAGCACCCCGGCGATCCCAAACTTCAGTTTAAGATTCGACTTGCCGGGCAAATATGAACACGCAAACGGGATCTTGCGGAATCTCCGAAGTAGACTCTCGGCCAGCAAAACGGCGAGCATCAGCAACACCAGCAAGTGTTCCAGCCCCGCACGGTTCGGCCAAATCGATAGATACGTAATGCCGGCAATCGACAGAAGCGGAATCGCCGCTACTGCAAACAAGGCCTTGCGCACTGCCGAAAAGTAGGCCGCTGGACTGCGTACGGCAGTGATCCGAAAGATCCAATTTGCCTGAAGAACAAACGGCAACGCAAACACCGCTCGCGTTCCAATCAGAGTAAAGAACAAAGTCACCAGCCCAGCAATGAGCAACGGCTCGCCAGGCCGCGTCCAGCTTTCCCCGGAGGTGCCGTACACCAGGCTCTTCGCGTAAGCGAGCGAGATCGCAAGCGCAATGCTGATGTACACCGCAAGCACGAGCCGATGCTGCCGGCTGCGCGCCAGAGTACGCGCCGAAAAGAGAAGAATTGCGCGATCGATTGGATCCCTCAGTATTCGAAATGTGAGCGTTGCAGCCACTCTCGACAGAGCACCCCGCGATGCGCCCGGAGCGATGTCCGGTTGTTCGATTGCGCGTCTCATGTTGCGCCCATAACTCATGGCTGCGGTTATCGATCCGGCAAGACAAACCAAAGTCAGACCCCAAACCGCCCGCCACGCCAGCCACTTGAATATCCTGTCATGCGCTCCATTCAACGCTTGAAACAGTCCCAGGAACCAATATGAAGGCAGCAGCGCGAGCCACTGCTGATTGGCCGGCGCGCTCAGCCGTGAAGGAGTCGCAAGCGGCGGCGTAAGGAAGAACAACGTCAGAATGCCAAACAGAGCCGCCAATTGCAGAAAACTCGAAAGGCGTTGAAAGACTCGGTAGCTCAACAACGTCGCGGCTGCGTTTTGCACGGCGCAGATGAAACCGAAAGTGAACGCTCCGGCCGCCCCGAGCGTCATCCAATACGCGACAAAGCATCTGAGTGCCCCGGCTATGCCGCCCGAAGCGATTGCAAATGGAAAGCTCAAACCGGTGAATACATTCACCGCGATAATACTCACACTGAGGCCTGTAACAATCGAGGCGTACTTTGCCCCCAGAATCGTTCTGGCCCGAACGGGCAGTGGGTCGAGAATGAAACCGTCGCGCCGATCCGGACTCGATGCATCCCAGGCGAGAACGGAGAACAAACCCACCACCGTAATTGTTGTCGAAAAGTAAAACTCCTCAAGCCCCCAAGCGCTAACGGCTAGCTTTGAGCGCGCGGCGGTCGATAATGCAAAATGCGAAACAGTGAAGAGGGCGAGAACGAAGCTGTACGCTGCCAACAATGCCGCGAACTGTCCTAGCAAGTTGCGAATGTCGCCCGAGGCCGAGAGCAGTTCCAAGTCGACCACCCGGAACAAAAAGCTCCGGTACAGTGCCACGAACTGCCGTCTTCCATCGATGACAACTTCAGATCCCTGCATCCTAGAAACCTCGCAGCCACTCTATGACTCGATCACCTGCACGATTTGCTTTGTGATCGCGGCTGTATCCTGCTCGATGGCAAGCTCGGAGAAGATAGCTTCCAAATTCGGCCGCGACAGAACCGCACTCAGATTCTGGACCGAATCGTTTGCCACCACCTTGCCCTTATGCAGAATTACAACCCGTGCACAGAGGCGCTCAACCGTCTCCAGCTCATGCGAGCTAAACAGCACCACTTTCCCGCTTTGTGCGAGCGCGGAGATGAGATCGCGAAGAACGAGCGCCGTGCTCACATCCAGCCCCGAGAACGGCTCGTCCAGCACCACCAGTTCAGGATTGTGAAGCAGCGCGGCTGCAATTAGTACCTTCTGCCGCATGCCTTTCGAATAGCTCGACATTGGCACATGCCGGTTGCCGAACAGTGAGAATAACCGAAGCAGCTCCCCGATCTTTCCCGCAGTGGCGCGCTTCGGCAGGCAGCGCAGCTCGCCCACCATCTCCAGATACTCGAGCCCGGTCAGATGCGGATACAAGTGTGGCTCTTCCGGGACGTAACCGAAGCGCTGCCGGTAGGCCACGCGATTCCGGTCAATCGGCTCGCCCCGAAATAAGATGACGCCTTCGCTCGCTTCGATCAACCCGGTGATGAGTTTTATGGTGGTGGATTTACCGGAGCCGTTCGGTCCAAGATATCCGGTGACCTCGCCTGCCGCAACCGAAAAACTGATCCCGCTTACGGCAGCAATTCCTGAATAAAGTTTTGTTACATTCCGGACTTCGAGCATTTAGGCGACTTACTCCTTCACAACTAAGTGTTACGGCGGAAGCTTGCCACCCCGGCAAAGAAACTCTTGCGTCCCGTGATTCGACGCCTCTGAAAACGCGCGTTCCAAAACGTTATCCAGGTAATCACGATAAACAACGTGCAAAGCAGACCAAGCGTAAAGAGCATCATCTGCTGCATCGAAAGCGTAAGAACCTCATGATTTTCGGCCCAAAGCTGATGAGCTTTGAACGGCAGTCCAAAACCAAATACCTGGACGATGCCCCCACATAGAGCGATCAATATCTTCCAGGAATTTGTTCGTAAAAGCCATTGACGCGCGAGGGACAGTAACCCGTCGCTCACCAGAGCGAAACCGTGCTCGGCCCCCGCTTCATCGAACACGCTCAGCATCTCCCCGCCGAAACGTCGCCGGAAAGCGGGCGGATGACATCGCACAAGAGATCTGTAGACGCCGCGCGTCATGCTCTTTTGCCCAGCGCGGGTTTCAAACGCGCCTTCGCCTTCCGAACCACTTCATCCAAACGCTTCACCTCGGCCGACAGCACGCTCCGTCCGAAACGGCTGAGCCGATAGTAACGGCGTCGTGAATCCTCCTCCGGAGTCGCCCGCCGCGCCTCTTCCACAAGCCCTTGATCCAGCATCTTCTGCAGATTGTCATAGAGAGTGCCGGGCCCAATCTTGTACTGCCCCTGCGAATGCTGCATCACCTCCTGCATAATGGCGTAGCCGTGCCGGTCCTCATCGGCCAGCGCAAGCAGGATATGGAGCATGGCCGGAGAAAGTGGAAGAAAAGAAGACGGATCGGGCGGCATCATTCGTATTCCGGTATATCGGAATACGAATAGTTTGTCAAGTGCTTACGGGATCGCGCTTCCGCGATCAATATTTCTCAGAAGGGCTCGAACGCGACAGGCGTCACAAATATCTCCGCAAAGTAAGAGCAACCGGAGTGCTGTGTCCATCGCGTCCAATAAGTAAATGAACCACGGTGCCGGGTGACCCATCCAGCAGGTCGTGCCACTGCTCGCCGGTCAGCGCTTTGCCGCTTGGCTCGTGTACGGTGTCGCCCTGAATAATGCCGGCGTCAGCGGCGGGTGAACCAGGATAGACGAACAATACCTTTGGCGATTCGCCTCGCGTGTCCAATACCAAGCCGGATGTATCAATCAATTCCGGCTTGTTATACCAGCCGTTTGGCTCAATGAATAAAGACTCGTGCGGAAGATCGAGGGTCCACGTGAACTCGCGCATGAGCTGCCCACCGATATTCCCGTCGGCACTACCCGATTCAATGCCGTTGCTGTCGGTTGACAACAGCACGATCGCGTTTTTGATCAGAAAGCCCCCGAGATCGAGTTCCGGCGCTCGCATGATCTCCGCGCGAGTAAGGCCGCCGAAGCCATAGCCCGTCACCGCGCGCAGTCCTGCACGGAGGCCATGTTCACGTACAAATTTAGGGAAGAGCCCAAGCGAACGCTCCGATCCGGAATCGACCTGAATATTCGCATCGGCTCCAAAGACTCGCATCCTGGTCGTCAGCAGTTCGTTTACTGGCGCAGCCAGCGGCAGTCGCTTACCCTTTCCGGTGTACGCAAAGCCAGCGGGATCGAAGAATTCTAAAGTGCCGTCCTCATAGTCCACTCGAGTAACAAGCCGATTTAGTAGCTCTCGCCCCAGAATGCCTGCCAGTCCACGCCTGTTAAATGGTCCACCGCCAATGACGAGAACTTCTGACCGCCCCATCGTTAAATCACTTACTTTGATGGAATCGACAATAGCCGAAGCAGTCTCCACCGGACCGCCAAAGGCCTGCATGGTTTGCCTGCCTGTCACATTCAATCGAAGCTCGCTCGCGAGATCGAGAGAGAGAATGGTCGGCGATCCCGTATCGAAGAGAAAGGGAAACGGCCCCCGGCCATTGACCTTAACCTCCACTTCGATCCGGCACTGATCGCCGCCCCTGAAATGTGTCGAAGCAACAGGGGTCGCTCCAAAGGCAACCGCACTGATCATACAAAGGACGGCAAATCGGCTACGCATGCTTCCTTGCAGAGTATCGAATCCGCCGGGATTCTCTGCGCGACAGCGCTGTCCGCTATTCGTGTCTCAAGGCTAAAACAGGGTCTGTGCTGGCTGCGTGCAAAACGGATGGAAGGCAGGCGGCCGTGGCCGTGATCAGTATGCACGCGAGAGGAGCTAGGAGACTTGACAGATTCGTTGCCTTTACTTCAAACAGCTGCGGAGCAACATAGCGGGCTAGGCCAAGGCCTATTGAGATCCCGCCGGCGATGCCGGCCGCAAGCGGGACCGATACTTCTGACGCAACAAGCCGTACAACTGCGGGGCGACGGGCGCCTAGAGCGATTCGGATGCCGATTTCACGCGTCCTGCGGACCACAGCATAGTTGATCACGCCGTATAATCCAACGCTTGCAAGCACCAGAGCGACCACGGAAAAAATCCACCCAACAGAGCGAGCAGACGCTCGCTGATAAGCGTATTGTTAATTTGCGACTGAAGCAGGATAGCTCCGCGTACTCTTATATCCGGCGAGGCGGCCTCAATTTCCTTGCGAAGCGAGGGAATCAGCGGAAAGGCTCGGGAGCAAGTCCGGACATTCAACGTGGAGCCGGCGGCATCATGCAACGGGCTGTAAATTGTTGGATGTTCTGGCTCCCGCAGGTTGTTAAAACGAGCGTCAGCGGCAACTCCGATGATTTGTTCCTTCACCGGTGCAGGATCGTCTCCAAACTTCTCGAATGTCTGACCGATGGGATTCTGGCCGGGGAAAAACTTTTCTGCAAAAGCTTGGTTGACGATCACGGACGAGCGGGCGTTCGTGATCTCGTCCGGTCGAAAATCGCGCCCGGCGAGCCATCGGATTTCCATAGCTTTAAAGAAGCCTTGCGAGACCGGCACTTCCGTGGGGCGTACCGATTCGTTTGCGCGACCGGGCAAGCGACTGATAGGCAGCGAGATCCAGACTAGATCGCCTCCCATGGGCCGTTGCCGCGAGATGCTTGCCGCTTTAACGAAGCGGCAGAGTACGGATTCGGTCGATCAGTTTCACTCCTGAGTCCTGCTGATGGGAGTCAGAATTAAGGGGCGCTAGACCGAAGAGCACGACGTTATCGGGAACGAAACCGAGATCGACAGAAAGCAGCTTGCGGAGAGAAAGTAACAGCAACCCTGAGAGGAACAACACAGCCCACGCTGAAGCATACTTGAGCAGTCAACGTCCAACGGAGTAATCCGAGCTTGGTAGACTGTTTCGCCGCCGCCTCTTTTAGCGAGGCGTTTGGTGAGACGGAAGAGGCGCGCAACGTCGGCGCCAAGCCGAATAAAAGCGTCGTGAGAAGAGTTAACAACGCCGCGAATGCAATCGTCCGGTGGTTGGGCGAAACACTAAGCCACGCTGGGAACTCGGTCGATCCGAGATAGCTTACGATCATCGGCGTTGCGAGAGCAGCGAAGAACAGTCCGAGTGCGCCGGCAACCAAGGCTACTTGACTGCCCTCAATCAATATTTGCTGAATGAGTCGTGATTTAGCGGCCCCGAGCGAAATTCGCAGAGCCATCTCGGCATCACGGGCGGATGCACGCGCCAGCATCAGGTTCGCAACATTGGCACACGCGATCAGAAGCAGAAGTAGACAAACCAGCGTGAGAATCCAGAGTGGACGCCGGAATTGCGCACGAAACAGCGAGTCAAGACCCCTGGATGCATCTCTGACTTGGAGCGGCGCATCGACGAACCGCTCAAGACCGAGTGAGACAACCGCGGCCACGCTTGCGGTCCGGTACTTGATGAGCATCCGCAATCCAAAGCGGAAGTCGCGGAAGAGATCTTCCACCCAGCGTGTGCCACGGGCGTCCCGGCAGGTTTCCTTGACCTGCTCGAGACCGCCAAACTCCTGGCGAACGCGTTGGCGCGCCGTCTCTTCGCTGCATCCTGAGTTCTTCCATTCCGAGATTCTCTCTGCGATATGAAACTGGAGTTCGCGCTCGAGTTCCTGCTCCAACTTGTTGCTCCGGCAAAGGCGTTTCCACCACGTCATTTCACGCTTCCTCCGCAAGATTTAGGATCAGGCTCACGCTTTTGCCAGTCGCTGCCAACTCGTGGTCTCAGACTCCAGATGAGTTCGTCCCTTCCTCGTCAGCCGGTAGAATTTGGCATCACGGCCGGTTTCCGTTTGCTTCCAATCGGATTTGACAAAGCCGCGATTTTCCAGTCGATGCAGTGCGGGGTAGAGGGAACCGCCCGGCACTTGAACGATGTCGCGCGAAATCTGCTGCAGCCGCTGCGCAATCGCATAACCGTGTACCGGCTGCACGGCGATGATCTTCAAAATAAGAAGATCCAGAGTGCCCTGCGGCAAATCAGATTTCAGAGACGAATCATTCATAGCATCAGCTTCTACTTATAGATATAACCTCATGAATAGAAGTGCAACCTATTCACTTGGTCTATAGAGAAGCCTGAGTAAGATTCAGGCCAATGAAACGCCGGCAAACCGCTCCCCACCTGCTCACATCCGTTTTTCGAGTTCGTTCGGCAGAATCGGCTTCGCCCTCGACCCCCACAAGCCATAATTCATAGTTAGGTCTAACCTTTCGAGGAACCACTGCCCCCCACAACGCAATCGCCGTCACGTCAAGAGAAAGTTCCGCCGCCATGGATCGTCGGTATGGCGATCTTTCCCTTCGGCGTGGTGATTGGGTTCACCATCACCGCCCTACCTTTCCTGCTCACGAACCTCGGCATCCCGCTCTACAAAGTAGCCACCGTCAGTGCCACGGTTATGTCGCCGACCTTCTGGGGATTTCTGTTGCAGCCCCTGATGGATACAGGCCTCACTCGCCGCGCCTACTGTTGGTTAACTTCAACGAGCGCGGCGGTGTGTCTCGGCACAGGTCTTGTCGTGCTCTCGCCCGCTCGTCTGGAGGTTGCCACGGCTCTGTTGCTAGTCGCAGAACTTTCGATGGTGCTGTTTTCAGGCGCCGTCAGTGGTTGGACTGCGGAATTCACAACGGACGAAGTGCGCGGCTCGGTGAGCGGCTGGACAAACGTAGCCAACCTGGGTGGTGGAGCGTTGGGCTCGCTTGCGGTCATGTCGCTCGTCCCCTATATTTCGCTGTATTGGCTGGCGCTCGGCTTGGCTGCGTGTATTTTGCTTGGAACGGCGTTCACTACGCTGTTTCCGCCGCCTAGAAAATCCTCTTTCCACTTCCGGCAGATTTTCACCGATGCGGTCAAGGCGACCTGGCAAGCTTCCAAAGCCAAGGAGTGCCTGACCGGCTTTGCGCTATTCCTGGCTCCCGCCAGCGCCGAGGCGGCCATCAATCTGTTTTCTGGCATGGGCAAGGATTTTCATACCAGCGAACATACGGTGGTTTGGGTGACGGGCGCTGGATGTGCGGTGAGCGCCTCCCTTGGCGCGCTGCTGGGCGGCTATGCGGCGAATCGAGTGTCCCGGGGGTACTTGTACGTCTGCGCCGGCATGGCTGGCGGCTGCTGCGCGCTGTTGCTCGCCTTTACTCCACATACCCCAACTGCTTTCTTGCTCGGCGCGCTGATCTACAACGGCATCACAGGAGTTGCCTATGCTGCATTCAATGCGCTCGGGTATCAGTTGGTAGGCCAGAAGAGCGCGGTTGCCAGTACGCAGTTGGGACTGTTTTCCGCCGCCACTAACGCCGCGATCGTTTACATGACGTGGGCCGACGGGCAAGGCTACAAGCACTTTGGCCTGCGCGGCCTTTTGCTGACGGACGGCCTAGCAAGCGTCATCTCCGGGACGGCGTTGTTGGTTCTGCTCGGGAATCGATTGAGAAAGAGGGACGGAGCAGGAGCGGGAATGCCTGCTTCCGTGAATGCGGTCTCAGAAAAGGGATGAGGACAATCTTCTTGTTGGCGGGAATGGCGATCGGTATCAGCTTGCAGGCGCAGACGGACTTGATTGCGGTGAATGGCAAGGTTTGGACGGAGAATCCGCGGCAGCCAGAAGCCGAGGCCTTTGCAGTAGCAGGGCATCGCATCCTCGCGGTTGGCACGACCGGGCAAATCACCAGGCTTGCTGGGCCAAATGCGAAGGTTCTCGATTTGAAGGGACGCCGCGTGGTTCCCGGCTTCAACGACGCGCACGTTCATTTCTTTTGGGGTGGCCAGAGTTTGGCAAGCGTGCGGCTAAGCGATGTGACGAGCCGCGGCGAGTTCTCCGAGCGAGTTGGCGAATTTGCGAAGACGCGTCCGGCTGGCGAGTGGATCGTAGACGGCAACTGGGACGAACAGAAATGGACTCCCGCCGAGCTTCCCTCGCATGAGTGGATCGATGCGGTCACGCCAAACAATCCTGTGTGGATCAACCGTTCCGATGGACACATGATGCTTGCCAATGCGCTGGCGATGAAGCTCGCCGGCATCACCAAGGACACGCCGGATGTGCCCGGAGGTGTGATCGGCCGCGATAAGGATGGAAACCCGACCGGCATCTTCAAAGACGCGGCAAAAGATCTGGTCGAGCGGGTAATGCCTCCGCCTTCCGATGCCCAAGTCGATGCGGCGATACTGGCTGCGCAGAGTGACGCTTTGCGCAATGGTGTCACCAGCGTGCAGGACATGGGCTTTACCGGCGCGCACGCTGCAGACTTGCAAGCTCTGGTGCTCCGCGGCTATCAGAGGCTGCTGGCGCAAGGCAAGCTGAAGGTTCGGATCTCCGCGCGTTTCCCGCTCGCTCACTATCGAAGGCTTTCCGATCTTGGCTTGATGGCTAACTTCGGCAATGACACGCTGGTGATTGGATCGCTAAAAGCGTTTGCGGATGGATCGCTCGGATCGGGCACGGCCTGGTTCTTTCAGCCTTTCAATGACGCGCCCGGTAACTCAGGGCTGCCTACCGAGGAGCTTGCGCGCAAAGGCCAATTCTTTGCCGATATGAAGGCCGCTGACCGGGCCGGCTTGCATATCGCGACTCACGCCATTGGCGATCGTGCCAACAAGACCATTCTCGATTTATACGAGCGGCTGGAGAAAGAGAATGGAGCGAGCGACCGCCGTTTGCGCATTGAGCACGCCCAACATCTGAGGCCCGAAGATATCCCGCGCTTCGCTCAACTGCGCGTCATTGCCTCGATGCAGCCCTAACACTGCATTGATGACGGACGCTGGGCCGAGAAGCGCATCGGTCATGAGCGAGCCAAAACTGCCTACGCGTTCCGATCGCTGTTGGACGCCGGCGCGGTTCTTGCCTTCGGCTCGGATTGGTTCGTTGCGCCCATGAACCCGCTAGCAGGTATCTACGCCGCCACGACCCGCCGCACTCTGGATGGAAAGCATCCCGGTGGCTGGATCCCCGAGCAGAAGATCAGCGTGGAAGAGGCGGTGCACGCTTACACGGTCGGCTCAGCATTCGCCGAAAGCCAGGATGAGGCAAAGGGCTCGCTCGAAGTCGGCAAGCTGGCCGACTTCGCTGTACTTTCGGAAGACATTTTTCATTTGGATCCAGTGGAGATCGAAAATGTCAAAGTCGAGGCGACCGCCGTGGGAGGCGAACTTGTCCACTAACGCCTAAGCGTTCAGGGCTGTCGAGATGCGTTTGATGGCTTCGTCGATCTCGCCTGTGCTGCCGAACCCGATGGTGACGCAATCGACGCCTGCTTTGCGGAAAGCGAAATTCACCGAAGCCTGGCGATCGTCGGGGTTCTTGAACCGGCCTTCACCGACCAGTTTCATGCTGATAATTCCTGAACCGCCGGCTTTGGTGCGCTGCATGTGATCGACGACGTAAGGAACATCGCCCAGTTCGTCAATGTCCTGCAGAGACGGTGTATCCATGCTGGTGCCCTTTTGATTCATCCGGATCATGGCAACATCGAGAAATTGGTTGCCGGGAAACGCCGCGAGAGCCTGCTTGCCGTGCACCGAAGCGCCATGGGCCATCATGAGCTTCTTTTCTTTCGCTTCCTGGAAAGCGTCCTGTATATGCTTCGTCTCGATCGGCCAATCGGGACTGCGCACGCAGTGGAGGAGCATGATGTCCACGTAGTCCGTGCCCAGCGCCGCGTTTAGGCGATGTACGCCAACCATGGGATCTTCCGAGTGATGCACGTCGTACTTGGTCATGAGCCGGTAAGAGTCCCGCGGAATACCTTGCAGGGCGACGGCCAGCATCTGCGGCATGGCGTGATACGCGTCGGCGGTCTCGAAGAAGCGAATCCCGTTGTCGTACGCGTAACGGACCAGCCGAGTAAACTCTTCCTGGCCGAGATGGCGCTGTTGCGCTCCTGAATGCGTACCTGTTCCGAATGCCAGGCGCGTGACCTGAACGTTCGATTTTCCGAGTGTGACCCAGTCTGTGGCGGAGGCCTTTGTTGGGGTTACGGCGCCAGCCACAGCGGGTAAAGCGGTGGCGGCCAAGCTGGCCTTTAGAAAATCGCGTCTGGATGATGACATTCGTACCCTCTTCGGATCACGCTAGCACATTCAGGAGCCTTGTGCTAGCGAAAGCTCGCAACCCGGGCACATGGTCACGACGCAGCCTTGGGCTTGCTGCCCTTGTTGAGCCAGAGCAGCCCTCCGGCTAGCAATAGCCCAGCGCCTGCGGTGGCCGTGAGCGCGGGGTAGGTAGCCGGTTCCTGAAAGAACCCGTTTTCTATATACTTCTTCTTTGCGGGGGTTGGCGGCTGGCGCATTCCCATCTGAATGACTTCCGCCAGATGCAGGGCATGGCGAGGCGTGCCGTGCATGATCTGCTCGCGGCAGCTGAACCCATCGGTAATGATGAGCATGTCGCGCGCGGCCTCCCTCACACGAGCCAGCAGGACGCGTTCGCCTATCTTCATCGACGTGTCGTAGTGGCTTTCTTCGTACCCGAACGACCCGGCCAGTCCGCAACATCCCGAATCGAGCAGCTCGGCGTCCAGGCCCATCCGCGAGAGAATCGCCTTATCGTTCTTTATGCCGAACATTGCTTTCTGATGGCAATGGCCGTGCAGCAGCGCTTTGCGTTTCAGGTGCGGCGGACGGTAATTCACCTTTGTCAAAAATTCTGCGAGAGTGAACGTCTGTTGGCGCAACCGTTGAGCATCTTCGTCGGTCGGAAGCATGTTCGTCATTTCGTCGCGGAACACGGTCGCGCAGCTCGGTTCGAGAACAACCATCGGCGTCCCGGCGGTGATGTCGCTACGAAGTGTGTCGATGATTTCGTGCAGATGAGCTTTGGCCTGATCCAGGAAGCCGTAGTCATAGAGAGGACGCCCGCAGCAGAGATGGCGCGAAGGAACCTGGACGCGATAACCGGCCGATTCCAGCACTTCAACAGCAGCCTTGGCGGTGTGCGGGAAGAAGTGATTGTTGAAGGTATCTGCCCACAGAGTCACGACTGGCCGCTCGTCATTCTTTCGCATTGCGCCCGACGAACGTTTCTGAAACCAGCTCTTGAAGGTTTCCTTGGGGAACGAAGGCAGCTTTCGGCTCTGGGTGACTCCGGCGAAAGTCTTGGCGATAGCCGACAAGCCAGGCGTTTGCGTCACAAGATTAGCCAGGTCGGGAACCTGCGAACCCAGGTTGGCCCACCGGAAGATCTGGCCCATGGCATAGGCGCTGGCGGGACGAATCCGGCCTTCATAGTAGTGGTGAAGGAACTCGGCCTTGTACGTCGCGACATCGACGTTGACCGGGCAGTCGCCCTTGCAGCCTTTGCAGGCGAGGCAGAGGTCGAGAGCATCTTTGACGTGCTCGTCGCGCCATCCGTCCTGGATCACATCGCCGCGAAGCATTTCAAATAACATGCGCGCTCGTCCGCGAGTGCTGTGCATCTCTTCGCGCGTCACGTGAAAGCTGGGGCACATCGTTCCGCCATCTAACCCGCGGCACTTGCCCACTCCAAAACAGCGCTCGGTTGCTTGCGACATGCTGCCGTGGTCGCCAGGAAACTGGAAGACGGTAAGGACTGGCTTGGGGCGATAGTCGGGTCCTTCTCGCAAGTTGCTGTCGAGCGGGTAGGGATCGACGATCTTGCCGGGGTTCATGCGCCACTGAGGGTCCCAGGCAGACTTGAATTCGCGGAACGCCTGCATCAGATCGGAGCCGAACATAATGGGGAGCAACTCGGCGCGAGCTTGACCGTCGCCGTGCTCGCCCGAGAGCGATCCGCCATGACGGACCACAATATGAGCCGCTTCGGTCATGAACTGACGATAGTTCTTGACCCCTTCGGCGGTCTTCGGATTGAAAGTGATTCGGGTGTGAATGCAAGCATCGCCAAAGTGCCCATACAGAGTGCAGACGTACTTGTGCTTGTCGAGGAGCTTGTAGAAATCGCGCAGATAGTTGCCGAGCACCGGAGGCGGAACGGCGGCGTCTTCCCAACTCGGGCGCGCATCTTCTTCGCCGGGAACGCGGCTTGCGCCAACGCCTGATTCGCGAATCTTCACAACCTTCTTGTAGTCGGCGGGCTTATCGAGCAGGTGAATGCCGATTTGATCGTGGTCTGTCTCGCGAATCTTTCGGATGGCCGCTTTGCAATTGTCCGACGCTTCTTCTTGCGAGTCACCGCCAAACTCGACAAGCAGCCATGCATCGCCTTGAGGAAGGAGGTCCAGACCTTCGAGTTGGTTGCCCTTGCGGAACTCGTTCTCAATCAGGTGCTTTTGAAAGCCTTCGATCGCAAGCGGTTTAAGGTCGCGCATCGGAGCGGCATGATCGCCTGCCAGGAACACGTCCGGGTAAGCAATGACGATCCAGGCGCGATGGGGCGGGCTGGGCAGGAGCCGCATCTTGGCGCGCAAAATGAGCACGCAGGTGCTTTCGCTTCCTACTAGCGCCTTCGCTACGTTAAAGCCGTTTTCAGGAAGCAGTTCGTCGAGGTTGTAGCCGGAAACGCGTCGTGGGATATCGGGATAACGCTCTCGAATCTGGTTCGCATAGCGGTCGCGAATATCCTTGAGCTTGGCGTAAATTTCACCCTTGCGGCCGCCTTTTCGGATGATGGACGCCAGTTCCGATTCGCTGGTGGGGCCGACCGTCATGCGCACGCCGTCATAGGTGAGAATATCCAGCTCTTCGGTATTCTCGACGGTCTTGCCGCCCATGACCGAGTGCGCTCCGCAGGAGTTGTTGCCGATCATGCCTCCAAGCGTGCAGTACTCGTGAGTAGCGGGATCGGGCGCCAGGGTCAGATGATGCTTTTCCGCCGCGTTGCGCAAATCATCATTGATCAGGCCAGGTTCCACCCACGCATGTTTCTTCTTTGGATCGATCTCAATAATGTGGTTCAGGTATTTAGAGAAGTCGATCACAACGGCCACGTTGCAGCACTGGCCGGCAAGACTGGTTCCGCAGCCTCGCCCGAGAATAGGCACGCCGCGCTTCTGACAGATCGCAACCGTCTTGATGACATCGTCTATGCTGCGCGGAACTACCACGCCGATTGGAACTTGGCGATACATAGACAAGTCCGATGCGTAGAGCGCTTTGGACCCGGGGTCGAAACGGACTTCGGCTTTCGTCTTCTTAGAGATTTCTGAGGCTAATTCATCCGCTTCTTGCGAGGAGATAGTTTCTGTGGGAGGAAGCATGTCAGTCTTCTTTCTTGGAGCCAGTGACCGCGTCTTTGAGACGAGCGAGTACGCCGTAATCGCTCGCCGGGAACAAGGCTTCGTCCATTGCTTCGCGTCCGATGGTGAGTGCAATTCTGGCGCGATCGCGTTCGCCGCGAGCCAGCGATTGCGTCAGGTGTTTCATCTCCGCCTTAGTGGCTTTGGGCGGCATTGGCGGCTCCAATGGATCGGTGAGACACTCGATCACGACGGGGCCATCCATGGCGAGCGCCTCTTTCATTTGGGCACGGCACTTTTTGGGATCCTCGATGCGAACCGCGCGCGCGCCGCAACCTTCGGCCACCTTGACAAAGTCAATCGGATAGAGATCCACGCCGTACTCAGGGTTACCGAGATAGATCATCTGCTCCCACTTGATGAGTCCGAGCGTGTTGTTCTTGAGGACAAAGAGTTTCACTGGCAGATTGTGTTGCGTAAGCGTGGCGAGGTCGCCCATCATCATGCTGAGCGAGCCATCGCCGGTGAATGTGACGATCTGCCGCCCTGGATAAGCAGCGGCTGCGCCGATTGCGTAAGGGAGCCCGGCGGCCATGCTGCACAGCGTTCCACTAAATGAAAATTGCTGCTGCGCTCGCAGCTTCATCCGGGCTACGTGGGTGGTCACTGTGCCGGAATCGCCGGTGATGATGGCGTCGTCGTCCAGCAGCTGAGACAGGTTCCAGGCCACTACCTGCGGCTTCATGGGTTTGTCGGTGCGGGTGCCGCGCTGTTCCATCAACTCCCACCAATCGTCCATTCCCTTTTGCGCCGTTTGCAGAAAGGTACGATCCTCATTGCGCGGCAGATACATGAGCAGTTCGCGAAGAGTGGCCTTCGCGTCGCCAACGAGGCCAAGCTCCACGGGATAGCGCAGACCGATGCGTTCCGGTTTGTCGTCGATTTGAACGCCGACGGCTTGCCCTGGTTTGGGAAGAAATTCGATATACGGGAACGAGCTGCCGATGATGAGCAGCGCATCGCAATTCTCAAAAGCGTCGGATGATGGCCGCGTACCTACAACGCCGGTTCCTCCTGTTGTATAAGGACTGTCGTCGGGAAGGACATCTTTGCCAAGGAGAGCTTTTATAACGGGAGCCGCGAGCCGCTCGGCCACTTGCGTGACTTCTTCCCGTGCGCCGCGCGCGCCGGAGCCAACCAAAATCGCTACTTTCTTCTTGCCCTGCAGAAGCCGGGCTGCCTTTTCGAGCTGTGTTCTCTCCGGAATTCTCTTTGGAACCGTGAAGGCTTCGGAGGTGTGCCCCTTGACGTTACGCATGTAGCGCTTCTCTTGCGACATATCGGCAACCTGATAGTCGATGGGCAGCGCGAGATGAGAGACGCCTCGTTGACTGAGAGCCGCGCGGCAGGCATAGTCGACGATGTTTTTAGCATGAGCCGGACCCATCAGGCGCTGGTTATAGACAGCTACATCCTGATAAAAGTAGTCCTGATTCATGTCCTGCAGGTAATTGGTTCCGATCAGGTCGTGATAGGTCATGCCGGTGATGGCAAGCACGGGTGCCTGATCGGTCTTCGCATCGTAAAGACCGTTCATCAGGTGAATCGCGCCCGGTCCAGTGGTGGCGAAGCAGACTCCGAGCTTGCCGGTGAACTTGGCATATCCGCTGGCAGCCATCGCTGCAGTCTCTTCATGTCTTACGTGGATGTAGCGGATTTTATCCTTATGAGTTCGAAGTGCTTCTACGAAACCGTTGATGCCGTCTCCGGGAAGGCCGAAGATTACGTCAACTCCCCAATCGATCAAGCTTTCTACCAGGACATCGGACGCTGTCATGTTCTCTTCTTTCCGTGGTTGCGTAGCAACATTTTTTAAGACGCTGCGCGGGCAGGAAGCATCACACTGGCGATAATCACAGGATTGGCGCGAAATGCCCGGAGATCAGCTCACGGCAGCACCATCTGAGTCACTCTAGTTGCCGAGATCACATCTTTCCTTTATCTTGTAGAGCATGGAAGTCTGTCTCACCCCGAAGCAGCAAGCGCGACTTGCACAAATCGCCAACAGAGCCGGGACTGATCCGGAACAGCTAGCGGCATCTGTAGTGGGGCGATTTCTCGACGACGAAGCTCGCTTCTTGGCTGCCGTGGAGAAAGGCTTGGAAGCGGCGGACCGCGGCGAGTTCATCGAAGAGGAAGAAATGGACGCGCGCCTAGAAGCAATGTTCAAGCCCTAATGCGCGTTCGCTGGACCGAGCCGGCGGCGGACGATTTAGAGAGGATCAAGAACTATCTCCAACAGCATTTTCCGGAATACGCGGAACCGGCGGTGCGCACAATATATGAACGGATCCGCTCTCTTAGATCCGCACCACATCTCGGAAGGCCAGGACACCGCACCGGAACAAGAGAATTGCCGCTCACTCCGCTCCCGTACGTTGTTGTGTACTCAGCGGAAATGGAGTCCGTGAACATCTTGCACATCTATCATGGGGCGCAGGACTGGTGGGATTAATAACCATCGCAGACGCGAAGCGAGGCTACTGCCTGAGTTACAACGGCAATTGCGTAGAGCCCATGAGATAGCGGTCGATGTGGTGTGCGGCTTGGCGGCCTTCTGCGATGGCCCAGACGACCAGAGATTGGCCTCGGCGTGAGTCGCCAGCTGAGAAGACGCCGGGCAGTGAGGTCATAAACGAGCTGTCGGCCTGAACGTTTCCCCTGGTATCAAGAGTGAGGGGGAGTTGTTCGAGCAGTCCTTTGGCCGTGGGGCCGGAGAAGCCGATGGCGATGAGGATGAGATCGGCATCCAGAAAAAATTCGCTATCGGGCATGCGTTCGAGCGCCGGCTTGGGGCCTACGCGGACGCAGTGCAGCTTCTTTACGTTGCCATCTTCGTCGCCACTGAAGTGGGTGGTGAGCACGCTCCATTCGCGGAAGCCGCCTTCTTCATGGGCAGCCTCGACCCGTAACTGAAGGGGCCACATAGGCCATGGTGTAGAGGCGTGCCGGTCTTCGGGTGGCATGGCGTGGATCTGGAGCTGGTGAACGCTCGCGGCTTTCTGACGGTGGGCCGTTCCTACGCAATCGGCGCCCGTGTCGCCGCCGCCGATCACAATCACGCGCTTGCCAGTGGCGAGAATTTCGTCGGCATTCCCGAAGCGATCACCCGCGCCGCGCTTGTTTTGCTGGACCAGGTAATCCATGGCGAAGTGGATGCCGCGAAGATCACGGCCGGGAATAGGAATGTCGCGATGAGCTTCAGCGCCAAGGGCGAGAAGAACGGCGTCATGTTTCGCGATGAGCTCATCGGCAGGCATGTTAAAACCGACGTGAGTGTTCGTGCGGAACTTTACGCCTTCGGCGGCGAGCTGCTCGAGACGGCGTTCGACGACAATCTTTTCGAGCTTGAAATCGGGGATGCCGTAGCGCAGGAGTCCGCCGACGCGATCTTCCTTTTCGAGAACGGTGACGGTGTGGCCGGCACGGTTGAGTTGTTGGGCAGCGGCAAGTCCAGCGGGACCTGAGCCTACGATCGCGATTTTTTTACCGGTGCGGCGGCGCGGCGGCTCGGGAACAATCCAGCCTTCCTGGAACGCGCGATCCGCAATGCTCTGCTCGACAACTTTGATCGAAACCGGCTTGTCGTTGATGCCGAGCACGCAGGAGGCTTCGCAAGGCGCCGGGCAGATGCGGCCGGTGAACTCAGGGAAGTTGTTCGTCGCGTGCAGAGTGCGGATCGCATCGCGCCAGTGATCTTTCCAGACCAGATCGTTCCAATCGGGAATGAGATTGTGAACAGGGCAGCCGGTATGGCAGAAAGGGACGCCGCAATCCATGCAGCGACCGGCTTGTGTCTTGACGCGTTCCGCGGGGAAATCCTGGTAGACCTCGAACCAGTCGTTGGCGCGCTCGAGCACGGGCCTGCGGGCAGGCGTTTCGCGCTCGTATTCGAGAAAGCCCGTGGTGTTTCCCATACTTAGCGGGCACGCTCCCCAGTGGCAGCCGCAGCACGCGGAAGAAAGGCCGCGGACTGAGCATGTTCATCGAGCGATTTAGCCGGTCTAAGAGCGCGTCTGTATTCGTGCGGGAACACTTTAACAAAGCCTTTCAGCGATTCGGCCCAATTGTTCAACAGACGCGCTGCCAGCGGACTCGCGGTGTATTCGCCATGCTTGCGCAACAGGCTTTCGAGCAGCGCGAGATCTTCGACTTCGAAGAGCGGTTCGAGATCGACGCCGGCCAGATTACAGCGCACGCGGGCAAAGTCTCCAGTGGGATCGTAAACGTAAGCCAAGCCGCCGCTCATGCCTGCGCCGAAGTTACGGCCGGTTGCGCCAAGCACGACGACGACCCCATTGGTCATGTACTCGCACGCATGATCGCCGACGCCTTCGACCACAGCAGTTGCGCCGGAGTTACGCACGGCAAAGCGCTCGCCGGCCACACCGTTGAAGTAGGCTTCGCCACTGGTTGCGCCGTAGAGAACCGTATTGCCGACAAGAATGTTTTCTTCCGGAGCGAAGAGCGAGGCTTTGGGAGGATAGATGGCGATCTTGCCGCCGGATAGGCCCTTGCCGGTGTAATCGTTCGCGTCGCCTTCGAGTGTGAGCGTGATTCCTTGCGCGAGAAATGCGCCGAAACTTTGGCCGGCCGAGCCCGTAAAACAGATTCGAATCGTGTCGCCGGGCAGACCGCGCGAGCCGTGGCGGCGCGCGACCTCTCCGCTCAGCATTGCGCCGACTGCGCGGTGAGTGTTGCGAATGGGCATCTCGAAGTGGACCGGCTCCCCGGTCTCGATAGCTGCGCGGGACTGCTCGAGAATACTGTGATCGAGCGCTTCCTCAAGCCCATGATCCTGGCTGATCACGCAGCGGCGGCCGACACGGCCGGGCACTTGCGGATTGTAGAGGATGGAAGAAAAGTCAAGGCCGCGAGCCTTCCAGTGGTCGATGGCGGCGCGCATTTCGAGCATGTCGACGCGGCCGATCATCTCGTCCATTTTGCGGAAGCCGAGCTTGGCCATCCACTCACGCACCTCTTCGGCGATAAAGAAGAAAAAATTGATGACGTGTTCAGGCTGGCCGTCGAATTTTTTGCGCAGCTCCGGGTTCTGGGTGGCGATACCGACCGGGCAGGTGTTCAGATGACACTTGCGCATCATGATGCAGCCGAGCGCAACTAGCGGGGCCGTAGAGAAGCCGAACTCTTCCGCACCGAGCAGCGCAGCGATCACGACATCGCGTCCGGTTTGCAATTTGCCATCGACCTGGACGCGGATACGGCTGCGGAGATCGTTCATGACAAGAACTTGTTGCGTTTCGGCGAGGCCGAGTTCCCAAGGAATGCCGGCGTGCTTGATGGAGGTGAGCGGCGCCGCTCCGGTGCCGCCATCGTAGCCGCTGATGAGCACTGCATCGGCATGAGCTTTGGAAACCCCGGCCGCAACCGTGCCTACGCCAACTTCGGAGACGAGCTTGACCGAGACGCGGGCTTGCGGATTGATGTTTTTCAGATCGTAGATGAGCTGAGAGAGATCTTCGATCGAATAGATGTCGTGATGCGGCGGAGGCGAGATCAGACCGACGCCAGGAATAGAGTGACGGACACGAGCGATCTCGCGATCGACCTTATGACCGGGCAACTGCCCACCCTCGCCGGGCTTCGCGCCTTGGGCAATCTTGATCTGAAGCTCGTCGGCATTGACCAGATAGGTAGCGGTGACGCCAAAGCGCCCGGAAGCAACCTGCTTGACTTTGCTGCGTTTGGAATCGCCGTTCGGAAGAGGCACGAAGCGCGCTTCGTCTTCCCCGCCCTCGCCCGTGTTGGAACGAGCGCCGATGCGGTTGGCAGCGATTGCAAGCGTTTCATGAGCCTCGCGGCTTATCGATCCAAACGACATAGCGCCGGAAGCAAAACGCTTAACTATTTCGGCGGCGGGCTCCACTTCCTCGATCGGTACTGGACGCGGCACGGTACGCAGCTGCATGAGTCCGCGGAGCGTGTAGAAGCCTTCGTTCTGTTCGTCGGTGAGCTTGGAATACTCCTGGAACGTGGCGTAACTATCGCCGCGCACGGCATGGCGCAGTTTACTGACCGTGGCTGGGTTAAGAAGGTGGCGTTCGCCGCTGAGCCGGTACTGGTAATCGCCTCCAGCAACGAGCTCGGTTTCTGTCTCGGAGATGGGGCGAAAAGCAAACTGGTGCTTGGCGACGGCTTCGGCTGCGATGACATCGAGGCCGACTCCTTCGATACGCGAGGCAGTGCCCGTAAAGTACTGCTCGACCAGTTTTTTGTTAAGCCCGATGGCTTCAAAGACCTGCGCGCCGCGATAGCTTTGCAGCGTGGAGATGCCCATCTTTGAGAAGACCTTGAGGAGGCCTTTATCGATGGCCTTGATGTAGTTCTTAACAGCAGTCTCGGGGGTGAGACCGGGTTTGAGATCGCCGCTCGCCGCGAGCTCTTCGATAGATTCGAGGGCAAGGTACGGATTGATCGCGCTTGCGCCGTAGCCGATGAGCAAGCAGTAGTGCATGACTTCGCGCGGCTCGCCGGATTCGACGATGAGGGCGACGCCCATGCGCGTGCCTTCCCGCACCAGGTGATTATGGACCGCGGTAAGCGCGAGCAGCGACGGAATAGGAGCGTACTCTTCATCCATGCCTCGATCGGAAAGGATGAGCACGCTGTAGCCGGCGTTGATGGCAAGGGCAGCGCGGCGGCAGAGTCCATTGAGGGCGCGTTTCAAGCCATCTTCGCCCTCATGCGCGCTGAAGGTGCAGGTCAGTGTAGAGGCGAGCATATCGCCACGGGAGACGCGGCGCAGCTTCTCGAGATCGCGATTGTTGAGGATCGGATGCGGCATCTTCAACGTTTGACAGTTTTGAGGCGTTTCGTTGAGGATATTGCGCTCGGTGCCGATGTAGCTGTTGAGCGACATCACGAGTTCTTCGCGTATAGGATCGATGGGCGGATTGGTGACCTGCGCGAAGAGCTGCTTGAAGTAGTGGAAGAGCGACTGCGGGCGATCGGAGAGGCAGGCGAGCGGCGTATCGAGGCCCATGGAGCCGATCGCTTCCTGGCCGTCGATTGCCATGGGACTGAGCAGCAGGCGCACGTCTTCGCCCGTGTAACCGAAGCAGCGCTGGCGCGTGAGGATGGTGCGGTGGTCGGGCGTGTGAACGCGTGCCGGCTCAGGAAGCGCGTCGAGGTTGATCTGGTTTTGCTTGAGCCACTCGGCGTAGGGCTGACGGCAGGCTAGATCGTGCTTGATCTCTTCGTCGGGCACGATGCGGCCTTGTTCCAGATCGACGAGCAGCATGCGGCCGGGCTGGAGACGTCCTTTGGCCTCGATATCTTCGGGCGCGAACGGGAGCACGCCGGTTTCAGAGGCCATGACGAGCAGACCGTCTTTGGTGATGAGATAGCGCGCGGGGCGGAGTCCGTTGCGGTCGAGCGTGGCTCCAATCACGCGTCCATCGGTGAAGGCAACGGCGGCGGGACCGTCCCAGGGTTCCATTAGAGAAGCGTGGTACTCGTAAAAGGCGCGCTTTTCGGCCGACATGGTGGTATCGGCATCCCAGGCTTCCGGAATCAGCATAGCCATGACGTGAGGAAGAGAACGCCCAGTCATGGTGAGCATCTCGACGGCATTATCGAGCGCGGCCGAATCGCTTCCGGTGGGCTGAATAACGGGGAAGAGCTTCGCGGTGTCGTCGAAGAGCGCAGACGACATCATGGACTGCCGCGCGTTCATCCAATTGACGTTGCCGCGCACGGTGTTGATTTCGCCGTTATGGCAGAGATAGCGGAACGGATGGGCGAGCTGCCAGGTGGGGAAGGTGTTAGTGGAGAAGCGCTGATGCACCATGCACAAAGAGCTCTTTGTGTCGGGATCGAGCAGTTCGTCGTAGAACTCGCCGATTTGATTAGCGAGCAGCAGGCCTTTGTAAATAATGGTGCGCGAAGAGAAGGAAGGCAGAAAGAAGAACGACTTGTCGCGCACATCAGGCGACGCTAAGACCTGTACCTCGGCGCGCTTGCGGACAACAAAGAGGCGGCGTTCGAACTCGTCCTGCGGCATACCGGCGGGCCTGGCAACGAAAAACTGTTCGATGTAGGGCTGCGAAGCACGGGCGACGCGCCCGATGGCATCGTTGTTGACCGGGATATCGCGCCAGCCGAGTACGAGGAGGCTCTCTTCGCGCGCGATCTTTTCGATCAGGCCTTCGCAGTAGAGCCGCTGTTGGCGTTCCACCGGAAGAAAGCACATGGCGACACCGTACTCGCCGGGACTCGGCAGAGTGAACCCGAGCGCAGCGGTTTCGCGAGCGAGGAAGTCGTGAGGGATCTGGATGAGCACACCCGCGCCATCGCCGGTTTCCGAGTCACAACCGCAGGCCCCGCGATGCGCGAGATTCTTGAGGATTTCGATGCCTTTTAGAACGATGTCATGCGAGGCTTCATTTTTGATATTGACGACGAAGCCCAATCCACAGGCATCGTGTTCGTTCGCCGGATCGTAAAGTCCTTGGGAAAGCGGGAGTTGATTGTATGTGTCGACAGGATACACTTCGAGCTCCTCTACAGACGTGGAGAGATGAGATTCAAGTATACCGATGGCCCTACTATGAGTCAAATCGAATTTAGCTGTTAACAGTATCGGTTTTGCTTATGCTAGATTCATCGATGTGACATTTGCGAATCTCCGTCTGATCCGTGATATCGCACAGTTCCGCAGCGTGAGCCGGGCCGCGCAAGGCAATGAGATCAGCCAGTCGGCGGCAAGTCAGACGCTGACGGACCTGGAAGAAGAACTCGGTGTAGCGCTGTTCGACCGGACAACGCGGCCGCTGCGCGTGACAGCCGCGGGAAAAACATATGTCGAGTTCTGCAGGGACGTTCTTCGGCGGCAGGAGGAACTGCAGAATGAATTGGACGGGCTGCGGAAAAAGCTGAACGGCGTGGTGCGCGTGGCGGCAATTTATTCGGTAGGTCTTTCGGAGATGTCGGCCATAGAACGGCAATTTCGCGAGCGCTTTCCGGAAGCGTCGCTCGAGGTGGCGTACTTGAGACCGGAGCGTGTCTGGAGCGCGGTTTTAGCGGGCGATGCGGATCTCGGGCTGATGAGCTATGCAGAATCGTCGCGCGAGATTCTGGCTGTGAATTGGCGGCGAGAAGAGATGGTGGTGGCCGTGGCGCCGGGGCATCCACTCGCGTCCCGTAGGTTCGTTCGCGCGGCCGATCTCGAAGGGAAAGCCTTCATTGGGTTCGATGAAGATCTCCCGATTCAGTCGCACATCGACCGCTATCTGCGGGAGCATCGTGTGGAGGTGGATCTGATCATGCATTTCGACAATCTGCAGATGATCAAGGAGGCGGTCGCGCATGGGGCGGGAGCCAGTATCTTGCCGAAGCGCGTTCTAGCAGGCGACATCGAGGCGAAGCGTATGAAGGCGCTGCCGCTCCAACCTCCGGAACTGTTCCGCCCGCTTGCCATCATTCACAGACGGCGACGCACGTTCAACGCCGTGACCAGCGGGCTGCTTGCTTTGCTGAAAGAGGATGAGCGCCCGAACGCCGCTTAATCGACGGTATAGTGAGGATGCCCGGGCAGCACGCTGTTGCTTTTACCTGGGCAGGAGCTTGAAAGACTTTCATGGCCGATAAGTATATTGGGCAACGGCAGAAGCGCGGTAGCCTGCTCTTCGTCGCGATTCTGCTGTTCATTCTGCTGCTTTGCTCGAGGTACCTGGCAGGCACGCTGATCGATTACGCATGGTGGAAAGAGCTACATCAGCTGGATACGTGGCTGAATCTGCTGCTCTACGGGACCGGACCAATGGTGATCACGGCTGTGTTGCTGTTTGCCGCGTTCTATTTCTCCTTCCGAGCCGCACTGCGGCATGAGAGGCACGGACGGACGCCCTTCGATTTTCTGGAGAGCCGGGTTTTTCAACGACTCGCGCTTGTCGTATTAGCGCTGCTCGCCATCTTCGTGGCGAATGCGACGGTAGACAGCTGGACAGTGGTGCGATATTTCGGCGGCTTGCGGCTCGGCGGCAATCAGCAGCACTACATTGACCCGATTTTCCATCGATCGCTGCGCTTCTATTTCTTCAGCCTGCCGTTCTATAACCTGCTGCTGCAACTGGTGCTGGTGGGCACGGTGGTCACGCTGCTGATCTATTGGGTGATCTCGAATTTCGACCAGCTGAAACAAAGTTTGCCGACAATCCCGGGCGGAGGAGGAGCGATTCAATTCGATTCGTTCTCGCTGCGCGGCACCTTCGACAACAATTTCGTGCGGGGCATCGCTGCGATCTTTCTGTGTGCCTTAGCGGTTCGGATCTACTTCGACCGCTATTCGCTGCTGTTCGACGATCACGGTCAATACCTAGTGGGGGTGGACTGGACTGCGGACCACATGATCGTTCCTCTGCAATGGCTGCTGATTCTGGGAGCGCTTGCCTCAGCGGCGTTGATCATGGCACGGCGCGGGCGACTAGCACTGTTTTTGCTTCTTCTGCTGCCTGTGCGATTCTTCCTTCCTTCTCTGGTGAGCGGGCTCTATGTGCGTCCGAACGAGTTGACGCTGGAGAAGCCGTACATTCAGCACCATATTGACGCGACGCGCGCGGCCTATGGACTCGATCAGCGGGTAAAAGAGGTCAACGTGGAAGCTCTTCCCGAGACGCCGCTCGACTATTCGAAGCATCAGGCGGTACTCGGGAACGTGCGGCTCTGGGATTGGAGAGCTTTTCACGATACGATTTCGCAGATTCAGCCGCTCCGCCCGTATCTCTATCTGGATACCGACGTGGATCGCTACACGATCGAGGGACGGCTGCGGCAAGTTCTGGTTGCGCCGCGCGAGTTAGATGTTCGACAGCTCGGTTCGGCGGGCACGCGCTGGATCAACACGCACCTGATGTACACACACGGATATGGAATTGTGATGGCGGAGGCAAACCGGATCACACAGGATGGCTTGCCAGTTCTGTTCATCAAGGATGCGCCTCCAGTCTCCACAGTCCCCGGATTGAAGCTGACGCAACCCGACATTTATTACAGCGAAGTCGCGCATGAGCCGGTGTATGTAAACACGGCGCAGCAGGAGTTCGATTACCCGTCCGGTTCAGAAAGCAAGTACACCAATTACAAGGGGGACGGCGGCTTTCCGATTTCGTCTCCTCTGATGCGCTTGGCGGCAGCTGTATATTACGGCGATTTGAACGAGCTATTGACGTCGTATTTGAAGTCCGGCAGCCGAATGATGATTCGCCGTTCGATTGTGGAGCGCGTGCATCAGTTAGCCGGGTTTCTCACCTGGGACCCGGACCCTTACATGGTTGTGACGAACGCGGGCAAGCTGGTTTGGATTTTGGATGGTTACATGTCGTCGGATGCGCATCCGTACTCGCGCTCGCTAACGATCGGCGCGGAAGGGGCAGCACGCGACGTCAACTATCTGCGGAATTCAGTGAAGGTCACGGTGGATGCGTACACAGGCGAGACCAACTTTTACGTATTCGACCCGAACGACATTTTGATTCAAGCTTATGAGCGACTGTTTCCGACCTTGTTTAAGCCAGTCTCGGCAATGCCCGCCGATCTGCGACGCCACGCACGCTATCCCGAGACGCTGTTCAGCGCGCAAGCGGAGATTTACCGGACCTTTCACATGCAGGACCCGGAGGCGTTTTACAACCGCGCCGATTTGTGGGATTTGGCGAGAACGGCCAGCCATAGCGGCGAGAATGGGGCCGTATCGGTATCGCCAACATACGTAGTAGCCGCGCTGCCGGGGAGCGATACGCCGGAGTTCTTGCTGATCACGACCTTCACGCCCGCGAATAAAGACAACCTGATCGGGGTGATGTACGCGCGCTGCGATGGCGCGCACTTGGGAGAGCTGCAGTTTGCACAGCTCTCAAAGCAGAACATCATCTATGGGCCGATGCAGATCGACGCGCGGATCAATCAGGACCAGACGATTTCGAAGGATCTCACGTTGTGGAATCAGCAGGGCTCGCAGGTGATACGGGGCCAAACGCTGGTGCTACCGATCGACAAGAGCTTCCTCTATGTGGAGCCGATCTATATTCAATCGTCGCAAGCGAGCATGCCGCAGTTGAAGAAGGTGGCCCTGGCGATGGGAAACAGGTTGGCGTATGCGAATACGTATGAGGAAGCGCTGTCAGATCTGATACAGCAAGTGGGCGGGAAGGCGCCTCCGCAGCAAGAGCAGGAGCAGCAGAACGGCGGTGCGGCCCAGGCTGGCTTTGGTACGACTCAGCCGGGGCAGACGGCCGCCAGTCCGGGAGGCGCGAGTCAGGCGGTTTCCAATCAGCCGATTTCGACTCAAGCGGTGGCTACTTTGACCGCCATTCGGGATCATCTCCGGCGGTACCGGGAGTTGAGCGCGCAGGGTCGATGGGCAGATGCGGGCAAGGAGCTGGATCAGATCCAGCAGTTAGCGCAGAAGTAAGGGCGGACAACTCTTCCTTGGATCCTCAGGGCGTATAAGTATTTC
Organism: Bryobacteraceae bacterium; assembly: GCA_965219105.1. Taxonomy (GTDB): domain Bacteria; phylum Acidobacteriota; class Terriglobia; order Bryobacterales; family Bryobacteraceae; genus Bog-105. Next base: position 396,667 of record OZ244728.1, on the reverse strand, counting down.
TCATAATTCTATTGTCTTGCATAAAAATTGCTTCTAGGCTAATTTTGGAGAGAGCTATGACTCAGCTTGAAGAGACTGTCGGCATTCTTGCGGTGGTAGTAGTCGTTACCGCCTAATTGCCTCAGGATCAGAGTTTCGGGGGCTACCAGGCGGGATGACCAGACCAGCCGGGTGGCCCTTTTCGTTTTGTTGAGTAGGAACAATATGTCATCGAACACGTTATCGGGCGCGAAAATTCTTTTGAACTGTCTGCAGCGGGAAGGAGTCGATTTGATTTTCGGCTATCCAGGCGGAGTGACGCTGCCGCTGTACGACGCGCTATACGATCATCCGATCAAGCACATCTTGGTGCGGCATGAGCAGAATGCGGCCTTTGCGGCGCAGGGCTATGCGCGGGCAACGGGGAAAGTTGGGGTTTGCTGCGCGACATCCGGACCGGGTGCGACCAATCTAGTCACGGGACTGGTCGACGCGATGATGGATTCGATTCCCGTCGTGGCGCTTACCGGGCAGGTGTCGGCCAAGCTGATGGGCACGGATGCATTCCAGGAAGCGGACACCTTCGGCATCACGCGTTCGGCGACCAAGCATAACTTCCTGGTGAAGAACATTCAAGATCTGCCGCAGGTGATTCACGAAGCGTTCTACATTGCGGCAACGGGACGGCCGGGACCGGTGCTGGTGGACGTGACGAAAGACGTGTTCATGGGAAACGCGGACTATACGCCGGTCACCGAGATTCATCTGCCTGGCTATAAGGTGTATAGCGAAGGGCACGGCGGACAGATCCGGCGCGCGGCGCAAATGATGTGGGAGGCCGAGCGGCCTTTCGTGTATGCGGGCGGCGGAGTGATTGCCGCGAATGCGCACGAGGAACTGCGTGAGTTGGTGGAACTGCTGGACGTGCCGACCGTTTGCACGCTGATGGGCTTGGGAGTGCTGCCAAGCGAACACAAGAACTTCGTGAGCATGCCCGGGATGCATGGCAGCTATGCGGCCAACATGGGAATGACGAACACGGATCTGATCATTGCGCTGGGCGTTCGGTTCGATGACCGGGTGACGGGACGATTGAGCGCGTTTGCGCCGCATGCGCGGGTGGTGCATGTGGATATCGATCCGGCTGAGATCGGCAAAAACCGGACAGCGGACCTTCCGATCGTTGGGAATGTGAAACGTGTCTTGCCAAAGTTGGTGAGCGAACTCAAGGAACTCGCGCCAACTATGGAGGCGAAAAACGCTGGAGCGCGTGAAGACTGGAGAAAGCAGGTTCGGGAGTGGCAGTTGGAGCATCCGCTCTCGCGCCAGCAGTCGGAAACTGAGATTAAGCCACAGCATCTGATCTCGGAGATTGACCGGCTGTCAGGCGGCCAGGCAATTATCACAAGCGATGTGGGGCAGCATCAGATGTGGTCGGCGCAACTGATCCGGTATAACGAGCCGCGGCTTTGGATTAACTCAGGCGGGCTGGGGTCAATGGGCTTCGGCCTGCCCGCGGCGATCGGGGCGCAGTTTGCGCGACCGGACAAGCTTGTGTTTGCGATTGTGGGCGACGGCGGCTTTCAGATGTCGATTCCGGAGCTGGCGACGATTGCCAATCATGCGCTGCCGATCAAGATCGTGGTGATGAATAACGGACATCTGGGAATGGTGCGGCAGTGGCAGGAGCTGTTCTACAACAACCGCTTGAGCCAAGTAGAGCTGACCTCGTTCCCGGATGTAGAAAAGCTTGCCGGGGCGTACGGGTTTAAGGGGCGGACGGTGGAAAACGTTTCGGAGATGCCGCAGGCGCTGCTGGACGCTGTGAACGAGCCCGGACCGTACTTGCTGAACGTGAAGGTATCGTCTTTCGAGAACGTCTTTCCGATGGTGCCGGCCGGTGGTGCGATCAACGAGATGGTGTTGCGGCCGCCACAGCCGGTGGAAGTGTAGGAGGCGAGAGATGCAGCAGATTATTTCGCTTCTCCTGGAAAATAAACCGGGAGCGTTGATGCGCGTCACTGGGCTGATCGGCCAGCGCGGATATAACATCGAGAGTTTGACGGTGGCGAAGACTTCGGACGCGACGCTGTCGCGGATGACGATCACGGTGGATGTGGAGGCGCACATCCGGTCGCAGGTGATCAAGCAGATGAATAAGCTGATCAATGTCCTGCAGGCAACCGATGTCACCGATGGGCCGGCGGTAAACCGGGAGCTGGTGCTGGTGCGTGTGCGAACCACTCAGGCGAACCGTACGGCAGTGCTGAAGGAGGCCGAGATCTTTCATGCGCGCGTGGTGGACTCAACACCCGAAGGCTTCGTGCTGGAAGCGACAGGCGATCCGGAAAAGCTGGACGAGTTTATGGATGTGATGCGCAGCTACGGGGAGACGGAAGTGACGCGATCTGGCATCGTGTCGATGTCGCTCGATAACAAGAAGCTTCGACTGTCTCCGCCGGTGCCGCGGGGCGGCAGCGCGGACGAAGTGCTTGAGCTGCAGGGCGCGGAGTAAGCCCGCTAGTAACGGTCTGCAAGAAGCGGGCCACATAATCATTAGGAACAATATTCATGCCAAGACGCTTTTACGAAAAAGACGGGAGCCTGGCTCCGCTACAAGGAAAGACGATCGCGATTATCGGATACGGGAGCCAGGGGCACGCGCATGCCTTGAACTTGCGCGACTCGGGCTTGCATTCGATTGTGGGGCTGCCAGAAACGAGCAAGAGCGTCGCCAAAGCGCGCGCGGCGGGGCTGGAAGTGATGACGGTTTCGGACGCTGCGAAAGCGGCGGATATTGTCATGGTTCTGGTGCCCGATCATCTGCAAGGCGATATTTACCGGAACGATATTGCGCCGCACATGGTGAAGGGCAAGACGCTGATGTTCGCGCATGGCTTCAACATTCACTTCGGCGAGATCAAGCCACCGGATGACATCGACGTGTCGATGATTGCTCCGAAAGCGCCCGGGCATCGGGTCCGGGAGTTGTTTACCGAAGGCGTGGGCGTTCCGGCGCTAGTGGCGGTGGCGCAAGATGCATCGGGTCATGCGCTCGAGAACGCTCTGGCCTATGCGCACGGGCTTGGTTGTTTGAAGGCTGGCGTGATCGAAACGAATTTTCGCGAGGAGACCGAGAGCGATTTGTTCGGCGAACAGGCTGTTCTGTGCGGCGGTGTTTCCGAGCTGATTCGAGCCGGGTTTGAGACCCTCACGGCGGCCGGGTATGCGCCGGAAATTGCATATTTTGAATGCCTGCATGAGTTGAAGCTGATTGTGGATCTGATTTACGAGGGCGGCCTGGGTTACATGCGGTATTCGATTTCGGATACGGCCGAATACGGGGACTATACGCGAGGTCCGCGCATTGTAACCGAGCAGACGCGAGCGGAAATGAAGAAGATTTTGAGCGAAATTCAGTCCGGCGAGTTTGCTAAGACTTGGTTGAAAGAGAACCGGGACGGACGGAAGCAGTTTCTGGCGATGCGGGAGAGATCGAAAGATCAGCCTGTGGAGAAGGTCGGGGCAGAGCTACGGGCGATGATGCCGTTTTTGAAGAAGCGGAAGGAAGCGGGCGTGCCGGAGGAAGTGGGAGTTGGGGCCTAGATTGATACTGCAGCGCTAGGCATTAAGAGGCTTCTCGCTTTTGGGCATGGTTTTTTCTATGACGACCCCGTCGTTGTACTCGAAGCGTTCGAAGCGAGGCGATGTTAGGAATTCCTCAAGGCTGATAATCTGGTTTGCGGGAGCCTTAGGCCTGCGGTTAGTCTAACTTCTGCGACCGGCGGCGTCGATGATAATAATGAACCGCCGCGATCACAGGCTTCCACCCCACAAGGCCCCAACTAATGTCGATGAGCTCATCCAACCCCACCATTGTTCCGCTACGCGACCGGCCAGCCTGGAAGGCGCTTGAGGAGCACTTTTCCAAATTTAAAGACGTCCAACTTCGGCAGCTCTTCGCAGAAGATCCGCAGCGCGCCGAAGAGTTTACGCTGCAGGATCTGGGTCTCTATTTCGACTACTCGAAGAACCGGATCACGAGCGAAACCAAGCGCTTGCTGATCGAGCTCGCCGAGCAGTCGGGATTGCGCCAACGCATTGACGCTATGTTCGCGGGCGAGAAGATTAACGTTACTGAGAAGCGCGCCGTATTACATGTAGCGTTGCGCGCTCCAAAAGACGAGCAGATTGTTGTCGATGGCGAGAATGTGGTGCCCGACGTTCACGCGGTACTCGACAGGATGGCGAAATTTGCGGATCAGATTCGCAGCGGAGATTGGAAGGGGCACTCCGGCAAGCGCATTCGAAATGTCGTCAACATCGGTATCGGCGGCTCCGACCTCGGCCCCGTGATGGCTTACGAGGCGTTGAAGTTTTACAGTCAGCGCGATTTAACACTTCGTTTTGTTTCAAACGTCGACGGAACTGACTTCGTCGAGGCAACGCGCGATCTGAACGCCGAGGAGACGATGTTCATCGTCTGTTCGAAGACGTTCACCACGCTCGAGACCATGACGAATGCTCGAACAGCGCGCGCGTGGCTGCTCGACGCCTTGAAGGATGAGAAAGCAGTAGCGCGCCATTTCGTCGCGGTCTCAACCAACACCGCAAAAGTGGAGGCATTCGGGATAGATACCGCCAACATGTTCGGGTTTTGGGACTGGGTGGGCGGTCGCTATTCCATGGATTCGGCCATTGGGCTCTCAACCATGATCGCGATCGGCCCCGACCAATTTCGAGCCATGCTCTCCGGTTTTCACGCGATGGATGAGCATTTCCGCACCGCGCCCTTCGAGAAAAACATGCCGGTGTTGATGGGATTGCTGGGAGTCTGGTACAACGACTTCTTCGATGCGCAGACGGTTGCGGTACTGCCCTACGAGCAGTACCTGAAGCGCTTTCCAGCCTACCTTCAGCAGTTGACTATGGAGAGCAACGGCAAGCACGTGACGCTCGAGGGCAAGCCCGTGGATTATCAGACAGGGCCGATTTACTGGGGCGAGCCGGGCACTAATGGCCAGCATTCGTTCTACCAGCTCATCCATCAGGGGACCAAGCTTATCCCATGCGACTTCATCGGTTTTATACAGACGCTGAACCCGCTCGGCAACCATCACGATCTGCTGCTTGCTAACGTATTCGCTCAAGCCGAGGCGCTCGCATTTGGGAAGACGGCCGAACAAGTGAAGCAGGAAGGCACGCCCGAGTGGCTCGTGCCGCATCGTACTTTTGAGGGGAACCGGCCGTCGACCACGATCCTCGCTGAGCGGCTCACGCCTGAGATGCTGGGCAAGTTGGTTGCACTTTACGAGCACAGCGTTTTCACGCAGGGCACGATTTGGCAGATCGACTCGTTCGATCAATGGGGCGTAGAACTCGGCAAGGTTCTAGCCGAACGCATCATCCCGGAGCTGTCTACCACCGATCAGCAAGCGTTGAAACACGACAGCTCGACCAATGCGCTCATTGAGCATTACCGCAAGCTCAAGCGAGCGGGCTGAAGAAACGGAACGAACTTCCATGATCGAAAAATTGCACGAGAGCCACGGTGGCGTCATCGGATTCCGGTTGACCGGGAGAGTCACAGCGGAAGACGTGGCTGAGTCCGACGAGCACATGAAGCTGATCATTGACGCGCGTCCCAATAGACCTATTGGCATCGTTGTGGACCTTTCCCAAATGGAAGGCATGGACTGGGCCGCGCGCTGGGATGAGATGCGATTTCTGCAGAAGTATACGAACCACATTGCTCGCATTGCCGTGGTGGGAGCGGATAAGTGGGAAGAGATCGGCGCGATGCTGGTGACCTCCGCGGCGCTGCTTCAAGGAGAGACGCTGTACTTCCATAGCTCTGAGATAAAGCACGCGTGGCATTGGGCGAAGACCAGTAAGCACGCAACCGAAGCTCCCGCCCCGAGACAGATTTACACCGGTACGGGTATTTGGAAGAACTATACGCCGGAGTTCGACATCTAGGCGATCAGGCTGCGGCCAGGCAGCTCCACCAGTTCGCTTTGAATTTTCTCTTTTAGCGCGGCGCCGTTGATGGAGCTTCCAGCGAAACTGCTTCGTTCACAACGAGAGCAACGCCTGCTGCCGTGGCGTGATTTCTTACAAATGAGAAGCTATTCGTGGCAGCAATGACTGCGCCCAGGTGAACATTGGCCTGGGCAAGGTAGAGTCGCGCGCGCCATCCGAGGCGCACAAGGCCGGCATCTTCGGCCTGCTTCACCACAAGCTCAAGCTGAGTCTTGGCAGAAAGCGGATCGCCTAAGGCCAGTTGCGCGCGAGCGGACTCCAGCGAGAATTGGAGGTGTAGACGCCGACTGGCGGTGTGTTCCCCGAGCGATCGGAGGCTGGCGACTTCGCTGATGGCTCTGGAGGTCTTTCCGGTAGAGAGAAGTTCCTCAACGAGCAAGAGACCGGCAGTCAGCTCATCATCGGCGAATTGATCGTGATGAGATTGTGCACGAGATTGAAGGAGCGCACTTTCTGCCTTACTCGGGTGACCGGCTTCAAGATCGAGGCGAGCGAGTGCAGCCAAGGTCTGAGTCACGGTCTGATGCTCGCCGAGTTCTTTCCTGAGTGCCAGAGCAGATTGATAGCGGTCACGCGCGGCGGGTAGGTTCGCCTGCTCCAGAAAGACGTCGCCTTGACCGGCAAGCGCGTACGCGGTGGCGCTCTTGTCTCCGGATCGGCATGCGTTGGAATAGGCTTGCGCATAGTGGGCGGTCGCGGTGGGAAGGTCTGCCTGCTCGATAGCAAGCTCGCCCAGGTCAGCATTCGCGAGCGCGACGCCTGACAATCCACCGATGCGCTGGTAGTCGGTGATTGTGTTCTCAAGAAGAATGCGGGCTTCGGTCAGTTGCCCGCGAGTGAGAAGAGTATCGCCGAGGTTGTTGGAAGCAGCAGCAAGCCCCTCGTCATCTCCTACCCTGCGGAATTCCTCGATGGCCGACTTCCAGAGCGATTCTGCTTTATCGATGCTGCCGTGCTGATAATAGAGGCCGGCCAAGTCGTTCAGCGTGCGAGCGGCGTTGTTGAAATCGCCTGCGCCGATATAGCTGATGCGGGCGAGGTCACATTCAGAGACTGATTGGGCCATTGGCTGGGCAGAGGATGCATCCTGCTGGCACAGAATGCCAAGGCCTCGAGCAACCATGAGATTCGCACCGTGGGCGGAGGCCTGATCAATCGCCCGCTTGGCACTTGCCCTAGCTTTTCGCATGTCGATATTGGTGAGGGCGGAAGCTTCAGCAAGATCGATACGCGGGTCGTCACCCAACGGGTGGGGGAGCTTACGCATGGTGGCAACGGTGGAAAGTGCCTCGGCTGCATTGATGTGAGTCTGATCTGCAACGAGCCGCAGACCGTAGGTGAGGTTGTCTGGAAAGAGATGAAAAAGGTAGCGGAAGGTTAGCACCGCATGAGACCAATCGCCGGTCGATTCCTGATAATCCCCGCGGATTTGGAGCGCCTCCTCCTGCGGAAGATTTTGGGTGTGTGCGAGGGCGCTTCTTGCCTCGTTGCGTGCTTCCGCCCCATATCCGAGATGGACCCAGGTCTCCGATAACGCAGAGTGAGCGAGCGCGAACTCGGGATCGGCGGCAACGGCCCGTTTGAGGAAGTCGCGCGCGCCCACGAAATCGAAATCGACGAGCGAGGCTCGGCCCTGGCTGTAAAGCTGCAAAGCTAACGGGTTGGATGCACCAGAGGAGCGAGAGAATTCAAGCGGCCCGGCGCGCACGGCAACGGGGCTGAGCGATTGACGAAGACGCGAACCGGCTTGTGAGGCAAGATCGAAAAGATTGCTTTCGTATCCTGTAACGGCCTGCTCGGAGATCGTCTGTCCAAGAGCGGTGTCCTGGATGCGAAGGTCAAGACGGATGCTGTTTTTTCCGGGATTGGGCAGTATGGCGTAGGAACCGAGCACGATCATGTCTGCGCCGAGATTCGAACGCAGCTTGGCAAGCGTTCCCTTCGCCAGGGTGTTTTCGGCAGAGAGCGACAGGTCACGTTTTACGTTGGCAATGTCTTCGCTCGAGACGAGCCGGAGATCGCCCGTGGCGGCAAGCTCGGTATGAAGCATCTCTGTGAAAGCCGTGGAGAGCCAATCGTAGTTGCGATTGCCGGAGAGATTGCGAAAGCCTAGAACGGCAACCGAGCGGCGCAGGTGGGCGCGACCGTTCGCCTGCTGGCCCAGTGAAACAGCGTAGTGGGCGCGGGAGTGAAACCACCACAAGGTAAGCAGACCCGCAGTGAGAGCGGCTGAGAGATACGCGGCAAGCAACCAGCGAAAGCGGTGAGGGCTCGACGCGCGAGACTCGTTCGAATCACTATCGCGAGCAGGAGCGGCAGGACTTTCGAAGGTGCGCGGCGGTGGAGAAAGATCGATCGTGATCGGAGCGATGAAGCGATAGCCCCGGCGGGGCAGTGTTTCGACGAAGCGCGGATTGGCGGCACTGTCGGCGAGGGCCTCGCGCACTTTTGCGATAGCGACGCCGAGACTTTTGTCGAAATCTACATGCGTGTTGTCTTTCCAAAGGCGCTGGCAAATCTCTTCGCGAGTAGCGATCTGGCCATTCTTCTCGAGAAGGAAATTGAGGAGTTGAAACGGTTGCTCCTGAAGCCGGACGTGAACTCCGTTCCGCATAAGCAACCTTCGAGAAGTATCGAAGCTGAAGAGCCCGAACCGGTAGATAACTCCGGGGAGAGGAGAACTCGTCCGGTTCGCGTTATCCATGATTGAGCCCGATCCCTGAATAGTCCGGACTGATCGTAACACATTTAAACTACCCAACGCTGTTAGTAACTGCTTGCAACTCCTTACGGCGAAAGAAGCTACAAGTTAGTGAAGCGTTGGTGCACGATTAGCTTTACCTGGCCGGAGTTGCAGCCTAGAGTGGGTGCGACTGGAGGGATTGTGACGAAGTTTTGCGGGGCGTGCGGGTCGCAGTTGGGTGAAGCACAAAAATTCTGCGGCCGTTGCGGCATTGGTGCTCATCCTGGGCCTGTGCAAAGCGCTGCCGAACCTTCGTCAATGGCTTCAGCGGCTCGCAACAGACGGCTCGTAGGTTTCGGTGCCGGCGCGGTTGCGATTCTCCTGGTCGGCGGTTTGGTGAGTGTAGCTGCCCTGTTATATCTGGGCCACAAAGTGAGTCAGAAGGCGCACGCGGCCGCCCGTACTGCGGTAGGCAAGTCTTCGGTCGGAAGTGGTTTGGCTGCTTTGGCCCGTGAGGTCCAGAGCTCGGAGGACAGCCAGACTGCCGGATTCAAAGGGGATGCCTGCCGCTTTTTGAGTAAGGCAGACGTGGCACGCGCGGTGGGCGTTCCCATTATCCGGGCCGACAGCGTAGATTCCGGATGCAACTATGTGGCGCGCGGCGACCCGGCGGATATGACGTCGAAGCACATGACAGCCATGCTGAGTAGCCAGCGGGCGGCGCTAGGGCAGAAAGCAGTGGGCCCGCAGGCGCAGAAGTTTATGCAGTCGATTATCGGCGGATTCTTCACGCAGCAGGAGTCGTCGGATAAGGATCTGCGGAGGCAGGCGGCAACCGGCGAGGTGATTGTCTTGTCAATCTGGTTAACTTCCGGACAGGCCGGCCTGGAGATGAAGGCAAATCGAATGGCTTTCAATCACCTCTCGCAGGATGATGCCCCGGCATCGATGCAGAAGAAGAATGCGGACCGTCTGGGCACGGGTGACGTGAGCGGGATTGGCGATGACGCATACGAGATGGGTGGCAGCGGATTGATGATGCGCAAGGGGAACACGACCGCACGCTTGCTGTTTCAACAGTGCCCTTGCAACGCGGAAGCGATTAAGCCGCTGGCCGCAAAGTTAGCTGATCAACTGTAGTTCAACGAGGATTTGTTGAGAAGAAAGAGGTTCTTTATGAGTTATTGCCAGAGTTGTGGGACCGCGCTCAGCGGTGATGGTATCGTTTGTAGCAGCTGCGCGGCAGCAACACCCGGCGGTAGCGACGCGGCAATGCGGCCGGTGCAGGCTTCGTCCGGTTTGCAGCCGAACGCAGCGGGAGCGCTGACCTACTTGGCCGGCTTTATCACGGGGATCATCTTCTTGTTGATCGATCCGTACAAGGCCGACCGCTTCGTACGCTTTCATGCGTTCCAATCTATTTTCTTCAACGTTGCCTGGATTGGAATGTGGGTGGCATGGGTGATTGTGGGCCTGCTGCTGAGCGCATTAACGAAGGGGATTTTCTTCTTTATTCAGCTGCCGCTTGACGTGATGTTGATGGCTGGCGGGTTTGGGCTTTGGGTGTACCTGATGTACAGCGCATCGCAGGGAAAGACGCCGCGGCTTCCAGTGATCGGCGCGCTGGCTGCCAAACAGGCGGGGTTCGCCTACGTGGAGGCAACAAGATGAAAAGCAAGTGGATTAGGTTAGCGGTGAGCGGATTGCTGCTTCCGTCATTCACGTACGCGGATGTGAGCTACCAGGAGACGACAAAGATCACCGGCGGCTCGCTGCAAGGGATGCTGAAGATGGCGGGCATTTTCAGCTCGCAGGCGAAACAAGCCGGAGCGGCGACGACGTCCAAAATTGCGCTGCAGGGCAATCGCATGGTGAGGTCGGATCAGCACACGACAGTGATTATCGACCTGGATCAGCACACTGTGACGAGCATCAATCACGATAAGCAAGCGTACTCAGTGATGACGTTCGAGCAGATGCGGCAGGCGATGGCGAAGGCGGCCGAGAAGTCCAGCAGCAGCAAACAGAGTTCGGCCGGAGCAAACAACGGGCAGATGACTTTCGAGGCGCATGTGAGTTCCAACGGAAAGAGCCGGACGGTGGATGGCCGCGACGCAAAGGAAGCGCTGTTGACGGTAACGATGGTGGTGCACGCCGGCGACGGGTCGAATGCAAAGGGTGGTATGGCCGCGACGAGCGAGTTGTGGCTGGTGAACGATGTTCCCGGCCTGGCGGAGATACGGAGCTTCAGCCAGCGCCTGATGGAAGAGATGAAGACCGATTTGAGTGCGGGTCCAGAATCGGGATTGCTGGCGGCGCAACCGGGAGGTGCACAGGTGTTGGCCGATCTGAAGAAGGAGTCCGGGAAGATGAGCGGACTGCCGGTGCTGCAGGTGACACGGGTCGGTATTTCCGCGGACGGGCAGCCGCTTCCCGCCCCCTCAGTGGCCCCGGTTGCCCATACTGAGACCGATACTTCGAGCGCTGGATCGATACCGAGGGAGGTTGCCTCCGACACGGCAACGCAGGTAGCGGGCGATCAGGTGGCAAAGCTGGGGAGCTTTGGACGCGCGCTTGGCGGGGCGGGACTCGGAGCTTTCAGGCGGCACAAGCCATCCTCGTCGTCGCAGGATGCAGCGGGGACGAACTCGGCCGGTACTGCGCCGGCAAGTCCATCTGGTGACGACGCTGCGGCAGGAGTGCTGCTGGAGAGCCAGACGGAAACGGAGCACTTTTCAACGTCACCCGTCGACGCGATGGTTTTTCAGATACCGGCGGGCTACAAGCTTGTGAGCGCTCCGCTCAAGTAGGCCAGCGGCTTAATAGAACCCGGCTTACATCCCGGCAGCTCGACTTCAACCCGAACTATTCCCGAGAAAAGTTCTATGTTGACATTCGACACTAGCATAGATAATGTTGACATTCGACAATGCTGGAGGAAGCGTAAAGATGGATCTGCTGCAAGGCACTTTGGACCTTCTCATTCTGAGAACGTTAAAGACCGGAACGATGCACGGCTGGGCGATCTCAGAGCGGATACAACAGATCTCGCGGGATGTTTTGCAGGTGAATCAGGGATCGCTTTATCCTGCGCTGCACCGGCTGGAAAAGCGGGGATGGATTAAGGCGGAGTGGAGCACGTCGGAGTTGGGACGGCGGGCGCGCTTCTACCGGCTTACGGCGGCTGGAAGGAAGCAATTGGAGGTCGAGGCCGGCCAGTGGGAGCAAATGACGGCGGCAATCGGCCGCATCTTGGAGTTGGCGTGAGATGCCGGTGCAAGCCGTGGTGCGCAGGCTAAGGTCGGTCTTTCAGCGCAGGAGTGCGGAAGCGGAGCTTGCGGAAGAGCTGGCCTTGCATGTCGCGCTTCAAACAAAGAAGCACATGGAGAGCGGCCTGAGCGAGGCAGACGCCAAGCGCGCGGCGCTAATACAATTTGGCAGCCTGGTGAGCGCTCGTGAGGAGTGCCGCGAGACGGATCGCTGGGCCGCGCTCGACACCTTAGCACGCAATGTGCGGTACGCCACGCGTTCGCTCTTGGGGAGCCGCGGCTTCAGCCTGGTAGCCATAGCCATTGTCGCGATCGGATTCGGGTCCACTCTGGCGGTGTGCAATTTGCTGAACGCTGTGCTGTTTCGCTCGTTACCGGTTGAGAGCCCAGGGGAACTGGTGCGCATTTCCACTGTGAACGATGGGCAGCTCGGCACGCTGCCGGCTGCCCGGCAAAATAAGTCCAGCTGGAAAACCCGCTAACATAAGTACACGGAATGTCTGGGACATCATGCTCTCGAACCGGCCCGGAACGAATTCGTATTTCGTTCGAGGACCATACTACCGGGAGATGCTCGATGAGATCGGGCAGATTCCTGGAGTAAAAGCGGCCAGTTTGACAGATTTCGTGCCGTTTTTCACGCTGCCTGAAACGGAATCGATTTCGATAGAGGGCGGCCGCAGGACGCGACAAGATGTCGAAGGGATGACAATCAGCACTTCCCCCGCGTTCTTCTCCACATTGGGCATTCGCGTCATTGCGGGAACAGGTTTCGAAGAGCGGGACGGCGGACAACCCTCCGTGTTGATTAGTAAATCGCTTGCCGCGGAGTTCACTAAAGATCCGGAAGAGTTGATTGGACATCGTTTGCGGGCCGGAACCGATAGCCGGTATCAGAACCTCCGGATTGCGGGCATCGTTTCAGACGCGGAGCTAGATCTTGCACATCCGGAACAGGGTGCGCCCGCGATGGTGTACGCAAACATCTGGCAGCATCCCGACGCGCAGGGCTATCCAGTTCTTTTGATCAAAACCGCTGGCAACAGCTTCGATGTAAATGCGCTCCGAAAAATTGTGGATTCGAAGGGCCGCGAGTATGTATATCGCGTAAGAAGACTTGAGGAGGAGAAAGACGGCGCCTTGCTAGAGGAGACACTGCTTGCTTATCTTTCGAACGCATTCGGCGCGATTGCGTTGGCAATGGCAGCCACCGGGTTGTTCGGGATCTTAAGTTATCAGGTAAGCGCGCGGACAGCCGAGATCGGAGTACGCATGGCGTTAGGTGCGCAGCCGAAACAGATTCAATGGATGGTAATGCGGCAGATTGTCGCGGTTGTAGCAACTGGAAGCTGCGCGGGAGTGTTGCTCAGTTTGCTGGTAGGCCGGATGGTTGCGGGTTTACTGTTCGGCGTCGACCCGTACAGTCCTTGGCTAATGGCGTATTCGTTGGGAGTGCTGGGCACGGCGGCTGCATTCGCAGCTTGGCTTCCGGCGAGGCGAGCTTCGTTGGTAAATCCAGTCAGGGCGCTGAAGCATGATTAGAAGATTTGTGGGGTTCTTAGCGCGGATTGGCGCAATAGTGGAGCGGTTCACCGTTTAGAAAGCGTTCGACCTCTTGGCCGGCGATACGACAGGCTTTCTCGGCGGCTTGGCGTGTGCCCCCGGCGATGTGTGGCGTCATGACGAAATTCGGCAGAGTGAGCAGAGACGATTGGGGAGGAACCGGCTCTTCCGGGAAGACATCGGCGGCGGCCGCGAAGAGATGGCCGGAGCGTAGGGCTTGCTCTAAGGCCCGATAGTCCAGCAGTGCGCCGCGGGCGCAGTTTACCAGCACGGCGCCTTTCGGCATCAGCCGAATTTCGTTCTCGCCAATCAGACCGGCGGTGTCTGGAGTTTCGCGAGCGTGAAGCGAAACCAGGCATGATCGTTCAAGCAGTTCCTTGAGCTCGACTTTCTCAACCAGGTCGCCGGGCGCGAGCTCTGCATAAGGGTCGTAGATGAGCACCGATGCGCCGAAGCCCAGTAATATGCGTGCCACTCGCTTGCCGATTTGGCCGTAGCCGATGATGCCGCAAGTCGAACCTTCGAGCTCAAAACCTGCCGTGTCGAAGGTGTAATTTCCCGGCCACTGGCCATTGCGAATGCCAAAGTCTGTGGCAGGAATGCGGCGAAGAGCGGCGAGCGCCATCGCAACCGAGAACTCCGCTGTGGCCGTTGCGTTACGCCCAGGAGTGAAACCGACGCTGACGCCCGCAGCAGTAGCCGCTTGCAAGTTCACGTTGACCGGGCCTCCACGGCAGACCACAAACAGACGGAGGCCAGAGGTTGCCTCCAAGATTCTCTGCGTGAGTGGCGCGTGGTGCGCAATACATAGCGAGACGCCCCGCAGAACCTCGATCATCTGCTCCTCGGAGCCCGACGCCTCCTTCACTTCGGCGATGTCACGAAACGGCTCGAGAGGAAAAGGCGTGGAGGCTTCCGAGATCTCGACGTTTTGCTTTACCGGCGCCGGTAAACTCGCGCGCATGAGCGAGGGCGAAATGAAGTGGTCGCCAATGAGAAGAAGTTTATTCATACAGGAGCGTTGAAGTGCAGGAGCGCCACGTTGTTTCCAGTGAGCGCAATTTCGGTGATGCTGACATTTCTCAATTCCGGGAAGACTTGCCGATAGCGCGCGGGTGCAATCCCCAGCAGATCACATAAGAGGAGGCGGATGAGCGTGTTGTGGGCGATGATCAGCACTCGCGCGCGCGAATCTGTTTGCGAGGCGATATCGGCGAGCGCTGCCCGCCCGCGAGCAATTGCTGCCAGAGGATCTTCGCCGCCGGGCAGATGATGTTTGACAGGATCGTTGCGGAACGCGGCGTATCGATCGGGAAAACGTTCAGCCATTTCACCGGAGGTCAGGCCTTCGCCGTCTCCAAAATGCAATTCACGAAGACGTGGATCGACGATCGCCTTTATGTGAAGAACTGCTTCAACGGCTCGCGCGGTTTCTCTTGCTCTTCTTAGATCCGAGACGTAGATGCGATCTAAATCGGCTTTGGCTGCCCACGAAGCAAGCGCTTGGGCTTGACGGCAGCCGCGATCGCTGAGTTCGATATCGCTCGATCCGGCATAGCGGTTCCCGGTGTGCCAGACTGTTTCGCCATGACGTACGAGAACGATACGGCTCATGAATCGATTTGCCCGATCGAGTAAGCGGCTAGTGCCGAAGGCAGCCATCCTCGCTGTTCGAGCGCGCCGAGCAGTCTGCGATAGATCTCTCCGTAGGTCTCCGCGAAGGGCGTTGAGGGATCGATGTTCGTTCCCGGAGAGATCATGCGGGCGGCCGTTTCGGTCAGCGACGAGCCGTGAGAGGACGCTAAAACGGCCATGCCAAAGGCTGCTTCGGTGACGGCGGGCACCGTGAGCGTTCGTCCCAGCACATCGGCGCGAATCTGGTTCCACAGCGCGCTGCGAACCGCCCCGCCAGAGATGGAAACGACACCCGAGAGCGGCGCGCCTAGGAGCTTCAGATAGTCGAAGGAAAGCCTCTCGATAAACGCCACGCCCTGCAGGATAGCGCGATACCGTTCAACTTCGTCTCGCGGCTTCTCCAGCTCAAAACCCTCGGCTCGGGGAGCGGCAAACGGAAATCGCTCGCCGGTTGCATGCAGAGGATAGAGGACTGCGGAAGAAGGTCCGCGCGCCGAAGCAAGCGCGCCGAGCCGGTCGAGATCTTCACTTCGGAACTGTTTGGCGATGCTGCCCGCGCCAGTGCTCGATGCGCCGCCGGGCAGCCACTTGCCATCCGGCGCGCGATGCGAGTAAACAACACCGAGCGGATCGCGAAGCCGCTCCTCGGTCACTCCCTTGATGACCAGCGTAGTTCCCAGGACCGAGTTCCATGTGCCGGTTTGCACGCTGCCCGCCGCGATTTGCGCTGCGCATCCGTCCGTCATGCCGCCCAGGATTGGAAGGCCTTGCGGCAATCCGGTTTGCATCGCGGCCTCGCGCGAGACCTGTCCCAGTTGCGAGCCGGGTGGAACGACGGCGGGAAAGAGCGACTCCGGCAGACCAAGCTTGTCGAAAATGGCATGCGGCCATTGCCCGCGCAGCAAATCGTAACCGGACTTCAGGCTGTTGCTCGAGTCGGTCGGGATGGGGTAGCCGGCGAGACGGTTCTGAATGAAGTCGCTCTGATGGGTCAACAGCAGACCGGCCGAATCTTGGACGCGATTGCGCCACAGCCACAGCAGCTTTGGCAATGCCCAGGAGGGCTGCATGCGATAGCCGAACTCGGCCCACAAATCTTCGCCAGCTTCCGTTACGGCTTGCGCTTCGCTTTGTGCGCGCCCGTCGTCGTACATGAGCGCTTCGGTGGCCGGGCGGCCATGCTCATCGGTCAAGAGAATCGTGCCTGAGGTAGCATCTACAGCGATACCTCGAACAAGGCCGGCGGGAACGCTAGCCATGATCTCCTTGCAACAGGCGCACACGGCACGCCACCATTCCTCGGGGTCTTGCGTGTGTTCGCGGCCGGCGCGCTGACTGGATGTGAGAGGCTTCGCGGCTGTGGCAAGCACCGAACCGCCATCATCGGCCACAACAGCGCGTACACTTTGTGTTCCTACATCGATACCGATCCACACTGCGCCTGTGATGTTCATCGTGACGAGATCGACCAGGTAGGAGCCACGTTGTTTCGAAGCTCTAGAAATTTGTCGAACAGATTCCGGTAGACGCAGGACTCGTCAGGCTCAGGACAATAAAGCCGTCCACCGGCGTCATACTGCTGAATCGCATCCTCAAGCGACGCAACTCTGCCCGTCGCGAGCAGAGCGGAAACGAATGCACCTCGTGCGCCGGCCTCGCTGCCCTCGGGGCGCAACACTTCGCACTCGCAGACGTTGGCAATGAGTTGACGCCAAAATTCGCTTCGGGAGCCGCCGCCACAGACGCTGATTCGAGTAGGCGGCGACGCCGAGGCAGCAGCAAAGCAGTCGCGAATCGTGAAGGAGAGACCTTCGAAGAGCGCACGTGCGATGTCTTCCCGGGTATGAGTAATCGACATGCCATGCAAGCTGCCACGAGCGGATGGCGCTAGGAAAGGAGATCGTTCGCCCGCAGGCGACAGATAGGGTAAGCAGACCACGCCACGGCTGCCCGGAACACTCGCGGCGGCCAAGTGTGACAAGTGCTCCAGGTCGTCGGTACCCAACAGACTCGCTGCCCAATCCAGCGCTTCGCAACCGGTGAGCGTGGGCATTGCGCGCAGATACAAAGACGGGTCGTTCAAGGCGATTGTGGTTCCCGAGGGAATGCCATTGCGGCCTGGATCGGTTGTAATGACTTCTGGGCAAATCGTTGTGCCCAGAATGATGCAAGCATCTCCGGGCTTTGCGCAACCGCAGCCGATCGCCGTTGAGACAATATCGTACGGTGCCATCACAACCGGAATGCCGGAGCGTACGCCGAGCGTTTCGGCGGCGGTCGGGCGAAGGGCTGCTACGGGCGCTTGCCGCGAAGAGATTTCGGGAAGCAAGTGAAGGTGCGATTCAGCTCCGTAGAGCCGGATCAGCTCGGGCGAGTACTTTCGCTCGACCACGTCACAGAACGGATTGGAGGCGTCCGAAAGATCCGCCGCAATCTCTCCTGTGAACTGAAAATACAGCCAGCCGTTGCAACTCAGTAGCCACCGGGCGCACGCCAAGCGATCCGAATCGTGCTCCTGCAGCCATTGCAGAAGAGCGTTCGCCAGTCCAGGATACGAGACCGAGCCGCTGTGCCGGAAGGCAGCGTCAATTAGACCGGCGCGATGCCAACTCTCGATGAGTTCAAGTGCACGGCCATCGTTCCAGAGAATGGCGGGGCCCACCGGAGCGCCGGCATCGTCGATCAGCCAGCAGCCATCGCCTTGCGCCGTGGTTACAATGCCTTCTACTTCGCCGGGAAATTGCCGTGTAATCTCGCGGGCGGCTCGCGTGACGGTTTGCCATACGGTCGCCATGTCCTGCTCGGCATAGTTCGGGTGCGGCCGCGCAACGGGAACACTTTGCCGCGCGATCGCAAGCTCCCGGCCATCGCTGTCGATCAGCACCGTTTTGATCAGAGATGTTCCGCTATCGATACAGAGCCACGCCATTCAGGAACCCGGAAACCATGGTAACTTTGCAAGCCACGCAAGCACTACTGGGACGGCCCTTCACCCAGATACTGCCTGAAAAACGAAATCAACTTCCCGTAGGCATAACGGGTTTGCGCCATCGGCCCGGTATCCCAGCTATGCGGGGCGTTGGGCAACGGCACTAATTGCGCATTTTTCCCCTGCAGTATCAGGCGCTGTTCAAGCGTCACCGAATCTTTGAACAGCACGATCTCATCCTGCATACCGTGAATGATCATCAGGTGATCTTCTAGCCCACCGGACTTGAGGAACGCCGATGCCTTCGCGTACTGCTCCCCATGGTTCTGGGGCGCCATCATAGTTTGCATCTCGCCAGTGAGGGCGTGAAACAAGCTCGTGGCGGGCGCTCCGGCTACACCCGCTTTGTAGACGCCCGGCTTGGTGAAGAGCGACATCGTGGTCAGTAGCCCGCCATAGCTGCTGCCCCAGATTCCCACCCGCTGCATATCCACATAGTGCTGGGCTTCGAGAAACTTCACGCCGCTATAAAGATCTTCGACATCGATGCCGCCGTAATCGAGCCCTAAACGCTGCCGGAAGGCTTTGCCGTAGCCCAAACTTCCTCTGATGTCGACGTTCAACAGTACATACCCTTGCTGCGCCAGATACTGATCGAGTCCCCAAGTTGGGTGAGCAACGCGGCCGCCCCACTGGTTGCGCACGGTATTGCTGTACACAGATCCGAGGATCGCTGGGTACTTCTTGGTGGGATCGAAATCCGGCGGCATTGTGAGACGAGCATGAAGAATTACGCCATCTGCGGTGCTGGGGAATGCCACGTATTGTGCCGCAGCCCAACGGTAAGTGTTGAATTCGGGCAGCGGCGAATGCGTAATCTGGCGGGAGGCCTGCTTGCGAGCCAGGAAGTGGAAGTAAAGGTCGGGCGGAGTGAGATCGTTCGAGAAGTAATCGGCCGCCACTGCGCCGTCGGGCGAGACAGTTGCCTCGTGCGTGCCGGCCTCCTTCGTTACTTGAATGAATTCGTCTTCCGCTACCGCTAGCGAAAGTCTATGCACTTGGCGCTCTTCGGGTCTTCCCTGATTCGACGTAAAGAACAAAGCGTTGGCTTGCCGTGAAATCGAGGCGGAGAACACTGCCCAATCCCCGTGCGTGACGGCTCTCGGTTTGCCGCCACTTCGCGGAACGTAGTAGATGTGGTAGAAATTGTCGCGATCGGAGGTGAAGTACACGCCGCGTCCGTCCGGCGCCCAATCGGCCCACCATTCCGCCGTTACGTTATGCGGATCGGCTTCGCGCAGCAGCAGCGATGAGCGGCCAGTCGCGGGATCCACCAACAGCAGTCGGCGATCTTTGATGTACAAGTCACTTTTGTCGACCAATACTGTTTTGCTGTCGGGCGACCAAGCCACGTTGAAGATCAGGTCCATTGGATTTCCGCCTAGATCGGCCCAGCGGATTGCAGCTTGGCTATTCATCGATAAGAAACCGAGGCGGCGGCGCGCAGAGGGTTCGCCGGGGAACGGGCGTTTCACCATGCGAAGAGTAGTTTCGTCGCCCAGATAGTCGGGAATGCCCCGGCGAGGCATTTGGCTGTCATCGGCTTCTATCAATGCCAAACTGTTCCCGTCATCGGACCAATAAAAATCCTCCACCTCAAATGGCCCGTTGCCGATCTTTCTAATGTTGCTCGCCCGTGCGTCGGCGCCATCGATTGTGGCAACAAAGAAATCCGCACCGGCCCGAAACGCGATCTTGTTACCTTTCGACGCCGCCTTGACCGCGCTCACGTCGGTTCGGTCAATCAACGGCGTTGGCTTTTCGCCCGGACGCACGGCGTAGAGCCGGCCCTTGAATACAAAAAGCAGTCGCAGTTTGTCGGGACTCCACAGCACGTGAGAAACGCCGAGATCTATCTCCGCATCTGCGGCGCGCTGGAGTGCCGGAAGGCTGTTCGCTGGGCCAGCGGGCAGCAATGGGCGCGGCATCTCGGTCACGCGTACTGGCTTCAGAGCATCTGAACCAACAATCCACACGTCACGAAAAGGCGATCCCTCGTTGTTCCACAAGAATGCTAAAGATCGGCTATCGGCCGACCACGCAAAGTCGTGGGGAGCAGTGCCAATCACCCATGGCAGGCTATACAGACGATTGATGTCGAGCCTGGCCCGTGAAGAGGCAGCGAGACCGACCCCGGCGAAAGCGAGTGCGAGCGCACCGAAGCGAAAAAAGAAACTTCTCATACTTATGGCAGCAACTCCAGCACGGCCTCGCTCGGTTCGAGATCTTCGGCGTTGGCCGGGACCACTGCTCCTGCTTCCAACATCAGACGAATTGTTCCGACGTAATCTCCGGTATCGCTATGCCAGCTGTTTCCGGACCCGAATATGGACCAGGCAAGCGCATTGCCCGGGTACTCGCGCGATTTCAGCTCCAGGTCAGGATGGAATCGAAGTATTTCGCGCGTCATGGCGGCGTTGCCATTGAAGCCGGCCCAGTGCAGCGCAGTTGCTCCCATCTCTCCTGGGGCATCAACCGGCCAACCCGCCTCCAGCATCAGGCGAACGGCGTTTGTGTTGTTAGTCCGCGCAGCGTTCGGCAGCTTCTGCTGTTCGGTTTGGGAGAGCATCGCGATCAGCAGCGGCTTTTCCGACAGAAACTTGCGAAAGGCCGTTTCGTCGCCCAGTTCGCAGGCAAGCGCGAGCTTCAGTTCTGGCGGAGTGCGTTTCAGAAGCCACTGAAAGATGTGTTCATGACCGAAGTCGCGGGCCACTGAATGTGGAGTGCTCCCTGCTCCCAAAGTCCACGTATAGATCGTGCCTCCTGAGCGTGGGTCGCGCTTTGGAAACCATTCTTCCGATACGTTCATCCCGATCAAGGCAGGTTCGCTTTCAAAGTGCCTGCGGACCAGGTCCAAGTCGCCAAGCGCTGCAGCCATCAGAATATCGGTATAGCATCCGCGCGACACCAGATAGCGAGCGACATCCTGGCGATCCTTCGGATAGTGCCTCTTTTGTTCTACTCGCAGCATGTATTGCGACGCTGTCGACTCATGATCGACATCGCGGGCGTCGATATCGGCGCCGCTGTCTGAAAGGAACTGCGCCACCTCGACTGTCGAGGCGAAGTGCAACGGAGTTCGTCCGTCCCCGCCTCTTGCATCAACCACCTTCGGATCGGCGGCCATAAAAGCTCGGAGTTCCGGCATTCTTCCGAGCCGCGCGGCGGAGTGCGCATCCAGTATCGCGCCGCGCTCGATCAGAAAGTCGGCTAAGCCCGGATCGCAATCGTCGAGAACACCGAATCCGCCCGCCCACCATTCCGTGCGTTTTCGGATGTCTGCGCCGGCGCTTAGCAGAACGTCAATCGTTGCCCGATCAGTGCGTTGAACTGCAGCGAACAAAGCATGTTCGCCGAACTCATGGCCGTGCAGTGGACTGTCGATGCTTTGCCGCAGCTCTGGATACTTCTCCAGGAGCTCGCGGACCCGCTCCGCATTGTTTCCGCACACTGCGGCCTCAAAGGCCTCGGCGGGACTTAGATCCTGCGCCTCAACGTGCGACTTCAGCATCGCCCAAGTGGCGAATCCATAGTCTGTGGCAAGCGCGTGTTGCGCATCCGCCAGTTTCCCCTGTTGCATGCTGCGAAGCAGTTCTTTAGCCTGCTTCCTGAGATATTGAAGGCTTGGTTTCGCTGGTAGCGATCGGGACATATACTCCTCCTGTTAGGGCCCGGCGTCCGCTATGACGGGCAGAAGAGAAGTTAATCCTCGAAGCTTAGATCGATTCAGGCGGGATCATCCCTTTCCGCGGACGGGGTGCAACCTGAATTGCAGAAACTACTTTACCAGAATCAGCTATACCAAAGTCACGAGCCGGCTTCACGGCCTCGGCACAGTGGCGCTGCTGGTGCTGGAGACTCCGTTCGGAAAACGCAGGGCTCGCAGGATGCCGATGCCGCGGTGCCAGTCGAAACCGTACTCGAGCTTGACCGAGGTTTCAACGAAGACGTAGTGATTGAGCGCGGCGGGTTCGTTTGGCACGATTTTGTTTTGGAAGAAGAACGTTTCCACTTGAGGAGCAAACGACAGATTGCCCCAGACAGGAACTTGCAGGGCAAACGTCAGGTCTTCATAGAAGCGGGTGTTGTAGGTTGTGTCGTCGTGTTGACGATCGAATAGTTCGCCGTAACTATCGGCGACTAGTTGTACTTTGCTCTTCCATAGAGGGACCACTGTGTGAAAGTTTGCGAACCAGCCGGCGAGCCGCTGGTTACGCAAGTGCGGCACGATCTTACTCGCGGTTGTGAAATAAGGATCGAGCGCGACGCATTGCCCTAAGAACGATACGGCGGAAAGCGCACAGGGAAAAGGCTGCGGGCTTTGAGCGTCCAGGATGGAGAAGCCGGACGGCGTATTAATGTTAGTCCCGTATTCGCGGCCGGCTTCAAACCAGCTTTGCTCGTTCTGCAGACGCGCGCCGAAACGAGTGAGAACCAGGTAATTTTTTGCAAGGTCGAAAGTCGCCAGGCTCCTGCTGCCGTTCGGGCAAGGCAGCCCGTTACAGGCGACTGGCGCAACGAACTGCTGAAAGGGAACCGTGGGTTGAGTGAGCAAGTCTTCCGAGAGAAGAATTCGGAGGGGAACGCGACTGGTGAGCGGCTTGCTGTTGAAACCCACTTCGCCCCGGATCAAATTATTATTCAACGTGGTTTGGTAATCGCCGAAGTTGCCGTTTGCAACCGAGTTGCGGACTGCGAGCCGCGAATATCGGAGCTCGCCGGAGGAGTAAAAATCCACGAAACGCGGAAACGAGTAGCCGCCGCGGACACGCGCCCAGAGGTCGATGTTCGACGATTCGGGCGTGGAGAGTTGAGAGAAGCTATTGTTGCCGACGAAATTTCCGGGCACGGTGCGATCGGAGCCGCGGATGAAGTTCAAGTTGTAGCCGAGCGAAACATTCTGCAGCGTAAGCCACCACAAGCCGCGCCGCTCCACGACGTTCTCCGGTATCGCTGTCTTCCTTGCAACGAACGTAGTGACGTTCGGCTGCGTTTGGATCGGATGAGTGATCCAGCGCCGGAAGTCAATCCAGGCGGTCAGGCCGCGGCTTGTATCGAAAGGATGCTGCGCGATGGCGGCAAAGTAATCCGAAGCGGGAATCGGATCGGCCTGGCAGGAGCTATCCGTGTAGTCTTCGGGCAGATGAAGACACGCAAGTCCGGTGAGCCGGTTCAAGCTTCGCAGCGAAACGACTCGCACGACCGGCTGGATGGCCTCGCTCGATAGCGCGGGATAACCGGTGTTGCCGAAGGCGAGATAGTCGGTCATGGCAACGCCGTAAAGCTTGTTGTCTTCGATGGCCTGACCGCGGATAAGAGGCTCGCCTGAGTTTGGATCGTTCTGAATGCCGAGCGTGCTCAGGCCCCGTCCCTTCTCGATTTCGATCGATAGATTGTCCTGATCCTGCTTGTCGAAGGAAGCCGATTCGGCCAAGACAGTTTTGAGAGTGGAGCCTTTGACAGGCACGCAGAAGGCGAAGTCTCCTTTCCAGAGAGCTTCGTCAAGCAGTTGTTGCGGCGAAGGGTGAAAATCATCGGGCCACAGAGCGATGGCTTTGTCGAACGACGAAAACATGTCCCGATGCTGGAGCAGAGCGATGTCCGCGCCGCAGAAGCGCTGCATCGAATCGAGAGCAAGAGTTTCGTAGGCTTCGGCGCGGGCGGGATAGCCGGGCTGCGCGATGGCTTTCGCTACCTGCGTGTTGAGAGCGCATGAAAGACACGGACGGTTGGCAAGCGGTTTCACGGTCATGTCTTCCACTTGATTGGCCAGGTAGCGGGCCGCGTTGCTTTGATAGAAGTCGGCTTGGCGCAGGTTGGTGCTGAGGGCGTTCGCGCGGCTACCCTGGAAAGCAACCCCGGGACTGACGAGGAAAGGAAGAGCGCGCGGACCGGACTGGCTGACGTTCTCTGCGCCGGTAGCGTGTTCGGCGTCGGGTTGCGCGACGACCATGTCGAAGACCTTCAGCTTGGCGGCAAGCTCGGCCGCACGGTAGTACGGCATCTGCGCCAAAAGAATCTTGCGGCGATCTTTGCAGTTGCTGTCGGAGGCGCAGAGAGCGAGGACCTGGCGCATGGCTTCGAGCGGATCGAGAATGGCGGCGTCGGTATCGAACTGTTTGTTGCGATTGATCCAGACATCGTTCAGTTGCCCGATGTAGCTCACAAGGCTCGGATCCAAGACGCCGAACACGACAGCGCCTTTGGGATTCGCAGGAATGTAATACGGGGCGGGCGTTTGACCGGCGGCAGACGGGTGGTATTGGAAGAACGGGTACTCGACGCTGAACAGTTGACAGTGAGTCTTTGAGACTCCGGATTCGAGGTAAGTGGCGCAGAGCGCGTGATTGCTGCCGGGATCGAGCGAATAAAGAGCCGGAATGAAATTCTGCGAAGGGCGGCGGGGCGGTTCAAAGCGGAAGCGCGTAGGATCGTGCGGCACACTGAATAACTCGGTGCAGCGGTTCTCTTCCTCAATTGGCAGCTTGAAGCTTCTTGGATTGATGGGGCTAGCATCGCAGTCGAACACTTGCAAGCGTTCCGCTTTACCGGAGAGAGCGATAGCCGGCAACCAAGGCATAACGCCGGAGGGCAGAGAAAAGCGGACCGGGGCATCGCTGTTGAGCGCTTGCTCGATCGCGGGTGGAAGTTCGCTGCTCGGCAAGCGCGCCGCATGATTACGAACCGAGGAGTGGATGATCAGATTCGCGGCGAGCATCTGAACGGGTTGATAACGGCCGCTTTGGGGAGAAGCAAGAAACCGTGCCAACTCGCGCAGGCGTTCGGGACCGTAATAGAAGTCCTGTTCGCCGGGAAGCACGGCGTTGAAGTTCATGAGTCGAAGAAAGCAGGCGACGTTATCGGATGCAACCTCACGATTGACTCCAGAAGAGTTGGAGGGAATGATGTCTTTGCTCACGAGACTATGGAAATGCGGACTGCCGGGCGTATCGTCTCGCACAGCGCGGGCCAGAAGATCGGGGGCAAAGTTATCGCCCATCGCGATAAGTTCGCTGCGGCCCGTGCGCATGCGGGCAAGTGTGTCTTCGAATAGCTTGACCTGCGCGGAGAGAGGGACGCGAGTAAGATCAGGGCAGCCGCGCGCGGAGCTACTTTGAATGTCCGGGTAGCGGAAATAGCCGAAGAGGCGGCCGGTATAAAGAAGCGAGTAATCCGGTTCGGAGCCGACCGGCGGTCCCCAGGTCTGAGCGGAACTAAAACTGCCAAAGACCAGGAGGGCGCACAGAAGCCGAGCAGGATTCAGAGGCTTTTACCCTGTGCAGCCGCTGTGAGTCCGATCGCAAGAGCGGCTGCGGCCGAGGCGCCGATCACCCAATAGAGAACATGATGGTTCGAGTGCGTCTTGCGATAGAAAGGGGCGGCCCCGGTCTGTCCCGGGCTCGCGCCGCTTTGCTGGAACGACAGGCGAGTGCCGGCGGCCACGCGAGTAAGCATCGCGCCTCCGTCACTAACGCGGAGAGCGCCGCCAAGCGAAGCCACTTCGATCGTCTTTTCGCTCATGCGCACAACGGCTTCGGCCGTGGGGGAATCGGCTTGGATTCGATAGGGACCGGCGCTGACCGAATACGAGGGAAAGTGGTTGACGCGCAGAGAGCCTCCGTCGAGCACCGCGTGGTCACGATAGATGACACTTTGCGAGCCGGGAGAAAGATGGACTTCGACGCCGGACGCGAGATGAATGTCGGTCGGCATGGCCGAAGCGCTAAGCGCTGCACCATCGCTGAGCGAACCGGCGCCCGCAACCGAGCCGATGAAGGGCGGCGCGGCGACCAAACAGGCGCATCCGGCGAGCATGGCCGCTGCGAGGGGAAGAGAAAGTCTCATGACCGGATGCCTCCAGTGCAATCGGGTTGTCTCAATTAGTAAAGCATGAGGCAAGGACGCCAATGTTGCAGGGCAGACCTGACGAACAGCCGTCCCTGAAAAGCGCGAGAAATTTGGATAAGCTTGCAGAGTGCTGAGCGCTTTGCGGTTTGCGGCCAGATTGTGTGTAGCGGGCATCTTCGCTCTGGCTTCGGCGCGCGCGATGGACATGCCGCATCTCGATCTCGACTCGTTGACGTTTCTCAGCACCGATGTGGTCGTCGCGGATTTAAGCTGTACTGGCCTGCCCTTTTCCCGTAGCTTTCATGTCGTGGCGACCGTCCGAGAGACGATTTACGGCGGCTTGCGGCCGGGAGCCAAGCTGGACCAGCTATCGGAGTTCCTCGAGTTCTATTCTCCTGTGCTCGATGGCCAACGGGTGATTCTCTTTCTGGATAGCCGGCCCCACAAGCCCTACTTTCTGAGTCCAGAAGCCTCGAAATCGCCATTCGCTGTGGTCTCTTCCGGTATGTATCTGATCGATCAATACAAGCATGTCCACGAATACTCTCAGCAGAGCAATCCAGGCGGCTACATCGCGGAAGGATACGCGATGGGTTTCCCGAGTGTGGTGCCAGGCAGGGCGGTCGACCTTGCCCTGCCTTCTCTGCCGGACGTAAAAGAAAAGATCGTGGCCAGCTTCGGGAATACGCAAGCCATGCACGCGTTGCTGGATCGAGCGACTGTACATGATGTACCCGCGATGTTGGCTTTGCTCGAATCGAGAAAAGAAGCCGCGCGGTGCTGGTTCCTTGGGTATGACGCCGTTGCGCAGCGAATTTTGGAGATCATTCAATCGTTCGGCGATCCCGAGCTCTTATTGCGTATTTCTTCCACAGTGAAGAACCTCAGGTCTCCATTTCAGTTCATTGCGCCAACTCTCGATAAAGGCGTAGACCAGAGCCGGGTGAAGTTCCTCATTCTAACGATGGTGGACCGGAAAGCGGAGACGCAGCTTCGCATTTCGGCGGTTGAACTACTGGCTGAGGTGGGCGGTTTCAGTCCGGCTCTCAAGGTGCCCGGCGCGCTCGATCTTAGCAAGAATCAGTGGTTGTCGAACTCCGCGGTCGAGATCAATACTTCTGCCAAGAATGTCTTCGATGATGCCTCCGCAGATAGTAGATTGCGCGCAGGCTGTATCAAACTGCTCCGTTTAGACAAGCCCGAGGTAATCGCCGACATGAAAGGGGTTTACGGGCAAACAAGATCGGGCGTGTTGCGGTTTGCGGTTGAAAAGTCGTTTCTTGCCGTCAGTGACGTGCTCTATCTAAGCTTGAGGCCGCGAGGCGGTCCTGTAGCGAGCATTGTCAGCGTGCCATCGCATGAGTGCCTTAACTTGTCGACCGGGGAAATCGCTTTCATCGGCAGCTATGAAGATACGAAGGGGTATACGGCGCGGATCAGTGCAGCTTTCGTTCCGGGAGACAGAGACTGGCTTCCGGAGAAGCAGTATTTCTTGTTGCGAGATGCGGAGACCGGGAAGAGCATTCTTCGCAAAGAAGCCGAAGGCATTGGGAGTAGTGGAGGAGGTGGTGAAACCGTGATAAAGATGGACGAAATCACTCAGCTTCCACCGGGGCTTTATGATCTAACATTGCGAGTCGAGTGGAAGGGCAGCGTTATAAGCGAGGGATACCCTCTGCGCTTGAAAGTGACGGAGACAACCTCTGGAAGAGAGCTGTCTCCGGCCGTATCGCAGGAATTTTAGACTGGGGAAATTCTCCGATCAAAATCCTGTTGCGTTCCTCCTAACTCTGTAGTAGATTAAACGACAGATGTCAGAAGCGCGCATTAGCCGTTTCGAGCTTCAATTGCTCGAGAAATTGTGGGATCTTGGCCCGTGCTCCGTGCGGGAAGTTCAAGATAGCCTTCCGGAACGGGAAAAACCGGCCTACACGACAGTGCAGACCATGATTTATCGCCTGGAGGAAAAAGGCGCCGTGCGTCGGGTGAAAAAGATCGGCAATGCGCATATATTTGAGGCCCTTTTGACGCGGAAGACGGTTCACCGGCGTCTGATTGGCGACTTGCTGAAGGTGTTTGGCGGGTCAGCGACGCCGCTGGTCTCGCATCTCGTGGATACAGGAAAGTTAACGCTCGCAGATGTCAGAGAGCTCGAGAAAAGATTAGCTGCGAAGGAGAAACGGAATGACTGATGCGCTCTTTCGTCATCTTCTGGAATCGACTTTCTTTTGCCTATTTGTTGGATCTCTGACCTACTGCTTACGGCGGCAGGCTGCGTCTGTGCGTCACTCAGTTTGGCTCATCAGCACCTTGAAATTCGCCGTGCCGACGGCGCTGCTGGCTGCGGCGGGCGCGCATATCGCCTATGTCCTACCCGCGTCTGCCTGGATTTCTTCCGTCGCAGCTAAGCTTCTGGCGTTGTCGGCTTACCTTATCAGAATTTCTGCAATAGGTATTCACGCAGGTGACGAGACTTTCTTATCTTTTGCTCTTTTGGCAATTTGGATATTTGGCTCGATCATGATGTTCAGCTCTTGGTTCACCCGCTTGCGACAGAGCTATCACCGGGGCTCGGTTGCGCAGATTGGCGAAGGCGCAGCACTGCATAGGGCAAAGCGAAGGATGGGCTTTAGAGGGGCTGTTGCGTTGCGGTGCAGCGAAGGTCAGATTGGGCCTGCACTGGCAGGTGTGTTCCGTCCGTTCATCGTCGTGCCACAGGGTCTGTCAGCACAGTTAACCGCCGAAGAATTTGAAGCTGTTTTGATGCACGAATTGGCGCACGCTCATCGGCGAGACAACCTGGCAAGCGCCTTTGTTCACTGCCTGCTTTGTATCTTTTGGTTCCATCCGTTGCTTTGGTTTGTGGAAAAGCGAATCCTTGCGGAGAGCGAGCGGGCTTGTGACGAGACAGTGACTGACAGAGGAATGGACGCTAAAATTTATCTCGCCGGACTTGTCAAAGTCTGTAGATTTCATCTACTCGGGAGTGTTGCGGGCGTGAGCGCGGTGAATGGATCCGATCTAGGCACGCGATTCGATCGGATTCTCTCTCGCCGGGCAAGCAAGCCTATCCCGAACATTGTTCGTTTCATCGTGGCGGCCGTAGCGCTTTTTACCACCGTCCTTCCGATAGCGGGTGGCTATTGCGAGCAGTGTGTTTCTAGTGGCCGAGGAATGATCAGCCCCGGCGTTAAGGGCTATCCGAGTTCATTGCAAATCCGAAAATTCTAACGAAAGAGGTTCCATTCTAATGAGAAGAGTAATCGCGGCTGCAATGTTCCTTGCAGCGGTTCAAGCGAGTCCTGCGAACGCACAAACAGACATGCGCGCTTCGCCTGAACTGGCGTTCAGGGTTCCAGGTCAGGGCGAGAAATTGCTCAGCCAGTATAGAGGCAAAGTCGTGGCTCTTGAATTTGTCCTTACCACTTGTCCACATTGCCAAGCAGCATCGAAGGTGATGACAGGGATGCAAGAGCGCTACGGGCAGCGGGGCTTTCAGGCGCTCGATGTGGCAATCGACCCGAATGCCGATCTGCGAGTGGAGAACTTTTCAAAAGAGTATCAAGTGGGGTTTCCGGTAGGCTGGAGCACCATCGAGCAAATGATGGCGTACATGGGCTTCACCGAGCGGCCAGTCGTGCCTCAGCTTGTCTTAATTGATCGCGCTGGAATGATTCGTTATCAAACTCCGAGGGAGGGTGATGCCGATTCCTTGAAGCCGGAGGTCATCAATCAGCGCATCAACGAAATCCTGAACATGAAAAGTTCATCGAAAGGGCGGATCTCCGGTAAGAGCACGGTGTTAGCGGCCCGATGAGGCTGCGGGGAGTAGCGATGCGACCGGGCAGAAACCTCACAGCAGCTTATCGAGTGTGATCGGCAATTCGCGAATTCGTTTGCCGGTGGCGTGATAGATGGCGTTAGCAATCGCGGCCGCTGCGCCTGTTATTCCAATTTCGCCGATGCCGTGCGCCCCTAAAGCGGTATGAGGATCGGGAATGTCCAGGAAGTACGCTTCGATCTTCGGCACGTCCGCGTTCACCGGGACATGGTACTCGGCCAAAGTGGCGTTGGCGATTCGCCCCGTTCGCTCATCGAACAACGTTTCCTCGGTCAGCGCCATCCCGATCCCCATGATAATTCCGCCCAGGAACTGCGAACGCGCAGTCTTTGGATTTAAGATACGGCCCGTGTCGAATGCCCCTACCCATCGAGCCACCCGCGCCTCGCCAGTCTCCTCATTGACTCGGATTTCGCAAAACTGCGCGCCGAAGGAACCCATGGCGTACTTCGTGAGCTCGAATGGCTGGCCCGTCGTTGCCTCGACCTCGACCGAATCCTGTTGAGCCCGTTCGAGGATGGCAACATATGTCTCGCCTACTTCCGGCTTGTCGCGACGAAAGAGGCCGTTGTTAGTAGCCCGCACATCATCGAAGTGGGACCCGGACAGAGGCGAAGAGTCGTGTTTCTTCGCAAGGGAGAGGAGTTCTTTTTGTAACTTCTCGGACGCCTCTTGAATAGCGAGCGCAATGGTAACGGTCTGGTTCGAGCCACCAGCGACCGGGGCGTTGGGAAGACTCGAGTCGCCATATTCGAATCGGATCTTAGCCATTGGCAATCCCAAACGTTCGGCTGCGTGTTGGGTCTGCACGGTGGCGGTACCCATGCCCATCTCTTGGGCGGAGGTCTGGACGACGGCCGTGCCATCGCCATTCAACCGGATCTTGGCGGAGGCGGGGAAACGAAAAGCCGGATAGTAGGCGGTCGCGACACCGTGTCCGATCAGCCACTTGCCGTCGCTTAGAGAACGGACCTTTCGCGGTTCGCTGCTCCAACCGAACTTCTCTGCGCCCAGCGCGTAAGCCTCTTTCATGTGCCTGCTGGAGAACTCGGTGCCTTTGGCTGGATCGCGGTCCGGTTCGTTTCGCTTGCGGAGCTCGATCGGATCCATGCCCAGCTCGTAGGCGAGTTCATCCATGGCCGATTCAAGAGCAAAGGTGCCGATGGACTCACCTGGCGCGCGCATAAACGTGTTCGGCGTGGTATCGAGCCGTATCATGTCCTGTTTGAGGAACAGGTTTTCAGTGGCGTACAGGTGCCGTGCCGGAAAAGTAAACTGCTCGGGAAAATCGTTGATCGGCGTCGTGGCAGTGACGCCGGTATGGATCAACGAGAGCAATTTGCCCGATGGATCCGCGCCGAGCGCCACACGCTGTTTGGAAGCGGTGCGGCCGCCGATGCTGCGGAAAACGCCTTCGCGCGAGAGCACCAGTTTCACTGGACGTCCTACGACTTTCGCCGCCAGAACCGCTCCCTGCACGTTCGCCCACATTGAGCCTTTGCCGCCGAATCCTCCGCCGACAAACTCGGAGATGACACGAATCTTATCCGGGTCCATTGAGAACATCTTGCCGAGCGAATCCGCTGTTCCACGAACGAATTGGCTGGCGTCGTAAACGGTGAGCTTGTCTCCGTCCCAGGCAGCAGTCGTGGCGTGCAATTCAATCGCGTTGTGGTTGTAGCGCGGCGTCCGGTAAACGTGATCCACCGTGACGGGAGATTTCGCGAAGGCATCTTCGGCGTCCCCACGGTCCACAGGATTTTCTTCTCCCATGACCTGCTTGGGCGTTTCGGCTTTGGCCTCGTTTGCTTTAAAGTTAAGCGACGCGGATTCCTCCTTGTAAGTCACCTTCACGAGCGACGCTGCGTATTCGGCGCGTTCCAATGTCTCGGCAACTACAATTGCGATCGGTTGCCCGTTCCAGAAGATTTCATCGATGTTGAGCACCCTGACCTTGAAGGCGCCCGCATCGCTTCCGCCGGAGGGATTGAAGAGGGGCGGCGCCAACATCGAGGGTGCGTTCTTGGGCGTGATAACGGCAACAACGCCAGGCGCCTTCTCTGCTGCAGCAACGTCCAAATCCTTAATTTTGCCCCGAGGGATGGTGGCGTACACGAAAACGCCATGAGCGAGATTTTCGAGCGCAAACTCGGCGGTAAAAGGCGCGTGGCCTGTTACTTTGTCCCTCCCGTCCACGCGATCGATCGGCTTGCCGATCAGCCGTTGGGCATCGCTGAGCTCATCGCGGTCGCGATCCGGTATGAAATGGACGATTGCTTCCGTTACTTTCGACATGATGCTCATGGTTTTAGCTCAACTCCGTCAGAATACTTACGATGGTTCGCTTTGCAAGCGGGATCTTGAAAGCATTGTGCTCGAGACCCTGCGCCGGTTCGAGTTCAAGCTCGGCGGCCCTTTCAAAGGTCGCAGCTTCGGCCGTCTTCCCGATCAGGTTTTCTTCAGCGCGAAAAGCGCGCCACGGCTTGTGCGCCACTCCACCGAGGGCTAAACGGGCTTGTTTGACCACGCCGTTCTCCACCTCGAGCGCGGCCGCGACCGAGACCAGGGCGAAGGCGTAACTCGCGCGATCACGTACTTTGCGGTAAAGAGACTTGCGAGCGAACGGCATCGCCGGAAGATCGACGCTGGTGATCAGTTCGCCCGGTTGCAGATTGGTATCGATTTGAGGTGTCTCGCCGGGAAGCCGGTGGAAGTCGCCGATCGGAATGCTGCGCTCTCCCTGCGGTCCACGAACGTTCACGATGGCATCGAGCGCGGCCAGGGCGACGCACATATCGGAGGGATGCGTGGCAATACATTGCGGAGAGGCGCCAAGGATCGCGTGAATGCGATTGAAGCCGCCGATCGCATCGCAGCCGCTGCCCGGATTCCGTTTGTTGCAATGCGCTGCACTGTCGTAGAAGTAATAGCAGCGGGTGCGCTGCATGAGGTTGCCTGCGGTGGTTGCCATGTTTCTCAATTGGGCGGACGCGCCGTTGAGAATGGCTTCGGAAAGTACCGGATAGCGCTCCCGAATCAAACGATGGCCGGCGAGGTGGCTATTGCGCATCGCGGCGCCGATCCGCACGCCTCCATCGGGCCGTTCTTCGACACCGGCGAGCGGTAGGCGCGTGACGTCGACTAGGCCCGACGGCTGCTCGATGTTTTCGCGCATGAGATCGACAAGATTCGTGCCACCCCCTAGAAACTTTGCGTCTCCGGCGTCGGATAGCAGGGACACGGCGGATTGCGGATCAGCCGCGCGAACAAAAGCAAAGTTTTTCATCGGCTGCCTACCTCGGCCAGTTGCGACTGGGACTCTGATTGAGCGGCTCCGTCGAACGTCTCATGAATGGCATCGACGATTCCGACGTACGCTCCGCAGCGGCAGAGATTGCCGCTCATACGCTCTTTGATTTCGGCATCGGAAAATTCTAAACGCTCGGCCGCGACGTCGCCTGTGACCGCGCTCGGCAAACCGTTTTGAAACTCGCTGAACATTCCGATCGCCGAACAGAGCTGGCCCGGCGTGCAGTAGCCACACTGAAACCCGTCATGCTTGATGAAAGCTGCTTGCAAGGGATGAAGGCCGGAGTGGTCGGCCAAGCCCTCGACAGTAGTAATGTCGCAGCCCTCGTACTGAATAGCGAGGGCGAAACAGGAGTTGATCCGTTCGCCATCGACCAGAACGGTGCATGCGCCGCACGCGCCCTGGTTACAGCCCTTTTTCGTTCCGGTTAGGTGGAGATACTCTCGCAGTGCGTCGAGTAGCGAAACACGCGCTTCGATTTCTAGCCGGTAGTCCATGCCGTTTACCCGCAGCGTGACAGTCTGCGCCGCCCTAGGAGAATCCATATTTGTTGGTCCGGTTGTGGGACCGGCCCCCGCATGAAATGGTTTCGAAGAAGGCCAGGACCGAAGGAGTGTTGAGCGGTGGAGCGGCTGCGATCTTGGGCTATTCGGTGGTACGGTAACCGGTATGGCTACGTATCGGCCTTCGTGCAGCATGCAGTTAGCCTCGTGCTACACCACCCAGTGTGGCGGGAACTTCTGGACAATGCGCTTGAGCAAACCGGTGGACCGCTGGCCGCCGGGGAACGCAGGGATTTGTGAAAACACGGGATGCGCAATACGAGACAATTCGGTAGTGTCAAGCGTTTTGTGTAAACGCGTTTCGTTATTTTGACTCAGTTAAAGTTTGACTTTCAGTTTTCCGTTCGCTGTCACGCGTTTCGATGAATTTTTTAAAGCCAGCGGGGGATGCACAAGGGGGCCGCGCCCTCTTGTGGGGGAGCCGCGTAATTTGCGGCGTGGGGGGAACCCGCCCGCCCCGGCCTTTCCCCTTGGGGAAACGGGAAAGGGGAAGTGAAATGCTTTCTGCTCCTTGCTGCCGCAGGCTCGTCTGAACCCGTTCATGCCCGCGCCTGCTCCATTCGTTCCGGCCAGCGGATCGCAAACTGCCGCAGCGCCTCGCGCCAACCTTGCACCGTCTGCCACTTTCGGGACACTTTTTGCAGCGCCAGGTAGAGCAGTTTGATCGCGGCGTCCTGGGTGGGAAAGGAGCCGCGATTTTTGGTCACTTTGCGCAGCGTCATATGCAACGATTCCACCGCATTGGTCGTATAGATGATCTTGCGGATCTCTTCGGGAAAGTCGAAGAACGGGATCACCCGCTGCCAGCTGCGCTCCCATACGTCGGCTACCACCTGGTGCTTCGGGTATTTGCGCCGGAAATCGGCGAGCGCCGCTTGGGCCTGCTCGGCGCTGACGGCCCGGTATATCGATTTCAAATCCGCCGCCATACTCTTACGCTCTTTCCAGTTCACAAACTGGAGACTGGCGCGAATCAGATGCACAATGCAGGTCTGCACCAGCGTGCTCGGAAATACCGCTTCGATGGCCTCCGGGAAACCTTTCAGCCCATCGGTGCAGATCACGAAGGCATCCTTCATGCCACGGTTTTTCAGGTTCTGCAGCACCGCCATCCAGTACTTGGCGCCTTCGTTCCCACTGGCCCACAAGCCCAGCACCGACTTCTGGCCCTCCAGATTGATCCCGATCGCGGTGTACACCGCTCGGTTCTCCACCTTGCCATCCTGCCGCATCTTCACCATCAGCGCGTCCAGCTACACAATCGGGTAGAGCGCTTCCAGCGGCCGCTCCTGCCACGCTTTCACTTCTTCGAGAACGCTGTCGGTTACCTCTGAGATCAACGCGGCGCTCACGTCCACGCCGTACAGCTCCTGCAGATGGCCTTGGATATCCCGCGTCGTCATGCCGAGCGCGTACATCGATAGAATCTTCTCATCGAAACCGGCAAAGCGCGTCTGGTGCTTCTCGATCAGCTGCGGCTCGAAACTGCCATTACGATCGCGCGGCACCGCGATCTCCATCTCGCCGGCTTCGCCTTTCAACGTCTTCGTGCTCTTGCCGTTCCGCGAGTTGCCGCTGTGGTAACCGGCTACGTCATGCTTCTCGTAGCCCAGGTGATGATTCAGTTCTCCGGTCAGCATCCGCTCCACCAGCGCCTTGGTCAGTTCCTTCACCAGACCGTTCGGTCCGATCAGGCTTCCTTCGCTACTGGCGATCAGCTCGTCGATCAGTTCTTTCTTGATTGCCATCCGGTTCTCCTATCTTCCTCTTCTCGAGAACCGCGTTTACACAATCCTTTTTACACCCTCGACAATTCGTCTTCCATCCTGCCTTACTCTCCCATGCGCCCCAGGCTTCCGCGGCATCTCGAGGCTCGCAATCAACATCACCGTTCCGCTCCCACTCTTGATAAAAGTTGTGCCGCATCTCCGTAGCCCTGGGCTCTTTCCTGTTACCTCAACAGTTCAGTCCTGCCTTTCTGCAGCACGTTCCCCCACTTGGCTGGGAACACCTCGATCTCACCAACGGAATCGGCGATTTGTCATCGCCGCTGACCAACTAACCGCCACCAATGCGCTGCACCGAATCGTTTGTCAACTAACCCGCTCTAACCCGCGAAGATCCCCACCCGATGCGCCTCGCCTCCCGCTTGCCCTGCAAGCTCTCTCCCCGGCCCTGCGCTCCCTCGGCCCCAAAGCGCACGTCCTCCTTGTCATCGCCCGCCTGCTTCAGCTTCGCCATCGTCGCCCGGTACCGCATACAATCAACCTTCAACTGCCGCACTACCGCCCAAGACCGGTAAAACGCCCGTTCCGCCGTCGTTTTATACCGCTGCATCAGCTCGATCTCGTGCCGGTCACCCTCAATCTCCGCTTCCAAATACCGCCGGTTTCCCCGCAGCATCAGCCAGTGATTCAAAATCAGCTGGTTTACCATCTGCTCTTCCAAAAAACCCTCCGGCCCCAGCTGCGCCCACCAGTTCGCCCGGTGCTGGTCGTACTCCTCCTGCGTCTCATCGGCGGCCAGTCGGAATTGCTTCGCGCGCATTCCGTGCTTGGCCGAATTCTCACTCGATTTCGCCTTCCCCTCCGGCGTCTTCGGCCCGCCCCCGCGCTTTTTCTCCTCGCCCATATCGCCCGTCAGCCTACAAACCCCGCCGCGGGCCACCCAGCCGATTTCCAGCCTAAACTACTCTCTCCCAAGCAGAAAGAAGATCGTCACACGCCGTGACCGCACCCGTTCGCATCCCTTTCCGAGTTCGTTCGGCAGAATCGCGTGGCAAGTTACGAATGCCAAGCGAAGTAGTTCCGGTTCGGTGCTGCGGTTTGGCCCTGCTCCAAGAAAAGTCTTCGAAAACAGAAACTGCCACACCGTCAAAGCGGACAATGGATTATGACCCTGGATGGCAGCGTTGGTTCCGATTCGCCGCTGGTAGACTTGCGCAGGCGCGGGCAGTTCGTCTTCGGGGCGCTGCTCTGGGCGAGTGCCGGCGGCCTAATGATCGTGGCCTGCAGTTGCGCGCTGGTCACGTATCACTACGCAATCTCGTTAGCCGAACGGGTTCGGCTGGGGCTTGGCTTCGGTCCACCGCTTCACGGGCCGGACTGGTTTCTGCTAGCGGCGCTCAGTGCCGGGCCGCTCGTGCTCTTGTTCGCCGCGTTGATCTTCCTGCGATGGTACCGGGGCTTGTGGCTCAGGCGCGTGGCGCTGGTTTGGCCCAACAATCGTGAGCGGCGGCGTCTTTCACGCTGGCAGCGATTGCCGCTCCACGGTGCCGATTTGCAGCGCCAGGAACGCTCGGATTATCTGAAATCACTCATGGAGTCGCCGGCGTGGTCGGACAACACTTGCACGCGATCGCATGAGGACTACGAAGGGCGATCCGAGTGGGTCCTGCAGGAACTCGAAAAAGACATCGCCGAGCGCGCCCTTGCCACCGGCCTGACGATCGGGGTCAGCCAGAACCGCTACTTCGACCTTTTCACGATCTTTGCGGCGGCTCTGGAGCTGCAATTTCACGTTCTCTCGCGCTTAGGAAAACGCCCGTCCACCTATGCCTGGCGTTTGCTGATTCAGCGGTGCGGCGCCAGTCTCTTCATCAACACCTATCTCAACCGTCAAGACTCGATTGCGCTCAACCTCATGATCAAGAAGGCCGGCATGGGGCTCCAAGCTTCCGGAGATCTGATGGAGAACGCCTCCCAACATCTCTCGGAAGGCGATTTCGATATAGACGAGGCGTTAAACCTGCAACACAGCGGCATTCTCGGCATGGCGACCAAAGGTCTTGAACTCGGCGCGACCATGGCTCTCACGGTCGGGCAAGTGGGGCTTCACGTATTGGGAACGTTGATTGAATCGGTAGGTGACGAATTAACGCAGGGAGCAATCGCCGCGGGCATTCTCTACTATCACGGGATGGCGTTAGCCGCCGACACACTGGCGCTCGATGCAAGGCACCGCTCCAGTCCGGCAATGAACCGCAGCTTTCGAGAGGGCGTTTGGAAGATGGGTGAGATCGCGGGATCGATCCTACGCGATTTAGTTCGTCAGCGACGCAGTGCTTTCCGCGACCGTCGCAGTAAAATCATCCGATCGCTTCCGAAGAGCGCCTATTCGCGTATTCAAGCACTGTTCGGCCGCGGAACGCCGGTTTCGCCTCAAGCCAACTAGGTGAAGCGATAGTGCACGGCTCTCTCGGAGAAACGAGTTCCGTTATCATGTCCGTTATCTTGGATCGAGGTTGAAAACACAAACTTGCGTACAGTCATTCTCGCGCTTGGCGGTCTTCTAGCAGGAATCTACACTCCGCCGCAATCCGGTGTGTTGCCGCCGCGAAAACGTCAGCCCTCGCCGCGGAAAGTGGTCGAAGAACACATGGCCGCCTTCAGTGCGTGCGACTGGAACCGATTGATGGCTCAGTTCCCCGATAACGTCGAGTTCTTCGGGCCTAACGGGCAACTAGTAAAAGGGCGTCAAGCGCTGGGTGAAATGTTCGCCCAAGTAGTGAAGCCGCCATCCGAGGGTGGCACCTGCGGGTTGAAAGTGACTCCCGAGCACATCTTTGTGGTGGGCGAAACGGTGAACGTGCAGTGGAAAGCAGAAGCCCCGTTTCTAGCTGAGCCTTATCGCGGAGCCGACGCCTATGAGACTCACGACGGCTTGATGGCGGCGCAAGTCACCACATTCGACGCAGCAGCGCTCAAGATGAAGAAGTGATTCCTTCGCCAAACCGCATTGCTTCAAAATGCCCTATTTCAGAAGAAACAGGGCGGAGGCATGCGGGCGCAGGTCAACGGTAAGCTCGTCGGAATCGCCCATATCGCGGTGGTTCCACAGATCACGAATGGCAAAGGACGTCTTGCCGAGTCCGATGCTTTGCAGCGGGTAGTGAATCGTGTGCGCCGTATCGGACAGGTTGAAAAGTCCCAAATACATTGCACTGCTCCCGTCCTGCCGCGAGAGCCACACAGTTTCCCGGGGATCGGCCGATGCCTGGCGCTGATGAGCCGCGTGTTGGTTCACCGCAAGCACCTCCGTATTAGTCAGCAGTGACTCGGTCCATGAATCGAGCTTCGTCAAATTAGCGCCGATGAAAAGCGGGGAGCGAAAAATCGCCCAGCCGGTGATCATCGTCTGCTGCTCGTCGTGAGACAACTTCGATTGGCGCGCCTTACCGCTGCCCGGACGAGGCCCTAGATAGCCGATGGGCAGCATATCCGCATCAGGCCAGTGATCGCTGCCGCTATATTTCGCCCAAGCCGCGGCAACTGAGAACTGCTGAAAGACGCTCTGAGAAAAGTTAATCGTTTTGTCGTGTGCCCAGTGGTCCCAAACGTCGCCGGAGATACGCCACATCTGCGCATACTGCATCAATTCCGCAGCCTTGTCGAGCGGCGCGGGACCGGGAGATAAGCTGAGCACGATCGGGCGGCCCGTCTTGCGAAGAGCTTGGCTGATCATACGGATTTCGCCGCCTTTGTAAGGATCGGCAGCAATGCAATCTACTTTGATGAAATCGAGGCCCCAACCGGCATAGAGCTGGGCGAGCGAGTCATAATATGCTTGGCCTGCGGCAGTCTCCTTAACGCCGAAATTATCGCCGTTCCACGGACAGGTATCGGACTTGTCGGCCGCTTCCGCTGCGTGAAACCGTGATCCGCTTATGGGCAGATTGCGGGCAACCGCCTCGCGAGGAATACCGCGTATGATGTGAATGCCGAAGCGCAAGCCGAGGGAATGAACATAGCCGGCAAGCGATTTAAATCCAGCATCTGAACCTGCAGACGGGAAACGATTCACCGCGGGTTGATACCGGCCCTGCGTATCTAGCGTGAAGCGAAACGAACCAGCCTTCGCGTCCGGGTTCTGAAGATACCAGCCTTCGTCGACCACCGCGTACAGCCACCCGTCAGCTTTGAGCTTACTAGCGAGAACCTGGACATTCTGCTTATATTCGGCTTCGTTGATTGACAGGCCATAGGAGTCCCAGCTGTTCCAGCCTAAAGGCGGGGTGGGAGCAACTTGCGCGTGAAGAGGGAGAGAGGAAGCGAGGAGGAGTACAACAAGCAGTGAGCGCACCCCAACACGATACAGGAGAGCGCTCCTACACAACGGATTAACTTAGGCGACGTCTACACCCATACTGCGGCACGCGCCTTTTACTTGCTCAACGGCGGCTTCCACCGTAAAGCAATTCAAGTCCGGCATTTTGAGCTTGGCGATCTCTTCCACTTGAGCCGCACTAATCTTCCCGACCTTGTTCTTATTCGGTTCAGCCGAGCCCTTGGCTAGATTCACAGCGCGTTTCACTAGAATTGCCACCGGTGGCGTCTTCGTGATAAAGGTGAACGAGCGGTCCGAATAAATCGTGATGACCACCGGAATAATCAAGCCTTCCTGATCTTTCGCCGAAGTCTTGGCATTGAAGGCTTTGCAAAATTCCATGATGTTGACGCCCTGCGGACCGAGCGCCGTACCGACCGGAGGAGCCGGCGTCGCTTTCCCTGCCGGAATCTGCAGCTTTACTTGTGCGGTAACTTTCTTTGCCATGTTCTTTTCCTATATTTCGATTCTCTTCTAAACTTACATTTTCTCGACTTGTAAAAAGTCCAGCTCAACCGGCGTGGACCGGCCGAAGATGGTCACCATCACGCGAAGAGTGCTGCGGTCGCTGTTGATTTCGTCGACTTTGCCCGAGAAGTTTGTGAATGGGCCATCGACGATCTTGACGGTCTCGTTCTTTTCAAATGTCATCTTCGGACGTGGGCGCTCGGCGCTCGAGGCTTGGCGATAGAGAACCGAATTCACCTCATCGGCCGTGAGCGGAACAGGTTTGGTGCCGCCCCCCACGAAACCCGTCACTCGCGGAGTAGATTTCACCGCGTGCCAGAGTTCGTCATCCATCTCCATTTCGACAAGAACATAACCTGGATAGAGAAGCCGCTTGCTAGTGACCTTCTTGCCGTTTCGTAACTCGATGACTTCTTCGGTCGGAATTAGAACCTGTCCAAGCCGGTCTGCGAAACCGAAGGCCTGCGAGCGCGTGCGGAGCGACTCAGCAACTTTATTTTCAAACCCGGAATAGGCGTGGATGATGTACCAGTTCTTGATAGTTCCTGGATCAGCCTCTTCCTGGGGAGCCGCCGCTACTTCAGAAGCGTCTTCCTCCCGAACAAGGCCGTGAACGCCATCGTCAGTGTTGGCTTCTAGCTCGCCCGAGTCATGAAGCTCTTCATCCGGCACGGGTTCACCCTGTTCGAGCGGGTCGTTTGCCCGATGCGCTTCATTGAACTCCGAATCGGTACCGAACGATGGCTCTTCATCCTCGAAGGGTTCACCGTTGTTTATGTTTTCCTCTGGCATGGTGGATATCCGATCGAAGCACTCCCGCTTTGGAGCGCTTCAGCCTAAGCGTGCGTAAAATGATTAATTACTCGAGTAATACAGGCGTTTACAATCGCGTCCACAACGAAGAAGTAGGCGGCGAAGAGAAAAACAGCAGCAATAACAACCCCGGTCGTGGCCCGCACTTGAGGCCAGGTGGGCCAAGACACACGCTTCATCTCGGTCCGAAGATCTTCTATGTAGGACTTAGTGCGTTGGGGCCAACCAACAGCCGTACTCATTTCCATAAATTCCAATAACCTTTGATTAGCCGTTGGCGGCGCTGACTGCCGCATCGAGAAAGGGTGGCAGGGGCAGAGGGATTCGAACCCCCACTCGCGGTTTTGGAGACCGCTGGTCTAGCCGTTAAACCTATGCCCCTAACTTACAATCTCTAGCCCGGAACTAATTCCAGGATTCGACTTCCTACAGCCTATCAAAAACGCCAGGAGCGAGCATGCTCGGCAGGAGAATACTCGCTCACTGATTGCAACGAACTACTTAGTCTCCCGGTGCTGCTGATGCTTCCGGCAATACGGGCAAAACTTCTTCATCTCCAAGCGTTCTGTTGTCGTCCGCTTGTTCTTGGTCTTACTGTAGTTGCGGTTCTTGCACTCTCCGCACTGAAATTGAATAATTTCTCTCGCCATGTTGAGTTGAGTCTTCTTTCTCTTAGCTCACGATCTCGGTCACGGTGCCGGCGCCCACAGTGCGTCCGCCCTCGCGAATCGCAAACCGCAGCCCCTTATCCATGGCCACCGGCGTGATCAGCTCGACTTCAATCGACACGTTATCACCCGGCATCACCATCTCCATGCCTTCGGGAAGCTTCGCCACACCCGTCACGTCCGTCGTCCGGAAGTAGAACTGCGGCCGGTAGCCGTTGAAGAACGGCGTGTGCCGGCCGCCCTCTTCCTTCGACAGCACGTACACCTCGCCCTTGAACTTCTTGT
This sequence comes from Bryobacteraceae bacterium, assembly GCA_965219105.1. GTDB lineage: Bacteria > Acidobacteriota > Terriglobia > Bryobacterales > Bryobacteraceae > Bog-105. The sequence continues at coordinate 354,606 of OZ244728.1, read as the reverse complement.
AGCCCTTAATCGAGCCCGGCTTCGCAATCACCTGCCCGCGCTCGACATCGTTCTTTTCAATGCCGCGCAGCAGCAAGCCCACGTTGTCGCCCGCCCGGCCTTCGTCGAGCAGCTTCTTGAACATCTCAACGCCGGTCACCACCGTCTTGCGCGTATCCGCAAACCCGACGATCTCCATCTCCTCGCCGACCTTGCAGATGCCCTTCTCAATGCGTCCGGTCACCACCGTGCCGCGGCCCTGAATCGAGAAAATGTCTTCGATCGGCATGAGGAACGGCTTATCGATCACGCGCTCCGGCATCGGAATGTACTCGTCCACCTTCGCCATCAGCTGATCGACCGAAGCTTCCCACTTGGCTTCCCCGTTCAACGCCCCCAGCGCGCTTACCTGCACCACCGGCACATCGTCGCCCGGAAACTGATAGTTCGTCAGCAGCTCGCGCACTTCCAGTTCCACCAGCTCGAGCAGCTCCGGATCGTCCACCATGTCGACCTTGTTCAGCGCCACCACGATGTACGGCACGCCCACTTGCCGGGCCAGCAGAATATGCTCGCGCGTCTGCGGCATCGGACCGTCGGTCGCCGCCACTACCAGAATCGCGCCGTCCATCTGCGCCGCGCCCGTGATCATGTTCTTGATGTAGTCGGCGTGTCCCGGGCAATCCACGTGCGCATAGTGCCGGTTTGCCGTCTCGTATTCCACGTGCGCCACCGCAATCGTGATCCCGCGCGCCTTCTCTTCCGGCGCGTTGTCGATCGAGTCGAAGCTCCGGAACTTGTTCTTCGGATTGTGCTTCGATAACGTCTTGGTAATTGCCGCCGTCAACGTCGTCTTGCCATGATCGATGTGCCCGATCGTCCCGATATTTACATGCGGCTTGCTGCGGTCAAATTTCTCTTTTGCCATGGTGTCTCCTCACGTATTCGCCTGCTCGAAAGGGCAGGTTCATCCTTCCCTAACTTGATTGGAATCTTCGTCCCTGCAGAAGAAGGAGGCTAGGAAGTCGAGACGCACAGTTGCCACGCCTCGCCAAACTCTAAGATATCACGATGGAGATATGCGCTGGAGCCGTTGACCAGGATTGAACTGGTGACCTCGTCCTTACCAAGGACGCGCTCTACCAACTGAGCTACAACGGCCTGCCGTGCAATTGCTGTGAGGGACGAAAGTTGCGGTCAAGCAACTACCCCAAAATATTATCACGTGACTTGCTGGAAAGGACCGCGATAGCACTCACTGGAATCAGGCCAAAAGGCGCTCTTTGATTTCAGCCGCAACAGGATCGGGTAAATGCATGGAAATGCTGGTGGACAGGGAAGGATTCGAACCTTCGTACCTCGCAAGGAGGGACAGATTTACAGTCTGTTGGCTTTAACCACTCACCCACCTGTCCGACTTTAAACCTGCGACGCAATTAAGACTAACACACGAGACAAGGAGCCGCAGATGTGTGAGATCAAGTACGTAAAAGTACCTTGAGACGATCTCAACAGTACTCTGTTGGCGCTACGTTCCGCCGACCTAACGCTGGTTTCTCTTAGCTAATTCCGTTCAGTTCAGTAGAGCTGAGTGTTTATATTCTGCTCAGCGAAGTATTTAGAGGAGGCGTTGAATGCTGTATAAAGAACCGGAGGGCGGCCCTCATTTGCCGTTTTCCAGACAGAAAACTAGATGGTGCGCAAAGCTGCTCGCACCGGCCATCGTAACGCTGGCAGTCTCGGGTGTTCAGGCAAGCAGCCTGCAGTTGACCGCAACCGGCGTGGCCGACGGCTTTGCACTCACAACATTCGCTACCACAAATCCGGGCAATACAGGCTATGGAACATTCGGCATCGCCATCGGTTCTGACGGGAATGTAATTACCAGCAATTTTCCAGACGACACCCGGTACGTGTTCAAGGATATGGATGGCCAGACGCTCTCCTCAGCCCTGCATACGGTGACTCCGTCCGGTTCGAGCGGCACGGCATTTGCCACTGCAGGCGGGCACGCTTACGGAGGAGTAAGCGGCCAATTCGTGGAATTTAATAACGATGGAACGGTGAATCATGTTCTGACTGGAGTAACTGCCACCACCTATCTCGGCATGTGGGGCAATCCAGTCGGCGGCCACATCGTTGCCACAAGCAACGCCGGACTGATCGATATCAACCCGGCCGCTAATGGCGGCGCGGGTTCATTCCGCGTCATTAATTCCTTGGGCAACGGTGATGGAGTGTCCATATCGCCGGATGGAAAGACTGCTTATGTCGAGCAAGGGCAAATCAACGGCTACGACATCGCAAGCGGGAAAGTGGTGTATTCTTCGGGGTCACTCTTCAACAGTCCGGACGGCACGGGCGTAATCTCGAGCACCAACGCGTTAAACGGCCAAATCATCGTGAACACTAACTCAGGCGAGATCGATCTACTCGATCCAATAACGAATACCTCGGTAGCCCTTGCCACCAGCGGTACGCGTGGCGATTACGTCTCGCCGGATACCAACAACGGCACGCTGCTACTCGACTACTCCGATACGATTGAACGGCTGTCTTGTGGACCGAACTGCACCATTGGCGGACCACCCTCTCCCAACGCTCCCGAGCCATCTACCTTTGCGCTTCTTGGGCTTCCGCTGCTGGCAATTGGAGCGAACCTCTTTCGCCGGCGCAAAGCCTAACGGCGACCCGGCAATCTACGTCTTCCATCGTTCGATTAGCGAGTTCGATAATGGTTCTATGGAAGACGTTTTGACGATAGCCGGGCGTTCCTTTCGCTCTCGTTTATTTGTAGGAACGGGCAAGTACCGCAGCAAGCATTTGATGGCGCGGTGCCATGCAGCGGCGGCGACCGAGATGGTCACCCTTGCGGTACGGCGGGTTAACCTGACGGATCGTACGAAAGAGTCGGAACTCGACTTTATCGATCGTTCCGCCATTCATATCCTGCCAAACACAGCGGCGTGTTTCACCGCCGAAGACGCTGTACGAACAGCGCGCCTGGGGCAGGAGGTCGGGCTGTCGAATTGGGTCAAGCTCGAAGTTATTGGAGATCAGAAGACGCTCTTTCCCGATAACGAAGGGCTGCTCGAAGCGACGCGAACGCTCGTGAAAGAAGGATTTGTGGTTCTGCCTTACACGACCGATGACCTGGTCAACGCCCGCAAGTTGATCGATGCCGGAGCAGCGGCCGTGATGCCTCTAGCTGCACCGATCGGGTCCGGTTTAGGCATTCAAAACCTAACCAATTTGAAGATTTTGCGCGAGGCAATTACGGAAGTGCCTCTCATTGTTGACGCGGGGGTGGGAACGGCGTCGGACGCAGCGGTTGCCATGGAATTGGGATATGACGGCATCCTGTTGAATACGGCTATTGCAGAGGCGGAAGACTCCGAACGCATGGCGCTCGCTATGAAACTCGCCGTGGAAGCGGGACGGGCAGCGTTCCTCGCGGGCCGCATGCCGCGTCGTGAGTACGCAGTGGCAAGCAGTCCCCTGGTAGGCACAATCGCTTAGCGACGGCTACTTCTTTCCTGCGGAGTTGAGTCCGGACCACTGACCGGGAGAAGCGAGAGGCAAGTCGATCGTGATTGGGCAGTGATCGGAAATACGAGGCTGTACCGCATCGTTCACCAGCTGCAAAGTACGGCCCAAATGAGGCGTTAACTTGGTGTTTTGCGCCAAGCCAGACCCTGGGTCTACCGGCTGTTTGACGAAAAACCAATCGATCTTATACTTGCCGATCAAGCCATTAAACGTGCGCTGAAACGAGAACGTCGGGGTGAACCCTTTCCATGCTCGCTGATTGCTATCGGCCGAGGTCTTCCCACGATGACGATAGCTGGCCTTCTTATTTCCTGAAAAGTTGAAAGTACCCCGGTCGGCAAACTGAAATGCTTCAAGGTCCCGGAACATCTGTCTAGAACGATTTCCAAGGAGGATCGGCACGCTAAAAGCTGTGGGGTCGTGATAGTTCTTGAAGTAATTGACGGCGTGGAGCGCGTAGCCCAGGCCTGGAGCGGGCACAATAAAAAGCAGCGTCTGACGAATCCAAAAGCGATAGTCGGTCAAGTATTTCAAGATTGTTCGGCGAATGGTGATGGGACGCGCACTATGTCCGGTAGTGTTGAAATCGCCGGTCAGAACAACAGGATTTGACGTTGCACGGATGGCGTTGAGCAAGGCCCGCAGCTGCTCCCTACGACCCGCCGGATCAGTGTAGTCTTCCAGATGCGGGCAGACCACCGTAACAACGCCGGTTGGAGATTGTGGGACTTCCAGGTCAACTACGATCGCCATTCGGCCGCCACGTCGAACCTGTCTGGTAATTCTCTCTTGGAAGAGCTGTTCGGCCGTCCAGCGCCTGAGCCTCTCGACATCTGAGATCGCCTGTATCTCGCCGTGATACCAATCGTAGAGCTGTGGAAGCCGGATAATGCGGGCATCCCGAATAGGGTAACGGGAAAGAATGGCGGAACCCTCAAGGCCAAGATAGCGGCTCGGATCGACACCGTAAATCTCTCCTGCTTGATGAGCAGACCGATCAGCCTTGTCCATCTTTTCCGCGCCAAGATAGATACGGTCTAACTCAATGAACTCGACTCCGTAAACATAATTCATGTCCAGAGCTTTCGCGAGATCGCGGGCTACGTTACGATATCGTGTCCGTTTCACTCCATCGTCTACTTCGTCGAGAACAACGATATCCGCTCCGTTGAGCGCTCGCAGTTCGTCGGCTACACGGGATAGATCACGTTGTTTCAGAGATGGATTGGTGCGAGCGCGCGCTAAATAGCTCTTCGCATTGGTAAGCGCGAGTTGCACCTCCGATTCGTTCTCACCTCGATTGATGTTCCATTCCGCAATACGCAAAACAGGTCCGAACGGCGCCATCTGGGGAACCTTCGGAACGGCTCCGCCCTTTGCCGCTTCGTTGCTGACAAAGGGTGTCGACAACACTTGGTCTAGCCTTTTTTTAAGGGGAGGTGGAATCGGATCGACAGTGGCAAGCTTCACTAAGTCATCGAAGCTGAGCGTCGGAGGTGATTGCGGAGCTTGGGCATTGATTACGAGTGCATCAATGCCCGAGCATGCTACGAGCGCGAGACGCAGTACAGTTTTAAGTTGCAGACGCGAGCTTAGAACGAAGCAGTTCTCACAGGAGAGGAGGCTGCGGGAGTGCCGCTGGGCAGAGAGGCTTTTGTTTTATCTGTGCTTTGAAACTGGTCTTGGAATCCGGGCACGATCTCGCCGACGAAATCTTTAAACCGGCTCGCTGCGACACCAATCAAAGCGCCCTTAATGTTGTCCCAGGTCTCAAGTGCTTTATGCGACTGCTGATCTGTGCTGGCGTGGGGACGATCCGACCGGCCGGAAGAACGCCCTTTGCCTCCGCCCACCATTGACGCAAGAAGGATACCTCCCCCGAACGCAACGGCAACCATGGTCATCGGATTTTTTTGAAACTGCTGACGCCAATCTGTCACAGATTTAACCTTCTGCTCTAACTCCTGGAAGTTTGAGCCTAGGTCGTCACGCTTACTATCGATGTAATTTTCTATTTGGTTTGTTGTTTCGCCCATTCGACGTTCTCCTTCATGCTATCGACGGTCTTATCCGGCACCGGATGGACCCGCTTGAACTGCTTCAGGCCTGCACTTATCGTTACCGCCGCCACAATCGCCAACACCACTGTGACGATCAAGGCCGCAGCCCAGCTTGGAAGTACGATCGCCAACGCAAAGACAATGGTCCACAGCAGAAAAAAGACCGCGAAGATGCCGCAAACGGCACCGATACCAACTAACGATGCCGCCGACTTAGCTTTAGTAACTTCCTGCCGTACTTCTGTCTTCGCGAGGCGGACCTCTGAGCGGATAATGTCCTGCAGGTTGCGAACTACATCCTGCAGGATTTCTCCAATTGACCGATCACTGGTTGCCATAGAGACTCTTTGCGATCAGTCCTTAGTCACTGCTGGTAAGCGTACGCCCAACCAGAAAACCAATTACGGCCGCAGCCAACAGCGACGGCCCGGGATTATTCTTCACCATACGTTCGACGTCGGCCATCATGCTATTCACATCGTGCTCTCTGACATAATCCGCAGTCGCGCCTAGTTTGTCTGCCGCAGTATGGGCCAAACTGGTGACTTTTTCGCCGCCGGGAAGACTGTCCGCCTTGTCATGAAGAGTAGAAGCAGCAGACTCCAGTCCACCCGCCGCGGCATCCCTGTTCTGATCAATCTTGTCTGCGGCCGTCCGCCCGACACTGGAGACCTTCGCTTTTGCTTGGGAGGCAGCGTCTGAAACCTGATTGCTCACCTTTGACGCTGCGTCCGATGCTGAACCCGTATACCCGATATCTTTTGATGACATTCCTGAGCTCCTATGCGGCCCGCAATAGTGGGCCCGCACTCAGTGGTCAGATTCGCTCGTGCTGAAAGTGTGTCGGATGTTTCTTCAAAATCGAAGTTTTCCCTGCGGACGCGCAAATCCATTTGGTATATCTACGTGCTTGGATGATTTGAGCTCGGACGGAAACCTAAAATAGGCGCGGGTTGGTTGCGGCACTTACTTAAGGCCTCATTCACGGCAGGCATAGCAGTGATGGAAGCGATTGACTTGGCGTAGTTCGGATCGGTCGCGTAGACGGCCGAAATTTGAGCGATAAGTAGACCAAGGTTCCGGTCGGCGGAATGTGCGGCCAGTATCGCTCCGTAACGTCCCGTCTTGAGAAGAGCAGCATGCTTGGCGAAGCACGCATCCAAGCTGGGGAATATTGCAAAGGGCTGGTTGATCACCGTTCGCGTTCCACTAATGAACTCGACAGTCGGCAGAGACTGAACGCCGAAACAATCCGGGTAGGCTTTGATGCCGAAGCAATTATTCCCGGGTTGGTGAGCGCCCCAGCCACTTTCGAGCGCCCATTGCGCCACCGTGAGCTCGGCCGGTACGTTCGATTCCCGTTCACAACGTACAGAACTGGCGGCGGCGCGCTGCAAAGCATCGAGCTGTTGACGAGAAAGCATGGAACCTCGGCCAAAAGTGTGGCCGCAAGATCACCGAGCTTGAGTTGCGCATCCGCGCTAAGCATTTGAAATAAGGCCAGAAGATTAATTTCGCGCGAGCGTCACTGGGGGAGACGGAACGATACTGTCCCTTCTGTAACGACGTCGACCGGCTCACCATTCAGCAGCGTGGGGCGGTAAACGCGGGCGAGGATCGACTGGAGCGCCGCCTGAACGAAGACAGCGTTGCCGCGCACCAGTTCGAGGTCGTGAACATGCCCATCTTTGCCGATTGTGATGGTGAACTCGACCTCGCCCTGCTGACAAGCAGCCAAGGCGCTCGGGGGATAGACAGGAGCGACTTGCTTGATCAAGTTGGCATCGGCTACGCCGGCTCCTATACGGATGACGTGTGACCCGGACGCTTCGAGCCGGTCGATATTCCGTTGCCGGGCCGGTTCGGCTTCGGCGGAGACGAGAGCTTCCTTCCAGGCGGGATTTGCAGGGTCGAGCGCAATGGCTTTCTGGATAAGCTCCGAGCCACGCTGCAAGAGGTATGCCCGGTCGTGAAAGTTGAAAGTAGAGGTGATGACAAGGCTGCCAACCCTGCTCAGAAGCGCTGGGTCGTTCGAGCTCTCCAGTTGGGTGTCGAGTTCAGTAGCCAAATCCGGACTGACATAGACGCCCAGAATGAACGGAGTGCTGATCACGCGCTCAATTTCCGCGGCGGCATAAATGCGGTCAATTGCATCTCTGCAGAGCTCACCCTTTGAAGGATCGAGAGCCTGGACTCGTGAGAAAAGATGCAGGGCGAGTTTGGGATCCAGGCGCGTGAAAAACTGCGCGGCATTTAGCAAGACGATCGCCGAATGCGGATTTGCCGCAACGGCCTCTTTCCAGGCACGAGTCAATATGTCGGAGCTAGAGTCGTTCGGGCGCAAGCCGGTCAACATCATCTGGACCGGCTGCAGAAGCGCGGAATCGGGGTGATGTCCGATGAACCAGAGCAACTGCGGCATCAGCAAGTCGGTCTCGTTGTGGCGCTGATAGTAAACGAGCAATTTGCTCCGCGTGTCAAGGTCATCGGGATGGGCCTGCAGGTTAGCGGATAAGTTCGCTTGGTCCTCGGCGGTCAGTGTATTTGCAAGTTCCCAGTAATGAGCGTTGTCGATGGCGACCGCTGCGCTGGAGGACTGCGCTGGTTCATCAAAACGGGAAGCCGCAGCGAGGTAAATCACCGGCACGAAGAGCGCGATCAGGGAGACAGAAAAAAGACGTCGCCCCCGCCGCTGGGCTTTCCCAGAGACGAAGAGGCGCTCGATGCGACTTTGCAGCCCCGAAGTATGAGCCATGGCGCTCGCCAAGCTCGACAGCCGGCCCTTCTGGGTTCTCACCGTCCGTGCGAAGTCGATTAGTACGCGCGCGTATGCTTCCGGCGGTGCATCATACGTCACGACCACCTCTTCGTCGCAAGCTTCTTCCGCCAGGGACGCCAAACGCCTCCGTAGAAACCACGCCAGGGGGTGGAACCAGAAGACACAACTAGCAAAAGCCGCTAGGAAAGCAGTGAGCGCGTCGTTGCGAGTTATGTGCGCGAATTCGTGAGTCAGAACGGTTGTCAAGGTGAACTGGTCCCATTCGTTCCAGTGCTCCGGAAGAAGAATTTGCGGCTGAGTGACGCCAAACGTGACGGGCGCCGTCAGGTCGCGAGAAACCCCGATCCGCGGATGAGCCGGGCATCGGCTGAGAAGCCATGCCGAATGCGCGAGTTCGCCGAGCCGCTTATCGCGGATCGTTTCGCTGCGCGACCCAAGCCTTTGTAAGTAAATAATGCCAGCACCGAGCCGGAGCAGAAGAGCGAGGCTCACGGTGAGCCAGGCAATCGCGGCGGCAATCGGCCAGCGAAACTGGATTGCCTTCCCGGAACGTAGTTGCCCCGGCATCGGCACGCCCGTGGTGACTTGAGCGACAGGGGCTGTGGGAAGCAGAGAGACCTCCACTGCGGTGAGCGCTCCCGACGCGCGCTCAAAGGGCGGAACTACCACAAGCAGCACCGGCATCAGCAGTAGCGAGTAGAGCAGGCCCTTCCAGATCAGATGACGCAGTGCCGCGCTATGCGAACGGAAGACCCACGCAAGAACCGCACATACCGCCGCCAAGACCAGCGAGCGAATCACGACGCCTGCCCCAAGGGACAGAAAATTGAAGCTGAGCGACTCCCATCCGGCGAGTGTCATTTGGCCTCCTTCTTGGTCTTTTGCTTATCTGGCTGACGGCTTTGCGCCAGCCTTTTGACAATTTGTTCGAGCTCCCCGGTGTCTACGATCTCGCTGTCGACCATGCCGACCAGGAGGGACTCTAGAGAGCCTTGACAGAAGCGGTCGACAATCTGCTGCACCGCACGCGCGGCGACCTTACCGGGACGCTCGGTGCCTGAATAGAGGAACGTGCGCCCCTCCACTGCGTGTTCGACGTACCCTTTCTCCTCAAGGCGCGTTAAGACGGTCCGAACGGTGGAACCTTTCAGCGGTCGATGAGGCTCGAGAGCTTTCGCAATGGCAGCCGCGGAGCACGATCGGCAGCTCCAGACCACATCCATGATTTGCTGTTCGAGTTCGGAAAGGCGGTTACGAGATAGCATCTAATGCTACATGCTGTAGCATTACAAGTTGTAGCTCTTCTCGGCGATGCTGTCAAGCGGCGCAGGAAAAAACTGATCAGCGAACGTTCTTTTTAAACGCCGTCATGAGCTTAAAGCAGTTTTCCGGGCGTTGACGAAAGGAATCGTCAAGCAGGGAGCCAGATAGAAACGGGCTGAACGCTTTCGAGTCTTGAGGGGAAAGCCGGTCGAGATTGCCAAACGCCATGGACCAGTCGCCGAAGCTGCGCTCCGCCAGCTGCCGATGGAGAAGCCGGATGATCCCGCGATGGCGAACGTCTTGAGCGATCACGGAAATTACGTTCGATACGGCGTCTTCGGGACCTTCCAGAGTCTGCATGAAGTCGCCGTCTTTGTAGAGGAGCATGCCTGAGATTCCGGCCCGTTCGTTATTGCTTCGCGAGGTGCGCAGAAGGGCGACGAGTTCTTCGTCGGAGAACTTTCGGACGGCGGAACTAACGTAGGTGAGTGATATCAGAGGTTGAACCGCGGTGCATTGCATAGCTGTGGGTGATTGACTATGACATGAAGTGCCGCGGAGCGGGGCAAACTCTCGCCGGGCCTGTTCGGATGCGGGTCATTGTTTTTCGTTTTCGGACAGTGCAAACGGGCGAGGGTGAACGTTTTCCCCTTTAAAGGCGCAGTAAGCCGGGTTGGGGGCTTGGCAGGAGAGATGCTGTAGAGTCTCGGGAGGTTGGTATGTTTCTAAATCAATTAAGGATGTCTGTACGCCAGTTTGCAAAGGTTCCCGGGTTCACGATCACGGCGCTGCTGATGCTCGCTCTTGGGATTGGCGCAACGACTGCGGTGTTTTCGATTGTTCAAGGCGTGCTGCTGCGGCCGCTGCCCTTCCCCAGGCCGAATGAGCTTGTCGTTTTGGCAGACAAGATAAAAGGCGCGGATATCGGAGGAGCTGGCGAGGCCGGAGTCACGCCTCCAGACATTGTTTCCTATGGGCGGGACGTTCATGCTTTTCGAAGCTACGGGGGATATCAGAACTCTACTTATGAGCTTTCCGGTTCGGGAGAACCCCTGCAGATCGACGCGGCACGGCTGACGGCGGGGATCTGGCCGACGCTGGGCGTCTCTCCCCTATTGGGCCGTTACTTTACGCGCCAGGAGGACGAGGGATCGCAGCAGGTTGCAGTCCTCAGCTATGGTCTCTGGGCAGACCGATATCACCGGGACCCGCGCATTCTCGGAACGAAGATACTGCTGGATCGTAAGCCTTACCAGGTGATTGGCGTTATGCCGCGCGGTATTGAGTTCCCACTGAACCCTGGCCGCTTAAATCGCAGTGAGCTTTGGGTGCCGGTGAGCTTCACGCCTGACGATTTCACCGCCGGTGCATCGAGCTGGAACTATCAGTCCGTGGGGCGGCTCAAGCCGGGCGTCACTGCGGCCCAAGCGCAGAGCGAAGCCGGTCGAGTGGCTCAGGAGATCATGCGTAATTACTCGGCTTACCTGTACAGCTTGCGCATTGAGCCGCATGTACACGGGCTGAAAGAAGCGACAGTCGAGAGCGCCAAGCCGTTGCTTCGAATTTTATTCTTAGCGGCGGTCGTCGTGCTGCTGATAGTCTGCGCAAATCTAGCGGGACTGCTGCTTGTGCGGGCGCTCCGCCAGAGACGCGAAAGCGCAGTTCGCATGGCGCTCGGAGCCTCTGCGAAACAAGTTGTGGGGCAGGCCTTGGTAGACAGTTCACTCTTGTGCTTTTCAGGTGGTTTGGCTGGTATTGCACTGGCCTCGCAGTTGGTTCGAATATCGGTGAAATTTCTGCCTGAAACGCTGCCGTTGCTCGATCGGATTCAGGTCGATTGGACCGTGATTGCATTCGCGCTCACGCTGTCGCTGATAACCGGGTTGTTATGCGGGTTAGCTCCAGCTTTTGCTGCGCTACAGACAGATACGAACGTGGTTCTAAAGGAAGGCGGAAGAACGGGAACGGCCGGGAGCGGGCATGCGCGGCTCCGCTCGGGACTGGTGATCGCTGAAATTGCCGTCGCGCTGGTGCTGCTGACCGCCTCGGGCCTGCTGCTTCGCAGCTTTCAACAGATGCAGGCCATCGACCCGGGATTTCAGGCCGATCACGCATTGACTGCGGCGTACTCGCTTCCCCATGAGAAGTACAACAAGCAGGCAGTAGTGAATCAGTTCAATGACGAACTATTGCAGCGCCTGAGAAGTATTCCGGGCGTAAAGTCAGCCGGGATGACGTCCGTGTTGCCGATGTCCGGTAATACCAATAACTCGAGCTTCGTTGTGGACAACTACATTGCGCCGGAGGGCGCTGGCTTGAACTTGGGTGGCTCTTCTTTCATCGTCGGCGATTTTTTCCGGGCGATGGGAATTCATTTGCTGCGGGGGCGTTTCTTTGACGACGGCGACAAGAAGGGCTCGCCGCTTGTCGCGATTGTGAATCGGAAGCTGGCAGAGCATTATTGGCCCGGACAGAATCCCGTCGGCAAGCGCATTCGGCTCGGAATGCAACAGACACCGACCCCGTGGATCACCATCGTAGGCGAGATTGCGGATGTAAAGCAGGCGTCGCGTGACGTCGAGACACTGCAGCAGTTCTACCAGCCTGCAACCCAGCAGTTTCAAGCATTCGGCGGACTAATGCCGGCCACCTACCTGGGAGGCAATGCGGGCTTTGTGGCCGTCCGCACAGGTACGCCACCGCAAACAGCCGAGAGACAACTGCGAGCGGCGGTGCGCGCGCTCGATCCCCAACTGGCCTTGAGTCAAATGCAAACGATGAAGCAGACCATGGCGGATAGCGAAGCGCCGAGGCGATTTAACACAGTCCTCATTTCAGCGTTTGCATTGACGGCAATCTTGCTGGCAGTGCTCGGCATTTATAGCGTGATGGCCTTCTCGGTAGCGCTACGCAGGCAGGAGATGGCCATCCGCATGGCGCTCGGTTCTCCCACCAGCGGCATCTACCGGCTGATTCTCGGCTCAGGTCTGCTGCTAGCAGCGATCGGCACGGCGATTGGACTGCTTGGCGTCTACGCTATGTCAAGCACGTTGAAGTCGTTTCTGTTTGGGGTGAAGGTGCTCGATGCAGGGACGGTCGCGACATCAATTGCACTCATCTTTGGATTTGCCGCTCTGGCGTGTCTCATTCCGGCTCGCCGGGCGGCCACTACTCAAGCCAGTGATGCTTTGCGAGCGAACTGAAAGAGAGCGGCGCTCGTGAAACACCGGCACCGCTCTCTTTCCCTCGCGATTACTGTTGTGTAGCGGCGGCCTCGATGAAATTGAGACCGTTCGGCGAGCCAAATCCAGTGACGTTATCCCAGCCGGGAGTCACCTTCAAGGATGAATCTGTCCCGAAGCTGATATCAACGTACTCACCTCCACCGAAGTCCCACAAAACGCTCACGAACTGGGTGGTGCCGAAGAGCGGAAGCAGGAGGGCGCTTGGATTATAGTATTTAGCACCCTTTTCCGTCACGAGAAAACCCGAGACGTTGGTCGGGCTTGAGACCGGAACGATATCTGTTACAGCATTCGCAGGCATACGGGCGATTAGCGGGGCGGCTTGCCCGAGAGGATGTCCCGCCCGTTGATTGGCCAGCGCCCAGATGCCCGAAAATATCGGACAAGCGAGACTGGTTCCGCCATAGACTTCAAGATACTGGTGACCGCTGATCGTAAAGACGATGGCGCCGCCGGTCAAAGGATCGGCCAAGGCAGCGACATCGGGAAGCTGACGGCCGGTTCCCGGCAAGGCGCTCTGAAAGGCAGGCTTGGCAAAGAAGACGCTCTCGCCCCCGCCAGAACCAAATACCAATCCAAAGCGCGCCGGTGGATTTAGAACCGAGTCGGAGGCAAAGCTGAGCAGAGTCTCATTATTTCCCCAGCCCGTATCGGAGTAACCGCCGGACGCGTTAGGAACGTTGAGGCTGGTCCCGCCCACGGCCGTGGCATAAGGTGAATCAGCAGGTACCGAGGCACCGCCGGCATTGGGTGAGCCTGTCCCTTCGTCGCCTGCATCGCCCGATGCGTAGTTAACAGAAATGCCGGCAGCAGCGGCCAGCTTAATGACCTGGTTGTAAGAATGGACCGCAATGGCTCCCCTATAAAATTCAGGCCCGCTATAGCTATTCGATATAACGTTCCCCAGATGTTTGCGAGCAGCGTATTCAATGGCGTATTGGAAGTCCTGGTCATCCGGCGCAGGAAGAACCAGCAGGACAATTTTTGCGAGCGGCGCTATGGAGTGTGCCCACTGGACGTCTATCGTAGTTTCAGTGGCCCAACCTGGGTCGGCGTAGCGCGGCAGGCCGTCAGGATACTGTATCTGGAAATTCGCCGAAGTGAGCGGCGGAAGGCCGTTGAGGCTTGAGAACGTATTCGTATCTCGCATGATGGTCGGCGAACCGATCGCATCCACGATGACGATTGTCTGTCCCTGGCCCTTCAACCCTGCACTGTAGGCTGCGTTCAAACCGTAATGCGATTGGACGTCCGCGGCGCCGTAGCCGCATGGCAGCGGATTGACGCCGTACCGGTTGCCGAAATAAACGCCGGTGGGGAGGCCGCCATTAGTGGTGAGTTCCACCGAAGCCGGGCTTGAGAAGCAGTCTGAAGTGACGTATTGCGAAATGGAGGCGGCGGAACTATCCAGCAGGCGCGGTTGTACCGGCTTACCGGTGACTGGATTTAATTTCGCGGCGAGCAGCGGGCGCATACCGATGTTATTCAATCCCGACACGCTCGCCACCAAACCGGCTGCAGGTCCCGATAGCTTGGCGTCGACCGAGTTCGCGAAGTAGGATGCGCCGCGATAAGAGAAGTTATTGATCTGTGTATGAAACGCACTCTCAACGCTCGCGAGAGAACCGGTGGCCTGGATGGACAGCGAATCGGGTTCGTTCTGAGTCACGGTCAGGCCATGAGACTCAAGTTCGTTCACGACCAACTGACGATCCGCGGCGCTCGGCGCATGCTGGGCGATTTGAGCCGGCGTGAGCCAATGAGCATAATTCGGCGAGGCTGGATTATATAAGTCTTTGACGAGCGAGTCGAAAGCTGCGCCGTCCCGATGGTGCAGCCAGAGGCGAATTGTAAGCGGCTGAGCCGACTCGCTGTGACCCAAGTTAGTGGATTGTGCAACAACGGGCAGGACGTTGCTGGAAAGCTGCGCGGGCGCGGCTAAAGCGACTTGAGAGGTAAACGCACACACTGACAATCCGGCGAGGGCGAAACGGGTTGTCCAGTGTGACGGAATAATTTTAGTCAAGTAAATCCTCCAGAATATCTGCAAAACCCGGATCGTTTAACGGCAATCGAGTAGCGGAATCCGGCAGCAGAGTGGATGTATCGTATCACGCTCAAGTGCACGCGCCCAAGGCGCTATGGAGCTGCCCTGTATCGGATGGGCATCCGCGTGCAATCTTCCCGCAGCATGCAGAGTTTGAAGCCACTATGAGCATTGAGTTTGAACGGAGTTATAAGAAGGGGATGCAGCAAACCGGCGCGTGCACCGTCAGAGAATTGACAGCACGCGTTACAGAACTGACGAGAAGGAGCGAGTAGTAATGGCCGAGAACGGGCTGAACTTCCTTGGAAAGAGGCGCTTGGATTTCTCGACGGCAGGTGGTTTACTCGTCTCCGCCTTGGGCGTGTTTGGCGGAATGCTTGCCGAGGGCGGACATGCCGGCGAGCTCGTTCAGCTCACCGCTGCTTTGATCGTGCTCGGAGGGACGCTAGGAGCAGTGATGGTAACGACGCCCAGTGCCGTTTTTGCATCAGTACTCCAGACGCTTCCCTCGATTCTCTGGCATAGAGTCACGGAAACGGCAAAACTCAAAGCGGCTCTTCTCTCGTTTGCCAACCAGACACGGAAGATCGGCATAGCGTCACTGGAACAGCAAATCGAATCGCTCGCGGAGCCGTTCTTTAAGAAGACACTCGGCTTGGGCGTGGACGGGGCAGACGCCAAAACGATCCGCAGCATCATGGAGCTCGAGCTTACAGCAGCCGAAGAACGCGGCGAGGCCGTGGCGCGGGTATTCGATCAAGCGGGCGGGTACGCGCCTACGATCGGAATCATTGGCGCAGTGCTCGGATTGATTCAAGTGATGAAGCATCTCGGGGACATCGAAGCCGTGGGACATGGCATAGCCGTCGCCTTTGTCGCGACTGTGTATGGAGTCTCGCTGGCGAACCTGGTGCTGCTGCCGATTGCCAACAAGTTGAGGTCGCGCCTAGCGGAGGAGCTGCGCTGGAAAGAAATGATTGTCGAAGGAGTCGCTTCGATGACGGAAGGTCTGCACCCCTGGCTGATCGAGAGCAGGCTCGAAGCGTTTTGCGAGGAGCCGAAGCGGGGCCGCGCCGGAAAGAAGGGCCGCTCAACATTAAATACAAGGATTTCTGGCGATGAGTCGAACAAGAATCACGTGGCCGCAGCATAGTCGCGAGCGTTGGTTCGTCTCCTATGCCGACTTCGTCACGTTGCTGTTTGCGCTGTTCGTGGTTTTGTTCGCAGTAAGCCAGAAAGATAAGGGACGAGCCCGCGAAATTTCCGCTTCCATTGAGAAGGTCCTGACTGGGCGCAATGTGAAGAGCAGCCCGAGCCAAGTGAGTGCTCCTTCGCACTCGGCACAAACAAAAAGTGACAAAGCGGCGGTCAGCGCACCTGCGCTTCCTTTGATTAGCAAGCCAAAGCCCATGTCAGAGTCCACCGAGGGCAGCTTGGCGGAGTCGGCGGCAGCCCTCAAGCGTGATCTGAAGGATGAAATTGCGGCGGGAACATTGCGCGTTTCTCTCGAGCAGCGCGGGTTGGTGGTGAGCCTCGATGCCGGCGCATTCTTCAAGAGAGGGGACGACCGCATTTCGCCTTCGGCTCGATACACGCTGGCGAAGTTGGGTTTGTTTTTGACAACCATTCCCAATCCTCTTCGCCTCGAAGGGCACACTGATTCATTGCCTATTCAAACATCGCGTTTTCAGAGCAATTGGGAACTTTCCGCAGCTCGAAGTATTGCAATGCTTAGATTGTTGGCAGATCGCTATGGTATTGAAAATGGACGGATGGCGATTGTCGGGTACGCCGACACGGCCAGTTTGGAATCGAACGAGACCGAAGAGGGTCGAGAGAAGAATCGAAGAGTAGACATTGTGATTTTGAACAGCGTAATCCCTGACACCAAATAACCGTGGGGGCTGAATTTTAAACTTCAGCCCCCACGTAAGAACAACAACTATTACGCCTTCGCGGTGTTTGCTTTTCCGCTCTCGTGCTTCTCACGCAATTCGCGCTCGGCTGAGTGCCAATCTTCGTCGGAGGATCCATGCGGACATCCCCGAGCATGCCAATTCTCGTATGCACGTGACGCGACATCTTCTTGCGTCCAATTCGACGAAGAAGCGTTAGACGTACTCCTTAGTGAATCGTCGTCGGACCCGCCTCTTACCTCAGATGCCAGATCTCGATTAGACTTGATTGTGTCTCCGAGCGGAGTGGTGCCTGTGCCCCGCGCCCCAGGAACCAAATTCGGCGCTGGGGATTGGCCTGAGTTACCGGGCGTTACCTGAACGCCTCCGGCGCCCGCGCCTGAACCCGCTCTTACGCCAGATACATCGGTACCCCGCGACCCCACCGACAGGTTAGCGTCACCGGCGATGGTGTCATTGATACTTAAACCCGGACGCGGTTTCGCGCCGGTTGTGGCAGCAGAATCTGCAATAGCGGTATCGGTTTGTTCACCGGCACCGCCCTTCGTCTTCGGAACTATTTCGTTTAACTTTGGGTCGATCATGCCTCGCTCCGTCCTATTGACGAGAGTTCGAGGAAATTTTTACCAAAAAAATAAGACGCCCAGGGAATTTGTCATGCGCAAATCCCCTGAATCAACTACTCGGCCTTCTATTCGCCGTTTACGCTAGTCTTCAGCTTTTCACGCTGTTCTTTCAAGATCGCCTTGCGGCTGAGCTTTATCTTATTGCCTTCGAGCGCCAATACCTTGACCAGGATCTGGTCGCCCTCGTTCAGCTCGTCCCGGACATTCTTGATTCGGCTTTCCGAAATCTCGCTAATGTGCAGCAGACCGTCCGTTCCCGGAAAAATCTCGACAAAAGCGCCGAAGTCCGCAATTCGTACGACCTTTCCAAGATAGGTCTTGCCCACCTCGGCTACGGCCGCGATATCGCTCACCATCTGCAAGGCGCGATTGGCCGCAGTGCCGCTCGAAGCAAATATGTTTACGGTTCCGTCGTCGGAAACGTCGATCTTCACGCCCGTCTGATCGATGATTCCCTTGATGACCTTGCCGCCGGGCCCGATCAGTTCACGAATCTTGTCGGTCGGGATCTTCGTGGTGTAAATGCGCGGAGCGTACTGTGAGAGCTGGCCACGAGGAGTATCGATCGTCGCAAGCATGGTTTCAAGTATCTGAAGCCGCCCACGACGGGCTTGCTCGAGCGCTTCGCCCATGATTTTCGTAGTGACGTTGGGCACCTTGATGTCCATCTGCAGGGCATTGATACCGTCTCGAGTTCCGGCGACCTTAAAATCCATGTCGCCGTAGTGATCCTCGGCGCCGGCGATGTCGGTCAGAATGGCGTAGTTGCCTTCTTCGAGCACCAAGCCCATAGCGATGCCAGCGACTGGCTTCGCCAGCGGAACGCCCGCATCCATCATCGAGAGAGTGCCGCCGCACACACTGGCCATCGAACTCGAGCCGTTCGATTCCAGAATGTCGCTGACCACGCGCACTGTGTAGGGGAAAGCTTTTTCGTCCGGGATCATGGCGGCGAGCGAGCGTTCGGCTAAGGCACCATGACCGATTTCACGACGGCCCGGTCCACGCATGAACCCGACTTCGCCCACGCTGAACGGGGGAAAGTTGTAGTGAAGCATGAAGCGTTTGGAGGTCTCGGTCAAGTCGAAAAGCTCGATCCGCTGCTCGTCGTCTTTGGTTCCGAGCGTTGTGGTGACAAGCGCTTGCGTCTCGCCGCGAGTGAAAATGGCTGAACCGTGAGTACGGGGAAGAACGCCGACTTCGCAAGTGATCTTGCGGATTTCGTCGAAGGCGCGACCGTCCGGACGATGCCGGTCCTTTAGCATTTCATCGCGGAAGATACGCTCTTTGAGGTGATCGAAAATCTTGCCGGCTTCGGCAAGCTGGGTTTCGTCGGTGATCAGCGCCAGAGCCTTCGCTTTCGCCCCATCGACCCGGCTGTAGCTCTCCAGTTTGGGATACTTCTGCGTGTTCAAAGCGTCGCTGAGATCGGCCCGCACCGCCGCCGAAATTTTCTCGAACATTTCGCTGTTAACCGTGGGAGAAGTAAAGCTCCGCTTAGCCTTGCCGGTTGCGGCAACTAGCTCGCGAATGCCGGCGACGATCTTCCGGCAACAATCATGGCCGAATTCGATGGCGTCGACCACTTCCTTTTCAGAAGCTTCGTTGGCGCCTGCTTCGACCATGACAATACCTTCTTCGGTACCCGCCACGACGATATTCAACTTCGAATCTTTTGCCTGTTCGTACGATACGTTCGCGCGATACTCGCCATTGACGAAGCCAACTCGCACGCCACCTAGAACATGGCTGAACGGTATATCGGAGATGGCAAGCGCTGCGCCCGCGCCGATGATGGAGAGAACGCCGGGGTCGTAATCCGGGTCCGCCGAGAGCACCATGGCGATGATCTGTGTCTCATGACTATAGCCTTCCGGGAACAGCGGCCGGATTGGACGGTCGATCAGACGACTGGTGAGGATTTCCTTTTCAGAAGGACGCCCCTCGCGCTTAATGAATCCGCCCGGGAACTTGCCCGCGGCGTATGTGTACTCACGGTAATCCACCGTGAGCGGGAAAAAAGTAGCGCCCGCTTTGGGCTTATCGGCAGAACAGGCCGAGACGAGCACGACGGAATCACCCGAGCGTACTACAACAGAGCCGTTCGCTTGTTTGGCAATCTTGCCGGTCTCAAGAGAGACCTTTGACCCGTAGAGGTCGATTTCAACTGTATGCGACATTTTATTATTCCCGATGCGTGATCCGCATCAAATCCTTCTGCATGCACGCGCCAGTCTAAACAACTGAAAGCGCGCGGATCAAGTTCGGGATTAAGTGAGGACTTAGAGCGAAAAGCGGGGATGGACCACCCAACAGGTGGCTTGGGCGGGAATACGCGAGGCAATTTCTGTGCGGCACACGCCTGCTTGAGAAGCGTCAACTAGCGGCGAATGCCTAAACTCTGAATCAGAGTCTGGTAACGCTCCGGACTGCGATCTTTCAGATACTTGAGCAGTTTCCGACGCCGAGCAACCATCGTCAGCAATCCACGCCGAGAATGATGGTCTTTCTGATGCGTCTTAAAATGCTCAGTCAGCTGGAGAATGCGCTGACTCAGAAGCGCGACCTGAACCTCTGGCGATCCCGAGTCCGACTTATGAACCCGGTACTTCTCAATTACATCCGACTTCTGTTCTTCTACCGCCAGGGCCATGCTAGAAAACGATACTCCTCGTCTTTACCTTAATCTCGATTATATACTTACTCAGGGTAACACAGTTGTTATACGGATAGTCCGGGAGGACAAACGCGGGCTCAGGGCTCGTCGTCGGCAGAGAAAGCAACGCCTGGCTTATCGAGATATGGGATTCCGTGCATCATCCAGTCCGGTTCGGGTGCGCCCTTCAGGTAATAGTCGAAGTATTGTTCGAGGCGGTTGAAAAAATCCTTCTGGTTGGCGCGGCGGCGCAGGTTGTGCGCTTCGCCGTTGTAGTCGAATAAGTACACTTCTTTATTCAAGCGGCGCAGAGCTAAGTAGTATTCAATTCCCTGATACCAGGGCACCGCATCGTCGGCGTCGTTATGAATCATGAGAAGCGGAGTATGTACCCGATCGGCGGCGAATATGGGTGAGTTTTCGATGAATCGCAAAGGGAACTCCCAAACGCTGCCGCCAATACGGCTTTGGGTATGTTCGTACTGGAATTGGCGGGGAAGGCCGGGGCCCCAACGGATTCCGTTATAAGCACTGATCATATCGGCCACAGGGGCACCCGCCGCAGCGGCACGAAAGCGGTTGGTGCGCGTAATCATGTAGGCGATCTGGTAGCCACCCCAACTGTGGCCTTGTATGCCGATCTTGTCCTCATCGACAATTCCCTTGTTTACGATGGCCTGGACGGCGGGCAATACACAATCGAGAGCGCTCTGACCCGGGTAGCCGACCTTGTAGACGATATCCGGCTCCAAAACGAGATATCCGTTGCTGACTGAAAAGCTCGGGTTGATTGTGTTGTACGGACGCGGCTCGATAAAGTTATGCACGTTCTGAGTAAGTCGCTCGTAGATATAGACAATCAGCGGATACTTCTTCTTGGGATCGAAGTTATCCGGTTTGTAGAGCGTTGCCTGCAGTGGAATACCGTCCAGATTGTTGTACTTGACCAGTTCGGCCGTACCCCAGAGAAGATGGGCCATCTGCGGGTCGGCATCGGTTACCTTTGCAAAATGCCGGAAGGAGCTGTCGGTCACCAATAAGTCGGGATACTCGTGAAAAGTAGACGCGGCCGTGACGTAGACATTTGCATTCAGTGCTTTGACGGGCGGGGCGAAGTTCTTGGCCGCAAACACAAGCTTGACCGGAATCGAGGCCGCATCCAGCCTAGCCGAGTAAAAGCCGGTGTCGTGCGTTTGGTCGTTCTCCACGCGCAAGAGCAGACGGCGTAACGGATCGATCCAGCGCGAGGCGGGGTCGTCCGGGATGCTGAAGTTCACCAGGCGCAGTTGCAGACGATTCTTCCGGCCAAACCCCTCGGTAAGGTCAACGGCGGAGGAGCCGTCCGGCGCGAAGCGCCAGATGTCGTAACGATCATAGATGAGTACCTCCGTGCCATCCTTCGTCCAGCCCGCCAGTCGATAGGAACTGGGCATGCCGGGAATGTCGTTCTGCTCGTTGGCGAAGGAGACGTCGAGCTTGGCAGTGAGATTGATCGACTTTCCGGTAACGGTCGACACGGTGAGCCAATCCTTGCCATTGAAGTAGATCGCGTATTGCGAAGTAGGCGACCAGGAAAGCCGGTTGAGATGTTTGCGCGCGACTAAGCGGCGCTCGCCCGTATCGATGTCGACGAGATAAGAATCGGTGTAGTTGCCGTCGTAATCCTGCAAGCGGCGGTAGGCTCGATTGTCGGTGCCGATGCCGTATCGCCCATCGTCGCTGGGCAGAACCTCGTTCATCGTACGGTCAGCAAGCTGGAGAAACCGTTTGCTTGCGAAATTGTAGACCGCGCGATAAGACCGGAAGCGTTCGCTGCCGGCGCGGATCTTCTGCATCGGCTGAATGTAATCGTCTTTCCAGGACCAAAGATCGACCGAGACGCGCTCGTCTGCCGGCAGGTCCTTATCGTAGGCCCGCACTTTCCATTGCGGCGCAAGGCCAAAGAAAACGCGCTCGCCACCGGTCGCGACGGTGAGCCGGGCCTTGTCGGAAATGGTCCAATCTTCGGGAAAGCCTGCTGTCGAGTGCGACACCAACTCCACTGCAGCCGGGTCTTTGCGATTCCAGGTGTAGAGCTTATAGTCGTGTTTCCGCACAACTTGGCCCGCTTTGGTTGATCGGCCCACCTGACCGGCTGCTGTATCTCCGCGGTCGGTGAGGAAGGCGAGCAGGGTCTGGCCGTCGTCCCACGCAAACTTGTTATAAGCGCCACGACCGCTAGCAAGCACGGTTGGAGCGCTCGACGATCCAGGCGACCAGGCATACACACCGGCGGTATCGGCGTCTTCGTCCGAAACAGCATAGACCAGAGTTTTGCCGTCTTTCGTGAAAGAGTACTCGGAGACTGACGCAAACCGCTTTTCGGTTCCGTCGCGAAGATCGCGAACAACTAAGCTACCCGGCTCAGCACGATGATTCCGGGCCGACGGTTGAACAGCTGATGTTGATTCCGGCAGCTGAAGGTAGGCGACAGTATCACCGGCCTGACTGGGCAGCTGAAAATCGCGGACCGCTGGGGCTCGAAACACCTTCTGAGCGGGTAGATCGATCGCGATGAGATCGCCCTTTGGCATTTCGCCGGACTTGGCGTGGCGGCGCTTCGCTTGTTCCACAGCGTCGCGCGGAGCAAACGAGGTGCAGACCAGAAAATGGCCGTCGGACGTGAACTTGATGGCAATTCCGGGATGCTGTTGGGGAGCTTCTTCGCGCTGCGGGTTGGAGTAATCAGGCGGCGGAGGCGGCGGCAACTCTCCGATGGGCTGGCGCATCTCATGCCCGCTAGAAAGATCGCGCACCACGAGTTCGCCGTCGCCTTGCTGAGGAAAAATGGCGTACGCGAGATAGTGTCCGTCGTTCGAAAGAAGCTGGTTTTGGATGTGGCGCCAACTGTCGAAGTCGTCTTCGGTCAGAGGACGCTTCTGGGCCGCCAAGGGGAGCAGGAGGACCAGCGCAAGGACAACACTCTTCAGCATCGGATACTTCGTTGTAGATTAGCGGACGCGATCTTCGGCTTGCAAATCTCTTCCCATCCGCAAGTCCCGGCCCGTCTCGGTCGCGGCCACCAGATTCTTGATGCCTTCGAGTTCCTTCTTCAGACGCGCGTTGCGTTGGGCAAGGCTAAAGACATAGAGAAGCAGGATCAGCCAGGCGGCTAAGAAGCCGTAGAACATGTAGGTGAAGTTACGAGGGTCCATGGAAGATTCCTTATACAACGGTCAGGCCACGTTAGCGAAACGGCGCAGCGAATCGATCTCGCGGGAGGTGGATTCCTGCTGGGTGCGAATCAGAACTAGCGCGGTCGCGAGGAGCAGCATCGCGATCAGGTTGTAGCCGATCATATGTTCCATCGCGGGGTCGATATTGCCGCCGCCGGTACGGATGCTGAGCACGGGCGCGGGATGCTGAGTACGGAACCAATCGATCGACTTCCACACGATCAGCACATCGACGCAGCCGAATACACAAAGCGCCGCGGAGAGCCGGGCGCGCTGGGTGGGCTCATCGATTGCGCGGCGAAGCATCAGGTAACCGGCGAAGATCAGAACGCAGACTAAAGCGGAAGTCAGGCGAGCGTCCCAGGTCCACCAGATGCCCCAGATGACCCGGCCCCAGATGCTGCCGGTGACAAGGTTCACGATCGAAAAGATCACCGATACTTCGATGACCGACGCGGCGAGCGAATCGTAAAGGAAGTTGCCGGAAGCCAGATACAGGCCGCTGAGCGTGAGCGCCGCAATGTAGCCAATCATGCCGGTGATCGCCGCCGGCACGTGGAAAAATATGATGCGGTAGATGGGGCCTTGCAGGGCATCGTCCGGCAGAACCAGAAAAATGTCATGCAGGTTGTGCGCCAGCAGGAGAGCGGCCAGGGCAAGCAGCAGGATCGCGATTTTGTCACGCATAGGAATGCACTTCTATTTTGGCTTAGTTCACTAGAATTGTATCGGCCAGCAGGATCGACAGAGCCGTAAATACGACGTCGAAGACGATCAGGATCTTGCTCCAGAGTAACTGCGAGGCATCGAGGGGCTCGGTTCCGAAGAGCGCCTTTGTGCGTTCGATGGCAGCAATAAGGAGCGGAAGCAGCAAAGGATAGACGATCACCGGCAGCATGAGTTCACGCAGCCGCAGGTTGACTGTTAGAGCGCCGAAGACCGCGCCCAGCATCGCGATGCCCCAAGTGCCGAGCAAGAAGACGCCGGCGAGCTGCCACGGGTGCAGCCACCAGCGGATGTTGAAGAAGATACCGAAGACCACCAGCGAGAGCAGTTCCACGGCGAGTAGGGTAGCCAGGTTCGCCATTGCCTTACCGAGCAGGAGACTGGCTCCTGAAAGCGGCGAGGCAAGCAGCGCGTCGAAGCATTCGTTAGGGAGTTCACGGGCAAAACCGCGATTGAAGACGAGCGCGCCGGCAAAGGCGAACACGATCCACAGCAGGCCGCTGGCAAAGTCCTTACTTTCGTCAGAGGCGACATCGAAGGCGAAGCTGAAGAGAAGCAAGATCGAGACGGAAAAGGCGGCGGCAGCGTTGAGCGATTCTTTGGTTCTCCATTCAACCGCCAGATCTTTGCGCGCGATCAGGAGCGCCTGAGTAAGCGTCGTCAAGCCGCACCGGACTGGGTATGAAGCCGGTAGAGAAGACCGGGGTCTTCGAGCATCTCCTGGGTACGTTCGCCGGTGTAGCGCAAGCGTCCATTTTCTACGAGCGCTACGTGTGAAGCGATAGCAAGGGCTTCACGGAGTTGGTGCGTGGAGAGAATGATGGTGCAGCCGGACTCGCGCGCTTCGATCAGTAGCGTGCTGAGCATGGCAATGGCGCGGTCGTCAAGCGAAGTAAAAGGCTCGTCGAGGAGCAGCAGGCGCGGGGTATGCAGGAAGGTTCTCGCAAGCGCCAGGCGCTGTCGCATACCGCGCGAAAACTGGCGAATGGGCATGTCGGAGACCCGTTCGAGGCCGACGCGTTCGAGCCAAACCGCGACTGCTTTCGAAGCGGAACTAAGACCTGCGACCCTGGCGAAAAAGTTCAGGTTTTCGCGCGCCGTTAAATCTTCGTAGACTCCGATCCCGTGGCCGAGAAACCCGATGAGGCGGCGCGCCGTTTGGCTGCGCAGCGCGTGGCCGAAGAGCGAAATCGTTCCGCGCTGGAAGGGAGACAGGCCGGCGAGAATGCGGAGCAGCGTGGTCTTCCCTGCCCCGTTGCGTCCGAGCAAAGCACAGCTCGAGCCTTCCGGAACGGTCAGAGTGTAGTCACGAAGCGCGGCGTAATCGCCGTAAAATTTCCATACGTGCTCTAGGCGAACCTCGGAGTGTTTTTTAGCTATGGAATGAGCGTTCACTTCGTAGCGGGAGAGGCGCGGTAGAGCAGAACAAAGCCGAGCGCGAGGATCGAGAAAGCAAGGCCGAGCAGCCACGCCACATGAGCGTAGAGACGAGGCATGCCTTGGGTAACTGGGGGCTCATCGGAAGTGTCGACGGAGTTGCCGGCGTCGGCAGGGTGAAGAGAGCCCGCCCCGGTAATGTCGGCCGAGAAAGCGCCATTGGTGAGCACGGTGTAGATGGTGGCTTGGGTCTTCGGCTCAGTGCCGACGGTTTGCAGATCCTTGCCCAAAAGTGTCACGCCAGATGGAGCAATCAGGCGGAGGGGACCGGCGGGCATCCCTTTCACGCCTTCCACGCTACCGCGGAAGGTGAAGGGCGTACCTGCCGGAAGGACATAGCTGACTTCAAATTCAGTTTGGCCGGGCTTGAGTGGGTAGTTGACCTGATAGACGTTGGCTTGGGAGGTCTTTTGGGCGGCTTGCGGAAGAGGCATGCCCTGCGAGCCCTGCGCGGTGACGCGCGACTGGCCGTTCGCCGCGGGCGGAAGGAAGAAGCGTAGACCGCCCAATTTGCTGTTGCTGTACGTGGTGTTGGTCTTGTTTTCGATGATGGTGGTTTCGGTCACGGCGATTTGGCTCGAATTCGGTTCGAGCACCATCATGCGCTGAGATACGGACGCAGCGGCGGGAGAGGGAGTCGCTTCGTAGACGTCCAACTCGACGCCGGCTGTGGGAATGTTGGGCGTCATGAGCTTGTTGTAGTGAACGTCTTTGTAATCGGCCTGCAGAAGTTGAGGACCGCCGCCGGGACGGTCATTCTGGAAGAGGAAATGGCCGGAATCGTCGGTCTTGGTAGCGCCGATCGTTTGCATGCCGTTCTGACCGGGT
Organism: Bryobacteraceae bacterium; assembly: GCA_965219105.1. Classification (GTDB taxonomy): domain Bacteria; phylum Acidobacteriota; class Terriglobia; order Bryobacterales; family Bryobacteraceae; genus Bog-105. Next base: position 328,280 of record OZ244728.1, on the reverse strand, counting down.
TTGATGAGAGTGACGGTCACGCCGGGTTGAGGTTTGCCGGTAGTGCGGTTGACGACGGTGCCGTCTATGGCCGCCGAACCTAAGCCGGCAAAACAGCCGAACAGAAGCAAGAAACGTGTCATGCCATTGCCTTTCCGCATTCGCCGCAGAACTTCAGCGCCTTCGAGAATTTTGCGCCACAGGAGGGACAGACGGTGCTGGCGGCGGCTACTTTCCGGGCAGGCGCCGCGGCACGAGAAAGGGTCAAGCCCAGCCGTTTGGCTGTCTCCTCCATTTCAGCGAGCACCAAGGCCAACTCACGCTGCAAAGCCAGCTTGTTCTGTTGGTAATCTTCATCAGACAGTTTGCCGAGCCGGTACTCAAACTGAAGATCGCGCAAACTTTCGTAGATGGCCTGCTTGCGATCCTCCAAATGTTGGACGGGCGAAACCGGAACAGGCTTGGGAAGATCTTTTTCGCCGATATTCAGGATGAAGTAGAGGGCCGCCAGGAAAATAGCGACAGCTGCGGCAATGGTCATCGTCTGGAGCCGGGGTGTTCCTCGCTTGCAGGATCGTCTTCGAGTTCGCTATCCATCTGGTGACGGAAACGCGCGATAAGGGATTCGTCCACAGGGGTGAGGGGCGCAGGTGATTGCCGATTGCGCCGCACGAAGGCCGAGTAGACGAAAAACCCGAGAACTAGGACGAGGCCCGGCATGACCCAGGTGACGATCGGACCCAACCCAGCTGTGGGTGGAGAGGCCAAAGCCACGATGCCCTCCTGCTGCACGATGGAATTCACGATGGCATCGTCGCTCATGCCCTTTTGCTGCATGCTGTAGATACGGTGGCGCATGGGATCGGCAGAACTGCACCGCAGCATTGGGCAATCGCCGACAGTGTTGCGGCAACCACCACATCGGCAGGCAAGCCTTGCTCCGACGCGCGAGACGCCGGGCGTCAGGTAGGAGACCGAATCCTGCGCAAACACCGCCGCCAGAACGAGGAAAAAGGCGACGAGGAGTTTAGGACTGAACTGTTGCAGGCGCACTTGCATAACCAACGACTTCCGTGCGCGCATATTGCAGACGCACTTTACCAGGGATCAGACAGATAACGGTTCCGGCGAGGACCACCCAGTAGCCGATCCAAATCCAAGATACCAGCGGGAACACGTACATCTGAAAGATCGCTTTCGTGCCATCAGGCGTCACGCCCGAGAAATTTACGTAGAGATCTTCGTTAAGACGACGCCGAATGCCGACAGTAGAGGCCTGCTCCTGGCTGGCTTTGTAAAGCCGTATGTCAGGGTCGAGCTGGCCGACTACGTGGCCGTTTTGAGAGATGTCTATAGTCGCGTGGCTGAACTGATAATTGTCGTTTTCGCCACTGTTTACGCTGAGCAATTTCAAATCGTAGTGCCCAAAGCGAAGAGACTGATTTAAGCCTAGACTTTTGGTCTCATGCAGGTCGAAGGCGCGGCCCGTAAAGCCGATGAACATGAGAACGATCCCCATGTGCACGAGGTAACCGCCATAGCGGCGCGTGTTGCGCCAGGTGAGCTCGACGGCCGCGCGAGGCAGCGGTAAACGTTCTTTCGCCTGTATGGCGCGAGAGCCTTTCCAGAACTCGCTGAGGACCGTTGCTAGGACAAAGGCGCAAAGACCGAATGAGACGATCGGGGCAAACTGACGCATGCCGGCAATCGCAAGCGCTAAGCTGACGCCAATACCTACAACGGACGGAATCAAAAAGGCCCGGCGAAGGCTCGCAATGGAGCTTTTACGCCAGGCAATCAGCGGCCCGACGCCGGTCAAGAAAATCAGGAACAATGCAATCGGAACGTTGACGCGCGTGTAGTAAGGGGCATCGATGGTTTCTTTTTCACCGGTGAGCGCTTCCATTACGACCGGGAAGAGCGTTCCCCAAAGGATGGCGAAGCAACTAGCTAGCAGGATCAAGTTATTGAACAGAAAGCTGGACTCGCGCGAGACAACACTTTCGAGCTTGACATCGCTTTTGAGGTAAGGCAGGTTGCGGATGATCGCGATAGCGGTCAGGGCCGTGGCGGCGAGGATGAAGGTTGTGAAGTATGGTTTGACCGGTGATTGCGCAAAAGCGTGAACAGACGAGACCAGACCGGTACGCGTGAGCGTTGTGCCCAGAATACTCAGCAGGAACGTGGCGGAGACAAGCACCATGTTCCAGACCTTCATCATGCCCTTTTTCTCTTGCATCATGACGGAATGGAGAAAGGCAGTGGAGGTAATCCAAGGCATCAGCGCGGCGTTCTCCACCGGATCCCATCCCCAGTAACCGCCCCATCCGAGCACCGTGTACGCCCAATACATCCCAAGACAGACTCCAGTGCTCTGAAAGAGCCAGGTTACGATGGCCCAGCGCCGGGTGGTGTGAATCCAGCCTTCACCCGGCTGTTTGGTGAGCAGCGAGCCCATGGCAAAGGCGAACGGCACGGTGGAGCCGACGTAGCCGAGATAGAGAAAGGGAGGATGGATCGCCATGGTCCACCACTGGAGCAGCGGACTGAGGCCGTTTCCATCGCCCACGTTGATGATCCCGCGGCCCGCCATCAGCACCTGAAACGGGCTGGCAACGAAGGTAATCATGCCGACGAAGAAGGCCAACGTGGTCATGAGAACCGCGATGACGATCGGCATCATCTCGCGGAACTTGCTGCGATTGGTATAGACGACGACGGCCGAGTAAGTCGACAGGATCCAACTCCAAAGCAGGAGAGAGCCTTCCTGGCCACCCCACCAAGCGGCGAATTTATAGACGGGCGACATCGCCTTGTTGCTGTGCGCGGCGACGTAGGCCATGCGGTAGTCGCCGCTCATAAGGGAGGCGACAAGCACGGCTGAAGAGATGGTGAGCAAGATCCAGATCGCGTAGACAGATCGCTCGGCGCTCACCACCAGGAACGGCCGGCGAGTGTATTTACCGGCAATCGAAGCAACGATAGCGAAGACCGCGACGCAAAACGCGATCAGGGTAGAAAGAGCGCCTATATTTTCCATGAGTTACTGTGTTGTAAATCAGGCCTTGCCGGGGAGAGACTTGACTTCCTGCTGGGTGATGCGCGTGGGTGCTGAATCGTGAGACAAACCGCGCTGGCTTGGCTTCGCTTCATATTTGGACGCGCATTTCGCCTGAATTTTGCTGGCCTGGAAAATACCGTCAGGACCTAAACGGCCGTCGGCCAGGGCTTGCGCGTTATCTCGAAACGTGTCGGGCAGTGGATCGCTTCCCGAGTAGACGACGTTCAGTTTTTTCGTTCCTTGATAGAGGATGAAGGAGACAGCCATACCGTTCTTGACAATCGAGCCGGGTTGGATGTCGCCCCCAACGCGCAGCCGCTCGGCTTGTGCTCTGTTACCCATCTGCTCAAGTTCAGGGATCGTTTTGTAGTACGACTTGGTTTCTTTGACACCGCCAATGGCCAGCCAGACCAGGCAACCGACCACTAGGGCCATGATGGTCCCGAACTTCACGTAGGTTTTCATACAGTTTTTAGGGGGCTGAAGCTTTAGTATATCGTTGATTTTTCGGGCGATGGTTTTGGCTTTGGACAGGCGCTTTTGAGAGTCTCACGGGAAGAGATGAGGTTAAGAAAGAGCAGCCATCCTCCGCTTTGTCCGACCGATGCTAAGTCAGCACTTCGTGATCCCGAACAAGTGTGCTAAAGACGGAAAGTTGAAGCGGTTCAAAACGATGTAGAATTGACAAACCGACCATGTAGACCGGCGTTAAGGAGGTTGCGATTACGTGAACAAGTTAAGCTCGTTGCGAGGCGCCAGTCATCTCCTCTTGGCCTTGATTTCTTCTTGCCTTCCCTCTATGTGCAGCACCTATGGGATGACGCCCGATAAGGTCGCGTACTCGAAAGCCATCAACTTGCCAGATCCGCAGGCGAAGATTGATGCACTGAAACTTTTCGCGAAAAAATATCCAAAGAGCTCCCGTCTCGCAAATCAAGCCATCCTGGAGACGCTTGTCAAAGACTTCCCCAATCGCTCGAGTGAAATCGATAAGCAGATCAAAGGATCGATGGCGCGCGTGCACGGCGAAGAACGTATGTATCTGGATGACTCAATTTCCAACACTCTGGCCGAGGGAGGGGTGTTGCTCCCACGCGCCGAGCAACTTTCACGACGGAGTCTGGGCAAGTTAAACCGGAAATCATACTTCGCAAATTTGCGAAAAGAGCTGGCAGCGGCCAAGATGGAGCCTCTGAGCGATGCCGAACTGGATCACTACTTTAGGCAAACCCGTTCTATGCTGCAAGCCACCCTCGGACGGGTCTACCTCAAGGAAGGGAAGATCGCGCTGGGTAAGCCCTTGCTCGAAGCTGCTTATGAAGACGATCCAACCAACTCAGCAGCGGCAGCGGATTTGGGGATGGTTGCCGCCCAAGCGGGAAAGAAAGAAGAGGCGCTTGCCTACCTCACAAAAGCACGGCTCACCGGGAAGCTGGACAAGGGACAAGAGAAGCAACTCGAGAGCTTGTACCGGGAGACGCACGCTGGCTCACCCGCGGGCCTGGAAGATTACCTTGATGACCGTTACCTGGCTCTCTTCCCGTCACTCAAGACTCCTAAACACAGTGTGCCAGCGCAAACAGATCGGACCGTTTTGCTCGAACTATTCACAGGTTCGGGTTGTGCTCCCTGTGAGGGCGCCGACCTCGCAGTGGACGGTGAGATGGAACGCTATACCCGAAAGGAAGTGGCTGTTCTAGAGTTTGATCAACACATTCCGGAACCGGACCCCATGGCAAATCCTGCTAGCGTAAACCGATTCAAGTTCTACAAGTGTGAAGGAACCCCGGAACTGGCCATTGATGGCGCCACGAGTGGCTTTGTGGGAGGAGGCCGAAAAGACGCCGAGAAGATTCTTGTACGCGTAAACGATCTGGTGGACAAAGCGCTACAGCAGCCAGCGGCAGCGCACATCGAGCTCAATACCAGCCGCAGCGGAGATCGCATTCTCGTTCACGCGACGGCGTCGAACATGACGGGCAGCTCCAATTCGCTGCGGCTGCGGATTGTTCTCGCCGAAAACCGGCTTCGCTATAGCGGTGAGAACGGGGTGAGATTCCATCGCATGGTCGTGCGAGACATGGCCTCCGATGACGGTTTCGCTGTGAAGCCAAAAGAGAACTGCAGCTTTACCTATTCATTTGACTTACAGAAGATCAGTGCGGGATTGAAGACTTACTTAGACGCATACCAAAGATCCAACGAAAGGTTCGGACCGATCACTTTCATCAACGAAATGTACGCGATCAATCCGGACAACCTCTCTGTAGTGGCGTTCGTACAGGACGCCGCAACGAGGCGAGTCCTGCAGGCCGCCTACCTGCCGCTGCCGGGCGCCCGATGAAAATCCGTCGTCGCCGGCAATCGTTCATAACTATTTTTTTTATCGCCGGATTGCTGTCGAGCGCCGGACATACACAAGCCGCGCCAAACCCAGTCCAATGGTCGGTTGTGAGCGTTCCACATAAGCCGCTCACAACAGGGGCGAGCTTCACGTTAGAGCTATTGAGCCGCATAGATCCGGGATGGCATCTCTATGCTCTCGACCAGGAAGACGCCGGCCCCATCGCCACCGAAATTGGACTGCCCGAAAACTCATTCTTAACTCTGGAAGCGATCCACTCCCCGAAACCGATTCGCTTACTAGATCCTAATTTTAATCACAGGGTCAGCATCTATGTCGAGAAAGCCCAGTTCCGGCTAGCCATGACTGTCGGCCCGGATTCTCCGACGGGCACACAGCACAGCTCAATCCAAATTCGCTATCAATGCTGCGATGCAACCATGTGTTTGCCGCCTCGGAGGACTACTCTGGACTTCTCTCTATCGATCAAGGCAAAAAGGTGACCGTGACGTTGCCGGCACAGCTCGAAGATTGCTGTCCGGTTTTGGGCCAGTGGAATAGCCGCGGATCAATAGAATGAGCGAAAGTTGTGCTCGTTGCATATCATGATCGACATGCGAGTTATCGCCCTCTTTGCTACGCTGCTGTCTCTCGGATCTTCTGTGGCGCAGCCCGTGCGGCCGGACGAGGAGGCGATTCGCGATACGATCTCGAGGTATGTCAACGCCCGCAACGAGAAAGCCCCGGATCGGATCCGAGACTTATTTACGAAAGAAGCGGACCAACTAGTTTCGAATGGAAACTGGCGTCACGGCGTAGACCAATTAGTCCAAGGAATGGTGGAGAGCTCGAGCAAGGAGCAAGCGAAGAGTTCGGTTTCGATCACAGGCGTTCGGATGGTCGATCCAGACGTCGCGATCGTTGACGGGCGTTATCGGACGACTTCGTTGGACGGCGCCATACGCGAGATGTGGACAACTTTCATCGTGAAGAGGACCACCGGAGGGTGGCGCATCGCTGCCATTCGAAACATGAAGCCAGCGCCTAGCCAGCATTGATTCCGACTCTAAACAGTCGAATCTGCCAGCTACTGTTTCGCTTCCACCTCGATGAACAAGGCCGCCGAATTTTCCACCATGCCATAGCACTGCCCAGGAGGGATCATTATCGATGAGGCGGCAAAATCGGCATCTTTAGTGTCGAACACGAGCTTCCAGCTACACTCGACCGCGCATTGCGGCATGTAGAACTGAATGTCGCCATGGTGAGGATTTAAACAGAATAGAAACGAATCGTCCTGAATCGGTTCGCCATGACGGTCTACCTCGTTCAGCGTTCGTCCACTCAGGCGCATACCGATACAGCGCACCCAGCCGGCTGTCCACTCCTCGTCGGTCATCTCCTGCCCGTCTGGGCGCAACCAACAAATATCACTCACCTCAGACCCATCCACCTTTTGCTTCGCGCTGTGGCCGGGATTGATCTTGCGATCCTGAAAGAACTTGCGCCGGTGCAGATTGGGATGCGCCTTCCGCAACTCGATCAGTTCGGTCGTAAAATTCAGCAGCGCTTGCTTGCGTTCGTCCAGGTTCCAATCCAGCCAGCTGATCTCATTATCCTGCGAGTAACTATTGTTGTTGCCCTGCTGCGTTCGGCTGATTTCATCGCCGCCGCAGATCATGGGAACGCCCTGCGAGATCAGCAGCGTGGCTAGCAGATTCCGCTGGTCCCGTTCACGCGCTTGATTGATGCCGCGATCGCCGGTCGGGCCTTCCGCTCCGTGATTCCAGGAATTGTTGTCATTCGAACCGTCCTGATTGTTTTCGCAGTTCGCTTCGTTGTGTTTCTGGTTATAGCTGACCAGATCGTTCATCGTAAAGCCGTCGTGCGCCACGATGAAGTTAATGCTGGCCGAAGGACGGCGGCCATCGTTCTGGTAGAGGTCGCTACTTCCGGTGAGACGGTATCCAAGTTCGGTCAGCTGCCCGTCGTCTCCCTTCCAATACCGTCGCACCACGTCGCGATACTTGCCGTTCCATTCTGCCCAGAGAGATGGGAACTGGCCCACTTGATAGCCGCCTTCGCCCACATCCCAAGGTTCTGCAATGAGCTTGACGCGGGACAGCACCGGATCTTGGTTGATGATGTCGAAAAAGGCCGAGAGGCGATCCACATCTTTCAGCTCGCGTGCAAGCGTCGAAGCGAGATCGAAACGGAATCCATCGACGTGATAGTCAAGCACCCAGTAACGAAGGCTGTCCATCACCATTTTCAGCACCTGCGGATGCCGCATGTTGAGAGTGTTGCCGGTCCCCGTGTAATCGAGATAGTAGCGAGAGTTATCAGGATTGAGACGGTAGTAGGTTTGATTGTCGATCCCGCGAAAGCTCAGAGTAGGACCGAGTTGATTGCCCTCCGCAGTATGGTTGTAGACCACGTCCAGAATGACCTCAATGCCCGCTCGGTGGAACTCCCGCACCATCGATTTGAACTCGCCGATCTGCTGACCCCGGTCCCCAAGACTGCAATAGCGAGCGGCCGGCGAGAAATAGTTGATGGTGTTATAGCCCCAGTAATTACGAAGGCCCAGCTCGAGTAAGTGCCCGTCGTCGACAAACTCGTGAACCGGTAAGAGTTCGACCGCTGTAATGCCGAGCTTCTTAAAGTACTCGAGCATAGGTTGACTGGCCAGACCGGCGTAGGTGCCCCGCAAACGCTCCGGGACATCGGGATGGCGGGCGGTCATACCTTTTACATGGGCTTCATAGATAATCGACTCATGGTGGGAAGTCATCGGCGAATGATCGTTCTGCCAATCGAATTGGGATGAGGTAACCACGCACTTGGGAACGGCGCTCGCATCGTCGCTCGCATCGCAGCTTAAGTCCTGCTCGGGATCGCCAGGTTTGTAACCGAATATTGGTTCCTTCCACTTCACCGAACCCGTCAGAGCGGTCGCGTACGGATCGATCAGGAGTTTCGCCGGATTAAAACGCAAACCTTCTTCCGGCCGGTAGGGGCCATGAACCCGGTATCCATACAGTTGCCCGGGAGAGATACCCTGCAGATAACAGTGCCAGACGTATCCGGTGCACTCGTGCAGTTCAATCAGTTCCTGAGGAGAGTCAGGCTCTTCGAACAGGCACAACTCAACCCGGGTAGCATTTTCTGAGTGAATTGCGAAGTTGACGCCGGTGCCGTCCCAAGTAGCGCCCTGGGGAAAAGGTAGTCCGGGGAGGATTGTACGGGACACCTATCTATGCTAGCTGGGAAGCTCTCCAAATGAATCTAGCGATTCTTCGGGAATGCCGGGACCGGGCGGTAAGAAGAATAAAAAAGCTCTGAAGCCAATTTAGGCGAATTCGGGTCCAGAGAGCGGGAAGAAAACTTTTGTGGCCCAGATCAAAATAATTGATGGAGCGTCTGAGCTTCGGATCGAAATCGAAGGCCGGTTTGCCGGCCCGTTGGTACTGGAAGTGCGCGAGTGTTGGGGGTCTGCTGTAAAAGGCCTCACTCCGCGGCTTTTCATCATCGATATTACTCATTTGAGCGGCTACGATTCCGCCGGGTACAAGCTGCTTCAAGAGCTATATGCACAGGGGACACGCATTGCTGCCCGTACTGCGCGCTCACTCGCCTACTTGAACGAAATCACATCCCCGGGGATCGGTCCCGAGCTGGTCGCCGATCATAGGGAAACCAAGCCGAAGCGGCCAGAGGACGTTCGTCCGTTTCCGCAAAAGCGCGCGGCCGGCGCTTGAACCCGATTCGGCGTTACGCCGTTCGTTTAGCATAGTAAATAGTGAGGCCAGACGTAAGGCAGAGCGACAGTTTAGCCTCACTACTCACGAACTTTGATCGGTACGGTCAAGAGATTGCGGTTGTCACCCGGCATGGCGTTCGAAAAACCAGGACGCCGTACGGTGCTTTAGCCTCTCTTGCCCGGCGCTTTTCCATGCTGCTGCGAGACTGCGGTATTGGCAAAGGGGAACGTGTCGTCATCTGGGGTGAGAATGGGGCCGATTGGATTGCCGCGTTCTTCGGCTGTATCCAACTAGGTGTTCTGCCTGTGCCGCTAGACGCAGCGGGTAGCGCGGCCTTCGCCCGGCGAGTCATCGATGACGTGAGCCCCAAGCTGATCGTTGCCGACGGAGAGAAGTTACGGTGCGACTCCTGGAGCGCAGATACTCTTACTCTGGGCGATTTAGCCGATTCCCTTCCCCAAGAAGAGCTTTGGTACACACCGGCTCTTGCGCCTGACGATCCTCTTCAAATCATCTTCACCTCCGGCACAACGGGTGAGCCCAAGGGTGTCGTGCATACACATGGAAATGTACTCGCTAGCCTTCGGCCGATCGAGCGCGAGATGCAGAAGTACCTTCGGTACGAGCGCCCGTTTCACCCTATTCGTTTCCTCCACACGTTGCCGCTGAGCCACGTTTTCGGCCAGTTCATGGGACTGTGGATTCCGCCGCTACTCGGCGCCGAAGTGCATTTCGAGACGCGTCTTGTCGCGGGCGAACTGGCCTCGCTTATCCGGCGCGAGAAAATCTCTGTGCTCGCATCGGTGCCGCGTGTGCTCGAGCTAATGCAGTCCTATGTTGCGGGGAATGATCCATCCCTACCGCACCGAATCGAGCAGGCAAGTCGTGCCCCCGCTTGGCAGCGCTGGTGGCGCTTTCGCGACGTTCACCGGCTATTTGGGTTAAAGTTCTGGGCCTTCATCTGCGGAGGAGCGGCGCTCTCTCCGGAGGGCGAACGTTTCTGGAACGCACTCGGCTTCGTCGTCGTGCAAGGCTACGGCATGACAGAAACCACTGCGCTGGTGAGCCTCAATCATCCGTTTCGACCGGCCGCAGGCACCATCGGACAGGTGCTGCCCGGACGCGAAGTCAAGCTGAGCGGCGAAGGCGAGGTGATGGTGCGCGGTGAAACGATTTCCACCAGCGCCTGGCAAAACGGGAAAATGCAGGAATTGGGTGACGAGTGGCTGCCGACGGGCGATCTCGCCGAGTTCGACCAAGCTGGTAATCTGCGCTTTCGGGGCCGCAAGAAAGACATCATCGTCACCTCGGCGGGGCTGAATATCCATCCTCAGGATCTCGAGGCCGCCTTATCGTCCCAACCAAACGTCAAAGCCGCTTCGGTCGTGGAAACCGCCGGCTCCAGTGGCCCCGAGCCGCTCGCCGTACTCGTGCTAGAAGCCAATGCCGATGCCCAGACAGCCGTAGACGCAGCAAACCGTCAACTCGCCGAATTTCAGCACGTTCGCCACTGGCTTGTTTGGCCCGAGCCCGACCTGCCCCGGACCTCCACAGGGAAAGTTCTTCGCCGCGAAATCGCCCGCCGAATCGAGTCTGGTGAAATCGAGCGCCAGGACGCAGCGCAGAGTCAGCAGTCTTTGAATTTAGACAGCCTGGGGCGCGTACAGCTGCAAGCCGAGCTCGAAAGCAAGTACGGCGTCGCCATCGACGACGCGGCCATCGCCCAAGTAAAGACGCAGGCAGATGTCCAGCAACTGACACGTGTGAGCACGCCCGCCCTTGGCCGCGTACCTGCAAAGCAGCCTCGGCACATCTATCCCAGGTGGACGCTCAGCCGATGGCAGAACGCCCTCCGGGGTGTATTTCTCGACACGATCGCGATGCCGATTCTCAAGTTCCTCGGCCGCCCGCGATTGCGCCGCACAATCGCAGCCCTGCCCGATTCACCCATGTTAATCGTGGCCAATCACGTGACTTCCTATGACGCGGCTTTCGTCCTATTCGGATTGCCTTCGCGAGCCCGCCAACGGGTTGCAATCGCCATGTCCGCCGAGATGCTTTACGAGATGCGAACGGGCCGCAATCAGGGTCACTGGTTCCTCAATCTTGTCTCGCCGATTGCCTACTTCCTTATTACGGCCTTGTTCAACGTGTACCCACTCCCGCAATTTAGCGGCTTTCGCGAGAGCTTCAGCTACGCCGGAGAAGCGATGGACCGCGGCTACAGCGTGCTCGTATTTCCCGAAGGCCGCCGCTCGGACGACGGAACGCCGCAACCCTTCAAGAGCGGCGCGGGACTCCTCTGGAGGGAACTCGGCTCGCCCGCTCTTCCTATGTATCTCGGCGGACTCGGTGAACTTAAGCTCCAACGCAAGGGATGGTTCCGCTCGGGTCGCCTGACGATTGATGTGGGACCGATTTTGTCCCTAGACCGAGCAAGTTCCCCCGAACAGTTGACCAAGGATCTACAGCAGGCGGTATTCGGACTAGCAGGAGGAATCTCTGACGTTCCGGCTCTACCCAATAAGCAGTAGTCTCGAGTCATTTGTCTCCTTGAGACACTGTAAGCAAGTGCGCTAAGCGCCTGCCGAATCTTTAGCGGCCCGCGCTGCACTTCTTCAACGAAAAAAGAGAAGGCAGGAATCTCCGAGAATGAACGGAAGTCGAATCAGGGAAGGTGCGCCCCACCCGCGCGGCGCCACATGGGATGGCAAAGGAACCAACTTTGCGCTCTTTTCCGCGCACGCCAGAAAAGTGGAGGTTTGCCTGTTCGATGCGTCCGGCGAGAACGAAACCGATCGTATCGTGCTGCCCGAGTATACGAATCAGGTTTGGCACGGCTATCTTCCGGACGTGACGCCCGGAACCATTTACGGCTATCGCGTGTACGGTCCTTACGATCCCGAGCACGGCCATCGTTTCAATCACCATAAGCTGCTGCTTGACCCGTATGCCGGCGCGCACTTCGGAACGCTGAAATGGAATCCGGCTGTGTTCGGATACAAAATGGAATCGGGTGACGATACCACGTTCGACGAGCGTGACAGCGCGCCGTTCATGCCGAAATGCACCGTCGTCGATGCCGCCTTTACCTGGCGAGGCCGACGCGCCAGCCGACGTCCCATTCCGTTTGACGACACCATCGTGTACGAAATGCACGTCAAGGGATTTACGGAACTGAATCCCGCCGTTCCGAAAGTGCTGCGAGGCACCTATGCGGGCCTCGGTACCCGCCGGGTGCTCGAATATATCAAGTCTCTAGGAGTAACTAGTGTCGAGTTACTGCCTGTTCAAACTTTTGTCGATGATAGTCACTTACTTGAACAAGGTCTGAGGAACTATTGGGGTTACAACACCATCGGCTTCTTCGCGCCCGACCCGCGGTACGCCGCCAAGAAGAATGATAGTTTGCGCGAATTCAAGGAGATGGTCGCCCGCATCCACGACGTCGGGCTTGAAGTGATTCTCGACGTTGTCTATAACCACACAGCCGAGGGCAACGAGCGCGGCCCCACTCTCTCCTTTAAAGGGATTGACAACACAAGTTATTATCGCCTGCTGCCGAACAAACCGCGCTATTACATCAATGACACCGGCACCGGCAACACAGTGAACTTAAGTCATCCCCGCGTGCTGCAGATGGTCACCGACAGCCTGCGTTACTGGGTCGAACAGACCAATGTCGATGGGTTTCGTTTTGACCTCGGCACCATACTCGCCCGTGAACCGAATGGCTTCGACAATCAGAGCGGCTTCCTGAAAGCAGTCAGCCAGGATCCGATATTAGGGGGCGTAAAGTTGATTGCCGAGCCATGGGATTGCGGCCCGGGAGGTTACCAGGTTGGCGGATTTCCTCCCGGATGGGCCGAATGGAACGACAAGTTCCGGGATACCGTGCGCGACTTCTGGCGAGGGCAAGCGCCCGCCTCGTCGCTCACCGAACGCATGTGTGCCTCGGTCGGCGTCTTCAACCATCAAGGCCGCAGACCCTGGGCTTGCATCAACTTTGTCACCGCGCACGATGGTTTCACGATGAACGACGTCGTCACCTACAACGGGAAGCACAATCAAGCCAACGGCGAAGACAATAAAGACGGCACCAATGACAATCGCTCCTGGAATTGCGGCGTCGAAGGCCCAACCGGCGATCCGGAGATCAACGAACTCAGGCTGCGTCAGATCCGGAACATGCTGGCTACGCTGCTGCTCTCGCAAGGCACTCCGATGCTGCTCGCCGGCGATGAGTTCGGCCGCACCCAGGAAGGCAACAACAATGCCTATTGCCAAGACAACCCGATTAGCTGGCTCAACTGGGACATCAAAGAGAAGGGCAGGTCACTGATTGAGTTCGTTAAAAAGCTCACCGGCTTGCGCCACCGTTATCCGGTGCTCCGGCGAAATTTATTCCTCACCGGAGAATACAATGAGGAACTCGGCGTAAAAGACGTTACTTGGATCAATGCCAACGGTAGCGAAATGGAGGACGCGCAATGGGGCGACCACGGCATGCGCTGCTTCGGTATGCTCCTGGATGGGCGCGCGCAGACTACCGGCATTCGCCAGCGCGGCAAAGAAGCAACACTGCTGATCGTAATCAATGAATTCGGCGACGTAGTGCAATTCACGCTCCCCGAATCACCCGGCGGCCAGCTTTGGACGTTACTGATCGACACCAACGATCCGGACGAGAAAAATCAGCATACCCAGTTCGAAATCGGCCAGGAGTACGATATCACGCCCCGCTCTCTGCGGCTGTTTGTTCTCGAGTGCCGGGCGGAGTAGACAGCATTCGCGGGCACCGCGGCACCCGCTTCTTCCCTGCCTGATGAGAGTTGCGGGAATCGCCAAAAGCTCCGCCTTTACGAACTGTATACTGATCATGTACAGTATACAGTTGTGGGCGCAATACCAAAACTGAAAGTCGATCTTTCCTCTTCGATTCCGGCTGTCCGGCAGATTGCAGACAATTTACGCGTGCTTCTGGTAGATGGGCATCTAGGGCCGGGCGCGAGGCTTCCCTCTGTCCGTCGCGTCGCCCTAGAACTCAACGTGCATTTCAATACGGTCGCGGAGGCGTACCGTGAACTGGCTGCTGAAGGTTGGCTCGATCTAAAGCATGGTCGCGGAGCCCAGGTAGTGGAGCGCGAAGTGCGTTCTGCCACGCGCAGCCAAATCATCGACTTTCGACAGCGCCTGCGGCAGCTTGCAGCCCGGATGCAAGCAAGCGGTGTTCCGCCCAAACGCATTGCCGACGAACTGCGCGAGTTGGCGGAGGGGTATTCGAAATGAACTGGACTGAACCACTGATTACTTTAGCGCTTATCGCCGGAGTGTTACTGCTGATCCCCGCAATCTGGCCGCGCTACTCGTTGTTCGGAGTCCAAGCGCCAATCGAGTTTCGCCACTCCGCACAGGCGCGCCGCCTTGTGAAAAGTTTTCGTCTTACCGTCGTTGCTGGATTTCTGTTGGCGCTCTTTGTTGTGCCGTTCACTCGCTTGCACCCGGCAATGAACCTCTTGCTTCCGTTAGTTCTGATCGGTTTTGCGATGGCTGGCTGGGGTCGAGGCTACCGCCAGACGAGACTTAGAGCCCCAGTAGCAGTCCCGCGCAATGCAGAGATTGAGATGTCCCCGGAGCCCGACCGTTTGCCCGGCTCACTGTGGCTTGCCGCAACTTCATTGCTCCCCATCATTGCAACCCTGTATTATCTAAACGTCCACTGGAGCAGCATACCCGCACACTTCCCTATTCATTGGGACGCCAATGGACACCCCAACCGCTGGGCAGAACGAAACTGGAAAGGCGTGTATGGACTGTTGGCCTTCGGAGGGCTGTTGAACTCGTGGCTGTCGATTGTGGCAGTCGCGCTTTGGCACGGTTCTAGACGATCAAGCTACCGTAATGGAAGCGTACAGGTATTAGCAGGCGCACAACTTCTGGTGGCAGTAATTGTTTGCATGGTTGCGCTCACTCCGATTTCAAAATTGGCCAGCAATGCTGTGCTGCCGGTTATCATCGTGGGCGTAGCTGCCGAGATTGCTTTTTCGATTTGGACTGCAGTAAGGACCAACGCGTCACCCGGATCGGAGGCCGATCGAACACCGCAAGAGGCCTGGAGGGGAGGCGTTCTGTATTTCAATCGAAACGATGCGGCGCTCGCTGTGCCACGCCGCGACGGATTTGGATTTACTTTTAACTTTGCACGACCGGCTACATGGGCGCTTATTGCAACGCTTCTGATCATCATCTTCGCATCGGTTCGCTGGCTCCTGTAGAAATCGTTATGCTTGCCTCCAGAGCTCGGTCAATGCACCGGCCTTGCCCGAAACCGGATCGGAATCTGGAAATTCCAGCTTGCGCATTCGCTCCAGCGTTTCACGGGATGCCGCCGTCCGGCAAATGTCCCAGTGCTGATCGGGAGGATACGCGCCCACCACAAGAAAGTCGCTGCTCGCCTCCAGCTTGCAGTGTCCCGTACCCGCAGGCAGCACCACCACATCACCAGCCCGCACCTCTAACTCATGCCCATTCTCGCCGCCAAGCATCAGCCTTGCCCGGCCCCCGGCAAAACCGAGCACTTCATGAGCCGTGGAGTGATAGTGATGAAAACTGTACACCCCGTCGCGCCACTGCGACGGCCAACCATTCTGTGTAAACAGCTCTTCGAAATGTGAAGCTGGATCATCGCCTTTCACGGGAAGCGCGCTGCTGTAGAAAAGCACCGGAAGATGCTCATTATTCGGCATCCAACCGTTGGGGACTAGTTGAATGGTTTTCGGACTCACGGCGTTCGCCGGTAAATCGCGAGCCGCGCCCCTTGCAGATAGACTCATTCCTGCCGCTCCTAACATCGTATTAAACGTTCGCCGGTCCATCTCTTCCCGTTGGAATCCAGCCGCGGCAGAGTGTTTCATCTGCTTCCCTACTTCCGAACCGCATGAAACGGCCGAGTAATCTCGCGAGCGATACCCAGGAAAAATGGTTTGCCGAAAATGCCAATCGCCAATACGCTCCCAAACAATGCCATCGCCTCGTAACTCTCACGCCCCTGCCGCTGCCAGTACACATCGCTCAAATTGAGCCACAGCGCGAACTCATCGAGCGTCAACGCAGCCGCCACGCCATACAGCGTCGAAGTAAAACGCCCAACCCACTGGTTCGAGCCCTCGGCGCCTGTGCCGATCTGCACCAGCCAGCTATACCCAATCAGCAGCAGCAGTAAAATGCCCCAAACCAGATGATGAATATGCCGCCCGCCCATACTGACGTTATGAAACGGCCCCACATCGTGGCGGATGGCAATCGTAATCCCGCGAACCACGGCCACCGACACGAAGAATCCAATCGAAGCCAGGAACAGTCGCTCACGCCTGCTTTCGCCTAGATGACATGCGTAGATCTCTTGCAGCTTTGTGCGCGAGACGATTAACGCAAGCAGCCCGAGAGCAGCGGCAATGAGTGAAGGCGCAATCCAGAAGCTCCGGTGTAGCCAAGGCATCGAAACCACATTGTAATGAACTCAGAGCGCCGCTTGGAAAGCCAGGAGCGCGCTCACCAAGCCATCAACACTATGCGGATTCGCTTCAGCGTCCGGCGTCAAGCCAAGCATGAGCAGCGTGTGCGTCGTCGCCGGACCGATCGAAGCGATCCGCACTCGGCGCAGGACTTCCGATGGAACCAGCGCGGCCGTATTCTTGGCCGCAGACGAGCTGGCAAAGGTGACCCAATCCGGGAGCGGATCGCGGAAGACCGCCGCCGTCTGCGTAGCCGCCTCAGGCGGAAGCACGTTTCGATACGCTTCCACCACATCCACCCGTGCTCCCAAGCCCTGCAACCCTGTAGCGAGTACGTCTCGCGTCACAGCCGCCGATGGATAGAGAATGCTGCGGCCGTCGACTGACCCGCTTGCAAACGCAGCAACCAACGACTCGGCAATCTGTTCCGATGGCGTGAGCGAGACGCGAAAGCCTTCTCCGGCTGCCGCCTTTCGGGTCGATTCGCCCACCACAGCGACAGAAGCAGGTAAGGATGCCACCACAACCCCGGCCTTCCGCAGCGCAGCAGCAAAAGCGGCGACAGCGTTGGTGCTGGTGAACACGATCCACTCATACTCGGTCGCCTTTGCCGCCGCTCTCTGTAAGGGTTCGTTGTCGAGCGGCGGCCCGATGCCGATCGTCGGGGCGAGCAGCACCTGTGCGCCGAGACTCCTGAGCGGTGCGGCCAGCTCTTCGGCCTGATGCGCAGCTCGCGTGACGACAATACGAACGCCGCTCAGCCCCGGCATGGCTTACAGCGCGGCGGCCAGAACGTCGGCGGCACCGCGCGCGAGAAGGTCTTCCCCAACCCGCGTGCCGAGACCGAGCGTGTCCTGCGGATCTCCCTCCGCAACCGAACGTAAAACTCTGGAACCATCGGGCGCGACAACTACAGCCGTTAAGCGCAATTTGCCGCCCGTCAGAAAAGCAAACGCGCCTACAGGCAACTGGCATCCGCCGCCCAGCGCGGCCAGCGCGACTCGCTCGCAGATGACGGCTTGGTAACTCGGCAGGTGATTGAGCGGCTCTGTCCACTGCCGGACATCTTCTTCCGCTCGCGTTTGAATCGCCAGCGCGCCCTGCCCGGCCGCGGGACACATCTGATCTGGCTCGAGCAAGTCGGTGATCTCCCGTTCGAACCCGAGCCGCCGCAGACCTGCCGCAGCCAGCAGGATCGCATCGAATTGGCCCTCATGCAGCTTGCGCAACCGCGTATCGACGTTGCCGCGCACCGGCTCTATTACGAGATCCGAACGGAGCACCCGCAACTGTGCCGCGCGCCTCCCTGAGCTGGTGCCTACGCGACTGCCAGGCCGCAACTCGGCGAGCGATCTGCCCACCAGCGCATCGCGCGGATCTTCCCGTTGTGGGATCGCGGCGATCTGCAGCCCGGGCGGATTCTCCGTCGGCAGATCTTTTAAACTGTGCACTGCAAGATCGATCGTGCCCGCCAGCAGAGCCTCTTCGATCTCTTTTGTAAATAAACCCTTTCCACCGGCTTGCGTAAGCGACGCCGTCTGCAGGTGATCACCGGTTGTCTTGATGACCGTGATTTCGCTTGCCACACCGTTCCGCTCGAGCAGCCCGGCCACATGTTGAGCCTGCCACAACGCCAGATGAGAACCGCGTGAACCGATGGTGAGTGTCTTGGTAAGGGATGCAGGCATGCGCCAATTAGCCGAGCCGGAAAATCCGGCGCACCGCAGTCACCAACTCGCCTTCTTTAGGCGTATCGGCGGCCACGCCTGCCTGCCGCCGCATCTCCGAAATGGGGCCATGTGCAATTTTGTTCACGATGCGCCGCGTCAGTGCCTCGATTGCTTCTTCCTGCTCCACGCTAAGTGAACCGAGCTTGGTTCGATAACCGGCAAGCACCTCGCGGCGAATCGCTTCCAGCTGTTCCTGCAGGCTCACAATCGTTGGCGCAACGTCTCGCGCCCGCAACCGGCTCTCTAACCGAACCACTTCCTCAGCAACGATATTTTCGGCTTGCTCGGCCACCTCCTGCCGGGCCCGCAGATTGCGGTCAGTCAATCGCTGCAGGTCATCAATGTCATACAAAAAGGCGTGCTCAAGCCCGTTTACAGCCGGATCGATGTTCCGCGGCACAGCAATATCGATCAGAAACATCGGCTGATTCTTGCGTGACTCGATAGCGCGCCGCACCATTTCGGCCGTGAGCACAAACCCGGGGGCGGCCGAAGAGGTAATCACGATGTCCATCTGCCCGAGCTCCGAGGCAAACGAATCGTACGGCAGCACCTGACCCCGAAAAAGCTGGCTGAGCTGCTGAGCGCGTTCGGGCGTGCGATTAGTGATGAATATCTCGTCTGCTCCTGCCCGCAGCAGGTGCCGCGCCGCACCTTCCGACATCTTGCCCGCGCCGATGATCAATACGTGTTTTTTGGCAAGCGATCCGAAGATCTCGCGCGCCAGTTCCACGGCTGCATAGCTGACCGATACCGCGCTCTGCCCAATCTCCGTTTCCGTGCGGATGCGCTTAGCAACAGAGAAGGCGCGTGTGAGTATTGGGTCGAGCAGAGGACCCACCGTCCCATGCTCCCGGCCTTGCGCATAAGCTTGCTTTAGCTGGCCGAGTATCTGCGGCTCGCCCACAATCATCGAATCGAGACTGGCAGCCACCCGAAACAGATGGCGAATCGCCAGCGAGGATTCGTGGACGTAGATATGGGGACGGAGCGACTCGAAAGTGAGATCGTTGCGAAACTTGATCACCGGCCGCAAGAGCGCCTCAGCCGGCTCGCCGTCGTCCACAGCCGCCGCTACTTCCACCCGGTTACAGGTGGAGAGAATCACTGCTTCGCTTGCACCTCGCCCCTGCAGCTCGAGCAGCGCTGCCGGAATGTCCTCTGTGCGTATGGCTAATCGCTCGCGCAGCTCCACGGGCGCCGTTCGGTGATTGATTCCTGCGAGAGCAAGCTTCATCGCGGCCACAAACCTCGTAGTGTGATGTGAGTCGCCCAGGTGATGATCGAGCAGCCCAACACACCCACGGCAAGCCAAGCCATTCTTCTCCCGCGCCATCCAGCCGAGATGCGCAGAAAGATCATGGCGAGATAGAATGCCCAGGTAAACAAAAAGAACGCAATCTTAGGGTTTGAAATCCAATCGGTTCCGCTCTCGTTGAACGCCCAAATGACGCCGCTCACGGTGGCTAGCGTGATGAAAAGAAACCCGGTGTTCATCGATTGGGTGATGATCCGGTCCAGGGTGGCGAGCGGGGGCAGCCGGTTGGCGGAAGGCGCGACTTTTTTTCGCTTGAGTTGGCGCTCTTGCAGTAGATAATAGATAGAGGCGATGGCAGACAAAATCAGCGCCGCATACCCGATCAACACCGTCGAGATGTGGATCACGAGCCAGACGTTGCGAACCGCCCGGCTCCAGGGCGTCACCGGGAATTCCGTGACGCCGATCAGCGTCATGAAAAATACAAGCGGGAAGATACAGACCCCAAAACTCGAGATCCGGTAATAGGCATACACGAGCAAAAAGAGAATCGCCACAAGGAAGGCACAGGCTGCGCTCGTTTCGTAGAAGTTATCGAGCGGCAGATGTCCGATCGCGGCCCAGCGCTCGACCAGAGCCACGCACTGGAACGTAGTTCCGACACCGAACGTGATTAACGCCGGCAGGAAAAATCGGTTCGTTTTGCGAAACAGGTAGACGAGTGCGTACAGCAGACCGCAAGAGTAAAAGGCGGCGGCCGTCCGCAGCCAGATGACGCTCATAGCGGGGGCTCTCCCTTTAGTATAGGCACTGCTAAATAATAGATGCCGTAGCACGGCCCTACGATGGCCAGACAGCCAATCGGTTTACCTTAGTAGCCACTTTGGTGAAGCCGTGGTGGTGCGATTGCACCGCCTGAGTGTTGAATGGTAGTAGAGGAGTTAAACGAAAATTCATGAGCACTCATTTGAAAAACAAGCGCGCCTTAGTTACCGGCGCATCGCAGGGTATCGGTTTAGCTGTTGCCCAGTCACTAGCAGCCGAGGGCGCGAACGTGGCCATTTGCGGACGCAACCAGGAATCACTCGACAAAGCCTTGGCCACCTTAGGACAAGATCAGGGCAGCAAGATTGTCGGGCACACCGCGGACGTAAGCGATAGCGATCAGGTTCGCGATCTTTTCCAAAAAGTCGACGCGGATTTAGGTGGTCTCGACATTCTCATCAACAACGCCGGCTTCGGAGTATTTCGCGCCACTGCCGAGCTGACGGTGGAGGAATGGGACCACCTGATCGGGACGAATCTCTCCGGCGCTTTTTATTGCAGCCGCGAAGCTCTGGCGCGCTTTGAAAACAGCCGCGGCGGCTCCATCATTAATATCAGCAGCTTAGCTGGGCGCAATCCTTTTGCCGGAGGCGCAGCCTATAACGCCTCCAAATTTGGACTGAATGGGTTCAGTGAAGCCATGATGTTGGACCATCGCAACGACAACGTGCGTGTGAGCTATATTATGCCCGGCAGCGTGGCTACTCACTTTGGCGGAATGGAGTCGGTAGACCAGGCTTGGAAGATCGCGCCCGAGGATGTCGCCGCCGTCGTTCTCGACATCTTAAAAATGCCGCATCGCACATTAATTAGCCGAATTGAGATGAGACCTTCCCGCCCTCAAAAGGACTAATCAGAAAAGCCTGAGGAGGAAAAGGCCGGAAGGCCTCTCATCAATCGACCTGCTTCTGCCGATGAATGGATTGTGGGACGCAGCCGGATGGTTTTGGCACCCGGTTTGCTCAGTGTTGGTTGCAGTCCAACAGGTTAGTCTGCCGGGAATTGAGTCGGCGTGGGAGCTGACGCCCGGTTTTGCTTTTGAGAGAGAGGATCAATCATTATGAGCCACCTCCGCAGGGTCTTGGACCCAACAAAAACGGGGAGAAACGCAGAGTCACTGGAACGGACCCTGCTCAAATTGGTGGTAGGCCAAGACGAAGCGATCGAACAGATCGTCAATATCTATCAAATGCACCTCACAGGCCTTTGCGCCCCAGGACGGCCTGTGGGAAACTTTCTCTTTTTGGGACCGACGGGTTCCGGAAAGACACGCACGGTAGAGGCCACAGCGGAAGCGCTGCTCGGCAACCCACGCGCTGTTATTAAAATCGATTGTGCCGAGTTTCAGCATAGCCATGAAATCGCTAAGTTAATCGGTTCACCTCCCGGATATCTAGGCCATCGCGAAACCCATCCCCTGCTGAGCCAGGAAGTTATCAACCAGCATCAAACCGAGACCATGAAGCTCAGTTTCATCCTTTTCGACGAGATCGAAAAGGCTAGCGATGCGCTCTGGAACCTGCTCTTGGGTATCCTTGACAAGGCGACGCTCACTCTTGGGGACAACCGCAAAGTCGATTTTTCGAATACCCTTATTTTCCTGACCAGCAACTTGGGCGCTTCGGAGATGAACGCGCTAGTCGCTCCCAAGCTCGGCTATGGCAACTGTGTGAAACAGTCTGAACCGCCGGTGCTCGACGAGAAAACTAACGAGAAATTATCTCGCACCGGACTTGAAGCCGCTCGCCGCAAGTTTACGCCCGAGTTTATGAACCGGATCGATAAGTGCGTGGTCTTCAAGCCGCTCGGGGAAGGGGAACTGCGCCGCATCCTGGACCTGGAACTCGGTCAAGTACAGCAACGGATCCTATCCTCGCCGTCTGAACGCTCATTTGTGCTAACCGTGTCCGATTCGGGCAAGGAGTTTCTCCTTTCGAAAGGGACCGACATCAAATACGGCGCCCGGCACCTGAAGCGCGCTATCGAACGTCTATTAGTACACCCGCTCTCGAATCTCATAGCCACCAATCAGGTCAATACCGGCGATTGGATCAAGGCCGACTTCGACGAGGAACGGACTTCCCTCCTCTTTACCACTGAAGAAGAGAATCTCTCGACTCACACCATGTTCAGCATGGTCGGCGCGAATGTGACTTTACCAGCGGCCATGGCCGCGGGCGGAGGCGGCGCAGTTGCGCCAGTCAAACCAGTCCCCGCCAAGTCCGGCAAGAAATAATTTTTTATCCAACTACCTGAATTTAGCCGGGGTAGGATCCAGCGTGATCCCGCCCCATTTTTTTTTGCGAAGGCCGCGTTCAAACCCGCATCCGCCTCGCAAACCGCTGATCCTGCCCCGTTTAGCACGAACAGCGACCGGCCTCCTGCTCTAAAGCACACGTCATTTTGGCGATCGAGCATCGATGGCCATCGGTAAACTGTTCTCGTGTTCAAACGACCAATTGGCTACTCCCTTCTGATTGCTGCGGCTGCAGCCAGTTGTATTGCCCAGCAGGTAATCCAACTCCCCGTATCCGGAGCCCTCAAGCCCTCGGAAAGCAACGCCGAACGGGAATACTTCTCCAAAGCCTGGAATACCGACATCGTCACGAACGTGACCCAACCGAGCCTGACCGTTTACAAACCGGCGCCGGGCTCTCCTGCCAGCGGCATAGGCATCGTGGTCTGTCCAGGCGGCGGTTTCATGGCCCTTTCGATCCACAGCGAAGGAATCGACGTTGCCAAATGGCTGAACGGCAAGGGCGTAACCGCATTCGTGCTAAAGTACCGCCTCGCTCCGACCAAAGGCGATGCCGCTGAGGAGTTCCAGCAATTATGGTCCACCGACAAACCGAAACTCGAGGCCATTCTCCACAGGGCAATTCCTCTCGCCATTGAAGACGGCCACACCGCAGTCGAATACGTCAAAAGCCACGCCTCGGAATTCGGTCTTTCGCCGGACAAAGTCGGCATAATGGGCTTCTCCGCAGGTGGAACTGTCACGGCCGCTGAAGCGCTGCAGTATGCCCCCGCCAGTCGGCCCGCCTTCGCCGCCCCAATCTACCCTGCTGTCTCGTTCCTGCCGCAATCGGTGCCTACCGACGCTCCTCCCCTGTTTATTACCGCCGCCACTGACGACAATCTCGGCCTCGGCCCGGACAGCGTTCGTCTGTATCAAATGTGGACCGCCGCCCACCACTCGGCGGAACTTCATATGTACGCGCTAGGGGGCCATGGCTTTGGCATGCGCATCACTGGGTTGCCCTCCGAACAGTGGATCGCTCGCTTCTGGGATTGGCTCACAGTGGAAGATATTCTCCCCAAGTAAGCAGAGTTAATTCGTGTTCTCGCTGCTCGTTACCAGCGAGGCTAAAGGATATGCGCCGGAGGCGCAAGGGCCAGAGTGAGGAGTTGCCGATCGGAAGCGGCAGTAAAGCCGGCTCGGCGATATGTCGCTTGCGCTGCAGCGTTTTTGTAACCTACCTCGACCGTGACTGCCCGTATACCGGTCGCCTCACAGAAACTCCGCACCTCAAGCAACGCAGCCGTACTGAGGCCCTTGTTGCGCCAGACCGGCTGAACATAGATATCGTCCAAACAAGCGATAACGCCACCGAACTCCATCGCATATTTGAGAGTCAGCACGAGATATCCAACTTCGTGACTTTCTTGCTGAATAATCCACGTGTAGCCCAGGCGCTCATCGCCGAGAATGGTGGCAAATGCGCCGACCGAGCGCTCACGGTCGAGTTCGTAGCCCGCTTCAGCATAAAAGGCAGTCATTAACCTTACGAGCAGAGGAATGTCATCAGAACTCGCTCGTCTCATCTGCTTAGTATCAGGCTGGGCCTCGCCGGGCAGCCCCGACTCTGCATAAGATTCTAATATGGATTGAGACCAAGAGCGGGTGTGCACATCTTGAACCGCTCAAGCGTTCGCTCCCGAGTGGGAGCCTGGATTGAAAAACGCTCGGTCAGTTGGTTGAAAGTAGCTCGAGACGCTAAGGATCGCATAACGGCTCAGCTTGTTGGCGCACTTGGCGGAGTCAAATTGAGATATTTGTCGTACCAGTTGAACCAGCGTTGATACCGGTCTCGGATGAAGCTCGGGCGGGTAAAGCCGTGAAACTGCCCCGGGTAGACGATCAGTTCGGCGGGTGTGCCTACGCTCTTGAGCGCTTGATACATCTGCTCGCCGCCTTCGAGCGACACATTGAAATCTCTGTCGCCGCCCATGAACATCGTTGGTGTCTTGATGCGTTCGGCGTGAAAGAAGGGATAGGAGAGCTTGATGTACAGCTGCGGGTCCTTCCAGGGCGGACCGAGTTCATTATCGTACTGCAGGATGTATTCATCGATGCCGTACATGCCGAGCAGGTTGGCCGTACCCGCACCGCTCGAAGCTGCTTTGAAGCGAGTCGTGGAGGCGATCATGTAGTCGGTCAGGATACCGCCATAGCTCCAGCCGCCGACCACCAGTTTGTCGGGATCGATCTTGCCTGAGGCCACAGCGGCATCGACGACGGCGGTGAGATCGGCCACTTCTTTGTCGCCCCAATCGGCGGCGATGGTCTCGCTATAGGCGTGACCTCGGCCTGAGCTACCACGGTAGTTCACATTGAGGACAGCGTAGCCATGCGCGGCGAAGAGTTGCCGGTCGACCGTGAAGCGGTGCTCGTCCTGCGCCGTGGGGCCGCCATGAATGAAGAGAAGCATGGGCGCTTTCTGACCGGACTGATAGCCGAGCGGCATGGTGAGCAAGCCGTGAACGTCGGTTCCATCCTTGCTCTTAGCCGAGATCTGCTCCGGCATGGCAAGCTGCAACTCGGAAATCAACGCCTTGTTGTGAGCAGTGAGTTCGCGAAGCTTACCGGCGTCCCAAGCGTAGATTTCAGGGCCGGATGAATCGGTGGACCAGAGGAGAGCCGTATGTCCAGCGGATGCGGAGAGGCTGGTTGCCGCGCCTTTTTCCTCGGTTAAGCGCTTTACCGTCGTGCCTGAGAGCGGAACCTCCGCGAGGTACTGCACTTCGTCGTCAGAGACGGTGGTGAGAAGCGCCTGTCCTTTGGCGGTGAACACGGGCGGTCCGGCATTATTATCGACTGAGGCGCCTTTCAGCTCGGCCGGGCCGCCGGCCGCGGGAACGACCGCGAGGCGAGTGGAGCCGTAAGCGGTGTAGTGGTTGACAAGACCCTGCCGGTAGGCGATGAGCTTACTATCGGGACTCCACTCGAGCGGACCGTTATCCTCGCCTGTAAACGTGGTGAGCTTGCGCGGCGCCGATCCAGGGCGGGCGTCGACCACGAAGACATCGTTGTTCGCGGTGCGGTCCGGGTCGGGAAGATCGTGATTGCTGACAAAGGCGATCAGTTTTCCGTCAGGAGACCACTCGGCTTCATGCTCTTCGAACCGCTCGTCGCCGGTGAGCTTGCTGAGCTTCTTGGTAGCGATGTCGTACAAGAACAGGTGATCTCTTTTGTCGGTGAGATAGCCCTGAATATCCTGCTTGAAGTGGTAGCGATCAATGACGATCGGTTTGGGCGGCTTGGGCTTGGCTCCCTTTTCGGGCTCGGGCTCGTCCTTGGCGCTGAGGCTGAGAAGCAGTTGTTTGCCATCGGGCGACCAGCGGTATTCGGAGAGGTTGTCTTTGACGTCGGTGAGTTGGCGCGCTTCGCCGCCGCGGCGGTCGAGAACCCAGACCTGGGTGCCTTTGGCGGGCCCGGGGCGGTCTGAGGTGAAGGAGAGATAGCGGCTATCAGGACTCCAACGGGGCGAGCCGACGCTGGCGCCCTGCTCCGAGCCGACCTCGAAGGTCAGCTGGACGTCTTCGTTTCCCTCCCAGTTGACCATCCAGAGATTGGAGATGGATTTGTCTTCCTTGGTGTCGATGTGGGAGACAGTGTAGGCGATCCATTTGCCGTCGGGAGAAACTTGCGGCGCGCCCACGCGCAGCAGGCGGGAGAGGTCGTCTAGATTCATGCCCCGCTTGGGTGTTTGCGCCGGCATCGCCAGGCAAACGGCGAGGGTCAGGACGAAGGCTCGGGTCAATGTGGGCGGGAGCATTTCAGCAGTCTAGCAGTGAGGACGCGGAATGAATCGTACTCGGAGATGTATACGGCCAATCCAGCGTTGGCCGTGGCTGTCATCCGGTAGGGGAGTGCTCGGGAGCGAAGAAATGCGATAGGCTAAACCTCGGCGGCAAGTAGCCCTATTCCGGCTGCTCGATAAACGACATCAGTGACACCCTCAAACGACGATCACCTGCTCGACCTCTTGCTCGATTCCTGGGATAGGAACAATCGCATTCTCATCAATTTGCTCCGCGCTCTTCCGGCGGGCGGCTTGGGGGCGAGAGTAATGGCCGGTAGCCCATCGGTCGCGGAAATGTTCACCCACATGCACTTTGTGCGGCTAATCTTTCTTTCCGAGGACGCTCCCGAGTTCGCCATAGAACTGCCGCAGCGAGAATGGGTCAACGAAGGCAGCGCGGATCGGATTGCCGGGGAACTCGAGACGAGCGGCAAGGCCGTCCGCGTCGCGGTGCGGAGCCTCATCGAATCGGGCCAGAAAATGAAACTGCACTATGACCACCCTCTGCTTTACCTCCAGCACATGATCTGGCACGAGGGCTATCACCATGGCCAGATCAAGCTGGCCCTCAAGGCGACCCGCCAGCCTTTCAATGACGAAGAGATCGGCCGGCTCACGTGGGGTCTCTGGCTCGATAAAACGGAGACCGGCTGAGGCACTCGGGATAGGTACTGGAACTCCTTGTGCAAATCAGAGTACTAGTCTTTTTGCTCTATCCGGTTTTAACAGCTATAATCCTCTGGGACTCGGAAAGGGCGTAGGTACGCTCGTCGCGGTCAGAGTACTGCACTCATCTGTTATCCGGCTTTCATATAGGTCCACTACAGATGACGATCAAGAGTCACTAAGAGGAGAGCTTTACCTGATGATGAGAAACAAACTTGTAGTCTCGGCGACGCTGGCCTTTGCGGCGTTGCTTCCGTGGCAGGCAAACGCCAGCACATTCGACTTCAGCTTTGCAGGCCCGGGGGTAAGCGGCACGATCGCTTTGACTTATGGCGCGGCCACCGACGCGAAGTATCCGCAAGCTTTGGAGGTCACCGGAATCAGCGGCACCTTCTCCGATTCCAATAATGGCCTGAACATCGTCAATGCGCCGATCGGTGCATTGGTGCCGGTCAATCACAGCGCGCCTGAGCCGACAAACTTGCTGGCGCCCCACGATTTTAGCCACTTCAACGTAGCAGCGGGCCTGCCTCACGGCTTTCTGAGCTATGACAATCTTTACTATCCCGGAGGCTCACCACAGACCGCCACTGATTACCCGCTACATGGCGGCTTTCTCGACATCTACGGGCTGCTGTTCGATATCGGCGGAGGCCGAGTGGGCAGCGTCTGGAGCAACGGCGACCTCAGCGGCACCGGTACCGGATCGATCGACTACGGCGTCGCGGTCGCGAGCCCTGAAGCGTCGCTCGATTACGTCAGCGGAGGTGCGTCGGTGACTCCAGAGCCTGCCTCGCTTGCGCTATTCGGTGTCGGTCTGTTAGGAATGCTGATTTGGCGGCGCCGCGCGGCCCGGTCGTGCTAAGGCCTGCTGACGCTGAGCCCGGCAACGTAACTTTGCGGAACGCGGCTAGTGCGCGACCGGATGCGCAATCGTCTCAAGCGCGGCGACGACCGTTTCCGGTTCCGCGCGGCCCGTCATGTAATCCACTTCGACGTGGGCGAAGCGGATGATGCCTGTCGTATCAATGACGAAGGTTGCGGGGACAGGCAGCTCGTACGAGTCTTCTCCATTACGCAAGGCGATGTCGTTCTTGAAGACGTTCTTTGAGAATTCCCTCAACTCGTGACCGACCTGGAACACGATTCCGAATTGCCGCGCTACCTTGTTGCCGAAATCGCTCAACACCGGAAAAGTTAACTTGTTCTTTTGGGTGGCAACAATGCCGTGATCGGGCTTCTCGGGAGAGATCGCGATCAGGTTCGCGCCGAGCTTCTGGATCTTCGGCAGCACTTGCTGCAGGCCGTGCAGCTCGACATTGCAGAACGGGCACCATTCGCCCCGGTAGAAGCTAACCACCACCGGACCGTTGGCAAGCAGCGCCTTTAGGGCTACTTCGTTACCGAACGCATCGGGCAACGTAAAGGGCGGCGCAGCATCACCGGCCTTCAATGCGTGATCGAGCGTGCCCGAATGGCGGACGCGCTCCATATCGGCCTCGATCACAGCGAATTTCTCTCCCAGCTTCTCCTGGGCATTTGCCTTTAGCTGCTCGGACATGGGCTTAATGGACATCTAGCTCTCCCCTTGTTGCTTGCGAAACTGTAGCAGTCGCTACACAATGAGCATACAGACGGATCGCACTTGATGTCAAGAGCGCTTGGCAGCACGAGAGAGAAGATGGAGTCACCGAATGGCGCGCAGTTTAGAGTTCGATTACGCGAATGCTCTGGAACGGGCTACCCGGGTATTTTGGGAGACCGGATACGCAAACACGTCATTGCGGGACCTGCTGAAGAAGATGGAGATTGGAGAGGGATCGTTTTATAACACGCTAAAGAGCAAAAAGCAGGCTTACCTGGAGTGTTTAAAGCACTACAACGCGACCGTGGGACTGCGCCGGGGAGAGGCTCTCGTTTCAGCGCCGACTGCCGCCTCAGGCGTGCGGGCGTTATTCGAAGTTCTGCTCGAATGCCTGGACGATCCTACTGTCCCGCGAGTCTGCCTGATGGCGGGAACCGTGACGCCCGAGGTGTTAGCGGACCCTGACCTGCGCCGGTACGTCGAGGAGCAGATGTCGATACTGGAGGCGGTACTGACCACTCGGCTCACCGCCGACAAGCACGCAGGGCTCTTATCCGATTCCTTCGATCCTCAAAGTGTTGTGCCGGTTATCATCACCTACCTGCACGGCCTGTGGCGGATGGCTCTGGTGTCCTACGATCGGCCGCGATTCGAACGGCAGATCGATCTTTTCCTGACTGGGCTAGGGCTCTGATCCGCACTTGTAGCGACACCGGAGGTGAAGGGATTATTTGCCGCGATCCATGAGCTTGCCGTTGATGCTTTTGAGGTCGGCGCGGATCTCCCGGACGTCTTCGCGAACGCCGGAGATTTGAAACAGACTGATTATCAGTGATGCGATAACGGTCAGGCAGGGAAGTCCGATAGCAAAATAGAGTTGCTGGTTGGTCATTCCGTCTGCTCCCTTAGCTTAGCGCTAAGTGGTGTATGCGCCACGCTCGGCAGCGCCGGGGAGGCGATTACCACCTGTTACTCCGCTCTCAAAGCTTCCATGGGGTCGACGCGGGCCGCGCTTCTTGCCGGCACATAAGCCGCGAGCAACGATACACCGAGAATGACCAGAGCGGCGAGGCCCCGCGAGGCGAGATTAGAACTCGACACTCCGTACAGCAGGCTTCGCAAGATTCCCGCAAACAAATACGACCCAACTCCGCCGGCGGCGAGGCCGAGAATGCAGAGTTTTAGGGCAGAGAGCAGGAATTGATTGACTACGTTGCTGGGTTGCGCGCCCAGCGCCATTCGCAGGCCGATCTCGCGTCTTCTGCGGGCAACGTCGTAGCTCAGAAGGCCGTAAATCCCGATGGACGAAAGCAGCAGCGACATAGCAGCAAACCATTCGAAGAGATTGGCTTCGAGTTCGAACGGCGCCAGGCGGTGGTTTACAAGCGACGCTAGTGTTTGGACGGCGGCGACCGGTTCCTCAGGGTCAACCGACCAAACGGCATGACGCACGCTGTTGACGTAAGCGGCTGGATCGCCGGTGACGCGGACGGCGAGGTCACGCGGACGGAAGTATCCGGGCGCTATATTTTGCAGGTTCGAAAGGTACATCTCGGGCGAGGGCGCGGTTTGTGCATCGACAGAATGCACGTCGGCCAGAACGCCGACTACCGTTACAAAAGGCGAGTTTCCAACATCCAGCTGAAAGCGCCGTCCGATGGGGTTGCGATCGATCCAATACTTGTGAGCCATGCTTTGGGTGATTACTGCGGCCGGCGACTGCTGCGGGTTGTCATGCTCGGACAAGAGCCGGCCCGAAGCAAGGCGCATACCTACAGTGCGAAAAAAACCGGGACTTACAACGCGGAGGCGCGCGTCGTTCCATTGGCCCGGCGCTGGAGGAGCATCGCCCTCGGGCAGTATTCCAACTACGCCGCCCCCGTTTGTGAACGGAAGAAAAGTGGTGTAACCAGCCGAGAGCACGCCCGGAATTTTCTCCACTCGTTCGACTACACGTTCATAGAAACTCGAGCGGACGTTGAAGTCGCGGTAAGGAGTCCGATCGGAGACTGGCAATTCGGTACGCATGGTGAGGACGTGTGCCGGGGTGAAGCCAAGATCGGTATGGACGAGCTTCCAGAACGTTTGTCCTAGCAGGCTGGTAGCGATTAAAATCACGGTGGCCAAAGCGACTTGAGCGCCTACCAGGATGGAGCGGAGAATGCGCCGGTCGCTTGAGACAGCGGCCCTGCCGTAGCGCAACGCGGAATTGGTATGGGACGCGATGAAGCGATGGCTGGCGAGCGCAAAGCCGGTGGCTGCGAGCAGGGATACCAACAGCGCAAACGCAAGCGCGCGGCCGTCAATTTCGGGGTGGGCCCAATCCGCCAGGCTTAGAGGAACCAGGCTCTGGAGCAGAGAGACCGCGGCTGCGGATAGGCCCACTCCCGCGATAGCTCCGAGAAGAGAAAGCACGACGCTCTCCAGAAGATGCTCCTTGAACAAAGTGAGCCGGGACGCGCCCAAAGCTGTCTTGATAGCGAGTTCACGCTCGCGGCTGGTGCTGCGCGCGATCATCAGTCCGGCGATATTGGCGCATGTTGTGAGCAGAATGATGAGCACGCCTATCGCAAGCACGAGAATGGCGGGGCGAACTTTGCCGACCAATTGTTCACGCAATGGGACGAGCGCAGTGATTACACCTGTGTTGCCGGCCGGGTATTCATGCTGGAGCTGTGTCGAAATCCCAAATAGATCGCGGCGCGCCTCGTTGAGAGTGACGTGAGGGCGAAGCAGGCCGTACACCAGTAAAAAGTGATTGCTGCGGTCTTGCAGCTGGGCGGGTGAGAGAGCGAGCGGGGTCCACACCTGGGAAGTCTCGTGAAAAGTAAATCCATAGGGCATGACCCCGGCAATCGAATACGGGATGCCGTCCAGGCGGATCGTACGATCGGTGATGTGTGAATCGGAACCATAGCGAGTCTGCCAGAGGCTTGCACTGATCAGGGCCACGGGCCGGGCGCCCGGCTGGTCTTCTTCGGGTCGAAAATTCCGGCCGAGCAGTGGTTTAACGCCCAGCAGCGGGAGCAGACTAGCGGTGAGCCTGGTGCCTTCCACTTGCTGCGGAAGCCCGTCCCCGGTGATGGCGTAAATGGTTCCGGAAGCAGCGCCCATCCCGGTGAATACGTGGTTGCGCGTTTTCCAGTCGATGAAATTCGGCGGCGCCACAGGGTCTTGAGCGGCCCCAAAACTCGGCCGGCTTTCGAACACTTCGACCAGCCGAGACTCATGGGTGAACTGCAGGGGGCGCAGCAGGATCGCGTCGACCAAGCTAAATACCGCCACAGTGCCTCCGATGCCGAAGGCGAGCGAGAGGATGGCGGTGAGAGAGAATGCCGGGTTTTTGAGCAGTTGGCGGAACGAATAGCGCAGGTGATTGAAGAACGTCATCATGAGAGTCGAGGGTTGCCCGCCTGAAAGCAATGCATGACGGTGGCCGATCGGCATTGCAGCAATTTAGAGGCGTTGGAGCGGGTTGATTACGAAGAGAGATGTGCGATTCCGGGATTGGATGTTCGGAATGAGACACATGGCCTGAAGAATGCCTTTGTGGGAACTTCGGGCGAACAATCACCGTAGTACGTCAGAGCGGGAGGGAGCCCAACTTGTGTGAACATAAGAAGGAGATCCCTCCCAGAAGAAGAAGCAGGTATCGAATACCGAATGGTAAGCAAGTTTAAGGTTCAGATAGTCCAGGTGTGCCTTGTATGCAGCCTTGTGGGCATCGCCGCGTGCGGGAAAAAGCAAGCCGCCGGCAACCCGATGGCGATGATGATGGCGCAGGAGGTCCCCGTGCGGGCCGTAGCGGCGGCTGCGAAGGATGTGCCGCTGACCGTCAGTGCGGTAGGAAACGTGGAAGCAATGGCCAGCGTGGATGTAAAATCGCGCGTGGCGGGCCAGATTCTACGGGTTACCTTTCGGGAAGGACAGAACGTAACGAAGGGTCAACTGCTGTTCGAGATTGATCCCGAACCTCTGCAGCGGCAAATTGCCGAGATCCAGGCCGACCTCTCCAAAGACCAGGCACTCGAGCAGCAAGCCCGCGCAAACGTAGCGAAGGACCAAGCCAATCTAAAGCAGACCCAGGCCGCGGCGGACCGTGGATTACTGCTCTCGAAAGACGGTATCTTCTCGAAAGAACAGACCGAACAGGTTGTCGCGACGAATGGGGCGGCGGTAGCGTCGCTCGACGCCGATAAGGCCGCTGTAGAAAGCGCTGTAGCGGCCCGCAAGGCCGACCAGGCGCGGCTCGAACAAACTAACTTGCAACTTGGCTATACGAAAATCACGGCGCCGATCGAGGGCAGAGCAGGAGCAGTAAACGTTCAGGCGGGCAACCTGGTCAAGGACAACGATGTGTCGCTGGTGAACATTCTGCAGATGTCTCCCATTTATGTAACATTCGGAGTGCCCGAGCAATTGCTGGCTCAGGTGCAGAAGTTTAACTCCGAACGTCCGCTGCAGGTGGAAGCGACAGCCAGCGATGGCGAGTCGATGACCGGACGGTTGCGCTTTATCGACAATACGGTCGATACCACGACGGGCGCGATCAAGCTGAAGGCCGAGTTCGAAAACCCGAAGCATCTCCTATGGCCCGGCCAGTTTGTGAACGTGCAGGCGCGGCTCAGCCTTGAGCATGGGCGCATCGTCGTGCCAAGCAGTTCGGTAGAGAACGGTCCGCAAGGCAAGTACGTCTGGGTCATCGACGCGAGCAGCAACACAGCAGGCATGCGCCCGGTCAATGTGTTGCGCATCTATAAGCCGCCGTCTCAAGCCGAAGAAGTGGTGATTGGAAGCGGGCTAAAGCCTGGCGAGATGGTGATTACCGAAGGCCAGCTACGTTTGAGGCCGGGAGCGAAGGTGAAAGTGCTCCCACCAAGCGGCCCGCAACTCGGGGCCAGCAGTAATCAATCCAAGTCCGACGATAACGGAGCGTCCTAAGAGGGTATGTTCTTTACAGATTTCTTTATCCGCCGTGCGATTACGACCACGCTCATCATGGTGGGAATTCTCGGCTTTGGATTGCTGAGTTACTTCTCGCTGCCGGTAAGTAACCTGCCAACGGTGGAATACCCGGTAATCCAAGTGTCGGCATCCCTACCTGGCGCTAACCCGGACGTGATGGCTTCTTCAGTGGCGACGCCGCTCGAAAATCAATTCTCGAACATTGCTGGCATCGACAGCATGTCATCTTCGAGCAGCTTGGGCTCGACCAATATCACGCTGCAATTCGATCTGAGCCGCAGCATCGATGCCGCGGCGCAGGACGTGCAAGCCGCTATCTCACGCGCGCAAGGAACGCTGCCGACGGACATGCCGTCTCCGCCGTCCTACGCAAAGGTGAACCCGGCCGAGCAGCCGATTCTCTACATTGCGCTCTCATCTAAAACGATGGAGCTCTCGCAGCTGGATCAGTATGCTGAGCAAACCATGGCGCGGCGGATGTCGATGGTGAGCGGTGTTTCGCAAGTGCAGGTATTCGGGGCACAGAAGTTCGCGGTGCGCGTTCAGGCGGATCCGGCAAAACTGGCGGCGCACCAAGTAGATCTGGAGACATTGCGAGGCGCGCTCTCGAGCGGCAGCCTCACTCTGCCGGCAGGGTCGCTGTATGGGTATACGAAAAGTTACACCGTGCAGTCGAACAGCCAGCTCACCACGGCTCCCGAGTTCGGGAATCTGATCGTCGCCTACAAAAACGGCTCGCCGCTACGGGTTCGGGATTTGGGCCAGGTGCTCAACAGCGTCGCGAACGACAAGACGCGGTTCTGGATCAACAACAAGCGTTCGATTGTGTTAGCGGTGCAGAAGCAACCGGGAGCAAATACGGTGGAGGTGGCGGATTCGGTAAAAGCGCTGCTGCCCGTCATGCAGGAATCGATGCCCGCGGGAATCGAAATAGGAAAGGCATTCGACGCCTCGACAAATATTCGTGAATCGATTGCGGATGTGAAGTTTACTCTTCTGTTGACGATCTGCCTGGTCATCGCAGTGATCTTCGTCTTCTTGCGGAATGTTTCGGCAACGCTGATTCCCAGCCTGGCGGTGCCGCTTTCGCTGCTCGGTACCTTTGCCGCGATGAAGCTACTCGGCTTCACAATCGACATCCTCTCGATGATGGCCATGACTCTCTCGGTCGGATTCGTGGTGGATGACGCCATCGTCATGCTCGAGAACGTGGTGCGCCATATGGAGATGGGCAAGCCGCGCATGCAGGCCGCGATCGAAGGAGCTCGCGAGATAGGCTTCACGATTGTGTCGATGACGGTCTCGCTGGTAGCCGTGTTCATTCCGGTGCTTTTCATGAGCGGAATTATCGGCAGGCTGCTGCGTGAATTCTCCATAACGATCGCGGTAGCGGTGCTCATCTCGGGTTTCATTTCGCTCACCTTGACGCCGATGCTATGCAGCCGCTTCTTGCGCCATGAGAGTCATCCGACGGGCGGTTTCTATCGCACAACTGAAAAGTTCTTCGTCTGGTTCAATGACTTCTATCGGCGCACGCTGCTGGTTGTGATGAGACACCGGCTCCTTACGCTTGCGACCAGCATCCTGCTGACCGTCGCGACGGTGTACCTGTTCGTCGTAATGCCGAAGGGCTTTATGCCGACCGTGGATCAAGGCTTCATGTTTGGCGGATCGGAGGCCTCGCAAGACACCTCGTTCGAGAAGATGGTCGGTCTGCAAAAGCAGGTCAATGAGGTTATCACAAAAAATCCCTGGGTGGAGAGCTTTGGATCAGGCGTGGGTGCGGGGCCAAGCTCGGGACAAAACTCCGGCTTTATGTTTGCCGATTTGAAGCCCGATAAGCATCGACCGCCGGTAAACGTGATTATCGGCCAACTCGAGCAGCAGTTCATGAAGATCCCGGGCTTGATGGTGTTCCTGCAGTCGCCGCCGCTTATCTCGCTGGGGCAGAACGAAGGCCGGAGCCAGTATTCGGTGGCGCTGGAAGACGCGGATACTAGAGAGTTGTATAAGTGGGCGCCGGTGCTCGAGGCCAAACTTCGCGCTATTCCGGAATTGAAGGACATCTACAGCGATCTCCGGCTATCGACGCCGCGACTCGACGTGGATATCGACAGGAATCTGGCCATGTCGCTCGGCGTTAACCCGGACGCGATTGCGAATACGCTGTATGACGCTTACGGCAACCGGCGCGTGGCAACCATCACGGCGGCTTCCGATCAGTACGACGTGCTGCTGGAAGTACTGCCGCAGTATCAGCGCGATCCGGCTGCCTTGCAAGATTTATATATCAAAGCGGCGAGCGGCAAGATGGTTCCCCTCTCGGCGGTGACGACATTGAAACAGACGGTTGCGCCATTGAGCGTCAATCACATCGGCCAGCTTCCCGCCGTGAACTTCCAGTTCAACGTGAAGCAGGGCGTGTCGCTGAGCCAGGCAACCAAGCTGATCGATGCCGCAGCGAGCCAGATCGGCATGCCTGACACAATGACGTTCAGCTATCAGGGAACTGCCGCCGCGTTTCAGAAGTCACTGCGTGATTTAGGAATCCTGTTGCTCATCGCAGTACTCGTGATCTACCTGGTGCTTGGAATACTGTACGAAAGCTTTATCCACCCGATCACGATTCTGTCGGGCCTGCCGGCGGCGGGTATCGGTGCGCTGTTGACGCTCCTGATCTTCGGCGAGGATCTGAATCTGTATTCATTTGTCGGAGTCATTCTGTTGATCGGCATTGTGAAGAAGAACGCCATCATGATGATCGATTTCGCGCTCGAAGCGGAACGGAAGCATGGCAAGTCGCCCGAGGAGGCGATCTTCGAAGGATGTTTGCAGCGGTTCCGGCCAATTATGATGACGACCATGGCGGCGCTCCTCGGCACATTGCCGATTGCGTTTGGGACCGGCGCGGGAGGAGAGGCGAGGCGTCCGCTGGGTATTGCAGTGGTGGGCGGATTGATTCTATCTCAGCTCCTGACGCTGTACATTACGCCGGTAATCTATCTCTATCTGGACCGCTTCACGCACAGGCGAGCAAAGAAAGGCTCGGCCGAACTAGAGACCGTCTGGCCTGGCGAGAAGACGCTTGTAGGGAGTTGAAGACCCACGTATTCGTAAGGGAAATATTCGAAGCGTGAGCGTGCTTTATACGTTAGGTTAATGCTTGGATGGCAAGCGCCATCGTCCGGTGTGCAAATGCTCCCTTTCTTCGATTGGCGATTGAGTTGCCATGTTGAGGGCAAGGAGTATCATCATGGCTACAACGGCTGTCCCAACAACTATGCCAGCTAGCACGCCGGCTCAAAGGGCCGACAAATCGGAGCAAATTCGGATCGCTGCGGCGCAAACCGAGAGAAGTATCGGTCCTCCGGTCCATCCTACAAACGGAGACGAGGACAGATACAGCACTAAGGTAGGAAGTTACTCGAAGGGTTTGCCTCACAACGGTCGGGGTGAAGTAGATCTGTCTGCTTACGCGTCTTTGCTGACCGCACTCGAGAGCGGCAAAGTCGCAGATTTCGAGGCGATCGATCTCGGCGGGACGGTACCGCTGGTCGATCCGCAGGCCGGACTTGCTTTCGATCTGGAAGGCGGAGATTCACACCGGTTTCGAGTTGCCATTCCCCCGGCACTTGCCAGCGAGATCAAAGCCGCGGAGGCGGTTGAACTTTACTGGATGGCGCTGATGCGCGACGTCCAATTCTCCGAGTACGATTCGAACGCTCTGGCGGCAGAAGCGGCCCAGGAATTATCGAGTTTACCCGCCTTCAGCAGGCGTCTCGATGGCGTTCATGAGCCGGTCACCGCGCAGACTTTGTTTCGCGGCTTCACCGACGGTGATTTGGCAGGGCCATACATCTCGCAGTTCCTGTATCAAACGCTAGAGTTCGGCGCTGCGGAAGTCGTCCAGAGATTCCAGACTCTGCTTCCACTCTCAGGGGGCGGAACGGATTGGATGACCGATTTTCCCTCATGGCTCGCTTGCCAAAATGGCGAGGGACCTCTCGCTGCCGCATGGAAAACTCCAGCGGGTCCCCCGAACCGCATAGATCCGGTGCGCCGGTACATCCGATCGGGGCGGGATATCTCACAGTACGTTCACATCGATGTGCTGTTCGAAGCGTACTTCAACGCGTGCCTGTATCTGATTCACAACAATGCGAGCTTGAACCCGGGCAATCCGTATCTGGGCTCGCAAACGCAAACAGGCTTCGGCACGTTCGGTTCCCCGCATATCAAGACTCTGGTTGCCGAAGTGTCTACTCGCGCCTTGAAAGCTGTCTGGTTCCAGAAGTGGTTCGTACATCGTCATCTGCGTCCCGAAGCCTATGGAGGATTGGTGCAAAATGCACAAACTTCGGTAGCGCAGGAGGCTGTGCTGCCTTCTTCCGTTTTGGGCTCGAAAGCAGTCGCGGAATGTTTCGCTCGCAACGGGACATATCTGCTGCCGCATGCGTTCCCAGAAGGGTGCCCTCAACACCCGTCGTACGCGCAGGGCCATGGCTCGGTCGCGGGCGCATGCACGACTATTCTCAAAGCCTTCTTCGACCAAAGCTGGGCGATTCCGACCCCGGTCGTGCCAGCTGAAGACGGTATGAGCTTGATGGAGTACGCGGCAAGCGACGCGCTTACGCTAGGCGGAGAACTCAACAAGCTCGCGGCAAACATTGCCATTGGCCGCAACCATGCCGCCGTTCATTGGCGCTCCGATTACAATCACTCGCTGTTGCTCGGAGAGCGGGTGGCGGTCAGTATCCTAAGAGACCAACTCGCTACTTTTCACGAACTGCCGATCCTCCAAGCAAAGGGCTGGAGCTTTACCGGATTCGAGGGGAATACGATACAGCTTGCGTAAGTCGGCTGACTCACAGGGGCCAGATCGTTGTAGTACTTCCCAACGAGCTTGCTCCTGTGGTATTCAATCAGAGAATCTTTTGAGGGGAAAGCATGAGTCAGGTACGTCTGCTTGTCGGCACACGCAAAGGCGCGTTCGTCTTAAATTCGGATGGAACCCGCCGGGATTGGTCTATTTCCGGCCCTCACTTTGCCGGGTGGGAAATCTTCCATTTGAAGGCTTCGCGGGTGGATCACGATCGGATTTATGCTTCGCAGACATCCGGCTGGTTCGGTCAGGTGGTTCAGCGCTCGGACGATGGAGGAGTAACCTGGCGCGCAGTCGGCAATAAGTTCACTTACGACGGCGTCCCGGGCACACACCAGTGGTACGACGGTACGCCGCACCCGTGGGAGTTTAAACGCGTGTGGCACATTGAGCCTTCGCTCACTTGTCCGGACACGCTGTATGCCGGGGTCGAGGACGCTGCGCTGTTTCGCTCAACAGACGGCGGCGACTCATGGCAGGAGCTCTCGGGATTGCGCAAGCATGGAACGGGGCCAGCATGGCAGCCCGGCGGGGGAGGGATGTGCCTGCACAGTATCCTGCTCGATCCGGCGAATGCAGAACGAATATTCGTGGCCATCTCAGCGGCGGGCGCTTTCCGGACCGATGACGGCGGCGCTTCATGGAAGCCGATCAACCGCGGTCTTTACTCGAAGTACATACCCGATCCGAACGCGGAGGTGGGCCACTGTGTCCATCACCTTGCAATGCACGCCTCGCGTCCTTCCACGCTGTTTATGCAGAAGCATTGGGACGTGATGCGTTCCGATGACGCGGGCGATTCGTGGCGCGAGATCAGCGGGAATCTGCCGACCGACTTTGGATTTGCCATCGACGTACACTCGCATGAGCCGGAGACACTCTACGTGGTTCCCATCAAGAGCGATGCCGAACACTTTCCAATTGACGGCCAACTTCGTGTGTACCGGAGCCGGACCGGCGGGAACGAGTGGGAGCCGCTAACGAAGGGCCTTCCGCAGGAGAACTGTTACGTCAATGTGCTGCGTGACGCAATGGCGGTCGACTCGCTCGATTCGTGCGGCATCTATTTCGGCACAACCGGCGGCCAAGTCTATGCGTCGTCAGACTGCGGCGACAGCTGGCAGGCGATCGTTCACGATCTGCCGGCGGTGCTTTCTGTCGAGGTCCAAACGATTGCATGAGCGGAAGAGTGCGGGTCGAGCTGCCTTCTCATCTCTGCTTGCTGGCATCGGTGGAACGTGAACTCGAGTTGACGCTGCACGGTCCGGTTACCCAGCGGACGATTTTGGATGCGCTCGAGGAACGCTATCCCGTGCTGTGCGGGACTCTTCGCGACCATACGACGAAGCTTCGAAGACCGTTCATCCGGTTCTTTGCGTGCGCCCAGGATCTCTCGCATCTATCGCCGGACGACGTGCTCCCCGAAGAGGTAGCGTGCGGCGTGGAACCGTTCCTTGTGGTCGGCGCGATCGCCGGGGGCTGAGCATGAGCAAAATTGAAAGCAAGAAACGGAGTGCAGTTCCTGTCAATTCTCGCTAAGTTTTAGGGAGTCGAGAGAAAGAGAGGATCTGTGATCAACAAATCACTGGAAATCGAAACACGCGCGGCTTGCACCGCCCACGACCCTCGCTGGTTGTCTGTTGTCGCACGAGATCAAGCGGCGGACGGAAGCTTCTATTACTCGGTGAGCACGACAGGCGTTTACTGCCGCCCATCCTGCACCGCACGGCTCGCCCGGCCAGAAAACGTGCAATTTCACCCCACAGCCGTAGAGGCCGAACAGGCCGGTTTTCGCCCTTGCAAGCGTTGTAAACCGGCGGGACCTTCACTTGCAGAAGAGAACGCAGCCAAAATAGCAAACGTCTGCCGCTTCATCGAGCTTTCGGAGGAGTTACCGTCATTAGAAACACTTGCTGCATACGCAGGGATGAGCGTGTTTCACCTGCACCGGACTTTCAAGGCCGTCA
This sequence comes from Bryobacteraceae bacterium, assembly GCA_965219105.1. Taxonomy (GTDB): domain Bacteria; phylum Acidobacteriota; class Terriglobia; order Bryobacterales; family Bryobacteraceae; genus Bog-105. Next base: position 287,654 of record OZ244728.1, on the reverse strand, counting down.
CGGGTCTCACGCCATCCGGCTACGGGGCTGCACATCGTTCAAAGCGAGTGCGCGAGACCTTAAGCAAAAGCCGCACGGTGACCGATGCAATCTACGACGGTGGATTCAACTCCAGCAGCCGTTTCTACGAAACGTCGAACGAGGTTCTAGGAATGACGCCAACGGATTTTCGTAATGGGGGCGCCCACACCGCGATTCACTTTGCGATCGGAGAGTGCTCGCTTGGCTCGATTTTAGTGGCGAAGAGTGAACGCGGCGTCTGTGCCGTCCTCCTCGGCGACGATCCGGCTTTGCTGGCGCGCGAGCTCCAGGACCGATTCCCGAAGGCAGATCTGATCGGCGGCGAAAGCGGCTATGAGGATCTGGTGGCTAAAGTGATCGGCCTGATTGAAAGACCAGCTCTTGGACTTGACCTGCCGCTAGATATTCGCGGGACTGCTTTTCAGCAACGAGTGTGGAATGCTTTGCAGCAGATTCCGGTAGGATCGACCGCAAGCTACACCGAGATTGCAAAGCGGATCGGGATGCCCAAAGCGGTTCGCGCAGTAGCGCAGGCTTGCGGAGCGAATCCGCTAGCTGTAGCGATCCCATGCCACCGCGTGATCCGAACTGACGGTGGTCTGTCCGGCTACCGCTGGGGAGTGGAACGCAAGCGGGCGTTACTAGACAGAGAAGCACAGGCATGAGCATCGCGATCATCCCCGCCGATGAGGCGATCACCCGGCCCTCCCTTCAAACGGCTCAATCTAAACTGATCCAGCGATCTGCCTCACACCGCTGCTCTGCTTTGTCGTGCCGGATCACTCCAGATTGAGTACTAACTCCCGCGAACAGGTATCTTTCGAAAAGCAGGATTGAAGGCACCAACGGGAGCGCGGATGCTGCAACCGTCCGACTTCTGGGGGCACATGCCAGCGGATTGCCAACGATGTTTGAAGAATACTCTCAAGAGGACGCTAATCTGGCGCCACGTTCCGGCGCGCTCCTCAGGGAATATGGAAGATTGGCGTACCCGCCAGGATCCTGTTACGAATACAGCAACATCGCTTTTACTGCATTGGGCGATATCGCATCGAGCCTCACCGGCAATGGAATCGGAACGCTCATCACGCAGAGGGTAATCAGACCGCTGGGGCTTCACGACAGCTTCTTCGACACCGATGTGACACGGCTCCCCGCCGCCGCCACGCCTTACGATCCGCGCGGAAATCCAATTCCCCACTACACGACGGCGACTCCGGCGTCCGGAGAGCTTTGCGCGAGCGCTCATGATCTGGCGCTGTTTGCAATGTTCAACATGAAAAGTCACGAATCGAAAGTTCTGGACGATCAATTGATCGGTGAACTCCATAGACCTGTGTTCACCGGACCATCTGGCGTTGCAACGACCTTCGGCTGGTTTTCCGCGCATTTGAACTCCGGCCGTTCGGTCATGTTTAAGAACGGTGGCGACCCCGGTGTCGCCACTGTCCTCTATATGATTCCCTCCGAAGAACTTGCCTGCTTGGTCTTAACCAATCGCTCCGATGGAAGGAAACTGGCAAACCACGTGTGCAACCAGGTACTCGCCAGTTACTTGCCCGAATGGCACCAGCCAGAAGAGACTTGCAGCCCTTTGCCTTCGCCTTTCGTGGCTACGCGCGACTTCGGCGGCCGGTGGCACGGTACGCTCACAAACGCCGGTACGAACATGCATGTCAGATTGAACATAGAATCCAGCAATTCCGCCTCACTCGCACTCGGTGACAAACCTGCAGAGCAGATCACCGGGATGCAATCAGAAGGAGTTGCCTTGACAGGAACGTCGGCAGGACTGGTTAAATCCGCCGACGTGATTCGCACTGCCGCTAGAACGTTAAAAGTTAAGTTGATCCCGTATGAGGGCAGGCTGGTAGGCAGGGTTCTGGCATTGGCAGGTGACCCGAACTTCAAAAATGCGACGCTGCCCTACGTCTTAACGCTAAACCGGGTCCGTTGACAGGTTAAACCAATCGAGAGCTGATCGACGCAAATCTTGGCAAGAGTTGGATGCGACATGAAATCTGTTTTGCCACCGGGTTGGCAGTGGTGAGATTGGGCCGCAAACGGCATTGTCGGCAATAGAGCCACGATGGCCGACGAAGGATAGATCAATCGGCTAAGGCCGAAGGTCAATTTGGGCAAATTGCCTCGCATGCGCCTCGAAACTCTTCGCCCGATGCGAACGGCACTTGAACTTTGCCGGTGCACGCCAGACCTCTTGGTCGTTTGTGCCCAAACCTTCCGCAACTCCAAACCCAACAGGTTTACTCACCGCCAATCTCATCTGCTGCTGAACCAACCCTCAACCGCATTGCTTGCCCTCAATTCGCCGAGCAGATCCGCGTAGGTCGCCGCTGCTTTCATACGTTCTCCTTCCAGCTTGGTAATGGTTACACTTGTTCCAAATGAAGAGGATCTATGGACGAACCGCCGCAGAACGATCCCCCTCAGCGAGCTCGAGCGTATAGGTGAGGCCAATGCCTGGCCGTGATAAAAAACGGCGATGAGTGTATGTTGTTAGTGATCATGCGTACTCACTTTTCAAAATTCCTAGCCATCGCCACGCTAGCTGCCGCGGCAGTACCGGTGGTCGCACGGCAGCAAGACACAGGGACAAAGATGCGCCCGGAAGATACCGAAGTCTACGAGCCGGCGCCGAAAAAGATCACTCCAGGAGCGAACAACACCGCCCCTCCCTCGGACGCGATCGTGTTATTCGATGGCAAGAATCTGGACCAATGGGTGACGAATAAGGACAAGTCTCCCGCTAAGTGGAACGTTCACGATGACGTCGTTACCGTGGACAAAGCCGGCGGGAATATCGAGACCAAACGAAAGTTCAAAAATTACCAGCTGCATATTGAGTGGATGGTTCCCGCCGATATCACTGGCTCAGGTCAGGCGCGCGGAAATAGCGGCGTGTTTCTGGCTTCCACCGGCCCTGGTGATGACGGGTACGAACTTCAGGTTCTCGACAATTACGAAAATAAGACTTACGTCAACGGGATGGCGGGCTCAATTTACAAGCAGGCGATACCGCTTGTGAATCCGAGCCGCAAACCGGGCGAGTGGCAGACCTACGATGTTGTCTGGACGGCGCCCACGTTCGATTCGGACGGCAAGGACAAGACACCGGCGTATGTCACGGTTTTCTTCAACGGCGTCCTGGTAGAAAACCACTTTCAGTTGCAAGGTGAAACTCGGTATATCGGCAAGCCGTTCTACAAAGCCTTCGACGGCGCGCCCATTAAATTACAAGCCCATGGCGATAAAAGCCAGCCGGACAGCTTCCGCAATATCTGGGTGAGAGATCTTCCCTAGAGCCACGCATTTATTCCGTGACCGCCGCCGCCGATTACCAGCTAAATCCGCCAGAAGGCGGCGGCCATGCAGCCAGGAGTTGGCGCAAAAGGACAATACGTCCGAAGTGATAGCCGTTGTGCGCCGCTAAGCTGATGAGCTGATCTTGAACACTCATCAATCGGACGGGGCGGCCAGGACGAGAAGGACATCTAACAACCGCCATGAGCCGCGCAGTGTCGCCCGCGATCGAAGCAGCACGTTCAACGCCTTCGAGAAAGCGGCGGCAAAGATCCTGCCAAGACTCGGCTGCGGCCTGAGCTTCGGATGGGAAGGGATCGCTGGTCTTCTCCGGATACGGCGTCTCGATCCCGCCAATCCAGTCGAGAGTTATTTGTTGCCAGAAGGCAAGATGCCAAACCTCCTGGTAAATCGTGTGCGGGGCTCCAGGTATTCCCCGATGGGCCAGTTCTTCTGAAAGCGCCTCCAATATGTGCGCTGGAGCAGCGTAGGCGCTCTCGGAGTTCAGGGCTTGGGCGAGTTCATTCATTGTTTCTGAGATCGCAGTGCCCCGCTAATGAACTTTACCCGCTTCGTTTTGGAGCAGTACATCCGAAAATACTGCTGTGTCCGGTTTGTCGGGCAGGTGCGAGCAGAACCCGATTCCTACGTAGAACGGCCCGTCGAGATGCAGAGTAATCGGTGGGCCGTACTGGTGCATCGGTTCCCCTTGAATGCTGATAAACAGTGCGATGGCATCACCCTTCTTTTCAATGCCGATGCGCTTCGCCTTTACGCCGGCCAACGTTCCGCCGAAACGAAACTGCATGTCAGTCATCATGGCAGCCCTCTGCGGACGCCATGCCAGGTGAATCATGCCTGTACCGTGCTCACCGGTGACAGCTTCCTTGGAGTTGTCTTCCAGAGTCTGGCGGATAACCAGCATCGCTTTGCGGTCGTTGTAGCCGGTTGGATTGGGAAACGTGGCGTCGGCGGCTAGCGAGACGTCACCGGACACTTTCTTCCACAGGTAGCGAAACTCATCGCGCGAATACCAGACGTTGTAACCGGCCGAAGTGACGGTGTACTGCTTCGTGCTCGCGTCATAACTTGAGCTTCCGGGTACAACGGCAGCTCCAACGTCCGATTGCCCTTCAAAGATGCCAATCGGAGTATCGGTGGTTCTGCTTGGGCGATGAAAATCTGCCGGCGGCGGCACTTGCTTGTGGGTGGGTGAGCCCGGCTCAGCCCATTCGGGCACCTTCGTCTGCTGAGCAGGCAGCAGCGGTGCGGTAGACAGGATCGCAATGAGAAGTGCGGGGCAACTTTTGGAGAGTCCCATAGCGAAGCACTGTATCAGATAGCGGCCGCGCTCATGACTCGCGGGTTACGTCTGGGGTGGCGAATCGGCGAGTTGTTCGAGCGAGCGTTTTCGCAGCTTCCACGTCCCGAAACTTCGGTTTCGACTTGGTCTCGAGCGCAAAAAGTAGGCGAGACGAAGCGGCGGTAATCTCTTCTACGGCGCACATAAAGTTCGCTTCGTTGGCCTCCGACGGCTTTGTGAAACCGCTTATCTTTCGCACAAATTGAAGCGCGGCGGCTCGCACTTCGTTTTCAGTCGCCGGCGGATCGAAGTTGAAGAGTGGTTTGATGCTTCGGCACATAAAATGAAAGGCTCAAGCTTTCAGCAACGATTCCAAGTATGACGCGGCCGCCAGGTCTCCTTCACGCGGCGCCCACGGCGCAAAGTCTTTGTCATTAGCCGCGGAGTACGGTCCGGGTTTTACTTCGAAGCAAACAGCATAGTCGCTAAGTACGGCCAAAGTGTGCCACACGCCGGGCTGGATGTCGATACCAGGATTCGCATCGCTGCGCAACCGCTCGGCTCCCACGATTGATCCATCGTCGGCGAACGTAAAAAAAGCCACTTCACCAGCCAGGACAATGAACGATTCGCTCTTGGGCGGGTCCAAATGACGGTGCGGCGCGATGTATGTTCCGCGAATCATCACGTTCAGAAAACGGTGCGGGTTCTCTTCCATGCTCACGTGAAAATTGTGATTAGTGCGAAGACGCGGCGACTGACGGGCACGTTCTACTAGCGCCGCGAACAGATCGGGGGTAAGAAGTTGGACAGGCTCGTTCGGCATGCTTCTCTTACAGGATATTGATAGCGCGGGCGGCAAGAATGGCGATCGTTCCGAGAGAGACCATGCTCTGCAGCATCATGAGCGCTTTCGCCCAGCGCGACACGATCGATACGTCTGTGGGTGAAAACGCTGTGCTCGCATTGAAAGCCAGGAACAAGTAATCGACAAAGCCGGGCTTCCAGTGGCGGTAATGCTGGGCAAGCGCGGGCGGCAGATTCATTTGCGGAAAGAGAAAATCGCCGACAGTATGAAACTGGCGATCGTTGCGGGCATGAGGACCGCCGGCGTCGAGCCGCCAATACCAGGAAGCGAATACCAGGACGTTTGTGAACCAGAGTGCAATCGCGGCGCGCAGCAGCTCGATAGGCGTCTCGCGCTTGGAAGGCAAGCCTGCAATCAGCATGGCCAGCGACCAGACCATTGCGGCAGTGACGATCGCCGAAAGCAGCAAGCCCAACGCGAAGTTCAAGCGCAGGCGTCCGGTTCGATGCGCGGCAAGGGTCGGAATCAACAGCACTATCACCACCAGCAGTAGCAGCCAGTTTGGGCCAAGAGACAAGCGTGGAGGCAGCGCGAACGCGAGGCCGCCGATGCCAAGCACACCTAGAACCGCGGGCCAACGCGCGGCAGGATTGGCCTCCGGGAACGATTTCCGAGAATCCACTACGATCACGAGTGTACGATGTGGACGAGGTTCAAGCGTGATGGAGAACACAGAGTCGCGGCTGCAAAGCTTCCGGGATTTCTATGCCTCGCTGGTCGCAGCCGATCCGCGAGTGCGAAGCGCCTTCGCGTCGGTCCCGCGGGAGAAATATCTTAGCGAAGGTCCGTGGCAGGTGCGAACCCCAAGCGGATACGTAGAGAGCCCGATCAGCGATCCCGCTTTTCTTTATCAGGACATTCTCGTCGCCCTCGCCGGAGAAGGCCCAATCAACAACGGCCAGCCGAGTTTACACGCTTTTTGCCTGGCTGCTCTTAACTTACAGGCAGGTGAAACGGCGGTTCATGTAGGAGCAGGCACCGGCTACTACACGGCCATGCTGGCGAACCTCACAGGCGCAGCAGGACGGGTGTTTGCTTACGAGATCGAGCCGCGCTTGGCCGAGCGTGCTCGCCGCAATCTCGCGGAGCTGAGCCATGTCGAGTTACTTCACCGAAGCGGCGCGGAAGGGCCTCTCCCAAAATGCGACGTGCTCTATGTCAATGCGGGCGCGACCGATCCTTTGCCGGTATGGCTGGATGCGTTGCGCGCCGGTGGGCGTTTACTATTTCCACTTACGCCCGATAAAGGATTTGGCGGCATGCTGTTAGTCACGCGTCATTCCGATGAGCAGTTTCAGGCACACTTTATCTGTCAGGCGATGTTTATCGAGTGCGAAGGCGCACGCGACGAAATAACCGGTCAGAAACTTCGGCATGCCTTCAGGCGCGGGCGATGGAACCGGGTGAAGTCTCTCCGTCGCGGAACCCAGCCGGACAAGTCATGTTGGTTTGCTGGAAATGGCTGGTGGTTATCTACAGCGGCAAATACTTAGCGTTCGCCGATTTACTTGCGCTTGGCCAACTCAAACAGCGTTAGTTCCTCTTTGGCTTTTGCCGGTTCGTTACTCTGTGAATACAAGCGGGCGAGCGCGTAGTGGTATTCGGCTTTCGACGGATTGAGGGCAATAGCCCGTTTCAGACTGTCCATCGCTAGATTGGTCTGGCCGAGTCCCCGGTAAGCTTTGAACAACTCATCGAAGGCTTGATCCCATCTTTCGCTAATTGTCAAAGACTCTTTCAGCATGTCGCGCGCCCTTGCAAACTCACCTTGTAAGTTGAAGTACGTTCCGTAATCGATCAGCGGCCAAGCCGACCGCGGCGTCTGTTTGTTGTTCAGGCGGAGAGCGGTTTCGAAATTCTCCACTGCCTTGCTCTGTTCCCCGATTGCAGCATAAGCCAAGCCGAGATTGTGATAAACCTTCACGGCAGATGGATCCAGCGCCATCGCCCGGCGAAGTTCGTTGACTGACTCTAAGTAAGAGCCGCGATCGTACAGTATGCGGCCAAGTTCATAATGACACTCGAACGAGTTTGGGTCGAGCGCAATGGCGCGCCGCAATTCCCCCACCGCAAGATCGCTTCGCCCGAGAATATTCAAGTCAAAGGCCAGGATCTTGTGCGAATACGCAAATTGCTCGTCAATGAGAAGGCTGCGAGAGAGAAGCGAGACAGATTCCTTGAATTTGTGCAAGCGAAACTCGACGTACCCAAGCTGATAGAGAGCGCGCCAGGACTTAGCGTTGGTGGAAGTGTACTCGGCAAGCGGCGTTTCCGCCTCTAGGTAGCGCCCTTGTTGGATCATCGTTTCAAAATGTGAGATTTGCGCTTCGTCATCCGGTGCCTGCACACTTTGAGCAAACCCGATGGATAGAGCGGCGCACAAGCCCGCTACCAATCGTTTAACGGCTGTTCTGCGCCACATCATGACCGCCGCCGCGTTTACCCGGAGCAAGCTGCCAACTCACTTTGTCATCGCTCGCCGCTCGAAGACGGCCGGCGGCTTCAAACTCGTTCTTTGCCGCGGCAGGATCTTTCATCGCGGTCAGCAGCAGCCCGAGTTGGTAATGAGCCTTCTGGGAGCTTGGATCGAGTTGAATCGCTCGCTGCAGCTCCACTTTGGCCTTTGCGGCTTGGTCTGCAGAACGGTAAGCCAGACCCAGAGCGAGATGCGCGCGGGCATGATCAGGCCTGCGGCTTACGACTTTATTCAACAACTCGATGCTCGTGCGCAGATTTCCGTTCTGCTGGGCGATGAGTGCCAGGTAGTAATACGATTCCACCTGATCCGGAGCCGACGCAACGCTCTTCTCGAGATATGACTTCGCGTGATCTGAGTCACCACAGAGGAAGTAAGTAACGCCGAATGCGTAATTTACTTGCGCATTGGAGGGATCGGATGCTAGTAACTGCTCATACAGTTGAATCGCCGCGGGTAAGTCATGATCGGCGATGCGGGCCGAACCGAGCGCATATACCGCGCGAGGATCGTTTGGCTGGATACGGACGGACTCCTGAAGATTCGTGTTTGCATCTTTGATCAGATCCATCTGCAGGCACAGCGCACCCAACGCATAGAGCACAGCAGCGTCCTCGGGAGCAACTCGTTTGGCTGCAAGCAATAGCGCCAGGGCGCCTTCTGTATCGCCCGATAGGTTCCGGGCGCGGGCCAGCGCAAGCGACACGTTTGGGTCGTCCGGGGCCGTGCGATGTGCCTGTTCCAGCAGTGGCAGCGCTTGCGATACGTGCCCTGCGTCTAACTCAAGCTGTCCAAACCCGGCCAAAGCGCCTGCGTTCGAGGGTTCATCGGATAACAACGACCTGAACGCCTTCCGCGCCCCAGCGAAATCGCCCTTGGCAGCCAGAAGAGTAGCCAATGTCAAACGCGTGCCAGGTAGACCCTGAGATAGCGCGAGCGCTTTGCGCAAATTTGTCTCGGCCTCCTTCAGGTGGCCTTGGTTGAAATCGATGCTGCCCAATAAGCTGTAATCGAGTGCCGAGGGATGGCTCGCAATGGCAGTTGACAACACTTGGCGCGCCTGGGCAAAAGATCCGGCTTGGTATAAAGCCATAGCTTTCTGAAAGGCGGCGTCCTGAGCGAAAGACACCGCCGGCAACAAGCAGAACCAGCAGATTGCGTAAGTAGAACGAGAGCCGAACACCTTCAGAACGTGATCTTAGTATAAAGCTGAAAAGCCCTCGGCTGATTGCACTGGCCGCCCACGGAACCGAAATTGGCGCCGTCGCTGAGGTTCGTGTCTGGGTCACACCATTGGTGCCGGTTAAATAGGTTCGAGGAGTTCGCGCCAAATCGCCAGAGAACTCTTTCTTTGTACACTGGAAAGTCCTTAAAGAGGGAAAGGCTTTCGTTGTAATTCGCCCAGCCGCGCAGTACCGGATCGATCCGTCCTTCGTTTCCGAGCGTGTTAGGCGCAGGGTTTGTAAATACGCTTGAGGATACGTAGCGGCTATTCACAATGTCGAAGTTCGTGTTGTTCGTGTTCAGGTATCCGCTCACATTGGCTACGCGATCAGGCAGCTCCCCTGTATTGAATAACACTTGAGAATACTGGTTCGCGCCAATGTAAATGCCGAGTGGTCGGCCACTCTCGTACCGTAGATTCCCGGCAAGCTGCCAGCCCCCCAGGATCCAGTTACTAACTCCACCATGATTCAGCCACGTTCGTCCTGGACCGAATGGAAGCGAGTAATAAAACGTGATTGTCGCTACATTTGGCACGTTGTCGATCGAAACTGCTTTCGTAGGGAGATAAGTGCTGATGGGAGCCGCACCTCCAAAGCCGCTCGATAGTCCCGATTCGGCTCCGTTGTTCATCAGCTTAGACCACACGTAACCGACGGTCATTTGTAAACCCCCGCTGAACCTCTGATTGGCGGTCACCTGCAGCGATTGGTAGTTGCTCGTGCCATTTGCTCCATTGAACTGCGGTATCGACTGATATTGAGGATAAGGACGCAGCGCCTGCGCGACAGTGCCGGTGAACCCGGCATAGGGAGCAGGAAATCCGTTAGCAGCAGGCGTTCCAACCGTGGCGGTCAGTTCACTCAGAGGATACTGCTGCAAAATGAGCGGGTTGTTCTGGTTCAGATCGCTCATACTGGGAGGCGAGATCAAGCGCGTGCCGTGGTTCGCTACGTAAGCGGCATCGACCATCAAACTATTTGTAAGCTGCCGCTGGACGGAAAAGGTCCAGTTCTGGAACCGCGGCAATAAAACGCCTTTGGGATTCATGTATAGAACATTGGTACCGTTTTCGAGCGTCGGGCTGATCTGCGGGGGTAGTGTCACCGCGCTTTGCGGAAACCCGTTATCGAGCGAGAATACAGCTGTTTTCCCATTGCTGAGATCGGTAACAGATGGGTTCGTGCTGAACCCGTAATTCGAGTTCGCCTGAAAGCCATTCATAGTTACTGGGGCGTAGTAGATTCCATACCCCCCGCGCACGACCATCTTGTCGTTTACTCGATAGGCAAACCCAAAGCGCGGCCCGTAAGTATCGGCTTGTAACTTCTCGAATGTGTTCCCATGTCCATTCAAGTCGGCGAAGGCAAGCGCGCCAAGGTGGCCGCCAGCGCCCGGATTCGGCAGTGTTGGATCGAAGGAGGAGAACTGGTTGTGCCGTTCGGTGCGGGGATACTGAAGATCGAAGCGAAACCCGAAGCTCAGTGTGAGCTTGTCGGTGACCTTCCAATCGTCATTCACCCAGGGCGCGAAGTAAGGACGGCGGTAATCGGAAAATGCAGGAACCGAAAAGCCTGCCGAGTTTACCTGACCGAGCAGAAACGAGGCGTATGGATCTCCCGTGCCTGAAATCGGTGCTCCGGCAGCATTAAATGCGCCGGTGTTTGCAGCGTGAAAGGTGAAAGAGCCTGCATCACCGATGTAGCTGCCTGTGAACCACCGCTCCCAGCGGTATTCAAAACCCGCTTTCAGAGTATGTTGACCTATGATCTTTGTGGTGTCGTCCAGGACCTGCCAGCGATCGGTCCCCTGTAGATCACCGGTTCCGTTGACGCCGAAATTGCTGTAGCGCTCATCGAAATTGATGTTTGGAAATCCGCCGAGGTTTGCATAAGGAATGCCCGTGATACCGACCTTGGATGCCCAGCCTTTGTCGACGATCAGCGGGTAAGTGTCGGGAAGTACCCACCGGTCATAGGACAGCACGGCGTGAGTAAAGAAACTCGGGCTGATTACGTCGGTGAACTGCAGGTGGGCGGTGTGCGTTGAAATCTCCTGCATACGCGGATGGCCAATCGGTCCGCCGCAACCGCCAATGTTATTGCAGTCGAGTTCGCGGGGGCGATCATCGTAGTTATAAGTCAATGTCAGCCGGATGTTATCGGTGATGTTGTGATCGATTCGCGTAAGAACTGTCTCAGCATTCAAAAAGCTCTGCGTAGGTCCGAGCAGGTAGTTATTGAAAGCTTGCGGGTTTGAGAGCGCCGGCAGATACGATTGAATGTTCCGGGCTACGTTGCTCATTTGGGTAACAGGGATTACGTTACCCGCAAACGGGTTGCGAACCGTAACGCCGGCTGGGCCGCCGCAAGTCGAAGCGTCGCGGCTGGTGGCCGGGTTGAAGATCTCACCGTTCAGTACAGGGCGGCCGCAAGCATCGGTCCAATCTGCTGACCGGACAACGACTGAGAAAAGTCTCCGGTGCGAACCTGGTTATCTGCCACCGTGCCAAGGCCGCTGCCGAATCCGGCGTTGGTGTATTTGAACTGGTCGTAGTTGAAAAAGAAAAACGTCTTCTTGCGTCCGTTGTAGACCTTCGGAATGATGATCGGACCGCCTAAGGTGAAGCCATACTGATTCTGGCGAACCGGCGGGCGGATCGGCGCAATCTCGCCTCGCGCCTGCAGCTTGTCGTTGTCGAAATACTCATAAACTTCGCCGTGGTACTCGGAAGTTCCGCTTTTTGTGGTGTATTCGACAAAGCCTCCGCTAGTGTGTCCGTACTGAGCGCTGAACGTATTGTCAATGATGCGGGCCTCTTGTATCGATTCGTACGGAGCCGAGCGTTCCTGCGTGCCGTTGTGTCCGCTTACCTCTCCGTATGAGGCGCCATCCAGAAAGTTTTCAAAGTCGCTGCGCTGGCCGCCATTGATACGGGCGCCAAAAGCGCTATTCGGATAGATATTGCCCTGGGTTGGGGCAACGAAAGTAGGAAATGTATAGAGCTGGGCTTCAGGAACACGATTCTCGCCCGCAAACACAGCTGGTAAAGAAGCATAAAGGCGCTGATCCACCGAGCCCGAAACCTGCGCGTTATCCGGGTTTAATTGCTGTGCCTCGGCATTCACCACCACCGATTGCTCTACTTTACCCACCTGAAGCGGAATATCCTGCCGGAAGGTCTGACCAGAAGCCAAATTAATGCTGCTCGCTTTGAAAGCCCGGAAGCCCGGCAGTTGAACGGCTACTTCATAAGTGCCGATAATCAGCGGCGGCGAACTATAGTTGCCATCTGATGTGGTCTTTAAATTTGTGACAACTCCGGTATGGCTATCCGTGATCTGGACGGGCGCATTAGGGACGGGCGCGCCCTGTGGATCGCTAACCAGGCCTGTAATGATGCCCCGGTCGGCTTGCGCTAACAGTTGCGCGGCAAGACAGGCGCCTATAAAAATTACGTTCCGGATCTTCATGGACTCGATTTCGAGACTCCCCTCAGGCTCAACAATTCGGTTGATCTGTCCCAGTCTGTTGGGTTTCGTTCACCAAAAACAAGCTTGTTCACGGTTACGAGAACGTTAAGAGTTCGTGTTACCGCTATATAACAAAATCTTCCGAGCAAAAGCGTAGGAGCGCGAACAAAGCTATTGCCGAAACTTGTCCGATATAATCTGCAATCAATGACGGGGACGAAGAGCTTAGATCGGCTGGAGGATCGGGAGGCATTAGAGAAAGCACTGGCAAGCAAAACCTTTGCACGATCGGAACAACTTCGATCGTTTCTGCGCTATGTGTGCGAGGCGGAGTTTGGCGGCAGAAAGAGTCAGCTCAGTGAATATCTGATCGGAGTCGAGGTTTTGCATCGCCCGTCGGGCTATTCACCCTCCGAAGATTCTTCCGTCCGAACCAGGGCCTACGAATTAAGGCAAAAACTCGAGAAGTTATACGCCAGTGAATTGCTCAATGAGCCGGTCCATATCTATATTCCCAAGGGAACCTACTCGCCAGTATTTACACGAGTAACTATACAGCCCGATGCACCGCAGCCGCTCGTAAGCAAGCCCGAAGTTGTTGTGGACACTATACCTGCCCCGAAAGCGAGTGCCCGCCGGCGTCCCTTGATTTTATGCGCTTGCTTGCTCGCCGCAAGTCTTCTCGGCGCTCTGGGGACCCTGGGCGTTCAGAACATGAACGGGCGTGTAGATCCGGTTGTACGCGAAGCATGGGCGCCGTTCGCCAAGCGCAATGAGACCGTACTCTTCATCGCGGCGACTCCACAGTACCTGGTTCTCGGGCCTCAAACTCATCAGGCATACGGAACCGCCATCTACCCTGCGCCCCCGGAAGCGTACGGGCTCTTTCGCCAGCACCGGCCTTTGGACCCCAACGCAAAGCTCGGGATGATCTTCACAGACGACGCTCTCGGCGTGGGCAGCATGGATGCAGTTGTCCTCGCCTCTGAACAGATGCGAGCGCTAGGTGCGTCGCCGCAAATCCTTCCGGAGAGGCCCGATACTCTCTCGGTCGTTCACGGCCGTGACGCCGTTCTTTTCGGAGCCCCGGTCGATAGCGAAGCCATTTCGGAGTTACTCGAGAAGACTCCTCTCACAGTCGCCTACGACGAATCGGTACGAGAGTTTGTCATTGAAGATCGCGTGAACCATAACCGTATGACCCCCGAGAAAGCCTCCGATGGCCAGTTTCGGACGGTCTACGGACTAGTTACCGTATTGAATACTCGAGAGTCCAACCGGGGCCGTTTAGGTCTTATGATCTTCTCCGGAATTACTTCGATCGGAACTCATGGTGCAGCGGAGTTTCTAACTTCACCGCGCTTGTTGCAGGAGTTGCGCAGAGTATTCAGTCGTGAAGGTTACAGAGGTTTCCCTTCGTCCTATCAGGTCGTCGTGAAATGCCGAATCGAAAATATGATGCTGGTCTCGACCGAATACTGCGAGCACCGGGTGATTCGGAAAGAGTAGCGGACTAATGGCGCCCGCGCCGGGAGTTTGCGTACCCGGTCAAGCCCATGCCTACCAAAAGAATAATGCCGACGGTGATCCAGCGAGTGGGCACGTGAAGATAGTAAGCCGCGAGAGCGAGACCGAAAATGATAACCGCATAGCCGAGGAAATAAATGGCGGACATGTATTCCAGTGTAAGTGGCGGTGAACCGGACACCCTAGTGCCAACTAGCGGAGCCACCACTTGCCCGTTAGGAATCAGAACGTCAATTTAAGCCCGAACTGAACCGCTCTTGGGCGGTTTGCCTGTGACGTTACCTGACCGAAGGTGCTGCTTCCGACGGCCGTATTTGGGCCGCCGAACTGGGGTGTATTAGTAAGGTTCAGAAAGTCGGCTCGAAACTGAGCGCTTACTGTCTCACGTATTACGAAGGTCTTCCCGAGAGAGATGTCACTGTTGTGAGTTCCATCCTGACGCAGTTCCGTGATGCGGCGAGGCGCGCTTCCGATAGTGAACGGCGTCGGCACAGAGAAGGCATTTACATTGAACCATTCCTGAACGGTGGGATTGCTGATTGACACGGCGGGGCCGCTAGTAACATTCGGAGGCTGATACGCGAAATTAAAACCATTGCCCGGCGCAGACATGGAAATGGGGATACCGCTCTGATATACCATCAATCCCGAGAGTTGCCATCCGCCCACCAAGGCGTCGGCGAAGCGGTTCATGCTGCTCCCGAACGCCTTGCCTTTGCCCACGGGCAGTTGGTACAGAAAGGTAACGGCCAAGGACTGCGGTATGTCGTGTGCGCTGAGTGAGCGCTCCAAGTCCCAATTAAAGATATTGCGCGGTCCGGGATCGCTTACCTCCCAGGATTGCGCCTCCGAACTGTCATCGATTGCCTTCGACCACTGGTAATTGACAACGACGTTCAGACCCTGCGAAAAGCGCTTGGAGAACTTTGCAACCAGCGCGTTGTAGCTCGACATTGCGCCGGGCGTGCTGACGTCTAGCACCACGTTACTGTATTGCGGATACTGAACCAGAGTGCGCCAGAGCGGAACCGTCTGACCGGAGAGAGTCCCGCCTGCGGACGCCGGAATAACGCCGTAAAAAGGATTGGGAACCGAGTTGTAGAGCTGGCTTCCCAAGCCGAGATCCTGCGGCGGGAGTTGGTTGAGATTCAAATTTTGATAGGCGAGCGACAGCTTGCGGCCCTGGTTGCCGGAGTAACCTAACTCAATCAGTGAGTTGCTCGACAGTTGGTACTGGAAATCGGCGCTGTAATTCTCCGTGTAGCCGTTCGGATGGTTGGACAACACCGCGTCCACTGTCTGGCCCAGTCCGGTCGCAGTCCCTTGCGAGTAGCCCACCGCCGGAATAAATCCGTTGGGGAAGGGATTGCTAATCGGGTTACCTGGCGTAATTCCGTTTCCTGCTGCCGTGCTCAGCCAGGGCGTGTTGGTGGAATAGCCGATTGGGTTTTCGTCACCTAGCGATGGCACGAAGAATATCCCGAAGCCGGTCCGAAGCACCAGTTTGTCTGTGATCTTGTAGGCCAAGCCAACACGCGGCGCGAAATTCCGATAGTCTCTATCCCACATTGTGTGGCGCGTGGCAGGAGCAAATGCGCCGACCAGGTTCAAACCAGGAACGGAGATGGGGCTGGGGGCATTAAAATTGAACGTACTGAAGCGACTATAACGATCCGTTGTCGGACCCTGAATTTCCCAGCGTATCCCGTAATTAGCCGTCAGCCGGTTATTCACACGCCAAGAGTCTTGCACATAAGCAGCGTAGTCATGGCGGCCCTCCGCAAGAGAAGCCGGCTTCGGCACATTCCCTCCAGAACCGTAGCCCAGTAGCAGCGAGGCCGCAGCGTTGCCGCTGGTTGTGATTCCGGGCAGCACCACCGGCCCGCTCGTCAGGCCTTGATCGAAGTTAAACGTGGGTGCCCGCAGCCAGCCACCGTCGCCGGGACCGTTCTGGAAAGAGTACTCCATATCGGCTCCAAATCTAACGGTATGTACGCCCCATGCTTTGGTGGCGTTAACCTGAACGGTTTCCGTGCGCTCAGGATGATAGAGTAGCCCGTTGTTGCCAATACCAAAGCTGGAGTAATTGGCGAGATTGAATTGCGGCATGATGTCGGAGACGTCGAACTGTGCTACCTGCGAGGCAGGAATGCCAAGTTCGGTAGCCGAAGCACGGACAACCGGGTTGCTGGTCTCCGTCCAGAAGCCGTGCCCAACCAGTATGTTCATGACGAAGGTAGGGCTCAGCGTGAATGTGTTTCCCCAAACGGCTTGACCGCGCGGTTCCGGCGAAGTCGTGGAGGGGTTGCCAATGCCGAACGCTGTTAAGCTCAGCCCTATCGAATTTTCCCAAGCCCCTGACCAGCGGAAATAAGTGCTGTACTTCTCGGTGGGCGTGTAGTCCACGCGAACGTCAAAATGGTCGTTTCTCACAACGTTCTTGCCCGACGCGAACCAATTGTTGCCCTGCGTGAAACCCGTGCCAGGATGGTTCGGCAGCGGGTACGAATTCAATACCTTCAAACCCACCGGGTTGAGCAGCGTTGCCGGAATAACGTTGCCCGAAAACGGAGTGCGGCTATACGTTCCGTTTGCATTCTGCACGGTAGTGGCGGGATCGTAGATCGTCTGTAGGGTGCCGTCCGGATTATAGGTCTGGGAAAAATTGCCCTGGCGCTGCAGGGCGGTTGGCACGGTATCTGTGACAGCTGCCGGTGTGCCTTGGCGCAGACCCTCATAGCTGCCGAAAAAGAAGAGGCGCTTGGATTTCCAGATCGGACCGCTTATGTTGCCGCCAAACTGGTTCTGGCCGTAAAACGGTCTGCCCACGCCGTTACGATTATTAAAGTAATTATTGGCGTCCAGCACGGAGTTCTGGAGAAAGTCGAAGCCCTCTCCGTGAAACTGATTCGTGCCACCTTTTGTGACGATGCTGAAGACGCCGCCGCCGGAACGTCCGTATTGTGCATCGTAACTGTTCCGAACCAATTGCACTTCCTGGACAGAATCCAGCGTGGGCGCCTCATATAGACCGTTCCATTGCGAACCCGTGGTGTCCGGAATGCCGTCTACCAAGATGGCCGTGCTCTCGGTTCGGCCACCGTTCATGCCAAAGCGGTCCTGGTTCTGATCGCCGGTAGAAGTCGTGGCGCCGTTGAAGGCCGTCGATACGCCGGCGTTAGCAAAGACGATCTGGAACGGAGTCCGGGTAGCCATCGGAATATTTTCGAGGGTCTTGGTCTCTATATGGGTGGATTGATCGGCGCTTTGCGTGTCGAGCAGGGGTGCCGCTGCGCTAACCTCGACGCTCTGCGTTTCCGCTCCGACTTGTAAATTTACGTCCAGTTCAGCCGAATCATTTGCCCGCAGATTGACACCTTGCTGGACATACTTCTTGAATCCGCTCGCCTGGACCGACAGTTCGTAAGGACCGGGAGTTAATTGCGACACGGTGTAACTTCCGTTGCTCCCGGTAGAACCCGCCCTTACATCGTTGGTGCTGGTATTAGTCAGGGTGACAGTGGCGTTCGGGACAATCGCGCCGCTTGGATCTTTGACAATCCCATTTACAGTCGCGGTAAATACCTGACCATAACTCGGCAAGCTTGCCGTTATGAGGCAAACCGCCGCACATAGTGAGCGGGAGCCGAAGTGAACCAGCCTCCCTCTCGAAATCCCGAGCAACACTGAGCTCATGGCTTTCTTCCCCCGTAATCAACGAGACAATCTGAAGCAATTCTGCACGAGTCTGGCAAGTGTGTCAAACATTTTTTGAGTCATGGTTCACGAACGTTAACGCATCTGTCCGCTGCAACGCTGTGCAACTGCTGCACAACGCCGTTGGGCCAAGTGATCTCGATTAGGGGAATTACTAGCTGTGTGCCAACTCCGAAATGGACCGGAGCGAGCACAGAGGAGGCGTAGCCAAAAGTACTCGTCTGGTGGCTCCATTGGTTGCCAAGATGTATCACCGCGCCAATGCCCTCCCGATTACTACGGGAGCCAATCAGCCGTAGTTCGATCCAGTGGTTGTGTTCCGGACTGACGTTGCGCCAGAATTGCGGACGCTCTCCGAGCGCAGTGACAATTGCGTCCAACTTGCCGTCACCCTCGAAATCGGCGACTACCAAGCCCCGGTTGGCGCGCCGAATCTGAAACGCCGGGCCAGAAAGCGCCGAGGCATCGGCAAACGAGCCATCGCCACGATTTACAAAGACGGAATTTGCTTGCTTATACTGGTCACCGGAGAACAGCTCGATGTTATCCGTCACGTGAGAGTTAGCGGTGAACATGTCCTTCCATCCGTCGTTGTTAAAGTCGGCCAGTGCGTCTCCCCAGCCCGATAAGTGGATCGACAGAGGAGCGATACGGCTCGCGTAACTTACATCTTCGAATTGACCTCTACCCATATTTCGGAAGAGCGGGAACGTTTGGCCGGCTAGAGCGGTAACTGCCAGGTCTGGAAGACCATCGTTGTTGTAGTCGTCGAAAGCCGCTCCCATGCTTGACACCGGCTTTCCATTTTCGGGAAGAGCAACCCCGGCGTTTAACGCGGTTTCTTCGAAGCGGCCATTGCGGAGGTTATGAAAAAGAAAGTTGGGCGTGGTGTCGTTAGGCACGAAGATGTCCGGGTAACCGTCGCGATCGTAATCGGCTACAGCCACACTCATGCCCTTGCCAAGCGATGCACCGATGCCACTCGATTTCGAGACGTCCTGAAACCGGCCAGCGCCGAGGTTACGGTACAGGTTGTTCGAGGTGGGCTGGAACTGTGTCGGATTGCAGTAGACCACGAAGTGTCCGGATGAGTCATGACAAACAGGGCTCGCGGCACCAAGCCACTCCACATAGTTGACGATGAAGAGATCGAGAAGACCATCGCGATCGTAATCGAGCCAGCCAGCGGCAATCGGCCACGATCCACAATGGATTCCGGCCTTCTGCGTTACGTCTTCAAAGCGCTTTCCTTCAACATTGCGATAGAGGTGACAACCGCCCGGCCCGGCGACGAATAGATCGACAAAACCGTCGTTATCGAAATCGGCGGCAGCAGCTCCGATGGAATAGCCTGCTCCCGCGAGCCCGACGTCCGTGGTCACATCGGTGAAGCGGTGTCCGCCGTCATTTCGATACATGCGGTTGGCATACTGCCGTCCCGTCTTTACAAGCGAAGGCAGTTCCGCTCCGTTTGCGAAGAAAACATCGATACGGCCATCGTTGTTGAAATCGAACGCAGCGATGCCGCCTGCCATGGTTCCGGGGAGATATCGTTGTCGCGTCAGGCAATTGTTCAGAACGAAATCGAGGCCGGAAGCGGAGGAGGCGTCCTCGAAACGCACCGCCCAAGCGTCTGAAACGCCCTTTCCCTGAACAGCCAATATCAGCAAAGCGATGAAGATACACAAAACAACGGTGCCAATCGTACGCATTTGATACTGTGGGCCAGAACGCATCTTCTACTTTATGCTCGCAGCCATTTGGCGTTCGCTCTTGTTCACGGTGGTTACGTCGGTCCTTATGGCCGGAATCCCCGGAGCCGATTCAGGTGAAGCTTCGCTAGCCGAGAAGAATCAGGCGGCCAACCAAGCGATGCTGGCGGGCAATTATGCGAAAGCGGCGGCGATCTATCGGGAATTGGCGGCGGCGCTCCCGGACAATCCCGGTTTACGTCTGAACCTGGGGCTCGCGCTGGAGAAGGCGGGGCAGCCTTCCGCGGCCGTTCCCGAACTGCAGCGGGCATCGAGCGGGTTGCCGGATTCGGCCGGACCATGGTTCCTGCTGGGATTGGCTTATCAGGAACTGCAGCAGCCAAAGCTAGCCATCGCGCCGTTGCGAAAGGCGGTTCAACTGGATGACAAGGACCGGCAAGCGCGATTCGAATTAGCGGATGCGGAGCTTGCCGCCGGAGAAGCTCGCCCAGCGGTAAACGATTTCGGAATTCTTACTCGCAAAGATCCGTCGTTCCCGAAAGCGTGGCAAGGTCTTGGACTGTCGTACACGGCGATGGGCCAAGTTTTTTTTGCGCAGCTTGATAATTCTAATCGAGACTCGGCGTATTGGTATGCGCTGCTGGCTCGTTCCAAAGCTGCGGAACAATACGATTCCGAGGCGCTGGAGCTGTACCGAAAAGCACTTCAGATGGCGGCCGCCCTGAAAGGTCTTCACGCCGCACGCGCGGCGATCTACCGCGGATCTGGGCATCCCGATTGGGCAGCCGTCGAAGAAGCGCGAGAGGCGCAAATCCCGAAACCCGATTGCGCTTCCCATCCCATGGCTTGCGCTTTTGAAGCACAGGACTGGACGAAAACAATCGCCGGCGCGGGCAAGGGAGCCTCGGCCGAAAACCTGTATTGGGCAACATTGGCGGCCGGCAAGTTGGCGGAACAGAGCTTTCAACGCCTGTCCACGCTATCTTCATCGCCGGAGATACATGAGATTCTGGCCGAGTCCTATCAACTGGCAGGACACCGGATGGAAGCCGTGGAAGAATGGCGAAAGGCGTTGGCGATGCAGCCGACCGATCTGCGATTGCAGGCGCGCTTGGCCGAATCGCTTGTGCGGGCGCGCATGTATGACGATGCCGGAAATCTTTTAGCGCCGCTTGTGGCTGCCAATCCTGGTAATCCCGAGTGGCAATATTACTTCGGCAAAGTGCTTTTCGAGCAAGGGCGCGTAGACGAGGCCAAGCCTCATTTAGCGATTGCAGTGCAATCGTTGCCCAAGTATCTTCCAGCTCAAGAGGCATTGGGACGCGTGTACCTGGCGCTAGGACAACCTGGAGACGCGGTGCCCTGCCTCAAGCGAGCGCTGCCTTTAGATAACGACGGTTCAATTTCATTCGCCTTGAGCACTGCATACCGCCGGCTGAACCGGCCTGCCGACTCTCAGGCGGCACTTGCGACTTACCGGAAGCTTAGCCATGGCAAGCGGTGAAGCAGTGTCGCCGGCGAATCCAAATAGCATTCCTCCTCCGCAATGACATCCTCTTACCTTTTCTCTTTCCTGGCGCTGATGTTCGTACTGATTACACCGGTCGGCGCGCAAACTAGCCCCTTCTTCGACGTCCGGCACTACGGCGCGCAAGGCAACGGAACCACCCTCGATACGGCCTCCTTCGAGAAGGCTGTCGATGCAGCGGCCTCGGCCGGCGGTGGGACGGTATTCGTGCCCGCCGGAACGTACCTGACTGGAACCATCCGGCTGCGGGACAACATCACGCTATGGCTGGACGGCGGAGCAACTCTGTTGGGAACCAAAGACGTGACGCAGTATCAATCTTCAAAGGGCGCCGAGGAGTGGTACAAAGCGCTGATCCTGGCCGTAGGCGCGCATAACGTCGCCATCATGGGCCGCGGGACGGTGGATGGCAACCGCGTCGCCAATCCAAAAGGTGAGGAGCACATACGCGGCCCGCATGGCATCCTTTTTCAGGACTGCACGCGCGTGATGGTGCGCGATATCCAAGTCAAGGATGCGGGGAACTACGCGGTCATTCTCCGTTCGGTCGAGGGAATCGAGATCGAAGGGCTTACCGTGCATGGCGGCTGGGACGGAATCAACATGCATGACGCCCGCAACGGCACCATCTCTAATTGCCGGCTCTACACCGGGGACGACAGCCTGGCAGGCGCCTACTGGGAAAACGTCACAGTTTCCAACTGCATCCTGAATTCGGCCTGCAACCCGGTTCGGGTGGGCGGCCGCAATGTGCTCATCACCAATTGCGTGATGTACGGCCCAGGCGAGGCCGAACACGGCACATCGCTGCGCCACGCGACCGAGGCCGGCTTCCAGATTCTGCCGCAGAGCGCACGCGCCAAGAACAAATACGTCAAACCCGGCCCGGTAGACAACATGGTGCTTGCGAACAGCACCATGATCCACGTCCACACTCCGTTCTACGTTGCCTACAGCGCCGACGCGCCTTACAGCCGCGACAATCTTGGTGTAAACCGTATTGTGGTGGAGAACCTGACAGTTCTCGATGCCGGCCGCACGCCATTCTACATCTCAGCTCCCGCTAACAATACGGCGAAGTCCATCGTGCTGCGGAACGTGCGAATGACGTTTGCCGGAGGCGGCAGCGAAACCCAGGCGGAAGGCCAAGGCTTCAGTCCGTACTCCATTCTTCAGTCGTACGCCGTATACGGCCGCAACGTGGAGCACCTGGAGTTGCATGATGTTCGGGTGGACTACATGCAACCCGATACACGCCCGGCCATCTTCGGCGAAAACATCGGCACGCTCGAACTGGACCGCGTCGAGGAGCAACGGGAGACTGAGGGCGCGCCCTTTCTGGAACTGGCCGGAATTCGACGCCTGATCGTCGATGGTAAGGAAGCTCCTGCCACCACCGCACGCGTAGACGCGCTTGAAGTTCCGTCCAAAGTCATTGCCGGCACGCCCTTCCCGGTCACCGAACTGGTCACCGATGCACAAGCTGAAGGGCTGGCTTCCGTACCGCTGCAAATCTGCGGCGCAACCCTCCCCCGCAGTGTCTGGCTCCATTCCGGGGAGAAAGCCCGCGTTGCGTTCATCAACGTTCGCTGCAACAAGGACGGCAAGCTGTCGGCGGAAGCAGGTGGGATTCGCAAGCCGCTGGCCGTAGCCGCCAAATCGGAAGGTGCCACACCCTCCGCGCCGTTCCGCACGTTCCAGAATACGCCTGCTGAAATTCGCCAAGTCGGTGGCGTTTTCTACATTCGGGCGGGAGGAGACTACACGGTAATGCAGTATGGCGACCAGTACGGAACGATCTACCAGCCCCGTACGCTCGGCAAAAATGGCGTCATCGTTGTCAAAATGGAGAACCCTGACCTGCGCGCTAACTGGCTCGGCCGTGCCGGTATTATCGTGCGCAGCGATATTACTCAACCCGGACACGCGGCGGGCTACGTGATTCTGAGTTCGTCTCCCGCAGACGGCTCCTACCTGGAGTGGGATGCCAGCGGAAAGGGGCGCCTGGACCGACATACCGAATTCGACGGCCATACCATTTGGCCGCACTGGCTGAAGCTGGTTCGCCACGGAAGCCATTTCACTGGGTACCAGAGCGACGATGGGGTGCAGTGGCGTGAAATCGGGGAAGCCGATGTTCTGGGCGCCACTGGATTGCTCGATGCCGGAATGTTCGCTTTCCGAAGCAGCGCCCTATTCGAAAACTTTGAAATTTCAGGCCAAGAAAACTCATCGGCACACTGACTACACTTCGCTCAACTAGCGCGCCTGAAAATCTGGAGTGCGATATCTCCGGGCATAATTGCGTGATCTGTGCCGGACAAATTCGCTTCCTGCCAATGGGCTGATTCCAGCGCGTAGTTCGGAGCTATCACTTTGAACTTCTGCGGCAAATCCGTCGAATTCCAAAGAGTCACGGCCATTCGATCCCCATTGACGAAAGCATGGGGACTGACATTGCTGTTGTCACAGAAGAAATTCTCTGCGTCCACGAAGCGGCCTTCCAGAAGCAGTTCCGGATGCGCCGTTCGCAGAGCGTTGAGCCTGGAGAGATAACGGGCGAGAGCCGGATTCGTGGCATCGCGCGGGTTCGCGTCGATGCGCCAACCGATCGTAAAGGCGTAGCCCAACTGAGATTGACGATCGGTAGGCCCGGCGCCGCGATTTGTAATCACAGGCTCGGGAAAGGTGTAGCGCAGCATCTCGCCAAAGGCCTCAGGTTCGGGCCAGAACCCAATGCCGTACGAATGAATAATGTCCACCCAGCCCATGTAGCAATCAGTGGCCAATTCCACCACAAACACAAAGTCAGGATCGTGGGATTTGATTAGTTCCCGAAGGCGCTGCATGTTGTGGACCTTGCCCGGCCCCGCCGCAAGGGAGGGCTTGGGGTGAGGATGCTCGGTCGAGTAGCAAATGTACGGAGGTCTGCCTCCCATCTGGTCGAAGAGCATGCCTTGGGCGCCAAAGCCTTTGACCACCTCAAACTGGGAAGCCAATTGTTCATACCAACCGGCGGCCGAAGGACAGGCTACACCGAAGTATTTGTTCCGCATCACGTTGAGCAGCGTTCCCTCACCGCCCCCACCGTAGCTTTCCAGATATTCATATCCCCAAACGTCCCGCGCCACGATCGACCTCCCTTTGGTCCGGTAAAATTCGCTGCTCGGGTCGATGAGCTGCCCCTGCGTGTAAAGAAGCGTCCTGCCGCCCTCGCTCTTGATCTTGGCGAGTGCCGCCTTCAAGCCCTCAGCGCCTCCCATGGCTGGATCGGGATTGTACTCGGGATAGAGATTGTCGAAGCCTTGTTGGACCCACCCGAAGTAGTTGACGAGGTTGATTCCCACGCTGCGCGCCTGGTCCCAAACGGTGGGCAGGTCCGCATAGACGCCTCGGATATGACCGCTTTGGAGCTTCATGTTGGTCAGCATCCAACCCGGTGCTCGACGGATCCAGTCTGGAGGATCGGGCTTCCGCATCCAGGTGTCGGTCCAGGCACGGTACGTGTGCGCCGCTTGATGCCAGTCACCCTGGTACAAGCGGATGACGATTGGCTCCGACGCCCAGGTTTCGCCTGCTTTTACGAACGGATACTTAATCATCGAGGCGGACAAGGTTTTGTCCCGCTCGGCCGTGACACCCAGACACGTGACCATGAGGGTCTTATCGTGGCTGCCAAAATACAAACCCTCGCTGCCGTTGTTGAGCGTGAACCATTGCATGCTGGCAAGCCAGGGATAGGTCAGGTAAAACGAGGAAACATCCCAGCGGCGCGCGTTCAGCGGTGCGCTTGCAGCGCGATTGGATAACTTAGCGTAGGGATCCTCAACCCGGCGTCCGGCCGACTCCGGCCAGTAGAGAACATCGGCGGCCTGCCCCATGCCAAGATTTCCGATACCTGCTAGCCAGGGAATCCAGATCTCGGTCATTTCGATTGCTTTGTCTGTTTCGCGATTGTCGATCGTCGCTGTCCAGGTCAGCGAGTCTCCCTCCAGCGCGACATGCAGAGCTAAGCCAACTTGTAGTTCGCGCGTCTCGCCTGCCCGAGCAGTGTGCCCGACCAAGGTTGGGTAGGAAATCACCAGGGTATTGTTTTCCCGGCGAACCTGCGGAGCCTTTTGTTCATCGGGCTCAATCGCCAGGTCGAGCGCACCGGTCATGGAAGTGCCCGACCGGTAATACATTCGCCACGGCGCATGATTGCCGCCACCCACGTAATCATGTCCGGTTTGGCGGTGGGTGAGTTTTGCCAAACGCCCTTGGGCATCAAGGATCAAGGCAACTTTGTCATTGGATAATTCGTATTGGTTTGCTTGCGCTGCAGGCGACTGGGCGTCTGCAGAGACTGCACGCGAGGCACCGAGAGCGGCCACCGATTCAAGAAACACACGACGAGTCTGGGGCATACCTGTTTGTTTATCACGGACACTCGGGAACAGTTGAGGACGCCTCTCAGATCGGGTCGGTCCCCTAGCAGTTTTGGGGGAAAGGGATGATTTCGCGAAGGATTGCTTTGCCGACCAGAATCATTCCAGCGAAGTGCTTCAACTCCTACTGTCTACGCACAGGTAAGCACAAGCAACTCTGGCAACTGCTTCTTTGGCGGGAACGTGGACTATGACAGATCAGGCGTCGACTTTATGTTAAAGACCAAGAGTTCCGGTAAGACGGCACCGATGCAATAGCTTCAATCAGGACGCGCAACCCCATTGGATCGGTCGGGAATAGCGGATAGAGATAGAAGAGTAGGCTTGCAACTTCAGAGTCGGCAAGCGGCCGACTCTCAGTTGAAGCACTGAAAGGCCTGCAGTCGTCTTTTAGGCGTTAAACCTGAATTCGACAGACTACCGTCTCCAGCTACCAACTACTGCACGGACGGCGTACTTTCCCCATAGGCATGCGCCGCCGGCTGCGGCACAACGCCCGGCACGACATCATACTCCGGCTTGCTCTCGCCCTTCAAATACTTATCGAACCAGCCAACGATTCCGTCCAGGCGCTCGATGCGGTGCCACGGCTGTCCGGAGCGCGATAACTCGTGCGATTCACCGGGAAACAGCAGCATAACGGTTGGCTCCTTCATGTACTTCAACGCGCGGAACAGCTGCTCTCCTCCACTAGTAGGCGGCGTGCGGTAATCGGCCTCACCCAGGATGAACATCATCGGCGTTTGAATCTTCTTCACATATGTAATGGCCGAGCGGCTGCGGAAGTCTTCGGGCTCGTTGAACGGCGCGCCCTTAAACCAGGTTGGCTGGAATAGAAGAAAGTCGTCGGTGTACCACCACGAGGTCCAGTCTGAAATATCGCGCTGGGAAACGGCAGCTTTGAAGCGGTTTGTACGAGTAACTGTCCAGTCTGTCAGCACCCCCCCGCCACTGCCGCCCGTCACTCCCATCTTGGCGGGATCTACGTAGCCGCGCTTCACAACTTCATCCACGGCCAGCATCAAATCCCGGTAATCGTCCCCTGGATACTTGTGCTGAATAATATTGCCGAACTCCTGGCCGTAGGAGGTCGAGCCGCGCGGGTTCGGATAGACGACGACGTATCCCTTCGCAGCCATCCATTGAAATTCGTGGTCGAAGACCCAGCCGTATGCGGCGTGCGGACCTCCATGAATATCGAGGATCAACGGATACTTCTTGGAGGCGTCGAAATCCGGCGGCTTTTGCACCCACATCTGAATACGGCGGCCGTCGAAGCTGCGGAACCAGATCTCTTCGGGCTCAGCCAGGTGCAGCTGTCCGAATAGCGCGGCGTTCACGTCCGTGCGCTGTTGCTGCGCTCCGTCGCTCGCGATCGTATACAGTTCGCCTACCTGCACCGGCGTCGAGACAAGCGCGATCATGTGCGCTCGGTCAGCCGATTGATGCGCTAGCTCTACTGCCTGATGGCCGTGTGTCAACTCTTTCACCTCGCCCGAAGCGACTGCGACCGAGACCAGGTTGGCCGTTCCTTGCTTGCCGCTCACATCTATCAACGATTGGCCGTCCGCAGTCCACATCGGTGCCATCGAACCGGCAGCGCGCGGAGCAGCGTTATCGCCGCCCACGCCCGAACCCATGTCGAAATCGTATTTTGCCGTCAAGTTGCGCGGCTTGGCATCCGGCGTCAGGTCCATCACCCAAAGATCAGGCTGCGAGTACGAACGCTCTCCGTCATTGATCGATGCCAGAAAGGCGATTTGCTTCCCGTTCGGGCTCACTGTGAGCGAATGGGCGGAAAATGGGAACGCCGTCACTTGCGTCGCTTCCCCGCCCTTGATCCCCACCCGGTCGAGCTCATTAGCTGGCGGCTGGTAATACGGTTCATCTTTCTTCACGGTCAGGAAGTAGACCGCGCTGCTATCGGCGGCCCAAACGGGATCGGACTCGCTGAACCGTCCGCTAGTCAACTGCCGGACCGTTGCCGGATGCGCGCCCATCTGCGGCAACTCGACGACCCAAAAATGATTGGGATGCCGGTAATCCAGAAAGCCTTCCCCGTTCATGCGATACATCGCGTGCGTGACCACGTGCACATCGCTCACGTGCTCTTCCGGTTTATTGCCCGCCTTCAACTGTGCGGCTTTCGCAGTGTCCTCCGGCGTAGTCGTGCTGCTGAAGAGCAAGTATTTCCCGTCAGGAGAGAAAAGCGGCGAACCCGCGCCATGAGCAAGCGAGGTAACGGCACGGGGCTCTCCCCCCGCAAAGGAAAGCAAATAGATTTGCGACGGCTTCGGTTTACCGTCTTGTTCCGCGCCCCGCACAAAGGCCAGTCCGGTTCCGTCCGGCGACCAGCGTGGCGCAGAGTCATGCGGGCCTTGGGTGAGCTCTCGCGGCTGTGCGTTCGCTTGCCTTAAATCGAGCAGCCAGAGCGAGGTCTCATAGCCGGTGCGTTTTTCGTTGACCCGCACCTTGACGAAGACCACGCGCGAGCCATCGGGCGAGAGCGCTGGATCGCCGATCCACTGGAATTGAAACAGGTCCTTGTCTGTGATCGGACGCTTTGCCGAAGACGGCTGCGTTTGCCCAAACAGACAAGCCGATATGGCGATGAAACTCACGCCAAGCCACCGCACTCGCGACACCCGGTCCCTATCGCTCACGAAGTTTTCCCTCCCGGTAATATCCGGTTACTGTAGCATCTTGTTTTGGCACTGGAAGGGCCAACCAGACGTCGCGCGTCCTCCATGCGGCCGGTCGATACTTGCGTAGTAGTGCCGATGGTTCGGATGGTCCTGCAGTCACCGGCTTTGACAACGCCATCCGAACCTGACAAGCATCACTTACTAGCAGCAGGCACAAGTCTGCCCCTTCCGTGCACGCTTGGCCTCAAGCATTAGAATTGGGACAGCCGCAAGAGCAGCGACCTCATCGAGCCATTGAACGCCGAAGACCCATCGTAGAACCAAACCGCCTAAGGTGAGAGCTGCGAGATATGCGCAGGTGGCTGATTGCACGGCATCGGCGCGTAAAGCTTTGTTTCCGGTTCGTTCAGCGGCGTTTCGCTTCATGTGAGCCAGAACTGGCATGAACAGTAAAGCTCCTCCAGTAATCGCCATGCCCAGGCGACTGGTATTTGCTTCGAGCCGATTAAACAATCCGGCAAGCGCAATGGCTGATACAACACCTGCCAGACTGTATAAAAGGATTCCGCAAAACCGGGCTGCCTTAACCTGCGAGATTCGAACCCACGGAGTGAACTGGAGCAGAACCACCGCGGCTGAGATAAGTTCCACGATGCTGTCGGACCCGAACGCCAGAAGCGACACGCTCCGGGCTCTCCACGCAGCCGTAAGAGCGACCGAACACTCAAGCAGCATCCAACCAAGTGTCGCCAGCTGCAACCAGAGTATTTGCTTCTGGATTGTATTTCGAAGGGCAGTCTTGGTCATAAGAAATGCTTTCCTGCTTAGCGGAAACCAATGAGAAGACCAGCGCTCATACCGATTGACTTCTGATGCCCTCCTGCGAAGCTGTAATCGTAAGCCGGTTCAAGGTACCAGCCAAACCGATGTTTGCCGGTTGGCCAGAACATAAAGTCGGCAGCTATCTCTCCCGCTACTGCGTTGCTCGTTTTTCCATTCTGAGTCAGGTGAATCCATTCCGGGCCGACTCCTAGCATAAATTCTGCCTTCCGCGATATGGTCCACGGTTTCTTGAAAAGCAGATCCGCGTCCCATTCCCTAGCACTGCGGGTATAGAAGGGTGAAACGCCTGCCTCTAACTCAAGCCAGTTCTCTATGGGCGTAGTCTCCGCTGCGAGATTCGGCGCGAACGTAGCAGCGCCTCCGCTGAAATTCCAGCTTGTCGCGGCCCCGGCCTCGACAATCGCAATAGGATCTCTATCATCCGCAGTTGGCTCTAGCTGGACGGAAGATTTTTGGGACGAAGTCTGCCCGAGAGCAGGCAGACCCAACAATATACAAACGCTTGCTAGTTCAAGCGTGAACACATGACGAAACATAGACATCTCCAAAAATGAATTGCGCTGCCCGCGCGAAAGAGCGCAGGCCTGACGAGCTAAGTGGAGATGATGATGCGAGGCGGCCGGAATACTGACGAGTGCGGCGACAGAACGGGCGAGGACGGCTCCAGCCAAGTATCGGCGGTCACCGCACGCCCAAGACCCAATGCAGGGCCTACATTGGAAAGTCCGTGGAACCCACAGCACGAGCAGATTCCGTTACACTCATCCGGTGTTTCGAGACCCGGGTGATTTACAAGCGTTTGCTGGGAATTGAGTCCGGCCGCGAAAGGCCCATCGCACCGATCGCAGTGCGGCGGGTGAATCGCCAAGCAGGCTAACACCGCACACAGGAGCCATGCAATGACGCACGAACTTGTTGTGAGCTGGCGATCCACACCCTTAAGATAACTCTACGGAGCAGTATCACCACTGCCCCAACCAGGATTCCTCGATCTATTCCAACACCGCTGCCCTGAATGTCCACAACCGTTCCGGAAACGGAACTCAGATCGGCGTCCGCTTGCCCGAAAGGTACACGTGAAGGTGTTTGCTGGCCGAACGCAACGGGAACAAGTATAAGAAGACACTCAAAAGCACAACACTTCTAACACGCGCAGATCTAGACACTGATCCTCCTGAGATCGAAGAAAGGCGTGCCTCGAACGTGAAGTTCGAGACATGCTCAATAGAATGGAACGCTAGGAGAGGATCAGGGAAGGAGGGCCACGCTTTTAGCGCGAGCGATCGTGCGCGACGCGATAGTTCGCTTGTGTTTGCGGCGAACCGGCCGGATGCCGAACCAGGCCGCAATAGACCGCTTCCGCTATCGAGGGAGCGAACAGATGCACCTGTGAAGCAACTGTGAAATGCGGACAGCAGGGACACTTCGCGGTGGCGCTAGTTACATTGGGCCCAGAATCGTTCGAGTCGACTTCTTGCACCATCATGCAGTGATGCTTACCGCCCTTGCGGCAGCATGCCCGCACAACTGCATCGGCTGAAGAAGCAAATACAGGCACCACCAGTAGCCAACTCAACAGAGATAGTCAGAACACTGGCTACGCCGCGCTGCATTGCATTTTGAGTGTACCCCGGCACTGTTGCCCTGCTGCCGCCAAGCGCCGGCCAGCAAATCAGTGGGTAAGTCTGCAAACAAACCAGCGGGCAGCAGCCTCTTGGACTTCACTGTAATCTGGTTCGTTATCAGAAGCCCACGCGATAATCCCGTCAGGGCGTATCAGTGCGGCGCTTACAGCTAATCGGTCCTTTACAGGGCCGGACACATACTTGATTCGGCCGTCATATTCATCCGCCAAAGTTTTGAGTGTGGCATCCGAACCAAAATCAAGCAATATCCCTCAGCCATCATGCATCAACTCTCCAACTCTTGCACCGTCCTCGAATTCCATGTTGGGAACACTATGGCCCACAAGAGGGTTGCCGCCGCCGAAATTGTAACGTGTGAGAACGCCCCACATTCTTCCTGCAATATAGGTGGCGCAATCGCGCGTAGTCATCAATTCGCGGACGATTGCATTCAGCGCGCGGGCATGTGGGCCAGGCCTCATGATCGCAACCTGGGCTCGTGACCAATCCAGAACCTGCGCACCAATGGGGTGCCGTTCAGCCTGATAGCTATCTAATAACCCCTCCGGCGCTTTCTTTTGAACGGTTGCCCCGAGCTTCCAGCCCAGATTCATGGCATCACCCAGTCCAAGGTTAAGCCCTTTGACCTCCCAACGGCGAATGAATATGCGCAGCATCGCCGCCTAGAAATACCCGGCCGTTGCGATAGGTTGTGGCCTGCCGAGCTCGGGCCGTCCAAGTGGTCACATTATGCAAGGCGCTGAGCGTAACGTTGGTGTGCGAGACGCGGCGTAGCACCGCCTGAACGTGTTCAAGGGTGGCCGGCTGCCCTGAATCGTGAAATGCCCCGGCATCAAACTCCTGCATGATCAGGTAGCCTGGCTGGGATTGCAGGTACATGCCTGAAGAAGTCAGGTTGCGGCCCACGCTTAATTTCTCGGGGCCGGCTATGTCAACCTGCGCAGAGTAACCGGTGAACTCCGGCTCCGTACCGGCGAACTCAAATCCGCCCGCTTTCCGCACAACGCTGCGGCTTCCATCGCAACCCACAAGCCATCTTCCTCAATAAATTCGGTCACCTGATTGGACGGTCACGCCATCCTCAGTTTGATGTAAGTCGATGATGGCGTGCGCGCGCCTGATTTCTACACCCAAGGCCTCTGCGCGGCGCGCCAGCACCGTTTCAAGCTCCTCCATGTCAGACAGTAAATTGGTCTCGGTTGAGCTTGGCAGGCGGTACTTCCACTGTGAGGTGTCGATATCGCCCTCGTAAATCGGAATGCCGGCGAAGTGTCCTGCCTGACGGCGTGGCCCGTGTACAGGAGTCGAGTTCTGGTGTGGGTTTTTAAGGTGTTTATGTACCTCACGTTCTTCTAGCAACCCACGTCGGTAAAGCGCTTCGATGGTAGGCGCCGAAAGTCCACGTATCCCAAAAGGAGACTGCTTCCAGGGTGAGCGCGGATCGTCCGCCTTCTCCAGTATTCGAACTGAACACTTGGCCAATGCCAGTTCACAGGCGAGGAATAAACCTACAGGTCCTGCGCCGGAAATGATGACATCATGAACAGAATCGCCTGGTGTGGACTTCTCGCCTTCCAGTGAAGAGTTCGTTTGGCCCATACCGTAATACTATACCGGTCGGTCGGTTTTTTCACTACATACCGCCGAGCCGGTTTCTGTTACCGTGTCTAGCGTGAGAATGCGAAAACCACGAAAGCCGCAGGAACGATCCGCCCTAACGAGAGACCTGCTCCTGAGTGCCGCGGAGCAGATCTTTGCGCGTGTCGGCTATGAAAAGGCGCAGGTGGAAGGGATTGCGGAAGCGGCGGGCTTCAGTAAAGGAGCCCTCTACGCTCATTTCAAGAGCAAGGAAGAGCTGTTTCTAGCACTGTATGAGACGAAAACAACCACTTACCTTGCAAAACTTCGTCACGTCTTGAACAGCGCCCCAAGTCGCGAAGAAAAAATCAAAGCATTCCGAAGCTTCTACATCGATCTACTGAAGGAGAAGCGTTGGGCGCTAATAAGTCTTGAAGTTAAGCTCTTCATCACGCGCCATCCTGAGGTAAAGGAACGGCTTCGTCAGGTTGACGAGCACTTGGGAGACAACATCGACCGGGCGCTGACTCGACTTTTCGGCAACTCTGCTCATGCTGCCGGAGAAGCCCTCGGCGGGATTTACTCTGCGCTCGTGCTTGAGGCCGGTTTGGCGCCTGATGTATTTTCTGAGCGGAAGATGAGGGTCATGCTTGGCGCCATCTTCGACGCTCTGTTAGGATTACGCAATCAGGCTACTCAAACCAAAAAAGTCCGTCACTAAAGTGCATTCTAGGTCTTTCGGGGACATTGCGAAACTGGGATCTATCGCTCCGCCCGTCTTCGATTAACGAAGGAGATGCCTGCCTGAGCAATGCGTGAACGATGCGCAAAGTTTGCACTATCTCAACGAAACTGCCCGAACCGATTACCCCAACCGCTTACACCACGGCACATAGCCGGCAAATTGACCGGCGATAGAAAACCTGTGATTCTGTCCACGTCATGGAAAAATCACTCGACGGCGGAAATAGGCGTGGCGCGCTTCAATCCGAGGTAATTGCCACTTATGTTCCGCAAGCGGAGAAGCTCCGGCATATCCCGGCCCTGGACGGCGTGCGCACCATCGCTATCGCAGCCGTCATGCTGTTCCACTTCTTCCAGAACGGGCCCGCGCTGTCAAGTTCGCTTCTTCGGGCGGCCGGCAAGGTGGCAATGCTCGGACAAACGGGAGTGGATCTTTTCTTTGTTCTGTCAGGCTTTCTGATCACTGGGATCTTATTGAAAATGCGGGGCCGCCCGCGCGCTCTGTCGACCTTCTATCTGAGGCGGACAGCTCGCATCTTCCCGCTGTACTATGCCTACCTGATTGGAGCGTTCCTGCTCTTTCCCGCCCTTCACTGGACGCCGCGTGTCGCCTGGGCCGATCAGTGGTGGTTTTGGGTGTACGCGCAGAACATACAAGACACGTTCGTACACAACTTCCATATGTTCGGGCCTGGACACTTCTGGTCGCTAGCAGTCGAGGAGCACTTCTATCTGGTTTGGCCCTTCCTTGTGTTGCTGCTGCCCGAGAAACGCCTCTCGAGAGTGTTGCTGGCCACGGTGGGAGTGGCTATCGCGACGCGCGCGGTGCTGGTTTGGTTCGGCTATCCGGTTTTCTATTTCACTCTTTGCCGGATGGACGCGCTCGCCGTGGGGGCGCTCCTCGCTTTGTTAGCGCGCAGGAAAGAGAGCCTGCACAGCATGAGTAAGTGGCTGCGGCGCTGGGGGCTTCTCGCCGGAGCCGCGATCCTCCCGGCCTATGTTCTTCTCACTGGAACAGCGAACCCGATGGTGCAAATCTTTAAATTTACGCTAGTGGCGATGATGTGCGCTGCCGTTCTCGTTCTTGCGTTAACTACCCGAAAGGAGAGCTATGCCGGACGGCTGTTAGGCTCACGGCCAGCCAGCGTCATCGCGAAGGGTAGCTACGCGCTTTATGTGTTCCATCCAGCCATCTTCGAAGCTTGCCAACCGCTCTATGCCAGACTCCCGTTTGCTGTTTGTCTAGGTTTTGCCTTTGCCGCGACAGGCGTAGCCGCGTTCCTGAGCTGGCATCTGATCGAGGCTCCCTGTCTTCGGATGCGGGATCGAAGACCGCCACGGGTGGAGGTACCAAAGACCGTAAGTACTTCCAAAGTTCTGGAAGTTCCTGAAGCGATCTGATGAGTTCGCGGTTACACAATCCACTTCCAGTGCGCGGCACCTCACCTGTACGAATGACGTGCATTTCACCGCCCACGGGAATCGATCAGCACCGTTACATGCCAAGCTTCCGGACCCGTCTGTGCGGTTTTGGGATACCTCTCGGCTAAGAAAAAGGCCCGGGAATACTTCCAGGATCCCGGGCCCCATTTTGGCGTAGGTGAGGTTATGCTGGTTGAGGACTTTCTCCGCCTAATAGGCCGGGAACCGCGCTCGGGTGAGGCCCGATCACAATCCCATTATCCGGCGGGTTCGATGTCGTTGCCTTGGGCGGATTCGGCATCTGTCGAAGCGGTTTCCCGTTGATCAGGTCTACCACTTCACTTCCGTCCAGGACTTCACGCTCAAGCAACGCTTCGGCAATGCGAACCATTGCTTCCCGCCGCTCTTCGATGATCCCCTTAGCCGTCTTATACCCGTTCTCAACCAACTGGCGCACCTGTTGATCGATCTTGATGGCCGTTTCCTCGCTATAGTCGCGATGTTGCGCGATTTCGCGACCCAGGAAGATCTGCTCGTCTTTCTTACCGAACGATAGTGGGCCAAGCTCACTCATACCCCACTCACAGACCATCTTGTGAGCCATCTCGGTCGCGCGTTCGATGTCGTTCCCGGCGCCGGTGGTCATCTGGTCCAGAAAGATCTCTTCCGCAATCCGTCCGGCCATGAGAATGGCAAGCCGGGTTTCGAGATACTTCTTATCGTGCGACAGCTTGTCGTCGATGGGCAGCTGCATAGTGACGCCAAGCGCCATGCCCCGCGGGATAATGGTGACCTTATGGAGCGGATCGGCATGCTCGAGCAATGCCGCGACAATTGCGTGCCCGGCCTCGTGGTATGCCGTCATACGCTTTTCCTTGTCGCTGATGATCAAGCTCTTGCGTTCCACGCCCATCAGAACTTTATCTTTGGCGAGTTCGAAATCGAACTGCGTCACCACCTTGCGATTTTGCCGGGCAGCCACCAAAGCCGCCTCGTTTACCAAGTTGGCGAGATCCGCTCCGGCAAAGCCAGGGGTTCCGCGAGCGATGACGGACAAATCTACATCATCGGATAACGGTGTCTTCTTGGTATGGACCTTGAGAATGCTCTCACGTCCACGAACATCCGGACGATCAACTACCACTCTACGATCGAAACGTCCCGGGCGAAGTAAAGCCGGATCGAGAACGTCGGGACGGTTCGTCGCCGCCACTAGAATCACGCCCTCGTTCGACTCGAAGCCGTCCATTTCTACCAGCAGCTGGTTCAGCGTTTGTTCACGCTCATCGTGACCGCCGCCCAATCCCGCGCCCCGATGTCGTCCGACCGCGTCGATCTCGTCGATGAAGACGATGCAAGGGGCGTTTTTCTTACCTTGCTCAAACAAGTCTCGCACGCGGCTGGCCCCGACACCCACAAACATCTCTACAAAGTCCGAACCCGAGATCGAGAAGAACGGGACATTCGCCTCGCCCGCAATCGCGCGGGCCAGCAGCGTTTTACCGGTACCGGGAGGTCCGATCAACAACACACCCTTGGGAATACGACCGCCGAGCTTCTGAAACTTCTGCGGTTCGCGCAGAAACTCGATGATCTCCTGTAGCTCCTCCTTAGCCTCTTCCACACCAGCCACGTCCTTGAACGTCACCTTCTTCTGCTGAGAAGAATGCAGGCGGGCTCGGCTCTTGCCGAAGCTGAGCGCCTTGTTCCCGCCGCTCTGCATTTGCCGCATCATGAAAATCCAAAGACCGAGCAGGATGAGCACCGGAACCGCATTGAACAGAATGCTGATCCAACCGCTGCTTGTTGAGTCCTTCCAGGTGTACTTCACGCCTTTCTCCTGGAGCATCTTGTAGATGTCCGGATAGTTCGGCGGGATCACCGTGTGGAAAGGCTTAGCGATCCCGCCTTCCACTACACTTCCTTGCACGTCCGTTCCGGTGATGTTGGCGTCTTTAATAGTGCCAGCTTGAATATCGGATACGAACTCCGAAACCGACAGGTTCGTCGATGCGGGTCCGCGGCCAGTTTTTACGGCCATGTAGACCAATACGACTGCACAGATAATCACAACCCAAAACACTGCGGTTTTCACATTTGCGCTCATGTATTCACCTTCTTCCGGCTTACGGCAGCCAGATCCGGGTTAACTAACCCAACTTCCCTCATATTCAATGACGTTACAGGAATACGTTTCGATTCATATAGAGACTTCGGCGCCCCGATCCGATCGCCCCCTGCAAGGCTCACATCTGCCGGGTCCAGACAATCTTGCCGCCCATGACCAAAACTGGCCAGTGACGCCGTTCCCAAAGCAGCACTTTTCGTTCTTGGAATAAGCTCTTGACCTTTATGAGAGCTTGAGGGCTGGGCCGAAGCAGTGCGTCTCCCGGCTCCCAATTTCGGACCACCGGTGAATCCTGCCCAACCGCAACGTCCCCCAGAAGAACCCGATGTACTCGATCTTCCTTGAAGCTAACATAGATCGCGTCCTCCGAGTTCATCCGTTCGACACGAATCGAGCCGGCCCCATACGGGAGTTCACAAGTCTGCCCAAAAGGCAGCTGCAGGCTGTAGCCTCGCGGCTCGGCACTCAACCGCCCGGCCTCGAACAGCAGCAACCGATCGTATGACCGCAGCGCTTCCACGCCGGGCGCCATCGCCCGCTCATGCCCCTCGTTTGATGTGCAGAGAGCCAGGATCTGCTCGATGTGATCGAACTCGAGGCCGTGCGGCCCTGGCCTTCGAATCTCGTCGAGAGTGTGCCGCACCACCCGACGCCGTAGGGCAAGAGGAAGCCTCATTAAGTGGTCGATTTGAAAAATCGAACCCAAGCGAGTTCGTTCGGTAATTTCGGCAGCTGTCTGCCGGACCTGCTCCTCCCAATAATCCTCTTCGGCTTGCGCGAGAGCGGCCGTGTGAGCAAGCGCGCGCTCGAGATGAGGGTTGTAGTCGCTCGCAAGTTCTGGAATCGTTTTTAGACGCAGCCGGTTACGGGTAAACCGCAAGTCAGAGTTCGAGCCATCTTCGCGCCAGGTAATTCCGCTAGCGGTCGCCCAGGCACGGATGTCTCCCCGGCTTTCCCTCAGCAGCGGCCGGATCTCGCCGTCCGGGCCAACCGGACGCATCGCTGCCAAGCCGCGCAAACCGGTGCCTCTCAGCAAGCGATGAAGCACCGTCTCGGCCTGATCGCTTTGGGAGTGGCCAAGCGCAATTCGCTGGAGGCGATAAGCGGACTGGCAGCCGCGAAAAAACTCTCGGCGCTCTTGCCGTGCCGCCGATTCCAAGTTGTCGTTTGAGAGCCCGGGAAAACTGTGAGCGACCACGAACGGCAAACCGAGAGACTCAGCCAGCGTCCGCACAAACTGCTCATCGACTTCCGATGCTTCACCCCGAAGATGATGATTCATGTGGAGCACGAGAAATTCGACCGGCAAGTGCGCGGACAACTCATGGAGAACCTTCAGCAACACCACCGAATCCGCGCCGCCAGAAACGGCCACGCCCACCCGGTCAACGGACGTCAACATGCTATAACGTTGAATGTTTTCCGCGACCCTCTCAAACAACGTGTCTGCCAAGCTTTCATTTTAAGTCCCGAGCGCCCGTTCTTTCCCATGACAGTGAATCCACCCCTTACGCCTGAAAAGCTGCAGCAGATTGCCTCGCAAATCAAGTTGTTATTGATGGACGTGGACGGCGTGATGACCGACGGCCGCCTGTATCTTGTCCCAGACCGGGACGGAAATATGGTGGAGACCAAAGGCTTCGACGCGCAAGACGGTATCGCGCTCCGCTGGCTGACCTGGTTCGGCATCGAGACAGGCGTAATCAGCGGCCGCAGCTCTCCAGCGACCGCCGAACGGGCGCGGCAGGTTGGCATGCGATGGGTGTTCCAGGGTCATATCGAGAAGATTCCGCTCTTGGAGCAAATTCTTTCAGAAGGCCAGCTGCGGCCCGAGCAGGTCGCCTATATCGGCGATGACTGGACGGATGTCGTTATTATGCGGCGCGTTGGGTTGTCGTTCGCTCCGCCGAACTCGCGGCCGGAAGTGAAGGCATCTGCCATGGCCGTCCTTGAGACGCCGGGCGGACGGGGAGCGGTTCGAGAAGTAATCGAACTGCTGCTGCGAGCTCAAGGTAGATGGGACGAGCTTATTAAAAAGTACGAGGTAACGGCCTGAGTGAGCTCCCGATGAATCGGGTTGGACTGGTCATTGCGACGAGAAGCGGTCCGGGTGTACTCCATCGAATTACCGGCGTAATGGCCAATCACCAGGGCGATATTGGTTCGCTCTCGATCATCGAAGACCATCCGCTCGGGGTGCGCACCTACTTCGAGCTGGAGTTGCCCGGCGAGTTGCCCTTGTTGATAGCCGATCTCGAGTGTCTGGAGGTCGTCCAGTCCGTTACCCCGGTGCAATCCCTCCAAAAGATCTATGGAAAGCGCATCATCATCATGGGTGGCGGCGCTCAGGTGGGCCAAGTCGCTCTCGGCGCTATTGCTGAGGCAGATCGTCATAACATCCGCGGAGAACACATCTCCATCGACACAATTCCGCTCGTGGGAGAAAGTACGCTTGCGGCAGCGGTGCGAGCAGTGAG
Source organism: Bryobacteraceae bacterium (assembly GCA_965219105.1). Lineage (GTDB taxonomy): Bacteria > Acidobacteriota > Terriglobia > Bryobacterales > Bryobacteraceae > Bog-105. The sequence continues at coordinate 248,574 of OZ244728.1, read as the reverse complement.
ACGCTTGCCGCGCGTGCGCGCTCTGGTTTTAGCTGGGTCGCTGATGGGCGGTGACATTGAGAGAGCAGTGATGGAAGTTCGTTCTGAAGGCTTGTTGGTGATTAGTTTAAATATGGCCGGCAGCGTTCCGGATGCCGCGGATCTGGTCGTAACCGATCCAGTCCAGGCGGGAGTTATGGCAGTAATGGCGGTCGCCGAGACTGCCAGCTTCAATATTGAACGTCTGCACCGCCGCATTTTCTAAGCGCGGCGGCGCAGAACGTGCCGGGCAGTGACTAACGCCGCCCGCCGGAGACTACTTCACTTCGAAGCGGTACTCGCGGAGTAGTTCGTGTTCTGAACTTGCGCTTGGGACGTAGAACCGCAGGAAGTACGGGCCAGCCTGCGCGATCTCGGGTAGCTTCACTTGCGCCCGTTCGTGGCTGATATCGGTTTGCCCGTGCCAGACTTCCCTTCCAGCGCCGTTTACCACTTGGACGTCAACCGAGCCTTCGGGAATGTCTGTTGTATCGACGCGTAGATTGAGCGGCCTGCCCTCCGGCAGGGTCGCAGTTTCTACGCCGCGGCACGCCGACAGGTCTGAACCCGTGCCACTACCGCATACGGAAAGGTCGCCTTCGACCACGGCGGCACTGGCAGAAGAGCTGGATGGCAGCTTATGGAAGGTTTGCGGAACGACCACCAAACCGACGGCTAGGGCTGCACAAGCAGCCCCGGCCCAGGAGAGCCGAGGGAGTGTAAACCAGCTCGTCCAGGAGGCTTTCACTGGATTTAGCTCGTTTTGCATACGCTCCTCTTCCGAGGAGATGAGAGCGGCCTTCAAGGTGGTTAGCTCTGTTTCCAGAGTTTCCAGGCGGGTAAGGCAGGGTTCGCAAGCGAGGAGATGCGTCTCGAGGACTTCGACTTCCTGGTCCCCGGATCTGTGGAGAAGGAAACGCTCGAGCGCTTCCTCATTGGGATGGTCGTAATATGCGTTTGTCATATACGGATATGAATAGGAGAGGAGATTAACCTCACGCAGATGTAGTGGAGACTAGCCTGCCTGCGCTCTCACTAGAACTGAGAAAATTCCGCTACTTGCCAGCTTTTTCTTACCTATTTCCCCAAACTTGGCTTTCGCCCTCGATTTGAGCAGACGGAACTGGGTTTCCGTGAGTGACATCTCGCGGCAGATCTGTTCCTGGGACTGCTCCTTCAGATAAAACCGCACGAGAATATCGCGGTCGCGCTTGGAGAGAGCCTCCAATGCGCTCTTCATGAGAGCGGCTTTTTGACGCCCGATGGCTTCCTGCTCAGGATTCTGCGTCTTGTCGGCCACAGCTGCGCCGGTTTCCAGATCAGCTTGCTCGCGGCGAGTGTGAACTGCGTTTTCGATGTAGGCGGCCACCTGGCGGCGGACCACCGTGCGCACGAAACCCATCAAGCGCTCGGGCTCTCGAAGGTCACCGCGCTTGATAGCGTTGACGACAATCAAAAAGGTATCGTGAACCTTGTCTTCCAGCTCCTGCGGCCCAAGCTGACGGCATAAATAGTAGCGAATACCGCGACTGAACAGCCGGTACAGCTGTTCCATTCCGACATCCTGTCCCGCTTTAATCTGGTCTACCAGCGAAGCCCAGTCAACGGGCGGGAAGTTGGTCTTGACACCCTGCTCGACCGGTTCTTCCGGCGATGCAGCACCCTCGACCTCGGACTTCGGACCAGGCTGTTGATGTGTTTCCACCATAAATCTGTCGTTTACTCCTTCGAAATAACCGAATACGCTGCCCAAAAACTTGGGGAACTGCGATAACCCGAACTGTGCTCCATGTCCAGCTGAGCCTGCTGGAGAGCCGAAGCGGCACGGTGCGCCAGCGTGCCGGACGGACCCTTGTCCAAATGACTGTAGAATGCGGAGAAGAACTTGCCCGAGTCGTCGGGCGTAGGCCAGGCGCTTACCACTACTGCGGCGGCCCCGGCCAGCAGCCAGGCACGGCTCAGACCCATCAATCCGGCACTGGGCAGGACTTGGGCCTTTTGCGAGGAACATCCGCTGAGAATCACCAAACTGCCCGGAACGCGAAAGGTGGCAATCTCTTCCGGCGTGAGAAGTTCCGGCAGATGATTCGAACTCAAGCTCAGAGCCAAGGCAGACTGGGAGTTTTCCGTACTTCCCGGAGTTTCGTTCTGAGGACCAACAACGTGAACGGCAAAGTGAACGATCTCAGGATGTTCGGCCAATGCCTGTTTCAGGTCGCTCACGGTGGCCTGCGAGCCGTCCAGGATGTCAACTTGGTCCATGCCACTCTGCCGCGCTGCGATCTTCACCTCGTGATCGCTCCCCGCTAAGCGCGGCAGCGCCATCGCCGCGCGGAAGCCTCCGGCGGATTCAGACTCGTTCGCCTTGATACGTTGGTCGGCCATGTTGTAGATCGGGTCTCCTATCCCCACAAAGAGCGATTGGGGATGCGCCCTATCGGAGGAAAGAAGCAAGAGCTCACTAGGTAGATATCGGACGGTATGAGCACTAATTAGAGCCCGAATTCTCGAATTCGCCGGATCGGGCAGAACCGAAAAAGGAATACCATCCAGCAGCACGCCATCCCCTACCAACAGCCACTCACCTTTTCGAGAGATGTGCGGCGGCAAGCTTCCGAAGAGCTCCTGCGAGAGACGTCTGCCGTAGACAGTCGTATCCTGATGCTTCTGAACCCCGATTGCGAACTGCCGTGCCAGCGTAGCGATTTTGGCCTCTCCTGTTAGCCGATATACACTCACTTGCTCCCGGGTAACCGACCAGAGGAACGACCGGGCACTCCCCAGACTGAAGCTGAGTAAAACCTCGTTCTCAGATAAGGCAGCCTGAATATCACTAAGTGAATTCCTATGCAGATTTCTCTCATTAATTTGCTCTAAGTGGCGGGCTTTCAACCCGAATTCGTTTTCCAAGCCGCCGATCTCAAGCCTGACCTGATTGAGCTCGGCTTTGTCCTGCGGGCGATCTTCGCCCAAGGTTACTTTGGCCTGGGCGTCGCGCAATTGGGAGAGCAAATCGAAATAGTGTTGCGGAAGCCGTGATTTCTGAGACAGGGCGAGCCTGATTTGATCGCGGAGACTGGCCGCACGGTTTTCAGCAAGCACTTCCAAGCCTTCGCGCGCCAATGCCGGGTTCTTCTGCCTTAGTGAGAGTTCGGCCGCCAGCTGGGCATAGGCTTCATAGACCTGATGCAGTAGAACCACCGTGCGGGTGCTGGTCGCGTCTCCCGGTAGAGCGCCCTGACGCCACTCGGTTGCCGAGTCCACCGCTTTTCTGAGCTGAATTAAGGCATCAGATTCCCGGTGGAGGTCCTCGAGCAGGACGCCACGAATGTACATCGGATAGAACAGGGGCGTGCTTCGAAACGATAGGCTGTGCCCGGCAAACGCCTGATCGATCAGCGTCAAAGCCTTTTGATAGTTGTGCAGTTGGAGCTGAAGTTCAGCTTGGTGGGCGCGATTGACTGCGAGCGAGTCTTCGTCATGCATTCTCATCTCAAGCTGGAAAGCCTTGGAAAGAGGCTCCTCAGCAAGGTGGGGCCGGTTTACGAGCAGGAGCGAGTAGCCCAGTTCTTCCCAAATCTTGGCTTCTTCGCGCGGGAGTTTCGCAGCGTGAGCTACATCGACTCCACGCCGGTAATTCCGCTCGATGCTGTCGATTGCACGCCGCTCGGCAGCGGTGTCTCCGCGCACCTGGTCTGCCTCGATTCGGGAGCGGGACTGCTCTGCTTTGACGTCGGCGTAGATGAGCAACGCCCTCGAGAGATGTCCCTTATTTGTATCCGTTGCCTCGAGCAGCTGGGCGCCATAGCTTGCTTCCCGGACAGCTAGGCTATAGTCTCCGAGTTGGGAGTAGATGCTCGCCAGATTGACGCTATCGGCGCCGGCTACGGGAAAATCTCGAATTTTGAGCGCGATCTGACGGCTGCCGAGCGCCGACTGTTGAGCACCCTGATAATCGAACAGCCTTATCTGGCAGCCGCTTAATGACTGTAGGAGCTTCGCTTCATCAGAGGGGTTATTGGCGCGATGAGCTTGCTGGGCGGCCCGGTTGAGAAAGCTGGCGGCTTCCGTGATACGCCCTTTAGAGACCAGAGAACGTGCGCGGCTGATCGCAGCCTGTGCATCCGTTGGCGCAGGGGTCGCGGGAGTGTTTTGTACCGCCCTAAGCGCAAACGCTTCTGCGGGAGGACTCAAAATGATACCGGCAAGGGGCAAACACGTAACAAGTGCTCGCCAAATCCGTTTCAATAAAGACAGAGTACTTCCGGCAATCTGCTTGCTGAAAGTACTCTATCACCAAATTGCACAAAATACTATGTAAATCTTACTAAGTTAAAACGTAAATCCTTTTTAAAAGCTCTTAGCGCGAGAAATGCGCGATGATTGCAACGACGAAATCAATGATGACGGGTGGGTGCATCGGAACTGTCCTCCGCACCCAACAAAAGCGCGTATCGCGCCAAACGTAAGAAGACGCCGTTAAGTTTAGCAATACATTCAACTTAACGCGTTAACCCTGGCAGGAAACTTAGAGCTGAGAGGCCTTACTTTCCCAGTCTGGAACATCGATTTGGAACACCTCATTCGACTTTGAACAGCAAAATGCTCTCGATTTGAGATAACGGCAGCATATCCGTCGCTCCAGGCGCATCAGCAAACTTATGCTGCCTGCGGCCTTGTGAGAGCCCTGAGCGCAGCCATGAGTTCGTCGGTAGAAATCGGTTTGGAGATATAGGAATCCATGCCGGCGGCCAGGCAGGCTTCCCGGTCTTCCTTCATGGCGCTTGCAGTGACCGCGATAATCGGCACAAACTTACCTCCCCGGTTTTGCAGAGCGCGGATCTGACGGGTGGCTTCGAGACCGTCCATCTCCGGCATATGAACATCCATCAGAACCACATCGAAGCTGTGTTCACCATAGATTTGAACAGCTTCCCGTCCATTCTCAGCCGTAACTATAGAGTGGCCCTGCCGTTCGAGCAGACGTCGCGCGAGCTTTCGGTTAATCGGGTTATCTTCGGCCAGCAAAATCCGTAGACTATCTGAGGGCCGCCGCTCCGCAGAGAGCTTGCGCGTGCCATCGCCGGGAGCTTGCGACGAAATGGCCGAATTGAATGTGCTCGTGAAGCTAAATGTACTTCCCTGCCCGACTTGGCTCTTCAGATCGATGGCGCCGCCCATAAGAGCGACCAGCTTCGAGCTAATAGCCAGGCCTAGGCCCGTGCCGCCAAAATTGCGAGTGCTGGAGCCATCGGCCTGTTCAAATTCGCAGAAGATCTTCGAGCAGTCTGCGGGCGCGATCCCAATCCCAGTGTCGGAAACTGAAAAGCGGATCTTCAACTGTTCGCCGGTCGATTCTTGCGGCTCGACGCGCACCGACACCGAGCCTTCTTGCGTAAATTTCAGAGCATTGCCTAAAAGATTGAGAATGACCTGCCGCAGGCGCAGGGAATCGCCTCTGACGCGAGCCGGCAGACGAGGGTCGACATGCAGAGTCAAATCGAGATTCTTTTGACGGGCACGGCCGGCCATGAGCGTAACGCAATCGCTCAGACAATCGGCAATGGAGAAGTCAGCGAGGTTGAGCTCCATCTTGCCGGCCTCGATCTTCGAGAGGTCGAGCACGTCGTTGATAATCAGGAGCAACGATTTGCCGGATGTACGGATTGTTTCGAGATAGTCGCGCTGTTCCACAGTAAGGTTATCTGCAGAGGCCAGTTCAGCGGCAAGCAAGATACCGTTCATTGGAGTTCTAATCTCGTGGCTCATGTTGGCCAAGAATTCACTTTTCGCGCGGCTTGCGGCCTCAGCAGCCTCTTTGGTTTTCCGCAACTCGGCATCCGCGGCTACGCGCGCGCTGATGTCCTGGAAGATGACGTAAGTGCCGACTATTTTTCCCTCTACGATGATGGGGACGCCGTGCGCCTCCACATCGAGCCACACACCGTCTTTACGGATGCGGCGGCAAACCTGAAAAGTTGTTCGGCCAGCACTATGCTCGGCGAGTATCCCTCGCATGTTTTCGATAGGCGCGCCGATCATCGGCGGGAGCCGCTGTCCGACGAACTCCTTCTCGGTATAAAGGAACATTCGCTCGAGCGCCCCATTGCAGGCGACCACCTTCGTGCCGGGATCCAAGACCGCAATGGCTAGTGGGTTATTACGAACCAGCTCACTCAGGAATGTGGTTCGTTCTTCAAGCGTGCGGACGGTTCGCTTCAGCTCGGTGATGTCAATTATTGTTCCTTCATTAACACATCCGGCTTCGGTCTCGACTAAGTTGGTGTTCAGCAAGAGCCAGCATTCCTCGCCATCGGAGCGACGCAGGTTGAGTTCCGAGCAGCTTGCCGTTTGACCGCTTTCCAGCTTGCCCGTAAGCGCTTGGTGAAGGGCCAAGACACCGGGTGATCCAGGGGCGAGCAAATCCTGCTTGTCAGACAATCCGAAGATCTTCACGCAAGCGTCATTACAGTCGAGCATCTGCCCGCGCGCATTAAGCGTGAATACACCGGCTAGGTTCCGCTCAAAGAGTTGACGGTAGCGCTGCTCCAGCGCGGTTTCGCTCTCTAACCGCTTCTTTATCACTGCGGTTTGATCCCGAATCTTGCGCCGGAGGATTGCAAGCCAGGAGACGGCGGCAGCAATCAAAATCGCCATCAGTCCAAAGGTCCAGACTGCATGGCGCAAGTTCCACCAAGGAGGACGAGAAAGGATCTGGATATCACGGTGAGAGCGAAGCAAAAGCAGAAAGGTGTTATTCTTCGAAACGCCTTCGGCTACGCCCGAAAGCTGCAGCAGAGTGCCGGGTTCAAGCGTCGAGATCATTGAAGCCGCTTCCGGATCTTCGAGGCGAGCCTGCACGATCGTCGAATCGACTTTTACTACCAAACCCTGTTCAAGCGGAGTGACGATGCGTTCGAGCAGCCTCGCTTTAAAAGAAATCAGATCTCCGGCCAGATCATCGTTCAAGACCTCGGAGGTAGAAATCTTCTTTGGTTTCAGAGAAACGATAGGTCCAGTAATGCGGAAATGCGCCTGTTCCAGAATGGGGCCGAACTCTCCCAACGCGGGGAACCCGGCAGCTTCGACGGTTTGTCCGGGCTTCAAGGCCAGCTTCTGATCGGAGTCCACTCGAATATCGCCATCCGAGCCTTTCAGGAAGAGAAATCTCCCATTTCGCTGCAAGGTGACCGCTCCTGAAATGCGTATCAGATGAGTGGTTGCACCGCCAAGCGTGAAACGCAGCGTGCTCGCCACAGATCTTTGCGGAGCTTTAAAGGGATCCTCGAGTCCGGGTTCGAGCATTTTCATCTGCGCCAGAGAAGGCACAAAGAGGTACACGCCGCGAAGCTGGTTCTTGGCATTGAAATCACTGCCACAGACGCCCTGAACCCGAATATGGGCGTTCAAAAGGTGATCTGGGACAGCCGTGTCCATAGCAGGCACGTAGGCCGTCACTTGACCGCCATTCATGCGAATCTGCAGCTGAAGGCTGTGGGACACGATTTTTGCCGCACGAACTATGCCGTCGATTTCGACCCAAAGACTGTCCTCCTGAGTCGAGGCTAGAAGACCAAACTCAGCGCGAACCGGTTTGGGGAAGGGAGCATGACCAAGAATGCGCCAGTGCGGGTCGGCAATATCGGGAGCGAAGTCATCCTGGACGGTTTTGCCGGTCAGTTCAATCTTGTCACCGGCGTGAAGATCCGGCGCCGGGTGAGTGAGCTTGACCCAGTTACCGCCGGTCGAGTCCTGGATGAACATATTCGCTAGGAGCGGTGCCGGAATCGTCTTATCGGTTATATTCGCGGCGTAAACGAAAGTCACAACACCGGTTAAATGAACGGGGAACCCGCGGTTAGCCTCGTCGCGCGTCAGCTTGCGAATCTGCGAGACTTTGCGCAGAACGGGAAGCTGCTGGGCCGCTCCTGCCAGCTCAGGGCTAAGCAGGTATACCAGACATGAGCAAACGACGGGCGAGGCGGACTTTAGATAGCTGCGAAAAGGCACCTAAGATTCAGTTCCCGAGTGATTAGCCGACTAGCACAGAACTAGCCCTGCTACAGACTAGTCGGCAAATGGAACCAAAAAGATGAGGGAAACAACTGAATCAGGCGGCCAAAACAACCAAAATATATCGATCCGAGCCTTCCGATGGCGATTCTTGCCCCAGAGAACTCTGAGGCAATCCGGTTAACGCCGTACCGTCAGCGGCTCCGACAGGCGGAAGGTGAGAACGGACTCCGAGGGTATTTTCACCTGAGAACCGTGGGTAAAGAACTGATAGCCCAAACCTGCGCCACCGCCCGCGCCTGCGCCAATAGCCGCACCTTTACCGCCGCCCGCCAAACCACCAATCAGAGCACCGGCTGCCGCGCCGATACCGGAGCGGATTGTTGTTTGCTTTCCTTTGCCTTTACCGGCTTCGTCATAGACGTCGCTGGAGACGTCGTAGGTTCGGCCGCGGTCTGAAAGGCTAGTTACGCGAACCTGCAGCTCGCTATTACCGCGAATACGGCCAGCGCTGCTTGCATTCGTCAGTAAGACGGTTACTGGCGAACCGGCCGGCACCACGACACGATTGCCGTGAGTTAAAGGAGCGTCGAGAGTGCCTTGGAATGTTTGCCCGACCGAGTTCTTGCGGGAGTCGATGGAATCGGTCATTCGAACTTGCATGCGCGTACCAGCAGGAACCGTGTAGCTCTCGACCCGGGGGGCGCGCCGCTCTTCGGGGGGTGCAGCGGCATCTGGAGTTGTGGCTGGGGGAGGCGCGGCGGCGGGCGCGGGAGCTGGCGCGGGCGCAGCAACAGCTTGTGCCGAGGGCGGCGGAGCGGCGGCAGGAGGAGGAGCAGCCGAGGCTGTATTGACCTTCATCTGATCGTTGACGGAGCTGATTCCGGGCGTTCCGTTGGCCGCCTTCATCGCGGCCAGCTCTACATCTGAGCTTGGAACGTCACCGCTCAGGGTAACCACCCCGTTTTTCGCGTCGACTTTGATATTTGCCGACCTTGTCGCGTCGTCGGAATAGAGCTTAGACTGAACGGCAGTCACTAAGCTAGCGTCGGACGTTGTCCCTTTGTTAGTGCAGCCGGTCGTGAACAGACCCGCCGCCAGCAGGCTCAGACTCGCTACTCGAAGACAATTCATACTTTTCATTCTCCATCGAAATCCGCTTCGTAAGGCAAGAGGTGTGCACATCGATCGGTTTGCGCCAAGAAGGCCGGTGCTCACTCGCGTATCTATCCGTGACCGGGTAAGACTACCCGATCTGAAAGCTACAATATCAGTTTAGAGGAACCTAAGAATAGGACTGAATGGCAGACAAGACCGCAACGATTCCCGCGGGAAAGATTGAACCCGTAGAGCAGCGCCGGGACGCACAGGCGCGCAACAGCATTGCGGAGTGGGCGGTCACGATCCTGCTGCTCCTATTTGGAACGACTACCCTGGTGCAGGCCTTTGTGATTCCCACGGGCTCGATGGAAGACACCCTGCTCATCGGGGACCACCTGCTTGTCGACAAGATGGCATTTTCGCCAGCGGGTGAGTTCAGCCAGTATATATTGCCCTACGAACGGCCGAAGCACGGCGACATCATCGTGTTTCGCTACCCGGTCGACGTCACTCAAACATTCGTTAAGCGAGTGATCGGCGTTCCCGGAGATCACCTCAAAATGGTCAATCGCGTAATTTACCGGAATGGCGTAGAGGTAAATGAGCCTTACGCTTATCACAAGTTTCCTTATTTGGAGTCGCGAGACAATTTCCCCGGCGAACTCTCTCCGGACGAGGGACTGCAAGGAGAGCTGCAGCGGGACATGATCCAGCATCATGTGGTGAACGGTGAGGTTGTCGTGCCGCCGGACCATTACTTTGCCATGGGCGACAACCGCGATAATTCGCTCGATAGCCGCTACTGGGGATTCGTTCCACGAGACAACATCATCGGCAAGCCGCTGTTGATTTACTGGTCTTATCGCGCTTCCACCGAGGATTTGGCGGGAACTTCGGTCGATTCGCTGTTTACCCACATGACCGATCTCTTCGAACATTTTTTCACCCGCACGAGGTGGTCGCGGACGTTCCGGGTCATTCGAGGATTTCCGGATTCTCAGCTACCCAATCACCCATTGCCGCTGAACCCGGGTAACCCTAACCCCTAAATCGGGATAAGAACTTTCGCTATTTCCTTAGACTAAGAGACTGATGGCAAACCACCGGTACGCCCTGATCATGGCAGGAGGCCGCGGTACTCGTTTTTGGCCGCGCAGTCGAAAGCGAAACGCAAAGCAGGTATTGCGATTTTTCGGAGAGCGTAGTTTGATCCAGCAGACGGTCGACCGTCTGAAGCCGATCATTCCTGCTGAAAACATTTGGGTTGTGACGAATGAGCTGCTGCAGCCGGAGATCCGGTCGCAGCTGCCGGAAGTGCCGAAGCGGCAGATTATCGCAGAACCGGCGCAGCGAAATACCGCGCCCTGCATCGCGCTGGCGGCGCAGATCCTGCACGAGGCGGATCCGGACGCTATTTTGGGCGTGTTTCCCGCCGATCACCTGATTTTGAAAGAAGGGCGGTTTCGCAGTTTCGTGAAGGCCGGATTCCGGGAGGCAGAGGCGGGAGGAGTCGTTGTTTTAGGAATTCAGCCGCGCTGGGCGGAGACTGGCTACGGCTATATTGAATTTCCCAAGAAGGTCAAGCCGGGCAGCACGGATGCTCTGGAAGTGGCGAGCTTCCGGGAAAAGCCGGACGCCAAAACTGCCAAGAAATTCGTGGAGCGCGGGACGTTCTTTTGGAACGCGGGAATGTTTTTTTGGTCGACGAAGACGGTGCTGGAGCTGATGCGGCAGCATCAGGCGAAAACGGCCACGCTGCTCGCAGGATTGCCTTCGTTCCGCAGCAAGAGTTTCGGTGCAAAGCTCGAGGAGACCTATCCACTCTGCGAAAACATTTCGGTCGATTACGCCATTATCGAGAAGGCAAAGCACGTTTCGGGCATTGCGCTGGACGATATCGGCTGGAACGATGTGGGTAGTTGGGAAGCTGTTTATAACTTGGCCGATAAGGACGCGAACGGCAATGCCAGCAGCGGCGATCTAGTGGTTGAGAACAGCCGGGGCAACTATGTGGACGCGAAAAAGACCGTAGCTTTGGTCGGAGTCAACAATCTGGTTGTAGTAGATACACCGGATGCTCTGCTGGTTGCGAGCCGAGACCATGCGCAGGATGTCAGCAAGCTGGTGAAGACGCTGGACGGACAAGGGCGGGAAGAGCTGCTCTAATCCGCTCGAGTGGCCGTGAACTTACCGTCGTAGTCGCCGAACGTCCACGTTCCTGAGAGCTTGTTGTCCTTGAGAACGCCTTTCATCTTGAGCGTCGACGTCATGCCTACCTCGTCCGAGGTGAACGGGAAGGCGAGGTCGAGAGTGCCGTCTTTATAAGTGCCTTTGACATCGGCAGCCCCGAACTTCCCAGTCACTTGATCGCCGGCGAGCTTAAAGTCGGCCTTGTTGTCCCGGTCGCCGCCCTCAGTCTCATAGACGAAGTTCCATTTCCCGGCAATGCCAGTCGAAGCCGAAGCTGGGGCCGGAGCAGCCAACGGAGCGGTTGGCGTCTGAACGGAGCTACCGGGAGGCGCGTACGGGAATGATGCTGTACTAAACAGCAGGAATACAACGAGCGATCGCATGACAAACCTTCCTTGGGCGAGCAGCCGTCGTTAAATTTCGGCGGCAACCGAATCTCATCTTACAAGACGCTCTAACTGAATGGGAGTCTCACGAGGCGACCGATCTCACGCTCTTGAAGATTTTCGTAAGAGTTGAGATAGCGCGGTCTACGTCCTGCTCGGAAAGGATGTAAGGGGGAAGGAAGCGCAAGACGTTTTCGTGAGTGCAGTTGAAAAGGATGCCTTCGCGAATGCCGTCGAGAACCAGGTCCTTGCAGGGCCGTTCCAGTTCAACGCCGATCATCAGCCCTTGTCCGCGTACTTCCTTGATAAAGGAGAACGTGCGCATCAGTTCGGTGAGGCGCATGCGGAAGTAGACGCCGACCGAGTTGATGGATGGCAGCAACTCTTCGAGAACATCGAAGAACTCTAGAGCGACGCGGCAGGCAAGCGGTCCGCCGCCATAGGTGGAGCCGTGCATGCCTGGCTTTATACTCGCGGCGGCTTTATCGTTTGCGATCACGACGCCGATCGGAATGCCGCAGGCCATGGGCTTCGCCGCGAGAACCACGTCTGGCAGCAGAACGGGATCGAGCAATTGGTAGGAGAAGTAAACGCCGGGGCGCCCTATGCCGCACTGCACTTCGTCGAATACCAGGAGCGCGTTGAAGCGATCGGCGAGTTCGCGAGCCTTGCGGGCGAAGGGTTCAGAGACAAGATTGATTCCGCCCTCGCCCTGGATAAATTCGAGCACGATGCCGGCTGTGTTCTCACTTACAGCAGCTTCCAGCGCTGCAATGTCGTTTCGCTCCACAAAGCGTGCGCCGGGAACAAGCGGCTCGAAGTCTTTGCGGTACTTTGGCTGGCCGGTGATAGAGAGCGCGCCGAACGTGCGGCCGTGAAAGGAATTTTCGAGCGCGACGACCTCGATCTTGCCGGGCGAGACAGAGTTGCCGTGCGCGCGCACCATCTTCAGCGCGCCCTCTATCGACTCGGCTCCGGAGTTACAGAAGAAGCAGCGAGTAAGTCCGCTTAGCTTGGCTAGGCGCTCGGCAAGGCGGCCTTGGTACTCGTTGTAATACAGGTTCGAGGTGTGGAGCAGAAGCCCTGCCTGTTGGCGAATCACCTTTGTGATGCGCGGGTGGGCATAGCCGAGCGAATTTACGCCGATGCCGCTGATCAAATCGAGGTAGCGTTTGCCTTCGGCGTCGTAGAGATAGACGCCGCGACCCCGCTTGAGCAGCACTGGATAGCGGGAGTAGTTTTGTAGCAGGTGCTGCTGCTCGAGTCCCATGATCTCTGCCAGGGGAGCTGAGATGGCTTCAGAGTGCGAGGTGAGCGTGGCGGCCATGCTTCCATGATACGGAGAGGGTGGAAAGGTCAGCGAAGCACGGCGAATCACAAACCAGTCACGAGTTAAAGGCGGCTCTTGGTGTTCTTGTCCAGATCACCACGAAAGTATTTCTTCAGGGCAGTTTTGAAGACCTCATCTGTTGGTTCAATCAGCGAGAAAAGCGTCATCGACGAATGGAATTTCAGGTTATCCGGATAGCCAAGGATATCGTCGATGGGATTGTCTTGAACGTCGTTGACCGCTGCCGTGCATTCGCGCAAGCGGGGACCTAACGTGGGATGCGCCAGATACGCGGCGGCCTCTTCGCTTGAGGCAATACCGTACTTCTCGGCCATGGCGCTGTGCCCGAGGCCTTTCAGCTGCGGAAAGACGAACCACATCCAGTGCCCTTGCTTTCTGCCGGCCTTTAGCTCGGCGAGAGCCTGGTCGAATACCGCGTTTTGCGCGTCTACGAAACGCTTTAAGTTGTGGGAGTCAGACATATATCGTAACCACTTAGTTTATGAGAGAATCATTCCCGAATGACTCGGCGGGAACTTCTACTGGCGGCTGCGGCAGCAGGTCTAAGCAGGGCGCAACCGGCCTTATCGAGAATGTCGGTCGAAGGTTACATTTTCGAGCAGTACGCTCAATCGTTGCAAAAGCCGCTGGCCGATGTAGTGGGGCAAGTCATACCAATGGCGAAGGCGGCCGGATTTCACAATCTGGAATTGGGCCCGGCGTTTTTTGCTTCCGGAATTAGCGAGCAAGTTCTGCGGCTCGTGAGGTCCGAGGGTTTGCGGATGCCGTCGATTTACGTCGGGGGGCCGATGCATGAGAGCGAAGGGGCCACCCAAACCATCGCCAAAGCTCTGCGTCTGGCGCAAACGTGCGCGCCGTTCGGCTGCCAAGCGGTAGTAAACAATCCCGATCCCAAGGCCGGCAAACAGCCGAAGACGGATGCCGAATTGAAGACCGAAGCCGAGTCTTTGAACCGGATGGGAGGCGCGCTTGCCGAGCACGGCTTCGAGCTGCGAGTACACCACCATACGCCGCAATTGGCGCAGCATGCCCGCGAATGGAAGTACATTCTTGTTCACACCGATCCGAAGACTGTTCACATCTGCGTGGATATCGATTGGGCGTATGAGGGCGGATACGATCCGCTTGCCTTTCTGCGGGAAGTTGGAAGGCGCGTGCGGGAGATCCATGTTCGGAGCGCGAGAAACAAAATTTGGCTGGAAGACGTGGAGGACAGCGACATCGACTACCGGAGAGTGGCAGCGTATCTCAGAGAAGAAAGGCTCGATCCGCTCGTCGTGGTGGAACTGGCCTACCGGCCCCAGACAAAAGTAACGCGTACGTTGGGCGAAGACCTGCGGTTGAGCCGGATCTACGTGGAGCGCGTGTTCGGATTACAAGCTTGAGAGTGGGCGCGTGCGCGGTTTCATAGCAAACATAGTAATTGCAGGATTGTTGCTGGCAGCGCCAGGCTGTAAGCAACGTAAGCGGGTAGAGACAATCCCGCATGCGAAGGCGGAATCGCCTGTTCGCGAACAGTTTTCTACGCTCGATTCGGCCCAGGACGGGACACCCGATTTCCTGCGGCTCGACCGCGAGCAGGACCGCGTTTCTTTTCGGCGATGGTTTACTTTTCTGGCGGAAGAGCAGTACTTCCATCAAGCGGAATCGAGAGCGCCCGAGATCACCGATTGTGCTTCGTTGCTTCGCTACTGCTATCGGGAAGCGCTCGTGCGGCACGATAGCCGGTGGGCTTCAGGATCTGGTTTGCAGTTGATTCCGGCGCTGCGCTCGGTTCAAAAGTATAGTTACCCTTATACGCCCTTAGGCGCGGCGCTGTTCCGAGTGCGGGAGGGAGTGTTCGAGCCCGGTGATGAAACCAGCGGGGCGTTTGCGCAGTTCGCCAACGCTCGCACGCTCGAGCAGCTCAATTCATTCTTTGTGAGCCGAAGCATGCGTCAGGCACAACCTGGCGACCTGCTCTTTTTCCGGAGCGGGCACGAGGGCAACGGAAGTTTTCACTCTATGATTTATGTCGGACGGAGCCAAATCCAGCCATCGCCTGAGTTGTACGTCGTCTACGATAGCGGTCCCGAGGGCGGGCAGCGCGGGGAGATGCGACGGCTGCGCGTATCGGACCTGGAGCGTTTCCCGGACCCGCAGTGGCGGCCGACAGCTTCCAATGAGCAGTTTCTAGGGGTGTTTCGTTGGAACATCCTGCGTGACATCACATGAGCGTAGCTAAAAGGTCGAGAGGCAGAGTGCGTAATGCGCTGCGTGTTTTGGTGAGCCTGGCGCTCGCCGCACCGCTCCTTTGTCAGAGCGAGACGCAGCCGTACTTTTCGCTTTCGACCGACCGAACATTCGGCGCCGCGGAGACGCCAACGATTGCTCTGACGGGAACGCGAGTTCCGGCCGTGCAGATCCGCGTATACCGCGTGAAAGATCCGGTAGAGTTCTACCGGCGCATCGAGTCGCCGCATAATTTCGGTCAGCAGGAACAGCAGAAGCTGCAGAAGAAGAGCTTTCTCGGAAGCCTGCGGAGTTGGAAGCACGATCTGCGGCGTCAGATCCGCGTTTTCCTGCGAGATCAATTCACCGAATCGGTTAGCGCGCATTTTAAACACCCGGCGGCGGTCCAGAAACAGCGGAGCCTGGAAACCCCGGCCGAGTATTTCGCGGCTGCGCCAGTATTGAACCGCGATCAACTGGTGCTCTCTTTTGTGCAGGCTCTTGGAACACAGCCGTGGAGTTCGGTGACGGTGCCCATTCAAGTGAAAGACAAGGGCGTGTATCTCGTCGAGGCTGTTCACGGCGGTTTGAGAGCGTATACGATTCTGGTCAAGTCGAATCTGGTGGCCGTGACGAAGGTGGGCCGGGAACGGATCGTCACCTATGTGGTGGACCGGGCGTCAGGTCAACCGGTGAGCGGCGCAAAGCTCGCGGTGATGAAACGCAATGCCACGCCGGCTACGTTTGAAACCAACGCCGACGGGATTGCAGACATCCACGTGCCAGGCGCCGCCAGCGCGAGCAGCGATGAACTGCGGATGGTCGCAAGTAAGAACGACGATGTGACGCTGCAGTCAGTGGGCCTGTGGAACTTCGGCGATGCGGCTCGATCCTGGACCGGTTACGTCTATACGGACCGCCCCGTGTACCGCCCGCGTGACACGATTCACTTTCGCGGCATCCTGCGCATGTCAAAAGCGCAGGGCGGGTATACGATTCCGCAAGGCCAGAGCTTTGCCGTGCAGATTCAGGACCCGGACGGCAAGCAGGTGTACACCGAGCACCTCACGGCAAACAGCAACGGCATTGTGCATGGCGAATTCACATCGGTCAGGACTGCGGCGTTGGGCAATTACTACATCCAAATCACCAGCGGCGACACGCCCATGACCGGAAACTTCGAGATTCAGGAGTACAAGAAGCCGGAGTACGAGGTACGGGTCACGCCAGAGAAGGCGAGGGTGCTGGAAGGTGATCAAATGGACGCCAAAATCAATGCCAGATATTACTTTGGCGAACCCGTCAAGAATGCAAAAGTCGAATACTCGGTTTACCGGAGCCGCTATTTTTACCCGCTTTGGGAGGACCCCGACGAATCTGAGAGCGGGGCCGGGACAGGCGATCAGTCGGACGACGACGCTGGTGAGGAAGTATTGCGGGCGCAGGGACAACTAGATCAGGACGGGCAACTGGGCGTTCATTACCGGACGACCGTTTCGGACCATGGGCATGACTACCGGTACCGGGTGGAAGCGCGGGTAACGGATGAAGCGAGGCGTGAGATCTCGGGAGCGGGCTGGGCGATCGCCACCTATGGCACGTTCCTCGTGAGTGTACAGCCGCAGCAATACTTCTACGAACCGTCGAGCCAAGCCGAACTCGAGGTCAAGGCATTAGACTATGACGGCAAGCCAGTGAGCACGCCGGTCAAACTTGAGCTGATTCGACCCGCTCGCAACCGTAATCAGCCCGGAACAGTGGTTACCACAGCAAGCGCGTCAACCGGGCCAGATGGCACGGGCAAAGCGCAATTGCCAATGCCGGCCGAGGGTGGAATGTACCAGGTTAGGGTGTCGGCTAGCTCCGGTAATGGACGGCGGGTGGAAGACATGGCGTATCTCTGGGTTGCCGGAGGAAGCGCCGCAATTTACGGAGGCGGCAATGCTCACACAATCGCGATCGTACCGGATAAGAAGACGTATGCGGCTGGTGATACGGCTAAGTTCCTGGTGATCGCCGGCCAGCCGAACACGCCGGTGCTGGTGACTTTAGAGGGACGGGATGTTCGCCTGGTGAAATTGTTGCATTCGAACACGGCGACAGTGTCCTTCGACTACAACGTGACCGTCAGCGACGAACCTGGCTTTTTTGTGACCGCGCAGTTTCTCAGAAACGGCGAGATGTACCAGGGGCAGAAGCGAGTTATCGTTCCGCCCGAGCAGCATAAGTTGGCGGTCGATCTTACAACCGACAAAGAGACGTATCAACCGGGCCAGACCGCCACTTACACGTTGAAAGTAACAACGCCTGAGGGCAAGCCCGTACAAGCGGCGGACTTGAGCCTGGGAGTGGTTGATGAGGCGATTTACGCGATTCGCCCGGATACAACGCCGAACTTATTGACTTACTTCTATGGAAACGAGGGCAACAACGTCACCACGCTAGACTCCCTCGCATATTACTTCAGTGGAGAAGCCGGAAATAGAAGAATGATGCTGGCGATGAACGCGGCGAGCCAGACGCCGCTCGCGCAGATCAAACGCGAACAGCTGGTGCAGCCTAAGGTACGGAAAATCTTTCCAGACACATCGTACTGGGCGGCGGATTTGACGACGGACCAGACAGGTCGAGCGACAACACGTGTCACATATCCGGATTCCTTGACGACCTGGCGCGCTACTGCCAAGGGCGTCTCACCGGACGAGCGGTTTGGAGGCGGCGTCACGAAGACGATTGTCAGGAAGAATGTCATCCTGCAGCTGGCGATTCCCCGATTCTTTGTACAAGGCGACGAGACGGTGATCTCCGGCATCGTGCATAACTATTTGCCGGAGGCGAAACACGTGAAGGTGTCGGCCTCGCTCCAAGGACTAAAGTTGATCGACGGCGCCGCCACACAGGAGGTTGACGCGCCGAGCCGGGGCGACGCCACGGTCAACTGGCGGGTAAAGGCAGAGGCTGCGCTCCAGGCAAAGATCATGGCGAGCGCGCTGACGGATCAGGAATCGGATGCGGTCGAGCAGGATGTGCCGATTCATCCGCAGGGGGTGAAGATCGATCAATCGCGAAGCGGCTCCCTTTCGGCTGGAACGTCTTGGAAGGGACAGATCACCTTCCCCTCCGATGCGGAAGCCGCTTCGCGCTCCATCTCCATCCGGCTTGCTTCGTCGGCGGTAGGACCGATCTTTCAAGCGCTCGAGTTCCTGACTTCGTTCCCGTACGGATGCGTGGAACAAACGATGTCGAGCTTTCTACCGAACCTGATGGTGACGCGTGCGATGCGCAGCGTGAGCGGGTTGCCGCAGATCGATCAAGCGCGGCTCGATGAGCAGGTGAAAGGCGGTCTCGAACGGCTCTACGGCATGCAGCATGAAGACGGCGGATGGGGCTGGTGGCCGAGCGATTCCTCACAAGCGTTCATGACGGCATATGTAGTCGCTGGGCTGGCGGAAGCGCGGGCGGAATCGGTTGCTATTCGGGCAGATTCGCTCAAGCGCGGCATCGCTTGGCTTCATACGGCCGTCGTGCAAGACGTCAATCTCGAGCCGGACATGCGAGCCTATCTCGCGTACGCACTGGCGGAAGCGGGAGCGCCGGATTCAGCTTTGAACCAGCGCATTTTTGCCGAACGAACTTCGCTATCCCCTTACGGGACGGCGCTGCTCGGTTTGGCCTTTGAAAAAGTGAAAGATGCGCGGGCGAAGCTGCTTTCCGCGGCGCTCGAAGCCTCTGTCAAACGAACAGGCGAAGAGGCATGGTGGGAAGCAACGCGTGACGAAATGCTCGATTTCGAGGCGGATGTAAGCCCGGAGGCCACGGCGTATGCGGTGAAGCTTCTGACTCATCAGAACCCGAAGAGTCCCTTGCTGCCCAGCGCGATTCTATGGCTTGTAAACCATCGCAATGAGGGATATTGGTGGTCGTCGAGCAAGCAGACCGCAATGGTGATCTACGGAGTGCTCGATTACCTGAAGCAGAGTAACGAATTGACGCCGGACTTTACAGCCGCGGTGAGAGTGAATGGGCAGTTGGTACGCAGCGAAACGTTTTCCGCTGGTTCGCCGGTGGATGCGCCGGAAGTTTTGCTGAATGAATCGCAGCTGAAGTCCGGGACCAATGACGTCACGATTGAGTCGGCCGGTAAGGGCCGGCTTTATTACTCCGTGACGGGCACGCACTACTCGAATGCGGCTCGAATGGAGAAGCAGGGCGCGATTTCGCTCAACGTACTCCGTGACTATTTCCGGCTCGTTCCCTCAAAGGATGGCGACCACATCGTCTATGACTTGGCTCCGCTGAGCGGCCCCGTGACATCAGGCGATACCCTCGCGGTTCGACTCACTGTGACGGGCTCGGATTGGAAGTATCTGCTGGCGGAAGATCCAATCCCGGCGGGCGCCGAGTTCATCGAGCGCGACAACCTTTACCAGCTTCGGAGCCGTCCGCCCTGGTGGCGGTATGCGTTCACCCGGCGCGAACTGCATGACGACCGGATGGCAATTTTCCAGACTTACTTCAGCCAAGGACAGCAGGAGTATTTCTATTTGCTGAAGGTGGTGAACCCGGGATTGTTTCACGTTGGGCCCGCACGGGTGGCTCCGATGTATCGGCCAGGAATTCGCGCGACGTCGGAAAGCAGAACGCTCGAGGTGGGCAAATGAGATCCGCCCGGACTGGGCTCTGCGCGCTGCATCTGGTGGGAGATGCGTTTCTGCTTTGGCTGGGGTATCGATGGTTGAGCATTCCGGAGTCGGACGCAGGGCATCTGGCGTTCAGCGCCTGTGTGATCGTCCTTTTCGTGTGCGGTGCGTTGTGGCTGCACGGCACAGGGTGGGCGTTTTTCAGTGGAACATCGGGCCATCGGCTTGGGCGGGGAGCAGGCGCAGCTTTGGCGCATATTCCAGCGCTATTTCTGTTGGCTTTGCTGTCGGTCGGCTTATATGCAGGGGTGAATTGGATTGATGCAAGGCTGGGCAATCCGTCGTTTCAACTGGCTTCCTGGTTGACCATGACGATACGGAAGCCGATCGCACCGGGTAGCGTGCTCGCGGTTTTTCAAGGGATCGTATGGCTTGTCCGCTGGCTGATTTTGCCGGCAGTGTTAGTCCCCGCGGCGGCGCGAGTCTCGGTTTCGGGGCTGAGGGGGCTTCCAGGGTTAGTTAGCATCCCGCGGTTTGTTGTTGCTGTAAAAATTTTCGTGCTGTTACTCGGTGCTATTTGGGTGCCGATGAGGATAATGGCATGGGTTCCTAAGATGCCGAACTTCGCTGCGGAGATGGCAAGCTTTTTGATGCGAGGCGCCCTCGCCTATCTGCTGTTTGCCGGACTGCTGCTGGTGCTTGAACGTGCTACGGCGGCCGGCAACCCGGCGCTTACCCAACGCAGTAATTCGGCCATGCCATAACGCCTGCGCAGTAAAGCGACCCGCTCTCCGGCGGCACGATCGGCGTTGCGGGTCTGGATCCAGCTGTCTCGACGGGTAACAAGAGACTCGTCAGATAGAAGCGGCTCGCGAGCCGACATCTGTTGGGATCCTGTCAGGTATTGAGCCAAGCCTTCTCGATACCAGATCGGCAGGCCCGGGGCAGCAACAGACTCGATGGTGGCGTGCAACAGTTCGTGTTTCAGTATCGGCTCGAAACCGCCGCGCTGCTGGAGCACAGTGTAAGGCTGCAGTTCGATGCGGGTCCCCACCGTATGCGCAGCGACCCAACCCGGCTCTCCCGTGCTGTTACGGAAGCTGTCCATGTCGGGATAGACATAGATGCTCACGGGGAGCGCGGCGCGGAACTTATATTGCGAGCGGATCTCGGCTGAATTTCGTAACGACACTTGCAGGATCGCCGAAGCCAGCGCACCGGTCTTCGCGAATACTGTCATCCCCGCGCCATGGGCGCTGAACCAGTGAACATCGTTTGCCAATCGAGCAAGGGACGTGCCGGGGTAATAGAACGCGAGGATTTCGCGGTAGCTCTTGCCGGTGGCAGCCATCTCATCCGCACCATCCTGACAGAGCCCGAGACCGTGACCGGCGCCGCTTCCCTGGAAGCGAACCTGCCCGGCGACGGTTTTCACGGTGAACAATTCACTGCGAATCGTGTTCCAGCCCAGCGTGCGGCCGAGAGCGAAGCGGAAGGTGCGAGCATCGATGATTTTTGTTTCACGCTCGCCAATGAGCGATAGAGTGGCGGCGCGGTTCGACCCCGTGCGGCGCAAGATGGTTACCTGCTGCAGAGCGGACGGAACCCGAAGGCCGGCTTGTTGCAGAGCGCGCCCAAGTTCGGAAAGAGACGTTTGCCAAACCCACGATGCATGGGAGTTCGTTCGGCAAAATGGATCGCCGTGCATCCGCAAGTAAAACGCCTGTTCAGAAGGCCAAACGCTTGTGACTGACTCACTCCTGCCGCCGCAGTTCTGGGTGTATACGGCGAGCGCCGGTTGCGAGCGGAACCAGAGCAACTCGCCGCGAGTCACGTGTGCCGCTTCCCAGTAACGGTCATGATCGGGCTTGAGAATGAGCCGCTGGCAATGCGTGGTGGAGCAGAAATCGAATCCGGCCGAAGCATGGCGGGAGTGGAAGTGAGCGGCGTACGTTCTTGCAGCGACCGCCATGGCCTTCAGCGCCTCTTGGTTATGGAATGTTCCGGCTTCGCCCCGGACGACCCCCGCGACATATTGTTCGGCGTCCATTTCGACAATTCGGCCCGCGGCAGCCGCATCGAGCCGAACGCGATAGGTGACCGATGCGGTTAGCGTTGCTGTAAAAACAAGAAGAACGCAAGAAGCCCGAATCACAATCGAGCTCCCGCAAAGTAGCGGCGCAGCAAGTCACCAGCGACGGGGGCTGCGGAACCAGCGCCCGAACGCCCTTGCGTGAGCACAGTCACTACGACATCCGGATGACGGCTGGGGGCGAAACCGGAAAACCAGGCGGCGTGAAGACCGGAGGCGAGGCGGACGGTTCCAGTCTTACCCGCGACAGAAACTCCCGGCACGCGCGCCCTCTGCCCAGTACCGATTTCGACAGCACCTTCAAGGCCGTCCAGGATAGGTGAGAGCTCTGGCGTGGCTGTGAGCTTCGCCAGCTCCAGATAAGCTTCAGCCAGGGAGAGCGCCGTCACTTCGACGCCTCGCTCGCCAAGAGCTTGCAGCTCGAGAGCTTCGCCGGTGAGTCCCGACTCAATGCGGCCTGCGGCAGACACTCGCGGCAAGAAGCGTGAGGGGGAAGCAAGACCACAGCGCGTTAGAAATTGGGGGAGTTGGCCGCGAGCGAAACGCTGCGCGAAATGAGCGGTGGCGCAATTGCACGAATACGCAATGGCCCGCGCCGCATTCACTGGAAATGGAAGCCGGGGATGCGAGCAGGTCATATTGAAGCCTTCGAGATACAACCGTCCGGGACACGCGAAGAACTCGTCGGGTTTCAACTTGCCCGAAGAGAGAAGAGCCGCGAGGCTGAACGGTTTCAAAGCTGAGCCGGGCGGAGTGAGCCACTCCGAAGCCTGCCTTTCCCCTCGAAGAAAGATGATTCGGCGGCGATGCACATCAAGCAACAAGGCACACCCGGCGAAGGGCGTTGCGATGGCCCCGAAAGCTGCCGTTTGAAGGAATTGTCGCCGAGGAAGCCGCAAACTCTACTATTGCGTGTTTCTTATGATTGAGCGAGACGCATGCGGGAAAAAATAGAGCGGAGATTGCCGCTGATCGCTGCCGTGGTGGCTCTTTGCCTGGCGCTGATCGGTCTGTTATCCGCATTTCGCACGCTGACGGCGGTTGTGTTCGCATTCGTGCCGCTGCTGGCTGGTATTGGAATCCTGCGCCGCCGGGTTTGGGCAGCATACGGGTTCGCGCTTTATTTATTTGGGCAAGTGCTGCTGCTACCCATCGTGCTGCGGAGCAGTGGAGGAATGCCGGGCAGGGCTATTGCATTAACCGTCGGCCTCAATGTTGTGTTGATCGTGTTGTTTGCCGCCGCTGGACGGTCGCTTTCGTCGAGCGGAGCAAAGCATGGATACCCAGCCGTTTGGATCGTGATTACACTGCTCTTTACTCTTCCGCTGCTGTTTGTGCGCGCCTTCTTGGTACCCTCGGGCGGCATGGAGAACACGCTACTAAGAGGAGATCGAATTTTGGTGCGGGTGTTACCTCACGTGCAACCGCGCGATGGCGAGATTATCCTGTTTCGTTACCCGCTAGACCGGCGGCAGATCTACCTCAAGCGGGTAATCGGAAAGCCCGGTGACCGAATCCGGATTGCATCGAACGTGGTTTACCGGAATGGAGTCGCGCTCCGCGAACCGTATGCCGTTTACAAGTTCAACTCGGCTTTCGATCGCATGGCCTTTCCAGGAAAAACGGCTCCGGCCGGCATAAAAATGATTCCAGGCGCCGCGGCTGCGCTCGACAAAATGCTACGGCAGGATGTGGTGAACGGCGAGATTGTGGTGCCGCCGGGCGAGTATTTCGTGCTGGGAGATAACCGTGATAATTCGCTAGACAGCCGTTACTGGGGGCTGCTGGACGAGCGCGATATCGTAGGTACTCCGCTGCTGATTTACGATTCGCGCGAACCGGTAGCGGCAGGCGGCAAGATGAGATGGCAGCGCCTATTCAAGACCTTCTGAAACGAAAGTTCATCTCGCACAGACACGGCATATTGTGGCTGTTTTGCTTTCTTCTGACAACAGGAGCAGTGTACGCCGATGAATATGGCGAATTGTTCCGGCAAGCCGCTTCATTTGCTCAGCAAGGTCAGTACGAGAAGGCGGTAGGAAAATACAAAGCGGCTTTACAGATCCGGCCCGGAGCGCCGGAAGCGCTGAATAATTTAGCCGCGATGTACTACGCAGCGCGAAGATTCGAACTGGCGTTCGAGACGGCATCGCCGATCTGGAAGCAGCATCCAGGGCTCACCTCCGCGGCGCTGGTGACCGGCCTTGCGGCAGTGCAGATCAGCCGTCCGCGAGAGGCGATCGCGCCGCTCGAGAGCGTAATCGCGCGGGCGCCCGCAAACCGGGATGCGCTGCTCGGATTAGCGAGTGCTCACCTGGCGCTCGGCAACCTGACTGCGGCGGCAGAGATTTATGAGCGCGAAACGGCTCGCGACGCCAGCGATTCTCTCGCATGGTACGGCGAAGGGATCTGTTACGAGCGAATGGCGGAGCAGGCTTCCCGTAAGTTAGCAAAGATGCCGGAAGGCGAGAGTTTCTCAAAGCGTTTGCTTGCCGAGTACCTGCAAGGCCAGGGCGACGCCAAGCTCGCGCAAGAAGCATTCGGCCAATCGAAGAATCTGAATCAGGGCGATTCACCGGCAGCACAAGCGAAGTATGACGAAGCACGGAGACTTGCGGAGAAATCCAAGAACGCCTTTGAGCATGTGGTCAAGCTGAGTCCCGACTCGTGGCAAGCGGCAGTGTTTCTCGGCGATGTGGAGCGGCAGCAAGGCCATCTGGTTCAGGCGCTCGCGCGTTACAAAACAGCGGCCGAACTCACGCCGGACAATCCCGCGCCGCTGATAGGGCTGGGAACAACTTACTGGGAGTTAGGAGAGTTTGAGAAGGCAAAAGGTTACCTCCGCGATGTTCTGAAGATCAATCCCAATACGCTTCAGGCGACCTTCGAGCTTGGGAACATTGCGGTCAGAGAACATCGGGAGGCAGAGGCGATTCCGCTATTGAAGGCGTATTTGGCAAGGCAGCCGGACGCCGCCGCAGCGCATGCCGATTTGGGAAGAGCTTATTTTCACCTCAAGCGATACGGGGAAGCGGAGGGAGAACTCGAGAAAGGCGCGCGCTCGGACGAGCAGGGGGACGTTCATTATCAGCTTTCGATAAGTCTTCGAAAGTTAGGACGGATCGGCGAGGCACAGAAGGCTCTTGCCGCTTCGAATGCCATTCGCGAGGCGCGATCTCAGCGTCAACGAACGCTGCAGTCGGATCATTGATCTCCGCCAGTGCCTTTGCTGTATCGTAAGCGTTGGAATTCCGCCATGGCTGTTTTGGCCGCTTGTGTGTCTCCGACCTCGCGGAAGGCGCGATAGAGAAGGAAGTGGTAGCTGCCATCGGGGTCGGCCGCTGCGACCTTTTTCAGTTCAACAATCGCAAGTTTAGGCTGCTTTTGCGCGAGGTACACACGAGCGAGCACCACCCGTGTTTGAATCAGCTCAGGGTTGGAAGAAAGAGCAATCTCGGCGTGGTGCTTTGCCTTTTCGTTATCGCCATTATGCTCGAGGATGTCCGCCATCATGCCATTAGCTTCGGCGTCTCTGGGTGAGCGTTGCAACACGTGCTCCAAAAGCGGCAGCGCGCGGTCAAACTGACGGCCTTTCCAGTACTCAGACGCCAGGCCAAGATAGGCGGCGTCGAGCGCCGGATCGAGCTTCATTGCCGTTTCGTACTCTGGAGTCGCTTCGGCAAGCTTTCCGGAGTCGGCGAGAGACTCGGCCATAAGCAAGTGGGTACGCGCCGAGTTCGGATCTAGATCAACGGCGCGCTCCAGAGCTTGCACTGCGCCATCGAGGTGTTGCTGCACTTCGCTCTTGAGCTCGGGCGAGTCTGCGCGGCCGGAACGGGCGGCAGCGTTCAAGGTCTGTTCGGCAAGGCTTCGATCCGTGACGCCTAAACCGTACCAGGCTTCGGCGAGCTTTGAGTCCATGGCAACGGCTTGCGCGTAGAGCTGATTGGCACGGCGGTAATCGCGGAGAGCTACATAAGTTTTGCCCAGTGCAAGAAGCGGAGCGGGTCGAGCGGGGTCTAGCTTTCGCGCAGTCAGAAGGTAGAGTAGAGCGGTTTTCGCATGCCCCAGATCGAATTCGGAAAGGCCGGCGAAGAGATTAGCCGCCGCAAGAGAAGGCTGACGCCTCAGAGCGATCTGAAATTGCGATAGAGCAGCTTGCGGCTGACCCGCCATGTAAAGCATGAGGCCATAGTTGCTGCGAAGCTCGGGAGAGTCAGTGCCGGAGGCAAGTAAGTGGCGATAGAGCTCGCCTGCTGCCTTGTAATCGCCTCTGGCCTGAGCGGATTCGATTCGATCGGCAAGTGAATTCGCTCCGAAGATTGGGAAGACGAACGTCAGCAGGAGGATGAAAATCGAGACTCGGCGCACTGCTTCAGAATAGGCGGTAGGGGACGCGCGTTAGCCCGGTACGTCCCCGGGGGTTTGTGGTTGTGGGGAGAGAAGCAACTGGGGCTTCTGGGTGAGGGGACGCGCCTGCCTGATCGGACTTGGGTAGGCAACCTTGAGTTAGGCCGGGACGTCCCCGAGAGGGTTTGTGGGTTTGGGGAGAGAGCGGAACTGGGGCTGTAGAGTGAGGGGACGCGCGTTAGCCCGGTACGTCGCGGGGGTTTGTGGTTATGGGGAGAGAAGCAACTGTGGCTGTTGAGCGAGGGGACGCGCCTGCCTGATCGGACTTGGGTAGGCAACCTTGAGTTAGGCCGGGACGTCCCCGAGGGGGTTTGTGGTCGTGGGCAGAGGAGGAACTGGGGCTGTTGAGCGAGGCGATGCGTTTGGTCACCAATATAGTTTTAGTCCGAATTGAATGGAGCGTGCGGGCAGAGCGCCGGGAACAACGCCGAATGTGGAGTTGCCGAAGGTAGTGCCGGGAGCGAAGAATTGAGTCCGGTTGAAGATGTTATAAAACTCGGCCCGAAGTTGAAGCTTGGAAGCTTCATTCCAAAGTCCCCAATATTTTTGGAGCGTGAGATCGGTGTTAAGCGTGCCTTGCGCGCGCAAGTAGGGGAGAGTGCGCGGAGCGTTGCCAAAAGTAAATGGCGCGGGTTGAGCGAAATCGGCAATGTTGAACCATTGATAGATGCTCGGATTGTTGAGCGTCGGGTTGGCGATGATGTTCGGCCGTTGACCGCCGCCGAAGGAGTTCGTATTGTTGGTTGCATTAGTGACTGCCAGCGGAAAACCATCTTTGAAATTGGAGATACCCGCCACTTGCCAACCACCGATCACACCGTTGACAATCTTGTTGGACGGAGCATAAGCGCGCCCTTTCCCGACCGGCAATTCGTACACGTAGCTGGCGACCAGGCTACGGGGGATATCGTCCGACATGACCGATTTCTCAAGCGAATTGTTATACCAGTTCTGCACGGACTGAGCCTGGCCATTGGTCCAGCCCTCGGGCCCTTCGCTATTAGTTAGATATTTCGACCAGGTGTAAGAGACAAGGAACTGAATGCCATGCGAAAAGCGATGGTTTGCCGAAACGGCGAAGGCGTTGTAGCTGCTGGAAGCACTGGGCGGCTGAACGTTGTTGACGCCGGTGTATTCGGGGAAAGGCCGTAGCAGTTGGCCATAGGGAATGGTGGGCCCGGAAAGAGCTCCGCTGTCGATGATGCCGTAGAAGGGGTTCGCGACCGGCTGAGTCAGTTGATTGCCGAGCGATAGATACTGAGTCGGGAGCTGGTCCAGCTGGTAAGTCGAATTGTAGAGCAGCTTTAGCCCGTGATTTCCAATATAGGCGGCTTGGAGTAAGGTGCTGCCGAGCTGATATTGAACGTTTGCCGTCCACTGCTGCACATACGGGCTGGCCCGATTGCGCAAAACCGCGTTGATGCTTTGGCCAACGTTCGTCGCGCCATCGGCCGCTTCACCGGCCGGCGCAAGTAACCCGCTTGGAAATGGATTACTGAGCAGATTCTGAGGCGTGACTCCATCGAGCGTGCCTACATAGGGAGTTGTTTGGGAGAAGCCGTTTAGCGATAAGCCCTGATAGTCGCCAAACTCCATGGCCGGAGTGTAGAAAATGCCATAGCCTGCCCGAAAGACGAATTTAGGAATAGGCGAGTAAGCAAGTCCCACTCGTGGAGCGAAATTGGTGAAGTTCGTATTGTAGACGCCGCGCTGGTTGCCATCGACGTACTGAAGATTTCCTGGAAGGTTCAAGCTGGGAACCAATGGGCTAATCGCATTAGGAGCGAAGTTGAAATAAGACAGGCGATTGAAGCGATCGGTCGGAGGAGTTTGTATGTCGTAGCGAATACCGAGGTTCAGAGTCAGTGTTTTATTGACCTTCCAATCGTCGTTGATGTACCAGCCGAAATCCTTCTTGCTGTAAGCGGCCTGGGCCGAGTAAGAGATGCCGCCGCTGCTGTTATCGCCTGTTCCGAGGAGGAAAGAAGCTACTGAAGAACCGGTGTCGGAATTGGCAGTGGTCGGGAAGGGCCCTTGAGTGAAGTCCGGCCCGAAATTGAAATTAGCTTGAGCTGAGTTGAAGGTATTCAAGATGAATGTGATCCCCATGAAGCCCATGGACAGGTTATGCGCGCCGAGGTTCTTTGTGAAGTCCGCCGCATAGGTTCGCGCTTCGCGTGGAGTGGAGTTGAGGCCGCCCGATCCGAGCGACTGAAAGCCGGAGACGTTGACGGATGGAAAGGCGCCGGGCCCCTGCAGCGTGTTGAGAGAGGCAGGTAGGCCGACACTTGTTACATCGAAAGGCACGCCTTGCGGCACGCGTCCTTCCACCCATCGGCCCCAGCCGAGGTTGAGGGACATCACAAAAGTCGGCGAAAACACGTAGGTATATCCGGCGCCGCCTTCGAAGCGGTTATCGGGCGCGATGGTTCCATTTCCGCCCGGATCGTTGGCGCCGAAGAACTCGCCTTCCAGTTGTTTGAACTGACGCTTCTGGGACCAGCGGACGAAGAAATTCTGTTTTTCGTTGATGTTCTCATCGACCTTGATGGTGTACTGATCGCTGTTAGTCGGAAGACCGGCGGTGCCCACGAAGTTGTTCGCGCCGGTGATCGAATTGCCCGGGCGGTTGGGGGACGGATAGTAATTCAGTAACTTCAGAGCGACCGGGTTGAGCATGTTCGTAGGAATAGTGTTGTTCGCGAATGGAGTCCGGACATACTGACCATTTACGAACCTGGTTGAGAATGGATCGTAAATCGTGGCGAGAGTGCCGTCCTGATTGAATGTCTGTGAAAAGTTTCCTTGCCTTTGAAGCGCGGTCGGCACGGTGGTGAGCAACGTGGTGGGAGTCTGCTGACGGAGACCTTCATAGGTGCCGAAGATGAACGTCTTGTCGCGCTGTTTATAGAAGTGCGGAATGTAAACCGGACCTCCGGCGGTAAAGCCGAACTGGTTCCGCTTGAACTGGGGGCGAGCAAGTCCGTCGAGATTGTTGAAGTAGTTATTTGCGTCCAGATTGTTGTTGCGTAGAAACTCGAAGGCATCGCCATGGAAGCTGCGGGTGCCTGACTTTGTCACCGCGTTGACTACGTTGCCCATACTCAATCCGTACTGCGGAGAGAAGGTATTTGTCTGGATGCGAAATTCCTGAAGCTCGTCGACGGAGGGCACGTAGATGACGCCGTCCCAATCGCCGGCTCCGTCCCAGGCGCCGTCGAGGAGAAAGGCAGTGGTGCCAAAGCGGCCGCCGCCGAAATTGAAGAACGAAATATCCTGATCGGAGTTGCCTTGCGAGCCGGGCGGGTTGAGCGCCTGATTCTGCTGGCTGTTATTGACGCTCGAATCAAGTTCTACGAGGCCGTAAACGTTGCGGATGTTCAACGGGAGCTCCACTGCTTGTTTACTGCTGACTTCAGAGCCCACGTCTGCGCTGCCCGTGTTGAGAATGGGGGCTTGGCCGGTGACTTCGATTGTCTGGTTGACGTTACCTACTTGCAAGGTGGCGTTAAGGCTTGAGGATTGGCCGACGGCGAGAACGATGTTGTTTTGAAGAAAGGCGTTGAAGCCGGTCTTTTCCACCTTTAACTGATAGCGGCCGGGCGGGATCAGCGTGAAGGTGTAAAGGCCGCTGTCGGTCGTCGTCACTGAGCGGGTAAACCCCACGTCGGGGTTGGACAAGGTAACCGTAGCGCCGGGAACGGTCGCGCCATTGGCATCTTGCACATTGCCGTTTAATTGAGCGCTTACCGCTTCGCTTTGAGACCACGCTGAAGCGGCGAGAAATAGTGTCAGAAAAAATACAGCAGTAACTTTCGACCTCATAGTCGGCTCCTAATCGCAAACGTTCTCGGTTCGTTAGTAGGGTGATACTATCACCACTGCCCCGGCCCATTTAATTGCAAATCACAGATTTGAAATTTTTCGGTGTGGAATGTTTGGCGCGAGGAGCAATCTTGTTGCTCACTCTTCGGCTCACATTTTGCGGAGACCTTCGCAAACCGGTCTGTGCGTCTTGCCATCCGAAAGAGACTGCCGCGTATCTCAAATCATCTATGGACAACACGTTGGGAAATCCAACAGAGATGCGAGCAGGGTCAGCGGAGGACCAACAGACAGGCGGTCGCCTGACAAGCGAGTGGCGCAACGGGAAGATGTTTCATCGGGTGTCGGAAGACGGGCTCGAGGCCACGTACCCCATCCGCTACCAGATAGGCGCGGGCAAAGTAGGCCATAGTTACGCGACACAGATTGGCGATTATCTCGTCGAGTCTCCGCTCTCATACTTTCGGCGTTTCGGATGGGATATTTCGCCGGGTTTTAGCGGAGCGGAACTGATCGACTTCAATCGTGTGCTGACCGGGCGATGCTTTTTTTGCCATTCGAATTTCCCGGCGACGGTGCAAGGCAGGCGCGTAGGAGGGAGTATCGCTGCGATCGGTTGCGAGCGCTGCCACGGAGACACGAGCGGGCACGTTCTGCATCCGTCAGCGGCTAACGTCGTGAACCCGGCCAAGCTTGACACTCGCGCGCGAGACAGCATCTGCGAACAGTGTCATCTCGAAGGAGTGGCGCGGGTGCTGAACCCTGGAAAGTCACTGCACGACTTCAAACCTGGGCAGAATCTCGAAGACACGCTCGCTATCTTTGTCGCGAGAAGTGCGGAGGGCGGATTGAAAGCAGTGAGCCAGGAGGAGCAACTGGCGTTGAGCCAGTGCGCCCGGCAGAGCGGCGGAAAGCTATGGTGCGGCACTTGCCATAATCCCCACGGAGTGTCTGCCAATCGCAGTGCTGAAGTCAAAGCGATCTGCACGAGCTGTCATCCTGTTTTGCCGCCTGCCAGTCATCCTTCCGGCACGGCGCAATGCGTCAGCTGTCACATGCCAACCGCCAAACCGAGCGATGTGGCGCACGCCGCGTTGACGGACCACCGCATTCGGAAGCGTCCGGAAGAGCATGCCGGGACCGAAGACGAAGGTCAACCTCTGAGCTTGCAGGCGTGGAAGGAGCCGCCCCTCCCGGTTCGAGAGCGAGATACCGCGCTAGCGCTCCTTCGGGCCGCGGCCATTCCAGGGCAAGCATCGCTCGGGCAGAGCGCTGGAATGCTGCTGAAGACCCTACCGGCCGCGGGACAATCTAACGATCCGGAAATGCTCGCTGCGATGGGTGATGTGCTGATGTCGGAGAAGCGGGACGACGAAGCCGCCCAACTCTTTGCGCGAGCATCGCAGATCGATTCCAAGTCGGGCGATTACGCGCTCTATCTGGGTGTTGCTCTGGCAAAGGTAAACGATATAGAAGGCGCGCGGAAGGCGCTGCGGCGATCGATCGATTTGGATCCCTCTTTAGAACGGGCTTATCTGGAGCTGAGCGCTCTTGAAAAACACGCGGGAAACCCTTCCGGGGCGAAAAATGTGTTGGCCGACTATTTGAAATTCAATCCGCAAGGCATACTGGTTCGGCTGCTGCTTGGGAATCCTGCAAAGAGATGATCGCTACATAAGAAACGCCCGCCTCGAGAATTTTTCTCGGCGACGGGCGTGTGGGGTTTGCCGTGAGAAGGTATCAGGCTTTAGGGCGTTGGCGTGTAAAGGTCAGCTAAGCGAAAGCTCCGGTAAGTCAACACCTGGCTGAGTTCCTTATAGACCAGATCGCCGGATGGAGTGAATTCGAAGGTCTGAGCTGAATCACCATTGATG
This sequence comes from Bryobacteraceae bacterium, assembly GCA_965219105.1. Classification (GTDB taxonomy): domain Bacteria; phylum Acidobacteriota; class Terriglobia; order Bryobacterales; family Bryobacteraceae; genus Bog-105. Next base: position 216,463 of record OZ244728.1, on the reverse strand, counting down.
TAGCCCGCCTGCCACTGAATGTTGCCATTCGAAAGCAGATCGGCGCTCCCGACGGCGGGCGAGACTACACCCAAATCGATGTTCTCGACCGGAGTAGCAACCATTGTTGCAGTATTCAGCCGCCAGGCTTGACCGTGAGCGTCGCCGCCCGGTTGTTGGGTAACGGTGCTTGCATTGTTATTGTCGAACAGAGTGAGAAGACCGTTCGGGTGGAACAACACGTCGTGCTGTCCGGAGAACCAATCCGAGACTGGGAATCCAGGTGCGAGCGCGAAGTCTCCACCGTAGCCGAGTCTCCAAAGGATTCTGCCGTCTCCCTGATTGTTGTTGTAATTGACCTTGATCGCCCAAGACTGGTGACGAAGGGACATGACGAAGTTACCGTCGGCTGGATCGTAGAAGAGAGAATTCGCGTGAGTCCAATCGAGCGCCGCTGTGTAGGTCTTTCCATTGGGCATCTTCTGGAAGAACTGAGCCGGGCAGCCCGGTCCGTTGAGCACACAGACGCCGCCAATGGTCATGCGATTAATATCGAGGTAATCGAACGCGTCCCAAGCCCAGGTTACCTGCCAATTGGCGTCGAGGACGATGATCATGTCGCCGAATACGTCCTGAGTTCCGGTGGCCTTTAAGGTTTTCACTTGTTCATCGGTGGCAATAACTGCGGTATAGCCATTGGGGAGCCGGATGACATCATGCGAGAAGAAGTTCAACCGCACCCGCGATCCGCCTTGTGAAGCGCGGAGGCTATTGACTTCGTCGTTCACCACAGCCCAGCTCGTCGAGCGAATTATGTTCCCGGCCAAATCGTATTCGCGCAAATACTGATGATCGCCACAGTTGACTGGGTTGGCGTTTCCGCATATGGCTCTGGAGTTGGACTGATCATCGTCGATGGTCAAGAACGTTCCGCCTGCCACGAGCCGGGTCATGTAGCCGCTATCCACAGGATAGATAGGAGTGCGATACCAGACTACATGGTCGTAAAGATCCGTTGCGTAAGTAGCTGCGCCGTCGCTGCCGTGAAGGAGAAACGGATAAAGCTTATCGGTTGGAGACTCGGGACCGGCTAAGCGCATATGGTTCGGGATTCGAACGTTTGCCGGAACCTGACCGGTGGTGTAGCTGAGCTGTGGGCCGGCTACTCCATTGGAGAGGAAATGTTGCACAGTGTAAGTTGTGCTGGCCAGCATTCCGCCGATATAGAAATTCATACTCAACCCATTGCAGGGCTTGTAGGACGTATAAGCCGGCGGACTGTCGTATGCCTTGAAGTAGACGCGCATTTGGGCGGGCGCGCTGCAAGGCGGGGCGCTATATAAAGCGACCAGTGCATTATTGGTGTCGGACAAGACCGGCGTATTCCCGGTCACTTTGGGGTTGACGTTCACCGTGATGTAGGTAGGAGCGGAGTTGTGGGAACTCTCTGACCATGCAGTCACGCCAATGTCATAAGCGCCTTCGTGATCGGACGGTGTCCAAAGGAACGTATTGTTGAAGTAGTAATCCTGCATCACCATGAACGATCCGCTGTTATGAGGACGCATGGTGAACTGGTACGAAAACTTTGCATTTCCGGCGGCGCTATCTTTCGCCGCAGCAGTAACAGTGAGTGTTTGCCCCACTTCGATGGTCGAACTGGGAACGTTGAGTTGTACGGAGACGCTAGCAAGAAGCGGAGTGCCAACCAGCGCAGAGAGAAGTAAAAGACACTTCGATTTGAACATCTAACCTCGTGTTGCAGTCTTGGGTATTACATCGCCATAACAGGAATTCAAACCGGCCTGATAGATCAGTCTGAACGATGTCGCTAAATCATAGCAAGTCTACGTGAGCTAACTGCACTAGCGGCGTTCGGGCCGGAGATGATTCAAAATGCGCCCTGCTTCCTGCTGCTCTGACTATTTTGGAGCCGCAGGTTCCGAGTTTCCCAACGTGTCATAGAGCGGTTGAACGGGCGTTACCTGGGGACTCTCGGCTGCAACCGACATCGCTAACACTCGAATGTTCCGGTCGCGCGGCAGAGTGACTGTTTGCGCGCCCGGCAGGAGGTCAACACGGTAAGCGAATAGATACGAGTATCTGTAGGCTACGTTTTGTCCGTCCTTGTCGTGATAGTGAGAGCAGTACCAAGCTAAATCGGCACGCTTTACGTAGCCAGGGGCAATGCCAGTCATCTCGGCATAGTCGTCGTGCCGCATCCTGGCGGGCCGGCCAGGCCGCGAGTGTCCCGGAACATCTTTAGCAACCCATTGCCGGTCATCCCACTGTCCGATGAAGCCACCCCAATTCTCAATATTCAGGGTGGTCTTACTGTCGCCAACCTCAAACGTTGCTTGCCGATCACCATCGTCCGACGCAGCCAATATATAGAGACGATCAAAGTGGCCCGCAGGCAGCGTAATGGTCTGCCCATCTGCCGCGAGTGCGTCCGGGACTCCGTTAGCCGGTTTGGCAAGCTCGAAGCGTACGCCCCCGAAGGAAATTCGGGAAGGCAGCATCTCGGCGGGCAGGGTGTCTCCCTTGCCATCGAAGCCAGCTGTCGAGCGTGTTCCATCCGTACTCGCGGCCGCTATGTCATAGGGCAAGGGCACCGGCGTGGAAGAAACGTTCGACACTTCTCGCTTTGGCGCGGAGAGGCGCACCGCGAAGGTGCGCGGCTGGTAAGCACCGAACGACGTAGAGAGAACACCAGCGGTCAACGTGGCGGGTCCGACGGGTTGCTCCTGGCCGTTGATCTCACGGGCTTTTGCGATCGGTGCTGCAAAAGAAATCCGAACATCGTTTTGCGGCTTACCATCAAGCTCCACCAAGCGCACGACGAATTCATCGCTTGCCTCGGCCTTTTTCAGCGCCATCACGCGAATGCGCGGATTGCTGACGTGCAGCAAAGAAAACTCGCGGCCTAGTTCGCCAGCATGCGACGTAGTTTGGAAGCCGATGAGCGGATCGTTCAAGCGCTCGGCTTGCCAATCGGTTTGGGCTTGACGCCAGCCGTCGCGATGGCCCGCGATGCCATAGATAAACTCGTGATGTCCGAGGTCCTGCGTGGCCTGATCCGGATAACCGCCCCTAACGCCGGGAGTGCGAAGCAGCGTGAGCCGGATTGTGTGATCGTTCGGCTTGTCCGATCCGTTCTTGCAATCGGTTAAAACGGTTGCGCCGAACCGTCCGCTCATATCGGTCAGGTCGATCCACTGATGCGAAGGCACTTCGAATTTCTTCGGCTCCGCCGTCGGGCGCTCGATAGTTCCGATGTCCCAGTTATAAGTTGCCATCCGGTTTGAGGCTACCAGCGGAAATGTTGCTTTGAGATTCGATTCCTTCGTATTCCAGTCGATCGCATTCGAGAACTCGACACGTTTACCCGCGTCACCGGCGGCGAGCCTGATTACCTGAACGAATTTGGAACCCGCAGTTTCGCGCATCACTTCGATGGCGACACGCACAGGACCGTTCTCGAGCACACGAACGCGTGCCGGGCCACTCACATAAGCCTTGGGCGGCGCCTGTTCCTGGTCCCAATCCATGTTCCAGGCCGGCCACTGCTCCGGGTTGTCGTAAGAGATAGCGAGCCGCGCGGGAGCGCTGAGCAGTTCCTTATCAAGAGACTTGTCGAAAATGCTGGACACATCCCCGTCGCTATTGAGCTTTACGCGGTAGTATTTATTTTCAAGCAGGTTATCGGTGACGTGTAAATCCGAGGACGCTGTCGGCGCTTTGCCGGCTTGCTGCACATCGTACACGGCGTACCCGACTGGTGGCGTCTTCGCCAGAAACAGCACCTTTCCATTTGAGACTTGGGCCGGAGTCTCGGTCCCGTCAGGACCCTTCACGCGTACGGCGGTTGGCGCGCCGCCCGGAAAGCTTAAAGATGCTTCGACTACGTCCTCACGAGCGATATTTAGCGGGTTGAAAACCACAACCGGAATGCCCTTGGCCCCGGTATTCAACCCCGCTGAGATGGCCTCGGTTCCGCTTTTCAGCACCCCGGCGAACTGATTCATTGCGATCAAGTCATCGTTCCATGCGAACTCATACGATTTCGGGGTGGCGGTTCCAGCCGCAAGATCGTGAAACTGGCCGCCCATGACCAGAGTCCAGGCATCATTGAGGCGTTCGAGCGGGTAGCGCCGCCCACATAGCCAGGAGGCGGCTACCGATGATTTCTCCGCCGCATCAGCTAGCAGTTCTTCCTTGCGGAGCCAACGCTTCTGATAGGCCTGTGAAGTGAGCGAGCCGGCCGAGTGGTTGGTTAACTCCATTTCGCCGGTGTAACGGGGAAGGGTTGCTGCCTGGTCCGGCGTTATATCGAGAAACATCTGCTGCGCGGTCGAAGAGACGACGTGAACCGGACCCTCGCCTACTTTGGTCAACGGCCACTCCGGATGGTGCTGCCATGGAGGGAAAAACTCGTTTGCGGGTGGCAGGCTTGCCTTACCCTGCGTGACTATTGCCTCCAATCGCTTGACCGACTCTTCATCAGGAGAACCGCCAGTGTCGCCGGTGCCGTAGTAGTGATAGTCCGTGAAAACGCCGGTCACTTTTCCGTTGTTCGCGACGCGCGCCGCCCAGTCGCCCTGGAAGCGCTCTTGTTCCTGCTGCTGCCGGAGATGGGTCAGGGACTCGCGTTGGGTGCGCAAAGCCATGTAGTCACGAATGTCCTTCGGATCGATGGGCGACTTGTTTTGTTGGGCTGCTTCGAACATTTTCTGCAGTGCATCCATCTGCGCATTCACTTTTGCAAGCTCCTTGTCAGGCTGCATAGGAGGGAGCGGCTGACTGAGATCGGTCGTGATGCTGCCGTTATAGCTGCCCGGATTCAGACCGGCAAGGACGCTCTCTCCGTCAGGTCCAACCCAAACACCGACGTTGAAGGGAGTGCCTTCCGGTGTTTTCTCGAGCGATTGGAGACCGCCGCCTTCGGCCGATGAGCCCCAAACCAGCTTCTGCGTCGAGAACCCTTTCACGCCAGAGTGCGCAAGGATGGTCGGTAGAGAGGCAGGAAATCCAAAGCAATCCGGCAACATGTAGTCAACGCTTGCCTTGCCGAGCTCTTTGCGAAACCAGTCGTTGCCATAGAGGATCTGGCGAATGATCGATTCAGCGCTGGGGGCGTTCACGTCGCCTTCTTCCATGGAGGAGCCGGCAGGGAACCACCGCCCCGAATCGACGTAACGCTTCACCTTTGCGAAATCCGCCGGGAAGTACTCTTTCATGAGGCGGTAGCGGTTAGCGCCGCTGAAGTTGAATATGTAATGCGGATACTTCTCAATCAGATCGAAGTTCTGGTGCATCGTTTTCAGGATGTATTCGTTGATGACCTGGGGATATTCCCACCGCCATTCGGTATCCAGATGTGCGTAGCCAACCACGAAAAGAGTGGGCTGTTTCGATAGATCGGGTTTAGCGTTCGATTGCCCGGCGAGAATGGCCAAGGGCGCTAGCGCTACTGGGAGCAGAGCAGCAAAGACACGGAACATTTGTAACCGCCTAACTTGTACTGATTGAGTTTAGAACGGTTGGAGTAAGCCGGTTAATGTGAGGGCAACTCGAATTGCCGCTTTGCAATCAGAACGCACAGGTTGAAATCTTTAAAGTCCAGTGAGCGATGGAAACATGGCCCTCCAGTTCTCGAATGTTGCGACAATGAAGGAGCGGAGCGCATCGCCATGAATACCGAAAAAAACCTGCATGCCGCCATTCCCGCAGGCCTGCTCATGGAAGCCGAAAAGGCGGCGTCTGCCGACCACATCAGCATAGATGAGTTGGTCAGGGTTGCGGTAGAGCACCGTCTGCGTGACCGCCGTCGCCAGCAACTGTATGTTTACGGTGAAGGACAGGCACGCAAGCTCGGCATCGAGGAAGAGGATATTGACCGTATTATTCACGAGTTTCGGGAAGAAGAGCGTGCGCGCAAGTATTCTGAACTTGACCAGCTGTGATTGCGGTCACCGCAGACACCAACATCTACGTTTCCGGTTTTGAGTTCGGCGGCCTGCCACGTTACTTTATCGACCTTGCCGCAGCGGGCGAGTTCCGGCTGGATATTTCCGAAGCCATCCTGGGCGAAATCCTTAGCGTCTTGCGCGTGAAATTCCAGTGGAACGTGGACAAACTGTTGGCGGTGGAAGAGGATATTCGTAGTTACGCGAATGTTGTCCGCCCCACGCAGACGCTCGATGTTATTAAATCGGACCCGAGCGATAACCGGATACTCGAATGCGCGGTTGCGGCGAGGAGTGACTTACTCGTCAGCGGCGATATGCGTCACGTGCTGCCACTTGGCAGCTACGCAGATATTAGAATCGTGACGCTGGCTACATGTCTTGAGCTGTTGAAACAGTCATAAGCGGCGTTGACCGATAGCAAACTGGCCTGCCGCTCCCCGCGCTTGCTCGATGCAACCCGGCGACTAGCTCGTCCTCGGTAATCCCCTCCCGAATTTCAGTTCCACTCAGCCCCCTCATCAGCCCCGGCTCTAGGCTTAAACGGGCGACTGCAAGCCCTCAATGGGCTGAGGTCGCTAAAGGTCGTAAGGAGTAGATATGGAGAGTATAAGAAGCCGATCCTGAAAATTAGCGCCTAAATTCAGTAAAATCCCGAGCCGCACACAATCCCGATCTAGCAACCGGAAATGCGAGCGATGGTCGAGCTCGCTTTAACTCAGCGGGACCGGCCTGCCCGCTTTATTCAGTACCGCGGATGCCAGCTGAAAAGCGTTCGAACCAAATTCGAGAAAAGCCCGTAACCGATAACGGCGCCTATGGTTGCGTTGGTGCTGGAGGTGGGGGTCGAACCCACATGTTCAGTGAAGAACGCGGGATTTTGAGTCCCGTGCGTCTGCCAGTTCCGCCACTCCAGCAAACCTGTGCGATATCGAGTATAGCTAACGTGATTGGAACAGCCGCCGCCCGAGGCCGAAGGGTTTCTTGAACTGAGGTAACCTAAAGAGGCATAAGTCTGCGTGTACGTAAAGGACCAGGCTCGGACTTGATCCAGCGACGACCCCAGAAAACTGGTGAGTCAGCCAAAGATCCCTCGAGAGCCGCTTATGGGTTCACAGAGTAAAAACAATAAACCTGTTCTAAGTCAAAGTCTCTTCACCACTGTCCACCTGCCCGAACGGAGCTGGAAAAGTCAGTTGACGAGCGGAGTTCTGCACGCTCTGCTGATCTTAGCTCTGTTGCTCATCGCGATTCCTACTTTTCGGTCGACAGAAGAGCCTGCGCCGCCTCATCAGAGCGTGACGCTGATCGCGCCCCAACTTCCCGTGTACCGCCCTAAGGTCATCCCGCAGCCATCGGGCACGGTGAGCGAAGTTCCAAGGCCTGTTACGCCTCGAAGGGTTGCTCCCGAGCTGGCGGTTACTCCTAAGGTTGTTGTTCCGAAGCCGGTTCCGGACCGCTTAGTCGCAGCAGCGCCACGAGGAGAAATAGCTGCGCCGAGAGTTGAGCCACTGCCGGCGGCTAAACCTGTTCCAGTTCCTGCGCCTCCGAAGCCTGAAGTGCGTACGGGCGAGTTTCAGACTGCAACCGCGGCCAAAGCCGAGCGGCAGAACAGAAGCGTAGACGTTGGCGGATTTGGTGACCCGAACGGTGTGTCGCCGAATGATCGCTCAAAAAATTCTCCGGTGCTTATGGCCAAAGTAGGCTCGTTCGATATGCCGGAAGGCGGAGGCAAATCGGGCGGCGGCGGACAAGGGAACACGGGCGTTGTTCGTCAAACAGCTTTCGGCGATGGCGGCACCGCGGCTCACACCAGTTCAGGAAGCGGGGGCAAGGCTCGAGCGGTGCAACAGTCCGGTTTTGGCGATGACTCAAGCGCTGGAAGCGGCAACGGTCGCCGCAACACTCCCCAAACTGTTCATACGGGCGCGTTCGGCGAGACTCCGGCCCATGCAGAAAGCGCTGCGCTTCCACGCGCGAAACCGATTACGCCAGCGGTTACGCCTGTCGAAATTCTGTCCAAACCAAAGCCCGCCTACACACAGGAAGCAAGGAACCTTAAACTGGAAGGGCAAGTCTCGCTCGATGTGGTTTTTCAATCGGACGGATCGGTCCGAGTGCTACGGATCGTCCGGGGACTTGGACATGGCTTAGATCAGGCAGCAGAACGAGCGGCGCTCCAGGTGCACTTCCGTCCTGCGACTAAAGACGGAGTTCCCGTCGACAGCAATGCCACTATTCGTATCACGTTTGAACTTAGTTGATAAGCTACACATTCGGTGCGGCTGAGTTAAAAAAATCATGTTTCTTTTTCCACATCGGGCAGTCTGCATCTCTCTCTTTTCCGCGCTTGTCCTGATAGGAGCGCCTGTCCTGGGTTTTGCGCAGACACAGAGCGGGGGGCAAGCAATACCCGCTCCGGCAAATCCCTCCGCCGATATGGATCGAGTGCTGGCCGCGCAAAATGGCGGGCGCGCAATGAATACCGACCAAGTTCTCGACCGGGCAATCAACAGCGAACACGTCTTAGTGGACAAGCTCCGCAGCAAAGAGCCGGTAATCGAAACCTATATTCAGGAAGTTAAGAAAGATCAGGACCTCGGATTCGTTCCCACACACGATTTCTATTTTCTCGGCAAATTAAACATCACAAGCGGAATAGTAGACGAATCGTTCTTGCCGGAACCTTCCGCAATCAAGCGCATTCCTCACATTTTCTCCTCGATGTTCACGACCCAATACTATCCGCGTGGGTTTGCCGATGAGATGTTTCTCGATTCTTCCGCCTTCGATCGGGCACACTACAACTTCGAGTATGTGCGCCGCGAATTCCTGGGCGATGTGCGTTGCTTCGTGTTCGACATCATTCCGAAGAAGGGGTCAGGAAAGGGCCGCTTCGAGGGCCGCATCTGGATCGAGGATCAGGGCTACAATCTCGTTCGTTTCAATGGGCGCTATGTGCCGTCGCCGAATAACGAGTATTCGCATTTCGAATCATGGCGGGTGAATGCAGGGGGGTTGTGGCTGCCAACTTACATCTATGCCCAGGAGGAAGGCTATCGCTTTGGTCCGGTGAAAACCAGCCCGATGCGCGCGCAAACTCGCCTTTGGGATTACGAAACATCGAAAGACAAAGCGGAACAGGCGTTCACTGAACTGACAGTGGATAGTCCGGACGTGAAAGATCAAAGCCAAACCACTCCGAACGGCTACTCGCCGGTGCAATCGGAGCGGAGTTGGGAAGAGCAGGCGGAAGAAAATGTCGTGGACCGGCTGCAGAAAGCTGGACTGGTAGCCCCGCGGGGTGAAGTCGATCAAGTCCTCGACACAGTGCTGAACAATCTGGAGGTGACCAACAACATCAATTTAGATCCTCCGGTGCGAGCGCGCATTCTGCTTACGACTCCGCTGGAATCGGTTGCGGTCAACCACGTGATATTGGTCAGCCGGGGCCTAATCGACGTGCTGCCGGATGAAGCATCCCTGGCCGCGGTTTTGGCGCACGAGTTGGCCCACATCGTTTTAGCGCATTCGATCGATACACGCTACTCCTTTGCGGACCGGCTGCTATTCGACGACCCGGACGCTTTGAAAAGGATCAACGTGGCGCGCACGCGAGTGGAGGAAGAGCAGGCCGACAAAGAAGCGATTTTGATCCTGAAGAATTCGCCGTACAAGGATAAGCTGCCGCGTATCGGGTTGTTTCTACGAATGCTTTCGGCGCGCAGCGATGACGTGCCTCACTTGATCAAGCCGTTACTCGGGAACCGCATGTCGGACACGAAGAAAGATTTGCGGATGTCGGGATTGATGGATTTAGCGCCGCAGCTCGAACAGCGCGATAAGAATCAGATTTCTGCGCTGCCGCTTGGCTCCCGCGTAGTGGTAAACCCATGGTCGGACAAATTGAGGCTGTCCAAGAACCCGACCCTCGCTCTGGCGTCTGCAAAGGAAAAACTGCCGTTCCAGATAACTCCGTTTATGGTGTATCTTACGCGGAACAATGCTTCCGGCGACGAGCAGCAACCGGCAGCAACGGGACCGAGCGCGGCAAATTCTCCTGCGACCGCTCCTCAGAAATAAGCCCGGCGCCTAGAGAGTAAACTCGGCTCCAATTTCCCGAACGCAGATCCTGTCGCTAGCGTTTCCGGCCGCGGTCAAGAGCCGTTCGAGCGGTTCTTCCCGCGGCTCGCGGCTCAGCTGAAAAGTCTGATGATGGACCGGAAGAATGGATTCTGCGCCCGCATCGTTCGCCATCGCAAGAGCCTGTTCAGGGTTGCAATGGACGTGGATCCAGGGATCGTACGCGCCGATGGGCATGATCGCAAGGTCGATCGCACGCGAGGTACGCAAAGGCTTGAAGTGATCGGTGTGAGCGGTGTCTCCACCGAACAAAATGCGGCGGCCTTCCACTTCCAGCAAATAACCATTGAAGCCGCGATGAACGTCGCTGCGCATGCGTGCTCCCCAGTGCGCAACTTGAAAGGCCTTCACCTTCGCAGGCCCGACGTTTAACTCTTCACTCCAGCGGAGTTCCTGAACGCTCGAGAATCTCCGAACGCGTAGAAGGTCCGAAGTTCGCAAAGCTGTAACCACGGACGTCCGGGAGCTTTCTAGCTGGCGAAGGCTTGGCAGGTCGAAGTGATCCATATGCGCGTGTGAAAGCAGAACCAGATCGATGGGCGGCAGTTCGCTGAAATCGACGGCTGGTTGCACCAGGCGCTTGATGCCTAGCGTGAACGGTCCGAGGTTCAGGCCCACGCGCTGGCTGAATACAGGATCCGTGAGAACGGTAAAGCCGTCGATGCTCAGCAGCACAGTGCTGTGGCCCAACCAGGCGGCGTGCAAACCACGAGAGGGCCAGTGACGTGGCTGCGGATGAAGAGGCGCATCGGCGATCTCACGCTTGTAGTCTTTCGAAATCTCGCGAAAGAATGCCGGCGCAGCACGGCGAAGGAATCTGGCGGTTTCGGGCGCGCGACGCCAGCGTGTGGAGGCGCTTTTCCCGGCATAGGGGGGACGCCGAAATTTCGGTTGTTGCACCACGTTCAGTAAGATGTTCCCGGGCGTGACGGGGAGATGTGGAACAGTAGCATCTGTTCTTATGGTTACAAATTCAGATGTCACAATTGTGAAATCCCGCGGGACGCCGATCGCACGGGAGTAGTAATGGAGTAGCCGGTGACCGGGCGGGCTTACTCTGAAGAGGATGACTGCGTCCGGCAATCAACCGCTTTCCGAAAAGCAGATTTCGCAGATCTCACGCGCTCTTGGCGAACCGAGACGATTCAAGATACTCGAGCAGATTGGAGCCGCCTGCGAACCGACGCCTTGCCGCTGCGTACTCGAACATCAGGGAGTGAGCCCCGCGACGTTATCGCATCACTTGAAAGAGCTGGAAACGGCGGGGTTGATCCAGATAGTTCGAGAAGGCAAGTTTGCGAATTTAGTTTTGCAGCGCGATGTATTGCGGGCGTATCTCGATCAGCTTGCGAAAATTTAGTGCGGCGGAGGCGGAGGTTGAGGAGGCGGCGCACCGTCACCGGAGCCAAAAGTAATGGTGGATTCCGCGCCGAACTTGCGGTAATTCTGGAACGCGATTTCGTTTTTCACCTTGTCGCGGTTTGTGATCAACACGACCGTAGCGGTCACCGGAAGCAGGTAAGATTGCTGTTCGATGGCGCGAGGTTCGTAGTCAATAACGGTTGAAATGCTGGTCATTTGCAGCTCTTCGGGTATGGCAGTGGTCTCGCTGGTGAGACGCCAAACTGTGCCGGCCTCGGGATCGACGTAAATAGAGCCGTGATACGGCACCACGGCCTTGATGAAGTTGGTGAGTTCCATGGTGGAGTGCGCCACATCGATGGAGTAGTCGATGCGGGCGGCGCGGTGCGAGCCGACGGTGTCCCACTCAACCCAGTTGAATTGCGCGCGAGAGCTAGGGTCAAAGATTTTACTCAGCAAGATGCCGAACTCGCCTTCCGAGGAAAACGAAGTGTGAAAACGCGGACGGCGGTCGCCTCGTACCGGTTTATTGTTGATTAACTCGAGCGTTCGCTGTTCATGGCCGCCATTGAAGACCAGTTTCGAGGTAAGCGTGTCGCCCTTGTGCCACTTCTCGGACTTCTTGCCGGCCTCGAATTGCGTGGTGACCTGATCGCAGATGAAGTTCGGCAGTTTGCTGGTGTACTCGTCGGCGTAGTGGGTCATCACGTCGATGATGCGTTCTTGATCGGCCGGAGGGGGCGGCGTCGATTGCTGTCCGGCAGCCAGAATGACTGCCGCGAGAGCAAATAGCAGGAGCGAAGCGGGGATTCGGGCCAACGGCATGGAGGCTAAATGCAGTTTTAACACGAACAACCGTTTGAAACTTACCGTTAACGAAACTCGGGCAGGAAACAATCCAGCGTCCGGGGCGGTCCACTCGTCGTGAACACAGAATTTGTTGAACTACCCGGTTTGCCGCTGCTGCCGTTCGGGATTTACGAGCCTGTCCAGGAGCCGGCGCAATGGATGGGCCCAAACGATAGCTCGATCAATCGCGGGGATCGCGAGGAGACCGGCGACAACGAGGCCCGTCCCGACGAAATGGGATCGGGCGATGCGCAGCCGACCGGCGATCCAACCAGCTTCGGGGGGACTACTTCGATTCGGCACCCCTCGTCAGACCGGTTTGACCAAACGGAAGAGCTACGCGACATGGACGGCATGGAAGTCATGATCCCGACTGACGGACGGCTTGGACTTACGGATGTTGGTGACGTGCCGGCAGACGATTGGGCCGCCGACACAGGCGAGACGCGCACGGCGGAAGAAGAGCCGAACCGGTAGGGCGGCGGTTACTGGCTCGAGCCGAGAGCGAGCACTTCGTGTACGGCGTCAATCACCGCATCGGGCCTTTCGAGATGCAGCCAGTGGCCGGTTTCAGGGACCACACGATGGCGAGCCTGGAAAACGCTGCGGGTCCAGTTCTCTCTTTCGCGCCGCTCGGCTTCGGTGGAGGTCGCGGCAGAGAGGATGACGAGGGGAGTCCCGGCGGGCAGCGGCATTCCGTTTGCTGCAGTAGCGGAAGAGGGCAGACTTTCAAGATGGCGCGCCATGGATTCGAAGCATTTTGCAAGGCTCCACTCGGCGCGCGCAACGCGAAGGGCGGACGGCGGCAGCTTTCGTATCTCGCCCACCAAGCGCGAGAGCGTTGAGCTTGCTTGTCCGGCAGTAACTCTGGCGATGGCGTTTGTCAGGCGGCGTCGCCGAAGGCCGGCCATGGCCAGCGCAAACCGGACTACACCAAAGCGCGCGAGCAACGCGCCCCGGCGCGAAAAGTAAGCACCACGTTGGAGCCGCCTGAGACTGGCCGGAGAAGCGTTAGCCCAACTGTCGAGCGACACCGGGTCGACCATCACAAGCCCGGCCACCTTCTCGGGATGGGCGGAGGCAAAGGCGCGAATCAGGATGCCGCCGAAGGAGTGGCCCACCAGCACGTACGGTGGGCGAACACAAGAGCTTGCGAGCAGCGCTTCCAGGTGGCTGGTGAGGAGCTTGAGGGTGAGTGGCGAAGGCGGCAGACTGCTCCACCCGAGCCCGGCCCGATCGTAGCTCACCGTAGTGAACGCAGTGGCTAAAGACGGCTGCACGCGGGTCCAGCTAAGAGAGCTGGCGGCGATACCGGATTCGAACACGACGGCGGGCAAGCCACTTCCCTGCTCCCAGATGTGGAACCTAGCTCCTTGCACATGCATGATACGCCCGGAAGGTGGAAATCTGCGGCGATCCACTCGAGCGCCAATGAACTGATAAAGTACGCCGCTCAGGGGCAGCGCAGCAAGGAGGGATAGCCCGATCGCGAGAGCGATCAATCGGCGACCATCAGCTCGCCGGGCACAATCGGTCGTGTGCGAGGCAACAGACCTCGCGAGGCGGCATGCGCCATGCTGCCAAGCACCGCCAGATAGATCCCGAGCTTTAGCGTGTCCGCTAAATGAGTGCGGGGCAGCGTTTTCCACAGGATCAAGAGCGCAACTTGGGCAGCGGTGATTGACCAGACCGCTCCATAGAAGTAGCGCCGTTCCATCCCTTCCCCGGCAGTGGATCGCCTGGCGCGCGGCAGTAGAGCGAACGCGCCGCAGGCCAGGATTAGCCCACAGACTGGAAAGTAGCCGCGATCGTAGATTTGACGCAGCCGCCACGCGCCGGTCTCGACCGCAACAACAAGGCCGAGCAGGTTGAGCAGCGCGAAGCTCAGCAGCGCATTCCAGGCGAAGGTGTAGCAGATGCGGCGGTAAAGCGGGTTTGGGCGGTCTTCGGAGAATCGCAAAATGTAAGGCTTGGGCTCTACGCCGGGCAGTTGACCGGATAAGGCGGCAAGCCCTGTTCCCAGGAGAACGGCGAGAAGCCATGCTCCATTGCGACGACCAGGGCCTTGCGCAAAAAGGTCAAAGGTCAGCGGGCCGGGCGCGAGAAAAAACACCCAGATCCAGATGGGCCAATGGGCCACGCGGTACCAGAACTTATTCCGTACGCGGATCTTTCGTTGGTGGGCGTATTCAACTTTGCCGGAGTAAGAGATCACTTCACTCGAATCGTACTACTCGCCGCAGAAACGTTTGGTAAAGCGTTGCGGTATGTTTTTGAATCTTCCCGTGCCGGTTCTGCGTAATGAGCTGGTGAAAGGCGGAAATGCAGCTGAGTGCAGATACTTCGACCGGCCAGGCAGGACAAACTACGCTGCCATCGTTCGCCGAAGCAGTCGACGCGCACAAAGCAATGGTGTTCAGCATCTGTTGGCACTTCCTGCGGGACCGGATTGCGGCAGAGGAGTTAGCGCAAGAAGTATTTTTGCAGCTCCATTGCGATTGGAAGCGCATTAAGTCGGCCGAGCACCTGGTGGCTTGGCTTCGCCGTACCACGAGTCATCGTGCGATCGATTACGCAAGACGAACGAAGCGGCGCGCGGAGACAAGCCTTGAGGAAACCGGCGAGCCCACAGCGCTGGAGCGCTTGCATGACACGTTTTTGACAGCTTACCTGGCGAGGATGGTGGCTTCGCTGCCCGAGAAACAGCGCATGGCGGTGATTCTGCGCTACGGGGAGGAAATGGAAGTGGAGGAGATCGCGCGAACGCTTGACATGAAGACGACGGGAGTGAAAACGCTGCTACTGAGAGGTCTGGAACTATTGCGCGCGAAGACCGAGCGCCGGCTCGGATACGGAAGCGAACAGAGACGCATGGCAGCCGTTCGGGAGGAGCGATGAAACCGTTCGAGGAAGAGTTGCGCAGAGCGCTCGGGCGGCAGCAAGCGCCGGAAGATTTCAGCGCGCGTCTGTTCGAGAGAATCGCCGAACAGGAGCGGCAGACCAAAGGCAAGACCGCGCGCAACGCCTGGTGGCGCTTCAGTCGTGCTCCGTTGTGGCAATGGGCGTTGGCGCTGCTGCTGATTGTGGGATGCGCGGGAGCGATGTACCGCGAAAGAATGCGCGTCGAGCGCGGCGAAGCAGCAAAAGATCAGCTACTGCTTGCGATGAGAATTACCAGCCAACAATTGCGGGTTGCGCAGACGCGGCTCAGAGAAGTAGAAAGGCCTGGGAAGGTGATGCAATGAAGCGGTTATTTTGGGGTGCTTGGTTAGCGATGACGATGGCTGCGACCATTTGGGCGGCTCCGGATCACGTCGATTCTGGTGACATTCACTTTCCCGTGAGCTTTGGGCGCTTGGCCGAGCGGGCAACGGAGTCAGTAGATGTGACGCTCGACCGGTCGATGCTGCAGCTGGCGAGCGGATTTCTTTCGGGAAAAGATGACGACGAGGCACAGGTGAAGAAGCTTGTGGGCAAGCTGCGGGGCGTCTATGTGCGCTCATTCGAATTTGACAAAGACGGGCAATACTCAATGGCGGATGTGGATGCGATTCGCGATCAGCTGAGAAGCCCGGCCTGGACGCGCATCGTTGGTGTTCGCTCGACCAAGGGCGACAACTCCGACATCTTTGTCAAAAAAAGCGGCGATGCAATATCCGGTTTAGTTGTGATTGCCACAGAGCCGAAGGAGTTGACGATTGTGCATATCGACGGCGCAATCGACCCGCAGGAGCTGAATCAGTTGAGTGGGCATCTGGGAATACCGAAGCTGGGGAATTCCGGTGAGAAGAAGAGCGGCGCTAAGGAGGAATGATGCGACGCTTCTTAGGCACTTTTCTGCTGTTGACGGCGTGCTCTCAAGTCCTGCCGGCCAGCGATTTCGATTGGCTCGTTCGGGAGTTCTCCCGGGAAAGCGGAGCGAGGCAGGTACAAGTTCCGTTTCTCGGTTTCGCACGTTTCATAGTTGCGGTTGGCCATCCGGCGGGCGCGACCGGTATGCGATTGGCTCTTTTCGAACGCGGCAATTTAGGATCTCCGCGTTTTAGCTACTTGACCGATTCGACCGTTGGACCGTCCTGGAGCCCGATAATCCGGGTGCGTTCAAAGCGCGGCGAGTCGACCAAT
Organism: Bryobacteraceae bacterium; assembly: GCA_965219105.1. Classification (GTDB taxonomy): domain Bacteria; phylum Acidobacteriota; class Terriglobia; order Bryobacterales; family Bryobacteraceae; genus Bog-105. Next base: position 200,036 of record OZ244728.1, on the reverse strand, counting down.
ATCTACGTCCGGCCGGAAGGTAAGCAACTCCGTCTGCTGATCACATCACTGGACAAAGAAGACGCCACGTTTGTCGAGGTCAGGCTGAAACCAAAGGCCCTGTTGAAATTCGTCGATGATCATTGCGGCGATAGCGAGCATTAGTAAACAACCGGCAAGGTGCTCGTTTCGCGAATGCGGCGACGACACCGACAGAGTGCAATTAATCTTCTTCGCGCTTAGTTCCACAACCTAAGAAAATTCACCTGCCCGTAACCGTTTCGTGCCCCGAGATCCCTTTCCTGTGTTGCATGATTAGATACGAGCGGTCTCTGCTTTCGGTCGCCCTCGTGACGCTCTATCTATGTTCAAATTCTTGGCGCTGCTGACCGGCTTTCTTGTTTCGGCATTAGCTGGAACGCCACAAACTATCGCCGATAGTCCCAATCGCACCGTTGGTCCGCAAAAAGATGGGTCAATCGTCGCGTCGGACAATCAGACGCTGACGCCCGCCGGAACGATCGTGCAGCTGGGCTCGCCGGTGCGCGCCAAAGCCGTTGCGCTCAATCCTAACAGCAAGAGCAGGAGCGGCGCGGTGCTACTCATGGGCTCACCGCAGCCCATCATTGTTTTCGATACCGTCACCGGCCAGGTTCTCCAACGATTCGCTCCTACGACAGTTCGCGGCACCGCATTCACCTCCGACAAGACCGGCTCCTTCACTGGCATTGGCTATTCAACCGATGGCTCCAAGCTGTTCTTCAGCCAGGACGACGACCATGTCGTGATTGCCAATGTGGACCCGGGGACCGGCCATTTAAACGATGCCCAGAGCGTAACTCTTCCACAGCCTCCGGCCGATGGCCGCGCGTATCACAATATGAAATCCATCAACCCCGGCGGCATCGCTGTCTCAGAGGATGGCAGACGCGCTTATGTCGCGCTGAACGTGGCTAACACGCTGGGCGTGATAGATCTAACAGCGGCTCCAGCAAGTCTTGTCGCGCAGATCCCGGTCGGCAATGCACCGAACAGCGTAATTATCCAAGGCAAATATGCATATGTGAGCAATGAAGGCGGCCGTCCGGCGACGGGCACGGATTTTACAAACGACTCCGATGGCACGGCAATCGTCGTCGACCGGAAGGATGCCTTCGCTATCAGTGGCACCGTTTCGGTGGTAGACCTTGCGACAGAGAGGACCGTGAAGACCATCAAGGTCGGCCTTCATCCCGCCGGCATGGCAATTTCCGGATCGACTCTTTACGTAGCCAATGCCTATAGTGACAGCCTCTCGGTCGTGGATCTGAACACGGGCGGCGTGCGCACGGTCAATCTCAGCGTGCCGATTGCGGGGGGCGCCTTCGGGTCCGGGCCAGACGGGGTCGCCGTGTCCGGTGACAACCGCGCCTTTGTCACTCTAGGAGAGGCCAATGCGATCGCGGTCGTCGATCTTTCCGAGCGGGCTGCTAATCCGACCGTTGGCTACATCCCGACCGGCTATTTTCCAACTTCGATCGCTTACGACGCTGCGCATAAACAACTTGCCGTCGCCGACGATAAAGGCCTGGGCGCGCAGGGTGGATTGGGAACCGTGCACGGCGCAACTGCCTTCAACACGCATCAGGATGCCGGGGTGGTCAACCTGATTCCGTTGCCCGATGCAAATCAACTCGCCAAGTACACCAGACAGGTGATGAACAACAATCACTGGAATTTGACTACCAACATTCAGGTTGGACCGGAATACGTCGACCACAAGGCAAAGCCGGTGGCAGTGCCTAAGCACATCGGTGAACCTTCACTCATCAAGCACGTGTTCCTGATCATCAAGGAGAATCGCACCTACGACCAGATGTTGGGTGACGTCGCGTGGGGGAATGGCGATCCGTCGCTTGCGGTCTTCGCGTCCGCGCTGCCGAACCAGCATGCGTTCGTCAAGCGCTTTCCACTGCTCGACAACGTCTATGCTCCGAGCCGCCAGTCGGCGGACGGCCACCCATGGATCGTCATGTCGGGATCGTTCTATTCAAACGATATTCTGTCGCCGGATTGGATCCGCTCGTATCCGGGCGGCAACGCCGACGATGCGCTGACTTACACACCCAAAGGATTTCTGTGGACGGCCGCAGAAGCCCGTGGCCTTTCCGCCAGATTGTACGGGGAGTGGGCCGGCGAAGGCAAGGTCAGCACGAAGCCTAATGGCGCATCGTATAGCTGGAGCGACTTCTACAGCACCGCGATGTGCAAGGAAGGCAAAGCTCCCGCTTCGGACTGCGTTGTTCCGGATGGCGCGGTTAACGTAACCTCTCCGGTACCGTCAGCGGCCAAGCTCCTGGACGCGCACTATCCACCGTTCAATCTCACGATTCCGGACCAATATCGCGCCGATTACTGGATACCGCTCTTCCAGAAATTGGACGCGGCAAACCAGGTTCCGAACCTGATCATCTTGTGGCTTCCGGACGACCACACCGCTGGGTTTAAGAAGGGAATGCCTTATCCGATTAACTACGAAGCCGACAACGACCTCGCGCTTGGCCGCATCGTGGAGGCGATCAGCCACAGCAAGGCCTGGGCGCAATCCGCGATCTTCGTCGAGGAGGACGACGCGCAGAATGGTGTCGATCACGTGGACGGACACCGCCAGCCGGTCTATATCATCAGTCCCTACTCGGCGGCTCCGCAGGCCCCGGGCGAGGGCAAGGCAATCCACACCACCTACACAGCCGAGAACATCAATCGCACGATCGAGAACATTCTGGGCATGCAGCCGCTAACCCAGTTCGATTTAGTCGCCTCGCCGATGTTCGACGCGTTTCAGGACACGCCTGACACAACGCCTTTCGATCATCTGGCGGCGGTCATCCCGCTGAACGATGGCCCGGATCTGCCCCACAAGGACGACGTCGCGTATACGCCATTACAGAAAGCCTGGCTCAAAGCCACTGCCGAGGTGATGAAGAACAAATACGATAAGGCGGACTCGGTTGACCCGAATTTCCTTAATCATGTGATCTGGTATTCGGCGACAGGCTGGGTGCGTGCTTATCCGGGGGAGAGCACGGTGGAAATGCCGGGAGCGTTCGTGCGAGCGGCAAAAAAGTTTCGTGATGAAGATGACGACAATTGAGCGACAGGCATGCCGCCTATCGAGGCATTAGATTCGAACGGCGGTGACTCTTAGATATTCGTTGTGAATGAATGTCTGGCTATCAGGGTTCGGAGCCACATTGGCCGAGGTCCAAAGAGATTCCAGATCAGAGGCAAGGGCTACCTGGCCAGCCTCATCAAGGCGGCCGAAGGCGACGAGCGTAGGGCCGAAATACTTTCGGAAGAAGGCAACAGCTCCGGCAGGATTCGTTGGCAGATCGAAGTCGACTGGAATGAGCTCGGTCTCAATATTCCGGAAGTAGGGCTGCAGGCGGGCCCGAACTGTTGCCTCGTCGCCCCAAAGGACAGGAGGCGCGAGGCCAAGCGGCGGAGAAACATGCCGGCCAGTTACTCTAAACATCTGACCTGAAAAGCTGCCGGGGTTCCAGTTGGCCATAGCTAGCTGACCTCCCGATCGGAGCACGCGAGCGAGCTCGGAGGCCACAAGGTCAGGCTGCGGCGCAAACATGGCCCCGAACATAGTGACAACTGCGTCGAAGGCAGCGTCGGGGTACGGGAGTTGCTCAGCATCCCCCTCGTCGAAGCGAACTGAAAGATTCTCTCCAGCAGCGCGTTCGCGTGCCTGCACGAGAAGGTTTGGCGCAATGTCAACACCGGTGACAACGGCACCGGCGCGTGCTAGCGGAATGGCAAGATTCCCAGTTCCGCAGGCAACGTCCAGCAAGCGCGTGCCGGACGGAATAGCCAGGCGATCAGCGAATTCCTCCGCGGCACCGCTAATGGTCTTGGCGACGACGCCGAAGTCACCGGCCATCCATGCGGTGCGCATGGAGTCCTTCATGTGCTGCATGTTTCCTGAGGCGCTCATGTGGTCCCTCCGATTGTGTCACGGGTCTTGGATGTGGCGTGCTTTACCTCAACACGCACGACGTGGAGGCATGCGGTGTACAAAAGAGGATGTGATGAAACGTGTTCTAGCAGTAGCCGGACTTCTGGCGAGCGCATCGATGGCACAGGATTGGGCGAAAACAAAACTCGAGCAGTCGCCGCGGCACCGGGAGTTTGTCACGGTCAAGCATGATGGGCGGTCTGTGACCACTCTCGTTGTTTATCCGGAGGTGAAAGGGAAGGCACCCGTGGTGTTAGTGGTTCACGAGATCTTCGGCTTGACTGACTGGGCGGCGGAGATGGCGGACGAGTTGGCGGCAGCCGGTTACATTGCGGTTGCGCCGGATTTGCTCTCGGGCGCGGGACCGAACGGCGGCCGTACAACGAGTTTCGATCAGAACGGCGCCATAGAAGCGGTGAGCAAGCTGAATCCCGATCAGGTCACGGCGGATCTGAACGCTGCGGCCGATTACGGATTGAAGCTGCCTGCAGCGAGCGGGAAATTGTTCGTGGCGGGATTCTGCTGGGGAGGCGGACAAAGCTTTCGCTTTTCCACGAACCGGCCCGATCTGGCGGCAGCGTTTGTATTTTATGGACCTCCCCCGCCTGATGACGCGATGACCCGCATTAAAGCGCCTGTTTACGGCTTCTATGCCGGGAACGACGCGCGAATCAGTTCCACAATTCCGGCCGCGGAGAAAGCCATGAAGGCGGCCGGGAAGCAGTATGAACCGGTGGTTTACGAGGGCGCCGGACACGGGTTCATGCGGGCCGGAGAAGCGCCGGACGCCACACCGGCAAACAAAAAGGCACGCGACGAATCGTGGGTGCGGTTGAAGAAGCTGCTTGCCGGCTCGTGAGGCTTTCGAACCCGGGCCGCATTGGCTGTGAAAGGCCCAGCAGGTAAAATTCGAGCGTGCAGGAACCATCGGCAGCAAACCGTGTGCTTGAGTTCGAAGAGGCCCGGCAAATTGTAATTGAGACAGTTCGTTCCCTGAAGGTTGCGTTGCGGACCGAGTCGGTCGACATTGAGTATTCTCATTCGCGAGTGCTCTGTGAGCCGATCTACGCCGACCGGGATTATCCAGCACTGCGGCGCTCGTTGAGAGACGGGTTCGCGCTGCGGTCAAGCGATGTTCCGGGCGTGCTGATTGTGCGCGGCGAACTAAAGGCTGGAGGCCAGCCGCAGAGCGACCCGCTGGCGCCCGGCGAAGCAGTTGAGATTATGACCGGCGCACCGGTTCCCCCCGGCGCGGACGCTGTGGTGATGGTCGAACACGTGGTACGGGATAACCCGCAAGGCGCGTTGGGATTTCGCATCAAGATCGACAGGACCGCCGAACCCGGGCAGTTCATCAACGAGCCGGGCGCCGAAGCAAAAAAAGATGCACCACTGATTTCCTTGGGTACTCGCATCGATGCGAGCCACATTGCGACCCTCGCGATGACGGGCAATGCCGCAGTGGAGGTGGTGAAGAAACCTGAGGTAGCGATCCTTGCGACGGGGGACGAAATCGTACCGGTGGAACAGCCGCCCGCTCTTCATCAGATTCGCAATTCGAACTCTTACATGCTGGCTTCGCTGGTGCGAGCGGCCGGCGGACAGCCGACGGTTCTGCCGGTTGCTCCCGATAGCCCCGAACGGCTGCGCGATTTGCTCAAGTGGGGATTAGGCTATGACATGCTGCTGGTGAGCGGCGGTGTTTCGGCGGGCAAATACGACTTGGTGAAGCCGGCGCTGCGGGAGCTCGGCGCAACGTTTCACTTTGAGCGCGTGCGGGTGCAGCCGGGCCAACCGACTGCGTTCGGCACGGTAGGAAGGAAGCCGGTATTCGGCTTACCCGGAAACCCTGCTTCGTCTCTTATTACATTTGAGTTGTTTGCGAGGCCGGCTCTCGAACTGCTGTCCGGTTTGGCCGATCCAATGCTGTTGCTTCTCTCGGCCGCGTTCGAAGCGCCATTTCGGCACAAGGTCGGGTTGACGCGGTTTCTTCCCGCGGCCATCAGCGCGGATGGCCAGCACTTGCGGCATATTCCGTGGCAGGGTTCGAGCGATATCCCAGCGCTTGCACGGGCGAACGCGTTCTTGGTGGCGGATGGCAACCGGGAGAGCTGGGCGGTGGGCGACACAATTCGGGTGATGCTCAAACCATGAAGCAGCTTTCTCATTTCAACGAAGCCGGCGATGTCGCGATGGTGGACGTTTCGGAAAAGAACGTGACGAAACGAACCGCCATTGCGCATGCGTTTGTGGCGATGCCGCCTGAAGTGATCGCCGCGCTGCCGCATAACAAGAAAGGCGACCCGCTGCAGATTGCGAGAATCGCAGGCATTCTGGCTGCGAAGAAAACCTATGAGCTGATTCCGCTGTGCCACCAGATTCCGCTGTCGCATGTCGGTGTTGAGTTTGAGATGTCGGCGGACGGGGTAGCGATCACCGCTTCGGCGACCACGGCAGCGCAAACGGGAGTGGAGATGGAAGCGATGACGGCGGCAGCGGTCGCATCGCTCACGATATACGACATGACTAAGGCGCTCGACAAAGCGATCGAGATCCGGGAAGTGTATCTGCTCGAAAAAACTGGCGGCAAGTCCGGGCACTACCGGCGGGCTTCTGCCGAATGATTAGTGTGGCGATTCTTACGATCAGCGATTCGGCGTTTGCGGGCAGCAGGGACGATCGTTCGGGTCCAGCGCTTAAAGCGCGTTGCGAAGAATTGAATTGGCAGGTAATAGCGACCGCAGTTACGCCGGACGAGAAGCTTGCGATCTCTAAACAACTAGCGGACTGGATCGATTCAGGACAGGCTTCGGTCATTCTGACGACGGGGGGAACGGGGATCAGTGACCGTGACAACACTCCCGAAGCGACACGCGCTGTGCTCGAGCGCGAACTGCCGGGCGTGAGCGAGCTTATTCGATCGGAAGGAGCGGCGCAGACTGCATTCTCCGTTTTATCGCGAGGCTTGGCCGGCACGAGCAGGGGCAGTTTTTTGGTAAACCTTCCGGGCTCGCCGCAAGGCGCCGTTTACTCGCTGAACGTGATCGTCAAGCTGATACCGCATATTGTGGATCTGTTAGCGGGACGAACAGAGCATTGACGAACAAATTCGACCGAGCGAGCAAGGACAGGAAACTCAACGAGGGCCCGGAACATCACTAAGATGAAGATATGAAGCTTTCGTTGTCCCTGGCCGAGTTAGGCCGCGCAAGTTCACGCTGTGCACTGGGCGCACTGTTAGCGGGAGGCCTTCTCGCTTCGGGGCAGACGCTGCCGCCCGGTTCTTTACCGCCCGGTCCGCCACCAGCGCCTGGGCAACTTGGACCTCCTCCTGAAAAATTACCGCCCGATACGGATCGCTCTATAACGATTCCCGCGAAGAACACGCCTGCTGCTGGTTCAACCTCTTCAGACCCGAAGGGGGCTGACGTGATTCGTGTCGAAACCCGATCGGTCCTGGTGCCAACTACGGTGCTCGATCCGGATGGTCATGGTTACGTCAATGGATTGCAGCCATCCGAGTTTGAACTGACAGACAACAGCAAGCCGCAGAAGATCACTTCGGAGGCGGTTCAGTTGCCCATGTCGGTTGTGCTGGCGGTGCAGGCGAATTCCGAAGTGGAACCGGTCCTCCCTACTCTCAGGAAGGCGGGCGTGTTATTGCAGGGCTTGGTCACCGGCCGCAACAACGATATCGCCGTGATCGCGTTCGACCATCGCATTCAGCACCTGCAGGACTTCACAGCGGATCCGGCGAAGCTGGATGACGCGATGCAGAAACTGACCGCAGGTTCGAGCAGTGCGCGTGTGATTGATGCGGTAGGTGCTGCCGATCAGATGTTAGTCAATCATGATCCAAACAGAAACCGGAGGCGCGTGATCGTCCTGGTCAGCCGGAACCTGGACAAGGGTAGCGAAGGGCGTTTGCAGGAGACAGCCCGCCAAATGCAATTCGACAATGTGATCGTCTATTGCGTCGACATTTCGCGCGCGTACACGGCTCTGATGAAGAAGCCGGATTACCCGCGTCCTGCCAATGGCGCCATTCCGCCGGAAGCGCAGCCAAACATCACCGGGCAGATTCCACGGACCGAGACAACCAACGTTCAGCAGCAAGATGGAAACGCACTGAACGGGATTCCGCCGATCTATAACGGCATCCGCAATCTCTTTCGGAAATCTCCGGCGGAGGCGTTTGCTCAATTCACGGGCGGCCGCATGTACAACTTCGCGAAACAGCGCGGCCTTGAAGCAGCCATCTCCGATATCGGAGCCGATTTGAATAGCCAGTACTTGCTGAGCTATACGCCGAATGACAGCGATGAACCGGGATTTCACACAATTGTGGTGAAAGTAAACCGGCCTGGGCTGTACGTGCACACGAGGCCAGGCTATTGGACGGGCGGCGGCAAGTATCAGTAGGCTTTCTACTCAAAGCGGAGTGCGCCAAATGTAACGACGCTCTCCGGATCGATCTGCCATTGCTGATATTCGAGGAGTTCGCCTTTCAGATTAGGCATTGCGTGCAGGAATGTATAAAAGGGCGACGAACCGCACCATTTCATGTCGTCTTGGTGTTCTTGGATCAGCGGCCAAAACTCGCGTTTATTCCCCGCGGCGATTTGAGCGATGCGTCTCCGGTCCCGCTCTTCTATAGCTAACATTTCGCCGAGGTTAGCCTTGGCGCGCAGAGGATCGCCGTAACGACGCCCCATGTGCGCCATGTCTACGCCTAAGATCCAGAAGAGCCGTCGTGCCTCGCGGGCCGCCATATCGCCTAGCGCGTCAAGAAAACGGGCGACGTGCTCGTTTTGTTCGGGTAAACCGCCTTCATAAAGACTCTTCACGAAAGGTCCGCAGAGGATGGGCAGGATGGAGATATCTGGACCGTAGAGGTGCTGAAGAAAGATCACCTGAAACTCAATGGAGTGCTCGACGGCGTGGCAATAGTCTTCCATGCGAACAGCTCCGGGCGCCGCGGTTGCGAGTTCGTCAACTAGAGCGGTGTTCGTTCTTGCGGTTCCAAAAGGAGTGACGTATGGCTTGCGTGTCAGCCCGAAGCGGTCGGGAGCTCCGTAGTGAGACGTGCCGAGAATCACGAACGTACGATCGCGGCCAGCTTCGACTGAGGGCAACGCGCGATAAGCCGCACGGTAACTGCTCCAGCCGCCATCGGGGCTGGCATGGGGCGCGGCTATACCGACCGTTTGCGAGTAACCGGCAGGGGAGCCGACGCGCGTTTGTAAGAGCTGTGAGAGCTGCAGGCGATTGTCGGGGTAAGCAGCACCGGCAAAATGAGGAGGGCGGATGAGCTCGGCTGCGAAAATTGCTTCGCGCTCCGTCTTGAGTTGCCGGTAACGATCGTTCTCGAGGAAACCAGCTTCGTCGAGCGAGTCGTAGAGGTGCGTCTCTAAGTCGCTGGTTTGGATCTGGCCGGTGATCCGCACCAGTTCGGCGCGAAGGTCGACGGGAGACTGCTCCCCGTCGAAGCATTCGAGCGCTTGTACGAGCGGGGGAGGAATGAGCAGCGTGGCGTCGGAATAGCCGTAGGGATCGCGAATGTAAAGGCCCGGTCTCTCTCGATCCGTGGAGGGCAGGAAGTCAAGATTGAAGCGCAGGCGGGGAAGAGCGTCTGACACGATTCATTTTACGAATCGAAGCGTGAGACGCCCGCGAACGCGCCGCGAAGAGCATCGAGAAAACGGAGCGGGACACGGATATTGCCGCCAAGACCGGTGCCAAGATCGATGTCGGGCTTGATTGCGCCATGAAAATCCGAGCCGCCTGTGGGCAGTAAATCGAGTTCGATGGCGAGTTGGCGATAGTAGGCCTGCAGTTCAGGCGGATGCTCGGAATGATAGATCTCAAGGCCTGCCAGACCCGCGTCCTTGTACTTGAAAAGCAAAATGCGCTCCTGATCTCTTGGCAGGTTGAGACGGATGGGATGCGCGACAACGGGAACGCCGCCCGCGGCACGTACGATTCCGATGACCTCTTCGGCGGTCCGGCTCTGGCGCTGGACAAACGTGGGGGCCTGTTCGCCGAGATAGCGGGCGAAGGCTTCCTCCGAGCTCTGCACGTATCCCTTTTCGACGAGTAGGCGGGCAAAGTGAGGCCGGCCGGTGAGAGATTTACCTCGCGCTTCTACTTCTTCGAGCGTGACGGCGAGGCCCTGGCCGCGAAGCATGGCGGCTAACCGGGAGTTACGTTCGCGGCGTTCGCTTTGCTCGCCTTCGAGCCAATCGGTGAAGGCGCTCGGCGGTTTTTCGGAAAGAAAGTACGACAGCAGGTGAACCGAGCGGCGGCTTAGCGGACCGCTGTCGGTCATGCGGGTATTTAACTCGATTCCGCAGACCAGGTCGAGTCCCGCAGCGCACGCCGGCTCCTGCGCTTGCAGAAAACCGGATAGCGTGTCGTGATCGGTGATGCCGAGCGCGCTCAGGCCGGTTTGAACAGCAAGCGCTACCAGCTCCCCAGGGCTGAGCGAGCCGTCCGATTCGCTGGTGTGCGAATGAAGATCGATGAACTGCGTGTCGTGCGAACTGGTCACTGGCGCTTCTTTAACTCCGCGTAGGTCTCAAAGTAGAACGTCTGTCCGCAAACGTGAGCGACGAGCCGGCCTGCTCCCAAAGTCTTGTCCTTGCTGTGGTTCTCGAAGAAAATAGCGCCGTCGGTGCTGTCGCCCGACTTGAGTTTCGTGGCGACAAAAGCGAGCGCCGAAGCTTCTACCGCAGCCTTTAGGCCTTTGTTGACGAACTGCGCCATGGCTGCTTCGCGGCGCTTCTCGTACCCATTAGTCGAGCGGAAGTTGGAGAGGCCGTAGATACTGTTTTCATAGAGCAGCTGCAATTTGATCACGTCGTCACGGTCGGCCCGCTGCAGCAGCGTAGCGACCACTTCATCGGCCGACACGGGCACGTTGGTTGCGCCATCGGCGCGGATAAATGCGAAATCCGCCGAGCGAACCGTCCAGGAAACAAGCGAGCCGTTCGTCACCGTTACCTGGGCGATGTTGAACTCGTGGAGCCGCGAAGGCAGCTGCGCAAACATTACCGTTACGCCGCCCTTAGTGAGCGCGTCGTATTCGAGCCCGTGCGACTGAAAGACCATGGGAACTTCCGCCGGCTGATTGGCATCCGGCGCACTGGGAGCGGTCTGGGATTGAGCGCCGATCACGCCCGGCTGGGTTGGGATGGCAGGCGAAGCGTGTGTCTGCCCTGGAGCTAACTGCCCCGGCTGGGTTTGAGCGAAAACAGCAGGAGCGGTCATCGCAGCCGTCCAAATGGCAGCGCAGACGCACCGCTTCAGCGATTGCGAAAAGAGAGACATCTACAAAGGCCCTGCTTTATGATAACGGTACCAGCCATTTGGGGAGCTGGCGGGGTGGCGGTGTGGTGGATTACTAGGAGTGGTTAGTCCTGCGAGAGATCGAATCCGCTTCAATATTCATTACTCCGCTGAAAAGACCCGATACGAGCCCGGATTGAGCGGAATGTCAAATGCCGTGCCTCCAGCCCGCTCGGTCCCGGTAAACCATTGGCCGCTCTGGAGGTCGCGGAGCTTGTTGATGCGCTTTTCAGTGACGATGCCTGCCTGCATCGGGTCTTGCCGGAACGATTCGACGATGAACTTGTCATTGTCATAGACATACAAACTGACCTGGCTAGGGGCGTCCAGCCGCACAAGCATATTCTTCGAAAAGACTTCTCGGATTTCGTTCAAGACGGGTTGGGGATAACTATAGAGGTCGCCTTGAGCATTTGGAATAGTGAGCACGTATAAAAGACCCTTGGAGTATTTCGACTGGAGTAGGACAGGAACTCCCGAGGTCTTGGACTCCGAGGTATAAGCGGTAACCACCGGGCTGGCATCGTTGGTGAAAAAAGTAATTTGCGGAAGAAGAAGTTCGGAGTTGGACTTAACCCCGACGAACTTTCGCCCAGCCATAAACTCATGGGTGGATACGGTGCGCCCAGTGTAGACCAGGTCGGAGATGTCCTCGATGCCCTTGCCTTGGAGTGCCTTGAGCAGACCTGAGGTAATCACCACAGTCTTTCCGGCTGTCAATTGCCTTTTCATCTTGGAAACAATCTCGTGGTCGAAGCGCGCCTGTTCCGTCAGCAAAACGACCGGTGCATCGGTTGGGAATTCCGGGACGATGTCCATCGGAATGCCGATCATTCCGAGATAGCTCGGGAGGTAATCTTCTCCCGACGAATTGAATGGCTTGTAACTCTTCACACCAACAGGATTGCCAAGCTTGCCGATGAACTGGTCCACCTGCTCGAAGACCTGGCCAGCGATGCGCCCTAGCTTGGAATCCGGCACCATGGCGCCGTCGGCATTCATGGAAGGCTCGTAGAGGGTATAGATGGGCCATAGAGTGATTTCGTGCAGCTTCGCAAAGAGGGTGATCCAGAGCTGCTCGGCATAGCGATTGGGGATGCCGCTGCCGCCTGCATCGACCCACCCACCCCGGTTATTGTGGTTGAGATTGCTGAGGTATCGCGCGATGGAGAAGCCGTGATACTGCTGGATCTGCATCGGGTTGTTGACCGGATCGCGCGTCTCGGTGCCGGTGTAAATACCGTCGAAATATTTGGGCTGGGTCTCGAGATTGAAGCCAGTCTCCTGAAAGTGGTCATACCACTGCGGGTACTTGATAATGACTTTGACATTCGGGTTAACAGCCTTGGCAGCGGCTACCAGTTCTCGCCCGACCCCATCCATGAGCGCAAGCCGGTACTGGCTCCAGCTCTGAGTGCCCTTGGCGGCAATAGCGTCATCAGTCTTGCAGTTGGTGAAGCCCCAATCATCAAACAGTATTTCGTCGAAGTTCTTGGCAGTGAACTCGATGATCTCTTTCGCCTTCCGGCGTTGCGCGGGATCGGAATAGCAGAAGGTCACGCCATTGCGCTCATCTACTGTCCAGGTAATGCCGCCGGAAACCTTCAGCCCCTTGCTCCGGAAAAACTTCTTTCCTTTATCAAGGCTCGCCTGGTCAGCGACGATCATATCCCGGCTGGTCTCGAGGTAAATTTTATCGAGCTTGAGGTATTTCGATATTCCCGCCCAGCGGCTCTCCAGGTAAGCGGTGTCCTTCATATGCACTACGTCGCGCACAGTGGCGTAGGTGGTGACATCGAAATTCTTGTAGTTACTGCCGCTGGCAGAGGCGGTGCTTGCAATCAAGAACGAGAGACAAAGCACTACTATGAATTTCATGTTCATGTTTTCTCCTAGGCACCAACCTTTTAGCTTGAGAACCTAAATCAATCTATCTTATGGCGTTTGAGGGATGCTGTCCGCACTTGGATTCGGGTTCGAGCGGGCCGCGGTTGAGCAAGGTTTTACCTTTCGGTTAACTTTGCCGTCAAGCACCAGCGCAGGGTACCCCGCGGTTCTGCGCCGAACGACTCGATGTCAACCCGCAAGAGAGCACCCTTCTTGAACTCCATCTTCATGCTCGGTTGCCCGAGTAAGTAGCCGGCCAGGTGTTCGAAAAGCGGATTATGCCCGGCGAGAAGAATCGATGCCTCATCGCGATGCACGCGCACTTCCTCCCAAACCTGCTCGACCGTGGAGGCGGGCGTTAGCGTTTTGCTCGTGAGGATTTCGCCCTCGAAACCAAGAGTTCGTTTGGCAATTTCGGCCGACTGCATAGCGCGCTTATAGGGGCTGCTCAACATCAAGGTCGGTTTGACGCCGGCCTTGGCTGCGGCTTGAAGAACCCCACGCAGCTTTCTACGGCCTTCGGGGGTCAGCGCCCGCTCGGCATCGGGCAGGCCAGCGCGGCCTTCTTCCGCTATGCCGTGACGCAGAAGATGAACTTGCATCGAGTGAGTCTTCGCCTTTCATTCTGTCATACTGAGACCGTTTATGCTGCCGGATAAAGCTGTTCGAGATCGCATCTTACTTTGGATTGCGGTCCTGGCAGCGTGCCTGATCCAGATTTCAATCGCGGCAAGCCAAATCACGTTGGGTCTGGGCATTGTTCTGCTGCTTGTGTTCCGCCGGAAATGGCAGTTTCCTCGAATCTGGGTTCCGCTGGCGGCGCTATTTTTGTGGACGGCGCTGGCCGATGTTGTTTCGCCTGACCCCTGGCTGGGCCGCGCGCAAATCAAAAAGTTCTTTGTGTTCCTGCTGATTCCGCTGGTTTACTCAGTGTTTCTCACGCAGTTCGAGAAGATCTACTACTTGATTGCGGCCTGGTGCGCGGCAGCGAGCGCTTCGGCGCTGCTGGCGATTTTTCAATTCGTGCGCCATGCACACGAATCGTACATGGCCTATGTTGGCAAGCGGATAACCGGCTTTGAAAGCCACTGGATGACGTTTGGCGGATTGCAGCTCAGTGTGTTGCTGCTGGTGCTGGCGCAGTGGTTTTTCTCAAACCGACGCATGCCTCGCTGGGCTTACTCGAGCTGCGTGGTCTTGAGCGCGGCGATCTTGCTTGGTGGAACACGGAGTATCTGGTTAGCGGCCGGCATGGCGGCGCTATACCTGGTCTGGGTCTGGAAACCGAAGATGATTTTGGCGGTTCCGGTAGTGGCTCTCATCGGTTACTTTGCCGCCCCTCATAACGTGCGAGAGCGTATTCTGTCGGTGACGCATCCGCAGACAAATATCGACTCGAATGAACATCGAGAGGTCACCTTTCGCACTGGCGTAGCGATGGTGGAGGCGCATCCTTGGTTTGGGTTAGGACCGGAGGAGATCGCGCGCAATTTCGAGTCTTATGTTCCGCTGGACATTCCGCGTCCGCTGCCGCCCGGCTACTACGGCCATCTGCACAATATCTACCTGCAATATGCCGCCGAACGTGGCATTCCCGGCTTACTTTGCGTGCTGTGGTTCATCGGGTTGGCGGTGTTCGACTTCGGCAGGGCCTTACCCGGTCTCCGCAAGCGGGGGCGATCACAGGAGCGATTCATTCTGCAAGGCGCGATCGCGGTAACGATCGGAATTTTAGTGGGAGGAGTCTTCGAGTACAACCTTGGCGACAGCGAAGTCTTGATGATGTTCGTCTCGGTGCTGGCGCTGGGCTACGCAGCAATCGATCATGCCGGTGTTGACTCGCTGGCTGGGACCGGGCTCTTGTCGCCCAGCGCACAGATTGTCTCGAAATACGGCGCTTCGGTTTCGCGATGAACAATTGAAGTGACCACGTTAGAAAAACCGGCACGAGCGAGCGATTGGCGCAGTTCGACCTCGGTGAAGCCAAGCCACACATCCGCATACATGTCGCGCGCCTCTTCAAAGCCGTGACGTACCAGGTCGAGAATCGCGACACGTCCACCGTGCCGAAGAATGCGATGAGCCTCGGTCAGTGCGCGCTCGGGCCGCAGGGCGTGATGGAGAGACTGGCTGAAAAACGCCACGTCGACCGAACTGTCGGCGAGCGGGATGCATTCCAAATCGCCAAGCCGGTACTCGAGGTTTGAGAGGCCATTTTCAGCCGCCGACTTTGCGCCGAATTCCACCATCTTAGGTGAGTTATCGATGGCAATCACGTGACGGGCGCGGCGGGCGAGAAGCTGCGAGAAGGTGCCTTCACCAGCGCCGAGATCCGCGATTTCCAAGGGCGGCAGGAGGCGCAATAGTAACTCGGCCAAACCTTGCCACGAGCGGCCCGGCAGATATTGGCGGCCGAAGCGTCCGGCGAGCGAATCGAAATAAGCCCGCATCTTGTCTTTGCGCTTCTCGAGAACGAGTTCGAGTGCGAGCGCGTCGTCGGCGGCTTCGGGAACGTCGGAAACGGCCTCACGCAACAGCGGAAGCAACCCTTCGCGAAACTGTTCTTCACCCGGGGAGGCGGGCTTTAGACGATAGAAAATATTCTTGCCGGTGCGCCGGTCTTCGACTAGGCCGGCTTGCTTGAGCTGCGCCAGGTGAGTCGAAATCTGGCTCTGGCCTTTGGCAAGGATCTCTTGCAGTTCCGCAACCGACAACTCGCTACCGGCGAGCAGGAGAAGCGCGCGAACTCTGGTGGAATCGCCAAGGAGCCGAAAAGCTTTGAGAGCACTGGCCATCAATACCTATCAAGATATCAAGATGTGTTGATATAATCGGAACGAAAAGGAGTCACATGGGAACAGCCACTCTAAACCGGGTCGCATCGGAGTATAAAGTTGCGGATCTGAATCTGGCGGATTGGGGCCGCAAAGAAATTACGATCGCCGAGCATGAGATGCCCGGCTTGATGTCCATCCGGAAGAAGTATGCGCAGGAGAAGCCGCTCGCAGGCGTTCGAGTAACTGGTTCGCTGCACATGACGATCCAGACCGCGGTGCTGATCGAAACACTGGTGGATCTTGGCGCGGACGTGCGCTGGGCGAGCTGCAACATCTTCTCGACTCAGGACCACGCAGCGGCGGCAATCGCGGCAGCGGGCGTTCCCGTTTTTGCCTGGAAGGGTGAATCGCTCGAAGACTACTGGTGGTGTACGTACCAGGCGCTAAGCCATGCCAATGGTAAAGGGCCCGAGCTGGTGGTGGACGATGGCGGAGATGTTACGCTGCTCATCCACAAGGGCTACGAGCTGGAAGATGGCAGCGATTGGGTCAACACTCCTTCTTCAAATCACGAAGAGAAAGTCATCAAGGACCTACTGAAGAAGGTGCATGGAGAAGACCCGCAGCGCTGGCACAAAATGGCGAAGGAATGGCGCGGCGTTTCGGAAGAAACGACCACGGGCGTGCATCGTCTTTACAAGATGCAGGAAGCCGGCAAGCTGCTTGTTCCGGCAATCAACGTAAATGATTCGGTTACCAAGTCCAAGTTCGATAATCTCTACGGCTGCCGCGAATCGCTGGCGGATGGGATCAAGCGAGCGACGGACGTGATGGTAGCGGGCAAAGTGGCTGTGATCTGCGGTTATGGCGACGTAGGTAAAGGTTCGGCGCATTCGCTGCGGGGCATGGGCGCGCGTGTGATCGTCACTGAGATCGATCCAATCAATGCACTGCAAGCCGCGATGGAAGGATTTGAGGTCACGACGGTCGAGGACACGCTGGGGCGCGGCGACATTTACGTCACCTGCACCGGCAATCTGGACGTGATTACGTTCGAACACATGCAGTACATGAAGGATCAGGCGATTGTCTGCAACATCGGGCATTTCGACAACGAAATCCAAGTCGACCGTCTGAACGAAGCCAAAGGCGTGACGCGGATCAACATCAAGCCGCAAGTGGACCAATACACGTTCCCGGATGGCCACAGCATTTTCATGTTGGCTGAGGGACGGCTGGTGAATCTGGGCTGCGCGACTGGACACCCAAGCTTTGTGATGAGCAACAGCTTCGCGAATCAGACGTTGGCCCAGATCGATCTTTGGAAAAAGCGGGACAGCTATCAAATCGGCGTGTATACACTTCCGAAAAAGCTAGATGAGGAGGTGGCGCGCCTTCATCTGGAGAAAATTGGTGTCAAGCTGACGACGCTTTCTCCCGCACAGGCCGAGTATCTGGGCGTGGCGCCAGAGGGACCGTACAAGGCAGATCACTACCGCTACTAAGCCGCGCTTGCCGGTGAGTAGTTCAGTGTAAACGGGTGCCGCTCCAAAAGAGCGCACCCGTTTTGCTATGTAAGAGCCTCTTCGGACGGTTGGTATTGGTGCGTAGTAATGGCGTGCTGGATGATCTGCCGGACCTCTTTGAGTTCATCGCCTGTCAGCGGCAGGCGGGGCGGCCGTACGCGGTGGCTGCCCATGCCGACTTCCTCTTGGACAAGTTTGATGAGTTGAACGAACTTAGGCACCGTATCCATGCGAAGTAGCGGAAGAAACCAGCGGTACAGTTGAAAGGCTCTGTCGTGATCTTCATTCACTGCCATGTCGAAGAGAGCAACCGACTCGCTCGGGAAGGCATTTACCAGACCGGCAATCCAGCAGACAGCGCCTGCGTAGACCGCTTCGACAATCGCATCGTCCACGCCGCAAGCGATTTGCAGACGATTGCCGGCCAATGCGCGGAGAGCCGTCACACGGCGCACATCGGCGCTCGATTCCTTGATCGCGTGTAGATTACGATGTTCGGCGAGGAGCTCCTTTACATGCGCCGGTAAGAAATCCGTGGTATAGGCAATCGGATTGTTGTACAGCATGCAGGAGAGCTGGGTGGCGTTCAAGATGGAACCTACATGGGTCTTCATCTCGCGCCAGTCGCCGACATAGACATAAGGAGGAAGAACCATCAAGCCATGGCAGCCGACGCCTTCCGCCGCGCGGGCAATCGTCACCGCTTCCGCAGTTGTGAGCGACGAGATGCCGGCAACCACGTAAGCGCGGTCACCGACTGCTTTCAAGCAGGTTTCGAGAACCTGGAGCTTCTCGCTCGGGCTGAGAGCTCCGCCTTCCCCCAAAGAGCCGAGCGCGACAATTCCCTTGCAGCCATTGTCGACCAGCCATTTGCAATGCTCGGCGAGAAAGCCACAATCAAGGCTGAGATCTTCATTAAAGGGAGTGGTGATGGCCGGGATCACTCCGCGCCATTGCATTTCGTTCATAAGCTAGTGTTCCCACTCTACAGGGGAAGAGTGGAGTTCGCGGCAGTTCCGCATTCCAGCCGAATAGGAATTGGGCAGCAGCGCCGCAGATTCTGGATTGGCAAGGCCCCATGCCGCAGCGGGTGTGAAGTTTAGCGGCGCGCAGCGAGGGAAACTGTCGGACTCGATCCAGCGAAACGTCTTCGCAGCGGCAGAGCAGCGTTTCCGGTTGGCCAAGCGAGCGGAGTTCGTCGCGTAAATGAAACCCTCTTTCGAGGTTCTGGGCAAAGCGGCGAGCAGCGGTTTGTTTGGGGCGCAGCGCCGAGGCGTTCTCATGCCTACCTGTGGCGGTAAGACCAGCAATCTGGCCTTCGATCAGCGCTGAATCGACGCCGGCGATTCCGGTACACTCACCGGCAGCGTAGACAACCTGGACCGACGACTGCGCGTGCGCGTCCACGGCAATTGCTCCATTCTCCAGTCGGCAGCCGAGAAGGGCTCCGAGTTCGGCGTTCGGGTAGAGACCGTAGGCAACAGCCGCGTAGTCACACTCGACGGTCCAGACGCGGCGGCCTTGCCGGATTCGAACAGCCTTGATGGCGTTGTCGCCGAACGCTTCTTCCACCCAGCAGCTTGTGCGATACCGGACACCTCGGAGGGCCCAGCGCAGTGACGCGGCTTGTGTCAGTTTGCGTGGAGAAGAGATCAAACCGGCGGCGAACCTCGCCAGAGAAGTCATGCCCGCCTGTTCAGCTACCAGGAGCACTTGGGCGCCTGCTTGACGGAGGTGGGCGGCTACGGCCAACAGCAAGGGGCCGCTTCCCGCTACTACAATCCGCTTGCTATTGATCGGCATACCGTTTTTCACCATGGCTGGCAGGCCGCCCACGCCCATCACTCCGGGAAGGGTCCAGCCCGGGAAAGGGAGAAATAGCTCGCGCGCCCCAGTGGCCAGCACGAGTTTTTCGAATTGCACCTCAAGCGCTTCACATTCTGTTTCGGCGATCAATGTACGCGAGGCGAGCGAGGCAGAAAGCACCTGCGCGTTCGAAACAATAGGAACCTTGAGAGCGGCGAAACGCTCAAGCCAGGTCTTGGCTAAGCGATCCTTAGCATCGGCCGGCTCGCCTCTCCAGATCTGACCGCCTGGACGGAAGTTGTCGTCGAGTACCAGGACGGATGCGCCATTCTCCGACGCCGTGACTGCGGCTGCAATGCCGGCCGGTCCCGCGCCTACTACCACGACGTCCGCAGAACGTGAGCGGATCGCAAAGGGAAGGCTCACGCCGTCTCGACCCGCATGCCCGGGCGTACAGCGATCTGGCAACTTCGGCAGTTCGGGCGACCGTCAATGGAAACGCGACACTCGAAACAGATCCCCATTCCGCAAAGAGGGCCGCGAGGCGTTCCGTTGGTTGAAGTACGAAAGCGAGAAATGTTGGCGCGAAGCAAGGCTGCCGCAACGCTCACATTCGCCGGGACTGTGACTGCGATTCCGTCGATGCTGAGGCTTACTTGATCAGGCACGAAGACTTAAGCTCCTGGACGGTTGGTAAGGAGCTCGCGCGATGGCAGACTCGCGACCGAGTATTTCGTCAGCAAGCAATCGCCCGGTGGCAAAAGAAGTAGAAATGCCGAGACCTTCGTGTCCCGTGGCTAAGTAAATGGACTTACTCCCGGGGAGTTTGCCAATGAGCGGCAGTTTGTCGGGAGTGGCGGCACGAAAGCCTGTCCAAACGCGCAGAGCAGAGAGCTGCGCCAGCGCCGGCATATACTCACTGGCTTTAGCGAGCATCAGGCGTAAAATATCATCTTCGGCTTCGGGCGACTCGACTCCAAATTGCCGCGACGAGCCAATCAGAATCTGCCCCGTCATGCGCGGTTGAGCATTGAAGGCGACTGAGTCCGCGGTGCTCGAGTGCGCGCTCTTCAGATAGCCCAATTCGATAAGTTGATGGCGCAAGAAGCCGGGATAGCGATCCGTAATCAGCAGATGTCCCTTGCGGGGATGCATCTCGATGGCAGGAACGAGAACACGGATAGCTGCGCCTGTTGCGAGGACGATGACGTCGGCGGCTAGAGACGAGCCGTCAAGCAAGTTGATCTGATTTTCCTTCACCGAACGAACTTGCGACCCAAGCAGCAGAACGCCGTCGTGAGCAACAACTTGGGAAGCGAGATAGCGGGCTACCGCGGGAGGATAGCAAACGGCATCGGACGGCAGCAGGAGCGCGCCTAGTAAGCCCGGGCGCAAATTCGGCTCAAGTTCCAAAAGCTGTTTTTCTCGGATAATCTGAGCGGCGATGCCGCGGCTGCGGTAATACGCGAACTTACGTTCAACCTCCGCAAATTCTAAGTCGTCAGCTGCGATCCAGAGCGAGCCGCAAGGCATATATTCGCAGTCGCTGGGAAGCTCAGGCGAAAGTTCGCGCCATAACTGCTGTGAGTACGAAGTGAGGCGGAACTGAGCATCGGAATCGTCCATGGCAGCGAGATGGCCCATGCCGGCCGCCGTTGCACCGCCGCCCACATACTCGTTCCCCTCGCAAATCGTTACGTGAAAGCCAGCCAGCATCAGCTGATAAGCGCAGGCCGCGCCCACGATTCCGCAGCCCACTACAATCGCTGTGCCTGTCGCGCTCAAGAGTTGCTTTATCCTATGCTTACGAGTGACCGAACACCGCAGACTGCACATTTTAGATTCCCACACAGGCGGCGAACCGACCAGAGTCGTCTTGAGCGGCGGACCCGAACTGGGCGGCGGAACCTTAGCTGAGCGCCTCGCCGTGTTTCGCAGCCGTTTCGACCATTACCGGTCCGCTACCGTCAATGAGCCGCGCGGCTCGGATGCGATGGTGGGGGCGCTGCTCTGTAAACCGTGCGACGAGTCCTGCGCCTCTGGCGTAATCTTCTTCAACAACGTCGGCTATCTCGGCATGTGCGGTCATGGAACGATCGGGTTAGTGATAACGCTGGCTTATTTGGGAAAGATCGGGCCGGGCTTGCATCGGGTTGAAACACCGGTCGGCGTGGTGGAGGCGCAATTACATGAGGACCGAAGCGTTACGGTCAGCAATGTGCCGAGCTACCGCACGCAAGCAAACGTTGCGATCGAGGTACCCGGGTATGGCAGAGTAACCGGCGATGTAGCTTGGGGAGGTAACTGGTTTTTCTTGAGTCCCGATCATCGATTCGAACTGACGTTAGGCAATATCGACTTACTCACGGAATACACATGGCGGATTCGCCAAGCGCTACGAGCGCAGGACGTAACTGGTATGAACGGAGCCGAAATTGACCACATCGAACTGTTCGGGGCACCGACCATCGTGAACGCCGACAGCAAGAATTTCGTCCTGTGCCCTGGCAAGAGTTACGACAGGTCGCCGTGCGGCACCGGCACCAGCGCGAAGTTAGCTTGTCTGTATGCTGACGGACAAATAGCGGACGGCCAGATCTGGCGGCAGCAGAGCATTACTGACAGCGTTTTCGAAGGGAGCGTTTCTATCAGGAACGGATGCGTTTATCCGCATATCCGAGGATCGGCCTTTGTGAACGCGGAGAGCTTTCTTATCCTTGATGAGCGAGATCCTCTACAGTGGGGAATACAACAGTAGCTTCGGTTACTTACCGTTCTCTTCTTTTGCGACCATCAAGTCATTCTCGACGGTGAACGATCCTGGAACCTGCCGGGCAAGCATCTCGGCCATTGCTAAGTCTCCCGAGGTGTCCACCACGCCAACTAAGCGGATGTTACCGTTCTTGACGATAATGTGAATCGCATGCCAGCCGATCGGAGGATCGTTCGTGATGCCGATCGTGCGCCGCATGGGAGAGATGTATCGGCCGCCGCCGCGATTACTGGTGTAACGGCTCATCCATTGATGACCGTAGATCCTTGCGTAAGTATTCGCGCGAATCCGGTCATCGTTTGGAGAGACAGGCAACACTTCTATCTCGTTAACAATCTGATGAACTCCTTCGATTTTTTTCACCACGTTTTCAGCGCTGGATTTTAGAACCGGTCGCGAAGCAAAGCCGCGCAAAATCACAGTGCTGCTGCCTTTAATGGCGAAGTGGAGTTCATCGAAAACTCCATATTGCGGCAAAGTCACGATTTGTTTGTAGACCTGTTTAGCGATCCGGTCGATATTCTGATCGGCCGGCGATTCCGAGGGAGTTGTAGCCTGCCCGTCAGTCGCTTGACTGACCGGCAATGCGCTCAAGCAGATGGCTGCAGCTGCCCATAGACCGAGAATTTTCCGGAGCCGCGACGTAAATCTTTTGGTTCTCATACAAGGATTGTATGTGTTTTCCTTCGGAAGCTTAGTAGAAACTTGCATCTGATTCCGGTACACTGAACACTCAACCCACATCATGAATCAGAAGAATTTTTTGCGTCTTACTACTTCGTTGTTATGTGTTCTGGCCTGCAGTTCCACTGTACTTAATGCAGATCAGGTGACACTTAAAAACGGAGACCGGATTAGCGGTCATATCGTTAAAAAGGACGGCGCAAACCTGACCGTCAAAACGGACATGATGGGAGAAGTAACGCTGCCATGGAGCAACGTAACAGACGTTAAATCAGACGAGCCGTTGTTTGTTAATTTGCCGAACGGGAAACAGGTGAGCGGGAAAGTAACTACCGAAGGCGGCAACCTGAATGTGGCAACCAGTAACGCTCCGGCTACAGAACCGCTGGATAAGATTGACGCTATTCGGGACGCAGCCGAAGAACAAAAATACGAAAAGTTCCTCGCTCCCGGATTGCTGGATCTTTGGGCCGGATACGCCGATTTAGGATTCTCGTTAGCCCGCGGCAATTCTCACACCGATACACTTACCACTGCTTTCAATGCCGTCCGGGCCACAAACAGTGACAAGACAACGCTATTCCTTAACCAACTTTATTCAACCGGCACCGTTGGCGGAAACACAGGCGTAACCGCCGATTCGGTGCGCGGCGGAGTCTCTTACGACCACACCATCAATGGCCGCTGGTTCTGGAACGTTCTAAATACGGAAGGTTACGACACTTTACAGGGTTTGAACTTCGAATTCGTGCTCGGCGGTGGTCTTGGATATCACGCGATCAAAAACACCCGCACAAGCCTGGATTTGCTGGTGGGGGCCGATTACACTCACGAGGCGTTTATCTTCAACATTACCCGAAACCTAGCTGAATTCAACTTTGGCGACGACTTCAGCCATAAGTTGAGCGGTGTAACGTCGGTTAGCCAGACATTGCGTTACTTCATTGCGCCGAGCAATGGACAGTACCGGCTCGCCTTCAACGCCGGCGCGGCGACAGTGATTCATAAGTGGCTGAGTTGGCAGATCAGCGTAAACGATAACTATCTGAGCGCTCCCGTGTTTGGACGGAAAAGCAACGATATTTTCTTGACGACCGGATTGCGCGCAACCTTCGCGCGTTAACCGACAGAGAGGCTCTTCGGCTCCGGTATCATAGTGCTCGATTATGGGCACTATACCGCAAGACAAACAGATCGCGCTGGTGGACAGGCTGACGAACGCCTGCGGCGGCGGGTACTCGCCGGAAGTGCGACGCCGCTACTTCATCACAGGCCCGCAGTGGGCTCCCGCTTACGAAGGGCAAGCTGTTTTTCATGCGCCGGTGCGGCCTCCGGTCACCTTCGAAAAGGTAATCGAGGAGTACAGCAAAATGGGCGTCGGTTATTGGTGCACACACGACACCGATGTAATTCGCACCGAGGATCTGTTCACGCCGAAGCAGGACGAAACGGTCGCCCAAATCAAAGCTGCGCTTGCCAAGTACGGTTTGAAGTGTTCGATGGTCACCACCGAGACCTTTCACCATGCGGTTTGGGCAGCCGGCCCGGCGGCGGAATCTCCTGATGTTCGGGCGTACGCAAGTAAGCGGTTGGAAAATACGGTCGCTATCGGTCACGATCTTGGGGCGCAGTTCTGTGTGTATTGGCCCGGTTCGCTCGGCTATTACATTCAAGGCGCAATCGATGAGACGCAAACGCTGCGCTGGTATGCGGAAGGCATTAATGCGGCTTGCAATGCCGATATCGAAATCGCCAAACAGCATAACCGGCCGACTTTGAAACACTGCATGGAAGCCAAACCGTTCGAGCCCCAGGCCGAGATCTTACTGCCGACCAGCGACGCCATGCTCGCCTTTATCTCGTCGGGACTGCTCGAGCATCCGGAGATGGTGGGCTTGAATCCTGAGTATTTGCATGAGCTCATGTGGGGCGGCGCGCCCAGAGCAGCACTGGCGCGAGCTCTGCTCTGCGGTAAGTTATTCCACTTCGATATCAACGACGGCTACCGGTTGAAGCACGACGTAGATATCGCAATCGGTCTGGTGAATCCCTTGGATTGGTTGAACATTCTGGTGCTTCTTCGGTCCCATAATTACAACGGGCCGTTCAACCTCGACTACAAACCGCCGCGCACCACCAGCAGCCACGCAGTTTTCTCGATGAGCTTGCCTACTTCCATCGACCGTTTCATTACGCTTTGGGAGATGGCGGGCGAGGTGATGTCCGATCCGATCATCAAGGAAGCTACCGATGCGTTGAAGGCCGGTGGCTCAGGCGCTAACCCGGCCGACGTGGCATCGGTAGTCACAGCCAACCGTGAACTGCTTTCCTTGCATGAGTTGATCGCACATCGGATCTTTCAAATCCTGATTGGCGCTCATCGCAACCGGACTTACTCCCTTTAGGATTTAAACAGCAGCGCGTTCATGGACGGCACTGGCCTCGTTTAGGCGATTCACTGCTGCTGTATCGAGCTTGAGCGCGGTCGCCTCGACTAAATCATGAAGCTGGTCAAGAGTTGTAGCACTCGCAATCGAAGCGGTAATGCTCGGTCGCGCTATCAGCCACGCGAGAGCGACTCGGGCCGGCGTAGAGTGGTAACCCTTCGCGACCTCGTCAAGGGCATCGAGAATAGCAAAGCCGCGATCGTCCATGAATTTCTTTACAGTGCCGCCACGCTGTTTGTTTGCCAGATCCGCTTCGGACCGGTATTTGCCAGTGAGAAAGCCAGCCGCCAAGGAATAGTAAGGGATCACGCCGAGGCCATTCTCTTCGCACACAGGCTCGAGTTCGCCTTCGTAGTGAGCGCGTGCGTATAGATTGTACTCGGGCTGCAGACTTTCGTACCGGGCAAGTCCTTTGTCGCTGCTGGTCTTCAGTGCCTCGCTCAGCCGGGCTCCGGAGTAATTCGATGCGCCGATCGCACGCACCTTGCCTTGCTCGATCAGCTGTGTGAAAGCTTCGAGCGTTTCTTCAAGCGGCACGTTGGGATCATCTTTGTGCGACTGGTAAAGGTCGATGTAATCGGTTTGCAGGCGTTTCAGCGAATCCTCGACTGCGCGCAAAATGTAACTCTTAGCCAAGCCTTTCCGGTCAGGAGCCAATTCCATTCCGACCTTTGAGGCGAGAATGACCTGGTGTCGTTTACCGCTCGAACGGAACCAGTTCCCCAGCACCGTTTCCGACTCCCCTCCGTGGTGGCCGGGAATCCACTTCGAATACACATCGGCAGTGTCAACAAAGTTACCGCCCGCGTCCACGAATGCATCGAGCAGCTTGCTTGAGGTAGCTTCATCGGCGGTCCAGCCAAATACATTTCCTCCGAGGCAGAGAGGAGAAACTTGCAGTTCGGATCGTCCTAGTTTTCTTCGTTCCATCGGTTCTTTTGACGCTGCCGGAGGTTTGCCGGTCGCACCTAAAGTGAGCGTTTTAGAAAGGGGTTAAGCACAGGAATGGTAATACTCGAATGATTGCCCCGCTTATCTCGAGTTGATCTCCTTGGCCGAAGCTTCCCCCTGCTTGGAGCAGTCTCTCTTTTGGTGTCGCTAAGTTTAACGATCCGCACTTACATGCCTTGTCCTTTTTGGGATCAATGGTCGGAGCTGAACGTAATCGCAGCGGGGCACAGTTCGCTGCAGTGGCTCTGGAGCGCACACAACGAGCACCGCATTCCGATACCGCGCTTACTGATGCTGCTCGACCTGAAGGTTTTCGGGGGGAAAAACGTATCGCTCTTCGTGGAAATTTACCTGGTCCAAGTCGGAGAATGGCTCGGGCTTTACCTCTTTTTAGACCGATGCGCCCGCTTGCCGCGCAAGATACTGTTTCCGGTAGCCGGTCTGTTTGCGTTTTGCATCTTTCATCCAAACCAGGCGGAGAACTTTACTTGGGCATTCCAGGTCTCATTCGTTTTGCCGTTTGCTTTAGGGACGCTGTCGCTACTCGCGATGGCCTATCTCACATGCTTCCGGCGTCCTACGCTGGTGGTTGCGGTAGTCAGTCTCATGCCGCTGGTTGCTGCAATGAATTTATCCGGAGGACTGCTCATCGGGCCGTTCGCTGTGTTGTTGGCGATGGTCCGCGGAGTATCTCCTCGCTACGTGCTACTTCTGCTGGCAGTGTGGTTGCTCAGCGTGGCCGTTTACTTGACGAGTTATCACATTCCCGCCGACGATCCACTCTGGCGCGCTCATCCGAAAGATATCTTCGTATACCTGTTGACCTATCTCGGAGCGAGCTGGACCAAGATAGTGCCGCATAAAGAGCGGGTGACCTGTTTCTTGTCTTTTGTCGTGCTTGGCTGGATAATCTGGCGCTCAGCGCACAGGCGCGCGGAAACACCGGCAGTCGAATGGTTCTGTATTGTCGAGTGCCTCTGGATCGTTGCGACAGCGCTGCTCACTTCGCTGGGCCGGTTACAGGATGGCGTGGGACAGGCATACGGCGGACGCTATCAAACGGCGGCTATGCTGTACTGGGCTGCGCTCGGATCACTGCTGATTCTGCATACCTGGCGATGCTTTCCGCGCCGGTCTACTGCTATGCAAACAGCAATAGCGGCGCTGATGTTCTGTTCGGTGCTCACGATGCCGCGTATCTGGAGCATCGTGACCACGCGTGGGGATAGACTCGCGCAAGCCTGTGCCGTGGTGATGCATGGTCCGTTGAACCGGAAGTCTGGGAGAGTGCTGTACTCCATGCCTCAAGAAATGCCTCCCGACATTGCGTACCTTCATCGCCTCTGGCGCGATTGAGAATCTCACGGCGAAGCGAAGGTTTGGCGCGGAACAAGCTGATAAAATCTTTCGTACTCTGATCAGGAGAACAGATGAAACTATCAACGCTTTCTTTTCTCGGTGTAGTAGCAATCCTTCTCGGATCCTGCTCGTGCGGGTTTGATACCACTCCCTCAGGTCCTATGCAGCAGGCTTCGGTGCACATCGATCGAGGATCCACTGAGCGGGCTAACGTCAGGTTAGATATGAAAGCGGGACAGATGAATGTGCGCGGCGGCGCCTCTCAGCTCGTTGACGGGACCTTCTCCTACAACGTTCCGGAATGGAAGCCGAAAGTCCGGTCTGACAACTCAGGATCGCAGGCTGAAATCGAAATTACGCAGCCGAGCGCGGGGAACTTCGGCGGCAATCACAAGTACATGTGGGACCTTGCGATGAATGATCAAGTGGCGCTGGATCTAGCTGTCCATTGCGGCGCAGGCCAAGCAAAGCTCGACCTTGGAGATCTTGATCTGCGCCGGGTGCAGGTCCATATGGGCGCGGGTCAAGTAGATTTGGATCTGCGCGGGAAACCGACGCACGATTATCAGGTCGAGATACAGGGTGGAGTCGGGCAAGCAAGCATCCACTTGCCAGAGGATGTGGGCGTTTGGGCCGAGGCCCACGGCGGCTTAGGAAGCATCACGGTGACTGGCCTGGATAAGAAGGAAGATCACTGGGAAAACAATCTGTACAACAAGGCCAAGACCAACGTGCGCCTAAAAGTAGAGGGCGGCATTGGTGAAGTTCGCATAATCGGTTGAATTACGCCGGAACGCCGCTTCATTTTCACTGCTGCTGCGCCAGATGATAGAATCTCAATGTTTTGAAAACAGTAGCGAGTCGGACGCTCGATCTCGAACACGGGATTCAAGACACACATCGAGCTTTAATCGAGCGGATTTCCGGCAGCGAGTTGTTTCAGAAATCACCTCGCCTGCGCGAGTTCCTGACCTACAGCGCTGAGTGCACGCTGGCGCATCGCCTGGCAGACGCGCGGGAACAGATTATCGCAGAGAGAGTGTTTGGGCGCGTTGGCGAATTTCAGAGCGGACAGGACAGCATCGTACGGGCGGAAGCTCGCAATTTGAGAAAGCGGCTGGAAATTTATTTTGCTGGCGAGGGCGCTCACGAGCCGATTGTCGTTACGATGCCAAAGGGCGGCTACTCACTTGCGTTTCTGACAAGGCAAGAACTGGATCAAGCAAACGAGCCGGCGCAAGCTTTGGGCGAAATAGCTGAAGGAGCTTTGGCAACTCGGAATGCAGAACCGCCGATTGAGATGCCTCGCAGCGGGCTGGTCCGTGAGGCTGCCCTATATCGTAATCTCTGCTTAGTGCTTTCCGGCGTGGCCGCTTGCGCTCTGGGAGCAGCTTTCTACTTTTATCTTTTAAGCGGAGCCTCAATCTCCGGCGGGAATGGCGCGGCGACGACTCTGCCATTTTCCGCACTTCTCAACAAGACCGGCCAGACCGCCATCGTCACAAGCGACACAGGATTTCTCCAGATTTCCTTCGCGGCTCACCGCAGGTTGACGCTCGATGAGTATATGGCGCGCAACTATCCGAGCGTTCCGAGCTTTCAACCGGCGAATCTCATTCAGGACTGGAACATATTCGAATTTACGGACGCGCGCGAGGTTGAGGTAGCTAGTCAAATTATGCGCGAGTATCCGCAGTTTGCCGCTCATTTGAGCATGCTTTCCGGACACGAAGTACAGCTGCAAGATTTCAAGAACCGCAATGCCGTATTGATCGGCAGTCCGATCAGTAACCCGTGGGCGCAGCTGTACGAGGATAAATTGAGCTTCCATTGCGTACTCGACGCGAGCGGGATTGTTTTCCTGAACAAAGACAAGCACCGGGGTGAAAATCCAAAGTTTCCCGGGGCAGAAGACGGCGGCCACAATTACACATACGCGAGGGTGGCTTTCCTTCCGCGCATAGGAGATACGGGCGCGGTGCTGCTATTGGCCGGTACCACCGCCCAAGCCACTCAGTCCGCCGGCGAGTTTGTTCTCGATCGGGGCAGGCTGGGGCAAACGCTTCGTGCGATGGGCATCGATCCGAAGGGAAGTCCCAAATATTTTGAATTAATGCTGCGCTGCAGCAATTTTGTGAGCGGCGCGA
Organism: Bryobacteraceae bacterium; assembly: GCA_965219105.1. Lineage (GTDB taxonomy): Bacteria > Acidobacteriota > Terriglobia > Bryobacterales > Bryobacteraceae > Bog-105. The sequence goes on along the minus strand of OZ244728.1, from coordinate 170,350 downwards.
TTCTGCCCGAGGTGATCGCCTGGCGGACGGCATTACCTGGCAACAATGTCAGGAGTCCCCGGTAGGCTCAACCAAACGATCTACGTTGACGGCATAGATCGTGGGCTTGCCTTCCCGATCGCTTTCGAAAAAGATGCGGCGGCTATCGGGTGAAAATGCAGGCTGTGCTTCGCTCGGCAGACTGGCGCGATGTTCGCATAGGGTGAGTTCCCTGCCGGTGAGCAGCAGCAGGAGAACAATAGCGGGTTGGGCCTTGCTGCCGCTGGCGCCGACAAGTACCGAATCGTTCCTGTTCGGCGCAAAGGAGACAAACTGACTGGTTTTGGCGGGGCAGCGCTCGCTCTTGGTTTGAACGTCTACTTCGCAGATGGTGGCGACGGTCACCTGGTTCTGCGGCACCGCTCTCAGGAACAGAAGTGTCGAACCATCGGAAGACCAATAGGGATTGGAGATGGCGCCGGAGGCGAGTTGGACGGGCTTGCTTTGAGCGTCGGCGGGAGCGTACCAGTATTGGGTTTCACCACTCGGGGATCGCCGGCAAAACAGGCAGCCGCGTCCGCCCGGCCTGACCAGGCACGGCGCCTCGCATGCCTCTGCGAGCACCGGCGAGCCATCACGTTTCAGTTGATGCAGTTTCCCTTCGGAGATGAAGAACAGCTCTGAGCGGGTGTTGCCCAGAGCGAAGGCCGTCACGTTTTTCGCAAGAGCATTGCCTGGCCGCGGCTCACGGCGCGAGTTCACAGAGGCTTCGATCAACACGGGGCCGTCCAGGAAAAACAGAGATTTGCCGGTCACATCGATGGAAAGAGAAGCCGGGTCGAGGTCATGAGCTTGGGCGATAGGCCTAAATGATCCGGTTCTAAGGTCGATTTGAGCGGGCTGCAGGTGACCGCTGATCCGATCCGACGAGAAAAAAAGCAAGTGCGACTTTGCCGGCATATAACGGTTGCGGGCAGGAGGCAAAACACTGCGATAGGCGGGACTAGTGAGACGAACGACTGGTGTTTCGGTAAGCGGATCGGCGAATCGGACGAACTCACCTACTCTTGGAAGCGCCTGGGCTTGAAGACTGTTCGGCGCGAGGGCGGCAGCAGCTAAACCGGAAGCCGCCGAAGCCAGCAGCCTCCGCCGGGTTATTGGATCAGCCACTACTCGAACAGATGTCCGAGGGAGTAAGGCTGTTTCATCACAAGCCTAGATCGGTTCCGCCGCCGAGCCAGCCACGCTGAGTGGGGGCCTTGGCAAGGTACCGGTAGGGGTTGACCGGGACGCCGCTGACGCGCACTTCGTAATGCAAATGAGGGCCAGTGGCGTGACCGGTAGCGCCCGATAAGGCGATGACCTCGCCCCGCCGCACCTCTTCCCCGGGGATCACCCTAAACGAAGAGAGGTGGGCGTAATAGGTGTCAATGCCATTACCGTGATCGACGACGACTAGCTTGCCGTAGCGTCCGCTCCAGGCGGCTCGCTGGACAACTCCGTCCGCTGTGACGTGAACGGGGGTCCCTTTCGGCGCCTGCAGGTCGATGCCGGTGTGGAACGCGCCTTCCCCGGAAAAGGGATCGCTCCGGCTTCCGAACGAACTCCTGAGCGCACCCAGCAAGGGCCACAAACTTGGCTCATTATGCCTTTGCCAACGATAGGCGTAATTGTGGTAAATGTCGGAAAAGGAAGCAGATTTAAGAAAATTATACTGCTCGATCGAAGAGTGAAGATCAGGCACGGTGTCGGAATCGAGGGGCATACCGTCGCCGGTGAGCTTTGTCGAATCCATCCCGTATGCGGCGGAAACCTCGCTAGCCAGGGTCTCAAGCGACGCCATTTGCCGGTTGTGCTGGCTTGCTTCTCTCTGCAGATCGACGTAGCTGGTCTGCAAATGGTGAAGGTCGGCGGCAAGGTGATCGTAATTGGTCACGCGCCAACTCATACGAACGTAACTGCAGAAAAGAACGAAAACCAGCAGGCAGATAGAGGCCAGAATGCAAGCAATCACCGCCAGAGATTTGTAAGATAATTGGATTCGCTTGACAGACGAGTGGGCCGAGTGGCCAACGTCCAAAACGAAATGTCCGGTATTCATTCGACTCCTCGGCAAACGTTCAAGGTCATCTAAGCGCGAGATGACGAAGGGACGCTCCCAGGCACCTAAAAAAGTCTAGAGGTTAACGAATCTTCAGAATACAACCGGATATAAGTGATGTCAATAGCATAAATAGTAGGGCGGCTTACGATTAGCAAAAATTAGGGGTATACCGACGGATTTCCTGCTAATTGAGGGAGTCCTGCTATACATAGCTAGACATGGCGTACCGGCGGGAACTGGAAGTGGCGAAATTGGTGGCGCAAGAGGCGGGAGCGCTCGCGCTCGATTACCAGCGGAGGGGCGTGACGGCAGAGACTAAGCCAGATGAATCGCCGGTTACGGCGGCAGACCGGGCCTGCGAAAAGCTGATTGTGGAAACGCTCCGGCGCGAATTTCCAGAGGACGGGGTTCTAGGTGAAGAGGGGGCAAACCAAGGCAGCGAGAACGGCCGGAAGTGGATCATCGACCCGATCGATGGAACCCGAGACTTTGTACGAGGCATTCCGCTATGGGCCGTGCTGATCGGACTGGAAGAGAATGGCAAAGTAGTGGCGGGCGCGGCGCACTGCCCGGGGCAGGACTATCTTTTATACGCCGCAAAGGGGGAGGGAGCGTTTGCGAACGGGTCGCCGATTCGCGTTTCGGCGATTTCGGAGCCGGGCCAAGCAGTGCTCTCCTTCAACGGGTTCAACAAAGTTGCAGTTCGTGGTTTCGCCGACGGATTGTTGGAGTGGGTACGGCCATTTTGGGCGGTGAGAGGATTGGGCGGCTCGATGGACGCGATGCTGCTGGCGCAAGGGAAGGCGGACGTTTGGATTGAGCCCAACGCCGCGCCGTGGGACTTGGCGGCGCTCAAGATTCTGGTGGAAGAAGCGGGCGGCGTGTTTCGCAGTCTGAGTGGAGAAGACTCGATTTACGGCGGCAATGCGTATGCTTGCACGCCGGCGCTGGAACCCTATGTGCGGAAGCTAGTGAGGCTCGATTCGGCTTCTTCGCATCCAAGCCAATAGGGATGATCACCGGATATCAAGCACTGCGTGAGGGAGTCGGCCTGCTGGATTTGTCTGCCCGAGGCAAGATCCGGGTGACAGGGGAGGACCGGGCACGCCTTCTGCACGCCATGTCGACGAATCACGTGGAGGGACTTTCGGCTGGAAACGGTCTCTATACGTTTTTCCTGAACGACCGCGGGCGGGTGTTAGCAGATGCTTACATCTACAATCCCGGCGAGTCGCTATTACTGGATACGGAAGCAGGAACAGGCCGAAAGCTGATTGAGCATCTAGACCGGTTTATCATTGCCGACGATGTCACGCTCGAAGACCAGACGGACAGCTTAGCCGCATTCGGGGTCGAGGGGCCGCTGGCGGCGGAGACGGCAAGTAAGCTGGGGTTGGCGTTGAGCGCCGAACGGTTTGGAGTTGCCAGATCGGAAGGTGTTCTTACGGCGAACGTGACCTCGACCGGCGCTCCTGGATTTCGGTTGTTCATACCGGCAGCCGAGAAGGAGATTTGGGCCGGTCGCTTTCTCGAAACGGGCGCGGTTACTGCGGATGCAAACGAGGCGAACATTGTAAGGCTTGAAAACGGTGTGCCCCGCTATGGCGAGGACATCAGCGACCGCCAGCTAGTGCAAGAAACCGGGTTGCTGCACGCCGTTCACTTCAGCAAGGGCTGCTATCTGGGACAGGAGATTGTAGAGCGTGTCCGGTCCCGCGGGCAGGTTCGCCGGTTCTTGATGCCGGTTCGAATCGATGGCCGAAGGGTGCCGAGCGCTGGGCTCAAGGTGAGTTCCGCAGGCAGCGAAGTAGGCGAACTTTGCTCGGCTGCATTTTCGCCAGCGTCCAATGAGATTGTCGGTCTTGCTTATCTTCGGTCAGAGGCAATCGAGGCGGGTGCTCCGATGACGGTGGGGGAAGGGGATGCGCCAGCGGCGGTCGAGATTCGCGAAGGCGTGGGTTCACTCGTCACTCAACAGCCGGCCTAGCGGCTCGAGCGATTCGACGTTATCGCAAACGGCTTTGAAGCCTGCGGTGATGGGAATAGCAAGCACGAGACCGACTGCACCCCAGAGCAGGCCCCAAAACATCATGGCGATGGTAACGACGAGCGGATTCAAGCGCACGCGGCGCCCCACGATTTTTGCATAAAGCACATTCATCGAGATCAGGTGGAGCGCGGCTGTGATGACGAGCACAATCAGCACGAGCTTGAACTTATTCGGAATCGCCAAAGCGGCCAAAACCGGCGGGACCAAGCTGAGACCGAGGCCAACGTAGGGCACCAGGCTGAAGAAGGCGCTCAGCAGGCCGACCAGGGGCCAATAGGGCAGGCCGAGCAAGAAGTAGCTGAGCGCGCTGACTGCACTCAAAAAGACCCACAGCAGGAAGTTGCCGAGCACAAAAGCGCGGGTGGAATCGCCGATATGCGACCAGCTGCGCCCGACAATGTGACGCCGCTCCCCGGAAAAGAGCAGGAGGAAGCGGCGGTTGATATGGTCGCGCCAACTCAACATGAAGTAAATCAGAAATGGGACGAACGAAGCCAGGATGAACAGATGGAAGTAGCCGGAAATGAATAGGTAAATAGTCCCGATGACCGGCCGCGGATCGGTATGAATGCGAACTTCCTGGATAGGAGGCGGACCCGGGGGAACCGTCGTTTCGACGCGCGAGCCAGTTCGCCTGCGGCGCGCTCTTTGGGCTTCGATCGGCTTTTGTTGAATCTGCTGTTCCTGCTGCAGCATGCTCTTGGGGACAACCAGATCAATGGTTTTCTTTTCGACATCGTCCACTTTGGCGTTGAGCGAACCGATGATGTCATTCAAGCGGGACGTGTAAGTGGGCAGATCGCGCTTTATCGTGGAGACCTGAGACCAAGCCATGGCCCCCAGCAGGTAGACAACGACTAAAGCCAGCGCAATGACGATAAACGTGGCGAGGCCGCGGGGCACTCGAAGTTTCATGACAAGGAGGACAACCGGGTCAAGAATAAAGGCGAAGACGGCGGAGATAATGAGGGTGACAAAGAAATCGCGGCCATAGTAGAGGAGCGCGATGAGAGCGGCTACGGCAACTAACGCTCTCCCGACTGCAAACGTCTGCTGAGGGATCTGCGGAGGAGTGAAGATTGCCAAAGCGGAAGGTTGCCTCGGTACCGTTACTCTAACACGAGGAGAGGCATTGGTGACGCGGGTTTGAACGAGGCGGAAAGCGGAAGGAATTGGGGCAGAATTCTGGCGCTCGATGTCGGCAAGAAGCGTATCGGGTTGGCGGTCAGCGACATTCTTCGAGTGACGGCGCAGGGTTTGGAAACACTGCAGCGCGTTCGGATCCGGGAGGATCTTGAGAAATTGAAGCAGCTGATCGAGCAGCGTGAAGTGACTCTGCTCCTGATCGGCAAGCCGCTTCACATGAGCGGAGATGAAAGCAGGCAGAGCGAGTATACGCGAGAGTTCGCAGATCGGCTGGCGAAGTATGTCAACGTGGCGCTGGTGTATTGGGATGAGAGATTGACTTCAATTGAAGCCGAACGGATGTTGAAGCATGCAGGAGCTTCGCTAAACCAGCGAAAGAAGGCTGTGGACCGGTTATCGGCTGTTTTGTTGCTGGAGAGCTATTTGGGGTACTTGGAGATTACTAGTCAAGCTTCCGCGGGAGAGGGATTTGAGTAGCGAGCGGAGGGGTTGCCAGCGGCCCTTGCTGCTACTGCTGGGAACTCTGACCGTCGTGATTGTGCTGATGGCCGGAGCACTTACCGTTTACCTGGGTCCGTATTTCAATCGGCAGGGCCGGAGCTTCGTCGAGATCGAGCGCGGCATGTCGTCACAAGCAATTGCACGGACGCTGGAAGAACGCGGCATTGTAAGGTCGCGATGGGCTTTTCTGGCCGTGCGGCTACTCCATCCAAGAGCGGGCTTGCAGGCAGGAGAGTATCGCTTCGAGGCCGAACAGACGCCGTTCCAGGTATTCGACAAGATACATCGCGGCGACATTTTTTATGAAGAACTAACGGTGCCTGAGGGCAGCAACATCTTCGATATCGCTGAGCTGCTCAGACATTCGGACACCGTTGCTGCACCGGCGTTTCTTCAGGCGGCAAGCGACCCGCGACCGATTCGCGATCTCGATCCGCAGGCGCCTAGTCTTGAAGGGTATCTGTTCCCGTCGACGTACCGGGTGACGCACAAGACAACCGCGCAGCAGCTTTGCAGGGAGATGACCGGCGAGTTCCGGAAGCAGTGGAAACAGTTGATTGCGGGCCGAGCGCCGAGCCGGAGCGTGCATCAGATCGTGACGCTGGCGTCCCTGGTGGAGAAGGAAGCGGCGGCGGAAGGAGAGAGGCCGGAGGTGGCCTCGGTTTTCCTGAACCGGCTTAAGCTTTCGATGCCCTTGCAATGCGACCCGACAACTATTTATGCGGCGCTGGTGGAGAACCGGTATCGCGGCACAATTCACCGCTCCGACTTAGCAAGCGTCAATCCATATAACACCTACACGCATACGGGACTGCCGCCGGGTCCGATTGCGAACCCAGGCCTTCGGTCTCTGCGGGCAGCGTTGCATCCGGCCGACACCACGTTCCTTTACTTTGTTGCCAAACCGAACGGAGTGGGGTCGCATGTGTTCTCATCGAGCCTGGCGGAGCACGAGAAAGCGGTGCTTGCCTATCGCAAGGGCAAACATTAGTTTTCCGGTGGGGCGAAGTTATGAGCCGAATGGATGTTCAAGGGACGGACTCTGCGGGGTAAATAGTTTTGCGCCGTCTTCGGTGACGTACATATCGTCTTCGAGCCGCACGCCGAACTCGCGCGGGATGTAGATGCCGGGTTCGTCACTGAACGTCATGTGGGGTTGAATGGGCAGAGTGTTGCCGCGGACGAGATAAGGCCATTCGTGACCATCCATGCCAATACCGTGGCCGACGCGATGGGTGAAAAAGGTGTAGCCGGGCCCGAAGCCTGCGTCTGAGATGACTTTGCGCGCAGCGGCATCGACCGATTGGCATTCGGCGCCGGGACGCGCGGCAGCAAGGGCGGCGGATTGCGCTTTGTAAACGATGTCGAAGACGCGGCGCATCTTGTCGGTGGGGTTGCCAAGCACAAATGTGCGCGTGATATCGGAGTTGTAGCCTTCGACAAGGCAGCCATCGTCGACCATGACGAGACTGTTTTGCTGGATGGTTTGCGGCGTAGTGGAGCCGTGCGGAAGGGCGCTGTACTGGCCCACTTCAACGCTCGCTTCGCCGCGAAAGCCGACTCGCTCGTAAGCGGCGGCGATGAGATGCTTAGCGTCGTCTTGCGACATGCCAGGCTGCAGAGCGCGGTAGGCAGCTTCGTAGACGCGGAGAGTGGCATTATTGGCGGTCTGCATGAGAGCAAGTTCGTGGGGGCTCTTGATCATGCGGCAACCGGCGGTCACAGGAGTGGCGGAAGCAATGTGCAAGCCAGGGCAAGCTGTTGAAATCTCGTCGGTGAAGACGAAGGGCGTGCGTTCTTCGATGCCGAGCGTTCCGGTAGAGATGCCCGTGGACTTCATGCCGGCAGCCACCTGTTTGTATGGGCTTTGATCTTCCTGCCAAGTGAGGACCGAGGCGTCTTCGAGAGGACCTTGGTTGAGCTGTTCGCGGGCGCGTCCTTCTTCGAAGGCAGGGCAGACACAAAAAGATTTGCCTTTGGCGGGGATCACACAGGAGAAGAGGCGTTCGCTGTTGCCCCAGCGCATGCCGGTGAAGTAGGCAAGTGACGTGCCGCCGGCCATGAGAATGGCGTCGATGCGGTGTTGAGACATCAGTTGTTGAGCGCGTGCGATGCGAGCCTGGCGTTCGGCAACGGTGATGGGTTTGGCTTCGCTGCGCATGGACGTGAGTGCGGCGATGGAGGGCGGGAGGTGAGTTGATTCAGCGGACTGGCGAGCTTGGGCCGGCGTGCGGAAGAGAGTGGAACCGGCTACGCCGGCGAGAACGGGAAGAGCGGCGCGGCGGGACAGCAGCAGTGGTTTGGGCATTGCATTACTTTCGCATGACGCGCACTGCGTCTCAATTACCGCCGGAACGGTTTGACCTGGATGATTTGACCTGGACGGTGACGGTGATGGAAGTCTTCCCACCACCGGGGCTCTGGGCTTTGACTTGCACGCGAAAGACGCCTGATGTAGTAGGAACGCCGTCGAGAAAAAGCGTGTCGGAGCTTGCCAGTGCGGGACAGTTTTTGAGGCCGGGTTTGTGGCAGGGGTAGCTTTCAAAGATCATGCCGGGAGGGAGGCGGCCGGAGGTGGTGAAGGCGAACTGGGGAGGCAAAGCGGTGGCGGGAGATGTTTTGGCGGTGAAGGCGATCGAAGCGTAGGTATGTTGAGTCACGGTTAGGGGGTCTCGCGTGGTGATGAAGATAGCGAGGGCAAGCAGCAGGGGAAACATAAAAAGTGAAGGATTGTGCGCCGGCGATAACTCCGGCGCACAAATGATTTGAAGTTACTGACAGTTACCGGTACTCGCCGCGCCACACGCGCTTGAAAGTAAGGATAGAAAGTCATTGTCGAGGTTAGACGCTCCACTAAACATGAGCGCTGTGTTGGTCGGTCCATACGATGTGACTCCAACGAGATAGTTATTGGCGAGAAGTCCGGACGGTGCGCCGGATGGGTTAACACCGAAGTCTTGGATCCAGGGGCCGCCACTTGATCCGCCTTTCATGGCCGAACCGTAGATGTAAGTATTGTTGCCGCCGTACTCGTAGGTCTGAGCGAAGTTTTCCTCCATTTTGAGGCAGCTATCGAGGTTGCAAGGATAGCCGAGCATGGTGACGTTGTTGTTGCCGAGCTGGTTAGTGAAGTAGCCGAGCCAGCCAGTGGTGTAGCCGAGCTTGGTTCGCCCGTCGCGGGCCACAAGCATCCCGATGTCTTGCGCGTTCGGGACCGAGCCGTCGGAGTAATACCAGGTGTTGATGATCCACTCGGCGCTAGGTGTCCAAACCCCAAAGGGTGCGCTGCCGTTGTTATAAGCCGGCACAAACATGAAGTTTGTGTAGAAGTAACGGTAGTAGGGACTTGTGCTGGGATGCGTAACGCAGTGACCGGCGGTCATGATGATACGCGGGCGAAGCACGGAGGCAGAACAGACGTAGTTGAACGATGTTCTCGGGTCATGAAAGTAGAGTTTTCCGGCGGTTCTGTAGGGAAAGGCTGCCGAGGCTGCATCGGGGAAGACGCGGCTGGTGGTAAAGCGCGCGCCGAAAGGACTGCTGGCTTCGGGTACTTCGGATAGCGCGTCGGCTTCGTCGGTTTCAGCGAAGGTAGCGAAATCGGCAGGAGAGACCAGGGTCTTTTGAAGGTTTTGAGCGGCTTGCGGGTCAGGTAAACCGCCGGCGCTCTTTTGTGCGGCTCCACGAAAGGCGGCCTCTGTATCGGCGACCAACGGTTTCCCGTCAGCCGCAACACGTAAGGTGACCGGTGGAGCTTTGGCGTTCAGGATGCGCTGCGGCGTCCAAAATTGCTGGACGGCGAGATTGGCTACAGGCTCAGTGTGCCTGGTTTGAGTCGCGGTTGTGAGATCCGGGACAACTTGAGAGGCCGGGGTCTGCGCGTTCATCGATAGCGCAGCGGCGGCGAGGCCAAGTGCCGCCGCAGCACAGCGAGAGAAGAGGCTCCGAGTTCCCTTTCCCTGATGTGCCGTGGTGAGCGGGTTTGATTGAACGAGATCGCGACCAGACAGCAGGTGGTCGATCTGGGAAATAAGTGGGTTTGACATTTGTACATCCTCCTAAATGGCTGTTGCCATTGCGGAATAGAGGAGCAGGTGGTTGGCCACACCCTGAGAGATCGACGAGTCGCGGCCAACGAAGAGCCGCAAGGTGTTTGCCTGCCACAACATAACCCATAAACACTAGCTACTTACGTGTTGAGTTAAGCGCTCCGCAGCAATATCTGAAACGTGAGCTGTTCGCCAAAACTGTCCAAGTTTGTTTATGGCCGCATAAATGCAACGCCATTGCAGCAGCGCGAAATTATTGAGGATCGCAAGACGGCAGGAGAGAGAAGCGCAGGATTGCGCGGCCTATGTGGATTTCGTCACCTGAACGAAGGAGCACGCCGCGAGGACCGCGATGGACGGGTTGACTCACCCCGTTGCGGACGATCCAGAGGCCGCAGTTTTCGTTGCCTCGATAAACGCGGTCGTTGATCAGGCGGTATTCGGATCCACCACTCGAGCGGAGAATGTGGGCATGTTCACGAGAGACGCTGGCATTGACTTCGCTCGATCCGGTGAAGGCAAGGTCGTTGCGGCGCGACGGTCCGGCGGTGGCGTGGAAGGTATCGGTGGTGCGGCCAATGTTGACGCGCGGCTTGTCAAGTAGAAGTTTGGGCGGAGTGGCTTCGCCTTCGGAGACGGTGAGGAGCCCGCAAACGTTGGGAGAAGCAGCGGCCGATACCGGTTCAGATGGTTGCGTTTCAGCTCGGACAGTGATCCAGCGCTCGCCGGGGGCAGGCATCTGGGGTGAAGTCTCAAACTCTACACGGAGGTGGCGCGGGAAGCGGTAATTGGAGCGCTCAAGACCCTGATGAAGCTCGGCGGTGAAGTAGTTCAGGAAGAAGTCGCTGGTGAAGAGAGTGGCGTCGGGCGGAGGAATGCCGAGCAGCCGAATGACGATCAGGTCGGCAGGAAAGACCAGGACGCCGTTGACGCGATGGCTGCGGGACTTGATGGTTTCGAGCGCGGTGAGGCGAATCTCGGCCAGTTCGGGCGCTTCGCGGGCGATGCGGCTTGCGCCGAACGGCGATTCGAATACAGCTCGGCCAAGCCGCTCGAGAACGTTAGACCATGCCATAGAGTTCGATCATCATCTATTATCCGGGCCGGCGATGATGTGCAGTTTCTCGGCGGCGGCAGCGAACTCACGGGCGACCGGTGCGGCGGCTTTTGCGCCGTACCCGCCATGTTCGATCACGATGGCAAAGGCGATGCGTTTATCGGGAGGGGCGGAGTAAGGAGCAAAGCCGGTGAACCAGGAGTGTGGCGCGCCGTGATCTAGCTGCGCGGTGCCGGTCTTGCCCGCGACGTCAAGCGCGAGTCCAGCAAAGGCGGCGCGCGCGGTGCCGGAGGTCACGACGCGGCGCATGGTGGAGGCCAGATAGGCAGCGGCTTGTGGAGAGATAACAATGCTTGGCGGCTCGCTGCGGCCGTCGCTATTGTCCAGCACCCAGCGCGCGCCGGCTCGCGTTCCGTTGTCCGCGATCGTCGCAGAGACGCGAGCCATCTGCAGCGGAGTTGCTACGACCGAGCCCTGACCGTATGAGGAAAACGGAAGAGTCTCGCGAACATTTCGCTCGGTTCCAGGGTTGATGCCGAGCGCTTTCGCCGTATCAAACAGGGCGCGGGCCCCGACGGCATAGACGCCGAGCTGCGCAAAGTAGGCGTTGCAGGAAACGGTGATGGCTTGCGTCATGTCGAGTTTTCCATGCGGATGATCGCCTACATCATCGCGAATAGGGCGACGCCAACCAGGGATGATGACGCCGGCCCGCCCGTCGCTGAGACGGCGGCAGACAAACGTGCGGCGGCTGGCATCGTCGTGTAGACGGAGAGCAGCCATGGCGGTGACGAGCTTGAAGGTGGAACCGGGCGGGTATTCACCATAGCGCGCTCGATCGATGAGGGCGCTGGATTGAGTTCGGCTATCGACGGTGTCAGGCCAGCTCACGAGGGCAAGTACATCGCCGCTGGCGGGATTGATGGCGATCAGCGCACCCTTTTCAGAACCATGCGCGAGATGACTCGCCAGGATGGCGGAGGCTTCGAGCTGGAGACGGATGTCGATGGTGCTTCGGACACCGCGGTCTCGAGCTAGGAGATTTTGGAGAGCGGGGTTGGCGGCTTGATGACGGAAGCGAATCAGGGGAGCAAGATCGCGAAGAGTGTTGTAACCCTGAAGCTTGCGGTTGGAATCGTGTTCGATGAGAGAGGCGTTGGTGGCGTGAAATCGTTCGCCGGTGCGGAGATCGCCGAGCAGGTAGACAGCCGCAGGGCCGAACGGATAGAAGCGCGAATCGGTAGGAGACACAGCGGTGTCGAGATCGATGCCAAGGCTGCGGTAGGTCTCGCGATTGGCCTGCAGTTTAGTCCAGCTGCTGGTGGCGAGGAGGATGCCGTTTCGATCGTAGATATCGCCGCGCGGAATCATGGCGGCAAGCAAGTTGAGGCGCGGATTATGTTCGGGGCGCTTCACCCCGTCGCTTGCGTAGACGAACGTGTCTTTGGCCAAAAGCTCGTTGCTTTGCACAACTTCGACCATGGCCGCGCGCAAGAGCAGGAGTAACGCGCACAATCCGACGAGCGCGGCGACGACCTGAACCGGCCTGCCAAATAAGAACTGAAAGCGGGGCGTGCGAGCGCCTAGTTGACGGGCGGGGATGGTTTCCATGCGGGCCGAATCGTTCGAGATCGCCAAGAGTACGGCGAAGATGAGGAAGTTTGCGAGCATGGCGGTGTTGCCGGAGCTGAGGAAAGGCGAGACCACGCCGGAGAGAGGGATTGCTCCGAGCACGCCGCCCGAGACAAGAAGCATTTCGAGCGAAATCAGAGTGCCGAGACCGAGCGCAAGGAACATCATGTATTCGCTCGGGGCACGCAGAGCAACGCGAAAGGCGCGCGCTATGAGCACACAAAAGAGAATGGCGATGGCGAACACACCGCCGAAACCCCACTCTTCGGCGATCGCAGGAAGGATCAGGTCGGTGTGTCCAGCAGGGATCAGGGCAGGATCGCCCCAGCCGGGACCAGAACCCGAGGGACCGCCGGTGGAGAAAGCCCAAAGCGACTGCGCAAGCTGATCACCGCCGCGAACATCGTTGTTCCAGGGCGACAGCCACATCGAGACGCGGTCAGCGACGGTGTGGGGCGTTCCGTAATGAGAGCCGATGGCTACGCCGGCGACGAGCAGCAGCAGGCCGATAGTCACCAGAGCGGTCTTGCGGCGAGCGACGGCAAACATGACAAGAAACAGGATGCCGATTACCAGGGCTGGGCCCATGTCTTTGAGCACGAAGAATACGGCGAGTGCGGTGGCGACCGCGATCATGACGGGAAGAGCGTGGCTGAATCGAGGAAGTTCGAGCCAGCGGAGCCAACTGGGGACTAAGGCCTTCTGATGGACTTCGCGGAGCCACTCCCAGTTCTTGGCAAAGTAAGCGGCAAGGAAGAAGACAACAAGGATCTTGATGAGTTCGACAGGCTGAAAAGGCCCGAGGTTGACGCGAGCGTCACTGCCGGTCGGACCGGAGCCAAATGCAAGCAGTCCGGCGAAGAGAGCGAGCGCGGCGAAGAGCGGTGTGTAAACCAGAGCGGCGAAGTGGCGCGGTTGAAAGACTTTGAGCAGAGGCAACAGCAGAACGAAGCAACCGGCGATGATCCCGATGATGAATTTACGAAACTCGAGAGTGTCACGCAACGGGTCACGCAGGCTCACCATGGCGATGAGCGCAATTCCCGTAAGGAGATGAATGGCGGGCAGGAAGTAGGCATCACCACGGAAACGCCGAAGACGCCACGAACAGTGAACTATCCAGAATGCGGTGAGGTAAAGCGCGCACCAGAGAAAGAACGTTTGACGGAATTGGGCGGGTGTGCGGACGATGAAAACCGGTTTCAGTTTCGCAAGCGGAAGCAGGGGAGCATTGGCAGAGGAGGCGCGCAACCGGTTGAGTGCGCCAACGTTAACGAGCGGTGAGTGACTGGTGATGTATTCGTGCAGGCGCGCCGCTGCCGCGTCGCGAGAGCCGGGAACGGGAAGCACGGCAGTGAGGGCCACCGAAAGTGTTTCCGCAGACGGGCTTGTGTTAAGGTCGATCAACTGACCGGCGCGCAGCCGATCTTCGACACCGGCCAGACCACTCGATTTGGCCAAGAGGACCAGCAGCAAACCAAGAGAGACTAAGAGCGAAGCACCGGCAAGCCAAACGGCCTCACTGCGGCGGGTTTGAGGGGAAGCCGATGAGCCAACAGCGAGGCGCTGGGCGAGATCCGCTTCAAGGCGACGTGTAACTGCCATGCCGCTAGTGCCGGTGAGACCAGCTCGATTTCTTTTGGAAGTGCGATTTCAGGAGAGCGGCAAAGCGATTCGCAGCAGAAGATAGGCCAGCCTGAAGCTCGCTCCAGGGGCCCTCCTGATTCAGGTCCGCTCCAACCTTTTCGAGCGCCGCATCCACGCCATCAAATCCTGCGATTGGTTCGTAAATGGCGCGAGCGCGTTCGAGGTCAGCGTGCGCGAGACGCTTGAGGTTAACCGGCTGCGTGGCGGAGGAATCAGAAAACTGGGCCGCATTGTGGAGATTACGTTCGGCGCGGAAGAGATAGCAGTCGGCTTCTTCTTTCATTTCACGAGGGCCGAGCTGATAGCCGAATTGCTGCGCTTGATGTAGCTGAGCAAGGCCCGCACCAAGATTGTGCCATTCAGAAAAATAAAGACGGGCGAGACCGAGGCGGGGATCGGGCGAGCGCGGCAAGAAAGCGGCAGCGCGGGAAAACTCGTGGAAGCTGGCGAGCAGAGAAGCGGGCGCCGTTGACTCGGCGAGAGCGAGGTAGCCACTCGCAAGGTGAAGTTCACCGGTGCTAGTTCTATCTTCCGGACGAAGCGTCAGCGCGTCGAGTAAGCAGCGCTTGGCCCGCAGCCAGGCACCGCGGTCGAGGCTATCTGTGGAGGCGCTGCGAGTGCGAACGATCAGATTTCCCGCGGAGCTTAGGAGATTATTCGAAAAGGCGCGCGCGACCGAAGTGCGGTCGAAGAAACGATGAGCAGGAGTGTGCGGATCGTCATAAGTTTTGAAGAGCTTCCAATCGGCGGCGAGAGCTGAGGCATCGGACTGGACGTAATCTTTGGGTGCGCTCAAGGCGGAGGCGGCGCGGCGGGCTTGCAAGTAAAACGTGGCTGGGATGAGCAATAAGACGCCGGCAAGGAGACCGGCGAGAAGGGCGATGGTCAAGTTTGCACGATCGTGCTGCGAAGACTTAAGTTGGGGAGGCTTCGGCGACGTTTCGCGAGCAAGTTTAGAAGCAGACGATGGTTTCGGCTGGTGCGTTCGCAGGACAGTCGTTTCACCGGAGCCGGATGCGCGAGGAGCGCTGGCGGATTCAACCGGCCGACCAGCGATGAAGTGCTCGAGATCGGCCTCAAGTTCGGCAGCCGAGCGGTATCGTTTGTCTGGATCGGCGGCTAGACCTTTCGACAGGATGGACTTGAGAACAGGCGGACAGGCCTCAGGAAGAATGAGCGGCAAATTGCGCGATTGAATCAGACGTTCGAGCTGCCGGGTGTCAGCAGCCCGGAAGGGCGGGACGCCGGTCACCATCTCGTAGAAGGTTACGGCGAGAGCCCAAAGATCGGAATGCACGTCGACGTGATAATTGCGCAAGCGTTCGGGCGAGCAGTAACCGGGGCTGCCAAGTTGGTGATGAGTGAGGTTGTGCCCGGCGCGGATGAGTTTGGCGATGCCGAAGTCCAGAAGGCGGAGTTCGTCGTGAGCGCCGATTTGTATGTTGGACGGCTTGATGTCGCCGTGCACGACTGAAGTTTTTTGTTCTGGAGAAGAGAGGAAGCCGTGGAGAGTGCGAAGTTGACTACACACTGCTGCAGCGAGGCGGGCGGCGCGGTGCGGATCGATCTTCTGCTCGACCGAAAGAATCTCCGCGAGATTGCGGCCCGGGAAGTACTGCATCGAGAGAAAGAAGCAGCCATTGAGTTCACCGGTCTCATAGATCTCGAGGATGCGCCTGTCGCGGGAGTGAAGTTTGGATTGAAGCTCCGCGCCGCGCTTCTCAGCTTCGATGGCGAGGCTAGCCGACTCGCTTTGAGAGCGCTCGATTATTTTCAGAACGACCTGACGGTTGAAATCCGGGTGATAGGCGAGATACACATCGGCCATGCCGCCGCCAAGCTTGCGGAGCACTTGATATTTGCCGAAGCTTTCTCCAAGCACGAGGGAGTTTTCGCGTTGGAGGATCACCGGCGCATCCACTCCTTTCCGATGGTCGCGAGATGGCCAAGCAAGGGCGAGCCGTAATGCCAAACGAACACGAGCGCCATTCCCCATAGGATGCCGGCAAGTAGGAAAAAGAGGTTCCGGCGCGCGAAGAGCGATGGTTTTCTGAGGCGTACCCGCGTGACGGCGTGACGGGATTCGGAATGAGTTGGCCGCTCGATTTGAAAATTCGAACCCATCACGAATAACGCCGTGACATTATCAGCGCCGCTGCGATCGTTTGCGGCGCGGACGAGCGCGTCGGCAGTTGCTTGGGGATGGTCAGCAGCTGATTCGCGAATGAGAGCCGTCATTTCGGCGGTCGTGAGAGCGTCGCTGAGACCATCGGTGCAGAGGAGAAAAGCGTCTTCAGGCGAGAAAGCCACGCTAGAGGTTTCGATAAAGCCGGGTTGATCGGGCACACGCAGCTGAGAACCGACGTCGCGCAAAATAAGGTTACGGTCGGGATGATGCATCGCCTCGACCTCGCTGAGCAGGCCAGAATCCTCGTGCAAGCCGACAGGAGAGTGATCGGAAGTAAGCTTGCGGAGGCGAGAGCCGGAATAAAGATAGAGCCGTGAATCGCCAACGTGGCCCCAGGTGAGCTGCCCATCCACGAGAAGAGCGACGGTGAGGACACAGGCCATGCCGAGCCACTCCTCGTGTTGAGCGGCAAGGGCAAAGATTCGGTTATTTGCATCCGTGATGACGCGACGGATGTCGGACTCGGGTTGAGTTCGCAGTTCGTTCAGGCCGGCACAGATGGCATCGAGCGCGGTCTCCGCAGCCAGCTCGCCGGCAGGGTGGCCGCCCACGCCATCCACGACCAGGAAGACGCCCATTTCCACGTTTGTATACAGGCGATCTTCATTCTCAAACCGCAGACGGCCGGCGTCAGTTGCGCCTCCGGCATACACGAGCGAGGGAGCGACAGAACTAGCGGTCATCGCGCCACGCTTTCCAGGCGAAGCCCAGAATGAACAGCAGGAAGACGGCGATGAAGGGCACGTGAGCGTAATAGAGAAAGCTCATGCATGCACCTCAAAGGCGAGAGTAAGAGTTTCGCCGAGCAAAATTTGAGCGCCGGGCGGCAGGATGCTTTCGTTTCCTTTACGAAGCCTCTTGCCATTGACCCAGGTGCCGTTGGTGCTGGCGTCGGTGATGGTGAACGCACCAGTTGCCGGATTCCGTCGAATGACAAGGTGTTCGCGGGAGATTTCGCCGCTGCCTTTGAGCCTGAGATCGACCGGTTCGGACTCGCCGCCGCGACCTACAGTGACCTGATTGGCGGTCATGAGGAAGGTTTGCGGACCGGAATCGTCCTGGAAGTGGATCACGGCGTGAACAGGTTCGGACCGAGCACCAGGAGACCGGTCACCGATGCGCTGCGTGACGGAGGGGTCACGCCCGAGCAGGGTGGTCTTGGCGCCGCGGAAACCGGGAGAGACTAATTCGCTGAGTTCAGAGTGAATCTCAAGGTCACCGCGCGCGACCTCGTTATCTTGGAAAAACTCGATGGACCAATCCGAACAGGCGATCTTGTGTTCCTTTGCCGTGTAATTTTTCTTGCGAAGGCCGAGCCCGGAAGGCGAGCGGTTCAGTTCGGCGACTCTGGTACGAAGCGCTTTGCGGGCGTCGTCGGCGATGAGCGGGAAAACGCCCTGCAGTTTCGTGTAGTCGGCCGGGTTGAGAAAGACGGTAAAAACGCAGGGAAGCAGCACCGCATAGGACATCTCGAAGCGCCCCAATTCCATGTTGCGCAGCAGTTCGTTACCGATAACGTTGCCGTTGAGCTGGGGGTCGGCAACGGAAAACTCGCTCAGGCTGCCGGATTCAGAGGGCATTCGAATTCCCCAGAACTGCGTAGGCGCGTGGGATCAGCCCGGCTGGCGAAGGGCAGCCAATGGAGAGCGGCGGTTGGGTTCCGGCGGCCACAATCGGTTTTGCACAAATCGTACCTCAAATCGGTCGAGATTGCGAGAGAGACCAAGGCAGAGTAGACTTTTGCGGGTCCGGCGGCCTGGATTTGGAGACGGGCGGCAGGAGCAAAATCACCATAAAAATGAAAGGTGGAGAAACTTGACAGCGTTGTTAGACTGATGACTTGGAGGCCAATAAGTCCGATTTTTGGTGTACGATACGGATTTAGTAGGACAGCGGGATGATTTTGCGTGAAGATTTCGATCCACTTGCTCCGCAGCGGGAAGCAGCAATGTTTTACGGTTTGTTTCTGCGCGGGCATTCAGCGGAGGATCTGCGCCGGGACATCGATGTACCGCGTCCGCTCTTGAACAAATGGCTTCACCCGCGGAGATACGAGGAGCCATTCCGGCATTCACTCCGCGAGATGTACACCTACCGGAAGAAAGTTCTGGCGATCTTCGATGAGCTGGTTCTGAAGGAAAAGCACCGGCTGCGGGTCAATTAGTCCGCCACTCGCTTTTCTGGTTGAGCTTTTCACTGCTTTGGCCTGAGATTTACCGGCGTCCGACACTACCTACACACAGCGGCTCACGAGCTGCAGGGTAGCGTTAAGACGTAGGAGAGGGCTGGAGAGCGACCGCACGGTGGACATGCTATGATCTGAGAACCCGAAAAGCGCCAGCTTATCGGACTAGAGATACCGGGCGCAGGAGCCGCTATCAGAGACTCCCGCGAGCGGGCCCGGCAACGGTGCTATTTTCTCTCACACCCTGTTCAGGAAGTACTGGTAATCCTCTGCTGATATGCGATGGTTCCCGTGATGTGGTGGTGAACCTTTTGAGGAAGTGTTACGTCTAAACGGGAAGGCTAGGCGGCTTCGAGTCAACTTTTGCGGTGAGCGACCGGTCAGTATCAAGGAGAACGAGCGATGACGAAGAATGAGATGGACCATTTCAAGAAGATCCTGTTAACCAAGCAGGACGAGCTAGAGCGGATTGTGCGGAACCGTGATGCGATCGCGATCGAAAAGAGCGCGGATGCATTGGACGAAGTGCAGCATGCGTCCGAGCGAGAACTGGCGATTCGCAATCTGGACCGCGAGTCCAATTTACTTCGTCAGGTTCGGTCCGCGCTGCGCCGGATCGAGGAGGGGTCGTTCGGCATCTGTCAACATTGCGAGGAAGAGATCAGCCCGAAGCGGGTAGCGGCAGTGCCGTGGACTCCTTACTGTATTCAGTGCCAGGAGCAGGCAGACAAGCTTCAGGCGCAGGGCGAAGAGATGCCGGAAGATATGCTCGTCTACGCAGCCTAGGTTAGAGTTTGTTCGTTATCGCGGCCGCCAGCCTTTAATAAGGGTCGGCGGCTTTCTTCTTTGAGGTGCCTTTTCCTCGCAAGATCCGCCCGTCCAGTAACTTTCTTCCGGTAGCAATCGCCTCCGTCAATGAGCTGCCTGGAGCGGCTTATGGAAAACCGATTCAATGACGAAGTTATGGCGCGTGGTGTTTGCCGTTGGAACGCTCGTTTTGCAGAGCGGAGCGCAGACAACCAGTTCACCTTCTACAAAGCCGGCCGAACATGTACTGGGAACGATTACCTCAATCGACGGCGCGGCGCATACAGCAGTAGTGAAAGAGGATAAAACCGGCACAGAACAGACTGTGCTGCTGAGCGAGGCGCGGACGCTGCTGAAGGTGCCGCCGGGGGCGAAAGATCTTAAGAGTGCGTCGCGATTCACAGCTGATCAGCTGGCGGTGGGCGACCGGGTGGATGTGCGCGGTTCGAAAAGCTCCGATGACCCTTCAAAGATAGCGGCGAGAAGTGTAGTGCTGATGTCGGGTCGCGACCTGGAGGCGGCGCATGCAGCTCAGGCAGCGGAGTGGCGAAACAGCACAGCAGGCGTGATTACGGGCCTGGACGCGGCGAAGGGCACGGTAACAGCGAGCGAACGAAGTGCGTCTGGACCGAAGCCGGTGGTGATTCAAACCTCGCCGCAGACTGACTTTACGCGCTACTCGCCCGAGACCCCGGGGTCACCGGTAAAGTCGCAATTCGATCAACTTCAAACGGGCGATCATGTGCGTGTTATTGGAGAGGCGAGCGCGGATGGGAATTCGATCACCGCGCGCAAGCTGTACTCAGGGGCATTCCGAGTGTTGAACGGCGCCATTGAATCGATCTCGCCGGATGGACGCGAGTTTGTGATCCGGGATCTGGCGACTAAGAAGCCGGTGACGGTTGCTCTGAGCGCTGAGTCGGAGATTCATCGGCTCCCCCCAGAGTTGGCAATGCGGCTGGCGAGGCGGGCAGGAGGACAATCGGCGGCCGCGCCGCCGCCCAGCTCCGGGAATATAACGGAAAATGAGCCAAGACACGAAACAAACGCCGGTACCGGCAGGCGGGGAATGGGACCGGGAAGTGGCGGCATGAGAAGGGGCGATATCTCGGGCATGATTGAGCATTTACCGAAGATTGCGCTGTCCGACTTAAAGCAAGGCGATGCAGTGGTTGTTTCAGGGGTTCAGGCACATTCTGACGGGGACACGGTGAAGTTAATAGCAAACAACGTCATCGCCGGTGTGGAACCGATCTTACAAGCTTCGCCGGCACGAGGACGCAGCGGCGGCGGCGGATCGGCCGGCGGCGATTGGGGCTTGGGCGAGATGAATATCCCGCAGTAGAGTTACTACCGACATCTAGTTATCTTGGAGAGACATGATTCATAGGTCAATAGGCGTGTGTATAACTGCTTTATGCGCGCTCGTGTTAGCCGGGAATACGCTCGCGCAGGCGCAGCAGAGGGCTGTTGCTTCTTCGCCTCAACTTGCTGTCGCAGCCGGCCCGAACCCGCAAGGAGCGGGACAGAGCACGATTTCAGCAGGCGACGCGAGTGTGCGGGGAACGGTCAAGGACGCCTCGGGCGCGGTGATTCCCGGCGCCAAGGTTACATTGACCGATGCAAACAACGCTACTAGAACTGTAAGTTCGGGTCGCGATGGAAATTATGTGTTTCATGGCATCGCGCCGGGCACTTACAGCGTTTCAGCAACGTTCGCGGGATTACAGCAGCAAACGCCGCTTGCCATCAGCCTCAGCTCGAGCCAGACCACAACGGCGAACATCACGATGGCGGTTCAGACGCAGAAACAGGAAGTAACTGTCACTGACACATCGACCGCGAATGTGGTAAGTACGGAAGCATCGAACAATGCGAGCGCGCTGGTCCTCAAGAAAGAGGATTTGGACGCACTGCCAGATGATCCGGACGACATGCAGGCGGACTTGACTGCACTGGCCGGACCATCGGCGGGGCCAGGAGGCAATCAAGTTTTTATCGACGGATTTACAGGAGGGCGGCTGCCGCCGAAGGCGTCCATTCGAGAGATCAGAATCAACTCGAACCCGTTCTCAGCAGAGTTCGAAAAACTTGGCTACGGGCGAATTCAAATATTTACAAAGCCGGGCTCGGACAAGTTCCACGGGCAGGCTTACTACAACATTAGCGACGATGTCTGGAACTCGCGCAACCCTTTTCTTTCGGTGAATCCACCGTTTCGCACCCAGCTGTTTGGCGGTAACGTAAGCGGACCGATTTCGGCGAAAGCGAGTTTTTTTCTGGATGTGGAGCGGCGCAACATAGACGATAACGGAATCATCACGGCCAGTTTGCCGAACAACGGACTGCTTGGATATTCGTCGTATCAGAACTATTTTCCGACGCCGCAGCGGCGTACGACTGTAAGCCCGCGAATCGATTATCAGTTGAACGCTAATAACACGCTGAGTTTTCGTTATGGGTGGCTGGATAACCAGCACATCGTGACGGGAATCGGAGCATTCAACGTGCCGAACTTGACTGTGACGTCCGCCAACGGCTCGACTCTGGATTACCCGAGCAGTGGGTACAACTCCTCGGCTGTAGAGCAGACGTTCCAGGCAGTCGACACGATGGTGCTGAATGCGAAGGCGATCAACGAGACTCACTTTCAGTACGACCGTGAGAACACAACAGAAGCGAGCCAAAGTGTGGCCCCCCAATTAGCAGTGGGGCAGGCATTCACGGCGGGCGGTTCCGGCTACAGCGCACCTGGATATGGAAATACTTACGATGTTCAGAATAGCTACGAGTTACAGAACTACACGTCGATCACTTGGGGCGCGCATACCACGAAGGCGGGGATCCGCATCCGGGCAGATAATCTTGCCGATTCCAGTCCAAAATCTTTCAACGGAATCTACTCATTTCTGGGGGGCTCGTTCCCGGTATTGAGTGCAAGCCTCACGCCAACCGGACAAAGCCAGCAACTGCTTTCAATCGATCAGTATTTAACAACGGAGCGATTACTCGACAGCGGCTTGACAAGCCAGCAGGTATCGGCCCTAGGGTACGGTCCATCGAAGTATCGGGTGAATGTGGGGAATCCGTATCTGAGTTTTTATCAGCTGGACTTCGGGCCGTTTGTGCAAGACGACTGGAAGGTGCGTCCAAACCTGACGTTGAGCTTCGGGTTGCGTTGGGAATCACAGACAAACATCAACGATAAAAATGACTGGGCCCCGCGTTTTGCGTTTGCCTGGTCACCGGATCAGCGCGGACCGCACAGCAGAGCCAAGACGGTGATCCGTGGGGGCTGGGGTTACTTCTATGACCGGTTTGCCATTACGAGCGTGGAAACGGCTTACCGCTATAACCAGGAAGCAGGAAGCCAAACCGCCTATACAATCAACAACCCGACGATCTACAACGCGAGTTTCAATACGGCAATTCCATTGCCTGACGTGATTGCAGCCGCGAGCACAGCGAATGCGGCTCAACTGTACCAGATCGACAGCAACTTAAAAGCGCCGCGGCTTATGCAGACGGCCATTTCGCTGGAACGGCAGCTGTTTTCGCACACAACGCTCAATGTGAACTATGTCAATTCGCGTGGGACACATGAGCTGAGAACGGTGGATATTAACGCGCCTGTGCCAATTGTCGGTCAGCAGCCGCCAGGATCGAAGACCGCCGATTACGTGGGATTGCGGCCGTACGGGAACGTTGGCGATATCTACAACTTCGAATCCGATGGAATCTTCAAGCAGAATCAGGTAATTGTGGGCGTGAACAGCCAGGCCGGAAAATGGTTAAGACTTTTCAGCCGCTATTCGTACAACAACGCGCACAGCGATACCGATGGATTAGGAACGCTGCCGGCAAATCCGTACAACTTTGCCGCAGATTGGGGCCGATCGTCGCTGAACATCGAGCAGAGTCTGTTTGTAGGAGGTTCAATTAGTGTTCCTCATGGAATTCGCATCTCACCTTTTCTGATTGCGCGGACGGGTATCCCGTATAACATTACGACCGGCACCGATTTGTTCGACCAAGGTTCGGTAACGCCTACCGCGAGGCCTCAAGTCGTGGATACACCGACTGCGTATCCATCGCCGTTCGGGTATCTGAATCCAGACCCGGTAGTAGCCGCGCCGGGCACCAGCAACATGATTGTGAGAAATGCTGCAACAGGTCCAAGCTTCGTTGGGCTGAATCTGCGCGTGAGCAAGACGTGGGGATTCGGCACAACAAAGTTTTCAGGTCCATCGGGTGGCGCACGAGCGGGCGGCGGGGGACGCGGTTATGGCGGCCGGGGCTTTGAAGGCACTGAACATCGTTATAACGTCATGATCGGCGTGAACGCGCGCAACATTCTCAATCATGCGAATTTGAATACGCCAAACGGCGCGCTGACTTCGCCTTATTTCTTAGAGTCGACTGGAATCACGGGTGGCTTCGGAGCGGAGTCGACCGCGAGCAATCAGAGACGTCTCGAAATGCAACTGAGGTTTACGTTCTAGCGAGCGGGTCGGGCGCGTGCCTGCTTGCGATACTGTTGCCATATGCGTAAGTATCTTCCAGCGTGTTTACTCCTCGCGTCTGCCCTTGGCGCTGCTCCACAGACGACGGGCGGATGGAAGCAGTTATTCGATGGGAAAGATCTTAAGGGCTGGAAGCACGTAGGCGCTGGAGGAATGACAGTTGAGCCGGATGGCTTAATTCACACGCACGGCGGCATGGGGCTGCTGTATTGGGAGGGCGGCCCGGTTGGGGATTGCGAGATCCGGGTTGTGTATCGAATGCGCGATACCAACGATAATTCCGGCGTTTTTATTAGAATCCCGACTGCGCCGACAGAACCCTGGATGCCCGTAAATAAGGGCTACGAGGTGCAGATCGATAATCATCCCGAGACCAGCGGCGAGGATGAGTATCACATTACAGGAACTCTTTACTCGTTGACAAAACCATTGGCGAAGCCGGGCAAATCGGGGCCTGAGTGGAACACAATGGATATCACGCTCGATGGTCCACGCACGATCGTGGTGGTGAACGGTAAGAAGGTGACCGACTACACGGAGGGCGAGCCTACGCCTCCGAAGAAGTTGAGCTATGAACCAGATCGTGGACGGCGGCCGAACAAGGGCTGGTTTGGGTTGCAGAATCATGGCAAAGACGACGTGGTGTTTTTCAAAGAGGTAGAGATTCGACCTCTAAAACCGGGTATGCCGAGCGAATAGTTGCGACCACCAACGGGCGCGAGCGAAGTTCACCCTAAATCCGGCACCGGCCTCGAGCGAGGCATGACGCTCTTCCCCGCGATCGCAGCCAACATGCTGCAGATGGTGGGAGTAGGGCCGTTCCTCACGATACCGCTGATCTTGTCCGCGATGCATGGTCCTCAGGCCCTAGTAGGTTGGGTGCTGGGCGCGGTGCTTGCCATTTGCGACGGACTGGTATGGGCGGAACTGGGCGCGGCGATGCCCGGCACGGGTGGATCGTACGGGTATCTGCAGCAAGGTTTCGGTCCGCAGTCGCTCGGGCGGCTGATGGGATTTTTGTTTCTATGGCAAGTGATGCTGGCTTCGCCATTGACGGCGGCTTCAGGATCGGTTGGATTTGCACAGTACGCTCAATACCTCTTCCCTGCCCTGACTGGATCCCGCCAGATTGTACTGGCAGTAGCGGTCTGCGCGGCATCCACCTGGATCCTGTATCGCGATATCCGGTCCATCGGGAAGATTTCAACGATTTTCTGGATTGGCTTGATGCTGACGATAGGCATCATCATTTGGGCAGGCGCAACCCATTTTCACGCGCGAACAGCGTTTGACTTCCCGCCGCACGCGTTTCATCTCTCGCGTACGTTCTTCGTGGGACTCGGCGCTGCCACGTTGATCAGCATGTATGACTACAGCGGATACTTCACAGTCTGTCTGATCGGCGGAGAAATCAAGCAGCCGGGCAAGACCATCCCAAGAGCGATCTTGTGGTCGATCGTGGTGCTCGCCGTGTTGTATATGGCCATGAGCTTATCGATCATCGGAGTGATTCCCTGGAAAGAGGCTGCGCAATCGGGAGCCATCGTATCGGACTTCATGAATCGTCTTTATGGCTCACGAGCGGCAGCTTGGATGACAGGACTTGTGCTGTGGGTCGCGTTCGCCTCGGTTTTCTGCGTGCTGCTTGGGTACACACGCGTGCCGTATGCGGCGGCATCTGAGGGACGGTTCTTCTCGGTCTTTGCGCGGGTTCACAAGACGAAACACTTTCCGGTGTTTTCGGTGCTATTTATGGGCGTTGCGTCGGCCGTCGCTTGCCTGCTGACACTTGAGCAGCTCATTAAAGAGCTCATTGTCGTTCAGATTCTGACCCAGTTTGCCGCACAGTGCATTGCAGTCGTTTTGATTCGTAAGCGAAGGCGGGACATTGTGAGACCTTTCTCGATGCCGCTGTACCCGCTGCCGGTCATTGTGGCGCTGCTCGGATGGATGTACATTCTAGCGACAAGCGAGTTAAAGTACGTAGTTGCTGGGCTCATCCTGCTCGGGTTGGGAATTGTTGCGTACCTGGTGCGGGCGCGAAGCCTGAGCGAATGGCCGTGGGGAAACGTGGACACGGCTGCTGAGAGTGCTTGATTGGAAACACTGACAGGCAAAACCGGGCTTTGGTTAGCTAACGGCAGTGTTGCCTAACATAGTAGTTCCACATGCGACAGCATTATCCATACTGGATTTCTATCTTGGTCTTGACGGCGGCGCTGGTCTGGTGCGGTTACCGGTTGTTGCATGAGCAGAAGGGGCTGATCGCTCCCTCCTCAGTGCCTGCAGCAACAGGCGCGAAGGTAACGGGCCAGGTCTCGAGCGCCGGAAGCAATGGCGAACCGACGAAAGTCTACGCGCACGATCTTTTACTTAAAAAGGGGCCAGATTTTCGTGTATACGTCCGGTGGCTGCGCGGTCAGATGACGCCCGCAAACAAGAACGAGAACCCGTCGTTTGACGATCCGGACTCGTTTTACCTCGATATCAAGGCTGGCGTTCTCCGCGCAAACATTGGCGACATTGGTCACTTTTTAAACAGCGCGCTGCCGGCTGGGTCTCCGCTCAGAAACATCACACTTTCCGGAGATGGGGATCAGTTCAAAATCACGGGTACGCTGCACAAGTTTTTTGTCTCGATACCGATTGCGCTTAGCGGAACACTCTCGGCTCTTTCGAACAATAATATTCGGCTACGTATAACGAAGATCAACTTGCTGAAGATCCCGTTCAAAGGTTTGCTGGGCACTTTTCACGTGCAACTTTCCGACCTCTTCAAAGCCAAGGATCTACAGGGCGTCAGCGTGAACGGCAACGATGTCGTGTTTGACACGCAAACTCTTCTTCCTCCGCCACACATTCGAGGAAAACTGACAGCGGTGCGAGTTGCCAATCCGGATTTAGAAGAGGTTTACGGTGACGCTGCCCATGAGGTGGAGCGAGTGGAGCAGTGGCGTAACTTCTTACGGTTGAGCGGCGGCACGATCGATTTCGGAAAGCTGACCATGCATCATGTTGACCTGATCATGATCGATATCTCGAAAGATATGTGGTTCAACCTGGATCTGGCAAACTACCAGGCGCAGCTTGTGAACGGGTACACAAGAATGACGCCGGAAGCTGGGCTTCAGATCTTCATGCCCGACCTGCGCGACCTGCCGAAGAGCAAGAAGACCCGAAGTATCAGCATTGAGTGGATGAAAAACCGCAATCTGCCGCCGCCGCCCGGCGTTACGTCGAAATAGAGAGCGTAACTTAGGGCGCGGAATGGATCAGGCCGTCTCGAGACTCTTCTGCATATCTTCAAGAGCGATGCCCTTTGTCTCGGGATACATGAAGAGCACGACAAAGAACTGAATCGCCATCATCGCGGAGAACAGCACGAAGGGAGCGCCGCGAGAGTAGCTGGCGACTACCGGGAAGGTCCAAGAAAGCAATGCGTTCATGAACCAGTGGGTGAAACTGCCGAGGCTCTGGCCTTTGGCGCGCACGCTGGTGGGGAAAACTTCGCTCAGGAACACCCATATAACCGCGCCTTGGGAAAAAGAGAAAAAGGCGATGAAGCCGACCAGAAGCCAAACCAGCAGGTTTTCATGACTGGAGGTTAAAAATACCGCAGCGACGCCGCCGAGGCAAAGCGTGCAGCCGACCGAGCCGATGAGCAACAGTGTTTTGCGGCCGACTTTGTCGATGATGGACATGGCCGCCATGGTCGCGGCTAAGTTAGTAAAGCCAATAAGGACAGCTTGCAGATCGCTAGATACCTTGCTGAAGCCGGCACGGGCGAAGATATCGTTCAAGTAATAAAGGATCGCGTTGATGCCTGAGAGCTGGTTGAACATCGCAACTGAAATCGCGAGAAAGATCGGCAGCCGGTATTTGGATTGGAAAAGACGTTCGTGCCCGGTGCTGCGGTCGGCGGTGATCGAGCGAACGATATCCTCAAACTCGCGATCGGCATTTTCCTCGCCAATGTCGACAAGAACTGAGTGCGCTTCGGCGGTACGGCCGCGGCTGGCGAGCCAACGTGGGCTGCGCGGAATGGTGAAGAGCATTGCGAAGAAGAACAGAGCTGGGATGCCTGAGACGCCGAGCATCCAGCGCCATTCGACTGCGCCGAAGTGAGCCAAGCCGATCAGGTAATTGGAGAGGTACGCGACAAGAATCCCGGCGACGACGTTGAATTGGAAGAAGCCTACTAAGCGGCCTCGCATACTGGCTGGAGAAATCTCCGCGATATACATGGGGCCGAGCACAGAGGAGCCGCCGATGGCCAGGCCGCCAATGAAACGGAAGAAGACGAGCGAGTACCAGTCCCAGGCGAAGGCACAGCCAAGAGCGGAGAGGAGGTAAAGAACCGCCAAACCACGAAGACTGTCGCGGCGTCCATATCGATCGCCGGGAATACTCGCGGTGAGAGAACCGATAACAGTTCCGATGAGCGCGATCGCGACCGTCAAGCCGAGGCTGGACGGAGTCAAGGAGAAAGCAGCAGTAAGACCCGCTGTGGTTCCGGCGATGACCGCTGTATCGAAGCCGAACAGCAATCCTCCTAGAGCTGCGACAACCGTGCTCTTGATGAGCGCGCCAGTGACTCTCATGCGCGGCCGCCGGTCAAAGTCGAAGCAGGGTGCTGGGCCTGGGAGGCGTTCTGCCCCAGCGCGAGCGAACCGAGAATTCCGGCGCGACCGCCTAATTGGGGAGGTTGAATAAATTTGTCCAGGGCCGCGGGCTCCAGTTGTGGATGTTGGATGTACCCGTTCAAAACATATGCGAACTGCTGACGAATGAGCGGGAAAATTTGCGGTTGTTGCATGACCCCGCCTCCGAGCAGGATGCGTTGGGGAGAAAGACTGACGACAAGGTTATTCAATGCGTACCCGATGTATTGTGCTTCGAGCGCCCACGCCGGATGCTCGGGAGGCAAAGTCATGGCGAGAGCGCCCCAGCGGGCCTGAATGGCTGGACCGGAAGCAAGCCCCTCGAAGCAATCGCCATGATAGGGGCAGCCGCCGGGGTAAGGATCGCGAACTAAATCGTGAGGGAGACGAAGGTGGCCCATCTCGGTGTGTACAAGGCCGTGAATCAACTGACCATTTGCCAGAGCGCCGCCGCCGATGCCGGTGCCGATCGTTATGTAAATAGCGTCGGAAAGACCTCGGGCTGCGCCCCATTTGGCTTCACCAAGAAGAGCCGCGTTAACGTCGGTATCGAAACTGACCGGCACATCGAGAGCGCGAGACACCGCGCCCACAAGGTCGAAGTTCACCCAGGCGGTTTTAGGAGTGGATGTAATACGTCCGTAATCAGACGAATCGAGTCGCAGGTCAATGGGCCCAAAGGAGCCGATGCCGATGCCTTGCAACGGCTGCCTTGACGCCTTGAAATACTCAATAACGCTGCGGAGAGTGACCTCCGGGGAAGAAGTCGGGAATTGGGCAATCTCAAGATCTTGCGGGCCGCTGCCGATCCCACAGATAAACTTGGTCCCACCCGCTTCAATCGCGCCGAACATGCTCTTGAGTATATGCAAGGGCCATTTAAGCAAACGGGGCTGCCAAGTAGCAGCCCCGAGGTGGCGATGATTTAAGAGGCTTTAGCTTCTTAGTTGTTTCAGCGTTTTTCCGACGGCTCCGGGACCGAAATCGACGCGAGCTTTGGAGATGGGCAAGCCGACTACTTCGATGCGGCTGAGATCCCGGGTGCCGATGCCGGCGGCCTCAGCGAGTTTGAGAGAGTTGTCGCCGCGAATGAAGCAGGAGCTGCCGCGATCCGCGTTCACGTCATAGCTCATAACGGCCATGCCGACCGCGTCCACGTTGACAGGGTTGGTACCGGCAATGATCACGCCAGGAGACATTTTCTCCAAGCCTTTGAGCCACGGACCTTCACCGCCGCGAACCGTCTCTACACCATCGACAATGGCGAGATCGACCGGACGAATACCAACTTGGTCGACGAGGATGCGAGGCACACGATAGCCGGGATCGCGGGGGGAATCGGGATGAAGTTCGGCATCGACGCCAGACGGAGCCTTCGTGGTTCCGGAGTGAAGAACGTCGCCGCGCTCTTTGGTGGGATGCTCGTTGCCGCTCGGGCCGCAATCGCTGCCGTAGAGCGAACAAGGAGTGTCGCCAAAGTTGTTCTTCATGGACATCGTGACGCCGGCGATCCAGTGGTTTTTCAGCTTAGAAAGCGAGACGTAGGTGTCGCACTCAGTGAATGCGCGATTGATGTGATAGGCCGGGTACATGTAGCCGCCCCATGGCACCTTGAGGCGCACGTACTCCTTGTAGGGACCGATGTTCTGCACGTTCACCCAATCGACTTTGGTCCCGAGATTGTTGATTGCGTTTACATCAAGACCATAGCGGGCCCAGAGAGAAGGGTCTTGGGAAGCAGGAAAGAAGCTCTCGATAATCCGAACCCGGCGTGCACCAGCCTTGGCGAAAAGATAGACAACGTCGGCCACGGTGCTGCCGTCGGTTCGGTAAGGCAGGTTCGGGGTGAGCGGAAAATTTTTGGGGTTGCCGGTCAGGTTCAGCTTAATGGCAACGGTCTTGCCGCGGACCAGGCGATCAATTCCGCCAATCTGCTGGAAGGCAGAAGAAAGCTGAGGCCTAAACGTGTTGTAATCGCGGCAGCGCACGATGGCAACGCTGCGTGCCGGGGCCGATCCGGACGGTACCGAATAGGCGGAACCGATTCGAGGTAAAGCCAGAGCAGCGGCCGTTCCCGCGCCTAGAACTTCACGGCGAGAGTAAGTAGATGAGCAGGATTTTCGCATAGCACCGTCCTACTTGTATTTTCTCACGTTCGGGTCGCCTCCGTGTAAAAGAGCAACCTTGATCTCCATGTGCTCGGATATGATCAAAATCGACGTGAACCTACCTTCAATGACCCGACGGAATTTTGGCAAGCTAATAGCGGCCGCTACGACGATCCCCGCATTCGGCAAAGCAGAACACAACATGTTCCTTGCTCTTAACAGCGTTTTGCTTTCCGGGCGGGTCGGCTGGCCGGAGTTTCCGCATATCGCATCGGAAACCGGGTGGCCCGGTACCGACATCATGCTGAAGCCGGCAATGGCGTCTGGAGCGAAAGCGACGAACCAGTTACTAAGTGAGCTGAATCTGCTACCGGCGGCAATCGATTTCCCGGTCGAATTTCGCAAGGACGAGGCGACCTTTCAAGCGGGCCTGGCCGCGCTTTCCCACCAGGCTGAGTTTGCCAGTGATATTCACTGCCCCCGCATGGTCACGTACATTATGTCGTCGAGCGACACGCCTAAGGAACAGTTGCGCGCTCTGTATAAGCAGCGGTTCACGCAATGCGCGGAGGTGCTGGCGAAATACAACGTGAGGCTTGGCTTGGAGTTCCTAGGACCGCTGGAGTTTCGAAAGAAATTCAAGTATGAGTTCATCTGGCGGATGAATGACATGCTCGAACTCGCGAAGGAGTGCGGACCGAACGTGGGCCTGCTGCTTGATGTATGGCATTGGCACTTGGCGGGCGGAACAACGCAGGACATTATCAACGCCGGGCGGCAGAGAATTGTTCACGTGCATTTCAGCGATGCGCCAAACCTTCCTCCTGAGCAAATCCGGGACAACGAGCGGCTGCTTCCAGGGGAGGGCATCATCGACCTGACCGCGTTTTTGCGGGCTTTGCAACAGATCGGCTACCGGGATGCGGTGAGCGTCGAGGTGTTCGGAAGGTTGAAGAACGTGCCGCCGCTCGAGGCCGCCAAGATGGGATTGGATGCATCGCTCAAGGTGTTTCGCAAGGCGGGCGTACCGGAAGGCTAGGCTCAGTGATGCGCGTCGAAGAGACGCATTTGCCGTTGACCTTGCTTCCGCGCTGCGTTGCCGTGAACAGTCTGCCCGTCTAGAGACGGTGAAATAGCTCGCTCGTGTTCGATGACTCGTGGGACATCGGCGAGAAGTTCCTGTTGCTCGACCTGGCGCACCAGACCGTCGAGCCTGCGAAACCCGTCGACTTTATCGGTGAGACCTAGCTTAGATGCGTTCAGAGAGCGGCGCAGGACGGCAAGCGATTCATCGTAGGTTTTGAGCGGAACAGGGAAGGGATGACCATCCTTGCCCCCGTGAGCGAAAGAAAAGCGAGCAGGATCCGAGAAGCGGCTGGGCGCGCCATGGACGACCTCGGCAATGAGCGCAAGAGACTGAAGCGTGCGAGGGCCGAGATTTTCGAGCAATAGAAACGAGGCAAAGTCTCGAAGCTGCCGATCGTAGCTGACTGCGAGAATGGCCCCAAGGCGTTTCGGGTCGACGTCGTCGGCTCGTACATCGTGGTGACCCGGCATGGTGAGGTGACGAAGCTCGCGCAGAGTTGCTTCGGGCGAGGTCCGCGAGATTTCGAGAAGGGCATCTTGCGCTTCTCGAGCGCGGCGATCCACAAGGTTCAGAACGATGCCGGCATTTTCACCGACAATCGCGGTATGCGGTTCGCATGCGAAATCGCGAACAGAGGCCGAATGCCAGTGATAGCGGCGGGCCATCTTGGTTCGCTCGTTCATACCTTGCTGAATGACTGACCATTGACCGTCTGCGGTAAGCACGAAGTTATGCAGATAGATTTGGAAACCGTCCCCGATCGCGTTGTTATCGATCTTGGCGGTCAGGCGGCTAGCGCGCACCAGAGCAGCGCCGTCAAGACTATGCTGTTCGGCTCGTACGATGAGCTCGGCAGGGGTTTGGCACGATTGACGGCCGCGACCTCCGCAGATGTAGAGCCCGAGCTCGGATGCTCGCGGATTGAGCCCACGCTTGAGGGCGCCCATTACGGAAGTAGTGATGCCGGAG
This sequence comes from Bryobacteraceae bacterium, assembly GCA_965219105.1. Taxonomy (GTDB): domain Bacteria; phylum Acidobacteriota; class Terriglobia; order Bryobacterales; family Bryobacteraceae; genus Bog-105. The sequence goes on along the minus strand of OZ244728.1, from coordinate 137,657 downwards.
GAGTGCCAATCCATTCCCATCACGCAACCGAGCGCCTGGAACCAGAACGGATCACTGAGGCGCGCCAAGAACTCCGACCGTCCGTAGGCATGGATAACACTTTCGGTGATCGCGACACCCAGCCGCTCCATGCGTTTGGAGAGCCAGCGGGGCACTCTACCGCCGTGAAGAGGCAGGTCAGCCAAGCCAGAGCGCTTCATCTCTTCGAGCATAATGCGCCGCGACGAGGACAATCCCGGGCTATGAGGACAATCCCGGGCTATTCTGTGACTGCATGGATCCGAAGACCGAATACACGGCACGCATGGGCAGGTTTCGCGCCGAAGAGAACCTGCTGAAGAAGCGCTTCGTGCAGATCGGCAATTGGAGGCTTGTAATTGGTATTTTGACGGCGGTCTTGGCGTGGTTTGTCTTTGCGGATAAAACGGTTACAGCATTCAGCCTCTTGATTCCGCTGGCGCTGTTTGCCGGTTTAGTGATCTGGCACGCGAGAGTGACTCGCAAGCGCGCGAAGGCTGGTCGAGCAGCTTCCTATTACGAACAAGGGCTGCTTCGGCTTGAGGATAAGTGGGCAGGTCACGGCTTATCCGGCGAGCAGTATCGCGAGGCTTCGCACGTATACGCGGACGATCTCGATGTGTTCGGCAAAGGCAGTTTGTTCGAGCTGATTGCAATCACTCGCACAAAGCCCGGACAAGAAATGCTGGCGCAATGGCTGCTTGCGCCTGCTTCGGCGGCTGAGGTATCTGCTCGGCAGCAGGCCGTCGGCGAACTCGCACCGAACATCTCGCAGCGTGAGGAGATTGCGCTGCTCGCGGGAGACATAGAGCCCGCTGCAAAGATGAAGTCGCCGGGTCTTTGGGGGGAGCTGCCGAACGTGACGTTCCCGGCATGGCTGCGCCCCGTTGCATTGGTGCTGGCGGTGGCGGGCCTGATCTCGATCGCAGGCGTATTCGGGCATTTTGTTCCGGTATGGGCTCTGCTGGCGTTGCTAGCCGTCGACTTTGTGTTGATATTAGTTTTCCGGGACAGAGTGCGGCAGGTGCTTGAAAACGTGGAGGCATCGGCGCGCGATTTGCATGTACTTGCGGCCATCACTGCGTACCTGGAGCGACAGAGCTTCGCTTCGGCACGTTTAACGGAGCTCACTGGGGCGCTCAAGGCTTCAGGGCAGCCCGCGTCGAAGCGGATTTCGCAGCTGGGGAGGTTAGTGGATTGGCTGGATTCGAGCGATCACATCTTCGTTCGCGCACTTCGACCCGTCGTGCTGTGGGACGAGCAGCTCGCGATTTCATTCGAGAACTGGCGCAGGACTTCAGGGCAGCAAATTGGCCGGTGGGTGCAGGCAGTTGCCGAGTTCGAAGCGCTTTCCTCATTCGCCGCCTTGAGCTTTGAACGTCCGGACTGGTCCAGAGCGGAACTGCTGGGCTCGTCGAAGGCTAAGTTTGTATCGGTCGATCTGCGGCATCCCCTGCTGCCACGCTCGGAGTGTGTTCCGAACGATGTGGCCCTGAACGATCGGCAGCGATTGTTGATCGTGAGCGGTTCAAACATGTCCGGCAAAAGCACGCTGCTGCGCGCGGTGGGATTGAACACGGTGCTGGCCTGGGCCGGCGCTCCGGTCGCAGCAGCATCGCTTTCGCTGAGTTGTTTGCAGGTTGGAGCGTCGATTCGAATTAACGACTCCCTGCAAGATCACCGGTCCAGATTTTACGCGGAGATCAGCCGTATCCGGCAGATTGTTGATCTGTCGAAGGGTGCGAACCCAGTGTTATTCCTCATCGACGAGCTGCTGAGCGGCACAAACTCGCATGACCGGCGGATCGGCGCTGGGGCGATCGTTCGTGAACTGATGCAATCAAACGCAGTGGGTCTAATTACGACACATGATTTGGCTCTGGCAAGCATCGATCAGGACCTGCAAGCGGCCATCAGCAACGTTCACTTTGAAGATCAGATGGATGGCAGCCAAATGCATTTCGATTACAAGTTGAAGCCTGGTGTAGTGACACGAAGCAATGCCATTGAGCTAATGAGAGCCGTGGGTCTGAATGTGTGAGGGTGCCAGGGAAAAGGCGATAATCGGGATTGATGAAACATTCGGCAGCAGTGATTGGCAGCGGGCCGAATGGGCTCTCGGCAGCAATCGTTTTGGCTCAGGCGGGATTGGATGTCGAAGTGTTCGAAGCCGCTCCGACTATTGGAGGCGGCGCCCGCTGCGGGGAAGTCACTCTACCTGGATTCGTTCATGATCTTGGATCGGCGGTTTACCCGATGGCGCTCAGCTCGCCGTTCTTCCGGTCGCTTCCACTGCAGAGATATGGTTTGCGCTGGATTTACTCACCGGCTCAACTGGCTCATCCCTTAGATGACGGAACGGCGGTTACGCTCGAGCGCGACGTGCGAGCAACCGCGGAACAGTTAGGCGCGGACGGCCCGGCGTATGTGAAGCTGTTCGAGCCGCTGGTCGATCATTGGCAAACCTTGATCGGCGAGGTGTTGCGCCCGTTGACGATTCCCAGACATCCGCTTTTGCTCGCAAAGTTCGGATTACGTGCGGGTCAGCCAGCTAAGCTGCTGCTCGATACGCTGTTTCGCGGTCACCGGGCGAAAGCGCTCTGCGCAGGTTCGTGCGCGCATTCCTGTTTGAAGCTCAGTGCGTTGTTGAGTGCGGCATTCGGAATGATGCTGGGAGGGGCTGCGCACGCGGTCGGTTGGCCGATACCGGAAGGCGGCTCACAAAAGATCTCAGACGCGTTGGCAGAACACCTTCGAGCGCTCGGCGGGCAGATCACAACGAATTTTCCCGTGCGAAAGCTCGAAGACATTGGTGAACATCGTTTGACTTTGTGCGATGTGACGCCGCGGCAGTTCCTTGCCATGGCAGCACACAAATTGCGCCCTTCTTTTCAGAATCTGCTCAGGCATTACCGGTACGGTCCCGGGATTTACAAGGTGGATTGGGCGCTGCGGGAACCGATTCCCTGGAAGGCGCAGGAGTGTAGGCGCGCAATCACCGTACATGTGGGAGGAACGCTCGAGGAGATCGCAAGGTCGGAAGCGGCCGCCTGGGATGGTAGACACCCGGAGAAGCCTTTCGTGTTGGTGGTGCAGCCAAGTCTCTTCGATCGCTCGCGCGCGCCCCAAGGCAAACACACTGCTTGGGCATATTGCCACGTTCCGAACGGCTGGAGCGGCTCGGCACTGGCGCAGATTGAAAGTCAGATGGAAAGGTTTGCTCCAGGCTTCCGCGAATGCGTGTTGGCAACGTCCGCTCGAAGCGCGCCGGAGATGCAAAGCTGGGATGAGAACCTGGTCGGTGGAGATGTGAACGGCGGCTCGCTGGGCTTGGGCCAGTTTGCCTTCCGGCCTACTTGGCGCAGATACGGAACACCCATCCGGGGCGTCTACTTATGTTCTTCATCAACGCCGCCAGGGGGCGCAGTGCATGGGATGTGCGGCTTCTGGGCAGCGCAAAGGGCACTCCGTTCGCTGAAGGTGCTCTGAGCTTTTGAGCGACTGTGCGCAGCAATCAAAACGCTAACGCTACTCCTTAATCTTTTCTTTGACCATAACCATTTTCATGTCAACGCCGCCCTTTTCGGTTTCGACATGGCTTGAGATAGTTAGGTGCTGGCCGTCATCGGAAAGCTCCCAGCGGTCGGTAATAAATTCATCGAGGCCCTTACTGTTCTTCATGCTAGTGCGGATGACTAAGACGGACCCGTCCCAGTAACATTTGCTTTCTGCGTCACGGCCATTGATCAGGTTCTTGGTGACTGAGCCATCGGTGAAGTAAGTTGCGTCGTTTGTGGCAGTATTTTCGCCGTTGGTTTGGATTGTGTGGACATTCAGCGTGGTTTGGCGATCCTCTACTCTGCGCACAACGATGCTGGGCATGGGGAAGCCGTGAAAGTCGCTACGCTCTTTCATCATGCGCCAACGCCCGGAAAAATTGGGCTTTGGGAGAGAACCCGGCGTGGGGGGTGTTTGCGCCGCGGTGACGAAGGACAAGAGGAGAGAGCTGATTACAAAACGGCGCGAAAGAGACATGAATATCCTTGAAGTTGACTTACTTTCATCATAGTGGGAGCGAGAGAGATTTACTGACGCTGTATTTCTGCGACCAGCATCCATTTCCGCTGCCGGAGGCGCATAAGTTTCCGCTGACGAAGTATCGTCTGCTGCGGGAGAGTTTGGAGAAGGACGCCAGATTTCAAATATTGCCGGCTGAGTTGGCCACTCGCGAGGATGTTTTGCGCGTGCATGGCCGTGACTACGTGGATGATTTCACAAACGGAACGCTCGACCGCCAGGCAATCAGGCGCATCGGTTTTCCGTGGTCACCCGAGCTTGTAACACGCACGCTCGCGAGCGCGGGCTCGACGCTTGGAGCAACGCGTGCCGCTCTTGCAACCGGATTCGGAGGCACGCTGGCTGGAGGAACTCATCACGCGTACCGGAACGAAGGCTCAGGATTTTGCGTGTTCAACGACCTGGCAATTTCGATCGAGTGGGCGCGCAGCATAGGCGCGATCAAACGGGCCGCGGTGATTGATCTCGATGTGCACCAGGGCGATGGGACAGCAGCGATCTTCAAGGATGAGCCGGCAGTGTTTACCCTCTCAGTGCATGGCGCGAAGAATTTTCCTTTTCGCAAACAATGCAGCTCGCTTGATGTCGAGTTGGACGATGGGACTGGCGACGAGCAATATCTGGAGCTCTTAAAGCCGGCGCTGGAGAAGGTGTGGCAGTTCGCTCCCGGTGCTGTGTTCTTTCAGGCGGGAGTAGATGGCCTACATACTGACCGGCTGGGCCGCTTGAGTCTGACGTTAGAAGGGTTAGCGCAAAGAGATCAGCTTGTGATTCGGGGCGCGATGGACCGCAACATACCGCTGGTGATCACAATCGGAGGCGGGTACTCCGATCCGATCGAACGCACGGTGGAAGCCAATGCGCAGACGTTCCGCTCAGCCGCCGCAGTTTATCGAGCGCGAGCAGGCGAGGCTTTACTCCAGCCGAGTTCCGCCCCGGAATCATAGGTGAAACGCTTGAAAACTAAACGGAGCGATTCGTCCTCGAAGCCGATGCAATGAAACGAGCCGCGGCCAGGTGAGCCAAAGCGCAAGTCTGTGAGATCCAGACGAACGCCGTGAGATTGTTCATCGGCAACGGCCTGAATAGACCAGACCGGGAAGCGGGCAAAGTACAGGAAGTATCGAAAAGGCTGCTGGCTCTTTGCATTTCTGAGAATTGCCGTATCCCCAGGTTTGTAGTAAGTGGCGGCTTGCTCCGGATCCCATTGCCCGAGCGGATTGACAGGGCCGGTCCGGTAACTAGCTTCAGTTTCGACGATGCCGGTCCAGCGCAGCGGATTGAACGGATCGGGAAGCGCGGCGTAAGCAAGGGCCGCCCTTCCATCGTAGAGGCGGGATCCTAACTGATCGATCACTCGATTGTGCAACCCAAGCCGTGCGAAGTCGAAGAGTACGACTAGCGCCAGAGCGCTAATGGCTGCGGCCCGGCCAACAGGATGGCTTCGGCCACCAATTTCACGACTGACTAATCCCGAGAGCAACGGCCAAAGCGCCGCGAAGCCCAAAATCAGGAGGATCCAGAGGTCGTACAGAAAATTGATATCGAGATGGAGCCATCGTGAAGAGAAGGGGAGCAACAAGCGAATGCCATAGCTGTTCGTCCAATCGAGCAGAAGATGGCTCGCGACCCCGATGCAGCAGAGCAGGAAGGCACGAAGCCAGGGGAGTCTCTGTCTGAATATAAGCGCCACGACCAGAACGCTCAGCGCTGCCATTACAGGCAGGCCAACGAGCGAGTGAGTATAGCCGCGATGGACCTGAAGGTAACGGAAGCCGCCCTTGGCAGCGGAAACGATATCGATATCGGGAGCGTTGGCCGATACGATCAGCAACCAAACAGCACGCGGGCAAAGACGATCAAATCCGGCACGGGAAAGAGCAAGGCCGGTTAGGGTGTGAGTGACGTTATCCATGCCGCTCAGGCATAGGCGGGCAGCTTCGCTAGAGTTCGTTCGCTCGCAAGGAATGACGAAGGGGCAAGAAGAGTCAATGCATCGGGAATCAGCTCCACTTTCGCCGGAAGCTTACCGGCAAGCTCTCCATCGACCTGAACAAATATAGATTGGTTTTCGGGCGGCGAGCAAGTGACAGAGCGGCCTCGCAAGAAGGTACAACCGCTAATGCGGTGCGCCTGTTTCAAAGCAACGCCGAGTAAATAGGCGAGGTAGCGAAAACTGACTGTGCCGCGAAACAGAACGATCTCAAACTCCTCGCGAAGTATAGACGCTCCACGAGCGATTTCGAGGTCGCCGCCATAGTTACGAACTCGGCTGACCAGCGCAAAGCTAGCCCGGTAAGGGCGTCCATCGACCAGCAAATCGAATTCGTGCAATGGGCGCAAGACCTGAGAAAATCCGCCGACGTAGTAAGCGAGCTTTCCAGTAGCAGCTTTCAGGTCCAAGTTGATGCGATAGACAATCTCGGCGTCAAGTCCGATGCCGGCCATACAGACAAACACGCGGTCGAGCTCGCCGGGGCTTGTCAAAGAACCAACTGAAATCCGGCAGGGCTCCAGCTTTGCAAGCTGTTGCGCGGCTCGTTCGATGTTGATAGGGAGCTTCATCTCACGAGCAAGTACGTTTGCAGTGCCGCCGGGAATAATGGCGAGCGGAACGGGGCTATGCAGCATTCCGCCGATGACTTCGTTGATCGTTCCGTCGCCACCGGCGGCTATAATCAGGTCGGCTCCACTCTCAATTTGCCGGCGGGCTATCGTGCCCGCAACCCCCGGGCCAGTCGTGGCGACAGCCTCTGCTACGATTCCCTGCTTGGCGAGGATTGCGGTGGTACGGTGAAGCTGTTGCAGGTGGCGAGAGAGCCCTCGAGCGATGGGATTGTAGATAAGGGCTGCGCGACTAGCGCTGAACGATTCCAATTCCACATTATAGGTTCAGGTATGAAAGAGCAGCCGCAGAAGCGGGCCGAAACGCTGCGTGAAGAACTGGAACGCCACGAGTATCTCTACTATGTACTCGATCAGCCCAGCATCAGCGACTCCGAATTCGATTCGATGATGCGCGAACTCCGGGCTCTTGAGGAAGAGTGTCCGGAGCTGAGAACAGCAGACTCCCCGACGCAGCGTGTCGGCGGGCAGCCGAGAGAGGGCTTCAGCAAGGTGGCGCACAGCTCGGCAATGCTGAGCTTAGACAATGCTCTGAACGACGAGGAATTGCGCGAGTTCGACGGGCGCGTTCGTGGGCTACTCAAGACAGATGCCTACGAGTATGTGGCCGAGTTGAAGTTGGATGGTTTATCGATGGCGGCGCAGTATGGGCCTCGGCAGCTTGAGCGCGCGTTAACCCGAGGCGATGGCAGAGTCGGTGAAGATGTGACGGAGAATGCGCGGACGATACGCTCGCTTCCGCTCCGTGTCCGGGGAGCAGAGGCCCAACGAAGTTTCGGTGACGGCGGGTTTGAGGTTCGCGGCGAAGTGGTGATGCAGCGGAAATCGTTCGAGCGTTTGAACGAGGAGCGGGAAGCTGCGGGGCTAGCTCGCTTCGCCAACCCGCGCAATGCTGCCGCCGGGGCGCTTCGAGCGTTGGATCCGGGCGTAACTGCCGAACGTCAATTGGACTATTTCGCTTATTTTCTGCTGCGGGAAGGACGGCCGCTGCTTCCTACACATTGGGCCAATCTCGAAGCGTTGCACAATGCAGGCTTTAAGGTGAATCCGCAACGGCGAAAGTGTTCCGGCCTCGACGAACTGCGGGAATTCATAGAGGAGTGGAATGAAAAGAGGGATTCTCTACCCTATGAAATCGACGGCGTTGTCGCGAAAATAAACTCTATCGAACAGCAGGACTTGCTGGGATGGACGTCGAAGGCGCCACGCTGGGCAATAGCCTTCAAGTATCCGGCGCGGCAATCGACGACTCTGCTGGAAGCAATCGAGGTACAGGTCGGGCGGCTTGGGAATCTGACTCCTGTGGCGCACTTGAAGCCAGTTAGTTTGAGTGGCGTGACTGTGTCGCGCGCCACCTTACATAACGAAGATGAGATCGCCCGGTTGGGGGTTGCTGCCGGCGACACAGTGCTTGTGGAGCGCAGCGGCGATGTGATCCCGAAGATTGTGCGGGTTGTAGAGGAGGGCAAGGATCGGAAACTATTCAAGATGCCCTCGGAGTGCCCTGTCTGCGGCGGCCGCATCGTGCGAGCGGAAGGCGAGAGCGCAAGCCGCTGCATCAATGCAAATTGTCCGGCTCGCCTGCGTGAGTCTCTGCTGCATTTCGCGTCCCGAGGCGTTATGGATATCGATGGAATGGGTGATGCGCTAGTAGACCAGTTGCTCGCGCGCGGGCTGGTTCATAATATCGCAGACTTGTACAGCCTCACCGAGGAGCAACTGCTTGGTCTGGAGCGGATGGGTAAGAAATCGGCAGCGAAGATCATCGGGAATTTAGACCGAAGCCGTTCACAGCCATTAGCTCGCTTAATCAATGGTCTCGGTATCCCCTTTGTAGGAGAGCGCACAGCGCAGCTGCTTGCCGGACATTTTGGTGATCTCGATGTCATCGCCGCGGCAAGTACGGAGACGTTGCAAGAGGTGGGAGATGTTGGCCCCAAAGTAGCCGAATCTATACGCCAGTATTTTGGCGAGCCCCGGAACGGAGAACTGCTCGAGCGCTTGCGCGGCGCAGGGCTGCAATGGAGCGCGCCTAAACAAGAGAAAGCTCCGGCGGGTCCGCTCAATGGAATGATCTTCGTGTTGACAGGAACACTACCGGCACTAAAGCGCGAAGAAGCCAAGGAGAGAATCGAGGCGGCCGGAGGGAAAGTCGCCGGTTCGGTCAGCGGCAAAACGAATTATGTAGTCGCGGGAGAAGATGCCGGTTCTAAGTTGGACAAAGCGCGAGCATTGAATATCCAAATCCTGGATGAATCCGGGCTTTTCGCTATTCTAGGCTCAGGGAAGTAGCCGGCGCCTCGAAACAGATGTTGAGGCTTAGTCCTCACATCTATGCACGTCTGGCATGAAGTTCTAACTGTTCTCCTGAATTGGGGTCCTTATGGGCTTCTACTTTTGTCGGTCCTGGACTCACTCGGGCTACCAGTTATCGGCGGGGTCGATGCCCTGCTTGTTACGATCGCGACGAACCAGCCTGAGCGGGCGTACTTTGCTGCTGCTTGCGCGGTGGTTGGCTCTCTAGCGGGAAGTCTCATCTTGTTCAGCATCGCTAGAAAAGGCGGCGAGATTCTGCTCAAGAGGCACATCTCCGGCCGGGTTGGTGCACATCTACACTCCTGGTTTCAGCGGTATGGACTGGTCACTGTATTTGTCCCGGCGCTCTCCCCACTTCCGTTACCGATGAAGATCCCGGTATTCTGCGCAGGAGCTTTAAATGTTCGCGTTACTTACTTCCTGTTTGTGGTGTTGACCGCTAGAGTTATTCGTTATGCAGCCTTGGCTTATCTGGGCAGGAAATACGGACGTATGACGGCGCAATACATCGTACAGCATGGCTTAGCGATCGGGTTGGGAGCACTAATCCTTGCAGTGACTGTGGCGGTTGGTATCCGGTTTTATCAGCGGGCAAAAGTACAAGCTGGAGAGCCTGAATAGTCTGCAATGCTTTCGAATGAAGCGCTGCGGGACCTCGCCTTGCTCTTCCGCTGTATAGTATGGAGACATGTCACGTACTACACGTCGTGTGTTCGTTGCTCAATCGGCAGCGCTACTCACAGCCGGGCGATCCCTCTTCGGTGAATCGCTTCGCGCCAGCAATTTAGGAGTTCAGCTCTACACAGTTAGGAGCATCATCGACAAGAATCCGGGCGAGGTCCTCCAGACGATACAGAAGATCGGCTACACCGAGGTCGAGGCAATCTATGGATCGTTGCACGAGATCTGGCCCGCGCTCAAACAAACGAGTTTGCAGGCAGTGAGCGTGCATGTGGACGAAGCGATCTTCATGAAGGGCGGAAGCGAACTCGATTCCGCGCTAGCCGACGTCAAACAGCGCGGGTTCAAGTACGTGGTTGTGCCCTATATTCCAGTGAGTGAGCGCGGCGGAGCCGACATGTTCAAGCGCTTGGCGGACACGCTGAATAAAGCGGGCGAGAAAGCGCAGGCGAGCGGACTAAAGCTTTGCTATCACAATCACGCCTTCGAGTACAAGCCTCTCGATGGCCAAACCGGATTGGAAATCCTGATGAGTAACACTCAAAAGGGAGTTGTCTTTCTCGAGTTAGATATCTTCTGGGCGACAGTGGGAGGTCATAACCCAGTGGAGTTACTCAAAACTTACTCGGGACGCGTTCCCCTGCTCCATTTGAAAGACAAGGCGAAAGACTTTACTAAGACGCAGTACAACGAAAACGTACCGAAGACAGCATTCAAGGCTATTGGAAGCGGATCGATCAACATTCCAGCTGTTCTCAAGGCCGCGGACGCCGCAGGGGTCGAGCACTACTTCGTCGAGCAAGACCAAACTCCAGGCGACCCGCTTGCAAGTCTCCGGAAGAGCTACGAATACCTGTCAAGCCACTTCAGCAGCTAACCAGAGCCCTAAAGGGCTTACTCAGGCTCGCTCCTGATAGCTACCGTCGGCGGTACTGACACGGATTTTTTCGCCTTCGTTGATAAACGGAGGCACTTGTACAACCAGGCCCGTTTCCATTTTGGCGGGCTTTGTCACATTCGACACGGTCGCGCCTTTCAGTCCTGGCTCGGTCTCAACGACAGTCATCTCAACGCTTGGCGGTAACTCGACGCTGATCGGCTTTCCTTCGTAAAACTCTATATTCACCTTGAGGTTCGGAATCAAATAGGAAACACCATCGCCGAGAGTATCCTGCGAAAGGTGCATCTGCTCGAACGTCTCGGTGTTCATGAAGTAGAACGAGTCGCCATCGTCATAGAGATATTCCATCTCCTGCTCGTCGAGCGAGACGCGCTCAACCTTATCTTCGGAGGAGAAACGGTGCTCGATCATGGAGCCGGAGCGAAGATTGCGCATCTTAGCTTGCACAAAGCCGCGCAAGTTACCGGGAGTGCGATGAACCATGCTGAACACGGAATGAAGTTCGTTGTTAAACTTCACAACCATCCCGGGGCGTAGTTGTGTGGATGAGATCATGAGGACTCTTTGCCGAAGCTCTCCTAACGGAGGGATTTAGCAACCCCAGTCTAACAGCAGAGCGCGATTCTACGGGCTCAATGCTTCTTGCGGGACGGCACGCAAACCCTGCCGGTTCCGGGGTTGGGAGCCCGCCATAAACCGGCAGGATCCGCCTTCGTAGCCGTTTGAGAGTTGCCGTGTTCGAAGACAAGCGACGCATTCGCGCCTAACCGGGAAAGAATTAGTTCCTGGTTGCGGTTCAGGTTAGGGATGTCGGCACAGGGCGGAGTGAAAGGAACAAGCCGCATCGTGCCAAACTCTAGCGGCTCGCGAGGTGGCGCCGCGCTGCAATTCTCCTGGGAGCTATGGTCTGGTCGGATCGAGAGCCAGCACGCGTTTGCCTCCCAGCCAGTTCGCGCCAGAAGTTCTCCGGCCGGATTGTAGACCCAAGGGTCCATGTTCTGGTAGGCAATCCCTGGCAGATAAGGATCGGCCCATAGGTACTCGTAAGCCACTCCAGGGCCATTACGGAGCATTTGAGATCCTTCCATAGCCCAGCCTTGCAGAAACTGCGAATTTTCAAGGTTTGGGTCTAAACCAACAAGAGCCAAAGCAGCCGCATGAGCCATCCAACCGGGGTGCTCTACCTGCTCAGGACGCAAGCTCAGCAAGAACGCCTTAGGCAGACGCGTGAAGAATTCCGTTTCGTCCTGGCGCAAATCGTTATGAGTCTCGGTGCGGACCACCTGCAGAAACTCACAAAGCGCATAGAGCGCATCGGGTCCGAGTAACGCCGGGTTCTGCAAATTCTTGCGGAAAAGAGGCCACGATTGGGCTATCAGTGGGTGAATGTCCTGGTTGTTCGCTACCCGGAGGAATGCCTGGTTGCGGGCCTCTCTCAGCAAACTTACGTTGCTTCCGGAATCGCAGTCGGCGGCATTCAAAGCGGCTTTGTCAGGCGCTGACAGGAGATCGGCGGCCCAATCCATAACAAGCGCTACCTGCCTTTGTTCGCACTTATGCGCGAGCGCCCAGCGGATCGATTCCTTCCCGCGGTCCGGGTCGTGAGTAACAGCGTAATACAAGGCCAGCTCAAAACCACGCTCGGGAGAAGTAGGCGCCGTCTCGATTCGGTTGTAGAAATTCAGCCAGCGCGCTGTTTGACGTTCCCGATCGCGCTGTAGACGCCGCAAGAGCTTCGGCGTAAGCAGCAACTTGGGCGAGTGTTCACTATCCTGCGCTGCACTTAGACAAAAAGCGAACGCGGTAATCGCTGCGAATAATCTTACGAGCCGAAGCAAGAGCACTGTCCATCTTTACCGCAATTGAGGTGAAGCGTGCTGATCGGCAGCTAGGCTGGAGGCGCAATTTGATACGCTGATAGTTCCACCGGCTGCAGACTGGTCTCGGCGGCGGTCCGCAGGGCGATTGCGGCGAAAAAGTCGAAGTTGACACATGCCGGCTCGGGTGAGTGAAACCTACGTTCTCCGTACCTATCCGTTCCGCGAGTCGGATCTCATCGTGAGCTTTTTTACTCGGGACCAAGGCAAGCTTCGGGGTGTAGCTTATCGCGCTCGCAAGCTCAAGAGCAACTTCGGATCCGGACTGGAACGGTTATCGCTTGTGAAGCTATCGTACTCGCAGAAGGAAAATCGAGAGCTCGCCACGTTAAATGGCTGCGATCTTCTGCAATCGCAGTTCGATCTGATTACAGAGTTCGACGCCAGTGTGACGCTGGATTTCATGGCTGAAGTCAGCGAACACCTTCTTCCTCCGCAAGAGCCGAACGAGCGATTTTTCAGACTACTGGCTACCGTTTTAGACTTTATGCACGAGCGCTCACCCGGCGCTATCTGGGCTTCACTCACCTATTTTTGCCTTTGGGCGACTCGCTTGTCAGGGTTTCTGCCGGATCTCAACGATCATCCGGACCGGCAACTCAGCCTGGAATCAAAACAGTTGGCGGCTACAATGCTCCGCAGCCGCGTGAGTGAACTTGGCCAGCAAGTTTGGACGAAGCATACCGCGCTCGATCTCCGGCGCTTTCTGATTCGTCAGATGGAAGAACATGTCGAACGCCGCTTTCTAACACCCGCCGTGTTGGAAGCACTTTGACCCACGCTTCATGGATTCTTTTCAAGACACGATATTCAAGCTGAAGCATTACTGGGCCGACCGTGGAGCCATCATCCAGGAGCCGTTCGACCTCGAAGTGGGAGCCGGCACGATGTCCCCCGAGACGTATCTGCGCGTGCTTGGGCCGAAGCCTTACAGAGTTGCTTACGTGCAGCCCAGCAGGCGTCCGGCGGATGGGCGTTACGGAGAAAATCCAAACAGGCTTTACAAGCACCAACAGTTGCAGGTGATCCTGAAACCAAGTCCTGCAGATGTGTTAGCGCAATACCTTGGCAGTTTGGAAGCGATCGGAATCGATTTAGCGAAGCACGATATCAAGTTTGAAGAAGACAATTGGGAAGCGCCCACGCTCGGAGCCTGGGGCGTCGGTTGGCAGGTAATGCTGGACGGCCTGGAGATCACGCAATTTACGTACTTTCAGCAATGCGGCGGAATGGATCTGGAAGTAGTACCGGCTGAGATCACGTATGGGCTGGAGCGGATCGTCGCCTTCTTGCAGAACGTCGAGAGCGTGTACGACATCGAGTGGGCTCCGGGAGTGAAATATGCCGAGGTTCGACTCGCCGATGAAGAGCAGCTTTCGGTCTACAACTTCGAAGAGGCGGATGTGGCGTTCTTGTGGCAAGCATTCGAGCTTCACGAACGCGAAGCCCAGCGCTTACTCAAACGTTTTTCGGTCGAGAAGGACAAGCGCCGCTTCCCGGTTCTAGCGGCCTACGAGCAGGTTTTGAAGTGTTCGAATCTGTTTAATCTACTGGATGCGCGGGGCGCAATCAGCGTCACCGAGCGCGTCGGAATCATTGCACGGGTGCGAAAGATTGCTGTGAATGTGGCGCAGTCGTGGGTGGAGCAGCAGTTCGGGGCGAATGAGAAGGTGCCGGCGTAATGCCTGACTTTCTGCTTGAAATCGGGACCGAAGAGATTCCCGATTGGATGATCGAGCCCGCGCTCGAAGAATTGCGATCGAAGTTCGAGGCGGCATTTGGAGCCTTCGGCGGCGATGCGCTCACCACATACGCTACGCCGCGGCGCTTAGTGCTGAAAGCTGAGAACCTAGCTGGGCAGTCGGCCGATGTCGAGAATTTAGTGACGGGGCCCTACCTCAGCGCTGGCGACAAAGCGGCCGAAGGATTTGCGCGCAAGTCAAACACTTCAGTTTCACAGCTTGCAACCGTGGTGGATAACAAAGGCGAGCGCTATGTATTGGCGCAGCGGGTAACGGGCGAACGTGCAGAAACAGCCCTGGCGGCGCGTTTGCCGGCACTGATCGCCTCCATTTCGTTTCCAAAGACGATGACATGGCCCGGCAGCGATGGAGTGCGCTTCGTTCGCCCAATTCGCTGGATTTTGGCGTTGCTGGATGACCAAGTCGTGCGATTTTCGGTGGCCGGCTTGGAATCGGGCGACACCACGAGAGGTCATCGCATTCTTGGGAGCGTGGAACCTCTCGCGGTGACAATTGCCAACTACGAACAACGGCTGCGGGATAACGGCGTGATCCTGCGCGCGGAAGAACGAAGAAGGCGCATCGTCGAAGGTCTCGGGCCGGGCGTTCAGAGGGATGATGACCTGCTGAAAACCCTTGTTTACCTGACCGAATTTCCTTCAGTTTTGCGGGGCAGCTTTGACCCGAGTTTCCTCGAGCTGCCGAGAGAAATTTTGTCGACTGTCATGCGTCATCATCAGCGATACTTCTCGGTGCTCGATGACAGTGGCGCGCTCAGACCGGAATTTGTGGCGGTCACAAACACCGAGGGCGACCCGGACGGATTGATCCGCCAGGGCAACGAGCGAGTCTTACGCGCGCGATTTAACGATGCGCGTTTCTTTTGGCAAGCCGATCAGCGCAAACCGCTGCGCGACCGCCTTCCCGATCTAGCCAAAGTAACGTTCCAGGCAAAGCTTGGAAGCTACGAAGACAAAACAAACCGGGTGGTCGCGCTGACGCAAAAGATTGCCGGGCAGATCGGGGCGGATGCAGGCACGGCGGAGCGTGCAGCCCTCTTAGCGAAATGCGACCTGACCACCGACATGGTCAAAGAGTTCACTGATCTGCAGGGTGTAGTCGGCGGATTGTACGCCGCCGCTCAAGGCGAGAGTCAGGCGGTCGCCAATGCCATCTACGATCACTACAAGCCCGTCAGCATGGAAGATACGATCCCGCACTCGACCGAGGGCCAAGCTGTTGCGCTGGCCGATAAGCTAGACACGCTTCGCGAATGTTTTCGTATCGGCTTAATACCTACTGGATCGAAGGATCCATTTGCACTTCGGCGCGCTGCACAGGGAGTCGTGCGGATTCTGTTCGAAGCGAAGCTGCCCTTGCCTCTGCAAGAATTGATCTCCGGCGTTCCAGAGCTTCCGGCTTTTTTCCGGGAGAGGACCAGCTTTTATCTGCGCGAAATCTGTGGTTTTCGCTATGACGAGGTAAATGCGGTCCTGGCCGCTCCGATGACAACCCTGGCCGACGCCGCCGCGCGCGTCGAAGCAGTGCATGAGATCAGGCCGACGCAGGATTTCGAGCCGGTCGCGGCAAGCTTCAAACGCATTCAGAACATCCTTCGTCAAGCCCGATACGAGAGCTTGACGCCACCCGATCCGGACTTGCTTGCGCCCGGTCCAGAGCAGGATCTTTATCGAGCATGGGCTCAGGTACACGAGCAAGCGCAAAACTCCAGTGACTACCGAAGCAAGCTGGAATTGATGGCAGCCCTTAGACCGCAGGTGGATTTGTTCTTCGATAAAATTTTGGTGAACGACCCAGATCTCGCGGTTCGGAGTAATCGCTTGGCTCTGTTGAGCAGCCTCTTATTGGAATTTTCCGGCATTGCCGATTTTTCCGAAATCGTAACGCAGGGCAGTTTGTGACTGCCCAACTCATTTTCAACACGAGATTTTCAAACTTAGGAGAAGACCGGACATGAAGAAATACGTTTACTCGTTTGGCGGAGGCACGGCTGACGGCGACGGGAAGATGCGCGATGTCCTTGGCGGCAAGGGAGCAGGTTTAGCCGAGATGTGTAAAGCAGGAGTGCCAGTGCCTCCAGGCTTCACCATTTCGACCGAAGTATGTAATCTGTTCTTCGAGAACCAGAACAAAGTACCGCAAGATGTAGACAAGCAGATTCACGAAGCTCTTAAGAAACTCGAGGGTGAGATGGGCAAGCAGTTGGGTGGCGTCGACGATCCTCTGCTGCTCTCGGTCCGATCCGGCGCGAAGTTCTCGATGCCCGGCATGATGAATACGATCTTGAACCTCGGCCTGAATGACGAGACTACCGAAGGCCTGGCAAAGAAGACCGGCAATCCGAGATTTGCGTACGACTGTTATCGCCGCTTTATCCAGATGTTTGGCGAAGTGGCGCTGCACATCGACATGGCCAAGTTCGACCACATCTTCGATGCTCGAAAAGCGAAGATTAAAGCAAAGCTGGACACCGATCTTACTGCTGATGACCTGAAGGCAATCATCGCTGACTACAAGAAGCTTGTGAAAAAAGAGACCGGCAAGGAATTCCCGCAGGATGCGCTCGAGCAGTTGATGATGTCGCGTGACGCGGTATTTCAATCGTGGAACACGCAAAAGGCAATCTACTACCGGCGCATGGAGAAGATCCCGGACTCGATCGGTACGGCGGCCAACGTGCAAGCGATGGTGTTCGGCAACATGGGGGACAACTCGGGCACAGGTGTCGGGTTCACACGCAATCCGTCCACGGGTGAGAAGACCTTCTACGGCGAGTTTTTGGTGAATGCACAAGGCGAGGACGTGGTGGCGGGGATCCGCACGCCGCAGCCGATTGCAGAGCTCGAAGGCGTAATGCCGGCTGCCTACAATCAGCTGCGTGAGATCACCAGCAGTCTCGAAAAACACTACCGCGACGTGCAGGATTTTGAATTCACCATCGAAGAAGGCAAGCTCTACATGCTGCAAACGCGCAACGGAAAGCGTACCGGGCCGGCAGCGGTGCGGGTTGCCGTTGACATGGTGGAAGAGGGCGTAATCTCGAAGAAAGAAGCAGTCGGCCGTGTAGCGCCCAATCAGCTCGATCAGCTTCTTCATCCGGTGCTCGATCCCACCAAGCGCAAGAGCTTGTCGAGGATCGCGGCGGGTCTCCCCGCTTCGCCAGGCGCGGCTGTGGGACGGGCGGCATTCTCTTCTGAGGACGCGGTGGAGCTTTCCGCAAACGGTCCTGTGATTCTTGTCCGTAAAGAAACCACGCCGGACGATATTCACGGGATGGATGTCTCGAAAGGCATTCTGACCGCAGTCGGCGGCCTTACCAGTCACGCCGCAGTAGTTGCGCGCGGCATGGGCCGGCCTTGCGTAGTCGGCGCATCGTCGGTCGCAGTAGACGAAGCGAAGAAGCGGGCAACGATTCTCTTCGAAGGCAGCAAGCAAATCGTGAAGGAAGGCGATTGGATCTCGCTTGACGGCACGCTAGGCGAGGTCTATTTGGGCCAGTGCCCGACCAACGAGCCGGACCCGAAATCGCACTATTTCGCGACCTTCATGCAATGGGCTGATGAGTTCCGGGGTAACTTCGGCGTACGCGCAAATGCCGATATCCCTAGGGATGCCAAACAAGCGCGAGTGTTCGGCGCTGAGGGCATTGGGCTTTGCCGTACCGAGCACATGTTCTTCGCCGAAGACCGCATCACGCATATGCAAGCCATGATTCTTGCGCGCGATGAAAAGACGCGCAGGAAGGCTCTTCAGAAGCTTCTGCCGATGCAGCGCAAGGATTTTGCGGGATTGTTCGAAGCCATGGACGGGTTTCCGGTCGTGATCCGAACGCTCGATCCGCCTCTCCATGAATTCCTGCCTAAGCGCGAGACGTTGATGGTCGATATCGCCCGGCTGCCGCACGTGATCACCAAAGAGAAGCGTGAAATGGCAGCAACGTATAAGGTCGGCGTGGGTGAGCTCAAGAAACACTTGCCGGAACTGCTCAGCCGTGTGGAAGAACTGCACGAATTTAATCCGATGCTGGGACATCGCGGCTGCCGCCTTGGCATCACCTATCCGGAAGTGACGGAAATGCAAGCGCGGGCTATCTTCGAAGCAGCCGTTTTGGTTGCCAAGAAGGGCAAGAAGGTCATTCCTGAAGTCATGATCCCGCTTGTCGGCAACGTGAAAGAGCTTGAGAATCAGAAGGCGCTCGTAACCAAGGTGGCGGACGAAGTCCTGAGCGGCGCCGGCATGCAAAACCTGAAATACTACGTGGGAACCATGATCGAGATTCCGCGTGCTGCTCTTACCGCAGACGAAGTAGCGAAAGAAGCCGAGTTCTTCAGCTTTGGCACCAACGATCTTACTCAAACCACGATGGGTCTGTCGCGCGACGATTACACGAAGTTTTCGAAGCATTACGAAACATTGAAAATCTTCAAAGCGGACCCATTCGCAGTGCTCGACCAGGAGGGTGTTGGAAAGATTATCGAGCAAGCGGTCAAATTGGGTCGTAAGACGCGGCCCGATTTGGAAGTCGGTATCTGCGGAGAGCATGGCGGTGAGCCTAGTTCCGTAGAGTTTTGCTACCGGATCGGGATGAACTACGTATCCTGCTCGCCGTACAGGGTGCCCATTGCACGTCTGGCGGCTGCACAGGCTGCACTGGCAGATGAGGGTAAAGCCGAGATGCAGAGAACCGCGTAAGTCGCGCGATCAGAGGAGTAACGTATGCTGGGGCATAGCATGGCTGTGCCCCAAGCTGCTGAAATACAGACGCTGGAAGAGATTGCGGTAGTCGTCACAGCGTCGTTATTTTTGAAGAAGCCATTTGCGGCCGTTTACAACAGTCATCAGCGGTCGCTATGTCCATACGTGCTTGGCCGCAACAAAGCGGGTGACTTACACGCGCTTTGTTACCAGATCTCGGGCGGCAGTGCGAGCGGGTTGAAGCGGCGGGGCTCTCCCGATAATTGGCGGTGCATAGCGGTTCCTCGCTTGAGGACCGTGGTCATGCTCAACGAGAAGTGGCAGACTCCGGAGAATCATCAACGCCCGCAGACCTGCATTGACAAAGTGCTGTTCGACACCGAACACCTAAATGCAGCGTGTCAGTGCGACGCGCCCCTCCTATGAAATCAGCAGTGCAGTCGTTAGGCCTGCTCGGATTACCTTATCCGGTTCGCGCGCTTGCCAGGCAGTCGTGGGACTGCATCATTGTTGGGGCAGGACATAACTGTTTGACGTGTGCAGCGTACTTGGCTCGTGCCGGTAAACGAGTGCTTGTGCTGGAAAGCCGCGAACGCATCGGCGGCGCGTGCACTCTCGAAGAACCGTGGCCCGGTGTGCGGTTATCCCCCTGCGCATACTTGGCGGGACTCCTTCATCCGCTAGTCGTCGAGGAACTCGATCTCCCTTCGCGTGGCTTTCATTGGACGCCGGCGGTCAATGGCCTCTTCGTGCCATTCGAGGACGGCTCGAGTATTCAACTTTTCGACGACGATGCCCAGTGTGAAGCAGAGCTACAGCGCTTTGCGCCACACGATATAGCAGGCTGGAGAGCGATGTCGGACGTGATTCGACGGACACGCGATGCCATCCGGCCGCCCAATGGCAGAGATCTCTGGATTGGAGACGCTCCTTCGCGCGAGGAGATCGAAAACCGCCTGGGAAACGACACCGAGGCAAAGGGATTACTCTTCGAGTGGTCGATGGCGGAGTTTGTGGAG
Source organism: Bryobacteraceae bacterium (assembly GCA_965219105.1). GTDB lineage: Bacteria > Acidobacteriota > Terriglobia > Bryobacterales > Bryobacteraceae > Bog-105. Next base: position 117,685 of record OZ244728.1, on the reverse strand, counting down.
CGATACTTGCGCGATGAGCGACTGCAGATGGCGTATCTCGGCCAAGGCGTGATCGGGACTAATGCGAGTCCCTTTGATGATGGCACTGCTTCCATCCGCTTCCACCACTCGTCAGGCCGGTTAGGAGGGTTGCCAGGCGCGTGGGGCTACGTAAAGGGTGGCATGGGGATGGTTTCATTCTTGATTGCCGACGCCGCTCAGGAGGCTGGAGCAACCATCGCCTGCGGCATAGCAGTTGCCGAGATCGTACCCGGCGAAGGTGTCCTGCTGGAGGGCGGTGAACGGGTGGAGGCGCCTGTGATCATCTCGAACGCTGACGCTCGAATCACTTCCAGGCTGCTGGGAACTGCAGTGGACGAACAATGGAAAGCCCACGTGGAAGCTATCCCGACGCAAGGCTGCACTCTAAAGCTGAATATCTGGTTAAAAGAACTGCCCAACTTCCGTGCGCGGCCTGGTACCTATCAACCGCATCACTTCGGGCAGATTAACACTCCTCTAACAAAGGCGGAGTGGCAAGCTGGCTACGATGCATCGCGTGCAGGCAGACTGCCCGAGCGCCTCTGGACGGAGTTGTATTTCCAAAGCGTTCACGATACAACCGTTGCGCCCGCCGGTACGCATACCATGAGCGTCTTCTCGCAGTATGTGCCGTACAGTTTTGCGACCGGCAACTGGGACTTACATCGTGATTCGGCTAAGCACTTAGCTTTTGAGACATTAGCGCGTTTCTGCAGTAACATGCCCGAGGCAGTGATCGATGCCGAAGCACTCGGTCCGCCGGATATTGAGAAAAAGGTTGGCTTAACCGGCGGCCACATCTTCCAGGGCGAGTGCTTGCCTCAGTACATGTGGAGTAACAGGCTCGCGGCAAAAACGCCGATGAAAGGCGTTTATCTCTGCGGAGCAGCGACCCATCCGGGCGGGAGTGTCATTGCGATGAACGGCCGGAATGCGGCTATGGGCGTGCTCGCGGACGAGCGAGATCGCGCTTTCTCCTCAGCCACTGGTTGATAAAGAACAGGATCGCGAGTAAGGGTACCACAGCTAAAAAGGGCCAATACGCAGCGAGCCTGGATTGCGGCGGTAGCACCTTCACCTCACCGGCAACCTCAGCCCTGCCAAACTTCGAATCCACTTCAACGACAAGTTTCCACTCACCGGGAGCAGGGACATCGATATTGGCTGCATACAAGAGCTTGTTCGTCGCTTTAGCATGTGTAGCCGGTGCGAATACCTCAGAGATGCCTTCAGGAGTGGTCTTTGAGAGGCGAATCTTGACGTCTGCGTCGGAGATTGCCGACTGATCCTGCGTTTTTTGAACCATCGCGCTCAGATCAACTGGTCCGACGCGCAGGGTATCGGGTGACGCAAAAACGCTAACCGTGATTGGACCCGCTTGGTTCCGCAGAATGAGCCTTCCGCCGTCCCCATATAGGTGCAGGGCGCTGGAAAGCAGTATAACCGTAAATACTCGAGCGCGAAACATTGCTTAATGCATCATCCCGCGCATCTGCATCGGCTGGAACAATACCCAGAGGAACACGCCGTAGATAGTAAGAGCCAAAGCGGCCCATGGAGACACAAGTTCTATGACGATATGTAGCTTGTTACTTAGTTGTTTTGCAATTCGCCAAGCCAGGTACAGTGTGGTTAGAAGACCTGCATCGAGCAATAAGATCTGAGCCGCCGTAAGCCAGTCGGGGACACTTGGCATGCTCAACCGAACCGAAGAAGGTGATAAGAGATGCAGGACTAGAGGCCACACAGACGTCCACCCGGTCCCGAAGTGATACAGCAGGTGAGCCGCCCACATGCCAAATCCAAGGGGCGCGAGAGCAAATATAAGCCTGCGAATGCCGTTCAGTGTCTGTTGCTTTTGACGCGTCACAAGATAGTTCAAGCCCCAGCAAATAGAAATGGCAAGCGCCGGAACAATCACCACAGCGAGGGCCGTAAAGACGCCCACTACCAATGGCATAGCAGACGGTCCCAGCCGTGCATGCCAGGAGTGTTCCCACATCATCACCGGTCCTGTCATACCAGCGGCATTTGCCAGAGCGCCGAAAACAAAGGCCACGATCAAAGCTGCAAAGTCTGTTCGCTTCGACAAACGTCCGAGAGAAGAACGGTAAGGATCTTCGAGTAAAGTCTTCGCCGGAATGACAGGCAGAATGCCTACATTATCGTGCGGACACGCTTTTACGCAGTCCAAACAGAAGGTGCAGTCAAGATTGCTCGACTTCTTCGGTTGGAAGAGATCCAACTCACAGCCACGCGACACGCTGTTGCCGCGAATGCAATCAAAGGTCTTGCAGCTCTGGCAAGTAGCGGCTTCCCTCACGCGAACTTCACGCGGCGAAATGATCGAACTTACAAAGTGAAACTGCCCAATCGGACAAACATACTTACAGAAGCTAGCCCCCCGGAACAGCCCATCGACAAGCAGCGCCGATACAAAGTATCCGATCATGATCCAGGCAGTGACAAACGGTCGATCCCACAACGAGAATGCTTCGTAAGCCCAAAGATAAAGAATGAACAGCCCAGTCGGAAGCCACTTGTTTCTAAGCACGCGTGGCCAACGCAAATTCGCGGGCATTAGCCTGCGTCCCCAGTCCCTCACAAGAGTAAACGGGCACGACATACAAAACAGATTTCCTACGGCTAAGAGCGCGATCAGAGACAGTGCCCGCCAATGTATCCAGGGCAGTATTCCGGCGGCATTCAACGGCGTGACCTGCGGACCGAGCAATCCATCGGCAATTACAGCGGCAGCCAGAAACAACATAAAATACTGCGCACCCCGGCGGAGAGCAGGAGTCCTTTTCCACAACGAAGTTCCGCTGCGTGGAGTGGTTCGAACTCGCGTTACCGGGATCGAGCTTGCGGGTTGGCCGCCTGACACTAATCTGACAGTAAATGCAAACGCCGGAAGTAAGAAGACCAGCGATCCCGGCACCCACATGATAAGGCCAGCGATTGTTTGATCGTCCTGTGCTCCAAGACTACCGATGCGCACTGCTGCGTAAGACGGATACAAGAGCCGTCCCGAAAAGACAAAAGCAGCCGATATCGCCGTATTGACAAAGTCAGCGGATAACAGGTACGGTATCCTCGCCCACAGCGGCCATTTTGACCGGTGAGCGGTGGGTTGTATGATGGGCCACCAAAAGAGAATGCCGGTCCAAAAAAAACTAGCATGTTCTACTCCATGCCAGGTAGTCGAACGCAAGGCCAGTTCATAAAACCGGGGCAGATGCCAGAAAATTGTGCTGAAAGCGAAGGCAAGCCACGCAAACGGCGGAGAGATCAGCAAGCCCGACACAGCTTTGAGCGGGCGCCATGTCAAAAAGGGTCCAAGACCTTCCTTAACGAACGATTTCGGTAGTCCCCGCAGCAAGGGAAGTGTAGGACGCCCTAACAGAATCAGTGGAGGCGCGAGCATCATCAGGATCAGGTGCTGCGTCATGTGGGCGGACAGGAAAAGACTGTCGAAGGTGTCGAGCGGAGATTCCGTGGCGATGAAAATGAGAAGTAAGCCGCCTAGGAATGAGGCAAGCTCTTGCCCGTCTCCGGCTGACTTCACAAAAAGCCGGCTGCGAAACCACCCACGCAGATAAACCAGACCTATAACAATAAGTAAGGCGCTAGTTACTGGATTGAGAGCCCAGGAAACCAGCGCCGCATTAGAAACAGGATCCACTTACTACTTAACTGCCGGAACCGGAGTTCCGATTACTGCAAAATCTCGCGGAAGCTTGTTCTCCGGAGGTGCTGAATTGTGCATCGGTGGCACATGCCGAGGAGTTAATGTAGCCAAGAACGCAACTAGCGCCTCTACTTCGTACGGCGAAAGCTTCTTACCGTAAGCCGGCATATTACCGCCGCCCTGGATAACTTGACGAACCATCTCGTTCTTAGTCAGGCGAGTAGCCACAGAATCCAACGCAGGCCCCCGCTCTCCGCCTAGGCCGCCAAGAGCGTGACAATTCCGGCATTGTTTGTTCTGGAACACCAGCTCTCCGTGTATTTCTAAGGGAGTTCGACCATGAACATACTTGGCGGGAATCGCGTCACTGCTCCACGCCTCCATCTTTGGGGACCAGGGCGACGTCTCGCCCATATAGGTAAGGACGCCAATCACGAGCATAATGAAAATTACCGACAGAACTGCCACCGGTCTTTTGACCGCGCTTTTTTCGCCCGTGCCCGAGACAAACGGAAGAAGAAACAGTGCGCCGACAAGGAGCGCTGGCGCGACGAAGAGCACAATGACTTCCATCCAATCAGGAAGCAGCGCCAGGGCTGCGAAAATCGACATGAAGTAAAAATCAGGCCGGGGATTAGTGTGTACCAGCGTTGGATCGGGTATCCCGGTTGGACCTTTAGGACCGAAGAAAAAAGCGCAGGCGAGAATACCGAAAAGCGTGAAAGCTGCGAAAACCAGGTCTTTACCGATAGCGTTCGGCACAAACGGAACGCCCTCTTTGCGGATCAGCTCAGAGTATTCGGCGTCGTACGTGGCCTTATGAACGGGAAAGCCAGGGCGGGGATATTCATTAATGCCTTTCGTCAGCACCAGGCGGAGGTGCATGCTGACAATCGCAATGATGGTTCCAGGAATGATAAATACGTGCAGCGTGAAGAACCGCGACAGCGTTTCGCCGGCGATGATAGGCCCGGCCAGAAGCACGTGTACTAACTGAGCGCCGATCAAAGGGACACGACCGGTAATAGACGCGCCGATTGTTAATCCCCAATAGGCATCCTGATCCCACCGCATAACTTGTCCGGTGAACGCCATGCCGAGAGTGCACAAGAGTAGAAACACACCAGTAACCCAGGTAAGCTCTCGCGGATACTTATATGCACCGAAAAGAAACACCTGAATCATGTGCAAGGTCATGATGAAGACCATGAAGTTCGATCCCCATTGATGAACTCCGCGGAGATACCAGCCCAAAAATTGCGAATGGTTCAGGTATTCCAAACTGGTAAATGCCTGGCTGGTAGACGGCACGTACACAAACGCTAGACATGCTCCCGTGATGATCTGAATGATGAAACAAAGGAGAGTCGCGCTACCGAACACATAGAACCAGCTGCCCGAACTCGCAGGAACTTCATGGCCCGCTGTGGACGCATAAATGGCTGTGATGTGAAGCCGGTCATCGAGCCATACTGCCGATTTTCTTAATGCATTGATCATAGATACTAACCAGTCACGCTTACAACTTACACCGGATTTGAGAGCGTGGGCATTTCTCCGCCCTTCACCCACAGTTGATTCTTTGCGACCTTGTAATCGTATTGATAGAGACCACGTGGAGGGGGACCAGCTGCACGCGAACCATCCTCGTAATAGGCGCCTCCATGGCAGGGACACAAAAACAGACCAGATTCCTGAAACCAGCGAACCGGGCAGCCAAGGTGGGTACAGTTAATCGCGAATACTTGGAATTGCTTCCCTTGCAGGCGTCGCACCCAGCAGGGGATATCTGCTGTTTTACCGTCCCAAGGCCGTGTGAACGGGTTGCGGTAAGTAGCAATGCGTGTAGCACCTTCTGGGTAACCATCAACAGATCCAAGAGAGATCCAATCGCGCGGATCTTTACGTTCTGCAAAACTCGAGAATACGAACCCGACCAGAGGTACGGCTAGCAGCAAGCCCGCCGCCACATTTAGCGCGACGCCTCCCACTAGCAACCAATCCCGTCTGGTGGGATCCGTATAATTCTTCTTACCCTTATCCGCTTCCCGCGTTCCGCTCATTTCACACCGTTACGACTGCTGCCGCCGTCGAACTTATTCCCTTCATTCTTCTTCTGCGTGGGGCTTCCCGGTCCAAAGCCGCTGCCTTCGCTTCCCTTTGTGACGGGACCCTCGTGTCCGTTTCCTGCATCGATCGCATGGGTGCCACTCGCACTCGTCGAACCTCCAGCGGGACCTTGAGTGTGTTGCATATCCTGATAGTTCGGCGGCCGTTTAGAGGCTAGAAACGCAACTAAGTCACTTACATCCTGATCGCTAAGCGCTTTTCCCAGTTTTAGGTGGCGGTAATCGGCCATGCCAAGGTCCGGGCGTCCAATCAGAATTGATGTTCTAAGCATCTGATTGCTAACTAGCGACAAATAGTCAGCGCCAGTCAGCGGACCCACTGGTCCACCATGTGCATGACACATGAAGCAGTTACGAGCAAACAGCTTTCGCCCGGCATCCGGATTGCCTTTCACGTCCTCCGCGTAAGGTGGCGGCGGAGTAGAGCCGAAGTTCACCGGCTTAGCCCAACTCTTATAAATGCCGGTCACCATGGCATCGATTTGCTTTGGGGTGAGCGGGCCGCCTTGACTTTGCGCCCAGGCCGGCATGGCAGTTCCGGGACGGCCGTAAATTAGAATCTGGCGCAACGTATCGGGGGGCAATATGGCAAGGTAGAGAGGATCGTTCAAGATGCGGCCAGGCCCATCGTGACCTTCAACCCCGTGACACGCTTCGCAGTTTTGCGTATACAGCGCTCCGAACTCTAGAGTGCCGGACGTCGTGCCCTGGTAAATCTTTGGCTTGCCCGGGGGTTCGCAACCGGCTAGAAAGATGAGAAGGCACCCACAAGCCGCATAAGAAACAGAACGAAGCTTCAAAGCCGCGAGACTAGAAAGCAGCGCCATTACTTCTCATCCTCACGGGGCGGATGCATACCAGGAGCATGCAGGAATGCGCGCTCTGCGATGCTCCAGGACTGCATCGTGTTGATACTTGTGCTACGCGCGATGACATATCCGCCTACTAATCCAAAACCAAGTTGTGCCGCTATAAACCACGGCCAGCTGATTCGCTGGTTAAGGACCGGATTGATGATGTTCAGAGTAGTAGCCACCAGTCCGCTCCAGAAGAGCGGCATCAGAATGCCCGCCCAGAACGGCGCATACTTCGGGAACATGGGCAGCATCACAGCGTAAACAATGCCTACTAACGCGGAGATGACGATATGGCCTAGCAAGGCGGCAACAAACGGCAGCGCGTGAAAAGCGCGCAATTGCTCAACTGAACCGCTGCCCAGGTTTGGAATGACGACGCCGGCGAGCAAATTCACGGGATACCAAATGCTGTGTTCAGCAATAAGACCATAGAGCACGGCAAGTCCAGCCATTGCCGCTCCCCCTGCCAATCCGCCCCAAACCCCAGCCGAATAGGGATGCACAGTCTCGGGTACCCGCGTGCGGTGTCCTTTCTCGCCGATCCCCAACCGTACGACCGAGCGGGCCTCAATCATGATTGGCGCAGGCCGCAAAGCCTGATTGATCGGAACCTCCTCGTGTTCCTCATGCGGTATCACATCTTTCCACCAACCGAGCAGCCCGCGAATTGCGATAATCCCCCCGACTACGCTCACCACCCAGTGCGTCACTAGTCCAGCAGACAGCAGGGTCAATCCGAAAGCGGTAACGATAGGCCAGAAGGTCGGCGCCGGCAACAAAATCGAATCGTGCTCGGTCTGTTCGGAGGCTTCCCCGTGATGTGTTTCGTTTGACATGTTTTTACCTGCCTATGATGTAAACGACTGAGAAAACCACTACCCACACTGCATCCACGAAGTGCCAATACCAGGAGAGAAAAAGCACTCGTCTGAACTGCGTCTGTATAGGGAAGCCAAGAAGTGTAACCACCAGCACCATCGTGAGGAAGCTAAGTCCCACAATGACGTGGCTGGCGTGCAATCCGACGAGCGCATAAAAAGTGGTTCCGAAAAGATTGGTGCCCATCGTGAGGTGGTCGTTTACGATTAGCTTCTTCCACTCCAGGCCCGTGGCCGTCAAGAACTCAAGACCCAGCCCGATCGTCATTCCCAGCCAAAGCTTGAACCTCCCGATGTGCCCATGCTTCAATGCATGTTCGGCCAGAACAATTGTCAAACTGCTGGAAAGGAGGCATATCGATGCGAAGATCGGAAGCTCCAGCACATCCTTCGGATACGGCCCCGTGAGGCTGCGGCCAATGTAAACCAAATAGGCGACCACAAAAATAGCAAATAGCGAAGTCTCCGCGATGATAAGAAAAATAATGCCTACGGTTCCGCGATCGGGCAGCTTCCATTCCTGCTCCATCGCCAGTGCATTGGTCGGCACTGCTTGCTGATTGGCTGCCATATTACTCGTACTTCCAATCCGGATCTTGCGGATGTTTCAGATCCCATAACGGCCGGCTGCTACGAACCACGGGCAGCTTCTCGAAGTTATATTCAGGAGGAGGAGAACTGGTCGCCCACTCGAGCGTCCACCCATCCCACGGATCGTCTCCAGCCGGTTCGCCGTGGCGCGCCGATTGAACCATGTTCCAGACAAACACGAGTGTCGCAGCAGCTTGAAAGAGCACGCCGAACGAGGCAACTCCATTCCAAAACTCCCAGCCGCGGCCAGGCGCGTAAGTGTAAATGCGACGGGGCATCCCAAGCATACCGAGAAAGTGCATCGGTAGAAAAGTCATGTTGAATCCAACTACCCATAACCAGAAATGCCAACGTCCGAGTTTCTCGTTATACATCTTGCCGACAGCTTTAGGAAACCAGTAATACATACCTGCGAACAGACCCATTACCAAACCGCCGGCAAGCGTGTAATGAAAGTGGCCCACAACAAAGTACGAATCGGTTAGTTGCCAATCGAGCGGCGAGACAGCGAGCATGATACCGGTAAGTCCTGCAACTAGAAATTGCAAGAGGAACCCGCAGCAGAACAGCATGGGCGTGTCCATACGAAGCTTGCCGCCATACATCGTGGCAGTCCAATTGAAGATCTTAATTCCGGTAGGCACAGCGATGATCATGGTCGAAGCTGTGAAGAAGGTGTTAGACCAGGACGTCATGCCAACGGCGAACATATGGTGCGCCCAAACACCGAGGCTGATAAAGCCGATAGCAACAACCGCTCCCACCATTGCCGGCCTGCCGAAGAGCGGTTTCCGCGAAAAAACCGGAATAACTTCGGACAAGATAGCGAATGCTGGAAAGATCAGAATATAAACTTCCGGATGCCCGAAAATCCAGAAGAAGTGTTGCCATAGTACGGCAGAACCACCCGATTGTGTCTCGAAGAAATTGGCGCCCAGAAAGCGATCCATCAACAGCATGATCTGTGCAGCCGAGAGTGGCGGAAAGGCGATCACGATCAACCATGCATCAACCAGCATTACCCAGACAAACATGGGCATTCTGCTCAACGTCATTCCGGGGCCTCGCATTGAAATCGTTGTGGCGATCACATTGATCGCGCTCGCCAAGCTGCCAAGCCCCGAAACGAAAATGCCCAGAATCCAGTAATCTGTTGCCGCGCCGCGTGAGAACGCTCGCGAGGTCAACGGTGAATAAGCGAACCATCCAACATCGGGCGCGGATCCGGCGCCAGACAATCCGCTGCCGCCGATATAGCTGAAATACAACAGCAGGCCGCCAAACAAGAAGATCCATAACCCGAACGCATTCAGCCTCGGAAACGCCATATCTCGCGCGCCAATCATGAGCGGAATCAGGTAATTCGAAAAACCGGCAACCATCGGCATACCGACCAGGAACACCATTGAAGTACCGTGCATGGTAAACAGGCGGTTGTAAGTGTCGGGATCGATGAGGTGGCTGTCTGCAAAGAGCAGTTGGGCACGAATCGCCGCTGCCATAACTCCAGCCACTACGAAAAACAAAAGCGCAAAGGCGATATACATCAACCCGAGCCGTTTGTGGTCAACAGTTGCGACCCACTTATAGAAAACTTCGGAAAATGAAAACTCTGACTCCCGAAGCTTTGGATGTCCGAGGGGATAGTCGATCGATGCCATGAAAGCCTCCGCCTAGTTGAGGGATCGCAGGTAAGCGAGCACCTGGTCCAATTCTGTATTTGTAAGTTTTAAGCTCGGCATAAGACAACCCGGCTTGATAGTCTGCGGATCATCGACCCAGGCTCGGAGATGGGCCGGCGTATTCGTGGTAACGCCCGCGCCGATCGTCTCGCGGCTCATCAAATGGGTCAGATCCGGGCCAAACTTCCCTTGCGAAACTGTTCCTTGGATCGTGTGGCAATTCACACAGGAAAGCGATTCGAAGGTCCGCCGGCCGGTCATCACGTCCTGACCCTGAGGCGAGGAAGTTAGGCTTGCCTGCTCGGCAACCGGAGTTGCGCGCGCCTGTTCGTCAGCCGCCCATTTCTTGAACTCTGCCATCGGCTGAGCAATTACCCGCAACAGCATGTTGGCGTGCTGAGTGCCGCAGTATTCAGCGCAGTTACCCAAATAAATCCCCGCTTCCGTAGGATCGATCCACATGTAATTAATCCGGTTTGGAATTACGTCCGTCTTACCCGAAAGTTGGGGCACCCAGAAACTGTGAATCACGTCTTGGCTCTCCAATTGTAAGTAAGTTGCGTTATCCCGGTTCTGCGAAACAGGCACGTGAATTTCATTAGCAGTAACAATGCCGTATTCGGGATACTCCACTTGCCACCACCACTGATGGCCTATGATTCTGACTTTCAACATGTTTTTCGGAGGGCTTTGGTTTTGGACCGATGCGATCACGCGCGCTGTAACCCCAGTCAGCACAAAGACGATTAGGATTGGAATGACGGTCCACGCTACTTCGATCTGATTGCTTCCGTAAACTTGGGCGGGCTCCTGGTGTACGTCATCGCCCTGCTTGCGGCGAAATTTCCAAATTGTGTAGACAATCAGCCCACCGACAACCACGAAAATCGCAGCCAGAATCCAAATTACAAACAACCCAAGATTACTCTCCGACAGAGCGGGCGTGCCGTACGGCTTAAAGATGTTTGCGACCCGGTGCTCCGCCAAGTGAGGAACATTCACCTGAAGCAGCAAAGTGAGCGTGTTCACAACCATAGGATGTCCATTTTTCCGATCCGGTTTTCTATGTTCAATGTAATCCTTCTTGTCAGACCGAAATTATTGCCCTGCTTTATGGTATAACTGAACCACTTGTAAGGTGCTCCGTTACTGGTGACTCGGGCTTGCACACCTGAAGCTTTCAGCATCGTTCGTCGAACCACGCCCGATATACTGCGACTCTTGCGGGTAAGGGCAGAGCGGTCTGGTCATCTGAATTCCCTTCGACGGCTGGTTTTCGTCGATGAACTTCGTCGTAATGATCGAGCCAGGCGCGGTATCTTGCTCTACCCATTCTTCCAGCGCTGTGAACACATTGTGAGCCGAATCCCGGCTTGAGGCAATACCTAGCTGACCGAAGATAAACGGCCCTGGGCCGCCCGCGCAGTGCCGCATGCCGGGGACCATGTAAAGCCGCACGAAAGTCTCCGCTGATTTCTGGCCCATAGTCGCGACCACGGACCGGTAATAATCGATCGTGCCAAGAGGCGAAATGGCCGGATCCAGCCATCCATGATAAAGAATAAGCTTGCCGCCGCGCGCACGAAAGGCCGACAGGTTTGGATCGGTCGCATTTAAAACGGCTGAAAGTTTCTGATCGGCTGCTTTGAGCGCGCTGTCAACATTCGCGTCGCGATAGCTCCAGTTGGGATCGTCGAACACCATATTGCGAAAAAATCCTTCCGTGTAGGCGTGCCCTGAAGCGGAACGGGGATCGGTGCCGGTCACCCAGGCTTCCCAACCATCTTTGCCGGCTTCTCCACTGGGCATCAGGCCGGGGAAAATCATCTGCCCGGTGGAAGTAATCGCGCCCCTATAGATCTGCTTGAGTGTCGCCACTTGTGGCGTAGTTAAACAGGATCGCTGGCTTGCGCTTTTGCAGCGCAGGCTCTCGGGATCGAAATGGCAGCGGGATGGATCATTTAGTATGCCGTCGCGAACTCCGTCGTTCGCATCGCAGGCGCGAAGTGCGGCCCGGGTAATGAGCGGCAGCTTAGCCGGAGGAATGAAGTTCGCCGGAGAGGCGGTTTCTACCTGCACAGCTTGCAATCCGGCCGTGAGTAAGTGCGTCCAATTATTAGCCGGTGCACCCGCTAAGATCCCGTCGTAGTCGCCCGGGAATCGTTGAGCCTCCATGAGTGCTTCCCTGCCCCCATCCGAGCACGAATCGAAGTACGAGCGCTGCGGAGCCTTCCCGTAAAACTTTACCGCCAGCAATTTGGCGGCGCCTGTCATCTCGTGTATTGCACGATAGCCAAAGTCCTTGATTTTCTCCGGATGCCCCAGAGCCCAGTTCGAGTCCGTCGCCTCGCCCTTGTGTCCGGTATCCGTTGCCGCAGTGAGAAATCCCAAACTGAGCGAATACCCCATGCCGTGATAATCGAGTGCTCCCGCAAATCCGCCATTCCCTTGCCCCCGAAACTTATGGTTCCAATGTTCGAATGGCAGCCACACTTCAATCGCAATCTGAGAATCGCGCGAGGGCGTCGACTCCACTTGCACCCGGCAGAATCGAGGCAGCTTTCGATACAGCGCTCCTTCTGAACTTCCCGGCTTGAGATCCGGTGGAGCAAACTTGCCCGCCTCCACGCTCCGAGCTTGAAGTACCCTAGCGTCAGGCAGCACAACCGCGGACAGATTCTCGCAACGAGTTTGAGCCGGCAGCGTAACACTACCGAAACTAAGCAGAGCAACGCTCAAACGAAGCACCGAACGCGCGGGCATGAGGAGCAATCATAGCAGCTTTACCCTGCTGTAATCGCCGTCCTGTTAGAGTTTCGCGGCCGTAAAAAGCTCTTTCCACGACTCGTCGAAGGAGATCCATCGCTCGGACTGCTCGTCCCAGCTTGGCGCCATATGAGGGACGTGCAGAAGGCCGTGACCTTCCGAGCACAGCAACTCGGTTCCCGACCAGTTGAGCAGCAAGCAACCCGGACAGCCCACACGCACAGGAAAGCACAACAGACGCAGGCAAACCCGGCATCGCGCACGCTGGTCTGACACTGCCCAGAAGAGCGCACCCATCGTGCCCAGGATGAACAACCATAACAAGAAGGGACCGGCAGCTGGATCCTTTGACCCATACAAGACGGCCGCCCTTGAGCGGCTTTCCTCCACACCCGCTATGAGCACGAGCAAAAAGGCAATGCCGAGCTTACTTGCAAAGAACAAAGCTCGCAACAAGCTGAGTTTTCGATTCTCTGGCTTCAATGTCCGTGTCATACGACGCCACGAAGGACGCGAAATCGCCAACACCAGCAGCGCGGATGCGAGCGCGGCAATACCAAATATGCCGAACGGTATCAAAGCGGCCCCGCGCACAGAGGAGTAGCGCAACTGACTCCGAAAAAAGTCGTAGCAAGCGTTCTCGGCAATCCCGGTAAGCTCTGCGTCGAGCCGTTCCCTGCTTACTCCAGGCTTGCTGCGCGCCACAATCATCACCTGCGAATCGAGCACTTGCGATTGCAACAGGTAAGCGGTTGGCTGGCGCGACAAAAAACCAAATCCCGCAGGCAGAACGGCACTCACAGTAAGCCATTCGCCGCCCACCCGGAGTTTCGACCCCACCACACGGGCATCTCGCCGAAACAACAAGCGTGACAAATTATCTGTTAGAACAAGGCTCCTGCCCTTGCGCGAAGCCCCATCGGGCAGTCCCCTGTTCAATACCTGCATGTTCAAGGCCTGCATGTTTACAACCTGGAAGAAGCTGGGCTTGGTTCGTACCAGCAGCGGCTGCGCTGTCTTCCCCTCGCGCGTGCGTACCGCGGCATGGCTGATCACAAACGGCGCCACAGCCGAAAGCAAACGGCTCTGCTCGCTCCATGCGGTAACGACGTCCGCTGGTAGCCCCTCGTCACCTCCGCCCACAGCGGGATGGAGCCAGATAAACTGCACTCCTTGCAGATTGCGATCGCCTGCTAGACCCAAGCTATTTCGCAGAGCCGGAAGGCCTCCGGTTGCAAGCGCCAGGGAGAGACAACACGCGATTAACACACCTAAACAACTCCAGGGTGACCGAGCGTATTCACGCAGGCGGCCCTGCATAGCGCCCTGCCCGCTCCAATGCCAGCAGCTATCGGGAATCGTGCCCAGGCATCGCCGAATAAGTCTCGCGCCTTCCGTCCGATTCCATGCTTGTGCGTGCAACAGAAACTGCCAACGGTGCCAGACTTCCCCTTCCCACTCGCGCCGCCAATCGTCTCGGAACGCGGGCGGGACAATCCTCGAACAAGCCCTGATCAGCAGGCCGCAAACGATCACTTCCCAGGGACGAGGCGGTTTCATCTTCTCCTCTAGCGGCGCGTCTTTGCTGTGAGCCGCGCCAGCAGCGGGTAGCGCTTCTGTGCAGCTTCGAGCACTTCCGCGCCAGGCCGCGTGATGCGGTAATACTTGCGAGCCGGCCGCTGCTCGGAAAGAGCCTTCTTTTCCGCCTCCCACTGTGACGAGACCAGGCCTTCTGCCTCCATCCGCCGCAGTGCCGGGTAGACGGTTCCGCTTGGCAGTCCCGTTGCGTCCATAATGTCGAAGCCGTAACTCAAGCCCTGGTCCACAGCTTGCAAAATGAGCGCGGCCGTATGCGATAGCTTAGTTGTTTCGCCCATACTGTATAGAATTCTACTTCTTTACATCGAAGTGAGTTTGAGAAGCTCGAACTGCGGCGCCGGAGCGTACTCGAATTCGAGCGCCGGCTGTCCGCGCAAGTTCTCCCTGTCGTAGCGCAGCATCGTATACCAGCCGATGACCAGCAGGCCGGCCAGCACGTCGAATCGTGCAGGTTTCAGCAGCATCCAGCGCTGGAGAGCAGCTAATCCGGGCGCAAGCACAAGCGCGCCGAAAAATACGCCGAGCAATCGAAAAACAAGCTGCTTTACCTCCACTTCGGTCTTACACGTGAATGGAATTCGCCGGAAACGCAGCGTTATCAGTTGAACGCAGAAAACCGTCACCGCGCCAGTGCTTGCCGCGTACAACGAGCCGGCAATCCAACCCATTCTCCAAACCGCAAGGGGGAGCAGTAACGCCAGCTGCCAGCTTATTGTGCTGCCCAGCATCATGCGGCGCGCTACTGAACGCGGCTCGGGCGCAACCCTACCCAACGCTGCCTGGAACACCCAGTTAGCGTCAAGAACAGCAGGGATATCGAAGGCGAAACGCAATCCGCTGATCGCCACAAACGTAATCAGAAGAGGGATAGCAAGGAGTTCCGCGGGAGGAACCTGCTGCCGGGCGCCCCCAGTTGCGTCCGTCAGGCTTTGTGCCGCGAGGATCATGCCGCTCCCGAGATACGCTCCGAAAAACATCAAGTGCTGCTCGCTTCTGGTCAGAACCTTCCATGCGAAACCGCCGCACGCCCATTCGAACGGAGACCGGAACGCCCAGCGGACAAGGTTCGGAGGTAATTGAAGTCTCCTACTGGCTCGTGTGCCGCCCACGGTGTCGAACGATTCGGGCAATCGCACAAACACACGCCGGTAGCAGATCGCATAGACTATCGCCGACAACAAAATCGCGGCTCCCAGCGATAGCAGCGCTCGATCGCCCAAAACGATCATCTGCTTGTGAGCGATTCCTGCAATTTCTTCGTAGAAGCCGAGAAACCAATACGAAGGCAGCCAGCGCGCAAACAATTCGCCCCGTCCGCCACCATGCGGCGCAAGCAGATGCATGAAGATGTTCGAGTAAAACTCAGCCAGCAGTCCCACCACAAGCACAACACGAACAACCACGGAAGCAAGACGGAAAATGCGCTGTGGAATTACCAGGGTCATAATTCCAACGAGCAGAAAGATAGCGAAGAAGCTGAAGAGGCTCGCTGCGAGAACTGCCGCGGCATGAGCCAAGCCAACTTTCAGCAGCAAAGGAAATGAGTTGCGGCTCATCGTCACAAACAGCGGGAACAGTACAAACGAGACGCAATTCACATCCATCGCAAATAGAAACGCAAGCGCCGTCAATGCTGCCAAATTGGCTAGAAATATAGAAGAAATCGGGATAGGCAGGATTGCGAGATTCGCGAAATCACGGCGGTCTGGGAAAAGGCGGTTCCATCGCGTCACCATCACCATCCCGGTGATCGTCATCGACAGCACGATGAAAAAATACTCGTCGCCCGGTGAACGGCTCACCGGATCGAAAAACGAGCCGCGCAGATACTGCATCAGCACGGAATACTTATCGAGCAGAAAGATTGAAGCGAACGCACCTGGTGAGGCAAGAAATGCCAGCATGGCGCCAAGCCCAACGCCTACTCCGCTTCCCGAACCCTGCTCCCTTTCGCTTGCAAACAGGCGCTGTATGAAATGTTCCACCAGAACCGCGAAAGGCGATGCAGGCGAAGGTAACGGCACTCTCATCCGTTCACCATGGCCGCCGCGATCGCTTCGGCCGATTCTTCCGCATCGGTTTCCTGCACCAGGCTTGAGAAGGCATCTTCCAGCGACGGTTGCGATTGAAAATGTTTTAGCTCCTCAATTGAACCGTACGCCACTTGCTTGCCGCGCTGCAAAATCGTGACATGCGAGCAGACCTTTTCCACCACTTCAAGCACGTGCGAGCAGTAGAAGATCGTCTTTCCCTTTCGGCTCAGCGCCGTTACCAGCTTTCGAAAAATCAGAGCCGAGCTCACATCCAGACCCGAGAGCGGCTCATCGAAGATGATCAGCTGCGGATCGTGGAGCAACGCTGCGATGAGCAGAATTCGCTGACGCATCCCCTTCGAATAGGCGGCGATGGCAGTGTGGCGGTGCGCGCTCATGGCGAAAACATCGAGCAGCGTCCCGATCCTCGCCCCTGTGCCCGGCCCCAACGCCCGCAGCCGGCTCACCAGCTGCAAATACTCGAGACCCGACAAGAACGGATATAAGTTCGCCTCTTCCGGAACATACCCGACCAGCCTCTTGTACGCCGTCAGGTCCCGCCGGATGTCCTGCCCATCGAAGCGCACAATTCCGCTTGTCTGCTCGAGCAAGCCCGTGATGATTTTGACCGTGGTGCTCTTTCCCGAGCCATTCGGACCGAGATAACCGAGCACTTCTCCGCCCCGAATGGTAAAGCTCACATCGTCAACCGCCGGGATTGAGCTGTAACACTTGGTCAGACGAGAAACTTCGAGCATTTAGGCAGCATACTACATAGAGGCCACAACTCCCGTGGCGGGTGTCCCTGCTGTTTAGAAGATTGCCTTAAAACGTCAACCCCACCAGGAACTCAGCCTGATTCTGATTCGAACCGAGACCCGATCCCACGCTCGCATAGTTAAAATTCTGCGAACCCCAATGTACGTAGCGGAACTCGGGTTGCACATGAATGAACAACGCATGGAAGTCAATTCCCGCCCCCAGCGAAACACCCGCGGCCGATTGATTAGGCGTCACGCCCTGAATATTCGAGACGTGATTGAAAATCGGACCGCCATCCACAAACGGATGCACCAGCGGTACGCCGCGAAAGCGATACTTCAGCAGCAGCGGGATGTCCCACTCGCTCACACCGGATCCCGAAAAAGAATAGTGCCGGTATAACGCATCGACCTCCACGCCCAAACGGAACGGCAGTCGCACTTCAACCTTCGGACCTACGATGAAGCGATTGGTATTGGCCGTTAAATCGCCGCTTCCGGAATTGACGTATACCTCATTCAGCGGAACTCCGCCCACAACCCCGACCGATAGGAACTGCCCACAGGCCGGAGCCGCGCAGAATCCAAGAAAAACACAAACAGTACACCAAAATCGACGACCCATATCCCATAGGTACGTCCCATCTCCGCTGTGAGTTCCCGCAAATGGGGCAGATAGGTAGTTTCAGCTACCCGCCGATTTGGGGACAAAATCTGTTGTAGTTCGTAACCTGTGCTCATCCAAGAGTCGTGCGCGTCATTACACTCGAAGAGCATTATCAAAACGATCAACTGATTGCAGCGATCCCGTCCAGCAGCCCGGGTAAGCAATTCAGAGCTTCGGCCGGAGCGCAATTTGCCGGCCCCATGGCCAAACTCTCCTCGCTCGGTGCGGATCGCCTGGCCGACATGGACGCCGGCGGCATCGACATGCAGATCCTTTCTCACACTGCGCCGGGAGTCGAAACACTGGAGGGAGACGCAGCTGTCTCTCTTGCGCAGAGCACAAACGATCTCGCGGCGACAGCGGTCTCCATGCATCCTACACGCTTCGGCGCCTTCGCCACGCTGCCCATGACCGACCCTCCGGCCGCCGCGCGGGAACTTGAGCGCACGGTCACGCAGCTGGGTTTCAAAGGAGCGCTGATCAACGGTACAACTCAAGGAAGATTTCTAGACGATCCCGATTTCTACCCGATTCTCCAACGCGCCGAAGAGTTGAACGTTCCCCTCTACCTCCACCCCGCCCCGCCTCCAGCCGGCGTGAGCTCGATCTACTTCGCCGGGCTCGATCCAGCACTGGCCGCCATGCTTTCCACAGCCGGTTGGGGCTGGCATGCCGAACTCGGCCTCCACGTTCTCCGGCTCATCACAACTGGCGTCTTCGATCGGCTCCCGCATCTCCAGGTGATCATCGGACACATGGGTGAAATGCTTCCCTACATGCTCGTGCGCAGCGCCCGCATCCTCTCCCGGGCGGTGAACAACTTAGAGCTCCCGATCGCCGGTTACTTCCACCGCAACATTCACATCACCACCAGTGGCCTGTTCACGCGTCCTCCTCTACAACTGCTGCTCGAAGTAATCGGTATCGACCGGATCATGTTCTCTATCGATTACCCGTACAGCTCTACCGAACAGGGCCGCGCCTTCCTCGATAAGCTTGCTCTCGAACCTGATGACATGGAAAAGTTCACCCACGTCAATGCGGAAAAGCTGTTACGCTTGCCTGCCTGAGGATTCACCGCTCTTAAGATAAAGAAATGCGCATCTCCAATCACACTCCGCCTCAATACTCGAACGGAGACCTGCGTCGTTTAGAAGCACGCGACAAAGTCACGGGCAATGCCATCTACACGGGCGACCTCGATACGGAAATCCCCGGCGGTCCGCTTCTGCACGCAGCCGTGGTCCTCAGCCAGTCAGCGAGCGGGCGCATCGAGGCAATTCATACGTCCGAGGCGGCCGCCGCTGGAGGCGTGCGCGCGATTCTCACTCACGAAAATGCTCCACGGCTCAAGAAAGTCAAAACGCTCACCGCCAGTCAAATCGATTCCTTCTTGCCGCTCCAGAGTAACGAGTTGCGCTTCTACGGGCAACCGATCGCGGTCGTCATTGCAGACACATTGATGGAAGCGCAGAACGCCGCTTCGCTGATCCGGGCGGACTACCAGCCAGAGGACGCGCCGCTGCATTTCGAAGCGCTGCTATCCGAAGCAGTCGATCCGAAAAAAATAGCAGCGGGCGAGCCAAGCAAAGAGGGCCGAGGCAACCCGGAGCAGGCCTTCTCCGGCGCAGCCATTCAAATCGACCTTACGTATCACTCTTCCGCCGCGCACCACAATCCGATTGAGCCAGGCGCTTGCATCGCGGCCTGGGATCATGACGGACGCCTCACGGTCTGGAACGCCACGCAGTGGGTCTACGGCGATGCTATGGCTCTCGGTGAAGCCTTCAATTTCGGGCCTCTCGACAAGAAACCCCGCCTTGCGCCTCAATTGATTGCGGGTGTCAGCCTCGGCGGTAAAATTCGTGTCATCGCGCCGCTGGTCGGTGGCGCCTTCGGTAGCAAATCTACCGGAGTCACACTGCTGCTCACTGCCATGGCTGCGCGCCTTGCCGCTGCGCCGGTGAAGCTCGTCTTAAGCCGCGAACAGACGTACTCGCTCATGCCCTATCGATCAGCGCTCATTCAGCGCATTCGGCTCGGCGCGGATCGAGAGGGCAGGCTTTCCGCGACGCT
Organism: Bryobacteraceae bacterium; assembly: GCA_965219105.1. Lineage (GTDB taxonomy): Bacteria > Acidobacteriota > Terriglobia > Bryobacterales > Bryobacteraceae > Bog-105. The sequence continues at coordinate 97,934 of OZ244728.1, read as the reverse complement.
GCATGACGCACTCGTCCAAAACTCATTGTGCGCCAGTTTCGTGGAGCCTGTCGGCGAGTTAACGCCACACCTGTACGCCTGCTCAAATCTAAGCACCACTCACAAAATCGTAAAACTCGCCGTGAATGCTCCGGGCTGGATGCGCGCGCCTGGCGCGGCTCCTGGTGCATTTGGGCTGGAGTGCGCGCTCGACGAACTTGCAGAGCGAACCGGCATCGATCCTGTCGAACTGCGGTTGCGAAATTACGCCGCTACCGATCCCGCTAACAATCACCCTTGGTCGAGCAAATCTCTGAAAGAGTGCTACCGGCAAGCCGGCGAGGCCATCGGGTGGTGGACTGAGCGTGACCCGCGCCCCTCTTCCATGCAGCAGGACGGCTGGCTCGTCGGCTACGGCATGGCTACTTCGGCTTACCTCACCAGGCAGTTTCCCACTGTGGCGCATGTCACCTTGCATCCGGATGGCACGGCGGTAATTTCGACTGCCGTGCACGAGATCGGCCAAGGCGCGTTTACTGCCTTGACTCAAGTTGGGGCGGAATCTCTCGGCCTCGATGCGAGCCGCGTGCAGTTGCGTTTCGGTGACACCGATCTTCCGTTCGCCTTCATTACAGCGGGTTCCGGCACTATGCTGAGCGCGGGCTCTGCCATCAAGGAAGCGGCCGACCGCGTACTGCGTGATCTGATTCTGCGCGCCGTCACCGACAAGGCTTCGCCGCTTTTCGGGTTCCGTTCCCACGAAATACAGGCCGCCGACGGCTACCTGTTTGCCGCCAAAGAGCCCTCGCTTCGTGAATCCTATGCAACTCTGCTCGCCCGCCATCCGCGCCGCACATTTCGAGCCAAGGCAATTTCTGGCCGCACTTTCGGGAAAAGCCGTTACGGCCGTTCGGCCTTTGGCGCGCAATTTGCCAAAGTTGCGGTGAACCCCGACACCGGTCAAGTTCGCGTCCGGCAGATGGTCGGTGCTTTTGCCGGCGGCCGCATCATCAACCACATCACCGCTCACAGCCAACTGCTCGGCGGTATGGTTTGGGGCATCGGGCACGCGCTGCTCGAAGAAACTGTATTCGATAACCGCAACGGCAATTGGATCAACTCCAATCTTGCCGAAGCGCTCGTTCCCACAAACTCCGACGTACCCAAACTCGACGCGATCCTGGTGGAAGAAGACGATTCCCGCGGCAGCGCCCTTGGCGCAAAAGGTCTCGGCGAGATCGGTATCGTCGGTGTGGCCGCGGCCATCCTGAACGCGGTTCACCATGCCACCGGCAGCCGCTTCCACGAAATTCCCTTAAAACCTGACGCCGTGCTCGCCGCGCTGGCTGAACAAAACGAGATCGCTTCCGGCCGTTTCAGCAGATCCTGAAACTTTTTCTCCGCTCGTTACTTTGCTGCTCCATAATGAGTCTTACCCATCCATGAGACTCCTGGCGCTCTTGCTGACCACCACCACGTTGGCCTTCCCGGCCGATCCGTCGTTCAAGTCTTCGCCCGAACAGGGTCGCTCGATGATCGTCACCAAGTACGGCATTGTGGCTGCCCCGCAATTCCTCGCTTCTGACGCTGGCGCCAAGATCCTCGAAGCGGGCGGCAATGCGGTCGATGCGGCCATTGCAGCCAACGCCGTTATGGGCGTTACCCAGCCCTACGTCAACGGCATCGGCGGCGATCTCTTCGTCGTGTATTACGAAGCGAAAACCGGCAAATTGTACGGCCTGAACGCCAGCGGCTGGACTCCCAAAGCGCTCACCATCGACTACCTCAAAGCGCACGGCATCGAGAATAAGCTCAACCCCATCGGCGTTCACACAGTCACGATCCCTGGGTGCGTCGCCGGCTGGGACGCGCTGAACCACAAGTTCGGTTCGAAGCCGTTAAAAGAACTTCTTGCGCCGGCTATTTTTTACGCCCAAAACGGTTTCCCTTTGGCTGAAAAAAACGCGCGTTACTGGATCAGCAAAGTTTTCCTCGATCAGCCAGGCTATAAAGAAACCTACATGCCTGGCGGCGTTCGCCCCGGTGTCGGCGACACGTTCAAGAACGAAGCTCTCGCGAACTCCCTCACTCAGATCGCCGAGCATGGCCGCGACGCCTTCTACAACGGTCCGCTCACACAGAAAATGGTGTCGTTCCTGAAGGAGCAGGGCGGTACCCACACTGTGGAAGATTTCGCCGATTTCAAACCCGAATGGGTAGAGCCCATCTCCACCACGTACCGGGGCTGGTCCATTTACGAGCTGCCGCCCAATGGCCAAGGCATCGCTGCTCTCTCCATGCTCAACATCATGGAAAAGTTCCCCATCGCGTCTTATGGGCAGAACTCGGCCAATGCTCTGCACGTCATGATCGAGGCGAAAAAATTGGCCTATGCCGACATGGTTCATTACGTCGGCGATCCACGCTTTACACCGATACCCGTCAAACAAATGCTTTCGAAGGATCTCGCCGCGCAGCGCGCCAAGCTGATCTCGATGGATCACGCCGCGTGCCAGGTCGTTCCCTCCGACCTCAGCGCCAAACTCAATGCTCGGGGCCACGAAACCATCTACCTGTCGACCATCGACAAAGACGGCAACATCGTCTCCCTGATCCAAAGCAATTACGGCGGTTACGGAACCGGCATGGTTGCCCCGGGAACCGGCTTTTCCTTCCAGAACCGGGGCGCGGGCTTTGAACTCACGCCCGGTTTGCCGAACTCCATCGCCGGACATAAGCGCCCGCTCCACACCATCATTCCAGCCTTCATGCAAAAGGGCAGTGCTCACCTGGGCTTTGGAATTATGGGCGGCTGGAACCAGGCACAAGCTCACGCCCAGTTCGTCTCCGACGTGGTCGATTTCGATATGAATATTCAGGCCGCGATGGAGTCGCCGCGCTTCACCAAACCCACCTTCGAAGGCTGCGATGTGGAAATGGAATCGCGAATGCCGGTTGCTGTTCGTGAAGACCTTACTCGCCGCGGCCACATCATCAAACTTCTCGAGCCATTCTCTTACACGGTCGGCCAGGGCGAAGCAGTCCTGCATGACGACGTGCGCGGAATCAACTTCGCCGGCTCCGATCCTCGTTGCGACGGCGAAGCAATCCCGCAAAACCCGGCCTTCTCGGCAGTCCTCCACTAGCCTTCTGCTGTCCGTAACCGGACAGCAGTGTCCGGTTACGAACCGAAAGTCAACGTCTCGCAAAGTGCATCGGCGCAGCAAGATCCAACGGATTCTTTCACTTACCACTTCTTTCGAACTTGGCCCTCCACGCGCTCGTATCCGCGAATACAACCCATGCGCAACTTAGCCGGAGACGTCCGTTACGCCCTGAGGCAATTTCGCCTCTCCCCTGTTTTCACCTTGACAGCTATCATGACGCTCGCTCTCGGCATCGGCGGCACGACAGCGATCTTTTCGCTGATCCACGCGGTGATGCTGCGCTCGCTACCCGTGGCCGACCCGGCGAGCCTTTACCGTGTTGGCGATGGGAGTGACTGCTGCGTGCAAGGTGGCCCTCAGGACAACTGGGGCATGTACCCTTACGCGTTTTACAAGGAGATCGAGCGAGCCACTCCTGAATTTGAGTCGGTAGCGGCGTTTCAAGCGGCTGCGGTTGACTTCAGCGTCCGTCGCGCTAAGCTCGATCGCTCTGCGCAGCCGCTTCGCGGAGAGTTTGTCACGGGGAATTATTTCTCCACTTTCGGCATTCGCCCCTTCGCCGGTCGGCTACTTTCACCGAAGGATGACCTCGCCTCCTCGCCTCCCGTTGCAGTGGTCAGTGACCGTCTCTGGAAACAGACTTACGGCTCTGAGCCCTCGATTGTCGGATCCACAATCATCGTCGAGAGTCATCCCTTCACCGTGGTCGGCATCGCGCCCCCTGGTTTTTACGGGGAAACACTGCGCAGCAACCCTCCCGAGATCTGGCTGCCGCTCGGCCAGGAGCCTCTGGTGCACGGCAAAGAATCGCTGAAAGATCAGCGCATCTCCGCTTGGCTGCGCGTCATAGGCCGGCTACGTCCGGGTGCTTCTCCGGCTGCCATCGGTCCGCGCCTGACCGGTATGCTGCGCGGCTGGCTCATGAACGATGCGGGCTTCCCCTCAATTTGGCTTCCCCAAATCAAACAAATGCTTCCGAAGCAAATAATTCAGGTGGTGCCGGCCGGGTCAGGCGTTGCTCAGATGAAGGAAGACTACGGCCGGACTCTCCAAATTCTGCTGGTGGTTTGCGGCTTGGTCTTGCTGATTGCGTGCGCCAACACTGCGAATCTATTGCTCGCGCGCGGTATGGCGCGGCGGCTCGATATGTCTTTGCGTCTGGCTATTGGCGCTTCGCGGTCGCGCCTGGTGCGTCAAGCTCTTACCGAAAGCGTTCTCCTCGCGATCGGCGGGGGCATTGCGGGCCTGCTGGTCGCGGACGGAGCCGGGCGCCTCATTCTGGCGCTCGCCTTCAACAGTGTGAGATCGCTTCCCATCGGCAGCGCCCCCTCTCTTCCCGCGCTTGCGTTTGCATTCGGCTTGTCCCTGGTTACAGGCGTGCTTTTCGGCACAGCGCCGGCCTGGTTTGCTACGCGCACAGATCCTATCGAAGCCCTTCGTGGCTCGAACCGAAGCACGGCCGATAGTTCATCTTTCTCCCGGAACGCCCTGCTGATCCTGCAAGCAACGCTGTCGGTTGTGCTCATCGCCGGCGCGGGCCTGTTAACCCGCAGCCTTCGCAATCTTGAGAACCAGGACCTCGGTTTTGCGGTCAAACACCGAATCACAGTAGATCTGAATCCGCCTCCTGCCACCTACAATCAGGATCGCCTTGATGCACTTTACCGTTCGCTCGAACAGAAGTTGAACCACATTCCCGGTGTTCAACATGCGAGTCTTGCGATGTACAATCCGCTTACGGGTCATTGGAGCGAGAGAGTCACGATTCAAGGCCGTCCCGTAGGCAGTTTCGATGCAAACCACACCGCTGCCTGGGACCGGGTCAGCGCGAACTACCTTCCCACTCTAGGAACGAGCGTTCTGCGGGGCCGCAACTTCAATGAACACGATACCGCTCACTCGCAGCCTGTCGCCGTGGTAAACGAAGCGTTTGTAAAACGATTCTTAAGCCATGAAGATCCACTCGGGAAGCACTTCGGAATGGATCTCCCGGAACTGGCAAGAACATTCCAGATCGTCGGGGAAATCAACGATGCAAAATTCTCTGATCCCACCAGACCGGCGGAACCAATGTTCTTCGTTCCGCTTGCACAGCGGGTAAACTATGCAAATCCGCTGATGCAGAAGCTGGTGGAGGACCCCTCTCACTTCATCCACAGCGCACTTCTGGAAACCAATCTCGATCCTGGAAAATTGCAGCCGATCCTCCGCAAGGTGCTTAGTGACGCCGATCCCAATCTCTCGATCATCGACGTTCGCACTATGCAACAGCAGATCGATCTCGAGTTCAATCAGCAGCGTGCCGTCGCGGGGCTCGCCGGTTTGTTCGGATTAGTCGCGTTGGTTCTGGCCGGCGTTGGATTGTACGGCGTCACGGCATACTCAGTGGCGCGGCGAACAAGCGAGATCGGCGTCCGCATGGCTTTGGGCGCCACTCGACAAAACATCATCCAGCTTATCTTGCAAGGAGCTTTCGGCAAGGTTGCGATTGGGCTTCTGCTGGGTATCCCGCTATCGATTGGAGCCGGGCGTCTTCTATCCGCTCAACTCTTCGGCGTCGCTAGTTGGGACCCGATTACCCTGCTCATCGCTCTCGCGTCCCTTGCGGTTTGTGCTTTTATAGCCGCAATCGTGCCAGCCTGGCGTGCGGCTACGGTGCACCCGATGCACGCCTTACACACTCAGTAGAGTTGAGTGGTTAACCGCGCCCAGCCGCTCGCGAACGGCGCGGACCGGGGCGTCCATTCCGGCTCGACGGATTTGGTTTCGCGCTGCGCCGATGATGGACTGGCGGATGCGCTTCCACATGTTCCTTCTTACGGGCCGCAAGCTCAGCCGCTTCCCGCTCGGACCGCTCGGCGATCTCGCTGAGCACTGCCGGCGCAACTTCCCGCCGCTCCAGACGGACCTTGCATTCGCGCTCGATGCGTTTCACTTCCCCGCGCTCCATGCGCAAAATGAAAGTCGAAGCGGAGCCGCGCTGCCCTGCCCTGCCCGTACGCCCCACACGATGCACAAAGTCATCGGGCGCTTGCGGCAAATCGAAGTTCACCACGTGCGCCACGCTATCCACGTGAATCCCGCGAGCCGCCACGTCGGTTGCGACCAGCACGCGATACCGCCCTTCGCGAAAACCTGCCAGCGCCTGATTGCGCTGATTCTGCGTCCGGTCGCCGTGCATCGCCACGGATCGAACACCGTAGCTGGAGAGTTTCTTCGCCAGCCGGTCTGTGCCATGCTTGGTACGCGAAAAAACCAGGAACGAGCCTTCTTCCTGCGCAAGCAAATGCTGCAGCAAGTGAACCTTCATGTCGTTCTCTACTTCGTATACATGAAGATCGACTTGATCCGGGGTCTTCGCCATCGAGCTTTGCACCGCAATGCGTACCGGTTTCGATGAATGACGTTGAATGAGCCGCTCCACTGTTCGCTCCATCGTCGCGGAGAAAAACAGACTCTGCCGCTGCTTCGGAAGTAGCGCCAGGATCTTTTCGATGGCCGGAAGAAAACCCATGTCCAACATGCGGTCGGCTTCGTCGAGCACCACCACTTGCACGCGGCTAAGGTCAATCAGCCTGCGATTGAGAAAATCGTCAAGACGGCCCGGCGTGGCAATCACGATCTCGACGCCTCTGCGCAGCGCATTCAATTGCGTCTGCTCGCTGAGGCCGCCAACCACCACTGCGGCTCGCAGCCTCGTGGCTGATGTCAATTTGGAAAAGACTTCCGCGATCTGTAATGCAAGCTCGCGCGTTGGCGCCAGTATCAAGCTCTGGATCACCGGCTTCGCATGAGTTTCCGCAGCCTCGTCGCGCGAGAGGAGCCTTTCGATAATCGGCAGCAGAAATGCCAGCGTTTTGCCTGTTCCGGTTTGCGCCGTGGCAACCACGTCTTCCCCGCGCAACGCGGGCGGTATCGACTGCGCTTGCACAGCCGTCGGCTGCACGAAGTTATTTCGGCTTAAGTTCTGGTGTAAAGAGGGATGTAGTGTAAGTTCTGAAAAAGTGTTCATAAAGGACTAACTTGCCTGATACTGGCCTGGCGTCCTCTAAAACAGTCAACAGATTCAGTCAACAACGGAAATGAGAAATGTTCCGTACGGGTGAACCGGGTTCGAACAAACCTCGACCCGCACAAAGGACGATTGGGGCAGGAGACTCATTCACAATAACACGTTTTCTAGCCTCTTGCTTCTTTTTATAATCGAATGGCGCGTTGTTTCATGGCTGCTGAGTCCCCGGATCATCTCCTTGCAATCCTTCAACGGTCGTTCGGTTTCTCTGAATTCCGCCCTGGCCAGGAAGCGGTTTGCCGTGCCGTATCTCAAGGCCAGGACACGCTGGTCGTGATGCCGACTGGCGCCGGTAAATCGCTCTGCTATCAACTCCCCGCGCTCGCCGCCGCCGGTACCGCGCTTGTGATCTCGCCCCTGATCGCGCTCATGGAAGATCAGGTGGCTGCCCTCAAAGCCCGCGGGTTGCGTGCCGACCGCATCCACTCCGGCCGTTCGCGCGAGGCTTCCCGCGCAGCCGCCCTCGCTTATCGAGACGGCCAACTGCAGTTCTTATTCATCGCGCCCGAGCGCTTCTCAGTACCACGCTTCCCCGAGTTTCTCGCGCGCCGGAAACCGTGCCTGATCGCTGTCGACGAAGCCCACTGCATCTCGCAATGGGGACATGATTTCCGCCCCGATTACCGCATGTTGCAGCGATACTTTCCCTTGCTGCGTCCCGCTCCGGTTATTGCTCTTACGGCCACCGCCACGCCCGTCGTGCAAAACGACATCGTCGCGCAACTGAACCTGCAAAATCCTCTGCGATCTATTCAGGGCTTTCGCCGAAAAAACATTGCGATTGAGCTGGTGGAAACTCCTCCTGCCGCGCGCGCCGCCGCCGTCGCCCAATCGCTCGCCGGTCCCGCAGCACGCCCCGCCATCGTCTACGTTCCAACACGCAGTGAAAGCGACTTGCTCTCCGGCACTCTATCGTCGAAGTTCCGCGCCGCGCCTTATCACGCCGGACTCACCGCAACCCGCCGCAGCCAGGTGCAGGAACAGTTCTTAAATGACAGCCTGGATGTCATCGTCGCCACCATTGCGTTCGGTATGGGCATCGATAAACCCGATGTTCGCACCGTCATTCACACCGCTCTTCCAGGTAGCGTCGAATCGTATTACCAGGAGATCGGCCGCGCAGGCAGAGATGGCGCTCCGAGCCGTGCCATCCTCATGCACTCCTACGCCGACCGTCACCGGCATGACTTCTTCTTCAACCGCGATTATCCGGAACCCGACGTTCTCGACCGGATCTATCAACATCTCTCGCATGAACCGGTCCCCAAAGATGTTCTGGCCCGGCGCTGCGGTCTCGATCCCGAGGTATTTGACACGGCGCTCGACAAACTCTGGATCCATCGCGGCGCATTGATCGATCCGGAAGAACACGTCACCGAAGGTGAAGAGAACTGGCACGATTCCTACACCAGTCAAACCGGGCAGCGTTCGTCACAACTGGAACTCATGCTGCGCTATGCCGCTGCCGACGGCTGCCGGATGTCTGCCTTGGTCCGCTACTTCGGAGATCGCGCCGACACCCAGCAATGGTGCGGCCTCTGCGACTTCTGCGCGCCCGAGCAGTGTACCTTGCAGCAATTTCGAGACGCCACGCCGCACGAACAAGAGCTTCTGCGGCGTGTTTTAGAGGCTCTGTCCGGAGGTTTTGCCAAGTCGACCGGCAAACTTCACTCCGAACTCTGCGCGTCCGGAGAAGTCGATCGCGATGGCTTTGAAGAACTGCTCGCCGCCGCAGCCCGGGCCGGACTGGTCACTCTGCAATCCGCTGTCTTCGAGAAAGACGGCAAGCAGATCCCCTACCGGAACGTGCGCTTGACTCCTGAAGGCGAAGCCCTTGAGCCGCACGAGCCACTCTCATTGCAGCTGCGGGCGAAAGAGCCGCGTTCTCGAACTCGCAAGCGATTTTCCTCAAGAGATGCCGCTGGACCGACTAAGCGGCTCAAGGCACCTCCTGCCGAAGTTGCCGGTAACCCGCTATTCGAAGCGCTTCGCGGCTGGCGTCTGGCCGAAGCCCGGGACAAGAAGCTCCCCGCCTTCCGGATCGCGAGCGACCATCTTCTGCGCGGCATCGTCGAAGACCTGCCCCGCTCCGAGCAAGACTTGCTGTCCATTCCAAGTATCGGACCGCAATTCGCCAAACGCTACGGCCCGGCAATCCTGAAACTTGTTAGTAAGTTCGAGTAACTCATCAATCCTACTGCGGCTGCTGGTGAGCACGTAGGCTGTCGAGAAGCGAGCGGCTTCGTGCTGCGTTACCGGCGCGGTTCTCTGCTTTGAAGCATTGTGCCTCTAAATAGGGGCTCCCAGGAGCAATCGCCAGAGCTTGTTCCGTTTCCGCGGCCTCGTCTCGATAGAGCTCCCAGTTTTGAAAGATATGAGCCCGCCGCAGATGCAGCAGTAGGGCACTCGCGCCGCCGCAGGACGAAAGATCGGCCTCGAGTTGCGCTTCCTCGGCAGCCGAAAGAATCTTAAACGGGATGCTGAGTTCATCAAAGTTGTAGCCGGAAATCTGGAGCGTCACTCGGCCTCCCTTGGTTTTTGCCTGCAAAGCAGCTACCGCCGCCGGAATGTCAATTCGATTTTCTGCCCCATTCACTTTTCCTTCACAGCAGATTGGCTCTCCTGCGCCAGGTACAAGGAGCGAAATGGAAATTTCGGCCGTACCGGGCGGCGACGTCCAGGCTATCGCAAACTCCCGCGCTCGAATTCGCCCATCGCGTGGCGGAAACGATACGACATCATCGCCGCCCCGGGAAGCAGCGGGCGTAAAGCCCCGTGGCAGATACAGCAGATCCTCAAACGTTGCGCGTATGGTTGTAGTCTGCCCGTCGGTTATCGTGATTTGCTTCACTCCTCCGCTGATGCCGATGGCGCCCTTTCCGCGGCATCGCACCTGATCGCCGTCGGCTAACGGCAAATAGAGATCTTCGTCGCGTTTGAGATCTCTCCATATGGGCTTTTTGCCGTCTCTGCCGGATGTAAGTTCGAGTAGCTGCGGTTTCTGGCAAGTTAGCTTCTGGATGACTCCCCCAAACATTCCACCCGAATCTTGCGCCGCTCGGCAAAAGGGAATCAAAACGCAGGCAGCCAGCGCCCAACGTGCCTTCATGAGCTGCTTGCCACCGTTTTTTGAGGCTTTCGAAACCACGTCCTAGAAAATTCCCATAGCGGCTCCGATTTCCGTTCCAGTTGCCAATGAAGCCACAAAGTAACAATCACGAGAGCAAAATCCGCCCATAGGACGCCCGAGCCGAGGTGAGCCACAATCAAAGCAAGCAGATAAACAAAAATACTCGCAACCAACGTTGTAAGTGTCGCGATTCGATTTCTCTGTTGATGCGTATGACCAGACTTCCGCAGCCGAATCAGCGCGACCGTTGCTAGGACCAAGAGGGTTGCGACGGTATCCAGAACAAGATCACCCCATTCCGAGGGTGCAATCAATCCGCCGGTCAGAAGCGTGTTGACCGCGCAGCCATGTATATAGACACCCGCTGTTGTTTCACCCGGGCGTACAGGAATCGGAAATTTATCGGTTGTATTCCGGCTGTTTTTCGCTCGCCCGATCAAAACAAGCTGCCTCCAGAAAACGGCTTCGTTCACCTTTGTGTATTCGACAGTCTTCTCCTCTAGTTCCCTGAGAGACCGGTAATCGATAAAGAACTGGACACTCGGCAGAGCCCCGGGTATCATCACGCGGCGCTCGAGAGCCCACGACATCGGTGGCGCTCCTAGAGAAACATTCGCGACAGCCGTGGACAACGACAGATGCGGGTCATCCGTCTCACTGCCGGGTATTGTGACGCTCTGCGCCATTGTCATCCGGGCGCGGCCTTCTTCAGAACCGGGAAAGCCAACGAAAGCCGCATACTTTGCATACTTCGGGTTGCCGAAAACGTGCTTCCCAAGCCCGATAGCCCCGTGGGCGCCGACAAAGATGTGCCCGTGCCTGGGGAGGCTCGCTATGCCGCCCGGTTCGCAATCGAATGAGTTTGAATCTACCCCGTACCTCTCATCGATCTGTTTTAGAAAGTTCATATCGGCTTGGCGCTGTTCCCGCGAGTAGGGATGCAGCATGAAGTCGAAATCGATATCAATTCCGATCGCGCAGGGCCTGTGCTTCATGACGCCGTCGACCACCTTGAGAAGCTCGACTCGATCGGTAAAGTCGAGGTCGTGTTCCGGGCCGCGTGTATACGGCATGTTCGCCAGATCCACCACAGTCACCTGCATGGGAGCTTTCTTTGCCGAGGACAGCTGAACCAAGTCGTACAGGGCGTTGCCGAGCACCCGCCCCGGAGCAGTGTTCTCAAGCAACCGTTTCGCAAATATAAGCGCCGCCATAATCGCTAACCCGACCGCGACATCTTTGAAGATAACGGCGGATGATTCTTTCCGTACGGGCATACGTGCCTCCTTGAATCACCGTTGAGCGACGGAGGTGCCGGGCGTGGGCGGCAGCTTCATGGTGCTGGCCAGATCGAGCGTGGTCCACGTATATTTGTCGCGGTCGCCCTGCAACAAACCCGATTTTTCAGCCGCATCCGAGCTGTTGGCCACCGTTTGTATGGTCTCAGCGCTCTTCCTGTGAAGGATCGTGCCGGCCCCGTTTAGCACCGCCGTGGCGCCCCGCTTCGCTTTATTAACGAGTTGAGCCGATTGCGCGTAATGCTCTCCCGGAAGCAGAGGGTACGGAGTGGCGCTGCAAGGATTCCCGTTCGGACACGCTTTGCCTTCACGCCCGTAGATCTGAAGAATCGCCGCACCGTGAATTTCCGCGACCATGTTGATTGCCGTGTTGTTCGGCCCTGTCCCTCCAAACCAACGCAGGGAGCGTGACGCGACGGCTGCTTTGTCGGTCATCTCTTCCGGATGTTCGTTCAAAATAGCGAAAGGTTGCCCGGTTTGCGCATCGATCAGCGTAAGCATTGCGCCGTTCAGAATGGCATAGAAAGACTGCTTGGACCCGACGGCACGCATCACAGGAACATCGCTCGAGATCTGGCTCATCACCGGGTTCTCCTTGATCTCATCCGGTTTCGGAGGAGCAGCCGTCGCCATCAGAAAATCTCCGCCTACATCGTGCAAACTCGCGTGCGGCTTCTGCGGCTCATCTTTCTTTTCCGAAAACTCGGAGACGGACTTCTCCACATACTTGCTGAGATCGTTGAAACTCACGTAGCCATCCGGACCCGCAGCCTTCCCGCGCATACCTTCGAGCAGGAAGTAAGTGAACGTTCCATGGTTCAGCTCCGCGTATTCGTAGCTTGAATACCCTGGCGCGGTTGCGAGCAGAACCGCAGTCCCTTCGGCGACTTTGAAATCTGCCATCGTGCGCGGCTTCGTTACGTCACGTGCTCCGCCCGCAGGCGCTCGGCAGGCGTCGATCAAAATGACCTTCCGGCGAGCATCGGTTTGATCCATCAACTGCTCTACCTCGTCGAGAGATAGTGCTTCCTTTTGAAAGTCATTCAAATCAGCGCCATAAGTCATCAAAAAGTTCTTCTTACTATCATTCTGGAATCCGTGCCCCATGAATGCGAAGAGAAGCGTTGCTTGTTTGGTGCCGTCCAGATAAGTTTTCTCTTTTACAAGCGCCGCCCGCACTCCTTCTGTGGTCGCTTCGGTGCTCGGCACCAGGTGAACCGTATAGCCTTGGCGTTCCAGTTCGGCCTTCAGTTCGGACGCATCGTTCACCGTGTACTTTAGCGTGGGAAGCCCCGAGCTAAGGTAATAAGGCGCAACAATAACGGCATTCTTTTTCTCCTCCTCGAAAGACACTTTGTCCTGCTCAGAATAGTTCTTTCGCGCTCCGCCCCGTGCGATCCCAGTGTCTTTGGAATGCGCAGTGGTAGCGCTCGCGGCCGTCTTGCCCGGCCGGGTCTTCCTCGGCGGCACGCTTCCGGCGCTGCCCGCCTGGCCCCAAGCCGACGGCAGCATCGCGGCAGCGAGCGCCAGAATCGTTAGCGGTTGTCGAAAATGTTTCTGCATCGTTTTCCCTCTCGTACTCTTCAGCCAAACCATCAACTCAAAGAACGGACTGGATCGTCACCGATTCGATCGAATAGCCCACCGGTACTGCGTGCCGGACTGCCGCTCCCCGCCGTCCTTCGCCGGCGGAACTGAAAAGAAGCTCTAATTCGCTTTCGCTGCCGCGTTTCACGGGCTCGGTACGCACGCCCTTCCAGTCGAATATGCCGGGGTCGAGCGGCGTCCGGCTCGTCACCATAAAGTAGTTGTCACGTCCCGCTGGCGGCGTGATACCGAGATCGCTGGGCGCGCGAGTGGCCTCCAAACGCGCAGGCCACTCACTCCCACGTGGAACAAGATTGCCTTCGTTTCCATCCGCAGGGTCTGGGAAGAGACAACTTCCCTGGCCGTTCGAATCGATAAGAAACACATACACGTAGCGCTTCTCTAAGCCACCACTCTCGTCGGCCTGCCTTAGTTCGTTGGGTTCGGCGACGAAGACGAACTTGTACTCCTCGCCGATCTTGAACGACCGTGTGGTCGCGATCTGCCCGGTGCCGGCTTTTTCGAAACCTAAGCGATACGGGAAAATTCGTCCATCGCCGGGCGGATTTACCATCGTCAGCCAGTTGTAAACATGAGCAAGCCTGACGGCAATGGCAGTCAGTTGCTCACCGGAATCTTTCCAGTCGGTTTGCACGGGAAGGCGAATCGCGTCCGGGGCCAAGCCGAGAGTGTCTTTAAATACCCAGGAATACTGAAGCGTGCCGCCTTCCGCGCGCCCGGCAAGCAGGTAAACAGCATCGCTGGGCCGATCGACGACGTGTACGGCTGGGTTCGGCGAGCCGTCTCCTAGGCGCAGGGAGGAAGCAATTGCCGGGTCGGGCGGAAGCATCGCCCACAACGTAACCGGCCCGGCGTCATGCAGAGCTCGGAGGAGATCCTCGACAGCCGGAGTCGGACCTAGGCGGTGCAGTTCGCCAGAGGCCGGCACTCGTTCGAGCAAGTACCCACCGGATTCCCAATGCAAAACGTGCGTGGGCGGCTTGCCCGGCGTCAACTCCGGCAGCAATTCGATCTCTCCTCGCGCCGCCAGCCTTGCCAAAACTTGACCGACAGCGAGAGTCGCGGAGGCAGCCGGACCCGACTTACAGACGTACACCTTCAGCCCGCCGCTGGGGGGAGCGACCCAGCCGTCGAGCTTGAACACGTCTCCTGGCTGTACGGCGGTTTCAGCTGCCCCCGCGAGCTTGCCCTCAGCGGATGCAAGATCGACTCGAATCAGCTCAATACGCGCAGGCGCACCGCCGCTTCGGCTCAGAGTACAGCCCGGCGAGAGTCCCAAAGCCGAGCCTCCCTGAACTTCAACAGATCCATCCTCTTTCACCTTTCGAATTGTTACGGTAGTCGTGCCGCCGGATCCCGCATCCTGGCCCAGTAATCCGCGCTGCTTGCGATCTTTCCCGGCACAAATAGGCACCTGGATCTTGCCTTGGCTTGCTAGAATGGCCTGCGTTCGATTGGAAATCTGTTCGACACTATCATTTCCCGAAGACGACTGAAGCACTTTTGCTAAGGCCGCAGTGAAAGCTCCGTGTGGAATGGAAGTCTGTTCGCCGCCGCGCCCGCGTTCGATCACCGTCGTTTCCTGTGCGGACTGATCGTCGCGCGCTGCAAACAAGAAAAGCACACCCATCGAGGCCGGATCCGGCAGTTTGCGTCCAGTCTTTGGATCCCGATCCGGCGGGTCGTTCACCGCCCTCGGGTCAGCTGGGGCATACCGGGACTTCCCTCCCCTATTCCAGACTCCTCGAGCCATGCCGCCGCTGTGGCAACTGTCGAGTACGACCGTCAGTGCTACGCCTTTCTCTGCGGCTGCACGATAGAGCCGCACCATTTCCTTATCGCGTATGTCCCGTGCACCTCGCGAAACGTCGACCGGAACAATGGTCTCGTCCAATTGGTCGGCCTCTTCCGAGCCAGTGTTCTTAACTTGCGATCCGTGTCCGGCGTAATAGAACAAGCACGTATCGCCGGCCGTTGCCCCGTCGATCAGGCAAATTCGGAACTGCTGGAGGATCCTGTCGCGAGTCGCTTGCCCATTTGTGAGCAGCGTAATATTTTCCGCGGCGAAATCGAAGCGATCCCTCAGCAATTGCCGCATGAGCAGCGCATCGTTCACGGCCCCGTCGAGCGGTTGGAAATTGCCTCGAAGTGTCTTCGGCCGTGCATCGGCGCCAACCGCCGATGCAGACAGGTGCTCAGTGCTTTCGAGCGGCGTGTAGGCGTTGATGCCGATCACCAGCGCCCGTCGAACAGGCCCAGCCGCAGCGCGGGAAAGGGCAGGCATCAGAGCAGCTGCGGGGAGACTTAAAACCGTGCGCCGGGTCATCGAACCACTCCCTCACGGATTCAAATGCCAGGTGAACTCGCTGCCTATGTCGTAGGCCGACGGTCCCCAGGTTTGCACAGATCCGCCCCGGAACGTTGCCCTTCCATAAAGGCTCGTTTCGCCGCAGCCGACCCACCCATACAGGTCATCGAAAGGCGAGATCTCACCCCGATAATTACCGTCGGTGTATAGGTCGATATACCAGGGGGTCCGATTGTCGAAGTGGACACGGCAGTAAGACGAGCGTCCCTTTGGTCCGCCCTTTTCAGGCGGAGCCTCAATCTTGGTGTTCAGGTCGTTGGGTTGACGATCCTTCTTGATGTTTTCGTCCTTTTCGCCGGCTTCTCCACGGCTTTTCTGCGCAGTGGCGGTCGCGCTGTTCGGATGCTGCTGCGCTTCGGCCGGCCGAACCGCCAATGCCACCAAGATAATGGAAATCAGCGCAACCGGAAAAGCGCTTCGTGCAACTCGCATAGAGGCTCCTTCTCTAAGCTTGGCGAAGCAGCGCCCAATGCACCCGCGCAGAGCACGTCTCAATAGGGCCTAGACTCACCAGATTTGTGATTGGCCGTTAAGACTTGTGTTCTACTTGCTTCGTTCTATGCGTTGTTACGCGATGTGCGAAGCATAGCCATCAAAATGAATTTATTAAGTAGTACTGACTGAGTAGCTGGTACTAGCCACGGACCTCGAGCAAGCCCTCGGTCAATGCACTTCGAGCGACATGTTGACCACCTGAAACTCAAAGCGTTCCGGCGGCAAACAAGAGATCGGGTTCGGAGTCATGTTCGACCAGGTCTGATAAGCGCTCTGCGCCACGGAACTGTTCAAATAAAACAGAAACTGATCCGAGCAGCATCGTATCGGCGGCATCTGGCGAAAGGCAAGCCGCAGCCCGACCGCCTTCTCTAAAACCACGCCCTGCGTCTTCACGGCTTTGTCACCCAGCAGCGTCACAAAACTGCTGCGGCTGGCGTGCGGCCAGACATCGCTGCGCAGTAAGTTCCGAAGCTCGAGCCGTGCGCCGAAGGTGATCTCGCACTGCCGGATCCATTCCAGCACTGCGTCCCCCCAATGCCAATGGCCCAGCAACCCGAGATACTGGTCCACCAGGTTAATCGCCAGATCCAATTTGCGCCTCCCGAGCACATCCTCGGACGCAATCGAATCCCCGACCACCGCAGGGATCATGTCTTCCTGCTCGATAATGTCGGCGGCGATGCCCATCATCTTGTCGACGCGCCTTACTTCAGGCACTGTCTTCACCAGCAGCGGCGGCAACTCGTGCGTTTTGCCCCCCGGCACTACCAAAAACCTGCGATCACCCACCATGTCCATAAGCAGCCTCGCTGTTCCTATCGACAACCAGGTCGACTAACCTCAAATACTCTGTCGCTCATCGGGTCGTTCACTCTCCTGAGGAGTTCTCTGACATCCGTTTATTCAAGTGTAACGACATTTTCTCGAAAATTGTTCGAGAGTTGCAGCCTGCCAAGTACTTACCTTCGCCGAACCGGCATTGAGGCTACATCGTACCTCGCTATGCTTTGAGATATATGCAATCGTTGGGCCTTTCCCTTGCGGCCCTGTGCCTTTTAGTCCCGTGCGGCTGGGCGGGAACCCCTCCCTTATGTACAGAAGGGGCCAAAACCTTCCTGCCCTGCGAGTTGACCTTTCCCTTTCAGCCATCCGATCTGCCAGCCTCGCAGTCCCCGTTCACTAACGACCTCCTCCGCGTGGAATTTCGTTCCCCGTCGCACCAGACCGTGCTGATGCATGCTTTCGCCGACGGTCTCCTGCGAGTGCGTTTCAGTCCTACCGAGCCCGGGCAGTGGGCCTATCGCGTCTCAAGCGATATCGCCCGCTATAACGACAAGGAAGGCACTTTTACCGCAGCCGATAGCGGATTGCCGGGCATGGTCAACGTAGCCAATCTCCGGCACTGGCGTACTACGAACAAAAAACCTCATTTATGGCTAGGCGTTTCCGCCCCGTTTCTCAGCCTTCAGCAGACGAATTTCGAAACTTGGCTCGACGCGCGCAAGCACGATGGCTTTACTCACATAAGGGGCCCTCTGCTCACCGGATCAGGCACATTGAAGCCTTTTGATTCCGATGGCCGGCCGAATTCCGCCTACTTCGCCGCGCTCGATGACAGACTCCTGGCGGCAGCCACCAGGGGGTTCACTCTCGATTTGCTTTTAGCCGACCAGAGCTTCGCTCAGACTGGGTACTTCGCCGACTTCGATCGGCACGAGGCCTTGGTGAGATACCTGGTTGCGCGCTACGGCGGATTGAACGTAACCTGGCAGGGCATCGAAGACTTCGAAAAAACGCCAAACGCCCGCGCACTCTTGAAAGACTTGGGACAGTGGCTCCAGAAAGAGGACGGCTTCCATCATCCGCGATCAACCGGCGCGCGCAATTCCAGCTTTCCTCTCGACGCCGACGGTTGGCTCGACTTTAACATTGAATCCTCTCCTGACCCGCAGCTGGGAGCGGTCGATCACCAGTTCACCCAAAGCCCGGAGATTCATGCAATCCGCACCGCCGAGCCTGATCAATTCCGCCACGAGCTCTGGGACGCCACCACTAACGGCGAGTATCCTTCCGTCAGCTACGAAAGCGTTGAAAACGAGGCCAACGTGAAGGCGCTTCAGACTTGGTTTCACGTCATGTCGGGAACACGCCATTGGGAGTTTGAGCCCTACTTCGATGTGTCAGGCGCTCGAGCGGTCGGTCTGAATGAGGTCGAGTATCTGGCCTACGCGCGCGACCCCGGCATCGTCGAAATCAATCTGCCCCGCCACAAATACAATCCCTTCTGGGTCAACCCGGGCACGGGCGAAGAAATCGACTTGAAAAATTATCGAGGCGAAGTCTTCAGTCGGCCGACCCCTGATAACTCGCATGACTGGATCTTGCAGGTCCCCCGAGAAGGCAAGAAAGAATCGATGCTGAAGTATTTCTACTTCGAATCCGAAGATCCGCCGGTCCAGGAGATTGAGACAGATTCGGCGAAGATTCCCTTCGAAATCGCCGAGCCCGTGGGAGATCGGATCGGCGGCAAACAATCGGCTAAGTTCGCGGTGAAACTCCTCAAGGCCAATCGCGCGAGCCGCACGATGGAATACGCCTGGTGGGGCGAAGTGATCGAGAGCGGCCTTGGGGCGCGCCTACTTGGGCTCGGGAGCTCGGGAACTTTGACGATTCCTGAAGACTTTCTCAAAACTCCCGGCGCGGTGATGAATCTCCGATTGCTCGCAATCAACGCTAACGGTAAAGCATACGAGCTGGATAAGGTCTATCAGCTCACGCAGTGATTACTCTCGCGGTCGATACCGCCTCCGAGTACGGCAGCGCTGCTATTCGGGCCGACGGCCGACTGCTAGCCGAAACCGAGTTGCACTCGCGGGAAGGTTTCGCACACCTGATCTTCGAGGCGATCGAACGATGCAGAAAGGACGCGGGTGTAGATCTCGCCGCTATCGATTGCTTCGCGGCCGGCGCGGGGCCCGGCTCATTCACCGGCGTTCGAGTCGCGCTGTCGGCAGTGAAAGCCTTCGCGGAAGCTCTCGGGAAACCCGCCTTCGCGATATCGAACCTGAGGGCGCTCAGCGTGTTTGGCGCGCGCAGCACTCCCCGCGCCGTACTGCTCGATGCGCGCCGGACCGAAGTCTATAGCGCAGTCTACGGGCCAGACCTTGCCTTGCTCGTTGAGGAATCTGTCGGTCCGCTTGCCACGTTCCTCGAGTCTCTGGGCGACCGGGAAGCGTGTGAGTTCATCGCGCCTATCGGAACCGTCTTGCCGATCGGGTTCACGGGCGCTGCTCGCGCCTTGGCGGCTGCGATCGCTCACTGCGCGGAACTGGACATGCAAACCGGCGTCCGGTTCGACGCTGCCTCGCTAGATGCAAACTACGTAAGGCGCTCGGATGCCGAATTGTTCTGGACCGATCAGCGCTTAAACTCTTGCGGTCAGCAATCGCTGCCCTAGCGCGTAGAACCCGGAAATCCAGCCTTCATATTGCAGGTCCGTGAGACCCGCATGGTCGAGCACTCTGGGCAGGAGGAAACGCTCACTCGCCCGGGAGGCGATACCCGCTTGGCAGGTGACCGCCGAAAGCAGGCCCTCCTGCTCTAATACTGGGAAGTGATCGCGCAGATGGTTCCCGCTCGGGAAGCAGAAGTGACGCGGACGGCGCCCGGTGATCTCCTCTACCCGGTCCATATTCTCGCGTAACTCCGCGCGCATCGCTTCCGGATCGAGTGGTGTGTAATGCCGGTGCGTATGCGCCTCGAACGTGACCCTGCCGCGGCTCAACTCTTCGATCTCTCGCGCGTTCATCAGCTGCAGAATTCGCTGCTGAAGGAAAGAAGGATAGTCAGAGCCGAGTTCCGCTGCCAGCGCCTGCACTCGCTCTTGTTTCTCAGCGTGCGGAACTTCGCGCGTCAGCAACTTCATAAAATTCGTACGCGCAAGAGACGCGTCTTCTGTGGTCACCAGCGGAGACCCATCCTCTAGCGACTTTCCAGGGCCGCGATTCTTCCAGAGTAAGTAACTGATTGCCAAATTAAATAACGGCGTCTGTTTATCGACGTAGTAAGTCGGTAAGTAAACCGTCGCCGGGAATCCAAACTCCTTCAGGACCGGTGCTGCGTGTAGATAGAAGTCGTAGAAGCCATCGTCGAATGTAATTGCCACGCTCCGGGGCGGCAGGTCACGTCTGGCCAGCCGCTCCAGTGCCTCGTGAAGCGGTAGTACGGTATAACCGTCCTCCGCCAGCATTTGGAGGCGTCTTCGGAACACGCTGGGCGGAACATACATGCTCGGCATCCAAAGATGCTCGTCATTGATCGAGATACCGTGCCAACACAGAATAAGTAAGCGATTGGTTCTCCACCCGCTGCTGCATACAACCTTATCTACGCGACATGATCGTGCGACTCTATGGACCTTAGCCACAGCCGCGCGTGTAATCATACCAAGATTCTAAGTCGAGAAAAGGATTTTACTTACCTTGAAAATAGACCTACTAGTAACCAGTACCGACAAACTCTGCTGTACACAAGCACAAAGCCGCCCGGAATAAACCGGACGGCTTATGAGCTTATAAGCTATGACGATGTTAGTCGCCCATTGCTCCAACTTCTTCCTGCTTTTCTACCGTGGGAGCGACCGGTTTAGCAGCCGTCGAGAGCAGTCCGTCGAGCGGCACGAAGCCTTCGATCTTCTTCTCCCCAAGAACATGCTCGCGATACAGCCGCGCCATCTTCTCGTCTTCCAGCTTCTGCTTTAGAACCTCGTCGCGCTTCCGTGCTTTTTCTTCCCGCGCTGTTTTAGCAATACCCTTGTCGTCTAGGTCGTGCTGGCGATCCGCCATCACGTGCTCTTGCACAAGAACCAGATTATGTTCTTTGCTGGAGAGCGGCACAGCCTTGTTACCGGCAAAGATTTCGTGCCGTCCCTTATCCTCGTACCACTTGGTCAAGGTAGCGGTCATGTGCATCTTTTCGATGATGTTGCGCCAGCCTACGCCCGTGTTGTACGCGCAGAAGGAAATTTCGCCTTCCTGCGTGGCATAAGGAATGATGCACTGTTCGGTGCGGCGGAAGTCGTAGTTAAAAAGATCCTGGAACCACATTCCCGCAATAAACAGGAAGTTCCAACGGTCCGAGCGACGCTTGTCGATATCGGCCTTGGTGCGGTCGCCGGTCACCTTTCCATAAACCTGGCCATGATCCTGCTTCGACATGCCAAAGCATTTATCAAACTTAGCGATCAAGTCAGTAAGTTTAAAGTGAGTCGGCGAAGTAAACGGATCGTAGTTACGCAGCAGCGCCAGGGTGACGCCCAGAACTGATAATTTCCGCCCCCGCGCGCCGTCGTTGATCCGAGCAATATCTTTAGCTAACTGATCCGCATGCAGAAACGCCGTCACGGGAACGTGTTCCTTGGTTTCTTTGTCGCACATCACGGCCATGCCAATACCGCAGTTCGGGTGGCAGCCGCAGCTTAACTGGCCCCAATCCGCACTCGGACCGTGAACCAGGTCGGCAAAATCGGAAAACGTGCTCATGAAGCTTATAGGGAACCAGTCGCGTACCGGTTCGCCGATGCCTGTCTGAGACTTCACATCGTGCGCGAGATGCGACAACGTATAGCGCTGCGCATTACGGCGGTCATCGGTAACCGCTTCATCGCGGCCAGTAAACGAAACCGGCTGGAAGGACAAGAACGGAATCTTTTTCGGGTTGTCCAGCGCGAACTGAACGACGCGGCCCACCTGCTCGTTGTTGATGCCATTGATGATCGTGATGACCGGGACGATATCGACGCCTGCGCTCCACAGGTTCTCGATCGCCCGGAGCTTCACGTCAAACAGATTGCCGACAGCCCGGTGTGAATTTGCCGCGTTCCCAATACCGTCGAACTGCAGATAGGCGTAACGCAGGCCCGCTTCCGCGGCTTCTTTGGCAAACTCCGGACGCTTGGCAAACTCGATCCCGTTGGTAGCAGCCTGCACGCTGTTGTAACCCACTTTGCGCGAGTACCGAACGGCGTCCAGGAAGTAAGGAGAAAGCGTCGGCTCGCCGCCCGAAAACTGCACGGACATCTGCCGGCGCGGCTTAATCGAGATCGCGTTATCGAGCAGCTTCTGGATATCTTCCCAGCTCAGTTCATGCACGAAGCCGACCTGGTTGGCGTCCATAAAGCACGGGTCGCACATCATGTTGCAGCGGTTAGTGAGATCGATCGTCAGGACCGAACCGCGGCCGTGCGTAATCGTGCTCGAGCCGTGATTGTGCAGCTTTTCATCGCTATGCGCACGGATGTCACGCCCCGGAAATACATCCTCCAAGTGCTTGCTGAAATCCGGATCGATCGACATCAGGTCTTCAAACTGCCCATGAATGGGGCACTCTTTGACCATCAGGATCTTGCCGTCGCGCTCGATGATCTTCGCCTTGATCTCTCCGACCGGCTCATTCATCAGGATCTTGTAATCCACTTCGCCATCGACAATGCGCTGACGGATCTCGGGAATGCAGCGGGGGCACAGCGAATCGGTCTCGCGAGGCCAGCCAAGTGGAGGCTTCATCTTCTGATGGCTCTTCAGCAGCGGCTTATCGGACCATTTCGGGGTGAAAGAATCGTTCTGCTTGATTTGATTGAGACGATCGAATACCTGCCAGGCTGCGTTTGCCCCGACTGTCACGACCTTCTCGAAGTACTTGACTGGTTTATGCATGATCAGTGAACCGTAGAACTCGATAGTCTCCCATAACAGGGCGGAATACACCCTGGCTTAAATCAGTATACGTGTGCTTAAGACCGTTTGAATACTGAGATGACTCCGAACGGCGATATCTTCCGGTCGGATGGATATCAGGACTGCTTGAATAGACGAGGAACCGTCCAAACCGTTAGCTTTCAGCAGCTTACCCGTATTCTTGCCGGTCGCTCGGCGGCCGGGATTACCAGGCGTGATAATACCCGTCGCGCTCAAATACCTCCAGCGGAGCCTCGAAGGCGTCCGACAGAATGCGCGAGTTCAACACCTCCGATTTCGGCCCGTCTTTCAGCACGGCCCCCTCGCGTAGTAGAACTACGCGCTCAATCTCAGGAATGATGTCGTCCAGGTGATGAGTGACCAGCAGTAAACCCACCCCGCCGGCCGCGAGCGAACGCAGATACGTGCGAACCTCGCGCAGTGCGGGCAGGTCCAAGCTGGTTGTCGGCTCGTCGAGGAGCAGCGTCGAAGGCTGATGAATAAGCGCTCGCGCGATCAACAGCCGCCTGGCTTCACCCGACGATAGTTCGTCCAGCCAGCGCCCGGCCAAATGCCCCGCCTCCAATCGTTCCAGTGCCTCCCTTGTGGCAATCTCCATGGCCTCGGTCACCACATGATTCGGCCACACGCCAATCGAGCCGAAGAAGCCGGATAGCACCAGCTCGCGCCCCGTAATGTCACGAGTGCAGCGAGCCATCAAGTCATTGCTGACGACGCCCAGGTGGGCTCGCAGGTCGAAAATGTTCCAGCTCGCTTGCCCCATGATGGCGAGCCGCGTCTCCGGGCGCAGCAGCGGATAGCATTCCCGGGTGATCGTCTTGATCAGCGTCGATTTCCCGCTGCCGTTCGGCCCCAGAATGGCGACGTGTTCGCCCTGCTCGATCTGCAAACTCAAGCCATTTAAGGCCATGAAACTGCCGCGCTGTACGTAGACGTTGTGAAAAGCAAGAATGGGTGGGGTCAAAATAAACCCAGAGGGTAGCAGAGCCTGCAAGCGTCCATCACTGCCGACCGGGTTAAACAACTCGCCTTCGCCTGCGGCTTCGAACTGGTTGGGGTTACCTCGGCCGTTCCGTCGGAGGACTTCGCTCATTACGACGAGTGGCGTCACGCGGGAATGGCGGGCGAGATGACCTATCTCACCGACCGCCGGGGCGATCTCCGAAGCGATCCGCGGCACTTGCTGGCCTCCGCCGAATCCATGGTCTGCGTCGGCAAGTTGTACAACGTCGGCGCCGGGAACTCCTCCAGCGCCGAGGGCAAGATCTCGCGGTACGCCCGAGGCGTCGATTACCATGACGTGCTCCGTGAGGCGCTGATGGATCTGGCTCGCCGGATCGCCGAGGAACATCGGCAGCCGTTCGAGTACCGCGCCTGTGTCGACACCGCGCCGCTCCTCGAGCGCTCCTATGCCCGCCAGGCTGGCCTTGGTTGGATCGGGCGCAATACCTGCCTGATCAATCAAGGGCAAGGCTCCTGGTTCTTTCTCGGCGAACTCCTGCTCTCTATTCCGCTGGTTTCCGACCTGCCCGCCCCGGCCCGCTGCGGCTCCTGCACACGCTGCATTGAAGCTTGTCCGACGCAGGCGATCGTCCCCCGCGAGCACGGGCAGTGGCAGATCGACGCTCGGCTGTGCATCTCCTATCTCACAATCGAGAAGCGGGGATCGGCCGATCCGGCGCTCGCCAGGCAAACTGCCAATCATCTGTTCGGGTGCGATATTTGCCAGGATGTCTGCCCCTGGAACCGGCGCGCGCCGGAGACATCCGAGCCGTCCTTTCACCCCATGCTCGACAAAACGAGTCTCTCTACGTTTGCCGCCTTCACCGAAGAGGACTTTCGGGCCGCGTTCCGCCATTCGCCGGTTTGGCGGGCCAAGTATTCGGGCTTTCTGCGCAACGTCGCCTGGGCGATCGGCAACTCGGGGCGGCCTGAATTGCTCGAGCCGCTCGCCCAGCTGTGCCGTCACTCCGATCCGGTGGTCGCGGCGGCGGCTCATGCCGCACGAGAGCGCCTGTCAAGTACTGTGGGAGAAGAGCATGCATGCCGGCAGGACGTTCTTTCTTCCTCCTCCTGATCTTCTCGTTCCTCGTTCGTGGAGCGGAAGATCCGCTGCAGAATCCCGGCTTTGTCCATTTCTATAACAACGAGTACGATCAGGCGCTGGCCATTTTTCAGAAACAAGCCGAGAGTCATCCGGACCGCGCCGAGTTTCAGAACGACATCGCGCAAACAATCCTGTTTCGAGAGATGTTCCGGAACGGCTCGCTCGAAAGCCAACTGGTTACAGGCGCCAACTCGTTTCTGCGGCGTCCGAAGATGGCGGTCAGCCCGCAAAATAAGGAACTGTTCGCCAAGGCGACAGACCGGGCGCTCAGCTTGGGCGAAAGCCGGCTGAAGCAAGACAACAATGACGTGAATGCGCTGTTCGACATCGCGGTCGCGCACGGCCTGCGGGCGAACTTTGATTTTCTGGTTGAGAAAGCATGGATGCAGGCGCTCCATGAGGCGGTCGCGGCGCGCAAGGCCAACGAGCGGATTCTACAGATTGCGCCGAATGCAATAGACGCCCAGCTGCTTCACGGGGCGAGCGAGTATGTGGTGGGCTGCATGCCGGCTTACTTGCGGATGCTGGGCGCGGTGAACGGATTTCACGCCGATAAAGAAGACGGCATCCATCAGCTGCGGATGGTGGTGCGATCAGGCGCCCGGAATCGTTACGATGCGGCGATTCTGCTAGCTGTGATTTACCGGCGCGAGCACCGGCCGCGAGAGGCGCTCCAGCTGGTAAGCATGCTGGCTTCGAAGTTCCCGAGGAACTATCTGTTCCGCTTCGAGCAAGTGCAGATGTATAGCGACCTGGGTGACAAACAAGCGGCGTTGACTGAGCTTGCCGCGATCGAAACAGCTATCCGTGATCGCCAGCCCGGATTCACCACGGTGCCTCTCGAGCGCGTCCAATACGCCAGAGGCAGTCTTCTCTTCTGGTACGGCGATCCGCGGGGCGCCCTTGACAATCTGCTTCCGGCCACGCGCGGCTGCGACAAATTCGACCTCGGAACGGCCGGTCTCGCCTGGCTCCGCCTCGGCCAGGATTACGACTTGCTGAAGCAGTATGGGCCGGCGCGTTCCGCTTATCAACAGGCAGTGGCAACCGTTCCGCACTCCGACATTTCCGCCGAAGCCGAGGGCTACATGCGAAAGCCCTATCGCGGTAAATCCAAGTAAGTGATGTCAGAGCGTTTCTTGTCCCGGGAGGACAGAGTTACACTAACGGAGAAAAATGCAATCTTCTCTTGGTGCGGGTACGCCCGGAATAAAGGGCGTGTTCTACCGGCAGATATGCGAGCAGCTCGACCGGTTGCTCGGCGAAGAGACAAGTCTTGTCTCGAATGCAGCTAACACAGCCGCGCTGCTGTTCCAGCTGTTACCTGATATCAGCTGGGCCGGTTTCTACCTGGCCGACGGCAACGAGTTGGTCCTGGGACCTTTTCAAGGCAAGCCGGCCTGCGTGCGCATTCCGTTCGGCAAGGGCGTTTGCGGGACTGCGGCGGCCGAGAGCCGAACGATTGTGGTGCCGGATGTAGACCGATTCGAAGGGCATATCGAGTGCGACGCGGGCGCAAGGTCTGAGATTGTGGTGCCGCTCATCTCGTGGGGCAGAGTGGTCGGCGTGCTCGACATCGACAGCGCAAGTTTGAACCGGTTCGACGAAGACGATAAGGACGGAATCGAATCGCTGGCTTCGGTCTTTCTCGCGTCTTTATCGGGCAGCGACCTGCCGGACTTCGACGAAGAGATCGAGTCAGCGTGAGCTTCGGCTTCCGCTCAGTAGACTGAAGAAGTAGTGACTGCCCAAATCGAGGATCTTGCCAATCGCGCCCGCCAGCTTGCTGCACTAGGCCAACTGCAGGAGGCGCGCGCGCACTGGGTGGCGGTGCTGGAGCTGCTCCCGGCGGACGTGCCCGAGCGAGCAGGCGTAGCTCGGGAGATTGCGCGGATCGATGCGCGGCTCAACCCAAAACCGGCGACCAACTGGACCAAGCGGCTAGGTCCCTTCGGGGTCGTGCTGGCAGCACTGGCAAAATTTAAGACCATTGCGCTCGTGGTCCTGACCAAGGGCAAGTTTCTGTTCAGCGTGCTGGCCTTTGTCGGTTTCTACTGGGCGCTATTCGGCTGGTGGTTTGCAGTGGGGCTGGCCGGTTCGGTGTTGCTGCACGAAATGGGGCATTACGTGATGGTGCGGCGCTTCGGGTTCAAGGCGGAGCTGCCTATGTTTTTACCGGGCCTCGGCGCTTACGTCAAATGGCAGGGCGCAAATGTCGACGCGGGAATGCGCGCACAGATCTCGCTGGCGGGGCCGTTTTTTGGGTTTCTATCAGGTCTGATTGCTTACGGCATCTACCTCAACACACACGGAGGCGTGTGGCTGGCCGTGGCACAGTTTGCCGGGTGGCTGAATTTGATCAATCTCATTCCCGTATCGATTTTCGACGGCGGAGCGGCGATGAACGCATTGGGCAGACAGCACCGGCTGGCCGTACTGGCGGTATGTCTCCTTATGGGCTTATTGCTGCACGAGTATGCCTTCTGGTTCGTGGCAGCGGGCGCAGGCTATCGCATTTATAAGCGGGATTTCCCGGACCGTTCTTATGAAGGAGTTGCCTACGCCTTTCTCGCTCTGGTGGTGGCCAACGGGCTGCTGAGTTGGTTTTGCTCGCTGCAGGCGCAGAGCGTTTTCGGCCATTCACTATAGGACCCGTTGCACACCGCGTTCCTGATCCTCGCCGCTCTGTGTATCGCGCTGCAAGGGCTTGGGCTTTATCTTGCGTTGTTCGGCCCCAACCTGCCGTACGTCATTAACAACCCGCCCGATGCTCCAATCGACAGCCCCGAGTTTTGTTCGCTGCTGGATTTTCTGACCGAAGCGAAACTGCTGCACGGCAATGAGGTAGAGGTACTGACGAACGGGCCGTGTTTCTACGACGTGGAGTTGGCGGCCATCGCGCAGGCGCAAAAAAGCGTGAATCTCGAAGCGTACATCTTCCATCGTGGCGAGGTGACGAGGCGATTCGTGAAGACGCTGGCCGAGCGTGCGCGAGCCGGAGTGGAGGTCCGGCTCACGATCGACTACATAGGCAGTTTTAGCACTCCGTATTCATATTTCAAAGAACTGACCGACGCGGGCGGCCACGTCAAGTGGTATCACTCGCTACGGCTCGATTTACTGCTGCAATTGAACAATCGCACGCACCGGGAACTGATCTTGATCGACGGCGCGACCGCGTTTATCGGCGGCGCGGGAGTCGCAGACTGGTGGTACCGCGACTCTAAGAAGGGCCGCCGCTGGCGCGACATGATGCTGCGCGTGAAGGGGCCCTCGGTAGCGGCCCTGCAAGCTGTTTTTGCACAGAACTGGCTGCGCGTATCGGGCGAGATATTGACTGACGACCAATACTTCCCGATTCAAGACGGCTCGGACGGCACACTCGCTTTGGCCGTCGGCAGCACGCCGGCTTCGGGCTCGACGCAGGCGCGTATCTTGTTTCAGATGCTGATCTCCTGCGCAAAAAAGCGCATCTACATCTCCACCCCTTACTTTTTGCCCGACAGCAGCGCACGCAAGGCGATTATCCGGGCGGCGCGCGACCGGAACGTGGAGGTCAAGATACTCACCCCGGGCGATAATAACGACGAGCGGATCACACGCGCCTCTAGCCGGCACCTCTACGGCTCACTGCTGAAGCACGGCATACGAATCTTCGAGTACCGGCCTTCCATGAATCACGTCAAAGCGCTGATGGTCGACGATTGCTGGGCCGTTGTAGGCTCCACCAACTTCGACTATCGCTCCTTCGCCATCAATGACGAAGTGAACCTGGCGCTGCTCGACCGGCGGGTAACACGCCGGGTTACAGAAGACTTTGAGCGCGACTTATCGAACAGCAACGAGATCACCTACCGGAACTGGCGCAAAAAGTGGCGCTTTCGATTAGCTGAAAAACTCGTGTCTCTCCTGCTGGAACGTCAGGAATGATCCGCTTTCGCGTGGCCACCTACAACGTCCACAAGTGCAAAGGAATCGATTGGCGAACCGATCCGCGCCGGATTGCCGAGGTGATTCGCGAATTCGACCCTGACGTGCTCGCCTTGCAGGAGGTCTTCGATTTTCAGAACGAAGCGATCGCGCAGCAGACCGGACTGCAGTTCGTTTTCGGCGCAGCGCGCAAGCACAGCGGACATCCGTACGGCAACGCGGTGCTGACCCGGCTGCCGGTGGTCGCGTCGGAAACTTACGATTTGACGACGCGGACACGCGAACCGCGCAAGGCGCTCCGGGTCACCCTGGCACTCGCCTCCTCGGCGCTTCTTCACTTCTTTTGCGTTCATCTTGGCACCTCCTTTTTGGAGCGCCGGGAACAGGCCCGGCTCTTGCTATCGGACGGCATTCTGGGACAGCCCTCCTGGCGAGGTTCGCGCATCGTGGCAGGGGACTTCAACGAGTGGACGCGCGGGCTGGCAACGCGCATGTTGAGCGGACATCTGCAGAGCGCCGACATCGCGATGCATCTGAGACGGAGAAAGACATACCCCGGGCTGCTTCCCCTGCTTCACCTGGACCACATCTACTACGACGAGAAATTTCAGCTGCGCGGCATGCATTTGCATCGCACGCGAAAAGCGCTCTTAGCTTCCGATCATCTGCCGCTGGTGGCGGATTTTCAGAACGAGTAGCGAGCGGAAAACTGCACCAGCCGCGGCGTTCCGACGGTGCTGGTGATTTGCCCGAAGTTCGACGGGCTTTCGATGTCGAGAAACGCGGGATTGGCGAAATTCGCATGATTGAAGAGATTGAAGAAGTCCGCCGTGATGCGCAGGCTTTGACGCTCGGTGAGAGCGAAGGATTTGCCGGCGGTAAAGTCCCAATTCTGTTGGTAAGGCCCGCGAAACGTGTTGCGGCCGAGGTTGCCGAATCCCGTGGAGCCGTCCGGGCCGATGGCAGGCGCGGGACTGAAGGCATTGAGATTGACGTAGTTATTCAAGCGAGCGACAACTCCTCCTGAAGTAGTTGGGTTCACGCCGGAAACGAGGTCGGGCGTGGTGGGCGTACCGGTGCCGATCAGTCCATAAGCGGAGGCGGCGGCCGAGTCGATAACGGTGAACGGGGCGCCCGATTGAACGGTGGTGATGCCGCTTATGAACCAACCGGCGAGCGCGGCGTGAAGCAAGCCTTGCGACTGCTTGAAGAACGGAAGGTCGTAGACGTAGTTGACAACCAGGCGATGAGTGCGGTCGAAGTCGGCCGGTCCACGGGAATCGGCCAGCGTGATCTGATCGTTTACCGCGGAGTTCAGCGAAGTGTTTCCGGTCGAAGTTTCGTCGATGGCCTTGGACCAAGTGTAGGCAGCTTGCAGGTGGAGTCCGCTCGAGAAACGATGAGAGACGGTGGCCTGCAGGGCGTTGTAGGTGGAGTTGGCATCGTTCGCAAAAACTTGGAATCCGGAGACGCCGAGGCCCGGGAAGCGTGCTCGCGCGTTGACGTTGGCGGCAGTGTTTTCGGTGATCGTGTAGGGTGTGCCGTCGGCAGCGTTTAACGTGACCGGATTGGTTCGGGCATCGTAGGCCTGATTAATGTCGCGGGTGTCGCGCAAGTGCGTCCCTTTGGTGCCGACGTAGCCGAGCTCGAGCACCCAACCGCGGCCGAGGCTTTGCTGGACGCCGAAGTTCCATTGCTGCGTGCTCGGATTGATGTAGCGCAGGGGCACAGAAAGGCCGAGAAGATTGACGCTGTTGCCGCTATAGGCCGGGGTTTGCATGGTGTCGGCAGTCGGGTTGCCATTGGCGTCGGTGAAGCCCTGCAGCCGGGAGTAGACGGGCACGAAGGCGGGATCGATGACGCCGCCGACCGGGAGCCGTCCTGGACCAACCGAAAACACCGTGGCCATGTTTCCCGGCGTACTCGTAGCGGTCGGGATAGGCAGGAAGGGCGAGAGAAAAGAAAGCTGGTCAATTGCCCCGGCGTCTTCGCGGACGTAGTAAATGCCGTATCCACCCCGTATAGACGTCGTGCTCTTTCCGAAAACGTTGTAAGCGAATCCAACCCGCGGTCCGTAGTTCGAGGCGTAGTCGTTATTGAGTGTCGTCGCGCTGCGCGTGCCCACCAGGCCCGGCACGTTCAATCCGTTTACGCAGGTGGGATACAAAAATGGGTTCTCGCCGGCCAAGGCGAGGCTCGGATCGGTGTTGCCGATGTGGCAAAGATCGTCATGCACGGCGCCATTGAGTTCCCAACGGAGGCCGAGGTTAAGCGTCAGGTCCGGGGTCACTTTGTAATCGTCTTGAAGGAAGAGTGCATAGTCGTTGATTCGATATTGATGATTCGAGACGCCGCTTCCGCCATAAGTAAAAGCTGACGCACCGAGCAGGAACTCCTGAAAATCGGAGCAACCGAGAGTACACGGAGCGCCGGCCGTGCCGGGACTGAAGAACAACTGGCCGTTGAAGACTTGCGGGAAATTTTTGTCGAGATGGATGCCGTCGAACTCGCCGCCAAAGCGGATGAGATGCTTACCGTTTGACCAGCTGGTTGTGTTCAGAGCCGTGAAGTTATTCTGCAGCGCGCTGATGTCGGCGGCGGGAGTCGGGCCGATTTGAAAACCGGAACTGTTGAAGGTGAATTTATAGATCAGGTTATCGACGTTGGAATTAGGGCGGTCGATGCCGAGCTGATCGGCGGTGACAATGGGCGAATTGATATCGCTGCTGTTAATGCGGACGAAGCCGAAGCGAAATTCATTGATCCAGCGCGGGGAAAAGGTGTGGGTCTCGGTGACGTTAAGAAAGCGGTTGCGCACGGGCAGGTCGTAGGGGAAGTTCAAGTCGCTGGGCGAGATACTTCCGCCGAAGGAAGCTTGTAAACCGCCTGCGCCGAAGGGGAGCACCGATTCGAAGTTGGAGAAGAAGAAGCGGCCGGAGATCTTGTCTTTCGAGCCGAGCTCTTTGTCGTAGTCGGTGGTGAATTGATCGTCGTTGTAGCGGCCGGGGCGGCTGAAGTTGAAGCGTCCGCTGTCGCCGGGAGTGCCAGGGATGGTGGGGATCAGGTATCCGCCTGCGCCGCCGCCGAACTGGCTGCCTTGAAGGTTGAGGAGTTTGAGCGCGACCGGATCGATCTGAGCGGGAGTGATGGCTGGGTTGTTGGGAAAGAAGGTCGAAGCGAGGGAGGCAGCGGACCTGTCTTGAGGAAGAACAGGGAGGGAGGTGCCGATGATGGTGCCCGAGGATAGGCCGCTCAACTGGCGTGTGCCCTGGTAATTGACAAAGAAGTAACCGAGTTTGCCTTCCGGAAGGATGGGACCGCCGAGGCTGCCGCCGAAGACGTTTTGCTTGACCACTGGACGGGAGTTGCCTTCGCCGTTGAGGAAAAACTCATTGGCGTTCAGGTCCTGGTTGCGGAAGAACTCGAAGGCATCGCCGTGCAACTGGTTGGTACCGCTCTTGAGCACGGCGTTAATGTTGCCTCCGCCGTTGCGTCCCTGGGAGGCGTCGTAGAGGCTGGTTTGCACGCGGAATTCCTGGACGACGTCGGGGCTTGGCAGAGGCGTATTGGTGAGTTCGGCGACGTTGTAATCGCTGGCGCTGATGCCGTCGATTTGATAGTTGTTGTTGTCTTCGCGCTGGCCGTTGACGTCGATGCGGGTATCGCCGCGGCCGAGCGAGGCAGAGGCGTTGAGGTTAGAACTGGCGCCCGAGGATAGAGCGAGAAGCTGCTGAAAGTTCTGGGTGGCGAGCGGGAGATTGCGGATCGTCTGGCTGGTCATGGATTGACCGGTAGTAGCCGAGCTTGTGTCGACTGCCAACACTTGCGCCTGGACGTTCACCTGCGTGGCGACTTTCTCCGGTTGGAGGACGGCATGGAGCGTAGTGGTTTCGGTGACCCGCACCTCGACTGAAGAGAGGCGCGTTTCGGCGAATCCGGGAACGGTGATGGTGACCGTGTAAGTTCCGGGAGGAAGCAGCGGCGCGATGAAGCTGCCCGAGGAGTCTGTCTCGATGTGGCGCGAGGCTCCGGCTGTTCCGGTGAGTTCGATCTTGGCGTGAGCAATCGCGGCTGAGCTTTGATCCTGGACGGTTCCGCTGACGGCGCCGGTGGCTCCGCCCTGACCGAAGGCGAGCGCCGGCACTACGGCTAACAAAAAGCGTGTGATGAAACGATGTGGCACATTTTCCCCTTTAGGACCAATCGCGACTCGGCAACCGGGCGTGAAGATACAAGACTAGTTTTTACATTGTAGGGGTACGAGACGTTGCGGCTTTTCTGCGGTCGTGAGTGAGTGGTTGAGGCAGAGGCGGGAATGTCAGGCCGCTCGTTCGACCTCCGAAGCGGGGGGAAAGGAGACGCTGACAGGGGCGGCGGCGAGGCGCGGGGCAGGAGTTGAAAAAACGAACCCATCTGGTTTGGGAGCGGCGGCCGAGATTGAACGGGTTGCGGTGGCGGATTTTACAAGAGCTTGGGCGGCAGCTTCGGTAGCGGCTTTGCGTTCGGCTTGGAGGCGGCGGAGTTCAGCGAGGTCGAGGGTGTAGCGGCGGTGGAGTCGGGATTCTTGCAGTTGGAGATTGCGGAGTTGTTTCTCGTAGCGGAGGTGAGTTTCTAGTTCGATGAGGGCGGCGCGTTCGGTGGGCGGGTGGTTCGAGAACATTTCGGCGGATTCGTAGCGGCCTCGGGCGTAGATGGCGTATTCGAGAGCGGGGATGCGGGTGAGGCGCCATTGAGTGTCGGCGAGAGATTGGACAAGTTCGGATTCGCGGGGGGTGGCGGGTTGATGTTGTTCGTTGTAGGCGGCGAGGTGTTGGCGGTAGGCTTCAGCGTCGTCGGTGGGAAGGAGGACGGTGCGTCCGGTTAACCCTGTTTTGATGGCGTTTAGGGAGGCGATGCGTTTGCCTTCGGGCGTGCAGGGGCCGGTGGAGAGCTGGGCGTTGTGGCTGTTGGCTGACTGGCGGGCGGCGGAGATAGAGGGCGGCTGGGGCTGGAGAGGGTCCGGTTCCCAGTCGAGGGCGTCGGAGGGGAGCGACTCGACCTCGGCAGGAGCGAGGCGGAGGGCTTTGCGGGCTTCCTTTTGGGCACGGCGTTCGGCAGCGCGGCGAATGGAACGTGGGGTCATGGGGCGGACTCCTTTGGGAAAAGAGAATGGCCCGGAGTGTTGGGTGCTCCGGGCCTGCCGGAGCGTAGCATGCGATGGGCTGAAAACGGATCGGGCGTGGGGATCGGGTGGGAGTTTAGTCGTTTGGGGAGTGTGGGTTAGCGATATTTCGCTGTATTGTGATGTGCTTTCATTCGGGCGGTGATGGCCTTGCGGGGTGTTGGAAATAAACCTAAAGCCGCGGTTTAGGCGGCACAACGAAGGCGTTATCTTTCTGCTTCAGGGTGTAAAGAGCACGAGAGATGGAATGTGGGCGCGAACAGGGCGCGAGGAGGACAGCCTGACCCGCCTCCTTCGAGAATTTTGCGAAGGAGGCAGAGCGCTCTGCCTCCTTCGCTGTTTTCGCGCAAAATCGAGGCGAATTTGTGAGAAATGTGACTGAGTGACGCCCTTCCGGGTGTTAACTAACTTACCTTATGGGTTCTGAGGCGCACCGGTTGAGCATCGCCGTCGGCCAGAAGACTCCAATTCGGGGTCAGCACAAGCTTTTTTCCGCTAAATTCGGTAAAAAACAGGGATTTAAATGAAAGTGTCAGGTCGCCTTGCCTCCTTCGTAGATTTTTCGAAGGAGGCAGGTCAGGCTGTCCCCTTGGTTAAGCTTGGCGTTTAGTTGGCGGTCGCTTGCGAATCGCGGAAGAATCCGTCACCGGTGTATAGAATTTGGTAAGAGCTTACCTTGTTGGCCAGACTGGCGGGGACGCGGCAGGAGGTCTCATCGCCGGCCAGTGGCAGAACACAGACGGTCGTACCGTCTACTCTGTAAGTCATCGTTCCAGTGATACCGTCCGCCGCCGGATAGACTGCGCCACCCAGCGTAACCCAATCGGGGCTATCTTGCCGCCGCGGGTTGGTCTGAATCGTGGTAGGCACACCGAAGAATGGGTTCTTGAAGACCGTGACCGGGGCACTGGTCTGGGCTGTTTGGCCATTGCTCGAGTACGAAATAGCAACTGATGTTGCCTGCTGGTTGTCGTCGGTGGCGTTGAGCGCAAAGGTGCAGCTTTGACCGGGACTTAGGGATTGTGGGCAGTGCGAAGTGCTTACGATCGCGCCGGTGGTGCTGATGACCAAATTGTCCATAGGGGCGTTACCGGTATTCTCGATCGTCTGTGTGCGCGTTACGCCGGAATATAGCAGCATGAGCCGGTTCGGGGTGGTCCGGTTCACTTTAAAAATAAATTCCTGGTAGGGGTCGGCATAGTAGACGTCGGCCGAACTATCGAGGGCGACAGCGGTCGGATAGCCGCCGCTTGCCGTGATCTGCTCTCCTCCGGGAGTGAGTTGAAAGAGGCTGTTGGTATTTGATACATAAGCGCTGCCGGCCGCGTCGAGAGCGAGACTTGCGTTGGTGGAATCGACGTTCGTGGCCAGTATCGATTGAGTCGAGTTTGGAGAGATCTCAAGCAGGTCGTTCGGGGCGCATTGCGCATAGAGGTTCCCGTGCCCATCGAAGGCCAACCCGGAACACTCGCCGGTGGCAGCCTGAGTCGTTTTCCCATTCTGTGAGACTTGCAAGATTTGCTCTCCGAGCTGGTCGGCTATGTTGAGGACGCCATTGCCACCGACGGCGAGGCCCGTTGGCAGCACGTTGCTGATTACGACGCTCTGCTGTCCGGAGGGAGTCAATTTTAAAACACGTTGGTTGGTCGAGTCGCCGATAAAGAGATTGCCCGCGCCGTCGAAGACCAAAGCACTTGCAGCGAAACCGCTGACGACTGGCTGGCTGCTGGTTCTTGAAGTCGCCTTAAAGACGGCTTGTTGTGACAGATCCGAGAAGTAGAGGACGCCTTTGCCGTCGAGGGCAATCGCGTTCGGATTTCGAGCAAAGGCGGCGCTGATTTGATTATTGAAACCGAAGCCGAGCTGAGCGCCGTAGCCGACGCCATAAATCATGGTTGTGGACAAGACCGTACCATTCGGATCGATGAATTCGACAGCTCCCCGGCGGAATCCGGGATGGAGTGGTTTGAAGGTGACGCCAAACAGACAGAGGCGGACGGCACACGTTTGGCTGGTAAGCGTAAAGTCCAGGCCAGATTCTCCCTCGGTCAACACGGAGACTCGCGGGGCAGACAATTTGGAATTAACGAAGGATATCGTGATTAGCTTCGAGCAAGACGGTGAAAGCTGTCCTGACGTACAGACGTTGACCGTGCCGAAGTTTAGAGGCTGCGGCGCAACTTGGGCGTGCAAGACTGCCGCAAGCGGAAGCAGGAGACCGGGGAACCAGCAACCGCGAGATAGGAAGCGTGTGAAGTTAAGGCGTATTTTCATAGAGTCTATCGTTTCCGGGTGCTTTCGCTGTTTGCGAGGCGACACCCTTGTTCACCGGTAGGCTTTTTTGCTCCGGCAAACATACAGGGGCGACGAGGCAGCGAGAATTGATCAGCCTTACGAAAAAAACATGCTCTCTTGGCCAAAACGAGCTTTAATCTTGCAGTGCGGACGGTATTTAACCGAACTTTGGTGGAAAGTAAATAGGACTGTGATATAAGTTCTTACGGTTTTCAATTACCCGCCGTTAGGAGCAGTGCGATGAGCAGAAGCTTTTCGTTCATTTTCGTTCTCCTTTTAGTCTGTTCGCTTGCCCCGTCCAGACTTTCAGCCCAAACATCGTTCGGTTCGATCACCGGAACTGTCACAGACAGCAGTGGCGCGCCGGTTCCGCAGGTGAACGTTACGCTGACTAGTCTTGCCACGGGCGAGAAGCGCAGCATACAAAGCGGTGGCGATGGCACTTACCAATTCGTCAACCTCAATATCGGCGACTACAGGATCGATGCTGAGAAATCCGGCTTCAAGCATCTTACCCAGCAACCGGTCAACGTGGAAGTGCAGAACACTCTGAAGATCGACATCGCTCTTCAGGTAGGCGCACTGAGCCAGACGATCGAGGTGACGGCACAAACGCCCTTGCTGCAGCCGGAAACATCGTCCTTAGGCCAGGTGGTGGGACAGCGCAAATTGAATGAGCTGCCGCTGAATGGCCGGAACCCTCTCAATCTTGTGGCGCTAGTGCCTTCGGTTGTGCCGCAGGGCGGATCGATGCAGAGTCCGACGGGGACGAACCCGTTTGCGTGGGGCAATTATCAGATTGGAGGCGGGATGGCCAATCAGAGTTCGATGCTGCTCGATGGAGCGCCGCTCTACATCTCCTCCGGGCAGCTGGCATTGGTGCCGACGCAGGATTCGCTCCAGGAGTTCAAAGTTCAGACGAACAATCTGCCGGCGGAGTTCGGCCGTTTCGCCGGCGGCGTGATTAACATGACCACCAAGAGCGGAGGCAACGATCTGCATGGGACTGCCTGGGAGTATCTTCGCAACCGCGTTCTAAACGCGAATGACTTCTTCGACAATCGAGCGGGGGTGACGCGTCCCGCATTCACTCAAAATCAATTCGGCGCGAATTTGGGGGGACCGGTGTATATTCCTCACGTTTACGACGGACGTAACAAGAGCTTTTTCTTCGTCGACTACGAAGGTTTTCGCCTGCGTCAAGGACAGTCGTTTACCGAGACTGTGCCTACACTTGCCGAACGCGGCGGAAGTTTCTCAAATCTTCGCGACTCCAGCGGCAACCAGATTCCAATTTACGATCCGCTTACCACTGCAGCCATCGGCAACGGGCAGTATACCCGGACTCAGTTTGCCGGCAATGTTATACCGCAGAACCGGTTGAATCCGGCTTCGCTCCAGTTACTCAAGCTATATCCGCTGCCGAATGCAGCGGGGAATGCACTTACAGGAGTGAGTAACTTCGTCACAAATGCAAGCGTGGGCGGGAATAACAATCAGACCGTCACGCGTATCGATCAGAACATATCGGACAAACAACGGTTGTTTGCCCGTTATAACTATTGGGGAAATCTGAATTTGCCCATCGATCCGTTTAAGACCGGCGTGTGCCAGGACCGCTGCACGGAGGCTTTCAATACAAACAGTTTCGCCTTGGACGACGTATATTCCCTAAGTCCGACGACGATTCTGGACGTGCGCGTGAGTTATTTGCGCTTTTCTTATAATCGGACGCCCGAGACACTCGGATTTAATTTGGCGGACCTCGGTTGGCCCGCATCGCTGAATTCGCAAGTCGCTTACAATCCTGAGCCTTCGCCGTGCATTACCGGCTTCGATCCGGCTAACTTGTTCTGCAGCGGCGGCATTGGCAGCACGATTGTGGACCGCAACGAGAACTATGACGTTCTCGGGAGTTTGACCAAGATCATCGGGCAGCACACGGTGAAGATGGGCGGAGAGTTCTTGCGAACGGTGGAGAACTACGTACAATCGAACAATCCAACCGGCTCGTTCAATTTCGATCAGAATTTTACGGCCAGCAGTCCGCTCAAACCAAATGGGGGGTCGGGGCTGGCCTCGTTTCTGCTTGGATACCCGTCCAGCGGTGGAGCGCTAACTCCGCTGCCTTTAGCCGGTGAGCAACTGAACTGGGGCGCGTATGTGCAGGACGATTGGAAGGTCACGAAAGCGCTTACAGTAAACCTGGGGCTCAGATGGAATGCAATACTTCCCTGGACCGAACGGCATGACCGGGAATCGTTCTTCGAGCCGGGCGTGGTCAATCCGGTGTTACAGCAGGAGGGACTCTCCTACAACGGCGCTCTGGGGCTGGTCGCGTCGGCCGACCGTAGCAGCCGGTTTAACGTCAATCCGAATTACAAACAGTTTGCGCCGCGAGTGGGAATGGCGTATCAGGCCGCTCCTAAAACGGTGCTGCGGGCAGGGTACGGTATCTCCTGGCTTCCGCCGAACCTGGCGGGCACTTACTCGACGCCGAACGACTTTCTAGGAAGCTTTTCGACACCTTACGTCGCCTCAATCGATAACGGGATTACCCCTTATGGAAATTTCAGCAATCCCTTTCCAGGCGGCATTACTCAGCCACCGGGGCGGAACCCGATTTATCAGCAGCAGGCATTGGGGCAGAGTATCGGCGAGACTTCTTTGAACAACCCATTCGGCTATGCGCAGCAGTGGAACTTCGATGTGCAGCAGGAACTCGGGCAGGGCTTTCTGGTTGACGTTGCCTACG
Source organism: Bryobacteraceae bacterium (assembly GCA_965219105.1). Classification (GTDB taxonomy): domain Bacteria; phylum Acidobacteriota; class Terriglobia; order Bryobacterales; family Bryobacteraceae; genus Bog-105. The sequence continues at coordinate 58,811 of OZ244728.1, read as the reverse complement.
CGGGATCAAAGGGCACCCATCTACCATTGGGCGGCCAACAGATCGATCAGCTTCCCGACCAATACCTCGCGCTCGGGAACCAGCTCCTGCAGCAAGTGGCAAATCCGTTCGCAGGAGTGGTGCAACGAGGTTCGCTTACGGCCGCCACGGTTACGGCGGGCCAATTACTAAGACCTTACCCGCAATACACGGGCGTTTCGATCAGTGGATCCGATCAAGGCGATTCCAGCTACCAATCGCTGCAGGTGAAGGCTGAAAAACGGTTCAGCAGCGGCGCATCGTTTCTGGTCGCTTACACCCATTCGAAGTTGATCAGCAACACCGACGCCCTCACGTCATGGCTCGAGCCGGGCGGCAAAGGGGGCGTTCAGGACTGGAATAATCTGCGGGCGGAGCGGTCGGTAACGTCATTCGATGTGCCAGACCGCTTAGTGGTGAGCTATGTTATCGATTTGCCTTTCGGCAAGGGACGCAGATTTCTGTCTAGCGCGCATGGAGCGGCGAATCTCCTGGTGGGAGGATGGGGACTCGAAGGCGTTACCACTGTGCAGACAGGCTTCCCGCTGCACCTGACGACGGCTCAGAATTTAACGAACTCCTACGGCGGCAACTCGCGACCGAATGCTTTGGGGAATGCGAGCATCAGCGGGTCTGCCCAAAGCCGGTTGAATCGTTGGTTCGACGTAAGCCGATTCACTCAGCCTGCCGCATTTACGTTCGGGAACGAGGGCCGTAACGACCCTAGCCTGCGTGCGTCCGGCGTAGCGAACTGGGACTTCTCCACTTTCAAGAATTTTCCGTTCGGGCCCGAGGGCAAATTGAACCTGCAATTCCGCGCGGAGTTTTTCAACATCTTCAATCGAGTGCAGTTCGGCGCCCCTGGCCAGACTTACGGCACGGCGCAATTTGGCGTTGTTAGTACACAGCAGAACCTGCCGCGACTGGTGCAGTTCGCGTTGCGCTTTGTTTTCTGAAGATAAGTTGACTTAGTAAGTACGGATCAGGTCACTTTTCGGCGATGAGGGTGATCTTGTGGATGACGGGCTCCTGGGTAAAGAACTCGCTGGACTTCGCCATGAGGGCTTTGGCAATTTCGCCGTTCAGATGAGCTTCGCGGGCGGCTTCATCGTTGAAAGTATCGAAGATTCCGAATACGCCCGGATGATCCTCTTTGAAACCGTACCAGTTCACCGTGCCGGTTTCGGACTGGGCCATCTGAGCGCCCTGTTTGAGAAACGCTTCGACCTCGGCTTCCTTGCCGGGTTTTGCTTTCAGCTCTGCATAGAGTGCATATTTTGCCATGTTTGTATTTGTCCTTTTCGAATTGTGAAAGTCGGTAATTCGTTACGTCCTTGCTCTGGCTAGGGCGGCTTGCAAGGCAGAGATACCGCCTCTGCTGACGCCCCTGTGTCCGGTGGCAAAGCGTTCGATCTTGTAGTTGAGGAGTTTTTCCGCACTGTCGCGGGCGGTTCTCTTATTCCACGTGACGTAATTGAGAGGCGAGGCCCACCAGGGCGCGTAACCGGCAATGGAAAGGCCACCGACACCGACGAGTGCGTCGCCGGCATAGAACGTTCCGTCGCGCTCGTCCAGGAATGAGAGGTGCCCCGGGATGTGGCCGGGCGTGTCGATGACGAGAAGAGAACCGCAGTGATCTCCTTCCGATAGAGTCTTTGAGACCGGCGTCTGGATGCCGGGGGTTGAAAGTACACGTCCCGGAGGCTCGCCGGGTTGAAAAGATTTGTCAGGCTTGGGTTGCAGCAGAGGCAATGAGCGCTGGCTGGCAGCAAGCTCGACGGGCCCGAGCTCGGCAACTAAAGCGTCGACTGAGCCGACATGATCGCCGTGCGCATGCGTAAGAAGAATGCGCTTGATAGGGGCACCGGCTTTAGAGGCAGCCAGCAGGATAGCTTTGGCGGAACCGGGGAGGCTCGTATCGATCAGAGTAAAGCCATCGGCTTCGCGCACGAGATAGCAGTTTACAAAGCCAAACCGGGTCAGCTGCAGCGCGTGATCAGCGAGCAGTCTGGTATTCATTTTTCAAACACTGGTTAGATGTGGGCGTTTGCCAGGCCGTTGCGGAGTTTTCGCGCGCTAAGGTACTAGCGATGGTTTGCTTGTGATGCACGCGGTGATGACGTGGGCGATCTCGCTGGTTTCGATCGCGCTGGTACTGATTCGGCCGAAGAAGCTGGCCGAGGCGTGGTGGGCGGCGGGAGGCGCTGTGTTGCTGGTGGCGAGCGGGCTGCTTTCAGCGCGGGCGGCGGCGGGAGCGGTGGCCAACGGGCTCGACGTATATTTGTTTTTGACGGGCATGATGATCATGTCCGAACTGGCGCGGCGAGAGGGCGTGTTCGATTGGGTAGCGGCGCATGCGGTACTCGCGGCAAAGGGATCGCGCGGGCGATTGTTCGCGTTGATTTACGGCGTGGGCGCGGCGGTAACGATTTTTCTTTCGAACGATGCGACGGCGGTGGTGCTGACGCCGGCGGTGCTCACTGCGGTGCGAGCGGCAGAAGTAGAACCTCTACCTTACCTGCTGGCTTGCGCATGGATTGCGAATGCCGCGAGCTTCGTGCTGCCGATATCGAATCCGGCGAATTTGGTGGTGTATCACGGGCGGATGCCTTCGCTCGGGACATGGCTTGCGACCTTTGGAGCGCCTTCGATTGCGTCAGTCCTGGTGACGTTTGGAGCCATGCGCTGGTTGATGCGGAAACGGCTGAAGGGACAGGTAAAGGGAGAAGCACGGGTAGAGAATCTGCCAAGGGGCGGGCAATGGACTCTCTGGGGAATTGGGCTCTTGGCAGTGACGCTGATGGCGGCTTCGGCGCTGGGGTGGAATCTGGGCGCGCCTGCTTGTGGGGTGGCCGTGCTGATCGCAGCCGTAGTGACACTGCGGGACCGGGACGCGCCGAAAGCGATCGTGCGAGAGGTTTCCTGGAGCGTGCTGGTGCTAGTGGCGGGCCTGTTCGTGATTGTGGAAGCGATGAACCGGGCAGGTGGACTCGCGGCAGGCGTGAGAGCGCTCGATGCGGTGAGGGCATGGCCCGCGGCGGAGGGCGCACTGACGACGGGATTTGGCATCGCGCTGATTTCGAACGTGATGAATAACTTGCCGAGCGGATTAATGAGTGGAGCAGCGGTAACGGCGGCTGGGATCGGAGGCCGGTTGCGAGATGCGGTGTTGATCGGAGTAGATTTAGGCCCGAACCTTTCGGTAACGGGGTCGCTGGCAACGATTTTATGGCTGATTGCGCTGCGCCGGGAAGGGGAGGACGTGGGGTTTTGGAAGTTTTTGGGGTATGGAGCGCTGGTGATGCCGCCAGCGCTGGCACTCGCGATTCTGATGATTCACCAAGCGTGATGCATGCGGTTTTCGGGGAGGCCGGGCACGGGGGCGTGGAAGGCGAAGAGGCCTCCGGCGAGGCGGTCGTGGTCGGGAAGGCCAGCGCGGGCGGTAGTGATGTAGAGGGTCTGGAGGTCGGGGCCGCCGAAGGTGCAACTGGTGATGTTGGCGGTGGGCATTTCGAGAGTGCGGTCGAGGGTTCCGTCGGGAGCGATGCGGAGGAGGCAAGCGCCGCCGTAACGACAGTTCCAGAGATAGCCGGCCGAATCGATAGCAGAGCCATCGGGCATGCCGCGTGGGTGATCGAGAAGGAAGGGCTGCTCGTTCGAGATAGCGCCGGTTTCGGAATCGTAGTCGAAACGATAGATGGCGTTGGCGAGGCTATCGGCGAAGTAGAAGAGGCGGCGGTCAGGACTCCAGGCGAACGTGTTGGAGATGCCGATATCCCATTTCCACTCGGTAGCGGGGCCGTTCCATTCGAGGCGGTAGAGAATGCCGTCTGTGCCGCCGGCTTCAAAGCTCGAGCCGTTAGGAGCGACGTTGTTGCGCATGGAGCCGACCCAGAATGCGCCACGGGGATCGACACGACCATCGTTGAGGCGGACAGCGGGAGAGTTTTTCAGGCAGAAACCGGAGTCGCGCGCGGCGCCGGAGCGAGGCTTCCAGAAGATGACTTTGGAGGCGAGGGCAACGGCAAGGGTGTTGTCGTCGCGAGTGAGGGCAAGCGCGGTGACGGGCTCATCGAAGAACCACGATTGGACGGCCGAAGTGGCGGCGTCGAAACGGTGAATGAGGAAGCGGTTGATGTCGGTCCAATAGAGCGCTTGTTCGGCGGGATGCCAGAGGGGACCTTCGCCGCAGACGTCGGCGGTGGGCGCAATGCAGACGGGTTCTTCGAGAGAGGGCATGAAGTTACTTGACGGCGAGGCCCGCGGTAAGGCCGCCATCAATTCTATAATCAGCGCCCGTGCAGAAGGCGGCGCGATCGGAGGCGAGGAAGAGAGCAAGTTCGGCGACCTCTTCGGGAGTGCCGACGCGACCGAGCGGGTGGGCGTGGCCGAAGCGCTCGAAGACCTGGGCGACGGGTAGATCGGGCGAGAAGGTGTGGGCGGCGAATTCGAGCATGGGCGTGGCGATCGAGCCAGGACTGATGGAGTTAACGCGGATGCGGAAGGGAGCGCAATCGAGAGCGAGAGCGCGCGTGAGGCTGTGGATAGCGCCCTTGGAAGCGACATAAGCAGCAACGCCGTTCTGGCAGGCGAACCCCTGAACAGAGGCGAGGTTGACGATCGCGCCGCCGCCTCGTTTCTTCATTTCGGGGATAGAGGATCGAGCGAAGAGAAAGATGCCGCCGACGTTGACGCTGAGGCAGCGGTTCCACGTCTCCCAGGAGGTTTCTTCGACCGTACCGAAGGGATGAATGGCGGCGGAGTTGACAAGAATGTCGAGGCCGCCGAACAGGTTTACGGCTTGGGCGACGGCGGCGGCGACGCGCTCGGGGTCCGAGACATCGCAGCCTGTGACTTCGAGGGGCAGGTTTGCAGAGGCGGCTTGATCTTTGAGCTCGGTGTTGAAGGCCGGGTCGATGCCGCAGGCTAAGACGCGGGCACCGGCTTGCGCGAAACGAAGTGCGATGGCGCGCCCGATGCCGCTCGTGCCAGTGACGACGGCAACTTTGCCGGCCAGAGCATCTTTGCCGGAGAGATTAAGCGGCTCAGATTCGGTTGGGGGCATGACGGTGTTCGACGGATTGTAAGCAGGCGCGGAGGTAACCCATGGCGAACGCCATTCCGGCGTGCCAGGGAGCTTCGCACGAGAGTTGGGGGGCGTGATCGGGAATGACGACGCCGCGGAAGCCGTTGGCATCGAGAGTGGCGAGGACCTTGGGCACGTCCAGTTCACCTTCGTCGATATGAGTTTCCTGATAGTAGGGAACCTTGCCGCGGACGTTTCGGAGGTGGACGTAGGCGATGCGATTTTGACGGCTGTACTGGTCGACAGCGGCGTAGACGTCGGAATCGGGCATTTCGGCGAGTGTACCAACGCAGAACTCGAGTTGATTACTGGGGTTCGGGTTGAGATCGATTAGCTTTTGATAAAGGGCGGGCCGGTAGACGAGGCGAGGCTGGCCGCGCACCCAGGCGAGAGGCGGATCGTCGGGATGAGCGGCGAGGGTGACGCCAGCTTTTTCGGCCACGGGTAGACAGACTTCCAGAAAGTCCTGCAAGCGCTGCCAGAGCTGGTCCACGGAGGCTTGGGGGAGGTGACCGGGCGGCGCGTCAGAGTCGTAGACCATGTTCCAGACCATGCCGTTGGGGACGGGGTCGTCGACCGGGCCATGCATGCCGACACCGGCGGCTCCACCGCGGGCAGAGGATTGATTCACGCGTCCGGCAACGCCCGCGATGCTGAAGTTGTAGCCGATGATCGGAATACCTGCGCCGCCGACGCGACGAATGATTTCACTGAGGTTGGCGAGTTGCTGTTTCTTTTGGGGGCCGTCGAGAAGGACGTCGTACCAGTGAGCGGGATCGAAGTTTTCGATCGCCTCCCAGATCAGGCCGGCTTCTTCGAGCTGCTGTTTGATCCGGAGGAGTTCTTCGGAGGACCAAAGCTCGTTGGGATCGCCGGCATGGCCCCAACCGGCCAACGCACCGACGGGCTGATCCTGGCGCGGGTTGGCGGTGCCGCCTTGTTTGAAGTAATCGACCAGGTGGATGACAGCGTGGGTTGCTCCAACCTGGCGGGCAAAGGCGAAGTTGGGGGGCGACAGCATGTGGCGGTAGAGACCGAAGCCGAGTTTCATAGTGGACAGAGAGAGACCGAAGGCGGAATGAATTCAGGATTTCGTGCGGGAACGGGAAGCCGGGACGTTGACAGAGGTAAGGCGTGGCTCATAGACTTTATCTTGGCCTCTTATAAAGTAGCGTACGGGCGCGCTAGAAAGCTAGATCGGGTTGGGCGATTTAAACATGCATTTTCCTTGTAGAAAAACTGTTGGGTGGGGATTTGGAACCTTTGCCGTATATGCGGCGATGACCGGAGTTTCCGTTTGCACCGCAAACGCGCAGCAGGTTTGGGCGATCGGCAAGTTTGACAGCTCGCCGGTGGAGTTTGCGAAGGTGGCAAGCGAGGAGACGCACTTCGGAATTGGCCGGAGCCTTCCGGGACGCGACTGGCCAGGGCATCAGGTGACCGGGAGGACGTTCGAGGTCGATTTCGACATGCAGTCGACGGGCGGAGACTATCGGCTAAGAATGGCTCTTTTGATCGACGAGCCGAGAGTACCGGCAATGAAGGTAGCGATCAATGGACACGAAGGAATTTTCTATCTTCACCCGAAGCTGAGTTACTCGCGCAGCGATTTTACTTATGCGTTCGATCCGCATGAATCATTAGCCGAGCTAAATATCGACATACCCGGAAGTTTCTTGAAGACGGGACAGAATAAGTTACAGCTTACGCCGGAAGACGATCCACCGACGGCAGCCGGCGAAAAGGAATTAGGCGGCTTCAGCTACGATGCGCTGAGCTTTGCCAAGGTGGAGAACGGATCGAAGGCAAGCAGTCCGGCGATCGTGCTCGAACCGACGATTTTCTTTCGGAAGTCGGACGCGGGACTGGCAGAGATGGTGGACGGGTTTTTGAGCTTCCCTGCCCCGGCCAAAGCGGGCGCCCTTGAGTTAGAGACGGGCGGCCAGCATTACACAGCGGCGTACCCGGCAACAGATTTTGGGGAGCGACGAGTAGAGTTCGCAGTGCGGGAGTGGCAGGGGCAAGCCGAGGCAAAGGCGTGGCGAAAAGACGACGAGAAGCAGGCACAAACGACTACGCTGACGGCGCAGCGTAAATGGTCATTGTTCGTAGTGCCGCACACCCATTTGGATGTGGGATTTACGGATTATCAAGGGAAAGTGGCCGAGACACAGGCGCGGGTTTTGACACAGGCCGCGGGCTTAATCCACGAGCACCCGGCTTTCCGGTTTTCGATGGATGGCTCGTGGAACTTGCAGCAGCTACTTGAAACGAGGCCGAAGGAAAAGCAGAAGGAGATATTGGATTTGATTCGGGACGGGAAGATGGCGATGCCGGCACAGTATTTCAACCTGCTGACCGGATACGCGTCGCTCGAGACGCTATACCGATCACTCTATTACTCGAAGAAAGTGGCGAACGAGCATCAGCTGCCTTTCGAATACGCGAATATTACGGACGTTCCCACTTACTCGGGAAGTTATCCATCGGTGCTGGCGAGCAGCGGAGTGAAGTATTGGGTTGCGGCAGCCAACAATGACCGCGCGCCGATTTTCTATTACGATCATTGGAATGAAAAATCGCCGTTCTGGTGGGAGGGACCGGACGGAAAGAAAGTTATGTTTTGGTACTCGCGGCATTACGAGCAGGTGCAGACTTTATTCGGTCTGTCGCCGCAACTGGCCGCCGTTCGAGAATCGCTGCCGATTTATATGCAGGCTTACGAAAAGCCGAGTTACAAGCCTGACGTGGCATTGATTTACGGAACGCAAGTGGAGAATACAGACCTGGTGCCGAGCACGGCGACTTTTGCGACCGATTGGAATAAGCAGTATGAGTATCCGAAGTTAAATTACTCGACGTTCCCGGATTTCTTTCATTATTTAGATGCGCATTTTGCCAACGACCTGCCGACGTTTAAGGGCGATGGCGGCGGCTATTGGGAAGACGGGATTGGGAGCGATGCGAAGTATGAAATCGAGGACAGGCACAATCAGGATGGCGTGCTGACGGCCGAGACGCTGGCGTCCGCGATGCACGCGATGAACGCGAATTTGCACCCGCCTCGGGGCGCCTTCGACCATATCTGGCAGAACATCCAGCTGTTTGCCGAGCACACTTGGCTCTCTTACAACTCGATTTCACAGCCGGACGAAGACGAATCGGTGAAGCAGATGCGGGTGAAGGACGGCCGGGCAAACGATGCATCGCTGGAGATTGAGGATGTGACGAATCGGGGTTTGAGTCAGTTAGCGGATCAGATTCACATTCCGGCAAACACGCTAGTGGTGTTCAACTCATTGAGCTGGAAACGCGACCGGCTGATTGAGACGGACTTGTTTGAGAATCCGAAGCTGGTGGATTTGACGACGAATGCGGAAGTGCCTCTGCAGATTATGTGGCAAAAGCAGAAGTTTCTGCACGTGCGTTTTTTAGCGCGCGACCTGCCGGCAGTGGGCTACAAGTGTTTTGCGATTCATTATGGGAAGACGGCGCCTCCGATGCCGGTAGTAAGCAAGGATCGGGTAATCGACAGCAAGTTCTATCGGGTCACGGTGGACGAGGCGAGCGGCTCGCTGGCAAGCATTGTGGATAAAGAATCGGGCCGGGATCTGGTGGACAAAAAGAGCCCGTACAAATTTGGTGAGTATCTGTATGTGACGGGAGGAGACGGCGACACGCAGATGATCAACCCGTTCCCGGCGCTGAAGCCCGGAGTGCTGACGGTGCATCAAGCGACGGCCGGGAAGCTGGTGGGCGTAGAGAAGACGGCGTGGGGTTACTCGATCCGGCTTGCGAGCCAAAACGTGATGACGCCGAGCGTAGAGACCGAAGTGCTGCTGTTCAACGATCAGAAGAAGATCGATTTTACTTACAAGCTTCACAAGAACTACACAACGAATAAAGAGGGCGTGTACGTGGCGTTTCCGGTAGCGGCGGCGTCTCCGGTGTTTCACTATGCGAATCAACAGAGCTGGATTGACCCGGCTAAGGATTTGATGAAGGGAGGGAGTCTGGAATGGTTCAACGTTCAGCGGTGGATGTCGGTCGGCGACCAGGATATGACGGTGGGGATTGTGCCGCTGGATGCGTCGCTGGCGTCGTTTGGAGATATCAACCGGGGTAAATGGCCAGGGGAGTTCCGGCCGGCGAGCGGGACGATTTTTTCATATCTGATGAATAACTACTGGGACACGAACTACCGGGCGTGGCAGGACGGGGATTTCGTGTTTCGCTATTCGCTGACGAGCAGCAGCAAATTGGATGGCGGAGCATTAAGCAAGCTGGGGATCAGTGAGATGCGGCCGGTCGCGTTGAACTATGTGGTGCCACAGGACAAGGAAGGCGATCCGGAGGGGCCGCTGCCCCCGACAGGAACGGGGTTCATCGAGGCGATGGACCCGGACGTAGGCTTGATTACGTGGAAAGCGGCTGAAGACGGGCACGGGTCGATTCTGCGATTTCGGGAGCTGGGCGGGCGGGCGACGAAGACCACAGTTCGGTTTTCTCGCGGGAAACTCACTGGAGCGGAATTGTGCTCGGGAGTGGAGGACAAGGTGCGGGATTTGAGCGTGGGAGACGGCGGGCTTGCGCTCGATTTCAAGCCTTTCGAGGTGGTGACAGTGCGGGTTCAAATGCAAGGCGATGGCGGAACGCACTGACCTTTTACTAGGCCGTTAAAAAAGTCTTGACGGAGACACTGCGATTGCTTTATACCTGATGTAACCGCTTCTCGATTGGTTAGTTAGCAGGCTGTTCAGCCTGAATAGGTGAATCTATGTATTCTGCGCGAAGACTCAGTGGTCTCTTGGCAGTTCTCTTCTCCGTTTCGGCGGTCGCCTTTGGGCAGACCACGAACGGATCCATTAACGGCACAATTACGGACGCATCCGGCGCAGCAGTGGCGGCCGCTACCGTTACAGTGCTGAACAAGGAGACGGGGTTTTCACGGACCGCCACCACGATAGACAACGGAACTTACACGATTCCGCAGGTACCGCCTGGAACGTACGACGTGAAGGTGAGCAAGCAGGGCTTTGGGACAGACGACCGGCCGGGCGTTCAGCTCTTGGTAAACCAAAATGCGCGGCTGGACTTCACGATTTCGGTCGCAGCGCTGACACAACAGGTGGAAGTAACGGGAGCACCACCGCCTTTGGATACGACATCGGCGACATTGGGCGACGTGGTGCAGCATCAGCAGATTGTGGATTTACCGCTCAACGGGCGAAGCTTTACGCAATTGACGCTGTTGACACCGGGCGCCGCTCCGCAGCAATCGGGCCAACAGGGCGGATTTACCGTGCAGCAGGGAGCAGGCTCGATCAGCCCCTCCGTAAATGGACAGCGAGGGCAGCAGAACAACTTCACGATGGACGGGGTGCTGAACAATGCCATTTACACCAATACTTGGGTAATTGCACCACCGCCGGATGCGCTTTCCGAATTCAACGTGCAGTCTCATATCACGGATGCAGAATTTTCAATTTCATCCGGGGCGAACATCAACATTGCGACACGTTCGGGCACGAACGAGTTTCATGGAGCGGTATGGGAGTTCTTCCGGAACGATGTTCTTGACGCTCGTAACTTTTTCGACGCACAGAAGCCGCCCTATAGGCAAAACCAATACGGGGTGACGTTTGGAGGGCCGATCATCAAGAACAATACCTGGTTCGAAGGCTATTGGGAGGGGTTTCGTTCGGTACAAACGTTGTCGCAGCGACAGAGCGTGCTAACGGCGGCTGAGCGCGGCGGGGATTTCTCGGGGATTCTCGGGCCGCAGATCGGGACAGACAGTCTCGGACGGCCCATCCTGACGAACGAAATCTTTAATCCCGCGACGACCCGGCCGGATCCGAACAATCCGGGAAGCGTGTTGCGCGATCCATTTCCCGGCAATCGCATTCCAACGAACTTAATAAACCCAAGCAGTGCGCTCCTGTTGCAGAAGTACTACCCGCTGCCGAATCTGAACGTAGCGCAAAACGTGCTGCCGAACCTCCAGTTCGCTGGAACGAATAACACGCAAAGCGATCAGACCGGCATCCGGATCGATCATCGTTTTGGAGACAACGACACATTATTTGGGCGCTACAACCGAACCGACGCCAATTTACTCCGGCCGGAGAGCTTACCGACGTATCAGCAGACACTGCGCAATTACGGGCAGACAGTTGCTTTGGGGTACACGCACCTGTTTGGAGCGCGCGTAGTTTTGAACGTGCATTACGGCTACACTAACACGAACTTTGGGCAGTTCGATGAACCTGCGGGACAGCCATTTTTAGACGCAACCAACTTCGGCGAGCATGCTCCGGCTAAGAACGGGATTGCGCTCGGTCCGCAGATCGGGATATCGAATGGCTATACCGGTGTAGGACAGTTTGCCATCCCGCTCGGCCCGCAGTACAACCATGACGGACATGCGGATTTGTCGGTGGTGAAGGGGAATCACACGATTGGAGCTGGAGCCATGATTTATCACATTCACAGCTTCGACGATGGATGGGGCGCGGCGGTGAACTTCACGCAGAACGCCACTTCGCAAGGAGGGCTGAGTAATAGTTCCGGAAACGGCGCGGCCAGCTTCCTGCTTGGCTTGCCGGATAACTTATCGGGGTTCCTGGGTAACACTTCGGCCGACGAGCGAGCCTGGTGGTATGGAGGATATTTACAAGATCAGTGGCAGATCTCGCCAAAGCTTACTGTGACTTACGGTTTGCGCTACGATTTTGTGGAGCCACCGAGTTACGGGAGTAAGATCGTCTCCGGACTAGACGTACAGACGGGTAACTTCCTGGTATCCGGGCCGGTACCGCCGCTTTATCCGACGGCGAACGTGCGAAAGACCTTCTACGATCCTCACTATAATGGCTGGCAGCCAAGATTCGGCGCGGCTTACCGGGCGAGCAACAAAACTGTAATCAGGACGGCATTCTCGATTTTTGACGATCACAACAACACGCTAGTGCAAGAGGCGCAAGATCCTCGCATCTCTTGGCCGGAGGGCGTAGGTATTTCGAACATCGATCTAAACCGGGGCGTTCCTACTACTTATTTCAATGCACTCCCACCGAGCTCCACGTACTTCAATCCGTTACAGCCGCTGGTGGACTTTGGGGCTAACCCGAGAAACAAGATTCCGTATGTAATGGAGTACAACTTCGGGGTGGAACAGCAGTTTGCGAAGTCCTATGTCCTTGACGTGAACTACGTAGGGTCAGTCGGGCGAGATAACTTCATACAGCCGACAGCCAACACGGCATTGTACCCAGCACCGGGGCCGATCGCGGCGCGCCAGCCCTTTCCGGCATACGGCGGTTCGTTTTCTTATGACGAGAACGTGGGTAACTCGTCTTATAACGCGCTGCAGGCTAAGTTACAGAAGTCGTTATCATTCGGGTTGAACTTTCTGGCGTCTTACACCTGGTCGAAGTCATTGGACATTCAATCAGAGGGTCAATCGGGGAGTATTGAGACCATCTATGACCTTCGCCGGGATTGGGGTCCATCCGATTACAACAGAACGCATCTTTTCGTGTTGAGTGGCATTTACCAGCTTCCGTTCGATACCGGGAAGCAGTTCTTGTCTGGATCGCGAGGGATCGCTAACGCAGTACTCGGCAATTGGAACATTGGCTGGATTTTGACGATGAACTCCGGCCAACCGTTCAGTATTTACTCGGGAGGCGACCCGGCAAACGTCGGGGGCGGTTCACAGCGGGCTCAGGTTGTGGGGAATCCGACGGCGATAGCAAACCCCGGCGTCAACGAGTGGTTCAATACGGCAGCATTCGCGGTTCCAGCGCCCTACACGTTTGGAAATGAAGGGCGCAATAACATGACTGGGCCGCCATTCAAGAATCTGGATTTCAACGCTTCGAAGGATTTCTTGTTGACCGAGAGATTCCGGCTACAGTTCAGGGCCGAATTCTTCGACATTTTGAATCACCCGAATTTTGGATTACCGCACAGCACCGTGACAGATAGTGCTTTTGGAGTGATTACATCGACGGCGAACCCGAATGCGAACCGCGAGATTCAGTTTGCGCTGAAGCTGCTGTTTTGACCTTTGGGTTATATGGTGGGGCGAAGGGGGACAGACAGCTCTGTCCAACGGCGCCCTAACGGGCTTGGGACAGAGTAGTCAGTCCCCTTCGCGCGTTGGAGAGGTGAAATTTGTGGGTTGGTTGGAGGGAAGACGGACAGAGTAGTCAGTGCTCTTCGCGCTTTGAATGATGTTCGCTATTCTGTTGCCTCTCCTGCTTGTGTCCGGTTCTTGCCAAGAGAGCTTTGACGGTGCGACGGCGGCTCTCAAGCGGAATGATGCTTCAGGAGCCGTTGCGATGCTCGAGGGGGTCGGGGCTGAGTGCAGGCAGTCGGCTTCATATTACGAACTGCTGGGGATTGCGTACGAGCTCAGCGGGAAGAAAGACAGAGCGGAAGAGTCGCTGCAGCGGGCGGCAGGCCTTGACCCGAATTCAATTCAGCTTAAAGAGCAGCTTGGGGCGACGCTCTTGCGAAACGGCAAAGGGGCGAAGGCGGCGGCTGTACTCGAAGCAATAGCGGCGCAGGCGCCGGGCGTGGGAGCAAAGAAGTTACTGCTCGGCGCATACGTGGAGAGCGAACAGTGGCAGAAGGCGGGGCAACTGCTTGCAAGTGAGCCGCTCGAGCACATAGAGCCGAGCGATCCGGTGTTTTCGGTGTGGTGGGCAGACACGCTGATCCATACGAAGCAAACGGCCAGGTTGAATGATGAGCTACGGCGAGTAGCGCAGCCATTGCCCGCAAACCTGCTATTCTCGCTCGCGACGTTGTTTGCCAAGCAGGAGATGTATCCAGAAGCGGCGAAGTACTTTTCGGAGATCCCGGAAGCAGATGCGGACGCCGCGGTGTATTTCAATCTAGGTTTGGCGCTTTCGCATTGCCGGCGATACGGTGAGGCTCGAAAGAATTTTTTCCTGGCCATTGATCGCGACCCACAAAACACGGAAGCGTATTTTCGTGTAGGAGTGGATTACGCGGCGATTGGGCAAGCGCGGCTGGCGGTGCCGTGGCTCCTGCGCATACACGAGATGATGCCGGAGCGGAGCGATGTCATTTTCGCCTTAGCGGAGCAATGGTTGAATCTGGGTTACACGAGCAGCGCGAAGCAGCTATTCGCGGGATTGAGCCAGGCGCTGCGATCGAATCCGCTGGTGGAGTGCGCGGAAGCCGACGTTTGGAAGAGCGCGGGGGAGGCGGGTAAGGCCGAGGAGCTTTACCGGCAGGCGCTCGCCAAGCAGAGCAACTTGACGCCGGCGCTGGTGGGGCTGGCGCGGGTGGAACGGGAACAGGGCAAACAAGCGGCGGCGAAGGCGGATTTGGAGAAAGCCTTATCAATCGACCGGGAAAGCGGCGCGGCAAATGCGGAGTTAGGCCTGATGGCGGCCAGCGACCGCGAGTGGAAGCAGGCCAGCGAGTATCTGACTCGCGCGTGGGCAGAAGATCAATCGGACACCGCGGTGGCTTTGCAGTTGGCGCGCAGCGAGCGGAATGCAGGAAGGCCAGCCGATGCGCTGGCGCTGCTTCTGCCGCTGGAAACTAGATTAGACGATTCGGCTCCGTATCATTTGGAGTTGGGCTCGGTGTACGCGCAGTTGGGGCAGACTGCGAATGCGGCAGCAGAACGTCAAGCGGCGGCTCGGCTGCAAGCAGCGTCGCAGCTGAATTTACGTTTCGACCGACCGGCGACGTATGTGCAATAGGGGAGCGCGCATCTGGGCCGTCATAGTGGTTTGCATGGCAGTGGCAAATGGCGCTCCGAACTGCGATTCAGTGAGCGCGGTGGAACAAGCGCAGAAGAGCCTGGCGAGCAAGCAGTATGCAGAGGCAGCGACAGCTTTGGACAGGGTGAGCAGCTGCGGGAGCTTAACGGCTCTGCAAACGTTTCAAGTGGGCTGGCTTTACGGACGGGCGCGACATTTCGATCGGGCGTTGGAATTATTCGACAAGGTTCCTGCGGCCGTTCCGGACCGGGCGACTCACGCCTATGCGGTGGGACTCAGCGAATTCGAGCTGGGCAAGTACGCCGAAACGATCGGCACGCTCGAGCCGCTGCGGCAAGCGAAGCTGGGGAATGCGGAAACGAGCAACCTGCTGGCGGTGGCGTACTCGAAATCCGGGAAGTTGACCGATGCGTACGCGGTGCTAGCGGAGGAGATTCAGGCAGACCCGAAAGACTTAGAAGCGTGTCTGAACTTGATCACAGTCTGCGCAGAGGGCGGCGATTTTGCGGCAGCGGCGCGCATCGCGGGACAGGCTGCGGCCGTGTTTCCGCAATCGGCCGAAGTGTGGATCGCGTTAGGCGCGGCGAGACAGTTGCAGGGCAAGCCAGCCAGCGCGTTCGAGGCGTTTGCGAAGGCGGCGGCAATCGCGCCCGAGCGTCCGGATGCCCGCTTCTTCGAGGCGTTGAGCCTGTATCAACAGGGAAAATATCAAGATGGAGTCGCGTTGCTCAAGAGCGCGAAGCAGCAGGGTGTGGAGAACGCGGACTTGGATTACCTGCGAGCGGAGTGTTTGCTCAAGACCGCTCCGGGCAGCGCGTTGGCGGCGTTGAACGCTGCCATTAAACTCGATCCGGATTCAGTGGCGGCGCGAACGCTGCGGGGGCGATTGCTGCTCGAGGAGAACAAGACCGCCGAGGCGCTGGCTGATCTTGTGGTTGCTAACCAGCACGATCCGAACTCGAGGAGCGCGATCTACAATTTAGCGCGGGCCTACCGGGCAGCCGGCAATAGCAAGGCAGCGAACGAGCTCTTTGCCAAGCTCCGGTCGGCCGCACCGGATACGATCACTGAGGTGGGACACAGCCGGCTTTCCAAGCAGCTCTCCGAACAACAGCCATGACCGGGTGGCTGCTTATTTTCATGCTGGCAGCGCAGGCCAATAGCGCGGTTCACATCACGGCGGCGGCGCGACTGGTGGAGAGCGGAGAGCGAGCCTACAAGCAGCGAGATTACGATGAGGCTTCGGGCGACTTCAAAAAAGCGATCGGCATCGAGCCGACGTTTTCCGAAGCGTTCGATGGCTTGATTCAAACGTATCTCGCGGCGGGAGAGAACGCCAAAGCAGCGGAGTGGATCACCAAGTTTCTGCAGATCGATCCGGGCCGCAAGGACTTCCGGCTGACGTTAGGGAACTTGCTGTTGAAGGGCAATCAAGCGCAGAGAGCGCTGGCTCAGTTCGCGACCGTTCTGAAACAAGATGCGGGAAACGCAGACGCGCTTTTTGGTTTTGCGCAAGCGGCCAAGCGATGTGGGATGAACGACAGAGCGGCCGAGGCGATGTCCCGCGGCAAGCGGTTACATCCCGAAGATCCGAGATTTCAATCCAGCGTGCAGTAGTTTTCCGTTACCCTGAGTGGGACACCAGGAAATGAAAACGAACCGGCTCCACAAACTGCGCATGCTGGGGGTGGAGGACCTGCGGGAGAGCAACGAGCTTAAGCTGCTGCACATCATACGAGACAGGCAACCGATCTCGAGAGCGGATCTGGTGAAGGAGACGGGGCTGCTGGCGGGGACGGTTTCGGTGATTGTGAACCGACTGCTGCGGGCGGCAATCGTGAGCGAAGGAGAGGCGGCGAGATCGAGCGGCGGGCGGCCAGCGACGTATTTGCAGATCAACGCGGAGAAGGCGCACGTGGTCGGCGTAAGCATCGGGGTGCGTCAAACGACGTACGGAGTCAGCGACTTCAACGGCCGAATTTTGACGCAACGTACGATTTCGACGGGCGAGGATGCGAACGTTTTCCTGGAACAACTAGGCGAGGAGATTTGCAGTTTTCTCGCGTCGCATCTGCGGCGAGGAAAAGTGGCGGCGGCGGGGGTGAGCGTTCCCGGCCTGGTGGACCGGATTGAGGGGCGGCTGGTCATCTCGCCGAATCTCGCATGGCAGAACGTCGCGATCAAGCCGGTGCTTGAAGAGAAGCTGCAGGTGCCGGTGGCGGTTGAGAACGATGCGAATGCGGCCGCGTATTCGGAGCTTTGGTACGGGCCAATGGAGGTTTGGAGCGCGCACTGCACTCTTTATCTGCTGGTTGTGGAAGGCATCGGGAGCGGACTGATTCTGAATGGCGAAGTGTATATCGGGTCGCGCATCGGCATGGGCGGCTTCGGTCATGTTTCAGTGGATCCGAAGGGATTGCGGTGTTCATGCGGCAATACCGGTTGCTGGGAAACGGTGGCATCGGACACGGCCACGCTGGAGCGATACCGGCAGCGGGGCCGCCAAGCGAGCTCGATGGGAGAGTTGGCGGCCGCAGCCAGAGGTGGTGACGAGATCGCGCGCGAAGAGTTGATCACGACGGCGAAATCGATTGGCCGAGGGATCAGAGGCCTGGCGCACGGCCTGGCTCCGGACGTGGTGGTGATCGGAGGGGAGATCACGAGCGCGTGGCCGATGATCGAAGCAGCGATCAAGCAGGATTTGCAGAGCGAGTACATGATACCGGGAATTTCGCTGCCCGAGATACGGCCGGCGAGCGTGGGACAGCCTGGATTTTTCGGCGCATTTCCGCTGGCGTTGCGAAGCTTGCTGGCGCGGCGAAAAACAGCTTAACTCCCCCGGAGAGTTACGCATCCTATGTAAATAGGACAATGGATAAATAAATGAGTCAGGCAACAAGCGTCATTCTTGCGTGGTTATCGCTTGGGCTGATGAGCGCGGGAGCAGCGCCGAGTAAGGTCCCGCACGGAGACGTGGAACTGGTCCCGGCGGTTAAGTCGATTGAATCTGGCGCTCCGGTAACGGTGGGGTTGCTGTTTCATTTGGAAGAGGGCTGGCACATTTATTGGAAGAACCCCGGCGATTCGGGACAGCCGCCGCGGTTGAAGTGGGAGTTGCCGCGAGGGATGACAGCGGGCGCGATTGAGTGGCCGACGCCGAAGCGTTTGCCGGTGGGTCCGCTGCTCGATTACGGGTATGAGAAGACGGTGCTGCTGCCGATCCCGATTCAAACCGAGTCCGATTTAGCTGGGCCGCAGGAGCTGAAGGCGGGGTTGCGGGTGCTGGTCTGCAGGGAGACGTGCATGCCGGGTAAAGCGGAGCTTTCGCTCACGCTACCGGTGGCGAAGCGAACGCCGGCTGCAAATCCGCAGTATAGTGCGCTGTTCGCGCAGACGCTCGCGGAGAAGCCGAGCGCAGCGCCGGCCAACTGGCAGGTGAACGCGAAGCAGAGCGGGACGCAATTCCTTTTGAGCGTAAAGGGCGCACCGAAAGAGGCGTCGCTCAGCTATATACCGGCGGAAGCAAACGTGATTCGGAATGCAGCGGCGCAGAAGAACGCGGCTGGGCCGAACGGACAGACGCTGAGGCTTGAGCGCGCGGACGGAGCAACCGGCAAAGTAGCCACGCTCAGCGGGCTGCTGTTGGTGAAGCAAGGCGGACGGTCGGAGGCGTACGAAATTTCAAGCCCGGTCACGGGGCCGGCGGCGACGGTAGACAGGACGGCGGTTGAATCGGCGCCATTAACGCAAGGGCGGTCACTGTTCGCGATTTTGCTGCTGGCGTTTGGCGGAGGGCTGATCTTGAACCTGATGCCGTGTGTGTTTCCGGTGCTATCGATTAAGGTGCTGAGCCTGCTGGAGCACTACGGCGGTGAGCGCAAGACGGTACAGGTGAGCGGGCTGCTTTACACGGCCGGCGTGTTGGCATCGTTCTGGGCACTAGTGGGAGTGCTTCTGTCTTTGCGGGGTGCGGGGCGCAACTTAGGGTGGGGCTTTCAGCTGCAGTCGCCTGGGTTTGTGGCATTTTTGATTTGTTTGTTGTTTGGTTTGGGCTTAAGCCTGGCGGGAGTGTTCGAGATCGGAACATCGGTCATGAACACGGGAAGCTCGCTGACGCAGCGGGGGACGTATAGCAGTTCCTTCTTTACGGGCGTGCTCGCGACCGTGGTGGCGACGCCTTGCACAGCGCCGCTCATGGGCGTAGCGGTGGGGTTTGCGCTGGCGCAAAGCGCCTTCGTTTGCCTGGTGATTTTCACGAGCATGGCTTTGGGGCTGGCCGCGCCGTTTCTGGTGCTCTCGCTGTTCCCCTCGTTGAGCCGTTTTTTGCCGAGGCCGGGCGCATGGATGGAGACACTGAAGCAGGCGATGGCGTTTTTGCTGTTTGCATCAGTGATCTGGCTGCTGTGGGTCTTGGGGCAGCAGGTCGGCATGGATCAGCTGGCGGGAATGCTCTTTGCGCTGCTGGTGCTGGCGGTGGCGGGTTGGATGGCGGGCCGCTGGCCGACAAGCAGGGTAGCGGCGATTACGGCGGCAGTTATCGCGCTGGGGACGGTGGTGGTGCTGGCAGCGGCGCTGAAACCGGTGAGGGTCAACGCGGCGCTCGAAACGGCTGCCGGCGGATTGAAGTGGGAACCGTTCACGCCGCAGAAGTTAGCCGATTATCGCGCGAGCGGGAAACCGGTGCTGGTGGATTTTACGGCGGCGTGGTGTTTGACGTGTCAGGTGAACGATCGCGTGGTGTTTCATTCGCCGGAGGTGGAGCAGCGCTTGAACCGGTCCGATATTACGCTGCTAAGGGCGGATTGGACGTCTTACGATCCGGCGATTACCGATACGCTGGCAAAGTATGGGCGCAGCGGCATTCCGTTTTACGTGATCTATGCGCCATCCGGCAATGGCAAGCCGGTGACACTGCCGGATGGACTGTTGAGTCCATCCGGGTTCTTGGAGACGCTGGACCGGTTGAAGATTTGAAGTCTCTACCGTGCGCTTCTAGTGGTTGTCGATGCCTTTGGCGTATTTGCGCCAGATATCGGGGTTGTCGAGCATTTGGATGAAGATACCTCCGACGACCGAACGGGCTTGAAAGCCGACCTGTTTGCCGGAGATGGTGTCGTACCAGTCGCTTAGCGGCACCCGACTCGAAGACTCGTCGGCGAACTTATAGGCGGGCTCGAACAAGCTTTCGAAGCCGGTTTTCGATCCGGTGAGCGAGGCGGTCCAGGCGAGCCAATCGAGTTTGGTGTAAGTGGCGCGATTGTCGAGCGGAAGACCGTACTGGTTCTGATGAGTTTTGTAGAAAGCTAACTCTTTGGTTGTAACTTCGGCGGGAAAGAGGTTCAGGCCGAGTAAGTGGTCCCAAACCAAGTTATACTTCTGGCTCCAGGTACCTGGTTTATCGAAGGCGAGGCGGTAGTGGTCGCCATCGTTGTCCATTTCCGCCCAGCGACGTGCGAAATCGTGGGCTGTGGAGAGATACTGCTGGGAAGTTTGCGCGTCGCCGAGTTGTCCGGCGAGTTTCCCGTAGGCGCCGAGGGCAAGGATGGCCTTGATCGAGAGATTGGCGTTGTGCGCGAGATGGCCGGCGAAGTCATCGGTGCTCAGCTGGTTCTCGGGGTTGAGTCCCTTGGCCTTCAAGTACTCGGCCCATTTGGTGAGGGTGGGCCAGTAGGCTTTAGCAAAATCGGCATTGCCGTCTACGTGGGCGACCGCGGCGGTCATCAGGATCATGTTGCCGCTTTCTTCGACGGGCATCTGGTCGCGTTCGGAGGTTTCCCCGGCTCCGTACTGCTGACCGTTGGCCAGCGGATAGCGGCCAAGATCGTGGGGCGCGAAGGAGAATGGCCAGCGAGGCAGCGCGGCGTATTCAAACACCGGCTTGAGCTGCGCTTTGAGGAGCGTTGTGTTAAAGAGCAGAAAGAACGGCGAGCTTGGGTAGGTGATATCGACGGTATCGATGGAGCCGTTGCTGAAGTTTTCCTTCGAGAAGAAGAGGGGGGTGCCGTCGATATCCGCGGTCAGCTTGTTCGCGGCGAAGGTTTGACTATAGGCGAGAGCGGCGACTTTGGCATAGTCATCACCGCCGGCGTTCGTCAAGTCGGTCATCAACTCCTTGTCGAAGGCGCTGGAGCGGCGCTCGAGCTCATCGTAATCCTTGAGTGCAGCGCGGATCAACTCGGCGGCGCCCATGTGGTCGCGACGCCAATAAGGGCGCAGACGGCGCTCAAAATACGCGACCGAGTAGAGATCGTCATAGGCGAGGATGACGTGCGAGGAGACGGGCGCGGCGGCGACAGTTCCCAAGTCAATCGAAGAGGCGAGGACGGGCAGATCCTGCGCGTAAGGTTTGTCGATCATCAGATCGTCATCGTTGGGAACGCGGCCTAAGCGGGTGAACGATTCGATGGCATCGGGCCGGGTAGTAGCGGAAGAGACGACGCCGAGCGCGGGAGGCACGACCTGGTAGAGATAGCCCCAATCGATGCGGAGATTATCGCCGGACTTCTGGAGGATAGGCTGCTGCTCGGAGCCCATGCGCAGAATTTCGATTTCGCCGAGATGATAACGCTCCCAGTTGACGCGTTCATCCATGGTGTTGACGGCAAGCTGGGCGGAAGAATCGAAGTAGACTTGCACGGTGTGATTGCCGCCATCTGTGGCGTGAGCGCTCCAGGTGACGTAGGTGACCGGGCGCGATAGAACGTCGAGGTTCTTCGGGAGAGCCGGGTTGAGGAAGGTAAGCGTCAGTTCAATTTGAGCGCCTGTGAAGTGATAGATGGTGTGAGTGGGTAAAACTTCGAGGCTGGTCTGAGTGAGCGCTGGGCCGTGGCGCGGATCGGTCCCGATCACGCGATAGACTTTGCCGTCGATGCGAACCAGTCCGCAGAGCGATTGGACAGTGCCAGTCCAGTGTTTGGTGGGCTGATCGGTCAAATGATCGGTCATGGACCAGATACTGAAGTAAGGATCGTGAGCAACGAGGGGAACGGCTGGGGGCCGGAAATCCGCCGCGGACACGAGCGAGGCAGAGAAAGCGAACAGACTCAGGGCAGTATTTAACTTCGAGCGCATAAGTTCCTATCTATTGAATTGTAAGTGTGCGGTAGAGCGCGGCAGCATTCGAGGCGTTGACCATCTCCGGTGGAATGACGTATTCTTTGCGCGGCACGAACGACTTATCGCGGAGCATCTGAAGCGAGACATCGACGGCCTGATTGACGCAGAGCGGATAGACGAAGGTGGCGGCGAGAATGCCGTCCATAACTTTCTTGATACCGCCGGCCGGGCCGCCGAGGCCATCGACACCGACAAAGATCATTTGCTTCTCGCGATCGAGCTCCTTGGCGGCGAGATATGCGCCGACGGCCATGGGGTCATTATGGGCGTAGACAACGTCGATGGCGGATTGTGCGCGCAGAACCTCGGTCATGCGGTCTTTCGCTCTCGATTGGATCCAATCGGCAACGGGGTTGGCGACGATTTTGATGTCTGGAAACGGGCGCAGGATCTGATTGAATCCGTTGTGGCGGCTGATTTCGCCTTCGGTTCCGAGAAGGCCGCGGATCTCAACCACGTTTCCGCGCGAACGCTTGTATTTCGACATGAGGTAATCACGAATGAACGAGCCGGCCATGCGGCCAATGGCGACATTGTCGCTGTGCACGTAAGTGGAGTAGTAAGGGCGCAGAACATCGCGTTCGAGGCAGATCACGCGGAGCTTTTCAGCGACAGCATCGCCCATGACTGAGGTGAGCGCGGCTCGTTCGTTGGGCGCGACGATGAGCAGATCGGGGCGTTCGCGAATGGAGGTCTCGACCTGCGCGATCTGGCGGCTGCTATCGCCTTCGGCATCGGTGATGACGAGTTTGACATTGCCGGCCTCGCGGAAGCGTTGCGCCATGAGGGCATTCTGGGCAGCACGATAAGGCTCGGCGTTGTTGCACTGGCTGAAGATGACGACGAACTGGCGCTTTCCGTCGGTCTCGCGCGGCGGCCGGCGGCAGGAAGCAGCCAGCAAGGCGAAGGCAAGGCAGAGCAGTAGGCGCGAAGCTTTCAAGACGAAGTTCGCCCCTGTCTTTGGACGGCCACCGCGAGCACGATGATGACAGCTTTGACCATCATCTCGACGTTGCTATCGACATTGTTGAGACGGAGCATGTTAGTGAGAACGCCGACCATGAGCGTGCCGATAACGGTACCAGCGATGGAGCCGCGGCCCCCCGAGAGGCGCGTTCCACCGATTACGACGGCAGCAATCGCATCGAGTTCATAGGCGACACCGGAGTTTGGATTGCCCTGATGATTTTCGGCCGCGTATAGGATTCCCGCGATGCCGGAGAGCAGGCCGGAGAGGGCGTACACAGCCACTTTGACCCGCCGGATGGGAAGGCCCGCATAGCGCGCCGCCCGCGGATTGTCACCGACCGCGCGAACGTAGCGGCCGAAGACCGTACGGCTGAGCAGAAAGCCGAATAGCAAGGCAAACGCAAGATAGCAGGCGATGGTAACGGACTTGGCGCGAAGGATTTCGGCGAAACGAGAGGCAGGGTCGAGGCCGAAGCCGATATCGATGTTGGCGTTGTTCGAGAGCCACTTGGCCAGCCCGCGAAAACCGATCATTCCGGCGAGCGTAACCACGAACGGCTGTACATCAAAGAGTGAGATAACCGTGCCGGTTACAACCCCGGCGGCCGTCGACGCCAGGGCAGTGGCGAGCATGGCTAGACCTGCGAAGAGAGGGAAAGAAAGAGGCGTGTGCCAGCGCGTGAGGATCATGGCGACGGTCGCGGTGGAGAGCGCAAGCAGGCTGCCGACGCTGAGATCGATCCCGCCGGTAAGGATGACAAAAGTCATGCCGAGCGAGATGATGCCGATGATCGAGACCTGTCGAAGGATGTCGGTGAGATTGCCGGTCTGGAGGAAGATGTTCGAGCCGTCGTAGGCGATCGGGCTGATACATATCGCAAGCAGAACGATGGCGGCGAGAGCGGCGAGGCTGAGCGAAACATCGCGGCGTTCACCGGGCGAAGAATTCCAAAGCGATCGCAGGCGCAGAGCTAATTCAGGCAAGGAGCTCCAGAAGCGTCGACAGGATTGGTTGCGTGAAGCATGATCTCTTCCTGCGTGGTGGTTTTCGCATCGAGAGCGGCGGAGAGGCGGCCATTGCGCATGACGAGAATGCGGCCGCAGCAGCGCAGCAGTTCGGGAAGCTCGGAGCTGACAAACAGAATCGCTTTACCACGGCGCGCCAGTTCAGCGATGACGGCGTAGATATCTTCTTTTGCGCCGACGTCGACGCCGCGTGTTGGATCATCCAGGAACAATATATCGGGGTCGCCGAGCAGGCAGCGGGCCAGGAGAACTTTTTGTTGATTGCCGCCGCTCAGAGAGCTGACAACGTCGCCGAGTGATCCGGATTTCAGACGAACGCGGGTGAAGACGGGCTGGAGGGCTTGCGTTTCGCGGGGTGGATCGGTGACTCCAAGCCGGGCGAGTTTTGGAAGCGCGGCGATGGAGCCGTTTTCGCGGATATTCATCTGCATCATGAGGCCATCGAGCTTGCGGTCTTCGGGAAGGAGTGAAACGTTTCCGGTGGATGAGTTGAAGCTGAGCCGGCCGCTTTGCAAGGGCTCCATTCCAGCGAGAGCGCGACCGAGCGTGCTGCGGCCAGAGCCGACTAACCCGGCGATGCCGAGCACTTCTCCTTTGAGCAAGGTGAAAGAGACATCGGAGAGCTTGCGAGTGCGGAGGCCGGAGGCGACCAGGGCGGGTTCAGAGCTTTCGAGCAATGGCGGAACGATGGCGGATGGCTGCCACTCGCGGCCGACCATGAACGAGATCAGTTCGCGTGCGGTGGTCTCCTCTTTTTGGGGCGTGGCTACGGTGACGCCGTCTCGCAGGACCGTCATGCGATCGCACACCCGAAAGATTTCGTCCATTTTGTGAGAGACGTAGACGATGGCGACCGCTTGGGCGCGGAGGCGGGCAATGAGCTCGAAGAGGCGTTCTGCGGAATCGTGGAAGAGTGAGCTGGTGGGTTCGTCAAGAATGAGAATGCGCGACTGCATGCTGAGGGCGCGCGCAATCACCACCAATTGCATATCGCCAATGTTGAGAGCCGACACGCGGCGGCGCGGCGGAACCTGTAGACCAACGCGGGCGAGGGACTGCGCGGCGAAGCTCTCCATCCGCGAACGGCGGGCGAGAGTTCCTTCCGCAAAGCTCCGGTTTCCGATGACGATGTTCTCGGCGATGCTGAGATCGGGAAAGAGATCGAGCTCCTGATGAACGATACTGACGCCTTCGGCCTGGGCCGCGCTTGGACTGTAGGAAGCGCGTTCTTTCCCCTCGATCGATAGAGTTCCTGATTCCGGCTTAGTGACACCGGCGATGATTTTGGCAAAAGTGCTTTTGCCCGCGCCGTTTTCGCCCATGAGAGCGTGTACTTCGCCGCGGCGCAGCGAAAACTCCGCCCCGCGAAGGGCTTGCACGCCGCCGAAAGATTTGCAGATATTGGTAGCTCGAAGGACTTCCTCAGCCATGGAGTAGCGTGACGCCGCTCGACGCCGAGGCAGCGCAACGATTCTATCGAAACGGGAACGGGAAGAGATCGTCTCTTAGCTGGAACACCGTAATAAAATTCGACGTGGAATGACAAGGAGATGAAAATGACATTGGCCGAGGCACGGAAGATTACCGCCGAAGCGGAGAAGAAGGCGCAGGAGATCGGGCAACCCATGAATATCGCGGTGGTGGACGAGGGCGGCAATCTGGTGTCGCATGTGCGCATGGATAACGCCTGGATAGGCAGCATCGATATTTCGATCAACAAGGCGTTTACCTCGCGTGCGTTCGATATTTCGACGAAGGATCTGGCGACGCATTCCCAATCGGGCGGACAGTTCTTTGGAATTCACGTCTCGAATGGAGGACGGATCATGATTTTCGCCGGCGGCATTCCTCTGAAGAAGGATGGAAAAGTAGTGGGCGCGATCGGCGTGAGCGGAGGCTCGGGCGACCAGGATCACGCCGTGGCAGAAGCCGGAGCAGCCGGATATTGATGCGAAAGAAGCAGGCTTAAAAGGAGAAGAATATGCCAGGAAATCGGGGCGTTGCTTATATGGGAACCGGAAAGGTCGAGGTGCAGAACATCGATTATCCGAAGCTGGAACATAACGGAAAGAAGCTGCCGCATGCGGTGATCCTGAAGCTGGTGGCGACAAACATCTGCGGCAGCGATCAGCACATGGTGCGGGGGCGCACGACCGCGCCGTCGGGCATGATACTCGGACATGAGATCACCGGGGAGGTCGTGGAGAAGGGAGACGATGTCGAGTTCCTCGAAATGGGGGATCTGGTTTCGGCGCCTTTCAATATTGCCTGCGGGCGCTGCAGGAACTGCAAGGAAGGCAAGACGGGCATTTGCCTCACCGTAAATCCGGCGCGGCCGGGCGGCGCGTATGGATACGTGGACATGGGCGGCTGGGTTGGCGGTCAAGCTGACTACGTGCTGGTGCCCTACGCGGATTTCAACTTGCTGAAGTTTCCCGATAAGGCGCAGGCGATGGCGAAGATCCGGGATCTGACGCTGCTCTCGGATATTTTCCCGACCGGGTATCACGGCGCTGTGACGGCGGGCGTGGGGCCGGGAGCTACGGTCTACGTGGCGGGCGCGGGTCCGGTAGGCCTGGCCTGCGCGGAGGCGTGCCGGCTGCTGGGAGCGGCGGTGGTGATCGTCGGCGACATGATCGAAGACCGCTTAAAGCAGGCGCAAAGCTTCGGCTGCGAAACGGTGAACTTGAAAGAAGAGGGTCAGCTAGGCGACCGCATTGCGCAGATCCTGAAAGTGCCGGAGGTGGATTGCGCAGTGGATTGTGTGGGCTTCGAAGCGAGGGCGCATGGCGCGAAAGGAGACGAAGCGCCCGCAACTGTACTGAATTCATTGATGACGGTGGCAAGAGCGGGAGGCGGCATCGGCATCCCTGGCTTGTACGTGACAGACGATCCGGGCAGCAAGGACGAAAAGGCGCAGAACGGCGTGCTCGGTATTCGAATTGGTTTAGGCTGGGCGAAGTCGCACACCTTTGCGACGGGCCAGTGCCCTGTGATGCGGTATAACCGCCAGCTGATGATGGCGATATTGCATGACCGGGCGCATCCGGCTAAGGCCGTGAACGTGGATGTGATTCCGCTCGAGAAAGCGCCCCAGGGCTATACCGAATTCGACAAAGGTGCGGCAAAGAAGTACGTGCTCGATCCGCACGGCTTGGTGTCCAAAGCAGCGGCTTAAGCACGAACCTTCCCACTGAACCACGTTCCAAAGCTGCTCATCTTCCAAAGCTGCGCGGGGGTTGGACTGGCTTCCGCTTGCCATCTCATGCTCAAATGTAATCCGGAACATACATGAGAGTGCAAGATGGCAACTGAAGCCAGCTCAGAAGATCTTCTGGGCGAATGGAACGATCTCACGCCGGCCGAGCGTGTGGCGGCATTCAACAACCTGCCGCGGGGACACATGGATGACACATTCCTGTCCTTGAGCAGCATGGCGCAGTATGAGCTGCTAAGTGAGCTGCCGCGAAACGAGCAGCGGATCTGGCTCAGGCTGCTTCCGCCGGACGATGCGGCGGATGTGATTCAGCTAGCTCCGGAAAGAGAGCGCGCCGCGCTACTGTCTGAGCTGGACGAGGCAGGACACAAGGAAGTTAGCGCACTACTGGCTTACCGCGAAGACGTGGCGGGCGGGCTGATGAGTCCGCGGTTTGCACGGGTCCGGCCGGATATGACGGTGGACGAAGCTATTGTTTACTTGCGCAAGCAGGCTTCGCATGTAGACGCGCTTTACTACGCCTACGTGCTCGATGAGTTGCAATACCTGCGGGGCGTTTTGAGCTTTCGGGAGCTGTTTGCCGCGGTAGGCGACAAGCCGATCCGTGAGGTGATGCGGACCAAGTTTTCAGCGGCTTCGGAAAACATGGATCAGGAGGCGCTCGCCGTTCTGTTCCGGAAGCTGCGTGTGCTGGCTGTCCCGGTGCTGGATCCGGTAGGGCGCATGGTCGGGATCGTCACGGTGGACGACATCGTGGATGTGGTGACGCAAGAGGCGAGCGAGGACATACAGAAAGTCGGCGGACTGGAGGCCCTCGATGCTCCTTACCTGAGCATTGGCTTCTGGGAGATGATCCGGAAGAGAGCGGGCTGGCTCACGATCCTGTTCGTCGGTGAGATGCTAACCGCGACGGCGATGGGCCATTTCGAAGGCGAGATCGCACGAGCGGTGGTGCTGGCGCTGTTCGTTCCATTGATCATCAGCAGCGGGGGAAACTCCGGCTCGCAAGCAACCACTCTGGTGATTCGCGCCATGGCGCTTGGTGAGGTGCGGCTACTCGACTGGTGGAAGATCGTGCGGCGGGAAGTGCCTTCGGGCATTGTGCTCGGCGCAATTCTGGCGTGCATCGGTGTGATCAGAATTCTGACTTGGCAGGCTATTTGGCAGCCATATGGACCGCACTACATGCTAGTCGCGCTAACCGTGGGATTCAGCCTGGTGGGTGTAGTTTTGTTTGGAACGTTGGCTGGATCGATGCTGCCGTTTCTCTTACGCCTGGCGAGGCTCGACCCGGCCAGCGCGTCCGCGCCGTTCGTGGCAACGCTGGTCGATGTGAGCGGACTAGTGATTTACTTCACGATCGCAAAGGTTTTGCTGCGGGGAACATTGCTGCGTTAGGGACGCCCCAACGTTTCTTGACAATTCATCTCGCGCGTTTCGGTACACAAATTGAAAACGCACGTCGTCTTATAAAGCGATGACGATCGAGCCAGGAGGTGAGCATCGAATGTTGAAGAGGGGTTCGCAGGCTCCAGCGCGCGTGTTGAATTTTCCGGTGACGCCAAGGCAGCTACAAGGGACAGAACCAGGCGACTCAGGTCTGCCAAGTTCTTTAGAGCAGACCGTGAGCCGTTTGAAGAAAGAAGCCGAGGGGTTGACCATGCGGATGATCAGAGAGCATGGGCAAACCAGCGATGCAGCTCTGCGCGCCGAGCAAGTTGCCCACGCGGTGCAACGCCTGGAGTGGGCGCTCGAGCGCGAGATACCGCCTCCGGAAGCGAGCTGAAGGGAAATTGGTGTAAGAGAGCAGCTGACTAGTCCACAGCCTGAACAATTGGTGCGCGAAGACAGGCACTTTTTCAGCTGCCGCCTCGGAGAATTTCTATAGAGCCGTTGCTATTCGAAAGCTTCATGGGGCAGGCACCTCCGCCGATGACGCCGCTGACGTTGCCGGTAGAAAGCGAGCCGGAAACGGTCATGGGAAAGTCTGAGCGAACCCGGCCGAACGATGTCTTGGCTTCAACGCGGTAGCTGGCGTCGGGCGCAAGATGAACGCGCACGGCCGCGAAGGAGGTGTGGATCGTAATCGGGGCACAGTTGCCGGTTGAAAAGCTGGCGACATCGACGGACCCATTTCGATTAGTTACTTGAACGGGACCGGAGACTGCATTGAGAGCGACGGCGCCAAAACTGGTGCTGACCGTTGCGCTTTTCACCGTGGAAGCTTCCACACTGCCGTTGGAGTTTTCGACATCGAGCGGCCCGTTGACATCAGTGACTTGCACCATACCGAAGCTGGTCTTGATATGAGCCAAGCCTTTGACGTGTTCGAGAGTGACTGCTCCGTTTCCAGAGTCGACACGTACGTCGCGGCCTGCGCTGGTTATGTGGACTGCGCCAAACGAGTTCACGACAGTGAGCGAACCGCCAATGCGATTCGCTTCCACCCGGGAGTTGCTGGAGCGTGCGACGACATTGCCGGAAACATTAGCAATGTTGATGCCGCCGAAGGTCGTTCGAAGATTGGCTGAGCCGCTGACGCCGGAGACGTCGATCTTGCCATTAGCGTCCGTGATGCCTAGATCGCCGCGAAATTTTTGTACGGTCACGCTGCCGAAGGCGTTGCGGATGTCGCCTGCGCCACCTGAGTCGTTCAGTTCGACTGCGCCGTTAGAGTTCACTACGGTGACGCCGCTCGAGATACGAGCGAGCGTGAGCGAGGCAAAGCGGTCACGAACCGAGAGGCCGCCGTTGATATCGGAAGCGCCGACTGCGCCGTTGCTGTTCTGGACAGCCACATTTCCTGTGTTGTGAGAGACCTGAATCTGCGCGAACGAGTTCTCGAGACGCTGGCTGCCGGTGCTGTTTTGGAAGCTCAGCTGAGCGTGGGAGGTGACGATATCGCAATTCGCCTTTACGCCGGAAACAGAAACTTCGCTGAAGGAGTTGCGTACGGTGAGCGGTGTATTTTCGGGTACAGTGATTTCGTACTGCGCGGCAAAGGAGACGTTCGGGCGATTGAAGAAAGAGTTCCCCTCCTTTGGATATTTCGTTCGGATAGAAAGCAGCGAACCCGGCTGCACTTCAATTTCGACCTTGTCGGCATATTGCCTGGCTTGCGCTGCATCGGAGGCCGAAACGCGGATATCGGCATGAATAATGACGTCGGAAGAAGAGTGGGTTCGGATGGTCACTGCGCCGAAGGTGTGCTCCAGGTGTAGCGCCTCGCCATCGCTCACGCGCACAGTTTGATCGAAATGCCGTGTGTATTCGTCGCGGGACCAGGCCGGCAGGCAGAGGCAGATGGAACAGGCAAGGACGGGAAGTAGACGGCTAGTTTTTCTGGTCATGAGAGAGAACCTCCTCCAGCGTTTTCTGCTTCTCACGGTAGAGGTCGGCAAGCGTAGATTGCAGGCTGGTGTTGAAGCGATTGAAGGCGACGTTGGCTCGAGTATCGGCAATGGCGGAGTCCAGCAGTAGGAGCTTCTCCTTTTCGTTAACTGTGCGAGGTGAGGACGAATGAGCCAGCTTCGGTTGCGCGAGCTTGGAGAGTTTCTCGATGGATCGCCGGTAGGCCGCTTCATTTCGTTCTACTTCTTGCAGGGCTTGATCGGTGAGAAAGTCCTGATTCGTGGTAGCCACTGCGGGCTGCGAAACCGGAGCGTGCTGGGCGCGGAAGTGCAACGCTAGCGGGGCCGAGACGACCGCAAGGACCACCGTGGCGGCGAGCGCCCAGATTCCGCGGCGGGACCACCAAGGCGTGGATGGTTCACGTTCCGCCTCAAGCGTTTGCCGAATAGCGGGCCATAACGTGGGGCTCTCCCACTCTTCATGCAAGTCACGCGCGGCAGAAGAGATGTCTTGCCAAAGGCGATACTCACTGCGGCAGGCCGGGCACGACCGCAGATGTTCCTTCGCTTCCGGCATGAGGTCCGACACTGCCAGAGCGCGTTCCAAGTCGCCGCACTCGAACTTCATTGAGCGTTCTCCATGAGCAGGCGCTTGAGTTGCGATTTGGCCTCAAACAGCCAACTGCGCGATGTTCCTTCCGGGACCTGGAGAATGGCTGCGATCTCAGAGTGTTTTAAGCCTTCCACTTCGAACATGAGGAATACCAGTCGCTGGCGTTCACCGATCAGAGTTAAGGCGCGCTTGAGAGCGATCTGAAGGGGCAGCTTTTCATCGGAGGCCACTTCAGAGGGCGCGGGCGATTCGGCAAGACGCTGGCGTTTTCGCAAGAGATCGTAGCAACAGTTCAGAAGGATGCGATAGATCCAGGTGGAGAGCGAAGAATTCCCTTCGAAGCTACGAGCGCCGCGATAGATCTTGAGGAACGCTTCCTGCACGGCGTCTTCGGCATCTGGACGGCTGGCCAACAGCTGATACGCAAGGCTCTTCATGCGATTGGCATGAAGCGCGTAGAGGGTTTCAAACGCACGTATGTTGCCTCGCTTGCACTGTTCGGCAAGCTCCGTTTCGCTCAAGTTCTCCGGCGCACTAGCAGCGAAAGGCAGCGGCAAGCCGATCTCCCACACCATAGATCTGTTCTTCGGGCTTTAGACGCCGGCAAGTATTCAAACGTTGGACGACGAAAAAGAAATTGTTTTTGTTCCGTGGCTATGAGCCGTCAGTCTGGCAATTTGGTAGCGTGACAGGCATGTTCACGCTTCGCTCCGCTTGCTCCCGGTATTCTCAGGCTGCACTGTACGCCCTTGTGCCCATGCTCGTGGGCGCTTCCCATTGTTCAGCAAGCGAGGTCACGCGGGCCAATGCGGGAATGGCCGCTCTGCAGAACTTTTACAAACCCTCGACAGGATTCTTCAGCACGCCAGCCGGTTGGTGGGAAGATGCAAACGCCCTGGAGACCACAATCGATTATTCGGCGCGCAGCGGCGTGACGCTCTATACCCGAGACGTACCAATCACATTCAACAAGAATCGTGCGCACAACTTCCTGAACGACTATTACGATGACGAAGGATGGTGGACACTGACTTGGATCAAAGCGTACGATCTGACCGGCAACACCGAATACCTGAATGCCGCCAAAACGATTTTCGCCGATATGGCCAAAGCGTGGGACGATTCGACTTGCGGCGGCGGGATCTGGTGGAACAGAAAACGCACCTACAAGAACGCAATTGCCAATGAGCTTTTTCTCACGGCGGCCGCGCGGCTCCACAACCGCACGCCGGGCGATGGAGGCAACGGCAGCTTTCTGGACTGGGCACAGCGCGAGTGGAAGTGGTTTGCCGAGACCGGGATGATCAACTCGAGCCATCTGATCAACGATGGCTTGACCGCCTCGTGCCAGAACAACGGCAGAACCACCTGGTCTTACAATCAGGGCGTAATTTTGGGCGGCCTAGCCGATCTCTATCGAGCAACCGGCGACACTTCGCTACTGACCGAAGCAGAAGCGCTTGCCGCAGCTTCCTCAACCAGCCCCGCGCTGGTCGATTCGAAAGGAATTCTCGTCGATTCGTGCGAGGCGACCCATTGTGGAAACGACGCAACTGAGTTCAAAGGCGTCTATGCCAAGAATTTGTGGTACCTCTATGCGACCGATCGAAAGGCCGCCTGGCGCAGCTTCCTCGTGACGAACGCCGATTCGATTTGGACGAACGATCGCAACAGCGCCAATCAATTTGGATTACACTGGGCGGGTCCGTTTGACACTGCCGACGGTTCACGCCAGAGCATCGGTGAAGATGTTATGAACAGCGTGATCCCGGCCACGACTTACGTACCGGTAAACTCGCCGGACAGCGCCAGTTTCGGCGTCACGGCTCAGACTAGCGGCACTTATTTACTGACATTCCGCTTCAGTGAAACGCCGTCTGCGGCTACACGGACCGTGCTGGTCAATGGCATCGCGGTCGACTCCAGGTTTAGCTTCTCCGGAACGACGGCGCAGTTGAAGGTCAGCCTGACGGCAGGGCAAAACACGATTACCGTTTCGCAATCCGCAGACAACCACGATAGAAATGCACTGACGTTGACGGCGCTTGATTCGGCGCCGGATGGGGTATCGTTCGCGCGCTTTCAAGCCGAGGCTGCCGCAACCGATGCGGGCGCCCAGAGTAGCCACGCCGGATTTACTTTCCATGTGCAAGTGGAGCATCCGGGCAGCGTAAAACTGCTTTTCCATTATGCCGCGGCGGAGGCAAACGCGAGCCGGAAGATTTTGGTGAATGGCGTGCCTGTCCAGAAGAATCTCGCGTTTCCGAACACAAATTCAGGGACAAACCGGAGCTTTGTCTCAATGAATGCAGATCTACATGAGGGCAACAACGTCGTAACCGTGGTCTACGATTCGTCATCCGGCAGCGCGAAGGAGATGAACTTAGATAGCCTGCAGATTCTTTATTGAACTGGCCGGCGTTGTCGTGACGGTGCGCGATGATGATAGCTCCATGCGCAGCCTTCGTTTCTTTACTGCTCTCGGTCTCGTGACCGCGTCGATTGGGTTCCTGTATGCCGCGGCCTCGGCAGATTGGGGGCAGCGGGCAGAGCGTGGTGGAAGCATGTGGAGTATCTGGCAAGTGACGAACTGCAGGGCCGCAATGTCGGGTCCCCTGGTTACGAGAAGGCTGCGAGCTATGTCGCCAAGCAGTTCGCCGAAGCGGGTTTGAAGCCGGCGGGCGGATCGGAATATTTTCAGGCGGTTGAGTTTATCGAAACGTCAATTGATCCCAAGCAATCGAGCCTGTATCTGGTGCACGGTTCGGAGGCGACCGCAGTAGCAGTGCCTGGCGAGGCGCAGCTCGGATATTCGGAAAGCTCGACGCATTCGCTCGAAGCGCCCGTGGTGTTTGCAGGCTATGGTTTGGTGATTCCGGAAGCGCAATACAACGATTTAAGAGATTTGCCGGTCAAAGGAGCTGTTGTGGCGTTCCTGACGGGCGGCCCGAATGCTATCGCCGGCAATCTTCGATCGCACTACTCTTCTCGCGAGGAGCGTTGGAAGGCCTTGCATGCGGCGGGAGCGATTGGGGTCATCTCGATTCCTAATCCAACGAGCATGGAGATTCCATGGAGCCGCCAGATACTTTCGTGGGGCATGCCCCGGATGGCGTTGGCGGATCCAACGATGGAACATGACGCCGGGCAACAGTTCAGCGCAACGTGGGATCCCGCAAGGGCCGATGATCTGCTCGCCGGATCAGGACATACATTCGAAGAAGTTCTTGCCGCGGCCGCAGCCGGAAAGCCGCTGCCTCACTTCATGCTGGCGGCGAAGGTGAAGGCAACGGTGCAGACTTCGCGGCGGCGCGTTGCGTCGAAGAACATTGTTGGGGTTCGAAACGGCTCGGATGCAGCTCTTCGCAATGAGTATGTTGTGATCTCGGCGCACTTAGATCACCTGGGCGTAGGAAAGCCGGTCAATGGCGACGCGATCTACAACGGAGCGATGGATGATGCCTCGGGCGTCGCGTCGTTGATCGAAGTGGCCAAAGCGATGCAATCATCAAACGCGGAGCCCAAGCGCTCCGTGCTTTTTCTCGCGGTGACAGGTGAAGAGAAGGGTGAGCTTGGATCGCAGTTCTTCGCGAGCCATCCTACTGTCGAGGGCCGCATCGTGGCTGATCTAAACATGGACATGTACTTGCCGCTCTTCCCATTGAAATGGCTCGAGGTGCAGGGACTCAACGAATCGACACTCGGCGAGGACATACGTGAAGTAGCGCAGCAGGCTGGCGTTCAAGTACAGGCCGATAAGGAGCCGAATCGAAACCGGTTCATTCGCAGCGATCAGTACAGCTTCATCAAGAAGGGCGTTCCGGCGCTGGCATTCAAGTTCGGCTATCAGCCGGGAGATCCACAAGAGAAGATCTTCAAAAATTGGTACAGAGATCGTTACCATGGCGTGAAAGACGATGCTTCGCAGCCGAAAGACGAGGCCGCCGCAGCGCAGTTCAACGCAATCTTGGAGAAGCTTGCGATACGAGTGGCGGACGCGGCGAAGCCTCCGGCGTGGAACGACAAGAGTTTCTTTCGCCGTTTCGCTACCCAGCAAGCGGCCGAGTGATGTACTCACTTCATTTAATTTGCGGAACGCACGATGCCGAGCAGATTTCCATGGCGCTGTGGGACGCAGGAACGCTCGGAGTTCAGGAGATCAGCGGAGGAGACGATCTGGTTCAGCTGATTGCGGCATTTGAGAGCGACGAAGTATCTGACGAGCTTCGCGGACGGATTCATCACTTGCAGCCCTGGTGGCAACAGGAAGACGACATTGACTGGGTGAGAGTGACTGAAGAGGCATGGCCGGCGCGAGCCGTGGGAGAGCAGCTGTTTCTTGCGCCACCGTGGTCGGCAGAATCTACACCGAGCGGGCGTCATCGCGTCATTCACAACCCGGGAATGGCAAGCGGCACCGGCGAGCACCCGTGTACCCAGCTTGCGCTGCAACTGCTCGAACGAGTAGTGGTCCAAGGCGATGTGGTTGCCGATATAGGAACGGGATCGGGCATTCTGGCTCTGGCTGCGCTGAGACTTGGGGCGAGCCGCGCAGCCGCACTCGACACCGATGAAGCAGCACTGCAGGTGGCGCGTGAAAATGCCGAGTTGAATGGGCTGCGCCTGGAGTTGATCGCCGGCTCAGTGGACTGCGTGCGGAGCGATTTCGCGGATGTGCTGGTGGCGAACATCAATGCCAGCGTGTTGCTAGCGATGGAGGATCAGCTGCATCGAATCGTTAAACCGGGAAGGACATCGATCCTCACGGGATTTCCGCAAAACGAACTCGCCGCGATGCGCGCTGCGTTCCCGGCCGATGAAGTTCTCGAACAGGACGGCTGGGGCGCGCTTATTTCGATTTGGCGGCCGGACGTTTCTTCGCGGGAAGCTTAGTTCGGGACGGCGACCTTGCCGCGCTTTTGGAAGAAGATGGCTGGAGTGGAGCGATCGACGGCTCAGGTTCGGCCAACTCTTGTATTCTCGCCAGCGCATCTTCCAGGTGCTGACCGCCGCGCAGCACGGGCGCAAACAGATCGCCCTTCGCTTGAAAACGCTCAATGCTGTTATCGATACGAAAGTCGTGCGGCTGCAGACCGGCTTTGACTTCATGCCATTCGAGTGGCGTAGCGACAGGCGCGCCCTCGTAGGCTCGAATGACATAAGGAGCCGCAATCGTTTTGCCGGTTCCGATTTGCAAGTAATCGAAGTAAACGCGACCCTTTTGACGTTTATCTACACTCCTGGGCGTGGTGAATAACGCAGGCTCGCGATCAATAACCAGCCGCGACAAGATTTCGGCAAAGCTGCGAACCTGGTCGAAGCTGTAGACCGGTTCAAGAGGTACGTACACGTGCATGCCGTCGCCGCCAGTCGTTTTGGGATAACCCTTCAACCCGAGGCTTTCCAGAACATCACGCGCCAGCAGGGCCGCTTCGACGATCCGGTCGAACGATGCCTCTACGGGGTCGAGATCGAGGAGCATCCAATCGGGATGGTCGAGGTTACCGACCCGGCTCATCCAGGGATTTTGATCGATGCAGCCGAGATTGACCAAGTAAAGCAAGCTAGCGCGATCGTTGGCAAGCGGGTAGTGATTCTTTTTGGTTCCGCCGTGCTCGACGATAAGCTCGCATTGCATCCAGTCAGGAAAGTGCGCGCCGGCGTTTTTCTGGAAGAAGAATTCACTGCCGATGCCGTTTGGGTAGCGCTTCATCGAGAGTGGCCTGTTATGCAGGTGGGGCAGAAGCCAAAGCGACGCGGCGTTGTAGAAGGCCAATAGATCGCGCTTCTTCCACTTGTCGCGAGGGAAGTAAATTTTATCGAGATTAGTGAGCTTGAGCTGACGCCCATCGACGTTGACGGAGGCGTCTTTACCTTTCAGATCGATTTCAGGTGAGGAGCTTGCCGGCGCAGGAGAGGATACGTCTTCTGGTTTTGCGGGAGTTTCCTGTTGTACATCTTCGGGGACCTTGTCTTCCCGCAATCCAGCAAACACCGGCGCGCGAAGGATGCCGTCGGGTGTCCATTCAAGGAAGCGGACCTCGCACACGGTCGAAGGCTCGACCCACGTGACGTCCTTGATCTTCGGCTTGGGCTGAAGGGGCGAGTTCTTCACGATCAGCGGTTTTAATCGCGTGTAAATTTCTCGCATCAGCTTGCCATCGAAGCCGGTTCCGACCTGGCCCGCGTGCCGGAGCTTGCCATCCTCGTAA
Organism: Bryobacteraceae bacterium; assembly: GCA_965219105.1. Lineage (GTDB taxonomy): Bacteria > Acidobacteriota > Terriglobia > Bryobacterales > Bryobacteraceae > Bog-105. The sequence goes on along the minus strand of OZ244728.1, from coordinate 21,434 downwards.
ACTCCAAGCACCAGCGCGCCAAAGTAGTCTCGCTCGCCTTTGGTAAAGCCCGCGATTACAAACTCCTGTTCATTTGAGACTTTGACCTTCTGCCACCGGGTTGAACGGGCGCCCTCGTATTTACTGCTACGATCCTTGGCAACAATTCCCTCGAGACCCGTTTGACGAGCAGCGGCAAACATCTGATCGCCCTTCGCCGCAAAAGCCTCTGAGAGCCTGATTTGATCGTCCGGTACAACGACGGATTTGAGAAGCTTCTTTCTCTCCTCGAGCGGGACGCCGCGTAGATCGTATCCATCGGCATAGAGCAGATCAAAAAGGAAGAGCGTGGCCGGTGCGGTTTCAACCAGGCGCGGGATAGCGGCGGCATTCGCCATGATCCGAGGTTGAATGCTATGAAAGCGCGACCGGCCCTGCTCATCGAGAACACAGATTTCGCCATCGAGCCAGGCAGTTTTGCAGTTCACTTGCTTCGGCAGCCCGAGGAGCTCCGGGTACTGCTGTTCGCAGCGATTCCCCCGCCGCGAGTAGATTTCGAGCTTGCCCCCATCGATCCGGCAGAGAGCACGTACGCCATCCCATTTGATTTCGTAGAGCCAGTGGCTGCCCGACGGCGGTTCTGCCACGGCGGTTGCAAGCATGGGCTCCACTTGGGACGGCATGGCGGAACGCTGCGCGCCATCGATTTCACCGAAATTAGCTGATTGGTTTTCTTCCGCGATCTCTTCTTGTGAGCGTTTGGTTTTCACGCTCCAGGCAAACTGATCGATATCGTAGCCAGGAACAACGTGCTCGTCTTTCTTCTTGATGAGCAGCCACTCATTGCCCTTGCCGGCGCGCTTCATGCGGACTATGGCGAACGAACCTTTTAGCTTCGTGCCGTGCAGCTCGAACTTGAAGTCGCCGCGTTCGATTTGCGCGGTCGCATCTGTGTCGCCTAGAACATTATAGGTTCCCTGGTCCCACAGCATGACGCTGCCGCCGCCGTAATTTCCCGCCGGAATGTTTCCTTCAAAGGTGCCGTAGTCGTAAGGATGATCTTCTACCTTCATGGCGAGCGCCTTGCGAGCGGGATCGAGGCTTGGCCCTTTCGGCACGGCCCAACTGACAAGAACGCCGTGCACTTCGAGACGGAAATCATAGTGAAGGTGGGTGGCGTCGTGGCGCTGCACACAAAAGAATCCGCCGCGTTCTCCGCTTTGACTGCTCTGCTTGGAAGCCTGAGCCGCTTGCTCGGGCGAGTCATCCGGCTGAGGCTCCGGAGTGACTGCAAAGTTGCGTTTTCGAGCGTATTCTTTGAGGCCCATCGCTTGCCGTCATTATGCCAAGAGCCAAAGGCTTGGCGCGAGGCCGTGCCCTGATACTCTGAAGGAAGCCCTCCCCCCCATCAGTACGAACGCACCCAAAGTGTGACCGGCCTACAATGAATTTCGCTGAACAACTGAAGGGTCTGATCGACATCGTAGACGTCGTGCAGCAATATGTGCCGTTGAAGCGCCAGGGCTCAGGTCACCGCTGGAAAGGGCTTTGTCCGTTTCATTCGGAGAAGACTCCTTCTTTCAACGTGGACGGCGAACATCAGTTCTATAAGTGCTTCGGATGCGACGCGGGGGGTGACGTATTCCGCTTTGTGCAGCAGATGGAGAGCCTGACGTTTCCCGAGACGCTACGCATGCTTGCGGAACGGCAAGGGATCGCGATGCCGGAGCGCCACGCGGGCGATGCGAATGCGCAGCGGGAGTCGGCGCTGCTCGAGATACAAGACGCCGCAGCAACGATTTTTCAGGACAATCTGCGGAGCGCTTCGGGCGCCGACGCGCGGCGGTATCTGCAATCCCGCGCGGTCGGCGATCAAGCGGCCAGTGAGTTCCGGCTTGGCCTTGCGGACGGCTCCGGGCAGCAAATGGTGCGGCTTTTAAAAAAGTTCGGCGAAGAACTGCTACTCGAGTCCGGGCTTGTGAAGCGGCGGGATGAAGGTGGGCTTTACGATCACTTTCGCAGCCGCCTGATGTTTCCAATTCATAGCGAGGCAGGCAAGGTGATTGCGTTCGGAGGGCGCGCGCTGCGGCCGGACGACAAGATAAAGTACGTCAACTCTCCTGAAACCAAGCTCTACGCGAAATCTTCGGTGCTGTACAACATGCACCGGGCTAAAGTGGCGGCGCGGAAGAACGACCGATTGATCTTGGTGGAAGGCTACATGGATGCGATCGGGGTTTACTCGGCTGGCGTGCAGGAGGTGGTTGCGCTTTGCGGAACTGCGCTAGGCCCGAAGCAGATCCGAAGCATGCGGCAGCAACTGCAATACCAAGCAGGTAAGGGACACGTAATCTTAAATCTCGATTCCGATACAGCAGGAGCGCGCTCCACCGAAAAGCACATTACGGGTTTGCTGGCCGAAGGCTTGCGAGTGAAAGTGCTGACGATACCGGGCGAACTCGACCCCGATGAATTCATTCAGCAGCAGGGCCCGGAGGGGTATCAGAAGCTGCTCGAGCAGGCGCCGTCTTACTTCCACTGGCTGACCGATTTGGCTCGCAGCCGCTTCGATACGCGCAGCGCGGAGGGACGGGTCGATGCCTTCAAATTTGTGCTTCCCTCACTCGAGCATGTACAGGATCGCATCGAGCGGTCCGCGTTGGGCGCTGAGATCGCCGAACAACTTGGCGTGGAGCGCGAGATGGTGCGGCAGGTTCTACGGCCGAAACAAGGCGGTTTTGTTCCGGAGAAGCGCTTCGAGGTGTCGACGGCCTTAGCGCGAAACGAGCGGCTCCTGATTATGTGCATGCTGGCGAACGCCGACGCGCGAACGGTGATCCGGCAGTTTTTCGCTTCCTGGTCACATAGCGCTCAACTCGAAGCCAAGCCGATCTTTGAGGCAATTCTTGCGGTAGACGAGTCCAATTTCTCGCTTTCAGAAGTGATTGACCGCCTGGAGCCTCGATTGCAGAGGATACTATCGGAGATCAACTTTTCCGAATCCGTAGTGTCGGAGGAGCTCGCCGTGCAGCAGGCTTTAGACTGCTTAAAGTCTCTGGAGACCCGAGCGTCTCAGCACCGGAGTGCAGAGATAAAGAAGCAAATTCGCGAATTTGAAGCAGCGGGCAACCTGAAAGACGCCATTCGATTGATGACGGAATTAGACATGATTAATCGCGCTGCCGTACCAGTGGAATAGTTGTAATATGAGGAGTCAAGGATTGATTCGGGGCGCCTTGGCTGCGGTGATTCGTAGATCTGATTTGCTCATGATGATGCGGGGCTTCTCGTACATGGCAGATTGACAAGGGCAGTTAATGCAGGACAGCAACAACAAAAGCTTTGCAATCTATGACGAGCTGGAAGGATCAGTTCGCGGAGACATAGCTAACGGCAACGATCTGACTGATCTATTCGCCGACTTGGATGGCTCGCCTGTCGAGCTTCTAGATGAAGCCAAAGACTTCGACAAGAAGGATGAAGAGATTGAGGCCTTTAATGAGCTCGATCTCGCGCCGGGAGCCCTCGATAAGAGTAACGATTCGGTCCGCGTTTACTTGCGCGAAATGGGCATGGTGCCACTTCTCACGCGCGAAGGAGAAATTGAGCTCGCCAAGCGTATTGAACGCGGCGAGGCTGCGGTACGCAAAGCGCTTTCGCGTTCGAGGCTGGCGATACAGGTTCTGCTGGAAAGCAAGTCTCAGGTTGAGAATGGTTCCCTGCATATCTTTGACATCGTGCAGGTTTCTGAGCCGCATACACTCGCTGCCGAGCCGAGCACTCTGGCGGAAGAGGAGCCGAGCGCCGGTTCGCAGCTGCGCGAAGCGTTTCTGGAAGCAACCGGCCAAATCGAACAGCTTTACGCGAAGGCGCGGCAGATCGAAGGCAAACTGATCAGCTCTTCGCAAAGCTCGAAGCCCAAACACTCACGTAAGCTTCGACTTGAGTATGCTCGCATACTTGTTCGGATCTCGCGGCAGATTCGACTTCTTCCCTTTACGACCCGGTATGTTCGGTTTCTTGGGAAGGCTGTAAAAAACTTGGTTGAGCAGTTGAATCCGCTCGAACAGGAGATCGCGCGAGTTCAGAGACAACTCGAAACAGCCGGCGTAGCCGAATCGTCCGCTGGATCCGGCTTGCGCCGGGAGTTGAAAGCGCTGTTGCAGCAGATCGAAATGCTGGAGGAGCGTTCCGGTGGCGGCGCGAGCGAACTGCGGCGCACGCTGCAAATTGTGGAGCGCGGGGAGGCCGAGTCCGACTGCGCGAAGAAGCGTTTGATTGAGGCGAACTTGCGCCTAGTGGTGTCTGTTGCCAAGCGCTATACCAATCGCGGCATGCAGTTCCTCGATCTGATTCAAGAGGGCAACATTGGGCTGATGCGCGCGGTCGAAAAATTCGATTACAAGCGCGGCTATAAGTTTTCAACGTATGCGACCTGGTGGGTGCGGCAAGCCGTAACACGCGCGATCGCGGATCAAGCGCGAACCATTCGCGTGCCGGTGCACATGATCGAAACCATCAACAAGCTTGTGCGGCTGCAGAGGATCTTACTTCAGGAATTCGGCCGCGAGGCGACCACCGAAGAGTTGGCGGTACGCATGGAACTTACGCCCAGCAAAGTCCGCCGCGTCCTTCGGATCGCGCAAGAGCCAATATCGCTGCAAACTCCTGTTGGCGAAGAGGAAGATTCGAATTTAGGTGATTTTCTGGTGGATAGCCGCCTGGTCTCTCCATCCGACGCCGTGATTAATTTGAACCTGCGGGAACAGACAGCGGAGGTTCTAAAGACTCTCAGCCCGCGCGAGGAGAAGATTGTGAAAATGCGTTTCGGCCTGCAAGACGGAAGTGAGCACACACTGGAAGAGGTGGGCCAGAATTTCGCGGTGACACGCGAGCGCATCCGCCAGATTGAAGCCAAGGCACTGCGCAAGCTTCGGCATCCAAGCCGGAGCCATCGGCTACGAACTTTTCTCGAGAACGGTTCGCCAAATTAGGCTGTTCCCGGACGCACGGCGTCCTTGCGCTATCTTGGTGCTTTCGCCATGGAAGAAACGGTCCTTGCCACGCCAACTCCGGTTCATCCGGTCACGCCGCCACGCAAAGTACCCAAACCAAAGACTGCCGCGGAAAAGAGGAAGCGGCTCGATGTTATTTTGAGCGAGCTCGACCTTCTCTTTCCCGATGCGACGTGCGCTCTCCATCATGAGGACCCGTGGCAGTTGCTTGTGGCGACTATTCTTTCCGCGCAATGCACCGATGAACGTGTAAACAAAGTAACGCCCGGTCTGTTCCGAAAATATCCGGCAATCGAAGATTTTGCGAACGTTTCGCAGGAAGAGCTGGCGCAAGATATTCGATCGACCGGTTTCTTCAACAACAAAGCACGATCGGTAATTGGCGCCGCGCAGAAAATCCTGGCGGAGTACAAGGGGAAAGTTCCGAACACGATGGAGGAACTGCTCGCCGTGCCAGGCGCGGCGCGGAAGACGGCCAACGTGGTGCTCGGAACAGCGTACGGCGTGGCTTCGGGGGTCGTGGTCGACACGCATGTAAGCCGTATCTGTCATCGGCTAGATCTCACAAAGAACACCGATCCGGTGAAGATCGAACAGGATCTGGTTAAGGTCGTTCCGCAAACGAAGTGGGTGCTGTTCGCGCATCAGATTATTCACTTCGGCCGGCAGATCTGCGTGGCCCGTAAGCCGCGCTGCGCATCTTGTCCGCTGGACGGAGTTTGTTACGCGAAAGACAAGACGCTTGCGTGAGGACGCTCAAGCTTGGCCGACGATAGAGTGCGCCAGTATTATCTCGGCGTAGATGGCGGACAGTCGAGCACAACTGCGCTGATTGCCGACGATGCGGGACGGATAGTAGGCGCAGGCCGGGCGGGGCCTTGCAACCACGTCAGCGGAAGCGAAGCGCGCGCAAAGTTTAGGAGTGTCCTGACGCAGTGCCTTCAGCAAGCCTGCCAGAGCATTACTAGTGATTTTCGAACGATATGTTTCGCGGCGGCTTGCCTGGGATTCAGTGGGGGGGCCGAAGACAAGACAGCTTACGCAAGCGAACTGATCCATGCCAAGCTGCTGAAGGTAGTGAACGACGCCGAGATCGCGCTCGAAGGAGCCACGGCAGGCGAACCAGGAATTATCGTCATCGCAGGAACTGGCTCAATTGCATACGGCCGCAATGCCGAAGGAAAAACTGCACGAGCCGGCGGGTGGGGCTATTTGTTCGGCGACGAGGGCGGCGCCTTCGACATCACTCGCCGGGGATTGCAAGCGGCGCTCCGTTGGGAGGAGGGCTGGGGTCCTTTCACTAGCCTGCATGCAAGCTTGTTAGCCGCGACCCAGAGTAGGAGCGCGAATCAACTCTTGCACCGCTTCTACGGTGGTGAAGAACGGAAAGCGATTGCGGCATTGGCGCCCATGGTTTCACAGCAGGCGGAGGCGGGAGACGAGATCGCATCGAGCATTCTGTCCGAGGCTGCAACAGCGCTGACAGGCTACGCCGCGGGCGTTCATCGCGCCTTATTCCAGGAGAAGAAACCGGTGACAATTGCGCATGTGGGCGGGGTGTTCCAAAGCGCACGGCTTCGAGAAGCTTTCTCCGCAGCGGTCGCGGCCGAGCTACATTGTGACGTGTCGTTTCCGAGATACAGCCCCGCGGCGGGAGCGTTGATCGAAGCGCTCAGGTTGGATCGAAACCCGGCGACCCTATCGGGCTTGCCTCACACAAAAACATGAACCTTCGTTTGTTTGCCTTTGCTCTATCAGCTTGCACGCTGGCGAGCGCAGCCCAGCCAGACTGGCCAGCCGTAGAGGAACACGCGGTCTCTCTGCTGCAGCACTATATCCAGCTGAAGAGCGTCAATCCACCGGCTGACACACGGGCAACGGCACACCTGTTGCAAGCCGAACTAGCGGCGGCCGGCCTTGAATCGCGACTATACGAAAGCGGTCCTTCAGGACAGACTAATCTGCTTGCACGGCTCCCTGGGAAGGATCGGTCCAAGCGGCCGTTGCTGCTGCTCAACCACATGGACGTAGTCCCTGCGGACGCCTCGCGTTGGAAAGTGAATCCTTTTGCCGCCGTCATTCAGGATGGCCAGATTTGGGGACGCGGCGCGCTCGACATGAAGAGCACGGGGATTATGCAACTGGTTGCGATGACGCTGCTGAAACAGCAAGGAATCGTGCCACCGCGAGACATCATATTTCTGGCTACTTGCGACGAGGAGACCGGAGGGGTGAAGGGCGCAGGCTGGATGATCGCGAATCATTGGAATGAACTGAATCCCGAGTATGTTCTGGACGAAGGCGGCGCGGGTTCGCGCAATCTGTACTCGCCGGACCGGCTCGTGTTTGGAGTTTCGGTAGCGGATAAGCAGGTGCTGTGGCTCAAGCTACGAGCGCAAGGTACATCCGGGCATGGTTCACAGCCGATACCGGACAATGCCAACGATCTTCTGATGCGCGCGATTGAGCAAGCGAAAGCCTTTGGCCCGTCGAAGAAAGCGAACAGCATTGTCACTCGCATGAAGAGCGAACTCGGTGATCTCGCGAGCAACAAATTCATCAACGCCGTGCAGAAAAATACCATCTCCGTGACATCGCTCCGCAGCGGCGTAGGCGATCCACCGAAGGCGAACGTGATTCCATCGCTGGCGGAAGCGACGCTTGACTGCCGCTTGCTGCCGGGGCAGAATGCAGAGGAGTTTATATCGGAGATCAAGGCACGGATCAACGACCCGCATGTGACAGTCGAGGAGATTTCACCGAGACCGGACGATCCGCAGCCGAGCAGTACGGAAACGGAGTTGTTCAAGGCAATCACTTCTTCCATACAGAAGTACAATCGGCAAGCGGCGGTGATCCCTATCATCGTGCCTTACGGCACTGACGGTCAAAAGTTTCGCATGCGCGGCGTGACTGCTTATGGCCTCATCCCGATGATCCTAGACACCGCCACGGTAGCTACCATGCATAGCGACAGCGAACACATACCTGCCGGCCAGTTCCGGCAAGGATTGCACATCTACTTCGACATCTTGCGCTCGCAGTATTAGCCGCGTTGCAGTTCGGCTGCGGTTGTTTCCGGCTGGCCGGCGGCTTGACCAGAGCCGTTAGCTGAGTGCGTTTTGCTGTCTAAAGTTAAGGCCTGGAACGGATAGAGCGTGCCGGGCCTGTCAGGATTCACGGAAACGTTGAACTCTTCTTGGAACGGCACAGCAAAGCCGATTCCAAGCCGGTGAGAGGCTTCCAGAATCTGGAGAAGAATCTCCGACTGCACTTTAAGGTACACGTTGAAGTCCGGAGTTAGAACGTAAGCGAAGACTTCAAGGTCGAGCGACTGACTGGCGATTTTTGTGAAGCGCAGAGGAACGCCGCTGGCGTCGACCATCTCATGCTTTTCCAGAATCTCCACGATCGCTGCCATCATTTTCTGCACTTGGTCTGGGCTGGTGTCGCGGCGAAGCGAGAGCTTCGGGTGGAACCACATTCGGTCTCGCTTAGAGAAGTTCTCGAGGGTCATGGTTGAAAACTGCGAGTTCGGTACGGTCACCACAGTGCGGTCGAGAGTGCGGATGCGTGTGGATCGTAGGCCGATATCTTCGATTGTGCCGACCTGGCCTCCGAACTGGCAGAAGTCACCGACCAGGACGGGGCGGTCGCTGATGAGAGACACACCGCCAAACAGGTTTTCGATAGTTTTTTGGGCTGCAAGGGCCACTGCAATGCCGCCCACACCAAGGCCCGCCAGGATGGCGCTTGTGTTGTAGCCCCACTGCTCCAAAACCGTCAAAACAGCAATCGCGAAGATGCAAAGCTTTACGACCCGAATACCTAGCGGAAAAATTGAGTAGGTCAGGGCACGTTCGTGAGGATCGAGGCGCGAGATATAGGTATCGGACCCTACATCGACGAGCCGCATCAGCAGAGACGCCGCGCCCCAAACCAGCAGCAGCGTCAGGAGCTTGAGAAGCAGGTCTCGTACGAGCGCACTCGGCGGGATAAATACCAGACAGGCGCGGAAGACGAGAACGGAGAGAATCAGCCGAAGCGGTTCGGCGATGGCTTCCAGGCGTTGCACATGCAGAAACTTTGCATACCGCTTCGCCAGCGGCTTTATTAAGAAGAGAACGAGTTGAGAAAGCCGTTTCGATATGGCCGAAAGGATGAGCGCGAGTAGGACAAGCGCCATCCAAATCCAGAGTGGTGTGGCCGCGAAACTGATGTTCACAAGAGGCGCGGGAATGTACTTTTCAAAGCTGTTTTGAACGTTGGCACTGCTGAGCTCTGGGATTTGCGAGACGCTTGCGGCGGCAACCAGCCAGATCTTACCCGCCTTACCCTGATCGACGCGCTGCATATGCAGCGTCACCGCTTCCCCGTCGAGATCGAGCCGAACAAGGTCGTCGACATTGGAAGACAAGCCATCGGTCCTGTAGCCGTCTGGCGAGTTACTCAGCTTGCTGAGCTCAAAGCGGGGATTGCGGTCGAGTAGTTTGCCAAGCTGTTCGGCTAATTGAGGGCCTTCCGTCTTTCGTATCTCAGGACTTAACTGGCGCAGGTCCAGGTACTGCGCGGCCACGTCGAATGTACCTCGGTGGCAAGCCTCCAGAAAACGAAAGATAGCGTCGCGAGGCGTGTCGCGCTTCAAAGGATCGGCGGGAGCAGTTGGAGCCGTGTCAGCTGTCTTCTTGCCGGACAGGATTGAACCCAGTGATTGTGGTTGAGCCTGAGAGCCGGAAAGTGACACCAGACAGAGCGCGAGCGTGAACGGTTTGAGTATTCGAATCATTCCTCTTCTTTCAGACTTACATCCTTTGCGGCGGAATACAAATTTCGGTGGCCGCGAACAAGCGGTCACAGCGGAGTGTTGAAAATTATGCAGACCCTTGCACGTGTCTTTTCAGGCGATTACCGGCTTCGCCGAGCTTTCGAGGCGCATAGAAACGCAACTCCCGGGACTAGCTTCACCACGGGAGCAGAAACTATGTCTTCTCACGTACTTTTATCCGGGAGTGAAAGGCGGCATCCGCGATCTTCTGCGTTCGCGGGGCTGCTAACGCCCGATAAAAACACTCAAATTACCTTGATTCTCCGCCGCAAGGAGGAGATATCGACTCTATTTTCGCAACTTACAAGCGATCAACTCGCCGCACGCCATGGAGCGCAGCAAGAAGATCTCGAGGCAGTTCTGGCGTTCGCTGCGAAAAACAACTTCACAGTGGTGCGCATCAGGCCGGAAGCACGCTCGGTTACCCTTTGCGGCACATTGGGAGCGCTGTCGCATGCTTTCCGTGCCGATGTGCGTTTGTCAGAGATTGAGGGCAAACATTACCGAACGCGGCAGGGGCAATTATCGCTGCCATCGGAGCTGGATGGCCGTGTGGTTGCCGTGCTCGGTTTTGATGAAAGCCCGGTGGCCGGAACGTACCGGCGTAAAGTTGATCCTTCGCTGACGCCGGTTGCGTTTACGCCTTTGGAAATTGCGAAGATGTATGACTTTCCAGAGAGCGCCGGGAAGGGGCAAACCATCGCGCTGATCGAGCTTGGCGGCGGTTACCGGGAGAGCGATCTCGAAAGCTACTGGAAGCAGCTGGGCCTTCCGCCGGTGCCAGTCGAAGCGATCGCGGTCGGTGGTGCGCAGAATAGCCCGACGGGCGATCCGGACAGCGCTGACGGAGAGGTGGTGCTCGATATCGAGGTGGCGGGCGCAGTCGCTCCCGGAGCCAAAATTGCAGTGTATTTTGCGCCAAATACTGACGCCGGCTTCCTGGAAGCGATCAACGCCGCCATTCATGACGAAACGCGAAAACCCTCGGTCGTTTCGATCAGCTGGGGTTCGGCGGAGAAGGAGTGGTCACCGGCCACTATGGACGCGTTCAGCTCGGCGTTTCACGATGCAGCCGTACTGGGCATCACGGTATGCGCGGCGGCGGGTGATAACGGTTCGTCCGATGGCGAGCAGGACGGACATAGCCACGTAGACTTTCCGGCTTCCAGTCCATGGGTGCTTGGCTGCGGCGGCACGCGGCTTTACGGAAGCAACGGACAGATTGTCAAGGAGACAGTTTGGAACGACGGCACTAACGGAGGCGCGACCGGCGGCGGCATCAGCACGCATTTCGCGAAGCCCTCTTACCAATCCGGATTGAAGATCAAGAAGCGCGGTGTACCGGATGTAGCGGGCGTGGCGGATCCGGCGACGGGTTACAAGATCTTCGTCGACGGGCAAAGCGCCGTGGTCGGCGGAACCAGCGCTGTCGCGCCGTTGTGGGCCGGCCTATTCGCGCTGTGTAATGAGCAGCTAGGCAAAAACATCGGTTGGTTTCATCCGACGTTATACGGAACTGTGGCACAACACAAAGTACTGCACGATGTCGAAACGGGCACTAACGGCTCATATAAAGCCTCAAGTGGCTGGGACAGTTGCACAGGGCTTGGATCGCCCGATGGCAACGCGCTGCTTGCTTTGCTGAAGAAAAGCTAGCGGCTAGATTCGGCAGGAGCGAAGGGCGCAGCTTCGCTCCTCCCAATTTCGTGCAAGATGGCTTTGCAGGCTGATGCCGGATCCGCGGATCGAGTCACCTGCCGGCCGATGACAAGATAATCGGCTCCATTCGCAATGGCTTCAGCAGGAGTCGCTACACGCTTCTGATCGCCTTTGTCGGCGTTGGCCGAGCGTACACCGGGAGTGACCAGTTTGAGCGCCGGGCCACCAGTCTGCCGGACTCTTTGAACTTCCAGCGGCGAGCAGACGATGCCATTGATACCGCTTGCGGCAGCCTTGCGAACGCGCAGTTCCACCAATTCAGAGATTGGAACGGAATAGCCGAGGTCGGCCAAATCGTTTTGGTCGAAGCTGGTGAGAACGGTCACCGCTAAAAGCTGAACAGGTGCATTTCCCTTCCCTTCCACAGCGGCTTCCATCACGGTCTGGCTGCCGTGGACGGTTAAGAACTCGACCAGTCCAGTCTTTGCAATCTGGCGCGTGGCGCGCTTCACAGTCTCGCCTATGTCGTAAAGTTTCAAGTCGAGGAAGACGCGTTTCCCAAGTGAGTGAATTTCCTCCACAAGCTGCATGCCGCCTACGGCATATAGTTCCATCCCTACTTTGTAGAAACTGGCGGCCGTTCCAATTTTGTCGATCAAGGAAAGAGCTTGCTGCGCGTCGTCTACGTCGAGAGCAATGATCAAGGGATTGTGCGGCATGCACTCCCATTTTAATGAGCGGTGAGAACGGCGCTTTCCTCGTACTGCCATTCACGCCATGCATCGAGTAGGGGAAAATAGAGGCCAAGCCAAATCGGGCCGCGCTCCATCTGAGAGATCAGCGCTGCATACGTTTCCAGCTGAGTGCGGTAGCGGCGTTGTTCGCGATCGAGAAAACTCTTGAGGCCGGCACCCTCGTGCTCGCTAGTTTTGAAGTCGATGATCCAGAGGCGGTCTTCCTCGTCGCGAAAGATGCGATCGATTGTGCCGCTTACAATTTCGTTGCCAATGCGTCCGCCGACGGGCCATTCCGATCGTGCTTCTTTGCCCTGCTGCAGCATCCATTTGCCGCGCTCGCTTTGCATCGTGTTCTGCAGGGCGCGTACAGCTCGCGCGGTTGCGGCGGGCGCTTCGGCAGGCGTGACACCGAGTCGCAGCAACTCGGAATGAATCAGGGCTTCGGGAATGGGAGTCGAGAGGTTCGCTCTTTTTAAGAACTCGTGTACGGTGGTTCCAACATGCCGGCCCGCATCGCTTGCCCACGCGTAGGAGAGTTTGTGAGTTGCGGCGACCATTTCGCGATAGGCAGGCTCCCATTTGACAGAGCGGGCAAATTGCGGAGTTTGCCAGGAGGCGGGAAGACGCCGCAAAATCGTTTTCGGCTGAGGCGTTTCGGGCGGGAACAAGTTACCCTGCTGCGAAGGCGAGCGTCGAAACGCAGCGCTGAACTCCTCGCTGACTCCGTTCCAGATAAGACTCAGAAACGTGTTGGAGCGCGGCTTTTGTAGATCGGACCGGTCTTTCTTAAGCGACGCATTGCCGGTCAAGTACAGCGATTCGCGCGCCCGGGTGCAGGCGACATAAAAGAGCCGCTTCAACTCATGGGCTTCGCGCTCGCCGCAAGCTTCGGAGACTGCGTCGTAGTGATCGCTCCTTTCGCCGCGCCGTGGTTGAGCGGCCACGGAGAGATGAGCGGCGCCATCGTCCGCGATGGTTTCATTCCAGAGAAGCAGGCTGCGTTCGGACGGCCGGGAGCCGCCAGCAAGTTGCGGAATGAGGACCGTGTCGAACTCAAGGCCTTTTGCTTTGTGGATAGTCATGATCTGCACAAAGCGCTCGCCCGAAGCAGGTTTGGCGAAGAGCAGTTCGAGACGCGCCGCGAGCAAGCTTGTATCGCGAATCGTGCCGCCTTCTTCCAAGCCTTCGAGTAAATCGAAATAGGTTCGAACGTCCTCCGCTTGATATGTTTCGGTGAGCGTGACAGGACCGCCGAGCAACAGCCATGCATCGGAGACGAGCTGAGCGAGAGGCACGCGACCGCAGCGTTCGCTTGCCTTCAATAAAATCTCACCGGCTCGCGCCAAGCGATAGCGGCCCTCGACCGATAGAGCGCTCATTTTCTCCAGATCGGCGATGAGATCGGGAACGGTACGGAATGGCTCATTTTCCGCCAACGCAGAGAGATCGTGGAGTGAAAGGCCGCACCAGGGCGCGCGAAGGCAAGCGAGCCAGGCTACGCGATCCGCCGGATGAAGAACGGCGCGAGTCAACGCAAAGAGATCGAGGATGTGCTGCTGCTCGGCAAGCCGATCGATTTCGACAGCCTCGTACAGAATGCCTTCATCACGGAGCGCGGGAAGAATTCTAGATAGGTGATTACGGCTGCGTACGAGAATGGCGACCGAGCCGCGCTTCAAAGCGTCTTTTGCAATTTTGCCGATGAGAGCAGCTTCGGCGGCTTTATCTTTGTCATCGATGAGCGCGGCGAGTTCGGGAAGATCGCCTACCGTTGCGCGTCCAGCAAGCGACGAACGAAACTGAACACCTCCGCCAACATCGGCTTCCATCACAGGCGCAAACATCTGTTCCACCCAGGCAAGGATCTGCGGCGTGGAGCGGAAATTAGTTTCTAGGGCGAGCCGCTGGAGGCGAACGGCCGGCATTTGCGCTTCATTCCAAGTTTTGAGAAACAGCGAGACCTCTGCGCCGCGAAAGCCGTAGATGCTTTGCATAGGATCGCCGACCAGAAAGAGCGTGTGGCCATCGCCCTCAGACCATTGCGCTGTCAAGGCGTTGATCAGATCGTATTGGGATCGGGACGTATCCTGAAACTCGTCCACCAGTAGATGCTGGATGCGGTAATCGAGATTGTAGAGAAAATCGCTGGGCTGTTCGGGCGAACCGAGAACGCGGATCGCGGCTTCGGTAACCGAAGTGAAATCGACGGCGCCTGACTCGGCAAAGACCGTTTCGAGCGATTGCGCGGCAAAGTTGAGCAAGTCGCAAAAATCCTGGACTTGTTCATCGTTGTCATCGACAGGAGCGCGCCATTGATCACGGCTGGCGAGCATACTGACAATCTGGGATTGAAGCATGGCGAAGTCGCTATCGAAGTAGAGTCCGAGGCGGCTCAAGAGTGACTGTTCAGCGTCGGAGCCCTCGGCGAGTTGACGGAGAGCGTTGCGGGCAGCGAGATTGTAGAGTTCGGTTGCGTCTTCGACCACTTGGGCGCCGCCACCGAACCCGGAAACAACCGGCATTTGGCGGGCGAGCAGCGCACAGAGCGAATCGATCGTTTGAATTTGCAACGGTGATGGATCGAGTAACAGGTTCCAGCCAAACTTTGCGTCCTGTTTCAAAACGGCGGCAGCGAGTTCGCGTGTTCGCTCGTCATGAGGCGAGGACACAGGCTCGTTCTTCTCGGCGGCAATGAGCGCGTTCTCGATGCGTTCGAGCATCTCCCCGGCTGCTTTGCGAGTGAACGTCATGGCTACGACGCTCTCCGGGCGTTCAACCAAGCTGAGTAGACGCAAGTAGCGCTGCACAAGCAGACCGGTTTTGCCCGAACCGGCCGGGGCTTGAACGATGAAGGAGCTGGCGGGGTCGAGCGCCTGTTCACGGGCCGACTGGTCGGCAATCATTCTTCGGCGGACATCTCCAGAGCGCGCTTCTCGGCGACCCGGCAAACAGGCTTTTGCGCGCAGAACTCACAGGCGGTGGCAAGCGGCGCGACGGCCGCATATCCGGATTTGAATTGGGTGGCCAACAACTCCACGTTTGCAATTCCTTCGTCAAGGAAATTGTCCCATTCCCGGCCTTCGACATCGACGCTTCTGGAAGTGAACTGTTTTTCGCGGGTGACGCCGACAGCCTTGACGTTGCGGGCCTTCAGTTGAGCGAAGAGGATGCCGTCGACCTCATTGGGCATGCTGGCGGCATAGACCAGCAGCTGCGGCTCTTCAGGGCGGACGCCTTTGAGCTTGTTGCGGGTCTGCTCGCCGCTTTTGTAATCGATGAGCAGGGTTTGACCGTTGGCCAGGCGATCGATTCGGTCCAGGCGCAGGCGCAGACGCAAACCGCCGAGCTCGAAGTAGCGCTCGCCTTCGACAGTTTCGACGGAGAACGGCTGTTTACGGCTCCGTTCGCATTCAAGCCAGCTGAGCGTGACTTCCTTGAGGCGTTGGGCTTCGACGGCAGAGACGATTTTGCCGAACGAACTCGCGCGGCCCTTCGAGAGAGCGGCGGCGCAGGCTTCTTCGACGAGGCGTTCAAGGTTGGCGGGATTGGTGGCGAGGAGTTTGTCGCGCGTTTGCAGATTTTGCCAAACGAACTCGAGCACGCGGTGGAGGTTGCCGCCACGGTCGCGGCTGTCGAGTCCCAGGCAGCCTTCTTCAGGGGATCGGGCTCCCAGACGGTATTCGGCGAAGGCGCGGAAAGGACAGAGCGACTGGGACTTGATGATGCCGGTGCCCCCTCTGGCGGTGGAATCGGCGGTGAAGGGCGGAGCGACCGTATCTTCCATCTCATCGAGCATGACGGGCTTGAAAGATTGCCAAGCCGTCTTGCCCTTCCACACCGAAGGGGACGCAGCATTTTGCGAAACGAACCCAGCGGCAACCGGAGAGAGGCGGCCGGACCAAGCGGCGTGGACCTGCGGGGCGGAGGCAAAGAGGGCGCGCGTGAAGAAGAGGCGGCGGTCACGGAGCAGTTGAGGCGTGGTACCCGGCAGATTGCGAGCGCGGCTCAGTTCGAACGGAATCAGGGGAGAGCGAGTTTCGAAAGGCGGCCAAGTTTGCTCGGAGAGGCCGGTGACGAAGGCTGCGTCGAACTCAAGGCCGGGAGCGGCGCGAGAGTCGAGGATCTGGACGGGTGCGGCGAGATTTGCCGAGTTATGGCCGGATGCGAGGAGACGGCGCAGTTCCGCCAGCGCCTGGGCAAGACTCACGGGAGGGGAGACGAGGGAGAGGGACGCGAGGCGGGAGATAGCCGCGAGCCAAGTGTCAGCAAGTTCGGTCTCAGCGGCGGTGAGCGCGTCGTCTCCGGGCCAACCAAATGCTTGGAGCAGATCGCTGAAAAAACGAACCCAACCGGCGTAGGTGTCGAGGACGGGTTGTGAGGCGAGCCGTTGCTTAACTTGGCCCAGAACGGTGAGCAGTCGCGGGCAGCGCGCGGAGGCCGACTCCAGATCGTCGAGAGTGACATCGAGATCGCGGCGGCGGCGGAGGTCCAAGTCAGCTTGTGCGCGGCTGTAGCGTTCCATGAGGCTCCCGGCGATCCAGCGGGAACGAAGGATGGCGGTGGCGTCGGCCATGGGGATCTCGGGGCGTGCTGCTTGCAGAAGCAGGAGAGCGCCGGCGACCAGAGATTGATCCGATAGCGGGTCGGCGGCGTTCAACGAAAAGGCGAGGTCTTGCGCGGGCGCGGTGCGATCGAGAAGCGAACGGGGAGAGCCTGGATAGAAAACGGCGCGGAAGGCTTGTGCGACGAGTTTGCGATGCACGGCGAGATCGGGCACAAAGACGGCGACGGATCGGGAGGGACGTGCTTCGAAGGTGGCCCGGGCCCAGCGGGCGGCGAGGTCAAGTTCGGCTTCGAAGCTATCGCACTGGGTTCCAGGAGACGGCGTGGGCGGGAGGGAGGATTGCGTTGAGATGACTGCCGGGTGAGGATGTAGGGTTGCCAGCAAGCGGCGGAGTGCCGGGACGGGCGAATCGTGAGTTAGAAAGACGCAGCGTTGGCCTTTGGACGGTTGCGAGCGCGACAGAAAAGACCAAATGCCCGACTGAGGCATCCAGCCTTCGCGCTCGCAGATTTGATCGAAGCGTTGGAGCCAGCGCTGAAATTGAACGGCGTCACTGTGGTTGGACCAGGCAGGATCGGCTTTCGGGATCTCCCATTCGGCAAGCGAACGGGCGGCGCGACTGGCCATTGCGGCGGCCGAATTTGAGCGGGATAAATCGGGGTGTTCTTCCTCGACTACACGACGCCACAGGACGTGTTCCTGCTCGGGCGAGAGCAAGGCCGGAGCGTCCGCAGAGGTGAAGCGGGCCTGCCGCCACTGTTCGGTGAGCCAGCTGTTCAGGCTGAGGATAGCGGGGCGAGACCAGGAGTTATGGTTCCGCGCAAGGCAAGCGGTTACAAACTGGCGATACGCGACGGAGGCCAGAAAACGGTTGGGAGTGACCAGGGTCGATTCGTTTTGCGACCAGGAAGACGATCCCGGTGAAGGCGAACCCTTTGGAAACAGGCCCGGTGAGGCAAGACGCATGCGGAAGCTAACGCTATTATCGCGAAGGAGCCGGCGAGCAGTGGAGACCGACAAGCGCGGACGCCGGAGACAATTAAAGACGAATGGCAGAATCTCGAATTACACCCAGGAGCCAGGACTTCGCGGCTTGGTATCAAGATGTGGTCCTGCAGGGCGACATGGCGGAACCGGCGGAGATCGTGAAGGGCTGCATGGTGATCAAAGCCAATGGCTACGCCGTGTGGGAGCGGCTGCAGCGGGAGCTCGATGACCGCTTCAAGGAGACAGGGCATCAGAACGTCTACTTTCCGCTGTTGATCCCGCAGAGCTTTTTGCAGAAGGAAGCGGAGCATGTGGAGGGGTTCGCGCCGGAACTGGCGGTGGTGACGATTGCCGGCGGGAAAGAGCTCGAAGAGCCGTATGTGATTCGGCCGACTTCGGAGACGATCATCGGGCATTTCTTCGCAAAGTGGATACAGAGCTGGCGCGATTTACCGGTGCTGGTGAATCAATGGGCGAACGTGGTGCGGTGGGAGCTGCGCACGCGGATGTTCTTGCGCACGACGGAGTTTCTGTGGCAGGAAGGGCATACGGCGCATGCTTCGCATGAGGAGGCGCTCAGAGAGACGCTGCGGATTCTCAATTTGTATGAGGAAGTGGCGCAGGATGTGATGGCGATGCCGGTGATCAAAGGCGCCAAGACAAGCGGTGAGAAATTCGCGGGAGCGCTTTGCAGTTACTCGATCGAGGCGATGATGCAGAACGGGCTGGCGCTGCAGGCGGGGACGAGCCATGATCTGGGGCAGAACTTCGGGCGGGCGTTTGACGTGAAATTTCAGAGCAAGGAAGGTTCGCTCGATTATGTGTGGCAGACGAGTTGGGGCGTGAGCACGCGGCTGATCGGCGGATTGATCATGACGCACTCGGACGATAAGGGATTGGTGCTGCCGCCGAAGCTGGCTCCGTCGCGGGCGGTGATTGTGCCGATTTACCGGAAGGATGAAGAGCGGGGAGCGGTGCTCGAAGCCGCCGGGAAAATTGCCGCGGATTTGAAGGTGAAGGTGGACGATCGCGAAGGTCAGACGCCGGGAGCGAAGTTTTTTCACTGGGAGCGGCGGGGAATGCCGGTGGTGCTAGAGCTCGGTCCGCGGGATCTGGCGGCGGGAAATGTGGTGATGAAGCGGCGGGATACGGGGGCGAAAGAAGTCGTGCCACAGGGTGAAGTTCGGGCGAGGCTCGAGAGCACGTGTGACGATATGCAGGCGAGTTTGTACCGGGCGGCGAAGACGCGCTTGGAGGAGAACTGCGTGTTGGCGGATTCGATCGAGCAGGTGGAGGAGATCCTGCGCGAGGTAACGGCGGAGAAGGGCGGCGGGAAATTTGTGCTGGTGCATTTGAAGGACGATCCGCGGTCGGAGGCGCGATTGAAGGAGTTTAAGGCGACCGTGCGATGCGTGCCGATGGTGGACCAGTGGGGCGGCGGCGGAAAGTGCGTGGTTACGGGCGAGGAGGTGAAGCAGCGGGTGGTGGTGGCTAAGGCTTATTGAGGTTCGTTGTCAATAGTCAGTTGCCGTGAAATCGTGCTGCGCCGATTAGGGCGCCTATAGCCTTACGATGAAATGTTGAGAATTTGCAAGTCCGTCAGACCTACACTAAAGTTCATGGCGATCCTTAGGGTGCTCGCTGACCGGAAGAGACATTACGAGGGCGGGCCAAGTTAGGAGCAACCGTTTGGACCGCCGCAGCGACGCGGACGTCCAGTGGTGGACCAACGATTGCGGCCTCTCTTGATCGGAACTGGGTAGTGTCAAGCGTTTTGTGTAAACGCGTTTCGTTATTTTGAATCAGTTAAAGTTCGAATTTCAGTTTTCCGTTTGGCTGCCCACGCGTTTTGATCGATGTTCGAAGCCAGCGGGGGGATGCACAAGGGGGCCGCGCCCTCTTGTGGGGGGAGCCGCGTAATTGTGCGGCGTGGGGGGAACCCGCCCGCCCCGGCTTTCCCCTTGGGGAAACGGGAAAGGGGTTTACCATTCCTAGCTGCCGCAGGCTCGTTGTTCGTTCGCTCCTTTCCGCTGATCGCGTTTTTCATCCGGAAGCATGGTTCTAGACGGCCCGCGCCTGTTCGATACGCTCGGGCCAGCGGATCGCAAACTGCCGCAGCGCCAGGTAGAGCAGTTTGATCGCGGCGTCCTGGGTGGGAAAGGTGCCGCGATTTTTGGTCACTTTGCGCAGCGTCATGTGCAACGATTCCACCGCATTGGTCGTATAGATGATCTTGCGGATCTCTTCGGGAAAGTCGAAGAACGGAATGACCCGCTGCCAGCTGCGAGGGTGTAAAAAGGATTGTGTAAACGCGGTTCTCGAGAAGAGGAAGATAGGAGAACCGGATGGCAATCAAGAAAGAACTGATCGACGAGCTCATTGCAAGCAGCGAAGGAAGCCTGATCGGACCGAACGGTCTGGTGAAGGAACTGACCAAGGCGCTGGTGGAGCGGATGCTGACCGGAGAACTGAACCATCACCTGGGCTACGAGAAGCATGACGTAGCCGGTTACCACAGCGGCAACTCGCGGAACGGCAAGAGCACGAAGACGTTGAAAGGCGAAGCCGGCGAGATGGAGATTGCGGTGCCGCGCGATCGCAACGGCAGCTTCGAGCCGCAGTTAATCGAGAAGCACCAGACGCGCTTTGCCGGTTTCGATGAGAAGATCCTGTCGATGTACGCGCTCGGCATGACGACGCGTGACATTCAGGGCCACCTGCAGGATTTATACGGCGTCGAGGTGAGCGCCGCGTTGATCTCGGAGGTCACCGGCAGCGTCATGGAGGAAGTGAAAGCGTGGCAGGAGCGGCCGCTGGAAGCGTTGTACCCGATCGTCTATCTGGATGCGCTGATGGTAAAGATGCGGCAGGACGGCAAGGTGGAGAACCGCGCGGTGTACACCGCGATCGGCATTAATCTGGAGGGCCAGAAGTCGGTGCTGGGCTTGTGGGCCAGTGGGAACGAAGGCGCCAAGTACTGGATGGCGGTGCTGCAGAACCTGAAAAACCGTGGCATGAAGGATGCCTTCGTGATCTGCACCGATGGGCTCAAAGGCTTCCCGGAGGCCATCGAAGCGGTGTTCCCGAGCACGCTGGTGCAGACCTGCATTGTGCATTTGATCCGCGCCAGTCTCCAGTTTGTGAACTGGAAAGAGCGTAAGAGTATGGCGGCGGATTTGAAATCGATTTACCGGGCCGTCAGCGCCGAGCAGGCCGAAAGGGCGCTGGGCGAGTTCCGGCGCAAATACCCGAAGCATCAAGTGGTAGCCGATGTGTGGGAGCGCAGCTGGCAGCGGGTCATTCCGTTCTTCGACTTTCCCGAAGAGATCCGCAAGATCATCTATACGACCAATGCGGTGGAATCGTTGCATATGACGCTGCGCAAAGTGACCAAAAATCGCGGCTCCTTTCCCACCCAGGACGCCGCGATCAAACTGCTCTACCTGGCGCTGCAGAAGGTATCCAGGAAATGGCAGACGGTGCAAGGTTGGCGCGAGGCGCTGCGGCAGTTTGCGATCCGCTGGCCGGAACGAATGGAGCAGGCACGAGCATGAACGGGTTCAGACGAGCCTGCGGCAGCAAGGAGCAAAAAGCATTTCACTTCCCCTTTCCCGTTTCCCCAAGGGGAAAGGCCGGGGCGGGCGGGTTCCCCCCACGCCGCAAATTAC